>NZ_JAQZAO010000009.1 GCF_028737315.1 Actinomycetospora lemnae | reverse complement strand
CCCGCCCCCACGCCCGCCACGGCGACCGCCACCGCCGCGGCCGGTCCCGACACCGGCCCCTTCACCCGCCCCCGCTCGCGGCGCCCCGACCGCCGCCGCTGGCAGGACGGCCCCACCCCGGCGAGCCTCGCCGACCTCCTCGCGCTCACCCGGGAGGTCGCCGACGAGGTCGACGCCGGCCGCCACGACGTCGCCGTCGATCCCGTCCGCCGCTGGTCGCGGCGCCTGCACGCCGACGAGCACCTCGACGTCTGGCTGATCTCCTGGGCCACCGAACAGGCCGCCGAGCTGCACGACCACGGCGGCTCGCTCGGCGCGCTGACCGTCGTGCGCGGCGCCCTGACCGAGTGGCGCTGGACGCCCGGCAGCGAGGACGACGGCACCTGCGCGGCCGAGGAGATCGCCGCCCGCGGGCCCGGGCTGCGCCGCCGCGTCGTCGACCCGGGCCGCAGCGTCGCGTTCGGCCTCGGCCACGTGCACGACGTCAGCAACCGTGCCCTGGAGACCGCCGTCAGCGTCCACGCGTACTCGCCGCCGCTGTCGGCGATGTCGTACTACGCGGTCGAGGGCGGCGTCCTGCGCCGCACGCGCTCGGAGCTGGTCGCCCCGGGAGAGTGGCCGGAGTGAGCGGGACCGACGGTCCGGCTCCGCTGCGCTCCGCGTCCGGTGTCGACGACCTCCTCGCCGCCGCCCGGGCCCGCCTGCACCGCCTCGCGCCGGACGAGGCCGCGGCTGCGGTGGCGGACGGCGCACGGCTGGTCGACATCCGGCCCGGCTGGCAGCGCCTCGACGAGGGCACGGTGCCCGGCGCGCTCGTCATCGAGCGCAACCACCTGGAGTGGCGCCTCGACCCGACCTCGGAGGCGCGGATCGCCGAGGTCACCGACCACGACCAGCAGTGGATCGTGCTGTGCTCCGAGGGCTACACGTCGTCGCTCGCCGCGGCGGCCCTCCAGGACCTCGGGCTGCACCGCGCCACCGACGTCGCCGGCGGCTTCCGCGCCTGGTCCGCGGCGGGGCTCCCCACCGCACCGGGATCGGACGAACGTCCCGACTACGCACGTCGCTCTGGCCCGTCACACGGTGAGGGGCGATGATCCGGGCGTGACCGCGCCCGAGACCTGGATCACCCCGCTCACGCCGCTGGCGTTCCTGCGCCGCTCCGCCGACGTCTACCCGGACAAGGTCGCCATCGTCCACGGCACCGAGCGCACGACGTACGCGCAGTTCGCCGCGCAGGCCCAGCGCCTCGCCCGCGGGCTGCGCGCGAGCGGCGTCGGGCCCGGCGACCGCGTGGCGTGCCTGCTGCCCAACGTGCCGGCGATGCTCGTCGCCCACTTCGGGGTGCCGCTCGCGGGTGCGGTGCTCGTCGCCGTCAACACGCGCCTGTCGAGCGAGGAGGTGCGCTACATCCTCGACCACTCCGGGTCGACCGTGCTGGTGGTCGACTCGGCCCTGCGCCGCACCGTCGAGCCGATCGCGGACTCGCTGGAGACGGTGCGCGAGGTCGTCACGCTCGTCGACCCGCAGGGCCCGGACGCGGGCACGTCGGTCGAGGGCCCGACCTGGGACGACCTGCTCGCCCGCGGGGAGGGAGGCGACGACCTGCCCTGGGAGGTCGACGACGAGCGCTCCACGATCAGCATCAACTACACCAGCGGCACCACCGGGCGCCCCAAGGGCGTGCAGTACCACCACCGCGGCGCGTACCTGAACTCGTTCGGCGAGATCGTGCACAGCTACCACGACCCGTCGAGCGTCTACCTCTGGACGCTGCCGATGTTCCACTGCAACGGCTGGTGCACGCCGTGGGCGATCACGGCGATCGGCGGCACCCACGTCTGCCTGCGCGAGGTCCGCGGCGACGCGATCTGGCGCCTCATCGGCGAGCACCGCGTCACCCACCTCAACGGCGCCCCGACCGTCGTCACGACGATCATGAACGCGGCCGAGGCGCGGACGCTGGACTACGCGCTGGTGGTCACCACCGCCGGCGCGCCGCCGAGCCCGACCACCATTCTCGAGATGGAGGAGATGGGCTTCCGGATCGTCCACGTCTACGGGCTCACCGAGACCTACGGGCCCTACTCGGTGTGCCAGTGGCAGGAGGAGTGGCGCGGGCTCGAGGAGCACGCGCGGGCGAAGCTGCAGGCGCGCCAGGGCGTCGGGATGCTGCAGACCGAGCCGCTGCGGGTGGTCGAGGTCCTCCCCGACGACGTCACCGACTGGGCGTCGGTCGAGCTCGTCGACGTCCCCGCCGACGCGACGACCATGGGCGAGATCGTCATGCGCGGCAACAACGTCATGTCGGGCTACTACCGGGACCCCGACGCGACCGCGAAGGCGTTCGCCGGCGGCTGGTACCACTCCGGCGACCTCGGCGTCATGCACCCCGACGGCTACGTCGAGCTGCGCGACCGGGCCAAGGACGTCGTCATCTCCGGCGGCGAGAACATCTCCACCGTCGAGGTCGAGCAGGCCGTGCTCTCGCACCCGGCGGTGCTCGAGGCCGCCGTGGTCGGCGTGCCCGACGACCGCTTCGGCGAGCGCCCCAAGGCGTTCGTCGTCCTGCGCCAGGGCGAGTCCGCGGAGCCCGACGACATCGTCGAGCACGTCAAGGGCGTCATCGCCCGGTACAAGGCGCCGCGGGACGTCGAGCTCGTCGCCGAGCTGCCCAAGACCTCGACCGGGAAGATCCAGAAGTTCGAGCTCCGCGCCAAGGAGTGGGGCGACAGCGAGACGCGCATCCGCGGCTGAGCGTGTCAGCGAAGTGCCGTCGCTGACACCCAGTGTCCGTATCGGTACTTCGATCACCGGTACGTCGGCCACCGCCGTTCGCCGCGGACCCGGCGTCACCCAGCGCGCTCCGGGCATGGCGGGGGCCGGTGACGGGAAGGGCACCGGCACGGCGGAGGATGTCCGCCGGTCTTCACACCCGAGGAGCGAGGACGCGTGAGCGAGGAGTCGGTCGAACGGGGCGAGGCCGTCCTGGACAACGACATGACGGCGCTGGACACCGAGCCGGCCGTGGTCATGGACGAGGACCGCATGGGCGCGGACCCGCTCGAGGACGGCATGGACGCGCCCGAGGGGTACAGCCGTGACGTGCGCCTGGGCGGCACCCAGGAGTGGGAGGAGACCTCACCGAGCATCGACTACCGCCTGCCGCAGGAGGAGCCCGAGCCGACGGTCGAGCAGCCGCCGGACCGTCCGCTCGCGGCCACGCCGATCGACGAGCTCGACGAGTCCGTCGACGACCCGGCGAACGCGGTCGACGGCGTCGGGGGCGGTGTCGTGCTCGACGCCGACGGGGCCGACGGGGCCACCGCCGGCGAGGTGCTCGCCGACGAGCGGCACGAGGTCGAGCTCGGCGTCTCGTCCGCCGTCGACGGCGTGGAGCCGACGGGCCTGCCGAGCGACGACGCGATCGGTGAGGTCGCGGCCATCGACAACGAGCCGGGCACCGTGGAGGAGCAGGCGCTGCGCGTGGAGCAGGAGCACTGAGCGCCGGGGGGACGGCGCGCCCGGCCGTGCCGCGCCGCGTGGTGGTGGCCGCCGGGGCCGTGGCGGCCGTCCTCGTGGTGCTGCTGGCCGGGGCCCTGATGGCCGGCTGGCGCCCCTTCACCGCCGAGCCGGACGTCCTGACGTTCGGGCCGGACGGCGACCTCCGGGCGTTCACGCTGTTCGAGGGGCAGTGCGCGCGCGGGCAGGTCGCCTCCGGCGACGGGTTCGGCCCGGCCGCCGACGAGCAGTGCGGCAACCCGCACGACGTCGAGGTGGTCGCGACGGTCGCGCCGATCGGCGAGGGCCGCCCGGTGTCCTACCCCGGCGAGGCCGAGCTCGCGGCGTTCGGGCGCGCGTACTGCGCGCTCTACGTCGACTCGGACCTCCTGGTGCCCAGCGCCGGCGGCGTCGACCGCGACGACCTGCGCATGACGGCCGTCGTGCCGAGCCGCGCGGCGTTCGCCGACCCGCAGTCCACGGGGCCGGTGTCGGGCGGGCGCCAGGTCAGCTGCCTCGTCTCGCGGGATGACGGAGAGCAGCTGACCGATCGCTTCTCCGTGATCTGAACGGGCCAGCAGGTGTGGTGCACGTGAGGTATTGCCTCATGTGGGTGTGATCGCGACCATAGGCGGCCATGAGCACCCTTCCCGCCGGAGTGGACCGCAGGACGCTCAAACGCAAGGCGGTGGTCGCGAGCACGGTCGGCACCACCATCGAGTGGTACGACTTCTTCCTCTACAACACCGCGGCCGCGCTGGTGTTCGGGCCGCTGTTCTTCGCCAACGACGAGGTCGGTGGCGTCCTGCTGGCGTTCTCGACCCAGTTCGTGGGGTTCGCGGCGCGGCCGATCGGCGCGGCGATCTTCGGGCACTACGGCGACCGCATCGGGCGCAAGCAGAGCCTGGTGGCGACGTTGCTGATCATGGGTGGCGCGACGGTGCTCATCGGGTGTCTGCCCACCTACGAGACCATCGGGCTGGCCGCACCGATCCTCCTGACGCTGCTGCGGGTCCTGCAGGGCATCGGTGTCGGCGGCGAGTGGGGCGGCGCGGTGCTCATGGCCATGGAGTGGGGCCACCGCCGCCAGCGCGGCCTCATGGCCGCGTGGCCGCAGGCGGGGGTGCCGATCGGGCTGGCGAGCGGCACGGCCGTCGTCTACTTCTTCTCCGGCCCGGAGTTCCTCGAGTGGGGCTGGCGGGTGCCGTTCATCGCCAGCATCGTCCTCATCGGCGTCGGGCTGTGGATCCGGCTCACCGTCCTCGAGTCCCCCGCGTTCGCGCAGGTCAAGTCGTCGGGGAAGGTCACGAAGCTGCCGCTGGCCGAGACGCTGCGCACCCAGTGGCGCGACGTGCTCAAGGCCCTGCTCGTCCGGACCGCCGAGCAGGCACCGTTCTACCTGTTCACCTCGTTCGTGCTGGTGTACGGCACCCAGCAGCTCGAGCTCGCGCGCGGCGACCTGCTGCTCTACCTCATCGTCGCCGCGTGCATCGGCATCGTCAGCGTGCCGTTCTTCGGTTGGCTCTCCGACCGGGTCGGCCGGCGGCTGGTCTACGGCGCGGGCGTGGTGCTGACCGGGCTCTACGCGTTCCCGTACTTCTGGCTGCTGGACACGCGTGTCGGTGGGCTGGTGCTGCTCGGGATGATCCTCGGCCTGGTGTTCCACGACATGATGTACGGGCCGCAGGCGGCGTTGATCTCCGAGAGCTTCGGCACCGGCATCCGCTACACCGGTGCCGGGCTGGGCTACCAGCTGGCCTCCATCACCGCGGGTGGGCCGGCGCCGCTGATCGCCACGGCGATCCTGGCGGGGACGGGGTCGAGCACCTGGATCTCGATCTACATCATCATCTGTGCCGTGGTGTCGCTGGCGGCGTTGCTGACGATGCACCCGCGCGATCCGGCGCTCGACGAGGCGGACGACGCGTCGGAGGACGACGCCGGCCAGGGCGCGGCCCGGGGAGCCGCGCGGGCGTAGCGCGCGGCATCCTGGAGGGCGATGCCCATCCGCCCGCTGACCCCCGCCGCCCTCGCCGACGAGCTCGTCGCCGCGATCGAGCGCGCCGGGCCGGGGCACGTCCGGGTGCTCGTCGACGGTGCCCCGCCGGCGCGCCCGGAGGTGCTGGCCGACGCGCTGGTCGACCCGTTGCGGGTGCGCTCGCGGCCGGTGGTGCGGGTGTCGGCGTGGGACTTCCTGCGCCCGGCGTCGGTGCGTCTCGAGCGCGGGCGCACCGACCCGGACGCGTTCTACGACGACTGGCTCGACGAGGGCGCCCTGATCCGCGAGGTGCTCGCGCCCCTCGGGCCCGGCGGGCGCGGCGAGGTCCTGCCGCGGCTGTGGGACGTCGCCGTCGACCGGGCCGCGCGCGCGTCGCGGGTGGCGCTGCCCCCGGCGGGCGTGGTGGTGGTCGACGGGCCGCTGCTGCTCGGCCGGGGCCTGCCCGCCGAGCTCAGCGTGCACCTGGCCCTGTCGGCGACGGTGCTGCAGCGCCGCACCCCCGCCGACGAGGCCTGGACCCTGCCCGCCTACGCGCGCTACGACGACGAGGTCGACCCGGTCGCCGTCGCCGACCTCGTCGTCCGCGCCGACCACCCCGACCGCCCGGCCCTCCAGACCGCCTGATCCTGCGCCCGCAGCGCGAAGCCCGGGTAGCCGGCCTGCGCCTCGGCGTCGCACATCGCGCGGTAGCGGGCGAACCCGCCGGCGTAGGGCAGGAACACGCGCGGCTTGCCCGGCACGTTCGCGCCGAGGTACCAGGAGCTCGCGGCCTGCGGCAGCAGCGTCGCGTCGGCGGCCTCGCGGACGTGCTCGGCCCAGCGCGCCTGCGCCTCGGGGGTCGGCTCGGCGTCGAGGTCGTGGGCGCGCAGGTGCCCGAGGAGGTCGGCGATCCAGTCGACGTGCTGCTCGATGGAGGTCGGCATGTTCGTCAGCACCGACGGGCTGCCGGGCCCGGTGATCGTGAACAGGTTCGGGAAGCCCGCGACGCCCAGCCCCAGGTAGGTCGCCGCGCCCTCGGCCCAGGCGTCGGTGAGCGCCACGCCGCCGGTGCCCCGCAGGCCGAGGCGCAGCAGCGGGCCGGACAGGGCGTCGAACCCGGTGGCGAACACCAGCACGTCGAGCGGGTGCTCCGCGCCCGAGGCCAGGCGCACCCCGTCCGGCGTGATCGCCGCGATCGGGTCGGCGCGCACGTCGACCAGCGACACGTCCTCCCGGTTGTAGGTCGCGAAGTAGTCGGTGTCGATCGGCGGGCGCTTGGTGGCGAACGGGTGGTCGCGCGGGCTGAGGGCCTCGGCGGTGGCCGCGTCGTCGACCGTCTCGCGGATCTTCGAGCGGATGAACTCCGACGCCGTCTCGTTGACCGCCGGGTCGGTGAGCACGTCGCGCACCGCCGCGCGGAACCGCAGCCCGCCGCGCTCCCACGCCCGCTCGAACAGGGCGCGGCGCTCGCGCTCGGGCAGGGCGAGGACGTCGACGTCGCTCACGACGAACGGGTGGCCGTTGGTGGAGGCCTGCTGGAGCTCGCGGATCGCGGCGTAGTCGTCCTTGTAGCCCGCCGCCTCGGCCGCCGAGAGCGGGGCGTTGCGGGCCGGGATGCTGTAGTTCGCCGTGCGCTGGAACACCGTCAGGTGCCCGGCCGCCGCGGCGAGCACCGGGATGGCCTGGATCCCGGTGGACCCGGTGCCGACGACCCCGACCCGCCGGGCGGCGACGTCGACGCCCTCGTGCGGCCACTGTCCGGTGTGGTGCCACTCGCCGGCGAAGGACTCCAGCCCTGGGATGTCGGGGACGTTCGCCGACGACAGGCAGCCGACGGCGGTGACGAGCCACCGGCAGGTCCAGGTGCCGCGGTCGGTCTCGACGACCCAGCGGTCGGCGGCCTCGTCGCGGTGGGCGCCGACGACGCGCGTCGAGAAGGAGATGTCGCGGCGCAGGTCGAAGCGGTCGGCCACGTGCTCGAGGTAGGAGAGGATCTCGGCCTGGCCGGGGTAGCGCTCGGTCCAGTCCCACTCCTGCTCGAGCTCGCGGGAGAACGAGTAGCAGTAGTAGTAGCTCTCGGAGTCGCACCGCGCGCCCGGGTACCGGTTCCAGTACCAGGTGCCGCCCACACCGTCGGCGGCCTCGAGTCCGCGCACGGCGAAGCCCCGCTCGCGCAGGCGGTGGATCGCGTAGAGGCCGGCGAAGCCGGCCCCGACGACGAGGACCTCGTGATCGCGGAGGACGGGATCGTCGGCCACGCTCACGAGTGTCGGCGGTCACCGTCCGCGGTACAACCGCACGGAGCGCGTCACTCCGTGCTCGCGTGGGCCTCCCGAAAGCGTGCCCAGACGTCCGGGCGGAGCCGTCCGCGGTCCGGCACGTCGATCCCGGCCGAGCGGGCCCAGGCCCGCACCTGCGCGGTCGAGGGCTGCGGCGCGTCGCCGGCCGCGAGCTCGGACGCCGCGCCCGCCATCCGGAGCCCGATGGCCTGCTCGTCGTGCGCCCAGGCCAGCGCCGCTGCGAGGAAGCGGTAGGTCCACTCCTCGGCGAGCGGGCGGGTCTCGGCGAAGACGATGGGCACGCCGGGCCACCGCACCTGCAGCTCGGCCAGCGAGTCGGCCACCCGGGCCGGCCGGACGTGGCGCTGCGCGAAGACCTGCGACCAGCGGTCCTCCACGACCACCGCCGCGCGGGGGAGCGCCGCGAGCTCCCCGAGCGCGAACCGCAACCGGCCGTTCGCGATGCTCGAGACGAGGTCGGGCAGCGACTTGCGCTCCACCGAGGCGACCAGCGTGTCGTCGAGGAGGACGCCGTAGTCCCCGGCGGGCAGGGCGCGCCGCGCCGTCCGGGTCTGCTGGGACGCGAAGCGGTAGGGGTAGCGCTCGTGGGCGTCGACGACGATCTCGAGCTCGTCGACGCCGGGTGCCCGCGCCGTCGGCGTCCGGACCTGCGGCCGCGCCTGCTTGCGCGTCCGCGGCGACTGCCAGAACACCATGTCCCGCCCGCGTCCCCGGGTGTAGACGATCTGCGAGCGGTTCTCGCGGCCCCGGTCGACCACCACGTCGATGGCGGCGCCGCGACGTGCGCATGACCGGAGCGCGACGCGCTCCACGACGTCGAGGTCGTCCCCGGCCGGCCACTCGCCGAGGTCGGCCGGGTGGCAGTACAGGGCCTTGGTGCGCGGCCACGTGTCCGAGGTGCGGAACAGCAGGCCCTCGCCGACCGGGAGCCACAGCAGGTAGCGCAGCGACGAGTCCGGGTCGGGGTTGCGGGCGATGACGAGCTCCGCCACGTCCCGGACCCTAGCGCCGTCGGGTCACCGCACCGCGCAGCCCGGGTTGAGCACACCCTCGGGGTCGAGCGCCGCCCGGATCCGACGGACGGCCTCGAGCGCGGCGGGGTCGCCGAAGGTCTCGAGCGCGTGGGCCTTCGCCCGCCCGACGCCGTGCTCGCCCGACACCGCGCCGCCCAGCGCGATGCCGGCGGCGAAGACGTCGTGCAGCGTCGCCCCGAGCCGCTCCGGGTCGGGCTGGAACACCGCGAGGTGCACGTTGCCGTCGCCGGCGTGCCCGCAGCCCAGCACCCGCGCGCCGTGCGCGTCGCCGGCCGCCCGGGCCCGCGCGAGGAACGCGGCCATGGCCGAGCGGGGCACGACGAGGTCGACGATCTCGTCGGCGCCCGCGGCCTTCACCGCCCAGAACGCGCCCTCCCGCGCCTCGACGAGCCGGCGCGCCGAGCCCGCGGGCAGGTCGAACACGTCCGCGGCGCCGAGCGTGCCCAGGACGTCGGCGAGCTCCTCGGCGTCCTCGTCCACCCGTTCCTGGCGCCGTCCGGCCAGCTCGACGAGCAGGTGGTCGGCGTCGACGAGGTCCTCGGGCAGGCCGAGGGAGAGGTCGGCGGCGGCGCAGACCGCGCGCATCGTCGGGCCGTCGAGGTACTCGCAGATCGTCGGCGCGAGGCCGGCGGCGAGGACGCGCCCGACGGCGGCGGTCACGGCGTCGGCGGACGGGAACGGCGCGAGCACCGTGCGCCGCGCCGGCAGGTGGGGGTGCAGGCGGACGATCACCTCGGTGACCAGCGCGAGCGTGCCTTCCGAGCCGACGAGCAGCTGGGTGAGGTCGTAGCCCGAGGAGATCTTCGCGAGCCGCCCGCCGGTGCGCACGACCGACCCGTCGGCGAGCACCGCCTCCAGCCCGAGCACGTGCGACCGCGTCACGCCGTAGCGCACGGCGCGCATGCCGCCGGCGTTGGTGGCGACCGTGCCGCCCAGCGACGCCGACTGCTCACCCGGGTGCACGGGGTAGGTCAGGCCGTGCTCGCGCGCGGCGGCGTCGAGGACGGTGAGGGGGACGCCGGGCTGGACGACGGCGACGGCCTCGACCGGGTCGACCTCGAGGACCCGGTCCATCCGCGCGAACGACACGAGCACGGCGCCGTCGTCGGGCGTGGCCGCGCCCGAGAGCCCGGTGCCCGCCCCGCGCGCCGTCACCGACATCCCCGCGGCCCGCGCGGCGCGCACGACGGCCGCCACCTCGTCCCGGTCGGCGGGCCACACCACCCACGCCGGCTTGCCCGCGGGCACGCCCAGCGCCTCGTCGGCGCAGAGGTCCGCGACCGACGGGTCGTCGCCCGCCACGACGTGCGCGGCACCGACGGCCGCGACGAGCTCTTCGACCATTCCCGAGTCCTAGCACGCCCGCTACGCTCACGGACCAGTTGTGGAATGCAATCAGTGTGGAGGTGCGGCGGTGGGGCGGCTGATCTATTCGATGATGACCACGCTCGACGGCTACGTCGAGGACGAGCAGGGCGACTTCGGGTGGGGCGTGCCCGAGGACGAGGAGCTGCACCGCTACGCCGAGGAGATCACCCGGTCCGTGCGGACGTACCTCTACGGGCGGCGCATGTACGAGACGATGGTGTTCTGGGAGACCGCGCACGACCTCCCGGACGCGCCGCCGTTCGTCGTCGAGTTCGCGAAGACATGGCAGGCGGCCGACAAGATCGTCTACTCGCGCACGCTCGAGACCGTGTCCAGCGAGCGCACCCGTCTCGTGCGCGAGTTCGACCCCGCCGCCGTGCGGGAGCTCAAGGGGCACGACGGCGACCTCACCGTCGACGGCCCGGAGCTCGCCGCCGCGGCCCTGCGGGCGGGGCTGGTCGACGAGGTCGGTCCGATCGTCCTGCCGGTCGTCGTCGGCGGGGGCAAGCCGTTCCTGCCCCCGGGCCTGCGCCTGCTCCTCGAGCTGGCCGACGAGCGGCGGTTCGCGAAGGGCGCCGTGCACCTGCGCTACCGCGTGCAGGCCTGACTACCGCCAGCGCGCCGCCTTCTCCTCCGCGCGCACGATCCGCATGACGGCCTGGATCAGCCCGAGGTGGGTGAACGCCTGCGGGAAGTTGCCCAGGTGCCGCCCGGTGTGCGGGTCGATCTCCTCGGCGTAGAGCTGCAGCGACGAGGCGTAGGAGAGCAGCTTCTCGCACAGCGAGCGCGCCCGGTCGAGCTCGCCGATCGTCGCCAGCGCCGAGACCAGCGCGAACGAGCAGATCGTGAACGTGCCCTCCTCGCCCTGCAGGCCGTCGTCGGTGGCCTCGACGCGGTAGCGCAGGACGAGGTCGTCGCTGGAGAGCTCGTCGGCGATGGCGAGCACGGTCGCGCGGCAGCGGGGGTCGTCAGGAGCGAGGAAGCCGACGATCGGCACGAGCAGCAGCGACGCGTCGAGGGCGTCGGTGCCGTAGTGCTGGCAGAGCACGCCGCGCCCGTCGACGGCGCGCGCCAGCACGTCCTCGCGGATCTCCTCGGCCGCCCCGATCCAGCGGTCGCGGCGCTTGTCGTCCCCGCGCAGCGCGGCCAGCCGGGCGCCGCGGTCGGCCGCGAGCCAGCACGTCACCTTCGACGTCGTGAAGTGCTGCGGCTCGCCGCGGACCTCCCACGGCCCGCGGTCGGGGTCGCGCCAGTGCTCCAGCGCGGCCTCGACCTGGGTGACGACGATGCCCCAGAGCCGGTCGTCGAGACGGTCGCGGCTGCGGACGTACTGGTAGATCGCGCCGACCGCCGCACCCCAGACGTCGTGCTGGGCCTGGTGGTAGGCGCCGTTGCCGATCCGGACGGGACGCGCGCCCTCGTAGCCGTCGAGGTGCCCGAGCACCTCCTCGTCGAGCCGCGCGCGGCCGTCGACGCCGTACATGATCTGCAGGTGCCCGCCGGCGGACTCCGCGGCCTCGGCGACGAACGCGAAGAAGTCGTTGGCCTCCCAGTCGAAGCCCAGCGCGTAGAGCGCCCAGAGCGCGAGCGCCGAGTCGCGGATCCAGGAGTAGCGGTAGTCCCAGTTCCGCTCGCCGCCGGGCGTCTCGGGCAGCGAGGTCGTCGCGGCCGCGGCGATCGCGCCGGTCGGGGCGAACGTCAGGCCCTTGAGGGTGAGCGCGCTGCGCTGCACGTAGGACAGCCAGCGGTGGTCGGGGAAGTCGCCGCGGTCGAGCCAGTGACGCCAGTGGTGCTCGGTCCAGGTCAGGCGCTCCAGGGCGTCGTCGACGGTCGCGGGCGGCGCGTGCTCGCTCCACGAGAGGGCGGCGAACCGCCACTCGCCCTCCTTGACCAGCGTGCGCGACACCGCGGAGCCGGCCTCGAAGCCGACGTTGGTGTCGGTGGTCAGGGTCAGCGTGGTGCCGTCGGGGCCCGTGGTGCGCGCCGACCGGTAGTCGTCGCCGGGATAGGTCCAGGTCGCGGCGGCGCGGCCGTAGTCGAACACCGGCGCGCAGTCCATGCGCAGCTGGACCTGCCCGGACACGCAGCGCGCCAGGCGCAGTAGGACGTGGTCGGCGTCGTAGTCGGTGGGGGCGCGGCGGTGGCTGTGCGAGCGCTCGGTCTCGTGGTGCCAGGGCCCGATGAGCAGGACGTCGAGCACCTGCAGCCAGCCGGTGCGGGTGCACCAGGTCGTCTCCAGCACCATCGTCCCGGGCACGTAGCGCCGGGCGGCGGGCACCTCGACCCCGTCGGGCGCGAGGCGGAAGGTGCCGGCGTCGCGGTCGAGGACGGCGCCGAAGACGCTCGGCGAGTCCATCCGGGGCAGGCACAGCCACTCCACCGCGCCGCCCGGCGCGACGAGCGCGGTCGTCTCGCAGTCGGAGAGGAACCCGTAGTCGGCGATGGGCGGGAACGGGCTGCGCCCCAGGTCGAGCGGGTGCGGGGGCGTCACGGGGTGCGCGCTCACACCACGGGAGTGTGACGGACCGAGCGATGATCCCGCTGCTGGCGGCGCCCACCAGCGTGACGGGCCCGCCCGTTAGCGTGGACGCCCATGGTGGTCCGCGACGCCCCGATCGTCTCGCACGTCGAGCACCCGGCCGCCCTCGTGCGCCCGCGGCGGGTCGAGGTCGTCGACGTCGTCGACCTGACCCCGCGGATGCGCCGCGTGCGCCTGGCCGGCGACCTGCACGACCTGCCCGTCACCGGCCCGACCGACCACGCCAAGGTCTTCTTCCCGGCCGCGCCGGGGGAGGAGCCGCCCGCCCCGACGCTGAACGCGCGGGGGCTCGTCGTCCCGCCGGCCGGCGTGCCACGGCCGTACCGCGAGTACACGCTGCGTGCCCACGACCCGGACGCCGGGGTCGTCGAGATCGACGTCGTGCGCCACGGCGGCGGGCTCGCCGGGGCGTGGATCGAGGACCCGCGCGGGGCGCTGTGGCTGCACGGGCCACGGTCGAGCGCGTCGGTGGAGGCCCGCGACTGGTACCTGCTCGGCGGCGACGAGACCGCGCTGCCGGCGCTGGCGCGCTGGGTCGCGCAGCTGCCCGCGGTGCCGGTGCACGTGGTGGTGGAGGTCGCCGACGCGGCCGAGGAGGCCTACCTCGGGGAGCTGCCCGCCCACGTGACGGTCGACCGGCGCCACCGCGACGGCGCCGCGCCGGGCACGACGACCCTGCTCGACGACGCCGTCGCGGCGTTCACCCCGCCGGCGGGGGAGGGGTTCGCGTGGATGGGCGCCGAGGCGGGTGCGCTGCGCCCGGTGCGCCGGCGCCTGCGCGCGCTGCTCCCCACCGCCGCCGTGGACCTCGACGGCTACTGGCGCCGCGGCGTGGCGGGGACGGGGCTGGGCTGACCGGCCCATGTGAGCACTTTCCACGGCTATAGCCGTGGAAAGTGCTCACGAGGGGTGGTCGAGCAGGCGCGTGCTCAGGGCCCGCAGGACCCGCAGGCAGGCGTCGAGGTCGCCCGGGTCGAGGTCGAGGTCGGTCTCCAGGGCCCCCAGCTCCCGGCGCTCGGTGTCGCGGACATCGGCCAGCACCTGCTCCCCGGTGGCCGTGAGCTCCACGAGCACCGACCGCCGGTGCGCCGGGTTCTCGCGCGTGCGGACCCACCCGCGCGCGGCGGCGTCGTCGACCGAGCGCTGCACGAACTGCCGGGACAGCGCCAGCGTCCGCCCCAGCGCCGGCACCGTCGTCGGCCCGCAGCCCGCGAGGGCGTCGAGGACCGCGCGCACGCCGACCGGCATCCCGCCCTCCTGCTCGACCGCCCGGACGCCGCGGCGGTAGAGCGGCCCGAGGACGTCGAACACCGCGGCCAGGCGGGCACCGGGCTCCTCGGGTGCAGTCATGACACCCATGTTGTCATATCGACCGCAATGTGACACCTTGGGTGTCATGTTGAGCCACCTCGACCAGGGCGCCGGCCCGCCCGTCGTCCTCCTGCACGGCGGCGCGCTGGACCACCGTCTCTGGGAGCCCCAGATCGCCGCGCTCGCCCGCACCCACCGCGTCATCGCCCCCGACCTGCGCGGCCACGGCGCCTCGCCGACCCCGACCGCGCCGTTCCGCCACGTCGACGACCTCGCTGCGCTCCTGCGCCACCTCGACGTCGGGCCCGCGGCCGTCGCCGGCGTCTCGCTCGGCGCGAGCGTCGCGGTCGACCTCGCCCTCGAGGCGCCGGAGCTGGTGACGGAGCTGGTGGTCAGCGGGGCGGGAGCGAGCGGCGCGGAGTTCCGCGACCCGGCGACCCTCGACCTGCTCGCCCGCTGGGCCGCCGCCGAGCAGGCCGGCGACCGCGCCCTCTGGACCGCGATCTTCCTCGAGCTGGGCTTCGGGGTCGGGCGCCCGCTGGCCGGCGTCGCGCCGGACGTGCTCGCCCACGTCCGGCGGATGACCGACGACACCCTCGACCACCACGTCCCCGACGGCGCGCCGGTGCTGCCGACGCCGGTGCCCGACGTCGCGGCACGGTTGTCGACGCTGCGCCTGCCCGTGCTCGCGGTCGTCGGGCTGCTCGACAGCCCCGACCACCAGCGCATGGCTCGCGAGGTCGCCCGGGCCGCCGGCGGACGCGTCGTCGAGGTCCCGGGCGCCGGGCACTACCCGAACCTCGAGCACCCCGAGCTGGTCACCGGCGCCCTGCAGGCCTTCCTGGGTGCTCAGGGACGGGACGCGCGGCGGATCCAGAGCAGGCCCAGGATCGGCAGGACGACGGGGACGAAGCCGTAACCGATGCCGAAGTCCGACCAGACCGTCGGGTCGGGGAAGTCCTCGGGCCGCAGCAGCGACAGCGTCCCGATCCCGAGCACGCCGACGAGCTCGACGACCACCGCCACCAGCGCCACCCGCCGCGCGCCCCGGCCCAGCGCCACCGCCGCGACGAGGTAGACGGCCGCCGCGAACGCCGAGAGCACGTAGGCCTCCGGCGCGCGCTCGAACTGGACCGCGATCTGGTAGAGCGCCCGCGCGCCCGCCGAGATCGCGAACACCACGTACACGACCAGCAGCACCCGCCCGGGGCCCGCCGCGAGCCGCCGCTCAGCCACCCGTCACCGTCCACACCTGCCCGGTGCGCAGCGACAGCACGGCGAGCGTGACGCCCGCGACCGCGAGCACCACCGAGCCGTAGCGGGTCCGTTCGGACTGCGCGAGCGCCGCCCCGATCGGCAGCACGACCAGCGACGCGACGAGGTAGCCGACGATCTCGACCACCGCGCCGGTGGTCCGCCCACCCTGGACGACGAGCGCGACGACCATGATCAGCGCCTGCACCAGCGCGACGGCCTCGAGCACCACCAGCCCGAGGCGGTGGTTGCGCGTCGGCGCCTGCCCGATCGCCGCGGACACCCCGCACCACAGCGCCCACGCCAGCGCGAGCGCGAGGACCGCGAGGGTCAGGCCGACGATCACGGGCGGCAGCCTACGAGCAGCGGCGCACCGCGCCCGTCACCCCGTCACCCCCACCTCGGTGAGGTAGTCGGCCATCGCGTCGACGCTGCGGAAGCGGTCGATGTCGAAGTCGTCGAGCGGCAGCCGGGTGCCGAACGCGTCCTCCATCCCCACGATGAGCGTCACCAGCGCCAGCGAGTCGAGCAGACCCTCGGCCACCAGGTCGGTCGCCGGCGAGGGCACCTCGACGCCGAGCTGGTCGCGGACCAGGTCGGTCAGGCGCGCGGTGAGGGCCCCGGCGGTGGCCTCCTCGGTCATGCTCATCGTCCTCCTGTCGCGGCCGTGGTCGCGGGAGCGGGCGCGAAGCGCTCCCGCAGCGCGGGCCGGTCGATCTTGCCGTTGACGTTGTGCGGCAGGTCCTCCAGCTCGGCCCACCGCGCGGGCACCATGTACTTCGGCAGCAGCTCGGTGAGCCGGCGCCGCACGTCGGTCGCGGGCAGCACGTGGCCCTCGGCCACCGAGTAGGCGCCGCAGATCGTCGTGCCCTCGAAGCCCCCGGTGTCGATGCCGACCACCGCGCACTCGCGGATGCCCGGCACGGTGGCGAGCGCGGCCTCGATCTCGCCGAGCTCGATCCGGTAGCCGCGGCTCTTGACCTGCGAGTCCACGCGTCCGAGGAAGTGCACGACGCCGGTGTCGTCGACCCGCGCGAGGTCGCCGGTCCGGTAGAGCCGCTCGCCGTCGGCGTGGGGGACGAACGCGGCCACGGTCTTCTCCGGGTCGCGCCAGTAGCCCGGCGAGAGCCCGGCCCCGCCGATCCACAGCTCGCCCACCTCGCCGACGGGCATCGGGGCCATGTCCTCGTCGAGGACGCGCAGCTCCTCGCCGTCGCAGGCGCGCCCGATCGGCACCGGCACGGTCTCGTCCGGCGGGACCTCGGGCACGTCGAAGTACGACGACGCGATGGTCGCCTCGGTCGGGCCGTAGAGGTTGGTGAACCGGACGTGCGGCAGCCGCCGCATCCAGTGCGCGAGCACCGGCGTCGGCAGCACCTCCCCGCACCACAGCAGCCGCTCGAGCGCCGGGAAGTCGTCCTGGGCGACGGCGTCGAAGCGCGCGAGGTAGGTCAGCACGCTGGGCACCGAGAACCACTGGGTCAGCGCGCGGTCGCGGATGAAGGCCGCGGTGCCGCGCGGGTCGATGCCGAGCGAGGCCGGGACGAGGTGCAGCTCGGCACCGGCGGCGAGCGTCGCGTAGATGTCGAACGTCGACAGGTCGAAGTGCAGCGGCGGGTGCCCGGAGACGCGGTCGCCGGGGCGGGTGCCGAAGTGCCGCAGCGCCCAGTCGACGAAGGCGAGGACGGTGTCGTGGGTGATCATCACGCCCTTGGGCACGCCGGTCGAGCCCGACGTGAAGAGCAGGTGCGCGAGGTCGGTCGGCGCGACGCCCGGGCCCGCGGTCGGCGCCAGGACCAGGTCCTCCCGGCCGAACGCGACCCCGTCCTGCGTGTCGAGGGCCCCGACCAGCGGTGGACGACCCAGCAGCGCGGTCGGCAGCTCGGCGAGCACCTCGTCGAGCAGCGGCCGCGACGCCGCGTCCACGAGCACGATCTCGGGCTCGGCCGCCCCGACGATCCGCGCCACCCGCGACGCCGGCCCCGCCGGGTCGACGGGCACGTAGGCCCCGCCCGCGCGCAGCGTCCCGATCAGCGCGGCGATGGTCCACGGCGCCTTCTCCGCGAGCACCGCCACCCGCGCGCCGGGCGTCAGGCCGTGGCCGAGCAGCACGTGCGCGACCCGGTTCACCGCCCCGTCGAGCTCGGCGTAGGTCATCGTCTCGTCGGTGCCGACCAGCGCGGGCCGGTCGGCGTGCCGCTGGGCGCTGTCGGCGAGGAGGTCCTGCAGGTGGCCGGCGGGGCGGCTCATGCGCGCACCGCCGCCCCGGCCCGGGCGAACACCTCGCCGGCGTGCCCGAGGTCCTCGGGTGCGGGTGGGATGTCCAGCACGAACACCTCCGTGCCGCGCTCGACGTAGCGGGCGACCTCGGCGGCGACCCGGTCGTGCGAGCCGACGAGGTAGGGGCAGAACGACTGGTAGTTCTCGAACGGGCCTAGCCAGTAGGGCTCGGGCTCGGCGTCGAGGTCCGCCGGCGCGGCCGGCGGTGTCTTCGCGGCGGCCGTGAGCTGGTGGTGCCAGTGCGAGTCCGACACGCGCATGGCCATCGCGTGTGCGACCTGGCCCGTGCGGTCGGCGGGGAAGCGCTCGTGCGCGACGCGCCACGCCTCGTCGGCGTCGTCGCGGGCGATGATGCCCATGCGGACGCCGCCGCCGGTGGGGGTGTCACCGTCGGGCGCCGTGCCGAGCGGCTCGGGGTAGCGGATGGGCGTCGCGCCGATCTCCGCCGCCGCGGCGCGCCCGGCGGGCGAGGAGCCCGAGATCAGCACCTCGGGCATGAGCTCGGGCGGCAGCGCCGGGGCGAGCTTGAGGTTCTCCACCGTGTGCCACCGACCCTCGCGGGTCACGGTCTCGCCGCGCAGCAGGGCGGTGAGGATCTGCGTGTACTCGACCGTGCGGGCGTAGCGGTCGTCGTGCTCGGTGGTGTCGCCCAGCGCGAGCAGGTCGTTCCTGAACCCCCCGGCCAGCATGTTCAGGTGCACCGCCCGGCCGTGCAGGTACGCGAGCGAGGAGACCATCGACGCCGCCGTGTACGGGTGCATGTACACCGGCTGCACGGCGACGAGCGGGGCGAGGCGCTCGGTCGCGGTGATGGCCGTCTGGGCCACCAGCCACGGGTCGGCGATCCCGTTGTCGGTGTAGACGAGCATGCCGGCGCAGCCCGCCTCCTCGCTCCACCGCGCGGTCGCGGCGACCGCGTCGAGGTAGTCGGGTGCCGGCACGTCCTTGGACTGTGGGCACGTCGAGTAGACGGTCAGGCTCATGCGGAGTTCCCTCCTCGCCAGAGCAGGTGCGGGGCCATCCACCACTCCCCGTCGAGGCGGGTGAGCAGTGCGTCGGACGACTCGAGGAGCCCCAGGAGCCCGTCGTCGTCGGCGTGGACCAGCGACCACGTCGCCGGACGGATCAGGCAGCGGCGCCGCCGGACGGCGGCCACCAGCGACGGCTCGAGCCGGCCCGCGACCGCCGCGGCGCCGTGCGCGTCGGCGTGGGCCAGGAGGTGGTCGAGCACGGGTCCCGGGTCGGGCCCGGTCGACGCGATCTGCTGGACCTGGGCGGTACCGCCCACCGGCAGGAAGTACACGTACCAGCCCGCGACCCGGCCGGCGCCGGTGCGCACCAGCTGCGCGACGAGGCGGCCGCGGGCGGGGGTGACGGTCTCCAGCTCGTCGAACAGCCACCGCAGGTAGCACTCGTCGTAGTCGGGGAACAGCCGCCAGCGCCGCGGGGCCGCGCTCATCTGCTCGAGCAGCGCCTCGACCGTGAGGGGCTCGGCGGTCAGGTCCTCGGGTGTGGAGGCGCGCAACCGGTTCCCGACGCGGGGCAGCCGGCGCAGCGGCCCGTCACCGGCGGCGACGGCGCGGGCCACGGGGTGCGGCAGCGCGCGTCCCCGCTCGCGGAGCAGGGCCGTCACGGCGCCGCCGGGACGCAGGAACCGCTGCCACTGGAACGACGCCGTCGCCCGCACCCGACCGCGCAGGGTCGTCCAGAGGTGGTGCATCGAGTCCGAGCCCCCGTCGGTGAGGGTCACGTCCTGCGGCCCGGCGAGGAAGGCGCGCGTGAGGAGCATGCCGGTGCCGGGGTGCTCGGGGTCGATCACCATCGGCCCGCCGCACGCGAGGCGGACCGGTCGGGAGTCGACGCGCAGCCGGCGCGGATTCACCGCCTGGAAGCCGATGAGGCGTCCGTCGCGGTCCTCGGCGACGAGGGACGGGAGGTCGTCGTCGAGCCACGGGGCGTCGAAGGACTGGCGCTCCAGGAACGCCACGAGCGGTGCGGGTGCCTCGGTGGATCCGGAGCGGGACCGGGCTTCGAACAGGGCGGCCGCCGCGGGGACGTCGTCGCGACGCATCGGCCGGATCGTGGTCATGCGCCGCCGGTCCCCCTGGTGCTCTCGACGATCACGCTGGCCCCCCGTCCCGCACCGCCACGGCTCCGTGGGCGATGCGTCCGCCCGGATTCTCCCGTGGTGCGGGGCACTCCCCGCATGCGGGTGTCTCCGGACAGTCATCATCCGTTCTCCTTACCGAGAACGAATCGGACAGTGAAGTGGTTCCGCGACCGGCCCGAGGTCGTCGTCGACACCGCCCTGTCGGGGGACGCGCGTGAGGTGCCCGGCGCGTGGGCACCATGCCGACCATGGCTCCCCGCGACGACCTGGCCGCGTCCCTGCGCTCCCTCGACGGCGCGAGCTACGGGCGCTACAGGTCGCTGAGCGGGGCGTGGCGGGTCGCGGGCGTCGAGCTCGAGGTGCTCCGCGTCCAGGCCGACCCGTTCGCGCCGCCGAGCCGCGTCCGCGTCACCGTCTCCGACGCCGGGCTGCCCGCCGACCTCGACGCCACCCCCGACCGCCGGCGGGCCCTGGCGGCCTTCCTGCTGCGCGGGCTGCGCCGGGCGCTGCGGGGCACGCCGGTGCACGTCGACGCCGGCGGGCCCGAGGTGCTCGACCGCAGCGCCGGCACGGTCCGCGACGACGGTGTCGTGGTGCTCGAGGTCGGCGTGCCGTTCCCGGGCCCGAAGCGGCGGATCCTCGGGCGCGAGGCCGCGACGCTGCTCGGCGAGACGCTCCCGGCCGCGGTGCGCGACGCCGTGCACGGCGCCGACCACGCGGCGGCGCGGCGGTTCGTCGAGACCGTCGAGGACGCCGTCGCCCTCCGCGGGGCGCTGGCCGAGCGCGGGCTGGTGGCCTTCGTCGCCGACGGCGCGGTGCTGCCACGGCGCAGCGGCGTCGACGACCGGCCGATGGAGGACGCGACGCCGTTCGCCGGGCCGGACGCGCTGCGGGTGACGCTGACGGCGCCGAACGCCGGCGAGGTGAGCGGTCTGGGGGTGCCGGAGGGCGTCACGCTGATCGTCGGCGGCGGCTACCACGGCAAGTCGACGCTGCTGCGCGCGATCGAGGCGGGCGTCTACGACCACGAGCCCGGCGACGGGCGCGAGCAGGTGGTCACGCGGCCCGACGCGGTGAAGCTGCGCGCCGAGGACGGGCGCGCGGTGGTCCACGACGACGTGTCCGCGTTCGTCGCCCACCTGCCCTCCGGCGAGCCGACCGACGACTTCTCGACGACCAACGCCTCGGGCTCCACCAGCCAGGCCGCATCGACGGTCGAGGCGGTGGAGGCGGGCGCGGACGTGCTGCTCATCGACGAGGACACGTCGGCGACGAACATGATGATCCGCGACGCCCGGATGCAGCAGCTG
The DNA here is from genome assembly GCF_028737315.1 of Actinomycetospora lemnae. Classification (GTDB taxonomy): domain Bacteria; phylum Actinomycetota; class Actinomycetes; order Mycobacteriales; family Pseudonocardiaceae; genus Actinomycetospora; species Actinomycetospora lemnae. Next base: position 246,077 of record NZ_JAQZAO010000009.1, on the reverse strand, counting down.
ATCGCGACCGAGCCGCTCGTGCCGTTCGTGGAGCGCGTCCGGCCGCTGCACGCCGAGCACGGGGTGTCGACGGTGCTGGTCATGGGCGGGTCGGGCGACTACCTCGGCGTCGCCGACACCGTGATCATGATGGACGCCTACCGCGCCTCGGACGTCACCGCGCGCGCCCACGAGATCGCCGCCTCGGGCACGTCGCGCGCCGTGGAGCACACCGGCTTCCCGGCGGTGAGCCCGCGCGTCGTCGACCCCGCCTCGCTCGACCCGACCGCGCGCGGCAAGCGCAAGATCAGCGCGCGGGGCCGCGACCGGCTGACCTTCGGCGAGGACGACATCGACCTCACCGCCGTCGAGCAGATCACCGACCGTTCGCAGGTCGCGGGCATCGGGCGGGCGCTCGCGCTGCTCGGGGACGGGGTGCTCGACGGCACGATCACCCTGGCCGAGGGGCTCGACCTGCTCGACGCCGAGCTCGACCGGCGGGGCCTGGACGCCCTGCTCGACGGGCGGTCCGAGGACATCGCCCGCCCCCGCCGTCACGAGGTCGCCGCGGCCCTCAACCGCCTGCGCTCGCTGCGGCTGAAGCGCACGTGAGCAGTTGCCACGGCCATGGGCGTGGCAACTGCTCACGAGGGGCTACGGGAGGATCTGGACCTTGTCGTAGACCTCGAGGCCGTTGAAGAAGGCCTGGGCGTCGGGATCGGCCATGCGGACGCAGCCCGCCGACTGGCGCGACGGGTCGCCGCCGTGGAAGGCGCGGCCGTTGTCGTCGAAGAACACCGCCCAGGGCATGCGCGCGCCGTCGTACTCCTTGGAGAGGTGGACCTCCTCCTTGCGCTGCACGGCGAACATGCCGGTCGGGGTCTCCTTGCCCGGCGCCCCGTGGTTCATCCGCACCGGGCCGCGCACGACGGTGCCTGCGCCGTCGGTGAGCCACGCCTCGTTGGTCGACAGGCGGGCGCAGGCCTTCACCGCCGCCTCGCAGGGCGAGGCCGCCGCGGGCGTCGCGGGAGCCGCCATCGCCACCGCGCCGACACCTCCCAGGCCCGCGATCGCGACCAGCCCGAGGCCGATCGCGGCGGCCCGGTGACCGACCCGACGCCGCGCGCGCCGGGCGCCGTCACGCGCCCCGTCCATCCAGGTGTGCCGACCCACCGTGCTCCTCCCGACGGTCTGCGCCGCTGCCCGCGGTGCCTCCCTCTCAACGGCACGCCGGGTGCCACGGACGAGTGGTCTGTCCGGGTGGTGTCCCGCTGCTCTGCGTGGCCCCTCGTGGCGTGCCGGGCGGGGACTCTCTCATCCGTCGATCACCGCGGCCCGACCCCGGGGTGGCTTGCCGGGGCCGTCCGTGGGCAGGAAGGTGACGCGGTGGCGCGAACCGGATCCGGCGGGCGGGACGAGGGTGAGGAACGCGACGGCGTCGCGCTGACGAACCTCGACCAGGAGCTCTTCGCCGGGGCCGGGGTGACCAAGCGCGAGCTCGTCGACTACCTCGACGCCGTCGCGCCGCGGCTGCTGCCGGCGCTCGCCGGGCGCCCGCTCTCGGTGGTGCGGGCACTGCGCGGGCAGAAGCCGTTCATGCAGAAGAACGTCCCGAAGTACGCGCCGGCGTGGGTGCGGACGGTGTCGTTCTGGGCGGAGTCGTCGCACCGGGAGGTCGCCTACGCGCTCTGCGACGACCGGCGCACCCTGCTGTGGTTCGCCAACCAGCGCGCGATCGAGTACCACCCCACCCTCGTCCGTGCCGAGTCCATGGCCACGCCCGAGCACCTCGTGCTCGACCTCGACCCGCCCGAGGACGCGGGCTTCGCCGCCGTCGTGGCCGCCGCGCACCTCGTGCGTCGCGCGCTCGACGACGCGGGCCTCGCGGGCGTCGTGAAGACCACGGGCGCGAAGGGCGTGCACGTCCTCGTCCCGCTCGCGCCCGGACCGACCCACGAGGACGTCGCCGGCGCCACCCGCGCGCTCGCCGCCCGCACCGAGCGCCTCGACCCCGCCGTCGCCACCACGGCGTTCATCCGCGCCGACCGCGGCGGCAAGGTGTTCGTCGACCCCACGCGCGCGGGCGGCTCCACCATCGCCGCGGTCTACAGCCCGCGGGTGCGGCCCGGGCTGCCCGTGTCGTTCCCGGTGTCGTGGGACGAGCTCGACACCGTGGTCCCGTCCGAGATCACGGTGCGCACCGCGCCCGACCGCCCCGACCCCTGGGCCGACCCCGCCGCCCGCCCGGCGCCGCAGCAGCTGCCCGAGGACCTCGTCGCCGAGGGCCGCACCATCCCCGTCGCCCGGGTCCAGGCCATGCACGAGGGCAAGCGCCGCAAGCGCGCGGCGGAGAAGGCCGAGAAGGAGACCGATTAGTCAGCGAAGTGCCGTCACAGACGTTCAGTGTCCGTATCGGTACTTCGATCACCCGGGCCAGGCGCCGACGACGACGGTCGCGTCGCGCTCCTCGTCGCGCGCCACGTCGACGCCGACGAACCCCACCCCGGCCAGGGCCGCCCGGGCCACGTCGCCCTGGTGCTCCGCGCACTCGACGAGCAGGCGCCCGCCCGTGCGCAGCCACGCCGGAGCCTGCCCCGCGAGCCGGCGCACGACGTCGATCCCGTCGCCGCCGCCGTCGAGGGCCACCCGCGGCTCGTGCTCGCGCGCCTCGGGGGGCATGGCGGCGACCGCGTCGCTCGGCACGTAGGGGGTGCTCGCGACGACGACGTCGACGGACGCGGCGAGCGCCGGCGGCAGGGCCGTGAGCAGGTCGCCGGTGTGCACCCCCGCGGCGCCGGGGAGGTTCGTCCGCGCGCAGGCCACGGCCGCCGGGTCGACGTCGGCCGCGTGCAGCGCGAGGTCCGGGCGCGCGGCGAGCAGCGCGGCCCCGATGGCACCGGTGCCGCAGCAGACGTCGACGACGGCCGCGCCCGGCCCGGTCACCGCCAGTGCCCGCTCGACGAGGAACTCGCTGCGGTGCCGCGGCACGAACACCCCGGGCGCCACCGCGACCCGCTGCCCCGCGAACTCCGCCCAGCCCAGCACCTGCTCCAGCGGCTCGCCGGCCACCCGCCGCGCGACGAGGTCCTCCGGCGCGCCGGCCAGCAGCGCCGCCTCCTCCTCGGCGAACACGCAGCCCGCCGCGCGCAGACGGTCCACGAGGCTCACAGCCCCAGGATCCCCCGCGTCTCCGCGATCGTCGCCGGGCGGTGCCCGAGGTCGCGCAGCAGGGCCACGACCTCGTCGACGAGCTCGGTGTTCGTCGGCGTCGACGTCCCGGCGTGGTCCTCGAGCCCGACCCGCACGTGCCCGCCGCGCCGCACCGCCGCCTCGGCGAGCCCGCACCCGACGACGTCGCCACCGAGCACCGCCACCGACCACGGCAGCCCGCTGGGCTCGAGCATCTCGAGGTAGGCCTCCAGCGCCGTCGTCGTCGGCGGCAGCCCGAACTCCAGCTCGCCGCCGAAGTACAGCTTGACGATCGCGCCCGGCGGCACCCGGCCGTGGCGGTGCAGGGTCAGCGTCACCCGCAGGAAGCTGGGATCGAAGATCGAGATCGACGGGCCGGTGCCGTGCGCGGCGCAGCGGGCGAACATGTGCTCGGTGTCGGCGAGGCTGTTCTGGTACGGGCCCGGCGCGGCGGCCTCGGCGGTCGCGCCGTCGCTGGTCAGGCCCAGGTTCACCGACCCCGGGTCGACCAGCGAGAGCCCGCCGAGCCCGCGGCGGGCGAGCTCCTCGTGGTGCGCCCAGCGCGTCTCGATCGGGATGCCGCGGGCGCCCGCGGCCATCGTGGCGTAGAGCAGCAGGTCCGGGTGCTGCGCGAGCACCGGCGTCCACGCCTCGAGGTAGGGCTCGACGGGGTGCACGCCGTCGGGCACGAACATGGCCTCGTGGTGGTCGTGCGCGATGCTCGCCCCCCGGGCCACGCAGGCGAGCATCTCGTCGGCGACCTCGGCGGGGGTCAGCGGCACGTGCGGGTTCACCGAGCGCGGTGTCGCGCCGTTGACGGCGACCTCGAGGATCACGGGGGCGGTCACCCGGAGAGGATCGTCGCCCGGACCGGGCCGCGTCGAGCATGATGCCGACCGTGGATCCCCTGACCCCCGACGAGCTCGGCCGGGTGCGCGCGCTCGCGACGTCGTCGCTGTGCGACGCGGACAAGACGCTCGCGCTGCCCGACCCCGCGATCCGGGCGATGGTGTCCCACGCGCGCATGGCCGGTCCGGCGGTCACCGTCGTCGCGCCCGACGACCACCTCCCGGTGCTGGCCGCGGCGGGCGAGGCCCCGGCCGGCTCGGTGCTGGTGGTGGTCAACCCGCGGGGGGCGCGCGCGGTGGCGGGCGAGCTGGTCGCGTCCGAGGCGCGCCGCCGCGGCCTGGCCGGCATGGTCATCGACGGGTACTGCCGGGACGTCGCGGCCCTGCGCCGCATCGGCCTGCCGGTGTTCGCCCGCGGCACGACCCCGGCGTCGGGCAGCGCGCGCGACCCGCGGGGCCTCGACGAGGGACCGGTCGCGCTGGGCGGGGTGCCCGTGCGGCCCGGCGACCTGGTGCTGGGCGACGACGACGGCCTCGCCGTCGCGACCCCCGACCAGCTGCGCGCGGCCCTGGCGGGGGCCGAGGAGGTCGAGCGCGCCGAGGCCGCCGTGCTCGCGGGGATGGGGGAGGGGCGGGACGGTCGGAGCCTCGCCGACCACACGAACCTCGCCGAGCACCGCGCCGCCCGCGCGGCCGGGCAGGACTCGTCGTTGCGGTTCCTCGTCTGATGGGTGCTGTGCCGAAGGGTGCGCTCTGATGGCCGTCCTGCTCGTCACCGGCGGCAGCCGCGGCATCGGCGCCGCCGTCGTCGCCCGGGGCGCGGCCGCCGGCTGGGACGTCTGCCTGACCTACCGCAGCGACGAGGACGCGGCGCACCGGGTGGCCGCCGCGGCGCGCGAGCAGGGTGTCGAGGCGCGCGCGGTCCGCGCGGACGTGGCGGTGGAGGCCGACGTCGAGGCGGCCTTCGCGGCGGCGGACGCGATGGGCCCGCTCGGCGGGGTCGTCGTCAACGCCGGGGTCGTGGCGCCGAAGTCGCGGGTCGACGCCGTGTCGGCCGCGCGCGTCGCGGACATGCTCGCGGTCAACGTCGTCGGCGCCGTCGTCACGTGCCGCGAGGCGGTGCGCCGCCTGTCGACCGCGCACGGCGGGCCGGGCGGCTCGATCGTGCTGGTGGGGTCGGTGGCGTCGCGGCTGGGCTCGCCGGGGGAGTACGTCGACTACGCGGCGTCGAAGGCCGCCGTCGACACGCTCGGCCTCGGGCTGTCGAAGGAGGTCGCCGACGAGGGCGTGCGCGTCAACGTCGTGCGGCCCGGCATCGTCGACACGGAGATCCACGCGTCGGGCGGGCAGCCGGACCGCGTGGCGCGCATCGGTCCGACGGTGCCGATCGGCCGCGCGGGCACGGCCGACGAGGTGGCCGCCGCGGTCGCGTGGCTGCTCTCCGACGAGGCCTCGTACTGCACGGGGAGCGTGCTCGACGTCACGGGCGGCCGCTGACCCCGACCGACCACGACCGCCGGCACGACCACCGGGCAGGGCCCTCGATCGTGGCGGCGGCCGCGGGGAGCACAATCCGGGGACGTGGAGGGGACGCGGGGTGCCGCGCTCGACGCGGTGGGCCAGCAGGGCGGGGGCAGGTCGTGGCGACGCTTCGTCGCCTGGGCGACAGCTTCACCGAGGGGGTCGGCGACCCCGACCCGACCACCGGCCGGGAACGCGGCTGGGCCGACCGGCTCGCCGACGCCCTGGCCCGCGCGGATCCCGAGGTCCGCTACGCCAACCTCGCGGTCCGCGGCCTGCTGCTCGACACGATCGTCGCCAGCCAGGTCCCCGCGGCCGTCCGGATGGCCCCGGACCTCGTGAGTCTCTGCGCCGCGGGCAATGACCTCCTGCGCCCCGGCGCCGACCCGGCCGCGCTGGCCGAGCGCTTCGAGGGCGCGGTGTCGACGCTGCGGGCCACCGGTGCCGACGTGCTCGTGTTCACCGGCTTCGACACCCGCGAGAGCCCGCTGCTCAACCTCATCGGCCGGCGGCTCGCGGCGATGAACGACCACATCCGCGAGATCGCCCACCGGCAGGGCGCGCACCTCGTCGACCTGTGGGTGATGCCGCCGCTGGCCGACCCGCGCGCCCGCACCGACGACCGCCTGCACCTCAACCCCGCCGGCCACGCCCGGGTCGCCGCGCGGGCCTGCGAGGTCCTCGGCCTGCCCGCCGACGTCGACTGGCACGCGCCCTGGCCGCACGCCGCGCCCAGCACCTGGGGCCGGCGCCGCGCCGAGGACGCCCGCTGGGCGCGCGACCACCTCTGGCCGTGGGTGCAGCGCCGCGCGCAGGGCCGCAGCACCGGCGACGAGCGCCGCGCGAAGCGCCCGGACCTCGCCCCCGTCGCCGGCCCGTGAGCGGCATCAGCATCGTCGTCAACGACCTGGGGACGGGGATCAGCGCGCCGCCGACCGCCGCTCCGACTCGGCCGCGAGCCCGGCGATCTCGGTGTCGACGTAGCGGCGGGTCATCGGGCCGAGCATCGAGGCGACGACGCCCAGCGCGCCGGTCTGGCGGATGCCGAGGGTGATGCGGCTGCGTCCCGGACCCCACGGCTCCACGGCGTGCCACGCGACGCTGTGCAGTCCGGGGGCGGGTGCGGCCCACGTGAACGACCGGCCCGGCTCGAGCTCGGTGACCTCCCACGTCGCCGGCGGCAGCCGCGGTTGCTCGACCCGCACCCGCGTCCCCACCCGCAGCGTGTCCCCGTCGACGACGCGGACCCGCCGCATCGTCGAGGTCCACGTCGGCATCCGCTCGACGTCGGCCATCACCGCCCAGACCGTGTCCGCCCCGGCGTCGACCTCACGCGCGACCGTGTACTCCACGGCGACGTCCTACCGCGCGGGCGCCGACGGCGGGAGTGGTGTTCGCGCACGGCCGACGTCAGGGCCGCAGCTCGACCACCTCGACGAGGTGCGGCGAGACCGCCGGGGTCGGCGTCCACCGTGGCGCGTGGCCGGGCGACCAGGTCCAGTCGCGCGGGACTCGGTCCACCCCGAGGACGAAGATCGTCAGGGTGCCGTCGGGCGCGATCCGCATCCGCAGGAAGCCCTTGTGGTCCTCGATGCTCTGCGCGGCGAAGAGCTCGTTGCGGTTGGCCCACCGGCCGACGACCAGCAGGAACAGCGCCAGGACGAGGCTCGCCGCGAGCCCGGCGACGCCGACGAGGGCCAGGATCTCGAGCCCGCCGACGATCACCGACCACAGGCCGGCACGCCACGGGGCCAGCACCTCGTGCGCCCACGTCCCGAGCGCCGCGACGCCCCCGGCGAGCCCCACCTGGGCGACGGCGAGCGACAGCCGCAGCGGGACCGCGCCCCACCACCGCTTCCGGTTCGGCGCCACGAACGCCGCCGAGACCGCGCCCACGACGATCGCGCCGAGCACCGCCAGCACCCACAGCCCGAGCACCGCCGGCACGACGACCAGCGACTGCAGCGCCCCCAGGACGGCGAACAGCGACCCGTTGCGCGCCGGTAGCCGCCACAGCACCCGCGCGGCCTCGGCCCGCGAGGTCCGGGCCGTCGGGAAGGTCGCGTCGGCGCGGACGTAGGTGTGCTCGCGGTCCGACCGCTCCGGGCCGGGGTCGGCGAGGTCGGTGGTGACGTGCAGCGCGTCGGGCAGGAAGTGGGTGGGCGAGGTGTAGGCGCCGCCGTGACCGGCGGTGACCAGGACCTGGTCCGGACCGACGGACCCCTCGGGGCGCGCGAGGGTGTAGCGGGCGTAGTGGTGGGTGTCGCCGGTGAGCACGAGGCGCACCCGCAGGTCCCGTCGCTCGCCGAGGACGTCGCGCAGGAAGAAGGCGAGGCGGTCCATGGCCTCGTCGTCGCCGTCCACCGCGCCGTACCAGGCCGGTGTCGCGGTGAGCAGGACGATCCGGGCGCCGGAGGGGATCCGCGCGACGACGCCGCGGAACCACTCGAGCTGGGTGGCGTCGATGTAGGTGTCGAGCTGGATGTCCATCGCCAGGACCCACCAGTCGTGCGGCAGCGCCAGCGCGAAGTAGGAGCGGCGCTGGGCGGTGTGCCACCCGGCGAGGTCGCGGCCCTGGGCGAACACCCGCAGGAACGCGGTGAGGCCGTCGTACCAGTCGTGGTTGCCGGGGATGGCGTGGACGGTCGGCCGGTCTCGCTCGGGATCGACGACGAACTGCGCGTCCAGCGGGGCCTCGAGGCGCTCCTCGTAGGCCCGGGTGCCGGCCACGGGGTAGACCTCGTCGCCGCCCAGCAGCAGGACGTGCCCGCGCGGGAGCCGCTCCCCGTCGACGGCCACGCCCGTGTCGCCGAGCAGGGTCGCGATCGTGGCCATGGCGGGGAACCCGTCGCCGGTGTCGGAGAGGTAGTCGACCCAGAACGGCTCGCCCGCGGGCACCTCGTAGCGGACCACGTCCTGGGCGAACGTCGTCCCGGCCATGACGTCGCGCTTGTCGGCGTAGGCGGCGGCGACGCTGCCGAGCGCGACGGTCAGGCCCGTGCGCACCAGCTCGGTGGGCGAGAGCCAGCGCACCGCGGCGTGGCGCACCGGCTCGTCCGTCCGACCCCCCATGGTCGGCACCGTAGTGCCGCGCCGGGCGTCACAGGCCCGCGGCGGCGATCCGCGTGGCCTCGGCGACGGTCGGGCGGCCGTTCGTGCTCGCCGGCTCCGCCGGGCTCGTGTAGACGGTGATCACCCATGGCGCGCGGCCGGGCGGCCACACGACGGCGACGTCGTTGTTCTCGCCCTGCGCGCCGGAGCCGGTCTTGTCCCCCACGCGCCAGTCGCGGGGCAGCCCCGCGCGGATCTGCTCGGTGCCGGTGACGGCGCCGACCATCCAGCCGGCCAGCAGGTCGCGCCCGGCGGGGTCCAGCGCCTCGCCGAGGACCAGCGCCTGCAGGTCGCCGGCCATCGCGGCGGCGGTGGTCGTGTCGCGCTCGTCGCCGGGGGCGGTCTCGTTGAGCCCGGGCTCGGGGCGGTCGGCGCGCGTGACGGGGTCGCCGAGCGTGCGCACGAACGCGGTCGTCGCCGCGGGGCCGCCGACGAGGGCGGTGAGCAGGTTCGCGGCGGTGTTGTCGCTGACGACGATCGCGGCCTCGCACAGGGCCGCCACGGTCATCCCCGTGTCGACGTTCCGCGAGGTGGTCGGCGCGTACTCCAGCAGGTCGGCGCGGGTGTAGCGGATCGTGCGCTCGAGCAGGCCGGGCTCCGCGAGACGGCGGCGCAGGACCGCGGCGACGATGAGGACCTTGACCGTCGAGGCCATGAGCGCCCGCTCGTCGGCGCGGTGGCGGACCTCGCGGCCGGTGCCGGTGTCGCGGGCGACGAGCGTGATCCGGCGCCCGGAGCGGCGTTCCAACTCGACGAGGGCCGCCGTGGGATCCGCGGTCACGGGACCCGGGGGAGGGGCGGCGGGCGGAGCGGCCGCGCGGCCCGCACACCCGGCGAGCGCCGCCGCGAGACCGCCGACCAGCACCGTCCGACGCGAGACGCGGATGATCACCCGGCGGAGGGTAGCGACCGGTACTCGAGGCCGGCGGAGGTGCTGCGCCACGCCACGAGCCGGTCGAGCGTGACGACGATCGGCAACGAGAAGGTCATCAGCCACGCGTCGAGTGGCTGCTCGCCGAGCACCGGGGCGTACTTGCGCCCGAACGCGTCGAGGGCGCGCTCCACCCGGGCGAGCTCGGTGAGGACGGCCTTCCCGGAGCCGGTGACGACGTCCGTGCCCTCCTCCGCGGTGTCCAGGGCGACGCTCACCGCGGCGTGCGCGCGCAGGTGGCCCACCTTCGCGGTGTCCGGGCGACTGAAGATCGTGACCTTCGGGTCGTCCCAGGTGAACCACACCGGCACCGTGTGCGGGCGCCCGTCCGGTGCGACGGTGCCGAGCCAGATCACGGGCGCGCCCGCCAGCCGCTCGCCCGCGTGGGCCTCCACGGGCACGGCGGGGTCGAGCAGACGGGTGCTCACACCGGACAGCGCACCAGACGGGTCAAGCGCGCCCTCTCGACAGGAGCAGCGCCCGGCGATTCGATGTGTTCCTGATCACCGGTGTGTCGGGAGGGGACGTGCGATGACCAGCGCGACGAGTGGGCCCGGCGTGCGCCGCGCCTCGAGCGGGTGGGGCTGGATCCTGGCCTCCGGGATCCTGGGGATCTTCGTCGGGATCATCGCGCTCTTCTTCCCGGGGCTGGCGATCCTCGGGGCGGCGTTCGCCCTCGGGATCGGTCTCGTGATCCAGGGCGCGCTCGAGATCGGGGTGGCCTGGCGGGCCGAGACGGGCTCGACGGGACGCGGCTGGCTCGCCGCGTTCGGCGTGCTCGCCCTCGTCGCGGGCATCCTCGTGCTCTTCCAGCCCGGGGGCGGCATCCTCGTGCTGGTCTGGGGTCTCATCCTCTGGTTCGTCATCGCCGGCGTGCACGACCTGCTCGTGGGCTTCTCCCAGCGCGACCACCGCGTGTGGAACCTGGCCCTCGGCGTCCTCAGCCTCGTCGTCGCGTTCATCCTGCTGGTCTCGCCGGGCACCGCGGTCGGCCTCATCGCGATCATGGTCGCGCTGGGCTTCCTCTTCCGCGGCGCCATGGACATCGGCCTGGCCCTGAGCATGCGTCGCTCCGCATAGTGGAGACATGGACGCCGGTCGGGACGCTGCGAAGGCCGTCGGACGCCGCTACGGCGAGCACCTGACCGACCGCGACCTCCTCGCCCTCGCCGGCGGGGAGCCGGACCGGGTCGGGCCCCTGCGGCGGCGTCCCGAGCTCGTGCTCGAGCTGCTCGACCGTCCCGACGTCGCCGACGCCGTGCTCGCCGCCCGCCGCGACGAGGACGGGCGCTTCCGCCACGTCTCACCGTTCCTCGTGTTCGCCGCGGCGGTGCACCGGACGTCCCGCGCGCTGGTCGGGCGCCTGCACGCCCCGGACCGGACGGCCCCGCGCACCCGGGTGCCGATCTTCGACGGGCCGCAGCTGGCGGCCTTCGCGACCGATCCCGCGCACCGCCTCCACCTCGCGGAGCTGCTCGCCTCCTACGCGCGGCTGACCTCCGGCGTCGTGTGGCGGCGCGACGAGCGGGGACGGCACGCCCGGCGGTGGGACGAGCTGGACCTGCCCGCCCTGGCCCTGCTGCTCGAGTCCGTGCCGGCCGACCAGCAACCGGGCGTGTGGCGGCGCATCGGCGACGGCGCCCTGTTCCTCGCCGGCGTCTTCCCCGAGTACGCCGAGCGGACCTTCGGCGGCACGGGCCTCGTGCGCCTGTCGCGCCTCGGCGCCCCGGGCGAGGGCCCGGTGACCGAGCTGCTCGAGCAGCTCGCCGGTCGGGCCTATGCGCGCGTGGGCGCCGCGGTGCCGCCGGGCGTCGCCGAGTCACCCCACCACGCGCGCCGTTTCCTCGCCCTCGTCGCCGAGCGCCACCTGTTCCCGTCCTCGGGGTCCGGGGGCCTGCTCTCGGCGGGGCGCTGAGGGCTCACTCCTCCGGCGACCGCCGGGGCGCGGGGATCCGCGGGGTCGGGGGCGCCGGGTGGGCGGGCCCGGCCCAGCGGCACTCCAGGACGTCCCACCAGCAGGTGCGGTCGTGGACGTGCTCCGGCCCCGCCGGCTGCACGGCGATCAACGGGCGGGTCAGGATGTCGACGGTCATGGCGGTCCCCTCTCGTCACCCGGGGTGTCGACAGTGACAGTGGGTGCTGGAACTGGCCAGTGAGTACACTCGAACGGCCGCACCTATTCACTGCTGGGTGCTCGCCTGCTCACGCGTCGTCGGCGTACCGCTCCCCGCGCACCTCGGCGAGAATGCGCGCGTGGAGGCCGCCGAGCTCGTCCTGCCCGATCCCGACCGTCCCGGCCTGCACGACGTCGTGCCGGCCCTGCTGGAGGCGGTGACCCCGGGTGGGACACCGGCGCTCGGCCTGCCCCCGGTGCGGGCGGCCGCGCTGCTGCTCGTCGACGGGCTGGGTCACCGGCTGCTGCACGAGCACGCCGCCGACGCGCCGTTCCTCGCCGCGATGGCCGATCACGGGCCGCTGACCGTCGGGTTCCCGAGCAGCACCTCGATCAGCGTCACCTCGCTCGGCACCGGGCTACCGCCGGGCACCCACGGGACGCTCGGCATCCGGGTGCGCGTCGGAGGTGACGGCGGCACCCTCCTCGACACCCTGACCTGGACCGGCGACGGCCGCGACGCCCGCGAGCTGCTCGTCCCCGAGACCGTGCAGCCGCGCCCGACCGTCTTCGAGCAGGCCCTCGCGCGCGACGTCGGGGCGACCGTGGTCTCCGACCGCGCCTTCCGCGAGTCCGGGCTGACCCGCTCGGCGCTGCGCGGCGCGCAGTACCGCGGGGTCGGCGCGTTCGGCGACCTCGCCGCCGAGCTCCTCGACGCCCTCGGGCGTCCCGGGCCACAGCTCGTCTACGCCTACCACGCCGACCTCGACCAGCTCGGCCACCTGCGCGGACCCGGCTCGACGGCCTGGCGCTGGCAGCTGCGCCAGATCGACCGGCTCGTCGCCCAGCTCGTCGAGGAGCTCCCCGCCGACACCCTGCTCGCGATCACCGGCGACCACGGGATGGTGACGATCGACCGCCGCCACGACGCGGAGAACGACCCCGACCTCGTCGCCGGCGTCGCGCTCGTCGGCGGCGACCCGCGCGCGCGTCTCGTCTACGCGCGGCCCGGCGCGGCCGCGGACGTGCTGGCCTCCTGGCGCGGGGTGCTCGGCGACGACGCGTGGGTGGTCGACGGCGACGAGGCGATCGCGCGCGGCTGGTTCGGCCCGGTCGACGACGCCGTGCGCGACCGCGTCCCCGACGTCGTCGCCGCGCTGCGCGGCACCGCCGCCGTGGTCTGCCCGACCGCCGAGCCCCTGCTCTCGCGCCTGCCCGGCCAGCACGGCTCGCTGTCCGCCGACGAGCTCGTGGTCCCGCTGCTCGCGCTCGCGCGGACCTGACTCACAGCAGCCGTGGCTCCGCCGGCGCGGAGGAGATCAGCTCCGGCGCGCCGTCGGTGATGACGATCTGCTCCTCGTACTTCGCGCCCGCCGCGCCGCCGACGCGGCCCATGTAGCCCTCGACGCTGATCACCATGCCGGGCTCGAGGACGCCGCCGTGGTGGCCGTCGACGACGATCGCCGGGTACTCGTCGGCCGCGCCGCAGCCGTGGGCGAGGAACGGGTAGCGCTGGGCCCGGTACTCCGCGGGCAGGCGCGGGCCGAGCAGCTCGCCGAGCTCGGCGAACGAGCGCCCGGAGCGGAACTCCGGGATCGCCGCGTGCACGAACCCGTACGCGGCCTGGTAGACGTCGCGCAGCTCCGTGGACGGCGCCGCGTCGCCGCAGACGTAGGTGCGGGAGATGTCGGTGAGGTAGCCGTGCGGGCCGACGAGGTCGGTGTCGAACGCGACCGCCTCCCCGCCCCGCACGACCCGCCCGGTCGCCTCCTGCATCCACGGGTTGGTGCGCGGCCCGGAGCACAGCAGCCGGCTCTCGGAGTGCATCCCGCCGGTGGTGAAGCACTCGTACATCAGCCGCGCCCACAGCTCCCGCTCGGTGCGGCCCGGTTCCAGGTGCTCGAGGAACCGGCCGACGGCCTCGTCGGTCAGCCGCGCGTTCTCCCGGTGGATCGCGAGCTCGGGGTCGGTCTTCACCGCCCGGGCCACCTCGAGCGCCCCCACCGCGTCGACCACCCGCACCCCGAGGTCGGCGAGCGCGAGGAACACCACCGACTCCGCCCGGTCGATGCCCAGCGGCGCATCGGCGAGCCCGCGGGCCCGCAGCTCGTCGCGGACCTCGGTCATCGCCGTGCGGGCGTGCTCGCCGCTGCGGTCGCCCGAGCCGAAGAAGGTGAACGACGTCGTCGGGCGCACCTCGCCGTCGAAGCGCGATCGCGCGAGCGGGATCGACTCGGCCGGCTCCCACAGGATCGGCGCGTGCTCGGCGAACGCCAGCGCCCAGCGGTACGAGACGTGGAGGTTCGCGACGAGGTAGGACCCGTCGGAGGTCACGTACCGGACGTTGCCCGGGTCGAAGAGGAGCGCGGCCGGGAGGTCGTGGGCGCGCAGCGACGCCTGCGCCCGCGCGAGCCGCTCCGCGCCGAGCTCGCGCAGGTCCACGTCCACGCTCACAGGTCCAGCGTCAGGCGCGGGCAGCCCCGCGCAGCCCGCGAGACGCAGATGAACACCGTGTCCTGGGCCTCGCGCTCCTCCTCGGTGAGCAGGGTGTCGCGGTGCTCGGCGCGCCCGGCGAGCAGGGGCGTCTCGCAGGTGCCGCAGGTGCCCTCCTCGCAGGAGAAGTCGACGCGGACGTCGGCGTCCCGCGCCACCGCGAGGATGCTGCGGTCGGGCGGGACCTCGAGGGTGACCCCGCTGGCCGCGCACTCGACCTCGAACGACGTGTCGGGCCCGTCGGTCTCGACGGTCTTCGGGGTGAACCGCTCCACGCGCAGGCTGCCCACAGGCCAGGCGGGCATCGCGTCCGCGACGGCGTCGAGCATCGGCTCGGGCCCGCACGCGTAGACCAGCGTGTCCGGGCGCGGCGTCCCGAGCAGGCCGGCGAGGTCGAGCAGGCCCGCCTGGTCCTGCGGGACGACCGTGACCTTCTCGCCGTGGCGCACGAGCTCGCCGCGGAAGGCCATCGAGGTCCGGGCGCGCCCGCCGTAGAGCAGCGTCCACTCCGCGCCGGCCGCCTCCGCCGCGGCGATCATCGGCAGGATCGGCGTGATCCCGATGCCACCGGCCACGAAGACGTAGCGCGGGGACGGGTCGAGGGCGAAGTTGTTGCGCGGCTCGCCGATCTCGACGATGTCGCCGCCGTGGATCTTGTCCACGACGTACTCCGAGCCGCCGCGGCTCACCGGCTCGCGCAGCACGCCCAGGCGCCACCGCGCGCGGTCGCCGGGGTCGGAGCACAGCGAGTACTGGCGGACCAGCCCGTTGGCGAGGGTGACGTCGACGTGCGCGCCGGGCGCCCACGCCGGCAGCTCCCCGCCGTCGGCCCGGCCCAGGTGCAGGGAGACGACGCCCTCGGCCTCGTCGCGGCGCTCGTGCACGATCATCTGCATGACGACCTCCTCAGCGCATCCGGCGGGCGGCGACGTAGGGATGAGGTCTGGTGAGCAGAGCGGTGGACGGGTCCTCGACGGCGAGGGTCTCGCCACCGATCAGCGTGGCCGTCACGGGTCCGGGAACATCCGCGTCATGGTGTCGCCGGGGTCCAGCGAGTCACCCGCGGGCACACGGTCGATCCCGACCATCCGGTCGATGACCATGTTCTGGTAGCGGTGCAGCGGCTCCTCGAAGCGGAAGCACATCCGCCCGCCGCGGTAGGCCGGGTTCTCCAGCCCCTCCTGCACGCGCTCGACGATCTCGAGGTCCTGGCGGTTGACCAGGTCCCAGAACTTCGCCAGCTGCTCCACCCCCTCGGCCGCGTCCGGCGACGCGAGCGACTCGGGGTGGGCCAGCAGGACCGCGGTCTCGACCGTCCGGTTCGGCGCGACGGGCCGGTTGAACAGCACGAACGCGTGGTTGGGCAGGACGACCAGCGCGGTGCCCGGGAACAGCCAGACGAAGCGCCCGCTGTCGGCGTCCTGCGGGCCCAGCGACGACAGCGGCGCGAGGCCGTCCCAGCCGCCGGCGTCGGTGTTGCGCGACACCGGCGTCGTGCACATGCCCGTGTACATGCCGGGGCCCTGCCAGCGGTAGTGGTCGGAGAACTTGGAGACCTGGTTGAGCTCCGGGTGGACCCAGGGCAGGTGGTAGTACTCCATGAAGTTCTCGCCGATGAGCTTGTGGTTCGCGGCGACGTCGTAGGTTAGCGTCCGCTGCGTCACCCACTCGTCGAGCCGGTAGTCGGCGAAGCGCTCCGGCAGGTCCCCGAGCTGGGTCGTCAACGGCTGCGGGTCCGGCGACAGGTTGACGAACAGGAACAGTCCCCAGCTGTCGACCGCGACCTCGAGCAGGCCGTAGTCGGCGCGGTCGAAGCCCGTGGCCACCGACGTGTCGAAGATCGGCTCCTGGCCGGCCGGGACGTCGGAGTCCTCGAACAGCGGCGTCCCGAGGCACGTGCCGTCGGTGTCGTAGGTCCAGTTGTGGTACGGGCAGCGGATGCGCCCGCGCTTGCCGACCTCGCGGGCGTCACCGTCGAGCAGCTTCGTCGCGCGGTGGCGGCAGAGGTTGTGGAAGGCGCGCAGCTCGCCGTGCCGGTTGCGGGTGATGAAGATCGACCGCCCGGCGACCTCGACGACGATGCACGCGCCGGGCTTCGCGACGTCGCTGGTGATGCCCACGGCCACCCAGGACGTCGTGAACAGGCGCTGCTGCTCGAGGGCGAAGAACTCCGCCGAGGTGTAGGCGTCGGGCAGCAGCGTCGAGGCGAGCTCGACGGGCAGCCGCGTCGGCGCGTAGGTGCTCTCGACGGTGAACAGGGCCGGGTCGACCGGCCGCGCCGGGAGGGCGGCGTACGGGTCGGTACGCGTCTCAGACATGGAAGCTCCGCGGGAAGCTCGGGTCGGTCAGGGCCGGGCGGGTGATCGAGAAGGCGTCGATCGGGTGCGAGGGCTCGTGGCCCAGCGCGAGGTCCGCGAGCAGGCGCCCGATGAGCGCGGCGAACTTGAACGCGTGGCCGGCGCCGTTGGCGACCACGATCTGCGGGTGCTCGGGCAGCGTGTCGAGGATGAAGTGCTGGTCCGGCGGCACCGTGTAGAGGCAGGTCTTCGAGTAGAGCTCGGGCCCGCCGAAGCGTGGGAGGTGGCGGTCGACGAAGTCGGCGTAGCGCGCACGCCGGACGGGGTCGGGCTCGAAGGTGCGGGTGTCGGCGGTGGTCTCGTCGCCGCCCATGTGCTGGCCGAGCTTCGTGGCGACCTCGCCGTAGACCGGGAAGCCGTAGAAGTTGTGCCGCCCGTGCCACATGAACACCGGGAAGCGCGACGGCGCGAACTCCGCGAGGTGCGGCGTGGCGTAGTAGGTGACCTGCTCGCGCAGCACGGTCAGTGGCAGCGTCGTCCCCGTCTCGGCGAGCACCTGGTTGGTCCAGGCGTCGCTGGCGACCACCACCCGGTCGGCCCGGAAGGTCTCGGTGTCGGTGACGACGGCGACGCCCTCGCCGTCGGGGACGACGGCGCGGACCGGGGTGCTCGTGCGGACCTCGGCGCCGCGGGCCCGGGCGAGGGCGATGTGCACCGCGTTGGCCCGCGCGGCGTCGACGATGCCCGAGTCGGGCTGGTACAGGGCCGCGATGCCGTCGTGGGCGCGGAACTGGGGCCAGCGGGCGACCAGCTCGCCGGCGTCGAGGCGTTCGTAGGCGACGCCGTGGCGGTCGAACATCGCGGTGTAGCCCTCGATGTTGCGGGTGCCGGTGGCGGTGCCCTGCCGGGCGGTCCGGTCCTCGATGACCAGGCCGCCGGTGGGGGTGACGATCTGCTGGCACGCCTCCGCCTCGACCTCGTACCAGGCCTTGTAGGCCGGGGCCGCCAGCGCGGCGTACTCCTCCTGGTGCTGGGCGAGACGGATGATCCGGGAGTGGTCCTGGGAGGCGCCGCGGTGGTGTCCGAGCTCGAACTGCTCGATCCCGAGGACGGTGCCGTCGCCGGGACCGATCTCCGCGGCGAGCCGGTGGAGGGCCGCGGAGCCGAGCCCGCCGAGGCCGACGACGATCGCGCGATGGGCCGCCATCACTGACTCCTGCTCGTGCCGAGGGATCGCCTCGGCTCGTGGTGGGGGGTGGGTGGCACCCGCGTCGGCGCCGGCGCCGTGTGGTGCGTGAGAGCAGTGTCAGCGCCCGATTCCGTCCGCGTCCATCGCAACGTTGAACCTCTGATCTTGTACGTTGTGTACATGATTGACCGGCGGTTGCGGGTGCTCGCGGCCATCGCCCGGCACGGCACCGTCACCGCCGCCGCGGAGGTCTGCCGGCTGACGCCGTCGGCGGTCTCGCACCAGATGCAGGCACTCGCGCGCGAGCTCGACGTGGCGCTGCTCGAGCCGGTCGGGCGCGGGGTGCGCCTGACGCCGGCGGCCCGCACACTGCTCGAGCACGGCGACACGCTCACCGCGCAGTGGGAGCAGGCCCGGGCCGACCTCGCCGCCCACCGCGCCGGCGCCGTCGGCGGGACGTTGCGGTTCGCGGCGTTCTCGTCGGCCGCCGCGGTGGTGGTGCCGCGGGCCCTCGAGCACCTGCGCGACGAGCACCCGCAACTGCGCGTGCACCTGCGCGAGAGCGAGCCCGCCCGCTCGTTCGACCTGCTCGCCGCCGACGAGGCTGACCTCGCCGTGGTCGTCGCGACCCCGAGCATCCCGCCGGCGTCCGACACCGCCTTCGACCAGCACGCCCTCTACGACGAGCCCCTCGACGTCCTCGTCGGCCCGGAGCACCCGCTGGTCGGGCGCCGCCGTGTCGCGCTGCGCGACCTCGCCGGCGACGCGTGGATCTGCGGCAACGTCGGGCGCGCCTACCACCAGCTCGTCACGCTCGCGTGCACGGCGGCAGGTTTCGCGCCCGACATCGCGCACTTCGCCGACGAGTGGGACACCGGCGCGGCCCTCGTGGCCCGCGGGTTCGGCGTCGCGCTCGTGCCGCGCCTCGCCGACCTGCCCGCGCACCACGACACGCGCCGCATCCCGATCACGACCGACCCGGTGCCGACCCGCCGCGTCGTCGCGGCGGTGCGGGCCGGGAGCCGGCAGCAGCCCACCGTCGCCGCGGGCCTCGACGCGCTGCAGCACGTGATCGAGACGGGGCTGCCCGCGCTGGGGCGGTAGGGCTCAGTCGCCCCACACCGGCGCCGGCGCGCCGAACAGCGTGTCCTCACGCCCACCAGCCGTCCACGATCCGTCTAGCGCGCGTCGTGGAAGATGATCCCGAGGACGTGACGGCGGCCGGTGTGCACCGCCGAGACGCCGTGGCGCATCTGCACGCGGTGGACCCCGCGGGCGCCACGGTGCGGGCGGTACCGCACCGGGAAGACGACCGCCTCACCGAGCCCCGGCCGGGCGACCACCGGCCGCGACTGCTGGCGGGGCCGCTGCTCGACGAACACGCTCTCGCCGCCGGTGAAGTCGACGTCGGGCGTGCTCAGCATGATCAGCACCTGCAGCGGGAACGTCAGGTCGCCGTAGACGTCCTGGTGCAGGCGGTTGTGGTCGCCGGGCCCGTAGCGCAGCACCAGCGGCGTGGGCTTGTGCTGCCCGACCGCGGCGCAGCGGGCGAGCAGCTCGTCGTGGTCGGTCGGGAACCCGTCCTCGCCGAGCGCCTCGGCCCAGCGGTTCGTGACGGCCGCGAGCGGCGGGTAGAGGCGGGCCCGCAGCTCCCGGCCAGCGGCGGCAACGGGTCGGCGAAGTAGCGGTAGCGGCCCGCGCCGAACGACAGCCGGGCCATGTCGACGGTCGACCGGAACACCTCGTCCCGGTCGAACAGGTCGATCACTCCGGCGCACTGCTCCGCGTCGAGCAGTCGCCCGGGCATCGCGATCCCGTCGCGGTCGAGGGCCTCGCCGATCGTGGTCGCGTCGAAGTGCGCGGGCAGGGCGGGGAGGTCGGTCGTCGTGGGCGCCATGCCCGGAGGAACACCGCCCGCCCCGCCCGCGTGGCGGACCGGCCGTGACCGTCTCCCCGGCCGGTGCGGTCGGGCCTCGAGGTGGACGCAGGGCGGGTCACGACGGGGCCGTGCGCGATGACGGCGGCGCCGGCCCCGACGGTGCGATCCCGCGCACCCGTCACGCCATCGCCCGGCGCACCGCGTGGGTGTCGTTGATCGACTCGAACGCCGTGACCCGCCCGTCGGCCAGGCGGTACACGTGGGCGAAGCGCGACGTCATCGAGCGACCGGTCGCGCGGTGCACCCCCTCGAACGACCCCAGCACGACGACGGCCGAGCCCGCGGCGAGGAACTCGGACGGCACGGGCACGAAGCTCTCCCAGTCCTGCCCGAGCCGCGCGAACACCCCTGCCACGACGGCCTGCGGCCCGACGTGGGTGCCGGCGTAGGGGCTGCCCGCGGCTTCGGTCCAGGCCACCTGCGGATCGAGCAGGGCGACGACGGCGGCGACGTCGCCCCGGCCGAAGGCGCGGTAGCCCTCCTCGAGGACGGCGACGTCGGAGCTCTGCAGCGGTGTGGTCATCGGGACCTCCGGGCGGTTCGGGCGGGCGCCGGTGCGCGCCGCTGCCCTCACCTCAGCGGGGTCCGGGGCTCCCCGGTATCCGGGACGGCCGCCACGTCCGCCCGCCGCGGCGTGGGTACCGCCCCCACCCACGCCGCGATCTGCGCCCGCGTGCCCACCCCGAGCTTCGCGCGCAGGTTCTCGGTGTGCCGCTCGGCGGTGCGCTCGCTGATGCCGAGGCGCCGGCCGATCTGGCGGTTGGTCAGCCCGGCGGCCACCAGCCGCGCGACCTCGAGCTCCCGGGCCGTCACGCGGCGCGGCGGGGCCGCGAGCGCGGCCGTGCGGGCGTCGTCGCACCGCAGGCGCAGGTAGGCGTTGCGACGGGACCCGGCGCGCGCCCGCAGGTCGTCGGCCGTCGCGAGGTGCTCCAGCGCCTCCGTGGCAGCGCCCCGCGCGGCGGCGACGCACGCGGCGCCGTCGTGGCAGTCGGGCAGCGAGCGGCGGTCGCCGATGCGGGTGAAGGCCGCCATGCCGTCCCGGAACCGCCGGTCGGCCGCGTCGAGGTCGCCGTCGAGGAAGTCGAACCAGCCGAGGAACCACCCGGCCTTCGCGAGCCCCCACGGCGTCGGCGCCGCGAGCTCCGCGTTCTCTTCGAGCAGGGCGCGCGCCTCGCCGGGCCGGCCCTGGAGCCAGCGCACGAGGCCGAGCCCGCACGTCGTCCGCAGCAACGGCATCCACGCGCCGGCCTCCCGCGCGACGGCCAGCCCGCGCTCGACGCGTGCGGCGACCGTGTCGACCTCACCGCCGGCGAAGTGCGCGATCCCGAGGCTGCCCGCGCACCAGGCCCAGCCGCCGGCGTCGCCGCGGTGCTCGGCCAGGTCCGCGGCCTCCTCCAGGGCGGCGTAGGCGCCGGCGAGGTCGTCCTGCCAGAGTCGCAACAGGCCCAGGGACTGCAGCGCGCCCTGGCGCACCGCGTCGTCGGCGGCCTCGGGGCGGGCGAGCAGGCGTTCGAGGTGGGCGCGACCCTCGCCGAGGTAGCCCCGCATGTCCCAGAAGAAGTAGAGGTCGGCGGCGGTCTGCAGGCCCGTGGCGGTCGCCGACGGCGGGCAGCGCTCGAGCGCGGCCCGCAGCTCCGCGATCTCGGTCTGCGCGGCGTCGATCTGCACGGCCTCCTGCGGGCCGGGGCAGGTCAGGACCGCGGTCGCGAGCGTCGCGCACCACCTCGCGTGCCGCTCCACGGGGGCCTCGTCGCCGGCCTCACGCGCGAGGCCCTCGGCGTACCGGCGCAACGTCTCCAGCATCCGGTACCGCACCCCGGTGCCGGTGGCGACGACCTCGACCAGCGAGTGCTCGACGAGCCGGCCGAGGGCGCCGGCGACGTCGAGTCCCGGGCCCCCGCAGACCTGCTGCGCCACCGGCGCCGTCCAGCTCCCCGCGAACACCGACAGGCGGCGGAAGACGGTGGCCGCCGCGTCGTCGAGCAGGGCGACGCTCCACGCGACCGCGCCGTCGAGGCTGCGATGGCGCTCCGGGACGGCCCGTCGCGGCGAGTCGGCGACGCGGACCCCGTCGTCGGCGAGGACGCCCGCCAGCCCGACCGTGCGCACCCGCGCGGCCGCGAGCTCGAGGGCCAGCGGGAGCCCGTCGAGCGCGCGGCAGATGCGGGCGGCTTCGCGGAGGTCCTCGTCGGTGAGGTCGCGGTCGGGCTGGGCGGCGCGCACCCGGTCGAGGAACAGCGCGACGCTCGGGAGCTCGGCGCACGCGCGGGGGTCGGGCTCCGCGTCGGGGACCGGCAGCGGGTGCAGGGGGAGCAGGTGCTCACCGGGGATGCGCAACGGGCAACGGCTCGTCGCGAGCACCCGCAGCCGGGGACACCGGCCGAGCAGATCGGCGATCCCCTCGACGGCGTCGAGGAGGTGCTCGAGGTTGTCGAGCAGCAGGAAGACGTCCCGGTCGGCGAGGTGCCGGTGCAGCGTCGTGACGAGCGGCTGCGCGCCCGCCTCCCCGAGGCCGAGCGCGCGCGCGACCGTCGGCAGCACGAGCGCGGGGTCGGTGAGCGGGGCGAGGTCGACGAACACCGCACCGGGGACGCCCGCGGCGACCTCGATCGCGAGCCGCGTCTTCCCGCACCCGCCGGTGCCGACCACCGTGAGCAGGCGTTGGGTGCCCACCAGCGCCCGCGCCTTCGCGACCTCCCGCTCGCGGCCGACGAGCGGGGTCAGCGGCACCGGCACCGCGCCCGCCTCCATCGCCGCACCGTAGCGAGGCCGCGACCGCCGAGGCAGGCGCCGACAGGAGGACCCGCCACCGGCGGCGGACCGGTCAGCGCGGCTGGATCTCACCCATCGGACCGAAGCCGTCGTGCGGGGTGTCGATGTAGATGATCTGCGGCTGCGCCGACACGAGGTCGGGCGCCGCGTCGAAGAACTGCTTGACGTACGGCTGCGCCACGTGCGCCGCGCCCGCCTCGGCGTCCCGGAAGCCCTCGATGCAGACGTACTCGTTCTCGTCGGTGAGGCTGCGCGAGAACTTGAAGAACAGGCACCCCTCCTCGGAGTTGACGTCCTTCGCGTAGGAGTCGGCGAGGGCCAGCCACTCGTCGGTCTTCTCGGGCCGGATCGGCATGACGATGTTGATGAGGATCATCCGGGTGCTCCTTCGCGGCGACGACGTCGGTCATCGTCGTGAGGGCGCCGTCGGGCGGTCAAGATCCGCCGTCGTCGGTCAGGATCGGCCGCAGGTCGGGCCGTCGCGCCAGAGCTCGTCGGCCGTGCCGGCGGCGAGGGCCTCCTCGTAGATCTCCACCTTGGTGTGGATCACCGCGAGTGCCTCCTGCAGGTCCGCGACCTGCCGGGCCACCTTCTGCTCGTGCTCGCGGAGGATCGCGAACCGCTCCTCCTCGTTGCCGGGACCCTGCCGCACCAGGTCCACGTAGCGGTGGATCTCCGGCAGCGGCATCCCCGACGAGCGCAGCTTCGTGCAGACCCGGGCCCAGTGCGCCTGCTCCTCGGTGTAGAGCCGCCGGCCCGCCGCGTTGCGCCGGATCGGCCCGGCGAACAGGCCCTCCTGCTCGTAGAAGCGCAGCGTGTGGGTGGGCAGCCCGGTGCGCTCGCTGACCTCACCGATGCTCAGGAGCGCCTCTGTCTCGGTGGTCACAGTGCCCAGCCTACGACGTTGACTTCGAGTCGACTTGAACTCCTAGCGTCGCCGCCATGGCTACCACCTGGTTCATCACCGGCACCTCGTCGGGCTTCGGACGCCTGCTGACCGAGCGCCTCCTGGCCCGCGGCGACCGCGTCGCCGCCACCGTGCGCCGCCCCGGGACGATGGACGACCTGCGCGCCGAGCACGGCGACCGGCTCTGGGTCGGGCAGCTCGACGTCACCGACACCGAGGCCGTCCGCCGCGTCGTCGACGAGGCCTTCGCGGCGCTGGGCACCGTCGACGTCGTCGTCAACAACGCGGGCTACGGCGTGTTCGCGTCGGTCGAGGAGGCGGGCGACGAGCAGATCCGGCAGGTCATCGACACCAACCTGCTCGGCTCGATCCACGTCGTCCGCGCCGCGCTGCCGCACCTGCGCGCGCAGGGGCACGGACGCATCCTGCAGGTCTCGACCGCCGGCGGGCAGACGACCTACCCGAACTTCGCCTACTACCACGCCTCGAAGTGGGGCATCGAGGGCTTCGCCGAGACCGTCGCCCGCGAGATCGCGCCGTTCGGCATCGCGATGACCATCGTCGAGCCCGGGGCGACGCCGACCGGGTTCGGCGGGGCGCTGGTCACGGCGCCGGTCATGCCGGAGTACGAGGACACACCGGCGGGGGAGGTGCGCCGCGCCCTGAACGGCGGTGGCTTCACGCTGCCCAACGACGCCGACAAGATCGCCGACGCCGTGGTCGACCTCATCGACAGCGGGGCCACCCCGCTGCGCCTGCCGCTCGGGTCGGACACCTACGACGACGTGCGCGCCTCGCTGGTCGCCCGGCTAGCCGAGCACGACGCCCAGCGCGAGGTCGCGTACTCGGTCGTGCGGGAAGACGCCTGACCACATCCCCGATTTCGGCGTGCCGAAATCGAGGATGTGGGGCGGCCATTTCCCCGAATCGTGAGTGCGCTCACGGGTGAATGGGGTGGAGCCTTTTCGGCTGCTATTGTCGGCGTCAGCGAAGGGGAGTAGCTCCCAACACCGCGGTCGACACACTGATGCTCCGGCGTCCGGCCGCGGGGGCCGTCGGACACCGGCGGCGGGCGAGACCTTCGGCGTCGACCCGTTGTCCACGGGTCGGGCCGGAGCGTGCGCCTCGGTCCGTCCCGACCGAGAGGAGCGCGCCCGTCGTGACCGGCTTCCTCGCCGCGACCGCCCTGAGCTTCGCCGTCATCTTCGTCGCCGAGCTGGGTGACAAGTCCCAGCTCATGGCGATGACGTTCGCGACCCGCTTCCGGGCCCTGCCGGTGCTGCTGGGGATCGGCGCGGCGACGGCGCTGACGCACGCCGTCTCGGTCGGGGTGGGCTACCTGCTCGGCGCCGCGATCCCCACGTTCTGGATCTCGCTGGTCGCCGCCGTCGCGTTCATCGCGTTCGGCCTGTGGACGCTGCGGGGCGACGCGCTGACCGAGGAGGAGAAGAACAAGAGCAGCGCCACCACCCGCTCGGCGTTCTTCACCGTCGGCGTCGCGTTCTTCCTCGCCGAGCTCGGCGACAAGACGATGCTCGCGACGATCACGCTCGCGACCCAGTACCCCGGTGCCGCCGGCGTCTCCGGGGTGTGGCTCGGCTCGACGATCGGGATGGTCGCCGCCGACGCGCTCGCGATCGTGCTGGGCCGGGTGCTCGGGCGGAAGCTGCCCGACAAGGTCATCCGGATCGGCGCCGCGGTCCTCTTCTTCGTCTTCGGGATCTGGCTCGCCGTCGAGGCCTTCGCGGGCTGACCCCCACCGGTCAGGCGGTGACCGGCGGCAGGGCGACCACCTGCGAGCCGTAGGTCAGGCCGGCGCCGAACCCCGCGAGCAGGGCGACCTGCCCGGGCTCGGCGTCGCCGTCCCGGAGCAGGGCGTGCATCGCCAGCGGCACCGAGGCCGCCGAGGTGTTGCCGGCGCGGACGACGTCGCGGGCGACGACGACGCGGTCGGGCAGCGCGAGGGCGCGCACGAGGGCGTCGGTGATCCGGTTGTTGGCCTGGTGGGGCACGAAGGCGTCGAGGTCGTCGACGGTCACGCCGGCGGCGGCGAGCGCCTTCTCGGCGACCGGCGCGATCTGCGTGCTCGCCCAGCGGAACACCGTGGGCCCCTGCATGCGCAGGCCCGGCACCGGTCCCTCCGGGTCCGCGAGGCCGTCGCGCCAGCTGGGGCGGTGTGCGATGAGGTCGGCCTGGCTGCCGTCGGCGCCCCAGACAGCGGGACCGACGCCGGGCTCGTCGCTCGGCCCGACGACCACCGCGCCCGCGCCGTCGCCGAAGAGGAAAGCCGTCGAGCGGTCGGTGAGGTCGAGCAGGTCGGTCATGCGCTCGACGCCGACGAGCAGGACGTGGCGCGCCGTCCCGGCCCGGATCATGGCGCGGGCCATCTCGAGGCCGTAGGAGAAGCCCGAGCACGCGGCGCCGAGGTCGACGGCCGCGCCGGTGACGCCGAGACGGTCGGCGAGCCGGGTCGAGACCTGCGGGCAGGCGGTGTCCGGCGACATGGTCGCCACCACGACGACGTCGATCTCGGCGGGGGAGACGGCGGCGACCTCGAGGGCGTCGCGGGCGGCCGCGGCACCCATGTCGACGACGGTCTCGTCGTCCGCGGCGACCCCGCGGGTGCGGATGCCGGAGCGCGCGACGACCCACTCGGGGTCGACGTCGATGCGCGCGCACACCTCCTCGTTGGTCGCGTACCGGCGGGGCCGGAACGCGCCGAGGCCCAGCAGGCGGGCGTCGCCGCCCTCGGGGCATCGGACCTGGATCGGAGTGCGGTGCACGGACGGCTCCCGGTGATCGGCGTGGGCCGGTGACGGCCCACATCCCACGGTGAGGGGCGTCGTCGGTTACTCGGAAGTCCTACTATCCGGTACGCGGATGTCGTGGATCACAGCGACGCGGGCGCCGGGTCCGGGGAGCGCCCGATCGCGAGCCTGGCGTCGATTCATCAACCTGGGGTGCGCTGCCGGCCACAGCGTCCTGCGCCGACCGCGCCCACGCTGTCCGCCGTCCGCACGCTCTTCACCCGTGCCCGTTTCGTCGAGATCGGTCGCGCTCATCCCGCGGCACCCGGCCGCGTCGAGTCCGCGGCGCCGCCGGACGAGTCCTGCGATCGCGGGGCGACCCCGCCCCGGCGGAGGCCGTAGCCCGCGTGTCGCGGAGTCGGCGAATCCCCGGGGCCGAGGGCCCGACATCCACGTGAGACGAGGAACGTCGACGATGACGCAGACACGACCAGGCTGGGTGGAGTACCGGGGGCGGACGCTCTACGACGCGCACGGCAGCAAGATCGGCCGGATCGTCGAGATCTATCTCGACCAGGAGGGCGGGCAGGCCGAGTGGGCGCTCGTGCACACCGGTCTGCTCGGGACGAAGCAGACGTTCGTGCCGCTGCGCGGGGCACAGGCCGAGGGCGACGACCTGCGCGCCCAGGTGCGCAAGGAGCAGGCGCAGGAGGCGCCCCACATCGACGCCGACTCGGAGCTCTCCGAGGGCGACGAGCAGCGACTCTTCCAGCACTACGAGATCCCCTACACCGACGAGGGCTCCACGACCGCCCGCGGCGGCGCAGACTCCGGCACGGGCGCGACCGGGGGCGAGTCGTCGTGGACCGGCCGGCAGCCCGAGCAGGGCCGGGCACAGGGCGAGGAGCGCGCCGCGGGTCGGGGCGAGGGCCACGACGTGTCCGGGCCGAACACCGACGAGGCGATGACGCGCTCGGAGGAGGAGCTGCGGGTCGGTACCGAGACCCGCGAGCGCGGCCGGGCGCGACTGCGCAAGTACGTGGTCACCGAGACCGAGACCCACACCGTGCCGGTCTCGCGCGAGGAGGTGCGGGTCGAGCGCGAGCCGATCACGGAGGCCAACCGGGACGCCGCCACCGACGGCCCCGCGATCTCCGAGGAGGAGCACGAGGTCGTCCTCCACGAGGAACGGCCCGTGGTGGGCAAGGAGACCGTGCCCAAGGAACGCGTGCGCGTGAGCAAGGACGTCGAGCGCGAGCAGGAGCAGGTCTCCGACCAGGTCCGCAAGGAGCAGGTCGAGACCGACGACAGCACCGGTGACACGAGCCGCGGCGCCGAGCGCGGTGCCACGGAGACCGGGCCCCGTCGCTGACCCCGGGTCCCCGGGACCCACGCCACCCGCGCCGCGGGTGGCGTGGGCCCGAGGACTCCCCACCGATCCGACAGTTCTCGACGGTTTCGTGCCGCAGCCCGATCGGGCAACGCGGGCCCGGCCGGGAACCGACCGAGGAGAAATCCCATGCTGACCGCAGCCGCACCCTCCGGTGGAGGAGGGTTCGACATCGTGCAGAGCCTGCAGAATGCGTTCACGACATTGTTGGACTACGTGCCCAACGTGATCGGCGCCCTGCTGGTGCTGGTCATCGGTTACGTCATCGCTCGGCTGCTCCGTGCCGGCATCAGCCGCTTGCTGCGGCGTGTGCGACTCGACGAGAAGCTGACCCACGGCCGGGGCGGTGAGTACGTCGCGCGGTTCAGCCCGCAGGGCAAGCCCTCGCAGCTGGTCGGGCTCGTCGTGCAGTACGTGCTCATGGTGTTCGTCGTCGTCTCCGCGGTCGGCACGCTGAACATCCCCGCGGTCACCGGGTTCGTGGACCTGGTGCTCTCGTACCTGCCGAACGTGCTCGCGGCGCTCCTGATCTTCCTGGTCGCCGCCGCGATCGCCGCCGCCGTCGGCGGGCTGGTGCACCGCACCATGGGCGACACCCCGACCGGTCGCGTCGCCCGTTCCGCGGCGCCGACGCTGGTCATGGTGATCGCCGTCTTCATGATCCTGACCCAGCTCGGCATCGCGGAGACCATCGTCACCGCCACCTACATCGCGCTGATCGGCGCGGTCGCCCTGGGTTCGGCGCTGGCCTTCGGCCTCGGGGGCCGCGACGCCGCCAAGGACCTCATCGACTCGGGCTACCGCAACGCCCAGCAGCAGTCCGACCAGGTCCGACGCGACGTGCAGGCCGGGCAGGAGCGTGCCCGCGCCGAGGCGCAGCAGTACACGCAGCAGTACGCCCCGGCCGGTGGTGGCGCCCGCGCGGCGGGTGCCGACGAGCCCACGGAGTGGGTCACCCGCCCGGGTGACGCCGACTCCGAGCCGACGCGGGCCAACGGCCGGCCCTGACCATCCGACCCCGCGCGCGCGGGGAGCCCGCGATGACGCCCCGGCACCCGGCGCGGGTGCCGGGGCGTCGTCGTGACGAGCAGAGGAGAACGACGATGAGCGAACCCGACGACCGGCGGCGCGGAGCCGTCGCCGCCGGCGGATCCGCAGGAGACGCCGCGGGTGGCGGGAACCGGGCCGGCGCCGCCCGTGCCGGTGGCGGAGTGGCCGGTGCCGCCGGTGCCGGTTCCGGAGCGGCCGGAGCGGCCGGAGCGGCCGGTGCCGGCGGGGCCCGGGGGGCCGGTGCCGGTGGTGCCGGTGCTGGAGGCCCCCGAGGCCGGCGCCCGTGGTGGGCGTGGCTGTTGCTGGCCCTCCTGGCCCTGGTCGTCATCGGGCTGATCCTGCTGCTCACCTCCCGGTGCGGGCCGGAGGGTTCCGGACCGCCGCCGGGCCAGGCCGGGGCACCCGGGGCGAGCGGGCAGGCCGCCCCGGGTGCTCCGGGCGCCGGCGTGCCCGGGCAGGCGCCCCCGGCCGGGCCGGCGCCGGGTGCGGCTGCTCCGGGTGGTGCCGGTGCTCCGGCTGCCGGTGCTCCGGGTGCTGCGGGTGTTCCCGAGGGCTCGGGGACCCCGGGCGGTGCCGGTGCGCCGGGCAACGGCGGGGGAGACCCCGCGGCCGTGTCCGCGCGCGTCCAGGAGATCCTCGCCGCCTCGCCGGTGACCTTCCGGCCCGACAGCCCCGAGCTCACCGCCGCCGGGGCGCGCACGGTGGACCAGGTCGCCGAGGAGCTGGCGGGCGCCCCGAACGCGCGGGTGACCGTCACCGGCTACACCGCGCCGGTCAGCCGCGGCATCGGGCCGGCGGCGCAGCCGCTGTCCGACCAGCGTGCGCAGGCCGTGGCCGAGCGCCTGGGCCGCGAGGGCGTCGACCCGGGCCGGATCGAGGCCCGCGGCGCCGCCGACAGCAACCCGCGTCCGGACGTGGCGGAGAGCCGGCGCGTCGAGATCACCGTGTCCTGAGTCCGCACCCCGACGGCACCGGGCCTCCCGCCTCGCGGCGTGGGGCCCGGTGCCGTCGTCGTCACGGCGTCGTCACGGCGTCGACACGGCGTCGACACGGCGTCGACGAGGCCGCGTGACCGAGATGTCCTCCGAGGACCGCGCGCGGTGGCAGGCCGTCTGCGCCACGGATGCAGGCGGTGGGGCCGGATGCGCGCCCCGATCCGGTGGCCGGACCAGTCAGCCCGCCGCCGAGGCCTTCGTCACCGGGATCCGCCGTCGGTGGACGTGGACCGGACGGCCCGGCTGGGCAGTCCTTCCCCACTCACCAACGGGGACGAGGAGCCAGACATGCCCGACCGCCACGTGCAACCCTCCGACGGCGAATGGACCGTCACGGTCCCGGGGGACGACCAGGTCACCGCCCGGACCGCCACCGAGGTGGAGGCCGTCGAGCGCGCCGTCACCATCGTCGCCGAGCACGGTGGCGGCCAGGTCGTCGTGCACGGCGAGGGCGGCGAGGTGCTCGACACCCGCCACGTCGACGCCGACACCGAGGACGTCAGCCGCACCGCCGCGGAGATCGCCGAGAACACCGGGGTCGAGGGCGCGATCGAGGCCGTCGAGAGGGCCCGCGGCGAGCACAGCGACGGCGACGGGGGTGGGGACGCCGCCGTGGGCGCCACGACCGACACCACCGCCGCCCCCACGACCGACGCCACCACCGGCATCGCGACCGAGCCCACGACCGGTATCGCGACCGACTCCACGGCCGGCATCACCGCGGACCCGGCCGACGCCGCCGTCCTGACGGGGCACACCCCCGAGGCCGTGCACGCGGTGGGCGGCGTCGACCAGGACGACGCCGGCGACGCGGACAGCGAGTCGGACAGCGAGTCGGACAGCGACCGGGACCTCGCCGACGAGGCCCGCGAGGCGGCGCAGGACGCGGGCGAGGAGGCACGGAACCTCGCCGCGGAGACGGTCGACGCGACCGAGGACGTCGCCGCCGAGGCGTCGACCGCCGCCACCCGGGTCGCGGGCCACACCAGCACCGCGGCCCGCCACGCGGGCGCCACCGCCGGCGCCGCCGCGTCGGGCATCGGCGACGAGGCGGAAGCCGTCGCGGAGGGCGACAAGAGCCTGGAGGCCGCCGCGAAGGACACCGCGTCCATCGCGCAGACCACCGCCGGCCAGGTCGCCGACCAGGCCGAGGGCACCGCGCGCGAGGTGGCCGGGGAGACCCGCGCCGCGGGTCGCCGTGCCGCCGCCCGCGTCGACGCCACCGCGCGTGAGGCGAGCGAGGACCTGGTGGCCGGTGCCGATCGCGCCGCCCGCCTCGGGGCGGAGGCCGCCGAGCAGGCCGACGACACCGCCGACCGCGTCCACCGGCAGATCGTCGCCGTCACCGAGGCCGTCGCGGTCCCCCTGGACCAGCTCGCCCACGCCCTCAACCCCGTCCGTCTGACCGGCCGCGTCGTCGACGTCCTGGTGACGGGCGGGCTGCACCTCGTGGGTGCGGGTGCGAGCCGTGGCACGGCCGCCGCCCAGCAGGGCGCCCACCAGGTGACCGGCCGCTGATGTCGCCGACCGGCCCGTCCCACCGCGGGACGGGCCGGTCGTGCGTCTCCGTGGAGGGGCTCAGACGGCCCCGGCGCTGAGGTGCTGGTCGACGGCCCTCACCCGGGATCGACGTCGCGCCGCCGAGCGCGGGCCCCCGGGGGCGACGGCGACCGGAAGCCCTCCGCGGCCGCTCCCCGCACCTGCTCCGGGAGCCGCGTGGGCGGGCGCGCGTCGCGGTGGCGCGCGACCGAGGGGAGCAGCCGCTCGTGGCCGGTGCTCGACCAGTCGAGCATGAGCAGGGTGGCGTCGTCCTGGAGCACGCCGCCCTGGTGCTCGAGGACGGCGGCCGCCAGGCGACGGAGGGTCTCCGGCGCGGAGACCTCGTCGAGCTCGGCCCGCTCGCTGAGGTCAGCGAGGCGACGGTCGCCGAAGAACCGCCCCGCCGTGTCGCGCGCCTCGGTGATCCCGTCGGAGTAGAACACCACCCGGTCGTCGGGCTCGAGCCACTCCACCGCCACCTCGGCGGAGGCCGGGCGCCCGCCGGGGACGACCCCGAGCGGGAACCGCGGCGAGGCACCGAACGCCTCGACCAGGTGCCCCTGGCGCAGCAGGAGCGGGGGCGGGTGACCGGCGACGAGGTAGCGCAGCTCGCCGGTGCCGAGGTCCAACCGGGCCAGTACGGCGGTCACGAAGCGCGGCGGGGTCCCGGCGGCCTGCATCTGGACGTCCGCCTCGGCGGCGAGCGCGGCGAGGTCCGCCACCCCGCGCCGCCGGGCGTTGCGGATGGCGCTGACGGCCAGGGCGGTGGCGCTCCCGGCGGCGAGATCGTGACCGACGCCGTCGAACACCGCGACGTAGGCCGTCTGGGCGTCGACCACGTAGTCGTAGGCGTCGCCGGCCACCTGGTCGTAGGGCTCGAGCAGCGCGGTCACGACGACGTTGCCGGTGGCGAAGGTGCGCGGGGGCACCAGCTGCCAGAGCAGCTCGGCGGCGACGGACAGCGGCCGTGGCGCCCGGATGCGGCGGATGCGGTCGCTGTAGGGCAGCTTGCCGATCGCGATGTGCCCCATCACCCCGGACAGTGTCCAGCAGCGGCGGCGCAGCTCCAGGTCGTCGACCACGTCCGGGTCGAGGTCGAGACGCACCACACCGGCCCGCTCGGTGCCGTCCAGCATCGGCACCCACAGCACCCGACGTCCCTCGTCGCTGAAGCCCGCGACGAACTCGCCGTGCTGGAACGCCCGGCCGGCGAGCGTCCCCTCCACCGGGACGGGCGGCGGCGGGTCGGCCCGCACCGAGGTCAGCACCTCCTGGCCCAGGTCCACGAGCAGCACCTCGGCACGCAGGCCCCGGGGCGCGACGATCTCGTCGACCATCGTCGACAGGTCCTCGCCGACGACCAGGTGGGAGCGGTCCGTCAACGCGGTGAGGACGTCGCCCCAGTCCTGCCTGTCCGTCCGCACCCCCGGACCCTACGGTGAGCCGTCGCCGACCCGTCTCCTGCGTGGGGCACGAGCCGCAGGGTGCGCCGGGTGGTCACGGTCCGCGGGTGGGGAGTCAGCTGGGAGGAGAGCAGATGCACCCGCGCGACCACGCGGAGACGCGCGTCGCGGTGCAGAACCGGCGCCCGAGAGCGTCGTGGTCCGACCACGGGTGCGGGCACACCGAGCACGTCACGTCGTCGGTGCGCTGGTCCTCGTCGGCTCGTGCTGCGGGGTCGCTGATCGCGCTCACTGGGGTCCTTGGTCGTGCTGTCGGGAGCGATGTGCTGGGCCCGTCCGAGGACGGACGGCCCGGGGGATCAGGACGATGCCGTCCCGGGCCCGGCCGCCAGCAGCTCGGCGGTGGCGTGCCGGTCGCCCGCCTCCGACGCCGCGTCGAGCGCCGCCTCGGCGGCGGGTCCGGACGTCTCGGGCGGCACGACGAGCAGGACGATCCGGGCGCCGGTGGCCCCGACGACGGTCAGCGTGTGCGGGTCGGTCGTCCGGAATCCCTCGAGCCGCACCCGGCTGGACGGCAGGCGACGTGGTGCGCGGTCCCAACCACCGAGGTGGTAGCTGACACGGGCGACCGGCCCGACGCGCAGTCCCAGCTCGGTCAACATCGTCGGCAGCTCGGCCGGCAGGTCGCGTGAGTGCGGCCACCACCCACCGTCGACGTGGCCCGACACGGGAGCCACGGGCTTCAGCCGCAGGCGTCCGGAGGGGGTCACGTCGTCGGCCGGGCCGGCGACCGTGGGGGTCGGTGTACTCGGGGCCGGGCTCATGGCCGGCACTCCCGTCTCCGGTCCGTGGACCGGGCCAGAACTACGCCGACGACGACGACGGCTCGAGCGCCGACGTGCGGGGAACCGCGGTGACCTCCACCGTACTCGGTCCCGCGGCGGCAGCACGGTCCGTCAGCGGACGACCACCGGGCGCCCGCCGGCGCCGGGTCCTCAGGTGCGGCGACCCGAGCGGTTGCTCAGCGCCTGCTCGCTGGAGTCGCGCACGCCGACGACCTCCGAGTGCCGGATCAAGGTGCCGTCGGGTGCCGTCGTGGACCCCGTCGGATCGCTCTGCTCGAAGACCTCGGCGAAGTGCTGGAGGAGCCGCTCCGCGTCCGCGTCGTCGACACCCTGCAGGACGATCTCGTGCCCGCCCCGCAGGAGAACCGTCATCCGCCTGCTCATCACCGCGTACCTCTCGTCGCCGCCACCGTCGCACGAACGGGCCGCGATGTCAGCGCCGACCCGTCAGCGGGGCCCGACGGAGGCGGGGCTCGCCGGCCGGGACGGCGCCGGAGGGGTCGCGCGACGTGACACGGGGCGCAGGCGGAGGAACAGGAAACCGTCCTCCTCGCACACCGACACCGGGGCGAGGCGGGGGGCGCGCGGCAACGGCGGGCCGGAGAGGATGCGCCCGGCGTCGCCGCCGGCCATCACCGGGGACACGGTCAGGCACAGCTCGTCGATCAGGTCCGCCCGCGCCAGCTGCGCGTTCAGCGTGGGGCCGCCCTCGGCGAGCACCGACGCGTGACCGCGGCGCCCCAGTTCGCACAGCGCGACGGGCAGGTCGACGTCCTCTCCACCGGCCACGAGGACGTCGGCCACCTCGGCGGCGCGTTCTCGCCGCTCCCGGGGTGCGGCGGCGACGGTGACGACGACGGGCCGCACGGGTGCCGCGGTGAACAACGGGGCGTCGAGGTCGAGCCGGCAGGAGCGGGTGACGACGACCAGCGGCACCGACGCCGGCCCGTAGCCCTCGGCACGGACCGTGCCGGCGGCCACCAGGATCGCGTCGGCGAACGAGCGCAGCGCGGTGAACACCCGGTGGTCACCGGCGCCGCCGAGGGGCCCGGAGACCCCGCCGAGGGTGATCGCCCCGTCCACACTGGCGATCATGTTCAGTCGGAGGGCGGGCCGGCCGTCGGCGGTCGGCAGGTCGGCGTAGACCTCGTGCGGGTCCACCGGGTCGAGGGGACACGGGAGGAGCTGGCGCATCCTGTGTCGTCCAGCAGCCCGGTCGGACCGTTACGTGCCGGCTACCGCGCCAGGTAGCCGCCGTCGACGACCAGGGTGGACCCGGTCACGTAGGACGCCGCTCCCGAGGCCATCCACACCACGGCGGCGGCGATCTCCCCCGGGTCGGCGATGCGGCCCAGGGGCACCTGCGCGAGGAGCTCCCCGCTGACCGCCGAGGTCATGCCGGTCCGGGTGACCCCCGGTGCCACCGCGTTCACGCGCACTCCGTGCGGCGCCAGCTCCAGCGCCGCACTGCGGGTCAGGCCCTCGACGCCGTGCTTCGCCGCGGTGTAGGCGCCGTTCTGCGCCATGCCCGTCTCGGCCAGCATCGACGAGGTGTTGACGATGCACCCGGCACCCTGCGCGATCATCTGCCGGGCTTCGTGCTTGAGGCACCGCCACACCCCCACCAGGTCGACCTCCAGGACCCGCCCGAAGTCCTCCTCGGAGTACTCCCACAGCGGCTGGTAGGGACCGGGGACCCCGGCGTTGTTGTGGGCGACGTCGAGCCGGCCGAACGTGGCGACGGCGGTCGCGATCGCCCGCTCGACCTCGTCGGGGCGTCGGACGTCCGCGTGGAGGTGCACCATCTCGTCGGGCAGCTCGGCCAACCGCGCCGCGTCCACGTCGAGGGCCGCGACGCGCGCCCCGGCCCCGAGGAACGCCAAGGCGCTGGCGCGCCCGATACCCGAGGCGGCGCCGGTGACCAGCACCGCCGACCCCTCCATGGGGCGACCCTACTCAGGACACGCCCACGGGCACGCCGCGCTGTGCCGGCACGTGCGCGTCGAGACGGTCGACGAGGTGGTCGGCCACCCGCAGCGCGTTCGCGATGATGGTCAGCGTCGGGTTCACCGCCGACGAGGAGACGAAGAAGCTGGAGTCGACCACGTAGAGGTTGTCCAGCTCGTGCATCCGGCAGTCCCGGTCCAGTGCCGAGCCGGCGGGGTCGGCGCCGAAGCGCACCGTCCCGTTCTGGTGCGCGACCCCGGAGATCCCCAGCCGGCCCCCGCGGTAGCCGTAGCCCTCGAGGACCTCCTCGCGGCACCGGATGCTCGAGAGCAGGCCGGTGAACTTCTCCCGCAGCCGACGGTGGGCGTCGAGGTTGGTCGGGGTGTAGCGCAGCGAGATGTCCCCGTCGCCGTCGACGACGACCTGGTTGCCGGGCAGCGGCAGGTCCTCGGTGGTCAGCCAGAAGTCCATCGCGTGCCGCGCGAGGTCGGCCGGGTCCTCGGCCTCGGGCGCGTCGAACCCGATCAGCGTGGCGTCGGACTTGCCCAGCATCTGCATGGCACCCAGCGGCGGGCCGCCGTCACCGTCGTCGAAGTAGTAGTCGTTGATGCCGAGCGTCTTCTGGAACTTCGTCGGGTTGGGGACGGTGGAGAAGGCGATCAGCGAGGAGTTGTTGTGCATCATCAGGTGCCGTCCGACGACGCCGCTGCCGTTGCCGAGCCCGGCGGGGTGGGTGTCGCTGGCGCTGCGCAGCAGCAGCGCCGCCGAGTTGATCGCCCCGCCGGCGACGGCGACGATGTCCGCCGAGTACTCCTCGCGGGCGCCGTCGCGCTCCACCACGACACGGTCGACCGTGCGCCCCGACGGGTCGGTCTCCAGGCGCGTGACCCGGGCCCCGGTGAGCAGCGTGACGTTCGGGTGCCGCAGCGCCGGCTCCACGCAGATCGTCTGGGCGTCGGCCTTGCCGTTGGTGATGCAGGGGTAGCCGTCGCAGGTCGCGCAGCGCACGCAGGGCGAGGTCTGCATGGCCGCCTCGTCCATGAGGATGCCGTTGGGCAGCGGGAACGGGTGCAGACCGATCCGTGTCAGGTCGTCCTCGAGCTGCGCGATGCGGGGTTCGTGGCTGATCGGGGGGTAGGGATAGGGGCTCGCCGAGGGCGGGTCGGTCGGGTCCACGCCCCGGCGGCCGTGGACCTGGTAGAGCTGCTCCGCCCTCGTGTAGTAGGGCTCGAAATCGGTGTACGACAGCGGCCAGGCGGGGGAGACGCCGTCGACGTGGGCCACGACCCCGAAGTCGCGTTCGCGCATCCGGAAGAGGATCGCTCCGTAGACCTTCGTGTTCCCGCCGACGTAGTAGTGCTGCTTGGGGGTGAACCGCTTGCCGGTCGTGGCGTCGGTCCACGTGCCGGAGTTGCTGTAGCGCCCGTCGAGCCACACCGAGGCCGGGTCCCAGTTCTCGATCTCCCGAGGGAGCCGCTCACCGCGCTCGAGCAGCAGGATGCGCTTGCCGGTGGGCGCCAGGGCGTGGACGAGGGTGCCACCGCCGGCGCCGGAGCCGATGACGATGACGTCGTAGTGGTCGGACATGAGGGCTCTGCCTTTCAGATGACGGCCAGCGGGGCGACCCAGG
The DNA here is from genome assembly GCF_028737315.1 of Actinomycetospora lemnae. Classification (GTDB taxonomy): domain Bacteria; phylum Actinomycetota; class Actinomycetes; order Mycobacteriales; family Pseudonocardiaceae; genus Actinomycetospora; species Actinomycetospora lemnae. The sequence continues at coordinate 209,242 of NZ_JAQZAO010000009.1, read as the reverse complement.
CCCCGGTGGCGCCGCGCAACTTGGCGTGGGAGACGACGAGCAGGAACTCGGCGACGCGGTCGCGGGCGAGCTCGCCGAGGCGGAGGTTCTCCGCGACGAGCACCCCGTGCCGGGTGTTGAGGGTCTGCGGGACGACGAAGGGCCGGTCCTTGTCCTCGGGCGGGTAGGCCCCGAAGCTCCAGGTGTCGGCGCCGGTCAGGGCGACGCAGGAGTCGGCGAGCCAGTCGCCGACCTCGACGCCGGGTCCGGGCTCGGCGTGGGCGTAGGTCGCGTTGTCGACCCCCCACAGCCCGCCCCACCCGGTGTGGAACAGCACCGCGTCGCCGGGACGGACGGCGAGACCGGCCCGGTCCAGGGCGGCTCGGACGTCGTCGGGGGTGACGACGTCGCCGCCGTCGAGCCGCTCCACCCCGCGCACGGCGGCGATGTCCAGGCACAGGCCCCGCGTCACGACCTGCGGCAGCGTGTCGATGCCGAGGCGGCTGGTGCCGTGGTCCTCGACGATCTCGGCCAGGCGGTGCCCGTTGTAGGTGCGGTCGCCGTCCTGCAGGTGGTTGAGCCCGTCGAGGTGCGTGCCCATCTGCTGGGTGGCCGTCACCTGCTCGACGATCCAGTTCGCGTTGTTGGCGCCCAGTCCGGCCGGGCCCGCGTTCGCGCCGCGGCGGTTGATGTGGTGGTAGTTGGTGGTCAGGTACTGGCGGAAGCTGCGCCCCGGGAAGGCCGGCACGTGCTCGTCCAGCACGTGCGCGAGGTCGTAGACCCGGCCCCGCCGCACGAGCCCGGCGGCCGCGACCACCCCGTCGGCCGTGATCTCGTTGAGGGCGCCGGCCTCGTCGTCGGCTCCGTATCGCGACGGCCACCAGGCCTCGGGGGCCGCGGTGCTCATTCGGAGGACCAGGTGGTCTCGAAGCTGGGGAACAGCGTCAGCCCGCCGTCGACGAACAACGTCTGACCGGTGATGTAGGCGGCCTCGTCCGAGAGCAGGAACGCGGTGGCGGCCGCCATCTCCTCCGCGCCGCCGGCCCGCCGCATGGGGATGTGCGACTCGACGGCGGCCCGCTTGACCGGGTCGTCGATCCAGCTGCGGTTGATCGGGGTGACGGTGGCGCCGGGCCCGATGCCGTTGACGCGGATGCCACGACCGGCGTACTCGAGCGCGAGCGTGCGGGTCAGGTTCTGCATCCCGCCCTTGGACACCGAGTAGCCGGCGAAGCGCGGCTTGGGGATCAGCTGGTGGACGCTGGACACGTTGACGATCGCGCCGGGGCGGTCGGCGTCCAGGAAGCGGCGGAGGGCCTGCTGGGCACACAGGAACGCGCCGCGCAGGTTGACCGCGAGGACGCGGTCGAAGTCGGCGACGGGGAGCTTCTCGGTGTCCTCGGCGACCTGGATGCCGGCGTTGTTGATGAGGAAGTCGACCCGGCCGTAGGCGGACACGACCTCCTCGAACATGCGGGCGACCTGCGACTCGTCGGACACGTCGGCCTCGACCAGCACGGGCCGCGTGCCGGACTCGGCCATCTGCTTCATGCAGATGTCCACGCCGTGCTCGATCTGGTCGCGGGTCTCCTCGGCCCCCTCCGGGCGGCCGACGTAGTTGATGGCGACGTCGACGCCCTCCTCGCCGAGCCGCACGGCGATGGTCTGGCCGATGCCGGAGCTGCCGCCGGTCACGATCGCGGTCTTGCCCTGCAGTCCCTTCACGGTGTCCTCCTGGAGTGGTCACGAGCGGTGCGGAAGAAGGCGGCGAGGTCGGCGACGGAGCGCACCTCGCGTCGGGTGCGGGCGGCCCCGAACGACCGGTCGAAGAAGCCGTCGGGGTCGTCGAGCGCGTCCCACGGCCCGGCGTAGGCATAGGGCTCACCGATCACGGCGTCGCCCGGCGAGATGCCGTAGTTGACCCGGTCGACGCTGATGCCGAGGTCGAAGTGCTCGGGCCAGAGCCGCGCCGGCTCGTCCGGGGCGAGGTCGGCCAGGGCCTCGGCCCCGAGCCGGTACCAGTCGGCGAGCTCGCGGGCCGCCGCCGGGTCGATGGCGAGGGGCTCGTCGGGGTGGCAGGGCGTGGCGGGCGGGTAGACGCCGTCCGGGGCGCCGGGCTCGATGCCGACGAGGTCGGCGGCCTCGCGCAGCGTGCGGGGGGCACTGCGGACCTCACGGCCGTCGCGGACCACCACCAGCTGCTCGCCGTCCACCGCGACCCGCATCGCCGGGGTCCCGACCTCGGGCGTCCCGAACCCACCGGGCGCGACCTGCAGGCTGATGTGCCCGTCCACCGCGTACCGGGCCGGGGCCAGCACGTGCTCGGCGAGTCGGTGCCAGGCCTCCCGGGTGGCGACGAGGACGTCGCTCGTCATCGCTGCGCTCATGGTGGATCCGACCGGCGAACAGGCCAGGCGTTACGGTCCGCGCGACGACGGCCTCGGTCATGGCGATGGTCATGGCGATGGTCGCCGTCCGGAGGCTCCCGACCCCTGGGTCGGCGTGACTCCGGGTCCGGACGCCGCGTCCGCGGCAGCGCGCGGCTCCGGCACCGGCCCGGTGCCGCCCGCACCGCCGCGCAGCACGGCCAGGGCGACCGCCGGGAACACCAGGACCGAGATCAGCCCGGCCGCGATCAGCGCGGCCCCGGAGGCGGGGGAGAGGGCCCCGAGACGTTCGCCGATCATGGTCGCGGCGACGATGAAGGGCAGCGAGGTCGCCTGCAGGAAGCCCGCGGCGACCGTGCGGCGGGTCCCGAGGGCCCGCCGGTAGACCACCGCCGGCAGCGCCCGCACCACGAACAGCGCCGCCAGGAACACGGGGACCTGGACCAGCCCGGCGGTCGACGCGAAGAGCGCCCGGGCGTCGAAGGCGATCCCGCTGGCCACGAAGAACACGGGGATGACGAAGCCGTAGCCGATGGCGTTCAGCTTCACCTCGGTCTGCGGGTGGGTGACGGCGGCACCCGGGTCGATCAGGCGCAGCGCCGCGCCGGCCAGGAAGGCCCCCAGGATCGCCTCGAACCCCAGACCCTGGGCCAGCGCGACGAACGCCACGAGGAGCACGACCGAGAACCGCACACGGATCTGTGCCGTCGTGTCCGCCAGCATGCTGAGCACCCGCATCGCCCGCGCGTTGCGCTCGGCCCGCATCAGCGCCAGGACCGCGAGCGCGGCGACCACGACCAGACCGACGAGCAGCAGCAGCTTGGCCCCGAGCCCGCTCGACTCCTCGGAGAAGAACAGCGACAGCAGGATGACCGCGCCGAAGTCGGCGATCGACGCGGCCGCCACGATCAACTGTCCGGTGCCACCCGAGATCTCGCCGGCGTCCTTGAGGACCGGGACCACGAGCCCGAGCGAGGTGGCGCACAGGACGATCGCCACCAGCAACGGCGCCGTGGTGAGGCCACCCGCCCCGAGCGCCGCGCCGGCGCCGACCGCCACCGCGAAGGACAGGACGAAGCCCGTCAGGGCCAGGCGCAGCGGCCGGCCACGCAGCCGATGGACATCGATCTCCAGCCCCGCGAGGAACAGCAGGAACGCCAGCCCGATCAGCGCCAGGACCTGCACCGGCACGTCGGTGTCCACCCAGCCCAGGACCGAGGGTCCGAGCACGATGCCCGCGACGATCTCCAGCACCGGCGAGGGCACCCGCAGCGCCGGGGCGAGCCGCACGGCGAGCGGCGCCAGGAACGCCACCGCGACGACGACCAACAGGTTGGTGAACGCCATCGTCGTCATCGCCCCGCGGGCAGTCCGGCGAGGGCGTCGAGCACGCCACGATGGAACGTGGGGTAGGCGTAGTGCATCCGTCGCAGGTCATCGACCGGGATGCCGGCGTGCACCGCGAGGGTGAGCATCGAGAGCACCTCCCCGCCGACGGGGCCCGCGGCGGTGGCGCCGACGAGCGCCCCGGTCGCGCGGTCGGCCACCAGCTTGACCAGACCCGCGTTGCCCGGACCGTGGATGAACCCCCGGGAGGACGCCGCGACCGGTGCGACGCCGGTGGCCACGTCCAGTCCGCGGGCGCGGGCGGCCTCTTCCGACAGGCCCACCGAGCCGACCTCGGGGTCGGTGAACGTCACCCGGGCCAGGGCGGCGTAGTCGGCGCCGGTGCCCTGGTGACCGAGGATGTCCGCGGCGGCGACCTCGGCCTGGTAGACCGCGAGGTGGGTGAAGGCGCCGACGCCGGTGACGTCGCCGATCGCCCACAGTCCGTCCGCCGCTCGGAGCTGCTCGTCGACGGGCACGCCGCGTCCCGGGGGGTCGATGTCGTAGTGCTCCAGACCGAGGCCGTCGAGGGCGGGCCGCCGCCCGACCGCCACCAGCAGGCGCGTCCCCTCGGCCCGTGTGCCGTCGTCGAGGTCCACCACGGGGCCGTCGGCGCCGTCGCTGACCCAGACCGCCCGGCGCCCGAGCCGGAGGTCCACGCCCTCCGCGCGCAGCACCTCCGCCAGGAGATCGCCCACCTCCGGCTCCTCCGCGGGCAGGACGTGCTCGGCGGCCTCGATCACGGTGACCGAGGAGCCGAACCGGGCGAACGCCTGGGCGAGCTCGAGGCCGATGGCACCGCCGCCGAGGACGACCAGGGAGGGCGGGACCACCTCGGCGGCGACGGCCTCCCGGTTGGTCCAGGACGCGACCGTGTCCAGGCCCGGGATCGGGGGCGTGACCGGTCGGGAGCCGGTCGCGAGGACCACCCCGCGCCCGGCGGTGAACACCTGGTCGCCCACGCGGACCCGTCCCGGCCCCTCGATGCGGGCCGATCCGCGGACGAACCGCCCACCGAGCTTCTCGAACCGCTCGACCGCGACCGTGTCGTCCCAGCCGTCGGTGGCCTCGGCCCGGATCCGGCGCGCGACCGGGGCGACGTCGGGCCGGACGGTGGCGGTGCCGGCGAGCTGGTCGACCCGGTGGGCCTCGGACACCGTGCCCGCAGCCCGGACGATCATCTTGCTGGGGACGCAGCCCCAGTACGGGCACTCACCGCCGACGAGCTCCCGTTCGATCCCGACCACGTCCAGCCCGGCCTCGAGCAGCCGGCCCGCCGCGGTCTCCCCGCCCGGCCCCAGACCGATCACCACGACGTCGGTGTGCTGTGTCTCGTGCTGCGTCACGGTCGTGCAGACCGCGGACCGCCCCGGGCGTTACGGGTCCGTCGGCGCAACGATCGGGGTCGGGTCGGAGACTGGGGTCCATGGACGGCCTCAGCTGCCCTCGCGTGCTCGCCGGTCTCGAGCACGGGTGGGCCCCCGACGAGCTCGACCTGGTCGCCGATCACCTCTCGGCCTGCCCGTCCTGCGCCGAGCGGGCCGGCGAGGACGCGCGGCCGCTCGACGCGGGCCTGGAGCGGCGGCTGCTCGAGCTCTTCCGCAGCTGGCGGGGCGGCGCGTCCTGACCGGAGGTCGATCGGCGGCGTGGTCACCTACGCCGGCGCGGCGGGCGGTCCACCCGACGCGTCGCGGCTCCGGGCGAGCCCTCGGGCGATCCGGTCGACCTGCCCGGGCAGCAACAGCACGAGCACGCCCACGACGAGCCACCCCACGACGACGAGAGGACCCGCGTCGCCCGACGAGGCGACCGAGGCGACCTGCAGCCCGAGCACGGTGCCGGCGGCCAGCGCCCCGAGCACGGGCCACGCGACCGACGCACGGCGCCCGGCCCGCCACCGCAGCCGGGCCGCCGCCAGGTCGGTCACGACGTACATCACCAGCAGGCTCAGCACCCCGAGGGTGGCCAGGGTGAAGAACGTCCGCGACGGCGAGGCGCCGGCCAGGCGGAAGCCGACGAGCAGCGCCAGCGACATCGCCAGCTCGACGGCCACGGGGGCGAGGGGAGTGCCGGAGGCGGCGACCGAGGCGAGGCGGCCGGGCAGGACGCGGTCGCGGGCCAGCGCGAAAAGCAGCCGCGTACCCACCACGACGCACCCGAGCCCGGCGCCCACGGCGCTGATCACCGCCACGAGATCCAGGACGACGGCCATCGGGGCCCCGACGTAGCGGCCCGCGAGCTCGTCGAGCGGCGCGGGCGACCCGGCGAACGCCGCGACGCCGGCGCTGTCCGTGCCGAACCCGAGGCTCTGGGCGACCATGCACGCGGCGTAGAAGACCGCTCCGAGCCCGATCGCGACGAGCATGGCGCGCGGGACCGTGCGACGGGGGGAGCGGGCTTCCTCCCCGAGCGACCCGGCGGACTCGAAGCCCGCGAACGCGAGGAAGCCCCCGGTCACCGCGGCTGCGGCGGTGATCGCGGTGGTGCCCTCGGGGAGCCGCAGGACGGCCTCGGCAGCCCGCGGTCCGCCGGGCGCGGTCCCGGCACCGAGGCGCCAGAAGACGACCGCCATCAGCGCCAGGATCAACAGCACGGCCACGACCTCGACGACCGCGAGGGACCAGGTCGTGGGCCGGATCCCGCCGATGGCCAGCAGCCCGACCACCGCCCAGCCCGCGAGCGCGAGGACGAACCAGTCCGTGCCCGGGGCGAGGCCGGTGGTCCGCAGCGCCGCCTGGGCGAACACCGCGATCCCGGACAGCGACACCGCGGGGAAGACGAGGTAGGTCCCGAGCATCGCCCAGCCGGCCAGGAAGCCGGTCCGGGGGCCCACCGCCCCGCCGACGAAGCCGTAGACCGAGCCGGCGTGGCTGAACTGCCCGGACAGCGCCACGAAACCGGAGCTCACCAGCAGCACGAGCACGGCCGCGAGGACGAACGCCACGGGCGCCGCCGCCCCGACCAGCTCGGCCGCACCCGGTCCCGTGATCGACATGGCGAGGGTGGGGGCCATGACGCCCACCGAGAGGGCGGCCGGACCCCAGAACCCGAGCACGCGCCGCAGTCCCTGTCGTGGGCCGTTCGGGGCACCAGGCGTCTCATCGGGCTCCATGACGACGGGCGTCTTCGTCATGGCGTCATGGTTCTGGGGGAACCCTGACGCGCTGTACCTCCGGTCGGGTGAACGAGCGGCGCGGCACCCCGCGGCGCCGGAGGTGTAACGCCCGGACGGGTCCACGGGTCTGCGGCACACCGCCCTCGACCCCGGGAGACGCCATGAGCACCACGGCCATCGCCGACCACGCGTTGCTTTCCGACCGCCACAGCGCCGCGCTCGTGAGCCGGGCCGGGTCCGTGGACTGGTTGTGCTTCCCGCGCTTCGACAGCCCGTCGGTGTTCGGCCGCCTGCTCGATGACGCAGCCGGTCACCTCGAGGTCGCGCCGACCGTCGCCGACGCCGCCACGACGAGCCGGCGGTACGTGGACGAGACCCTGGTGCTCGAGACGACGTGGGCGACACCGGACGGAACGCTCGTGGTCACCGACGCGCTCGCCACCGGCCCCAGCACGGACCCGCACGCCCTGGGCAGCGCCGCGCCGCGACTGCTGGTCCGGGCCGCCGAGTGCACGGCGGGCGACGTGGAGGTCGGGATCGAGTACGTGCCCCGGCCCGAGTACGGGTTGATCGAGCCGCTGCTCGAGGTCGTGCCCGGCGGCGTCGTGGCCCGCGGCGGCGGCGACGTGCTGGTGCTCTCCTGCCCGGTCCCGCTGACGGTGGCCGACGGCCGCGCGACCGGCGTGCTGCGCCTGCACGCCGGGGAGCGCGTGCTCCTGGGCCTGGCGCACCGCAGCACCTCGGAGGCCTTCCCCGCGCCCTGGGGAGCCGCCGAGCTCGACACCGCCCTGAGCGACACCGTCGAGGCCTGGCGCACCTGGTCCCGGGCCCACCAGAGCTACCAGGGACCGTGGAGTGAGCTGGTCCACCACAGCGGACGTGTGCTGCAGGGGCTGACCTACCAGCCCACGGGCGCGGTGGTGGCGGCCGCGACGACCTCGTTGCCCGAGGGTGTCGGCGGCGAGCGCAACTGGGACTACCGCTACACCTGGGTCCGCGATGCGTGCTTCACCCTCGAAGCGCTGTGGGTGGCGGCCTGCCCCGACGAGGCGCACCAGTTCTTCGACTACCTCGCGGTGAGCGCGGCGGCGTCGGTGCGCGGGCGCGACGCCGACCTGCAGATCATGTTCGGCATCGGCGGTGAGCACGACCTGACCGAGCGGACCCTCGACCACCTCGCCGGCTGGCGGGACTCGCGACCGGTCCGGGTGGGCAACGGGGCCTGGAACCAGCGGCAGATCGACGTCTACGGCGAGCTGCTCGGGTCGGCACACCGGCTCTTCGACCAGCTCAACCCGGATCATCCGGGAGCGGGAGCCTGGAGGGAGTTCCTCGTGGCCTGCGCGGACACCGCGGCGCAGCGCTGGCACGAGACCGACCAGGGCATCTGGGAGGTCCGGGGCGAACCCCGGCACTTCCTGTACTCCAAGCTCATGTGCTGGGTCGCGCTGGACCGGGCCATCGCCCTGGCCGAGCCGTTGCACGCGGCCGGGAAGGTCGAGGGCTGGCGCGCCGCCGCCGGCGAGATCCGCGAGGCGATCCTGACGCAGGGCTGGAGCGACACGGCGAAGTCGTTCACCCAGTCGTTCGGCTCGCTCGACCTGGACGCGAGCAACCTGATGATGCCCATCGTCGGGTTCCTGCCCGCCGACGACCCGCGGATGCTGGCCACCATCGACGCCGTCGCCGACCGGCTCACCGACGAGCGGGGGCTCGTCTTCCGCTACCGCACCGAGGGCGGCGTCGACGGGCTCGCCGGTGAGGAGGGCACGTTCCTGCTGTGCACCTTCTGGCTCGCCCGGGCGCTGGCCGAGGCCGACCAGCTCGACCGGGCCCGCGCGGTGTTCGACCGCGCGGCCACCTACGTCAACGACGTCGGCCTGCTCGCCGAGGAGGTCGACGAGTCCACCGGCGAGCTGCTCGGGAACTTCCCGCAGGCCTTCAGCCACATCGGGCTCGTCAACGCCGCCTGGGCGATCTCGGAAGCGGAGAAGCGGGTCGCGTCCGGCGCGCCGAGGTGATCGCCGCCCCGGAGACCACGGTCGTCCGGGTACGAGGGCCCGGGCCCATCGTTCCTTCCGGGCATACCACCCCCGGTGCACCCTGAGGGCGTGCGGGACGACCAGGCACCGGAGGTGACGGCGCCGGGCCAGGCCGAGGCGCTCGGTGACACCTGGCTGCTCGCGACGAAGCTGCGCGCCCCGAGGCGCCGCTCGCTGGTCCACCGCCCCCGTCTCGTGCACCTGCTCGACGGGGTCGCGGACCACCCGCTGACGCTCGTCGTCGCCCCACCCGGCTGGGGCAAGACCGTCCTGCTCAGCGACTGGTACCACGCGGGCAGCCGAGCCGTCGCCTGGTTGTCCCTCGACCGCGAGGAGGGCGACCCGAACCGCTTCTGGCGCTACGTCGTGGCCGCGCTGCGCGCGGTCGTGCCCGGGCTCGGCGAGCAGGCGCTGCAGGCGCTGGCGACGCGCAGCCCGTCACTCACCGAGGCCGTGCTGCCGTCGTTGATCAACGAGCTGGTCGGCCTCGACGAGCCGGTGGCACTGGTCCTCGACGACTACCACGTGGTGTCCGACCCGGAGGTCCACCGCACCCTGGGTTACCTCCTGCGCCGGGTGGGGGCAGGCCTGCGGCTGGTCGTCGCCACGCGCAGCGACCCACCCCTGCCCATCGGTCGGCTCCGCGCCGCGGGCGAACTCGCGGAGATCCGCGCTGCGGAGCTGGCGTTCACCGGGGCCGAGGCCGGCGAGCTCCTCAACGGCGAGCTGGCGCTCGACCTCGGCGAGGAGGACGTGGCACGCCTGGGCCGGCGCACCGAGGGGTGGGCGGCCGGGCTGTACCTCGCCGGCCTGTCCCTGCAGGGTCGGGACGACCGCGCCGCCTCGGTCGCCGCCTTCGCCGGGACCGACCGTTACGTGCTGGACTACCTCGGCTCCGAGCTCCTCGCCGGCCAGCCCGACGACCTGCGGCGCTTCCTGACCCAGACCTCGATCCTCACCCGGATGACGCCGGACCTGTGCGCCGCGGTGACGGGCCGCGCGGACAGCGCCGCCGTGCTCACGCACCTCGAGCGGACCAACGGCTTCCTGGTGGCGCTCGACGACCGGCAGGAGTGGTTCCGCTACCACCGGCTCTTCGGCGACCTGCTGCGCCACGAGCTGGGCCTCTCCGACCCCGAGCGCATCCCGGAGCTCCACCGGCGGGCCGCCCGCTGGTTGCGGGAGTCGGGGGACGTGCCGGAGGCCATCGCGCACTTCCTCGCCGGCGGCGACGGTGACACCGCGGCGGAGCTCGTGCTCGCGCACTGGACGCCGTACTTCAACGCGGGGCATCTGCGGACCGTCGAGCGCTGGCTCGAGATGCTGCCGTCCGAGCGGGTGGAACGGGACCCCGGCTTGTGCCTGGCCAGGACCTGGGTGCTGCTCGACCAGGGTCGTCTCGACGTCGCGAGCACCTGGGTCACGCGGGCCGAGCAGGCCGCCACCGGTGCCGACACCGCCCGCGACGCCGCGCTGTCGCGTGCCGTGCACCGCTTCAAGATCGGTGACGTCGGCGCGTGCCACGCCGCCGCCCGCCGGGTGCTCGAGCTCGGCGCCGGAGCCGGGTTCGGCGACACCGTGGCGCGTTGCATCCTCGGCGTCAGCCTGTTCTGGCGGGGCGACGCCGCGGCGGCGGTCAGGGCACTCACCGAGGCGGTGCGGTCGGCCCGCGGCGCCGACAACCAGCTCGCCGAGATGTACGCCCTGGGCTACCTCGCCGCCGCGCACCTGCACGACGGCGATCTCGCCGAGGGCCGACGCGCCGCCGACCTCGCCATGGAGAAGGTCGTCGAGCCCGCGGTCGCCGAGCACTTCGTCGCGGCCCTGCCGCACACGGCGCACGCCGCCCTCCTCTCGGCGAGCGGGCAGCTCGACCGGGCGGAACCGGCCGCGGCCCGCGCGGTCGACCTCGCGCGTCGCGGCGCCGGCCGTCTCGAGATCGGCCTGGCCCTGGCCCACCTGGCCCAGATCCGGATCGGCCTCGGACAGGACGGCACCGCGGCCCTCGACGACGCGCGCCGGGTCGTGCGGGAGTGCCCGGACCCCGGCTGGCTCCCCGAGCGTCTCGCGGGCCTCCGGCGGTCGCTGCGCGCCGCGGCCCCGCGGCCGGGGACGGGGACGGGTGACGGCGCCTCGGCGTTGAGCGAGCGCGAGGCGGCGCTGCTCCCGTTGCTCGCCGGAACGCTCTCCCTCCGCGAGATCGGCGCCGTCCTGCACGTCTCGGTGAACACGGTCAAGACGCACAGCCGCCTGCTCTACCGCAAGCTCGAGGTCACGTCCCGCGACGACGCGGTCCGCCGTGCACGTCAGCTCGGGCTGCTCTGAGACCGGGGCGTCGCGGACGGCTCGACCTCGACCCCGGTCAACTCGAGCCCCAGGTCCCGGAGCCTGTCGATCACTCCGTACACGGCGGACGCGTCCGGTAGCTCCCCGACCAGCTCACGCCCGCCGCTGCCCGGGGCGAGGCAGACCCCGTCGATGGCGGAGGCGAAGCGAGCGCTCAAGCGCTCGCGGACACGGAACCTGACGACGGTCGTCACCATGCCTCCCCGCGGTCGAGCTCTCCGACGAACTCAGTGTGCTCGGGGGGTGACGGATCGACGCTCACCCTGCCCGGTTTCACCCGGGTGAACGGGTCGCCGGGTGCTGACCGGCCTCGTGCGTCGGCGGGAGCGTGGCCTGCGCAACACCGTCCCGCCCCGGAGGTCCGGATGCCCGCCGCCACGACCTGCGTCGCACCGACCGAGCGCGCGCCCGACGCGGATGCCGAGCTCCTCGAGTCGTTGCGGGCCCGGCAGGAGGCCGCCTACGTCGCTCTCGTCCGTCGCTACACCCCGTTGATGCTCCGCCTGGCGCGGCCCCACCTGCCCAACCAGGCGGTGACCGAGGAGGTCGTCCAGGACACCTGGTGCTCGGTGCTCACGGGCATCGACGCCTTCGAGGGCCGGTCGTCGTTCAAGACCTGGCTCCTGCGCATCCTGCTCAACACCGCCCGCACTCGGGCTCAGCGTGAGCACCGCACCCTCGCTCTCAGCTGCGTCCCCGGCGAGGCGGTCGCCTGGGAGCCGCTCCTCGAGCCCGTGGCGGTCACCCCGGAGACGTCGGTGGTCGCGGCGGAGACGTTCGCCGCGGTCGGGGACGCGCTCGATCTCCTCCCGACACGACAGCGCGCCGTCTTCGTCCTGCGCGACCTCGATGGATGCACGGCGTCCGAGGTCTGCGCCCGCCTCGGCATCACGTCGGGCAACCAGCGGGTCCTCCTCCACCGCGCCCGGGCCCACCTGCGTGCGGCGCTGCCCGCCGCGACCTGGGCCGGCCGCGCGACACGGCCCGCCCTCGCCTCCGGCGGAGCCGGATGACCGCGCGGCACCGGCCGGCCGCCACGCCTTCGTCCCGTACTCGTCCCACGAGGGCCCGGGCCGGCGCACGACGACAGAGGGCGGTGGCCCGGTGGGTCGTCGCAGGGGCACCGCGCGAGCACGTGGCGCCCGGGCGGTTGGCGTGGGGGTGCGACCGGCAACCCTGGACCATGCGTGGCGAGGAGCAGGAACGGGATGACCTGGCCGGCCGGGGCGGGACCTCCTTGCCGCCGGACGCCCTGGAGCCGCCCGAACAGATCCAGTCGCCGGGGTCCGTGGGGTTCGTCCTGCTCGTCACCGACGCCCCGTGAGCGGCGGGCACGAGGCCGTCCCCGCCGGTCCGGCCGCGGCGGGGCAGACCAAGTCCGGCTCCGGGACGCCCCGCGTCCTGCTGATCGGCGCCGGGCACCTGGCGGACGCCACCGCGCGGGCGCTGTCGTCCGCCGGGGCGGTCGTGAGTCGGTCGGAGGAGCCGACCGACCGCGAGATCCGCGACGCGCTCGATGACCGGGTCGACCGCGTGGTGGTGATCTCGCGTCTCGACCACGTGGCGCTGCGCCGCGCCCTCGTCGTCGCACACGTCCGGCCGGGGCTGGCGACCCTGGTGACGATCTTCGACCGGCACGTCGCGGCGGAGCTGCAGGACACCATGGCCAATGTGCGGGTCCTCTCGATGGCCCAGATCGTCGCGCCGGCCCTGGCCGGACCGTGCCTGGACCCCGGGCTGTTGTCGTTGATCCGCGGCCCGTCCAGCGCGGACGCGGCCGCCGACGCCTACGGGGTCGGTGTCGGCACCAGCGAGCGGGGGCCACACCGGGTCTCGCGGACGTGGAGCACGCCCGGGCCGGCGCAGAAGGTGGCGGCGAACCTCGAGGCCCTGCTGCGTCCGTTCGACGCCAGTGCCCGCATCCTCGTGTACGGCCTCGTCGGGTTCCTCGCGGTCCTCGCGCTCGAGACGGTCGTGACCGTCGTCGCCAAGGGCGTGTCCCTGGTCGATGCCCTCTACGTGGCGGCCAAGGTGACCGTGACAGTGGGGCCCAGCCCATTCGCCGACGGCAGCGGAGCCGGATTCAAGCTGTTCTCGACGGCGGCGATGCTGCTCGCCCTGGGCTTCACCGCGGTGCTCACCGCCGGCCTCGTGAACCGCCTGCTCGATCCACGTCTGACCGGGGCCTTCGGGCGCTCAGCGGTCCCTCGGCGCGATCACGTCGTCGTGGTCGGCCTCGGCCAGGTCGGCCAGCGGTTGTGCGAGCTGCTGCGCGACCTGGGCGTGCCGGTCGTCGCCGTCGAGCGGGACCCGGACGCCAAGAACATCGCGCGGGCGAAGGACCGGCGCCTGCCCGTGGTGATCGGGGACGGGTCCGACCACCGGACGCTGCGGCGACTGTCGATCCGCACGGCGCGCGCCCTCGCCGCCGTGACCTCGGACGACGTGGAGAACATCGCGGTGGCGGTGGCGGCCCGCCGACTGCACGGCAGCCTGCACATCGCGCTGCGCGCCGGCGACGGCGACGCTACCAGCGAGGTCCAGTCGTTGTTCCACATCGGAGTGGTCCGCGACGTGTACCGCATCGCGGGCAGCGCACTCGCGGCCGACGTCGTGGGCTACGACGTGCGCGAAGCGTTTCCCCACCAGGGGACCATGTACCTCGTCGGCGAGACCGGCGAGATCGAGCCCTTCGTGCTCCCCCCGGAGGAGCTCGATGCGGCGAGCTGACCGCCCGTCCGGCGCCGGACCGCACACCCCACAGGATCGAGGAGTTCTCTCGGGGGGTGCCGATCCGTGCCGGTAACCACCACGATGGGCGGGTGCCCGCCCGCGACCGATCGGCGACCGACGGTGGCGACGTCGCCGAGGCAGGTGACGGTGACCGCTCGACCCCGTCGGTGTGGGAGAACGTGGCGCTCTCCGACGGGACCAGCGTGCTGGTGCGCAGCGTCGAGCCCGGTGACGCCGAAGAGCTCGCGGCCGGTTATCAGTCACTGAGCGAGTCCAGCGCCTACCAGAGGTTCTTCACCGTCCTGCCGCAGCTCTCGCCCCAGCAGCTGCGCTTCTTCACCCAGGTCGACCACCGTGACCACGAGGCGCTGGGGGCCGTCGCTCCCGAGACGGGGCAGGGTGTGGGCATCGCCCGCTTCATCCGCAGCGACACCGACCCGGCAAGCGCCGAGCTCGCCATCGCCGTCGCCGACGACTGGCAGCGGCGCGGCGTCGGGTTCCAGCTCCTGCGCCTCCTCCTGACCCGGGCCCGCCAGGAGGACGTCACCACGATCAGCGCCGAAGTCCTCACCGAGAACTCCGCTCTGCTCAGACTCCTGCGCCACTTCGGGTCCGTGCACACCGAGGTCTCCGGGACCACGACGACTGCCACGTTGCGGCTGCCCTCGAACCCCGACATCGAGCGGTGAGCCGGTTTCAGGCGTTGTACCGACGAAGCCGGTGCCGACGTCCAGGACGTGCGCGTCCGGACCGAGCTCGCAGCGTGTGGCGAGGGCGTCGACGACCTTCTCGTCGTCGAAGCTCCCGTGCATCTCGTCCCCGGCGCCGGCGCCGGCGTGCGAGTCGAAGAACTCCCGCACAGCAGTGCTGGACCGGCGTTCGTCGTCCATGGTCACTCTCCTGGTCCTCCGACCCGGCCCGGTGGCTGGAGCGGCGACGTCGCGGGTCGGGAGCGGGGCCGGCTGGTGGCCGCAGCGGTGAGCAGGGTGATCACGGCCAGCAGCCCACCGGTGAGGGCGAGGGTCGGGTAGCCCGCGGACGCGACCATGAGTCCGGAGCCGAGTCCGCCGCCGGCGCCGGCGAAGGCGACCGCGACGTCGACGTTGCCCTGGGTACGCGCGCGGGTGTCGGGGTCGAGAGCACGGGCGAGGGCGGTGGTCCCGCTGAGCAGCCCGAGGCTCCACCCGAGGCCGAGCAGGGCCAGCGCGACGGTCAGGGCGACCAGGGAGTCGGTGGGCGCGAGGGCGGCGAGCAGCCCGGAGGCGAGCAGGACGATCCCGGCGAGCACGGCGGCCGCGGGTGAGCCCCACCGGTCGACGATCCAGCCGCTGAGCGGGGAGAGCAGGTACATGGCGGCGACGTGCACGCCGATCACCAACCCCGCGGCCGCGACCCCGTGGCCGTGGCTGATGATGTGCACCGGGGTCATGGTCATGATCGCGACCATGACCAGCTGGGTCACGATCATCGTGGTCGCCCCGGCGAGCACGGGCGGGGACCAGACACTCGACCTCGAGCGCCCGGTGGTCGGCCCCGGCCCGCCTGGCGAGGTCTCGCCGGTCCGCGCGGCTTCCGTGGCATCACCCCCGGCAGGGCCCGGTGGGGTCGGGGCGGTGGGGCGGGCGCGGGCGGTGAGCAGCGGGTCCGGGCGCAGCAGCGCCGCGAGGACGACGGCAGCGGCGCCGTAGGCGAGCGCGGCGAGCACGAACGGCCCGGTCAGCGAGGGCAGACCGACGCCGGTCGCGACCGCGTCGGTGGCGGTGGCGAGGTTGGGCCCGGCCACACCCCCGGCGGTGGTGGCCAGGAGCACGATGCTGATCGCGCGGCCGCGGCGGTCGGGGTGGGCGAGGTCGGCGCCGGCGTAGCGGGCCTGCAGGTTGGTCGCGGTGCCGGCGCCGTAGACGAACAGCGTCACGAACAGCAGCACCGGACTGTCGAGGGCGGCCGCGACGACGACGCCGAGCGCGCCGAGGGCGCCGGCGCCGTAGCCGAGGCTCAGGCCGGGACGTCGTCCCCGAGCCTGGCTGATCCGGCCGACGACGAGCGCGGCCAGCGCGGAGCCCAGGGTGAACAGCGCGGCGGGCAGCCCGGCCAGGCTGGTCGAACCGAGCATCCGTTCGGCGAGCAGCGCGCCGACGGTGATGCCCGCGGCCAGCCCGGCGCCGCTGAGGATCTGCGCCGTCACCAGCACCGTGAGGATGCGGCGCTGCTCTCGTGGCCTGCCGGGGTCCCTCCCCGGGGGTGACGCACCCAGCGCCGCCGTGGTGGACCCGTGCGGCTCGTCCCTGGCAGCGGGCCCGTCGGTGGGGGAGCGGTCGGGGGGAGGGGAGGTGGTCATCGTCGAGTCTCGTCGGAGGGGTCGGCGGCGACCGTTCCCTGCTGGTGGTTCGTGGATGAGCCGCCGGTCGCGTGCGAGGCGTCGGTGGTGGGGTTGGTCTCGGCCATGAGCAGCTGCGCCGCGATCGCCGAGGCGGCGGTGAGGGCGGCGGCGGTGAGGATGGCGGCTTCCAGGGAGGCGAACGCCGCCACGAGTCCGCCGACGAGAGCGCCGATGGCGTAGCCGGCGTCTCGCCAGAACCGGTAGACCCCGAGGGCTGCGGAGCGGTGGGAGGGGTGGATCGCGTCGGAGACCACCGCGAGCAGCGCGGGGTAGACCAGGGCGGTCCCGATACCCAGGAGCAGCGATCCGGCCATGCCCGCCGCCAGCGGGTGCGCCAGTCCGGCGACGATCACGACCAGCCCGGTCGCCTGCACCCACATGCCGACGACCGAGGGCAGCTTGCGCCCGATGCGGTCGGCCAGCCAGCCGGTGCCGAGCATGCCGACCGCCCAGAGGAACGGGTAGAGCGCTTTGATCAGTCCGACGCCGTCGACCGAGACGGCGTGGGCGACCAGCAGCAGCGGCAGGATGACCCAGGTCAGGCCGTCGTTGAGGTTGTTGACCAGGCCGGCCTGGCTGGCGCCGGCGGCGGTGCGGTTGCGCCAGGAGGTCTCGGCGACGATCTCGCGCAGCGCGGGCGAGGTGCCGGGGTCGGGGCTGGGGTGGTTCCGGCGCTCGAGCTCGGCGTGGGCGCCGGTGTCCCGCACCACGAGCACGGTGAGCAGCAGCCCGGCCACGGCGTAGGCCACGCCGAGCAGTTCGGGCACCGGGCGCAGCCCGTAGCTGGTGGCCAGCGCGCCGGTGAGCAGGGTGGTGACGGCGACACCGAGGTAGCCGGCGGTCTCGTTGATCCCCAGGGCGAGCCCGCGGTTGCGGGGCCCGACGAGGTCGATCTTCATGTTGACCGTCATGGACCAGGTCAGGCCCTGGTTGACCCCGAGCAGCACGTTGGCGGCGATCACCCACCACCAGTTGGTGCCGTAGGCCAGCATCAGCGGTACCGGCAGCCCGATGACCCACCCGGCGGTGAGCACGGTCTTGCGGGTGAACCGGTTGATGATCAGCCCGCCGTAGAGGTTGGTCAGCGCCTTGGTGACGCCGAAGGCCACGACGAACATCGACACGGTCACCTCGGTGAGACCGAACTGCTCGGTGCCCACGAGCGGGGTGACGGTGCGTTCGAGGCCGACCATGCCGCCGACGAACAGGTTCACCAGGGCGAGCAGGGCGAACTGGCCGGTGTTGTTGCGCAGGCCCAGCCGGACGGGCCGCCCACCGACGCCCCCGACGAGCTCCTGGCCCGTCGGTGCGGGGCCCGACGGGGTGCTCACGCGCCGTCCTCCAGGTCACGGCCGGTGGCCTGCGCCCAGTCCTCGGCCGAGCCGGCGACCACCTCGAGCCCGCGGCTGTCCCCGCGGCCGCGGGCGATGAGGCTCGCCGCGGTCATCGAACGCTGCCCGTGGGCGCACATCACCGCCGTTGATCCCGAGACCGGGACGTCGGCGCCGCCGGCGAGCGCGCCGAGCTCGACGTGTGCGGCGTGGGGGAGGTGCCCGGCCTGCCACTCGGTGTCCTGCCGGATGTCGAGGACGTCCTGGCGGTCGACGGCGTCGACGTCGATCAGCGGCAGGGTGTGCACCTCGTACCCGGCGGCGCGCCAGGCCTCGATGCCCCCGCCGAGTCGTCCGGCGATGTCCTCGACGCCGACGGTGAGGGCCTGGCGGAGCAGCTCGTCGACGTCCTGGTCGTCGTCGACGACGAGCACGACGGGGCGGCTCGGGTCGGCGACCCAGCCCAGCCAGGTCCCGAACTGCCCGCGCAGCTCGTCGGAGATCGACCCGGGCAGGTGTCCACGGGCGAAGCGGTCGATCGGGCGAGCGTCGACGACCTGCGCCCCGCGGGCCAGCAGGCCCTGCACGGCGTCGACGTCGAGGTCGGGCAGGGACAGCGCCGGCCAGG
This sequence comes from Actinomycetospora lemnae, assembly GCF_028737315.1. Classification (GTDB taxonomy): domain Bacteria; phylum Actinomycetota; class Actinomycetes; order Mycobacteriales; family Pseudonocardiaceae; genus Actinomycetospora; species Actinomycetospora lemnae. The sequence continues at coordinate 190,915 of NZ_JAQZAO010000009.1, read as the reverse complement.
GCCTGCCGAAGACGCGCGGGCCGGCCTGGTTCTCGGTCGGGAGGCGGTCGAAGTAGGCGGGGTAGGACCCGAACCCGGCGGTCAGCCGGGCGACGAAGGTGTCCTCGTCGGGGTCGCCGACCAGCAGCGGGTTGCCGGCCTTCTCCAGGCCGATGGTGCTGGTGCGCTCCCCGGTGGCGTCGGTCGAGCAGAACGAGCCGGGTCCGTGGGTCGGCCACACCGGCAGCTCGTCGGGCAGGGCCAGCAGCCGGTCGCGGATCGACCGGTAGGCCGCGCGAGCGAGCTCCCCGGTGCGCTCGCGCCCGGCGAGGTCGGTGCGGGCCATCCCGCCGACCACCAGCGCGCCGCCGGTGAACACCCCCAGCGGGGTCTCGCCGTCGCGCAGCAGCCACGCCACGTGCGCCGGGGTGTGCCCGGGGGTGGCGATGGCCTCGAGCACCAGTCCGCCGAGATCGACCCGGTCGCCGTCGTGCACGCCGCGGTGGGGGTAGGCGAGCTCGGCGCCCGCCGCGGCCACGATCTGCGCGCCGTCGGCGGCGAGCTCACGGGTGCCGGTCACGAAGTCGGCGTGCACGTGGGTCTCCACCGCGAAGGCCACGGTCAGCCCGCGCCGGCCCGCGCGGCCGGTGTACGGGCGTGGGTCCCGCGCGGGGTCGAGGACGGCTGCCCGACCGTCGCCGAGATCCAGGAGGTAACTGCTGTTGCCCAGGCCCTCGTCGACCACCGCGATCGGTTCCACCTCGCCACTCTGACACACTGTTCAAAAGATTTATAGAGTTGTACGGTAGCGCCATGGATGCGGCAGGCGGCGGCACCGCCGACAAGCTCGCGATGTACGCCGAGTTCGCCCGCGTCGGGCAGGTACTGGGCAACCCACTGCGGCTGCAGCTGCTCGACCTGCTCGCCCAGGCCGAGCGCAGTGTCGAGGACCTCGCGACGGTCGCCGCGGCCACGGTCGGCAACACCTCGGCGCAGTTGCGCGCCCTGCGCGAGGCCGGGCTCGTCGTGACGCGCCGTGAGGGCAACCGCGTGTACTACCGGCTCGTGGGCCCTGACGTGCTCGACCTGCTGGCCACGCTCACCAGGGTCGCGGACACCCGCGCGGCCGGCGCCGAACGCGCCGTCCGTGCCTACCTCGGCGACACTGCCGGGCTGGAGGCGATCGATCGCGACGAGCTCGCCGCCCGCCTGCGCGACGGCGCCACCGTGGTCCTCGACGTGCGCCCCCGAGCCGAGTACGACGCCGGCCACATCCCCCGGGCGCGCTCGATGCCGCTCGACGAGCTCGCCGCCCGCGTCGACGACCTGCCCGCCGACGCGCAGATCGTGGCCTACTGCCGCGGGCCCTACTGCGTCTACGCGCCCGAGGCCGCCCGGCTGCTGCGCGCGGCGGGCCGCGACGCACGTCTGCTGCCCGGCGGCTGGGCCGACTGGGCCCTCGCCGGGCTCCCCGTCGAGACGGCGGCCGCATGAACCGCCGCGGCGACCACGCCCTTGACACCGCGGAGCGGCCCGCGGGACCGTCGGAATTGTCCGGATCGGGCGGCGTCCACGCCCGGCGCCGCTCCACCGCTCGCCGACGAGGGACAGCGAGGGACGGCCATGGGTGACCTCTTGGTGGATCCCGGCGTTCTGCGGGACGAGGTCCGCGCCAAGTACCGGGAGGTGGCGACCCAGCCCCACGGGGCCTTCCACTTCCACACCGGGCGGCCGCTCGCCGAGCGGCTCGGCTACCCCTCCTCGACCGTCGACCCGCTGCCCGAGGCCGTGGTGGAGTCGTTCGCCGGGGTCGGCAATCCCTTCGCGCCCGGCCCCCTCGGTCGCGGCGAGGCCGTTGTGGACGTCGGCAGCGGCGGCGGCTTCGACAGTGTCGTCGCTGCGAATCAGGTCGGTCCCGAGGGCCACGTGGTGGGCGTGGACATGACCGAGGAGATGCTCGACCGGGCGCGCGCGACCGTCGCGTCGCTGGGGCTCGGGCACGTCGAGTTCCGCGCGGGCCTCGCCGAGGACCTGCCCGTGCCCGACGACTGGGCCGACGTGGTGATCTCCAACGGCGTCATCAACCTGTGCGCCGACAAGGCGGCCGTGCTCCAGGAGATCCGCCGCGTCCTGCGGCCCGGCGGACGCCTGCAGTTCGCCGACATCGCCAACGGACGGCCGGTACCCGAGGAGGCGAGGCGCGACATCGACCTGTGGACCGGTTGAATCGCGGGCGGGCTGCCCCGTGAGGGCTGGCAGGACATGCTCGAGCAGACCGGCTTCGTCGACGTCGAGATCGGACCGGAGTGGGACACCTTCGGCGGGGCGGAGGGGGAGGCCAACGCCCGCGCGTTCGACGTCCGCGGCTACGCGTTCGTCGCGCGGCTGCCCGGCTGACGCCTCCCGTGCGCTGATCCCGAAGCTACCGCGGACACTGCTCGGCGCTCGAGGCCTACCGTTCTTGCCAGGCTTACCGATACGCCGGGCTGGGCGACCCCGTGTACTGCGCGGTCTTCGCGACGCCGGCGCCCCGGTCCAGCTCGGTCGGGGAGCTCGCCGAGCAGCTCCCGATCAGGGGGCCGGCGGTCTCCCAGCACCTCACGGCACAAGGACGGCGGTCTCGCCTGCCCACGCACCCTCCTCGAGGGTCACGCGACCAGAATCCCAGCCGCCCAACTCCGCCGATCCCGGGGCGAACCACATCCCACCCGCGACGACCGGCCGACCCGCCCCACCACGCAAGAAACCCCGAACCCGTGAGGGTTCGGGGCCATGCGGATGTCCCGAGACACCCCAAGGTGCCCCCAGCAGGATTCGAACCTGCGCTCCCGCCTCCGGAGGCCGGGCGACCGGGTGCCCTCGGGTGCCTCACCTGGGCCGTCAAGTGCTGAGGTCCACCGGGTGTGCCTCTGGGAGACCCTCATGCGCTCCGGTTCATGGCACGGGTCGTGCCACGGGATCGGCACCGGTCGGTCACCGGGAACCTCGCAGTCACGAGCCGGCTCCCGAGCGTTGCGCGACGAACCGGGCGGACGTGCGCGCCGTCGTGTCGACGGTGAGCGCGAACACGTCCGGCCGGGCGTAGTGGCCGGCCGGGTCGAACTCCCGGCGGGCCAGCCGCGCGGTGGCCACGTCGATCTCGGCGTACAGGATGCCCTCCGCGTGGAGCAGCGGGCCGGCCAGGACCGTCCCGTCCGGCCCGACGATCGCCGCCCCGCCGTGCGACATGGTGTCCTCCTCACCGCCGTAGAGCGCGTCCCGGTCGGGCAGGGAGGACGGCACGTCGCAACCCCGCAGGTAGGAGTTCGTGCCGACGACGAACGTCCGCCCCTCCCGGGCGACGTGCCGGAGCGTGGAGAGCCAGCAGTCGCTGGTGTCCCACGTCGGCGCCAGGTGGACGTCCATCCCGCGGGCGTAGAGCGCCGCCCGGGCCAGCGGCATGTAGTTCTCCCAGCAGATCAGCCCGCCGAGCCGGCCGAACGGGGTGTCCAGCACGGTCAGCGACGAGCCGTCGCCCTGGCCCCACACCGTGCGTTCGCCCCCGGTCGGCATGAGCTTGCGGTGCCGTCCGGCGAGCGACCCGTCGGGAGCGAAGTACAGCAGCGTGTTGTAGAGCGTCCCGCCCGACGGGTCCCGCTCGTTCACGCCGACGGCCAGCCAGGCCCCGGCCGACCGCGCGGCGTCGCCCATCCGGCGGGTCGCGGCCGAGGGGACCTCGACCGCCTGGTCGGCGAACTCGCGGTAGTAGCCGGCGTCGCGCCAGGCCGGGATCCGCCACACCCAGTCCGGGTAGGTCGGGACGAACGCCTCGGGGAACACGATCAGGCCGGCGTCCTCGGCCGCGGCCTTCGCCGTGAGGTCGGCGACCTTCTCGACGGTCGCGTCACGGTCCAGGAACACCGGGGTGGCCTGCACCGCGGCCGCGACGACGGGCCTCACTTCACGCCCCACGCGACGACGAGCTCGCAGGGGCCCTCGAAGCCGTCGCCGGTCTCATGGGCGGCCAGCTCCTCGGTGATCTCCTGCCACGCCGCGTCGCGCTCCTCGGGCGACAGCCCGGCCAGCATCTGGTGCACCGCGCCGAACGACTCCCGTTCGAAGCGCACGCACTCGGCCGACGACGGCAGGCGCAGTGGGGCCGGCACGGTCCGCGCCCCGACGTCGCGGAAGCCGGCCCGGCGCAGCGCGTCCTCCAGCACGCCGGGCCCGCCGAGGCTGAACGGCCCCGGCTGGCCGGGCGCCGGGGCGGGCAGCTGCGCACGCCGCCGGATGATCGACACCGGGACGGAGAAGAACGCGTTGCGCTCGGCCGTCGAGTAGACGACCGCGGCCACCCGCCCGCCCGCTCGCAGCGCCCGGTACTGGCCGGCCAGCGCGGCGGCCCGGTCCGGGAAGTAGATCAGGCCGAGCCGGGAGACGACGGCGTCGAACGTGCCGGCCTCGACGTCGAGCCGCTCGCCGTCCAGCTCCCGGACCTGGACGACCTCGGCCAGGCCCTCGGCGGCGGCGTCCGCGGCCGCGCGCTCCAGGATCGCCGGGCTGATGTCGGTGGCCAGGACGTGCCCGGAGGGCGCGACCCGCCGTGCTGCGGCGAGCGTCTGGCCACCGGCGCCGGCCGCGACGTCGAGCACGCGGGTGCCCGCGGTGACGCCGGCGGCGTCCAGCATCAGCGTGGTGGCGTCGCCGAGCCAGGTCTCCAGCGTGGGTCCCCAGGCGTGCCAGGCCGGGGCCGCGTCCTGCCACTGGGCCCGGGTCGTCTCCTTGTAGCGGGCGGGATCGAACGTGACGGTCATCGGGGCTCCTCGACGGTCGGTGCGGGCTGGTCCCACCCCCTCGGCGCCAGGAACCGGCTGGCACCCGCCAGGACCCGGCACGCGACCCGCGCGGCCGGATCGGGCGCCGCGGCATAATCCCGGCGCATGGCGTTCGTGGGCCGCGCCCGTGCGTTGTCCCGCCTCCTCGACGCCGTCGAGGAGGCGGCCGGCGGGCGGGCCCGGCTCGTGCTGGTCGGCGGCGAGGCCGGCATCGGCAAGACGACGCTCGTCGGCGAGTCGGCTGCCCGCAGCGAGTGGTCGGTCGGCTGGGGGACCTGCGCGGACGCGGACCGGGCACCCGCGTTCTGGCCGTGGACGACGGCGCTGCGCGGCCTGCGCGCGACCGGTCCGGTCGACGCGCCACCGGCCGCCGACGTCGCCGAGCTGGCCCGGCTCCTCCCGGAGCTGGCCGAGCCGGGCGCCCCGGCCGCCGAGCCGCCGGCCGACCCGGACGCGGCCCGGCTGCGCCTGTTCGACGCCGTCGCCCGGTCCCTGGAGCGGCGGGCCCGGCGCGCACCGGCGTTCGTCGTGCTGGACGACCTGCAGTGGGCCGACGAGTCCACGCTGGCGCTGCTGGACTTCGTCACGCGGCCGTACCGGCCGGTGCCGCTGGTGATCGTCGCGGCGTACCGGCACGACGAGCTCGACGCCGGCCGGGCCGCGACGGTCGCCGAGCTGGCCGCGCGGGGGGAGTCGCTGCTACTGCGCGGCCTCTCAGGCGGCGAGGTGCACGAGCTGGTCGGCGCCGTGGCCGGTGCCGCCACCGCCGAGCGGTGGGCGGCCGAGGTGCACCGGCGCACGGACGGTCACCCGTTCCTGGTGCAGCAGCTCGCGGAGGTGCTCGCCGACCCGGCGCAGTCCGCGGACGCGGTGCCCAGCGCCGCGCGCGACCTCGTGTTGCGCCGGGTGGACCGGCTCGGCGAGGGCGGCCGCCGGCTCGTCGAGGCCGCCGCGGTGGCCGGCACGGAGCTGCTGCCCGACGTCCTCGGCGAGGTCTGCGGCGTCGGCGCCACCGAGCTGGCCGAGCGGGTGGCCGACGGCGTGCGCGCGGGGGTGCTCGTCCCCGGCGCGGCCGGGGCGCGGACGCGGCTGGCCCACGATCTGGTCCGGGAGACCGTCACGGCGGAGCTCCCGGTCGCGCGGCGGCTGGAGCTGCACCAGCAGCTCGTCGAGACGCTCGAACGCCGGCACGCCCGCGGGCTGCCGGTCGAGGCGGCGGACGTGGCCCGGCACGCCGCCGCGGCCGTCCCCCTGCGGGGCGGCGCGCCGGCCGTGCACTGGGCGCGCGCGGCGGCCGCCGCCGAACGGTCCCGGCTCGCGTTCGCCGAGGCCGCCAGCCACCTCGCCCGGGCCCGCCGGGCCGTCGAGGACGCGGGGGGACCGGACGCCGGGCCGCAGCTGGTGGACCTGCTCGTCGACGAGGCCGACGCGCGGGCCCGCTCCGGCGACGCGTCCGCGGCCCGGGTCCTGCTCGACGACGCCCGCCGCCGCGCCGGCGCGCTCGGCGACGCCGATCGCCTCGGCCGGGTCGCCCTCGGCGTCCAGCGCCTGGGCGCTCGCTTCGCGATGGCCCGCGACGCGATCGTGGAGGAGCTCGAGACGGCGCTGGCCGGGGTGCGCGGTGCCGGCACCGCGCTGGAGGCCGAGCTCACCGCCGGCCTCGCCCGCGAGCTGCACCATTCGGTGCCCGCCCACCGGGCGCGGGCGGCGCCGCTGTCCGAGCGGGCGCTGGACGTGGCCCGCACGCTGGACGATCCGGCGACGCTGGCCGCCTGCCTGCTCGCCCGGCACGACGTGCTGTGGACGCCCGGTCGGGCCGGGGAACGCCGGGAGCTCGCCCGGGAGATCACGGCGCTGGCCGAGCGCACCGGTGACGCCGAGCGGCACGCCGAGGGTCTCCTGCTGACCGCGAACGCACTCCTCGAGCTGGGGTCGCCGGCGTTCCGCGCCGTGCTCGGCGACTACCTGCACGCCGCCGAGCGGTTCCGCCAGCCCCGCCACGACTACCTGGCGCTGACCCGCCACGCCGCGCTGGCCGTCGTCGACGGACGGCTGGACGACGGGGAGCGGCTGATCGACGAGGCGAGCGCGCTCGGCGAGCGGATCGGCGAGCCGGACACCGGCAACGTGCGGATGTCCCAGCTGCTGGGGCTGGTCCGCGCGCGCGGCGACCCCGACCTGCTGCGGGCCACCGCGGCGGAGGCCGTCCGGTGGTGGGTCGGCGTCCCCTCGCACGCGCACGCGGTGGCCGCCGGGTTCTCGGCGCTGAGCGGGGATCCGGACGACCTCGACGCCGCGCGCCGTCACCTCGACATCGTGCTGGCGCTGGACACGTGGCGCGACGACCGCTCCTACCTGTGGCCGGTGTTCGTCGGCGGCATGACGACGGCCGCGGTGCGACTCGACGACCGCGCGGTGTGCGCCCAGCTCCTGGCCGAGCTCGAACCGGTCGCCGACGCGTGCGGGGTGAACGGGGCCCTGGTCTGCTTCATGGGCAGCAACGCCCACTGGGCCGGCCTGCTGGCGGCCGCGCTGGGCCACCGGGCCGACGCCGAGCGATGGCTGTGCCGGGCGCTGGACGTGCACCGGCGGCTCGGGGCCCGCGCGTGGGAGGCCGAGACGGGTGCGGAGCTGGCGACGCTCGGGGCCGGGGACGGCCATCGCGAGCGGGCCGCGCGGACGGCCGCGGAGCTGGGCCTGCACGCCGTGACCGCGCGGCTGGGCGGCACGGCGGCGTCCGGCGTGCGGGACGGTCCCGGCGACCCGCCGGCCGACGCCGAGCTGCGCCGCGACGGCGAGCTGTGGCGCGTCCGCCACGGCGCCACGACCGTGCACCTGCCCGACCTGAAGGGGCTGGCCGATCTCGCCGCGCTGCTCGCGTGCCCCGGCCGGGACGTCCACGTCCTGGATCTGACCGGGACGGTGGAGCACGACCGGGTGGGCGGTCCGCTGCTCGACGCCACCGCCCGCGAGGCCTACCGCCGCCGCCTGGCCGAGCTCGACGACGACCTCGCGTCGGCCCGCCGCGACCACGACGAGGGACGGAGGGAGCGCGCCGACGCCGAGCGCACGGCGCTGCTCGACCAGCTCCGGGAGGCGGCCGGGCTGGCCGGCCGTGACCGACCGCTCGGCGCCGGGACGACCGAACGGGCACGGAAGGCCGTCAGCGGCCGGCTGCGGGAAGCGATCCAGCGCGTCGGGACCGTCCTCCCCGAGCTCGGCGCGCACCTCGACCGATCCGTCCAGACCGGCACGCACTGCCGCTACGACCCGCGCGAGCGCATGACCTGGACGTTGCACCCGGCGCCACGGCCTGCCGGTCGCAAGCGGACCGCGGACGTCGAATAGTCGGACCGACCGAGCTGCGGCGCAGGTCGCCCGTCACGAGGAACGGAGCGTCCTTGCAGGTCGAACGTGGTGCCCCCGGCAGGATTCGAACCTGCGCTCCCGCCTCCGGAGGCCGGGCAACCGGGCGGTCGCAGGCGTTCTGCCTGGTCCTCGAGGTGCCGACAGATCGCACCCGTGACCTCTGGTGGCCTCTGACAACCCATCGTTCGTCCCACGACCCATCCCACGCCAGCGCCCGCACGAGGCCGCGCCCACGCCGGAGTAATCAGGTGCTAGTCCCGCACTCGCGGAGGTCGTCGAAGGCCTTCACGTTGGGCGTGGCCAGCCAGCCCTGGAGCCAGACCCCAGGCGGCGGTGACATTGGTGTACGACGACAGCCGCGTGGCCTGGCGTCGGCCTGTGGCCCGCCGCATCGGGCAGCCACCCGCTGGTCTTGGGAAGCACGATACGCAGTCCAGGAGATCCCGCTCGCTCGACTCGGTCTGCTCGGCGCGACGTACGAGGGTCCAACAGCTGAGCGCGCCGACCGTCGCGAAGGTCTGAGGGGCGCCGCCAAGTCCAGGCTCCGGGCGGTTCACTCGTCGTCCTCGGCGTCCTGGTTCAGCTCCAGCCGGGCGCCGGGAGCGCGAATCGCCAGGCCCGGGGGAGTGCCGACTGTTCGCCAAGCGTCACCTGCAGCCCGGGTCGCCTCCGGGCCCCCTAGGGCGGACTGGGCGGTAAGGAACCGCCTATGGTCCCGACGGTCATACAGCCAGACGAAAAGCACGCCAATGACCAGGAGACCGACGACGGCAGCGATCGCGATCACGGCCCCCACGAGACCCCCGGCAGGCGAATCTTCGTCGCGCACGAGGAGACGATCCGGGGTCTCAGCACGGTGGGAGCGGGCATCGCGGTCACGTGGCTTCCTGTCTGTAGTCCACCCGGACCGGGCGGCATTGAGCGGCATCGTAACCACTTGGTGACCTAAGCGGCAACAGGCGGCACTGGCCTGCTGGGCGCCAAGGCGTGAGACTGCTTGCGACACCGAGCTTGCCCACGTCTCTGCGTCGAGGCCTGCTGGAGCTGGTTGCCCGGCTCCTCGATCGGCGGGTGGCCCTACGAGCTTGGCAAGTCGAAGTGGCAACAAACGGCAACGACTGGCAACATGTGGCAACATGAGTTCTGACATGAACGGCCTCGCGGTCCTCGGACGTGCCGTTCGTGCGCGCCGAGAGCGGGTCGGGCTGACGCAGCGTCAGATCGAGGAGCGCGGCGGACCCTCCGGCCGCACGCTGCGGATGATTGAGGCCGGCGAGGCGAAGAACCTCACCGAGGCGACCCTCGCCCGCGTCGACAACGCTTTGTTTTGGGACCACGGGACCTCGACCAGGCTCCTGCGAGGAGAGGTCACCGCAGAGCACGCGGTCGAGCTGCGCCAGGTGGCATATGTCCTGTCTTCAGTAGACGTCAAGGACGATGACGTGGCAGAGGCCCTCGCGACGGAGTTCGGTTGCTCGGTGGCCCTCGGCGACACGATCACCTTCGTATCCCCGTCCGACGCTGAGCGCGCCCGCCGTGCGCTGGAGCACGTCGAGACGGCCCGCGATGAGATTGACGACGAAAGTGGTGACGGTGCCAGCTCGCACGGTTCCGCTGTCGCCGACGGTGGGCACCATCCGCTAGCTGAGTCCAAGACGCCGGTCGTGCTGCCCCAGGGGCGTGCGCCTCAGACGCAGGGGGGCGCGCCGAGAGACAGGCAGCGCAACGCGCACGGCCGACGCCTCGGGTTCCGGGCGTCGCAGCCGCTGGCCGAGGCGCTCGCAGAGCTACAGCAGATCACCGATCCCACCGATGCCGAAGCCCGCGCCACGATGCTGGTGTGGGACGCGCTGTCGGCCGTCATGGAGGAGAAGCGAACAAAGCCTTCGGAGCAAGCCGAGGCGCGGGACGCCGACCACCACGTTGTCCCGCCGAGCGACACCGGCTGGATGGTCACTCGACGCAGGGGCGCAAGGCGAGGTGCGAAGGCGCGGACCCAAGCCGAGGCAATCGAGCGGGCTACCGAGATCCTGGCTCAGGACGGCGGCGGGACGGTCGTCGTTCACGGCACCGACGGCAAGGTGCGGGAACGCCGCACGGTATCCGAGCGCTCCACCACTACCCCGTCGACCGAATGACGGCCGCACCTGCGGTTCCACTCGGATGGGCGGTTCACGGTGGCCGGAACTCTTCGTCGGCGGCCCGGTCGCAGAGCCGAGCTCGCCTCACCGACCTTAGTACGCGTTCGGCGACCGCAACACCTTTGTCCTGCGTACTGGTGCGCCCGGCCTTCGCTTGGCCAGTGTCGTGACCGCGCTCGGGCGAGCTCCTTGGCGAGCGGTCCCAGGTTGTCCTCCATGGGGTGGCGTTAGTCGGCCACCTCGTCGTCCTGCGTCGGCGCACTTGTTGGGTCGCTGCTGATGGCATCAAGGAAGGCCGGAAGCCCCGCCTCCACCGCACGTTCCGCCGCGGAGGTCCACCCGCCAGCCTCGATTCGCTCTCGGTCTGCCTGGCCGGTATCGGTGAGGTCGATATCGGGCGGCAGTCCTTTTGCAAGGGGGACGCCGAGGAGAAGTGTGGGTATCACGATGTCGGCGACGTGCCGACGTAGGAGGTCTAATTCTCTTACCGGTGCGACCCACGTCCCTTGTGGGCGAGCGACCATCGCCGCCGTAACTGTGTCGACGATCAGTCGTTCCTGCTGGGAAATCTTGACCAGAACTTGACCGCGCTCGATTGGCTTCATCCCCTTCTCGCTAGTCGAGAAAGCTAGATCGCTCCGCTGTATCGAAGTTCGAGCAGCGGCTGTGAGTACTGTGCGATGCTTGTCGGTATTGGAGTAATGCTGGAGTAGGGTCATGGGCGCAGCGTTGTCTGGCTCCAGTCCAGTCAGAACTGCAAACCGTCGCGAGATGGATCCTATGCGCGCTGAGTCCTGGTACGGCTGCAACCCTTCAATTCGTGCTGCCAGTACCGATCCCAGACCTAGCTCGGGTATGCCCTTGCGACCGTTCTCAGTCTGCCATCTGCGAAAGCTCTTCGCGTCGTCTGCTATTGGGAAACTCACACGTCTTGCTTGCTCCTCGGGCAGGGCGCCACCCCGACTTCGCTCGACGGCAAAGAACAACGCGTTCTCTATAGACGAGCGCAAGTGGTGAATTGCTTCGCTAAAGAGGAGGGGGACAAGGGGCGGTATCTGGCGTATCCCTAGAACAACAAGCTCTACTTCTCCATCCGCTGCTGGGCGTTCAACTATCTTCAACGCGTCTCGCGACCATGCCAGCGCGAGTTCGCCCATCTGTGATGCGGCCTTATCTGCCCGTGCAAGGCGCATCGCTACCGGCTCCACGCCCTCAGGTAGCCAACGTATCCCTTCTTCCAAAAGGTCACCTCCTGTGAATGGTAAGCATCACTCGAGAAAGCAGGGACTGTCGACGTCCGGGCCTCTACACTCAAAGACTTGACGGCGGTAGGAGGGCGTCGTCGCGTCGGCGCACGATTGGCTCGCGCGCTGACCCTGCGACCGAGGGTACGCGTCCTTCCTGCGGTACTCTTCGCTGGTCGCTGCAGTACTGTTCTTTCTCGCTGGGGGCATCATTATCGATGGACCGTACGTCAACCTCGACGATGCAGCGTCTCTCTTGGGGCTTCGTCGTCGTCTTCTGAGTAGGGCGCACCGACGAGGAGAATTTGTCGATCCAGCTGGCGTCGCGGACGGCAGGCCATATTGGTCGCGCGTGGACGTCGTTCGCTGGGGCATCAACTACGATCCAGCCGCTGTCGCACCCCCGAGTGCGGATCACCGATTGGCCAGATTCGGAACTCCCAGCAGCTTACGTAGGTGCTACGACGATCGCGGACGCAATCTCACGCATCGTCGTTCAGCGGTGGCGTACTCGCTGTGGAACGCTTGCGGTCCTCTGGCGGGTCGACGACCCGATCATGTTTCGGGCCTTGGGTGTCGAGGATCAAGTCGAGGGCGTCGCAGCCTTAATCAAGGTTGACTCCGACTTCGGCGTGGACGGCCCGAACATTGTTGCGGTGAACCCGAAAAGCGCTGATCGCGAGCCCTACGACGTCCGGTGGGGAGACTTGGTTCGACTGATCGGACAACCAGCCCCCTATTGGCCCCGCCCGCTTTGGCTCCCAGAGTTGATAACGGTGTGGCAGCCGGGAGGCCGAACGATCGAGTGGATGGCTGGCGGAGACCTTGAGGTGCAGCCGCTCCGAACGGCCGCTATGGCGTATCCACCCAGTCATGCGACACATCAGTGTCTCGTGCTGCAGCGAGCGCCCAACTCGATCTTCAGACTCTCGATGAGACCCTACAGAGGGGGTATAAGGCAGAGGAGCCCAGCTCCGCGCCTCAGAATCGTGCTGCAGTCGCGGCCACCCCGCTGCCGGTCGCGGAGGTGGAGGAAAATCAGGAGTCGGAAGAACGGGCAGGTTGGCTCGAGCTCTTGGGGCGGACCGATAAGCTCGCCGCCGAATGTGTGCGAGAAGTCCTGACCTGGCATGGCGGAGAACGATTCCCCTACAGCGTGTGCGAGGAGATCGATGAGTCGTCGGCCGTAGTCCAAGAGTGGGCAAGTCGATTGCGTCCGATCCGTCGAACGGCGGGTTTCGAGGTTATCAACGCTCGCACCGGCTACGAGGTCCAAGGAGCGCTAATCGACCCCGCAACGGATGCACCCGTTGGTCGAACGGTCGACGGGCGGCTGCTCGCTGCGATTCCGCAAAGGCTTCCCGCGATGGCACCTCTTGCAGAAGTGGTTCTCGGGGCTGAGCGCGACATCTGGGTCCGCACAGCTGATCAAGTCCTCTATCCGGCTCCTCAGCGGCCTCCCGGTGGATACGGCTGGAATTACGGTGGTACCGGCGCCATGCATCTTGCGTGGATGATGAACGCCCTCCTTGAGGACATCAACTCGCCCGGAGCGGGCAGAGGCTCGACAGGTCACACGGTACCCACTGGCCTCAAGGACTTGGTGCGCGGAGCTTGGCCCTCTGGTTGGGTGTTTTCGCGCCAGGACCTCGAAGGTGCACGCGCAGGACGTCCGCCACGCCCACCACGTTGACGTTGTTCGGTAAGAGAGGCTGGTCAAAGAGGCCCATCGTCTCGCCACAACGTGAGTTCCAAGCTTCTCGACAGGGAGTCGGCAGGTCACCGCGGGTGGAGCTTGATCAGGTCATTGTGAAGCGCACCGGCCGCAGTGGAGGCTGTGTGGTGTCGACCTTGCGGCGCGGATCATCCAACGGCAGCGCGGGTCAAAGAAGGACGCCACAAGCGGGCCGTGACTGTTTCCTTCCCCCGGGTCCGCTTCGGCGCCGGGAGCATCGCCGCGTCTGCTTGGAACGAGATGTCCAACGCGTTGACAGGAGATTCTTGCGGTCGATCCGCGTTCCCTATGACGGAACGCTGCTCTTCCATGTCTTCTTCTCACCGCCAGGGTGGGGCCCGTAAGTGAGACATAGTGTGCGATCGGCGAGCCTGGTCTGGCCGGTGAACCTCAATGCCAAAATGATCTTCTGGCCGGGGTCAACTCGGTCGTAGTGTGTGTCGCCGCGGAACATCGGCGTCGGGGGGCGCTCAATATCCACGTCGTAAGCTGAGCCCGCACCACAGTTGGTGAGGACGACGGTGTCCTTGCGTGGGTTGGGACGTTCGAGTGTCCACGACGGAGACCGAACTGGTTCGGACGCTGCCTGGTTCTGGGTGATGTACGCGCCGAGTGCGACGTTTGCGTGGTCGCCGTCGATGTTGATCGTGATGGAAGCGGCGCGCGTCCAGGCCTGCTCGAGGAACCGCCCCACATCACGGCTGACGGACTGTGCAGATGGTGTCTCGAGCGGTGAGACGTCTGCCGTGTGCCGCTCGCGTGTCTCGCGCGCGGAAGTGCCACGCGGCTTGCGCTCCTCTAAAAACCGCTCCACGTCGCCGTCGAAGACCTCCGCGCATTCGCGCCCGTCGGGTAACCAGTCGACCGGCGTGGGGAAGCCGAGCGTTCGATTGATCTGGAGGAGTGACTCGCGGTCCGCGAGGTTCATGGCCGCCCGCTTCTCCTCGACCGTGACAAGATCGCCGTCAACGTGCCACGGGTCCGGCGGCAGCAAGGCGAGGGGCTGCCCGGCACTTAGTTCGGGCTCCCTGCTGATCATGTAGGTCAAGCCAGCGCGCAGGACGCTCGCACATCGCGAGCTCGAAACACTCATCAGCCGAGCGCCGCGTTCGCGAAGTCCGTGAGGATGTTGATGATGTTCAGGGCGGACGATCCGGCGACGAGCAGGTTGAGGGCACCAAGCGCACTAACGACCCGCTGCCCTGCTGCGACCGCCTCGGTCGACTTCGTGGGGTCTTTCGCCGTGCGCTCTACTTCTTGGCCAGCCGCCCGTAGCTCCTCGACATCGGCCCCGCCGTTGAGCAGGTCGGCCAGCTCCTGCGCAGCGACGCCCAAGCGGTGGAGGGCGTCGGGGTCGTTGACGGTCACGGACTGGCTGATGTGCGAGCCCATACCGACGTTGCTGCCAGCGCCGGTGGTGACGTTGACGTCGCCGAAGTTGTTCGTCACGGGTCCCTCACCTCGGTGTCGCTCGTAGTTCTGACGGCTTGGAGGCGATCGACGATCGCCATGGTCTCGAGGGCAACAGTGGTGACCCGTCCGATGAGCTTGACAATGTACTGCGGGTCGTTGTGCTCGTCGCACCAATCGTTGGGGTCGTTGACAATGCCGGAGGCCTTGTCAACCTTGCGCTGCCAGCGATCGATTATCCAGCCCACCGCGCTGCGCGAGCCGAGCTGGTAGCGCTCGGCTGCCTCCGGGATGCCCGTGATCGTGACCCTCGGGTTGTAGACGATCGTTGTGTGATCGCCCCTGGTCTTCCACTTCATCTTGGTGACCCGCCAAGTCTCGCGGTCGGCCGGGTCGGCGCCGGGCTTAAGTCTCACGTCGAGGGGATAGGGCTCGACCGACTCATAGTTCACGTGCAAGTCGGCGAGAGCGCGGCCCGCCTCCGCGAGTTGGTCGAAGCGCTCGCGTGTTGACGGTGTCGGGATATGCGGGAGCATCTTCCGCAAGTCGACGGCGTACGTCTCGCGGTACCACGGGTCGTGAAGTTGCCCGTAGATTGAAAAGAAGATGTCATCCTTGCCTACCGGCGCGCCCAGCGCCGTCTCGTAGTGCTCCGCGATGGCATCGGTGATGTTGTCAATCCGCCGGTATCCGTGTTCGTCGACTTCGCCAGCGTCCATATCGAGATTAAGACTGGCGTCAGGTAATCCGGCCCTCTCGTAGGTCCAGCGAGAGAAGAACTGGGCCGAGTCGAGCACATGGAGATTCGGCAGGAGGTCAGTCATGAAGGGCGTGAACTCAAAGTGCGACGCTGGTCCGGTCACGACTATGCCGAGGTTGTGGTGTGTCGTTGTCGGGAAGACGGACCCAAGCTTGCTGGTCACCTCGTTGAGGTGATCGTCGAAGTAGACATGCTGGGGCGCGAACGGACGATAACTACCGGCGCGGACCGCGTCTTCTCGTCGTTCCAGCGTCACCCCGCGGGCGAGGTCGGCGCGCAGACCTCGAGACCACTTGACAAAATCCTCCCTCGCCGACTCGGGCTTGCCCTCGAGGTACAGCGAAACGGTCTTCTCGTTGCGAACTGGATAGTCACGGAAGGCTTTCGAGCGACGGAAGGGAGCGAGCTCTGAATTGTAGTTCGCGACAAGTCTCTCAACGTTCGCCCGAAGGCGAGCCGAGGAGAAATTGTAAACCCAAGGATCGCGGTTTGTCGAGAGTCCCAGCGTGTACTCGGCGAAGACTGTCAGGGCTGCATTCCTGCCTCCCATGGATGGCCACTCGGAGAAGTCCGCGCTCCTCGATGCTGTCCAGTCGCCGTGAGCGTTCGGTTCCAGCCTTCGCCACTCGACGGACGTGAGGTCTGCGGTACCGATTGTTCGGAGCTTCTCCTCTCGGTCGAGATAGTCGCCAATGTCGCGATACGCGATCTCACACGAGCCGACGGCGGCCGAGTCTTTGACGCCAATGAACACGGCGACGGTGTTGCGACTGCCCGAGCCGAAGACCTTGCCGCCTTCCTTTCGTGATAGCTCGCCCGCGGCTCGCTGATTGCCGCGCAGGTTGTAGACGTAGATGCGGCTGTACTCGTCGGCAAGAGAGAGTCGAATACCATCGGCAGTGTTGCCATCGATCCAGCCGCCGTTGGAGACGAACGCGACGATGCCGTCGTCGCCGACGCGGTCGGTCGCCCACCGGAAGGCTCGGATGTAGGAGTCGTACAGCTGCGACTTCCTCGTGCCAGTGGACCGCTTGGCGTAAGTATCGGCGATCCGGCCGTCGAGGGTGGTGTACGAAACGTTCGCGTTGAGGTCGTTGGCCGAGGTCTGGCCGACGGAGTAGGGAGGGTTGCCGACGATGACGTGGATCGGGGTGGCGAGCTCGCGGTTGATGCGTTCGTTGTTCTGGGGGAACACCAGGGCGTCGAAGCTGTCGTCGGCCTCGGTGATCTGGAAGGTGTCGGCGAGCACGATGCCTTCGAACGGCGAGTAGGACTCGTCCGGTTTGAGGGCATAGTAGGTCGTCTCGATGTTCACCGCGGCCACATAGTAGGCAAGCAGCATGATGTCGTTGGCGAAGAGTTCGCCGGCGTACTTGCGCGAGAGGTCTTCAGGGCGTACCAAACCCGACTGCAGCAAGCGGGTGATGAAGGTGCCGGTGCCGGTGAAGGGGTCGAGGACGTGGACGCCTTCGTCGGTCAACCCGCGCCCGAACGTGTCGCGAGAAGCCTGGTCGGCGGCGCGCAGGATAAAGTCGACAACTTCCACTGGCGTGTAGACGATGCCGAGCTGATCTGCTTGCTTAGCGAAACCGATCTTGAAGAAGCGCTCGTAGAGTTCGGCGATGACCTTCTGCTTGCCCTCGGCGGTGGTCACCTCCGAGGCTCGGACACGAACCGACGCGTAGAAGGTTTCGAGGTGGGCAGTTTCGGCGCCGAGCCCGACGTCGCCGAGGTCGGCGAGCATCGCCTCCATGACCTGCGAGACCGGGTTGCTCTCAGCGAAGCCGTGGCCGGCAAACAACGCGTCGAAGACCGGCCGCGTTATCAGATGCTGAGCGAGCATGCTGATTGCGTCTGCTGGGGTGATAGTTTCGTTGAGGTTGTCGCGCAGCCCCTGGAGGAACTGGTCGAACGCATCGGCCACGTCAGCATCGGCGGCATCGAGCAGTGCGGCGATGCGGGTGACGAGCGTCGAGGCGATGTCGGCGACGTCGCGGGCCCAGTCTTCCCAGTAGGTGCGGGTGCCGACCTTATCGACGATCCGCGCGAAGATTGCCTCCTGCCACTGCGACAGCGAGAACAGCGCCATCTGCGCCGGCAGCCCGCTGCCGACCGCCGTGGTCGTCTCAGTATCTGCAGGCGACGCCGCCCCACCGGGCTCCTTCCCACTCAGAGTCTCGGTGTCGCTGCCGCTCGTGGCGCCGATGTGTCCGCCGAGGAGTTTGTCGGAGCCCTGGCCCTTCTCGGCGCCGGGCTCCGTGGCGTTGAGCGCGATAGAGTTGACCATCGCGTTGAAGCGGTCGTCGTGGGCGCGCAGGGCGTTGAGCACTTGCCAGACGACCTTGAAACGGCGGTTGTCGGACAGGGCCTGGGACGGTGAGACCCCAGCCGGGACGGCGACCGGCAGGACGATGTAGCCGTAGTCCTTACCCTCGGCCTTGCGCATAACCCGCCCGACCGATTGAACGACGTCGACGACGCTGTTGCGCGGGTGCAGGAAGAGCACCGCGTCGAGCGCTGGCACGTCGACGCCCTCGGAGAGGCAACGCGCGTTGGACAGGATGCGGCACTCGCCCTCGGGCACGGGCGCCTTGAGCCACTGCAACTCTCGGTTGCGCTGCAGGGCGTTGAACGTGCCGTCGACGTGGCGCACAGAGCAGCCGAGGTCGAGGTTGGTCGGACTGATCTCGGCCCCGTCGTTCTCCGACGCGGTCAGCAGGTCGCGGTAGGCGTCGACGACCTCGGGGAACAGCCCGGCGACCTGCTTGGATGCGGCGATGTTCTCCGCGAAGGCGACTGCGCGGCGCATCGGGGCCTCACCAGGGGCAAATCCGCTGCCGTCGGGGGCGTTGCCGGCGCGCTTGGCCAGCCCGTTCCAGCAGCCGACGATCTTCGTGGCGTCGTCCAGGCGCAGCTCGCCCTCTCGCCCGGCGAACTGCTTCTGCAGCGGCGCGGCCACGAGCTCCTCGTCGACCGTGAGGACGAGGACCTTGTAGTCGGTCAGCAGACCGCGTTCAACGGCGTCGCCGAACGACAGTCGATGGAGCTCAGGGCCATAGACGTTCTCGTCGTCCATTGAGGTCAGCTCCGCCGAGACCTCCTCAGCCTTGGCCTTCACCGTCTCGGCGTAGATGCGCGGCGTCGCAGTCATATAGAGCCGCCGCGCGGCACGGAGGAACTTGGCGTCGTGGACGCGAACAAAGTGCGACTCGTCGGCGCCGGCGACGGTGACGCCGGTGGTGCGGTGCGCTTCGTCGCAGATGACGAGATCGAAAGGGTCGACCCCGATACTCTGAGCCGCGGCGACCTGCGGCATGGATTGGTAGGTCGTAAATACGACGGTCAGGCCCTTGGCACGCTTGCGGTGGCTCATCTCGTCGGCGAGCTTCTCCGCCGACGTCGTCACTGGGATTGCCACGTCATGGACACCGATGTCCTCGGCGGCCCGTGAGACCTTGGTGTCGGAGCAGACCGCGAACGCCCGCAGGTCAAGTTGCGTTTGCGCCGACCACTCTCGCAGCGTCTGCGATAGAAGCGAGATTGAGGGAACTGCGAACAGCACCCGCGCCGATCCGCCGTGCTCGGCCGCGAACCGCTCGGCGATCTTGAGTGCGGTGAACGTCTTGCCTGTACCACACGCCATGATCAGCTTGCCGCGGTCGTGGCCGAGGGCGAACCCCGAGAACACCGCGTCGATTGCCTCGGCCTGGTGCTTGCGCGGCTCGTGGCGCGTCGCCTCGCTGAGCTCGATCGTCAGGCCCTCGGCGGGCCAGGCGATGTCCCAGTCGATCGGGGAGTCAGCAATCTCGGCCAGCCCGATTCGCTGGACAGGAACGGTCTGGTCCTCGAGGGCCTCCTCAGCATTCTTCCCCCACCTGTCGGTAGTCGAGACGATGACGCGGTTGGTGAACGGCTTCTTGCCCGATGCGGTGAAGAACGAGTCGATGTGCTCCTTCGCCAGCGTCGTGGTCGGCTCGTAGAACTTGCACTGGATCGCGGTGTACTCGCCGGAGCCGCGCTCACGGGCGACGAGGTCGATCCCCGTGTCGGCCTTACCGTCACGACCCGGCCAGTCAATCCATCGACACACCTGGTCGTACTGCTGCGAGAGCATCGGGTCAAGCTGGAAGTAGCGCACCATGAGCTGCTCGAACTTGGTCCCGCGCTCGGAGTTGGACGGCTCCTGACGCAGCGCGTCGATGACCTCGTGGATCGAACCCATGGCCGCTGGTTGCCCCCTTCTGATCCGTACCCAGCCGGACGGATCTAGCCGCGGAGCCTACGTCGCGATCGCCGCGGTCCCGACCGCACCCGGACCGGCCGGTGGGCGGAGCGAGGTTCGGGCTCGGCCTCTCACGGAACGCCGGAGCGCCTCGGTACCAGCGGTCGCAGCATCGCGTCATAGATCGGGCCGTCGTCGAACGGCTGCACCTGACCGACGCGTTCGTATCCCCAGGCCTCGTAGGCGCGGTGAGCCGGCTCCGCGTCGGGGCGCACGAGAAGGGTCAGACGCACGACGCCCAGCCCTGCGACGAGATGAGCGTGCAGCTGGGTGGCGTAGCCCCGCCGACGCCAAGGCTTCCGCACCGCGAGCTCGATGACGGCGAAGGTCCGGCCTGGCCACTCGCTCGTCACGTCCTCCGGCAGCCGGGCCAGCGCGCCGTCCCACCACCTCGTCCGCGCCCCGAGCTCGTGGCCGAGCGCGAAGCCCACCGCCTCGGTCCCCACCCGAGCAACGACGAGGCGGAAGCCAGGTGCAGCGGCACGGCGAGGTAGCGACTGCCCGAAGTCATCGAAGTCGGCGGGACCTTCGAGGTAGGGCGGCTCCGCGTAGACCTCGCTGTAGATGGCCCGGACAACGTCGAAGGCCTGCTCGCTCTCGTTCGCGCCGTACGTCGTGATGACGGCCTCGGTGGACGCCGTCATGCTGCCGAGATCAATCGTTGAGCCGCACTCGCGAATTGCCGAGCTGGCGGATAGGACTGCGCTGCGAGCTGGTCCACGGTTGTGGCAAGATCGACGAGTATCCGCTTGGACCCGCTGAGATCGTTAATGCGCTTCACCGCCCCGCTGGTCACGGAGATTGCCTCGTCGAGTTGCCGCGTGCGGGTCAGGACTGCGCCGAGCCGAGCTGAGTAGATCGCGTGATTTCGAGGGAATCGAACCTCATCCGCGGACGCCAGTGCGACCCGCGCGGATCGCTCCGCCAACTTCCCGTCGCCGAACGCGAGGGCGACGCGGGTCTCGTGACACGCGAAGTCGGCCGGGCTCCAGAACTGGAGCCAGAGCGGATCGTCCTCACGCGGTCCGAGTTCGAGCTGTTTGCGGGATTCGATCAGAGCGGTGCGCGCTGCCGTTCGGTCTCCGGTCTGAGCGTGTCCGACCGCCTCCCGGGCGGCCAGCACGGACTGCAACGTGGGGCTGGATGCGCTCTCGCGCGCGGCGCGCCGGGCCGCCTCCGCGAGCGGTGCCGCTTCGCGGACGTGGCCGGGACTGCCGCTCGCGTGCAGGGACATCGACGCCAGCGCTGCGACGTGGGCGGTCGGGACGCTTCCGACGTCGCGCGCAAGGTGGATCGTCTCGAGCCACCAGGAGCGCGCGACCGCGCCCTGGCCCGCGTCGAACGCGAGCCAGCCCGCGTGCTCCATGGTGGTCGCGGTGACGGCGCGGAGGGCGACGCCGACGTCCTCGCTGTACCGACCGGCACGCAGAGCATCGCCCAGCCGGCGGGCCATGGCGTCGGCCACCTCGTACAGCTGGACCCCACCCTGGAGATCGTCCAGCTCGAAGAGGCGCTCGAGCGCGCGCCACGCCTGGTCGACATCCGGCTGACCGACGGCGGACGGAGACGCGATGCTTCCCGGGAGGAGCGCCGCTGCCGTGAGGGCCGCCGCTCCACCGAGGAAGTCCCGCCGCCTCACATCGTCGAGCGTACTGCTCACAGTCGATGATCGCGGTGGCGCGATACCCAGGGTTCCTGGCGGAACGTGGAGGACGCGGGCCAAGTCGGCCAGGACGGCAGCGTCCTTCGCAGCCCGCGTCGACGCCCGCTCGATGCGGGAGACAGTGGCCTGCGAGACGTACCCGACACGAGCGGCCAGGCCGGCTTGGCTCAGGCCCAGGGCGAGGCGCGCCGCCCGAATGATCGCGCCGACGTTGCCTGCTGCAGTCGCCGCACGATTGGTCTGATCAAGTAACGCTTGCGCAACAACGACCTTCTCGTCTCCCACGGCGCCCCCTCGTGGTCTCGCGCGAGCCGTCGTGAGAGTACCGCGCCTATGCAGGCTCGGGTGTCGCTATTCAGGACTGCATAGGACCCATCTCTGAGATCGGCTCCCTAGCTCTACTTGGTCCCACGACCTCCCGCAAGGACGACCGCGCGGGACGAGGAGGGATCAAGCATGACGACAACGGATGAGAACTCAACCCCGCGGTTCTACAGCGTGGCCGAGGCCGCGCGAATCCTTGGCGCTGCGCCGGTGACGCTCTACCGAGCAATTCGTGCCGGCGAATTCCCGGCGGTCCGCATCCGTGGGCGCCTCATCGTTCCCGCCAAGGCCCTCGAGGCGATGACGGCGACGACGATCACCAATGGATCGCTGGTGGACGCGGCCGAGTGGACGTCCGCGACGCGGGGAGCTGGTCGGTGATGGGCAGCGTCGGGCTGTTGATCCTGGGAGCCGTCCTCGGCGCCTTCATCTGCGCCAAGACCAGGTCGGCTGCCGGCGCTGTCGTGTTCTCGCTGATCGCCTTGGTGCTGTTCATCGGCACTCCAGTGGGCCAGGGCCTGCCGGGAGCCATCGGCGGCTTCATGTCGGCGGTGGATCAGGCGACGACGCCGGCGTTGTCGGGCGAGGCAGGCGCACCGACTGACGGTTAACGGCCCGGGCGCACGGCTTCGGCTTCCGACGGATCTCTCTTCGCTCAAGGCCGCGGGGCCGAGGAGCGACGTCGAGCCGCCGTCCGGCGGCGCCCGGGATGAGCCCGCCGAGCGTGAGCGGGCCGTTCCTCCCGCCTCAAGGGCGCCGACGGCGCCGCTGCGCGGCCGGACTGCGTCCGTCCCTTGACCCGAGAGACCTCGACGGCCCGCGGCGCCCCGAAGCGGGGTGCAGGCAGGAGGGAGCGCCCGCACCCGCCGACCGGCGGGCCCCCATCACCAGCTGTGCAGCGGACGCAGCTGATCACCTATTGAGGAGCACGAAAGATGAACGAGACGACGCTGACGATCATCGGGAACCTGACCGAGGCGCCGGAGCTGCGGTACCTGCCGAGCGGGGCGGCACGAGCAGGCTTCACGGTCGCCTCGACGCCGCGGCGCTTCGACCGCCAATCCGGTTCGTGGGTCGACGGGGACGCGCTGTTCCTGCGATGCGTCGCGTGGGGCCCGCTCGCGGAGAACGCCGCGGAGTCGCTCGGCAAGGGCGACCACGTCGTCGTGGTGGGCCGCCTCCGGCAGCGGTCGTTCGAGACCGCCGAGGGCCAGCGCCGCCAGGTGATCGAGCTCGAGGTCGACGAGCTCGGTGCGTCGTTGCGCTTCGCCACGGCGCGTCCCCAGCGCGTCAACGCGCCAGCGGCCGATGCCAACGGAGCGACGGCCGTTGAGGGCCTGGTGAGCAGCGATGGCTGACTCGAACTGGCGCGGTCAGGCGGCCTGCCGCGGAGTAGACCCGGAGCTGTTCTTCCCGGAGTCCTCGGACGAGCTGCTCGTGCGCAAGCAGGTAGCGGCGGCGAAGGCGGTGTGCCGAGTCTGTCCCGTCCGCGACCGGTGCCTCGCCGACGCGCTGCTGCGGCTGCCGCACGGCATCGCCGGAGGGCTCACCGAGCAGGAGCGTCGCCGAGTGCGGTCGGCGGACAGCCTCGCCAAGGCCGACACCCCGCGGTGGCAGGCACTCCTCGACGCCGGGCGCTCGCACCCGGAGATCGCCCACGAGTGCGGGGTGACGGTACGGACCGTCGACCGCTGGGTGTCCCGACTTCGCGAGGAGGTCGCGTCGGGCCGAGGTGATCCTCGGTGAGCGCGATCGAGGTCAGCCGGCGGGAGCAAGCCGCGTGGTCGACGCGCGAGCACGTGCGGCGCGTGGCGGTGTCGGCGTTCGGCGCCACCGAGGCGATGGAGCCGGTCGAGGGCTTCCACGGGCTGTCGCGCCCGGTGCTGGACGAACCCCTCGCAGGAGTGCAGGCAGGCCGCCTGGTCGCCGAGGTGGCCACAGGTGCCCTGCGGGAGTGGGCGCTGCGGGCCCGAGGCGCGGGTCGCACCTGGGACGACGTCGGTGAGGCGCTGGACCTGCGTGCAGAACCCGGCGGAACGAGCCGGGCGGAGGCGGCGTGGGAGTGGCTGGTCGAGCACCGACCGCCCGCGCCCTCGCCCCGGGCCGGGGCGCCGGCGTCGGCGGTGTGGACGTGCACGACGTGCGCGGCACGGGTGCGCGATGCCGGCCCGTTCGCCTCGCACCCCGACGACCGCGAGACCGGCCATCACGACGACTGCCCTCGCCGCGTCGCAGCGCTCGAGGCGTGGAGGACCGAAGGAGGCACCGATGCGTAACCGCCGACCGACGAGCACGACACCGGCACCGGACAACCAGGCGCACGCGACCGTGCCGCTGCTGCTCGGGATCGAGCTGGTCCGCGCCGACGTCGCCAGGAGCGTGCTCGGGCTGGTGCTCGGGGACGTGCCGTGCGGTGAGCCGATCACGTGGGCGTTGTTCATCGACGGCGTCGTGGCCGGCCGTACCGACGAGCCGCTGACCGACGACGCCGCGCAGGCCTGGGCCCACCGCATCACCGGCGAGCCCGTGCGCTTCCAGCTCGCGCACCACGCGGGGGGCTACTGGCTCGCCGACGTCACCGACGCCGGTGAGCTGCCGCCGCCTGAGAACAGGTGGTCACGGTGATGGCGACGCTGCTGATCTTGGTGCTGCTGGTGGGCGCCTCCGTGGTGCAGCTGATGCGGGGCGCGGTCCGGCCGGCATTGGTGTGCGGGGCGCTGGCGGCGCTGCCCGCGACGACGCTGCTGCAGGCGCTGTCGTGGCCGGCGCTGCTGGTCGGGAGCGCCGTGCTCGCGCTGGTCCTGTGGCACCGCTGGTCCCGCTCCCGGGCGACGGTCACGCGGTGGTCGGCGCGGTCGCGGCGCCGCGCGGGGGTCGCGTCCACGATCGACATTGCCCGGCACGCGGGCACGGTCGCGACGCGACGCCGCGGGAGCACGGTGCGGCCGTCGCTTGGCTCGTTGGTGCGCCGCGAGGGGTGGGCGACGCCGACGTCGGCGGTCGGGGTGGAGCTGTGCCGGGTCGGGCTGCAGCGGGTGTGGTCCTCGATCGAGGACGTGACCCTGGTCTTCGGTGGCCCGCGCACCGGCAAGACCGGCTGGCTCGCCGGCCGCGTCCTCGACGCCCCCGGCGCCGCCGTCGTCACCTCGACCCGCATCGACCTGCTCGAGCTGTGCGCCCCGATCCGGCAGAAGAGCCGCGGGCCGGTGTTCGTGTTCAACCCGGTCGGGCTCGGCGGCCTCCGTTCGACGATCAGTTTCGACCCGCTGACCGGCTGCACCGACCCGGTGACCGCGATGGAACGCGCCACCGACATGGTCTCGGCCACCTCCCGCGCCACCTCCGGGGACGCGGAGCGGTGGGACGCCCAGGCCCGCCGGGTGCTGGCGGCCCTGCTGCACGCCGCGGCGCTCGGAGGCGGGTCGATGCGCGACGTGCTCGGCTGGGTCGCCGACAACGACCGTGCCGCCCGCGAGGTGCCGGCGCTGCTGCGTCGCAGTCAGGTGGAGACCTTTGACAAGGCGGCCGAGCAGTTCGTCACCACCAACGACCGCACCCGAACCAGCATCACCAACTCGATCATGCCGGCCCTCGGGTGGCTGAACCATCCCGCCGCCGCGGCCGCGGCGTCCGGGCGCAACTTCGACGTGGAGGAGCTGCTCGCCGCGCGGGCCACGGTGTTCCTGCTCGGTGCCGAGGAGGCCGACACCGGCCCGCTGGTGTGCGCGCTGACCGGGCACATCGCCCGCGAAGCCCGCCGGCTCGCCGTGGCCAGGCCCTCGGGGCGGTTGGACCCGCCGTTGCTGCTGGCGCTGGACGAGGCGGCACTCATCTCACCGGTGCCGCTGGAGAACTGGACCGCGGACATGGGCGGGCGCGGGGTCACGATCATCGCCCCCTTCCAATCCAGAGCGCAGCTGCTCGCCCGCTACGGCGAGCACAAGACCGCCACGATCCTGAACAACACCGGCTCGGTCATGTTGTTCGGCGGCACCCGCGACCAGGCCGACCTGCACTTCTGGTCGACCCTGGCCGGGGAGCGCGACGAACGGGTCACCACCACCGACCTCCACGGCCGGGTCGCAAGCCGGACGGTGCGCAAGGTGCCGGTGCTCGCCCCGGCGCAGATCGCGAACCTCCCGGTTGGGAAGGTCGTGGTGTACCGGCGAGGGATCGCCCCGGTGATCGGGCGGGCCCGCATGGCCTGGACCCGCACCGACGTCCGCGCCCAGCGGCAGCAGGTCGCGACCGGCTGGCGGGGTCGCTGGCAGCGCGTCCGCGCCTGGGCCGATGTCGGCCTCGCCGCCGTCGTGCGCCGGTTGGCCACCCCGCGCCGGCGCACCGTGCAGACCCGTCTGACCGACCTGTGGCACCGGCTGGCGACCCGGCGCCGCAGCGCGACGACCGTGCCGGTACCTCGCCCGCCGTCGGACGCCGGACCTCCGTTGGTCATCGACGTCGAACCGGTGGTCGAGCCCGTGATCGGCGAGGAGGACCGCGGCGAGGGGACGTGGTGGCGGTGAGCCCGCTCGAGCCCTCGCCGGGCCTCGAGGGGTTGCTGGCGACCTGGCAGGCGTGGAACAGGCGCGACGTCCTCGCCCGCGCCGCCGGCCGTGCCGCCAACGCCGGCGACACCGAGCGCGCGGCCGCGCTGCACGCCCTCCTCGACGGCCAGGAGGCGCCGTCGAGGACCGCGGCGCTGGCCGCACAGCACGAACTCGCCTCGCTGCTCAAGGGCTGGCGCTGGCAGACCGTGGCCGCGGCCCGCGCCGAGGGCGCCACCTGGGACGACGTCGCCGCCGCGACGGGCACCACCGCCGAGGCGGCTCGCGCCGACCACGCCCGGCAGCTCACGCGCGCGGAGGCCGCCGCGCTGGCGGCGGGCCTCGAGTTCGATCACGACCGCTACCGCCTCGATGCCGACGAGCCCCAGCACGAGCTCGGTCACGACGAGCCGGCCGCACCAGTACAGGAGGCTTCGATGAGCGAGACCGCCGACCACGACACCGGCGCTGCCGCAGCTCACCCGGCGTGGCCGACGCCGGACCCGACCCTGCCGCCCGCGCAGCTCACCGACCGGGAGCTCATCGCCCGGGCCGCCTACTGCGACGAGATCGCCCACACCGGAAGCGCCGCTGACCAGGCCGCCGCGCTGCGCGACCTCGACGCCGCATGGGACGAAGCCGAGCGCCGCGCCGCCGGACAGCCCGCGATCAGCGTCCCGGCCCAGGTCGCCGGCTACATCGGTCTGGTCCGCGAGGACTACGACCACGCGCTGGCCGCTGAGGCCGCCACGTGGCGCCAGCAGCTCGACGGTGCGCTGCCGTCCAGCGAACCCGCCCTCGGCCTCGCCGCCGACCGCGTCCCGAGCACCGCCGCGCGCGGTGCTGGCGGCGAGCTGACGGTGGGGGAGCGCGCGGATCGCGCGCAGAGCCTGGCCCAGGCCGCGGGGCTGGATGTCGCGGGCTACGACCCGGACACCGACGTCTACACCGACCCCGACACCGGGCAGGTCGTCCGCCTCGACGGACGAGCCGGTGCGAAGGACCTGGGCGCGGTCGACGGGGAGGCCTCCTCCGCGATCGCCGAGCGCGACGGGTTCGTCCTGGTCGACCCGGCCGCGCCCGGCGGGGTCCGCGCGCTGAGCGCCGACGAACGCGCGACGCTGGCCGAGCAGGTCCGCGCCGCCCGACCGACGCAGCCGGCGCGGTGGTCCGCGGACGAGCACGAGGCCTACCTCGACAGCCGGCCCGACGAGACCTCGCCGTTCAACCCGGCCGCGGACTACGGCGACCCGGACTGGCGCGAGCCCGCTTCGGACGCCGAAGCCGCGGCACGCACCTCGTGGCTCGCAGAGAACGTCCCGCCCGCGTCGGGCTGGTCGCCGCCGACAAACACCGAGGTCGACGACGCCCTCGACGCCGCCCGCGAGCGCGCGGTCCACTCCGACTGGGCCCACGACCACGACCCCCACGCGTGGGCGCAGTACCGACGGCTCGAGGCCCTCGCCGGCCTCGCCCCGCTGCCCGAGCGCGACGCCCTCGACGACCTCGCGGACGACGAACCGGACTTCGACGCGCTCGCCACCGTCGAGGACTGGCACGGCGAGGACCGCGTCGCCGGCGACCGTCTCGCCGACCAGGCCGCCCTCGACGTCCCTGCTACCGGCGACAGCGCTGACGACCCGTTCACGGACCCGCGGGGGCGGTGGTGGCCCTCCACCGGCGCCTGGGCGGCTGGCACCTGCGACCCGGCGAGGGACCACGACGACGGGCAGCTCGAGGCCCCCGACGACCCGCAGCGGCTGCGCCAGCGCATCGAGGACCTCCGTAGTGCGATCGCCGCTCGGGAAGCGAGCGCCGAGGGCGAGGAACGCCGCGAACAGCTCCAGCGCTGGCACGACGACGACCACCGCGTCACCGACGCCCCGACGGAGACGCAGCAGGACACCCAGGACGGCTTGGGCGACGGCGAGCCGGGGTGGACCCGATGACCCGCCGCCCACTCGGACCGCCCGGCGGCGGGAGCGACGGCGACGAGTTCGCTCGGGTCGAGGCACTGGCCGGGCTGGCCCGCGAGGTCGACGGGCTGCGCCGCGGCCTGGAAGCCCTGGTCGGCACTCCGACCCGGGTCGACGACCTAGCCCGCACCGTCGCCCAGCTCGCCGACGCCGTCGCCGCCGTCCCCGCGCGCCCGGGCCCGACCGTGTCGCCCTCGTGGCTGACCGCACCGACTGACTCCGAAGCCGTTGCGGTGTTGCTCGACGAGCTGTGTCGCTGGCTGCACGCGGTCTTCCTGCGCTACCCCGACGGGGCGGCGGTGCTGCCCGAGTGCTGGCTCTGGCACCCCGATGTCATCGAGGAGCTGCTCTGGCTCTCCCACGCCTGGCGCGCCGCCTACGAGGGCTGCGGCGCCTCGGTGCAGCTGGCCGGGGACTGGCACGACCGCCAACGCCCCGGCGTCGTGCGCCGCCTGCGCACCGCGGTCGGCTCCTGCTCGCGGGAACGCCACCAGACCCGCCCCGGCTGGAACAGCACCCCCCTCGGTGCCACCCCGGTCCCCGGCGCCGACGCGGCGACGTCGATCGCCTGGTGGTGGGCCGCCGCCCGCGACGACGCCCCGCCCGAGCCGGCCTTCGACGAGCCAACGGGACGCCACGGTTCGGGCATCGGGGCGGCGGTCGACGGTGGCCGCGCCCGCGAGGGGTGGTCGCGTTGACCGCCGCCGAACAGGCCGACGCTACGGCTGAAACGCGGGCGGAGCAGCGCGCTCGGGAAGCCGCCGAGCGCGCCGAGTGGGACCGGCTCAGCGACATCTACTTCGCGCACATGAACGCGATCGCCCCCGACCAGTTCCACTGCTTCTGCGGCTCCCTCGACGACCTCCGCGAAGCGGTCGCCGACCTCGACCGGCAAGCAGCACGCGACCCGGCGAGGCGCCCCACCGCGGCCCAGGCCGCGAACCGCGGGTTAGCCCACCAGGACCACACGCAGACGCTCCCGGACCAGGCCCGCCGCGAGCAGCTCAACCGCTGGCACGCCGACGACCGCGCAGCCGAGCACGGCGCCGACGACGCCGACGCGGAGTGAAGCTCGATGGTCGAGAAGCGCGCTGCCGGCAAGGGCGAGCCTCCGACGGCTCTCCGCGGCGGGAAAGGTGCGCTGCTGTGGCTGCCGGGCCTGGCGGTCGCGCTCGGCGCGGCCATCGCCACCGCCCACGGATTGTTCGAGGTCGCCGTGGCGGCGCGGGTGCCGACCAGCATCGCGTGGCTCTACCCGCTGATCACCGACGGGCTCGCCCTGGTCGCCTACGGCGCCACCGCCCGCCTGCGCGGGCGCCCGGCCCGCTACGCCTGGACCGTCGTCGTCACCGCGGCCGGCCTGTCCGGGCTCGCCCAGGCCGCCTACCTCGCCGGCGGACCCACCGTGGAGGTCGCCCCGGCGCTGCGGTTCGGGGTCGGCGCGTGGCCGGCGATCGCGGCGGCAGTCGTCGCCCACCTGCTCTACCTCCTAGCGACCGCGGAGCCCGGGCCTTCCGACGTCGTTCAGACGCGACCGGCGCACGACGAGGTGTCCGACCCGGTGGTCGTTCAGCCCGGCAGCGTTCAACCCGGGCCGTTCACCACGCCGGGTGTTCAGTCCGAGGCGCTGTCCGCTCCCGTACGGCCGTCGACGAGCAGCGCTACGGAAGCAGGCGACGAGCGCACGGCCGGGGACAGCCCGGGCAACCCTGCCCGGTCACGGACTGCGTCCTCGCCGGCCCGCGACCGGGCCGAGGGGACCGCGTCGCGCCACGCGCAGCGCCACGGCGCCTGGCCGACGGTCACCGAGCTCGAGACCGCCGCCGGCGTCTCACGCGGCACCGCCGCGGCCGCGCTCAAAACGCTCCGAGACCGACCACTACCCCTGCACCTGATCAACACCAGCGACCCCGACCCCACCGACGAGGCCCAACCATGACCAACCACCAGCCGATCACCACGACCACCAGCAAGAACCAGAGCCAAGAAAAAGATCAAGAACCAAGACCACTTCCCGACACCGATCACTACGCCGAACAGACGACCAGACACGACCGACAAGACACCGAGACGAAAAGATCAAGGGAAAGATCAGAAGACGCACACCTAGGCATCACGATCCGAGGGCCCGGGCCGGCCTTCGGCCGGCCCGAAGAACGGCGTGATGCCGACGTCCTTGCGGAGCCAGCGTTGTCGATCTTCACGAGGTCGCTCGGATGCTGAGCGTCTCGTCCGGTTACTCGCCGGACTACCTTCTCAATGAGGTCGCGACGGGCCGCGAGTCCTACTACACCGGCGCGGTCACCGACGGCGAGCCGCCCGGGCGCTGGTGGGGCCGGGGCGCGGAGAAGCTCGGACTGAGCGGGCTCGTCGACGCCCAAGACATGCGTGGGATCTACGAGCGGTTCCTCGACCCGCGGCACGAGGGGTTCGTCGACCCGGACCGGTGGGACGAGGTCCCGACCCTGGGCCACACCGGACGCCGGTACGCGACCGAGGACGAGTTGTACGCCGCCGCGTTTGAACGCGAGCCCGACGCCAGCGCTGAACGCCGCGCTGAACTGCGCGTCGAGGCGGGCAAGCAGGCTCGTCACAACGTCGCCTTTCTGGACGCCACGTTCAGCGTTCAGAAGAGCGTCACCGTGCTGCACACCGCGTTCGAGGCCGAGGAGGTCAAGGCCCGCAACGGCGGCGACGAGGAAGCCGCCGCGGCGTGGAGCGAGTACCGCCAGGCTGTCGAGGACGCCATCTGGGCGGGTAACAACGCCGCCCTGTCCTACCTGCAGGACAAGGCCGGCTACGCCCGGGTCGGGCACCACGGCGGTGCCGCGGGGCGGTGGATCGACGCGCACGGGTGGGTCGTCGCGTCGTTCTTCCAGCATGACTCCCGTGACCACGACCCGCAGCTGCACATCCACAACCCGATCCTCAACCGCGCCCCGGGCGACGAGGACGACGAGTGGCGCACTCTCGACTCGCGCGCGATCCACAAGTTCCGGCCCGCCGCGGCCGCGGTCGGGGAGCGCACCACCGAGGAGCACCTCGCCCACGCCCTCGGGCTGCGACTGGCGATGCGCCCGGACGGCAAGGCCCGCGAGGTCGTCGGCATCGACGACACTGTCACCGACCTGTTCTCGTCGCGGCGGCGCGCGGTCACCGAGAAGGCCGCTGAGCTCATCGCCGAGTTCGAAGCCCACCACGGCCGCGAAGCGAACGGCCTCGAGCGCGACCGGCTCTCCCGGCAGGCAACCATGGCCACCCGCCGAGCGAAGTCCCACGACGGCGAGACGCGCAGCCAGTTCCTCGATCGCGTCGACGCCCAGCTCCGCGACGAGGTCGCCGGAGGCCTGCGCGCCGTTGCCGAAGACGCTCTCAACGCGCGTGACCAGGACCCACCACAGGCGGGGGAGTGGTCTCCCAAGGAGATCCTCGAGACCGCGCTGGCCGACGTGCAGGCCCGCAAGGCCGCGTGGACCCGTGCCGACCTCACTCGGGCGATCAACGATGCCCTGCCCGACACCCTCGGCCTGACCGACGGCAACGATGTGGCTGGACTGCTGGACTGGCTCACCGACGAAGGCCTCGACCTCGCCACCCCGCTCGACACCGCTCGCCCCGGCAACGACGCCCTGCCTGACGAACTGCGACTCGCAAACGGCCGCCCGGCCTACGACGCGCCCGGCGCCAAGCTCTACGCCACCCCCGAGCACGTCCACACCGAACGCGCGATGACCGCCGCCGCCCGCCGCGGCGAGGCTGCCGCGACACCAGCCTTCGTCGCCGACCGGTTCCTGACCCAACTGCGGGAGTCTGGCCTCGAGCTGGGAGTCGACCAGGCAGCCGCCGTCCGCGGCGTCCTCACCTCTGGCGCCCAGATCGAGACCCTCGTCGGCCCGGCGGGCACCGGCAAGAGCTTCGTCGTCGGCACTCTGGCCAAGGCCTGGTCCGACCCCGAGCTCCGCGGCGCAGCCGCCGGGCGCGTCTTCGGGTTGGCGACCAGCCAGATCGCCACCCAGGTCCTCGCTGACGAGGGCCTGGACGCTCGCAACATCGAGCGTTGGCTGCGCACCCAGGAGCGTCTCGCGGCGGGCGCCCCGGTCGAGGACGCAGCCGGGTGGCGGCTCCGCGCCAATGACCTCGTGGTGGTGGACGAGTCGGCCATGGCCGACACCACTGCACTGGCTGCCATTCATGAGCATGTCGACGCCGCTGGGGCCAAGCTGCTGCTCGTCGGCGATCACCGGCAACTCGCGGCCGTCGGCGCGGGCGGAGCGATGGACCTGCTCGCCCACGCCGGCGCTCGCTACGAGCTGAGCGAGACCCGCCGCTTCCGCGAGGATTGGGAAGGGCCCGCCTCGTTGCGGTTACGCGAGGGCGACGAGACCGTGCTGCGCGAGTACCACCGCCACGGTCGTCTCGTCGACGCCGGGACCCTGGACGACGCCGAGGCGTCCGCCAGCCGGGCGTGGCTGGCTGAAACCCTCGCTGGCCGGCGCTCGGTGCTGGTGGTCGACACCAACGACCAGGCCGACCGTCTCTCCGCAATCTTGCGCGCCGAGCTCGTTCGCCTCGGACAGGTCGGGCAACACGGCGTTCGCCTCGGTCGCGACGGTAACTACGCCGGAGTCGGGGACCTCGTCGCCGCACGCCGCAACGGCTGGGAGCTGACGGGCCACGAGGGGAACAAGCAGGGCCCGATCAACCGCGAGACCTACCGGGTCACTACCCTCGGCGAGGACGGCGCGTTGACCGTCGCGCCCGTGCACGGCCGCGACTCCGATGGCCGGGAGATCCTCGGGCACCCGATCTCGTTGCCCAGCGACTACGTCGCCGCGGATGTCGCGTTGGCCTACGCCGGCACCATCCACGCCACGCAGGGCACGACGGTCGACACGAGCCATCTCGTCGCCGGCCCCGGAACCAGCCGCGCCGCGAGCTACGTCGGACTCACCCGCGGTCGTGAGGCGAACACCGCCCACGTCGCCACCATCACCGGCCCTACCGATCCCGCGCAGGGAGTCACCGCGGACCACTCGTTGCACCGAGACCCCGTCGCCGTCCTGGCCGCGGTCATCGCCAGAGACGACCACGCCGACTCCGCCTCCGCACTCGCCACCGCGACTGAGTCCGCCACCGCATCCGGCAGAACCCGCACCGCCGGCGAGCTCTTCGCCGACGCCGCGCACCTCGCCGCCACCGAACGCACCAGCCGGTGGCTCGACGAGCTCGCCGCCGACGGCACTATCACCGACCACGGCCGTGCACGGCTCGCGGCCGAGGACGGCGCTGCTTCGCTGACGCGCATCCTGCGTCGCGCCGAACTGGCCGGCGATGACCCCGAAACCGTTCTGCGTGAGGCGGTCACCGACCGGCCCCTCGACGGCGCACGCAACCTCACCAACGTCATCCACGGCCGCATCCGCGACGCCCACACCTTTGACCCCGAAGGCCGCACTTGGGCCGACTGGACCCCGGCCACCGGCCGCGCCGACTGGGACCGCTACCTTTCCTCCCTCGCCAACGCTGCTGACCAACGCGGCGCCGAGCTTGGAGAGCAGCTCGCTACAAGCCCGCCGCGTTGGCTCGCCGACGCCCTGGGTCCGGTTCCCGAGACGCTGGCGGAGCGCGACCAGTGGCAGGACCGAGCAAGGTCCATCGCCGCCTGGCGGGAACTCATCGGACACGATGACGCCGAGGACGCGCTCGGCCCCGCTCCGGGGCCAGGCAAGGTCGAGGCCTACGCCGCCTACCGCGCCGCCTGGCGCGCCCTCGGGCGACCGGAGATCGATCGCGAGGAGCTCGAGTTCTCCGACGGCCAGCTCCGCGTCCGTGTCCGCGCCTACGAACGCGAAGCAGCCTGGGCGCCTCGCTATGTCGCCAATGAGCTCGCCGGCACCCGTCAAGCTGCCGCGCGCGCTCAACAAGACGCGCAGCTACGTCACGCCGAGACGGACGCGGCCACTGACCCCGACGATCAGACACGGCTCCGGGCCGAAGCTGAACAAACCGCAACCCTCGCGCAGACCCTCGAAGGTCGCGCTGCCGAGCTCAGCGAGCTAGACGACGCCCGCTCCCGCTGGCTCGCCCACACCGCCGGCACCCGATCCGCCGCCGAACGAGCCAAGGCCGAGCTCGCCGCTCGCCACGCCGACGACGAACCCGAGGAGCGCACCACCGCAGCCGAGTGGCTCGCCGCCCACCGCGCAGCTGTCGCCGATGACGAGGCCCACCGCGACGTCACCGAGGACGACGTCAGCGACCGCCCATCCGACCTGCACCAGCACGAACTCGTGGATGTGGACCGCGACGAAGCGGACCACGACGGCGAGGACCACGAGGTCGAGCCGAGCGAGCCCGACATCCGAGAGGTGGCCGCCTCGGAGCCGAGCCCGGTGGCTGAGGACCACGTACGCGTGCCCACTGCCGATGAGACGTCGGCCGCCGTCGAGAAGGCGAACCGCGCGCTCGCCGAAATCCGCGCCCGCGAAGACGCCGACGCAAGAGAGGAAGCCGAACACCGCGCGGAGCAGCTCACGCATTGGCAGGCACGCGACGAGGAGGTCGAGACCCCTGACGACTCGAGCGAACCTGTCGACGGCCTCGACGCCGAAAACGCCGACGACCTGGACGATGTCGACGCGTGACTCCGCGCCATCACCGCTCGACCGGAACGTCGGCCTTGAGCGGTGGGGGACCCTGGCGACGCCACGCCCACCGCAGCGTCGCCCGTACCCCTTCGCACCAGCCAGGTCGAGACCGCGCGAGATCGGGGCGCGTCTCCTCGAGCCGCTCGGCGGCGAGCCACTCGGCCTCGATCAACTCCTCGTACGCCATCGCTGTCCGCCGCGTTGCAGGCGCTGGCGTGGGGTCGACAAGGCCGTTCGCGAGCCGGGACGGTGCTGTCGCGAGCCACCGACACGTCATCGCCACAGCGGCCGCATACCAGCCTTCGCCACCGTGCGCTGCGTCGTGGTGGTCCCGGTCGGACGCGGCTCGCCAGACCGCGACGAACTCGCCGCGACGTACGCGGACGTTGCGCGCTGGAGTTCCTGCCACGTCCGCGTCGGTCACCTCCATGCGAGACACGGTGACATCAGGGACCGACATCTGGAAGTACAGGTCGGGCAACTGTCGACAACGTCAGGAAAGATCGCCTGCGTCGCGACATGTCCATATGTTTACCTGTTGGTCATGACTGACCCGCACGCGTTGTCGCCCGTCGTCGTGGCCGGATTCCTCGCCAGCGCGTCAGGTACCACCGCAGCTCTGCTCCGCCGTATGCGCCGGGAGTTCGAGGCCCACGGGCAGCTGTCGACGCCGACGGTCGCCTGGATGTACGGCACCTATGGGGTCCACGCCGCTGCCACTGCGGTTGCCCTCCGGCAGAGCCGCCCGAGGGGGCGGACTGCCGGCTCCCGCCTCGCGACGGTCGCCGGGTACGGGCTGGCCGCGGCCGGTACGGCCATGTTCATCGCGGGCATGAGCCGCTTCACCGGAGCCGCCCAGGTCTCGGGGATGACCGACGACCAGCTCGCGGTCGGTGGCGCCTACCGCTGGAGCCGCAATCCCCAGTACGTCGGCTATGTGGCTGCGCTGGGCGGCCTGGCGGGGGCTCGTCGGTCCGTGCCGGCCGCTGGGCTGGCCGCGGGTGCGGCTGCGGCGTTCGCCTGGTGGGTGCCGGTCGAGGAACGTCATCTCGCCCCGGTCTTCGGGGAGGCCTACCAGCGCTACCTCGCCCGGACCCCACGGTGGCTCGGCATGTCCCGCCGGCCCGGCGCATAGGCCCGAGTTGCTACGAGGGCAGGGCGCCGTTCTCGATGAGGAGGGCGCGCACCTCGGGCAGGTCCTCGAAAGCGGTAGCGACGTCTTCGGGGGCTGCTACCCGATGGGCGTTCTCGGTGACGTAGGCGCGGAGAGCGTCGTCGAAGCGGTCCTCTCCGGCGCGGCGTCGGGCTTCGAGGAGGACGGCGGCGCCCTGGTCGTAGACCACATGCAAGTAGCGGTCGAAGGTGTATCCGTAGCCCCAGGAGTTCATCGAGCGGCCGATGTCGCCCCGGTGCCCGGCGGGGATGTCGGCGAGCACGTAGTCGTTCTCTCGCTCGGTGGCGACGGCTTGAGCGAGGGTCGAGAAGGACTCGTCGAGCCAGGGGTCCCGTGCCTGGTTGTTGCCGACGAGACCGTAGAACCATTGGTGGGCCAGTTCGTGCGCGACCAGGCCGTCGAGCTCGCCGAGGCCGAGGTCGCCGAACTGGAGGGCGGAGGGGAATTCGAGGCCCGAGCTCTGCGCGGGGATGACGCTGATCCACAACTCCGGGTAGGGGAACGGGCCCACGAACTCGCTGAGCCGGTCGATGTACTGCTCGACCCGGCCGAGCCATTCCTGCGGTGGCACCTCGGTCCCGCTCAGGGGCGTGCCGAGGTGTACCCGGACTCCGGAGACCTCGCGTTCGACGACGTCGAGGCGTCCCACCGTTACTGCTGCGTTGCGTACCGCCTCAGCGCGGAAGCGGTGAGTGGTCGTCCCGGGAACGGGTCCGGGAGACGTGCCGGTTCTAGTACCCGTGCCGAGGACCTCCAGCCCAGCCGGAGCGGTGACGGTCAGATCCCTGAGGCGGAAGTCCTCGCTGGTCGCGGTCTCACCGGGAATGGAGACGGCGTCCTCCCGTGCCCACCCCTCTCCACGGACCCAGGCCAGGAGCGGGAATCCGGTGGCCCACCAGGCCATCTCCGAGGAATGCGAGAAACCGACGCGATCGTTGACATCCTCGCCCAGCGTCAAGGTGAAGACGAGGTCGGCAGTGATCGGGCGGCCCGGGGGTGCGCACTCGGCCAGGGGCAACTCGACGAGGGTCCCGGCCACCCCCTCGGGAGCACCGGCGGGGAGAATCCATGGCACAGCGGGGCGACCGTCGACGGCGGCGCCGTCGACACGCAGCTCGGTGCCGCCGTCGGCCATGGTTGGCTTGTTGGGCCAGGCGCGGAACACCAGTTCGCACACCGGCAGGTCCGGCGTGAACACCACGCGCTCCCGGCCGGCGACACGGTCCAGACTGGGAGCGAGGTCGAAGCTGAGATCGACGACGGGTCGGTCCTCGCGGAGGTTCGCCGCGTACGTCGAGGGGCCGTCCTCGGCGACGGCGCCACAGCCAGAAGTCAGCACGAGGACGGCGATCAGGAGAGCGGCGAGTCTTCCGGACCGGGTGCCGCGAGGTCGGACGGTTGCGGGACGAGCGGGGCTGTGCAGCATGGGTGGTCCTCGCGAGGTCAGCCGTCACAAGCCGCGGCCGCGGCCCGGGACCGGTACCAGTGCACGGTGCGAGCGAGCCCGCTCTCCAGCGAGGTGAGAGGGCTCCAGTCGAGTGCCGTCGTCGCCTCCGCGAGGTCGGCGATGAGGGCACGGTCGTGACGTCGGTCGTCGATTGCGCCGAAGCCGAGAGGGCCGTCGTAGCCGATCAGCTCCGCGAGGAGCGGGACGGTGTCGGCGATGCTGATGCCCGTGCCCGAACCGATGTCGGCCACGAGACCGGGGGCGCCGGGATGGGTGGCCGCGGTCATGAGTGCCTCGCAGACGTCATCGATGTAGACCCAGTCGATGATCCGGCGGCCACTGCCGAGGCGCGGCACCTGACCGGCGAGCATGCTGGTGATCACATGGGGGACGAGCTTGCGTGAGTCTGGCTGGGCGGGCCCGTAGACCATGGCGAGGCGCAGCACCGTGACGGGCAGGTCCCACTGGAGGTGGAACAGCCGGGCATACCCGGTCGCAGCCGCCTTTGCGGCCGCGTAGGGCGAGCTCGGGGCCTCGCCCGGCTCGCGGGGTTCCTCGACAGAGCCCGAG
Organism: Actinomycetospora lemnae; assembly: GCF_028737315.1. Classification (GTDB taxonomy): domain Bacteria; phylum Actinomycetota; class Actinomycetes; order Mycobacteriales; family Pseudonocardiaceae; genus Actinomycetospora; species Actinomycetospora lemnae. Next base: position 152,836 of record NZ_JAQZAO010000009.1, on the reverse strand, counting down.
AGCACCACCCGAGGCCGGTCAAGCGCACAGGCCGCGGCCATGACGTTCACGGCGCTCCGGACGTTGTCCTCGAGCATCGGCCCGACCAGGTCGGCGTCGCGCGTCCCCTCGACGCGGCTCGCGAGGTGGAAGACGACCTCGGGAGCGGTCGCCGCCATGCGGTGCCTGACGTCGTCGGGGTCGGTGAGGTTGCAGGCCTGCCGGCTCGCGCGAAGATGCTCGGTCCACCCCGCCCGGAGCGGGGGCCGGGAATCCGGCCGGACCAGGGTGTGGACCTCAGCGCCGGCCTCGAGCAGCTGGTCGGTCAGGTGTCGGCCGATGAAGCCGCGCGCGCCCGTCACCAGGACGCGCCGGCCGACCCATTCGGACCGGTGCGGAGAGCCTTCAGGGAAGTGGCGCGGGCGGGCGTGGTGCCGGGGCAGGGGCACGTCGACGTCAGGGGCGTCGTGGGTTGGGTAGGACATGTCGGGCCTCACAGGGGACGGCCGGCCCCGGGAGAAGGGTCGCCGGCGCGGAACGGGGACATCCGTGGGCTCGCGAGGGGCGTCCGCGTACCGAAAAGGGCACTCCCGGGAGCCCGCGCGCCTGCACCGCCACGTACGCGGCGAGTGCCGGAGAGAGGGCAGGCGAGGGACCTCGGGCAGGGCCGTTCGGGGAACCGCGAGATTCAGCCGGCGAGCACCGGCGTGCTGGGTGGCCCGCGACGGCTGACGCACCGACTGCTCAGCAGTTGCTGCTCGATGTCCCCGGGCTCATCGTGTCGGCCCGGACGGATCGGCGACGGCGCGTCGGACGAACGGGGCGACGTGGCCAGCCGCAGGGACCGGACGATGGTGCCGGCGACGAACGCGCACACCGGTTCGCTGGCAGAGACAGCCACCAGGAGCAGCGCTACCGCGATGTGCAGCGCCACGCTCGAGAAGGTCTCCGGCCAGCCGTGCGCGTGCGGCACCGCGTCCGCCACGTAGGTCAACTTGGTCACGGCGTGCACCGCGGGCTGTCCGATGATGGCGAGGTTGACCGCGGCGAACACACCGCGCAACCGTCCCTGCATCCACAGCCGGCCGACGCCGACGATGACCGCCGCCAGCGCCACGGTCGCGGTGTGGATCGGCCGCTCGTCGGCGGCGACGTCGAAGCCCACGGCTGCGGACAGGACGAGCACCGAGGACGTGATCAGAGCGAGGGTCCTGGCCGTCGTCAGCTCACGCACCGTTGCAGGTCCGCCGAGCACAAGTTGGACGATACCGCCTACGAGGTAGAGCGCTGGTGATCCCGGCGCCTGCCAGTGATCGGGCCGAACGGGGCGCGGGACAGCGGTCACCCGTTCCGAACCGACCGACGGGCTCGAGGCGCGACGTGGGCGGGCGCCTACCGGGCCTCGTGCACGGTCGCGGCGAGCGCGTTTGCTCATGCGTGTCTCACCATGAGCCGAACGCGCTCAGTCCTGGCGCGCGCGGGACGCTGACCCCGCCTGGTTCGTCGTGACCTCACCGTTACTCTCGACCGTGTGACGGCTGGACGGATGACGGCGGAGACGCGTCGCGGGCCGTTCTGGCGTCTCGGCGCCACGGCCCTGCTCGCCGCGACGCTCGGCATCGCCGGTCACGTCGTGGGCGCGGGGGAGTTGCCCACCGACATGCCGGTCTTCCTGGGCGTCGTCGGGATCGCGGCCGGCGCCACCGGACTCGCCCAGTGGAGCGGAGCGCGGCGTCGGTGGTGCTGGGAGGCCATCACGCTGCTCTGGTTCGGGCAGCTCGCCGTCGAGACCCTGCTGATCTGCCACGGCAGCCTGCTCGGCCGGCCGCTCGAGGCCGCAGGCGTGCACGTCGCCGCCGGGCTCCTGGCCGGTGGGCTCCTCCTGGGCGGTCGTCGCATCCTCGACGACACGATTTCCGTGCTCGACGTGCTACTGCCGCGCTGGTGGGCGGTGCCGGCGGAGCCGACTGCGCCGACCCGCACGGCGTGTGCCTCCCCGGGTCCCGCAGCGCTCCGCGCCGGACGAGGTGCCGACGGACGCACCGTCCGGGGCCCGCCACGACCGGCCTGACCTCCGGCCGCACGGGTCGGAGCACTCGACGCCCTCCTTCTGAGGGCGCCCGACGAGGTGCCTATCGCGCACGTCGTCGCGACGCCTGGCGCCTTCCTCCCGGCGTATCTGTCGTGTCCGCGGCGGTGCGCTGCACTCCGAGCCGCCGGGTTCTCTCGACCCTCCCGTCGCTCGTGGCGGGCCCTCACACCCCCGGTGGATGCGCTCCACCGCCGACATGGAGGACGGCGCTTGTCTCCTGTTCCGGACCGGCACGGCGCGGGTGCCCTCACGACCGCCGGCACCGGCTGCGGCGCGGTGCCGAGGTCGCGATGACCAGGCACAGGGCTGCGAGAGCGCGCCCCGCACAGGACGCCGTCCTCCGACGAATCCTCGAGGCGGCAGTCGTCGGGGCTCTCGGCGCGGCCTCCCTCGTGATCGGGGTGCTCCTGCCCGGCAACCCGCCTCCCTCGGGTCCAGGTCCTGAGGGGGAGGTGACCGCGGCGGCAGAGCCGGCACCAGTGCAATTGGACCCGCGCACGTTTCCGGACGGGGGGTGCGTCGCCCTGCCTGCGCGCAGGGGCGGGTCGTCGGCCACGGTCGTGCTCGACGCCGGACACGGAGGCCCCGACCCGGGCGCCGTGGGAACCACACCCGACGGGACGGCGGTGGTCGAGAAGGAGCTGACGCTGGCCGTGGCCCTGGCCGCGGCCGACGACCTCCGGGACCGCGGGAACACGGTGGTGCTCACCCGGTCCACCGAGGCCCTCGGGACTGGCGTGGGCGCTGACGACGGGCAGGTCGGGGCCCTGACGACGGACATGAGCCAGGAGGACCTCGAGGCACGGGTGCGTTGCGCCAACCTGGCCCGCGCCCACGCGCTCGTGTCGGTGCACTTCAACTCCTTCGCCGACCCGACCGTCGGCGGCACCGAGACGCTGTACGAACCCGAGCGACCTCTGGCACCGCAGAGTCGTGCGCTCGCTGAGTCGCTGCAGACGTCGATCCGGTCGCGTCTGGCGGAGCTGGGTCGCCCGCCGGCTGACCGCGGGGTCGTCGACGACTCGTCCGGAGGAGAGGCGGGAGGCGGACACCTCGTCCTCCTGGGTCCGCGCATCCCCGGCTACATCGACGAACCCAGCGCGATGCCGGCGGCCCTGGTCGAGCCGTTGTTCATCACCAACCCCACGGACCTCGGTGCGATTGCCTCATCGACCGGGATGGATGCGCTGGGCGAGGCCGTCTCCGGCGGAGTCTCGGACTACCTCGCCGGAGCCCGCCGCCGTTGATGGGAGCCCGCGACGGGCGCTGACGTAGGGGAGGGTGCGGGCATCTGGGCGGAACCTGATCGCGCCGATCGCTCCGGCAGACCAGCAACCACGGAATCACTCGTGACCGTCGTCGAGATGGAGGAGGACGAGGGATGCCAGAGCTCCTGTCCGTGCTGCTCGTCGCGCTCATTCCTGCCGGGGCCAACTTCGTCGGGGGTGTCCTGGCCGAAGTGCGGGCCGTGTCGCAACGGGCGCTCAGTGCTGCGCTGCACATCGCGGTCGGCATCGTCGTCGCGGTCGTGGGCCTGGAGGTGATGCCCCGCGCGCTCGAGGTACCGATGCCCTGGGTGCCGATGCTGGCCTTCGTCGCCGGCGCGGGACTGTTCCTGGCCATCGACGCGGCGGCGGACCGGCTGCAGAACCGGGGCAACGGCCGCGCGTGGGCGGTGTACGGCAGCGTCGGGCTGGATCTGTTCAGCGACGGTGTCCTCATCGGCACCGCAAGCGTCCTCAATCCCGCCCTCGGAGTCCTGCTGGCGCTGGGGCAGGCGCCCGCGGATGCGCCCGAAGGCTTCGCCGCGGGCGGCGCTCTGCGACGCGCCGGTGTGGGTCGCCGGATGCGTCTTCTCGCGGCCGTCGGGTTCGTCGTCCCGATCCTCGTCGGCGCCGCCCTCGGCTTCCTGGCGCTTCGTCAGGCGCCGGACATGGTGACCTTCTCCGTGCTCGCGTTCACCGGTGGGGCGCTGCTGAGCCTCGCCCTCGAGGAGATGCTCCCCGAGGCTCATGACCAGTTCACGAGCCGGCGGGACGCCTTCTACCTCACCGTCGGCTTCGCCCTCTTCGCGGCGGTCTCGGTCTACGTGTCCGTCGAGTAGCCGTCACGACGGGCATCCCCACGAGGCTCCGAGCAACCTCCATCACGACTGGAGCGCCCGGCGCCTACGCCGAAGGGGTCCGGCCGTCGACCGCGTCGGCGCGGCCGGCGCTGGTCGACGGCAGCGAGACGCAGCAGGAGCAGCCGTCGCCGCAGCCGGCGTCGGCGTCGGCGGTGCCGATCTGCGACGCGTCCAGGAGCGGGATCGCCACGCCGGTCGACCCGCCCGGCTGGGTCGAGGACGTGGAGGGCGCGGGGGCGCAGCAGGGGTCCTCGGGCTCTGGAGCGGCTTCGACGGTGACGTGGTGGCGCCCCGTGCTGGCCGGTGCGGCGATGAGGCCGGGCAGGGGCCGGGATCGGGCGGCTCGGACCGCGTTGAGGATGACCAGGACCTCGGCGGCCTCGTGGATGACGACGACGGTGGCCAGGCCGAGGACACCGAAGGCGGCGAGCGGGATGAGCCCGCCGATGATGAGCAGTGATAGCGCGACGTTCTGCAGCATGATCCACCGCGCGCGCCAGGCGTGGGCGAGGGTCTGCGGGAGGTGGCGCAGGTCCTCGCCCATGAGGGCGACGTCCGCGGTCTCGATGGCGACGTCGGTGCCCATGGCGCCGATGGCGATGCCGACGTCGGCGGTGGCCAGGGCGGGCGCGTCGTTGACGCCGTCACCGACCATGGCGACGCGTCGGCCGGGCGCGATGCGCGGCAGCAGCTCGGCCTTGTCCTCGGGCCGCAGCTCGGCGTGCACGCCGGTGATGCCGGCCTGCTCGGCGAGCGCGATCGCGGTGCGCTGATTGTCGCCGGTGAGCATCGCGACTTCGATGCCCAGGTCGTGGAGCCGGCGTACAGCCTCGGGTGCTTCCGGTCGCAGCTCGTCGCGGACCGCGACCGCGCCGAGCAGCGCCCCGGCGCGCTCGACGAGCACGACGGTCGCGCCCTCGCTCTGCAGCCGCTCGACATGGGGCGCCAGCGCACCGGTCGGTATCCAGCCTGGTCTGCCGAGGCGGAGGTCAACGCCGTCCCGGGTACCGGTCAGGCCGTGGCCCGGGATCGCCGTGACGTCGTCGGCGCGGGAGCTCTCGACCGCGCGCTCCGGGCCGGCCGCGGCAGACAGGACTGCCCGCGCGAGGGGGTGCTCGCTGCGGGCCTCAAGCGCGGCCGCGAGGGCGAGGACCTCGCCCGGCTCGTGGCCGGGCGCGGCGACGACGTCGATGACCTCGGGCTCGTTGCGGGTGAGGGTGCCGGTCTTGTCCAGGGCCACGGCGCGGATGCGTCCAAGCTCCTCGAGGGCGGCGCCGCCCTTCACCAGGGCGCCGTGGCGGCTCGACGCCCCGATCGCGGCCACCACGGTGAGCGGCACAGAGATCGCCAGCGCGCACGGCGAGGCCGCGACGAGCACGACGAGGGCCCGCTCGAGCCAGAGCAGCGGGTCACCGAGCAGGGAGCCCACCGCAGCAACGAGCACCGCGAGGACCACGATCGAGGGCACGAGCGGGCGGGCGATCCGGTCCGCGAGGCGTTGGCCCGCGCCCTTGCGCTCCTGTGCCTCCTCGACGATGTGCACGATGCGCGCCAGCGAGCTGTCCGACGCCGCGGCGGTCACCTCGACCTCGATCGCGCCGCCGCCGTTGATGGCGCCGGCGTAGAGCCGGTCGCCGGGGCCGGCCTCGACGGGCACCGATTCGCCGGTGATCGCCGAGGTGTCGAGGTTCGTGCGACCGGCGCGGATGTGGCCGTCGGTGGCGGCCCGCTCACCCGGGCGAAGGACGAGCACGTCGCCGAGGACCAGGTCGTCGGGCGCGACCGTGACCTCGCGGCCGTCGCGCAGCACCGACGCCGTCGGCGGGACCAGCCCGAGCAGGGCCCTCAACCCGCGGCGAGTGCGGGTGACCGCGTAGTGCTCCAGGCCTTCGGCGATCGAGAACAGGATGCCCAGCAGGGCGGCCTCGGCGACCTGGCCGAGGGCGACGGCGCCGATCGCGGCGATCGTCATCAGCGTCCCGACGCCGATGCGGCCGTGCCGGAGGTTCCGCAGCGCGGCGGGCACGAACGTCGAGCCGGCGACGACGGCGGCGACCAGCTCGAGTCCGGTCACCACAACATGGATGACGTCACCGCGCTCGAGGAGCCAGGCGACGCCGAGCAGCACCGCGGCGGCGAGGGAGAGTTGCAGCTCGCGGACCTGCCACAGTCGTGCCGGACCCTCGTCGTGACTGCCGTCGGCACTCGATGCCACTTCGGGCCCGCAGCAGGCGTCGGACACGGCTGCTCCTTCCGTCCGCTCGAACCAGGGCTCGCTGGCCAGTCATTCTAATGTCTGTTGATGTGTCAGGTCGATGCGGTCGGCGCACTTCGCGCCAACGAACGTTAGGGTGACCCCGTGGGCGAGAGCACGCTACCGGCGGACGACCAGTGCGACCTGCTGTGCCTGGACCTGCCGCACGCCGAGGACATCCGCACGTCTCTCCCGGACCTCGACGCTCTGACCTCGGCGGCGACGCTCGGGAAGGCGCTCGCCGACCCCACGCGGCTGGCGGTCGGCGCGGCGCTGCTGGCGGGCGACGAGCTGTGCGTCTGCGACATGGCGTGGGTCGTGGGCCAGGCGCAGAACCTCGCCTCCCACCACCTGCGCGTGCTCCGCGCCGCCGGGCTGGTGACGTCCCGCCGTGACGGCAAGCTCGTCATGTATCGGCTCACGCCGGTCGGTCGTGCGCTCGTGGGTGCCGTGCTCGGCGAGACGTCCGCGCCGGACCGGGCCGCGGTCGACTCCTGACCGGTCAGAGGCCGATGAGGCCGGCGAACCAGGTGGGGAACGAGGCCACCACGACTGCGAGCACCACGACGTAGGACACCACGGTCGCCGCTCCCGGGTGGCGGGCGACGAGCCGTCCGGGCGGGCCGGCCACGAGGTGCCCGCGTTCGAGGTTCTCGGCGGTGACGAACCAGAACACGGCGATCGTGGCCGCCCAGACGACCATGCAGTACGGGCAGAGCGCGCCGATCACCGCGACGCTCTGGATGATCAGCCAGCCCACGAACGCGACGGCGGCGGCGACTCCGCCCTGCAACGCCAGCCAGCACCAGGCCGGCAGGGGAGTACGCGCGAGCAGCAGGGCGCCCACGGCGGCGACGACGGGGAAGGTGGCGAGTCCGATGATCGGGTTGGGGAAGCCCAGGACCTCCGACTGCGCGGTCCGCATGATCGAGCCGCAGGACAGGACCGCGTCGATGCTGCAGCTCGGCAGGTAGTCCGGCTTCGCCAGCAACGCGATCTTCTCGACGAGCAGGACGAGCGCAGCTGCGGCGCCGATGAGACCGGCGACCAGCAGGACCGACCCGGTCCCACGGGACGACGAGACCGAGGCGGTCGGCGGCGTCGCCGCGTCCTCGGGTGCGACGATCATGCGGTGTCCCTTCGCTCCACTTCGAGTCGTTGCGGCCGGTCGTTGCGAGCTTGATCAGAGCACTGTGGTGAACCCGGAGACCGGGCCTCTCAGGAGGGCGACGAGATCGCCCCACAGACCCGTCACCAGGGCGAGCCCCACGACCACGAGCATGACACCGCCCGCCCTCTGCAGCGTCCGGGTGTGGGCGCTGAGCCACGCCTGCACCCGCACGGTGCGGGCCGTCCCGAGGGAGAGCAGGAGGAACGGCAGACCCAGCCCCGCGCAGTAGGCGAGCACCAGGACCAGACCGCGCACGGAGGCGCCACCTGAGGGCGTGCCCGCCGCCAGGGCGATCACGCCGGTGAGGGTCGGGCCGAGGCACGGCGTCCAGCCCAGCCCGAACGTGGCCCCGAGCAGCGGTGCGCCGAGGAGCCCCGCCTCCGGCGTCCGGATGCGGCGGGTGTCGCGCTGGAGCGAGGGCACCAGACCGAGGAACACCAGGCCCATCGCGACGGTGACGACTCCGCCGATGCGTTGCAGAACGTCCTGGTTGATGAGCAGCAGGTCCGAGAGCCAGACGACGGTGCCGAGCCCGACGGCGAAGACGACGGTGAAGCCGGCGACGAACAGCGCCGTAGCGGCCACCAGCCGGCCGCGGCGGCGGGGCGCCGTCATCACCGCCGGCGCCGGCTCGCTCGGGGCCCGGGAGTGCCCCGGCCCGCGCTCGGCAGGCGTCGGCGGGCGCTGCGCCCCGACCAGGCCGGCGAGGTACGCGAGGTAGCCGGGAACGAGGGGCACGACGCAGGGCGACGCGAAGCTCACCGCGCCCGCGGCCGCACTCACGACGATCGCCAGGAGCAGGGGACCGGTCAGGGCGATGTCCGTGGGGTTCACGGGCCGCCTCCCGCCGAGGCCGGAGGTTCGGTGGCGATCCGGCGGATCGTGGGCTCGATGTCGGCCGCTAGCACCGCGGTCAGGAAGACCGCGGCGACGCGGCCCTCCCGGTCGAGGACGATCGTGGACGGCACGACGTTGCGGGGAAAGCCGCGGAGCGCGAGCAGGCTCCGGCCCGGGGGGTCGTAGATCGAGGGGTACGACACGCCCCGGTCGCGCAGGAAGTCCGCCGCGGCGTCGCGGTCGTCCCGCACGTCGATCCCGAGGAACTGCACGCCCAGGGGAGCGGTCGCGCGGGCGACGGCCTCGAGCTCCGGGGTCTCCGCGCGGCACGGCCCGCACCACGACCCCCAGATGTTGAGCACGACGACCTGCCCGGGGTAGGAGGCGGTCCCGATCTCGACACCGGGCCGGAGCACGTCCTCCCCGGCGATGGGGGGAACCACGCCGCGGGTCGCCGGCGGGTCGTAGAACACGCGGCTCTGCCCGCCGGGCGAGGTGAACGTGAAGGTCCCCGGTCGTTGGTCGTGACCGCAGCCCACCAGCACCGCGGTCACGGCCACGGCGAGCAGGACCGAGAGCCGTCGTGTCCTTCGACCGGGAATGTGCCTCACGGCGTCGCGAGGGCCTGGTCGATGGCTGCCTTCAGGGCGGGGTACGAGCGGTCGCCCTCCACCGGCCGGTCGTTGACGAAGATCGTCGGGGTGCCCTGCACGCCGACGCTGATGCCGTCGTCGCGGTCGGCCAGCACGCGGTCGCGGACCGCGGGGTCGGCGACGTCACGGTCATAGGCCGCCATGTCCAGCCCGAGGCGCTCGGCGAAGCCGCGGAACGTCGGCGCGTGCGAGACCTGCTGCTCGCCCCACGACGCCTGCGTCTCGTACATCGTCTGGTACATCTGCTCGAAGCGCCCCTGACGGGCCGCGGCCTCGACAGCGAGGGCGGCAGGCTCGGCGTTCGCGTGCCCTGGCAACGGGAAGTACCGAGCCACGAAATCGACCTGCCCGGCGTACTCGGCCCGGAGGCGCTCCACACTCGGGTACGCCGCGCGGCACGCCTCACACTCGAAGTCGAGGAACTCGACAAAGCGGACGCGGTCGCCGGCGGGCGGCCCGAGACGGTGGCTATCCGGGCGGATGAGTAGCGCAGCTGGGACCGGAGCTCCGAGGACGGCGCCGCCACGCTCGGCGAGGGCAGTCGTCGCGGGCTGCTCGCTGCGGTTCGCGTGGACCAGGGACACAATGACCGCGACGACCAGCACGACGAGCGTCGTAGTGATGACGATGGCGCGCGTCGAGGCGGCTGATGTCCGGGAAGTCCTGTTCGCCACGGAGCGACACGCTAAAGCATGTTGCTGTGAGGTCGCCGTCGGCTCCTCATTAACCTCGAGCGCGAGGCGGCGTCGGACGAGGGAGCGGACATGCACGACCGAGCGGGGCCGGATCGCGAGCGGAAGCCGCGGAACGCCTCCGAGGCGCGCCGCCGGGCGTTGCAGCAGGCCGGTGCAGGGGTCGGGCCGCACGATGAGTCGGCTGGTCGGATACGCGAGAGCGAGAAGCGCCGGTACGTGTTCCAGGTGTGGACGTGCGCGGCGTTCGCGGCGGTGTGGGTCGTGGTCGCCGTGCTGAGTGGCTCGTTGCTGTTCCTCGCCCTTGCCGCCGGCTTCGCCGTCCTCGCCGCGGTCGCCGCGTGGTGCCTGGCCGTCCTGCGGCGTCGAGCAGAGGGCGTCGCGCCCGGGCCCGCCACGACGCCCTGAGCGGGTCGGGACTCACGAGCTGGCGGCGATCCCGGAGCGCGGAAGCCGTCCGACTCCGGGGATGAACCGGCCGACCCGCGACGTGTACTCCGCGTAGTCGGCCCCGTGGGTCTGGAGCAGGTAGGGCTCCTCGACCCCGCGGACCTGCACCTCGACCGCGAGCACGAGGCAGACCAGCGCCGCGAGCTGGAGGACGTTCGGGACCACGAGGGTCAGCCCGGCCAGGCTGGCGATCATCGTCAGGAACACCGGGTTGCGGGACCAGCCGAACACCCCGGACTCGACGAGCTCGGTGCGCTCGGTCGCCTCGACCCCGATGCGCCACGAGCGGCCCATCGCCTGCTGCGCGCCGACCGTGCCGACGAAGCCGGCCAGCGCCAGGAGGAAACCGAGCCACGGCACGGCGGGCACGCGGTCGAGCGGGAGCAGCGGGCCGACCAGTCCCAGGGTGCCGAGCAGGAGGCCGGCGAGTCCCAGGACGAGCGCGGCCACGAACGACACCGCCCCCCACCACGCCGGGGAGCGGGGCTCGCGCAGTGGTCGTCGGAAGCCCGCGTCCCCACCGGTCCGGGCTCGGTGCAGCCAGCTCTGGACCCCGAAGCACACGGTGAGTCCGCCCACGTACAGAAGCAGTGCCGTCAGCTCCATGACTTCCTCCTGACATATGCAGACATGTGCATGAGAGCACGACCGTCAAGGGGTTCGGACTTTGCGCTCGTCAGCGAGCCACCGAGGCCATCGCACACCACGCGGACGAGACCGGTGACCGTCCGGCGTCCTCGTCGGAGTTACCGTCGCCCGGTCGGTGGCTCGATCACAGTTCGAGTCGCGCCGATGGGAGGGACGACGGACGCGGAGGGCCTCGCCCTCCACGCGAGGAGGAGCGAACCCATCAGCGAGAAGACGGCATCCACGACCGGCCGGCACCGGATGACGGCGGCGCCTCGGTCTCGAGGCGCACGACGGAGGCCGTGGTGGGCCGCGGCCGGCGTCTCGATAGGCGTCTTGGCGGCGGTCGGCGGGCTCGCCGTGCCGGCGCTGGCGGAGAGCACCCCACCGGCGAATCCCGAGGCCAGCCCGGTCGCGCAGGCAGCACACAGTGAGGCCGTGGTGCCGGGAACGCCGTGTTCGGCGTCCGCGCGGGCGTGCGTCGATCTCGAGTCGCAGCGTGCATGGCTGATCCGCGACCGCCAGGTGGTCCGCGGGCCGATGACCATCTCCTCGGGTGGAGAAGGTCAGGCGACTCCGGTGGGGCACTCGTTCCGCGTGTACCGCAAGGAGGAGCACCACGTCAGCGGGGAGTCGACCACCCGCGACGGCCGTCCCGCGCCGATGCCGTACTCGACGTTCTTCGCCGACGGCGGCATCGCCTTCCACGCGGGCGACCCCTCCCGCTCGTCGGCCGGGTGCATCCGCATGGAGACCCCCGATGCCCAGGCGACCTTCGCCGAGCTCCAGAACGGCGACAAGGTCCAGGTCGTGAACGCGTCCCAGGAAGCCGCCGCCCGGGGTGCGTAGCGCCCCGACGACGGGCCACGTCACCGCGCCGTTACTATCCGAGACCAACCGGTGACCGTACGTAGGACCGCGATGGTGGGTCGACCGTTCGACGGCTGAGCGCCAGACCTGACGCGGAAGAACCGCAGGCACCAGCAGCCCACGGAGGCGAGAGTGGACGCAGCGATGCGGACGACCCACCCTCGGACCTGCTCAGGCCCCCGCTGGCCGGCAATCGCTGCAGCCGCGGCCACCTTCGTCGCCTCGGTCCTCCTCGACCTCGTCGGCGGCGCCAGTCTCGGGCACGTCGTCGCCCTCGGCTCGGTGTCGGCCGTGGTCGGGCTGCTCCGGCTCCACCGCTTCGGGCGGGAACACCGCGTCGCCGCGTTCTTGGCCAGCGCCACGGTCCTGGCGCAGCCGGCGCTCCACGCCGCCGGCGAGGTGTGGGATCGCACCACCGCGGACCTGACGGCTGCACACAGCGCCGTGCACCTTGGCCTGCTCGTCGGCTACGTCGTGGTCGCCGTCGCGATGGTCCTGCTCGTGGCGGCCGTGGACGTGGTGCTGCTGGCGTGCGCCGAGGCCGTCCACCGGCTCGCTCGCTGCCTGCGGTCGCTGATCTCCGACGCGCCCGAGGACTCGACCTCCGAGCGACCGGCGGTGACGAGGCCGGCGCGAGCGACCGTCTCCCTGGTCTGGGTCGCCTATGCGGTGCGGCGGGGTCCGCCGCGGCTCGCCGTCGCTGACTAGTCGACCTCGCTCCACGGACCCGAAGCGCCTCTCGCCCCCGACGAGAACGGCCTCGAGTGGACCGGCGATGCGTGGGAGCCGTCGGCGACGACCCGCCCCGACGCTCCCCACCTCCGCCCGAGAGGCACCCCCGATGAACGTGCAGGAACAGCAACGGCCGCCTCGGCCGCCCGACCCCGCGGGCGTTGTCGCGCTCCAGCCACGCGGGCGCCCGGCGCCCCGCGCCCAGCGGCCCGACGAGGCCCTCACCTCCCCGCTTCCCCGGCAGCGAGGCCACGGTGGTCACGGCTTCCTCGACGCCGTCGCGAGCGTGGCGACCGCGCCGTTCCCCAGCGGTCACCTCTGCGGTCTCGCCGCGCCCGAACCTCCTCCCGCACCGGCGGAACCCGCTCCGGACCATCGAGGGTTCGCGTGGCTGCTGCTGATCGGCGGCGCCATCGGGCTGCTGGTGTCGGTGGTGCGCGCCGCGGAGAACGCGGTGGTGTTCGACCTCGTGCCGGCCTGCGGAGAAGGAGCCGGGCCGGTGTGCGAACCGGCCGCCGCGAGTCCTTGGGGCCATCTCGTCCCCTTGATCGGGATCGCCGGTTTCGCCGCCGTCGCCGCCATCGGCACCATCGCCACCGCCGGGGTCACGCTGTCGCGCCAGGTCGGGGTCGGGCTGCTCGCCGCAGTCTCGACCGGCACGGCGATCGCCCACTGGTCACTCGTCCAGAGCCTCTTCCTCGCCGACGCGCTGTGCGCCTACTGCGTTGCCGCCTGCCTCGTCGCGATCCCCTTGTTCTGGTCCACGGTCGTGACCGCCTACAAGGAGGCGTGGCTTCCCCTGCCGGCCGCCGCACGCGGTCTCGTCGAGCACGACCGCTGGGTCGTCGGCTGCTGGTCCCTCGCGGTCCTGACGGCCGTCTTCCTGACCAGCGACTGGTACGAGAGCGATCCGGTGGAGGGCGGCGCGTTCGGCGCCGTCGCTTTGATCTCCGCGGCGACCGTGCTCGGCGCCTGGCTCGCCAGCCGCTATTCCGGCCGCGTGGGGCTGTGGCTCTCGCTGGCCTCAGCGATGATGCTGGCCAGCGCGCTGACCGACATCGTCCCGGACGTCTGGCACGTCTCCGAGGAAGCGGCCGCTGTGGATGCCGGTCCTCGCGCTCGTAGCCGGCTTCGTCGTCGTGACATGGTTCACCCGCAGAGGCTGCGGCCACGGCCACGATGACGAGCCCTCGGACCAGGGCCCGCCCACCGGGGGGCACCGTCCTGCGGGCGCCGACCGACCGGCTGCCCTCGGTGGTGTGGGAGCCGCGGCCGCGCTCACGGTGCACCGCGTGATCGAGGGGGCGACGCTCGCGCTGACCCCGTCGGTGCCGGTCATCGCGGCGCTGCTCGTGCACTCGGCCAGCGAGGGCCTCGCCCTCGCCGCGCTCTTCAAGCAGGCGCGGCAGAGCATGGTGCCGTGGCTCGTGATCGCCGTCCTCGGGCCCGTCGCCGGAGTCATCGTGGCGTCCGTGAGCCCGCTGCCGGAGACGATCGTGCCCATCCTGCTCGCGCTGGTGGCCGGGGTCCTGCTCCGCACGGCGATGGTCGGCATCGGCATGGCACGGGACAAGCGCCGCACCGGCGAGCTCCGGAACTGGCACATCGGCGCCGCCGTGGCCGCCGCCACCGCGCTCGGGGCCCTCACGCTCGTCGGCCACTGAGATGTCCGTCGAGGCCGATACCCATAGCCGCATGCGCATGCGTGCATGTATTGTTCGAGCCATGGGGCACGGACATGGTCATGGGCACGGAGGCTCGGACGGCCGCAAGCTGACGATCGCGCTCGCGATCACCGCGACGGTGCTCATCAGCGGTGCGGTCGGTGCTGTCGTCACCGGGTCGCTGGCGCTGCTCGCCGACCTGGGGCACCAGGTGACCGACGTCGCCGCCCTGATCGCGGCCGTCGTCGCCGCCCGGCTCGCCCAGCGTCCGCCGAGCACCCGACGCACCTTCGGTCTCGGCCGCGCCGAGGTACTCGGCGCGGCGCTCAACGCCCTCGCTCTGCTGGCGGTCACCGTCTGGGTGGCGATCGAGGCGTTCGAGCGCCTCGGGGATCCGACGCCCGTGCCGGGACTGGGCCTGCTGATGTTCGGCGCGATCGGGCTGGTCGGCAACCTGGTCGCGCTGCTGGTGCTCAGCCGTGGTGCCGCCGAGAACATGAACGTCCGCGGTGCGGCGCTGCACGTCCTCGGCGACGCGCTCGGTTCGGTGGCGGTCCTGGTGGCCGCCGCGGTGACCTTGACGACCGGGTGGGTCTACGCCGACACGGTGGCTTCACTCGCCATCGTCGCGATCCTCGTCCCGCGCACCGTCGCGCTGCTGCGCGAGGCATCGCACTTGCTCCTCGAGGGCGCGCCGGCCGGGATCGACGTCGAGGAGGTGCGCTCGACGCTGCTCGCCCTCCCCGGCGTCGAGGAGGTGCACGACCTTCACGTCTGGGCCATCAACGACCGCAACCCGGCCGTCTCGGCACATCTGGTGATCGGTCAGGACGGTTGCGCCACCGCCGACTGCGGAGAGCACGGTGTGCTCGACGCGGCGACGGCTGTGCTGGAGGAACGGTTCGCGCTGCACCACAGCACGCTGCAGGTAGAAGCGGCGGCGCACGCGGCCCACGAGTCCGCCTGCGTGCCCCCCGAACCGTCGCCGGCGGTCTCAGCTTCGGCGAACGTCTGACCGCAGGGGTAGGAGGAGGCACCGCGCCTTTGCCACACGAGCTCGTTCCGACATGTCACCATCGGATCGCCGGCTCCGAACGCCGTCCCTCCCCCCGGGACGAAGTTCGGGGCCGGCCTCAGGCCCCGCCGGCGAGCGCCGAGCCCTGCCGGTACTCCTCCCAGGGGATCGTCCAGTCGGGCGATGTCCCCGTCGCGGGTGGTCAGGGGCGGCTCGAGCCGACGATCTCCACTGGGTCGCCCATCTGCACCCAGTCGTAGAAGAAGCGCCCGTTGGCCGGCGACAGGTTCACGCAGCCGTGGGAGACGTTGCTGCGGTCCTGCTGGCGCACCGTGTCCGCGTTGACGTGCACGAACTCGCCGTTGTTCGAGATGCGCACGGCCAGGGGGAGATCCTCGTCGTAGAACCCGGGCTGGCCCTCGGCGGGGCCGCCCCACGTGTCCCGAGCGCATCCGCTTGACCTCGTGCTTCTCGAACGCGACGTGCACGCCGTGCTGCGTCGGGTAGACGTCGCGGCCGTAGGAGGCCGGCAGACTCCGCAGCTCCTGCCCGTCCTGGTAGAGCACGAGCGTGTGGGCGTTGACGTCGCCCCGGGCCCGCTGGTCGCGGCCGACGGTGAACGAGAACGAGCGGTCCTCCTCGCCGTAGACGCCCTCGCCGCTGTCGACGCCGAACAGGCGCGCCTCCACGGCGACCTGCGTGCCGGGGCGCCAGTACTCCTTCGGGCGCCAGTTGAGCTGCTCGTCGGACATCCACGGAACGAGCCCTCGGTGGGCACCGAGGTGGTCACCGACACCCGGCGCTCGACGGCGGCACGGTCGGTGACGGGCGCGTCGAAGGTGATCGAGATCGGCATGGCCACGCCGACGGTCTGGCCGTCGGTGGGCCGAATGCTCGCGCAGGTAGCAGCCCGCCATGTTGGCTGAGGTGTCCATTTCAGGGCGGTGGTCCAGGTGGATGACCTCGGCGCCGAGATGTCGCACGAAGGCGTAACCGCCGCCGTCGTACTGCTCGACCGTCAGGTGAGGAAGCCGCGATGAGAAGTCCAACGCTTCGGCCATGTCCCGGACCGGGAGGATCGGGATAGCCACCAGGCGTTGGGTCATGGCGCTCAGTGTCCCGGGAGACAACAGCCGCGCGGCACGCACGAACCATGACCCACGGGCCGATGACCGAGCTGGGCATAGGACGCCTGCGCCGCTGTCTTCAACGAGGTCGGGCCCGGCCCGACCACCGGGGGCCGGTCGACTCGACCAGCCATGCGAGCTTTACAGATGGGCGTCGTTCGTCCGTCTCTTGATGGTCGTCTAACTAGGGGTTGTTGGCTGCTTCGACGTCTGTGAAGATAGAAGTATGTCGAAGCACGAGGAGCGAGTGCCTCCGGGGCTGGTGGAGCAGTTGGGGTGCTACTCCCCGCTGGTCCGTGAGCCGCTGTCGGGCGAGCAGGCCGGGGAGCTGTCCCGGCTGTTCAAGGCGATGGGTGACCCGGTGCGGCTGCGGTTGCTGTCCCTGATCGCCTCGCACGCCGGGGGCGAGGCGTGCGTCTGCGACCTGACCGAGGTGTTCGACCTGTCGGGCCCGACGATCAGCCACCACCTCAAGGTGCTCCGGGAGGCGGGCCTGATCACCGGTGAGCGGCGCGCGACGTGGGTGTACTACCGCATCCAGCCCGAGGTGCTCGAGGCGCTGGCCGCCGTGCTCGTCCCGGCCGCGCCGGACACGGTGCCGAACGGGCTCGGGGACGTCGTGCCGCAAACTCGCCACGAGCTCCCGGTGGTGGAGGCGTGAGCACCGAGAACCTGACCTCGAACGACCCGAACGAGGCCGGCGTCGTCGCGAAGCTCTCCACGCTCGACCGGTTCCTGCCGCTCTGGATTCTCGCGGCGATGGTCGTGGGGCTGCTGGCCGGTCGGCTGGTCCCGGGCCTCGGCGAAGCCCTGGGCGCGGTCGCGCTCGACGGGGTCTCGCTCCCGATCGCGCTCGGGCTGCTGATCATGATGTATCCGGTGCTGGCCAAGGTGCGCTACGACCGCCTCGACACCGTCACCAGCGACAAGCGGCTCCTGGTCTCCTCGCTCATCCTGAACTGGCTGATCGGGCCGGCCCTGATGTTCGCGCTGGCCTGGCTGCTGCTGCCCGACCTGCCCGAGTACCGCACCGGTCTGATCATCGTCGGGCTCGCCCGTTGCATCGCGATGGTCATCATCTGGAACGACCTCGCCTGCGGCGACCGCGAGGCCGCCGCCGTGCTCGTCGCGCTCAACAGCGTGTTCCAGGTGATCGCCTTCGGCGCGCTGGGCTGGTTCTACCTCGCCGTCCTGCCCGGCTGGCTGGGCCTGTCCACCGCCGGCCTCGACGTCTCCGCGTGGGCGATCGTCCGCTCTGTGCTGATCTTCCTGGGCATCCCGCTGCTCGCCGGCTACCTCACCCGAAGGCTGGGGGAGCGGGCGAAGGGCCGCACGTGGTACGAGGAGCGCTTCCTGCCGCGCATCGGGCCGTTCGCTCTCTACGGGCTGCTGTTCACCATCGTCGTGCTCTTCGCCCTGCAGGGCGACGCCATCACCAGCCGACCCCTCGACGTGGTCCGGATCGCGCTGCCGCTGCTCGTCTACTTCGCGGTGATGTGGGCCGGCTCGTACGCCTTCGGCCGCGCCGTCGGCCTGAACTACGAGCGGACGACCACGCTGGCCTTCACGGCCGCGGGCAACAACTTCGAGCTCGCCATCGCCGTCGCCATCGCGACCTTCGGCGCCACCTCCGGCCAGGCCCTCGCCGGGGTCGTCGGTCCCCTGATCGAGGTCCCGGTGCTGGTGGCGTTGGTCTACGTCTCCCTCTGGCTTCGGCGTCGCCTGTTCCCCGCACCGGCGCCGCTGTCCGCTGCCGACAGTTCAGCATCCACCCACTCGCAACGGAGCCAGTGATGACCGAGACCTACCAGCGCCACGACCTGTCGATCGACCAGCGTCTCGCGCTCAAGACCGCGGCGACGAACCTGCAGCGCGAGTTCGCCGAGACCTTCGGGCTCGAGACGATCGAGCGCTTCCTGCACTCGTCCTACGACGAGTTCGCCGGCCGCGCGACGATCATCAAGTTCCTGCCGCTGCTCGCGGAGCGCTTCGCCCGCCAGCGCCTGCAGGCTCTGGCGAAGGTCGAGGGACTGTCCCACGACGAGCGCCCGACGGTGCTGTTCCTGTGCACCCACAACGCCGGCCGCTCGCAGATGGCGCTCGGGTTCTTCACCCACCTCGCCGGTGAGCAGGCTGTGGCCTGGTCGGGCGGCTCGGAGCCGGCCAGCGAGGTCAACCCGGCCGCGGTGGCCGCGATGGCCGAGGTCGGGATCGACATCTCCACCGAGTTCCCGAAGCCCTGGACCGACGAGGTCGTCCGCGCCGCGGACGTGGTCATCACCATGGGCTGCGGCGACGCCTGCCCGGTGTTCCCCGGCAAGCGCTACGAGGAGTGGGTCCTGGAGGACCCGGCGGGGCTCGACCTCGACGCCACCCGACCCATCCGCGACGAGGTCGAGCGCCGCGTCCGCGGCCTGCTCAACGACATCGGCGCCACCCCGCTGCACTCCACCGCCCGCTGAGGCACCGGGGCGGGCACCTGCCCGCGCACCGCAGGTCCCCGCCCCCCGGCTCCTGCTCCCTCAGCCACGCGACACCCCGCAGCTCCCCTTCCCAGGAAGGCCCTCCCGTGCACCTCGTCGCGATCGATGGCAGCGACGCCGGCATCTCCGCCGCGCTGCGCGCCCGCGAACTCGACCCCTCGACCGACGTCACGGTCGTGGTCGCCGACGCCTACCCGAACTTCTCGATCTGCGGCATCCCCTACTACGTCTCCGGGGAGGTCACCCACTGGCGCAACCTGGCCCACCGCACCCACGCCGACCTCGAGGCCACCGGCATGGCCCTGCGTCTGAACACCACCGCCACCGGCATCGACGTCGAGGGCCGCCGGCTCGCCCCGCGCGACGCCGAGGGCCGGGAAGACACGCTGGTCTACGACGAGCTGGTCGTACGTCTTCGCCGCGGGCGACTGCGTGATCACCCACCACCTACAGCTCGGCGTCACCTACCTGCCACTCGGGACCACGGCCCACAAGCAGGGGCGTGTGGCCGGGGAGAATGCCCTCGGTGGCGACCGACGGTTCACCGGCAGTCTCGGAACCCAGGTCGTCAAGGTGTTCGACGTCGTCGCCGCCCGCACCGGGCTGCGCGACCACGAGGCCGTCGCGGCCGGACTCTCCCCGGCGACCGTGACCGCCAGCCCCGACGATCACAAGGCCTACTACCCGGGCGCCACCCCGATCCACATCGCCGTCACGGGCGACGCGGACTCGGGTGCGCTGCTCGGAGCCCAGCTGATCGGGCGCCGGGCGCCGAAGTCGCCAAGCGCGTCGACACCTTCGCCACCGCGCTGTTCCACCGGATGAGCGTGGATGCCGTCAGCGAGCTGGACCTCTCCTACACCCCGCCGCTGGGCTCGCCCTGGGACGCCGTCCAGATGGCCACCCAGGCCTGGGTGCGCACGCAGGGCGCCGCACCGGTGCTGCTTACCGAACCCGTACCTGCCGGGGACATATCTCGGCGGTGAGCTACCTGTTCGCCGATCATGTCTCGAGCCGAGGCGCACGTCGGACGTGTGGTCAGGGTTCGGCGGCAGGTCGGGGGCTCAAGGCTCCGAGAATGGTGGCCACCTGCTGCAGGTCGAGGCCGCTGAGGCTGTAGCGGTTGCTCCGGCCCGCGGGCGACGAGTCGACCAAGCCCGCATCGCGTAGGTGGGCCAGGTGGTAGGAGACCGTCGACTGCGCCAAGCCCGTGACCTCTTCCAGCTCACGAACCGAGTGAGCTCCGTCGGCGAGCCACAGCACGATCAGCAAACGGTCCTGATTGCCGAGGGCCTGCAGGGTGGGTGCCCAGGTCGTCGCCAGAGCGCGACAGCGCTCGACCTCGTTCGAGTCCGCGGGCATCGGATAATGGTAGTAGCATCAGCGTTTGTCGATATCAGCGCCGAAGTCCGCTACTGTGGTCAAGGTGGGGATCCGTGCAGCGCCGCCGACCGATCACCAGGCCGTGGCTCGTCGCATTCGACGAGTCTCCTGGTCGAGCCTCGTCTGGCTCGGCATCGAGGGCGTGGTCGCCACCGCCGTGGGGATCGCCACCGGTTCGGTCGCCTTACTGGGCTACGGACTCGACAGTGCGATCCAGAGTCTGGGCAGCGGCGTGATCATCTGGCGGTTCACCGGGCGCCGCATCACCTCGGCCGACGCCGAGCGACGAGCCCAACGGGTCGTGGCCGTCAGCTTCTTCCTGCTCGCGCCCTACATCGCGGGAGCGGCTCTGACTCAACTCCTGACCGCTACTCCACCGCATGCCAGCTGGGCAGGAGTGGCGCTTGCCGCGATCGGCATGATCTTGATGCCAGTGTTCGGTCGTGCGAAGCGCCGCCTCGGAGTGGAGGCGGGCTCAGCGGCGACGAGCGGTGAGGGCAGCCAACACCTCATCTGCGCCGCGCTCTCCGCGACGATCCTCACGGGGCTCGTGCTCAACGCGACGCTCGGATGGTGGTGGGCCGATCCCACGGCAGCACTGGTTCTCGCGGTGGCGTCGCTCGGCACCGGTATCCGCACGTGGCGCGGGCGGGGCTGCTGACCTCGCGGCCCGCGGCTTCGAGCCCTCAGCATGAGCGTCGACGACGTTGGCGAGCTGAACCGCTCCTACACCCCGCCGCTCGGGTCGCCCTGGGATGCGGTCCAGATGGGCACCCAGGCCTGGCTGCGTACGCAGGGTGGCTGCGCCCGTGCTGCTCAGCGAACCCGTCCGGGCGGCCGGGACCATCCATTGAGCTCCGGAGCCCTAACCTTTCGCCCCGTCGCTCCTCTCCAGCCCGCGCTGTCCGAGGCCGAGCTGACACTTGCAACCGGTACCCAAGTACGGGCTTACCGTCGTCGGTGTGGCGCTGGGCATGGCGCCGGAGGACGAGGGTGAGAGCGATGACGTGGGTTCCGGAGTCGTGCACGTTGCCGACGGTGGAGCAGCCGTTGCGGGTGGCGGAGTTCGACGACCTGTTCGCGAGCGCGGTGCGGCCGGCCGAGCGCGTCGACCGCACCAGGCTGCGGGTGCACCTGCCGGCCGGTGCCGAGACGGTGTCGGTGACGCGGGAGCTGGTCGCCCGGGAGACCGGGTGCTGCTCGTTCTTCTCCTTCGACCTGGCTCCGTCCGACGTCGAGACGGCGTTGGAGGTGCGGGTTCCGGAGTCGCAGACCGCGGTGCTCGATGCGATGCAGCAGCGGGCTGAGGCGGCGCGTGCGGCAGGTGTGCGGGCGTGAGCGAGGGGCTGCGAACGGGCGAGCTGGCCGCAGCGGCGGGGGTCAACGTGCAAACCCTGCGCTACTACGAACGTCGCGGGCTGTTGGACGAGCCGGACCGCACGCTGGGTGGGCATCGGGTCTACGCGCCCGAGACCGTCACGGTGCTGCGGGTGATCAAGGCGGCGCAGCGGCTCGGGTTCACCCTCGACGACGTCGCGGACCTGGTGGAGGCGGGCCGTCATCACCACCGCCGCCGAGCCGGCGACGGGTTGCAGGCCCGAGCGGCGGCGAAGCTGGCCGAGGTGGAGGCCAAGCTCGCTGACCTCGCCATCATCCGCGACACGCTGCGCGCTGCGCTCGACGCCGGCTGCGACGACCTGATGACCTGCGCGGAGACCGACTGTTGCCCGCTGCCCTTCGTCGAGCTCGGCTCGGTCTCGGGGTCGCGGTCGTGACCGCTCGAACCGGCCGCCCCGCGCAGGGAGGTTGGCCTGCGGGGCTGGCGGGTCTTGCCGGTGTGGCGTGCGCGGCGTGCTGCGCGGTGCCGTTGCTCGCCACCGCCGGGCTGGTCGCGGGTGGGGGCGTGCTCAGCGGGGTCCTGGGGTGGCTGCCCGGTCTCGCGGTGGCGCTCGCGGTCGTCGCTGCGCTCGTGATCCTGCTGCCCAGGTGGGTGCGGGTCCGGCGCGGGCGGGACAGCGGGTGCGGCGGGGAGGCCGGGTGCGGCTGCACCGCCGAGGTTCGGGACGGGTCGACGAGTCGATCTACGCTCGCATCGTGACCGTTGCGCGATCCGTCGTCCTGTTCGTCCTCGCGGCGTTGGCCGAGATCGGCGGCGCGTGGCTGGTGTGGCAGGGCGTGCGGGAGCACCGCGGTTGGCTGTGGATCGGTGCCGGCGTCCTCGCCCTGGGCGTCTACGGGTTCGTGGCGACGCTGCAGCCCGACGCGAACTTTGGACGCATCCTCGCTGCCTACGGCGGGATATTCGTGGCCGGTTCGCTGCTCTGGGGGGTCGTGCTCGACGGATTCCGGCCCGACCGCTGGGACGTCATCGGCGCGTTGATCTGCCTCGTCGGCGTCGCGGTCATCATGTACGGCCCACGACCAGTCTGAGGAAGGTGCCGGTGAGCGAGCAGAACAAGGCGGTCGTGCGCCGGCTCATCGACGAAGTCATGAACGCCGGCCACCTCGACGTCCTCGACGACATCTACACACCGCGCCTGGCCGCCGCAGCAAAGGCGTGGATCACCCCGTTCCGTGCGTCGTTCCCCGACGTCCACATGCGCATCGTCACCCTCGTTGCTGAAGGCGACACCGTCGTGGGGCGCTTCCTGTGCTCGGGCACGCAGCACGGCGAATGGCAAGGACATCCGCCCACCGGGCAACGGTTCGAGCGAGTCGCCGAGGTCTACTTCTTCGAGGTGCGCGACGGCAAGATCGCGTCGGCGTGGGGCCTGGAGGACAACCTGTCGCGGATGACCCAGCTCGGCCACCTCGACCTGGACGAAGCTGCGGCAGGCAACTCGTGATGCGTCGGTAGACCAAGAAGCGGTCGTAGTGATCGACGCGAAGCATGACTTCACGACGGGTGTCCTGTCGGAGGACCATGCACGGGATGGACCGACAGATCGTCCATGAGGAGATGGAGCGGGCCCGGGCGAGCTTTCACCAGCTCTGGGCGGGAGCGAGTGAGGTCGAGCTGCACCGCGGCTCGTCCGGCACCCGCTGGACGAACCAGCAGCTCCTGTTCCACATGCTGCTCGGCTATCTGATCATGCGGGCGCTGATGAACCTGGTCCGGGTGTTCGGTCGCCTGCCCGACGGTGCCGGTCGGGCGTACGCGCGGCTGCTGAACGCGGCGACCGGGCCCTTCGACGCCGCGAACTTCCTCGGGTCCTGGGCCGGTGGGTCCACCCTCGGCCGCCGCGGGCAGACGGCTCTCTTCGACCGCGTGATCGCGGCGCTGCATCGTCGCCTGGACGGGGAGACGGACGCGGCCCTGGCTCGCGGGATGCACTACCCCACGCGGTGGGACCCGTTCTTCCACGACTACATGACCCTCGCGGACCTCTACCGCTTCCCGACCCAGCACTTCGAGTTCCACCGCCGTCAGCTCACGCTCGACGACGGTTGAGCTCGGCGGCGGGCACGGTCGCGAGGGCCAACATGGCGGCCGCGAGCGAAGCCGCAGCCAGTATGACGAATACCGGCGGATAGCCCCCGAGCAGGTCGGCCAGGGCGCTGCCGGCCCACGGGGAGATCGCGATGGCGAGCATCACCGGAGCGGTGAGGATGCCGTTGAGCCGGCCGTAGAACCGCGCCGGCCACCGGTCGGAGAGGGCGGTGGCCTGCAGGAGTGTGTAGATGCCGCGGGCGGCGCCGGCGAGCATCGCGGCAGCGATCAGGGCGAGCGGCGGGCCGGGCAGCACGGCGAGCAGAAGTGTCGTGAGAGCGAGCAGTCCGAGGATCAGCACGGCGCGGCCACGGGTGCCGGTGCGGCGGGTGAGCGGGCTGTAGCCCAGGCGTCCGAGGACTTGCCCGACGCCGCCGAGCCCGAGCGCCCACGCGGCCAGGGAGGTCGACATGCCGCGCTCGATGAGCAGCGGGACCTGGTTCACGGTGACCGCGAACGCGGTGAAGGCGCCGAGGCAGACGGCGACGACGAGCAGCACGAACGGGCGGCTGCGGGCGATGGACCCGGCGGTGCGGTCGTCGTCGTCGACGGGCGTGGTCTCGGCGTCCTCGACGGGTTCGGGCCAGCGACCGCGCAGTCCGACCAGGTGCGCCGGGACGGTGACGGCGGCGAGCACCACGGCGAGCACCAGGTAGGTGCCGCGCCAGCCGAACGGGTCGAGCAGCGCCGCGGTCAGCGGCGCGAACACCGTGCTCGCGAGGCCCGCGACCAGGGTGAGCGCGGTAAGTGCCCGGACGCGGTCGCGGCCCCACCAGCGGGTCAGCGCGGCGAAGGCCGGCG
Source organism: Actinomycetospora lemnae (assembly GCF_028737315.1). Lineage (GTDB taxonomy): Bacteria > Actinomycetota > Actinomycetes > Mycobacteriales > Pseudonocardiaceae > Actinomycetospora > Actinomycetospora lemnae. The sequence goes on along the minus strand of NZ_JAQZAO010000009.1, from coordinate 128,391 downwards.
GGTAGAAGACCGCGGCCTGGGCGACGCCGACCAGCAGCCACGCGGCGAAGAACCACGGCAGCGACTCGGCTGTGGCGACCGCGACGATCGCCGGGACCCCGATCAGCGAGCCTGCGGTCATCACCCAGCGCGGCCCGCGGCGGTCGAGCAAGCGCCCGACCGGGATGCCGACGAGCGCGGAGACGACCAGGCCGGCGGAGAACGCGGCGGTGACGGTGCTGATCGACCAGCCGGTGTCCTCGGCGAGCGTGGGCGCGAGGACGGGGAACGCGTAGTAGAGGACGCCCCAGCTGGTGATCTCGGTGAGGCAGAGGACGAGCAGCACCCGCCACCGGCCGCGACGCGACAGCCCACCGGAGTCGTCCGGCGGATCGTCGGTCACGGCCGGGGCGGGTCCGCCCTGCTGGTCGCCTGGTCCCACGCGCTCGGGGTCAGCCGGCCGCGCTCGGGACCGTCACGGACAGGGGCTCGGCGGGGGCGGCACAGCACCCGCTGCCGGCGGCGGTCTCGGCCGCGGAGGTGTCGGCGTCGAAGAGCCCGGCGCCTCCGCAGACCCCGGTCTCGTTGAGGATCAGCTCCACCCGCGCGGCCGCCTCGTGGTCGCCGGCGAGCTCCGCGGCGATCGAGCGGACCTGCTCGTAGCCGGTGCGGGCCAGGAACGTCGGGGCGCGGCCGTAGGACTTCATGCCCGCGAGGTAGAGACCGCGCTCGGGCTGTCCGAGCTCGGCGGCCCCGTGCGGGTAGACCGTGCCGCACGAGTGCGCGTTGGGGTCGATCAGCGGAGCGAGGTCCCTGGGCGCCTGCAGCGTGGGATCCAGGTCGAGGCGGACCTCGGAGAGCCACGACAGGTCCGGGCGGAAGCCGGTCAGGACCACGACCTCGTCCACGCCCTCGACGCGCTGACCGTCGTCGGACACCAGGGCGAGCGTGCCGTCCGCGCCGGGCTCGACCCGCTCGGTGCGGAACCCGAACCGCGGCGTGACCAGTCCCGCGTCGACCGCCTCGGCGGCGCGCTGGCCGAGGGCGCCGCGCGCCGGGAGCTGGTCGGCGTCGCCTCCACCGAAGACCTGGCCGAACGAGCCGCGGCGCAGCAGCCACGACACCTCCGTGCCCGGCTCGGTGTGCACGAGGTCGGCGAAGGACGCCAGCGCGGTCAGCGCCGAGTGCCCGGAGCCCGCGACCACGATGTGGCGACCGGCGTAGCGGGTCCGCTCGGCCGGCACGGTCAGGTCCGGAACACCAGCCCGCACACGGTCGCCGACGGCCCGCTCTCCGACCGCGGGCAGCCCGTCGCCACCCAGCGGGTTCGCCGAGGTCCAGGTCCCGGACGCGTCGATGACGGAACGGGCGAGAATGCGCTGCTCTCCGGAGTCGGTGGCCACGTGCACCACGAGCGGCTCGCTGTCGCGGCCGGCGTCGACCACGCGATCACGACCGCGGCGAGCCACGCCGATCACCCGAGCTGCCGTCACCACTCTCGACCCGAGCGCCTCGGCGAGGGGTGCGAGGTAGCGCTCCACCCACTCGACGCCGTTCGGGTAGGTCTCCGGGTCCGGCGGGGTCCAGCCGTCCTTCTCCAGGAGCCGCTGGGCCGCCGGGTCGACGACCCACTCCCACGGCGAGAACAGCCGCACGTGACCCCACGCACGCACCGAAGCCCCGACCTGCTCGCCGGCCTCGAGCACCAACGGGTCCAGACCCTGCTCGAGCAGCTCGGCAGCCGCCGCCAGGCCCACCGGACCCGCTCCGACCACCACGATCGGCAGTTCCGTCTCGCTCATCACGGCCTCCATCGACGCACTTCGATCGAACGGCCGCAGAGTATCGAGGCGCGTCGATGGGTGCAACCATCGACGAGGATCGATAGACTCTGCTCATGACCGCGAGCTCGCCGCCCCTCGTCGCCTCGCCCGGGGGTGCGCGCGCGCAGCTCTCGGGCGACGATGCCGCGACCTACGCCCACTGGTTCGCCTGCCTCGCCGAGCCGGTCCGGGTGCGGCTCCTGCACGCCGTCGCGACCGCCACCGGGCCCGTGTCGGTCGGTCGTCTCGCCGAGCTCACGGGCATCAGCCAGGCGACGTGCTCCCACCACCTGCGCAAGCTCGCCGACACCGGCTTCCTCGTCCTGCGCCGCGAGGGCACCTCCACCCGGGTCAGCGTGAACCCCGCCTGCTGCGTCGGGCTCCCGCACGCCGCCGACGCGGTCTTGGGGCTGCTCGCACCCCGCCCGTGCTGCCCCGACGACGTTCCCGACGACGTCACCGTGCGCGCCATGGAGCCGAACGACTGGGACGCCGTCCTGCGCATCTACGCCGAGGGCATCGCGACCGGCGACGCCACCTTCGACACTGAGGTCCCCGACGCGGACACCCTCGACGCGACGTGGCTACCCGACCACCGGTGGGTCGCCGAGATCGACGGCCAGGTCGTCGGGTGGGCGGCGGCCGGCCCGACCTCGACCCGACCCGTCTACTCCGGGGTCGCCGAGACCTCGGTGTACGTCGGCGAGGCCCACCGACGGCGAGGCGTCGGCCGCGCACTGATCCACCGCCAGGTCACCGCGGCCGACGCCGCCGGCCTCTGGACCCTGCAGGCCACGATCTTCACCGAGAACCGCGCCGCCATCGCCCTGCACCACTCCGCCGGCTACCGCACCCTCGGCGTCCGCGAACGCATCGGCCAGCACCACGGCGTCTGGCGCGACATCGTCTTCCTCGAGCGCCGCCGCAGCGGTCAGGCTGCGTGACGCCACCCTGCGTCGTGGCCCTGGCAGTCGTCACACGCCCTGGAGCTGTATCTGGGCGAACGCGACGGCGTGCGGAACGCCGAGGGCCGGCCCGGCCATCGCCGTCATGCCCCGCACGAACGTCTCGGGGTCGAAGTCGCGGCCCAGCCCACGCAGGTACGCCTCGTGCGCACGGAGCGAGGCCACCCCGGGCTCGAGGGCGTCGGTGACGTCGACCGCGTGAGTGGGCTCGTTCGCGCCCATCACGTAGACGTGGCGCACCCCGTCCCACGGCGCGTAGCCCTCATCGAGCAACTCCGAGAAGATCCACCGGTTGCCGGCGTCGCGCGCGGCGTCCAGCACCGCGACGCCGACGGTCCGGTGATCGGCCTGGTTCAGGATGTGCTGCCCGCCGCCCATGCCGTAGGTCAACTCGAAGGTCGCGGTGACCAGCACCTCCGGACGGAACCGGCGAATCTCGCGGGCGATGTCGCGGCGCAGGTCCAGGCCACCCTCGACAACGCCATCGCGGTGTCCGAGGAAGGCCACGTCGTCCACCCCGACGAGTGCGGCACTCGCGACCTGCTCCTTCTGCCGCACCGGCCCAGCCTCGATCGGGTCGAGACCGTCGATCCCGGCCTCGCCGTCGGTGACGATGACGTAGGCGACCGACCGGCCGGCCCGGGTCCAACGCGCGATCGCGCTGGCCGCGCCGTACTCCAGGTCGTCGGGGTGGGCGACGATGGCCATCGCCCGACTCCAGTCCTCCGGCATGACCTGCAGCTGTCCGTCCATCGCGGAACCTCCGAAACGTCCTGTGATGCCGGTACTGACGACGACCCTCAGCGGAGGACGCAGCTGCGTCCCTCGCCCCGTCCTGCCGTCAGTAGCGGTGCACCACGGCGCCGGGACCCAACAGGGGCGACCCGGCCAGGTGCCGGAGACTAGGGAGGCCCGACCATGACCACCACCCGCGTCCAGCTCGCGCTCAACGTCACCGACCTCGCAGCCGCGACGACCTTCTACACGGCGCTGTTCGGCGTGCCGCCGCACAAGCGGCGCGAGGGCTACGCGAACTTCGCCGTCGAGGACCCGCCCCTGAAGCTGGTGCTGATCGAGAAGCCGGGAGACGGAGAGCACCTCAATCACCTCGGGGTCGAGGCCCAGACTCCCGAAGAGGTCACTGCGGCGTTGACCCGCTTCCGCGGCGCCGGGCTCGAGGCGACGCTGGCCGAGCAGGACGTGTGCTGCCACGCGGTGCAGGACAAGGTGTTCGTCACCGCTCCGGACACACCCACCGGCTGGTGGGAGTACTACGCGGTCACCGACGACTTGGCGGCCAATCCCGAGGGGGAGTCGACGTCGGTGTGTGCGGTTGCGTGCGAGGCGAAGGCCGCCGCTGCCGGTGGAATGTGCTGTAGCTGACGGCACCGGGTCGGGGTCCCGCCGTCAGCGGACCCCGGTCCGGGGTTCAGCCACACCGGCAGCCAGCCGGCCGGATGTAGTCCATCGGCGTGCCCTGCGCGTCGAGAGTCAGCTCGCAGCACCGACCGAGCAACTCCGCCAGCCGACGCCGGCCACGCTGCACCCGCGACTTCATCCCCGAGACCGACACGCCCTCGCGTCCGGCAGCCTCGACCTGGGTCAGCCCCTCCAGATCGGTCAGCTCCAACGCTCGGCGCTGCTCGGGCGGCAACCCCTCGAGCAGCGGCCGCATGCACACCGCCAGCTCCCGGAGAACCGTCGGGTCGTCCTCGTCGTCGACCTCGTTGGTGAGCTCGGCCGCGTCGTCGGGCAGCGCGCGCTCCCGGGCACGCTCTCGCTCGGCACGCCGGTACTCGTCCACGATCGCATTGCGAGTGATCCTGTAGACCCACCGCGTCAGATGCTCGTGATCCTCGACCCGACCGAGGTTGCGGTGGATGCGCAGCACGATCTCACCGAGAACGTCCTCCGCGCGCTGCGGATCGGCGACCCGCCGATGCACAAACGCACGCAGCTGCGCCCCGAACTCGCGCCAGACGTCCTCGCTCGTCCGGCTGCCCGGACCGGCCACAGGCTCGTGGGTTGATGTCGTCACGCCGACCCCCGTACATGGGTGCGGGATAGAGATGGACGGTCCCACAGACGACAGACCCGTCGAAAGGACGCAGGACCCGGCACTGAAGCAGCCCGTCGCAGGGCGACTACGTAGTCGATCGCCGAGCTCGAGCGGTCGGTGCTGGCGCGCCCGGCGGACGGAGCAGGAGTGCTGCAGCGCGCCAACTGGGACGACCACGTGGAGGTCCTCCAGGGGTCCGCGCGACGGCAGCAACCAGCGCGAACCACTGGGTAGACCAGATGGGTGCCCGTCCCATCCGCCTCGCCCCATCCCTCGTGGGCACGTGGCCTGGAGCGGGTGGCGCCGATGCTGGCCACGGCGGGGTCGGTACCTCCCGGTCCTGAGTGGGCGTTGGAGCTCAAGTGGGACGGGATGCGCGCCCTGGCCTATGTCGAGGGCCTGGACCCGGACAACGTGGTCCTCGTGTCGCGGGCCGGTCGCCGGGTGTCGCGCTCCTTTCCCGACGTCGCGCGGGCTCTCGCGGCGGTCGCCGGCGAGCGTCGGGTGGTGCTCGACGGGGAGATCGTCGTGCTGTCAGCGCCGTCGGCCGGTGCACCGGCGCGGCCGAGCTTCAACCGGCTGCAGCTGCGCATGGGCGTGCAGAAGCCGTCTCCGCAGCTCGTCGAGACGGCATCGGCCACCTTCGTGGCCTTCGACCTGCTGTGCTGCGACGACGAGCCGCTGCTCGACCTGCCATACCTCGAGCGACGGGCCCGGCTCGAACGGCTCGGCCTCGACGGGCACCGGGGCCTTGTCGTGTCCCCGGTGCTGGAGGGACTCGACGCGCAGACCGCGCTCGAGGTGGCGGGGAGCCACGGCATGGAGGGCATCGTCGCCAAGCGCCGCGACGCGCCCTACCGGCCAGGCCGCTCGCACGCCTGGGTCAAGACGCCGCTGTGGCGCACGACCGAGGCCGTGATCGGTGGGTGGGCCGAGGGCCGCGGCCGCCATGCCGGCGCCGTGGGCGCCGTCCTTCTCGGACTTCCCACGCCCGCAGGCTGCCTGCGCTACATCGGCCACGTCGGCACCGGCCTGCGCGACACCGAGCGCGACCAGCTACACGTCCAGCTCGCCGATGCCGAGACCGCCGACAGCCCCTTCGACGGTCCTGTACCTGAGCAACGAGCCGCCCGATGGACCCAGCCGACGCTGGTGGCCGAGGCCCGCTTCCGGTCCTGGTCCGACGACGGGGTCCTGCGGCACTCCTCCTGGCGAGGGCTGCGCCTCGACCGCCAGCCCGACGACCTGCCCGGTGGTCTTCCGGCCGCTGATCGAGGGGACGCCGCTCCTCCGGGACACCGCTGGCACAACAGCCGGGGCTAGAGCGGGTGGTCGGTGACATCGCGGCGGCTCACCGGGCTCTCGTAGCCCGCGGGTAGCGGGCCGCGGAACCGCGGCGCCGGATCCCGGATCGGGTCGTGCACCAAGCGGTCTGCGGCGCGGGCGGCCTGTTCCCACACCCGCGGCGACCGCGGGCGCTCGCGCCAGTCCTCGGCGACGGCCTCGAGCAACGCGCCCACCGCATCCGCGGACTCGCGGTCGAGACCGGCGAACCCGCCCGGCCCGCGCTCGCGCACCACCGAGGCGGCGTCGACCATCAGTTCGGCCTCGAGCCGTCGCTGCTCGCGGCGACGGAGGTCGGCTGGATGCGCCACATGCACCTCCTGGACAGGACGAAAGAGCGTCCGTCCGCGGGGGAAGCGCGGCGACGACGTTCAGCGTGGCACGAGGTACCGATGCTGGTCCTGCACGATCCGGCCCTTGCTCGCCGAGTCAGCGAATCGGCCGCGGCTCCCGCAGCGAGCGAGGCGCACCTACCGCCCACCACGGGTGAGTAACGAGGGCTCCTCAAGGCCGGGCGGCCCAGGCGCCTGCGGCGCGAGATCGACGCCGCTGCGCGGCGGCCGGCGCTGGAGGGCCCCGGGAGCTTGATCGGGCCGCCCCTCCCGTTCAAGGGCGCTCCGCTGCGCTACGCGTCGCTGCGCGACCGGACTGCGTCCGGCCCTTGACCGCGAGCCTCATGGGGCAAGCCGAGCGAGTTCGACAGGCTCGGTGGCGGTAGCCGCCGCCCGGTGACCACTCCGCGAGCCTGGAGCCCCGACTCCTGCGTGGAGAACGTGGCCCGGGCGGTGGTCGGAAGGACGTGGACCGCTGAAGGGATGGCGTGCCCGGTGCGGAGTGGCGCCGTGAGCACTCGACCATGAGGCCGCGGGCAGTCCTTCCGCCGCTACTGGACCGGAATCAAGCGGAGGGGAGCGACAGGGTGCTGTTCGTCGGTGACGACTGGGCTGAGGACCACCACGACGTGGAGCTGCAGGACGCCACGGGCCGACGGTTGGCGCGGGCCCGGCTGCCGGAGGGGCTGGCCGGGGTCGCGCGGTTGCACGAGCTCATCGCCACCGCCCTGCCCGAGCACGATGACGCGGCGAGCGGTGAGCTCGGCGATCCAGGCCGGGTGTGGGTCGGGATCGAGACCGATCGGGGTCCGTGGGTGCAGGCCCTGGTCGCCGCGGGTTATCGAGTGTTCCCGATCAACCCGCGGCAGGTTGCCCGATACCGGGAGCGGCACGGCAACGCCGGCGGGAAGAGCGACGTCGGTGATGCGCATGCGCTGGCGGACATGCTGCGCACGGACGGCCACCAGCTGCGCGCCATCTCCGGGGACAGCCCGCTCGCGGCCGGGGTGAAGGTCATGGCTCGGGCGCACCAGACCCTCATCTGGGAACGCGCCCGGCACGCGCTGCGGCTGCGCGCCGGGCTGCGGGAATACTTCCCGGCCGCGCTGGAGGCCTTCGACGAGCTCGCCGCCACCGACGCGCTCGAGCTGTTAGGCAAGGCCCCGGACCCGACCAGCGCGGCGAGGTTGACCCGCCCGCAGATCGAGGCGGCGCTGCGCCACGCGCACCGCCATGGGGTGAAGGATAAGGCCGTGGCGCTGCAGACGGCGTTGCGGACGCCGGGCCTGACCCAGCCGGCTGCGGTGGTGGCCGCGTTCGCCGCGGTCACCCGCGCGCTGGTCGCGGTCATTGCCGCGGTGAACACCCAGGTCGCCGTGCTCGAGCGGAGCCTGCGCGAGGCCTTCGACACCCACCCCGAGGCGGAGATCTACCGCAGCCAGCCCGGGCTCGGGCCGGTGCTGGCGACGCGGGTGCTGGCCGAGTTCGGCGACGACCCCGAGCGCTACGCGGACGCCCGCGCTCGCAAGAACTACGCCGCGACCAGTCCGATCACCCGCCAGTCGGGCAAGAAGAAGACCGTGGCGGCGCGGTTCGTGCACAACGATCGGCTCGTCGACGCGGTGGCCCGCCAGGCCCAAGGCGCTCTGGTCGTCTCGCCCGGAGCCCGGCGCTACTACGACGAGCTCCGCGCTCGCGGAGTTGGTCATTTCGCCGCTCTGCGACAGCTCGCCAATCGGCTGGTCGGGATCCTGCACGGCTGCCTCAAGACCGGCACCCGCTACGACGAGCAGATCGCCTGGCATCACCGACATCGCGCGGCGGCTGCATGACCGCGGGGCGCTACGAAGCGGCTCGACGCAATCAGGACGACGAGGACGAGTTCTCGGTTTCCTCGATGTTCTGGGTGTTCTCGCTGTCCTGGCCGATCTCGTCGCGGCGCTGGCGCTCGCGGTAGCCGTAGGCCGCGCGGCGCACGGCGTCCTCGCTGTCGAGTCCGGAGCCCAGCGCGCCGGCGACGGTGGCCAGGCCGGTGGCCAGCCAGGCGAGTACGAGGTGGTCGCCGAACGTGGGTGGACGGCCCAGGCTCGAGCCGAGCACCGAGGGCTCGAGGAAGAACAGGGACCCGAGCAAGGTGAGCACGTAGACCGCGGCGGACATGACCAGCACGCCGATGCTCAAGGTGAGCACCGTGGAGGCGTTGTAGAGCAGCGTCTCCTCGCGTTCGCCCGCGTCGCGGGCGCGTTCCCACAGATGGTGGGCGCCGATGATCCAGGCGACCATCAGCGCGACCGATACCAGGGTGGTCAGGACGAGCTTGCCCGCCCCGAGTCGGGTGGAGAGCAGCCAGATCGTCGAGGTGATGGTCAGGTAGGCGCTCGTTCCGAGGACGGCGGCCAGGGCGCTGCGCATGCCGAGGACAAGGCGCCAGGGCTGGTTGGTGCGCACCATGCCGGCCAGCAGGCGGGCGCGCCCGCGCCACGGCGTGGTCACGTAACGCCGCGTGTGCTCGCCCTCCCCGGCCTGGACGACGTGGACCGGTTGCAGCTGCCTCGCGGTCGCGCGTCCGAGCCGGTTCGGATGGTGCCGCCCGTGGTCGAGGCCTGCGTCGGCGGTGCCGGTGAGGTCGGCGACCAGGCGGACGATCGCGTGTCGCACCTCGTGGTGCTGCAGGAACGGGCCGAAGGCGGGCAGGGAGAGTCCGGCGACGCGGCGGTCGTGGTCGAGGTCGGCCAGGATCGGCTGGTCGCCGTGCTGCATCGGGAGGTCGGTGAGGTAGATCCCGATGTCCCAGTCGGTGTGGGTCGTCTGGTCGGCCACGGCGCCGAGGACCTCTTCGGGGTCCTGCACCGAGGCCGTGACCGGGTGGGTCATCGTGCGGACGTCCCATGTGGTCCCGCGGTCGACCCGCGCGGCGAGCTCGTCGGGCAGGTCCTCGACCAGCTTCGCCGCGACCTCCGCGGGAGTGTCGGGGTCGGCGAGCAGGCCCACCACCAGCGTGCGACGACCGGTCGCCCCTGGGCTCGGGCCCTGATCCTGTTCGACGTCGGTCATCGGTCCTCCTGACCGCACCCGCCGCCGGACGGGCTGCGGGGCGAGAGGATGAACGGCGCAGCCCGGACGGCAAACCCCGCCCGCGGTATCGACCTCGCCGCGGTCAGGGCCCCGGCGCTCAGGGCCGCGCGGCCACGACCTCAACGGGGCCGCCTGCGGCGGCGCTGCTCCTTCTTCGGGCCCGGAAGCTTGATCCGCCCGCCCCTCACCAGCAAGGGCCGCAGAACATCTTCGGGCCGCGCCATATCGATGGCCCTACGGCCGGCTACGTCTGATCGCCGGGCGCGGCCCGAAGATCTTCTGCTCTCCGACCCTTGCTGGTGAGCCTCCGCGGGCGGACGCGGCGCCCCCGGGGTGGAGGCACAGAACGCCTCCACCGCCAGGACACCGGGCCCGATCACGCGATCCGAGCACGGGGTCCGTCAGCACGGGCGACTTGACCGCGCGAGGCCAGGGATGTCTCCGCGGCCCGCTCGGCGCCCTTCGGGCGGTGGAGGCAGCAAGCGCCTCCGCCCACCGCCCCGGGGCCCACCAGCCCCGACCCCTCATCGGTCGGAGGCCACCATGACCACGCAGCCCAGCCAGGACCCGCGCACCGACAGCCGGACCGACGCCGACCTGCTCGCTGCCTACGTCAGCGGAGACGGCGACGCGCTCGGCGTGCTCGTCCACCGCTACCAGCGGGTGCTGCTGAGCCTCGTGCGCAACCTGGCGTGGTTCGAGCCGGACCCCGAGGCCGTGGTGCAGGAGGTCTGGTTGCGCGTGCTGCAGAGCGCGGCCACGTTCTCCGGCCAGGCCAAGGTGTCGACCTGGCTGCACCGCATCACCGTCAACGAGGCCATCACGGCAGCCCGACGCCGTCGAACCCGCCCGGTGACCCCGGTCGGCGAGGTGTTCGGCAGCTTCGACCTAGCCGACCGCAACGACCCGGCCGACCCCGCACAGCCGGTCGTCGACCGCGAGCACGCGGCTGCGCTGCTGCCCGACCTGCTCGCGCAGCTACCCCGGGACCAGCGCCTGGTGCTCGAAGTGCTGCACCTCGACGGGCTCACGAACGAGGAGGCCGCTCAGTTGCTCGGCGTGGCCGTGGGCACCATCAAGTCGCGAGCGCACCGCGCCCGAGTAACTATCGTCGCGCACCTTGCGACAAGGGCTCGCGCGGACGCTGGGGCCGATCTATGACGGCCGCTCGCCGTTCCCACCTGCTCCGCGGCGGTGGGAACGGCGAGCTCGCGGGCAACGTCAGACCATCATGACCACCCGCCACACCAGCACGCGCTCCATCGACGACGTCGAGGGCGGCGCCGCCGGCGGCGGCTCTCGGGATGCGGTAGGGCGACTGTTCGCTGCCGCCCTCGAGGGCGACTGCCACGCCGAAGCCGCCCTGCACCTGTTGGGCGGCTTCGACGACACCGCGCGTCGTGCGTCCTGGGCGCTACTTCGCGCCAACCGAGACCCCGCCCAGCCCACCCCGCCCGACCTACTCGCGAGTATCGACCGCACCTTGGCGGCGCTCCGCGACCGTCAGCGCTCGTCGTGAGGCCCCAAGTGACCGTTGCGCTGGCGGTGGTGACCGGTTCAACGGAGTCCTGCTGATCCAACGCCGCGACGGCCTCCCGCCGGTCGCGTTCCCGGGGGGCAAGGTCGAGCTCGGCGAGACCGTCGAGCAGGCCGCGGTCCGGGAGACCGACGAGGAGACTGGTCACCGCGTTCGAACGGTGCGCGTCCTCGGTCGACGCGTCCATCCCGTCACGGGCATGCCATCGCCTACGTCGCCGCTGAGCTTCGCCAGCTTCGGTGCGCGTCCAGGTGATGGAGTACGTCGACCACGGAGACGGTGCGGGCTCGCGACCCGTGGCAACCATCCGGACGCGGTAGATCAGTTAGCGACGTGGCACGCCCTGTGGCACGAGACGAGAGTTACGGCGATGTCGAGGAGCACCGAGTGACACGCCGCGAGGACATCGTTGCTGGTGAAGGCCTTGGTCAACCGGGCCGCCCATCTTTGCAAGCTGGTGCTCAGCTGCGGATCTCCCCGCGCAACGCGTCGCCGTTGCGTCCTGCGATCACCCAGGACGTGCGCGAAACGACCGATTTCGATCTATTCGGTGGGGGTGGGTGCCGGTCATGACGCACGAGATGGGTGGCGGGCCTGGCGACTTCGACGCCCTGCGGAGGCAGTCGATGAGGCCGTGGACCCGCCCGGGCCGCTGGAGTGGGACCGGGTGCCGCGAGCCGTGTGGTTCGGGGCTGACCACGACCCCGACGCTCCGGCACCTCGAGACGTTGTTGATCGGGCATCTCCGCGGCGTCCCGACGACTATGATTCGGGCTAGGTCTTGTGAGACGTCTCGGCCTGCCCCGACGCATCGCGGGAGCCGCTCGGCGTGTCCGGAGAGCAATGGCGTTGAGCGCTCGGGCTCCGGGAGGCTTCGCGCAAATGACGTTCCCGGATGCGCGCCTTCACAACGGAATGGTTCGACAGCTTCGGTAGTTCGCCGAGGTCGCTCTAGCGCACGTCGGCGGTGGCCATCATGCCGGCGTCCTCGTGGTCCAGGACGTGGCAGTGATAGACGCTTCGGCCGGGATGGGCGGTGAAGGGGATGCGGAGTCGCGCCCACCCTTGGGCGGGGACGAGGACGACGTCCTGGAGGGTGCCGGTGGGTGGTGTCCCGGCGCTGGTGGCGAGGACTTCGAAGGGCCAGACGTGCAGGTGGAACGGATGAGCCATCGGGGTCGGGTTGGTGATCGTCCATTCCTCGATCGAGCCGAGAGCGACGGATTGGTCGGTCCGGGCGGGATCGTAGGGTCGGCCGTCGATCGCGAAGGTCATCCCGGTCCCGGGACCGTTCCCGCCCATTCCCCCGCCCATTCCCCCGCCCATTCCCCCGCCCATTCCCATCGTGAAGGCGATCTGACGGCGACCGGTGATCGGCCCGCTGGGGGAGTCTCCGGAGGTCGGAGTCGCAGGAAGGGCTGCAGGGTCGGTCTCGGCGCCGGTGACGGTGAAGGTGGCCAGGGTCGTGGCGGACGTGGCGTTGACGCCGCCGGGGTTCATGCCCATGGCGGTGGTGCCGCGGTCGTCGGGTTCGGCGCGCAGGGCGTAGGTGCCGGGTCGGGTGGGCCGGACGAGGACGTCGGCGCGGTTGCCGGGAGCGAGCAGGACGCGGTCGCGGACGGCGGGCGCGGGCAGGTAGGCGCCGTCGAGCGCGATCTGGGTGAGGGCGTGGTCGTCGAGGCGCAGCGCCAGTGCACGCGAGCTGCACGCGTTGATCACCCGCCAGCGGTGGACATCCCCGGCGGCGGCGTCGATGACGGGTTGGTGCTGGCCGTTGACCAGGAGCAGCTCGCCCTGGCGGCCGGCCATGCGCTGCATCGCATCGGGAGCGACGACGCCGCCGTCGGCGTCGAGGGTCGTGTCGGTGACGAGGACGGTGTGTTCGGCGCCGACGGGCGGCTCGTCGCCGCCGTCGACGATGAGGGCGCCGGCGAGGCCGCCGAAGAGCTGGTCGGCGACGGTGCCGTGGTGGTGGGGGTGGTACCAGAAGGTGCCGGTGGGGTGGTCGGACGGGATGGCGATCCGGTAGTCGAAGGTCGCGCCGGGGTCGATCCGGAGGAAGGGGTTGTCGGAGTTGCCTTCGGGGGAGACGCGCAGCCCGTGGGTGTGCAGGTTGGTGGGCTGGTCGAGTTCGTTGCGCAGCCGCAGCGCGATTTCGTCGCCGGGACGTACCCGCAGGGTCGGGCTGGGCGAGGAGCCGTTGTAGCCCAGCGCTCGGGTGCGGTGTCCGGCCAGCACGGTCCCCACGCCGGCGGTGAGCTCGAGGGCCAGCCGACCGCCGGCGCTGCGCACCGGAGGCGGGTCGCGCAGCGGTTGGCCGGTGACGGGCTCCAGCCGGTCACCGTCGCTGGTAGTGGTGATCCATCCCGTGGTGCCGGCGGCGACGGCGGCGGCGCCCAGTCCCATCAACCCCAGGGCAGCGCGCCGGCTCATCCGGGGCCCGCGAGAGGGGTGGCTCATGACAGCTGGTCGCGTCGGCGCTGGTATTCGGCGTCGTCGATCTCGCCGCGGGCGTAGCGCTGGTCGAGGAGCTCGCGGGCGGTGGACCCGGAGCTCGCGACCCCGCGCTGACGGCTGAGGGCGATGACGCCGACGGCGAGCACGATCAGCCCGATGATGATCAAGGTGGGCCACAGCCAGCCCAGCATGCTCATCGGACCCATCATGGTGGTTGCTCCTTTCGGGAGATGGGTGCGCTGTGGTGCGCCCGGGAGTCCGGTCACGGAGTACGTCGGTGCCACCGCGGCCGGAGACGGCGCCGGTCGGTTCAACTGCTGCCGGTCTCGGTGGGTCGGCCAGACTCGCTCCAGCCGCTGGTTCCGCCGGTGACGGACACGGCGTCGACGTCGGCCTCGATGAGCTGCTGGACGGCTTGCGCGCTGCGCCCGGACTGGCACACGACGTGGACGGGCCGATCGGACGGGACGTCGCCCAGCCGCTGGTCGAGCTCGGGCAGCGGGATCAGCGTGGCGCCCGGGATGTGGGCGTCGGCGTACTCGTCGGGGTTGCGCACGTCGAGCACGCGTCCGCCGGAGGCGAGGTGGCGGTCGAGCTCGTCGATCGTGGTCTCAGGAGTGTTCTCGGGGGTGGTCATGCGAGGTCCTTTCGGGGTTCCGGTGAGTGATCAGGTGAGCAGGTCGACGACGGTGTCGGTCGCGATGCCGGCGGCGACGAGGAGCACGAGCACGGCGAAACCGCGGCGCAGGGTCTTGGCGCGGAGCCGCCGGGCGAGGTGCCCGGCGGGCAGGGACGAGACGATCGCGGCGAGGGCGAAGGTGCCGATGACGGCCCAGTTTATCGGGGGCCCGCTGCCGGTGGGGGCGGTGAGGTACGGGATGAGGCCCGCGACGGCGTTGATGGTGACCACTACTAGGGGAGGTGGCGACCGCGGTGGGTGTGCGCAGGCCGAGCGCGACGATGAGTGCGGGGACCAACAGGAAGCCGCCACCGACCCCGAGCAGGCCGGTCAGGAAGCCGACGGCCAGCCCGGTCAGGACGGCCCGGGGCAGGCAGCGCCGCCAGGCCACACCGCCTCCGGGTAGCTCGCAGACCCCGCCGCCCTGGCCGGTGCCGCGCAGCATGCGCACCCCGGCGGCCACCATGATCGCGGCGAAGGCGAGCATGAGCCACTGCTGGTCGAGGTGGCGGTTGACCACGCCGCCGGCCAGAGCGGTGGGGATGCCGGCCGCCCCGATGATCGCCGCGAGGCGCCAGGCGACCTCGTGGCGGGCCCGCGGGGCGACCGCGACCGCGGAGGCGGTACCGATGACCACCAGCGACGCGGGCACGGCGGCGGCCAGAGGCAGTCCCAGGCCGTAGACCAGGGCGGGGACGGCGAGGATGCCCCCGCCGCCGCCCACCAGGCCGAGCAGGGCCCCGATGACCAGCCCGAACACCGCGGCGAGCACGGCGGTCAGGGCCATCGTCATCGCCTCCGGGGCCTCGAGGTGGAGACGTCGTCGAGCTGGGTGAGGCTCTCGGTGGCGGTGGGTTCCGGGGTGGCCTGGTTGAACGGCAACCGCGAGAGCAGCCGGCCCATCGCGCAGGTGTCCGAGAGCGCGGAGAAGGTCAGGCCGGCGCCGACACCGGTGGTGAGCAGCCGTGCCCTCGGCGAGAGGTAGCGCCCGGCACCGAGTCCGACGAGCACGAGGGACCCGGCGACGAGGCGGACCTGGCGCTCCAGGGCCCAGGTGCGGCGTCCGCGTACGACCTCGCCGCCGGCTGCCGTGTACGCCAGTACCCCGCCGTCGAGCACGCGGGCGTCGTCAAAGCCGGCCGCGACCAGGCGCCGGCGGGCCTGCTCGGCGCGGACCCCGGACTGGCAGACCAGCACGACCGGCGCGCCCCCGTCCGGCGTGCCCTCGTCCGGCGTCCCGGACGGCCGGGGCGTGCCGAGCTGACGGACCAGCTGCTCGGTGTGCTCGGACAGGATGGGCAACGGCACGTGGTAAGAGCCGCGGATGTGCAGCGCTTCGTACTCGGCGGCGCTGCGCACGTCCACGACGAGAGGTGCAGCAGAGCGCTCGGCGCCGCTGTCTGGTCGCATCCAGGTGGTCAGCGTCGGAGCAGTCAGCGTCTCCGGGGTGGCGGAGGCGGCCATGGGCAAACGGTTTCCTCTCGGTAGATGCTCGGTGAAGACGCTTGGTGGTGATGACGGACCGGAGTGCTCCGCCGGCTGGAGGGCGGCCCGGTTGTACCGGGCCGCCCTCGCCGCGCCTGAACGCGGAGGGTCTGCGGGCTCCGGCTGATCCGGACGGGCCTACTGGCCGTCGGTGGTGATGGGCAGGTCGGCGTCGGCGGCGTTGGCCCACTCGTCGTTGATCACGACGAGGTGTCGGTCCTTGTCGTCGCCCGAGGCGAGCAGCGAGGCGGCGATCGACGCGCGGTAGCCCGAGCCGCAGTAGACCCAGACCTCGCCCTGGGTGGGGACCTCGTCGCGGCCGGCGGGGAGTTCGTGCAGCGGGATGTGCACCGAGCCGCGGACGCCGCCGCCGGCGCGCTCGCCGTCGGTGCGGGCGTCGATGACGAACACCTGGTCCGGCTCGCGCTCGGCCAGCCCGGCGAAGTCCGACACCGGGTAGGACTCGAGGCCCTGCCCGTCGGCGAGCTCGTCGATGCTGCCGGTGGCGGCGGCCATGCGGTCGATGCCGATGCGCACGAGCTCGCGCTGGGCGTCGGCGATCTGCTCGGGTGTCTCCCCGATCAGGGTCAGTTCCTGGTCGAAGGGGAACAGCCAGCCCAGGTAGGTCACGAACGGCTGCGCGAGCTGGAAGGACAGCGACCCGGGCAGGTGCCCGGCGGCGAACGCGGTGCGGTCACGCAGGTCGGCGACCCACTGTCCGGCTTCGAGGCGACGCCGCAGCTCGGTGGTGTCGACCTGTTCGGGTGCGGAGAGGTCGGCCGGGGCGGGGCCGGCGGCGTTGGTCGGGCTCATGCGGGCGTAGTAGGCGGGGTAGGCGCCGAGCCCGGCGATGAGGTCGTCGACGAACTGCTGCTCGTCCTTGGTCAGCGCGGGGTTGGCGTCGGCCTCCTCGCCGATGGTGGAGCTGTCGGCGCCGGAGGCGGGGGTGCCGGCGCAGAAGCTGCCGAACCCGTGTGTCGGGTACACCGCGGCCTCGGCGGGGAGCTCGTCGACCAGGCGGCGCACGGAGTGGTACTGGGCGTGGGTGAGCTGGTCGGTGTCGTCGGGGGAGACCAGGTCGGTGCGCCCGGTGGTGCCGTAGAGCAGCGAGCCCCCGGTGAACACCGCCGCCACGGCGCCCGACTCGTCGGCCAGCGCGTAGGACAAGTGGTGGTGGGTGTGCCCGGGCGTGGCGATCGGGCGCAGCCGCATCGATCCGACGGCGATCTCGTCGCCGTCGGAGACCGGGGTCCGCTCGAAGCTGACCTCGTCGCGGGCATCCACCAGGTACGCGGCGCCGGTGCGCTCGGCCAGATCGAGGCCGCCGGTCAGGTAGTCGTTGTGGATGTGGGTCTCGGCGACGTGCGTGACCTGCACGCCCAGCTGCTCGACCAGCTCGGTGACGCGGTCGATGTCGCGTTGCGGGTCGACCACCAGCGCGACCTCGCCGTCGTGGGCCAGGTAGCTGCGGTCGCCCAGCCCGGGGGTGGCGATCGTCTGGATATCGATCATGGTGTTTCCCTACCCGGTAGGGTATCTCCTACCGATGCGTCGGTCCTGGTGCGGGAGGACGCGAGCCGGCGGCGGTCAGGCCAGCGAGAGGAACAGGCGTTCCATCTCGGCGACGTCGACCGCGCGCTCGCCCTCGTCGTTCTCGGTCATGCAGTGCCGCAGGCCAGTCGCGATGATCTTGAAGCCTGCCTTGTCCAGGGCGCGAGCCGCGGCGGCGAGCTGGGTGACCACGTCCTTGCACTCGCGTCCGTCCTCGATCATGCGGATGATCCCGCTGATCTGGCCCTCGACCCGGCGCAGCCGGCTCACCACGTCGCTCAGCTCGCTGGCTTGCACCTGCATGGCCGTCTCCGTCTCTGGACATCCCCACGGTGGGTCCATGGGCTTGCCCCTCGCACAACGAAGGTACCCCCAGGGGTATTTCGCCTACGCTGTGACCCCGACCACCCGGACCGCAAGCAGGAGGTGCATTCACTGTGCAGATCGCCCACACCATCGAGGTCGACCTCGACCACCAACAAGCCATCGACGCCGTCACCGCCGCACTCGGCGAGCAGGGCTTCGGCGTACTGACCACCATCGACATCAAGGGCGCCCTCGCCGCCAAGCTCGGCGAGCAGATCGACGACTACACCATCCTCGGCGCGTGCAACCCGCAACTCGCCCACGCCGCCATCTCCGCCAGCCCCGAGGTCGGGCTCCTGCTGCCGTGCAACGTCACCGTCCGTCGTGTCGGCGACCGGACCGTCGTCCAGGCCGTCGACCCCGCTTCCCTGCTCAGCATGGCCACCGACGGCGAAGCCGACCTCGGCGACGTCGCCGCCGACGCCGGCAAGCGACTCCGAGCCGCGCTCGACACCCTGACGTCGTAGCTTTCGATGTGACCGGAACAGGCCAGACGGGCATTCAATGCCTGGTGAGGACATTCTTTACGTCTTCAAGCAGGAGGTCGAGTGAGCGTCAGGCTAGATCTTGGGGCCGGACGATGCCGAGGAGGCGTCCGTCGGGGTCGGTGACGATGGCGTAATGCAAGCCCTTCTCGGTGAGACGGGCATGGGTGGACTCCGCGAGCTCGTGTGGTCGCAGTGTTGAGGGGCCGGGCTCCATCACGGCGGCTGCGGTGGAAGAGTCGCTGGTGTTTTCTAGATGGCTGGCGCGGAGCCGGCCGATTAGGACACCGGACTCGGTGACCAGCGCGACGGAGTGCGGAGACGCGGCGACCCGACTGCGTACATCCGCGATGGCCTCTTCGGGTGCGGCTGCGACCACATCGTCAAGAAGGAATCGCCCAATGGTCGGAGCGTTGGGCTCAGTGCCTTCAATGGGAAGGTTTCGCGCCAGCCAGTCGACCTTTCCGGGCATGTAATCGTAGACCTGAGTGAACCCGAGCGTCTGGAGCCGGCACGCGGCTCGTGGGCTCATGTCTCAAAGACCGTCCCAGCAATAGACGACGACAGGCTGATCGCGGTCCAGGTCAGCGGTCGTGGCCTCATCGAGGTGCTTGAGTGGAATATTGACCGCACCGGGCAGGTGCATCTCAGCGTACTCCTCGGCCGGGAGCACCTCGACCAGCTGCGCGCCCTGGTCAAGCAACTGTTGTAGCTCCGGGTACTGAACTGCCTTCACCGCTGGCTGTCCCTTCTGTCTCGTGTCGTAGCCGTCTTCATGTGCGGCTGGTGGCCAAGTAGCCACCACGCGGTTTCGTTGACCGCTGCAACGGCCAGCCCGAAGGCCAGATGGGCTGCGAACCCACGAAGGTGAGTCGCAAGGGGGTACTCCAGGTTTGGCGCGGAGAACCCGAAAGCGGGAGTCATCAGCTCATCGGCAACGAGGCTCATTGCCGAACCGGTGACCAACGCCGCGGTTACCGGACCTTGTGCGGCCGCTCGGCGTAGCAGCATGTAGACGGGCGCCCAGGACACGGCTAAGCCGTAGTGCAAGACCAGCGCGGCGCGGTCGAGCTGCGCGTCGTGGAGATGCAGCCCGGACAACGAGGCGAGCTTCTCGGCGGCGATGCGGTACGGCGGGCCGGGCCGAGCTGCGTCCTCGCGGGCCCGATCGGCGACGGACTCTGGTTCGTACAACTTCTGCGACACGGGGTCCATAGCTTTAGTTCCGACATAGCCGCTCAACGCGGCCAAGGCGATGCCCTCGGCGGCGGCAACTGGTCGTGGGCTACGCCTCCGCATCGTTAGTCTCCACCGTTCCGCGTCGTCGGAGCATCTCCAAGACCCAGCTGTCCGGTGGCGCGCCGCTCAGCCCGGACGGGCCGGCGTAGAGGCGGCAGCTCAGGCCGTAGTCGCGGCGCTCGTCGGAGCTGGGGTCGACGTCCCGACCATCGATGCGGACCGTCGGCGATCCGAGGAACTCCTCGCGCTGCGCCTGCGTCGGGTCCGCGATGAGCCGTACCTGTACCGGCTCGTTCACCCCAGCATCGGCGACGAGCTGCCGCAGTCGAGGCAGGTATGTCGCGGCGTTCGGGCACTCCTCGGTATGCAAGAGCTCGATCGTCATCCAATGTCTCCATTAGCGTCCGCGGCCGGAGCAAGTAACAGGCCGAAAGAGAAGCGAGCGATCTCGAGCGCCTGGTCTTGGCCGAGCACCAGCCCGGTCAGGTCTGATCGGCCGTCAAGATGAGCCTCGGCGCCGTGTCGAGTCCCGTGGAAGGTGATTGCCGGGCACAAGCACTCGGCGGCAACGCCGCACTCCGCGGACTGGGCCAGCAGCACGACCGTCTCCGCCGGAGCCCAACGCCAGCTGCCGCCGGTGCACTCGACTCGGATCGGCTGTCCATCGAGCGGATCGGCCGACTCGATGACCCCGTCTCGCCCTGCCAACATCGGGATACCCAGGGCGTCGATCGCGCACATCGCCTGCAGCGCGGGATCGGCGTCGACGCGCACGGTGTGCCCGGTGATGCGGCCGGCGAACGGGTAGGCCACGACCACTCGCCCGTCCGCGTCCAGGTGTACCAAGTCGACCTCGTCAAGCAGGGCCAAGGCCTCGTCCACGTCGATCCCGCACGATTCCGGTAGATCACGACGACGGGGAGGTTCGTCGCTGCTCAGGAACGCGCGAAGCACCATGCGGTGCACCTCCTGCGTCGCGGGCGGCAGGGCGCGCTGCCGGGCGACGACGCCGCTCCCGTCGCTGTCGCACAGCGATTCGATTCTCAGCGGTCCGCTGGCGGCGGTCATCGGTCTACCTCCTTGTCGCTGTCGCCGCTGATGTCGGCCAAGATCGGGCAGTCCCGCCGATCCCGGGGCTGATCGCAGGTCTCCACCAGCCGCGCGAGACCTGCGCGAATCGCCTCCAGGTCCGCGATCCGGCCCTCCAGGTCCGCGATCTTGGAGGTCGCCAGGTGGCGAGCGGCCTCACAGCGGTCGGGACCGCCCTCGGCCAGCTCCAGCAGGGACTTGACCTCATCGAGGGCGAAGCCGAGGGCTTGGGCGCGCTTGATGAACCGCACCAGCCGAACGGCTTCCGATCCGTACGAGCGGTATCCCGACGAGGATCGTGCCGGGTCTGGCAGCAGCCCTCGTCTCTCGTAGTACCGCAACGTCTGCGGGTTGACCCGCGCTTCGGCGGCTACCTCGCTCGTCCGCATGCCCCCGAGGATGGACCCTGTACCCAGGTACGAGGTCAAGTCGCCCCTCGAACACCTTCGGCGAGGGTCGACACATGGCCAAGCACACCTCATGCCGAGGAGGTTCCGGCGATCGCGATGGATCACTGCCGGGGCACCCTCGGGGGCACACGAAGCCTCGACGAGCCGGAAGACACCCCAGAACCCACGAGAAGGTCAACAACCAGCTCAGCGCCCGTATTGTCTCGGTAGGCTTGTTCACCCGCACCTTTGAACTCGGTCCGGCTTACAGGCCGCTTCGGCAGGGATCTCGACAAGGACCCGCCCGCGACGCATGATCGACTACATGACTGCGAGTCTGACGCGACTGTGAGCAGCGCAGGCAGCATCGCCGTTGTGTAGGTCAGCCTGAGCAGCAGCGACGACCGCAGTGTGCGTGAGCCCGCGTTCCTTAATCCGGAGATCGAGCGTTCGAATTCGAGTGCGGCGTGCAAACGACAGCTCGCCGTCCGCGAGACACGCTCACCAGGCCCTCCGCTTTGAGGGCGGCGAGGGCGCGGTGGGCGGTGCCGACGGCGACGGTGTTGGCGACGGCGATCTCGGCGACCGTGGGGAGCTCGGCACCAGGCTGCAGGGCTCCCGAGCGAATCTGCTCCCGCAGCGCTTCGGCGATGTCCTCATACGGGCTGCGTCGGACTGTTGCTTGTGGGACCGGGCGGGGGAGGACCGTTGCCATGGTGGTGGCTGCTCGACGGTCGGCTTCGTCGACCCAGGCGGCGTAGACCTTGAGCGTGGTTGCGCCGCCGCTGCCGTGTCCGAGGCGGCCGGCGACGGTGCGAATGTCGACCCCGGCCGCGACGAGCTCGGTGGCCGAGTAGTGCCGCAGCGAGTGCAGGCGCGTGCTGCGCAGTTTGAGCCGCAGGGCGAGCCGGCGGTAGCGCTGGCTGATGGCTCGAGGCAGGTAGGGCGTCGCACCATCGGGAGCGGGGGAGAAGACGAAGCTGTCGGGGCTCAGAGAGACCCCGAACTGCTCGCAGCGCTCGCGCCACCGCTCGCGGTGCGCCTGCAGGAGCTCGACGGTGCGCTCGTCGAGAGCGACCTTGCGCCGCTGGTTCGTCTTGGTGCTCTTCTCCTTGAGCCCGGCTTTCGTCTGGGCGTTGGCCTGGTGCACCCACAGGAGCCCACGGTCGAAGTCGATGTGCCGCCAGCGCAGCGCCGAGACCTCGCCACGACGCGGGCCCGTGAGCATCGTCAGCCAGAGCAGCAGGCCCCACTCTGGGTCGGCCCACGCCGCATTGAGCAGCCGTGCCGCCTCGTCGGCGCTGGGCGGGTCCGGCTCGGTGCGACGCGGAGCCGGCGCCTCGGCCATGGCCGCCTTGTTCACCCCGAGGTGGCGCCAACGCACGGCCCGGTCGAGCGCGCCGCGGATGATGTAGTGCACCTTGCGCGTGGTGCTCGTGCTCAGCGGGCGGCAGACGTGGCCGCCACGCGCCTTGCCGTTGCACGACAGGACCCGGCAACGGTGGAGCCGAGCGTAAGAGCGCTCGAGGAGCTCGGCGTCCAACCGTCCCGCCGGCAGGTGGCCGAAGGTTGGGAGCACGTAGAGGCGGATCAGGTCGTCGTAGCGCTCGCGGGTGGTGTCCTCGAGCTCGACGACCTCGAGCCACTGCTCCACGGCTCGCCGCACTGTGATCTCGGACTTGGGGTGCTGGTCCTCGTCGACCTGGCGCTGCAGGCGTGTCAGGGCCTTCTCGGCCTCCGCGTAGGTGCCCACCGTCTCGCGCAGGCGGCGCGGACGACCCGTCAGCGGGTCGGTGCCGGCGTAGACCCACGCGCGGTGGGAGCCGCTCGGCAGCTGCTCGATCCAGCCCCGGCGGCGGCGTGTGCGAGGTGGCATGGGGTGAGAGTAGGAAGCGTTCGTCCCACGACTCGTCCCACGCGGACTCGGGCCGGTAACGGCCCATAGACGTTTTCGCTGGTCAGCGGGTGGTGCCCCCGGCAGGATTCGAACCTGCGCTCCCGCCTCCGGAGGGCGGTGCTCTATCCCCTGAGCTACGGGGGCGAACCGTGGATCAGCCTAGCGCACGGGCGGGTGAGCACCGACGCTCGGGTGATGGCACACGCAGAGATCCACCAGGACCGCACCGTCGACGCCGCGGACCTCGCCGCGCTGTCCGGGCGCACCATCGCCGTCCTCGGGTTCGGCAACCAGGGCGCGGCGCAGGCGGCGAACCTGCGCGACTCGGGGCTCGCGCCGGTCGTCGGCAACCGGGAGGACGAGTACGTGGCGGGCGCGCGCGAGCAGGGCTTCGACGTGCGCTCGATCGCCGAGGCGGCCGCGGCCGCGGACATCGCCCTGCTGCTCGTGCCGGACGAGGTGCAGCCGGACCTGGTGCGCGACGAGGTGGCGCCGGGGCTGCGCGCGGGGGACACCCTCGTCGTGGCCAGCGGCTACAACTGGCACTTCGGGCTGCTCGCGGTGCCCGACGGCGTGGACGTGGTCATGGTCGCGCCGCGGATGATCGGCGCGGCGGTCCGCGACCGTTACGTCGACCGGCACGGCTTCCCGTGCTTCGTCTCGGTGGAGCGGGACGCCACGGGGCACGCGTGGGACACCACGCTCGCGGTCGCCCGGGCCATCGGGGGCACGCTGGGCGGCGCGATCGTCTCCAGCGCGCGGGAGGAGGCGGCGCTCGACCTGTTCAGCGAGCAGGCCGTGTGGCCGGCGATCCTCGACGTCGTGCGCACCGCCCACCGCGTCGCTGTCGAGGCCGGGTTCAGCGAGGAGGCGGTGCTCAACGAGCTCTACCTGTCCGCCGAGCCCGCGGAGGTGTTCGCCCACGTCGCCCGCGAGGGGTTGTTCGGGCAGCTCGGGCTGCACTCGCGCACCTCGCAGTACGGGCAGCTGCGCTCGCTCGCGGCGCTCGACGAGCAGGGCGAGCTGGCCCGGCGCTTCACCCGCGTGATGCACGACGACATCCTGTCCGGGGCCTTCGCGCGCGAGTGGAGCCGTCCCGAGGCCGGCGAGCAGCTCGAGGCCCTGCACCGCGAGGCCGCCGCGAGCCCGATCGCCGCCGCCGAGGCCGAGGTGCGGGCGCGGCTGGGGACGTAGATCACGGATCGGGTGACGAAGCCCCGCACATCTGCGGGGATTCGTCACCCGGATCGCGATCATGCGGACCACCGCGGCACGAGCCGGCGGATTTCCTGGCGTCCGGTGTCAGCGTGGACGCCACGCTGACACGTCAGCGACTGCTCAGCCGCCGTGCGTGCCGTGCATCCCCGCGTGGGGGTCGGCGGGGGCCGGCAGGGGTGTGGTGCCGCGCTCGGCGAGCATCTGCGTCATCGTCGCGGACTCGGCGGACTGGGACGCGACCATGCTCTGGGCGAGCGCCCGGACCGCGGGCACCGAGGCGTCGGCGGCCCCGGCCTGCATCATCGGCAGGCCGCCCTGGTGGTGGCGCAGCATGAGCTGCAGGAACACGACGTCGAGCTCGCGCCCGGTCGCCGCGCGCAGCCGCGCGAGGTCCTCCGGGGAGGCCATGCCGGGCATCGTCGCGGTCGGCATGCCCATCCACGCCATGTACTGCCCGGCCGGCGGGGACAGCGGCCGGCCCCACAGGGTCAACCAGCCCTCCATGCGCCCGACCTGGGCGGTCTGGGTCGACTCGATGTCGAAGGCGATCTGGCGCACCTGCGGGTCGGCGGTGTTGTTCCGCGCCCACACGGCCATCTCGACCGCCTGGCCGTGGTGCACGGTCATGTCCTGCAGGAACCCGACGTCGATCGAGCCCTCGGCGGGCCCGTACGACTCGGCGGTGGAGCGGCCGAGCGCGATGCCGCCGATGACGCCGACCGCGACGAGCAGCAGCGCGAGCCCGGCGGCCACGACGACCTTGGCCCACGGCGGGCTCGCCGCCCACCACCCGCCGGAGCCGCCGTCGTCGCCCCCGTCACCGTCACCGTCGTCGTCGACGGGCGGCGGGTCGAGGCGGTCCTGATCGGTCACGGCGCTGGGCGCACTCATCCGCCGTTCCCGGCGTCGGCGCCCCGGCCGTCCATGGTCACCGCGTCCGGCGGGGGCGGGGAGGCGTCGAAGGGCGGCGGGTTGTCCGGGTCGAAGTAGCCCGGCCCGAGGGCGTCGCAGCTCGCCCCGACCTCGGGGAACGTGTACTGGTTCTGGCGCAGCGACGAGATGAACTGGTCGATCCGCGGGTCGTTCGCGTCGGCCACCTTGAGCTCGTGGCCCCACGACTGCAGCGAGATCGGCTGGTCGAGCCCGGGATAGGGCGACATCATCGTGTAGTCCTGACCCTGCACCTTCGCCGCGAGCGTCTGCAGCGCCGGCCCGGTGACCTGGTCCGGGTTGTACGCGATCCACACCGCGCCGTGCTCGAGCGAGTGGACCATGTTCTCGCTGCGCACCGGGGTCGGGTAGACGACGCCGTTGCACGCGGCCCAGTAGGCGTCGTGCGGGCCGCCGAAGGGCGGCGAGCGGTCGTAGGCGACGCGCTGCTGGGCGTTGACGTGCTGCTGGCCGGCGTACTGGCCGGTGACGATGCCCGGGATCGCGAGCGAGGGGTCGCGGTTGTCCTCGCTCGGGCGCCAGGCGCTGACCTCGCTCTCGCGCGAGAGCGCGAAGCCGATGACGACCGCGGCGAGCGCGAGCACCACGGCGACGGCGCCGATCACCAGCCACGGCACCTGGCGGCGGGTGCCGGGCGCGGGCCGCTTGCCGCGGGTGACGGGGTTCGGGCCGCGCTTCTGCCCGGGACGCTGGGCGGTGCGCTGACCCCCGCCACGCTGGCCACCACCGCGCGGGGCGTTGCCGGACCGCTGCCCGTTGCCGGACCGCTGGCCGCCCTGCGACCGTCCGTCCCGCCCGGAGCGCGAGGGTCCCGACGACCCAGAGCTCGACCCGGTCCGCCGGCCGGACCCACCACTCGCCATGGCCGCGAGTTTACGGAGGACGTCGTAGCGCGGAGGTGACGGGTGCGGCACCCCCGGGTGATCGACGCAGGGTGGGGACGCCGGAGCGAGGTCACACCGGGCGCGGTCCCTAGAATCCACGGGGTGACCCCCGCTGCCCTGGCCGACCTCCTGCACGCCGTCGCCGTGGACGTGCTCACCGAGCGCGGCCTCGACACGGCGGTGCTGCCCGAGACGGTCACGGTGGAGCGCCCGCGCAACCCCGAGCACGGCGACTACGCGACGAACATCGCGCTGCGCTCGGCGAAGAAGGCGGGGGTCGCGCCGGCGGAGCTCGCGGGCTGGCTGGCCACCCGGCTCGAGGACACGGACGGCATCGCGACCGCCGAGGTCGCGGGCCCCGGGTTCCTCAACCTGCGCCTCGCCGCCGACGCCCAGGCCGGCATCGTCGCCGCGGTGCTCGCGGCGGGCGAGGGCTACGGGCACGCCGACACGCTGACCGGGCAGGCGATCAACCTCGAGTTCGTCTCCGCCAACCCCACCGGCCCGATCCACCTCGGCGGTGCCCGCTGGGCCGCGGTCGGCGACGCGCTGGGCCGCGTGCTGGCCGCGCAGGGCGCCGCGGTCACCCGCGAGTACTACGTCAACGACGCGGGCGCGCAGATCGACCGGTTCGCCGAGTCGCTGATCGCCGCCGCCGAGGGGCGCCCGGTGCCGGAGAACGGCTACGGCGGGGCGTACGTCGGCGAGGTGGCGAAGAAGGTCGTCGAGACCGAGGAGGGCGTGCTCGACCAGCCCGACGACCAGAAGCTCGCCGCGTTCAAGCGCCTCGGCGTCGAGGTGATGCTCGACGAGATGCGCGCGAGCCTCGAGGCGTTCGGGACCCACTTCGACGTGTGGTCCTCCGAGCTCGCGCTGCACGAGTCGGGCGCGGTGGAGAAGGCGGTCCAGGACCTCAAGGACGGCGACGCGCTCTACTTCGCCGAGGGCGCGTGGTGGATGCGCTCCACCGACCAGGGCGACGACAAGGACCGGGTCGTCATCAAGTCCGACGGCCGGCCCGCCTACATCGCCGGCGACATCGCCTACTACCGCGACAAGCGGGCGCGCGGCGCCGACCTGGCGATCTACATGCTCGGCGCGGACCACCACGGCTACATCCACCGCCTCAAGGCGGTGGCGGCGGCGTTCGGGGACGACCCGGCGCGGGTCGAGGTGCTCATCGGGCAGCTGGTCAACCTGGTGCGCGGCGGCGAGCCGGTGAAGATGTCCAAGCGCGCCGGCACGATCATCACGTTGGAGGACCTCGTCGACGCGGTCGGCGTGGACGCGGCGCGCTACACGCTCGCGCGCAGCTCGGTGGACCAGGTGCTCGAGATCGACCTGGACCTCATCTCCAGCCGCACCAACGAGAACCCCGTGTTCTACGTGCAGTACGCCCACGCGCGGCTCGCGTCGCTCGCCCGCAACGCCGCCGATCTGGGCGTCTCGGCGCAGGACCCGGACCTCGCGCTGCTCACCCACCCGCGCGAGGGCGACCTCATCCGCACCCTCGGGGAGTTCCCGCGCGTGCTCGCGTCGGCCGCGGGCCTGCGCGAGCCGCACCGGGTGGCCCGCTACCTCGAGGAGCTCGCGGGCGCCTACCACCGCTTCTACGACACGTGCCGCGTCCTGCCGCAGGGCGACGAGGAGCCCGCGGGAATCCACACGGCGCGCCTCGCGCTGTGCTCTGCGGCCCGTCAGGTGCTCGCGAACGGCCTCGGCCTGCTCGGCGTCAGCGCGCCCGAGCGCATGTGATCACCACACATCCCCACGAACGAAGCTGGTTGCACCCACGATGACCCGCGCCCATCCCGCCGGGCCCCGCCACGCCGACGTCATCCCCCAGCACGAGGACGGCGCCGGCCCGCCGGACGCCGCGGCCCTGGACGTCCTGCCCGCCGCGGTCTGGCCCCGCCACGCGACCCGGGGGGACGACGGCGTCGTGCGCCTCGCCGGTGTCGACGTCACCACCCTCGCCCGGGAGCACGGCACCCCGCTGTTCGTGGTCGACGAGGCCGACTTCCGCGCGCGCTGCGCCGAGCACGCCGCCGCCTACGGCGACCCGGCGCTCGTGCACTACGCGGCCAAGGCGTTCCTGTGCACCGAGGTCGCCCGGTGGGTCGCCGACGAGGGCCTGGGCCTCGACGTCTGCACCGAGGGCGAGCTCGCGATCGCGCTGCGCGCCGGCTTCCCCGCCGAGCGGATCACCGTGCACGGCAACAACAAGAGCCGGCGCGAGCTCGCCGCGGCGCTCGACGCCGGGGTCGGAGCGATCGTGCTCGACTCCTACGTCGAGATCGCCCGCCTCGACGAGATCGCCCGCGAGCGCGACGTGCGGGCGCAGGTCATGGTGCGCGTGACCGTCGGGGTCGAGGCGCACACCCACGAGTTCATCGCGACCGCACACGAGGACCAGAAGTTCGGGTTCTCGCTGGCCGCGGGCGACGCCGCCGAGGCGGTCCGCCGGGTGCTGAAGTCGTCGGGCCTGCACCTCGTCGGCCTGCACAGCCACATCGGCTCCCAGATCTTCGACGCCGACGGCTTCGAGCTGGCCGCCCGCCGCGTCATCGGGCTGCTCGCCGAGCTGCGCGACGAGCACGGCGAGGCGATGGCCGACGCGCTCGGGACCGTGGACCTCGGCGGCGGCATGGGCATCGCCTACACGGTCGCCGACCACCCGCGCTCGCCCGCCTGGATGGCCGGCGAGCTGCGGGCGATCGTCGAGCGGGAGTCCGCGCGCGTGGGCCTCGCGCCGCCCCGGATCGCCGTCGAGCCGGGCCGCGCGATCGCCGGGCCGGGCACGGTGACCCTCTACGAGGTCGGCACGGTGAAGGACGTCGAGCTGGGCGGGGGCGCGCGGCGCCGCTACGTCAGCGTCGACGGCGGGATGAGCGACAACATCCGCACCGCGCTCTACGACGCGCACTACGACTGCCGGCTGGTGTCGCGCTCGGCGTCCGGCGCCCCGCCCGTGCGCAGCCGCGTCGTCGGCAAGCACTGCGAGTCCGGTGACGTCGTCGTGCGTGACTGCTGGCTGCCCGCGGACCTCGCCCCGGGCGACCTCCTCGCGGTCGCCGCGACGGGGGCCTACTGCTACGCGATGGCGAGCGCGTACAACAAGGTCCCGCGCCCCGCGGTCGTCGCCGTGGCGGACGGCACGTCGCGCCCGCTGCTGCGGCGCGAGACCCTCGACGACCTGGCACGGCTGGAGGTGGGGTAGGGCATGTCCTCCAACGACGGGCGCGAGATCTCGGTCGCGCTGCTCGGGTGCGGCGTCGTCGGCTCGCAGGTGGTGCGGCTGCTCACCGAGCAGGCCGACGAGCTGGCCGCGCGGATCGGGGCGCGGTTGCGGCTCGCGGGCGTGGCGGTACGTCGCCCGCAGCGGCACCCGGACGTGCCCGACGACCTGCTGACCACCGACGCCGCCGGCCTCGTGACCCGCGACGACGTCGACGTCGTCGTCGAGCTCGTCGGGGGCATCGAGCCCGTGCGCGGGCTGCTGCTCACGGCGCTGAAGAACGGCAAGTCGGTGGTGTCGGCGAACAAGGCGCTGCTCGCCGAGGACGGCGCGGCGCTCGCGGCGGCCGCCGACGAGTCCGGCGCCGACCTCTACTACGAGGCCTCGGTGGCCGGCGCCATCCCGCTGCTGCGCCCGATCCAGCAGTCGCTGGCGGGCGACCGCATCGTGCGCGTGGCCGGCATCGTCAACGGCACCACGAACTTCATCCTCTCGGCGATGGCGTCCTCCGGCGCGAACTACGCGGAGGCGCTCGAGGAGGCGGGGCGGCTGGGCTACGCCGAGGCCGATCCCACCGCCGACGTCGACGGCTACGACGCCGCGTCCAAGGCCGCGATCCTCGCGAGCCTCGCCTTCCACACCCGGGTGACCGCCGACGACGTGTACCGCGAGGGCATCCGCGACGTCACCGCCGCCGACATCGCCGCCGCGAAGGCCCTGGGCTGCACCGTCAAGCTGCTGGCGATCTGCGAGCAGACCGACGGGGCGGTGTCCGCCCGCGTGCACCCGGCGATGATCCCGCGCTCGCACCCGCTCGCGTCGGTGTCGGGCGCGTACAACGCCGTGTTCATCGAGGCGGCCGCGGCCGGGCAGCTGATGTTCTACGGCCAGGGCGCCGGCGGGCCGCAGACGGCGAGCGCGGTGCTCGGCGACCTCGTCGCCGCCGCGCGCAACCGCGTCATCGGCGGCCGCGGGCCCCGCGACACCGCGCACGCGGCCCTGCCGGTGCTGCCGATGGGGGAGACCCACACCCGCTACCACGTCGCCCTCGACGTCACCGACCGCGCGGGCGTGCTCGCGCAGGTGGCGGGGGTGTTCGCCGAGCACGGCGTCAGCATCGCGACGGTGCGCCAGGAGGGGCGGGGTGAGGCCGGGCGTGACGCGGACGATGGCGCGCCGGGCCCGAAGGACGCCACACTGGTGATCGTGACGCACTCCGCCTCCGACGCCGCCCTCGCGGCCACGGTGGAGGCGCTGACCGGCCTCGACGCCGTCCAGGGCGTCGCCGGGGTGCTGCGCGTCGAGGGGCTGGGTCGTCCGGTGACCGAGCTGGGGGGTGGATCGTGACCGGCGTGGTCCCCGGGGCCCGCGTGGAGTGGCCCGGCATCATCAACGCCTACCGCGACCGCATGCCGCGCGTGCAGCCCGGCTGGGAGGTCGTGACCCTGCGCGAGGGCGGCACCCCGCTGCTGTCCGCGCCGCACCTCTCGGAGCTCACCGGCTGCGAGGTCCACCTCAAGATCGAGGGCGCGAACCCCACCGGCTCGTTCAAGGACCGCGGCATGACCGTGGCGATGACCGAGGCGCTCGCCGGCGGCGCGCAGGCGGTCATCTGCGCCTCCACCGGCAACACCTCGGCCTCCGCGGCGGCCTACGCGACGCGCGCCGGCATGACCTGCGCGGTCCTCGTGCCCCAGGGCAAGATCGCGCTCGGCAAGCTCGCGCAGGCCACGGTGCACGGCGCGCGCATCCTGCAGCTCGAGGGCAACTTCGACGCCTGCCTGGAGCTCGCCCGCCGCGCCGCCGAGCAGTACCCGATCGCGCTGGTCAACTCGGTGAACCCGGCGCGCATCGAGGGCCAGAAGACGGCGTCGTTCGAGATCTGCGACCAGCTCGGCCGCGCGCCCGACGTCCACGCCCTGCCCGTCGGCAACGCCGGCAACATCACGGCCTATTGGCGCGGCTACACCGAGTACGCCGGCGACGGCGTCGTGGCCGGCACGCCGCGCATGTTCGGGGTGCAGGCCGCGGGTGCGGCGCCGCTCGTGCACGGGGCGCCGGTGAGCGACCCGGAGACGCTCGCGACCGCCATCCGCATCGGGTCCCCGGCCTCCTGGGACGGCGCGATCGCCGCCCGCGACGAGTCCGCCGGCGAGATCACCGCGGTGGACGACGACGCGATCATCGAGGCCTACCGCCTGCTCGCCGCCCGCGAGGGCGTGTTCGTCGAGCCGGCGTCGGCGGCCTCGGTGGCCGGGCTGCTGGCCACGGCGCGCGCCGGGCGCCTCGACACCGGCCAGCTGATCGTCTGCACGGTGACCGGTCACGGGCTCAAGGACCCGGCCACCGCGCTCGCGGACGCGTCCGACCCCGTCGTGCTCCCGCCGCACGTCGACGCCGTCGCCGACGCCCTGGGTCTGCGCTGAGCGCCGGGGCGGAGGTGGCGTCGGAGGTCACCCCTCCGGCGGGCACGGTGGTCCGCGTGCGGGTGCCGGCGACCTCGGCGAACCTCGGGCCCGGGTTCGACACCCTCGGCCTGGCCCTGGCGATGTGGGACGAGGTCGAGCTCTCGGTCGGCGAGGGCGAGCGCTGCGTCGTCGACGTCGAGGGGGAGGGCGCCGGTCGCGTGCCGCGCGACGAGCGCCACCTGGTCCTGCGCGCCGCGCACGCCACGTTCGCCCGCGCGGGCGCGCCGCGGGTGTCGCTGCGGCTGCGGTGCCGCAACGTCATCCCGCACAGCCGGGGGCTCGGGTCGTCGGCGGCGGCCGCGGTCGCCGGGATCGTCGCCGCCCGCGCGCTGCTCGCCTCGACCCACCCGCTCGACGAGGACACCGTGCTGGACCTCGCGGCGGGCTTCGACGGGCACGCCGACAACGTCGCCGCCTGCCTGTACGGCGGGCTCGTCGTCAGCTGGGGGCACGAGGGGGCGTGGCACGCCGCGCACCTCACGCCGCATCCCGCGCTGCGCCCGGTCGCGCTGATCGCGCACCGGTCGAGCTCCACCGAGGCCACCCGCGGGCTGCTGCCCGACCGCGTCCCGCACGCGGACGCGGCGTACAACGCGGCGCGCTCCGCGCTGCTCGTGCACGCCCTGACCAGTGAGCCCGAGCTGCTGCTCGCGGCCACCGAGGACCGCCTCCACCAGCCCTACCGCCGCCCCGCCTACCCGGAGACCGCGGCGGTCGTCGACCACCTGCGCGGGGCCGGCGTGCCCGCGGTGGTCTCCGGCGCAGGCCCGACGGTGCTGGCCCTGACCCTCGACGGCCACCTGCCCGCCGGGCTCGACACCACGGGCTTCACCGTCGCGCCGCTGGCTGTCGACACCGGCGGTGCGTGCGTCGAGGTCGTCTGAACCTCCGGCTCCGGCACGCGGGGGGTGGTTGTTGCCGGTGGCAGGGGCGAGGTCTACCCTGACGAACACAGCGACCACGCGTGTGGCGCGTCGGTGCCCCTGGCCCCGCGTTGCTCGGGTCCACCCTCTTCCCCAGCCGTCGGGTCGTCCCGGCGGACGGACACTCATGATCGCTGTACGAGAATTCCGCGGGCCTCCCCACTCGGGACCGACGGCTGTCGACCCTCCGGGACGGGACGGACCCGTGATCAGCCCCGCCGTGCGCGGGGCGGACACATCCGCTGGTCCGGGTGGTCCCCGGGCCGGTCAGGAAGGACCTGCGTGACCGAGACCGACGTCATCTCCACCGACGGCGCCGACGGCGCCGCGACCCCCGCGTCGGGCGGCTCTGCGCCCGAGCGGCGCCGGCGGGGAGGTGTCTCCGGCATGGTGCTCGCCGAGCTCCGCGACCTCGCGACCTCGCTCGGCGTCTCCGACACCACGGGGATGAGGCGCAACGACCTCATCGCCGAGATCAAGAAGCGGCAGTCCGGGGGCGGTGACCAGCTCCCGCTCGCCGACGACGCCGACGGCGCGTCCGGCACCGACGCCGCGACCGCGTCCACCGAGACCCCCGCCGAGACGCCGGGCGACGCCCCGGCCGAGCCGGCCGACGGCGCCCCGACCCGCCGCCGCGGCGGCCGTCGACGCGCCACCGCGGCCTCCGGGTCGCCGGCCGAGGCGAGCGAGCCGACCGCTCCCGCCGCTGCCCCCGAGCCCGCCGCCGCGACCAGCGGCGACGGTGCCGCCGCCACCGAGGCGAGCGCGGTGACCGCCGCGTCCGACGCCGTCCCCGGTGCCGAGGCCGCGGCCGCGAGCGCCACCGAGGCGCCCGCGAGCAACGAGACCCCGGGCGAGGCCCCCACCTCGTCGCGCCGTGGCCGCCGCGGTGCCCGCCGCGACGCCGGCCCCGGCGTCGAGGGCCCGTCGGACACCACCGGTCCCGGCGGCGACACGACCAGCAACGGCGCCGCCGCCCCGGCGCCCGCCGCGGCCGCCGAGGCGGAGGGCACCGCGGCCACCGGCACCACCGACGCGGCGCCGGCCACCGAGCGCCCCGACACCCGCCCCGACACCCGCCCCGACACCACGCCCGACGGCGACGGTGACGGTGACGGCGGTCAGGGCCGGTCCCGCCGCCAGCGCGAGCGCGACCGCCAGCAGGGCGACCGGCAGCAGGGTGACCGTCAGCAGAGCGACCGCCAGCAGGGCGACCGCCAGCAGGGTGACCGTCAGCAGGGTGACCGTCAGCAGGGCGGCCGGCCGGAGCAGAACGGGCAGGGCGGCCGCAACCAGCAGGACCGTCAGCAGGACCGTCAGCAGGGCGGTCAGCAGCAGACCAACCAGCGCGACGACGAGGACGACGACGAGGACGGCGGTGGCCGTCGCCGCGGCCGCCGCTTCCGCGACCGTCGTCGCAACCGCAACGACCGCGGTGAGCGCAACGAGCGCGGGCAGGGCGGCGGCGAGCCGGAGGTCCGCGACGACGACGTCCTCATCCCGGTCGCGGGCATCCTCGACGTCCTCGACAACTACGCGTTCGTGCGCACCTCGGGCTACGCGTCGGGGCCGAACGACGTCTACGTGTCGATGTCGCTGGTGCGCAAGCACGGGCTGCGCCGCGGTGACGCGGTCACCGGCCAGGTGCGCCAGCAGCGCGAGGGCGAGCAGAACCGCCAGAAGTTCAACCCGCTCGTCCGCATCGACTCGATCAACGGGCTCGACCCCGAGCAGGCCAAGCGCCGCCCGGAGTTCACCAAGCTCACGCCGCTCTACCCCAACGAGCGGCTGCGCCTCGAGACCGAGCCGCACCTGCTGACCACGCGCGTCATCGACCTGGTCATGCCGGTCGGCAAGGGTCAGCGCGCGCTGATCGTCTCGCCGCCGAAGGCCGGCAAGACGATGGTGCTGCAGGCGATCGCCAACGCGATCACCACGAACAACCCCGAGGTCCACCTCATGGTCGTGCTCGTCGACGAGCGGCCGGAGGAGGTCACCGACATGCAGCGCTCGGTGAAGGGCGAGGTCATCGCCTCGACCTTCGACCGGCCGCCGTCGGACCACACCTCGCTCTCGGAGCTGGCCATCGAGCGGGCGAAGCGCCTGGTCGAGATGGGTCACGACGTCGTGGTGCTGCTCGACTCGATCACCCGCCTCGGTCGCGCGTACAACCTCGCGGCCCCGGCGTCCGGGCGCATCCTGTCCGGTGGTGTCGACTCGACCGCCCTCTACCCGCCGAAGCGCTTCCTCGGCGCCGCGCGGAACATCGAGGACGGCGGCTCGCTCACCATCTTCGCGACGGCCCTGGTCGAGACCGGGTCGACGATGGACACGGTGATCTTCGAGGAGTTCAAGGGCACCGGCAACGCCGAGCTCAAGCTCGACCGCAAGCTCGCCGACAAGCGCATCTTCCCCGCGATCGATCCCGACCCGTCGGGCACGCGCAAGGAGGAGCTGCTGCTCTCGCCGGACGAGATGGCGGTGACCCACCGCCTGCGCCGCGTGCTGGCCGCGCTGGACTCCCAGCAGGCCATCGAGCTCGTCCTCGACCGGCTCCGCAAGAGCCGGACGAACATCGAGTTCCTCATGCAGGTCGCGAAGACGACGCCCGGCAAGGACGAGGACTAGACACCGATCGCGCGCGCCTGGAGGTAGCGAACGCGCTGTTCGCTGCCTCTAGGCGCGCAAACTCCCCGCTCGCGCCGAGCGGGCGACGGCGCGGCGGCGAGCGAACGCGTCGTTCGTGCGCCTAGAAGCACCGAACAGCGCGTTCGCTGCGGGCGGGGTTGAGTAGTTCCACGGCTGAGCCGGACCCCCGCGGCCCGCGAGGCTCCAGGGCATGACAGCCCAGCTCGGCGCTCCCGACCTGCCCGGCCCCTGGTCGGCGATCCTCGACGAGGCGCGCCGCTACCCCTCGCCGCACAACTCGCAGCCGATCACCGTGCGGGTGCACGACGGCCGGCGCGCCGACCTCTTCTACGACCTCGACCGCGGCCTGCCCGCCGAGGACTTCGGCATCCCGTTCGCGCACGTCTGCGCCGGGGTGTTCCTCGAGTCCCTGGCGACGGTGGCCGCGGCGCACGGTTGGGCGGTCCGCGAGGACCTGCGCCTCGACGCGATGGACTTCGCGTCGCCGGAGCGCCAGCACCCGCTCGGGCACCTGGAGCTCACGCCGGTCCCGGTCACGGCGGAGGCGCGCGAGCAGTGGGCGGCGTTCCGCCGGCGCCGGACCTCGCGCCGTCCGTACGACCGCCGCCCCGTCGACCCCCGGGCCACCGACGAGGTCGCCGCGATCGCCGCCGGGATGGGCCAGGAGTTCGGGCGCACCGGCGAGCAGGACCTCGTCGACGACCTCATCCGCATCAACCAGGAGACGCTGTTCGACGACCTGCGCGACGACGCCGTGCACGCGGAGATCCTCACCTGGCTCCGCACGTCGAAGCGGCAGGCCGCCGCCACCCGCGACGGCCTCTCGGCCGAGACGATGCTGATCCCCGGCCCGCTGCTGCGGATCGCGATGCGCCACCGGTGGTTGTGGGACCTGCCCGTCGTCGGGGGCCTCGTCCGCCGGGTCTACCTCTCGACGATGCGCGGGGTGCGCGAGCTGGGCTGGCTCACCGGCCCGTTCGACGGCCCCGGCCGACCACGTCGAGGCCGGGCGCTGCTTCCTGCGGGTCTGGCTCGCCCTCACCCGCCACGGCGTGGACCTGCACCCGTTCGGCACGGTGATCACCAACCCGCGCTCGCACGCCGCGTTCGTCGAGCGCACCGGCATCGACGAGTCGGGCGGCCGGATGGCGTGGATGCTCTTCCGCTACGGCACGGGCGAGACGCCGCCGCGGTCCTGGCGGCGCGGGCTGGACGCGATGCTGCTCGACACCGACGTGCCGCACGGGTCGAGCTCCGCTGCGCTGCGTCTCCCTCCGGCGGTGGCCCGGTGATGCTCCTCTGGTGGTGCCAGGAGCTCCTGGTCGACCTGCTCGGACGCTTCCCCCGCACCCACGCCCTGCTCCTCGCTCCCGGGTTCGAGCGGCTGCGCTGGTGGCTCGGGCGTCGCCGCGCCCACCGCACGTTCGCCCGCACCGTCCGGCGCGTGCCCGCCTACCGGCGCTTCCTGGCCGAGCAGGGCGCGGCGACGACGTTGCCCCGCCGCGGCGCGGACCGGGCCTTCGCGGCGCTGCCCGAGACCGACAAGCGCTCGTACATCACGCGCTACCCGATCCCGGAGCGGTGCGTGGGCGGGCGGCTGCCGCGCCGCGGGGTCGTCGTCGACGAGTCGTCCGGCTCGACGGGCACCCCGACCAGCTGGGTCCGCGGGCCGATCGAGCGGCGCGCCTCCCGCGAGGTGCTGCGCGTCGGCTTCCTGCGGCACGCGACGCCCGACCGCCCGGTGTTCGTCATCAACGCCTTCTCGCTCGGCGCCTGGGCGACCGGCATGAACGTCACCGCGGCCCTCACCCGGGTCTCGACGATCAAGTCCTGCGGGCCCGACCGCGACAAGATCATCAACACCATGCGGGAGTTCGGCACCGGCTACACCTACGTGATCACCAGTTACCCGCCCTTCCTCAAGGGCCTGCTCTCCGACGACCGGCTGGACTGGGCGGCCTACGACGTGGTCTGCGCCTTCGGCGGCGAGGGGATCAGCGAGGGGATGCGCGACCACACCCTGCGCCGGGCACGGAAGGTCGTCGGGGCCTACGGCGCCAGCGACCTGGAGATCAGCATCGCCGTCGAGACCGAGTTCACCATCGCCCTGCGCCGCGCGATCGCCGCCGACCCGGCCCTCGCGAGCGCCCTGACCCGGCAGGACGAGTACGGCGTGCTGCCCAACATCTTCCAGTTCAACCCGTACGCCTACCTCGTCGAGGAGAACGAGGCCGGCGAGCTGGTCGTCACCATCACGCGCCCGCAGAACGTCGACCCCCGCATCCGCTACAACATCCACGACCGCGGGCACGTGCTGCGGATGCGCGACGTCCTCCCGGTCCTGCGGCGCTCCGGCCTGACCGAGGTGCTCGACGAGCGGGTCCTCGACCTGCCCCTGCTGCTGCAGTACGGGCGCAGCGACCACGCCGTCGACCACAACGGCGCCGTCGTCCCGCCCGACGGGGTCCGCGACGCCGTCGCCGGCGACCCCGAGCTGGT
This sequence comes from Actinomycetospora lemnae, assembly GCF_028737315.1. GTDB lineage: Bacteria > Actinomycetota > Actinomycetes > Mycobacteriales > Pseudonocardiaceae > Actinomycetospora > Actinomycetospora lemnae. The sequence goes on along the minus strand of NZ_JAQZAO010000009.1, from coordinate 90,810 downwards.
GGCCGCCGTCGAGAACCACCGGGTGATCTCCTACGAGGACCGCGCCGGCGACCGGCAGCTGCACCTGGCCCTGCAGCTCGCCGAGGGCCGCACGCTCGCCGACCCCGCCGCGGCCGCCCACCGGCTGCTCGCCGCGATGCGCCGCGCCAACCGCGACCTCGACCACGCCGTCGCCACCGGCGCTCCGGGCACCGCGCCCACGGTCGGCATCTACCCCTTCCGGACCGGCGTCTTCGCAGGCGATGGCGCGCGGCTCAAGAACGAGTACGTGTGGCTCCTCGACGCCGACGGCGCCGAGGCGGCGGGCCTGGACGCGCAGGTGGTCGCGCCACGCGTCGCCTGAGGGCAGCTCGACCAGCCGGGAACAACCGGCCCCCCGAGCCGGTTGCACGGACCAGCGGGCGGTCCTGGAAGAATGGCCCGCACATCCGGTTCCGGTTCACCCCAGCCACGACGGCGAGACGCCGAGGGGACCCGGCGACCACGACGCGAGAGGACCACGATCCGTGAAGAGCGGCATCCACCCCGATTACCACGAGACCCAGGTGCTGTGCGGCTGCGGCAACTCGTTCACCACCCGTAGCACCAAGCCGGGCGGCAACATCACCGTCGAGATCTGCTCCGCGTGCCACCCGTTCTACACGGGCAAGCAGCGGATCATGGACACCGGTGGCCGCGTGGCCCGCTTCGAGGCCCGGTACGGCAAGCGCGCCGGCCGCAAGTAGCTCCTCCGACGCCCGTCGTCCCCGCCGATCCCGGCCGGGGGCGGCGGGCGTCGTGCCGTTCCGGGAGCTGAGCAGAGGGGAGGGGAGATGGCGTACCAGGTGGACTCGACGACCCAGGGAATGACACGGTCACCCGGGGTCACCGCGCTGCTCGAGGAGCACGCGGGCCTGGAGGCACGCCTCGCCGACCCCGACGTGCACGCCGACGCCGCGCTCGCCCGCTCGCTGGGCCGCCGGTACGCGGCGCTGTCGCCGACCGTCGCCACGGTGGGTGAGCTCAGCGCCGCCGAGGCCGACCTCGACGACGCCCGCGAGCTCGCCCGCGAGGACCCGGCGTTCGCCGCCGAGGCCACCGAGATCGAGGGCCGCGTCGAGGCGCTGCGCGCGCGCCTGGCCGAGCAGCTCGTGCCCCGGGACCCGGCCGACGCGAACGACGTCGTCGTCGAGGTGAAGTCCGGGGAGGGCGGCGAGGAGTCCGCGCTCTTCGCCGGCGACCTCCTGCGCATGTACTCCCGCTACGCCGAGCGGCGCGGCTGGAGGGTCGAGGTCCTGTCGGCGACGGAGTCCGACCTCGGCGGCTTCAAGGACGTCACCGTCACGGTGACCGCGCCGGGCAACGACCCCGAGGGCGTCTGGGCCTGGCTGAAGTACGAGGGCGGGGTGCACCGCGTCCAGCGCGTGCCCGTCACCGAGTCGCAGGGCCGCATCCACACCTCGGCGGCCGGGGTGCTCGTCTACCCCGAGGCCGAGGACGCCCCGGACGTCGAGATCGACGAGAAGGACCTGCGCGTCGACGTCTTCCGCTCCTCGGGCAAGGGCGGGCAGGGCGTCAACACCACCGACTCCGCGGTGCGGATCACCCACCTGCCGACCGGCGTGGTCGTGAGCTGCCAGAACGAGCGCTCGCAGCTGCAGAACAAGGCGCGCGCCCTCGAGGTGCTGCGCAGTCGGCTGCAGGCCATGGCCGACGAGGCCGAGCAGGCGCAGGCGTCGGCGGAACGGCGCAGCCAGGTCCGCACGGTCGACCGCTCCGAGCGCGTGCGCACCTACAACTTCCCCGAGAACCGGATCTCCGACCACCGCATCGGGTACAAGTCGCACGACCTCGACCGGGTCCTCGACGGCGACCTCGACGGCGTGCTCGACGCCCTGCGCGCCGCCGATCGCAGCGAGCGGATGGCCCGCGCCGCCGACGAGGCCTCCTCCTGAGCGTGCGCGACCTGGTCACGGCGGCCGCCGCGCGGCTGGCCGAGGCCGGGGTCGCCTCGCCCCGGGTCGACGCGGAGCTGCTGGTCGCCCACGTCCTCGGCGTCCCGCGCGGGCGCCTGCCGCTCGCCGACCCGCCCGACGCGGCGCAGCGCGGGGCCCTCGACGCCCTCGTCGCGCGCCGGGCCGCCCGCGAGCCGCTCCAGCACCTGCTCGGATCCGCGGTGCTCGGCCCGGTCGAGGTGGCCGTCGGCCCCGGGGTGTTCGTGCCGCGGCCGGAGACCGAGACGCTGCTGGCCTGGGCGCTCGAGCAGCCCGCGGACGTCGTCGTCGACCTCTGTACCGGCACCGGCGCGCTGGCGCTGGCCATCGCCCGCGAACGCCCGGCCGCGACCGTGCACGCCGTCGAGGTCGACCCCGGCGCGCTGCCCTGGGCGGAGCGCAACCTCGCCGGCTCGGGTGTCGTGCTGCACGCCGCCGACGTCACCGCCCCCGGGGTCCTCGCCGGGCTCGACGGGACCGTGGACCTCGTCGTCGCCAACCCGCCCTACGTGCCCACCGGGGTGGCCGTGCCCCCCGAGGTCGACGCCGACCCCGCCGGCGCGGTGTTCGCCGGGCCCGACGGGCTCGCGGTCATCCGCCCCCTCACCGCCCTGGCCCACCGGCTGCTGCGGCCCGGGGGAGCAGTGGGGGTCGAGCACGACGACTCCCACCCGGCCGCCGTGCGCGACGTGCTCGCCGGCGCCGGGTTCGCCGAGGTCAGGACCCTGACCGATCTCGCGGGACGCCCGCGCGTGGCCGTCGGGCACCGGGCCTAGGCTCGCTCCCCGTGGCGACCGTGTACGACTGCGAGGACCCCGCGTTGCGACCCCAGGGGCTGGCGGCCGCCGCCGCGGCCGTCCGCGCGGGGCGGCTCGTGGTGATCCCGACCGACACGCTCTACGGCATCGGCGCGGACGCGTTCAACGCCCGCGCGGTCGCCGACCTGCTCGCCGCCAAGCACCGCGGCCCGGACATGCCCCTGGGCGTGCTCGTCGGCAGCTGGTCGACCATCGACGGGCTCGTCGGCTCCGTGCCGCCCGTGGCGCGCGACCTCGTCGAGGCGTTCTGGCCGGGCGGGCTGTCGATCGTCCTGCCCCATGCGCCGAGCCTCGCCTGGGACCTCGGCACGACGCGCGGCACCGTGATGCTGCGGATGCCGCTGCACCCGGTGGCCCTCGAGCTGCTGCGCGAGGTCGGGCCCATGGCCCAGAGCAGCGCGAACGTCTCCGGGCAGCCGCCCGCGACGACGGTGCAGGAGGCCCGTGACCAGCTCGGGGACTCCGTGGAGGTCTACCTCGACGGCGGGGTCTGCGCGTCCGGCGTGGGCTCGACGATCGTCGACCTCACCGGCGAGACGCCCCGCCTGCGCCGCGAGGGCGCGGTGAGCGCCGAGGACGTGTCCCGCGTCGTCGGCGTCCCGGTCACCCTGTGAGCTAGCTACCACGGGGGCAGCCCGCGCCGGTGAAGGGCCGGTAACGTGGGCCGACATGGCAGCCGACTCGCAGCACTTCTGGGGCCCGGACTACGACGCCCTCCAGGCCGTCGACCCCGAGATCGCCCAGGTCGTCGACGACGAGCTCGCCCGGCTGCGCGGAGGGCTCCAGCTCATCGCCAGCGAGAACCTCACCAGCCCCGCCGTGCTCGCCGCGCTCGGCTCGACGCTGTCGAACAAGTACGCCGAGGGCTACCCCGGCCGGCGCTACTACGGCGGCTGCGAGGTCGTCGACCGCGCCGAGGAGATCGCCATCGACCGGGCGAAGACCCTCTTCGGCGCCGAGCACGCGAACCTCCAGCCGCACTCGGGCGCCAACGCCAACCTCGCGGTGTACGCGGCCTTCTGCCAGCCGGGCGACAAGGTGCTGGCCATGAGCCTGCCCCACGGCGGCCACCTCACCCACGGCGCCAAGGTCAGCTTCTCGGGCAAGTGGTTCGAGCCGGTGCCCTACACCGTCCGCGAGGACGACGGGCTCATCGACTACGACCAGGTGCGCGACCTGGCCCTCGAGCACCGCCCGAAGATGATCGTCGCGGGCGCCACCGCCTACCCGCGCCTCATCGACTTCGAGAAGTTCCGCGCCATCGCCGACGAGGCCGGCGCGATCCTCTGGGTCGACGCCGCGCACTTCATCGGCCTCGTCGCCGGCAAGGCGATCCCCAGCCCCGTCCCGTACGCCGACGTCGTCACCTTCACGACGCACAAGGTCCTGCGCGGCCCCCGGGGCGGCATGCTCGTCTCGAAGGCCGAGCACGCGAAGGCGCTGGACAAGGCCGTGTTCCCGTTCCTGCAGGGCGGCCCGCTCATGCACGCGGTGGCCGGCAAGGCCGTCGCGCTCGCCGAGGCCGCCACCGAGGACTACCAGCGCTACGCGCGCCAGGTCATCGCGAACGCGCAGGCGCTCACCTCCGCGCTCGAGTCCCAGGGCATGCGCGCGATCTCGGGCGGCACCGACACCCACCTCGCCCTGCTCGACCTGCAGCCGCTCGGGGTCACCGGCAAGGAGGCCGAGGCCCGCAGCGGGTTGGCCGGGATCACGCTGAACAAGAACGCGATCCCGTACGACCCCCAGCCGCCGATGACCGCGTCGGGCATTCGCGTCGGCTCGCCCTCGATCACCACGCAGGGCATGACCGAGAACGAGATGGGCGACGTCGCGCGTCTCATCGCCTCCGCGGTGACCGCCGACGAGACCTCCGAGTCGGGCAAGCAGACCCTCGCGGACGTGCGCGAGGAGGTCGGGAACCTCGTGTCGCGGTTCCCCGCGTACGCCCGGTAAGCCCCGACACGGCCCGGCTCCCCCATCGGCGTGCTCCCCTGACCGCTTCGCGGGTGGCGCTGGGTCTACCCTCGGACTCCGTGGGCCCGTCACCGGACTTCGCCCCGATGGGGCTGCCGATCCGGGAGTACCTCCTGGTCGGGCTGTCCGCCGCGGTCGTCACGTACCTGCTGACCGGCCTGGTCCGACGGTTCGCGCTGCGCGTCGGGGCGATCGCCGTCCCGCGCGGGCGCGACGTGCACACCATCCCGATCCCGCGCCTCGGCGGCGTCGCCATCTACCTCGGCGTCGTCGGGGGCGTGTTCGTCGCCTCGCAGCTGCCGGTGCTGCGCCGCGCCTTCGACTACTCGAACGAGACCGTCGCCGTGCTCGTCGCGGGCGGGGTGATCGTGGTGGTCGGGGCGCTCGACGACCGGTTCGGCCTCGACGCGCTGACCAAGCTCGCCGGGCAGGCCACCGCGGCGGGCGTGCTCGTGCTCATGGGCGTGCAGTGGACCGCGGTGTACCTGCCCTGGGGCGGCACCGGCGGCAGTACCGGCTCGGTGCTGCTGCTCGGCCAGGACCAGGGCGTGCTCATCACCGTCTTCCTGTGCGTCCTGCTGGTCAACGCGATGAACTTCGTCGACGGCCTCGACGGGCTCGCCGCCGGCATCGGCACCATCGCCGCCACCGCGACCTGCGCGTTCGCACTCGGGCTCCTCGGCCAGCAGGGCGGCGACGTCAACGCCTACCCGCCCGCGCTCATCGCCGCGGTCCTCGCCGGGGCGTGCGCGGGGTTCCTGCCCCACAACTTCCAGCCCGCGCGCCTGTTCATGGGCGACTCGGGCTCGATGTTCATCGGGCTGACGCTCGCCGCGGCCACCACCACCGCGTCGGGCCGCACCAACTACTCGACCACCGGCGCCACCGGCGCCCTCGCGCTGGTCACGCCCCTGATCGTCGTCGCCGCGGTGGTCTTCGTGCCGCTGCTCGACCTGCTGCTCGCGGTCATCCGCCGCACCCGCGCGGGCACCAGCCCGTTCGCGCCGGACAAGATGCACCTGCACCACCGGCTGCTCGAGATCGGCCACTCCCAGCGCCGCGCCGTGCTGCTCATCTACCTGTGGGCCGGCGTGCTGGCGTTCGGGGCGGTCGCGCTCGCGCTCGTCGACAACGCGTTCCTGGTGGTCTGGATGGTGACCGCCGGCGTGCTCGTCGCCGTGCTCGCCTCCGCCGTGCCGCGCCTGCGCGCCCGTGCCTGACCCCGCGCTCCCCGCGCCCCACCCGATCGAGGACCCGCCATGACCAGCCCCGACAGCCCCAACAGCGCCGACAGCCCCCGCCCCACCCCCGCGGGCACGCCCCACGCCACCCCGGCGACCACCGCCCAGGTCCTCGAGGCCAGCAGCGCCATGCTGCGCGGGGGCCTGTGGCCCGCGGTCGTCGTCGCCGTGCTCGCCGCGGTGGTCGCGGGCCTGCTCGCGGGCGTCACCGGGGTGGTCGCGGCCGTCGTCGGCGCGGTCGTCGTCATCGGCGTCTGCTCGCTCGGGCCGCTGGTGATGCGCTGGACCGCGGCCGCCGACCCGATGGTCGTCATGGCCGCGGCGCTCGTGAGCATGATGGGCAAGCTCGGCCTGCTGCTCGTGGTCTTCCTGGTGCTGCAGGCGCTCGAGGTCGTCGACACCCGCATCGCCGCGCTCGCGCTGGGGCCGACGGCGATCGCCTTCATCGTCGGCGAGGTCATCGCGTACGCCCGCAAGCCCGGACCCACCATCGCGGTCTGACCGGGCGCGTCACGGTCCCCCGACCAGGGGTGTGGCCTCCGACGACCCGTAGTGGACTGTGACGAACCTGCTGATATGGTGCGCCTCGATGGCGCAGGACAGCCTCCGCGGAGATGCGGGACGCACCCCCGCGCAGGGGTCCGACCACTCGCCGTCGGAGGCATGGACGGTCCTCTCCCACCTGATCACCGGATTCCTGGTGTTCGGCGGGCTGGGATGGGTACTCGACGCCCTGCTCGAGACGCGGTGGTTCCTCCTCATCGGTCTGTTGGCCGGTGGGGCTGCCTCCTTCGCGTTGATCTACATCCGATACCTTTACGTCCCCCCCGACCCCCCTCGCCCCGGTGGACCCGCCGGCCCGGAGGACCGGAAGGAGCAGCACGGGTGATCTCGTCGTTGTGGACGCAGGCTCCGGCGCCGCCGGTCCCGCCCGGCACCCCGGCGGAGGGCTTCAAGGCGCCCGGCGTCGAGGACTTCAACATCCCGCCCATCTTCGAGGGCGTCCCGGTCCTCGAGTGGTTCGACAAGCCCTCGATCCAGCTGATCCTCGCCGCGCTCATCGTCTACGGGTTCTTCGCCGTGGCGACGAAGGCGCCGTCGATCATCCCGGGACGCATGCAGTTCCTCGCCGAGAAGTTCCAGGGCCTGGTCCGCGACCAGATCGCGCGCGACAACATCGGCCCGGACTTCCGCAAGTACGTCCCGTACCTGGTGGCGCTCTTCGCGTTCATCCTCGTGAACAACGTGTTCGGGATCTTCCCGTTCATCCAGTTCCCGACGTTCTCCCACCCCGGCATGGCGTACGCGCTCGCCGCCGTGACCTGGGTGATCTACAACTACGTCGGCATCCGCAAGCAGGGGTTCGGCGGCTACATCAAGCTCCAGACCTGGCCGCCGGGCGTGCCGGGCTGGGTCCGCGTGATCCTGACCCCGATCGAGTTCCTCTCGAACTTCATCCTGCGTCCCGTCACGCTCTCGCTGCGGTTGTTCGGCAACATGCTGGCCGGCCACCTGCTGCTGCTGGTCTTCATCTTCGGCGGCGAGTACATGCTCACCGTCGCGGACTCGCTCGTGCTGAACGTCCTGTCGCCGTTCGCGTTCGCCTTCGCGATCGTCATGACGTTCTTCGAGGCCTTCATCCAGGTGGTGCAGGCCTACATCTTCACGATCCTCACCGCGTCGTACATCGGTGCGTCGCTGGCCGACGAGCACTAGTCGCCGCAACCACCGGCGCCTCCTCCCCGATCCCAGAACGAACACCGGAAAGGAACCCCTCATGGTTCAGGGCAGCCTCAACATGGTCGGCTACGGCCTCTCCGCCGTCGGCCCCGGTATCGGCGTCGGCATCGTCTTCGCGGCGTTCATCAACGGCGTGGCGCGCCAGCCCGAGGCCCGTGGCCAGCTGCAGACCATCGCGTTCATCGGCTTCGCCCTCTCCGAGGCGCTCGCCATCATCGGTCTGGTCCTCGCGTTCGCCATCTGATTCCCCCTGACCGGTCGACACCGCACGGGCGGGAGGTGAACCGATGAGCCTGACCCAGCTGCTGGCCGAGGAACAGCCGGCCGGCAAGCCCTACGCGACGCTGCCGCACACCGCGGAGATCATCGTCGGCCTGGTGGCGTTCGCGCTGCTCATCTACGTGCTCTACAGGTACGCCTGGCCGAACCTGGTCTCCTCGCACGAGGACACGAAGAAGCAGATCGAGTCGGGCATCGCGCGGGCGGAGGCCATGGAGGCCGACGCCAAGGCCGAGCTCGCCCGCAACCGCCAGCGGCTGGCCGGCGTCGACGACGAGACCGCGCGGATCCGGGACGACGCCCGGGCCGATGCCGAGCGCATCGGGCAGGACATGGACAACCGTGCGGCCGAGGAGGCCGAGCGGATCAAGGGCCAGGGCCGGCAGTCGCTCGAGGCCTCGCGGTCGCGCGCGATCGCGGAGCTGCGGGCCGAGACCGGGCGCCGGTCGGTGGAGCTGTCGCGGCGCATCGTCGAGTCGGCGCTGTCCGACGACGCGAGCCGCGGACAGAGCGTCGACCGCTTCCTCGACGAGCTCGAGGCCATGGGCGGGTCCGGCGACGGGCCTGCCGACGCGTCCGGCGACGGGTCCGGCCGGTCCGCCACGTCGGCGGCGTTCGGGACGGCCGGCCCGGCCGGCCCGTCGACCACGCCCACCCAGGGGAACGGAGCGCAGTCGTGACGTCCTCGACGGGCATCCTGGCCGACTTCCACGCGGCGAGCCGCGACGCGCTGGAGGCCACGCGCCGCCGGCTCGGCGAGGCGACGGGGCAGGCGTCGGCGGGCGACCTGCAGACGGTGGCCGACCAGCTCGACGCGGTCGCCGACCTCCTGCGTCGCGAGCCCGTCCTGCGCCGCACGCTGGCCGACTCGTCGCGCTCCGCGGAGGACCGGGAGGGCCTCGCGTCGCGCCTGGTCGACCAGCAGGTCACCTCCGCCACGGCCGACGTCGTGCGCACGGCGGTGTCGTCGGCGTGGTCGCGTCCCGACGACCTGGTCGACGGCCTGCGCATCGTCGCCCGCGAGGCCCTGCTGGTCTCGGCCGAGCGGGACGGGCGCCTCGACGCCGTCGAGGACGAGCTGTTCCGGCTCGGCCGCATCGTCGCCGCGGAGCCCGACCTCGAGCGCCTGCTCGCCGATCCGGCCGCGAACGCCGAGGGCAAGCAGCAGGTGCTGGACCGGCTCCTCGCCGACCGGACCGAGACCACCACCCGCAAGCTCGCCGCGCAGCTCGTGGCGCACCCCACGGGCCGGGGGATCGCCCAGGGCCTCGAGCGCCTGGCCGAGCTCGCCGCCGAGCGCCGCGAGCGCTCCGTCGCGACCGTCCGGTCCCCGATCGCCCTGTCCGACCAGCAGCAACGACGACTGGCCGATGCCCTCACGCGCATCTACCGTCGGGACATCACCCTGCACCTCGAGGTCGACCCCGCCCTGGTCGGTGGTCTCGTGATCCAGGTGGGGGACGAGGTCATCGACGGCAGTGTGGCCGGACGGCTCGACGAACTCGGCCGGAGACTGGGATGACAGCCGGTTCGGCCGACCCCGGCCGGGCCCACCGACACGTGACCCCTAACGACTAGCGAGAGCGGAAGCCATGGCCGAGTTGACCATCTCCTCCGACGAGGTCCGTAGCGCGATCGAGGACTACGTGTCCTCGTACTCCGCGGACTCGACCCGTCAGGAGGTCGGCATCGTCACCTCGACGGGTGACGGCATCGCGTACGTCGAGGGTCTGCCCTCGACGATGACGAACGAGCTCCTCGAGTTCCCCGGTGGGGTGCTGGGCCTGGCCCAGAACCTCGAGGAGCGCGAGATCGGCGTCGTCATCCTCGGTGACTACGAGACCATCGAGGAGGGGCAGCAGGTCACGCGCACCGGGCGCGTGCTCTCCGTCCCGGTCGGCGACGGGTTCATGGGCCGCGTCGTCGACCCGCTCGGCCAGCCGATGGACGGGCTCGGCGAGATCGAGTCCGAGGGCGAGCGCGAGATGGAGCTGCAGGCCGCCTCGGTCGTGCAGCGCAAGGAGGTCAAGCAGCCGCTGCAGACCGGGATCAAGGCCATCGACGCCATGACCCCGATCGGCCGCGGCCAACGCCAGCTGATCATCGGTGACCGCAAGACCGGCAAGACCGCGGTCTGCACGGACACGATCATCAACCAGCGCGAGGCCTGGGAGACCGGCGACCCGGAGCAGCAGGTCCGCTGCGTCTACGTCGCGATCGGCCAGAAGGGCACCACGATCGCCGGTGTCCGCCAGTCGCTCGAGGACGCCGGCGCGATGGAGTACACGACCATCGTCGCCGCCCCCGCCTCCGACCCCGCGGGCTTCAAGTACATCGCCCCGTACGCCGGCTCCGCGATCGCGCAGCACTGGATGTACCAGGGCAAGCACTGCCTCATCGTCTTCGACGACCTGTCCAAGCAGGCCGAGGCCTACCGCGCGATCTCGCTGCTGCTGCGGCGCCCGCCGGGCCGCGAGGCCTACCCGGGCGACGTCTTCTACCTGCACTCGCGGCTGCTCGAGCGCTGCGCGAAGCTCAACGACGACCTCGGCGCTGGCTCGCTGACCGGTCTGCCGATCGTCGAGACCAAGGGCGGCGACATCGCGGCCTACATCCCGACGAACGTCATCTCGATCACCGACGGCCAGTGCTTCCTCGAGGCCGACCTGTTCAACCAGGGCCAGCGGCCCGCGCTGAACGTCGGGAACTCGGTGTCGCGCGTCGGTGGGTCGGCGCAGGTCAAGGCGATGCGCTCGGTCGCCGGGCGCCTGCGCGTCGACCTGGCCCAGTACCGCGAGCTCGAGTCGTTCGCGGCGTTCGGCTCGGACCTCGACCCCACCAGCCAGGCGCAGCTCGACCGCGGCGCCCGCCTCATGGAGCTGCTCAAGCAGGGCTCCGGCGAGCCGTACCCGGTCGAGGAGGAGGTCGTGTCGATCTTCCTCGGCACCCGTGGTCACCTCGACTCGGTGCCGGTCGAGGACGTCGCCCGCTTCGAGACGGAGTTCCTCGAGCACGTCCGCCGCGATGGCGGGGTGCTCTCGGAGATCCGCGACACCGGGCAGCTCTCGGACGAGAACGAGGAGCGGCTGACCAAGACCGTCTCCGAGTTCAAGGAGCAGTTCGCGACGGGATCGGGCGAGGGCGTCGCCGACGACGGCGGCACCGGCGAGCTGTTCGGCGAGAGCGAGTCCGGGACCGACTCCGACGAGGGCCCGCAGGAGGCGTCCTCGGACGAGTCCACCGACGCGTCGTCGAACTCGTCCGAGCAGGCCGAGAAGAGCCCGGCCCAGAGCTCCTCGCAGGGCTCCTCCCAGGGCTCCGGGAGCTAAGGCCCCATGCCCGCATCCCTCCGCGTCCTGCGACGGCGCATCCGGTCGACCAAGAACATCGCCCAGATCACCAAGGCGATGGAGATGGTCGCGGCCTCGCGCATCGCGAAGGCGCAGGCACGTGTCCATGCGGCGCGGCCGTACTCCGACGAGTTCACCCACGTCCTGACCACCGCCGCGAAGGCCGGGGCCAGCGACCACCCGCTGCTCGAGGCCCGCGAGGAGCCGAGCCGCGCGGGCGTCCTCGTCGTCACCAGTGACCGCGGCCTGTGCGGCGGCTACAACGCCAACGTGCTGCGCGAGGCCGAGCGGGTCATGCGCGAGCTGTCGAACGACGGCAAGGAGCCGTCGCTGTTCGTCATCGGCGGCAAGGGCGTGGCGTACTTCCGGTTCCGCAACCGCGAGATGTCCGGCCAGTGGACCGGCTTCTCCGAGGTGCCGGACTACGGCAACGCCGCCCACGCCGCGGACGTGCTGACCGCCTGCTTCCTCACCGGCGGCGACGAGACGGTCCAGCGCCCGTCGGAGGACGACGGGCAGGGCTCGGGCGGGGCGAGCGGCGGCTCGGGTGACGGGTCCGGCTCCGGCGAGGGCTCAGAGGGCGGGTCCTCCCGGGCCGCGTCCTTCGTCCCGCCACAGGACGCCGAGGGCCTGGCCGGCGTCGACGAGCTGCACGTGGTGTTCACCGCGTTCACCTCGGTCGCGAGCCAGAGCGTCACCTCCCGGCAGATCGCCCCGCTGGTGCTCGAGGAGGAGTCCCCGGACGACGCGGACGAGTCCTCCTCCTCGGACTCCGAGGAGCGGCAGGCCGAGTACGAGTTCGAGCCGGAGCCCGAGGTCCTCTTCGACCGGCTTATGCCCAAGTACCTCCGCGCGCGGGTGTTCGCGGCGCTGCTCGACGCCGCGGCGTCGGAGTCGGCGGCCCGGCAGCGCGCCATGAAGGCGGCCACCGACAACGCCAACGACCTGGTCGACAACCTGACCCGGGAGGCGAACCAGGCCCGCCAGGCCCAGATCACGCAGGAGATCAGCGAGATCGTTGGCGGCGCCAACGCCCTCGCCGAGTAGGGGAGCTGACGATGACCCAGTCCACCGCCGCCAATGAGGCAGCCGCGGGCACCGAGCAGAACGGCTCGCACGGTGCTCCCGGTCGCATCACCCGCATCCTCGGGCCCGTCGTCGACGTGGAGTTCCCGCGCGGCGAGGTGCCCGACCTCTTCACCGCGCTGACCATCGAGGTCACGCTCGGCGACAACACCAAGAAGCTGACGCTCGAGGTGGCCCAGCACCTCGGTGACGGCCAGGTGCGCACGATCTCCATGCAGCCCACCGACGGTGTGGTGCGTGGCCAGGACGTGACGAACACCGGCGGGCCGATCTCGGTGCCCGTCGGCAACGTCGTCAAGGGCCACCTGTTCAACACCCTCGGCGACTGCCTCGACGAGCCGGGCTACGCCTCGGACGCCGAGCGCTGGGGCATCCACCGTGACCCGCCGCCGTTCGAGGAGCTCGAGGGCAAGACCGAGGTGCTCTGGACCGGCCTCAAGGTCGTCGACCTGCTCACCCCCTACGTGCAGGGCGGCAAGATCGGCCTGTTCGGCGGTGCGGGCGTCGGCAAGACGGTGCTCATCCAGGAGATGATCCAGCGCATCGCCCGCAACTTCGGTGGCACCTCGGTGTTCGCCGGCGTCGGTGAGCGCACCCGTGAGGGCAACGACCTCTGGGTCGAGCTCGGCGAGGCGGACGTCCTCAAGGACACCGCGCTCGTGTTCGGGCAGATGGACGAGCCGCCGGGCACCCGCATGCGCGTCGCGCTGTCCGCGCTGACGATGGCGGAGTACTTCCGCGACGTGCAGGAGCAGGACGTGCTCCTGTTCATCGACAACATCTTCCGGTTCACGCAGGCCGGCCAGGAGGTCTCGACGCTGCTGGGCCGCATGCCCTCGGCGGTGGGCTACCAGCCGACCCTGGCCGACGAGATGGGCGAGCTGCAGGAGCGCATCACCTCGACGCGCGGCCGCTCGATCACCTCGATGCAGGCGATCTACGTGCCCGCCGACGACTACACCGACCCGGCGCCGGCCACCACGTTCGCCCACCTCGACGCCACCACCGAGCTCTCGCGGTCGGTGTTCGCCAAGGGCATCTTCCCGGCCGTGGACCCGCTGACCTCGACCTCGACGATCCTCGACGCGCAGTACGTCGGCGAGGACCACTACCGGGTCGCCCGCGAGGTCATCCGCATCCTGCAGCGCTACAACGACCTGCAGGACATCATCGCCATCCTCGGCATCGACGAGCTCTCCGAGGAGGACCGCCTCACCGTCGCCCGCGCGCGCCGGATCGAGCGCTTCCTCGGGCAGAACATGTACGCCGCCGAGCAGTTCACCGGCGAGCCCGGCTCGTTCGTCGACGTCAAGGACACCGTCGAGGCGTTCGACAAGATCACCAAGGGCGAGTACGACAACGCGCCCGAGCAGGCGTTCGCCATGAGCGGTGGTCTCGACGACGTCGAGGCGAACATCAAGAAGTACTCGTCCTGATGGCCGAGATGGAGGTCGCCATCGTCGGCGTCGAGAAGCGGCTGTGGTCGGGCCAGGCGAACTTCGTCTCGGCCCGCACGGTCGAGGGCGACATCGGTCTGCTGCCCGGGCACCAGCCGATGATCGCCGCGCTCGACGAGGCCGGCGTGGTGCGCATCGACCCGGCCGACGGGGAGCCGTTCCACGCCGCGGTGTTCGGCGGGTTCCTCTCGGTCACGGCGGAGTCGGTGACGGTGCTCGCCGAGCTCGCCGAGCTGGCGGACGAGATCGACGTGGCCGCGGCGCGCGACGAGCTGCAGCGCGCCGAGGGCGGCGGCGACGACTACGACGACACGGCGGCGGCCGCCGCCCGTGCCCGGGCCCGTCTGCGGGCCGCCGGCGAGAACCCGGACCGCTGAGGCTAGGCGAGCAGCACCGGTGAGTCCCGCGATGATCGCTGAGCTGGCGGTCATCGTGGTGCTCGCGGTGCTGCTCGTCGTCGGTCTCCTGCTGCTGCGCCGCATCCGCATCCTGCGCCGCGGCGGTGTCGACGTCGCCCTGCGCGAGGCGCGGGCGACCGGCGACCTGGGCGGCTGGCGGTCGGGGCTCGCCCGCTACCGCGGCGACGAGTTCCGCTGGTACCGCATCAGCGGCCTGCGATCCGGGCCGAACGTGGTGCTCGACCGCACGCGGCTCGAGATCGTCGACCGCCGCGCGCCGCTGCCGGGGGAGATGCACCCGGCCAACAGCTCGGTGCTGTCCTGCCGCGACGGCGGGACGACCTGGGAGCTCGCGATCGGCGCCGACGCGCTGACCGGCTTCTCCTCGTGGCTGGAGTCCATCCCGCCCGGACGGTCGACGGGGTACCGGCAGGCGAGCTAGGCGAACGGGCTGCGCTCGTTCGACGCGTCGAACATGCGGACGTGGTCGGCGAGGATCGGCGTGCCGAGGTCGGGCGCGTGCGCGACCGCCCGCCAGGCGTCCAGGTCCTCGCGGGAGCGCCACCGCTCGACGTTGTACACCCGCCCGGGCTCGGCGGGATCGGCGGTGATCGCCACGTCGAGGCAGCCCGGCGCCGCCCGCGCCCGGCGGACCAGGTCGGTGAGCGTCGCGACCACCGCGTCCCGGCGTTCGGGCGCCACCTCGATGTGGCCGGCGATGATGAGCATGCCGCTCAGTCTAGCAACTTTGTGGTCCTAGAAGTGAACCAGCGATCGCCGAGGGCCCGTCTCCGTCGGCTCGGTCGCCCCGGATGCTTCGGTTTCCGACGCATCCGACCGGCCCGGAGCCCCCAGCCGCCGGGACCTCAACGACGTTCCTCGACGACGCTGCGTCCCGCGCCGGGACGCGACTCCCACTGCCATGTCTCGTAGGAGCGCAGCCGCCCGTCCGGCAGCTGCTCGAGCTCGGCGCGGCAGTGCCCGGAGCTCGTGGACCCGTCCTGCGACACGTGGACGTACCGGAAGTCGAGGACGTCGCCCTGACGCGTGCCCGCGAGCCGCCCGAGCGTGATCGTCCCGCCGGCGTACTCGGCCCAGAGCAGGCCGTCGCGCTCGTGGTAGGTGAAGACAGTGGCGTCGTCCACCTCGCCGTCGCCCGTGTTGCTGACCCCGACGAACGTGCGCCCGTCGAGGGAGGGCAGGGCCGCCGCCACGGGCGACGGCGCGGTCACGTCCAGAACCCCTCGCGCTCGTAGAGGCCGCGCAGCTCGACGAGGTGGTCGCGCATGGCCGCCTCGGCGTCGTCGGCGCGGCCCTCGGCGACGTGCTCGGCGATCTCGCGGTGGCAGGCGTCGACCTTGTCCCACTCGTGGGCCTCGACGCCCTCGCGGCGCAGGCGGGTGCGCAGCACGTCGTTCACGGGCTGGCCCATGAGCGTGAGCATGAGGTTGCCGGTGGCCATGAGCAGCGTGGTGTGGAAGTCGAGGTGGCCGACGAAGCCGCTGGGGTCGCGGGCGTCGCGGTGCGCGGCGGCGGCGTTGCGCACGGCCTCGACCGTCTCGGCGTCGGCGCGCTGCGCGGCCAGGCGGGCGGCGGCCGGCTCGAGCAGGAGGCGCGCCTCGAGCAGGTCGCTGACGTGCAGCTGCGGCGTCATGACGAGCACGCCGAGGGCGCTGCCGACGTCCTCGACGACGCGCGCCGGGTCCGGCTCGCTGACGAACGTGCCGCCCTGGACGCCGCGGTGGGTCTCGACGAGGTGCTGGCTCGACAGCACCCGCAGCGCCTCGCGCGCCGTGCTGCGGCTGACCCCGAACGCGCGCCCGAGCTCGCCCTCGTTGGGCAGCCGCGTGCCCGCGGGGAGGGTGCCGGCGAGGATCTGGGTGCGGAGCTCGTCGGCGACCTGGCGGTACGCGGGCCGCACGCGCTGCACCCGGAGGTGGGCGACGGGCGCCGTCCCCGGCGTCGCGGCGGGCGGCTGCGGTGGCACGGCGTCAGCGTAGACGGTCGCCGGGTGCTTGTGGCGCGATACGTCAGACCTTTAGCGTCCGGGTATGGCCGTCGTCGCGGGCTGGCAGGGCCGCTTCTTCGAGGACTTCACCGTGGGGGACGTCTACCAGCACCCGCTGGGCCGGACGATCACCGAGACGGACAACACCTGGTTCACGTTGCTGACGATGAACACGAACCAGGCGCACTTCAACGCGCAGGTCGGCGCGGACTCCGAGTTCGGCCGGATGATCGTCGCGTCGCCGCTGACGATCTCGATCGTGCTCGGGCAGTCGGTGTCGGACACCAGCCAGAACGCGTTCGCGAACCTCGGCATCGACGAGCTGCGCCTGACGAACCCGGTGTTCGCCGGCGACACGCTCTGGTCGGAGTCGCTGGTGCTGGAGACGCGCGGGAGCACGAGCCGCCCGGACGCCGGGATCGTGCGCGTGCGCAGCCGCGGGCTCAACCAGGACGGCGTCGAGGTGCTGACGTTCAAGCGCGCCTTCTACGTGCACCGCCGCGACGCCCCGCGGGCGGCGTCGCACTTCCCGCAGGCCGCGGTGCCCCTGTCGCTGGAGAACGAGTCGCTGGAGAACGAGTCGCCGGAGAACCAGCGATGAGGCCGCTCGAGGACGTCCGCATCGTCTCGCTCGAGCAGTACGGCGCGGGCCCGTTCGGGTCGATGCACCTCGCGGAGCTGGGCGCGGAGATCATCAAGATCGAGGACCCGACGTCGGGCGGCGACGTCGGCCGCTACGTCCCGCCGTACGCGCAGGACGGCGACTCGCTGTTCTTCGAGTCGTTCAACAAGGACAAGTCGTCGGTGCTGCTCGACATCCGCACCCCGGCCGGGCGCGAGGTGTTCCACGACCTCGTGCGCACCGCCGACGCCGTCTACTCGAACCTGCGCGGCGACGTGCCGGCGAAGCTCGGCATCCGGTACGAGGACCTCAAGGAGGTCAACCCGCGCATCGTCTGCTGCTCGCTGACCGGCTTCGGGATGACCGGCCCACGCGCCACCGAGCCGGGCTACGACTACGTGCTCCAGGCCCTGGGCGGCTGGATGTCGCTGACGGGCGAGCCGGGCGGGGCGCCGCAGAAGGCGGGCCTGTCGCTCGTGGACTACAGCGGCGGGTTCGTCGCGGCGATCGCGCTGCTGGCCGGCATCCACGCCGCGCGCCGCGACGGCGTCGGCACCGACTGCGACCTGTCGCTCTACGACACCGCGGTCAGCCTGCTGACCTACCCGGCGACGTGGCACCTCACCGAGGGCTACACGCCGGCGCGCACGCACCACTCCGCGCACCCGTCGCTCGTGCCGTTCCAGGCGTTCGAGGCGGCCGACGGGTGGCTGGTCGTCGGGTGCGCGAAGGAGAAGTTCTGGCAGCGCCTGACGGTCGTGCTCGAGCAGCCGGACCTCGCCGCCGACCCCCGGTTCATCACCTTCCGCGACCGCGACCGGCACCGCGACGTGCTCGTCCCGCTGCTCGAGGAGCTGTTCCGCGGCCGGGACGTCGCCACCTGGATCGCCGCGATGCAGGCCGCCGGCATCCCGTGCGCCCCGATCCACGACGTCGGCGAGGCCCTCGCCGACGAGCACACCGTCGCCCGCGGCCTCGTCGCCGAGACCGAGCACGCGCACTGGGGGACCGTCCGGTCGCTGCGCTCGCCGGTGCGCGTGGGCCCGCCCGGCGACGACACCCCGGCCGTCCGCGGCGGACCGGCGATGGGCGAGCACACCGAGTCCGTGCTGCGCGGGATCGGCTACGACGACGAGCGCCTGGCCGCCCTGCGGGCGGCGGGCGCGTTCGGTACCGGCGAAGGGGCACCCTGATGGACTTCCGCCTCAGCGACGAGCAGCGGCTCTTCCGGGACACGCTGCGGTCGTTCGTCGACCGCGAGATCGTGCCGGTCGCCCGCGACTGGGAGCACGAGGGCCGCTACCCGACGGAGATCGTCGAGGGGATGCGCAAGCTCGGCCTGTTCGGCCTGGCCGTGCCCGAGGAGTGGGGCGGGCTCGAGGCCGACACCGTGTCGTTCGCCCTGACCTTCGAGGAGATCTCGCGCGGCTGGATGGGCATCGCCGGCATCCTCGGCAGCCACTCGGTGTCGTGCTGGATGATCGCCCGCCACGGCACCGAGGAGCAGAAGCAGCGCTACCTGCCCGAGCTCGCGACGGGGGAGCGGCGCACCGCGATCGCGCTCACCGAGCCGGGCGCGGGCACCGACCTGCAGAGCATCACGACCACGGCGACGAGGGACGGCGACGACTACGTCGTCCGCGGCACCAAGATGTGGATCACGAACGCCCGGCACGCCGACCCGCTGCCGGTGCTCGTGAAGACCGACCCGTCGGCGTCGCCGCCGCACCGCGGCATGAGCATGCTGCTCGTCGAGGCCGGCTCTCCCGGGCTCGAGATCACGAAGGACATGGGCAAGCTCGGCTACAAGGGCACCGAGTCGTGCGAGGTGGTGCTCGACGACGTGCGGGTGCCGGCGTCCCAGCTGCTCGGCGGGGTCGAGGGGCGCGGGCTGCAGCAGGCGCTGTCGTCGCTGGAGACGGGGCGGGTCAACATCGCGGCGCGCTCGGTCGGCATCGCCCAGCGGGCCTACGAGGAGGCGCTGTCCTACGCCCGCGAGCGCACCGCGTTCGGGCAGCCGATCGGCGACTTCCAGGCCGTGCAGCTGCGGCTCTCGGCCATCGCGGTGAAGCTGCAGGCCGCCCGCTTGATGACGTACTGGGCGGCGTCGCGCATGGACGAGGGCGTGCGGATGGACACCGAGTCGGGCATGGCGAAGATCTTCGCGTCGGACGCGGCGCTGGAGTGCGCCACCGACGCCATGCGCATCCACGGCGGCTACGGCTACTCGACGGAGTTCGAGGTCGAGCGGCTCTACCGCGACGCGCCGCTGATGTCGATCGGTGAGGGCACCAACGACATGCTCGGCACCGTCGTCGCGCGGTCGCTGCTCGCGGGGAAGGCGACGATCGGGTGAGCGGGGAGGGTGGGACGACCGACGCCGTCCCCGGCGCCGAGGAGCTGGCCGCGCTCGCCGCCCGCCTCGGCTTCACGGTCGACGAGGAGACGGTGGCGGCGCTGCGCGCGGCGGTGGTGGGCGCCGAGACCGCGGTCGCCCGCCTGCGCGCCCGCCCCCTGCCCGCGGACGGTGCCGCCGACCCGGCCCACGGCGACGCATGGGTCCGCCCGTGAACGACCTCACCGACCTGCTCGGCGCCTACGCCGCGGGCCGCACCACGCCGGTCGAGGCCGTCGACGAGGCCCTGGGTTGCCTGGAGAAGGCCCACGCGGCCTACAACTGCACGATCCGCGTCCTCGACGAGCGCGCCCGTGCGGCCGCCGCCGCATCCGCCCGGCGCTGGGCCGACGGCACCGCGCGGCCGCTCGAGGGCGTACCGTTCGGGGTCAAGGACGTCATCGACGTGGCCGGTGTCCCGACGACGCACGGCTCCTGGAACCACGGCGACGAGCCCGCGAGCGCCTCGGCCACGGTCGTGCGGCGCCTCGAGGAGGCCGGGGCGATCCCGGTCAGCAAGGACGCGACCACCGAGTTCGCCGTGGGCGGGCCGCACCCGCCCCGCTTCGGCCCCGTCCGCAACCCCTGGGACCCCGGGCGCTGGGCGGGCGGCTCGTCGACGGGCTCCGCGGCCGCCGTCGCCGCGCGCGCCGTCCCGTGCGCGCTCGGCACCGACGTCGGCGGCTCGGTGCGCCTGCCCTCGGCGTGGTGCGGGCTCACCGGGCTCAAACCGACCGCCGGCGCGATCCCGCGCACCGGCGTCTTCCCGCTGTCCTGGACGACCGAGACCGTCGGCCCGATCGCGCGCAGCGCCCGCGACGCCGAGCGTCTGTTCGCGGTGCTGCGCGGCCCCGACGGCGCCGACCCGCGCAGCACGCCGCTGCCCCCGCTCGAGGTCCCGGCGCGCCCCGACCTCGCCGGCCTGCGCATCGCCGTGCCCGGCGGCGCGTTCACCGAGCTCTGCGACACCGCGGTCCGCGCGGGCGTCGCGCACCTCGTCGACGAGCTGGTCGCCGCCGGCGCCGAGGTCGTGCCCGGCGAGGTGCCCTCGGCGGGCGACGCGCTGCCGATCGGCTACCAGATCGTGTTCACCGAGGCGGCCACGCTGCACCGCGTTGACGCCGACCGGTGGGACACCTACGACCCGGTCGTCGTCCGGCGCATCAGCCAGGGCATCGTCACCCCGGCCGTCGACTACCTGCGCGCGCTGCAGTTCCGCGTCGAGCTGCAGCGCGAGCTGGACGCCGTGTTCGCGGACGCGGACCTGCTCGTCGTCCCGACGTGTCCCTCGACCGCGCCCCGGCTGCCGGACGGCACGGTCGTCGTCGACGGCGAGGAGTTCCCGCTCTACGCCGCGCAGTCGCGCTCGACGATGCTCGGCAACCTCACCGGCGCACCCGGCCTGGCGGTGCCGACGGGCCTCGCGCCCGACGGCTGCCCGGTGTCCGCGCAGCTCGTCGCCCCGCCCCACCGGGAGGGCACCGCGCTGTGGGCCGCGCGCGTGTTCCAGGAGCGCACCGCGCACCACCGGCAGGCGCCCCCTTCCGCGTCCTAAACGTCTGACGTATGGTCCTGTGAGGCCGATCACCGATCGAGAGGGTGCGTTCGTGTCGCTGGAGAGCCCCACCCGCACGGCTGCCGCGGGACGGGTCGCGGAGTTCGCCGCGGCACTGGATCCCGCCGACGTGCCGGACGAGGTCCTCGAGCGGGCGCGCCACCTCGTGCTCGACGCCGTCGGCCTGGCCTTCGCCTCGACCGCCTACCCGTTCGCCGGCGTCGCCCGGGACGCGCTGACGACCTTCGGCGCCGGCGCCCACCCGGTGCTCGGCATGCCCGACCGGCTCGCGCCGCGCGACGCCGCCGTGCTCAACGGCGTGCTCGTGCACGGCATGGACTTCGACGACACCCACATCCCGGCCGTCACCCACGTGTCCGCGGCCGCGCTGCCGGCGGCGATCTCGGCGGCGACGGTGGCGGGGGCGAGCACGCGCGAGCTGCTCGCGGCCTACGTGCTCGGTGTGGAGGTCTCGGCCCGCGTCGGGATCGGCGGGGCCGGCGGGTTCCACGACGTCGGTTTCCACCCGACGGCGGTCGCCGGCGCGTTCGGGGCCGCGGTGGCCGCCGGGAAGCTCACGGGGCTCGACGCCACGGGGCTCGCGTCCGCGCAGGGCGTCGTCGGCTCGATGGCGGCCGGGCTGCTGGAGTTCCTCGAGGACGGGTCGTGGACCAAGCGCCTGCACCCGGGCTGGGCGGCGATGTCCGGCCTCACCGCGGCGGCGTTCGCCCGCGCGGGATGGACGGGCCCGGCGGCGGTGTACGAGGGGCGCTTCGGGCTCTACGCCACGCACCTCAGCGGCCGGGAGACGCACCCGGAGGCGGTGACCGAGGGCCTCGGCGAGCGCTGGGAGCTGATGCGCACCGCGGTGAAGCCCTACCCGATCTGCCACTTCAACCACGCGTTCGCCGACGCGGCGCTCCTGCTGCGCGCCGAGCACGACGTGCGGGCGGAGGACGTGCGGGCGATCCGCTGCGCCATCCACCCGGTGCCCGGCAAGGTCGTCTGCCAGCCGCCGGAGAACAAGTGGGCGCCGCGCGACGAGTACGACGCGAAGTTCAGCCTCCCGTACGCCGTGGCCGCGGCGCTGGTGCGAGGGCGGTTCACGCTGGCCGAGCTCGAGGACGAGGCCCTCGCCGACCGCGAGATCCTGGCGCTGGCCCGGCGCGTCGAGGTCGTCGACGACCACGAGGGCCTGTTCCCCGCCGCCTACTCCGGGCGCGTGGAGATCGAGCTCGCCGACGGCCGGGCGGTCGCCCACCGCGAGCAGGTCAACCGCGGGCACGAGGAGCGCCCGCTGACCAACGCCGAGATCGTCGCCAAGTACACCGAGACCATCGGCCGGGTCGCCGACGCCGCCACCGCCGAGCGCGTGCGGGACGCGGTGCTCTCGCTGGGCGACGACCGGCCCGCCGCCGAGTTCGCGGAGGCGTGCCGTGACCAGCGCTGACGGGGTGAAGGCGGGCGTCTTCCTCACCCACCAGCAGCCGCCCGGCCGCGACCCGCTCGTGGCCCTCGACGAGCAGCTCTCCCTGGTGCGCACCGCCCGCGACGCCGGCCTGGACTCCGTGTTCGCCGGGCAGCACCACCTCGCCGAGTCCATGGCGCACATCCAGCCGTTGCCGTGGCTCGCGCGGCTGGCGGCCGACGCGGGTGACATGACCGTCGGCACCGGCATCCACCTGCTCGCCCTGCACAACCCCGTCGACACCGCCGAGGCCTACGCCGGGCTGGACGTCGTCGCCGGCGGGCGCTCGGTGTTCGGGGTGGGCCTGGGCTACCGGCAGGTGGAGTACGACGCGTTCGGGGTGCCGCCGGACCAGAAGGTCCACCGGTTCACCGAGAACCTGCGGATCGTCGAGGCGCTGTGGCGCGGGGAGGCCGTCACCGTCGACCTGCCGTGGACCCGGCTCGACGACGTCCGCGCCACCTTCCGGCCCGTGGCGCGGCCGGGTGGGCGGACACGGCCCCCGATCTGGATGGCGGCGAACTCCGACGGCGCGGTGCGGCGGGCGGCGCGGCTCGCCGACACGTGGATGATCAACCCGCACGCCACGCGGGCCACCGTCGCCCGGCAGCTCGAGCTGTTCCACGCGGAGCGCGCGGCGGCCGGGCGGGGGACCGTCGAGGAGCTCCCGCTGATCCGCGAGGTGTTCTGCGCCCCGACGCGGGAGCAGGCCCTCGAGCTGGCCATGCCGCACCTGGCCCGCAAGTACGAGGTCTACGCCGACTGGGGCCAGGACCGTGTCATGCCCGGGACGGAGTCGTTCCGGGTCGGTTACGACGATCTCGCCCACGACCGGTTCGTGGTGGGGTCTCCGGAGGACTGCACCGCGGCACTCCTCCCGTGGCGCGACGAGCTCGGCGTCGACCACTTCGTGTTCCGCACCGACTGGGCCGGCATGCCGGTGCAGGCGGCGCGGACGTCCCTCGACCTCCTCGCCCGCGAGGTGGTCCCGGCGCTGCGCGCGCTCCCTCTCCCCGTCTCCTGACCCCACAGGAAGGTGGTCCGAAGTGGACTTCGGCGTCTTCATCCCGATCGGCAACAACGGCTGGCTCATCTCCGAGAACTCGCCCCAGTACATGCCGACCTGGGACCTCAACCGCAACGTCGTGCAGGAGGCGGAGCGCCAGGGCTTCGCGTTCGCGCTGTCGATGATCAAGCTGCGGGGGTTCGGCGGGAAGACCGAGTTCTGGGACCACAACCTCGAGTCGTTCACGCTGATGGCGGGCCTGGCCGCGGTCACCGAGCGGATCAAGCTCTACGCGTCCACCGCCGTCCTCACCCTGCCGCCGGCCCTCGTCGCGCGGATGGCGACGACCATCGACCAGATCGCGCCCGGCCGCTTCGGCGTCAACATCGTCTCGGGCTGGGCGAAGAACGAGTACGAGCAGATGGGCCTGTGGCCGGGTGACGAGTACTTCGGCTACCGCTACGACTACTCCACCGAGTACGTGAAGATCTTGCGCGACCTGTGGGACACCGGGCGCTGCGACCTCGACGGCCAGTACTTCCAGATGAACGACTGCGTGCTCTCGCCGCGGCCGCAGGGCAAGGTCGACGTCGTGTGCGCCGGGCAGTCCGAGCGCGGGATGCGGTTCTGCGCCGAGTACGGCGACTACAACTTCATCCTGTCGCCGGGCGTCAACGACCCCGAGGTCTACCGCCAGCCCACCGAGCGGCTCGCGTCGTTCGCCAAGGAGACCGGCCGCGACGTGCGCTCGCTGCCGCTGTTCATGGCGATCATGGCCGAGACCGACGAGGAGGCCCAGGCCAAGTGGCGCTCGTACAACGAGGGCGCCGACGCGGCCGCGCTGGGCTACATGTCCGACGAGGGGAGCCAGGACAAGACCGCCGACGGCTCGGGCACCGCGCGGACGATCAACCTCCCCGAGGGTGCGGTCAACTTCAACATGGCCACCCTCGTCGGGTCGTACGAGACGGTCGCGCGGCAGGTCGACGAGGTCGCCAAGATGCCCGGCGTCGCGGGCATGATGTTCACGTTCGACGACTTCGAGCAGGGCGTGCACGACTTCGGCACGAAGGTGAAGCCCCTGCTCGGCTAGGTCTCCCGGTGGCGGCTCCCGTGCCCCTCGCGGGAGCCGCCACCGGGGTCTCAGGCGCTCGCGCGCGCCCGCTCGACGGCCGCCGCCAGGGCCTCGCGGAACGACGCCGCCTCCGGGGCGTTGCCGGTCGGGATGTGCCGGGTCGCGCGCCGTGGCGGGCCGCCGACCGGCCGGCTCGCGAGCGAGAGCACGCCCTGGGCGTCGGCGCCCAGCGTCCGCCCGCGCTTCTCGGCGGGCGGGTCGACGAGCTCGAGCTGGTCGAGGCGGTGGAAGCTGACGCGCGCGGCGGGGTCGACGCGGTCGTAGCGGTCGTCGTGCCCCTGCCGGTAGGCGATGACCAGCAGCGTCGGGCCCAGCAGCATCTCGGTGGTGTGGTGCTCGACGCGCGGCCCGGAGCTCAGCCGCTCGTGGGTGTCCTCGTCGGTGCGCAGGCCGTGGGTCACGCCGTCGAGCGGGTCGCCGTCGAGCCCGCGCTTCGCACCCTGCGTCCGGATGAACGCCGCGGTCGCGGCGGGGAGGTCGTCGACCGTGATCGCCCCGGTCAGCAGGTTGCGCGTCACCGTTCCACCGTGGTGGAGCGCGGCGACCGGCGTCAACGCTCGGCTCACGAGGGGCACGGTGCGCATCATCGAGAGGCGCGCGGCCTGCCGGACGTGCCCTCCGCGGCTCGGACCGGGCCGAGCACGTGCTCGAGGTGCGCGTTGGTGAACAGCCCGCCGGGGTCGACCTCGCGGCGCACGCGGCGGACGTCGTCGAACCGCGGGTAGCGCTCGGCCAGGGCCGCGGCGTCGAGGTGGTGCTCCTTGCCCCAGTGCGGGCGCCCGCCGGCCGCGGCCGCCACCTCGCCGAACGCGGCGAAGTACTCGGCGCGGGGCGCGCCGACGTACTGGTGGATCGCGACGTAGGCGGTGTCGCGGCCGTGGGCGGTGGAGAGCCAGACGTCGTCGGCGGCGGCGACGCGCACCTCGACGGGGAAGAGCACCGGGTGCTCGAGGCGCGGCACGATCCGGCGCAGGTCGTCGAGCACCGCGCCGAGCCGCTCCCGGGGCACCGCCCACTCCGACTCGACGAAGCGCACGCGCCGGGTCGTGGCGAACACGCGGTGGGAGCGGTCGCCGTACTCGCGCGCCGACAGCACGCCCGCCGCGAGCCGGCCGAGCGGGACCGCGGTGCGCGGCAGCGCCCGTCCGACCCGGCACAGGGTCCCGAACGCCGCGTTCTCGAGCACGTCGTACTCGAGGACGCGCCGGGCGGCCGACAGTGGCGCCGGCGCCTCGTCGACCGGCACCCGCCGGTTGCGCTTGACCAGGGCCTGCGCGCCGTAGGGGAACCAGTAGAACTCGACGTGGTCCTCGCTCGTCAGCAGCCCGCCGAGGTCGGCGAGGACGTCGTCGAGGGGCTCGGGGCGCTCGACGGCGTGCAGCGCGAAGGCCGGCACGCACTGCAGCGTGAGATGGGTGACGACGCCCAGCGCGCCCAGCCCGATGCGGGCGGCGTCGAAGAGGTCCCGGTGCTCGTCGGCCGAGCAGTGCACGGCGGTGCCGTCGGCGAGGACGAGGTCGAGGGCGACGACCTGGGTCGCGAGGCCGCCGAGGCGTGCGCCGGTGCCGTGGGTGCCGGTGGCGACGGCGCCGGCGACCGTCTGGGCGTCGATGTCGCCGAGGTTCGCCAGCGCCAGGCCGTGGGCGTCGAGCACGGCGTTGAGGGCGCGCAGCGTGGTGCCGGCGCGGACCCGCACCCGGGCGGTGGTGGTGTCGAGCGCCTCGAGGCCCGTGAAGTGCCGCAGGTCGATGGCGTGGCCGTCGGTCGCGGCGAGCGGGGTGAACGAGTGCCCGCTGCCCCGGGGCCGGAGCGTCGCGCCCGCGGCGGCCGCGGACCGCACGGCCGCGACGACGTCGTCGACGCTGCGGGGCAGGTGCACGCGGGCGGGCCGGGCGGCCACGGTGCCGGCCCAGTTGTGCCAGGTGCCGCCGCCCATGCCGGCACCGTAGCGTCCGGGCGGTGATCCGCCGCCGTGCTCGCGTCCGGCCGGACGCCGTCGCCGCCGTCACCCGCTGGGACCGCGCGACCGCCGACCTCGACCCGCCCGTCGCCGTCGTCGACCTCGCGGCGTTCGACGCCAACCTCGACGACCTGCTGGCCCGCGCCGACGGACGCCCGATCCGGCTCGCGACGAAGTCGCTGCGCTGCCGCGCGCTGATCGAGCGCGCGCTCGCCCGGCGCGAGGTCACCGGGCTGATGGCCTACACGCTGCCCGAGGCCCTGTGGCTGGTGGGGGAGGGCGTGAGCGACGACGTCCTCGTGGCCTACCCGGCCGTCGACCGCGCCGCCCTGCGTGCGCTGGCCGCCGACGGCCGCGCCCGCGCGGCGGTGACGATCATGATCGACAGCGTCGCGCACCTCGACCTCCTCGACGCCGTCCTCGGCCCCGACCACCCCGAGCTGCGCGTGTGCCTGGAGCTGGACGCCGCCTGGCGCCCGCTGCCGGGCGTGCACGTCGGGGCCCGCCGCTCGCCGGTACACACCGCCCGCGAGGCCGGCCGGCTCGCGCGGGCGATCGTGGCGCGGCCGGGGTGCCAGCTGGTCGGTGTGATGGCCTACGAGGGGCAGATCGCCGGGGTGCCGGACGCGACCGGCGCGCGGGCGCGCGACGCGGTGGTGCGCTGGATGCAGGGACGGTCGGCGCGCGAGCTCGAGGCACGGCGGGGCGCGGCGGTGCGGGCCGTGCGCGCGGAGGCGGACCTCGCGTTCGTCAACGGTGGAGGCAGCGGCAGCGTGGAGTCGACGCGCGCGGACCCGTCGGTCACCGAGATCGCCGCCGGCTCGGCGCTCGTCGGCGCGACCCTCTTCGACGGCTACACCCGCCTGCACCCGCGGCCCGCGCTCGCCTACGCCCTGCCGGTGGTGCGCCGCCCCGACGCGCGCACCGCAACGCTGGCCGGCGGCGGCTGGGTGGCCTCGGGGCCCGCCGCGGCCTCGCGGTTGCCCTCCCCGGTGCGCGACGACCTCGCGCTCACCGGCACCGAGGGTGCCGGCGAGGTGCAGACGCCGGTGCGGGGCTCCTGCCCGCCGGCGCTGGGCGAGCGCGTGTGGATGCGCCACGCCAAGGCCGGCGAGCTCGCCGAGCACGTCACCGCCTACCACCTCGTCGACGGCGACCGCGTCGTCGCGACCGTCCCGACCTACCGCGGCGAGGGGAAGGCCTACGGCTGATGGACGACCCGGCGCACCACGAGCTCCGGGGTGTCGGAGGGGTCGTGCAGGGAGTGCGCGGGGAAGTCGAACACCGCGATCATCAGCTGCATCGGGTAGTCCGGAGCCTGGTAGAGCGTCCGCGTCGGGACGCCGTCGATCGACAGCTCGACGCCGCCCGGGCGGCGGTGCGCCGCGTAGGTGTGCCAGGCGGTGACGTCGAGGTCGCGGGGCTCGGCGACGAAGTCCTCGACGAGGTGCGGGTCGCGGAAGGCCTTGATGCCCGAGCCCACGGCGGCGTGGGCACCGGTGACGGTGTCGCCGAACACCTCGACCAGGCAGATCTCGCCGGAGCGCTCGGGGGCGTCCTCGAGGCCGATGAGCCACGCGGAGAACATCGCCGACGGCCCGATGCGCGCGCGGCATTCGACGGCGACGGTGCCGTCGCCCGGGGTGATCCCGAGGACGGTCGGCTGCTCCTCGCGCACGGTCTGGCCGGGGCGGAACGGCTGCTGGCCGTCGGTGCTGCCCACCGGCCCCGACCGGTTGGCCGACTGGACGGCCGAGACGCGCAGCGGCGGGTCGTGGTCTCCCGCGCACCACAGCGGCTGCTCGGGCGGGATCGTGAGGTGCAGCCCGTCCCCGTCGACCGACCACGTCGCGGCGGCCGCGGCGCGCGAGCTCCAGGCCGGGAGGTAGGCGGGCGTCCACACGGCGGGGTCGAGGCCGTCGGCGAAGCGCTCGTCGACGGCCATCAGCCCTCCTGCTGCTCCTCGGGGCCGCCCGGGACCCAGAGGACGTCGCCTCCCGGGTTCGCGACCCGGCCGAGGATGAACAGCAGGTCCGAGAGCCGGTTGAGGTAGTGCGCGGGCAGGCGGCTGGTGCGGTCGGGGTCGGCGGCGATGACGGCCCACGTGCTGCGCTCGGCGCGGCGGGTCACGGTGCGCGCGACGTTGAGGTACGCCGCGGCCGGGGTGCCGCCGGGCAGGATGAACGAGGTCAGCTTCGGCAGGTCGGCGTTGAACTCGTCGCACCAGCCCTCGAGCCGCTCGACCTGCCGCTCGGTGACGCGCAGCGGCGGGTACTCGGGGTTCTCGACGATCGGCGTCGCGAGGTCCGCGCCCACGTCGAACAGGTCGTTCTGGATCTGGCGCAGGGGCGCGACGATCGCCTCCGGCGGGTCGCCCACCGAGAGCGCCACGCCGATGGCGGCGTTCGCCTCCTCGGAGTCGGCGTAGGCCGAGAGCCGCGGGTTGGTCTTGGGCACGCGCGAGAAGTCCGAGAGACCGGTGGTCCCGTCGTCGCCGGTGCGCGTGTAGATCCGGGTGAGGTGAACGGCCACGCCGCCAGTCTAGGGAGCGTCGGGCCTCGCGAGGTGGTCCGCGGCGGCGAGCACCGAGGCCGCCTGCACGGCGACGAGGTCGCGGATCGGGACGGTGTCGGCGGGCGTGCGCCCGGCGGCCTCGGCGCACCAGGCGGCGAAGCGCTCGGCGAGCCCGGCCCGGGCGGCGCGCACCGCCGGGCGCACGTTGCCCAGCGCGATCTCGGCGTCGAGCGCGCGCAGCAGCATCCCGGCGTAGCGCAGCCGCGACATGTCGGTGATCTCGGCGAGCGAGGCCAGCTCGGCGACGGTGGCGGGCCGGTCGGGCTCGGCGGCGGCGCGGCGGGCGAGGTCGTCGGCGCTGCCGGCGAGGAACGGGGCGAAGAAGCGGGTGGCGCGCACGAACGGGGACTCGTGCACGGCGCCGTCGACGGTCTCGAGGGTCGCGCGCAGCGTCGCGGCCAGCTCACGGACCGCCGTCCCGGCGTCGGCGAGCAGCCCCGACCGGCCGTGCCCGCTCGGGGTCTCGTCGCCCAGGCGGTCGTCGCGCCAGTAGGGCACCTCGGTGACCAGCGTCAACGTGCCGTGGCGGGCGGCGTACGCGCCGGTGGAGTTGCCGCCGACGAGCGAGCCCTGCTCCCCGGTGACCTCGAGGTGGTCGTAGGCGTCGCGGATGTCGAGCGAGCGGTAGATGCCCTCGGCGAGCAGCGGGATCCACGGCGCCTCGGGCTCGCCGCGGTGCAGCGTGAGGCCCGCCTGCGCCGGGATCGCCTGCAGCAGCGGGTGCAGCGGGGGCTCGGGGCGGGAGAGGTAGTGGTAGACGCCGCCGACCTCGGCGTTGTGCAGCGAGGCCATGAGCACCGGGCGGTGCTCGTCGACCAGGCGCATCAGCGCGAGCGTCTCGGGCAGCACCGCGTCGAACCAGGCGTCCTTGTGCGCGAGCGGGAAGCTCCACTCGATCTGCTCGTTCCCGGCCTGCCGGTAGAGGTGGCGGGCGTAGTGCTCGCGCGTGAACGGCCCGGCGAGCCACCCCTCGTTGAGGCGCAGCCCGTCCGGGTCGATGCACGGGACGACGTGCCAGACGAGCCCGAGGCGTGCGCGCAGCGCGTCGTCCTGCGCGAGCCGCCGGGCGAGGTGCAGCGCGGTGAGCCCGCCGACCGGCTCGTTGGGGTGGGGCAGGCCGATGACCAGCGCGGAGGGGCTGGCCGGCCCGTCCCCGGCCCCGATCGTCAGCGCCGTGAGGGGCTCGCCCTGCCCCGAGGTGCCGACGCGCCGGCGCGTGACGACCCCCGGGTGCTCGGCGGCGAGGCGTTCGGCCCCGGCCGCGAGCTCGTCCGCGCCGGCGAGGGTGTCGCGGGGCGGGACCCCGGCCATCTCGGCGACGAGCCAGCCGGGGAGCGCGCTCACGGCGGGCGATCCTGCCAGCGTCAGCGGGCCAGCGCCCCCGCGAACAGCGGCACGGCCCGGTCGAGCGCCGCCGCGGTGCCGGGCACGGAGCCCGACGAGAACGCGTCGCTCGTCGTCTTGTCGTCGAGGACGACGAGGTGCCCGGCCTGGGCGGCGGGGGTGCGCGAGAGCACGGGGTCGGCGCGGATGGCGTCGGCGCTGCCGCCGATCGGGAAGGCGACGGTGAGGTCCGAGGAGAGCAGCCCGACCTGCTCGCCGGAGAGGTTGACGTAGAACGACCCGGCCGCCTGCGAGGAGAGCGCCTCGATCTGCGGCGGGGTCCGGAAACCGAGCCCGTCCATGACGTCCACCCGGGCGTCGCCGGGGATGTAGGCGCCCCACTGGCCGCCGAAGAAGGCACCGACCGCGGCCTGCTTGCCGGCGAACGAGGGGTTCGCGGCCGTCGTGGCGCGGAACTCCTCCTCGAGCCCCGCGATCTGGCGCGCACCCTCCTCGGGCTTGCCCAGCGCCCGGGACACCATGTCCATCTGCTGGCGCCACGTCGTGCCGTACGCGGCCGCGAGCCCGGGCGGCGGGCCGACGGTGGGCGCGATCCGCGAGAGGGTGTCGTAGCGCTGCTGGTCGCCCGAGGAGCGCGTGTCGAGGATGAGGTCGGGGCGCAGGGCGGCGACGGCCTCGTAGTCGAGCTGCGTGGTGCCGAGGATCGTCGGCGGCGTCTGGTACGGCGGCGACCAGGGGCCGACGCCGGTGCCGCCGAAGCCCAGCCAGTCCGACGCGCCGACGGGCTGGACGCCGAGGACCAGCGCCGTCTCGGCGTCCGACCAGCCCAGCGCGACGACCCGCTGCGGTGGCTCCTCGACGGTCACCGGGCCGAACTGGGTGTCGATCGTGGCGGGGTAGGCGGTGCCGGCGGCCGAGCCGGCCGGGGCGCCACCACCACCGCCGCCACCGCCACCACCGCTCTCACCCCCGCCGCCGCAGGCCGCGAGGAGGAGCAGGGCGGCGGCGGCCGTCGCGAGGACTCGGGAGACGGAGCGGAGCGGAGCTCGACCATGGACGAGACGCCGGATCGGTCCGGGGGACACGCGGACTCCTGACGGTCGGGGCGGGGCACGAACCGGACAGCTCGGACACCCTGAGGGTAGGCAACCCTAACGGTTAGGCTGCACGGCGGCTGGTCCGTACCCGGGAGTGGGGTGAGCGCGCGGTGGTGGTGGACGCAC
This sequence comes from Actinomycetospora lemnae, assembly GCF_028737315.1. Classification (GTDB taxonomy): domain Bacteria; phylum Actinomycetota; class Actinomycetes; order Mycobacteriales; family Pseudonocardiaceae; genus Actinomycetospora; species Actinomycetospora lemnae. The sequence goes on along the minus strand of NZ_JAQZAO010000009.1, from coordinate 59,201 downwards.
CGTCGTCCGGGCAGGCCCCGCCGGGGCAGCGGACGGGTCCGCCCGGCGTGGCGGGGTCCGCGACGCGCGCGGTCGGGCTGCTCGCGCTGGTCGGGATCGCGCTGCTCGTGCTGCTGGTCAGCATCGGTATCGGCTCGCGCGACATCGGGCTCGCGCAGTCGTGGTCGTTGCTGTGGGGCGACCCTGGTGGGATGGCCGGCGACACGTCGGGGACCGAGGCCGCCATCGTGCGCGACCTGCGCGTGCCCCGCGGCCTGCTCGCGCTGGCCGTGGGCGCGGCGCTGGGGGTCTCCGGCGCGGTGATGCAGGGGCTGTCGCGCAACCCGCTGGCCGACCCGGGCCTGCTCGGGGTCAATGCCGGCGCCTCGGCGCTCGTGGTCGTGGCCATCGGCGTCTTCGGCGTCGGCACGATCACCGGCTACGTGTGGTTCGGGCTGGTCGGCGCGGCCCTGGCCATGTTCGTGGTGCACCTGCTCGGCGCCACCGGGCGGTCCTCGGGCACGCCCGAACGCCTGGTGCTCGCCGGCTCGGCGGTCACCGCCGTGCTCATCGCGCTGGTGAACGCCGCGCTGGTCCTGACGCCGAGCACGTTCGACGCCTTCCGGTTCTGGAACCTCGGCTCGCTGTCGGGGCGGCGCCTCGACGTCCTGCTCACCGTGGCACCGTTCCTCGCGGTCGGGATCGTCGGTGCCCTCGCCATGGCCCGCGCGCTCGACACGCTCGCGCTCGGCGACCGCGCCGGCCAGGCGCTGGGCCTCGACGTCGAGCGCACCCGGGTGCTGGCCGGCGCCGTCGTGACCGTCCTCGCCGGCGCCGCGACCGCCGCCGTCGGCCCGATCGCCTTCCTCGGGCTCGCCGTCCCGCACGTGGTGCGCGGCATCGTCGGGCCCACGCACCGATGGCTGCTGCCCTACACCGCGGTGCTGGGAGCGATCGTGCTGCTCGTCGCCGACGTCGTCGGCCGCGTCGTCGCCCCGCCCGGCGAGATCCAGGTGGGCGTCACGACCGCCGTGCTCGGCGTGCCCGTCTTCGTGGCCCTGTGCCGCCGGCGCCGGCTGGTGGGCGTGTGAGCGGCGCGACCGGACCGGGGCTCGTCACCGGGCGGCTCGTGCGCCTGGCCGGCGGCCGGGTGTCGGTGCGCGTCGGCCCGCGCTCGGTCGCGGTGGGGGCGGTCGCCGCCGCCGTGGTCCTCGTGGGCGCGGTGGTGTCGATGACCACCGGCGAGTTCCCGCTGACGCTCGCCGAGGTGGGCGAGACGCTCGTCGGCCAGGGCAGCCGGGCCACCGAGTTCGTCGTGCTGACCCTGCGCCTGCCGCGCCTGCTGCTCGCGATCGGGGTGGGCGCGGCGCTGGCGGTCAGCGGCGCGGTGCTGCAGAGCCTCTCGCGCAACGTGCTCGGCAGCCCCGACGTCATCGGCTTCACCACCGGCGCCTCGACCGGCGCGCTCGTCGCGATCATCGTGCTCGGGGCGGGCACGCTGGGGACCTCGGTCGGCGCCCTGGTCGGCGGGCTGGTCACCGCGCTGTTCGTCGTGGCCCTCGCGGCCGGGCGCGGTACGCAGGGCCTGCGCATGGTGCTCATCGGCATCGGGATCGGCGCGGCCCTCCTCGCGGTGAACAGCTGGCTGATCACCACCGCGCAGCTCCAGACCGCCGTCGACGCCCAGGCGTGGTTGCTCGGCGACCTCGGCAACCGCGGCTGGCCCCAGGTCGTCGCGCTCGGCGTCGTGCTCGTCCTGCTCCTGCCGGTGCTCTTCGGGTGGGCGCGCCGGCTCGCGCTGCTCGAGCTCGGCGACCGGCCCGCCGGCGCGCTCGGCGTGGACGTCGGGCGCACGCGCACCGTGCTGCTGCTCGGCGCGGTCGGGCTGGCCGCGGCGTCGGTGGCCGCCGCCGGGCCGATCCCGTTCCTCGCCCTCGCCGCGCCCCAGATCGCGCGCTCGCTGACCCGCGCGGCCACCCCGGTGCTCCTGCCGAGCGCGCTCGTCGGCGCCGCGCTGCTCGTCGTCAGCGACCTCGCCGTCACCCGCCTGTTCGCCCCCGTCCCGCTGCCGGTGGGCATCGCCACCGGCCTCGTCGGCGGGCTCTACCTCGTCGCGCTGCTGGTGCGGCTGTGGCGGGGGAGCCCGACGTGACCGCCCACCCGGCAGGAGCCGCATGACCCGCCTGCACGCCCAGGACGTGACGCTGGGCTACGAGGGCCGCACGGTGGCCCGCGACCTCGCGGTCGCGATCCCCGACGACTCGTTCACCGTGATCGTCGGACCCAACGCCTGCGGCAAGTCCACACTGCTCGCGGCCCTGGCGCGGGTGCTGGCGCCGACCGCGGGCACGGTGGTGCTCGACGGCGCGTCGATCGCGAGCTATCGCTCCAAGGAGGTCGCGCGGCGCCTCGGCCTGCTCCCGCAGACCGCCACGGCGCCGGGCGGCATCACCGTCGGCGACCTCGTCGCGCGCGGCCGGTATCCCCACCAGCAGCTGCTCAAGCAGTGGTCGGACGCCGACGAGGCCGCCGTCGCCGAGGCGATGACGCTGACGAACGTCGCCGACCTCGCGCCGCGCCTGGTCGACGAGCTGTCGGGCGGGCAGCGCCAGCGGGTGTGGCTCGCGATGGCGCTGGCCCAGGAGACCCCGATCCTGCTGCTCGACGAGCCGACGACCTACCTCGACATCGCCCACCAGGTCGACGTCCTCGAGCTCTGCGCGCGCCTGCACGGCGACCTCGGGCGCACCCTCGTCGCCGTCCTGCACGACCTCAACCAGGCCGCCCGCTACGCCACGCACCTCATCGCGCTGGGCCCGGGGGGCGTCGTGGCGGCGGAGGGGCCGCCGGCCGAGGTGCTCACCGAGGAGCTCGTCACCGACGTCTACGGGCTCGCCTGCCGCGTGGTGCCCGACCCCGAGACCGGGACGCCGATGGTCGTCCCGCGCCGCCCGCTGCGCTCGCGTGAGGCCTCCGCCGACGGGGTCGTGCGGGCCGACGGGTAGCGTCACCGGGCGATGAACGAGCACTTCGTGGTGCGCGGCTCGGGCCCGCTGTCCGGGGCGGTCGACGTCGTCGGCGCCAAGAACAGCGTGCTCAAGCTGATGGCGGCGGCGCTGCTCGCCCAGGGCCGGACGGTCATCACCAACTGCCCCGAGATCCTCGACGTCCCGCTCATGGCGGACGTGCTGCGCAGCCTCGGCTGCGCGGTGTCGGTCGACGGCGACACGGTGACCATCGACGTCCCCGCCGAGCTGACCCCGGAGGCCGACTACCGCTCGGTCTCCCGGCTGCGCGCCTCGGTGTGCGTGCTCGGGCCCCTGGTGGCCCGCTGCCGCCGCGCGGTGGTGCCGCTGCCGGGTGGCGACGCGATCGGCTCGCGCCCGCTCGACATGCACCAGGCGGGCCTGCGCCTGCTGGGCGCGTCGAGCGAGATCTCGCACGGATGCGTAGTCGCGGGCGCCGAGACGCTGCGCGGCGCGCAGATCTGGCTGGACTTCCCGAGCGTCGGGGCCACCGAGAACATCCTCATGGCCGCGGTGTTCGCCGAGGGCACCACGGTGATCGACAACGCCGCGCGCGAGCCGGAGATCGTCGACCTCGTGACGATGCTCCAGCAGATGGGCGCCAAGATCGAGGGCGGCGGGACCTCGACGCTGACCGTGCACGGCGGCGGGCCGCTGACGCCGACGACGCACCGGGTCATCGGCGACCGGATCGTCGGCGCCACCTGGGGCTTCGCGACGGCCATGACCGGCGGCGACGTCACCGTGCGCGGCGTCGACCCCCACCACCTCGACCTCGTGCTCGACCGCCTGGGCCAGGCCGGCGCCGAGGTCACCGCGCTCGACGGCGGGTTCCGGGTGGTCATGGCCGCCCGCCCGCGCTCGGTGGACTGGGTGACGCTGCCCTACCCGGGCTTCGCGACCGACCTGCAGCCGATGGCGATCGCGCTCTCGGCGGTCTCCGAGGGCACCTCGATGATCACCGAGAACGTCTTCGAGGGGCGCTTCCGGTTCGTCGAGGAGATGGTTCGGCTCGGCGCCGACGCGCGGACCGACGGCCACCACGCGGTGGTCCGCGGGGTGCGGCGGCTGTCGTCGGCGCCGGTGTGGGCGTCGGACATCCGCGCGGGCGCCGGGCTCGTCCTCGCGGGGCTGTGCGCCGACGGCGAGACCGAGGTCTGGGACGTCGCCCACATCGACCGCGGCTACCCGCTCTTCGTCGAGAACCTCGCGGCCCTCGGCGGCGACATCCAGCGGATCGCGGCGCCACCCCAGCGCTGACGTATGTGAGCACTTTCCACGGCTATAGCCGTGGAAAGTGCTCACATGGGCGTCAGCGGCCGGTCGTCCGGAAGCGCACGCGGAAGGGGCTGACGACGCCCGGGACGTGGTCGGGGTCGAGGGACGCCGGGTGCTCGAGCGCGTGGTCGTGGTGTTCGAGCAGCGTGGCCAGGAACGTGCTCGTCGTCAGCAGCACGAGGTTCTGACCGGGGCAGACGCCCGGGCCCTCGCTGAACGGGACCAGCGGCCAGTCGGTCGCGGCGTCGCCGGCGGTGCCGTCGTGACCCTCGCCGGTCCACAGCTCCGGGGTGAAGCGGTGGGCGACCGCGAGGCCGTCGTCGTCGCGGTGGAAGAACGGGGCGTAGACCAGCACGGCGGTCCCCGCGGCCAGCCGGCCGGTGGGCCAGGAGACGTCCCGGGTGGTCTCCCGCAGGATCATCGGGGTGGTCGGCCACAGCCGCACCGACTCGAGCACCGCGGCCCGCAGGCGGCGCAGCTCCTGCGGGACGTCCAGGTCGACGCCCTCGATCTCCGCGCGGACCCGACCCGCTTCCTCGGGGGCGGCGGCGAGCAGGGCCAGGGCCCGGATGCTCGCCATGCCGGCCGGGTCGAAGGCGAACAGCCACTGGGGGATCTGGTCGACCGGGTCCACCACGGAGTCCTCGCCCGCGGTCTGCGCGAGGAGCCCGGCGAGGCTCCCGGGCTCGGCGCGCTCGAGGTACTGCCCGAGCCGGCCACGCAGCCGGTCGCGGCGGGTGCGCGAGCGGGGCAGGAAGTACGACCAGTTCGCGCGGTAGCGCAGCGCGTCGAGGTCCTGCTGCAGGCCCTCGTCGTCGCGCGCCGCGTCGCCGAGCACCACCCGGCGGAACGCGCGGCGCCAGCCCGTGGAGTAGGCCGCCCAGTCCAGGCGCCCGGTCCGCGCGGCCTGCTGGGCGACGAGGCGGGCCTCCTCGCGCACGGTGGCCACGACGTCGCCGGCGAGCCGGTGCACCGGCTGGGGCGTGTCGAGCACGCTCTCGTTGACCCGCCGGCGCTCCGCGCGCTCCTCCCCGTGCGAGGCGAGCACGCCGTGCGGCTGGAACTGGCCCAGCGCGCCCTGCTTCTCGCGGTTGGCCAGGGCGAACGGCTCCGGCGACCCCTCGAGCACGCGGTGCACGTCCTGCGGCGCCAGCACGAGCGCGAAGCGCCGCACCGGCAGCGGCAGGCGGACGGGGCCGTCGCCGTAGCGGCGGTGCAGGTCCTGCACGGTCGCGACGGCCCGGGCGTCGAGGTCGAGCCGCTCGGCGAGCCCGACGACGCGCGGGCGCCGGGCGATGGCGCCCTGCGCGATCGTCGGGATCAGGACGCGGGCCGCGAGGCGGGCCGTGTCCGCCGGCCCGAGCCGCGGCACGGGGCCGGTGGGCTCGGGCTCGGTGGGATCGGTCGGCTGGGTGGACTCGGTGGGCTGGGCGCGCGGTGTGGTGCCGGAGGGGGACGACACGGGGAGCCTCCCGGGGGCCGTGGGTGCGGGCGGCTGGGTCGGTCAACCGTCCTGGTGCTACCCGTCGGCCCCGCGGGCTCACGCGTGCCCCGCGCTGCGCAGCAGATCAGGCCGCGCCGTGGGTCAGCCGCCGCCCGGCGTGGCGTCCGGGTCGTCCGAGCGCATCTTCTCCTCGGCCTCGCGCGCCTGGCCGTGCAGGTCCGGGTTGACGTCGCGGCGGGCGCCCTCCTCGGGCTCGTCAGCGGTGGGGCGGGGGGCGTTCTCCCCGGGCTTGGTCATGTCCGACCTCCTCATGGTGTCCTGGTCCCGGTGCTCCGTGGAGCGGGCCCGCCGGGTGCCCGGACGGCGCAGATCGACATGCCGGAGCGCGTGGACGGATGCGCGCACCGTCGACGGCGGGCAAGGACGGCAGGGAAGGCTCTCCCGTGGTCGCTCGCCGCCACCTCGATGGCGCTTCTCTCAGGACTGGCGGAGCACCACGCGGGCGTCGTCGGCGTCGGACGGGAAGGCGAGCAGCCGCCAGCCCTCCTCGCCGTGGCTGACCGTGACCCGCACCTTCTCCCGGGCGAGCTTGGCGACGAGCACGTCGGCGGCCTCGCGCGTCGGCACCACGGCCACGGTCTCGAGCAGTCCGAGGTCGCCGTGCTCGTCGGGCAGCGCCCCCTGGGGCCCGCGGCCGAAGGTGTAGCGCAGGAGACCCGCGAGGACGACCACCATCGCGATGGCGGTGAGGATCTCGCCGATGGACCCGACCATGTGCTCATCGTCCCCCGTCTGCCCCCGGGACGCCCGCTGTTCCTGACCGATCCTGTGGGCCACGGCATCTCCGCGCGCGATTCCGCTCACGAGACCCGTCGGTAACATCAGCGGGTCATCGCCAGGTGACGAAGCGCAGCGGAGGTACCGACGTGCCCTACCCCAGCGACGACGCCCGCGACCGGCCCTGGGTCATGCGGACCTATGCCGGCCACTCGTCGGCGCGCGCGTCGAACGAGCTCTACCGGCGGAACCTGGAGAAGGGCCAGACCGGGCTCTCGGTGGCGTTCGACCTGCCGACGCAGACCGGCTACGACCCCGACCACGAGCTAGCGAAGGGCGAGGTCGGCAAGGTCGGCGTGCCGGTGTCGCACGTCGGGGACATGCGGGCGCTGTTCGACGGGATCCCGCTCAACGAGGCCAACACCTCGATGACGATCAACGCGACGGCGATGTGGATGCTCGCGCTCTACGTCACCGTCGCCGACGAGCACGGTGCCGACCGGGCGTCGCTGGCGGGCACGACGCAGAACGACATCGTCAAGGAGTACCTCTCGCGCGGGACCTACGCGTTCCCGCCCGCGCCGAGCGTCCGGCTGATCACCGACATGATCGCATGGACCTACACGAACGTCCCCAAGTGGAACCCCATCAACATCTGCAGCTACCACCTGCAGGAGGCCGGGGCGACGCCGACGCAGGAGGTCGCCTACACCCTGTCGACGGCGATCGCCGTGCTCGACGCGGTGCGCGACTCGGGTCAGGTGCCGGCCGAGGACTTCGGCACGGTCGTCGGGCGCATCTCGTTCTTCGTCAACGCCGGCCTGCACTTCATCGAGGAGATCGCGAAGCTGCGGGCGTTCTCGCAGCTCTGGGACGAGCTGTGCCGCGAGCGCTACGGCGTCGAGGACCCGAAGATGCGCCGCTTCCGCTACGGCGTGCAGGTCAACTCGCTCGGGCTCACCGAGGCGCAGCCGGAGAACAACGTCCAGCGCATCGTGCTGGAGATGCTCGCGGTGACGCTGTCCCGTGACGCCCGGGCCCGCGCGGTACAGCTGCCGGCGTGGAACGAGGCGCTGGGCCTGCCGCGGCCGTGGGACCAGCAGTGGGCGCTGCGGATGCAGCAGGTGCTGGCCTACGAGACCGACCTGCTCGACCACGACGACATTTTCGCCGGGTCGCACGTCATGGAGGCCAAGACGGCGGCGATCGTCGAGGGCGCGCGGGCGGAGATGGCGAAGGTCGCCGAGATGGGCGGCGCGGTGCCGGCCGTCGACTCGGGCTACATGAAGTCGCAGCTGGTGTCGTCGCTCGCGCAGCGGCGGATGCGCCTCGAGTCCGGCGAGGACGTGGTCGTCGGGGTCAACAAGTTCACCTCCACCGAACCCAGCCCGCTGCAGGCCGAGGGCGCCGAGGCGATCTTCACCGTCGAGAGGTCGGTGGAGGAGGAGGCCGCCCGCGCGGTGCAGGAGTGGCGCGCGGGCCGCGACCAGGAGGCCGCCGACGCCGCGCTCGCCCGCCTGCGCGACGCCGCGTCGACCGACGCGAACCTCATGGACGCCACGCTGGCCTGCGCGAAGGCCGGGGTGACGACGGGGGAGTGGGCGGCCGCGCTGCGTGACGTCTTCGGCTCCTACCGCGCGCCGACCGGGGTGTCCGCCGCCTCCTCGGGCTCGGGCGAGGCGCCCGAGGAGCTCGCGGCGGTGCGGGCGCGCGTGCGGCAGACCGCCGAGGAGATGGGCACGTCGTCGCTGCGCATGCTCGTCGGCAAGCCCGGGCTCGACGGGCACTCGAACGGCGCCGAGCAGATCGCGGTGCGGGCGCGCGACGCCGGCTTCGAGGTCATCTACCAGGGCATCCGCCTCACGCCGGCCGAGATCGTCGCGGCGGCCGTGCAGGAGGGCGTGCACGTCGTGGGCCTGTCGGTGCTGTCGGGCTCGCACCTCGAGGTCGTGCCCGCGGTGCTCGACGGCCTGGCCCGCGCGGGTGCCGACGACATCCCGGTCGTCGTCGGCGGGATCATCCCGCCGAACGACGCCGAGCAGCTCCAGCGCCTCGGCGTGCACCGCGTCGTGACACCGAAGACCTACTCGCTGACCGGGATCATGGGCGAGTTCGTCGACGTCGTCCGCGAGGCGCACGGCCTCTCCTCCGGCTCCGACTCGCCGTCGCCGGCTCCCGTCGCGGGGGCCTGAGCACCGGTTCCTCAGCCGGGCACCCGGTCGAGGAAGCCGTGGACGCGGGCCAGCCGCCCGTCGTCCGCGATCTCCGCGACGTCGAACCCGATGACCACGGGCTCGGCTCCCGCGGGGCCGAGGTGCCAGGTGAAGCGCACGACGTCGTGGTGGGCGTCGAGCACGTCGCCGGGCGAGAACACCAGGCCCGCGAACTGCTCCTGCGCGCCGGCGATCAGCGCGTCGACGCCGTCGTGGCCGCGGACGTCGGCGAGCGGGTCGACGTAGCGCGCGTCGGGGGTGAAGACCGCGGCGACCGCCTCGCGGCGCGCGGCCGGGTCGGTCGCGTTCCAGGCGGCGAGGTAGCGGTCGACGAGGGTGGTGGTGTCGGTGGCGGTCATCGGGGTCCTCCTCGGGTCGTGGTGACGGGAGAACCCTGACCGCGGTGCGGTAGCCGGGTCGATGACCTCGTGGGTCATGGACGATCAGCACGTCCGGCCCGAGGCTGGTGCCCGTGACCCAGGAGACGCAGCACAGCGGAGCTCGACCACGACCCGACGAGATCGTCGCCGCCATGCCCTTCGCCGCCGGCCTCGGCATCCGCCTCGAGGCCGCCGGTCCCGACGAGACCGTCGCCGTGCTCCCCTGGTCGGACGCGCACACCACCGCGGGCGGGCTGCTGCACGGCGGCGCGCTGATGGCGCTCGCCGACACCGCGGGCGCCGTCTGCGCCTTCCTCGGCCTCCCGGCGGGTGCCCGGACCGCCACCACGGAGTCGGGCACGCACCTCTTCCGCGCGGTGTCGGGGTCGGAGGTCCGGGCGACGGCCCGTCCGGTGCACGCCGGGCGCACCCAGGTCGTCGTGCAGACCGACCTCACCGACGACCGCGGCCGCCTCGTCGCGCGGACCACCCAGACGCAGGCCGTGATCCCGGGCTGACGCCGCTCCCGTTGGGCGGAAGCAGGGACCGCGCGCTCGACGCGATCGACGGGCCGCCGTCGAGCAGCCGCTGACCCGCGCCGCCTGGCACGACGTGCCGACCACCTACGTCGTGGGCGACCGGGACGCGGCGATCCCGTCGTTCGCACAGGAGGCGATGGCCGGGCGCGCCGGGACCGTCGTCCACCTCGACGCCGGGCACTCGGCGGCGGTGTCGCAGCCGGCCGAGGTCGCCGCGATCGTGCGCCGGGCGGCGGGCGTCCGAGGCTGCTCCTCAGCCCTCGATCTCCTCCTCGTCCTCACCGCGCGACCCGCGGCGCTTGAGGAACGAGAACCCCGGGATGCCGTCGATGGCCTGGCGCAGGTCCTTGGTGACGTCGAGCAGCTCGTGCAGGTCCGGACCGACGCGGTCGAGGGTCGCGAGGATCGGCATGATGTCCGAGACCATGTGCTCGGTGAACTGCGGCATCTGGTCCACGAGCTTGATCGCCGCGTCGACCTCCTCCGGGCTGAGCTCGTCGATGAACCGGCCGGCGAGCGGCGCGCCCTGCTCGAGCATCGGGCGGTAGAGGTCGAGCAGCTCCTGCGCCGAGCGGCTCGTGGCGCCCGCGCCCTGGACGATGTCGCGGGCCCCCGCGGTGATCTCCCGGGCGTCGCCGACGACGCCCTCGGCGCCGCTGGTGATGCCGCGGGCGGAGTCGACGACCTCGCTCGCCCCGCTCGTGATCGCCCGCGCCGAGGTGACGACCTCGTCGGCGCCCGCGGTGATCGAGCGCGCCGAGCCGACGACCTCGTCCGCGCCCGAGGTGATGCGCCGCGCGGACTCCACGACCTCGCTGGCCCCGCTGGTGATGCCACGCGCCGAGCTGACCACCTCGTCGGCACCCGTGGTGATCTTGCGGGCGGAGCCCACGACCTCCTCGGCGCCGGCGGTGATCGAGCGGGCGGACCCGACGACCTCCTCGGCGCCGGCGGTGATCGAGCGGGCGGACCCGACGACCTCCTCCGCGCCGCTGGTGATGCTGCGCGCCGACCCGACCACCTCGTTCGCCCCCTCGGTGATCCGCCGGGTCTCGCCGAGCACGCCGTCCACGCGCTCCATGACCCCGTCCACGCGCCCGACGATGGTGTCGGCGCGGTCGACGAGGCCGTCGACGCGGTCGGCGAGCGTGCCGAGCACGTCCACCAGCCGCGTCACCTCGTCGAGCAGCGACTCCACCCGCCCGGGCAGGCGGACGCCGACGTCGACGACCTCGCCGACCCAGCCGACCACCTCGCCGGGCGTGGGCACCGACAGCGGACCGAGCCGTACCAACGCCATGCCCCCACTGTGCCCGTCCGCCGGCGATCCACGCCCCGGTTACGGCGACCGGAGGAGCAGCAGCGCGTAGGCGGCGAGCGTCTGCGCGTCGGTGATCTCGCCGGAGCGGGCGCGGTCCTCGAACTCCGCGCGCGTCACCCACGCGAAGCGCATGTCGGCCTCGGTGTCCTCGCGGGCCGGCTCGCCGGCGGTGAGGTCGGTGGCGAGGAAGGCTCGCCCGCGCTGGGACGAGACGCCGGGCGCGACGTCGAGCAGCCCGAGGTAGGTCCAGGTGGCCGCGGTCAGGCCGGTCTCCTCGGCGAGCTCGCGCTCCGCCAGCTCCCGGGCGGGCATCTCCGCGCGGTCAGGGGCGGTGCCCTGGACGAACTCCCAGCGCCGCAGCCCGATCGGGTAGCGGTACTGCTCGACCATCGCCAGCCGGTCCCCGTCGAGGGCCACGACCAGCGCGTAGTCCGGTTTGTCGATCACGCCGTACAGGCCGTCGGAGCCGTCGGGGCGGCGGAAGGTGTCCTCGCGCAGGACCATCCAGGGGTTGGTGTAGATCTCGCGGCTGCTGGTGGTCACGGGGTGCTCCACGGCGCCGCATCCTCCCCTCCTACGCTCGGCGCCGTGCGTCTCGTCATCGCCCGGTGCACGGTCGACTACGACGGCCGCCTGACCGCGCACCTGCCCAGCGCGCTGCGGCTGCTGCTGGTCAAGGCGGACGGGTCGGTCAGCGTCCACGCCGACGACCGGGCCTACAAGCCGCTGAACTGGATGAGCCCGCCGTGCTGGCTCACAGAGGAGCCCCGGGCGAGCGGAGCGACGGGACAGCCCGAGAGCGTGTGGACCGTGCGCAACAAGGCCGACGAGACGCTGACGATCATGCTCGAGGAGATCCAGCACGACTCCAGCCACGAGCTCGGCGTCGACCCCGGGCTGGTCAAGGACGGCGTCGAGGCCCACCTGCAGGAACTGCTCGCCCAGCACGTCACCACCCTGGGGGAGGGCTGGACGCTCGTGCGCCGCGAGTACCCCACGGCGATCGGCCCGGTCGACCTGCTCTGCCGCGACGACCGGGGCGCGTCGGTGGCTGTGGAGATCAAGCGCCGCGGGGAGATCGACGGCGTCGAGCAGCTGACCCGCTACCTCGAGCTGCTCAACCGCGACCCGCTGCTCACGCCGGTGGCCGGGGTGTTCGCCGCGCAGCAGATCAAGCCGCAGGCCCGGACGCTCGCGACCGACCGCGGCATCCGCTGCGTCACGCTCGACTACGACGCCCTGCGCGGCGCCGAGGTCGACGAGTTCCGCCTGTTCTGATGCTCCCGCGTCTGCGGCGCGCCGTCGGTCGCCGGCTGGGACGGGTGCGCCGGCACCTGCCCGCCGAGGTCGACGGCGAGTGCGTCTTCTGCCGGATCGTCGAGGGCCGGGGCGAGGCGAGCGTCGTCGCGACGTCCGACCGGGCGGTGGCGTTCCTCGACCTGCAGCCGCTGACCACCGGCCACGTGCTCGTGGTGCCGCGGGCGCACGCGGCGGGGCTGGCGGACCTCGACGACGCCGACGGCGCCGCCGTCTGGTCGCTGGCGCGGCGGGTGGCGGCGGGACTGCGCACCGCAGGGCTCGCCGACGGCGTGAACCTGATGCTCGCCGACGGGGCGGTGGCCTGGCAGACCGTGTGGCACGTCCACCTGCACGTCATCCCGCGCCGCCGCGGCGACGGCCTGCGCCTGCTCGCGGCCTGGACCCGCCCGGACCGCGCGGGCCTCGACGCCACCGCCGCGCGGGTCCGCGCCGCCCTCGGGTGATCGAAGTACCGATACGGACACTGGGTGTCAGCGACGGCACGTCGCTGACACTCCTCGACAGTCGCGCCTGACCGCTACTCACCCGTAGCCTCCCCCCATGACGAGCACCCGCGACGCGGCGACGGCGCCCGCGGCGAGCCACGACGCCGATCAGCAGGACACCTTCGACTCCCTCGACCCCCGCTCGGGCGAGGTGATCGCCTCCTACCCGCGGCACACGCCCGCGCAGGTCGAGGAGAAGGTCGCCCGCGCCCGGCGGGCCGTGCGGTGGTGGACCGACCTCGGGTTCCGGGGCCGGTCGCACAAGCTCGCGGCGTGGCGCCAGCTCATCGACCGCCGCCGCGACGAGCTGGCCGCCGTGGTCAGCCGCGAGACCGGCAAGCCGATGGACGACGCGCGCATCGAGGGCATCCTCGCCCTCGACCACCTGCACTGGGCCGCCACGCACGCGGAGAAGGTGCTCGGGCCGCGCAACGCCGCCGCCGGCCTGCTCATGATCAACCACAAGGCCACCGTCGAGTACCCGGCGCTGGGTGTCGTCGGCGTGCTCGGGCCGTGGAACTACCCGGTGTTCACGCCGATGGGCTCGATCGCGTACGCGCTCGCGGCCGGCAACACCGTCGTGTTCAAGCCCAGCGAGCTCACCCCCGGCGTGGGGCAGTGGCTCGTGGACAGCTTCGCCGAGGCGGTCGGCGAGGACGCCGTGTTCCAGCTGGTCACCGGTGAGGGCGAGACGGGCGCCGCGCTGTGCCGGGCCGGGGTCGACAAGGTCGCGTTCACGGGCTCGACGGCCACCGCGAAGAAGGTCATGGCGACCTGCGCGGAGACGCTGACGCCGGTGCTCGTCGAGTGCGGCGGCAAGGACGCGCTGCTCGTGGACGCCGACGCCGACCTCGACGACGCCGCGGCGGCCGTGGTGTGGGGCTCCATGTCCAACGCGGGCCAGACCTGCGTCGGCGTCGAGCGCGTGTACGTCGTGGACGCGGTGGCCGAGGACCTGCTCGACCGGGTCGCCTCCCGCGCCGCCCAGGTGCGACCGGGCGGGGCCCCGGACTCCCAGTACGGCCCGATCACCATGCCCTCGCAGCTCGGGGTCATCTCCGGCCAGATCGACGATGCGCTCACGCGGGGCGCCCGCGCGGTCGTGGGTGGCCGCGAGTCGGTGCGGGCCCCGTACGTCGACCCCGTCGTGCTCGCCGACGTGCCCGAGGACTCCTCGGCGGTCACCGACGAGACGTTCGGCCCGACCGTCGTCGTCAACCGCGTCCGCGACATCGACGAGGCGGTCGAGCGGGCCAACGCCTCGCGCTACGGGCTGGGTGCCTCGGTGTACGCGAAGGCGCGCGGGCACGAGATCGCGCGCCGGCTGCGCGTCGGCATGGTCTCGGTCAACGGCGTCATCGCGTTCGCCGGCATCCCGTCGCTGCCCTTCGGCGGCGTCGGCGACTCCGGGTTCGGTCGCATCCACGGCGTCGACGGGCTGCGCGAGTTCACGCGGCCGCTGGCGATCTCCGAGCGCCGCTTCCGCAGCATCAACGTCATGACGTTCGACCGCCCCGGCTGGGTCGTGACGGTCCTCGCCCGGCTCGTCAGCGTGCTGTACGGGCGGCGTGGCTAGGGGCTGACGCTCCGGAGACGCGCGCTCACGGAACTCGATCTACCGGCGCGGTGGCGGCGTCGGGCAGGCTCGGCCCGTGACCGAGATCCACACGCCGGCCCGCACGGGTCTCGGCGACGTCGTCGCGGTCGACGAGCGCACCCGCCTGGTCCTCGGTCAGGAGCTCGACGTCGCGTACGAGCAGCCGGACGTCGGCCACGCCCTCGTGCACCGCGCGGGGGACACGCTCGTCCTCGTCGACACCGGCGCCGGGCACGAGCCGGTCGACCCCCACCGCTTCGTCGACGACCTCACGCGGCGGATCGGCGAGATCGGCGGCGGCGGGTCGAACCCGAACCCGGTCTTCACCGGGATGATGGCGGTCGACCTCCCCGCCGAGATCGGGCTGCGCCCCGCGCACGGCGACGACGCGCGGCCGTGGTCGCGCCCGGCGCCGGAGGACCCGGCGCCGGTCGGCGGATTGCCGCGCGGGATCGCGCTGCTGGCCGCCGTCGCGGCGATGGCCGGGTGGAAGCTGCGGGGGCGCGACCGGTGAGCGCTCCCGGCGGGGACCAGGAGGGCGGGGACCAGGAGGGCGGGGACCCGAAGCGGTGGCTCGTGCTGGTCGCGATGACCGGCTCGCTGTCGATGATCATGCTCGACCAGACCGTGGTGTCGGTCGCCCTGCCGACGATGGGGCGGGAGCTCTCGCTGGACCCCGCCGCCCAACAGTGGGTGGTCAACGCCTACGTGCTCGCCCTCGCGGCGCTGGTCGCGCTGGGCGGCAAGGCCGCCGACCTGCTCGGCCCCCGGCGGGCGTTCCGGTCCGGGGTGGCCGTGTTCTTCCTCGCCTCCGTGGGCTGCGGGCTGGCGCCGGCGGGCCCCGCGGGCGAGGCGGTCATCATCGCCTGCCGCACGTTGCAGGGGGCGGGCGCCGCCCTCATGGTCCCGGTGTCGGGCGCGATCGTCATCGCGGCGTTCGGGCCGAGCGAGCGCGGCCGCGCCATGGCGATCTACGCCGGCATCAGCCAGGTGTTCGTGGCGCTCGGGCCGCTCATCGGCGGGCTGCTCACCGAGTACGTGTCCTGGCGGGCGGTGTTCTTCCTCAACGTGCCGGTCGGCGTCGCGACGCTGGTGCTCGTGGCCATCGCCCCGGTCCCGGGCGAGCGTGTCCCGGGCACCACCGTCCGGCCCCTGGACGTCGTGCTCGTCGTGGTGGGCCTGGCGGTGACCACCTTCGCGATCCAGGGCGCCGGCGCCGTGGGCCTCTCGACGCCGGTGGTCGCCCTGCTCGTCGTCGGCCTCGCGACGACGGGGTGGTTCGTCGTGCGGCAGCTCCGCTCCCCGGACCCGCTCATCCACGTACGGCTGTTCGCCGACCGGGGCTTCACGGGCGCCGCGGTCGTCATGGGCCTCGTGCAGTTCGGGCTGCTCGGGCTCGTGCTCTACAGCTCGATCTACCTGCAGGAACTGCTGGGCTTCGGCCCGATGAGCGCGGGGCTCGCCGTGCTGCCGCTGATCCTGCCGCTGACCCTCGCCGCCCAGGTCGGCGGCCGCTGGTACGACCGGGCCGGTGTGCGCGGCCCCGTGCTCACGGGACTGGTCCTCTGCGCGGTCGGCACGGTCGCATGGCTGCTCGCGCTCCCGGGCCTGGACTACGTCCTGCAGACGCCGGGGATGGCGCTGGTCGGCGTGGGCCTCGGGCTCACGCTGTCCCCGACGACCACCGACGCCCTCGCGCGGGTCGCCGACACCGAGCGCACCCAGGCCTCCGGCGTGGTCCAGACCGTCCGCCAGCTCGGCGGCACGCTGGGCATCGCGGTGATCGGCGCGGTGGTGATCGCCGCCGATGCCGACCTGCCCGGGCGCACGGCCGCCCCGTCCGGGATCGCCGCCGGGTACGGGGTGGCGGCGGGCGCGTTCGTCGTCGCGGCGCTGGTCGGGGCCCTGCTCCTGGCCCGTCGGGCACCCGCACCTACCGGAACGGTCAAGTTACCCGCTGGTACGAACCCGTCCGCCGGACCCGGGTGAGACGACGGCACGCATGGCAGGATCGCGCCGGTAACCGTCGTCGGCAGGAAGGGCACGACGTGGCGCGCGAATTCGCCCGGGTCGGAGTGGTCGGTCTCGGCACGATGGGGGCCGGGATCGTCGAGGTGTTCGCCCGGGGCGGCATCGAGGTCGTCGCCGTGGAGGTCGACGAGGCGTCGGCCGCCCACGGCCGCGAGACCCTCGAGGCGTCGACCCAGCGCGCCGTCGACCGGTCCAAGATGGCCGCCGACGATCGCGAGGCCCTGCTCGGCCGGGTGCGGGTCACCACGAACCTCGACGACCTCGCCGACGTGGACCTCGTCGTCGAGGCCGTGCCCGAGCGCCTCGAGCTCAAGGCCGAGGTGTTCGCGGCGCTGAGCAAGGTGTGCGGCCCGGAGACGATCTTCGCGTCGAACACCTCGTCGCTGTCGATCACCGAGCTGTCGGTGCGCACCGAGCGCCCGCACCAGGTCGTCGGCATGCACTTCTTCAACCCGGCGCCGGTGCAGAAGCTCGTCGAGGTCGTGCGCACCGTCGTCACCGACCCCGAGGTGCTCACCGACGTCACCGACCTGGCCGTGAAGCTGGGCAAGAGCCCGGTGGTGTGCGGCGACCGCGCCGGCTTCATCGCCAACAACCTGCTCTTCACCTACCTCAACCAGGCCGTCGGGATGTTCGAGTCCCACTACGCCGGCCGCGAGGACCTCGACGCCGCGATGCGCTACGGCTGCGGCTACCCGATGGGGCCGCTCGCGCTGGTGGACCTCATCGGCCTCGACACGGCCTACGAGATCCTCGACACGATGTACCGGCAGTCGCGCAACCAGCGGCACGCGCCGGCGCCGATCCTCAAGCAGATGATCACCGCCGGGCTGCTGGGCCGGAAGTCCGGCCGCGGCTTCTACACCTACGCCGCCCCCGGCTCGCCCGAGGTCGTCGCCGACAACCTGACGCCGCCGCCCCCGGGCGAGGACGGCGACGGCCAGCGCCCGGTGCAGACCGTCGGCGTCGTCGGCACGGGCACGATGGCCACGGGCATCGCCGAGGTCTTCGCGAAGTCCGGCTACGACGTGGTCGTCCGCGCGCGCACCGAGGCCAAGGGCGAGGGCGTCGTCGCCGGCATCCGCAAGTCGCTGGAGAAGGCCGTCGTCAAGGGCAAGCTCTCGGAGTCCGCGCGCGACGAGACGCTGGCGCGCGTCCGCCCGACGACGAGCTTCGACGACCTCGCCGACTGCGACCTCGTGGTCGAGGCCGTCGCCGAGGACCTCGAGGTCAAGCAGGCCGTGTTCGGCGCGCTCGACGACGTCGTCAAGCCCGGCGCGATCCTCGCGACGACGACCTCGTCGCTGCCGGTGGTGGAGTGCGCGGCGGCGACGCAGCGTCCCGACGACGTCATCGGCATGCACTTCTTCAACCCGGCGTCGGTGATGAAGCTCGTCGAGATCGTCAGCCCGATCACCACGGCCCCCGACGTCACCGCGACGGTGCGGGCGGTCACCGCGAAGATCGGCAAGCACCCGGTGCTCTGCGGGGACCGCGCGGGCTTCATCGTCAACGCGCTGCTCTTCCCGTACCTCAACGACGCCGTCGCCATGCTCGAGGCGAACTACGC
Organism: Actinomycetospora lemnae; assembly: GCF_028737315.1. Taxonomy (GTDB): domain Bacteria; phylum Actinomycetota; class Actinomycetes; order Mycobacteriales; family Pseudonocardiaceae; genus Actinomycetospora; species Actinomycetospora lemnae. Next base: position 41,241 of record NZ_JAQZAO010000009.1, on the reverse strand, counting down.
AGGAGCCGACGACATCGACTCGGCCATGAAGAACGGCTGCGGGCTGCCCATGGGGCCGTTCGCCCTGCTCGACGTCGTGGGCCTGGACGTGTCGCTCGCCATCGAGCGTTCGCTCTACCAGGAGTTCCGCGTCCCGGGCTTCGCGCCCGCGCCACTGCTCGAGCACCTGGTGACCGCGGGACGTCTCGGCCGCAAGACCGGCCAGGGCTTCCGGGACTACCAGAAGAAGTAAGGGTGCCCCGCCGCTCCCGGCGCTCGTCGTCCCCCGCCCGCCCCGCACCGGCGCCCCCGCCGCTGCGGGGCGGGTGGGTGCGCGACGAGGACGGCTGGACCGTGCGCTCGATCAGCGGGACGGCCGCGACGAAGACCTACGTCTGCCCGGGCTGCCACCAGGACATCCCGCCCGGCACGCCGCACGTGGTGGCCTGGCCGGCCGACGAGCCGGAAGGCACGGTCGAGCGGCGGCACTGGCACACCGGGTGCTGGCGCCGGGCCCGCCGCCCCTGACGGGTCCCTAGCGCGTGGGCGCGGCGCTGCGCTGCTCGGGCGCGGCGGCGCCGCCCAGGTCGCCGGCGTATCCGGTCGACCCGTTGCTGCCGTTCCCGTGGCCCCCGCCGCCCTGCTCGGCGTCGTGCGGGCCCGCCGGCCGCGGTCCGGCCGCGGGCGCTCCGGGGGCGGGCGGCTCGGGCAGGACGGGCCGCCCGCCGGTGCTGCCCTCCTCGGGGAACGCGTCCATCGTGGGCAGGGCCCCGAGCGCCGCGCGCAGGGTGGCCAGCTGCTGGCCGACGCGGTCGCGCAGGCGCCGCAGGTCCGCGACCTCGGCGTCGGCCTCCCGCAGGCGGCGGCGGGCCTCCTCGGCCGCGTCCTGGACGTGCTTCTCGGAGCGCTCCTTCGAGGCCTGCTCCTCGGCCTCGAGCTGGCGCATGGCCTCGCGCCGCCGCGCCGCCATCGCGACCGCGAAGTCGTGCTCGACCTGCTCGCGGGACGCGCGGCCCTCGGCGTCGAGCCGGTCGCGCTCGCGCTCGGACTCCTGGCGCAGGCGGGCGGCCTCGGCGCGCGCGGCCTCCATGACGCCGCGGTGCTCGTCCTCCATCGCCCGGCGCCGCTGCTCGTTGTCGGCGATCCCGCCGTCGTAGCGGGTGCGGGCCTCGGCGGCCTCGGCCTCGGCCTGCTCGTGGATCTCGCGGGCCTGGCGGTGGGCCTCGTCGAGCGTGGCGCGCGCCTGCTCCTCGGCCTGCTCGACCGTGTGGCGGGCCCGATCCTCGGCCTCGGCGACGGTGGCGCGCGCGTGCTCGTCGGCCTGCTCGACGGTGCGGCGGCCGTACTCGTCGGCGCTGTGGCGCGTGCGGCGGGCGTACTCGTCGGCGTCCTCGCGGACCCGACGGGCCGCGTCCGCGGCCTCCTCGCGCATCGCCCGCGTCTCGTCCTGCGCCAGGCGCAGCATCCGCTGGAGGCGCTCGGAGAGGCCCTCCATGGTGTCCGGCGGCGCCGACAGGCGGTCGACCTGCGCGCGGAGGTCCTCGACGTGTGCCCGGTGGTGGTCGAGCGCCCGGGCGAGCTCGGTCGCCTGGTGCACGGCGGCGTCGCGGTCGGCGGTGAGGATCCGCAGGTCCGCCTCGACGCGGTCGAGGTGCTCCTCGACCTGACCGCGGTCGTAACCGCGGCGCACGACGTCGAAGCCGGTCCCCAGCGGCAACAGTTCGTGCTCGTCAGAGGGCATGCGGCTCACGGTACCGGCGGGACGGGGGGCCAACCACGGACGGGTGAGCGACACGCGCCCACCCGTCCGCGCGACACGCCGGCGTCGTCGGGGCGGCCATCAGACCCCGCGGAAGCGGTTGATGCCCTCGAGGTGCTGCTCGCGCTTCTCGGTGTCGGTGACGCCGAGACCCTCCTCGGGCGCGAGGCAGAGCACGCCGACCTTGCCCTGGTGGCTGTTGTGGTGCACGTCGTTCGCGGCCTCGCCGGTCTCGTGCAGCGGGTAGACCCGCGACACGGTCGGGTGGATCTGGCCCTTCGCCACGAGGCGGTTGGCCAGGTAGGCCTCCTTGTAGTTGGCGAAGTGCGACCCGATGATCCGCTTGAGGTTCATCCACAGGTAGCGGTTGTCGTACTGGTGCATGAAGCCCGAGGTCGACGCGCAGGTGACGATCGTGCCGCCGCGCTTGGCGACGTAGACGCTGGCGCCGAAGGTCTCGCGGCCCGGGTGCTCGAAGACGATGTCCGGGTCGTCGCCGCCGGTGAGCTCACGGATGCGCTGGCCGAAGCGCTTCCACTCGCGCGGGTCCTGCGTCTCGGGGTCGGACCAGAACTTGTAGCCCTCCTCCGAGCGGTCGATGATCAGCTCGGCGCCCATCTTGCGGCAGATCTCGGCCTTCTCCGGGCTGGAGACCACGCACACCGGGGTCGCGCCGCCGTTGAGGGCGAACTGCGTGGCGTACGAGCCGAGGCCGCCCGAGGCACCCCAGATGAGCACCACGTCGCCCTGGGTCATGTTCGCGCCGTGCGGCGAGACCAGCTGGCGGTAGGCCGTGGAGTTGACCAGGCCGGGGGAGGCGGCCTCCTCCCAGGTCAGGTGCTCCGGCTTGGGCATGAGCTGGTTGGTCTTGACCAGGGCCAGCTCGGCGAGGCCGCCGAAGTTGGTCTCGAAGCCCCAGATGCGCTGCTCCGGGTCCATCATCGTGTCGTCGTGGCCCTCGGGGGCCTCGAGCTCGACCGACAGGCAGTGCGCGACGACCTTGTCGCCGGGCTTCCAGGCGTGCACGCCCTCGCCGGTCTTGAGCACGACGCCGGCGAGGTCGGAGCCGACCACGTGGTACGGAAGGTCGTGGCGCTTGGCCAGCGGCGAGATCTTGCCGTACCGCTTGAGGAAGCTGAACGTCGAGACCGGCTCGAAGATCGAGGTCCAGACGGTGTTGTAGTTGATGGCGCTGGCCATGACGGCCACCAGCGCCTCGCCCGGGGCCACGTCCGGCGTGGCGACGTCGTCGAGGTGCAGCGACTTGCGCGGGTCCTTCTCCCGCGAGGCCATCCCCTCGAACATGTCGGCCTCGTCGGCGTGCACGGTGATCCCCTTGTACGACTCGGGGACCGAGAGCCCGGCCAGGGCGGCGGTGTCGTCGGCGAGGATGGCGTCGCGGATGTCCTGCACTTCTTGCCTCCGGGTCTGGTGCGGTGGCGCGAGGCTACCGACCGGTAACGGCCGCGGGGACCGGGGTGTGACGGTGTCGGCCGACTAGTGGATGGGCTCGGCGGCGGGCTCGACGAGCTCGACGAGCACCCCACCGGCGTCCTTGGGGTGCACGAAGTTGACGCGCGACCCCGCGGTGCCCCGGCGCGGGGCGTCGTAGAGCAGCCGCAGGCCCTTCGCGCGCAGGGCCTCCGCGCTGGCCTCGACGTCGGTGACCCGGTAGGCCACCTGCTGCAGGCCGGGACCGTTGCGGTCGATGAACTTCGCGATCGTCGACGACTCCGACAGCGGCGCCAGCAGCTGGACCGCCGGGCCGGTGTCGTCACCGGGCGCGTGCAGCATCGCCTCGCGCACGCCCTGCTCGTCGTTGGTCTCCTGGTGGGTGGCGACCAGGCCGAGGTTCTCGGCGTACCACGCGATCGCGGCGTCGAGGTCCGGCACGGCGATCCCCACGTGGTCGATGGTGGTGATGCCGCTGCCGGCCAGGTGGCCTGCCCCGTCGGATGCCATGGCGGGCAGGGTAACGGTCTGAATCGAAGTATTCGCCCCGTGATGCAGCGCACGCTTGGGATACCTTGCAGTCTCGTCCCGGCCACGGAGGTGTCGCTCGGTACCCTCGCGCGCCGTGGACCTGGACCGGCTCGTCGCCGACGCGCGGGAAGGCGTGCCGCGCGCGGTGGCCCGCCTGATCTCCCTGGTGGAGGACGGCAGTCCGCGCCTGCGCGAGCTCGCGGCGGCGCTCGCCCCCTACACCGGGCGGGCGCGGGTCGTCGGGCTCACCGGCTCGCCCGGGGTGGGGAAGTCGACGACGACGTCCGCGCTGGTCAGCGCGTTGCGGGCCGACGACCGGCGCGTCGGCGTCCTCGCCGTCGACCCCAGCTCGCCGTTCTCCGGCGGCGCGCTGCTCGGCGACCGGGTGCGGATGGGCGAGCACGCGACCGACCCGGGCGTGTTCATCCGGTCGATGGCCACGCGCGGCCATCTCGGCGGGCTCGCGGCCGCGACGCCGCAGGCGCTGCGGGTGCTCGACGCGGCCGGGTGCGACGTGATCCTGGTCGAGACGGTCGGGGTGGGCCAGTCCGAGGTCGAGGTCGTGGCCCTGGCCGACACGACGGTCGTGCTCCTCGCCCCCGGGATGGGTGACGGCGTCCAGGCGGCCAAGGCGGGGATCCTCGAGGTCGCCGACGTGTTCGCGGTCAACAAGGCCGACCGCGACGGCGCCGACGCCACGGTGCGCGAGCTGCAGCACATGCTCTCGCTCAACCGCCGCGAGGTGTCGGGGCCGACGTGGCGTCCGCCGGTGGTGCGCACGGTGGCCGCGACCGGGCAGGGGATCGACGACCTCGTCGCCGCCATCGACGACCACCGCGCCTGGATGGCCGACCACGACCGCCTCGCCGAGGGCCCGCGGCGCCGGGCGCGCGCCGAGATCGAGGCGATCGCGCTGGCCGACCTGCGGGCGCGCATCCGCGAGCTGTCGGGCGACGCCGCGCTGGGCGAGCTGGCGGAGCGCGTCGTCGCCGGCGAGCTCGATCCCTACGCCGCCGCCGACGAGGTCGTGGCGTCGGTGCGGGGCTGAGGTGGGGTGGGTCGTCGGGTGGGTCGCCGGGTGCGCCGCCGGGTGGGTCGCAGCGAACGCGCTGTTCGCTGCTTCTACGCGCACGAAGGGCGCGTTCGCGGCGCCCCTCAGCGCAGGACGCCCGCGGCCGGCAGGGCCACCGACAGCCAGGGGATGACGACGCCGACGGTCGGCACGACGACGACCGCGGCCGCGGCGAGGTAGGTCCCGGTCGCGAGGGCCCGGCCGCCGCAGCGACGGGCGCGGACGCGTTCGAGGCGCGCGCCGACCTCGGTGTCGCCGGTGGCGAGGAACGCCTCGAGCGCGCCCGCCATCGCGGCGTCCGAGCAACGGGCGCGGCCGGCGTCGTCGGCTAGCATCTCCAGCAGCAGGCCGACGGCGTCGCGGGCCTGCCGGCTGCGCACGAGCACCGGGAACGCCTGGTGCAGGGCGACGAAGCCCTCGCGCACGAGGTCGTGGCGGGCGTCGAGGTGGGCCTGCTCGTGGGCGAGGACGGCGCGCAGCTCGTCGTCGTCGAGCGTGTCGAGGGCGGCCTCGGTGACCACCACCCGCGGCGCCCGCCCGGGCACGCAGTAGGCGAAGGGGACCGCCCCGTCGAGCACCCGCAGCACCGTCTTCGCCCCCGCCCCGCCGACGAGCGCGCTGCGCTCGGCGCGGTCGAGCAGGTCGACCATGTCCCGGTGCCGCGCGCGCCGTCGCCGGGTGCGCACCGCGAGCAGCACGAGCACGCCGAGCAGGCGCAGGACGATGAGCCCGGCGAGGACCGCGGCGACGGCGACGGCCACCACCATCGCCGTGCCGCGCCGCTGCTCGGGTCCGAGGGCGCGCAGGAGCTCCTCGGGGGCGGCGAGGGCGCTGCCGACGGCGGCGAGCACCGCGGCGAGCGCGATGGCCTGCCACAGGACGATGGCGGCCCGGGGCACGCGCTGGGGCCACCGGGCGCGCGCGAGCGCGGACGGGACGGGGCCGGCCAGCACGAGGGCCAGCACGGCCAGCCACACCGAGGCCATGGTTGACCAGTCTGGGCCGGTGGGGTCTAGATCACGACTCGGGGCCGGACTGTTCGCCGTCGACCCTGGGCTGCGGCACCTCGGGGGGTCCCGCCGGTGCGGGTGCGGCCTGCAGGGCGGCCCGCAGTGCGGCCGCCTCCTCGGGGCCGACGCGGTCGACGAACGCCACGAGCGCGGCCGTGCGGTCCTCGCCGACGTCGCCCAGCGCGTCGAGCATGAGGGACGCCGCGAGCTGCTCACGGGTCGAGGCCGCCGCGTAGCGGTAGGCCTTCCCGTCGCGCTCCTGCCGGACGACGCCCTTCTTGGCGAGGCGTCCGAGGACCGTCATCACCGTGGTGTACGCGAGCTCGCGATCGAGCCGGTCGTGCACCTCACGGACGGTCAGGGGGCCGGGAGCGGCCCACAGCTGCGCCATCACCGCGCGCTCCAGCTCACCCAAGGCCACGTCACACATCCTAGCGAAGGATCCCCTTGCCAACGCAACCCGTCGTACTACGCTCGGTCGTAGATACGACGCAGCGTCGTAGGTAGGAGGGTCGACGATGACCGCCCTGGAGCTGTCCCGACTGCAGTTCGCCGTCGTGACCGTGTACCACTACCTGTTCGTCCCGCTCTCGATCTCGCTCGCGACGCTGACGGCGCTGCTGCAGACGCAGGCTCATCGCCGGCCCGAGGACCAGCGCTGGCAGCGCCTGACGCTCGTCGCGGGCAAGCTGCTCATGATCACGTTCGCGGTCGGCATCGTCACCGGGCTGGTCCAGGAGTTCCAGTTCGGCCTGTCCTGGTCGGCCTTCGCCCGCTTCTACGGCGACGTCTTCGGCCCGACGCTCGCGATCGAGGGGATGCTCGCGTTCTTCCTCGAGGCGACGTTCCTGGGACTGTGGTGGTTCGGCGCCGACCGGCTGCCGCGCCGGGTGCACCTGGCGACCATCTGGATCGTCGCGGTCGGCACCCTGATCTCGGCCTACGTCATCCTCGCCGCCAACGCGTTCATGCAGAACCCGGTGGCCTACACGCTCGACCCGGAGACCGGGCGGGCGCGGCTCGGCAGCTTCGCCGACCTGCTGGCCAACCCGGTCGTCCTCGCCGCCTTCCCCCACACCATCGCCGGGGCCTTCGCCGGCGGCGGCGCGCTGCTGCTCGCGATCGGCGCCTGGCGGGCGCGTCGCGGCGACCCGGACGGGCGGTGGCGCCTGTTCACCCGCGTCGGGGCGTGGACGACGCTCGCCGGCGGCACGCTGGTCGCGCTCACCGGCGACCTGCTCGGCAAGGTCATGACCGAGGTCCAGCCCATGAAGATGGCGGCGGCCGAGGCCCTCTACGCCACGCAGGCCGGGGCGCCGTTCTCGCTGTTCGCGATCGGTGCGCCCGGGGAGAAGGAGCCGTTCTTCTCGCTCGACGTGCCCTGGCTGCTCTCGTTCCTCGCCACGGGCGACCCGACGGCCACCGTGCAGGGCATCGACGACCTGCAGGCGCAGTACGTCGCGCAGTTCGGCCCCGGCGACTACGTCCCGGTCGTCCCGATGGCGTACTGGAGCTTCCGCTTCATGATCGGCTTCGGGGTGCTCGCGACGATGGTCGCGGCGTGGGTGCTGTGGCGGACGCGGCGGGGCGGTGAGCTGACGCCGGGCCCGACGTGGTCCGGGCTGGCCGACCGGTGGCTGCTGCGCCTGCTGTGGACCGTGCCGGTGCTGCCCGCGCTCGCGGCGACCGCGGGCTGGCTGTTCACCGAGACCGCCCGCCAGCCCTGGCTCGTCTTCGGACTGTTCCGCACCGCCGACGGCGTGTCGCCGGCCCTGACACCGGGCGAGATCGCGGCCTCGCTCGCCGGGTTCGCCCTGGTCTACGGCGTGCTCGCCGTCGTCTGGGTCCGCCTGGTGCTGCGCGTGGCCCGGACCGCGGGCGACGACCCGGCGCCCGCTCCGGAGGCCGACCCGGCCGACGACCGTCCCCTCGTCCCCAGCTACTAGAGGAGTCCCGATGGACCTCCCGACCCTGTGGTTCGCCCTGGCGGTCACCTGCTGGGTGCTGTTCTTCGTGCTCGAGGGCTTCGACTTCGGCGTCGGCGTGCTCGCGCCCGTCCTCGGCCGCGACGACCACGAGCGCGGCGCCGGCGTCACGACGATCGGGCCCGTGTGGGACGGCAACGAGGTGTGGCTCGTCGCCGCGGTCGGGGTGACGTTCGCGGCGTTCCCCGACTGGTACGCGGCGCTCCTGAGCGGGCTCTACCTGCCGTTCGTGCTGGTCCTGCTCACGCTGGCCGCGCGCGGGGTCGCGCTGGAGTTCCGCGGCAAGGGCGGCACCGCGCGGTGGCGCGCGGGCTGCGACGCTGTGCTCGCGGTGTCGTCGCTGCTGACGGCGGCCCTGTGGGGCGCCCTGCTGGGCGTGCTCGCGACGGGGCTCGCGCTGGGTGCCGACGGCGAGGTCGTCGGCTCCGGGCTCTCGCGCTCGCTCGCGCCCGTGATCTCGGCGCCGGCCCTGCTGGGGGCGGCGCTCGGGGTCGGCGTGGCCCTGCTGCAGGGCGCGGCGTTCCTGGGCCTGCGCACGACCGGTCCGCTGCGCGCCCGGGCGCGGACGACGGCGCTCGCCGTCCTCGTGCCCGTGGCCGTGCTCGTCGCGGTCGTGGCGCCGCTCGGGCTGGTGGCCGTGGCGGTCGTGGCCGGGCTGGTGGTGGCGCGGCGCGAGGTGCTGGCGTTCGCGGCGGCGTCGGTCGCGGTGGCGGTGGGCGTCGTCGCGGTGCTCGCCGCGCACCTGCCGGCCGTGCTGCCCAGCACCCTCGACCCCGCCTTCTCGCTGACCGTCGACGGCGCCGCCGCGAGCCCCGGGGCACTGCAGCTGATCACGGTCGCCGCGGTCGTCGTCCTGCCCGGGGTGGTCGCCTACCAGGCGTACTCGTACTGGGTGTTCCGGCGGCGGGTGGCGAGCGAGCGGGTGGCGACATGAGTCGCGCTGCCCGGTCTCGTGGCCCCGTCGACCCGCGGCTGCTGGTGCTGGCGCGCGGGGCCCTCGGTGGTGTCGTCGGGCTCGTGGCCGTCGGCGTGGCCCGCGCGGCCGGGACGGTGGCGGCGGCGCTGGCCGCGGCGAGCGTGGTGACGGCGCTGGTCACGGGCCCGGGCGTCGTCCCGCGAGGCGCGATCGCGGTGCTCGCCGGCGTCGTCGTCGCCAGGGCAGCGCTCGCGTGGCTCGAGCCGTGGCTCGCGGCCCGGACCGGCGAGCGGGTCGTCGAGCGGGAGCGCGAGCGGCTGCTCGAGCAGCTCGGGCACGACGACGACCCGGCGATCGTCCCGCTCGCCGGGCACGGGGTGGACGCCCTGCGCGCCTGGTTCACCGGCACCCTGCCGGCGCTCGTCCTGGCGGTCGTGCTGCCGCCCGCGGTGCTCGTCGTCCTCGCGCTGGCCGACCCGACGTCGGCGCTGGTCGTGGCGGCGACGCTGCCGCTGGTGCCGGTGTTCGCGGTGCTGCTCGGGTGGGCGGCGCGGGCCCGCGCGCGGCGGGAGTGGGCGGCGGGGGAGCGGCTGGCCGGGCACTTCCTCGACACCGTCACGGGACTGGCCACCCTGCGGCTCTTCGGGCGCTCCCGCCGGGCGGTCGAGGCCGTCGCCGAGCTCGGCGAGCGGCACCGCGTGGCGTCGACGCGCGTGCTGCGGGTGGCGTTCCTGTCGTCGACGGCGCTGGAGCTGCTGGGGACCCTGTCGGTCGGGCTCGTCGCGGTCGGCGCGGGGGTGCGGCTGGTCGAGGGAACGATGGCGCTCCACCCGGCGCTCGTCGCGATCCTGCTCGCCGGCGAGGCCCACCGCCCGCTGCGCGAGGCCGGGGCCCGGTTCCACGAGGACGCGCGGGCCACGGCGGTGCTGGACGAGCGGGACGCGGTGCTGGCGGGGGCTGCGTCGGCGTCCCTCGTGCGCTCCGTGGTCCCGGGTCCTGCGCGGGTCCGCGTCCGTGGTCTCGAGGTGCGCCACCCCGGGCGGTGGGCGGCGACGCCGTCGCTCCCGGCGCTCGACGCGGAGGGCGGCGTGCTGGCGGTCGTCGCCGGGCCCTCGGGCGCGGGCAAGACGACGCTGCTGCGGGCGCTCGCGGGGACGCTCGACGACGCGGCGTCCTCCGCGGGCACGGTCGAGGTGCAGGGGCGCGTGGTCGTGCTCGGCCAGCACCCGCAGCTGCCGCACGCGGCCACGGTGCGGGAGGCGTTGGGGGAGGGGTCGGCGGAGGGGTCGGCGGAGGGGCCGGCGGACCTCCTGCGCCGGCTGGGCCTCGGGCTGGACCTCGACGCCCCGCTCGCCGAGGGCGGCCGTTCGCTCTCGTCCGGCCAGCGCCGTCGCCTGGCCCTGGCGCGCGTGCTGGGCGAGGCGTCCGCCGACCCCGCCGGCGCGGTGGTGCTGCTCGACGAGCCCACCGCCCACCTCGACGCCGACGCCGAGCGCGCGGTCGTCACCGAGCTGCGGGCGCTGGCGCGGCGCGGGGCGCTCGTGCTCGCCGTCGCTCACCGCCCGGCCCTGCGCGACGCCGCCGACCGCGTCGTGGAGCTGGGCGCGCGGGCGGGCTCCGGGGCAGCGAACGGGCGGTTCGCTGCCTCTACGCGCACGAACGGCGCGTTCGCGGCATCGACGGGCGCGCCTCCCCAGGCCGCGAACGGGGACTTCGGACGCCTAGAGGCAGCGAACAGCGCGTTCGCTGCGACACCCGCGAGCCCCGCCGACCGCCGGGGGCTCCCGCTCGCGGTGCTGCTCGGGGCCGGCGCGGCGGTGGCGGGTGTGGCGCTGACGGCCTCGGCGGCGTGGCTCATCGCGCGCGCCGCGGCCCAGCCGCCGATCCTCACCCTGTCGATCGCCGTGGTCGCCGTGCGCGGGTTCGCGATCGCGCGCCCCGTGCTGCGCCACCTCGAGCGGGTCACCGCGCACGCCGACGGGCTGGCGCGGATGGTCCGGTGGCGCCGGCGGGTGGTCGCGGCGCTGGCCGAGCGCGTGCCGGGGGCCGTCGCCGGGCGCCGCGGTCACCTGCTCGCGCGGGTCACCGACGACGTCGACGTCCGCCTCGACGGCCTCGTCCGCGGGGTACTGCCGCTCGCGGCGGCGGCGCTCGCGCTCCCGCTGCTCCTCGGCGTGGCGATCCTGGCGAGCACGGCCGTCGCGCTCGCCCTGCTCCCCGGCCTCGCCGTCGCGGCCCTCGGCGCGCCGCTGCTCGCGGCGGTCGCGGCACGGCGCACCGCGCCGGCGCTCGAGCGCGGCGTCGACGACCTGCGCGCGGCCGTCGTCGAGACCCACGCCGCGCGCGACGAGCTCGCCGCCCGCGGCCCCGAGGCGCTGCGGGCCCGCCCGCGTGCCGCCACCGCCGCGCTCGCCCGGGCCCGGCGGCGCGAGGCCCGCGGCGGCGCGCTCGCGGGCGCGCTCGCCCAGCTCGGTCTCGGCGCGGCCTCCGTCGCCGCCGCCATGGCCGCGCCGGCGAGCACGTCGCCCGAGCTCGCCGCGGTCGCCGTCCTCGCGCCGCTCGCGCTCGGCGAGACCGTGCTCGCCCTCCCTGCCGCCGCGGCCGCCGTGGTCCGGGGCCGGCGCGCCCGCGCGCGCCTCGCCGGCCTCGAGGCGCCGGCGCCGCCCGCCCGCGAGCCCGAGCACCCGGTGAGCGCGCCCGGCGTCGGCGACCTGCACCTCCGCGGCGTCACCGCCGGCTGGGGCGCCCGGCCCGCGCTGCGCGACCTCGACCTCGACCTGCCCGCCGGGCACCGCCTCGGCGTCACCGGGGCGTCCGGATCGGGCAAGTCGACGCTGGCCGCCGTGCTGCTGCGCCTGCTCGACCCGCGCGCCGGCACCGTCACCCTCGGCGGCGTCGACGCGGCCGCCGTGCCCGGCGACGTCTGGCGGCGCCGCGTCGCCCTCGTCGGCGAGCACGACCACGTCTTCGCGACGACGCTGCGCGAGGACCTGCGCTTCGCCGCGCCCGGGGCCACCGACGCCGAGCTCGTCGCCGTCCTGCGCCGGGTCCGGCTCGGCGCCTGGTTCGACGGTCTGCCCGACGGCCTGGACACCTGGCTCGACGCCGGCTCCGTCTCCGGTGGCGAGCGCCGGCGTCTCGCCGCCGCCCGGGCGCTGCTCGTCGACCCCGCGGTGCTCGTGCTCGACGAGCCGACCGAGGGCCTCGACCCCGCCACCGCCCGCGCGCTGGTCGCCGACCTGCTCGACGCGGCCGGGGAGACGCAGCGCAGCGGAGCTCGACCATCGAGCAGCGGGCGGACCGTCGTCCTGCTCGCCCACCGGGGCGAGGGGCTCGACCTCGTCGACGAGGTGCGGCACCTCGAGCACGGCGCGCTGCGGGCCCGGGAGACGGAGCGCAGCGGAGCTCGACCCGTGTCACCGGAGGTTCAGGCGAAGTCGCCCGCCGCGTGACGCACGCGGGCGAGCAGGCCCGTCAGCGCCTCGATCTCGCCCTCGTCCAGGCCCACCAGCCCGAAGTCGATCGCGGTCACCGACGCCGTCGCCGCCGCGCACAGCTCCCGGCCCTCGTCGGTGATCTCCACCAGCGTGGTGCGGCCGTCGGTCGGGTGCGGCCGGCGGGCCACGAGCCCCGAGGACTGCAGGCGGTCGACGATGTTGGTGATCGACGTCGGGTGCAGCTGCAGCCGCTCACCCATGATCCGCATCGGCAGCGCGCCCGCCCGCGAGAACCGCAGCAGCACGAGCGCCTCGTAGCGCGCGAACGTCAGCCCGTGCGGGCGCAGCGCGCCGTCGACCGCGTGCTGGAGGATCTGCTGGACCCGCATCACGCTGGTCACCGCGGCCATCGCCCGCGGCTCGCCGATCCGCTCGCCCCACAGCGAGGCGGCCCGGGCGATCGGGTCGAACGGCAGTGGCGTGGACGCGGTCATGACGTGGGCGAACCTAGCAGCGGGATCGTGGCAGGGTGGTGTCGTGATCGTCGCGTTCAGCGTGTCCCCGTCCGGTGTCGGCGTCGACGGGTCGGCCGGCGAGGACGGCTCGGTGTCCGAGGCGGTGGCCGCCGCCGTCCGCGTGGTCCGCGAGTCGGACCTGCCGCACGAGACCTCGTCGATGTTCACCTCGATCGAGGGCGAGTGGGACGAGGTCATGGACGTCGTGCGCCGCGCGACCGAGGCCGCCGGGCGCTACGGCTCGCGGGTGTCGCTCGTGCTCAAGGCCGACATCCGCCCGGGCCACACCGGCCAGATGCAGGCGAAGGTCGCGCGGGTCGAGGAGCGGTTGCAGGGCTGAGCAGTGCCCCCGCGGTGAGTGGCAGACTTGGCCCCGTGGCACGTCCCGATTCCCGCCAGGCGGCGCAGGCCGCTGCTCTCTCCTCCGCGATGGCGGGGGCCGTCGACCTCTCCGGCCTGAAGGCGCGCGCCGAGGCGCGCACCTCCGCCGGATCGTCCCAGGCCGCCCCCCAGCGCCCCGCCGGTCCACCGGCCGACGGCGCCGCGCCCGCCGGCGGCGCGCCCGTCACCGTCATCGACGTCGACGAGGCGTCGTTCCAGGCCGAGGTCATCGAGCGCTCGATGACCGTGCCCGTCGTCGTCGACCTGTGGGCCGAGTGGTGCGGGCCGTGCAAGCAGCTCTCGCCGGTGCTCGAGAAGCTGGCCGCCGAGGGCCGCGGCGCCTGGGTGCTCGCGAAGATCGACGTCGACGCGAACCCGCGCATCTCGCAGGCGTTCCAGGTCCAGTCGATCCCGATGGTCGTCGTGGTCGCGGGCGGACAGCCCGTCACGTCGTTCCAGGGCGCCCAGCCCGAGCCGCAGCTGCGGCAGTGGATCGGCCAGCTGCTCGACGCGCTGCGCGACCAGATGCCCGGCATCGCCGAAGCCGAGGCGCGTGCCGGCGGCGGCGAGGTCGAGCCCGCCGAAGCCCCCGAGGACCCGCGCTTCGTCGCCGCCGAGGACGCCCTCGAGGCCGGCGACTACGCGGCCGCGACCCAGGCCTACGAGCAGATCCTCGCCAGCGAGCCCGCCAACGCCGAGGCCCAGGCCGCGCTGGCACAGGTCAAGTTCCTGCAGCGGGCCGAGTCGGCGGACCCGTCGGCGATCGCCCGCGCCGACGCCGCGCCCGACGACGTCGACGCCCAGATCGCGGCAGCCGACGCCCAGCTCGCCGCGCAGGACGTCACCGGCGCGTTCGACCGCCTCGTGCAGACGGTGGCCCGCACCTCCGGCGACGAGCGCGACCGCGCCCGCACCCACCTCGTCGAGCTCTTCGAGCTCTTCGGCACCGAGGACGAGCGCGTCACCACCGCCCGCCGCGCCCTGGCCCGCGCGCTGTACTAGGACGGGCCGCCGGACCCGTGACGTTCGGTCCTCCGGCGAGGATGCTGGATCGGCGGCCACGGGCTCGCCGCGCACGACGCCACCGCGCACCACCGCGCACCGCTGCCCCGCACGGGCGGACCCGGCCGCGGCGAGGAGCGTCCGATGCAGGAGAAGGCGGCGACGGAGGTCCGGCTGGCTGAGGTCCTCGGGGCGCTGTCCCTGGGCATCGACCTCGGGTTCGGCCAGCCGATGGAGCACGTCCAGCGTCAGTGCCTGATCGCGATGCGGCTCGCGGACCGGCTCGGCCTCGACGAACGGGCCCGGGCGTGCGTGTACTACACGGCGCTGCTGGTGAACATCGGCTGCCACTCCGATGCGCACGAACAGGCCAAGTGGTTCGGCGACGACATCGCGCTGCGGTCCGGTAAGTACGTCCACGGCCTGCACGGTGTCCGCGCGGCGGCCTCCGGTGTGCGGCTCCTGGGGTCGGGGGCCGAGAACGTCGTGCACCGGTTGCGCATCGGGCTGGAGTTCGTCGTCTCGGGACACCGGGAGGTGGACGACATGATCGCCCACCACGCGGCGATGGCGCGCGCCCTGGCCGAGGAGCTGGGTCTGCCGGACGAGGCCGGGGAGGCGCTCGTCGCGTCGTACGAGCAGTGGGACGGCCGGGGCTGGCCGGGACACCTCGCCGGCGACGACGTCCCGATCGGCGCCCGCATCGTCGCCGTCGCCGAGTTCACGGAGGTCGCTCACCGCATGGGCGGCGGGGCGGCGGCCCGGGCGCTCGCGCGCCGGCAGAGCGGGCGCCAGTTCGACCCCGCCATCGCCCGCATCGTCCTCGTCGACGCCGACCTGCTCTTCGCCGACCTCGACACGACGGACACCTGGGACGCGGTGATCGCCGCCGAACCCGCGCTCGCCGTGGTCCTGTCCGGGGAGCGCTTCGACGCGGCGCTCCTCGCGGTCGCGGACTTCGTGGACCTCAAGTCGCCCTACACGCTGGGGCACGCACGCGCGGTCGCCGACCTCGTCGCCCGGGCCGGTGCGCAGCTCGGGCTGTCCGCCGGCGAGGTGCGCACGCTGCGCCGGGCGGGTCTCGTCCACGACCTCGGCCGCCTCGGGGTCTCGAACGCCATCCTGGACAAGGCGGGACCGCTCGGCGCCGGTGAGCGTGAGCGGGTGCGCATGACGCCCTACGTGACCGAGCGCATGCTGCGCCAGTCGGGCCCGCTGGCGCCGCTCGGAGCGATCGCCGCCCAGCACCGCGAGCGGCTCGACGGTTCCGGCCATCCCCACGGTCTCGCCGGCGGCGCCATCTCCCGCGCGGGCCGCCTGCTCGGGGCGGCCGACGCGTACTGCGCGATGCGCGAGCCACGGCCCTACCGCGTGGCGTTGTCGGGCGAGACGGCCGCGGCGGAGCTGCGGCGCGACGTGGTCCGTGGCCGTCGCGACGCGGAGACCGTCGAGGCGGTCCTGCGTGCGGCCGGGCACCGGGTCACCGTCCGCCGCGAGGGACCGGCCGGGCTGACGGGCCGCGAGGTCGAGGTCCTGCGCCTGCTCGCCCGGGGCATGACGAACAAGGACATCGCGGCGTCCCTGACGATCTCCGCGAAGACGGTCGGGAACCACGTCGAGCACATCTACGCGAAGATCGGGACCTCGACCCGTGCCGCCGCCGGGCTCTTCGCCACCAAGCACGGGCTGCTGAGCGATGGGGCCGTGGTGTGAGCGCCCGGCTCACGCCCTCTGTCGCGCCGTGTTCCGCGCGATCACCTCGTTCACCCGGGCCACCTCCTCGGCCGGGCTGAACATGACCCACGACGTGCCCGCCGCGACGCGCGGGGTGTGGCCCGGCGGGGTGTAGAACGCGTCGCCCCGGCGGAAGACCTCGACGCGGTCCGCGAAGGTGAACGTCAGCTCCCCGTCGGTCACGTAGCCCCAGTGCGGGCAGGGGCAGCGGTCGTCGGGCAACCCGGTGAGCAGGGGCGCGAGGTCCGCGGCCTCCCGCAGGTCGAGGAAGCTGATCTCGTACCCGTCCACCACGTCCTCGTGCACCTCGCCGACGCCGATGTCCTCCACCGTCGCCGCGCTGTCCTTCGAGACCTTCGACATGGCCGCCTCCTGGTTGCTCGGGCCGTCCCGGGAGGCTAGGGACGGGCGGGGCCCGGGAGCATGGGGCGTTCGCCCCATCTCTCGCCTCAGACCCCGCGCAGGCAGGCGTCCGAGCCGCCGGTGACCCCGGCGCGGAAGACGCGGATGCGCTCGTAGCCCGTGCCGGCGGAGGCGACGCCGTCGGTGCCGCGGGCGGGGAAGTCCTCGCGCAGCAGCAGCGTCACCGACTCGTCGAGGTCGCCGGGAGAGAGGGCGAAGGCGTTGTTGGTGGTGCCCACGGCGGCGCTGTAGGCCCCGGCGAGGCACAGCGCCGCGCGCCCGCCCTCGGCGCCGGTGGTGGGCCGGCCCAGGGCGGCGAGGGTGGCGGCGCCGTAGCGGGACGCGAGCAGGGTGCCGGTGGCGTAGTCGCCGATGCGGGCGTGGTCGCCCGGCAGGTCGCCGGTGGTGTCGATGTGCACCGAGGACGGCGCGCCCCCGGCCGGCGCGCACCACGCCACGGGGCCCTGCACCGGCTCGTCGGCATCCGGGCACTGCGCCTGGCCGCGCTCGGTGGTCGGGGGAGTCCACTGCGCGCCGCGGCGCCGGACCTCCTCGCCGAACCAGCGGTCGAGGTCGGGCACCATCGCCTCGATCAGCGGCGCGAGCCCGAGGTTGCCGCCGGAGCTCTCGTCGGCCTGCGAGCGGAAGGCCTGCTGGGTGAACACCCGGTCGGTGCCCATCGCCGCGCACACCGCCGGGTCGCCGTCGAAGCCGTCCTGGAACGACGAGACACGGTCGAACGCGTTGCCGTGCGCCTGGGCGTTGCGCGGCGAGGTGCCCACCGGGTCGCGGAACCCGATGAGCGCGCCCATCGCGCCGTCGATGCCGCCCGCGCCGGTGCGCAGGTCGGGCAGGGCGCCGTCGCGCACCTTGCGCAGGAACACGCCCGCGTAGCAGTCGGCCTGGGCCTCGAGGAGGATCGTCGGCGCACCCGCGAGCGCCCCGGTGCGGTCGAGGCGGCCCTGCACGGCGTGCCCGAACTCGTGGGAGAGGACGACGACGACGGCCGCGTCCCCGAAGTCGCGCCGCAGCTGCGGCAGGAGCTGGGCCCGGTCCCAGGCGATGATGTCCGAGCGCGGGCAGTAGAAGGCGGTGCCCTCGACCTCGCGCGGGTTCTGCAGGCACGGCACGGCGGCGTTCCGGGCCGCGGGGTCGACCGAGTAGTAGCCGGCCAGCGGGCGGAACGGCTGGCCGCCGGAGAGCGCCGGGAGCGCCTCGCCCCAGAAGCCCTCGAGGTCGCGCAGCGTCGCCGCGGCGAGCCGGTCCTCCTCGCCGCCGTCGGTGCCGCCGATGAACGACGGGTCGGTGCCCGCGGTGACCTCCGGTCCCGCGATCGCCCGCCCGTCGACGGGGAACGCGCACGCCGACGTCACGAGCACCGCCAGCACCGCACACGTCACGACCAGCGCCCGCCCGAGCTTCCCCCGCACGGCCGACATCATGCCCCGGACGTGTGCGGCGCGGGTACCGATCCGCGGGGCCGGTGGGGGCGTGGCCGGTGGAGCCGAGGCCCTCACCCCAGCGCGAGCCACAGAACGCCGGAGGCGGGCAGGGTGACCTCGGCCGACGCCGGGCGCCCGTGCCAGCTGCGCGAGGACGCGATGACGGCCCCGTAGTTGCCGACCCCGCGCCCGCCGTAGACGTCGGCGTCGGTGTTGACGACCTCGCGCCACCGTCCCGTCTGCGGCAGCCCGACCCGGTAGTTCGGGTGGTCGACGCCCGAGAAGTTCGCGAGGACCGCCACCGCGTTGCCGTCGCGGTCCTGGCGAAGGAAGGACAGCACGTTGCCGCCCGCGTCGTTGGCGTCGATCCAGGAGAAGCCGGCCGGGTCGTTGTCGAGCTCGTAGAGCGGGCGCAGTGACCGGTAGACGGCGTTGAGGTCGGAGACGAGCCGGCGCAGCCCGCCGTGGCGGGGGTCGTCGAGCAGCTCCCAGTCCAGCGAGCGCTCCTCGGACCACTCGCGGACCTGGCCGAACTCGCCGCCCATGAAGACCAGCTGCTTGCCCGGGTGCGCCCACATGTAGCCGAACAGCGCCCGCACGCCCGCGGCCTTGCGGTCGTCGTCGCCGGGCTGGCGCGTCCACAGCGAGCCCTTGCCGTGCACGACCTCGTCGTGCGAGAGCGGCAGCACGTAGTTCTCGCTGTACGCGTAGGTCATCGAGAACGTCATCTGGTTGTGGTGGAACCCGCGGTGCACGGGGTCGCGCCCGATGTAGTCGAGCGTGTCGTGCATCCAGCCCATGTTCCACTTGAACCCGAAGCCGAGGCCCCCGAGGTGGGTGGGCCGCGTGACGCCCGGCCAGGCCGTCGACTCCTCGGCGATCGTCACCGCGCTCGGGTGGTTCTTGTAGACGGTGGCGTTGACCTCCTGGAGGAACGACACCGCCTCGAGGTTCTCCCGGCCGCCGTAGCGGTTGGGCGTCCACTCGGTGCGCGAGTAGTCGAGGTAGAGCATCGAGGCGACGGCGTCCACGCGCAGGCCGTCGATGTGGAACTCGTCGAGCCAGAACAGGGCGTTGGCGACGAGGAAGTTGCGCACCTGCGAGCGCCCGAAGTCGAACACGAGCGTGCCCCAGTCGAGCTGCTCGCCGCGGCGCGGGTCGCCGTGCTCGTAGCAGGGCGTCCCGTCGAAGCGGGCCAGCGCCCAGCTGTCCTTGGGGAAGTGCGCCGGCACCCAGTCGACGATCACGCCGATGCCCGCCTGGTGCAGGCGGTCGACGAAGTAGCGGAAGTCGTCCGGGGTGCCGAAGCGCGAGGTCGGCGCGTAGTACGAGCTGACCTGGTATCCCCACGACCCGCCGAACGGGTGCTCGGCGACCGGGAGGAGCTCGACGTGGGTGAAGCCGGTCTCGGTGAGGTACGCGACGAGCTCCTCGGCGAGCTCCCGGTAGCCGAGGCCCTGGCGCCACGAGCCGAGGTGCAGCTCGTAGACGCTCATCGGCTCGGCGTGCGGCGCCGACGCGGCGCGCCGCGTCATCCACTCCTGGTCGCCCCACTCGTGGGTCGAGGTGGTGACGACCGAGGCGGGTGTGGGCGGCAGGTCCGCGGCGAACGCCATCGGGTCGGCCTTGTCCAGCCAGTGCCCGTCCGGCGAGAGGATGTGGAAGCGGTAGCGGGCGCCGGGCTCGACGCCGGGCAGGAAGATCTCCCAGACGCCCGAGCCGAGCGACCGCATCGGCGTCGACACGCCCTCCCAGCTACCGTGCTCGCGGTCCCAGTCGCCGACGACGCGCACACCGCGCGCGTGCGGTGCCCAGACGGTGAACGAGGTGCCCTCGACCGTCCCGGACGGGGTCGGCCAGCTGCGGTGGTGGGCGCCCAGGGCGTCCCACAGGCGCTCGTGGCGGCCCTCGCCGATGAGGTGCAGGTCGACGGGCCCGAGGACCGGGGAGAAGCGGTACGGGTCGTCGGCGATCACCTCGACGGTGTCGCCCGTCGCGGGGTCGGTGTAGCGGGTCGCGAGCCGGTAGCGCGGCAGCGGGCCGGGCACGCCGGCCGCGAAGACCCCGGCCGCGTGCACCTCGACGAGCGGGTAGCGCCCGGCGGTCGGGCCGTCCTCGACGACGACGTCGACCGCGTCCGCGCCGGGACGCAGCGCGCGGACCACGACGGTGCCCGACGACTCGGGGTCGCGGTGGGGGCCCAGCACGCTGTGCGGGTCGCGGTGCGAGCCCTCCATGAGGAGGTGGACGTCCAGGTCCGAGGGAGCCGGCGAGGCGGCCCCGCGGACTCGGCTGCCGGGGACGGACATGTGCACCACTCCTGCTGCTCCTGCTGCGAGACGGACCTGTCGGACGCCGACCGCGCCGAGGTCGGTCGACCGTACTCGGGTCGTCCCGGGCGTCGGTGGGGCGGCCGGGGCGGCCGGGGCGGTCGGCGTCACCGAGACAGGTACCCACGATCGCCTCGGTGATCGCGGGCCGCGCCGGGGCCTTTCGTGGCGCTCAGCGCGTGCCGCTCGGGGCGGCCCCGCTCAGCGCTCGCCCCGCCCCGCCGGGGTCAGCAGCCGCCGCATGGAGCGCAGCGGGATCGACACCCAGCTCGGCCGGTTGCGGGTCTCGTAGAGCACCTCGTAGACGGCCTTGTCGAGCTCGTAGGCCCGCAGCAGCTCGGGGGCGTCGCGGGGGTCGGTGCCGGTGACCTCGGTGTAGCCGTCGCAGAACGCCGCGCGGTTGCGGTCGGCCCACTCCTGCGCGCGCCGCTCGAGCTGCGGGTCGGGGTCGTCCGCGGACTGCTCCCACTCGGCGAGCTGGTGGAACGCGGCGTAGTCGAAGGAGCGCAGCATCGCGGCGACGTCGCGCATGGGGGAGTCGGGGCGCACCCGGTCGGCCAGGGACTTCGACGGCTCGCCCTCGAAGTCGATGACGAGCCAGCCGGTGGGCGTGCGCAGCTCCTGCCCCAGGTGCAGGTCGCCGTGGATGCGCTGCAGGGTCGACGGCTCGGCCGCGGTGACGCCGCGCAGGACGTCGGCGATCGCGTCGCGCTGCTCGGCGACCCCTGGGACGGCCTCCGCGGCACGGTCGAGGCGGTCGAGCATCCACGCCTCGATCTCGGACGCGGCACGGGCGTCGAGCGGGTGCGTACCCAGCGCGGCGGCCAGCTCGAGGTGCACGGCCGCGACGGTCTTGCCGATGCGGTGCGCCTCGCCCGCGAAGTCGCCGCCGACCTCGTCGGCGCGCAGGTCGGCCTCCGCGAGCAGGTCGCGGACGCTCGCGAGCGCCATCGACCAGCCGTCGGCGGAGTTGGACGCGTAGCCCTGGAGCATCGCGACGGTCATCGGCTCGCCGTCGAGCTCGCCCTCGACGGCCCCGAGCAGCGGCGCGACCTCGTGGCTGCCCTGGCGGCGCAGCGCCCGGTGGAGCTCGAGGTCCGGGTTGAGCCCGGCCGTCGCCCGCCGGAAGAGCTTCATGATGGCGCGCTCGCCGTAGATCACCGAGCTGTTCGACTGCTCGCCGATCAGCGGCCGCCCGGGCCCCACGATCGGCGCCTCGGTGTCGGGCTCGGCGACGAACCGCAGCGGCCCGCGCGTCTGGTTCTCGACGATGAGCGAGAGCACCAGGCGGCTGATCCGACCGTCGGCCAGGCCGTCGTAGACGACCTCGTCGCGCCCGTCGGGACCCGGCCGCCGTCCGATGACGGCGTGCTCGACCTCCGCGGGCGGGCCCGCCTGGGCGCCGAGGACCAGCTGGTAGCGCTCCTCGGCGCTGCCCCCCGCGGCATCCGAGAACGACACCCCGATCACCGCGTGCTCGACCGTCGGCGACTCCTCCGGCGTGGAGACCACGCTGTGGGCCACCGTGCGCAGACCGGCGATCCGGCGCCCCTTGGCGGGGAACCAGCGCTGCGTGGGCAGCCACGCCAGCAGGGCGTCGTGGAGGCCGGCGAGGGGGTCACCGGTACCGGGGGGTCCGTCGGGCGAGCTCGTGGCGGGCATCAGCGCTCCTCGGCCTCGTGGATCGCGAACCAGTAGAACCCGTGTCCTGGCAGCGTCAGCAGATACGGCAGTTCCCCGATCGCCGGGAACGGCACACCCCCCGTGAGCTCCGTGGGCACGCAGCCCTTCCAGGCGATGAGGTCGAGCTCGACCGGCTGGGGGAAGCGGGACATGTTGTTCACGCAGAGCACCAGGTCGCGGAACCCGTCGGCGTCGACGTGCTCGCGCACGTAGGCGAGCACGCTCGGGTTCGACCCGCCCAGCTCGTGGAAGTTGCCGAGCCCGAACGCGGGGTGCTGCTTGCGGATGTCGATCATCCGGCGGTTCCAGTGCAGCAGGCTCGCCGTCGAGTTGGACTGCGCCTCGACGTTCACCGCCTGGTAGCCGTAGACCGGGTCCATGATGATCGGCAGGTTGAGCCGGCCCGGGTCGCAGGTGGAGAACCCGGCGTTGCGGTCGGGCGTCCACTGCATCGGGCTGCGCACGCCGTCGCGGTCGCCGAGCCAGATGTTGTCGCCCATCCCGATCTCGTCGCCGTAGTACAGGACGGGGCTGCCGGGCAGGGAGAGCAGCATCGCCGTGAACAGCTCGAGCTGGTTGCGATCGTTGTCGAGCAGCGGGGCCAGTCGGCGGCGGATGCCGATGTTGGCCTTCATCCGCGGGTCCTTGGCGTACTCCGCGTACATGTAGTCACGCTCGTCGTCGGTGACCATCTCGAGCGTCAGCTCGTCGTGGTTGCGCAGGAAGATGCCCCACTGCGCGTTCGACGGGATCTCCGGCGTCTGCGCCAGGATCTCCGAGATCGGGAACCGCGACTCCCGCCGGACCGCCATGAAGATGCGCGGCATCAGCGGGAAGTGGAACGCCATGTGGCACTCGTCGCCGCCGACGGCCGGGTCGCCGAAGTACTCGACGACGTCGGCGGGCCACTGGTTCGCCTCGGCGAGCAGGACGCGGCCCGGGTACTCGTCGTCGACGACCTTGCGGCACCGCTTGAGGAACGCGTGGGTCTCCGGGAGGTTCTCGCCGTTCGTGCCCTCGCGCTCGTAGAGATAGGGCACCGCGTCGAGCCGGAAGCCGTCGATCCCCAGGTCCAGCCAGAACCGCAGCGCGTCGAGCATCGCCTCGCACACGGCGGGGTTGTCGAAGTTGAGGTCGGGCTGGTGGGAGAAGAAACGGTGCCAGTAGAACTGGCCGCGCAGCGGGTCGTAGGTCCAGTTCGACGACTCGGTGTCGACGAAGATGATCCGCGCCTCGGAGTAGCGCGTGTCGTCGTCGGACCAGACGTAGAAGTCGCCGTAGGGCCCCTCGGGGTCGCGGCGCGACTCCTGGAACCAGTGGTGCTGGTCCGACGTGTGGTTCATGACCAGGTCGGTGATGACGCGGATGCCGCGTGCGTGCGCCTGGTCGAGGAACTCGACGAAGTCCGCCACCGTCCCGAACTCGGGCAGCACCTTGCGGTAGTCGCGGATGTCGTAACCGCCGTCGCGCAGCGGGGAGTCGTAGAACGGCGGCAGCCAGATGCAGTCGACGCCGAGCCAGGCGAGGTAGTCGAGCTTGTCGGTGAGGCCGTTGAGGTCACCGAAGCCGTCGCGGTTGGAGTCGGCGAACGCGCGGACCAGCACCTCGTAGAAGACCGCCCGCTTGTACCAGTCGTCCTCGACCGGAAGCGTGCGCGCATGTCGGAAGTCGTCGGCGCTGGGCTCCTCGACGGCCGAGGCGCCGTGGTCCTCGGTGACGTCGCGGACGTGGTCCTCGTCGATCGGTGCGGCGGCGATGCCGGCGCTGACTCCCTCGTTCATCAGCCGTCACGCTAGTGGTCGGGCGCGGTGACTCGCCGCACCGGTCGGGCAACGACGCGCAGGTCCACTCAGGGGGTGTCCCGGCCGTCGCGACCGTCCCGGCTCTCGATGACCTCCCCCTCGATGACCTGGCCCTCGATGACCTGGCCATCGACGACGGTGCCGCGGTGCGGGTACCGGCCGAGCCGGTCCTGGCCCGGCGCGGGACGCGGGCCCCACGCGGGGCCGCCGACGCCGACGACGGTGACCGTCGGACCCATCCGCGCGCTGCCGGCCCGCACGGCGCGGGCGGCGGCACTGCGGGCGAGCGCGCGGCGCACCGGCGGCACCAGCAGCACGAGCGCGGCGAGCGTCGACAGCAGGCCGGGCACGACGAGCAGGACGCCCGCGAGCGCGACGTACATCCCGTCGGCGACCTCGGCCTCGGCCGGCCGGCCCCGCCGGGCCGCGTCGACCAGGGCCGTCATCGACCGCCGGCCCTCCCGCTTGATCGCCCAGGCGCCGACCACCGCCGACACGACGAGCACGGCGAGCAGGCCCCAGAAGCCGACGGCCTGGCCCACCAGGACCAGCACCGTGATCTCGACGGCCAGGTAGACCGCCAGGGCGACGAGGATGCGCATTCCGACCTCCCGAGGGGCTCTCGACCGGTCCAACGCGCACCGGAGCCGGATCGTGCCCGGGATGGTGCCCGATCCGTCCGGTTCTCAGCACCCCCACAGGGTCCGGCGGCTCCCTACCGGCGCACCACCGAGATGATGTGGCAGACGTCGCGCCACGGCTCGATGCGCACGTAGTTCGTCTCGCCCCACTCGAAGGTCTGGCCGCTGACCTCGTCGAACGCGCCGAACCGGTCGTACCACTCCAGGCCCAGCGCCGGCATGTCGAGGTGGACCGTGCCCTCCTCGACGCCGAACGGATTGAGGGTGACGACGCAGAGCACGGTGTCGCCGGTCTGCGGGTCGGTCTTGGAGTAGGCGAGCAGCGCGTCGTTGTCGGTCTCGTGGAACCGCAGCGTCCGCAGCTGGCGCAGCGCCGGGTGGTCGCGGCGCAGCTGGTTGAGCCGCGTGATCCACGGCTCGAGGCTGCGCCCCTCGGCGAGCGCGCCGGCGAAGTCGCGCGGGCGCAGCTGGTACTTCTCGGAGTCCAGGTACTCCTCGCTGCCGGGCCGGACCGGCTGGTGCTCGAAGAGCTCGAAGCCCGAGTAGACGCCCCAGCTCGGCGAGAGCGTGGCGGCCAGCGCCGCCCGCAGCGCGAACATGCCCGGGCCGCCGACCTGCAGCGACTCGTGGAGGATGTCCGGGGTGTTGACGAAGCAGTTCGGTCGGCACTCGTCGAGCCGGTCGCGGTGCATCTCGAAGAACTCGCGCAGCTCGTCGCGGCCCGTGCGCCACGTGAAGTACGTGTAGGACTGGCTGAACCCGGCCTTCGCGAGCCCGAACAGCCTGGCCGGGCGCGTGAACGCCTCGGCGAGGAACACCACGCCCGGGTCGCGGCGGTGCACCTCGGCGATGAGCCAGTTCCAGAAGTCCGGCGGCTTGGTGTGCGGGTTGTCGACCCGGAAGACGCGGACCCCGTGCTCCATCCAGTACAGGACGATCCGCAGGACCTCGGCGTAGATGCCGTCGGGGTCGTTGTCGAAGTTGATCGGGTAGATGTCCTGGTACTTCTTCGGCGGGTTCTCCGCGTACGCGATCGTCCCGTCGGGCTGGATCGTGAACCACTCCGGGTGCTCCGTGGCCCACGGGTGGTCCGGCGCGCACTGCAGCGCGAGGTCGAGCGCCACCTCGAGCCCCAGGTCGTGGGCGTGCGCGACGAAGGCGTCGAAGTCCTCGATCGTGCCGAGGTCCGGGTCGATGGCGTCGTGCCCGCCCGCGGCCGACCCGATCGCCCACGGGGAGCCGACGTCGTCCGGGCCCGGGGTCAGGGTGTTGTTCGGCCCCTTGCGGTTGACCGTGCCGATCGGGTGGATCGGCGGCAGGTACGCGACGTCGAAGCCCATGGCGGCGGCGCGGTCGAGCTCGCGGGTCGCGGTGGCGAAGGTGCCGTGCACCGGCTTGCCGTCGGCGTCCCACCCGCCGGTCGAGCGCGGGAAGAACTCGTACCAGGCGCCGGCCAGCGCGAGCGAGCGCTCGACCTGGACGTGGTGGGTCTCGCCCTGGGTCACGAGCTCGCGGACCGGGTGCTCGGTCATCGTCCGGTGCACCGGCTCCGACAGCGCGAGGCCGAGGCGGTCGGGGAGTTCCCGGTCGGTGTCGCGGAGGAGCTCGGCGGCCCGGGTGAGCGTGTGCGCGAGCTCGAGCGCCGGCGGCATGGCGATCCCGCCGGTGCGCTCGCTGACCGGGTCGTCGTCGACCGGCGGGGTGTCGCGCAGGCGCTGCTGGATGCCGTCCGCGCCGCGCTCGAGGATCCGGGCACCGGTCTCGAGGTCGTTGGCGAGTTCCGACGCGCCCTGCCCGGCGCGGGTCTTGACGTCGACGGCGTGCCGCCACGTCGCCCACGGGTCGCCCCACGCGTCGACGCGGAAGCTCCACAGCCCCTCGGCGTCCGGGACGACCTGGCCGGCGAACCGGTCGGTCAGCGGCCCCGTCGGCGCCATGCGCATGCTGCGCGGGGCCTCGTCGCCGCAGGGGATCGTGGCGTCGGGGTGCTGGCCGTGGCTGGCGACGCCGCAGCGCTGCCAGACGACCGTCGCCGCCACCGCGTCGTGGCCCTCGCGCCACACCAGCGCGCTGACCGGCACGACCTCGCCCACCACGGCCTTCGACGGGAACCGCCCGCCCGAGACCTCCGGGGTGACCTCGTCGATCCCGATCCGGCCCTGGGGGAGGCGGTGGCGGTCGATCGCCGCGGCGGTGTCCGCCGTGGTGGTGCTCGGGGTGGTGGTGCTCGTGGTGGTGCTCGTGGTGGTGGTGCTCGTGCCGGCGCTCTCCGGCGGGGCCGGGGCCGTGGCGGCCGGGGCGACCGTGCCCGGGTCGGTGGACGGCGCGCCCGCGGGCTCCTCGGCCGGGACATCGGCGCCGGTGGGGTCGGGTGCGGTGGGGTCGGGTGCGGTGACGTCGCCGGGGGCGTCGCCGCCGCGGGCCGGGTCGCCGATCGGGCCGCCGGGAGCCGTCGACACGTCCGACGCCGGGACCTCGGCGCGCGGGGCGCCGACCCGGGAGTCGCTGGTGGTGCCGCTCGGGGTGTCGCGAGGCGTGCCGCCGGGCGTGTCACCGGGCGTGTCCGGGGCGAGACTGTGGACGTAGGCGTCCGGGTCGACCGTGACCGGGCCGACGCCGAGCGGGTCGTCGTCGGAGACGGTGCTGCTCGGGGTGCTGCTCGGGGTGCTGCTCGGGGTGCTGCTCGGGGTGCTGGTCGTGCTGCTGCTCGGCGCGGCGGTCGGGGACGGCGGGGTCGAGCCGTGCCCCGAGGACACGGTCGGCGAGGTGGAAGGCCGGTCGGCGACGTCGCCGGCACCGGTCTCGCCGGCACTGGTGGCGTTGGTGGCGCTGGTGTCGCGAGCGGGTGCCGACCCCTCGGAGGACCCGCCGCCGGAGGCCGCGGCGGCCCCGACGGCACCGACGGCACCGACAGCCCCGAGTCCCGCGGCGCCGGCGGCGGCGGTGTCCTCGGTGCTGCCCGAGCTGCCCGTGCTCGTGGCGACGTCGTCCCGGTCGTCGGGCGACGGAGCCGCGGCATCCGCCGAGGTCGCGCTCGGGGTGCTGGTGCCGAGCGGGGTGTCGACCGAGGTGTCCGGTCGGGCGCTGGTCGGGCGACCGACGGGGTCGGGGTCGTCGCCGGTCGGGGTGTCCGGACCGGTGGCGGCCGCCTCGCCGCCGAGGTCGCCCGCGACGACCGCGGTGCCGGTCGGCTCGTCGTCGGTGAGGCCGGTCGGTGCCGGGTCGCCGCTGTCGTCCGGGATGTCGTCCGGGATGTCGTCCGGGCCGTCGGCGGGGCTGTCCGCGCGGGCCGCACCGTTCGGGATCGGGGCGTACGGCGTACGCGGGGTGAACCACGACGGGTCCGAGGCGGGCGGCACGGCGCCGGCAGGTCCGGCCGCCGCCGGGCGGGCGGCGCGGTCGGTGCCGGAGGCGTCGGAGCGCTCGGTGCCGGAGCGCTCGGTGCCGGATGCTTCGGAGCGCTCGGTGCCGGACGCGTCGGAGCGCTCGGTGCCGTCGGCGTGGGTGCCGGCGGGACGGGAGGGCGCGGCCCCACCGGTCCCGAGGCGCGGCCCGGAGCCGGGCGGTGCGGTCGGTGGGGCCGCGCGCCAGGACGCCTGGTCGGGGTCGCGGTCCGACGACGAGCTCATGTCGCGTCCGCTACCCGGAACGGGCGGGTTCGATGCGGCGGGGCGGCGGGAGGCGGTGCCGGGGCGACCGGTGGCGATGCCCCACGGCGGGGTCGCGGGACGGCGCCACGGCGGCAGGGACGGGGTGGGGCCGTGGGCGTCGAGGTCGGGCGCGTCGGCCCCGACGGCGCGGAACCCGGGCGGCGGGGTCATGGCGCCGGGCGAGGGGTGGTCGGCGGGGTCCGGCGAGGCGAACGGTCCGGACGGGGCGACGGCGCCGGGCGCGGGGAAGCCGCCGGAGTGCTCGCGCGGGCCGTGGCCGGGCGCCGGGAACGGTCCGGACACCGGTCCGGTGGGGCGCTCGGCCGCGGCGAAGGGACCGGAGGACGGGCCGGTCGCGCGGCCGGGCACCGGGAACGGTCCGGAGGAGGGGCCGGTGGCGCGGCCGGGCACCGGGAAGGGACCGGTCGTCGGGCCGTGCGGCCGCGCGTCCGGGGGCGGCGGCGGTCCGACCTCGACGTCGTCGGCGGACCCCCAGCCGCGCCGGCGCCGGAACCAGCCCGAGGGCGTGCCCGTCGTGACCTCGCCGCGCGGGGCCGGGCGGGGCGCGCGACGGTCGGCCGTGCGGGGGTCGTAGCGGGGCGGGTACTCCTCCTCGAACGCCGGGGCGCTGGCCCCGTCGGAACCGACGACCGGCTGCTCACCGGTGCGGTCGCGGCGCGCCTCCGGCGGCTCGCCGGGAGCCGTCTGCGCCTCACTCGACCGTCGTCCGACCCGCCACCATCTCCCCAGCGCGCTCACGCGACGCAGCGTAGTCATGGGATCGATCCAGGGGAGGTGGGCGGCGCACGGCGCGTCGGGGGTCGAGCCGTAGGCTCTCAGCGCGTGAAGGCTCTGCGTCGCTTCTCCGTCCGCGCCCAGCTCCCGGCCGCCCTCGCGCCGCTGCAGGAGCTCGCCATGAACCTGCGCTGGACCTGGCACGGCCCCACGCAGGACCTCTTCGCCGGCGTCGACGAGGCGGCCTGGCGGGCCGCCGGCGGCGACCCCGTCCGGCTGCTCGGCGAGGTGCGCCCGCAGCGCCTGGCCGAGCTCGCCGAGGACGCCGACTTCGTCGGCCGGGTGCAGGAGCGCGCCGAGGATCTCCGCACCTACCTGCGCGAGCCCCGCTGGTACCAGGGGCAGGCCAGGCGTTCCTCCGACACGGACCAGGGCCTGCCGACGGCCATCGGCTACTTCTCCATGGAGTTCGGCGTCAGCGAGGTCCTGCCGAACTACTCGGGCGGCCTCGGCATCCTCGCCGGCGACCACCTCAAGGCCGCGAGCGATCTCGGGGTGCCCCTGATCGCCGTCGGGCTGCTGTATCGATCCGGATACTTCCGCCAGTCGCTGTCGCTCGACGGGTGGCAGCAGGAGCACTACCCCGCGCTCGACCCGCAGGGCCTGCCGCTGCACCTGCTCGCCGACGCGGCGGGTACGCCGGTGCTGGTCGGCGTCGCGATGCCCGGCGGTCGCACGCTGCGGGCGCGGGTGTGGCAGGCGTCGGTGGGCCGCGTGCCGCTGCTGCTGCTCGACGCCGACATCGAGGAGAACGACCCCGACCTGCGCCAGGTCACCGACCGCCTCTACGGCGGCGACGCCGAGCACCGCATCCGCCAGGAGATCCTCATCGGCATCGGCGGGGTGCGGGCGGTGCGCGCGTTCTGCGACCTGACCGGCCACCCGGCGCCCGAGGTCTTCCACACCAACGAGGGGCACGCGGGCTTCCTGGGCCTCGAGCGCATCCGCGAGCTCGTCGCCGGGGGGAGCGGAGCGACGGGAGGAGGGGACGCGGGCCTCGACTTCGACCAGGCGCTGGCCACCGTCCGCGCCGGCACCGTCTTCACCACGCACACGCCGGTGCCCGCCGGCATCGACCGCTTCCCGGTCGGGCTGGTCGAGCACTACTTCACCGCCGACATGCTCCCGGGCATCGAGCCGGCGCGGGTCCTCTCGCTGGGCCGGGAGCCGTCCGGCGACATGTTCAACATGGCGCACATGGGCCTGCGGCTCGCGCAGCGCAGCAACGGCGTCTCGCAGCTGCACGGCGAGGTCTCGCGCGGGATGTTCCAGCAGCTCTGGGGCGGGTTCGACGCCCCGGAGGTGCCGATCGGCTCGGTGACCAACGGCGTCCACGGCCCGACCTGGACCGCTCGCGAGATCGCGGGGCTGACCGCGGGCGCCGAGGCGGCCGGGAGCCCGGAGCTGTTCGGCGTCTCGGACGCGCTGCTCTGGGAGATGCGCGGGACGCTGCGGCGCCGGCTCGTCGAGGAGGTCCGCCGCCGGGTGAAGGCGTCGTGGCTGCAGCGCGGCGCGTCGGAGCCCGAGCTCGCGTGGACCGAGCGCGTCTTCGACCCGGACGTCCTCACCATCGGCTTCGCCCGCCGCGTGCCGACCTACAAGCGCCTGACGCTGATGCTGCGTGACCAGGAGCGCCTGCGCTCGCTGCTGCTCGACCCCGAGCGTCCGGTGCAGCTGGTGATCGCCGGCAAGTCGCACCCCGCCGACGAGGCCGGCAAGCGGCTCATCCAGCAGATGGTCCGGTTCGCCGACGACCACGGCGTGCGCCACCGCATCGCGTTCCTGCCCGACTACGACATGTCGATGGCGCGCTACCTCTACTGGGGCTGCGACGTCTGGCTGAACAACCCGCTCCGTCCGCTCGAGGCGTGCGGGACGTCGGGGATGAAGTCGGCGCTCAACGGCGGGCTGAACCTGTCGGTGCGCGACGGCTGGTGGGACGAGCTCTACGACGGCCGCAACGGCTGGGCGATCCCCACCGCCGACGGCGTCGACGACCCCGAGCGGCGCGACGACATCGAGGCCAACGCCCTCTACGAGCTGCTGGGCAGCCAGGTCGCCCCGCTGTTCTACGACCGCGGCGCCGACGGCGTGCCCGACCGCTGGACCTCGCTCGTGCGCCACACGCTCGCGACCCTGTCGCCCAAGGTGCAGGCGACGCGGATGGTCACCGACTACGTGGAGCAGTGGTACGCCCCGGCGGCCCGGTCGGCGGCGCGCGTGGTGGCCGACGGCTTCGCCGGCGCCAAGGAGCTCGCGACCTACCGCGCCCGGCTCGACGCGGCGTGGTCGTCGGTCGCGGTGGCCGAGGTCGACGCGTCCGGCGGTGCCGACACCCCGGTGCTGGGCGCGCCGATGACCGTCCGCGCCGAGGTGGCGCTGGGCGGGCTGAGCCCGGACGAGGTCCTCGTGCAGGCCGTCGTGGGCCGTGCCGACGACGCCGACGAGCTCAGCGAGTCCACGGTCCAGCCGATGGAGCCGATCGGCGCCGGGCACGACGGGTCGCACCGCTTCGAGGCCGTCGTGGCCCTGCCCCACGCGGGCGTCCTGGGCTACACCGTGCGCGTGCTGCCCCGCCACGACCTGCTGGCCGCGCCGGCCGAGCTCGGGCGCGTGGTGCTGCCGGCGTAGGCGCCGCCCGGCCCACCACCGACCGCGCGTGCGGCCGGGTGACGCCGCGCCGCCGGAGGGCGCCGGGCGGGCGGGGGGAGTACGTACATCCACGTACTGACCCGGCCCGTCCCCGGCGCCCACACTCCGACGACGACTCGTCGAGACGGAGTGGAGGAGCCATGCCCGAGTTCGCCCTGTTCTTCTCGTACACCCCGCAGACCTGGGCCGCGCTGCTCACGAAACCCGCCGACCGCACCGAAGCCGTCCGCGAGCTCGTCGAGGGCGTGGGAGGGCGGCTCGACGGGCTCTGGTACATGCTCGGTGAGGACGACGGCATGGTGCTGTTCGACGTGCCCGACGCGTCCGCCGCCGCCGCCCTGTCCCTCGCCGTGAACAGTTCCGGGGCCTTCTCGTCCCTGCGGACCCAGCAGCTCCTGGCCGCCGGCGATCTCCCGGGCGTGCTCGACACCGCGGACACCGCGCGCAGCGCGTACCGGCGTCCCGGGGACTGAGGCGCGGCCGCGACCCGCCCCGGCGTCGCCGCCTACCCCCGCGGCGTCGCGCGCAGCACCAGGGCCGTGTGGGCCGGGACGGCGAGGGCCGTCCCGGCCGGCAGGGGCTCCGAGGACGGCGGCGCGCCGCCGGGCGTGCCGGGGTCGAGCACCGGCACCCAGGCCGTGTCCCCGAACGCGTCGGGCAGCAGGACGTCGACGGGCCCGCGGCCGGCGTGCAGGACGAGCAGCAGCGCCCGGTCGCCGTCGATGCGCACGACCAGCGTCTGGCCGTGGTGGTGGAAGTCGGGCTCGGTGAGCTCGCGGCCGTCGGCGTGCAGCCACGCGATGTCCGGGACGGCGCCGTCGGGGTCGGTGTCCTCGCGGCCGTAGAAGAAGTCGGTGCGCCGCAGCGCGGGGGTGGCGCGGCGCAGCGCGAGCGCGCGGGCGACGAAGTCGACGAGCACCGGGTCGTCCCACGAGCGCCACGAGGTCTCGTCGTCCAGCGAGTAGACGTTGTTGTTGCCGTGCTGCGTGTGGCCCAGCTCGTCGCCGCCCAGCAGCATCGGGGTGCCCGCCGAGAGGAGCAGCGTCGTGAGCAGGTTGCGGGACTGGCGCGCCCGCAGCCCGAGGATCGCCGGGTCGGCCGTGGGGCCCTCGACGCCGTGGTTGGCCGAGCGGTTGTCGTCGGTGCCGTCGCGGCCCTGCTCGCCGTTGGCCTCGTTGTGCTTGCGCTCGTAGGAGACGAGGTCGGCGAGGGTGAAGCCGTCGTGCGCGGTGACGAAGTTGACCGACGCCGCCGGGGTGCGCGCCGGCCAGTACAGGTCCGACGAGCCGGCGACGCGCGTCACGATCGCCGACAGGGGCCCGTGACCCCGCCAGAAGTCGCGGACGTCGTCGCGGAAGCGCCCGTTCCACTCCGCCCAGCCCGGCCCGAACCCGCCGACCCGGTAGCCCTCGCCGGTCGCGTCCCAGGGCTCGGCGATGAGCTTGACGTCGGCGAGCACCGGGTCACCGACGATCTCCGCGAGCAACGGCGACGCCGCGTCGAAGGCCCCGCCGTGCGGGCGTCCCAGCGTCGAGGCCAGGTCGAAGCGGAAGCCGTCGACGCCCATCGTCGTCACCCAGTACCGCAGCGAGTCCAGGACGAGCCCGCGCACGAGCGGTGAGGCGGGGTCGAGGGTGTTGCCGCAGCCGGTGAGGTCGACGTCGTGACCGCGGGCGTCGAGGGCGTACCAGCCGCCGGCGTCGAGCCCGCGCCACGACAGCGACGGCCCGTCGGCGCCGCCCTCGCAGGTGTGGTTGAACACGACGTCGAGCACGACCTCGAGGCCCGCGGCGTGCAGCGTCGCCACCATCGCGCGGAACTCCTCGACCTCGCGGCCCGGCGTCGCGGCGTAGCGCGGCTGCGGGGCGAGGTAGGCGAGCGTCGAGTAGCCCCAGTGGTTGGCGCGCCCGCGGGCCAGCAGCGAGGGCTCGTCGGCGTGGGCGAACACGGGCAGCAGTTCGACGGTGGTGACGCCGAGCGCGACGAGGTGGTCGACGACGGCGGGGTGCGCGACGCCCGCGTAGGTCCCGCGCAGCTCGGCGGGGACGTCGGGGTGGCGCATCGTCAGGTCGCGGACGTGGGTCTCGTAGATCACCGTGTCCGCCCACGGCACCCGCGGGCGCGGCACGGCGGCGTCGTCGAGCGGGGCGGCGACGACCGCGTGCGGCACCACGCCGGCGGAGTCGCGATCGTCACGCCGGGCGCCGAACGGGTCGGACCCGGCGAACGGGCGCGCGACCTCCAGCGACGTGACCTTCCCCTCCACGCGGCGCGCCCACGGGTCGACGAGCAGCTTCGCCGGGTTGGTGCGCACGCCCCGCGCGGGGTCCCAGGGACCGTGCACGCGCAGGCCGTACGGCGTGCCGATCGTCACCCCGTCGGCCTCTCCACGCCACCACCCGTCGCCCGCGCGGCGCAGCTCGACCCGCCGTTCGGTGCCGTCGGCGAGCAGGCAGAGCTCCACCGCCTCGGCGGTGGGCGCGGCCGGGACGTGGACGCGCAGCTGGTCGCCGTCGAGGTGGGCACCGGGGCGGGGAGCGGTGGTGGGCATCGGACGGGCATCGTGCCCGATGGAGGGGCGGCCCGTCGCCCGTCGACCGTCCGGGATCCGTCAGGATGGCGGCCGTGACCCAGCCGGAGCGCAGCGGAGCCAGCACCGCCGACGGAGCCGATGCCGACACGGTGATCCGCCTGGCCGGGGTGGGGGTGCGCCGCAGCGGCACCGACCTGCTCGCCGACCTCGACTGGACCGTCGAGCTCGACGAGCGCTGGGCGGTGCTGGGTCCCAACGGCGCCGGCAAGACCACGCTGCTGCGCCTCGCGGCGGCCGAGATGCACCCGACGACGGGCACCGTCGACCTGCTGGGCGAGCGCCTCGGCCGCGTCGACGTCTTCGAGCTGCGCCCCCGCATCGGCCTCGCGTCCGCGAGCCTGGCCGGCCGCGTGCCGCCCGACGAGACCGTGCACGACGTCGTGCGCAGCGCGGGCTACGGCGTCCTCGGGACCTGGCGCGAGCGCTACGACCCCGAGGACGACCGGCGCGCGTCCGGGCTGCTCGAGGTCATGGGCGTCGCGGGCCTCGCGGGACGGCGCTACGGCACGCTCTCGACCGGCGAGCGCCAGCGCGTGCTGCTCTCGCGCGCGCTCATGACCGATCCCGAGCTGCTGCTGCTCGACGAGCCGGCCGCGGGCCTCGACCTCGGCGCCCGCGAGGACCTCGTCGAGCTGCTCACCGAGCTGGCCGCCGACCCGGACGGGCCCGCGACGGTGATGGTCACCCACCACGTCGAGGAGATCCCGCCGAACTGCAGCCACGCGATGCTGCTGCGCGAGGGCCGTGTCGTCGCGCAGGGCCTGCTCGACGACGTCATGACCTCCGAGAACATCTCGGCGACGTTCGGGCAGCCGCTCGAGCTCACGAGCCGGCGGCGTCGCTTCACCGCGTTCCGGCGATAGGGTCCGCCGGGACCGACCCTGATCGAGGAGGCTCTTCGGTGACGGAGTTCGTGCGGCTCGAGGTGGACGGCGGGGTGGGCACCATCCGCCTGGACCGCCCCCCGATGAACGCGATCAACCGCCAGGTGCAGGACGAGCTGGTGGAGGTCGCGACGGAGGCGACCAGCCGCTCCGACGTGCGCGCGGTGGTCGTGTACGGCGGGGAGAAGACGCTCGCGGCCGGCGCGGACGTCAAGGAGATGGCCGACATGACCTACTCCGAGATGGCCGAGCGCACCCACCAGCTCTCGCGGGGCTTCGGCGCGGTCTCGGAGATCCCCAAGCCCGTGGTCGCCGCGATCACCGGCTACGCGCTGGGCGGCGGCTTCGAGGTGGCGCTGTCCTGCGACCGGCGCATCGCCGGCGACAACGCGACCGTCGGCCAGCCGGAGATCCTGCTCGGGATCATCCCCGGCGGCGGCGGCACCCAGCGCCTCACGCGCCTCGTCGGGCCGGCGAAGGCGAAGGACATCATCTTCACCGGCCGCTTCGTCAAGGCCGCCGAGGCCCTGGAGATGGGCCTGGTCGACGAGGTCGTGCCCGCCGACGAGGTCTACGGCCGCGCCCGGGCCTGGGCCGAGCAGTTCGCCAACGGTCCGAGCCGCGCGCTCGCGGCGGCCAAGGCGGCCATCGACCGCGGCATGGACATGGACCTGCGCGACGGGCTGGCGTTCGAGTCCGAGGTGTTCGCGGCACTGTTCGGCACCGAGGACCAGACGATCGGCATGCGGTCGTTCGTCGAGAACGGGCCCGGCAAGGCCCAGTTCCTGGGGCGTTGATGGCTCCGTCACAGGCCGAGGTCGACGCCGCCCGCGAGGACCCGAAGCTCGCCAACGTCCTCTACCACGACTGGGAGTCGGACAGCTACGACGAGAAGTGGTCGATCTCGTTCGACGAGCGCTGCACGACGTTCGCGGTGGACCGCTTCCGCGCGGTCGCCGGGGACGCGGGGCCGTTCGACCACGCGCTCGAGCTGGGCTGCGGGACCGGGTTCTTCCTGCTCAACCTCATGCAGGGCGGCATCGCCCGGCGGGGCACGGTCACCGACCTGTCGCCGGGCATGGTCGAGGTCGCGACGCGCAACGCGGCCGACCTGGGCCTCGACGTCGAGGGCCGCGTGGCCGACGCCGAGACGATCCCGGTGCCCGACGCGTCGGTCGACCTCGTCGTCGGGCACGCCGTGCTGCACCACATCCCGGACCTCGACCAGGCGTTCCGGGAGATCCTGCGGGTGCTCAAGCCCGGCGGGCGGTTCGTGTTCGCGGGCGAGCCGACGCGGATCGGCGACCTCTACGCCCGCAAGCTCGGGCAGGCGACGTGGTGGGCGACGACCCGCCTCGCCCCGTCGTCGTGGCTGCGCCCGCAGACCGAGCTCGACGAGTCGTCGCGCGCGGCGGCGCTGGAGGCGGTGGTCGACCAGCACGTGTTCGACCCCGACCGCCTCGAGCGCTACGCCCACGCCGCCGGCGCGGTGGACGTCCGCGTCGCCACCGAGGAGCTCACGGCGGCGGTGTTCGGCTGGCCGGTGCGCACCTTCGAGGCCGCGGTGCCGCCGGAGAAGCTGGGCATGGGCTGGGCGATGTTCGCCTACCGCACCTGGCAGCGGCTGTCGTGGCTGGACGCGCGCCTGGCACGCGTCGTGCCGCGGTCGTTGTTCTACAACGCCCTGGTCACCGGGGTGCGGCCGGCGGACCCCGTCCGCGTCTAGGTGGCCTACGCCTTCACCCTCGACGACGTCGTGTTCCTGGCCTCGGACGCCGGGCGCGACGCCGTCGCGGGGGCGGCGCCGCTGGTCTCTGCTGATCGTCTCCGGGCGGTGCAGACGCTGCGAGCACGGCTGGGTGAGCGGGCCGCGCCGGTGCTGGAGACGGCGCTGCTGCAGGACCGCGCCCGGGGCCGGGTGCCCGACGGCTGGCTGCTCACCGCCGACGCCGCCGAGCAGGCCACCGCGGCGCCGGTCGCCGCGCACCGCGCCGCCCGGCTCGCGGGGCGCGACGTGCACGACGTGACCTGCTCGGTGGGGGCGGAGCTGCACGCGCTGTCCGGGGTGGCCCGGCGGGTCGTGGGCTCCGACCTCGACCCCGTGCGCCTGGCCATGGCGCGCGTCAACGTGCCGGGCGTGCCGCTGGTGCGCGCCGACGCGCTGGCCCCACCGTCGCGGGACACGGTGCTCGTCGCCGACCCCGCCCGCCGCACCGCCGCCGGCCGCCGCACCTGGCGCCCCGCCGACTTCGCCCCGCCGCTGGACCAGCTCGCCGCCACAGTCCTCGGTGATCGAAGTACCGATACGGACACTGGGTGTCAGCGACGGCACTTCGCTGACACCGCCAGCCACGATCTCGTCGTCTCGACGGCCCCGGGCCTCGACCCGGCGCTGGTGCCCTGGGCGGCCGAGGTCGAGCTCGTCAGCCTCGACGGGCGGGTGCGGGAGGCGGCGCTCTGGTCCGCGGGCCTCGCCACGACGCGGCGCCGGGCCACGGTGGTCTCCAGCCGGGGCGCCGGCTTCGCGGTCACCGACGCCGAGGACGACGACTGCCCCGTCGCCCCGGCCGGCGCGTGGATCGTCGACCCCGACGGCGCGGTGGTCCGCGCGGGCCTGGTGCGCCAGTACGGCGCGCGGCACGGGCTGTGGCGCCTCGACGAGCACCTCGCCTACCTCTCCGGCGACGCGCCGCCGCCGGGCGTCCGCGCGTTCCGGGTGCTCGAGCACGGCCGCTACAGCGAGAAGACGCTGCGCACGACGCTGCGGCGCCGCGACGTCGGGCGCCTCGAGATCCTCGTGCGCGGTCTGGACGTCGACCCGAACGCGCTGCGCCCCCGGCTGCGGCTCGCCGGGTCACAGGAGGCCACCGTCGTCCTCGCCCGCCTCGCGAGCGGCCCGGCGGCCTATGTGTGCGAGGCCGTGTGGGACGGGGGCGGCGACCGGGTATCCGCGACCTCCGACCGAACCTGAGGAGGCACCACCGGATGGACGCCGAGACCGCCCGCCGCTCGCTGACCGAGGAGCGCGAGCGCCTGCGCGAGATGGGCTCGTGGTCCCGTGAGCACGAGCCCGCCGTGGCCGTGCAGCAGGAGGGCGCGCTGGGCCAGCACCCGGGCGACTACGGCTCCGAGGTCGAGGAGACGATGGAGCGCGAGGGCCTCGCCGACGAGAGCGAGCGCCAGATCGCCGAGATCGACGCGGCGCTGGCGCGCATCGACGAGGGCACCTGGGGACGCTGCCGCGTCTGCGGCCAGCAGATCGACGACGAGCGCCTCGAGGCCCGGGCGCAGGCCGACACGTGCCGGGAGCACGCGGCCTAGTGAGGACCGACCGCGGCCCCGCGGAGGCGCGGGGCCGCGGTGGCCGTCAGAGTCGGTTCTCGGGCACACCGCTCGCCGGGTCGACGTCCTCGTCGTCGAGGCGCACCTCCGGGCCCTCGAGCTGCTCGTCGAGGTCGCGGCCGATGGCCTGCTCGGTGGCGTCGAGGTCGACGAGGTCGTCCTCGGGGATGTCGTGCACCGCGGCCTCCTCCGCGGACGCGGCGCCGCCGGAGATGCCGGCGTCCTCCGCGGCGAGCGAGCGCCCCGGCACCTGGTCGGGGTCCGGCTCGGCGGCGGTGAGGCGCCCGCTGCGGGCCTGACCGGCCTCGGAGGCGATCTCGCCCTCGGAGAGCTCGGGGCCGGGTGCGGTGGCCGCACCACCGGTGTCGTCGGGGATCTCGCGGGTCAGGCGCTCGTCGAGCGTCTCGCGCTCGCGCTGCCCCGCGGGCGTGGTGTCGGGGTCGTCGAGGCCGAAGGGCCGGTTCGGGGACACGACGCCGGCGTCCAGGCCGTCGGTGCCGGGCCGGCCGTCGAGCGTCTCGCCGGACTCGAGTTGGACGCTCGCGCCCAGGTCGGGCTCTTCGGGGACCTCGTCGCTGTGCTCGGGCTCGGTCATCCGGGCGGCTACCCGCCGGGGCGGGTCACCATGTCGTCGCGCAGGCACCGGGCGAGTGCGTCACGCACTCCGTCCAGGTCGGTGCCCTCGGGCAGCGCGACCTCGACGGTGCGGCCCGGCGAGGTGCGCCCGCGGCGGTCGGCGAGCACCATCCCGCGGGCCGGCCCGAGCGACGTGTCGACCTCGACCTCCAGCGGCACCGTCGCGAGCGTCCCGGGCTCGATCGCCTCGAGCAGGGCGACCGCGTCGTGGATCGGGACCCGGTCCACGCCGAGCGCCTCGCCCCGGCCGTAGACGGTGCGCGTCGCCGCCAGGGCCTCGCCGACCGGCCCGGACGCGGCGAGCGTCTCCAGCCAACCGCGGTCGACGGTGACGGCGTGGGTGAGGTCCAGCGGCACCAGCGTCGTCGGCACCCGCTCCTCGACCAGGACGCGCCGCGCCGCCTCGGGGTCGGACCAGACGTTGAACTCGGCGCCGGCGCTGACGTTGCCGCCGATGCCGATCGAGCCGCCCATGACGACGAGCCGCCCGATGCGCTCGGCCAGGTCGGGGCGGGTGGCGAGCAGCAGCGCGACGTCGGTGAGGGGACCGATCGCGGCGAGGACGACGGGCTCGGGGCTCGTCTCGAGGACGTCGGCGATGACGTCCAGGGCCCGCCCGGCGGGCTCCGGGCCGAGCGGGCCGAAGCGCTCGGCGACGCCGCCGAGCCCGTCGTCGCCGTGCACGTCGGCCGCGCGCCGCGAGACGGGGTGGATGAGCGGACGCTCGGCGCCGAGGCCGAGCGGGACGTCGCCCCGCCCGAGCATCCCGAGCAGGCGGCGCGCGTTCGCCGTCGTGGTGGGGAGGTCGACGTTGCCGAAGACGGCGGTGACCGCGCGCAGGTCGGCGTGGGCGTGCCGGGCGGCGAGGACGATCGCGTACGCGTCGTCGACGCCCGGATCGGTGTCGATGACCAGCGGCGTCACGGGACGTCCACCTCGTCGCGGGTCGGCAGGGACGGCTGGGCGCCCGCGCGGGTGGCGGCGAGCGCGCCGGCCCGGCAGGCGCGGCGCAGGGCCGCCTCGTCGTCGAGTCCCGTCGCGAGCCCGAGGGCCAGGGCCGCGGTGAACGCGTCGCCGGCCGCGGTGCCGTCGACGGCGTCCACCGGCGGCGGCTCGACCTGCGCGACGACCCGGCCCCGGCGGCGCAGCTCGGCCCCGGCTGCGCCGTGGGTGATCGCGACGGCGACGACGTCGTCGAGGTCGGCGTGCGCGGCGAGCTCGCCGTACTCCGCGGCGTTGACGCAGAGCAGGTCGAGCCCGGCGAGGACGTCCCCGGCGACGGGGCGCGCCGGGGCGGCGTTGAGCACGGTGAACGCAGACGCGGCCATGGCGGTGGCCACGGTCTCGTCGGGCACCTCGAGCACCGTGAGCACCACGTCGGCGTCGAGCTCGTCGGGGGTGACGGCGAGGGTGGCGTTGGCGCCGGCGTCGATGACGATCGTGGTCTCGCCGTCGTCGTCGACCTGGATCATCGCCGTGCCGGTCGGGGCGTCGTCGCTGATGCGGACGCCGGCGAGGTCGACGCCGCCGGCGCGCAGGAGGGTGAGCGCCTCGCCGGCCAGCGGGTCGTCACCGACCGCGGCGACCAGGCGCACCCGGCCCCCGAGACGGGCGGCGGCGAGCGCCTGGTTGGCGCCCTTGCCCCCGGGCACGCGGGTCACGCCGTGCGCGGTGAGCGTCTCGCCGGGGGCCGGGAGGCGGTCGACCCGGGCGACGAGGTCGAGGTTGACGCTGCCGACGACGGTCACCCGCGGCGGGAGGCCCTCCGTCGGCCTCTCTGCGGGGCGGGACACCGGGCGATCGTAGGGTCTGCAGACCGTGAGGTCGGATCCGCGCCAGCCGCGACTGTTCACCTGGGCCTCGCTGCGCTGGATCGTGCGCCACCGCGCGTGGACGCCGTTCTACCTGGTGCGGTACTGGCGGATGCTCAAGGTCCGCGTGCGCCAGCCGCACATCGTCCTGCACGGGCTCGTGTTCCTGGGCAAGGGCGTGCGGCTCGAGGCGCGCGAGGGGTTCGGGCGGCTCGAGATCGGCCGCTTCGTGCACATCGGCGACAACACCCGCCTGCGCTGCCACGAGGGCTCGCTGCGCATCGGCGACAAGTCGGTGTTCGGCAACGAGAACACGATCAACTGCTACCTCGACATCGAGTTCGGCGAGGCGACGCTGCTGTCGGACTGGATCTACGTCTGCGACTTCGACCACCGCTACGCCGACGTCCACGCACCGATCAAGGACCAGGGGATCGTCAAGTCGCCGGTGCGCATCGGCCCGGAGACGTGGATCGGGACGAAGGTGACGGTGCTGCGCGGCGCGCGGGTGGGGCGCGGGTGCGTGCTGGGCGCGCACGCGGTGGTGCGGGGCGACGTGCCGGACTGGTCGGTGGCCGTGGGCGCCCCGGCGCGCGTGGTGCGCGACCGGATGGCGGACTACGAGGCCGCGGCCGCCGAGCGCGAGGCCCTCGCCGACATCGCGCGCAAGACGGCCCTGGCGGCGGGGCAAGCGGTGGCGTCTCCCGAGCCCGAGGGCGCTCCCGGGACCTCGGCGGGGGAACCGGCGCGCCCCACGTGAGCGGACTTTCGAGCTATAGCTCGAAAGTCCGCTCACGTACGGGGC
>NZ_JAQZAO010000008.1 GCF_028737315.1 Actinomycetospora lemnae | reverse complement strand
GGGGCGGGGGGGGCCCCCCCCCCCCCCCCCCCCCGCCCCGTCGTGCGTACGGCTCGTGCCGCGCTCAGTAGCCGCCGAGGTCCAGCGCCGCGTCGGTCGGCTGGTCGGCCGGGGCCGGCACGGCCGCGTTCGCGGCGGCGCTGGCCACGCCGGGGCCGAGGTCGACCGAGGTGGGCGTGGGGTCGGCCGCCAGGACGGCGCTACCGCCGATCACCGCGACCCCGCCGCCCGCGAGCGCGCCGACGAGGGCGAGGGCCCCGGCGGTGCGGGTCGGCCGGGGTGCCCGGCGCCCGAGATCGCGCCCCACGGCCGGGACGGGGTGCGACGGGGTGACGGGCGCGAGCGCGCTGGGGACCGCGGCCGGGTAGGCCGGACGCGGCGTGCCTCCGGTGACGGGACCGGCGCTGCGCCCGGGCGGGTCGTCCGCGGTGGTGCGGGGCACGGCCGTCGCGCCGGTCGCGGGCGAGGTCCCGGTGGCCGGCAGCCCGGCCTGGCGGGCACCGGCGGCCGCGAGCGCGATCGCCGCGAGGTCGAGCGCGGCGGTGTCCGGCTCGTCGGGGCCCCGGCGCCGGGCGCGGGGGAGCGGGCCGGAGGGGTGCGGCTCGGCCGCGGTCTGGCGCCGGGAGCGGGGGAGCGGGCCGGAGGGGTGCGGCTCGGCCGTGCCTTGGGGGAGCGGGGCCGCGTGGGGCGTCGGGTCGGTCGGGGGAGGCGTCGCCGCTCGGGCGGGCGCCGCACGGTGTCGGGACATGCGGGGTCTCCGTCGCGCCGCCGAGGCGACCTGGCACGAGGGGGAGCGAGCCAGGTGCCGTCACCGGTGGGGAGTCCGGTGCCGGCTGTCGGCCTGTCACCGCTGGTTCGGGGGCCGCGCCCGCCGGACAGGCCCGGGCGGGACGAGCGCGGGTCCGGAGCCAGCTGCCACGGGTCTCCGGACGGTCATCACGGTAGGAGGCGGGGGAAGAGCCGGTCACCCGGCGCAGCGACACCGGAACCCTCGGTACCCGCCGCGTCGCGCCTGCTCAGGCCCTCGGGGCAGGGTCACGATCCCACGGCGGCCAGGTCTCGACGGAGTCACGGCGTGACACAGATCACAGTCAAGTACGGCTGTTCGGCGCAGAACGGGCCGCAGCGGCCCGATCGACGACTGCGCCGAGCGAGCGTCGCGTCACGGAGCGACTCGACAGCGACCGGACGACCAGGTTCCATCGGGGCCGTCCCCCGAACGGAGCGGCTCCGGGGGCGGGGTCGTGCCTCGCAGGATGGCACGCGCCCGCCCGGTCGCCGCCGCGACCACGGCGGTCCACGGACCGCGGAGAGGCGTCGATGAGCGACCGGGTCACCCCCCAGCCCGATCAGCCCGACCCCCACCCCGAGCGTCCCGGATCCGCCGGCGAGCACGTCCTGCAGGACGCGCTGGGCACGTCGGACCGTGCCGAGCGGTTCCTCGCCGACCAGATGTGCGACCGGCTGGTGCCGGCCATGCAGGAGTTCGTGGCGCGCATGTCGATGGCGTTCGTGGCGACCTCGGACGCGCACGGCGAGTGCGACTCCACGCTGCGCGCCGGACCGCCCGGGTTCCTGCGGGTGCTCGACGACCGGCACCTCGCCTGGCCGGAGTACCGCGGCAACGGCGTCATGGCGAGCCTCGGCAACATCACCGAGAACCCGCACGTCGGGCTGCTCATGGTCGACTTCACCGACGAGCTCATCGGCCTGCACGTCAACGGCTCGGCGCGCCTTGTCGACGACGTGCTCATGCGCAGCGCGCACCCCGACCTGCCCGAGGAGTCGGTGCCGGGGCGGCGGGCGGACGTATGGGTGGAGGTCACCGTCGAGGAGGCCTACATCCACTGCCGCAAGCACATCCCGCGGATGGTCCCGGTCGACCGCAACCGCCCCTGGGGCACCGACGACGTGCGGCGCAAGGGCGGCGACCACTTCGGCGTCGCGGGCGCCCGTCGCGCCGAGGCCCGGGCGGCCCGGCCGGGGGCCGAGCAGGGTGCGGGCGACCCCCACGCGGCGGCGGGTGCCGGGGCAGGGGCATCCTCCGGGGAGTGATCTCCGACCGGCACGCGTGGACCAGGCCCGAGCTCGAGACCGTCGCGCCCGGGGTCCATCGCCTGCCGCTGCCGCTGCCCAGCGACGCCCTGCGCGCGGTCAACGTCTACGCGCTGACCCCGGACGGGGGCAGCGCTGATCGCGACGACCTCACCCTCGTCGACGGCGGCTGGGCCATCGACGCCTCCCGCGACGTGCTGCGCCGCCTGCTCGGCGACCTCGGCGCCGAGCCGGGCGACGTGCGGCGCTTCCTCGTGACCCACGTGCACCGCGACCACTACAGCCAGGCGATCGCCCTGCGCCGGGCCCACGGCGCGCGGGTGGCGCTCGGGGCGGGCGAGGCCGAGTCGCTGCAGGAGGTCCGGGGCCGCGACACGGGGATGCAGGCGCAGGT
The DNA here is from genome assembly GCF_028737315.1 of Actinomycetospora lemnae. Classification (GTDB taxonomy): domain Bacteria; phylum Actinomycetota; class Actinomycetes; order Mycobacteriales; family Pseudonocardiaceae; genus Actinomycetospora; species Actinomycetospora lemnae. The sequence continues at coordinate 328,502 of NZ_JAQZAO010000008.1, read as the reverse complement.
CGCGGGCCTGCAGCGCGCCGGCGCCGCCGACCTCGCCGAGGTGATCCTCGCCTGGCTCGCCGACGCCGAGGCGCCGCCGGTGGAGGACTTCGCCGACCCCGACGAGTGGCTCGTCGACGGCCAGGAGCTGCGGGCGGGCGGGCGCTCGCTCGTCGCCCGCGAGACACCGGGCCACACGCGCGGGCACCTGGTGTTCGTCGACGGGACCGTCGCCGACGGGCCGATGCTCTTCGCCGGCGACCACGTCCTGCCCCACATCACACCCTCGATCGGCTTCGAGCCCGCGGCGAGACCGGGCGCACTCATCCGCTACCTGTCCTCGCTGGCGGCCCTGCGCGCCGAGCCCGACCGCGTGCTGCTGCCCGCGCACGGGCCCGTCGCGCCGAGCGTGCACGCCCGCGTCGACGAGCTGCTCGTCCACCACGACCGACGCCTCGACGAGATCACCGCGGCGGTGGACAAGGGCATGACGACGGCCGCCGAGATCGCGGAGGCGCTGCGGTGGACCCGCCGCGAGCTGCGTCTCGACGAGCTGGAGACGTTCAACCGCATGCTCGCGGTGCTCGAGACCGACGCCCACCTCGAGGTGCTCGTCGCCCAGGAGCGGATCACGCGCGCCGCCGACGCCGACGGGGTGGCGCGGAACCAGCCCGTCTGAGGTGCGCCACACGGCGGCGCGAGGTCGGGCCGCGGCGCTACCGTGGATGGTCGTCCCGGCACACCGGCGCCGGACCGTCCGCTGGAGAAGGCCCGCGTGACCCGTACGTCCCCGTCCGCCGCCGACACCGCGCGCGGCGACCCGCCGGACACCGACTCCGACCCGGTGGCCGCCGAACAGCCCTACGTCACGATGCTCTACGGCAAGCTCGACGAGCGGCGCGCCGAGACGGCCGCCCTGCTCGCCCGGGTGCTGCGCGAGGAGACCACCGGCACCCCGCAGGCGGTGTCGGAGCGCGACGCCGCCGCGCAGATGTACTCCGAGCAGCTCGCGACCCTGTCCGCCGTCGAGCAGGGCCTGTGCTTCGGGCGCCTCGACCTCGATCCCGACCGGCCGCCGCCCCCGCCCGTCGACGGCGACCCCGGCCCGATCGAGGGCGGCGACGGCGCAGACCAGGACGTCCTCTACGTCGGGCGCCTCGGGCTGCTCGACGACGCGCACGACTACGAGCCGCTGCTCGTCGACTGGCGCGCCCCCGCGGCCCGGCCGTACTACACCGCGACCGCCGCGTCCCCGGACGGCGTGACCCGCCGGCGCCACATCCGCTCGCGCAGCCGGCGCGTCACGGCCGTCGACGACGAGATCCTCGACCTCGACGAAGCAGCAGCGGCCGCCGCGTCACGGGCCACCCAGCGCACCGGCCTGACCGGCGAGGCGGTGCTGCTCGCGGCCCTGTCGGCGGGGCGCACCGGCCGCATGGGCGACATCGTCGCGACGATCCAGGGCGAGCAGGACCGCGTCATCCGGTCCAGCGCCAACGGCGTCGTCGTCGTCGAGGGCGGACCGGGGACCGGCAAGACGGCGGTCGCGCTGCACCGCGCGGCGTACCTGCTCTACACCCACCGCCGGCAGCTGGCCCGGCGCGGCGTGCTCGTCGTCGGGCCGAACCCGACGTTCCTGCGCTACATCGAGCAGGTCCTGCCCTCGCTCGGCGAGACCAGCGTGCTGCTCTCGACGGTCGGCGAGCTCTACCCGGGCCTCGCCGCGCACCGCCACGAGGCCCCGGCCGCCGCGGCGCTCAAGGGCCGCACGGACATGAGCAAGCTGCTCGCCTCGGCCGTGCGCGACCGTCAGGAACTGCCGCGCCAGCCGATCCGGCTGGTCGTGGACGGGGAGCCGGTCGTCGTCGACCGCGACGTCGTCGCCCAGGCCCGCACCCGCGCCCGGCGCACCCGCCGCCCGCACAACGACGCCAAGCGGACGTTCGTGCGCGAGGTGGTCGACCAGCTCGCCCGCCGCGAGGTCGAGCGCGTGGGCCGCGATCTCGACGGGCGCACCAACCTGCTCGACCGCGGCGACCTCGCCGACGTCCGGGCCGGCCTGCGCGCCGACCCCGACCTGCGCGCGGTGCTCGACGAGCTGTGGCCGACGCTGACGCCCCCGCAGCTGCTCGCCGACCTGTGGACCTCCCCGCGCCGCCTGCGCGCGGTGACGCGCGGCTGGTCCGACGCCGACCGCGAGCTGCTCGCCCGCGACGCGCCGCCCGAGCACCCCCTCGACGGCGCCTGGTGGAGCCCGGCGGACGCGGTGCTGCTCGACGAGGTCGCCGAGCTGCTCGGCGAGGACGACACGGCCGCCCGCGAGGCCGAGGAGCGCAAGCGCGAGGCCGACGAGGCCTACGCGGCGGGCGTGCTCGAGATCCTCGCGATGGAGGAGGACTGGGACCCCGAGCTCCTGCGTCCCACCGACGTCGTCGACGCCAGCGTGCTGGCCGACCGCACCCGCGAGGCCACCTACGCCTCGGCCGCCGAGCGCGCCGCCGACGACCGCACCTGGACCTTCGGGCACGTCATCGTCGACGAGGCCCAGGAGCTCTCACCCATGGCGTGGCGGGTGCTCATGCGCCGGTGCCCCAGCCGCTCGATGACGCTCGTCGGCGACGTCGCGCAGACCGGCGCGCGGGGCGGGGCGTCGTCGTGGGCCGAGGTGCTCTCGCCCTACGTCGCCGCCCGCTGGCGCCGCGAGGTGCTCACGGTCAACTACCGGACGCCGGCGGAGATCATGGCGGTCGCGGCCGACGTGCTCGCCGCGATCGACCCGGGGGCGCGCCCGCCGCAGTCGGTCCGCGAGTCGGGGCTGGCGCCGCAGGCCGTCGCCACCGACGAGGCCGGGCTGGTCGACGCCGCCGTGGCCCAGGCGCGGGCCGCGCGCGAGGCCGTCGTCGACGCCGAGGGCGCCGGGCGGGTCGCGGTGCTCGCCCCGGACACGCGGGTCGACGCGCTGGCCGCGGCGCTGGGCGTCGCGGCGGGTCCGACGGGCGCCCCCGACGGCGATCCGACCGTGGACCTCGGCGCGCAGATCGTGGTCTCGGAGGTCGCCGACGCCAAGGGCCTCGAGTTCGACGCGGTCGTCCTCGTCGACCCCGAGGGCGTGGTCGACGCCTCCCCGCGCGGCCTCAACGACCTCTACGTCGCCCTCACCCGGGCGACGCGCTCGCTTGTCGTCGTGCACCCCGGTGACCTGCCGTCGGTCCTGGACCGCCTCGGTCCGGGGTGACCCGCCCCTCGATCGGGTAACGCGGACACGCTCCGCACCGAACCACCGACCGGAGGCCGTGCGCCTCCGGACGGTGCCCCGTGGTCGCGGCACCGTCGAGCTGCGGTGGCACGATCGCCGCGCCCGCCGGGGGCAACCCGCCGTTCGGGCGACGCGCCGCCCGCGACGTCACGCAGACGAGGGACCCGGTCGTACGGGATGATCGGGGCGAGCGCGCACCGGGAGGGGGGCGGGCAGTGAGCACCGACACCGGTCCGCCCGCGATGGTCGGCGGGCGCTACACGCTCGGCGACCTCATCGGGCGTGGCGGTGCCGCCGACGTTTTCCGGGCCCGCGACGAGCTCCTCGGCCGCGACGTGGCCATCAAGATGTTCAACGCGGCGGGCTCCGTCGCGGCCGCGGACGCCGAGCCGGGCGATCCCGCCGACCCCGCCGAGAAGATCGGCGACATCGAGGAGGGCCAGGAGGCCCGCCACCGCCGCGAGGTGCTCACGCTCGCCGGCCTGTCGCACCCGGGGCTCGTCACCGTCTACGACGTCGGCGACGAGGACGGCCGCGCCTACTTCGTCATGCAGCTCATCGAGGGCGACACGCTCGCGCAGCGCGTCCGCTCCGGTCCGCTGCCGGTCGTCGACGTCGTCGCGCTCGGGGCGGCGCTGGCCGACGCCCTGGCCTACGTGCACCGCCGCGGCCGGGATGGTCATCGGCACGGCGTCGTACCTCAGCCCGGAGCAGGTGCGCGGCGAGCCGATCGACGGCGCGGTGGACATCTACGCGCTGGGCCTCGTGCTCATCGAGTGCCTCACCGGCCGCCGCGAGTACCCGGGCAACGCCCTCGAGGCGGCCGTCGCGCGCCTGCACCGCCGTCCCGTCGTCCCGTCCGGCCTCTCGCCGGGCCTCGAGGCGCTGCTCACGGCGATGACCGCCGACGAGCCCGGCGACCGCCCCACCGCCGAGGAGGTGGTGGCCGCGCTGCGCGGGGTGTCCCGCGAGGTCGGCATGGAGGCGGAGACCGTGCTCTCGCCGGTGCTCATGACCGCGCCGACGAGCCTCGTGGGCGGCTCCGGCCCGATGGCGGTCGGTCCCGCGGTCGAGGCGCGCGCCGCCGAGCCGGAGCCCACCGGAGCGTCACCGCTGGCGCGTCCCGCGGGCCGTCGTCGCCGGGTGGCCGCCGTGATCGCCGCGGCCGCGGCGACGCTGCTCATCGCCGGGTCCGCCGTGGCGTATGCGGTGCTCTCGGAGGAGAAGCCGCTGCCGCCGCCGGCCCCGTCGGCGACGCTCGCGCCGCCCCCGCCCCCGTTGCCGGTCGCGCCGCAGGTGACGACCACCGAGGACGAGACCGAGGCGGCCACCGCGCCGCGCACCCGGAGCACCACGACCACCCGGCGCACCACCACGACGACCACCACCACCACGACCACGACGACGGTCCGCCCGCCGGTGGTCGTCCCGCCGCCCGTGGACCCGCCGGACGAGGACGACGACACCACGACCACCACGACGACGACCCCGGCGGCTCCCTGAGGGGTCAACCGCCGGCGGGCAGCGGGGTCAGCGCGTCGGGCACCGAGAGCACCGGTCCGGCCGGGAGCAGGCCCACCACCGCACCGGGAGCGGCCGGGAACGCCTCGCCCAGGCCCAGCGCCGTCGCCGTCTCCGGATCGGGGACCACCGACGCCGTGCCGGACCCGGAGATCACGGTGGGGCTGCCCGGGGCGTCGTCGCGCCCGACCGGCACGGCGCGGACGACGACCCCGCCGCCGGGCACCGCGACGGCGTCCACCCGGTCGCCGGAGCCGTCGGCCTGCGCGAGCACGGCGGGCGGTGTCGCCGTCGCGGGCGGCGCCGCGCCGACCGTGAGCCCCACCGGCCCGCCGCCCTGCGCGCTCGCGCAGGTGGTCGGCGCCTCGGCCATCGGCACGGCGCGGGGGACGGGGTCGGGGTAGGCGGCGACGGCGATCCCGCGGGCGGTGGCGAGCGGGCGCAGCTGGCCCGGCGAGACGATCGGGACGGGGGCGGCGGCGCGCGCCGGGTCGGGGTCGGACAGGCGCACGAGGCGCGCCACGACCTCGGGGACCTCCTGCACGCCCTCGCGCTGCACCACGTACCAGCGGTCCGGCGTGCCCGGGCCCACGAGCCGCACGACCCCGCCGACCGGCTCGCCGACCAGCAGCCCCGCCGGCGGCACCTCCCCGCGCCCGGCGATCACCGGCGCGACGATCGGCGGGCCCTCGGTGAGCGTGTTGAGCAGGCTCGTGCTCACCGGCCGGGGGAGCTGGCCCGCGAGGTCGAAGGCGACGACCACCGCGGGGTCGCGCAGGTCCAGGCGCGAGCGCACGCCGTCGTGGACGAGCCAGGTGCCGTCGAAGCGGTCGCGCAGCAGCAGCCCGCGCCCGGGCTCCAGGGGGCGGGCCGGGGCCGCGGGGCCGGCGAGCACCGTCGTCCACACCCGCGGCTGCTCCCACGGGCGGGCGGCGCCGGGCTGCGGGCTGCCGGTGTCACACACCGACCACACCGGCGGCACCGGCGCGCCCGCGGGCGGCAGCGGCGGCGCGTCGACGATGCCCACCCCGCGCTCGCGGGGCGCGGTCGCGAGGTCGGCCTCGGACACCTCGACCGGTGTCGGGTCGCCCGCCGGCCCTCCGGCCGCAGCCAGCCCGGCGAGCACGAGGCGCGCGGAGGCGAGGTTGGGCACGGGGACCAGCCGGTCGGGCTCGTGCACGACGACGTAGAGCGCGCCGGAGCCCTCGGCCACGACGACGCCGGCGGTGCGCCAGTCGGCCGGGCGGTCGAGCAGCCCCCACACGGCGGCCACCGCGAGCGCCAGCGCGGCGAGCAGCGCGCCCGCGACCGTCGCGCGGTGCTGGGCGCGCAGCGGGTCGGTGCCCGGCACGGCCTGGCGCCGCACCAGCGCGGACTGCAGCCGGCGCAGGCCGAAGCGGTACGCGTGGACCTGGTCGGAGGTCGTGGTCGGCGGAGCCATCTCGCCGCGGATCGTGGCACGTCCGGTCGCAGCGAACGCGCTGTTCGCTGCTTCTACGGCAACGAAGAACAGACGAGCACGCCGATAGGGCGTTCGCTGCTCCCCCCGCGGGCGTCAGGCCGTCGCGGGCACGCGCGCGGGGCGCGGGGAGATCCGCAGCGTGATGGTCGCGTGCACGACCTCCTGCCCGCGCCCGTCGGTGATCACGACCTCGGCGTCGACGTCCTCGGCCTCGTCGGAGAACGCCGGCGCCTGGGCGAAGGTGGCGACGGCGAGGAGGTCGGTGTCGGCCTTCGCGAGGTACTGCACGCTCATCCCGCGCGGGATCCACCGGTGCGTCGAGGGCGTCGTCGCCTCGGCCATCACGCCCATCGCGTACTCGGCGAGGTTGCACGACGCGATGGCGTGCACGGTGCCGAGGTGGTTGTGCACGAGCCACCAGTTGCGCAGCGACACCTCGGCACGCCCCGGCTCGAGCCGGCGGATCACCGGCGCGGCGGTGAGGAAGTACGGCGCCCGCAGCCACACGGCCGCGCTGACCAGCAGGCGGCCCGGCCACGAGCCGGAGAGGCGACGCCACGTACCCAGCACGCTCGGAGTGCTCACGCGTGGGAGGTTACCGGGCAGTAGGGGCGCCTGGCGACGGTGCGGGCCCCCACGATCATCGACGCAGGGGTGACGCCCCGGATTGACGAACGGTCGTTCGGGGAATTCCGCTGCGCGCGACCAGGCGCCCCTCTCGGAGGTCCCGATGAACACTCGCCCCGCCGCCCCGCCCGCGACACCCGAGGTCGCGGGCCTCGCCGAGCGGCTCGCCGCGGTGCTCGGCGACCTCACCTTCCCGGCCCTGCGCTGGCAGGTCGTGACCGCCGGGGACATCTACGGCGTCGACACGGTCTCGCGCGGCCTGATCCAGCGCCTGCCCGAGCGCCGCTACCACTCGCTGGGCGAGGTCGTCGCCGTGCTCGCGGCCGTCCTCGCGGGCCGCCCGGTGGCCGCGGTCGGCCAGGCCGGGCCGCCGCCGACCCCGCGCGTCTCGCCCCGGCGCGTCCCGGCTCCCGCCGGCCGCGTCGCCCGTCCGGGCGCGCGGCGCCCGGTTCCGTCGACGCCGGTCGCCTGACGGGAGGGCGGGTCCGCCCGCCGGCGCCACCAGGCCCGCGGCGAGGCGCGAGCAGCCCGTCCTGCGTGCGGTCGTCGCCGTCGAGGCGCTCCGTCGACCGCGGGCGGAGGCCGTCACCGTCGCGGTCAGCCCTGTTCCTCGAGGTCGAACGCGTCGTCGCCGACCCACACCCGCAGCCCGTCACCGTCGTCGGTGATGGCGCCCTCCTCCTCCTCGGAGAGCTCGCGGGCCGCGCCGAGCGAGCGCTCGTCGTAGGCGACGCGACCGTCACCGAGATCGCGCGGCCGGTACTCGGAGGCGAGGACGGCCGTGCGGCTGCGCGTGGCGAGGAACGCCGCGTTCTCCGGCCCGACCTCGGCGATCCAGCGCTGTGCCCGCACGATCACACGGTCTACTCGTTCCGGCCCCGGGGAGCAACGGAAACCGCTGGACCGGCACCCCCGTCGAGGCCCTAGCGTGCGGTGCGCCCTCGGGTGATCACGGGAGGAAGGGGTCGGTCGCGATGCGCGCGCTGCGCCCGCTGCGGCGGCCCGCCTACCGGCGGCTGGCGACGGCGCTCGCGCTCTCGGTGCTCGCCGAGGGGCTGTGGACGCTCGCGGTCGTCTGGCAGGTGGTCGAGCTCGGGGGCGGGCCCGCAGAGCTCTCGATCGTGTCCGGCGCGCTCGCGCTGGGCGTCGTCGTCACCGCCCTGCTCGGTGGCGTCCTCGCCGACCGCGTCCCGCAGAAGCGCATCCTCGTCGGCGTCATGGCGATGCTCGCCGCGTCGATCGGGCTGGTCGCGGGCCTGTCGGCGCTGGGCGCGCTGACGGTCCCGCTGCTCGTCCTCGTCGCCGGCGTGATCGGCCTGTCGATGGGGATGTTCTTCCCCGCCTACTCGGCGCTCGTGCCGGCGATGGTCGACGCCGACGAGCTGCTCGCGGTCAACGGGCTCGAGGGCGTGGTGCGCCCGGTGCTGCTGCAGGGCGCGGGCCCGGCGCTCGCGGGGGTGCTCGTCGCGGCGTACTCCCCCGCCGCGGCCCTCGGGGCCACCGCCGTCGCGTGCCTCGCCGGGCTGGTCGCCGCGCTGTCGCTGCCCCGCCGCGCGCTGCGCCGGGACCTCGGGACCAGCGGTGGCGCCGGCGCGGTCGTCCGTGACCTCGTCGAGGGCTTCCGCTACATGGTCGGGACGCGGTGGCTGCTGGTGACGCTGGTGTTCGCGTCGCTGATGATCCTCGTGGTGCTCGGACCGCTCGAGGTGCTCGTGCCCTTCGCGATCATCGAGCGCGCCGACGGCGGACCCGGCGGGCACTCGCTCGTGCTGCTCGCGCACGGCGCGGGCGGGGCGATCGCGTCGATCCTCGTCGCCTCGCTGCGCCTCCCGCGCCGGTACCTGACGGTCATGATCGCGATGTGGTCGGCGGCGTGCGTGCCGATGGTCGTGTTCGGTCTCGCGACGACGCTGTGGCCGATGGTGCTCGCCGGCTTCGTGGTGGGCGGGCTGTTCAGCGCCCCGCAGGTGATCTGGGGGACGCTGCTCCAGCGCCGCGTCCCGCCCGCGCTGCTCGGGCGCGTGACCAGCCTCGACTTCTTCGTCTCGCTCGCCTTCATGCCCGTGTCGATGGCCCTCGCCGGGCCGGTGAGCGAGGTCGTCGGCCTGACACCGGTGTTCCTCGCCGCGGGCCTGGTGCCCCTCGCGATCGGGGCGGTCGCGCTGGTCGTCGGGCGTCTGGGGCCGGACGAGACCGCCCATCCCCTCGACGTCGCCCGCCCCGGTGCGGAGGCGACGCCGAGGGCGGCGTGAGGTGCTGCCGGGCAGTGGTGCCCGGCGCGTGTCCCGACGATGGGCGTCGCCGACGGCCGCTGTGGACGCGCGACGGGATCTCACACGTGCGGTGTGTGATCGGCAGGCTTCGCGCGGGTCACGGCCTGGTCACGGACGAGTGTTCCGTTCTGAGATGCCCTGCACTGGGACGTGACGAGTGACGCGGTACGGGGAACGCTGAGCTGGTGATCGGTCCGGATCGGCGTCGGTGGCGCCTGCGCTGGTTCGCGCGCCTCGTCGTGACGGTCCTGTCGGTGGCCGTGATGGGGCTGTCCGCGGCGGGCTGGGCCCAGCTGCGGGCGCTGGATCGATCCACGCCGGGTGCTGCCGTCATCGACACCCCGGAGCCGTCCGCGACGGGTGAGCAGAACATCCTGCTGGTCGGTCTCGACAACCGCACCGACGCCCAGGGCAACCAGCTCCCCGAGGACGTCCTCGCGGCGCTCAACGCCGGCGACGACGACTCCGGCGGCGGTACGGCCGACTCGCTGACCGTCGTCCACGTCCCCGCCGGCGGCGGTCGCGCGACCGCCATCTCGATCCCGCGTGACGCCTACGTCGACCTCGGACAGGGCCTCGGGCGACACAAGATCAATTCGGCGTGGTCGCGGGCCGCCGCGCAGGCGACCGACGCGATGACCGGCTCGGGACCGACCGGCAGCACCAGCCTCTTCGCCGCCGAGGCCACCGCGCCCCCGCCCCCGGACGACCCGGCCGTCGTGCGCGCCGCCTCCGCCGCCGGCGCGCGGGCCACGATCGGCGCCGTCCAGCAGCTGACCGGCCTGCCGATCTCGCACTTCGCCGCGGTCAACCTCGCCGGGTTCGCCGACGTCAGCACGGCGATCGGCGGGGTGCCGGTCTGCCTGCGCGCGCCCGCGCAGGACTCCTACACCGGCCTCGCGCTGCCCGCCGGGCCCCAGCGGGTCAGCGGCGCGCAGGCGCTCGCGTTCGTGCGTCAGCGCCACGGGCTGCCCAACGGCGACCTCGACCGCATCGCGCGCCAGCAGGTGTTCCTCGCCGGCGCGACCGACACGCTGCTCTCGGCCAACACGCTCGCCGACCCGTTCGCGGTCAGCCGCATCACCGGCGCCGTGTCGCGGTCGGTGACCCTCGACGCCGGCTGGGACGTGCTCGCCTTCGCCCGCCAGATGCAGGGACTCTCGGCCGGGGCGGTCACCTTCCGGACCATCCCCACCGGCTCCACCGAGCTCAGCACCCCGTACGACGGGACGGCGGTCCAGGTCGATCCCGACGAGGTCCGGACCTTCGTCGCCACCGCCATCGCCGCCGACGCCGGCAACCCCGCCGCGCTCGCGGCGCTCTCCCCGCCGCCTCCGGGCAGCGCCACCGATGCCTCGGCGAGCTCGAGGCTCGACCGTGTCCGGGTCTCGGTGGACGAGGACGACGCGAGCTCCCAGGACGACGCGAGCGCGGAGGACGACGCGAGCGGGTCGTCGGCGTCGTCGGAGGACGGGACGGGCGAGAACGGGGACGGGGACGGGACGGGCGCTCCCTCCGGGCCCCCGGTCTCCCCGACCCCGCCGATCACCGCCGCCGCGCCCGGCTGCGTCAACTGACCGCGCTCGCCGACCCCGCAACGGACGAACGCCGCGTTCGCTGCTCCGGAAGCAGCGAACGCGGCGTTCGTTCGTCGAGGTGCGGGATCAGCTCGAGCGCTCGGACCCCAGGGTCACGGGCACCGGGCGGGGCTGGCCGCCGGGCGACGTGACGGTCAGCGTCACCTGCGCGCCGGGCTCCTGGGACCGGATCGCCGCGACCAGGCTGTCGGCGTCGGGGATGACCCGGTCGTCCACGCGGGTGACGACGTCGCCCTGCTGCAGCCCCGCGGCCGCGGCCGGCCCGCCGGGCGCGATCTGCCCGAGCACCGCGCCGTCGGCGCCCTCGGTGACGCCGACGCCGAGCACGGCGCGGGTCGCGTAGCCCTGGTTGATCAGCTCGGTGCCGATGCGCTGGGCCTGGTCGATCGGGATGGCGAAGCCGAGGCCGATCGAGCCGGACTGGCCGCCGGAGGACTGACCCAGTGAGGCGATCGCGGAGGTGATGCCGATGACGCGGCCCTGCATGTCGACGAGCGCGCCGCCGGAGTTGCCGGGGTTGATCGCGGCGTCGGTCTGGATCGCGTCGAGGACCGTGGCCTGGCCGCTCTGCGCGCCGCCGGTCGCGACGGGGCGCTGGAGGGCGCTGACGATGCCGGTGGTCACCGTGCCGGACAGGCCCAGCGGCGACCCGACGGCCACGACCTCCTGGCCGACCCGCAGCTGCGACGAGTCGCCGATCGTCGCCGGCGTCAGCCCGGAGACGCCCTGGGCGCGCACGACGGCGAGGTCGGCGCTCGTGTCGGTGCCGACGACCTGGACCGGCGCGCGGTTCCCGTTCTGGAACACGGCGGTCAGCCCCTGGGCCTGACCCGGCACCCGGCCCGGCACCTGGCCCTCGCCGCCGAGCGGCGACTGCTGCTGCGCGGCCTGACCGGCCTCGAGCACGTGGGCGTTGGTGAGGATCAGGCCGTCGGCGGAGATGACGACGCCGGAGCCCTCGCCCGACGGCCCCTCGAGCTGGACGACGCTGGGCAGGACGGTGTCGGCGACCTGCTCGACCGAGCCCGGTGCCGCCGCGGGGGCCTGGTCCGTCGCGCCGGAGCTGCTCGGCGCCGACGAGAGCACCGACGAGCCGCCGCCGGCCGAGGACGCGGCCTCGTAGCCCACGGCACCGCCGACGCCGCCCGCGACGAGCACCGCGGCGAGCGCACCGGCGACCAGGGCGACCGACGGGCGCCGGCGCGGCCCCGACGGGCCGGGCGGCGGCGCCGCGGGACCGGGTGCCGTCGGCGGGGTGCCGGGTGGGCCGCCCGGGACGTCGTGCCGGGTCCAGGGTGCGCCCGGGCCGGGCGCGTGGCCGCGGGCCGGGAGCCCGGAGCCGTACGGCGCGGTCGGGTAGCCGCCGGGTCGCTCCCCGGCGGGACCCCCCGGCAGCGTCCCGGTGCCGGGCCCGCCCGCGGCACGTGCCGTCGGGTCCGTGGCGGGGGTGGGGGAGGAGGGGCTCGTATCGCTCACGCGGACCAGGGTGGGCCCGCCGACTGTGGCCCTCCTGCGCCTCACCTGCGCGCAACCTGAGAGTCGGCCCTGAGTTGCGGGCGGAACGGACGTAGCGGTCAGCGCACCACGCGGTACCACTGCTCGGTCTCGCCCGGCAGGCGCTCGAGGCGCACTCGGGTGCCGCCGGCGTGCCGGAACATCGGCGTGCCGTCGCCGAGCAGCACCGGCGCGAAGAACATCAGCACCTCGTCGAGGAGACCGGCCGCGAGGCACTGGGCGGCGACGTCGGCGCCCAGGACGTTGACGTCCCGGTCGCCGGCGAGCTCCTTCGCGCGGTCGACGGCCGTCACGAGGTCGGTGGCGAACTCGACGCCGTCAGGGGAGCACGCCGATGGGGGGTCGTCGGGCGGGCGGTGGGTGAGGACGACGACGGGGCCGTCGTACTGGCCCTCGAACGCGCCCTCCTTGTCGGTGCCGCGGTGCGGGTCGTCGCCGCCGAAGGTGACGCGCCCGACGAGGATCGCGCCGGTGCGGGCGAGCACCCGCTCGGCGGCCTCGTTCTCGCCGCCGAGGTGCTCGGTCAGCCAGGACATGTCGCCGCCCGGTCCGGCGATGAAGCCGTCGAGCGACGCGGTCGCGGAGTAGATGAGGGCGGGCACCGATCTCCTTCAGTGGTGGGCGTGCAGGTCGAGCAGGGCGCCGACGAACCGGCCCCACGCCGGCTCGGGCGGCACCTGGTGGCCCATGCCGGGGATCTCGAGCAGGCGCGCGCCGGGGATCGCGGCGGCGAGCGCGCGGCCGTGCTCGACCGGGAAGAGCGGGTCGGCGTCGCCGTGCACGACGAGGGTCGGCAGCCCGGCGAGCGCGGCGAGGTCGGTCGGTCCCGTCGACCCGCCCTCGAGGAGGAAGTGGTTGCCGGCGGCCGCGACGTCCCGGCTGCGGGCGACGACCCGCTCCGCGATCGCCCGGACGCGCGTCTCGTCGAACGCGTCCGGGCCGGCGAAGGGACGCTCGGCCTCGACGAGCGCGGTGACGGCGGCGGCGGGGTCGGACCAGTCGGGGCCCGGGCCCTCGTCGGCGAAGACCGCCTGGATCGCCGGGGTGGGTCCGGGGAGGTCGCCGACCGACGGGTCGACCGCGGTGGTGGCGATGAGCGTGAGCGCGGCGACGCGGTCGCGGTGGGCGAGCGCGAGCTCCTGGGCGATGCCGCCGCCCATCGACAGGCCGGTGACGTGCGCGCGCTCGACCCCGAGGGCGTCGAGGACGGCGAGCGCGTCGCTGGTCATGTCCTGGCCGGTGTAGCCGGGCGAGCCCGCGGGCCAGGTCGTCGACGCGCCGGTGTCGCGGGGGTCGTAGCGCACGACGCGCAGCCCGCGGTCGACGAGGCGGGCGCACAGGTCGTCGTCCCACCAGTCCATCGACCAGCCCCCGCCACCGATCAGCAGCAGCACCGGCGCGTCGGGGTCGCCGAGCGTCTCGACGCACAGCTGCACGCCCTCGTCCACGTCGACCAGCACGGGCGGGCTCCTTCCGGTTGCGTTCTGCTACCAGTAGCGAAGCCGAGCCCGCTAGTGGTTGTCAAGTGCAACCGGCCAGCCGTGAGCGCTCACAGCTCGGCCACAGGTCGGGCACACGGCGCGTCCACGGACGGCTCCGAGGCTGCGATCATGACCGCAGCGACCCCGCTCCGCGCCCCCCTCCGCGCCGTCGAGGACACCGGCCGCGCGGTGCTCGACGTCGTCGTCCCCGTGTTCGACGAGGAGCGCGACCTCGGCCCGTGCGTGCGGCGGCTGCACCGCCACCTCACCGAGGACTTCCCCTACCCGTTCCGCATCACGGTCGCGGACAACGCCAGCACCGACGGCACCCTCGCCGTGGCGGAGGCGCTGGCCGACGAGTTCGCCGAGGTCGCCGTCGTGCACCTCGACGAGAAGGGCCGCGGGCGGGCGCTGCGGGCGGTGTGGTCGGCGTCGGACGCGCCCGTCCTCGCGTACACGGACGTCGACCTGTCGACCGACCTCAACGCCCTGCTGCCGCTCGTGGCGCCGCTGATCTCCGGACACTCGGACCTGGCGATCGGGTCGCGGCTCGCGGCGTCGTCGCGGGTGGTGCGCGGGGTGAAGCGGGAGGTGATCTCGCGCTGCTACAACGTGCTGCTGCGCGGGACGTTGCGGGCGCGGTTCTCCGACGCGCAGTGCGGGTTCAAGGCCATCCGCGCCGACGTGGCGCGCCGGCTGCTGCCGCTGGTCGAGGACACCGGCTGGTTCTTCGACACCGAGCTGCTCGTGCTCGCCGAGCGCTCGGGGCTGCGGATCCACGAGGTCCCCGTCGACTGGGTCGACGACCCCGACTCGCGCGTCGACGTCGTCGCCACCGCGATCGCCGACCTCCGGGGCGTCGCCCGCGTCGCCCGCGCGCTGGCCACCGGCGCGCTGCCCGTCGCCCGACTGCGCCGCGAGTGCGGGCGCGCGCCGCTGTCGGCGGAGCCGTCGCCGGACGCCGTGGCCGGCGTGACCCCGGGCCTGACCGGCCAGATGGTGCGCTTCGCGGCGATCGGCGCCGTCTCGACGCTGGCGTTCCTCCTGCTCTACACGCTCCTGCGGGGCGTGCTGGGCCCCCAGCCGTCGAACCTGATCGCCCTGGTGCTCACGGCGATCGCCAACACGGCGGCGAACCGCCGGCTGACCTTCGGCATCCGCGGACGCCGCCACGCCGGGCGCAGCCAGGTCGAGGGCCTCGTGGTCTTCGGCCTCGGGCTCGCGCTGACCTCCGGCTCCCTGGCCCTGCTCGGCGCCCTGGCCCCGGCCGCGAGCCACGGGATCGAGCTCGCGGTCCTCGTGCTCGCGAACCTCGTCGCCACGCTCCTGCGCTTCGTCGCCTACCGCGCCTGGGTCTTCCACCCGCGCCGCCAGCACGCGTGAGCGATGTGTCAGCGAAGTGCCGTTGCTGACGTCCAGTGTCCGTATTCCTCCTTCGATCATGAACCCGGAGTCCCGATGACCACCGCGACCGACCCCGACGTCGTCGCCACCGCGCGACCCGCCGCCGCATCGAGGCCCCGCCCGTCATGGCCCCGGCGCGCCTGGCGGGGCCGGGAGGACGACCCGCGCTGGGTCCGCCCGGCGCTCCTCGGCCTGCTCGCCGCGACGGCCCTGACCTACCTGTGGAACCTCGGCGCGTCGGGCTGGGCCAACTCCTTCTACGCCGCCGCGGTGCAGGCCGGGACGCAGTCGTGGACGGCGTGGCTGTTCGGGGCCCTCGACGCGCCGGGCCTCATCACCGTCGACAAGCCGCCGGCCGCGCTGTGGGTGATGGTGCTCTCGGGGCGGATCTTCGGCTTCAGCAGCTGGTCGCTGCTCGCGCCGCAGGCGTTGATGGGCGTCGCGTCGGTCGGCCTGCTCTACCTCACCGTGCGCCGCTGGTCGGGCCCGCGCACGGCGCTCGCAGCCGGGGCGTTGCTCGCCGCGACCCCGGTGGCGGTGCTGATGTTCCGCTTCGACAACCCTGACGCCCTGCTCGTCCTGACGATGGTCGCCGCGGCGTACGCGACGACCCGCGCCGTCGACGCCGCCGGCCGCCGTGCCGGCACCTGGTGGCTGGTCGCGGACGGCGCGCTCGTCGGCCTCGGCTTCCTCACCAAGCAGCTGCAGGTCCTGCTCGTCGTGCCGGCCCTGGCGCTCACGGTCCTCGTCGTCGCGCCGTCCCGGCCGTGGCGCCGCGTCGGCGACCTCCTCGCGGGCGGGGTGGCCATGGTCGTGTCGGCCGGCTGGTACGTGGCGCTCGTCGAGCTGTGGCCGGCGTCGTCGCGCCCCTACATCGGCGGGTCGACGACGGACTCCCTGCTCGAGCTCGCCCTCGGCTACAACGGGCTCGGCCGCGTCCTGGGCACCGAGGGCGGCGGGCGCGGCGGTCCGGGTCGCGTCCCGACCGGCATGCCCCCCGGCGGTCCGCCCGCCGACCTGGGCGGCGGCACGGGCGGACCCGGAGGCGGCGGCTTCGGCGGCACGCCGGGTGTCGAGCGACTGTTCACCTCGGAGTTCTCGGGCCAGGCGTCGTGGCTGCTCCCGGCCGCGCTGGTCCTGCTCGTCGTCGCGCTGTGGGCGCTGCGCCGGGCCCCGCGCACCGACCGCACCCGCGGCCTGCTCGTCCTCGGCGGTACCTGGACGCTCGTGCACGCCGTCGTCTTCAGCGCGATGAGCGGGATCATCCACCCCTACTACACGGTCGCCCTCGCTCCTGGGATCGCGCTGACGACCGCCGTCGGCGCCTCGGTCCTCTGGCGTCGCCGCGGCGAGGCATGGGCGCGCATCGTCCTCGCGGTCGTCGTCGCCGGCACCGCCGCCTGGAGCGCCGTGGTGCTCACGCAGCACGGCTGGCTGCCGTGGGCGCGCTGGGTGCTGCTCGTCGCCGGGGTGCTCGGGACGATCGCGGTGCTGCTCCCGCGGGCCCGGTGGACGCGGGTCGCGACCGTCGGGGCGCTCGCCGCCCTGGTCGCCGTGCTCGGGGGCTCGACGGCCTTCGCCGCGCAGACCGCGCTCACCCCGCACCAGGGCTCGATCGTCAGCGCGGGTCCCGGCGGGCAGATGGGCGCGCGGGATGGCGGTGCCGATCGCGGTGGCCTCGAGGGCGGGACGCCGTCGCCGCAGCTCGTGGCCCTGCTCCAGGGCGCGGGCACCCGCTGGGCGGCGGCGACGACCGGCGCCCAGAGCGCGGCGTCGCTCCAGCTCGCGAGCGGCGTGCCCGTCATGGCGATGGGCGGCTTCGTGGGCAGCGATCCCGCCCCGACCCTCGCCGAGTTCCAGGCGGCCGTCGCGTCGGGCCAGGTCCGCTACTACGTCGAGGGCGGCGGCCCCGGCGGTGGTCCCGGCGGTGGTCCCGGAGGTGGTGGACAGGGAGGCGGCCCCGGCGCCCGCGGTACGACCGGCGAGATCCGGACCTGGGTCCAGAGCCACTTCACGCCGATCGACGTCGCGGGACGCACCGTGTACGACCTGGCGACCCCGGCCTCCTGAGGCCCTCGCCGACCGGCTCGCCCGGGTCCCGGTCGACGACCGGGGCCCGGGCAGCGGTGGTCACGCCGGGCGGTAGGCCTCGGTGAGGTGCCCGTAGACGACGATGTTGTCCTCGTAGCTGCGGGTCTGCTCGTTGAACACGCCGCCGCAGGTGATCAGCCGGATCTGGCCGTCGGGCGTGGGCCCGTAGACGGCCTCGGTCGGGAAGGCGTCCTTGGCGACCTGGTCGACCCGGTCGACGGCGAACACCGCGGTGGTGCCGTCGTCCCGGTGGACCTCGACGGTCTGGCCGGGAGCCATCTGGCCCAGCCGGTAGAACGCGCCCTCCTCGCCGCGGAAGTTGACGTGCGCGGCGAGCACCGCGGGCCCGGCCTCGCCGGGGCTCGCGCTGCGCTGGTACCAGCCGACGGTGCCGGCGCTGCGCGGCACGTCGAGCGAGTTGTCGTCGCGCAGGCCGAGGCTCGTCAGGTCCTCCGTCGACAGCCCGATGGACGGGACGTCGAGGCCGGTGATCTGCGCGGCCGGGAGCGGCACGGGCACCGCCACCCGCTCGGCGGGCGGCAACGACCGTGCCGGCGCGGGTTCCTCGCCGCCGGAGTTGACGAACGCCACGAGCACCCCGACGGCGAGCAGGGCGAGGATCAGCGCGGTGAAGCGTCCCGTCACCCGGTCGAGGATGCCCCCACGCCCCGACGGGCTCTCGGGCGGTGCCTCCGGAGCGGCCACGTCAGGCGTTCTCCCGCCGCGCGGCGACCAGCTGGCCGCCGCGGACGACCCCGGCCCCGGCGCCGATGCCGGCGATCGCCAGGAAGATCACCTGGCCGATCGTCGGGCCCTCGTCGGACCCGTCGCCGGCCGCGACGCCGCCCCGCGGGTAGCCGGTGTACGACGAGGAGTCGCGCCCGACGCCCCAGTCGCAGGCCCGGCCGTCGTTGTCGCCGTCGAGGTTGTTCGGGTCCGACGGGTCGGCGATGAGCACGGCCTGGGCGTCGGCGGAGTCCGCGAAGTCGTGGCAGTCGAGGTCGTAGACCGAGACCACCGGCGGCACGTAGCGGTAGTACGGGCTGCCGGGCCCGTACACCGGCACCGGCACGTAGACGGTGTTCGTCTCCGTGTCGTGGTGGTGGGGCGACGACGAGGTCGTGGTGGTCGGGCTCGTCGTGGTGGTCGGGGTCGGGATCTCGGGGAGCTCGGGGTTCTCGGGGAGGTTGCCGCTGCCGCCGCCGATCAGCCCGCTGAGCGAGTCGACGATGCCGCCGACGACGTCCCCGATGGCGCCGCCCGGGTCGGAGAGGTCCGGGCCGGACGCCGACGCCACCCCCGCCGTCGAGATCATCCCCGCCGCCACCAGCCCGACCAGCGCGCTCGCCGCGCGCCGACGTCCGTTCCCCATGCCCGACCCGATCCGCTCGCCCGATGGTCTTCGGGGTCGTCGACCGGCGACTCCCCCGTTCGCTGTAACGGCGGGGGGAGCAAAGGGGTACGCGCCTCGGCCCGAGCGGCCGAAACTGGCGTCTACCGCCACGATCGAGTGATCCCGGGGCTCGGCGCCGGAGATCCGCTAACGACGGCCCCTCCTCCTGCGAGACATCGCCGAACGGCCCACCGGACGGGCCGAACGGACAAGGGGAGCAGGAGATGAGGGGTCGACGGAGCAGCCGCAGCGCCGCGGTCGTGCTGGCCGGGTGCGTGGGACTGGCGGTGATGGCTCCGGGGCTCGCGCTCGCTGCTCCGGTCGACGGCATCACCACAGAGGCGGACTGCGTCGAAGCGGGCTACGGGTGGGTCGGCGGGGTCTGTGACGACGGCGTTCCGGCAAACGACGACTCCTCGACCGACAGCACGGTTGCCAACTCGCGCACGAGCGTCAACCGGAACGACGTGACGGTTGCCGAGAGCATCACGACGACGAACAACAGCAACAGCACGACGACGAACAACAGCAACAACACGACGACGAACAACAGCAACAACACGACGACGACGAACAGCAACAACACGACGGCGTCGAACAGCAACAACTCGTCGAACAGCAACAACACGACCAACAGCAACAACACCACGACGAACAACAACACGACCAACAACACGACGACGAACAACAACACGACCAACAACACGACGGTCGAGAACAACACGACGGTCGAGAACAACACGACGGTCGAGAACAACACGACGGTCGACATCGAGAACAACACGACGGTCTACGAGAGCAACTACTTCTCGACGACCTACGTCTTCAACACCTCGGCCCCGGTCGAGTGGTGGGGCACCTACTGGCACCACCGCTACGACGTCGACTGCGACGAGCTGACCTACGACGAGGCCAACGCCATCCTCGACTGGGACTCGTCCGACCCGTTCCGGCTCGACCGTGACGACGACGGCGAGGCCTGCGAGGCCAACGCCCACGGCGACGACGACGAGGGTCACGTCGAATACGTCAGCTACCCCGAGGGCGGGGTCTCGACCGGTGACGGCAGCACCGGGTCCGGTGCCTCGGCCGTCGAGCTCGCGCAGGCCGCGGGCGCGGTGGCCGGCCTCGGCGCCACCGGCCTGGTCGTCGTCCGTCGCTACGCGCGGCAGGGCTGATCGCCATGGCCACCACGGGCAAGCACCAGAGCACGCAGCAGCAGCGCGGGACCGCACGCGCGACGATCGGTGTCCTCCTCGTCGTCGCGCTGGTCGCCGTGGCGGCCTACCTGACGGTGGGTGCGACCGCGGCGCGCACCGGCCCGGCGGTCGTCGACCTGCCGGCCGGGCGCACCGAGGTCGCCCTCCCGCTCGACTGGGCCGAGACGGCGAACCTGCGCATCCCGTCGATCGGGGTCGACACCCGGCAGCTCACCGAGCTGGGCCAGACCGAGGACCGCCGGCTGGAGGTCCCGCGGGACGCCACGACCGTCGGCCACTACCGCGGCGGCGCGGCCCCCGGCCAGGACGGCCCGGCGGTCTACGCCTCGCACGTGAACTACGGGGGCGTGGAGGGCGGCTTCGCCCGCCTCGCGGACGTCGAGGCCGGTGACCAGGTGCTCGTCGAGCGCACCGACGGCGTCACGGTCGTCTACGCGGTCGACCGCGTCGCCGAGGTCCCGAAGGACGCCTTCCCGACCGTGCAGGTCTACGGGTCGACCCCCGGCCCGGAGCTGCGGCTCATCACGTGCGGCGGCGAGTTCGACGCCGACGTGCGCAGCTACGAGGACAACGTCGTCGTGTACGGGCACGCGGTGGAGGCGTACCGGTAAGCGACGGCTCGCGAGACGACGGCCGGGTCCGCTGGGGAGCGGGACCCGGCCGTCGTCGTGTTCTCAGCCCTGTCACAGCAGCACGTCAGGCCGCCCACACGGCCCGGGCGGAGCGTGGAGGCCATGATCCCGCTCGCCGCCGCGCCGACGGTGCCCCTGCTCGACGCACCAACGCGGCGCCACCGCCCGGGCGGGCGGGTCGCGGCCGTGCTGGCGGTGCTCCTCGGCGCCGCGACGGTCGTCGGGTCGTACGTGCTCGGCGTGCTCGACCCCACCGGACGCGCCCTCGACGACGCCGCCCTCGAGACCGCGACCGGCGTGGGCCTGCGCGGCGAGGGGCTGCGGGTGCTCGAGCTGGTCGGGGTCCCGACGGTCGCGCTCGCGGTGCTCGTCCTCGGCGGCGTGGCGCTGGCCCGAGGCCGGGGCGACCGGGCCGTCGGCGTCGTCGCGCTGGTGCTCGGTGCGCAGCTGGTGACCCAGCTGCTCAAGGCGGGCCTCGTCCGCCCCGAGTCCGCCGAGGGCAACTCCCTGCCCAGCGGCCACGTCACGCTGGTGGCGTCGCTCGGGGTCGCGCTCGTGCTGGTGGTGCCCCGGGCGCTGCGTCCGCTGGCCGCCCTCGCCGCTCTCGCGGTCACCGGCGTCGCGGGCGTGGCCACGATGGTCGCCGGCTGGCACCGGCCGAGCGACGTCGTCGCGGCGCTCGGCGTCGTCGCCGCGACCACGGGCGTCGTCACCCTCGCGGGGGCGCTGCTCCCGGGGCGACGGCGTCCACGATCTCGATGAGCGTCCCCCACCGCGTCGCGACCCGCCCGAACCCGTGGCGCACGAGGGCGTCGGCGAGCTCGCCGGGGTGGAACAGCCGCGCCTGACCGCCCCGTCCGAGGAGCTCGGTGTAGAGGCGCAACGGGCCTCGGCCGTGCGTCGGGACGGTGGCGGTGAGCCGGCCGCCGGGACCGAGGACGCGCCGGATCTGGGCGAGCGCGGTGTCGAGGTCGGGCACGAGCTGCAGGCACAGCGAGCAGCACACGGCCTCGACCGCGCCGTCGCGCAGCGGCAGCGCCATCGCGTCGGCCCGCACGAACACCGTGTTCGCCGACCGCACGGCCCGCGCCGCGCGCCGCAGCATCGGCGGCGACAGGTCGGCCCCGATCACCAGCCCGTCGGGTCTGACGCCGTCGGCGAGGCGGCGGGTCAGGGTCCCCGGGCCGCACGCGAGGTCGAGCACGGTCTCGCCGCCGACGAGGTCGAGCCGACGTGCGACGTCGTAGAAGTCGCGCACGACCGCCCCGCCGACGACGCCCGGGAGGCGGTCGTGGATGCGGTCGCCGCCGGCCAGCACCAGGTCGTAGAACCCGGCGCCGCCCGCCGACTCCCACAGGTCCTGGATGCGGCCGCGCGAGCCGGGTCGGCCGTCGACGAGGTCGATGTACGGCGCGCCGGCGTCCGCGGGCAGCGGCACGTCGAGCAGCGGCGCCAGGCGCTCGACCGCCGTCACGCGGGTTCCTCCGCGGACCGGACGGCGTCGCGCAGGAGGTCGAACTCCGCGACGACCGCGTCGGCGAGGTCGGCGAGGTCGGGCACCAGCTCGGCGCAGGCGAGCAGCCCGATGTCGAGCTGGTCGACGTAGCTCTGCACGGTGATGTTGAGCCCGACACCGTCGGCGATCGCGGAGACCGGGACGTAGTGGCGCATGGGCGCGGGACCGACGTAGAGCGGGTCGGTCGGCCCCGGGACGTTGGAGACGACGAGGTTGAACGGCGCCGCCGCCGCGGTCGACCAGCGCGTGACCGCTCGGCTGACCGCCGTCGTCGCCAGCGGCGTCCCGAGCCCGGCGACGTCCGGCGCGAGCTCGCCGGGCAGCGCCTTGAACACCTGCTTGGCCAGGTCCAGTGCCTCGTGCGCGCCGCGCAGGCGCTCGAGGGGGCCGTCGAGGTCGGTCGGCAGGGCGGCGATGGTGCCCGAGACGCGGTTGGTCCAGCGCTCCTCCTCGTCACCGCTGCGCAGCGAGACGGGGATGAGGGCGGTCAAGGGTCGGTCGGGGAGCTCGCCACGCTCGGTCAGCCAGTGCCGCAGCCCGCCGCCGCAGATCGCGACGACGACGTCGTTGATCGTCGCCCCGGCCTGCTTCCCGACGGACTTCACCTCGGCCAGCGGCAGCGAGCGGTGCGCGAAGCGGCGGTAGCGGCTGATCGGGTGGTTGAACGGGGTCCGCGGCGACACGAGCGGGGGCAGCCGGGGCAGGCGGCCGTCGTCGTCGCGGGCGCGCCCGGCGTTGAGCACCGACCCCAGCGGCCCGCGCAGCGTGCCGCGGACCTTGTCGGCCAGGTCGATGGCCGCCGGGCTGCGCGAGGCCCGCGCCAGCTTCTGTCCTGCACGGGCCGCGAGCAGCAGCCCGCGGGCGGGGCGCCGGACGCCGTTGACCGCGGCGCGGGCGAGCACCTCGGCCGTCGACGGCGGGCTCTCGGCGCGCCACCGTCCGGCCTCGGCGGGGCGACCGGCGTCGGGGGAGTCCTCGAGCATGAGCTCGAGCAGGTCCGCGCCCGCGGCCCCGTCGACGGCGCTGTGGTGGATCATCGTGAGGATCGCGAAGCGGTCGCCGTCGAGGCCCTCGATGACGTGCGAGACCCACAGCGGGTGGTCGCGGTCCATCGGCGCGGCGACGAGGCGGCCGACCAGCTCGTCGAGCTCGCCGTCACCGCCGGGCGGCGGGACGGCGCTGTGGCGGACGTGGAAGTCGAGGTCGAAGTCCGGGTCGGCGATCCAGTACGGGTGGTCGAGCCCGAAGGGCACCTCCACCAGCCGGCGGCGTAGCGGCTCGAGCTGGTGGATGCGGTCGGCGAGCTGGCGGCGCCAGGCGGGGTAGGGCTCGAAGTCGGGGTCCGGCCGCTCGAGGATCAGCAGCTGGCTGACGTGGGTGAACTGGTGGTCGTCCTCCGCGTCCAGGAACACCGAGTCCAGGCCCGACAGCTGCTTCACGGTGGTGACCTCCTCGTCGACGCTCCGCCGGGCGCACAGTCTGTGGCCGGACCGCCTCCGGGGCCAACCGGTGCCGCCGGGTGGGGTGAGGACCCGGGTTCACCTCATCGATGGACTCAAGCCCGGACGGCCCGCGTCCGTAACCTCCGGCCGTGACGGCCGTTGAGCGTTCCGGAGGAGCAGTCACCCGATCGGTGGTGCGCTCCCTACCGGACGAGCTGGCCGGACGAACGGACGGAGAGCCAGACATGGGCAGGCACCAGATGGGGGCGTCGTCCGCGACGCGCGCCCGGGTCGCGCTCGGCGCGCTCCCGCTGGTCGCCACCGTCGGCGCGATCGGGATCGGCTCCGTGGTGATGAGCCCCGTCAGCTCCGACGCGCCCCTGGCACCGCCCGCGCCGGGCGGCGGCGGCACGGCTCCCGCGGCCTCGCTGCCCCTCGCGCCGGGTGTGCCGCCGGCCCCGGTCCAGGTGCTCGACCTCGCGTCCACCGGCGACCCCGTCGGCCTCGGCCGGCCCGCCGGCACCGTCGGCACCCGCACCGGTGGGCGGGCCGACGCCGACGCCGCGCCCGCCCGTCGGGCGACGCGCACCGACGGCTCCGCGCGTACGGCGAGCGCCGCCCGCGACGGCGACACCCCGATCCGCGCCTCGGGTGGCGGGTCCGGTTCGGGCGGCGGCTCGCAGGGTTCCGGGGCATCGGGCGGGGGTGCCGGCGGCGGTTCCGGCGGCTCGGGCGGGTCCGGTGGCTCGGGTGACCCCGGTGGGTCGGGCGGTTCGGAGGGCTCGGAGGGCTCGGAGGGCTCGGGTGGTGGACGCGATGGCGGCCTGCTCGGCGGCGTCGTCGGCGGCCTCGGCACCACCGTCTCGGGCGCGACGTCGCTGCTCTCGTTCGGCGACGCGTCGTCGTCCTCGCCGTCGCTGCTCTCGTTCGGCTCCTGATCCCCGCGCGCCCTCGAGGGACGGTCGCCATCACGGCGAAGAACATAGTTAGGTGATACAACGGTTCGGTGACCGCACCGACCGACGCGCGCCTGGCCACCGCCGCCGCGCTCGACGCCTTCGCGGCGTGGGTCCTGCGCTCCACCGCGAGCCGTGACCTCAGCCTGACGACGGCGTCGACACTCGCGACGCTCGACCGCGACGGGCCCCAGCGCCTGTCCGACCTCGCCGTCCGCGAGGGCGTCACGCAGCCGAGCATGACCGCGCTGGTCACGCGCCTGGAACGCGACGGCCTCGCCACGCGCGGCGACGACCCGAGCGACCGGCGCGCCGTGGTCGTGACGTTGACCGACGCGGGCCGCGAGGTCCTCCACGCCCGGCGCACCCGCCGTGCGTCGCGGCTGGCGGACCTCCTCGACCAGCTCGGCCCCGAGGACCGCGCCGCCGTCGACGCCGCGGCCGGTGCCCTGTCACGCCTGACCCAGACCCCCGTCGACCCCTCGCGAGGAGCGTCGTGAGCACGTCCACCGACAGCCCGTTCCGCCAACCGAAGGCCGTCTGGGCCGTCGCCTTCGCCTGCGTCATCAGCTTCATGGGGATCGGCCTGGTCGACCCGATCCTGCCCGCGCTCGCCGAGCAGCTCGAGGCCACGCCCGCGCAGGTCTCGCTGCTGTTCACGAGCTACCTGCTCATCACCGCGGTCGCCATGCTCGTCACCGGCTGGGTCTCCAGCCGCATCGGTGCCAAGGCGACGCTGCTGACCGGCCTGACGATCATCGTCGTCTTCGCCGCCCTCGCCGGGGCGTCCGGTTCGATCGGCGAGATCGTGGGCTTCCGTGCCGGTTGGGGCCTCGGCAACGCCCTGTTCATCGCGACCTCGCTCGCGGTCATCGTCGCCTCCGCGAGCGGCGGTTTCGCCGGCGCAATCATCCTCTACGAGACGGCGCTCGGGGTCGGCATCGCGCTCGGTCCGCTCGTCGGCGGACTGCTCGGCTCGGTGAGCTGGCGGGCGCCGTTCTTCGGCGTCGCCGTCCTCATGGCGATCGCGCTGATCGCGACGCTGGTGCTGCTCGACAAGACCCCGAAGCCGGCGCGGACGATCGGGCTGCTCGACCCGCTCAAGGCGCTGCGCCACCGCAGCCTCGCGACGATCGCGCTGACCGCCTTCGCCTACAACTGGGGCTTCTTCACGCTGCTCGCGTACTCGCCGTACTCGATGGGCGGGCTCTCCGAGCTCGGCCTCGGCGGCGTCTTCACCGCCTGGGGCGTGCTCGTCGCGATCTTCGCGGTGTTCGTCGCCCCGGCCCTCGAGCGGCGCTTCGGCACCGTGCGCGTCCTCTACTTCGTCCTCGGGCTCCTCGCGGTGGACCTGCTCGTCATCGCCGCCTGGAACGACACCCCGGGCGTCGTCATCGGGGCGGTGATCGTCGCCGGCGCGATGATCGGCCTCAACAACACGTTGGTCACCCAGGCCGTCATGTCCGTGGCCCCGGTCGAGCGCCCCGTGGCCTCGGCGTCCTACAGCTTCGTGCGCTTCCTGGGCGGCGGGCTCGCCCCGTGGATCGCCGGCCTCCTCGCCGACGCGTTCCTGCCGAACACCCCGTTCTGGGTCGGCGCGGTGGTCGTCGCCGTCGGCGCGCTGGTGCTCGCCACCGCCCACCGCCTGCTGCGGCGCGTGGAGACCGGCGAGCTGACGGTGGGGGAGTCGACCGTCGAGGAGACGGGGGAGTCGGCACGGCCGGTCCTCGTGGCCGTCGACGGGTCGCCGCACGCGCCGGCGGTCGCGGCGGCGGGCGGCCGGCTCGCGACGCTGCTCGAGGCGCCGCTGGTCGTCGTGCACGTCCCGGAATCGGCCGTGGTGGACGCCGCGGCCGCCGCCGACACCGACACCGGGCCCGGCCTCGAGCGGTCCCTGGGCGCCGCGCGGGAGGCCGTCGGTCGGGACGCGACGGTGACCGCCGAGACCCTCGCGCCCGTCGTCGCCCACGACGGCGTCGGCGGCGCACTCGTCGCGGTGGCCCGGCGCCACCACGCCCGCGCCGTCGTCGTCGGGCGCCCGCGGGGCGGGGCGCTGGCCGCGCTCACCTCGCCGAGCGCCGACCGCGCGCTCTTCGAGGACGGTCCCTGCCCGGTCGTCGTCCTGCCCGACGGCGCCGTGGCAACCGGCGGGCGCGGTGATCGAAGTACCGATACGGACACTGATCGTCAGCAACGGCACTTCGCTGGCACCGCGGGCACGGTCGGGCGCTGACACCCCGGACACACGAACGGGCCCGGCCCACCGAGCGGTGGACCGGGCCCGTCGTCGTGCGGAGCGCGCCTCAGGCGGGGATGCCCGGGAGCTCGAACTGGCTCGGCAGCTCGGGCAGGAAGTCGGAGAGCGGCGGCACCGCGGGCAGGGTCGGCGCGTCCGGCAGGCCGGGCACCTCCACGCCGTTGAACGTGTTGCCCTGGCCGTTGCCCTGGCCGATGCGGTTGCCCGTGTCGACGCCGATGTTGCTGCCCTCGGACGTGACGTTGTTGTTCTCGTCGATGTGCGACTCGGCCGACGCGAACGGCGCGGCGGCGAGCAGGCCGGCGGTGACGCCGACGGTGACGACGCCCAGCTTCTTCAGCACGGGGACTCCTGTGTGGCTCGGGGGAAGGGAACGGCGCCGGACGGTGGAGGAGCGCGGCGCCGTGGTCTCGGACGGCTCAACGAGGCCGTGATGTCTTCGTGATCCGCGTGGGTGAGATCGACCCGATCGGGGGATCAACCTCGGGCCCGGAGCAGACGAAGGCCCGGCCACCGCGTGGTGACCGGGCCCTTCGTGAGCACCAGATGTTGCTCAGGCGGTCGGAGCGCCCTCGAGCGGGTTCGCGACCGGGGCCTCCCCTTCCTCCTCCTCGACGGGCGCCGCGACCTCGGGGCTCAGCACGTTCACGTCGACGACGTTGCCGCTGAGGTTGCCGTTGAGGATGTCGTTGCAGACGATGTTGGCCAGGTTGGCGCCGCCGATCGGGGCCTGCACGAGGGCGTTGCCCAGGAACGAGTCGCCGTCGATGCCGCCGTTGGCCTCGGCCGAGCCGCCGGTGACGTTGCAGTCGGCGCTGGCGTCGTGGTGCTTGTGGTGACCGTGGTGGCCCGACTCGTGGGCGGACGCGAACGGGGCGGCGACCAGCAGGCCCGCCGAGACGCCGACGGTGACGACGCTGAGCTTCTTCAGCACGAGAACTCCAGAGGTTGTGTCGGGGAGCGGCGTGGGCTGGATGGCTGGGGAGTGCGCCCCCACGCTCGGACGGCTCAACGAGGTGGTCATGCCGGTGTTACCGGTTTCCGCCCCGATGCCCCCGATCGTGGGATGGAGGCCGGGGAACACGGCGCCGATGAACCACGCCGACACACGACGACCCGGCCACCCCGTGGGTGGCCGGGCCGTCGCTGGTGCGCTTGCGCGCTCCTAGGCGGGGAGGGAAGGCAGGCCGCCGCCGAGGTCGACGTCGACGCTGTTGCCGCTGAGGTTCCCGTTGAGGATGTCGTTGCAGACGACGTTGCCCAGGTTGCTGCCGCCGACCGGGGCCTGCACGAGGGCGTTGCCCAGGAACGAGTCGCCGTCGATGCCGCCGTTGGCCTCGGCGGAGCCGCCGGTGACGTTGCAGTCCGAGCTCGACTCGTGGCTCGACTCGTGGCTCTCGTGGTGGTCGGACTCGTGGCTCGACTCGCTCGCGGACGCGAACGGTGCGGCGACCAGCAGGCCGGCGGAGACGCCGACGGTGACGACGCCCAGCTTCTTCAGCATGTCGACTCCTTGTTCGTCGGGGAGCGGACGCGACCCGCGCACCGGATGCGCACGGCACCGCGCCTCGGGAGGGACAACGAGGTCAGGCGGACCGTGCAACGATCAGGTAACGGGTGATCCCCGAACGAGTGACACGACACCCTGCGCAAACCTGCGGTGGCGAAGGAATTCAGGCCGTACCCCGGACAGACGAAGGCCCGGCCACCGATCGGATGACCGGGCCTTCGGGGTCCTGCGGGAGGGGATGCTCAGGTGGCGGTGATCTCCTCGTCGTCCGGCACCCCGTTGCCGTTGAGGTCCTCGGGATCGATGTCGACGCCGCCGGGCTCCTCGGTCTCCTCCTCGTCCGCGCTGAGGACGCTCACCTCGACGGTGTTGCCGCTGAGGTTGTCGTTGAGGATGTCGTTGCAGACGATGTTGGCCAGGTTGGCGCCGCCGATCGGGGCCTGCACGAGGGTGTTGCCCAGGAACGAGTCGCCGTCGATGCCGCCGTTGGCCTCGGCCGAGCCGCCGGTGACGTTGCAGGAGCCGGAGCTCTTGTGCTCGCCGTCGTGGTGGTGCCCGCCCTCGGTGGCGGAGGCGAACGGCGCGGCGGCCAGCAGGCCCGCGGTGACGCCGACGGTGACGACGCCCATCTTCTTCAGCATGCGAACTCCTGAGTGTCTGTCGGGGAGCGGGCGTGGGCCGAGCGGATGATGAGCACCCGGGCACGCCTCGGACGGCTCAACGAGAGCGCGACGCCGGCGGCACGACCGGCCGCGTCGCGACACCCGAAGGAGGGACAGCGCGCCGGATCGGCCCTCGACAGCACGACGGCCCGGCCACCGTGCGGTGGCCGGGCCGTCGTGGCGTCCGTCAGGACCTACACCGGCGGCGCGGGCAGCTCGGGCAGGAGGCCGCCGCCGATCTCGACGTCGACGGTGTTGCCGCTGAGGTTGTCGTTGAGGATGTCGTTGCAGACGACGTTCAGGGCGTTGGCGCCACCGACCGGGGCCTGCGCGAGGACGTTCCCGGCGAACGAGTCGCCGTCGATGCCGCCGTTGGCCTCGGCCGAGCCGCCGGTGACGTTGCAGTCCGAGCCCGCGCCGTGGCGCTCGTGGTCCGAGTCGTGGCCCGACTCGTGGGCGGAGGCGAACGGCGCGGCGACCAGCAGGCCGGCGGAGACGCCGACGGTGACGACGCCCATCTTCTTCAGCACGAGAACTCCTGGAAGGTGTCGGGGGAGCAGCGGCGGGACCGAATGGCTGAGCCCGCCTCGAACGGAGCAACGAGGACGTGATGTGTTTGGTGACGACCTCATCGGGGCTTACGCCCGATCGGGGCGGATCACGCCGGACGATCCCGGAACGCACGAAGGCCCGGCCACCGATCGGATGGCCGGGCCTTCGTCGTCGTACGGCGGACGTCCTCGCGGGACGTCGTCAGGACCTCAGAGCAGGTCGAGGGCGACGCTGTTGCCGCTGAGGTTGTCGTTCAGGATGTCGTTGCAGACGATGTTGCCGATGTTGGCCCCACCGATCGGCGCCTGGGCGAGGACGTTGCCCAGCACCGAGTCGCCGCTGATGCCGCCGTTGGCCTCGGCGGAGCCACCGGTGACGTTGCAGTCCGAGCTGTCGTCGTGGTGGTGGCTCTTCTTCTTGTGGTCGTGGTCGTGGTCGTCGCTGTGCGCCTCGCCGGCCGAGGCGAAGGGCGCGGCCGCGAGCAGGCCCGCGGTGACGGCGACGGTGACGACGCCTGCCTTCTTGAACATGTTTCCCCCAAGGAGATCGTCGGTACTGCTCGAGTGGTCGTGCAGGTGACGGATCGGGTCCCGAGCCGCCGGGACGAGCCGCGCGTCAGCGCGGCTCGTCCGCTCGCCGTGCAGTCCTCAGAGGACGTCGACGTCGACGGCGTTGCCGCTGACGTTGTCGTTGAGGATGTCGTTGCAGACGATGTTCAGGGCGTTGGCGCCACCGACCGGGGCCTGCGCGAGCAGGTTGCCGGCGAACGAGTCGCCGTCGATGCCGCCGTTGGCCTCGGCCGAGCCGCCGGTGACGTTGCAGGAGCCGGAGCTCTTGTGCTCGCCGTCGTGGTGGTGCCCGCCCTCGGTGGCGGAGGCGAACGGGGCGGCGGCCATGAGGCCGGCGGCCACGCCGACCGTCACGACACCCAGCTTCTTGATCACGTGAACTCCTCGTAGAGCTGTGTCGGGGAGCGGGACGACCGGATGGGTCCGCCCGCCTGTTGCGGGCACGGACTGCGGACGGTGTCCCCGCGGAGCCACGCCGGGACTTGATGGGTCCCGGGAGTGACGTCAGGGTGGTCAACGAGGGGGTCACGGCGCGGTTACGCAGGGAATCCGGACGTCGGTTTTCGGTGACGGTGAGTGCTCCCGCTCTGCTGCTCGGCAGCGCGGTCCGTGACCCGATCGGGCAGGCGTACAGACCCTGTCGGCCCAGCGGAAGCGTCGCGCGGCGACCGCGTCGCCGGTCACGCAGCCCGAACGGCGGTCTCGATGTAGCGAGCGCCACCGACGCGCTGGGTGACGGGTCCCGGGCGCGCTGGGCCGCTCGTGCGCGACGATGACCGCCGGTCGGCGGGACGAGAGGCGGTCGGTGTGGGTCAGGCGCTGCGGGAGCTCGTCGACGACGTGCTCGACCTCGAGCGCATCGAGCGCGACATCTTCCGGGGGCGGAGTCCCCGCGAGTCGTTGCTGCGCGTCTTCGGGGGCCAGGTCGCCGGGCAGGCCATGGTGGCCGCCGGACGCACCGTCGACGACGACCGGGGCGTGCACTCGCTGCACGGGTACTTCCTGCGTCCCGGTGACCCGTTCGCCCCGATCGTCTACGAGGTGGACCGCACCCGCGACGGGCGCTCCTTCACCACCCGCCGCGTCACCGCCGTCCAGCACGGCGAGACGATCTTCACGATGTCGGCGTCGTTCCAGCGCCCCGAGGAGGGCGTGGACCACCAGGCGCCGATGCCGGAGACGCCCGGCCCCGACGGGTTCCCCCGCCGCGACATGCCGCCGGTGCCGCGCGACGAGCCCGCGTTCACCACGACGGGGCGGGCGCTGACCTGGCCGCTCGACGTCCGCTACGTCGACCACTCGCCGTGGGACGAGACCGAGGACCGCGACCCGCGCAACCGGGTGTGGGTGCGCGCCGACGGGGAGCTGCCCGACCCGGGGTCGTCGGGCGGACGCCTGCTCCACGTCTGCGTCCTCACCTACGCCAGCGACCTGACGCTGCTCGAGGCGGCGGTGTTCCCGCACGTCGTCGGGGGTGCGGCGTCCGGTGAGGTCAGCCTCGCGAGCCTCGACCACGCCGTCTGGTTCCACCGCCCGTTCCGCGCCGACGAGTGGCTGCTCTACGTGCAGGAGTCGCCGAGCGCCGGCGGCGGCCGGGGCCTGGCGGCGGGCCGCTTCTACACGCGCGACGGGGTGCTCGTCGCCTCCGTCGTGCAGGAGGGGCTCATCCGGCGGCGTCGCTCCTGACCGGGAGGCCGTGCTCGAGGTACGGGCCGGTGGCCCCCGCGACGGTGCTGCCCACGCGCCGGGCGAGCGGCGGGGGCAGGTGGTCGGCGAGGTCGTCGGGCGCCACCCACGCCCACGCGTCGAGCTCGTCGGCCTGCAGCACGATGCGGTGCTCGTCGTCGCCGAGCAGCCCGCCGTCGAAGAGGAACAGCAGCTTGTCGTGGCCGCCGACGTCGGTCCAGTCGACGGTGAGCAGCGGCCCGGGCACCTGGTCGAGCCCCAGCTCCTCGAGGACCTCCCGGCGGCACGCCACCGCCGGCGCCTCCCCGGTCTCGACGAGCCCGCCCGGCACGTCCCAGCCCGGCTTGTAGGTCGGGTGGACGAGCAGCACGCGCCCCTCCGGATCCCGGTAGATCGCGCCGGCGGCGACGAGGGGGCGGGCGGCGCCCGTCGGCGTCCAGGGCGGTGCGGGCGGCAGGGTCACGCCCTCCGACCCTACGAGCGGTGTCGGCGAGGCACGGCGTGTCTCAGCCTGGGGTCCACGCCGGCGTCAGACGTCAGGAGAAGCCCCACGATCTTGAGACAGGGCCGAGCCGCGAGCTGGGGGAAAGACTGACGTTCGATGTCAGCGTGGACGCCACGCTGACAACACACCGTGCGTCGCGCCCCGGTCAGCCGACGCCGGCGGGGGCGGGCGGGGCGGGGGCGGGCTCGCCGGTCCCCGCGACCTCCGCCTCGTCCACCGCGTCGGCCGCGCGGCCGAAGAACTCGAAGTCGGTGGTGTCGACGTGCCGGGTCTCCCACCAGTACCGCACCGTGAACCCGGGCCAGATCGTGCGGTTGACCCCGGCGGCGTCCAGGTACCAGCTCGTGCAGCCGCCGCGGGTCCAGATGCCCTTCTCCAGGCGCTGCTGCACCGCGGCGTTGGACCGCTGCTGCACCTCGGCGCGCACGTCGAGCCCGCCCATGCCGCTCGCGTGCACCGCGGTGATCGCCTGCGCGACGTAGCGCGTCTGGCACTCGATCATGAACACGACCGAGTTGTGGCCGAGGCCGGTGTTGGGCCCGAGCAGGAGGAACAGGTTGGGGAAGTCGGCGACCGTCATCCCCAGGTGCGTCGCCATGCCCTCGGCGGCCCAGGTCTCGCGCAGCGTCCGCCCGCCCCGGCCGGTGATCTCGAGCCCGTCGTAGGCGTCGGTGACGTGGAAGCCCGTGCCGTAGATGATGACGTCGACGTCGCGCTCGGTCCCGTCGCCGTCGACGATCGAGCTGCCGCGCACCTCGCGGACCCCGCTCGTGATGACGTCGACGTCCGGGCGGGCGAGCGCCGGGTAGTAGTCGTTGGACACGAGCACGCGCTTGCAGCCGATCGAGTAGTCCGGCGTCAGCTTCGCGACGAGCTCCGGGTCGTCGATCGAGCGCTTGATGTGCTGGGTCGCGAGCCACTCGACCGGCTTGAGCAGCGCCGGGTTCGCGTTGAACCCGACGGCCCGCGACTCCAGCGCGGCGTACATCGCGGCGCGGTAGGCGCGGTGCACGCCCGGGTGGCGCGCGAGGAAGCGCCGGCGTGCGCCCGACAGCGGCCGGTCGCCCTTGGGCAGCACCCAGGCCGGCGTGCGCTGGTAGAGCTGCACCTCGGCGGCGACCCCGGCGATCTGCGGGACGAACTGGATCGCGGACGCCCCGGTGCCGATCACCGCGACCTTCCTGCCGCGCAGGTCGACGTCGTGGTCCCAGCGCGCGGAGTGGAACGAGGCCCCGGTGAAGGTCTCGGCGCCGGGCAGGTCGGGCGTCTTCGGCAGGTGCAGCGCGCCGAGCCCGGAGACGAGGAAGCGCGCGGTCCAGGTACGCCCGCCGCGGGTGCGCACCGTCCAGGTCCGCCGCTGCTCGTCCCACGTCGCGCCGGTCATCTCCTGCCCGAAGCGCACGTGCCCGCGCAGGTCCTCGTCGTCGGCCACCCGCTCCAGGTAGGCGCGGATCTCCGGCTGCGGCGAGTAGGAGCGCGACCAGTCGGGGTTCGGGACGGTCGAGAGCGAGTACATGTGCGACGGGATGTCGCACGCGCACCCGGGATAGGTGTTGTCGCGCCACGTGCCGCCCAGCGCGTCGGCCTTCTCGAGCAGCACGACGTCGGTGATCCCCGCCCGGCGCAGCGCGAGGAGCTGCCCGAGACCGGCGAACCCCGAGCCGACGACGACCACCTCGTGGACGCTGTCCTGGTCGGTGACCGACTCAGGCATCGACGGGCTCGCCACGGGCGGGGTCCTCCTCGGTGATGACGGCGGTGGGGGCGGGAGTGGGGACGGGAGTGGGGACGGCGGGCGCCGCGAGGAGCCCGGCGACGTGCGCGGCGACCTCGTCGGCGCGCTCCAGGTTGATCATGTGTCCGGCCCCGGGCAGCAGCACGATGCGCGCGTCGGGCAGCGCCTCGGCGATCGCCCGCGCGTGGCGCTGGGGGCAGAGGCGGTCGTGGTCGCCGACGAGCACGACGGTCGGCGTGCCGCGCAGCGCGGTGAGGAACGAGCGCCGGCGGTGCTCGGCGATCGACATCCGGAAGGCCGCGACGCTCGGCGGGTGCGCCGCGAGCGCCTGCTCGGCGACCGACAGGA
Source organism: Actinomycetospora lemnae (assembly GCF_028737315.1). Lineage (GTDB taxonomy): Bacteria > Actinomycetota > Actinomycetes > Mycobacteriales > Pseudonocardiaceae > Actinomycetospora > Actinomycetospora lemnae. The sequence goes on along the minus strand of NZ_JAQZAO010000008.1, from coordinate 294,312 downwards.
CGTCGGCGCGGCGCGGGTGCCGGCCGAAGACCAGCGCGCGCACCACGCCGGCGAGCGCGGTGGCGCGGGCGCGCGGGCGGGCGCCGCCGGCCCGGCCGACGTCGCCGATCTCCCCGGCGGGCGCGCGGTGGCCGAGGCGGGCGGTCAGCGGGACGAGCACCTGCTCGCCGCGGGCCACCAGCCGTCCGCGCCGGCCGGACAGCCCGAGGTCGAGCCGGTCCATGTCGTCGCTGGCGGTGGCGACGAAGGCGACCCCGACGACCCGCTCGGCCACCAGCTCGGGATGGCGCTCGGCCAGGGCCATGAGCGTCATGCCCCCCATCGAGTGGCCGGCCAGCACGAGCGGGCCGTCGGGGATGCGGTCACGGATGAGCGCGGCGAGGTCATCGGCGGCGGTGCCGATGGTCGCCGTGCCCTCGGCCGCGGCGTCGGACCCGCCGTGACCGCGGTGGTCGTAGCGCACGATGCGGGAGGTGATGCCCGTGCGGCGCAGGTCGTCGACGACCCGGTCCCACGTCCGGAGGTCCTGCGACCACCCGTGCACCAGCACGAGCGTCGGGCGGCCGTCACGACCGTCCTCCCCGGCGTCGCCGACACGCAGCCGCGTGCCGTCCGGGGTCGCGAACCGGTCGACCGTCTCCCGCACCACGGGGCTCCCCTCGTCGCGCTCGCCGTCAGCTCTCACCCAGGAGGAACGATCGACGCCACCAGGTCATGCCCGGGCGACCGACGAGCCCCGCCTGGTCGAGGAACGGCATGATCTTCTCGCCGCCCCAGCGGATCATCTCGTGGTGGTGCGGGTTGCCGAGCGCGGCTCGACGGCCCTCGGCGGGATCGATGCCGACGGCGGCGTAGACCTTCGGGTTGATGAGGCTGCGCGTCACGAACATCGAGATGTAGGCGATGATGAAGCGCTGGTACGCCAGCTCGGCGCGCGAGAGCCCGGCCATCCCGCGGGTGACCTCGTCGCGGGCGAAGGAGACGTGGCGCGCCTCCTCCATGATGTGGATGCGGTTGACCTGGCGCATGAGCGGCTGGATGCGCTCGTCCTCGGCCTGCTCGCGCTGGAGCCGGTCGAGCACCTCCTCGGCCACGAGGATCGCGCCGTAGGCCGCGGGCCCCCAGCTGACCACCGAGAAGAGCTTGCCGAGGCGGCGGATCGACTCCCGCGGCCCGTAGGGCTCGACCCCGGCGGTGTCGACCATGCGCGCGAACATCTGCGAGTGGCGGCACTCGTCGGCGACCTCGGTGAGCGCGAACTGGGCGCGCGGCGTGGTCGGGTCCTCGGCGTAGAAGTCCTTGAGCAGGCGCTGCATGAGCAGGACCTCGAACCACAGGCCGACCGACGCGACGCTGCACGCCTCGTGCTTGCCCAGCTCGACGCGCTGCGCGGGGGTGAGGCGCTCCCAGAGCTCCGTGCCGTAGAGCGAGACCCGGTGCTCCGGGACCCAGATCTTGTCGGCGGGCAGTGGGGCGTCCCAGTCGATGTCGACGGCCGGGTCGTACGACTTCTTCGCCGACGACTTCAGCAGCCGTGCCGCCGTCGCGTGGCGGTCCGCCGTGGGGGCGCTCATGGCTGGGGGTCCTCCTGCTCGCCGGCTGCTGTCCCGTACACCGGGTAACCCGCACTTCCTGTACGTCTTACCCGTGGTAACTGTAACTGGTGGTAGCCTGCGGAACCGTGCCGGACGATGTCAAGCCGAACCGCCCCGGGAACGCCCCCTCGCGTGACGGGCGCCGCACGCGGTGGGAGAAGCACCGCGCCGAGCGGCGGGCGGAGTTCGTCGAGGCCGCGATGCGCGTCCTCGCCGACGTCGGGCCGGACTTCGGCATCGAGCAGGTCGCGCTCGAGGCCGGCGTCACGAAGCCGGTGCTCTACCGGCACTTCTCCGACAAGGCCGACCTCGTCGAGGCGATGGGCGAGCGGGCCACGGAGATCCTCCTGGACCGGCTGATCCCCGCGCTGAACAGCGAGGAGGCGCCGCTCCCGCGCATCCGCAAGTCGATCGACGCCTTCTTCGGGACGCTGGACGACTACCCGAACCTCTACTGGGTGCTGGCCCGGCACACGCCGATCGACGGCCGCGGCTCCGACGTGGTGCGCGAGGACAAGGAGATCATCGCGACCGCGCTGTCGGCGATGCTGGGCGACTACCTGCGCGCCTTCGGCCTCGACTCCGGACCCGCCGAGCCGTGGGCGTACGGCGTGGTCGGGTTCGTGCAGAACACGGCGGAGTGGTGGCTCGACCGCCAGTCCATGAGCCGTGAGAGCGTCACCGAGTACCTGACGACGCTCGTGTGGGCGGCCATCGACGGCTTCGCCCGCCAGCACGGCGTCACGATCGATCCCAACGTCCCGCTCGAGATCAACAAGGTGGTCCAGCTCCGAGCGGGCAGCGACCGGGTCCCGGCGGCGCCGGGCACCGGTCGGGCCGGTGGTCGCACCACCACCGGGGGCAGTACCGATCGAGCAGTGAGGAGCCCGGAGCGATGACGCCAGCGGCAACACCCGAGCACGACCGGCACGACCACGGCGAGCACGACGAGGACGGCCACCGCGGGCCGGCCACCCTCGTCGTCGACGGCACCTCCTACGCCGTCGACGTGACGCTCGTGGGCCACTTCGAGCCCCTCGACGGCCGCTACCACTGGTACGGGCGCGTGGCGGCGCACGACGAGCTGCACGCGGCGCTGGGCGGGAAGAAGCACGCCGCACGCGTGACGACCCCGGCCGGCACGGCCGACGGCGAGCTCTCCGACGTCGACCCCTGGGGCCGCTACCGGCTCGCGGGCACGTCGACGCCGCCGTTCGCGGTCGGGTCGGCGGGTGTCCCCGCGGCCGCCGCCACGGTCGGGGCGGTCTGATGGCGGCCCCCGGCGAACGACGCGCCGAGGGCCGGGAGATCGCCGAGCGGGAGGCCGCCGCGCACGGCCTGTCGCTCGACGACGTCCTGGCCGTCGCCACCCCGCACCGCGCCGTCTCCGTCGTCACCGGCCTCCTCGGGCCCACGGTCGACTTCGGCCCGGTCCCGGCCGGCCCGCACGGCATGGCCACCGCGTCGGCCACCGGCACGGTCGGGCGGCTCACCGCCTGGCGCGACGGCGTCACCCGCGTGATCGTGTGCGTCCCGGTCGCCCTCGACGTCACCGTCGTGGTCGGGTCGCGCTCGATCCCCGCGGAGGTCGACCTCGTGGTCCGCGTGGGCCTGGTCGGCCGCGCGGCGCCGGGCGCGGTGGAGATCGACGTCGACCCGGTGCGCAGCGAGGACATCGACGCCGACATCCGCACCCGTGGCGTGGGCGGGGTGTTCCTGCGCCGCCTCGGCGACCTGGACGCGGAGATCCGCCACCACGTCGGCGTGCACGTCGCCACCGTGCTCGCGACGCCCGAGGCCGTGGCGGAGTGCCGGATCGCGGTCTGACCCACCCTCGTGAGCGGACTTTCCAGCGATACCTGGAAAGTCCGCTCACGAGGGGTCAGGCGCGGCGCAGGAAGCCGCGGCGGCGGGGCTTCGCGCCGACGAGGTGCTGCTTGCCGTCCTCGATGAGGGCGGCGACGGTCTCGGCGGCGTCGCGGCGGTTGGTGCCGATGCCGCCGCCGGGCCCGCGCTTGATCCAACCGACGACGTAGGTGCCCGGCCGCCCGTCGACGCGCCCGGCGTGGTTCGGGACGGTGCCGGTCTCCTCGTCGAACGGCAGGCCCGCGAGCGGGCGCCCGCGGTGGCCGATCGCGCGCACGACGAGCCCGGTCGCGAGCTCGCCCGGCCCGTCCGGCCCGCCGACGCGGATCGCGGTCACCCGGTCTTCGCCGACCAGCGCCTCGGGCGGCGCGTGGAAGCGCAGGACGACCCGGCGGCGCTCGCCGGCCGCCGGGACGTCGTCCACCCGGACGCGCGGCACGCCCTGCAGCAGCGCCGCGTGCTCGCCGGGCGCCGCGGCGTCGATGGTCTCGCCGACCCGCGGGTCGTGGTCGTCGACGACGACGTCGAGGTCGTCGCGACGCAGGAGCGCGAGCAGCTCCCCGCGCGTGTAGGCGGCGTGCTCCGGGCCGCGCCGGGCGAGCAGCACGACCTCGCGCACCCGGCTCGCCCGCAGCCGCTGCAGCACCGCCGGGGCGAAGGCGCCGTCGAGGCGCGCGGGGTCGGCGGCGAGGATGCGGGCGATGTCGAGCGCGACGTTGCCGGTGCCGACGACGACCGCCCGCGCCGGGTCCACCGTGTCCACCGGCACCGCGTCGGCGTCGATCTCGGGGTGGCCGTTGTACCACCCGACGACGGTGGTCGACGCCAGGTGCCCGGCCAGGTCCTCGCCGGGCACGCCCAGGGTGCGCGCGGTCGGCGCGCCCACGGCGTAGACCACCGCGTCGTGGCGCCGCGCCAGCTCGTCGACGGTGACACCGCTGCCGACCTCCACGCCGAGGCGCAGCCGCAGTCGGTGGTGGTCGTGGTAGCGGGCGAACGACTCGCCGATGCGCTTGGTGTCGGCGTGGTCGGGCGCGACCCCGAACCGCACGAGCCCGCCCGCGACCGGCAGCCGGTCGTAGAGCGTGACCTTGGCCGTGGTGTGCAGCAGCAGGTCCTGCACCGTGTACATCCCGGCCGGCCCGCTGCCGACCACCGCCACGTCGAGCGTCGGGAAGTCCGCCGGCAGCACCCGGTCGAACCGCACCGGTCCCCACGCGTGGAACAGGGGCGAGCCCTCCGGCGGCGCGGCGGGCTCGGTGCCGGCGAAGTGCTCGGCGTTGATCGCGGGGTAGTCCGCGAGCGCGCCGGTCAGCGTCTCGGCCGGGAACACCGCGTCGACCGGGCACACCTCCGCGCACGCCCCGCAGTCGATGCACGTGCGCGGGTCGACGTAGAGCATGTCGGTGGTGCCGAAGTCGGGCTCGTCGGGCGTGGGGTGGATGCAGTTGACCGGGCACGCCGTGACGCACGAGGCGTCCGTGCAGCACAACTGCGTGATCGCGTACGGCACGGCGCGATGTCTACAGGACGTGCGCGGCGCGGTAGAGCACCTTCGCCGGAGCGGTGAGCAGCCCGGCCGAGTCGAGGAACTCCATGAGCCCCGCGCAGCTCGAGCGCAGCAGGGCCTGGTGGTTCTGGTTGCGCCTCGCCTCGCGGCGCGCACGCTTCGGGTCCAGGCCCGCGTTCTCGTAGACCTTGCCGTTCCACATGCTCGTGACGATGAAGTAGCCGGCGAAGGCGACGACGAGCGCGTTGAACCGGCGACGAAGGGGGCCGGCGCCCCGCAGGCGCTCGCGGGTCTCCTCGCGGGCGAAGCGCATGTGGCGCGCCTCCTCGACCACGTGGATGTTGTTGATCGTGCGCGCGAACGGGGCGACGCGCTCGTCGCGCATCCAGTCGCGCTGCATGACGTCGAGGACCTCCTCGGCCACGAGGATCGCGGCGTAGGCGGCCTCACCCTTGGCGAGGGTCTTGAACACCCGCCCGCCCTCGATGACGTGGCGCGGCGGGCGGTACGCCGGGGCGCCGAGCTTCTCGGCGCCGCGGGCGAACATGATCGAGTGCCGGCACTCGTCGGCGATCTCGGTGAGCGCCCACTGGAACGCCGGGTCGGTCGGGTCCTTCGCGTAGAAGTCCCGGATGACCATCTGCTGCAGGATCATCTCGAACCAGATGCCGGTGCTCGCGACCGACGCCGCCTCCTGGCGGGTCAGCGCCGCGCGCTGCTCCTCGGTCATCTCGTCCCAGTAGGCGGTGCCGTAGAGCGTGCTCCACTCGGGGCTCGCGCCGTGGTGCAGCGGGTCGACCGGGCTGTCCCAGTCGACCTCGCGCAAGGGGTCGTACGAGAGCTGACCGGCTGAGTCGAGCAGCCGTTCGGCGACGTCCGCCCGGTGGTCGCCGAGGGTGGCGGCGTCCTGCTCCGCGGTCGTCATGTCTGTCTCTCCTCCTGGCCGGACTTGCGGTCACCGTTACCTGCAGTAGGTGATACCCAAGGTAACAGTGACACCATGTCCGGCCGGAGCGAGGTGTGGCCGCGCTCACCGAGACCGCGGCCACGCCGTCAGGGGCGGCTGAGCTTCGTGAGCTCCTCGCGGTCGACGACCTTGACCCGCGGACGGCCGTGCGGCTCGCCGCGGCCGCGCTCGTGGGCGTCGATGGCTTCCCACCCGGTCTGGTCGACGAGGTCGGCGCAGCGCTCGCGCAGCCAGCTCTCGACGGCCGCCCGGTGCTCGTCGTCGCGCTCGGCCGGCGCACGGTCGGCCAGGTCGGCGACGAGGTGGCGGACGGTCTCGTTGGCGTCCTTCTTGTTGGTGCCGATGATCCCGGTGGGCCCGCGCTTGATCCAGCCGACGACGTACTCGCGGTCGCGGCCGGTGATGCGGCCCTCCTCGTGGGGCACCGTGCCCGTCTCGTCGTCGAACGGGACGCCGGGCAGCGCCATCCCGCGGTAGCCGACGGCCCGCAGGACCAGGCCGGTCGCGACGGTCTCGCGCTCGCCGGTGTCGACGGCGCGGGTGCGCCCGTCCTCGCCGGTCTCGAGCCGGTTGACGCCGAGCACGATCTCCTCGACGCGCCCGTCGCCCCGGATCTCGACCGGCGAGCGCAGGAACCGGAACACCATGCGGTGCCCCGCGGCGGGGTCGGGGCCCTTCTCGGCGAACCCGCGCAGGATCTCCAGGTTGCGCCGGGTGCCCTTGGTCAGGGTGTCGTCGTCGGCGATGCCGGCGGGGACCTGCTCGGGGTCGACGTCGACGGCGAGGTCGTCGATGTCGGCGAGCTCGCGCAGCTCGGTGGTGGTGAACGCGGCCTCGCGCGGCCCGCGGCGCCCGCAGATGAGGGCCTCGCGCACGCTCGAGGCGACGAGCGCGTCGAGGGCGTGGTCGGCGGTGTCGGTGGCGCGCAGGTCGGCCTCGGGGAGCAGCACCATGCGCGCGACGTCGAGCGCGACGTTGCCCGCGCCGATGACGACGGCGCGCTCGGTGTCCAGCGGCGGCGCGAGGTCGACGTGGTCGGGGTGGCCGTTGTACCACCCGACGAAGTCGACCGAGGCGATGCTGCCGGGCAGGTCCTCGCCGGGGATGCCCAGGCGGCGCTCGGTCTGCGAGCCGACGGCGTAGACGACGGCGTCGTAGCGCTCGAGCAGCTCGTCGCGGGTGATGTCCTCGCCGAGGTGGACGTGCCCGAAGAACCGGAAGCCCTCGCGCCGGGCGGTCTTGTCGTACTGCGCGGACACCGACTTGATCTTCGGGTGGTCGGGGGCCACCCCCGCACGGACCAGGCCCCAGGGCGTGGCCAGCCGGTCGAACATGTCCACCCGCACGTCGAGATCCGCGTCCAGTAGCGCGGCCGCGGCGTAGAAGCCCGACGGCCCGGAACCGACGACGGCGACGTGGTGGGGTCGCGTCGCGTGATTCTCCACGCGATCATCGTGGCCCACAGGGACGCAGGGCGCACCCGTCCACTCCGGTCCGTGATCCCGCCACGCCGGGGTCGACACGCCGACGGACGAGTGATCCCGAGTCGGGGCGTGGCCCGCCGACGCCTCGGTCGAGTGGTCACTCCATGGGATCACCGAGCGCGAGAAGGGCCCGTCACCAGGGCTAACGTCGTCCGCGATGATCAGCGACGAGAACGGTGCGCTCGAGGACACGGGCACGGCGCCGCGGCCGTGGCGCCGGGGGCTCGACGTCCTCGACGACTACGCCGGTGGTGGCGTGCTGTCCGAGGAGCTCGCCGACGACCTCGTCAACGACCTCGTCGGCCTGGTCGGCGCCGCGCGCCCGCGACGGCACCGCCGCAGCCCGCACCACGGCACCCGGCCCGGCCCGCAGCCCAGCCGCCCGGCCGTGACGCCGCCGCCGATCCGGCCGCGGCTCACGGTCGTCCGGGACTGATCCGGACCGGACTACCGCTTCACGGCGACGAGCACGAGGTAGGACAGCTCGTTCCCGGCCATGCTCAGGCGGTGCCGGAAGCGTCGCCGCACGAGGGTGTGCGACGGGTGCGCCGACCCGGCGGTCGCCTCGATCATCGCCTCGACGTCGGTGATGTCGTGGTCGGCCTCCCCGCCGGCCAGGGTGAGCGCGAGGAACGACCCCGGCGGGAACGCCTCCCACAGCTGCGCGAGGGCGTCGACCGGCACGTGGCCCTCACCGACCGCGCCGGCGGCGACGAGCGCGGTGAGGCCCTCCTCGTGCACCAGCCGGGTCACCTGGTCGACGTCGAGCCGCTCGCCGACGAGGTAGTGCCGGTAGAGCCCCGGGCGGTCGCGGTGCGCGGCGTCGCGGGCCTCGGGGATGCCGTCGGCGCCGGCGACGACGGTGACGCCGCGATCGCGCAGCTCCTCGCCGACGACGCCGTTGCCGGCCCCGAGGTCGAACGCGCGCAGCTCGCCCACCGGGCGGCCCTCGGCCTCCGCGGCCTCGACGAGAGCGCCGGCGACGGTGGCGGGCGACGCGCACTCCAGGCGGTGCTGGACGACCTCCTCGTACAGCCCGGGCACGTCGTAGACCCGCGCGTAGTCGTGCAGCGTGATCCGTTCGTCGGTGCCGTCGGGGTGGTGGAGCACGAACTCCTCCTGCGCCTGACGACGCCCCGGGGTGTCGTCGAGCTCCACGGTCCAGCCGGTCGCGGGCTCCCTCGCTGTGGCCATGGCGGCCATCATGCAGGTCCTCCGCGGTCCTCGGCTGTGGTGAACGTCCCGGTCGGCGGCCTGTGGCCTGGGTCCCCCTGCCGTTTCCGGCGTGATCCCCGTCGGTCACCCTCGGGAGGTCAGGCAGCGCGTCGACGTCGCCGCCGCACACGACCCGGGTCGGCCGGTCCTCCGGCCGCCGCAGGGGAGGTCCGTCCATGAAGGCCGTTCCCGCTCACTCGCCCGTCGCCCAGCTGATGCGTCCGGGCGCGCGTCCGCAGGCCGCGGACGTCACCGCCGACGACCGCGAGCACGCCGTCACCGTCGTCTGCCACCTCCTGCACGCCGACTGCGAGCAGTGGAGCTGGACCACGCACCAGGCCGACGCCCACCGCCGCGAGGCCGTCCGCATCGTCGGTGCCCTCACCCGGGAGGGGTGGGCACCTCACTCGGCCGCCTGACCGGTCCCGTTCGTCACTCCGGACGGCGGGTACATTTCTGCTCCGATCGGCTCATCCCGGGCCGGAAGGGGTGGGCATGGGCATCGAGGTGGACGGCGTCGAGATCCACGAGACGTCGCGTGGATCCGGCGCCGCCTGGCGGTGGAGCTCCCAGGGCCCGTCGACCATCGACTACGAGATCCAGTGGGTGGAGAACAAGGACACGTTCCTGTACTCCACGCGCGTGCGCCCGGGCGGCTGGAACGTCTCGCAGCTCGACCCGAACACCTGGGTCGGCGACGGGACGCTCGAGGGCGCCCGGGACATGGTCGAGCGGGGCCTGCCGACGCTGCCGCACTGACGCTCGCCGGTCCGGCGCGGCTCCGAGCAGCGAACGACGCCCTCGCTGCCTGCTGGGCAGCGAGGGCGTCGTCCGTACCGTGGTGGTGGCGCTCAGTTGTTGCTGCCGCCGAGGACCCCGGCCTCGCTGAGCTTCGCCATGACGGCGTTGGGGCCGTCGAACTGCTGCTTGTCGAGGCCCTTGAGCGTGTCGACGAGCTGCTGGTCCGCACCGTTCGAGCTCGCGTGCGAGGCCAGGTCGTCGGGCCCGCCCGGGTACTGGAACCCGGCGAGCGTCTTCTGCACCTGCGTGACGTCGTAACCCATGGGGCGCGGGTAACCAGCCGACCCGACGGACAACCGCTCACCTACCCTCGGTCGGGTGCTGGTCCGAGCCGCCGGGATCGCCCGCTCCCTCGCGATGTACCACGGCATCCCGGGGCGCCAGCGGCGGATGCGCGCGTTTTACGGGCAGTTCCTCGGGCCCGGGGACCTCGCCGTCGACGTCGGCGCGCACGCCGGCAACCGGGTGCGGGCGTGGCGGGCCCTGGGCGCGCGGGTCGTCGCCGTCGAGCCGCAGCCGGACTTCGTGCGCCTCCTGCGCCTGTTCTTCGGCCGCGACCCGGAGGTGACCGTGGTCCCGTCGGCGCTCGGCGCGCGCCCGGGCACCGCCGAGCTGGGCATCTCCCGGGCGACGCCGACGGTCTCGACGGTGTCGGCGGCCTGGCGGGACACGGTGTCCGGCGATGCGGGGTTCACGTCCGTGCGCTGGCAGGACACGGTCACCGTGCCGGTCACGACCCTCGACGAGCTCGTCGCCACCCACGGCGTCCCGGCCTTCTGCAAGATCGACGTGGAGGGGTTCGAGGCGGAGGTGCTCGCCGGCCTGTCGCGCCCGCTGCCGGCACTGTCGTTCGAGTACCTGCCCGCGGCCCACGACGCCGCGCTCGACGCGCTGGCCCGCGTCGAGGCGCTCGGGCCGCACCGCTACCGCTACTCGCCGATCGAGACGATGCGCTGGGACACCACCGCCGGCGACCGCTGGCTCGACGCGGACGAGCTCGTGGCGCTGCTCGACCGGCGTCGCCCGCTGGGGCGCTCGGGCGACGTCTACGCCCGCCCGCACGGCGGTGCCGCGTCCCCGGAGATCCGGCATCCTGGACCGTCGTGACCCGCCGCTCCCTCGCCACGCCCGTGGCCGTCCAGCTGCTGGCGTCGGGGGGCCTGCTGGCCGGGGTGCTCGCGCTGCTCGCGGCCGTCGTCGGGGTCGGCGTCGTGGGCCTCGGGGTCGCGGTGCTGGTGGCCGTCGTCGCCGTCGTGCTGGTGGTCCGGGCCGCGGCCCGGGCGGGGGTCCCGACGCTGGGCCCGGCCGGGAGCGTGACGCTCGCGCGCGGCGCGCTCGTGGTCGCCGCGGTCGCGCTCGTCGGTCGCGACACCGCGTCCGCCGCGCTGGTCACGCTGACCGTCGTCGCGCTCGCCCTCGACGGGGTCGACGGCCCCGTCGCCCGGCGCACCGGGACCGCGTCGGCGCTCGGCGCCCGGCTCGACGTGGAGACCGACGCGCTCCTGCTGCTGGTGCTGGCCGTGCACGTCGCGCTGGTCACCGGGGCGCCGTGGGTGCTGGCGGTGGCCCTGCTGCGCTACGCGTTCGTCGCGGCCGCGCGGGTCCTGCCGTGGCTGCGGGGCCAGCTGCCCGTGCGGCGGTCGGCGAAGGTGGTGGCGGCGCTGCAGGGCGTGGCGCTCATCGTCGCGGCGGCCGGGGTGCTGCCGGTGGGCGTCGAGCTCGCGCTGGTCGCGGTGGCCCTGGTCGCGCTGGTGTGGTCGTTCGGGGTGTCGGTGGTGTGGCTGTGGCGGGCGGCCGGCGCACGTCCGGTGCACTGACGCCAGACTCCAGGACCGTGGCGCCCCCGTTCCCCGCCGTCGTGCTCGACCTCGACGGCACGCTCACCGTCCCCGGCACCACCCGGGCCGCCCCCGGGGTGGTCGCTCTGGTCGAGGCCCTGCACGCGCGCGGGGTGCCGCTGGCGGTGGCGACGTCGGCCTCGACGCCGGTGGCGCGCCGGGTGCTCGACGAGCTGGGCCTGCTCGGGTGCGTCGACAGCGTCGCCGGGCGCGGGCTCGACGGCGTCGACGCGGGCAAGACCGCGGTGGTGGGCGAGGCCCTGCTCGGCCTGGGCATCGCCGCGGCCGAGCCCGGCACGCCGATGCTCGGCGACAGCCCGGTCGACCTCGCGGCCGCGCGCGCCCACGACCTCGTCCCGGTCGGCGTGGCCTGGGGCGGCTCGCGGCCCGACGCGCTGCGCGCGGCCGGCGCGCGCGTCGTGCTCGAGCACCCGGACGAGCTGTGGGCCCTCGGGGCATGCTGAGCACGTGCCCCGCTGGGTCCTGCACCTCGACCTCGACTCGTTCTTCGCGTCGGCCGAGCAGCTGACCCGTCCGACGCTGCGCGGGCGCCCGGTGCTCGTCGGCGGGCTCGGGCCGCGCGGCATCGTCGCCGGCGCGAGCGGCGAGGCGAAGGCGTGCGGGGCGCGGTCGGCGATGCCGATGGGCCAGGCGCGCCGGCTCTGCCCGCACGCCACCGCCCTGCCCCCGCGCACCGCGCTCTACCGGGTGCTCTCCGAGCGGTTCTTCGGTGTCGTGCGGGCGTGGGCGCCGGTGCTCGAGCAGATCGCCTACGACGAGACCTTCGCCGAGCCTGAGGCGCTCGCCGACGCGGACGCCGACGACGTGCGCGCCTTCGCCGAGCGCCTGCGGGCGGAGGTCCGCGAGGTCACGGGGCTGGCGGTCTCGGTCGGCGCGGGCTCGGGCAAGCAGGTCGCCAAGATCGCGTCAGGGCTGGCGAAGCCGGACGGCGTCCACGTCGTCGCCCAGGGCGGGGAGCGGGCGCTGCTCGACCCGCTGCCGGTGCGTGCGCTCTGGGGGATCGGCCCGGTCGCCGAGGCCACGCTGCACCGCAGCGGCGTCGAGACCGTGGCCGCGCTCGCCGCGATGGACCTCGCCGACGTCACCGCCCTGCTCGGCAGCGCCGTCGGCACCGGGCTGCACCGGCTCGCGCGCGGGCTGGACGACCGGCCGCTGGTCGAGCGGGGCGAGGCGAAGCAGGTCAGCGCGGAGACGACGTTCGACGCCGACCTCTCGGACCTCGGCGCGGTGCGGGCGGCCGTCGCCGAGCTGGCCGAGGGCGCGCACCGGCGGCTCGTCGCCTCGCACCGGGCCGCCCGCACCGTCAGCGTGAAGATCCGCAGCGCGTCGTTCGGGACGACCAGCCGCGCCGAGACCCACGCCGACGCCACCACCGACCTCGCGACCCTCACCGACACCGCCCAGCGCCTCGCCGTCGCCGCCCTGCCCGACGCCGGCGTGCGGCTCGTCGGCGTCTCGTTCTCCGGGCTCACGACGGCCGTGCAGGAGGCGCTCTTCCCGGGGACGCCCGCACGGTCCCCGTCGCCGGCGCCGGACCCCGCGCCGGACCACGCGCCGGACCCCGCGCCGGTGGAGGCGCCCGAGGAGCCCGAGCCGGGGCGCGAGTGGCGCACCGGCGACGACGTCGCCCACCCCGAGCACGGCCACGGCTGGGTGCAGGGCGCCGGGCACGGTCGCGTCACCGTCCGCTTCGAGACCGCCGCGACCGGCCCCGGCCGCGCCCGCACCTTCCGCGCCGCCGACCCGGCCCTCACCCGTGCCGACCCGGTCGCGGCGCTCGACCGGGTGCCTCCGCCCATGTGAGCAGTGGGCACGGCGATAGCCGTGCCCACTGCTCACGAGCGCGCTGCGGACTCCACGAGCGCCCGCGCCGCCGCCGTCGCCACCCGCGGCGCGTCCGGCGTCGCCGCCGCGGCGTAGGCGACCATCGCGCCCTCGTGCAGGACGAGCAGCTGCAGCGCGAGGTCGGGGTCGGTCAGGCCCGCCCGGGCCAGCTCGGTCGCGAACAGCTCCCGCAGCCAGCGCTTCTCGTCGTCGATGACGGCGCGGCCGGGATGGTCGGCGCGGTCCAGCTCGGCGTAGGCGTTGACGAACGCGCAGCCGCGCTCCGCGTCGACCATCCACGACTCGAGCACCGCGAACGGCGCCAGGGCCCGGCGCACCGGATCGGTCTCGGCCTCGACCGCGGCGGTCACCCGTTCCCGCCACCGCTCGTCACGGGCCCGCAGGTAGGCGGCGACGAGCTCGTCCTTCGACCCGAACCGGTCGTAGAGCGTGCGCTTGGTGACCCCCGACTCGGCCGCGATCGTGTCCACGCCGACCGCGTGGATGCCGCGCGCGTAGAAGAGCTCGGAGGCGACCTCGAGGATGCGCCGGGCACCGGGCGTCAGCGTCGTCGTCATGGGGATGCACTCACAGATCTGTGTACCGTGGGGGGCGGTTCACAGATCAGTGTAGTCGAGGAGGGGTCATGACGGCGGTGCCCGAGACGATGCAGGCCGCGGTGCTCACGGGCTTCGGGGGACCGGAGGTGCTGGAGGTCCGCGCAGTTCCCGTGCCCCGGCCCGGCGCGAGCGAGGTGCTCGTGCGCGTGGGCGCGGCGGCGCTCAACAACACCGACATCTGGACCCGCCGGGGCGCGTACGGCCTGCCCGGCGACCCCGATGCCCTCGCCGGGTGGCGCGGGCCGGTCGACTTCCCCCGCATCCAGGGCGGCGACATCGCCGGCGAGGTCGTGGCCGTCGGCGACGGCGTCGACCCCGCCCGGGTCGGCCGGCGGGTGCTCGTCGACCCCGCGTTCTACGACGGCCCGGGGCCCGACGCGAGCCCGGTCGGCCTGCTCGGCAGCGAGGCCGACGGGGGGTTCGCGCAGTACGCCCTGGTCGCCGACGGGCGCGCGCACGACGTCACCGACTCCCCGCTGTCCGACGAGGAGCTCGCGGCTCTGCCGGTCGCGTACGGGACGGCGGCCGGGATGCTCGCGCGCGGCGGGATCGGTGAGGGCGAGACGGTGTTCGTCACGGGCGCCTCGGGCGGCGTGGGCCTGGCGGCGGTGCAGCTCGCGACGGCCCGGGGCGCGCGGGTCGTGGCGCTGACCGCGCCGGCCAAGGAGCAGGCCGTGCGCGAGGCCGGTGCGGCGGCCGTCGTGCACCGGGGCCCCGACGCGTCCGTCGTCGCGGCGGCCGTGCGGGAGGCCGCGGGCGGTCCGCTCGACGCCGTCGTCGACGTCGTCGGCGGGGCGCTGCTGCCGGCTCTGCTCGAGCACGTGCGCGACGGCGGGCGCTGGGTCGTGGCGGGCGCCATCGCCGGCGCGCGCGTCGACCTCGACCTGCGCCGGCTCTACCTGCACAACGTCAGCCTCGTCGGCTCGTCGATGCACACGCCGGCGCACTTCGACGAGCTCGTCGCCGACGCCCGCGCCGGCCGGGTCCGCCCGCTCGTCAGCGCGACCCACCCGCTGGCGGCGATCCACACCGCCCAGGAGGAGTTCGCGGCGGCCGAGCGCGTCGGGAAGATCGTCGTGCGCCCGTGATCAACGGGGACCTCGCGCGCGTAGAAGCAGCGAGATACCCGTTCGCTGCGATCTCAGGCGCGCGCGAACGCCGTCCGCAGCTCGTCGACGAAGTCGCCCGGGACCTCGAGGGAGGCGAAGTGCCCGCCGGTGGGCAGGACGTTCCAGTGGCGCAGGTCGCGGAAGCGCGCCTCCACCCACGCCCGCGGCGGCTTGGCCATCTCCGCCGGGAAGATCGAGACCGCGCTCGGGACGGTCACCGGCGAGTCGACGTCGGTGCCCCCGAAGCTCTCCCAGTACAGCCGCGCCGAGGAGGCCCCGGACGCGGTGAGCCAGTAGATCGCCGCGTTGTCGAGCACCCGGTCGCGGGGCACGCCGCCGAAGCCGTCGCCGTCGGTCCAGGCGACGAACTTCTCGGCGATCCACGCGAGCTGGCCCGCGGGGGAGTCGACGAGGCCGTAGCCCAGCGTCTGCGGGCGGGTCCGCTGCTGGGCCGAGTAGCCCGAGCCGACCCGGCGGAACTCCTCGGTCCCGGCGAGCCAGCGCCGTTCGGTGTCCGACAGCTCCGACATCGACGCGTCGTCGAACCCCTCCGGGCGGCGGACCATCGGCATCGTCGTGTGCATCATCGCGACGCGGTCGGGGTGCCGGACGGCGAGCGCGGTCGTGACCATCGCGCCCCAGTCGCCGCCCTGCGCGAGGAAGCGGTCGTAGCCCAGCCGGCTCATCAGCCCGGCCCAGGCGTCCGCGATGCGCTCCACGCCCCATCCCCGACCCGTCGGCTTGTCGCTGAACCCGAAGCCGGGCAGGGACGGCGCGACGACGTGGAAGGCGGGCAGGGGCTGACCGTCGGGACCGTCGCCGGGGTCGACGAGGGCGTCCAGGACGTCGAGGACCTCGACCACCGAGCCGGGCCACCCGTGGGTGACGATCAGTGGCCGAGCGTCACGACGCGGTGACCGAACGTGCAGGAAGTGCACGCCGAGACCATCGATCGCGGTGCGGAACTGACCACGACGGTTGAGCTCGTCCTCGACGCGGCGCCAGTCGTGCTCCTCGAGCCAGGCCCGGCAGAGCTCGCCGACCGCGTCGAGGCCAATGCCCTGCGACGGATCGGTCGCGGGCTCGGGCAGGCGGACGCGCCGCAGTCGTTCCCGCAGGTCAGCGAGCTGCTCCTCGGGCACGTCGAGCACGAACGGCACGACCTCGACGGCCGGATCGCCGGCGGGCACGGGAGCGTCAGCGGCCACGAGAGATCACCGTATCCACGCCGCCGGACGGCCGCCGGGCGACGCGTCCGATCCGGCGATGGCCGCGCACCGGTGCGACACGCCGACGGCTGGAGTTCATGACCCGAACGAGCCAACTTCGTGCCGAGGTGTCACGCGGGGCCTCATGGTGGCGATGCACGAGGTGGAGGTGATCAGCATGCTGAACGATCGATCCGCGGCCCTGCTCGCCGCGGCGGCGGACCTGGACGAGTGCGACGGCTACGTCGTCCTGATCTTCGACCCGGAGACCGGCGAGCTCGACGCGCACGGTCCGTACGAGGGCGTCGAGGCGACCCTGCGCGCGGAGGAGATGCGGCGCGAGTTCGACGGCGACGGCCTGCCGGACGTGCACATCCGCATCTCGCGGCTGCACAGCCCCCGCTGAGGGTCGTCCCGGGGACGGTCCTCCACACCGTCACGGGGATGGCCCTCAGCAACCGGGGTACTCCCACGTCCGGACGCGCCGGACGACCGACGGGAGAGCCCACGGATGGCGAGCGGACCCAGCGTCCGGGAGGCCTCGCTCGAGGTGTTCCGGGCCCACGGCATGACGACCGTGTTCGGCAACCCGGGGTCCACCGAGCTCCCCATGCTCGCCGAGCTCCCCGACGACTTCCGCTACGTGCTCGGCCTCCAGGAGGCCGCGGTCGTGGGCATGGCCGACGGCTGGGCCCAGGCCAGCGGTCGTCCGGCACTGGTCAACCTGCACACCGCGCCCGGCGTCGGCAACGCCGTGGGAGCGCTGGTCAACGCGGCCGCCAACGGCGCGCCGCTCGTCGTCACCGCCGGCCAGCAGGTCCGGCCCATGATCAATCTCGAGGCGCTGCTCACCAACCCGGACGCGACGACCCTGCCGCGGCCGGCGGTGAAGCTCTCCCTCGAGCCCGCCCGCCCGCAGGACGTCCCCGCCGTCCTCGCGCGGGCGATCCACGTCGCCACCAGCCCGCCGTGGGGCCCGGTGTTCGTGTCGATCCCGATGGACGACTGGGACGCCGAGCTCGACCCCTCCACCGAGCCCGCCGGCCTCGTCGCCGGACGCCGGGTGCACCAGCGCGCCGCGCCCGACCCGAGCGGTCTCGACGTCCTCGTCGAGGCCCTCGACGGGGCGCGGGCGCCGGCGCTCGTCGTGGGCGGTGACGTCGACGCCACCGGCGGCTTCCACGACGCCGTCGCGCTCGCCGAGCGCCTCGACGCCGCGGTGTTCGCCCCGCCCGTGGAGGGTCGCGTCGGGTTCCCCACCGACCACCGCCTGTTCCAGGGCGCCCTGCCGATGGCGATCGCCCCCGTCGCCGAGGCCCTCGAGCCGTTCGACGTGGTGCTCGTCGTCGGCGCCGCGGTGTTCCGCTACTACCCCTACGTGCCGGGCCCGTTCCTGCCCGCGGGGACGCGGCTGCTGCACGTCACCGCCGACCACGACCAGGCCGCCCGGGCCCCGATGGGCGATGCCGTCGTCGCCGACCCGACGCTGACGCTGCGCGCGCTGCTCGAGCGCGTGGGCGACGGTCCGGCCGACCGTGCGGCCCCGCCGCAGCCGGCGGAGCTCGACGCGCCCCGATCCGCCGGCGAGGGGCGCCTGACCGCCGACGAGGTGTTCACCGCGCTCGCGCAGGAGTGGCCGGAGGACGGGGTGCTGGTCAGCGAGGCCCCCTCGCACCGCGCGACCCAGCAGGCGCGCCTGCCGATCAGCCGGCCCGGCAGCTCGTACTTCACCGCCTCGGGTGGGCTCGGCTTCGGGCTCGCGGCCGCGGTCGGGGTGGGGCTCGCCGAGCCCGCGCGGCCCGTGCTCGCGGCGATCGGTGACGGGTCGCTGCAGTACGCGGTCCAGGCGCTGGCGACGGCGGCCTCGCTGCAGGTCCCGGTGACCGTGCTGGTGCTCGACAACCAGGAGTACGCGATCCTCAAGTGGTTCGCGGCGCGCGAGCAGACGCCCAAGGTGCCCGGCCTCGACCTCCCCGAGCTCGACCACCTCGCCCTCGCACAGGCCTACGGCGTGCCCGCCGAGAGCGTCGGCACCGTCGAGGAGCTGCGGGCGGCCGTACGGCGCGGGTTCGCGGGCCCGGGACCGCGCCTGGTGCACGTGCGGGTGCCGTCGTCCGGGAGCGCTTGACCTCGAGCTTCGTCGAGGTCCCACGCTGCTGGTCATGGCGGCGATCACGGAGCACCGAAACCGACAAGAGGGGTGTCGGGCCCCCGGCGTAGCGTCGCGATGGCGCTCGTCGAACGGTTCGGCGCGCGGGGGAGGACCATCGGTGAGCACGCAGACCACCACGCGGCCGTCGACCGGGGCCGAGGCCGACGAGGCCGCGCCGGCGGTCGAGGTGGCCGATCTCGTCAAGCGCTACGGGCGCAGCAGCACGCCGGCGGTCGACGGGCTGAGCTTCGCGGTCCGCCGCGGCGAGGTGTTCGGGCTGCTCGGCCCCAACGGCGCGGGCAAGACCACCACGGTCGGCGTCCTCACCACGCGCGTCACCAAGACCTCGGGGCGCGCGACGGTGGCGGGCATCGACGTCGCCGCCGACCCGGTGGCCGCCCGCGCGGTGCTCGGCGTCGTGCCGCAGCGGCCCAACCTCGACCGCTCGCTCGACGCCCGCGGCAACCTCGTCTGGCACGCCGCGTACCACGGGGTGCCCCGGGCACGGCGGCGCGCGCTCGCCGACGAGCTGCTCGAGCGGATGGGCCTCGCGGACAAGGCGACCACCAACCCCGACGAGCTCTCCGGCGGGCAGGCCCAGCGGCTGATCATCGCGCGGGGCCTCATGCACGACCCCCGGGTGCTCTTCCTCGACGAGCCGTCCACGGGGCTCGACCCGCAGGCGCGCCTGTTCGTGCACGACCGGGTCGCCGAGCTCGCCGCGTCGGGCGTGACGGTCGTGCTCACCACCCACGACATGGACGAGGCGGCCAAGCTCGCCGACCGGGTCGGCATCGTCGACCACGGCCGGCTGCTCGCCCTCGACACCCCGTCCGCGCTGGTCGCGGCGCTGCCGGGCGAGGCCACCATCGACCTGACGCTCACCGGCGCCGACGTCGCGTCCGTGCGCGGCCGCATCGACGCCGTCCGCGGGATCGCGGGCGTGGAGGACCTCACCGGCGAGCGCCCGGACACCCACCTGCGCGTGCGCTGCGACGGCGAGGCGGGCGCGGTGCTCGCCCCGGTGCTCGGGGCGGTGGCCGACGCGGGCGCGACCGTGTCGCAGGTCGAGCTCGGCGAGCCGACGCTCGAGGACGTCTTCATCGACCTGACCGGGAGGGGGTTGCGGTGAGCGCGCCGACCACCGCACCGAGGCAGGCCGGGCCCGGCCAGGGCCGCGCGTTCCTCGGGGTGCTGGGCCGCGACCTCGCGGTCACCGGCAAGGAGTTCGGCAGCTTCATCAGCCAGGTGCTGGTGCAGCCGTTCTTCCTGCTGTTCGTGTTCGGCGTGGTGCTGGGCCAGCTCGGCTACGTCACGCCGGGGTACGCGCAGCTGCTGCTGCCCGGCCTGCTGGCGCTCAACGCGTTCTTCGTCGCGGTGCAGGCGACGGCGCTGCCGCTGGTCATCGACTTCTCGTACACCAAGGAGATCGAGGACCGCCTGCTCGCGCCGCTCTCGACGCGGCTGGTGGCCGTCGAGAAGATCGTGTTCGGGGCGCTGCGGGGGCTGTTCGGCTCGCTGGTGATGATCCCGGTCGGCTACCTGGTGCTCGACGAGGTCGCCTGGGATCTCGCGGGGCTGCCGTTCGCGGCGCTGCTGCTCGTGCTCGGGTCGCTGGCCGGCGGCGCGGCGGGCCTCGTCATCGGCACGCTCGTCTCGCCCCGGCGGATCAACGTGGTGTTCGCGGTGGTGATCACGCCGCTGCTGTTCACGGGCTCGACGCAGTTCCCGTTCCTGCAGCTGGGCAACCTGCGCTGGTTCCAGGTGATCTGCGCGCTCAACCCGATCACCTACGTCTCCGAGGGCCTGCGCGGCGCGCTGACGCCGTCGGTGCCGCACCTGCCGGGGTGGCTCTGCCTGCTCGCCCTCGTCGCCGCGTGCGCGCTGTTCGGGGCGATCGGCATCCGCGGCTTCGTGCGGCGGGCGATCGACTGACCGCCCCCCGCTCAGAGACCGCGGGTGGGCGGGAGGATGTCGATGCCGCTCAGGGAGAAGTTGACGGTGAGGGCGAGGATGAGACCGATCGCGATGAGGGCGATGCTCGAACCGATGCGCATGCCGGTCTCCACCCACCGCCGGGTCGCGTGACGCCGGGGTCCGAGCCGCTCGCGGTGCTGGTCGGGCGGCTGCGGGCGGCGCTGGTGGACCGGGGGTACGCCGGGCAGGCGGGAGCCCTGGACGGGGTCCTGTCCGGGGCCGCCCCGGCGGGCACCGCCGGTGGGGACCTCCCCGTGCTCGCCCACCTCGACGACGCCGTCGCCCGGGCCGGTGAGGAGGTGGACGGCGAGCTCGCCGCCGTCCTCGGGTCGGTGGCCGCGAGCGCGCGGTGGACGCAGACCGCGTCCTACGTCCGCGAGCCGCCCGGCCCCGGCTTCCTCGACGGCTACGCCCACGCCACGCTGGTGTCCGGCGACGACGTCGCGGTCGGGCTCCTGCTGCTCGGGCCGCAGGTGCACTACCCGCCGCACCACCACCCCGCCGAGGAGTTCTACCTGCCGGGCGCCACGATCCGGTGGCTCCACGGGGCCGGGCCGGCCGGCGTCCTCGTCCACCACGCGCCGTGGCAGCCCCACGCCATGACGACCGGCGACCGTCCCGCCCTGCTCGCCTACGTCTGGACCGGTGACGTCGCCACCCCGTCCGCCTTCTGCTGATCACGAGGGGCGTGCCGCCCCGGACCGACGGGTAGGCCAGGCCCATGCGACACCAGGAGTTCCTCGCGGGCGTGGCCACCCGAGGTGGCTTCGCCGACACCGACGACGCCCGCCGGGCCGCCGACGCCGTGCTGGCCACGCTGGCCGACCACCTGTCCGACGACGACCGCGACGCCCTCGCGCAGGCCCTGCCGAACCTGCTCGAGCAGGAGTCCGGCGTGGACCACCCGAGCCACGGCGGCACGCCGAGCGAGGCCGACCTCGTCGAGCAGGTGGCCCGCCGCACCGGCTGGCCGCCCGAGCGGGCCCGCTACGCGCTGACCGCGGTCACCGGCCAGCTCGCGGCGGAGGACGCCGACCTCGGCGACCGGATCGCGCGCGTGGTGCCCGCCGACCTGCAGGGCGGCGGCCCGACGCTCCCGCCGGACGCCGCGTCGGAGGGCGCGCAGGGGCGGCCGCAGCCGGTCGACGCCGACGAGCTCGAGCGGGTGCTGGCCCAGGAGCTCACCTCGTGGTCCGGCGACCGGTCGGGCATCCAGCGCACCGTCGAGCTGCCCTCGGAGCACCTCGACCTGCTGCTCGAGCGCCTGCGCGGCGTCGAGCGCGACACCGGCCAGCGGCTGCGGATCGTCGACCGCACGCCGACCTCGCTGACGGTGCGGGCGCGCTCCGAGCGCCAGGAGGTCGTCACGGCGATCGACCTCGACCTCGCGGCGCGCTTCGACGACCTCGTCAGCACGGTGGGCTCGGCGGCCTGACGCCCGTGTGAGCACTTTCCACGGCTATCGGCGTGGAAAGTGCTCACGAGGACTCAGACCACCGAGAACCCCGGCGGGAGGGCGGCGCGGCCGGTGAGGGCGCGCAGGAGCAGCCCACCGTGGCCCAGGCGGACGGCGGTGCGGGCGAGCACCGTCGCCACCTGGGTCGTCGTGTGCGTGGAGAAGGTGACGTCGAGGCCCGTGGCGGCCGCGATGTCGTTCCCGTGCACGACGAGCTCGATCGTGCGGGTCGGCACGTACGAGGCGACCCGCAGGCCGCCGGCGATGCTCGCGATGAGCATGTCGGGATCGGCCGCCCGGGCCGCGGCCACCGCCCGCTCCGCGAGCGAGGCGAACGCCGCGGCCGGGTCGTCGCCCAGCGCGACGCCCGCGTCCCGCCCGCGCTGCGCGACCGCGGCCTGGTCGAGGCCCTCGCCGGTCATCGACGGCAGCAGGGCGTAGTAGCCCTCCGGCGAGTCGATGTCCTCGGTCTCGGCGGGCCGGTCCAGGTAGGTCAGCACGGTGACGAACGACCGGCTCGTGTGCCCGACCAGCGCCCGCAGGTCCCACTCCCCGAGCCCGGGGCCGTCCCACGCGTCGTCCGGTATCCGCTCGACCAGCCCGGTGACCGCCTCCGCGGCCTCGGCGTACCCCTCCAGCATGTGAGCGATCTTCCGCGCTACAGCTCAGAAAATCACTCACGTACGGCTCGTCAGGTGATCAGCTTCGCGGCCACCTGCGCGAGCCGGGTGCCCTGGACGCGGGCGGCCTGCAGGGCGCCGTCGTCGGGCGCGGCGGACTTCCGCGACACCCAGGACGCGCCGTACGGGTTGCCCGACGACATCAGCGACGGGTCGGCGGCGTAGCCGAGCGGCATGACGAGCGCGCCCCAGTGGTAGAGCACGTTGTTCATCGACAGGATGGTCGCCTCGAGCCCGCCGTGGCCCGTCGAGGCGCTGGTGAACGAGGTCCCGACCAGGCCCGCGAGCTTGCCCTGCGCCCACAGGCCGCCGGTCGTGTCGAGGAACGCCTTGAGCTGCTCGGCGCTGTTGCCGAAGCGCGTGGGGCTGCCCAGCGCGAGGCCGTCGGCCCACTCGAGGTCGTCGAGCGAGGCGAGGGTGTCGTACGGGTTGTCGTCGACCCACGCCTTCCACCGCCGGTTCGCCTCGATCGCCTCGCGCGGCGCGCGCTCGGCGACCGGCCGCACGCGGGTCTCGGCGCCCGCCTCCCGCGCGCCCTCGGCGAGGGCCTCGGCGAGCGCGGCCACGTTCCCGGTCGCGGAGTAGAAGACGACGGCGATGCGCGGCGCCCTGCCGGACGGGTCGGTCACGGGTCCTCCCGGGTCGGTGTGGGGGCCCCGATCATGACCCGTTCGGGGGTGCCCGGCCGCGCGGGGTCCCGCGGCGCCGCCGACGACGGGACGCACGCGACGGCGCCGCGTAGCAGGATGAGCGGGTGACGACGGGCCAGGCGCGGGCGATCGCCCCGGCACGTCCGGACACCGACCGGGCCGCCGGGCCCCGCGGGCTCGTCGGGCTCTACCGCCGGCTCTCGGGGCTGGTCGCCGGGCCCGCCGCGGACGCCCAGGCGGTGACGGCGGTGATGGCCGGCGAGCTCGGGGTGCTCGCCGCCGTCGTCGGTCCGGCCGGCGAGGTGCTCGCCGCGGCCGCACCGGGCACGGGCCCGGCCGAGGCGTCCTCCCTCGTCCGCGGCGAGGCCCGCACCGCCGTCTGGCCGCGCACCCTCGACGTCGCCGCGAGCGCCGGCCGCGCGCTGCGGGTCCCCGGCGCCGGGCACCTCGTGCAGGTCGTCGCCCCGGTGCTGCTCGGCCGCGAGGTGCCCGCGTTCGTGCTCGCCGAGGAGGACAGCGCCGCCCGTCACCGCCGCCCCGACGCCCTCGCCGGCGACGACGTCCTGCTGCTGGTCGCCGAGCACGCCGCGACCGTGGTGGGCGTCCTCGCCGGACGCGACCGGGTGCTCGCCACCGCGGCCGGGCAGGTGCGCGGCGACCTCGTCTCCGGGCTCCTGCTCGACCGCGCCCGCGACGCCGACCAGGCCGCCCAGTGGGCGGAGCACGTCGGCTACGACCAGGGGGTCGCGCACCGCGTGGTCGTCGTGTCGCCCGACGACGACGCCGCGCACGGTGCCGGGCCGGCGAGCCTGCTCGGCGACGCCGAGGAGCACCTGCTCGCCGCCGCGCCGACCGCGCTGACCGTCGTCCGCGACAGCGAGACCGTCGCCGTCGTCCCCGAGCCCGACGATCCGGCCGCCGTCGGGGCCGCCTGCGCGCGCCGGCTCGCCCGCGGCCGCGTGCCCGACCCGGACGCGCACTGGCCGGTGACCGTGGCCGTCGGCGGCCCCGTCCGGGAGGCGACGGAGATCGCCGCCTCCTACGACCAGGCCCGGCGGACCCTCGTCGCCGCCCGCCGCCTCGGGCGCACCGGGCGGGTGCTGCGCTTCGACGACCTCGGCGTGCACCGCCTGCTGCTCCAGATCCCCGACCCCGAGGCCGCCCGCGCCTTCGCCCACGAGGTGCTCGGCCGGCTCGCGACCGACCGCTCCGAGCGCACCGCCGAGCTGCTGCGCACCCTGGCCCGCTACTTCCTCGAGGACGGCAGCCCGCAGCGCGTCGCGAAGGCCCTCAACGTCCACCCGAACACCGTCGGCTACCGGCTGCGCCGCGCCGAGGAGCAGAGCGGGCTCGACCTCGACGCCTACCGCGACCGCCTCGCCGCGCAGGTGGCCCTGGAGATCCTCGGGGAGATGGAGGCGTGAGCGAGTCCTTCGCCGACGCCCTGGCGCGCCGGGTGCTGCTCGCCGACGGCGCGATGGGCACGCTGGCGCGGGCGAGCGGCGGACGGGCCGAGGGCCACGGGGCGGAGCTCTGCGTCCTCGCGCCGGAGCTGGTCACGGCGCTGCACGAGCGCTACCTCGCCGCCGGCGCCGACGTCCTGCAGACCCACACCTTCGCGGCCTCGCGTCCCCGCCTCGAGCGCCACGGTCTCGCCCGCCGCGTCCGCGAGATCAACCTGGCGGGCGCCCGTCTGGCCGGGGCGGTGCGCGACGGGGCGGGGCGCCCGGCCTGGGTCGGGGGGTCCGTGTCGCCCGTGACCCCGCCCGGCCAGACCGCGCCGACCGACCCCGCGCGCGCCGCGGCCGCGGTCCGCGAGCAGGTCGAGGCGCTCGTCGAGGGCGGCGTCGACCTCGTCGTGCTCGAGACGTTCAGCCGCGCGGACGAGCTGCTCGCCGCCGTCCGGGCGGTGCGCGAGGTGACCGACCTGCCCGTCGTCGCGCAGGCCACGTTCGTCGACGAGGACGCGGGCCACGTCACCGCGGCTGGCGAGTCGCCCGCCGAGGTCGTCGCGCGCCTGGCCGGGGCGGGCGCGGTCGCGATCGGGACCAACTGCACGCTCGGGCCCCAGGGCCTGCTCGACGTCGTGCGCCGGATGGGGCCGACCGACGGGCCGGTGCTCTCCGCCCAGCCGAACGCCGGCCTGCCGCACGTCGTCGCCGACCGCAGCGTGCGCTTCGCCGGCGACGCCGAGCACTTCGCGCGCTACGTGCTGCGCTACGTCGAGGCCGGCGCGCGCCTCGTCGGGGGCTGCTGCGGCACGACGCCCGAGCACATCGCGGCGGCCGCGCGGGCCCTGACCACCCACGACGCCTGGTCCCCGCCCGCGAGCCCGCCGGACGCCGACGCCCTGCCGGCGCCGCGCCGGTCCGCGCGGCTGTCGGTGCCCGCGCCCGTCCCCGAGGACACCGCCGACGGCGCCGGCCCCGGGCGCGGCGCGGTCGAGCGCTGGCTGCAGCCGCGCCGCTCGGGTCGCGGCTTCCTCGTCGCCGCCGAGGTCGCCGGCGCGGGCGGTCCCGACGAGCACCTCGCCCGGGCCCGCCGCGCCGTCGCCGGCGGCGCGTCGGTGCTGTGGGTCAGCCGGTCGCGGACGCGGCGCGCGAGCACGAGCACCGCCGCGCTCGGGGTGCACCTGCACGACCGCGTCGACGTCGACACCGCGCTCACCGTCACGAGCTGGCAGACGAGCCTGCTCGCGCTGCAGGCCGACCTGCTCGGGCTGCACGCGCTGGGCCTGCGCACGCTCGTGTGCGAGACGGGCAACCCGCCGGTGCACGCGGAGCAGGCGGTGCGCGACGGCGTGTGGGAGGTCGACGGTCTCGCGCTGCTGCGGCTCGCCGCCGGGCTCAACCGCGGGGTCGACGCCGACGGCGCGGAGCTGGGCACGCCGACCGCGTTCCGTCTCGGCGCGCGCGTCACCCCCGGCGCCGACGACCTCGCGCACGAGGCCGAGCGGGCCGTCGCGAAGGTGGAGGCCGGCGCGGAGTTCCTCGTGACGCGGCCGGTGTTCGAGCTGCAGGGGCTGCGGGCGGTCGTCGAGACCCTCGAGGCGGCCGGGCGTCGCGTGCCGGTGCTCGCGTCGGTCGGCGCGCTGACGGGCTACGCGCAGGCCGAGCACCTGCGCCACGAGGTGCCCGACGTCGTCGTGCCCGACACCGTGGTCGAGCCGATGCGCCGCGCGGGCGACGGACCCGACGCCGCGCACACGGGCCTGGCGCTGGCCGCGGACCTGGTCGCCGAGGCCGCCGAGCTCGTCGAGGGCGTCGTCGTGCGCTGGCCAGGGCCGGACCCGGCGACCGCGCTCGCGCGGCTGCGCGCCGCGGCCGGCGGGCGGGTCAGGCGCTGACGGCCTCGGGGCGGGCGTCGGCGTCGAGGGCCTGGCCGGTGCGCGGCAGCGGCAGCACCGTGGGCCGGGCGACGCCGCGCAGGCGGGCGACGGTGGCGCGCAGGTAGGCCACCTCGCGCGTCAGCGACGCGACGGTCTCGCCGTCGAAGTCGTAGGACATCTCGCGGGGCATGACCACGACCCCGCAGCACGGGCACGTCGTCGGGGTCTCCATCGTCGTCACCTCGAGCTGGTTCGGCGCCACCGGACCGACCGCCCGGCGTACCTCCCAGTCTTCGGCCCGCAGCCCGGCCGGGCACTGTGCCCGCGCACAGAGATCACGACGGCGCCGTTGTGGCCCGGCACAGCGTGCCGGCGCGGTGCGACCGGATGGCCCTAGGACTGTCCGTCGACCAGCCGAGCGCGCCAGGCGTCGACGTCCGCGTCGGGCACGCCGGCCTCGCGCAGCGGGGCACGCGGGTCGTCGTCGACGAGGTCGAGCACCGGCTCGAGGTGCTCGGGCGTCACCCCGATCCGGCTCGCCTCGACGCCCGGGTCGAGCGCGCCCTGGGCCACGAGACGGTCGCGCAGGGCGACGCGGTGCTCGTTGGTGGCGGCGAAGTCGGCGGCCACGGTGGCGCGGTCGACGCCCGCCGCGCGCAGCAGCAGGGCGACGGCGACGCCGGTGCGGTCCTTGCCCGCGGCGCAGTGCACGAGCACCGGGCCCGGACCGTACGCCGCGACCCGGAACAGCTGGGGCAGCCACGCCTCGCCGATGCGCACGAGCAGCAGGTAGAGCTCGTCGACGCCCAGCTCCCCGCGGCGCCCGCGGGCCTGCTCGGCCGGCGCCAGGGACTCGACGAGCGGCAGGGACGTCAGCTCGGCGCCGAGGGCGGGCAGCGGGTGCGGGTCGCGGAGCTCGGCGGGGTTGCGCAGGTCGACGACGCTGCCGGGCGGCCACGCGAGACCGCCGGGCCCGACGGTGTCGTCGCCGGCGAGCGGGGCGTCGGCGCGCCACAGCACGCCCGGGCGGGTGCGCCCACCGTCGCGGGTCGGCAGCCCGCCCACGTCGCGGAGGTTGGCGAGGTGCCGCGTGACGTCGGTGTGGGTGTCGGGGGACTGGTCCGTGGGCGTCGCGGACACCGCGGGTCTCCTTCGTCGGGACCTCCATCGTCCCCCGATCCCGCCCTGGTGCCCGGCGGGTCGTGGGCCACTTCACCCTCGGCGTGCCGTGCGGGAGCGGCCGGGCCAGGCTGGGGACGTGGCCGACGCCCACCCCGACGCGAGCCCCGACGCGAGCCCCGACGCCAGCCCCGCCGCGGGCCCCGACGACCTGGTCCTGCGCGCCCCGCGCCCGTCCGACGAGCCGGTCGCCCGCGACGCGCAGGCCGCGCTCGCGCCCGAGGGCTTCGACTTCGGGCTCTGGCCCGACGGCGAGCCCTGGCTGGCCTACCTCGACCGCCTCGACCGCGAGCAGCGCGGCCTCGACCTGCCGCCGGGCCGGGTGCCCATGACCTTCCTCTACGCCGAGGTCGCCGGGCGGGTCGTCGGCCGGACCTCGATCCGGCACATGCTCAACGACACCCTGTGCGTCGAGGGCGGGCACGTCGGCTACGCGGTCCTGCCCGGCGAGCGGCGCCGCGGCCACGCCACCGCGATCCTGCGCCGCAGCGTCGCGCTGCTGCGCGCCCGCGGCGTCGGGCCCGTCCTCGTGACGTGCCGCGAGGACAACCCCGGCTCGCTCGCCGTCATCACCCGCTGCGGCGGGCAGCCCGACCCCGGCTGGCCGGCGTCGCGCCCACACGGCGCCGGGGCGCCCGCGACGCTGCGGTTCTGGATCCCCTGACCCTCGACAGCCCCGGGATCCTCGGACCATGGGCTGGACGGTCACCGACGACGTCGACGAGTTCTGGGCCGCGGCCGCGGGGTTCCTCGCGGCGCACCGCGTCGCCTGCACGGTGGAGCTGACCATCGTCGACACCCTGCGCCGCCGTGGGCGGGAGGCGTTCGGCGGGCCCAGCGCGCTGGCCTGGTGGGACGACGGGGTCGGGGCCTCCGCGGTCGTCGTCCACACCCCGCGGCACCGGCCGGTCGTCTCGGCCCTGCCGCCCGGGGCCGCCGTCGCGTGGGCGGCCCAGCGGCCGTGCCCCCACCGCGTGCTCGCCCCGCCCGGGAGCGTCGCCGAGCTGGCCGCGGCCTGGGACGCGACCTGGGAGGCCGTGGTCACCGAGCGGCTGCACCGCCTCGCGCGCCTGCGGCTGCCGGCCGCCCCCACCCCCACGCGGCCGGCGGGCGACGCCGATCGCGACCTGCTCTGGTCGTGGCTCCAGGAGTTCCACCACCAGGCCACCCCGCACGATCCACCGCCACAGCGCGCCGCGCTGGACGCCGCGATCGACGAGTCCCGAGTGGTGGTCGCGGTGCCCGGCGACGAGCCGGTCGGGTACGCGTCGGCGTCGCCGGTGGTGCTCGGGACCGCCCGGATCGGCCCCGTCTACACGCGTCCGGGGCACCGCGGTCGCGGGCACGGTGCGGCGGTCACCGCGGCCGCGGCGCAGCAGGCGCGGGCACGGGGCGCCGACGAGGTCCTGTTGTTCACCGACCTCGCGAACGCCACGAGCAACGCGCTCTACGCCCGGCTCGGGTTCGTCGGGCTCACCGACCTCGTGGACGCCGACCTGGTGCCGACGGCGCGGAAGAACGTGTAGCTGAAGGTCCCGCCGGGCTCGGCGGTGCGCAAGAGGTCGCGGACGCCGGCGTCGAAGCGCTCGGGCGTGATCAGCCCGGCCGCGAGGGCCGGCTCGCGCACGCCGGCGACCATCGGGGTGAAGGTCCGGCGCACGAGGCTGTCGGTGAGGTCGGGGCGTCCGGCGTGGGCGTGGGCGGTGCGGGGCTCGACGCGCACGTCGTCGAACCCGGCGTCCGCGAGCAGCGGGGCGAGCCGGCGGCCGATCCCGGCGTCCCCGCCGGCCTGGCGCTGGAGCACCTCCTGGCACGCGATCACCGCCCGCGCGTCGGCGCTGTCGGGGTGGAAGGCGGTGGCGCCGTGGTCACCCTCGACGACGGTGATCGTCCCGCCGGGACGCAGCGCGCCCCGCAGCGCGCGCAGCGCCTCCACCGGGTGGGGGAGGTGCTCGAGCAGGAAGAACACGACGACGTGGTCGACGGGTCCGGGCGGGTCGTGCACATCGCCGACCCGCACGTCGACCCGCTCCCCGATGCCGGCGGCCTCGACGCGGGCGCGCGCCGCGGCTACCTGGCCGGGCTCGCGATCGAGGGCCGTGAACCGTGCGCCCGGGCTGCGGGCGGCGAGCACGACCGTCTGCGCGCCCACGCCGCAGCCGGGCTCGAGGACGTGGGCGCCGTCGGGGAACGAGACGCCGTCGTGGAGCAGGTCGGCGAGCGTCGCGGCCTGGTCGCGCAGGCGGGTCGCCTCGCTCGCGTGGAAGCCGTGGACGTAGGACCCGATCATGGTCATCTCCCGGAGCACGGTGGACAGGACGTCGTCGGGGGCGCCACCCGCGGCCTCGCCGAGGACCGCGCCGAGGCGGTCCCGGACCGTCCGGCGCCGCCGCAGGTCGGCGTCGAGGCCGGCCAGGTGCGCCCGCAGCGTCGCGGCCGGGTCGGGGTCGACGCCGTCGAGCAGGGCCGCGACCTGCTCGAGGCGCAGGCCCAGCGCGCGCAGGGTGATCGCGCGGTGCAGCCGGACGACGTCGGCGGGCGAATAGAGGCGGTGGCCGGCCGGGGTGCGCGAGGGCGAGACCACCCCGCGCTCGTCCCAGTGCCGCAGCACGCGCACCGAGAGCCCGGTGGCCTCCGCCAGCTCGCCCACCGTCCGTCCCTCGGCCACGACGGGGACGCTAGGACCTCACACCGTGGGAGGGGCAAGCGTCAATCCAAGGTTGACGAAAACCGGGTTCGTCAACCTAAGGTAGACGCATGGCCGACACGTCCCCGACCCCCGTCCGACTCGACGACCTCATCAACGCGATCACCTCGGTCCACACCGACACCCTCGAGCAGCTCCAGGACGCCGTGCTCGCCGCCGAGCACCTCGGCGAGGTCGCCGACCACCTCATCGGCCACTTCGTCGACCAGGCCCGACGCTCCGGGGCGTCCTGGACCGAGATCGGCAAGCGCATGGGCGTCACGAAGCAGGCCGCCCAGAAGCGGTTCGTGCCCAAGGGCGCGAGCGGCGACATCGACATGGAGGAGGGCTTCGGACGCTTCACCCCGCGCGCCCGCAACGTCGTCGTCGCCGCCCAGGAGGAGGCCCGCTCCGCGGGCAACGCCGAGATCACGCCGGCCCACCTCGCGCTCGGGCTGCTCCACGAGCCGGAGTCGCTGGCCGTCCTGACCATGAAGGCGCTCGACGTCTCGCCGGAGACGGTGCGCCGCACCCTGGTCGGCACCCTGCCGCCGAAGGCGTCGGAGATCGGGGCGCTGATCCCGTTCGACGCGGCCTGCAAGAAGGCGCTGGAGCTGACGTTCCGCCAGGCCCTGCGCCTCGGCCACAACTACGTCGGCACCGAGCACATCCTGCTCGCGCTGCTCGAGCAGGAGGACGGCGCCGGGACGCTCACCGGGCTCGGGCTGGGTCGTGACGCCGTGGAAGGGCACGTCGTGCGCACGCTGTCCTCGCTCGCCGGCGCGCCGCAGGACCCGAAAACGGAGTGAGGCCGGCGCGCGCCCGTGGTCCGATGGCGGCGTGCACGTCGCGTTCACCCGGCGCCCCGACGGCGGATCGCTCGCGGACATCGACCGCGGGGACGGCCTGCGGCTGCGGCTGCGCTCCTACGACCGGACCGGCACGGTCCCGCACGACGCCGTCCACCTCCTCGGCGAGCGCGCGCTCGGGATGGCGCGCGGGCTCTGGGGCTCGATCCGGGCCGGCGCGCTGTTCGACAGCCTGGAGATCATCGGCGGGAAGCCGCGCCACGACCGGTACACGGTGTCCGACCGCGTGCGCCGGGACCACGCCCGGGACCTGCGGCTCGCCGAGGTCGTCGTCGGCGTGCTCGCGCAGGGCATCGACCGACGCGCCCCGGTGGTGGTCACGGAGCTCGACGAGGCCTGGGGCATCACCGAGACCGGCCGCGCCCCCTTCACCGCCGAGCAGGTCGCCGCGGCGCTGACCGACCTCCGCGACCTGCGCGAGCGCTGGCGCCGCCTGGGCCCCGACGAGGCGCTCGCCTACACCTGGTGCGCTCCGCGCAGGTGAGCACTTTCGGTGCTACGGCCCGCGAGGGTGCTCACGAGCGCGAAGCGCACCTAGACCCCGTAGACCCGGCTCGGGGTGACGAGCACCGCGGCCCGGCGCTCGCGGGCCATGGTCTCGTCGTACTCGACCCAGTCGTCGTGCTGTCCCCCGGCCGCCACGAAGACCTCGCGCAGCAGCGCCGGGACGTCGTCGACGCCGGCGAGCGGGTCGTCGGGGCCCGCGATCTCGGCGGCGCCCTCCACCGTGGTCCACCGCCACCCGGACCGGACCGTGATCGTCGTCCACGGTCGCGCGCGCAGGTTCGCGAGCTTCACCGACCCGCCCGCCGCCACCAGCGCCAGGACCGGCGTGCCGTGCACCGGGTGGTCCATCACGCCGGCGTTGACGACGCTCGACTGGATCGACCCGTCCGCCCGGGCCGTCGACACGACGACGAGGAACTGCTCGCCGGCCGCGCGCTCGCGGAAGTCGTCGAGGTCCATGGCCGCGAGCGTGGCACGGGGTCAGCCCGGCGCGAACCCGAACGGCAGCTCCAGGCGGTGAGCGGCGAGGAAGTCCGCGTCGGCGAGCAGCTCGCGGGTCGGGGCGTCGGCGACCACCACGCCGCCGTCGATCACCACCGAGCGCGGACAGAGCTGCAGGGCGTAGGGCAGGTCGTGGGTGACCATGAGCATCGTCCGCTCCAGCCCGAGCAGCACCTCCGCGAGCTCGCGGCGCGCGACCGGGTCGAGGTGGGTCGACGGCTCGTCGAGCACGAGGATCTCCGGGTCGCACGCCAGCACCGTCGCCAGCGCGGCGCGGCGCCGCTGGCCGCCGGAGAGGTGCATGGGGGAGCGGTCGGCGAGCTCGGCGACCCCGACGGCGTCGAGCGCCTCCTTGACCCGCAGCGAGAGCTCCGGCTCGGTGACCCCGAAGTTCGCCGGCCCGAACGCGACGTCGTCGCCGACGGTCGGCATGAACAGCTGGTCGTCGGGGTCCTGGAAGACGATGCCGACCCGCCGGCGGATCTCCTGGACGTTCTCGCGCGTGACCTCGAGCCCGCCGACGCGCACCGTGCCGGCCCCGGCGCGGTGCACGCCGTTGAGGTGCAGCACGAGCGTCGTCTTCCCCGCGCCGTTGGGGCCCAGCAGCGCCACGCGCTCGCCGCGCTCGATGCGCAGGTCGACGCCGAAGAGGGCCTGGTGACCGTCGGGGTAGGCGAACGCCAGGCCCGACACCTCGAGACTGGCGACCATGGGTCGAGCTCCGCTCCGCTCCGTCTCCCTGCCGGTCACGCCACCCAGTATCCGGACAGCGCGAGCAGGGCCGCCGCGATCGCCGGCACGAGGGCCACCGACCACGTCGCCGCCGACGCGGGCGCGGTGGTGAACGCGGGCATGGTCCCCGTGTAGCCCCGCGACAGCATCGCCAGGTGCACGCGCTCCCCCCGCTCGTAGGAGCGCAGGAACAGCGCGCCCACCGAGCGCACG
Organism: Actinomycetospora lemnae; assembly: GCF_028737315.1. GTDB lineage: Bacteria > Actinomycetota > Actinomycetes > Mycobacteriales > Pseudonocardiaceae > Actinomycetospora > Actinomycetospora lemnae. The sequence goes on along the minus strand of NZ_JAQZAO010000008.1, from coordinate 261,324 downwards.
GTCGCCCCGAGCTGCCAGGCGAAGCGCGGGTCGTGGCCCCGCGAGATGCGGGCCAGCCGCATCCGCCGGGCCTCGGCGACGATCACCTCGAGGTAGCGCAGCATCAGCGTCGCGATCACGCACACCATCGACGGCACCCGCAGCCGCGAGAGCCCCGAGACGAGGTCGCGCAGCGGGGTCGTCGCGGCGAGCGTCACCGACACCAGCACGCCCAGCGTGCCCTTGACCAGGATGTTCCAGCCCGCGAGCAGGCCGTCCACCGCGAGCGACATCCCCCACCACTCGACCCGCGGGCCGTCGGCGAAGAACGGCAGCAGCACCGCGAGCACGACGAACGGCGCCTCGATCAGCGCGCGCGTCGCGAGCCAGCCGGGCGGGATGCGGGCGGCGATCCACACGCCCACCAGCAGCAGGAACTGCAGCCCGAAGACCGCGAACGCCTCGCGCGGCGTCGCCACCACCGCGAGCACGAACAGGAAGGCGACGACGATCTTGACGTGCGCCGGCAACCGGTGGACCACCGAGTCGCCGGCGCGGTAGAGCGGGTGCGCGTGTCCGGCGGCCACCGCTACTCGACCCGGCTGGAGGGCTCGTCGCGCAGGCCGCGCCCGTCGCCCGGGTCGAGCCCGGTTCCGCTGCGTCTCCCGCGCAGCACCCAGAACAGCCCGCCGGCCACGACGAGCGTCGCGAGCACGCCGATGACGCCCGCGATGCCGGTGGTGCCCTCGGAGCCGCCGACGGCGTAGTCGGCGAGCGGGCTCCCGGCGGTGGCGTGCTCGCCCGCGTTCTGGGCGATGCACCGCCCGCCGACCGGCTCGCCGGCCTCGTCGAGCTCGCAGCCGGTCTGCGTCACCGCGTCCAGGCCGTCCGGGCTGCCGCTCGCGGCGTAGGACATCACCCCGGCCAGGAGCAGGGCCACGACGAGGAAGCCGGCGTAGAAGGCGACGGGGAGCCGGGAGACGGAGCGCCGCGGAGCTCGACCCGATCCAGGGCTGGTCACGCGGAGACTCCCTTGATCGTCAGCGACGGGGCGGCGGAGCGCGTCAGGTAGACGAGGTCGGGGCGCACGGACGCGACGGCGCCGACGGTGAGCGCGGTGATGATCCCCTCGCCGATCCCGATCAGCGCGTGGAAGCCCGCCATCAGCCCGATCACGGTGCCGAGCGCGAGGCCCTCGCCGCCGATCGCGTACTCGAGGACGAAGCCCAGCGACGCGACGACGGTGTTCACCCAGGCCGCGACGAACGCCGTCAGCACCAGCCCGCCGCGGCTGCGCGTCGCGATCCGGCGCATCGCGACGGCCACGCCGTAGCCGACGAACGTGCCGAGCAGGGCCATGTTCGTGATGTTCGTGCCGAGCGCGGAGAGCCCGCCGTCGGCGAAGAGCAGCGCCTGGAGCAGCAGCACGATCGACACGCAGATCGCGCCGACGTAGGGCCCGACGAGGATCGCGCAGAGCGCGCCGCCGAGCAGGTGCCCGCTGACCCCGGGCAGGATCGGGAAGTTCAGCATCTGGACGGCGAAGACGAACGCCGCGACGAGCCCGGCCATCGGGGCGGTGCGGTCGTCGAGGTCGCGCCGGGCGCGCGCGACGCACACGGCGAGGCCGAGCACGGCCACGAACCCGAAGATCACCGACGTCGGCGCGTCCACGATCCCGTCGCTCATGTGCATGGCGACGAGCCCGGTGTGCGGCTCCACGCGTCACCCCCCAGCCTCGGCGGGCCACCCGGTCGGGTGGCGTCCCCGAGTGTGTCGCAGGTGAAGCGTTGTCGCACTAGTCCTGCGACAACCGAGGACTGGCCGAAGAGAGGGTGTGGCCGGGAGGGGTGTCGTGGTGCGCCGGTCCCTCTCGTGGGCGCCTCAGGACGCGAGGGCGAAGAACTCCAGCGCGTTGCCGTCGGGGTCGGTGAACGACAGGGCCCAGCCGTAGTCGGCCTCGACGACGCCGCCGTGCGCGACGCCGATGAGGTCGAGGTGGGTCTGCCACGCGGCGACCTCGGCGCGGTCGGCGCAGGCGAAGCCGACGTGGTCGAGGCCGGGCGCGACGACGTCGAAGCGGTCGCCGGAGCGCGCGCCGTGGTGGGCGGTGAGCCCGAAGAGCTGGCCGCCGGCCAGCGCGAACACCTTCCGCTCGAACGGGCCGTCGGACAGCGTCATCGCCGGCTCGACGCCGAACAGCCGCTGGTACCAGGGCAGGCTGGTGGCGAGGTCGGTCACCGACAGCGCGACGTGGGAGATCGAGGGCAGCTCGGGCACGCGGGAACGGTAGCGCGCGATCAGTCGGCGCGGACGCCGAAGCGCCGGGGCCCGCGCAGGACCGTCGCGACGCGCGGCACGAACCGGCCGGCCGGGCGCAGGCGGGGCAGCCGCTCGGCGAGCATCTCCAGGGCCACCTCGCCCTCCATGCGCGCCAGCGCCGCGCCGAGGCAGTAGTGCGCGCCGCCGGAGAACGCGAGGTGTGCGGTCGCCTGCTCGCGGTGCGGGTCGAATCGGTCGGGATCCGGGTGCGCGGCCGGGTCGCGGCCCGCGCTCGCCAGCAGCACGAGCACCCCGGTGTCGCGGCGCAGCCGCTGCCCGCCGATCTCGACGTCCTCGTGCGCGAACCGGGCCGTGAGCTGCACCGGCGGGTCCCACCGCAGGGTCTCCTCGACGACACCCGCCGCGAGGGCCGGGTCGGCGACGAGGTCCTCCCACGGGCCCGAGGTGTGCAGCGCGCGCACGGCGTTGCCGACGAGGTTGGTCGTCGTCTCGAACCCGGCGATGAGCAGCAGCTGTGCCAGCGACACCAGCTCGTCGAGCGTCAGCTGGCCCTCGTCGAGCGCGTGCACGAGCTGCGAGATCACGTCCTCGCCCGGGTCGGCGCGGCGGCGCTCGACGAGGTCGGCGAACAGGGCCCGCAGGTCCGCGGTGGCGCGGGAGAGGGCGTGGGCGTGGCGCACCGAGCGGACGCCGTCGAGCGCGGCACCGACCACGCGGCCCCAGGCGGCGAAGCGCGGGGTGTCGACGTCGGGGATCGCGAGCAGCTCGGAGATGACGCTGATCGGCAGCGGCGCGGCGAGCGCGCCGACCAGGTCGAACGGGGCGTCGGTCGGGGCCGCGTCGAGCAGGCGGCCGGTGACGGCGCGGGCGGTCTCGCGGTACTGCGCGAGGCGCTTCGGCGCGAACGTCGGCTGGGCGAGGCGGCGCAGCCGGGTGTGGTCGGGGGCGTCGAGACCGAGCAGGGAGAGGTCGATGGGCTCGATCAGCGCCGTGCCGGGGTCGGTGGGGTCGTGGCTGGAGGCGGTGCTCGCGTCGTCGGTGGGGTCGAACGGCATCCGCCCGTCCGCCAGCCGCACGCCGAAGCGGCGGTCGCGCAGCACGGCCGTGCAGGCCTCGTGGCTGGCGACGGCCCGGATGCCGGTGCGGCTGCGGGCCACCCCGCCGGTCGCGGCGCCGGTGGCGCGCAGGCGCGCGTAGGTCGGGTACGGATCGAGGCGCCAGGGCTTGTGCATGAGGCGCGCGACGGGATCGCCGCGGACGGCCAGCGCGAGCCCGCCCGCGCGCATCGCGACGATCCGCGAGCCCAGGCGCAGGTCCGCCCGCCAGCGGGGCAGGGGCAAGGGCGTGGTGCGCGGCTCCGCCTGGTCGGTGGTCACGGACGGGACCTCCCCCTGGGTCGTCACATACCCAGAGTATGACGGTGCGGCGTGTCACGCCCTCCCCGGCTGGACCGTCTGTCACCACGAGCGGAGGGTGGATGGTGTCCGGGACATCCCGGACAGGCCCGACAGGCACCGTCCGGTGCCGTGGACCACGATGCCACCGAGAGCTGCACACCAGCGGCCCCCCGCGGACGGGAGCGAGACGTGACGAGCACCAGCCCGGCTGCGCGCGCGCCGCTCGGCGTCGCCGACCCGGTACGGCTGCTCCGCTCCTGGACCCCGGGCAGCGGCTCCTGGTTCTCCGGGCCCGCCGGCTCCCTGCGCACCCGTGGCGTCCTCACCGGTCTGCCCCCCGGCGACGCCGACGCGGTCCTGCGGTGCCTCCGTGACCTCGGTGACGACGCGGTCGCGGTGGGCGCGCTGCCCTTCGACCCCGCGGCGGACGCGCACCTCGTCGTCCCCGAGCACGTCGAGCGCGCCGACCCCCTCGGCGCGGTCCTCGTCGCCGGCCCCGGCGGCTCGCCCGTCGCCGGCACCGCCCGCCCGATCCCCGCCCCCGCGGCCTACGAGGCGATGGTCGCCGAGGCGCTCGCGCGCATGGCGGCCGGCGGGCTGGACAAGGTGGTGCTCGCCCGGGCGCTCGAGGTCGTCGCCGACGGGCCGGTCGACGCGGTGCCGATGCTGCGCGAGCTCGCGCGCCGCGACCCGCGCAGCTACCTGTTCGCCGTCGACCTCCCGCCCGAGCGCGCGGGGACGCCGCGCACGCTGCTCGGCGCGAGCCCGGAGCTGCTGCTCTCGCGGCGCGGCGCGACGGTCACCGCGAACCCGCTCGCCGGCTCGGCGGCGCGCTCGTCGGACCCCGAGGAGGACCGCCGCCGGGGCGAGGCGCTGCTCGCGTCGGCGAAGGACCGCCACGAGCACGCGCTCGTCGTCGCCGACGTCGCCGAGCGCCTGCGTCCCGTCGTCGACGACCTCGAGGTGCCCGCCGCGCCGTCGCTGGTCCGCACCCCGACCCTCTGGCACCTGTCCACCACCGTGCGCGCCCGCGCGACCGACCGCGACACCTCGGCGCTGCACCTCGCCCAGGCCCTCCACCCGACCCCCGCGGTCTGCGGGGTGCCGCGCGCGGCCGCCCACACCGCGATCACCGAGATCGAGCCGTTCGACCGCGGCTTCTACACCGGCGCCGTCGGCTGGACCGACGCCCGCGGCGACGGCGAGTGGGTCATGGCGCTGCGCTGCGGCGAGGTCCAGGGCGACCGCGTCCGGCTGTGGGCGGGCGCGGGGATCGTGCCCGCGTCGCGGCCGGCCGACGAGCTCGCCGAGACCGGGGTCAAGCTGCGCACCCTGCTCGACGCGCTGGGCCTCGACGAGGCGTGAGCACCTGGGACGAGGTGCGCGCCGGTCGCGAGCTGCTGCGCGACGACGACCTGCTCGTCCTCGACAAGCCGGCGGGCTGGTCGGTGATGGGCGAGCGCCACGACACCGACCTCGTCCGCCTGGCGCGCGACGCCGGCGAGACGCTCTGGCCCGCCCACCGCATCGACAAGGTGACCTCGGGGATCGTGCTCTTCGCGCGCCGCCTCCAGGCGCACGGCGACCTCACGCGCCAGTTCGCCGACCGCACCGTCGCCAAGACCTACCTCGCCGTCGCGTCCGGCACCGGCCTGCCCGAGCGGGGCACGATCGAGCTCCCGCTGTCGGTGGGCCGCAAGAACCGGGTGCGGATCGCCGCCCCGCGCGAGGCGATCACGTGCACCGACGACGTGTGGTCGGTGCCCGACGACGCGGTGCTGCCCGGTGACGTCTACCCGTCGACGACGACGTTCGAGGTGCTCCGCCGCGGCGAGGACCGGACCATGCTGGCGGTGACGCCGGCGACCGGCCGCCGCCACCAGATCCGCGTCCACCTCGCCTGGATCGGCCACGCCCTCGTCGGCGACCCGCTGTTCGAGAAGGACCCGGCCACCCGCACCGCCCTGCACGCCTGGCGCCTGGGCTTCACCGGCCCCGACGGCACCCGCCACGACCTCGAGGCCCCACCGGGCGACGACTTCGACGCCCTGTGCCCTCCGGGCAGGTGAGCAGAGGGAAGTGCTGGAGCACTTCTCTCTGCTCACGAGCGCGACAGCGCACCTAGGCGAGGGCGGCCGCGAGGTTGGCGATCGTCGAGCGCATGTCGTCGGCCGAGACCTCGCGGACACGCCCGAGGATCTCGGGGTCGGAGAGGTCCGCCCAGTCGTGGTAGTGCGTCACGACGGTCCGGTCGCCACCGTCCGACGCCAGCTCCCAGCCCCACACGTGCCCCGACGGCGGCTTGCCGACGGCCGCGGGCGTCCAGGCGAGCGCGCGGTCCTCCTCGTAGCGCACCACGTGGTTCTCGACCCGGTAGCGCCCGCGCGCGGGGTGCTCCATCTCCATGACGAAGACGTCGCCGACCTCGGTGATCGCGAGGTGGGTGTGCGAGGCGTGGACGGTGCCGCTGCCGTCGAGGTCGGGGTGCCGGTCGGGGTCGGCGAGCAGGGCGAAGACCCGCTCGACGGGGGCGTCGACGGTGTCGGTGACCTCGATGCGCGTGTCGCTCACACGGCGATGGTGTCAGGGACGGTCGTGGCCGGCCGCCACGGCGGGTACCTGGCGCGCATGGGCACGCCGGAGATCACGCTGCACCGGGGCGACATCACGGCCGCGCAGGTCGACGCCGTCGTCAACGCCGCGAACTCCGGGCTCCTCGGCGGCGGCGGCGTCGACGGCGCCATCCACCGCGCCGGCGGGCCGGACATCCTCGAGGCGTGCCGCGAGCTGCGGCGCACCACGCTGCCCGACGGCCTGCCGACCGGGCAGGCCGTCGCCACCACGGCGGGGCGGCTGCCGGCGCGCTGGGTCATCCACACCGTCGGCCCGGTGTACGCGAAGAGCGAGGACCGCTCGGAGCTCCTGGCCTCGGCGTACCGGGAGTCGCTGCGGGTGGCCGACGAGGTCGGCGCGCGGACCGTCGCGTTCCCCGCGGTGTCGGCGGGCGTGTACGGGTGGCCGCTCGCCGACGCCGCGCGGATCGCCGTGACGACCGTGCGGACCACCGAGAGTGCCGTGCGCGCGGCACAGTTCATCCTGTTCAGCGATCAAGTCTTCGACGCCTTCGTCCGCGCGGCGGAATCGTGTGGGTGAATCGTCCCTAGCGCTGAACGCGCTGTGTCCACGACGTCCGGAACCCACAGAGGTTGTGCGCCGAACCGGTTCCGGTGACGTGCTCCGGACCACCGGAAACGGTCCGTGACCCCGTCGTGACTGCCTCGTTGTGCCCGTCGGATCGCGCGGTGTGGGAGCCGCGCGGACGTGAGCGAGGGGCAGGACGTATGGCGGGCAGGCATCGCAGGGGGACGCAGCGCGGGGTGCCGTCCGGTCGGTTCGCGGTCTCGGTGGCCACGATCGGTCTCGGAGCGCTCCAGCTGGGTGGTGTGGCCGTCGCGGCACCGGCCGGGGGCGGCGGCGTCGGCGGTACGCCGTGCACCGACGCGCGGATCAAGGCGTGCGTCGACCTCTCCGAGAACCGCGCCTGGCTGCTCGACGGGGACGGCGACGTCGTCCACGGCCCGGTGCGCAACAGCCACGGCGCCGAGGGCCACGAGACCCCGACCGGGGACTACATCATCCAGCGCAAGGAACGGCACCACGTGAGCCAGGAGTACGAGGGCTCGCCGATGCCGTACGCGGTGTTCTTCGACAACGAGGGCCGCGCGTTCCACGGCGGCAGCACCGACCGCGAGTCGGCCGGGTGCGTGCGCCTCGGCGAGGACGACGCCAAGCGCTTCTTCGAGCACCTCAACCCGAACGACCGGGTCCAGATCGTCGAGTAGGGCCTCCCGGCCCCGACGCGCGGCCGTGGCCGGGCGCGGCGGGCGAGGGGCACCCGAGGGGGGTGCCCCTCGCCCGTCCGGCTCAGGGCCGGTCCAGCGTCCGACTCGGCGCCCGGCTCAGACCCGACGGCGCAGCACGAGCGCGACGGCGCCACCGACGACGACCACCGCGATGACGACGAAGACCCAGGCGGGCACGCCCCCGCCCGCGTCGTCGGGACCGGCCGCCGCGGCGGGCGACGGCGGGGCGGCCTCGTGGCCGGCGTGGGCGGAGTGGTCCGTCCCGGCGCCCGGCGCGGCCGCCGCGGTGCCGGGGGGCGCGCTGGCTGCCGAGCCCGCCGACGGGGTCGTCAGCTCGAACGACACGGAGCCGGTCGTCGGGTGGCCGTCGCTCGAGATGATGCGGTAGCCGATCTCGTAGCGGCCGGCCTGCGGCAGCGGGCCCACCGGCACCGAGACGACCTGGCCCTGCGTGGTCGTCGGCCCCGCCTCGTGGTGGGCGCCGTCGGGGCCGACGACGGTCAGCGTGGACAGGTTGCCCTGCGGCTCGTCGCTGAAGGTCACCGAGACGCTGGTCGGCGCGGTCGGGACGGTCGCCCCGTCCGCGGGGTCGCTGCCGGTGACGACGTCGTGGGCGCTCGCGGTGCCGGCGGTGACGAGCAGCGCGGAGAACGCGAGCAGGCCGGTCAGCAGGGCGGCGAGGACGCCGCGGCGGGGACGGGCGGACGGGGTCCGCGGAGTGGGCATGGAGGGGTCCTTCCGGGTCGGGGTGGTGTCGCGGCGCGGACCGGGGACGCGGTGGCGCGTCCGGTCCGGGGCGGCGACGGCGGTCCCCGACGCGGGTGGTGGGTGACGACGGCGTGGCGCCGCCGGGCCGTGGGCGCCGGCGGGGGCACCGGCGCGCGCGCCGGCTCCGACGGGACCGGCGGGCCGGCGAGGCGTCGCGCCCACGCCGCGGCACGCCGGCGGGCGGTGCGCGCGAGGGCGCGGTCGGCGTGCGCGAACCCGAGGGCGACGAGCACGGCCACGGCGACGTGCGCGAGCACCATCCCCGCGTCCGACACGGCGTGCACCCCGTGGTGACCGGCGTGCACGTCGGCCGGTTGGACGAGGTGGATCGCGAGCTGCCCGGCGGCGAGCACCGCCGCGAGCCGGCCCGCGTGCTGGGGACGCGTCCCGAGCGCGGCCGTGACCAGCGCGACCGCGAGGGTGACGAGCACGGTCGTCGAGGAGACGAGGAGCGCCCCGCCGGCCGAGCCGTGCGCCGCGACGCCGACGACGCCCGCGCAGCCGCCGAGCAGCACGGCACGCACCGGTGCGGCTCGGTCGGGGGTCACGGGCCTCCACGGTAGCCCCGCCCCGTGAGCCCGGGGCCCGGACCGCATGTGAGTAGTTGCCACGGCGATAGCCGTGCCAACTGCTCACATGGCGCGGAGGAACGCCCCGATCTCCGCGACCGCCTGGAGCGAGGTGCGCGGGGTCAGGCCGCCGGTGGCCACGTAGCCGTGCGCGGCGCCGAGGTAGCGGGTGTGGCGCACCGGGACGTCGGCGGCGTCGAGCGCCTCGACGTAGCGCTCGCCGTGGTCGCGCAGCGGGTCGTGATCGGCGGTCTGCACCAGGGCGGGCGGGAGCCCGCGCAGGTCGGCGCGCAGCGGCGAGGCGTAGGGGTGCGTGCCGTCGGCGTCGCCGAGGTAGAGCGCGTGGAAGCCGCGGATGTCGGCGGCGGACAGGATCGGGGCGACGGGGATCGCGCGCTCCGAGGGCAGGACCTCGACCATCTCCACGCCCGGGTAGACGAGCACCTGCGCCGCGATCGCCGGCGCGTCACGACCCTCGCGACGGCGGTCGCGCGCGATGAGGCACGCGACGGTGGCGAGGTTGCCGCCCGCGCTGTCGCCCATGACCGCGATCCGCGCCGGGTCGATCCCGACGCGCCCGGGGGCGGCCGCGAGCGCCGCCACGGCCTCGTAGGCGTCCTGCGCGGGCACGGGGAAGCGGTGCTCGGGCGCGAGGCGGTAGTCCACCGACACCACGACCGCCGCGGACTCACGCGCGACGTGCGCGCAGAACCACTCGGACTGGTCGAGGTCGCCCTGCACGAACCCGCCGCCGTGGAAGTTGACGACGACCGGCGCGGGCGCCTGCGTCGAGGGCGGCCGGTAGACGCGGACCGTCAGTCCCGCGGGCACCGATGCGGTGGGCAGCGCCGTCTCCTCGACGACGACGTCACGCGGCGGGGTGCCGATCACCGCCCGCCCGAGCGGACCGTGCTGCAGGCGCAGGACGGCGGCCCGGGCGGCGGGGACGTCGGCGGGGTCGAGGTGGGCGATCGACCCGCCGAGCAGACGGCGGGCCGTGCCAACGACGCGGAGACCGAGGGGGAGGCGCACACCGGGCAGGGTGGCGCATCGACCTCAGATCTTCGCGGTGACCTCGACCCCGATGTTGTTGCGGGTGGCCTTCGAGTACGGGCAGAGCTCGTGCGCGCGGGCGACGAGCTGGTCGGCGGTGTCCTGGTCGGTGCCGGGGATCGTCGCGGTGATCCACACCTGGAGCCCGAAGCTCTCGGCGTCCGGGCCGATGCCGACCTTGGCCTCGACGCTGGTGGAGTCCATGTCCACGTTCGACTGCCCGCCCGCGAGCTTGAGCGCCTGGTGGAAGCAGGCGGCGTACCCGGCGGCGAAGAGCTGCTCGGGGTTGGTGCCCCCGCCCGGCCCGCCGAGCTCCGTCGGCATCGTCATGTCCTGGTCGATGACGCCGTCCGAGCTGCGGACGTGCCCGTTGCGCGCGTCACCGGACGAGACGGCCTCGGCGGTGTACTTGATGTCCATACGATGGGGCGTACCCGCGATGGCCGTCGCCCACCGCTCCTGCGAGGCTCGGCGACGCCAGCACCGCCGAGACCCCCCGGGGGCGTCCGTGCCCGACCTGCACATCCCCGCGTCCGCGGGCAGCCACCAGGCGGCGTTCCTCGCCGTCCCGCCGGTCGGTGACGGTCCGTTCCCCGGCGTGGTCGTGCTCCAGGACGCCTTCGGCCTGCGCGGGACGCTGCGCGAGCACACCGAGCGCCTGGCCGCGGCGGGCTACCTCGCGGTGGCGCCGGCCCTGTACACCGCGCGGGGCGGCGGGCCGCGCTGCATCGCGGCGACGATGAAGTCGATGACCACCGGCACCGGCCCGGTGTTCGACGACATCGAGGCCGCCCGCACCTGGCTCGCCGCCCGCGAGGACTGCACGGGGCGCGTCGGCGTCATCGGCTTCTGCCAGGGCGGCGGCTTCGCGCTGCTCTCCGCCGCGCGCCACGACTACGCCGCCGCGGCTCCGAACTACGGCCGGGTCCCCGACGACGCGGAGCGCGAGCTCGCCGGCATCTGCCCGGTCGTCGCGAGCTTCGGCGGCAAGGACCCGTCGCTGCGCGGGCACCCCGAGCGGCTCGAGGCGGCCCTGACGGCGCTGGGCGTCGAGCACGACGTGAAGACCTACCCCGACGCCAACCACAGCTTCCTCGAGCCGATGCCGGCGCCGCTCGCGGTGTTCGGATTGGGCCTGCACCGGCCCTCGGCCGAGGACGCGTGGGGGCGCATCCTGCGTTTCTTCGACATGCACCTGCGGGAGGCGACCGCATGAGCGAGCCGCTCGAGAGCTACCTCATCGACATGGACGGGGTGCTCGTCCACGAGGAGAACGCGCTGCCCGGCGCCGACGAGTTCATCCGGCGCCTGGGCGAGGCGGGCAAGCGCTTCCTGGTGCTGACCAACAACTCGATCTACACGCCGCGCGACCTGCAGGCGCGCCTGCACGCCAGCGGCATCGACATCCCGGCCGGGCACCTGTGGACCTCGGCGCTGGCCACCGCGCAGTTCCTCGACGACCAGCGCCCCGGCGGCAGCGCGTTCGTCGTCGGCGAGGCGGGACTGACCACCGCCCTGCACGACGTCGGCTACATCCTCACCGACCGCGACCCCGACTACGTCGTCATCGGCGAGACGCGCACCTACTCGTTCGAGGCGATCACGCGCGCGATCCGGCTGATCGAGGGCGGCGCGCGCTACATCGTCACCAACCCGGACGCGACCGGGCCGTCGCCCGAGGGGACGCTGCCCGCCGCCGGTTCGGTGGCCGCGCTCATCACGCACGCGACGCGCAGGAACCCGTACTTCGTCGGCAAGCCGAATCCGCTGATGATCCGGGCCGGGCTCAACACCATCGGCGCGCACTCCGAGACCACCGCGATGATCGGCGACCGGATGGACACCGACATGGTCGCCGGCATGGAGGCCGGGTTGCACACGATCCTCGTGCTCTCGGGCGTCACCGACCCCGCCGAGATGGACCGCTACCCGTACCGGCCGCAGCAGGTCGTGGCGAGCGTGGCGGACCTCGAGGTGGGGGTCCGGGGCTGATTTCCCCGCCCACGGGGTACTTCTCGACCATGCCAGAGAAGTACGAGGACCTGCCGTCGACGCTGCAGCGCTCGCCGGAGAGTGCCCGCGAGACCTACGCGAAGGCCAAGGAGTCCGCGGAGGAGACGTACGGCAAGGGCGAGCGCGCGAGCCGGACGGCCTACGCGGCGCTGAAGCACACGCACGAGAAGGTCGGCGACCACTGGGAGCAGAAGGAGGAGTACGGCCCCTCCGACTCGCGCGCCGAGAGCGGCGGCGCGAACCCCAGCGGTGAGACCGGCGGCGGGGTCGACGCCAACGCCAGCAAGGAGCACCTCTACGAGCGGGCGCAGCAGCTCGACGTCTCGGGGCGCTCCAAGATGGACAAGGACGAGCTCGCGAAGGCCGTGCAGAAGGCCAACGACCGCGAGACCCGCAAGGCCCGGGGTGACTGAGCAGCCGGTCGAGCACGCGGCTCCCGTCGCCCGGCCGTCGCTGGGCTGGCTCGAGCTGGTCGTCGGGGCGGTCGCCTACGTCGCGCTGCAGTTGCTGCTGTTCGTCGCGCTCGGGCTGCTGAGCGAGGGCAGCCCGCCCGCGCCCGCGCTGGTCGCCGTGTCCGGGGCGTCGGCCCTGCTCGCGGTGGCGATCGCGCTGGCGTTGCGGGTGCGCTCGCCCGCCGCGGTGGGGCTCGTCCGCCCCGCTGCCCGCGCCGTCGCGCTCGGCGCGGGGATCGGCGTCCTCGTCTGGCTCGTCTCGCGCGTCCTCATCGTCGTCTACGTCGCGCTGACCGGGGACACCTCGGACCCGCAGGCCGCGCTGACGCTGTTCAGCGGTCCGGTCGCGGCGACGCTCGTCGTGCTCATCGGCGGGCTGGTGGTGCCGCTCGGCGAGGAGCTGCTGTTCCGCGGCCTCGCCTACGGCGTGCTGCGCCGGCTCGGGCGCGTGCTCGCGGTGGTGCTCTCGGCGGGGATCTTCGCGATCGCCCACGGTCTCAACGTGGTGTTCGCGGCGGCGTTCCTGCTGGGCGTCGTCAACGCCCTGCTCTACGAGCGCACCGGATCGATCTGGCCGCCGGTGGCGGCCCACGCGACGTTCAACCTCATCTCGTTCGCGCTCGTGCTCGCCCTCGGCACTCAGGTGTGAGCAGGAGCCGGTGACCGGGGAGCCGTCGACGGCGCGAACGGCTGGAGGTCGAGCTCGAGGCCGTCGGGTGACCGGCGGACGGTGACGATGCCGGCGGCGTCGCGCTCGTCGAGCTCCCAGAGCAGGCGGGCGAGCCTGGCCGCGGCGCCCGCGGGCTCGTCGGCGGTCTGGGTGAGCGTGCGGTGCGACGCCCCGAGGTTCCACTGCGCCGCCGTGCCGGCGCCCTGCCCGACGGGCAGCACGACGTCGAGCAACCAGCGCGCCGGCTTGCCCGAGAACGCCGCCGTGCGGTGGGCGAGGACCTCGACGACCTGGTCGGCGCGGACCAGCCCGCCGTCGAGGGTCTCGATCCACACCCGCTGCAGGCCCATGACCGTTCCTCTCCTCTGCCTCGTCCTGGGATGACGCACCGGGCGTACGAGGGCCCGGGGCCCAGCGGGGACGATCCCTGTCCTCGTTCGTCGCGGCGTTCGGCCGCTCGTCGGTCGTCCCGCTCGGCCCCGGGCCGGGTCGGTGAGATGGATGAGCGGGAGGCTCGCCGGCCTCCCGGGTGGGTTCCGCGCTCGACGCTCACCTCCTCGTCGGATCGGTGACCGGGGTCGGGCGCGGCGGAGGTGATCGGGGGCCCGGGCCGGTTCGTCGCCGGACCTGCGGGGTCGCACCGACCGCCGGGAGCGGGTCGGCCCGGTGTCCGGAGCGCGGACCCGGTCCGTGCGGCGGGGGATCACGGCGAGCGCCGGTCACGGCCGCGGGCGGCGGTGTGCGGGGCGACGGCAGGTGCTCGCCCCAGGGGCGCTCGCACAGGACGATGGCCACGAACTCGGCGTCGACGACGGCCTGGTCGGTGACGTCCGGGTCGCGGTCCAGCCGCAGGGGCTCCGCGGACGGCTCCCCGCCGCGGCCGGGCGCCTCGTCGACGGCGATGTCGCGCACGGGCGCATCGAGGACCTCGACCGTCATGGCGAACACCTCCTCCGGTCACCCAGGGCGTCGACACTGTGGCTCGGATATCTCCAAGTCTAGGAGGAGGTTTTCTGGGGGTCAACACCCAGGTCCTCGTCAGCCCCCGACGTCGCCTCCGCGTCCCGCGCGGCGCGCGCTGTCCCTCTCGTCGCGGGCGCGGTCACGTTCGCGACGAGCGGTGTCGCGCTCGTCGAGCGCGGCGTCGCGGTCGCGGACGGCCTCGTCGCGCTCGCGCGTCGTGGCCGCGTGGCGGGCGCGCTCGCCGTCGAGGTCGGCGCGCAGGTCGAGGATCTCGGCGGCGCTCACCAGGGTGTGGCCCTGGTCGGCCAGCCGGCGGAGCTCGACGACGCGGTCGAGCTGGTGTCGCGAGTAGCGGCGGTGCCCGCCGTCCGAGCGACCGGGGCTGAGCAGTCCCGCCGCGTCGAGGTTGCGCAGGAAGGCCGGCGTCACCCCGAGGAGCTCGGCGGCCTGGCCCATGGAGTAGACGGGGTGGTCGGGGTCGTCGAGACGGTCGAGGGCCACGCACTCCTCCCTCGGCCGCGGCGGGTCCCGGCCCGCGAACCTACCCGGGTGGCTCCGCCAGGTGAGCACGAAGACGTGCTGGAGCACTCCTTTCTGCTCACGAGCGCGCAGCGCACCTAGCCGGTCTGCTCGGTGGGGCGCACGAGCACCTCGTTGACCGCGGTGCGCGGCGCCCGGGTGACCATGTAGACCACGGCGTCGGCGATGTCGTCGGCGTGCAGCACGCCCAGCTCCGAGGCCTGGCCGGCGTCGGGCTTGTTGGCGTCGCCGGTGTTGGTCAGCTCGGTGTCGACGAGGCCGGGCTCGACCAGGCCGACACGCACGTGCTGGCCGGCGAGCTCCTGGCGCAGGGCCTCGGAGAACGCGCCGACCGCGTGCTTGGTGGCCGCGTAGACGTTGCTGCCCGGCCCGGAGACCGTCCGCCCGGCGACCGAGCTGACGGTGACCACGTCGGCGATCCCCCGCGGGCCCTGCGCGGCCTGCGCGAGGTGACCGAGCGCGGCGTGCGTCGTCGACAGCACCCCGTGCAGGTTGACGTCGACCATCTTCTGCCACTCGCCGAGGTCGGCGTCGCGCGCGAGGTCCATCGAGCCGTAGCCGGCGTTGTTGACCAGCACGTCGAGGCGCCCGTGCTGCGACGCCACCTCGTCGATCGCGGCGCGCACGGCGTCCGCGTCGGCGACGTCGACCTCGTGCACGGTCGCGCCGTCGAGCTCGCCGGCGAGGTCCTCGAGCTTGTCGCGCCGCCGCGCGAACAGCGCCACGGCGGCGCCCTCGGCCGCCAGCGCGCGGGCGGTGGCGTTGCCGATGCCGCTCGAGGCGCCGGTCACGATCGCGGTGGTCCCGTCCAGTCGTCCCGTCACGCCGCCGGCATCCCCGGTGCGGGCGACGGGCTAACGCCCCGGCGGTGATGAGCAGCCGCTCACGAGCAGGCGTACCGCGAGGGACGTGGTGGAACCCCGGGGTCCGTGAGCACCGCGATCGACACCGACATCCAGGTCCACGACCCGGCGACGGGCGAGCTCGTGGGACGCGTCCGCCCCGCGGACCCCGACGAGGTCGACGCCGCGGTCGCCCGGGCCCGCGCCGCCCGCGACGGGTGGGCGCGCACCCCCGCCGCCGAGCGCGCCGGCTGCGTCCGCGACGCGGCCCAGGCCCTGCGCGCCGTCGCCGAGGAGCTCGCGCGACTCAACGAGACCGAGACCGGCCGGCCCTACGACGACGGGCTCGGCGGGGTGCTCGCGGCCGCCGGCACGCTCGAGCAGTACGCCGAGCTCGGGCCGGTGCACCGCGGCCGGTCGCTGCTCGGGTCGTGGTCGGCGACCGACCTCATGGTCCCCGAGCCGCGCGGCGTCGCGGCCGTCCTCACCCCGTGGAACGACCCGGTGGCCGTCGCCGGCGGGCTCATCGGGGCCGCGCTCGTCACCGGCAACACCGTCGTGCACAAGCCCAGCGAGCGCTGCCCGCACCTGGGGCGGCGGTTCGCCGAGCTCGTCGCCTCGTTCCTCCCCGACGGCGTCCTCGAGATCGTCGACGGCGCGGGCCCCACGGGCGCCGCGCTGGCCGGTCACGCCGACATCGACGTCATCGCGCACGTCGGGTCGATCGCCGCGGGGCAGGCCATCCGCCAGGCCGCGGCCGGGACCGGCGCGCACGTGCTGCTCGAGAACGGCGGCAACGACCCGCTCGTGATCGACGCCGACGTCGACCCGCGCTGGGCCGCCGAGCAGGCCGCCCTGGGCTCCTACGCGAACGGCGGGCAGGTGTGCGTGTCGGTCGAGCGCATCTACTGCGCGGCCGCGATCGCCGAGCCGTTCCTCGACGCGCTGGCCGAGGAGGCCGCGCGCTGGGTGTACCGCCCGGCGTCGACGGGGGAGAAGGCGCTCGGGCCGCTGGTCGACCGCCGCCACCGCGAGCACGTGCACGGCCACGTCGCGGCCGCGATCGCCGACGGCGCCACGGTGCACGCCGGCGGTTTCCTCCCCGAGGGCGACGGGGCCTTCTACCCCGCCACCGTGCTCTCCGGGCTGACGCCCGCGATGACGATCCTGCGCGAGGAGACGTTCGGTCCGGTCGCGCCGGTGCGCGTCGTCGAGGACTTCGCACAGGGCCTGGCCGAGGCGATCGACGACCCGCACGGCCTCGCCGCCACCGTGCTCACCGGCAGCATCGCCCACGCCCAGCACGCCTGGCGCGAGCTGCCCGTCGGCACCGTCAAGATCAATTCGGTGTTCGGCGGGGCCCCGGGCGGCGCGGCGCAGCCCCGCGGCACCTCGGGCACCGGCTTCGGCTACGGCCCGGAGCTCCTCGACGAGATGACCACCACGAAGGTGGTCCACTGGTCCCCGTTGCCGTAACGACGTTCGACAGAACGTACTGACGATCTCCGCGTCACCCCCGGACGGGTGGCGTCGTTGGTCCGAGGTGACCAACGAGGACGAGGCCATCACGGTCGCCGGCCCGACGTCGGCCCTGCGCGTCCCGTCGCGGGGCCGGCGATGGCCCGGGCTGGTCGCCCGGTCGGCGCTGGGCGTCTCGACCGTGGTGGCCGGCGTCCTCGGGGCCGGCGTCGCGACCGGGGTGGCGCCGATGGTGGCGGCGGTGCCCGGGGGGTCGGCGACCCTCGGTGTCCCGCCGGTCCCGCTCGTGCCCGCGCTCGGCCCACCGCCGGTGTCGACGACCGACGCGGCTGCCGCGACCACCGGGACCACGACGCGCACGACCTCGCGCGCCCCGCGCCGGACGACGGTCGCGGAGACGACCACCCGGCGCACCCCGACCCGCGTGGCCCCGCCGCCGGTGGTCGTGGCGCCCGAGCCGGCCCCGGCCGACCGGCCCGCGGGTGGGGTCGGCGGCGGCAACGGCGGCACCGGTAGCGGCGGTGGGGGCGGTGGGGGCGGCGCCGGCGACGCGGGCGGGGGCTCCGGGGGCGGCTCCGGCGGCGGAGGCGGCGGCGGAGGCGGCGGAGGCGGCGACCAGGGCGGCGGCGGAGCCGGCGACGGTTCCGGAGGCGGCGCCGGTGGTGCCGGTGGTGACGGTGGTGACGGTGGTGACGGCGGCGGGCAGGACGATCAGCAGCCACGCGTCTCGACGAGCGCGGGCTGACGGGCGAGACGAAGCGGACGGCGCCTTCGCTGCACTCTGGCGGTGAAGGCGCCGTCCGCTCGGGCGCCCGGCGATCGTTCAGCGCATCAGGGCCACGAGGTCGCCGGGCAGCTGCTCGAGGGTGCGGTCGACCTGGTCCTCCGGCAGCCACTCGCGCAGCACCCGCAGGACCTGCTCGACCTGACGCTCGACCTCGTCCGCGTCGACGGACGTCACGTGCCCGCTCACGGCGTCGACGAACGACTCCTTGCTCACCGAGCGGGCCGCGTCGTCCTTCGGCCGCTGCGCGCGCAGCTCCGCGGACAGCTCCGGCGGCAGGCTGATCGTCAGCTCCTGCGCGAGGCCGCTGCTGACCGACTTGCCGAGCTCGTTGAGCGTGCTGCGCACGAGGATCTCGGCCTCCGACGGCTGCTCCAGCCCCAGGCGCCGCTGCACCTGCCCGCTGAACGCGGCGAGTGTCTGGCTGGAGTTCGCCGGGTTCGGGTCGTTCGGGTTCTCGTCGCCCTGGATCGGCGGTGTCGTCATCGGTCCCATCGCTCCTTCGGGTTCGGGAGGCCGTGCGGAGCGGGGGCACCCACTCACTCCGGGGGCGCAAACCCCTCGTCGGCGGCGCGCCGCAGGCCGTCGGTCCAGCGGTCGCGGCGCTCGTCCTCGCCCTGCTCCCACCAGGCCGGACCCCGCTCCCCGAGCGCGGTCTTCGCGGCGTGGACGCGCGAGCGCGCCGCCGCCTCGCCCTCCTCGTCGCCCGCCCGTCTCGCCGTCCCGACGTCCCGGCGGGCGGCCATGAGCCACCGGCGCAGCACCGCGGCGTCGTCCTCGGGGACGAGCGGGTCGGTCGCCCGCCACTTCCGTCCGTCGACGACGACGTGGTGGCCGTCCCCGGTGTGCTCGACCACTACACCGCCACCGACCGCAGCCGCCGCGCCGCCGCGAGGACCTCGGCGGGTGTCACCGCGAGGCACTCCTGGTCGAACGGGCACACGAGCTGGCGGCACGGTGCGCACGCCACCGGGCGGGTGAGCACCTCCGCGCGGGTGGAGCGGGGCCGGTACTGGTCGACGGTCTCGGTGCCGGCGAAGAGCTCGACGACGGGCGCGCGGACGGCGTCGGCGAGGTGCACGCCCCCGGAGTTGTTGGCGACGACGACCTCGGCGCCGGCGAGCAGCGCCGCGAGGTCGCCGAGCCCGAGCCCGCCCGCGACCGGCACGCCGACGTCGCCGGCGACGGCCTCGACCAGGTCGGCCTCGCGCTCGGTGCCGCTGACCACCACCGTCAGCCCGTCCGCGGCGAGCTCGGCGATGACGGCGGCGAACCGCTCGGCCGGCCAGCGCCGGGACGGGCAGCTCGCCCCGGGCGCGACGACGGCGTAGCGGCTGCCCACGACGGCCAGCGGCGTCGCCGCGTCGTCCGGGATCCGCACGGCCAGCTCCACGCCGCGCGACGGCACACCCACCGCCGCGAGCAGCCCGAGCATGCGGTCGACCTGGTGCTCCTCGTCGGACGGCGCCGGCACCCAGTGCGTGAGCAGGCCCCCGCCGAACTCCTTGGACATCCCGACGCGCACCGGCACGCCCGCGCGGCGCAGCACCTCGGCGGCGGGCCACGGCGACTGCGAGAACGACGTCAGCACCACGGCGGCGTCGTAGCCGCGCGCGGCGAGGTCGTCGACGAGCGCGGCGTCGGGGTCGGTGGGGTTGCTGCCCGCGACGAGGTCGAGCTGCTGCCAGGACACCGAGGCGGTCACGACGCCGTCGACCTCGGGCAGCAGCGCCGCGGCGGCCGCGCCCGCGGGGGAGGCGAGCAGGTCAAGCGTCGCCGCCGGTGCCGCGGCGCGCAGGGCGCGGAAGACCGGCCCGGTCATGAGGACGTCGCCGACGTTGTCGGGGCGCACGACGAGGACGCGGCGCGCGGACGCCCAGTCGGGGTCGCCCTGCCCGGGGCGGTGCGCGGCGGGGTGGCGCAGGTCAGCGGTGGCGGGGTCGGGCACGGCGGCGAGTACCCGCCGGTCCTGGCAGGCTCACCTGGGTGTCCTGGTTCCGCACCCGGCCGGTGACCCGGGACGTGTGGCTCGTCGCCGAGCCGGGTCACGTCAATTCGTGGCTGGTCGCGGGCCGGGACCGGGCGGTGCTCGTCGACTCGGGGCTCGGGATCGCCCCGGTCCGCCCGGTCGTCGCCGCGCTCACCGAACGGCCGGTCGACGTCGTCCACACCCACGCGCACCTCGACCACGTCGGCGGCGACGCCGAGTTCGACCGCGTCGCGATCCACCCGGCCGGCGTCGCCGAGCTCCGTGCCGGGGCCGACCCCGCCGAGCGGCGCCGCTACCTCGCCCACGCCCGGCGCCTGCTCGCGGCCGCCGAGGCGTACCGCGCGCTCGACCGCGACTTCTTCCACCTGCTCTCCGGTGATTCCGATCCCCGCCCGCTGCCGCCCGACGTCGACACCACCTGGGACCCGTGTCCCGGCCCCGAGCCCGACCTGCTGCACGACGGCGACGTCGTCGACCTCGGCGGGCGCACGCTGCGGGTCCTGCACACGCCCGGGCACACGCCGGACTCCGTGTGCTTCCTCGACGAGCACGCGGGGCTGCTGTTCGCGGGCGACACGGTCAACACCGGCCCGATCTACGCACAGGCCCCGGAGTCCGACCTCACCGCGTTCGCCGCCTCCACCGCGCGGCTGGCCGAGCTCGCCGACGACGTGCACCTCGTGCTCATGTCCCACTTCGGCCGCGGCGTCGCCGAGGGCCGCTACCTGCGCGAGGTCGCCGACGCCTTCGCGACGCTGCGGGCCGGGGAGGCCGTCGTCCGCCCGGCGCGGGACTGCGACGACGACCCGGTGCGCGAGGCCGTCTTCGACGCCTGCTCGATCTACGTGGCCGCCGATGGGTGAGCCCGAGCGCGGCGACGTGGTGCTGCGCTCCGTGGCCACGCCCGACGCCGCGCCCGAGGAACACGGCGACACCCGGGTCGACGTGGCGCTCACCGAGCAGGACCGGCCGGCGGACCCGTGCTGGCCGGTCGGGGTAGCGATCGGGTTCTGGTGAGGGGCGTTCCGGGTACCGGCGCCGGGTGACTGGACTCCGCGTCGCGCTGGTGCACGGGCGCGCCGACCCCGCCCACGACGGCGTCGCCGACTACACCGTGCACCTGGCCGAGGCCCTCGACCGCCGGGGCGTCGAGGTCGTCGACGTGCCCGTCGACCCCGGCCCGCGCGGCCTGGTCCGGGCCGCCCGCTACCTGCGCTCGAGCCGCGCCGACGTCGCGCACGTGCAGTTCGCCCCGTCGGCGTTCGGCTTCTCCGCCGCGCCCGGGCTGCTCGGCGACCTCGGCGGCGTCCCGCTGGTGACGACGCTGCACGAGTACGGCTGGTGGTCGTGCGCGCCGCGCGTGCCGGACGCGGTGTGGGGGTTCCTCGAGCGCCGCGGCTGGGCCGACCGCGAGACCGGCCGGCTCGTCCCGTGCAGCTCCGCGGTGCTGACGACCAACGGCGACCACGCCGCCGCCCTGCGCGCCCGCTGCGGCGTGGAGGCGCGCCGCGCGCCGCTGCTGCCCAACGTCGAGGTCGACCCCGCCGCGCCGGACCGGGCCACCACCCGCCGGGCGTTGGGCGTGCCGACCGACGCCGAGCTCGTCGTGTTCTTCGGGTTCGTGCACCCGGTCAAGGGTCTGCGCTACCTCGTCGACGCCGTCGCGCGCCTCGCCGAGGAGCACCCCCGGCTGCACCTGCTGGTCCTCGGCGGCTTCACCTCGCTCGCGCTGCCCGCGGACGAGGCGGCGGCGTTCCGCGACGAGCTCACCGCGCACATCGACGGCGCCGGCGCGGGCGACCGGGTGACGATCACGGGGCACCGCCCCGCCCGCGAGGTGTCCGCGGCGCTGCAGGCCGCCGACGTCGCGGCCTTCCCGTTCACCGCCGGCGCGACGCTGAAGAGCGGCGCCCTGCTCGCCGCGCTCGACCACGGGCTGCCCACGCTGGTGACCCGCCGCGGCGACGCCCCCGCCGACCCCGACCTCGTCGACGGCGAGACGGTCGTCGTCGCCCCCGAGGTCCGTGACGTCGACGTCCTCGTCACCGCGCTGCGCCGCCTGCTGGACGACGGCGACCTGCGCGGACGCGTCGCCGCCGGTGGCCACGCGCTCGTGCGCGGGCACGACTGGGACGCCCTCGCCGCGCTGCACGTGGCGACGTACCGGGAGGTGCTCGGGGCGACCGAGCGCAGCGAGGCGCAGGCGTGACCTCCGGCGTGCGCCGCATCCTCCTGATCGACCTGCTCGGCGGGCTCGGCGACCTGATCATGGTGCTGCCGACCGTGCACGCGCTGGCCGAGGCGCACCCCGACGCCGAGCTGACCGTCCTCACGCACGCCCCGGGTGTCCCGCTGCTCGCCCGCGACCCGGCGGTCGGTGCCGTGCGCACGGCCGAGAAGCACGACGAGCGGGCGGCGGTGGAGCGGGCGCTCGCCGACCTCGCGCCCGACCTCACCGTGACGACCACGCGCTTCGACGGCATCGGCGACCTCGTCGACGACGACGCCGCGGCGCGCGGGACGCGGGCGGTGTCGAACCTGTGGCGCCGGCCCCCGGCGGACGAGAAGGTGGGCGAGCGGTACCAGCGGATCCTCGCCGCCGAGGGCCTCATCGCCGACCGCGTCCGCCCCCCGCGCGTCGTCCTCGACCCCGCCGAGGTGCAGGCGGCTGTGTCAGCCTGGCGTCCACGCTGGCACTCAACGTCAGGAAAACCCCCACCTCGCGAGCAGCCGCACCCGCCGACCGTCCTCGTCCCCGACGCCGGCATGGCGGTCAAGCGCTGGCCCGCGCACCGCTGGGCGGCGCTGGCCGCGACGCTCCCGGGTCCGGTGTTCTCGGTCGGCCCGGTCGACGGCGCCGAGGAGCTCCCGCCCACCGACCTGCGCGGGCTGGCCGCGCGCTTCGCGGCGCTGGCCGAGGCGGGCGGTGTCGTCGTCGGCCCCGACACCGGCCCGGTGCGCCTGGCCGCCGCGGTCGGCGCGCGCACGATCGCCCTGTTCGGCCCGACCGCGGCCTCGCGCTACGGCCTGGAGGAGGGCACCAACCTGCAGGGTCTGCCCGAGTGCCCGCACCGCATGCCGACCGCCATCACCGAGCAGGTGTGCTGGTGGGAGGCCCGCTGCCCGCTCGCCACCGAGCCCGCCTGTCTGCTCGATCTCCCCGTCGCCCGCGTCCGGGAGCAGGTCCTCGCGAGCGGGTAGAACGGGGTCATGCGCTACCTCGACCTCCCCACGGCCAAGAAGTGGTCCGCGATCGGCCTGGGCACCTGGCAGTTCGGGTCCCGCGAGTGGGGCTACGGCAGCGACTACGCGCAGGGCCCGGACAGCGAGGCGTCGAGGATCGTCGCCCGCGCCCTCGAGCTCGGCGTCACCGTCTTCGACACCGCCGAGGCCTACGGCTTCGGCCGCAGCGAGCGCATCCTCGGCGAGGCCCTCGACCGCGCCGACGCGGACCCCGCGACCACCGTCGTCGCCACCAAGATCTTCCCGGTGCTGCCGGTCGACCAGGTCGTCGTCCAGCGCGGCACGTCCAGCGCCGCGCGGCTGCGCCGCAAGATCGACCTGTACCAGGTCCACCAGCCCAACCCCGTCATCGGCGACGGCACGACGATGGCCGGGATGCGCACGCTGCAGGCCGCGGGCGTCGTGGACGAGGTCGGCGTCAGCAACTACGGCCTCGAGCGCTGGCAGGGCGCCGAGACCGCGCTCGGCTCGCAGGTGATCTCGAACCAGGTGCAGTACAGCCTCGTCGCCCGCGAGCCCGACCGCGACCTGCTGCCCTACGCGCGCACGGCCGGCCGCGCGATCCTGGCCTACAGCCCGCTGGCCCAGGGTCTGCTCTCGGGCAAGTTCGACGAGACCCACCGCCCGGCCAACCGCGTCCGCTCGCTCAACCCGCTCTTCCTGCCCGAGAGCCTGCGCCGGGCGACGCCGCTGGTGGAGACGCTGCGCGCGGTCGCCGACGCGCACGACGCGACGCCCTCGCAGGTCGCGCTCGCGTGGACGATCCACCACCCCGTGGCCGTCGCGATCCCCGGTGCGTCCAGCGTCGCCCAGCTCGAGAGCAACTGCGCGGCTGCCGAGATCACGCTCGCCGACGACGAGTACACCGCGCTGACCGCGGCCGCCGAGTCGTTCGAGCCGGTGTCGGGGCTCTCGGCGCTGGCCGGGATCGCGCGCGCCCAGATCGGCGTCGGGCGCTAGCGAGCGCCGCGCG
Organism: Actinomycetospora lemnae; assembly: GCF_028737315.1. Classification (GTDB taxonomy): domain Bacteria; phylum Actinomycetota; class Actinomycetes; order Mycobacteriales; family Pseudonocardiaceae; genus Actinomycetospora; species Actinomycetospora lemnae. The sequence goes on along the minus strand of NZ_JAQZAO010000008.1, from coordinate 237,463 downwards.
AACGGGGACTTCGCGCGCGTAGAAGCAGCGAACAGCGCGTTCGCTGCAGAAACACGCTCACCCCAACTGCGCCAGCATCGTCCGGTTGCGCGTGCCGGTCTTGCGCAGCAGCGAGCCCACGTGCTTCTCGACGGTCTTGGCCGAGATGGCGAGGGCACGGGCGATCTGGCGGTCGGTGAGGCCCCGGGCCACGAGCCCGCGGACCTCCCGCTCGCGCGGGGTGATCGCGTGCGCGCTGCGGGTCGGGGCGGCGAGGCGCTCGAGCTGGTCGTCGGCCAGGAGCGTCTCGCCCCGCCCGGCGGCGGCGACGACGGCGACGAGCCGGTCGGCGTCCGGGCCGACGCAGCCCTTGACGCCCGCGGCGACGGCGACCCGCAGCCGCTCGTCGGGGCAGTCGTCGGCGAGGAGCACGACGGCGGGCGGGTCGGGCTGGGCGGCGAGGCGCTCGAGCATGCCGACGAGGTCGTCGCCGAGGAGGTCGTGCTCGACGACCAGCACGTCGGGGCCGAGCAGCCGGCAGGTCGCGGCGAGGTCGTCGGCGCCCGAGACCTCGGAGACCATCCCGAGGTCCGGCGCCCCGAGCTGGAGCATGCGCACGACGCCCGCCCGCACCACCGGGCGGACCGCGGCGACGAGGACGCCGGTCCGGGTCCGGCCCGGGACGGGCGGGGGAGCGGAGGTGCAGGGGATGGTCAGGCGCAGGCGGGTGCCGCGCCCGGGCGCGCTGTCGATCTCGAGCTCGCCGTCGAGGCGGCGGGCGCGGGCGGCCATGGCGCGCAGCCCGAGGCGTGCGCCGGCCGTCGCGACGGCCAGCGGGGCGCTCGCCGCGGTGTCGAAGCCGCGGCCGTCGTCCTCGACGAGCACGGTCAGGGTGCCGGGGCCGTGCACCACGCCGACCCGCACGCACTGCGCGTCCGCGTGGACGGCGGCGTTGAGCAGCGCCTCCTGGGTCATGCGGAACACCTCGTCGCCGAGGCCCTCGGGGATGCTGCCGGCGCCGACGGTGACGAGGTCGGCGCGCGTGGGCGCGTGCGCCTCGACCCAGTCGAGCTCCTGGCGCACGGCCTGTTCGAGGGTGCGACCGGCGAGCACGCCGCTGTCGGCGAGCGCGAGGGCGGCGTAGTCGGCGAAGAGCTCGGCGAGGTGGACGTCGGCGTCGGAGAAGCCGGCGGCGTGCCCCGCGGACGCCACGCAGGCCCCGACGACGCGCGGCCCCCGGCGCACGGGGACGGCGAGCACCGACCCGTCGACGACCGGCTCGCCCGTGGTCAGCAGCCGCGCGATCGCCTCGCCCGGCACGGAGCCGTCGCCGACGGCGACCGCCCACGAGCGGGCGGCCTCGTCGACGCGGACGACCCAGCCGGCGCCGCCGGTCAGCGTGCCCAGGTGGTCGGCGATCCGTCGCAGCAGCGGCTCGGGCTCGCCGTGCCGGGGCCCTGTCGACGTGTCCGTCGGGAGCACGGACGTCGGTGCCGCTGCAACCACGGGCTGCCCTCCTCGACGTGGACACCCGATGCATACAAGATGCATCGATGTGGTGAGAGTAGGGTCACGCCGACTCGACGGCAAGGGCGGTGCGGTGACGGGGAACGGGAGCCTGTCGGCGAAGGAACGCGCCTACCGTGACACGAAGGCCCGCATCCTGGACGGGTCGTTGCCCGGTGGTGACCTGATCACCGAAGGGCAGGTCGCGGACACCCTGGCGATGAGCCGGACCCCGGTCCGCGAGGCGTTCCTCCGGCTGGAGGCCGAGGGGCTGCTCCGGTTGTTCCCCAAGCGCGGCGCACTCGTCGTCGCGGTCTCCCCCAGTGAGGTGGAGGCCGTCCTCGAGGCGCGCGAGCTGGTCGAGGGCCACGCCCTGACCAAGCTCTGCGCCGCGCCCGAGGAGGACCGCGCCGTGGTGGCCGCCGCCCTGCACGAGGTGCTCGACGTCCAGCGCGAGGCCCTGTCCCGCGAGGACGAGCAGGCCTTCGCCGAGGCCGACCGGCGCTTCCACATCACCGTGGTCGAGAGCGGGCGCAACCCGATCCTGCTCGAGCTCTACGCCTCGCTGCGCGACCGCCAGCTGCGGATGAACCTCGGCTCGCTCGAGCGCGGCCCGTCACGCCCGCGCGCGATCCTCGCCCAGCACGAGGCGATCGTCGCCGCCCTGACCGCCGGTGACGCCGAGGCGGCGCGCGAGCGGTTGCGGGTCCACCTCGACGCGACCCGCGTGTCCGTGCTGGGCCGGTAGCCCGGCGCTGGGCCGAACGGCCTGGGGGACATCCCCCACGGGGCCAGGTGGGGACAGTCCCCGTGGCCCGGGGGTCGCCGCGCTCCCTAGCGTCCTGCGTCGCCGGGTCCAGGCCCGACCGCCCCGCCCGACCGGCGACACCCCGACCTGTCGGGCGCGGGGCGTCCACGTCCCCAGCCGCCCCACCAGCGCGGAGGTTCCCGCATGCCCGGACTGACCCTCGCCGAGGCCCGTCGGATGCTCGACGCCGGGCTCGCCGAGGCCGACGCGATCGGCCAGCCGATGAACGTCGCCATCGTCGACGCCGGCGGCCACCTGGTGGCGTTCGCCCGCCAGGACGGCGCGATCCGCGCCAGCATCGACATCTCCCAGCGCAAGGCCGCGACCGCGATCCTCATGGAGGCCCCGACGGCCGCCCTGATGGAGCTGGTCCAGCCGGGCGCCGAGCTCTACGGGCTCGAGCAGACCGCCGGCGGGATGGTCGTCTTCGGCGGCGGCATCCCCGTGCACCGCGACGGCGAGCTGGTGGGCGCCGTCGGCGTCAGTGCCGGTTCCGCCGAGCAGGACGTCCGCGTCGCGGAGGCCGCGGTCGCCGCGCTCAAGGCCTGACACCCCCACCGAGGTCGACGCCCGCCGACGTGGTCGTCCCCGCCAGCAGCACCGACCGTGCCGAGGAGAAGGCATGACCAGCACCGAACTGACCCCCGCGGACTACCCGCTCTCGATCAATCGCCCGGAGCTGCTGCACACGCCGACCGGCAAGGCGCTCGCGGACATCACGATGGACGCCGTCGTCTCCGGTGAGGTCACCAACGAGGACCTGCGCGTCACCCCCGACACGCTCGTCCTGCAGGGCCGGATCGCCGAGTCGGTGGGCCGCCGCCAGCTCGGGGAGAACTGCCGCCGCGCGGCGGAGATGACCGCCATCCCCGACGACGAGGTGCTGGCGATGTACAACGCGCTGCGCCCCCGGGCCTCCAGCGCCGCGCAGCTCGAGGAGATCGCGTCCCGGCTGGAGAACACGTTCTCAGCCCCCACCTGCGCCGGTCTTGTCCGTGAGGCCGCCGAGGTCTACGCGGCCCGCAACCTGCTCGCCGAGGAGGACTGACATGACAGCGGTGGCACCCCGCTCAGGGGCATCGGTACAGACGTCGAAGCGCACCGAGATCCTCGAGGCCCGGCCGGTCAACCTGGACGGCTTCGTCGAGGAGTGGCCCGAGAAGGGCCTCGTCGCGATGGAGTCGGACTACGACCCGCAGCCGTCCGTGCGCGTCGAGGACGGCCGGATCGTCGAGCTGGACGGTCGTACCCGCGACCAGTTCGACTTCATGGACACGTTCATCGCCGACCACGCGATCGACGTCGACACCTGCGAGGACGCGATGGCGACCCCGTCGGTCGAGATCGCACGGATGCTGGTCGATCCCCGGACCTCCCGCGCCGACGTGGTCGCCCTCGGCCGCGGTCTGACGCCCGCGAAGATCCTCGACGTCGTCAAGCTGATGAACGTCGTCGAGATCATGATGGGCATCCAGAAGACCCGCTCGCGGCGCACGCCCGCCAACCAGGCCCACTCGACCAGCGCCAAGGACAACCCGATCCAGGTCGCGGCCGACGCCGCCGAGGCCGCGGTGCGCGGTTTCGCCGAGCTGGAGACCACGCTCGGCGTCGTGCGCTACGCGCCGCTGGTGGCGATCGGCCTGCAGGTCGGTGGCCAGGTCGGCCGCGGCGGCGTGCTCACCCAGTGCGCCCTGGAGGAGGCCACCGAGCTCGACCTCGGCATGCGCGGCATCACCGCCTACGCCGAGACGATCTCCATCTACGGCACCGAGTCGGTGTTCGTCGACGGCGACGACACCCCGTGGTCCAAGGCGTTCCTCGCCTCGGCGTACGCGTCCCGCGGCATCAAGATGCGCTTCACCTCGGGCACGGGTTCCGAGGTGCAGATGGGCAACGCCGAGGGTCGCTCCATGCTGTACCTGGAGATCCGCTGCATCCTCATGGCGAAGGGCGCCGGGGTGCAGGGGCTGCAGAACGGCTCGATCTCGTGCATCGGGGTGCCCGGCGCGGTGCCCGGCGGCATCCGCGCGGTGGCGGCGGAGAACCTCGTCGCCAGCTGGATGGACCTCGAGTGCGCGTCCGGCAACGACCAGTCGTTCTCGCACTCGGCGATGCGGCGCACCAGCCGCCTGCTGCCGCAGATGCTGCCCGGCACCGACTTCGTGTGCTCCGGGTACTCGGGGGTGCCGAACAAGGACAACATGTTCGCGGGGTCCAACCTCGACACCGAGGACTACGACGACTGGAACGTCATCCAGCGCGACATGCAGGTCGACGGCGGCCTGCGCCACGTCCGCGAGGACGTGATCCTGCAGGTCCGCAACAAGGCCGCGCGCGCGATGCAGGCCCTGTTCGCCGAGCTCGACCTCCCCGCGATCACGGACGAGGAGGTGGAGGCGGCGACGTACGCCGACTCCAGCGACGACTACCCCGACCGCGACGCCCTCGCCGACCTCGAGGGCGCCCGCAGCGTCATGGACCGGGGGATCACCGGTCTGGACCTCGTGAAGATCCTCGAGCGCACCGGCTTCGGCGACGTCGCCGAGAACTACCTGAACGTGCTGCGCCAGCGCGTCTCCGGCGACCTGCTGCAGACCGCCGCCGTGCTCACCGGCGACTTCGTCCCGCTGGCGGCCATCAACGACGCCAACGACTACGCCGGACCCGGCACCGGTTACCGCCTGTCCGGCGAGCGGTGGGAGGAGCTCAAGAAGCTCCGGCACGTCACCTCCGCCGAGAACCCCGAGGAGGAGGTCGTATGACCGCGCCAGGAGCAGTCAGCACCGAGTCGGTCCGCACCCTGTCGCTGCGCGAGATCGGGCCCGCCGAGCGCGGCACGAAGCCGGACGAGGTCGTCATCGCGCTCTCGCCGGCGTTCGGTGACCCGTTCACCAAGACGATCGTGGACGTGCCGCACGCCGAGGTGATCCGCCAGCTGCTGGCGGGCATCGAGGAGCGCGGCGGGTCGGCGCGGGTCATCAAGGTCTACAAGACCGCCGACCTCGCGGCGATCGCCCACTTCGGGGCGAAGATCTCCGGCTCGGGCATCGCGGTGGGTGTGCTCTCGCGCGGCACCACGGTGCTCCACCAGCGCGACCTCGCCCGTCTGTCGAACCTCGAGCTCTTCCCGCAGGCGCCGTTGCTGGACGCCGAGGTGTTCCGCATGATCGGCGCGAACGCCGCGCAGTACGCGCAGGGCCAGTCGCCGAAGCCGGTGCCGACCCGCAACGACCAGATGGCCCGCCCGCGCTGGCAGGCCAAGGCGGCCCTGCTGCACCTCAAGGAGTTCGACTGCATCGACCACTCCCGCAACGCGGTGGAGGTCGAGCCGGTCATCACGAAGGTGGACTGAGCGGGTCCCGCTGGTGGAGTGAGGGTCACCTCCGCTGCGTCCCACGCAGCGGAGGCGGCCCTAGCTCCGTGCGCGGGCACCGTCGGAGCGAGGAAGGACAGGCGTGTCGCTGGTCATCGGCGTCGACATCGGCAACTCCACGACCGAGGCGTGCATCGCCGAGGTCACCCAGGGCGAGGTCGGCCGGCTCGCGTCGTCGCTCACCGCGACGACGGGGGTGAAGGGCACCCCGGAGAACACGACGGGGGCGGTCACGGCCGTCCGGCGGGCCCTCGAGGTCTCCGGGCGGCCCGCCGACGCCCTCGCGACCGTGCTGCTCAACGAGGCCACCCCGGTGATCAGCGGACTCGCGATGGAGACGATCACCGAGACGATCATCACCGAGTCCACGATGATCGGGCACAACCCGGACACGCCGGGCGGTGAGGGCCTCGGGGTCGGGACCACCGTGGCCCTGGACGGGCTCGACGAGGTGGAGCCCGGGACGACGGTCGTCGTCGTGGTCGGCAAGGGCGCCGACTTCGACGACGTCGCGCACCTGCTCAACCGCGCGTTCGAACGGGGCGTGGACGTCGTCGCCGGGGTGATGCACGGCGACGACGCGGTCCTCGTGGTCAACCGGCTGCAGCGGCGCATCCCGGTGGTCGACGAGGTCTCCGCGGTGGAGAAGGTGCCCCTCGACATGCTCGCGGCCGTGGAGGTCGCGGCGCCCGGGCGGACCATCCGCACGCTCTCGGACTCCTACGGGCTCGCGTCGACGTTCGACCTGGACGCCGAGCAGACCCGGAAGGTCTCGCCGGTCGCCCGGGCGCTGTCGGGCAACCGTTCGGCCGTCGTGGTCCGCACGCCCGCGGGCGACGTCACCGACCGGCGCATCCCGGTCGGGACGCTCCACCTGTCCGGCTCCGGGCGCACGCTCGACGTCGGGGTGGACGGCGGCGCCGACGCGATCATGGAGGCGATCGGGCGGGTCGCGCCGCTGTCGGACGTGCACGGCGAGGCCGGCACGCACGTCGGCGGCATGCTCGCGAACGTCCGCGACACGATGACCGACGTGACGGGCCAGCCGGCGTCGGAGATCCGCATCCGCGACGTCCTCGCCGTCGACACCATGGTCCCCGCCACCGTCCGCGGGGGGCTCGCCGGCGAGGTCCACCAGGAGAACGCCGTCGCGCTCGCGGCGATGGTCCGCACCAGCCGCAGCCGGATGCAGGCGGTGGCCGACGCGCTGGCCACCGAGCTCGGGTGCGAGACGATCATCGGCGGGGTCGAGGGCGAGGTCGCGGTGCGCGGCGCGCTGACCACGCCGGGCACGTCGGTGCCGATCGCGATCATCGACATGGGCGGTGGGTCCACCGACGCGGCGCTGCTCGACCGCGACGGCGCGGTGTCGGCGGTGCACGTCGCGGGCGCGGGCGAGCTCGTCACCAAGCTCATCGACTCCGAGCTGGGGCTGGAGGACCGCGAGGCCGCGGAGTCGGTCAAGCGTCACCCGCTCGCCAAGGTCGAGAGCTTCTTCCACATCCGCCACGAGGACGGCACGGTGCAGTTCTTCACCGAGCCGCTGCCCCCGCACGTGTTCGCGAAGGTCGTCACCGTCACCCCGGAGGGACTCGCGGCGGTGCCCGTGAAGGGCTCGCTGGAGTCCGTGCGACGGGTCCGGCGCGAGGCCAAGCGGCGGGTGTTCGTCGTCAACGCGCTGCGGGCGCTCGCGCAGGTGGCCCCGCAGGGCTCGCTGCGCCTGCTCGGGTCGGTGGTGCTGCTCGGCGGGTCGGCGCTGGACTTCGAGATCCCGGGCATGGTCGCCGACGCGCTCGCGCCCTACGGGGTGGTCTGCGGCATCGGGAACGTGCACGGCACCGAGGGCCCGCGCAACGCGGTGGCCGCCGGGCTGGTCGACGTCCACGCGGGCACGGCCGCGGGCCCGGCCCCCGAGAAGGTCCAGCGGCAGGCGGCGTCGTGACCCGGGGCTCCCCGCTCTCGGGCGTCTCGGCCTCCGGCGGACCGGGCTGCCACGGGCGCATCGACCGCCCTCTCTCGACCCGGGATCTGGCTGACCCCACCATGCCGCCCGCGGTGCTCGTCGTGGCCCACCACGACGCGCCGCCCGCGGTGGTGCGCGAGGTGTGCGCCGGCGCCGAGGAGCAGGGGGTGCCGACGGCGCTGCTCGACCCGCCGCGCGACGGGCGGCTGGGCCCGTTCGCGGCGCGCGAGTCCCGGCTCGAGGTCGGGGTGGGGATCGCCGCCGACGGCGCGGTGACCGTCCACCACGCCCTCGTCCCGGACGCGATCCTGGCCCTCGACGCGGGCGCCCCGGCCGCGGACCTGCGCGTCCTCGGGGCCGATGCGGCCCGGATCGTCGCCGGGCTGCCGCTGCGGAGCCTCAGGCGGTAGAGCGCTGGTCCTCGTCGAGGTCCAGGGCCTCGCGCAGCGCCGCCTGCCCGGTCTCGATGCCGCGACGCAGCACGTCCGGGTCGGTCTCGAGCGGGTTGATCGTGTCCGCGCCGGCGGGTGGGCGCACCTCGAACAGGTGGGGCCCCTCCTCGGCGGGCGAGGCGGTGGCGTGGGCGAGGCGGGAGTCGTCGGCGCGCCGGTTCTCCAGGCGGTTGCCGATGACGTGGACCAGGCCCGGGACGTTGACCGCGCCCAGGCGCGAGACCAGCGCCTTCTCCAGGCGCGTCGCGTCGATGGCCGTCTGGTCGGCGCGGCGGGTGCGCAGCACGAGCACGTGCGTGGCGCCCTGGTGCAGCGCGGTGTGGAACGGGATCGGCTCGGCGACCGCGGCGTCGACGTAGCGGCGCCCGTCGATCTCCACCGGCAGCCCGGCGAGCAGCGGCACCGCGGCGCTCGCCCGCAGGGCCAGCTGCAGCGACTCCTTGTCGACGATCGTGTCGGCGAGGTCCACGGCCTCGCCGGTCTCGACGTCGGTGGCGATCGGGTGGAGCGGGACCTCGGCGTCGAGCACCTGATGCCAGTCGAACGGGACGATCTCCTCGCCGACGGTGTTGATGAGGTACTCGACGTCGACCACCGGCTGGCCGCGCAGCCCGCGGCCCGGCCGGGTCACCCGCTCCATCAGCCCGGGCCGGTACCAGCCGGCGCAGCAGTGCGCGGCCTGCGCGCCGACGAGCCAGCTGCCCGCGAGCGCGCCCGCCGAGGAGCCGTAGATGTCGTCGAAGCACTCGGCGAGGCCGAGCTCCTCGAGCGCCAGCACCATGCCGCTCGAGTACGTCGCCCGGCTGCCGCCGCCCTCCACGGCGAGCGCGACGCGGTACGGGTCGCGGCGGTTGCTCGGGCAGGTGCCCTCGGCGCGGCGGGCGGCCAGGACGTCGAGCACGGGATGGGCGCGCACCAGAGCATCATGCCCGCTTCACACGCTCGTCGACCGTTCGGGCTACGTGCGCTGCGCGCACGTGAGCAGAAAGAGGTGCTGGGGCACGTCTTTCTGCTCACCTGCGCGAAGCGCACCTCGGAGATCGGCGAGACTCGACGCCGTGAGCCTCGTGACCGGGATCCTGCGCCGGGCCCTGCGCCTGCCCCCGCCGCGCACGCCGCGGGTGTCGGTGGACCGCGACGTCGCGGTGCCGATGCCCGACGGGGTGGTGCTGCGCCACGACCACCACCGCCCGGCCGGGGTGCACCGGGGCCCGGTCGTCGTCGTGCGCAGCCCGTACGGGCGCGCCGGCTGGATCGGCACGGTCTTCGGGCGCCTCGTCGCCGAGCGCGGGCTGCAGGTCGTGGTGCAGTCGGTGCGTGGGACCGCCGGCTCCGGCGGCCGGTTCGCACCGTTCGACGAGGCCGACGACGGCCGCGCGACCGTCGCGTGGGTGCTCGACCAGCCCTGGTGCGACGGCCGGCTCGCGACGCTGGGCCCGAGCTACCTGGGGCTGACCCAGTGGGCCCTCGCGCCTGCCGCGGGTCGCTCGCTCAAGGCCATGGGCACGCTGGTGACCGCGTCGTCGTTCCGCGACCAGACCTACGCCGGCGGCGCGTTCTCGCTGGACAACGCGCTGTCGTGGACCTCGATGATGCGCACGGCGGCCGCCGGCGGGCTCGCACGGATCACCGGGACGCTGCGCGGCCGGCGGAAGGTCCTCGAGGCCCTGGACGCCCTGCCGCTGCGCACCGGCGACCAGCGCGCCACCGGCGGCGAGGTCGACTGGTACCAGGACTGGCTGCGTGAGACCGACCCCGGCTCGGCCTACTGGGCGCGCCGCGACCACACCGGCGACGTCGCCGAGGTGGCCCGCGCGGACGTCGCGGTGACGATGCTGGGCGGCTTCCAGGACATCTTCCTGCCCTGGCAGCTCGCCGACCACGCCGCGCTGCGCGCCGCCGGCGGCCGTCCGCGACTGGTACTCGGGCCGTGGGTCCACACGTCCGGCCCGGGGCTCGCGGCCGGGCTGCGCGAGGCGCTGGCCGCCTTCGAGCGCGCCTTCGACGGCACCCACGGCAGCGGCGGCGTCGCGGCGGCCACCACCGAGGAGGCCCCGGTCGCGGTCACGCTCTCCGGGGACGGCGGCACCCGCCACCTCACCGACTGGCCCCCGCCGCACGCCGTGCAGCGCACCTGGTTCCTGCGCGCCGACCACTCGCTGTCGGTGCAGCCCCCGCCCGACCGCACCGACGGCGCCGTGCGCTGGCCCGGCACGCTCGTCGACTACGACCCGGCCGACCCCACGCCCGCCGTCGGCGGCCCGATCCTCACCGGGAAGTCCGGGCCCCGCGACCAGACCCCGCTCGAGTCGCGCGCCGACGTCGCCGTGTTCACCTCCGACGTGCTCGCCGAGGACCTCGTCGCCCTCGGGCCCGTGTCGGCCACCGTGCACCTGCGCGCCGAGGTGGAGCACCTCGACGTGTTCGTGCGGGTGTGCGACGTCGACCCGCGCGGACGCTCGATCAACGTCACCGACGGCCTCGTCCGCCTCGCCCCCGGCGCCCCGGCCACCGCCGCCGACGGCACCCGCGCGGTCACCGTCGACCTGTGGCCCACCGGCCACCGCTTCGCGGCCGGTCACCGCCTGCGCCTGCAGCTCTCCGGCGGCGCGCACCCCCGCTTCGCCCGCCACCCGGGCACCGGCGACCCGCTCGGCGAGGCGACGACGCTCGTGCGCCAGCCCCGCGAGGTGCTCCACGACGCCGGCCACCCCACCGCGGTGACGCTGGCGGTGGAACCCCGCCGCTGAGTCGGCGAGCGGTCCGACGCGCGCGGGATGTCGCCCGGCTCACACCGCCCGTCGGGTGCCCGCCGCCCTTGGTCGACGTCACGCCGCGGCGGGGTGGAGACGGCGCCCGGGATGCCGATCCTGGGGACATGGCCGTCCTGCCCTCCACGGCGGCCGGCGTGGCGACCGACACCGCGAGGACGGGGTCGGCACCCGCACCGGCCCCGTCACCCGCCGCTCCACCGCCGTCCTCGTCAACGCCGTCGGCACGGTCGGCGCCGCCGTCATCGTCAACGCCGTCGGCGCCGTACCCGACCGTGCGCCCGCGCCCCGTCCACGGCGTGCGCACGAGCGACGGCGTGCCGCTGCACGTCGAGATCCGCGGCCACCAGGGCCCGGTGGTGGTGCTCAGCCACGGGTTCACGGTCGACTCGGCCGAGTGGTCGCCGCAGATCGCGGCCCTCGCCCACCGCGCCCGGGTCGTCACCTGGGACCAGCGCGGCCACGGCCGCTCCGGCTGGGGCGACCCCGCGCACGCCACGATCGACCAGCTCGGCCGCGACCTCGCCACCGTCGTGGAGGCCGTCGCCCCGTCCGGGCGGGTCGTGCTGGGCGGCCACTCGATGGGCGGCATGACGGTCCTCGCGCTCGCCCGCCAGCACCCCGAGTGGTTCGGGACGCGGGTCGCGGGCGTGTTCCTCGTCGCGACCTCGGCCGGCGACCTGTTCTCCGACGGCCCGCTGGGCGTCCTGCACGCGGCCGCGCGGCGCGCCGGCGTGCTGCCGGCGGTCCTGCAGGGCGCGCGCCTGGCCGCGCCGCTCGCCGAGCAGCTGCCGTGGCGCGACTCCCTGCTCGGGCGCTGGTTCGTCCGGCGCATGGCCTTCACCCGCGACGCGACCGACGAGGAGGTGCGCCGGTTGCAGGCGGTGACGGAGAGCGTGCCGCTGCCGGTCACCTCGGCGTTCTCGTCGTCGCTGCTCGCGCACGACGAGAGCGCCGCTCTCCCCGCCCTGGCCCGGGTCCCGACCACCGTGGTCGCGGCCACCGACGACCGCCTCACCCCGGCCGCGCACGGCCGTCGCATCGCCGAGGAGCTCGGGCCGACCGCGCGGCTGGTGCTCGTCGAGGACGCGGGCCACGCCGTCAACCAGACCCACCACGCGATCGTCGACGCGGCCCTGTTGGACCTGGTCGACGGCCTGCGGCACCGCTGAACCGGAACAGCTCGTAGCCGCCCGTGAGCGGAGAGGTGTGGGTCCGGCCCGCACGGGGCACTCAGCTCTTCGCGAAGGAACTCCGGTTCAGACACCAGCCGGGTCAGCTCACAACGACGAGCCCCCGCCTGGTCCGCAGAGTCGGTCTAGTGCCCGGGGCCCCACCGGGGGTGACCGATGGCCGGCCGCAGCAGTGATTACGACGAGTACGTGCCCCTCCTCGAGGAGTACGCCTCGCTGCCCGACGACGACCCGCGACGTGAAGGCGTCCGCGAGAAACTCGTCGTCGGGTTCCTGCCCGTTGCCCGCAACATCGCCCGCCGCTTCGCGCGGCGCGGCGAGCCCACCGACGACCTCGAGCAGGTCGCCTCGTTGGGCCTGCTCCACGCGCTCGAACGCTTCGACCCGGGGCGCGAGCGCGACTTCCTGTCCTACGCGGTCCCGACGATCATGGGCGAGGTCCGGCGGCACTTCCGCGACTCGGCCTGGTCGGTGCGCACGCCGCGCAGCGTCAAGGACCGCTACGTCGCCGTCGGCTCGGCGACCGCGTCGCTCTCGCAGCGGCTCGGCCGGGCGCCGACGGCCGCGGAGCTCGCCGAGCACCTGGGCATGACCCGCGACGAGGTCGCCGAGGCCGTCGCCGCGCACGGGTCGTACCAGCCCGCGTCGCTCGACGAGTCCCTCGGCGACGGCGACGACTCCGCGCTCGTCGACATCCTCGGGGTGCTCGACGGCGAGCTGGACCGTGTCGAGGTCCGCACGCTCGTGGGCTCGCTGGTCCGCGACCTCCCCGAGCGGGAGCGCACGATGCTCGCCCTGCGCTTCGTCCACGAGAAGACGCAGGCCGAGATCGCCGCCGTGCTGTGCATCTCGCAGATGCACGTCTCGCGCCTGCTCTCCCGCACGCTCGCCGCGCTGCGGGAGCAGATCGAGCGCGAGATGGCCACCGACCAGCTCGTCGCGGTCTGAGCGTCCGACCGTTCGGGTAGCTGCTCCGGGTGTCGACCCGGAGCAGCGACCCGGTCTCGTCCGTCACCACCGCGGTCACCGCTGCCGTCACGGCGTGGGTCGGCCGGGCGGGCGGGCGCCTGCGCGATGGCGCGTGGCGGATCGGTCTCGCCGCCGTCACCGCCACCGTCGCGTGGGCCCTCGCCCAGCACCTGCTGGGCCAGCCCGCCCCGATCTTCGCCCCGATCGCCGCGGTCGTCTGCCTGACCGACGCCCCGGGCACGCGCGGCCGGCGCGCACTCCGACTGCTCGCCGGCGTGTGTGTCGGCGTCGCGGTCGGGGAGCTCGCGACCCGCGTCACCGGCAGTGGCTGGCTGCAGGTCGGCGCGGCGGTCGCGGCCGGGATGTTCGTCGTCGCGCTCGGCAGCATCAACTCGCTGACCCTGCTCCAGGCGGGCATCGCGTCGCTGCTGGTCGTCGGGCTCGCGTCGCCGCAGTCGGGGTGGACACGCCTTTTCAGCGCCGTCATCGGCGGAGTGCTCGCGCTGCTGGTGAGCCAGGTCCTGGCCTCGCCGAGCCCGACGCGGCTGCTCGTCGTGGCCGCGCGCGACGCCCTGCGGGTGCCCGCCGACGCGCTCGCCGAGGTGGCCGCGGCGCTGCGGGAGGGGTCGGCGACGCGGGCCGGGGCGGCGGTGGAGGCCCTGCGCGGCGGTCAGGGGGCGCTCGCGACGTTCCTCGACACCCGCTCGACGGCCGGCTCCCTGGTGACGACGACGCTGCGCGGGCGCCGGGAGCGGGCGCGGGTCGCCGAGCTGGGCGCGCGCCTGGGCGGCATCGAGTACGTCCACGCCAGCAGCGTGCTGCTCGCGCGGACGGTGACCGAGGCGCTGACCTCGGGCGACGACACCCCCGAGCATCTCGTGCGGGGCGTCGAGGAGCTCGCGGCCGGGGTGCGGGCGGTGGCCGCCGACCCGGGCGCGCCCGACCCGCGCGCCGACGACCCCGCCGGCCCGCGCCCGACGCACGAGATCGCCGACGAGCTCGCCGCCACCCGCCCGGGCGGGCTCGCCGACCACGACGCCCAGCTCGCCGCCCAGCTGCACCTGCTCGCCCTCGACGTCGCCGCGCTGGTGACACCGGCGGAGGCCGCCCCGTCCCCGTCGTGAGCACTTTCGTCGGCTATAGCCGACGAAAGTGCTCACGTACCGCCGTTTGCCGCCCCGACGGGCCGGACACCTCGTGCGCATGCGGCCACGCCTCGACGGGTCGAGCTCCGCTCCGCTCCGTCTCACCCTCCCCGCGCGCGAGCTCTCCGCGTGGCACGACCCCGAGCACGCCGAGGAGCCCGACACCTACCCGCGCCTCGACGGTGACCGCCGGGTCGACGTGGCGGTCGTCGGCGCTGGGATCACCGGGCTGACGACGGCGGTGCTGCTCGCGCGCGAGGGCCTGCACGTCGCGCTGCTCGAGGCGCGCCGCATCGGGGCCGTGGCCAGCGGCAACACGACCGCGAAGATCTCTCTGCTGCAGGGCACGCGGGCGGCGACGCTCGACCGGCGCCACGACCACGACACCGTCGAGGCCTACCTGTCCGCGCACCGCGCCGGGTTCGCGTGGCTGCTCGACCGGGCCCGCCGCGCCGACTGCGACCTGGAGCGCCGCGACGCCGTCACGTTCAGCACCGCCGGGCGGTCCTCCCCGGGCGCCGACGCCGTCCGTCACGAGGCGTCGGTGCTGCGCCGCGCCGGGCTGCCCGCCGAGCTGGGTACCGACGTCGGCCTGCCGTTCGCGGTGTCCGAGGCCGTGACGCTCGCCGACCAGGCGCAGTTCGACCCCATGCCTTACCTCGCCGACCTCGCCCAGGAGCTGCACGAGGGCGGCCACCTGGTCTGCGAGGCCACCCGCGTCCGCAGCATCTCCCTGCTCGGCGCCCCGCGGCTGCGCACCGACCACGGGCAGGTCCGCGCGGAGCGGGTGGTGGTCGCCACCGGCATCCCGGTGCTCGACCGCGGCCTGTACTTCGCCCGCGTCGAGCCCAGCCGCTCGTACGCGCAGGCGGTGCGCGTCGACGGCGCGCTGCCCGAGGCGATGTACCTGTCGGTCGACGAGCCGACGGTGTCGCTGCGTACGGCGGAGATCGAGGGCGAGCGGCGCCTGCTCACCGGCGGCTTCGGCCACCGCGTCGGGGCGAGCACGCCGACGTCGTCGCACGAGCGGGCGCTGGCCGACTGGACCGCCGCCCACTTCCGGGTCCGCGAGATCACCCACCGCTGGTCGGCGCAGGACTACCTGCCCGAGGACGGGCTGCCGTTCGTCGGCCCGATGCGCTGGCAGCCGCGCATCCTCGTCGCGACGGGGTTCGCGAAGTGGGGCATGACCGGCGGCACCGCGGCCGCGCTGGCGCTGCGCGACCACGTCGTCGGCCGCGAGAACCCGTGGATGGGCGCGCTGCGGGCCGACCGCGCCCCGACCGCGTCGGCGCTGCCCACCCTGGCGCGGGCGAACAGCGAGGTCGGCCGCTACCTGGCCACCGGCTGGGCCCGGCCGCACCTGCCCACGAGCGAGCCGCTGCGCGAGGGCGAGGGCCGCGTGGAGACGACGACGCGCGGCAAGATCGCCCGCTGTCGCGTCGGGGGCGTCGAGCACGAGCGGGGCGCGGTGTGCCCCCACCTCGGCGGGATCGTGGCCTGGAACGACGCGGCGCAGAGCTGGGACTGCCCGCTGCACGGCTCCCGCTTCGCGCCCGACGGCGACGTCCTCGAGGGCCCCGCCACCGCCGGCCTCGCCTCGCCGCCCGGCCTCGCCCGCGTCGTGGCCCCCCGCGCCTGACGGTTCCGGCCCACGAGCGATGCGGCGTCGCCGCCGTCCAGAGCCCGGATCGCGACATCGTCGGTCGGCGAGACGGCGAGGGTCAGGCCGAGCGCCGGCGGGCGCGGCGTGGCCACTGCTCGCGCGGCATCCGCATCTCCGGCACGCGGCGCCGGGGCACGGCTCGGGGTCGGTCGTGCCGCGCCTCGTGCTCACCGAACACGTCCCGCGCCTCGTCGACCCGGCCGGGGTCGTCGGCCTGCCGCTCCACGACTGCCCAGCTCCGCATCCCGTCCGCCTCCTCGCCCGCTCCTCGTCCCCTGCTGGAGGAACGTACGGAGCCGGCGACGCGCGAGGAGTGGGGCGGACCCGCGCGCGGACCCCACGTCGTCGGGGGAGAACCCCCCGCACACGGCGTGTCGCGCGATCGGGGATGTGGCGATTCCCGGTGATGGGTGCCGGCGACGCCGCATCGCTCGGACCGGGATCAGCCCTCGTCGGGGTGCGGGGCGTCGCGGGGGCGGGCGGGGCGGCGGCCGGTGAGGTCGACGACCGCGCGCTGGGCCGCGTTGAGCAGCGCGCCCTCGACGCTCCAGCCCGTCCGGACCTCGCCCGACGCGCCGGGCAGGCGCCGGGCGGCGTCGCGGTGCACCGCGGTCATGAGCTCCAGCGCCGCCGAGCCGGGCGGGTGGCGGTCGGCCTGGGGCGAGAGCGAGCCCGGGTCGTCGCGGATCTCCTCGAGGGCCTCGGCGAGGTGGTCGAGCAGGTCGGCGAACGATCCCACGAACAACGGGTCGAGGCCCGGCTCCTCGCCCTCGGCGCCGTGGTCCTGCTCCTCGGCGGCGTCGACGATCGCTTCGCACAGATCGACCACGTGCCCCGCGACCTCGACCACCGCGTCGGCGGCGGGCGTGAGGACCGCCGTGGGCTCGGGGGACCGCCGGCGGCGCCGCACCGGGTTGAGGCGCAGGCTCTCGCGCGCCCAGGCGACGCTGTCCCGGGCCCGGCGCGCCTCGGCGTCGAGCGCGCGGGCGCGGTGCAGCCAGTCGTGCACGAGGTCCTCGCGCGGCGCCTGGTCCTCCCGCAGTGAGGCGGCGACGCCGCGCAGCAGGTCGGCGAGCCGGGACGTCACGCCGCGGAGCGCCGCGCTGGCGTCGCGCTGGTAGACCGGCGGCAGCACGAGCATGTTGACCACGACGCCGACCGCCGCCCCGAGCGCGATCTCGACCAGCCGCACCAGCGCGTCGACCGGCGAGCTCGCCGCCGGGCCCGCCTGGGCGACGAGGATCAGCGCCGTCACCGCCACCCAGTGCCCGTGCTCCCCGAACACGCGCAGCCGCCCGAGCAGCAGCCCCACGAGCACGACGAGGACGAGCGCGACGACGACCTGCGCGGTCAGCAGCGTCGCCGCGAGCGCGAGCACCACGCCCGTCGCCACGACCGCGAGCTGCTGCCCGGCGTCGCGCACCGACCGGTACACGGTCACCTGCACCACGAGGAACACCGCGGCGTAGGGCGCGAGGAACGGCTGGGGCGCCTCGAGCACCCAACGGGCGAGCAGCCAGGCGACGCCCGCCGCGGCGGCGGCCTTGACGGCCTGGACGACGGCCTCGCGCTCCGGGCCGCTGGCCTGCGCCGCCCGGGCCACGAAGCGCGGTGGGCGCAGCAGCTGACGGCGTGCCCGGCGGGCGAGCGTGCGCACTGAGGGCCCCATGGACCACGGTGTGCCCACCCGCGGTGGCACCCTGAACTCCGCACGGGGTCGCGGCGCGCCCACGCCGGGTCCTGCGTGCGCGGAGGCGCCGGGATGGGGCACGGTGTGCCCACTCCGCGCCGCCGGCGCGCACGACCCCGCGACGAGGTGCCCGCATGTCCCAGGGTCCCGACGACCCCGCCGAGGAGGAGATCCCCACCTCGCTCGAGGACGCCGCCGACCTGCTCTACGGGGTCGGGCGCGAGGAGTTCATCGGCGTCCGGGACGCGATGGTCAAGGAGGTCCGCCAGGCCGGGGACCGCGAGCTGGCCAAGGACATCGCCGCGCTGCGCAAGCCGTCGGTCGCCGCGTGGGTCGCGAACCGGCTGGCCCGCGAGTACCCCGACGAGGTCGAGGCGCTCGAGGAGCTCGGCTCCTCGTTGCGCGACGCCCAGGAGAAGCTCGAGGGCGACGCGCTGCGCCAGCTGTCCCGCCAGCGCCACGGGCTCATCAACGCGCTCGTCGAACGCGGCCGGCGCATCGCCCGCGAGGAGGCCGTGCGCCTCGGCGACCCGGCCGTCCGCGAGCTCGAGCGCACCATCGGCGCCGCCCTCGCCGACCCCGCCGCCGCCCGCGCCCTGGCCGGCGGGCAGCTCGCGGGCGGGATGGAGGCGGGGCCCGGCCTGGGTGAGGGCGGCATCAGCGCGGCGCTCGGCGGCCCGGCCTCCGGTGCCCGCCCGGCCCGTCGCGAGCGGCCGAGCCGCCCGTCGCACCGCCGCCCCGACCGTCGCCCGCAGCGTCCCCGCCCGCCCGCCGACGAGGTCGAGGCCGACGAGGCCGAGGTCGACGACGAGGTCGACGACGAGCTCGACGACGGTGCCGCCGACATCCGCGACGACCAGGAGACCCGCGAGCGCGAGGAGCGCGACCGGGCCGCGCAGGAGCGTGAGCGCGCCGAGCAGGAGGAGCGCGAGCGCCGGCGCCGGGAGGAGCGGGAGCGCCGCGAGCGGGAGGAGCGCGAGCGCGCGGAGAAGGCCGCGCGCGAGGCCCGGGTGCGCGCCGACGGGCTCGCCGAGCAGGCCCGCGAGGCGTCCGAGGCCGCTGACGCCGCGACCCGGGAGGCCGAGGAGGCGGACGAGACCGTCAGCGACCTGCGCGCCCGGCTCGACGCCGCCGAGGACGCCCGCCGCGCCGCCTGGGACCGCTCCGACACCGCCGCGCGCGAGCGCGACACCCGCCGCCGCGAGGCCGACCGGGCCCGCGAGGACGCCGACACCGCCGAGCGGCACGCTCGCACGCTCGGGGTGCGTACCTGACGCCGCGCCTCCGGACGCGGCAAGCTGCGCGCCCATGAGCGCAGGCACGTCGAGCAGCGGTGACACCCCGGGCGGTCACCTGCCGCCGTTGGTCTACAAGCTCGGACACGAGGAACTGGTCATCCGACGTCGCTACGAGGTGCTGTCGATCGTCAACGACATCCTCGTCGGTCTGTGGTTCCTCGTCGGCAGCATCCTGTTCTTCTCCGAGGAGACGACCTACGTCGGCACCTGGTTCTTCGTCATCGGCAGCGTCGAGCTGCTGATCCGACCGGTCATCCGGTTCTCGCGACGGGTGCACCTGCAGCGCGTGCCGCGGGCGCCGGGCATGCCGACCGACTTCGGGCCCGACTACTGAGGGGCCGGTGAGGCGCGTCGCAGCGCGTTTCGCCGGCGGGCCCGTCCGGCGATCACGCGGCCATGACGTCGGGGTCGGAGAGGGTCGAGGCGGTCGGGGAGGCCGCCGGGCACGCCATCCTCGAGGCGGGCGACCGGGCCGTCCACGGCGGCGGCGACGCGCCCAGCCGGCTCGTGGAGCTGCTCGGGCGGGCGGGCCTGGTCGCCTACGGCGCGGTGCACCTGCTCGTCGCCGGGCTGGGGCTGCGGCTGGCGTTCGGCCAGGCCTCCGAGGTGGACCAGCAGGGCGCGGTCTCGGCGGTCGCGGCCGTCGGGCTCGCGGGCGTGCTCGTCCTCGTGCTGTTCGTCGCGGGGCTCGTGGCCTTCGCGGTGTGGCAGGTCACGGCGGCCGTCGCCGGGTTCCGCTGGGTGTCGGGCGGGGAGCGCTTCCGCAAGCGGGTCGGCGCCGCGGCGAAGGCGATCGCCGTCCTGGCCGTCGCCGTCGTCGCGGCCCGCACCGTGCTCGGCGATCGCGAGGGGGGCCGCGCGGGTCCGCAGAAGCTCGTCGTCTGGCTGCTGGGGCTGCCGCTCGGTTGGCTCCTGGTCGCCGCGGTCGCGGTCACCGTCGTCGTCATCGCGTGCTCGATGGTCTACACCGGGCTCGCCCGGACGTTCATGGGCGACCTCGTCGACGACGTGCCGGGCGGGGTCCGGCGCGTCGCCGTCGTGCTCGGCGCGGCCGGCAACCTCGCCCGCGCCGTCGCCTTCGGGGCCGTCGGCGTCCTGTTCGGCGTGGCGGCGAACCACGTCGACCCCGCCCGGGTCGGCGGGCTCGACGAGGCGCTGCGCGTCCTGGTCAGCCAGTGGCAGGGCGTGACGCCCCTCGTGGCCATCTCGCTGGGACTCGCGGCGTTCGGCGTCTACTGCTTCGTCGACGCCCGCTACCGGCGCGCCTACTGAGCTCCGCCCGGAACGGTCACGCCGCCGCGCGGGCCGCCAGCCGGTCGAGACGCCGGGCCGTCGGCCACTTGACGTTCGTCGCCCAGCCGAGCTTCTCGAACAGCCAGATCGTCCGCGCCGAGATGTCGATCTGACCCCGCCCGACGCCGTGGCGCGCGGAGGTCGGGTCGGCGTGGTGCAGGTTGTGCCACGACTCGCCCATGCTGGGGATGGCGAGCAACCAGACGTTGGTCGACCGGTCGCGCGAGCCCCAGGGCCGCTCGCCGACGAGGTGGCAGATCGAGTTCGTCGACCACGCGACGTGGTGGCTCAGGCCGACGCGCACCAGGCTCGCCCAGAAGAACGCGGTGAGCGCCCCCCACCACGACCAGGTCACGAGCCCGCCGATGAGCGGCGGCGCGCCCAGGCTGATGACCGTCAGCGGGGTGAACCAGCGGTGCACCGCGCGCATGTCCGGGTCCTCGATGAGGTCCGGGGTGAAGCGCTTCTGGTTGGTCAGCGAGCGGTCGAAGATCCAGCCCATGTGCGCGTGCCAGAACCCGCGCACCAGCGCCGCCGGCGACGTCCCGAACGCCCACGGCGAGTGCGGGTCGCCCTCCTTGTCGGCGAAGGCGTGGTGGCGCCGGTGGTCGGCGACCCAGTGCCGGATCGGGCCCTGCACGGCCATGCTCCCGGCGACGCCGAGGGCGATCCGCAGGCCGCGGGCGGCGCGGAAGGCGCCGTGGGTGAAGTAGCGGTGGAACCCGACCGTCACCCCGAGCATCGTCAGCACGTAGAAGCCGGCGGTCAGACCGACGTCGAGCCAGGTCAGCCCCCAGCCCCACGCCAGCGGCACGGCCGCGATCAGCGCGACGAACGGCACGAACGCGAAGAGGTAGACCATGACGTGCGGCGCGATGTGCCGCTCGTGGTCGGACAGGTCGCCCTGCCGGGCCGGCTCGGCCGGGGCGGGCGCTGCGGGCTCGGTGAGCGCTGCGGGCTTGAGCGCTGCGGGCTCTGCGGGACGGGTGTCGGCGGGCGGGGAAGCCGGACCGGACGTCATGCGGGGATGCTCCCGAGGGGCGGGCGGTCCTGGGCGACGGGCTCGTCGACCAGTGGGCGGGATGCCTTCGTCCCCAACCCTGACACGGGGATCGGAGGGGCCGCGCTCCGGGCGGCGGCCGCCGGAGGAGGTTCGCCCGGCGGTCGCCGTGCGCTCACCCGGACGACGCACCGCCGTGACGGGGGCGGAGCCGTCACCGGCCCGTGGCCGTGGCCGGCGCCGTGAGGTCGGACTCCTCGTGCAGCTCGGTGAACACCGCGGGCGCCATGTCCCCGCCCGAGGCCATGTCCTTCTCGGTCTCCGCGCGGAACCGGGCGAGCGCGTCCTCGTCCGGGAAGGTGAGCAGGACCACCACGCGGTCGTCGTCCGCGCGGAAGACGCGGGCGCTCTCGCACTCGCGCGCGCCGTCGGCCTCGGTGAAGGCCTGGCGGAAGTAGTCGAAGCCGTCGGTGGGGAAGTCGGCGAGGGCGTGCACGGTCATCAGGCGGTCCTCCTGCGGGGTCGTGCGGTGCGGGACGGCGTCGGGTGCCCGACGCCGGTCCCGGCGCACGCGTGACGCTCAGCTCGCGGGCACGCCCTCGTAGCCGGTGACCGCCAGCTCGAGGCGTCCGTCCCGCACCCGCGTGCGGAACGTCGGCTGCGGCGCGGTGGCCGGGCCGTGGACGACCGAGCCGTCGTCGAGGCGGAACACGCTCCCGTGCCAGGGGCAGACGACGCACTCGGACCCGTCGGTGCCGGTCAGCCGGCCCTCGTGCAGCGGGGCCGAGGCGTGGGCGCACCGGTCGGCGAGGGCCTTCACCTCGTCGCCGTGCCGCACGACCAGCACGCCGACGTCACCGACGATCCGGCGGGTCGGCTCGCCGTCGGGCAGCTCGGCCAGGGTGCCGACGTCGGTCCAGTCACCCGGCCCGATGTGCGGGTAGCCCTCGGCGTGGTTCGCGCCCATGGCCTGGTGGTAGGCCATGTGCCCGCCCAGGGTGGCGCCGACCGTGCCGACGGCCAGCGCGGCCCAGCCCCACAGCGCGCCGCGCAGACCGCGCCCCCGCGCCCGGGCCGCCAGCGACGCCGCGTAGCCCGCGAGCATCACGCCGTTCGCGGCCGCGTGGACGACCCCGACGCGCTGCTGCTCCTCGTGGCCGTCGGCGTAGTCCGCCCACCCGGCGGCCGCCGTGGGCACGGCGGAGACCATGCCGATGAGGATGAGCGCCGTCGCGGGACGCCGGGTGCGCGGCAGGACGTCGAGGATCCCGGCGGAGGCGAAGCTGCCGACGGAGAGCTGCGCGAGCACCGGGTGCAGCGGGTGGCCGAGCCACACGCCGTGCAGCGCGTCCTTGACGTCCTGGCGCCGGAGGACCTTGTGGACCGCGTCGCGCGCGGGCGCCGCGATCTTGTCGAGGGCGGGGGTTCTCGCGAGACGGTCGATGTCGTCGAACGGGCGCATGGGGGTCCTCCCGGACGGTGGTGGTGCTCGGGTTTCGCCGATCACGGGCCCCGGGCAAACCCCGCCCTTTCCCACGACCGGACGGAGGAACGCCGTGGCCGACCGGCGCGAGCGCACCCGCGAGGACTACGAGCGGGGGCTGCCCGACTACCACGATCCGACCGCGGGCTTCGGCGGCGCGGCCCCGACCTACAGCGCCCTGACCTTCCGCGCGGTGCTCGCGGCCTTCGGGCTGCTGAGCTCGATCGCGGGCGTCGTGGTCTTCCTCGTGGTGCTCTACCTCCCCTGGGCGGCGATCGCCTTCGGGGTGGTCGCGCTGATCTGCCTGGTCGACCTCGGGTGGGTGCTCTACCGCAAGGCCCGCGGCGAGCCGGGCTGAGGTCAGCCGCCGGTCGGGGACGCGCCGGCCGGCAGCGGGCTGACGACACCCGCCGGACGCCGCCGGGCCGACGGCGCCCCGAGGGCGCGGGAGATCCCGCGGGCCGCGGCGCGCACGGCGGGCACGATCGCGCGCGGCTCGGCCCCGGCGCTCGGCACCACCACCGAGAGCGAGGCGACGACCCGCTCGTCCTCGCCGCGGACCGGCGCGGCCACCGACAGCGAGAGCAGGTCGACCATGCCGTCGCACACCGCCACGCCCTCGCGGCGCACGGCGGCGAGGGTGCGTCGCAGCTCGTAGGGGTCGGTGATCGTGCGCGGGGTCAGCGCGGTCATCGGCGCGGCGAGGACCTCCTCCTGCACGGCGGCCGGCGCGTACGCGAGCAGCACCTGGCCGACGCCGGTGGCGTGCAACGGCATCCGCCCGCCGACGCGGCTGAACACGCGGACGGCCTCGGGGTGGGCGAGCCGCTCCACGTAGACGACCTCGTGCCCGTCGCGCACCCCGAGCTGCACGTTCTGCCGGGTCGCCTCGTAGAGGTCCTCGAGGTAGGGCATCGCGCGTTCCCGCAGGCCCAGGCTGCGCGGGGCGAGCGCGCCGACCTCCCAGAGCCGCAGGCCGATCCGGTAGCGCCCGTCCTCGCCCCGCTCCAGCGCGCCCCACGACGCGAGCTCGCCGACGAGCCGGTGGGCGGTCGAGAGCGGCAGGCCCGCCGCCCGCGCGATGCCCGAGAGCGTCAGCGCCTCGGCCCCGGGACCGAACGCGGAGAGGATCCCGAGGACGCGGCCGGTCACCGACGGTCCGTTGCGGGCGCCCTGCGCTGGGCTCACTCCTGGCTCCTTCCGGTGGCCGGAAGCTCGATTCTGGCACGGCGGCACCACCAGGCACCCTGACGCGGGTGAGCGCATCCCAGCAGCCCGCGACGCAGCGGGAGGTGTCCGCCGAGATCGCGACCGCGGCCGGCGTGCCGCCGCGTGCCGACGGCCACCCCGAGCGGGCCTACGGGCCGTACCGGAGCACCGCGCTGCGCGCCCCGCAGCAGCCCTTGGTCGTGTCGCCGCCGAGCCTCACCGAGCTCGCCGCGCCCGTCTTCGGTGCGCGCGACGTGGCGCCGATCGACGCGGACCTGACCCGTCACCACACCGGCGACCCGCTCGGTGAGCGGATCATCGTCACCGGCCGCGTGCTCGACGGCGACGGGCGCCCGGTCCGCCACCAGCTCCTCGAGATCTGGCAGGCCAACGCCGCGGGCCGTTACCGCCACGAGGGCGACCAGCACCCGGCCCCGCTCGACCCGAACTTCACCGGCGGCGGTCGCGCGATCACCGACGACGAGGGCCGCTACCGCTTCGTCACGATCAAGCCCGGCGCGTACCCGTGGCGCAACCACACCAACGCCTGGCGGCCGGCGCACATCCACTTCTCGCTGTTCGGCACGGCGTTCACCCAGCGCCTCGTCACGCAGATGTACTTCCCGGGCGACCCGCTGTTCGGGTTCGACCCGATCTTCCAGTCGGTCACCGACGAGAAGGCCCAGCAGCGCCTCGTCGCCGCCTACGACCACGACGTCACCGAGCCGGAGTGGGCCCTGGGCTATCGCTGGGACATCGTGCTCGACGGCGCCCACGCCACCCCGCCGGATCCGGACGGAGTCTGATGCTCGAGCTCACGCCCTCCCAGACCGTCGGGCCGTTCTTCGCGTTTGGGCTGCCCTTCGACGGCGGCGGTGACGTCGTCCCGGCCGGGACGCCCGGCGCGATCACGCTGCACGGCACGGTCCGCGACGGTGCCGGCGCGCCGGTGCCAGACGCGCTGCTCGAGTTCTGGCAGACCGGCCCCGACGGGCGCCTGCCGACCCGGTCGGGCTCGCTGCACCGCGACGGGCGGTCGTTCACCGGCTTCGCCCGCGTGCCCACCGACCGCGCCGGCGACTACCACCTCCGCACGCTGCGCCCGGCGGCCCCGTCCGGCTCGCCGCACGCCCCGCACCTCGCGGTGGCCGTGTTCGCCCGCGGCCTGCTGCACCACCTGTTCACGCGCGTCTACTTCCCGAACCACGTCGAGGCGAACGCCGCCGACCCGCTGCTCTCGGTCCTCGACGAGGAGCGCCGCGCGACCCTGGTCGCGGTACCCGACGGCGGCCCGACCGGCCCCGGCTACCGCTTCGACGTGCGCATGCAGGGCCCCGGCGAGACGGTCTTCCTCGACCTGTCCACGCACGGCCTCGCCCAGCCCCCGGTGGCGACGACGGAGACCCCGGCATGACCGCCCCGTCGCGGACCCAGGTCGCGATCGTCGGCGGCGGGCCGGCCGGGCTGATGCTGTCCCACCTGCTGCGGTTGCGCGGGGTGGACTCGGTGGTGCTCGAGGCCCGCCCGCGGGAGCGGGTGGAGACCCGCCAGCGCGCCGGCATCCTCGAGCACGGCACGGTCGACGCGCTGCGCGAGGTGGGAGCCGACGCGCGGATGGACGAGCTCGGCCTGCCCCACGACGGCTTCGAGCTGCGCTTCGCGGGCCGCAGCGTGCGGGTCGACATGCAGGCGCTGACCGGTCGCAACGTCATGATCTGGGCGCAGACCGAGGTCACCAAGGACCTCGTCGCGCTGCGCCTGGAGCAGGGCGAGCCGCTCCTGTTCGAGGCCGAGGTCCTCGCGGTCGAGGACGTCGAGACGGACGCGCCCCGGGTCCGCTACCGCCACGACGGCGCCGAGCACGTGCTGCACGCCGACGTCGTCGTCGGCGCGGACGGGTCGTACGGGCCGGCACGCAAGGCCATCCCCGAGCCCCTCGTGCGCCGCTTCGAGCGCGTCTACCCGTACTCGTGGCTGGGGATCCTCGCCGACGTCGCGCCCTCGTCGCACGAGCTGATCTACGCCCGCGGGCGGACCGGGTTCGCGCTGGCCTCGATGCGCTCGCCGAGCGTCACGCGCGCCTACATCCAGGTGCCCAACGGCACCGACGCCGCCGACTGGGCCGACGAGGCCATCTGGGACGAGCTGTCGGCCCGGTTCGCGCTCGACGACGGGTCGTTCACCCTCGGGCGCGGCGCGATCACCGACAAGTCCGTGACGCCGATGCGCAGCATGGTGTGCGAGCCCATGCGCCACGGGCGGCTCTTCCTCGCCGGCGATGCCGCGCACATCGTCCCGCCGACCGGCGCGAAGGGCCTCAACCTCGCCGTGGCCGACGTGCGCGTGCTGGCCGAGGCGCTGGGCGAGTGGTTCGCCACCAAGGACGAGACGCTCATCGACGCCTACTCCGACACGGCGCTGCGCCGTGTCTGGAGGGCGTCGCACTTCTCCTGGACGATGACGACGATGCTGCACGTCGACCCCGACGGCGACCCGTTCGACGAGCAGCTCGCCCTGTCCCACCTGCACCACATCGAGACCTCGGAGTCGGCCCGGCGCGCGCTGGCCGAGAACTACCGCGGGCTGGCGCTCGGCGCGGTGTAGGGCACGCCTAGGCTGCGGGCCCGACGATCTCCACACCCGGGGGAGCACCGCATGGGCGACCGGCTGATCTTCCAGCTGGGCACCAACAACTGGCAGCGCGACGGGGAGTTCGCCCCCGGCTCGGGCATCCTCCACGAGGCGCACCACCGCGCCTACAACGAGATCCCCGGGGTGCGCGCCTACTCGATGTATCCCTCCCGGGTGCAGCGCACGCGCGCGGGCGAGGACGACGTCCGGGTGTTCGCCCTCGACCACGACATCCCGATCTGCGAGTCGGTGTCGCCGGTCAGCAGCTACCGCTGGCACGCGATGAGCCCCGAGGAGGTCGACGCCTACCGGGCGCGGCTCGTCGCCGAGGTCACCGCCTTCGTCGACGAGGTCGAGGCCGCCACCGGCGGTGAGTTCGGCCTGTTCATCGCCCACCACGCGTTCATGAACACCGTGGTGCTGCGCGACGTGAACCGCGCCCGCGTCGCGGCCGGGCGCTCGCGCGTCCCGGTGGTCTGCTTCGCCCACGGCACCGAGCTCAAGATGTACGTCCACGAGCAGCGCGGCGAGGACCCCACCGAGTTCCCGTGGCGGTTCCTGCCGTTCGTCCAGCAGGAGAAGATCTTCGACTGGGCGGATCCGGACCACGGCGTCGACGTCGTCGCCGCGATCTCCTCGGAGCAGATCGAGGCGTTCTCGGCGATCTTCCCCGAGTTCCCGCGCGAGCGGATGGTGCTCTCGCACAACGGCTACAACCAGCAGGTCTTCCACCCCGACCCGGCGACGTACGACGACCGGGAGCAGGTCCTCGCCGGCTTCTCCACCCAGCCCCCGCCCGGCGTCGAGCGGTCCCCGGAGCCCGTCGCGCCGGCTGGTGGGTTCGACGCCGTCGTCGCGTTCGTCGGGAAGTTCGCGGACTGGAAGCGTCTCGACGCGCTGCTGACCGCGGCCGCGTCCTACGAGCGCGGGGACCGGCGCGTGCTCACCGTGATCGCGGGCTCGGGGCCCGTCGAGCAGCAGGTCGCGATGCACGAGCTCGTCGCCACGCTCGGGCTCGAGCGGACCTACCTGGTCGGGCCGCGGCAGCAGAGCGAGCTCGCGACGCTGTTCGCCTGCGCGGACGTCGGCGTCTTCCCGTCCTACCGCGAGCCGTTCGGGCTCGTGTTCCTCGAGTGCATGGCCTGCGGGACGCCCGTCATCGGCGCCGACTCGGGCGGGCCGCGCGACTTCGTGGTCGACGCCGTCGGGACGCTCGTGCCCGAGACCGACGACCGCGCGGTCCTCGCCGACTCCCTGGCCGCCGCGGTGACGACGGCGCTCGACGAGGGCTGGAAGCAGAGCAAGGGGCCCGAGGCGGCGCGCTACGCGCACGACGGGTTCAGCGTCGTCAAGCAGGTGTCGGACCTGCTCGCCGAGGTCGACCGGCTGACCGCGGGCTGAATCTCCGAGCTCGCTGCGGTCAGACGCGCGTGACCCGGTCCACCAGGGCCGAGGTCGCGACCATCGTCGTGAAGCGCGCGACGCCGGGGACCCGCGCGAGGGTGCGACGCAGCAGGACGTCGAGGGCCTCGACGTCGGCGAGGTCGATGCGCAGCAGGTAGTCGACGTCGCCGGTGACGTGGTGGCAGCTCACGAGGCCCGCGAGGTCGACGATGTGGCGCTCGAACCGACCGACGGTGTTCTCGGTGTGGTCGACGAGGGTGACCGTGAGGTGCACGACGAGCCCGCGGTCGACCGCGACCGGGTCGAGCACCGCCCGGTAGCCGCGCACCACCTCCTCGCTCTCCAGGCGCCGCAACCGCCGCTGCGCCGACGACGGGGAGATCGACACGGCCTCCGCGAGGTCGGCGAGGCTCGACCGCCCGTGGTCCGCGAGGTGGTCGAGGATGCGGCGGTCGACACGGTCCAGGGAGGGCTGGGCGGATCGTGCACGCTTCGGCGCGGTCATGGGCTCATCATGCGCCTCCTGACGATCTCCTCTCGATGATCGCCCGGCATCGCCCGCCTTCCCGCGCGCACGGTGGAGGCATGACGGGAGGCATGTCGCGTCGGACGGCGCTGGTGGCGATGGTGCTCGCGGGTGCGGGCTGGGGTGCGGTGTTCGTGGCGCCGGAGCTGGCGCCGCTCGCCCCCGCCCTGCTGCTGGCGATGGGACGGTTCGTGGCGTTCGGGGCGGTGTCGCTGCCCCAGCTGCGCGCGGTGCTGCGCGCCGACGTCCCGTGGGTGCGGGTCGTCGCCCACGCCGTGACCGGCTCGCTGCTCTACTACGGCCTCGTCGCGCTGGCCGTCCGCCTCGCCGGCCCGACGATCGCCGTCGCGACCATCGGCCTCGTCCCCGTCGTCATGGCGCTGATCTCCGCCCGGCACCGGGGGCGCACGGGCCTGGTCGCCCTCGTGCCGGCGCTCGCGCTGGTCGGCGTCGGGCAGGTGCTGGTGCACCTCACGCCGACCCCGGGGCCCGGCGGGTGGTCCCTGGTCGTGGGCACGGTGCTCGCGCTGATCGCCGTGGCCTCGTGGAGCTGGTACGGCCTCGACTCGCACCGACTGCTCGCGGCGCGCCCGGACCTCGGGCCCGTCCTCGCGGGCGCCCAGGGCCTCGCGGCGGGCGTGCTCGCCCTGCCCCTCGGGGCCTGGCTGATCGCGACCGAGGGCGTGCCGGCCGAGCCGGTGCGCGCGCTGCTCGTCGTGCTCTTCCTCGGCCTGGTGTCCTCCTGGCTCGCGGTGCGGCTCTGGCACGCCGCGGCCGCCCGCCTGTCGCCGGTGCTCGTCAGCCAGCTGATGGCGACCGAGACCGCCTGGGGATTCGTGTTCGCGGCCGTGCTCGCCGGCGCCGTGCCCGGCCCGGTGGCCCTGCTCGGCGAGGTGGCGCTGGTGGCGGGCGTCGCCCTCGCGGTGGTCACCGACGGCCACCGCGAGCGGCGGGAGCGCGCCCACCCCTCCGGCGCCGGCATGGGTCCCGAGGTGTTCCAGCCTGGCGTCCACGCTGACACCGGACGCCAGGAAAGCCCCCACGATCACGGCGGTCACGAGGCGCCCGGCTCGTCGGCGAGCACCGCCCGCGCGACGCGCAGCGCCGCCTCGCGGATGCGCGACGACCGCGGGTCCTCGGCCGAGGCGTGCGCGACGGCCTCGAGCAGCGCGCACACCTCGAACCCCGCGTAGTCGCCGGCGAGACCGGCGTAGCGGCCCACGGCCACCCGCCGCCGGAGCACGGCGGCGGCACGGTCGATGGTCTCGGCGTCGAGGCGCGCGCGGGCGCGGCGGTGGTCGAGCGTGGACATGGCGGCTCCCCGGGGCACGGCGGACGATGCGGCGCCGCGGGGGAAGCGCGACACCGCCGATCCTGCCCGCGACCCCCGACAGCGGGGAGCTGCGCGCTCTCCCGGTGGGGGAGCGAGGGCGTCCCCGGGTGCGTGGGAGGCAGCGAGGGAGTCCCTCAGGCCGCCGGCCAGCGCACCACCAGCCGCAGCCCGCCGTCCGGGGACGTCGTGGCCCGGGCCGTCCCGCCGCGCCCCGCCACGAGGCGTCCGACCAGCGCGAGGCCGAGCCCGCTGCCCTCGCCGGCGTCGGGCCGCAGGCGGGTGAAGCGGTCGAAGATGCGCTCGCGCTCCGCGGGCGGCACGCCCGGCCCGTCGTCGTCGACGAGCAGCCGCACCCACCGCCCCGCGGGTACCACCGCCACGTGCACGACGGTCGCGGCGTGCCGGCGGGCGTTGGCGAGGACGTTGTCGAGCACGATCGCCACCTCGGCGGGCGTCGCCGCGACCGCGACGGGCGTCGGGGCCCACAGGGTCGTCGCCACGGTGAGGTCCTCGGGCAGCCGGGCGAGCGCCTCGCCGACGGCGTCGACGAGGTCCACCGGGCGGGCCGGCACCCGCTCGCCCGCGTCCGCCCGCGCCAGCGCGAGGAGGTCCGCGACCAGCGTGGACAGGCGCTCGGCCTCCCGGGCCACCGACCGCCACGTCGTGTCGGCGGACGCCTGGTCGGGGTGCGCGACGGCGACGTCGGCCTGGGCGCGCAGGGCGGCGATGGGCGAGCGCAGCTCGTGGGCGGCCTCGCTGGTGAAGCGCTCGAGGCGCGCCACGGCGTCGTCCCGGCGCGCCAGCAGAGCGTTGATCTCGCCCGCGAGGGCGGCGAGCTCGTCGCGGGCGGGCGGCACGGGCAGGCGCTCGCCCGGCGGCAGCGCCGCGGCCGCGGCGCGCATCCGGTCGACCGGGCGCAACGCCACGCGCACCGCGACCCACGCCGCGGCCGTCACCCCCACCGCGCCCAGCAGCACCGTCAGCGCCAGCACCCGCGCCGCCTCGGCGACGAGGGCCGCCGCGTCCACGAGGTCGCGCGCGGCCAGGACCAGGCGCGGGGACCCGTCGGGCGCGGGGACGGGGACGGCCACCCAGCGCTGGGTACCGACCGGGCCGGGCACGGTCACCGGTTCGCCGGCCGCGAGGCGGCGCACCGCGTCGGGACCCACCGGGGCCGGGCCCCGTCCGTCCACCGGCGCGCCCGCGAGGTCGACGACCCGCACGCCGAGCGGCACCGCCGTCCCCGCCGCCACGGCGCCCGACGCGGCGGCGGCCCGCTCGGCGAGCGCGGCGTCGCCGCTGCGCACCACCGCCGAGAACAGCAGCCCGCCCGCCACCCGGCCCACCGCGAGCAGGGCGACGACGGCCACGACCCCGACGACGACCGTGATCCGCGTCCGCAGCGAGCGCCGCGCCCACCAGCCCGGGGCGTGGCCCACGCTCACGCCCCGCCCAGGCGGTAGCCACGCCCGCGCTCGGTGCGCACCAGGTCGGCCGCGCCGACCGCCGCGAGCTTGCGCCGCAGGTAGCCGACGTAGACCTCGACGACGTTGCGGCTCGCCGACCCGCCCCCGCCCCACACCGCGGTGAGCAGGTCGTCCTTGGTCAGCACGGCGTCCGGGCGGACGGCGAGCGCGTGCAGCACCGCGAACTCGCGCGCCGAGAGCTCGACCTCCCGGCCCTCCCACGTCGCCGAGCGCGTCGCCGGGTCGAGGCGCAGCCCGCCCCGCACGATCCGGGGCGCCGGCGGGCCCGCCCGCCGCAGCACCGCCCGCAGCTGCGCGACGAGCACGACGAACGAGAACGGCTTGACCACGTAGCCGTCGGCGCCGAGGTCGAGCCCGTCGGCCTGGTCCACCTCCCCGTCCTTGGCCGAGAGCAGCAGCACCGGCGTGGCGACGCCCTCGGCGCGCAGCGCCTCGAGCACGCGGTAGCCCGAGAGACCGGGCAGCAGGATGTCGAGCACGACGGCGTCGTAGGCGCCGGTGGCGGCCTCGCGCAGGCCCGCGTGGCCGTCGCCGACCGCGTGCACGTCCATGCCCTCGGCGGCGAGGCCTCGGCGCAGGGCGTCGCGCACCCCGGGCTCGTCGTCGACCACCAGCACCTTCGGCACACCCCCGACGGTAGGGCCTGGGTCGGACAGGGGGTGGGCACGAACGCTGAGACGGTCTCAGCATCCCGCGGCCACGATGGGGTCATGGGTCGCAGGAGCTGGGTCGGGGCAGGGCTGGGGGCGGCGCTCGTCGGCGCCGTCGGCGTGGGGCTCGTGGTCGCCCCGGCGGGCGCGTCCGCGGCGCCGCCGCTGCCGCCGGTGAGCCCGGAGGACCTCGTGTCCTCGGTGATCCGGGCGGAGCCGGGGGCGTTCGCCGGCGAGGTCGAGGTCGACAACGCCCTGGGCCTGCCCGCCGTCCCGGGCGTGCCGCAGCTCGCGAACGGGACGTCGACGGTGCGGGTGTGGTCCGGCGGCGAGGGCCGCGGCCGGGTGGCGCTCCCGTCGCCGGACGGCGAGCGCACGCTCGTCTCGGACGGCACGACGCGCTGGTCGTACGACTCCCGCGACCGCACCGCGACCCGCGCGCCCGCCGGGGAGGGTCGCGACGGGCCGCCCGGCGAGGTGGCGCAGGACCCGACGGCCGCCGCGACCCAGGCGGTGGCGACGCTGCGGCAGACGAGCACCGTCGCGGTCGACGGCACCGCCGAGGTCGCGGGGCGTCCGGTCTACCAGCTGGTCCTGACGCCGCAGCCCACCGAGCGCACCCTCCTGCGCGAGGTGCGCGTCGCCGTCGACGCCGAGACCCGCCAGCCGCTGCAGCTCACCGTGCTCGCGCAGGGGTCGGGCGAGCCGGCGCTGCGGGTGGGCTTCTCCGAGATCACCTACGGGCCGCAGGATCCGTCGCTGTTCACCTTCACCCCGCCGCCGGGCACGACGGTGCGCGACGCGCCGGCCCGCGACGGCGAGCAGCGTCCCGACGGCGACCGGCAGGGCACCACCGTCGGTGACGGCTGGGACACCGTGGTGATCGGCCAGGCGCCGCGGCCCGGCGAGGGCGGGCCCCAGGACGGCCAGGACGGCCAGGAGGGCCAGGACGATCCGCAACGGCCCGAGGGCGCCCCGGACCTGTCCGCGCTGGGCACGCCGGTGTCCGGCCCGTGGGGCAGCGGCCGGGTGATCACGACGGCCGTGGCCACGGTGATCGTCACCGACGACGGCCGGATCGCCGCCGGCGCCGTGCCGCAGCAGGTGCTCACCGAGGCCCTGGCCCGGTGACGGCCGCCCCGTCGGTGGCCGCGCCGGCCACCGCCGCCGCCCCGGATGCGGTCGCCGCCCGGGTCCGGGGCCTGCGCAAGACGTTCGGGTCGACGGTCGCCGTCGACGACGTCGACCTCGACGTCCCCGCCGGCGCGGTGCTCGGGATGCTCGGTCCCAACGGCTCGGGCAAGACCACGCTGATCCGCATGCTGCTCGGGCTCACCCGCCCGACCGCGGGCACGGTCGAGCTCCTCGGGCACGCGGGCGACGACCTCACCGCGGCGCTGCCCGACGTCGGCGCCCTGGTGGAGGGGCCGGGCTTCCACCCGTTCCTGTCCGGCCGCGACAACCTGCTGCGTGCCGCGGCCGCCGAGCCCCGCCTCGACGGCGACCTGCGCGGGCCGGTGGACGCGGCGCTCGAGCGGGTCGGGCTCGCCGACGCCGCCCGCCGGCGCTACCGCGGCTACTCGCTCGGGATGAAGCAGCGGCTCGGGCTCGCGGCGGCGCTGCTGGTCCCGCGCCGGCTGGTCGTGCTCGACGAGCCGACGAACGGGCTCGATCCGGCCGGCACGCGCGACGTGCGGCGGGTGGTGGCCGAGCTGCGCGACGCCGGCGCCACGGTCCTGCTGTCGTCGCACCTGCTCGCCGAGGTCGAGGCGGTCTGCACCCACGTCGCGGTGCTGCAGACCGGGACGCTGCTGGTGTCCGGCGAGCTGCGGGCGCTGCTCGAGGCGGACGCGGGAGGCCTGGTCGTCAGCACGCCCGACGTCGACGACGCGATCCTCGCCCTGCGCGAGGCCGGCGCGCCGTCCTACCGCGCCGAGGGCGGCGTGGCGGTCCCGCCGGGCGCGCTCGAGGCCCCGGAGATCGTGGCCGCGCTCGTGGGGGCCGGGGTCGCGGTGTGGGAGGTCCACCGCCGCCGCGCCCACCTCGAGGAGCTCTTCGCCCGCCTGACCGAGGAGGACGCGTGACCACGGTGTCCACCAGCGCGCCCGCCGCGACGCCGGCGTCGACCCGCTCGGTCGCCCCGCTCGGGCGGCTCGCCGCGGCCGAGGTCCGCTGGGTCCTGCGCCGGCCCCGCACGCTGGTCCTGCTCGGGCTGCTGGCGCTGGTGCCCGTCGCGCTCGGGATCGGCATCGCGCTCACCGGCGGCCCGGGCGACGGCGACGGCCCGGGCCTGGTCGCGGCGGTGGCCGGCAACGGCCTGGTGCTGCCCATCGCCGCCCTCGGCCTCGCGCTCTCGCTCCTGCTCCCGCTGACGGTGGCCACGGCGGCCGCCGACGCCCTGGCCGGCGAGGCGGCGCACGGCACGCTGCGCGGGCTCCTGCTCGCCCCCGTCGGGCGGGTCCGCCTGGTCGTCATGAAGGCGGCCGGGGTGCTCACGGTCGCCGTGCTGGCGGTCCTCGTCGTCGCCGTGGTCGGCGTCGTCACGGGCATGGTCGTCGTCGGCGGGCCCGGCGGCACCATGATCACGCTCTCCGGCACGACGCTCGGGCTCGGCGAGGCCCTCGGCCGCGTCGCGCTCGTGGCGGGCTGGACGATCGTGCAGCTGCTGGCGGTCGCCGCGGTCGCCCTCGCGGTCTCGGCGTTCACCGAGCACCCGCTCGTCGTGCTCGCCGCCGTCCTGGGCGGCCTGATCGTCTTCGGTGTCCTCGCGGCGGTGCCCTCGCTCGAGTGGCTCCAGCCCCTGCTGCTGACCTCGGGCTGGACCGCAGGGGCCGACGCCCTGCGCGACCCGCTGCCGCTCGACGACCTGGCCTCGAGCACCGGGCGCGCGCTGGTCTACGTCGTCCTCGGCGCCGCGGTGACGGTGTGGCGGATGCGGCGCCGGGACGGGTAGCGCCTCAGACGAACGCGGCCCGGTGCTCGTGCGCCCACTGCGCGAAGGTGCGCCCGGGCTTGCCGAGGACCGGGGCGACGTCCTCCACGACCCCGGCGCCCACGAAGGGCCGTCACGGCACCGTCCACGCCGGACTCGACCCGACCGTGTTCCCGACGATCACGGCCCTCCGCCCGCTGCTCACGACCGGCGGGGGCGACGAGCGCGACGCCTGGAAGCTGCGGGTGATCGTCGACGGGTTGCTGGCGCGGAGCCGACCGCCGGGGTAGCCGCGCGCGACCGCCGGGGCCTTGCCCATCATTGGGGCCATGACGCTGCTGCGGGCACTGGCCGAGGGGGCCCTCGACGATCCCGACGCGATCCGTGTCGGCGACACCGCCATGTCCGGTCCCGAGCTGCTCGGCGCGGCGGCCGTCGTCGCCGACCAGATCCGCGAGCGGTCCGACGACAACCCGGTCGCGGTGCTCGCCGAACCGACCGCCCAGACGGTCGTGGGGATGGTGGGCGGCCTGCTCGCCGGCGTGCCCGTCGTGCCGGTGCCGCCCGACACCGGTCCGGGCGAGCGCGGTCACGTCATCGCCGACTCCGGCGCCACGCTGTGGATCGGGGACCGGCCGCACGACGTCGCGCTGCCATCCCGCAAGATCGACCTGAACCGCCGCAGCGGCGACGTCGCCCGTGAGGCGCCCAACGACGGCCCCGCGCTGGTGCTCTACACGTCCGGCACCACCGGCGCGCCCAAGGGCGTGCTGCTCTCGCGCCGAGCGATGGCGGCCGGGCTCGACGGGCTCGCCGACGCCTGGGACTGGACCGCCCAGGACACCCTCGCCCACGGCCTGCCCCTGTTCCACGTGCACGGGCTGGTGCTCGGGGTGTTCGGCGCGCTGCGGATCGGCTCGCCGCTGGTGCACGTCGGGCGGCCCAAGCCGTCGGCGTACGCGGCGGCCGTCCGCGACCACGGCGCGACGCTGCTGTTCGGGGTCCCGACGATCTGGTCGCGCATCGCCGCCGACCCGGAGGCCGCCGCCGCCCTGCGCCCGGCCCGCCTGCTCGTGTCGGGCAGCGCGCCGCTGCCCGTGTCGGTGTTCGAGCAGCTGCGCGAGCTCACGGGCCAGGCGCCGGTCGAGCGCTACGGGATGAGCGAGACCATGATCACCCTGTCGGTGCGGGCCGACGGCGAGCGTCGGCCCGGCTGGGTCGGCGTGCCGGTCGCCGGGGTGGAGACGCGGCTGGCGTCCACCGACGAGGAGGACGAGGGCGAGCTGCTCCCGCACGACGGCGAGACGATCGGCGAGCTGCAGCTGCGCGGCCCCGGCCTGTTCGACGGCTACCTCGGCCGGCCCGAGGCGACCGCCGCGACCTGGACCCCGGACCGCTGGTTCCGCACCGGCGACGCCGCGGTGATCGACGAGGGCGGCTACCACCGCATCGTCGGCCGACGCTCGGTCGACCTCATCAAGACCGGCGGCTACCGCGTCGGCGCCGGCGAGATCGAGACCGCGCTGCTCGAGCACGAGGGCATCCGCGAGGCGGCGGTGGTCGGCGAGCCCGACAATGACCTGGGCCAGCGGATCGTCGCCCACGTCGTCCTCGCCGGCGACCCCGTCGACCCCGAGGAGGTCATCGCCTTCGTCGCCGACCGCCTCTCGGCGCACAAGCGGCCCCGCGAGGTCCGCGTCGTCGACGCCCTGCCCCGCAACGCCATGGGCAAGGTCCAGAAGGCGCGCCTGTCGTAGCAGCGAACGCGCTGTTCGCTGCTTCTACGCGCGCGAAGTCCCCGTTCGCTCACATCGGCCGGCGCAGCCGCAGCACCGCGTCGTAGAGGAACCGCGGGCGACCGTCGGGCTGGACGGCGTCCCGGCCCCGGCGCTCGGCGACCTCGACCGTCCAGCCCGCGATCGCGTCCCCGAGCTCGTCGACCAGCTCCTCGGCGGTCGCGAACATGTCCGGCGGGTGGTGGTGGGCGGCCTCGGGCGGCATGCCCTCCGGGTCGTGCCCCACGAGCAGCGTGCCCCCGGGCGCGACGGCGCCCGCGACCGCCCGGTAGAGGCGCGGCCGCTCGGCGCCCGGCAGCTGCATGAAGTGCATCGTCACGAGGTCGAACCCGCCCGGGAGGTCGTCGGCGAAGAGGTCGACCGCGCGCGTCGTCACCCGCTCGGCGACGCCCTCGGACGCCGCCCGCGCGGCCACCCGCTCGAGGGCCACGCCGGAGACGTCGATCGCCGTGACCCGCCACCCGCGGACCGCGAGCCAGATCGCGTCGCCGCCCTCGCCGCTGCCGACGTCGAGGGCCGTGCCCGGCGCGAGGTCGGCAACCTCGGCCACGAGCACCGCGTTCGGCTCGCCGCTCCACACCCGCTCCGTGGCGCCGTAGCGCTCGTCCCAGAACGCGGCGGTGTACTGCTCGTGGGTGGTCATGCGAGTGCTCCCTCCCTCAGGCGGGCGACGGCCCGCGCGGTGTCCTCCTCGACGAGGTCGGCGTTGATCCGCGCGCCCGCCATCGTGCCCGCCGCGGCGGCGGCGACGACCTGGGCGGACAGGTCGGCGACGTTGCCCGCGACCCAGACGCCGGGCACCTCGGTCCGCCCGGTGGTGTCGACGGTCGCGACGTAGCGCCCGCCCCACGGGTGGTCGACGACCGGGACGCCGAGGTCCTCGAGCACCGCGCTGCGCGCGACGAACCGCGGCCCGACCACCAGCGCGGTGCGCGGCACGATCCGCCCGCCCGCGAGGCGCACGCCGGTGAGGCGGCCGTCGGCGGTCTCCAGGCCGGCGACCTCCTCGTCGATCACCGTGACGCCGAGCGCGGCGAGCTGCTCGGCCTCCTCGTCGGTCGGCGCGGGCGCGTGGTGGCGCAGGTAGACGAGGTCGGCGGTGAGCTGCCGGAAGAGCTTGACCTGGTGCAGGCTGTTCGGACCGCTGCCCAGGACGGCGACGGGCTGGTCGCGCACCTCCCAGCCGTGGCAGTACGGGCAGTGCAGCACGTCGTGGCCCCACAGCTCGCGCACGCCGGGCAGGTCGGGCAGCTCGTCGACCAGGCCGGTCGCGACGAGCAGCCGGCGCGCGTGCAGCGTGTCGCCGTCGGCGGTGTCGGTGGCGAACAGCCCGCCGTCGCGCCGGGCCGCGATCGCCGAGCCGGCGCGTATCCGGCCGCCGTAGAACTCGACCTCCGCACGCCCGAGGCGCACGAGCTCGGCGGGCGGCAGGCCGTCGCGGGTGAGGAAGGCGTGCACCCCGTCGGCGGGGGCGTTGCGGGGCTCGCCGGCGTCGAGCACGAGCACCGAGCGGCGGGAACGGGCGAGGGTCAGCGCGCCGGACAGTCCGGCCGCGCCGCCCCCGAGGACGAGGACGTCGAGGGGTTCATCGGTCATGACCCGAGCGTCCGCCGACGGGGCACGCACGACGAGGATTCTTGCCATAGTGGCAAACATGTCCACCGACGTCCTCGACGACCTGGGCGCCCGCCTCGCGACGCGGCGGCGCCGCGAGGGCCTGGGCCTCGCGGAGCTCTCCGAGCGCACCGGCATCTCGGTCAGCACCCTCTCGCGCCTCGAGCACGGCGGCCGGCGCGCCACCCTCGAGCTGCTCCTGCCCCTGGCCACCGTCTACGGCACCGGGCTCGACGAGCTGGTCGGGCTGCGCGAGGCCCGGCCCGCCCGCGACGCGCCGGTCTCGCGCAGCGAGGACACGGTGATGTACCGGCTCTCGCGCAGCCCCGGCCAGCCCGCGGCCTACAAGTTCGTCTTCTCGCCCGCGCGGCACACCCCGCCCGCCGAGCTCCCGACCCACCAGGGCTGGGAGTGGGTCTACGTCCTCGCCGGGCGCCTGCGGGTCATCAACGGCGACAGCGACCTCGTCCTGCGTCCCGGCGAGGCGACGGAGATCGACACCCGCCGCCCCCACTGGCTCGGGAGCACCGGCGACGGCCCGGTCGAGGTCCTCGCGCTCTTCGGGCGCCAGGGCGAGCGGGTGCACATGCGCGGGTCGCGAACGGGGACTTCGGACGCGTAGAGGCAGCGAACCGCCCGTTCGTTGCAACCCCCGGACCCCGACTCGACCGATTCCGCTCGCCCGCACCGGTGGCCTGGCGCACGGAGGCGAACCGGTCGGGCCTGACCGTCCTACGATCCCGCGCATGACCGCAGCGGAGCCCACCGAGAGCCCGGAGGACCTGACGCTGGCCGGCGAGTTCGACGCGCCGACCCGCGAGCAGTGGCGCGAGCTGGTCGCGGGCGTGCTGGCGAAGTCGGGCCGCGAGCTGTCCCCGGAGGAGGCCGAGGCGGCGCTCGCGACCGTCACCGACGACGGCATCACCATCGCCGGCCTCTACGCCGAGGAAGACGCCCCGCACGTCCCCGTCGGCGTGCCGGGCCTGCCGCCGTTCGTGCGCGGCGCCCGCGCCGAGGGCCAGGTCGCCGAGGGCTGGCTGGTCCGCCAGCGCCATGCGTTCCCGGCCGACGGCGACCTCGGCGAGGCCCACGACGTGCTCATGGCCGAGCTGGAGAACGGCGTCTCGTCGCTGTGGCTCGTCCTCGGCGACGCCGGCGGCCCGCCCGTCGACGCGCTCCCGACGCTGCTCGAGGGCGTGTTCGTCGACCTCGCGCCGATCGCGCTCGAGGCCGGCCGCGACACCCCCGACGCCGCCGCCGCGCTCCTGCGGTTCGCCGAGCAGGCCGGCTCCGGAGCCATCGGCGGGTCGCTCGGCTACGACCCGCTGCTCGACCGCACCCAGGGCGGCGACGCCCTGACCGACGCCTACCGCGACGCCCTCGTCGAGCACAGCCGGACCGCCGCGGCGAGCCACCCCGAGCTGCGCACCGTCGTCGCCGACGCCCTGCCCTACCACCGCGCGGGCGGCAGCGACGCCCAGGAGCTCGGCGCCGCGCTGGCCGCCGGGGTGCACGCGCTGCGGCTGCTCACCGAGGGCCAGGACGAGGGGGGCGGGGGCCTCGACACCGACGACGCCTTCCGCCGCATCGAGTTCCGGTTCGCGGCCACCGCCGACCAGTTCGCGACGCTCGCCAAGCTCCGCGCCGCGCGGCGCTGCTGGGAGCGGATCGGTGCGGTGTCCGGCGCCTCCGAGAGCGCCCGCGCCATGCACCAGCACGCCGTCACGAGCCCCGCCATGATCACCCGGCGCGACCCGTGGGTGAACATGCTGCGCACCACCGTCGCCGCCGTCGGCGCCGGGCTGGGCGGGGCCGCCGCGGTCACCGTGCTGCCCTTCGACAGCGAGCTCGGGCGTCCCGACGAGGCCGCCCGCCGCCTCGCGCGCAACACCCAGGCGCTGCTGCTCGAGGAGTCGCACCTGGCGCACGTCATCGACCCGGCCGGCGGCTCCTGGTACGTCGAGTCGCTGACCGACGCCCTGGCCCACGCCGCCTGGGAGGAGTTCACGCGCATCGAGCGCGACGGCGGCGTCGCGGCCGTCCTCGACGAGGGGAGCCTGGCCGCCCGCCTCGACGAGACCTGGCACCAGCGCGCCGCGCGCATCGCCCGGCGCCAGGACCCCATCACCGGCGTCAGCGAGTTCCCGAACCTGCACGAGGAGCTGCCGCGACGGGACCCGCTCCCGATCACCGAGCACGAGGGCGGCCTGCCCCGGCGGCGCTACGCGCAGGTCTTCGAGGAGCTCCGCGACCGCGCCGACGCGGCCGAGAGCAGGCCGACCGTCTTCCTCGCCACCATCGGCAGGCTCGCCGAGTACACCGCCCGCGCGTCGTTCACGACGAACCTGCTGAACGCCGGCGGCGTGGCCACCGTCGACGGGCCCGGCGGGACCGATCCGCAGGAGATCGCGAGCGCGTTCCGCGAGGCGGGCACCCCGGTGGCGGTGATCGCGTCGTCGGACAAGGTCTACGACCAGCACGCCGCCGACGTCGCCGCGGCCCTGCGCGAGGCCGGCGCGACGCGCATCCTGCTGGCGGGGAAGAAGGACGTCGAGGGCGTCGACGCCACCCTCTACGCCGGGTGCGACGCCGCCGCCGTTCTCCGCGACACCCTCGAGGCCCTTGCCCAGGAGAAGACGGAAGAGGACCCGGCATGACCATCCCGAACTTCGGTGACGTCGAGCTCGGCACGCCCGAGGGCCCGTCGCAGGACTGGGAAGCAGCGCTCGAGGCCGCCACCGGCAAGGGCGCCGAGGACCTGGTCTGGGAGACCCCCGAGGGCATCGGGGTCAAGCCGCTCTACACCGACGCGGACCTCGAGGGCCTCGACTTCCTGCACACCTACCCGGGCATCACGCCGTACCTGCGCGGGCCGTACCCGACGATGTACGTGACCCAGCCCTGGACCGTGCGCCAGTACGCGGGCTTCTCGACGGCCGCCGAGTCGAACGCCTTCTACCGGCGCAACCTCGCCGCCGGGCAGAAGGGCCTCTCGGTCGCGTTCGATCTGCCCACCCACCGCGGCTACGACTCCGACAACCCCCGCGTCGCCGGGGACGTCGGGATGGCCGGGGTGTCGATCGACTCGATCCTCGACATGCGCCAGCTGTTCGACGGCATCCCGCTGGACCGCATGTCGGTGTCGATGACCATGAACGGGGCCGTGCTCCCGGTGATGGCGCTCTACGTCGCCGCCGCCGAGGAGCAGGGGGTGTCGCCGGAGCAGCTGGCCGGGACCATCCAGAACGACATCCTCAAGGAGTTCATGGTCCGCAACACCTACATCTACCCGCCGAAGCCGTCGATGCAGATCATCTCGGACATCTTCAGCTACACCAGCGAGAAGATGCCGAAGTTCAACTCGATCTCCATCTCCGGCTACCACATCCAGGAGGCCGGGGCCTCGGCCGACCTGGAGCTGGCCTACACGCTGGCGGACGGGGTGGAGTACCTGCGGGCCGGCCGTGATTCCGGTCTGACGATCGACGAGTTCGCGCCGCGGCTGTCCTTCTTCTGGGGCATCGGCATG
This sequence comes from Actinomycetospora lemnae, assembly GCF_028737315.1. Lineage (GTDB taxonomy): Bacteria > Actinomycetota > Actinomycetes > Mycobacteriales > Pseudonocardiaceae > Actinomycetospora > Actinomycetospora lemnae. The sequence continues at coordinate 195,763 of NZ_JAQZAO010000008.1, read as the reverse complement.
AACTACTTCATGGAGATCGCCAAGCTCCGGGCCGCCCGGCTGCTGTGGGCGAAGCTCGTGCACTCCTTCGGGGCGGAGAACCCCAAGTCGCTCTCGCTGCGGACGCACTCGCAGACCTCCGGCTGGTCGCTGACCGCCCAGGACGTCTACAACAACGTCGTCCGCACCTGCGTCGAGGCGATGGCCGCCACCCAGGGGCACACCCAGTCGCTGCACACCAACGCGCTCGACGAGGCGCTGGCGCTGCCCACCGACTTCTCCGCGCGCATCGCCCGCAACACCCAGCTGCTGCTCCAGCAGGAGTCGGGCACCACGCGCACCGTCGACCCGTGGGGCGGCTCGGCGTACGTCGAGCGCCTGACCCGCGAGCTGGCCGGCCGGGCCTGGGCCCACATCCAGGAGGTCGAGTCCACCGGCGGCATGGCGCAGGCGATCGACGAGGGCCTGCCGAAGATGCGCATCGAGGAGGCCGCGGCCCGCACCCAGGCGCGGATCGACTCGGGGCGCCAGCCGCTGATCGGCGTCAACAAGTACCCGCTGACCTCGGGCGAGGACGTCGACGTGCTCAAGGTCGACAACAAGGACGTGCTGCGCCAGCAGGTCGAGCGGCTCAAGGAGCTGCGGGAGAACCGCGACGACGACGCCGTGCGTTCGTCCCTCGAGGCCTTGACCAACGCCGCCCGCGCCGCCTCCGAGGGGACGCGGGAGGCCGGCCTCGACGGCAACCTGCTCAAGCTCGCCATCGACGCGGCCCGCGCGAAGGCCAGCGTCGGGGAGATCTCCGACGCGCTGGAGGAGGTCTACGGCCGGCACCGCTCGGACGTCCGGACGATCTCCGGGGTCTACCGTGACGAGGTGGGCGAGAACTCCGCGGTCGAGCAGGCCCGGCAGGCCGCCGCGCGCTTCGAGGAGGCCGAGGGCCGCCGGCCCCGCATCCTCGTCGCCAAGATGGGTCAGGACGGCCACGACCGGGGGCAGAAGGTCATCGCCACCGCGTTCGCCGACCTCGGGTTCGACGTCGACGTGGGCCCGCTGTTCCAGACGCCCGCCGAGGTCGCGCGCCAGGCCGTCGAGGCCGACGTGCACGTCGTCGGCGTCTCGTCGCTCGCGGCCGGGCACCTGTCGCTGGTCCCGGCCTTGCGCGACGAGCTCGCGCAGGCCGGTGCCGAGGAGATCCTCATCGTCGCCGGCGGCGTCATCCCGCCCGGCGACCACCAGGAGCTGCTCGACAACGGCGCCGCCGCGATCTTCGGCCCGGGCACGGTGATCGCCGAGGCCGCGACCCAGCTGCTCGGCACGCTGTCCGAGCGGCTGGGGCACGCCTAGCCCGCTCGCGTGGCAGGCCCGGGTCGCACGGGGGAGGCTCGGGGGAGTCGAGCACGGAGGTTCTCCTGACCGCCGCCGAGGACGCCCGCCCTCTCCACCTGTCCGGTCACTACGCGCCGGTACCCGACGAGATCGACGCTGTCGACCTGCCCGTCGAGGGCACGCTGCCGCCGGAGCTCGACGGGCGCTACGTCCGCAACGGGCCGAACCCGCTGCCCGGAGCCGACCCGGGGCACTGGTTCCGGGGCCACGGGATGCTGCACGGCGTGCGCCTGCAGCGCGGGCGGGCGCTCTGGTACCGCAACCGCTGGGTCCGCACCGGCGCGCTGGCCGGCCGCCGCTACCTGACCTGGCGGGGGGTCGACCTCACGGCGGTGCCGGCCAACACCCACGTCATCGAGCACGGCGGGAAGCTGCTCGCGCTCGTGGAGCAGGGCCTGCCGTACGAGGTCGACCGCGACCTCGGATCCGTGGGCCCCTGCGACTTCGGCGGGCGGCTGCGCACGGCGATGACCGCGCACCCGAAGGCCGACCCGGTCACCGGCGAGCTGCACTTCTACGGCTACTCGCCGGTGCCCCCGTTCCTGACCTACCACCGGCTCTCCGCCGCGGGGGAGCTCGTGGTCAGCCGTCGGGTCTCGGTCCGGCGCCCGACCCTGATGCACGACGCCGCCATCACGGCGCGGCACACGGTCTGGCTGGACCTCCCGCTGACGTTCTCGCTGCGGCACATCCGGGCCGGCTTCCCGTTCGTCTGGGACGAGTCCTACGGCGCGCGCCTCGGCGTGATGCGCCACGACGACCCGACCGCGACGGTGCGGTGGTTCGAGATCGACCCCTGCTACGTCTTCCACGTGGGCACCGCCCACGAGGACGCCGACGGCCGCATCGTCGTCGACGGATCCCGCTACGACGCCGCGGACATGGCGGCGCAGTGGGCGCCGCCGACGCGACGGCGACGGGGCCTCAGCCAGAGCCTCAGCCAGAGCCTCAGCCAGAGCCTCCGCCGGGGCCTCCGCCGGCCCGGCGCCCGGGACGACCCGGAGGCGACGCGTGCCGCGGCGGGAGCCGCGGGCGCGGACCCCGCGGGCCGGGCGGCCGGCACCGGCGCGGCCCGGATGCACCGCTGGGTCCTCGACCCCGCCACCGGTCGGGTGTCCGAGGGCCCGCTCGACGACCGTCCCGTGGAGTTCCCCACCGTCGACCCGGAGCGCGTCGGCCGCGCCGCCCGCTACCGCTACGGCGTCACCTCGTCGCCGGCCACCAACGCGATCCTCAAGATGGACCTGGCGACCGGGAGGACCCTCGCCCACGAGCTCGGGCCCGAGGTCAAGGCCGGGGAGGCCGTGTTCGTCCCGTCCGGGTGCGCCGGTCGGGGCGAGGACGACGGCTGGTTGCTGACGATCACCACGCGCGCCGACGGCTCGGCCTCGCGGCTGCTCGTGCTGGACGCCACCGACGTGACCCGGACCGTCGCCACGGTCACCCTGCCCCGTGGCGTGCCCTCGGGCTTCCACGGCTCCTGGATCCCCGAGCCGTCGGCGGAGGGGCCGGCGGCGTGAGGGCGGGCTGAGGCCGGCTCAGAACCGGCAGGCCCCGGTGTCGACCGCCGTGTCGCGGGCGACGGCCTCGACGACCACCGGGCGCACCTGCTCGACGGTCAGGGCGTAGCCGGTGGCGCTGCCGTCGGGGGCGCCGGCGAACACCACCCCACCGACCTGGCCGTCGGCGGTGACGAACGGCCCGCCCGAGTCGCCGCGCTCGACCGCGGCGGCGAGGACGAGCACCTCGCGACGCACCGACGCGTCGCCGTCGACGTCGCGTCCGACGGCGTCGATCCGCGTGCGGACGGTGGCCGGCTCCACCACCAGGTCAGTGCTCCCACCCGGGAAGCCGAGGGTGGCGCCCTCGTCGCCCCGCCCCACGGTCGCCTCGCTCCACGCCAGCGGGGGCGCGCCGAGCCCGGGCGCCGACAGCACGGCCACGTCGATCGCGGGATCGACGAGGACCGCCTCCGCGGTGTGTCGGCCCGTCGTGTCCTCGACGGTCAGCCGGTCGAAGCCCGCCACCACGTGGGCGTTGGTGACGACGAAGCCGGGCGCCGTCACGAAGCCGGAGCCGAAGCCGATCGCGGTGCCGCAGCCCACGCCCCGGACCCGGACGGTGCTCGGCTGCCCGGCCCGGGCCGCCGCCGCCACCGCGGCGTCGGCGGTCGCCGGGACCGGCGGAGCCGTGATCCCGCCGCCCACCCCGGCGAACACCGCGGGAAAGCCCTGCCGGTCCAGGTAGGCCGCGACCTCGCCGACGACCGCGGGGGTCGGGGGCAGGGACCGGTCGAGGGCGCCGACGATCTCAGAGCCCTGCACCTGCCGGGCCACCGCCGGGATCGGGCCCTGCGCGAGCACCCCCGCGAGGAGCCACACGACGAGGGCGGTGCCGGCCAGACCGACCCCCAGCCCGAGCACCCGGTCGACGGTCCCGGCGCCGGCCCGGACGACGCCGCGTCGCAGCGCCAGACCGAGACGCAGACCGATCCCCTGCCCGACGAGGATGGCCACGAGGAGCAGCCCGAGGCTCAGCAGGGCGGCCCCGGCGCCCGGGTCGTCGAGGAACCACGCCGTGATCCGGGGCGCCACCCACGCACCCGCCAGCAGGCCGAGGACCAGGCCGCCGAGCGAGAGCAGCTGGACGAGCGCGCCCTGACGCCAGCCCCGGAGCAGTGCGAGCAGGGCGACGACGACGAGGACGCCGTCCAGGATGTTCGGGGAGAGCCCCTGCCCGGGCACGTGCCGCACCTCCGTGTCTGCGATGGCTGTCCCCACTCTCCGCCCTCGACCATGGCGGCGGGGTGTGCTGCGCACCGCAGCGGCGGAGGAGTCGCGGCGATCTCGCCGACGACGCGACCCGTGTCCGTAAGATGACCGACCGTGTCGTGCGGGGTCATCGGGCAGGCGACGTGAGCGACATCGACCTGGAGAAGTACGTCGACGGCGTCCGCTCCGGCTCCCGGCTCTGGATCGGGCGGGCGATCACGCTCGTCGAGTCGACGCGACCCGACCACCGCGAGGCCGCCCAGGAGCTGCTCGTCGAGCTCCTGCCCCACGCCGGCGGGGCGCGGCGGATCGGCATCTCCGGGGTGCCCGGGGTCGGGAAGTCGACGTTCATCGGGGCGCTCGGGTCGACGCTGACGGCCCAGGGCTCGAAGGTCGCGGTGCTCGCCGTCGACCCGTCGTCGACCCGCAGCGGCGGCTCGATCCTCGGCGACAAGACGCGGATGAACGAGCTCGCCACCGACGACGACGCCTTCATCCGCCCCTCACCGACGGCCGGCACGCTCGGCGGGGTCGCGAAGGCGACGCGCGAGACGATGGTCGTCATGGAGGCCGCGGGCTACGACGTCGTCATCGTCGAGACGGTCGGCGTCGGGCAGTCCGAGACGACCGTGGCGCAGATGGTCGACTCGTTCCTCTTCCTGACCCTCGCCCGCACCGGTGACTCGCTACAGGGCATCAAGCGCGGCATCCTCGAGATCGCCGACGTCATCGCCGTCAACAAGGCCGACGGGCCGCACGCGCGCGAGGCGAAGCGGGCCGCGCGCGAGCTCGAGCAGGCGCTCGCGATGCTGCGGGGCAGCCAAGAACCTGGATCTGGCAGCGAGACGTGGAAGGTCCCGGTCCTGACCTGCAGCGCGGCGGAGAGGACCGGGCTCGACGACGTGTGGTCGGCGCTGGTGCGCCACCAGGAGCACCTCGACTCCGGCGGCGGGCTGGCCGAGAAGCGCGCCCAGCAGCAGGTCGACTGGACCTGGCAGATGGTCCGCGACCGGCTGCTCGGGCGGCTCAAGGACCACCCGCAGGTCAAGGGCATGCGCGCCGAGCTCGAGCACGAGGTCCGGGCCGGGGAGCTCACCCCGGCGCTGGCCGCCGACCGCATCCTCACCGCGTTCCTCGACCCTTCTTGAGTCACTGCTTATAGAAGCGCTAGCTTATCCAGCGTGGACGTACAGCACGAGATCTCCGCGACCCGCCGCACCGTCGGCTCCCGCACCCTCGAGGCGGGGGAGGCCGCCCTCGTCACGGTGAGCCGGGCGTTCCCCACCGACGTCGACGACCTCTGGTGCGCCTGCACGCAGGCCGACCGCATCGCCCGGTGGTTCCTGCCGGTCAGCGGGGAGCTGCGCCTCGGCGGGCGGTACCAGCTCGAGGGCAACGCGGGCGGCACGGTCACCGCCTGCGACCCGCCGCGCGGCTTCGACGCGACCTGGGAGTTCGGGGGCGGGGTCAGCTGGATCGAGGTGCGGCTCGATCCGGAGGGGGCCGGTGACCCGGCTGCGGCGCGCTTCACCCTGACCCACATCGCGCACGTCGACGACGACCACTGGCGCACCTACGGCCCGGGCGCGGCCGGGATCGGCTGGGACCTGGGACTGCTGGGGCTGGGTCTGCACCTCGGGACGGGCGCGGGGGTGTCCCCGGAGCAGGCCGAGGCCTGGTCGGTGTCCGACGAGGGGCGTGCGTTCATCGCGGCGTCGGGCGAGGCCTGGGCGGCCGCGAGCGCCGAGGCGGGGATGCCGGTCGACGACGCCGAGGCCCGCGCCGCGCGCACGGTCGCGTTCTACACGGGTGCGGAGGTCTGACACCGGGGTAGACCGTGACCATGAGCGAGGCACCGGAGCCTGCGGGCGGCCAGAATCCGCTGTGGAGCGTCGTGAGCGGCCTGCGCGGGCTCGCGGAGAACGTGGTCAAGGCCGCGGGATCGGCGGCGCCGCTGAGCGAGCTGCCGGCGCTGCCGGAGGTCGCGACGCACCCCGGGGCGATGTCGGCGGCCCAGCTCGGGGCCATGCGCTCGGCGATCCAGGCCCAGCGCGACGCGGTGGCCGCGATGCAGAGCCAGCTCGCGGCGTTCGACGAGCAGCTCGAGGTCCTCCAACGACTGCTCGTCCCGCTCGCGGAGTGGAGCGCGACCTGGGCGCGGCTGGAGAGCCGCGTCATCCCCGGCGGCCGGCCGGGCAAGGACGACGCCGACCAGGGTTAGGCGCCCGTCCTCGCCATCCGGGTTGGTGGCGGGCGGGACTCGGGTAGTCGGACCGGTACGCCGCGCGCTCTGAGCCCCCACACCGGTGCCGGACCCATCGCGCACCGGATCGACGAGGGCGGTCACCGATGGGGGCCTCGACGGCGAGCTTCGTGACGACGGTGGTCGTCGGCATCGTCATCACGCTGGTGGTGGGCGTGCTCCTGCGCCGGATCGGACGCGACTTCCTCGCGGAGGTGTACGGCGACCGGTCGCTCTCGACCTCGCTGAACTACCTGCTCGTCACCCTCTACTACCTGTTCGCCCTCGGTCTGCTGACCCTGGTGGCGGGCGCGGACCTCGGCCTCGCCGGCGTCCAGCTGGTCGTCGTCCGGGTCGGGATCTTCCTGCTGGTCCTCGGCGGGGTGTACGGGGTGGCGGTGCTGGCGCTCGAGAGGGCGCGCCGGGGACGGCGGGAGGAGGACCTCGAGGACGACTTCCGCCGGGGCGCCGAGGGCCGCCGGTGAGTGACTAGTTGCTGATGGCCGGCGCCGCGCCGACGAAGCGGTCGTCGGTGAGCTGGTCGACGAGGAACGCGGCGACGTCGGTGCGCGCCATCGGCGTCCCGACCCCGTCACGACCGAGGAAGCCGGCCCGCAGGGTGCCGTTGGACGGGATGTCGATGGGCGCGGTCATCCGCGCCAGGGTCCAGTCGAGCCCCGAGGTGGTGACGGCCTCGCTGATGCCCTGGACCTCCTCGAGCGCCCCCGGGATCAGCAGCCCGATCCCGACCGGGACGAGCCGCTCGACGAGGCTCGGGCGGTCGCGGGGGTCGGGGACGCTGACGGTGCTCAGCGCGACGAGGCGGCGGACGCCGGCGTCGTGCATCGCCGCGACGATCGTGCGCATCGCCCGGGTGAGCGGGCCGCTGCGCAGGAACGGGTCGACGGCCGGGCCGAGCGCACTGATCACCGCGTCCGCGCCGTCGACGGCCTTGCGGATGGCGGGCTCGTCGTCGAGCTCCGCGACGATCACCTCGAGGTGATCGCTCTCGACGGTCAGCTTCTCGGGCGACCGGACGAGCGCGGTGACGTGGTGACCCTCGTCCAGGAGGCGGCGAACGACGAAGCGCCCGATCTTGCCGGTGCCGCCGAACACGGTGACGTCCACCCGGTCGGATACCCGCTCCTCCGGGCGGCGCGCGTCGCGTGGATCACACGGCTCAGCGGGCGCGCCAGACCGGGTCGCGCTTCTCGACGAACGCCGCGACGCCCTCGACGCGGTCCTCGCTGGTGTACGGGTCGGGGCCGACGTCGAGGCGCAGCGCGGCGGACAGCGGCAGCGAGCCGCCCTTGCCGAGCGCGGCCTTGTAGCGCCGCACGGTCAGCGGGGCGTTGGCGGCGATCCGAGCCGCCAGCGATGCCGCATCGCCTGCGAGGTCGGCGGCGGGCACCACGCGGTTGACCAGGCCCCAGCGTGCGGCGTCGGCCGCGGCGAGGTCGTCGCCGGTGTAGAGCAGCTCGTAGGCGATGCCCGGCGGCAGCATCCGGCCGACGAGGTGGGCGCCGAAGTTCGCGCCCATGCCCCGCTTCGCCTCCGGGAGCCCCACGCGCGCGTGGTCGGCGGCGAGCCGGATGTCGCAGGCGAGCGCGAGCTCGAAGCCGCCGCCGAGGGCCCAGCCGTTGATCGCGGCGATCGTCGGCTTGGTGCACTCGAGCACGGTCTCGAAGACGTTGCGGGAGGCCCCGCCCATGGGGCGCAAGCCGCGGTCGCTGTCCGCGTCGTTCTCGCGGATCTCGCGCAGGTCGACGCCCGCGCAGAACGCCTTCTCGCCCGCGCCGGTGAGCACGACGACCCACACGTCGGGGTCGTCGACGAAGCCGTCGAACGCGGTGACGAGGTCGCGCTGGAGCCCGGTCGACAGCGCGTTGAGGCGCTCGGGGCGGTCGAGGGTCACCCTCGCCACCCGGTCGGCGACCTCGACGACCAGTCCGTTCTCCGTCCTCACCGGCTCCTCCATCGCGTCAGCTCCGCTCCGCCGCGTGTCGCAGCCCTCGCGAGAGCGTCGGCCACAGCGCCTCCGGGCCGCCCGCCGCGAGAGTGTGGCCCAGGCGCGTCGCCCACGCCCGCTCGCCACCCCACTCGTCGCGCCACGACCACAGCCGGCGGGTGAGGACGCCGAGCGCGAACTCCCGGGTCACGCCCATCGCGCCGGTCGCCTGGTGCGCGGCGGCGGCGACGAGCCCCGCCGCCTCGGACGCGACGGCCGCCGCCGCGGCCACCTCCAGGGCCGCGGGCTCGCCGTCGCCGGCCGACGCCGCCGCCGACCGGGCGGCGATCGCGGCCATCTCGGCCTGCTCGGCGATGCGCACGAGGTGGTCGGCGACGGCGGGGAACCGCGACACCGGGCGTCCGAACTGCACGCGCTCGCCGGTGTAGGCGACGGTCAGCTCGCCGACCCGCCGAGCGGCGCCCGCGATCATCGCCGCGCGCGCGAGCGCTCCGCGGCGCGCGAGGGCGTCGCGGGCGTCGGCGGGCGCCGGGGCCGTCGTCTCGGGGACCACGCCGTCGAGGTCGACGGCGTCGCGGGGCTCGCCGGCGAGGTTCCTGCCGGGCGCGATCCGGGCCGAGGCCGGGTCGACGACGGCGACGACGGGCGCGCCGTCGGCGTCGTCGGCGACCAGCACGATCCGCGCCGCCTGCCGGGCCCACGCCACGCGGGCGAGGCGTCCGGCGAGCGTGCCGTCGCGGAGGGAGACCTCGCCCGTGCCGGTAGTCAGCGGCCCGTCGGGCAGCGCGAGCCCCGCCGAGGCGAGCAGGCGCCCGGCGAGCAGCCCGGTCTCGGCCACCGGCACGGGCGCGGACGCCGCCCCGGCGGCCTCGAGCACCGCGCACGCCTCGGCCACCGACCCGCCCGCGCCGCCGGCGCTCTCGGGGACGCCGACCGTCGTGAACCCGCCCGCGTGCAGCGGCTCCCACACCCCGGCGGCCCACCCGTCGCGCTCGGCGGCCTCGAGGACGGCGGGGTCCACGCGGTCGGCGAGCAGGTCGGCGACGGCGTCGCGGACCTCGGTCACGTCCAGGATCGCCGTCACCGCGCGCTCCTGGTCAGGGCCTTGGCCGCGATGCCGCGCAGGACCTCGGTGGTGCCGCCGCGCAGCGTCCACGTCGGGGCGTTGAGCACGCACTCGGCGAGCAGCCGGTCGAACATCGTCGGGCCTCCCGGGTCGATCTCGCCGCCGGCGACGTCGCGCAGGGTCTCGACGACCTGCTGCTCGAACGTCGTCCCGACGTCCTTGACCAGCGACGCCTCCACGGCGGGCGCCTCGCCCTGCTCCAGCGAGCGCGCGACGGCGAGCGAGAGCTGGCGGATCGCCCAGAGCTGCGCGCCGATGCGGCCGATCGCGGCGGCGCGGACGTCGTCGGGCTCCCTGCCGTGGACCGCGAGGAACGCGCGGTAGAGCCCGAGCACCGAGAGGTAGCGGTCGGGACCGGAGCGCTCGTGGGCGAGCTCGGCGGTCACCTGCCGCCAGCCCTGCCCGACCTCGCCGAGGACGCGCTCGTCGGGCACGAACACGCCGTCGAGCACCACCTCGTTGACGTGCTCCTCGCCGTCGATCAGCGGGATCGGCGAGACCTGCACGCCGTCGGCGCCGAGGTCGACGATCAGCTGGGACAGCCCGGCGTGGCGGTCGCCGTCGCCCTGCGGGCTCGTGCGGCACAGGACGACGGCGAAGTGGTTGAGGTGGGCATTGGTGGTCCAGACCTTGGTGCCGGTGACGCGCCAGCCGCCCTCGACGCGGCTGGCGGCGGTGCGGACGGACGCGAGGTCGGAGCCGGCGTCGGGCTCGCTCATGCCGAGGGAGAACCAGCACTCGCCGGCCGCGATGCGGGGGAGGAACCAGCGCCGCTGCTCCTCGGTGCCGAACCGCAGCAGGGCGGGGGCGGTCTGGCGCTCGGCGATCCAGTGCGCGGCGATCGGGGCGCCCGCGGCGAGGAGCTCCTCGACGACGACGAACCGCCGCACCGTGCTGGCGCCGGCGCCGCCGTACCCGGTCGGGATCGACATGCCGATCCAGCCGCGCCGCGCGAGCGCGCGGGTGAACTCCGGGTCGTGGCGCCCGCCGAGGCCCAGGCCGGGGCGGAAGTCGGCGGGCAGGACGTCGGCGAGCCAGGCGCGCACCTCGGCGCGCAGCTCCTCCTCGGCGGGGGAGAGCGGGGTCGGGTCGAAGATCATCGGCTGTCCTCCCGGGACGCCCGCCGGCGCTGGCTCCACATCTGCGTGGCGCGCTCGAACTCCACGGCCGCGTCCCACGGCAGGCCGGGCGGGCCGGTCTCGGTGCGGAACGAGCGGGCGGCCTCGCGGGCGAGGTCGGGGTCGCGGGCGGGGACGGCGGCCAGCGCGAGCGCGGTGTCCTCGACGTCGGCGTCGTCGACCGCTCGCCAGGCCAGGCCGAGCTCCGCCGCCCGGGTGCCGTCGATCTCCTCGCCGAACAGGCCCATCGCCGCGGTCGCCTCCCGTCCGGCGGTGCGCGAGGCGATCGTGAAGAAGCCGCCGCCGGGGTGCAGGCCGATGCGCAGGAAGCCCGCGAGCAGGCGCGCGTCGCGGGCGACGACGCGCAGGTCGGTGGCGAGCACGAGGTTGAGCCCGGCGCCCACCGCCGCGCCACGGACGGCGGCGATCGTCGGGACGGCCAGGGTGCCGACGCGCCGGAACGCGCCGTAGACCGCGCCGGTGTCACGGAAGGCGGTGTCCTCGGCCTGGTCGGCGCCGGGGTTCCAGGTGCGGCGGTCGGCGCCCGAGCAGAACGTGCCGTTCGCGCCGCGGACGACGGCGGCGCCCACCGAGCGGTCGGCGTCGACGGCGTCGCACGCCTCGGCGAGCTCGCGCCCCATCGCTGGCGTCAGGGCGTTGCGGACCTCGGGCGCGTCGACGGTCAGCAGCGCCACGCCGTCGGTGATCTCCAGCCCGATGCCGCCCACTACGTCTCCGTCCTGAGCACGTCCACGGCGATCGCTCCCTCGGCGTGTCGCGGATCCGAGCGGGTGGCGATCCTGTCGTCCGGTGCCAGCGTGGACGCCACGCTGGCACTCCTCGGTGGCGGGAGGACCAGCGGGTTGACCTCGAGCTCGCCGAGGCCGGGGAGGGCCGCGGCGCGGGAGATCCGGACGATCGCGTCGACGGCCGCGTCGAGGTCCACGCCCGGGACGCCGCGGTGCCCGGCGAGCAGCGGCCAGCAGCGCAGCGAGCCCAGCATCGACCGGGCCGTCTCCGGCGTCACCGGGGCGAGGGCGTGGACGACGTCGCGGTGGACCTCGGTCGCCGTGCCCCCGTGGCCGACGGTCAGCACCGGCGGCCAGCCGTCGCGCCCGCCGTCGACCGACACCAGCAGCTCCACCCCGCCCGGGACCCGCTCCTGCACGAGCACGCCGGTGGCGCCGGGCAGGGCCGCGAGCTCGGCGTGGACGGCCGCGGCGGTGTCGGTCGGCACGTCGAGGCGCACCGCGCCCGCCTCGGTCTTGTGCTCGAGCCCCTCGACCTTGAGCACCGCCCGGCCCCCGAGCTCGGCGACGGCCGCGGTGGTGTGCGCGGGGTCGGTGCTGATCGCGGCCCAGGGCCGGCGCACGCCGAGGGCGTCGAGGAGCTCCCAGCCGTCGCCGGGCACGGGGTCGAGGGGCTCCCGTGGCGCCGGCGCGGCTCCGGGCCCGGCGGCGACGGCGTCGAGCACCCGCACCGCGAGCGCGATCGACGAGAACACCGGCACCCCGGCCTCGCGCAGCACCGCCCGGGCGGGGGCGGTGCCGTCCTCGCCCGCCATCCACACGACGGCGACGGGCGGGGCGTCGGGACCCTGCTCGGCGACGGTGGCGGCGAGGTCGCGGGCCAGGGCGTCGGCGGTCTCGCCGACCAGCATCGTCAGCAGCACGAGCACCGCGTCGACGCCCGGGTCGGCGCGCACGATCCCGCACACCTCGCCGAACGAGCCGCCGTCGTTGAACAGCTGCGCGGTGACGTCGACCGGGTTCGCCACCGCACCGAAGTCGGGGACGAGGCGCGCGAGCTTCTCCCGGGTGCGCTCGTCGAGCTCGGGGACCGCGAGCCCGGCCTCGCTGGCCCGGTCGGCGGCGAGGATGCCGGCGCCGCCGGAGCTGGTGACGAGCCCGAGCGCGCGTCCGGCGGGACCCCGGCGCCCCCGCAGCATCGTCGCCGCGGCCAGCAGCTCCTCGACGTCGTCGACCAGCACGACGCCGTACCGCCGTGAGACGAGGGTGAACGCGGTGTCGTCGCCGAGCATCGCGCCGGTGTGCGAGACGGCGGCCCGGCGTCCGGGCGCCGAGCGTCCCGACCGCAGCACCACCAGTGCGGTGCCGGCGGCCGCGGCCTCGGCGGCGAGGGCGGCGTAGTCGTCCGGGTCCGGGAGCGACTCGGCGTAGACGGTGAGCACGGAGATGTCGGGGTCGGCGACGAGGTGGCGGCCGACCTCGGTGAGCGTCACGTCGGCCTCGTTGCCGGTGCTCACCCAGGCCGACAGGTCCAGCCCCCGCTCGGCGGCGACGTCGAGCACCGCGCCCCCGATCGCCCCGCTCTGCCCGACGTAGGCGATGCCGCTGGACCCGGTCAGCGGGCGCTCGCCGGCCCCGGTGAACGTCGCGAACAGGCGGCTGCGGGCGTCGTAGAGCCCCTGGCAGTTGGGCCCGAGCACGCGCGTGCCGGCCGCCCACGCCGCCGCGACCAGCTCCTCCTGGCGCGCGCGGCCCGCCTCGCCGACCTCGGCGAAACCGGAGGCGAACACGACCACCGCGGCCGCGCCGGCCGCCCCGGCCTCGGTCACGGTCGACGCGGCGCGCTCGGCGGGCACGAGGGCGAGGACGAGGTCGACGCCGCCCGGCACGTCGGCGAGCGAGGGCGCGCAGGGCACGCCGCCCAGCTCGTCGTACTTGGGGTTGACCGGGTGCACCCGGCCCGCGAAGCCCCGCTCGGTGAGCCAGCGCAGCGGCCGCGCCATGGGGTTGTCCGCGCGCCCGGTCGCGCCCACGAGGGCGACCGAGCGCGGCGCGAGCACCCGGTGCCAGTCGGTGGCAGCGGCGCCCACACGGCCCGCACGGCTCACGGGGCTCTCGGACCTCACGCGCCGAACCTAGGTCGACCGGCCGGGGCGGCACAACCGATCGAACACCACTTCGTATCCAATCGCGGCACACCGGGGCCGGACGCGGCGCTCGTTACGCTGCGTCCCGGGAGGTGGGGGCGTGGTCACAACCGAGACGGAGCCCGCGCGGCGGGCGACGAGCGTGCAGCGCGCGGTCGAGGAGATCCGCCGGATGCTGCGCTCGCGCGAGCTCGTGCCCGGCCAGCAGGTCCGCCAGGAGACGCTCGCCGCGCGCCTCGGCGTGAGCCGCATCCCGGTGCGCGAGGCGCTCAAGACGCTCGAGGCCGAGGGTGTCCTGCGCCACGAGCCGCACGTCGGCTACGCCGTGGCGCGGCTCAACGCCGACGAGCTCGCGCAGGTCTACCTCATGCGCCGGGCCCTGGAGACCGAGGTGCTGCGTGCGCTGCCCAAGCTGTCCGCGGACCAGCTCCGGGAGCTCACCGGCCTCAACGAGGCGATCGGCGAGCAGGTCGAGCGGGTCGACGTCGCCGGCATCGTCGCGGCCAACCAGGCCTTCCACTTCGCGATGTTCCGGCTGTCGGGCCTCGACCTCGTCGTCGACGAGATCGCCCGGCTCTGGCGGCGCAGCGAGCCCTACCGGACCGTGCACCTCTACGACTCCGCCGGCCGATCCCGGGTCGTCCGCGAGCACCGCAAGATGATCACCGCGCTGCGTCGCGGGGACCTCGAGGCGGTGGTCGCGCTCATGGACGCGCACCGCGACCACACCGTCGCCGACCTCCACGCCGCGCTGGGGCTACCGCCCCGGTCGTAGCCGAGATCGTATCCAATCCGCTCTGGACTTCCGCGGTGTGATCCACCTAACCTCCGCCGCGGAGACCGGCGCGCACCGACGCGCGGTCGGGAGCGGAGGAGCCGATGACCGCCGAGCAGGACCGTCCGCCGGCACGGGGCGGCACCACCACGACCACCGGGGCGACGGCCTCCGTCGCCGAGTCGCCGGAGTACACCCCCGGCGAGCGCCGCCGCATCCTCGGCGCGGCCTGCCTCGGCTGGGGCATGGAGTACTTCGACTTCATGCTCCCGACGCTGCTCGCCGGCGCGATCATGGCGCACTACGGCGTCTCCGCCGGCGTGTTCGGGGTGGCCATCGCGGGCCAGCTCGTCGGTTCGGCGATCGGGGGAGTGCTCTTCGGCTGGCTCGGCGACCGCTACGGCCGCCGCCGGACCCTGATCTGGTCGATCCTGATCTACTCGGTCGCCACGGGCCTCGTGTTCTTCGCCCCGAACTTCGCGGTGTTCGTCGTGCTCCGGGTGCTCACCGGCGTCGGCACCGGCGGCGAGTGGGCGGTCGGGTTCGCGTGGCTCAACGAGGCGTGGGCACCGAAGCGCCGGGGCCTCGGCGGCGGCCTGGTGCAGGCCTCGCTGTGGCCGGCGTACGCGCTGGCGGTGCTCGTCGCCCAGCTCGTCGTCGACTGGCGCGTGGCCTTCCTCATCGGCGTCCTGCCGGCGCTCGCGTGCGTCTGGATCCGCTTCGCCTGCCGCGAGTCGCGGCAGTGGGAGGAGCTGCAGCGCCGCAAGGCGGAGGGCCTGCTCACCGACGCGACCGCGGCGAAGGCGGCCCGCTCGACGTGGCGCCAGCTCGTGGCGCGCGACTCGCTGCCGATCGTGCTGGTGGGGCTGGTCGTCGCGTTCGGCGCGCAGTGGGTGCCCTACACCGCGACGGCCTGGATGCCCTCGATGCTCAAGTCCGACCTCGGCTTCGACGCGGGCACCGCCAGCACCGTGCTCTACGTCGCCGCCGCGATCTCGTTCGTCGGGTTCATCCTCGCGGGTTGGCTCTCGGACCGCTGGGGCCGACGCCCGGTGTTCGTCGCGTTCGCCGCGCTGCAGACCGTCACGTTCGCCGTGATGCTCGTGCTCGCCCTGGGCGGCGAGGGGCTGGGCAACTTCGTGTGGCTCTACCTCGCGTCCAGCCTGTTCCTCGGCTACTTCGGCATCTTCGGCGTGTGGTTCGGCGAGCTGTTCCCGACCCGCATCCGCTCGCTCGGGTCGGCGGCGGCCTACAACGTCGGCCGCGGGCTGTCCGGCATCGGGACGATCATCGGCGGCGTCGTCGCGACGAGCGCCGGCTACGGCATCGCGGTCGGCATCGCCGTCGTCGGCGCCGCGATCGTCACCGTCGCCGCCCTGTTCCTGCGCGACCGCGCCGGTCGCGTCATCACCGCGGACGAGTAGGGGGAGCACCGTGAGCGAGCCTCGCTACGAGGTCCTGGGTCCGCTCGGTCCGCGGGAGGTCGGCGACGTCGCCGAGCACGAGCGTCCCGAGACGCTGCGCGGCCGGCGGGTCGCCTACCTCTGGGACGAGCTCTTCCGCGGCCCGGAGATGTTCGACGTGATCTCGCAGGTGGCGCGCGAGCGGCACGGCGAGGTCGAGTTCGTCGGGTGGGAGGAGTTCGGCAACTTCCACGCCTCGGCCGCCGAGGAGCGCCGGGTGCTCGACGCGCTGCCCGAGCTGCTGCGCGCCCACCGCGTCGACCTCGTCGTCGCCGCCGTCGGTGCTTGAGGCTCCTGCATGCCTGCCGTGATGCGGGCAGCGGCCACCGCCGAGCGCGCCGGGGTGCCGGCGGTCGCGATCGGCGGCGCGGGGTTCGAGGGGATGGGCCGGGCGGTCGGCAGGTCGCTCGGCGTCGGGCACGTCCCGATCGTCAGCTACCCGGGCGTGATCCTCACCGACACCGGCGAGGTGTTCCGGACGAAGATGCGCGAGCAGGTCGCGCCGGCGGTGGTGGACGCGCTGGTGGCGGGCTCGGCCACGGCCGTCCAGGAGGAGCCGGACGCGACCGACCACGGCCCCACCGAGGTCGTCGCGCGCGGCGACCTCGACGCGATCACCGACGCCTTCGAGGCGCGCGGCTGGACCGACGGCCTGCCGATCGTCCCGCCGACCCCGGAGCGCGTCGCCGCGTTCCTCGACCACACGCGCCGGGACCCCGACGAGGTGCTCGGCGTCCTCGCCCCCGAGCTGCGGCGGGCGACGGTGCGCAGCGTCGCGGTCAACGGCGTCATGGCCGGCTGCCGCCCGCAGGACCTGCCGGTGCTGCTCGCGATCGTCGCGTGCGTCGCGGACCCGGTGTTCCGGGTGCAGGACGCGGGCTCGACGCCGGGGTGGGAGCCCCTCGTGGTGCTCTCGGGGCCGGTCGTCGAGCGCCTCGGGTTCCACAGCGGCACGGGCGCGCTACGGGTCGGGCGGCGCGCGAACACCGCGGTCGGGCGGTTCCTGCGGCTCTACCTGCGCAACGTCGCGGGCCTGCGCATCCCGCCCGGGCAGACCGACCAGGGCGCGATCGCCTCGACCTGGCACGTCGCGCTGGCCGAGGACGACGCCGCGGTGCGCGACCTCGGCTGGCCGCCGTTCCGCGTCGACCGGGGCTTCGCCGAGGGCGACAGCGTCGTGACGGTGCAGAGCGTCGTCGCCGTCAGCGCCCCGATCTACTCGGGCGGCGAGAGCGCGGCCGATCACCTCGACGCGCTGACCACGATCTTCGGCAACGCGATCGGGCCCTGGGCGTACACCGGGATCGAGTTCGGCGCCTTCCACCCGCTGCTCGTGCTCGGGCCGGCGGTGGCGCGGGCGCTCGCGGGCTTCGGCGTCGACAAGGACGCGCTGCGCCGCCACCTCGCCGAGCACATGCGGGTGCCGGTGCGCCAGCTCCAGGCGTGTGCGTGGAACGTCGGCTCGACGAGCTTCGACCTCGACGCGGTCGTCGCCGCCGGGGAGCTCGACGAGCGCTACGCCGGCGACGACCCCGACCGGCTCGTGCCGATGGTGCCGCGCGCGGCCGACATCGGGATCGTGCTGGCGGGCAACGCGAGCCGGAACCAGTCCCGCGGCTTCGTGCAGAACCACGTGCAGGGCGTGCCGGTGAGCCGGCGGATCGAGGAGGGGTCGCCGTGACCGATGTCGACGTCGTCGTGGTGGGGGCCGGCATCGCCGGTCTGACGGCGGCCCGGGCCTGCGCCGAGCGGGGGCTCGCCGTCGTCGCCCACGACGCGCTCGCGCCGGGCGGGCAGCTCATCAACCTCGGCACGCTCGCCGACTGGCCGGGCCCGCCCACCAGCGGCCCCGACCTCATGGGCGCGCTGCTCACCGACGTGGTGGAGCGCGGGGTCGAGATCGCCTACGGCGAGGTCACGGGCCTGCGCACCGACCCGCTCACCGTGGACGGCGCCGAGGGCCCGGTGACGGCGCGGGCGGTCGTCGTCGCCACCGGTCGGACGCCCGGTCGTCTCGACGTCCCCGGCGCCGACGGGTGGGAGGGTCGCGGCCTGTCGCACTGCGCCACCTGCGACGGGCCGCTGCACGCCGGGCGCGAGGTGGTGGTCGTCGGCGACGACGAGTGGACCGCGCACGAGGCGCTCGAGCTCGCCGG
Organism: Actinomycetospora lemnae; assembly: GCF_028737315.1. Lineage (GTDB taxonomy): Bacteria > Actinomycetota > Actinomycetes > Mycobacteriales > Pseudonocardiaceae > Actinomycetospora > Actinomycetospora lemnae. Next base: position 177,879 of record NZ_JAQZAO010000008.1, on the reverse strand, counting down.
GATCGCGAAGCGGGTGACGCTGGTGAGCACCGCGCCGGCGTGGTCGGCGGCGCTGACCCGCCGCCTGGCCGACGCCGTGGAGGTGCGGTCGGCCGCGATCACCGCGCTCGAGGGTGACGGGACGCTCGGCGGCGTGCGCCTCGACGACGGCGAGGTCCTCGAGGCGTCGGGGGTCTTCGTCTACACCCACGCCGACCCGCGCCGGGAGCTGCTCGACGGGCTGCCCGCCGAGGCCCCGGTGTGGGCCGCGGGCGACGTCACCGGCGCCGAGCGCTACCTGCTCACCGCCGCCGCGGACGGCCTGCGCGCCGGGCGCGCCGTCGTCGCCCACCTCGAGGAGGCCTGATGCGCATCGTCGACCCGACGTCCGGGACCGCGCCGGAGGACACCGCCGCGGTCACGACTGCCGCGGACGCCCCGGCCGGGACCCGGCGCGGTGACGGCAGCTCCGCTGCGTCGCGTGCCGTGTGCGGGCTCTCCAACTCCAAGCCCGGCGCCCACGACATCCTCGACGCCATCGGGCGCCGCCTCGCCGACGACCACGGGCTCGGGCCCAACGGGCTGGAGGCCAAGCCGAGCGCGGCGGTCGGCGCCGACCCGGAGCTGCTCGACCACCTCGCCGCGCAGTACCGGCTCGCCGTCGTCGCCATCGGCGATTGAGGCTCGTGCTCGTCGTGGAGTCTCCACGACTCGCTGGAGCTCGAGCGCCGCGGCGTGCGCTCGATCCTCGTCGTCACGTCGTCGTTCCTGCCGCTGGTGCAGGCGCAGGCCACGGCCCGGCGCGCCGAGCCGCGGCTCGTCGTCGTCGACCACCCCGTCGGCGGTCTCTCGCCCGACGAGCTCGCGGGGCGGACGGACACGGCCTACGCGGGGGTCGTCGCGGAGCTGCGGTCGATGGGGGAGCTGTCATGAGCGACGTCCTGGACCTGCCCGACGTCGACGACGCCTGGGACTGGATGGCCGCCTGCGAGGAGCGCGGCTGGGGCGACGGGCTCCCGATGGTGCCGCCGACCGAGGAGCGGGTGGCGGCGATGCTGGCCGGCGCTCCGCGCGTCGACCTCGGACCCCTGCCGCCGCGCGGGGTGACGCCGACGCTGCGCTCGGTCGCGGCGAACGCGGTGATGGCCGGGTGCCGGCCCGCGGACCTGCCGGTGCTGCTCGCGGCGCTCGCCGCCGTGCAGGACGAGGCGTACAACCTGCACGGCACGCTCGCCACGACGCACCCGTGCGCGCCGATGGTGTTGGTCTCGGGCCCGGTGCGCGACGCGCTGGGGATCAACGCGGGCGGCAACTGCCTCGGGCAGGGCACCCGCGCGAACGCGGTGATCGGGCGGGCGCTCTCGCTCGTGCTGCTCCACGTCGGCGGCGCGCGGCCCGGGGTGCTGGACCGCAGTACGCAGGGGTCGCCGGCGAAGTACACGTACTGCTGCGGGGAGTCCGACGACTCGCCGTGGCCGTCGCTCGCGGTCCGCCGGGGGTTCGGCGCGGACGAGGGCGTCGTGTCCGTCATGGCCGCCGAGCCGCCGCACAACGTCAACGACCACGGCAGCACCACCGGCGCCGAGATCCTGCTGACCGTCGCCGGGACCATGGCCCAGCCCGGCTCGAACAACGTCTACGTGCGCGGCCCGCACCTGCTGCTGCTCGGCCCGGAGCACGCCGCCACGCTGCACCGCGACGGCTGGACGCCCGAGACCATCCGCGCGCACCTGTGGGAGCACGCCCGCATCCCGGTCGAGCACGTCTCGCCGGGCAACCGGCGGCAGTTCGTCGAGTGGGGCGTCGAGCCCGACGGCCCGCCGCACGACAGGGCGTACACGGTCAGCGACGACCCCGCGAACCTGCACATCGCCGTCGCGGGCGGGGCCGGCAAGCACTCGGCGTGGATCCCGTCGTTCGGCGGCACCGCGCTGGTGTCGCGCCGGGTGCCGTGAGGACGGTCCCCGAGGGCACCGACGTCGTCGACGCGACGGCGACGCTGCTCGCCGCGGGGATCGGCGACGGGCTGCCCGTGGTGCCGCCGACGCCGTCGCGGGTGGACGCCGTGCTGGGCGGCACCGCCGACCCGGACGCGGTCCTCGGCGCGGTGCCGCCGCTGTTCGGCGAGCTGACCCCACGGCTGGCGGCCACCTGCTGCGTGCTCGCGGGCGCCCCGCCGGCGGCCCTGCCCGTCGTGCTCGCCGCGGCGTCGGCGTGCCTGGCGCCGGAGGTCAACATGCTCGGGGTGGCGACGACGACCGGCACGGCCGCGATCGCGTTGATCGTCACCGGCCCGGTCGCGCACCGGCTGGGCCTCACCCACGGCACCGGCATGCTCGGGCCCGGCACGCACAGCAACGGCGCGGTCGGTCGCGCGCTCGCCCTCACGCTGGCCACCGCGGGCGGCGCGGCCCCCGGCGTCACCGCGATGGCCACCACCGCCCAGCCCGCCCGCTACACCTGCTGCCTCGCCGAGGACCCCGACGGCCCCTGGGGCACGCTGGCCCGTCGTGTCAGCGAAGTGCCGTCACGGACACTCAACGTCCGTAACGGCACTTCGCTGCCACACCCCGCTGCCCCGAACGCCGTGACGGTGCTGCCGATCGGCGGGACGGCGGAGGTGCTGCCGCGCGACGACCGGCCCGACCCGGACGCGGTGCTCGACCCTCTCGCCGACGCCCTCGCCGGCGCGGTCCTCGCCGCCGGCGATCCCGCCCGCGGGCGCGGGATGACCCAGGCCGTCGTGCTCCCGCCCGAGGTCGCGGCCCGCCTCGCCCCGTTCGGGGACCCCAGGACCGCCCTGCGCGAGCGCGCCGACGCCGCCCTGCGCGCCCGCACCGGCGCCGACCACGCGAGCGCCGCCGAGGTCCTCGCGATCGTCGCCGGCGGACCGGGGATCAAGATGCTCCACCTGCCTGGCTGGACGGGCGGCAGCCGCGCGGTCACCGTCCCCACGTGAGCGGACTTTCGAGCTATAGCTCGAGAGTTCGCTCACGTACGGGGCGGGGCGTCGGGGAGCACCACCGTCGCGGCCGTGCGCACGGGCGCGCCGCGCACCGTCACGCGGTCGACGACCTGGAAGTCTGCCCGCCACTCCCGCGGGGTCACCGTGCTGCGGAGGTAGCCGCGACGTCGGTCGAGCACGCGCAGGTGCGGGTTGGCGGCGAGCAGCGCGGCGTCGCCGGGGCCCCGCGCGGCACCGTCGCCGCCGGAGGTGATCGAGGTCGTGACCAGCTCGGTCGCCACGCGCGGCGACGCCGGGTCGGCGGGGTCGGCGAGCACGTCGGCGGCGTGGTGGGCGTGCACGTCGCCGGTGAGGATCACGGGGTTCGGCGTGCGGGCGGCGAGGAGGTGGCCGCGCAGGGCGTCGCGCTCGGCGGCGTAGCCGTCCCAGGACTCCTCGTCGAGGGCGACCGCCGGGCCGCCCGCGAGGTCTCGGGGGGCGAAGAACACCTGCTGGGCCAGCACGTTCCAGCGCGCCGTCGGGCCGGCGAGTCCGCCCCAGAGCCAGGCGCGCTGCGCGGCGCCGAGCATCGTGCGCGTCGGGTCGTGCGCGTGGGCGGGGTCCTGGTCGCTGCGGTGCTGGCGGGTGTCGAGCAGGTGCACGTCGACGAGGTCGCCGAACGTCAGCCGGCGGTGCGCGACCATCGCCGGCCCGGACGGGCGCTGGGCGCGGCGCAGCGGCATGTGCTCCCAGAACGCGCGGAACGCGTCCGCGCGCCGGCGCCGGAACATCGCCGGGTCGGCGTCGGGCTCCCCGTCGCGCTGGGAGACGTCGCCGGCCCAGTTGTTCTCGACGTCGTGGTCGTCGAGCGTGACCGCCCACGGGAACGCGGCGTGCGCGGCCTGCAGGTCGGGGTCGGTCCGGTACTGGCCGTGGCGCAGGCGGTAGCCGGCGAGCGTCGACACCTCCCCCGCGGGCAGGTGGTCGCGGTCGAAGAAGCTGGTCGCAGGGCTCTCGTAGACGTAGTCGCCGAGGAAGACGACGAGGTCGAGGTCGTCGCGCACCATCGCCGCGTACGCGGTGTAGAAGCCGTCCTGGCGGCACTGGCAGCTCGCGGCGGCGAGCGCGAACCGCTCGACGCGGGCTCCGGGAGCCGGCGCGGTCCGGGTCCGCCCCACCGGGCTGATCGCCGACCCGGCCCGGAAGCGGTAGAAGAGGTCGGCGCGCGGACGCAGGCCGCCGACCTCGACGTGCACGGCGTGCGCGTCCTCGGGCCGCGCCACGACGCCGCCCCGCGCGACGACCCGCGCGAACGCCGCGTCCTCGGCCACCTCCCAGTCCACGAGCACGGGCCGGTCGCCCATCCCGCCGCGGCCGTCCGCCGCGACGGGGTCGGGCGCGAGGCGGGTCCAGAGCACGACGCCGTCGGGCGCCGGGTCGCCGGACGCGACGCCGAGCGTGAACGGGTCCGAGCGCGGCGGGGCCGCGTCCGCGGCCGACACCCACGGCGCCCCGAGCGCCACGGCCGCGCCGGTGAGCGCCACGGCGCCCCCGAGCAACGTGCGGCGGGACACCGGGGCTCCGCTCACGGGTCTCCTCTGGCCGTCCGGACCGGGGGAGCGCCGACGGGCGACGCCTGCTCCACCATCGGATGACCCGTCACGACCGGTTCGGAACCTTCCGTGATCGGATCGTTCCTTGGTGTCACCGCGCCGCGCACAGCCGGCACACAGGGAGCACCCAGCGCGGACCGACGACGGGGTGCCACGCTGAGGAGCGTGAACGCCGCCACCCGCGCCGACCTGCGCCGACCCGACGGCACCCCGGTGCGCGCGCTGGTCGTCGACGACGAGCCGACGCTCGCCGAGCTGCTGTCGATGGCGCTGCGCTACGAGGGCTGGGACGTGCGCAGTGCGGCGGACGGGCTGGGCGCGGTGCGGCAGGGCCGCGAGTTCCGCCCGGACGTCGTGGTGCTCGACGTCATGCTCCCCGACATCGACGGGTTCGAGGTGCTGCGCCGCCTGCGCGCCGAGAGCCCGGACGTGCCGGTCCTCTTCCTCACCGCGCGGGACGCCGTCGAGGACCGGGTCGCGGGCATCACCGCGGGCGGCGACGACTACGTCACCAAGCCGTTCAGCCTCGAGGAGGTCGTCGCCCGGCTACGGGGGCTGTTGCGGCGCGCGGCGGTGACGACGGCGGCGCGCGAGGACGCGACCCTGACCGTCGGGGACCTCGCCCTCGACGAGGACAGCCACGAGGTGACGCGCGGCGGCGAGCAGGTCGAGCTGACGGCCACCGAGTACGAGCTGCTGCGCTTCCTCATGCGCAACCCGCGCCGGGTGCTGTCGAAGGCCCAGATCCTCGACCGCGTCTGGAACTACGACTTCGGCGGGCAGTCGAACATCGTCGAGCTCTACATCTCCTACCTGCGCAAGAAGATCGACGCCGGCCGCACGCCCATGATCCACACCGTCCGCGGGGCGGGTTACGTGCTCAAGCCGGCCGCCGGATGACCCGTTCCTGGGTGCCCTCGCTGCAGAGCCGTCTCGTCGTGTCGACGGTCCTGCTGCTCACGGTCGTCTCCCTGGTGGTCGGGGTGGGCGCGGCGCTGTCGCTGCGGGGCTACCTCTACCGCCAGCTCGACGACCAGGTCACCGAGATCGCCCGCTTCCGCAGCGACCCGCCGCCGGGCGACCCCGACCGTCGCCCGCCCCCGCCCGACGCGGGCGGCGGGTTCGTCGGCGGCGGGCCGGACCGCCCGGCGAACACGCTGGAGGTGACGGTCGACGACGGGCGGATCGTGCGCGCGGTGCTGCTCGGACGGCCCGGCACGAGCCGGCCGGTCGACCCCGCGCAGGTGGCGCCGGCGATCGCGACGACGCCCGGCCGGCCGCCGCACACGCTCGACATCGAGGGGCTCGGCAGCTTCCGCTTCGCCGCCGCGACCGGCGAGGACGGCACGGTCACCGTGGTGGGCCTGTCGACCGGCGCGCTGGAGAACACGGTCGCCGAGCTCGTCGTGCGCGAGGCCGTGATCTTCGGGATCGGGGTGGGACTCGCCGGGGTCGCGGCCGCGTTCACCACGCGGCGGACGCTGCGCCCGCTGCACCGGGTCTCGGCGACCGCGCGGCGCGTCTCGGAGCTGCCGCTGGCCTCGGGCGAGGTCGAGCTCGCGGAGCGGGTGCCCGCCGCCGACGCCGACCCGCGCTCCGAGGTCGGGCAGGTCGGGGCCGCGCTGAACCGGATGCTCGGCCACGTCGGTGCGGCGCTCGCCGCCCGCCAGGACAGCGAGACGCGTTTGCGGCGCTTCGTCGCCGACGCCAGCCACGAGCTGCGCACCCCGCTCGCGGCGATCCGCGGCTACAACGAGCTCGCCGCCCGGCGCGCCGAGGACCTGCCGCCCGAGGTCGCCGGGCTGCTCGACCGCATGGGCTCCCAGACCCAGCGCATGACCGCGCTCGTCGAGGACCTCCTCCTGCTCGCCCGCCTCGACGCCGGCCGGCCGCTGGCCCGCGAGCCCGTCGACCTCGCCCGCCTCGTCGCCGACGCCGTCGCCGACGCCCACGTCGCCGCCCCGGGCCACCGGTGGTCGCTGGACCTGCCGGCGGGGGACGAGGACGACGGCACCCTGCTCGGGGTCGTCGGCGACCCCGAGCGCCTGCACCAGGTCGTCGCGAACCTCCTCGCCAACGCCCGCACCCACACGCCCGCCGGCACCCTCGTCACCGTGACGCTGCGCGCCGCGACCGCCGAGGGCCGGGCGGTGGTGCGCCTCGAGGTCGTCGACGACGGCCCCGGCATCCCGCTCGACCTGCTGCCCCACGTCGCCGAGCGCTTCGCCCGCGGCGACACCGGCCGAGCCCGCACCACGGGCAGCACCGGGCTCGGGCTGTCGATCGTGGCGGCGGTCGTCGCCGAGCACGGCGGGCGGCTGGACATCGCGAGCCGGCCGGGGGAGACCCGGTTCGCCGTCGAGCTGCCGGCCGCGGACACCACCGCCGACACCACCGCGGACACGACGACCGGGACCAGCGGGGAGACCACCGTCGCGGCCCCGGCGAACCCGGGCGTCGGCCTATCCTCCCGACCATGAGCCAGCCGCCGCCGCACGAGCAGGGGGACGACGACCAGGGGGCCGGGGCGGAGCGGCTCCCCGCGAAGCCCGAGCCGCCGGCCATCCGGGCCTCGGACGCCGAGCGCGAGGAGGTCGCCGAGGTCGTGCGACAGGCCGTGTCGGACGGGCGGCTCACGATCGTCGAGGGCGACGAGCGCCTGCGTGACGTCTACGCCGCGGTCTTCCGCCGTGACCTCGTGCCGATCACCGCGGACCTGCAGCCGGTCGAGGCCCGCTCCACCACGGCCGCGACGCCGTCCCGCCGCCCGCTCGGGCACGTCGACCGGCCGTCGTCGACGCTGTCGGTGGCCGTGCTGTCCGGGGTGCAGAAGCGCGGGGAGTGGACGCCCGGCCACACCCACCGCGTCGTCGCGTTCTGGGGCGGCGCCGAGCTGTCCTTCCGGGACGCGCGCCTCGACGAGGCGGGCCTGACCATCGGCGCGATCGCGATCATGGGCGGCGTCTCGATCGACCTGCGCGGCATCCCCGCCGGCGTCGAGGTCACCATCCAGGCCGTGGCGATCATGGGCGGCATCGACGTCACCGTCGACCCGGACACCACGGTCGTCGAGGACGGCTTCGGGTTCATGGGCGCGTTCGAGGACGGCTCGGGCGGCCCGCAGCGCACCGACGGCGCCCGCGTGCGCGTCACCGGGCTGGCGCTGATGGGCGGGGTGTCGGTCGCCCGCAAGCCGCTCGCGATCGAGGGCGACGGCGGGCCGTCGGCGATCGAGGGCTGAGGATCAGCGTCGCTCGTCGAGCCGGGCGAGGACCCGGTCGAGCTTCTCCTCGAGACGGTCCATCCGTGCCCCGAGCTCGGTGAGCGTGCGGAACGTCGTCGCGTCGGTGTTGAGCAGCGCGTCGAGACCCGACATCCGCACCGGCGACCCCGGCACACGCGACGCGTGGCGCTCGGGCTCGAGCACCGCCGCGTGCAGCTCGTTGACGCGGTAGTCCAGCCACGACAGCAGGTCGCCGACGGTCATGTTGACGCCGTACTTGTTGCGGACCCACTCGCGCATGTCGTCGCCCATGGGCGTCACCGTAGGCGATCACCGACGGACGACGACCGAGTCGGCGTCGGCGTTCAAGAGCGCTGCGCGACGCCGTCGGCGTCGGTGTTCACGAGGCGGGCGCGCGGGTCCGGCCGGGTGATCCACATCGGGAGCGGTGGGGTTCTCCCCCGCCGAGGTAGGGCGTGCGTGATCGCCGCGGCCTGGGCGCCACCGGAGGCTCGTGGGACGGCCGACGCCCCCCCGTCCCCCGAGGAGCCCGCCATGGTCACGACCCCGCAGCCCACCGGCTCCGCGCCCGTCGGCGAGGCGGACGGTGCGACGGTGGCGATGACCGAGGGCCCGCCGCCGAGACGCCCACCCCAGAGACGTCCGGGCGGTCGCGGGCGCCGGGTGGCGACGATGGTCGTGGCCTCGGTCGCCGCGGTGACCACCGGGCTCGGCCTCGGGGCGCTCGTGGCCCTGGCGACCAGCCCCGACGGCACCATCGCCGGCGCGTTCACCCCCGCGCCGTCGTCCAGCGGCGCGCCCGCGGAACCCGGCGAGGGCTCGTCCGAGGCGCTGGGTGACGAGCCCGGCGTCGCCGGGACCTCGGGCGACGGGGGCGGTGCGGGCGGTGCGGGCGGTGCGGGCGGCGCCGACGGTCCCGGCGCGCCCGGTGCGACCCCGACCGGTGGCGGGAGCGGTGGCGGGAGCGGTGGCGGGAGCGGTGGCGGGAGCGGTGGCTGGGGTGGTGGCCCGTCGGGCGGCGGGCACCACGGCGGCACGCCCGTCCACGCCCTCACCGGCCGCTACAACCACGACGGCACGATCCTGCTCTCCGACGGGCGGGTCGTCGGGCCCGACGGCACCGTCCGCGTGCCTGCGGTGCCGCTCCCGCACGGCGCGCGGCGCGCGCCCGACGGGTCGATCGTCCTGGCCGACGGCACGGTCCTCAACGCGGACGGGAGCCCGCGCACGGCGATCGTCGTCCCGCCGGGCACGATCACCACGCCGGAGGGCGGTACGATCGAGGTGCCCGGCTTCACCATCAACGCCGACGGCACGCTGACCCCGGCGAACGCCGACGCGCGCGTCGTGTGGAACTACGACGGCACGGCCACGGTCGTCACCGGCGGGCACGTCGACGTGTGGCGGAAGGACGGGACCTTCGCATCCCGGTACGACGCGAAGCCGGGCGAGACGGTGAACCACGACGGGTCGGTGACCCGCGCCGACGGCACCGTCGCCAACCCCGACGGCTCCACCACCCGCGAGCCGGTGCGCCTGCCCGACGGCACGACCGTCGACCCGCGCCACCCGGCCACGGACGACCCCCAGCCCGGCGACCCCGCCCACCCGGCGCCGGACACGCAGCCGGAGAGCGCCACCGCGGCCGGCGCCGACGCGTCGACGCCCACCGAGGGGACCGGCACGACCGTTGGCACGGGAACCGGCACCGGCACCGTGACGGACACCGGCACCGGCACCGGCACCGGCACCGGCACCACCGCCGGCAGCGGGACCGGCACCGACACGGACACCGGCACCGGCACCGGCACCGGCACCGGGACCGACCCCGACACGACGTCGGGCACCGGCACCTCGAGCGGATCGGGCTCGACCTCGGGCTCGGGCTCGACCTCGGGCTCGGGCTCGACCTCGGGCAGCTCGAGCAGCTCCGGGACCTCCTCGGGCGGGCAGGACCAGAGCGGTCGCTGACCGCGGCGCGACACGACCGGCGACCAGCCGCGAGGGGCGGTCGCCGGTCGTGGCGCTGGTGTCGGAGCGGGTCAGCGCTCGAAGCGCTGGGCGACGTCGTCGGCGAGGTCGGAGACGACGCGCGCGGCGGTGCCCGCCGCGCCCTCGGCCTGCTCCTTCGCCGCGCCGGCGACCTCGGCGGCCTTCGCGCCCGCCTGCTCGGCGGCGAGGCCGACCTTGTCCGTGACCGAGCCCGACTCGAACGTCGCGTCCGGGCCGGGCGTCACGATCGTCTCCTCGCCGGTGTCGAACCGGATGCGGTAGGGCGGGCCGTCCTCGCCGAGCACGGCCACGACGGTGCCCACCCGGTCGGGGACGTCGGTGTGGTTGGAGTGCATGCGGATGCGGTCGCCCACGGACGCGCTCACGGGGTCCTCCTCCTTCGACGGGATCGGCGCACAGGTACCCGGAACGCACGAAGGGCACCTTCGATCTGCTCGATCGAAGGTGCCCTCCGCCCGGTGAAGCCCGGGACAGCTCGCGTCAGCCGGTGGCCACCGGCGTCGCCGCGGACGGGTTGTCCGCGACCGCGAACGTCAGCTCGCCGTCGGCCACGTCGACCGTCACCGTCTGGCCCCCGTGCAGCTCGTTGCCGAGCAGCATCGACGAGAGCCGGTTGCCGACCTGGCGCTGGATGGTCCGGCGCAGCGGCCGGGCCCCGAACTCGGGCTGGAAGCCGAGCTCCGCCAGGCGATCGACGGCGGCCTCGGTGACCGCGATGCCGATGTCCTGCGCGGCGAGGCGCTCGCGCGTCTCGTCGAGGATCAGGTCGGTGATCCGGCGCAGCTGACCCGCGTCGAGGCGCTTGAAGACGATCACCTCGTCGATCCGGTTGAGGAACTCCGGCCGGAACGACTCCCGCAGCCGCGGCATGAGCCGCTCCTGCAGGGACTGGTCCGGGTTCGCCGACGACGGGGCGAAGCCCAGGGCCTGGGTGTTCGTGGTGATCAGCTCCGAGCCCACGTTGCTGGTCATGATCAGCACCGTGTTGCGGAAGTCGACCGTGCGGCCCTGCGAGTCGGTCAGCCGCCCGTCGTCCAGCACCTGCAGCAGCGTGTTGAAGACGTCGGGGTGGGCCTTCTCCATCTCGTCGAGCAGCACCACCGAGTACGGCCGGCGGCGGATCTCCTCGGTGAGCTGACCGGCCTCGCCGTACCCGACGTAGCCGGGGGGCGACCCGATGAGCCGCGAGACGGTGTGCCGCTCGGAGTACTCGCTCATGTCGACGCGGACCATGCGGTCCTCGTCGCCGAACATCGTGGCGGCCAGGGCCTTGGCCAGCTCGGTCTTGCCGACACCGGTCGGGCCGAGGAACAGGAAGCTGCCGATCGGGCGGTCCGGGTCGTCCAGGCCGGCCCGCGAGCGGCGGACGGCCTCGGCGATCGCGGTGACCGCGTCGTCCTGGCCGACGACCCGCTCGTGCAGCTGCTCCTCGAGCTTGAGCAGGCGGTCCCGCTCGGTCTCGGTGAGCTGGCTGACCGGGATGCCGGTCGACCGGGCGACGATCTCGGCGATGTCGTCGACGGACACCTCGAGCACGCTCGGGTGGTCCGACCGGCGGTCGGTCCGGGCCTGCTCGAGCTGCGCCTGCGTCTGCGCGATCTCGTCCCGCAGCGCGCCGGCGCGCTCGTAGTCCTCATCGGCGACGGCCTGGTCCTTGTCGCGGGTCAGCGACTCGAGCTTGCGCTCCAGGTCGCGCGAGTCGGTGTGCGGGCCCTTCGCCTGCAGCCGCTTGCGCGCACCCGCCTGGTCGACGAGGTCGATGGCCTTGTCGGGCAGGAACCGGTCGGTGACGTAGCGCTCGGAGAGCTCGGCCGCCGCGGTCAGCGCCTCGTCGGTGAACCGCACCTGGTGGTGCGCCTCGTACCGGTCACGCAGGCCGTGCAGGATCGCGATCGTGTCCGCGACCGACGGCTCGGGGACCATCACCGGCTGGAACCGGCGCTCGAGCGCGGCGTCCTTCTCGATCGACTGCCGGTACTCGTCGAGCGTCGTCGCGCCGACGATGTGCAGCTCGCCGCGGGCCAGGGCCGGCTTGAGGATGTTGCCGGCGTCCATGCCGCCCTCGGACGACCCGCCCGCACCGACCATGGTGTGCAGCTCGTCGATGAACACGATCAGCTCGTCGGAGTGCTCGCGGACCTCGGCGACCAGCTTGGTCATCCGCTCCTCGAAGTCACCCCGGTAGCGGGTGCCCGCGACCATGCCCGACAGGTCGAGCTGGACGATGCGCTTGCCCTCGAGCTGCTCGGGGACGTCGCCGGACACGATGCGCTGGGCGATGCCCTCGACGACCGCGGTCTTGCCGACGCCCGCCTCGCCGATGAGGACGGGGTTGTTCTTGGTGCGCCGCGACAGGACCTCGATGGTCTGGTCGACCTCGTCCTCACGGCCGACGACCGGGTCCAGCTCGCCGTTGCGGGCCTTCGCGGTCAGGTCGACGCCGAACTGGTCGACGGTCGGGGTGCTGGAGTCACCGGTCGGGCCGCCGGGACCGCCCTGCCCGCCGCCGCTCGGGCGCTGGCCACCGGTGGCGGCGGAGCGCTGCAGCGACTGCGGGGTGACGCCCTGCTGGCCGAGCGCGCGGCCGACGGGGCTGTCGTTGTTCGCGGCCAGCGCGAGCACGATGTGCTCGGGGCCGATGTAGCTCGAGCCGAGCGCCCGCGAGATCTGGTGCGCGTCGAGCAGGGTGCGCTTGGCCGTCGGCGTCAGGGACGGCGGCTCCGTGCGCGCCTCGTCGCGGGGCAGCTGCTCGTCGGCGGTGCGCGCGAGCGCGTCGACGTCGGCCCCCGCACCGGCCAGGAGCTGGCGCAGCGGCGGGACCTGCGTGACGACGAGCAGGAGGTGCCACGCGTCGAGGTCGGCATTGCCCCGCTCGGCGGCCTGCTGCGCCGCGGCGCCGACCAGCTGGCGAGCCGGCTCGGTCATGAGCTGGGTGATGTCGATGCGCTGGACGCCGCGCGGGGACGCTCCGCCCAGGAAGCGGGCGAGGAAGTCGTCGAACGGGCCGGACCCGGGACCACCGGGCCCGAAGGCGCTGGTCATGAAGCTCCTCAGTGGGTCTAGCAAGAGTTCGAGCCGGCGGGGGACGCCGGCACTGACCGGATCAGCAACGGGCGGGTCTCATTCATTCCTGAGCAACTGTGACTCAAGTCGTGACGCGGGCCATGAGTCGACCCCGCTCAGGCGGCGGACTACCCGCGTCACGGCATGGCCACGCGCCCGCGCGGGCACGCGGCATCTATGAGCACCGTGACCGCCCGCGAGGTCCACCTCGTCCGCCGCCCGCAGGGGATGCCCGATCCCGACGACTTCGCCCTCGTCGACCACGACCTCGGTGAGCCCGGCGACGGTGAGGTGCTCGTCGCCAACCACGACTTCTCGGTCGACCCGTACATGCGGGGCCGGATGAACGACGTGCCGTCCTACGTGCCGCCGTTCCGGCTGAACGAGGCGATGGACGGGCGTGCCGTCGGCGAGGTCGTCGCCAGCAACAGCGACGACGTGGCCGTCGGCGACGTGGTGACGACCAACCTCGCGTGGCGCACCCACGGCATCGTGCCGGCGAAGCAGGTCCAGAAGGTCGCCGCGCCCGAGGGCGTCAACCCGTCGGCCTACCTCGGCGTGCTCGGCGCGCCCGGCCTCACCGCGTGGGTGGGCCTGCTCGACAAGGCCGCGTTCCGCGAGGGCGACAGCGTCTTCGTCTCCGGCGCCGCGGGCGCGGTCGGCAGCGTCGTCGGGCAGCTCGCGAAGATCAAGGGCGCGTCGCGCGTCGTGGGCAGCGCCGGCAGCGCGGACAAGGTCCGCTGGCTCACCGAGGAGCTCGGCTTCGACGCCGCGTTCAACTACAAGGACTCGTCCTCATCCGGTTCTGGCCGTGTCGTGGACCAGCTCCGCGAGGCCATGCCCGACGGCGTGGACGTCTACTTCGACAACGTGGGCGCCGACCACCTCGAGGCCGCCATCGCCTGTGCCAACGACTTCGCCCGCGTCGCCGCCTGCGGGGCGATCGCGCACTACAACGACACGGCGGAGGACCCGACCCCGGGCCCGAACAACCTCTTCCAGATCGTCAAGAAGCGGCTCTCGATCCAGGGCTTCATCGTCACCGACTCGATCGGCCGCATGCGCGCGTTCCTCGACGAGGTCACGCCGTGGGTCGTCGAGGGCCGCCTCAAGTTCGCCGAGACCACCGTGGAGGGCATCGACAACGCCGTCGAGGCCTTCCGCGGCATGCTCCGCGGCGAGAACACCGGGAAGATGATCGTCAAGGTCTGAGCGTGGGAGCAGCGAACGTGCTGTTCGCTGCTCCCACGCTCGACTCCTGTGCGCTCGACGTCCCCGTTGATCACGCCGACCCGGGTGCCACCAGCGGCCCGCCGCCGGCGCGCCAGACCGAGACGACGGCGGGGCGGGCGATGCTCGTCCCGCCGTCGGGCCAGTGCGAGATCGGGTTCGCGAGGCTGGCGTCGTCCGCCTCCCCCGGGTGCTGCACCGACACGAGCGCGAGCCGCTCCTCGACCACCGGGCCGCAGGTCTCCGCGCCGCGCGGCACGGTGAGGAACTGCTGGACGCGGCCGCGCTGCGGGCCCTCCAGCGGCACCGCGAACAGGCCGTCGTTGCTGCCCAGCGCGTTGCCGTCGGTGGCGATCCAGAGGTTCCCGACGGCGTCGAAGGCGACGTTGTCGGGGCACGAGATCGGCGAGACCTGGTCCTTGGGGAAGCCACCGAAGTAGGTGTCGGCGGCCGCCGGGTCGCCGCAGACGAGCAGCAGCGACCAGCCGAAGGTCCGCGCGGCGGGGTCGTCGCCGGTCTCGGTGAGCTCGAGGACCTGGCCGTTGGTGTTCTCCGGACGCGGGTTGACGGCGTCGACGCCGGGCTTGCCGGGCGTGCCGCGCTCGTCGTTGTTGGTCAGCGCGGCGTAGACGCGTCCCGTCGTCGGGTGCGGCTGGACGTCCTCGGGACGGTCCATGGGCGTCGCGCCGACGGTGTCGGCGGCCATCCGCGTGTGCACGAGCACCTCGGCGGCGGTCATGCCCGGCACGAACGAGCGCCCGGTGCCGCCGGCGAGCGACTCCACGAGCGGCAGCCACTCGCCGCCGCCGTCGGGGCCCGGGGTCGGCGCGTCGCCCGAGAAGCGCGCGACGAACAGCGTCCCCTCGTCGAGCAGGCGGGCGTTCGATGCGCGGTCGGCGGGGGCGTCGCCCGCGCGGTGGGTGCGCGACGAGACGAACTTGTAGAGGTACTCGAACCGCTCGTCGTCGCCCATGTAGACCGCGACGGTGCCGGTGGGACCCACGCGCACGTTCGCGCCCTCGTGCTTGAAGCGGCCCAGCGCCGTGTGCTTGCGCGGGGTCGAGGCGGGGTCGAACGGGTCGACCTCGACGATCCAGCCGAAGCGGTTGGGCTCGGTGGGCTCGCGGGTCAGGTCGAAGCGCGGGTCGACGGCCTCCCACCTGCGGTCGGTGGCGCCGCCGTCCATGCCGTAGCGGGCGAGCGCCGCCCTGGCCGCCGGGTCGGCGACCGCCTCGCCGTTCGCGAAGTACTGGTCGACGTTCTCCTCGCCGGTGAGCACGGTGCGCCACGGGGTGACCCCGCCCGCGCAGTTGTTGAGGGTGCCGAGCACCGTGCGGCCCTCGGGGTCGGCGCTCGTGCGCACCAGCGCGTCGCCGGCGGCCGGGCCGGTGAGCGTCATCGGCGTGCTCGCGGTGATCCGCCGGTTGACCGCGTCCATCGTCGGGGTCAGCCGTCCCGACGCGCCGTCGCGCTGCACGGCGACGACCGACATGCCGTGCGCGGCCATCCCGATGGCGACCTGCTCGGGCGTCGGCGCGTCGGGGTCGTAGCCCGGGATCATGAACGGCTCGGTCGTGTACTCGTGGTTCGCGACGAGCAGCGCCCGTCCGGGGCTCGCCGGGTCGTCCAGCAGCGCGAGGAAGTCGTTGTTGAACCCGAACTGCTGGGCCTGCGCCGCCGCGGTCTGGGCGTTCGCGTCGAACGCGGGCGCGCCGGGCAGCACCGGGTCGCCCCACCGGATGACGACCTGCTGCTCGAACCCCCCGGGGACGCGCACGGCGTCCTCGGTGTTGGGCGCCACCGCGGCGAAGCCGAACGGCGAGGGCATCGGCCCCGCCGACCCGGCCGCACCGGCCGCAGGGGCCGCACCGGCACCCGCCCCGCCACCGGTCCCGCACGCGGCCGCCAGCGTCCCGGAGATGCCCGCGACGAGCCCGGCCTGCAGGACGCGCCGCCGGCTCAGCGCCGCGGCCGCGACCTCGCGGAACGGTGTCGTGTCGGTGGGGTTGGGCGCGGGGCGGGAGCAGGCGTCGTTGCAGCGGTAGCGGCAGGAGATCGCCGGGCGACCGTGGGGCCGGTGCACGGCGAGGGGGAGCAGGCGCACGGAGTCTCCCGGTGGTGTCCGATCGTGGTGGTCGGGCGGCGACGCTAGGGCGGTCGGGCGTCGTGGCGGCACCTCCAGGATGAACGGGGGCCGAACAGCCGCAGCTCCCGACCGTGATCGTCGTCGCCCCCGTTTCGGGTCGGAACGCCGACGGGCAGCCCCGGGCCTTCGACGATGTGAGGAGCAGCATGAGGGCACTGACGTGGCAGGGGCAGCAGGACGTCCGCGTCGAGACCGTCCCGGACCCGACGATCCAGCAGCCGACGGACGCGATCATCAAGGTCACGAGCACGGCGATCTGCGGGTCCGACCTGCACCTCTACGAGGTGCTCGGCCCGTTCCTGGACCAGGGCGACATCCTCGGCCACGAGCCGATGGGCGTCGTCGAGGAGGTCGGGTCCGAGACCGGCGACCTGAAGGTCGGCGACCGCGTCGTCGTCCCCTTCAACATCTCGTGCGGGCACTGCTGGATGTGCGAGCACCAGTGGTTCGCGCAGTGCGAGACCACCCAGAACCGGGACCAGGGGATGGGGGCCTCGCTCTTCGGCTACACGAAGCTCTACGGGCAGGTCCCGGGCGGGCAGGCCGAGTACCTGCGCGTGCCGCAGGCCCAGTTCGGCCCGATCAAGGTCCCCGAGGGCCCGGTCGACGAGCGCTTCCTCTACCTGTCCGACGTGCTGCCCACCGCGTGGCAGGCCGTCGCCTACGCCCGCGTGCCCGAGGGCGGCAGCGTCGTGGTGTTCGGGCTCGGCCCGATCGGTCAGATGGCGTCGCGCATCGCCCGCCACCAGGGCTTCCGGGTGATCGCCGTCGACAGCGTCCCCGAGCGGCTGGCCATGGCCCGTCGCCACGGCGTCGAGGTCGTCGACTCCCGGACCGTCGACGACGTGGGCGCCGCGATCCGCGACCTCACCGACGGCCGCGGCACCGACTCGGCGATCGACGCGGTCGGGATGGAGGCGCACGGCAGCTCGGTGATCCCGCAGCTCGCGCAGAAGATGGCCAGCAAGCTGCCCGACGCGATCTCCGCGCCGCTGATGCAGGTCGCGGGTGTGGACCGCACCGCGGCGCTGGTCGGCTGCGTCGACGCGGTGCGCCGCGCGGGCGTCGTCTCGCTCTCGGGCGTCTACGGCGGCACCGCCGACCCGATCAACATGCTGAAGCTCTTCGACAAGGGCGTCACGCTGCAGATGGGCCAGGCGCACGTGAAGCGGTGGATCCCGGACATCATGCCGCTGCTCACCGACGACGACCCGCTCGGTGTCCACGACCTCGAGACCCACCGCCTGCCGCTCGAGTCGGCGGCCCACGGGTACGAGATCTTCCAGAAGAAGCAGGACGAGTGCATCAAGGTCGTCCTGGCGCCGTGACGGACGCGACGCGAAGCGGAGCCGGACCATGAGCGCGGACTCCTCGCTCTTCTTCGTCGGCACGGCGACGACGCTGCTGCGGTGCGGGGGGTTCACGGTCCTCACCGACCCGAACTTCCTGCACCGCGGCCAGCGGGCCTACCTCGGCAAGGGCCTGTGGTCGACGCGCCTCACCGAGCCGGCGCTGAGCCCGGCCGAGCTGCCCGCCCTGGACGCCGTGGTGCTCTCGCACCTGCACGGCGACCACTGGGACCGGGTGGCCCGGCGGGGGCTCGACAAGTCGGTCCCGGTGATCACGACGCCGGAGGCGGCGCGGACGCTGCAGTCGCGCCAACGCTTCCGGCGGGCGCTGGGGCTCGCGGTGTGGGAGTCGCACACGATCGTCCGTCGGGACGCGGAGCGCGGCGGAGCCGGACCCTCCGAGTGGGACGGGGCGACGTTGCGCGTGACGGCGCTGCCGGGCCGGCACAGCCCCCGGCCGCTGACCCGCCTGCTGCCGCCGGTGATGGGCAGCCTGCTGGAGTTCGCCGACCCGTCCGGCGAGGTCCTGCGGCGCATCTATCTGTCCGGCGACACCCTGCCGTTCGAGGGCATCCCGCTCATCCGCGAGCACATCGGCGAGGTCGACCGCGCCGTCCTGCACCTCGGCGGCACGACCCTGCCGGGCGGGCTCGTCGTCACGATGGACGGCCGGATGGGCGCCGACGTGCTCGAGACGATCGCACCGCGGCGCGCGACGCCGGTGCACTTCGACGACTACGGCGTCTTCCGCTCGCCGCTGTCGGACTTCCTCGCCGAGGTCGAGCGCCGCGGCTGGGACGACCGCGTCGACGTCGTCGACCGGGGCGGGACGATCCCGCTCTAGGCGGCTCGGGTGTCGCAGCGAACGCGCTGTTCGCGGCTTCTACGCGCGCGAAAGCCCCGTTCGCGGCGACCTCAGGACGTCATGCGCGCGGCGATCTCGGCCGGCATGCCCGGCCCCGGGCGGGCGACGACCTCGCGCGCGTCGTCCACCTCGCCGCAGGTGGCGCAGACGAGGTGCTGGGCGACCGCGCCCCCACAGGTCGCGTGGGTGTAGAGGATCGGCGGCCCGTCGGGCGCGAGGTAGCGATCGCCCCACGCGGTCAGCGCCACGACCACCGCCACGAGCTCGCGCCCCTGCGGCGTGAGCAGGTACTCGTCGCCGTCGCGCGCCATGATCCCGGCCGCGACGAAGCCCTCGAGGCGTGTGGTCAGCACATTGGTGGCGATGCCGAGCGAGCGGAAGTCGCCGAAGCGCGTCGCGCCCGCGAACAGGGCGTTGCGCACGATCAGCAGGCTCCACCGCTCGCCGACGAGCTCGAGCGCCCGCGCGGCCGAGCACACCTCGCGGTCGTAGGTCTTCCCCAGCACGACCCCGAGCATACTTGCATGACGCAAGTTTCTGCGCGGTCGACGCCGCGCGAACGGGGACTTCGCGCGCGTAGACGCAGCGAACAGCACGTTCGCTGCGTCCACGCGGCGCGAGTCCACGCGGCGAAAGCGTCCACGCGGCGCCCTCAGCCCTCGCGCAGGGTCAGCAGCAGGTGGTCGCGGCCCTTGGTGCTCACGAGCTTCGCGTCCCAGCCGCCGTCGACGGCCGCGGTGTGGAAGTACGCCTTCGACGGCGCGCGCACCGGCGCCTTGAACACGACGTCGACGGTGAACGCCGGCCCGTGGCGCCCGGCGAGCGCCGCGAGGGCACGGGCCTTCGTCCACATCCCATGCGCGATCGTGCCCGGCATGCCGAACGCCTTGGCCGCGAGGCCGTTGACGTGGATCGGGTTCACGTCGCCCGACACCGCGGCGTAGCGGCGCCCGATGTCGCCCGGGACCGTCCAGATCGCGTGCGGCAGCCGCCCGACGTGCGGGTCGGGCTCGGGCGGGGCGGCGGGCGCGTCGTCGGCACCCGCGGGCGCCGGGGCACCGCGCACGAAGTAGGTGCTGCGCGAGTCCCAGATCGTGCTGCCGTCCTCGTCGGTCACGGTGGTGACGAGGTCGACCTGCGCGCCCTTGGGGTGCGCGGCCAGCCGGTCGGCGTGCACGGCCACGCGCAGCGGCTCGCCGACCCCCGGCGGGCGCACCTGGGAGATGACGTTGCGCAGGTGCACCATGCCCGGCGCGGGCAGGGGGAACTCGCGGTCGGTCATCAGCCGCATCTGCAGCGGGAACGCCAGCATGTGCGGGTAGGTCGGCGGCACGTCGCCGCCGACGGAGAACCCGCACACGTGGTTGTAGTCCGCGACCGCGTCGGGGTCGATCCGCACGTTGACGAGCTCCAGGCGGCGGTCGGGCAGTGTCGAGCCGCCCGACCGCGCCGTGAGCAGCGCCCGCCCGTAGAGCACGCCGAGGGTCGGCGCGCTGTCCAGGGTCTCGGTCCTGGTGCCGCCGGCTCCGCTGCGCTCCGTGTCGGTCGCCGTCATCACGCCCCCAGGTAGTTCTGACCGTCGACGCGCAGCACCTGCCCGTTGACGGCGTAGGACGCGGCCTGGGCGAACCACGCGATCGTCTCGGCGACGTCGACGGGCAGCCCGCCCTGGGCCATCGACGACAGCCGCCGCCCGGCCTCGCGGGTGCCGACGGGCATGGCCGCGGTCATCGCGGTCTCGATGAACCCGGGCGCGACGGCGTTGATCGTCGCGTCCTTCTCGACCAGCAGCGGGGCGGTCGCCTCCACCATCCCGATGACGCCCGCCTTCGACGCGCCGTAGGCGGTCTGGCCGCGGTTGCCCGCGATGCCCGCCATCGACGAGACGGTGACGATGCGCCCGCCGCGGTGGAAGACGTCGGACCCCAGCAGCGCGTCGTTGATCGTCAGCTGCGCGTTGAGGTTGACGTCGATGACCGAGTTCCAGCGGTCCCGGTCCTGGTTGGCCAGCAGCTTGTCGCGCGTGATGCCGGCGTTGTGCACGACGACGTCGAGCCCGCCGTGGCGCGCGGCGTGGTCGAGCAGCGTGGCCGGCGCGTGGTCGGCGGTGATGTCGAGCTGCAGCGCGCTGCCGCCGACGTCGTTGGCCGTGCGCGCGAGCGCGTCGCCGGCGGACGGGACGTCGACGCAGATCACGGTCGCGCCGTCGCGGCGCAGGGTCTTGGCGACGGTCGCGCCGATGCCGCGCGCGGCGCCCGTGACGACCGCCGTGCGCCCGGCGAGCGGCCTGTCCCAGTCGACACCCTGGCTCGAGCCCGCGAACCCGGGCACCGTCCCGACGTCGAGGCGCTGGCCGTGGACGAACGCCGAGCGCGACGACAGGAAGAAGCGCAGCGTCGACTCGATGTCGTTCTCGGCGCCGGCGGCGACGTGCACGAGGTTGACCGTCGCGCCGTAGCGCGCCTCCTTGCCCGCGGAGCGCACGAGGCCCTCGAGCGCCCGGCGCGCGGCCCGCACGGCCGGCGAGGTGGCCTCGGCCGGCACGTCGCCGATGACGAGGATGCGCCCCGACGGCCCGATGCGGCGCATGACCGGCGTGAGGAAGCCCTGGATCTCGGCGAGGTCGGCCGGCGACGACAGGCCGGTCGCGTCGACGATCCCGGCGGCGACCTTCGAGGTCGAGCTGCCGCCGCCGACGGGCGCGTGCGGGTCGTCGTGGACCTCGATGCCCAGGTCGGTCAGCAGCGAGCGCACGACCTTGGCGACGCGGCCGTCCGGGGTGGCGGTGCCGAGCAGGGCCGGGCCGGACAGCAGCGGCTGCCCGGGCTCCCAGCGACGCAGCCGCGGCACCGGGGGCAGCCCGACCTGGCCGGCGATGGTGCGGCCGAACGAGGAGTTGACGAAGTCGGAGTACCAGTCGTTGCTCATCGCGCTGTGTCTCCTGTTCCCTAGGCCTCGAGGATCGCGACGACGCCCTGGCCCCCGGCCGCGCAGATCGAGATCAGGCCGCGGGCTGTGCCCGACCCCTCCTGGTCCGTCTTCTCGTGCAGCAGCTTCGCCAGGGTCGGGACGATGCGGGCGCCGGTGGCGGCGAACGGGTGGCCCGTGGCCAGCGACGACCCCACGACGTTGAGCTTGGACCTGTCGAACGAGCCCAGCGGCTCGTCGTACCCGAGCTTCTCCTTGCAGAAGATCGGGTCCTCCCACGCGGCGAAGGTGGCGAGGATGGTGGACGCGAACGCCTCGTGGAACTCGTAGAAGTCGAAGTCCTGCAGCGTCAGCCCGTTGCGCTCGAGCAGGCGCGGCACGGCGTAGGCCGGCGCCATGAGCAGGCCCTCGTCGCCGTGGACGTAGTCGACCGCGGAGGTCTCGGCGTCGACGAAGTGCGCCAGCACCGGGAGCTGCCGCTCGGCGGCCCACTCGTCGCTGGCCAGCAGGACGGTCGCGGCGCCGTCGGTGAGCGGTGTGGAGTTGGCCGCGGTCATCGTGGCCTCGGTGTCGGGGTAGCCGGCCGGCTTGAACACCGGCTTGAGCTTGGCCAGCCCCTCGACCGTGGAGTCGGGCCGCAGGTTGTTGTCCTTGGTGAGCCCGAGGTAGGGCGTCATGAGGTCGTCGAAGAAGCCCCGGTCGTAGGCCTTGGCCAGGTTCTGGTGGCTGGCCGCGGCGATCTCGTCCTGGGCCTGGCGGGTGATGCCCCACGCCGCGGCGGTCTGGGCCGCGTGCTCGCCCATCGACATGCCGGTGCGCGGCTCCCGGTTGGCCGGGATCTCGGGGACGATCTGCCCCGGGCGCAGGCCCGCGAGCGCCTTGAGGACGCCCGCCGTGGACTTCGCCCGGTTGGCGGCCAGCAGGACGCTGCGCAGGCCCTCGTTGACCTCGATCGGCGCGTCGCTGGTGGTGTCGACGCCCGCGGCGATGCCGCTCTCGATCTGGCCGAGCGCGATCTTGTTGGCGATCAGCAGCGTGGTCTGCAGGCTCGTGCCGCAGGCCTGCTGGACGTCGTAGGTCGGGGTCGACGCGGCGAGCCGGCTGCCGAGCACGGCCTCGCGGGTGAGGTTGAAGTCGCTGCTCTTCTTGAGCACCGCACCCGACACGACCTCCCCGACCTGCTCGCCGGCCATGCCGAAGCGGGCCACGAGACCGTCGAGGGCGGCGGTGAGCATGTCCTGGTTGGAGGCCCGCGCGTACGCGCCGTTCGACCGTGCGAACGGGATGCGGTTGGCGCCGACGATGGCGGCGCGGCGGGGCGGTGTCGGGCGGGACGATGGAGCCGAGGGCACGATTCCTCCCGGAGTCGGGCGTGGTCTGTCGTGGGTGGCGGGTCCGCGAGGCGGTCACGGCTGCGTGACGTGCGCCGTTCCCACCGGAGTTACCCGAAAGTATCAGGTACCGTCGGTAACGTGAGCCGTCGTTCCACGCATCACGTCGATGCCGGCCGGGCCTCCGGGCCCGGCGCCGGTCGCGACGGCGAGCGCGACGCCTCGCGTCCCCGCCGTGACCGGCGGTCCAGTCGCTGGGACGAGCATCGTCGCGCCCGGCGGCAGGAGCTCACCGCGGCCACGATCGTGGCCATCCGCGCCCACGGCGCCGACGTCGGCATGAGCCAGGTCGCGGCCCAGGCGCGCACCAGCAAGACCGTGGTGTACCGCCACTTCACCGACAAGAACGACCTCTACCTGGCCGTGTGCGACTGGGTGGCGGCCGTCCTCGTCGGGCAGCTGCAGAGCGCGATGCGCGACGCCAGCGAGGACCCCCGCCGGACGCTGGTGTCCGGCATCGACGCCTACCTCGGGCTGATCGAGGCCGATCCCGAGGTCTACCGCTACGTGATGCGCCCGCCCAAGCTCGACCGTCCCGAGGGCGAGGATCCGGTCAGCGACCTCTGCACGGTCATCGGCGACCACATCGCCGAGATCATCTCCACCGAGCTGCGCCGGCAGGACCGCGACACCGCGCCGGCGCAGACGTGGGGTCACGCGCTGGTCGGCATGGTCCGCGCGGCCGGCGACCAGTGGCTCGCCGCCCGCCCGGAGCTGGAGCGCGAGACGCTCGCCGGCCAGCTCGCGGACCTCGCCTGGTCGGGTCTCTCCCGCACGGTGACGCCCGCCGCGGCGTCGTCCGCGTCCTGACGGGGCATGACCCGTTCACCACACCGCTCCACCGGTCGGCTGACCGGGGTCGAGCGCCGATCCGTCTCCCGGAGGCATCCGTGAGTTCCCGCCCGTCCATCGACGACGTCACCCCGGCCACCGTGGCCGCCGTCCGGCGCACCCTCGACGGCCGCTGGCACACGCTGCGGGACGAGATCCGGTCCCGCGAGGACTTCGCCGAGCTGCGCGTCGACCCGGCCACCGGCGTCGAGGCCTACCGCGCGGCGGTCTGGGACATGCTCGGGCGCCTGGCGGCCGACGGGCACGCGGTGCACGGCTTCCCGACCGCCGTGGGCGGGCGCGGCGACATCGGCGGCTCGGTCGTCTCGTTCGAGATGCTCGCGTTCGCCGACCTGTCGCTGCAGGTCAAGAGCGGGGTGCAGTGGGGTCTGTTCGGCGGGGCGATCCAGGCGCTGGGCAACCCCGAGCAGCACGCGCGCTGGTTGCCCGCGGTCATGGACCTGACGCTCCCCGGCTGCTTCGCGATGACCGAGACCGGCCACGGCTCGGACGTCCAGTCGGTGCACACGACCGCGACGTACGACCCGGACACCCGGGAGTTCGTCGTCGACACCCCCACCGAGTCGGCGCGCAAGGACTACATCGGCAACGCCGCGCGGGACGGTCGGATGGCGGCGGTGTTCGTCCAGCTCTACAGCAAGGGCGAGCGGCACGGGGTGCACGCCGTCCTGGTGCCGCTGCGCGACGACGACGGGAACGTGCTGCCGGGCGTCGAGATCACCGACGACGGGCACAAGGAGGGGCTCAACGGCGTCGACAACGGGCGCCTGGCCTTCCACGGCGTCCGCGTCCCGCGCGAGAACCTGCTCGACCGCCACGGCTCGGTCGCCGAGGACGGGACGTACTCGAGCTCGATCGAGAGCGAGAACCGCCGCTTCTTCACGATGCTCGGCGCGCTCGTGCGCGGGCGCGTCAGCGTCTCGGGCAGCGCGGTGGGGGCGGCGTCCCTGGCCCAGACGATCGCCGTGCGTTACGGCGAGGCGCGCCGCCAGTTCGCGGCGCCCGGCGGCGACGAGGAGATCACGGTCCTCGACTACCTCGCCCACCAGCGCAAGCTGCTGCCCGGGCTCGCGCGCACCTACGCGCTGCGGTTCGCGCAGAACGAGCTCGTCGAGATGCTCCACGACATCCAGACGACGCGGGAGGCCGGCGGCGACGTCGACGAGAAGCGCCAGCGCGAGCTCGAGTCGCGCGCCGCGGGCACCAAGGCGCTCACGACCTGGCACGCCACGGCGACCATCCAGGCCTGCCGCGAGGCGTGCGGCGGCCAGGGCTACCTGTCGGAGAACCGGCTGGGCCAGCTGCGCGCCGACACCGACGTGTTCACGACGTTCGAGGGCGACAACACCGTCCTGCTCCAGCTCGTCGCCAAGGGCCTGATCTCGGGCTACGCCGACGACTTCGGCAACCTCGACACGCTGGGCACCGTGCGCTTCGTCGCCGACCAGGTGCTCGACACCGTCGCCGAGCGCACCTCGCTGCGCCAGCTCGCCGAGCGCCTGCGCGCCGTGGGGCCCGGGGGCGAGGACGACGTGCGCGAGCGGTCGTGGCAGGTCAAGCTCCTCGACGACCGCGAGGAGCACACGCTCGACGGGCTGGTGCGCCGGCTGCGTCCGGCGCGCGACAAGGGCATCTCCGCCGAGCGCCAGTTCGCGATCTTCAACAGCGCCCAGGACCACCTCCTGCGCGCGGCGCGGGCCCACCTCGACGGGCTGGTGCTCGACGCCTTCGTGCGGGGGATCGACACGTGCGTCGACCCGTCGGCGCGGGCGCTGCTGGAGAAGGTCTGCGACCTCTACGCGCTGTCGCTGATCGAGGAGGACAAGGGCTGGTTCCTCGAGCACGGGCGCATCTCGGCGGCGCGGTCGAAGGCGATCACGGCCGAGGTCAACCGCCTGTGCCTGGAGCTGCGCCCCCACGCCCGCGCGCTCGTCGACGCGTTCGGCATCCCGGAGGAGTGGATCGGCGCGCCCATCGCCACCGGCGCCGAGCAGCGCCGCCAGGACGAGGCCCGCGCCCACGCCGCCTCCCTCGTCTGACCCACGAGCGAAGCGGCTCTCCTGGCGCCGGTCGCCAGGATTGCCGCATCCTGGCCCGCACGACGCGCCGAGCCCGGCTGGGACACGAGGTGTTCCAGCCTGGCGTCCACGCTGTCACCGGACGTCAGGGAATCCCCCAGCTCGGACGCGCCGTTCGGTGGACTCCGTCGGGAACGGGTACCGGTGGCACGATGGCCGCCCCGGCGGCGGGCCGGACCGAGGGCGAGAGGACGTTCGACGTGAGCACTCCGGGCGAGGGCTACGGCCAGCAGGGATACGGGCAGCAGCCGGGCTACGGCCAGCAACCGCCCGGCGAGCCGGGCTACGCCGGTCCCGGCGGCACGTCGCCCGCGTGGGGGCAGCCGGCGATGCCTCCCAAGCCGCGCAACGGCATGGGCATCGCGGCGCTGGTCTTCGGCATCCTGGCGCTGCTGACCTGCTGGTGGCTGCCGGTCGTCGGCGGGATCCTCGGCATCGTCGCGATCATCCTCGGCGTCGTCGGCCGCGGGCGGGCGAAGCGGCTCGAGGCGAACAACAAGGGCGTGGCCACGACCGGCCTCGTGCTGGGGATCATCAGTCTGATCCTCAACATCATCCTGAGCATCCTGGTGTTCGTCGCCGGGATCGCCTTCCTCAACTTCGGCGGCGGCAACTCGCTGCAGCAGCTGCAGGACTGCATCAACAACGCCAACCAGCAGCCGAACCCGGCAGCGGTGCAGCAGGCGTACGAGCAGTGCGGCCAGCAGTTCGGCCAGCAGCTGCCGGGCACCCAGCCCGAGGGCGTGGGTGAGGGCGAGGGCGGTTGAGCCGCTCCGGACGGCGACGGCCCCGCACCCTGGTCGGGTGCGGGGCCGCCGTGTGTCAGGTGTCCGGACCGGGCGATGGCCGCCTCGCGGCGCGTGGCACAACAGGGCTTCAGCCGAACGATCGTCCCTGGAGGCCTTTCGATATGAGACCCGGGGGCACATGACGCCCGGCCCGGACACCTCATTGAACCCCACGCGGGTGCGGTCTGTTCCCGGGGGCGGGGGTCGGATCGTCCGGGTTGGCCGCGACGCGGCGTGACAGGTCGGTGGACGAAGGGCCGCCCGCGACGGCCGAGCTGGGGGCTTTTCTGACGTCGAGTGCCAGCGTGGACGCCAGGCTTGCAGGTCAGCGGGGTACGACGGCCAGGGCGTCGGTGACGGCGCGGAGGGGGTCGGCGGAGGGGGCGTTGACGATCGTGAGGTCCTCGTCACGGCCCCGGTGCACCATCGTCGTCGACCCCCCGCCGTCGAGGGACGCCGCGACCGGCGCGCCGAGGTCGGTGAGCAGGCGGCCGAGCTCGGCGAGCGTCGTCCCGATGCTCGCGTCCTGGCGCCCGTCGACCGTCACCAGCCACAGCCGCCGCCCGTCGCCCGACAGGCCCACCGCCGTCCGCGGGGCCCGCTCGGTGTCCTGCAGCCCGGGCAGCGGGCGCCCATCACGGGCCAGTGGCAGGGCGCCGACGGCCACGCGCAGCGGCGGGGCGCCGACGGCGTCGAGCCCGTACTCGAGCGTCACCGCCGCCCCGACCCGCAGGCCCCGCAGGGCCACCGCCCCGCGGTCGCGCCCGACGAGCGCGACGGTTCCGCGCGGCAGCCGTCCCGCACCGGGCGCGCCGGCGGCGACGACCCGCCCGTCGGCCACGCGGACCTCGAGCACCTCGGCGCTGCACCCGGCGCCGGGGTCGGTGTCGGTGCCGCAGGTCGTGGGCGCGCGGGGCGCGTCACCCCAGGCGGGGTCGAAGACGCCGACGCCGTCGACGGGCACCGCGTAGCCGTCGAGGCCCGTGAGCGCGACCGTGCGCTCCCCGTCGCTGACCCGCCCCTGGAAGTGCGCCCGCGCGAGGTGCGCCCGGCCCTCGGCGTCGAGGCCCACGACCGCGTCCGGGGACTCGCCCGGCGGCACCGGCGGGGCCGGGCGGCGGCCCACCGGTACCCCCGACGCGCGTGCGGCCCCGTCGACGATCTGCACGCCCACCGGCGCGCCGGTCCCGCCCTGGTCGAAGAACCCGCCGTTGACCGCGGTGATCGCCCCGGCGCGCGCGGCCAGCTCGGGCACGGTCGCCACGGCGGCGACGACCGGCGGGGTCAGCAGGTCGACGCGCACGGCGGGCGAGGTGAGGTCGACCTCGACGACGTCGCCGCGCACGGGCCCGCCGCGCGGGTCGGGGAGCGTCGTCGTGAACTCGCGGTGCGTCGTCCCGGGCAGGTCCGGGGCGCCGCGGGGGACGAGCAGCTCGCCGAGCACCCGGCCGTCCGACGGCGGTGGTGGCGGGACCGGTCCCGCCCCGAGCGTCAGCGCCGCGCCCACCGCCAGCACGAGGGCGGCGCGCCACCGGGCCGGAGACCGCCCCACAGCGCCTCCCCGACCCTCGACCGACGGGCGAGCCTGGGGTCGGGCCGCGACGGACCACCGCCCGACACACGGGCCCGCGCGCGGCACCGCCCGGACGAGTGAGGGTCGGAGGAATCCGACATCGGGGAACGAACCGCCCCGGCGTCGGTATCGTCACACCGGGGAACCCTCCCCGGGGGCGGCCCGTTGGCGCCCCGAACAGCGACAACCGTCGCTCTCGACTTGATCGGCGACGTGGAGGAGCAGGCGTGACGGTCCCCTTCTGGGTCTGGGCGGCCACGGTCGGCGGCATCGCCGTGCTCGTGGCGATCGACATCTGGCACGCCCGGTCGCCCCACGAGGTCAGCTTCCGCGAGGCCACCCTCTGGTCGGTCATCTACATCGCCGTCGCCGTGGTCTTCGGCGTGATCCTGCTGTTCACGATGGGGACGCAGGCGGGCACCGAGTACTTCGCCGGCTACCTCGTCGAGAAGAGCCTCTCGGTCGACAACCTGTTCATCTTCGCGGTGATCCTGGGCCAGTTCGCGGTGCCCAAGCGTCACCAGCAGAAGGTGCTGCTCTGGGGCGTCATCGGCGCGCTCGTCATGCGCGCGATCTTCATCGCCATCGGTGCCGCGGTGATCTCCGCGTTCGCGTTCGTCTTCGTCATCTTCGGCGCGTTCCTGCTGTACACGGCGTACACGCTGATCAAGCAGCACGGCGAGGAACCGAAGGACATGCACGACAACCGGGCGGTCAAGCTGGTCCGCCGGTTCGTCACCGTGCACGAGGACGCGGGCGACCACGAGGGCTACAAGGACGACGGCAAGCTCACCGCGCGGGTCAACGGCAAGTGGGGCGTGACCCCGCTGTTCATCGTCGTGGCCGTGATCCTGTCGGTGGACCTCGTGTTCGCCCTCGACTCGATCCCCGCGATCTTCGGGATCACGCAGAACGCCTACATCGTGTTCACGGCGAACGCCTTCGCGCTGCTCGGTCTGCGGGCGCTGTACTTCCTGCTCGTCGGACTGCTCGACCGCCTCGTGCACCTGTCCTACGGCCTGGCGTTCATCCTCGCCTTCATCGGCGTCAAGCTGATCCTGCTCTACCTGCACGAGGACGTGAACCCGGCGATCCCCGAGGTGCCCACCTGGCTCTCGCTCGTGGTCATCGTGGTGACGCTCGCCATCGTGACGGTCACGAGCCTGATGTCCACGCGGAACGGGACGGCCTCGGCCCACGGCTCCTCGTCGTCGGACGACCAGGGCGAGGCCGAGCAGGGCACCGGACCGTCGGAGGTCGAGTCGTCGGGCCCGAGCGGCAACGGCACGGGCACGACCGGCACGACGGGCACGACCGGGTCGTCGACGGCGGGTTCCGAGCAGACGGGCTCGCGCTCCTCGTCCTAGGGTCGGGCCATGGCCGCCGACCGCGACCGGGACGCCGAGGGCCGTGCCCGCAGCGCCCGACCCCGCGACGCGAGTGGACGCCCGCTGCCCTACGGGGCGGCGGGCGTCCCGCGCAGCGACGACGAGGACGAGGACCTCCCGCCCGACGAGGTGCTGCGCCGCGCGCAGGACCTCCTCGACCAGGACCGGCCTTTCGACGCCCACGACGTCCTCGAGGGCGCGTGGAAGGCCGCGCCGTCCGACGAGCGGTTGCTGTGGAAGGGCCTCGCCCAGCTCGCGGTGGGCCTGACCCACGAGCAGCGCGGCAACCCCCGTGGCGCGTCCGCGCTGCTGCGCCGGGGCGCCGAGACCGCGGCCCAGGCGCCCGAGGCGGCGTCCCGCCACGGCGTCGACCTCAGCGCGCTCGCGGGGTGGGCCGCCGCCCGCGAGGCGTCGGGGCCGCTCGCCCCGGGTCTGGTGCTCCGCGCACGTCGCTGACCGTTTCGGGCGACGCCGTCGTCGGGGACCCGGTCGTCGACCGGGCGGCCACCGTGCCGCCGTCGACGCATCGAGGAGGGTCCGACATGGCCGGGCAACTGGACGGACTGCGGGTCGCGATCATCGCCACGAACGGCGTCGAGCAGGCGGAGCTCGAGCAGCCCCGCCAGGCGATCGACGAGGCCGGCGCGCGGTCCACGCTGATCTCGCTGTCGACCGACGCGATCCAGGCGATGAACTCGGACATCAACAAGGGCGACACGTTCACGCCCGACAAGGCCATCTCCGACGTCTCGGCCGACGACTTCGACGCGCTCGTGCTGCCCGGCGGCACGATCAACGCCGACCAGCTGCGGCAGAGCGGCGACGTCGTCTCGTTCGTACAGTCGATCTTCGCGGCCGGGAAGCCGGTCGGGGTCATCTGCCACGGGCCCTGGACGCTCGTCGAGGCCGACCTCGTGCGCGGCCGCACGCTGACGTCGTACCCGAGCCTGCGCACCGACATCCGCAACGCCGGCGGCCACGTCGTCGACGAGGAGGTCGTCGTCGACAACGGGCTG
This sequence comes from Actinomycetospora lemnae, assembly GCF_028737315.1. Lineage (GTDB taxonomy): Bacteria > Actinomycetota > Actinomycetes > Mycobacteriales > Pseudonocardiaceae > Actinomycetospora > Actinomycetospora lemnae. The sequence goes on along the minus strand of NZ_JAQZAO010000008.1, from coordinate 147,419 downwards.
GTGAGCAGCCGCAACCCCGGCGACCTCGACGCGTTCTGCGCCAAGATCGTCGAGGAGTTCGGCGAGGGCTCCCACAGCGTCCACGACGAGGGCGCGACCGCCCAGGCCTGAGCGCACCGGGCATGATGCCCCGGTGACCGACCGCCCCGGCCTGTTCGACCCCGTGCTCGCCCGCGGGGAGGCCCGGGCGGCGGTCGCCGACGAGGCCTGGGTCGCCGCGCTGCTCGAGGTGGAGGCGGCCCTCGCCCAGGCGAGCGCCGACGCCGGCACGCTCGACCGTGCCGACGCCGACGCCATCACCGATGCCTGCCGCCGACCCGTCGACGCCACGTCGCTCGGCGAGGAGGCCGCCGCGTCGGGGAACCCCGTCGTCCCCCTGGTCGCGCGGCTGCGCCGCGGGCTGGACGGGTCCGCCGCGTCGGGCGTGCACCGCGGCGCGACCAGCCAGGACGTCGTGGACACCGCGGCGATGCTGGTCGCGCGCCGCGCCGTCGCCGCGATCAGCGCCGACCTCCGGACGGGCGCCGACGCCGCCGCCGACCTCGCCGCGGCCCACCGCGACCGCCCCGCGGCCGGGCGCACCCTGCTCCAGCAGGCCGCCCCGATCACCGCCGGGCTGCGGTGCGCGGGCTGGTGCGCCGGCCTCGACGCCGCCGCCGACGCCCTCGCGGCGTGGCGACCCGCGGTGCAGCTGGGCGGCGCAGTCGGCACGCTCGCGGCGTTCGACGGCCACGGACGGGCGGTGCGCGCCGCGCTGGCCCGCCGCCTCGACCTCGTCGAGCCCGTGCTCGCCTGGCACACCGAGCGCGGGCGGATCGCCGAGCTCGCCGGACTGCTGGGCCGGGCGGGCGCGTCGGTCGGGTCCGTCGCGACGGACCTCGTGCTGCTCGCGCAGACGGAGGTCGGGGAGGTCCGCGAGGACGTGCCGGGCCGCGGCGGGTCGTCGACGCTGCCGCACAAGCGCAACCCCGTCGCCGCCGTGTCCGCGCGCGCCGCCGCGGTGGCCGCCCCGGGTCTCGTCGCCTCGCTGCTCACGGCCGCGTCGCTGCACGAGCACGAGCGCGCCGCCGGTCCCTGGCACGCCGAGTGGCGCCCGCTGTCCGAGCTCCTGCGCACCGTCGGGTCCGGCGCCTCGTGGCTGGCCGACGCGCTGGGCCACCTCGTCGTCGACCCCGACCGCGTCGCGGCGTCCCTCGACGTGACCGGCGGGCTGCTGCTGGCCGAGCAGGCCACGACGGGGTTGCGCGCGCGGCTCGGGCACGCGGCGGCGAAGGACCTCGTCACCGACGCCGCGTCGCGGTCGCAGGACGAGGGCCGGCCGTTCGCCGACGTCCTCGCCGACGTCCTCGCCGACGCCCTGGCCGCGCTCGACGACCCGCCCGCCGACCCCGCGGCCGAGGTCCGGGCGCTCCTCGACCCGTCCCGCGCGGTGGGCGAGGCCGCCGCGCTGGTCGACGACCTGCTGGCGAGCCGTTCGCGGGAGACGCAGCGTCCAGGGGAGCACGCCGACAGGGGAGCTCCACCCGACAAGCGAGAGGACCACCCGTGACCCAGCACCCGTCCACGCAGCACTGGGACCCCGCCGGCGAGGAGGTCCGGCGGGCGGTGCTGGGCGACGAGCACGTCGACCGCGCCGCGGCGGCCACCGACGACGTCACCGCCGACTTCCAGGACTTCATCACCCGCTACGCGTGGGGCGGCATCTGGACACGCCCGGGCCTGACACGCCGCGACCGCAGCGTCGTCACCCTGTCGGTGCTCGCGGCGCTGCACCACGAGGGCGAGCTCGGCATGCACGTGCGCGCGGCCCGTCGCAACGGCCTGACGCGCGAGGAGATCCAGGAGGTGCTCCTCCAGGTCGGGGTGTACGCCGGGGTGCCGGCGGCCAACCGGGCGTTCGCGGTGGCCCAGCGCGTCCTCGCGGAGCTCGGCGAGGACGGGACGGACTGAGTCACGCGGCGCGGGCGCCGACTACCGTGGGCGGCCGGGCAGTACGGTCCGGCAGGCACACGGCGAGACGACGGGCGGGGGCGATGGGGCGCGCGGGAACTCCACCGGGGGTGCGGCCACCCCCGCGCTGCGGCCCACGACGTCTCGGCCTCGCCCTGGCGGCGCTGGGGCTCGTCGTCGGCGCCTGCTCGTCCGGCCCGTCCGCGGGCACCCCGCCGATCCCGACGTTCCCCGGGCCCGGGGCCGCGCCGGTGACGAGCGCCCCGCCGCCGCGCAACAGCATCCTGCCCACGGAGTGCGACCAGGTGCTGGCGTCCGACCAGCTGCCCAACTACCTCGGCCTGCCGCTCGGCTCGGTGCGCGTCACCTCGCTGCGCGACGTGCCGGCCCCGCAGGTCGGTCGCCTCGAGCGCGTGACCTGCAACTACACCTCGCAGGGCGGTCCCGGCGCACCACCGCCGAACACCCTCGTGCTCAAGGTGCTGATGAGCGGCTACACCGACCCGGGGGCGGCCACCGCGCAGTCGCGGGTCAACCGGGACGCCCAGGCGAGCTCGGGGGTGCCCTCCCAGCCGGTGCCGTTCGGCGCCGCCGAGGCGATCTACTACCCCGACCCGGAGGGTCCGGTGCTGGTCGTCGTCTACGGCCGTGTGACGGCGAGCTTCACGCTCACCCCCGACCGGCCGGTGCCCTTCGACCAGGCCCAGCCCGTCCTCGTCGACCTCGCGCTGCGGGCCCTGCCCGTGCTGGTCCCGACCTCCGGCTCCTGACCGGCGGAGCCGACCTACGCCGCGTCCTCCCGGCCGCGCACCGCCGCCAGGAAGCCGTCGATGCGCACACGCAGTCCGGCGACCCGCTCCGCGACCGGCAGGCTCAGGTCCGGCATGACGCTCGGGCTCGGCTTCCTCTCGAGCCGCGTCGTCGTCGGGCAGGCGAGGTCGTCGCAGACGTAGGTGCCGACGCTGTTGCCGTCGCGGCCCGCCGCGCCCGCCTTCGGCGCGGTGTAGAGGGTCACGTCGCCGTCGGTGTGGGTGGTGCGGCACAGCGCGCACATCGCCGTGCGCCGCACGCCGCCGCCACCGGCGGCCGGGCGCAGCAGCACCCCGGTCACCACGCCCTCGTGGACGGTGACGAGGTACGCGCGCTGCGGCATGCGCGGGTCGTGCCAGCCGACGAACTCGACCTCGTCGAGGTCGGTGCCGACGACGGCGTCGACGACGGTCATCCGCTTCGCGTCGCCCTTCGAACAGTTGATCATCGAGCGGCGCACGGCGTCGGCCGTGAGCACGGTGGTCATTCCTCAGCCTCCCGGGACGAGTGCGGCCGTCCGGCACGGTAATCGTCGCCGCGAGCGGTTTCCCGCACGACGAGGTCACACCGCCGCCGTCCGGCGTGCGTGCTTATAGTTGTCCGAACCTAACGAGTTCGGCGGAGGCGACGTGACCAGCAGGGTGTCCGAGGGGCGGGTGGCGCCGGCGGTGGCGCACCCCGGACCCCGCTACCAGTGGATCGCGCTGACCAACACCACGCTCGGCGTGCTGATCGTGACGATCAACATGTCGATCCTGCTCATCGCGCTGCCCGACATCTTCCGCGGCATCGCGCTCGACCCGTTGCGCCCGGAGAACATCAGCTACCTGCTCTGGCTGATCATGGGCTACCTGGTGGTGACGGCGGTCCTCGTCGTCACCTTCGGGCGCGTCGGCGACATGTTCGGGCGGACGCGGATGTACACGCTCGGGTTCGCGGTGTTCACCGTGTTCTCGATCCTGCTCGCCGTCACCTGGCTGCAGGGCGACGCGGGCGCGATCTGGCTGATCGTCATGCGGGTGCTGCAGGGCATCGGCGGGGCGCTGCTGCTGGCGAACTCGACGGCGATCCTCACCGACGCGTTCCCGTCCTCCCGGCGCGGGCTCGCGCTCGGCATCAACTCGATCGCCGCGATCGCCGGCTCGTTCCTCGGCCTCATCATCGGCGGCGTGCTCGCACCGCTGGCCTGGCACCTGGTGTTCGTCGTGTCCGTGCCGATCGGCGTGTTCGGCACGATCTGGGCCTGGGCGAAGCTCCAGGAGACCAGCGAGCGCCACGCGGGCCGTATCGACTGGTGGGGCAATGTCACCTTCGCCGTCGGCCTCGTCGCCGTGCTCATGGGCATCACGTACGGCATCCAGCCCTACGGCGGGCACGTCATGGGCTGGACGAGCCCGACCGTGCTCGTCTGCCTCATCGGCGGCGTCGTCGTGCTGGCGGTCTTCGTGGCGATCGAGCGCAGCATCCCGCACCCGATGTTCCACCTGTCGCTGTTCTCGATCCGCGCCTTCACCGCCGGCAACATCGCGAACCTGCTCTCGGCGCTCGGGCGTGGCGGCCTGCAGTTCATCCTCATCATCTGGCTGCAGGGCATCTGGCTGCCCCGGCACGGCTACGACTACGAGTCGACGCCGTTGTGGGCCGGCATCTACATGGTGCCGCTGACCATCGGCTTCCTCGTCGCCGGACCGTTGTCGGGCGTGCTCTCCGACCGGCACGGCGCACGCTGGTACGCGGGCGGCGGCATGGCCGTCGCCGCGATCAGCTTCCTGCTCATGGGGTTCCTGCCGGTCGACTTCCCGTACCCGCTGTTCGCGGTGCTGCTGGCGGTCAACGGGCTCGCGATGGGCCTGTTCTCCTCGCCCAACCGCGCGGCGATCATGAACAGCGTCCCCGCCCGCCAGCGCGGCGCCGCCGCGGGCATGACCGCGACCTTCCAGAACGGCGCGACCGTGCTCTCGATCGGCATCTTCTTCTCGATGCTGATCCTGGGCCTCGCCTCGACCCTGCCGTCGGCGCTCTACGGCGGGCTGACCGGGCAGGGCGTGCCGGCCGACGTCGCGGGGCGCATCGCCGGGCTCCCGCCGGTGAGCACGCTCTTCGCCGCCCTGCTCGGCTACAACCCGATCGAGACGCTGCTCGGCCCCGACGTCCTGGCCCAGGTCGGGCCGCAGCAGGCGGCGTTCCTCACCGGACGCAGCTTCTTCCCCGAGCTGATCTCCGGGCCGTTCGCCGACGGCCTGTTCCTCGCGCTCGGCTTCGCCGCGGTGTGCTGCCTCGTCGCGGCCGTCGCGTCGCTGCTCGACGGGGGCAAGCCGTCCGTGGCCGACATCGAGGCGCCGGGGGAGCGGGACTCCTGGGGGCCGGCGGCGGCGAGCACGGCGCCTGCCGCACCCGAGCGTCCCGTCGCGGTGGCGGGCCGCGTCCTCGGGCCGGGCGAGGGATCGGTGGCGGCCGTCCTGACGCTCGTCGACGCCCGCGGGCACGAGGCCGATCGCGCCACCACCGACGACGCCGGCCGCTTCGCGCTGAGCGCCGACGGCCGGCCCGGCGACTACCTCGTCATCGCGAGCCCGCGCGGGCGCGGGACGGCGGCCCCGGCGGTCACCCGCGTCAGCGTCAACGGCTCGCCGGTGCACATCGACGTCGTGCTGGGGGAGCGCGCGGCCGTGCGCTGACCGCGACTGTGCCGCTCGTCGCAGTGGGCACACACAGACGGAGCACGCAGGTAATCCCATCGTCAAGGACCGCTGCGAGCGTCGGAACGCATGACCGGCTTCGACGAACCGGAGCGGCGCCCGCGCACCCTCGGCGCCGTGACCGTGGTGCTCACCGCCGCCGCGGGGGCGATCGACGTCGTGACCTACTTCGCCTTCAACCAGGTCTTCGCCAGCACGATGACCGGCAACCTGGTCCTGCTCGGCCTCGGGCTGGGGGAGGGCGACGTCGGACAGGTCGTCGACAACGTCTGCGCGATCGCCGGCTACTGCGGCGGGCTGATCGCCGGCACCGTGGCCTGCGGGCTCGCGATGCGCCGCTGGCCCTGGCGCAACGCGGTCGGGGCGACGCTGACGGCCGAGCTCGCGCTGCTGCTCCTGCTCGGCGCGTTCTGGTACGGCGTCGACGACGGTCCGCTCGCGCCGTGGAAGGTGGTCGTGCTCGTCCTCGGCGCCGGGCTCGCCATGGGCGTGCAGGCCGCGGCGCTGCGCTACGTCGGCCCGGCCGGCACGCCGACGAGCTTCCTGTCCGGCACGGTGACGAACTGGGTCTCGAGCCTCGTCGAGCTGCACAAGCCGTTCCGCTGGACCTGGAACTCGCCGCTGCGCCTCGGCGCGCTCGTCGTCGCCGCGGCGGGCAACGCGGTGGTCCAGCGCGTCGCGCCCGACTGGTCGTTCGTGGCGCCGGTGGTGCTGGTCGCGGTGGCGATCGTGCTCATGGCGATCGTGACCCGCGCCAACAGCGGGGGCCTCACGCGCGGCGACCCCCAGTTCACGGCCGACCCGCGCGAGGAGGTGCCGGACGCGGGCGCGGACGAGGAGGCGGTCGAGGCGTCCCCGCAGGTCGGCCCCGTGCACGGGCGCGTGCTCGGCACGGACGGTGGCGCCCGCCCGGCGGTGCTGACGCTGGTCTCGGGGGAGGGCGAGCAGGTCGGACGCGTGCACACCGGCACCGACGGCACCTACCGCCTCGACCCGCCGGAGTCCGGCGACTTCATGCTCATCTGCACCCCGCACCGCATGGGCGGGCGCGCCGCCCGTCCCCACGCGGTGCTCGTCGCGGTGGACGGGCGTCCGGTGCTGCACGACCTCGTCCTGGGCGCCGCGCCGGGCGAGGCGGGGCACCAGCCGGCGCCGGTGTGAGGGCGCGGCTCAGGCCGCCCGCACGGCCTCGATGTCGATCTCGATCCGCAGGGTCCGGCCGACGGCGAAGATCCCGGCGATGACCGACTGGTTCCAGTGGATGTCGAAGTCGTCGCGGGAGAGCTGGGTCGTCGCCGAGAAGCCGGCGCGCTCGCAGCCCCAGAGGTCGGGGCCCGCGCCGTGGTAGACGACGTCGAGGGCGACGGTGTTGCGCACGCCCTTGAGCACGAGGTCGCCGTGCATCGTCCAGTGGTCGGGGGTGTGGCCGACGACCGCGGTCGAGGTGAACTCGATCCGCGGGAACGCGACGACGTCGAGGAAGTCGCCGGCGCGCAGGTGCTGGTCGCGGGTCTCGTCGTCGGTGTCGACGCTGGCGGGGTCGATGGCGGCGTGGACGCGGGTGCTCGCGAGGTCGGTGCCCATCTCGATCGCCCCGGAGAAGCGGCGCAGCCGCCCGTGCACCTTGGTGATGCCGAGGTGGAACGCCGACGCCGCGATCCGCGAGTGCACCGGGTCGATGTCCCAGCGACCCGGTGCCGGAAGGCCGAGCGCGCCCGTGCGCGTCAGCACCACCCGGCCGAGGTCGCCCGGAGCCGACAGCGGCCGCGCGGCCGGCGTGTGCCCGACCGCCGAGGTGATCACCGTTGCCGGGCCCTCGGGCAGCCCCTCGACCAGGAACGACCCGTCGCCGCCGACCGCGGTGCCGCCGACCTGGTGGCCGGACGCGTCGATCACCGTGACCACCGCGAACGGCACCGGCCAGCCGTCGCTGGTCACCGCTGCGCCGCGCACCCAGCCGCCGCGTGGCGTCGCCGTCACCCCGGCGCCGCGGGCGGGGTCGGCCGTCACCAGCGCTCGCCGGACTGCGTCCGCGGCTCGGTCGCGTCGTCGGACTCGAGGTGGTGACCGTGGCGCCCGCCCGCGAAGCCGTCCGGGAACCCGTTGCCCGCCATCGCCCCGTCGTCGCCCCGCGGGGCGTCGGGACGGGCGGGCGACCCGCCGGCACCGTCCACGGCCGGCGGCACGAGGTTCAGCACGACGTCCGACGGGTGCCCGGGGCCGATCTCGATCTCCGAGGCCACCGGGGCGTAGCCGCTCGCGGTGATCGTGTAGACGCCGTGCGGGACGTCGTCGAAGCGGAACGACCCGTCCTCGCCGGTGACGCGCGAGCCGACGACGTGCCCGTCCTCGCTGACCAGCGTCGCGAGGGCCTCGGCGACCGGACGGCCGGCGCCGGCGGAGCGCACGGTGCCGTGCAGCCGGGTGCGGGTCGCGAGGGCGACGTCGTGGGTCACGTGGCCCTCGGCGGGCACGCGGACGGTCTCGGCGACGGGCGTGAGGCGCGCGGCGGCGGCCGTCAGCGTGTAGGTGCCCTCGGTGAGGTCGGCGAAGCGGTAGGTGCCGTCGGGGCCCGAGCGGGTCACGGCGACGACGGTGCCGCGCACGTCGGTGAGGGTCAGCACCACGTCGCCCCAGCCGCTGACGCCCGACCCGTCGCCGTTGGTGCCGGGGGGAGCACTGCCGTGGCGCACCCCCACGGTGCCGCCCAGCGAGGCCCCGCCGCCCGCGAGGCCCACGTCGTGGCGCAGCGGCCGGTCGGCCACGGCGACGAGCGAGGCCTGCGGCTGGTGGGTCGACGAGGCGCAGATGACGAGGTAGGTCCCGCCGGTCGGCGGCACGAGCTGGTAGTGCCCGCCGTCGTCGGCGGCGGCGCGGTCGAGCTGGTCACCGGAGAGGTCGCACAGCGTCAGCGCCGCGCCGGGCACCGGCGCACCGTCGCTGCGGGTCACCCGACCGAAGATCATGATCGGTTCCTGTCCGTCCACCGACGTCCACCTCTCTGCCCGCAGCGCGGGGCGCCGCCGGGGCCGGCCCCACGTCCATCGTCCACCGCTCGCGCACCCGGCCGCCCGGGCGGTCCCTCCACCGTGAGGGCCGTTCGCCGCATTGCTTGGATAGTACAAGCATCATCTGGCGACAGCGCGTCGGTGATCGGATGGCAGACCCCGCCGTCGCGCGCCAGGGTGGGGACATGCCCGAGCTCCCGTCCGACTTCTCCGCCCTGCCGCGGCCCGCGCTCGACCTCGACCCGGACCGGGACGCGATCGCCGACTTCTACGACTACGCCGACCTGCTCACCGGCGACGAGGTCGCGACGCTGCGCCGGCTGCGGTCGTACCTGGCGCGCGACGTCGCGCCGCTGGTCGACGACGCGTGGGAGCGCGCGGAGTTCCCGATGCAGCTGGTCAAGGGGTTCGCCGAGCTCGACCTCGCCGGCCTGCCCTACGGCCTCGCCGGGATGGGCGACGAGCCCGCGCGCCGCGTCTTCACCGGTTTCCTGCACGCCGAGATCGCACGCGTCGACCCGTCGGTGAACAGCTTCTTCGGCATCCACACGGGGCTCGCCATGGGCTCGATCTGGGCGGGCGGAACCGAGGAGCAGCGGCAGCGCTGGCTGCCGGCGATGGCGCGGATGGAGACGATCGGCGCGTTCGGGCTCACCGAGCCGCACGGGGGGTCCGACGTCGCGGGCGGCATGGAGACCACGGCGCGCCGCGACGGCGACCACTGGGTGCTCGAGGGCGACAAGCGCTGGATCGGCAACGCGCCGTTCGCCGACGTCATCGTCATCTGGGCGCGGGACCTCGAGACGAACGAGGTCCGCGGGTTCGTCGTCCCCGGTGACGCCGAGGGCATGACGATCGCGAAGATCGAGGGCAAGACCGCGCTGCGCATCGTCCAGAACGCCGACATCGCCCTGCGCGGCGTGCGGGTCCCCGACGAGGACCGGCTCGCCGGGGGCGCCGGCACCTTCGCCGACGCGGGCGGGGTCCTGCGGGTCACGCGCGGCAACGCGTCCTGGGGCGCGACCGGTACGCAGATGGCGGCCTACGAGCTCGCGCTGTCCTACGCGCGGCAGCGCGAGCAGTTCGGGCGCCCGATCGCGGGGTTCCAGCTCATGCAGGAGCTGCTCGTGCAGATGCTGGGCAACGTCACCGCCTCGCTCGGCATGGCGTCGCGCAACGCCCAGCTCCTCGACGCCGGGCGCGGCTCGGACGCGCACTCGGCGCTGGCCAAGGAGTTCTGCGCGAGCCGGATGCGCGAGACCGTCGCGTGGGCCCGCCAGCTCGTCGGCGGCAACGGGGTCATCCTCGGCAACGGCGTCGCCCGCTACTTCGCGGACGCCGAGGCGCTCTACTCCTTCGAGGGCACCCGCGAGATGAACACGTTGATCGTCGGCAAGGCGATCACGGGTCACAGCGCGTTCGTCCGCTGACGTCCGGGTAGGACTGGAGCCGTGATGCCGGCCCCGATCGAGCGTGAGCGCGCGTGACCAGCAACCCCACGGTGGCCGTCGCCCTGGCGCTGTGCTCGGTCGTCGCCTACGCCTTCTCCGCGGCCCTGCAGCGGCGCGAGACGGCGCGCGCGTCCGAGCCCGTCGAGACGTCGGGCGGCTGGCGGTTCTTCGGGGCGCTGCTGCGCCGGCGGTGGTGGTGGGGCGGCGTGGCCTGCATGGTCGCCGGCGCGATCATCCACGTCGGCGCGCTGGGGTTCGGCTCGATCACGCTGGTGCAGCCGATCGGCGTGACCACCCTGATCCTCGCGCTGCCGCTGGACTCGTGGCTGGAGAAGCGGCGGATCCGCCCGGGGGAGTGGGTCGGCGCGGTGGTGCTCGTCGTCGGCCTCGTCGGGCTGCTCTCCCTCGCCGCGCACGGGCCGCCGTCCCGGACCCCGTCGGCCACGGTCGTGCTCGGCGCGGTGGCGGTGGTCCTCGTCGCGTCCGCCCTGCTCGCCGCCGCGGGGGCGAAGGGCCGCCCGGTGGTCCGGGCGGTGATCCGTGCGGCGGCCTCCGGGCTGTGCGCGGGGGCGACGTCGGGCCTGGTGCGCCTGATCATCCAGCTGATCGCCGACGACCGCTCGTGGTGGCTCGTCGGCGTGGTGGTGGCGGCGGCGCTCGTGCTGCCGGTGGCGTCGATCCTGCTGATCCAGACCGCCTTCCGCGACGGCGGCCTCGACGCCGGGCTCGCCACCCAGATCACCGTCGACCAGGCCGCGGCGGCGGCGATCGGCATCGTCGTGCTGGGGGAGCGCTACACCCTCGGCGCGGCCGGCGCGGCGCTGGCGTCGGTGTGCGCGGTCGTCGCGCTCGTCGGCCTGGTCGTGCTCATCCGCGCGGGTCCCACGCCCGAGCAGCGCCGGGAGCTCGCCGCGGCTACCGCAGCGCCAGTACCACCCCGGTGACCAGCGCCAGCAGCGCCACCGCGCCCCCGAGCAACGGCACCGCGCGGTCGGCGGCCAGCGGCGAGGGCAAGGGGGCGTGCCGCAGGCGCAGGGTGCGGCGGCGCCCGTAGAGGGCGACGACGACGGCGAGGACGCTCGCGGCGACCGCGAGCACGAGCGAGGGACCGAGACCGTCGTGGGTGAGCTCACGGACCGCGAGCAGCACCGCGTTCGCGGCGACGCCCAGCGAGGTCCGGCTCCACGCGAGACCGGTGCGCTCGGCCTGGAGCCCGGCGTCGGACGGGGAGGTCACGCCGCTGTCCGCAGGGCCACGAGCACCAGCCCGAACAGGGCGAGGACGACGAGCCCGGCGGCGAGCACCCAGGGCAGGCGCTGGCGGGGCAGCGGGCGCCCCCGGCGGATGGCGGCCTCCACCCCGCGCCAGCGCAGGACCCCGCCGGCAGCGGTCACGACGGCCAGCGCCGCGAGCAGGCCGCCGACCACCCCGCGCGTGCCCGGCACGGCGAACTCGGGCAGCAGCTGCACGACGGCCACCCCGGCCGCCAGCAGGGAGAGCGACGTGCGCAGCCACGCGAGGAACGTCCGCTCGTTGGCGAGCGTGAACCGGTAGTCCGGTTCGTGCTCCTCGTCGTCGCCCGGCACGGGCCCTCCCTCCGGTGACACGCACGCTGACCCGCGCATGGTGCCGGGTCGACGGGGTCAGAGCAGGGCGGGGGCGAGCAGCGCGATCATGCCGTTGGTCTGCGGACTCGTGGGCGCCGCCTGGTTCTGCGCCAGCAGGAACAGCACGATGGCCAGGACGACCAGCGCGGCCACCAGCACGCCCACCAGGACACCGATGGACGGGCGGCGTTTCGTCGAGCTCAAGGGGTACCTCCGGGGTCACCTCGTCGGGACCCCGGCGGATGCCCGGTGCGCGTCCGCTCACCCGTCGTCGCGGGCGGACGCGTGCAACGTCACGTGCGCCCAGGCGTTGTTCACGTAGCCCTTCGGGTTCCACAGCTCGGCGGGATCCGCGGGCTGCACGCCGGCGGCGGAGTCCCACGCCCGCGCGGTGACCCGGGTCGTGCCGGCGGGCAGGTCCAGCTCGGTGTGCCAGAGCCGCCAGCTCCAGCGGCCGGCCTGCGGCTCGAGGTCCGCCTGCCGCCAGGTCGCCCCGCCGTCGACGGAGACGTCGACGCGCACGACGGTGCGCTCCCCGCCGGCCAACGCGTAGCCGGAGACGCGGACCGGGCCGGCCGCGACCTCGGCGTCGTCGTCGGGGGCGAGGACGTCGGCGTTCACGGCGATCGGTCCGAGGGGCACGCCGCGGCCCGGCGCGGGGGACGCGTCCGCGGGCAGCAGTCGGTACGCGACGGCCTGGTGGTGGCCGTGCGAGGGCCCGTCGGTGACGGTGACGCGCTCGAGCCACTTGACGCTGCGCGCCCCGATCCAGCCGGGGACGACGACGCGTACCGGGGCGCCGTGCGCCGCGGGCAGCGGCGCGTCGTCCATCGACCACGCCAGCAGCACCTCCGGCGCCAGCGCCTTCTCCAGCGGGACCGAGACCTCGTAGGGCCCGCCGTCGGACTCCTCCGGGAGGTCGGCGCCGGCGAGGACGACGTCGCTCGCGCCGGGCTCGACGCCCACCTCGCGCAGCACGTCGGCCAGGCGCACGCCGGCCCACCGTGCGGTGCCGGTGGCGCCCGGACCCCACGGCGTCTCGCCGGGCAGGTCGGCCACCGCCATGAGCCCCGCGCGCCGGTTGCCCGCGCACTGCAGCGTCACGACCTCGGTGTGCTCGCGGAACCGCTCGCGCAGCGCGCCGAGCGAGAACGTCGCCGGCCGCTCGACCATCCCGTCGACCCGCAGCGTCCACGTCGCGGGGTCGATCCGCGGTCGTTCCGGGGCGTGGTTGCGGTGGTAGAAGGCGTCGAGGGGGGTGAGGTCGTGGTCGGCGAGCGCGCTCCGCGGCGGCTCTGCGTTGTACGGCTGCGACGAGTGGACGGTCAGCTCGACCGGCTGGGTGGTCATGGTTCTCCGGGGGTCGGCGACGGGGGGTGAGGACCGTCCGGGGCCCGTTGATCCGACCGGGTGGACCTCGCTGTCGGGTTCGTGACCGGACCCCTCGGACTCGGTGCCGAAGATCGCGGACCACCCGGCCGGTGGCGTCGTGTGCCCTGCTCGGAGCGGGTTCGGAAGCCTCCAGAAGGATCGTTGGAGTGCCCGTCGGCGCCCCCGGCCGGAGTCGTAGGGTGCCCACATGACGCAGACGCCGATCTACGAGGAAGTCCGCCGGGCGTTCGGTCGTGCCGACCGAGGCGTCGAGCGTCGCGCGTTCCGCGCGGACGCGGCCGCCGGGGGCGACGAGCGTCCCGCCCGGCCCGTGATGCTCCGCGGCAACGGCGGCCGCCACCGGCGCTCGGGCGACTGATCCCGCGAGGCCCCCGACCCCGTGCGTGACCCCCTGCGGAGGTCCCGGACCGGTGGCCTCCCGGGCCCCCGACCGCAGCGCCCGAGGGCCGTGGGGCAGGGTTGGACCCGGTCCGCCCGGCGCCGGCGGGCCGGTTGTCGAGGTCAGCGAGGGCAGGGATGAGCGAGCAGTCCGGACCCCCCGGCCCGCCCGGGCCCGGCCGCGGGCGGCACGCCGCGCCCGGCCCGGACCCCGACGACGCCCCCGCCGGTCGGCACGCCGCCGGGCCCGAGGACCAGGCTCCCGGCCCCGGGGTGCAGGGTCCGCGCGGCGCCTACGGACCTCCACCCGGCGCCCATCGTCCGCCCGGCACCCAGGGGCCCGCGCAGGGGGCGCCGGGACCGCCCGCCGGGCAGGGCCCGCCGCCGCAGCCCGGGCCCCACGGCCGTCCCGGCGCAGGCCCCGGTGGCGCGCCCGGACAGCCGGCCGGCCCTCTCCCGCCTTCCGGCCCGCCCGGCCCGCCCGGCCGGCCTCCGGCCGGAGCCCCCGGCCCGTACGCCGCCCCGGGGTCGTCCGACTCGCGTGGCCCGTCGGGACCGCCCGGTGCCCCGGGGCGTCCGGAGACCGGTCCGGCACCGGGTGAGGCGCCCGGCCGCGGAGCGGGGCCGGCCGAGGAGCGTCCGTTCGAGACGCCGACGCGTCACGCGTCCGGCGCGGACGATGCGGCACCGACGAGCCACCGGGCGGGTGCGGCGCCCGCCGCCGCCACGGGTCGTGCGGACGCGACCGCGGACGGCGCCGCGTCGGGTCTGTCGGTCACCAAGGTGTCCGGGCAGGCGTTCGCCGCCATCGTCACCGCCGGGGCGGGGTCCTTCATGGGTGGCGCGGCCGGCACGGTGGTCGGCGCCGGGATCGCGGCCGTCATCACCACGGTCGGGGACGCGGCGTACCAGCGCTCGGTGGAGCGCACCCGCCACCACGTGCGGTCGCGGATGGCCGCCCGTCGGGACGCGAGGACCGTCGGTACCCCCGCCGACGGGCGCACGGCCGTCGTCGCGTCCGCGGGTGGCCGGTCGGACGGATCGGCGCCGGACGACGAACCGACGATGGTGATCGGTTCCGGCGACGCCACCCGCGTCGCGCCGGCCGGGGAGACCCGGGCCTTCGGCGCCGGCGACGCCGACCGCACCCGGGTGACCGGTCCGGGCACCACGGTGATGACCGCGGGCGACGACGAGACGGCCCTGGTCGGCGCGCCCGGCGGACCCCCGCCGGACGGCGACCCGGACGACCCGGACGGCGGCGAGCCCCCGCGCCGCACCCCGTGGCGGCGCTACGCCCTGCTCGGCGCCACCGCCCTGCTGATCTTCCTCATCGCGATGCTGGCGATCACCGGTATCGAGCGGGTCAAGGGGTCGCCGCTGTCCGGCGGCGACTCGGGCACCAGCGTCGGCTCGGTGCTCGGGACCGCCGAGCCCGCCGAGGAGTCGAGCGAGGCCCCGGCGACGACCTCCGAGGCCCCCGCCGGCGACGAGGCGCCCACCTCGACGTCCGAGGCGCCGGCGAGCAGCACCGCCGACGAGCCCGAGCCCAGCGAGACGACCACGACACGGGCGCCCCAGCTGGTTCCGAGCGAGCTGCTGCCGGGGAACAACTGAGTCCGTGCGCACCGACTTCGACCCCGACACGATCGGGTCCGGCGGCTTCTACAAGTTCCTGACCTCGGTGATCGTGCCGCGCGCGATCGCCTGGGTGGTGACGCGCTCGGCCGACGGCGTCGACAACCTCGCCCCGCACTCGTTCTTCACCGTCGCGAGCACCGACCCGCCGGTCGTGCAGTTCACCTCGGTCGGGGAGAAGGACTCGCTGCGCAACGCCGTCGCGGCCGGCGAGTTCACGGTGTGCCTGACGCCGGAGCCGCTTCTCGAGCACATCAACGCGACGGCCACCGACTTCCCGCCGCACGAGAGCGAGATCGACGCGACCGGCCTGACCCGCGAGCCCTCGCTGCGCATCGCGACCCCGCGGATCGCGGAGTCACCGGTGGCGCTCGAGTGCCGCCTGGAGCGCACGATCGAGGTCGGCAACTCCGTGCTGGTGCTGGGGCGGGTCGTGCACGCCGCGGTGGCCGACGACGTGCTCGTCGACGGGCGCCCGGACGTCAAGCGGCTCGCGCCGCTCGCGCGTCTCGGCGGCAACCAGTGGTCGACGGTCGGCGAGGTGCTCGCCACCCCGCGCATCCGGTACGACGACTGGCCGGGTCACTTCTCCGACGGGGACGCCTCGCCGAGGACCTGAGGCGCGCGCTGGGGGTCGCCGAGCGCGAGGAGCTTGCCGCGGGGGTCGGCGACGAGCCGGCGCGTGCCGTGGTCGAGCAGCCCCATGACGCCGGTGAGCGTGGCGCAGACCTGCTCGCCGCGGCGCAGCTCGGTGTCCATGCGGAAGGTCTTGCCCTCCCCGAAGCGCACGTCCAGGGCCACCTCGACCTCGTCGCCGACCCGCAGCTCGGCGAGGAAGCGCACCGTCGACTCGAGGATGACCGGGCCGAGACCGACGGCGGTCAGGTCCGGCACGTCGATGCCCGCCGCCCGCAGCGCCTCGGTGCGCCCGTGCTCGCCGTACTGGTGGTAGACGGCGTGGTTGACGTGCCCGTTGGCGTCGCACTCGTAGCCGCGCACCGTCACCGTCGTCGTGAACACGCCCGTCTCCCGTCGCCGTACTGCCGTGATCATCGCGATCGTGACAGGCTGCGCGGCGTGCGCATCGGGATGGGGTTGAACTACAGCGGCGGGTTCGAGGAGACGGTGGCCGAGCTCGCCGAGCACGAGGCGGCGGGCCTGGACATCGTCTTCGTGCCCGAGGCCTACAGCTTCGACGCGGTCAGCCAGCTCGGGTTCATCGCCGCGCGCACCAGCCGTGTCGAGATCGCGTCCGGGATCCTGCAGATCTACACGCGCACCCCGTCGCTGACCGCCATGACCGCCGCGGGCCTCGACTACGTCTCGGGCGGGCGCTTCACCCTCGGCATCGGCGCGTCCGGCCCGCAGGTCATCGAGGGGTTCCACGGGGTGCGCTACGACGCCCCGCTCGCCCGCACCCGCGAGATCGTCGACATCTGCCGGCAGGTGTGGCGCCGCGAGAAGGTGCAGCACTCCGGGCGCTACTACCGGATCCCACTGCCCGCCGAGGAGGGCACCGGGCTCGGCAAACCGCTGAAGATCATCAACCACCCGGTGCGCGATCGCATCCCCATCGTGCTCGCCGCGATCGGCCCCAAGAACGTCGCGCTGACCGCCGAGATCGCGGAGGGCTGGCTGCCGATCCTCTTCGTGCCCGAGCGCGCGCACGAGGTCTGGGGCGAGTCGCTCGAGGCCGGCAAGGCCAAGCGCGACCCCGCGCTCGGCGACCTGCAGACCTACCTGCAGGCGTCGCTGTGCATCACCGAGGACGCCGACACCGCCCAGCAGATGCTCGACGGCATGCGTCCGTTCGTCGCGCTCTACGTCGGCGGCATGGGCGCCAAGGGCAAGAACTTCTACAACGAGCTCGCCCGGCGCTACGGCTACGAGGAGGAGGCGGAGCAGATCCAGGACCTCTACCTCGACGGCAAGAAGGACCAGGCCGCCGCGGCGGTGCCCGAGGACCTCGTCAAGGCGATGTCGCTGATCGGGTCGCGCTCGTACGTCGCCGAGCGCCTGCAGGCCTTCGCCGCCGCCGGCGTCACCACGATCAACGTCACGCCGCTCGCGGGCACGGCCGCCGAGCGGGTGTCGTTGGTCGGGCAGGTCAAGCAACTGGCCGCCGACCTCTAGAGGAGCCCCGGATGCGAGTGTTCGCCGACGTCGAGGAGCTGCGCGGTGCGGTGGGGGAGGACCTCGGCACCAGCGAGTGGGTGACCGTCGACCAGCACCGCGTCGACATCTTCGCCGACGCCACCGACGATCATCAGTGGATCCACGTCGATCCCGAGCGCGCCCAGCACGGGCCGTTCGGACGGACGGTGGCCCACGGCTTCCTGACGGTCGCCCTGATGCCGAAGTTCGGGTGGGACACCTTCCAGGTGGAGGGCGTCTCGATGACGGTGAACTACGGGCTGAACAAGGTCCGGTTCCCGTCACCGGTCCCCGTGCCCAGCCGTGTGCGAGGTCACTGCCGCCTGGTGGACGTCACCGACGTCGCGAACGGTGTGCAGGCCACCATCGGGGGGACGGTCGAGATCGAGGGGTGGCCCAAGCCGGCGTGCGTCGCCGAGGTCATCCTGCGCTACGTGCTCTAGGAGGTCGGCTGTGCCGGATGCGGTGATCTGTGAGCCCCTGCGGACCCCGGTGGGTGGTTTCGGGGGCGCGTTGCGGGACGTGGCGCCGCAGGAGCTGGCGGCGACGGTGATCCGGGAGCTGGTGTCGCGCACCGGTCTGCAGGACGAGGACGTGGACGACGTCGCGTTCGGGCACTGCTACCCGACGATGGACGCGCCGGCGATCGGCCGGGTGGCGGCGCTGGACGCGGGCCTCGAGGTGACGGTGCCGGGCATCCAGGTGGACCGGCGCTGCGGGTCGGGGCTGCAGGCGGTGCTCTACGCGGCGATGGCGGTGCAGACCGGCGGCGCGTCGCTGGTGCTCGCCGGCGGTGCGGAGTCGATGTCCGGCGCCACGTACTACAGCCAGGCGCCGCGCTGGGGCACCAAGGCCGGCGGCTTCCAGATGAAGGACGCGCTGGCCGAGGGCCGCGTGCACGCGGGCGGGCGCAACCACCCGGTGTGGGGCGGGATGATCGAGACCGCCGAGAACGTGCGGAAGCGCTACGACATCCCGCGCGAGGAGCAGGACCGCCTGGCGGTGCGGTCGCACGAGAAGGCGACGGCGGCGGTCAAGGAGGGCCGCTACGCCGACGAGCTCGTGCCGGTGACCATCCCGGGCCGCAAGGGCGACACCGTGGTGGACCAGGACGAGCACATCCGCCCCGACGCCTCGCTGGAGTCGCTGGCGAAGCTGCGCCCGATCATGGGCAAGCAGGACGACGAGGCGACCGTGACCGCGGGCAACGCCTCCGGGCAGAACGACGGCGCGGCGGTGTGCATCGTGACGACGCCGGAGAAGGCCTCCGAGCTGGGGCTGCGGCCGCTGGCGCGGCTGGTGTCGTGGGGGCTCGCGGGCGTGGGCCCGGAGGTCATGGGCATCGGGCCGGTGCCGGCGACCGCGGCGGCGCTGTCGCGGGCGGGCCTGTCGCTGGCGGACATCGACGTCATCGAGCTCAACGAGGCCTTCGCGGCCCAGGCGCTGGGCGTCGGGCGCGAGTGGGGCATCGACCTCGTCACCGACGAGCGCGTGAACCCCAACGGCTCGGGCATCTCGCTGGGCCACCCCGTCGGCGCCACCGGCGTGCGCATCCTCGCGACGATGCTGCGCGAGATGGCCCGCCGCGAGGCCCGCTACGGCCTCGAGACCATGTGCATCGGCGGCGGCCAGGGCCTCGCGGCGGTGTTCGAGCGGGTCGCCTGAGCTACCAGCGAAGTGCCGTCGCGGACGTTGAGTGTCCGTATCGGTACTTCGATCATGCTTGAGCAGGGACGTCGCCCCCGCCTCGACGTGCGCGAACTCCGGCCCGCGGAAGCCGGCGAGCGGGACGGCGTCGCGCAGGACGACGCGCCATGTGCCGTCCTCGCGTCGCAGCACGTGCGTGGTGCGGTACTGAACGTCACCGGCTCGTCGTGGCGCTCGACCCGCGAGCGGTGGTGCTCGACGTCGACGAGACAGGCGAGGTCCCCGTCGAGCCCCGTGGCGACGTGCTCGCGCGTCGTCGCCTCGCCGCCGGTGTAGCCCGGGCGACCCGGTCGAAGCGAGCAGGCCGAGACCTCGGGCCATCCGACGACCACGTCGCCGTATGCGCCGAGCAGCGTGACGTCGTCGCGGTGCGACGTGAGCTCCTTCCACGGCCCCGGGTCGCTGTCGAGCGTGCGCTCGTGCGCGAGGTCGAGGGGCGCGCGGACGCCCTCGGACGTGTGGTCCATGGCCTTCTCCTCGTCGGGTCGGCGCGGGTCGGCGCGGGTCGGCCGGCTCGTCGTCGAGCGCGGCGGCCTCCGGCTCGAGGAACGGGTCGCCACGGACGCGGTCTGAACGCTCAACTCGCCCGAGGCGCACCACCTGCTGACCCTCGGCCCGCGGCTGGTCGCCCGACGAGTACGAGGCGTGGCTCCGGGCGGGCGCTGGCGGACGCGCTGCTCGCGGCATGATCGAAGTACCGATACGGACTTTGGACGTCCGCAACGGCACTTCGCTGACCCCCGGCGCTACCGGCCCTCCCAGCGGGGCTCGCGCTTCTCGCGGGCGGCGGCCATGCCCTCGGCCGCGTCCTGCGTCGCTCCGGCGACGCGGCGCATGGTCTCGCCGAAGCGGATGGCCTCGGTCTCGGGCAGGTTCGGCGCGCGCCGGGCCATCTCCTTGATCGCGCGCTGGGCCAGGGGCGCGCCGGCGAGCAGGCGGTCGGCGAGTGCTCGAGCCTCGGTGAGCAGGTCGTCGTGCGGCACCACCCGCGACACCAGGCCCATCTCGCGCGCCCGCTCCGCGTCCACGCGCTCGCCGGTCAGCAGCAGCTCCATCGCCGGCTGCCACCCGATCCGCTGGGGCAGCCGGAGCGCGCCGACGATCGTCGGGATGCCCAGGCGGACCTCGGGGAAGCCGAACGTCGCGCGCTCGCTGGCGATGACGAGGTCGCACCAGGTCACCAGCGTCAGCCCGTAGCCCAGGCAGTGGCCGTTGACCGCGGCGATCACCGGCTTGTAGATCTCCCAGCCGCTCTCGAAGGAGTTGACGGTCGGGCGCTCCCAGAACGAGCCGGGGAAGTCGCCGGCCGGGTTGCCCTCGCCGCCGGGATCGGCGCCCACGCAGAACGCGCGCCCCTCGCCGGTGACGATCCCGACCCACGCGTCGTCGTCGGCGCGGAAGCGGTCGAACGCCTCATTGAGGCCGGCGCGCATCGCCCCGTCGATCGCGTTGAGCTTCTCGGGCCGGGAGTACGTGATCGTCGCGACGTGCCCGTCGCGCTCGTAGGTGACGCGCTCGCTCTCCACGATCCGACACCGTAGGGCGGTCGGCGTTCCGGCGAAGGGCGCCCGTCGCCCGTCTACCCGACCGAAGGTGCCCTTCGCTCAAGACCCCGGGGCGGCCGTGACGCGCGCGATCGTGGACCCCGGTGGCGGGAACAGCGGCGGCAGGCGCATGCTTGTACGCAGCAACCGATTGTACGGAGCATGCAATGGAATCCTCGCGGCTCCCGCTCCCGCCGGGGGTGGACGACCGCTGGCGGGTCTCGGACCGTCTCGGCCACCAGCTCATCCGCGTCATGCGGGCGGTGGAGCGGGCCAAGGCCGGCAAGGCCGTCGGCCCCGACGGCGTCGAGCGCGCTGCCTACGTGCTGCTCGCCCGGCTCGTCCTGGAGGGTCCGCGCCGGTCGAACGCCCTCGCCGAGTCGGTGCACTCGGACCCGTCGACGGTCAGCAGGCAGGTCGCCGGGCTGGTCCGCGCCGGGCTCGTCGAGCGCCGCCCCGACCCCGAGGACGGCCGGGCGACGCTCCTCGCGCCCACCGACGAGGGCCTGCGCGTCTTCGAGGCCAACCGCGACCGCCGCAACCGCGAGATCAGCGCCATGACCGCGCACTGGGACGAGGCCGACCGCGTGCGCCTCGCCGAGCTGCTCGAGCAGCTGGCCGTCGACCTCGAGCACCGCCACCACCCCGCACCGCTGGCTCCCCCGGAGGCCTCATGAGCACGCCCGCCGCCCCGACACGACCGGCGGCCGCCACCGACACGGGGAGCACCGGCTTCACGCACCGCCAGATCCTCGTGATCCTCTCGGGCCTGATGCTGGGCATGTTCCTGGCCGCGCTCGACCAGAACATCGTCTCGACGTCGATCCGCACGATCGCCGACGACCTGCAGGGCCTCAACCTCCAGGCGTGGGCGACGACCGCGTACCTGATCACGGCGACGATCACGACCCCGCTCTACGGCAAGCTCTCCGACCTGTACGGGCGCCGGCCGTTCTTCCTGCTCGCGATCGGGCTGTTCGTCGTCGGCTCGGTGCTGTGCACGATCTCGACGTCGATGTACGAGCTGGCGGCCTTCCGCGCCGTCCAGGGTCTCGGGGCCGGCGGCCTGATGTCGCTGGCCCTGACGATCATCGGCGACATCGTCCCGCCGCGGGAGCGCGCCCGGTACCAGGGCTTCTTCCTCGCCGTGTTCGGCACGTCGAGCGTCATCGGCCCGGTCGTCGGCGGCTTCCTCGCCGGCCAGGACACGATCCTCGGCATCACCGGCTGGCGCTGGGTCTTCCTCGTCAACGTCCCGATCGGTGCCATCGCGTTCCTCGTCGTCTGGAACGTCCTGCGCCTGCCCCACACCCGCCGCGAGCACCGCCTCGACTTCCCCGGCGCCGCCGCGCTCGCCGTCGGCCTCGTGCCGCTGCTCATCATCGCCGAGCAGGGCCGCGAGTGGGGCTGGGCCTCGACCTCGGCGATCATCTGCTACGCCGTCGGCGCGGTCGGGCTCGTCGCCTTCTACCTCGCCGAGCGGGCCTACGGCGACGACGCCCTCCTGCCACTGCGCCTGTTCCGCAACGGCGTGTTCAGCCTGACCTCGATCATCGCGATCATCACCGGCGTCGGGATGTTCGGCGGCATCGCGATCGTCCCGCAGTACCTGCAGATCGTGACCGGGTCCGACCCGACGCAGGCCGGCCTGCAGATGATCCCGCTGGTCGGCGGCATCATGGTCGCCTCGATCATCTCCGGTCAGCTCACCAGCCGGACCGGGCGCTACAAGGTCTTCCCGGTGATCGGCCTCGGGCTGATGACGGTCGGCATGCTGCTGTTCCACTTCCTGCTGCACGCCGACACCCCGTACTGGCAGGTCGCGCTGCTCATGGTCGTCTTCGGCCTCGGGCTCGGGAACTGCATGCAGACGCTCGTGCTCGCGGTGCAGAACGCCGTGCCGGCCAAGGACATGGGCGTGGCCACGGCGTCGGCGACCTTCTTCCGGCAGATGGGCGGCACGCTCGGCGTCGCGGTCTTCCTCTCGGTGCTCTTCTCGACGGTCGGCGACTACATCCGCGACGCCTTCGCCGCCATCGCCCCGACGCCGGGCTTCCGGGCGGCGCTCGCCGACCCGGCGGCGCTCGCCAACCCCGCCAACCAGGTCGCGATGGACCCGGTGACCGGCGCGGCGCAGGTCGCCCAGGACTCCTCGGTGCTGCAGCGGATGGACCCCCGCCTGGCCGAGCCGTTCCTCGTCGGCTTCTCCGACGCGATGGACCTCGTGTTCCTCATCGCGGGCTGCGTGATCGCCGTCGGCTTCGTGCTCATCTGGTTCCTGCGCGAGGTCCCGCTGCGCACCCAGTCGGGCATCCAGGCCCGCAGCGCCGAGGGCGCCGACGCCGCCCCGGGGACCACCCCGGCCACCGAGACCGCCGGCGGCGCCGCGGCCATCGGCACCGCGTCGAACCCGCCGGTCCCCGCGACGGCGCACGCCGTCCAGGCCGCACCCGCGGCGCCCGCCAGCGACGCAGACGCGTCGCCGGCGACCCCCGGCTGGGGACCGCCGGCCACGGCCACGAACGGACACCCGAGCCCCGTCCGCCGGACCGGTCCCACGGTCCACGGCCGCGTCTCCGGCACGGGCGGCAGCCCCGTCGGGGCCCGTGACGAGGTGACGGTCTCGCTGCACGGCCTCGACGGGGCCCCGGTGGAGCGGGCGGGCGTCGACGAGCGCGGCGGCTACTCGCTGGTCGCGCCGGCCGCCGGCACCTACGTGCTCATCGCCAGCTCGCCGCGGCGCCGGCCGTTCGCGGAGCTCGTGACGGTCGACGGGACGCCCGTGCGCCGCGACGTCGCGCTGTCCCGCGTGGTGACGCTCGGCGGGCGGGTCGCCGAGGCCGACGGCACCCCGGTCGGCGGGGCCACGGTGACCGTCACCGACACCGCCGGCGGCGTCGTGGGCGTGCGGCGCAGCGACGCCGAGGGCAGGTGGGAGACGGGTGAGGTCGAGCCCGGCGAGTACACCGTCACCGTGCTCGCCCCGGGGCGCGCCCCGCAGGCGGTCCGGGTCGTGGCCGGCGAGGACGGGGCGCGTGCCGACGTCACGGTCGCGCCGGCCCGCTACACGCTCGCCGGGGCCGTGCGCGCCGCGGGCGGGACGCCGGTGCCGGAGTCGCTGGTGGTGCTCGTCGGCCGGGACGGCGGCGTCGTCGCCTCCGCGGTGACGGGTGCCGACGGCCGGTTCCGCTTCGACGACCTCGCGCCCGGGCGGCACATGCTCACCGCGAGCGGGTTCGCGCCGGTCAGCGAGCAGGTCGTGGTGGACGGGGCGTCCGACGTGACCCTGACCGTGACGCCTCCCCGCCCGGCCGTCGCGGCGCCGGGCGGCGAGCGGGCCGGCCGGCACGAGGCGGCGCCGCCGGTCGACCTGTCGGGCACGACCCGCTGACCCGGCCGCCGGGACGGCACGTCCGTCCCGGCGGCCGGTCGCGGGCAGCTAGTGGGCCCCGCCGTGGCCCTTCTCCTCGGCGCGCTGGCGGGAGGCCTTGATCTCGAGCTCGGCGTCCGCGCGCCCGACCCACTGCGCGCCCTCGACGCTCTTGCCGGGCTCGAGGTCCTTGTAGACCTCGAAGAAGTGCTGGATCTCGAGGCGGTCGTACTCGGAGAGGTGGTGGATGTCGCGCAGGTGCTCCTGGCGCGGGTCGCCCGCGGGCACGCAGAGCACCTTGTCGTCGCCGCCGGCCTCGTCGGTCATGCGGAACATGCCGATGGCGCGCGCGGCCACCACGCAGCCGGGGAACGTCGGCTCCTGGACGAGGACGAGCGCGTCGAGCGGGTCGCCGTCCTGGCCGAGGGTGTCCTCGATGTAGCCGTAGTCGGCGGGGTACTGCGTGGCCGTGAAGAGGGTCCGGTCCAGGCGCAGGCGCCCGGAGGTGTGGTCCATCTCGTACTTGTTCCGGTTCCCCTTGGGGATCTCGATCAGTACGTCGAACTCCACGGCGACACCGCTCCCTGTTCTCGCTCGTCCGCGTTCCGGTCCCGGCCGCCCCGACCCGCCCCGCGGGTCGGCCGGAGGTCCTCGCCCGCCTCTAGTGTGGGGCAACGTCCGGGGTGACCCGGCACACCGTGGGGTGACCCGGGCCTCGTCCGGGTCAGGTGAACAGCAGGTGAGGAGGGGTGCGGGGTCGTGAGCGGCGAGGGTCACCGCGCTGTCCCCGGATCGTCGTCCACCGTTCACCGGTGGGGCCTGCGGGTGCTGACGGTCACGGTCGTCGTGGCCCTGCTCGCCGGCCTCGGCGTCGGCGTCACCCTCTCGGCGCCCTCGTTCGCCCGCGCCGTGGGGCTGCCCGTGGGCCTGCTGGGCGGGGCGGCCGCCGACCCGCCGGACCCCGCGACACCCCGGCTGCGCCTCGCCGCGGTCGGCGCCGACGCCCCGGCCCCGACCGAGGCCGGCCTCGCGACCGCGCTCGACGCCCGGGTCGCGGCGCTGGGCGACGTCACCGGTGCCGTCGTCGACCCCGCCACCGGCGCGACCCTGTGGAGCCGGCGGCCCGCCGAGCCCCAGGTGCCGGCCTCGGTGACCAAGCTGCTCACCGGAGCCGCGGCGCTGCTGCGCCTCGACCCGACGATGCGCTGGACGACGACCGTCGTCGCCGGCCCCACCCCGGACTCGGTCGTGCTGGTCGGCGGCGGCGACCCGACGCTCTCGTCGCTGCCCGCCGGCCGGCAGACCGTCTACCCGGACGCGGCCCGCCTCGACGACCTCGTCACCGCGGTGCGCGCCGCGCGCGCCGGGCAGCCCGCGGTGGAGCGGGTCTACGTCGACGTCTCGCGCTACGAGAACGGGGGCGGCAACGGCGTCGCGCCGGGCTGGGACCCCACCGACGTCGCGAGCGGGTTCGTCGCGCCGATCGTCCCGGTGATGCTCGACGGCGGGCGCAGCGACCCGACGGTCCTCGACGTCCCGCGCACCGCCACCCCCGCCTCCGACGCCGCCCGCGAGCTCGGCGCCCGGCTCGCCGGCGGCGGGGCCGCCCCGACCGTCGCCGTCGGCCCGGCACCGCCGGGCGCCCCGGTGCTCGGGCAGGTCGTCTCGCCGCCGACCACCGAGCTGGTGCGCACCGCCCTGCAGAACTCCGACAACGTGCTGGCCGAGGCGCTCGGGCGCGAGGTCGCCCGGGCGGTCGGCGAGCCGACGACCTTCGACGGCGCCGCGCGCGCGGTGACGCGGGTGCTCGACGAGGCGGGCATCGACACCACCGGCGTCACGCTCGCCGACACCAGCGGGCTGTCGGTGAACGACCGCGTGCCCGCCACCGCCCTGTCCGGCGTGCTCGCACCGGCCGCAGCGCCGGCCGGCCCCGACCCGCGCACCGCGGCCCTGCGCCCGCTGCTCGACGGCCTGCCGGTCGCGGGCGGGGGCGGCACGCTCGCCGACCGGTACGCGCCCGGCACCCCGAGCGCCGACGGCCGCGGCTGGGTGCGGGCGAAGACCGGGACGCTGACCGCCGCCAACGCGCTGGCCGGCGTGGTCGACACCGCGGACGGCCGGGTGCTCGTCTTCTCCTTCATGAGCAACGGCGTCGACCCGGGCACCGCGCGCCCCCGCCTCGACGCCCTCGCCGCGGCCCTGCACGAGTGCGGCTGCCGCTGAGCGCGGGGGTCCCGCAGGCCGGGACGTACGGTGGAGCCGTGTCCGTCGAGCTGACCTCCGCGCCCCGTGGCGGCACGGGCCTGCCCGTCGACTGGGGCCTCGCCGCCGCCACCGGCGCGCGCCTGGTGCCCGCCGGACCCGCCGTCTCGCCCGCCGAGGCCGCCGCCGAGGTGGCCCGGCTGCGCGAGGGCGCCCGCGTCGGCGAGGACCACGTGCGCGAGCTGACCGGGCTCGGCGCGGGCCTGCCGGTGCCGGAGGCCGAGGTCGTCGACCGGCCGCGCTGGGTCCGCTCCGCGGTCGACGGGATCGCCGCGCTCCTCGAGGACGCGCCGCTGCCCGGCCCGCCCGCCGGGATCGTCGGCAACGCCGTCGGGCGCGTGACCCGCACGGCCGCCGGCGTGCAGATGGGGACGCTGCTGGCGTTCCTCGGCAGCCGCGTGCTCGGGCAGTACGACCCGTTCGGCGGGCCGGAGCGCGCCGGCCGCCTGCTGCTCGTCGCGCCGAACGTCGTCGCCGCCCGCCAGGCGCTCGACGTCGACGCCGACGACTTCGCGCTGTGGGTGTGCCTGCACGAGGCCACCCACCGGCTGCAGTTCACCGCCGTCGACTGGCTGCGCGACCACTTCCAGGGCGAGGTCGCGGCGTTCGCCGGCGGCTTCGACCGCACCGCCTCGGGCACCGTCGACCGGCTCCCCGAGATCGTCAAGGCCGTCCGGAACGACCCGCCGCGCGACGGGCTGGCGCTGGTCGAGATGTTCCAGGGGCCCGAGCAGCGCGCGGTCCTCGACCGCCTGCTCGCCCTGACCACGCTGCTCGAGGGCCACGCCGAGCACGTCATGGACGCCGTCGGCCCCGCCGTCGTGCCGTCCGTGGCGTCGATCCGGGCGCGGTTCACCACGCGCCGGCGCGGCGGCAGCCTCGTCGACCGGCTCCTGCGCACGCTGCTCGGCGTCGACGCCAAGATCCGGCAGTACGAGCAGGGCCGGGTGTTCGTCGACCACGTCGTCGACCGGGTGGGCCTCGACGGCCTCAACGCCGTCTGGACCTCGCCGGACACCCTGCCCCGCCGCGCCGAGATCACCGACCCGAACGCCTGGGTCGCGCGCGTCCACGGCTGACGCCGCCCCGAGGCCCCGGCCGTGCGCGTGCCCGACCCCGTCGCCGAGCTCCGCCGGGCGGTGCGCGAGGCCCTGACCGGCCTGCCTGCTGCAGCGAACGGGCGGTTCGCTGCTTCTAGGCGCACGAACGACGCGTTCGCTCCCGTGGTCCTCGCCTGCTCGGGCGGCGCCGACTCGCTCGCGCTGGCCGCCGCGGCCGTGCACGTGGCACCCGCGGTCCACGGCGTCGTCGTCGACCACGGCCTGCAGGACGGCTCCGCCGAGCAAGCCGCGGCGACGGCCGCGCTGCTGCGGGAGCTGGGCGCGGACGCGGAGGTCGTCGCCGTGGAGGTGGGCACCGCGGGCGGACCGGAGGCCGCGGCGCGCGACGCCCGGTACGCGGCGCTGCGGGCGGCGTCGCGGGCGCACGGCGACGCGCCGGTGCTGCTCGGCCACACGCTCGACGACCAGGCCGAGACCGTGCTGCTCGGGCTGGGCCGGGGCTCCGGGGCGCGCTCGCTCGCGGGGATGGCGGCGTGGGACCCGCCGTGGTGCCGCCCGCTGCTCGGCGTCCGGCGGGCGACGACGCGCGCGGCCTGCGCCGCCGCGGGGCTCCCGGTCTGGGACGACCCCCACAACGCCGACCCGCGCTACACCCGCGCCCGGCTGCGCCACGAGGTCCTGCCGCTGCTCGAGGACGTGCTCGCCGGCGGGGTGGCGCCGGCGCTGGCCCGGACGGCCGCACAGCTCGCCGACGACGACGCCGCGCTCACCGCGCTGGCGCACGAGCGCCTGATCCGGCTCGTCGACCCCGACGGCGCCCTCGACGCGGTCGGCCTCGCCGGCGAGGTGCCCGCGGTGCGGCGGCGGGTGCTGCGGTCGTGGCTGGTCGCGGCGGGTGCGCGGGAGCTCACCGACGCCCACGTGCGGGCCGTCGACGCCGTCGTCGCCCGCTGGCGTGGTCAGGGTGTGCCGCCGCTCGCGGGCGGGTTGGAGGTGGTGCGGGCGCATGGCAGGCTGCGAGTGCTCGAGGCGTCCCACCACGGCGTGCGAGCTCCGGCCCGCCCCGACGGGCCGCCCCCGATCCGGTGAGGAGCCCGACAACGGTGTACGACGGCGACATCGCGTCCGTACTGATCACCGAGGAGCAGATCCAGGACAAGATCGGCGAGCTGGCCGAGCAGATCGGCGCCGACTACGGCGAGCGTGACCAGGACCTCGTGCTCGTCACCGTCCTCAAAGGCGCGGTGATGTTCATGACCGACCTCGCCCGCCGCCTGCCGATGCCGACGCAGCTCGAGTTCATGGCCGTCAGCTCGTACGGCTCGTCGACCTCGTCGTCGGGCGTGGTGCGCATCCTCAAGGACCTCGACCGCGACATCTCGGGGCGCCGGGTCCTCATCGTCGAGGACATCATCGACTCGGGGCTCACGCTGTCCTGGCTGCGCAAGAACCTCGAGTCCCGTGGCCCGGCGTCGCTGGACGTCGTCACGCTCCTGCGCAAGCCCGAGGCCGCGAAGCTCGACGTCGACGTCGCCTACGTCGGGTTCGACATCCCGAACGAGTTCGTCGTCGGCTTCGGGCTCGACTACGCGGAGCGCTACCGGGACCTGCCCTACATCGGGACGCTCGACCCGCACGTCTACGCGTGACTCGCTGAACGATCACTCAGTCGACACGACCCCGCCCGTCCCCGGTCCCTGAGGGCCCGCTACCGTCCGCCACATGGCGGGTGCGCGTCGCTCTCTGTGGCTCGTCAACGGGCTGATCGTGCTGGTCGTGCTGCTCGCGATCGGCGGAACGGTCATCGGCCTGACGACCACCGGCGGCGCGGACGACAGCGGCCTGCGCACCACCCCGGTGGGACGCGGCACGGTCGCCGAGACGGTCACCGCCTCCGGCGCGGTCACCAGCGCCCGCAGCTCGACCCTGAACTTCGCCGTCGGCGGCCGCGTCGAAGACGTGCGCGTGGCGGTCGGCGACCGCGTCGAGGCGGGCGACGTCGTCGCGACCCTCGACCCCGAGTACGCCGAGGCCAACCTGGATGCCGCCCGGGCCCAGCGCGACGCGGCGCGCCAGTCGCTCCGCGACGCCCGCGAGGCGCGGGACAACCCGCAGACCAGCGCCGCGGCGCCGGCGCAGCAGCCGGCGGCACCCACCGCCCCGGCTGCCCCGGTCCAGACCCCGGTGCCGTCGGCGCCACCCGCGCCCGTGTCGACCGCCCCGGTCGCGCCGACGACGGCGGCGCCCCAGAACGCGAACCAGCAGGGCCCGCAGCAGCGGAACGCCCCGCTCGTCGAGGTCAACGGCCTGCGCAGCGTGCCCGCCGCGGATCCGAAGGCCGCGCCCGCCGAGGCTCCGGCACCGCCGACGACGACCCCGCCCGCGGGCGACGGCACGGGGGCCGGCGGCGCGGCGGGTGCCGGCGCCTCCGGCGGCGGCGCCGCGGCGACCACGCCCGAGGGCCAGGTCGCGCAGGCCGAGGCGTCGCTGGCCCAGGCCGAGGCGTCGGTGATCCAGGCCGAGAACGCCACCGAGGACCTCGAGCTCTCCTCGCCGCAGGACGGCACGGTCGTCAGCCTCGACATCGGCCCGGGCCAGCTGGTCCCGGCCGGCGGCACGACGACGAGCTCGACGGGCTCGGGCAACCCGACCGGCGGCACGCTGCCCGACGGCACGGCCGGCGGCAGCGGCGCCGCGAGCGCGGCGGCGGGTGCCGGCGCCGGGGCGGGCGCGGCGAGCGGGTCCACCGGCGGCTCCCAGGTCACCGGCTCGCCGACGACCCCTGCGGCGATGACCGTCCTCGACCTCACCACGCTGCAGATCCGCGCCGACGTCCCCGAGCTCGACGTCGGCCGGCTCGCGGTCGGCCAGCCGGTCGAGGTGTCGGTCAACGCGCTGCCCGGGCAGGCGCTGCCGGGCATCGTCAGCGGCGTCGACCTGCTGCCCGGCTCCGGCTCGTCGGTCCAGTACGGCACCAACGTCACGCTCACCGGCCCGCCGCCGAACCTGCGGCCCGGGATGTCGGCGAGCGTCGCGGTCACCGTGCAGCAGGCGCCGAACGTCTCGTTCCTGCCGTCGGTGGCGGTCACCCCGATCGGCGGGGAGGGCGCGACGGACGGGACCGTGCAGGTCCTCGGGCCCGACGGCGTCCCGCAGCCCCGCACCGTCGGGCTGGGGCTGAGCTCCGACACGGTGACCGAGATCCGCTCGGGCCTCGCGCCCGGCGAGCTCGTCGTCCTGCCCGACCCGAACACCGCGAACCCGTTCGGCCCCGGCCAGGGTCCGCCCCCGAGCACCGACGGTGGCGGCAACCGCGGCGGTGGCGGCGGCGGATGACCGCCGGCCTCGGCACCGCGCCCCTCGAGCAGGTCCCGCACGTCCTCGACGTGCGGAAGCTCTCCAAGGTCTACGGGTCGGGGGAGACCGCGGTGCACGCGCTGCGCGACGTCGACCTGACGGTGCGCCGGGGCGAGTACGTCGCGGTGATCGGCCAGTCCGGGTCGGGCAAGTCGACGCTGCTCAACATGCTCGGCTGCCTCGACGCCCCGACCTCCGGGCGCTACCTGCTCGAGGGCCTCGACGTGGCGGACCTCGACGAGCGCCAGCAGGCCGTGCTGCGCAACCGGCAGATCGGCTTCATCTTCCAGGCGTTCAACCTCATCCCGCGGACGTCGGCGCTCGCGAACGTCGAGCTGCCGCTGGTCTACGCGGGGGTGGGCCGGCGGGTGCGCCGCGAGCGCGCCCAGGCCGCGCTCTCGCTCGTCGGTCTGCAGGGCCGCGAGGACCACCGCCCGAACCAGCTCTCCGGCGGCCAGCAGCAGCGCGTCGCGGTGGCGCGCGCGCTCGTCACCACGCCGGCCCTGCTGCTCGCCGACGAGCCCACCGGCAACCTCGACTCCGCGAGCACCGCCGACGTCCTCGGTCTGTTCGACCGCCTGCACGCCGCGGGCCGCACGATCGTGCTCATCACCCACGACGACGAGGTCGCCGAGCGCGCGGAGCGGGTCGTGGTGGTCAGCGACGGGCGCCTGACCGAGGCGGCACCCAGCGCAGCGGAGCTGCCGCCCCGGAGGCCGGGCACGGCCCGGGCCCCGCGATGAGCGTCGTCGAGATCGTCCGGTTCGCCGTCCGCGGGCTCATCGCGAACCGCCTGCGCTCGCTGCTGACGATGCTCGGGATCATCATCGGCATCGCCGCGGTCATCCTGCTGACCGCGCTGGGCAACGGGGCGTCGCAGTACATCCAGGGCCAGATCGCGGGCCTCGGTGCCAACAGCATCACGGTGCTGCCGCGCCAGCCGCCCGACACCGTCGGCACCGACGGCCGCCCGCTGACCCAGGGCGACGTGCGCGCGCTCGCCGACCCGCAGGGTGCCCCGGACGTCGCGTCGGTGTCGCCGGTGGTCTCGGTGCAGGACACGACGGTCGAGGCCGGGCGGGCGCGGACCGACGCCACGATCATCGGCAGCACGCCGTCCTACTTCCCCGGCGCCAACGTCCAGCTCGGGACGGGCCGCACCTACACCGAGGCCGACGTGACGGCCGGGCGCAAGGTCGTCCTGCTCGGGCGCACGGTCGCCGACGAGCTCTTCGGCATCGGCTCCGACCCCGTGGGCCGGGACGTGCTGGTGCGCGGGGTGCCGTTCGACGTGATCGGCAC
The DNA here is from genome assembly GCF_028737315.1 of Actinomycetospora lemnae. Classification (GTDB taxonomy): domain Bacteria; phylum Actinomycetota; class Actinomycetes; order Mycobacteriales; family Pseudonocardiaceae; genus Actinomycetospora; species Actinomycetospora lemnae. Next base: position 115,726 of record NZ_JAQZAO010000008.1, on the reverse strand, counting down.
GCTCGCGCCGGCGGGGCAGGGCCAGGGCCTGTCCAACCCCGACGAGAACGTGCTCGCGCCCTTGACCGCGGTCCAGGGCTCGCTGACCGGGTTCGGCGACCTCACCCAGATCGTCGTGCAGGCGCGCTCGACCGAGGCGCAGGCCGCGGCCGAGAGCGAGATCAACTCGATCCTCGACCGCCGGCACGGCATCGACGACCCGGACAACCGGGACTACCAGGTGCTCTCGGCCCGCCAGCTCGCCGACGTCCTCGACGACACCCTCGGCGCGTTCACGCTGCTCCTCGCGGCGATCGCGGCGATCTCGCTGGTGGTCGGCGGCATCGGGATCACCAACATCATGCTCGTGTCCGTCACCGAGCGGACCCGTGAGATCGGCATCCGCAAGGCCCTCGGCGCGCCGCCGTCGGCCATCCTCGGCCAGTTCCTCGTCGAGTCGATCATCCTCAGCGTGGTCGGCGGCGTGCTCGGCGTCGCGGTGGGCTACGCCGGCACGCTCGTGCCGCTCGGCGACTTCCGGCCGGTGGTGCTGCCCTCGGCCGTCGTCGCGGCGGTCGGGGTCTCGGCCGCCATCGGCATCTTCTTCGGCGCCTACCCCGCCCGCCGCGCCGCCCGCCTGCGACCCATCGAGGCCCTGCGCCGCGAGTGAGGACCCCCGGGAGGACCTCGTGACCCAGCCATCAGACCCGTCCGACCAGGCCGACCGGTCCGGGCCGGACACCCACGACCCGTCGGACACCGACACCCGCGCGGTGGAGACGTCGAGCAGGAGCGACAGCGCCGAGACCGAGCAGTTCCCGGTGCCCCCGCCGCCGGCGCGCCGGTCCGACCCGCCCCCGCGGGGACCGAGTGGCCCCGACCAGCGGCCCGACCCGGAGCGCGCGCACGAGGACCGTACCCAGCAGGACCACGCCGCGACGGTGCTCGACCGCCCCGTGGACGACATCGACCTCGCGACGCGGCTGCGCCGCCCCGGGTTGGCGCGCTCGACGCGGATCCTGCTGCTCGTGCTCGGCGCCGTGGCGTGCGTGGCGCTCGGGACCCTCATCGGCCGTGTCACCGCACCGGACACGGGCCCGGGCTCGGTGCCCGACCTGCTCGGCGTCGTCGAGTCCGTGCAGCCCACCGGCGGCGGCTTCCCGATCATCACGGTCCGCGCGGGCGACGGCACCCTCACCCCGCTGCGCACGACGGCGGGGACGAGCGTCGCGGTGCCCCGCCCCGACGGGCCGGCCGGCCTGCGGGTCGGCCAGCAGGTCACGGTGCACGCCGAGCGCGGCGCCGACGGCGCGGTCACCGCGGTCCGCGTCGACGTGCCCGCGGGCTCCTGACCACCGCTAGCCTGCCCGGTGTGGCCGACCAGGGTGCTGCAGCAGAGATCGCCGCCGGGTACGCGACCGAGGGTGCGGCCCTCGAGATCGGGACCGTCGTCGTGGACGGGACCGTCGACCCGACGGCGAAGGTCCGGATCCCCTTCGCGACCCTGAACCGGCACGGCCTCGTGGCCGGCGCGACCGGCACCGGCAAGACGAAGACCCTGCAGAACCTCGCCGAGCAGTGCTCGGCGAACGGCGTGCCGGTGCTGCTCGCGGACATCAAGGGCGACCTGTCCGGTCTCGCACGCCCGGGGGAGCAGAGCGACCGCGTCACCCAGCGCGCCACCGACACCGGCGACGACTGGGCCCCGACGGCCTACCCCGTGCAGTTCCTGTCGCTGGGGGAGGGCATCGGCGTGCCGGTGCGCGCGACGATGACGGGCTTCGGCCCGATCCTGCTGGCCAAGGTGCTGGGCCTCAACGAGACCCAGGAGTCGACGCTCGGGCTGATCTTCCACTGGGCCGACCAGCAGGGCCTCGCCCTGCTGGACACCAAGGACCTGCGCTCGGTGATCCAGCACCTGCTCTCCGACGAGGGCAAGGCCGAGCTCAAGGGCATCGGCGGGGTGTCGTCGTCGACGGCCGGCGTCATCCTGCGCGCGCTGGTCAACCTCGAGGCCCGCGGCGGCGACGAGTTCTTCGGCGAGCCCGAGTTCGAGCCCGCCGACCTGCTCGTCGTCGAGCCCGACGGCACGGGCCGGGTGACGCTGCTCGAGCTCGCCGACCAGCAGGCCGACCCCACGCTGTACTCGACGTTCCTCATGTGGTTGCTCGCCGAGCTCTTCGAGGACCTCCCCGAGGCCGGCGACGTCGAGAAGCCGAAGCTCGTCTTCTTCTTCGACGAGGCCCACCTGCTCTTCACCGACGCGTCGAAGGCGTTCCTCGACCGGATCGAGCAGACGGTCAAGCTCATCCGCTCCAAGGGCGTCGGTGTCTTCTTCTGCACCCAGCAGCCCACCGACGTCCCGAACGACGTGCTCAGCCAGCTCGGCGCCCGGGTGCAGCACGCGCTGCGGGCGTTCACCCCGGACGACCAGAAGGCGCTGACGCGCACCGCGCGCACCTACCCGAAGAGCGCGGTCTACGACATCGAGACCTCGCTGACCTCGCTCGGCACCGGCGAGGCGATCGTGACGGTGCTCTCCGAGCGCGGGGCGCCGACGCCGGTGGCCTGGACGCGGGTGCGGGCGCCGCGCTCGCTGATGGCGGCCATCGGCGAGCCCGCGGTCACCGAGGCGGCGAGGACCTCGCCGCTGTGGCCGAAGTACGGGCAGGCCGTCGACCGGGAGTCGGCGTACGAGAAGCTGTCGGCCAGCACCGGGGCGACGAACGCGCCGACGCCGGCCGAGCCCGTGCCCGCCGGGCAGCCCCCGCAGGAGGCGCCGCCGCAGGCGCCGCCGCCCGCGCCGGACGAGGGCCCGGGCTTCCTGGAGAAGGCCGCGAGCAACCCCGTGGTCAAGTCGTTCGTGCGTTCGCTGGCCAGCCAGCTCGGTCGCGAGATCAGCCGCGGCCTGTTCGGGACGGCGCGTCGCCGGCGGTGACGCCCGCTCGCCCGTCCGATCGCTCCCGCGTGCCCGGTCCGGTGTCGTGACCGGGGGGTACGCTTGAGCAGATCAGGGCCCCACGGACGTCCGTGCGTGCGCGGACCCCGAGCCGAGACGACAGACACCGACCGCAGGGTCCACCCGGGGAGGGTCGAGGGCCGCCTGGAGGCCGCAACCGCATGGACCGCAAGCGCCTTCTCCGCAATCCACTCATCTGGATCGTGGTGTTCTTCCTGGTCTACCTGGGGGTGTCGTCGCTGCTCAGCGACACCCGCGGGTACACCGAGGCCCCGACGTCGCTCGCGTTGGCGCAGGTCGAGGCGCGCAACGCGTCCGAGATCACGATCGAGGACAAGGAGCAGCGGCTCCGGCTGACGCTCACCAACCCGGTCCAGGTCCCCGGCGTCGAGGGCGCGCAGCCCACCACGACCAACCAGATCTATGCGCAGTACCCCGCGGCCGCGACCGACCAGGTGTTCGCCCTGGTCCGCGAGAACCCGGCGCCCTCGGGCTTCGACACGCGGGTGACGCAGGACTCGTTCCTGACCCAGATGCTGATCTACCTGATCCCGCTGGGCCTGGTCCTGCTGCTGCTGTTCTGGATGATGAACTCCCAGGGCGGGGGCAACCGCGTCCTGTCCTTCGGCAAGTCCAAGGCCAAGCAGCTCAACAAGGACATGCCGAAGACCACCTTCGCCGACGTCGCGGGCGCGAACGAGGCGGTGGAGGAGCTCTACGAGATCAAGGACTTCCTCCAGAACCCGTCGCGCTACCAGCAGCTCGGCGCGAAGATCCCCAAGGGCGTCCTGCTCTACGGCCCGCCCGGCACCGGCAAGACGCTGCTCGCGCGCGCCGTCGCCGGCGAGGCGGGCGTGCCCTTCTACACGATCTCGGGCTCGGACTTCGTCGAGATGTTCGTCGGCGTCGGCGCGTCCCGCGTGCGCGACCTGTTCGAGCAGGCCAAGCAGAACTCGCCCTGCATCGTGTTCGTCGACGAGATCGACGCCGTCGGCCGCCACCGCGGCGCCGGGATGGGCGGCGGCCACGACGAGCGGGAGCAGACGCTCAACCAGCTGCTGGTCGAGATGGACGGGTTCGACTCGCGCGGCGGGATCATCCTCATCGCCGCCACCAACCGGCCCGACATCCTCGACCCGGCGCTGCTGCGCCCCGGCCGCTTCGACCGGCAGATCCCCGTCGCCGCGCCGGACCTCGCTGGCCGCCGCGCGATCCTGCAGGTCCACTCCGCGGGCAAGCCGCTCGCGCCCGACGCCGACCTCGACGGGCTGGCCAAGCGCACCGTCGGGTTCTCCGGTGCCGACCTCGCGAACGTCATCAACGAGGCCGCGCTGCTGACCGCCCGGCTCGGGCAGCAGCAGATCACCGGCAGCGCGCTCGAGGAGTCGGTCGACCGCGTGATCGGCGGCCCGGCGCGCAAGAGCCGCATCATCTCCGAGCAGGAGAAGAAGGTCGCGGCCTACCACGAGGCGGGGCACGCCCTGGCCGCGTGGGCGATGCCGGACATCGAGCCGGTCTACAAGGTCACGATCCTGCCGCGCGGCCGCACCGGCGGGCACGCCCTCGTCGTCCCCGAGGACGACAAGGAGCTCATGACCCGTTCGGAGATGATCGCGCGACTGGTGTTCGCGATGGGTGGGCGCTCGGCCGAGGAGCTGGTGTTCCACGAGCCGACCACCGGCGCGTCGTCGGACATCGAGCAGGCCACCAAGATCGCGCGCGCGATGGTCACCGAGTACGGCATGAGCGCCAAGCTCGGCGCCGTGAAGTACGGCCAGGAGCAGGGCGAGCCCTTCCTCGGCCGCACCGCGGGGCGTCAGGCCGACTACTCGCTCGAGGTCGCCCACGAGATCGACGAGGAGGTGCGCAAGCTCATCGAGGCGGCGCACACCGAGGCGTGGGAGATCCTCAGCACCCACCGCGACGCCCTCGACGCGCTGACCGGCGAGCTCATCGAGCACGAGACGCTGCAGCGGCGCGACCTCGAGCGCATCTTCGCGTCGGTCACCAAGCGCCCGCGGATCACCGCGTTCAACGACTTCGGCGAGCGCGTGCCGTCGGACCGCCCGCCGATCAAGACGCGGCGCGAGCTCGCGACCGAGCGCGGCGAGCCCTGGCCCCCGCCCGGCGAGGAGAGCGCAGGCGAGCGCACGGCAGTCGGCGCCGGGGCCTCCAACGGCCACGTCGTGCACACCAACGGCGCGTACAGGACCGGTCCGTCCCACGCGGCCGGCAACGGCCACGACGCGGGCCACGGCGAGGGCGGACGCGGCGACCAGGGCTACGGCGACCAGGGCTACGGCGACCAGGGCTACGGTGGCCAGGGCTACGGCGCGACCCCGCAGGGTCCCGACGGCGGCTCCACCCCGACGCCGCCGGCCGGGATGCCGGCGACGGGTATCCCGGACGTCTACCGCACCGGCGCCAACGGGCGTCGCGGCGCCGAGTCCGGCGACAAGCCGTCGTCGGTGGCGCCGAACTACGGTGCCCCGCCTGGGTGGACCCCGGCGACCGTCCCGCACGGCACCACCTGGAACCCGGGCGGCGCCGGCCGCTCCGGGAGCACCAGCCCGTACGGGAGTGCGCCGTCCGGCTCGTCACGCTCCGCTGGCGAGACGAGCGGGAACCCGTACGGTGACCCGGATGGCCGTACCCGTGACGGTTGGTCGGAGGGCCGGCACTCCGGCTCTCCGAGCTGGGGCCACGACGGCACCACCGGCACGGACGGCGGCACCGGGAGCACCGGCCCGGACGGCCGCGACACCCCCCGCGGCCAGGGCTGAGGAGGCCGGCGCCCCCGCGCGACGGGGTCCGGCCGGCGAGGACGACCGCGAGGGAGACGTGACGACCTCTCAGGAACTGGACGGCGACGTCGAGACCGACCTGGACGAGTCCCGGGTCCGTCCCACCGACGACGGCAAGGGCGGCCCGGTCGGCACGGCGGTGGCCCCGGAGTGGCCGGGGTTCGACGCCCCCCGCGCCGAGGCCGCCGTGCGCGAGCTGCTGCTCGCCATCGGCGAGGACCCGGATCGCGAAGGGCTGCGCGAGACGCCGGCGCGCGTCGCGCGGGCCTACCAGGAGCTGTTCGCCGGCCTGCGCGCCGACCCGGCCGACGTGCTCGAGCGCACCTTCGACGAGGGCCACGAGGAGCTCGTGCTCGTGCGCGACATCCCGCTGTTCTCGATGTGCGAGCACCACCTGCTGCCCTTCCACGGGGTCGCGCACGTCGCCTACATCCCGGGGTCGAAGGGCCTGGTCACGGGACTGAGCAAGCTCGCCCGGCTCGTGGACCTCTACGCGCGCCGCCCGCAGGTGCAGGAGCGCCTGACGAGCCAGGTCGCCGACGCCCTCGAATCGCGCCTCGACACCCGGGGCGCCCTCGTGGTGATCGACGCCGAGCACCAGTGCATGTCGGCGCGCGGGGTCCGCAAGCCCGGCGCACGCACCACCACCTCGGCGGTCCGCGGCATCCTCAAGTCGTCGGCGAGCTCGCGCGCGGAGGCCATCAACCTGATCCGGAGCGGCTGAGGAGTGGGCGCGCCTCCCGGGCCGTCCCACGCCCTGCCCGACCCCGGGCGCTGCGTCGTCATGGGCGTCCTCAACGTCACGCCCGACTCGTTCTCCGACGGCGGGCGTTGGCTCGACCGTGACCACGCGGTGGCCCACGGCGTCGCGCTGCACGGGCGCGGCGCCGACCTGGTCGACGTCGGCGGCGAGTCCACCCGCCCCGGCGCGGAGCGGATCGACGCGGCGACCGAGACGCAGCGCGTCGTGCCCGTGATCCGCGACCTCGTGGCCGCCGGGGTGCGGGTCAGCGTCGACACCACCCGCGCGGCCGTCGCCGCCGCCGCCGTCGCGGCCGGCGCGACGATGATCAACGACGTGTCCGGGGGCCTCGCCGACCCGCACATGGCCCGGACCGTGGCCGAGGCCGGCGTGCCCTGGGTGATCATGCACTGGCGCGGGCCGAGCAACCGGATGTCCGCGCTCGCCTCCTACGAGGACGTGGTGGGCGAGGTGCGCGCCGAGATGGTCGAGCAGGTCGACCGTGCGGTGCTCGCCGGCGTCGACCCGTCGCTGCTGGTCCTCGACCCCGGGCTCGGGTTCGCGAAGACCGCGGCGCACAACTGGACGCTGCTGCGCAAGCTGCCGGTGTTCACCGGCCTCGGCTTCCCGGTGCTCATCGGGGCGTCGCGCAAGCGATTCCTCGGCGCGCTGCTCGCCGACGACGAGGGCACCCCCCGCCCACCCGACGGCCGCGAGGTGGCGACCGCGGCGGTGTCCGCGCTCGCGGCGGCCAACGGTGCCTGGGGCGTGCGGGTGCACGAGGTGGGCCCGTCGCTGGACGCGGTCGCCGTGGCCGCGGCGTGGAGCTGGGGCACCTCGCCGGCGGAGATCGAGCCGTGAGCTCCCCATCCACGCAGCAGTCAGGGGAGCACGCCGACAGGGGGGCCGGCCCGTCGAGTCAGCGGGACCGGATCGCCCTGCGCGGGCTGCGGGTCCGCGGGCACCACGGCGTGTTCGACCACGAGCGTCGCGACGGCCAGGACTTCGTCCTCGACCTGGTCCTGGAGGTCGACCTCGCCCCGGCGGCGGCGTCCGACGACCTCGCCGACACCGTCGACTACGGCGGGCTGGCCGAGCGCGCGGCCGCCGTGGTCGCGGGCCCGCCGCGGCAGCTCATCGAGGCGGTGGCCGGCGAGGTGGCCGACGGGGTGCTGGCGGACGAGCGCGTCGCGGCCGTCGAGGTCACGCTGCACAAGCCGCAGGCGCCGATCACGGTGCCGTTCGACGACGTCGCGGTGACGGTGCGGCGGGAGCGGAGCCGGGCGTGAGCCGCGCGGTGCTCTCGCTGGGCTCGAACATCGGCGACCGCGCGGCCAACCTCCGCGGGGCCGTGGCGACGCTGCGCGCGGCCGGCGCGTGGATCGTCGCCGTGTCGCCGGTCTACGCGACCGCGCCGTGGGGCGGGGTCGAGCAGGACGACTTCCTCAACGCGGTCGTGGTCGCCGAGGACCCCGACGCGAAGCCCTGGTCCTGGCTCGCCCGCGCCCGCGCCGCCGAGAGCCGCGCGGGCCGGACCCGCGACGTGCGCTGGGGCCCGCGGACCCTGGACGTCGACGTCCTCGACGTGGACGGTACGACGAGCGACGACCCCGCGCTCACCCTCCCGCACCCGCGCGCCCACGAGCGCGCCTTCGTCCTCGTCCCGTGGCTCGACGTCGACCCCGACGCGGAGGTCGCCGGGCGGGGGCGGGTCGCGGACCTCCTCGCCGCGCTGCCCGCGGAGGAGCGCGCGGGCGTGCGACGGGACGAGGCCGCGCTGTGAGGACGCGGACGAGCCCCTCCCTGCTGATCGTCGCGGCCGTCGCCGCGGGGCTCGCGGCCAACGTGCTCGTGCAGGCGGCGTACGGGGAGCTGCCGCCGCTGCCCCTGCTCGCCGGGCTCACCCCGCTCGTGCTCGGGATCGCGGAGCTGGTGCTGGCCTTCGTCCTGCGCGCCCGGATCCGGCGCCGCCCCGGCGCGCGCCCGGTCGACGCACTGGCCGCCGCCCGGGCGGTCGCGCTCGCCAAGGCGTCGTCGCTGGCCGGGGCGCTGGTCGGCGGGGCGTGGCTCGGGCTGCTCGCCTACGTGCTCCCGCTGAGCGGCCGCGTCGATGCCGCGGGCGGCGACACCGCGAGCGCGGTCGTCGGGGTGGTCGGGTCGGCGGTGCTCGTCGGCGCCGGCCTGTGGCTCGAGCACAGCCTGCGCACCCCGGACGATCCCGGCGGCGACGCCGGGCGCGACCCGCGGGACCGCCGGGCGTGACGGACGTCGCCGCGCCCGCCCTCGCGCGCAGGGGGCGATCGGCGGTCGGGGCCGCTCGCTATCCTGCAGCGATGAGCACCCCGGACGGGGTCGGACGCGCCGGCCCCGACGGCCGACGCGCCGCGCTGCTGAGCGGCGCGGGCGTCCTCGCCGTGGCCGCCGGCGCGGCCGTGGTGCTCGCCGACGACGCCCGCTGGCTGCGCCTGGCCGTCGTGGCGGCGCTCTGGGCCGTGGTGCTCGTGGTGCTCGTCCTCGCCCGCCGGGGGCGCAGCGACGCGGAGCTCGCCGAGATCGCCGAGGAGGCCCGCGAGGCCGAGGAGGGGCGCGCCGCGGCCGAGGAGGAGGCCGAGGAGCGGGTCGCCGCGCTGCACCGCGACCTCGACCGGCGGGTGGCGCGCGAGGTCGCGGCCCGCGAGGAGGCCGAGCAGACCGCGGAGCGGGCCCGCGAGGAGGTGGCGTCCCTGCGCGACGAGCTCGACCGCACGCGCCGCGAGGCCGACGCGGTGACCCTGCAGTCGGTCGGCGTGCCGGCCGTGCCCGCCGCCCCGCCGCGGCCCCGGGGCCCGCGCCTGCGGGTCGTCGGCGACTCGGGCCCGCAGCCGCGCGTGCCGTCCGGGCCGCCGGGCCCGCCGCCCGCGCCCCGACGGCCGGCCCTGCCCTCCGCGCCCGCGCCGCGCACGCCGGGGTCGGTCGCGGGTCGCCGCGTCGAACCGCCCACCGAGCACACGGCCCGGCCCCTGCGCCCGGCGCCGCCGCCGAGCGACGGCCCGCCGTCGGACCCCGCCGTGCTCGCCGCCGGGTCGTTCGTCGACAACTACGTGCGCGCGGCCGGCTACGAGACCCTCCCGGAGCCCCCCGAGCCGTCCGACGGGCCCGAGGACCGCCGCCCCCGCCGCGCGCCGACCGACGCCCCGTCCGGCGGCCGCACGGTGGCCGAGCTCCTCGCCGCCCACGCCGCCTCGGGCGGCACGGTGGGCCGCCGCCGCCGCGACCCCTGAGCGCCGCGGCGCCTCGCCCGGGTCCGCAGCGAACGCGCTGCTCGCTGCTTCTAGGCGCACGAAGCGCCCGTTGATCACCGGAGAGGCGACCCGTCGGCGGGCCCGACGGGCCGGGTGTCGTTACCCTCCGGCAGGGTGATCGCCCCTCCGGTCCGCCTGGCGCCGCAGCAGCGCCGGACGCTCGTGTGGCCGGTGCTCGGCCTGATCCTCCTCGGCATCTGCGCGCTGATCACCGTCGGCCTCGCGAGCACCGAGATCGGCGCGGTCGGGGTGGTCGTCGGCGTCGTCCTCGCGCTCGTGCCGGTGGCGCCGGTCGTCGCGGCGTTCCTGTGGATCGACCGCTTCGAGCCCGAGCCGCCGCGCCTGCTGCTCGGCGCCTTCCTGTGGGGTGCGGGGCTGTCGGCGCTGGTCGCGGTCGTCATCAACTCCAGCGCGATCATCGCCGCGGAGCTCCTGCTCGGTCGGGGCCAGGGCGACGTCATCGGCGCGGTGATCTCGGCGCCGCTGGTCGAGGAGTTCGTCAAGGGCGCGTTCGTCGTCGGCCTGCTGCTGGTGCGCCGTCGCGAGTTCGACGGGATCGTCGACGGCGTCGTCTACGCCGGGATCACGGCGGCCGGCTTCGCTTTCACCGAGAACATCATCTACTTCGGCCGGGCGTTCGCCGAGGCGTCCGACGGCGCGCCCGGGGGCGCGGTGCTCGCGACGTTCGTGCTGCGCGGTGTGCTCTCGCCGTTCGCGCACCCCCTGTTCACCGCGATGATCGGGATCGGCGTCGGCATCGCCTCGCAGGCCCGCTCGCGGGTCGTCGGCACCGCGGCGGTGCTGGGCGGCTACGTGCTCGCGGTGATGCTGCACGCGCTGTGGAACTCCTCGACCCAGCTCGGCGCCGGGTTCTTCGGCGTCTACGTGCTGATCATGCTGCCGCTGTTCGCCGGGATGATCGGGCTCGTCGTCTGGCAGCGCCGCCGGGAGGCCGACGTCCTCGCGCGCCAGATGCCGGGGTTCGCCGCCGCGGGCTGGATCGCGCCGAGCGAGGTGCCGCTGCTCTCGAGCCTCGCGGGCCGGCGCCGCTGGCGGACCGCGGTGCACCGCCGCGCCGGCTCCACCGCCGCCCGCGCCGTCGAGGACTACCAGCACGCCGTCACCGAGCTCGCCTTCCTGCGCGCGCGGGCCGAGCGGGGGGCGCTGCCGCCGCGGCCCGACTGGCACGCGGAGCTCCTCGACGCCGTCGTCCGCACGCGCCTCGCGGCGGTCAACGCGCCGGGCGTCCAGGGTCCGACCGGCCCGCCGCCCGGACCCGGCGGGCCCTCGCCGTCCTGGCCCGGCGGCCCACCGGCCCAGGGACCGCCCCCGCCCGCGCGCTGGTGAACCGCGACGGAGCAGCGAGGCCCGCCCCGACCGCCCCGGACGCAGCGAGGGACGCCCTCGCTGCCACACCGGGCCCGCGCACGCGCGGTCACGAGGACGCGTGAACCCGCTCACCGCGACGGCGGCGGGGCCCGCAGGCGGTTACCGTGGGCGCCAGTGATCGTCCGGTACCCGCGCGAGCGGGACGGGAACGAGCCGAACGAGTGAGGTGGCGCGTGGGCACCGACGCCGGCGAGGACGCCGGGCGGTGGGAGCAGACGACCGGCGACCCCGGGCCGTCCCCCACCCCTCGGGAAGGCTCACGGCTCGCGGTCGGCGTCGTCTCCGCCGGGCGGGTCGGCGCGGTGCTGGGCGCCGCGCTCGCGCAGGCGGGGCACCAGGTCGTCGCCGCCTCCGCCGTCTCCCGCGCCTCGCGGGCCCGCGCCGAGGAGCTCCTGCCCGGCGCCGCGATCCTGCCGCCCGACGAGGTCGTGCGCCGCGCCGACCTGGCGCTGCTCGCGGTTCCCGACGACGTCCTCCCGGGCCTGGTGCGCGGGCTCGCCGCGTCCGACTGCCTGCGGCCCGGGCAGATCGTCGTCCACACCTGCGGCGCGGCCGGGGTCGGCGTGCTGGCCCCCGCCGCCGAGCACGACGTGCTGCCGATCGCCCTGCACCCCGCGATGACGATCACCGGGCGCCGCGAGGACGTCGCGCGCCTGACCGGTGCCTGCATCGGCGTGACCGGCCCGGAGCAGACCAGTGAGGACACCGACGCCGCCTGGCTCGTCGGCGAGGCCCTGGTCGTCGAGATGGGTGCGGAGCCCGTGCGCATCCCCGAGGCCGTGCGCCCGCTCTACCACGCGGCCCTCGCCCACGGCGCGAACCACCTGGTCACGCTCGTGCGCGAGGCCGCCGACCTGCTCTCCGGCGCCGGCATCGAGCCCGCCGAGCGGGTCCTCGCCCCGCTGCTGTCGGCGGCGCTGGACAACGCCCTGCGCCACGGCGACCGCGCGCTGACCGGCCCCGTCGTCCGCGGCGACGCCGGCACGGTGGCGATGCACGTGCGCCACCTCGACGACCGCGCCCCCGACGCGGCCCCGCTCTACCGGGCCCTGGCCCGGCGCACCGCCGAGCGCGCCCGCGCCGGCGGACTGGTGGACCCGGTCGCCGCCGCCGACGTGGTGGCCGCCCTCGAGAGGCCTCTCCCGTGACCCGACCCTCCAGCCTGCGCACCCACGACCTCGTCGGTCGCGCGCGCCCGCAGTACGACGCCGGGCGCCTCACGGTGCACCGCGACCCCAACGCCCTGCGCCGCGTCACCAAGGCGCTGCGCGGCGGCGGGCGGCGTGTGACGCTCGTACCGACCATGGGCGCCCTGCACGAGGGCCACCGCGAGCTGATGCGCCGCGCCCGCGGCGTGCCCGGCGCGTCGACCGTCGTGTCGATCTTCGTCAACCCCAAGCAGTTCGGGCCGGACGAGGACTACGGCCGCTACCCGCGCGCCTTCGAGAGCGACCTCGAGATGTGCCGCGAGGAGGGCGTCGAGCTGGTCTTCGCGCCCGAGGTCGAGGACATGTACCCCCCGGGGTTCGCGACGTCGGTCCACCCCGGCCCGCTCGGCGACGAGCTCGAGGGCGCGGTCCGTCCCGGTCACTTCGCGGGGATGCTGACCGTCGTCAACAAGCTCTTCGCGATCACCACGCCGGACGTCGCGTTCTTCGGCGAGAAGGACTACCAGCAGCTCACGCTGATCCGCCGCATGGTGCGCGACCTCGACATGGACGTGCACGTGGTCGGCGTCCCGACCGTGCGCGAGTCCGACGGCATGGCCCTGTCGAGCCGCAACGCCTACCTCTCCGACGACCAGCGGCACGCCGCGGTCGCGCTGTCCGCCGCGCTGTCGGCCGGTCAGCACGCCGGTGAGCAGGGCGCGGCGGCCGTCCTCGACGCCGCCCGCGCGGTCCTGGCCACCGAGCCGTCGCTGCAGGTCGACTACCTCGAGCTGCGCGACGAGGACCTCGGTCCCACCCCCGACATCGGTCCGGCGCGGCTCCTGGTCGCCGCCCGGGCCGGCACGACCCGTCTGATCGACAACGCCGCGGTGTCCCTCGTGAGGAGAGTCTGACGTGCAGCGCACGATGCTGAAGTCCAAGATCCACCGGGCGACGGTGACGGACGCGAACCTCCACTACGTCGGGTCGGTGACGGTCGACGAGGACCTGATGCGCGCCGCCGACCTCCTGCCCGGCGAGCAGGTCGCCATCGTCGACGTCACCAACGGCGCACGCCTCGAGACCTACGTGATCACCGGGCCCGCAGGCTCCGGCGTCATCGGGATCAACGGCGCCGCGGCGCACCTCGTGCAGCCCGGCGATCTCGTCATCCTCATCTCCTACGGCGTCATGGACGACGCCGAGGCCCGCACGTACCAGCCGCGGGTGGTGTTCGTCGACGAGCAGAACCGCGTCCTCGACCGCGGTGCCGATCCGGCCCACGTCCCCGCCGCGGCGCCGACGACGTCGCTCCTGCGGCCCGGCACGGACGCCCGCCCGGCCCGCCGTCACGAGGCCGCCGCCGGTCCGGCGATGACGACGGTCGGCGGGAGCTGGGGCGCCGAGCCGGTCCGCGAGGAGCGGCCCACCCGGCGTCGCGACGCCGCCGAGACCACCGACGCCCGGCGGCTCGACGCGCTGCTCTCCGCGGACCACTGAGGGGCACGGCAGACGGGACCACCAGTGCTGCTCTGCGTCGACGTCGGCAACACCCAGACCGCGCTCGCCCTCTACCCGCCCGAGGGGCCCGCGGTGTGGGACGCGCGCCTGCGCACCGAGCCCCGGGCCACCGGCGACGAGATCGCGCTGCTGGTCCGGGGCCTGCTCGGCGCCCGGGTCGGTGACGTGTCGGCCGTCGCCGCGCTGTCGACGGTGCCGGCGCTGATGCGCGAACTGCGGGGGATGGTCACCCGGCACTTCGCGGGTCTCGACCACCTGCTCGTCGAGCCCGGGGTGCGCACCGGGGTGCCGCTGCTGGTCGACAACCCCAAGGAGGTCGGCGCCGACCGCGTCGTCCAGGCCCTCGCCGCGTTCGAGCGCCACGGCGGGCCGTGCGTCGTCGTCACCTTCGGCACCTCGACGACGGTGGACGGGGTGTCGGCACGCGGGGAGTTCCTGGGCGGAGCGATCGCCGCGGGTGTCGCCGTGTCCGCCGAGGCCCTCGCGGTCCGCGCCGCGGCCCTGCGCCCCGTCGAGCTCGTCGTGCCGCGCTCGGTGCTCGGCCGCAACACCGTCGAGAGCATGCAGGCCGGGCTCGTCCTCGGCGCCGCCGCACAGGTCGACGGGCTCGTCGCCCGGGTGGGCCGCGAGATCACCGTCCGCGACCCCGACGGCCGCGCACCGGTGGCCGTCGTCGCCTCGGGCGGGCTCGCGCCGGTCGTCGTCGACGAGTGCGCGACGATCACCGACCACGTGCCCGACCTGACCCTGCTGGGCCTGCGCACGGTGCATCGGCGCTGGCAGGAGCGCCGCGACGACCGCGCCGCGAAGCGGGCCGCGCGGTCCGCCGGCCCCTAGACCGCCAGCTCGTCGCGCCGGGGGTCGCCGGCGGGCAGGAGGTGGCGCAGGCGTTCGGCGATCTCCGGGTCCGGGCCGGTGGCGTGCGCCAGCGCCCACAGCGCCTCGGCGTCGCCCCGGCGCAGCACCGCCCCGCGCACGGCGACCTCGAGGTGGTCGCGCTCCTCGCGCACGCCCGGGGCGTCGGAGACGGGCAGCAGGGCACCGCGGCGCAGGACCTCGGGCGGCGGCAGGCGGCGCGCGCGCAGGGCCTCGCGGACGTGCAGGAAGTCGGCGTCGACGCGGGCGCGCAGCCGGTAGGGCTGGGTACTGATGATCGAGGACCCGAGCACCGCACGCAGCCGGTGCACCTCCGAGCGCACGGTCACCGGGTTGCCGGCGTCGCCGTAGAGCGCCTGGGCGAGCCCGTCGGCCGTGAGCCCGTCGGGGTGCAGGGCGAGCACCACGAGCATCTCGGCGTGGCGCAGGCCCAGGCGCACCGGACGGCCGTCGAGGCGCGCGACCGGGCGCTCGGCCCCGAGGAACGGCAGCACGAGGCTCGGCCCCGACGACGCGCGCGGCGCCAGGCGCAGGAGCCAGCCCTCGGCGAGGGGCTCGAGGACGCCCTCGCCGCGCTCGCCGAGGTCGACGCGCCCGCCGCCCTCGGGGATCGGGACGCGCTCGCCCAGCCAGTCGGCTGGCTGCGCGGAGAGGACGCGGCCGCCGGGCGCGAGCAGGGCGCCGGGCGCGCCGCGCAGGCCGTCGAGGTGGGGCCGGTTGCGGGTGCGCAGGCGCTCGTCGCGCTCGACCAGGCGGGCCTGCAGGTGCACCTCGGCGAGCTCGGCCGCCGCCTTGACCAGCGCGAGCGTGCTGGGGTGGAACGTGCGCAGCGGGCCGGTGAGGTCGATGGCCGCGACCACCTCGCCGCTGTCCGGGTCGTGGATCGGGGCCGCCGCGCACGTCCACGCGTGGTAGAGCTTCACGAGGTGCTCGGCGGAGTGGATCTGCACCGCCCGGCCCGAGGCGAGCGCGGTGCCCATGGCGTTGGTGCCGATCGAGTCCTCGCTCCAGCGCGTGCCCTCGACGAGCGCGACGTCGTCGGCGCGACGCAGGACGTCGGCGTGGCCCTCGCGCCACAGGATGTGCCCGCGCGCATCGGTCACGATCATCATGTGCACGGCCTCGTCGGCGACGTCGAGCAGCGTGCGCCGCAGCAGCGGCAGCACCGGGGCGAGCACGTGCCCGCCGCGGACGTCGTCGAGCTCGTGGGTGGCGAACACCTGCCGCGGCCGACCGTGGTCGGGGTCGACGTGGGCCTCGAGCGAGCGCTGCCAGGACGCCGACACGACGTCGCGGGGCGAGGCGGGGCTCGCGGTGCCCGAGAGCACGGCGTCGCGGATGCGCTCGAGGAGGCGCGCGCGCTCGACCGGGTCGGAGGGTCCGAGCGGCAGCGTGCCGGGCACCGTCAGGCGCGGCGTGCCGCGCGCGCGACGCTGGCTCCCCGGCATCGGCGCCCCCTGGACCCGTGGACGGGAGGTGCCGTCGTGGCACGGGCGTCCCGCCGGGGACGCGCGTCCCCGTCGGTCGATCGTGGTCCATCGGTCCGGGTAAGGCAACCCTACACTGAATCCTCGTGTGCGCGTGGATGCCGAGTCCTGCGCC
Organism: Actinomycetospora lemnae; assembly: GCF_028737315.1. Classification (GTDB taxonomy): domain Bacteria; phylum Actinomycetota; class Actinomycetes; order Mycobacteriales; family Pseudonocardiaceae; genus Actinomycetospora; species Actinomycetospora lemnae. Next base: position 99,425 of record NZ_JAQZAO010000008.1, on the reverse strand, counting down.
GCAGATGCGTTGCAACGCCCGTGCAACCCCGGCGTCCCTAGTGTCCGCGCTCACGCAGCCCACGACGTGGAGGGACACAGATGGCCACCTATGCGGCCCCGGGACAGCCGGACAGCGTCGTCTCGTTCAAGCCCCGGTACGACCACTACATCGGCGGCGAGTACGTCGCGCCGGCGAAGGGCCAGTACTTCGAGAACCCGACGCCGATCACGGGCCGGACGTTCACCGAGGTCGCCCGCGGCACGGCCGACGACGTCGAGAAGGCGCTCGACGCTGCCGAGGGCGCCGCGTCCGCGTGGGGCAGGACCGCGGTCACGGAGCGCGCGAACGTCCTCACCACGATGGCCGACCGGATCGAGGCGAACCTCGAGAGGATCGCCGTCGCCGAGAGCTGGGAGAACGGCAAGGCCGTCCGCGAGACGCTCGCCGCCGACATCCCGCTGGCGATCGACCACCTGCGCTACTTCGCCGGCGCGATCCGGGCGCAGGAGGGCCACCTCTCCCAGATCGACGAGGACACGGTCGCGTACCACTTCCACGAGCCGCTGGGCGTGGTCGGCCAGATCATTCCCTGGAACTTCCCGATCCTCATGGCGATCTGGAAGCTGGCCCCGGCCCTCGCCGCCGGCAACGCCGTCGTCCTCAAGCCCGCCGAGCAGACCCCGGCCTCGATCCACGTCCTCCTGGACGTCATCGGCGACCTCCTGCCCGCCGGCGTGCTCAACGTCGTCAACGGCTTCGGCGTCGAGGCGGGCAAGCCGCTGGCGTCGTCGAGCCGCATCCGCAAGATCGCGTTCACCGGCGAGACGACGACCGGGCGCCTGATCTCTCAGTACGCCTCCGAGAACCTCATCCCGGTCACCCTCGAGCTCGGCGGCAAGAGCCCGAACATCTTCTTCGACGACGTCGCCGCGCAGCAGGACGCGTTCTACGACAAGGCCCTCGAGGGCTTCGCGATGTTCGCCCTCAACCAGGGCGAGGTCTGCACCTGCCCGTCGCGCGCGCTCGTCCAGGGCGGCATCTACGACGAGTTCGTCGCGCAGGGCGTCAAGCGCGCCGAGCAGGTCAAGATGGGCAACCCGCTCGACACCGAGACGATGATGGGCGCCCAGGCCTCGAACGACCAGCTCGAGAAGATCCTGTCCTACATCGACATCGGCCGGCAGGAGGGCGCCAAGGTCCTCACCGGCGGGGAGCGCGCCGACCTGGGCGGCGAGCTCTCGGGCGGCTACTACGTCCAGCCGACCGTCTTCGAGGGCCAGAACTCGATGCGGATCTTCCAGGAGGAGATCTTCGGGCCGGTGCTCTCGGTGGCGCGGTTCACCGACTACGCCGACGCGATGACGCAGGCCAACGACACCCTCTACGGCCTCGGCGCCGGGGTGTGGTCGCGCGACACGAACACCGCCTACCGCGCCGGCCGCGACATCCAGGCCGGCCGGGTCTGGGTGAACAACTACCACGCCTACCCGGCCCACGCGGCCTTCGGCGGCTACAAGCAGTCGGGCATCGGCCGCGAGAACCACAAGATGATGCTCGACCACTACCAGCAGACCAAGAACATCCTCCAGAGCTACTCGGACAACGCCCTGGGATTCTTCTGATCGGTCCGCGGTCGGACGCGGGAGTGGAGGTGTCGCCATGAGCGAGATCAGCACCAGCACCGACGTCACCGAGCAGGTGCCGGAGGTGCCGTGCTCGGGCACCGGGCGCGTCGCCCTGTCGCCGCAGGCCTCCGAGCTCCTGGTGTCGCTCACCGGGATCCACGGGCCCCTGATGTTCCACCAGTCCGGCGGGTGCTGCGACGGCAGCGCGCCGATGTGCTACCCGGACGGGGACTTCAAGATCGGGGGCTCCGACGTGCACCTCGGTGACCTGAGCGTGGAGGGCCTGGAGAAGCCGATCGGCTTCTACATGTCCGCCTCGCAGTACGAGTACTGGAAGCACACGCACCTCACCGTCGACGTGGTGAAGGGTCGCGGCAGCGGGTTCTCGGTGGAGGCGCCGGAGGGCGTGCGCTTCATCATCCGCTCGCGGCTGTTCACCGACGAGGAGATGCGCGAGCTGGGCGACCGGTAACCGGTCGCTGTACGGCTCGAGCTCGACCGAGTAGGACCGAGGGGCGCCCCGGCTGCGCACGACGCAGCGGGGGCGCCCCTCGCACGTCCGTCCGAGTCCACCCGGCGGCGAAGGAGCCGACGATGAGCACCCCGTCCACCACACCCTCGACGACCCTGCGCGAGCTGACCGGCATGCCCGCCACGCCCGCGTCCCTGCGCGACTCCGCCCTGGTCATGATCGACCTCCAGAACACCTACACGCGCGGCGTCATGGCCCTCGAGAACGTGGAGCCGGCGATCGACGAGGCCGCCGCCCTGCTCGACCGCGCGCGCAGTGCCGGCATCCCGATCGTCCACGTGCAGCACGACGCGGGGGAGGGCACGCCCTACGACGTGCGCGCCGAGATCGGGGCGATCGTCGACCGCGTCGCCCCGCGCTCCGGCGAGCACGTCGTCGTCAAGAACTTCCCGAACTCGTTCGTCGGCACCGACCTCGAGGCGCACCTGCGCGGGGTGGGGGCGTCGAACCTGGTGCTGGCCGGGTTCATGACACACATGTGTGTGAACTCCACCGCGCGCGGCGCGTTCAATGCCGGATTCGCACCCGCGGTGGTGGCCGGGGCGACCGCGACCCGCGCCCTGCCCGGTCCCGACGGCACGGTGTCCGCCTCCGCACTGCAGAGTGCGAGCCTCGCGGCACTCGCGGACATGTTCGCCGTCGTGGTCCCCGACAGCGCCGCGATACCGGACTGACGCGCAATTGTCGCGGATGTGACCCGTGTGAGGTCGGAAAATCGCGGCGTGGATCACTCGACAAACGCGTGATCGCGGAAATAGGGTCCGGCCACATTCCCGGTCGGTGTGCGGAGGTCGCGTGATGGCGCAGAAAGTCGTGGTGTCGCTCGTCGACGATCTGGACCAGTCGGAAGCCGACGAGACCGTCGAGTTCGGGATCGACGGCGCCACGTACGAGATCGACCTGTCCGAGGCCAACGCCTCGGCGCTGCGGGACAAGCTCGCCGACTACGTCGCCCACGCCCGCCGTAGCGGCGGCCGGCGCCGGTCGTCGTCGACGGGCTCGTCGTCCTCCGGTGGCCGCCGCGGCGGTGGGGGCGGCGGCCGCGCCGCGGTCGACCGCGAGCAGAACCAGGCGATCCGCGAGTGGGCGCGCAAGCAGGGCATGACGGTCTCGGAGCGCGGGCGCATCCCCAGCGAGGTCAGTGAGGCCTACCACAAGGCCCACTGAGATCCTCAGGCGTCGCCCGCGTAGGCGGTGAGCGCCGCGCGGTCCAGCGTCACGCCGCGGCCGCCGGGGTGCACGGTGACCAGGCCCCGGTCGGCCAGCGTGCGCAGCGCGGTGTTCAACGTCTGGCGGGCGATGCCGAGGCGCTGGGCGAGCAGGGTCTGCGGCCCGCCGAAGTCGACGACGTGGCGCCCCGCCGCGAGCTCGAGCAGGAGGGCGGCGAGGCGCCGGTCGACGGGCCGGCGCAGCCCGCTGCGCGCGCGGTTCTGCAGGCTCACGATCCGGACGAGGTCACGGGCGAGGGCGAGCAGGGTGTCGGGGCTGGACCGGAAGGCGCGCAGAGCGGCCGCGGCCGGGACGACGACGACCGTCGAGTCGCGGACAGCCACTGCGTCCTCGGTGCGCGGACCGGGCCGGAGGACCTCGAAGTAGCCGAACGCGTGCCCCTCCGCCGCGACGCCGAGGTCGATGACGTCGCCGGCCACCGAGCTGATGCGCGCGACGACCGAGCCGTGGCGCAGGACGAACATGGCGTCGCCGGGCGCACCCTCGAGGAAGACCGGCTCGCCGGCGGCGTAGTGCCGGACGACCGAGGCGGCGCCGAGCGCCCGGATCGTCGCGTCGTCGAGGTCGCGCAGCTGCGGGCACGCCCGCAGGACCCGCTCGGCGCGCGCGTCCGGAGCGGAGACCGTCACCGTCATCCCGCGACCCCCTGGTGCTTCAGCTCCGTGGTTCACCTGTCCGGCCCAGCCGTGCTGTCGTCGCCATGACAGCGCGTCGATCATGTGGCGGCCTAGCGTCCGCCGTCGACGGTCCGGTCGGAACTCCGACATCTCGGGCCGCACGGATCGAGCCCCGGGAGACGGCAGTGGGCGTGCGGAGAGGTGGGCGGGCGGCGGTCGTGGGCGCCCTGCTCGTGGCGGTGACGGTCCTGACGGCCTGCGGCGGGTCGGGCGCGGGGGCCACGCCACCCCCGTCCGCGTCGACCGCGGCCGGCGCCGCGACCGCCGAGGGCCCCTTCGGCGGCCCCTCGGCCGCCGACGCCCCGGCCGGGGGTGTGTCGGTGTTCACGCCGGTCGCGGCGTCCGTCCTCGCCGCGCCGATCCCGGTGCCGGCCACGGACGGCCGTGTCCACCTGGCCTACGAGCTCCAGGTGGACAACATCCTGAGCTCGCCGGCCACGCTCACCGCCGTCGAGGTCGTCGGCGACGGCCGGTCGCTGCTGCGGCTGGACGGCGAGGCCCTCGCCGCCTGGGTCAAGCCGTTCGGCGGGAGCCCCGGTACGCGAGACCTCCAGGCGGGCCAGGGCGGGCTGATCTGGCTGGACGTGTCGCTCGCGGCGACCGATCCCGTGCCGGCGCGCCTCGAGCACCGCCTCGACGTGGCGTTCGCCCAGCCGTCCCCGCCCCTGGTCCCGCCGACCCTGTCCGCCACGGTGGCCCCGACGACGGTGGACCGGACACCGCCGATGCGCATCTCCCCGCCGCTCGCGGGGTCCGGGTGGGTCGACGGCGACAGCTGCTGCACCCTCGGCGCACACCGGGGCGCGGTCAGCCCCATCGACGGGCGGCTGTGGGCGCCGGAGCGGTTCGCGATCGACTACGTGCAGGCCGACGCCTCGGGCCGGATGCTGGTCGGGCCCGCCACGGACATGGCCAGCTACCCGTACCACGGGGCGGACGTCCTGGCCGTCGCCGACGGCCCGGTCGTCGGCCTGGTCAGCGACCTGCCGGAGCAGCCGCCGGGCGCCAACCCGAGCGGCCTCACGCTCCAGCAGTACGGCGGCAACCACGTGGTGCAGGACCTCGGGGGCGGGCGCTACGCCTTCTACGCCCACCTGCAGCCGGGGAACCCGATGGGCCTCGCGATCGGGCAGCAGCTGCGCCGGGGCCAGGTGATCGGCAAGCTCGGCAACTCCGGCAACACCAGCGCCCCCCACCTGCACTTCCACGTCATGGACCGGACCGACCCGCTGGCCGCGAACGGGGTGCCGTTCGCGTTCGACGCCTTCACCCTCGAGGCCCGCGTCACCTCGGACGAGGCGGTCGTCCAGGCATCGGAGCAGCCCGTGCCGTTCCCGATGGACCGGGCGGGGGCGGGCCCGCGGACCGGGGTCTCGCCGTTGAGCCTCGACGTCATGGGCTATCCGGCCGCGCCCTGAGCGGGGTCTCGGCCCGCCCACCCGACCGGGGGGAGCCGCGGTGGACCACCCGGCTCTGCCCGGCCGGGTGGTTCACCGGTGGCGAACACCTCGGCGGGATGACCCGGGCGTCGTGGATGGTTGGACAGGACGGAACGTGGAGGTCCCACGACGGACCGTCGCTGCGTGTCCGCCGTCACGGTGGTGCAACCGTCGCCGTCCCGTGACGTCACGCGCGACGACTAGGATGGCCTTACGGTGCAAGGGCAGTTCGGGCACCGTGGGGGTCCCGATCCGTCATCGGGCACCAGCCAAGGGGCCACCGGGCCGTTCCCTCGGGGACACTCGGTGGAGGACCGCCGGCGCAGCAGTCAGGAGTGACGAATGTTCGAGAGGTTCACCGACCGCGCGAGGCGGGTGGTCGTCCTGGCCCAGGAAGAGGCCCGGATGCTCAACCACAACTACATCGGCACCGAGCACATCCTGCTCGGGCTGATCCACGAGGGCGAAGGCGTCGCCGCCAAGGCCCTCGAGTCGCTGGGGATCGCCCTGGAGGGCGTGCGCCAGCAGGTCGAGGAGATCATCGGCCAGGGGCAGCAGGCGCCCTCCGGCCACATCCCCTTCACCCCCCGCGCCAAGAAGGTGCTGGAGCTGTCGCTGCGCGAGGCGCTGCAGCTCGGGCACAACTACATCGGCACCGAGCACATCCTGCTCGGGCTCATCCGCGAGGGCGAGGGCGTCGCCGCCCAGGTGCTCGTCAAGCTCGGCGCGGACCTCAACCGTGTGCGCCAGCAGGTGCTGCAGCTGCTCTCGGGCTACCAGGGCAAGGAGCCCGCGGAGTCCGGCAGCCAGCGCGGCGAGGGGACGCCGTCGTCCTCGCTGGTGCTCGACCAGTTCGGTCGCAACCTCACCCAGTCGGCCCGCGAGGGCAAGCTGGACCCGGTCATCGGCCGGGAGAAGGAGATCGAGCGGGTCATGCAGGTCCTCTCCCGGAGGACCAAGAACAACCCGGTCCTCATCGGCGAGCCCGGCGTCGGCAAGACCGCCGTCGTCGAGGGCCTCGGCCAGGCCATCGTCAAGGGCGAGGTCCCCGAGACGCTGAAGGACAAGCAGCTCTACACGCTCGACCTCGGGTCGCTCGTGGCGGGCTCGCGCTACCGCGGTGACTTCGAGGAGCGCCTCAAGAAGGTCCTCAAGGAGATCCGCACCCGCGGCGACATCATCCTGTTCATCGACGAGCTCCACACGCTCGTCGGCGCGGGTGCCGCCGAGGGCGCGATCGACGCCGCGTCGATCCTCAAGCCGATGCTGGCCCGCGGCGAGCTGCAGACCATCGGTGCCACCACGCTCGACGAGTACCGCAAGCACGTCGAGAAGGACGCCGCGCTCGAGCGCCGCTTCCAGCCGATCCAGGTGGGGGAGCCCTCGGTGGCCCACTCCATCGAGATCCTCAAGGGGCTGCGCGACCGCTACGAGGCGCACCACCGTGTCTCGATCACCGACCCGGCGCTGGTCGCGGCGGCCACCCTGGCCGACCGCTACATCAACGATCGCTTCCTGCCGGACAAGGCCATCGACCTCATCGACGAGGCCGGCGCCCGCATGCGCATCCGCCGCATGACCGCGCCGCCGGACCTGCGCGAGTTCGACGAGAAGATCGCCGACGTCCGTCGCGAGAAGGAGTCCGCGATCGACGCGCAGGACTTCGAGAAGGCGGCGCGCCTGCGCGACGAGGAGAAGAACCTCATCGGGCAGAAGACCGAGCGCGAGAAGCAGTGGAAGTCCGGTGACCTCGACGTCGTCGCGGAGGTCGACGACGAGCAGATCGCCGAGGTGCTGGCCAACTGGACCGGCATCCCGGTGTTCAAGCTGACCGAGGAGGAGACCACCCGCCTGCTGCGCATGGAGGACGAGCTCCACAAGCGCATCATCGGGCAGGAGGACGCGGTCAAGGCCGTGTCGCAGTCCATGCGGCGCACGCGCGCCGGCCTCAAGGACCCGAAGCGTCCGTCGGGCTCGTTCATCTTCGCCGGCCCCTCGGGCGTCGGGAAGACGGAGCTCACCAAGGCGCTCGCGGAGTTCCTCTTCGGCGACGACGACGCGCTCGTCCAGATCGACATGGGCGAGTTCCACGACCGCTACACCGCTTCGCGGCTCTTCGGCGCGCCCCCCGGGTACGTCGGTTACGAGGAGGGCGGCCAGCTCACCGAGAAGGTGCGCCGCAAGCCGTTCTCGGTGGTCCTCTTCGACGAGATCGAGAAGGCCCACTCCGAGGTCTACAACACGCTGCTCCAGGTGCTCGAGGACGGCCGCCTGACCGACGGTCAGGGCCGCATCGTCGACTTCAAGAACACGGTCATCGTGTTCACGTCGAACCTCGGCACGCAGGACATCTCGAAGGCGGTCGGCCTCGGGTTCCAGTCCGGGCAGGACTCGGGCTCGAACTACGAGCGCATGAAGAACAAGGTGACGGACGAGCTGAAGAAGCACTTCCGCCCCGAGTTCCTCAACCGCATCGACGACATCATCGTGTTCCACCAGCTGCGCGAGGACGAGATCGTGCAGATGGTCGACCTGATGATCGGCCGCACCGAGAAGCAGCTGCAGAACAAGGACATGTCGATCGAGCTCACCGACGCCGCGAAGAAGCTGCTCGCGCAGCGCGGCTTCGACCCGGTGCTCGGCGCCCGTCCGCTGCGCCGCACGATCCAGCGCGAGATCGAGGACCAGCTCTCCGAGAAGATCCTCTTCGGCGAGGTCGAGTCCGGCCAGATCGTGCTCGTCGACGTCGAGGGCTGGACGCCCGAGCCCGACGAGAACGGGGTCACCAAGCCCGCTCCCGAGTCGGCCACCTTCACCTTCCGCGGTGAGGCCAAGCCGACCCCGGTGCCGGACACCCCGGAGGTCGCCGCGGCGGAGTGATCCGCCCGCTGCACGTCACCGGAGCCCCGGTCCCCTCCTCGCAAGGGGGCCGGGGCTTCGGCGTGTCCGGGGTGTTAGCGAAGTGCCGTTGCAGACGTTGAGTGTCCGTATCGGTACTTCGATCACTGCGGGCTGCGCCCGATGCCGACGCCGTAGACCACCGGCGCCTGGGGTAGGGCCGCGGCGATCCGGAGGTTCGCGCAGATGTCGTCGTGCACCCCGTCGGGGTCCTCGCGACCCTGCGTCGGACGGGTGCTGAGGACATGTAGCCCGACCGCACGGAGTCGACGCTGGCGCTCCGAGGTCGCTCGTACCTGTTCCGGGGTGGCGAAGTGCTGCTCCACGGAGTCGATCTCCCAGACGAAGTCGTGCTCCCGCACGAGGCCGTCGACGGTGGCGACGAAGCGGCCGCGCTCGTCGAACACGTCGACGTTCCACTCGATCGGCGGCAGGTCGTCGAACGACTCCCACAACGACCGCGCGTTGAACTCGGCCGGGGAGAGGACACCGGCGCGCGCTGCCTCGAGCACACGTCGCGGCGCGGCCGTCCCCTTGCGGGTGCCGACCTCGAGCTCTCGCCACAGCGCCTCGACCGTCACCATGCGGCGTTGGACGGGCTCGGTGACGACGGCCGCGATCGCCTCCGGGTCCTTGAGCCGCCTGACGTGGTCGACGACGCACCGCGCGAGCGGCGCCACCGGCAGTCCGTCGCGTGCGACGGGGCACGGCAGCCGGACCGTGCGCTCGATCGTGGCTCGTCCCGAGCTCTGCGCCCGTCGGCCGAGCGTGATCAGGACGTGGTCGAAGATCGGGTCTCCGCCGCGCCGCATTCCGTGGTGGCGCATCCCGCTGAGGCCGGTGAGCATCGCGCCGTTGCCGGCGTACACGAGCGCAGCGATCTCCCACTGGCGGGGCGTCGGCGTCCCCTTGGTCAGCATGATCGTGGCCGGCAGCAGGAGCGTCCAGGGCCCGTCCTGCTGCGTTCGTCGATAGACGGTTCGCTCGGGCACCCCGAGCTCGACGAGGTGCCGCGCCGAGATGACGTCCTCCCAGCTGGCGATCCGGAGCGCCTCGAGGTCCCGCGCCCACATCCCCCGTCGCATGGCCAGGAGCATCCGGTGGGTCCCGTCCACGGTCACGCCGCCGTCGCTCACCTGTGGATCGACGAGACCGTTGTGGACGGACGCGCGGCACGTTCGCCTGCCTTGGCCGGCGACCAATCCGTCGCGGCGCGGTGATCGAAGTACCGATACGGACACTCAACGTCTGCAACGGCACTTCGCTGACAACCTCAGCCGCCGTACATCCCGGCGAGGGCGTGGGCGACGCCGGCCATCTGCTCGCGCAGGGTGAGGGGGGCGAGGACCTCGACGTCGGCGCCGAGGGCGAGCAGCTCGTGGCGCGCGTGGGCGATCGACTCGATCGGGATCACGGCCTCCACCCAGCCGTCGGCGTCGGTCGGCCAGGTGCCCTCGGCCAGCGCGCGGGCGGTGTGGGGCGTGAGGACCACGGGCGCGAGCTCGAGGGCCCGCGGCGAGAAGCGCACGGTGGCCTCGGCCTGGTACAGCGCGTCGGTGAGCTCCTGGGTGCGCTGGTGCCAGTACTTCCACAGGTCGAAGCCCTCGGGGCGCTCGAAGCGGACGTCGAGGGTCTCGAGGTCGAGGATGCGCGCGACGCGGTAGGTGCGGGGCTGGGCCCCGGGCTCCCCGCTCGGCACGGCGACGAGGTACCAGGTGCCGGCCTTGAGCACGAGCCCGAGCGGCTCGAGCTCGCGGTCCACCTCCGGCTCCCGCCCGCCGGTCGCCCAGCGGCGGTAGCGCACGCGCAGCACCCGCTGGTTCCACACGGCGTCGGCGACCCCGGTCAGCGTCGGGACGTGGTCGGCCTCGCGGAACCAGCCGGGGGCGTCGAGGTGGAAGCGCTCGGCGATCCGCCCGGCACGGTCGGAGAGCTCGGTGGGCAGCGCCGCCTGCACCTTGAGCTGCGCCGCCGCGAGGACGCGGCCGAGGCCGAGCTCCGCGGCCGCCTCGGGCATCCCCGACAGCGCGAGGGCGTCGGCCTCCTCGGCGGTCATCCCGGTCAGGTGGGTCCGGTAGCCCTCCAGCAGCGAGTAACCGCCGTCCGGGCCGCGGTCGGCGTAGACGGGCACCCCGGACGCCGAGAGCGCGTCCATGTCGCGGTAGATCGTCCGGATCGAGACCTCGAGCTCGTCGGCGAGCTCCCGCGCCGTGAGACGGCCGCGGTTCTGCAGCAGCAGGAGCACGGAGAGGAGCCGGCTGGCGCGCACAGGTCAGTCGTACCCCATCCCTGACAGGAGCTGTCAGGCACGTCCCCCGTCCGGGCCGACGGGTTCAACCGGTTGCTCGTCGGTCTGCTGGGGCTGCTCGGGCTGGAGCTCGTCGGGGATGCCGTCGGCGTCCTCGTCGCGCAGCAGCGGATCGCCGATGCCCGCCCGCGCGCCCTCGAGCTGCGCCGCGACCGCGACCCCGAGCAGCAGCGCGACGCCCGTGACCGTCGCCCACAGCAGCAGCGCCATGATCCCGGCGAGCGGGCCGTAGGTCTGGCTGAAGTCGCCGGAGACCGCGACGTAGAGCGCCACGCACCCCGACGCCGCGAGCCAGAGGACGACCGTCAGCCCGGCACCGAGCGCGAGCCACGACAGGCCCGGCTGGTGGCGCCGGGGTGCGTAACGGAAGAGCACGGTGACGGCGATGACGAGCGAGGCCAGGCCCACGGGCCAGCGCAGGACGTCGAACACCGTCTCGGCCACGTCACCCCAGCGGTAGACGTCCTCCACGGCGTCACCGAGCGGACCGCCCGCGATGATGAGCACCAGGCCGAGGCCGAGCGCCGACCCCGCCGTCAGCGTCAGCACGGCCGCGCGGGCGTACTTGCGCACGAACGGCCGGTCGCGCTCGGTGCCGTAGATGCGGTTGGTGCCGCGCTCGAGCTGGGCGATCGCGCTCGTCATGGCCAGGAACGCCGTCGTCAGGCCGAGGGCGACGGCGAGCTCGCCGACGTTCTCGTTGCGGGTGTCCCCGTCGGTGTCGTCGCCCGCCTCGTCGGGCAGCTCGGCCGGGCCGCGGGCGACGACGTCGGCGAGCAGCTGGTCGCCCGCGCCGGGGGAGACCGCGACGACGGTGCGCGCCACGACCTGCGCCACGGACTCGGCGCCGACGGCCGTCGCGAGCCCACTGCCGGCGATGACGAGCGGGACGACGGCGAGCGCCAGCTGCAGCGCGAACCCGCGTGCGTGGCTGAAGCCGTCGCCGTACCGGAAGCGCATCAGCGCGTCGCGCAGCAGCGTCCGGAGCCCGATCCGGCGTGCGGTGTGCCAGGCGTCGTCGGCCGACAGCAGGTCTCCGTCCATGTCCGTGGTGACGGGGACCGCGCGCACCGAGCTCACGACGTCATCTTCCCCGGATCCTGACCGAGGATGTCAGCGTCGGTAGGGCAGGCTCACCGCATGGTCGAGACGCTGACCCGCGAGCAGGTCATGGCGCACCGCATCGCGGCGCAGGGGCTGCACCGCGACCGCCCCGCGGCGATCGCCGCGCTTGCCTCGCTGGGCCTGCAGGACGCGGGTCCGACGGCCCGGCTCGCCCTCGCGGCGCGCAGCGACGGCGACCCCGACCCCGTGGCGCGCGGGCTCGTCGACGGCTGGACCCACCGGGGGGCGCCGCACCACCACCCGCCGGACGAGCGCAACGCCATCGCCGCCGCCGCGCGTCCCTTCGACGACGCCGACGCCGCGGCGCGCCTGAACTGGAGCGGGCCCGAGCAGCGCCGGGTGGGCATCCCCGCCCGCGAGGCGATCGACCGGGCGGCGGACGCGCTGGCCGAGGTCGTCACCGAGCCCCTGACCAAGGGCGCGGCCAGCGGCGCCGTGACGAAGCTGCTGCCCGACGCCCTGCTGCGCGACTGTCGCGGGTGCGCGACGGTCCACGTCAACGAGCAGCTCTTCCGGCTCTCGGCGTTCCCGGTCGGCGTCGGGCTCGACCCGACGGGCCGGACGCTGCTGCTGATCCCACCGCCGGCGGGATGGGAGCGCCCCGTCGAGGGCGACCCGGGCCGGGCGGCGCGCCTGGTGCTCGACTACCTGCGGGTGCTGGGGCCGGCCGGGCCGCGGGAGGTCGCCGACTTCGTCGGGACGTCGGCCGCGGCGTTCGCGCCCGCGTGGGAGGCGGCGCTGCCGGGGCTGGTGGAGGTGGAGGTGGAGGCGGGCGACGGAGCGCAGCGGAGCTCGACCCGGGATGTCCACCCGGCGTGGCTGCCCGCCGACGAGCTCGACGCCGCGCTGGGCGCGCCCGACCCCGACGTCGTGCGCTTCCTGCCCCCGCTCGACCCGATGCTCCAGGCCCGCGACCGCCCGCTCCTCGTGCCCGACGAGGCGCTGCGCAAGGACCTGTACAAGATCATCGGCAACCCGGGAGCGCTGCTGGCGGACGGCGAGGTCGTCGGCACCTGGCGGCCCCGCGCGTCGGGGAAGAAGCTGACGCTCGAGGTCGCGCCGGTGGTGCCGCTCGCCCCGGACGTGCGGGCGCGCCTCGACGACGAGGCGGAGCGCGTCGCCGCCGCCCGGGGCCTGCGGCTGGCGGGGATCACGGGCGTCTGACGGGTGGCAGCGAACGCGCTGTTCGCTGCTTCTACGCGCGCAAAGTCCCCGTTGATCACCCGTGGAGCGCGGCGTCGATCGCCTCGAGGGCCGCGCGGGCGCCGGCCGCGAGGGCGATCCCGCGGCCGTGGCGGATGTCCGGCTCGCGGACGTTGATCCTCACCAGCGCGCCCGACGCCGCGGACGCGAGCTCCGCGTGACGGCGGACGGTCGGCACCGCGGTGCCCGCGCCGAGCTCGAGGACGACGAGCCGCGACGCGTCCTGCGCGCGCAGCCAGGCCCGGTGCTCGGCCGCCTTGTCGCCGTGGTGGCCGGGCACCCAGGCGCCGTCACCGAACATGAGGATGTTGGGCCGCGCGACGCGGCCGCAGCGGGGGCACGCGGGCAGCGGCGGGCGGGCACGCATGGTGTCCTCGTCGATCACCACGTCGACGTCGTCGGCCGGCCACGTGCCGTCGTGGCAGGGCCGGGTGCACTGGAGCATCCCGATCGCCCCGTGGCACTCGGTGACGACCGCGTCGGCGAACCCCGCCGCCTGGAACGCGCCGTCGACGTTCGACGTGAAGACGCGCATCGGCAGTCCCGGTGGGCCGGCTCCGCTCCGCTGCGTGTCCGGCGATCCGGCCCAGCGGCGGAGCACCGCGAACCCGGCGTGGGGGACGGTGCGCCGGTAGAGGGCCAGGCGGTGGCCGTAGAAGCCCCACGCCAGCTCGGGGTCGGCGTCGAAGTGCTCGGGGTCGGCGATCTCCTCGAACCGCAGCCCGAGGCGCCGGTAGGGCGGGTAGGCGCGCCAGAAGCCCTCGGGGCCGCGGAAGTCGGGCAGCCCCGAGTCGACGCCCATCCCCGCACCCGCGCACACGAGCAGCGCGCCGGCGCCGGCCACCGCCTCCGCCGCCGCGGAGACGGCGGCCGGATCGGGCTGGGCGAGCAGCGACCCGCGATCGGAGGCCGGGCTCAGGACTCGCCGCCGCCCTTGCCGACGGACAGCGCGACCTCGAACTGCAGCAGATCCGCACCCGTCGCGACGGGCTGCTGGCGCTGCCCGGCGTGCGCGGCCTCGGCGGCACCGCCACCGCGCCACGCCTCGAACGCCTCGTCGGACTCCCAGCGCGTGTAGACGAAGTAGCGGTGCTCACCCTCGATGGGGCGCAGCAGCTCGTAGCCCAGGAAGCCCGGGGTGTCGAGCATGCTGTCGCCGTGCGCGGCGAAGCGCTTCTCGAGCTCGGGGCCGCTGCCCTCGGGGACGTGGATGGCGTTGATCTTCACGACGGCCATGGCCGTCAGCCTACGTCGCCCGCCTCGCCCGGCAGCGCGAAGCGACCGTCGGCCATCTGCTCGACGAGGCCGTCGACGAGCAGCGAGTCGAGGCAGCGCGCGCGCTGCGCCGGATCGGTGAGCCAGGCCTTCTCGAGCGCCTCCGCGGTCACCGGGCCCGGCGCGCCGCGCAGGACGTCGAGGAGCCGTCCGCGCACCTGGCGGTCGGTGCCCGCCCAGGTCTGGGCCTTGCGCACCGGACCGTCCCACGCCGGGCGCCCGAGCCGCTGCCAGGCGCACAGCTCCACCACGGGGCAGCCCCCGCACCGCGGCCCGCGGGCCACGCAGACCGTCGCCCCGAGCTCCATGAGCGCCGCCGACATCGTGGCGGCGTCCTCGTGGTGTCCGGCGAGGGTGACCGCCGCCGCGTCCGACTCAGCCGAGGCGTCCCTCGCTCCCGGGTCGCCGCCCGGCAGCAGGGCCTCGACGTCCGCCAGGTCCCGCGACGCCGCCGGGCCGGCTTCGGCGCGCCCGTGCACGGCGCGGGCGACGACGCGACGGACGTTGGTGTCGACGACCGGCACCCGCTGCCCGTGCGCGAACGCCGCGACCGCGCGGGCGGTGTAGGTCCCGATCCCGGGCAGCGACTCGAGGGTCTCGACGTCGGCGGGGACGACGTCGTCGTGGTCGGCGGCGATGGCCTGTGCGGCCGCGTGCAGGCGCAGCGCGCGCCGCGGGTAGCCGAGCCTGCCCCAGGCCCGCAGCACGTCGGCGGCGGGTGCGGCGGCCATCGCCGAGGGCCGCGGCCAGCGCTCGAGCCACGTGCGCCACGGGTCCTCGACCCGCGCGACCGGCGTCTGCTGGAGCATGATCTCGGACACGAGCACGCCCCACGGCGTCGTGCCCGGACGGCGCCAGGGCAGGTCGCGGGCGTGCGCGCGGAACCAGGGGACGAGGACGTCGGCGAGCGTGGTGTCGACGGCGGTCGGCGTGCCGCCGGCGGACGTGGTGGTGCCCATCGACCGCCGATCCTGCCCCGGCCCCCCGCCGTCGCCACCGTCGGGTGAAACGGACCGGCGACCGCGTGGTGGAGGATCGCCCAGCGCGATCGCGAACCTACTTTCCGTGACGTGTGGGAGCCGGTCGGACCGCTCGCGCCGTCGGTCTACTGGCGGCGCCGGGTCCTCGCGCTCGGCGTCGTGACCTTCGTGCTCGGGGGGTTCGTCTGGGCCCTGGTCGGTCTGGTCGGTCTGGTCGGTCTGGCCGGCGGCGAGCCCGAGCCCGCCACCGTCGAGGCCCGCGCCCGCGCCGCGGCGATGGCCGGGGCGGACCCGGAGAGCCGCGCCGCACCGGCCGGCGCCGACACGGACACGCGCGGGCCGATCGAGGCCGCGCTCCCCGACACCCCGCCCGGCGCCCTGCCCGCGCCCCCGACGGTCGGGCAGCCCGGCGCGCCACCCACCGTCGTCCCGCCCGGCGACGGGCCGGGGCTCGCGCCCACGCCGGTGCCCGACGGCGCGCTGCTCGTGCCCCCGGGCGGCACGGGTTTCCGCGGCTTCCTGCCGCCCGGCGTCCCGACGGGCTCCGCCGGACCGCTGCTCGCCACCCCGACGACCACGCCCGCCCCCGGCACCTCGGTGCCCCCGAGCACGACCACGCCGACGACCACGCCTCCGGAGTCGTCGACCGCGAGCGCCCCGGAGCCCGGACCGTGCGCCGACGGCGACCTGAGCATCACCGCCCGCACCGACGCGACGAGCTACCCGGCAGGGAGCAAGCCCGTGCTCAGCCTCGTCGTCACCAACACCGGCGACGCCCCCTGCGTGCGCGACCTGGACGCCGCGAAGCAGGCGGTGGCCGTGGTCCGCACGCCAGGCGACGGCCTGTGGGGCAGCAACGACTGCTCGCCCGGAGACACCGACGACGTCCGCACCCTCGCCCCGGGCGAGGAGGCGGTGTTCTCGGTGCGCTGGTCGGGGAAGACGTCGATGCCGGGCTGCGCGGGGGAGCGGACGGTGGTGCCGCCGGGCACCTACCAGCTGCTCGCGCGACTCGACGGGATCATCAGCGAGCCGGTGTCGTTCACCCTCGCAGGCTGAGGTCCGGGTCCTTCTCGAGGGTGGTGCGCATCAGGGCGCCGCGGAGGTCGTCGACCGGCGCCGCCGTCAGGCCCTTCGGCGTGCGGACCTCGCCCGGCGGCACGATCGCGCGGCTGATGCCGAGCCGGCCGGCCTCGGCGAGGCGACGTTCGAGGGCGACCACCCGGCGGACCTCGCCGCCCAGCCCGACCTCGCCGATGGCGACGAGCCCGGAGCGCACCGCCTCGCCGTGGTAGGCCGAGGCGATCGCGATGGCGACCGCGAGGTCGGCCGACGGCTCGCGCAGCTTCATGCCGCCGACCGTGGCGACGAAGACGTCCTTGTCGTGCAGGCGCAGCTTGCAGCGCTCCTGGAGCACCGCGAGGATCTTGGCGACGCGGCCGCTGTCGAGGTCGGACACCACGCGGCGCGGCGGGGTGTCCGACGGCCGGGTGGCGACGAGCGCCTGCACCTCGGCCATGAGCGGGCGGCGGCCCTCCATCGCCACGGTCACCGCCTGCCCGGCCACCGTGCGCTCGAGCCCGCCGGTGAACAGCCCGGACGGATCGGCGACCTCGGCGATCCCGCGGTCGTTCATCTCGAAGCAGCCGACCTCGTCGGTGGCGCCGAAGCGGTTCTTCAGGCCGCGGACCAGCCGCAACGGGGAGTGCCGGTCGCCCTCGAAGGAGAGCACGACGTCCACGAGGTGCTCGAGCGTGCGCGGCCCGGCCACCGCGCCGTCCTTGGTGACGTGGCCGATGAGCACCACGGGCAGGTCGCGCTGCTTGGCGAGGGCGACGAGCGCCGTCGTGACCGTGCGCACCTGGGACACGCCGCCGGGCGAGCCCTCCGCCGTCGCGGTGCCGACCGTCTGCACCGAGTCGACCACCAGCAGCTCGGGGTCGACGGCCTCGACGTGCGCCGCGATCTCCTCGAGGTCGCCGGTGGCGGAGAGGAACAGGTGCGGCGCGAGACCGTCGGTCCGCTCGGCGCGCAGGCGCACCTGACCCGCCGACTCCTCGCCCGTGACGTACAGCACCGTGGCCCCGTCACGCGCCCGTCGGGCCGCGACCTCGAGCAGCAGCGTGGACTTGCCCACCCCCGGCTCGCCCGCGAGCAGCACCACCACGCCGGGCACCAGGCCTCCGCCGAGCACGCGGTCGAGCTCGCCGACCCCCGTCGGCCGGGCCGTGGCGGTCTCGAGATCGACCTGGCCGATCTGGCGGACCGGGCTGGCCGGACGCGCCGCGGGCGTCGGCGCGACGCCGGGGCGTCCGCTGCGCCCCGCCGCGGGGGACGTGTCGGGGGCTTCCTCGACCGTGCCCCAGCCCCCGCAGTCCGGGCAGCGGCCGACCCACTTGGCGGCGGTGTGGCCGCAGGCGGTGCACTCGAAGCGGGCGGCGCGGGCGCGTGACGTCACGAGCGCACCGTAGGACGGGGCCCCGACAGCGCCGGACGGCGCGCGGGTGTCAGCCCACGGACGGGCCGACGCCGACGACGATCGTCGGCACGGTGACGGCCCCGGCGCGCTCGAAGGTGAAGGTGACCGCGTAGGTCGGGCCCGGGCGCAGCTGCTGGGTCACGCCCGTGAGCGCCACCCGCATCGCGCCGGCCACGCGGGCGTCGATGCTGCCGGGGCCGACCGGGACCGGCTCGGCACCGACCATCCGGACGGCGTTCTCGGCGGGGATCGCGAGCTGGCCCTCGGGGCGGGCGCCGACCGCGTACGGCGTCGACACCGACACCAGGCGGTCAGCCGTCGGACCCTGGTTGATGATCGTGCCGCGGACGAAGATCTCGCCGCCCGCCGGCACGGACTCGGCCGGGCCGGCGTCGAGGGAGACGTCCTGGAGCACGATGTCCCCCACCTGGCCGCGCGCACCGGCGGCCTGGGAGACGATCGTGTCGGTCTGGGTGACGGCCCCGGCGCTGCACCCGGCGAGCGCCAGCGCCGCGGTGAGCAGGGTCGCGACGACGAGCCCGGGTCGGGGCCCGCGCGGGCGGCGGCTCATGGGTCCGGGTGTCCTCTCGGGTGGGGGCGGTCTCCAGACGGCGAGCGACACCCTAGTACCCGCGCCGCGCCCCGGCCGTCCGGGCGCGGGCCGTGACCTGGACATGCACGGCCCCCGCCGAGTTGTCAAGTCCCTGACCTGCGAAGACGGCGCAATCCCCTGCAATGCCCGTGCGTCGGACGTGTTAATCTGGATGCAGCGAAAGGGGCTCGGGACACATGGTTTTCAAGGTCGGCGAGACCGTCGTCTACCCGCACCACGGTGCCGCACTCATCGAGGCCATCGAGACCAGGACGATCAAGGGCGAGGAGAAGAAGTACCTCGTCCTCAAGGTTGCCCAGGGCGACCTGACCGTCCGGGTCCCCGCGGACAACGCCGAGATCGTCGGTGTCCGCGACGTCGTGGGCCAGGAGGGTCTGGACCGGGTGTTCGAGGTGCTGCGTGCGCCGCACACCGAGGAGCCGACCAACTGGTCGCGCCGGTACAAGGCGAACCTCGAGAAGCTCGCGTCGGGTGACGTGAACAAGGTCGCCGAGGTCGTGCGCGACCTGTGGCGCCGCGAGAAGGACCGCGGCCTGTCCGCGGGCGAGAAGCGGATGCTGGCGAAGGCACGCCAGATCCTGGTCAGCGAGCTGGCGCTGGCGGAGGGCACCGACGAGGTGGCCGCCGAGTCGCTGCTCGACCAGGTCCTGGCCTCCTGACGACGGGCGTCCCGGGGCGGTGACCGTCGCGGCGATCGTGCCGGCGGCGGGACGCGGTGAACGGCTCGGTCTCGGCCGGCCGAAGGCGCTCGCGGTCGTGGGTGGTCTGACGTTGGTGGCGCGCGCGGTCGACGGGCTCGTCGAGGGCGGGGTGCAGACGGTCGTCGTCGTCGCCCCGCCCGGCGACGAGGACGCGATGCGCGCGGCGCTCGGGTCGCGGCGAGCCGTCGTGGTGCCCGGCGCCGACGACCGCGTCGGTTCCGTGGCCGCGGGTCTCGAGGCCCTGCCCGTCGACGCCGACGTGGTGCTCGTGCACGACGCCGCCCGGTGCCTGTGCCCGCCCGAGGTGGTGCGCGCCGTCGTCGACGCCGTGCGCGCCGGGCACCGCGCGGTGGTACCGGTCACCGCCGTCGCCGACACCCTGCGACGCACCGACCGGGCGGGCGTCGTCACCGGCCTCGTCGACCGCACCGGGCTCGCCGCCGTCCAGACGCCCCAGGGCTTCGACCGGGCGACGCTGCGCGCCGCCCACGCCCGCGCGGGCGAGCAGCGCGCGGCGGGCGGGCCGGTCGTCGCCACCGACGACGCCGGCCTCGCCGAGGACCTCGGGGTGGGCGTCGTCACGGTGCCCGGCGACCCGCGGGCGTTCAAGGTGACGACGCCGCTGGACCTCGCGATGGCGGAGGCGTTGGTGGGCACGGTCGCGACGGGTTCGCCCTCGTGAGGGTCGGCATCGGCACCGACGTGCACCCGGTGAGTCCCGGCGTGCCGTGCTGGGTGGCCGGGCTGTACTGGGAGGGCGTCGACGGCTGCGCGGGGCACTCCGACGGCGACGTCGCCGCGCACGCGCTGTGCGACGCGGTGCTCTCGGCCGCCGGGCTCGGGGACCTCGGTGCGGTGTTCGGCACGGGCCGCCCGGAGTGGGCCGGCGCGTCCGGGGTGCGGCTGCTGGAGGAGGTCCGCGCGCTGGTCGGCGCGGAGGGCTGGGTGCTGGGCAACGCCGCGGTCCAGGTGATCGGCAACGCCCCGAAGATCGGCACGCGCCGCGATGAGGCGCAGGCGGCGCTGTCCGCGGCGCTCGGCGGTCCGGTCGCCGTCTCGGGGACGACGTCCGACGGGCTGGGGCTCACCGGGCGCGGCGAGGGTCTCGCGGCCGTCGCGACGGCGATGCTGCGGCCTGCCTGAGTTCTGCGGAACGGCACCCACGCCGCGCGGCGTCTTCCTACGATCGCCGCGAGGAGGTGACCGGTGGCCCAGTCCGACCCACCGTTCCAGACCAACTGGTACGGCGTGCCGCACCAGGCGATCTGGGACGCCCTGAGCACGGGCCCCGGCTCACCCGGTTTCCACGACGCGGGCGCGCGCTGGCACGAGCTGGCCGACCGGATGGTCGCGGTCACCGACGCCGTCGGCCGCGCCAACACCACGCTCGGCGTCGCGTGGACGGGGGACTCGGCGTCGTCCGCGCAGGAGCGCGTGGAGCCGCTGCGGCCGTGGGTCGACCAGGCGCGGGGACTCGCCACGGCGGTGCGGGGCATCGGTGACCAGCAGGGGGCGCACCTCGAGGTCGCCCAGCGCGAGGTCCTGGCGGGCAAGGAACGCCCCGAGTTCGGGTCGGCCTGGGAGGCCGGGGTCGACGGCTACCTCGAGGGCTCGACCCTGTTCGGCACGGTGCCCGACGTCGGGATCGCCTCCCCGCTCTCGGTGCCCCTCGGGGGCGCCGACGCGCTCGCGCAGATCGCCCAGCAGCAGATCGCCGAGCGCCGGGCCCAACAGGCGATGGAGGAGTACCAGGGCGCGAGCGGCGGCTCGATGGCGACGCTGCCCCAGTTCGCAGGACCGCAGGGCACCGGTGTGACGCCGGCCGGGCTGCCGCCCGCGCCGCCGGTCGCGGCCAGCGCGGAGGGCGTGTTCGGCGTTCCCGTCGGGGCCGGCGGGGCCGGTGGTGGGGCGGGTGCGGGGGCCGGGGGCGTGCCTCCCGGCGCGACGACGACCGGCGTGCCCGGCAGCCCGAGCGCGCCGGGGAGCCCCGCGACCGGCGGCGCCGGCTCGGCCGGCGTGCCGGGCGGTGCTGGTCCCGGCGGTGCTGGTCCCGGCGGTGCTGGTCCCGGCGGCGCGGGAACGGGTGGCGCAGGGGCCGGGGGTGGCGTGGTGCCGCCCGGGGGTGCCGTGCCGGGCGGTGGTGCCGGGGGCGCGGGACGCGTGCCGCCGGGGGCACGGCCCGGGGCGACGCCGGGCGCCGTCCCGGGGCCGACGGGTGCCGGGCGCGGGCCGGGCGCGCCGGGGTCGACGGGCGCCGGTCGCGTGCCGGGTCTGCCGGGGACGCCGGGCGAGACGGGCGCCGGGCGCCCCGGTGGATCGGGCGTGGTCCCGGGTGCGAACGGTCTCCCGGGGACGAGCGGCGCGCCGGGCGCCGGCGTGCCGGGGTCGGGCGGAGCTGCGGGGTCGGGCGGGGTCGGGGGCTCGGGCGGGGTCGGCGGTCCGCGACCGGGTACGGCGGTCGGCGCCGGCGAGGCGCCCGGCGGCCGCGGCGCCGGCAGCCTGGGCGGTGGAGCGGGCGGGGGGTCCGGCCGTGGTCCCGGGGGAGGTCTGGGCGGTGGCCCCGGCGGTGGGCTCGGGGGAGGTCTCGGCGGCTCGGGTGGTGGAGCCGGCGGGGTGGGCGGCGGCGCCGGGGGCGGCGAGCCGGGACCGGGCGCGCGGGTCGGCGCCGGTGGCGGGGCAGCCGCGGAGGCCGCCGTCGCCCGTACGGCCGGGGCGGCCGCGGCCGAAGGTCGCGGCGGCGCGGTGCCGATGATCCCGCCGGCGGGCGTCGTCGGTGGGCAGGGCGGCGACGGTCAGCGACGCCGGCCCGACTACCTCTCCGAGGACGACCCGGACGCCATCGCCGGCGCGCTCCCCGCCACCACGCCTCCGGTGATCGGCGAGTGAGGGGCGTCCTGCCGATGACGCTGGGCTCGCGGTTCGCGGGCGCCCGGCTCGACGTGGGTCAGTACGTCGCGCTCTGGCGCCACCTCGGGTTCGACGCGCGCCCGGCCGCCCTGCACGTCCTCGACCACGGCCGCACCTACGCCGAGCGCGACGCCCTCGACGCCGCGGCTTGGCGAGGCCTCGCCGCGCAGGGGCTGCTCGACGACCGCGGTGCGCCCGACCCGGGCCTGGCCGACGCCCTCGGGGTCCTCGCGCGCCCGGCCTGCGAGCTCGACGTCGTCGTGCTCGCCGACAGGCGCGCGCCCCAGCCGACGCTCGCGGCCGCCCGCGGGACGCTCGGCGTCGTCGCCCGTCTCGACACCGAGGGCCTGCTCCTCGAGACCGTCGACCCCCACGACCTCGCCGGTGCCCTCCTCGCCCGCCTCCCCGACGTGCGCGCCGCGCCCGGGGTGCCGATGTCGCTGCCCGCCGACGCCCTGTTCGGCCGGGGCCTGACCCTCGGCGACCGCTGCCGCCGGGTCCGGCGCGCCGGCGCGTCCGCGCACCACGTCGAGCGCCTGCGGGCGATGTGGGCGCGCACCCCGGACCGCGCGATGACCTTCGGGGTGACCGCTCGCGACGCCGACGGCGTGCCGCGGCGCGGCCCGCGCACCGTCACCGTGCTCGACACCGAGGTCGGGCGCGTCGCGTGGGGCCTCGACGGCACGGGGCGCCGGGTCCTCGTCCACCCGATCGACCGGTCGCGCCTGCGCCACGAGCTCGCGGCCCTGCTCGACGGCCACGCCACGGATGTCGCGCGGCGTCGCGGCTCCGCGTAGGGCGTCGGCCGTCGCGGCGCCCGAAGTGTCGGGTGATCTGCGGCGGTGGGTCGGGTCGGGAGGTGGCCCCACCGTGGATGCTTCGAAAGCCGAAGCATCCACCACGAAGAGTCCGCCCCGCGGCGAGCAGCAGGCTCTACCGCAGCACCGCCCGCACGGCGGCCGGGGCGTCGGAAGGCTTGAACAGCGGCACCGACCGCCCGCCCCCGGCCGCGGCGAGGCGCGCGCAGGAGATCCGGGCCTCGTCGTCGTCGACCGTCACGAGCGTGTGCACGCGCGCGGGCCCTGACGCGCCGGCGACGGGTGCCGGGTCCTCGCCCTCGTTCCACGCCCCGTCGGTGAGGACGATGACGTCGGCGTGCGGCACCCGGGCCGCCGTGGCCTGGGCGAGCGCGGTGCGCAGGCCGAGGGCGAGGTCGGTGGTGGACCCGCCGCGCAGGTCGAGCAGCGAGTCGAGCACCTGCGACGCCGGCGCGGGGGAGTGCAGGTGGCGCAGGAGCACCGCCCGCGACCAGAACGCCACGACCGCGAGCTCGTCGTCGGTGCGCAGCCCCGCGGCGAGGGCGCCGGCCGTCGTCACGGCGGTGGTGAGCGGCTTGCCGGCCACCGACCCCGACGCGTCGACGAGCAGCACGATCGCCCGCCCCGGGGAGCGCCAGCCGCGCCAGCGGAGGTCCTCGGCGCGGATCGGGCGGTGCTCGAGGGAGCGCTCGAGGGTGGCGTCGAGGTCCAGGTCGAGGCCGTCGCCGGCGACGGTCGCGAGCCGGCTCGAGCCCCGCCGCTCGGTCTCGCCCGCGCGCGCCGGCGGCACGAGCAGGCGCACCGCGAGCCTCCGGGCCGCCGCGCGCAGGGCGGGATCGGTGGCGCGGGCGAGGTCGGCGAGGAGGTCGACGGTCGCGTCCGGGTCCTCCTCGTAGGCGCCCGACACGGCGGCCTCGTCCAGCACCCCGACCGTCGGGGTGACCTGCTCGAGGTCGTCGTGACGTCGCTGCAGGTCGGCGCGCGTCTCGGTGCGCCGGGCCTGGTCGCGCAGGAGCTGCTCGACCTCCTTGGGGTCGGTGACCACGCGCGGCGGGGCCCCGGGCGAGCGTCCCGACCCCGGCGGGGGCGGCGACCCGTCGGGGCTCAGGCTTTTCCCGGGTCACCGTCCTCGGCGCCGGGCTCGTCGACCGGGGCGCTCGCCGCCCACAGCTCGGCGACGACCTCCTCGACCGTCCGCGTCGACCCCTCGAGCATCTGCACGCGCCCGGACAGCGCGGCCAGCGCGGCGTCGGTGCCCGTCGTCTCGGCGGCCGGGGCGAGCCGGCCCGCGAGCGGCACGTCGCGCAGCTCGGCCAGCGACGCCGCGACGGCGACGAGGTCGAGCGCACCGCGCACCGACGAGCCCAGCCGCAGGTCGCGGTGCTCGCGCGTCGCCCGCGTGGCGCGCACGGCCCGCTCGACGAACGCGGCGTCGACCACGCCGTGGTCCCGGCGCACGATCGCGGTCTCCTCGTCGGCGCTCTGGTGCGCGAACCCGACGCGGCACGAGCGGTCGTAGAGCGCCGGGGTGATGCGCCCGGTGCCGACGGCGTCCGAGGGGTTCATCGCCGCGACCAGCCGGAAGCTCGGCGCGGCGTCGACGACCCCGAGGCGCGGCACGTGCAGGCGTCGCTCGGAGAGCACGCCGAGCAGCACGTTGAGCGTCTCCTCGGGGACGCGGTTGAGCTCCTCGACGTAGAGCAGGGCCCCCGAGGTCAGCGCGCGCACCAGGGGGCCGGGCACGAAGTTCTCGGGCCGGTAGTCCTCGGTCAGCACGCGGGAGGGGTCGTGGTGGCCGACGAGGCGCGCCGGGGACAGCTCGGCGTTGCCCTCGACGAGCTCGAGGCCGACGCCGGCGCCCTCGGCGAGCGCGCGCAGCAGGGTCGTCTTGCCGGTGCCCGGCGGCCCCTCCAGCAGGATGCTGCGCCCGGCGGCGAGCGCAGCGGCGATGACCTCCGACTCGCGCACGCGCCCGACGACGCGGGCGCGGGACGCGTCGATCATCGCGCGTACCGGGAGGGGGCCGGCGGTGGGCAGACCGGGGGCGGCCCCGGTGTCCTGGTGCACGGAGCGCAGCGGAGCTGCGCCCTCGGGCTCGGTGGACACCGGGGCCGCGGAACCGTTCGTCACGGGATGTGTGTACCTCAGTCGAAGATCAGGACGCCGCGGATGTTCTTGCCCGCGTGCATGTCCTCGTAGCCCTGGGCGACCTCGTCGAGCTTGTACTGCTTGGTGACGAGCTCGTCCAGCTTGAGCTTCCCGTGGTTGTACAGGTCGAGCATCTTCGGGATGTCGGCGTGCGGGTTCGACGACCCGAACAGCGAGCCCTTGAGCTTCTTCTCGAACAGGGTCAGCTCGCCGATCGGGATCGGCACGCCGATCTCGGTGATGTCGCCGAGGCCGGTGACGACGACGGTGCCCTGCTTGCGGATCGCGGCGAACGCCTCGCCGACGTGCTCGGGCTTGGTGATGCCGATGGTCACGAGCGCGACGTCGGCGCCCTGGCCGTTGGTGAAGCCCTTGGCGATCTCCGTGGCCTCCTCCATCGACTCGACCGCGTGGGTCGCGCCGAGCTCGAGGGCCTTCTCGCGCTTGAACGCGACCGGGTCGACGGCGATGACGTTGGCGGCGCCCGCGTGCGCGGCGCCCTGGACGGCGTTGGCGCCGATGCCGCCGATGCCCTGGATGATCACGGTGTCGCCGGGGGCCACGTCGCCGGTGTTGACGGCGGTGCCCCAGCCGGTGCCCACCGAGCAGCCGAGCAGGCAGGCGACCTCGAGCTTGGTGTCCTGCGGGACCTTGATCGCCGAGTCGACGGCGACGGTCGTGTACTCGGAGAAGGTCGAGATGCCGCACATCTGGCCGACGTTGCTGCCGTCCTCGAGGTGCAGACGGGTCGACGGGTCGGTCCAGCGGGTGCCCGCGAGGAGGCCGGCGCCGAGGTCGCAGAGGTTCGAGTGGCCGGTGGCGCACCAGCGGCACTTGCCGCAGGCGGGGAGGAAGGAGAAGACGACCTTGTCGCCGGCCTCCCAGCCCGGGGTGTTCGGGCCGACCGACTCCACGACCCCGCCACCCTCGTGGCCCCCGGCGAAGGGGTAGGTGCCGACGGGGATGTCACCGGTCGCGATGTGGTCGTCGGAGTGGCACAGACCCGACGCGACCATCTTGACCCGGATCTCGCCCTGACGCGGGTCGTCGACCTCGACCGTCGCCGTCTCGTACTTGCCCGGGGCCTGACGGACGAGAGACGTCCGGCACGTGATGGACAACGCTGACCACTCCTCGCGTAGCGAAATCGTCGAATGACTGGCGCGACTCTATGTCCGTCCTCACACCTTGGGAAGGGGCTTCCCGAACGATCGATCGGTTGGCGAGGAGCGCTCCCCCGACGGGCCGGTCAGGGCGGATCCAGCGTTCCGTAGGATCCGGGCGGTGAGCCTGCACCTGTACGACACCGCACGACGCGAGCTGCGGGAGTTCCGGCCGCAGCGCGCCGGCACGGCGTCGATCTACGTGTGTGGGGCCACCGTCCAGGGCGTGCCCCACGTCGGGCACGTGCGGTCGGGTCTCGACTTCGACGTGCTCCGCCGCTGGCTGACGCACAGCGGCTACGACGTGCTGCTGGTCCGCAACGTCACCGACATCGACGACAAGATCCTCACCAAGGCCGAGGCCGCCGGCCGGCCCTGGTGGGAGTGGGCGGCGACGCACGAGCGGGCGTTCGCCGCGGCCTACGACGCGCTGGGCTGCCTGCCGCCGTCGATCGAGCCGCGCGCGACCGGCCACGTCACCGAGATGATCGAGCTCATCGAGCGGCTCATCGAGCGCGGGCACGCCTACTCGGCCGGCGGCGACGTCTACTTCGCGGTGTCGACGTGGCCGTCCTACGGCGAGCTGTCCGGTCAGCGCCTCGAGGAGATGGAGCAGGGCGAGGGCAGCGACCCGCGCGGCAAGCGCGACCCCCGCGACTTCACGCTGTGGAAGGCGGCCAAGCCGGGCGAGCCGGACTGGCCGACGCCGTGGGGACGCGGACGCCCCGGCTGGCACCTCGAGTGCTCGGCGATGGCCACGCGCTACCTCGGCCCGCGCTTCGACATCCACGGCGGCGGGCTCGACCTCGTCTTCCCGCACCACGAGAACGAGCTCGCGCAGTCGCGCGCCGCGGGCGACGGGTTCGCCGAGTACTGGCTGCACAACGCCTGGGTGACGATGGCCGGGGCGAAGATGTCGAAGTCGCTCGGCAACACGCTGACCATCCCGGCCGTGCTCCAGCGGGTGCGCCCGGTGGAGCTGCGCTACTACCTCGTCGCGCCGCACTACCGCTCGACGCTGGAGTACTCCGAGGAGGCCCTGGCCGAGGCGGCCGCGGCGTACCACCGCATCGAGTCGTTCGTGCACCGCGTGCACGACCGGGTCGGCGCGGTCGAGGTCGGCCGGGTGAGCGACGCGTTCGCCGCCGCCCTCGACGACGACATCGCGACGCCGGCCGCGCTCGCCGAGGTCCACGAGACCGTGCGCCGGGGCAACGCCGCCCTCGACGCCGGGGCGCGCGACCAGGCGCTGGCGCTCGCGGGCGCGGTCCGGGCGATGACCGGCGTCCTCGGGCTCGACCCGGTCGTCTGGGCGGAGACCTCCGGCGCCGGCGGCTCGGGCGACGCCGCCCGCCAGGCCCTCGGGTCGCTGGTGGACGCGCTGCTCGAGCAGCGCACCCGCGCGCGGGCCGAGCGCGACTTCGCCCGCGCGGACGCCCTGCGCGACGAACTGACCGCCGCCGGCGTCGTCGTCGAGGACACCGCCGACGGACCCACCTGGACCCTCAAGGACGGTGCGTAGCGCCATGGCCGGCAACTCCCGCCGCCCGGGGGCCCGTCGCAACCCGGGCTCGAAGAAGGGCCCGACGAAGGGTTCCGGCGGCAAGAACCGCCGCAGCCTCGAGGGCAAGGGCCCGACGCCGCCCGCCGAGAAGCGCCCGAACCACAAGGCCTACCGCTCGGACGGCGCGTCGGCGTCGACGTCGCGCAGCCCGGGGGCCCGCCGTCCCGCGGGTGACGAGCGCGGGACCGCGCGCCGGGGCCCGTCGCGGCGGGAGGACCCGGACGGCCCGCAGACCGTGCTCGGGCGGAACCCGGTGGTCGAGAGCCTGCGCGCGCACAGCCCGGCGACCGCGCTCTACGTCGCGCAGAACATCGACGTCGACGACCGCGTCCGCGAGGCGATCAAGATGGCCTCCGAGCGGGGCGTCTCGGTGCTCGAGGTGCCGCGCGGCGACGTCGACAGGATGGCCGACGGCGCCCTGCACCAGGGGCTCGCGCTCGCGGTGCCGGCGTTCGAGTACCGGCACCCCGACGACCTCCTCGAGGAGGCACGCCAGCGGGCGCACCTGGCGCGGGTCGAGCCGCTGCTCGTGGCGCTCGACGGCGTGCAGGACCCCCGCAACCTCGGCGCGGTGCTGCGCTCGGCGGCGGCGTTCGGCGCGCACGGCGTGCTGCTGCCGCTGCGTCGGTCGGTCGGCGTGACGCCGGTGGCCTGGCGCACCTCGGCGGGGGCTGCCGCGCGCATTCCGGTCGGGCGCGCGACGAACCTGTCGCGGACCCTGACCAGCTGGCTCGACGAGGGCCTCGTCGCGGTGGGCCTCGACGGCGACGCGGGCACCGACATCGACGACCTCGACGACGTCGCCGGCCCGGACGCGGCCCGGGGTCCGCTGGTGCTGGTCGTGGGCTCGGAGGGCAAGGGCCTGTCGCGCCTCGTGCGCGAGACCTGCACGGGCGTGGTGTCCATCCCCATGGCGGGCGACGTGGAGTCGCTCAACGCCTCGGTGGCCGCGGGCGTGGCCCTGGCCGAGGTGGCGCGGCGCCGGCGCGCCTGACCAGGAGCAGCGAACGTGCTGTTCGCTGCTTCTACGCGCCCGAACTCCCCGTTCGCTCGAGCAGCTCGCCACCTTCGTCCGCGCAGGCCCCGGCGTGCTCGCGCGGCACGGCGAGGTCGGTCTCGCCCTCGCGGCCGCGCAGGACGCGGGCGTCGATGACCCGCCAGCGCTGGGCCTCGTCGCCGGCCCGGGACAGTGCCGCGCCCGAGGCCACCACGCAGCCGTCGATCTCCTTCGCCGCCTCGGTGAGCCGGGCCGCCTCGTTCACCGGGTCTCCGATCACCGTGTACTCGTAGCGGCGGGTGTCGCCGATGTTGCCCGCGACCGCCTCGCCCGCCGACACCCCGATGCCCGCCGCGATCCCGTCCAGCTCGGTGGCGATCCGCCGCGAGAGCTCCCGCCCGGCGCGCAGGGCGCAGCCGGCGGCGTCGTCGAGCGCGGTCGGCGCCCCGAACACCGCGAGCGCCGCGTCGCCCTCGAACTTGTTGATCCAGCCGTCGTGCTGCTCGACGACGTCGATGACCACCGCGAAGAACGCGTTGAGCATCTCGACGACCTCCTGCGGCGGGCGGGAGGCGGCGAGGCGCGTCGACCCGATGAGGTCGACGAACAGCACCGCGACCTCGCGGACCTCGCCGCCGAGCTCGACGTCGTTCTCCAGCGCCGTGCGCGCGACGTCCTCGCCGACGTGGCGGCCGAACAGGTCGCGCACCCGCTCCCGTTCCCGCAGGCCCGAGACCATGGTGTTGAAGCCGGCCTGGAGCAGCCCGAGCTCGGTGGTGTCGAAGACGGGCACCTCGGCGTCGTAGTCGCCGTCCTCGACGCGGCGCTGGGCGCGGCGCACGGCGAGCACGGGCGCGGCGGTCGAGGCCGCGGTGAGCACGGTGACGAGGAAGCCGACGACGAGCGCGACCCCGCCCAGCACGAGCACCACCAGCGCCAGCCGCTCGGTGGTGTAGCCGCCGAACGCCAGCGACGCCGCCGCCGCCAGCAGCACGCCGACCAGCGGTACCGCGGTGCCGAGCGCCCACGAGCCCACCGACCGCAGCGCGACGCCGGGCAGCACGCGGCCCGCCGGCGGCTTGTCGTTGAGCACGCGCGCGACCTCGCGGCGCAGCACCCGCTCGACCAGCCGGTAGGTCACGGCGACGGTCGCGACGCCGCCCAGCCCGACGGTGATGCCCACCGAGAGCCCCAGCCGCGGGCTCGAGAAGACGTTGAGGAGCACGAACAGCACGAGCGCCGCGATCCACAGCACCGTCTGCACCGTCGCGAGCCGCAGCGGCCCGCGCAGCACCACGCGGCGCACACGCTTGCGGTGGCGGCGCACGGCGGCGTCGTCGGCCCCCGGTCCGGGCGCGCGGGGCACGCGCATCCGGAGGTGACCCCAGATCGAGCCGACGACGACGGCGGCGAGCAGGTAGGCGCCGAACGCGACGAGGTTGCGCATCAGCGCGCCCGGGTCGTCCTCGACCAGCTCGCCGAGCGGGAGCACCCAGGCCGCGACGACGAGCACGACGCCCGCGCCGACGATGTTGGGGGTGACGACGACGAGCGCGAGCGCCACCCGCGTCACCAGCCGCAGGCCGCGGTCCTCGGATCCCCCGGCGCGTGCGGTGCGACGCGTGTGTTCGGCGTCCTCGGCACCCCGGCCGCCCTGGGACATGCGGCGGACTCTAGCGGCGCGGTGTCACCCGGACAGCGCAGCTCACGGTGTGGCGACGGCGACGCGTCGCCGGGTCCGCAGCGCGCCGAGCGCCCGGCAGACCAGGTAGATCACGAACGCGATCGAGGCGACGAACGGGCTGATCGGCAGCCCCGCGTCGAGCGACGCCACGATCCCGCCGACCACCGCGATCTCGGCGAACACCACCGCGAGCACCGAGGCCAGCGTCGGCGAGGCGGTCACCTGGGCGGCCGCGGCCGCGGGCGTGATGAGCAGGCAGAGCACGAGCAGGGCGCCGACGATCTGCACGCCGAGCGCGACCGTGACGCCCAGCAGCACCGCGAAGACGATCGACAGCGCCCGCACCGGCACCCCGCGGGCGGCGGCCATGTCGGGGTCGAGGCTCGCGAACAGCAGCGGCCGGCGGACCACCGCCAGCACCACCAGCACGACCACCCCGACGACGGTCAGCGTCAGCACGTCGCCGACGTCGACCCCGACGATCTGCCCCACGAGCAGGCCGAACTTGTTCGCCGACCGCCCCGTGTAGAGCGCCTGGAAGAGCACGCCGAGCCCGAGGCCGAACGAGAGCAGCACGCCGATCACCGAGTCGCGCTCGCGCTGCGCCCGCCCGAGCGCGCCGAAGAGCAGCGCGACCAGCACCGCACCGATCAGCGCGCCCCACCCGATCGCCTCGGTGCCGAACACGAGCAGCGCCCCCGCCCCGCCGGCGAACGCGAGCTCGGCCGTGCCGTGCACCGAGAACGCCATCCCGCGGCCGACGACGAGCGGCCCGAGGAGCCCCGCGAGCACGGCCAGGACGACGCCCGCGACGAGGGCGTTGCGGACGAAGTCGAGCGCGAGCAGGTCGAGCAGCGAGTACGTCACCGCGGCCCGCCCCCCGTGTGCACGAGGCGGTCCTCGGCGCCGACGACGACGATGCGGTCGCGCACGCGCACCACGTCGACGTCGGTGCGGTAGAGCTCGGAGAGCGTCTCGGAGGTCATGACCTCGTCGGGCGTGCCGATCCGGAACCGGCCGTCGACCAGGTAGAGCACCCGGTCGGTGACGGGCAGGACCGGGTTGAGCTCGTGGGTCACGAACACCACGGCGGTGCCGTGCTCGCGGCGGCGGCGCTCGAGCAGCTCGACGACGGCGCGCTGGCGGGCCAGGTCGAGCGAGTGCAGCGGCTCGTCGGCGAGCAGCAGGCCGGGGTCCCCGACGAGCGCCTGCGCGATCCGCAGCCGCTGCTGCTCCCCGCCGGACAGCGCGCCGACCGGCGCGTCGGCGAGGTCCAGGGCGTCGACCTGCAGCAACGCCTCGCGCACCTTCCGGGCCCGCTCGGCCCGGCCGCGGAACGGCAGGCCGAAGCGGTGCCCGTCGAGCCCCAGCCCGACGAGGTCGCGTCCGCGCAGCGGGGTGAGCGCGTCCATGCTCGTCTGCTGCGGGACGTAGCCGACGTCCGCGCTGCCCCGGTGCGGGGCGCGCCCGGCCACCTCGCACGTCCCCACCGCGAGCGGCAGCAGCCCCAGCAGCACGGTCAGCAACGTCGTCTTGCCCGAGCCGTTCGGGCCCAGCACGGCGACGAACTCCCCGGGCTCGACGTCGAGGTCGAGCCCGGTCCAGAGCGTGCGACCCCCGCGGCGGACCTCTGCGTCGGTCAGGCGGATCGACGGCGTCACGAGCAGTACCTCGACGAACAGGTCACGCAGGGGCCCCCAGGGCACGGGCGAGCTCGGCGCGGGTGGCGTCGAGCCAGGTCAGGTAGTCCTGCCCGGCGGGCAGTGTCTCGGTCACGTTCACCACCGGCACCCCCGCACCCGTTGCGGCGTCGCGCAGCTGGGTCGTGATCGGGGTCTCGGTCTGCGGATTGAACACCAGCGCGTCCACGCCCCGCGACGCGACGAGCTGGTTCGTCTCCGCGAGGGTGGCGGCCGGCGGGTCGGTCTCGTTCTCGATCGCCTCGCTGAACGCCGGCGGGGTGGCGTCGGCGACGCCCGCGGTGGCCAGCAGGTACTGCGCGATCGGCTCGGTGGCGACCACGCGGGTGCCGGGGCGCGCCTGCCCGATCGCGGCGAGGCGCGCGGCCTGCTCGTCGACGCGACCCGAGAACGCGGTCGCCCGCTCGCGCAGCGCGGCGGCCTGAGCGGGCTCGGCGGCGGCGAGGCGCTCGGCCACCTGGCTGACGACGCCCTTCACCGCGGTCGGGTCGAACCACACGTGCTCGTTCTCCTGCGCCTGGTCGCCGCGCAGCGCGAACGCCTCGATCGCGCGGCCCTGCAGGGCCGGGTCGGACGCGAGGATCTGCTCGACCCAGTCGTCGTAGTGCCCGCCGTTGACCACGATGAGGTCGGCGTTCGCCAGGGCCGCGGCGTCGGCCGGGGTGCTCTCGTAGGAGTGCGGGTCGGCGGCCGGGTCCTGGATGATCGACCGCACCTCGACGCCCGGGCCGGCGATCGCGCTCGCCACCGAGCCCCAGACGTTCGTCGTGGCCACGACCGTCAGCGTGCGCCCCGGGGCCGGTGCGGGCGACCCCGGAGTCTGCGCCGGCGCGGGTGCCGCCGCGGGGGCACTCCCTCCGGACCCGCCGCCGCAGGCGACCAGCACCAGCAACGCTCCGAGCAGTGCGGCCACCAGGGACACGGGACGGGCACGGACGGGCACGGGGCGCTCCTCATCGGTCGGAACCGGGTCGGTCGATCGCAAACGATAACGGTTATCGATTGCGGGTGGGACCCTCGGTGTCCTCCGAGCAGGTCACACCCGGCGCATCGGGGCGCCCATCGGTCGCGTGGAGTGGCCCTAGATCGAAACAGTCGCTACCGTCGGGTGGTGGCCGAGGCACTCGAGGGGCGCCGTTCGCGGCGGACCGCCACGCTGGCCTCGCTGGCCGCGGAGCTGGGCGTGTCGCGCACGACGGTGTCGAACGCCTACAACCGCCCCGACCAGCTCTCGCCGGCGTTGCGCCGCCGCGTGCTCGACACCGCGCGCCGCCTCGGCTACCCCGGTCCGGACCCCGTCGCCCGCTCGCTGCGCACCCGCAAGGCCGGCGCGGTCGGCCTGCTGCTCACCGAGGCGCTGTCGTACGCGTTCCGCGACCCGGTGGCCGTCCAGTTCCTCGAGGGGCTCGCGCTGGCCTGCGAGGACAACGGCTCGGGCCTGCTGCTCGTCCCCGTGAGCCCGGAGGCCGACGACCCGGGCGCGGTCGCGCGCGCGGGCGTCGACGGGTTCGTCGTGTACTCGATGCCCGACGACGACGACAACTTCCACGCGGTGCTCGAGCGCCCGGTCCCCGTCGTCGTCTGCGACCAGCCGACGGCCGTCCCCGACGTCGACCGCGTCGGCATCGACGACCACGCCGCGATGGTCGACATGGCCCGCCACCTCGCGGGGCTGGGCCACCGGCGGATCGGCGTGCTCTGCATGCGCCTGTCCACCGAGCGCAACGACGGCTTCGCGAGCGTCGAGCGCCAGCAGCGCGCCCGCTACGAGGTCCAGCGCCGCCGCCTCGCGGGCCTGCGCGAGGGCTTCGGCGAGGCCGGCGTGGACTGGTCGACGGTCCCGGTGGTCGAGCGCTACGACCACAGCGAGTCGGCCGGCGCCTCGGCCGCCGAGCAGCTGCTCGCCCAGCACGACGTCACCGCGCTGGTGTGCACGTCGGACATCCTGGCCCTCGGCGCGCTCCGCCACGCCCGCCAGGCCGGCCGCTCCGTGCCCGGCGACCTCAGCATCACCGGCTTCGACGGTGTCCCGGCCGCCGAGCGCGCCGAGCTGACGACCATCCGCCAGCCGACCCTGGACAAGGGCCGCGCCGCGGGCGAGCTGTTGCTCGACCGCGGCGACCGCCAGCGCTCCCGGACCCTCCTGCTGCCCACCGAGCTGCTCGCCCGCGCAACGTCGGGCCCGGCCCGCGAGGGTTAGGACCCGACGCCCAGCGCCTCGAGGAACCCGGCGGCCCAGCGCTCGACGTCGTGCGTCAGCACCTGCTCGCGCATGAGGCCCATGCGCCGGCGGGCCTCCTCGTGGTCCAGCGACGCCGCGGTGACGATCGCGTCGCCGACGGCGTCGATGTCGTGCGGGTTGACGAGGAACGCGCCCGCGCCCAGATCGTCCGCGGCGCCGGTGAACTCCGAGAGCACCAGCGCGCCGTCGCCGTCGGGGCGGGACGCGACGTACTCCTTGGCGACGAGGTTCATGCCGTCGCGGTAGGGCGTCACGAGCATGACGTCGGCGGCCCGGTAGAAGGCGACGAGCTCGTCGCGCGGGGTCGACTGGTGCACGTAGTGGATCACCGGGTGCCCGATCGAGCCGTACTCGCCGTTGACGCGCCCGACGGTGAGCTCGATGTCGTCGCGCATCTCGGCGTAGTGCTCGACGCGCTCGCGGCTCGGCGTCGCCACCTGGATGAGCACCGTCTCGGCGGGGTCGAGCCGCCCGTCCTCGAGCGTCTCCGCGAACGCCTGCAGGCGGACGTCGATGCCCTTGGTGTAGTCGAGGCGGTCGACGCCGAGCAGGACCGTGCGCGGGTCGCCCAGCTCGTGGCGCAGGGCCTCGGCCCGCTGCGCCACCGCCTCGTCGCGGGCGGTCTCGTCGAGGTGCCCGGCGTCGACGGAGATGGGGTGCGCGCCGATGGTGATCGTGCGCCCGTCCGGCGCGGTGACGTGCCCCGCCGAGCCGTCGACGGTGATCGGGGCGTCGTCGGCCGTCGCGTCGGTGAGGAGGGCGGCGACGCGGCGGAAGTTCTCGGCGCCCCCGACCGTCTGGAACCCGACGACGTCGGCCCCCAGCAGGCCCTCGACCACCGGGCGCCGCCACGGCAGCTGGGCGAACAGCTCGGCGGGCGGGAAGGGGATGTGCAGGAAGAAGCCGATCCGCAGATCCGGGCGCCGCTCGCGCAGCATCCGCGGGACGAGCTGGAGCTGGTAGTCCTGCACCCACACCGTCGCCCCCTCCGCGGCGGCGTCGGCGGCGGCCTCCGCGAAGCGCTCGTTGACCGTCCGGTAGGCCTCCCACCACGAGCGCTCGAAGCGTGGCCGGGCCACGACGTCGTGGTAGAGCGGCCAGAGCGTCGCGTTGGCGAAGCCCTCGTAGTAGGCGGCGACCTCGTCGGCGCTGATCGACACCGGGCGGATGGCCATGCCCTCGTCGTCGAACGGCGCCGGCGCCGCGTCGGGCTTGCCCGGCCACCCCACCCACGCGCCGCCACGGGAGCGCAGCGTGGGTTCGAGTGCGGTGACCAGGCCTCCCGGGGCGCGGCGCCACTCGCCGTCGTCGTCGAGGTCGAAGGGCAACCGGTTGGCCACCACCAGCAGGTCAGAAGACCCGGGGGCGTCCTCGGTGTGCGTCACGTGCTCTGTCCTCCGCGGTGACTCCGAACAGCAGACGGCGGACCAGCCGCTGCAGGGGCCAGCCGATCTGCTCCCCGACCGAGACCCCGGCCGCGAGGGCGAGACCGAAGGTCAGGGCCAGCAGGATCGTCACCGCCCCCTGGGCGACGCTGCCGTACGCGAGCTGCGAGAACCCGCGGTACATCGTCAGACCTGGGAGGAGCGGCGTGATCCCGGCAATCACCAGCACCAGCGGGGGTGTACCCAGTGCGCGGGGCAGCAGCATCGCGACGAGGCCCAGCGCCGCGGCGGCGAGGGCGGCGGCGACGACCTCGCCGGCCCCGACCAGGCCGAGGACCGCGTAGGCGGCCCACGCCGTCGCCCCGGCCAGGGCCGCGAGCGGCAGCGACCGCCACGGCGCGTAGGCCGATAGCGCGAACAACATCCCGGCCGCCGCGGCCGCGACCAGCGAGAGCGGGTGCAGCGACGGCAGCGGCCCCGGCGGCACGACGGCGGCGTAGGCGCCCGCGTCGGTCCCCAGCACCGTGCCGATGAGCTTGATGCTGACGACGACGCCGACCAGCAGTCCCGCCGACGCGATGACGACCTCGACGACGCGCCCCGCGGCCGTCAACGGGAAGCCCGTGATGGCGTCCTGCACGAGACCCACGAGCGACAGGCCCGAGAGCAGCACGACGATCCCGGCCGCGATGACGAACACCGGTGAGTCGTCGAGCGTGCCGGTCCAGGCCAGCGACGTCGCGCTGAGCGTCACGATGGCCGCGCCGACCATCTGCTGGAAGAACATCGGCACCCCACGGCGGCCCAGCCAGCGCGCGACCGCCCAGATGACGCCCGTGGCGACGGTGGCGAGCGCGGCGACGACGAAGCCGCCACCGAGCAAGAACGCGACCGCGCCCGCGAACAGCGACCGCGCGATCCCGGCGACGAAGCGCGGGTACGGGTGGTTCGCGCGCACGGCGTTGCCGAGGCGGGTGCTCGCCTCCTCGACGGGCGTGGGCTCCTCGCGGTCGACGATGGCGGTGATGATGTCGTCGACCTCGGTCAGGCGCGTGTAGTCCTGCGTCCGGTAGCGGACGTTGCGCATCGTCGTCACCGGGCCGGCCTCGTTGCCGCGGTGACAGCACATGGTGATCGTCGAGAACGCGATGTCGACGTCGCAGGTCGGCAGACCGTAGGCGCGCGCGATCGCGAGCATCGTGTCGTGCGCGACGGCCGCGCCGGCGCCTGTCGCGAGCTGGACCTCGCCGATGCGCAGGGCGAGGTCGAGCACGCGCAGGACCAGCGCGTCCTCGGCGACCTGCGGGCCGGGGACGGCCGGCAGGAGGTTGTCGCGGACCGTCGGCGCGTCCACGGCGCGCCGCAGGTCGGGTGTGACGGGGAACTGTCGACGGAGCGAGCCTCGTGCTCGCTGGGCCACCCCCACGGGCGGACCTTCCTCTCCTTGCTCTCCGGTGTGCTCGGGCCGCGGACGGTGCACGCCGGGAATCCTCATCCAGCCACCTGCGCAGACGTGTGGGAGTGGATCGTGGTTGCCGGGCGGGAGCGTGCGTCACGTCCCACCCGACCCGGCCCGCCGGGGCCCCCGCCCACCCACCGACCGACGCACGAGGCTACGGCCCCGCCCCTGTGGGCGGGGTCTCCGTGCGGGCCCGGCTTCCGTACCATGGCCCGCGTGCCGGCGTAGCTCAATCGGCAGAGCGCTCGCCTTGTAAGCGAAAGGTCCGGGGTTCGATTCCCCGCGCCGGCTCCAGGTCAACGGGGAGACGCGCTGCGTGATTCCTCCGGCACCGCGTGCCGCGCGTGCACCGTCAGGGCGGCCTCCTCGACCGCACGCGCCACGCTCGCCGCGTCCGGGTCCCAGTCGAGCAGCAACATCCGGGGCCAGAGGACGTAGTTGGCGATCATGCCGAGGAACTGGGTGGTCACCAGGTCGGCGTCCTCGAACTGCAGGGTGCCGGCGTGCTGCTCGGCGAGCAGGTGGTCGCGCACCGAGTCGAAGAACGGCATCTTGCCCAGGTCGAAGTGCGTGCGCCCGAGCTCGGGGAAGCGCGGGAGCTCGGCGATGACGATGCGGAACAGGTCGGCCATGCCGGGCCGGGTCAACAGGTCCGCGTACCGGGTGCCGAGCGTCGTCAGCGCGGCCACGGGGTCACCGGGCACGGGAGGGGCCTGCTCGTCCTCGATGGCCCACGACGTGGTCACCATGGCGCTGAACAGCTCGGCCTTGGTCGGGAACTGCTTGAACAGCGTGGCCCGCGAGACCCCGGCCTCGGCAGCCACCTTCGCCAGCGAGGTGCCGTCGTAACCGAGATCGAGGAAGAGCCGACGAGCAGCGCCCAGCAGCGCCTCCCGATTCCTCCGGGCCAGGTCACGGTGGTAGCGCGCCGCTCCCGACGATCCTGCCGGCGCCGACTCGTTCCCGTGCATGGCGACCATCCTGCCGGGAGCCGGCCCGAGAGGCGAGCCGCTTGACTCACCTCTCTGGGCATGGTTGCCTCGACATGAGGCGAGCGGACCGACTCACCTCGTGGATCGAGGAGGGCACGATGCGACGCTTCGAGGGACGGACGGTGCTCGTGACCGGGGCGACCGGCGGGATGGGGCGTAGCCACGTGCAGGCGTTCCACCGCGAGGGTGCGGCCGTGGTGATCGCTGCGCGTGACGAGGCGGCCGGGGTCACGCTGGCCGAGCAGCTCGGGGAGAGGGCGCTCGCGGTCCGACTCGACGTCACCGACGAGCAGCAGTGGGCGGCCGCGGTCGCGGCGGCCGAGCAGCGATTCGGGCCCGTCTCGGTCCTGGTCGCCAACGCCGGGGTGCAGCACCCGCCGACGCTGCTCGAGGACGCCGGCCGCAGGCTGTGGGACACCGTCACCGCCGTGAACGTCACGGGCACCGCGCTCGGCATCCGAGCCGTCGCACCCTCGATGCGCCGGGGTGGCGGCGGGGTGATCGTCACCGTCGCCTCGACGATGGGCCACGTCGGCACGGCTGCCTTCGGACCGTACGTCGCCGCGAAGTGGGCCGTGCGCGGACTGACCAGGACCGCCGCGCTGGAGCTGGGACGCGACGACATCCGCGTCGTGTCGCTGACGCCGGGAGTGGTGGCCACACCGTTGATCACCGAGCCGCTCGCCGACGGGGTGCCGGCCATCGCCGAGGTCTTCGACCCCGAGCCGTTCGCCGTCCCGCGGCTCGGTGAGCCGGACGAGATCAGCCGCGCACTCCTGTTCCTCGCCTCCCCCGACGCCGCCTTCGTCACCGGTTCCGAGCTCGTCATCGACGGCGGGCTACTGCTCGGCCCGGCACTGCGCGCCTGAACACGGAAGGGTGTGTTGGTCGGCCTCGCTCTCGAGGTCCTGGGACCACGCCTCGGGGCACAGGGGCCATCAGGCGTGCGTCGAGTGACCGGACCGGCGTCACGCCTCGCCGGCGATCGACGACACCGACACGCGGATCGGGAGGAGCACCGTGCGGATCGCCGAGATCCACCTCTACCAGGTCGACCTGCCGTCGAACGGCCCCGCCTACCGGATGTCCGAGGGCGCCCCCACCGCCCTGGACTCGACGGTCGTGCAGGTCGTGTCGGACACCGGGCTCTCCGGATGGGGCGAGACGTGCCCCATCGGCCCGACCCACGCCCCGGCCCACGCCCTCGGCGCCCGCGCGGCCCTGACCCAGATGGCCCCGGGGCTGATCGGCCGGACGGTGACCGGGCCCGCGGCGGTCCGGCGCGCGCTGCACGGGCTGCTCCACGGCCACGACTACGCGAAGGCCGCGATCGACATCGCGGTGCACGACCTGCTCGGCAAGGCCCACGGCCTGAGGGTGTGCGACATGCTCGGCGGCGCGACGACCGATCGGGTCGACTCGTACTGGTCGCTGACGCTCGACGACCCCGACGAGACCGCCCGCGTCGCCGCGCAGAAGATCGCCGAGGGCTACCCCCGGCTCCAGGTGAAGATCGGTGGACGGCCGGTCGAGATCGACATCGAGGTGATCCGGAAGGTGTGGGAGGCGACCGGCTGCCCACGGCTCGTCGTCGACGCCAACCGGGCGCTGCTCACCCGCGACGTCCTGCGGATCGACCGGGAGTGCGCCGACATCCCGTTCGTGTTCGAACAGCCCTGCCACACCGTGGAGGAGATCGCCGCGATCCGCGCCCAGCTGGACCACCCGGTCTACCTGGACGAGAGCGCCGAGGGCCTCGGCGAGGTGCTGCGGGCGATCTCGCTCGGGGTGTGCGACGGGTTCGGCCTCAAGGTCACCCGGCTGGGCGGCCTCGGGACCATGGCCACCGTCCGCGACGTCTGCGAGGCACGGTCGCTGCCCCACACCTGCGACGACTCCTGGGGCGGGGACCTCATCGCGGCGGCCTGCGTGCACGTCGCCGCGACCGTGCACCCCCGCCTGCTCGAGGGCGTGTGGCTCGCCGAACCCTACGTGGGCCTGCACTACGACTCGGCGAACCCGGTCCGGGTCGAGGGCGGCCGCATCCGGGTGCCGACCGGTCCCGGGCTCGGCGTGGTCCCCGACGACGGCGCCGTCGGCGATCCCGTCGCCTCGTTCGCCTAGGCCGGCCGAGCCTGTCCGGGTGGGGACTCGTCGAGCGAGCCGCGCGGTGGCGCGCGGACCGGTCAGCGCGGAGCGTCGCGGTGCTGCACCATCCCGGTGACCCCGCGACGACACGCTCAGGGAAGGACCACCCGCCGTGCACCGAGCCGACTTCGCGGACGTCGACCACGCGCTCGAGGCGGCGCGCCACACCGTCGCCGAGGCCGAGCTGGTCCGCGAGTGCTCGCGGGACCGGCGGCGACGCCTGGCGCTCCAGCGGCGGCTCGCGCTGGGCCGGTTCCCGACGGGCGCACCGGCGGCCGCGGGCGACCACGAGCCCCCACCGCAGAGGGGCGAGGCCCCGCTCCTCGTGCCCGCCCGGGAGGTCGTCGCCCTCGACGACGCCACCGAGGCCGCGCTGCGACGACGGTTGGGCGGGCGGCCGCCCGGGTAGGAGCGGGCGATCGTCATCGGCCGTCCCGTGTGCTCCGCCTGGCCGTTGGAGGCCCGTCGTGTCCAGCCCTGACCGGCTCGTCGTCACCCTGCGCACCGCCGCCCACGACCTGGTGGGCGGGTGCTCCATCCGCGACCTGGAGACGACCCTGACCAGGATCGTCCTCACCGCGGTCGCCACCGTGCCCGGCGCCGACGCCGGCGGCATCTCGATGACCGAGGACGGCAGGACCAGTTCCCGCAGCCCCACGACCGAGACGATCAGCAAGCTCGACCGGTTGCAGAGCGAGCTGCACGAGGGTCCGTGCATCGACGCCATGGAGCACGCCCCGGACGACGGTGTCGTCACCGCCGAGGACCTCGCCGGACCCGACGCGTCCCGATGGCCGCACTTCGCCCCGGCGGCGGTCGAGGCCGGCTACTGCTCGGTCCTGTCGACCCAGCTCGTCGGCGTCGAGGACACCCGGGCCGCGCTCAACCTCTACGCCGGCCGCCCGCACACCTTCGACGACGCGGCGCGCCTGACCGCCGGCCTCTTCGGTCTCCAGGCCGCCCTGCTGCTCCACGGCAGCCGGCAGGCCTCCGACCTGCAGCGGACGATCGACACCCGCGACGTCATCGGCCAGGCCACGGGCATGCTCATGGAACGCTTCGCCGTCGACGGCGAGGAGGCCTTCCGCATGCTGGTCCGCTCGTCCCGGGACACGGAGACGGAGCTCGTCGACGTCGCCGCGTGGCTCACGAGCGAGGCCGTCGAGCGCCGCCGCGCCCGGGCGCCGCGCAGCCACCGTCGAGGACACCCGGCCTCGACGCGCTCGGCGGGCGGCGGGGGCGCGCGCGGGGGTCTCGGGGACGAGCGCGGCCGGGCACGCTGAGGCCCACGGGGCGATGAACAGCCCGCGCGGGCCCTTGACCCGACCGTCACGGGCCGAGGACAGTCGGTTCCCATCGGCGAATGAACAAGGCGTTCGTTCGATGTCTCGACCATCAGGGCGGGGCGCACGGCGTACTGGGGCCGTCGCCCCGACAGATCGTCCTTCATGTGCGTCCTCGACCGCCGACAGACGGCCTGGGGCAGAACGCAGCGCATGTCGCTCGGCTCTGCCGGGACCACCCCGCGTGGTCCGCCGCTCCCAGCGGACGGAGGCGGTCACGATGACCGCGGATGCCCTCGTCGCGCACCTGCGCCGCGCCTGCCGCGAGCTCAACTGCCGGTCCGGTGTGCGCGACCACGCCGAGGCCGTGGAGCGGATCGTGGCCGCCGCGGTCGCTGCGGTGCCCGAGGCGTCGACCGTGGGTCTGACCCCGGCCGACACCCACCCCTCCACCCTCGACGGTGTCACCGCGCCGATCGGCGAGCTCGACGCGCTGCAACGGGAGCTGCACGAGGGGCCGGCGATGGAGGTCCTCGACGACCCCCCGCCCGACGGCACCGTGGTCGCCGCGGACTTCGCCGGATCGGACGGCGCGCGGTGGCCGACCTTCAGCGAGCACGTCCTCGACGCGGGCCACCGGTCGATGATCTCGGTGCGGCTCGAGGTCGAGGGCGCCCCGCGGGCGGCGCTGAACCTCTACGGCTCCCGGGCCGACGCGTTCGACGGGCAGGCCCGCCGGGCCGCCGGTGTGTTCGCCCTGCACGCCGGCATGCTGCTGCTCGCTGCCGAGCAGGCCGCCTGCCTGCAGCGGGCCCTCGCCAACCGCGACCTCATCGGCCGCGCCAAGGGCGTGATGATGGAGCGCTTCGGGCTCGACGAGGACGCCGCCTTCGCCCGCCTCGTCGAGGCGTCCCAGGCCTCCAACATCAAGGTCGTCGACGTCGCCCGGTGGGTCGACGAGCAGTGCGGGGAGCGCGCCACGAGCGGTGCCGGACCGGGCCGACCGCACGTCGCCTAGCCACCCGTCCCCGCGGACCCCCGGGTGTCGAGCGATGGTGGCCACCACCGGGTGCTGTCGACGGTCACTATCCGTGACGGTGCCACTCCATCGGGACTGCTACCGTCGCTGTCATGGGGTACAGGCGACCGCGAGGAGCGACGGTGCCTCCGTCGCGCGTGGGCTCGTGGGCGCTCGTGGCCTCCTCGCTCGCGGTGGTCGCGGTGGCCGGGACCTTCGACGTGCTCGCGGGCGAGCGCCCGGACCACACCCTGAGCCTGGTCCTGGTCGCCGTCGCCGTCGGCCTGCTGCGGTGGATGCTGCGCGGCCGCCTGCGCGGGTTGTTCTTCCTGGTCAACGTCGCGGTGGTGGTCCAGCCCGTCGCCCACGGCGTCGGGGAGCTGGCCCAGGCGACCGGGGGCCTGCTGCCGCACTCCCACGACGTGCCCGAGGAGCTGTCCGGGCTGACCATCCAGCTCGCGGTGGCGCTGCTCGTGGCCGTCGTCGCCGGCAGCGAGCCGATCGTGGCCTTCGTGGCCACCACGGTGATCACGGCGGCGGCCGTCGTCGCGCGCCTGCCCGTGGCGGTCTCCACCGGCCCGGCGCTGCTGCCCGCGCGCCCGGACCGGCCCCGACCACACGACGACCACGCGTTCACCCGGTGCCGTCCCCGTCGCGGCCCGCCGCTGACGGTCGGGCTCGCCACCTGACCCGGCCACCCGCCC
This sequence comes from Actinomycetospora lemnae, assembly GCF_028737315.1. GTDB lineage: Bacteria > Actinomycetota > Actinomycetes > Mycobacteriales > Pseudonocardiaceae > Actinomycetospora > Actinomycetospora lemnae. Next base: position 56,146 of record NZ_JAQZAO010000008.1, on the reverse strand, counting down.
GGGTGGTCCCGCGCCGCGCGTGCGGACAGCAGGTCGCGGTGCCCCGTCGCACCGACCACGTCCACCGGCCCGACCGCGGGCCACGCTTCCTTGAGGCGCACTCGACCATGTCCCTGCCTGCCCCCCGGCCTGCCTCTCGTCCTGCCCTGTCCATCCCCGCGCCCACCCCGCAGGGTGACGACGACCCGATCCGCGAGCTCCGGGGCCGGCGCGTGCTCGTCACCGGCGCCACCGGCTTCGTCGGCCGCCACCTGTGCCGACGCCTGCTGCGCCTCGGCGCCGAGGTCCACGCGCTCTCGCGCGACCCCCGACCCCACGTCGCGACCCTGCCCGACCTGACCTGGCACCGCGGCGACCTGACCGACGACGAGGACGTCGCCGCGGTCGTGGGGCGGGTCCGCCCCGCGGCCGTCCTCCACCTCGCGAGCCTCGTCCAGGGCGACCGGGAGAGCGCCCTCGCGCTGCCGATGCTCGAGGCCAACACCCACGCCGCGGTCGCCGTGATGACCGCCGCGCACGACGTGCCCGGGTGCCGGGTCGTGCTCGCGGGCTCGGTCGAGGAGCCGCGGGGTGACGAGCCGCCGGTCTCGCCCTACGCGGCGGCCAAGAGCGCCGCCACCGGCTACGCACGGCTGTTCCACGCGCAGTGGGGGCTCCCGGTGACGGTGCTGCGCCTCGCGATGGTCTACGGCCCCGACCAGCCGGACACCCGCAAGCTCGTGCCCTACGTGTGCTCCTGCCTGCTCGAGGGCACCACGCCCGCCCTGAGCAGCGGCACCCGGATGATCGACTGGGTCTACGTCGACGACGTCTGCGACGCGTTCGTGCGCGCCGCGACCACGCCCGGCGCCGCCGGCCTCGTCCTCGACGTCGGGTCCGGCCGCACGTCCTCGATCGCCGAGGTGGTCCGCACCCTGGCCGACCTCGCCGGCCACCACGGGCCCCTCGGCTTCGGCGAGACCGAGGACCGCCGCCACGATCTCGCCCACGTCGTCGACCCGGGCCCGGCCGCGGCCGCCCTGGGCTGGCGAGCCACCACCGCACTCCGGGCCGGGCTCGCCCGCACCCTGGCCTGGCACGAGGAGCAACGGACGCGGCCGGTGGCGTGACCGGCCCGGGACGCGCTCGTCGTGCCGAGGCGTCGTCGCTGCTCGCATCGGGTGAAGCTCGCCGCCGGCCCGGGTCGGCGGCGCCACACTCGGTCGCACCCGAGCGGCGACCCGAGGAGCGCCCGATGCCGATGATCGTGATGGCTCAGCCCATCCCGCCGGAGAAGTACGAGAAGTGGCGTGAGGCGATCAGCTCGTTCGGCGGCGCGCGCAGCGAGGAGTACACCGCGGCGCGGGCCCGGCAGGGTGTGGTCCGTCAGGGTGTGTTCGTCCACCACACGGCCGGCGGGCCGATGGAGATCATGGTCATGGAAGCCGACGACCCCGCCCGGACGCTCGGGCTCATCGCGACCTCGCAGGAGCCGTTCGACGTCGAGTTCCGCGAGTTCCTCATGGACGTCTTCGGTCTCGACCTGTCGAGGCCGCCGGTCGCCCCGCTGCCGGAGAAGATCCTCGACTGGACCGCGCCGGCCCGGGTGCCGGGTCCCTGAGGCGCCACCGCGGGTGACGGTCGGACGGGGTCCGAAACGCGAGCCACCCCATGGGATGAACCGCGTGGAGATCCGCTAACGAGCTCCTGAGCTGGGCCGACGTCCCCCGCGAGCACCGAGACTCCGCGGGGAGAGCACATGATCATCGAGGCACGCACGATCGTCGACGGGCCGGTCGCCGTCCCGGCGCCGCGCACGCCGGCGGCGCGTCCGACCGTGCCGTCGCCCGCGCCGTCGCCCGCGCCGTCGCCCGTGCCGGCGCCCACGTCCGGCCCGCGGTCGGTGACCGAGCCCGAGGACCACCCGGAGGTCGTCGCCACGCGGCTGGCGTCGCAGGCGGCCGTCGTGTCGTGGGTCGGGCGGCTCCTGCTCCTGCTCGCCGTCGGGCTCGCGACGCTCGTCGTCCTGCTCTGACGCGTGATCACCGCGGCGTTCGGACGCGTAGAAGCCGCGAACAGCGCGTTCGCTGCCACGGGGGAGCACCACCAGACCACGTCGGGGGCCGGCCCGGGGCTGGGGACCGGCGCCCGACGAGCGTCCACGGCGCGGGTCAGGGCGTGATGACGACCTTGAGCGCGAGGTTCGCGGCCGCGTCGGCGAAGACCGAGTAGGCCTCGTCGATCCGGTCGAACGTGAAGCGGTGGGTCCCCATCTTCTCGGCCGGGATGCGGCCGGACGCGACCATCTTGAGCAGGGTCGGGATGGACACGGTGTCGACGAGGCCCATGGTCAGCGTGACGTTGCTGATCCACATGTCCTGCATCGGCAGCTCGACGGGCGTGCCGTGCACACCGACGTTGGCGATCGTGCCGCCGGGGCGGACCAGGGACGCCGCGGTCAGCAGGGTCTCCGGGTACCCGACGGCCTCGATCGCCACGTCGACGCCGAGCCCGTCGGTGAGCGCGACGACGTCGCCGACGGTCCCCGGGCCGACCTCGACGGTGTCGGTCGCCCCGAACTCCAGCGCCTTCTCCAGGCGGAACTTGTTCGAGTCGATCGCGATGACCTTCGACGCGCCCCACAGGCCGGTGGTGAGCACCGCCGAGAGGCCCACCGCGCCGGCGCCGACGACGGCCACCGTGTGCCCGGGGCGCACGTTGCCGGCGAGCACGCCGACCTCGTAGCCGGTGGGCAGCGAGTCGGCGAGGAAGATCGCCTGCTCGTCGGTGACCTCGGGCGGGACGGCGTAGAGCGAGGTGTCCGCGTAGGGGACGCGGACGTACTCGGCCTGGGTGCCGTCGATGAGGTGTCCGAAGATCCAGCCGATGCCGCCGACCGTCTGGCAGTGCGACGGCATGCCGCGCTGGCAGTACTCGCAGCGCCCGCACTTGGTGATCGCGGGGACGAGTACGCGGTCGCCGACCGAGAAGCCGCGCACGGCGTCGCCGACCGCGGTCACCGTCCCGACCGCCTCGTGGCCGAGGATGCGCCCGTCGGTCACCGCGGCGACGTCGCCCTGCAGGATGTGCAGGTCGGTGCCGCAGATCGTCGTGGTCTCGACCTTCACCACCACGTCGGTCGGCTCCTGGACCGTGGCGTCGGGGACGTCCTCCCAGGCCTTGTTGCCGGGACCGTGGTAGACCAGTGCCTTCATCGCCGCTCCTCGTCGCTCGCGCTGCCGGGCGGCCCGGCCGCTCCCCCGCGGGCCGCCGTGCTCCGACGCTAGTGGCGCGGGCCACAGTCGCCTGTCCCATCCTGGGACCACCCGCGGCGGCCCGATGCCGCCGCCGACGATCAGTGACCCGGGTCCGGGACACCCGGTGCGCTCACCTGCCGGAGGCACCTAGGCGATGTAGCTGATCCCGAAGGCGTCGATCTTGCGGTAGAGCGAGGACCGGGCGATCCCGAGCATCGCCGCGGCCTGGTAGCGGTTGCCGCGTGCCTCGTAGAGGGCCTGGATGATCGCGTCGGCCTGCGCGGTCTCGAGCATCGACAGGCGCGGGGCGCGGCGGGTGAAGCACAGGGCGGGCAGGTCGGGGGCCTGGATGACGCCGACGGGCTTGCGCGCCACGACGTAGCGCAGCACGTCCTCGAGCTCGCTGACGTTGCCCGGCCAGGCGTAGCCCTCGAGCACCCGCACCACCTGGTGCGACAGCCGCAGCGAGCGCCCGCCGCCGATCGAGCGCAGCACCGACAGGGCGAGGTCGGCGAGCTCGTCGGCGCGGTGGCGCAGCGCGGGGATGCGCACGGTCTCGTGGAAGTGGCGCAGCAGCAGGCCGTAGGGGCGGCTGGTGTCCACCGACGCCGTGTCGAGGCACGCCACGACGACCACGTCGCCCGTGCGGGCGAGCAGCAGGCGCAGCTGCTCGTCGAGGCGACGCGCGACGAGCGGGGTCACGCCCTGGAGACCGCGGAGCACCACGAGGTGCGGGCGGGACGGCGGCCGGTGCACGAGGCGGGCGAGCGGCGCGGCGGCGCGGACCCCGTCGCCGGAGGCGTCCGTGGCGTCGGTCGCGATGACGGTGACCGCCCCGTCGCGGTACAGCCGCCCGAACTGCTCGACGGCCATCGTGCGCTTGCCGACGCCGGCCTCGCCGACGAGCACCTGGTGGCGGCGGCGCGCGAGGTTCGCGGCGAGCTCCTGGCGGGCGCGCAGCGAGGGCGTGAGCAGGTCGCGGTTGGCGCGTACCCGGGCCTCCGCGTGCGCCCGCTCCTCGGAGCCGGCGCCGCGCAGGTCGGCGGCGAAGTCGCGGCGGCGGGTGGGGGCGACGTGCGAGCCCTGGCGGCGGCGCGCCTCGGCCTCGCGCCGGCCCTGCTCGTCGACCGCGGGCCCGGCGCCGACGACGCAGCCCACCAGGCGCTCCTCGTGGCGGACCTCCCGGACGGCCACCTCCGCGCAGCCGCCCGAGGGCAGGTCGACGTGGTACGGCGCCCCGGGGCGCTCGAGGGCGAGGCCGGCGAGGGCGAGGTCGGCGAGGACCTGCTGGTCGGCGGGCGGGAGCCGGCGCGCGCCCGCCCCGAGGACGACGTCGTCGCCGTCGGTCGCGACCACCCAGACCGCCCCGCCCGCGGCCTCGGCGGCCAGCGCGTCGTGCACCGCGAGGATCCGGCCGCGGCGCGCCCGGGCGTCCTCGTCGGCGATCTCGCGCGCGAGCGCCCGGGCCAGCGGCAGGTCGCGCGCGGCGCCCTCGGCGGCGTGGCGCACGACGACGACGGCGAGCTCGCCCGGCTCGACCGGCGCCGCGGCCGCGGCGAGCACCCCGAGCGCGGGGTGCAGGTGCTCCGGGCCCTCGACCGTCACCGCGACGCCCTCGTGCCGGGCGACCGCCGCCGCGGTGGTGCCGACGTCGCGCTCCCCGTGGCGGCGCCCGGGCACGAGGTCGAGGGCGTCGAGGATCTCGGCGAGCGACTCCTCGCCGTCGCGACGCCGCAGCACCACGCCGTCGCGGCCGACGACGAGGACGGTGGCGTCGAGGTCGGGGTGACGGGTGTGGACCTCGTCGAGCACCCGGGCCGCGCCCGGCGGCGCCCCACCCGTGCCGTCGGGGACGGCGGCGGCGAGGCGCTGCAGGTCGATGCCCGCGGAGCGTTCCCACGACGCGAGCACCGCGGGCGCGACCACGCCCGGCCCGACCGCGTCCCGCCCCGAGCGCAGGAAGCGGCGGCGCGCGGCCTCCACCTCCCGGCTCACGAGGCTCGACGGTAGTGCCGCCGTGCGAACCGGGACAGGGGTCAGGCGCGCAGCGTCTCGCTGGGGGAGCAGCCGTAGCGCCGGCGGTAGGTCACCGAGAAGCGCCCGGGGTGGGTGAAGTGCCAGCGGTGGGCGACGTCCGCGACCGTCGTCTCGCGCGGGTCCGAGGCCTGGAGCTCCTCGTGGGCGCGCGTGAGGCGGATGTCGCGCAGGTGACCGAGCGGGGTGGTGCTGCGCCACCGGCGGAAGGTCATCTGCAGGCCGCGCACCCCGAGGCCCGCGGCGGCGGCGACGTCCGCGACGTCGACCTCCCCGGCCGCGTGCTCCTCGAGGTAGGCGACGGCCCGGCGCAGCGTCGCGGGCTCGGGCGCCCGCGGCGTCCCGTCGTCGGTGGGCGGGCCGAGCTCGTCGACGACGCGGCGGGCGCTGTCGAGGACCGTCGTCCCGGCCGACACCGCCCGCTCCAGCAGGGCGTCGAGGCCCTCCGACGGGTCGAGCTCGTGCTGCCGGGCGAGCAGGGTGCTCGCTGTGACCACCAGCGAGCGCGCGCGGGCCGCCGTGCGGGTCGCGACGGCGACCCCGTCCCGCGTGAGCAGGGCGGCGGCGTGGGCGGCGATCTCGCGGGCGACGGCGCGGTCGGCGTCGTCGAGGGCGTCCGCGGTGGCGAGGGTCAGGGTCCCGAAGAGGCCGAGGGGGAGCACCAGGAAGGCGCCCGCGTGCGCGGAGCGCAGGTCGGGCCACCGGATGTCGGCGCCCGGCTCGTCGACGGTGACGGGGAAGGCGGACCGCAGCACCTCGGCCCGTGGCCCGAGCGCCACGGCCCGCGCCGTCGCGGACGGCAGGCGTCCGGCCGCCGTCTCGAGCACGCTGCCCTCGAGCACGGGCACCGCGATCTCCGCCCACACGACGTCCCCGCTCACCGCGAGGGCCTGCCGTGCCAGGCGTTCGAGGTCGGCGACGGGGACCTCCGCAGTGGCCGGCCGGACCGCGCGGCCCCGACGGGTCTGCTCCTTGGCGCGCTGGGCGTCTCCCCGGCGCCCGCGTGCGACGCGCAGGACCTCGTCGACGTCCCCGCGCAACGCCGTCGCCGCCGCCCGGGCCAGCGAGGCCTGGGTCTCGCGGACCATGCGGTTCTCGGTGGCCTCCGCCCCGTCGCCGGTCACCCGGCCGCGGTCCTGGAGGCTGGTCGTCTCGAGCTCGGTCGAGATGTCGTCGAGCATGTCGGCGACGCGCCGCGCGTCCGGGGTGCCCGCTCGGCCGGCCTTCCGGTGCCGGCGCTGCTCGGCCTCGCTCACGACGTCGCCGGGTCCTCCGGCCCGGCCTCGCTCGGCGACGATCCGTCGACGTGGTCCATGAGGATGATGGCGCCTCCCGGCCGGGCGTCCCGGCCCGTCAGCGGCGACACGGCGATCGCGAGCCTGACCGAGCGGCCGCGGCGGTTGATGGCGTCGATGCGCAAGGGATCCTCCCGGGGGACGTGGCCCTGCAGGACGTCCCGGACGAGCGGTCGGACGCGGTCGGTCGCGAGTCCGATGTCGAGGTTGAGCAGGTGCTGGCCGAGGGCCTCGTCGCTGCGCATGCCCCACAGGTCGTCCGCCCGGCCGTTCCAGGCCTGCACGATCAGTTCCGAGTCCACCACGATCACCGCCGTCCGCAGGCTGCCCAGGACGGACTCCAGGAAATCGTTGGCCCGGTCCAGCTGACCGGTGCGCTCACGCATCTCGTCGTTCATCGACTGGAGCTCGTCGTTGGTGGACTGGAGCTCCTCGTTGGTGGTCTCGAGCTCCTCGACGGTGGACTGGAGCTCCTCGTTGGTGGTCTCGAGCTCCTCGACGGTGGACTGGAGCTCCTCGTTGGTGGTCTCCAGTTCCTCGACGGTGGACTGGAGCTCCTCGTAGGCGGTCTCCACCTGGCGGTGGGCCGACTGGAGCTCGACGGTCATGCGCCGGTAACGGGTGACGTCGGTGAAGAACAGCGCGACCGAGACGCCGTCGTCGCTCTGCGCCTCCAGCGGCACGATCTGGATGTCGAAGACGAGGGTCTCCGTGGTCGAGCGGGTGTACTCCGCCTCGTGCTGCCACATCGACGTGCGGTGGCGCCGCACGTCCTCGTACGACGAGCGCAGGCCGGTGATGCGGTGGCAGATCTCCAGGTCGCGGAAGCGGCGCCCGATCTCGCGGGCGGACACCCCGAGCTGGGCCTCCGCGCGCTGGTTGGCCTTGGCGACGACGTCGTCGGCGGTCACGACGATCGTCGCGATCGGGCTGAACAGCAGCGTCTCGTCCTCGAGGTGCACGTCGCGACGGCTCTCGGCCTGCGCGGCCCGCCCGGCCATGGCCGCCAGCCGATCCGCCTGGTTGACCTCCTCGGCCTTGCGGAAGAAGCGGCGCTTGAGGTCGATCGGCAGGAACAGGCGGCCGTGGGACAGCAGCATCTCGGCCTTGCCGAGGAACATCACCCCGGACGGGTTGAGCGCGAAGTGGAAGCGCCGCAGGACCTGCGCCTGGGTCTCGGCATTGAGGTACATCAGCGTGTTGCGGCACACGAGCAGGTCCAGGCGCCCGATCGGTGCGTCCTGCACGAGGTCGTTGCGGCCGAAGATGACGCTGCGCCGCAGGTCGCTGCGGAACGTGTACCGGCCGGCGGTGCGCTCGAAGTAGCGCTCGCGCCACTCGGCCGGCAGGGCCTGGAGCTCACGCTCGCCGTACGTCGCCTGCCGAGCGGTCGCGAGCGCCTCCTCGTCGACGTCGGTGGCGTAGACCTTCACCCGCTGGCGGAACTCGTCGAGGCCGAGGGCCTCGGCGAACACCATCGCGAGGCCGTAGGCCTCCTCGCCGCTCGCGCAGCCCGCCGACCAGACGCGCACCGACTCGCCCCGGCTCTTGGTCGCGAGCAGCTGCGGGACGATCTCCGCCTGCAGCTCGCGCCACGCCTCGGGGTCGCGCAGGAAACCGGTGACGTTGATGAGCACCGTGTTGAACAGGTGCGTGAACTCGTCCTGGTCGACCTGGAGGAGGTCGAGGTAGTCGTTGAAGGCCGGGATGCCGCGCTGTTGCATGCGCCGGGTCACCCGCCGCCAGATGCTCGAGCGCTTGTAGCCGGTGAAGTCGAACCCGCGGCTCTCCTTGAGGAAGTCGAGCAGCGACTCGAACGCGGCCTCCTGGCCCGCGGTCGCGACCGCTGCCACGCCGTTGCCGGTGTCCCCGTCCCCGTCCCGGCCGGCGTTCCCGACCTCGACCTCGTCCACGTCCTCGTCCTCGCTCATGCGCTGTCCCCGGGCTTGCGGTCGGCGAGGAGGTCACGGACCAGGCCGGCCGACTGCAGCGCCTGGTGGGCCGCCTCGCGCGCGCGGCCGGCGGTCCGGTCGGAGCCCCGCTCGGTGGCGGCCCGGGCGATCCGGTGCTGCAGGTCGGCCTTGTCCTCGAGGGCCTGCAGCGCGGTGAACAGCGCCCGCTCGATGCCGGTGTCCTGCACGCTCGAGAGGCTCTGCTCCGACCACGCGTGGCCGACCCGGCACCGGAAGCGCAGCAGGTTGCCCTCGCTGAGGTCGAACAACGGCCCCGAGCAGTCCGGGCACACGAGGCCCGCCGCGGGTCCGGGGACCCTGTCCTGGTCGTCCACGATCGCTCCCGCCCTGCTGGCCGCCACCTCGCGCACGAGCCCGGGGCTCGGTCGCCGGCCCCCGATCACCGGGCGTGCCGCGAGCTCGCCGAACGTCGGCCCGAGCTCGGCCACCGGCCGCACGATGGCTCCCGGGACCTGGGCGAGCGCGGCGCGCGGCATCGAGGAGTAGAGGGCCTCGTCCGGCTCCTGCACCACGGCCGTCCCGCCGTGGCGCACCAGCGCCAGCAGCCCGGCGGCCCCGTCGTCGAGCAGCCCGGAGAGCACGCACCCGACCGCGGCCGGGCCGGCCTCGACCGCGAGCGACCGGAAGAGCGGGTCGATCGCCGGGCGGTGCCCGTTCTCCCGCGGTCCCCGCGTGACCTCCAGCCGACCGCCGACGACGAGCAGGTGGTGGTCCGGCGGGGCGAGCAGGACGGTGCCGGGCACCAGCGCGTCCCCGTGCTCGGCGTGCCGGACCGGGAGCGCGCAGCGGTTGTCCATGAGCCTCGGCAGCACGGTCGGGGCCTCGGCGGGCTGGTGGAGCACGACGAGGACGGCGGCCGGCAGGTCGGCGTCGAGGCTCTCCGACAGCGCGAGCAGCGCCTCCACGCCGCCGGCCGAGGCGCCCACGCCGATCACGATCGGGGGCCCGTCCTCGTGCATCCTCACGCCTGCCTCTCCCGCGACAGCGCCCCCGACGCCGAACGGCGGCTGTCGGCGATGCCGCGCGACGGCTGGGGGCGTCAACCGGGGGGCTGCGTCATGCTAAACGGGAGACGGTGCCCCTCGGCACGGCGCTCGCCAGGGATCCACGGAGGACGCATGGACGAGACCCCGCGCCACGTGGAGAGGCACATCGTCACCGATCGCCGGTCGGCCCACGAGCACGCCGAGCACCTGCGGCGGCGGATCGCGACCCTCGCCGAGGAGATCGCGGTGGCCGAGGACGCGATCGCCGAGGTCTACGAGGAGTCGGCGCGCCTGCGACCCCACGCCGCGGAGCGCCTGCGGGAGCACGCCCGCCAGGCGCGGGAGTACGCCGCGCGCGAGCGCGCGTTCGCGTCCGGCCCGGAGGTCGGGGCCGTTACGGGGGACGGCACGGGGGACGGCACGGGGGACGAGGCCGGCGACCTCCGCGCGTCGGGCGGCGCCGGGTCGACCCGCGTGCGGTGAGGCGTCGACGTCGCGTGGACGGCGTCCGGGACCACGCGACGTCCGGCGCCGCGACCCCGGCCGCCGCTACGCTGCCGCGCATGCCGATCGGGACGGCCGCCGACGACGGTGTCGTGCGCGTGCGCCGGGCCGGGTGGCTGGTCACCCTGGCGGCGCTCCTGGTGGCCGCGGCGACGCTGCTGGTCGTCGGCCTGGTGCCGCCGGGCACCGGGCGCACCGTCGCGGTCGTCGTCGCCGTCGTCCTCGCGTTCGTGCTCGCGGCGTGGCGGGCCGTCCGCGCCCGCCGGGACACCTCGGACGTCGCCGGCCTGCGCCCCATCTCCAGCTGGCTCGCCGCCTTCGCCTGGGCGGTCACGGTGTTCTCGTCGCTGGTGGCCCTCGCCGACCCGACCGACGGCGGGCGCGCCGTGGTGGCGGGCCTGCTCGCGGGCTGCGTGCTCGTGCTGGTCGGGCGCGCGGGCGAGCACGTCGGCACGCGCCGCTGAGACCGCGCCTGAGATCCCCGTGAGGGCGGGCACGTCCGCGCTGGCCGCGCCGCCGCGGCGGTGCCACGCTGACCGGACCATGTCCGAGACCGAGCACGAGCCCGTCGACGGACGGGCCGCGCGGTGGGCCGGACACCGCGAGGCCCGGCGTCTCGAGCTGGTCGACGCCGCGGTGGCGGCCATCGGTGAGCACGGCCCCGAGGTCACCACCGAGCAGATCGCCGCCCGCGCCGGGGTGTCACGGCCCGGGCTGTACCGCCACTTCGACGGCCGCGACGACCTGCAGAGCGCCATCGCCGCGCGCTCGGTCGAACGGCTGGTCCACGAGCTCGAGCCGGTGTGGCGACCGTCGGGCCGCCCGTTTGAGATGCTCGCGAAGGCGCTGCGGGCGCACCTGGGCTGGCTCGAGGCGAACGCCAACGTCTACCGCTACCTCAAGCGGACCTCGTTCGGCACCGGCGGGGAGTCGGCCACGACGAACGTGCGCGCGACGGTCGCCGCGCACATCGCGGGCATGCTCGTCGACGGCTCGCTGGGCGCCGAGATCCCGCCCCCGGTGGCCCACCCGCTCGCGTTCGGGCTGGTCGGGATGGTCGACTCGGCGAGCGCGCACTGGCTCGACGAGCCCCACGGCGCCACCCGCGACGAGCTCGCGACCCAGCTGACCGAGTCGTGCTGGGCGGTCATCCGGGCAACCGTCGGCACCGACCGTCTCGCGGTGGCCGACGACGTGTGATCGACACGTGATCGGCCCCCCGACCGGGTGAGGCCCGGCCGTGCGCGACGATGGAGGTCCCGCCGGAGAGAGGATCCGACGCATGGCGATGCGCCGCTCGTTCCCCACCGTCCTGTCCGACCGGCTGCCCGAGACGCGGGACTTCTACGTCGCCCTCCTCGGCTTCGAGGTCGCCTTCGACAGCGACTGGTACGTGGCGCTGCGACGCACCGACGGACCCGACGCCGGCGACGTCCACGAGCTCGCGATCTGGGCCGTCGGCCACGAGCTGGTGCCGCCCCCGTACCGGGCCGACCCGGCCGGGGTGATCCTCACCTTCGTCGTCGACGACGTGGACGCCGTGCACGCCGAGGCCCGGCGGCTGCGGCTGCCGCTGGTCGCGCCGCCGCGGGACCTCTTCCACGGCCGGCGCCAGATGCTCGTCACCGACCCCAACGGGATGCTGGTCGAGATCTCGAGCCCGAGCACGCCGTCGCCGGCGTTCACCGCCGAGATGGCGCGCCAGGGCCGTGCGCCGGGTTGGGCCCCGGAGACCACCGGTTGACCGTGCCCGACGAGCAGCGGCGCGACGGGCGCGCCGGGGACGCCCCCGCGGGGCACGGGCCCAACCCCTTCACCGAGATCCTCGGCGGGAAGGGCCAGGCGCTCGACGCGACCGTGCCGTCGGTGGCGTTCGTCGTCGGGTGGCTCGTCGCCGGCGCGCGGGGCGCCGCGCAGCCGGTGCTGGTCGGCGGGGTCCTCGCGGTCGTCGCCGCCGGGGGGATCGCGCTGTGGCGGCACCGCCGCGGCGAGCGCCCGCGCGCCGTGGCCGTCGGGCTGCTGCTCGCCGTGGGTGCGGCCCTCCTCGCGCTGTACACGGGCCGCGCCCAGGACTTCTTCCTGCCCCGCATCGTCGCCAACGCCGGCAGCCTCGCCGCCTGGCTCGTCTCGATCGCGATCCGCTGGCCCCTGCTCGGGCTGGTCGTGGGCGCGCTGACCGGCAGGCCGACCCTGTGGCGCCGCGACCCGGACCTCGTGCGCGGCTACTGCCGGGCGAGCTGGGTGTGGGTCGCCCAGTACGCGGTGCGCGTCGTGGTGTTCACGGGCCTGTGGGCTGCGGACCAGGTCGTGGCCCTCGGCATCGCCCAGATCGTGCTGACGTGGCCGCTCGTCGTGGTCTGTGTCGCAGCCTCGTGGCCGTTGGTTCGCTCGGCCCTGCCGACCGGGCACCCCGGGCCTTTGCGTCCCGTCGTCCCGCGCTCCGGCGAGGGGTCCTGAGCCGTTCGGCCGAGCGATTGGGCTGGTCGGAGGGGACCGACTTGGTCCGTGGGTGAACGCTCTCACGCACGGACAACGGGGGACGATGGACGGGCGTCGTCGGGTGTGGTCGGCGGTGCGTCGAGAGACGCGGACGCACCCGCCGGCACGCCAGGCCGCACCAGCTGACCCCGATCCGTGTCCGGGAGCCATGTCACCAGCGAACCCCGAAGAGAAGCCCGACGCCTCCTCCTCGCAAGGGCTCGGCCTGACCTTCCCGCAGATCATCGCCAGTGCGCTGGCGGCCGCCACGGCGGCGATCCTCGGGTCGTTCATCGGCGTGGTCGGCACCATCGGAGGCGCCGCGCTCGCGTCGATCATCTCCACGGTCGGCGCGGCGCTGTACCAGAAGTCGCTCGAGGTCACCCGCGACCGGGTCAAGGAGCGCCTCGTCGTCGCCGGCGCCAACACGAAGGTGGCGACGGCCGTCGGTCGCGCCGCGGGCCGACCGGCGCAGGTGCAGGCGCCGCAGGGTCCGGCGGCGCCCACCCGGGTGCAGCCCGGCCAGCGCCCGATGGGCCCGCCCACGCCCGGCCCGGGCGTCCCGGTCCCGCCCTCCCAGCGCCAGGCGCGCCCGGGCACCCCGCCGGGCGACCCGACGCGTCGCGTGCCGGGGCCCGTGGGGCCGCCGACCGGACCGGGGCGGCCCCTGCAGCCCGGACGCGTGGCGCTGCGCGCCGAGGGCGTCGGCGACCCGACCCGCGTGCACGCGCGGGTGGACCCGAACGGCCCGCCGACCTCGCTGGCGCCGGGGGCACCCGGTGCGCCCGGTGCCCCACCGACCGAGGCCCGCTCGACGGCGTTCATCCCGCAGAGCCGCCAGACGGGCACGCCGCCCGGCGGCGGCCCGACCGCGGTCATGGGGCAGCCGGGACGGCCCACGGGTCCCGGTGGGCCCGGCGGTCCTGGTGGACCCGGTGGTCCGGGTGACGTCACCCAGGTGGCGCCGCTCGAGCCGGAGCCGCCGCGGCGTCGCTTCTCGCTCGCGGGCGCGCTGGCCATCCTCAAGGGGCTGGGCTGGAAGACGTGGGTCACCCTCGGCGGCCTCGCGGCCAGCGTGTTCGTCATCGCGCTGCTCGCGACGTTCGGCGTCGAGACCGCGGCCGGCGGACCGCTGTCCGGCGGGTCGAGCGGGACGTCGGTGGGGAGCCTGTTCGGTCAGCAGACCGACGCGAGCGAGGCCACCACGACCCCCTCGGACTCGGCGACCGAGGACACCGACGCGCCGACCTCCACCTCGAGCAGCCAGGAGCAGCAGCAGGACGAGCAGCAGGGCGGTGACACGGCGACCCAGCAGCCGGACACCAGCACCTCGCGGCCGACGACGCGGACCTCGCCGGGCGGGGTCCTGCCGAACCTGGTGCCGGGGGCCTCGAACGGGTCCGGCGGCGGGGCCACCAACGGCTGACATCTCGGCGCCACTCCCACGGACGGCCGGGCGGACGATCTAGCGTTCGCCCGGCCGTCGTCGTCTCGACCGACGGTCGAGTGACGGGTCTTCGGGTGTGCAGGGGGTGGGCGTGGCTGGGCGTGGGCGCGGCGGCCTGCTCGTGGCGGTGCTCGTGGCGGTGCTCGTGGTGGCCGTGGTGCTGCTGGACCCGGCGCCGGCGGCCTCGGCGGCGCCCGCGGCTCCGGCGTCGACGGACGCGGAGCTGACCGCGGTCAAGGAGCGCCTGGACGGGCTCGCCGAGCAGCGGGGCGCGCCGGCGGCCGTCAGCGCCTGGTGGGTGGACCGAGCGACGCGCACGGTGGTCCTCGCGCTGAGCGCGCAGCCCCGCGACGCCCGGGGTGCCGCGTTCGTCGAGGAGGCGCGCCGGGTGGACGCCTCGGTGCGCGTGGTCGAGGGCGTCGCGGCCCCGACGCCCCGCGCCGACCCGCCCGTCTACGACCTCGTCGGGGGCGACATCATCCGGATCGGCCGGTCGCGGTGCTCGTTGGGGTTCTCGGCGCGCACCTCCACCGGCGAGCCCCGGCTCGTCACCGCCGGGCACTGCACCAACCGCGGCGGCGAGGTCACCGGCGCCAACGCCGCGCCGATCGGCCCGATCCGCAGCTCGGTGTTCGACCGCACGGGCGACTGGGGCGTCGTCGACGTCGGCCCGGGCTGGCGACCGACGCCGTCGGTGGCCGCGGAGGGCTCCACGACGCGCGCGATGACGGGCGTCGCGACCGCGCCCGTCGGTGCCTCGGTGTGCCGTTCGGGGTCGACGACGGGGTGGCGCTGCGGCACGGTCACCGCGGTCGACGTCACCGCCAACTACCCCGCCGGCCCCGTCGAGGGCCTCGTGCTGACGACGGCGTGCAGCGAGGGCGGCGACTCGGGCGGCCCGTTCGTCTCCGGCAGCTCGGCGCTGGGGGTGCTGTCGGGCGGCACGGGCGACTGCACCCGCGCCGGCGGCACGAGCCTCTACCAGCCGATCGAGGAGGTCCTGCGCGCCGAGCGGCTCACCCTGGCCGTGGCGACGTGAGGTGCGCTCCGCGCACGTGAGCAGAAAAGCGTGCTGGAGCGCTCCTTTCTGCTCACCTGCTCACCTCCTCACCTGCGCGCCAGCGCACCCCGCAGCTCGCGGGCCGCGGCCTCCGGGTCGTCGGCGTCGGTGATCGCGCGGACGACGACGATGCGCGTGGCGCCGGCGTCGAGGACCTCGCCGAGCCGGTCCCGGTCGATGCCACCGATCGCGAACCAGGGCCGCGCGGGTGCCGCGGCGGCGGTGGTACGCACGAGGTCGAGGCCGGGAGCGGGGCGGCCGGGCTTGGTCGGCGTGGGCCAGCAGGGGCCGGTGCAGAAGTAGTCGGCGCCGGGCTCGGTGGCGGCCGCGGCGGCCTGGTCGGCGTCGTGGGTGGAGCGGCCGATGAGCACGTCGTCGCCCACCACCCGGCGCGCCCAGGGTACGGGCAGGTCGTCCTGGCCGAGGTGCAGGACGTCGGCGCCGGCGGCGAGGGCCAGGTCGGCGCGGTCGTTGACGGCGAGCAGGGCCCCGTGCCGCCGCGCCGCCGCCCCCAGGACCTCCAGCGCGGCCAGCTCCTCGCGCGCCTCCAGGCCCTTCTCGCGCAGCTGGACGACGTCGACCCCGCCGCGCAGGGCGGCGTCGGCGAACGCGGCGAGGTCCCCGCGGTCGCGGCGCGCGTCGGTGCACAGGTAGAGCCGGGCCTCCTGCAGGCGCGCGCGGCGGTCGGTCCGGTCGGTGGTCGGCGCACTCACCGTCGCGACGCTATCGCGTACCGTGCGTGACCGTGCGGGACCGGCTCGTCGTCGTGGGTGCGGGCGCGGTGGGGTCCGCGATCGCCTGGGCTGCGGCGCGGGAGCGGGTGGCGGGCGAGGTCGTGCTCGTCGACCCCGACCCCGGCTCCGGGGCCTCGCGGGTGGCCGGGGGCATGCTCGCCCCGATCAGCGAGGCGTGGCCCGGCGAGCGGGAGGTCCTCGAGCTCGGCGCGGCGTCGCTGGCGCGGTGGCCGGCGTTCGCGGAGGCGGTGGCGCAGGACGCGGGCCGGCCGGTCGGGCTGCGCCGGGAGGGCACGGTGCAGGTGGCGCTCGACGCCGCGGACGTCGCCGACCTCGACCGCGTCGCCGAGCACCTGCGCGCCTGGGGCCGCGAGGTCGAGCGGTTGTCCGGGCGGGCCGTGCGGCGTCTCGAGCCCGCGCTCGGGCCGGCGGTGCGGGCCGGGCTCGCGGTGCCCGACGACCTCGCCGTCGACAACCGGGCGCTGCTCGCGGCGCTCTCGGACGCGGGCCGTGCGCGGGGGGTCGTCGTCGAGCGCCGCCGGGTGGAGCGCGTGGTCGACGACGGGGTGCGGGTGACGGGGGTCGAGCTGGACGACGGGGTGCTCGAGGCCGACCGGGTGGTCGTCGCCGCGGGGGCGTGGTCGGCGGCGCTGCACCCGGTGCTCGCCGAGCGGGTCCGGCCCGTCAAGGGGGAGATCCTGCGCGTGCGGGCCCGGCGGACGTCGCTGCCGCCGCCGTCGCGCACCGTCCGCGCGGCGGTGAGCGGGCGGCCGGTGTACGCGGTGCCGCGCGACGGCGGGCGGCTGGTCGTCGGCGCGACGCAGTACGAGGCCGGCTTCGACCCGGACGTGCTGGTCGGTGGCGTGCGCGACCTCGTCGCCGATGTCGAGCGGGTCCTGCCCGGCATCGCGGACTACGCCCTCGAGGAGACCGCGGCCTCGTTCCGTCCCGGCACGGACGACAACCTCCCGCTGCTCGGCGCGGTCGGCCCCGCGGGGCTCGTCGCGGCGACCGGCCACGGGCGCAACGGGATGCTGCTGGTGGCGGTCACGGTCGACGCCGTCGCCGCGGTCCTGCGCGGGGAGGCGCTGCCCGACGAGGCCCGGCCGGCGGCGGCGGACCGGTCGGCGGCTGCACGGCCCTGACCGGCGCGCGTACGGTGAAACCGGACACCACGGGAGCCCGGCCACGGGCTGAGAGGGAGCTGCGGCTCCGACCGTCGAACCTGATCCGGGTCATGCCGGCGCAGGGAGGGGGAGCGATGACCACCGTCTGGCTCAACGACGACCAGCGCGACGTGCCCGCGGGCACCACCGTCGCCGCGCTCATGGACGCGCACGGCGTGCCGGAGCGGGGCGTCGCCGTCGCCGTCGACGGCACCGTGGTCCCGCGGGCGAGCTGGGCGACCGTGCAGCTGATCGAGGGCTCGCGGGTCGAGGTGCTGACCGCGGTGCAGGGGGGCTGACGTGGAACCGCTGGAGATCGGCGGCCGCAAGTTCGGCTCGCGGCTGATCATGGGCACCGGGGGCGCCTCGGGGCTGGCGGTGCTCGAGCGCGCGCTCGTCGCGTCGGGCACGGAGCTGACCACGGTGGCCATGCGCCGCCTCGACGCCGACGGCGGGCCGGGCGTGCTCGCGCTGCTCGAGCGGCTGGGGATCGAGGCGCTGCCCAACACCGCGGGGTGCCGCACGGCCGCCGAGGCGGTGCACACCGCGCGGATGGCACGCGAGGCACTGGGCACGGACATGGTGAAGCTCGAGGTCGTGTTCGACGACCGGACCCTGCTGCCCGACCCGATCGAGCTGCTCGACGCCGCCGAGCAGCTCGTCGACGACGGCTTCACCGTGCTGCCCTACACGAACGACGACCCGGTGCTCGCGGCGAAGCTCGCCGACGCCGGGTGCGCGGCGGTCATGCCGCTGGGCTCGCCGATCGGGACCGGGCTGGGCATCCGGAACCCGCACAACATCGAGATGATCACGGCCGCCTCGCCCGTGCCGGTGGTGCTCGACGCGGGGATCGGCACGGCGTCCGAGGCGGCCCGGGCGATGGAGCTGGGGTGCGACGCGGTGCTGCTCGCCACGGCCGTCACCCGCGCCTCGGACCCGGAGACCATGGCCCACGCCATGCGCCTGGCCGTCGAGGCCGGCCGCGCGGCCCACGGCGCCGGGCGCATCCCCCGCCGCTGGTGGGCCCAGGCCTCGAGCCCGGCGGTGGAGTAGCGCGCCAGGGGTGTCAGCGAAGTGCCGTCGCGGACGTTGAACGTCCGTATCGGTACTTCGATCACGCGGACCCCGGCTGCGATGTCGCACGCACGGGGTGTGTCAGCCTGGCGGCCACGCTGGCGTCAGACGCCAGGAAACTCACCCGCTCGAGTCAGCGCGGGCCTGTGAGGGCGAGCCTTGCCGCGGCCGATGGGCTCGGCGGAGCGCAGCGCCCGGCTGAGCACGAACGCGCCCTCGAGCGCGTGTGATGGCGAGCGCGTGGTCGCCGACACCGCCCGCATCGCAGCATTCGACCGCGCGCCGGCCGAGCGGGAGGCCGGGGCGCCCCGGCCGACGCGGTGATCGTGGGTCCGTTCCTGGCGTTGAGCGTCAGCGTGGACGCCAGGCTGGCAACACCCCGTGCGCCAGCCGGCGTCAGGTCCTCGGCGTGTCGCGCGGGGCGAGGTTGGGGCGAGGATGCGGACTGACCCCGGCGATGCCGCATCGCTCGGACCTGCCGGCGGCTCAGCGCAGGGCGACGGGAAGGGCGTCGACGCCGTAGACGATCGAGGTGGTCCGGAACGGCTGGTCGTCGAGCGTCCCGGCGTCAGGGGCCAGGCGCAGGCCCGGGAACCGGCGCACAAGGGCCGGGTAGGCCGTGCGCAGCTCCATGCGGGCGAGCTCGGCGCCGATGCAGCGGTGGATGCCGTGCCCGAACGCGAGGTGCGGCGTCGGCGGGCGGCGGGGGTCGAACCGCTCGGGGTCCGGGGTCAGGCGCGGGTCGCGGTCGGCGGCCGAGAGCGACACGAGCAGCCCGTCGCCCTTGCTGATCGCGACGCCGCCGAGGGTCATGTCCTCGGTCGCGAAGCGCGGGAAGGCGATCTGGACGACGGTCAGGTAGCGCAGCAGCTCCTCGACGAACCCGTGCACCGCGGCCGGCTCGTCGCGCACGAGCGCGAAGCTGTCGGGGTCGCGCAGCAGCACCATGGCCCCGAGCGCCAGCATCGACGCCGACGTCTCGAGCCCGCCGGTGAGCAGACCGTCGGCGAGCTCGGCGAGCTCGTCGGTGTCGAGCTCGTCGCCGTGGTCACGGATGAGCTGGCCGAGCAGGCCCTCGCCGGGCTCGACGCGCTGGCGCTCGATGACCCCGCGCAGGTAGACCAGCGACTCCGAGATCTTGTCGAAGGCGGCGGTGGCCCCGCCGAGCAGGTCGAACCGCGCCGTGGACAGCGCCTGGAACTCGTCGCGCTCGTCGTAGGGGATGCCGAGCAGCTCGCAGATGGTCAGCGAGGGGATCGGGGTCGCGAAGTCGCGCACGAGGTCCACCGGCTCGCCGCGGGCGGCCAGCTCCTCCATCGCGTCGAGGCGGCCCTCGACGATCTCGGTGATCCGCGGCCCGAGGCGCGCCAGGCGGCGCAGCGTGAACTCGGGCGTCAGCAGGTGGCGCAGGCGGGTGTGCTCCGGCGGGTCGGTGAAGCCGAGGCCGCCGGGGTTCTGCCCCTCCTTGACGCCCGCCTGCCCGATGAGGTGGCTGAAGTCGTTGGACAGGCCCTGCGTGCGGCCCAGGACCGCGCGGGCCTCCTCGTGCCCGGTGACCAGCCACGCCGTCACCCCGAAGGGCATGGGGAAGTGGCGCACCGGGGCGTCCTCGCGGGCCTCGCGCATCGCCGGCACGGGGTCGAGGCCGTCGCGGCGCAACGGTGTCAGGGCGTGGTCGGGCAGCAGCGTGACGGGGTCCAGCCCGCGGCGGCTGCGCCAGGCGAGGTAGCGGCGCGCTGCCCAGCCCACGACGCGCGACCGCAGTGCGGCCAGGCGTGAAGGGTCCACCACCGTGTCCACTCTGCCTCCCCCGCGAGCGACGACGCCGACCGGGGGCCGAGGCTAGGACGTCAGGGGGCCTCGCGGACCCGGTGGCGGGGGTGTGTCACCCCACCGTTCGTCGGGGTCGACCCCGGCGGGACGTCCGGGGCCGGCCCCCTGTGCGCCGTCCGTTTCGTCCGGTACGGCCCCGGACGGTACGCCCCCGGCCGGAGCCCGGACGAGGGTCGGGCCCCGCAGCCCGAGGCGGCCGAGCTCCATCTCGGCGAGGCGGGCGAGCACGCGGGGGTCTCCGCGGCGCCAGCCGGCCGCCGCGTCGGGCACCCGCGCGAGGCGCCGCGGCGAGCCGTGGGACAGCGCGCGCAGGGCGAGCAGGTCGGCGTCGCCCACGTCCCCGCGCAGCCCGTCGCGCAGGGCGAGCACGGCGCGCGCCGCGATCATCCAACGCACCCGCAGCACGACCCACGCGACGACGACGGGCACGACGGCGATCAGCCCGACGGTCCACGCCAGTCCCGAGGCCAGCGCCTCGACCGCCGCGATCTCCTGCTCCCCGGCCGCGACGATGTTCTCCCCGGCACGGGTGCCGCCGGAGAGGGCGCGCGCGAGGTCGTCGCCGACGAACGGCACGCCGCCGGCGGTCTCGGCGGCGCCGGCGAAGGTGTCGCGCACGTTCGCGCCCGCGTCGCCGAGCTGGCGCCCCGGGCCCTGCAGGGTGAGCACGGCGTCGTACAGGAGGGTCGCGAGAGACACCACGATCGCCACCCACGCCAGTACCGCGACGTCGGCGAGGAACTGGCGTGCCCGGCGTCGCGGGCGCTCGGCGTACACCGGCCAGCCCGCGCGCGTCGGTCGGAGGACGGGCGCGGGGTCGGGGTCGGCAGGCACGGCGGGTGTGTGCCCCCGCACCCCCGAGGGCACACACCGCCCGTGGCCCACCCCCGTGCCCCGCGGCGCATCGCCGTCCTCGACGACTACCAGCAGGTCGCGTCCACCTACGCCGACTGGGACGCCCTCGGTGCGGAGGAGGTCACGTTCTTCGGCCAGCACCTCGGGGACGCCGACGGCGTCGTCGCCGCGCTCGAGCCCTACGACGTCGTCGTCGCCATGCGCGAGCGCACCGCCTTCCCGGCCGACGTCCTCGAGCGCCTGCCGCGCCTCGGCCTGCTGGTGACGACGGGCCCCGCGAACGTCGCCATCGACGTCGCCGCGGCCCGCGAGCGCGGGGTGACGGTGTCGGGCACCGGCGGGGTGTCGAGCAACGCCCCGACCGTCGAGATGACGTGGGCGCTGATCCACGCGCTCGCCCGGCACGTCCCCGCCGAGGACCGGGCGGTCCGCGAGGGCCGCTGGCAGCACACCGTGGGTCGCGACCTCGCCGGCCGGCGGCTCGGCGTCGTGGGGCTCGGCGGCATCGGTGCGCCCGTCGCCGCCGTCGGGCTCGCCCTCGGCATGGACGTCGTGGCCTGGAGCAGCCACCTCGACCCGGACGACGCCCGCGCCGCCGGCGTGACGCCGGTGGACAAGGACGAGCTGTTCGCGACGTCGGACGTCGTGACCGTCCACCTCAAGCTCTCCGCACGCACCACCGGCCTGATCGGCCGCGACGACCTGGCGCGGATGAAGCCGACGGCGCTGCTGGTCAACACCTCGCGTGGCCCGATCGTGGACGAGGACGCGCTGGTCGAGGCCCTGCACGCCGGGACGATCGGGGGTGCGGGGCTCGACGTGTTCGGCACCGAGCCGCTGCCGGTGGACTCACCGCTGCGCACGGCGCCGAACACCGTGCTCACCCCGCACCTCGGCTACGTCACCGAGGGCACCTACGACGTCTTCTACCGCGACGCCGTCGAGGACATCCGGGCCTGGGCCGACGGTGCGCCGATCCGCGAGCTCGGGTGCGCTCCGCGCTCGTGAGCAGAAAGAAGTGCTCCAGCACGTCTTTCTGCTCACCTGCGCGCAGCGCACCTCACCGGTGCGCCTGCACGGCCCACAGTGGCGACACCGGGCCGACGCCCGCGCCGAGGGGGTAGGACTCGGCGACCGCGCGGCGGATGTAGCGCTCGGCGGAGGCGACGGCGTCGGGCATCGCCAGGCCCCGGGCCAGCGCGGCGCAGGTCGCGCTGGCCAGGGCGTCGCCCGCGCCGTGCACGTCGGGGGTGTCGATGCGCGGGCCGGAGAACTCCCAGGACTCGGACCCGTCGTAGAGCAGGTCGGTGACCTCCGGCGACCCGCGCAGGTGCCCGCCCTTGACCAGCACGTACCGCGGTCCCAGTGCGTGCAGCGCTTTGGCCGCCTCGAGCGCGCTCGCCGTGTCGGTGACGGTCACGCCGACGAGCAGGCGCACCTCGTCGAGGTTCGGGGTGGCGAGCGCCGCGCGCGGGAACAGCCGCGTCCGGATGGCCTCCATCGCGTCCTCGGCGAGCAGGGGCTCCCCGGCCATCGACGCCGCGACGGGGTCGACGACGAAGGGCACGGTCGTCGACGGTCGCGCTCCGCCGCGCCTCGTGTCCGGCCCCTCCCCGCGCCCGATGCCGACCTCGTCGACGACGTCCGCGACCGCCTCGATGATCGGCGCCGACGCGAGCATCCCGGTCTTCGCCGCGCCCACGCCGATGTCGGTGACCACGGCACGGACCTGGGCCGCGACCGTCTCCGGCGGCACCAGGTGCACCCCGGAGACCCCGAGCGAGTTCTGCACGGTCACCGCGGTGACGGCCACGCACCCGTGCACCCCGCACGCGGTCATCGCCCGCAGGTCGGCCTCGAGCCCGGCGGCGCCGCCGGAGTCGGAGCCGGCGATCGTCAGCGCCCGGGGCGGGGTCTCGGCCATCACGACATCATCGCGTCAGGCGCCCGGCTCCCACGCAGCCACCGACCACAGCGACGACACGGGCCCGTGGCCGGCGCCGAGCGGGTAGGCGTGGTCGACCGCGCGGGTGATGTACGCCTTGCCCAGCGCCACGGCGTCCACCAGCGCCATGCCCCGCGCCAGCCCCGCCGTGATCGACGACGCCAGCGAGTCCCCGCCACCGTGGCTGTGCTCGGTGTCGCGGCGCGGGGAGGAGAACGCGCGCTCGGTGCCGTCGGCGCACACGAGCAGGTCGACGACGTCCGGCGAGCCGGTCAGGTGCCCGCCCTTGACCAGCGCCGCGCCCGCCCCGAGGTCGAGCAGCGCCCGGGCGGCCGCGCGCGCGGAGGCGTCGTCGACCACCTCGACCCCGACGAGCAGGCGCACCTCGTCGAGGTTCGGCGTGACGAGCGTGGCGCGCGGGATCAGCACCGAGCGCAGCGTGTCCAGTGCGTCGTCGGCCAGGAGCTGGTGGCCGTGCATCGACGCCGCCACGGGGTCGACGACGAACGGCACCCGCGTGCCGAGCCCGACCTCGTCGCCGGCCGCGGCGACCGCCTCGATGATCTCGGTCGACGCGAGCATCCCCGTCTTCGCGGCGTCGACGCCCATGTCGCCCGCGACCGTCCGGATCTGGGCGGCGACGACGTCGGGCGGGATCGCGTGGAAGCCCTCGACGCCGACCGAGTTCTGCACGGTCACCGCCGCGACCGCCACGGCCCCGTGGACGCCGCAGGCGGTGAAGGCGCGGACGTCGGCGGTCAGCCCGGCGCCGCCGCCGGAGTCGGTGCCGGCGATCGCGAGCGCGACGGGCGGGGTGCGGTCGTGGGTGCCGTCGTGGGTGCCGCTCATCGGGCGTTCCTCCCATGCCGGCATGACCCGGCTGGTCCGGCGGTCGGCGGCCACCAGCCGCCCTCTCAGCCCGCTCCCGGCGGACTCCCGCGTGGTGCCGCCGGGGTGCCCGACGACGGCGCGGACGCTAACCGTCGACCCCGCACCCGGCAACGCGACCGGCACCGCGACCTTCACCGTGACCGGCCTGTGTTCAGTGGTCGGTCAGCTCCGACGGCACGGCGAGCACGTCGACCATGGCCTCGCCCCGCAGCACCGTCACCGGCATCGTGCGCCCGATCGAGGTCGCGAACAGGCGGCGCTGCAGGCCCTGGGCGTCGCTGACCGGCTCGCGGTCGGCGGACACCACGAGGTCGCCGGCGTGCAGGCCGGCGCGGGCGGCGGGGCTGCCCGGCACGACCTCGGCGACGCGCAGGCCGCGCGGACGCCCCAGGCGTGCGGCGACGTCCGCGGGCAGGGGCGCGGGCGCGCCGACCAGCCCGAGGTAGCCGCGGCGCACGCGCCCGTCCTCGCGCAGGCTGGCGAGGATGCGCCGGGTCGTCGCGGTGATCGGCACCGCGAGGCCCAGGCCCACCCCGGCGACGGCGGTGTTGATGCCGACCACGCGCCCCGAGGCGTCGGCGAGCGCGCCGCCGGAGTTGCCCGGGTTCAGCGCGGCGTCGGTCTGGATGACGTCCTCGACCACCCGGCTCGCCGTCCGGCTGCGTACCGGCAGCGCCCGGCCCAGGCCGCTGACCACGCCGGCCGTGACCGACCCGGCGAGCCCCAGCGGGTTCCCGACGGCGACGACGAGCTGCCCGACGACCAGCTGCCCCGCGTCGCCCAGCTCCAGCGCGGGCGGGGTGGGGTCGGGCGTCGTCAGGACGGCGAGGTCGGAGAGCGGGTCGGTGCCGCGCACCGTCACCCGGCCCTCGCTGCCGTCGGCGTAGGCCACCTCGCCGGAGCGGTGGCCGCCGACGACGTGGGCGTTCGTGACCAGCACCCCGGGGTCGACGACCACGGCCGACCCGCTGCCCCGCCCCGCGCGCACCGCGGCGACCGACGGGCCCACGGAGGCCGCGACCGCGCTCACGGTGCGGGAGTAGGCGTCGAGCTCGTCCATGCACCCGTGCTTACACCGTTGCACGCGTGCGGACCGCCCTGTCCGCTGTGGGCGGACGGCGCGGCTCAGTGCCCGAACGGGTCGGGGTCGACGCCCGGCATCCAGGAGTGGCCGGGGACGCCCCAGCCGTGGTCGCGGACGGCGCGCTTGGCGGCGCGGCGGTACCGGCCGACGAGGCGGTCGACGTAGAGGTACCCGTCGAGGTGGTCGGTCTCGTGCTGCAGGCAGCGGGCCAGGTAGCCCGTCCCGGTGACGACGACCTCGGCGCCGTCGACGTCCGTGCCCCGCACCTCGGCGTACGCCGCGCGCCCGGTCGGGAACGACTCGCCGGGCACCGACAGGCAGCCCTCCTCGTCCTCGTCGGGGTCGGGCATGGTCCCGGGCGGCGGGTCGGCGGTCAGGACGGGGTTGACGACGACGCCGCGACGGTGCTCCCCGCCCTGCTCGGGGTCGGGGCAGTCGAAGACGAACACCCGCCGGTCGTCGCCGATCTGGTTGGCGGCGAGCCCGACCCCGTTCGCGGCGTCCATCGTCTCGAAGAGGTCGTCGACGAGCGCGCGCAGCGACTCGCCACCCAGCTCCTCGGGGGCGACGGGCCGCGTGGGCCGGTGCAGCACCGGGTCGCCGAGGATGACGACGCGCCGAACGGTCACGGCGGGCACCGTAGTGCCCGCCACGAGCGGCGTTCCCGACGCCCGGGAGGCGGAGCGCAGCCGGAGCTCGACCCCATCGGCGGGAGAGTCCGCGCGTTGTCGGGGCGCCGTGCTGTAATGGAGGGGCCCGAATGACAGGCGTGTCATTCGGCTCGGCAGGCGTGGTGGGCAGGAGGCGAGGAGCGTGGCGGACGCCGTTCGGGTGCAGCCCCCGCAGGACGAGCCCTCGGACGGGCTCGACCGGCGCGATCGCGAGATCCTCGCGTTCGAGCGCCAGTGGTGGAAGTACGCGGGCGCCAAGGAGCAGGCGATCCGCGAGCTCTTCGACATGTCCGCCACCCGCTACTACCAGGTGCTCAACGCCCTGGTCGACCGGCCGGAGGCCCTCGCCGCCGACCCCATGCTCGTCAAGCGGCTGCGCCGCCTCCGCCAGAGTCGGCAGCGGGCCCGTGCGGCGCGTCGCCTCGGTGTGGAGCCCCGTTGATGGTCTCCTGACTCCCGAGCGGTCATCCGCTCGAGCGAGCGGCGAGGCGGACGATGTCCGCTGAGGGGAGCAGGAGATGACAGGGCCCGGGTCCGACGCCTCACGCATGCGGATCGCGGGCATCGTGCTGCTCGCGATCGCGGGCGTCGCCGCCGTCGTCGGCCTGCTCGCCCTCGGTGGCGAGGGGCCGTCCAGCCCCACGGCCGCGCCCGCGAGCCCCGCGCCGCCGCTGCCCGGGGCGACGGGCAACAGCTCGCCGCTGCCGCCGCCCCCGAACCAGGCCGGCGTGCCCGGCGCGCTCCCCGGACAGCCCGGTGGCCCCGGACAGCCCGGACAGCCCGGTGGTCCCGGTCAGCCCGGTGCCCTCCCCGGCGGCGTGCCCGGGCAGCCCGGTGGCCCCGGGGCGCCCGGCGGTGTCGGTGCCGGCCCCGCGGTCGGCGCGCCGATCGTGCCCGGCGGCGGTGCCCCGGGTGGCGCCCCCGGTGGTGCCGGCGGCGGCGTGGTCGCCGGGGGCCCCGGCGGCGGGTCCGGTGGGGCCCCCGGCGGTGGCGGCGGTGGCGGCGGTGGCGGCGTCGGCGTGAACCGCGCGGTCGAGGTGCGGGTCTTCAACAACTCGACGATCGTCGGGCTGGCCGACCGGGCCGCGGGTCAGCTGCGCGCCGAGGGCTGGAACGTCGTCGAGGTCGGCAACTACCCGAGCGGCGTCATCCCCGAGAGCACCGTCTACTACCGGCCGAACACCGGCGAGCAGGGTGCCGCCGAGGCCATCGCCCGCGACTTCGGGCTGCGCGTGATGCCGCGCTTCGACGGCATCGCCGGCGCCTCGCCCGGCGTGATCGTCATCGCGACGAACAACTGGGGCCAGAACCGCGGTTAGTCGTCCCCGGCGCGACCGACTAGTTCTCGCCGGCGTAGGCCTCCAGCTCCGCGAGCTGGCGCGGGTCCAGCGAGGGCCGCACGGCCTCGCGGGCGGTGGCCAGGTCCTGCGCCGAGACCTCCGTGGACTCCAGCGACGTCCGCATCGCGGTCAGCGCCGCCTCGCGGACGAGCGCGGCGCAGTCGGCGGCCGAGTAGCGGTCGAGGTCCTGCGCGAGCGCGTCGAGGTCGACGTCGTCGGCGAGCGGGGTGTCGCGTGCCGCGGCCCGCAGGATGTCCGCCCGAGCGGCGGCGTCCGGCGGCGGCACGTAGACGCGGCGCTCGAGGCGCCCGGGCCGCAGCAGCGCCGGGTCGATGAGCTCGGGGCGGTTGGTGGCCCCGAGCACGACGACGTCGCGCAGCGGCTCGGCGCCGTCCAGCTCGGTGAGCAGGGCGGCGACGACCCGGTCGGCGACGCCGGCGTCGGTCGAGCCGCCGCGGCGCGGGGCCAGCGCGTCGATCTCGTCGAGGAACACCAGCGCCGGGGACGCCGCCGCGGCCCGGGCGAACAGCGAGCGCACCGCCCGCTCGGACTCGCCGACGTACTTGTCGAGCACCTCCGCGCCCTTGACCACGAAGACGTTGAGCGAGCCGGTCCCCGCCAGCGCCCGCACGAGGAACGTCTTGCCGCACCCGGGCGGGCCGTAGAGCAGCACCCCGCGGGGCGGCGAGACGCCGAGGCGCGCGAACGAGTCGGGGTAGCGCAGCGGCCAGAGGATCGTCTCGGTGAGCGCCTGCTTGGTCTCCACCATGTCGCCGACCCGGTCGAGCGTCAGCCCGCCCGACGACAGCGTCTGCGACCCCGTCGACAGCGACGCCGGGCGCACCGACGACACGGCGCCGAGCAGATCGTCGGTGCCGAGCGTCGGGTCCTCCTCGCTCGTCCCGGCGCGCAGCGCCGCCCGCACGGCCGCCTCGCGGCGCAGGGCGACGAGGTCGCCGGCCACGAACCCCGGGGTCCGCGCGCCGACGGCGCCGAGGTCGACGTCCTTCGCCAGCGGCACCCCGCGCAGCAGCACGCGCAGCAGGTCGGCGCGGTCGCGGTCGCCGGGGGCGGGCAGGGTGAGCTCGCGGTCGACGAGGTCGGCGCCGCGCAGGCGCGGGTCGAGCGCCTCCGTCCGCCCCGACGTCACCACCAGCGCGGTCCCCGGCGTCGCCACGGCCCGGCGCAGCGCCTCGAGCACGAGCGTCGACAGCGGCGGCGGGTCCGTCGCCGGCAGCAGCACCTCGCCGTCGGTGACGAGCAGGACGGTCGGGCCGCTCGCGGTCGCGTCGTCGACGGCTTCCCGGACGCGCGCGGCCGCGGCGCCCGCCTCGATGGCCGCGGCGGCCGGGGCGTCGAGCCGCACGACCCGCACGCCCTCCTCGGTGGCGACCGCGCGCACGAGCGTCGCCTTGCCGACGCCCTCCGGCCCGCTGACCAGCACGCCCAGCCGCGGCGCCGCGCCGAGCCGTTCGAGCAGGTCGGGGCGCCGGAACACGAGGTCGAACCACTCGGCGAGGCGGCGGGCGGGCCCGGCCTGGCCGATGAGGTCCGCGACGGCGACGGTCGGCTCGGCCGGGACCTCGGGCGCGGGGGCGGGGGCGGGGGCGGTCGCGGGGGCCGCGGCTCCGGCCTCGCCGAGGAGGGAGGCCGGCGACGTCCCCGCGCGCCGTGCCGGCACGGGGCTCGCGGCGACCACGGCGGGCGTCGCACCGGTGCTCGCCCCGTTGCGCCAGCGCACGACCGTCGTCGGCGCGACGACGAGGGCCGCCGACGGGTCGGTGCCGCTCGGGGCCTCGGCGGCGGTGACGGTGACGAGCTCGGTGGTCCAGGTGCCGCCGAGCGCGGCGGCGAGCCCTCGCCGCGCCCCGGCGGCGTCGGCCCCGGGGACGGGCACGAGGTCCTGCGGCAACAGCGAGAGCGTGTCGCCGGGGAGCAGGACCTTGCCGGTCAGGGCCAGGCGCAGCGTCTCGGGGGCGAGCGCGGCGGTGGCGAGCCGGGAGCCCGCGAGCTCCACCTGGCGCGCGACGGCCACCGGCGCCGCCACCACCCCGACCGTCGAGCCGTCGACGACACCGGCGTTGACCATCGTCGTCTCGTCCAGCACCGCCGTGCCCGGGCCGGCGGGGTCGGCGGCCGGAGCGACGAGGGCGGCGGTCGTCCGCACGCCCGTCACGCGGACCGCGTCCCAGGCCTCGACGCCCAGGGCGGTGATGACCTCGGGGTGCAGGCGCACGACGCCGCGGCGCGCGTCGCCGGCGGAGGTGCCGAGCCGGGCCAGGAGGTCGATGCCGACCGGGGCGCTCACGGGCGGTCCTCCCGGTCGCGGCGCAGGCCGAGGCGCCGGGAGCCGCGGGCGCGGGGCCGGCGGTCGCGGGACCCGTCGCGCAGCCTGTCCCGCACACCGTCACGCACGCCGTCGCCCCGTCCGTTGCGGTCGGCGGGCGGGACCGGCGGCGACTCCCCGGCGCGGAAGCGATCACGCTCCCGCTCGCGCTGGTCGCGGTCCCGGCCGATGTTGCGGGCCGCGGACCCGGCGCGGGCGGCGGCACCCGCGACCCGACGGCGCAGCGGGCGCCCGGGCGGCGCGAGGCCGAGCCGACGGTGGGCGCGGCGCACGGCCCGGCGCTGGCGCGGCGGCACGTGCCAGACCTCGGGGTGGCGGCCCAGCCAGCGGTAGCGGCTGACCGCGTAGGGGATGTGCAGCAGGTAGGCGGCGACGGCCACGGCATAGACCACGAACGGGAACGTCACCAGCGCCGCCGCCGCGAAGGCCACCGCGACGAGCAGGGGCGCGACCAGCGGGGGCGGCACGCGGACGCTCTTCAGCGAAGCGGTCGGCACCCGGCTGATCATGAGCGTGCCGACGAGCACCGTCCACACGGCGACTACCGCCGGCTGCGACCAGAACCCCGGCCCGAGCTGGATCTCCAGCGCCATCGGGGCCAGGGCCACCAGCGCGCCCGCGGGCGAGGGCACGCCGACGAAGAACTCGCCCGCGTAGGGCGGCGCCTCGTCGTCGTCGGAGAGCGTGTTGAAGCGCGCGAGGCGCAGCGCGGCCGAGACCACGAGCACGAGCGCGACGACCCAGCCGATCCGGATGTCGTCCAGCGTCCAGAGGAACAGGATCAGGGCGGGCGAGACGCCGAACGAGACGCAGTCCGACAGCGAGTCGAGCTCGGCGCCCATGCGACTGGTCGCGTCGAGCAGGCGGGCAAGGCGCCCGTCGAGCGCGTCGAACACCGCCGCGAGCGCGATCGCGGCGAGGGCCGCGACGCGGTTGTCGGAGATCATGAACTGCACGCCCGAGAGCCCCGAGCACAGCGCGAGGACGGTCACCGCGTTGGGCAGCAGCCGCACCCCGCGGCCGCCCGGACGCCCCGCCACGGTCTCGGGGGTCATCGTGTGCCGGTACCGGGTCGGTCGGCGGCCGGCAGGTCCGCCAGCACCGTCTCGCCGCCCACGGCGCGCTGGCCGGGCTCGACGTGGATCGTGCTGCCCGGCGGCAGCAGCAGGTCGACCCGCGACCCGAACCGGATGAGCCCGTAGACCTCGCCCGCCCGGACCTCGTCGCCGGCCGCGGCGTCGCACACGATCCGGCGCGCCACGAGCCCGGCGATCTGCAGGACCACGAGGTCGTGCCCGTCGGTGCCGTGCACCCAGAGCGCGGTGCGCGCGTTGGTGTCGCTGGCCGCGGGGAGGTCGGCCGACAGGTAGCCGCCCGGCCGGTGCTCGACCGCCTGGACCTGCCCGTCGACCGGCACGCGCTGGACGTGCACGTCGTACACCGACAGGAAGACGCTGACCCGCGGGCGCGGGCCGGGCGGCAGGCCGAGGGCGACGAGGTCCTCGGGCGGCTCGGCCGTGTCGACGAGGCTCACGGTGCCGTCGGCGGGGGCCACGGCGATGCCGTCGCGGCGGGGCGTGGTGCGCTTCGGCGCACGGAAGAACGCGGCGACCCCGGCCGTGGTCGCCAGCGCCGCGAAGGTCCCGCGGCCGCGCAGGGCCCGCAGGCCGAACGCGGCGACCGCGACCGCACCGATGACGGGGGCGCCGCCGGGGTGCAGCGGCGGGATCGTGTCGCGGACGAGGGCGAGAGCGTGACGCACGGTGCCGGCGGGGCCGGTCGGGACGGCGTGCTGGGCGGGGGAGTGGTCGGACGAGACCATCGTCGGTACGGATCCCTCTTCTCGACGGCGCGCCCGGGCAACCTATCGGCTCGGGCCGGCTCGCGAGTGAAGTGGGAAGGCCCGGGGATGGGGCCGGGGCCGCCAACCCCCGAGTCGGCGACCCCGGCCGGGAACCGCTCGTCCGCTCCCCAGCGACAAGCGGTTGGTCTCACCCGGCGGCGTCCGGACACACGTGCGGTGGCCCATGACACCTGTCACACATGGTGCCCGATGTCGCGCGGCGGCGGAAGGCCGAGTCGCCCCAACGGTGCAACGGTGCCGCTCGACGGGACGCTCGACCGGTGCCCGATCCGTCCTGCCGGGGGCTCCATCGAGCCACCCGGGCCTCACCCGTCCAGGAGCCAGACCTCCGCGGTCTCGCCGGCGTCGACGTGCGTGACCTGCTCGTCCACCACGATCAGGCAGTCCGCGCGGGCGAGGGCGGCGAGCAGGTGCGACCCGGCCCCGCCCACCGGCGCGACCGTGCCCGCCACCGCGTCGATCCGCCCGCGACGGAACTGCCGCCGGCCCGCCGGCTTGTCCAGCGCCTCGGCGAGCCGCGCCCGCACCCGCGGACGCTCGGGCTGCGGGTGGCCGAACGCTGCGCGCAGGGCCGGGCGGACGAACACCTCGAACGACACCAGCGAGCTCACCGGGTTGCCGGGCAGCGTCACCACGGCCACCTCGCCCGTCGGTCCAGCGTGGTGCCCGAGGCCCTGCGGCATCCCCGGCTGCATCGCCACCTTGGTGAACGTGACGCCCCGGCCTTCTCGACGGTCCGGCTCCCCTGTCGGCGTGCTCCCCTCGTCGCTGCGCGTCCGGGAGAACGCGTCCTTGACGACCTCGTAGGCGCCCGCGCTCACGCCGCCGGAAGTCATGACGAGGTCGACGGGGTCGTCGGCGCGCGCGGCGAGGGCGTCGTCGAGGGTGCGGACGAACTGCTCGACGTCGTCGGGCACGAAGCGCAGCAGCTCGGCGCGCCCGCCGGCGTCGTCGACCGCGGCGGCGAGCATCGGCCCGTTCGACTCGTGGATCTGCCCGTGGCGCAGCGGCTCGCCCGGCGCGACGAGCTCCGAGCCGGTCGAGAGCACCAGCACCCGCGGCCGGCGCCGGACCGGGAGCGTGCCGGAGCCGATCGCCGCGGCCAGCCCGACCTGCGCCGGCCCGAGCAGCGTGCCGGCCTCGAGCACGACCTCCCCGGCCGTGACGTCGCCGCCGGCCCCGCGCACGTTCTGCCCGGCCTCGACGGCCCGGTCGACGCGCACCCGCTCGGTGCCGCCGTCGGTCCACTCGACCTGCACCACGGCGTCCGCGCCGTCGGGCATCGCGGCGCCGGTCATGATCCGGTGCGCGGTGCCGGGCGCGAGCGCCGGACCGTCGGTCCGACCGGCGGGGAGATCGGCGGCGACGGGCAGCTCGATGGGCAGCTCGACGGACACGGCGGCGAGGTCGGCGCTGCGCACCGCGTAGCCGTCCATCGCCGAGTTCGCGAACGGCGGCAGGGGGTGCGGCGCGACGAGGTCCTGCGCCAGCACGCGGCCCCGCGCCTCGGCCAGCGGGACCCACTCCGTGGCGGTCGGGGCGAACAGCGCGGCGACGGCGGCGGCGTGCTCCGCGACCGGGCGCATCGCCGCGGGGTCGCCGTGGTCGTGCCCGTGCCCACCGTGGCTGCCCTGCGCGCCGTGCCCGTGTCCCGTCACGGCGCGCATCGTGCCGCCCGGGGCCGGTGCTGCGCGATCCGGCCCGGTCCGGGGTGCTCGCGGCGTTAGGGTCGGCGACGTGGGGGACCGGAGCACGCAGGACCTGACCGGGCAGCGGCTCGGCCACTTCCGCGTCGACGGCGTCATCGGCCGCGGCGGGATGAGCGTGCTGTACCGGGCCACCGACACGCGGCTCGGGCGCCGGGTGGCGCTCAAGGTCATCGACGAGGCGCTGGCCGCCGACCGCGAGTTCCGCGAGCGCTTCGTCGACGAGGCCCGCAACACCTCCGCCGTCGACCACGCCCACGTCGTCCCGCTCTACGACTTCGACGAGACCGACGGCCACCTCTACATCGCCATGCGCCACGTCGAGGGTCCCGACCTCGCGAGCGTCATCGACGGCCGCCCGCTGACGGTGGCGCGGACGCTGCGCCTGCTCGGGCAGGTCGCCGACGCCCTGGACGCCGTGCACGCCCGAGGCCTGGTGCACCTCGACGTCAAGCCGGCGAACGTGCTGGTGACGACGCGGGAGTCGGCCGGCGAGCACGTCTACCTCGCCGACTTCGGCCTCACCCGCCGCGGCGCCACCGGCCACCGGACCTCCGGCGGCGACTTCCTCGGCTCGCCCACCTACGCCGCGCCCGAGCACCTGCGCGGCGAGCCGGTCGACGCCCGCACCGACGTCTACTCGCTGACCTGCGTGCTGTTCACCTGCCTCACCGGGCGCGCGCCGTACCTGGGGTCGGTCACCGAGGTCATCGACGGCCACCTCGCGGGCGAGGTCCCGTCGGTCGCCGACCTCGGCGCCCTCGACCCCCGCGTCGACGACGTCATCCATCGCGGGATGGACCCCGACCGCCCCCGACGCCACGGGTCCGCGAGCGCGGTCATCGAGGCGGCCCGGGGCGCGCTGACGGGGCCCGGCCCGGCGCCCCTCGTCGGCCCGGGGCCCGGTGCCGGTGCCGGCCCGGCGCGGCGCCCGGTCGCGGGTGCGCGGCCACCGTCGGGTCCGGGCGGACCGCCGACCGGGCCCTTCGGCCGCGGGGTGCCGCCCGTGCCGGCCGGTCCCTCCGGGCGCGGTGCCCCGATCGCGCGCCCGGTGCCACCGGTCGCGTCGGTGCCGCGGGCCGCGTCGGTGCCCCCGGCCCCGTCCGTCCCGCCCGCGGCGGCGGCACCGGTCTCTGCCGTGCCGCCGGCCGGCGCCGTGCCGCCCACCGCTGCGGGGCCGCCGGCGGCTCCGGCTGGATCGGCGGGCGCCGGTCGGAACGGTCGGTCGGGCTCGGCGGGGTCGGCGTCGAGCGCCGACGAGGTGTCTTCCGAGGACACCGGTCGCGCCGCCGGATCGGCGACCGAGACCGCGCTCCCGGGCGCATCGTCGACGGCCGCGGCCGCCGACGAGGAGCGGACGAGCGCCTCTCCCGGCGCACAGGGCACGTCGGGCGCACCGCGCGGGCGGCCGGTCCCACCGCCGACCCCGCCCCGCGGCGGACCACCGGCGACGCCGCCGAGCGCTGCGCCACCGTCCGGCCCCTTCGCCGCCCCGGGCCCGGGTCAGGTCTTCGGCACGGGCAGCGGCCCGACCCCCGGCGGCGGGAGGTCGGGCTCCTTCCCGGCGCCGCCCGGCGCCCCACCGGGGCCGCTGACGCGCTCGTCGGTGGCACCTCCGATGCGCCTGCGCGATCCCTTGCCGCCCGATCGGGACGGCTCCTTCACCCGCGGCGGCGGGCCGGGACCGCGGCCGGTGGTCCTGGTCATCGCAGGGGCGGTCGTGCTGCTGCTCGTCGTCGTGCTCGTGCTGCTCATCGTCTGAGCGGACGCCCGCCGACACCCCGCGGGCTCGGTTGCACTCGCCCGACCCGAGTGCCAGCATGGGATTGGCACTCGGTATCGTCGAGTGCCAGGTCGGGACGGTGAGGCCGGCGCAATGGAGCCGGTCGTCCGTCGCGGGCACCGCGCCTGGCCGAGCACACGTGTCTCTCATCGGAGGACCACCCGCATGGCCAAGATGATCGCGTTCGACGAGGAGGCCCGCCGCGGCCTCGAGCGGGGCATGAACAGCCTCGCGGACGCCGTCAAGGTGACCCTCGGCCCGCGCGGCCGGAACGTCGTCCTGGAGAAGAAGTGGGGCGCCCCCACGATCACCAACGACGGCGTCTCGATCGCGAAGGAGATCGAGCTCGAGGACCCGTGGGAGAAGATCGGGGCCGAGCTCGTCAAGGAGGTCGCGAAGAAGACCGACGACGTCGCCGGTGACGGCACGACCACCGCGACCGTCCTCGCCCAGGCCCTCGTCCGCGAGGGTCTGCGCAACGTGGCCGCCGGTGCCAACCCGATGTCCCTCAAGAAGGGCATCGAGAAGGCCACCGAGGCCGTCTCGCAGCAGCTCCTGAAGTCGGCCAAGGAGGTCGAGACCAAGGAGCAGATCGCCGCCACCGCGTCGATCTCCGCCGGCGACTCGCAGATCGGCGAGCTCATCGCCGAGGCGATGGACAAGGTCGGCAAGGAAGGCGTCATCACCGTCGAGGAGTCGCAGACCTTCGGGCTCGAGCTCGAGCTCACCGAGGGCATGCGCTTCGACAAGGGCTACATCTCGCCCTACTTCGTCACCGACCAGGACCGGATGGAGGCGGAGCTGGATGACCCCTACATCCTGCTCATGTCCTCCAAGATCTCGTCGGTGAAGGACCTGCTCCCGCTGCTGGAGAAGGTCATGCAGTCCGGCAAGCCGCTGGCGATCATCGCCGAGGACGTCGAGGGCGAGGCCCTGGCCACCCTGGTCGTCAACAAGATTCGTGGCACCTTCAAGTCGGTCGCCGTCAAGGCCCCCGGCTTCGGTGACCGCCGCAAGGCGATGCTGGCCGACATGGCCATCCTGACCGGTGGCGAGGTCATCTCGGAGGAGGTCGGCCTCAAGCTCGAGTCCGCCGACCTCAACCTCCTGGGCCGCGCCCGCAAGGTCACGGTCTCCAAGGACGAGACCACGATCGTCGACGGCGCGGGCGCCGCGGACCAGATCCAGGGCCGCGTCACCCAGATCCGCTCGGAGATCGAGCGCAGCGACTCGGACTACGACCGCGAGAAGCTCCAGGAGCGCCTCGCGAAGCTGGCCGGCGGCGTCGCGGTCATCCGCGCCGGTGCCGCCACCGAGGTCGAGCTCAAGGAGCGCAAGCACCGCATCGAGGACGCGGTGCGCAACGCCAAGGCCGCGGTCGAGGAGGGCATCGTCGCCGGCGGTGGCGTCGCCCTGCTGCAGGCCTCGGTCGGCGACGTCTTCTCGGGCCTCGGGCTCGACGGGGACGAGGCCACCGGCGCCAACATCGTGCGCACCGCGCTCGAGGCGCCGCTGAAGCAGATCGCCCACAACGCCGGCCACGAGCCCGGCGTCGTGGCCGAGAAGGTCCGTGGGCTCAACACCGGTGAGGGCCTCGACGCCGCCACCGGCGAGTACAAGGACCTGATCGCCGCGGGCATCATCGACCCCGCCAAGGTCACCCGCTCGGCGCTGCAGAACGCCGCGTCGATCGCCGCGCTGTTCCTGACCACGGAGGCCGTGGTCGCGGACAAGCCGGAGAAGTCGGGCGGCGGCGCCGCCGACCCGACCGGCGGCATGGGCGGCATGGACTTCTGATCCACGCCTGAGCCTCACGCGAAGGGCCCGCACCCCGAGGGGTGCGGGCCCTTCGTCGTGCCGGGGTTTGGTGCCGTGGTGGTGGCCGGGGGTGGAGCGAGGCTCAGCCGGCGCGCACCGACTGCGCCGCGGAGGAATCGGCGTCCTCGTCCTGCGACGTCTGGTAGAGGTCCCGGCGGAACCGCTCGCGGATGGTGATCACCGCGAGGAACGTCAGCGCCGCCGTGCCGATGATGTAGAGCGACACCGACCAGGACGCGCCGGTCGCCGCGAGCAGCGCGGTCATGACGAACGGCGCCAGGCCGCCCGCGAACACCGACGCGAACTGGTAGCCCAGCGAGGCACCCGAGTAGCGGACGTCGGCGGGGAACATCTCGGCGTAGAGCGTGGCCTGCGGCCCGTACATCGTCGCGTGGATCGTGAACCCGACCAGCAGGGCGAGGAAGACCAGCGGCACCGAGCCCGTGTCGATCAGCCAGAACAGCGGGAACGCCCAGATCGCCATGCCGACCGTGCCGGCGAGGTAGAGCCGCTTGCGGGTGCCCATCCGGTCGGTGAGCGCGCCGAAGAACGGCATCGTGACGACCTGCGTGAGCCCGGCGCCCATGACGCAGAGCAGGATCGACGTGCGGGACATGCCGACGGTCTTGGTCGCGTAGTCGAGCACGCCGCTGATGAGGATGTAGAAGGTCGCGTTGACGACGAAGAACGCGCCGGTGGCCTGCAGGATCTCGCGCCAGTAGCGGCGGATCGCCTCGAGCAGCGGCGCCTTGCGCAGCCCGGCCTCGCGCTGCGCGGCCGCCGAGCTCTCGCGCATCGCCCGGAAGACCGGCGTGTCCTCGATCTTGAGCTGCACGTACATGCCGATGAGCACGAGGACCAGCCCGGACAGGAACGGCACGCGCCAGCCCCAGCTCGTGAACTGCTCGTCGGACAGGGTCGCGGTGAGCACGAGGAAGAACAGGTTGCCGGCGACGGCCCCGAGCACGGCGCCGGTCTGCACGAGGCTCCCGTAGAACCCGCGGCGCTCCGGCGGCGCGTGCTCGGTGAGGAGCAGGGCCGCCCCGCCCCACTGCGCGCCGACGCCGAGGCCCTGCACGAGCCGGGCGACGACGAGCAGGATCGGCGCCCAGACCCCGATGCTCGCGTACGTCGGCAGCACGCCGATGGCGAACGTCGCCACGCCCATGACGAGCATCGCGGCGACCAGCGGGGGCTTGCGGCCGTACCTGTCGCCCGCGTGACCGGCGAGGATGCCGCCGAGGGGCCGCGCGACGAAGCCGACGGCGAACGTCGCGAACGACGCCAGCGTCCCGGCGACGGGGTTCGACGACGGGAAGAACTGCGGCCCGAGGACCAGCGCGGCCGCGGTGGCGTAGATGAGGAAGTCGAACCACTCGAGGGTCGTGGCGAACACGGCGGCGGTCGCGAGCCGCCCCATGCGAGGTGGCCCCGCGGATGGCGCAGCCGGTGCAGGGGGACGGTTCTGGGTCACGGCGGTAGCCCCTCGGGTCGCGACATCGCGTCGGTACGAACGATCGTTCGTACCGTAGAAGCGCGGCCGCGCTCGCGGCAAGCGTCGGCGCGCGAGCGTCAGCGGGCGAGCGGGCTCTCCAGCAGCGCGAGGGCGTAGCGCGCCTGCTGCTCGGCGAGCTGGCCGCGCGAGAGGCGCCCGTCCGGTCGGTACCACTGCGCGACCCCGGCGAGCGCCGAGAGCACGGTGCGCGCCGCGTCGGCGGGGAAGGGCGTGCGGAACTCGCCGGACGCCACCCCCTGCTCGACGATCTGCTCGAACACCGCCTGGGTCGCGTCGCGGTCGACGACCAGGCGCTCCCGGTCCTCACCGGCCAGGTAGCGGACCTCGTTGGTGGACACGACCATCGCGAGCTGGTGGTCGACCACGAACCGCACGTAGGCCCGGACCGCCTCGCGCATCCGCGACACCGCGTCGTCGCCGGCGTCGTCGACCGCGACGTGCAGCCGCGTGACGAGCTCGTCGTTGGCGTGGCGCAGCACCTCGGCCAGCAGCCGCGACTTCGAGGGGAAGTAGTTGTAGAGGTTCGACAGGCTCGTGCCGGCGCCGCGCGCGACGTCGCGCATCGAGGCACCGTGGAACCCCTTGTCCCCGAACGCCGCGAGGGCGGCGTTGAGGATCGCCGCCTCGTTGCCCCGGCCGGTGTCCCCGACGAGCGAGGCCGTCGAACGCGCGTTCACGTCGTCCACCCTAGAGGCGCGCGGGGGCCCGCCTTGACGCATCGGCGGGCGAAGTGGTGGATTGGCACACGAACAGTCGTTCGTGTGCGGGGCGGAGGCCTGGGTGACGGAGCTCGACGAGCGGAGGGGCACGACGTCCCCGGCCGCCGGCGACCGGTGGTTCGAGGACTTCGCGGTGGGGCAGCGGTGGACGAGCCCGCCGCGCCCGGTCACGGCCGACGACCTCGCCGACTTCACGCGGATCAGCGGCGACGACCACCCGCTGCACGCCGGCCCCGACGCCGTGCTGCAGGGACCGTTCGGCGTCGCGGTGGCGATGGGCCTGCTGCAGCGGCTCGGCATCCACGGCGACGCGGTGCTCGGGCTGCTCGACACCCACTGGGCCTACCGGCGCCCCGTCCGCGTGGGCGACGTGCTGACCCTGGAGGTCACCATCGTCCGGTGCCGGCGCACCTCCTCGGGCGATCGCGGGGTCGTCACGCGGCACATGCGGCTGCTGGACGAGGGCGAGACCGTCCAGGAGGGCACGACCACCGCGCTCCTCCGGGCCCGCGGCGCCGGCCCCGATCCCGTGGTCCGCGCCTTCGGCACCGTGCCGTGGGCCGAGGCGCTCGCCGCCCGTGCCGACCTCGCCGAGGACCTCGCCAGCTGGGACGGCACGGTCGGCCTGCGCTGCGAGGACGACGAGGTCCACCTGCGCGTCTACCGCGGCCGCGTCATCGAGGTCACCCGGCGCGCCCCGCGCGGCGCCACGTTCACCCTCGGCGCCGACGCGGCGACGTGGCTCGAGATCGTCGAGGCGCCCGAGAACCCCTTCATGCGCCTGGCGATGGCCGGGCGCTTCACCGTCACCGGCGACGGTTACGAGTACCTGCGGCTGACCGCCGCGCTCCACCGCCTCGTCGACGCCGCCCGGGAGATCGCCTGATGCGTGCCGACTACCTGACGATCGGTGGCGGCCTCGCCTTCGTCGAGCAGCACGGTGACCCCGACGCCCCGCCCGTGCTCTGCCTGCACACCGCCGGACAGAGCGGGGTCCAGTGGCGTCACGCCGCGCCCGCCCTCGCCGCGCGCGGACACCGGGTCGTCGTGCCCGACCTGCCCGGACACGGCCGCTCCGAGCCGGCGCCGGGCGGGCCGGTCACCGACCTCGGCGCCTACGCCGCCTGGTGCCTCGAGCTGGTCGCGCACCTCGGACTGCGACGGCCCGCGGTCGTCGGCTGCTCGATCGGCGGCAAGATCGCCCTCGACGTCGCGGTCCGCGCGTCGGAGCAGCTCGCCGCCGTCGTCGCGATGGCCGCCGACGCCCACACCGGCGGCCGGCCTTCGGTGCGCGGGCTGCGCCGCGAGCTGTCCGACGTCGCGGCCCCCAGTCGTGGCGACCGCACCTACCTCGGGACGCTCGCGGTCGTCGGTCGCGACGTGCCCCGGGAGCGGGCCGAGCTCATCGCGACGATGCACCGGCGCGAGGATCCGGCCGTGTCCACCTCCGACCTCATCGGCTGGGCCACCCACGACCTGCGCGAGCAGCTGCCCCGCGTCACCTGCCCGACCCACCTCGTCGTCGGCGACGACGACCTGTGGCTCGACGTCGCGCGGGTCCGCGCGGCGGCGGCGCTCGTGCCGGGCGGGCGGTGCACGGTGCTCGCGGGCATCGGGCACTACCCGATGGAGGAGCTGCCGGACGCCGCCGCCGCCATCGACGGCTGGCTCACCGAGATGACCACGGTCCGGGAGGCCTCGTGACCACCACCGCCCCCGCGCCCCACCGCGTCAGCGGCTTCCCCGCGCCCGGCGAGGTCCCGGCCGACCTGCCCGACCTGCTCGGCCGTCTCGCCCGCCGCAACCCCGACGTCACCGCGGTGCTCGACACGACCCCCGACGGCGTCACGCACCCGATCAGCCGCGGCGAGCTCTGGCGGCGCGTGCGCGCGCTGGCCGAGGAGCTGCGCGAGCGCGGCCTGGGCCCGGGCGACGCCGTGGCGGTGTGGATGCCGAACTGGAGCGACGCGCTCGTCTGGCAGGCGGCGGTCGCGGCGCGGGGCGCGCACGTCGTCGGCGTCAACACCCGCTACGGCGTGGAGGAGGCCGCTCACGTCCTCGAGCGGGCGCGGCCGCGCCTCGTCGCGCTGGCGCAGGGCTTCCACGGCCTGGACCTGCACGAGCGCCTGCAGACCGCCGTGGCGCGGTCCGGGGTCACTCCCGAGGTGGCCGTCGTCACCGGCCCCTCCGGCCCGGCGCCCGACCCCGCCGCCGCCGACGTCGGCGCGGGCGCCTGGGCCCCGCGGCGCGACGACGGCCCGGAGCCCGCGCGCTCCGACCCCGGCGCGCTCGCGGTCGCGTTCACCACCTCGGGCTCGACGGGGCTGCCGAAGCTCGCCGCGCACACCGGCGCCGCGGTCCTCGCCCACGCCGTGGCCGACGCCGCCGTGCTCGGGCTGGGCGAGGGCGACGTGGTGCTCGGCGCGCTGCCGCTGTCCGGCGTGTTCGGCTACAACGCCGTCATGGCCGGCCTCGCGGCCGGCGCGTCGGTGCTGCTCGAGCCCACGTTCGACGCCGACCGGGTGCTCGACCACGTCGAGGCCCACCGGGTCACGCACCTGGCCAGCGGCGACGACCTGGTGCTGCGGCTCCACGACGCCTGGGCATCGCGCGAGCGGGACCTGTCGAGCTGGCGCTGGTGGGGCGTCGCCGACTTCCAGGGCCGGTCCCACGAGCTCGCCGCGTGGCTCGGACGCGAGTTCGGGACGCGGGTCGCGGGCGTATACGGGTCGTCGGAGGTCTTCGCGCTCACCGCGACCTGGCCGGCCGACGAGCCCGCCCCCGCGTGCTGGGCCGGCGGCGGGCGGGTCGTGCACCCCGACATCGCCGTCCGCGTCGCCGACCCGGACACCGACGCGGTCCTCCCCGCGGGCCAGGAGGGCGAGCTGCAGTTCCGCGGCCCGAACGTCGTCGACGCCTACCTGGGCGCGGAGGTGCCCGACGCGTGGACCGCCGACGGCTGGTTCCGCTCCGGCGACCTCGGCGTGCTCGTCGACGAGGGCGCCTTCGTCTATGTGTGCCGCCGCGGCGACGCGCTGCGGCTGCGCGGCTTCCTCGTCGACCCCGCCGAGATCGAGCGGCGACTGGCGGCGCACCCCGACGTCGCGACGGCGAAGGTGGTCGGCGTGCCGGACGTGGACGGCGCCACGCGGGCGGTCGGCTTCGTCGTCGGCACGGCGGGCGCGGCGCCGTCGGGGGACGATCTGGTGGCGTGGTGCAACGAAGCCCTGGCGGCGTTCAAGGTGCCGGCGGCGGTGCATGTCGTCGACGCCATGCCGACGACGTCGGGCACGAACGGCACGAAGATCAAGGCGGCCGAGCTCCGGCGGTGGGCCCTCGAGAGGAGCTGACGTGCGCGGCGTGTACCTCCCGGGCGGGCGACGGGTCGACCTGCGCGACGTGCCCGACCCGGAGCCCGGGCCCGGGCAGGTCGTCGTCGACGTCAAGGCCTCGACGATCTGCGGCAGCGACCTGCGCGCGATCTACCGCGAGCACCTCGGCGAGGGGCCCGAGGCCTACCAGGACGTCATCGGCGGCCACGAGCCGTGCGGGCAGGTCCTCGAGGTCGGCCCGGGCGTCGAGCGGCTGCGCGTCGGCGACCGCGTCGTCGT
This sequence comes from Actinomycetospora lemnae, assembly GCF_028737315.1. Taxonomy (GTDB): domain Bacteria; phylum Actinomycetota; class Actinomycetes; order Mycobacteriales; family Pseudonocardiaceae; genus Actinomycetospora; species Actinomycetospora lemnae. The sequence goes on along the minus strand of NZ_JAQZAO010000008.1, from coordinate 14,173 downwards.
CTACCACATCAGCGGCTGCGGCCAGTGCGACGAGTGCCGCCGCGGCTACCAGATCAGCTGCACGTCCTCGCGGCGCCGGGCGTACGGCTGGCAGCGCGACGGTGGGCACGCGGAGCGCCTCCTCGCCGAGGAGCGCGACCTGCTCGTCCTGCCCGAGAGCCTCACCTACCTCGACGGCGCGTGCGTGGCCTGCGGCTTCGCGACGGCGTACGAAGCGCTGTGCCGGGTCGCGCTCGCCGGGGGCGAGCAGGTGCTGGTCACGGGCCTCGGTCCGGTGGGGCTCGCGGTCGGGATGCTCGCCGCGGCGATGGGTGCGCCCTGGGTGATCGGTACCGACCCGTCGCCCGAGCGGCGCGCGCTGGCCCGGGATCTGGGGGCGGTGGACGTCGCGGTGGAGTCCGACGACGGGGAGGTCGACGGGGAGCTCGACGACCTGCTGGGGGACGGCGCCGAGGTCACGGTCGACTGCTCCGGGGTCGGCGCGGCCCAGCTCACCGCGCTGCGCCACACCCGCCGCCACGGCCGCTGCGCGCTGGTCGGCGAGGGCGGGACGCTGACCGTGGAGGTCAGCGAGGTGATCATCCACCGGCAGCTGACCGTGCACGGGTCGTGGGTCGCGCCGACGTGGCGGATGGCGGAGCTGCTCGAGCGCCTCGCCCGCTGGGACCTGCACCCCGAGCGCGTGGTCACCGACCGCTTCGCGCTCGACGACGCCGCCCGGGCCTACGAGGTCGCCGACGTCGGCGCGGGCGGGAAGGTCGGGATCGTGCGCGAGTAGCCGTTCGACGAGAGCGCCCTGTACCCACAGCGCCCGCTCGCCTACTGTGCGTCGACACGACAGTGAGCGTGAGGAGCACGGATGAGTCAGGTGTCCGGCCAGACGAGTACCGAGCGTCATCAACTTCCGGTACGGACCCTCGTCGCGGCCAGCATCGGCAACGCGGTCGAGTGGTTCGACTGGACGATCTACGCGACGTTCGCCGTCTACTTCTCGTCCCAGTTCTTCGACAAGTCGTCGCCGACGCTCGCGCTCATCGGCACGACGAGCACCTACGCGCTGGCGTTCTTCTTCCGCCCGCTCGGCGGGGTGTTCCTCGGGCGGCTCGCGGACCTGCGCGGACGCCGCTTCGCGATGCTCGTGACGATCCTGCTCATGGCCGGCGGGTCGCTGGTCATCGCCGTCCTGCCGACCTACCAGGCGGTCGGGTGGCTCGCGCCGATCCTGCTCCTGCTCGCCCGGATCGCGCAGGGCCTCAGCCTCGGCGGCGAGGTCTCCAACGCGAGCGCCTACCTGGCCGAGATCGCCCCGCCGGACCGGCGCGGGCGGTACTCCAGCTTCTTCTACATCTCGACCGGCACCGCGCTGCTGGCCGCGAGCCTGCTGGGCCTGCTGCTGACCAGCACCCTCACCCGGCCGCAGCTGGAGTCGTGGGGCTGGCGCATCGCGTTCGTCGTGGGCGGCGTGCTGGGCCTCGTCGGGCTGTGGCTGCGCCGGACCCTGGCCGAGACCGAGCAGTTCGAGGCCAACGTCGAGACCGCCCGGGCGACGAAGAACCCGCTGCTCAAGACGCTGACCCACTACCCGAAGTCGGTGCTGCAGCTCTTCGGCTTCACGCTGCTCTCGACGCTGTGCTACTACACGTTCTTCAGCGCCCTGACCCCCTTCGCGGTGCAGTTCCGCGACGCCGCGGGCAGCGACGTGTTCCTGGCGCTCTCGATCGGCACCGTCGTGTTCATCATCGGCCAGTACCCGATGGGTGCCCTGGCCGACCGGTACGGGCGCAAGCCGCAGATGCTGGTGTGGTCGGGGGCCTTCGTGCTCCTGACCGTGCCGCTGAGCCTGCTCATCACCGACCGACCGCCACTGATCAACCTGATCATCGTGTTCTCGGTCGGCCTGGGGCTCTACTCGGTGTTCTCGTCGATCGCGCCCGCCATCATGAGCGAGATCTTCCCGACCGAGCTGCGCGCCCTGGGCATCGGTGCCTGGTACAACCTCACGGTCGCCCTGTTCGGCGGCACCGCGCCCCTGCTCATCGCGGCGCTGTCCGGCGCCGGGCGTCCCGACCTCTTCTTCTGGTACGTCTCCGGCGGCGCGCTGATCGCGTTCCTCATCATCCTCACGCTGCCCGAGACGAAGGGCCGCGAGCTGACGTAGGGGACGAACCGGGCGGGTGGTGGCACGCTGGGGGCATGGAGCTCCTCCGGACCGTGCTCAACCTGCTGTGGCTGGTCCTCGCCGGTGTGTGGATGGCGCTGGGCTACCTCGTCGCCGGCATCATCTGCTGCATCCTCATCGTCACGATCCCGTGGGGGATCGCGTCGTTCCGGATCGCGCTGTTCGCGCTGTGGCCCTTCGGCAGCCGCATCGAGCGCCGCTACGACGCCGGCGTGGGCTCCACGCTGGGCAACATCGTGTGGTTCGTCGTCGCCGGGTGGTGGCTCGCGATCGGGCACGTGCTCACCGCGATCCCGCTGGCGGTGAGCATCGTCGGCATCCCGTTCGCCTGGGCGAACCTCAAGATGATCCCGGTGTCGCTCACGCCGCTGGGCCGCCGGATCGTCGACACCGACGACCCCCGCGGCTTCGGCGTCGACGGGCACCACGCCGCACCCCCGGTGGGCGCGCGGCGCTGATCGAAGTACCGATACGGACACTGGGTGTCAGCGACGGCACTTCGCTGGCACCTCAGGCGACCACCGGCAGCTCGTAGCGCCGGCGGATGCTCGAGCCGAGACGGCGCACGTCCACGCCGTAGACGTGCAGCGAGATCGTCGTGGTCGGGGCCGTGTTGGTGACGCGGTGGACGTCGCCGGGCGGCAGCAGGCCGGTCACGGCGCCGGGGCCGGCGACGTCCTCGCCGTCGACGACGAGCACGTCGCCGAGCCGTCGGTAGCGGGTCTCGTGCTCCTCGCCGGTGTGCACGCCGACCACGCACCACGAGAGGTGGTCGTGGATCGGCGTCGTCTGCCCGGGCAGCCACACCAGCGCCACCAGCGAGAACGCGCCGTCGTCGGCGACGTGCAGGACGAGCTGGCGGTAGTGCTCCGGGTCGCCGACGCACTGCTCGGGCGTGAGCAGGCGCGGGTCGCCGAGGTGCGGGGCCAGGGCCGCGCCCACGGCCTCGACCTGCGCCGTGCCCGGGGCGGCGCCGCGGACCGCGGCGTCCAGGTCGGTGGTCAGGGCGGTCAGGGCGGTCAGGGCGGTCAGGGCGGTGGTGATCGTCGTGGTCACGGTGTGCTCCGGGTTCAGGCGGCGGCGAGGCCGAGGACCCCGGCGCGCAGGTCGGCGGTGAGGGTGACCTGGTGGCCGTCGGTCTCGACCGACACGATCGGCAGCACCGAGGCCAGCAGGACGCGCATCGCCGTGTTCTCGGCGACGACGTCGGCCACGAGACGTGCGTAGCGCTCCTGGCGTCCGCGGGCGGCGACCGCGACGAGCAGCCGGCGCCCGATCCCCTGGCCCTGCCAGGCGTCGACCACCTCGATGGCGAGCTCCACCGCACGCAGGTTGCCGACGGCCTCCGGCGCGGCAGCTCCGCGGCGCTGCGTGCCGCCCGACCCGATGAGCCGCGCGATCCCGATCGGCACGCCGTCGGGGCCGAACGCGGCGACGGCGATGTGGCGGCGGCCGTCGACGGCGGCGAGCGTGCGCCGTACCGGACCGGTCAGCCGCGGCGTGGCGCCGTGGAAGCGCAGGTAGCGGCTGTGCCCGGACAGACCGGCGAACACGGCGTCGAGGACGTCGGTCTCGCCGGGCCCCAGCTCGCGCAGGGTGACGCTGGGCGGCCGGTCATGGGGTCGGGGCACCGGTCTCCCGCCGGCCGGGGCGGTCGCGGTGACGGTGCTGGTGTGCGCGCTGGCGACGGTGCTGGTGACGGCGCCGGTGACGATGCGGCTGACGAGGCGCATGATGTGTCCTTCTTCGCGGTGCCGGACCTCGCTGTCCGACGACGTCACCGAGCGTGCACCCCGGGGCGGTGCCGCCTCGTCGGTGAGCGCTCCCCATGTCGCGCCGCGGAGGTCCCTAGTCGGGGTCGTCACCTCTGCGGGCGCGTCGCTCGCGAGGCGTCAACGCGCGGGTGGTGGCACCGGCTCGGAGATCAGGTCGCGCAGCATCCGGAGCGCCGGCCCGAAGCGGGTCGGCGTCTCGCCGACCATGCGGAAGCCGCACCGGCCGTAGAACGCGCTCGCGTTCGCGTCTGCGGTGACCGCCAGCCGGACGGCGCCCTCGGCACGGGCCCGCGCCGCGGCGTCCTCGACGAGTCGGGCGCCGATCCCACGTCGCATGGAGGCAGGGCGGACGAAGAGCGCGTCGAGCTCGGCCTCCCCGCCGCGGACGGCCTGTACCGTCGCGAAGCCGGTGACCTCGCCGTCCTGCTCGTGCACGCGCACGCGCCCGGCCCGCACCTCGTCCACCGGGACCGTGATCGCGTCGGGGTGGGCGAGCAGGTCCTCGCGGTGGTCGGGCCAGATCAGCGACGCCGCACGCATCAGCTCCTCGAGCGCCGGCACCTCGTCCTCGCGGGCCCGACGCAGGCGGCCCTGCTCGACAGTCATCGATCGCGCCCTCACCTCGGTGGTCCCACACGATGGTGAGGGGGCCGTCGAGCAGATATCGCGCCGACGACCGACCGTGCCCGCGAGGCCACCGCCGAGGTCGCGCGTGAGACTGCCGCAGCTCGGTGGGATTCCCGAGCGTGTTCGGGAGGTGCCCTTCCCCGGACTGCTTCGGTTTCGGAGCATCCCGGCGACGGTCGACCGGTCAGAGGGGGACGCGGGGGCGTCCGCCGGGGCGGGGTCGTCGTTCGGTGTCGATGATCCAGGGTGGGGTGAACCAGGGCCGGCTGTCGATCATCGTGATCTGCCAGCCGCCGCGGTGGATGAGCTGGTGGTGGTAGCGGCAGAGCAGGCACATGTTGTGCAGGGCGGTGTCGCCGCCGTCGAGCCAGTGGCGGATGTGGTGGGCGTGGCAGCGTCGGGGGCGCCGGGTGCAGCCGGGGAACGCGCAGCCGCCGTCGCGGAGGGTGAGCGCGCGGCGCAGGGCGTCGGGGGCGGTGCGCTGGCGGCGGCCGACGTCGAGGGGTTCTGATGTCGATCCGAGGATCATGGGGACGATCTCGGCGTCGCAGGCCCAGCGGCGCACGGTGGCCGGGTCGACGGGGTGCCCGGAGTCCAGGGTGCCGTAGCCGCCGCGCTCGCCGAGGGCGGCGCACAGCCAGCGGTGGTCGATGGTGACGGTGAGCAGCGCCCGGCCGGGCCGCTCGGTCCAACCGCCGGCCGGGCCGGGCGAGGTCGGCGCGCCGCCGCGGCGCGGCGCGGGGATCAGCGCCAGGGGCGCCTCACCACCGGACCCAGCATTGTCAGCCACCTGGTTCTCGCCCTCGGGGTCCTCGCCCTCACCGGCGGGCCGGGCGTCGTCGGCGTCGGTGTCGGCGTCGTGGTCGTGGTCGGGCTGGTGGTCGGGCTCGTGGTCGTGGCGGGTGTCGGTGGCCAGGCCGCGGGGGCCGCGGGCGTCCTGGACGAGCTCGCTGAACGCGTCGGCCTGGCGCCGTTCCAGGCTGCGCTCGTCCTCGCCACCGCACGGCGCGGCCAGCACCCCGAACACCTCGACGACCGCTTCGGCGTCGAGCGGGTCGCCGAGCCGGCCGGTGAACCACAGCGACCCGTCGCGGCGGCGCAGCAACCGCAGCTCGTCGCGGGTGTCCTCGCCGTCGGGCGGGGCGGCGCCGTCGGGGTCGTAGAGATCGACGACCTTCTTGGCCAGCAGCCGCAGCATCCGCGGCGGCAGCCGCCGCGCCTGGTCCGCCAGCGTCGCCTCGACCCCGGACCACTCGGGCGGCGGGGGCGGGGTCATCAGCGCGTCGAGGTGGCGCATCGTCTCCCGGATGATCTTCACATGGGCCGGGTCGATCGCGCCGGCGGCCAGCGCGTCGGCGGTGGCCGGCAACCGGGCGGGCAGCAGCTCACCGGTCATCGCGGTCCGCGCGCACAGGTCGCCGGCCTCGGCCACCAGGCGCGTGGCGTCGGCGCGGTCGAGGTTGTCCCGGTCGGCGAGCAGCGCCTCGGTCGAGCGGTAACCGGTGGCCACCGCGGTGCCGAGGTCGGCGAGCGCGGCGATGGCCTGCAGGCGGCGGTGGTAGCCGGCGCGCTGGGCGACCACGTCCGCGCGGGCACGCTCGAGCGCCTCCCGCTCGGCCGCACCCACCTGTTCGCTCATGTGTTCGACCGTAGCCCGGACCCCCGACACCCAGACCCCGAACGCTGAGACCGCCTCAGCAAAGGCCGCCGAGGAAGGACGGAGTCCGGGTCAGCCCACCGCCCCGGCCGCCCGGGACGGCGTCACGACCTCGTCGGCGACCCAGCGCGCGACGCCCGGGGGCCAGGGCGCGGGCAGCCCCAGCACGAGGTGCGAGAACCCCGCCTCGACCGCCGCGGCGGCGGCGTCCCGGGTCGCGCCGGGGTCGTCGTAGGCGACCGGGAGGAAGATCGAGCGCGTGATCTCCGCGGGCTCGCGGCCGATCTCGGCGCAGTAGCGGTCGAGCAGCGCGCTGCGCTCGACCGCGTCGGCGAGGTCGCCACCGGGGATGTTCCACAGGTCGGCGTGGCGGGCGACCACGCGCAGCGTCGCCGACGCCCGACCCCCGATGAGGATCGGCGGGCGGGGCCGCTGGACGGGCTTCGGGTTGCCCCACGCCCCGGTGAGCTGCACGTGCTCGCCGTGGTGGTCGAACGGGGCGTCCGCGGTCCAGAGCCGCTCGATCACCGTGCACGCCTCGTCGAGCGCGGCCACCGAGTCGCCGAAGTCGTGGTAGGGCAGGCCGTGGGCCTCGTACTCGCGGCGGGCCCACGGGACGCTCGGGCGGGAGCCGGCCCCGATGCCGAGGTCGAGCCGCCCGCCGGAGACGTGGTCGACCGTCGTCGCGATCTTCGCGAGCAGGGCCGGCGGGCGGATGCGGTTGCTCGTCACCATGACACCGAGGCGCATCCGTCGCGTGCGGGCCGCGAGCGCCGAGAGCAGCGTCCAGCCCTCGAGGATCGGGCCGTCCGGGTCGCCCCCGATGGGCAGCAGGTGGTCGAACAGCCACGCGTGCTCGATCTCGGGGACCTCGTCGGCCTCCTCCCACACCCGCAGCACGTCGGCGTACGCGACCTGCTGCGGCGCCGTCAGGATCCCGAAGCTCGTCGCGGTCACGGCCGTCTCCCCTCGCCGGTGCGCGCCCGTCTACCCTGGCGAGACGGAACGCGGTTCCACCAACAATACGGAACTAAGTTCCGCTTGTCGACGACGGGATCCCAGGTGACGGACGAGACGGGGCGCGCGCCACGGCGCCGCGCCGACGCGCGACGCAACGAGAGCGCGCTGCTCGACGCGGCGGCCGCCGTGTTCGTCGCGTCCGGGGTCGAGGCGCCGGTGCGCGACATCGCCGCGAAGGCGGGCGTCGGCGTCGGCACCGTGTACCGCCACTTCCCGACGCGCGCGGACCTCGTCGTCGCCGTCTACCGCCACCAGGTCGAGGCGTGCGCCGTGGCCGGCGAGGAGGCCCTCGAGCGCGCCGACAGCCCGTTCGAGGCACTGCGGCGCTGGATCGACGTGTTCGTCGACTTCCTCGTCACCAAGCACGGCCTCGCCGGGGCGCTGCAGTCCGACGACCCGCAGTTCCAGGTCCTGCACGCCTACTTCCTCGACCGCCTCCTGCCCGTGGGCACCCGGCTGCTCGAGGCCGGGGTGGCCGCGGGCGAGGTGCGCGACGACGTCACCGCGATCGAGCTGATGCGCGGCGTCGGCGGGCTGTGCATCGGCCCGGCCGACGACCGCTACGACGTGCGCCACACCGTCGGGGTGTTCCTCGACGGGATGCGCGCGCCGGCTCGCTAGCTAGCCCTGCGGGTCGGGACGCTCCGACTCCGGCTCGCCCTCGGTCTCGGTGCCGGGGATGGCGGGGCCGAGCAGGTCGTCGGCGTCGACGATGCGGTAGGCGTAGCCCTGCTCGGCGAGGAAGCGCTGGCGGTGGGCGGCGTACTCGGCGTCGACCGAGTCGCGCGCGACCACCGAGTAGAAGTGCGCCTGCCGGCCGTCGCCCTTGGGTCGCAGGAGCCGGCCGAGGCGCTGGGCCTCCTCCTGGCGCGACCCGAACGTCCCCGACACCTGGATCGCGACGGACGCCTCGGGCAGGTCGATGGAGAAGTTCGCGACCTTCGACACGACCAGCACGGGGATCTCGCCCCGGCGGAACCGGTCGAACAGCGCCTCGCGCTCCTTGTTCTTCGTCGAGCCCTGGATCACCGGGGCGTCGAGGGCGACGCCGAGCTCGTCGAGCTGGTCGAGGTAGGCGCCGATGACCAGCGCGGGCTCGCCGCGGTGGCGCGCGAGGATGCTCTTGACCACCGGGATCTTGGTGTTGGCGCAGGCGCAGAGCCGGTAGCGCTCGTCAGCCTCGGCGGTGGCGTAGATGATCCGCTCGTTGTCGGTCATGGTGACGCGGACCTCGACGCAGTCGGCGGGCGCCACCCAGCCCTGGGACTCGATGTCGCGCCACGGGGCGTCGTAGCGCTTCGGGCCGATGAGCGAGAAGACGTCGCCCTCGCGGCCGTCCTCGCGCACGAGCGTCGCGGTGAGGCCGAGGCGGCGGCGCGACTGCAGGTCCGAGGTCATGCGGAACACCGGTGCGGGCAGCAGGTGGACCTCGTCGTAGATGATGAGGCCCCAGTCACGCGTGTCGAACAGCTCCAGCGCGCGGTACTCGCCCTTCGACTTGCGGGTCATCACCTGGTACGTCGCGATGGTGACCGGGCGGATCTCCTTGCGCTCGCCCGAGTACTCGCCGATCTCGTCCTCGGTGAGCGACGTGCGCGCGACGAGCTCGCGCTTCCACTGCCGCCCCGCGACGGTGTTGGTGACGAGGATGAGCGTCGTCGCCCCGGCCTTCGCCATGGCCGCGGCGCCGACGAGGGTCTTGCCCGCGCCGCAGGGCAGCACGACGACGCCCGATCCGCCGTGCCAGAAGCCCTCGACGGCGTCGGCCTGGTAGTCGCGCAGCTCCCAGTCGTCCTGCACCAGCGAGATGGGGTGGGCCTCGCCGTCCACGTAGCCCGCGAGGTCCTCCGCGGGCCAGCCGACCTTGAGCAGCGCCTGCTTGAGCCGCCCGCGCTCGGACGGGTGCACCGCGACGGTGTCGTCGTCGATGCGGTCGCCGAGCATCGGGGTGATCTTCTTGTTGCGCAGCACCTCCTCGAGGACCGCGCGGTCGTTCGACAGCATGACCAGGCCGTGGACCGGCGAGTTGGTCAGCTGCAGGCGCCCGTAGCGGCCCATGGTGTCGACGACGTCGACGAGCAGGGCCTGGGGCACGGCGTAGCGGGAGTACTGGACGAGCGCGTCGACGACCTGCTCGGCGTCGTGCCCCGCGGCGCGGGCGTTCCACAGCGCCAGCGGCGTCACGCGGTAGGTGTGGACGTGCTCGGGCGCGCGCTCCAGCTCGGCGAACGGCGCGATCGCCTGCCGAGCGGCAGGTGCGGCCTCGTGGTCGACCTCGAGCAGCAAGGTCTTGTCGGACTGGACGATGAGCGGTCCGTTGCCGGGCTGACTCAACCTCTCGACCTCCGGGCACGTCGACGGGTGGTCCGTCCCATTGTCCTCCGCGACACCGACAGGCCGTCGGGCGGAGCAGGGACGCCGCTCGGGGAGCGCTGGGGAACGGCCGGTCATTCCCCGGTACGCGACCGTTACAGTGGGCGCGCTCGACCCCGCCCTCGAGGAGTGACCACCGACCCGATGGGCTGACGGCGCCCAGGCTGGCGCCCCGGCCCGCCCGTTGCGTCGTCCCCGCGTGGCCTCGCCGCCCGTGGACCCCGCACCGACCGCCCTGGACGCCTGACCACGCTGATGCGCTCGCCCGCCCTGCTCCCCATCCGTCGTGCCGACGTGTCACCGCACGGCCGCACGGTGTCACCCACCTGCCACGCCGAGCGGCGGTCGGACCGGACCATAGCCCATCCCTCGTCACCGAGCGTCGACCAGGGACGCGTTCGGCGTGGGGGCGCGCGGGGCGACCTCCGACCGACCGGCGGAACCGGGAGGACCCGTCCGTGACCACCCACGAACGAGCACCCGAGCGCACGCCGGTGCGCTACCACGACCCGCGCGACGGCCGTTCCGGTGACGACCGCCCCGGCGGCGACTGGACCGAGCGCCTGGCACTGCGCAACTGGAGCCTGCCGGTCAAGCTCGCGGCGGTCCTGCTGGTGCCGACGATGTTCGTGCTGACCCTCGGCGTCCTGCGCATCGCCGAGGAGACGCGCGAGGCGGCGTCGTACGACAACGTGCAGCAGGCGGTGGCCCTCGAGGACAGCACCGCGCAGGTCCTGGGCGACCTCGCCGACGAGCGGTCGGCCGCCGCGGTCTACGTCGCGGCCAACCGGGCGGGGGGCTCCGGGCCGGTCGAGGAGCGCATCCGGGCGACCACCGACGCGGTCTCGCAGCTGCGCCGGGCGGCCGGGTCCGCCGACTCGCTCGACCAGCAGACGACGACGGCCCTCGACCAGGCCGACGCCGAGTTCGAGCAGCTCGACCAGCTGCGCGACGACGTCATCGACGGCCGGACCGACGCCGCCGGAGCGATCGCGCGCTACACCGAGACCATCGACAGCGTCGAGATCTTCGACCGCTCGCTCTCGCGCGAGGCCGCCGACCCGAGCGTCGCGGGCCTCGCCTCCGGGCTCTACTCGCTCTCGGTGGTGCGCGAGGAGGACGCCTACGTCCAGGCCGTCGTCGCGGCCGGGATCGCCGCGGGCCGCATCGACGCCCCCTCGATCGACCAGGCGCGCAACGCGACGCTGCGCCGGTCCATCGCCGTCGACGACTTCCGCTCGGCGATCGGCACCGACAACGCCGCGCTCGCCGACGCCGTCGTCGGGCCGGACGTCGACAACCGCGACCTGCTCGCCCAGGTCGTGCTCGGCCGCGGTGCGGCGGGTCTCCCGCTGCAGGTCGCGGGGCCCGACTGGGAGCGCGCGTCGGCGGCGGTCGAGGACCGCGATGCCGCGACCTCCGAGCAGCTGCGCGGGCAGCTCCAGGAGCAGGCCGGCTCGCTGCAGGCCGCCGCGCGCAGCAGCGCCGGCATCTCCTCGGTGGTCCTGCTGCTGGCACTGATGGCCGGCGCGGCGGTGGTCTTCTTCGTCACCCGCTCACTGCTGCGCCCGCTGCGCCTCCTGCGCCGCACCGCGCTCGACGTCGCCGAGCGGCGCCTGCCGCAGGCCGTGCGCAGCCTGCGCGAGGGCGAGACGCCCGACACCACGATCGTCCCCACGCCGATCACCACGCGCGAGGAGATCGGGCAGGTCGCGCGGGCCTTCGACCAGGTCCACGAACAGGCGGTCCGCCTCGCGGCCGAGCAGGCGGGCCTGCGCTCCGCGTTCAACTCGATCTTCGTGAACCTCTCGCGGCGCTCCCAGGCGCTGGTCGAGCGCCAGCTGCGCCTCATCGAGCAGCTGGAGAACTCCGAGGAGGACCCGGAGGCGCTCTCCAACCTCTTCCAGCTCGACCACCTCGCGACGCGCATGCGCCGCAACTCGGAGAACCTGCTGGTCCTCTCGGGCACCGACCTGTCGCGGCGCGGCAGCCGCCCGGTGCCGCTGGTCGACGTCCTTCGCGCCGCGGCGTCGGAGGTCGAGCAGTACCAGCGCATCGACCTCGCTCAGCTCCCGCAGGCCCAGCTCCTCGGGCGCACCGCGAGCGACGTCGTGCACCTCGTGGCCGAGCTGCTCGAGAACGCCACCACGTTCTCCGCACCCGACACCCGCGTGCGGGTGCAGGCGACGCAGAACAGCGACGGCTCGGTGCTCGTCGAGATCCTCGACTCGGGCGTCGGCATGAGCGAGGAGGACCTGCACGAGGCCAACGTGCGCCTCGACTCGCCGCCGACCGTCGACGTCTCGGCGTCCCGGCGCATGGGCCTGTTCGTGGTCGGCCGCCTCGCCACGCGCCACGGCATCACCGTCGAGCTGCGCAACCGCGAGGACGGCGGCGTCGCCGCGACGGCCCTCGTGCCCGCGTCCGCGGTGCTCGCGGTCGTCGACCAGGGCGCGCCCGCGGTCGGCGCCGGCACGGGCGCGCGCGGTGGCGACGGGGCGGTGCCGGAACAGGCGCGCAACGGTGCGGGCCTGCCCCAGCGCCACCGCCGCGAGCCCGGCGCGCCCGGGTCGTACTTCTCGCCCGGCGTCGATCCCACCCAGGAGCAGGGCCGGCCCGACACCAACGGCAGCCCGAACGGGTCGCCGGAGCGTCGCCCGGTCCTGCCGCGCCGCGGCGCCGCCGGCGCGCCCGGCACGAACGGGCACGCCCACGCCCGGCCGAACGGCGCCGGCCCGGGTGGGCCCGGGGGTCCGGGTGGTCCGGGTGGTCCCGGGCGTCGACCCGGTCCCGCGGAGCCGGGACGGGGCGAGCGCCCGGAGCCTGCGCGCGAGCCGGTCGAGGCCGCGGCGGACGGGCAGGACGTCGACGAGGGCACCCCGGTCGACGCCGCGATCGTCGACGAGCGCCGGGGTGCCGCACCCGAGCAGACGCCCCAGGAGTCCCAGCAGCAGACTCCGCAGCAGGCTCCGCAGCAGGCCGACGAGCAGGCCGGTGGCGGCGAGGAGGCCGGCCGCCACGGGCTCGTCGGCGGGGCGGCGGCGGCCGCGGCCGGCGGTGCCGCGGCCCTGATCGGCGCGGCGGCCGCCCGCCGGCGCAGCCGCCGGTCCGAGGAGCAGGCTCCCGCCGAGGCGGAGCCCGAGGTCGAGCGCGCGCAGGACGTCGAGGCACCGGTCGAGGAGCCCGAGGCGGACGTCGCGGAGCCCGCCCCCGACGAGGCCGACGACCGGGGACGTCCCGAGCGGCGCCCCACCGGTGCGCCCTACGGCCCGCCGCCCGGCGCCCTGCAGGGCCCGCTGCCGGGACGCCCCGGCCAGCCCGGCGGCCCGGGTGGCCCCGGGGCGCCGACCGGGCCGGGTGGCTACGGCGGCGGTGGCGGCACGGGCACCCCGGGCCCCGCGGGTCCCGCCGGCCCCGTGTGGGGCCCGCCGCCCGGCGGCCCGGGCGGACCCGGAGGACCGGGCGGTCCGCCGCCCGGCTGGCGTGGCACCCCGCCGGGCCGCGGTCCCGGCGGTCCCGGCGGTCCCGGCGGACCTGGTGGTCCCGGCGGACCCGGCGGCGGCCCGAACGGGCCCTACGGCCCGCCGCGCCGGCCCGCGGCCGCGCCGCCGATGTGGAACGGCGCGCCGGTCGTGCCCCCGCCCGGGCCGACGCCGGCCGACGAGGAGCAGGCCGACGCGGTCCCGGCGGACGAGGTCGTCGCCGACGAGGCCGCCGTCGCGGAGTCCGAGGTCTTCGTCGACGGGGACCCCGACGTCGAGGCGCTCGTCGACGACCGCACCGAGTTCGCCGTCCCCGAGGCCCCCGCGGCCGAGCAGGCGGGCACCACCGACGCCGACGAGACCGGCGAGGACACCGACGCCGCGGACGCGGCGGCGGGACTGCCCTCCCGCACGCCGAGCCGGCGCGGCACGTTCCCGCTGCGCCCGCGCGTGGTGCAGACGCAGAGGCGGCCGGGCCTGGGCCCGGACACCCCGCACCCGGGGACCCCGGTCGCCCCGGCGTCCCCGGCACCCGAGGGCCCGGCCGACGCGCCGACCGACGAGCCCGAGGTCGCCGACGCCACCCCCGACGTGACGGCCGCGCCCGGCGCCACGGCCGCCCCGGACGCCACGGCCGCCCCCGAGGCGCCCGCGGCACCGGCCGGACCCGCGCCGCTGCCGCAGCGCCGGTCTCCGGGCGCTCCCGAGGCGCCCGCGGACGACCGCGCCGCCGGGACCACGGACCGCGAGCCCGGGGTCCCGGGGGAGGTCGAGGAGCCGGCGGCGCCGGGCGAGCCCCGGGGCACCCGCCCCTCCGGCCGGCGACTCCCGCCCAGCGGCGCGCCGTTCTCGCCCGGGATGGCGCCGCGCCTGCGGCCCCGCCGCCCGGCGAGCGAGCCGGTCGAGGAGCGCCGGCCCGCGGAGCCGGTCGCGCAGGAGCAGGCAGCCCAGGAGCAGGCAGCCCAGGAGCAGGCAGCCCAGGAGCAGGCAGCCCAGGAGCAGGCAGCCCAGGAGCAGGCAGCCCAGGAGCAGGCAGCCCAGGAGCAGGCAGCCCAGGAGC
>NZ_JAQZAO010000007.1 GCF_028737315.1 Actinomycetospora lemnae | reverse complement strand
CTCAAAGACCGCGACCTCGGCCGCGTCCCCACCGCCGACAAGACCACCGACTGAACATCAACAACCACCGAGAGGGGTCCACTTTCGGCCGTCGCCAGGGGGTCCAGATTCAGCCGTCGTTGACAGCAGCGCCCGTTCCATCAACGGGAGGCGCCGGTCGGGGTCGACGAGGTCCTCGAACTTCTGCCAGGCCGCGTTGCGCGCTGGCGCGGTCGCGGCGGACCGGTCTGCGGTACGGGACCAGCGGGCATTGGCCGCGATGCGCGCTCGCAGTGAGCGCTCGGACTTGGGGATCATGGGAAGGCACACCTCTCCTGCCGTTGCTGGTGAGTTGGGTGATCGGCTCGCGAGTGCGCTCCGCCAAGAACTGGGGCGAGCCGATCGGTAGGTACTGCGTCAGCGCGAGCTGTCGCCGCTGGTCGCCGCGTTCGCGATCTCGGCGCCCTGGTTGCCGACGAACTGCGTCCCGTCCGCGATCGCGCCGGGCAGCCCGGTCACCACCGCACACAGCAGCAGCGCGCAGAACACACCCGAGAGCAGAGCGACACCCGCCGCGCGGGTCTTCACGGCCAGGAAGGTGACCGCTGCGGAGAACAAGATCAGTGCGACGACGACGTTCATGGCTGCTCCCGTTGGACGCTCCTTCCGGCGCGACTGCTGCAACCGGAGTGCGTCAATAGGACCGCCGACAGAGGGGACGTCATCACCTCCGCCAAAGGACACCCATGGACGTCCTGCACCGTGCTAAAACGTCCGTGCCGGGGCAGAAACGTCCCTAGGAGGTCCCCGTGCCCACCAACGAACGGCTGCGCGGCTCCATCGCCGCCGCTGGTCTCGATCTGCCCACCGTCGCGGACGCGGTCGGTGTGGACGCGAAGACCGTCGAGCGGTGGATCACCAAGGGCCGCACACCTCACCGGCGACACCGCGACGTCGTCTCGAAGGCCCTCGCGGTCGAGGACACCTACCTCTGGCCCGCGCTGATGAGCGACGCCAAGACTCAGGCCGCGAGCGTCGCCGAGCTCCTCGAGCTCCACCCTTCACGCTCGGCCGTGCCCTACGAGGTCTGGCAGCAACTGATCAAGGGCACGCGGGAGGCCTTCGAGGTCCTCGTCTACGCAGCGACGTTCCTCTTCGAGCAGCACGACCTCGGCAGCGTCATCCGCCAGAAGTCCCAAGAGGGCGTGCGGGTCCGAATCCTCATCGCCGACGAGGCCTCCGACGCCGTGCGGCGTCGATCCGAGGAGGAGGGCACCACCGGCGGGCTCCAGGCCCGCATCCAGCTCCACCGCCGCTACCTCAGCGAGGTCGCCGACCTCCCCGGCGTCGAGGTCCGCACCCACGGGACCACGCTCTACAACTCCCTCTTCCGCTTCGACCAGGACCTATTGGTCAACGGCCACGCCTACGGCTCCCTCGCTGGCCAGAACCCCGTCATGCACCTGCGGCGGGTCCCTGGGGGGCGCATGTGGGACCACTACATGCGGTCCTTCGACGAGGTCTGGAACGTCGGCACGCCGCAGGCTGCCGTGCCCCGCCCTCGCACGGCAGGCTGACCGCATGGCCCGTGTCGACTACTACAAAGATCCCTACGCGCCGAAGGCCAACTCGCTGGTGCCTTCGGTAACCGCCGCCGTACGCGACGAGCAAGGCCGGCTCCTGCTGATCCACAAGATCGACAACGGCTACTGGGCTTTACCGGGCGGCGGGATGGACCTCGGCGAGTCGATCGCGGCCGCCGCAGTGCGCGAGACGCTCGAGGAGACAGGAATCGAGATCGAGGTCATTGGCCTTGTCGGCATCTACACCGATCCCGATCATGTCATGGCCTATGACGACGGAGAGGTCCGACAGGAATTCTCCGTCTGCTTCCATGCACGCCCTGTCGGGGGCTCGGCGAGGGAAGACGGCTCGGAGACGAAGGCCGTCCAGTGGGTGGACGTCGAGCGGGTCAACGAGCTGCCGGTCCACGAGTCGACGCGCCAGCGCATCGCCGACGCCCTTGGAGGCCACAGCGAGCCCCGCATCGCGTGAGCCCAGGGTGGGCGAGCTCTTCGGTGTGAAGCCTGCCCGCCCGTGCTGCCGGCCGCCGCCGGGCACCACCTAGTGGTCCGAGCTGCGGCTCGTCTGTTAGGCCATGCTGAGCCGGCCGGGCTGCGGTTACCTCGCGCGTTCCCGGAATGTTCCCGGTTGGGCGCAGTAACGCGACATGGTCGAGGCGTGACAGCCTGCTCCTGTGAACGCCACGGTGATCGCTGCGGTGGTCTCAGGCGTATGCGCGCTCATCGCTGCGGTGGTGACGGCGGTAGCGGCCCAGAGTGCACGCTACGCAGCCCGAGCGCTTCGGGTAGAGATCACTCAACAGCGATTGGACGCGTACAAGGAGCTCTGGGGCCTGACGCAGGCCGGGTCAGTCGGCACTGAGCTTGATGGCGAAAGCAGACAGAAGATCGAATCCGCCATGTTCGCGTGGTACTTCACGAGCGGCAACGGAATCTTCCTGAGCGCTCGCTCGCGCGACGTGCTGACAGCTCTTCAAGCCAACCTTCGGGACGAGTCTGTCCCCTGGACGGCCATCGTCGAGCAGATGTCGGTGCTTCGAGCCTCCCTCCGCGAGGACGTCGGCTCGATAGGTCCGAGCGACCACCGTCGTCGAACTCGCCGCCGCTCTTGACCACGCAGTCGCCTCCGAGGCATCACGGGAGGTCGCGGGACGTCTCAGAACTGCGACGACGAGTAGGTGCCGGACCGCGGTGATGATCTTTGACAGCTCCATGAGCAGGCGGATCGAAGCGGATCGCTTCAGTTGTCAAGCACGCCTCGCGGCGCTGATGCTGACAGCGGCCCCGGTACGCCTCCGTGGCACCCGGCCCCGTCGGTCGCGAACTGGCACATGCTCGCCGGTCGGTGTCGGACCCTCCATCTAGCGTGCGACACATGCGGGACGACAAGGACAAGCCGGTCGCCGACGCGAAGGCCGGCGTAGCTGCCGGAATGGCCGGGGTTATGACAGGTCTCAGCCTGGGCGGCACTCCGGCCACGACGATCGCGGGCGGTGTGGTCGGGCCGGCGGTTCTCTACGCCCGCTCCCTGTATCAGCGTGCCGTACAGGCCCGGGAGGCGTCGGCGGGTCGAGCGGCCGAGCGGGCGGCCGAACTCCTCGGCGGGCTGGACATCCTCGAAAGAGAGAGCCATGCGGACGCCGAGCGCCGGGAGCTGACGGCGAAGGTCCTGGAGGGCGCTGCGCAGGCGACCACCGAAGAGAAGCTCGAGGCGCTCTCCCAAGTGCTCGCCGACGGTCTGCGCCCGGGGGGCGATGTTGGCGAAGCAACGATCCTCGCTCTGGCCCTTCGCGACCTGGAGGGGTCACACGTTCGTGTCCTGAGGGAGATGGCCGAGCCCATCCGTGGCGCCACGAATGGCGTTCCGTTCGTCCTGAAGGCGCAGCCGGTGAAGCTCGCGACGATCGTCTCGAGGGGGCGCAACGACCCGGTTTTCGACTCTGTGTTCGCGGTCCTCGTCCGGCACGGTCTCGTGAGCGACCGGCCAGGCTCGACCCTTGACATCCACAAGCGCTACCGGCCCT
This sequence comes from Actinomycetospora lemnae, assembly GCF_028737315.1. Taxonomy (GTDB): domain Bacteria; phylum Actinomycetota; class Actinomycetes; order Mycobacteriales; family Pseudonocardiaceae; genus Actinomycetospora; species Actinomycetospora lemnae. The sequence continues at coordinate 349,181 of NZ_JAQZAO010000007.1, read as the reverse complement.
CTACGAGTGGGCCGCAGCCAAAGCGCGAGGACGAAGAGCCTGCGTACCGAGTGACAGATGTCGGCTACCTCTGCTTGAAGCTCCTCGGCGACGACGTCCGAGCGCAGGAGCGACCGAAGGGCCGTTGGCCGCCACCACACCTCGGCAGGTGACTGTGCGGCGACGGCACGACGGGTGTTCCGCATGGGCCGCATCGCGTCCTGCCCGGTGAGCAGGGGCCGGCACCCCGAAGACGTACTAACGGCGTCGCCTTGCGCGGGTCGCGCCGGTTCCCGCCTGCGTGGATGACTCAGGCCACGGTCCACCCCCGGTCGGGACCCGCCCATGAGCCTCGGCGCGTGAGGCTGTGGCTCTGACCTCCCGCTGACCGAAGCTCCGGGGGCTTGGTAACGCCGTTGCCTAGTGTCCGATATGACCGAAGAGACGTGGCCGACGTCGCCGAACGCACCAACGGGAACCAGAGGCGGGCCGATGAGTGGCGGGCGCACGACCCATCGCCCACGGGCGGCTTTCCGGCCTATCGAGGAGCGCGCGGCGGCGCCCGGCGACAAGATCGGCGGCTGGCCTGGGAAGAAGGGCACACAAAGGAGAAGGTGGCGCGGTTCGGGACTCTGCCGATACTGCAACCGGCGCTACAGCCTCCAACCGCGCGACGGCTTGATCAAGACGCATGAGGAACGCGCCGGTGGCCCGTGTCCTGGCGCTGGAATGATCCCAGTTTCGGGAAGCTTCCAGCCGCGATAGACCCGCTGGTTGCTCCACGGCCAAATTGATCGTAGGACATGCGGCCCCTCGTCGTGGGGCTCTTCATCGTCAATCCGCAGCCGACGACTTGCAGCCTAGCCGCGGTCCAGGCTCGCCGGAGCGGAGCGGGAGGCAAGGGCCCGGAAGGCCGTGGCCGACGCGACGGCGGAGGCGTCGCCTTGACCAACTGAAAATCAGCTCGGCAGTCGCGCCTGTTAGCCGGAGCATGTTCAGGGGTCGCGGCGATCAGGGCCGCCGGGGTTCGTCTAGGTCCTAACCTGGGTGTTGACCTTCTGCCGCCTCTGATCGTCCGTGGGCTTGTCAAAATTGCTCTCGATCCCATGCCCCCATCAACAGCGCCGCAAACACCGGTCCGCTCTCGTGGGACTCGAACGTAGTTCATAGTTGGTAACGACGGCACGGTTGTTGACGAACGCCCAGGCGCAGCCCTATCGCTCTCGGCTGGTCTGGCCTCGCATTGTCATCAATTGCGACCAACGCCGTACGGTGGCACAGCCACCCCGATACGACTACCGCGACCCGGACGGTGAGCGCACTGCGAGCGGCCTAGGGTGCTCCTTCTTTGGGATGCCAATGAACAACACTCGCTTGGCCAGGGAAAGTCACGTGCCTTGTCGAGTACTTGAGGACTCGCTCGCCCGCTGGTGTTATTTCTTCCTCGAATTCCAGCTGAGCCTCGGCAAGGTGGGAAACAGATACATCAAGAGTCTTCAGTGCGTCCCCTCGAATAACGACTACTTGCTCCAGGACCACCTTCGTACGAAAGAGGGTTAAGAAGTCACTCGTGCGGCGGGTCGTTTCCACTCCACGCTCGAGCTCATAACGAGAGCGGAAAGGGACAACACCCATGTTCGCGATCTTGGATTGATCAAGGACAGTTCGCCCAGTTACCTCCACACTGAGGGCTCCCAGGCCATGAAGGTCGCTCGCATTGAGCTCTATTGAATTAGCCAAGTCGTCTGGACATTCAAACGACCAGCTCTTATATCTGGACGGGCGCCCGTCGCTGCCAGCAAAGATGAAAACCTTGTCGCGCGGCCTATAGCCCCCGCGATCCAGAACATCTCCGTCTTCTCTAACGACAAGGTCGGCCTCAACAAAGTTGTCAATCCTGTTGAGGCGTAGCGTATAGGTACAGCGACGAATATATGCGGATGGTGCAGCGGCTTCCTGGAGAGCGGCTTTGAACTCCTGAGGAGCGTCAGGACTGAAGATTGCCCAGTACAGGTCTCGCCCCCAGTCGACGACCAACTTGTGCTGCATAAGCGGGTCCACGATCAAGGCCAGGACGAAAGCAATGATCAGTGCTTCACCTAATGCGGTCAGCAACTGCTTCCACTGAAATCCGGTACCGGGCGGACTCCAAAAACCCACAACGCTAAGGACGCTCCCCAATAGAAGTAGGGCGAGAAGGCCAACGGTGTAAGGCAGGCGGCGACGCAACAAAGAAGTCATACGATACAAGACGGTGAACCCCCGGTTTCGCGAGCGCGGACGACCGCTCGCATGCATTTCCAGTGCCTGCGGCGCCGAGTTACGGATCGCACAGATGCACGTCGTTGTGACAGGCGGAGACGAACTTCACCCATACAGACCATCCAAAGCGGCCAAGGAGCCACGGCTACAGTCCGCGACCAGGAACCAACGGGAGTCGTAGTCCGGGCTTGGTGACGTTGGTGGATGATGGCGACCACCGGCGCTGAGCTGCACCGACGCTCGTGCGCGGTTCCGAGCGTGTCGCGGCGCTCGTGGTCGTTGGCGGCCGGTAGAGGGCAGTAAGCGGTGCCGGTGATCTCGTCCTGGCGTCATCCCGAAATGAGCGGCCTGTAGCCGAGAACGGAAGCCGCGCCGTCGAGGTAGGCGCGTCGTTGTGCCCTCGGGACCCACTCCTCGACCGGCCGCACCGTGAGCATCCCGCCGCCGGCAATCTGCCAGTGGTCCTCCTCGGCGAGTGCGATCGAGGCGTCCTGCTCGCCCTGGACCTGGGCCTGCTCCTGCTCGGTCATGCTCGGCACGCTGCATGAGCTCGTCGACGTCCTCCCGACGTGACAGGCCGGTGTGGTCTCCCCGTCGGCCAGGTCCCCCGGAGCACGCCAGGGCCAGGGGGTGCTACGCCCTCGCGGTGGCCGGCGGGGAGACCTGCCCTACCCCCTCCCCGGAGGTCGCCCGGGTGCGGGGCGGCGAGCACCCCGCGCGGGGTCGGGCTGCATGCCGAGCATGAGCGTGAAGCGCGGTAGATCTTGCGCGGTCAGCGCTGCGTAACAGAGCGTGCGACTGGGTCGAGAAGCCCCAAGGAGGGAGGGCACTTTCCGAACTGCGCCATCGACAGCCCCGCTCAAAGGAGCAGCAGGGGAAGACGACCGCCCTGGGACTGACCCACAAGAGGCTAGCGCGTAACAGAAGGGCAAAGAAGATGAGGGCCACTGTCCGCTATTTTCTCGCGACGTTCACGATCATCATCTACTTTGTCGCTGTGTTACTCTTCATGGACTCCGGAATAGGGGACGCTAGAGACATTTTTACGATGTCTCGTGGCGGGCTAGGCTCGCCGGTTTCAGACACAACAGTTTCGCCTATGTACCGAGTTGACTTCGAGAAAGAGCGAGGTCCGGTAAAGCTAGATGTGACGGTCACGGAACTAGACATCAACCGAGCCATCTTACGTGGTCGAGTCGGTGCTCGTTGGAATGAGGAGGCAGCACGAGGGGAAGACTACGGACCGCCTCCCGCGACGATCCCGTTGAGAATCACATCGCTGCGCGAGTCTTCCACTGTCGAGATTCCAGTGCGGCGGCAAGATTCCGCGTATGCGCCTCGAGATTCTGACTCCACTCCCGTTGAGTTCGAAATCTGGAGCTCCCCTAGGGCGTTTCCGCTTGACGGATACGTCGTAAATAGCTTCGTAGACATCGGTCCCTTAAGGGGTCGGCCGTCCTTCTCTTTCCTTGCCGGACAGGGACTAAGTGAATACAACGTTCAAGTTATGACAGACAGCTCAGGCGAACTACGCGTCTTGCTCACCCGCAAATTCACCCAAACGATCTGGGTATTCATGATATCCCTCGCGCCGCTGCTCCTGGTGCTGTCCGTTCTATGGATCGCACGACGAGAGCGCGCGACACTTGCCGCCCTAGCGGGCGTTGCAGTTGGACTTCTTGCACTTCTACCAGTGAGACAAGTGCTCGTACCGCCGACGATCTCGTCGCTCACCCTTGTAGATCTCATCCTTGGGATAGAATTCCTCAGCGCTATAGTCGTATTCCTATTTCTAGCGTCATCTCAGCCCTTTACACGAGTGTCCGAGAAATCGACCGAAAGTGGCCCACATTCGGACAGTCGCACATCTTCCGACAGTCACACACTCTCCGACAACCGCACACCTTCCGACAACTGCACACCTTCCGGAGACCGCAAATCTTCCGACGGCCGCACACCTTCCCGCGAGAATTCTGTCTTGTCGTGGTGGTCTGGGGGCAGAAGACCGTAAGCCCCAGGTCTATCCAATCTCCCGGAGCTTGGGTTATTCAGCCCGCAACCTCGGCGTTGCATGCTTCTACAGAAAGATCGTACGATAGTTGTGTCGCCTGCTAGCAGACGACGCTGCGCTCCCCCAATAAGGTGACCCGGTGCGTTGCCGGCCGTGGCCTGTCAAATCCTGCTGTCGCCATTTCCAACGTGCAACTGCTGGCCACGAGGGTGGCCGGGCGTGCCCGCGCTGGCCGCCGGGCCGAAGGTGGAGGCGTGCCGGCAGCGGAGCCGCCCGGTCCGGCCCGTCAGGGCCGGCTTGAAGACGTACAGAAGTCATCATCAGTCGATGATCGCTCCCGCCATAGTGATCTTCGCCCACCCTGGACTGCGGGTGTCAACCGGCCACGCGATCTTTAGTACGGTCGATTGCTCCTCGGATCAGCGGTTGGGCAGCGGTCATCGCTCGGCCCACGATCGAGTCTGCGTTGTACCGCGCCGTGATCTCGTTGAGCCGATCGGAGTACTCGAACGACTCACCGCGGGGTCCGGTGGTCATGTCGGCCATCCAGAGAGCGTCAGCGACGGCGGACTCTTCCCGATCCCAACGCCCGAGCTCGCACACAAGGCCACGCTCGTGCGCTTCACACTTCGCGGCCGAGTGGTGGGCGACGAGTGCGACGAGCCGGTTGGGGTAGCCCATGTCTTCCAGGAAGCGCGCACCGTCGATCTGGTGCATCCCAGTCTGGACGAGGCCGGTTGCGTAACCGAGGTCATGCCACCAAGCAGCCACCTCGAGCAGCTCCCGCGCGTCGGACGGCACCGCATCTGCGAGCTCGCGAGCACGGGCCGCGACCGCCTGCGTGTGTGCCCAGCGGTCGCCAAGCGGTGACAGCAGCGCTTCGGCGAGGCGCGCCGCTACCTGCGGAGTAGGTAGCTCTGACACGAGCAGAGTCTAGCGGCGGCGAGCAGCGCCCTCAGACTTCATCACCGAGTGCGAGTCGGCGCTGGGCGTCGCGAGCACGCTCCTCGGCGAGCGATGCTCCGTAGCGACGGAGCATTTGAGGCGACCGCCAGCCCATGTTCTTCATCAGGTCGCCCTCGGCGCCGCCGGCCGCAAGCCACCGGTGCGCGGCCGTATGGCGGAACAGGTGCGGATGCAGGTTCTCCACCCCGGCCGCGTGGCCGCGCCGGCGCAGCATCAGGTAAATGCCGTTCGAGCCGAGCGGACCCCGGTTCTTATCCGAGAGCCACAGCTCGGGTCGACCCGCTTGCTTCTCGGTCGCCCGGCTGCGCAGGTACCGGCTCAGCGCCAGAGCCGTGTTCGACGACATCGCCAGCGTGCGGTGCCGCCTACCCTTGCCCACGACGTGCACCTCGCCGCGCTCGCGGTCGACATCCTCGAGCTTGAGGCCGGCGAGCTCGCCGAGCCGTCCCCCGAGGTCGAAGAGCATGCGGATGATCGCCGTGTCGCGCCGCGAGATCATGTCGTTGCCCTTGGCGTCGTCCAGTAGCGCCTTGACCTGCTCGACGCTCAGCACCTCCGGCGGCGTCTCGGGCACCGAGGGCGGGCGCATCTTCGCCATCGGCGAAGTCTTGATCTCCTCCTCGACTTCGGTGAGCCAACGGAACCACTGCTGGAGCGACCGGTACCGCTGGTTCGCCGTCGAGGCCGAGCGGGCGTCGAGGACGGACGTGATGAACGCCTGGACGTCGGCCCGAGTCACCTCTGCGACGGCCACGAGCCGGTCGCTGCTCTCGAGGTGGTCCACGAGCTGGTTCACCGCGAGCTCGTACGCCGTGATGGTCTTCGGCGACTTGTGCTCGGCTCGCATGGTGGCGCGCCAGTCCAACAGCAGCGCTTCCCACTGGTGCCGCACGCGGGCAACGTTATCCTGTCGCTGAGCGTTGTGCTACCGGCGCCCTGTCCAAGGCCAGCGGGTTATCGCAGCTCAGACCACTTGCGTGGGCGCGGCAGGATTCGAACCTGCGACCGACGGCTTGTAAGGCCGTTGCTCTTCCGCTGAGCTACGCGCCCGGTCCGGGGCGAACGGGGAGCTCGTGCGCCGAGAGGCCACGCGCCCGTTCGCTCCGGAAGGGGATCAGGCGGCGAGCTTCGCCAGCTCGTCGCGCCAGCCCTGCTGGTCGCGGGCGTCGCCGGGACCGTTGCGCTCGAGGAACTGGACGACCCCGTCCTTGTCGACCAGGAACGTGCCGCGGAACGAGAAGCCCAGGTCGGAGCTGAACACGCCGTACGACTCGCCCACCGCGCCGTGCGGCCAGAAGTCGCTGAGCAGCGGGAACTCGTAGCCCTCCTGCTGCGCCCACACCTTGAGCGCCCAGGTGGTGTCGCAGGAGATGGCGAGGATCTGGACCTGGTCGTTCTGGAACGCCGAGAGGTCGTCGCGCACCGAGCAGAGCTCGCCGGTGCAGATGCCGGAGAACGCGAAGGGGTAGAACACCAGCAGCACGGCCTTCTCGCCCTTGAAGTCGGTGAGCGAGATCTCCTGGCCGTCCTGGTTCTTGAGCGTGAAGTCGGGGGCCTGCGAGCCCACCTCGACGGTCATGTCGACCTGTCTCCTGTCCGTCCGGGTGACCGAGCCGGGCCAGCCTATCGACCGCGAGCGCCTGGCAGGGCCACCCCGGCGCAGGTCACCGGCGGCGCTGCGCGGCCTTCGGTGGCACGAGCCGGGTGGCGACCCAGCCCTCGGACAGGCTCACGTTCGAGGTCTGCGAGAGCCCGGCGGTCGGGGCGGCCTCGGCGATCTCCGAGGGCTCGACGTGCCCGTCGGTGCCGGTCTTGGGCGTGAGCACCCAGATGACGCCCTCGTCGGTCAGCGGCGAGCGGGCGTCGACGAGGGTGTCGACGAGGTCGCCGTCCCCGTCGCGCCACCAGAGGAGCACGACGTCGACGACCTCCTGGGCGTCCTCGTCGAGCAGGTCCTCACCGCATCGGTCCTCGACCGCGGACCGGACCTCCTCGTCGACGTCGGAGTCCCAGCCCAGCTCCTGAACGATCATGCCCGGCTCGATGCCGAGCTTGCCGGCGAGATCGGACTTGTCCGAGTCTCCCGTGGCCGCGACCACGCGTGCTGCCCCCTTCTCACGCCTCGGGGCGACGTGCGAGGTGCACGTCACCCGTATGAAGCGCCCAGCGAACACGGCCGCCGCACGCCGCGCAACCAGCCACGCGGGTCGGCCGGTCCCGTCCGGGTCCGGAACCCGCCCCGATCGTCCGCGCCCGGGCTACCCGTCGGTAGACGTGACGCGCAGGAGATGGCGGGTGACGATGGGGTGACCGCGGAGCACCAGCGGGACGGCGCCACCACGGACGACCGGGCAGAATCGGTTCCGAAATCCGGCCAGGGAGCCCGCGATCCGGACCCGGCCGCGCGCCGTCGACGAACCAGCGACAGGGAGAGCGATCCGTGACCACCCACAAGGGCTCCGCAGGCGCGGACACCGGCCGGGTCCACATCATCCGCGACGGGCTCTCGTCGCACCTGCCGGACATCGATCCGGACGAGACGTCCGAGTGGATCGAGTCGTTCGACGCGATGCTCGAGGGGCAGGGCGAGCAGCGCGCCCGCTACATCATGCTGCAGCTGCTCCAGCGCGCCCGGGAGCGTCGGGTCTCGGTGCCCTCGCTGTACTCCACCGACTACGTCAACACCATCCCCACCGACCAGGAGCCGTGGTTCCCGGGCGACGAGGAGACCGAGCGGCGCTACCGGGCGTGGATCCGGTGGAACGCGGCGGCGATGGTGCACCGGGCGCAGCGCCCGGGCGTCGGGGTCGGCGGCCACATCTCGACCTACGCCTCGGCGGCGAGCCTCTACGAGGTCGGCTTCAACTGGTTCTTCCGCGGCAAGGACCACCCCGGCGGCGGTGACCACGTCTTCATCCAGGGCCACGCCTCCCCCGGCATCTACGCGCGCGCCTTCCTCGAGGGACGCCTCGGCGCGCAGCACCTCGACGGCTTCCGCCAGGAGCTCAGCCACGCCGGGCCGGGCGGCGGGCTGCCGTCGTACCCGCACCCGCGGCTGATGCCGTGGTTCTGGGAGCACCCGACGGTGTCGATGGGCCTGGGCCCGATCAACGCGATCTTCCAGGCGCGGTTCGACCGCTACCTGCACAACCGCGGGATGAAGGACACCAGCCAGCAGCACACCTGGGCGTTCCTCGGCGACGGCGAGATGGACGAGCCCGAGTCGCGCGGCGCCATCCACGTCGCGGCGGCCGAGGGCCTGGACAACCTGACCTTCGTCATCAACTGCAACCTGCAGCGCCTCGACGGGCCGGTGCACGGCAACGGCAAGGTCATCCAGGAGCTGGAGTCGTTCTTCCGCGGCGCCGGTTGGAACGTCGTCAAGGTGATCTGGGGCCGGGAGTGGGACCGGCTGCTGCACGCCGACCGCGACGGCGCGCTGATCAACCTGATGAACACCACGCCCGACGGCGACTTCCAGACCTACAAGGCCAACAACGGCGCCTACGTCCGCGAGCACTTCTTCGGCCGCGACCCGCGGACGAAGGAGCTGGTCAAGGACCTGTCCGACGAGGACGTCTGGAACCTCAAGCGCGGCGCCCACGACTACCGCAAGGTCTACGCGGCGTACCAGGCGGCGATGGAGCACCAGGGCCGCCCGACGGTCATCCTCGCCAAGTCGATCAAGGGCTACACCCTCGGTCCGACGTTCGAGGGCCGCAACGCGACCCACCAGATGAAGAAGCTGACGCTGCAGGACCTCAAGACGTTCCGCGACGAGGTCCGGGTGCCGATCAGTGACGCCGAGCTCGAGCGGGACCCCTACCTGCCGCCGTACTACCACCCGGGCGCCGACGCGCCGGAGATCGAGTACATGCTCGACCGCCGCCGACAGCTCGGCGGGCCGCTGCCCGAGCGCCGGCTGCGCAACAAGCCGCTGGTGCTGCCCGGCGACAAGGTCTACGACGTCGTCAAGCGCGGCTCGGGCAAGCAGGAGATCGCCACCACGATGGCGTTCGTCCGGCTGGTCAAGGAGCTCACCCGCGATGCGGAGATCGGCAAGCGGGTCGTCCCGATCATCCCGGACGAGGCGCGCACCTTCGGGATGGACTCGTTCTTCTCCAACCTGAAGATCTACAACCCGCAGGGCCAGCTCTACACCTCGGTCGACCACGACCAGCTGCTCGCCTACCGCGAGTCCGAGGCCGGCCAGCTGCTCCACGAGGGCATCAACGAGGCCGGGTCGGTCGGCTCGTTCACCGCGGTGGGGACGTCGTACGCCACCCACGCCGAGCCGATGATCCCGATCTACATCTTCTACTCGATGTTCGGGTTCCAGCGCACCGGCGACGGCATCTGGGCGGCCGCCGACCAGATGGCCCGCGGGTTCCTGCTCGGCGCGACGGCCGGGCGCACGACCCTGGTCGGCGAGGGCCTGCAGCACAACGACGGGCACTCGGTGCTCCTCGCGGCCACCAACCCCGGCGTCGTCGCCTACGACCCGGCGTACGCGTTCGAGATCGGGCACATCGTGCGCGACGGCCTGACGCGCATGTACGGCGAGCCCGACCCGCACCGCGACCCGAACGTCATCTACTACCTGACGGTCTACAACGAGCCCTACCGCCAGCCCGCCGAGCCCGAGGGCCTCGACGTCGACGGCCTGCTGCGCGGGCTCTACCGCTACGCCCAGGCCCCCGGCGGGCCCGGGCCGCGCGCGCAGGTCCTCGCCTCCGGCGTGGCCATGCCGTGGGCGCTCGAGGCCCAGCGGATGCTCGCCGAGGAGTGGGGCGTGCAGGCCGACGTGTGGTCGGCGACGTCGTGGACCGAGCTCCGGCGCGACGGCGTGGAGTGCGACGAGCACAACCACGCCCACCCCGACGCCGACACGCGCACGCCGTACGTCAGCGAGGCGCTCGCCGACGCCGCCGGGCCCGTGGTGGCGGTGTCGGACTGGATGAAGGCGGTCCCCGACCTGATCCGCAAGTGGGTGCCCGGCGACTACACCGTGCTCGGCACCGACGGCTTCGGGCTCTCGGACACGCGGCCGGCGGTGCGGCGCCACTTCGGCGTCGACGCGGAGAACATCGTCGTCGGCGTGCTCGCCGCGCTGGCCCGCCGCGGCGAGGTCGGGCACGACACCGTGGTCCGGGCCGCGCAGCAGTACCAGATCGACGACCCCCAGGCGGCCGGTCCGCAGACGTCCGACTCGGGCGTGGCGTGACCGTTCGGTGACCGTTCGTCGCGGGGTTGGTGGTCGGGGCTGGTCGTCGACCCCGTCCTTCCGGATAGGCTGTCGGCGTCGCGCTGCTCGGACGTCCCCGGACGATCCGAGGAGCTCGACTCCGACGTGCGGAGCCCGGACTCCAGCGGCGGATCTGAAGGCCGGGGCTGATCGACGCCTCGGGACATCGGTATGAGGAGCAAGAATGGCAGAAGGCACCGTCAAGTGGTTCAACAGCGAGAAGGGCTTCGGCTTCCTCGCTCCCGACGGTGGTGGCGCTGACGTGTTCGTCCACTACTCGGCCATCCAGGCCCGCGGTTTCCGCACCCTGGACGAGGGTCAGCGCGTCTCGTTCGACGTCGAGCAGGGCCAGAAGGGCCTGCAGGCCGTTCAGGTCACGCCGCTGTAAGCAACGCAGCGGAGTCACCTCACGAAGCCGGGGGCGGTGCGTCGGGAGACGCACCGCCCCCGTCGTGTGTCCGGGGTCGGGCGACCGGGGGTGGGGAGCGAGGGTGACCGTCGCTCCCCCACTCAGGCGGTGGTGACGACGACGAGCTCGGCGCCGTCGGGGCCGGCCTCGAGGGTGACCGGCCCGGTGCCCGCGATCTCCAGGCTGTCGCCGGCCTCCGCCGTCGGTGACGCCTCGCCCAGCGCGCCACGGGCGACGTGGACGTGGCGGAAGGCGCCGTCCGCGGGCGCCCACCGCTCCCCGGCCCCGAGCCGCGCGAGCGTCACCGTCACGCCCGGGCGGCGCAGGTCGAGCGTGAACGGCCCGGCATCGAGATCCGGGCGGTGGTGGGTCAGCGACGGCTCCCCCGCCGGCGGGTCGTCGAGACCGGGCGTCACCCAGAGCTGGAGCAGGTGCACCGGGCCCTCGTCGGCCGCGCGCTCGTCGTGGTGCCAGCCGGTGCCGGCGACGAGGTGCTGCAGGGTGCCGGCGGGCACGCGCGTCTCGTGGCCGTCGGGGCCCGTGTGGACCATCGCGCCGTCGAGGACCCAGGCGAGGATCTCGACGTCGCGGTGCTCGTGGGCGCCGTAGGCGACACCGGCGCCGAGGACGTCGTCGTTGTGGGCGACCAGCGCGCCGAAGGAGGTCCGCTCCGGGTCGTAGTGGGCGCCGAACGACAGGCCGTGGCGCGAGCACACCCCCTCGCCCTCGCTGACCGGGCGGTCACTGCGCAGGAGGCGTCGGAGGGTGGTCATCCGTGCCATGCTCCCCCGATGGGTCGAGCTCCGCTGCGCTGCGTCTCCCGCCCGATGGGTCGAGCTCCGCTGCGCTGCGTCTCCCGCCCGATGGGTCGAGCTCCGCTGCGCTGCGTCTCCCGCCCGATGGGTCGAGCTCCGCTGCGCTGCGTCTCCCGCGATCCGTGACCGGCGCGGCAGCCCCAGGGCGCCGCGGCCCCGTGGGCGCCACCACGCTCCGGCGCCTGGAGAAGGCGTCCGGGGACCTCGCCGCGGCCGGGGTGGCGACGATGGCCGAGCGCCTGCCCTGGTTCGGGCGGCTGACCGCCGAGCAGCGCTCCGGGGTCCTGCTGGTCACGCAGACCGGGGCGGCGAACTTCGTGGCCTGGCTGCGCGACCCCGACGCCACCCCGCGCCTGACCGCCGACGCGTTCCGCTCCGCCCCGCTCGACCTCGCCCGCCGGGTGACGCTGCGCCAGACCGTGGAGCTGGTGCGCATCGCGATCCAGGTCTTCGAGGAGCGCATCCCGGCCCTGGGCGCCGACGAGGCCGAGCGCGCCGCGCTCGTGCACGCGATCCTGCGCTTCGGTCGCGAGGTGGCCTTCTCGGCCGCGACGGTCTACGCGAGCGCCGCGGAGGCGCGCGGGGCGTGGGACGCGCGGCTCGAGGCGCTGGTGGTCGACGCCGTGGTGCGCGGCGAGGCCGAGGAGACGCTGCTGTCGCGGGCCGCCGCGCTGGGGTGGGACCCGGCGGCCGAGGCGACGGTGCTCGTCGGGGAGCCGCCGGCCGAGGAGCCGCCCGAGCCGCTGCACGCCGTGCGGCGCGCCGCGCACCGGGCCGGCGCCACCGTGCTGCTCGGCACCCACGGCGCCCGCCTGGTCATGATCGCCGGGCCCGGGGCGCCGCTGGCGGAGCTGTCGGCGTCGTTCGGGCCGGGCGCAGTGGTCACGGGGCCGACGGTGGCCGGGCTGACCGCCGCGCACCGCAGCGCGACCGCCGCCCTGGCCGGGCACCGGGCCGTGCGGGCCTGGCCCGGCGCCCCGCGCCCCGTCGCCGCCGACGACCTGCTGCCCGAGCGCGTCCTCGACGGCGACGCGGAGGCCGTCGAGCAGCTGCGCCGCGACGTCGCCACGCCCCTGCGGACCGCCGGCGGCGAGCTCGCCGCCACCGTGGAGTGCTACCTCGACGCCGCCGGGGTGCTCGAGGCGGCCGCCCGGCGGCTCTTCGTCCACCCCAACACCGTGCGGTACCGCCTGCGTCGCGTGGCCGAACTCACGGGCGTCCACCCCGCCGACGCGCGGGGCGGGCTGGTGCTGCGCCTCGCGATCGGGCTGGACCGTCTGCACCCGGACGGCGATCCGGCTGAGCGCTGAGCAGGGCGAACGCCGTCCGACGCCGGTCTCGCGCCAGGTGTGTGAGCCAGGGCATTGTGGGAACACGACAACGGCGACGGACGCGGTTTCGTCGTCGCGACGCCTTCGGACCGACCCCGAGCCGTGATGAGGTGGCCTACGTGATCGCGATCCTCGCACCCGGCCAGGGCGCCCAGAAGCCCGGCATGCTCGCCCCGTGGCTCGACCGCCCGGAGGCCCGCGGACGGCTCGAGACGTTCTCCGAGGCGGCCGGCCTCGACCTCGTGCACCTCGGCACCGAGGCCGACGAGGCAGCGATCGCCGACACCGCCGTCACGCAGCCGCTGCTCGTCGCGTCCGCGCTGCTGGCGTGGGACCAGCTGCGGCTGCAGGTCTCGGTCCCCGACGAGACGCTCGTGGCCGGGCACTCGGTGGGCGAGCTCGCCGCCGCCGCGATCGCCGAGGTGCTCGACGCCGAGAAGGCCGTCGCCCTCGCCGCGGTGCGCGGGCGGGAGATGGCCGCCGCGTGCGCCGAGGAGCCCACGACGATGGCCGCGGTGCTCGGCGGCGACGCCGACGCGGTCCTCGCCCGCCTCGCCGAGCTCGACCTGGAGCCCGCCAACCGCAACGGCACCGGGCAGGTCGTGGCCGCCGGCCGGAAGGAGGCCGTCGACGAGCTCGTCGCGTCCCCGCCCGAGGGGGCCCGGGTGCGCCCGCTGTCCGTGGCCGGCGCCTTCCACACCCGCTTCATGGAGCCCGCCGAGAAGGCGCTCGGTGCGTGGGTCGCCGAGCACCGCGGCGAGCTCTCCCCCGCCGCCCCGACGCACCCCCTGGTCCAGAACGCCGACGGGGCCGTCGTCACCGACGGCTCGGAGCTGCTCGACCGGCTCGTCGCGCAGGTGACGCGCTCGGTGCGCTGGGACGCCTGCATGGACACCATGCGCGAGCGCGGTGTCTCCGGCGTCGTCGAGCTGACCCCCGCGGGCACCCTGACCGGCATGGTGAAGCGGCAGATCAAGGGCACGCCCACCCACAACGTCAACACGCCCGACGACCTGGAGAAGGCCGTGCAGATGATCGAGGAGCACGCATGAGGCTCCAGCTGACCCCCCAGGCCGCGGGCGCGCGGATCCTCGGGCTCGGCAGCATGCAGCCCGACAAGGTCGTCACCAACCACGACCTCGAGAAGATCGTCGAGACGAACGACGAGTGGATCCGCAGCCGGGTCGGCATCGTGGAGCGCCGGTTCGGCGACGAGAACGACTCCGTGGTGTCGATGGGTGTCGAGGCCGGCTCGAAGGCCCTGGCCGACGCCGGGCTCTCGCCCACCGACCTCGACGCGGTCATCGTCGCCACCTGCACCATGCAGAAGCCGATCCCCAACGCCGCCGCCCAGACCGCCGACCGGATCGGCGTCAACGGCATCGGCGCGATGGACCTCAACACCGCCTGCGCCGGCTTCTGCTACGGCACCGGGCTCGCGGGCGACATGATCCGCTCGGGGACGGCGAAGCACGTCCTGGTCATCGGCTCGGAGAAGCTCTCCGACTGGCTCGACATGCACGACCGCTCGACCTGCATCATCTTCGCCGACGGCGCGGGCGCGGCCGTGGTCGGTCCGGCCGCCACCGAGGAGGAGGTCGGCGTCGGTCCGGTCATCTGGGGTGCGGCCGGCGACCTCGTCTCGACGATCCACATCGACGAGACCGACGCGCTGCGCCAGGAGGGCCAGGCGGTGTTCCGCTGGGCCACCACGAAGATCGCGCCGGTCGCGCTGCGCGCGGTCGAGGCGGCGGGCCTGCAGCCGTCCGACATCGACGTGCTCGTGCCCCACCAGGCCAACCTGCGCATCGTCGAGGCCATCGCGAAGCGCCTGCGCCAGGTCGGCGGCCGCGACGACCTGCGGGTCGCCGACGACATCCAGTACTCCGGCAACACCTCGTCGGCCTCGATCCCGATGGCCATCGACCACATGCGGGGCGCCGGGCGCGTGAAGTCCGGCGACGTCGCGCTGCTCGTCGGCTTCGGGGCCGGCCTGTCGTACGCGGCGCAGGTCGTGGTCCTGCCGTGAGTGTCCTGCCCTGATCTGTCCTACGGTGCGCACCCGAGCACCGTCCCGATGCACGACCGACGCACGTCCGAGAGAGAAAGGGAGCCCGTGGCGACCAACGAAGAGATCCTGCCCGACCTCGCCAGCATCGTGGAGGAGGTGGCCGGCGTCGACGCCGCAGAGGTGACCGCGGAGAAGTCGTTCGTGGACGACCTGGACATCGACTCGCTCTCCATGGTCGAGATCGCCGTGCAGGCCGAGGACAAGTTCGGCGTCAAGATCCCGGACGACGAGCTCGCGAAGCTCACCACCGTCCAGGACGCCGTCGACTACATCTCCAACCACTCGTAAGGGGCGACGCGTGAGCAGCACCGGCCAGGGGGTCGTCGTCACCGGTATGGGAGCGACGACCCCGCTCGGCGGCGACGTGGCGACCACCTGGGACGGCCTCCTGGCCGGTCGCAGCGCCGCGTCGAAGATCGAGCAGGACTGGGTCGACACCTTCGAGCTGCCCGTGAAGATCGCGTCGCAGCTCGCCGTCGAGCCCACCGAGGTCATCAAGCGCGTCGAGGCCCGCCGCCTCGACCGCAGCGAGCAGACCGCGATCATCGCGGCGCGCGAGGCGTGGCAGCACGCCGACCTGGGCGACTACCCGGCCACCGAGGGCGGGTCACCGAAGGTCGACGCGCTGCGGCTCGCGGTCATCGTCGGCACCGGCATCGGCGGGGCGCTGACCCTGCTCGGCCAGGACGACGTCCTCGAGCAGCAGGGCCTGCGCAAGGTCGCGGTCCTGACCATCCCGATGCTCATGCCCAACGGGCCGGCCGCGCACGTGGGCCTCGAGTTCGGGGCGGCCGCGGGCGTCCACGCGCCCGTGAGCGCCTGCGCGTCCGGCGCCGAGGCGATCGCCTGGGGCTGGCGGATGCTCATGGCGAACGAGGTCGACGTCGTCGTCGCCGGCGGCACCGAGGCCTGCATCCACCCGATCACGCTCGCGGGCTTCAGCCAGGCCCGCACCATGGCCCTGCGCAACGACGAGCCCGAGCGCGCCTCGCGCCCGTTCGACACCGGGCGCAACGGCTTCGTGC
Organism: Actinomycetospora lemnae; assembly: GCF_028737315.1. Taxonomy (GTDB): domain Bacteria; phylum Actinomycetota; class Actinomycetes; order Mycobacteriales; family Pseudonocardiaceae; genus Actinomycetospora; species Actinomycetospora lemnae. The sequence continues at coordinate 333,067 of NZ_JAQZAO010000007.1, read as the reverse complement.
TCGGCGAGGGCGCGGGCATGGTGGTGCTCGAGCGCGAGGAGTTCGCGGCCGCGCGCGGGGCCACCGTGCACGGGCGCCTCGCGGGCATCGGCACCAGCGCCGACGCGTACCACATCACCGCGCCCGACCCCGAGGGCACGGGCCAGTCCCGGGCCGTCGCCAACGCCCTGCGCACGGCGGGTCTCGAGCCCGCCGACGTCGGCCACGTCAACTGCCACGCCACCGCGACGAACGTCGGCGACGTGGCCGAGACGGTCGCCGTCAAGAAGGCGATCGGCGACCACCCGGTGCTCACCGCGCCGAAGGGCTCGCTGGGTCACCTGCTGGGCGCCGCCGGCGCGGTCGAGGCGATCGCGACGATCCTGTCGGTGCGCGAGGGGCTCATCCCGCCCACCGCGAACCTCGAGGAGCTCGACCCCGACGTCACCCTCGACGTCGTGGCCGGCGAGGCCCGCAAGACGAGCCTGGACGCCGCGATCAGCGACTCCTTCGGCTTCGGCGGGCACAACGTCTGCCTGGCGTTCACGCCCGCCTAGGAGCTAGCAGGGCGTGCGCAGCTGGCTCCCGGGCCGCGGTTCGACGAGGCGGGGCGTGCCGCCCGCGGTCTCGACCACCGCGCTGATCTGCCAGCACAGGCGCGGGACGCGGACGTCGGGCGGGGCGACGGCGGGGTCCTGGGTGGTGACGTAGCCCAGGGGCACGACGATCTCCCCGCCCGCGACCGGGTCCAGCCGCCGGATCACCACCGAGCCCACCCGCTGGGTGCGCGCGGTGTCGGTGAACGTCGTGGCGTCGACGCGGGCGGCGGGCACGAGCGTGGCCCGGTAGGCGGCGAGGTCGCCGGCGTTGCGCGCGTCGGTCCAGCGCTGCACGAGGTCGCGCACCGCGGCCGCCTGCGGGTGGGCGGCGGCGGGCGCCGAGAGCACGACCGTGGGCGGGCCCGCGGAGCCGTCGGCGGGGAGCTCGACCCCGGCCAGCACCGGTCCGGTGTCCCCCACCGCGGCCCGGCCGACCGCTGCGGCCCGGGCCCCGAGCAGGGCTCCCGCGACGACGAGCAGCACCAGCGCCACGACGAGCACCACCGGCATGACGATCCCCGGGCGCAGCCGATCGGCCAGCGCACCGTCGCGGAACCGCCCGAGCATGCCGTCCAGACTGCCAGCACCCCCCGACGGTCCCCGGGCGGGCGTCAGGTCAGCCCACCTGGTGCAGGCGGGCCGGCGCCACGCCGTCCCCGGCGTAGCGGAACTCCTCGAGCGCGGCGTCCCACCGGGTGCCGAGGAGGTCGTCGAGACGACGGGTCAGCGACTCGCGGGTGGTCGCGCCGGCGAGGGCCGCGCGTACCTGGTCCTCGCCGAGGACGATGTCGCCGTTCGCGCTCGTGCGCCCGTGCCACAGCCCCAGACCCGGGACGTGGCTGAAGCGCTCGCCGTCGGTGCCGGGCGAGGGGTCCTCGGTGACCTCGAAGCGCACCATGCCCCAGGCGCGCAGCGCGGTCGCCAAACGGGCCGCGGTGCCCACGGGACCGTCCCACGCCACCTCGGCACGCACCGATCCCGGTGCCGCGTCCTGCGCGGACCAGTCCAGTACGACCCGGGCGTCGAGGACGCCCGAGATCGCCCACTCGACGTGCGGCCGGACCGCAGACGGCGACGAGTGGACGTAGATCACGCCACGGGTGCTCACTGCTGACCTCCGACTGAGACGAGAAGCGTCTTCCCCAACGTCCTCGTCCACGGACAGAGATCGAACCGATCGCAACCGGGCTGCAGTGTGCACCGTGATGCTCCTGTGGCGCCAGTGTCACCGATTCCCGGGCGTGTCGCGGGCCGCGGTCCGTAGAGTCGTCGCACCGTGACCGAGGATGACCGCTCGAGCACGGGCGGTGCCCGGTTCGGCGACGTCCTCGCCGATCCCCAGTTCCGCGCGCTGTGGCTCGCGCAGCTGCTCTCGGTGCTCGGCGACCAGGTCGCCCGCGTGGCGCTCGCGGTGCTCGTCTTCACCGACACCGGCTCCGCGGGCCTCACCGCGCTGACCTACGCCCTGACCTTCCTGCCCGACCTCGTCGCCGGCCCCCTGCTCTCCGGGATCGCCGACCGGGCGCCGCGGCGCGCGACGATGGTCGTCACCGACCTCCTGCGCGCGGGGCTGCTCGCGCTCATGGCGATCCCCGGCACGCCGTTCTGGGTGCTCTGCCTGCTCGTGGTGGGGGGCCAGCTGCTCGCCGCGCCGTTCGCGGCCGCGCGGGCGGCGATCCTGCCGCACGTGCTCACCGGGGAGCGCTACGTCGTGGCCTCGGCGGTGTCGGGGACGACGTACCAGAGCGGGCAGGTCCTCGGGTTCGCCCTCGGCGGCCCGCTGGTGGCCCTGGTGGGCGTGCCGGTCGCGCTGCTCGGGGACGCGGTCACGTTCGTGCTCTCGGCCGTGATCCTGCAACTGGGGGTGGCCGAGCAGCGGGTGACGACGTCGGTGGAGGGCCGCGCCGGGGCCGGGCTGCGCGAGGGCGCCCGGATCGTCGCGGGCGACCGGCGGCTGCGCGCGCTCGTGGCGCTGGCGTGCGTGTCGGCCTTCGTGGTGACCATCGAGGGGCTGGCGGCGCCCTACGCGGCGTCCCTGGGCGGGGGCCCGGTCGCCGTGGGTCTGCTGCTGGCGGCGAACCCGCTCGGGGCGGCGCTGGGCATCGTGCTGCTCGCGCGGCTCGTGCCGCCGCAGCGCCGCGACCGCCTGCTCGGGCCGCTCGCGGTGGCCTCGTGCGTGCCGCTCATCGCCTCGGCGCTCGACCCGCCGCTCGCGGCCGTCGTGGCGCTCTGGGTCGCGTCGGGGCTCGCGTGCGCCTACCAGGTGCCGGCGAACGCGGCGTTCGTCGCCGCCGTGCCGGACGCGCACCGCGGCCAGGCCTTCGGGCTCGCGGTGACGGCCCTGCGCGTCACGCAGGGCCTCGGGGTGCTGCTCGCGGGCCTGCTCGCCGAGGCCACGGACCCGGCGACCGCGGTGGCGATCGCCGGCGCGGTGGGCGTAGTCGTCGCGGTGGGGTGCGCGCTCGCCTGGACCCGCGCCCGCCCCTGACGGCGGGACGCGGGTCCAGCGGCGCGTGGGCTCAGTGCCAGTTCGAGTCGCGGTGCCAGTTCGAGTCCACGTAGTGCCAGTTGGAGTCCCGGTGCCAGTTGGAGTCCGCGAGGTGCCAGTTCGAGTCGCGGTGCCAGTTCGAGTCCGCGAGGTGCCAGTTGGAGTCGCGGTGCCAGTTCGAGTCGGCCACGGGGCGTCCTTTCGACAGGGGGCGGGAAGATCGGCCGGGACGGCGTCCCGGACGACACGGACGTGGTCCATCGCACACGCTGTGTGGCGGACCGGGTCGCGGCGACGACCGCCGGACCGGCAGCGCTCCGCGTTGACGGAGAGCGACCGAACTGTCACATCCGGCGGCACGTCACTGCGCATCCGCCCCTCGATGCTGGTCAAAGAAGCGGTGCGTGACCAGACGGCGACTGGGCGTCAACCAACGGGGTGATCTCTGCCCAACGGGTGACGTCGACTGCCGAGATCCAGAGTCCGTCGGTACCGTGTTCCGCACGCGGAGACCGCCCGTCGCGGGCCCCGCCAGGCCCGGAGGAGGTCACACATCGTGACGGCGCGTGAACCCTGGAGGGGTCCCAGCGACCCCGGGTCCGCGCTCAGTCCCGCGCCCGGACCAACGCGCCCCGACCGGCCGGTACGCGCCGTGACGGACGCCGGGTTCCCGACCGAGGACGGCGGCGGTGTGCGCCCCTGGCGTCACGCGCGTCGCCGGCGCGAGGAGGCCGGCGCCGCGGGCGGTGCCGGTGTCGCGCAGAACACACCGGTCCGCCCGTCCCTCGGGCGCCGGCTCGACCCGCGGCGCTGGAGCCTGTGGCAGGCGCCGCGCCGGGTCGTCGTCGCGGTCCTCGTCGTGGACGTGCTCGCCGTCGCGCTCTCGCTCGCCGTCGCGGGACTCGAACCGGTGGGGCCGGCCGACTGGCGGGCCCTCGCGCTGCTCGTCCTCGGGCTCGTCGTCCACGTCGAGACGGCGCGCGGCATCGAGCGGCGCCGCGAGGTCGTCGCCGACGGCCAGCCCTACATCGAGCTGAAATCGGTGTGGAGCTTCGCCGGCCTCCTGCTGCTGCCCCTCGGCCTCGCGCTGGCCCTCGTCGTCATCACGTTCGCCTACTGGTGGCTGCGCGTCAGCCAACGCCCGGTGCCCCACCGGTGGACCTACTCCGCGGCGACCGTCCTCATCGCCTCCGTGGCGGCCTGGGCGGTGCTGGAGCTGATCCCCGGCGGGCTGCTGGTCACGGTGTCCGGGCCGGTCGGGCTGCTCGTGCTCGTCGCCGCGGGCCTGACGCGCTGGACGGTCAACCACGGGCTCGTCGTCTTCATGATCTGCCTGAGCGCCCCCGGCACGCCGTGGTGGAAGCGGCTCGGCTCCCCCACCGACACGCTCATCGGGCTCGGCGCCCTGGCCCTCGGCGCCGCGCTCGCCGTCGTGGCCCTGACGACGCCGTGGCTGCTGCCGGTGCTGCTCGTGCCCGTCATGGGCATGCACCGCGGCTTCCTCATCCAGCAGTTCGCCCGCGCCGCGCGGACGGATCCGAAGACCGGTCTCGCCAACGCCTCGGCCTGGCGCGACCAGGCCGAGCGCGAGCTCGCCCGCCTCCGTCGCCGGGGCGGCGAGCTGGGCGTCATCATGGTCGACATCGACGCCTTCAAGGCGATCAACGACCGGCACGGCCACCTCGTCGGCGACGCCGTCCTGCGCGCCGTGGCCGACACCCTGCGCTCCGAGGTCCGCCCCTACGACGCCGTCGGGCGCTTCGGCGGCGAGGAGTTCGTGGTGCTGCTCGCCGAGGCCGGGCCCGAGCAGGTCGGGACCACCGCCGAGCGGCTGCGCCGGCGGATCAGCGAGTGCGAGGTCACCGTCGCCCCCACCCTCGGCGGCGGCACCGTGCAGGGCCTGACGGCCTCGATCGGGACGGCCTCGTTCCCGCAGGCGTCCTGCGACCTCGACGGCCTCATGGTCAGCGCCGACGCCGCGCTGTACGCCGCCAAGCACGGGGGCCGCAACCGGGTGGAGTGCGCGCCCCCGCGCCGCTAGGGCTCGTCAGCGGAAGGCCGGGATGCCCGTCACGGCCTGGCCGATCGACAGGGCGTGCATCTCCTCGGTGCCCTCGTAGGTCAGCACGGTCTCGAGGTTCGTCATGTGCCGGAACACCGGGTACTCGAGCGTGATCCCGTTGCCGCCGAGCACCGTGCGCGCCGTGCGGGCGACGTCGAGCGCGGCCCGGACGTTGGCCATCTTCCCGAAGCTGACCTGGGCGGGGTGGAGCTGCTCGGCGTCCTTGAGCCGCCCGATGCGCGAGGCCGTGAGCCCGGCCTGGTTGACGCTGACGACCATGTCGGCGAGCTTGCGCTGGGTCAGCTGGAACCCGGCGATGGGCTGGCCGAACTGCTCGCGGTCGATGGCGTAGGCGCGCGCCGACTCGTAGCAGGTCCGCGCCGCGCCGACGGCGCCCCAGAGGATGCCGTAGCGGGCTTCGTTGAGGCACGACAGCGGCCCCTTGAGCCCCTGGACCTCGGGGAAGACCGCGTCGGCGGGCAGGCGCACACCCTCGAGGACCAGCTCGGCGGTGAGCGACGCGCGCAGCGAGAGCTTGTGCTTGACCTCGTTGGCGGTGAAGCCCGGGGTGTCGGTGGGCACGACGAAGCCACGGATCCCCTTGCTGCCCTGCTCGGGATCGGTCTGCGCCCACACGACGGCGACGTCGGCGAGCGTGCCGTTGGTGATCCACATCTTGGAACCGTCGAGCACCCAGTCGTCCCCGTCGCGCCGTGCCCGGGTGCGCATCGAGCCCGGGTCGGAGCCCGCGTCGGCCTCGGTGAGCCCGAAGCAGCCGAGCGCCTCGCCCGTCGCCATCCGCGGGAGCCACTGCTGCTTGTGCTCCTCGGAGCCCCAGCGGTGGATCGCGAACATCGCCAGCGAGCCCTGGACCGACACGAACGACCGCAGCCCCGAGTCGACGGCCTCGAGCTCGCGGCAGGCCAGGCCGTAGCTCGTGGCGTTGGTGCCGGCGCACCCGTAGCCCTCGAGGTGCATGCCCAGCAGGCCGAGCGAGCCCAGGCCCTTCGCGATGTCGCGGGGCAGGGTGTTCGACTCGTACCACTCGGCGATGCGCGGCTCGAGCTCCGCGGCCGCGTAGTCGCGCACGGCGTCGCGGATGTCCCGCTCCTCGGCGCTCAGGTCGGCGTCGACGGCGAGGAAGTCGCTGGGATCGGGAGGTGCGGCAACCATGGGTTTCACGGTAGGGGTTCGACGGCCTCCGGACCTGCCCAGAACGCCCCGAACCCCGGGTGCAGTGCGAGGGACGACACCTCGTCGACCGGCGTCCAGCGCAGCTCGGTCGCCTCGCCGTCGGTGGGCTCCAGGGCCGGTGGGGTCGCGGTGTCGAGCCGGGCGTGGACGGTGACGTAGGACCAGCCGCCGTGGTCGTCGGTGGTCTCGCCGGTCAGCCGCACCCGCGAGGCGTCGACGCCGGTCTCCTCGACCGCCTCGCGCAGCGCCGCGTCCCGGGCGGACTCGCCGGAGTCGCGCGCGCCGCCGGGGATGCCCCACGTGCCGCCGTGGTGGCTCCACCAGACCCGGTGCGCGAGCAGGACCGCATCACCGTGGCGCAGCAGCAGCCCCGCCGCCCCGAACCGTCCCCAGTGCCGGTGGCCCGCGTCGCACACGACCCAGCCGTCACCGTCACCCTTCACGGGGTCCAGCTCTGCTGCGCGTCGTGTCCCGGCACGACAGATCACACTAAGCGGACCGGAGCCGGACGGCGATCGCGGCGGCCGGAACGGGAACATGACGTCATGACTGCGGTGCCCCCCTTCGGGGCCGAGGAAGAACTGCTGCTGGTCGACCCGGCCACCGGCGCCCCCCGTGGGCGTGCCGGCCGGGTGCGCGACGCGGCGTCCGGCGAGCTCGACGGGGAGATGCGCACCGAGCAGGTGGAGACGGCCACGGCGCCGCACCACGACGCGGCGTCCCTCGCCGACGACCTGCGCCGGCGGCGGCGGGAGGCCCGCGAGGCGGCGCACCGGGAGGGCGTCGACGTCGCCGGCCTCGCCACCTCGCCGGTCGCGCCGGACGAGACCTCGGAGCCCAACGCGGCGGTCCCCGACGGGCGCTACGGCGCGATCGCCGACCGCTTCGGCGCCATCGCCACCGCGCAGCTGACGAGCGGGCAGCACGTGCACGTCGAGGTCGGCTCCCCCGAGGAGGGCGTCGGCGTCCTCGACCGGATCGGGCCGTGGCTGCCGGTGCTGCGCGCGCTCGCGAGCAACTCGCCGTGCTGGCGGGGCCGCGACACGACGTACGCGAGCTACCGCAGCATCGTGTGGTCCCGCTGGCCCTCCGCCGGCCCGACGCGCGTCTTCGGCTCGCTGGCCGCCTACGACGAGGCCGTCGCCGCGATGCTCGCCACCGACACCCTGCTCGACGAGGCGATGGTCTACTTCGACGCCCGGCTCTCCCGCGAGCTCGGCACGGTCGAGGTGCGGGTGTGCGACGTGGCGCTCGAGGTCGACGACGCGGTCCTCGTGGCGGTGCTCGCGCGCGCCCTGGTCAGCACGGCGGCCCGGGAGGCCCGGGACGGCATCGCCCCGCGCGACGAGCCGATCGAGGCACTGCGCCTCGCGCACTGGCGCGCCGCGCGCTGGGGGCTCACCGAGGAGCTCGTCGACCCGCGCAGCGGCAAGCCCGCCGCCGCCGGCGACGTGCTGCGGGCCCTCCAGGAGCACGTGTCCGGAGCGCTGGCCGACGCGGGCGACGCCGAGCTCGCCGACGAGGGGTGCGCGCGCGTCCTGGCGCACGGGACCGGCTCGGTCCGCCAGCGCGCGGCGATCGAGGCCGCCGGCGGGGACCTCGCGGCCGCGGCCCGCGCGGCGGTGGACCGCTTCCTGCCCTGAGCCCTCGTGAGCGGACTTTCGAGCTATGGCTCGAGAGTCCGCTCACGTCGCGGCGGTGATGCCCCGGGCCATGGCGCCGAAGACGGTGGGCGCGCCGGCGAGGAGGGCGCGGCCGTAGACGAGGCCGGCGAGGCCCGCGGGCACGAACCGGACGTCGAGGCGCAGGTGCGAGCCGTGCCCGGAGACGTCGGGGTCGACTGCCAGCGTGAGCGTCAGGTGGCCGGGCTGGCGCAGCTCCGAGCGCAGCACCAGGCGCGCGCCGGGCTCGACGGCCTCGACGCACCAGCCGTCGACGACGTCCCCGGCCTGCAGCGGCCGGCCCTGCGGGCGCCCGCGGTAGCCGCCGACGCCGCCGAGCAGCTGGTCGGCCCAGCCCCGCAGCGTCCAGGCGCCGAGCGGGACGTACCAGCCGGTGTCGCCGCCGATGCCGTCGACCACCGCCCACAGCGCCGCCGCGTCCGCGGGGCACGGCGCCGTGGTGCCCCAGTGGTACACGGTGCCGCCGGAGCCCGCGGGGTCGGTGGGGCCCGCCAGGGCGGGGTCGTCGGCGGCCGGCGCGGCGGGCACCTCGTGGCGGCGGCCCAGCGCCGCGCGGACCGCGTCGTCGTAGGTCGTGCGCCCGCCCGGCGGCGGCCCGATGACGGTGAGCACGTCGTCCTCGCGGCACACCAGGTCGTCGGCGAGCGACTCGATCAGCGGGGTCGCGAGCTCGCGCGGCAGCGGGGTGAGCGCCTCGACGACGCGCCCGGCGAGCGCCGGCCCGCCGGGCGGCACCGGCACGGGCACCGGGACGACGGCACTCTGCGGCAGGCCGGCGAGGCGCAGGTAGCGGCGGACGAGCTCGAGGTAGGTCAGGACATCGGGCCCGCCGACGTCGAAGCGCCGGTTCGTCTCCGCGGGCACGGCGAGGGCACCGAGGAGGTAGTGCAGGACGTCGGCGATCGCGATCGGCTGCGTGCGGTGCGCGAGCCACGGCACGGCGGGCAGCACGGGGACGCGCTCGGCGAGGTGGCGGATCATCTCGAAGCTCGCCGAGCCCGAGCCCACGACGATGGAGGCCTCGAGCGCGACGGTCGGCACGGCGCCGTCGAGGAAGACGTCGGCCACCTCGGCGCGCGAGGACAGGTGCCGCGACCCGCCCGCCCCCGGCCGCAGGCCCCCGAGGTAGACGATCCGGCCCACTCCCGCGCGTTCGGCCGCGGTGCTGACCAGCCGGGCGGCGCTGCGGTCGCGCTCGGGGAAGTCGGGACGTTCGAGGGCGTGCGCGAGGTGGACGACGGCGTCGGCGCCCGCGACGAGCGCGCGCACCGCGTCGGGGTCGGCGAGGTCCCCGGGGACGGCGTCGACACGCTCGGCCCAGCCGGTGGCGGCGAGCTTGTGCGGGCTGCGGACCAGGACCGCGACGTCGTGGCCCTCGTCGAGCAGGCGCCGCACGAGGCGCACGCCGACGTACCCGGTCCCGCCGATCACCGCGCAGCGCATGCCGCCATCCTGGAGCGCCGCGCGCGGTGCCGGCACCCGGGGTTCAGGAGACGGTGGGCTTGCCCGGTCGGTCGGCCGGGCGCTGGTCGACGAACAGCCCGCCGCCCCGCCGGGCCGCGAGCGTGAACTGCCACACCGCGAAGGCGAGCAGGACCAGGCCGATGATCGTCTGCCCGAGGACCAGGGCGACGATGCCGGCGGTGAACCCCGCCCAGATGACGACGTCGCGCGCCGTCCGTCGTGCCGCCTTCACCGGGTCGCCTCCGTCCCGCCGTCCGTCCCACGGCCGGGTGTCACTCGATCGTGAGAGCTCGCCGATCAGTGTGGCCCGTGGTGGGCGGAGCCGCAGCGCACGGGCGCCCGCGGCGGTCGTCCCCACCCGTTCAGCACGAGCTGTGGGCGGAGCGTGAGCAGGAGCCGTGAGCGACATCACACAGGTTCGCCGGGGTGGCGCGGATCAAATGTGTTTGCCCGACGCGCTGTACGGCTAGATCATGGGGGCTCGTTCGACACGCGGTTCCCGCACGCCCGGGAATCGCGGGCCGCGACCAGGTGTCGCGGGTCGCAGGAACCGATCCGGCTCCTGCGACGTCATATCGAGTACCGACAGTGCTCCGGACCCCGGGGCGCGGGCCCACCCCGGGCCGCTCCGAGGACCGTCACGCAGGAACCCCCGGATACGTACCGACGCCCGGCGCACGAACCGTGCCGCAGGGGCCGTCGCGAGGTGCCCACGCGCGCGCCTCGCGTCGGGCCCGGCGGCACCAGGCCCGCCCCGCCCCCTCCGGCGGGGCACGAGCCGGTGAGACCACCGACGAGCGAGATTGGACTGGCAAGGACATGGATTGGGAGCAGGCGGCCTGCCGCGACCACGACCCCGAACTCTTCTTCCCCCTGACCGAGCACGGTCCGGGCTCCGCGCAGCTGGCCGAGGCCAAGGCGGTCTGCCACGGCTGCCCCATCCAGCGTGGCTGCCTGCAGTGGGCCATGGACACCGGCCAGGAGGCCGGCGTGTGGGGCGGGACCAGCGAGGAGGAGCGGCGCGCCATGCGCCGTACCGCCCGCGTGGGCACCCTCGCGCGCCCGCACGCGGCCTGAGCGAGCTCTCACAGCACACACACGAACGGGCCCGCCCCCTGCTGGGGGCGGGCCCGTTCGTCGTCGGACGGGTCGGGGATCAGCCCCGGCCGGTCACCTTCCGTGCGGCGAACTGCAGCACCTGGCCGCTGGTGGAGATCACGGCGCCGGCGATGCTGAACCCGGTCCGCACGGCCATCGAGGCGGCGTTGCCGACGATGCGGACGGGGTTGTAGCCCGGCGCGTTGTCGCGCACCTGGTCGGCCGCCTCGCGGACGCTGCGGTCGAGCTGCTGGGCCGCGGCCTCGCTGGCGCGGTTGACGCGCTGGGCGGCGGCGTCGCCCGCCCCGTCGATCTCGGAGGCGACCCCGGCCGAGACGGTGGCGGCGCGGTCGCCGCTCTCGGCGAGCGACTCGCCGGCCTCGTCGGCGCGACCCTTGGCCTCCGACCCCGCGTGCTGGGCGACGCGGGTGGCGTCCTTGGCGATCCGCTCCCCCGCGCGCGAGGTGGTGGTGGCCACCTGCTCGCCGCTGGTCTGCGCGATGGCCGAGGCGTCCTTCGCGGCGGCCTGCACCGACTTCTCGCCCGACGCGGCCTTGGCGGCCTGGTCGGCGACGCCCGAGGCGCCGGCCTGGGCCTGCGCGGCGGCCTTCTTGCCCGACTCCTGCGCCCGGTCGGCGTCCTTCTGCGCGGTCGCCTTCGCGTCCGCGCCGACCTTCTTCGCGCTCGACGACGCCTTGTCCGAGGCGGACTGCGCCTTCGCGCGGGCGCCCTCGGCGTTGGCCTTCGTCGCCGCCTTGGCCGCCTCGGCCGGGGCGCTGTCGGTGCCGTTGACCGTGTGGGTCTCGCGGACCTTGCCGTCGGTGCCGTGCACGACCACCTTGCCGCCGCCGTCCTTCTGCACGATCTCGGTCGCCCGCTCGACGGCCTCGGCCTGCGTGGCCGCCTTGGCGCTGGCTCGCTGGGCGCCCTTCTTCTGCACCTGCCAGCCGTCCTCGGTGGGAACGACGTACCGGTCGGCCATGACGGTCTCAACTCCTGTTCGACGGTGTCTTCAGTGGGTCTGATGCCCAGGCCTCCACCAGCACAAACGCACCAGTAACCGGCACCGCACTCACCCGTTCAGCGCCTCCGCGGCGCGCTCCTGCAGCTCGAGGTACCGCTTGGTGGCCTCGTCGCGGACCTCCTCCAGGCGCTCGAGCCAGGAGGCCTGGGGCGAGCCCTCGGGCACGACGATCGGCCCGTAGCGCTCGACCAGCCGCGGTCCGACCACCGACGCGGCGGTGGCGACGCCCGCCGAGCCGGCGGCCTGCGCCCACCCGACCGGTCCGAGCGGGACGCAGCCGAAGAACTGGCTGACGCCCGGGGTCTGCACCACCGCGAACAGCGCGCCCGCGGACACCACGCTCGCGCCGATGACCAGCGGGCTGCGCCCGCCGCCGGCGACGATGGTCTGCCCCAGCTGCGTGCCGACCAGCGCGGTCAGCGCGACCGTGCGGGCCCGCGCGGGGCTGCCGTACGGGGTGGCCTGGGCCTGCAGCCACGCGAGGCTCGCGCCGCCGGCCGTGGCCATGGCGCGCAGCCCGATCTCCTGGTTGAGCGCCTCGCCCAGCGACGCCTCGGGGCCCTCGGCGAGCAGCGAGGCCGCCGACCCGGGCTCGGGCGCGCGCACCGCGAGGGCCAGCGAGGGCACGAGGTCGGTGAGCAGGTTGACCAGCAGCAGCTGGCGGGCGTTGAGCGGCGAGGTGCCCGTGGTGGTGGCCCCGAGCACCGTGAAGGCGATCTCGCCGAGGTTGCCGCCGACGAGCACGCCGAGCGCCTCGCGGACCGAGGCCCACATCGCGCGGCCCTCGACGAGCGCGGCGAGGATCGTCTCGAGGCGGTCGTCGGTGATGACGAGGTCCGCGGCCGCCCGTGCGGCCGGGGTGCCGCGGCGGCCGAGCGCGATGCCCACGTCGGCCAGGCGGATCGCCGGGGCGTCGTTGGCGCCGTCGCCGGTCATGGCCACCGTGCGCCCGAGGCGCTGGAAGGCCTGCACGATCCGCACCTTGTGCGACGGGGTCCCCCGTGCGACCACCCGCACCTTGGGCAGCAGGTCGTCGAGGGCGTCGTCGTCGAGGGCGTCGAGCTCGGAGCCGGTGACGACGACGCCGCCGTTGAGGACGTCGAGCTCCTCGGCGACGGCCTCGGCGGTGCTCGGGTGGTCACCGGTGATCATGACGACCTGGACCCCGGCGTCGCGCAGGTCGCGCACCGTGGCCTGCGAGCCGGCACGCACCGGGTCGGTGAACCCGACGAACCCGGTGAACTCCAGCTCGGCGACGTCACCGTCGTCGAGGGCGACCCCGCCGTCGCCGTCGCGCTCGGCCGCGCGGGCCGCGTGCTGCTCGGCCGTGAGGACCCGCTCCGCGACCGCGAGCACGCGCATGCCCTGGCCCGCGAGCAGCTCGGTGTGCTCGACGAGGCGCTGGCGGGCCTCGTCGTCGAGCGGGTCGCCGCCCCAGCTCGTCGCGCGCGCGATGACGACCTCGGGCGCGCCCTTGACCGAGATCAGGCGGTACGGCCCGTCGTCCACGCCGGCGTCCTTCTCCGGGGTCGAGCTCCGCTTCGCTGCGTCTCCCCCCGGCGGCTCCACCTCGCCGAGCGTCGCGTGGTACCCGCGGGAGGGGTCGAAGTCGAGCGAGGCGACCGGCCACCAGCCCGGGCGCTTGTGGGCCGGGTCGACGTCGAACTGCTGGCCGCCGGAGACCACCGCGCGGTCGGTGAGGTGCGCGAGCCGCTCCCCCGGCGCCGGGCGCGGGGTCGCCCGCAGGGCGGCCGCGAGCACGCGGCGCTGGCGCTTGCGCAGCCGGTCGGTGGGCCGCAGCTTCACGCCGTCGGAGATCGCCGAGAGCGCGAGGCGCCCCTCGGTGAGCGTGCCGGTCTTGTCGAAGCACAGGACGTCGGTGCGCCCGATCGCCTCGATGGTGCGCGGATTGCGGACCAGCGCGCCCTCGGCCGACAGGCGCCGCGCCGACGCGAGCTGGGCGGCCGAGACCACGAACGGCAGGCCCTCGGGCACGCTGGCGACGGCCAGGCCGACGCCCGAGTGCAGGTTCTGCTGGAACGGCAGGCCGCGCACCGCGCCCGCGGCCACGACGGCGGCCGCCGAGCCGATCGCCAGCGGGGTGGTGATGCGGGTCAGGCCGGCGAGGCGCTCGTCGACGCCCGCGACCGGCGCGCTGGCCTTCGCCGCGGCGGTGGAGCGCCCGACCTCGGTGCTCGACCCGGTGGCCACGACGACGGCGCGCCCGCGGCCGGTGGCCACGGTGCTGCCCTCGTAGACCATCGAACGGCGGTCGGCGACGGTGCGCGCGATGACCGGGACCGGGCTCTTCGGCACCGGCAGCGACTCGCCGGTCAGCGACGACTCGTCGAGCTCGAGGGCGTCGGACTCCAGCACGCGGCAGTCGGCCGGGACGACGTCGTCGGGGCTGAGCTCGATGACGTCGCCGACGACGACCTCGTCGGCCCCCACGCCGCGCGCGGTGCCGTCGCGCACGACGCGCGCGCGGACCGCGGAGCGCTCGAGCAGCCCGGCGACGGCGCGTTCGGTGACGACCTGCTGCACGCCGCCGATGAGCGCCGAGAAGGCCGTGACGCCGACGACGATCGCCGCGTCGACGATCGCGCCGATGGCCGCGGAGAGCACCGCGCCGCCCGCGAGGACCGGGGTCAACGGGTTGTTGAGCTCGTCGAGGAACGCGCGGCCGAGCGTCGTCTGGGTCTCGGCGGCGGCCGGGTCGTCGCGGTGGCGACGGTGTGCCTCGGCGGTGGTCAGGCCCTGCTCGGTGACGTCGAGGCGCGCCAGCACCGTGCTGGTGGGCATGACGTGCCAGGGCGTGCGGCTGACGCCGGGCACCACGACCCGGCGGCCGAGCTCGGTCGCCGACCAGACACCCGCGCCCAGCGAGACCCCGGCGGCGCCGTTGACGGCGAGGCCCGCGAGCCCCGGCGCGCGGGGGGTGGTGCCCGCGGTGGCCATGACGGCGCCGAGCACCGTGCCGGCGCGCGCGAGGTTGACCGACCGGCCGGACACCCCGCGCGCGACCTTGACGCCCTCGATGAGCAGTGCGGCGGTGCCGAGGTCCTCGCCGACGAGCACGTGTGCGCCCCACGGGACGACGCCGTCGGGTCGGGAGACGCCGACGCCGAGGTCGGCGGCGGCCAGGGCGCGGCGGTCGCGGGAGACGACGAGCACCCCGGCGCCGGCGGCCTGCAGGTCACGCACCGAGGAGCGCAGCGCCTCGCCGCCGGCGACCGTGCGGTCGCCCGTGCCGGTGCCCCCGACCTCGCCCCCGATCACCAGCGTGACGCCGGCGCGGCGCGCGGCCGCCGCCAGGGCCTCGGCGGCGGAGGCGGGCTCGGGCAGCACGCCGACGACGGCCGTGAGCCGGTCGCCGCGGCGCAGGCCCAGCACGTGGGTGGCGCCGTCGGTGCGCAGGGCGTCGGCGGCCTCGACCGCCGCCGCCTCGTCGCCCCCGGGCACGTCGTCGAGGCCGGCGAGCAGCCAGTGCTCGCCCTCGTCGGTGACCCGGTGCGGTGCGGTGGGCTCGGCGGGGTCGAACAGCTCGTGGACGCGCGGGACGAGCTCCTCGAGCGGGTCGGTGGTGCCGCCCTCGCCGGGCAGCGCGAGGAGGTCGCCGAGCATCAGCACGCCGGTGGTCAGCGCCTCGGCGTCGAGCAGGACCGTGTCGATGCGGTCCATGCGCCGCAGCGACGACGGCTCGACGACGACGGCGCCGCGGCGCGCGAGCACCCGGCCGAACGTCGTCGCGAAGCCTTCGCGGCCGAGGCGCCCGGCCTTGGGCAGGGTGGAGAGCGCGACGCCGGCGGCCTTGCGCACGTCCTGGGTCGCGGCCGCGGTGGCGGCGAACCCGCCCGCGGCGGCCATGCCGACGACGTCGCCGTGACGCTCGACGGGGCCGGCCGGCAGTGCGACCGGGCGCTCCTCGAGCAGGACGTCGTCGGCCGGTGCGGCGGCGTGGTCGGGCGATTCGAGCAGGCGCGGCTCGGCGTGGCTCCACGTCGTGGTGCGCGCGCGGGCCTCGGCGACCTGCATCGCGCGGTAGGCGGCGTCCACCAGCAGGCCCGTGGTGCCCTGGCCGAGCGCCTGCGCGGCGGCGTTGGACAGGGCGAGCAGGACGTTCGCGCGGTCCTGCCCGATCGCGCGCTCGACGGCGGCGCGCAGGCGGGGCTGGTGGTCGACGAACGTCGCGGCCGAGGCGATCTCGGCGGGCAGCGGGGTGCGGCGCAGGACGCGGCCGACCGCGGCGACACCGAGGCCGGCGAGGTCGGCGGCCAGGGCGGTGAAGGCCTGCTGGGCGCCGCCCAGCGACGGCGAGCCGGTGGGGGCGACGGCGACCCCGCCCTCGCGCTCCTCGAGGATCTCGACGAGGTCGACGAGGTCGTCGACCAGCTCGTCGTCGGGCAGCCCCGCCGCGACACCGTCCGGGCCCTCGGGCAGGCCCACCACGACGGCGGCGAGGTGGGCGTTCGTCGCGGCCCACGCGACGTCCGGATGCGCGGCCAGCGCCTTCTCGACGGCCCGGGCCAGCTCCGACCCGGACTCGCGGGCCACCGCGGGCACCCCGACCTGCACCAGCCCGGCGCCGCGCCACACGCGACGCCCGCGGTGGCGGAACGGGTCGACGCGGTCGAGGACGCCGGCCGCGATGCCGAACGGGTCCATCACGCGCGCGAAGAGGCCGCGGGACGGGCGGGGGGCGGGATGGGAGGCCATGAGGGTGGCTGTCGTCCTTCCGTCGGAGCGGGGTGCGGTGATGTACCCGAACGCGCCTCACCCGCAGCACGCTCGCGGTCCCGGACGGCCCAACGCCCGGCACCGGCGAGCGACAGCCTACGGGCGGTCCAGCGCTGCTGATCGGAGCGAGCGCGTCCCGGAAGTGGCGCCTGGGTGAATGTCACGCCGATCGGGTGTCGGCCCGGTGGCCCCGGCGGAGCCACCCGGCCCGCCGGGCCCCGCGGCGAGGGCCGCGAGGGCGTGCAGCACGCGCCCGGCGGGGCGCCAGGAGGCGACGCGCAGGGCGGCGCGGCGCAGGGCGGCGACGAGCCCGTTGCCGGGCAGGAAGAAGTGCCGCGAGCGGCGGGCGGCGCTGGCGGCCGCGAGCGCCGCCGGGCGGTGCGCGGCCTCCCACGCGGCGAGGCCCGCCTCGACGTCGTCGGGGTGCTCGGCGACGTGGGTGCCCAGCGTTTCGCCGCCGACGAGCGCCAGCGCCGAGCCCTGGCCCGAGTAGAGCGTCGGGCACCACGCGGCGTCCCCGACCAGCACGACCCGCCCGCGGCGCCACGACCCGAGCCGGATCTGGGCGACGGTGTCGACGTGCGTGGTGCCGGCCTCCTCGACCCCGTCGAGGATCTCGGGCATCAGCCCCGCGAAGTCGCCGTAGACGCGGCGCAGCGCGCCCACCGGGTCGGCGGCCGCCCGCCAGGCCGCCTCGCGTCCGTCGACACCCAGCAGGTCCGCGCGGAAGGTGAAGAAGACGACGGGGGCGTGCCCGGCGACGGCCATGAGGTGCGCGGTGCGCCCCACCTCGGCGGGCACGACGTAGTCGCCCTCGCGCAGGCCGCCGGGCAGGCGCGGGAGCACCGCCGAGATGACGACGTGGTCGAACTCGTGGCGGAAGCGGCTCTCCGGGCCGAACACCATCCCGCGCACCGCCGAGCGCACGCCGTCGGCGCCGACGAGGAGGTCGAACCGCTCGCGCGACGACCCGTCCGGCCCGTCGAGGACGACGTCCACCCCGTGGCGCCGCGGCTCGACCCGGCGCGGCACGGTCGCGAAGCGCACCGCGACCTCCTCGGGCCGCGCGTCCCACAGCGCGGCCTCGAGGTCGCCGCGGACCAGCGCGAGCGCGCGCGGGTCGTCGGCGAGCGACGCCTCGACCCGCGACACCGTGCGCCCGCGGGCGTCGACACCGGTGATGATCCCGTCGGCGGGCAGGCGGGTGCGCAGCGCGTGCGACACCCCGAGCCGGTCGGCGGCGGCGAGCCCCTCCGGCGCGAGGCGCACGAAGTAGCCGCCCGTGCGGCGCTCGGGCGCCCGCTCGCACACCTGCACCGACCAGCCGGCCCGGTGCAGCGAGGTCGCGGCGGCGAGCCCGGCCACACCGGCGCCGACGACGAGGGCCCGAGGCTGCCTGTTGCGCCCGGTCCTCTCCACGATCTCCAGGGTAGGTGCCGAGGACCCCACGACCGCCCGTGAGGGACGTGGTCTCGCCCTCACACGCCCGACCGCACGGCACCCGACAGCACACCCCCCGACAGCACACGGCCCCGCCACCCGGACCGGGTGGCGGGGCCGTGCGGGGTGGTGGCGCCGGCTCAGACGCGCGCCGGGTCGACGCGGCGGAAGTGCTGGCACTCGCACTGGGCGCAGTGGTCGCCGAGGTAGTAGTGCTCGTGCGACTCGCGCGGGTGCTTGCAGGAGCAGAGGTCCACGAGCGGGACGCGCGCCAGGGAGGGCGGCATCGGGGCCCGGAGGACGGGGAGGTGGGTCCGACGGTGGTCGATGAGCTTCATGTCGAAGGAGTCCGTTGAGGTGGAGGGGTCGGCAGGGGCGGTCGAAGAGCGGTCGTGGGCACTTCGGTCCCGCACGCGCGGTGGACACGTGCGGAGGGCCTTGCTGTGGGCACGGAGCGGGCGGTGTGCTCGCCCCGGGCCGCGGCGAGCTCGCGCCGCGCCCACGCCAGTTCACGTCGGGCCCGGTCGAGCTCGTCGTGGGCCTGGTCGCGCTCGCGCGTGACCAGGGCCACCTCGTCCTGCAGGGACACGACCATCGCGGCCGCGGTGAGGGTGAGCCCCTCGTCGAACAGCTCGCGGATCCGGGAGGCGAGGGCCAGTTGCCGGCGCGTCCAGCGCCGGTGCCCGCCTGCGGAGCGCTCCGGGCGGACCATCCGACCCGCGTCCAGACTCCGGAGGAACGCCGGTCGCACGCCGAGGAACTCCGCCGCCTGACCGGTGGTCAGCGGGGTGTCCTCCTCGTCGAGGCTGTCGGCGCCCACGGCTTCCGTCGCGTCCTTGCGTTCGTGCTCTGCGCAGTCCGACCCCACCGCTGAGCAGGGCAGACGTCAAGAAGTTGTACTCGTCACTGCAATTTCTGTCAATGCTCCACGCGGGCCTGCGTGGCGCGTCACCCGGAGGGGGTGATCGGCGCGCGACCGTTGGCCGACGGGGTTGCGTCCGTCATCCGAATTCGCGAATCCGGTATGTCGATGTGCCCCGATCCGGGTAGAGGAGGTGGAAGGATGGAGATCGGAGTCCGGGGAGGGGGAGGCAGGTATGTCCGAGGACGACCCGTCCGCCGTGCCCGGCCCCCCGCTCCCCGACCGGCTCGGGCATCGCTTCGCCCTCGGCGAGCTGATCGGGCGCGGCACGTGCTCCGAGGTCTACCGGGCGCACGACCTCCTGCTCGACCGCGACGCCGCAGTCAAGATCTTCCCGGTGGAGAACGACCCGCGGATCGAGCGCGAGGTCGCGCTCATGGCCTCGCTCGACCACCCGAGCCTGGTCCCGGTCTTCGACGTCGGCCACGTCGCCGGCCGCGCCTTCGTGGTCATGTCGCTGCTCGGCGGCGGCAACCTCAGCGACCGGCTCGCGCACGGCCCGATGGGGGTCACCGAGACGCTGCTGGCCGTCGCGTCGGTCGCCGACGGCCTCGGGCACGTCCACCGGGCCGGTGTGCTCCACCGCGACGTGACGCCGCGCAACGTGTTGTTCGACGACGACGGCCGTGCCCACCTCTCGGATTTCGGCGTCGCCTTCGTCGCCGACGCCCCGCGCATCACCGACACGGGCATCGTCGTCGGCTCGGCGCCCTACCTCGCGCCGGAGCAGGTCCGCGGCGAGACCGTCGGGCCGCCCGCCGACGTCTACGCGCTGGGCCTCGTGATGATCGAGGCCCTCACCGCGCGGCCCGCCTACGACGGCAAGCCCCTGGCCGCCGCCCGTGCCCGCCTCGAGCGCCGCCCGGACATCCCGGCGGGCCTCGACATCGAGGTCGTCGCGCTGCTCGACGCGATGACGGCGGACGACCCGGCCCACCGGCCCACCGCCGAGCAGGTGTGCGTGGGCCTGCGCCGCGCCGCGCTCGCGGCGGAGACGCTGACGCCGCTGACGGCGGTCGCCCCGCTCGCGGGTCCGGGCCTCGCCAGCGCCGTCCCGGACGCCACCACCGAGACCCTGCGCCCGGGCGCCGCGGCCGGCACCGCCGGCCCGGGGGCCGCCCCGGTGGGCGTCCCCGGCGCCGCCCCGGGCTCCCTGGGCCTCCCGCCGGTCGCCGCGTCCCCCGGGACCGCCGACAGCTCCGGGACGGCCGAGACCCCCGCGGCGCCCGGGCGCACACGCCGCCCCAGGGCCGCCGACGCGGGCGGGTTCGCCGTCGCGACCTCGGTCGCCGCCGCGGTGCTGCTGGCGGGCGGTGTCGTCGTCGCCTCGGCGTGGACCGCCGACGGCGGGAGCTCCGTCGCCGCGCCGACGGCCACCGTGCCGCCGCCGACGGCGGAGATCGTCGCCGACCCCGGCGGTGGCGGCACCTTCGCCGACGGCCTGCGCGCACGGCCCGGCGACGACGCCGGGGACTCCGGGGACGCCGGGGCCCCCGCGCTCACGCGCGAGCGCTCGGAGCCGAGCGCGGCGGCCCCGGCGGAACCCGACGGCGAGACCCGGCGCGTGGCCGCGACCACCGACGGGGGCTCCACCCCTGCCACGCCGAGCGAGGAGCGCCCGTCGTCGCCGCCGTCGTCGGCCACCTCGTCGAGCACCTCGTCGACCCCGCCGTCGAGCACCTCGCCCAGCACTCCGACCACGACCTCCCCCCAGGGGCTGCCAGGTCTGCCGGGGGTGACGCTGCCGAACCTGCCGACGCGCCCGACGTCGACCACGACGCCGTCGAGCACGACCTCCTCGGGCACCACCAGCTCGACGGCCCCGACGACCACGACCTCGGCGTCCTCCACGACGTCCGCGCCGACCACCACCACCCCCGCGGACGACGAGACCACCGAGGCCACCGGGACGACCCGGACCACCGAGGCCGCGGAGTCCGCGGACTCCGCGGACGAGACCACCACCGCCCCGACGACCACCACCACGCGGCGGGCGCTCGTCGACCCGGCGATCGAGGCACTGGGCGGTCTGACCGGCGGGCGCTGACCCGCGGCGTCAGCGGTCGAAGCCCTCGACCCGCACCACGCCCGGCGTCGTGCCGTGGCGCTCCGCGTCCTGCTCGATCGCGGCCAGCGACGCCGCGGCGAGGCGGCACGGGAACCCGTAGCGGGCCCGGACGCGCTCGCTCGCCTCGGTCAGCGCGGTGCGGGCGCGCACGAGCAGGTCCGGGGTGGGGTAGCCGACGCCCTCCTCGACGTGCTCGGTGAGCACCAGCGAGGGCGAGTAGTAGCGGCGCGCGGTCCCGTCGGGCCAGCGCAGGCGGACGTGCACCTCGGGCATGGCGGTGATCGTCGCGCAGGGATGTGTCGGCGGCGTTGCCCGACGCGTCAGCGGGACGTCGCGAGCGAGCGGACGTCGAGGCGCTGCAGCACGCGGTCGGCGACCTCGGGGTCGACGCCGGGCTCGGCGCGGGCGGCGAGCACCTCCCGGCGCGCGGCGGCCAGGGCCAGCGACGTCAGCCGGGTCCACTGCTCACGGCGCCGGCGCAGGGCCGCAAGGCGCCGGTCGTGGTCGGCGCGGTCGCCGGCGTCGTCGCCCGGGGCGCCGCCGGCACCGGGCCCGCCCTCGCCCGCGCCGAGGCGGGCGAAGCGGGCGCGCAGCTCGCCCAGCACCTCCTCCCCGACGGTGTCGTCGAGGCCGAGGGCGTCGCGGTCGAGGGAGGCGAGCTCGGTCAGCGCCGCCTTCCGGGCCCGGGCCGCGAGGCGCTGCTCGGCCTGCCGTCCCACCTCCTCGCCCTCGCGGACCCCGAGCGCACGCAGCAGCAGCGGCAGCGTCAGCCCGGGCACCACGAGCGTCGCGACGAGCACCCCGGCGGCGATGATCACGAGCTCGGTCCGGAACGGGAACGGGGCGCCGTCGGCGGTGACCCGCGGCAGCGCCAGGGCGAGCGCGAGCGTCGCGAGCCCCCGCATGCCCGACCACGTCAGCACCGCGGCCTCGGCGGCCGTGCGCGGTGCGGCGCCCGCGGGGGAACCGCGGCGGCGCACGGTCACGAGCACACCGAGCATCCACACCGCGCGCACGGCGATGACGACGACGGCGACGAGCGCGGCGTCGGCGACCATGGCGCCCAGCTGGTCGCCGGCGTCCTGGACGACCGCGCGCAGCTCGAGCCCGATGAGCGCGAACGCCGCCGCCGTCACCAGCATCTCGACGACGTTCCAGAACGCGCCGCCGATGAGGCGCTGCTCGACGTCGTCGGCGTCGGCGCGCTGACGGGTCTGCAGCGCGGCGACGACGACGGCGATCACGCCCGAGGCCTCGACGGCGTCGGCCGCCAGGTACACCGCGAACGGCAGGACGAGGGTCAGGGCGCTCGGGGCGACGGCGTCGGTGAGGCGGCCGGCGAGCTGCCCCGCGAGCCAGGCGGCACCAAGGCCGACGGCGACCGCGCCGACGGCCGCCCACACCAGCTCCAGCGCGGTCGTGACCCCGGGCTGCTCCCCCGCGACCGCCGCCGCGACCGCCGCCTGGAACACGACGAGCGCCGTCGCGTCGTTGAACAGCCCCTCGCTCTGCAGCACGCTGACCAGCCGCCGCGGCATCCCCACCGGACCGGCGACCGCCTCGACGGCCACGGGGTCGGGCGGGGCGACCGCCGCCCCGACGGCCACCGCGGCGGCGAGGGCGATGCCGGGGACGAGCCAGACGACGGTCGCGCCGACCACCGCGATCGTCGCCGCCACCAGCAGCACGGCGAGGAACAGCACCGCCCGCCACCGCAGGCGGAACACCGTCCACGACGCGCGCTGCGCCGTCGCGAACAGCAGCGGCGGCAGGAACAGCGGCAGGATCAGCTCGGGGTCGAGCTCGGGGGCGTCGATCCCCGGGACGAACGCCGCGGCCGCCCCGACGAGCACGAGGAGCACCGGCCAGGGCAGGCGCAGCCGGTCCCCCACGCCGACCAGGACCACCCCGACGAACAGGGCCGCGACCACCAGCGCCAGCACCGTCACGCGCGGACCCTACGGCCCGGGCCCCGGGTGCCCGCCGGGGCCGCGGTGGCGGCAAGCTGTGCGCCGTGGCGGGATTCCGGGACGTGGTCGGGCGGGCGCTGCAGGCCGGGCTGGACCTGCTGACCAGGCAGGTCGACGGGCAGGGCAGGCAGCAGGGTGAGCGGCGCGGGCCGCAGGGACCGCGGCCGCCGGCTCCCGCCCCGGCGCCGGGCGTGCGCGCCGCGCCGGCGCGGGACCTCGCGCGCTCGATCTCCTACCAGCCCGACCTCGACGGGGCCGCCGACCCGGGCGAGGTCGTGTGGACCTGGGTGCCCTACGAGGAGGACGCCTCGCAGGGCAAGGACCGCCCGGTGCTGGTCGTCGCGCGCGCCGGGCAGGGCGAGCTGCTCGGCCTCATGCTCTCCAGCCAGGAGCACCGCCGCGACGACGCCCACTGGCTCCCGGTCGGCTCCGGCGCCTGGGACCGCGAGGGCCGCGACTCGTTCGTCCGTCTCGACCGCGTCCTCGAGATCCCCGAGCACGGCATCCGCCGCGAGGGCGCGGTCATGCCCGCCGACCGGTACGAGCGGGTCGCGGCCGAGCTGCGCGACGGCTACGGCTGGAACTGACACCAGATCGATCCGGCGCGGGCCACCACCCGTTCGCGGGAACGGCTACCCTCCGGTGCACGACCCGGGTACCGCCGGGTCGTCGCGGGAGGGGGCTGCCGGTGATCGTCCTGGAGCCCGTGCGCCGACCGGTGCACGCCCCGACCCACCCGTCGGGCGGATCGGCGCCCCCGGCCGACCGCGTCGTCCCGGCCCTCGCGGTCCCGAGGGTGTAGGGAGTGCCCGTGCCGATCGAGCCCGCGTCCGCCTCCCCCACGTCCTCCCACTCGTTCGCGGGCGCCGAGCACGCCGAGGAGGTGCTCGACGAGCCCGCCGCGTCGACCGGTCCGGTGGTCCTGGGCGCCGGCGTCACCGACCGCGGGCACCGTCGCCGCCGCAACGAGGACTCCTTCGCGCTCTGCCGCGCGGCGACGGCCGAGGGCACGCCGGCCGTCGTCGCGGTGGTCTGCGACGGCGTCGCGTCGGTGCCCGGCGGGGACACCGCGTCGCGCACCGCCTGCGACGTCGCCGTCGCGGCCGGGCACGAGGCGCTCGCCGACGGGCAGGACCTCGACGACGCCGCCGCCAGCGCCGCCGAGGCCGCGCGCAAGGCCGTCGCCGCGCTCGCGCCCGGCAGCGGCCAGGCGCCGGCCTGCACCTACGTCGCGGCCGTGCTCGACGCCGGGCGGGCCGTCGTGAGCTGGGCCGGCGACAGCCGCGCCTACTGGCTCTGCCCCGGCTCGCCCGACGAGTCGACGGTGCTCACCGAGGACGACTCGTGGGCCGCGGAGATGGTGGCCGCGGGCATGGTCGGTGCCGACGACGCGCTCTCCGACCCCCGGGCCCACGTCATCACCCGCTGGCTGGCCGCCGACGCGCCCGACGTCGTCGCCCGGCACCGCAGCTGGGAGCTCGACGAGCACGGGGTCCTGCTGCTGTGCAGCGACGGGGTGTGGAACCACCTGCCCGACGCCGCGGTGCTCGCGGGCCTGCTCGACGGGACGCCCACCGACCGCGAGACCGTCCACGCCGCGGCGCGCGCGCTCGTCGTCGCCGCGCTCGACGAGGGCGGGCACGACAACGCCACCGCGGTGGTGCTCGCGCTCGCGCCCGCCGGCTGAGCTACAGCGGGGTGCGCGCCGCCAGGTGCGCCGGGGTCATGGCCAGTTCGATCATCACGTCGCCGCTGTCGAGGTACGGGCGGTCGGGGATCTGCTCCAGCTTCGTGCGCGTGCGGGCGTCGACGCCGTAGTCGTCGGCCGCGACGAGGATCTGCCAGCGGCGCAGCGGGTACGGCTGGTCGTCGAGGACCGCGCGGAGACCGGGCACCCCTCCACCGGTACCGGCGCGCCGACCGGGCGACAACGTGAGAGGTCCGACAGGGGTGATCTCAGCCCACGGCGACGGGCCGTGTCCCGTGCAGCAGCGCCCCGGTCAGCCGCGCCCGCGGGTCGGCGGCGACGTCGAGGGGGTCGGGCTCGACGTCGGCGCGGACGAGCAGGTCACCGAGGGCGGCGACCATCGCGCCGTTGTCGGTGCACAGCCGGATCGGCGGGACGCGCAGCGTGATCCCGGCGGCGGCGCAGCGCTCCTCGACCAGCCCGCGCACCCGCGAGTTGGCCGCGACCCCGCCCACCATGAGCAGGGTGTCCGCGCCCTGGTCCGCGCAGGCGGCGACGGCCTTGCGGGCGAGGGTGTCGGCGACGGCCTCCTGGAACGAGGCCGCGATGTCGGGCACCGGCAGCGGGCCGTCCTGCCGCTCCACCCACCGCGCGACCGCCGTCTTGAGCCCCGAGAACGAGAACGTCCACGGCGGGTCGGACGGGCCGGTGAGCGGGCGCGGGAAGGCGATCGCGTGCGGGTCGCCCTCGCGCGCGGCGCGGTCGATCGCCGGGCCACCGGGGTAGGGCAGGCCGATCAGCCGCGCGACCTTGTCGAACGCCTCGCCGGCCGCGTCGTCGACGGTGTCGCCGAGGTGCACCACCTCGTCGCGCGCCAGGTCGCCGACGCTCAGCAGCGAGGTGTGGCCGCCCGAGACGATCAGCGCGACGCACCGCGGGGGCAGCGGGCCGTGGTCGAGGACGTCGACCGCGGCGTGGCCCGCGAGGTGGTGCACGGCGTAGAGCGGGACGCCCGCGGCCAGCGCGTACGCCTTGCCCGCGGCCAGCCCGACCTGCAGGGCCGGGCTCAGCCCCGGACCCGCGGTGACGGCGACGGCGGTGACGTCGGCGAGGTCGACCTCCGCGCGCCGCAGCGCCGTGCGCACCATCGGCGCCATCGCCTCGAGGTGGGCCCGCGCCGCGACCTCGGGCACCACGCCGCCGAAGCGCGCGTGCTCGTCCATGCTCGAGGCCAGCGCGTCCCCCAGCAGCCGGCCCTCCGACACGAGACCGACGCCGGTCTCGTCGCAGGACGTCTCGATGCCGAGGACCAGGGGCGTGCTCACGCGGCCATTCTGCCCGCGCCCGGCTCAGCCCCCCGCCGGCACCAGGCGGCGGCGCGTGCGCTCGGGCTCCGCGCGGTACCAGGCGAGCGTCGCGGCGACGCCGGAGTCCCAGTCGGTCGCGCGGGTGGCGAAGGCCGCGCGGAACGCGGAGTCGTCGACGAGGAACGGCTGCTCGAACTGGTAGAGCAGCTCCGCGCCCTCCCGGACCACCGGTGACACGAGCCGCAGGCCGGCGACCATCGCCGGGGTGATGCGCCCGATGCGCGGCGGGTGGCCGGCGGCGGCGTAGACCTTCTCCACGAACAGGCGCCCGGTGATCGGCGGCGGCACGGGCGTGTGCCAGACGCGGCCGGTCGCGCTCGCCGGGGCCAGGGCGAGCTCGACGAGCGCCGCGCCGACGTCGGGGGCGTAGCCCGCGGTGACCGGCAGGTCGGGGTCGCCGGGCCAGCGGGCGGTGCGCCCGTGCGCGGCGGCGGCGAAGATCCCGCCGGCGAGCAGCGACTCCACGCCCGGGCCCCACAGCTCCGGCGCCCGGCCGATGACCGTCTCGACCTCCCCGCGCGCGTGGGCGGCGAGCACCATCTCGGCGAGCCACGCCCGCAGCACGCCCTTCCCCGAGACCGGCGCGACCGTCGTGTCCTCGCGCATCGGGCCGTCGACCCGCCCGTACATCCACGTGTCGTCGGCGAAGACGAGCCGCGCGCCCGCCGCGCCGGCGGCCGCGAGCAGCGCCCGCGTGGCGGCCGGGAAGACGGCGCGCCAGGAGGCGAAGGGCGGGTTACGCAGTGGTGGACCGCGGCGGCGTCCCGGCAGACGTCGCGCATGGCCGCGGGGTCGGCGGCGTCGGCGGAGACCGCCTCGGCGCCCTCGACCGGTGTCCCCGACCGGCTCACGGCGCGGATCGGGAGCCCGCGGCGGGCGAGCTCCGCGCAGACGGCGCGGCCGATGCCGCCGGTGGCGCCGACGACGACGTGGGTGGTGTTCACGGGACCATCTCCTCCGGTGCCGGCGGGGTGCCGAGCAGGCGGTCGAGGGCCGACGCCGAGGCGGCGGCGGGCAGGGCGGCGGTGAGGGCGTTGCGAACGGTCACCGCGAGCGGCGAGCGCCAGGCGGCGACGGTGCCGGCGGTGCGCGAGCGGCGGGCGACGGCCTCGGCGGCCGGCCGGCGCCGGGCCTCGTAGGCGGCGAGCGAGGCGGGGTCGGTGGTGGCGACCTGCGCGAGCGCCACGGCGTCGAGGAACGCCTGCGCCGCGCCCTGCCCGAGGTTCGGCGTCATCGCGTGCGCGGCGTCGCCGAGCAGCGCGACCCGACCGTGGTGCCAGGCGCGCGGCGGGGTGAGGTCGGCGAGCGGGTGCACGAGCACCGGACCGACGGCGGCGTCGAGCACCGCGGGGATCGGGTCGTGCCACCCGGCGAAGCGGGCGCGCAGCCAGGGCAGGGGGTCGTCGCCGGCGGGCACCTCGGTGCTGGGCGCGACCGCGTAGGCGTAGGTGCGCCCGCCCGGCAGCGGGCCGAGGCCGACGTAGTCGCCGCGACCCCAGGTCTCCCCGCCGGCGTCGAGCGCGTGGTCGGCGACCAGGCGGAACGCCGTCTGTCCGGTGTCGCGGACGGTGGCCTCGGGACACAATCCGCCACGGACGGCGCTGCGCAGCCCGTCGGCCGCGACGACGAGCTCGGCCGCGTGGCGCCCGCCCGCGTCGTCGCACACGACGGCCGGGGTCGCCGCGTCGCCGGGCTCGACGCGGGTGACGCCCGCACCCGCGCGCACCGGCGGGGCGGCGGCGAGCAGCAGGGCGAACAGGTCGGGACGCGGGAGGACGACCACGCCGTCGCCCTGCCGGCGCCGGAGGTCCGCCGCGTCGACGTGGGCGAGCCACCGGCCGGACGCGGTGCGGATGCCGCCACCGATCTCGACCGTGCCCGCGTCCCGGGCCGCGTCGCCGACCCCGAGGGCGTCGAGCGCGCGCAGGGCGTTGGGCCACAGCGCGATGCCCGCGCCGGCCGACGCCGGCGGGTCACGGCGCTCGAGCACCGTGACCTCCCAGCCCGCGCGCCGCAGCGCGATCGCGCTCGCCAGCCCACCCAGCCCCGCCCCCACGACGACCGCGCGTCCCATGACCCGCCTCCTCTACGTCTGTAGTAGCCGGTACTCTACGGCTGTAGAGGATCGGGCGGGAAGGGGCCATCCGTGGACCGTCGGGACGTGCTCGCCGACGCGGCGATCACCGTGCTCGCCCGCGCGGGCAGCCGCGGGCTGACCCACCGCGCCGTCGACGCGGCCGCCGGGCTCGCCGAGGGCACGAGCTCGTACTACTTCCGCACCCGCTCGGCGCTGCTGCAGGCCTGTGTCGAGCGGATGGCGGCGCGGACGCTCGCGGAGATGCCCGCGGGCACCGGCGCGCCCGCCACCGTCGACGACCTCGTCGCGGTGTGCATCGCGACCGTCGGCCGGTGGCTCGCCCACGACCACGAGCGGCTGCTCGCCCGCTGGGAGCTCGCCCTCGAGTCGACCCGGCGCCCGGAGCTCGAGGCGGCCCTGCGCGCCGCCGGAGCCCGGGTGCGGGAGCGGGTCGCGGCCACGCTGGACGGGCTCGGGATCGCCGACCCCGCCCGCCGGGCCGACGACCTCGTCGCGTGCCTCGACGGCCTCGCCTTCGACCAGCTCGCCGGGGCCGGCCGCCCGCCCCGGGACGCGGCCGGCCTGCGGGCGTCGATCACCGACGTCGTCCACGGCTTCACCGCCCCGCGGGCCTGACCCGCTGCCGCGGGAGGAGCGCCAGCACCGCCACCGCCAGCACGATCTCGACCGCGAACGCCGCCTGCTGCAGCACCGCGTCGATCAGCGGGAAGTGCGCGAGGTGGAAGGTGTGGAACACGGCGTGCGGCACGGCGAACACCAGGAACGCCACGACCGCGGCGGTCACCAGGCGCCGCTCGGGCCACCACGCCGCGAACGCCAGGACGACGCCGAGCGCGAGCGTGCCGGCGCCGTGGTCGCGCACGAGGTGCTCGTTGTACGGCGGGAGCAGGGCCACCCAGGGCGTGCCGCCGAAGGGGAAGGCCTCGTAGAACGCCAGGGGCAGGACCAGCGCCCAGAGCCCGACCACGAACTGGGACGCGGCGAGCACGCCGAGCAGCGCCCTCACGACCGCACCCCCGCCGCCAGGTACTGCTCGAAGGTGACGACGCCGTCGGCGTGCTCCGGCGCGAGGTGCAGGCCGTCGCGGAAGCCGCGGGCGATCGCGCCGGGCAGGCGCAGCGGCAGCACCGGACGTCGCGTGCCGGTCGCCCGCGCCCAGGTCCGCGCGAGGTCGTCCATCGCCCGGACCTCCGGCCCGCCCAGGTCCGGCGCGCGTCCCGAGGGCGCGCCGGTGACGAGGTCAGCGAGGCGCGCGGCGACGTCGCCGACGGCGACCGGCTGGAACGACGTCCCGGCCAGCACGGGCAGGACGCCGACGCGGGCGGTGGCCCGGAAGAGCATGGCGAGCAGGTCGTGGAACTGTGTCGCGCGCAGGATCGTCCAGGGCAGCCCGGAGCCCTCGACGAGCTGCTCGCTGCGCACCTTCTCGCGGTAGTACGGCAGCGGGATGCGGTCGGCGCCGACGATCGAGATGTGCACGAGGTGCTCCGCCCCGGCCCGCCGCGCGGCGTCGACGAGCCGCGCGGTCGCCGTCGCGTCGCCCGTCGGACGGCTGGCGAGGTGGACCACCGTGCCGACCCCCGCCAGCGCCGCGTCGAGCCCCTCGCCGGTCGCGAGGTCGCCGACCACCCGGCCCGGCCCCTCCCGGCGGCTCAGCACCCGCGGCCCGTCGAGCAGCGGCACGAGCGCGCGACCCAGCGTCCCCGTCCCCCCGGTCACCAGCACGGTCATGACGTCCTCCCGGTCTCCGGGCGCCCGGTCGCCGCCCGCTCAGGAAGGTCGACCGGACAGCCCCGCCGAACGTGACAGCTGCGCGGCGAGGAAGGCGAGCTTCTCGGGGTTGCGGAGGATGCGGACCGTCGCGACCTGCTCGCCGGCCGGCTCGATCGTCATGACCCCGTCCAGCACGCCGTCGACGAACGCGAGCGCCGCCGGCGCGCCGTTGATCTCCGCCGCCGCGCCGGTCCGGCGCGGGCGTCGCGCCCCGAGGATGCCGACGAGGAAGCGGGCGACGGCGTCGCGGCCGCGCACCGGGCGCCGCGCGGCGCTGACCTTCCCCCCGCCGTCGGACCACACGGTGACGTCCGCGGCCAGCAGCGCCTCGAGCCCGGCGACGTCGCCCTCCCGCGCGGCGGCGACGAACCGCGCCAGCAGCGGGCCGACGTCGGCGGGGTCGGTGGGCGGGGTGGTCGGGACCTGTGTCGGTACCGCTGCGAGGTGGCGCCGGGCCCGCGTGTGCAGCTGGCGCGAGCCCGCCTCGGTGACGTCGAGGACGGCGGCGACCTCGGCGTGGCTGTGCCCGAACGCCTCGCGCAGCACGTAGACCGCGCGCTCGGGCGGGGTCAGGCGCTCCAGCGTCGTGAGCAGGGCGAGCGACACCGACTCGCGCTCCTCGACCGTCGCGGCCGGGCCGGTGGCCGGGTCGGTGGTGAGGATCGGCTCGGGCAGCCAGGGGCCGACGTAGGTCTCGCGGCGCGCGCGGGCGGAGTCGAGGCGGTTGAGGCAGAGCCGGGTGACGACGGTGGTGAGCCAGGCCGCGGGGTTGTCGACCTCCTGCTCGTGGCCCGCCCAGCGCAGCCAGGCGTCCTGCACCACGTCCTCGGCGTCGTGCGCGGACCCCAGCAGCCGGTAGGCCAGGCCGAACAGGCGGGGACGCTGCGCGGTGAAGGCGTCCGTCGTCACGCCCGCCATCCTGGCAAGCGCCGGAAAGGCTTGCCTTCGAGTGCACTCGAAGTCCTACGGTCGACGACGTGAGCGTGACGACCGACCGGCTGCGGGATCTCATCCACACCACGCAGGGCGAGCTGCCCCCGCTGACGGCGGAGCTGGTGCGGGACCTCGAGGTCCCCGACCGGATGGCCATCGCCGAGGTGGCCGCGCTGACCGGGGTCAGCGCCCACACGCTGCGCTACTACGAGCGGATCGGCCTGGTCGACGTCCCCCGCGACGCGGCCGGCCGGCGGGTCTACGACCGCGACGCCGTGGGCCGGGTCGTGTTCATCACCCGGCTGCGCGACTCCGACATGCCGATCGCGGCCATCGCGCGCTACGTCGAGCTCGTCAAGCAGGGGCCGGAGACCGAGCCCGAGCGCCTGGCGCTGCTCGAGGCCCACCGCGAGGACATCCTGCACCGCCTGCGTGACCTCCAGGGCGCCCTCGCCGTCGTCGACTACAAGATCACGACCTACGGCGGGGCCTGCGGGACCTGAGCCGTCACTTCTCATAGCAGCGCCATAGAATCCACGGATGGCGCGTCAGAAGGACCCGGCGGTGCGCACGCAGCTGCTGGAGCGCGCCGCGCGCATGCTCCGGGAGCGCGAGCCGATCACGTTGCGGTCGCTCGTCGCCGGGACCGGGGTGTCGACGATGGCCGTCTACACCTACTTCGGCGGGATGGACGGGGTGTGGCGGGCCCTGCGCCAGGAGGGCTTCACGCGGCTCGCGGCCCGTCTCGACGCCCTCGACGTGCCGGCCGACCCCGTCGAGGACCTCGTGGCGGGGACGGCCGCCTACGCCGCCAACGCCCTCGAGCACCCCGACCTCTACCGGGTCATGTTCGACGCGACCGTCGAGCTCGAGGACGTCGCGGCCGCCGAGGCGACCCTCGGGTACCTCGAGCGGGCCGCGCGACGGTGTCGTGACGAGGGCCGGATCGCGCCGGACGCCGATCCCGACCGGCTCGCCACCGAGGTCTGGACGGTGTGCCACGGGATCGTGTCGCTGGTCGTCAGCCGCGTCGCCTCCCGACGCACCCTCGCGTCGGGCGTTCCGCTGCTCACCGCGGTGATCGTCGCCGCCGGGGACGACCCCGCGGCCTGTCGGCGCTCGGTCGAGGCCGGCTGGGCGGCCCTGCGCCCGCCCCGGGACGGCCCTCAGGACGGCCCGCAGGACGGCCCGCAGGACAGCCCTCAGGACAGCCCTCAGGACAGCACGGCGACGGCGTCGACCTCGACGAGGTAGCCCGGCGCCGCCAGCGCGGTGACCCCGATCCAGGTGCTCGGCTGCTGGAGCTCCACACCCAGCGCCTCGGCCGCCCGGTCGCGCCCGGCGACGAGCTGCTCGGCCTTCGACGCGTCGAGGTCGACGACGTAGACGGTGACCTTGGCCAGGTCGGCGAGCGTCGCCCCGACCGCCTCGAGCGCGCCGGCGACGTTGAGGAACGCCTGCTCGGCCTGGGCGGCGAGGTCGTCGCGGCCCACCAGGTCGCCCTCGGTGTCCCACGACACCTGCCCGGCCAGGTAGACGGTGCGCGAGCCCCGCGTGTCGGCGACCTGGTGGTGGACGTCGACCCGGTGGACCTTCTCGGGGTGCACGAGCTGCACGGTCATGGCCCTGCTCCTCTCTCGACGGACACCGACAACATAGCAGAGCAATGCCATGTCACGGACCGTCAGAACCGGAGCCTCAGTAGGCGATGCCGAAGACCCACACGAGCAGGGTCATCGCGGTCAGGGTGATGAGCACGATCGCGACCAGGTTGAGCCAGATGCCGCCGCGGATCATCTGGCCGATCGTCACGTAGCCGGAGCCGTAGGCGATCGCGTTCGGCGGCGTGGCGACCGGGAGCATGAACGCGCAGGTGGCCGCCAGCGCCACGGGTGCCGTCAGCAGGAGCACGGGGGTGCCGACGCCCACCGCGACGCCGCCGACGAGCGGCAGGAACGTCGCCGCCGTCGCGGTGTTGCTCGTGAGCTCGGTCAGCAACAGCACCCCGGCCACGAGCAGCAGCACGAACAGCACCGTCGGGACGAAGCCGAGCGCCGCGGCCTGCTCGCCGATCCACCGCGAGAGGCCGCTGGAGTCGAACTGCTCCGAGAGCGCGAGCCCGCCGCCGAACAGCAGCAGCACGCCCCAGGGCAGCCCGAGCGCGCTGTCCCAGTCGAGCAGCCGCACGCCGCGGGCGGCGCCGGCCGGCGCGAGGAACAGCAGCACGCCGACGGTCATCGCGATGCCCGCGTCGCTGATCGGCGGCTCCTCCCAGATCAGCGGGATCGTGACCCAGCTCAGTGCGGCCAGCACGAACGCGGCGAGGACCCGCTTCTCCCCGCTCGACGGGGGGCCCAGCTTCCGGAGCTCACCGTCGATGAGCGCCCGCCCGCCGGGGATCCGGTCGATCTCGGGCCGGAACAGCACGCGCGTGAGCACGAACCACGCGATGGCCAGGAACACGGCGGCCAGCGGCAGGCCCACGAGCATCCACTGTCCGAACCCGATCTGGATACCCTGGGTCTCCAGGTAGCCGACGAGCAGCGTGTTCGGCGGGGTGCCGATGATCGTGGCCAGCGAACCGATCGAGGCCGCATAGGCGATCCCGAGCATCAGCGCGGTCCCGAACGTCGACTGCACCACGGTGCGGCGGGCGGTCTCGTCGTCGGCGCCCGTGTCCGCCTCGCCCGCCGTGCCCCCGGCGCCGGAGGTGGCCGGGTCGAGGACGAGCAGCAGCACCGACACCCCGATCGGCAGCATCATCACCGCGGTCGCGGTGTTGGAGACCCACATGCTCAGGAAGCCGGTGGCCACCATGAACCCGGCGATGAGCCGCGTGGGGTTGGTGCCCATCGCCCGGATCGTCACCAGGGCGATGCGGCGGTGCAGGTTCCAGCGCTGCATGGCCAGGGCCAGCAGGAAGCCGCCCATGAACAGGAAGATGATGTCGTCGCCGTAGGAGGCGCCGACGTCGCTGACCGAGGGCTCACCGAGGACCGGGAAGACCACCAGCGGCAGCAGCGCGGTGGCCGGGATCGGGATGGCCTCGGTCATCCACCAGATGCCCATGAGCACCGCGACGGCGGCGGTGAGCCGCGCCTCGGGCGCGAGGCCCCCGGGCAGCACGAGGTAGACCAGCCCGGCCGCCACCAGGCCCGCGACCAGCCCGATCCGATGGCGACGGACCGTGCGCGGCGGCTCCGGCTCGGTCTGCAGCCCGGGCGAGCGATGGCGCTCGTCGACGTCCGCCCCGCTGTCGTCCCCGGCCTCGTGGCGCGCGGTCCGGTCGCCCATCGGTTCCCCCGTCGGTCCGTCCTGCGTGGACCGTCACGTTAGGACCGGTTCCTCACCTCTTCGGGCGACGGACCTTGCGGTTCACCGACGATCCGCGCAGGTGAGCAGAAATGAGTGCTCCAGCACTCGTTTCTGCTCACATGGCGTCAGCCACCCTCGGCGTCGCCCTCGGCCTCGAGGAACGCCTCGCGGAGCTGCTCGACCATCGCCGGGTCCGGGCTCTCCCACAGGCCCCGGTCGACGGCCTCGAGCAGGCGCTCGGCCATGCCGTGCAGGGCCCAGGGGTTGGCCTCGCGGAGGAAGGCGCGGTTCTCGGGGTCGAGGACGTAGTTCTCGGTCAGCGAGCCGTACATCCAGTCGCTGACCGTCCCCGCCGTCGCGTCCCAGCCGAACAGGTAGTCGACGGTCGCCGCCATCTCGAAGGCGCCCTTGTAGCCGTGCCGGCGCATCGCGGCCATCCACCGCGGGTTGACGACGCGCGAGCGGAACACCCGCGCCGTCTCCTCGATCAGCGACCGCGTCCGCACGTTCTCCGGCCGCGTCGAGTCCCCGACGTACGCCGCCGGCGCCGCGCCGGTCAGCGCGCGGACCGTGGCGATCATGCCACCGTGGTACTGGTAGTAGTCGTCGGAGTCGGCGATGTCGTGCTCGCGGGTGTCGATGTTCTTCGCCGCCACCGCGATCCGCCGGTACGCCGCGCGCATCTCCTCGACCGCCGACTCGCCCTGGCGCCCGCGGCCGTACGCGTGCCCGCCCCAGGTCGTGTAGATCTCGGCGAGGTCGGCGTCGCCGCGCCACTCGCGCGAGTCCATCGCCTGCAGCAGCCCCGCCCCGTACGCGCCCGGGGGCGAACCGAAGATCCGGGTCGTCGCGGCCTGCCACGACGATCCCGACGCGGCATCCGCGCGCGCGTGCGCCGCGACGAAGTTGTCCTCGTCGGCCTCGTCCTCCAGGCCGGCGACCAGCTGCACCGCGTCGTCCATCGTCGCCACGACGTGCGGGAACGCGTCGCGGAAGAACCCGGAGATGCGCAGGACGACGTCCACGCGCGGCCGCCCGAGCTCGGACGACGGCACGACCTCGAGCCCGGTCACGCGCCGCGACGCCTCGTCCCACACGGGCCGCACACCCATGAGCGCGAGCGCCTCGGCGACGTCGTCGCCGCTCGTGCGCATCGCCGCCGTGCCCCACAGGGAGAGGCCGACGCTGGTCGGCCACTCCCCGTCGTGGTCGGCGCGGTACCGCTCGAGCAGGGAGTCGGCGAGCATCTGCCCGGTCTCCCAGGCCAGCCGCGAGGGCACCGCGCGGGGGTCGATCGAGTAGAAGTTCCGCCCGGTCGGCAGGACGTTGACCAGCCCGCGCAGCGGCGACCCGCTCGGCCCGGCCTTCACGTGTCCGCCGTCGAGGGCGTGCAGCACGCTCGTGATCTCGCCGGTGGTGCCGTCGAGGCGCGGGACGACCTCGGTCGCGGCGAAGCTGAGGATGTCGGTGACGGTGTCGTCGGTCCGGCCGAGCACCTCGAGCGTCACGTGCGCCGCGTCGGTGCGGGCCCAGTCGCGCTTCTCCATGCCCAGCACGAGCGAGTGCGCGACCTCCTCGACGCGGTCCACCTCGGTGCGCGGGGCCTCGTTCTCCCGCAGGCCCAGCGCCTCGCGCAGCCCCGGCAGCGACTGCGTGCCCGACCACAGCTGCCGCGCCCGCAGCACCGCGAGCACCATGTCGACCCGCTCCTGCCCGGACGGCGCCCGACCCAGGATGTGCAGGCCGTCGCGGATCTGCGCGTCCTTGATCTCGCAGAGCCAGCCGTCGAGGTGCATCACGAAGTCGTCGAAGCGCTCGTCGTCGGGCTGGTCGGTGACGCCGAGGTCGCTGTCGAGCTTCGCGGCCTGGATGAGCTGCCAGATCTGGCCGCGGATCGCGGTGATCTTGCCCGGGTCCATCGCCTGGATCGAGGCGTACTCGTCGAGCAGCTGCTCGAGCCGCGCGAGGTCGCCGTACGACTCGGCCCGCGCCATCGGCGGGACGAGGTGGTCGACGAGCGTCGCGTGCGCCCGGCGCTTGGCCTGCGTGCCCTCGCCCGGGTCGTTGACGAGGAACGGGTAGACCAGCGGCAGGTCGCCGAGGATCGGGTCGGGCGCGCAGGACGCACTGCTCGCGACCGTCTTCCCGGGCAGCCACTCGAGGTTGCCGTGCTTGCCGACGTGCACGAGCGCGTGCGCGCCGAAGGTGCTCTGCAGCCAGCGGTAGGCGGCGAGGTAGTGGTGGCTCGGCGGCAGGTCGGGGTCGTGGTAGATCGCGATGGGGTTCTCGCCGAAGCCGCGCGGCGGCTGCATCATCACGACGACGTTGTCGCGGCGCAGGGCCGCGACGGTGATCGCCCGGTCGTTGCCGGACGACTCGTCGATGAACATCGACCCGGGCGCCGGGCCCCAGTGCTCCTCGACGCCGGCGCGGAAGTCCTCGGGCAGGCCCCGGAACCACGCCGTGTACTCGTCGACGGGGATGCGGATCGGGTTGGCGGCGAGCTGGTCCTCCGAGAGCCAGTCCTGGTCGTAGCCGCCGGCGTCGATCAGCGCGCGGATGAGCAGGTCGCCGTCCTGCTCCGCCAGGCCGGGGACCTCGCCGATCCCGTAGCCGGCCTCACGCATCGCGCCGAGCAGCCGGACCACCGACGCCGGCGTGTCCAGGCCGACCGCGTTGCCGATGCGGGCGTGCTTGGTCGGGTAGGCGGACAGGACGAGGGCGACGCGCTTCTCGGCGTTCGGGACGTGGCGCAGCCGACCGTGCGAGACCGCCAGCCCGGCGACGCGCGCGGCGCGCTCGGGGTCGGCGACGTAGACCGGCAGGCCGTCGGCGTCGGTCTCCTTGAACGAGAACGGCACGGTGATGATGCGGCCGTCGAACTCGGGCACGGCCACCTGGTTCGCGGCGTCGAGCGGGCTCACGCCGTCGTCGTCGGCGAGCCACTCCTCGCGGCTGCGCGTGAGGCACAGCGCCTGGAGGATCGGGACGTCGAGCGCGGCGAGCGCGCCGGTGTCCCAGCTCTCGTCGTCGCCGCCGGCGCTGGCGGTCGCGGGCTTGGACCCGCCGGCGGCCAGCACGGTGGTGACCAGGACGTCGGCGTGCGCGAGCACCGCGACCAGCTCGGCGTCCGGGCTGCGCAGCGACGAGCAGAAGACGGGCTCGGGCACCCCGCCGGCGTCGACCACCGCCCGGCACAGGGCGTCGACGAACGCGGTGTTCCCGGCCATGTGGTGCGCGCGGTAGTAGACGACGGCGACGCGGGGGCGGGCGTCGGAGGCAGCGAACGCGCTGTTCGTTGCGCTAGAAGCAGCGAACAGCCCGTTCGCTGCGTCCTCCGGGTGCTCCCAGCCGTCGAGGCGCCCCCAGCTCGGCATCTCGGCGGGCGGCTCGAAGCCGTGGCCGGTGAGCAGGACGGTGTCGGACAGGAAGTGGTGGAGCTGCGCGAGGTTCTCCGGCCCGCCCTGGGCGAGGTAGAGGTGCGCCTGGGTCGCGACGCCGACCGGCACCGTCGAGGACTCCATGAGCTGCGCGTCCGGGCTCTGCTCCCCGCCGAGGACGACGACGGGCCGCGGCTGCGACGGTGCGAGCAGCGCGTCCAGCCCGTCCTCCCACGCCTGGCGCCCGCCGAGCAGGCGCACGACGACGAGGTCGACGCCGTCGAGCAGCGCGTCGAGCTCGTCCACCGCCACCCGCGCCGGGTTCGCCCAGCGCCAGTGCCCTTCCTGGCCCGGCGCGCTCGCGCGCGCCGAGCGCAGGTCGGTGTCCGAGGTCGAGAGCAGCAGGAGCACCGCGCCTCCAGGGCCGATGTCTGAACACCTAGATAGATGTTGAGGACCAGTCGTGGCTACTGTGTCACGGATGCCCGCCC
Organism: Actinomycetospora lemnae; assembly: GCF_028737315.1. GTDB lineage: Bacteria > Actinomycetota > Actinomycetes > Mycobacteriales > Pseudonocardiaceae > Actinomycetospora > Actinomycetospora lemnae. Next base: position 295,296 of record NZ_JAQZAO010000007.1, on the reverse strand, counting down.
CCCGACGACGTGACGGTGCCCCGGTGCGGGCCCGGCCGGACGCGTGCCCGGGGGCCTGGCGCCGTCACGACGCCGCCGACGGGGCGCTCGCGCGGTTCCGCCCGGTGGGCGGCGCGATCGCCCCCGCGGAGCTGCGCCTCTTGGCGGGAGCCGCCGACGCCGCCCCGCTCGAGCTCACGTCGCGGGGATCCTGGCAGGTCCGCGGGCTGTCGGTGAAGGGTGCCGACGATCTCGCCGCCGCGCTGGCCACGGTCGGCGGCCCCGCCCCGCTCCTCGACGACCAGGGCCGCGACGTCCCCTGCAGCGTGGTCGCGTCGCCGCGTTCGCCGGCGGTCGACGCCCCGGCCCGGGCGGTCGCCGGCGCCCTGCGCGGGCGCGCCGACGTCCCCGGTCGCCTGCTCGTCGCGATCGACGACGGCTCGGGCGACGTGCTGGGCCTCGGCGCCGACGTGGCCGTGGTGCTGGGCTCGCCGTCGACCCTGTGGCTCGCCGGCACCCCCACCGAGGCCACCGGCGACGACCCCGCCGGCCCCGCCACCCTCGCCCTCGCCGCGGTCGAGGCCTTCCTCGCCGTGCGGGGCGACGCCTGGCGCGTGGCCGAGGTGGGCTCCGACGCCGTCCTCGGTGCGCTGCGCGCTCGTGAGCAGGAACGAGCACTGGAGCACGCCGAAGTGCTCACGAGCGCGGAGCGCACCTGCCTCGAGGTCCTCCCCCGCCTCGGCGAGGTCACGCCCGCCGCCGCGCGGGTGCTCGCCGACCTCGGCGACGAGGGCGCGGAGCTGCGCGTGACGCCGTGGCGCACGGTGGTGCTGCGCCTCCGGGACACGGCGCCCGACGACGCCCGGGAACGCCTCGCCCCCCACCTCGAGACCGGGCCCTCGCGCTGGGCGAGCCTCTCGGCCTGCGTCGGCGCGCCCCGCTGCGCCAAGTCGCACACCGACGTCCGCGGCGACCTCGCCCGCGCCGTCGCCACCGGCCGCGCGGGCGGGCTGCTGCACGCGCACTGGGTCGGCTGCGCGCGGGCCTGCGGCACGCCGGCCGGGCCCGTCGCCGTGGTGGAGGGCACGCCCGGCGGTACCTATCGCACGATCGTCCGAACAGGGAGGGTGTCGGGGTGAGCGAGACGACGGAGAGGTCGGCCGTCCCCTCCTACGTCGCCGACGGGCCGGAGATCTACCGCCGCTCGTTCGCGATCATCCGCGCGGAGGCGGACCTCGCGCACCTGCCCGAGGACGCCCACGACACCGTCGTCCGCATGATCCACTCGTGCGGGATGGTCGACCTCGCCGGCGACACCGAGGTCTCCCCCGGCGCGGTCGCCGCCGCCCACGCGGCCCTGCGCGGCGGGGCGCCGATCCTGTGCGACGCGATGATGGTCGCGAGCGGCATCACCCGCCGCTTCCTGCCCGCGGACAACGAAGTGCTCTGCACCCTGCACGACCCGCAGGTCCCCGACCTCGCCACGACCCTGCACACCACCCGCAGCGCCGCCGCCCTCGAGCTGTGGCGCGAGCACCTCGACGGCGCGGTCGTCGCGATCGGCAACGCCCCGACCGCCCTGTTCCGCCTGCTCGAGATGATCGAGGACGGCGCGCCCCGCCCGGCCGTCGTGCTCGGGCTGCCCGTCGGGTTCGTCGGGGCCATGGAGTCGAAGGCGGCACTCGTCGGGCACCCGGCAGGCCTGGAGCACGTCGTCGTCCACGGCCGCCGCGGCGGCTCGGCGATGACGGTCGGTGCGGTCAACGCCCTCGCTCTCGGGGCGACCCCGTGACCGGCACCCTCTACGGCGTCGGCGTCGGCCCCGGCGACCCGTCGCTGATGACCGTGCGCGCCGTCGACCTCGTCCGCGGCGCCGACGTCGTCGCCTACCACTGCGCGCGCCACGGCCGCTCGCACGCGCGCGGGATCGTCGCGCAGTACCTCGGCACCCAGGTCGAGGAGCAGCTGACCTACCCCGTCACCACCGAGGCCACAGCATCTCCGGCCGACTACCAGGGCCGCCTCGACGCCTTCTACGCCGAGGCCGCCGCCCGCCTGGCCGCGCACCTCGACGCCGGGCGCGACGTCGTGGTGATCGCCGAGGGTGACCCGTTCTTCTACGGCTCGTACATGCACCTCCACAAGCGCCTCGCCGACCGCTACCCCACCGAGGTCGTGCCGGGCGTGACGTCGGTGGCGGCCGCGGCGGCGGCGCTCGGGCGCCCGCTGGTGGAGCGCGACGAGGTGCTGACGGTCCTGCCCGGCACCCTCCCGCCCGACGAGCTCGCCGCCCGCCTCGCCCAGACCGACGCCGCGGCCATCATGAAGCTCGGGCGCACGTTCACCGGCGTCCGCGCCGCGCTCGCGACCGCGGGCCGGCTCGACGAGGCGTGCTACGTCGAGCGTGCCTCCACCGACGCCCAGCGCACCGCCCCGCTCGCCGACGTCGCGCCCGACTCGGTGCCGTACTTCGCCGTCGGCCTCGTGCCCTCGCGGGTACACGCCGACACGACGCCGAGCGCGCGCGCCGAGACGGCGGCGCTGATCGACGGCCCCCGCACCGGCGACGTGGTGGTCGTCGGCCTCGGGCCCGGTGCCCGCGACCGCCTCACCCCCGAGGCCTCCGCCGCGCTGGCGGCCGCGGACGACGTCGTCGGCTACGCCACCTACACCGCGCGCGTGCCCCCGAACCCGCGCCAGCGGGTGCACGCCTCGGACAACAAGGTGGAGTCCGAGCGCGCCGCGTTCGCCCTCGACCTCGCCCGCGGCGGGCGGCGGGTCGCCGTGGTGTCGTCGGGCGACCCGGGGGTGTTCGCGATGGCCTCGGCGGTCGTCGAGGTCGCCGCCGCCGACTACCCCGACGTGCCCGTCCGCGTCGTGCCGGGCGTCTCGGCCGCGCAGGCCGTCGCCGCCCGCGTCGGCGCCCCGCTGGGCCACGACTACGCGATGATCTCGCTCTCGGACCGCCTCAAGCCGTGGGAGGTCGTCGAGCGCCGCCTCGGCGCGGTCGCCGACGCCGACATGGCGATCGCGCTGTACAACCCGGCGTCGCGGTCGCGGACCTGGCAGGTCGAGGCGGCCCGTGACCTGCTGCTCAAGTACCGCGACCCGTCGACGCCGGTGGTGGTCGGCCGGGACGTCGACGGGCCGGAGGAGTCGGTGCGGGTCGTGCGGCTCGCGGACCTCGTCCCGGGCGAGGTCGACATGCGCACCCTGCTCATCGTCGGTGCCTCGACGTCGCGCTGGCCGGCGCCGGGCACCGTCTACACGCCGCGGCGCTACGGCTGAGGCGGGCTCAGGAGAGGTCGCCCTCGAGCGGGATCCAGTTCCAGTCCTGGCCGGGGCGGTCGCGGGCGACGAGGCGCCCGCAGGTCGGGCAGAAGATCTCGTCGGCCGCCATGAACTCGTTCCCGGAGTCGTAGTTCGTCACGACCCAGGCGTGCTGGCGTCCGCCCAGGCACAACCACCGCTCGTCAGCCACCCCCGGATCGTGTCAGGCGACCTGGGTGAGCGTCGCCGCCTCGTAGGGGCGGGTCTCCCACTGGTCGAGCGGGAGGTCGGCGACGGAGGCGAACAGCTCCTGCGCGCCGGCCTCCATGGCCTCGGGCGAGGCCCAGACGGAGATCGCGACGATGCGCGAGCCATCGGCCTCCTCGAACGCGCCGATCTCGTCGAGACCCTCGATGTGCGCCGAGGTCTCGCGGATGACGGACATCGCCCTGAGCATGTCCTCGCGGTGCTCGGGCTTGGGGAAGTGGACGACCTGGAACAGGACGCGAGCCATGGGTTCTCCTCGGTGCGGGCGGTGCGGGCGGTGAGCGCCGGGCGAGCTGTGGACGATCTGACGGGCGGACTCGAGCGCCGCGCCCCACAGCGCGTGCAGGACGCGGCGTCCCGAGTCCACCGTGCTCATGCCCAGAGCCCCACGGGGTTGCCGTCGGGGTCGGCGACGACGGCGATGCGCCCGTAGCCGCCGGGCAGCTCCATCGGGGGCAGGAGGGTGGCGGCGCCGAGGTCGCCGGCCCGGGCCAGGTCGCCCTCGAGGTCGTCGACCCGCACGTAGATCTTCACGCCCGTGTCGCCGGGCTCCTGCGACGGGCTGATGCCGCCGGGGATCGCGTCGTCGCCCGCGCCGGTGTCGACCATGGCGTAGCCCTCCATCGAGGGGTCGTCGGTGGTCGTCCAGCCGAACAGGGCGGTGTAGAACTCGCGGATCTTCTCCGGCGCGGTGCTGGTGATCTCGAAGTACGCGACGGGCTGGCCCATGGTGACCTCCTGAGGTCCGTTGGTGTGCCACTAACGTTAGTTACTGCTTTCGTAAGCCGTCAAGGGACGAACATGGTTTGGCGCCGGGCATACTCGACGCGTGCGGCGCTTCCGCCGGTCGCCTCCCCGCCGGCCCCTCGACGCGGTCGAGCTCGCGGAGGCGGCCGCCCTCGGTGACCTCGTCGCCGTCGTGTGCGTGCTGACCCGGCTCTTCCCGATCGGCCCCCTCGGCACGGTCATCGCCGCGTTCCCGGCGGCGGTGCTGGCCTCGCGGCGGCCCGGGCGCACGGGCGCGATCGGGGTGCTGGTGGCCGTGGTCGTCGCCTTCCTCGTCGGCGGCGTCGGCCCGGCCGGGAGCGCGGCATCGGCGGCGTCGCTGGGCTGGCTGCTCGGGGTCGGGGCCCGCCGCGGCTGGTCGACGGTGCGCACCGCGCTGACCGGCGTCGTCGTCCTCGCCCTGCCCACCTCGCTGCTGGGGACGGCGCTGCTCGCCCTGCTCGCCGCCTACCGCGAGCTCGTCCTCGACCAGCTGCGCACCTCGTGGAGCGGCATGGCCCGCCTCCTGCGCGGGGTCGGGGCGACCGACCACGTCGTCGCCGTCGGCGACCGGGTGGTCGGCGTCATCACCGGCTACTGGTGGGTGACGCTGCCCGCGGCGGCGATCGTCGCCACGCTGTTCGGGGTCGCGGTCGCCGCGCTCGTGCTGGCGCGCCCGCTGCGCGCGGTGCGGCGCCTGCTGCCCACCGACCTCGCCGGCCGGCTGCCCACCGGGCGCACCGACGCCGCCGCCCCGCTGCCGCTGCGCCTGCGCGGCGTCGCCCTGCCCTCGGGCCCACCGGTCGACCTGGACCTCGACGCGGGCACGTTCGTCGTGGTCACGGGCCCGAACGGGGCCGGCAAGTCGACGCTCGGGCGCATCGTCGCCGGCCGGCCCCCGACGTCGGGCACCGTGGAGCGCCCGGGCGACGCGGGCCTCGGCGTGGTCGGCGGGACGGGGATGGTGTTCCAGCGCCCCGACAGCCAGGTGCTCGGGGTGCGCGCGGCCGACGACCTGCGCTGGGGCCTGCCACCGGGCCAGGACGTGCCCGTCGACGCGCTGCTCGCGCGGGTCGGGCTCGAGGGCGCCGGCGACCGGGAGACCGCGACGCTGTCGGGCGGCGAGCTCCAGCGCCTCGCGGTCGCGGCGCTGCTCGCGCGCCGCCCCGCCGTCGTGGTCAGCGACGAGAGCACCGCGATGCTCGACCCCGACGGGCGCGAGGAGGTCACCGCCCTGCTGCGCAGCCTCACCCGCACCGAGGGCCCCGACGCCATCGCCGTCCTGCACATCACCCACCACGACCCCGGGTCCGCCGACGTCGTCGTCGCCCTGCCCGGCCCCGACCGCGCCCCGGCCGCCCCGCCCGGGACGTGGGGCCCGCCCCGCCCCGCGGCCGGCGGCGCGCTGCGCCTGCGCGGGGTCGACGTCGTCCACGACGCGGGCACCCCGTGGCGCCGGCCGGTGCTCTCCGGCATCGACCTGCGCATCCCCGCCGGGCACACGGTGCTGGTCACGGGGCCCAACGGCGCGGGCAAGACGAGCCTCGCGTGGCTGCTCGCCGGGCTCGCCACCCCGGCCCGCGGCACCGCCACCCTCGACGGCGCGCCCCTGCGCAACGGACGCGACGGCGCGCTGCTCGCGGTCCAGCACGCGCGCCCGGCGCTGCTGCGCCCGACCGTGGGCGAGGAGGTCGAGGACGCCGCCGGTGTCGGCCCGCGCACCGCCGACACCACCCTCGCCGCCCTCGGCCTCGACCCCGCCGTCTACCGCGACCGGCCCGTCGACGAGCTCTCCGGCGGCGAGCAGCGCCGCGTCCTGCTCGCCGGGCTGCTCGGGGCGGGCCCGCGGGTGCTCGTGCTCGACGAGCCCCTCGCCGGGCTCGACACCGACGCGGCGACGGCCGTCCGCAACGCCCTGCGCGCGGCGCGGGCGGCGGGCACCACGCTCGTCGTCGTCACCCACGACACCGCCCCGCTGGCCGACCTCGCCGACGCGGTGCTGCACGTCGACGACGGGACCGTCTACGGGCCGCCGGAGCTGGTCGGATCGCACGCCCCGGACCCCACCGGGAAGGAGCGGCGCGGGCGCGGGGCGCTCGGGGCGGTGCGCACGCTGCCGGACCCCTCGCCGCTGCACCGGGCCTGGGCGGGGACGAAGATCGCAGCGCTCGGCCTGACCGCGGGCTGCCTGTTCGTCGACCCCACGTGGCCGACGCTCGCGGCCGCGACGGCGGTGCTGCTGGTCGGGGCGGTCGCCGCGCGCCTGCCCCGCGGCGCCGTGCCCCGCCCGCCGCGCTGGCTGCTGTTCTGGCTCCCGGCGATCGTGCTCTCGACGCTGTCGACCCGCCCGCCGCTGGTCGACGTGCTCGGCACCGAGCTGAGCATCGGCGGACTCGAGCGGGTCGTCCTGTTCCTCGCGACGACGCTGGTCTCGCTGCTCGGGGCGGCGCTGCTGGTCGCGACGACCCCGCTCGGCGCCTTCCCGCCGCTGCTCGAGCGGCTGGCCCGCGTCGGGCGCCGCATGCGCCTGCCGCTGCGCACGCCGACGACCGGGATCGCGCTCGGCCTGCGCCTCGTGCCGCTGCTGCTCGCCGAGGGCCGCACGTCGTGGCAGCTGCTCGGCCAGCGCCGGCCCGCCGGGCGGCAGTCGGTGCCGCTGCGCGAGCAGGTCCGCCAGGGCGTGCGCACCGCGATGCTCGCCTGCGCCATGGCCGTGCGCCGGGCCGCCGAGACGGGCGAGGCGATCAGCGCGCGGGGCGGCCTCGGCGCCGTCGCCGGCCCCGACCAGCGCCCGGGCCTCCGCGACGTGGTCCTGCTCCTCGTCGTCGCCGCCATCCTCGCCGTCGGGGTGGTGGCGTTCTAGGGGGTGCCAGCGAAGTGCCTTTGCGGACACTCAACGTCCGTATCGGTACTTCGATCACACGCGCGCGAGCACCGCGTCCACCGAGTCCACGACCTCCACGCCGGGCGGCAGGGGTGGGCGGTCCACGAGCAGCACCGGCAGCGACCGCTCGCGAGCGGCGACCAGCTTGGCCTCGGTCGCGCCGCCGGAGTCCTTGGCCACGACCAGCGTGATCCCGTGGCGCTCGAGCAGCGCGCGCTCGTCGGCGAGGGCGAACGGGCCCCGGGCCAGCACAAGCTCGCTGCGCGGCGGCAGGACGTCGGGCGCCTCGATCGCGCGGACGAGGAACCACGCGTCGACGTCCACGAACGCCCCGACGCCCTGGCGGCCGGTCGCGAGCAGCACCCGCGCGCCCGCCGGGACCGCCGCCGCGGCGGCCGCCAGCGACGGCACCCGGGTCCACCGGTCGTCCGGACCGGCGGACCACCCGGGCCGGCGCAGCACGACGAGCGGGGTCCCGGTGCGGGCGGCCGCGACGGCGGCGTGGTCGGTCATCGTCGCCGCGAACGGGTGCGTCGCGTCGACGAGCACGTCCACGTCGGCGAGCGCCGCCACCAGCCCCTCGACCCCGCCGAACCCGCCCGTGCGCACCTCGCCCGCCGGCAGCCGCGGGTGACGCGTGCGGCCGGCCAGCGACGTCGTCACCGCGTGGCCCTCCGCCGCCAGCCGCGACGCCAGCTCCCGCGCCTCCGCCGTGCCGCCGAGCACGAGCACCCGCCGCGTCACGGCGGCCCCGTGCGGTTCCGGCGGCGGGCGCCCCTCGCCCATCTATTCGACCGAAGGGGCCCTTCGTTCAGCACCGGCACGCCCGCCCCGTTCCGGCCAAGGGCCCCCCTCGCCCATCTATCCGACCGAAGGGGCCCTTCGCTCAGAACGACGCGATCACTGCCGCTCACGGCCGGGCGCGCGCCGCGGAGTACAGGTGCGAGTCGCAGCCCTCGGCCACCCCGACCACCGGCCCCACGACGATCACCGCGGTGCGCCGGACGTCCGCGGCCTCGACGCGCTCGGTGATGTCGGCGAGCGTGCCGCGCAGCACCACCTCGTCGTCGCGCGACGCCCGGGCCACCACGGCGACGGGCTCGGACGCCGGCCGGTGCTCGCGCAGGGCGGCGACGACGTCGGCGCACCGCTGCACGGCCAGGTGCAGCACGAGCGTCCCGCCGGCCGCGGCCCAGACGTCGAGCGACTCCCCCGGCGGCATGGGCGTCGCGTTGGCGGCATCGCGGGTGAGCACCACCGACTGGCCCACGCCCGGCACGGTCAGCTCGGTGCGCAGGGCCGCGGCGGCGGCCGCGAACGCGGGGACGCCGGGCACGATCTCCCACGGCACGCCGGCCTCGTCGAGGCGCCGGGCCTGCTCGGCGACGGCGGAGAACACCGCCGGGTCACCCGAGCACAGCCGCGCCACGTCGTGGCCCGCCTCGTGCGCGGCGACGAGCTCGGCGGTGATCTCGTCGAGCGTCATCCGCGCGGTGTCGACCTGCCGCGCGTGCGGCGGGCACTGCCCCAGCAGCTCGGGCGGCACGAGCGAGCCCGCGTAGAGGCAGACCGGGCTGGTCGCGATCGCGCGCAGCCCGCGCACGGTGATGAGGTCGGGGGCGCCCGGGCCGGCGCCGACGAAGCGGACGGTCACTCACACATCCTTTCGGGCCACGAGCTGCGTGACACCGGCCAGGGCACGCCACCCGGAGAACCGCCCGACCGGCGCGACGCGCTCGATCCCGATCCGGCGCAGCGCGCCGCCGTGGTCGGCGCGGAACGCGGCGAGCGCGGCCTCGCCCTCCAGGGTGACGGTGTTGACGACGAGCCGCCCGCCGGGACGCAGCGCCGTCCAGACGGCGTCGAGCATCCCGGGCGCCGACGCCCCGCCGCCGACGAACACCGCGTCGGGCACGTCCAGCTCCGCCAGCGCCTCGGGCGCCCGCCCGACCACGACCCGCAGCCCCGGCACGCCCAGCGTCGCGGCGTTCGCCGCGATCCGCGCGGCCCGGTCCTCGCGCACCTCGACGCTCACGGCCCGGCAGGCGGCGTGGTGGCGCATCCACTCGATCGCGATACTCCCGGCCCCGCCGCCGACGTCCCACAGCAGCGCGCCGGGCACCGGTCGCAGCGCGGCGACCGACAGCGCGCGCACCTCGGCCTTCGTCAGCTGCCCGTCGTGGTCGTAGGCGTCGTCGGGCAGGCCCGGGGCGCGGCCGAGGAGCACGTCGTCGGGGACCTCCGGGCAGGTCACGGCGACGACGGCGAGCGGGTCGCCAGCCGGCTGGTCCCAGTCGGCCGCGCGGCCGTCGACGCGGCTCTCCCCCGGCGCGCCGAGCGAGGCCAGCACGGTCAGCGCCGCCTCGCCGTAGCCCCACGAGGTCAACGCGGCGGCGAGCACGGCCGGGGCCCCGGCGTCCGGGACGAGCACGAGCAGCCGCCGCCGCGGCGCCAGCGCGGCCCGGACCGCCGCGAGCGGGCGCCCGACCGTCGAGAGCACCTCGACGTCCTGCGCCGCCCAGCCCAGCCGCGCGCACGCCAGCGCGAGCGAGGACGGCGCGGGCAGCACGGTCGCCCCGGGCTCGTGGGCGAGGACGGCCGAGCCGATGCCGTAGAACGTCGGGTCGCCGCTGGCGAGGACGGCGAGGGTGCGGTCGGCGTGCTCGGCGAGCAGGCCGGGCAGGGCGGGCATCAACGGCGAGGGCCAGGTGACGTGCTCGGCGGCGAGGTCCGGCAGCAGCGCGAGCTGGCGCGGCGCGCCGAGCACGACGTCGGCCTTCTCCAGCGCGGCGCGGGCGGGCTCACCCAGCCCCGGCCACCCCTCGGCGCCGATGCCGACCACGGTCACGCTCACCACGACACCTCATCACGGACGCCCCGCCGGCGGTGCTGGGAGCCTCGTCACCCGGCGGTGCTCAGGGGCTGTAGCGCAGCCCCGTCATCGTCAGCGCCGTGCGGTCACGGTCGTCGCGCACCACCGCCCGGGCGCTGCGCAGGCGCCGGCCGCCGTGCTCGAGCTCGGTCGTCGTGTGCACGGTCCGGTCGACGGGCACGGCGCGCAGGAAGGTCGCGGTGGCCTCGTCCGCCGGCCCGCCCAGCACCTCGGCGAGGGCTCGGGCCGGCAGCGACGCCAGCGCCCCGCCCTGCACGACGCCCGCGTGGTTCACCGCCACCGGGTCGGGGGCCGCCCCCTCGCGCACGAGCCGGTCGGCCGCTCGCGGCGGGTCGGACCAGGTCGGCGCATCTCCAGGCCACGTCGACGCGGCGACCTCGTCGGCGAGGATCGCGTTGCGCCCGACCGCCCGCGCGACCGTCCGACCCGCGTCATCGGTGATCACCGCGGTGCTCAGGGCGACGCCCCCGGTCACGTCGTCCAGCGTGCCCACCCCGCGCAGCGCGCCGGCGGGGCGCGCCACGACGTGCAGCGTCAGCCGCAGCGTGGTGATCCGCTCTCCGGGGGCGAGCGTGCCGGTGACGGCGAGCCCGGTGACGAAGTCGGCGAGCACCCACAGCGCCGCGTCGGGCTCCCGTGACGGCGCGGGCAGCACCGCCTCGGCCCGCCCGGGCACGATCGCGCGCAGCCGCGCCCCGACGGCGGCGTGCACCGGGGCGAGCGGGACGTCCTCGGCGACGCAGCGTTCGAGCGCCCGCAGCGGCGCCTGCGTGGCGGTGCTCAGGACCGCGCGCCCGCGCGGATCTGCGGCGTGACCCCGGTCAGCTCGGCGGCGAGGTCCCACAGCGCGGCCTGGGTGGCACGGTCGTGCGAGGCGACCGTCGAGCCGACCGGCACCGGCGGGCCGGAGATCTCCTGGAAGCCGCTGGGGCCGACGTAGGTGCCGCCGGGCAGGTCGGGCACCGTCGCCGCGTAGAGCGTGGGCTGCGCGCCCATCGCCGGGCCCTGCGCGACGATCTTGTTGAAGACACCCATCGCGAGGTCCTGCACCGACTCGGTGCGGCTCTGCAGGTTGGTCGCGCTGTAGCCGGGGTGCGCGGCCATCGAGCGCAGCGGCGAGCCGGCGGCGACGAAGCGGTGCTCGAGCTCGTAGGCGAACATCAGGTCGGCGAGCTTCGACTGCCCGTAGGCGAGCCAGCGCTGGTAGCGGCGGCGGCGCCAGTTGAGGTCGGCGAGGTCGATCTTGCCCATGCGGTGCGCGACGCTCGAGAGCGTCACCACGCGGTCGGTGACGACGTCGAGCAGCAGGCCCGTGAGGGCGAAGTGGCCGAGGAAGTTCGTGCCGATCTGCATCTCGAAGCCGTCGGCGGTGCGCCGCTCCGGGACCGCCATGAGACCGGCGTTGTTGATCAGCACGTCGACCGGGCCCTGGAGCTCGGCGGCGAACGTGCGCACCGAGGACAGGTCGGCGAGGTCGAGGCGGCGGACCTCGGTGGTGCCTCGGCCGGCGATCTCCGCGGCGGCCTGCTCGCCCTTCTCGGTGTCGCGCACCGCGAGCACGACGCGCGCGCCCGCGCGCACGAGCTCGCGGGACGCCTCGAGCCCGATGCCGGAGTTCGCCCCGGTGACGACGAAGGTGCGGCCGGACTGGTCTCCGATGTCGGCGGGGGTCCACGCGGTCATGCGCGTCCCGTGCCCCGCGGGGTGCTGATCCAAACGGTGGTCCGCGGTGGTCCACGGTGGTCAGGGGCGCACCAGCACCTCGGCCAGCTGGCGGTACACCTCGACGTTGACGCCCAGCCCGACGTGGCTGCCGCGGACCTCACGCCACTCCGCGTCGTCCGGCCGGCACGCCGACGGCCGCACGATCCCGTCCTCGGCACTCCAGATCGCGACGACCGGCGGCGCGGCCGGCGCGCGCAGGTCGGCGGAGAACGGGCACGGGCAGCGCACGGTCAGGCAGTGCGGCCGGTGGGGACGCACGACGTTCTGGGCGACGCGGGCCCCGCTGACCGCCGCGAGCGTCAGCACCGACGCGTCGAGCTGCGAGGCGAGCGGGCTGCCGAGGGCCACGACCCGCCGGACCCGGTCCGGGCTGCGCGCCGCGAGCGCGCGGGCGAACAGGCCGCCCCGGCTGTGCCCGACGAGCGTGACCGGCGCTCCCGCGCGCTCGGCGACCTCGGTGAGCCGGCGGTCCAGGCGGCGCACCGCGGCCTCGGAGCAGTCGACGTTCCAGGTGATGCCCGAGCGGTAGGAGCGGTGGCCGATCTTGCGGAGCCAGTCGTGCAGCACCGCGAGGGTGAGGTCGCCGGCGAGGAACCCCGGCACGAGCATCACCGGCGCGCCCTCGCCGTGCGGGACGTCCGCGCCGCGCCAGGTGTCGGACAGGAGCAGTCGCGCCAGCTCGAGGTGCACCCGCGCCTCGCCGAACGGGTGCCCCCACCAGCGGACCGGCGGCGGCAGCTCCGTCACGCCCCGACCTTATGTGAGTACTTTCCACGGCTATAGCCGTGGAAAGTACTCACATGCCGGGTCAGCCGCGGGCGTAGGTCTCGGCCGTCTTGGTCTCGAACTCGAGCCCGACGACCTGCTCGTCGCCGACCACCCAGGCGTCGTGGCCCGGCGTCAGGCGGTAGGTCTCGCCCGCGGAGAGGTCGGCCTCCGTGCCGTCGTCGGCGACGACGTGCAGGCGGCCCGCCACCAGGTAGCCCAGGTGCGCCGCCTGGCAGCTCTCCCCGCCGACCACCGGCTTGATGCACTCCGACCAGCGCCAGCCCGGCTCCAGCGAGATCCGGGCGACCGTGGCGTCCCCGAGCTGCACGACCTCGAGGCGGGTCTTGTCCGGGGTGCGGGTCTCGTCCGGCGCACCCATGTTCCTGTGCTCGATCGCGGCCATGACGGCCTCCTTCGACGTGGCTCACCCGGGACCCCGGGCGCCCCCCGTCGGGCCGCTCAGTGTGACCGCCTTCGCCGCGCCCGTCGCCGAGCGCCACCCGTTCGGCCCAGCAGAGGTGACTCAGGGCCAGCGCGTCAGGGTGCCCGGGTACAGGGCGTCGACGTCGCGGCGTCCGAGCGGCGGCGGACCGCCCGCGACGTCACCGACGCTCCGCGATCACCGGGGAGATCACGAGCGCGACGTTAGGAGATCAGGAGCACCGGAGCTGTCACGTCGGTGACAGCCGCGGCCGCCGGGTCAGGTCGGGCGCTCGGTGAGGTACCGACGACGGCGGACGACGGCGGCGGACTAGGCCGTCGGGCGCGAGGCCCGTCCGGCGTAGGTCAGGCGGCGCACGACGATCTCGGCCGGACCGCGGTGCCCGGCCCGCGCGAGCGGGCCCGCGACGAGCACACCGACCAGCCAGGTCGCGAGCCCCACCAGCGTCGCCGTCACCAACGACGCCGAGGCGCCGCGCCCGCCCGCGATCGTCGCGAACACGGCGACGAACACCACCGACTGCGACAGGTACAGCGTCATCGACCAGGTCCCCGACGCCGCGATCAGGTCCCGCCCCGGCCAGGACACGCTCCCGAGCAGGCCCATCACGCCCAGCAGCCCGAGGGCACCCGCGTAACCGCCGGCGGCGTGCGCCGCGCCGACCAGCGCCCCGGTCGCCCCCGTCGGCGCCCACGTGCCGGCGACGGCCAGGGCCAGCGGCAGCCCGAGCAGCACGCCCGCCCCGACCCCACCGACCGCCCACACCGCGAGTCGGCGCCGGTGCGCGCCGGGGTCGTCGAGCGTCCCGGACCGCGCGATCACCACCCCGACCAGCACCGCCGGCGCGGTGAGCAGCGCGGAGAACAGCGTCGTCACCAGCCACGCCGACGGGTGCTCGCCGAGGAACGCGCCGAGCGTCGGCGCCGCGATCGAGGGCACCGTCGGCACCCCCTGCGGTGTGCCCTGACCGGTCGAGAGCAGCACCCCGATCGCCGCGATCCCGCCGGCGGTCACCAGCAGCGAGCGCGCGCCGGCGGGCGTCCGCGCCGCCACCACCATCGGCGCGAACAGCAGCGCCAGCAGGCCGTAGGCGCCGATGATGTCGCCGGGGAAGAGCAGGATCCCGTGCAGCGCGCCGACCCCGAGCAGCACGAGCCCCCGGCGGCGCAGGACGCTCTCCGGCGCGCGCTCCGCCAGCCGCGCCAGCCCGTAGCCGACCAGCGCGGCGAACAGCGGGTAGACCCGTCCGTCGACGAGCACCATCTGCACCACGGCGAGGACACGGTCGGCGCCCGGGAGCTCCACCGGGTAGCCGCGGTAGCCGATGGGACGGGCGACGAGGTAGAGGTGCGCGTTGGCCACCGCGATCAGCGCGAGCAGCAGCCCGCGCGCGAGGTCGGGGGTGACGCTGCGCGTGGCCAGTCCGGCCGGTCCGGTCACCGTGGATTCCTCCTGCTCCGCCCCGTGTCTCCCCTGCCGGCGCCCGGCGGCGGCGCGAGGATGACACGATGGTTCGGTGCACCTCACCGAGCCCTCGGACGGCACGTCGGACGACGCCGCCCGCCTCGAGCAGCGTCACCGGGCGCTGGACGAGGACCACCGGGTGTGCGACGCCATCGCCGCCCTGCCCGACGGGGCCGTGATGCACGCCTGGGTCACCCGCTTCGCCCTGCTCGCCGACCCCACGCGGCTGACGCTGCTGCTCTGCATCCACGCTGCCGGCGAGATCTGCGTGTCCGACCTCGCCGTCGCCGCGGGCCTCAAGGACACCACGACCTCCCAGGCGCTGCGCCTGCTGCGCGCGCAGGGCCTCGTCGCCACCCGGCGTGCCGGGCGCGTGGTGCGCTACCGGCTGGCCGACGAGACCGTGCACGCGCTGCTGCACGAGGTCGTCGCCGAGCCTGCGCGGCTGTAGCTCACCGCGCGAAGAGCTCTTCGAGAATCTGGGTCAGCCGGCGTGCCTCGATGAGGAACGCGTCGTGCCCGAACGGCGACTCGATGCGGTGCACCTCGCCCGCCCCGGGGATGAGCGCGGCGAGCTCCTCCTGCTGGTGCAGCGGGTAGAGCCGGTCGGACACCGAGCCCGCGACGACGGTCCGCGCCGTCACCCGGCCCAGCGCCTCGGCCGGTGATCCGCGGCCGCGGGCGACGTCGTGGCCGTTCATCGCCCGCGTGAGCTCGACGTAGCTGCCGGCGTCGAAGCGGTGCACGAGCTTCTCGGCGTGGTGGTCGAGGTAGCTCTCGATCGCGAAGCGCCCGCCGTCCTCCGGGTCCTCCCCCGGCTGGGGACGGCGCGCGAACCGCGTGTCGTACTCCTCGGCGGTCCGGTAGGTGTTGTGCGCGATCCGCCGGGCGACGCCGAGCCCGACGTGCGGGCCCTCGCCGCGCGGGCGGTCGTGGTAGTCGCCGCCGTGCCAGCCCGGGTCCTCGCGGATCGCGGCGAGCTGCGGAGCCGCCCAGGCGATCTGGTCGGCCGACGCCGCCGCCGGCGAGCACAGCAGCAGCAGACGCTCCACCCGCGCCGGGTACATGACCGCCCACTCGAGCGCGCGCATCCCGCCCATCGAGCCGCCGAGCACCGCGGCCCAGCTGCCGATGCTCAGCGCGTCGGCGAAGAGCGCCTCCACCGCCACCTGGTCGCGCACCGTCGTGCGCGGGAACCGCGAGCCGTACGCCTGCCCGTCCGGCGCCGGTGAGGCCGGACCGGTCGTGCCCTGGCAGCCGCCGAGGACGTTGGGCGCGACGACGAACCAGCGGTCGGTGTCGATGGCCTTGCCCGGTCCGACCAGCGCCGTCCACCAGCCCGGCGTCGGGTGCCCGAGCCCCGCCTCCCCGGTGACGTGGCTGTCGCCGGTCAGGGCGTGCAGGACCAGGACGGCGTTCGTGCCGTCGAAGCGCCCCCACGTCTCGTACGCGACGCGGAGGTCGGGCAGCGTCTCGCCGCCCTCGAGGGTGATCGCCCCGAGGTCGACGAACCGCCGGTCACCGACCGGGTCCCCCTCCCGCCACGCGCCGGTGGCGGGAGGGAGCACCGGGACCGTCTGCAGCTCGGTCACGCAGCCAGACCGCTCACTGGGCGGACTTGGCCGCGGTGAAGCCCGCCTCGAGGTCGGCCTTGAGGTCCTCGATGTTCTCGATCCCGACGGCCAGGCGCACGAGGCCCGGGGTCACGCCCGCGGACTCCTGCTCGTTCTCGGAGAGCTGGCTGTGGGTGGTCGACGCCGGGTGGGCGATGAGGCTGCGGACGTCGCCGATGTTGACCAGCTGCGAGTGCAGGGTGGTGCCGTCGACGAACGCGCGGCCGGCCTCGACCCCGCCGCGCAGGTCGAACGACACGATCGCGCCGACGCCCTTGGGCAGGTACTTCCGGCCGGCCTCGTACCAGGGGCTCGAGGGCAGGCCCGCGTAGTAGACCTTCTCGACCTCGTCGCGCGCCTCGAGCCACTCGGCCAGCGCCTGCGCGTTCTGGACGTGGCGCTCGAGGCGCAACGAGAGCGTTTCGACGCCCTGGATGATGAGGAAGGCGTTGAACGGCGAGATCGCGGCGCCGGTGTCGCGCAGCAGCTGGACGCGCAGCTTCGCGGCGTAGGCGCCCGGGCCGAGGGCCTCCCAGTACTTGAGGCCGTTGTAGCTCGGGTCGGGCTCGGTGAACCCGGGGAATCGGTCGCCGTGGGCGCCGAAGTCGAAGGTGCCGCCGTCGACCACGACGCCCGCGATCGTGGTGCCGTGCCCGCCGAGGTACTTGGTCGCCGAGTGGATCACGACGTCGGCGCCGTGCTCGATGGGGCGCAGCAGGTAGGGCGTCGGCACGGTGTTGTCGACGAGGAGCGGCACGCCGATCTCGTGCGCGACACCCGCGACGCCCGCGACGTCGAGGACGTTCGAGCCGGGGTTGGCGATGGTCTCGGCGAAGAACAGCTTGGTGTTCGGCCGGACGGCGTTGCGCCACTGCTCGAGGTCGTCCTGGTCCTCGACGAACGAGACCTCGATGCCCATCTTCGGCAGCGTGTAGTGGAACAGGTTGTACGTGCCGCCGTAGAGGCTCGGGCTGGACACGAAGTGGTCGCCGGCGTTCGCGATGTTGAGGATCGCCGCCGTCGTGGCCGCGCTCCCGCTGGCGAACGCCAGGGCCGCGACCCCGCCCTCGAGCGCGGCGAGGCGCTGCTCGAGCACGTCCTGGGTCGGGTTCATGATCCGCGTGTAGATGTTGCCCGGCTCGGCGAGGCTGAACAGGTCGGCCCCGTGCTGGGTGTCGCGGAAGACGTAGGACGTCGTCTGGTAGATCGGCGTGGCCCGGGCGTTCGTCGCCGGGTCCGGGCTCGCGCCCGCGTGGACCTGCTGGGTCTCGAACGACCAGCCGGCGCTCGCGTCGGTCATGAGGTGCTCACTCCATCGTGGGTGGTTCGGGGGATGCGCTCGTTCGTGCTCGTCGTGCTCGTCCGGAGGGGTGCTGCCCCTCAGCGACACCGCTCGTCGAACGCGTCGACACGACGACTCGGCCAGAAACCTTCGAGATCGACCCGCACCACGGCGGCGATCCTCTCGCCGCGCGCCAGCGGGCACAACTCACGCGCCGGGGTCACGGGGGTCACGTTGCGCACGGCCTGGCGTGGCGGACGCCTTGCTGGCAGCCTGCCAACGGTGACGGCCTTCGCGGTGGATCTCGGTGACCGGGAGTTCTGGGCGGCGCCCTGGGCGCAGCGTTTCGCGGCGTTCGCCGGCCTGCGCGCCGACGCCGGACTGCGCTGGTTCGCCGAGCCCGAGTTCCCGGGCTTCGACCGCGGGCCCGGGTTCCGCGCCGTCACCCGCCACGCCGACGTCGAGTACGTCAGCAAGCACCCGGCCCTGTTCTGCTCGGGGCGGGGCGCGGTGTCGATCCTCGACCTGCCCGCCGAGGCGCACGAGTTCTTCGGCTCGCTGATCAGCATGGACGCCCCGCGGCACACGAAGATCCGCCGGATCGCGGCGCAGGCCTTCACACCCAGGCGCACCGAGGCGCTGCTCGACGACGTCACCCGGGTGTCCCGGTCGGTGATCGCGTCGGCACGCGAGCGGGCGCTGACCGGCGACGGGTCGTTCGACCTCGTCACCGACGTCTCGGCGCGCATCCCGCTCCTGGTCATCTGCGAGATGATGGGCATCCCGGAGTCGCGGCGCGACGAGGTGTTCGCGCACTCCAACGTCATCCTCGCCGGCGACGACCCCGAGTACGTCACCTCGGACAACCCGCTCGGCGACTACCTCGCCGCCGGCGCCGGGCTCTCGGGGCTGATGACCGAGCTCGCCGCCGCCCGCGAGGCCGAGCCGACCGACGACGTCACTTCCGCGCTGGTCCACGGCACCGTCGACGGCGAGCGACTCACGCACCAGGAGATCGCGTCCTTCTTCATCCTGCTCTGCGTCGCGGGCAACGAGACCACCCGCAACGCGATCACCCACGGCGTCTGGGGCATGCACCTCGACCCGTCGCAGTGGGAGGCGTGGTCGGGCGACGTCGAGGGCGTCACGCCCACCGCCGTCGACGAGATCGTGCGCTGGGCCTCGCCCATCAACTGGATGCGCCGCACCGCGGTCGAGGACACGACCGTCGGCGACGTCGAGGTCGCGGCCGGCGAGAAGCTGCTGCTCGTCTACGGGGCGGCGAACCGCGACGAGACCGTGTTCACCGACCCGGACCGTCTCGACCTGCGCCGCTCCCCCAACCCGCACCAGGGCTTCGGCGCGCACGGCCCGCACTTCTGCCTCGGCGCCCACCTCGCCCGCCGCGAGATCGCCGTCGCCTTCCGCGAGCTCTTCGCCGGCATGCCCGACCTCCGCGTGGTCGGCGAGCCCGACCGCCTGCGCAGCATCTTCGTCAACGGGATCAAGCACCTCCCCGTCGCGATCGCCGGGACCGACGCGGCGCGCTGACCGGGCCCGCGGTCGAGATCAACTCACCCGGACGGTCGAACTCGATCTCGGTCGTCGACCGCGCGGGCCGGGTGACCGTTCTCAGGAAACGGAGGCCCGGACCGGCGTCTCGACGGTGTCCGCCTCGGCGGCCCTGCGGGCGCGGTGGAGCACCCGGTGCCGCAGGGCGAAGGCGGCCAGCGCCGAGAGGATCAGGGTGCCCACCACCGCCGGCGTCCCCAGCCCCGCGGGCACCGAGTCCAGGGCCATGGCCTGGACGTCGCTGGTGGTCGTCACGGGCGACGCCGGGGTCAGACCGGTCAGCGGACGCAGCGGGCTGCCGACGGGTGAGAGCAGGCCCACGTTCGGCGCGCCGAAGTTCAGCGTGGGCACCCCGGCCAGGAGTCCGGCGCCGCCGCCCGCCCCCGGCGCCAGCAGGTTCGCGGGAGCTGCGGCCTGCGCCTGAGCAGCACGCTGGGCCGCTGCGGCCGCCTCGCGCGCCGCGGCATCCCGCTGCGCCTGCTGCTCCGCAGCTCGTTGCTGGGCGACGCGCTGCTCCTCCTCGAGACGGACTTGCTCCTGCTGCTGCTCCCGCTGCTCCTGCTCGAGACGCTCCTGCTCGAGACGCTCCTGCTCAAGACGCTCCTGCTCAAGACGCTCCTGCTCAAGACGCTCCTGCTCCAAACGCTGCTGCTCGGCCGCTTCGTACTCAGCCAGCGTCTGGAAATCGGCAGTCTTCAGGTCCTCCAGAGCCGCCACGACGTCTCCGAGGAAGCAGATCCCGCCCACCGACTGAAGCGTGCCGGAGAGGACGAATTGCGTGTCGCCTGCGGTGCACGTCTCCGGCGCCGCCGACGCCGTCCCGGCCCCCAGGGCCAGGGCCCCGGTGACGAGGGCGCCGACGATCACGCTCGGGAGCAGACGACCGGGACGGACGAGCATGCGCGGACCCCTTCGACCGGACGGTGACCCACCGGGTTCCACCCGTGTGGTTTGGCCGCTCATCGGCAATCGGTGACCGTCGTTACTCGCCAGTCGCCCTTCCTGAGGAAGTGACTCGCTTCGGCCCAGCCCGCAGCCAGCGGACGGCCGTAGCGGTTGGGCCGAGGGCGATGGGCGCACCCCCGAGCATGGATTGCGCTCCACAGGTCAACGGACAGGCCCGACCGGGTGTCGGCCTCGTGCTCCACGCACCCGTTCGGTTGCGGTGAGTGACACTGATCGCATGACCGGGGAGTCGTTGCGCCTGGAGTTCCGGCGCCAGGTGCGCGAGCGGGTCCTCACGACCGCTCACGAGCACACGGTCGAGCGCGGCTGGGAACGGGTGCGCGTGGGCGAGGTCGCGGTCGACTCCGGGGTGTCGCGCCCCACGCTCTACCGCGAGTTCGGGAACAAGGACGGGCTCGGCGAGGCCCTCATGAACCGCGAGGCCGAGCGCTTCTTCACCGCGATCAACGAGGCCCTCGCCGAGCACGACGACCTCGGCGAGGCGGTCGCCGCCGCCACGCGCCTGACCCTCGAGGAGGCCGCCCGCAACCCGCTCCTCCGGGCCGTGCTCACCGGCAGCCGCTCGGGCGACGCCGGGCTGCTGCCGTTCCTGACCTCGCGCTCCGAGTCGATCCGCGAGTCCGCGCGCGCCCTGCTCGCCACCTGGCTGGAGCAGCGCCGCCCCGACCTCCTGCCGACGCGGATCGAGGAGACGGTCGACGCCGTCGTCCGTCTCGTCATCTCGCACGTCGTCGCGCCGGCCCTCGACCCCGTCGACGTCGGCCAGCGCGTCGCCCGCCTCCTCATGGCGCTCATCCACGCGCCGAGCTGAGACAAAAATTGGGTCTTGTCTCAGCGCGCGTCACAGCGCAGACTTTGTCGCGAGCCGTCGCGTCGAGGGAGACAGGCCCATGAGCACCACGGAAGTGACCACCGGAGAGCCCACGGGGAGCGCGCCGCAGCGCCCGTGGCGCGACCGCAAGCGCTACCTCTGGCCGCTGGCGACGGTGATGCCGGCGATGCCGTTCGCGGGCGCCGGCCTCGTCGCCCTGACCGGCAGCCCGGTCTTCTGGTGGCTCGGGCCGATGATCCTGTTCGTCATCCTGCCGGCGCTCGACCTGCTGTTCGGGGCCACCGACGACAACCCGCCGGAGTCCGAGCGCGAGCGGCTCGAGGCCGACCGCTACTACCGCTGGGTCACCTACCTGTTCCTTCCGATCCAGTACGCGAGCCTCGTGTTCAGCTGCTGGGTCTGGGCCACCTGGGACCTGCCCTGGCACGCGCAGCTCGGCCTCGCGCTGACGATGGGCGTGGTCAGCGGCATCGCCATCAACACCGCCCACGAGCTGGGGCACAAGCGCGAGGACGTCGAGCGCTGGCTCTCGAAGGTCGCACTCGCCAGCTCCGCGTACGGGCACTTCTACGTCGAGCACAACCGCGGCCACCACGTCCGCGTCGCGACTCCGGAGGACCCGGCGAGCTCACGGCTCGGCGAGAGCTTCTGGGCGTTCCTGCCGCGCACGGTGTGGGGCAGCCTGCGCTCGTCGTGGCACCTCGAGCGCAAGCGCCGCGCGAAGGGCCGTCACAGCCTGCTCGACCACGAGATCGCGGTGGCCTGGGCGATGACGGTCGTCCTGTTCGTCGCCCTCGTCGCCGTCTTCGGCTGGACGGTCCTGCCGTGGCTGGTGCTGCAGGCGGTCGTCGGGTTCACGCTGCTCGAGGTCGTCAACTACCTGGAGCACTACGGCCTCAAGCGGGGCAAGCGGCCCGACGGTCGCTACGAGCGCACCGACCCGCGCCACAGCTGGAACGCCGACCACACCGTGTCGAACCTGCTCCTCTACCAGCTGCAGCGCCACTCCGACCACCACGCCAACCCGCTGCGCCGCTACCAGACGCTGCGCCACTTCGAGGAGTCCCCGCAGCTGCCCAGCGGCTACGGCTCGATGATCGTCGTGGCGCTCTTCCCGCCGATCTGGCGGCGCATCATGGACCCGAAGGTCCTCGCGCACTACGACGGCGACATCACGCTCGCGAACCTCCACCCGCGCACGCGCGAGCGCTACCTGTCCCGCTACGCGCGGACATAGATGCGGACATAGATTCGCTGCCGCGGGCGTTGCCATCCGGAGTGAGCGCCCCCGCAGCGGCCCCCGCCGACGCCCTCGACCCCGCCCGCCGCGGCCGGCTCTTCGCCGCGGTGGCCGGGGTCGTCGTGCTCTTCCTGGCCGCCTCGAGCGTCCCGTCCCCGCTCTACGTCGTCTACCAGGCGCAGTGGGGCTTCTCCGCCGCGACGCTGACGGTGGTCTTCGCCGTCTACGTGCTGTTCCTGCTGGCGTCGCTGCTGGTGGTCGGCGGGCTGTCCGACCACGTCGGGCGCCGTCCGGTGCTCGCCGTCGCGCTGGTCGTGCAGACGGTGGCGGTCGTGCTGTTCCTCGTCGCCGACGGGGTGACGACGCTGCTCGTCGCCCGGGCGGTGCAGGGCGCGGCGACCGGGGCGGCGATCACCGCGATGGCCGCGACGCTCGTCGACCTGCACCCGCGCCGGGCCGGCCTCGCCAACGCCACGACGCCGCTGATCGGCCTGGCGCTCGGCGCGCTGGGCTGCGGCCTGCTCGTGGAGTACGCGCCGGCGCCCACGCGCCTGGTCTGGGTCGTGCTGCTGGCCGGGCTCGTGGTGGTCGCCGTCGTGCTGGCCCTGCTGCCCGAGACCGCGCCGCGCCGGGCCGGCGGGTGGGCCTCGCTGCGGCCCCGGCTGCGGATCCCCGCCGGGCTGCGCGCCGACGTGCTGGCGATCGTGCCGACGCTCGCGGCGAGCTGGGCCCTCGGCGGGCTCTACCTCTCGCTGGGCCCGTCGGTCGCCGCCGAGGTCCTGGGCCTGCGCAGCCACCTCATCGGCGGGATCGTCGTGACCCTGCTGTGCGGGGTGGGCGCGCTCACCGCGTTCACGGTGTTCCGCCGCCCGCCGGAGTCGCTGCTCGCGCCCGCCGGCGGCCTGCTCGCGCTGGGCACGCTGGTGACGCTCGGCGGTCTGGTGCTCGCGTCGCCGCTGGTCACAGCGGCCGGGACGGTCGTCGCCGGGCTCGGGTTCGGGTCGGCGTCGCTGGCCTGCTTCGGCACCCTCGCGCGGATCGCGGCGCCGGAGACCCGGGGCGAGCTCATGGCCGTCGCGTACACGATCGCCTACCTGGCGTTCAGCCTGCCGGCCGTCGTCGCCGGGATCCTCACCGTGCAGATCGGTCTGCGGCCGGTCGCGGAGGGGTACGGGCTGGTGGTCGTCGCCCTCGGCGTCACCGCGGTCGTCGCGCGCCTGCTCGTCGTGCGCTCGCGACGCACGCAGGAGTGCGCCGGGGCGTGACGCGGGCACCCCGCCGCCGACCCCCACCGGAAGGACTCCCCCATGCCTCGCCCCCCGCTGCCCGACGAGACCCAGCAGCTCCTGGCCCGTCCCAACCCCAGCGTCGTCGTCTCGCTGCGCCCCGACGGCCAGCCGGTGTCGGTGGCGACCTGGTACCTCTGGGAGGACGGCCGGGTGCTGGTCAACATGGACAACGCGCGCAAGCGCGTGGAGTACCTCAAGAACGACCCGCGGGTCTCGATCACCGTGCTCGCCGAGGACGACTGGTACACCCACGTCAGCATGCAGGGCCACGTCGTCGAGTGGGCCGACGACGACGACCTCGCCGTGATCGACCGCCTGTCCCAGCACTACACCGGCAAGCCCTACCCGATCCGCGACCGCGGGCGCGTCAGCGCGTGGATCGAGGTCGACCGCTGGCACGGCTGGGGCGCGCACAAGGCCACCGACAACCCGGACAACGTGGGCTGATCGAGGGCCTCCCGGGCGGGGAGCGGTCACCCGTTCGGCATCACCGGGCGCGTGGTTAGGGTTGCCTCGGTCGGCACGGAGAAGATCTCCGTCGCCGCCCTGCCGCGTCGCGACGGAGGTGTGCGTGACCCTCGCCCGTGGGCCCCGCCCGGGCCCCACCGGTGACCTCGCCGGACCCCGTGCGGGGTCCTGGGCCGTGCACGACTCGGTGCTGGACGCGGTGGGCACGACGCCCCTGGTCCGCCTCGGGCGGATGTTCCCGCAGCCCGGCGTGGCCGTGCTCGCCAAGCTCGAGCTGATGAACCCGGGCGGCAGCATGAAGGACCGCTCGGCGCGCTACATCGTCGGCACGGGCCTCGCGGACGGGTCGATCCCGCCGGGCAGCCGCCTCGTGGAGTCGAGCTCGGGCAACTTCGGGGTCGCGGTCGCGATGGCCGCGCGCCTGCACGGGCTGGCGTTCACCTGCGTCATCGACCCCCACGCGAGCGCCGCCAACGTCGCGATCATGCGCGGGCTCGGGGCGGACGTCGTGACCGTCGACGAGCCGGACGAGGCCGGCGGCTTCCTGCACACCCGCCTGGCCCGCGTCCACGAGATCCTCGCGACGACGCCCGACACCGTGTGGATCAACCAGTACGCCAACGACCGCAACTGGCTCGCCCACTACCACGGCACCGGCGCCGAGATCGCCGACGCGATGCTCGCCCCGACCCACCTCGTCGGCGCCGTCTCCACCACCGGGAGCCTGCTGGGCTGCGCGCGGCGCCTGCGCGAGAGCGGGCCCGTCGAGGTCGTCGCCGCCGACGCCGTCGGGTCGGTGATCTTCGGCGGGGTGGGCGGGGAGACGGCAGCGCGGCGGGAGCTGCCGGGTCTCGGGTCCAGCCGCGTCCCGGAGCTGCACTCCCCCGCCGAGATCGACCGCGTCGAGCACGTCGACGACGCCACCGCCGCGGAGGCCTGCCGCGAGCTGCTCGCCACCGAGGCGATCTTCGCGGGCGGGTCCACGGGCGCGGTCGTCACCGCCGTGCGCCGCCTCGTGCGCGACGTCGCCCCGCCGGCCCGCATCGTCGCGATCTTCCCCGACCGTGGCGACCGCTACCTCGACCGCGTGTGGGACGACGCGTGGCTCGACCGGGCCCGTGCTCGTCGGGTCGCGGCGTCGGTGTGAGCCGCCGGTGAGCACCGACCCGCGCGTCCTCGTCCTGCGGGACCTGCTCGACGCGGCCGTCGCCGAGGACCTCGCGGGCGCCGGCCGGGTGCGTCCCGGGTCGGGTCCGGACGGCCGCCCCGGCACCTGGGTGCGCCTGCTCCTGCCCGACGGGCGCTGCCTCGCGTGGCGGGCGCGGGCGGGCGGGGTGCTGCAGACCTCGCGCTACGTCGACGGGCCGGTGCTGGTCGGGGTGCCGGGCGAGCCCCTGCGCGAGACGACCGACCCCGCCGAGGTCCTCGAGCTCCTCGCCCCCGACGCGCCCTGCGAGGAGATCGTGGCCCGGGACCTGGGGACGGCGGTGGGGCACGTGCTGGACGTCTCCGATCCTTCGGGCGAGGTGCTCGCCGCCGTGCGCGGGCGCCCCTTCCACCCGACCGCACGGGCGGTGGCCGGCTGGTCGCGCGCGGAGCTCGACCGCTGGGGCCCGGGCCGCGAGGTCGCGCTGGACTGGGTGGGCGTGCGCCGCGACCACGTGCGGCACGGCACCGGGGGCCCGGTGGTCGTCGACGGCGCGCCGGAGGCCCCGGACGGCTACGAGGCGCTGCCCGTGCACCCGTTCGACCGCGAGCGCGTGCTCCCGGTCGCCTTCGGTCGCGAGCTCGCCGACGGCACCGTCGTCCCGCTGGCGCGGGGGGTGGGGTCGGGCACGGTCACGTCGTCCCTGCGCACCCTCGACCTCGGCGGCGACCGGCACCTCAAGCTCCCGCTCGGGGTGACGACGCTCGGCTCGGCGCGCCTGCTCGGGGCGCGCTCGCTCGACCACGGGCAGCGCGGCGAGCAGGTCCTGCGCCGGGTGCTCGCGGCCGACCCCGCGCTCGCCGCGCGCGTGGCGGTCGCCGACGAGTCGGCGTGGTCGGGGTTCGCGGCGCCCGACGGCAGCGACGAGTTCCACGACCGTCCGGGACATCTCGCGGCGGCGCTGCGCCGGCTGCCGCCGTGTCCGGACGGGGCCGTGCGCCTGCCCCTGGCGGCCCTGGCGGCGCCGGCGTGGGACGGGGTGGCGGGAGACGGAGCGGAGCGGAGCTCGACCCGGGGAGCGCTCACCGGCCTCGGTGACCCGGCCGGGGTGTTCGGCGAGGTGGTCGAGGCCGTCGTCGAGGTCGGGATCGGGTTCCTGCGCCACGGCGTGCTGCCGGAGATGCACGGGCAGAACGTGCTGGTGGAGCTCGCGGGAGACGGAGCGGAGCGGAGCTCGACCCATCGGCCGGGAGACGGAGCGGAGCGGAGCTCGACCCGTCGGCCGGGAGACGGAGCGGAGCGGAGCTCGACCCATCGGCCGGGAGACGAAGCGGCGCGGAGCTCGACCCGTCGGTACACGTCCGGGCGGGTCGTGCGGGTGGTGCTGCGCGACCACGACGCGGTGCGCGTCCACCCGCGCTGGCTCTCGGTGCCCGACCCCGCCTACCGGCTCGCGCCCGGCGGGACGCAGTCGCTGCGCCTCGACACGCCCGCGGAGCTGATCGGTTTCTTCTGCACGCTGACCGTCGAGGTCGGGCTGGGCGGGGTGGTCGACGCCCTGGTGCGCGCGACCGGGGAGCCCGAGCCGCGGTGGTGGTCGGTGATCCGGCACGCGGTCGAGGGCGCCGTCGACCGGACGCGCAGCCCGGTGGTCCGCCAGGCGTTGCGGGCGACGCTGCTCGACGCCGAGACCTGGCCGTACCGGACGGTGCTGCGCCCGCTGCTCGAGCGCGGCCCGTCGCGGGGCGCGAGCATGCCGGCGGGCACCACGCGCGTCCCGAACCCGTTGCGGGCGGTGCCGTGAGACCCGCCGAGGTCGCCGCGGCGCTGGCGGCGTCCGCCCCGGTGCGCGACCGGGTGCTCGCGCAGCTCGTCGAGTCGCTGGTGCTCGAGGACGCCGTCGAGGTCGTCGGCGACGGCGGTCCCGGCACGAGCGCCGGGCCGTTCGCGCTGCGGTTCGTGCGCACGCCGTCGTTCGGGCGGGTGCGGCTGACGGCGCCGGTCACGCGCGACGGCCGTCCGGTGACCCCCGCCGAGTTCCTCGCCGACGCCCCGGTCCGCGCCGACCCCGCGTGCCGGGCCCGCCTGGCCGGTGAGCTCGCCGCGACCGTGCTCGGCGACGCCCTGGCGGTGCGCGCGCGCCCGGCCGGCCCGCTCGACCCGGACGCGGGCCACGACGTGCTCGAGTCCCTGGTCGCCGACGGGCACCGCTACCACCCGGCGTACAAGTCGCGGATCGGGTTCGGGGTCGACGACCTGCTGGCCTACACCCCGGAGTTCGCGCCCACCGTGCGCCCGGTGCTGCTCGACGCCGACCCGTCGCTGGTCGCGGTGTCGGCGTCGGCGGGGCTGGACCCGGCGTCGGTGTGGCGCGCGCCGGCGGGCCGCGTCGGGATCCCGGTGCACCCGTGGCAGTGGGACCACCACGTCGCCGCGACCCACGCCGACGCCCTCGCGTCGGGGGCGTTGCGGGTCCTGGACGACGGGGACGCCCACCGACCGCAGATGTCGATCCGGACGTTGGCGCGGATCGACGCGCCGAGCGAGCCGTCGGTGAAGCTGCCGCTCGCGATCACGAACACGTCGACCTCGAGGGGCCTGGCGCCGCACACCGTCCGCAACGCCGCGCCGATCTCCGACTGGCTGGCGGGGATCGTGGCCGGCGACCCGGTGCTGGCCGACAAGGCGCGGGTGATCGTGCTGCGCGAGGTCCTCGGCGTCACCGTCGACCCGGGCCTCGGGGCGATCTGGCGGGAGAGCCTGCACCGGTACCTGCACCCCGGCGAGCGGGCCGTGCCGTTCCCGGGGCTGGCGTCGCGCTCGGTCGAGGGCGTGCCGCTGATCGACCCGTGGGTCCGGGCGCAGGGCGCGCGGGGGTGGGTGGAGCGGCTGGTCAAGGCGACGGTGCTGCCGCTGGTGCACCTGCTCGTCGTGTACGGGGTGGCGCTGGAGTCGCACGCGCAGAACATGCTGCTCGTGCACGCCGGGGGCCTGCCGACGCGGGTGGCGCTCAAGGACTTCCACGACGGGGTGCGGTTCTCGCGGTCGTTGCTGCGCGCCCCGGCGCCGGTGCTCGAGGCGCCACCGGCCGACCACCCCAACGCCAACTCGTTCCTCGAGACCGACGACCCGGCGCAGGTCACGGGCTTCCTGCTGGACTGCCTGTGCTTCGTGAACCTGGCCGAGGTGGCGTGGGTGCTGGCGAGCGACTACGGGTTCGGCGAGGACGAGTTCTGGGCGGTGGTGCGGCGCGCGATCCGCAACCACGCCGACCGCGTCCCGGAGTTCGCCGCGCGCCTGGCGACCTTCGATGTCCTCGCCCCGACGCTGTCGATCGAGAAGCTCACCACCCGCCGCCTCTGGCCCGACACCGAGCTCCGGGTGCACGACCTCCCGAACCCCCTGGCCACGTGAGCGGACTTTCGACCCATAGCTCGAAAGTTCGCTCACGAGGGGTAGGCGGCCAGCTCCAACGAGGTTCTGCGGATGGCGCACACTGGCTCCACGTGGACGGGCTCTTCGTGGCGACGCCGTCGCCCGCGCTGGTCGAGATGGTGGGCGCCGCCGGGTACGACGTGGCGATCCTCGACGCCGAGCACGCGCTCGTCTCCCCCGACACCCTGCAGGAGATGATCCGCGCCGCCGAGGTGGCCGGGATCGCGCCGTGGGTGCGGGTGCCCGAGCACGATCCGGGGTTCGTCCTGCGGGTGCTCGACGCCGGGGCGACGGGCCTCGTCATCCCGCACGTGCGCTGCCGCGCCGACGTCGAGGAAGTCGTGCGCGCCGCCCGGTACGCGCCGGCAGGGATGCGCTCGCTGAACTCGGGGCGCATGGTCGGCTACGGCGGGGTGGATCTCGCGACCCACGTGGCGACGGCGAACGCGAAGGTCACCGTGGTCGCGATGATCGAGGACGCCGAGGCGCTCGACGTCGTCGACGAGATCGTCACGACGCCCGGGCTGGACATGGTGCTCGAAGGCGCCGCCGACCTGTCCCAGTCGCTCGGGGTGCCGTGGCGGACGCGGCACCCGCGCGTGCGACGGGCCGTCGAGCAGGTCCACGCCGCCTGCGTGCGCCACGGCGTGCGGTTCTGCGCGATCCCCCGCGTCCCCGCGGACGTCCACCGCTGGCGCGCCCGCGGCGTGCACGACCTCGTCCACGGCGAGGAGCGGTCCTTGGCGGTGCGCGCCTTCCGTGCCCACGTGAGCGGGCTGTCGACCGATAGCTCGGAAGTCCGCTCACATGAGGACGTGATCGCCGCGGCCATTGAGGGCCCCGACCCGGTGTGCCTCTACTCCTACGACCTGCGCGCCCTGCAGGACCACGTGCGCGCCGTCGTCGACGCCCTGCCGCCGCGGTGCCGGATGTTCTACGCGGTCAAGGCGAACAGCGACGAGCGGGTCGTCGCCGCGCTCGACGGGATCGTCGCCGGGTTCGAGGTCGCGTCGGGCGGCGAGCTCCGCGTCGTCGGCGACGCGGCCCCCGACGCCGCGGTCCTCCTCGGCGGCCCCGTCCCCACCGACGACGAGCTCGCCGCCGGCGTCGCGGCCGGCGTGACCCGCGTCCACGTCGAGAGCCTGCTCGGCCTGCACCGGCTCAGCGCCGCCGCGACGGCCGCCGGCACGACGACGGACGTCCTCCTGCGCGTCAACCTCGCCGGCCCGTTCCCCGCGGCGACGATCGCGATGGCCGGGCGCCCCACCCAGTTCGGCATCGACGAGTCCGACCTCGCCGACGCCGTCGCCGCTGCCACGACCCTGCCCGGGATCCGCCTCGCCGGCTTCCACCTGCACTCGCTGTCGAACAACCTCGACCCCGCCACCCACCTCGCGATGCTCGGGCACTACCGCGACGTCGTGCTCGGCTGGGAGGAGCGCTTCGGGGTCCGCGCCGAGGTGGTCGACGTCGGCGGCGGCATCGGCGTCGACTACGCCGCGCTCGACTCCCCGTTCGACTGGCCCGCCTTCTGCGCCGGCCTCGCCGAGCTCCTCACGACGTTCCCCGAGCACTGGCGCGAGATCGACTTCGAGTGCGGGCGCTTCCTCGTCGCCCGCTGCGGGGTCTACGCCGCCGAGGTGCTCGACGTGAAGCACACCCACGGCCACGCCTACGCCCTGCTGCGTGGCGGAACGCACCACTTCCGCCTGCCCGCGTCGTGGCAGCACAGCCACCCGTTCCACGTCGTCCCCGTCGACGACTGGCCCGCGGGGCGCCCGCGCCCCGAGGTGGCCGGCGAGGAGGTGACGGTCTGCGGCGAGCTCTGCACCCCGAAGGACACCCTCGCCCGCGCGCCCGTCGAGCGGCTGCGCGCCGGGGACGTGGTCGTGTTCGAGGCGGCCGGCGCCTACGGCTGGGACATCTCGCACCACGACTTCCTGCGCCATCCGCATCCGCAGCGGGTGTTCCTGTCCGGCCCGCCGGGGTAGCGTCGGTCGACCACCCGGCGCGCCGCGCCGGTCGCGTCCGGGACCGACGATCGGTGCGTGCACCCCCTCGGATTCGTTCCACGATCATCCGAGCCGTCCGGGAGCACCCGATGTCCGACAAGTCCCCCCGCCAGTCCTCCTCCAAGAAGTCCGACAAGACCATCAAGGAGAAGCGGGCCATCAAGAAGGCCAAGAAGGCCGGCGGGAACGACGGCGTCGCGTTCCCGACGCGCTGATCGTCGGCGGCGTCAGGTCCCTAACCGCCGGCCTGACGCTGCCCGTCGATCTTCCAGATGCCGTCGGCGAAGGCCAGGCGGAACACCGTGCGCTCGTCGACCTCGCGTCCGTCGGCGTAGCGGTAGGTCACCGTCGCGTCGACCTCGTTGCCACCGGCGGGTGACACCCCGCGGACGGTCACCTGCGAGATCGTGCCCCAGAACCGCCGGTAGCCGTCGAAGCCGCCGGCGGTGCCCTGCTGGAACGACGGCGTCAGGCGCTCCCACCCCTCGTCGAGCCGACCCGGGATGAGGCCGTAGTAGTCGATGACCGCCTGCTGGCGGGCCTGGTCCTCCGGACTGCCGGTGAGCCCCGCGCCGGCGCTGCTGCTGCCGCCGCCGGCGCCGCTCCCACCCGCGGCGTCGGGCGACGCCGCGCCCGACCCGGTCGGGTCACCGGCCTCCGGTGCCGCCGTCGACCCCGGGACCGAGGCCCCCGGCCGGTCGGCGGTCGTGCTGAGCAGCGCCGCCACCGCGATCACGGCGACCACCGCGACGACGACCGCCGCGGCCACGACCCACGGCCACCGGCGCCCGCGCTCCGACTCGCCGGACTCGTCCGGGTCGGGGGCCCCGACCGGCGCGGTCGCGGCCGGGCGGGTGCCGGGGCGGGTGGCAGGGCGGGTGGCGGGCGCGGTCGTCGGTGCGGCCACGGCGCCGTTCGGGGGCCCGTGCCGCCCGGGTGCCGGCTCCGCCGGCTCCGCCGACGGTGCCGACGGTCCCGGCGAGGATGGCGCCGCCGCCGGCGCCGGCGCCGGCGAGGACCCGGACGACGCCGGCGACGACGTGACCGCCACCTGGACCGGTGCGGGCGCGCGGTGCGGCTCCGGAGCCGGCGCGGTGGTCGGGGCCGTGGTCGGGGCCGTGGCCGGAGCGCTCGGCGGCGGCGTCGGGGTCGGGTCCCGCCACGCCTCCGGGGTGGCCTGCGGGTGCGAGGTCGGCGTCGGGTGCGGGCTCGAGGGCGACACCGGGTCCGGCGCCGGCTCCGGCCGCGCCAGCACCGGCGTCACCGGCCCCTCCTCCGTCCCGGCCTCCGCCGCGACGAGGCGGGCCAGGTCGTCGCGGACACGCCGCATGTCCGGGCGCTCCGCCGGCGCGGGCCGCAGCAGCGCCTCGACCAGCGGGGTGATCGGCCCGCGCGGGGTCGGCGGGGCGTACTCCCCCGACGCGACGCGGTGCAGCACGGCGAGCGGGTTGTCCCCGGTCCCGAAGGGCGGCGCGCCCTCGAGCGCGGCGTAGAGCGTCGAGCCGAGCGAGTAGACGTCGGACGGGAAGTCGGCGGCCGCGCCGCGCGCCACCTCCGGCGCGAGGTAGGCCGGGGTGCCGGCCATCATCCCGGTCGAGGTGAGGGTGACGTCGTCGACGGCGCGGGCGATGCCGAAGTCGGTGACCTTGGCCAGGCCGTCGTCGGCGATGAGGACGTTCCCGGGCTTGACGTCGCGGTGCACGATCCCGGCCTGGTGCGCGGCGACGAGCGCGTCGGCCACCTGCCGGCCGATCCGCGCGACCCGCTCGGGCTCGAGCGGTCCGTCGGCGACGAGGACCTCGGCGAGGCTGCGCGACGCCAGGTACTCCATGACCAGCCACGGCCGGTCGTCGTGCTCGACGACGTCGTACACCGTGATCGCGTGCGGGTGGTGCAGCCGGGCGATCATCCGGGCCTCGCGGAAGACCTGGCGGTGGGCGCGGTCGCGGGCCTGGTCGTCGGCGCCGGCGGGCAGCCAGACCTGCTTGAGCGCGACCTCCCGGCGCAGCCGCTCGTCCTCGGCGCGCCACACGACGCCCATCGCGCCCTGCCCGACGCGCGCGAGGACGCGGTAGCGCTCGGCGACCAGCTCGCCCTCGTCGGCCACCCGCACTCCTCGTCGTCTCCCGGTCGGTGTCGGGA
This sequence comes from Actinomycetospora lemnae, assembly GCF_028737315.1. Classification (GTDB taxonomy): domain Bacteria; phylum Actinomycetota; class Actinomycetes; order Mycobacteriales; family Pseudonocardiaceae; genus Actinomycetospora; species Actinomycetospora lemnae. Next base: position 262,841 of record NZ_JAQZAO010000007.1, on the reverse strand, counting down.
GTCTGCCCCAGACGGGCGACGATCATGTGCGGACCGGCCGGTCAACCCAGCGGGAGCCGGAAACCGCCCGTCATGAGCTCGTAGCTCATCTCGTGCACGTCCTGGGTGGTGACGAGGTCGATGCCCCGGCGCGCGGCCTCCGCCCGGGCGGCGCCGAACGTGGCGTCGGAGTCCTCGTGGGAGCGTCCGCGCGTCCAGTAGCGGATGGCGTGGCAGTGGCTGCGCGCGAGCCCGCGGTCGAGGCGCAGGTGCTCGCGGATCGCCTTGACCGCGTGCCCCTCCCCCGCGACCCACGCCGCGACACCGGCGGTGACGGCGCGGGCGCGCACGGCGTCGGCGAGCGACCCGCCGAGCGCCCGGTGCACCCACGTCACGGGGCGGGCGAGCGGCAGCTCGTCGTCGGGCTCGGCGACCTCGACGACCGTCTCGACGGGCAGGTCCGCGGGCAGCGCCTCGTGCAGGGCGGCGATCGCGGGCAGCGCGGTCTCGTCGCCGGCGAGCAGCACCGCGCGGGCGTCGGCGGGTGGGGCCCAGCCGCCGCCGGGGCCGACGACGCCGGCGGGGTCGCCGGGGTGCGCGGCGGTGGCCCAGCGCCCGGCGGCGGAGTCGCCGTGCAGGGCGATGTCGATGGTCATCGTGCCGCGGACGCGGTCGAGCGCGCGCACGGTCATGCTGCGGGCGTAGGGCCGCGAGCAGTCCGCGGGCCACGTCAGGCCGGAGGGGCCGGGGCTCGGGAGCGCGACCGGCGCCCCGGGCTCGGCGAACAGCAGCCGCACGTGCGCGGCGGGCGGCGCGGGCTCGAGGGCACGCAGAGCGGGACCACCCAGCGTCACCCGCTGCATGCGCGGGGTGATGCGTTCGGTCGCCACCACCTCGAGCAGCGGCAGCACCGCCATCCTCGCCACGAACCCTCCTTCACCCGAATGCGAGGAAGGCTAGCCTCACCATGCTGGATCGAGCCACCCCGCGACCGCTCGGGGCGCCCAGCGCGGTCCGCGGGGCGGCGAGAGGTCAGAGCCCGAACACCTTGCGGGCGGTCTCGCCGAGGATGTTGCGCTTGGCGTGGTCGTCGAGGAACGGCAGCGACGCGATGCGCCCGGGGACGTCGAAGTCCCAGTGCGGCCAGTCCGACGAGTACATCAGCGTGTTCGGCGCGTCGATCGCCCGCAGCGTCGCCTCGAGGAGCGCGTCGTCGGTCCACTCCATCGGCTGCGACGTGTAGTACATCTCGCGCATGTAGTGCGACGGCGGCTTCGTCAGCAGCGGGGCGTCGGACTGGCGCATGTAGTACTCGTGGTCGAGCCGTTGCATCATGAACGGCACCCACGCCAGGCCGCTCTCGATCCAGATCGTCTTGAGCCCCGGGAACCGCTCGGGGATCCCGTTGATGACCCAGTTGGTCATGTGGGTCATGTTGCAGGTCACGAAGCTCATGGCGTGGGCCGACAGGAAGCGGTTCATCGTCGACGTCATCGAGTCGGCCTGGTTCGGGCCGGCGTGGAACCCGATCGGCAGGCCGCGCTCCTCGAGCATGCGGTAGAGCGGCATGTAGGCGTTGCGGTGCACGCCCGCGTGGCGCTGGCTGGTGACGAGGAAGCCGATGACGCCCGGGTGGTCGGCGAACTCCTCGACCGTCGCCAGGCACGCGTCGGGGTCCTCGAACGGCAGGCCGAGCATCGTCTTGACCCGCGGCTCGCGGGGCAGGACCTGGCTGGTGAACCAGCGGTTGTAGGCCTGCAGCAGCGCGCTCGCGACCTGGGGCTGCGGGTGCAGGCCGGTCTCGAGCATCGGCTGCGGGAACACGACCTGCAGGTCGATGCTCATCGCGTCCATCGCCCGGCGCACGAGCGTCACGTCGCGCTCGGCCCCCGACGCCGCCCCCGGCGTCTCCTCGGCGAGCGAGGCCTGGTGCGGGATGCGCCCGGAGACGTCCTGCATCGTCAGGCCGGGCGGGTGGTTGTGCAGGGCCAGGTGGGAGGCCTGCGGCCAGTTGCGCATCATCTGGTGCGCGGTGTCCTTGAGCACCGGCGACTCGAGGAACTCGAGGATCTCCGGCCACGAGTCCAGCTCCACATGGTGGGAGTCCACGTCGACGATGAAGTAGTCGTCGAGGCCGTAGCGCTCGGTGTCCCGGGCGGCGTTGGCGAGGATCTCGCGGCTGTCGGTGTGGGTGGTGATCTCCTGCGTGGGCAGGCGACGCACACCGTCGTCGATGGTCATGAGCTGCTCCTCATCGCTGGTCCAGCTCTGCTCCGCTGCGTGTCCGCGAGAACCAGAGGGCGAGGTCGAACGGGTTGAGGTCGTGCGCCTTGAGCGCCGCGGTCGCGAGCACGACCGCCTCGGTGGGCGTGAGGTCGGTGCCCGTCGGCGGGTGCGCGTCCTCCTCGGCGGCGACGGCGTAGAGGCGTCCCGCGACGGAGAACAGGCGGCGGGCGACGTCCGGGTCGAGCTTCGCGATCGCCCCGTCACCGAGCCCGGCGTCGACCTCGGCGGTCAGCTGGTCGACCAGCTCGGAGATGCGCTCAGACCGTGACACGGACCCGCCCGCCCTCCTCGGCGACCGTCACCGGGCGCAGCGCGTAGTCCGGCCGGCCGGGGTGGCGGCCCGTGGTGACGTCGTACTCGAACCCGTGCCAGGGGCACACGATGTGCATCTCCGAGTCGTCGAAGACGAGGCCGAGGCTGCGCTGCGCGTCGTCGAGGCGCTCGCGCACCCGCGAGACGATCCGGCCCTGGCAGGCCGGTCCGCCCTGGTGGGCGCAGACGTTCTCGTAGGCGTAGAGGCGGTCCCGGAAGCGGAAGACGCCGACGGTCACGGCGTCGGTGCCGTGGCCGAGGGTGACGACGAGGCGCCCGCGCTCGGCGACCTCGTCGCTCGCGCCGACGTCGTAGGTCCGGGCCGCCGGCGCGCTGCCCCCCGCGCCCGTCGACCCGTCCAGCGTGGTGGTCATGGGACCTACCGTGCGCCGCGCCACATCCGTTGTAAAGTTCAGGTATGTGGGCTGATACGTGAGCAATCCTGCGTATTCGCTGCGCCAGCTCGCGTACTTCGTCGCGGTCGCCGAGGCGGGGACGCTGGCCGGGGCGTCGGCGACGCTGCACGTCTCGGCGTCGGCGCTCTCGCTGGCCCTCGACGAGCTCGAGCGCGCCCTCGACGCCCAGCTCACCGTCCGCCGGCGCGCCCACGGCATCCGGCTCACGCCCGCCGGCCAGGAGACGCTGCGCCGGGCCCGCCGGCTGCTGCGCGAGGCCGGGGAGCTCGCCGACGCCGCGGGCGGCGATCCGGGCGAGGTCGCCGGCACCGTGCGGGTCGGCTGCTACACGACGCTCGCCCCCGGGCTGCTCCCGGCAGCGATCGGGCGGTTCAGCGCGCGGCACCCGCGGGCGCGCGTCGAGTTCGTCGAGGGCTCGCAGGACCTGCTGCAGCGCGGACTGCTCGAGGGCGAGCTCGATGTCGCCGTCGTCTACGACCACCGCCTCGACCCGGCCCTGGAGCTGACCCCGGTCTCGGCGAACACGCCCCACCTCGTCCTGCCGCGCGGGCACCCGCTGCTGCGCGGGACGCGCCCGGTCGCGCTGGCCGACCTCGCCGGCGAGCCGATGGTGCTGCTGGACCTGCCGCCGAGCTCCGAGCACGCCCTCGGGGTCTGCCTCGCCGCCGGCCTGTCACCCCGCATCCGCTACCGCACGGCGAACGCCGAGACCGCGCGGGCGCTCGTGGCGCAGGGGCTGGGTTTCACGGTGCTCGCCCATGCCGACCCGGGTGCCGGACGACGCGACGAGGTGGTCGCCGTGCCGATCGCGGAGGAGCCCGCCCCGCTGCCGATCGTGCTGGCGTGGTCGGGGCAGGTGGCGCCGACCGCGACGGCGCGGGCGTTCGCGGCGGCGGTCACGCCGTGAGTCGTGCACGGCCGCCGCGGGGTCGCCAGGATGGAGACGACGGCAGCGAGGCGGGAGGGCCACCGGTGGCTGATCTGCGGGACGACGACTACGTCGCGGCGCACCTGCGCGACGACCTCACCGAGGAGCCGCCGCCGTGGCCGCCCCACGAGATCGTGCCGGGGCTGTGGCAGTCCGGGAGCCCCGAGCCCGGCGAGCGCTGGGACGCGGTGTTCGACCTGCACGGCAGCGCGCCGCCGCTCGAGGACGTCGAGTTCTACGTCCACTGGATCATCGAGGACGGCCCGGCGCCCGACTTCGCGACGCTGCGCGGTCTCGCCGACCTCGTCGACGACATGCGCAACGGCGGCAAGCGCGTGCTCATCCACTGCGCGGCGGGGATCAACCGCTCGGGGCTGCTGTCGGCGGCGGCGCTGATCCGCGGCGGGCACGACCCGGACGAGGCGATCGACCTGGTGCGCCGGGCGCGCAGCGGCGCGCTCAACAACCCGAACTTCGTCGACATGCTCCACGACCCCCGGTGGCACCGCCGGCAGGAGTGATCTCCCCGAGGGCGGAGAGCTCGTCGAACAGGGCGAGCAGCTCGCCGACGTCGGTGGTGCCGAGGCGCTGCTGACGCCCGATGAGCACGGCGAGCGCGAGGTCGGCCAGCCGGTCGGCGCGCTCGGTGTCCGTCCCGGCCGCGACGAGGGCGTCGGCGACGACCCGCCGGCGCTGCTCGTCGACCCGCTCCTGCACGACGGCGACGCGGGGGTCGCCGTGCGCCCACGCCCGGATCGCGGTCTCGGCCTCGTGCGGGAAGGTCAGCGCGAGGTGCTTGAGGACGTCGAGGCGGCCCTCGGGATCGGGCTCGCGGTCGGCGAGCTCGGCGAGGCGGCGGGTGTCGACGGTCTCCCAGTGCTCGAGCAGGGCCTCGACGAAGCCGTCCCAGCCGCCGAAGTGGTGGTAGAAGGACCCGCTGGTCACACCGACCGCCCGGCACAGCGTGGCCAGGCGCAGCCCGGACCGGCCCTCGCGCGCGAGGAGCGTCATCGCCGCGTCGAAGAAGCCCTCGCGGTTGGTCACGGTCACGTCGCCACCCCCTCGCCGATCGAACATAGCAGCTCCTATGGTCGACCGACGATAGGTGGACTTACGTTCTGGGGGTCGCCGTGGACCGCCACGCGACCCGGGACCCCCGAGTGAGGTCCGCTCACACCGTGTCGGCGAAGGTGCGGTGCGGCAGGTCGATGCCGTCGGTGTAGTGCTCGGCGGCCGCGCGCAGCCACATCGCCTGCCGCTCCTCCGCGTCCGGCTCGGGGAACCGCTCGCACATGCGCGCCCGGCCCGGCGTCACCTCCCCGCACGGTCCCCAGACCTCGGCGTACTCGTACTGCCGCGACTCGGTGAGCGCGCGGGCCAGTACGACCGCGTCATCGTGGTTCTCGCTCCACCCGAGGCTGTGCCAGCCTTCCGCGTCGGGCCGGTGGCCCGGCGGGTCGGCCCAGGCGCGGACCTCCCACTCGAGCTCGGCGTGCTCGTGGCGGCGGCGGTCGGACAGCGGGCGTTCACTCATGGCGATCGCGCTCCTCGCTCGTTCGCGGCGACGGAGGCGGCCCGGCGTGAGGGGCACGACCGGGTCGTCAGCACCTGGTGTACACCCACCGTTCACGCAGGTCGAGCCGACGAAACGGTCCTTCCCGACGCCGCGGGAGGTCTCTCCGCGAACTGTGATCAGTCCGTCGCGCGGAGGCGGTCGAGAGCGGTCGGCAGGTCGACGACGTCGGCGTACTTCGCGTCGAGGTCGGCGAGGTTCTGGTCGTGCAGGGCGGTGCTCCGGTCGGCGCACGCGCCGGCGACGACGATGGGCCGGAAGCCCTGCGCGAGCGCGTCGGTCGCGGTGGCGCGCACGCAGCCCGACGTCGACACCCCCGCGACGACGACCGTGTCGACGCCCCGCGCCCGCAGCGTCGCGCCGAGCGAGGTGCCCGCGAACGACGACGCGTGCTGTTTGACGACGAGCGCCTCGCCCTCCCCCGGCGCCAGCGCGAGCTCGCCCCACCCGCCCGGCGCGCCCTCGGCGAAGCAGGCGAGCGACGGGACCTTGGCGGCGAAGAAGCCGGCGTCGGTCATGTCGGCGGCGAAGCGCACGACCGTCCAGAGCACGGGGATCCGCGCGTCGCGGGCGGTGCCGACGAGGTCGGCGCAGGCGTCGACCACCGTCGGCGAGTCGAGGAAGAACGGCCCGCCGGGCTCGGTGTAGGCGCGCACGAGGTCGACGACGACCACGGCGGGCCGGCTCCCCCAGCCCACGCGGCCCGCGAACGGGGCGCCGTGCGGACCGCTCATCGCGGACCCACCATCACGGCGCGGGCGTTGCCGAGGTGGCAGCGCATCACCGCGCCCGCCCAGTCCCCGTCGCCGGCCCGCAGCGCGGCGACGATCTCGACGTGGTGGGCGAGGCTGCGTGCGAGCGAGGCCGGGTCGTAGGCGCGGAAGGTCCGGGTGACGACGGGCGTGTGCACGACGTTGGCCAGCGCCGCGGCGAGCGCCGGCGCGTGGGCGAGCTCGAGCAGGCGCGCGTGGAAGTCGCGGTTGAGGTCGACGAGGGCGTCGAGGTCCTGGTCGGGGCCCGGGGCGCCGAGCTCCTGCATGCGGCGGGCGAGCGCCTCGAGGGCGTCGAGGTCCGCGGGCGTGGCGTGGGTGGCGGCGCGGGCGGTCGCGCGGGGCTCGAGGGCGAGGCGGACGTCGAAGATGCCGTCGAGGTCGTCGCGGGAGAACCGGGTGACCCGCGCGCCGCGGTGGGCCTCGAGCTCGACCAGCCCCTCGGCGGCCAGGCGCGTGAGCGCCTCGCGCACGGGGGTGCGCGAGAGCCCCAGCCGCTCGGCGGTCTCGACCTCGCCGACGTGCGCACCGGCGGCGAGGTCGCCGTCGAGGATCGCCGCGCGCAGGTCGGCGAGAGCGCGCTCGGAGGCGCGTGCCGTCGTGCTCGTCATCGCCTCTCCGTCCCGATGTTGTGTGCAACCTAGGGTGCGCCGCCGCGTGCGACAAGGCACGATCGGTCCCGGCCGTTCGTCGTTGTGCACAAGGAGCCCGCGTCGTGGGAGATCTGCTGAGCCGCCCCGGCAACCGCCGCGCCCGCCTGCGCGAGCTGCTCGACTCCGGGCGGCCCGTCCTCGCTCCCGGTGCCTTCGACGCCCACTCGGCGCGACTGGTGGAGCAGGCGGGGTTCGACGTCGCCTACATGACCGGCTTCGGCACCACGGCCTCGCTGCTCGGGCGCCCGGACATCGGCCTGCTCGGGCAGGCCGAGATGGTCGACAACGCGCGCCGGATGGCCGCGGTGCTCGACGTCCCGCTCATCGCCGACGCCGACACCGGCTACGGCAACCCCATCAACGTCATCCGCACCGTCCGCGAGTACGAGCAGGCCGGCGTCGCCGGGCTGCACATCGAGGACCAGGTGATGCCGAAGCGCTGCGGGCACCTCGCGGGCAAGGTCGTCGTCCCGTGCGAGGACATGGAGGCGAAGATCCGGGCGGCGGTCGAGGCCCGGAGCGACCCGGACATGGTCATCATCGCCCGCACGGACGTCGCCGCCGTCGAGGGTCTCGACGTCGCGATCGACCGCGCGCGCCGCTTCCACGACGCCGGCGCCGACGTCCTCTTCGTCGAGGCGCCGACCTCGGAGGAGGCGATCGAGACGGTCGCGAAGGAGCTCGCGGGCCACCGCCTGCTGTTCAACTGGGCCGAGGGCGGGCGCACCCCGTCGCTGTCCTACGACCGCCTCGCCGAGCTCGGCTTCTCGCTCGTCCTCTTCCCGGTGTCGACCCTGCTCGCCGCCGACACCGCCATGCGCTCGGTGCTCGCGCGCCTGCGCGCCGACGGCACCCCGGCCGCGGTGCTCGACGAGATCGGGGGCCTGGACGCCTTCGCCGCCCGCGAGGGTCTGGACGAGATCCGCGAGCTGGAGCGGCGCTTCACGACGTGAGCGGGGTGCTCTCCACATCGATCTCCCGAGGGTGTCGTGGGCGTCGTCTCGGCGAGAGCAGTGGCGACACCCTCGCGAGATCGAACTGGCGAGCTACCGCGCGACTCCCCCGGCGAGGGGCACGTTCCGCAGGCAGGGAGGCCCGTCGATCAGCCGACCGTGCCCGTCGCGCCGACGCCCACACCCGCGACGACGGGCACGTCCTGCCGAGGCTCTCCATATTGATCTCTCGAGAGTGTCGCCAACGTCGTCCCGCCGACAGCAATGGCGACACCCTCGCGAGATCGAATTGGCGAGCTACCGGGCCGCGAGAGGCACGTTCCGCAGGCCGCGGGGCACCTCGATCATGCCGAGCGTGCCCCTCGCGGCCGCTGGCGTCGTCAGGCATGCCCGCGCGTGCTCTCCACATCGATCTCTCGAGAGTGTCGTCAGCGTCGTCTCGCGAGAGCAGTGGCGACACCCTCGCGAGATCGAACTGGCGAGCTACCGCGCGACTGCCCCGGCGAGGGGCACGTTCCGCAGGCCTCGGAGCCTGTCGATCATGCGGAACGTGCCGCTCGTGCCGGCCCCGACCTCAGCTCCCCCCGCCCAGTCCCCCGTCGCGGCGCCAGGTGTCGCCGTCGAGGTGGTCGAGGTCCAGGTCCGCCGCCGCCTGCAGCGCCTCGGGCGAGCGGGCCACGAGCAGCGCCATCCACAACGGGTAGCGCTCCTGCTGGCGCAGCGAGACCTCGTGCTGCCCGGCGATCAGCAGCCCCGGGCGCGGGAGCCGGCACCAGCAGCGGGCGTGGTCGGGCATCGGCGCGTCGGGGTGGTGCGGGCAGTGCACGACGTGGTCGAGGAGGTTCGCGGCGCGCTCGCGGACCGTCCACAGCGTCCGCATCGCGGTCTGCTCGTCGGTCTCCCCCAGCGCGACGCCGCCCTGCTGGCTGAACGCGACCACGCGCCCGCCCGCGCCCTTCCACAGGCGCAGCCGCTCGACGGCGTCCGGGAAGACCTCGATGTCGAACGGGCCGCGGTACGGGCGGCCGAGGTCCTCGGGCGTCTTGCGCAGCACGCCCTCGACCTCGACGAAGAGCATCGGCACCGCGGGCCACGACGGTGGGGTCATGGCCCGGCGATGCTAGTGCGTCGGCAGCCCGGACGGTGGGTGCTCGTCGACGACCAGCACGGACGAGCACCCACCTCCCGGGTCAGGACCGCAGCGCGCGGCGCAGGAGCTTCCCCGTCACGGTCTTGGGGATCTCGTCCATCAGCTCGACCTGGCGCGGGTACTTGTAGGCCGACATGCGCTCCTTGCAGAACGCGATGAGCTCGTCGGGCTCCACGCTCTGCCCCGGGCGCACCGAGACGAACGCCTTGACCGTCTCGCCGCGGTACTCGTCGGGCACCCCGACGACCGCCGCCTCGCGGACCGCGGGGTGCTCGTAGAGCACGTCCTCGACCTCGCGGGGCCAGACCTTGTAGCCGCCGGCGTTGATCTGGTCCTTCTTGCGGTCGACGACGTAGAACCAGCCCTCGGCGTCCATGTAGCCGACGTCGCCGGTCTTGAGCTCCACCGACCCGTCGGGGGCGCGCAGCGCGTTCTGCGTCTCCTCGGGCTTGTTCCAGTAGCCGGGCACCACCTGCGGGCCGCGGGTGACGATCTCGCCGACCTCGCCGACGTCGGCGTCGGTGCCGTCGTCGCGGACGATCCGCACGACCGTCGAGAACACCGGCACGCCGACCGAGAGCGCGCCCGACGCCGAGTCCACCGGGGCGTCGGCCTCGCGCGGCACGCCGTGCGAGGGCGAGCTGGTCTCGGTGAGGCCGTAGAAGTTGTGGATGTAGAGCCCGAACTGGTCGGAGAACGCCTTGATCGTCGACGGTGGGATCGGCGCGCCGCCCGAGTACAGGCGGGTCATCGACGCGAGGTCCTCGCGCTGCGCGCCCTCGGCGTTCATCAGCGCGATGAACACGGTGATCGAGCCGATCGAGAACGTCGGCCGGTGCTCGCGGATCGCGTCGAGCACCACGCCGGGCTCGAAGCGGTAGGCGAGCACCAGCGGGATCGGGATCAGCAGGGCGATCGCCATGTGCCCGATCACGCCGGTGATGTGGAACAGCGGCGCGACGCCGAGCACCGAGTCCTCGGGCCCGAGCTGGATCCAGTCGCGGTAGGTGCGCGCGTTGAACACCACGTTGCGGTGGGTGTTCATGGCGCCCTTCGGCGGGCCGGTGGTGCCCGACGTGTAGCCGAGGAACGCGACGTCGTCGAGGCCCAGCTCCACGGGCTCGGGCGTGCGGTCGCCGATCGACGCGAGCACCTCGGTGAGGTCCTCGGTGCCCTCGTGGCGCGTGCGCTCCATCCCCGCGAACAGGCGCTTGTCGTGGCGGGTCTGGTACTCCAGCGGCGAGGTCGTCCAGGCGATGCGCAGCGACGGGATCGTCGGCACGACCTCCGCCGCGACCTGCCCGAACAGGTCCTCCTCGGCGAGCAGGGCCGTCGCCTCGCAGTCCGAGAGCAGCGTCGTCAGCTCGCGGGTCCGGCTCATCGGGTTGATCGAGACGACGATGCCGCCGGCCTTCCACGTGCCGATGACGGCGATGAGCACCTGCGGGATGTTCTGCAGGTACGTCGCGAGCCGGTGCCCCTTCTCGAAGCCGCGGTCGGCGAGCGCGACGGCGAACTGGTCGGAGAGGCGGTCGAGCTCGCGCAGCGTCAGCGTGCCGTCGAAGTACCGGACGATCTCGGTGTCGGGCGAGCGCTCGAGCGCGGCCGAGAACATCGCGAGCGCGCTCGGGTACTCGGGCTCGACGTCGTGCGGGTAGTCGTCGCGGTAGCGCGGCAGCCAGGGCCGTTCGTCGTAGATGCCCATCAGCGGATCACCACGGGGTTCACGGGCGACCCGGTCGCTTCGTGGATCTTCAACGGCGCCGCCGTGTAGAGGAAGTCCCACCGGCCGTCGGCGGCGCACGCGTCGGCGAGGTCGTCGAGCCAGATGATCTCGGCGAGGCTGATGCCCAGGTTGCGCAGCAGCGACGCGTGCAGCGGGAGCAGCACGCCGCTCTCGGGGTCGGCCGTGACCTCGTTGGCGATGGTGTCGGTGACGAGGTTCGGGATCTCCTTGTCCTGGAACCACTCGACGAGCTCGCGCGAGTAGGTCAGGCCCGGCTCGATGAAGCCCTCGTAGAACTCCTCGGACGGCGTCGCGTAGAAGTACTTCAGGAAGCCGGTGCGCACCAGCAGGATGTCGCGGTCCTCGATGGACGTCCCCTGCGCCGACGCGGCCTCCTCGAGGTCGCGGTGGGTGAACGTCTCGCCCTTGTCGAGCCACTCCTTGCCGCGGTGGCGCGCCATGTCGATGAGCACGCCGCGCCCGGCGACGCCCCGCTCCGCGATCGGGAGGATCGACGCCCAGCTCATGCCGCCGCCGGTGGTGGTGTCGGCGTGGCGCCCGTTCCAGAGCGTGTCGTCGTACCAGGCGTGACCCAGCGCGTCGTACTGCGAGGAACCCTGCAGGAAGATCTCGGCCTTGTCGTCCGTGGCGCGGATGCCACCGGGGAAGCTCGGCCCCTCGCCGGACTCGAAGACGTCGTGGTCCCAGACCATCTCGCGCTTGATGCCCTCGCGGCCGGGGAAGACGGGGTCGCCGTGCGGGTGGCCCATCGGGCACTGCAGCGTGAACACCTGGCCGTTCCTGACGCTGGCCACGCCGCGGAGCACCTGGCCGGCGTCGAGGTAGTTCAGGGCGCCGACCTCGTCGTCGTCGCCCCACTTCCCCCAGTTCTGCGGGGGATCGTCGCCCAGCAGTTCCCGCATCGACGGGACGTCGGCCATGAGCTCCTCCTCGAGATCACCGTGACCCGGCCCACGGTGCCCCGTCGCCCGGCGGGCGACAAGGGGCGGCCGAAAGGGTGCGCTCCGTGACCAGGACGCCGGTCGTTCGGGACGCTACGGTTCGGCCATGCGGCCGACGGTCGAGGAGCTCGTGGAGATCGAGTGGTTCCGCCGTCTGCCCGCCGACCTGCTCGCCGAGGCCGCCCGCGTGTGCACGGTCGTCACGCTCGCCCGCGACGCGGTGCTCTACCGCTCGCACGGCGTCGCCGACGCGTTCTTCGTGCTCCTGCGCGGGCGGGTGGGGGCCTGGCGCGGCGACCCGGACGGGCCCGAGTCGATGCTCTACTTCGTCGCCGACCGCCGTCACGAGAGCCTGTGCCTCGAGAACGTCGTGGCCGACATCCCGTACTTCGCGACCATGCGCGGGCTGCTCGACGACACCCGCGTGCTGCGCGTCCCGTCGACGTTGCTGACGACCATGCTCGCCGCCGACCGCGAGCTCGGCATCGCCATCGCGCGCCACATCGCCGAGCGCCTGCAGACCTTCACCGAGCAGATGACCGACCTCGGCTCGCTGCCCGTCGTGCGCCGCGTGGCCAAGTTCCTGCTGGCCAGCCGGCAGAACGGGTCCGACCTCGTCGTCGTCACCCTGCGCCAGGCCGAGGTGGCGAGCCGGCTCGGGGCGGCCCGGCAGTCGGTCAACCAGGCGCTGGCCACGCTGGTGCAGCGCGGGATCATCGAGCCGGTGGGGCGCGGGGTCTACCAGATCCACGACCGGCCGGGTCTCGTGGCGCTCGCCCGCGGCGGGCCCGCACCCGGGCCTGGATCACGGGCGCGCGGCGTGGTCGGATCACCGGGTGCCCGCGACACATGAGGTCACCAACCAGGTCCCCGATCTCGTCGGCCACGACGTGGCCGCCGACCCGCCGCTGCTCGAGGCCCTCGAGCGCGAGGGCGCCGGGTGGTACCGCGACGAGCTGCACGCCGTCGGGCGGCTGGCCGGCTCGGCGACCGCGCAGGGGTGGGCCGACGCCGCGCACCGCAACGAGCCCCGGCTGCGCACCCACGACCGCGTCGGTCACCGCATCGACGAGGTCGACTACGACCCCGGCTACCAGGAGCTGACCCGCGTCGCGGTCGAGCACGGCTTCGCCGGCGCGCCGTGGGCCGACGACCGGCCCGGCGCCCACGTGGCCCGCGCGGCCGGCTACGTCGCGTGGAGCCAGGTCGAGGCGGGCCACGGCTGCCCGATCACGATGACCTACGCCGTCCTGCCCGCCCTGCGCGCCGCCCCCGACCTGCTCGCGCAGTACGGCCCCGGCCTGACCAGCCGGGTGCACGACCCCGGCCTGCGGGTGCCGTCGACCAAGCGCGGGCTGCTCGCCGGCATGGGCATGACCGAGAAGCAGGGCGGCTCCGACGTCCGCGCGAACACCACGGTCGCCCGCCCCGACGGCGAGATCTACCGGCTGACCGGGCACAAGTGGTTCACCAGCGCCCCGATGTGCGACCTGTTCCTCGTGCTCGCGCAGGTCGCCCGGACGCGCAGCGAAGCGGAGCCGGACCCTCGAGGGGGCGGGCTGACCTGCTTCCTCGTGCCGCGCGTGCTGCCCGACGGCACGCGCAACACGTTCCGCATCCAGCGGCTCAAGGACAAGCTCGGCAACCGCTCGAACGCCTCGTCCGAGCCGGAGTTCGAGGACACCGTGGCCTGGCGGGTCGGTGACGAGGGCCGGGGCGTGCGGACGATCATCGAGATGGTCGCCTGCACCCGCCTCGACACCGCGCTGGGGTCGACGGCGGGGATGCGGGCGGCGGTGTCCCGGGCGGCCCACCACGCGCGTTACCGCTCGGCGTTCGGGAAGACGCTGATCGAGCAGCCGCTGATGCGCGAGGTGCTGGCCGACCTGGCCTGCGAGTCCGAGGGCGCGGTGGCGCTGGCGATGCGGCTGGCCGGGGCGCAGGACCGCGCGCAGCGGGAGCAGGCGGGAGGCGCAGCGCAGCGGAGCTCGACCCATGAACACGAGGCGGCGTTCCGGCGGATCGGCGTCACGCTGGGCAAGTACTGGATCTGCAAGCGCCAGACCGCCGTGGTCGGCGAGGCCCTCGAGTGCCTCGGCGGCAACGGCTACGTCGAGGCGTCCGGGATGCCGCGGCTGTTCCGCGAGGCGCCGCTGAACTCGATCTGGGAGGGGGCGGGCAACGTCAACGCCCTCGACCTGCTGCGCCTGCTGGCCCGCGAGCCGGCGACGCTGGAGGCCTACCGCGCGGAGGTGCTCGGGGTCGACGATCGCGTCGACGCCGGGTTCAAGGACGTCGAGGCCGAGCTGGCCGCCCCCGAGGAGCGCGGCGCGCGGCGTCTCGCCGAGCGGATGGCGGTGCTGCTGACCGGCGCACTGCTGGTCCGGAACGCGCCCTCGGCGGTGGCCGACGCCTACGTCGGCTCGCGGGTGGTCGGCGACCACGGGCACGCCTTCGGCACGCTCCCCCGCGGCACCGACGTCGGCGCGCTGCTGGCGCGGCTGCCCCGGACGGAGACGAGCGCCTGATGGACCACCTCATGCCCGGTGTGCGGGCCGCCGAGGTCCAGGGCCGCATCCGCACCCACTACCTCGAGTCCGGGCCGTCCGACGGCGAGCCCGTGGTGTTCGTGCACGGCAACCTCTCCACGAGCCGGTTCTTCGAGCACCTCATGCCGGGCGCGCCCGAGCGCTGGCGCATCCTCGCGCCCGACATGCGCTGCTTCGGGCGCTCCGAGCCCGCGCCGATCGACGCGACACGCGGGCTCGGCGACTGGGCCGACGACCTGGTCGCGTTCCTCGACGCGCTGGGCATCGACCGTCCCGCGCACCTCGTCGGCTGGTCCACCGCGGGCGCGGCGATCGCGCTGGTGGCGCGCGCCCGGCGCGTGGCGTCGCTGACCTTCCTCGACCCCGTCGCGCCGTACGGGTTCGGCGGGACCTTCCCCGACGGCCGCCCCTGCTACCCGGACTTCGCGGGCTCGGGCGCCGGGGTGGCGAACCCGGAGTTCGTCCGCCGCCTGCGCGAGGGCGACCGCAGCGAGGACAGCCCGCTCTCGCCGCGCAACGTCATGAACGCGACCTACTGGCGCCCCGGGCACCGCGAGCCCCGCGACCGCGAGGACGTGCTCGTCGACGAGATCCTGCTGACGACGATCTCCGACGACGGCTACCCCGGCGACGCGCAGACCTCGGAGAACTGGCCGGGCAGCGCGCCGGGCACCCGCGGGCTGCTCAACGCGCTGTCCCCGAAGTACTGCGACTGGTCGTGGCTGCCGACGCTCGCCGAGAAGCCGCCGGTGCTCTGGACCCACGGCAGCGACGACGTCGTGGTCGCCGACGGCTCGGCGCTCGAGCTCGGCACCCTCGGCGCGAGCGGCGTCGTGCCGGGCTGGCCGGGCGCCGACGCCTTCCCGCCCCAGCCGATGGTCAGCCAGATCCGCGAGGTGCTCGAGGCCTACCGCGCGGCGGGCGGGCGCGTGGCGATCGAGGAGTTCGCCGGCTCCGGCCACGGGCCCCACGTCGACGCGGCCGAGCAGTGGGCGGCGACCTACTGGGCGTTCCTGGAGTCGACCCGCGGCGGGCGCTAGCTGAACACCTGGTCCAGGCCCGTCAGCTTGAGGGCGCGGGCGGGCTGGCCGCGGGCCCCGCGCAGCGCGAAGGCGGCGCCGACCTCGGTCGCGCGGCGGTGGGCGCCGAGCAGGACGCGCAGGCCGCAGGAGTCGCAGTAGGTCACCTCGGCGAGGTCGACCACGAGGTCGGCGGGCCGGTCGTCGAGCGCCGCGCCGACGGCGTCGTCGAGACGACCGTGGCTGTCGTAGTCGAGGTCGCCGCCCACCACCACGACGGCCTGGCCACCGGGTCCGTCCGTCCGCTCGGTGCGGATGGTCAGCTCGGGCATCGCGCCACCTCCTCACCCCACCGTGGCGGGCTGGCCTCCGTGGGCCCCGTGAGCGGAGCGGAGGAGTCGGACCGTGCGGGGCGAGTCTGCCAACGCCGCGGCCAGCGCGTCGAGTGCCGGCGCGACCTCCTCGGCCCGCAGGCCGTCGGGGATCGTCACGGTGCCGACCCAGCGCACGAAGCCGTCGAAGAGGCCCGGGTCGTCGACGAAGACGGCGGCGGCGAGGAAGTCGACGAGGTGGCCGAGGTCGTCGGCGAGCTCGTCGGGCACCTCGCCGCCGGCGGTCCCGGGTCGCACCGCCGCGGCGGCCTGGCGCACGAGCTCGGCGCGCCGCGCGTGCAGGACGGCCTGCTCCTCGCGGGCGGAGACATGGTCGCGGGAGCCCGGGACGGCGCTCGCGCCGGTGTCCTCGTCGGCGAACCACGGGCCGTCGGGGTCCGCGGCGAGCATCGCGGCCGCCGCCCGGGCGTCGGGCGCCCAGCCGTCGGCGCCGACGGCGCGCGCCCACCGGCCGTCCTCGCCGAACGCGGCCCCGCCGGCGAGCACCGGGGTGCCCGTGGCGCGGCAGGCCTCGACCATCCGGCGCGCGGCGGGCAGCCGGGAGGGCAGCGAGCTGGAGATCGCGACGACGTCGGGGCCGGCCCGGTGGAGGTGCGTCGCGAGCTGGGCGGCCGGCACCGAGGCGCCGAGGAACTCCACCGCCCAGCCGTGCCGGGCGAGGACCTCGGAAAGCAGCCGCGCGGGCAGCCCGTGCCACTCGCCGTCGAGGCAGGCGACCGCCACCTTGCCGAGCCCGCTCGGCGCGGGTGCCGGGGCGTGCTGCGCGACCGCCGCGACGACACGCTCGCTGATGTGGGTCGCGACGTGCTCCTGCACGACCGTCCACTCCCCCGCGGCCCAGAGGTCGCCGACCTCGCGCTGCGCGCCGGCGACGACGTCGAGCAGCACCACCTCGGGGTCGGCGCCCGCCTCGAGGGCACCGACCGCGACCGCGACCGCCCCCGGCTCGTCGGACGTGGCGAGCCGCTCGAGGTAGGCCACCCGCAGAGCGGCCGGGTCGGTGGGCGGGGACGTGGTGGTCACGCCTCACTCCTCTGCGGCGCCTCGGCCGCGTGCCGGGGTGCCTGGACGGCGAGCATCGCGATGTCGTCGTGGTCGTGGCCGTCGAGCCAGGACACGACGGTCTGCTCGAGGTGCTCGCAGAGCACGGCGGCAGGGGCGCCGGCGCAGCGCGGGAGGGCGTCGGCGAGGCGCTCCTCGCCGAAGAAGTCCCCGGGACCGCGGGCCTCGACGACGCCGTCGCTGTAGAGCAGGCAGGTGTCGCCGGGCGCGAGCAGCACCTCGGCCTCGCCGAACCGCGCCTCGCGCAGGCCGCCGACGAGCATCCCGGACACCGGCACCGCCTCGACGTCGCCGTTCGCGCGCAGCACCAGCGGCGGCGGGTGCCCGCCCGTGGCCAGGCGCAGCGCGACCGTGCCGTCGGCCAGCGGGCGGGCGTCGCCGAGCACCATCGTCGCGAAGCGCGGGCTCTCGTCACGGGTGGCGACGGCGTCGAGCAGCGCGGTGTTGAGCAGCGGCAGCAGGCGGCCGGGACGGTCCTCGAGCAGCCGCAGCGCGTGCCACGACTGCCGCACGCGCCCGGACAGGACCGCGGCCTCGATGCCCTTGCCGCACACGTCGCCGAGCAGGAAGGCCGACCGCTCGGACCCGTCGACCACCTCGTAGAAGTCGCCGCCGACCCGCATCGTCTCGCGCGCCGGGCGGTACGCCGCGCCCCACGCGATGCCCGCGGTCGCGGGCAGGCGCGGCGCGGCGAGGCTCTCCTGGAGGACGGCGCCGAGGTGGGCCTGCTCCTCGTGCAGCGCGGCCGCGGCGAGCGCGGCGCCGGCGCGCGCGACGTAGGAGGTGAGCACCTCCTCCTCGGCGAGGACGAGCGGATCGACGCTGTCCGACCCGCTGTCCGACCTGCTGTCCGACCCGGTGCTGCGGGGACCGGCGAGCACGACGAGGGCGTCGACGACCCCGGTGGTCGGCACCGCGAGGGTCCGCACGTCGCCGGCCGGCGCCTCGAGCCCGGTCAGCGTCGTCAGGTCGCCGGCCAGGAACGGGTCGCCGGTGCCCGCGCCCTCGCCGGTCAGCGCGGCGGCGAGCCGGGGGACGCGGGCGAGGCCGCCGGTCCCGGCGTGCCCGAGCCGGGGGCGCCCGCCGCCGAGCTCCGCGCACGCCCAGGTGACGGTGTCGTCGTGGCGCACGACCAGCGTCGCGCCCGCGGCCAGCCGCGGCACGGCGAGCGCGACGACGCGGCGCGCGGTGCGGTCGAGGTGCAGCACGCCGTGCAGCGCCCGCCCGGCCTCGGCGAGGAACGCGGCGCGCTCCTGGGCGGCGAGCAGCGTGTCGGTGCGGGCGTGCTCGCCGGTGACGTCGCGCAGGTACCAGGCGGTGTCGCCGTCCCGGGGCTCCGGCGGCGGGGGCGGGACGGGACCGAGGACCGGCCCGCGCCGTCCGCGCAGGTGGTGCTCGCCGTCGGGGTGGACGACGACGGTCTCGAAGCTCGCGGGCGCGTCGCGGTCGTGGACGGCGCGGGAGAGCACCTCGCAGCGGGCGACGTCGACGATCTCGCCCACGCGCAGCTGCGGCAGCAGCGCGCGGGCCGCGGGGTTCGCGGCGCGCACGACACCGGCGCGGTCGCAGACGACGACGCCCTCCTCGAGCCCGTCGAGGAGGCCCGGTCCGCCCTCGGGCGCCGTGGGTGTCGCGCCGGGCGCCGCCGGGGACGCCTCGGTGGTGCGGGCCGCGGAGGCCTCGCGCGTCGGGGCGCCGTGGCGTCCCTCCATGCCGTCCCCTCCCGTCCGACGGTCCAGAACACCGTAGTCGACCGACGACGGCGACGCCGGGACCTGCAGCCGGCCGGACGGTGAGCCGTCGGTGATCACGGACGAGCGGTGGGTGACGACGGCGGTCGGGCGGGTGTCGCCCGGTCCGGTGAGCCACGCGCCCGGGCGCGCGGGGGTCCGTGTGCGCCGCCCGGTGTGATGCGGGGCGCGGCGGTGGGTACCGGCCCGCCATGAGCATCAGCCTCGAGCAGGCCCAGAGCATCGTGTCCGCCGCGCTCGCGCACGCCCGCGCGCAGGGGTTCAAGCCGCTCACGGTGGCGGTGCTCGACCCGGGCGGCGCGGTCGTGGCGCTGGGCCGCGAGGACGGGTCGGGCTTCCTGCGTCCCGACGTCGCCACCGCGAAGGCCTACGGCGTGCTCGGTCTCGGGATGGACAGCCGGGCGATCGCCGCGCGCGCCGCGGACTCGGCGGAGTTCTTCACCTCGGTCGCGGCGCTGACCGGCGGGAAGGTGTTCTCGGTGCCCGGCGGCGTGTTCATCCACGACGACGCCGGCACCCTGCTGGGCGCGGCGGGCGCCAGCGGGGACGCCTCGCTCGCCGACGAGGAGGCCGTCGTCGCCGGCATCCGCGCCGCCGGCCTCACCCCCCGCACGGGTGCCTGACGGCAGGTGAGCGGAGCGCACCTGGGCCGACCGTCGCACATCGATGCGGCCGTCCGGGCGGATTCTCGCTCCTCCCGAGCGGGTCGGGGTGCGGGCAGGGCACAGTGCGTCCCGACCGGAGGAGGTGGCGCGGGCCGTGACTGGCGGGGGTTCCCATCGCGGGCGCGTCACGGGCGGCCCCAACACCGGCGCGCACTGGTGGGGCGGCCGCGGCCCGGCCGGCGGCGGCTCGCACGCCGCGTCCGGTGGCCACCGGCGCCTGCCGCTGGCGCTGCTCCTGGTCGGCGTCCTCGCCCTCGGTGGCGTCGCGATCGCCGTCGCGGTGACCGGGACGTCCGATCCCCCGCCGGCGCCCGCCGCGTCGCAGGCCCCCGCCGTGCCCACAGTGCCCGACGGCCCTGTCCCACCCGGCGCCACCGGCACACCGGCCTCCACCGGCGGTCCCGACGTCGCCGTCCTGCAGGACACGATCGACGACGTCCTCGCCGCCACCCCGCTGCGCTTCCCGCCGGACGGCGCCACGCCCGCGGCCGGCGCCGACGAGGCCGTCGAGCGCCTGGCCGGGGCGTTGCGCGCGGCCCCCGGGCCGCCGATCACCGTCGAGGGCCACACCGCTCCGACCGGCGAGGACACCGACGACGCCCAGGACCTCTCCCAGCGGCGCGCCGAGGAGATCGTGCGCCGGCTGGAGGCGGCCGGGGTCCCCGCCGGCAGCCTCACCGCCGTCGGCGTCGGGTCGGCGCGGCCGCTGGACTCGCTCGCGGCCAGCCGCCGCGTCGAGGTCAGGGTGACGGGGTAGGCCCACCGGCCCCGTCGAGGAGCCCCGCCCGCCGCCGGTACTCGTCGACGAACCGCAGCAGCTCCGGGCCCCGCGGCCGGCGCCCGGCGACGACGTCGCAGGTCCCGGTCTTGGTGTCCATGATGTGGACGTTCGGGTCCAGCGAGATGCCGATGATCTCGTTGGCGGCGTCGCCGGTCACCAGCCCGTTCGGACCCCAGTGCCACGGCAGCCCGACCTGGTGGATGGTCTCGCCGGCGATGCGCAGGGGCTTCATCCGCTCGGTGACCACCACCCGCGCCTCGATGGCGCTGCGCGCGGTCACGATCGTCGCCCACCCCGTGTGCTCCAGGCCGCGCTCGGCGGCCAGCGCCGGGGAGACCTCGACGAACATCTCGGGCGCCAGCTCCGCGAGGTAGGGCGTCCACCGGCTCATGCCGCCCGCGGTGTGGTGCTCGGCGATCCGGAACGTGGTGAACGCGTACGGGAACACCTCGGACCCGGGCTGGTGGTCCGACGGGTTGTAGAGGTTGTCGGGCCGCTCGAAGCGCTCGCGGGCCGGGTTGGACCGCGTCTGCGGGTGCAGGGCGTTGCGGGTCGGGGCCTCCTCCGGCTCGTAGTGCACCGGCATGGGCCCGTCGGCCAGCCCCGTCGGCACGTAGAGCCAGATGCGGCCGTCGGCCTGCATGATGAACGGCTCGTCGCCGCCGATGGCGTCCTGCGCCTCGGCGCCCTCCGGGGGCTCGTACGACGGCGGCTTGTGCGCCTCGAAGTCCGGGACGTCGTGACCCGTCCAGGACTGCTGCTCCTCGTCCCACCAGACGTAGGCCTTGCGCTCGCTCCACGGCCGGCCCTCGGGGTCGGCCGAGGCGCGGTTGTAGAGCACACGACGGTTCATCGGCCACGCCCAGCCCCACTCCAGCGCGGCGAGGCTCTCGCCGCCGCCGGGCGTGCGGCGCGCCGCCTGGTTGACCCCGTCGGCGTAGACGCCGGAGTAGATCCAGCAGCCGCAGGCGGTGGACCCATCGTCGGAGAGGGCGGTGTAGCCCGAGACCGGGTCGCCGTTCGCGTCGACGCCGCTGATCTCCTTGAGGATCGCGTGGGCGTCGGGGTCGCCGTGCACGCCCTCGAGCGGGTAGTCCCAGGTGAGGTTCTGGATCGCCCGGTCGCGCGGCAGGTCGGAGTCGGCGAGCCGCTCCCGGATCCGCCGGCCCAGCTCCCAGACGAACCACAGGTCGCTGCGGGCGTCGCCCGGCGGCTCGACGGCCTTGTGCCGCCACTGCAGCAGCCGCTGGGTGTTGGTGAACGAGCCGGCCTTCTCGACGTGCGTGGCGGCCGGCAGCAGGAAGACCTCGGTGTCGATGTCCTCCGTGCGCATCTCGCCGGTCTCGATCTCCGGCCCGTCCTTCCAGAACGTGGCCGTCTCGATCTCGTGCAGGTCGCGCACCACGAGCCACTTGAGCGCCGCCAGGCCGTGGCGCTGCTGCTTGGAGTTCGTCGTCCCGACCGCCGGGTTCTCGCCGAGGACGAAGTAGCCCTCGCAGTTGCCGTCGATCATGTTGAGGATCGTCGTGAACGTCGAGTGGTCGCCGGAGATGCGCGGCATCCAGTCGAAGCCGAAGTCGTTCTCCCGCGTCGCCGCGTCGCCGAACCACGCCTTGAGCAGGCTGACGACGTAGGCGGGCATGTTGCCCCAGAAGCCCTTGCTGGCCGAGTCGGCCGCCAGGTACTCCGCGAGGTGCATCTCCTTGTGCGCGTTGGGCATCGGGATGTAGCCGGGCAGGAGGTCGTAGAGCGTCGGGATGTCGGTCGAGCCCTGGATCGTGGCGTGCCCGCGCAGGGCCATGATGCCGCCGCCGGGCCGCCCGACGTTGCCGAGCAGGCCCTGCAGGATCGAGGCCGCGCGGATGTACTGCACGCCGACGGTGTGCTGGGTCCAGCCCACCGAGTAGACCCACATCGTCGTGCGCTCGCGTCCGGAGTTCGCACAGATCGCCTCGGCCACCTGGCGGAACTGGTCGGGGCTCATGCCGCACACCCGCGAGACCATCTCCGGGGTGTAGCGCGCGAAGTGCCGCTTGAGCACCTGGTAGACGCAGCGGGGGTGCTGCAGCGTGTCGTCGCGGTGCGGCTCGCCGGAGAAGTTCGCCCCGCCCGAGCCCGCGCCCTCGGACTGCCCGAGCAGGTGGGCGACGCGCTGGGTCTCGCGGTCGTCGGCGACGCGCGACCAGTCGTCACGGTTGCCCGACGCGGCCGCCACCTCGGTGCCCTCGTACTGCCACGTCGAGGTGTCGTACGACCGCGTCTCCGGGTCCCATCCCGAGAACAGGCCGTCGTCGTCACCGGCGTCGACGAACTCCTCGCGCACGAGCATCGGCGCATTGGTGTACGCGACGACGTACTCGCGGAAGTCCCGCTCGTTCTCCAGCACGTAGTTGATCAGCCCGCCGAGGAACGCGATGTCCGTGCCCGGGCGGATCGGGACGTGCGCGTCGGCCACCGCGCTGGTCCGCGTGAACCGCGGGTCGACGTGGATGATCTGCGCGCCGCGGGCCTTGGCCTCCATCACCCACTGGAACCCCACGGGGTGCGCCTCGGCCATGTTCGAGCCCTCGAGCACGACGCAGTCGGCCTGCGCGATGTCCTGCTGGGTGTTGGTGGCGCCGCCACGCCCGAAGCTGGTCCCCAGACCGGGGACGGTGGAGCTGTGTCAAATGCGCGCCTGGTTCTCCACCTGGACGGCGCCGATCGCGGTGTAGAGCTTCTTGAGGAGGTAGTTCTCCTCGTTGTCCAGCGTGGCGCCGCCGAGGTGCGCGAGGCCGAGCGTCCGGTTGAGGACGCGGCCCTCGTCGTCGGTGTCCTGCCACGTGCGGGACCGGGTGTCGACCACGCGGTCGGCGATCATGTCCATCGCCGTGTCGAGGTCGAGCTCCTCCCAGTCGGACCCGCCGGGGCGCCGGTACCGGACCCGCGTGAGCCGTGACGGCGACGTCACCAGGCTCAGGCTCGAGGAACCGCGGGGGCAGAGCCGGCCGCGGCTGATCGGCGAGTCCGGGTCGCCCTCGATCTGGGTGACGCGTCCTTCCTTCGAGTACACCCGCTGGCCACAGCCGACGGCGCAGAACGGGCAGACCGACCGGGTGACGGTGTCCGCGTCGGCGGTCCGCGCGTGCCACTCGTCGGAGGAGTTGGACTGCACGGCGGCGCCGCGACCCAGGGGGTCGGCGCCGGTCAGCTGACGGACCAGGGGCCAGGAGCGCACCAGGTCGGCGGCACGGCGGGACAGGCTCACGGCAGGCGCCTCCGAGTGGCGGAACCGGATCGGACGGGCGCCGGCTGGGGGGTGAACCGGTGGGAGAACGGTGTCACCGCCCCGTGGCCCTCGCAAACGCAGAGCTGCTCCACGGTCTCGGTGGACCCGGCTAGTCGACCTCGCCGATGGGGTAGCTCCCGCGTCATGCCCGACACCGTTGGCCCCCAGGTCCCCTCCGATTGGCAACTGATCCGCAGCGGTGGACCACGACCGTTCACGACGTGGGCGGAGTACCGCGGACCCGACGACCGGCCCTACACCTGGCTGGGCCGTCCCCATCGCAAAGGCCACGGCGCGCGACGTGCCGGGGCGGTCTCCCGCAGCGGCTACTGGGCGCCCGAGCGCCTGGCGTGGTGGGTGGCCGTGTCGTTCACCGTCGGCTCCGCGCTGTTCATCCTCGGCGCCGCGGCGTCGCTGGTCCCCAGCGCCTTCGGCGGCGACAAGACGGCCATGTCGCTGTTCGCCGAGGCCGCGTACACCCTCGGTGCCCTGCTCTACACCGTCGCGGTCTACGGACAGATCCTGGAGAGCCTCAACGAGGACACCCGCATCACCTCCGACGGCCGGGGCGAGCCCCCGGAGTCGTGGCGGTGGCTCGGCTTCAAGGCCCGGGACCTGGGGTTCGTCTGGGCGTTCGTGTTCCTCATCGGCGCGCTGATCTTCAACTACGAGACGATCGCGGCCCTGCTCTCCACGGCCCACCTGATCCCCGAGGAGGTCGGCCTGTGGTGGACCAGCCTCGTCGGTGCCCTGTTCTTCCTCGTGGCCTCGGTGCTGCAGACGTTCGAGGCCGGGAACGGGTACTTCCCGAAGACGCTGCGCAACGTGTCGTGGTGGGTCGGCGCGATGTTCGTGCTGGGCTCGCTCGGCTTCACCATCGGCGCGATCCCCGGCTTCTCGATCACCGGCTCGTTCCAGGCCGAGGGCGAGCCGGGCGCGTCGATCGTCAAGATCGGCTTCCTGGTCGGGGGCATCGCCTTCCTCATCGGGAGCTGGCTCATGTTCCCCGAGCTCGACCAGGAGCTCGCCGACGAAGAGGGCTCCCAGGAGTCCGCCGAGAGCGCGTCCTGAGCCGTCCCCGACGCGTTGGGGCGGGACGCGCGTCGGGTAACCGTCAGGGTCCGAGTTGAGCGAGCAGCCCGGAGGACACGCTCGACGATCCGTGGAGGCAACCATGGCCACCGGAGAAACCGGTTTCGACGACGTCACCTTCGACCTCGTGTCCGTGCAGTACCACGCGCTCAAGGCCGGGCACGACTACGGCCAGTACGTGCGGGACGCGGAGAACGCGGGTCTGCAGGAGGTCGCCGACTTCTTCCGCAAGGTGATGAGCGAGGACTCGGACCGGGCGCACCAGTGCCACCAGTACCTCGCCCAGCTGACGTCCAAGACGGGCTGACCGGCGTCGTGTGGCGAGCTCCGGACCCACGGGCTCGGAGCTCGCCCACTCTCCGGCCTCGCGGTGGGGACTCCGGACGACCCGGCGGTGTCGGGCCGTTCGACCCCTGCATCCCCGGCCGCCGCGTTGTTGCCTCGGAGGTCCTCAGCTCCGAGAGGTGACCGACGATGGGCGACATCGACGAGAGCGGCCGCACGGACGTCAGGCGCGAGAAGCCGCCCGATGAGCAGGAGCGAACCCCGCCGGGGACGATGCCGGAGGGCACCGTGTCCGAGGCGCCGCTCACGAGGCTGAAGGTCCGCGAGATCAAGCGCCGGCTCGCCGGACGCGAGACGGAGGCCGGCATCGCGCGCGACTTCCGGATCAGTCGCACCACCGTCCGTCGGATCCGGCACGGCGAGATGTGGGCCGACGTGCCGGGCCCGACTGGGCAACCCTGGCCCCTCGACCTCGGCCAGTGGGGGGAACCCGGTGGGGAGGGCGAGCGACCCTTCCCGCCTCGGCCCCGGCCCTCCCGGGACGACCAGGCACCGCGAAGCGGGGACATCTGAGCCGCCCAGGCGACAGGTCAGCGTCGACCAGGTCAGCGGCGGGGCGTCTCGTCGTCGTGCTCGTGGTGGCGGAGGGCGGCGCCGCGGTCCAGCGTCGTCAGCAGCCGCTGCCACCACGGCTGCTCGGGCAGCGTGTGCCCGGGCTGGGGCGGCTCGTCCCCCGGGGCCGGGAGCAGGCGGTCGACGAGCGCCAACGCGCGCTGGGTCAGCCCGGGGGCGAGCCCGTGCACCCGCAGGCCGATCTTCGCCGCCGGCGTGAGCACGACCTCCGGGCGCCCGGCGAGCCCTCCCGCGACGATGCGGCGGGCCGCGGCGCCGGCGTCCATCGACAGCAGCGGCAGCGACGCGAGCGTCGTGAACCACCGCAGCTCGCGCTCGCGGTCACCGCCGACCAGCGCGTTGCGCGTCGACCCGGTGCGCATGAGCCCGGGCACGACGGTCGTGACGCTGATCCCGTCGCGACCGGCCTCCGTGCGCAGGGACTCGGCGAACCCGACCGTGGCGAACTTCGCCGCGGTGTAGGGCAGCAGGCGCGGCGTGGGGATCTTCCCGCCGATCGAGCTGATGACGACGATCCGTCCCCCGCCCCGACGGCGCATCACCTCGACCGCGGCCAGCACCGGGTACACGGCGCTCCAGAAGATCGCGTCGTGGGCGTCGGCGACGTCCTGCGCGGTGAGCGCGCGCACCGGCGCGACCTGGATGATCCCGGCGTTGGCGACGACGACGTCGAGGCGCCCGAGCTGCGTCACCGCGGTCTCGACGACGGCCTCGGCCGACGGCCGCGACGAGAGGTCGGCGGGCAGCGTGAGCACCGTGGCGCCGGTGGCCTCGAGGTCGCCGCGGGCCGCCTCCAGCCCGTCGGCGGAGCGCGCCACGACGGCCAGGTCGTGGCCGCGACGCCCCAGCTCCTGCGCGATGAGGAACCCCAGCCCCCGGCTCGCGCCGAGCACGAGCGCCACCGGGCGGTCCCGTCCACCGTGACCTGTCGCGGACGGGGGGCCGTCGTGTGAGCGGCCGCCGTCCCCGCGTGTCGTGGTGCCTTCGTCGAGCACGACGATCCCTCCAGCGCGGACGGCGTTCGGGGGCACCGGCGCCCTGCTCGTCCGCCCGCCGCGGGCACCGCCGACAGGCTCGGGGGCTACCCGCGTGGTGGTCGTCGCTACCCGAGGGCGCCCCGTCGTCCCGGACCCGACCGGACCGTGACCCGGACCGTGACCCGGACCGTGACCCGGACCGTGACCCGGCCCCGACCGGTCCGTGGCGGTTTCGCGGCGCCGTCATCGGTCACCCCCCGGTATCGGGTTGAGCGAGCCAGCCCATTCCGGCGGGACACACCGCCATCCCCTGCGTGCGACACCGCGGCGAGCGCCGCACCGCCGTCGCGCGCCCCCGAGTGGCAAGGGAGCCCCATGAGCACGCGCAACACCGTCCTCCACGCCCTGCACGACGTCGGTCTCGCCGCCTGGTTCGGCGGTTCGCTGTTCGGCCTCGCGGGCCTCAACGCCGCGGCCGAGGAGGCCGGCGACCGGCGCACCGCCGACCGCGTCTCCAGCATCGGCTGGGCCAAGTGGAGCCCGGTCAACTTCCTCGCCATCGGTGCGCACGTCGTCGGTGGCGCGGGCCTGCTCGCGGAGAACCGCAAGCGCGCCCTGGCCCAGAAGGGCCACACCGGCACGGTCAACGCCAAGCTCGCGCTGACCGTCGCGGCCATCGCCGCGTCCGGCTACACCCGCCTCGTGGGCAAGAAGGTCGAGGACGCGGTGATCCACCAGGCGAGCGGCGTCTCGTCGTCCACCACCTCGCCGGTGCCGTCCGGCACTGCCAAGCAGGGTGGCGACACCGGCCCCGGTGAAGCCGTGCGCGAGGCCGACAAGAGCGTCGGGCAGACCGTCAGCCAGGTCGCCGAGTCGCTGCCCGCCGACGTCGCGAGCGCCAACCGCCAGCTGCACGCCCTGCAGTACGCGATCCCGGTGCTCACCGGCGCGATCGTCGTGCTGTCCTCGCAGGCCAGCGAGCAGCAGCGCCCGGGCGACCAGGTCCGCGGCATCGCCCGCCGCGCGGGCAACGCGGTCAGCAGCATCGCCTCCGCCGCGGCGGCCTGAGCCACCGCGCGTGACAGCTCCCCACCGGCCGGTACCGCTCCCCGCGGTGCCGGCCGGTGGTGTCGCGTCAGCCGGGTCGCACGACCGCCTTGATCGCCGCGGGGTCCCGGCGCGCGGCGAGCAGCGCGTCCTCGGCGGCGTCGAGGTCGTGGTGCGAGGTCACCATGTCGTCGAGGCGCACCGCCCCGGACGCCGCCAGCGCGATCGCCGCCGGGTAGACGTGGGCGTAGCGGAACGTCCCCTTGACCACCAGCTCGCGGGCCTGCACGACGTCGAGCGGCAGGGTCACCCGCTCCCCCGTGCCGACGAGCACGACGGTCGCCGCGGGGGCCGTCGCCGCGATCGCGAGGTCCACCGCGGCCTGCACGCCCGTGCACTCGAGCACGACGTCGACGGGCTCGAGCCCCGGGTCGCCCGCGGCGGGGTCGACGACCGCGTCGGCGCCGAACTCGAGGGCCTTGGCCCGCCGGCGCTCGACGGGGTCGGAGACCGTCACGTGCGCGGCGCCGCGGGCCCGCGCGACCTGCAGGCACAGCAGCCCGACGGGCCCGGCCCCGCTGACGAAGACCCGCACGTCCGGCCCGATCTCGGCCTTCCCCGCGGCGTGCACCGCGACGGCCAGCGGCTCGATCATCGCCGCGGCGTCCTCGGACAGGGCGTCGGGCACGGGGTGGGCGCGGGTCGCGGGCACCACCACGTACTGGGCGAACGACCCGTCGATCGGCGGGGTCGCGAAGAACGCGATCCACGGGCAGAGGTGGTAGCGCCCGCGGACGCACTGCGTGCAGCGCCCGCAGTTGCGCTGGGGCTCGACGGCGACGCGCGTCCCCACCGCCGGGCCCTCGACGCCCTCGCCGAGCGCGCTGACCACGCCCGAGGTCTCGTGCCCGAGCACGAGCGGGGCGTGCATGACGAACCCGCCGATGCGCCCGTGGTCGTAGTAGTGCACATCGGAGCCGCAGACGCTCACCGCCCGCACCGCGACCTGCACCTCCCCCGGGCCGGGCTCCGGGACCGGGCGGGTCTCGACGGTCATGTGCTCGGGCTCCTGGAGCACGGCCACGCGCTGCTCGGCGGTCATGCGGCGTGAGTACCCGCTCAGTCGACCGCCGCGCGGACCTTCCGCGACGGCGAGAAGACGCGCAGGTCGAGCATCCCCGGCGGGTCCGCGACGCCGGGCCCGCCCGCGTCGACCCAGGCGACGACCTCGTCCTCGGTCTCGGCGTCGAGCACCCCGAACAGCCACACCGGCCGCGCGCCCGCCGCCCGCCCGGCCCGCGACGGGGACACGACGACGACGTTGGAGTAGGCGCAGGCGTCGAGGCAGTCCGTGACCCGCACGCTCGCGCCGGTGGCCCGGAACCGGGCGAGCTGGGCGCGGTGGTCGACCTCGGGGTGCTTGCGCGCGGTGCCGCAGCAGCAGCCGCGGCAGACGGTGAGGGTGGGGCCGGTGGTCATCACCGGCGACGGTACGTCAGCGCTGGATCACCGCTCGATCAGCGCCAGGTCGAGGTGAGGCAGGCCAGGCGCCCGCCGGCGGTGCCCGCCTGCCCGGGCGCGGTCGCCGTCATCTCCTTCTCGTGCACGACGACCGACGCCGGCGCGCGCTCGGGGAAGCCGAACGGCACGGTCGTGGTCGCCGTGCCCGCGCCGGTCGCGTCGGTGCGCAGGTCCAGCCACACCTCGTTCTGCGGGTTGGCGTACGCGGGGTCGGACGACGGCGCCTGCGGCGTGGCGGCCGGGTCGACGCGGTTCTGGAAGTGGGGGCCGGCGTCGGCGCCCGTGGGCCCGCACGGGCGGACGTGGGCGTGCGCGGCGTACCCGCGGTCCGGGACCATCCCCGCGACCCGGAACGTCGCGGTCGTCGAGCCCTCGCCGGGCACGACCTCGAGCACGAGCCGTGCGCCCGCCGGCGCGGCGTCGGGCGCGTAGGTCACGGCCGGCCCGCCCTGGGCGGCCGGGACGAGCACGCCCTCGGTGACGAGCGGGGCGGCGGCCTCGGAGGACGAGCAGCTCGCGACGAGGGCGGCACCCGCGAGGACCAGGGCGATGTGGGCGGATCGGCGCAGCACGGGACGATCCTGACAGGAACCGACGCGCCCGGTCATCGACCACGCGAGCGGCGTGTCCCCGCCGTCGTCGACGCCTCGGACCGGGCCGTCCCGGCGGCTACCGTGGAGCCGGCCCCTCGCGGGCGGTCCGACGACGAAGGGGACGCCGATGACCACCACCTCCGTGACGACCCCCGCTCCCGTCGTGGGGGCGCTGGTCGCGGCCCTGCCGGCGGGGCGCGTCATCGAGGACCCCGACGTCCTCGCGAGCTACGCCCACGACGACGCCGAGTGGGCCCCGCACGCGCTGCCGGTGGCCGTCGTGCGCCCGCGGACGGCCGAGGAGTGCCGCGACGTCGTGCTCGCGTGCCTGGAGCACCGCGCTCCGGTGGTGCCGCGCGGCGCGGGCACCGGGCTGTCGGGCGGCGCCAACGCGAGTGAGGGCGCGGTGGTGCTCTCCACCGAGCACATGACCGGCATCGTCGAGATCGACGGCGCCGAGCGGCTCGCGGTCGTGCAGCCCGGCGTCGTCAACGACGACCTGCGCGCGGCCTGTGCCGAGCAGGGCCTCTGGTACCCGCCGGACCCGGCGAGCTCGCCCTGGTCGACGATCGGCGGCAACGTCGCCACCAACGCCGGCGGCGTGTGCTGCGTCAAGTACGGCGTGACCCGCGACTACGTGCTCGGCGTGCAGGTCGTCAACGGGCTCGGCGAGCTCGTGCGGCTGGGGCGGCGCACCGCCAAGGGCGTCGCCGGGCTCGACCTCGCGGGGCTGGTGGTCGGGTCGGAGGGCACGCTCGGGGTGATCACCGAGGTCACCGTCAAGCTGCGCCCCGCCCGCGCGCCCGAGCACACCGTCGCCGGGTACTTCGACTCGGTCGTCGACGCCGGGCGCGCCGTCGCGGCGATCACCGCGGCCGGGCTGACGCCGTCGGCGCTCGAGCTCGTCGACCGCACCTGCCTCGAGGCCGTCGACGCCTGGAAGAACATGGGCCTCGCCGCCGAGGCCGACGTCGTGCTGCTGGGCCGCTCCGACGCGCCGGGCGCCGCGGGCGACGCGGAGGCGGCGGAGATGATGCGCCACTTCGAGGCCGCGGGCGCCACGTTCGCCGCGCAGGCCGCCGACGCCGAGGAGGCCGAGGCCCTCTTCGCCGCGCGCCGTCTGGCCTACCCGGCGCTGGAACGGCTCGGGCCGGTGCTCACCGAGGACGTCTGCGTGCCGCGCGCCGCGGTGCCCGAGATGCTCGGCCGCATCCAGGAGATCGGCCGCCGGCACGAGACGACGATCGCCAACATCGCCCACGCCGGCGACGGCAACCTGCACCCGCTGCTCATCACCCCGATCGGCGACGAGCCCGCCCGCCGGCGCGCGCAGGCGGCGTTCGAGGAGATCCTCGCCGAAGCCCTCGCCCTCGGGGGCACGGTCACCGGGGAGCACGGCATCGGGCTGCTCAAGCGCGACGGCCTGCAGCGGGAGCAGGCGCCCGAGGTGCTCGCGATGCAGCACGCCGTCAAGGCCGCCCTCGACCCGCACGGCATCCTCAACCCGGGCAAGGGCATCTGACGCCGTTTCCGGTCCCCGACCCCCGGGAAGTCCGCGCCGTGACCGACGTCCCGGCCCCCGACGCGCACGACGACCACGGCGGCTCCGTCCGCCACGAGACCGGCGAGGACGCCCTCGGGCCCGATCGCCGCGGCGACCTCGACGAGGCCACCGTCGAGGCGCTCGGCAAGCTCTCCGAGGGCATGGAGTTCGTCGAGCGCGCCCGCGGGCACCTCTACGCGTTCCACCAGCTCTCGGGCACCGCCGACCTCACCATCGGCGCCGCCGTCGACGCCTTCCGCGAGGCCGGGCACGACGCCATCGCCGACGCGATCGAGACCGAGCTCGTCGGCCGGGACCTCCTCGAGGGACGCTGGAGCTTCCAGATCGTCGAGGAGTACGACGACACCTACTGGTCCGTGGTCCGCGACCACGAGCGCCGCGCCCGCGAGCAGCTCGCGGGCGGGCGGCGGCACGTGTTCGAGGCGGCGATGAAGGAGTCGCGACGCACCCACGGGCGCCGGCACCACGAGGCCCGGCCGGGCGACGACGGGAGCTGAGGTCGCTCAGGACCCGCCGGAGGTGGTGCTCGTGCTGTCGGTGCTCGTGCTGCTCGTACTGCTCGTGCTGCTCGTGCTGCTCGTGCTGCTCGTGTCCGGGGTGGCGGCGCCGCGGCACGGCGCGCCCCAGACGCCGCGCTCGGCGAGGCGCGCACGGTCCTGGGCCGCGCGGACGGGCGGCATGGCGGCCGGGTCGGCGCCCGCGGGGTAGGCGCGGGCGATGCCGGCCTCGGCGGCGAGCACCGCGTAGTCGCTGCCGTCGAGGGTGACCGTGGCGAGCCGGCGGTCGAACCGGTCGGACGCGGGCACGCCGACGAGCCGGACCGCGCGGCGGTCGAGGACCCGCGAGGCGAACGCCGTCGCCTGCGCGCCGTAGCACGAGCCGGGCGGTTGCACGCCGAGCGCGCGCACCCGCACGACCGCGCCGCCGTCGGGCAGGCGGACGTCCACGGTGACCGCGTCCACGACCCGCTCCACGACCACCCGCTCCCCCACCGTGTCGGCGCCGACCCCGGCGAGCGCTGCCGCGGGGTCCGCCGACGGGACGGCACCCGCGGCCACCGGGGCGGCGTCCGGCGAGCCCGGCGCGGTCGTCAGCGTCACCACGGCGGCCGCCGCGCAGACGGCGACGGCGACGCCGAGGAGGAGGCGGGCGAGCGCGACGCGGGACACGCGCTCATGGTGACTGATCGTGATGGGTAGTCGACGTTCGGTCACCGGGGGCGCCGGTCACCCGATCAGGTCGCGACCACCGGCAGCCGGCGCGTGCCGAGCACACGACCCGTGTACGGCCGCTGCTCCCCCTCGCCCACGGACAGCCCAGCGTAGCGAGCCGTCATCTCCTCGAGCGCCACGCGCGCCTCGAGGCGGGCCAGCGGCGCCCCCAGGCAGAAGTGGATGCCGTGACCGAACGCGGTCTGGTTGCCACCGCCGATGCCGGGGCGCGTGGGGTCGAAGCGCTCGGGGTCCGGGTGGGCGTCGGGGTCGTGGGTCGCCGAGAGCAGCCACGGCATCACGATCGAGCGCGCCGGCACCGTCGTCCCCGCGATCTCGACGTCGCGCGTGGTGGCGCGCGCGGTCACCGGGAACGGCGGGCGCAGCCGCAGGACCTCCTCGATCGTCGCCGGGATCGTCGACGGGTCCGCCCGCAGCGCCGCCCACGCGCCCGGGTGCTCGTCGAGCACCCGCACCGCGTTGCCGAGCAGCAGGGTCGTCGTGATGTGGCCGGCGAAGAGCAGCAGCATCGAGAAGTTGGCGGCCTCCTCGTCGTCGAGGACCCGGCCGTCGACCTCCGTCGTGACCAGCGCCGAGACGAGGTCGTCGGTGGGGGCGGCGCGCCGGGTGCGGCACCAGTCGCCGAGGTAGCCGGTGATCTCGCCCATGGCGTCGCGGACGCGGGGGTCGTTGACCGCCTCCTTGGGGTCGTCGACCTGCATCGAGAACAGCCCGTCGGCCCACTGCCGGAACCGGCCACGGTCGGCGGCGGGCAGCCCGAGCATCTCGGCGATGACGGTGACGGGCAGCGGGAACGCGAGCGTGTCGACCAGGTCGAAGGACACGGATCGAGGGGTCGGGCTCCGCTCCGCGCCGTCTCCCGGCACGTCGGGCAGCATCTCCCGGCACAGCTCCCGGATCCGCGGCTCGAGCCCGGCGACGCGCTTCGGGGTGAACGACCTGCTCACGAGGTGGCGCAGGGCCCCGTGCTCCGGCGGGTCGAGCCGCGTGAGCATGCCCTTGCTCATCTGCTGGGCCTCCGGCATCACCGCCGAGAAGTCGGAGCTGAACGTCGCCGTGTCGCGCAGCACGAGCAGGACGTCGGCGGCGCGGGTGACGTGGTGCATGCCGTAGCGGTCGCGCCAGACGGGCGCCTCGGCGCGCAGGCGGGCGAGCCAGTCGAGGACGGCGGGCAGGTCGGCGATGTCGGGGGGCAGGTCGCGGTCGCGCAGGGTCGTGTCGGTGGTGGTCATGGCTCCTCCGGGAGGGCCGCGGTGAGGTGGTCGAGGGTGCGCTCGTAGAGCGCGGCGAGCCCGGGGGCCGCCGCCGCGAGGGCGGCCGGGTCGGGCTCGCCGGGCGGGGTGAACCCCGCCCGGACGACGGCGGCGAGGGCGTCCGCCCGGGCCGTCACGTCCATCCCGGCACCGGCCGGGACGAGGTGGTCGACGAAGAAGCCGATGCTCGCGGCACCGAGCCGGTAGTACAGGTCGGGCGTCGTGGCCGGGTCGTCGGCGAGCAGGCCTTGCCGGTGGAGCAGGGCGAAGTGCTCGCGGCTGAACTCGGACTTGTCGGTGACGACCTCGAGCCCGGTCTTCGTGTCGGTGGCGATGGCGCCGAGGACCTCGACGTCGCCGGCGAGCAGCGCCCGGGTCAGCGGCCGGTGCTGCACCGCCAGGAACGTCCGGCGCATGGTCGCGTCGAGTGCGGCCTCGGCGGGGTCGGCGCGCAGGGCGGCGAGCAGCTCCGCGGTGACCTCGACCGACTCCCGCACCAGCACCCCGGCGAAGAGCTCGAGCTTGCTGGCGAAGTGCAGGTACACGGTGCCCTTGCCGACGCCGGCCCGGCGGGCGACGTCCTCGACGGTGACCCGCCGGTACCCGTGGGCGAGCAGCAGGTCGCCCGCCGCGTCCAGCATCTGCGCCACCCGGCCCACACGGTCCTCCTTCGACGCGTGACCAGATTTCTCATCCGGTCACGAGTCACGCTAGACCTCCGCGTGCGGCGGGGACAGCCCTCGCGCGGAGATCATCCGACGGGCAAGCTCTCCGGCCATGACGAGGACGGTGCGGTTCTCGGAGCTCGGTGAGCCCGAGGTGCTGCGGATCGACGAGGAGACCGACCCGGCGCCGGGGCCCGGCGAGGTCGCGGTGGACGTCGCCGCGATCGGGCTCAATCGGGCGGAGTCGATGTTCCGGCGGGGCACCTACATCGAGGAGACCCGGCTCCCGGCACGCCTGGGCTACGAGTGCTCGGGCACCGTGGCCGCGCTCGGCGAGGGCGTCACACGCTGGTCGGTCGGCGACCGCGTCAGCGTCGTCCCGGCGTTCTCGATGAACGACTACGGCGTCTACGCCGACCGCGCCGTCGTGCCGGCCCGCGCGCTCGTGCCGCTGCCCGCGGCGACGAGCTGGGTCGACGGCGCCGCGGTGTGGATGCCGTTCCTCGTGGCCTACGGCGGGCTGGTCGAGACGGGCGGGCTGCGCGCCGGCGACCACGTCCTGGTCACCGCCGCGACCTCCAGCGTCGGGCTGGCGTCCCTCGCGGTCGCCAACCGGGTCGGCGCGGTCCCGATCGCCACCAGCCGGTCGAGCTCGAAGGCGCAGCAGCTGCTCGACGCGGGCGCGGCCCACGTGGTCGCGACCGGCGAGGAGGACCTCGTCGAGCGCGTCCTGGAGATCACCGACGGGCGCGGGTGCGAGCACGTGCTCGACGCCGTCGCCGGGCCGGGGGTCGCCGACCTGGCACGGGCCACCGCGAAGGGCGGTGTGCTGACGATCCACGGGCTGCTCTCGGGGCAGCCGACGCCGTTCCCGGCCGAGACGTTGCCCGATCTGTGGATGCGGGCCTATACGTTGTTCGCGATGACACACGACGCAGAGCGGCTCCGTCGCGCGGGCGCCTTCGTGGGCGCGGGCCTGCGGGAC
The DNA here is from genome assembly GCF_028737315.1 of Actinomycetospora lemnae. Classification (GTDB taxonomy): domain Bacteria; phylum Actinomycetota; class Actinomycetes; order Mycobacteriales; family Pseudonocardiaceae; genus Actinomycetospora; species Actinomycetospora lemnae. Next base: position 227,799 of record NZ_JAQZAO010000007.1, on the reverse strand, counting down.
GGCGCCTTCGCCCCGCAGGTGGACCGGGTGTTCGAGGGCCTCGACCAGGTGGTCGACGCTCACCGTCACCTCGAGTCGAACACCCAGGTCGGCAAGATCGTCCTCCTCCCGGGCGGCGCGCGGTGAGCGCCGAGGAGATCCCCGACGCCGTCACCGAGTGGTTCCGCGCCCACGTCGACGAGGTCGAGGGCGCCCTGGAGTTCACGCGCATCGCGGGCGGGCGTTCGAACCTGACCTACCGGGTCACCGACGAGGCGGGGCACGCGTGGGCGCTGCGCCGCCCGCCGCTGGGCGGCGTGCTGGAGACCGCGCACGACATGGGCCGCGAGTGGCGCTTCCTCGCGGCGCTGAACCCCACCGAGGTGCCGGTGCCGACGCCGCGCGCGTTCTGCGACGACCACGACGTCTGGGGCGCCGACCTCTACGTCATGGACTTCGCGCCCGGGAAGGTCCTCAACGACACCGAGTCCGGCGAGAAGGTGCCGGCGGCGGCGCGGACCAACGTCGGCACCACGACCATCGACGTCCTCGCCGCGCTGCACCACGTCGAGCCGGCCTCGGTCGGGCTCGACGACCTCGCCCGTCCCGGCAACTTCGTCGCCCGCCAGCTCAAGCGCTGGCACCGGCAGGCGCACCAGTCGGCGATGGAGGACCTCTCGGCCATCGACGCCACCCACGAGGCGCTGGCCGCGCGGATCCCCGAGGGCGAGGTCGGGATCGTCCACGGCGACTTCCGCCCCGGGAACATCGCCTACGACGCCGACGGGCGGGCGGTCGCGGTCTTCGACTGGGAGCTCGCGACCATCGGCGACCCGCTCTGCGACCTTGGGCACCTGCTCGTCTCGTGGAGCGAGCCGGGCGACACCGTGCCCGAGGCGCTGTCGAGCCCCACGCCGGCGGGCGGCTACCCCACGCGCCAGGAGCTCATCGCGCGCTACACGGCCGCGACGGGCACCGGCGACGTCGACATCGCCTACTACCTCGCGTTCGCGCGGTGGCGCGCCGCCTGCATCCACGCCGGCGTCTGGACCCGCTACCGCGCGGGCGACATGGGCGCCGACGCCGATCCCGACGAGGTCACCGGCCCCGAGGCCATCAACCTCCAGGCCGAGACCGCGCTGGCGGAGCTGAAGAGCTGACCCCTGTGTGCGCACGGGTGGGTGCGCGTCACAGGTGGGCGGGGTCACGGTGCGGGTTCTTACGGGCACGTTCGGGCACCAGACTGGCAGCGGCCTCGCGCCCAGCGTCGGCGTGCGGGGACCGTTCCCCCAGTGCCGACGTGCCCGGAGTCCAGCGATGATCACTGGCGAGTGCCACTACTGCGAGTCCGTGCGGGTGTGGAAGCTCTACCCCCTGCGCCACGAGGACGGCTGCCCCACGGGTGGCCGCCGCCCGCAGCGCCTGAGCCCGGACGAGGCAGCCCTCTTCGCCCACCCGGACCTCGCCGAGCTCGACCTCGAGATCAGCGCCTGGTACCCGCAGCTCGTGGCGTAGCGCCGGCGTCCCCCAGGGCGTCGGCCAGCTGCGAGCGGGCCGCGATGCCGAGCTTGCGGTAGACGCTCCCGAGGTGCGTCTCCACCGTCTTCTCGGAGACGAACAGGGCCTGCGCGACCGCGCGGTTCGTCGCGCCCTCGGCCACCGCGCCCGCCACGCGCCGCTCGGTCGGCGTGAGGGCCTCCGCCCCCGACGTCCGCGGCCGGCGCGGCCGTGCCCCGGTCGCGACCAGCTCGTCCTGCGCCGCCCGGGCGATGGCCGTCGCACCGCGCTCCACGGCAGCGTCGAGGGCGTCCCGCAGGACGTCCCGCGCTTCGCCCCGGTCCCCCGCGCGGTGCAGCGCGCGGCCGAGGGCGAGCAGGTCCCGCGCACGTTCCAGCGGTGCCTCGGCCGCGACGTCCACCGCCCGGCGCAGCAGCGCGATCCCCTCGCCCCGCGGGGCCACCTCGCCGGCGACCCGCAGCGCCTCGGCCAGCGGCAACGGCGCTCCCCAGGCCTCGGCGGCCGCGACGGCCTCGTCGGCCACCACGCGCGCCGCGTCGTCGTCGCCCTGGTCGCGCAGCGCCAGCGCGACGCCCGGCCGCCACCGGAACACCGCGCCGGCCCCGGCACCGGCGGCCTCCAGGCGGCCCCCGCACTCGCGCAGGTCCCGCGCGGCCTCCTCCGGGCGGCCCTGCGCGAGCCGCAGGCGCCCCCGGGACCGCAGCAGGTAGGACCCCGCCGACATCGGGCCGCCGGAGCGGACGGCGTGCGCCGCGACCAGCTCCTCGGCCGTGTCGAGCTCGCCGGTGTCGAGGAGGCCCTCGACCAGCCAGGCCACGGCGAAGCTGCGTGTCAGGGCCTGGGACGGATCGCGCTCGACCAGCTCCACGGCCTGGCGGAGATCGCCGAGGGCCGCAACGAGGTCCCCCGTGTAGGTGCACGCGTAGCCGCGGAACGCCGAGGCCAGCGCGAAGCCCCGCATGTCGCCGTGGCGCCGCAGAGCGGTGATGGCCTCGTCCCACATCGCGACCGCCGCAGCGGGACGCCCGCCGAGGGCCAGCGTGATCCCGACGGCCGGCAGGCGGGCCATCACGGGCTCACCGAGGAGGTGGCCGCCGGTCAGGGCCGCCTCGGCGAGCGCCACCGCCCGCGTCCGCGACCCCTGGACGACCGTCTCCTCCACCGCCAGCGCGGCGAGCAGCACGCAGCCGCCACGGGTCGTCGGCTCCGGGTCCCGCGTCCGGCGGGCGAGGCGCGCCTCCGTGACCGGACGCGTCGCGGGATCCTGGGTCGCGACGGTGACGAGCTCGGCCTCCAGCTCGAGCGCGCGCTCGGACGCCGGCGGCCCCGGCTCGGCGGCCTCCACCTCCTCGAGCACGGCCAGCAGGCGTCGCACGGCCTCGACGCCCCGGCCCGCGTGCAGCAGGACCCGCCCGAGCGCGAGCGTGGCGACCGCGCGGGCGTCGACGGTGCCGGCCTCGTCCGCGGCGGCCAGGAGGTGGTCCAGGGCGGCCGGGTCGCCGGCGCGCATCTCGGCCGAGCCGAGCTCGAGCAGGACCGCGGAGCTCGCGGGTCCCGTCGGCGGCTCGTCGAGGGCCCGGCGCAGCAGCTGGGCCGCGCTCTCGGGCACGCCGCGCGCCGCGGCCCGGCCGGCGGCCGCCCGGAGCGCGGCGACCACCGCCGGATCGCCGCTCGGGCGCGCCGCGAGGAGGTGGCGCACGAGCCCGTCGTCGTCGACACCCGCCGCGGTGAGGACGGCGACCGCGCGCCGGTGGGCCTCGGCCCACTCCGACGGCCCGGTGCCGGCCTGCACCGCCGAGCGGACGAGCGGGTGCAGGAACGCCAGCCCCGTCGTGGCTCGCCCCGGCGCCAGGATGCGGGACGTCACCAGGGCGTCGACGACGGGGCCCGCCACCTCCGGCGCCACGCTGGCGAGCTCCGCGGCACGGCGCGCGTCGACCCCGTCGCCGAGCACCGCCGCGGCCCGCGCCAGGGACACCGCGTCCGGGCCGAGCGCCGCCAGGCGCGCCCGCACCGACCGCTCCACCTCCCGCGGGACCGCCGCGGCGACCCTCTCGACGGCCGCGGCGCGCGGCTCCGTGCCCTCCCGGTGCAGGTCGGCGAGCAGCTCCCCCAGCAGGAAGGGGTTGCCACCCGTCGCCCCGCGGCAGGCGTCCTCGAAGTCGTCGTCCGGCGTGCCGAGGACCGCGGTGATGAGGGTCCGCGTCCCGGCGCGCGAGAGCGGCGCCGGCCGCAGGACACGCACGCCGGGCTCCCGCGCCATCGCGTCGAGCACCTCGCTGCGGGCGGCGTCGAGGACCACGGGCCGGCCGGCCACGAGCAGCGCGACCGGCAGGCCGTCGAGGCGGCGGGCGAGGTAGGCCAGGAAGCGCAGCGACGGCAGGTCGCACCAGTGGACGTCGTCGACGGTGAGCAGCAGCGGACCCTGCGCCGCCCGGTCCGCGACGGCCCAGTAGAGGCCGTGGAGGACGGCGAAGAGGTCGGTGCCGGGCGCCGGTGACGCGGCCGGGGACCGCACCGCGGCGGCCGCGTCCCCGGCGGCGGGCACGACCACCGGCGCCAGCAGCTCGTGGACGACGCCGAACGCGAGCTCGCGCTCCAGCTCGGCTCCGCGGGCCCCGGCCACGGCCACGCCCCGCCCGTCCGCGACCTCCCGCGCGGCCCCGACCAGCGTCGTCTTCCCGATGCCCGCGTCGCCCTCGACGAGCAGCAGGCCGCCCCCGCCCCGGAGCACGCGGTCGACGAGCTCGCCGGTCGCCGCCAGCTCGTCCTCGCGCTCCAGGACCGCACCCACGACGCACCTTTCCTCGGGGGGTTCCTCGGGGGTCGGCCCCGAGGCTGCGGTGCCGTCCCGCCCTTAGCGTCGTGCTCACCGGACGGAACGGACAAGGGGCGGAGGTGCCGGCAGATGGGGGACATCGAGCGCGAGTGGGTGACGCTGCGCGGCCAGGTGTCGGGCCTGCTGCTCGCCCTGCGTCAGGCCGAGATCGACGAGGGGGTCCCGCTCCCGGTGCCGCTGACGCACGGCGAGACGCTGCGCAGCTGGACCGCCGCGACGCGCACGCCGGTCCCGGACGACCGGGAGGCGCTCGACCTCCTGGGCTGGGCGGCCCGCACGCTCGGGCGCTCGCTGTGCCGCTGGCGGGCGACCGGCGTCCGGGACGTGGTCGCCACGGTGCTGCTGGACGAGGCGGCGGCGCACGGGTGCGAGCCCGAGCTGCTGGTGGCCCAGGTCGCCCGCGTCCAGGGCGTCCTCACCGCGCCCGACCCGGTCTCCGCCGCGCTCGTCTGGGGCGCGCTGGCCGACCCCGACACCGCCGACTGCTGAGGAGAGAGGGATTCTCCGTGGACTACACGACGATGCGCGGCCTCTTCTTCGCGCCGCCCGACCGACCCCGCCCCGCCGACCCGCCCGCCCGGCGCGACCCGTCGCCGGCGCGCGCCCTGCGGGACGCGATCGAGGCGGTCGCCTGCCTGTCGATCTGGTCGCCGGAGGCGGCCGAGGGCTACGCGGCGGTCGGCCTCGACGACTACTTCGCCGCCTACGTCCGCCAGCGCACCGCGCCGCTCGGGACGCCGCCGACCGCGGTCGCGGTGATGGCGCTCGGGGTGTTCGAGCCCGGCCTCGTGGGCCCGCAGTACGAGGCCGGCGTGGCGGCGGCGCCGCTCGCCGACGTGGTGCGGGTGCGGATCGAGGCGCCGGGCGCGACGCTGCGCCGGCTGCTCGGCGACGTCGACGCCGAGGCCGCCGCGCTGCTGCCGGCCCTGCGCCGCGGCATCGACGCGGCCGACGGCACCGCCCGCCCCCTGTTCACCGGCCTGACCGTCGAGCCCTGGCCGTCCGACCCGCTCGCCGCCCTCGTCCACGCGTGCCACGTCCTGCGTGAGCACCGCGGCGACTCCCACCTCGCGGTCTGCGCCGTCGACGGGCTCGACCCGGTGCAGATGAACGTGCTCACCGAGCTGTGGTGCGGCTACCCGCTCGGTGCCTACACGCCGTCCCGGGGCTGGAGCCCCGAACGGATCCGGACGGCGGTCGCCGGCCTGCGGGGGCGGGGGCTCCTCGACGGCGACGCGCTGAGCGACGACGGCCTGCGGCACCGCGCCGACCTCGAGGGGCGGACGGACGCGATGCAGCAGGCCGTCGTCGACGCGATCGGCGACGACCTCCCGGCGGTCACCAAGCAGCTCGCCGAGTGGTCCGAGGCCCTCGTCGACCTCGACGCCGCCCCGCCCGACCCGGCCAAGCGGCTCGCCGGGTGACATCGTGACGGTCGACTTCCCCCACCTGCTCCCCCAGTCCGCCCTCTTGCCGTCCGAGCGGGCGCGCGCCTTCGCCGCCGTCGCCGCACCGCGTCAGCTCGTGGTCGACGGGGTGTTCGAGGGCGGCGGCGCGCTCGGGACCGGGTACGTGGGAGCCCTCCGCGCCCTCGAGGACAACGGCATCGGGTTCGCGCGCGTCGCCGGCAACTCGGCCGGGGCGATCACCGCCGCGATGGTGGCCGCCGGCTTCTCCGCCCGAGAGATCCAGTGGCTGTCCTCGGCGTTCCCCGGCGCCCCGTCGGGGCCGGCCACGCTTACGCAGCGAGGAATCACCGAGCCCATCCCGTTCCCGGACTTCCTCGACCTGCCGGCGGCCGACACGGTCGCGCGGTCGAGCATCCGTCGGACGCAGCTGTGGCACGCGCTGAACGGCAGTGTCCTCGACGTCATCGGGGACATCCCGCTCCCGATCCCGGCTCGCCGTGAGCTGAGGGACGCCTGTGTCCAGGCGATCGTCGGCCTGCCTCTGATCGGAGGGCTGGTCGGAGCGGGCCGAGCGGCCTTGGAGGCGGCGCTCGACGTCGTCCTGTTCCCGGTCCCGGCGGACCCACCCCGGGTCGGGGACTTCCTCCCCGACACCGCGCCGCTGCGCCGCGACTTCGCCGACACGGTGTGGGACGCCGTGGCCGCACAGCAGCCGCTCCAGTACCTGCTCACCAACCTGGTGCACGAGGGCAGCCTGTTCGAGGGTGCGCAATTCACCCGGATCGTCGGTGAACTGCTGTCCCGCAAGGTGCACGACGACCCGGCGAAACCCGTGCAGTTCCGACACCTGCCCGTGCCGCTCGCCGTCATCGCGGCCGACATCGACCAAGGCACGATGACGGTCTACAGCTCGCGGACGAATCCGAGGATGAAGGTCATCGACGCCGTCCGGCGATCGATGAGCATTCCCTTCGTCTTCGAGCCGCAGGGTCCACAGCGACAGATCGTGGACGGCGGGCTGTGCTCGAACTTCCCCCTCTTCCTCTTCGCCGGCGGGAGCGAGCGCTTCTGGCCGGACGGGACGGCCGACGACGACCGCGTCAAGATCGGGCTATCCCTCGACGAGGCCGCGGAGGCGCCGGCCGCGTGGGGCGCCGGACCCGCGCGCTTCGAGACCGCGGGCAGCCCACCGCGCGTCGACACCCTCGAGGTGCTCCGTCCGATCCTGGCGGCCGGGCTGGAGAAGCTGGGTTACCCGGCCGCCGTCGTGGCTCTCGATCTCGCGGACGCCCTCGGCACCGACGGGGGCGGGAACCCCTCTGTCGAGCTGCTCCACCAGATCGCCGGCGTCGTGCAGCGCGGCGTGCTCAACACCGAGCAGTCGACGAGAGAGGCGCTCACGACCGCCCTCATGGCCGACCGCACCTACGTCGACATCAGCGTCCCTCTGCTTGGCTACCACGTCCTTGACTTCTACGTGAACACCGCCGAGGCGCCCCTGGTCGCGATGTGGGACCGGGGATGGCGCGCGGCGATCGAGCCGCTGAGCGCCGCCCGTGACGCGGGAGCCCTCGGAGGGACGCCGATCAGCCGGACGACCTCTCCCTTCCACTGACGCCGACACACCAGGAGCTCCGATGGCGACGATCCGAGGATCGGTCACCTACAACGAAGGCACGCCGGCCGCGGGCGCCGCGGTGCGGGTCCACGAGGACGACGACGCCACGGCCGACGACCGCAGTGCCCGCAGGACCGTCCGAGCCGACGGCACGTACACCGTCTCGCTCGACTGGTCCGACGAGGGCCCGCTCGAGCTGCCCCGATTCCGGTTCACGGCGAGTGCGGACGGAAGGAACCACGCCGGTCCACTCTTCGTCTTCGGTGGCCTGGCCGCCCCGATCGTCCTGCCCTTCCCGCCGCCGCAGCCCGTGAAGAAGTCGACCCGCGACCTGGTGCAGGTCATTCTGCTCTCGAAGGACTATGAGGGCGCGGAGCGCGCGCTGTACGAGTTCATCGAGGTCTCCACCGAGACGTTGACCAGCACGATGCTCGGTGACGACTACCGGGAGGTGACGTTCGTCAAGGGCGAGGACGCAACGCTGCAAGGTGTGGTCGCGACGCTCGACGCAGTCGCGGCACGGTCTGGCACGAGAGCCGTCGACCTCATCTTCTCCTCGCACGGCTTCACCGACCGCATGCTCTTCTGGGACGGCAAGAAGAGTGGGCGCGCTGTGCGGGACGCGTTCGGGGACATCGCGGATGACCGGCGGGCAAAGTTCCGCGCCCTCTTCTCCACGGCCTGTATCGGCCACACGCACACCGATGACTGGCGGGCGATCGGTTTCACCGAGGCGATGGGGTCGAAGGGCATCTACGCCGACTCGGCCGTGTCCTACGCGCCGATGCTCTCCGCGTGGGCCGGCGGACGGACATTCGGCGAGTCGGTCGACGCCGCCAACGCCGCGGATGTGCTCGATGCCGCCGATGAGTTCGCGCGAACCTTCTACCGCGTGCGGAACCAGCCGGAGCGTGCCGAGAAGGTCGACAGCACCCGCGTCCGCCGAGGGCCCGGGAAGACCAGGATCTGGAGTTCTCCCTGACCAGCGGTCGTGGTCCTCAGCCCTCCGGCTCGGGCTCCGTCCCGTCGATCGGCTCCTCGTGCTCGGAGCCCAGCACCGCGCCGGGGACGTCGCCACCCTGCTCGACCACCGGCTCGTAGGACGGCTCGCCCTGCGCCGGCGGCTGGTCGGCCGTGGCGAGCGGGTCGGTGCGGTCGCTGCGCTCGCCCGCCATCAGTGGGCGCCCTCGAGGGTGGCGGACCGCGGGGCCGGGGCGGCCACCAGCTCCGCGGCCAGCTCGCGCAGCCGGAAGCGCTGCACCTTGCCGGTCGCGGTGCGCGGGACCTCGCCGATCTCGATGACGTGGCGCGGACGCTTGAACGACGCCAGGCCCTCGCGGCACCACGCGATCAGTGCCTCGCTGTCCACCGTGTGACCCTCGCGCGGCACGACGCAGGCGACGGGCAGGTCCAGGCCGTCCGCGTCGTGCACCGCGACGACGACGACCTCGGCGACCGACGGGTGCGCCACCAGCCGCTCCTCGACCTCGGCCGGCGTCACCCAGATGCCGCCGACCTTGAGGACGTCGTCGGTGCGCCCGAGGCACGTGTAGGTGCCGTCGGGGTTGCGGACGTAGGTGTCGCCGGTGCGCAGCCACTCCCCCTCGAACACGAGGCGGTTGGTGGCGGTGCGGCACCAGTACCCGGTGCAGATCGAGTCGCCGCGCACGTAGAGCGTGCCGGTCTCGCCGTCGGGCACCGGCGTACCGTCGCTGCCGCGGATCTCGACGTCGTAGCCCGGCACCGGGACGCCGGACGTGCCGGGCACGACCTCGCCGGGCCGGTTGGACAGGTAGATGTGCAGCGCCTCGGTGGACCCGATGCCGTCGAGCACCTCGATCCCGAAGACGTCGCGCATCCCCTCGACCATCCGGGCCGGCAGCGCCTCGCCCGCCGACACCCCGCGGCGCACCGTCGCGAACGCCGCCGGGTCGACCTGCCCGGCCTCGGCGGCCGCGAGCAGCGGGCCGAACGAGCTCGGGGTGCCGAAGAGCATCGTCACGCGGTGGCGCGAGGCGAGCTCGGCGAGCAGGGCCGGCGTCGGGCGCGACGGCTCGAGCACCGCGGCGGCGCCCACCGACAGCGGGAAGAACATCGAGTTCCCGATGCCGTAGGCGAAGAACAGCTTGGCCACCGACAGGCACAGGTCGTCGGGCCGGATGTCGAGCACCTGCTGCCCGTAGGTCTCGCAGACCGTGCGGATGTCGGCGTGCCGGTGCATCGCGGCCTTGGGCTTGCCCGTCGTCCCCGAGGTGTAGAGCCACAGCGCCTGCGACTCGTCCCAGGTGTCGTACGCCGGCGGCGCGCCGCCCAGCGCGTCACCCGCGGCGAGCATCTCGTCCCACGTCCGCGCGACCACGTCGGCGCCGAAGCCGGACGCGTCGTCGCCGGTGACGACGACCTCGGCGACGTCCCCGCCCCGCTGCCGCGCCGCGACGACGGCGGCGCGCGAGGTGTCGGCGAACGTCGCGGAGCACAGCAGCAACCGGCTGCGGGAGTCGGCGACGAGCACGGCCAGCTCCGCGCCGCGCAGCATCGTCGACACCGGCACCGCGACCGCGCCGAGCCGCATCGTCGCGAGGATGCCGGTGAACAGCTCGACCTCGTCGACCATGCAGAGCACGACCCGCTGCTCGGGTTGCACACCCAGCGCCGCGAGCCCCGCCGCGACCCGCCCGATCTCCGCGTCGAGCTCGGCGTAGGTCAGCGAGCGGGACGGGGCCCGCACCGCCTCCCGGTCGCCGTCGCCCGCCGCGATCCGACGGCCGACGAGGTAGTCCGCGGCATTGAACGACTCCGCCATGCGCTGCCCGTCCTCGGTGTGGTGATGGCGTGGTGTGGTGGGTCGCCCGATCGTGGCCCGCGCCGCGCCCGAGCGGAAGACGTGCCCGGACCTCTCAGTTGAAGTGGACGTACTCGAAGTCGACGGGCTTGTCGTTGATCCCGTTGGTCGGCGGGGCGATCCAGCTCGCGATCTTCCCGGGCTCGAGGACGGGGTGCATGAGCCCGCGCACGTGGGTCTTGTCGACCTCGGTGGGCAGCCAGCGGCCCTCGTTCCGCTGCCACTCGTCCTCGGAGATCATCTTCCCCTCGGGCGAGATGCGCTGGCCCGCGAACGCGCCCACCTGGCGGTTGAAGCCGACGTGGGGCAGCGAGAGGCGGGCGTCGATCCCGTGCTTCTCGAGGATGCGGTTCCAGCGCTTGAGCCCGTTGGAGCAGTCGCCGATGTACTCGCTGCGCAGGTCCTGGTTGAGAGCCAGCAGCGCCGGGACCTCCGTCGTCGTGATCTGCCCGTCGCGCACGGCGTCCACCGCACCGGCGTCGTCGGTGAGCACGTGGTCGTCCTTGCGCCGCTCCTCCTGCCAGCGGCCCTTGAGGCCGGCGGTGAAGTAGTTGGCGGCGTTGGTGGACGACTCGTTGCCGAAGAGGTCCAGCGACACCGTGTAGTGGAAGTTGATGTACTTCTGGATCATGTCCAGCGGGATGCCGCCGGCGCCCGCGACGTCCTCGGAGTCGTGCTCGTTCATCAGCTGCGCGGTGCGGGTGACGACGCGGTCGATGCCGGTGGTGCCCACGAACATGTGGTGGGCCTCCTCCTTGAGCATGAACTCGCAGGTCCGCGACAGCGGGTCGAAGCCCGACTCCTTGAGCGTCCCGAGCTGGTACTTCCCGTCGCGGTCGGTGAAGTACGTGAACATGTAGAACGACAGCCAGTCCGGGGTCTCCTCGTTGAAGGCCCCGAGGATGCGCGGCGAGTCGTCCGACCCGGAGTTGCGCGCCAGGAGCTGGTCGGCCTCCTCGCGCCCGGCCCGGCCGAAGTACGCGTGGAGCAGGTAGACCATCGCCCAGAGGTGACGGCCCTCCTCCACGTTGACCTGGAACAGGTTGCGCATGTCGTAGAGCGACGGCGCCGTGGCGCCGAGGAAGCGCTGCTGCTCGACCGAGGCGGGCTCGGTGTCGCCCTGGATGACGATGAGGCGCTGCAGGTCGGCGCGGTACTCGCCGGGCACCTCCTGCCAGACCGGCTCGCCCTTGTGCTCGCCGAAGGCGATCTTGCGGTCCGGGTCGTGCTCGGAGAGGAAGACGCCCCACCGGTACTCGTTCATCGGCACGTGGTCGAAGTGCGCCCAGCCCTCGCGACCCACGTCGACGGCCGTACGCAGGTAGACGTCCTTGGTGTCGACGGCCGGGCCCATGTCGCCCCACCAGTCGAGGAAGTTCGGCTGCCAGCGCTCGAGGGCGCGCTGGAGCTTGCGGTCCGACGCGAGGTCGACGTTGTTCGGGATCTTGGCGTCGAAGTCGATCTTCGGGCGTGAGGAGGTCACGAGGTCACACTCGCTTCTTGTCGAAGTCGGCCTTGCGTCCGGTGCCGTAGCGGCGCAGCGCGCCCTCGGCCCCCGACGCGTTCGGTCGGATGAAGATCCAGTTCTGCCAGGCGGTGAGGCGGCCGAAGATCCGCGTCTCCATCGTCTCCGGGCCGACGAACCGGTGGTTGGCCTCCATGCCGGTCAGCGCGTCCGGGGACAGCGACGCCCGCTCCTCGAGCAGGATCCGGATCTCGTCCTCCCAGTCGATGTCGTCGGGGGCGTCGGTGACGAGCCCGGCCTCCTCGGCCTCGGCCCCGGTCAACCGCTCGCCCACCCGCTCGTGCAGCGCCGCGACGGTCTCGTCGTCGCCGTAGAAGCGGGACTGCAGGCGGGTCAGCCCGTTGCCCATCGGGAAGGCGCCGAAGGTGGACTCGGTGACGACGATCTGCGCGGGCTCCTGCTCCTCGTCGGCGTCCTCGAAGATGCCCTCGAGCATGTACTGCCGGTCGCACGCCAGGGCCAGCTCGAGCAGCGCCCCGGCGAAGCAGCTGCCGGGCTCGACGAGCGCGATGAGGCTGCGGCTCGTGACGTCGAGGCGCTTGAGCGTGCGCTTGAAGTAGTGCCGGATCTCGTTGACCAGCCAGTCCGAGCCCGAGTGCTCCGCGATCACGCGCTCGAAGGCCAGCGCGCCCTCGACCGAGCCCTGGGTCTTGATCAGCCAGGTGCCGATGTCGAGCTCGTTGGTGCGCAGCCGCAGGATGAGGTCGTCGAGCTCGCGGGTCATGGCCAGCGGCCAGAAGTCGGCGCCGAGGGCGTGGATGCGGTCGAGCGACTCGGGCACCGTGCCGGGCTCGGGGCCGAGGACCGTGATGGTCGCCGTGCGCGCCTGACGGTCGATGGCGCAGCGGACGTTCGGGTAGGTGATCGCGTCCTCGGTGACCTCGCGCTGCAGGGGCGGCAGCTCGATGCCCTGCGCGTCAGCCGGCCGGTTCGACGTCGCGGCGGCCTCGGCGGCCCGGGCGCGGACGGTCTCGTCCCACTGCTTGCGCGAGACCGTCTCGTCGACCAGCTTCCACTCGACGGCCTTCGGGCCCTGGAAGCCCTCGGACTTCGTGGCGAAGATGTCGGCGCGGTCCTTGCGGACGTGGCGCTTGTCGGTGACGCGGGTCAGCCCGCCGGTGCCCGGCAGCACGCCGAGCAGCGGCACCTCCGGGAGCGCGACGGCGCTCGACCGGTCGTTGACCAGCAGGATCGTCTCGCAGGCGAGGGCCATCTCGTAGCCGCCGCCGGCCGCGGTGCCGTTGAGCGCGGCCACCCAGGTCTGCCCCGAGTGCGCGGTCATGTCCTCGATGCCGTTGCGCGTCTCGTTGGTGAACTTGCAGAAGTTCACCTTCCAGGGGTGGCTCGACTGCGCGAGCATCCGGATGTTCGCGCCCGCGCAGAAGTTCGAGTCCTTGCCGCTGGTCAGGACGACGCTGCGCACCTCGGGGTGGGAGAAGCGCAGCCGCTGGGTGATGTCGTAGAGCTCGATGTCGACGCCCAGGTCGTACGAGTTGAGCTTGAGCTCGTAGCCCGGCACGAGGCCGCCGTCCTCGGCGACGTCGAGGTAGACCCAGGCCGTCTCGCCGTCGACCTCCAGGCGCCAGTGGCGGTAGCGCGTCGGGTCGGTGTCGAAGTCGACCTGTGGAACGGTCTCCGGGTGGGCCTGCTCGCCGGGGGTCGGGGCCGGCGCGTCCTCGACAACGGTCACGGTGGTGGTCCTCCCTTGTCGTGCGGCCCACACTCTACGACACTTCGACGTCGATGCATAGAGTTGTAGAACTTCGGAGGACACGATGACGTGGCACTGGGTCGCCGAGCACGAACCCCGCTGGGACCAGGACAAGGCGGCCGCGCTGGGTGACCTGCCGCCCACCCTGTTCGGCCTCGGCCACCCCGAGGTGGGCCGCCCGCTGGGCGACACCTGGTGGCGGGTCGAGGACGAGACGGGCGCGGCGATCGGCTACGGCCGGCTCGACGACACGTGGGGCGACGCGGAGATCCTCATCATCGCCGCACCGCCGGTGCGCGGGACGGGCGTCGGCGCGTTCGTGCTCGAGAACCTCGAGCGCGAGGCCGCGGCGCGCCAGCTCAACTACGTCTACAACGTCGTGCCGACCCGCCACCCCGACGGCGAGGAGGTGCGCGGCTGGCTGACGCACCACGGCTTCGCGGCGACCGAGGTCGGCGAGCTGCGCAAGCGCGTGGCGTCCGGGGCGACCCCGAGCCGGGACTAGCCGACCAGCGTCGGGAGCTGCCGGCGCACGCCGGCGCGGAGGTCGTCGAGCGCGTCGGGCGCCCCGGCGAGGTGGCGCAGCAGCGCCTGCGCGAACAGGCCGTCGACCGTCGCGTAGGCGAACGACGGCGAGCACGTCGGCACGGCGCCGACCAGCCCGGCGTACGCCTCGACCGTCCGCCAGATCATGCGCTCGAGGCTGTCGTCGATCTCGGCGACGTCGGCCCGGAACGACTCCTCGAACAGCGACTGGCTGCGCAGGTCGTACCAGAGCCGGTGCATCAGCGCGTCCTGCGCGAGCGTGCCCGCGAGGGCGTCGGCGACGCCCGCGAGCAGCGCGTCCGGCGCCGTGGCCGTGGCCACGATGCCGTCGTGGCGCTCCACGCAGTGGGCCTTGTACTGCCGTACGCAGTAGGTGATGAGGTCGACCTTGTCGCGGAAGTAGTAGTGCAGCACGCCGTGCGAGAAACCGGAGTCCTTCGCGATCTCGCGCAGGCTCGTGCGCGCGTACCCGCGCTCGGACAGCGTCAGCAGCGCCGCGTCGGCGAGCTGGCGGCGGCGCTCGGCGAACTTGTCCACCTGGCGCCGCGCGATGCGGTCGGCCGGCGCGGCGGACCCTGCGACGGACCCTGGGACGGGCGTGGACGTGCTGGTCACGGGCGGTCTCCGGTCGGGTCGAGGCATCCGAGCGTAGCCGACCACGCGCCTTTGGACAGTCGTCCAAGGATTCCTTGACGACCGTCCAAGAGCGTCCCTACGTTGTGACCTGCGTCGCACCAGCGAAGCACGGGACGTGTCGGACCGGCAGCGGTGCCGGCGGGAAGGACTGCGGATGAGTGACGAGCTCGCCGGCCGGAGGGTGCTGATCACCGGCGGCGCCCGCGGCCTGGGTGCCGGGATGGGCGCGGCGATGGCGGCCGCCGGGGCCTCGGTGGTGCTGGGCGACGTGCTCAAGGACGTCGGCGAGCAGACGGCGGCGGGCATCCCCGGCGCGCGCTTCGTCCCCCTCGACGTCACCGACGACGCGCAGTGGGAGGCCGCCGTCGCCCAGACGGTCGCGGAGCTCGGCGGGCTCGACGTCGTGGTCAACAACGCCGGGCTCGAGGTGACCTCGCTGCTCGTCGACACCGAGCCCGACGACATCCGGCGCATGCTCGAGGTCAACCTGCTCGGCACGATGCTCGGCATCAAGCACGCGTTCCGGGCCATGCGCCCCGGCGGCGCGGCCGGTCAGGGCGGTGCGGTCATCAACATCGCCTCGGTGGCGGCGACCATCGCCTTCCCCGCGATCGCCGGCTACTCGGCGACGAAGTCGGGCGTCGACCGCCTCACGCGCGTCGCCGCGATGGAGTCGGGCAAGCTCGGCTACGGGGTGCGCGTCAACTGCCTCTACCCCGGCCTCGTGCCGACCGACATGGGCGTCAAGCTCGCCGTCGAGACCTCGGGGCTCGGGCTGTTCGAGAGCCCGGACGCGGCCGTCGCCGCGGTCGTGGAGCTGACGCCGTCGGGCCGGCTCGCCGAGGTCTCCGACATCGCCGACGCCGCGGTCTTCCTCGCCTCCGACGCCGCGCGCTTCGTCAACGGCGTGGGCCTGCCGGTCGACGGCGGCATGGGCATGTGAGGTCGCGACCTCGGTGACGGGACCCGCTCCGCAGGGTCCCGTCACGTGGTCAGCGGTGCCCGGCCACCCCGCGGGGCTCGTAGCGCTCCTCGAGGCCGGCGATCTCGTCGTCGTCGAGGTGCACGTCGAGGGCGGCGATCGCGTCGCTGAGGTGGTGGGACTTCGTCGCGCCGACGATCGGGGCGTCAACGACCGGGTTGGCCAGCACCCAGGCGAGCGCCACCTGCGCCCGGGACACCCCGCGCTTCTCGGCGACCTCGGCGACCTTCTCGACGATGTGCCGGTCGGTGTCGCGGTAGAGCGTCTTGCCGAACTCGTCGGTCTCGCCGCGGGTGGTCGAGGAGTCCCAGTCGCGGGTGAGCTTGCCGCGCGCGAGCGGGCTCCACGGGATCGACCCGACGCCCTCGTCGGCACAGAGCGGGAGCATCTCCCGCTCCTCCTCGCGGTAGAGCAGGTTGTAGTGGTCCTGCATCGTCACGAACCGGCTCCACCCGTTGACGTCCTGCAGGTGGAGCGCCTTCGAGAACTGCCACGCCCACATCGACGACGCCCCGATGTAGCGCGCCTTGCCCGCCTTGACGACGTCGTGGAGCGCCTCGAGCGTCTCCTCGATCGGCGTGTCGTCGTCCCAGCGGTGGATCTGGTAGAGGTCCACGTAGTCCATGCCGAGCCGGCGCAGCGAGGCGTCGATGCCGGTCAT
The DNA here is from genome assembly GCF_028737315.1 of Actinomycetospora lemnae. GTDB lineage: Bacteria > Actinomycetota > Actinomycetes > Mycobacteriales > Pseudonocardiaceae > Actinomycetospora > Actinomycetospora lemnae. The sequence goes on along the minus strand of NZ_JAQZAO010000007.1, from coordinate 211,533 downwards.
GATCGCCTTGCGGGAGAGGCCGGCGCCGTTGGGGCCCTTCCGCATGCGGTTGAACACCTTGGTGGCGACGACGATCTCGTCGCGGTCGGCCATCTCGTTCAGCCAGCGGCCGGTGATCTCCTCGGAGGTGCCGGCCGAGTAGACGTCCGCGGTGTCGAAGAAGTTGATGCCGGCGTCGAGCGCCTGGCGGAAGAAGGGCTTCGCGTCGTCGGCGTCGAGCGACCAGGGCCAGCCGCCGGCGTCCGGGACGCCGTAGCTCATGCAGCCCAGGCAGATGCGTGAGACGTCGAGACCCGTCATGCCGAGCTTCGTGTACTCCATGGACGTCAGCGTGCCCCACCGACCGTTCGCCGACCCGGGATCGGCACGGGGAATCGGCCGGTCGTCGACCGCGCTGGCCCTGGACAGCGTGGCGGAACGCCGGGACAGCGCCGTCCCCCTCCGCTCGAACCGCCCGGAATCGTCCAGAACGGTCGTACGCCCCGTGAACCCTCCCGCCGTCGCGTCGCCGGACCGGCGCCGCTGGCTGATCCTGGCCGTGATCGGGATCGCCCAGCTGATGGTGATCCTCGACAACTCCATCGTGAACATCGCCCTGCCGTCGGCCCAGGCGGACCTCGGGTTCGACGACGCGCAGCGCCAGTGGGTCGTCACGGCCTACGCGCTGGCGTTCGGGAGCCTGCTGCTGCTCGGCGGCCGGCTCTCGGACCTCGTCGGCCGCAAGCGCGCCTTCCTCGTCGGGCTGGTCGGGTTCGCCGCCGCGTCGGTGCTCGGTGGCCTCGCGCCCGGCTTCGAGCTGCTCGTGGCCGCGCGTGCCCTGCAGGGCGTGTTCGGCGCGCTGCTCGCGCCCGCCGCGCTCTCGCTGCTGACCACCACGTTCACCGAGGGACGGGAGCGGGCGCGCGCGTTCGGGGTGTTCGCCGCCCTCGCGGGTTCCGGCGCCGCCATCGGGCTCCTGCTCGGGGGCGCGCTGACCCAGTACGTCGACTGGCGCTGGTGCATGTACGTCAACGCCGTCTTCGCCGCGGTCGCCTTCGTCGGGGCCTCGCTCCTGCTCCCGGCGCACCCGGTCGAGCACCGGCCCCGCCTCGACGTCGTCGGCACCGTCCTGGCCTCCGCGGGCCTGTTCGGCGTGGTCTACGGCTTCGCGAGCGCCGAGACCGACGGCTGGTCGTCGCCGCTGGTCTACGCCCCCCTCGCCGCGGGCCTCGTGCTGCTCGTGGCCTTCGTCCTCGTCCAGCGCCGGGTGCGGGCGCCGCTGCTGCCGCTGCGCGTGGTGACCGACCGCTTCCGCGGCGGGTCCTTCCTCACGATCCTCGTGCTCACCACCGGCATGTTCGCGGTGACGCTGTTCCTCGCGTACACGCTGCAGCAGGTCTTCGGCTACTCCCCGCTGGTCACCGGGGTGGCGTTCCTGCCGATGGTGGCGTGCATCGTGACGGCCGCGAACACGGTGCCGTCGTACCTGCTCCCCCGCACCGGCCCGAAGCCGCTGGTGGTCCTCGGGATGCTGCTGGGCGCCGGCGGCCTGTTCTGGTTCTCGTTCCTGACCCCGACGTCCGGGTACGCGAGCCACGTCCTCGGCCCGCTCATGATGATCGGGCTGGGCATGGGCACCGCGATGTCGACCTCGATCAACACGGCGACCTACGGCGTCGAGCCCGGTGACGCCGGCGTCGCGTCGGCGTCGGTGAACACGATGCAGCAGGTCGGCGGGTCGGTCGGCACCGCGCTGCTCTCGAGCGTCGCGGGCACCGCGGCGGTGGGCTTCGCCGGGCCGCCGCTCGCCGCGGCGCTGCACGGCTACACGATCGCGTTCCTCGTCGCCGCCGGGATCTTCGTCGTCGGCGCCGTCGTCGTCGGCGTCCTCATCCCGGCCGGGCGCACCACGGGACGCGGGGCGGTGACGACGCGGACGACGGCGCCGGAGCGCGAGGTGCCCGACGGCACCGGCCTCGCCGGCACCGTCCGCGACGCCCGCGGCCAGGCCGTCGAGGGGGCCACGCTGACCCTCGTCGACCCCGCGGGTCGCGAGGCGGGCCGGGCGGTCAGCGACGCCGGGGGCGACTTCGACCTGCGCGCCGACGGCCCGGGCGACCACCTGCTGGTCACCGGCGCGCCGGGCCTCGCCCCCAGCGCCCAGCGGATCGTGCTCCTCGACGGGCGCACCACCCGCAGCGACGTGGTGCTCGAGCACGCGCAGGTGCCTGTCGGCTCGTGAGCAGAAATCGGTGCTCCAGCACCGATTTCTGCTCACGAGCGCGGAGCGCACCTAGGCCGTGTGGTGCACCTCCTGCTTGCCGTGCACCGGGGTCGGGATGCCGACCGAGCGGGCCTTGAGCTGCAGGGCGAGGTAGAGCGAGTAGAAGCGCGACTGGTGCAGGTTGCCGCCGTGGAACCACAGGTTGTCCTGCTGGGTCGGCTTCCACATGTTGCGCTGCTCGCCCTCCCAGGGACCGGGGTCCTTGGTGGTGTCCGAGCCCAGGCCCCAGACCTTGCCGACGCGGTCGGCCATCTCCTGGCCGATGATGTCGGCGGCGCGCTGGTTCATCGAGCCGTAGCCGGTGGCCAGCACGACCAGGTCGGCCTCGAGGCGGGTGCCGTCGTCGAGGACGACCTCGTGCTCGGTGAGCTCGGTGATCTGCCCCTTGGCCAGCTTCACCTTGCCCTCGGCCACGAGGTCGGCGGCGCCCACGTCGATGTAGTAGCCCGAGCCGCGGCGCAGGTACTTCATGAACAGGCCCGAGTCGTCGTCGCCGAAGTCCAGGTCGAAGCCGGCCTCGGTGAGCTTCCGGTAGAAGTCCGCGTCGATCTCGCGGGCCTTGTCGTAGGTCGGCTTCTGGAACGTGTGCATGATCCGGTAGGGCAGCGACGCGAAGATCATGTCCGCGGTGTGGGTGTCGATGCCGCTGGCCAGCGCGCGCTCGGAGTACAGGTCACCGAGCCCGTACTCCATGAGCGTGTCGGACTTGATGATGTGCGTGGAGCTGCGCTGCACCATCGTGACGTCGGCGCCCACTTCCCACAGCGCCCCGCAGATGTCGAACGCCGAGTTGTTCGACCCGATGACCACGACCTTCTTGCCCTTGTAGGCGTCCGGGCCGGGGTGCTGGCTCGAGTGCTGGATCTCGCCCTGGAACCGCTCCTGGCCCGGGATCGCGGGGATGTTCGGCTTGCCCGAGACCCCGAGCGCGAACACCAGCTGCTTCGGGCGGAGGGTGACCTCCTCGCCGGCGCGGTCGACCACCACGGTCCACTCGCCGGACGCCTCGTCGAACGTGGCGCTCTTCGCGGTCGTGGAGCCCCAGTAGTTCAGCTCCATGATCTTCGTGTACATCTCGAGCCAGTCGCCGATCTTGTCCTTCGGCGCGAAGACCGGCCAGTTGTCCGGGAACTTCAGGTAGGGCAGGTGGTCGTACCAGACCGGGTCGTGCAGGGCGAGGCTCTTGTACCGCTTGCGCCAGGAGTCGCCCGGGCGCTCGTTGGTCTCGACGATGATCGTCTCGACCCCGAGCTGGCGCAGCCGTGCGCCCAGCGCGATCCCGCCCTGCCCGCCGCCGATGATGACGACCTCGGGCTGGCGGGTGTAGCCCAGCTCCGCGGCCTCGGCCTCGCGGCGCTCGCGCCAGGTCACGCGGTCGGGGTTGGCACCGTGCTCGGTCCCGAACGGCCGGCGCTCCCCCCGCGGCTCCTCGTGGCCCTTGAGCTCGTCGAGCGTGGTCAGCAGCGTCCACGCCTTCCCGTCGCTGTTCAGCCGCAGGTGCCCGCTGCCCCGCCCGATCGCGGTCTCGAACGTCAGCCACGCCTCGGTGACCCCGTCCGCCTCGGTCGGCTCGCCCGTGACCTCGAAGCTCACCGGGGCCACCTGACGCGCGGCCTCCGAGCCCACCACCCCGGCGACGCCGGACGGGCCCTCCACCGTGATCAGGTTCCAGGTGAACGACACCAGGTCGCGCCAGTACGACTCGTCCGCGAACAGCGCCCCGGCCCGCTCCGCGTCCCCGGCCGACACCGCGTCGGCGAAGTCCGAGAGCCAGCTGCTCACCCGCCGGTCGGTCTCGGTGCGGCCGCTCTCCACCGTCTGCGTCACTGCTGCCTCTCTTCACCGGGCGACGTCCCGTGTCGACCGTGGGCGGCGCCCGCCTCCGCCCACCGTCCTCCTGCGTGGGAGACAGTGAAGCCGATCACGCCTCGCGGCGGCAGGGTTGCAGGCAGGTTGCGTCCGCCCCGTCGTGAGCAGTTGACACGCGTATAGGCGCGCCGACTACTCACATGGGGGTCAGCCGAGGACCAGGGGGCGGTAGCCCAGGACGCTGGCGGCGCCGTCGAGGTAGGCGCGGCGGTGGGCGCGGGGGACCCACGCCTCGACGGGGTGCACGGTGAGCATCCCGCCGCCGGCGATGCGCCAGCGCTCCTCGTCGGCGACGGCGGCCGAGGCGTCCTGCTCGCCCTGGGCCCGGGCGACCTGCTCCGGAGTCATGACCGGCAGGCTCCCCCACCCCGCCGGCCGCGTCCAGATCTAGAAGATCGAGTACGCGCCGTCGACGACGATCTCGTCGCCCGTGTGGAACCCGCCCGCCCCGCCCGCGAGGTAGACGGCGAGGCGCGCGAAGTCGTCGGGCACACCCCAGCGCCGCTGCGGCATGCGCGGCATCACGGCGCGCTCGAATCGCTCGTCGTGCAGCGTGCGCGAGGCCAGCGGCGTCTCGGTCCAGCCCACGACCAGCGAGTGCGCGTTGACGCCGTGGCGCGCGAGCTCGATCGCCAGGCCCTTGATGATCGCGGTCAGCCCGGCCTTGCTCGCGGCGTACGCCTGGTTGCGGGGCGCGCCGTGGACCGTCGACACGCTCGACGTGCCGACGAGCACCCCGCCCCCGCCCCGGTCGACCATGTGCCGCGCCGCGGCCCGCAGGGTCAGGAACGCGCCGTCGAGGTCGACGCGCGTCACGCGGCGCCACTCCTCCAGCGTCGTGTCGACGAACCGGCTCCCCGAGCCACTGATCCCGGCGTTGGCGAAGCACGAGTCGACGCGGCCGAAGTGCTCGAGCACGCCGGCGAAGGCGGCCTCGACGTCGTCCTCGTCGCCGACGTCGCAGCGCCAGGACCGCACGCGGGTGCCGTGCGCCGCCAGCTCCTCGACCGCCGCCGCGTTGCGGTCGGGGTTCGTGCCCCAGATCGCGACGTCCGCACCGCACTGCGCGAGGCCCCGGGCCATGCCGAGCCCGATCCCCGAGTTCCCGCCGGTCACGAGCGCGACGTGGCCGGTGAGGTCGAACAGACCGCTCACCTGACCGCCCACCGGCCGGTGAACGTCGCGTCGCGCTTCTCGTTGAAGGCGGCGAACGCCTCGGGGGCGTCCTCGGTGGCGAAGTTGACCGACTGCGCCCGGGCCTCGCTCGCCAGTGCGTCGCGCAGCGGACGGTCGGCGTTCTCGTGCAGCAGCGCCTTCGACTGCGACACCGCGACCGGCGCCATCGCCGCCAGCCGGCCCGCCAGCTCGGCTGCATACGCCTCGATCTCCTCGACCGGGACCACCCACGTCACGAGCCCGAGCCGCAGCGCCTCGTCGACGTCGATCATCTCGGCGAGCAGGGCGAGCCGCTTGGCCTGCTGCATCCCCACCAGGCGCGGGAGCAGCCACGACCCGCCGAAGTCGAGCGAGAGCCCGCGCTTGGCGAAGATCTGGGAGAACCGCGAGCGGGGCGTCGCGACGACGAGGTCGCAGCCCAGGGCGAGGTTCCAGCCCGCCCCGACCGCGACACCGTCGACGGCCGCGACGGTCGGCACCGGCAGCTCGTGCAGCAGCAGGGCGACGTCGTTGACGAACCGCATCCGGTCGAGCGGGTGGCCCTCGCGCGCGCCGGAGAGGTCGGCGCCGGCGCAGAAGTCGCCGCCCGCCCCGGTGATGACGACCGCGCGCACGTCCGGGTCCCGGCGCACCGCGCCGAGCTGGGTGTGCAGCGCCTCCCAGAGCGCGGCGTCCAGCGCGTTCTTGCGGTGCGGGCGGTTGAGGGTGAGCGTGAGGATGCCGCCCTCCCGCCGGGTGAGCAGGACCTCGTCGTCCATGTGCGCGGCTCCGTCCCCGGACAGCAGATGACGTCCGGAACCTATCGATCGATCGTTCGGGGGTCGAGTCGTCCTATGCTGTCGCGATGACCAGCCCGGCGGCGGTGCCGCGCGGGGGCGGGCGGGAGGCCATCACGCGCGCCGCCCGCGAGAGCTTCGCGGAGCGCGGCTACCACGGGACCTCGATCCGTGACATCGCCGCGCGGGCCGGCCTGTCGCTCTCGGCGCTCTACCACTGGCACGCCGGCAAGCAGGAGCTGCTCACCGCGCTCGTCGAGGAGAGCACCGAGGAGTACTTCCGCCGCTGCGACGAGGCCCTGCGCGACGCCGGCGACGACCCCGCCGCCCGTCTGCGCGCGCTGGTGCGCGCGACGATCGAGTACCGGGTCAGCCGGCAGGTCGAGAGCACCATCGCCGCCTCCGAGTGGCGCAACCTCGACCCCGAGAACCGCGAGCGCCTCGACGGCCTGCGCGCCGCGGCGTCGAAGCTGTGGGCCGACCTCGTCGACGACGGCGTCGCCCGCGGTGTGTTCCGCTGCGAGCACCCCGACGACGCGCGCCGAGCCGTCGTCGCCGCGTGCAACGCCATCGCCCAGTGGTACGAGCCCGACGGTGGGGTCGGCGTCCCCGAGCTGGTCGAGCGCTACACGGCCATCGCGCGGCGGATCGTCGACTGCCGGTAGCGCCGCACCCCTGCCTCAGAGCTCGCCTCAGAGCTTGGTCAGCACCACCTCGGCGGTGGACTTCTCGTGGTCCGGCGGCGCGTCCTCCACGTCGATCCAGGTCAGCGTGCCGTCCTCGATGACCGCCGCGTAGCGCTGCGACCGGATCCCGAGCCCGAAGTCCGTGGCGTCCATGTCGGTGCCCATCGCCTTCGCGAACAGGGCGGACCCGTCGGCGAGCATGGTGACGCCGTGGACCTGCTGATCCCTCGCCCAGGCGCCCATGACGAACGGGTCGTTGACCGAGACGCACACGATCCGGTCGACGCCCTTGTCCGAGATCTCGCCGGCCCTGGCCACGAAGCCCGGGAGGTGCGCGTCGCTGCACGTCGGGCTGAACGCGGCGGGGACGCCGAACAGCACGCTCCGCCCGCTCGCGAAGAGCTCTCCGGAGCGCACGGACTCGGTGTTCCCCGCGGCGTCCACCGTCGTCAGCGGCACGTCGGGGATCTTCTCTCCCACAGCGATCATCGTTCGGGTCTCCTTCGATCGGTCGTGGACAACTACTAGCTGCCCACGGCAGCGGCGTCCAGGAGGTGCGCGAACTTCCGCTTCGCCTCCTCGCGGCGGGTCGGCACGTGCTCGCTCGGCACCTCGCGGGGCTCGTAGCCGCGCAGCACCCGGCGGGCGACGGTGACCTTGTGGACCTCGTCGGGCCCGTCGTAGATCCGCGCCGCGCGGGCGTGGCGGTACATGCCCTCGAGCGGCAGGTCGGTGGTGAAGCCCAGCGAGCCGTGCACCTGGATCGCCCGGTCGATGACGTTGTAGAGCACCGTCGCGCCGAAGAACTTGATCATCGCGATGTCGGTGAGCGCCGCCTCGGTGCCGCCCTGGTCCATCTTCCAGGCGGCCTGCAGCGTCATCAGCCGCGCGGCGGTCATCTCGGCGGTCGAGGTCGCGATCCAGTCCTGGACCATCTGCTTCTCCGAGAGCACCGACCCGTGCGTGTACCGCGACACCGCCCGCTCGCAGAGCATGTCGAAGGCGCGCTGCGACTGCCCCAGCCAGCGCATGCAGTGGTGGATGCGCCCGGGCCCCAGCCGCTTCTGGGCGAGCAGGAAGCCGTCGCCCTCCGCGCCGATGAGGTTCTCGGCGGGCACGCGCACGTCGCGGTAGATCACCTCGGCGTGCCCGCCGGGCCGGCCGGTGCGCTCCTCGGGGTGCTCCATCGTCGGGATGTCGCGCAGGACCTCCACGCCGGGGGTGTCGGTGGGGACGACGAACATCGACGCCCGCCGCCGCGGCGCCGCGTCGGGGTCGGTGACGGCCATGAGGATGAGGAAGTCGGCCACCGACCCGTTCGACGTGAACCACTTGTGCCCGTTGACGACGTACTCGTCGCCGACGCGCTCGGCCCGGGTGGTCAGCAGCGTCGGGTCGGCGCCGGCGTTCGGCTCGGTCATCGAGAACGCGCTGCGCAGCTCCCCGTCGAGCAGCGGCTCCATCCAGCGCTTCTTCTGGTCGTCGTTCGCGCCGAGGGCGAGCAGCTCCGCGTTGCCCGAGTCCGGCGCGTTGTTGCCGAACACCGCCGGGGCGTACTGGCACTGCCCGAGGATCTCGTGCATCAGCCCGAGCTTGACCTGGCCGAACCCGCCCCCGCCGAGCTCCGGCGGCAGGTGCGCGGCCCACAGCCCGCGCGCCTTGACCTCCGCCTTCAGCGGCGCCGTCGCCCGCGCCAGCGTCTCCCCGTCGAGGTCGAGGGTCTCGAGCGGGAGGATCTCCTCCCGGACGAACGTGCGCATCCACGCGAGCTGCGCCTCGAACTCGGGCTCGGTGGAGAAGTCCCAGGCCATGCGCTGTCCTTTCTAGGCCGTGTACGCGAGGTCGAGTCCGGGGCCGTCCCACTCCAGGGTGTAGAGCACGCCCCGCCCCGAGGACGTCACCCAGGCCGTGCGCGACGCGGCGCCGGCGAAGCAGATGTTCGTGACGTAGGGATCGTGCTCGGGCACCGGCATCTGCCGCCGCAGCGTGCCGTCCGGCGCGATCACGCTGATCGCCCCCGTCATCAGGGTCGCGACGCAGACGTTGCCCTCGCCGTCGACCGCGAGCGAGTCGAGCATCTGGTAGCCACCGAGCCCGTGCAGGAGCGCGGCGCCGCGCGGGCCGACGGGCTCCGCGGTGCGCGCCAGGCGTCCCGGGCCCGCGACGTCCCACGCCCAGACCCGCCCCGTCACCGTCTCGGCGACGTAGAGCCGCGCGCCGTCGGGCGAGAGGCCGACCCCGTTGGGCTGGGTCAGCGGGTGCACCACCTCGGTGATCGACGACCCGTCCGGGCGCGCGTAGTACAGCGCCCCGGTGTCGCGGTCGCGCTCGCGGCTCTTGCCGATGTCGGTGAACCAGAACCCGCCGTCGGTGTCGAAGACGATGTCGTTGGGCCCGCGCAGCGGGCGCCCCTCGCACGCCGTGTAGAGCTCGGTGACCCTCCCGACGGCGGGGCCGTCCAGCTCGACCCGCTGGATGCTCCCGCCGACGTAGTCCGCGGGCTGGTGGCCGGGCGCGGTGATCCCGTCGCGGTCGTGCCAGGTGAAGCCGCCGTTGTTGCAGACGTACACCGCGCCGTCCGGACCGATCGCGGCGCCGTTGGGACCGCCGCCGAGCTCGGCGACCACGGCCGTCGTCCCGTCGGGCGCGACGCGGGTCAGCGTGCCCCGCCGGATCTCGACGACGAGGACGTCACCGCCCGCCAGGGCGACGGGTCCCTCCGGGAAGCCCAGCCCGGTCGCCACGGTGCGCACGCCCGCGAGCCTCTCCCTGAACGGTCGTTCAGCGCAACGTCAGCCCGGCCGGAACAGGTAGCGCGGGTTGGCGACGGCCAGCTTGTCGGTCACCGCGGCGCGGACGGCCGCGAGCACCTCGGGGTCGGTGTCGTCGACCGCGCCGCGGCGGATCGCCGCCGCGAGCCCGGCCTGGTCGGCGAAACCCAACGCGGCGAGCCGCTCGCGGTGGCGGCGCTCCAGCTCCGGGCCGAGCGCCAGCTCCCGCGCGACGCCGTCGAGGACGTTGGCCGCGACGCGGCCGAGGAAGGCGAGGCGCTCGTCGCCGGCGGCCATGACCTCGTCGCGCAGGAAGCCGGCGACGGCCTCGACGAGGTCGCCCGCGCCGGGCCGTCCCTGCAGGTCGGAGCGCGGCGCGGCCGGCACCTCGGGGCCCGGCCCGGCGGGCAGCCCGAGCAGGAGCAGCAGGTCGTGCTCCTGCTCGGCGACGCGACGGCCGATCGCGGCGAGCTCGACCGAGGGCGTCTCCCCCGCCAGGTGACGCCCGGCCATGCGTCGGCACCCCAGCGCCCACCACGTGGTGCGGTGGACCTGCCACCAGCGCACGGCCCCGGGGTCGGGGCGCACCCCGGCGACCTCGGCGTAGCCGTCGAGCAGCTCGTCGATCGTCCCGAGGCCCGCGACGGGCAGCGGCGAGCCGAAGCGCCAGCACTTGACGCACAGCCACCCGAGGTCCTCGCGCGGGTCGCCCCGGTGGACCTGCTCCCAGTCGAGCACCGCGGCCAGCCCGGACTCGTCGACGATGAGGTTGCCGAGCCGGAAGTCGCCGTGGACGAGGGCGTCGGGGACCGGGTCGGGACGGTGCCGGTCGAGCCGGCGCAGGGCGATCTCGACGGTCGGCAGGGGCTCGTCGAGCGCGTCGTAGGTGGCGCGCAGGTCCTCGACGGGGTCGCCCGCCGGGAGCCCGGGGACGGCGTCGAGCGGGACCGCGTGGATGCGGGCGAGCGTGCGGCCGAGCTCCGCGGCCAGGCCCTCGCGGGCGGCGGCGAAGCGCTCCTCGCGCAGGATGCGGGGCCCGATCGTCTCGCCGTCGACGTGCTCGGTGACCAGGTAGGGCGCCCCGACGACCGCGGGGTCGCCGCCGCTGTCGACCAGCGGTGGGACGGGGACGCCCGCGGCCGCAGCCGCCGCGAGCGACGCCGCCTCGAGCGCCATGCCCTCGGGGCGGTCGTCGCCCGGCGGGTCGCGGCGCAGCACGAGGGCGCGCGGGCCGGAGGGGGCGGTGGCGGGATCGGTGGTGGGATCGGTGGCGGTGAACGACCACGTCTCGCGGCTGGCCCCGGCGGTCAGCCGGCGCAGGCCGTCGACCCGGACGTCGGAGCCGGTGACCTCGCCGAGGCGTCGTGCCAGCTGGTCACCCAGGTCGTCGCCCATCACCGCTGCTTGTTCGGGCCCGCGAAACGGAACAGGTACGCCGCGACCTTGCGCATCTGGATCTCCTCCGCGCCCTCGGTGATCCGGTAGCGGCGGTGGTGGCGGTAGATGTGCTCGAACGGGGTGTGCCGCGAGTAGCCGAGACCGCCGTGCACCTGCATGGCGCGGTCGGCGGCGTCGCACACGAAGCGGTTGGCGCGGTAGTTGCACATCGAGACGCGGTCGCTGATCTCCATGTGCGGGACGCGGTCGAGCTCCCACGCCGTCTTGCGGACCAGCCCGCGCAGCATCTCGCCCTCGGTCTGCAGCTCCACCAGCGGCCACTGGATCGCCTGGCGGGTGGCCAGCGGCGCGCCGAACGTCCGCCGCTCGCGGGCGTGGGCGACGCTGCAGTCGATGCAGTACTGACCCGCGCCGACGCCCGACGCGGCCTGGCGGATACGGTTCTCGTGGACGAACGTCTGCGCGACGGCCAGCCCCTCGCCCTCCTCGCCGAAGACCGCTTCGTCGGGGACCCGCACGTCGTGCAGGCTCACCTCGGCGTGGTCGGTGGGCATGTTGAACGTCCACCAGTGGAAGTCGACCGAGAAGCCCGGGGTGTCGGTCGGGACGAAGAACGCGGTGATCCCGCGCGCGTCGCCGTCGTGGCCCGAGGTGCGGGCGAAGACGACGTCGTGGGTCGCCGCGTGCATGTTGGAGTTCCAGCGCTTCGCGCCGTTGATCACCCAGTCGCCGCCGTCGCGGACCGCGCGGGTCTCCATCCACGTGGCGTCGCTGCCGTGGTCGGGCTCGGTGAGGCCGAAGCCCAGCCGCGCCGTGCGGGTGAGCATCGGCTCGAGGAACTCCTCGCGCTGCGCGTCGGTGCCGAACGCCATGAGCATGTGCGCGAACGGGAAGTTGCCGACCACCGACGACTCGTTCTGCAGGTCGTTGTGCAGGCCCAGCCCGCGGTGCGCGAGGTGCTCGCGGATCACCGCCATGTCGAGGTTCGTGCCGTCGGAGCCACCCACCTCCGTCGGCAGCCCGTAGCGCAGCCACCCCGCCGCGTCGGCACGGCGGAACATCTCGCCGAGCAGCTCCTCCCACTCGGGCCGCGGGACGCCGCCGTTCTCGAAGTCGGTGCGGGCGTACTCGCGCCGGTGGTCGAAGAACCGCTGGTTGTCGTCCTGCTCCTGCAGCGGGACGATCTCGCGCTCGATGAAGTCGTCGAGCGCGTCGAGCCGCCGGGTCAGCTCCGCCGGGAGTGCGAAGTCCACACCGACCTCCTCCGTGTCTGCGCGGTGTCAGGACGCGATGGCCGTCAGCGTCTCGCCACCTGAACGATCGTTCAAGTAGCGTCGCGGCGCATGAGCGAGCAGGAACGCGTGCGGGTCGAGCTCGTCGACGGCGTCGCCGACGTGCGACTGTCGCGGCCCAAGAAGCGCAACGCCCTCGACCCGGCCATGTTCGAGGGGCTCGTCCACGCGGGCGAGGCCCTGCGGAAGGACCGGTCGGTGCGGGTCGCCGTGCTCTCCGGCGAGGGCCCCGACTTCTGCGCCGGCCTCGACTTCGGCTCGTTCCGGGCGATGGCGAACGGCGAGCGGCTCTCGGCGTCGGCGCAGCTCCCGCCCACCGACGGGCCGGCGCGGGCGACGGGACAGCGCGCGGCGTGGGTGTGGGCGGAGCTCGAGGTCCCGGTGATCGCGGCCATCCGCGGCAACGCGCTCGGCGGGGGGCTGCAGATCGCGCTCGGCGCCGACATCCGCATCGTCGCCCCCGACGCGCGCCTGTCGGTCATGGAGGTCACGTGGGGCCTCATCCCCGACATGACCGGGACGCAGGTGCTGCCCGAGCTCGTCGGCCGGGACGTCGCCAAGGAGCTGACCCTGACCGCGCGGGTCGTCAGCGGTACCGAGGCCGCCGCGCTCGGGCTGTGCACGCGCACCGACGACGACCCCCTCGGGGCCGCCCTGGCGCTCGCCCGCGAGATCGCCGGCCGCAGCCCGCACGCGGTGCGCGCGGCCAAGCGCCTGCTCGACGCTGCGGGCCGGGTCGACCTCGCCACCGGCTTCGCCGCCGAGCAGACCGAGATCGGCGCGTTGATCGGCAGCCCGAACCAGGTCGAGGCGGTCACCGCGGGGTTCGAGGAGCGCGCGCCGGTCTTCGAGGACACACCGTGAGCAGCACCGCGGCCGGGATCAGCCGTCGAGGATGCCCACCAGCACCGATGCGACGTCCTCCCCGAGCTCGCGCGGCGAGCGCGGACCGGCAGGGTCGAACCACTTGTAGGTCCAGTTCGCGGCGCCGAGACAGGTGCTGACGTAGGTCCCGACCGACATCGGCAGGGCCCGCCCCGACTCGCGCAGGTAGGCCGCCACGGCGTCGCGCACCACGCGCTCGAACTCGCGGCGGCGCTCGAGGATCGGCTCGGCGAGCTCGGGCGGCAGCGCCGACTCCTCGTGGAAGCAGATCGTCAGCAGGTCGCGGTGCTCGCAGGTGTACCGGACGCGCTCGACGAGGAGCTCGCGCACGGCCTCCCGCGCCGACGGCGCCGCGGCGACGATCCGCCGCGCGCTCGCCAGGCTCTCGTCGAGGACCTCCTCGTAGACCGCGACGAGCAGGTCCTGCTTGGTGCGGACGTAGTGGTACAGCGTCGGCTTCCGCAGGCCGACCTGGTCGGCGACCTCGTTCATCGACGCCGCGCGGTACCCGCGGCGGCTGAAGACGGCGACGGCGCCGGCGAGGATCCGTTGCCGCTGCTCGTCGGCGCGACTGCCCCCGCCGCTCCCCCGTGCCGCCATCGCGCTCCCCGTTCCCCGCGCACGTCTTGACCGAACGTGTGTGACGTGGGGTACTTTCGCCCGACCGGTCGGTCGAAGCAAGGAGCAGCGTGTCCCACGACCTCGACGACGTGCACGAGGACTTCCGGGCGACGTGTCGGGCCTTCACCGACCAGCGCGTCCGGCCCGTCGTCGCGGAGGCCGAGCGCGAGGGACGCCCGCCCGAGCGCCTGTGGAAGGAGCTCGGCGGTGCGGGCCTGCTCGGTCTGCTGACCCCCGAGGACCTCGGTGGGTCCGCAGGCTCGGGCGGCGAGGCGACCGCGGTCGCCGTGCTCGCGGAGGAGCTCTCCCGGGCGTGCGGCGGCATCGCGGTGAGCGCGCTGGTCAGCGCCTACATGGCCGCCCCGCACATCGTCCGGTACGGCACCACCGAGCAGCGCGAGCGCTGGGTCGCGGCGCTCGCCGCCGGCGAGGCGATCGCCGCCATCGCCGTCACCGAGCCCGGTGCCGGCTCCGACGTCGCGGGCATCACCACGCGGGCCCGCCGCACCGACGACGGGTGGGTGCTCGACGGCCGCAAGATGTACATCACCAACGCCGGTCTCGCCGACGTGCTGGTGGTCGGTGCGAAGACCGATCCGGGTGGCGGCCACCGCGGCATCACGACGTTCGTGGTGCCCGCCGGGACGCCCGGGCTGTCGACGGGCGCCCCGCTGGCGAAGATGGGCTGGCACTCGTCGGACACCCGCGAGGTCGTGCTCGACGGGGTGGAGCTCGGCGAGGACGCGGTGCTGGGCGTCGAGGGCCGCGGCTTCCACCAGATCATGGCCGCGTTCCAGCTCGAGCGCGTCGCGCTCGCCGCGATGGGCGTCGGCCACGCCGCCGAGGCGCTCGACACCGTCACCGAGTACGTGCGCGGACGCGAGGTGGCGGGCGAGCCGCTGACCGCGCGCCAGGCGATCCGCCACCGTCTCGCCGCGATGGAGATCGAGCTCGAGGCCGCCCGCGTCATGACCTACAAGGCGGCCGACCGCCTCGACCGCGGCCACCCCGAGGCCGACCGCTCGGTCGCCGCCGCGAAGTACTTCGCGGCCAAGGCGGCGGCGTGGATCGTCGACGAGGCGGTCCAGCTCTTCGGCGGCGCCGGCTACCTCGAGGAGACGCCGGTCGCGCGCCACCACCGCGACGTGCGCATCCTGCGCATCGGCGGCGGGACCGACGAGATCCAGCTGGAGATCCTCGGCAAGCGGCTCGTGCCCGGTCACGGGTCGAGCTCCGACGAGCTGCGTCTCCCGTGACGGGGACGGCCAACGCCCACGGCGCTCCTCCTCCGTGGGAGGTGCCGGCGCCCCTTCCCCCCGGGACGCCGGCACCTCCCTCGGGCGACGACGTGCTCGCGGCCGCGGCGCGGGCCCGCGAGGGCGGCGACACCGGCCGGTGGCCGGACAAGCTGCCGGTGCGCGAGCGCCTCGCCGTGCTGCTCGACCGGGGCAGCTTCGTCGAGGACGGCGTGCTGGCGTCGGCGAGCACGCCCGGCATGCCGGCCGACGGTGTCGTCACCGGGGTGGGCACGGTCGAGGGGCGCCCGGTCGCGGTGATCGCCCACGACTTCGGCGTCAAGGCCGGCTCGTGGGGCGAGCGGACGTGCGAGAAGCAGATCCGCATCCTCGAGCGCGCCGACCGCGACCTGCTGCCCGTCTTCTACCTCGTCGACTCGGCGGGCGGGCGACTCACCGAGCAGATGGGCTTCTTCCCCGGCCGCCGGGGCGCCTCGAGGATCTTCCACCTCCAGGTCGCGCTGTCCGGGCGCGTCCCCCAGATCTGCTGCCTGCACGGACCGTCGGCCGCCGGCGGGGCCTACATGCCCGCCTTCACCGACTGGGTCGGCATGGTCGACGGGCAGGCGTCGATGTACCTCGCCTCGCCGCGCGTGGCCGAGAAGGTCACCGGCGAGCGCACCACCGCGGAGGAGATGGGCGGCGCGCGGATGCACGCCGAGGTCTCGGGCTGCGGCGACGCGGTGTTCGACGAGGACTGGCAGGCGATCGCTGCCGCCCGGCTGCTGTTCTCCTACCTCCCCGACCACTTCGACGCGTCCCCGCCGAGCGCCGAACCGAGGGAGCCCGAGGCCACCGGCTGGGACGGCCTGGTGCCCGAGGACCCGACCGTCGGCTACGACGTCACCGCGGTGATCGACCGGCTCGTCGACGGCGGCTCGTTCTTCGAGGTCAAGCCCGACTGGGCCCCCGAGATCGTCGTCGGGTTCGCCCGGCTCGAGGGGCGGGTCGTGGGGCTCGTCGCCAACCAGCCGCGCGTGCGCAGCGGCGCGATCCACGTCGACTCCGCCGACAAGGCCGCCCGGTTCATCAGCCTCTGCGACGCCTTCAACGTCCCGCTGCTCTTCCTGCAGGACGTGCCCGGGTTCATGGTCGGCGTCGCGGTGGAGCGCCAGGGCATCATCCGCCACGGCGCGAAGATGATCACCGCGATGTCGTCGGCCGAGGTCCCGAAGTTCACCGTCGTGCTGCGCAAGGCCTACGCCGCGGGCTACTACGCGATGTGCGCGCCCGGGTTCGAGCCCCGTGCCACCCTCGCGCTGCCCAGCGCGTTCATCGGCGCGATGGGACCGGAGGCGTCGGTCAACGCCGTCTACGCCGGCAAGATCGCCGAGATCGCGGACCCGGACGAGCGCGCGGCGTTCGTCGCCACGCGCGTCGAGGAGCACCGCGCGGAGGTCAACCTGCTGCGCATGGGCGACGAGCTCGTCGTCGACGCCGTCGTACCCGGCGAGGAGCTGCGCGGCGAGCTGGTCGCGCGCCTGCGGCACGCCGACGGCTGGACCCGGACCCGCGGGCGCCGTCACCACCCCGTCAGCCCTGTCTAGTCCCCGATGCAGGAGCAACGATCATGGATGATCGCGACACCCTGGCCACGCTGATCTCCGCGCCGCTGCAGCCCCTCGACGAGCGGTGGCGCTCTCCCGAGCGGGCGGCCGAGCTCGCCGAGGCCCGCGCGCTCCACGACCGCGACCCCGACGACTACTGGGCCTGGGTCGCCGGCCGGCACCGGTGGCTGACCCCGTGGCAGACCGTGCGCACGGGCGAGCTCGGCGACTTCCGCTACTTCGAGGGCGGGCGCATCAACGTCGCCGACAACTGCGTCGACCGGTGGGCCGAGGACCCGGCGACCGCCGGCCGGCCCGCCGTCGTGTGGGAGGGCGAGCCGGGCGACACGCGGACGCTGACCTACGCGGAGCTCGCCGACGAGGTCGACCGCCTCGGCGGCGGGCTGCGCTCGCTCGGGATCGCCCACGGCGACGTCGTCGCGGTGTACATGCCCAACCTCGTCGAGGCGTTCACGGCGATCCACGCCTGCAACAAGATCGGCGCGATCTACACGGTGCTGTTCTCCGGGTTCGGGCGCGACGCCGTCGCCGCGCGGCTGGCGGCGGCCCGCGCCAAGGTCGTGGTCGTCGCCGACGCCATCTACCGCCGCGGCAGGCCGGTCGAGCTGCTCGAGACCCTGCGCGCCGCGCGGCCGGACGCGCCGACCGTCGAGAGCGTCGTGGTGGTCGACCGCACGCGGCGCGACGTCGAGCTGCGGCCGGGCGAGGTCTCGTACACGACGCTGCTCGCCGAGCACCCCGAGGGCGCCCCGACCGTCGCCCTCGACCCCAACGAGCCCGCGTTCCTGATCTTCACGAGCGGCACCGAGTCGCGCCCCAAGGGCGTCGTGCACTCCGTCGGCGGCTTCCTGCTCGGGACCTGGGCCAACGTGCACTGGCAGGCCGGGCCCGCCGAGGGCGACGTCTACTGGGTGGCCGCGGACGTCGGCTGGCTGACCTTCCCGATCCAGGCCGTGATCGGCGGGCTCGCCCACGGCGCGACGATCGCCTGCTACGAGGGCGCGCTGGACACGCCCGGTCCCTCGCGGTTCTACGACATCTGCGAACGGCACGGCGTCACCCAGGTGCTGTGCGCGCCGACGGTGCTGCGGACGCTGCGCAAGTTCGGCGACGAGCTGGCCGCCGCCCACCCGCTGCCCCGGCTCGCGCTGATCACGGTGCAGGGCGAGCCGCTGGACGGCGAGACCTTCACCTGGGCGACCGAGACCTACGGCGTCCCGGTCGTCAACGCCTACGGGCAGACCGAGACCGGGTCGACGTGGACCTACCCCGTCACCGGCGTCGACGACCTCAAGGCCGGCTCGGCGGGCACACCGGTGCCCGGGCACGCCTTCGCCGTGGTCGACGAGGAGGGCCACGAGGTGCCGGCGGGGGTCAAGGGCAACCTCGTCATGACCCGCCCGTTCCCGACGCTCGCCCGCACCGTGTGGGACGACCACGAGCGCTACCTGTCGACCTACTTCGGGCGCTTCCCCGGCCGCTACGCCACGAACGACGAGGCGGTCGTCGACACCGACGGGCACCTGTGGGTGCTCGGGCGCGCCGACGACGTCATCAACGTCGCCGCGCACCGCCTGTCGACCATGGAGATCGAGGCCGTGGTGACCACGCATCCGCGCGTGGTGGAGGCGGCCGTCGTCGGGATCCCCGACCCCACCAAGGGCACGGTGCCGGTCGCGTTCGTGACCGTCACCGGCGGGAGCGCCGACGACGTGCCCGACGAGGTGCGCACGCTCGTCGCCGACACCATCGGCGGCATCGCCCGGCCCGACCGCGTCGTCGTCACCGCGGCGATGCCGAAGACCCGGACCGGCAAGATCATGCGGCGCCTGATGCGCGAGGTCCTGCTGCACGGCGAGGCGCGCAGCGACACCAGCGCGCTGGAGGACCCGGGCAGCCTGGAGACGCTCGCGGCGGCGGTGAACGCGTGAGCGGACTGTGGTTCGAGGACCTCACCGAGGGCCTCGTCGTCGAGCACGCGACCCGGCGCACGGTCACCGAGACCGACAACGTCCTGTTCACGACGATGACGATGAACCCGGCGCCGCTGCACCTCGACCACGCGTACGCGGCGACCACGGAGTTCGGGCGGCCGCTGGTCAACAGCATGTTCACCCTCGCCCTGGTGGTCGGGCTGTCGGTACCGGAGCTGACGCTGGGCACGATCGTCGCCCAGCTCGGGCTCGACGACGTGGCGTTCCCGGCGCCGGTGTTCCACGGTGACACCGTGCGGGTGGAGACGGAGATCGTGTCGGCGCGCGCGTCGGGGTCGCGGCCCGACGCCGGGATCGTGGTGTTCGCGCACCGCGCGTACAACCAGCGCGACGAGCTGGTGTGCCGCTGCCGGCGCACCGGACTGATGCACCGGAGGCCCGCGTGAGGGTGCCGCGCAGCCTGCTGTTCGTGCCCGGGGCGCGGCCCGACATGGTCGCCAAGGTGCCGCGCTGGTCGCCCGACGCGGTGGCCGTCGATCTCGAGGACGCCGTCGCCGCGGCCGACAAGGAGACCGCGCGCGAGGCCACCGTCGCGGCGATCGCGGAGCTGCCCGCGTCGGACACCCTCGTGCTCGTCCGCGTCAACGGCCCGACGACGCCCTGGTACGTCGACGACGTCGCCGCGGTCGCGGCGTCGGCGGCGCAGGGAGTCGTGCTGCCCAAGCTCGAGTCGCCCGAGCAGCTCGCGGACCTGCGCTCGCGCCTCGACCTGCCGGTCATCGGCGGGCTGGAGAGCGCGCGCGGCATCGGCCGGTGCCGGGAGATCCTCACGGGCGGCGACCTGCTCGCCGCCTACTTCGGCGCCGAGGACTACATCGCCTCGGTCGGCGGGCGGCGCACCGCGGGGTCGCTCGAGGTGCTGCACGCGCGCAGCGAGGTGGTCCTCGCGGGCGCGATGGGCGGGGTCGGGCTGCTCGACCAGGCCGTCGTCGCGGCGCACGACGCCGACGCGTTCCGCGCCGACGCCGCCGTCGGGCGGGACCTCGGCTACGACGGCAAGATCTGCATCCACCCCTCCCAGGTCGCGCTGGCCCACGAGGCGTTCACCCCGACCGACGACGAGATCGCCCACGCCCGGCTCGTCATCGAGGCGGGCAGGTCGGGGGTCGGGGTGGTCGACGGCGAGATGGTCGACGACGTGCACCTGCGGATGGCGGCGGCGGTGCTCTCCCGCGCGGGACTCTCGTGAGGGTCGGGCTGATGATGCCGCCGACGATGGAGGCGGCCGATGCCCGGCGTGCCGAGGAGCAGGGCTTCGACATCGTCGCCGCCGGCGAGCACGTGCTCTTCGGCAGCCCGACGGCCAACGCGTTCGTCACCCTCGCCGCGGCCGCATCGGTGACCAGCCGGGTGCGGCTGCTCACCGCGGTGACGCTGCTGCCGCTCTACCCCGCGCCGCTCGCCGCGAAGATGGCGACCACCCTGGACCGCGTCTCCGGCGGGCGCTTCGAGCTCGGCGTCGGCGTGGGCGGCGAGAACCCCGTGGAGTTCACGGCGTGCGGCGTCCCGGTGCGCGAGCGCGGACGGCGCACCGACGCGGGCCTCGACGTGCTCGGGCGCCTGTTCGCGGGCGAGGCGATCGACGTCGACGGCACCACGGCGACCCTCGACCCGCTCCCCCTGCAGCGGCCGCGCCCGCCGATCTGGGTCGGCGGGCGCTCCGAGGCGTCGATGCGCCGCGCCGGGCGCGCCGGCGACGTCTGGATGCCCTACCTCGGCAGCCCGGACCGCGTCGCCCGCGGCCTGCGCACCGCCCGCGAGGAGGCCGAGCGCCGCGGCCGCGACCCGGCCGCGGTCACCGGCGCCTACTTCGCGTGGACCGCCGTCGACCCCGACCCCGCCGTCGCCCGCCGCCGCGCGCTCGACGTCCTCGCGGCCACCTACGGCCAGGACATGGACCGGATCGTCGACGCCTGCGTCCCGCACGGCACCCCCGAGCAGGTCGCGGCCCGCCTCGCGGAGTACCGCGACGCCGGCGCTGCGTCGGTGGTCATCGCGCCCGCCGCGGCGTCCGCCGACCGTGAGCGCACCCTCGAGCTGCTCGCCGGAGACGTGCTCCCCCGCCTGCGGTGACGCCGCCGGACGTGACGGGTCATCACCTCGAGGTCCGGGACCGGCATCCGGCACGATCGGGGGCCGTGGCGTCGACGCAGGTCCTGGTCCTCGGGCTCGACCCCCGCACGGTGCCGGGGTACGACCCGGAGCCCGTGGTCGCGAAGATCGAGGCGGGTGAGCGGCGCTTCGTCGAGCGGGGCATCGCGGCGCGTCACGAGCTGCTCCCGTACGACGAGGACCCCGACGTGCTGGCCGCACGGATCGCCGAGGTCCTCGCCGCCGAGCCCTACGCGTGCGTCGTCGTGGGCGGCGGCATCCGCACCGACGAGGCGCGGCTCGCGTTCTTCGAGCGCGTCGTCGACCTCGTCCGCCGCCACGCCCCGCAGGCCGCGATCGCCTTCAACGCCGGGGCCGACGACGCCGCCGACGCCGCCGCCCGTTGGCTCCCGCGCTCCTGACGACGCTCCTGACGACGCTCCTGACGACGCTCCTGACGACGCAGCGTCGAGGTGTGCACACCGCACCGTGACGGCGGCGCGCCGTCGTGCCGACGGCCCAGTCTCGTCACCGACTCCTCCGCCGAGCCTTGACCCTGGTCCGGGCGGGCCGTTCCATGACCGGGCACCCCGACGACGAGGAGCACCCCATGGCCAGCGACGCGTCCGGAACGGAGTCGGTCGAGGGCGGCCGCGCGGGACCCTCCCTGCGGGTGCCGCGGCGGGTCGCCGCCGCCAGCCTCGTGGGCACGACCATCGAGTGGTTCGACTTCTTCATCTACGGCACCGCCGCGGCGCTCGTGTTCAACAAGGTGTTCTTCCCGGCCGCCGACCCGGCGATCGGCACCATCGCCGCGCTGGGCACGTTCGCCACCGGCTTCATCGCCCGCCCCATCGGCGGCGCGGTGTTCGCGCACTTCGGCGACCGCGTCGGGCGCAAGCCGATGCTCGTGTACTCGCTGCTGCTCATGGGCGCGGCGACGGTCGGCATCGGGCTGCTGCCCGGGTACGCGACGATCGGCGTGCTCGCGCCGGTCCTGCTCGTCGTGCTGCGCTTCGCCCAGGGCTTCGGGGTCGGCGGCGAGTGGGGCGGCGCCGCGCTCATGGCCGTCGAGAACGCTCCGCCCCACCGGCGCGGCTTCTACGGCAGCTGGCCCCAGGTCGGCGTGCCGCTCGGGCTCGTCATGGGCACCGGCTCGTTCCTCGTGCTCGACCTGACCGTCAGCGAGCCCGCCTTCCAGGCCTGGGGCTGGCGCATCCCGTTCCTCGCGAGCGCCGTGCTCATCGCCGTCGGGATGTGGATCCGGCTGACCGTGGCCGAGAGCCCGGTGTTCCGCCGCGACCAGGAGCGGCGCGAGGCGAGCCGGCTGCCGGTGCTGCAGGTGCTCCGCGAGCACCCGAAATTGATCTTCCTGGCGGCCGGGTCGTTCGTCGCCACCAACGCGACCTTCTACATCAGCTCGGTCTGGCTCGTCTCCTACGCGACCACCGAGCTCGGCTACACGCGCAGCACGATCCTCGGCGCGAACACGTTCCTGTCCGCGTCGGACATCCCGATGATCCTGCTGCTCGGGCTGCTCTCCGATCGCCTGGGCCGGCGTCCGCTCTTCCTCGGGGGGATGGCGCTGCTCGCGGTGTTCTCGATCCCGTACTTCCTGCTCGTGCAGACCGGGGTCGTCGGGCTGTTCATCCTCGGCGGGCTCGTCGTCCAGGCCTGCCGCAGCGCGGTGTACGGGCCGCAGTCGGCGTACTTCTCCGAGCTCTTCCCGACCCACCTGCGCTACAGCGGGGCCTCGCTCTCCTACCAGCTCGCCTCGATCGTCGGCGGGCTCGCGCCCGCGATCTGCGGCCTGCTCGTGCTCTGGACGGGCAGCCTCATGGCGGTCGCCGGCTTCACCGTCCTGCTCGCCCTGATCTCGCTGGGCAGCAGCTGGGCGATGAGCGAGACGCTGACCCGCGGCCTCGACGGCCCGGACGAGGCCCCCGCCCGCGGGGTGGCCGCGCAGGCCTGAGCCACGCCCCACCCGCCGACCCTCCAGCCGCCGACCCTCCCGCCGCCGGGCCTCCTCCTCACGGGGGAGGGCCGGCGGTGAGGTCGTCCCGGCGAGGGACGCCGCCCGAGCCCCGCTCGGCCATCGTGGAGACCACACCGGGGAGGAGCTCCCGGGGTCACCGATCGGGGACGGAGCGAGACCATGACGGGCGCGGGCGCCGACACGAGTCGCGAGCAGCAGGGCGAGCAGACCGAGCCCGCGCCGGCGCCGAAGCGCTTCCGGTGGCGGACCGCGGACTACTCGGCCGAGGAGATCGCGCAGGCCAAGAAGGCCTGGCGCGACGCCATGCCGTGGGACCACCCGATGTCGCGTGGCGACAAGGTCCTGGTCCTCGCGACGCTCGGTGTCCTCGCCGCGATGGCGGCGACGATGCCGCTGCGCCCGTTCCTGCTGGCATCGCACCCCACCGCGCTCGCCGCCCTCACCGGCAGCCTCTCCGCGACCGGCGCGGGCGCCGCGTTCGCCCGGATCGGCGAGGGGAACCTGTGGCTGGTGATCGCCGCCGGGACCTTCGGCATGATCAAGTTCGACTGGCTGTTCTGGCTGGCCGGACGCCGGTGGGGCGAGAAGATCATCGCGCTGTGGGCGCCCGGGGACATGGCCCAGCGCGTCGTCGCGAGGATCCGCTCGGCCCCGAGGTGGGTCACCGCGCTCGCCGTCGTCGGGGCGTCGCTGCCCGGCGTCCCGGGGGCCGCGGTGTTCGCCCTGGCCGGTCTCGGGCGCGTGCGGCTGCTGCCGTTCCTGGTCCTCGACGCCCTGGGCGCGGCGCTCATGACCGGCCTCGTCGCCGGGCTCGGCTACGGCATCGGCCAGCACGCGGTCGACGCCGTGCTCACGATCGACAGGTACGCCCTGTGGATCACCATCGGCCTCATCGTGCTGGTGTCGGTGAGGTCCGGCGTGCGCTCGCAGCGGGAGCAGAAGGCGAAGCAGGCCACCGCCGAGCCCGAGACCCCGGCCTGACCGTCAGCCCGGGGCCGTCGAGGGCTCGGCGCGGCGCATCGCGCTCGGGGCCCGACCGCGGTGGCGGTGGAACGCGGTGCTGAAGCTGAAGGGGTTGGCGTAGCCGACGCGGCGGGCGACCGCCGCGACGGTGGCGTCGGGCTCGGTGGCCAGGGCACGTTCGGCGAGGTCGAAGCGGTGCTCGCGCAGGTAGGACAGCGGCGACGTGCCGACCTCCTCGCGGAACCGGCGGGCGAACGCCGCCCGGCTCACCCCGGCACGCGCGGCGAGGCGCGCGACCGTCCAGGCCCTGGAGGGGTCGTCGTGGATGGCGGCGAGCGCGGCGGCGACGCCGGGATCGGTGGCCGTCACCTCCGCGGCCGCCTCGGCGAGGACGTCGCGCACGGTGTCGGTGACGAGCCAGTCGAGCAGGCGGGTGGAGACGACGTCGCTGGTGGGCGCGGCGTCGAGCTGGTCGGTGACGCGCTCGACGAGCAGACGACAGAACTCCGAGTCGGCACGCACGACCGCGCGCGCGGGCAGCAGCGCCAGCCGCTGCGCGGCGCCCCGCAGCGCGAACTCGGCGACGAGCAGCGTCACGCCCTCGTCGCCGACCCGGGCGGCGAGGCGGCCGGCACCGCGCAGGAGGACGGCGTCGCCGGGGTGGAGCGCGCCGTCGCCGAGGTCCGCCTCCCCGCGCGCGACGGCGACGAGGGCCCAGCGGTCGCCGGTCGGGACGGTGGCCCGGCCGGGGGCGAGCGCGTCGGCACGCAGGGCGGGCTCCTCGACGCGGACCGTCCCGAGCAGCGCGTCGATCGTCCCCACCTCCTCGAGGTTAGACGCTGTCGGGGGTCGAGCGTGGACGCTCGCGAAGGTGCCGGAGCGTCGCGCCGATGGGCAGGACGACGACCGCGGACGAGCCTGGGGTC
Source organism: Actinomycetospora lemnae (assembly GCF_028737315.1). GTDB lineage: Bacteria > Actinomycetota > Actinomycetes > Mycobacteriales > Pseudonocardiaceae > Actinomycetospora > Actinomycetospora lemnae. The sequence goes on along the minus strand of NZ_JAQZAO010000007.1, from coordinate 186,963 downwards.
ATGGCAGACGATGTGGCGGTCCTCGCCGGGACGGGGAAGTCGGGCCGGCGCCTCGCGGCGGCGTTGCGCGTCGCGGGGCACCGGGTCCGGGCGGCGGGACGACGGGGCCCGGTGCGGTTCGACTGGGACGAGCCGGCGACGTGGGCCGGGGTGGTCGACGGCGCCGACGCGCTCTACCTCGTGGCCCCGTACCGCGACCCGACGCCGATCGCGCCGTTCGTCGACACCGCGGTCGCCGCCGGCGTCCGGCGCCTGGCGATGATCTCCGGGCGCGGTCTCGAGCACTTCGACGGACGCTTCGGCGACACGATGGTCGAGGCGGAGCGCGCGGTCGCGGCGACGGGGCGGGGCACGGTCCTGCGCGCCTCGAACTTCGTCCAGAGCTTCACCGAGGACGCGCTCGGGCCCGGGGTGCGGTCCGGGCGGCTCGCGCTGCCCGCGAAGGCCGAGGTGGCGGACGCGTTCGTCGACCTCACCGACGTCGTCGCCGTCGCCGCGCACGTCCTGACCACGCCGGGCCACGAGGGCCGGACCTACGAGCTGACCGGGCCCGCGTCGCTGTCGTTCGGCGAGGCCGTCGACGTCATCGCGGCCGCGACCGACCGCGACATCCGCTACGAGGCGCTCGAGCCCGACGCCTACGCCGCCGAGCTGCGCGCCGACGGCGCCGACGAGGCGACCGTCGAGGAGCTCGTCGGGCTCTTCGCGATCATGAGCGAGGGCCACCTCGACGCCGTGGGCGACGACGTCCCGCGCCTCCTCGGCCGGCCCGCGCGCCCCTTCCGCGAATGGGCCGTCGAGCAGGCCGCGCTCGGCGCCTGGCACTGACCACCGTCCACCGACCCGGAGGCCCCCGATGCTCAGCGACGACGACCGCGCCCTGCTCGACCGCCCGCTGCACGGGCTGCTGACGATCCCGCCCGCCCCCGGGCGCCTGCCCGCACCCCGGCCGGTGTGGTTCGAGGCGACGCCCGAGGGCGGGGTCCAGCTGTTCTCGCTCGCGAGCTCGCCCAAGATCCGCCGCCTGGAGGCCGACCCCCGGGCCACGTTCGTCGTGGTCCGGCCGACGGGCGAGACCGAGGGCTGGGTGTCGATCGAGGCGGACGTGACCGTGCACCACGACGGCGCCAAGGAGCTCGCGGACCGGCTGGCGCAGCGCTACTGGGACGACCCCGACTCCGCGGAGCACCGCGCGACCGCGGCGGAGTGGGCGGACGAGGCGGACATCCGGCGCATCGTCCTGCACCCGCGCCGCGTCACCCGCGTCTGAGCACCCTTGCCCCGAGGTGACAGAACCCTGACCTGGGTGGCCGACCTCTGTGCCCGCGGCGGTGATTCTGCGGCGTCCCGGATCGGCGGACGCTCGTGTGGTCACCGCCGCCGGGCGCGAAGGAGCCCTGATGATCACCACCGAGCCGCCACGTCCGCGGACCCCGGGCCCGACCGGCGCGGTCACCGACCGCTTCCCGGCGCCGCGTCCGCCGGCGGGTCCGGGGGTGCGGCCGGGAGCGGGCCCGGCGGCGCGTCCGCGGACGGTCGACGCGCCCACGGTGGCGTTCACCCCGACCCGGCCGGTCCCCGTGGTCACGACGCCCGCCGCGTCCCGACCCGCGCGTGTCCGCGGGGTCGACGTCGCCCGGGGTCTCGCGCTGATCGGGATGATCGCCGCCCACACGCTGCCCCTGTCCGAGGGCGACCAGCCCACCCTCATCGGGCGCCTGGTCAACGGGCCCGCCGCGGCGCTGTTCGGCGTCCTGGCGGGGCTCTCGGTCGCACTGCTGACCGGCCGGCGCCGCGTGGAGCCGGGCACCGAGGCCGCCCGCCGTCACGCCCTGCGCCTGGTGGTGCGGGGCCTCGCGATCGGCACGATCGGGCTCGCCCTCGGTCAGGCGGAGCTCGGCAGCATCGACGTGATCCTCACCTACTACGGCGTGCTGTTCGTGCTCGCCGTCCCGCTGGTGCTCCTGTCGACCCGCGTGCTGGCCGCCCTCGGCGCGGCGCTCGTCGTCGTCGCCCCTGTCACGAGCCACCTCCTGCGGGCACAGCTGCCGCCCACCGAGCTGCTCGACCCCTCGTTCACGCTGCTGGTCACCGACCCGGCCGGCCTGCTGACCACCCTGCTGTTCACCGGCGCCTACCCGGTCTGGCCGTGGCTCGCCTACCTCTGCGTGGGCATCGCCGTCGGACGTCTGCGCCTCGACCGCACCCGCACCGCGACCGCCCTCGCCGTCGGTGGCGCAGCGCTCGCGACGGTCGCCGCCGTCTCCTCGACGCTGCTGCTGCAGGTCGCCGGCGGGCTCGGGCAGGTCCTCACCGCCCCCGGCACGGACCCCGCGGAGCTCGCCGGCCTGTTCGTCGAGGGACCGAACGGTGTCACGCCCGCCTCGAGCTGGTGGTGGCTCGCGGTGTCCCTGCCGCACTCCTCCACCCCGTTCGACCTCGCCCGCACGATCGGGACCTCGCTGGCGGTGCTGGGCCTGGCGCTGCTGCTCGACCGCCTGGTCGCCCGCACCGCGGACCGCACGTCCGGCCGCGTCCTCGGCGCGGTCCGGGGCCCGCTCGCGGCGGCCGGGTCGATGACCTTGACCTTCTACGTCCTGCACGTCGTCGTCACCGGGCTGGCGTCGGGGGCCGACCCCGGGGCGCTCTTCCTCGTGCAGGTCCTCGGCGTCCTGGCCGCCGGGATGGTCTGGCAGCGGTTCCTGGGACGCGGCCCGCTGGAGGCCGGCGTGGCCAGGCTCGTCGACGCGGTGGCCCCCGCCCCGTCGAAGACGGAGGCCACGACCACTCGTGCTCGCGTCGGTGCCCTGCTCGCGTCCGCCCTCGCCATCGGCGCCCTGCTCGTCGCCGTGGCCGCCGGCGCCGGGGTGGCGCTGGCCTTCCCGTCGACGGGCGACGCCGCCACCACGAGCTCGGACTCCGAGACGGCCGAGGAGGAGCCCGCCGACGCGGGCACGTCCCCGGACGCCGGGACCCCCGGTCCGGGCGCCACCGCCGACGACCCCGCGGCCGACGACGCCGCGGACGCGACCGACGGCACCGGCGGCACCGACACCTCCGACGCCACCGGGTCCGGGGACACCGGGACCGAATCGGGCGAGGACGGCTGAGCGGGTGGGGCAGGTCGGGCTCGAACCGACGACCTGACGGATTATGAGTCCGCTGCTCTGACCAGCTGAGCTACTGCCCCCCGGGTGCCGCGCGCCGGTGCGGGCACGGCGGGGCGAGCGTACGACACCCCGCGCAGGGCCCCGGCGAGCCCGCACGACGTTTCATCGACGTGAACCCCCGTGACGTCGACGTGATCTTCCCGAGATCCTCGCGAGGACCACCCGGAAGGCCCTGGACATGGGCGTTCGGTCGCGCGGCGCAGCCGAGCCGTCACAGCCCGCGTGATGATCTCGTTACCGAGTCCCGGAATGGGCCGTTCTGGCTTGAACCGGACGCCGGAGGCCCGCGATGGTTCGGCCGTTCGGGTCAGCCGGACCCGGACGGTCACACCGTCCTGATCGGGAAGGACTCCCATGAAGAAGAGCACGATGCGCCTCGCGTTCGCCGCCGTCGCCGTCCCCGCCGCCGTCACCGGCGTCGCGGCTCCCGCGGCCAACGCGGCCGAGCTGGCGCCGTACGCGCACCAGCTCGACAAGGACGTCGCGGCCACCGAGGCCGAGGTCGGCGCCGCCCTGGACGCCCTGGGCCTCGCCGCCGCCGAGTGATCGGCCGAGTGATCACCCGACACCACGTCGGGCAGCACGACCAGCAGTGACGCAGTAGAGAGCCGCTCCCCACAGCAGCTTCCGCGAGGGCCCGGGTCGGGATCGACCCGGGCCCTCGGCGCGTGGGGATGCGCGAACCTCCGACAACCCTGGACATCGCGGGGTTCGCCGACGACGCTGGTGGCACGTCACCCCGGACACTCGGAGGCCGCCATGCGCCTGGGACGTCGACTCTCCGCCGGCATCGCCGAGGACCCGCCCGCCCCCGCAGCGCCCGAGGCGCCCGCGGCCGAGGAGGTCCTCGAGGACACGGATCAGCGTGAGCCGGCCGAGCAGCTGGTCGATCGCTAGGCACCGGCCGGAGGGCCCGCTCACGGGGTACAAGATCGCGTACCCGATGATCTCCGCGGACTCGCGCCGCGGGGGCTTCAACGGCGTCGCGCTGGGCCGCTCGCAGGTCTACGGCGCGGTCGCCGACGCCGTGTGCATCCAGAGCCCGCGGCACCGCTGCCCGTCGTCGTGGTGCGACTGCGGCTTCTACTGCTTCCACGCGCGTGACGACGCCCGGGACCTCGCGTGCGACCCGCAGTACCAGCACTGCGTGCTGCTCGAGATCGCGGCGTCGGGCCGCTTCGTGCGCTACGAGCTGGGCCTGCGCTATGCGCGCCAGACGATCCGGTCGGTCCAGCTGGGTCGCTGCGGCTGCGGCCGGGCCGCGACGGCGCTCGCCGACGGCGGGCCCGGGATCGTCGGCTGGCGACGCCTGCACCCGGTGTGCGGGCTGTGCGCGGGGCCGCGTCCCGTGCTGACCCCGGAGGCGTTCGGGGTGCTGCTGGGACACGTGCCGGTGCAGGCCGAGGACACCACCGAGGACGGCCTCGCCCCGCTCGCGGGGGTCGGCGGGGAGGTCGACGAGGCCACGCTCGTGCCGCTGCTCAGCGCCGAGGTGGCTCTGCTGCAGGCGCGCCTCGACCAGGTCCAGAGCCGCCTGGAGCAGCTGACCCACCGTTCGGACTGATCGCGGCGCGTCGTCACGTGGCCGCGGACGGGCGCCCGGTGTAGGCAGGGCGGGTGACGTCCCTCGAGCTGGGCCCCGTGCTGCGCCACGTCGGCACCACCACCGCCACGATCTGGGTCGAGACGAGCGAGCGCTGCACGGTCGAGGTGCTCGGCGCGTCCGCCCCGACCTTCCAGGTCTGCGGGCAGCACTACGCGCTCGTCGTCGTCGACGGCCTCGAGCCCGGGACCGTCCGGCCCTACGAGGTGCGCCTCGACGGCGAGCTCGTGTGGCCCATCGAGGGCACGTCGACGCCGCCGAGCTATCTGCGCACGCGCCGCGAGCGCACCGACGAGCCCGAGACCGGGCGCCTGCGGTTCGTCTTCGGCTCCTGCCGCTACCCGCCGACGGACGACCCCGAGCTCGAGGCCTCGCTCGGCATCGACGCGCTCGACGCGTTCGCGACGCGGCTGATGGACGAGGTCACCGCCGCCGACGACCCGGCGACGGTCCTGCCCGACGCCCTGTGCCTGCTCGGCGACCAGGTCTACGCCGACGAGATCACCCCGCGCACCGAGCGCTGGATCCGGGCGAACCGCGACCCCGATGCCGAGGACGGGCCTGGCCTGGAGATCGCGAACTACGGCGAGTACGCCCACCTCTACAGCGAGTCGTGGACCGACCGGGAGCTGCGCTGGCTGCTCTCGACGGTGCCGACGGCGATGATCTTCGACGACCACGACGTCCGCGACGACTGGAACACCTCGCAGACCTGGCGCGAGCAGATGGCGGCGAAGCCGTGGTGGCCGCAGCGCATCCGGGCCGGGCTCGCGTCGTACTGGGTCTACCAGCACCTCGGCAACCTCGACCCGGAGTCGCGTGACGCCGACCCGCTCTACCGCAAGGTCCTCGAGGCCGACGGCGACGTGTTCGCGATGCTCGCCGACTTCGCCGCCCGCGCCGACGCCGAGGTCGGCGAGCCCACCGGCGTGCGCTGGAGCTACCGCTGGGACCTGGGGCGCACCCGGCTGCTGATGGTCGACTCGCGCTGCGCCCGGGTGCTCAACGCCGAGAACCGGCTGATGATCAACGACCACTCGTTCGCCTGGATCGAGGAGAACGCGTCGTCGCCGGACGAGGAGGTCGACCACCTGCTGCTCGGCTCGTCGATCCCGTGGCTGATGCCGCCGGCCGTCAGCCACGTCCAGTCGCTCGACGAGTGGGCCGCGTCGCGGGGCAGCAAGCTCGCCGAGACCGTGCGGCAGGCCGTCGACCTCGAGCACTGGCCGGCCTTCCGCGCCTCGTTCGACAGGCTCGCCGACCTCGTCCGCGGGGTGGCCTCGGGCCCGTCGGCACCGGCGACGGTGTGCGTGCTCTCCGGGGACGTCCACCACAGCTACGCCGCCGAGGCCCGCTACCCCTCCCCCACCCGCTCGCGGGTCTACCAGCTGACCTGCTCGCCGGTCCGCAACGGCGTCCCGTGGTTCATGGAGTACGTGTTCGCGCTCGGCTGGTGGCGGGGCCTGACCAACGCCCTGGGCCGCGTCGCGCGGGCGGCGGGGATCGGGGACCTGCCGCTGTCCTGGTCGACGATCGGCGGGCCGTGGTTCGGCAACGCCGTGTCGACGCTCGAGGTCAGCGGCCGCGACGCGCGCGTCCGCGTCGAACGCTCGGGCAGCCGCGGCGGGCTCGAGGCCGTCGCCGAGCTCCCCCTGACCTGACCTGACCTGACCCCACCGGACCTGACCTGGGCGGCTGGGGTTGCCAGCCTGGCGTCCACGCTGTCACTGAACGCCAGGAAACCCACCCGCTCGATCCCGCCCGAGAAACACGGAACCGCGGGAGCGGCGGCTGCGTCGAACCCTGTGCCGGATCGGGTGCGTGTCGGTGCCCGTCCGGGCCGTGGCGTCGTTCTACGGTCAGGGGTCGAGCAGCGGAGGGAGCAGGCGTGCGGTTCGTGCACACCGCCGACTGGCAGCTCGGCATGACGCGACGGGTCCTCGGGGCCCGCCCGCCGAAGGAGGCTGCGGGCGGGCTCACCGGCGAGGCCCAGGCCCGCTTCGCCCAGGCCCGCCTCGACGCCGTGTCCACGCTCGGGCGCCTCGCCGACGAGCGGGACGCCGCCTTCGTGCTCGTCTGCGGCGATGTCTTCGAGTCCAACCTCGTGGGTCCCGACGTCGTCGCCCGCGCCTGCGAGGCGCTCGCCTCGTTCCGCACGCCGGTACTGCTCCTGCCCGGCAACCACGACCCCGCCGACGCCGCCTGCGTCCTGCGCCGGCCCGACTTCGTGCGCCGCTGCCCGCCGCACATCACGGTGCTCGACACCCCCGGCGTGCACGAGGTCGCGCCGGGCGTCGAGGTCGTCGCCGCGCCGTGGCGGTCCAAGCACCCGCTGACCGACCTCGTCGGCGAGCAGCTCGCGGCCCTCGACCCCGCGCCACCGGGCACGCTGCGGGTGCTGGCCGGGCACGGCGAGCTCGACGTGCTCGACCCCGATGACGACGAGCCCGCCCGCATCCGCCGCGACGGGGTGCTCGCGGCGCTGGCCGACGGGCGGGTGCACTACGTGGCGCTCGGCGACCGGCACTCCACCTGGGCCGACGCCGTCGACGACCGCATCCGCCACCCCGGGACGCCCGAGGTCACCGACTTCGACGAGGTCGATCCGGGCCACGTCCTGGTCGTCGACCTCGACGAGCACGCCGCGCGGGTCTCGGTGGAGACGGTCGGGAGGTGGCGCTTCGTGCGCCACGACGCGGGCCTCGACGGCGACGACGACCTCGACGCGCTCGACGCCCGGCTCGCCGCGCTACTCGACAAGGAGCGCACGGCGGTGCGGCTCGCCCTGGTCGGCACGCTGTCGCTGCGCCAGCGCAGCCGGCTCGACGACCTGCTCGCCGCCCACGGCCACGCCTTCGCCGCGGTCGAGGTCCTCGAGCAGCACTCCGACCTCGCGACGGTCCCCGACGACGCCGACCTCGACGACCTCGCGCTGCACGGCTTCGCCCGTGACGCCGCCACCGACCTGTTCGCCGCCGCCCGCCGCGACGACGCCGAGGCCCGCGACGCCCTGCGCCTGCTCCACCGGCTGGTCGGGAGCCCGCGATGAGGCTGCACCGTATCCGCCTGCGCGACTTCCGCGGCGTGCACGACCGCGAGGTGGCGCTCGCCGAGCGCGGGGTCACCGTGCTGCAGGGCGACAACGAGGTGGGCAAGACCTCCACGGTGGCCGCGCTCGACCTGCTCTTCGACGCCGCCGACTCCTCGCGCCGTGCCGACATCCGCGCCGCGCAACCGGCCGGGGTCGACGCCGGGCCCGAGGTCGAGGCCGAGGTGTCGACCGGCCCCTACCGCTTCGTCTACCGCAAGCGCTGGCTGCGCCGCCCACGCACCGAGCTGCACGTCCTCGAGCCCGCCCGCGAGCAGCTCACCGGCGCGGACGCGCACGCCCGCGTGACGGCGATCCTCGACGAGACGATGGACCGCGTGCTCTGGCGCGGGCTGCGCGTCGAACAGCACACCGCCGTCGGCCAGGCCGACCTCGGCGGCCAGGACGCCCTGACCCGCGCGCTCGACCGCGCCGCCTCGGGGGCCGCGCGCCCCGACCCCACCGCCGACGACGGACTCGTCGAGCGCGCGGTCGAGGAGCTGCGCCGCTACCGCACACCCAGCGGCCGGGCCACCGGCGAGCTCCGAGCCGCCGAGGTGCGCCTCGCCGACGCCGAGACCGAGCACGAGCGCTGCCGGGCCGCGCTGGAGGCGGTGGAGCGCGACGTGGCGGCCCGCGACCGGCTCGACGCCGACGCCGCGGGCGTCCGCAGCCGCCGCCTCGCCCACGCCGCCCAGGTCGCCGAGCTCGAGGACCGCTGGGCGGGGCTGCAGTCGCGGCTGCGGGAGGTCGAGACGGCGCGCGGCCGCGCGGTGCTGGCGCGCGAGCGCGCGGAGACCGCCCGCGAGCGGCGGGAGGCCCGCGACGCGCTGGTCGCCGCGGTCGAGGCCGACGCCGCGGTGGTCGAGCGCGCCGAGGAGGCCCGCGACGCCCACGACGCCGAGCACGTCGCGGCCCGCGAGGAACGCGACGTCCTGCGCGCCGCCGACACCGCGGCTCGCGGGGAGGCGGCGGCCGCGCGCCGGGCCGCCGACGACACCGCCCGGGCCGTGTCCGCCGCCCGCGACCGCGCGGAGCTCGCCGACCTCGCCGAGCGCCTGCGCCGGGTCGAGGAGGCCGAGTCCGGGCTCGCCGCGGCCGAGCGCGTGCTCGCGACCGCCACCGTCGGCCCCGACGACCTCGACGCGCTCGAGGACCTGGCCCGCGACCTCCTGCGCGCCGAGGCCGCGCGTGATGCCGCCGCCACGCGGGTCGAGCTGATCGCGCCGGCCGAGCTGACGGTCGTCGTCGACGGCGAGCCGGTGACGCTCGCGCCCGGCCGGACGCAGAACCTGCCGGTGGCGGGGTCGCGGGCGGTGTCGGTGCCCGGGGTGCTCGACGTGCGCGTGCGCCCCGGCCACGACGAGGCCGGCCGCGACGACGCCGTGCGCGCGTGCGCCCGCGCGCTGGACGAACGCTGCGCGGACCTGGGCGTCGCCGACCTCGAGGCCGCCCGCGCCGCCCGCCGCCGCGCCGACGAGGCAGCCCGGCGCGCCGCGGAACACCGCGCCGCGCGCGACCGCGAGCTCGCGGGCCACGGCAGCACCGCGGCCCTGCGCGAGGCCCAGGACGCGGTGCGGGGGCGGCTGGGCGAGGACGACGGCGTCGGACGGGGCGACGACCTGTTCTCGATCGCCGAGCCCGCCGCCGTCGAGCCCGTCGGCGCCGACCTCGCGGCGCTGCGGCAGGCGTCCGACGCCGCCCGCGTGGCCGCCGACGACGCCGTGCGCCGGGCCGACGAGGCGGGGGCGGCGTGCCGGGCGGCCGAGGACGCGGTGCGCGGGGCCGAGACGCGCGCCGCGGTGCTCGCCGAGCGGGCGGCCGACGCGCGCCACGCCCACGCGCGCCGGGCCGAGGAGCTGCGCGCCGCCCGCGCCGCGGAGCCGGACGCCGACCTCGCCGCCGCCGAGGAGGATCGCCGGGCCCGGGCGCGGGAGGCCGAGCGGGAGCACGAGTCGCTGGCCGCGGCCCTCGCCGACGACGACCCCGACACCGTCGAGGCGCGGGTGGTCAACGCGCGGGCGGTCGACGAGCGCCTCGCCGCCGAGGCCGCTCGCCTCGAGCGCGAGCACGCGGAGACCACCGGGCGCCTGCAGGCCGCGGGCCTCGAGGGCTGGCACGACCAGCTCGCCGCCGCCGCGACCGAGCTCGAGGCCGCGGTGCGCGACCACGACGCCGTCGCCCGCCGGGCCGCCGCGGCGCGCCGCCTGCACGAGACCCTCGCCCGCCACCGCGACCGGGTCCGCCGGTCCTACGTCGCCCCGTTCCGCGCGCAGGTCGAGCGGCTCGCGCGGATCGTGTTCGGGCCGTCGCTGTCGCTGGAGATCGACGAGGACCTCCGCATCACCCACCGCACGCTGCACGGCACGACGGTGGCGTTCGGCGCGCTGTCCAGCGGCGCGCAGGAGCAGCTCGGCCTGTGCGCGCGCCTGGCGTGCGCCGCGCTGGTGGACCCCGCCGACGGGGTGCCCGTGGTCATCGACGACGCCCTCGGCCACACCGACCCCGAGCGCCTCGCCCGCCTCGGCGCCGTGTTCACCGCGGCGACCGCGGCCGAGGGTGCGGCGCAGGTCGTGGTGCTCACCTGCACCCCGGAGCGCTACCACGGCATCGGCGCGGCCACGGTCGTCCCGCTCGCCCCGTCCCGGCGACCGGACGACCGCGACCACCGCGACGACCGCGACGACCGCGACGACCGCGAGCACCGGGACGATCGGCACGACCACCACCCCGACGAGCACGACGTGGCGCCCGCCGGCGAGGACACCCCCGCCCGCACGCCGGGCACGGTCGTCGACCTGCCCCGCACCCCGCGCGCCGGCTGATCCGACGCCGCCTCAGCCGCGTCCAGCAGCCGTCAGCCGCGCCCCAGCAGCCGCCGCCACCACGACCGCCGCGGCGCCGGCACCCGCGCGGCCGGCTCCACCGCCCGCTCCCCGACCGGCTCACCCGGTCCGGCCCGCTCCCGCGCCCCCCGGCCCCGCGCCCGCTCCTCCCGCCAGCGCGCCACGATCTCGTCGGAGCGCGGCATCGGCACCGCGACCTGGGGCCCGTCGGGGAACCGCAGCCAGGCGGCCACGCGCGCGGCGAGGGCGGCGACGGTGTCGCGGACCTCGCGCTCGGTCTCCATGTCCCGCACGGTCTCCGCCAGACGGTCGATCTCGCGGCGCAGCCGCAGCGGCGTCGGCAGCAGGACGTCGTTCGGGATGCCCTCGCGCTCGAGGTACGAGCGCAGCCACCAGTTCTCCTCGTACGGGCGGTTCAGCCCCGGCAGGGGTCGGCCGGCGCCGCGCAGCCCGTCGAACTTGCCCTCGTCCTGGGCGTCGCGGATCCGCTGCTCGACGACCGACTCGTAGCGCTCCCAGTAGCCCTCGTCCCGCATGGCACCCCCGACGCTACGACCCCGACGCCGGCAGGGCGACCGCGGTGATCACCAGCCCGTCGCGCACCACCCAGCGCCCGGCGAACCCCGTCACCTCGCGCCCGTCCACCACCGGCCCGGGCACCCGCAGCCCGGCCCGGAACGTGCCGTCGGCCGCCGGGACGAGCTCGGCCTCCTCGAACCCCAGCCAGCGCCCGGTCAGCGGGAACCACGCCTTGTAGACGCTCTCCTTGGCGCTGAACAGGAGCTTGTCCCACCGCACGTCCGGGACGTCCCGGGCCAGCGCGGCGAGCACCGCCCGCTCGCCCTCGTCGGACACCGCCTCGAGCACGCCGTCGGGTAGCGCCACGTGCGGCTCGGCGTCGAGGCCGACGCTGCGGACCTCGTCGCGCCAGGCCACCGCCGCGCCGCGGAACCCGGCGCAGTGCGTGATCGCGCCGACGACGCCGTCGGGCCAGATCGGGGCGCGCTTCTCCCCCACCGGGATCGCCACGGCCGGGGCACCGAGCCGGCTCAGCGCGTCGCGCGCGCAGGTCCGGGCCGTCGTGAACTCCGCGCGCCGGGTCGCGACCGCCCGCTCCACGGCGGCCGCCTCCTCGGGCGCGAGCACGGCGGACGGGTCGTCGTCGGCCCGGGCCACCGCCACGACGGTCCGCGGCAGGAGCTCCCCGAGCGCGTCGGTCGGGGCCGTCACGACCGCGCCCAGGTGGCGCGCTGCCCGGCCGCCCACGCGGTGAACGGGTCGGGCTCGGCGGCCTCGCGCCCGGGCAGGATCTCCCGCAGCGCGCCGCGGACGAGCCCGTGGCGCTGCCACTCGCGCGGGTAGCCGACCGAGACCTCCTCGCAGCGCACGCCGTCCTCCCAGGTCGTGCGGGGGATGTGGAGGTGGCCGTAGACGACGGCGGCCGCGTCGTGGCGCACGTGCCAGTCGGCGGTGGCGGTCGTCCCGCACCAGAGCGCGAACTCGGGGTGGCGCAGGATGCGGGTGGGATGCGGGGTCAGTGGCCAGTGGTTGACCAGCACCGTCGCCATCCCGGACGGCCGCTCGGCGAGGCGCGCCTGGGTGCGCGCGAGGCGGTCGGCGCACCAGGCGGCGGGGTCGGGGAACGGGTCGCTGGACATGAGGATCTCGTCGGTGCACACGACGCCGGCCTCGCGGGCGACCTCGAGCGCGGCCTCGTTCGACCAGTCCTCGGGGATCGACGGCGGTCGGACGCTGTAGTCGTAGAGCAGGAACATCGGGCAGACCAGCGCCGGCCCTCCCTGGCCGTCCCACACGGGCCACGGGTCCTCGGGCGTCAGCACGCCGAGCCCGCGGGCCGCCTCGACGAGGTGGTCGTAGCGGGCCGGTCCCACGAGGTCGACCTCGTCGCCCGGCGGCGTCCACAGTTCGTGGTTGCCCGGCACCCAGATGACGCGCGCGAAGCGCTCGGCCAGGACGCCGAGGGCCCAGGTCACGGTGTCGACGCGGTCCCCCACGTCCCCTGCGACGATCAGCCAGTCGTCCGGGTGGGTGGGGTGCAGCTCGCGGACCAGGTCCTCGTTCTCCGAGCGGTTGACGTGCAGGTCGCTCGTGGCCAGCAGGCGCGGGCCGCTGCTCATGGGTCCTCCCGATCTCCCGACCCGTCCACGGTACGGACCTCGCGGGGACCCGTCCGCGCCGTCGTGAGCCGTCTCCCACCGGGAGCACGAGATGTCCGCTCCGGGCGCCGCTGGCAAAATGGGTCGGTGCCGCCGCGCCACCGCCCGTCACTGCCCCTGCCGGCGCGTCTGCGCTCGGTGATGGCCGAGGGCGACTACGAGCGGGCCGGGCTCCTCGACGGCCTGACCGGCGACGACCGGCGCACGCGGATCTCGGTGCTGGAGTCGCTCGCGGCCGACGGGGTCGCGTTCGACACGATGCGCGACGCCATCGCGCGCGACCGCCTCGGGCTGCTGCTGCTCGAACGCACGCTGCGTCCCGACGACGGGCACTCGCTCACCGACGTCTGCCGCCTCGCCGACGTGGACCTCGACGTCGTCCGGCGCTGGTTCCAGGCCCTGGGGCGCCCGCTCGCGCCCGACCCCGACGACCCGATCTACACCGACGAGGACGTCGAGATCGCCGAGCGCATCCACCGGTACCGCAGCCTGGGCTTCAGCGACGAGGAGATGATGCCGGTCGTCCGGGCGATCGGACGGGGCGTGCTCAACATCGCCGACGCCCTCGGCGGGCTGCTCGGCGAGGCCCTGCTGAGCCCCGGTGAGCCCGAGCCGGAGATGGCGCTGCGCTATGCCACCGAGGCCCGTCGCATCGTCGAGGAGGACTCGCTCCACCTCGTCCACCTCGTCGCCGCCGCCCTCGCCGACCGCATCCGCTCGCACGCGCTGGCCGTCGAGGAGACGAGCGCGGGCCGGCTGCAGGGCGCGCAGGACGTCACGGTCTGCTTCGCCGACCTCGTCGGGTTCACCGACCTCGGCGAGTCCGTGTCCGCGGTCGAGCTGAGCGAGGTCGCCGAGATGCTCTCGGCGTGCGCGACGGAGGTGGTCACCTCGCCGGTGCGGCTGGCGAAGGTCATCGGCGACGCGGTCATGCTCGTCTCCCCCGACCCGACCGCGCTGGTCCACGCCGCCGTCGCGCTCGTCGAGGCCTGGTCCGACGCGGACGACGGGCGCCCCGCGCTGCGGGTGGGTGCCGCCAAGGGCATCGGGGTGCCGCACGCGGGCGACTGGTTCGGGCCGCCGGTCAACCTCGCCAGCCGCGTCACCGAGACGGCGCGCCCGGGCGAGGTGACGGTGACCGCGGCCGTCCACGACGCCGTCCTCGCCGCGACGCCGGAGGGGGTCGAGCCCATCCGCTTCCGCACCGCCGCGCCGCGCAAGTTCAAGGGTGTACGCGGAGCGCAACGGCTGTACAGGGTGCAACGTCGCTCGTCCGGGGCCAGCGCAACGGCACGCGCACCGATCCGGTGAAGTAGGCCGTTCGTCCGATTGTCAGCTACGTCATCCGGACTACCTCCGGTCCGGAACGTCGGGAACGACCGACGTCCGGCACAAGGAGCGATCGACGTGGAAACGAAGACCAAGAGGCGTCTCGGCGCCATCGTCGGGGGGATCGCGCTCGCCTGCGTCGCGGGCGTCGCGCTCGCCGCGTGGCTCTCCAGCGGGGCCGGCACGGCCGAGGGCACCTCGACCCAGGCCGTCAGCTCGACGATCACGCCGCAGGACCGTGCGGCCGGCCTCTACCCCGGGGCGACGACGACGGCCACCGTCAGGGTCGACAACCCGAACCCGTACCCCGTGATCGTCACCGCGATCTCGCCCGGCAGCTCGAACGCCACCGGCGACGGCTGCCCCGCCGGCACCGTCACCACCGGCGGACTGACCAGCCCCACCGGCACGATCCCGCCGGGCGGCACGGGCACGTACACGCTGCAGGCGAAGATGATCGCCGACCCGGCGAACTCCTGCCAGGACCAGACGTTCGTGCTGCCGCTCACCGCGAGCCTGGCCTCCGCGGCCACCTGAGCCGTGTCCCCCCTCGGACGCGCTCGCTGGTCGTCCGGGCGACGGGTCTCGTGGCGGTGGTGGGCGCGCCGCCTGCCGACCGTCGGCGTCGTCGGTGTCGCCGTCGCCGTCCTGCTGGGCGCCGGGCTCGCCTCGGCCGCCTGGCTGTCGAGCGGCGGCGGCGCCGCGTCGTCGCGGGCCGGCCAGGCCCTGCCACCGACGGCGACCGCGGTGCCCGGCACCGCGTTCACCACGAGCCTGCTCTACCCGGGCACCAGCGGCGACGTGAAGCTCACCGTCACCAACCCGAACGCCTACCCCGTCACGGTCACCTCGGTCGCCCCCACCGGCGCCCCGACGGCGGCCGGCGGTGTGGGGACGTGCGCGACCACGGGCGTCAGCATGACGACGGCATCGCCGGGGACCGCGATCCCGGCGAACGGGTCGGCGACGGTGACGCTCGCCGGCGCGGCGTCGATGACCAGCGCCTCGGAGACCGGATGTCAGAACGCGACCTTCACCATCCCCGTGACCGTCGCGATCACGAGCGCATGAGCCGGCGCGGGATCGTCGCCGCCCTGGTCGTCACGCTGCTGCTCGCGGGCGGCGGCGTGGCGACCGCGGCGTGGCGCAGCACCAGCACCGGCACCGCGTCGGCGCGCGCGGGCCAGATCGGCACCCCGACCGGCGTCGCGATCGGCACGGTCACGTGCACGACGAGCGGCCTGGTCACCACCGCGACCATCCCCGTGAGCTGGAACGTCGTGAGCGGGGCGGGCCAGTACACGGTCGAGTCGAGCCGCCTGCTGACCATCGGCGTGCCGCCGACGAAGACCGTCACCGGCACGTCCACGACGCTGACCACCACGACGACGCTGACCGGCATCACCGTGCGGGTCACCGCGAGCGCCGGCAACTGGACCAGCGCCCCGAGCGCGCCGGTGACGAAGCAGGTGACGTGCTCCGGCACCACCACGAGCACGACCACGACACCGCCCGCGACACCGCCCACGACGACCACGACCACCGGCCCGGCCCCCACCACGGCGCCGGCGCCCACCACGACGACACCGGCCACGCCGACACCGACCACGACCACGCGCTGACCAGGGCGGAACGGCTCGCGATGATGGTGGGCCGGAGGGCCCGCTCCCCAGCTGCCTGGTCCGGCCCACCATCTCGCCGTCGGTGCCCCCCGGGGCACCGGACCGCCGGGACGTCGTCACCGGCTCGGAGCAGAGCGTGCCCACCGCGGGGTGGTCGGCACCAGGGCACCGCGCCCAGGTTCACTCGACTCGGGGACGGATTCACTCGACGTGGTGAATCCAGACGCCCGCCTCCGGGCTCGTGCGCGCCGCAGTCCGTCCCCGGCGCTCCACCGTCGCCGACGACGAGGCGTGGCCCGCCGACTGACCGGTGAGGCGGTGGCGCGGCGCGCCGAGCACCAGCGCCGTGCACCCCGCGACCGACGTCGAGAACGGGGGCGCGCACCAGGCCATCGTCGCTGTGACCTGGGGGAAGGGCTCCTCCGACTGGACTCGAACCAGTAACCCTTCGGTTAACAGCCGAATGCTCTGCCGATTGAGCTACGGAGGACTGCCGACGTCCGACTCTCCCGGCCGGACTGGGTACACGTTACCGCACGGGGCTCACCGCCCCTCCCCGCGGGGTGGGGCAGGATGGGCCCGCACGAGACGTCGCGGAGGAGAACGCCTGATGATGATCCCGTTCCTGCTGGGTGCCGGTGTGGGCTACGTGCTCGGCACGCGGGCCGGGCGCGAGCGCTACGAGCAGATCTCGCGCGCCTACCGCCGCGTGGCCGACCACCCGAGCGTCCAGGGGGCGGCCGGCGTGGCCCGCGCGAAGGCCGGCGAGGCCGTCCAGACCGGCGTGGCGATGGCCCGCGAGCGGGTGGCACCGTCGGGTGGCGCCGCGGGCGGAGGCGGTCAGCCGTCGGCGCCGGGCCGGTCCACCACCAACGGCACCGGCCGGTAGGTCAGGCGCCGAGCACCGCGAAGACGCGCCGGAACCCGAACCACGTGACGCCGGCGTCGTCGGGCGGGTAGGCGTCGCGCAACCGGGGCGCGAGGTCCGCGCGCAGGCGCTCCCACCCGGCGTCGTCGAGCACGTCGCGCACCGGGCGCAGGGTGGTGCCCGCGATCCAGTCGCCGACCGGGTCGTCCCCGGTGAGCGGGTGCAGGTACGTCGTCTCCCAGCAGTCGACGACGCCGCCGGGGCGGGCCACCGCCAGCAGCCGCGCGTAGTCCGCGGGCTCGCCGACGCCGTAGCCCGGCAGGCCGTCCGGCACGAGCGCGGCCCACGCCGGGCTCGCCAGGAGGTCGCGCGGGATCGTGTGCGACGGCGAGCGCTCGTTGCCCGGCACCTGCACCGCGAGCCACCCGCCCGCGGGCAGGTCCGCCGCCCAGCGGGCCAGGAGCTCGCGGTGCTCGGGCACCCAGTGCAGCACCGCGTTGCTGACGACGACGTCGGTCTCCGGGCCGGGCGCGAAGTCGCGGACGTCGGCGAGCTCGGCCGCCACCCCGTTCTCCCGCGCCGCGGCGACCATGTCCGGCGACGCGTCCGACGCCCGCACCCGCGCGTGCGGCCACCGCTGCGCGAGCAGGCCGGTCAGGTGCCCCGGCCCGCAGCCGAGGTCGACGACCTCGCGCGGCCCCGGCGTCCCGATCCGCGCGACGAGGTCGAGGAACGGGCGGGCCCGGTGGTCGTCGTGGCGGCGGTAGAGCGCCGGGTCCCAGGTGAGGGTCACGGCTCGCGCGCGTCCCCGAGGTCCCGGCTCCGCTCCGCTGCGCGTCCCGCCCGCAGCTTCTCCCCCACCCCGGCCGCCACGGTGCGCACGACCTCCGGGTCGGTGCCGGGGTCGGGGCGCACGTGCAGGACGATGGCCCCGCCGGGCACGCGCCGCTGGACGAACCATGCCCCGCCGTCGCCGAGGTCGTGGTGCTGGCTGTCCTTGACCGCCGCGGTGACGCGCCGGTGCACGGTCTCCGGGAGCCTGCCGGGCGCGGTCAGCGGCACGCGGCGCGCGGCACGGTCGGCGAGCACGATCACGCCGCCCGCGAGCTCCTCGACCTCGTCGGCCTCGATCACCTCGAGCGCGCCGCCCGCCCACGTCGCCTTGGTGACGAGGTGCCACGCGACGCGCCGCGCCCCGTCGCCCGAGGCCGCGGGCGGCAGCCAGAGCCCGAGGTCGGTCGCCAGCACGATCGACCCGCGCGGCCCCCGGCCGTCGGCGATCACCCGCTCGCCGTCGTCGAGCGTGCCCGTGAAGCCCTCGGGCACCGGCTCGCGCCCGGTGAGCAGGGCGGTGAGGCGGTCGAGCACGCCGCTCACAGCGAGACCGCCCCGGTGGCCTGGTCGCGCAGTGCCTTCTTGTACTGCTCGAGCGCGACGAGGTCGCCGTAGAGCTCGTGGTACTCATCGGCGTCGTTGATCGGCGAGAGCCGCTGCAGCCGCGACTTG
Source organism: Actinomycetospora lemnae (assembly GCF_028737315.1). Lineage (GTDB taxonomy): Bacteria > Actinomycetota > Actinomycetes > Mycobacteriales > Pseudonocardiaceae > Actinomycetospora > Actinomycetospora lemnae. Next base: position 168,754 of record NZ_JAQZAO010000007.1, on the reverse strand, counting down.
ATCTCCGAGACCTGGCGCTCGACGAGCGTGCCCTGCAGCGCGCTCATCATCGAGGTGATGTAGCGGTGCTCGTCGGGCTCGCGGGTCTGGAGCGGCTCGACGGCCAGCTCGTGCACGAGCGAGCGGTAGCCGCTCGGGACCTCGGCGCCGACGGCCTCGATCCACGCCGAGCCCGACCACCCCGCCGACGTGCCCCCGGCGGCGAGCACCGCCCGGTGCACCGCGAGGTAGGCCGCGTCGTTGAAGGCGTCCTCGGGCAGCGAGTCGTACAGCGGGCCGGCGAGCGCCGGTGCCTGCAGCGCGGCCTTGAGCACCTCGCGCTGCACGCGCAGGCGCGGGTCGTCGCGGGCGGGCAGCGCGGGCCCGTCGGTGCCGCGGCCCTGGGGCCTGCGTGGTGCCCGGCGGGCGGGGGCGTCGACGGGCGCGCCGGCGGTCTCGCGCACCCGGCGCACCACCTGTGCCTCGTCGGTCCACCCGACCCAGCCCGCGAGCCGGCGGGCGTAGCCGTCGCGCAGGTCCTCGCGGCGGATGCGGGCGACCTCGGGGACGGCGCGCTGCAGCGCCGCGACCTGGCCCTCGACGGTGCCGAGGTCGTGCTCGTCGAGGATCGCCCGGATGATGAAGCTGAACAGCGGGGCGCGCTGGGCGACCAGGTCGCGCAGCGCGATCTCACCCCGCCGTTGCCGCAGGTCGCAGGGGTCCATGTCGTCGGGGGCGACGGCGATGTAGGTCTGGGTGGCGAACTGCTGGTCGCCCTCGAACGCCTTGCGCGCCGCGGCCTGCCCGGCGGCGTCGCCGTCGAAGACGTAGATGACCTCGCCGCGGTCGAACGAGTCGTCCATGAGCAGGCGGCGCAGCACCGCCACGTGCTCGTCGCCGAACGCCGTGCCGCAGCTCGCGACGGCGGTCCTCACGCCGGCGAGGTGCATGGCCATGACGTCGGTGTAGCCCTCGACGATCACCGCCTGGCGGGTCTTCGCGATCTCCCGCTTGGCCTTGTCGAGCCCGAAGAGCACCTTCGACTTGTGGTAGACGGGCGTCTCGGGGGTGTTGAGGTACTTGGCCTCGATGCGGTCGTCGTCGAACAGCCGCCGCGCGCCGAAGCCGACGACGTCGCCGCCGAGGTCGCGGATCGGCCAGAGCAGGCGCCGGTGGAACCGGTCCATGTAGCCCCGCTGGCCGGGCCGCGAGAGCCCCGCCTTCTCCAGCTCCTCGAGCGTGTAGCCCTGGGCGAGCAGGTGCTTGGTGAGCTTGTCCCACCCCGACGGCGCGAACCCGCAGCCGAAGTCCTCGGCCGCGGCCTGGTCGAAGCCGCGCTCGGCGAGGAACTCGCGGGCCTTCTGGGCCTCCCCCGGGGCGCGCAGCTGCTCGGCGTAGAACTCCGCGGCGAGCTTGTTCGCCGCGAGCAACCGGGTGCGCGTGCCGCGGTCCTTCTGGACGCTCGACCCGCCACCCTCGTACGTGAGGCGGTAGCCGACCCGGTCCGCGAGCTTCTCCACCGCCTCGACGAAGCCCAGCTGCTCGATCTTCATGATGAAGTCGATGACGCTGCCGCCCTCGCCGCAGCCGAAGCAGTGGAACGTGCCGTGGGTGGGGCGCACGTTGAACGACGGCGTCTTCTCGTCGTGGAACGGGCAGAGCCCCTTCACCGACCCGGCGCTCGCGCGGCGCAGCGCGACGTACTCGCCGACGACCTCGTCCACCCGGTTGCGGTCGCGCACCTCCGCGATGTCCGCGTCCCGGATGCGCCCCGCCATGCCCCTGAGTGTAGGGACCCGCTGCGGGAAGGTCGGCGCGCATCGGTCGGTTGCCTCCTCCAGCACGTCAGCGACGCCGAGGAGGCAGCACCATGCAGCTCGACCTGTCCGGACGGACCGCGCTGGTCACGGGCTCGACCGGGGGCATCGGGCGGGCGATCGCCGTCGACCTCGCCCGCGCCGGGGCGCGGGTGGTCGTCAACGGCCGGGGCCGGGAGCGGGTGGACGAGGCCGTGGCCGCGATCCGCGAGGAGACCGGCGGCGAGGTCGTCGGGGTCGCCGCCGACGTCGCCACCGCCGAGGGCGCCGAGGCCCTCGCGGCCGCCGAGCCCGACGTCGACGTGCTGGTCAACAACCTCGGCATCTTCGGCGCGCAGCCGGCGCTGGAGATCAGCGACGACGACTGGCGCCGCTACTTCGAGGTCAACGTGCTGGCCGCGACGCGCCTCATCCGCACCTACCTGCCCGGGATGACCGCCCGCGGCTGGGGCCGGGTGCTCGACATCGCCAGCGACTCGGCCGTCGTCATCCCCTCCGAGATGATCCACTACGGGATGTCGAAGACGGCCCTGCTCGCGGTGTCCCGCGGGTTCGCCAAGGAGGCCGCCGGCACCGGCGTCACCGTCAACTCCGTGATCGCCGGCCCCACGCACACCGGCGGCGTCGAGGGGTTCGTGCGCGAGCTCGTCGGCGACGACCTGCCGTGGGACGAGGCGCAGCGCCGGTTCATGATCGAGTACCGGCCGCAGTCGCTGCTGCAGCGCCTCATCGAGCCCGAGGAGATCGCGCACCTCGTCACGTACCTGGCCTCGCCGCTGGCCTCGGCCACGACGGGCGCGGCGGTGCGCGTCGACGGCGGGTACGTCGACTCGATCGTGCCCTGAGTCAGGACGAGAACGCCGCCCGGTCCACCACGACGCGGTCGATCTCGCCGTCGGCGACGTAGTGCCCGTCGCCGTCGATGGCGCTGACGTCGAAGGTGAGCCGGTCGCCGTCGGTGGTGAGGGTGGCGTAGACGTCGACGACGCCGCCGACCGGCGTCGGGCGCCGGTGCCGCACGCGGATCGCCGCGCCGACGGTGGTCTGCTCCGGCGCCAGGCGCGAGGCGGCCTCGGCCACGGTCTCCGCCTCGAGCCACGCGATCAGCCGCGGCGTGCCGAGCACGGGCACGTCGCCGCTGCCCAGGGCGATCGCGGTGTCGTCGTCGCTGACGGTGTACCTCATCGCGGCGATCGTAGGGGCGGGTGCGCCTCCGGCGCACCGCTGTCGAGCCGGTCCGGTTCACCCCGCGCGGGTGGTGCGGCCCGCGCCGTCCGACCTCACCCTGCGGCCGTCCGGCAGTGCGGCGGGAGGTCCTGCCATGGTCACGGCGAGCGCGCCGCCGACCCCCGACGGGGCGGCCCGCGACGCCGCCGTGCGCGGCGCCCGGGCGTGGGGGCGCTTCCTGGTCGGGTTCCTCGTGCTCTGGGGCGTGCTCCAGGCCGTCGCGACCCTCGACCCGACCGCGCGGTGGGGCGTCCTGCTGCTCGCGGCGGTCCTCGTCGCGGCGGTGGTGGTCGAGGAGGTGTTCCACGGTGTCCGGCCCCGCGTGGCGCTCCGCCGCCTCGGGCTCGGCCGGACCCGGGCCCGCGTCCTCGGGCTCGCCGCGGGCGTCTCGGCCGCCGTCCTGCTCGTCTATCCGCTGACCTCGCTCGTCACGGGCGCGACGGTCGCCCTGCGCCCCGGCTGGCCGTGGCTGCTCGTCGGGGTGTTCGCCCTGCACGGGCTGGCCGAGGAGATCGTCTGGCGGGGCTACGCCTACCGCCGGCTGCGCCGAGGCCGCTCGTTCTCCGCCGCCGTCGCGTGGACGATGCCGCTGCTCGCGGCGACGCACCTGCCGATCCTCGTCACGTCGGGCGTGGCGGTGGGGCTCGGGGCGATGGCCGTCGCCGCGGCGACGTCGATCCCGCTCGCGTACCTCTTCGAGACCGGGCGCGGCACGGTGTGGGCGCCGGCCGTGCTCCACACCGCGATCGACTCCTTCAAGCTCGTCGTCATCCCGGCCGGAGCCGTGACGACCTTCTCGCTGCTGCTCGTCGCCGTCTCGCTCGTCGTGCCGCTGCTCGCGCTCGCCGTGCCCCGCCGCGTCCTGGAGGCGTGATGCTCGCCGCGCTCGGGCTCGTCGCCGCCGTCGTCGCCACCGCCCTGTGGTCGGGGCTGCTGCTCATGCTCACGACGATCCTGCACCCGGTGTACGGCAGGCTGGACGCGCCCGGCTTCGCCGGCGGCCTGCAGCGCTTCCTGCCCGTCGCCCAGCGCTCCCCCACCAACTACGGGCTCCTCGCCGCCATGGTCCTCACCCCCGTGGTCGCCCTCGTCGGGCTGCGGGCGGACCCGGGCGGGGCTCCGTTCGTGCTCACCGCGACCGGTCTCGCCCTCGTCGTCGCCGGACCCGTGCTGACCTCGCGGTTCGCGGCCGAACCGAACTACGCGGTGATCCTCGCGTGGGACGCCGCCGACCCCCCGGCGGACTGGCGCGACGCCCGCGGGCGCTGGCTGCGCGTGAACTGGCTGCGCGCCGCGGCGACGTGGGCGGCGCTCGCGCTGTTCGTCGTGGCGACCTGGCTGTACCTCGTCCCCTGACCGGAGGAGCACCGTGGAGACCACCGACGTGGCCGTGGTCGGCGCCGGACCGACCGGCCTGATGCTCGCGACCGAGCTCGCCCTGGCCGGGGTGCGCTGCCGGGTGCTGGAACGACGGACGGAGACGCCCGACACCACCCGCGCCTTCGCGGTGCACGCCCGCACGCTCGAGCTCCTCGACGCCCGCGGGATGGCCGACGAGCTGCTCCCGCGGGGCGTGCCGATCCGCGAGATCACCCCGACGTCCGGCGCGACGATCGACCTCGGCGAGATCGACTCGCGCTACCCGATGCTGCTCATCGTGCCGCAGAGCGGGACCGAGCAGGTCCTCGAACGGCGCGCCCACGAGGCCGGCGTGGAGATCGTCCGCGGCGCCGAGGTGACCGGGCTGCGCCAGGACATCGTCCACGTCGTCCTCGAGCTCGCCGACGGCACCGAGGAGACCGCCCGCTACGTCGTGGGCTGCGACGGCGCCCACAGCGCGGTCCGCCGCCTGCTCGGCGTCCCGTTCACCGGCACCGAGTACGCGACCCACATCCTGCTCGCCGACGTCCGGCTCGCCGCACCGCCGCAGGGGGCGATGTTCGCCGAGACGGGACCGGCCGGCGCCGTGGTCGTCATCCCGTTCGGCGACGGCTGGTTCCGCGCGATCGCGTGGGACCGGCAGCGCGAGCAGGTGCCGCTGGCCGAGCAGGTGCCGCTGGCCGAGCCGCTGCCGATGGACGAGGTGCGCGAGGCGTTCGTGCGGATCGCCGGGACGGACTTCGGGATGCTCGAGCAGCGGTGGAGCACGCGGTTCCTCAGCGAGCGCCGGCAGGCCGCGCAGTACCGGGTGGGGCGCGTGCTGCTCGCCGGCGACGCCGCGCACGTGCACTCCCCGCTCGGCGGGCAGGGCATGAACACCGGGATCGGCGACGCGGTGAACCTCGGGTGGAAGCTCGGCGCGACGGTGCAGGGGTGGGCGCCGGCGTGGCTGCTCGAGAGCTACGCGACCGAGCGCCACCGGGTGGGCGCGCAGGTCCTGGCCCTCACCGACGCGTTCAACAACCTCGTGCTGGGCTACTCGCGCATCCGCAAGGTGCTGCAGCGGGTGGCGGTACGGACGATCGTGCGGGTCCCGCCGGCGCGGCGCGCGCTCGTCGGACGGCTGACCGGCATCGGCATCGCCTACCCCGCCGCCCGCGGCGCCCATCCCTGGACGGGCCGGCGCGCGCCCGACGTCGTCTGCGGGACCAAGCGGCTCTACGAGCTGCTGCGCGACGGGCGGTTCGTGCTCGTCGACGCGAGCGCGCTGGGGCTCGCCGCCGAGGCGGTGGCCGACGCCGCCGTCGTGCGCACGGCGCGGGCGACGCCCACGACACGGCGTCCCGACGTCCTGCTGGTGCGCCCCGACGGGTACGTCGCGTGGGCGGGCGAGGACACCCCGGAGCTCGCGGAGGAGGCGCGCGCGGCCGTGGCGCGGTGGTGCGGGACGGGGCTCCGGGTGGCGTGAGGCGCCTCAGGCGGTGGCGTCGCGGTGCAGGCCGAGCAGGTGGCGGTAGGCCGCGGCGCTCATCTGGATCATGGAGCGCTCGTCGTCGGTGGTCTCGCGGCGCACCTTGCCCGGGACGCCCGCGACCAGCGAGTTCGGCGGGATCACCACGCCCTGCGACACCACGGCGCCCGCGGCGACGATCGAGCCGCGCCCGATCGTCGCGCCGTTGAGGATCACCGCGCCCATACCGACCAGGCAGTCGTCCTCGACGGTGCACCCGTGCACGACCGCACGGTGCCCGACGGTCACGTTCGCGCCGATCGACGCCGGGAAGCCGGGGTCGGCGTGGATCACCGTGCCGTCCTGCACGGAGGTCCCCTCCCCCACCGTCACCGCCTCGGTGTCGGCGCGGACCACCGCCGTGTACCAGATGCCGGTGTCCTTGCCGATCGTCACGCGGCCCGCGACGACCGCGCCCGGCGCGACCCAGGCCTCCGCGTCGACGTCCGGGGTGTGACCGTCCACGGTGATCAGCTGCACGGGAGCATCCTCGCGGACCGACCGGTGGCAGCGCGAACGGGGCGTTCGTGCGCCTAGAAGCAGCGAACAGGCCGTTCGCTGCGTCCCTCAGCCCACCGAGCGGGCCTCGCGCAGGCGGGCGCACCACTGCGGGACGGCGGCGTCGGTGAGTACCGCGACCTGGTCGACGACGACCCTCAGGCGCGCGGCGTCGCCGCCGGCCGCCTCCCACGCCGGGACGAACGCCGGGTCCAGCGCGCGGGGAGCGCCCGCGACGAGGCGCTCGACCAGCTCGGTGACCAGCGCGCGCTGCTGCGTCTGCACCGCGAGCCGCGCCGGGTCGCGCATCACCCAGCGCAGCGCCGCCGCCTTGAGCACCGCCACCTCGGCGCCGACGCCGGCGGGCACCACGAGGTCCGCGCCGTGCCCGGCCGGCACGACGTCGTCGCCGACCGCGTCGCGGGTGGCCTCGACGGTGCGGGTGACGAAGCGCCCGACGAGCTCGCTGGTCAGGCGCTTGAGCGCGGCGGTGGCCTCCAACGAGCCGTCGTGCGCGCCGTGGGCCGCGGCCGCGCGCACCACCGGCAGCTCCGCGAGCACCCCGGCCGCGTGCTCCAGGTCGGCGGGCGGGGCGGCGGAGAACGCCTCCGCGGCCAGCGCCGCGAGCTCGGCGCGCTCCGCCGGGCGGCCCAGCCACGCGAGGACGATGCGCCCGGCGAGGATGCCGTCCTCGAGGTCGTGGACCGAGTAGGCGACGTCGTCGGCCCAGTCCATGATCTGCGCCTCGACGCAGCGCCGGTCGCCGGTCACGCCCTCGCGCACCCAGGTGAAGACGTCGACGTCGTCGGGGTAGACGCCGAACTTGCGCAGCCCGGGCCGGCGCTCCCACGGGTACTTGAGGCACGCGTCGAGCACGGCGCGCGTGAGGTTCAGCCCGCGGCAGCGGTCGTCGTCGAACACCTTGGGCTCGAGCCGCGTGAGGATCCGCAGCGTCTGCGCGTTGCCCTCGAACCCGCCGCAGTCGCCCGCCAGCGCGTGCAGCGCCCGCTCGCCGTTGTGCCCGTACGGCGGGTGGCCGATGTCGTGGGCCAGACCGGCGGTGTCGACGACGTCGGGGTCGGCCCCCAGGTCCTCGGCCATCCCCCGCCCGATCTGCGCGACCTCGAGCGAGTGCGTCAGCCGCGTGCGGGGCACGCCGGTGACCGCGGCGTCCTCGTCGGGCCCGACGACCTGCGTCTTGCCGGCGAGGCGGCGCAGGGCGGCGGAGTGCAGCACGCGGCCCCGGTCGCGGGCGAACGGCGAGCGACGGTCGCGGCCGGGCTTGGGCGCCTCGTCGAACAGGCGCGCCGCCCGGTGCCCCGCGTCCACGGCTAGCCGAGCCCGGGGTCGGAGAAGTCCGGCGACCCGTGCGTGAGGTGGTAGTAGATCAACGCCCCGGTCTCGCGGACGATGTAGCGGAACTGGGTCTCGCGCGTCTGCACCACCGGGCCGCGCTTCGTCGGCGACGTCGTCGCCTCGAGCCCGACGTCGTCGGCCATGGTGCGCGAGCGCAGCGAGTGCCACGGGTCGCTGACCAGCACCGCCGAGCGCCACCCGCGCACCTCCGCGACGCCGGCGACGGCCTCGAAGCTCTCGTAGGTGTCGCGGCCCTCGTCGACCGGCAGCAGCGCCTGGCCCGGCACGCCGTTCTCGACGAGCCACTGCTGTCCGGCCTGCGCCTCGGTGAACGCGTCGCCCGCCGCGGCCCCGCCGACGGTGACGATCCGCGGCGCGACCCCCTCCTCGTAGAGCTCGAGGGCGTGCTGCAGGCGCGCACGGAACACCGGCGACGGGCGCCCGTCGTACTGCGCGGCGCCGAGCACGACGATCATGTCCACCGGCTGGCGCTCGTCCACCCGCCCGAGCTGCCACACCCGCACCGCGGTGCCGCCGACGAGCAGCAGGGCGACGACGATCGCGCCGACCACCACCCGCGGCGCCCAGGCCAGCGCGGCGCGGGCGGTGCCGCCGGTGTCGGACGACGCGGGACGCGGGCCGGCGGTCGGGTCGGGCCGGCTCATGCGCCGATCGGTCCGGCCGCCCGGCCCAGGGCCGACGGGTCGCGGCCGCTGCGCGCGGCGAGCACCTCGCCGACGATCGACACCGCCGTCTCGGCCGGGGTGCGGGCGCCGAGGTCGAGCCCCACGGGCCCGTGGATGCGCGCGAGCTGCTCCGCGGTGACGCCGGCGGCGAGCAGGCGCTCGCGCCGCGCCGCCTGGGTGCGCCGCGAGCCCAGGGCGCCGAGGAAGCCCCGGCCAGGCCCGGATCCGTGACCCAGCCCGGTGCGCAGGACGGCGTCGAACGCGGGGTCGTGGTCGACCAGGACGAGCACGTCGGCGTCGGTGAACGCGGCGACGGCGGCGTCGGCCTCGGCCACGGTGTCGGCGCGGCGCGAGGTCCACCCGAGCAGCGCGCTCTGGGCGGCCAGCGCGTCGGCGATCGCGCCGCCACCGACCACGACGACCGTCGGCACCGGCACCCACAGGTCGACGAGCACGTCGGCGCCGTCCTCGAGCACCACGCGCTCGGTGACCGTCGCCCCGCGCCGCAGCAGGCCCCGCGCGTGGGCGGCGGCGGCCGCGTCGACGGCGGCGAAGCCCAGCGAGCCCTCGACCACGTCGAGCTCGCCGCCGGTGATCGCCAACGACGCCGACCCGTCCGCGCGCGTGACGAGCGCCGCCGGCACCCCGGCCACGAACGCCTCGGCGAGCGCCCGCGCAGGTGCCGCGCCGAGGGGGTGGCCGAGCAGCGTCGCCCCGCCCGCGCACGCGAGCCCTGCGGCGACGGCCGCGTCCTCGGCCACGTGGGCCTCGACGACCTGGGGCCGCTCGCGCGCCTCCGTCGCCAGCACCGTCGCGCGGTCGTCCAGCGCGCCGCGCAGCAGCTCCCCGCCGAGTGCGCCGTCCGCGCCCGCGACGAGCAGCTGGCCGGGCTCGACGGTGCCGAACCCGTGCCGGTCGAGCACGCGGACCACCGCCCGCGCCCCGTCGCCCCGCGCCAGGACCGCGGCCACCTCGCTCAGGTCGCTCACCCGTCCCAGCGTAGGCGAGCGCGGCTCAGCAGCCGATCAGCCGGGCCGCGAGGTAGGACTCGAGCTGGTCGAGGGACACGCGCTCCTGCGTCATGGCGTCGCGGTGCCGGACCGTCGCGGCCTGGTCGTTGAGCGAGTCGAAGTCGACCGTCACGCAGAACGGCGTCCCGATCTCGTCCTGGCGGCGGTAGCGACGGCCGATGGCGCCGGCGTCGTCGAACTCGACGTTCCAGTGCTTGCGCAGGGTCGCCGCGAGGTCGCGCGCCACCGGCGAGAGGTCGGCGTTGCGCGACAGCGGCAGCACCGCGGCCTTGACGGGCGCGAGTCGCGGGTCGAGGCGCAGCACCGTGCGCTTGTCGACGCCGCCCTTGGCGTTGGGCGCCTCGTCCTCGGTGTAGGCCTCGAGCAGGAACGCCATCATCGGCCGGCCGACGCCCGCGGCGGGCTCGATGACGTAGGGCCGGTAGCGGGAGTCGGTGGCCTGGTCGTAGTAGCTCAGGTCGACGCCGCTGTGGTTGGTGTGGGTCGTGAGGTCGAAATCGGTGCGGTTCGCGATGCCCTCGAGCTCGCCCCACTCCTGGCCGGCGTTGAACTGGAACCGGTACTCCACGTCGACCGTGCGCTTGGAGTAGTGGGAGAGCTTCTCCTTGGGGTGCTCGTAGTGCCGCAGGTTGTCCGCGGCGATCCCCAGGTCGGTGTACCAGCGCGTGCGCTCGTCGATCCAGTACTGGTGCCACTGCTCGTCGGATCCGGGCTCGACGAAGAACTCCATCTCCATCTGCTCGAACTCGCGCGTGCGGAAGATGAAGTTGCCGGGCGTGATCTCGTTGCGGAAGCTCTTGCCGATCTGGCCGATGCCGAACGGCGGCTTCTTGCGCGCGGCGGACATGACGTTGGCGAAGTTGACGAAGATGCCCTGCGCGGTCTCGGGCCGCAGGTAGTGCAGGCCCTCCTCGGACTCCACCGGGCCGAGGTAGGTCTTGAGCATCATGTTGAACTCGCGCGGCGCGGTGTACTCGCCGCGCACACCACAGTTCGGGCAGGGCACCGTCGAGAGGTCGTAGCCGACCTTGCCCTCGGCGTCGACGGTCTCCAGCGACGGCCCGCCGGTGCGCTCGCTGAAGTCCTCGGCGAGCTGGTCGGCGCGGAAGCGCCGGTGGCAGTTGGTGCACTCGACCAGCGGGTCGGTGAACACGTCGACGTGGCCCGAGGCCACCCACACCTGGCGCGGGAGGATGACGCTGGAGTCGAGGCCGACGACGTCCTCGCGCCCGGTGACCATCGACTTCCACCACTGGCGCTTGATGTTGTCCTTGAGCTCCACGCCGAGCGGGCCGTAGTCCCACGCCGACCGGGTCCCGCCGTAGATCTCCCCGGACGGGAAGACGAAGCCGCGGCGCTTGCAGAGGTTGACCACGGTCTCGATGCGGGCGCTGCCGGTGGGGGTGGGCACGGTGGTACTCCGGGGAATCGTGAGGTGATGCTGGGTCGCGCTGCCCGCCGGCCGGGCACGCTGGCCGAGCGGGTGCACCCAGCGTAGCGAGCGCACCAGCAGCGGCCGTCGGGCGGCGGCGCGGGGGTCAGCGGTCGCTGAGCAGGCTCGGGTGCTCGGTGACGCCGTCGGGGCCCGCGACGAGGGCGCGCTCGTGCGCGGCGGGCTCGTCGGTGAGCGCCTCGGAGAGCAGCGGCACCACGTGCTCGCGCACGTCGAAGGGCTGCAGGGCGCGGCGGTACGCGGTGACGGTGGCGAAGCGGGCGACGAGGACCCAGCGCCCGGGCTCCTCGATCGCCCGACCGAGGTCGACGCCCTCGCACCCGGGCTGGGCGGCGAGCAGGGCGACGGCACGCCGGGCGCGCTCCAGGAACGCCGGGGCCTCCCCCGCATCCGGCGCGAACCGGCAGACCAGCAGCATCCGGTGTCCTCCCCCGCAGGTCGACAACGGATGCCATTATCGGGAGGGACAACGTCGGGGTGCAGGCCCCGTCGGCGGAGGAGATGGCCGGGAGGCAGCGGTGAGCTCTCGCGGACCGGGACGGGCGCGCACGCCCTTCGCCGGACGGCGCGGCCGGATGCTGCCCGGTGAGGGGCCGCTCGCACGCGTGCCGGCGGTCGCGGTGTTCGCCGTCGTGGTGGTCGTGTTCGCCGTCGGTGTGATCGTCGGCGGGGTGCCCGGCGCGGTCCTCCTGGGGCTCCTCGCGGTCGGCGTCGCGGTGCTGCTGGCGGCGACGTGGCCACGGCTGCGCACGAACGAGCGGGCGGTGCGCGTACTCGTCCTCGTCGTGCTCGTCGCCATCGCGATCGGGCTGGTGCTGCGGTGACGGCGCCCTCACGGCCGACGGCGGCCGACCCGGCGGGCGTGCACGAGGCCCCCGCTCTCCCCGACCGCGGGTTCCCCGGGCCCGAGACGCCGGGGTCGGCGGCCCTCGTCGCCGCCGGCGACCTGCTGCGCGCCCTCGCCGCGCCCGTGCGGATCGCCATCGTCCTGCAGCTGCGCAGCTCGCCGCGCTGCGTCCACGAGCTGGTCGACGCCCTCGAGGTGACCCAGCCGCTGATCAGCCAGCACTTGCGGGTGCTCAAGGCGGCCGGGGTGGTGCGCGGCGACCGGCGCGGGCGCGAGGTCGTCTACCGCCTCGTCGACGACCACCTCGCCCACATCGTCGTCGACGCCGTCGCGCACGTGGAGGAGGAGTCGTGACGACCTCCGGACCCCGCGCGCCCTCGGTGCCGGGCCTGCGCGCGACGCGGCAGCGGGCGGCGATCGCCGGGCTGCTCGACGAGCTCAGCGACTTCCGGTCGGCGCAGGAGATCCACGAGGAGCTCCGGCGCCGCGGCGAGGGCATCGGCCTGACCACGGTGTACCGCACCCTGCAGGCGCTCGCCGACGCCGACGAGATCGACGTCCTGCGCACCGGCACGGGCGAGGCGTCCTACCGCCGCTGCTCCGAGCACCATCACCACCACCTGGTCTGCCGCGTCTGCGGCAAGACCGTCGAGGTCGAGGGCCCCGCCGTCGAGCACTGGGCCGACCGCGTCGCCGCCCAGCACGGCTTCGCCGAGATCTCCCACACCGTGGAGATCCTCGGCATCTGCGCCGCCTGCCGCGCCGCGGGCTGAGCCCTCCCCGGGGCCGCCGGTGGTGGCGGCGAGGGTCACCCCCGCTGCGTGGCGGGCAGCCGGGGAGTCCCTCGTTCGCACGGCCTTGGGGGACGCGTCCCGGCGATGCGACCCGGGGCGCGTCCCGGAGACGACGAGAGCCGGGCCCCGCGTGGGGACCCGGCTCTCGGTCGGTGGTGCTGACTACTCGCGGTCGGCCGACGGCCGCCCGGCGGTCTCGGTGCGCGGGCCGGGACCGGTGTCGACGACCTCGGTGCCCGCCGGGTCGTCGTCCTTCCGGCTCGCGCGGTGCCGTGCGGCCCGGGCCCGGGCTTCGTCCGGATCCGCGGGCACGGCCGGGGTCTCTCCCGTCGAGAACGGGTCCTGCACGCCGTAGACCTCGGCGTACGTCGGGCCACCCGAGTCACCCGAGCGCTGCCGAGCCTTCGGCGTCGGGAAGGCCTGGACGTGCAGGTAGAAGTCCTCGCCGTGCTTGTCGGTGCCGTGGTCGATCGCCTGCTCCATGACCTCGAGGCCCTTGCGCTCGCGCAGGATCACGGGGTCGTGGTTGAGGTCGCGCATGAAGGCGACGCAGAGGAACACCATGATGACGACGAACGGCGCCGCCACCAGGATGGTCAGGCTCTGGAGGCCGGACAGCGCGTCCTCGCCGCCGACGAGCAGCATGATGATCGCCACGGCGCCCATCACGGAGCCCCAGAAGATGACGACCCACCGGGACGGCTCGTCGGTGCCGCGCTGGGACAGGGTGCCGGTGACGATCGACGCGGCGTCGGCCCCGGAGACGAAGAAGATCGCTACGAGGACCATGACCAGCAGGCCCGTGAACGTCGCCCACGGGTAGGCGCCGAGCACGGCGAAGAGCTGGTCCTGGGTGTCGGCCGCGGCCGGGTTGAGGCCCGCCTGCTGCTGGCTGATCGCGGTGCCGCCGAAGATCGCGAACCACACGAGGCTCACGAGGCTGGGCACGAGGATCACGCCGCCGACGAACTGGCGGATCGTGCGGCCCCGACTGATCTTGGCCAGGAACATGCCCACGAAGGGGGTCCAGGAGATCCACCACGCCCAGTAGAAGACCGTCCACGAGCTCAGCCACTCGAGCATGGCCTCGCCGCCGGTGGCCTCGGTGCGCCCGACCATCTCGGCCCAGTCGCCGATGTAGGCGCCGACGGCGGTGGGGATGAGGTCGAGGATGATCACCGTCGGGCCGACGACGAACAGGAACAGCGCCAGCACGCCGGCGAGCACCATGTTGATGTTCGACAGCCACTGGATGCCCTTGGCGACGCCCGACACCGCCGAGAGCACGAACGCCGCGGTGAGGACGATGATCAGTGGCACGAGCACCTCGTTGCCCGCGCCGGGCAGGAACCCGGTGACGTCGAGACCGCCGCCGATCTGCAGGGCGCCGAGCCCGAGGGAGGCGGCGGAGCCGAAGATCGTCGCGAAGATCGCGATGATGTCGATGATGCGGCCGGGCACGCCGTTGGCCGCCTTCTCGCCGATGAGCGGGATGAAGGCGGAGCTGATGAGCTGGCGACGGCCCTTGCGGAACGTCGAGTACGCGATCGCGAGGCCGACCACCGCGTAGATCGCCCACGGGTGCAGCGTCCAGTGGAACAGCGAGGTGGCCATGGCCGTGCGCAGGGCGCCGACCTGGTCACCGGGCATCACGGACCCGGGCGGCGGCTCGGTGAAGAAGGACAGCGGCTCCGCGACGCCGTAGAACATCAGGCCGATGCCCATGCCGGCGCTGAACATCATCGCGATCCACGACACGGTGCGGAACTCGGGCTGCTCGTCGTCGCGGCCGAGACGGATGCGGCCGAACCGGCTGAACGCGAGCCACAGCGCGAAGAACACGAACCCGGTGGCGGCGAGGATGAAGCCCCAGCCGCCGCCGCGGATGACGCCGCTGAGCATCGCGCTCGACACGGCACTGAGGCTCTCGGTGCCGATCACGCCCCAGGCGACGAAGATGACGGCGAGCGCGGCGCCGACTCCGAAGACCACCCAGTCGGTGCCGTGCCTGCGGTCGGCCGCGCTCACGGCCGGGACGTCCGGCTCGCCGCCGGGCGGCCCGGCTCCGGCGCCCGGTGGTGTCGAGAGATCCTGTGTCATCGCGAGTCGCGCCTCCCTGGCCTCGAGAGACGCCCCTCCTCTCCGCATGCTCGACGGACGCTGGAGTCTACGGCTGCTTTCTGCGGTTCATCCCGCTTTCCGACGCTCGGTGTCGCGACGCCGCGTTCGGTCAGTATTCGTACACCGGATCGGGCGTGGCAACCAGCGACAACGATGTCACCGTGAGTGTCGGCACGTGGCCGTCGGCCGCGGTGCCCGTGCCGGGCACGACCCGACCGCGCACGGCGACCCACCGGTCGCCCGCGTCACCACTCCCGTCACCACTCCCGCCACCACTCCCGCCACCGCCCCCGTCCGCGGCCGGTCCGAGACCGTCGAGCAGGCCCCCGGGGTCGGCGAGGTGGACCCGCACCGCGGACGCGTCGGCGGCGCAGCAGGTGATCACCAGGCGCGCCAGGTCGACCGGCGCGCTCCCCGGCGGCGGCGTGCGCGCCGGCACGAGGAAGCCCCTGACCGTGACGTCACGTGTGGTGAGCACCCCGTGCGGGTCGGCGGCAGAGCGCGAGACCACCTCCAGCAACCCCAGCGGCGGCGCCTCGCCCGGCGGCAGCGGGTCGTCGGGCACCGCGGCCATCGGCGCGGCGCGCGCCCCCACCCCGCCGACCGCCGCCGACCCGAGCGCCGGCGGCACGACGAGCAGCAGCGCGAGTACCGGCAGCACGAGCATCCACGCGGCGGGCCCGGCGCGGGCGCCGTGCCCGTGGCCCACGTGCCCGTGGCCGTCGTGCTCGTGGCCGTCGTGCTCGTGGCCGTCGTGCTCCCCGTGGCTCCCACCGTCCCCGACCGGCAGGCCCCGCAGGTCGCGCACGAGCCCCACCACCGCGACGGCGACGAGGACCACGCCGGCGACCAGCACCGGCGTCGCCGACCACGGCCGCACGTAGCGCAGGTACGACCCGTCGAGCACGATCTTGATCAGCACTCCGCCGACGAGCACGAGCAGCACGTGCTGGGTGTCGCGGCTCATCGCGGGCCGCCCAGTACGAGCAGGCCCGCGACCAGGGCGGACGTCACCGCGACCACGAACGTCAGCGGGGCGAACCGGGCCGCGAACGCCCGCCCGAACGCGCCGGCCTGCAGGGCGACGAGCTTCACGTCGACCGCTGGCCCGACGACCAGGAACACCAGGCGCGGCAGCAGCGGCAGCGCCGAGAGCGACGCCGCGACGAAGGCGTCGGCCTCGCTGCACAGGGCGAGCAGGACCGCCAGCACCGCCATGACCGCGACCGCGAGCACGAGGTGCCCGGCGAGCCCGTCGAGCCAGCTCTGCGGGACGACCACCGTCATCACCGCCGCCGCGAGCCCGCCCAGCACGAGGAAGCCGCCGGCGTCGACGACGTCGTGGCGCACGGTCTCGGCGAACACCGCCCACCGCGGCGTCCCGTCGTCCGGCGGTGGGCGGCGCACGCGCGCGGCGATCCACTCCGCCCGCCCGAACCGGCTCCACAGCCAGCCCACGCCGACCGCCGTGGCGGCCGAGCCGAGGAGGCGCGCGAGGACCATCTCGGGGTGGTCGGGGAACGCCACGGCCGTCGCGACCAGCACGACCGGGTTGATCGCCGGGGCGGCGAGGAGGAACGCCAGCGCCGCGGCCTCGGGCACGCCCTGGGCGACCAGCCGGCGCGCCACCGGCACCGACGCGCACTCGCACCCCGGCAGCACCAGCCCGGCCGCGCCCGCCACGGGGACGGCGAGGGCCGGGCGCGTGGGCAGCACCCGGCGCAGCACCGCCGGCGACACCCACGCCGCGATCGCGCCCGACAGCAGCGTCCCCAGCACGAGGAACGGCAGCGCCTGCACGCACACCGCGACGAACACCGTGGCCGCCGTCCGGACCACCCCGACGTCGAGCAGCCCCACCAGCGGGCCCTGCAGCGCCGTCGCCGCGAGGAGGGCTCCGCAGAGCACCACGAGCGACCCGGAGCCGCGCCACGTCGCCGGTGGCGTGTCGGTCGGTCGGGGGGCGCTCACGGCCCGTGATGCTGCCAGCCGATCACCGCGCCCTCCGAGGCCCCGCCCTGCGCCTGGGGACAGCTGGGAGGGTTGGGGACGGGCGCCGAAGTCGCTGGGCCGGGAGCTCGACCGGACGCCGCAGCCGCGGCGGCCGTGGAGACGTCAGTCGCCGGGGACGAGGTCCGCCCGGACCTGCTCCGCGGTGGACACCACGAGGCGCAGCAGCGTCCCGAGCGGCCCGACCGCGAGCCCTTCGGCGGGGAAGGCGTAGCGCAAGGTCACGTCCCAGCCCCGGTCGGTCGCGACCGCGCCGAGGGTGCCGAACAGCCCCTGACCGGCGCGTTCGGCGACGACCCGCGGGGTCTCGGCGTCGGTGAGGTCCCAGGCCACGACGCAGGTCAGGCTCAGCACGGCGAGCCCCTCGACCAGCTCGACGCCCTGGATCGCGCACGGCACGGCGCCGCTGCGGAACGACAGCGCGCCGTCGTCGTCCACGTGCACGTCGACGAACTGCTCCATCGCCTCGCGGGCGGTGATGAGCAGGCTCGCGGTGGTGGCGGCCTCACGGCTCACGAGGTGCCGGTCCCTTCGGCTCGGTCCATGGCGCCGCCGTAGCGACGGTCGCGCCGGGCGTAGATCTCGCACGCCTCCCAGAGGTGGCGCCGGTCGAAGTCGGGGAAGAGGGTGTCGAGGAACACCATCTCGGCGTACGCCGACTGCCACAGCAGGAAGTTCGACGTCCGCTGCTCCCCCGAGCTGCGCAGGAACAGGTCGACGTCGGGCATGTCGGGCTCGTCGAGGTGGCGGGCGAGGGCCTTCTCGTCGATGCGCTCCGGGTCGATCTCCCCGCGCGCCGCCCGCCGCGCCAGCTCCTTCGCGGCGCCGACGATCTCCGCGCGACCGCCGTAGTTGACGCACATGGTGAGGGTGACGACGTCGTTGTCCCGCGTCATCTCCTCGGCGGTCTCGAGCTCCTTGATCACGCTGCGCCAGAGCCGCGGCCGCTGCCCCGACCAGCGCACACGCACGCCCATCGCGTGCATCTCGTCGCGGCGGCGGCGGATGACGTCGCGGTTGAACCCGAGCAGGAAGCGCACCTCGTCGGGGCTGCGCCGCCAGTTCTCGGTGGAGAACGCGTAGGCCGAGATCCACTTGACGCCGATGTCGATGCAGCCGCGCACGACGTCGAGCAGCTGGCCCTCGCCCTGCCGGTGGCCCTCGATCCGCGGCAGCCCGCGCTGGTTGGCCCAGCGCCCGTTGCCGTCCATGACCAGCGCGACGTGGTTCGGCACCAGCTCGGGCGGGATGGCGGGCGGGGTGGCGCCGCTGGGGTGCGGGGTCGGCGCCATCACCGTCGGGTCGTCGCGGCCGCGCAGCGGGCGGTGCGAGCGGCCCCGCTCGGGGCGCACGCGGGGGCTCACCGGGCGGCCTCGGGGGTCGCGCCGGCCTTCTGTCCTGACCGAAGGGGCCCTTCGCTCGAATGCTCGCCGACGTCGTCCCGGCGAGGGGCGCCCTCCGCCGGCTCTTCCGAGCGAAGGGTCCCTTCGCTCAGATCGTCCACCTCCAGCCCCGCGCCCGCCGCGAGGTCCACGCGCGGGACGCCGCCGCGGCGGTCGACGAGCGGCAGGGAGCGCAGGGTCCGCTCGAGGTGCCATTGCAGGTGGGCGGCGACGAGGCCCGCGGTGTCGCGGCGGGCGGCGGCGTCGGTGCCCTCGGCGGTGCTCCAGTCGCCGTCGCGCAGGGCCTCGAGGAGCCGCCAGGTCGGCTCGGACGGGACGACGGCGCCCGACGGCCGGCAGGGCTCGCACACCGCGCCGCCCGCGGGCACCGAGAAGCGGCGGTGGTACGGCGCGCCCTCGGAGCCGCAGCGGGCGCACTCGGTGATCGCCGGGGCCCAGCCCGCGATGACCATCGCGCGCAGCAGGAAGGCGTCGAGCACGAGGTAGGGGTCGCGGGAGCCGCCGGCGAGCCCGCGCAGCGCCCCGACGAGCAGCAGGAACAGCTCCCGGGCGGGCTCGCCCTCCTCGGAGGTGAGCCGGTCGGCGGTCTCGAGCAGGGCGCAGCCGGCGGTGTAGCGCGGGTAGTCGCCGGTCAGGTCGCCGCCGAACGCGTCGAGGGTCTGCACCTGGGTGACGACGTCGAGGCTGCGGCCGGTGTGCAGCTGTAGGTCCACGTGGCCGAACGGCTCCAGCCGCGCCCCGAACCGCGAGCTCGTGCGCCGCACGCCCTTGGCGACGGCGCGCACCTTGCCGTGCCGGTGGGTCAGGAAGGTGACGATGCGGTCGGCCTCGCCGAGCTTCTGCAGCCGCAGCACCACCCCGGTGTCGCGATAGAAGCCCACGCCCTCATCGTCGCACCCCGACGGCGGCGAGGCGTGCACCACGGGTCGCGGATCGGGGTGGTTCGTGAGCTCCCAGCCGCCGTCGACGATCGGGCTCGTCCCGTTGACGGAGGACGCGTGCGAGGTACAGGGCCAGCCCGGCGATCTCGCGCTGCTCGGGTGATCGTGGGGGCTTTCCTGGCTCTGAGTGCCAGCGTGGACGCCAGGCTGAGACACCTCGCGAGGCTCTAGAAGCCCAGGCGGCGGAGCTGGCGGGGGTCGCGCTGCCAGTCCTTGGCGACCTTGACGAACAGGTCGAGGTGGACCTTCTCGCCCAGCAGCGCCTCGATCTGCCGGCGGGCCTCGGTGCCGACGTGCTTGAGCCGCGAGCCGCCCTTGCCGATCACGATCGACTTCTGGCTGTCGCGCTCGACGAAGATCTCGGCGCGCACGGTGAGGACCTTGCCCGGTGTCATCTCCTCGACGACCACCGCCAGCGAGTGCGGCAGCTCGTCGCGCACGCCCTCGAGCGCGGCCTCGCGGACGAACTCGGCGATCAGGGTGGTCTCGGGCTCGTCGGAGAGCTCGCCCTCGGGGTAGAGCGGCGGGCCGGGGGGCATGCGCGCGAGCAGGAGGTCCGCCAGCAGCGAGACCTGGTGGCCCGACGACGCGGACACCGGGACGATCTCGGCGAACTCGTGCCCGAGGGTCTCGCTGAGCTGCTGCAGCGCCAGGAGCCGCTCGGCGATCACCTCGGGGCGCACGAGGTCGGTCTTGGTGAGGATGCCGATGACCGGGGTCTTCGCGGTGACCTTCGCCAGCTCGGAGGCGATGAACCGGTCGCCCGGCCCGACCGCCTGGTCGGCGGGCACGCAGAAGCCGATGACGTCGACCTCGGCCCACGTCGTGTGCACGACGTCGTTGAGCCGCTCCCCCAGCAGCGTGCGCGGACGGTGCAGGCCGGGGGTGTCGACGAGCACCAGCTGCCCGTCCTCGCGGTGCACGACGCCCCGGATCGCGTGCCGCGTCGTCTGCGGGCGCGACGAGGTGATCGCGACCTTCTGCCCCACCAGCGCGTTCGTCAGCGTCGACTTGCCGACGTTCGGGCGGCCGACGAAGCAGGCGAACCCCGAACGGAAGCCGTCCTGATGGGTCGAGCTCCGCTCCGCTGCGTCTCCCGGCGACTCAGGCGTCGACACTCTTGCCCTCCAGCCGCGCCACGATCTCCCGGCCGATCGGCAGCGCCGCGGTCGCCGCGGGCGAGGGCGCGTTGAGCACGTGCAGCACGCTCGGCCCGTCGTCGGGGGACCCGTCCTGCACGAACAGGAAGTCGTCCACCAGCGACCCGTCCGGCCGGATCGCCTGGGCCCGCACCCCGGCCCGCCGGGCCACGTCGTGCGGCGGCTGCAGGTCGTCGGCGGTCACCCCGGGCAGCATCCGCGCCACGGCCGCGGCCATCGCCCGTCGCGACAGCGACCGGTACATCTCCCCCAGCCCGTAGCGCCACTGCTTGCCCGCGAGCGCCAGGAAGCCGGGGTCGGTGAGCGTCCCGGCGAGCTCGCGCACCCGCAGCGTGCGCCAGTCGTAGCCCTCGCGGGCCAGGGCGAGCACGGCGTTCGGGCCGACGTGCACCGACCCGTCGACGCCGCGGGTCGCGTGCACGCCGAGGAACGGGAACGCGGGGTCGGGCACCGGGTAGACGAGCCCGCGCACGGCCTCGCCGATCGGCCCGACCAGGTCGGAGTACTCGCCGCGGAACGGCACGATCCGCACGCCTGGGTCGAAGCCCGAGGCGCGGGCGATCTCGTCGGAGCGCAGGCCCGCGCACACGACGACCTGGCCGGCGAGCAGGTCGCCCCGGTCGGTGTGCACGACGGTGTCGTGGCGCCGCCGCTGCACCGAGCGCACGGCCCGCCCGGTGTGCAGCACCGCGCCCCGCTGCACGGCGAGGTCGGCGAGCTTCTGCGTGATCGCGCCGTAGTCGCAGATGCCCGTCGACGGCACCCACAGCCCGGCGATCGCGGCGACGGCGGGCTCGCGCTCGCGGACCCCGGCCTCGTCGATCTCGTGCACCTCGACGCCGTTGGCGCGCCCGCGGCGGACCAGCTCGGCCATCCGCGGCAGCTCGGCCTCGTCGGTCGCGACGACGACCTTGCCGCACTCCTGGTACGGCAGCTCGTGCTCGGCGCAGAACTCCTTGGTCTCCGCGCAGCCCGCGACGGCCAGGCGCGCCTTGAGCGAGCCCGGCGCGTAGTACAGCCCGGAGTGGATGACGTTGGAGTTCCGCCCGGTCTGGTGGGTGCCGGGCGTGTGCTCGCGCTCCACGAGGGCCACCGACGTGTGCCCGGCGGCGAGCAGCTCGTGCAGCACCGCGAACCCGACGATGCCCCCGCCCACCACGACGACGTCGTGGTGCGGGCTCGGCGCCACCGGGCGGTGCCCTGGCCGGCTCACGAGGCCACCCGGTGCACCGCCGCCGCATCCGGGCCCGCGACCAGCACCGACGCGCCCGCGGAGACGTCGGCGACCGCGGCGAGGCCCGGGTCGTCGAAGCCGCCCTCGAGGCCCTCGACGCCGACGACGGCCGCCGCCTCCAGGCCCGGCGCGCCCGCCGCCACGGCCGCCGCGACCGCCGCCTGCAGCGCGGTCAGCGACAGCGAGGGCAGGGCGACGGTGCACGCGGCGTAGGTGCGGCCGTCGCTGTCGCGCACCGCCGCGCCGTGCGCCGCGCCGGTGCGGGCGCGCGCCGACCGGGCGAGGGTCACGATCTTGGCGTCCTCGGCGTCGAGCGCGTCGGGGGCCACCGGGTCGGTGAGGGTGGCAGCGTCAGCCACGGTCGTCCTTTCCGTCGCGGGCGCCGGTCGGGGCTCCGGCTTGGGCGAAGTCGCCCTCGGCGCGGTCGGTGTCCCCCGCATCGTCGCCGGTCGACGTCCTGGTCCCGTCGGCCGGGGCCCCGTCGGCCGGCGACTCCCCGGTCTCCTCGCCCGGGGTGCGCCAGACCAGCAGGCTGCGGATGCGCATGCGGCCCCGCGCGTCCTCGCCGCCCTCCGCGCGCAGGCGCAGCCCGGCGATCTCGGCCTCGGCGCCGGGCAGCGGGACGCGCCCGAGCCGCTGGGCGAGCAGCCCGCCCACGGTGTCGACGTCCTCGACGTCGAACTCGGTGCCGGTGGCCTCCTCGAGGTCCTCCACCGGCAGCCGCGCGGCGACCCGCCAGGTGTTCTCGTCGACGTGGTCGAGGGGGCGGTGCTCGGCGGCGTCGTACTCGTCGGTGATCTCGCCGACGATCTCCTCGAGCAGGTCCTCGATGGTCACCAGGCCCGCCGTGCCGCCGTACTCGTCGACGACCAGCGCCATGTGGTTGCGGTCGCGCTGCATGTCGCGCAGCAGGGCGTCGGCGCGCTTAGAGTCGGGCACGAAGCTCGCCGGCCGCATGACCTCGCCGACCGCACCCGGGCCGTCGGCGGGCGCGTCGTCGTCGAGCGTGCGCCGCACCAGGTCCTTGAGGTACACCACGCCGACGGTGTCGTCGACGTTCTCCCCGATCACCGGGATGCGCGAGTAGCCGCTGCGCAGCGCGAGGGCCAGGGCCTGGCGCACGGTCTTCTCGCGCTCGATCCACACGACCTCGGTGCGCGGCACCATGACCTCGCGCACCCGGGTGTCGCCCAGGTCGAACACCGACTGGATCATCGCCCGCTCGTCGTCGTCGACGAGACCGCCGCGCTCGGCCATGTCGACCATCTCGCGCAGCTCCACCTCCGACGAGAACGGTCCCTCGCGGAAGCCGACGCCCGGCGTCAGGGCGTTGCCGACGACGATGAGCAGCGACGCCAGCGGGCCCAGCAGGCGCGCGAGCAGCCGCACCGGCACGGCGACGCCCAGCGCCATGCCGTAGGGGTGCTGGCGGCCCAGGGTGCGCGGCCCGACGCCGATGAGCACGTACGACACGAGCACGACGACCAGGCCCGCGACCAGCAGCGCGAGCCAGTCCGGGCCGATGAGCTGCAGGGCCACGAACGCCCCGAGCACCGTCGCGGCCGCCTCGCACGCCAGGCGCAGCAGCATGAGCAGGTTGAGGTGGCGGGGGCGGTCGGCGACGATCGCGGCCAGGGCGCGGGCCCCGGTCGCGCCCTCGCGCACGAGCCCGTCCACCCGGGCCCGCGACACCGTCGAGATCGCCGCGTCCGCTGCGGCGAACACGCCGGCGAGCGGGACGAGGAGGATCGCGGCGACGAGCTGACCGATCAGCTCGGGGGTCACGACGAGGCGCTCCCCGACTCGTCCAGGCCGACGGTGCCGAGCAGCCGGTCGTCCTTCGCGCGCTCCCGCGCGCTGCGGGCGGCAGCGGCCGCGCGCTCACGGGCGGCGCGCTCGGCCTCGGCCCGCGCGGTGCGCCAGTCGGCGAGCAGCTCGGCCTGCAGGCCGAACATCTGGCGCTCCTCGTCCGGCTCGGCGTGGTCGTAGCCCAGCAGGTGCAGCACGCCGTGGACGGTCAGCAGGTGCAGCTCGTCCTCCAGGCCGTGCCCGGCGGCGGCCGCCTGGTCCGCCGCGAACGCGGGGCAGAGCACGATGTCGCCGAGCAGCGCCGGACCCGACGACGGCGCGTCCGGACGGCGCGCCGAGTCGTACTCGTCCATCGGGAACGACATGACGTCCGTGGGCCCGGGCTCGTCGAGCCACCGCTCGTGGAGCTCGGCCATGGGCTCCAGCTCGACGAGCATGATCGACAGCTCGGCGAGCGGGCTCACCCCCATGCGGTCGAGGGCGTAGCGCGCGACCTCGACGATCGGGCCCTCCGCCACCTCGACGCCGGACTCGTTGGCGATCTCGATGCTCATGGGGGCCTCGTCGGTGGGGTGGGTCATCGTCCTCGGCGCTCGCGGTTGCGCGGCCCCACGGGCGGCCCGGTACGCGGGGCGCTGGAGACCGCCTGGGGACGCCGCTGCTGGGCCGCGTCGTACCGGCCGTAGGCGTCGATGATGTCGGCGACCAGGCGGTGGCGCACGACGTCGTGACTGGTCAGCTCCGCGAAGGCGACGTCGTCGACGCCGTCGAGGATCTCGCGCACCACGCGCAGGCCCGAGGTGGAGCCGCCGGGCAGGTCGACCTGCGTGATGTCGCCCGTGACCACCATCTTCGAGTTGAAGCCCAGGCGCGTCAGGAACATCTTCATCTGTTCCGGCGTCGTGTTCTGGGCCTCGTCGAGGATGATGAAGGCGTCGTTCAACGAGCGACCCCTCATGTACGCCAACGGGGCGATCTCGATGGTCCCCGCGGCCATGAGCTTGGGCACCGACTCGGCGTCGAGCATGTCGTGCAGCGCGTCGTACAGCGGGCGCAGGTAGGGGTCGATCTTCTCCGAGAGCGTGCCGGGCAGGAACCCGAGCCGCTCGCCGGCCTCGACCGCCGGCCGGGTCAGGATGATCCGGTTGACCTGCTTGGCCTGCAGCGCCTGCACAGCCTTGGCCATCGCCAGGTAGGTCTTGCCCGTGCCCGCCGGGCCGATGCCGAAGACGATCGTGTTGACGTCGATGGCGTCGACGTAGCGCTTCTGGTTGAGCGTCTTGGGACGGACGGTGCGCCCGCGGCGGGACACGATGTCGAGGCTGAGCACCTCGGCGGGCGACGGCGCCCCGTCACCCTCGCCGTCCTCGTCACGCAGCATGCGCACCGAGCGCCGCACCGCGTCGGGGTCGATCTGCTGGCCGCGGCTCGCGAGCACCACGAGCTCCGCGAACACCCGCTCGGCGAAGGCCACGTCGGCCGGCTCGCCCGTGAGGGTCAGCTCGTTGCCGCGGACGTGGACGTCGGCGGCCAGCAGGCTCTCGGCCTCGCGCAGGTTCTCGTCGCGCTTGCCCAGGAGCGCCAGGAGCGCCGCCTCCGGCACCACGATCCGGGAGGTTCCGTCACCGGTCACGTGCTGAACAGTCCTGCTTCCTCGCCGTCGGTCCTTCACACCGATCCTAGCGCCACCGCGGGGGTGGTCGGGGTGCCGCTCACAGCAGCCCCTCGACCTCCTCGCGCACCACGGCCCACGCGGGCTGGTCGGGGTCGATCACCGCGAAGTGGTCGACCCCGGGCAGGACGCGCAGGCGGGCGTCCCCGCGCGCCGCGGTCGCGGCCGTCACGTAGCGCTGCGACTGGTCCACCGGCACCACCGTGTCCGCGTCCCCGTGGACGCACACCACCGGGGCGGGTGCCGGCACGAGCGCGGCCGGCGAGGCCAAGGCGTAGCGGTCCGCGACGGTGTCCGGGCGCCCGCCGAGCAGGTCGACCACCGCGCCACCGCCCAGGTTCGCCGCCGCCCCGGCGACGAGGTCGAGCACGCCGGCCTGGCTGACGGTCCCGGCCGGCCGCACCTGCGGGTCCGCGCCGGGGGTGCCGGCGTCGAGGCGCTCCCGGCTCGCGGCCCAGGTCACGAGCTGCCCGCCCGCCGAGTGCCCGAGCAGCACGACGCGGTCGAGGTCGAGGCGCCCGCCCGCGGCCTGCTGCACCGGGCCCGCGAGCAGGTCGACGGCGTCGGCGACGTCGGTGAACGTCGCGGGCCAGCCCCCGCCCGCCCCGACCCGGCGGTACTCGACGTTCCACGCCGCGATGCCGCGGTTGGTGAGGTCGACCGCGAGCGGGGTGCCGAGCTCGAGCCCGTACGACGCACGCCAGTAGCCGCCGTGCACGACGACGACCACGGGGACCGGCCCCGGCCCGGGCGGCAGGTGCAGCACCCCGTACTGGGCGGGGTCCTTGCCGTAGACCAGCGTCCGCGGCGCGGGGGTGCCGGGCTGGGTCGGCGGGATGACGACGTCCCCGGTCGGGGTGCTCACGCGGGTGCAGGCGGCGAGGGCGGCCACACCGGTCAGCCCGGCCAGCGCGCCCAGGAGCGATCGGCGCGCCATCCTGACCCCCAATCCGTCACCCCCATCGCCCGGTCCGCGCGCCCAGCGCCCCGAGCGCGACGGCCGCGGCGCTCGAGGTCCGCAGCACGCCCGGGCCCATCCGCACCTCGCGCGCGCCGGCGCCGGCGAGCAGCGCGCGCTCGTCGTCGGTCACCCCGCCCTCGGGCCCGACGACGAGCACCAGCTCGCCGCGCTCGGGCAGGGCGACGTCGGCGAGCGTCTCGGTCGCCGTGGCCTCGAGGACCAGCACGGCGTCGGCGTCGCGCTTGGCGAGGTCGCCGGTGGTGGCGGGCGGGGCGACGTCGGGGACCCGCGCGCGGCGGGCCTGCTTGGCGGCCTCGCGGGCCGTGGAGCGCCAGCGCGCGAGCGCCTTCTCGCCGCGGGTGCCGTCGTCCCAGCGCGCGACGCAGCGCTCCGCGCGCCACGGCAGGATCGCGTCCACCCCCGCCTCCGTGGCCAGTTCGACGGCGAGCTCGGCGCGATCGCCCTTGACCAGGGCCTGGGCCAGCGTGATGCGCAGCGCGGGCTCGTCGTCCACCCGACGCTCGAGCACCGACGTCGCCACCCGGCCCTTGCCCACCTCGGTGACCTCGGCCCGGGCCCGCGTGCCGGCGCCGTCGCCGAGCAGCACGACCTCGCCGACCCGCACCCGGCGCACGTCGGCGGCGTGGCGGCCCTCGGCACCCTCGAGCACGACCTCGCCGTGCTCGGGCAGCGCGTCCACCCAGAACAGCGCCGGGCGGGACCAGGCGGCGGCGCTCACCGTCGTCACCGCCGGGTCACCGCGTGCGGCCGCCCGAGCGCCGGCGCCCGAAGAGCCCGTTGCGGTGGGCCGCGAGCTCGGGGCGCTCCTCGCCGCGCAGCTCGGCGAGCTCGCGCAGCAGCTCGGTCTGGCGGGGGTCGAGCCGGTCGGGGACGTGGACGTCGAGGTGGACCAGCAGGTCGCCGCGCCCGTCGGTGCGTCCCGTGGAGCGCAGGCGGGGCATGCCGCGGCCGCGCAGGGTCAGCGTGGTGT
Source organism: Actinomycetospora lemnae (assembly GCF_028737315.1). Classification (GTDB taxonomy): domain Bacteria; phylum Actinomycetota; class Actinomycetes; order Mycobacteriales; family Pseudonocardiaceae; genus Actinomycetospora; species Actinomycetospora lemnae. The sequence goes on along the minus strand of NZ_JAQZAO010000007.1, from coordinate 141,874 downwards.
TGGGCTGGGTGCCCGGCTCGATCGTCAGCTCCTCCTCGCCCTCGAGGGTGCGCTGCGGGAGCGTGGTGCCGAGCGCGGCGGCGGTCATCGGCAGGCTGACGTGGCAGTGCAGGTCGACGCCGTCGCGGGTGAAGTAGTCGTGGCGCTCCTCGGAGACCTCGATGTAGAGGTCGCCGGCCGGGCCGCCGCCGGGGCCCACCTCGCCCTGGTTGGCCATCCGGATCCGCATGCCGTCACCGACGCCCGCGGGCACCTGGACGGTGACCGTGCGCCGCGACCGCACACGCCCGTCCCCGCCGCACTGCGAGCAGGGGCTGGGGATGATCTCGCCGGTGCCGCGGCAGACCGGGCAGGCGCGGGCGGTGACGACCTGACCGATGAACGAGCGCTGCACGTTCTGGATCTCGCCGCGGCCGTCGCAGGTGTCGCAGGTCTCGGTGCGGGTGCCCGGCTCGGCACCGCCGCCGTGGCACTTCTCGCAGAGCACCGCCGTGTCGACGGTGAGGTCGCGGGCGACGCCGGTCGCGCACTCCTCGAGCGTGAGGTCGATGCGGATGAGGGCGTCCTCGCCCGGCTGGACCCGACTGCGCGGGCCCCGTCCCCCGGTGGCCCCGGCGGCGCCGAAGAACGCGTCCATGATGTCGCCGAGGCCGCCGAACCCGGCCGCGGAGAACCCGCCGGCGCCGCCCCCGCCGCCCCTGCTGGTGTCCAGCGGGTCGCCGCCGAGGTCGACGATGCGGCGCTTCTGCGGGTCGGTCAGGACCTCGTAGGCGTTCTTGACGTCCTGGAACCGCGCCTGGGTCTCGGCGTCGGGGTTGACGTCGGGGTGCAGCTCGCGGGCGAGCTTGCGGTACGCCCGCTTGATCTCGCCGTCGTCCGCCTCCCGGGACACGCCCAGGATTCCGTAGTAGTCCTTCGCCACGCTGGTCCTCGTCCGTCCTGTCGCTCTCGAGCCGCCGCCCGCGTCGCGGGCGCTCAGCGTCCCCCGACGATCTCACCGACGTAGCGCGCCACCGCACGCACCGCCGCGATCGCGCTGGGGTAGTCCATGCGGGTCGGCCCCACGACGCCCATCCCGCCCAGCGCCGTGGTCCCCGCTCCGTAGCCGATCGACACCGTGGACGCGCTCCACAGGTCCTCGGACTCGTTCTCCTCACCGATACGCACCGTGACCGTGCCCGCGTCGCTCGCGGAGGTGAGCAGCCGCAGCACGACCACCTGCTCCTCGAGCGCCTCCAGCATGCCGTGCAGCGCCGCGGCGTCGGTGCCCGCCCGGGTGAGGTTGGCGGTGCCGCCCAGCACCAGGCGCTCCTCGGGCCGCTCCAGCAGGGCCTCGATGAGCACCGCGGCCACGCTCAGCAGCGGCGAGCGCAGGCCGTCGGGGGCGTCGTCGGGCAGCTCGGACATCCGCTGCGAGGCCGTCGCCAGCGGCTGGCCGACCAGCGCGTTGTTCAGCAGCGCCCGCAGCCGCGACACGTCCTCCTCGTCGAGGACGTCACCGAGGTCGACGACGCGCTGGTCGACGCGCCCGGTGTCGGTGATCAGCACCAGCATCAGCCGGGCCGGGGTCAGCCGCACGACCTCGAGGTGGCGCACCGTCGAGCGCGTCAGCGTCGGGTACTGGACGACCGCGACCTGCCGGGTGAGCTGAGCGAGCAGGCGCACGCTGCGCTTGAGGACGTCGTCGAGGTCGACCGCGCCCTCGAGGAACGTCGTGATCGCCCGGCGCTCGGCGGCCGAGAGCGGCTTGACCTGGTGGAGACGGTCGACGAAGAGCCGGTAGCCCTTGTCGGTGGGGATCCGCCCGGCGCTGGTGTGCGGCTGGGCGATGTAGCCCTCCTCCTCCAGCGCCGCCATGTCGTTGCGCACGGTCGCGCTCGAGACGCCGAGGTTGTGCCGCTCGACGAGGGCCTTCGAGCCGACCGGCTCGTTGGTGGCCACGAAGTCCGCGACGATCGCGCGCAGGACGGCGACGCGGCGCTCCTCGGCGTTCACCGCGCCCACCTCCCGAACGATCGAGCTCCGCTGCGCTTCGTCTCCAGACCCGCGGCTCTCGTGATCCCGTCGGGCCCGACCCACCATGGTAGGCGAGGTGTGCGGTGACGTCCGGGGAACGGAGGTCGTCAGGACCCTGTCGACCGGCTCGGGTCGCCGGGTTGTTTCGAGGACCGAAGGATCCGCCCCGAACCGCACCGTCCCGCGGTGGTTCCGCGAAACGGCCCTCACGCCCGCCGACGCGGTGTGAGCATGACCGCGTCCCGGAGGGGATGGACGTCCGACCCGAGGACCTGCGTCGGGGCGCCGCGCTGCTGCGCGACGACGCCGGCCGGGTGGGCGCCGCCCTCGGCCCGGCCGCCGAGGGCGCCGCGACGACGGCCACGGGCGCCGGCGACGGGCCGCTCGCCGAGGCGGCCGACGCCCTCGCCGGCCGCCTCGACGCCCTGCTCCGGATCGTCACCGGCAGCATCACCGAGTGCGCGGACGCCCTCGAGGCGGCGAGCACCGAGTACCTCGCGACCGACCAGGGCACGGCCGCCGGTCTCGGCGAACCCGGCGCTCCCCCGGTCGTCCTCCCCGGCCTCGAGCCGCCCCGCTGATGCCGCTCGCCGGGGACCCCGACGCCCTGCTCGCGGCCGCCGAGCAGCTGGCGTCGGCCACCCGGGCGCTCGGCACCCTCCGCGACGACCTGGCCGCCCGCGCCCGCACGATCACCGCGGACTGGTCGGGCCTCGCGGCGCCCCTGGCCCTGGCGCGGATGGACGGGAACGCCCAGGACCTGGGCCGCGCGGCCGACGCCCTCGCCGGCGTCGTCGGGCCGCTGCGGACCTGCGCCGAGGAGCTGCGGGCCGCGCAACGCGACTTCGAACGCGGCGAGCAGATCCCGGCGGGTGCCGGATCGGCCGCGCCCGGAGTCCCTCCGCCGCCCGACGGTCCGGCGCTGACGGCGTCGGCGTTCGAGCGTGCCCTCGCCGCGAACGAGGCGGCGGCGCGCGCGGTCGACGCCGCCGCGGACGCGCTCCCCGGCGTCCCGCCCGCCACGACACCCCACGATGGCTCGGGGGTCGGCGCGGCACCGGCCGGGATCGGCAACATCGCCGCGTCGCTCGGCAACGCGGCGCTCCAGCACCCCGCGTCGGGCATCGCGGTCGTCGGGGGCTCCGCCCTCGCCGGGGTGAGTGCCATGGGCGTGGTCGGGGGGACCGCGGCGACGGCGACCGGGGTCGGCGCCCCGGTGGGCGTCCCCCTCGCCGGCCTCTCGGCGGCGGGCGTCGCGGCGGGTGTCGGGCTCGCCGGCGCGGGCGCGATCGACCTCACCCACCACGCCCTCGGCGACGACCGCGTCGCGCCGTTCCGGGTCGACGAGGAGACCGGAGCCCGCGGCTGGCCCGTCGGGTCGGTGCCCGAGAGGATCGTGACCGCCGGGCGGCCAGGGCACTCGCGCCGTGTCCGCGAGGTGGACGCCGAGGACGAGCTGGCCGAGCTCTACGACGAGCTGAGCGAGGGCGGTCATCCCGCTGATCCGAGCTCATACAGGGGTCCGCGGGTTCGGTTGCCGGACGGAACGATCCTCGGCGTCCGCGACGATTCATCGTCCGGCGGCCGCACGGTCGACGCCACCTTGCCGAACGGAGAGCGTTGGAAATCCACCTTCCTCGGAACTAGCTCGAGCCTCGGCCCGCGACATCCTCGTCTGGGGTCTGAGTGACTGGGTCGATCTCGGCTTCGCGCGTCAGTACGTGAGCGACGAGGTGGGAGACGTCGGCCCCGTCGAGCTCCGTGAGCAGACGCTCGGCGTCATCGCCGCTCTCCTGGAGGCCGGGCTCTTCGTGGTCGGCGACCTCGGTCCGTCGGGCTTCGAGCCATGGCGCCTCGAGCCGGAGGCCGCCGTCGCACGCATCCGAACCGAGTGGGACGTGCCGGAGGCGCCGCTCCACGCCGGCGACGCCTGCTGGCTGCAGATCACGGACAAGGGCCAGGCGCTGGCTCGGTCCCTGGTCGACGAGGCCGAGTGAGCTTCATCGACCTCCGCGACGGCGAGGTCGCGGTGATCGCTCCCGGTGCTCCACCCACCGGCTCACAGAGGGTCGACGGAGCACCCGCAGCGATCATGCTGCGCGCCCGCCCACGAGCGGCACGTTCGGCAGGCCGCGCCGCCTCTCGATCATGCGCGAGGTGCCGGTCGAGCGCCGAAGGCCCCTCAGGCCCCCGCCAGGGAGATCGCCACGCCGTCGGCGAGCAGGCGCCCGCGGCGGGTGAGCACCGCGCGGCCGCGGGCCCAGTCCGACGACGCCAGCAGGCCCTCGCGGGCGGCCTCGTCCGCGGCGGCGCGCCCGGCACCGTCCAGCACCGACGCCGAGAGCCCGTCGGCCGTGCGCAGCTCGAGCAGCACCTGCTCGAGGTGCGCCTCGTCGGGCGTCACCAGCTCCCGCGCCTCGGCCGGCGAGCGCCCCGCCGCCAGCGCCGCCGAGTACCGCGCGGGGTGGCGGACGTTCCACCAGCGCGTGCCGCCGACGTGCGAGTGCGCGCCCGGCCCGGCGCCCCACCAGTCGCCGCCGCCCCAGTAGCCGAGGTTGTGCCGGCAGCGGGCGTCGGCGTCGCGCGCCCAGTTCGACACCTCGTACCAGCCGAGACCCGCGGCGGTGAGGACGTCGTCGACGATCTCGTAGCGGTCGGCGAGCACGTCGTCGTCGGGCATCGGCAGCTCGCCGCGCGCCACCCGCCGGGCCAACGCCGTGCCCTCCTCGACGATCAGTGAGTACGCCGAGACGTGGTCGGCGCCGGAGGCGAGGACGGCGTCGAGCGAGCGGCGCAGGTCGTCGTCGGTCTCGGTCGGCGTGCCGTAGATGAGGTCGAGGTTGACGTGGCGCAGCCCGGCCGCCAGGGCCTCCCCCGCGACGCGCACCGCCGCCCCCGGCGTGTGGCGCCGGTCGAGCACCGCGAGCACGTGGTCGACGTCCGACTGCATCCCGAGCGACAGCCGGGTGTAGCCGGCGTCGGCGATCGCGCCCAACAGCTCGGGGCTGGTCGACTCCGGGTTGGCCTCGGTGGTCACCTCGGCGCCGGGCCGCAGACCGAAGGACGACCGCACGGCGTCGAGCACCGCGACCAGCCCCTCGGCGCCGAGCAGCGAGGGGGTGCCGCCGCCGAGGAAGACGGTGTCGGCGGGCGGCGGTGTCCCGAGGACGCGGGCCGCGAGGTCCAGCTCGCGGCGCAGCCCCTCCAGCCAGGACGCCGGCGAGGCCGGGTCGTCGGCACCGGAGAGCCCCAGGTCACTGGCCGTGTAGGTGTTGAAGTCGCAGTAGCCGCAGCGCGTCGCGCAGAACGGGACGTGCACGTACACCCCGAACGGCCGCGTGCCGAGCCCGGCCAGCGCGGCGGGCGGCAGCGCGCCGTCCGGGGGCGCGGGCTCGCCGGAGGGGGGAACGGAGGGCACGCCCCCATTCTGCGCTCGACGACGACCCGCCCGAGGACGCCCGCACCGACCGGCGCCATCCCCCTGGGGCGAAGGTCACCCCGGCACCGTTCCGGGTGGAGACGCCGGGACGCGGATGGCACCGTCGACGACGTGCCCGCCCTCCGCCTGCTCCTCGTGACGCGTCGTCACGTGGATCTCGGCCGGCTGGCGAGCGCCCTCTGCCCGGCGTGCTGAGCCCCGCCCGCACGCCACCGCAGAGGACACGCATGACCACCGCCGCGCCCGAGATCGAGCAGCAGGACAGCACCAGCCCGCGCACGGTGCTCCTCGCGAGCCTCATCGGCACCACGATCGAGTGGTACGACTTCTTCCTCTTCGCCACCGCCGCGGGGATCGTCTTCCCGCGGCTGTTCTACGGGGACGGCGACCCGACGGTGGCGACGCTGCTGTCGTTCGCGACGTTCGCGATCGGCTTCGTCGCCCGGCCCATCGGCGGTCTGATCTTCGGCCACATCGGCGACCGCGTCGGCCGGCGCGAGACGCTGATCGTCACGATGGCGCTGACCGGGATCGCCACCGCCGCCATCGGCTTCCTGCCGAGCTACGCCGCGATCGGGGTCGTCGCCCCGATCCTGCTGGTCGTCCTGCGGGTCGTCCAGGGCATCGCGATCGGCGGCGAGTGGGGCGGCGCCGTGCTCATGGCCGTCGAGTACGCCCCGGACGGCAAGCGGGGCCTCTACGGCGCGACGCCGCAGATCGGGCTGGGCCTGGGCCTGGCGCTGGGCACCGGGGTGTTCGCGCTGCTCGGGCTGGTGATGGACGACGCCGCCTTCCTGTCCTGGGGCTGGCGGGTCGCGTTCATCGCGAGCCTCGTGCTCGTCGCCGTCGGCCTCGTCGTGCGCCTGGCCGTCATGGAGACCCCGGCGTTCCGGCGCCTGCAGGCCGCGGCCGAGGTCTCGCGCGTCCCGGCCGTCGACGTCCTGCGTGACCCGCCGTCGCGCCGCAACCTCGGCTGGACCCTGCTCGCGCGGTGGGCCGAGGGCGCCTCGTTCAACACCTGGGGCGTCTTCGTCCTGACCTACACGGTGGCGACGCTGAAGATGCCGCGCACCGAGGTCCTCGTCGCCGTCACCGTCGCCGCCGTCGTGAGCGCGCTCGTCGTCCCGCTCGCCGGGGCGTGGGGCGACCGGATCGGGCGCGGCAGAGTCTTCGCGGCCGGGTGCGTCGTGCTCGTCGTCGGGGTGTTCCCCGCGTTCGCCCTGCTCGGGACGGGGTCGATCGTCGCCGTCACCGCCGTGCTCGTCGTCATGCTCGGCCTGTCCTACGGCCTGTGCAGCGGCGCGGAGTCGACGCTGTTCGCCGAGGTCTTCCCCACCCGCACCCGCTACACCGGCATGTCCCTGGCCTTCCAGGGCGGCGGCATCTACGCCTCCGGGCTGACGCCGCTGATCCTCACCTCGCTGCTCGCCGCGGGCGGCGGCACGCCCTGGCTCGCCGCGGGCTACCTCGCGCTCGCCGGCGTCGTCAGCACCGTCGCCGCCCTGCGCGCGCGGCCACTGGAAACGCTCTAGGAGTCCCATGAGCCTCACCGCCCACTGGTTCCTGCCCACCTACGGCGACTCCCGCGGCCTCGTCGGCGGCGGTCACGGCGTGACGACCCGGGCCGCCGGCGCCGCGCGCCCCGCCGACCTCGGCTACCTCGCCCAGATCGCGCGCGCCGCCGAGACCGTCGGCTTCGAGGGCGCGCTCACGCCCACCGGCGCCTGGTGCGAGGACGCCTGGCTGACCACGGCGATGCTGGCCGGCGAGTCCGAGCGGCTGAAGTTCCTCGTCGCCTTCCGCCCCGGGGTCCTCTCCCCCACGCTCGCCGCCCAGCAGGCCGCCACCTTCCAGCGGCACTCGCAGGGTCGGCTGCTGCTCAACGTCGTCACCGGCGGCGAGCCCGCCGAGCAGCGTGCCTACGGCGACTTCCTCGGCAAGGACGACCGCTACGTGCGCACCGGGGAGTTCCTGGACGTCGTGCGCCGGCTGTGGGCGGGCGAGACGGTGACCCGCCGCGGCGAGCAGGTGCACGTGGAGTCCGCGGCGCTGACCCGCGTGCCCGACCCGGTGCCGCCGATCTACTTCGGCGGCTCGTCGCCCAAGGCCGGCGAGGTGGCCGCCGCGCACGTCGACGTGTACCTGACCTGGGGCGAGCCACCCGCGCAGGTGCGCGAGAAGATCGAGTGGGTCCGCGGGCTCGCCGCCGCGCAGGGCCGCGAGGTCCGCTTCGGTATCCGCCTGCACGTCATCACCCGCGACACCTCCGACGCCGCGTGGGCCCAGGCCGAGCAGTTCCTCGCGGGCATCCCCGACGAGATGATCGAGAAGGTCCAGGCGGGGCTGTCGAAGAGCGAGTCCGAGGGCCAGCAGCGGATGCGGGCCCTGCACGCGGGGGGCAGGAAGACCGCGGCGGACCTCGAGGTCGCGCCCAACCTGTGGGCCGGCGTCGGCCTCGTGCGCGGCGGCGCGGGCACCGCGCTCGTCGGCAGCCACACCGAGGTCGCCGACCGCATCCAGGAGTACTACGACCTCGGCGTCACCGAGTTCGTCCTCTCGGGGCACCCGCATCTCGAGGAGGCGTACTGGGTCGGCGAGGGCGTGCTGCCCGAGCTCGCCCGTCGCGGGTTGTGGTCCCACCCCGCCGGGACGGTCGACGCCACCCCCGCCGCGGTCCCGTTCGCCGAGTAGCGCGAGCATCACGTGGAAAAGCGCCCCCTGCTCGTGGCAGGCTGGAGATCGTGCGTGCGACGGGCCTGCTCCTGGTGAGCCGACTCCACGTCGACCTCGTGCGCCTCGCGAGCGCTCTCTGCCGACGCTGACCGCGTCCCGCCACCACCACCCGAGCGGGCACGCGCGCGTCTGGCGAGCCCTGCTCCGCGGTCGCGCGTGTCCGCGCACCCCCGGAGGAACCGCCCCGTCATGGTCGCTCGTTCTGGCGCCCCCTCGTCCGAGAACGCCCGCACCTCGGAGGAGTCGTACGCGGAGACCACCCCGCTGCGGCACCCCGGGGCCACCGAGGACGTGCCACCGAAGCCGAGGCCCGCGCGGGCGCGCAAGGGCAAGGCCGAGGGGCAGTGGGCCCTGGGCTACCGGGAGCCGCTCAACAAGAACGAGCAGTCCAAGAAGGACGACCACCCGCTCAACGTGCGTGCGCGCATCGAGAACATCTACGCCCACCGCGGCTTCGACTCGATCGACCCCGCCGACCTGCGCGGTCGCTTCCGGTGGATGGGGCTCTACACCCAGCGCGCCGAGGGCTTCCCGGGCACCGACACCGGGCACGTCGACGAGGAGCTGCTCGACGCGCCGCACTTCATGATGCGCGTGCGCGTCGACGGCGGCGGGCTGACCACCGAGCAGCTGCGGGTCATCGGCGAGATCTCCCAGACCTTCGCCCGCGACACCGCCGACGTCACCGACCGCGAGAACGTCCAGCTGCACTGGGTCCGCGTCGAGGACGTGCCGGAGATCTGGCGCCGCCTCGAGGCCGTCGGGCTCTCCACCACCGAGGCCTGCGGCGACTGCCCGCGCGTCGTGCTCGGCTCGCCCGTGGCGGGCATCAGCGCCGACGAGATCATCGACGGCACGCCGGCCATCGAGGAGATCGTCGAGCGCTTCATCGGCGACCGGTCGCTCGCGAACCTGCCCCGCAAGTTCAAGACCGCGATCTCCGGGCAGCAGGACGTCGCGCACGAGGTCAACGACGTCAGCTTCGTCGGCGTCGTGCACCCCGAGCACGGCCCCGGCTTCGACCTCCAGGTCGGCGGCGGCCTGTCGACCAACCCGAAGCTCGCGGTGCGGCTCGGGGCGTGGGTGCCGCTCGACGAGGTCGCCGACGTCTGGCACGGCGTCACCTCGGTGTTCCGCGACTACGGCTACCGGCGGCTGCGCACCCGCGCGCGGATCAAGTTCCTCATCGCCGACTGGGGCCCGGAGAAGTTCCGCCAGGTCCTCGAGGACGAGTACCTCGACCGCAAGCTGGTCGACGGCCCCGCGCCCGAGGAGATCGCCGGGATCATCGACCACGTCGGCGTCCACCAGCAGGTCGACGGCAACCACTACGTCGGCGTCGCCCCGCCGGCCGGGCGCACCAGCGGCTCGACGCTCGTCGGCGTCGCGAAGGCCGCCGAGGAGGCCGGGTCGACGCGGGTGCGCCTCACGCCGTACCAGAAGATCCTGGTCCTGGACGTGCCGCCGGCGAACCTCGACGGCCTGACCACCGCGCTCGACCACCTCGGCCTGCCGGCGCGGCCCACGCCGTGGCGCCGGGCGACGATGGCGTGCACGGGCCTGGAGTTCTGCAAGCTCGCGTTCGTCGACACCAAGAACCGCGCCGGCGAGCTCGTCGAGGAGCTGGACCGGCGCCTCGCCGACGTCCAGGACACCCTCGAGCACCCGATCTCGATCAACCTCAACGGCTGCCCGAACTCCTGCGCGCGGGTCCAGGTCGCCGACATCGGGCTCAAGGGCCAGATCATCAACGACGCCGACGGCAACCCGGCCGCGGGCTTCCAGGTGCACCTGGGCGGCGGCCTCGGCCTCGACGCCGGCTTCGGCCGCAAGCTGCGCGGCCACAAGGTGCTCTCGGCCGAGCTCGGCGACTACGTCGAGCGGGTCGTGCGCACCTTCGTCGAGCACCGCGAGGACGGCGAGCGCTTCGCCCAGTGGGTCGTGCGCGCGGACGAGGCCCAGCTGTCATGAGGTTGGCCCTCCAGTACTGCCCCTACTGCGGCGAGCAGGACCTGCGCCCCCGCGAGGACCCCCAGGGCGCCTGGGAGTGCGCGGACTGCCGCAGCACGTTCGTCGTCACACCCGTCGCACAGGAGGCCCGGCGATGACCAGTACGGACACGCAGCGAAGCGGAGCTGGACCATCCGGGACGGAAACGCGGGAGGACCTGCGCACCGCCGCCCTCGCCGCCGGCGAGCGCTTCGCCGCCCGCGAGGGGGCCGTGGGCCACGAGGAGCTCACCCGGGAGATCCTGGCCTGGGCCGCCGAGACCTACGGCGCCGATCTCATCGTCGCCTCGAACATGCAGGACGCGGTGCTGGTCGAGCTCGGCGCCGCCGCCCGCCCCGGTGTGGACGTGCTGTTCCTCGAGACCGGCTACCACTTCGCCGAGACCCTCGGCACCCGTGACGCGGTCGCGCAGGTCTACGGCGTGCGCATCGTGCAGGCCGAGCCCGAGCTGACCGTCGCCGAGCAGGACGCGACCTACGGCAAGGACCTCTTCGCCACCGACCCCGGCGCGTGCTGCGGCATGCGGAAGGTCGAGCCGCTGCGCAAGACGCTGGCGAACTACGACGCCTGGGTCACCGGCGTGCGCCGTGTCGAGGCCCCGACCCGGGCCACCACTCCCCTGGTCACCTGGGACGAGCGCCACGGGCTGGTCAAGATCAACCCGATCGCGCACTGGAGCGACGAGCAGATGCAGGACCACATCCGCGAGCACGCGGTGCTGGTCAACCCGCTGGTGGACGCGGGCTACCCGTCCATCGGCTGCGCGCCCTGCACCGCCAAGCCGGCCCCGGGCGCCGACCCGCGCAGCGGCCGCTGGGCGGGCTTCACCAAGACCGAGTGCGGGCTGCACGGATGAGCCTCGACACGACGGCGCTGCCGGCGCCCACCGACCAGCTCGACGCGCTCGAGTCCGAGGCCATCCACGTCATCCGCGAGGTCGCCGGTGAGTTCGACCGTCCGGTGATCCTCTTCTCCGGCGGCAAGGACTCGATGCTGCTGGTGCACCTGGCCGCGAAGGCGTTCTGGCCCGCGCCGATCCCGTTCCCGGTGCTGCACGTCGACACCGGGCACAACTTCGACGAGGTCATCGAGTTCCGCGACCGCGTCGTCGAGCGCTACGGGCTGACCCTCGAGGTCGCCCGCGTGCAGGACTACATCGACGACGGGCGCCTGGCCGAGCGCGCCGACGGCACCCGCAACCCCCTGCAGACCACGCCGCTGCTCGACGCCATCGCCGAGCACCGCCACGACGCCGTCTTCGGTGGCGGGCGCCGCGACGAGGAGCGCGCGCGGGCCAAGGAGCGGGTGTTCAGCCTGCGGACCGCGTTCGGGCAGTGGGAGCCGTCGCGCCAGCGCCCCGAGCTGTGGAACCTCTACAACGGTCGCCACAAGCCCGGCGAGCACGTGCGCGTGTTCCCGCTGTCGAACTTCACCGAGCTCGACGTCTGGCGCTACATCGCCCGCGAGGGCGTCGAGCTGCCGTCGATCTACTACGCGCACACCCGCGAGGTCTTCGCCCGCGACGGGATGTGGCTGACCAGCGGGCCGTGGGGCGGGCCCCGCGACGGCGAGGAGATCGTCACCAAGTCGGTGCGCTACCGCACCGTCGGCGACGGCTCCTGCACCGGCGCGGTGGAGTCGACGGCGTCGACGCTCGACGAGGTGCTGGCCGAGGTCCGCGAGAGCCGCCTCACCGAGCGTGGGGCGACGCGCGCCGACGACCGCCTGTCGGAGGCCGCCATGGAGGACCGCAAGCGAGAGGGCTATTTCTGACATGGCTGATCTGCTCAAGCTCGCGACCGCGGGGTCCGTCGACGACGGGAAGTCCACCCTCGTCGGGCGGCTGCTCTACGACACCAAGTCGGTGCTCGCCGACCAGATGGAGGCCGTCGAGCGGGCGACGCAGGGCGGTGGGGATCCCGACCTGTCGCTGCTGGTCGACGGCCTGCGCTCGGAGCGCGAGCAGGGCATCACCATCGACGTCGCCTACCGGTACTTCGCGACGCCGCAGCGCTCGTTCGTCCTCGCCGACACCCCCGGCCACGTGCAGTACACCCGCAACACGGTGACCGGCGCGTCGACCGCACAGCTGGCTGTCCTGCTGGTCGACGCCCGCCACGGCGTCGTCGAGCAGACGCGCCGGCACGTCGCGGTGATGGGCCTGCTGCGGGTGCCGCGCCTCGTGCTCGCGGTGAACAAGATGGACCTCGTCGACTTCGACGAGAACACCTACTGGCGCATCGCCAAGGAGTTCGCGGGGCTCACCGAGGCGCTGGGCTACGCCGAGGACGCCGTCGTCGCGATCCCGCTGTCGGCGAAGAAGGGCGACAACGTCGTCCTGAGCTCGGAGCACACGCCCTGGTACGAGGGCCCGACGCTGCTCGACCACCTCGAGTCGGTGCCGGTCGAGGGCGCCGACCACGAGGCGCCGTTCCGGTTCCCGGTGCAGTACGTCGTGCGCCCCCGCACCGAGGCGCACCCCGACTACCGCGGCTACGCCGGGCGGGTCGCCGCCGGCACGGTGCGCGTCGGCGACGAGGTCGAGGTGCTGCCCGACGGGCAGCGCACCCGGGTCGAGGGCATCGACACCTTCGACGGCGAGCTCGAGGCCGCCCACGACGGGCAGAGCGTCGTCCTGCGCCTGGCCGACGACCTGGGGATCGCGCGCGGCGCCCTCCTCGCGGCGGCCGGCGCGCCCGAGCCCGTCACCGAGTTCGACGCGACCCTCGCGTGGCTGCACGAGAAGCCGCTGCGTCCCGGCGCGCGCCTGCTGCTCAAGCACGGGACGCGCACCGTGCAGGCGATCGTCGGCGCGGTGACCCACCGCCTCGACACCGAGGACCTGTCGGTCGTCGAGGACCCGGGCGAGCTCGGCATCAACGACATGGGCCAGGCGTCGCTGACGGTCTCCGAGCCGCTGCCGCTCGACCCGTACGACGAGGTCGCCGCCACCGGGTCGTTCCTGCTCATCGACCCGCAGGCCGGCGACACGCTCGCCGCCGGTCTGGTCGGGCGCCCGCTGGTCGCCCGGCCGCTCGAGGTGCGCTGAGGCGTCGGGAGTTCGGGGGCGAGGACGCCGTCGCTGCGTGGGACGCAGCGAGGGCGTCCCTCGCTCCCGCTACTGCACCTCGCTGAGCTTGCCGGTGGCGACGTCGAGCACGAACCCGCGCACCGAGCCCTTGTTCTTGACGAACGGGCTGTCGGTGATGCGCTTGATCGAGTCGCGGACGTCGGCCTCGAGGTCGGGGAACGCGCGCGCCTCCCAGGTCGGGCGCTGACCCGCCTCCTTCTCGAGGATGTCGGCGAACTGCTCGTCGGTGAAGGTCACCATGCCGCAGTCGGTGTGGTGGATGAGCACGATCTCCTCGGTGCCGAGGAGGTGCTGGCTGATCGCGAGCGAGCGGATGGTGTCGTCGGTGACGACGCCGCCGGCGTTGCGGATGACGTGCGAGTCGCCCTCGTGCAGGCCCAGCGCGCCGTAGGGGTTCACGCGGGCGTCCATGCAGGCCACGACGGCGGTCTTGCGCGCCGGCGGCAGGGGTAGCTCGCCCGGGAACTGCTGGACGTAGGTCTCGTTGTTCTTCAGGTACTCGTCGGTGACGGACACGGGGAGCCTCCGCGGCTTCGGGTCGGACGTGGACACGACGATCCGGCCGCGCGAGCGGGTGGTCGGGACGGGCGACGGGCGTGCGTCGACGGACCCCGGGCGCTCACGCGGCCCGGCGACACCACTGGTCGAACTCCACGACGCGCCGGCTCGGCCAGAACGGCTCGAGGGCGCACCGACGCATCCACCCATCTCACCGCAGCCATCGGTCCGGCCGCAACGCACCGGACGGGAGCACATGGCCGGGGCCACACCCCGGTTGCGGCGCCTCGCCGCAGCGCCGACGATCGTCGATCGTGATCCCCCGGCCGGTGCTGACGCGGCGACGCCACGTCGACCTCATGCGCACCGCCCACGGCACCTGTCGCTGACACACGCCTCCGCACCCCGTCCCCCCGCGTCCCGGGAGCCCGTGTGTCCGCCGTCCAGTCCCCCGTCGCGCCCGCGCGCACCCCGCGCCGGGTCGCCCTCGCCAGCGCCGTCGGCACCACCATCGAGTGGTACGACTTCTACCTCTACGCCACCGCCACCGCGCTGGTGTTCAACCAGCTGTTCTTCCCCTCGATCAGCCCCACCGCCGGCACGCTCGCGGCCTTCGCGACGTACGCCGCCGGGTTCGGCGCGCGGCCGATCGGCGCGGTGATCGCCGGGCACCTCGGCGACCGCCTCGGGCGCCGCACGGTCCTCGTCGGCGCGCTCGTGCTCATGGGCGTCGCCACCACGCTGATCGGCGTCCTGCCGACCTTCGCGGCGATCGGCGTCGCCGCCCCCGTGCTGCTCGTGGTGCTGCGGATCCTGCAGGGCCTCGCGGTCGGCGGCGAGTGGGCCGGCGCGGCGATCCTCGCCGTCGAGCACGCCCCGCCGCGACGGCGCGGGTTCTTCGGCAGCTTCACCCAGCTCGGGTCGCCGGCCGGGATGCTGCTCGCCACCGGACTGTTCTTCCTCGTGCGCACGGCCGTCGGCGACGCCGCGTTCGTCGAGGGCTGGTGGCGCCTGCCGTTCCTGGCCAGCGCGGTGCTCGTGGTCGTCGGGCTGGTCATCCGCCTGCGGATCTCCGACGCGCCGGAGTTCGCCGAGCTCCGCGCGCAGGGCAAGGTCGCGCGACTGCCCGTCGTCGAGGTGTTCCGGGCCGCGCCGCGCGAGGTGCTGCTGACCACCGGCCTGCGCCTCTCGCAGATCGCGCTGTTCGTCCTCATCACGACCTACGGCCTGACCTACATCGCGGGCGAGCTCGGCCGCGGCTCGAGCGCCGGGCTGCTCGGCGTGGTCATCTCGTCGGCGCTGGGCCTCGCGACGACCCCGCTGTGGGCGATCCTGTCCGACCGCATCGGGCGCCGAAAGCCCTACCTGGTCGGCGCGGTCGGCGGCACCGTGACGCTGCTGCTGTTCTTCCTCGCCGTCGGCACCGGGTCGACGCTGCTGGTCGTGCTGGCCGTGGTGCTCGCGGTCAACGTCACCCACGACGCCATGTACGGCCCGCAGGCGGCGTGGTTCGCGGAGCTGTTCACCGTGCGGCTGCGCTACAGCGGCGCCTCGCTGGGCTACGGCATCGGCTCCGTGATCGCCGGTGGCTTCGCCCCGCTGGTCGCCGCGGCCGTCGTCGGCGCGACCGGCTCGTTCTGGCCCGTCGTGGTGATCTTCGCGGGGGTGTCGGTGCTGACGATCCTCTCGGCTGTCTTCGCGCGCGAGACGGCGTTCGACGACGTGGTCTGACAGAAAGGACGCCGTGCCCCCCGACAAGCGGAGAATCCACCTCAACGCCTTCGCCATGAACTGCGCCGGCCACCAGTCGGCGGGGCTCTGGCGCCACCCCGACGACCAGGGGTTCCGCTACACCGACCTCGACCACTGGATCGGGCTGGCCCGCACGCTCGAGGACGCGGGGTTCGACGCGCTGTTCCTCGCCGACGTGCTCGGGATCTACGACGTGTACGGCGGGTCGCGGGACGCGGCGGTGCGGGCGGGGGCGCAGGTCCCGCTCGGTGACCCGATGCTGCTGGTCCCGGCCCTGGCCGCGGCGACCTCACGGCTGGGCTTCGGGGTGACGGTGTCGGTGAGCTACGAGCACCCGTACGCGCTGGCCCGCCGGTTCACGACGCTCGACCACCTGACGAAGGGCCGGGTCGCCTGGAACGTCGTCACCGGCTACCTGTCCAGCGCGGCGGCGAACCTGGGGCTGGGGGACGCGCAGCGCAGCGGAGCCGGACCATCGAATCGGCAGCTCCCCCACGACGAGCGCTACGCGATGGCCGAGGAGTACCTCGAGGTCTGCTACAAGCTCTGGGAGACCTCCTGGGACGAGGACGCCGTGGTCCGCGACGTCGAGCGCGGCGTCTACACCGACCCGGCGAAGGTCCACGACGTCGCCCACCACGGCACGTGGTTCGACGTGCCGGGTCCGTTCCTCTGCGAGCCCTCGCCGCAGCGCACGCCGACGATCTTCCAGGCGGGCGCCTCGTCGCGCGGCAAGGCGTTCGCCGGCAAGCACGCCGAGGCGGTGTTCGTGTCGGGGCCGACGACCGGTGTCGTCGCGAAGTCGGTGGCGGGCATCCGCGCGGCGGTCGCCGAGGCGGGCCGTGACCCCGAGTCGGTGACGATCTTCGTGCAGCTCGCGCCGGTGGTGGCGGAGACGTCGTCGGCGGCGCAGGAGCTCTACCAGTCCTACCTCGCGGCGGCGTCGCGCGAGGGCGCGATGGCGCTGTTCGGCGGGTGGACCGGGCTCGACCTCGCCGATGTGCCGCCCGACGAGCCGCTGCGCCACGTGCACACCGAGGCCGGGCAGACCGCCCTCGCGTCGTTCACCACCGACGACCCGGACCGGGAGTGGACGATCGACGAGATCGCCGCGCACCTCGCGGTCGGTGGTCGCGGGCCGGTGGCGGTGGGCTCGCCGACCGACGTCGCCGACGAGATGGAGCGCTGGATCGACGAGACCGGCGCCGACGGGTTCAACCTCGCCTACGCGGTCACGCCCGGCACGTTCGAGCAGGTCGCGACGCTCGTCGTCCCGGAGCTGCGCCGTCGGGGGCGGATGCCGGAGACCCCGCCGAGCGGGACGCTGCGCGAGGTGCTGGGCGGCACGGGACCGCGGGCGGACGCGAGCCACCCGGCCGGGGCGCTGCGCGCGTCCCGCGTCCCGTGAGCCCCGCGTCGCGGACCGCCGCCGAGCCCGAGGTCGCCGCGCTGCTCGCCGGGATCGCCGCGGGCGCCGCGGAGCGGGAGCGGACCGACGCCTCGCCGTTCGGGGAGGTGGCCGTGGTGGCGCGCGCCGGGCTGGGCGCGCTGTCGCTGCCGGTGGACGAGGGCGGGCGCGGCGCGTCGGTGCGGGAGGTGCTGGCGTTCGTCGTCGACCTCGCCGAGGCCGACCCGATCGTCGCCCACGTGCTGCGCACCCACTACAGCCAGGTCATCGGCTTCCTGCGCCACCCCGACCGGGACGTCCGCCGGCGGTGGCTCGACGAGATCCGCGCCGGGAAGGTGTTCGGCAACGCGATCAGCGAGACCGGCCCGGCCGCGGCGGGCGGGCACGAGTTCGACACCCGGCTCGAGGAGGTCGACGGCCGCCTGGTCCTCAACGGCACGAAGTACTACAGCACCGGGACGCTCTACGCGGACTGGATCGCGGTCGCGGCCCGGGTGCCCGAGGACCGGGTCGCCACGGTGATGGTGCCCGCCGACCGCGCCGGCGTGGACGTCGTCGACGACTGGGACGGCATGGGCCAGAGCCGGACGGGCACCGGCACGACGACGTTCACCGACGTGGCCGTCGAGCCCCGCGACGTGCTGGGGTCGCGGCCGCGCCTCGAGCCGCGCCCACCGGGCGACGTCGCGTTCCTGCAGCTCTACCTGCACGCGCTGGTCGCCGGGATCCTGCGCTCGGTGGCCACGGACGCGGCCGGCGTGGTCCGCGCGCGCAGCCGCACCTTCGAGCACGCGCCCACGCCGCAGGCCGTCGACGACCCGATCCTGCACGAGGTCGTCGGCCGGCTGTCGGCGACGGCGTGGACCGCGCAGGCGGCGGTGCTCACCGCGGCCGACGCGATCGACGCGGTGATGGCGGCGTGGGCGGAGGGCGAGCCGACCGAGGAGCTGCTGCTCGCGGCGTCGCTCGCGCACACGTCGGTGAAGGTGCACCTCGACCGCGTCGCCCTGGACGCGGCGACGACCCTGTTCGACGTCGGCGGGGCCTCGGCGTCCAGCCGCGCCCGCAACCTCGACCGGCACTGGCGCAACATCCGCACGATCACGCTGCACAACCCGGCGAGCTACAAGGCGGCCGCCATCGGCCGGCACCTCGTCACCGGGGCCCCGCTCCCGACGAACGGCTACTTCTGAGCGAGCTTGGCCACCGTCAGCAGGACCACTGCGTCCTCGACGGCCTCGAGCCGGTGGCGGCCGTCGGACACGACGAGCAGGTCGCCCCGGCGCCCGTCCCACGAGTCCTTCTCCGACACGAGCCGCACCCGGCCGTGCAGCACGACCAGCGTCGCCTCGCCGGGGTTCTCGTGCTCGCCGAGCTCGCGACCGCCCGTCAGCGCGATGACCGTCTGGCGCATGACGTTGCCGTGCCCGCCCACCACCGTGTGGGCGGCGCGCCCGGCCGAGCTGCTGCGCGCCGCCGTGAGCTGCTGGCGGGCGCAGGCGTCGAGGGAGAGCTTGAGCATGGTCGTCCCCGTCCGTGCCGTGGTGGTGGTGGACGACCATGGTCACCGCTCGGGCCCGAGCGGGGACACCGCCGAACGACACGATCAGGTACTCGTCCACGGACGGGGCCGTCGCGCGTGCCCGACCCGGGCCTTCGGCACGGGCACCGGCTCGGCACCCGCGACGACGCGGTTCGACACCGACCCGATGCCCTCCACGACCAGCGTGACGACGTCCCCCGGCCGCAGCGGCGGCGGCGCCGCGTCGCCCGCCTGGGCCCAGTACTCGAGCAGGCAGCCCGTGCCGCAGGTCCCCGACGCGAGCACGTCACCGGTCCGCAGCTCCGCCCCGCGCGAGGCGTAGGCGACGATCTCCTCGAACGACCACGCCATGCTCGCCGAGGTGTCCCCGCCGCCCGGCAGCGGGACGCCGTTGACCTCCGCGTGCATCTCCAGCGCCAGCCGGTCGTCCCGACGGAAGGGCGCCAGCTCGTCGGCGGTGACGATCCACGGTCCGAGGGTGTTGGCGAAGTCCTTGCCCTTGACCGGACCGAGGCCCACGGGGATCACCGGCGCCATGAGGTCACGGGCGGACCAGTCGTTGAACAGCGTGTACCCGGCGATGTGGTCGCCCGCCTGCTCGGGGGTCAGGTCCCGTCCGGGCCGGCCGATGACGGCGGCGAGCTCGAGCTCGAAGTCGAGCCGCTCGCACCCCGGCGGCACCGCGACCGGCTCGTCCGGCCCGATGACGGCATTGGTGTTGGAGAAGTAGAAGACGGGCTGCTCGTACCACTCCGGGGGTGGTGCCGTGCGGCCGAGCAGCTTGAGGCTGCCCTCGAGGTGCTCCTCGAAGGTGATGTGGTCGCGCAGGGTCGGGGGCGCCACCGGCGCGAGCAGCCGCATGTCCGACAACGGACGCGGCGCGCCGTCGGCGGCCCGGTCGACGAGCGCGGTGCGCTCGGCCGGCGTCGCGGCGAGCACCTCCTCCACGGTGACGTGGGCCGCGAGCGGCTGGACCCGGTCCCCGTCGACGACACCGACCCGGCGGGCCCCGTCGACCTCGATGCGGGCGATCTTCATGCGGGGTCTCCCAGCTCGAACGCGGCGATGCGGCCGAACTGCTCCAGGCGGTCGGCGCGGGGGCGGGACGGGTCGAGCTCCTCGTAGACGTTGAGCACGTTGGCGGCGATGCGGCCCTGCTCGGACATCACCGCGAACCGGCCGAGGTCGATCGACGCGACGGCCTCCTCGACGGTCAGACCGGCCTCGAACCGCTTGGTCGCCTCCTGCTCGACGAACACGAGGTAGTCGCGGACCCACCGGACGCCGTCCTTGTCGGTGAGCGGCCCGTGACCGGGCACGATCGCGGTGAGCGTGAGGTCGAGGATGCGGTCGCAGGCGGCGATGCACCGCGCGACCGGACCCGTCCACACGAGCGGGGCGCCGCCGATGAAGAGGATGTCGCCGGTGTAGACGACGCCGGCGTCCGGCACGTGGACCAGGACGTCGCCCGGGGTGTGCGCGGGGCCGACCTGGATGAGCCGCACCTGGCGCCCGCCGACGTCGAGGTCGAGCTCGCCGGTGAAGGTGCGGGTGGGCGGGGTGGCGACGATCCCGGTGAGGTCGAAGTGGCCCGAGATCGAGCGGCTGAACGCGCCGAGCTGGTCGTCGCGCGCGGACAGGCCCGCCAGCTCGGTGATCGCGGCCGGGGTCATCAGCGCCGCGGCGGCCTCGGAGGCGACGATCTCCACCTCGGGGCCGGCGACCAGTTGGTTGCCGTGCCAGTGGTCGCCGTCGGAGTGCGTGTTCACCAGGGTCCGGATCGGGTGGCCCGCGGTCAGCGGCGCGTACCCGTCGAGCATCTCCGCGGTGTGCGGGAGGTCGTAGTGCGTGTCCACCAGCAGCGACACCCCGACACCGCGCACCAGCCCCGTGTTGCTCTCGCCCCACCGGCCCTCCGGGAGCAGCCAGGCGTGACAGTCGCCGCCGAGGTCGTGGGGGCCCTTCGCGTAGCTCGCCATCACGCCGCCACCAGGCGGACCGGCAGCGCGTCGAACTTGCGCATGGTGCCGCTGGGGCTGCGCACCGCGTCGCCGGTGCGCTCGAAGCGGCGCACCCGGCGGGTGAGCTCGGTGAGCATCGCGGTCGCCTCCGTCCGCGCCAGCGGGGCGCCGAGGCACAGGTGGATCGACGTGCCGAGCGCGAGGTGCGTGCGGGCGTTCTCCCGGGTGACGTCCAGCCGGTCCGGGTCGGCGAACTGCCGGGGGTCGCGGCCCGTCGACCCCAGGACCGCGCAGACCGTGGCGCCGGCGGGGATCGCGACCCCGGCGACCTCGGCCTCGTCGCGGGTGCGGCGGTAGAAGACGCGGAACGGCGCCTCGAAGCGCAGCAGCTCCTCGACCGCGTTCGGGACGAGGTCGGGGCGGGACCGCAGCAGGTCCCACTGGTCCGGCTGCTCGATGAACGCGTCGATCGCGTTGCCCAGGAGCGCGCCGGTGGAGTCGATCCCGGCCAGCCAGATGGAGGCCAGCGTCATCAGGCGCTCGGGGCCCTCCGGGTCGAGCCCGCCGGTGGAGCCGCCGTCCATGATCAGCCGTCCGAGGCAGTGGGCGGGCAGGCCGGGGATGCCGTCCTCGCCCAGCCACGTCAGGGCCTCGAGCAGGAGCTCGGTGTGCCGCGGGTCGGCCGCCGGCTCCTGGGCACGCACGACGGCGTCGCTCCAGTCGACCAATGCCTGGCAGCTCGGCGGGGTGAGGCCGGTGAGCATCTCCATCGCGCGGTCGGGCATCGGCTGGGCCAGTGCCGGGACGGCGTCGACCTCCCCCTGCGCGAGCGCCTGGTCGACGATCGTGGTGGCGGCGGCCTCGATCCCCCGCCGCAGCGTCTCGATCTCGGCCCGGGCGAACGGCGGCTGGACGGCCCGGCGGATGCGGGTGTGTTCCGGCGGGTCGGTCTCGATCAGCGGATAGCGCTCGGTGCGGCCGAGTGCGCTCTCGTAGGTGGCGCCGTCGCCGGACACGAAGCGGCGGTGGTCGCGCAGGACCGCGGCGGCCTCGGCGTAGCCGGGCACGAGCCAGATCCCGCGCTCCGGCTCGTAGGTGGCCGGCCCATGCCCGCGCAGCTCGGCGTAGAGGGGGTAGGGGTCGCGCAGGGCCTCGATCCGGTACAGGTCGATGGCGTCGGGCCGCGGCGCCGCAGCTACGTTGGACATACTTCTCCCTGGTGAGAGGGTTGCACTCGGGTGCAGGTGGCGGTTCCGGAACAGTTGCACCCGAGTGCAGGACGTGTCAAGCGTCACGACGACGGGAGCGACGGTGAGCGCGGCCGAGCAGGGCGCCGGGGGCGGACGCGCGTCCGCGACGAGGGACGTCCTCTACGAGGCGGCGGCCGCGCTGTTCGTGGAGCGCGGCTACGAGGACACGACGATGGCGGACATCGCCGAGCGGGCGGGCACGTCGCGGCGCACGGCGTTCAACCATTTCCCCAGCAAGGGCGACATCCCGATGCTGTGGACCCGGCGCATGGCCGACGACGCCGTCGAGGTGATCACGGAGTCGACCGACGAGCCGGCGCCGGAGCGCATCCGCGCCTACTTCCGCCTGATCAGCCGGCTGGTCGAGGCGGAGCCGGAGCTGACCCGGCAGATGATGCTCGGCTGGACCGCGGCGACCGGCCCGATCCGCTACGAGTCCCAGCTCCTGGCCGACCTGCGGCCCCTGCTGCGCGAGGGCCAGGAGCGCGGGGAGGTCGCAGCGGACGTCGACGTCGCCGAGGCCGCGCGCACCCTGTCCGACGTCTACATGGGTGTGGTCTTCCGATGGGTCCGCGACCCCGACGCGCTGGGGTCGTTCCAGGACGTCGCCGACGGCGGGATCGAGCTGGTGCTCTCGGCCGTCCGGGCGCGGGGCTGAGATGCTTCGGTGTCACGCCGGGGTCCGGTGCTCGAGCAGGGCCTCGGTAGGCGCCTGCACGGGGAGGGACGCGGCCTCGCGCAAGCGGCGGGCGGTGGCGCTGTCGGCGACGTAGCCCGCGCCGCCGACGACGGCCGCCTCGAGCCGCGTCGCCTCGCCGGCGAGCCGCGCGGCCTCGTGGCGCAGCGCCGCCTGGTCGCGCGGCCCGGCGGTCGCGGGGGCTGCGGCGACGGCGTGCAGCGACGCCCAGGCCGCCTCGACGGACGCGGCGACCTCGTCGACGCGCGGCGCCCGCGACGCGGCGACGCCGGGGAGACGCGGGCGCGCCTCCGCGACCGACCGCCGCGCCGGCCCCTGGCAGAACGCCGAGGGCACGAGCATCCGCCGCGGCCGGCAGGCACCGACGAAGGCCGGCGGGTCCTCGGTGAGCACCCGCTCCGGGGCGAGGCGACGTCCGTGAGCGTCAGCTCCGCTCCCCCGTGTCATCACCTGCGGCGGAGCCGCACCGGGCCGGAATGGTGTCGCGGCGCGGGCGGTTGTCGCCTGAGTGGCACCCGGACACCCCGGGCCGCTCGACGAGCCGGTCCGCAGCTCCCTGCTCGGCGCCCACGCGCACCTGGCGCAGGCCCTCGGGGACGCACGGCGCTACGACCCCGACGTCACGCCGTTCCTCGCCGAGCCCCGCAGCGCGGCCGAGTGGGACGACGTCGCCGCGCTCGTCGGGCCCGGCAACACCACGGTCGTCCCGGCCTTCGGGCTCCTCGACCCCGCCGGCCTCGAGGTCGCGCGGACCATGGCCGGGGTCCAGCTCGTCGGCGACGAGGTCACGGGTCACGACGACCCCGACCTGGTCCGCCTCGGCCCCGACGACGTCCCGGCGATGCGCGAGCTCGTCGCCCGTACGCGTCCCGGGCCGTTCGGGCCGCGGACCATCGCCACGGGCACCTACCTGGGCGTCGTCGAGGACGGCGAACTCGTCGCCATGGCCGGTGAGCGCCTGCACCCACCCGGGTACACCGAGATCAGCGCGGTCTGCACCGACGCGGCGCACCGCGGCCGGGGGCTCGCGACCCGGCTCGTCCTGGCCGTCGCCGCCGGCATCCGGGCGCGGGGCGAGATCCCGTTCCTGCACGCCTCGGCGTCGAACATCGGCGCGATCCGGCTCTACGAGGCCCTCGGCTTCCGGTTGCGCGCCCGCCCCGACTTCACCGCCCTGACCGTCCCGAGCGACGTCCCCGCGCGGACGTAGCGGACAGGAGGACCATGACCCAGGAGTCAGCGCTGCACCTGGCGGTCGCCCTCGACGGCACCGGCTGGCACCCGGCGTCGTGGCGCGAGCCCGGCGCCCGTGCCGACGAGCTGTTCACCGCGGGCTTCTGGGTCGACCAGGTCCGCGAGGCCGAGGCGGGCCTGCTCGACCTCGTCACGTTCGAGGACTCCTTCGCCCTCGACACCGACCGCGCCGACCGCGCGCAGGGACGCCTCGACGCCCAGCTCGTCGCCCTGCGCGTCGGGCCGGTGACGAGCCGGATCGGGCTGGTACCGACGGTCGTCGCGACGCACACCGAGCCCTTCCACGTCTCCACCGAGATCGCGACGCTCGACTACGTGACGACCGGGCGGGCCGGGGTGCGGGTCAAGGTGTCGTCGCGCGCGGACGAGTACGCCCTGTTCGGGCGCCGGGAGTACGGCGCGGAGAGCCACGAGGGCCTGTTCGACGAGGCGGCCGACCACATCGAGGTCCAGCGCCGGCTGTGGGACTCGTGGGAGGACGACGCCGAGATCCGCGACGCCGCGACCGGCCGGTTCGTCGACCGCGACAAGCTGCACTACATCGACTTCTCCGGCGCCCACTTCTCGGTGCGCGGGCCCTCGATCACCCCCCGCCCGCCGCAGGGCCAGCCGCTGGTCAGCGCGCTCGCGCACGTCGACGTCGCCTACCGGCTCGCGGCCCGCGGCGCCGACCTCGTCTTCGTGACGCCCGGCGGGGTGGGGCGCGCCGGCCCGACCGGCGACGCGGAGGCCATCCTGCGCCAGGTCCGCGCCGAGGAGGCGTCGGTGGGGCGCACGGGCGAGGAGCTGCGCGTCCTCGGCGACCTGCTCGTCGTGCTCGACGACAGCGTCGACGCCGCCCGCGAGCGCCTGGCCCGCCTCGACGCGACCGACGGCGAGGAGCTGCGCAGCGACGCCCGCATCCTCACCGGCACGGTCGGCGACGTCGCCGACGTCCTCGAGTCCTGGCACGCGACCGGGCTCGCCGGCGCCCGGCTGCGCCCGGCCGTCACCGCCCACGACCTGCCCCGCATCACGCGCGAGCTCGTCCCCGAGCTGCAGCGCCGGGGGCTGTTCCGCACCGCCTACGACGCCGACACGCTGCGGGGCCACTTCGGCCTCGCGCGGCCCGCCGACCGCTACGCGCAGGTCTGAGGAGGACACCATGGCGAAGAAGCAGATCCACCTCGCCGCCCACTTCCCCGGCGTCAACAACACGACGGTCTGGAGCGACCCCGCGTCGGGCAACCACATCGAGTTCGCATCGTTCCGCCGCTTCGCGCAGACCGCGGAGCGGGGCAAGTTCGACTTCCTGTTCCTCGCCGAGGGCCTGCGGCTGCGCGAGCAGGGCGGGCGCATCTACGACCTCGACGTCATGGGCCGCCCCGACAACGTCGCGATCCTGCAGGCGCTCGCCGCCGTCACCGACCACATCGGCCTGGCCGGCACCGTCAACTCGACGTTCAACGAGCCGCTCGACGTCGCCCGCAAGCTCGCGACGCTCGACCACCTCTCGGGCGGGCGCGCGGCCTGGAACGTCGTGACCAGCTGGGACGAGTTCACCGGCGAGAACTTCCGCCGCGGCGGCTACCTGCCCAAGGACAAGCGCTACCTGCGCGCCCAGGAGATGCTCGCGACCGCGCAGGCCCTGTGGGACTCGTGGGACGCCGACGACGTGCTCGCCGACGCCGCGTCCGGGCAGTTCCTGCGCCACGGCGACGCCGGGCGGTTCGCGATCCGCTCGGACCAGTTCGACATCTCCGGGCGCTTCCCGGTGCCGCGCAGCCCACAGGGGCGTCCGGTGATCATCCAGGCCGGCGACTCCGAGGAGGGTCGCGAGTTCGCCGCCTCGAGCGCGGACGCGATCTTCACGCGGCACGCGGAGCTGGAGGCCGGCCAGGAGTTCTACGCGGACGTGAAGCGGCGGCTGGAGAAGTTCGGCCGGCGCCCCGAGGACCTCAAGATCCTGCCGGCGGCGACCTTCGTGCTCGGGGACACCGAGGAGGAGGCCGCGGAGAACGCGCGGCAGGTCCAGTACCAGCAGGTCGGGCCGGCGACGGCGATCGCGTTCGCCGAGCAGGTCTGGAACCGCGACCTCTCCGACGTCGACCCCGACGGCCCCGTCCCCTCGTTCGACCCGAAGACCGACGACGACGTCGACTCCGGGGGCCACATCTCGAAGGGCCGGGCGAGCGTGCGGATGTACCGCGACCCGGTCGCGACCGCGAACGAGTGGCGCGAGCTCGGCGAGCGCGAGGGGCTCTCGCTGCGCGAGGTCGTCATCCGCAAGAACGGGCGCCACACGTTCGTCGGGACCCCGCAGCGCGTCGCGGACACGATCGACGAGTTCGTGCAGTCCGACGCGTCGGACGGGTTCGTGCTGGTCCCGCACATCACGCCGGGCGGGATGGACCCGTTCGTCGACCAGGTCGTGCCGCTGCTGCAGGAGAAGGGCTCGTTCCGCACCGAGTACGAGGGCACGACCCTGCGCGAGCACCTCGGCCTCCGGCCCTCCCCCACCACCGTCGCCGCGGTCAGCGTGGAGGCGTAGGCCGGACGCCGTCCGTGAGCGATCTTTCGAGCTATACCTCGAAAGTCCGCTCACGACCAGCCGGAGTGACACCATCCCCGGCGTGACCCGCCCCGACAAGCGCCACCCCGACACCCTCGGGTTCGCGACGCAGGCCGTGCACGCCGGCAACGCCGTCGACGCGGGGAGCGGGGCGATCCGCACGCCGATCGTCATGGCGAACTCCTACGCGCTGCCGGAGAACCCCGAGGAGCTGTCGTGGTCGGGGTTCGACGTGCCGCTCTACACCCGCAACACCGGGGCCAACCAGCGCGCGCTGCAGCAGAAGCTCGCGCTGCTCGAGGGCGGTGAGGACGCCGTCGTGCTCGCGACCGGTGTCGCCGCGCTGCACGGGGTGTTCTTCACGTTCCTGCGCACCGGCGACCACGCGGTGGTCTCCGACGTCACCTACGAGGCGAGCTGGCGGCTCTTCGCCGACATCCTGCCGGCGCGCTACGGCGTCGAGGCGACGTTCGTCGACACGAGCGACCCCGACGTCGTTCGGGCGGCCATGCGCCCGAACACGAAGCTCGTGCACACCGAGGTCATCGCCAACCCGACGACGCGGGTGTGCGACATCGCGGCCGTCGCGGAGATCGCGCACGGCGGCGGGGCGCTGCTGTCGGTGGACTCCACGTTCACCCCGCCCCCGCTCTACCGGCCGCTGGCCGACGGGGCCGACCTCGTCGTGCACTCGCTGACCAAGGTCATCAACGGGCACGGTGACGCGATGGGCGGCGTGGTCGTCGGCGCCCGGGAGCACATCGACGCGATCCGGGCCGAGGCGATGGTCGACGTCGGCGGCGTGGTCTCGCCGTTCAACGCCTGGCTGATCTCCCGGGGCGCGATCACCCTGCCGCTGCGCCTGCGCCAGCACGTCACGTCGGCGCAGCGGGTCGCGGAGTTCCTCGCCGACCACCCGGCCGTCGCCTACGTGACCTACCCCGGCCTGCCCGACCACCCGCAGCACGCGCTCGCGACGCGCCAGCTCGGCGGGCGCGGCCACGGCTGGATGATGGCCTTCGCCCTCGACGGCGACGCCGCGCTGCAGAACCGGTTCGTCGCCGACCTGCGCGTCGTCACCTCCGCGGTCTCGCTCGGCCACGACGAGAGCCTCATCGTCCACGTCGGCACCACCGGGGCGCGGGCCGCGCGCTGGCCCGAGGAGTTCCGCCGCTACGGGCACCTGCGCTTCTCGGTCGGGCTGGAGGACCCCGACGACCTCATCGCCGACCTCGCGGCCGCGCTGGACACGATCCGTGCGTGATCGTCCCACCCGGGTGGGGGACGGTCGGCCCGGGCGGGACGTCGCACCTCTGCAGCGCGAGCGTTCCGCCGACACGGGGCAGGTGATCGTGCAGACGACCCCTCGGGCAGCACTGGGTGGACGAAAGCCGGGCTTCCGTGATGTACAGGACGATCCGGACGCCTACGGTTCCCGCTCATGAGCGCGTCGCCATCACGGGCACCCTCCCGCACGCCCATCGTCAAGGTGGTCGCCGCGAGCATGCTCGGCACCACCGTCGAGTGGTACGACTTCTTCCTCTACGGCGTCGCCGCGGCGATCGTCTTCCCCGCGGTGTTCTTCCCCGACGCCGACCCCGTCGCGGGCACCCTGTTGTCCTTCGGCACCTTCGCGATCGGCTTCATCGCCCGGCCGCTGGGCGGGCTCGTCTTCGGTCACTACGGCGACAAGATCGGTCGCAAGAAGCTCCTCGTCGTCAGCCTGATGATGATGGGCGTCTCGACGTTCCTCATCGGCCTGCTGCCCGGCTACGCGACCATCGGTCTCGCCGCGCCGCTGCTGCTGGTGCTCCTGCGCCTGATCCAGGGCTTCGCGCTCGGCGGCGAGTGGGGCGGAGCGGTGCTCATCGTCTCCGAGCACGGCGACCCCAAGCGTCGCGGATTCTGGGCGAGCTGGCCGCAGGCCGGGGCGCCCGCCGGGCAGCTGCTCGCCAACGGCCTGCTCGCGCTGCTGGCCGTCGTGCAGTCCGAGGCGGCCTTCCAGGACTGGGGTTGGCGCATCCCCTTCCTGCTCTCCGCGATCCTCATCGGCATCGGGCTCTACGTGCGGCTCTCGGTCGAGGAGTCACCGGTGTTCCGCCAGGCCCAGGAGCGCGCGGCCGCGGCGGCCGCGGAGCGGACGGACGGGACCACCGCGAAGGACAGCATGCCGATCCTCGAGGTGTTCCGTCGTTACCCCCGCGAGGTCGTCACGGCGATGGGCGCGCGCTTCGCCGAGAACGTCTCCTACTACATCTTCACGATCGTCATCTCGACCTACATGACCCAGCAGTTCGGTCTGCCGTCGTCGTTCGTGCTGGGCGCGGTCCTCATCGGCGCCGCGGTGCACGTCGTGACGATCCCGCTCTGGGGCGCGGTCTCCGACCGGGTCGGGCGCCGGCCGGTCTACGTGTTCGGCGCCGCCGGGGTGGGCCTCTGGGCGTTCGCGTTCTTCGCCCTGCTCAACACCGAGAGCTTCGCCCTCACCGCCCTCGCGGTCGTCGTCGGCCTCGTCCTGCACGGCGCCATGTACGGGCCGCAGGCGGCCTTCCTGTCCGAGCTGTTCGGCACGAAGGTCCGCTACTCGGGTGTGTCCATCGGCTACCAGCTGGCCTCGGTGGCCGCGGGCGGGCTCGCGCCGATCATCTCGGTGGCCCTGCTCTCGGCCTTCGGCACCGGCTACGCGATCGCGGCCTACGTCGCCGCGAGCTCGGTGCTGACGTTGGTCGCCGTCCTGTCCTATCGCGAGACCCGCGACCGGGACCTGAGCGCCGACGCGGGCTTCGGCCGGGCTGAGAGACCGGCGTCGTCCTGAGGTCCCGCGCAGCCCTGCGCGGCAGGGTCGTCGCGGCCGCCACGGAACCGGGCGAGGATCGTCCCGGAGCCCGGCAACGCCTACGCCGCGTGTAGCGCACCGTCCGCCGGCCGCGAACACGGGCCCGTGCGAGGCGTGCGGTCCCTAGCGTCCCGGTCATGACGGTGACCACGCGCTCGGTCGAGTACCCGGCCGACGGGCTGACGATGGTGTCCCACCTCGCGCTGCCGAGCGGCGACGGCCCGCGCCCCGCGGTCCTCGTCGGACCCGAGGGGCCGGGGCTCAACGCGTTCCAGCGCCGCCGCGCCGACGCGCTGGCCGAGCTCGGGTACGTCGCGCTGGCGTTCGACATCCACGGCGGGCGGTGGTTCGACGACCCCCAGGAGATGCTGGCGCGCGTCATGCCGCTGCTCGGCGACCCCGAGCGGCTGCGCGACATCGGGCACGCGGCGCTCGACGTGCTGCGCGCCGAGCCCCGCACCGACCCCGACCGCGTCGCCGCGATCGGCTACGGCACCGGGGGCGCGATCGGGCTGGAGCTCGGGCGCGCCGGCGTCCCGCTGCGGGCGATCGCGACCGTCAACGGGCTGATCACGGGCCGGCCCGGCGAGGCCGCGAACATCCCCTGCCCGGTGTGGGCCGGCGTCGGGTCGGAGGACCCGATCCAGCCGCCGGCGCAGCGCGAGGCCTTCGCCGCCGAGATGCAGGAGGCGGGCGTCGACTGGCGCCTCGTGGTCTACGGCGGCGCGCAGCACGCCTTCCACCACCCGCCGACCAACCCCGACGGGTCGGTCACCACCGACGGCGAGTACGGCCAGGCCGTGCTCCCCGGCGTCGGGTACCACGCGCGGCACGCGCAGCGGGCGTGGGACGACGTCGTGGGCCTGCTCGCCGAGTGCCTGGCGTGAGTGCTCCGTGCTTCCCGTGATCCTCGCCCGGGCGGCAGGATCGTCGCCGTGGCGAGGATGCGCGCGGTGGTGCTCAGCGGGCCGGGCGACCTGACCGCCCTGCAGATCAAGGACCTCATCGTCCCGGAGCCCGAGCCGGGCCAGGTGCTCATCGCGGTCAAGGCGTTCGGCATCAACCGCTCCGAGCTGCACACCCGCCTCGGGCTCGCCGAGGGCGTGACGTTCCCGCGCGTGCCCGGCATCGAGGCGGCGGGCGTGGTGGCGGTCTGCCCCGGCGGCGAGTTCGTGCCCGGGCAGCAGGTCGTGACGATGATGGGCGGGATGGGCCGCACGTTCGACGGCGGCTATGCCGAGTACACCTGCGTGCCGGCGTCGCAGGTCATCGCGTTCTACAGCGACCTGCCCTGGCCCACCATCGGCGCGGTGCCCGAGATGCTGCAGACCGCGCACGGCGCCCTGACCGACGGCCTCGACGTGCGGCCCGGCCAGTCGCTGCTGGTGCGCGGCGGGACGTCGTCGGTGGGGATGGCGGCCGCGGTGCTCGCGAAGGCCCGCGGCCTGACCGTGCTCGCGACGACCCGTTCGGAGTCCAAGGCGGAGCGGCTGCGCGCGCTCGGTGTCGACCACGTGCTCGTCGACGACGGCGAGGTCGCCGCGCAGGTGCACGAGGTGCTCGGCGACGGCGTCGACACCGCGCTCGAGCTCGTCGGCACCCCGACGCTGCCCGACACCCTGCGCGCGACGCGTCGGCACGGCGTCGTGTGCTTCGCCGGAATGCTGTCGAACCGGTGGACCGTGCCGGACTTCTACCCCATCGACTACCTGCCGCGCGGGGTCCGGCTGACCGCCTACGGCGGCGAGGCGACCGACCTCCCCGCGTCCGTGCTGCAGGGCTTCCTCGACGACGTCGCCGCCGGGCGCGCGACCGTCCCGCTCGGGCAGGTGTTCCCGATCGAACGCATCCGG
The DNA here is from genome assembly GCF_028737315.1 of Actinomycetospora lemnae. Lineage (GTDB taxonomy): Bacteria > Actinomycetota > Actinomycetes > Mycobacteriales > Pseudonocardiaceae > Actinomycetospora > Actinomycetospora lemnae. Next base: position 110,982 of record NZ_JAQZAO010000007.1, on the reverse strand, counting down.
GACGCCCACTCGATCATGGAGGGCGACCGGGCCACCGGGAAGATCGTCGTGCTCCCCCGGCCCCTGCGGTGGCGGCCGGTGGGGTCCGGGCGGTGACAGGAACTCGTCGACCGGCACGCAGCGGCCGACCTCCCGGGCCCCGTGGGCGGCCGGGTCGCGCAGGGCGCGGGTACGCACGTCGCACCCCGGTGCGCTCGCGCGTCACCCGCGGGCGGGCGATCCGGTCCGTGTCACAGTGACCGGCATGGCTGAGGATCACGACGAACTGGTGCACCTCGACGTCGCGGGCGGCACGGCGACGATCACCCTCGACTCGCCGCGCAACCGCAACGCCCTGTCCGCCCAGCTGCGCCGGGAGCTCACCGCGCACCTCGACACGGCCATCGACGACGAGGCCGTGCGCGTCATCGTCCTCACCCACACCGGCCCGGTGTTCTGCTCGGGCATGGACCTGCGCGAGTCCCGCGGCGCCGGCTCGTCCGACCAGGGCGTCAACGAGTTCCCCGCGATCCTCACCGCGCTCTGGTACTCCGACACGCCCGTCGTCGCCCGGCTGGCCGGTCCGGCCCGCGCCGGCGGGGTCGGCCTGGTCTCCGCGTGCGACATCGCCGTCGCCGCCCGGGAGGCCACCTTTGCCTTCAGCGAGGTGCGCATCGGCGTCGTCCCCGCCGTCATCTCGGCGACCGTGCTCCCCCGCCTGCTCCCCCGCGCCGCGCACGAGCTGATGCTCACCGGCGAGACCTTCGACGCCGACCGCGCCGCCGCCATCGGCCTGATCAACAGCGCCGTGGACGCCGACGGCCTCGACACCGAGGTGGCCCGGTACACCGACATGCTCGCCCGCGGCGGGCCCCGCGCCCTCGCGGCGACGAAGGCGATGCTGCGCCGCGACCGTGGCGAGCACCTCGCCCAGGACCTCGAGGCGATGCTCGCCCTGTCCTCGGAGTTCTTCGCCTCCGAGGAGGGTCAGGAGGGCATGGCCGCGTTCGCCGAGAAGCGCGCGCCGTCCTGGGTCCCGCAGGAGTAGCGCCCGTCAGACGAGGTTGACGACGATCACGAGCACGAGCAGGGCGATCAGGGTCAGCGAGACCCAGATCCGGGCGGTGCGCCGGTCCACGGGGCTCAGGGCTCCCCGGTGGAGACGTCCGCCCGGGTCTCCGCCTGCTGGTCTGCCCGCCGTTCCGCCCGGCGCTCGGCGGCCTCCAGGCGCGCCGCCACGGAGCGCTCGACGACGGTGTCGATGACCGCGGCCGCGCCCCAGCACACCGGCCCGACCACGGCCACGACGAGGACGACCTGGACGGCGAAGTCGAGCTGGGTCAGCCACAGCTCGACGCCGTCCCACCAGGTCGCGACGGCTCGCAGCACGCCGTCGACGGTACGCGGGCGTGTCCGACGCCGGTCAGCGGGCCAGGAAGTCCTCGAGGATCGGGGCGACGATCCCGACCCGGCCGACCACCTCGGTGTGCTTCGTCCGCGGGAGGACGGCCAGCGCGGCGTCCGGGATCGCGTCGGCCATGGCGACGGCGTGGTCGACGCGCACGAAGTCGTGGTCGCCGATCATCACCAGCGTGCGGGCCGTGACGCCGGCGAGCTGCGCGGGCGTCCAGTTCTCCTCCGCGGTGACGATCGGGTCGAGCTTCGTGACCACCTGCTCGAAGGTGGACAGCCCGTACCGCTCGTACTCCGCGACCATGGCGCCGAAGTCCTCCTCGGTCGGCATGCGGGTGGACGTCGCGTAGGTCGACGGGTCGTGGATCTCGGCGTGGTAGCCGTCCTTGCGGGTGTGCACGGCCGCGAGCACCAGCCGGTCGACGCGGTCGGGGTGGCGCACCGCGGTCTCCAGCGCGACGAGCCCGCCCCAGCTGGCGCCGAGGACGTCGGCACGCGCGAGGCCCAGGTGGTCGAGGACACCGACGACGTCGTCGGCCATCCGCGCCAGCGTGATCTCGCGGTCGTCGGGGTCGGGGGTGCGCCCGTGGCCCTGGAGCTCGATCGGGACGACCCGGTGGTGCGGGGTCAGCAGCGGGATGAGGGCGCCGAAGCTGAGGTCGAGGGTCTGCGCGCCGCCGTGGAGCAGGACGAGCGGGTCGCCCGCGCCGTGGTCCTCGTAGTAGACGTCGAGGCCGGGCAGCGGGGCGCGGGCGCCGGTGGCGGTGGGGCTGGTCATGGGGGGCTCCTCGGTGCGGGGTGTCGTCACCGGTGTCAACTCCGCGCGGCGCCCGAACTCATCGGGCGTGCCGCGAGCCGTCCCGGATAGGTTGCGGGACATGTTCGCGGTCTACGCCTCCGAGCCCAACGCCGACGACCCGCTCGCCTCCCTCGTGGTGGGCGAGCGACCCGATCCCGAGGTCCCCGAGGGCTGGGTGCGGGTCAAGGTCGAGGCGGCGAGCCTCAACATGCACGACCTGTGGACGCTGCGCGGCGTCGGGATCAAGGAGGACCAGTTCCCCATGATCCTGGGCTGCGACGGCGCCGGGACCCTCGACGACGGCACCCCGGTCGTCCTGCACTCGCTCATGGGCGATCCGGACTGGAAGGACGACGAGACCCTCGACCCGTCCCGCAAGATGCTCACCGAGTGGGCGCAGGGCAGCTTCGCCGACTACGTCGTCGTCCCGAAGCGCAACGCGCTGCCCCGCCCGGAGGGCATGACGGCCACGGCCGGCGCGGTCATGGGGACGGCATGGCTCACCGCCTACCGGATGCTGTTCACCAAGTCGGGCCTGCGCGGCGGGCAGACGATGCTCGTGCAGGGCGCGTCGGGCGGGGTGTCGACGGCGCTGATCCAGCTCGGGCGCGCGGCCGGGATGCAGGTCTGGGTCACCGGGCGCACCGACGAGAAGCGCGAGCTCGCCCTGCGCCTCGGCGCGCACCAGGTGTTCGAGTCGAACGGGAAGCTGCCGGGCAAGGTGCAGGCGGTGTTCGAGACCGTCGGCGAGGCGACCTGGAAGCACTCGGTGCGCGCGCTCGTGCCCGGCGGCACGATCGTCTGCTCGGGCGCGACGTCGGGCAACCAGCCGCCCGCCGAGCTCGCGCAGATGTTCTTCCTGCAGAAGAACCTCGTCGGCTCGACGATGGGCACGCTGTCCGAGCTGCGCGACCTGCTCGACTTCGTCGCCGCCACGGGCATCGCGCCGGAGATCGGCCAGGAGCTGCCGATGACCGAGGCCGAGGACGGCTTCCGGTCGATGCTCGACGGCGTCACGGCCGGCAAGATCGTCTTCACCCGTTAGCCCTCTGTGAGCGAACTTTGGAGCTATAGCTCCAAAGTTCGCTCACGAGGCCAGGAAGCGCAGCAGGGCGTCGGTGACCGCGTCGGGGTGGCGGGCGGGGAGCCAGTGGTCACCGCCGGGCACGGGGACGTAGGTGAACGGGCCGTCGAGGTAGCGCGCCGACCCGGTCATCTGCGCCTCGCCCAGCGCGACGTCCGCCTCGCCGTGCATCCCCAGCACCGGGATCGTCAGCCGCGGCAGGCCGAGCGGGGACTCGTCGACGAAGGTGCGCGGGTCGATGTTGGCGCGGTACCAGTTCAGGCCCGCGACGAGCGCGCCCGGCCGGGCGAGGTCGGCGATCTGCGTGCGCACGAGGTCGTCGTCGGCGTCGCGGTGCAGCCAGCGGCGCAGGAGCGCCCAGTCGTCGACGGGCAGGACCTCCTCGGCCACGCCCGGGAACCGGAACCACAGCATGTACCAGGACAGGGCCCGCTGCTCGAGGCCCGCGGCGCGGAACGCCTCGGGGTGCCCGACGGCCAGGGCCGCGTAGCGCGTGACGCGGTCGCTGCGCAGGGCGAGCGCCCAGCCGACGACCGACCCGAAGTCGTGCCCGACCACCGCGGCCCGCTCGACGCCGCGCTCGTCGAGCAGCGCGAGCACGTCGGCCACCGAGCGGTGGATGCGGTAGGCGTCGACGTCGTCGGGGCGGTCGCTGTCGCCGAAGCCGCGCAGGTCCGGGGCGATCACCCGGTAGCCGGCGGCGACGAGCGCCTCGGCCTGCGCGCGCCACAGCGACGCGCGGTCGGGGAAGCCGTGCAGGAGCACGACGGCCGGGCCGCTCCCGGCGTCGAGCACCGAGAGCACGATGTCGGGCAGCGCGATGCGGACCGGTGCGGGGAGCTCCACGCTCCCCATCAGATCAGGCCGAGCGTCGACTCGTGAGTTCCGCGGCCAGGACGTCGAGCGCCGCGCGCGCCAGGGCGTCGTTGGCGCGGAAGCTCAGCGCGTTGGTGTTCGGGCGGGTGAACGCCCCGGGCAGCCGCACGTTGGTGTGCGGTCCGATCGCGAACCGGCAGGGGTCGGGACGGCCCTGCGCGTCGACGAGGCGGAAGTCCGAGGAACGCACCCGTACCAGGCCCGTGTTGTGCAGGGTCACCGACGCCCCGGAGTGCGCGACGGCGGCGTCGGCGGCGTGCACGGCCTGTCCCCCGTCGTCGGTGTGCTCCTCGCGCAGCGTCTCCTCGTCGAGCAGGCCCTCGGCGTGCAGGCCGGCGAGCATCGGGTCGTCGCTGCGGCTCACGCTCGGCGACGACAGGCGCGCCTCGACGAACGTCTGCGCGGTGACGGCGACGCCGTCGAGCGAGGCGCTGGTGGCCCGGAAGACGCCGTCGACCGGCTCGACGCGCAGGCCCGCCCCGAGGAACACGACGTAGCCGGCGCGGGAGAGCGCGAGCAGCTGGCGCAGGCGCGGCCCGGGCGGGCCGCTGGCGAGCGAGCTGAAGAAGTTCTGCCACCAGGCGAGGTCCTGGGCGCGCGAGCGCGGCGTGAGCGCCGTCGTCCCCGCGAGCTCCGCGACCTGCGCGAACACGCTCAGCAGCCCGACGAACGCCCCGAGCTCGGCGGTGTAGCGGTCGTCGACGTGGCGCTCGAGGTCGTCGAGGACGTAGCTGCGCAGACGCTCCTGCAGCCTCGCGAGGTCGGACTCGCAGACGTCGGCGAGCGGCCGGTCCATCCGCTCGAAGTCGAGCCGGTCGGCGGGGTCGGGGACGAACCCGGCGACGAGCTCCCACATCGCGGGCGTGTACCAGTCGAGCTCCGCGAAGCGCAGCGCGAAGTCGTCCCAGACGCCGCGCACGCGGTCGGGGTGGCCGGCGAACAGCTCGTGGTAGTAGGCCCAGCCGACCTCCTTGGCCATGAGCGGCCACACGTCGCGGCGCAGGTCGACGTCGCCGCGCCGGACGAAGGCGGCGATCTCGTCGGGGCCGAGGAAGCGCGGCAGCGGGGGCCGCGGTCCGCGCAGGGCGTACTCGGTCTTCGCGTGGTACGGCACGCCACGGCCGGAGCCGACGTGCACGACGGGCTCGCGGCCGGAGGGCTCGTAGTCGAGCGCGCCGTCACCGCGGTCGCGGAACCGGCCGCCGCGCCCCTCGAACAGCAGCACCACGAGGTCGATGAACGCCAGGCCCATCCCGCGGGCGATCACGGTGTCGCCGGCGGGGATGCGGTCGAGGTCGGAGTCGGTGGTCTGCTCCGGCGGGAAGTAGCGCAGCCCGTGCGCGTCGGCGTGCGCGGCGAGCGCCGCCTCGTCCTCGGTGGGCGCCGCGTCGAGGTGGCCGGAGGCGAGCACGAGCACGTCGGCGGGCAGCTCGCCACCGCCCTCGAGGAACACCGTGTCCGGGGTGCCGCGCCGCAGCCCGACCGCGCGCGTGCCGTGCCGGTGCACGCGGACCTGCGGCGGCAGGGTCGCGAGGACACGGCGCAGCACGAAGTCCAGGTAGTGGCTCTGGAGGCGCCGGGTGGCGAACGTCGCCGGTCCGAGGGCCCGCAGCTCGTCGCCGACGGGGCCGTCGGGGACCGTCTCGCCGTCCAGCTCGCCGTCGCGGACCGCCACGGCCCACTCGTAGAGCGACGGGCCGGGCACGATGGGCCCGTCACAGCGCACGCTGTCGTCGGTGAACATCGTGACGTCGGCGGCCATGGAGTTCATCCACAGCAGCGCCGACTGGTCCTCGCGCCAGATGCGCCCTGCGCCCTGGGGGTAGGGGTCGACGAGGTGGACGTCGAGCACCTCACCCGGAGGCAGGAACTCCGGCGCGCTCGCGGCCAGGCGTTCCAGGACACCCGTCCCGCGGGGTCCACCCCCGACGATCACGACCGACCGTGGCACCAGTCCGCTCCTCCGCGCCGTCCCCGGGTGAGTGCCCCTGCTCCTGCAGGGTCAACCACCCGGGCGCGCGAGCGCATCCCGACGAGACATCCCGATGGGACACGGCCGCATCTCGGGAGGTCCTCATCGGTGCTCGAGCCGGTACGAGCAGGCACCGGCGATGAGCACCACGGGGACTGCCGGCCGCCAGGACGGAGCCGTGAGGCGCGACGTGCTCAGGGGCGGATGAGGAGCCGCGATGAAGCGGAGCACGTCGGCCGGCCCACCCCCCGATGGGCCGGCCGACGACGCTGATCACGCTAGGTCCACGCGGATCTCCTGCGTACCCCAGAAAGCTGGGATGGACGGCGCTCGCGCCTTACACTCCGTGGTCGTGGTCGCCCGCGATGCCGCAGAGTCGGCGGTACGGACCTTCCGCCGCTCCGTCCGCGCCACCATGCCCGCGGTCGAGGTCCTTCGGGCGGCCGCAGGCGCCCTGGGCCACCGGGTGCCCGCGGACTTCTCGTGCGCCGTCCTGCTCGACCCGGCCACACTGCTCGACACGGGCGGCGTCCACGACTCCTCGTTCCCCGACGAGGTGCTGCCGCGGATGTTCGAGATCGAGCACGTCGACCACGAGGGCGCGGACAACCTCCGCGCCCTCGTCGCTCGGCGGGCGACGGTCAGCGTCCTGAGCGAGTCGGCGCGCGACGAGCTGCCCGCCGACACCTACTACCGGGACATCCTCCGACCGCTCGGGATGTCCGATGAGATGCGGGTCGTCCTCCGCCACGGCCCGTACGTGTGGGGCCTGTTGGTGTGGTGTCGCAGCGGCAGCGCGGGCTTCTCCGCCGGCGACGTGGCCGTGGCACGCGGCTTGGCCGCACCGGTGGCCGATGCCGTCCGGGCGTCCCTGGCACTCGAGGGCGCCGACTTCGGAGATCTACCCGATGCCCCGGGCCTCACGGTGGTGGACGGCGACCACACGATCATCTCGAGCAGCCCGACAGCCGAGCGGTGGCTGAACGAGTTGCAGGAGTCAGGAGTCCGAGGCACGCGCACGCCGAACACCCTGCGCGCTCTCGTGTCGCACTCGATGGCCAACCCCGAGAGGCCCGCGCGCTCGTGCGCGTTCACCCGCACCGGGCGCTGGGCCGCGCTCCACGCCTGGCCTCTCGACGGTGGTCGGACCGCGGTGTCGGTGGGCCCCGCGGGCCTGAACGACCTGATCGCGGTGGTTCTCGACGTCTACGGTCTGACGGTCCGGGAGCGTGAGGTGACCGAGCAGGTGCTGCGGGGACGCAGCACCAAGCAGATCGCGGCATCGCTGCACATGTCGGCCTACACGGTCCAGGACCACTTGCGCGCTGTGTTCGAGAAGGCGGGCGTGGGGAGCCGCCGCGAACTGATGTCGACGATCTTCACGCGCCACTACCAGCCGCGACTCGGCGCGGCCGTCGATGACGGGCTCGTCACCGACGGCCGACGACGCGCCGACCGCTCCTGATCGTCGCGCGCCCTACCGACGCTTGGGGCCGCGGGATCCGCGCGAGGACGCCGCCTCGTCGCCCGACGCGCGGCGCAGGCCCATCGGGCGGCCGGCGACGCGGGCGCGCTGCAGGCGCTTGACCACGGGTCCGGGCACGTCGGCGGGCAGCTCGACCAGCGTGTGGTCGGTGCGGATGTCGATGTGCCCGATGTGCGCCGAGTCGAGGCCGGCCTCGTTGGCGATGGCCCCGACGATGGCGCCCGGCCGCACGCGCTGGTTGTGGCCGACGTCGATGCGGTAGGTGTCGGTGCCCGACCCGACCGACCAGGACGGCGCCTTGCCGCGACCCTGGCCGCGCTCGGGCTTGGGGCCCTTGCGGTCGGGGCGCTCGCCGCGCGGCGGCGGGGCGGGCAGGTCCTCGACCAGCAGCGGCTTGTCGCCCTGGACCATCTTGGCCAGCGACGCCGCCAGCTCCATCGGGTCGACCCCGGTCTCGGCGACGTAGTCGCCGACGATCCCGCGGAAGACGTCCATCGCGTCGCCGCCGGCGACGGTGCCGTCGAGGGTGCCGGTGATGCGGTCGGCGAAGCGGCGCTTGCGCACCTCGTTGACCTCGTCGGTGCCCGGCACCGACATCTCCTCGGCCTTCTGCTTGGTGACGCCCTCGATCATCCGCATCGTGCGGATCTGGCCGCGGGTGACGAACGAGATCGCCTCGCCGCTGCGCCCGGCCCGGCCGGTGCGACCGATGCGGTGCACGTAGGACTCGGAGTCGGGCGGCAGGTCGTGGTTGACGACGAGCGAGATGCGGTCGACGTCGAGGCCGCGGGCGGCGACGTCGGTGGCCACCAGCACGTCGATCTTGCCGGCGCGCAGGTCGCCGATCGTCTTCTCGCGCTGCGGCTGCGACAGGTCGCCGGAGATCGCGACGGCCGCGAAGCCGCGGCGGTGCAGCGCCTCGGTGACGTCCGTGGTGTTCTGGCGGGTGCGCACGAACACCAGGCAGGCGTCGAAGTCCTCGACCTGCAGGATCCGCGACAGCGCGTCGGCCTTCTGCCGCTCGGGCAGCACGACGTAGCGCTGGCGGGTGTTCACCGCCGTCTGGGTCTTCGACTTGATCGAGACCTCGGCCGGCGCGTTGAGGTGCCGGCGCGAGACCTCGCGGATCGCCGCGGGCATCGTCGCCGAGAACAGGGCGACCTGACGGTCGTCGGGAAGCCGCTCGAAGAGCGCCTCGACCTCCTCGAGGAAGCCCATCTGCAGCATCTCGTCGGCCTCGTCGAGGACGAAGTGCGCGACCCGCGAGAGGTCGAGCGTGCCCTTCTCGAGGTGGTCGGCCACGCGGCCGGGGGTGCCGACGACGATCTGCCCGCCGCGGCGCAGCCCGTGCAGCTGCGGACCGTAGGGCGCGCCGCCGTAGAGCTGGACGACCTCGAGGCCCGGGACACCGGCGCCGAGGCGCTCGACGGCCTCGGCGACCTGGATCGCGAGCTCGCGGGTCGGCGTCAGCACGAGGGCCTGGACGCCCTTCTGCGCCGGGTCGATCGCCGAGAGGATCGGCAGCGCGAACGCGGCGGTCTTGCCGGTGCCGGTCTGTGCGAGGCCGAGGACGTCGCGGCCCGAGAGCAGCAGCGGGATCGTCTCGGCCTGGATCGGCGTCGGCGTGTCGAACCCGGACTGGACCAGGGTCGGCAGCAACCGCTCCGCGAGCCCGAGCGCGGCGAAGCCCGAGGCCGGCGTCTCGTCGGTCTCGTCGGTGTTCTCGACGGAGGTCTCGTCGGTGTTCTCGTCGGTGTTCTCGACGTCCTCGCCCGTGGGCCGGTCGTCGATGGCCGCGGCGTCGGCGGCGTCGTCGGAGGCGTCGGACGCCTCCGGGGTCGAGGGGGAGATCACGTCGACGAGCTCGACGTCGTGATCGGACAGGACAGCAGCGTTGGTCACGTAGATCTTTCGGGAGAGGGAGCTCGGACAACGAGAGCTGTCCGCGGACCCGCTCACACCGCGAGGTCCCACCCAGGCCGACAGCTCGGCGCTGACAACCAGTCTACGCGAGTGGACATTCCCGGCCGCTCACCGCGGGGTCGTCCAGGAGTGGACTACTTCTTCGACTTCGCCTTGTCCACCGCGTTCTGGTCGGTCGACAGCGCCGCGACGAAGGCCTCCTGCGGGACGTCGACCCGCCCGATGGTCTTCATCCGCTTCTTGCCCTCCTTCTGCTTCTCGAGCAGCTTGCGCTTGCGGGTGATGTCCCCGCCGTAGCACTTGGAGAGCACGTCCTTGCGGATGGCGCGGATGGTCTCGCGGGCGATGATCCGCGAGCCGATGGCGGCCTGGATCGGCACCTCGAACTGCTGGCGCGGGATGAGCTCGCGCAGCTTGCCGGCCATGTCGTTGCCGTAGGCGTAGGCCGCGTCCTTGTGCACGATCGCCGAGAACGCGTCGACGGGCTCGCCCTGCAGCAGGATGTCGACCTTGACCAGGTCGGCGGCCTGCTCGCCGGCGGGCTCGTAGTTCAGCGAAGCGTAGCCGCGGGTGCGCGACTTCAGCACGTCGAAGAAGTCGAAGATGATCTCGGCGAGCGGCATCGTGTAGCGCAGCTCGACGCGACTGTCGGACAGGTAGTCCATGCCCTCGAGCGACCCGCGCCGCGACTGGCAGAGCTCCATGATCGGCCCGACGAAGTCGGACGGGGCGAGCACCGAGACCTTGGTGATCGGCTCGTAGATCGTCGCGACCTTGCCCTCGGGCCACTCCGCGGGGTTGGTGACCTCCACCTCCCCGCCGTCGTCGAGCACGACGCGGTAGACGGTGTTGGGCGCCGTGGAGATGAGGTCGAGGCCGTACTCGCGCTCGAGCCGGTCGCGGGTGATCTCCAGGTGCAGCAGGCCGAGGAAGCCGCAGCGGAACCCGAAGCCCAGCGCCGCCGACGTCTCCGGCTCGTAGGACAGGGCGGCGTCGTTGAGCCGCAGGCGGTCCAGCGCGTCGCGCAGGATCGGGTAGTCCGACCCGTCGATGGGATAGAGGCCGGAGTACACCATCGGCTGCGGGTCGCGGTACCCGCCGAGGGGCTCGGTGGCGCCCTTGCGCTCCCAGGTGACGGTGTCGCCGACGCGCGACTGGCGGACGTCCTTGACGCCGGTCATGAGGTAGCCCACCTCGCCGACGCCGAGCCCCTGGCAGGGCTTCTGGTCCGGCGAGATGATCCCGACCTCGAGCAGCTCGTGGACCGCGCCGGTCGACATCATCCTGATGCGCTCGCGCGGGGTGATCCGGCCGTCGACGACGCGGATGTAGGTGACGACGCCGCGGTAGGTGTCGTAGACCGAGTCGAAGATCATGGCGCGCGCCGGGGCGTCGGCGTCGCCGACCGGGGCCGGGACGCGGCGCACGACCTCGTCGAGCACCGCCTCGACGCCGTCACCGGTCTTGGCGCTGATGCGCAGGACCTCGTCGGGCTCGCAGCCGATGAGGTGCGCGATCTCCTCGGCGTAGCGCTCGGGCTCGGCGGCCGGCAGGTCGATCTTGTTGAGCACCGGGATGATCTCGAGGTCGTGCTCCATGGCCAGGTAGAGGTTGGCCAGGGTCTGCGCCTCGATGCCCTGCGCGGCGTCGACCAGCAGGATCGCGCCCTCGCACGCGGCCAGCGAGCGGCTGACCTCGTAGGTGAAGTCGACGTGGCCCGGGGTGTCGATGAGGTGCAGGACGTGGTCGCGCATCTCGCCGTCGGGGCCCGCGGCGTACCAGGGCAGGCGCACGTTCTGCGCCTTGATCGTGATGCCGCGCTCGCGCTCGATGTCCATGCGGTCGAGGTACTGCGCGCGGTAGGCGCGCTCGCCGAGGACGCCCGTGAGCTGCAGCATCCGGTCGGCCAGCGTCGACTTGCCGTGGTCGATGTGGGCGATGATGCAGAAGTTGCGGATCTGCGCGGGCGGCGTGAACGTCTCGTCCGCGAAGCCCTTCGTGCCCGGCCGTCCGGGGGTATCGGCGGACTGCTGGGTGGTCTGGCTCAACGGGTTCCTCGCGCTCTCGACTCGGCCGGCTCCCCCCCATCGTCCCACGAGGCCCGGTGACCTTCTGCGATGTGCGGGGTTGGTAACCTCGTCGTACTGCGTGAGGCGGTCGAGCGCCCCCGCGCGCTCCCGTGAGCCGTACAGCACCGACAGACGAGGTCCGAGAACTCCGTGGCGAACATCAAGCAGCAGGTCAAGCGCATCCGCAAGAACGAGGAGGCGCGCCGCAAGAACAAGGCCGTCAAGTCGCGCATCAAGACCGCGATCCGCCGCTACCGCGAGGCCGTCGAGGGTGGCGACCAGGAGCAGGCCACCACGCGTCAGCGCGAGGCCGCCCGTCTCCTCGACAAGGCCGTCAGCAAGGGCGTCATCCACAAGAACCAGGCGGCGAACAAGAAGTCGCGCATGGCCCACCGCGCCGAGCGCTTCACGGTCGACGCCAAGGCGGGCAAGACCCCGGCCTGACCGGCCCCTCCCGCTCGACACGGCCCGTCCCCGGTGCGCCGGGGGCGGGCCGTGTCGCGTGTGCGGGATGGTGTCAGCGAAGTGCCTTCGCTGACGTTGAACGTCCGTATCCGTCCTTCGATCTTGGACGGGTCCTCAGCGGCGGGCACTCCCCCGGGCCGCGACGACGAGCTCCACGGCGTGCTCGAGCGCGTAGGACGGGTCGGCCGCAGCACCCTTGACGTCGGCGTTGAGGTCGGCGACGACGCCCATCGCCCGCGCGAGCCCCTCGGCCGACCAGCCGCGACCGTTCTGCTGGCCCCGGCGCACCTTCCACGGCGGCATCTTCAGCGACGACGCGAGGCTGTACGGGTCGCCGCGCCCGACGGCGCCGACCCGCGCGGCGGTGCGCACGCCGTCGGCCAGGGCGTCGGCGACGACGACGTGCGGCACGCCGGTGTCCAGCGCCCAGCGCAGGGCCTCCAGCGCGCCGGTGCGGTCGCCGGTCATGGCCCGGTCGGCCACCGCGAAGCCCGTGACCTCGGCGCGCCCGCGGTGGAAGGCCCGCACGGCGTCGGCGTCCACGTGGCCGCCCGAGTCGGACGCGAGCTGGGACGCGGCGGCGGCGAGCTCGCGCAGGTCGGAGCCGACGGCGTCCATGAGCAGGCCGAGCGCCTCACCGGTGATCTTGCCGCCGGCCTGGCGGACCTCGGTGCGCACGAAGTCGGCCCGCTCGTCGTCGGACAGGGACGCCGCGGACGCCTCGGTGGCCCCGGCGCTGCGCAGGCCCTCGAGCAGCGCGTCACCCTTGCCGCCGCCCTTGCCCCCCTTCGCGGCGCCCTTGGCGGGGCGGCGCCCGGCGCTCTTCGGCGGGCCGCGGTGCACGACGACGAGCGTGACGCCGTCGCTCGGCGCCTTGGCGTAGTCGAGCAGCAGCGTCGTCACCTCGGCGCCCGCGTCATGGCCGTTCTCCACGACGACGACCCGCGACTCCGCGAACAGTGACGGGCTGACCAGCTCGCCCAGCCCGCCCGCCGTGAGCTCGCCGGCCGGGAGCCGGGTGACCTCGACGGCCGGGTCGGCGTCGCGTGCCGCCGCGATCGCCCGCGCCACCGCCCGCTCGACCAGCAGACCCTCGTCCCCGACGACCAGGTGCAGCGGACCCGGGGCGTCGGACGTGCTCGACGGGCTCACGCCCTCATGGTTCCACGCGCCCCCGACGGGCCCGGCGTCCGGCGACGGCACGGCCACGCGACGACGCGGCCGTGAGGAGCGTCTCGCCCCGGGTCGGGCGGTGGTCGGTCCGGTCGGCGTCCCGTAGTGTTCTCCGCCGGATGTCCCAGGGGGACGCCGCACAACCGCATACGGCTCATCCAGAGGGGTAGAGGGACCGGCCCGATGACACCCCGGCAACCGGCGCCAGCGTTCTGCGGGCGATCACGGTGCCAATTCCGACCCGTCCGCGGGGAAGATGAGGAGGACTTCCTGCCATGACGCTGACTGCCCAGCCGACGACCAGTACCGGCTACGACCTGGGCCCCGCCGCCGCCCTGTCCTGCCGGGCCTGCGGCCACCGCATGGACCTCGCCGCCGAGTTCGCGTGTCCGCAGTGCTTCGGGCCCCTCGAGATCGCCTACGACTTCGGCCGCGTCACCCGCGCCGACATCGAGCGCGGCCCCCGCAGCATCTGGCGCTACAAGTCGCTGCTCCCCGTGCCGAGCACCGTGGAGACGATCCCGAACACCGACCCCGGCTTCACCCGCCTGCTGAAGGCCGACCGCCTCGGCGCGGCGCTCGGGATCAAGAACCTGTGGGTCAAGGACGACACCGGCAACCCGACCCACTCCTTCAAGGACCGCGTCGTGGGCGTCGCCCTCGCCGCCGCCCGCGAGCTCGGCTTCTCCGTCCTGGCCTGCCCGTCGACGGGCAACCTCGCCAACGCCACCGCCGCCGCGGCCGCCCGCGCCGGCTGGGACTCGGTCGTGCTGATCCCCGCCTCCCTCGAGCGCGCGAAGATCCTCATGACCGCGGTGTACGACACCAACCTCCTGGCCTGCGAGGGCACCTACGACGACGTCAACCGCCTCGCCACCGAGCTCGCGTTCGAGCAGGAGGACTGGGCGTTCGTCAACGTCAACGTCCGGCCCTACTACGCCGAGGGCTCGAAGACCCTCGGCTACGAGGTCGCCGAGCAGCTCGGCTGGCGCGTGCCGGCCCAGACCGTCATCCCGATCGCGTCGGGCTCGCAGCTGACCAAGGTCGACAAGGCCTACGGCGAGCTGATCTCGCTCGGGCTGGTCGACGACACCGACTACAAGGTGTTCGGCGCCCAGGCCGCCGGGTGCTCGCCGGTGTCGACCGCCTTCCGCGAGGGCACCGACGTCGTCCGCCCGCAGAAGCCGGACACGATCGCCCGGTCGCTCGCGATCGGGAACCCCGCCGACGGCCCCTACGTCCTCGACGCCGTGCGCCGCTGCGGCGGCACGATCACCGACGTCACCGACGAGGAGGTCCGCGACGGCATCCGGCTGCTCGCCCGCACCGAGGGCGTGTTCGCCGAGACCGCCGGCGGCGTCACCGTGGCCAACGCCAGGAAGATGGTGGAGTCCGGCGACCTCGACCCCGACGCCGACACCGTCCTGCTCATCACCGGCGACGGCCTGAAGACCCTCGACGCGATCGAGCACCAGGTCGGCCCCAAGGCGACGATCCCGGCCACCTCGAAGGCCGTGCGCGAGGCGCTGGGGCTCTAGGTCGATCGCGGACCCGTGTCCTCGGGCCACGGGTCCGCGCCGGCGTCCGCACCACCACCCTCACCGCCGCCACCCTCACCGCCGCTTCGGGTCGGGGCGCGGATCGCCCCGGGCGACGACCGCGGGCGGTGCGCGGGGGCCGGGCATGGCGACGACCGCGAGGTCGCCCGACTCGTCGGTGCGGCGCACGAGCGCCCCGGTGCGGGCGAGCAGGCCCACCACCCCCGGGTTCGGGTGCCCGTAGGTGTTGCCGCGCCCCACGCTGACCAGCGCCAACGAGGCGCGCGCGGCCGTCAGGAAGGTCGGCAGCGAGGACCGCGAGCCGTGGTGGGGCACCTTGAGGATCTCGGCCTGCAGGTCCGACCCCGAGCCCAGCAGCGACGACTGCGACGACAGCTCCGCGTCGCCGGGCAGCAGCACCCGCCCGACCGGGGTGTGCGCGCGCAGGACGACCGAGGTGTCGTTGACCGCGGACCCGTCCTCCCCGTCGACGTACGCCGACGCGTGCACCGGCCCGAGGACCTCGAGCACCAGCCCCGGCCAGCGCATCACCGTGCCCCGCCCCACGCCGACCACCGGGGCCCCGGCGGCGCCCGCCCGGCGCACGACCTGCGCGAGCGTGTCCGCGGGCGCGCGGGCCGGACCCAGCCCGATCCCGCCGACCGCGCGGCCCGCGAGGGCGCCGGCGAGGCCCCCGACGTGGTCGGCGTGCAGGTGCGTGAGCACCACCAGCGCCAGCGACCGCACCCCCAGCCGCGCCAGGCACCCGTCGATCGCCCCGGCGTCCGGGCCGGCGTCGACGAGCACCGCCCGTCCCGGCTCGCCGGTCGCCAGCACGAGCGCGTCCCCCTGCCCGACGTCGCAGGCCACCAGCGACCAGTGCGCCGGCGGCCAGCCCGGCGGGACGACCCGCGTCGGCACGAGGACCAGCAGCGCGCCCACCAGCACCGCGGCCACCACCGCCCGCAGGCGCCGCCACCGCAGCGCCGCGGCGACCAGCACGACGACCCCGGCGAGCGCCAGGCCCCCGGTCACCCCGCCCGGCCACGCCAGCGTCGCACCCGGGACCGCCGCGCACCGGCGCGCGACCCACACCAGCCACGTGACCCCGGGCCCCGCGGCCCCCACGAGGGCGTGCGCGCCCGCCGTCCACGCCGGGGCGAGCGCCGCAGCCGCCACCCCGAGCACCGTCACCGGCGCGACGACCGGGGCCGCGAGCAGGTTCGCCACCACCGCGACGAGGCTGACCTCGCCGAACAGCCCGGCGATCACCGGCGCGGTGACGACGTGCGCGGCGACGGGCACCGCGAGCGCCTCGGCCACGCCCGGCGGCACCCGGCGCGCCCGCATCCGCGCGACGAACCCCGGCGCGAGCAGCACCAGCGCCCCGGTGGCCAGGACCGACAGCGCGAACCCCGGGTCGGTCGCGAGCCCCGGGTCGACGAGGAGCAGCACCACGATCGCCGCGCACAGCGCCGGCACCACCGATCGCCGGCGGCCCACCGCGAGCGCGAGCACCGTGACCCCGCCCATCACGGCCGCCCGCAGCACGCTCGGTGACGGCCGGGCGAGCACGACGAACCCGACCAGCGCCAGCCCCGCGAGCACCGCGGCGGTCCGGGGGCCGAGCCGCCCGAGGCGGGCGAGCAGCAGCACCGCGCCGCAGACGATCGCCACGTTCGTCCCGGACACGGCCGTCAGGTGGGCGAGGCCGGCGGTGCGGAAGTCGTCGTCGAGTCCCGGCGAGACCCCCGAGGTGTCGCCGACGACGAGGCCCGGCAGCAGGCCCGCCGGGTCCTCGGCGAGCACCGCGCGGGCCGCGTCACGCAGGCCACCGCGCAGATCGCCGGCCGCGCGCTGGAGGGCCGGCACCGGGCCGACGGCGCGCGGGGGCCCACGGACCTGCAGGACCGCGACGGTGAGGTCGGCACGGTCGGGCGGGGCGAGTCGCCCCCGGGCGGTCACGAGCTGGCCGGGCAGCAGGCCGCCCCACTCGTCGGCGGGGGCGATCAGCACGACGCGGCCCCCGGCGCGCCAGCCGGGTCCGGCGCCGACCTGGCCGCCCACCAGCTCGCCGCGCACCACGACCCGCCCCGGTCCGGGAACCGTCGAGCGGATCGGGCGCGGGTCGGTGGTGAGGACGAGGTCGAGGCGCGCGGACACACCGTTGCCGGTGGCCGGGCGCAGCGGATGGTCGGCGACGGCGAAGGCGCCCAGGCCGGCGACGAGCCCCACGGCCGCCGCGCACCCGCACGCGGCGACGACCACGGCCCGCACGCCTCCGGCACGGGATCGGCGCGCCGCGATCACCACGGCCACCACGGCCAGCGCCACCAGCACCAGCGCGACGCCCCAGCCGACGGTGAGCGCGGCGATCGCGACGCCCCACGACGCCAGCGCCGCGGGGACCAGCCGCAGGTCGGGCGGGGCCGGGAGCTCGGGAGCCCGGGTCGGCGACGGGCGCGGCGGGCCCGGCGGCGCGTCCGAGGCCGGGACCGGCCGTTCTCTGCGCCGCGACGGGCGCCGGCCGTTCACACCGTGACCAGGTCGCGGAGGTTGGCGAAGCGGGCGTCGCCGATCCCGCTGACCTCCTGCAGCTGCTCGATCGCCCCGAACCGGCCGTTCTGGGTGCGCCACTCGAGGATCCGCTGGGCGGTGACCGGGCCGACGCCGGGGAGCTGGTCGAGCTGCTCGAGGGTGGCGGTGTTGAGGTCGAGCCGGCCGCCCGGGGCACCACCCGGCGCGCCCCCGGCCGGTGCCGCCGCAGCCCCGGCAGCCCCGGCGGCCCCGGCAGCCCCGGCACCTCCCGCCGGCGGGGTGACCGGGGTGGGCACGCCCACCACGACCTGCTCGCCGTCGTTGATCCGCGCGGCGAGGTTGAGACCGGTCAGGTCCGCCTCGGGCGTGGCGCCCCCGGCCGCGTCGATGGCGTCGCCGACGCGGCTGCCCGGTGGGATCCGCACGAGCCCCGGGCGCTCCACCTTCCCGGACACCGACACCACGATCGGTCCCTCGGCCGGGAGCGGCGGGGCGCCCGCCGCCAGGGGCACGGACGAGGGCACGGACGAGGGCAGCGACGGGGCCGGCGGCGCGCCCGCGACCAGGGGCAGCGCGGGCACGGGCTCGGGCACCGGGCGGTCGGACCACACGCCGACCGCGGCCACCACCGCCGCGACGGCGGCCACCGCGGCGAGGGCCAGCGCGCCGGTGCGTCCCGGATCCCAGCGGGCGCCCACCCACGACGCCGGCATCCACCGTTCCGCCCACCGGCGGACGCGCTCGCCCCGCGCGGGTGGATCCCAGGCGCTGCCGCGGGAGGGCGGCGGGTCGTCCTCGTCGTCGTCCCACCACGGGTCCGCCCGCGGCGAGGCGCGGGACTCCTCGGGTGGCAGGTCCGGGGACGGTACGGAGTGCTGCTCCGCGTCGAGCGACCGGCGAGCACCGTCACCGGGCACCATCGCCACGCGCGGCAGGCGCAGCCGCGCGGCCGGCGTGCCCGGCGCCGCGCCGGGCCAGCCGACCCGCTCCCCCGCGGCACTCGTCGCGTCACCGGCGACCCGCTCGCCCGAGGCCCCGACCTCGACGTCCTCGCGCCCACCCCAGCGATCGCCACGCCCACCGAGCGCCCGCAGGCGTGCGCGGGTGCCGTCGGCGTCGGGCGGGGCGGAGCGGGCCATGCGCGGGACGCTAGGAAGCAGCGGCCCCGTGGCGACAGCACCGAGCACCGCCCTGGGGACAGCCGCCGGGGCTGGGGACGCCGGATCGCGCCGCCGACCGACGAGGACCGCCGGACGGCCGAGGACGAGGGCCCGCTCAGACCCCCGGCATCGTCAGCAACCGCTCGAGCCGGCGCATGTTCCCCCGCCCCGCCAGGCGCAGCACCGCGGCCATCACGGGCAGCAGGGGCCGCAGCGGCGGCGAGACCGCGAGCTCGATCGTCAGCGTCAGGCGGCACGCGCGACCGTCGGGGACGACGTCGCCGACCAGGTCCACCACGAGCCCGCGGAACCAACAGCGCGTGCGCCAGTGCCTCGGCCGCTCGAACGCCACGATCTCGGCCGTGCCGCGCCCGGACCCCAGCCAGGACCCCTCGTACCGCGTCCCGACCCCGATCGGCTCCCGCGTGAGCAGGTCGATCCGCCGGGCGGCAGGGTTCCACAGCGTCTCGGTGCGCAGGTCGGCGACCTCGTCGAACACCTTCTCCGCGTCGGCGTCGACGTCCACGCGGTGCACGACCGTCGTCATCGATGACCTCCCCCGCGTCGTCCCCCGGGACGAGCCTGGTCCCCGGACGGCGATCAGGCCAGGGCCCGGCGCACCTCGGCTCCCACCGCCTCGCCGACCAGGACGTGCGCGTCCCAGCCCCAGTGGATGCCGTCGGGGTTGCCGTGGCCGCCGAGGACATGGTCGGCGACCAGGGGCGCGGGGTCCACCAGCCGCACACCGGTCGAGGACGCCCAGGCGCGCATCGCCGCGACGTGCCGGTCCCGCCCGGCGTGCACCTCGCCGTAGAACGGCGACCGGTGCACCGCCGGCAGCATCCCGACCACCGGCAGCCCCGGGATCAGCGTCGTCACCGCCACCCGCAGCCGCTCCAGGTGCCGCACCGTCTCTCCCGCCGCCAGCGCCACCGGACCGGCGGACCCCAGCGCCCGCGCCGCCCGCGGCGTCACCCAGGCGTGGGCGTCCCGCACCACCCGGCGCACCCGCGGCGCGTGGATCGCCGGGATCAGCTCGCGCAGGGCCGTCGGCACCGGGGAGGGCAGGGTGTCCATGCCCCCGACGCCGAGGACCACGGCGTCGGCGTGCCGCAGCGATGCCCAGATGCGCGGGTCGCCGACCATCGCCCGCCACGCGTGCCGCGCGGTCCACCCCAGGCCCGCGTGCAGCTCCGCCCGCCCGCCCAGCGAGGACGCGGCCACGTGCGGCCACAGGCGGGGCTCGTCGGCGGGCTCGGCGCGGTCCGGTCCGTGGAAGGACAGCGAGTCGGCGATGACGACCAGGACCGGCCCGGAGCTCACGCCCCCAGGCCCCACGCCCGCAGGCGCCAGCGGTCGATGCGGTGCTCGAGGACCGCCCAGCCGCAGTTGGCGAGCGGCTGCAGCGTCGGCCACGTCTCGAGCGGCCAGCCCAGGGTCGAGGCCGTCAGCGCGATGATCGTGCCACCGTGGGCGACGACCATCGCCGTCTGCTCCTCGTCGCTGTCGGCCAGCTCGTCGGCCAGCTCGCCGAGGACGGGCCGGGCGCGCTCGGCGACGTCGACGCGGGACTCGCCGTTCGGGGGCGCCCAGGTCGGGTCGGTGCGCCAGGACTCGAGCCCGCCGGGCCAGCCCGCGGAGACCTCGCCCCCGGTCAGACCCTCCCAGTCACCCACCGACGTCTCGCGCAGCCGCGGCTCCGGACGCGCGACGAGCCCGGTCTCCTTCGCGACGGCCTCGGCGGTGCGCCACGCCCGGACCTGGTCGGACGCGACGAGCAGCGCCGGCTCGTACGTGGCGAGGACGGGCGCGGCGGCGAGGGCCTGGGCGCGCCCGAGGTCGTCGAGGTCCGGGTCGAGCCGCCCCTGCATGCGGCTCTCGGCGTTCCACGTCGTCCGGCCGTGCCGGGCGAGGACGAGCCGGTGGAGGGTCACTCGCCGGCAGCGGTCTGGTCGGCCGGCGGCCCGTACACCTCGGCGGGCAGCGGCACGGCGGGGCAGTCCTTCCACAGCCGCTCGAGGCCGTAGAACTCCCGCTCCTCGCTGTGCAGCACGTGGACGACGATGTCGGCGAAGTCCAGGAGCACCCACCGGGCCTCCTGGGTGCCCTCGCGGCGCACCGGCTTGGCGTCGAGGCCGCGCAGCTTCTCCTCGACGCTGTCGACGATCGCCTGCACCTGGCGCTCGTTGGGTGCCGACGCGATGACGAAGGCGTCGGTGAGCGGGAGGCGCTCGGACACGTCGATGGCGACGACGTCCTGGGCCAGCTTGTCGGCGGCGGCGAGCGCGGCGGTCTCGGCCAGACGGCGCGCGCGGTCGGTGACGGCCACGAAACCCTTCGGGGACGGCGGAACGGGCGACCCGATGGTACTCGACGCGCCGGACCGGTCACCTCGTCGCGCGGGCGCGCCGTCCCGGCCCGAGGTCGCATACTTGTCCGATGCCGGACTTCGGGGACGGACTGGCCCAGGGCGCCGACCTGGTGGCGGCCGCCGAGAACGCGGTCGCGCAGGCCACGGCACCGCTCGGCGGGCGGCGTCCCGACCTGCTCGCGGTCTTCGTCTGCCACCCCGACCCCGACGAGATGGCGCGCGCCGGCGAGCGGGCCATGCAGGTCGCGGGTGCGCGGGTGGCCATCGGCTGCAGCGCGGGCGGGGTGATCGGCGACGGGCGCGGGGTCGAGTCGCGCCCGGCCGTCGCGGTGTGGGCGGCCGCGCTGCCCGACGCGTCGCTGACCCCGTTCCGCCTGCACGCGACCCGCACCGAGACCGGCATCACCGTCGGCGGCATGCCCGCCCGCACCGACGCCGACGAGGTCGCGATCGTGCTCGCCGACCCCTACACCTTCCCGATCCAGGGCTTCGTCGAGCAGTCCGGCGAGGCGCTGCGCGGGCTGCCGCTGGTCGGCGGGCTCGCCTCCGGCCCGGGCGGCGCGGGGGCGACGCGGCTCTTCCTCGACGGCGTCGTCCACGAGCGCGGTGTCGTCGGCGTGACGATCGGCGGCGACGTCCGGGTCCGCACGCTGGTCAGCCAGGGGTGCCGGCCCGTCGGGCCGACGATGACGGTCACGGCCGCCGAGGGCCCGCACCTGCAGGGCCTCGCCGGACAGCCCGCCTACCGGAAGCTCGAGCAGATCGTCAGCGAGCTCGACGAGCGCGAGCAGCAGATGGTCGCGCAGGGCCTGCACCTCGGCGTCGCGATGGACGAGTACGCCGACGACCACCGCCAGGGCGACTTCCTCATCCGCGGCGTCGTCGGCGCCGACCCCGAGCAGGGCACGGTGACGATCGGCGACGTCGTCGAGGTGGGCCGCACCGTGCGGTTCCAGGTCCGCGACGCCGCGAGCGCCGACGCCGACCTCGACTGGCTCATGACGCGCTTCCGCGGCGAGGGCGGCACGGCCGGCGCGCTGCTGTTCTCGTGCAACGGGCGCGGGCGGGCCATGTTCCCCGACGCCGACCACGACGTCGCCGCCGTCCGGCGCGGCCTGTCGCCGGAGGGGGTCGCCGGGTTCTTCGCCGCCGGCGAGATCGGGCCCGTCGCGTCGCGCAACCACCTGCACGCGTTCACCGCCTCCGTGCTCGCGTTCGGCGGCTGACGAACCCCCGCGCACGGCCCGGTGCCGCCGGTCCCTACCGTGGTCGGCGTCCGGGAGCCGACACGGAGGACCACGACCGGCGATGACCGTCGCGCCACAGCAGGAGGAGCGCCTCCCGGAGGACGTCGTCGCCCTCCTGCGCGGCGCGAACCCGTGCTTCCTCGCGACGGTCAGGCCCGACGGCACGCCGGAGACCTCCGAGACGTGGGCGGACACCGACGGCGTGCACGTCGTCCTCAACGCCGTCGAGGGCCTGCCGAAGGTCCACAACGTGCGGCGCGACCCGCGGGTCTCGATCGCGGTCGCCGACGCGCGACGCTCGGGCCGGGTCGTGACGGTGCGCGGGCGGGTCGTCGACGTCACTCCGGTCGGGGCCGTCGAGCACCTCGAGTCGCTCGCCCGGCGCTACCTCGGGCGGCCCTACCCCTGGCACCGCCCGGGGCAGACGCACCTCATCCTCCGCATCGCCCCGACGGCGGTGCACCGCCAGGGCTGAGCGGCGGCTACCGCCCCTCCGTGACCGAGGCGACCTCGCCCGTGGTGGGCAGGAGCGGTCCGGCCAGGTCGGGTCGCGCGAGCACCACGCCGAGCCCGACGAGCAGGACGACGAGGGCGGTGATCGCGGCGGTCGGGAGGGCGCCCGGCCGCCGACCGCTCCGCCGCCCGGTCCCCGCCGGGGTGGCCGCGACGGCGGGCAGGAGCGTCGGGTGGTGGTGGTCGCGCAACGCCTCCGGGGGCCAGGGGCCCCAGCCGCCGTCCGGCGGCGCCGGCCGCTCGACGACCGGCTGGACCGGGATCGCGCCGTCCGGCGGCGTGCGCGGGCCCTGCGTCCCGGCGCGCGTGAACCCGCCCGGGGCGTCGGCCCACGCACGGCGCCGGCGCTGCTCGTCGTCCCCGTCGACCTCGTCGTCCCCGTCGTCCGGGGCGTAGTGCCGGCCCATCAGCGGGCGCGGGTGTGGACGGGTCGCGACGCCAGCACCGAGATCACTCTCCCCCGAGCGGGCCGCCCCGGGCGGGCGCGGCTCCCACCGCGGATCTCGGGTCGATCACGGCGCGTGTTAGTTGAAACGCGAAGTCGTCACTCGATCGTGTCCTGAGATGGCCGACGGCTACTCCGAGGCGACGTGCTCGGTCGGACCGAGCACCCAGCCCTGCCCGCGCGGCCGGTAGAGCCCGCGCTTGGCGATGTACTGCACGACGCCGTCGGGCACGAGGTACCAGACCGGCTCCCCCGCGGCGACACGCTCCCGGCACGCGGTCGAGGAGATCGCCATCGCCGGCACCTCGAGCAGGCTCACGGCGCCGTGGGGCAGGTGGTCGCCGTCGAGGTCGAAGCCGGGCCGGGTGACGCCGACGAAGTGCGCGAGCCGGAACATCTCGTCGGCGCGGTGCCACGACAGGATCTGCTCGAGGGCGTCCGCGCCGGTGATGAAGAAGAGCTCGTCGTCGGGGAAGATCGCCGCCAGGTCCTGCAGGGTGTCGACGGTGTAGGTGGGCCCGTCGCGGTCGACGTCGACGCGGCTGACCGTGAACCGCGGGTTCGACGCCGTGGCGATCACGGTCATGAGGTAGCGGTCCTCGGCCGAGCTGACCGCGTAGCCGGCCTTGCGGTAGGGCCGCCCGGTCGGCACGAACACGACCTCGTCGAGCGCGAACCGGATCTGCGCCTCGCTGGCGGCCACGAGGTGACCGTGGTGAATGGGGTCGAAGGTGCCGCCCATGACCCCGATCCGGCGGCCGCTCATCCGATCAGCCTAGAGCGTCGGCGCGGTGCGCTCACACCGGCAGCAGTCCCGACACCACGCCCGCGAGCTGGGCGGCCGTGCGGCACTCGTGCATCGGGACGACCTGGCCGTAGCGGCGGGCCGCCGAGTCGCCGGTGCCCCACTGCGCCTGCGGCTCGGGGTTGAGCCAGTGCGCGTGCCGTGCCCGCTCGGCGAGGTCGCCGAGGACGGTGAGGTTCGGGTCGCGGTAGTTGGTGCGGGCGTCACCGAGCACGAGCAGCGAGGTCCGCGGGCCCACGACGTCCGGCCAGCCCTCCCGGAAGCGCCCGAGCGCCGAGCCGTAGTCGCTGTGGCCGTCGAACGCGATGAGCCCGGGCCGCGCGGTGATGTCGGCCATGACGCCGCCGAGGTCGGCGTTCGGGCCGAAGAGATCGGTGACCTCGACGCAGCCGTCGACGAAGCAGAAGATCCGGATGCGGGAGAACTGCTCGCGCAGGGCCTGGACCAGCATCATCGTGAAGTGGCTGAACCCCGCCACCGAGCCGGACACGTCGCAGAACAGCACCAGCTCCGGGCGCCCGGGACGCGGGCGGCGGAACGCCGGGCGCATCGGCACCCCGCCGGTGGACATCGAGCGGCGCAGCGTACGGCGCAGGTCGATCGGGCCGCGGCGCGCGCGCCGGCGACGCGCGGCGAGCCGTGACGCGAGGTGGCGCGCGAGCGGGGCGACGCGGCGGCGCAGGTCGGCGAGCTGCTCGGAGTTCGCGGTGAGGAAGTCGACGCGGTCGCCCTGCTTGGGCACCCCGGTACGCGCCGCCGCCTCCCGCCCGCGGATCTCCGCACCTCGCCGGCGCGTCTCGTCGGTGACCATCCGCCGGAACGCCGCGATCCGCTCCCGCACCTCGCGCCGCGACACCTCCTCGGCGAACGGGCTGTCCCACGCCCCGTCGGGTCGAGCTCCGCTGCGCTGCGTCTCCCGGCCCCGGCGCAGGTCGGCGAGCACGCGGGCCAGCAGCGTCTCGGGCCGCACGGCGTTGAGGGCCTGGTAGGCCGACCACGTCGACGGGCGCCCGCCCCCACCCTCGCCGCGGTCGCCGCCGCCCCCGCCCTGGCCCTGCCCCTGGCCGCCCTGGCCCTGGCCCCGTCCGACGGCGCCCAGCCCGTCGACGATCGCGCGCGCCAGCTCGGCCATCGCCGCGGTGTCTCCGTCGCGCAGCAGGCCGGCGAGCAGGTCGCGCAGGGCCTCGACGTCGACCGACCCGTCGTCGGCGTAGGGCAGCGCGACCTCGCCCAGCGCGGCGCCCTGCCCCAGCGGGAACCACAGGTCGAACAGCGCGTCGAACACCGCCCGTTGCCCCGAGCGGCGCAGCATCGCCGCCGCCAGTCCCTCGCGCACCTGCTCGCGGCGCAGGAGGTCGAGCTCGGCGATCACCGCCGCGGCGTCCACCGACTCCCCCGGGCCCACCGCGATCCCGGCCCGCCGCAGCGCGCCGACGAAGTCGACGAGGTGGGCCGGCAGGCCGCCGGTGACGACCATCAGCGTCCAGCTCCGCTTCGCTGCGTGTCCGTAGGCGCGCTCATCAGTTCAGCCGGAGCTCCGCCACCGCCCGCTGGGCGTCGGCCTGGTGCTTGAGGACGACGCCGAGGGTCGAGCGCACGGTCTCGTCGTCGAGGGTGTCGAGGCCGAGAGCGAGCAACGTGCGGCCCCAGTCGATCGTCTCCGACACCGACGGCGCCTTGCGCAGCTGGATACCGCGCAGCACGCCGACGATGCGCACGAGCTCCTCGGCGAGCGCCTCGGGCAGCTGCGGCACGCGGGCGAGCACGATGCGGCGCTCGAGCTCGGGGTCGGGGAAGTCGAGGTGCAGGAAGAGGCAGCGGCGCTTGAGGGCCTCGGACAGCTCGCGGGTCGCGTTCGAGGTCAGCAGCGTGAACGGGCGCTGGTTCGCGGTGATCGTGCCCCACTCGGGCACGGTGACCTGGAAGTCGCCGAGCACCTCCAGCAGCAGGCCCTCCACCTCGACGTCGGCCTTGTCGGTCTCGTCGACGAGCAGCACCGTCGGCTCCTCGCGGCGGATCGCGGTGAGCAGCGGGCGGGGCAGCAGGAACTCCTCGGAGAACACGTCGTCGCGGGTGTCGTCCCAGGGCTCACCCTGGCTCGCGGTGATCCGCAGCAGCTGCTTGGCGTGGTTCCACTCGTAGAGCGCGCGGGCCTCGTCGATGCCCTCGTAGCACTGCAGCCGCACGAGCCCCGCACCCG
Source organism: Actinomycetospora lemnae (assembly GCF_028737315.1). Lineage (GTDB taxonomy): Bacteria > Actinomycetota > Actinomycetes > Mycobacteriales > Pseudonocardiaceae > Actinomycetospora > Actinomycetospora lemnae. The sequence continues at coordinate 84,926 of NZ_JAQZAO010000007.1, read as the reverse complement.
TCGCGTCGGCCACCGCGCGCGCCAGCTCCGTCTTGCCGACGCCCGCCGGGCCCTCGACCAGCAGCGGCTTGCCGAGGCGGTCGGCGAGGAAGACGGTGGTCGCCACGGCGGTGGACGCCAGGTAGCCGACGTCGGCGAGCCGGGTGACGACGTCGTCGACGGAGTCGAACAGGGCCTTCTGGGCCTTCTCGCCGACCGGCTCGGTGCTCACGGGCCGCATCCTGCCTCGCGCGCCCCGTGATGTCTCGGCGATGTGGTCGACACGGGGTCACTCCCCGTCTCCGGGGGATCCCCGGGTCGGGCGAACACGCGACGACACCCCGGTAGCGCAGCAACCCACCTCCCGGCCACCTCGTTGAACGTGAGGTGAACGTCAAGCGGCTCCTGGTGGCGCTGGCCACCGCGATCACGACGCTGACGCTGCTGTCGGTCGTCGTCGCCCTCGTCCGCCCGGCACCCTCCGGCCTCTGGGCCTACGTCGACGTGCTCGAGCCCTACAACCTCCCGACCTGGCTCGCCGCGACGGTGCTGCTCGCCACGGTCCTCGCGTGCCTCGCCAACGCGGTGGTCGCCGCGACGCGCGGGCGGTTCGGCTCCCGGTGCTGGGTCGCCGCCGGCGCCGCGGCGGCCGTGGCGTCGCTGTGCGTCGCGACCGGCCTGCACACGCGCATCGACGGCCTCGCCCGGCAGGCCGTGGGCAGCAACCCCCTGACCACCGACTGGCTCGTCCCGGCCGTCGTGGCCGGGCTCCTGCTCGCGACCCCGTTCGCCCTCCTCGCCCGGCGGCTGCGCGACGGCCGCCGGCTGGTCGCCGCGCTGGTGACCTTCGGCGTCGGCGCCCTCGGCGGCGAGCTCGTCGTCCGCGCACTCGGTGACGGCGGGCGTGTCCTCGCGGCGGTCGCCGAGGGTGTGCAGGGGCTCGGGGCGGCCGGGCTCCTGGCCGTCGTGGTGACGGCGCTGCACGCGGCCCGCGGCGAGACGGCGGTCCACCTGGTCTCCGACCTCCCGGACGCCGCCCCACGCGACCTCCCGACCGTCCCCCGCCGGGCGCGGGCCTGGGTCCTGCTCCTCGTCGTGACGCCGGGCCTGGCCGCGATGAGCCTGCTGCTGACGCTGGCGGTGCCGGCGCCCGGCCCGAAGCTCGCGCAGTGGGTCGGGTACCTCGACGTCGACGGCGAGGGGAACGTGCCGACCTGGTGGAGCGTCGGCCTCCTCGTGACCGCCGCGGCGGCGCACCTGGTCGCGGGGCTGGTCGGCCGGGCGACAGGTGCCCGCGGGGCGGCCGGGTGGCTGGTCACCGCGGCGATCCTCGCGGGCATGTCGCTCGACGACATGACCTCCATCCACGAGCGGGTGGGCGATCTCGTGCGCCCCGAGGGCGCCGCCGCCGCCGACGACCCCGGTCGGAACTTCTCCTTCTACTGGGTCGTGCCCGGGGCGGCCGTCGCCCTGGTGATCGCGGTCGCCGTCGGCCTGCTCGCGCTGCGCCTGCGCGGCCGGCCCCGATGGCTCCTCGTGGTCGGGCTCGGCGTGCTGTTCTCCTTCGCGCTGGGCCTCGAGGGCGTCCAGGGCGTGGTCCTCGCCCAGGGCACCGGCGGCCGGGTCGCGGAGGTGCTCGCCTACCACCTCGAGGAGCTGGGCGAGAACCTCGGCGCGCTGCTGCTCCTCGGTGCGGCCACCAGCGCGCTGGCCCTGCGCCGCTCCGACGACGGCCGTGACGGCGGTCTCGACGTCCGCTACGCCGGCACCGGCCACCCCGAGGACGGGGACGCCCTGTTCGAGGCCGAGGAGGACGAGGCACGGCTCGCCGCGAGCCCCACCGAGGCGATCCCGGTGGTCACCCACCGCACCGGCTAGTACCGGTTGGTCCGCCGCGGCGGCTCGGACACGACGGCGCGAAACGCGGCCTCGTCGGAGATCTCCGGCATGCGTTCCCCTTCCTGGTGAGGCGACCCTGACTTCCTCGGTCTTCCCGGGACCGCCCCCGCGCTGTCGGACCCGTCGGTCACGATGGGGAGCATGACGGCACCCACCGACACCGACCTGCGCGCCGACGCCGAGGCCACGCTGCAGCGGCTCGCCGGTCCCGACGCCGCGCTGCGCGAGGACCAGTGGGCGGCGATCCACGCGCTGGTCGCCGAGGGGCGCCGGGCGCTGGTGGTGCAGCGCACGGGGTGGGGCAAGAGCGCGGTGTACTTCGTCGCCACGGCGCTCATCCGCGCCCGCGGCGGCGGGCCGACGGTCATCGTGAGCCCGCTGCTCGCGCTGATGCGCAACCAGATCGACGCGGCCGGGCGGGCCGGCATCCACGCGGTGACGGTCAACTCCGCCAACACCGACGATTGGCAGGACGTCTACGCGCAGGTCCAGGCGGGCGCGGTCGACGTGCTGCTCGTCAGCCCGGAGCGGCTCAACAACCCCGAGTTCCGCGACCAGGTGCTCCCCGAGCTCAGCCGCACCGCCGGCCTGCTCGTGGTCGACGAGGCGCACTGCATCTCCGACTGGGGGCACGACTTCCGGCCCGACTACCGCCGCCTGCGCACGCTCATCGCCGAGCTCCCCGCCGGCGTCCCGGTGCTCGCCACCACGGCCACCGCGAACGACCGGGTGACCAGCGACGTCGCCGACCAGCTGGGGGTGTCGCAGTCGAACGCGGAGGCGCTCGTGCTGCGCGGCGAGCTCGACCGGGAGTCGCTGCGCCTCGGCGTCCTGCCGCTGGACAAGGGCGCCGACCGGTTCGCCTGGCTCGCCCAGCACCTCGACGACCTGCCGGGGTCGGGCATCGTCTACACGCTCACGGTCTCGGCCGCCGACGAGCTCGCGGCGTTCCTGCGCGAGCGGGGGCACGCCGTCGCCGCCTACACCGGCAAGACCGATCCGGCCGAGCGCGAGCGCGCCGAGGACGACCTGCTGGCGAACCGCGTCAAGGCCCTGGTGGCGACGAGCGCGCTGGGCATGGGCTTCGACAAGCCCGACCTCGGGTTCGTCGTCCACCTCGGGGCGCCGCAGTCGCCGGTGGCCTACTACCAGCAGATCGGGCGCGCGGGCCGCGGCGTCGAGCGCGCCGAGGTGCTGCTGCTGCCCGGCCCGGAGGACCGCGACATCTGGGCGTACTTCGCATCCCTGGCCTTCCCCGCCGAGCCGCAGGTCAGGGTGGCCCTCTCGGTGCTCGGCGACGCCGGCCGCCCCGTGTCCACCGCGGCCCTCGAGCCGCGGGTGGAGCTCAGCCGGGGCCGGCTGGAGATGATGCTCAAGGTGCTCGACACCGACGGCGCCGTCCGCCGGGTCAAGGGCGGTTGGGAGGCCACCGGGCAGCCCTGGGAGTACGACGGCCGCCGCTACCTCGGCCTCGCGAAGGCCCGGCGGGCCGAGCAGCAGGCGATGCTCGACTACATCGCCACCGACGGCTGCCGCATGGAGTTCCTGCGCCGCCAGCTCGACGACCCCGGCGCCGCGCCGTGCGGGCGCTGCGACAACTGCACCGGCGAGCGGTACGACCCGACCATCGGCGAGGACGTGCGCGTCCAGGCGCAGACGACGCTCGACCGGCCGGGGGTGCCGCTCGCGCCGCGCAAGCAGTGGCCCAGCGGCATGGACGTCCTCGACGTCCCGCTCAAGGGCAAGATCAAGCCCGAGGAGGCGGCCGAGGAGGGCCGCGCGCTCGGGCGGCTCACCGACGTCGGGTGGGGTCCGCGCCTGCGCCCGCTGCTGCGCGCGGACGACCTCGTGCCCGACCCCGCCGTCGACGCCGCGGTCGAGGTGCTCAGGGGCTGGGACTGGGCGCAGCGCCCGGCGGGCGTCGTCTGGCTGCCCAGCCGGCGCCGGCCGGTGCTCGTCGAGAGCTTCGCCCAGCGCATCGCGAGCATCGGGCGCCTGCCGCTGCTCGGCGCGCTCGCCGACACCGCCCCGCCGATCTACGAGGACCCGGAGGACGACGCCGAGCCCGAGCCGCCCAACTCCGCGCAGCGCCTCGCCGAGGTGTGGTCGCGGCTCTCGGTCCCGGCCGGCACGGACCCGAGCGCGGGCCCGGTCCTGCTCGTCGACGACGTCGCCGACTCCGGCTGGACGATCACCGTCGCGGCCGCCCTGCTGCGACGGGCCGGCGCGCCGGCCGTGCTGCCGTTCGTGCTGGCCACCACGGGCTGAGGGGGTCCACACCCCGCTCTCAGGCGATCTTCAGCCCCACCGTCGACACTCGTGGGCGAAATGTCGGGTTCTGATCCCGGCCTCGCCGCGCCCTCCCGTCGACGAGAGGACCCGAGCATGACGATGCCCGGCCTGCCGGAGCCGTCCGAGCCGCGCCCGCTCTCCGACCGCGAGGAGCGCGCGCTGCTCGACCTCGAGGCCCGTCTCGCAGGCGACGACCCGGCGCTGAGCATGCGCCTGCGCCCGACGGCGACGTGGCGGTCCCACCTGTCCGACCGCGTGGTGAACCTGGTGATCCAGGTCGCCGTGGTGGTCGTCGTCCTCGTCGTGGTGCTGCCGGGGCCGTGGGCGGCCGCGCTCGTCGCGGTGACGCTCATGGTCGTCCCCGGCACGATCTCGCTGCACCTCTCCCGCCGCGAGTACCGGGAGCGCCGGGAGCGCCGGGCGCACCCGGAGTCCACCGGCGAGGCGTCCTGACCGGGCGGACGGTTCCCGCCGACACCTCCCGGGTGGTAAGCCCTGCGGTGTGACGATCGCCGCCCTGTACCGCTATCCCGTCAAGTCGATGCTCGGGGAGACCCTCAGCCGTGCCGTGATCGACGAGCGGGGTGTGATCGGCGACCGCGCCTACGCCGTGCTCGACGTCGAGACCGGCATCGTCGCCAGCGCGAAGGTGCCCAAGCGGTGGGCGAAGCTCCTCGGGTTCTCCGCCGCGTACACCGGCGAGCCCGTGCCCGGCGAGGCCGCGCCGCCGGTGGTCATCACGTTCCCGGACGGCTCCACCCGCCGCAGCGACGACCCCGACATCGACCAGGCGCTCTCCGACGTCCTCGGCCGCGAGGTCAAGCTGATCACGACGCCGCCGGACGGCGTGGCGTTCGAGGAGCTCTGGGTCGACATCGAGGGTGTCGAGCGCGCCGAGCTGGGACCCGAGCACATCATCGAGGCGACCACGAAGCGCCAGGAGGACACCGGCGAGGCCATCAGCCACTTCGACGTCGCCGGGTTCGCCCCGCCCGGGCGCTTCTACGACCTGTGCGCCATGCACGTCATCACCGAGTCGACGCTGCAGCGCCTGCGCGAGCTCGCGCCCGAGAGCGACTTCGACGCCCGCCGCTACCGCCCCAACGTCGTCCTCAGCGACACCGAGCCGGGGTTCGTCGAGAACGACTGGCCGGGCCGCGAGATGACGCTGGGCGACGACGTCCGGCTCGCGTTCAGCTTCCAGACCATGCGCTGCGTCATGACGACGATGGCGCAGCAGGACCTCCCCGAGGACCGCAACACCCTGCGCACGGTCGCCAAGAACAACCGCATCGACATCTCCCACCCCGTCGTCGGCGGGAAGTGGGCCTGCGCCGGCGTGTACGCCGACGTCAGCGCCGGCGGCGAGATCGCCGTCGGTGACGCCCACGCCTGACGGTCGACCCCCATCGGCGACGCCGAGGAGAGAACTCACCCCGTGGACACCCGCTCGAGCACGGTGGACGGGGTGCTGGCCCGCAGCGCGCGCCGCACCCCCGACCGTGTCGCCCTGCACTTCGCCGACCGCACCTGGACCTACCGCGAGCTCGACGACGCCGTCACCCGGGCCGCCGGGTTCCTCGGTGAGCTCGGGATCGGCGCGGGCGACCGCGTCGCCACCTACGGCAAGAACTCCGACGCCTACCTGCTCGCGTTCCTGGGCTGCGCGCGGCTCGGCGCGGTGCACGTGCCGATCAACTACGCGCTGACCGGCGAGGAGCTCGGCTACCTCGTCGAGCAGTCGGGCAGCCGACTGCTGCTCATCGACCCGGCGCTGGCGGGCCCCGTCGATGCGCTGCCCGCCCAGCCCAAGCAGGTCGTGCCGCTGCGCGACGCGCCCGGCTCGCTGCTCGAGCGGGCCAGCAGCGGCGAGCTGCCCGAGATCCTCGCGACCGTCGCCGACACCGACCTCGTCCAGCTGCTCTACACCTCGGGCACGACCTCGCGGCCCAAAGGCGCGATGATGACCCACCGCGGCCTCGTGCACGAGTACGTCTCGGGCGTGCACGCGCTGGCGATGTCGGAGGACGACCGCCCGCTGCACGCCATGCCGCTGTACCACTCGGCCGGCATGCAGCTCTTCCTCATGCCCTACCTCATGGTCGGCGCCACCAACTTCCTCATGGAGGCGCCGGACATCCCGGAGATCCTCCGCCGGATCGAGGCCGACGGCATCGGGGCGATCTTCCTGGCGCCGACGGTGTGGGTGCCGCTGGTCAACCACGCCGACTTCTCGACCCGCGACCTGACGAGCCTGCGCAAGGCGTTCTACGGCGCGTCGATCATGCCGGTGCCGATCCTGACCAGGCTCCGCGAGGCGCTGCCCGCGCTCGGCGTCTACAACTGCTTCGGCCAGTCCGAGATCGGCCCGTTGGCCACCGTGCTGCAGCCCGAGGAGCACGACGAGCGTCCCGAGTCGTGCGGGCGCCCGGTGCTGTTCGTCGAGCTGCGGGTGATCGACGACGACGGCGACGACGTCGAGCCCGGCGGCATCGGCGAGGTGGTCTACCGCTCCCCGCAGCTCTGCGAGGGCTACTGGGACAAGCCCGACGAGACCGCCGAGGCCTTCCGCGACGGCTGGTTCCACTCCGGCGACCTCGTGCGCATCGACGAGCAGGGCTACATCACCGTCGTCGACCGGATCAAGGACGTGATCAACACCGGCGGGGTGCTCGTCGCGTCCCGCGAGGTGGAGGACGCGCTCTACACCCACGCGGCGGTCGCCGAGGTCGCGGTGATCGGCACCCCCGACGAGCGGTGGATCGAGGCCGTGACGGCGTTCGTGGTGACGAAGCCGGAGGTCTCCGCCGCGGGAGACGACGCCGAGCGGAGCTCGACCCTGCGGGACGACCTCATCGCCCACGTCCGTGCGCGCCTCGCGGGCTACAAGACCCCGAAGCACGTCCACTTCGTCGACGAGCTGCCCCGCAACCAGTCGGGCAAGCTCCTCAAGCGCGTCCTGCGCGACCAGCTGTCGACCTGATGACGACGGTGGGCACCCGTCCCGGGACCTGGTTCACCCGGGGCGGGTGGTGGTTCCTCGTGCACGTGCTCAGCGCCGGCCTGCTGCTCCCGGTGCCGCTCGCCCACGCGGCGGTCCGCACCCGGCGCCCGGGCCACATCGCGGTCCTGGTCGCGGCGCTCGTCCTCCTGGTCGCGACGTTCGTCGGCGCCGGCGCGGCCGGGCGCGACCCCGAGGGCCGTCTCGTCGGGGTCGCCGGAGGCCTCGCGACCGCGGGCATCTGGACCGGCTTCGTCGCGGGCCTCGTGGCCCTGATCGTCCTCCGGCCCCAGGTGTTCGGCCCCCGCGCGAAGCCGACGAGCTGGGACCGGCCGCCCCCGGACCCGGCCGTCGAGGCGGCCCTGGCCGCCCGGACGCGCCGCACCGAGGCCCGCCGCCTCGCCGCCGACGACCCGCTGCTGGCCCGGGACCTGCGCGTCGGGCGCCCCGACCTGCCGCGCGCCTACGACGACGGCGGGCTCGTCGACCTCAACACCGCGCCCGGACCCGTGATCGCCAGGACCTGCGGGATCGCGCCCGCCCATGCCGAGCGCATCGTGGCGTGCCGCGGCGCCGCCGGGCGGTTCGCCACCGTCGACGACGTCTTCGCCTGGGCGGACCTGCCCTACGACGTCTGGGACCTCGTGCGCGACCGCGGCGTCGTGCTCGGCCGCTGAGACACGCGAGGAGTCACACCGATGCAGGACGCCGTGACCGAGCACGTCCGGGCCGCACCCGAGACCGTGTGGGCCCTCGTCGCCGACGTCACCCAGACCCACCGCTACAGCGAGGAGACCTTCGAGGCCGAGTGGCTCGACGGCGCCACCGGGCCGGCGGTCGGCAAGCGCTTCCGCGGCCACGTGCTGCGCAACGGGCGCGGGCCCACCTACTGGTCGACGTGCCGCATCACGGCTTGCGAGCCGGGCCGCGAGTTCGGGTTCGAGGTGCTGGTCGGCGGGCGGCCGATCAACAACTGGCACTACCGCTTCGTGCCCGCGGGCGATGGCACCGACGTCACCGAGTCCTTCCGGCTCACCCCGAGCGCGGGGACCCGGATCTACTGGGCGATCGCCGGCCGGGCGCGGGGGCGCACCAACCGGGCGAACATGCGCGGGACGCTGCGGAAGATCAAGGAGATCGCCGAGGCCGGGGGCTGACCACCCTCCCCTGCCGTCACCCGGACCGGGGCGCCGCCGCAGGTCGTCGAGCTGCTCAGCCGCCTCGCGACCGGGCTGTTCGGCCCGTGGACGCGCGTCGACCCCGTCGACACCGAGCGCGACGGGCGTCGGGCCGCGCCCACCGGCACGAGCCGAGCGCAGCGGAGCTGCCGCGCCGGAGGCCCGACACCGTCCTACTCCGGGTGCCCGATCGCCGTCGACGCCGGGACGACCACGAACTGGCGCAGGCACAGGTCGGTGAACACCACCGGCCCGCGCGGGCCCGGGACGTGGTCGACGTTGATGCCGGTCTCGGGCACCCGGCGCAGCTTGACGCCGTCGAGCAGGCGCGTCGTCGCGTTCCAGAACGCGCCGGTGCCGGCGTAGGCGTCGAGGAACGTGCGGGCCTCCGCCTCGTCGGCGGTGACGATCGTCGCGGCCAGGCCCGAGGTCTCGCGGTTGGCGATCGCCGCGGCGTCGGCGGGCCCGTCGGCGGGCGCGACCGTCACCGTGGCCTCGTTCCCGTCGTCGAGCGCCCACTCGTGACCGAGGGGGTGGTCGTGCGGCGGCAGCGAGGCCCGTACGCCGTGGCCCTCGAGGAGACCGACGAGGCCGGGGACCAGCTCGTCCCAACGGTGGCGGTCGACGAGCAGCAGGTTGAGCCGGTTGCAGACGCCGAGCCGGTCGATCGACGTGGTGACGAGGTGGTGGGCGAGCTCGGTGGTCGCCGCGCGGTCGACGTAGAGCACGCCGCCACCGTCGGCGTGCGCGAGGGTGCGCACGCCGTGCTGGGCCGCCTCGAGGCCGAGGGAGCGGGTGGTGTCGCCGGACCCGCGCAGGATCACCAGCGGGATGAGCCCGGGGTTCCGGACCAGCTCGACCGCGCACTCCCGGCGCGGGTCGGTGACGAGCACGACCGCGTCGGGGTCGAGGCCCGCTCCCGCGAGGGCGGGGGCGACGACGGCCTCCATGAGCGCGGTGGCCGAGGCGAGCGCCGCCCCGCCGGTGCGCAGCACGCCGGCGTTGCGCGACTTCACCAGCTGCGAGGCGACGTCGACCACCACGTTCGGCCGGGCCTCGAAGTTCGCGCCGATGACCCCGACCGGACGGCGGCGCTCGATGAGCCGCAGCCCGTCCGGACGCTCCTCGAGCACCGTGTCGGTCTCGGGCGCCGGGACGTCGGCGAGCTCCAGCAGCGTCTCGGCCATGGCGTCGAGGCGGTCGCGGTCGAGGCGCAGGCGGTCGACGAGCGCGGGGGTGGTGCCCGCGCGCTCGGCGGCCTCGACGTCGGCGGCGTTCGCGGTGAGGACCGTGTCCGCGGCCTCGGCGAGCAGCGCCGCCATCCCGCGCAGTGCGGCGGCGACCTCGTGGTCGGCCGCCGCGGCCATCCGCGGGGCGGCCGCGGCGGCACGGCGGCCGCAGTCGCGGACGATGGCGGCCGGGTCGGTGCCGGTCGCGGTGAGGGTGTCGGCGGGGGTCGTGGTCACGGCGAGCTCACCTCGGCGGGGGCGGGTTCCGGGATCGTGGGGACGACCGGCACGAGGTCGTCGGCGTGCACGACCTCGCGCCGCAGCTCGGGCGGGAGGTCGTCGCTGGAGCGGCCGGTGATCTCGGGGAGCTCCTCGGCGTGGAAGCCGACGACGCCGCGGGCGACGACCTCCCCGCGCGGGTCGACGAGGTCGACGACGTCCCCGGACTCGAAGTCGCCGTCGGAGCCGGTGATGCCGGCCGCGAGCAGCGAGCGGCGGCGCCCGACCACGGCCCGCACGGCGCCGTCGTCGAGGTGCAGGCGCCCGCGGGTGCCGGCCATGTGCCGCAGCCAGAACCGGCGGGCGGACAGCCGGGGGCCGTGGGGCGCGAACACCGTGCCGACCCCGGCGCCGGCGAGCGCGGCGGTCGCGTCCGCGGCGGAGGCGACGAGCACGGGCACCCCGGCGCCGCTGGCGAGGTCGGCGGCCGCGAGCTTGGACGCCATGCCGCCGGTGCCCAGCGAGGACGGCTTGCCGACGCGGACCCCGGCGAGGTCGGCGCCGCCCGTCACCTCGCGGACGAGCGTGGCGCCCGGCGAGCGCGGGTCGGCGTCGTAGACCCCGTCGACGTCGGAGAGCAGCACCAGGGCGTCGGCGGAGATCACGTGGGCGACGAGCGCGGCGAGCCGGTCGTTGTCGCCGAAGCGGATCTCGTCGGTGGCCACCGTGTCGTTCTCGTTGACCACCGGCACGACACCGAGGCCGAGCAGGCGCTCGAACGTGCGCTGCGCGTTGCGGTAGGGCTGGCGGCGCACCACGTCGTGCGAGGTCAGCAGCACCTGCCCGACCGTGCGGCCGTGGCGGGCGAAGGCCTCGGCGTACGCGCGGGTCAGGTGCAGCTGCCCGACGCCGGCCGCGGCCTGCTGCGTCGCGAGGTCGCGGGGCCGCCGCGGCAGCCCGAGCGGGCGCAGGCCGGCCGCGATCGCCCCGGACGACACGAGCACCACCTGGGTGCCCGCGGCCCGCGCGGCGACGGCGTCGACGAGCGCGTCGAGCTTGGCGACGTCCAGCCCGCCGTCGACGGTGGTCAGCGACGACGACCCGATCTTGACCACGAGTCGCCGCGCGCCCGCGACGGCCTCGCGGGCGCTCACCGCTCGTCCTCGTCGTAGTCCTCGTGCCAGGGCGCGACGCCCAGCTCGTCGTCGCTGCGGTGGCGGCGGCGCTCGTCGCGGGCGGCGCGGCGCTCGGACGCCGAGGCGCGCTCGGCCAGGCCCTGGCCCTCGAGGCGCGGGTCGGTGCCCCGGTTGCCGCGCATGGCGGCGACGCCGGCGGGGGTCGAGGGCTCCCAGTCGAAGGTGTGGACGCCGATGGTGACCATGTCGCCGGGCACCGCGCCCGCCTCGGCGAGGGCCTCCTCGACGCCGAGGCGCGCGAGCCGGTCGGCGAGGTAGCCGACGGCCTCGTCGTTGGTGAAGTCGGTCTGGCGGACCCACCGCTCGGGCTTCTCGCCCTTGACGAGGAACCCTTCCTCGGGGTCCGGCTCGACGGTGAAGCCGGTGTCGTCGACCGCGGTGGGCCGCAGCACGACCCGCGGCGCGGTCGAGGGCACCGCGCTCGCGCGGGCGTCGTCGACCGCGGCGGCCATGGCGTAGGCGAGCCGGTCGAGCCCCGCGTGCGACGCCGTCGAGATCTCGACGACCGGCCAGCCGAACGCCGCCACGTCGTCGTGGACCATCTCCGCGAGCTCGGCGGCGTCCGGCACGTCGATCTTGTTGAGGGCGACGATGCGGGGCCGCGCGGCGAGGTCGGTGCCCAGGGCCGGGGTGTAGGCCGCGAGCTCGTGCTCGAGCGCGCGGATGTCCGAGACCGGGTCGCGGTCGGGCTCGAACGTCGCGCAGTCGACGACGTGGACGAGCACCGAGCAGCGCTCGATGTGCCGCAGGAAGTCCAGGCCCAGGCCCTTGCCGCTGCTCGCGCCCGGGATGAGCCCGGGGACGTCGGCGACGGTGAACGTGCTGCCGCCCGCGGAGACGACGCCGAGGTTGGGGGCGAGCGTGGTGAACGGGTAGTCGGCAATCTTCGGCTTGGCGGCGCTCAGCGCGCTGACCAGTGACGACTTGCCAGCGCTCGGATAGCCGACGAGCCCGACGTCGGCCATCGACCGCAGCTCGAGGACGAGGTCGCGCGATTCGCCGGGCTCCCCCAGCAGCGCGAAGCCGGGCGCCTTGCGCGACGGCCCGGCGAGCGCGGCGTTGCCGAGCCCGCCCCGCCCGCCGCGGGCGGCGACGAACCGCGTGCCCGTCCCGGTGAGGTCGTGCAGCACCTCGCCGTCGGCGTCGAGCACGACCGTGCCCTCGGGCACCGCGAGCTCGATGTCCTCGGCGTTCGCACCGTTGCGGAAGCTGCCCTGGCCCGGGCGGCCGTTGCCGGCCGTCGCGTGCGGGCGGTGGTGGAAGTCGAGCAGGGTGTGCACACCGGGGTCGACGACGAGGACGACGTCCCCGCCGCGCCCGCCGTTGCCGCCGTCCGGGCCTCCGAGGGGCACGAACTTCTCCCGGCGGATCGACGCGCAGCCGTGGCCGCCGCTGCCCGCCGTGACGTGCAGTGTCACGTGGTCGACGAAGCGGGCCATCGCGGCGTGCTGTCCTTCCCGGTCCTCGAGGGGTGCTGACGAACGAAAGGGGTGGGTCCGCGTCCCGGACCCACCCCTGACGGTACTGCTGGATGTCTGTCATCGGCCTCCGGCGCCGCAGCTCCGCTGCGCTCCGTGCGACCGATCAGGCGGAGGCGGTCTCCTCCGCCGGGATGACGTTGACGTTCTTGCGTCCACGGCGCGACCCGAAGGTCACGGCGCCGGGGACGAGGGCGAACAGCGTGTCGTCACCGCCGCGGCCGACACCGACGCCCGGGTGGAACTTGGTGCCGCGCTGGCGGACGAGGATCTCGCCGGCCTTGACGACCTGTCCGCCGAAGCGCTTGACCCCGAGCCGCTGGGCGTTGGAGTCGCGACCGTTGCGGGAGCTGGACGCACCCTTCTTGTGAGCCATGTCTGCTCCCCTTACTTCGAGATGTCGGTGACCTCGAGGCGGCTGTAGCGCTGGCGGTGGCCGACGCGCCGCTTGTACCCGGTCTTGTTCTTGTACTTCATGATCTTGATCTTCGGGCCCTTGGCGTCCCCGACGATGTTGCCGGAGATCGAGACCTTCTCCAGGTCGGACGCCGAGCTGAGCACGGTGCTGCCGTCGACGACCAGCACCGGCTGGAGGTCGACCGTGTCACCGTCGAGGAGCTCCACGTCGATGACGTCGCCGACCGCGACCTTGTACTGCTTGCCGCCGGTCTTCACGATCGCGTACATCTTCCGCGGGACTCCTCGTCTGACGGTGTGGCTTCCGGCTCCGGCGCGGCCCGTGCGGTGCGGACCCGGCGCGCTGGTGCCGCGGGTGGCTTGCTCGTGACCCGGCGGGCACCGACGTCCTAGGGTACCCGCCCGCACCCCGGGGTCCGGACCCCGGGGTGCCGGGAGGATCAGCTGCTGGACGCGTCCGCCGGCGGACCGGCCGGACGGGACGCGGCGCGACGCCGCCGCGGACGGGCCGAGCCGGTGCCCGTGGGCACCGCGGCCGGCTCCGGCGTCGGCTCCTCGCCGACCGGTCTCGCCGGCCCCGCAGGCGTGACCACGCCGTCGTCCCGGCCGTGACCGTTGCCGCCGCCGATGGCGCCCGTGATGCGCGGGCGCTCGGGCTCGGCGGGGCTCTCCGGCGCCGTCTCCGGCACGGTGCCGTTGGCCCCCGGGGTGTGCTCGGCGAGGTCGGCCTCCAGGGCGACCTCGGCCTGGACCGCCTCGTGGATCGTCTGCTCGACGGACTCGGCGTCGCCGGCGGCGTCGGTCTCCTCGGCCTCCGCGGCGCTGGCCGTCGCGAGGCCCGCCTCCAGCTCGACCTCGGCCTCGTCCGCCTCGACGACGGTCTCGGCGGCGGCGTCCCCGTCCCCGACCGTGCCCGACTCCCCGGCGCCGGCCTCGGCGGTGGTCTCCGCCGTGACCTCCGCGGTGACCTCGGTCGCGGTCTCGACGGTCTCCGGCTCGTCCTCGTCGTCGCCGCCGGGCAGCAGGCCGGTGGCGGCCGCGACCGTCGCGGGCGACGCGCCCTCGGAGCGCTCGGCCCGGCGACCACGCCGGCCCCGACGCCCGGACGACCCGCCGGAGCCCTCACCGGAGCCCTTGCCCGAGCCGTTCGACCCGTTCGATCCGTTCGAGCCGGTCGAGCCGCCCTGGCCGTTCGTGCTGCTGCCGTTGGACCCCGACGCGCCGTGGTCGTGACCGATCACCGGCTCGGTGGAGACGATGACGCCGCGGCCGCGGCAGTGCTCGCAGGTGGTCGAGAACTCGTCGAGCAGGCCCTGGCCGACGCGCTTGCGCGTCATCTGCACCAGGCCGAGCGAGGTGACCTCGGAGACCTGGTGGCGCGTGCGGTCGCGGCCCAGGCACTCGGTCAGCCGGCGCAGCACGAGGTCGCGGTTCGACTCCAGGACCATGTCGATGAAGTCGATGACGATCATCCCGCCGATGTCGCGCAGCCGGAGCTGGCGGACGATCTCCTCGGCGGCCTCGAGGTTGTTGCGGGTGACCGTCTCCTCGAGGTTGCCGCCGGAGCCGGTGAACTTGCCGGTGTTGACGTCGACCACGGTCATCGCCTCGGTGCGGTCGATGACCAGCGTGCCGCCCGAGGGCAGCCAGACCTTGCGGTCGAGCGCCTTGATCAGCTGCTCGTCGATCCGGTACGCGGCGAACACGTCCTGCGGACCGACGTGACGCGTCAGGCGCCCCGCGAGCTCGGGCGCGACGTGCGAGACGTAGCCCTCGAGGGTCTCCCACGCCCGCTCGCCGGAGACGACGAGCGAGGAGAAGTCCTCGTTGAACATGTCGCGGACGACGCGGATGAGGAGGTCGGGCTCCTCGTAGACCAGCGTCGGGCCCTTCGCGCTCTTCGCGCCGGAGGCCGACTTCTCGATCGCCTCCCACTGCGCGGTGAGCCGGCGGACGTCGCGCTCGAGGTCCTCCTCGCTGACGCCCTCGGCGGCCGTACGGATGATCACGCCCGACTCGTCGGGGACGATCCGCTTGAGGATCTCCTTGAGGCGCTTGCGCTCGGTGTCGGGGAGCTTGCGGCTGATGCCGGTGGCCCCGCCCGCGGGCACGTAGACGAGGAAGCGGCCGGGCAGGCTGATCTGGGTGGTCAGGCGGGCGCCCTTGTGGCCGACCGGGTCCTTCGTGACCTGGACGAGCACCTGGTCGCCGGTCGAGAGCGCCTGCTCGATCTTGCGCTGCTTGCCCTCGAGGCCCGAGGCGTCCCAGTTGACCTCGCCGGCGTAGAGCACGGCGTTGCGGCCCCGGCCGATGTCGACGAACGCCGCCTCCATCGACGGGAGCACGTTCTGCACCCGGCCGAGGTAGACGTTGCCGACCATCGAGTTCTGGCCCTCGCCCGCCACGAAGTGCTCCACGAGGACGCCGTCCTCGAGCACCCCGATCTGGCTGCGGCCGGCCTGCTGGCGCACGACCATCGTGCGCTCGACGGCCTCGCGGCGGGCCAGGAACTCCGACTCCGAGAGGATCGCCGGGCGGCGGCGTCCGGACTCGCGGCCGTCGCGGCGACGCTGGCGCTTGGCCTCGAGCCGCGTCGAGCCCTTGACCCCGCGCACCTCGTCGTTGGACGAGCGGCCGCCCTCGGGGCGCTCGACCCGGTCGCGGACGTGGGTGACGGTGTCCGGCGGGTCGTCGCCCTCGGTGGGGGTGTCGCCCGACGAGCTGTCGGCGTCGGAGGAGCGACGACGCCGGCGACGACGCCGCCGCGAGCCGCCGGACGACTCGCCCTCGCTGCCCTCGGCGGTGTCCTCGTCGTCGCCGCTGTCGTCGTCGCCCGCGTCGGTCTCGGCGGAGCTGTCACCCGACGCGTCGTCCGACTCGCCCTGGTCGTCGCCCTCGGCGTCGCCGCCCTCGCCGGTGTCGCTGCCGTCGGTGTCGTCGCTGCCGCCGCGGCCGCGCCCGCGCCCGCGGCGCCCGCGGCGCCGACGGCGGCGGCCGCCGTCCTCGTCGTCGTCACCGTCGCCGGGCTCGCCCGACTCGGGCCCGCTCTCGGGCGCCGCGGTGGTGTCGGCCGGGGTGGACGCCTCGGTGGTGGCGGGCTGCTCGTCCTCGGCGGGCGTGGGCTCGCCGGTGGTCTCGGTCTCGGTGGCCTCGCCCGGGGTCACGACGCCGGTGGAGCGGCTGCCCCGACGGCGGCGCGTGCGGGACGGCGCGGCCTCCGGGGTGCTCGTCGACTCGGGCGCCAGGAACATCGGCGCGGCGAAGGCCGGCGCGGCCACGCTCGGCGCGCTCGCGGGCGCCTGGCCGGGCAGGGTCGTCGCGGCGTCACCGACACTCTCTCCGGCACTGTCCGCGACACCAGTGGTGTCGTCTGTGGTGTCAGGGGCGGTGTCGAGCGCTGAGACCGAGTCCGCGGGCTCCGGCAGGTCGTCGAGCACCGGCGCGGCGCTCGGGGTGGCCTCGGCGATCGGACCGGCCACGGTGGTGCCGGCCGGGGCACCCGGCGTCGGGAACAGGTCCTCGACGACCCGGGCGACGACGCCACGGTCGACGCTGGACTGCGCGCTGCGCGCCCCCACCCCGAGCCGGGCGAGCACGGCCAGCAGCTCGCGGCTGGACGTGCCCAGGACGCGGGCCAGGGCGTGCACCCGCGCCTTGTCCGGGAGCGCGGCCAGAACCGCGTCGTCGGGGCGTCCGGGTGCGACGGAACCCCCCGCGGCGGAGTCTCCGCCGGAGGGGGTGTCGATGTCGGTCATCCATCTCCTCCGCCCCCGGGCGCGACCCGGGGGTCGCGGCCACACGGGGGCCTCGCGTGGTCTCGCCTGGGCGGTCGTCGGGGACGGCCGCCGATTGCGGCACGGCCGGCGAGTTCGGGAGCCGTCGGACCGTGCGGTCGCCGATGTGGGAGCACCGAGGCCGACCGGGCCCGTCCTGGGGACTACGCGGTGGGTGCCGCGCGGTCCGCCGCGAGCGGGTCGATCAGCTCCCCGCGCTCGTCGAGCCGTCCCTGCGCCCACCGGGTGGCCCTGTTGGGCTCCGGGAACTCGAGGCCGGCGACGGCGCGGAGGGCACTGCACACATCGTCGGGTCGTGCGGCCGGCGTGGTGTGCCGTACGACCGCCGTCAGTCTCCCACACGTCGCCGCTCGTGCACGGTCCTCCCGGTCGGCGTCGACCGGTTCGTCCGTCCGGGTGAGCGAAAGACGCAGTTCGGCGACCGCTGCTCGCACGTCCAGCGGCTTCGGGCCGTTCTTCGTGACGCGTTCCACCGACACCTCCGGGGCGGCGAGGAACGCCGCGATCGCCGGCGCGAGGGTGTCGTCGGACACGCCGGGCGTCTCGATCTCCCAGCGGCTGGCGTCGATCCGGTCGGCGAGCGCGCCCGGTCCCGCCGGCACGACCTCGATGACGGCGAGCCCGTCGGGCAGCACCGCGTCGACCTCGCGGGCCACGAGCGCCGGGTCGAGGTGCTCGGTGACGCCGATCTCGAGGTACTCCGCCTCGCTCGCCGCGCCCGTGGGAGCGGCGCCGATCCACGAGAGCCGCGGGTGCGGGCTGAACCCCTGCGACAGCGCCACCGGCACCCCCGCGCGGCGCAGCGTCCACTCCATCGTCCGCGCGATGTCGCGGTGCGAGCTGAACCGCGCCCGCCCGCGCTTGGCGTAGCGCATGCGCAGCTTCCCGACGACCGGCGCCGACGGGTGCGGCGCGTCGCCGGCCTTGGCCGTGAGCGCCGAGGGCCGTCCGGCCTGCGTCTCCGCCATCAGCTCGTCCCTCCCGGTCCCCCGCCGGTGGGGAGGACCACGATGTCGTCGCCGGCCGGGGCGAACCCGGCGGCGCGGTAGAAGGCCGCGCCCGCCGGCGAGGGGCGCAGCACCAGCCGCACCAGCCCTCGCTCGCGGGCGTGGGCGACGGCCGCGCCGAGGAGCTTGCGGGGTACCCCGCGCGGCGCGGCCCCGAGCGCGACGAGGCTGCCGACGTAGCCCCACCGCTCCCCCGGCCGCCCGGGCGCGGGCATGGCGGCGACCTCGGCGACGTCGAGGGACCCGACGACGTCCCAGCCGTCGCCGCTCTCCGCCTCGGCCACCCACACGACGTGGTGCGAGAGCTCGGCGCGCCACCACGTCGCGAAGACCTGCTCGAAGCCCGGGTCCTCGCCCGGCGCGGCGCGGCCGCGCTGCTCGACCCAGGCACGGCGCAGCGCCGCGACCGCGTCGCCGTCGGTCGGGCCCGCCCGGCGCACCCGGACCTCGGGCGCGGGACGTTCCGTACCTGCCGGCGCTTCCGTCCGCTCCGGTGACCGGGGCTGATCGGGGCGCGACCCGGCCGCGCTCACGGGCGCTCGGCCCCGCTCACTCCGCACGCCCCGCCGCGGTCGCGGTGGTCGCGGTGGTCGCGGTGGTCGCGGTGGTCGCGAAGGCGGGGTTGCGGACAGGGGTGGACGTGCGGTGCTCGACCGGCGTGATCGGCAGCGAGGGACGCCCCGGCTGTATCACCTGATGCGGGCCAATCTGGATCTCCGTGCCCATCGTCGGGCACACGCCGCAGTCGAAGCACGGCGTCCAGCGGCAGTCGTCCTGCTCCTCGGCGGCCAGGGCGTCCTGCCAGTCGTCCCAGAGCCAGCCGCGGTCGAGCCCGGAGTCGAGGTGGTCCCAGGGCAGGACCTCGTGCTCGCCGCGCTCGCGGGTGGTGAACCACGCGAGGTCGACCCCCTGGTCGGGGAGCTCGCTCGCGGCGGCCGCCACCCAGCGCTCGAAGGAGAAGTACTCGCTCCAGCCGTCGAACTGCTGGCCCTCGCGCCAGGCGCGCTCGATGACGCGACCGATTCGCCGGTCACCCCGGCTGAGCAGGCCCTCGACCAGGCTGGGCTGCCCGTCGTGGTAGCGCAGGCCGATGTTGCGGCCCAGCGAGCGGTCGCTGTTGATGGCCTCGCGGAGCTTGCGCAGCCGCGCGTCGACCACCTCGGGCGCCGTCTGCCCGGCCCACTGGAACGGCGTGTGCGGCTTGGGCACGAAGGCGCCGATCGACACCGTCGCGCGCACGTCGCCCCGGCCCGCGGCCTTGCGGCCGGCGCGGATGACCTCGTGGGCCATCGACGCGATCTGCAGCACGTCCTCGTCGGTCTCGGTCGGCAGACCGCACATGAAGTAGAGCTTGACCTGGCGCCACCCGTGCTCGTACGCGGTGGAGACGGTCGCGATGAGCTCCTCCTCGGAGACCATCTTGTTGATCACCTTGCGCAGCCGCTCCGACCCGCCCTCGGGGGCGAAGGTCAGGCCACTGCGGCGGCCGGAGCGCGTCAGCTCCTCGGCGAGGGTGACGTTGAACGCGTCGACGCGGGTGGAGGGCAGGGACAGCCCGGTGCCGGTGCCCTCGTAGCGGTCGGCGAGGCCCTTGGCGATCTCGCCGATGCCCGAGTGGTCGGCCGACGACAGCGAGAGCAGGCCCACCTCGTGGTAGCCCGAGCTCTTCAGCCCCTGCTCGACCATCTCCCCCACGCCCTGCGGCGACCGCTCGCGCACCGGGCGCGTGATCATGCCGGCCTGGCAGAAGCGGCACCCGCGCGTGCAGCCGCGGAAGATCTCGACGCTCATCCGCTCGTGCACGGTCTCGGCCATCGGCACGAGCGGCTTCTTGGGGTAGGGCCAGTCGTCGAGGTCGGAGGTCGTCCGCTTGTGGACGCGATCCGGGGCCGCCGGGCTGGTCGGCGTGACCGCGGCAATGGTGCCGTCGTCGCCGTAGGTGACCTCGTAGAGCCCCGGGACGTAGACGCCGGGCACCGCGGCCAGGCGCTCGAGGGTCTCCCGCCGGTCCAGGCCCTCGGTCTGCGCCGCCTTGACGACGTCGGTGATGTCGCCGACGACCTCCTCCCCGTCGCCCAGGGCGACGAGGTCGACGAAGTCGGCGACCGGCTCCGGGTTGAACGCCGCATGACCGCCCGCGAGCACCAAGGGGTGCTCGGTGGTGCGGTCGGCGGCGCGGAGCGGGATGCCGGCGAGGTCGAGGATCGACAGGAGGTTCGTGTAGCCGAGCTCGGTGGCGAAGCTGACGCCGAGCACGTCGAACGCACCGACCGGCCGGTGGCCGTCGACGGTGAACTGCGGCACCCCGTGCTCGCGCATCAGCGCGGCGAGGTCCGGCCACACGGCGTAGGTGCGCTCGGCGAGCGCGTCGGGGCGCTCGTTGAGGACCTCGTAGAGGATCATCAGGCCTTGGTTGGGCAGCCCGACCTCGTACGCGTCGGGGTAGCAGAGCGCCCAGTGGACCGGCACCGACTCCCACGGCTTGGTCCCCGCGTTGCGCTCGCCGCCCACGTACTGCACCGGCTTGCGGACCCGGGGCAGCAGGGGTTCCAGGCTCTCGAACACGGACTCGACCACCCACCCAGGGTAACGAGCCGCCCGGGCGGTCCGGCCCACCCGGGGCCACGCCGCCGGGTGGGCCCGGAGGGCCCACCCGGCGTCAGGCGATCAGCCGAACCAGAGCTTGATCTCGCGCTCGGCGGACTCGGGCGAGTCGGAGCCGTGCACGATGTTCGAGCCCGTCTCGAGGGCCAGGTCGCCGCGGATGGACCCGGGCACGGCCTTCTCGACGGGGTCGGTGCCGCCGGCGATCTGGCGGAAGGCGGCGACGGCGCGCGGGCCCTCGACGACCATCGCGGCGACCGGCGCCGAGGTGATGAAGCTCAGCAGGTCCTCGTAGAAGCCCTTGCCCTCGTGCTCGGCGTAGTGCTGCTCGGCGAGGCCGCGGTCGACGGTCTTCAGCTCCAGCGACACCAGGCGCAGGCCCTTGCGCTCGATGCGCGAGATGACCTCGCCGACCAGGCCCCGCGCCACGCCGTCGGGCTTGACCAGCACCAGGGTGCGCTCGTCCACGTCGTTCCCCTCACAGATGTACCGCAGTGACGGGGCACGAGCCTAACGAGCCGGGTCACGCGCCCCGCTCGGCCCACTCCCGCTGGCGACGCAGCACCTCGTGCCGCATCCACAGCATCAGCGCCCACACCAGACAGAACACCAGCCCCAGCACGCCCAGCGACGGGGACACGAGCCAGCCGAGCAGCATGAGCACCTGCAGGCCCAGGGCCAGCGGCAGGCCCCAGGGCCGCGAGAAGGTCGCGATCGCGACGATCATCCCGAGCGTCAGGACGACCACCCACGCGATCTTCGCCGGCGTCAGCCCGCCCTCGACCTTGTCCATGACGAGCAGGCCGAGCGGCACGATGACGACCTCGAGCGACAGGCAGGCGCTCGCCGGCCCGCGGAACGCCTTGCGCGCCGCCGCGCCGCCGTCGGGCCCGACGGTCGAGCTCCGCTCCGTTCCGTCTCCCGAGGTGGTCACTGCGGCTCCCGCCCCAGCAGGGTGCGAGCCTCGCCGGCCGCGACGACCGAACCCACCACCAGCACGCCCGCGCCGGCAAATGGGGTGTCGGGGTCGTCGGTCTCCTCGGCGAGCCCGATCGCGGTCTCGAGCGCGGCGTCCATCCGCGTCTCGACGACCACGCGGTCGGCGCCGAAGTACCCGACCGCGAGGCTGCCGAGCTCGTCGGCGTCCATCGCGCGCGGCGAGCTGACGGCGGTGACGACGACCTCGTCGAGCACCGGCTCGAGCGCGGCGAGGATCCCCTCGGCGTCCTTGTCGCCCAGGATCGCGACGACCCCGACCAGCCGGCGGAACGAGAACTCCTCGCGCACCGCGGCGGCCGCCGCCCGTGCGCCGTGCGGGTTGTGCGCGGCGTCCACGACGACGGTCGGCGCCGAGCGCAGCCGCTCGAGCCGCCCGGGCACGCGCACCGAGGCGAACGCGTCGCGGACGGCGTCGATGTCGAGCTTGCGCGACGCCCCGGCACCGAAGAACGCCTCGACGCTCGCGAGCGCCAGCGCCGCGTTCTTCGCTTGGTGCTCGCCGAACAGCGGCAGGTAGATGTCGTCGTACTCGCCGCCGAGCCCCTGCAGGCGCAGCTGCTGGCCCCCGACGGCGACGTCGCGCCCGAGCACCCCGAACTCCATCCCCGAGCGCGCGACCTCGGCGTCCATCGCCACCGCACGCTCGAGCAGCACCTTCGCGGCCTCGGGCGACTGCTCGGCCATGAGGGCGACGGCGCCCTGCTTGATGACGCCGGCCTTCTCCGCGGCGATCCCGCCGAGCTCCGGACCCAGGTAGTTCACGTGGTCGATGTCGATCGGCGTGATCGCGGCGACGACGGCGTCGGCGACGTTGGTGGCGTCCCAGGTCCCGCCGAGCCCGACCTCGAGCACCGCGACGTCCACCGGCGCGTCCGCGAACGCGGCGAAGGCCATGCCGGTGAGCACCTCGAACTTCGAGAGCTTCGGGCCGTCGCCCTGCGCGCGGTCGACGATGCCGAGGAACGGGGCGATCTCCTGGTAGATCTCGACGTAGCGCCGTGCGCTGATCGGCGCCCCGTCGATCGCGATCCGCTCGGTGACCCGCTGCAGGTGCGGGCTGGTGTACCGCCCCGTGCGCGGGCCGATGCGCGTCAGCAGCGCGTCGATCATCCGCGTGACCGAGCTCTTGCCGTTGGTGCCGGCGACGTGGATCGCCGGGTAGGACCGCTGCGGGTCGCCGAGCACCTCGACCAGCGCGCGGATGCGGTCGAGCGACGGCGCGATCCGGGTCTCGGGCCAGCGCTCGTCGAGCTCGGCCTCCACGGCGCGCAGCGCCGCGAGCGCCTCGGCGTCGTCGGGCTCGTGACCGGACCGGTCGTCGGTCGGGCCCGTCGTGACGCCCTGGCTCAGCGCGTCGGCGAGCGCACCGCCGCCCGGCCCGGAGCCGGAGTCGTCGGCACCGCCCGCCATCGCCAGGAGCTGGGCCAGCTCGTCGGCGTCCGCATCCCCGGACGCGTCCTGGTCGGCGTGGACGGAGCCCCATCGGTCGTCGCTCGTCATCACCCTCGATGCTACGACCGGTCGCCCGCGGCCCCGGACCGGCTCAGAAGAGCGCCGGCACCTTGAGGACGAGGGAGTAGACCCCGTAGACGAACGGGATCAGCACCCACAGCCACGCGACGACGGCGAGGACGAGGCGACCGCCGGTGGGGGCGGACGTGGTGCGGTCGGTCATCGGGTCGCTCCCTGTCGGCGCTCCTCGGCGGCGGCCGAGCCCTCGGGCGCGGCACGCTCGGCGTCACTGACGTAGTGCTTCGGGTCCACCGGGCGGATCAGCTCGTTGGCCACGAACCCGATCGCCAGCAGCGCGGTCATGATGATGAAGGACGTGGTGTAGCGCGCCGGGCCCTCGGCGTCGCTGGCGTCGACGATCGCGTTCACGATCAGCGGCCCGAGCACGCCGGCCGCCGACCACGCCGTGAGCAGCCGGCCGTGGATCGCGCCGACCTGGTAGGTGCCGAAGAGGTCCTTGAGGTACGCGGGGACCGTGGCGAAGCCGGCGCCGTAGAACGACAGGATCAGCAGCGACGCGATGAGGAAGATGACCTTGTTGCCCTCGCCGAGGGTCAGGATGACCAGGTAGAGCAGGGCGCCGAGGCCGAGGTACATGCGGTAGATGTTCTTGCGGCCGACGAGGTCGGACGTCGACGACCAGACGAACCGGCCGAGCATGTTGGCCAGCGAGAGGATCGCGACGAACGCCGCCGCCGCGCCGGCGAGCTGCTGCGCCGTGGTGGTGGACCCGAAGAAGTCGCGGAAGATGCCGTCGGCGCGTTCGAGGATGCCGATGCCCGCGGTGACGTTGAAGCACAGGACGATCCACAGGAACCAGAACTGCGGCAGCCGGACGGCCTTCGACACCGAGACGGCGGGGCCCCGCTGCGCCGGGTCCTCCGACTCCGCCGCGGCGCCGGGCGGGCGCCAGCCCTCCGGGGGCACCCGGATCAGCAGCCAGCCGAGCGACATGAAGATCGCGTACGCGATGCCCAGGACGAGGAAGGTCGAGGCGAGACCGCCGGGCGTCCGACCGAAGGCGCTGAGCAGGGCGGTCTCGACCGGCGAGGCGATGAGCGCGCCGCCGCCGAAGCCCATGATGGCGATGCCGGTCGCCATGCCGGGGCGGTCGACGAACCACTTGATCAACGTCGACACCGGCGAGATGTAGCCGATGCCCAGACCGATGCCGCCGACGGCGCCGTACCCCACGATGACCAGCCAGTACTGCCCCATGGCGATGCCGGCCGCGGAGATGAGGAACCCGGCGGCGAAGCAGGCCGTCGCGACGGCCATCGCCCAGCGTGGGCCGCGCCGCTCGACCTGCGTGCCGAAGACGGCGGCCGACAGACCGAGCATGACGATGGCGAGCTGGAAGGGCAGCGCCGTCGCCGTGCCGGAGAGCTGCAGCCCCTGGCCGAGACCCGTCTTGAGCACGCTCCACGCGTAGGCCTGACCGATGCCGAGGTGGACGGCGAGCGCCGCCGGGGGAACGAGCCAGCGACTCCATCCCGGTGGTGCGACGATGGAGGAGCGATCGAAGAAGCCGCCGGCCATGGATGGTCCCCTTTCGCCGCCACCGTCCGGTACGACGGCCGATACCCGGTCGGGCGAAGAGTCACACACCGATCACACACAGCCACGGATCGGAGGCGGTCATGGGACGCGTGACGGTGAAGCGGCCGGTGCTGCACATCGAGGACGGCGAGACGCGGCGGCGCCCGGACACCCTCGCCGCCGAGGAGCCGCTGGAGATCCGGGTCGCGGGCCGCTCGTTGGCGGTCACGATGCGCACGCCGGGGCACGACGTCGAGCTCACGCACGGCTTCCTGCTCACCGAGGGCGTGATCGGCGACCGCGAGGACGTCTCGACGGCCCGCTACTGCGACTCGGTCGACGACAGCGGCCGCAACACCTACAACGTCCTCGACATCGCCCTCGCCCCCGGCGTGGCGCCGCCGGACGACTCGGTCGAGCGGCGCTTCTACACGACCTCGTCGTGCGGGGTCTGCGGCAAGGCGTCCCTCGACGCGGTGCGGACCAAGACCCGCTACGCGCCCGGCGACGACCCGGTGACCCTCACCCCCGAGGTCCTCGCCGGCCTGCCCGACACCCTGCGCGCGGCCCAGGCCGTCTTCGACAGCACCGGCGGGCTGCACGCCGCCGGGCTCTTCCGCGCCGACGGCACGCTGGTCGTCGCCCGCGAGGACGTCGGGCGGCACAACGCCGTGGACAAGGTGCTCGGGTACGCGCTGCTCCAGGGCGGGATCCCCGCGGGCGGCACCGTGCTCATGGTCTCGGGGCGCGCGTCGTTCGAGCTGACCCAGAAGGCGGTCATGGCGGGCGTGCCGGTGCTCGCGGCCGTGTCCGCGCCGTCGTCGCTGGCCGTCGAGATGGCCCGGGAGTCGGGCATGACGCTGGTGGGCTTCCTGCGGGGCCGCTCGATGAACGTGTACGCGGGGACGCAGCGGATCGTCACCGAGGATGCTCCCCTGGTCGGGGGCTGACGGGGCCGATCGGGCGCCCGAGGCCCGCCCACGCGGGTCCCCGGGCCGTACGGTGCCGGAGGACCCCGGCTCGCGTGGAGGGAGGACGCCGACCGTGCCCGCCCGACCGACCCGTCGCCAGTTCCTCCTCGGCTCCGCCGGCGCCCTCGGGGTCGCCGGGGCGCTGGGGGGGGGCGGGCTGCTCGTCGGCCAGGACGACCCGGCGCCCCCGCCCCAGCGGATCCCGGACCCGCCGCGCCGGCCGTCGCCGACCGACGCCGTCAGCACCGTCGAGTGGATCCGCTCCACCGCACGTGGCCGCGCGGTCCGGCTCGTCACCGTGCTGCCGCCGGACGCGGACCGCAGCGGGCTGCCGGTGTGTGTCGCGCTGCACGGGCTGCGGGGCAACGCGCTGTGGTTCGGCGAGGCCGGCAACCGCAGGCTGCTCGGCGACGCCTGGGCCCGCGGCGTGCCGACGTTCGCGCTGGTCGCCGTCGACGGCGGCGACAACTACTGGCACCCCTACACCCGGGGCGACGACCCGCTGCGCATGCTCCTCGAGGAGCTGCCCGCCTGGCTGCGCGAGCGCGGCCTCGCGACCACCCCCGCACCCGGCGACCTGCCGGGCGAGCCGGCGATGGCCACGGGCGTGTCGATGGGCGGGGCGGGCGCGCTGCTCTACACCCGCGAGCGGGTGCGACGCCAGCGCCCGACGCGAGCCGTCGGCGTCATCAGCCCGGGCCTGTTCACCGACTGGCGGGCCGCCGCGCGCCGCCCGTTCCGGGATCGGCCCGACTGGGAGGCGCACGACCCGCTGCGCTTCTGCCCCGAGCTCGCCGGCGTGCCGACGGGCGTGTGGTGCGGCGACGCCGACCCCTTCGTCGAGGCCACGCGGCGCTACGTCGCGCTCGCGCGCCCGGAGGTGGCGACGATCGGCCCCGGGCGCCACGACGGGGTGTACTACGCGCGGGTCATGCCGGACGTGATCGGCTTCCTCGGCCGTCACGCCCGCGACCAGCAGCCCGGCGCGGGACCGCGCCGGGCCGGCTGACCCGGGGTGTCGAGCTAGGCCGACTTGTCGCGCCGCTCCCGCCGCGAGGGCTGGCGCGGGACGATCGTCGGGTTCACGTTCTCCTTGACGGTCTGCTCGGTGACCACGACCTTGGCGACGTCGTCACGACCCGGGATGTCGTACATCACCGGGTTGAGGACCTCTTCCATGATCGCGCGCAGACCGCGGGCACCGGTGCCGCGGAGGATCGCGAGGTCGGCGATGGCCTCGAGCGCCTCGGGGGCGAACTCGAGCTCGACGCCGTCCATCTCGAAGAGCTTCTGGTACTGCTTGACCAGCGCGTTGCGCGGCTCGGTGAGGATCTGCACGAGGCTCGGCTGGTCGAGGTTCGACACCGAGGCGACGATCGGCACGCGGCCGATGAACTCGGGGATCAGGCCGAACTTGATGAGGTCCTCGGGGAGCGTGTCGCCGAACGACTCGGCGGACTCCATCTCGGCCTTCGAGCGGATGTCGGCGCCGAAGCCGAGACCGCCACGGCCGACGCGCTCCGCGATGATCTTCTCGAGGCCCGCGAAGGCCCCGGCCACGATGAACAGGACGTTCGTCGTGTCGATCTGGATGAACTCCTGGTGCGGGTGCTTGCGCCCACCCTGGGGTGGCACCGACGCCGTCGTGCCCTCGAGGATCTTCAGCAGGGCCTGCTGGACGCCCTCGCCGGAGACGTCGCGCGTGATCGACGGGTTCTCCGACTTCCGCGCGATCTTGTCGACCTCGTCGATGTAGATGATGCCGGTCTCGGCGCGCTTGACGTCGTAGTCGGCCGCCTGGATCAGCTTGAGGAGGATGTTCTCGACGTCCTCGCCCACGTAGCCGGCCTCGGTGAGGGCCGTGGCGTCCGCGATGGCGAACGGGACGTTGAGCAGCTTCGCGAGGGTCTGCGCGAGGTAGGTCTTGCCGCAGCCGGTGGGGCCGAGCATGAGGATGTTCGACTTCGCCAGCTCGACGGTGTCGTCGTTGCGGCTGTTCTCGCGGTTCTTCTCGCCGGCCTGCACCCGCTTGTAGTGGTTGTAGACCGCGACCGAGAGCGTCTTCTTGGTGTCGTCCTGGCCGATCACGTACTGATCGAGGAAGTCGTGGATCTCGGTCGGCTTCGGGAGCTCGTCGAGCTTGACCTCGCCGGCCTCGGCGAGCTCCTCCTCGATGATCTCGTTGCACAGGTCGATGCACTCATCGCAGATGTACACGCCCGGACCGGCGATGAGCTTCTTGACCTGCTTCTGGCTCTTCCCGCAGAAGGAGCACTTCAGCAGGTCACCGCCGTCGCCGATGCGTGCCATCGCAGCAGACCTCGTGTCCCCTCCGGCGCACCGCGGTCGGTGCGCTCGTTCGTGGTTGACCGTACCTGCCCACCCCGCCGGACGGGGAGGTTCGAGACCGGTGGATCGTGCAGGTCGCGGGCCCGCGACGCCGCTCGTCACCACCGGCCCCACGGCGCTCCCTCGACCAGCGGTCGGCCCGCTGCGCCGGGTGCGCCGGACGCCTCCCCGGGGCCTCACCGCGCGGGCGGGCCCCGGGAGCGGCGTCAGCGGGTGGCGGAGAGCTTGCGGCTCGCCACCACGTCGTCGATGAGCCCGTAGTCCTTGGCCTCGGCGGCCGTCAGGATCTTGTCGCGCTCGACGTCCTGGCGGATCTGCTCGGCGCTGCGGTTGGTGTGCCGCGCGAGCGTCTCCTCCATGAGGCGGCGCATGCGCGAGATCTCCGCGGCCTGGATCTCCAGGTCGGACACCTGGCCGTAGAAGCCCTCGGTGGCCGGCTGGTGGATCATGACCCGCGCGTTCGGCACGGCGAGGCGCTTGCCCGGCGCACCCGCGCCGAGGATCACCGCGGCGGCCGACGCGGCCTGCCCGAGGCAGACCGTCGCGATGTCGGGACGCACGTACTGCATGGTGTCGTAGATCGCCATGAGCGCGGTGAACGAGCCACCGGGCGAGTTGATGTACATCGTGATGTCGCGGTCCGGGTCGTTCGACTCCAGGAACAGCAGCTGCGCCATCACGTCGTTCGCCGACGCGTCGTCGATCTGCACCCCGAGGAAGATGATCCTCTCCTCGAAGAGCTTGTTGTAGGGGTTCGACTCCTTGACGCCGTAGCTGGTGCGCTCGACGAAGGAGGGGAGGATGTAGCGCGACTGCGGCGAGGCCGGAGCCGTGCCACCGGGCACGTGGAGCTCACTCATCTGCGTCTCCGTCTCAGGAACTCTGGCCGTGGCCGTTGGTGCTCGGCTGGTCCGACGAGCGCGTCACCACGTGGTCGATGAAGCCGTACTCGAGGGCCTCCTGCGCCGAGAACCAGCGGTCCCGGTCGGAGTCCTCGGTGATCCGCTCGAACGTCTGGCCGGTGTGCTCGGCGATGAGCTCGGCCATCTCGCGCTTGAGCTTGCGCATGGACTCGGCGCGGATCGTGATGTCCGATTCCGTGCCGCCGAGCCCACCGGAGGGCTGGTGCATCATGATCTGCGCGTGCGGCAGCGCGAGGCGCTTGCCGCGGGCGCCGGCGGAGAGCAGGAACTGCCCCATCGAGGCGGCGAGGCCCATCGCGACCGTCGACACGTCGGGCTCGATCCACTGCATGGTGTCGAAGATGGCCATGCCCGCCGACACCGAGCCGCCCGGCGAGTTGATGTACAGCGTGATGTCGGACTTGGGGTCCTCGGCCGAGAGCAGCAGGAGCTGCGCCGAGATCTGGTTGGCGATGGTGTCGTTGACCTCCTGACCCAGGACCACGATGCGCTCCCGCAGGAGGCGCTCGTAGACCGAGTCGTTGAGCGTCATCGATCCCCCGGCGGAGCGCATGACCGCCCCGGCCGGGATGGAGAGGTGCTGGCTCACCTGTGTCCCCGCTTTCTCTGCTGAGGTGATCGGTCTGGCGTCGGTCGGGTCCTCCGCGTCGAACACCGTCGACACTAACCACCGGGTTCCCCTCGGCAGTCCGTCGACGGGCCGTGTTCGCTCCTGGCCGATGAACGGGCCGGAGATCGGGCCGGCGGACGGGTCGCGACGACGCCGGAGGGCCCGTCGGGCGGGGTGCCCGACGGGCCCGGGGCGGGTCGGGCTCAGGTGCGGGAGGTCGAGTCGGGCGCGCCGACGACCTCGGTGTCGGCCTCGTGACCGGAGCCGGCGCCGACCTCCACCTGCGAGCTCGGCGACGCCGGGTCGCTGGCGTCGGTGTCCGCGTCGGCGACCTGGCTGCCGTCGGTCGGACCGGCGGCGACGTCCGCGCCCTCGGCCGAGGGCGCGTCCTCGTCGGGGCTCGGCGTCTCCTCGGTGGCCTCGTCGATCGTCTCGCCCTCGACCTCGCCGGCGGTGCCGAAGAGCTCCGAGAGGTCGACCTCGGCGCCGCCGGGGCCGGTGATCGTGGCCGCCTGGACGACCGTGGCCAGCGCCTTGCCGCGCCGGACGTCGGCGAAGATCGCACCGAGCTGGTTGGCCTGCTGCGCCTGCTGGATGTACTCCTCGGGGCTCACCCCGAAGCGCTGGGCCTGCATCATGATGCGTTCCATGAGCTCCTGCTGCTCGACCTGGACGCCGCTCTCGTCGGCGATCTTGTCCAGGAGCAGCTGGGTCTTCACGGCCTGCTCGGCGCTGGTGCGCAGCTCGGTGTCGAACTCCTCGCGGGTCTGGCCCTGGGACTCGACGTACTGGGTCAGCCGCGCCTCGTCGTGGTCGAACTCGTGGACCGCCTCGTGGGCGCGCACCTCGACCTCGGACTGCACGACCGACTCGGGCAGCGGCACGTCCGCCGCCTCGAGCAGGGCCTCGAGCACGCGGTCGCGCGCCTGGCTGCCCTGCTCCATCTTCTTCACGCGCGAGTAGCGCGTGCGCAGGTCGTCCTTGAGCTCGTCGAGGGTGTCGAACTCGCTCGCGAGCTGGGCGAACTCGTCATCGGCCTCGGGGAGCTGGCGCTCCTTCACCGACTGGACGGTGACCGAGACCTCGCTGTCCTTGCCGGCGTGCTCGCCCGCGACGAGCTTCGTCGTGAACTGCTTGGTCTCGCCCGCGGTCATGCCCTCGAGCGCCTCGTCGAGGCCCTCGATGAGCTGGCCCGACCCGACCTCGTGCGACATGCCCGAGGTCTGGGCCTCCTCGACGGGCTCGCCGTCGACGGTCGCGGAGAGGTCGATGACGACGAAGTCGCCGTTCTGGACCGGGCGGTCGACGCCGGTGAGCGTGCCGAAGCGCGCCTGCAGGCCCTTGAGCTGCTCGTCGACATCGGCGTCGGTGACCTCGGCGTCGTCGACCTCGACGGCGATCGAGGTGTAGTCCGGCACCGTGATCTCGGGGCGGATGTCGACCTCGGCCGTGAAGGCGAGCTTGTCGCCGTCCTCGATCTCGGTGACCTCGATCTCGGGCTGGCCCAGCGGCTGGACCTCGGCCTCCGAGACGGCCTCGCCGTACTTGGCGGGGACGGCCTCGTTGACGACCTCCTCGAGCACGACACCGCGGCCCAGGCGCTGGTCGAGGATGCGCGCGGGCGCCTTCCCGGGGCGGAAGCCCGGGATGCGCACCTGCTGCGCGATCTTCTTGTAGGCGCGGTCGAAGTTGGGCTTGAGCTCGTCGAAGGGCACCTCGACGGCGAGTTTGACGCGCGTCGGCGAC
This sequence comes from Actinomycetospora lemnae, assembly GCF_028737315.1. Lineage (GTDB taxonomy): Bacteria > Actinomycetota > Actinomycetes > Mycobacteriales > Pseudonocardiaceae > Actinomycetospora > Actinomycetospora lemnae. Next base: position 53,984 of record NZ_JAQZAO010000007.1, on the reverse strand, counting down.
AGGTGCTCGACGGTGGACTTCACTGGTCGTCTCTCCTCGGGGCAGGCCATCGTGCGCTCGTGCTGTGACCCGGCCGCCACCCCGTGGGCGTACGGGCGGGTCGGTCCGTGGCGTGACGCGGGAGGCCGTCCTCACCGCTCACGGTCGAGGAGCACCGGAGGACCGGTGCCTGCACCTGCTGACGCGCCCGCCCGGGCGTGGCGGCGAGTCTAGACGTGACCCCCGTCTGCTCGCCGTGGCGCCCGTCGGGCGGGTCGGGACGGGCCACCGCCGACCTCTCCGTGCCGACCGCCGACCTCATGCCCGGGCATCACCGTGGCCGCCTCCGGCGAGCCCGCCGTGCCGCCCGCCTCTCCCACCGGACGGCGCGTCGCTCGTCGGGGCGGCGACACGCCGGGGGCTGCGTCCGTTCGGAGGACAGGACGCCCTCTCGTCGCGGCGGTGGAGGCGCTCGCGCGTGGCTGGCACCGTGGGGATCGCCTCGCCACCGCTCCCCGTTCGGTGAGGCCCGCCACGAGGAGGGACAGGAGCCCCATGAAGAAGATCCGCCTCAACATCGAGCGTGCCCTCGAGACCTTCGAGGTGCTCGCCGGGTACGGCACCAAGCGCCGCAAGCGCGCCCGGCGCTGACGTGGCCGGGTCGGCGGCGGGGTCCCCCGCGAGGTCCGCGGACTGTGCGGCGTGCCTGGCGCTGTGCTGCGTCGGGCCGTCGTTCGCGGCCTCGGCCGACTTCGCCGTCGACAAGCCGGCGCACACCCCGTGCCGGCACCTGCGGGCCGACCACGCCTGCGGCATCCACGACCGCCTGCGCCCCCGCGGCTTCCCGGGCTGCGTGGTGTTCGACTGCTTCGGCGCCGGGCAGCAGGTCGTGCAGGTCACCTTCGGGGGCTCGGACCGGCGGGTCCCGGCGATGTTCGACGCCCTCGAGGTGCTGCGTCCGCTGCACGAGGTCCTGGCGCTGCTCGACGAGGCCGCCCGCTCGGGTGGGGCGGGTGCCGGCGCGGTGGGTGACGACGCGGTCGCGCTCGTCGCGCGCGTCGAGGAGACGGTGCGCGGCGACGCCGACGCCCTCGCCGTCGTCGACGTCGCCGCGGTGCGCCGCGAGGCGGGCGCGCTGTTCGACGAGTACGTCGCGACGGTCCACGCCGGACGCCCGGGCCCCGACCTGCGCGGCGCCGACCTCCTGGGCGCCGACCTGCGCCGCCGCGACCTGCGCGCCGCCCGGCTGCGCGGCGCGCTGCTCGTCGGGGCCGACCTGCGCGGCGTCGACCTCGACCGCGCCGAGCTGCTCGGCGCCGACCTCCGCGGCGCCGACGTCCGCGGCGCCCGCCTCGACGGCGCGCTGCTGCTCACGGCTCCGCAGCTCGCCGCCGCCCGCGGGGACGCGGCCACGACCGTCCCCGATCACCTCGCCCGTCCCGAGCACTGGACTGCTCTACCGTCCGCCCGGTGACCGTCCGCTCCGTCGCGCTCTTCGTCCTCGCCGCCGTGCTGGAGATCGGCGGCGCGTGGCTCGTGTGGCAGGCGCTGCGGGAGGGACGGGCGTGGTGGTTCGCGGCGCTCGGGGTGCTCGCCCTCGGGCTGTACGGCTTCGTGGCCGCGTTCCAGCCCGACGCCACCTTCGGCCGCGTGCTCGCCGCGTACGGCGGGGTGTTCGTCGCGGGCTCGCTGGCGTGGGGCGTGGTCCTCGACGGCTACCGGCCCGACCGCTTCGACGTCGCCGGCGCGCTGATCTGCCTCGTCGGGGTCGGCGTCATCATGTACGCGCCGCGCTGAGCCGCTCCTCGAGCTCGTCGAGGTCGCGGACGAACCACAGCTCGCGGCCGCGGTTCGCCTCGCGCACCCAGTCGGCGACCGGCCCGGACGTCGCGCCGAGCTCGCCGACCACGACCAGGCGCAGCCGGTAGTTCACGAACTTCTGCACGATCGCGCCGGCGACGCCGCTGGAGAGCTGCGCGAAGGCCGGGTCGAGACGATCGACCGGGATCGCGACGACGTCGACACCCGTCCCGTACGTCTGCCCGATGACGTCGAGCGCGCCCGCCTCGTCGCGGATCGTCGGGCCCTCGCGGTCGAGGACCAGCACACCGACGCCGTGGACCTCGCGGGTCGTCTGTCCCATGACCCTCATCATCGCGTGGCGGCCCAGGCGATTTGCCGGGATGGAGTGGCGGCCCTGCCGGTGAAGAGCCACCTGTCACGGCAGGGCCGCCGCGGGCGGCTGCGATCGTGAACCGCTGGCCCCCATCCTCGCGCGGCATCACATCGTGGGTGCCTGGGGGTCGTCCTCGTCGCCGACGAAGTGGATGTCGAACGGCTTGTTCGTCATGAAGAGGAACGTGACGTCCTGGTCCTGCGTCGCGCCGTGCTGCATGACGCCGCCCTCGGGGAACCAGACGAAGCTGCCCGCGGGGTAGTCGCCCTGGTGCGTGTTGAGCACGCCCTCGAGCACGTACACCCCGTGCGCGCAGGGGTGGCTGTGCCAGGGGTTGGTGAACCCCGCGCGGTAGACCATCTTGAGGACCGTCATGCCGGTCTCGGGGTCCTCGACGAGCGGGACGTGCTCGAGGTTCGCGCCGATGTAGGCGACGGGGAAGCCCTGCCACTCGGCGGTGGTGGTGTCGACGACGGTCAGCTCGACGGGCTTGCTCGGGGTGGTCACGGGGCGCCTCCGGGGGTGGAGCGGGGAGGGCTCACGCTCGTCCTCCGGCGACGGCGCCACAAGCCCCTCAGCCCAGGCCCATCCCCCGCTCGGCCAGCGCCTCGCCCAGCAGCCGGACCGCCTTCGGCCCCACACCGTGCAGGGCGAGCAGGTCCCTCGCCGGCACGCCGTCGAGATGCTCGAGGCGCGTGTAGCCGGCGTGGCGCAGCGCGCCCGTCGCCGGCCGGCCGATGCTGCGGGGGAGGTCGACCTCGACGTCCTCGTCCACGGTGGGGACGGTACGGGCGGAGGTGCTCATCCTGGGCGTGCCGCGGCCGTGATCGCTGCGGGTGCTCCGCGCACCTCCTGACAGCGGGTCGACGGAGCAGCGGGAGCGATCACGACGGTCGGGGTGGCGGGATTCGAACCCACGGCCCCTCGCTCCCAAAGCGAGTGCGCTACCAAGCTGCGCCACACCCCGTGGCGGCGAGTCTAGGGGCGGGGGCCGCCGACCGCGGAGGCGCCGCTGCCTCCCGGCCCGGTGGTGAGGGCGATCAGTCCAGCCCGCGGACGATGTGGTCGTCCTCGATGCCCTCGACCCCGTCGATGACCTCGCGTGCGGTGTTCATCCCCGACTCCCTTCCTCGTAGGCGTCCGACGTACCCAGGGTGGCGAGAAGTACATACCTACCGGGGCGTACTCGGAGGACGTCACGCTCGGCTGATCGTTCCAGTCGATCGGTCAAGACCCGATCGGGATCGTCCAGGAGCCGGACGCCGGGCCGTCACCTCGTCGTCCGCACGACGATGCCCCGGGCAGCCGAGCCCCGGGCAGCCGAGCGGGGAGGACGCATCCGCTACGGTGGTCGCGGGCCTGATCGGCCCGCCGCGGGCGTAGCTCAATGGTAGAGCCCCAGTCTTCCAAACTGGCTACGCGGGTTCGATTCCCGTCGCCCGCTCCACGACGACATCGCCACGGCGGTGCTCGCGCACGCTTCGGGACAGCACGGTCACGCCGGCGACGACGCGTCGTGCGGATCCGTCGCGGCGTCGGCGATGCCCGGGAACGTGCGCCGGATGGTCCAGTAGCACTCGCAGGTGCAGGCCTCGAGCCCGGCGCGGTCGAGGATGGTCATCTGGCCGCGCGAGTAGCTGATCAGGCCGCGCTGCTGCAGCCGCCCGGCCAGCTCCGAGACCGTCGGGCGGCGCGCGCCGAGCATCTGGGCCAGGAACTCCTGGGTGAGGGGGAAATCGGGCCGCCGCACCCGGTCGTGCGTGGTGAGCAGCCAGCGGCAGATGCGTTGCTCGACCTGGTGGCCGGTGTTGCAGGCCACGTTCTGCGCGAGCTGGACCATCGTCGCCGAGACGTACTGGTGGAGCTGGTCGTGCAGCGCGCCGTCGTCGGTGAGGACGTCCCGCAGCTCGGGGAGGCCGACGCGCAGCGCTCGCCCAGGGACCTGGCAGTAGGCCGCGTGCGGACTCGACGTGCTGCCCAGGAAGGCGGGCAGGCCGACCATGCCCTCGAACCCGATCGTGCCGACCTCCACCGAGGACTCGTCCTGCAGGACGGCGACCATCGAGAACACCGCGTCGAGCGGGAAGTAGACGTCGGTGATCGCGCCTCCGGGCTCGTACACCGAGGCGCGCACGTCGAGCTCCTGCACCTCCCCGAGGGCACGGAGCCGGGCGAGCTCCGCCGGGGGCAGCGCGGCCAGGATCGCGTTGGCGCGCGGATCACCGCCGTGCGTGCCGGGGTCAGTGGGCTCGGTGGCGGACACGGCGTCGCGGCTACCCGCGATCCCGCCGGCGGTATGTCGGCCGGCTGACACCCGTCGCCCTAGAGTGACGGTGTGTCAGCCACCGGACGTCCCGCGACGGGGCGGTTCGAGCTCGTCGTGCTCGTGGCGTCGGCCGGTGGGGTCGAGGCGCTCGGGTCGGTGCTGACGGGGCTCCCGCCCGCGTTCCCGACCCCGGTGCTGGTGGTGCAGCACGGGCTGCGCCGACCCGTCGGGCAGCAGGTCCTCGCGTCCGTGCTCGCGTACCGCAGTGGGCTGCACGTCCGGTACGCCGACGACGGGCAGTCCGTGACCCGTCCCGGCGTGACCGTGGTCCCGACCGGGATGACCGGGCGGGCCGACCAGGGGCGCCTGCACCTGGTCGACGACGAGGACCGGCGACCGGCCGACGCGCTGCTGCGCTCCCTCGGACCCGCCGTCGGCCGGGCCATGATCGCCGTGGTCCTGACCGGGCACGGGGAGGACGGGTCCGTCGGGGCCCGCGTCGTCAAGCGCCACGGCGGTCGGGTCATCGTCCAGAACCCGTCCACCGCGAAGGCGGCCTCCATGCCCACCGCCGCCCTCGCCACCGGGTGCGTCGACTTCGCCGTCCCCCTCGAGCGCATCCCGGCGGCGATCGTCGCGCTCACCATGGCCCCCGGCGCCGCCGAGATGCTGGCGGTGCCGACCCCCTCCTGGGCTCGGCTGCTCGCGTGACGCGGCCGCTGCGGTACTCCGTGAACGTCACCCTCGACGGGTGCTGCGACCACCACGCGATGGTCCCCGACGAGGACCTGCACCGGAACGCGGCGGAGAACCTCGCCCGGGCCGACGCCCTGCTCTTCGGTCGCACGACGTACGAGCTGATGGAGGCGGGCTGGCGGTGGCCGGCGCCGCCGGGCGCGCGCCCGGCGTGGACGGAGCCCTTCGCCGCGACGATCGGTGCGGCGAAGAAGTACGTCGTGTCGAGCACCCTCGAGCAGGTCGACTGGAACGCCGAGCTGGTGTCGGGCGACGACCTGGAGCGGGTCGTCCGGGAGCTCAAGCAGGAGCCGGGTGACGGGCTGTTCACGGGCGGCGTGCAGCTCCCGCTGGCGCTGGCGGAGCTGGGGCTGATCGACGAGTACGAGGTCGTCGTGCACCCCCGGGTCGCGGGCCACGGGCCGACGCTGTTCGCGGGGCTGTCGCAGTACGTCGACCTGGAGCTGGTGGGCCGGCAGGAGTTCCGGTCGGGGGCGGTGGCGATGCGGTACGTGCCGACGGGCGAGGTCGCCGATTCCCCGTACTGACGGGACGCCGGCTCAGGCCCGGTCGGTCTCGATGGCCGGCAGGTCGGCGCCGACGCGTTGGTTCCCGATGACCGACAGCAGCTGGAGCTTCTCGTGGCTCTCAGTGCCCGGGACGGCGGTGTAGACGAACAGCCGGTGCGACTGGTCCGGGTCGAGCAGCGTCTGGCAGTTCACCGTGAGCGTCCCCAGCTCGGGGTGGACGAGGCGCTTGGTGTCGGCCGGGTGCAGGCCGACCTCGTGCTCGTCCCACAGCCGCCGGAACTCCTCGCTCTGCGCGAGCAGGAGGTCCACGAACGCGGCCGCGCGCGACCCGGGCCCGCGCATCGTCGCGATCTGGCGCAGCCCTGCGGCGTACATCCGTGACAGGAACGCGTGGTCCTCGGGCGCGTAGAGGGCGCGGGAGGCCGGGTCGGTGAACCAGCGGTAGCCGCGGCTGCGCGCCGGGCCCGTGTAGTGGGTCGTGTCGCCGGTGAGCGCGACGCCCATCGGGGTCTGGCGCAGCGTCTCGCCGAGCTCGGTGACGATTTCCGCGGGCGTATCCGCGAGCCGGTCGAGGATGCGCAGCAGGCCCGGGCTGATGTGCTCGCTGGCCGCGCCGCGGGCCGGGGGCTGGTGCCCGGCGAGCCGGAAGAGGTGGTCGCGCTCGTCGAGCGAGAGGTGCAGGCCCTGCGCGATCGACGCGATCATCTGCTCGGACGGTTGCGGGCCGCGCTCGCGCTCGAGGCGCGCGTAGTAGTCGGTCGACATGTGGCAGAGGGCGGCCACCTCCTCGCGCCGCAGGCCGCTGGTGCGGCGACGCTGCCCGCGCGGCAGGCCGACGTCCTCGGGCTGCAGCGACTCGCGACGGCGCCGGAGGAACTCCGCCAGCCCGGCCCGGTCGATCATGGGGTACCGCCCTCTCCTCGGTGCTCCCCCGTTCCTACCGGCGCGGAGCCCTCGGCAGCCACGGATCGTGGATCCCCCTCTGCGGCGCGGTGGGGAGGTCCCGTCGACCACGGATCGGCAGGCCGTGGTTGTCGCTGCGGCGACGGGTGAGTGTCGACGGCGTCCGCCCCCGACACCCCCAGGAGCGCTCCCATGACGAACGACCTCGCGGCCGCCCCGACCGAGCGGTTCACCGCCGCTCGTCACGGCGACCACCACCCTGGCGAGCAGCCCGACGATCAGCCCGACGAGCAGCCGACGACGCTGTCCGCGGCGCTGCGCCGGAGCCTCGCGCGGTCCGGGGGCATGACGGGCATCCTCGTCGCCGCCCTGCCCGCCATCGCCTTCGTCGCCGCGGATGCCGTCGGCGGGCTCACCTGGGCGTTCATCGCCCTCGCCGTCGCCGCCCCGGTGGCGTTCGGGGCGCGGCTGGCCCGCCGCGAGTCCCTGCGCGGCGCGCTGATCGGCCTCGCCGTCGCCGGCGTCTGCGCGGGCGTCGCCGCGTTCTCCGGGGAGGCGCGCGCCTTCTTCCTGCTCCCGACGCTGATCCCCGCCGTGCTCGGGGTGGTCTTCCTCGGCTCGGTCCTCGTGCGCCGGCCGGTGACCGGCATGATCTTCAACCGCCTCGTCGGCGGCCCCGCGGACTGGCGTGACCACCCCCGCCTGCTGCGCGTCTACACCCTCAGCACGCTCGCCGGTGTCGCGCTCCACGCCCTGAACCTCGTCGCCCGCGGCGTGGCCTACCTCGCGAACCAGCCGGCCGTCCTCGCCGCCCTCGGTGTCGCCGCCGCCCCCGTCTTCGCCCTGCTCGCCGCCGTCACCCTCGTCGCCGCCCGCCGGGCGATCACGGCCGCCCCCTGACCAGCTCCGACCCCATCCCAGGAGGAACCATGTCCCGCACCCGCGACTTCACCGTCCCCGACCTCACCGGCCACCGCGCCGTCGTCACCGGCGCCAGCGACGGCATCGGCCTCCGGATCGCCCGGAGACTCGCCGCCGCCGGGGCCGAGGTGGTGCTGCCGGTCCGCAACCCGCGCAAGGGCGCGGCGGCGATCAGCGCCATCCGCGAGCAGGTCCCCGGCGCCACGGTGTCCCTGCGCGAGCTCGACCTGTCCTCGCTCGCCTCGGTCGCCGCGCTCGGCGCGACGATGCGCGAGGAGGATCGACCGGTCCACCTCCTCATCAACAACGCCGGCGTCATGACGCCACCCGACCGGCAGACCACCACCGACGGCTTCGAGCTGCAGTGGGGCACGAACCACCTGGGCCACGTCGCCCTCGTGGCCGAGCTGCTGCCGCTGCTGCGCGCCGGCCGCGGCCGGGTGACCTCGCAGCTGAGCATCGCCGCCCGCGCCGGGTCGATCGACTGGGACGACCTGAACGCGGAGCGCTCCTACGACGGGATGCGCGCCTACCGCCGGTCCAAGATCGCGTTCGGGCTCTTCGCGCTCGAGCTCGACCGCCGCAGCCGCGCCGGCGGATGGGGCATCACGAGCAACGCGTCGCACCCGGGCATCGCGCCGACGAGCCTGCTCACGGCGCGCCCCGAGCTCGGTCGCGACGAGCCGGTGCGCGGACGCAAGGTCATCGGCTTCCTGTCCTCGCGCGGGATCCTCGCCGGCACGCCGGAGAGCGCCGCGCTCCCCGCCCTGTACGCCGCGACGTCCCCGCAGGCCCGCAGCGGCCACTTCTACGGCCCGCAGGGGCTCGGCAACCTCGGCGGGCCGCCCGGTGAGCAGAAGCCCTTCCCGACGCTGCGCAGCGTCGAGGAGGCCGAGCGCGTCTGGCGGGTCTCGCAGGAGATGGCCGGGGTGTCGTTCCCCGCGACGACCCCGCAGGCCGCCCCCCGGGCCTGACGTCGGGGGACGGGAGCGCCCGTGGACGGCCGGTCGGCCGTCCACGGGCGTTTCGTCGTGCCGGGATCAGGCCGGACTCCCGAACCAGCGGGGCAGCGCCGCCGTCAGCCCCTCCTGGTCCTCCCCCACCCACGCCAGGTGCCCGTCGGGCCGCAGCAGCGCCGCCGGGACGTCGAGCTCCTCGCTGACGTCGACGACGTGGTCGACGCGGTCCGCCCATCCCGTCACCGCGAGCCGTCCGGTCTGGTCGAGCAGCAGGCCGCGGCCCTCGTGCAGCAGCGGGTAGAGCCGCCCCCGCCCCAGCGCGATGTCCCGCAGCCGGCGCCCGACGAGCTCGTGCTCGCCGCCGAGGTCGTAGCGGGTCGCGGTGCGGGTGATCTTCTCGGTGAGGTGGCGCCGGACGTCCTCGTACGCCAGGAGCTCCGTGACCAGCCGCCGGACCGCGCGGGCGCCGGGCTCGGTGGACATCAGCTCCATCTGCGCCCGCGAGCTCCACAGCACGTCCGCGCCCACCGGGTGCCGCTCGGCCTCGTAGCTGTCGAGCAGCCCCTCCGGCGCCCACCCGGCGACGGCGGCGGCGAGCTTCCACCCGAGGTTGACCGCGTCCTGGATGCCGAGGTTGAGGCCCTGCCCGCCGACGGGCGGGTGGACGTGCGCCGCGTCGCCGGCGAGGAACACGCGGTCGACGCGGTAGCGCTCGGCCTGGCGGATGGCGTCGCCGAAGCGGGAGAGCCAGCGCGGGGAGTGGACGCCGAAGTCGGTGCCCGCGACCGCCCGCAGCTGCCGGCGCACGTCGTCGAGGGTGGGCGGCGTCCCGCGGTCCGTGGCGACGCCGTCGGCGGGCACGACCACCCGGTACAGGCCGTCGTGGCCGAGTGGCCCGAGCCCGAAGCGCTGCTGGGTGCGACGGACGTCGGCGACGACCGCGGCCACCGTCTCCGGCGACTCCCCCGCCTCCATCTCGCCGATCAGCGTCTCCACCCGCGTCGGCTCCCCGGGGAAGGCGACGCCGAGCAGCCGGCGCACGGTGCTGCGCCCGCCGTCGCAGCCGACGACGTACCGCGCGCGCCGGTGCGTCCCGTCGTCGAGGGCGACGGTGACCCCGTCGGCGTCCTGGTCCAGACCGACCACCGCGACGCCGCGGCGCACCTCGGCGCCGAGCTCGACCGCGCGCTCGGCGAGCAGCCGGTCGGTGGTGGGCTGCGGGATGGCGAGGACGTAGGCGTGCGCGGAGTCCAGCCGCTCGGGAGGGGTCGAGGGGATGGCCGCGAAGAAGCCCCCGACCGGGTACCGCGTCCCGACGGCGAGGAAGCGGTCGAGCACGCCCCGCTGGTCGAGGATCTCGATGCTGCGGGCGTGCAGCCCCAGGGAGCGCACGACCGGGGTGGGCTCCGCGTCGCGGTCGAGCACGAGCACGTCCACGCCGTGCAGGCGCAGCTCGCTCGCCACCATCAGCCCGGTCGGGCCGGCACCCACGACGATCACGTCTGACAACAGGTCTCCCGAGAAAGCGACGACGATTCCGCGCGAATTGCGCGGGCGCGCATTCTGCGGAATGCACCGGGCCTTGCCGCAAGTCCCCCGGTCCGCTATACGTTGGACATGGCGGGGAAATAGATGGCGCCCACCTTCGGGTCCGTCGTCCTCTCCACGCCGGACCCCGCCGGCCTCGCCGCGTTCTACCGCGAGCTGCTGGGCTGGGCGACGGTCGAGGGCGGCGACCCCACCTTCCTGCGCCTGCGCGGTCCGGGCTCCGAGCGGCCCGGGCTCAGCTTCCAGCTCGATCACGGCCACGTCGCGCCCGCCTGGCCGCCGCGCGAGGGCGAGCAGCGGATGCACGCCCACCTCGACCTGCTCGTCGCCCCCGGCGCGCTCGACGCGGAGGCCGCCCGGGCCGAGGCGCTCGGCGCGACCCGGGAGGACCACCAGCCCGCCGCGGGCGTCGTGGTGATGCGGGACCCGCACGGGCACCTGTTCTGCCTGTTCGTGCCCGGCGCCTGAGCTCAGGGTGCCCGGGTCGGGACAGCGGCGCGCCGTCGTCGACCGACCAGCCCGAGACCGATGTACATGCCGAGCAGGGCGACGGCGAGCCCGGCGACGGCGTGGAGCGTGAGCGGCTCGCCGAGGATCGGGACCGCGGCGAGCGCGGTGACGGCCGGGACGAGGTTGAGCAGCGAGCTCACGTGCACCGTGGAGCGCCACCGCAGCAGGACGAACATCAGCACGAACGCGCCCGCCGAGTTGACGACGCCGAGCCAGAGCGCGGTCCACCATGCGGCGCCGTCGGCGGGCAGCCAGGCCGCGCCGAGGAACGGCATCACCGCGGCCGTGACGACGAGCGAGGTCCCCATCTGCACCGCGACGCTCGTCGCCACAGGCGTGCCGTCGTTGAAGCGCTTCTGGTACAGCGTGCCGGCGGCCATCGACAGCGCGCCCAGCACCGGCAGCACGATCGTCGTGCCGAGGTCCCCGCCGAGGCGGTCGGACAGGACGATGTAGACCCCGCACGCGCCGACGATCAGGCCGATCACCGGCGCGGCGCCGATCCGGGTGGAGAGCACCAGCGGCGTCAGCAGGCCGACGAGCAGGGGCGCCATGCCGAGCACGAGGCTGGTGACGCCTGCGGGGACGCCCGCCGCGAGCCCCGTGTAGCAGAAGGCGAACTGCCCGACCTGCAGCAGCAGGGCCGTCACCACGAGGTGACCCCAGGCCCGCCCCCGCGGCAGGGCCGGGCGGGTGGCGACGACGGCGACCAGCACCACCACGAACGCGACGAGGAACCGCCACAGCAGCACGGTCGGCACCGCCATGTGTGCGGTGGCGATCTTGCCGACGACGAACCCGGACGCGTAGACGGGCACGAACAGGGTGCTGAGCACCGGGACGAGCCACGCCCGTGAGACCTGCGTGGACGCCGGCCCCGCGGCGACGCCGGCGGGCGGCACCACGGGACCGGCGCGCCTGTCACGGAGCATGGCCCCCAGTCCATAGCACCGCTAACGACAACGCAAACGGTCTCCTGTCACAGCGGGGTCGTCACCGTCGTCGTCACAGGGCCGCGTAGAGCGCCGACTCGAAGTCGCCGTAGAGCTTCCACGCCTCGTGCTCGCTGATGAACGGCAGCGAGTTCGTGTAGATCGAGGCGCAGATGCCGGTGCTGCGGTCGATCCAGAAGTGGGTGTTGAGAAGGCCCGCCCACGCGCCGCTCCACGCCCGGCGGCGCCCGGGGACGTCGTCGGTGTTGAGCAGCAGGCCGTAGCCCCAGGTCCAGCCCGGGCCGAGGTGCAGCACGTCGGTGGTGGCCGGGTCGGCCGTCGCGATCTCCTCGGGGAAGGGCAGGCCGCCGAGCTGGTCGGAGAACGCCGCGTCGACGGTCTCCTGGCGCAGGATGCGCGCGCCGTCGAGCTCGCCGCCGCGCAGCAGCGCGCGCTCGAAGCGGATGTAGTCGCGGGGCGTCGAGTGCAGGCCGTGGCCGCCGGCCCACCACTCGGGGTCGTCGGGCAGGAGGTTGCCGGCGTTGGTCCACGCGCCGTCCTCACCCCGCACGTGCACCGGGGTCTTGTTGCCCTGCTGCGTGTCGTCGAGGGCGAACACCGTGTCGTCCATGCCGAGCGGACCGGTGACGTTGTCCTTGATGACGACGTCGAGCGTGGTGCCGGCGACGGCCTCGACGACGAGCCCGAGCCAGTCGGTGTTGATGCCGTACTCGAAGCGCGTGCCGGGGTCGGCGACCATCGGCGCGAGGAGGGCACGCCGCAGCCCGGGGACGACGTTCGGGTGGCCCGTGAGCTGCTCGTAGCGGTGGATGTCCTCGTTCCAGAACCAGTAGCTCAGGCCCGAGGTGTGGGTGACGAGGTGCTTCACGGTGGCCTTGGTGGCGGGCGCGCGCAGCCGCGGCGTGTCGCCGTCGAAGCCCTCGAGCACCTGGATCTGCCCGAACTCCGGCACGTACTCCTCGACGGGCGCGTCGAGGTCCAGCTCGCCGCGCTCCACCTGCTGCAGCGCGGTGGTCGTGGCCACCATCTTGGTCATCGACATGATCCGGAAGTGCGTGCTCGTCGAGACCTGGTCGGACTCACCCACCGCGCGCGGTCCCACGGCGCCCTCGTAGAACACGCCGTCGGCGTCGGCGGCGATGGCCGCGACGTGAGGCACGTCGCCGGCCTCGACCGCGCCGGCCAGCACCTTGTCGATGCCGGAGCCGTCGATCGTCCTGCTCATGGTGTGGACCTCCTGAAGTGAGCGTCGCCACCCAGTGTGCTGGCCACCACACTCTTCGGGACCCGTCGAACGGAGGGGTGGGAGCAGAGCCATGGCCCTGGAGTGGAACCCGATGCTGGTCGAGCAGGTCGACTTCCTGTGCGGGGCTCTCGGGCACGCCTCGAGGGACTGACCGACGAGCGAGCTGCTCCACCACGGCGCGGAGATCGACCTGCTGCTCGATCTGCACCGGGCACGGTCGGCGCCGATCGGGTAGCCGCGCGGGTCCCGCACACGACCAGGAAGGTCGAGACGATGGCCGACACCCGCAACGGACCCGGACTGCACCCGATGACCGAGGAGCTGGCCACCGGCCGCAACTTCGCCTCGGTGTCGACGATGCTGCCCAGCGGCCGCATCCAGACCCAGATCCTGTGGGTGGGGGTGAAGGACGGCTCGGTGGTGGTCAACACCGAGACCCACCGCCGGCGCTTCGCGAACGTCGAGGCGGACCCCCGCATCACGGTGCTGATCCGCGACGAGCAGGACCCGTACCGCTACGCGGAGGTCCGCGGCCGGGTGGAGCGCACCACGACCGGTCCCGAGGCCCGTCAGCACCTCGACGAGCTCGCGCAGCGCTACACCGGCAACGACTACCCGGAGGACGCCATCAAGTCGGAGCGGGTGATCCTCTGGGTCACCCCGGAGCGGCAGACGATCGTGGACCAGAACGTCGACACCAGCGACTGAGCCGCCGCGGCGGGCCGGACGCGCTCGGGCATCATGGGCGTCGATGGCCACGGGCACCGCGGACGCGACCGCGACGACGGATCCGCTGCCCCGGCGCCGGACCGGCCCGCCGCGCTGGCTGGTCGGCGTCCTCGCCGGGCTCGCGGCGTCACTGCTGGTCGTCCTCGCGACGCGCCTGGTCGGGGCGACCCCGCTCGGCGTCGAGGACAACGGCGACGGCTACCGGCTCTTCTGCGGCGCCGGGCTCACGCCGCTGACCGCGGACGGCTACGCGAGCTGGCGCGGCGGCTGGACCGCCGAGTACGCCGTCGGCCCGCCGACCTGCGAGGACCCGGTCCCCTCGTCCGCCCTGCTCATCGCGCGGGCGACGACGGCCCTGGCCGAGGGCACCTGGTCGCCGGTCGTGCTGGGGTGGACGTACGCGGTGCTGATCGGGGTGGTCGTCGGGCTCGGCGCCTGGGCGGCCGCGGCCGCGGGGCGCCGCCGGGCCCTCGTCGTCGCGATCCCGGTGCTCCCGCTGGCCGCGGCGACGTTCCCGCGCTTCTTCGTCTCCACCTACAGCGAGCCGGCCGGGTTGCTGGGCGCCGTGACCGTCGGCGTCGGGGTCGCGGCCGTGCTCGCCACCCGCCGTGAGCACCGGGCCGCGCGGATCGTCGCCCTCGCCCTCACCGCGGTCGGGGGCCTGGTCGCGACCACGGCGAAGGTGGCCTACGTCCCGCTGCTCGTCGCGGCGGTGATCGTCTGCGCGGTGACGGCGATCGGCACCGCGCGCCCACGCCGCGACGGGCCGGTCATCGCGCTGGTCACCGTGCTGCTCGCCGTCGTCCCGGTGACCGCGGCGCTCGCCCGGCAACAGCAGTTCTACGCGCCGGTCAACGCGCACAACCTGGTGTTCACGACGGTCCTGCTCGAGGTCGGGCCGTCGGCGACGTCCCCGCTGGGCCTGCCGCCCGAGGCCGTCGAGCTCACCGGCAACGGGTACTTCAACGGCCCGCCGCGCCCCGACGGCGTCCCGTGGTGGGAGGGGGCGATCCTCGGCCGGCCCGGCGAGACCCGCGCGTCCGCCCTCGTCGTGCTCGCCGAGCACCCGTCGGCGGCGGCGCGCGCGGTGGGCGTCGGCCTGCAGGCCACGACCCTCGCCGACCTGCCCTACCTCGACGCGTTCCCCGCGCCCGCCACGGCCCTCTCCTCGCCGGACGGGCACCCCGGCTGGTCGGGCGCGCGCCAGCCCGACCTCGCTCAGGTCCTGCAGGACACCCGCCGCCCACCCTGGCTGCCGGCCGTGCTGGTGGTCGTCGCCCTCGCCGTCGCGGCCACCGCGCGGTGGCAGGGCCGCGCCGGGCGGTGGTCGCTCGCCGCCGGGCTCGCGGCGGGCACCGCGCTCGCGCTCGTCGTCGTGGCGGTGGCCGGCGACGGCTACTTCGAGGTCTTCAAGCACGTGTGGCTCGCGGCGTACCTGCTCGCGGTGTCGGGGCTCGCGCTGGTGGGCGCGGCGGTGACGGCGCTGCTGGGGCTGGTGCGCCACCGGGAGCAGGGCCGGCGGGAGTAGGAAGGAGCCGTGCGCGCGTACGGCTTCCTCCGCCCCGGCGGCCCCGACCAGCAGGCCTTCCTCGACGTCCCGGTGCCCGAGCCCGGGCCCGGCGAGCTGCTCGTGCGGGTGCGCACGGCGGGCGTCAACCCGGGCGACTGGCGGCTGCGCAACGGCGAGTACGGGCACACCGGGTCGGCGGTGCTGGGCCGCGAGGTGGCGGGCACGGTCGTCGCGACCGGGCCGGACGTCACGGGCTTCGCGCCGGGCGACGAGGTGTTCGGCGGCTGCCCGGGCATGGTCGGCGGGTGGGCCGAGCAGGCGCTGGTGACGGCGTCGTTCGCGGCGCACCGCCCGTCCGGGGTCGCGCCCCGCGACGCCGCCGCGCTGCCCGTCGCGGCGGGCACGGCGTACGACGCGCTCGAGGTGCTGGCACTGCCGGCCGGGGCGACGCTGGTGGTCAACGGCGCGGGCGGCGGGGTGGGCATCCCGACCGTGCAGCTGGCGCGGGCGCGGGGCCTGCACGTGGTCGGCGTCGCGAGCGAGGGCAAGCAGGACCTGCTGTGCGAGCTGGGGGCGGCCGCGGTCGTCGCCGGCCCCGCGGTCGCGCACCACGTCCGTGCCGCGGCCCCCGACGGCGTCGACGGGGTGTTCGACCTCGTCGGCGGGGACGCCCTGCGCGCGGTCGCCCGGCTCGTCGACCCCGCGCACCTGTTCTCGGTCGCCGACAAGCCCCTCGTGGCCGAGCTCGGCGGGCGCGACGTGCCCCGCGACCGCAGCACCGCGGTGCTCGGCGCGCTCGCGGCGCGCGTCGCGGCGGGCGACCTCGACCCCTGGGTGCGCACCGTCGTCCCCTTCGCGCAGGCGGCCGACGCGCTCGCGGCCGTGGAGGACGGGCACGTGCTGGGCAAGGTCGTGCTCGATCTGGGCGCCTGATCCCGCCCGGAGCAGGGCGTGTCACGTGCGCGACCACCACCGATGGCATTTCACCCCAACGGCGTACTCGTCACTCCGTCGAGCGGCCGAAGAGGCCGTCTGCCGCGCCGCCCTGCGCCGATCGGAGCTACCACCAGGACCAACCGTTTGACTGAGCGATCGTTCAGCGAACGCACCCTCGATGAACGTCTGCTCAGCGACTCGGGAGACTCCCCCACGCCGCGGTCAGCGCGGTGTCCATGACCCGAAGGGAGTCCCCCATGACCCGACTGCAGCGCCTCGCCGCCGCCACCGCCCTCGCCGGTGCCGGAAGCCTCGCCCTCGCCGGCGTGGCGAGCGCGTCCGAGTCCCACGCGTCCGACAGCGAGTCGTCCCACGGGAGCAGCGACCGCCAGGGCCTGGTCGGCGGTCTCGTCGGCGCGGGCGGCGAGCTCGTCGGCGGCGTCGGCGGGCTGCTGGGCGGCGTCACCGGGGCGGCCGACAGCGTGCTGGGGAGCGACGCTGTCGCCGACGTGGTCGACGGCCTGATCTGAGCACCCGTGCCCCGACCCATCGGGGGTGCCGGGGCACCGGTGTGAGGTGACGGGTGCGGGTCCCGGTGGCGCCGGAATCGCCACCGGGCCCCGCACCCGTCGCATGTTGCACCACCCCGGGACCGCGGGGAGGGTGTGGCGGTGCCGGTCCCCGACGAGCCCACCCCGCCCGGCGGGACCCCCCGGGCGGGCTCGCGGGCCGCGGCCCGGGAGCGCACGCACGCCGGGCTGCTCGACGCCGCCGCGGCCGTGTTCGCCGAGAAGGGCTACGGCGCCGCGTCGGTCGGCGAGATCGCCCGCACCGCCGGCGTGTCCGTCGGCTCGATCTACGCGCACTTCGCCGGCAAGCAGGACCTCTTCCTCGCCCTCATGGACCGCCGCCGCGTGGCCGAGATGGACGACGCCCGGCGGCACCTCGCCGACGGCCTCCCGTCCGCGCTGCACGACCTCGACCACCGGGTCACGGCCACCGCCGACGACGGGCGCGCGGCCCTCCTCGCGGCCGAGGCCTGGCTCTACGCGATGCGCGACCCCGACTTCGGTGCCGACCTCGCCGCCCACCAGGACCGCCTGCGCGCCGACCTCCTCCCGCTCATCCGCGCGGAGCGCGCGCGCCGCGGCGCCGCCTGGTCTCTGACCGACGAGGAGGTCGCGACCGTGGCGCTGGGCCTGTTCTCCGGCCTCGTCCAGCACCGGCGCCTCGCGCGCGACAGCGTGCCCGCCGACCTCTACGGGCGGGCGCTGCTCGCGCTGCTCGACGGGCTGGCCACCCGGGACTAGAGCGGCGGCCCGATGAAGTCGATCCCGTGCGCGAGCCCGAGGTCGGCCAGCTGCTGCGGGTCCGCGGTGGTCGCCCGCAGCTCCGCGGACCGCTCGAAGAACTGCTCGAGCCCGCCCGGCGTGGTGATCACCAACAGGCGTCCCGGCGCGTCGCCGACGTTGACGAAGGCGTGGGCGACGTCGCGGGGGCCGAACGCCATCCCGCCCGGCTCCAGCTCGACGAGGGTCTCGCCGACCTCGAACCGGTAGTGGCCCTCGAGGACCCACCACAGCTCGTCCTCGCGGCGATGGATGTGCCGCGGCGGCCCGCTGCTCGGCGAGTTCACGATCTCGACCGCGCTCAGTACCCCGGCCGTGTCCCCTGTGCCGAGCTTGATCGTGATCCGGTCCCCGGTCGGCGACGCGAGGGCTCGACCCTCACCGGTCCGGACGGCGACGGGCGGCAGCTGGACGGTCATCGGAGCCTCCCCGCGGTCACCGACGATGGTGGCGCAGCACGGGGCGCGGCGGCACCCCCTACGAGCGGTCGCGCTCCTCGTCGGCCGGGGTCCCGTCGGCCGGGGTCCCGTCGACCGGGGTCCCGTCGCGGCGGTCCACCGGCGTCGGGGCCAGTCGCCGCAGGACGTGGTAGCCGACGATGACGACGATCGTGCCCAGCGCGATCCCCGACAGCGACCCGCCCCCGATCGTCAGCGCGACGTCGCCGATGCCGATGACGATGCCGGCGGCGAGCGGCACGAGGACCTCGGGGCGGGAGAAGTCGACGCGGTTCTCCACCCAGATCCGGGCGCCGAGCAGGCCGATCATCCCGTAGAGCACCACGGTGATGCCGCCCAGCACCCCGCCCGGGGTGGCCGCGACGACCGCGCCGAACTTGGGGCAGAACCCGATCGCGACGGCCACCACCGCGGCGACCCAGTAGGCCGCGGTGGAGTACACGCGGGTCGCGGCCATGACGCCGATGTTCTCGGCGTACGTGGTGGTGGGCGAGCCGCCGACGCCGCCGGCCACCGCCGTCGCGATGCCGTCGGCGGCCAGCGCGCGCCCGAGGTAGGGGTCGAGGTCCTCGCGGGTCATGTTCGCGACGGCCTTGACGTGCCCGGTGTTCTCGGCGATGAGCGCCACCGCCACGGGCACGACCAGGAGGATCGCCGACGCGCTGAAGGCGGGCAGGTGCAGGCCGGGGGCCGCCGGCGTCCCCAGCGGCAGGCCGATCCACGGCGCGTCGGCCACCCCCGAGAGGTCCACGCGCGGGTGGGTGGACACGACGCCCGACGCGTCGGGACCCGTGATCGGGCCGAGCACCGTGTCGAGCAGCAGCGACAGGCCGTACCCGACGACGAGCCCGACGAGCACCCCGAGCCGGCCCAGCATCCCGCGCCCGGCCACCGCGGTGAGCATGACGACGAGCATCGTGATCACCGCGACGACCTCGTCCTGCGGCCAGTACGTGCCGGCGACGACCGGGGCGAGGTTGAAGCCGATGAGCAGCACGACCGCGCCCGTCACGGCCGGCGGCAGCACCGCGGACACGATGCGGCCGCCGCCGAGGTGCACCGCCAGCCCGACCAGCGCGACGACCACCCCGCACACCGCGATCGCGCCCGTCACCTCGGCGCTGGTGCCGCCGTCCGCGCGGACCGCGGCCACCACCCCGACGAACGACGCGCTGGTGCCGAGGTAGCTGGGCACCCGCCCGCGCGTCATCAGCAGGAACAGCATGGTCGCGAGGCCCGAGAGCAGGATCGCGAGGTTCGGGTCGAGGCCCATGAGCACGGGGAAGACGAACGTCGCCCCGAACATCGCCAGCACGTGCTGGGCCCCCAGGCCCACCGTGCGGCCCCACGACAGCCGTTCCTCGGGCCGCACCACCTCGCCCGGTGCGGGTGCGCGCCCGTCGCCGTGCAGCGTCCATCCCCTGATCACGCGCGACACCCTAGGGCGGGTCACGCGCGGCGGGCGGCCATCCCGTCGAGCAGCAGGTGCAGGTAGCGCCGCCAGCGCCGGGCGTCGTGCTCGGCGGTGACGACGGCCATGTGCACGACGACGGGCAGGTCCTCGGGCACGAGGTCGGCGCGCACCACGCCGGCCGCCTGCCCGCGGCGCAGCAGCTCGCCCAGCGGCGCGAGGGTGCGGGCGGCGAGCTCCGGGGTGAACGCCCCGGTGGCCTTGGCGGCGGCGAGCAGCCCGCGGTGGCGGGTGACGCCGTCGACGAGACCCTCGAGGACGCCGGTCAGTGCCGCCCACGGGTCGTCGACGGCGGCGGCGCGCGCGAGCAGTGGCTCGACGGACTCGGCGACGTAGTCCTCCAGCACCGCGGCGACGAGCTCGTCGCGCCCGGCGAAGCGGCGGTAGAGCGTGGACGGCGCCACCCCCGCGCGCCGGGCGACCTCCTCGAGCGCCACGTCCGGCCCGCCGGCCTCCAGCGCGGCCCGGGCCGCGGCGAGGATCGCGGCGTGGTTGCGCGCCGCGTCCGCGCGCAGCGGACGTGCCACCGGATCGGACGGCGCGGACATCCGCGTCAGCCTAACCCGGCGACGGGCGCCTCAGTCCTCGACGAGCGCGAGCGCCCCCGACGGGCACTGGGCGACGGCGTTGCGGACCTCGGCCTCCTGCCCGGGCGCGGGGTGCTCCTGCAGCACCACGACCAGGGCGTCGTCGTCCTGGTCGAAGACGTCCTCGGCGGCGAGCACGCAGTTGCCGGCGCCGATGCAGACGTCGCGGTCGGCCTGGATCCTCATGGTTCTCCCTCAGGTGGTGGTCGAAGGGGTGGTGGTCACCAGGTCACGGGCAGCGCGCGCAGCCCGTGCACGACGGTGGCCGAACGGAACTCGACGTCCTCGAACGGGATGCCCAGCGCGAGGTCCGGGAAGCGTCGCAGCAGCGCGGGGAACGCGACCGCCATCTCCGCCCGCGCCAGCGGCGCGCCGAGGCAATGGTGCACCCCGTGCCCGAACGCCACGTGCGGGGCGATCGCCCGGGTGACGTCGAGCTCGTCGGGGCGCTCGACGGCGGCGGGGTCGCGGTTGGCCGACGGCAGCGAGAGCACGAGCAGGTCGCCCGCTGCGACGGGGGTGCCGCCGACCGTCGTGTCGTGGCGGGCGGTGCGCGGGATGCCCGAGTGCACGACGGACAGGAACCGCAGCAGCTCCTCGATCGCCGGGGCGACGGCGCCGGGCTCGTCGCGCACGCGGACGAGCTGGTCGGGCGCGCGCAGCAGGGCCAGCGTGCCGAGCCCGAGCATGTTGGCGGTGGTCTCGTGCCCGGCGATGAGCAGCAGCGAGGCGATGCCGATGAGCTCGGCGCGGGTGAGGTCGTCGCCGTGCTCGCGCACGAGCATCCCGAGCATGTCGTCGCCCGGGGCGGCGAAGGCGCGGTCGACGAGCTCGCCCATGTAGGCGCGGGACTCGGCGGCCACCCGCCCGCGCTCCTCCAGCGAGCGGCTCAGGTCGATCTGCCGCGTGGCGCGGTCCTGGAACTCGTGGCGGTCGGCGTACGGGACCCCGAGCAGCTCGCAGATGACGAGGCTGGGCACCGGCAGGGCGAACGCGCTGACGAGGTCTGCCGGGGGGCCGGCCTGCTCCATCGCGTCGAGGTGCTCGTCGACGATCTCGGTGATGCGCGGCTCCAGGCGCCGGATGCGCTTGACCGTGAACTCACCGGTGAGCAGCCGGCGCAGCCGCGTGTGCTCCGGCGGGTCGGTGGCGAGCAGGTTGCCGGCGCGCGCGTTCTCGCCGTCGGGGGTGGGCAGGCGGGGCAGGCCGGCGTTGGAGAAGCGCTCGGCGTCGCCGAGGACCTCGCGGACGTCGGCGTACCGCGTCACCAGACGGGCGGTCGTGCCGAACGCCGTCCGGATCGCCGGGAAGCCGTCCTCGTCGCGGGCCGCCTGCGTCTCGGGGACCGGCGCGAACCGGTCGCGCTGCATGTGCCGCGGGATGGTGGTGGTCATCGTCGCTCCCGTCGTCGGGAACCCGACCGTACGCGAAGTGGGAGCGGACTGCCGTTTCGTGTCCGTGAGGTCCCGAGCGGCTATCCCCCTCCCATGAGTGCAGACGAGCGGATCGTCCTCGTGACCGGTGCGGGCCGCGGGCTCGGCGTCGAGATCGCGCGGCAGCTGGTGGCGGCGGGCGCGACGGTGTTGTGCGCGGCCCGCGACGCGGAGGCCGCCGCGTCGACCGCGAAGGAGCTCGGCGACGCGGCCTGGCCGCTGACCCTCGACGTCACCGAGCCGGAGTCGGTGCAGGCCGCGGTCGAGGCGATCGACCGGCGCCACGGCCGGCTCGACGCGCTGGTGAACAACGCGGCGATCAACTTCGACAGCGGCGCCGACCCGGTCACCGAGGACCTCGCGGTCGCCGACGGTGCCTGGCGCACCAACGTGCTCGCGCCGTGGCGGCTGAGCCAGGCGTGCGCGCCGCTGCTGCGCGCGGGCCGCGACCCGGTGATCGTCAACGTGACGAGCGGGCTCGGGTCGCTGGCGCGGATGGGGGCGACGTCGCCGGCCTACAGCGTGTCGAAGGCCGGGATCAACGCGCTGACCCGCGTGTTCGCCGACGCCCTGACCCGCGACGGGATCGCGGTGCACGCCGTCTCGCCCGGCTGGACCGCCACCGACATGGGCGGCGCGGGCGGGCGCCCGGTCGCCGATGGCGCGCGGGGCATCGTCGACGTCGTCCGCTCCCCCGGCTCCTTTCCCTCCGGCTCGTTCCTCCAGGACGGCGAGCACGTGTCCTGGTGACCCCCTCGTGAGCACTTTCCACGGCTATAGCCGTGGAAAGTGCTCACGTACCCAGGGCGCGGGCCGCGTCGACGAAGTGGGCCACGGCGGGCGAGCGGTCGGTGCGGCGCCAGGCCACCTGCAGCGCCACCATCGGCACGTCGCCCGACAGCGGCCGGAACACCACGCCCGGCGGGCGGAGGTTCGCGTAGTACGCGGGCTGCAGCGACACCCCGAGGCCCGCGGCGACGAGGCCGAGCTGGGTCTCGATGTCCGCGCCCTCGGCGACGATGCGCGGGCTGAAGCCGTGGTCGCGGCAGTAGCTCGTGATGATGTCGAAGAACGCCATCCCCAGCGGCCGGGGCCAGAGCACGAACGGCTCGTCGGCGAGCGCCTCCGGCGTGATCTCCTCGAGCTCGGCGAGCGGGTGGTCGCCGGGCAGGGCGGCGAGCAGCGGCTCCGAGACGAGGTGCTCGACGGCCACGGTCGCGGTCGGCGGGGCGGCGCGCACGAGGCCGACGTCGAGGCGCCCGTCGGCGATCGCCACGAGCTGGGCGGCGGTGTCCTGCTGGGAGACCTCGAGCTGCAGGTCGGGGAACTCGGCGCGCATCGCCCGCAGGATGCGCGGGGTGATCGAGGCGAGCGCCGTCCCGACCGAGCCCACCACGAGCAGCCCGACCGCCCCGTCCGCCGCCTGCGCCACGAGCGACTGCGCCCGCTCGGCCTCGAACAGCACCCGCGGCGCGGCGTCGAGCAGCACCCGCCCGGCCGGGGTCAGCTCGGTGGCGCGGCTCGAGCGGTCGAACAGCGCGGCGCCGAGCGCCTTCTCCAGCGAGCGGATCTGCTGGGAGAGCGCGGGCTGGCTGACGTGCAGGCGCCGGGCCGCCCGGCTGAAGTGCAGCTCGGAGGCCACGGTGAGGAACACCCGCAGCTGCCGCAGCTCGACGTCCATCCCGTGATCCTGCCCCGACGCGCGATCGATAAGGCAGACCTGATGACACCAGTGGCGAGGGTGATCGCGGATCCGCACCACGGGCGCCGGTGACCCGCGATGGTGAGGGCACATCCGAGAGCAGACCCGGAGTGATCACCGTGCCCAGTCCCCGCGAACCACGCCTCGTCGTCGTCGGCGTCGGCGGCCTCGGCGCCGCCGCCACCTACTGGCTCTCCCGCGCCGCCGGCGGCCGCGTGCTCGCCCTCGAGCGCCACGCCCTCGGCCACCACCACGGCGCGAGCGAGGACCACTCGCGGATCATCCGCTACGCCCAGCACCAGGACGCCTACGCGGCCCTCGCGCCCGCCGCCTACGCCACCTGGCGCGACGTCGAGCGCGTCTCCGGACAGACCCTCGTCACCGAGACCGGCGGGCTCGTCATCGAGGACGTCGACGCCCGGCAGGGCCTGACCACCGGCGGCCGCGACATCGGCGGCTACGCCGCGGTGGCCGACCGGCACGGCGTCGACTTCGAGCTGCTCGACGCGCGCGGGGTCCAGCGCCGCTGGCCGCAGTTCCACCTCGCGGGCACCGAGGAGGCCTTCTACCAGCGGCGCACGGGCATCGTCGACGCCCGGCGGGCCAACGCCACCCACGTCGCCCTCGCCCGCGGGCACGGCGCGGAGATCCGCGAGCACAGCCCCGTGCGGGCCCTGCGCCCCGCCGGTGGGCACGTCGAGGTCGTCCTCGACGACGAGGTGGTGCTCGCCGAGCACGTCGTCGTCGCCGCCGACGCGCGCACCAACGAGGTGCTCGACGGTCTGACGTCGATCCCGCTGACCGTCACCCAGGAGCAGGTCACCTACTACGCGACGCCGAACCTGCTCGACTTCTCCCCCGAGCGCTTCCCGGTGTTCATGTGGCACGGCGGCGACAACTTCTACGGCTTCCCCGTCCACGGCGAGGTCGCGACGAAGCTCGGGCAGCACATGGGCGGGCACGAGGTCACCGCCGACACCCGCACCTACGACCCCGACCCGCTGCGCCAGAAGCGCCAGGAGGCCTTCCTCGCCGAGCACCTGCCCGGCTTCGGCGGCCCCGAGCTCTCCACGAAGACCTGCCTCTACACGATCCCGCCCGACCAGCACTACGTCGTCGACACGCTGCCCGGCACGCGCGTCAGCGTCCTCGTCGGGGCCGGGCACGCGTTCAAGTTCGCGTCGCTGCTCGGCCGGATCGCCGCCGACCTCGCGACGACGGGGACCACCCGGCACCCCATCGGCACGTTCGCCCTCGACCGCCCCGCGCTGACCGACCCGAGCTGGGGACGTGCCTTCCATGTCTGATCTCGTCTCCCGCACGCCGGGCTGGTCGCTGCCGCAGGCGGCCTACACCGACCCGGACGTCTACGCCGCCGACCTCGACCGGGTCTTCGCCGGGCAGTGGCTCTTCGCCGGGCACACCGCCGAGCTCGACGCGCCCGGCCGCTACCTCACCGTCGACGTCGGGCGCGACCGCGTCATCGTCGTGCGCGGCGAGGGCGGTCAGGGCGGTGCGCTGCACGCCCACCACGACGTGTGCGCCCACCGCGGCTCGCGCGTCGCGCCCGACGACCGCGGGCAGGTCAAGGCGTTCGTCTGCCCGTACCACCAGTGGGTCTACGCCCTGGACGGGACGCTGCGCTCGGCGCGGCTCATGGGCGACTGCTTCGCGACGTCGTCCTACCGGCTCGCGCCCGTGGCCGTCCGCGAGACCGCCGGGCTGGTGTTCGTGTGCCTGGCCGACGATCCGCCGGACTTCGGTCCCTTCGCGGAAGCGCTCGAGCCCCGCCTCGGCCCGCACGGGCTCGCCGACGCCCGCATCGCCGTGCGCGAGCACTACCGCGTCGCCGCGAACTGGAAGACGCTCGTCGAGAACAATCGCGAGTGCTACCACTGCGCCGGCAGCCACCCCGAGTTCTCGCTGTCGAACTTCGACGTCGGTGTCAACGGCGACGTGCGCACCAATCCGCGCTACGACCGCGCGCTCGCCGCCGCGCGCACCCGCTGGACCGCGCAGGGCCTGCCCGGCGAGGACGTCAACTTCCCCGGCGGTGCCCCCTACCGGATCGCGCGGCTGCCCCTGCGCGACGGCTTCCTGTCCGAGACCCTCGACGGCCGCCCGCTCGCCCCGCCGATGGGGACGCTGACCGACCCCGACGTCGGCAGCCTGCGGGTGATCTCGCTGCCCAACCTGTGGGCACACGCCAACGCCGACTACGCGGTGACCACGCGTCTGACCCCGATCGACGCCGCGACCACCGACGTCGAGCTCTGCTTCCTCGTCGACCGCGACGCGACGGTCGACACCGACGCCCTCGCCGCGGTGTGGCGCGCGACCTCGGAGCAGGACTGGGTGCTGTGCGAGAAGAACTACGCCGGCATCGCCTCGCGCGGCTACCGCCCGGGCCCGCTCTCGCCGGTGGTCGAGGCGTCGGTGGAGGCGTTCCTCGACTGGTACCTCGCCACCCTCGACCTCGCCCGCACCGCCGCCTAGTGCGCTCCGCGCTCGTGAGCAGAAAGGAGTGCTGGAGCACTTCTTTCTGCTCACCTGCGCGCAGCGCACCCCGTGTGGGTGGTGGCGCCACCTCGATGGCGTGACGGCCCTGCCTCCTGTGGGCGTCGACACCGACACTGACCGCCGTCGGACGGCGTGATCGTGACGGTGATCGGGGGCGGGGATGGGCTGTCGGTCGGTGGTGGTCGCGGCGCTG
The DNA here is from genome assembly GCF_028737315.1 of Actinomycetospora lemnae. GTDB lineage: Bacteria > Actinomycetota > Actinomycetes > Mycobacteriales > Pseudonocardiaceae > Actinomycetospora > Actinomycetospora lemnae. The sequence continues at coordinate 28,370 of NZ_JAQZAO010000007.1, read as the reverse complement.
GTGGCGACGGCGCTCACGCTGGGCGCCGGGACCGCGGTCGCGGGCAGCCCGACCAGCGGCGGCGACGGCAACCGGCGGGTCGCGCTCGGCGACTCCTGGGCCGCCGGGACCGCGGCCGGCGTGGTCGAGGCCGCGTCGGGCACCTGCCGGCGCAGCGGCGTCGCCTATCCCCCGCTGCTCGCGCGCGCCGCCGCGGAGACGTCGTGGACCTCGCGCGCGTGCTCGTCGTCCACCGGCGGCGGCAACGGCCAGTTCACCTCGCTCACCCCCACCACCGAGATCGTCACCGCGACCGTCGGCGCCGACGCCACCGGCCTCGGCGCGCTCGCCGCCGCGTGCTCCTCGGCCGGCACGCCGGCACGTTGCGACACCGCCCTGGGCCGCTTCGACCGCGCCCTGCGGACCCTGCCGGGCGCCCTCGACGCCGCGCTGCGCGACATCCGCGCCCGCGCGCCCCGCGCCGCGGTGACCGTCACCGGCTACCCCCACCTCGCCGAGGGCAGGGCCTGTCCCCAGGGACCCGCCGACGCCGCCCGCGCGGCCCGCATCGACGACGCCGTCGACCGGCTCGACGCCGTGCTCGCCGGCCGGGTCACCGCCGCCGGCCTGCGCTTCGTCGACGTCCGCCCGGCGTTCGCCGGGCACGGCGTCTGCTCGACCGCGCCCTGGCTGACCTCCCTCACCGACAGCGAGGCGCTCCTCGCCGGCGGCCCGAACGCGGACGGCCACGCCCGCGGGGTGCTGCCGGCCCTCGCCGCGGCCGGTCCGCCGACCCCGCCGACGACACCCCCGTCCCCCGCCTCCCCCGCCGACGGGCGCGTGGCGCAGGGCCTGTTCCCGGGCTGACGGTCAGCCGAAGACCTCGAACGCCACGCGCGGCGGGCCGTCGCCCCCCGTCGTCATCACCACGACCTCGCGGGCCTGCTCGGCGACCGGGCGCGGGTCGAGGGCCGCGAGGTAGGTCGCGTGCTCGGCGAGCGAGGCGATCGCGGCCTCCCGGTACCCCGTCACGTCGACGACGTGGGTCGGCTGCGTCGACGCGGCCACCGCGACGTGCCGCACTCCCGGCCACGGCTCGAAGCCCTCGTCGACGAGCTCGGGGAAGATCCAGCGGTTGCCCGCGTCGCCGACGGCGTCGATCGTCGCGCGCCCGACCGCCCGGTGGTCGGCGCTGTTCCACAGGCCCGGCCCGAACGTCTCGTGGTGGCTGTTGACGACGACAAGCTCCGGGCGCACCCGGCGGATCTCCCGCGCGATGTCGCGGCGCAGTGCCGGGCCCTCGACGACGACGCCGTCGCGGTGGTCGTCGAGGAAGCGCACGTCGCGCACCCCGACCGCGGCCGCGCTGCGGCGTTCCTCGTCCTCGCGCACGACGGCGGCCTTCGCCGGCGGGAGGTCGTGGATGCCGGCCTCGCCGCGCGTGACCAGCAGGTACGACACGTCCTTCCCCTCGGCGGTCCACCGGGCGACCGCGGCGGCGGTGCCGTACTCGAGGTCGTCGGGGTGGGCGGCGACGGCCAGCACCCGCGTCGCGTCGTCGGGCAGGGGCGGCAGGTCGGTGCTCATGACGGACAGGGTGTGACCTCGAGCAAGGTCGAGGTCAAGCCGTCGGGTCGAGCTGCGCGACCAGCCGCTTCGGGGCCACGCAGCGGTAGGCGTCGGTGACGACCCCGCGGACCTCGTCCCAGTCCGGCCCGCCCGGCTCGACGTCGAGGCGCAGGCCGAGCCAGCCCCGGTGCCCGACGTAGGGCGGCACGAAGAAGCGGGCGGGCTCGGCGTCGACCATGTCCTGCTGGGCGCCCTCGGGCGCGGCCACCCAGATCGCGAGGTGCTCGTCCCCGTGGTGGTACGGGACCCAGCTCGCGAACATCCTGCGCACGAACCACGACGGCGAGCCGTGGCTGACCTTCTCGGTCGCCTCGGGCAGCGCGAGGCAGACCTCCCGCATGCGGGCGAGCAGCTCGTCGGGGTCCACGCCCGCGATCCTGCCTACAGGGCGAGCGCGCTCACCAGGGTCGCCAGCACGAACACCGCGAGGACGACGATCGTGACGACGCGGATCCAGGGCCGGTGCGTGGTCACCCCGGGCTCGGAGGCGCCCTCGGTGGGGTCGGTGCGCTCGGCGGGCTCGGTCATCACGTTCCTCACGAAGGGGACGGATCGGGCACCCGCGAGGCTACCGTCCCGAGCCCGGGGTGCCGGCCGGGGTCGCGTGGCGCCCCGCGTTCGGCCCGGGCCGGCCGCGGCGCGCCGCCACCGGGTCCTCGACGTCGGCCGCGTGCCGGGCCCGCCGGGGCGGCGGGGTGTCGTCGGCGGCGTGGCGGCTGCGGGTGGCCGACGGGGTGGCCGACGGGGTGGCCGGCGCGGTGGGCAGCGGGCCCGACAACGGCGACGACGTCCGCGGCGCCGGCGCGGGGTCGGGGGGCGCCGCGAGCGGGTCGACCGCCGGGTGCTCGCCGGTCGGGCTGTACCGGCGCGACCGGCCGGTCGCGCCGCCCGCGCTCGGCGCACCGAACGACAGTGCCGAGGCGAAGCTGTCCAGCCCGGCCAGGGCCGTCCCGTCGGCGTCGTGCCGTGCGGCCCGCCGCGCGGGAGCGGACCGGACGCGGAAGGCGTCGGTGCGGTCCTCGGCGAAGGGCGTGGCGGCGGGTGCCGGACGCCCCGCGCGGGGCGCCTGCGCGGCGGGCCGGGCCGGCGAGGGCGGGGCAGCGGACGCGCCAGCCGCCGGGGGCACGGACGGGGGCACGGACGGGGGCACGGACGGGGCCATCGTCGGGGCGACGGAGGGGGCCGGGGTCCGGGGCGGCGTCCCGGCCGGTCTCGGCGGGTGCGGCGCGGCGGGCACCGCGGCGGCGGGCACCGCGGCGGTGGGCGCGGGTGCCGGGCCGGTACCCGGGCGCGTCGGCGCACCGCGGTGCGCGGCAGCGCGCGGGGTCGCGACCGAGGTCGTGGTGGACGTCGTGGTGGACGTGGTGGACGTCGTGGTGGGCGCCGACGTGGCCGTGGTCGTGGACGGCGTCACCGCGGTCGCCGCGGAGGCCGGCCGCTTGGACCGGATCGCGACCCGCGTGGACCCGCCGGCCTCCGCCGACACCGGGGCTCCTGACGCGGCCGGCCGGGGCGGGCCCGACGTGGGAGCCGCCGCGGAGGACGCCGGAGCAGGCGGCCGCACCGCCTCGGTCCGCGCTCGATCGCGCGTCGCCGCCGGCTCGGGACGATCGGGCTGCTCCCCGTCACCACGAGGGGCCGCACCGGCCTCCTCCCGCCGCGGCCGGGGCCGGGCCGGGCGCACCGGCACCGGCACGATCTCCTCGACCGGCGCCGCGGCGACGGGAGCCGGCGCGGGCTTGCGTCGCGCGAAGAGCTGCTGGGCGGCTGCGGAGCAGAGGTACCCGAAGCCCACGAGGCTCCAGAAGGCGACGACGACGAGCTGCACGACGGTCGGCGGATCGCTGAGCATCACGAGCTGCACGCCGGCCACCGCGAGGCCCGCGACACCGAGCAGGACCGAGAACCGCGAGCGGGTGGTCAGCTGCCACCGCGGGCGACGCGGGCGACCCTCGGTGGATCGAGCCCCGGTCCGCTGCCTCTCCCGGGCCACGCCCACCTCCCTCGTCGGGCCGTACGACCCGGACACAGTCAACTCGATCGGACGACGCGCGTCCCGGACCCCCACCCCGGACGGGGCACGCGTCACCCTCCTGAGTGACGCATCGGTCGCGGGGCGCGAAACGTAACGGTCAGGTCGCGGACTGGCATCGAGCGCACCAGAACAGGTTGCGACTCGCGTGCGTGCGCTTCGAGACCTCGGTGCCGCAGACGCGGCACGGCTGGCCCGTGCGGCGGTACACGTACACCTCACGGCCACAGCTGCGACCGTGCGGCTGGTCGTGCGCGTGATCACAGGAGCGGTGCTCGGGACGCACGGTGTCGATCGCGCCGCGGCGCACGCCGTCGGCGAGGAGCGCCACGAGGTCGCCCCACACCGCCTCCCACCGCTCCCGCCCGAGCTCGCGGCCGGGCAGCAGCGGGTCGAGGCCGTGCCGGAAGAGGACCTCGGCGCGATAGACGTTGCCGACGCCGGCGATCACCGACTGGTCCATGAGCAACGTCGCCAGCGGCGCGCGCGAGCGGGAGATGCGGGCCCAGGCGGTCTCGGGGTCGGCGTCGTCGCGCAAGGGATCGGCGCCCAGGCGAGAGCGCAGGCCGTCGACCTCGCCCTCGGTGAGCACCTCGCAGGCGATCGGACCGCGCAGGTCGGCCCAGTGCGTCGGACCGACCATGCGCATGCGCACCTGCCCGCGCGGGGGCGTCACGTCGCCGCGGTGCGTGGAGAACTTGCCGTAGAGCCCGAGGTGCACGTGGACGACGAGGTCGTCGGCGTAGACGTGGAACAGGTGCTTGCCGTGGGCGTCGGCGGCGCGCAGCACCCGGCCGTCGACGAGCTCGGCGTCGCGGGCGAAGCGACCCTGCGGCGACGACACCGCGACCTCGTGCCCGACGAACCGCCGCGTGTGCGTGCTCGCGAGACGGCGGATGGTGTGGCCTTCGGGCACCCGGCGTGCCTACCCCGCGGCCGGTGCCCTCAGTCCTGCGGCAGCGCCGGGGGCTCGCCCGTCTGCTCGTAGGCGGTGAGCATGGCGATGCGCCGCTGGTGGCGGCCGCCCTCGAACCCGGTGGCGAGGAACGCGGTCACGATCTCGGTGGCCTGCTCGAGGCTGTGCATCCGCGCGCCCACGGCGACCACCTGCGCGTCGTTGTGCTTGCGGGCGAGCTGCGCGGTCTCGACGCTCCAGGCCAGCGCGGCGCGGCAGCCGGGCACCTTGTTCGCCGCGATCTGCTCGCCGTTGCCCGACCCGCCGATGACGACGCCCCGGGCGCCCTGCTCGGCGACGGTCCGGCGACCGGTCTCGACGCAGTACGGCGGATAGTCGTCGTTCGGATCGAACTCGGCCGGCCCGACGTCGACGACGTCGTGCCCCGCCTGCGCCAGTTCGCGCAGCAGGTGGGCCTTGAGCTCGAAACCCGCGTGGTCCGATCCGAGGAAGACGCGCACCCGCGCAGTCTGTCAGGTGTGATGCGGACCGCCGCGGGGGTAGTGGGGACGCGCTCGGAAACATCGCCGTGACACATCGATCGTAGGTTGGCCCGCTATGGCAAGGCGTTCGTCGGACCATCGGCTGGCCCCCGCGCACGAGGTCGTCATGGGTGTCGAGGAGGAGTTCCACCTCGTCGACCTCGAGACGCGCTCGGCCGTGCCGCGCGTGCCCGAGATGCTCGACGAGCTGCAGGCGCTCGACGACGGTGTCCAAGGGGCGTTCGCCGCCGAGCTCAAGCCCTCGATCATCGAGACCAACTCCGCGCCGACCTCCGACCTCGCCGACCTGCGCACCGACCTGGTGCGGCTGCGCGGGATGCTCGCGAACATCGCCGACGACCACGGCCTGGGTGTCGTCGGCGCCGGCAGCGTCCCGCTGATCGACGGCTCCGCCGAGGGCATCACGCCCTCGCCGCGCTACGAGCGGATGCGCGACGAGTACCAGGTGCTCGCCTTCGAGCAGCAGATCTGCGGCACCCAGGTGCACGTCGACGTCCCCGACCGGGACGCGGCGATCACCGTGATGCAGCACAGCGCGCCGTGGCTGCCGATCCTGCTCGCGCTCTCGGCGAGCTCGCCGTTCTGGAAGAGCGAGGACACCGGCTACGCGAGCTCGCGCACCCTCGCCTGGCACCGCTGGCCCACCGCCGGTCCGCCGGCGCCCCTGCGCGACGCCGCCGAGTACGACGCGCTCATCGCCGACCTGCTCGCCTCCGGGACCATGTCCGACCCCGGCATGGTCTATTTCGACATGCGGCCCTCGGCGCACCAGGACACGGTCGAGGTCCGCATCTGCGACGCGAGCCCGAGCGTCGACGGCGTCGTGCTCCTCGCCGGGCTGTCGCGCGCGCTCGTGCGCCACGGGGTGCGCGCCCACCTCGAGGGCCGTCCGACGCCGCAGTACCGCTCCGAGCTGCTGCGCGCCGCGAGCTGGCGAGCGGCGCGCTCGGGCCTCGAGGGCGACCTCGTCGACGTGCCGGGCCGCGAGCTCGTGCCGCCGTCGCGGGCGGTGCGCCTCATGCTCGCCCACCTCGCCGACGACCTCGAGGAGGCCGGCGACCGCGCGGTCGTCGAGGAGCTGGCCCTCGAGGCGCTCGCCCGGGGCAGCTGGGCCGCGCGGCAGCGGCAGCGCGCCAACCGCAGCGGCAACCTCGAGGCCGTCGTCGACATGCTCGTCGCCGAGACCCGCGGCGCCCCGGACTCGCCGGTCGACGCGCCGGTCTCGGCGACCGTCGCCCCGGTGATGCTCGCCGACTACGCCTCGCCCGGGTACGACGAGGCCGTCGCCGAGGACGGCACCGTGCGCCCGGCGTACTCGTGGCTCGTGTCCACCCTCGAGCGGATCGGGCCGTCCGGGCTGCTGGTGCACGAGAAGAGCCGCGACGCCGAGCAGCGCGCCCGCGGCATGTTCTTCCCGCAGTCCGACGACGCCGAGCGGCTCTTCCCGCTCGACCTCGTGCCCCGACTGATCACCGCCGGCGAGTGGACGACGCTCACCGAGGGCCTGGTCCAGCGGGCGCGGACGTGCGAGGCGCTGCTGCAGGACCTGCACGGCGAGCGCGCGTGTCTGCGCGACGGGGTGCTGCCCGAGGGCGCGCTGCGCTGGCTGCCCCGTCCGCACGAGGCCGCGATGAACCTGCACCCCGGCGCGGTGCGGGCGCTGGTCAGCGGCCTGGACCTCGTCTGCGACGGCGAGGGCGAGTGGAAGGTCCTCGAGGACAACCTGCGCATCCCGTCGGGCATCGGGTTCGCCATGGCCGACCGTCGCGTGGTGCGCAGCGTGCTGCCCGAGCTGCAGGCCCCGAACGGCGTCCTCGACGCCGACGACGGCCCGGCGATGCTGCGCGACGCGCTGCTGGCGTGCGCGCCGCCGGCCGCGGGGAGCAACCCGGTGCTGGCCGTCGTCACCGAGGGGCCGAGCGACGCCGCGTACTTCGAGCACCGCATGCTCGCCGAGGAGATGGGCGTGCCGTTGCTCACGCCGGGCGAGCTCCGCGCGGCCGCCGGGATGATCACCATCGCGGAGAGCGGGCGCCCCGTCGACGTCGTCTACCGGCGCATCGACGAGGAGGTCCTGTTCGAGGCCACCGACGCGAGCGGTGTCCGCCTCGGCGAGCCGATCCAGGACGCCGTGCGCACCGGACGCCTGACCCTCGCGAACGCGCCGGGCAACGGGCTCGTCGACGACAAGGGCGTCTACCCCTTCATCTCCGCCCTCACCGAGTACTACCTGGGCGAGAAGGCGACGCTCGCGGCCGTCCCGACCTGGTCGTGCGCCGAACCGGAGCAGCGCGAGTACGTCCTCGAGCACCTGTCCGAGCTCGTCCTCAAGCCGGTCGACGGCTACGGCGGGCAGGGGATCATCATCGGGCCCCACGCGCAGGAGCGGGAGCTCGAGGAGGCCGCGGCGGCGGTGCGCGCGGACCCGAACGGCTTCGTCGCCCAGGAGACCATCCGAATCTCCACGCACCCCACGTTCACGGGCGCGGCGCTGGAGCCGCGGGTCGTCGACCTGAGGGCGTTCGTCGTCCTCGCGCCGACCCCCACCGTGCTCCCGACCCCGTTGACACGGGTCGCGCCCGCCGACTCGCTCGTGGTCAACTCCTCGCGGGGTGGCGGGTCGAAGGACACCTGGATCCTGCGCTGACGGCGCGGGTGACCGGAGGAGGCAGAGTTTGTGCGGCATCGCCGGTGAGTTCCGCTTCGACGGCCGGGCGGCCGAGGTCGGGGCGGTCCTCGACATGGCCCAGGTCCTCGAGCCCCGCGGACCCGACGGCTGGGGTGTGGTCGGGCACGGGCCCCTGGCCCTCGCCCACCAGCGGCTGAAGATCATCGACCTGTCGGAGACCGGCGCCCAGCCGATGGTCGACTCCGAGCTCGGCCTGACCGCCGTGTTCAACGGCATCATCTACAACTACAAGCAGCTCCGCGAGGAGCTGCACGCCGAGGGCTACCGGTTCTTCTCGACCTCGGACACCGAGGTGCTGCTCAAGGCCTTCCACCGCTGGGGGAAGGCCTGCGTCGAGCACTTCAAGGGCATGTTCGCGTTCGCCGTCGCCGACCGGCGCACCGGCGAGCTCGTCCTCGGCCGCGACCGGCTGGGCATCAAGCCGCTCTACGTCGCGCAGGTGCCCGGCGCGCTGCGCTTCGCGTCGTCGCTGCCGGCGCTGCTCGCGGGCGGCGGGCTCAACACCGACGTCGACCGCGTCGCCCTGCACCACTACATGAGCTTCCACTCGGTGGTGCCCGCGCCGCGCACGATCCTGCAGGGCGTCCGCAAGCTGCCGCCCGCGACGGTCCGCACGGTCTCCCCCGACGGCGGCACCGACGACTGGCTGTACTGGACCCCGCAGTTCACGCGCCACGGCGAGAAGACCGAGCAGGAGTGGGCGGAGACCGCGCTCGCCTCGCTGCGCACCGCTGTCGAACGGCGCATGGTCGCCGACGTCCCGGTCGGCGTGCTGCTCTCCGGCGGCATCGACTCGTCGATCGTCGTGGCCCTGCTCGCCGAGATGGGCCAGAAGGACCTCAAGACGTTCTCGATCGGCTTCGAGTCCGAGGCCGGCGAGCGGGGCGACGAGTTCGACTACTCCGACCTCGTCGCGAAGACCTACGGCACCGACCACACGCGGTTCACGGTGCCCAAGCACGAGACCGACGACGCGCTGGAGGGCGCGGTCGCGGCGATGGCCGAGCCGATGGTCAGCCACGACGTCGTCGCCTTCTACCTGCTCTCGCGCGAGGTCTCGAAGTCGATCAAGGTCGTGCAGTCCGGGCAGGGCGCGGACGAGATCCTCGGCGGCTACGACTGGTACCCGCCGCTGGCCGGCATCCCGCGCGACGGCGCCCTCGACGCGTACCAGAAGGCGTTCTTCGACCGCCCGCACAGCGAGGTCGCCCAGCTCCTGACCGCCGAGGCGCTGGTCGACGACGACGTCAGTCGCGCGTTCGTCGCCGAGCACTTCGGCCGGCCCGGCGCGGACTCCGCCGTCGACGCGGCCCTGCGCCTCGACACCACGATCATGCTGGTCGACGACCCGGTGAAGCGCGTCGACAACATGACCATGGCCTGGGGCCTCGAGGCGCGCGTGCCGTTCCTCGACCACGAGTTCGTCGAGACGATGGGCGCGTGCCCGCCGGAGTACAAGCTCGCCGACGGCGGCAAGGGCGTGCTCAAGGCCGCGGCCCGCGGCGTGCTGCCCGACGAGATCATCGACCGGAAGAAGGGCTACTTCCCGGTGCCGGCGATCCGGCAGCTCTCGGGGCCGGTCCTCGAACGCGTGCGGGGCGCGCTGAGCGACCCGGCGGCCAGGTCGCGCGGGCTCTTCCGCCCGGAGGCCGTCACCGAGATGCTCGACGACCCGAACTCCGGCCGGACCAACCTCGGGGCCAACGCCCTGTGGCAGGTCGCACTGTTGGAGATGTGGCTGCAGGCCCACGGCATCACCTAGTCGCGCGCTGGGTACGGTGCCCGACGACGGCGGATCGTGCGCGACTGGAGGAGGGCCCGGGGCGGTGGACGAGTGGATCAGCGCCACGCGTTGCTGGTCACCCAGCCCCTCCCCCGACGGCACCGCGATCGCCTTCGTCTGGGATGGCGACGGGCGCCCGCAGGTCCGCCTGCACCGGCGCGCGACCGGTGAGGAGTGGTCCCTCGACACGGGCGACGACCTCGTCTCCACCGTGCGCTGGTCCCCCGACGGCGCCTGGCTCGCGATCGAGACGGCCCCGGACGGCGGCGAGCGCACCAACGTCGCGATCGTGCGGCCCGACGGGAGCGATCTGAGGCCCGTGCGCGGTGTCGGCGACGCCGACCGCGGCGCGGTCACCCTCGACCGCTTCACGCACACCGGGTCCGTGCTCGCGATCACCGAGTCCGACGTCGAGACGACGACGGCCTGGCTGGTCGACGCCGACACCGGGCAGCGCCAGCGCGTCGGGTCCGGGCACGCCCTGCAGATCCTCGACGTCAGCCGGGACCGCCGCCGCGTGCTGCTGCGCCGCGGCCGGCGGGGCTCCCGCCACGTCGGGATCGTGGACCTCGACGGCACCGAGGGTTGGCACGAGATCGACAGCAACCGCGGCCCCGGCGGGCCCCCGGGCGCCGTCGAGCACTCGGTGGCCATCACCTGGAACTCCAGCGTCGTCGCCGGCCGCTTCTGCCCCGACGGCACGCAGATGTACCTGCTCACCGACGGCGGACGCGAGCGGGCAGCGCTGGTCCGCGTCGACGTCGCCACCGACGCGCGCCCGATGACCCCCGAGGTCCTCGCCGAGCGCACCGACGCCGACCTCGAGCGCTTCGCGCTCACCGAGGACGCCTCGCTCGCCGCGCTCGTGTGGAACGTCGAGGGGCGCAGCGAGGTCGACCTGCTCGACATCGCCGCCGGCAAGTGCTCGTCCTACGCCCCGCCCGGCGACGTCGTGACCCACGCCGTGTTCAGCCACGACAGCGACTCGTTGGTCATGGGCATCCAGTCCCCCGATGTGCCGGCGGCCGTGTGGTGCCACGAGCTGTCCTCGGACACCACGGCGCTGATCTGTCCGCAGGAGGAGCCCCGGTGGTCGCCGGGGCAGCTGGTGCACCCGACGCTCGAGGTCGTCGCCACCCCGGACGGCCTGCGCCTGCCCGGCTGGCTCTACCGCCCGCGGGGCCACGCCGGGCCGCTGCCGACGGTGATCTTCCTGCACGGCGGGCCCGAGGCGCAGGAGCGCCCGGTCTTCACCCCGCTCTACCAGCACATCCTCGCCCGTGGGATCGCCGTGTACGCCGCGAACGTCCGCGGTTCCTCGGGGTTCGGACGCTCCTTCGTCAACGCCGACAACGGCGCCGGGCGCTTCGCGGCGATCCGTGACGTGGCCACGTGCGTCGAGCACCTCGTCGACAGCGGGGTCGCCGACCCCGACCGCGTCGGCGTCATGGGCCGCTCCTACGGCGGCTACCTGACGCTCGCGGCGCTGGTGAACCACCCCGAGCTCTTCGCCGTCGGCATCGACGTGTGCGGGATGGCCGACTTCGAGACCTTCTTCGCCCGCACCGAGCCGTGGATCGCCGACGCCGCGGTCGGCGAGTACGGCCACCCGATCCACGACCGCAACCTGCTGCGCGAGCTCTCCCCGGTGCACCGCATGGAGCACCTGCGCGCGCCCCTGCTCGTCGTGCACGGCAAGTGGGACACCAACGTGCCCGTCCACGAGGCCGAGCTCGCCGTGCACGGGGCCAAGGCCGCCGGCGTGCCCTTCCGCTACCTGCTCTTCGACGACGAGGGCCACGAGATCCAGCGCACCGAGAACCGCGTGCGCTTCATCCACGAGTGCGTGGACTGGCTCAGCGAGCACTTCGGGCTCGACGAGCGCGCGGACGCGGGGTAGCGCGACCGCGCCCCCGACTTCCTCCGAACGCGCCCTACGGGCCGCGTGCCTCTGCCACTCTCCGATCGACGACGTGATCGGACGGGGGCCGCGTGACCGCACCGGGCGAGGGGTTCGACGTCAGCCCCGACGAGCTGCGCGCCGGCGCGGTCGCCCTGCGCGGCGACGCGGAGGCGCTGGCCAGGGCGGGCCGGGTGGCGTCCGCCGCCGCGACCTCCGCAGCCGGGGCGTGCGGGGTGGAGCCGCTGGGGACGGCGGCGGCGCGGTTCGGGCAGGGGCTGGACGGCGCGGTCCGCGCGGTGTCGGGGCGGGTGAGCGAGGCCGCGGCGTCCCTCGAGGGCTCGGCGACCACCTACGTCACCGACGACGTGGGCGCCGCGGGCGGGCTGGGTCGACCGGGCGCCGCCCCCGGACCTGCCGTCGTGCTGCCCGGCCTCGGCGGGCCCTGATGCCCGGGGTGCCGGGTGACCCGGCGGCCGTCGAGGTCGCCGCCGACGCCCTCGACCGCGCCGCGCAGGACCTCGCCACGGTCGGCGACGCCGTGGCGGCGCACGGTCGGGCCGCGACGGCCACGTGGTCGGGGTCCGCCGCGGTGCTCGCCGCAACGGCCGTCGGCACGGCCGCCACCGGCAGCCGCACCACCGCCGGCGCCGTCCGCGCCGCCGTCGGGCCGCTGCGCGCGTTCGCCGCCGAGCTCCGCCGGGCGCAGCAGGACTGGCTCGAGGGCGAGCGGATGGCGCTGCAGGGCCAGGCGCTGCTCGTCGGCGCGGGGTCGGGCGCGCCGGCGGACGCGGCGCGGGAGTCCGGCCGGGTCGCGATCACCGACGGCGCCGCGATCATGACCTCGGCGGAGGACCGGGCGCGGACCGCGGCCGAGGACGCGGCGCGGGCCCTCGACGCCGCCGGGGCGGTCCTGGCCGGCCTGTCCCCCACCGCGCCGGCCGCCGCGCCACCCGACGGCAACGCGTGGGACGGGCTGGTCAAGGCCGGCGGGGACGTCGTCGACGAGGTCGCGAACACCGTCGGTGGCGTCCTCGACCACGTAGACGTCTTCGACCCCGGCTTCGGGGACACGTGGAAGGGCACCTGGGAGACCACCCAGGCGGCCGTGACCGACCCGCTCGGCGCCGTCGGGACGATGGTCCAGGGCACCGTTGCGCCGGTCGTCGACTCGTACCAGACCGGCGGCCTGGACGAGGCCGTCGGCCGCAGCCCGGGCGTCATCGCCGCCGCCCTGGGCGGCAAGGGGCTCGGCAAGCTCGGTCGCCTCCGCGACCTCGCGCCCGACCCCGCGCCGGGCGATCACACACCCCTCGCGCCCGGGGGCGGGCTCCAGCGGCACGAGGACGCGGGTGGGCACACCCTCGACCCGAGCCGCGCCCACGTCGGCGCGAGCGACCAGGATCTGCTCGACCGCCAGGCCAGCATGGACCGGCCGGGCGCCGTGTCGACCTACACCGACCGGCAGACCGCCGAGCGCGCCGTCCACGAGAACATCGCCGCCAACCGAGCCGCGATCGACCGATGGCTCCAGAGCGATCCCAGGAGACCGGGACGATTCGAGTTGGCGCACGACGAGCCCATCGGTCGTCTGGCACCGAGGACCGCTGCTGGGCTCGGAGACGTCACCGACGCCACGGTCTCCCGCGTGGTCCTCGTCCGTGACGTCGCGATGCCGGACGGCTACCGCATCCTGACGTCCTACCCGCGACCGTAGGAGAGATCGTGGACATCGACCCGCAGGCCGAGGAGTGGAGCGAGCTGTGGACGCTCTTCGGTGCCTACTTCCACCAGGACTTCCAGGAGGAGCACGGGACACCGGAGGAGACGGTCAGGGCGTTCTGTCGAGAGTCGTCGCCCGAGCAGCGGATGGAAGCCGCCGCTGAAGTCCGTCGAATCCTCGACGGCACCGCCGGTGAGGCCGACACGCTGCAGGTCGTCCATCGCTTCGGACTCGATTACGCCCCGGAAGCCGAGGGCTGGAAGATGCGCGATTGGCTCGCGGAGCTGGAGCGGGTTCTCCGGGACCCGCACCGGTCGACGACCCTCAACTGGCCCCACGAGTCCTGATCGTGTCCGCGGGGCGCGCCCTGGGACCGGCAGCCCAGGGCGACGACCACGGGATGACGTGGGAGGCGACGGGCCAGGCGCAGCTCCTGCTCGACAGCTTCCCCACCGAGGACGCCGCGCGGGCAGCGGCCGAGGAGCTCCCGCTGCCGCCTACCGCAGCTCTGCCCGCCGAAACGCCGCCACGAGGACGAACAGCACCACCGCCGGCGCCGCCAGCCAGAACGGGCGGGCGAGCAGCCACCCCGCGTCGGGCACCCCGCCCGGCGCCGCGCCCAGGCGCTCCACCACGAGGAACACCGCGGCGAAGGCCGTCATGTGCCACACGAACAGCGTCAGCGCCGTCGCGTTGACCGCCACGACCCACCGCCACGGTCGGCGCCGGCGCAGCAGCCGGTCGGCGGCGGGCGCGACGAGCAGCGCGAGCCCGAGCTGCAGCATGCCCAGGGCGACGACCGCCGGCGTCGTCGGCCACAGGTTCGCCCCGACCATCGACCGCGGGTAGCCGAGCGCACCCGTCAGCACGACGAGCAGCCCGAGCCCCACCCCGGCGACCGCCACGCCCACCCCGCGCGGGACCCGCCCGTGGTCCCGCCAGAGGTAGCCGATCTGGTGGACGAGCACCCACACCAGCGCCGACGAGAGCCACCCGAGGATCGGCAGGGCGGCCCGGAGCGCCTCGAGCACAGCGGTCACGACCACCAGCGCGACGAGCGTCCCCCCGGGCGCCCGCCGGTGCCACCCCGCCGTCACCGGCACCAGGGCCGTGACCAGCGCGTAGACCCCGACGAACCACAACGGCGTCAGCACGCCCGGGAACCGGGCCACCAGCGGCGTCGACGCCCCGGCCGCCGTCGCGACGCCCTCGACGACGGCCCACGCACCCACCCACACCGCCACCGGCGCCAGCAGCCGGCGCCCCCGGCGCCGCAGGAACACCCCGGCCCGCCGCCCGGCCGCGTCCCACCCGGCCAGGTTCGCGAACCCCCCGACGACGAAGAAGGCCGGCATCACCTGCAGCACCCACGTCGCCGCCCACCCCAGCGGTACGGCGTCGACCGGGTTCGGCATGACGACCACGCCGTCCGGGCCGCGGTGGGTCAGCGACCCCACCCAGTGCCACAGGACCACCACGACGATCGCCGCCGCGCGCACCGCGTCGACCAGCCGGTCGCGCGTCGCAGGGGTCGCCTCGGCGAGGGCCGCGACCCCGGCAGGCGCGCGGTGCCGGTCGCCCCGGTCGGTCGTCACGTACGGCACCATCCCCGACGATGACGGTGCAGGTGAAGCGGGTGCGCGAGGAGCGCAGCGACGACGACGGCACGCGCGTGCTCGTCGACCGGCTCTGGCCACGCGGGCTGGCCAAGGCCGACGCCGACCACGACACGTGGCTGCGCGACGTCGCGCCCAGCTCCGAGCTGCGGCGATGGTTCGCCCACGACCCGGCGAAGTACGACGAGTTCGCCCGCCGCTACCGCGCCGAGCTCGAGGCCGAGCCCGCCGCATCGGCCCTCGCGACGCTGCGCGACACGCCGGGCCCGATCACCCTGCTGACCGCGACCAGGGACACCGAGCACAGCCACGCCCGGGTCCTGGCCGAGGTCCTCAGAGCTGGATCGACTTGACCTCGAGGAACTCCTCGAGCCCGTAGCGCCCGAGCTCGCGGCCGGTGCCCGACTGCTTGTAGCCGCCGAACGGCGCGAGCGGGTTGAACGCGCCGCCGTTGACGTCGACCTGCCCGGTGCGCATCCGCTTGGCGACCTCCAGCCCGCGCTCCTGCGACCCCGCGAACACCGCACCGGCGAGCCCGTACACGGTGGCGTTGGCGATCTCGACGGCCTCGTCCTCGTCGGCGTACGGCATCACCGACAGCACCGGACCGAAGATCTCCTCCTGGGCGATCGTCATGTCCGGGCGGACGCCGGAGAAGATCGTCGGACGGACGTAGGCGCCGCGCTCCAGCCCGTCGGGACGGCCCGGGCCGCCGACGGCGAGCTCGGCGCCCTCCTCGACGCCCTGGGTGATGTAGTGCTCGACCCGCTCGCGCTGGCGGTCCGAGGACATCGGCCCGATGCGCGTGGACTCGTCGGTCGGGTCGCCGACGGTGTACTTGGCGGACTGCTCGACGGCCATCTCCACGACCTGGTCGTGCAGCGCCTCGGGCACGAGCAGGCGGGTCCAGGCGGTGCACGTCTGCCCGCCGTTGATGAAGCAGTTGCCGAGGCCGAGCTTGACGGCCTGGGTGAGGTCGGCGTCGTCGAGGACGATGTTGGCGGACTTCCCGCCGAGCTCGAGCGCGACCCGCTTGACGGTGCCGGCCGCCACCTCCTGCACCCGCCGCCCCGCGGGCACCGAGCCGGTGAACGACACCATGTCGACCAGCGGGTGCTTCGCCAGCGCCTCGCCGGCCTCGGGGCCGGTGCCGTGCACGACGTTGAAGACCCCGGCGGGCAGCCCGGCCTCGGCGGTGATCTCGGCCAGGATGCTCGCCGTCAGCGGCGCGACCTCGCTGGGCTTGAGCACGATCGTGCAGCCCGCGACCAGCGCCGGCGCGACCTTGGCGACGACCTGGTGCAGCGGGTAGTTCCACGGCGTCACCGCCCCGACGACGCCGACGGGCTCGCGCACGACCAGCGAGTTGCCGATCTCCTCGGTCCACGGGAACGACTCGGCGAGCCCGGCGACGCCCTTCGAGGTCGCCATCGGCATGCCGACCTGCACCGAGTTCGCGAACTTCGTCGGCGACCCCATCTCGGCGGTGATCGAGGCCGCGATCTCCGCACTGCGCGCCTTGATCCCCTCGCGGATCGCCAGCACCGTCGCCACCCGGTCGGCGAGCGGCGTCGCCGCCCACCGGTTGAAGGCGTGCCGCGCGGCCACCACCGCGGTGTCGATCTCCGAGGCGCCGCCCGCGGGCACCTCGGCGATCGTCTCCCCGGTGGCCGGGTTCACCACCGGGATCGCTCCCGGGCCCTCCTGCCAGGTCCCGTCGATCCAGTGCCGCGACAGGGTCTCGACGCTCGCCGTCATGCCTGCTGACCTCCAGGTGCTCGTCCGGTTCCCCCACCACTGTGCCCGCGGTGGCGGCGACGAACCCCGAGGAGCAGGGACTCCCTCAGCGGCCCCCTCAGCGGCCCCCTCAGCGGCGAGGCCCCGGCACCGCCGGCCCCGCCCCGCCGTCGAGGCGGATCGCGTCGGCCATCCCCACGACGACCTCGCGGTCGCCCTCGTAGGGGTCGCGGCCGTGGGCGGTGCGGATGTTGTCGACGACCAGGACGTCGCCCGCCTGCCACGGCTCGCGCACGGTGTGCGCGGCGTAGGCGTTGTTGATCAGGTTGACGACGTCCTCACCGATCGGCTCGCCGTTGCCGAACCGCGTGGTGAACGGCAGGCCGTCGGGCCCGTAGGACTCGACGAGGTACTCGCGGACGTCGGGGTCGAGCGTCCACTCGTTGAGGAACGCGACCTGGTTGAACCAGCAGGGCCGCCCGTCGACGGGGTGCCGCACGACGGCGCGACGCCGCTGGCGGGTGCTCAGGCCGTCGCCGTTCCAGGTGAACTCGATGCCCTGGCTGCGGCAGTAGTGCTCGACGGCGCCGCGGTCGTTCGTGCCGAACGCCTCGGCCCACGAGGCGCCGATCTCATCGTTGTAGTTGCGGACCAGCATCCAGCCCTCGTGGTCGAGCCGCGCGACCAGCGCCGGCGGCAGCGCCTGGAGGACGGCCGAGGCGTCGCCGACCGGGGTGGCGCCGCCGGCGGCGGGCGGCGTGAGGCAGGCGAAGAACATGAACGCTGGCGGGTCGGGCAGGTAGCTCAGCTCGTTGTGCAGGCACATCTGCTGGGTCGACGGCCACGGGGTGGCCGAGTACAGCCCGTTGCCGAGGGCCGTGCGGGCCGCGAAGGCCTCGCGCTCGGCCAGCAGGCCGACCGCCGCGAGGCGCCCCATCACGGCGGCCGTCTGCGCGTGGTCGCGGACGCCGAGCCCCCGGATCAGCACCGAGCCGTGGCGGGCGACGATCTGCCGGACGTCGTTGCGGTGATACGCCGCCCAGCCGACCGGGTCGGGACCGGGGTTCACCCACAGGACCGGCGGGTGGCCGGGACGGAGGTCGAGGTTGCCGGCGGCGGGCGGCTGCATCGTGGACGACATGGTGGTGCTCCCAGGGCGGATCGGGCGGTAGGACGAGGTCAGGGGCGGTGCGAGCCGGCGGCCGACGATCAGGCGGGCGGCGTGGTCGGCGTGTTCGGTGTTCCCACCGTGGGCAGCTGGTCGGGGTCGGGCAGGGTGTAGCGACCGGTCAGGCGCGCGTAGGCGCCGTAGTGCTCCTCGCGCCACATCGGGGCGTAGACGGTGTCGAGGTAGCGCTCGCCGGAGTCGGGCGCCAGCGTCACCGCGGTCATCCCCGGCCGGCCGTGCTCGTTCAGCCAGGCCTGGGCGCCGGCGACGACGGTGCCGGTGGAGCCGCCGAAGAGGAACCCGCGCATGGCGAGGCGCTGGCACATCCGCAGGGTCTCGGTCTCGGGGACCATGACGACGTCGTCGATCAGCGAGCGGTCGAGCGCGGGCGGCGTCATGCCCATACCCAGACCGGGGATGCGGCGGGTGCCGGCCTCGCCGCCGAAGCTCACCGAGCCCTCGACGTCGATCGCGACGACCTTGACGTGCGGGCGGTGCTGCTTGAACCAGCGCGCGGTGCCCATCAGCGTCCCGCAGGTGCCCGCCCCGACGCACACGACGTTGATGTGCGGGAAGTTGTGGGCGATCGCCGGACCCGTCTGGGCGTAGTGGGCGCCCGCGTTGGCCGGGTTCTCGTACTGGTTGAGCCACACGGCGTCGGGGTTCTTCGCGCAGATCGAGGCGAGGTGCTCGATGCGGGCGCCGAGCAGGCCGGTCTCGGGGTGGGGCACGTCGACGACGTGGACCTCGCCGCCGAAGGCCTCGATCAGCTTGCGGGTCTGCGCGTTGCAGCGGTCGTCGGTGACGCAGATGAAGCGGTAGCCGTGGTTCGCGCAGACCATGGCCAGGGCGACGCCGAGGTTGCCCGACGAGGACTCGACAACGATCGACCACGGATTGAGCAGGCCCTGGGCCTGCGCCGCCGCGATCATCGAAGCCGCCGCTTTCAGCTTCACGGACCCCGCGAAGTTCATGCCCTCGACCTTGAGGAAGAGGTTGTGCTCGACGATGGCGCGCAGGTCCACGAAGAGGTCGTCGGTGTTGTACTGCTGCGGGGCGGAGATGATGGTCAAAGCGACCTCCTCGTGTTCGCTGTCGTCGTCCCGGTGCGGATCACAGGGTCCGCTGCGGCGCCCCGCGTCGACATCGCCGCGCGGGCACCCTTTCCCCGAGCCGGGGTCAGGCTTTCCTCACCCCGGGGTAAGGGGGAGCGGGACGTGGTGCCGTGATCCATCGCGAGACCTCCGGTCAGCCCGCGGCGGGCGTCAGGAGGATGGCCACGTACACGGCGCCCGCGATCAGCGCCGCGGCCCCGAGGACGGCCAGGACGACCCAGAGGACCGTCCGGACGGTGTTCCGCTCGGCCGGCGCGTCCGCCGCGGCCGTCGGGGCCGTCGGGGTCGTCGAGACCGGTGCGGAGGCCGGGGTCACCGAGACCGGGGCGAGCGACGGCGACGACGCCGACGCTCCGCCGGCGGGCCGGGCGGCGGGCCGCCCGGTCGACGTCGCGGTGGGCGCGGCGGACGACGGCGCCGACGGCCGCGCGGACGGCCTGGCACTCGAGCCCCCGTTCGGTCCCGCGTTCGGTCCCGCGTTCGAGCCCGGGGTCGCGCCGCGCCGCGGGTCGCCGACCCGCAGATCGGACGTGACGCCCTCGCCGGCGGGCGGGCGTGGCGGGGTCGGCGGTGCCGACGACGCCGGCTGGGCCGGCTGGGCCGATCGCGGACCCCCGCCCGCGCCGCGGACCGCCCCGGCGGGTCCGTGGGCCCGGCCCGTCGGCGGCCGGGGCGCACCCCGCACCGGCGGCCCGATCTCGCGCGTCGGCGGCGTCTCCGGCCGGGGCGTCCCCCCGATGCGGGTGCGCGGACCGGGCGCCTCGCGCACCACCGCCGCCTGCGCCGCGGGCCGCGGCAGGGCGGTCGTCGTGTCGGCGCCGTGCGGTGCCGCCCCTGTCCGTGCGGGCACGGCCGTGGTCGGCACGTCGAGCGCCGCCGCGGCCGGCGAGGCCTGTGTGGAGCCGCGGCGGGGCTTCGTCGGCTCCTCGGACGGTGCCGGCTCGCCGGACGGGACCGGCTCGGCGGACGACGTCCCGGCCGGCGCGGGCTCGGCGGCCGGGGTCTTCCCGGCCTCGCTCCCGGCCCGCGCGCGCTCGGCGATCTCGGGGGTCTCGCCGTCGACGATGTGCTCCGCCGGCGCGGGCGTCTCCTCCCGCGGCGCCGCGGTGGTCGGGGTCGACGGCACCGTCGTCCCGGTGCCCGCGTCGAGCGCCGCCCGCGCGGCGGCGGCGAGCTCGCCGGCGCTCGCGGGACGCTGCGCGGGGTCCTTGGCCAGGCCCGCGGCGATCACGGCGTCGAAGGCCTCGTGCAGGCCCGGCACCGAGCGCGACGGCGTGGGCGGGGTCCAGGTCAGGTGGGCGGTCATGAGCTCGGTGAACCCGTCGAGCGGAAAGGGCCGGCTCCCGGTGAGGCACTCGAAGAGCAGGCACGCCAGCGCGTAGATGTCGATGCCCACCCCGCCCTCGCCCCGGAACCGCTCGGGGGCCATGTAGTCGAGGCTGCCGATGAGGGTGCGGGTCCCGGTGAGGGCCGCGCTCTCGTCGCCCGTCATGGAGCGGGTGATCCCGAAGTCGACGAGGTAGACGAAGTCGTGGGCGCCGACCGCGTCGTCGATCAGCACGTTCGACGGCTTGACGTCGCGGTGCACCAGGCCCGCGTGGTGGGCGGCGTCGAGCGCGGACGCGACCTGCTCGATGATCGCCACCGCGCGTGCGGGCTTCAGCCGGCCCTCGGCCTGGAGGATCTTCTCGAGGTCGGCACCCCCGACGAGCCGCATGTCGAGGAACAGGCGTCCGTCGATCTCGCCGTAGCGGTGGATGGGGATGACGTGCGGGCTGTGCAGGCGCGCGGTCAGCCGCGCCTCGCGACGGAAGCGCTTCTGGAACTCGTCGTCGTTGGCCGTCCCGGCCACCAGGCGCTTGAGCGCGACGATCCTGTCGTGCTCGGTGTCGAAGGCCTCGAACACCTCGCCCATGCCGCCGCGACCGACGCGGCGGCGGAGCTCGTAGGGCCCGAAACGCTCGACCACCTGTGGCACCCCCTGACCCCTGGTCGAAGCTCGTGACACTATGTCGCACGCACCCCCGTTCGTGGTACATGCCGCGTAGTAGTCTCACCCGAAAGTCACGTTGTGTCACCACCCCCGCTCGGGTGGATCCACGGCGAGGAGGCGAGGCGTGGCCGACGACCGGGACCGTGCGACGAGCTTCCTCGAGGTGTGGCGGCCCGGCGGCGTCGAGGTCGTCCTCCTCTCCCCACCGACGGTGACGATCGGGCGCGGCGAGGGCAACGGGGTCGTGCTCGACCACGACGGCCAGGTCTCGTCGCTGCACGCCGTGCTGCAGGCCTACGGGCCGAGCTGGGCGATCCGGGACCTCGGCAGCACCAACGGGACCGTCGTCGGGGGCGAGCGGCTCATCGCCGAGCGCGCCCTGCGCCACGGGGACGTCATCCACGTCGGCGCGACCCGCATGGTGTTCCGCGGCTCCGGGGGACGGGCGGCGCCCACCACGGCGCCGCGCCGGGCCCCGGAGCTCACGCGCCGCGAGCACGACGTGCTCGTGGCGCTGTGCCGGCCGTTGTTCTCCGGGGCGGTGTTCACGGAGCCCGCCACCGCGCGGGCCATCGCCGCCGAGCTCGTCGTGTCCGAGGCGGCGGTCAAGCAGCACCTGCTGCGCCTCTACGACAAGTTCGAGCTCGACCCGACGAGCACCCGGCGCCGCGTCGAGCTCGCCAACGCGGCACTGGAACGCGGGGCCGTCACCCCCGGCGAGCTCACCTGACGCTCGCCGGGGCGCGACCGCGACGGCCTCAGCCGTACCGCTTGAGCTCGTGGAAGAAGTCCTCGACCACGTGCAGGCCGCCGGTCTTCGTGACGTGGTCGTAGACGTCCTTGCCCAGCGCCAGGTCGAGGATGCCGAGGCCGAACGGCGAGAACACGACGGTCCGGTCGGTCGGCAGCGTGATCCGCTCCTCGAGGACGTCGCCCAGCGTCCCGTGCACGTGGTCGCGGTTGCCGGTCTCCTGCTCCACGAGGTGCACCGAGGTGTTGGCGCGCAGGCAGTGGTCGACGTCGTCGACGATGTTCGTCGAGGACTGGATCACCTCGCTGCCCAGGTCACGCAGCGACACGTGCAGCACCAGCGGGTGGTGGTCGAACCACGACGGGTCGTGCACGTGCGGGGTCCCGGCCACCGTGGCGAAGACGACCAGATCGCTGTTCCGGATCAGCGACTCGGCGTCGTCGTGCACGGTGATCGTCCCCGTGCCCTCCTGCGTCTCGAGATAGCCACGGAACCCCTCGGCGCTCTCGGGCTTCAGGTCGAACACGCCGGTCTCGTCGAAGGTCCACCCGCTCGCCGCGAGGTAGGTGTGCAGGTAGCGGGCGATGAGGCCC
This sequence comes from Actinomycetospora lemnae, assembly GCF_028737315.1. Taxonomy (GTDB): domain Bacteria; phylum Actinomycetota; class Actinomycetes; order Mycobacteriales; family Pseudonocardiaceae; genus Actinomycetospora; species Actinomycetospora lemnae. Next base: position 6,204 of record NZ_JAQZAO010000007.1, on the reverse strand, counting down.
ACCCCGAAGAAGCCGACGCGACGGGGCCGCTCGCGACCGCGGGTCAGCCGGTCGGCGGCCAGCGCCGCGGAGGCCGAGGTGCGGCACGCGTTGATGATCGACGCCTCGAGGCAGGCGAAGGGGTAGCCGGTGTCGTGGTCGTTGAGGATCAGCACCGCCGACGCGCGGGGCACCCCGGCCGCCACGTTCTCCGGGAAGCTCGAGACCCACTTGATCCCGTCGACGTTCACGTCCCCGCCGACGGACGCGGGGAGCGCGATGATCCGCGACGTCGGCCGGTCGGCGAAGGTGAGGAAGTACGACGGCGGGTTGTGGGTCCGGCCCGCGTCGTGGAGCCGGTAGGTCTCCTCCATGAGGGCGATCACGTCGCGCTCGCGACCGCGCAGCGCCTCCCCCACCTGGGCACCCGGGATCACCGCGAACGGCGGCACCGTCACTGACATCGCTGACTCCTTCGGGGTGGTCACGTCGAGGGCGTGAGGTCGGAGGCGCGCAGCCGGACCGTCGGGGTCTCGTCCACGTCGGATGGCGGGGTGGGAGCGGCGGCGGGAGCGGGCGCCGGGGCGGGCGCCGGCTCGGCCGTTGCACGGCCGTCGATGAGCGCGGCGAGGTCGGCGAGCACCGGGTTCGCCACGATCTCGGGCAGGGTGACGGCCTTCTTCAGCCCGACCGCCATCTTCACGGCGAGCAGCGACGAGCCGCCGCGCTCGAAGAAGTGGGTGTCGCGGCCGAGCGCCGACGCGTCGACACCGAGCAGCGGCGCCCAGACCGCGGCCACGCGCTCCTCGGTCGGCGTCAGCGGGGTGGTGTCGCCGCCGGCGGCGGGCTCGGGCTCGTCCAGGGCGAGCGCGAGCGCCGTGAGCGCCTTGCGGTCGATCTTCCCGTTGGGCGTGAGCGGCAGGGTCTCCTGGTGGTGCAGCACCGGCGGCACCATGTAGACGGGCAGCGAGGCCTCGAGGGTCCCGCGCAGCACCTCGGTCTCCACCGGCGCGGCGGCGCCGTAGAAGCCGACGAGCTGCTTGCCGCGCCCGGGCCGCTCGGCGACGACCACCGCGGCGTCGCGCACCCCGGGCGCCCGCAGCAGGGTGTTCTCGACCTCGCCGATCTCGATGCGGAACCCGGAGATCTTCACCTGGTGGTCGCGGCGGCCGAGGAAGTCGAGCTTGCCGTCGGGCAGCCAGCGCCCGTGGTCGCCGCTGCGGTAGAGCCGCTCGCCGGGCCGGAGCGGGTCGGGGACGAAGGCCTTCGCGGTGCGCTCGGGGTCGTTGACGTAGCCGCGGCCGACGCAGACCCCGGAGAAGACGATCTCGCCCGGGGCGCCGAGGGGCACCGGGTGCAGGTGCTCGTCCACGACGTAGACGCGGACGTTGGGCACGGCCGGCCCGAGCGGCACCCGCTCGCCGGCGGGGACCTCGGTGAGGATCTCGTGGTTGGTGTCGTCGCAGGTCTCGGTGAGGCCGTAGGCGTTGACGACGGCGACGTCGGGGCGCACGGAGAACCAGCGCGCCACCAGCTCCTTCTTGACCGCCTCGCCCGTGACCGCGATGCGCCGCAGGGCGGGCAGCACCTCGGTCGCCGGGGCGTCCTGCTGCTCGAGGAAGGACACGACGACGTCGAGGTAGGACGGGACGAGCTGGGCGACCTCGACCCGCCGACGGGCCAGGAGGTCGACGAACCGCGGGACGTCGAGGATGACCTCCTGCTCGACGATGACGGTGGTGCCGCCCACCAGCCACGGCGCCACGAGCTGCCAGAGCGAGATGTCGAAGCACTGCGGCGCGGTCTCGGTGACCACCGTGCCCTCGGTGATCCCGAGGTCCTCGATCTTCGCGTAGAGGTGGTTGACCATCCCCGCGTGCTCGCACATGGCGCCCTTCGGCTCGCCCGTCGAGCCGGAGGTGAAGTACAGGTACGCGAGGCGGTCGCCGGCGATCTCGACCTGCGGGACCACGTCCCCGTGCTCCTCCGCGATCGCGTCGTCGACGAGCAGGCGCTCGGGGGCCGCGGTGCCGAGGCCGGCCAGGGCCTCGTCGAGGGTCGTCGTGCTGCCCCGCTCCCCCAGCACCAGCTGCGCGTCGGCGCGGGTGAGGACGGTCGCGATGCGGTCGGCCGGGAAGTGCGGCTCCAGCGGCAGGTAGGCGGCCCCCGCCTTGAGGATGCCGAGCACGGACGCGGCCCAGTCGAGGGTCCGCTCGGCCACCACCGCGACGATGCCCTCGGGCGGCAGGCGGCGGGCCAGGATCGCGCGCGCGACCCGGTCGGTGACCTCGTCGAGCTCGCGGTACGTCCACGACCGCTCGCCGTTGACCACGGCGACCCGGTCCGGGTCGGCGGCGGCCCGCCCCCGGATGATCTCGTGGGCCGGACGGTCGGGCCGCTCGCGCACCGGGCCCGCGAGGCCGTCGATCTGCTGCGCCAGCTCCTCGGGGCCGACGAGACCCTGCGCGCCCGGCGCCGCGTCGAGGTCGGCGCACAGCTGCTCGAGCGCGGTGAGGTGGTAGCCCGCGATCCGCTCGGCGGCCGCGGCGTCGAGGTCGCCCGGCCGGTGCACGACCCGCAGCACGTCCGCGGCCGGGCGGTCGACCCGGAAGACGGCGTCGTCGGCGAGCGGGGCGTCCGCAGCGCTGCCGTCGGCGACCGCGGGCGCCAGCACCGTCTCCGGCCACAGGCCGGTCAGGTCGCGCCGTGCCTGGGCCAGGGCCACCTCGTCCCCGGGCTGGTCCGCGCCGGCCAGCTCGGAGAGTGCCGTGGCGGCCGCTGTGGCCAGCACCCGCCACGACGCGACCTCGGTGTCGAGACGGGCCGGCAGCGTCCGGCCCGCGACCTCGACCCCCGCGAGGACCTCGGGCTCCGCGGTGAGCGCCGCGAGGACCCGGGCGTGCGCCGCGAGGAGCAGTGCCTCCGGGACCACGCCGAGGCGTCCGGCCTGCGCGGACACCGCGTCGAGCAGCGCCGCCGGCACGGACACCGTCGTCGCGACCGGGCCCTCGCCGGGCGCGCGGGGGGTGAGGCTCCACCGGGGCACGGCGGTGGCGCCGCTCGCGAGGACGGCACGCCAGCGGCTGTCGTCGGTGACTGCGCACGCGATCGTGGTGTCGGTCATGGGTCCGTCCTCGGGGTTCGGTCAGTCGAGGCCTCGGGCGGGGTTGCCGCCCCAGGACTCGCCGGCCGGCACCTCCTCGCCCTTCATCAGGAACGTGTCGGGGGCGAGGACCGCGTCGTCGCCGATGGTCGTGCCGTAGTGCACGAAGGAGGAGACGCCGAGGGTGACGCGGGCACCGATCACCACGCGCTCGGACTTGAACCCGCCGTCCTCCTGCGAGTGGCACTGGATGATGCAGCCCTCGCCGAGCGTGGCGTCGTCGCCGATGGTCGTGAACTCCTTCTCGGTGAGGTTCGCGCCGTCGTCGAACACCCGCGCGCCGACCCGTGCGCCGAGCAGGCGCCACACCATCGGCTTGAACGGCGTGCCGTTGAACATCTGCACCCAGTCCGGCGACGGCACCTTCCAGTAGCGCTCGTGGCGCCAGAACGCGGGGTCGTAGATCGAGACGCCGTCGGGTGCGTGGGTCTTGAGCCGCGACACACACCGTTGGACCAGCACGAACCAGCCGACCAGCAGGACGATGCCGACCAGCTCGACGATGACGACCTCGGCCGGCCCCGCCTGGATCGGCAGCGACGCGACCGCCACGACGCCCACGAGGGCCAGGTAGCCGAAGAGCCACCGCACGAGCAGGCGCAGGGCCATCGACACGCCGTTGTCGAGGTTCTTGCGGCGCAGCGACGCGGCGAGCTCGGCAGGGTCCTCGACGTCGAGGGCGCTGTCCCGCGCGACCTTGCGCGGGATCTCGAAGCTCGGGGAGCCCAGCAGGCCGACGCCCTGCCGGACCTTCCCCTGCATCGGGATCTGCACCTTCGTCGCCAGCAGGCAGTCGTCGCCGGTCCGGCCCTGCGGCGGGTAGGCGATCTTGTTGCCGAGGAAGTTGTTCGCGCCGATCGTCGTCCGCGAGACGCGGAACGACGTCGCGGAGTACTCGGCGTTCATCACCGACAGGCCGTCGGCGACGACGGTGCCGCGCCCGACGCTCGTCAGGTACGGGTTCTCGTGCTGGACCGCCATGCCGAAGTTGGAACCGGTCTGCACGAGCGGACGCAGCTCGTAGCCGACGAGCACGAGGTAGTGGGCGATCGCGGAGCTGTCGCCGAACAGCTCGACGAAGGACTTGACGTTGGTGGACGTCCCGATCGCGCGGTGCAGCCAGTAGCGCACCCCGTAGAGGGGGTAGACGTGGTCGGGGCGGACCCCGAGCGCGAACAGCCGCGGCACCGTCGCCACCACGATCAGGCCGAGCACGATGCCGCCGAGGTAGAGCGCGCCGCTGAGCGCCAGCAGCTGGAGGTGGAAGGTCCCGGTGAGGAGCACGCCGGGCGCGGGCTCGAACAGCGCGGCGAACACCGGCACCAGGGAGTACAGCGCGCCCGCGATCGCGAGGGCGGCGGGCGAGGCCACCGCCAGCACCACCACGAGGAGCACCGACGAGTAGACGACCCGGCGCACGCGGCTGCCGGGGGCCGGCGGCACCGCGGGCAGCGGGCCCTCGGTGCTGCGGCGCCCGGGCGAGCCGTGCCAGACCTCGCCCACGGGGATCGCCTGGCCCGCGTGCAGCGACGAGCTGTGGGCGAGCGACGCCCCGTCGCCGACGGCGGTCCGCACGTCGAGCACCGTCGCCTCGCCGACGAAGGCGCCCGCACCGATGCTGACCCCGCCGATCTCGATCCGGCCGTCGTGCGCGCGGTAGCACGCGATGACGGCCTCCTTCCGCACGAGGGTGCCGTCGCCGACGCTGAACAGGTCGGTGCACACCGGCACCTGCCTCGAGAGGTAGACGACGTCGCGGCCCACCTTCGCCCCGAGCGTGCGCAGGTAGAGCGTGAACGCCGGCGTTCCGTTGAACAGCACCATCGGACTGGTGCGGACCAGCGTCTTGACCACCCAGAACCGCAGGTAAGCGGGGCTCCACACGCGGATCGACCCGGGCTTCCAGCGCCCGATGAGCGCCCACTTCGCGACGATCGGCAGCACGCTGAGCGCGACGAACCCGATGACCCCGACGAGGAGGGCCGCGAGGTAGCCCTCCACGATCCCGGTCGCCGTCGTGACCGCCCGGAAGCCGTAGGTGAGGATGACGGCGGCGAGGTAGCTGTAGGCCACGACGCAGACGAGCTGCGCCGCCCCGCACAGGACGAACGCCGCGGTGCCGGCGCGCGGCCCGGTGGGCTCCTCGGTCTCGGTGACCGACGGGCCCGCCGGCCCGGACGGCGCCCGATCGGCCGCCCCGCCGAGGGCCTTCGTCAAGCTCGCGATCGTCGGGTTCGCGTAGATGTCGGGCATGCCCACCGACGGCAGGTCGTCGCGCTTGCGCGTCCGCGCGCAGAAGCGGGCCATGAGCAGCGAGTCGGCGCCGAGGTCGTCGAAGAAGTGCGCGTCGGGCGGCACGTCAGGGCGCTCGAGGACCTCGGCGAGCACCCCGGCGAGGCCGCTGGTGGTGCGCGCGGCCCCGCCGGCGTCGGCGGGCTTGGCGGCCGGGGCCAGCGCCTTCGCGAGCGAGGCGAGGGTCGGGTTCTGGTAGATGTCCTGCATCGCCGCCGACGGCAGGTCGGGGTGCTTGCGGATGCGCGCGCAGAAGCGGGCCATCAGCAGCGAGTCGGCGCCCAGGTCGTCGAAGAAGTTGCCGTCCTTCGGCACGTCCGGGCGCCCGAGGATCTCGACCAGGATCTCCCGGAGCAGGGCCTCGGTCGCGCCGGGCGCGGCGGCCGGTGCTGCGGCTGCCCCGGCCTTGCCCGGCGTGGCGGGCGGCTTCGCGGGCGGCGCGGTGGGCTGGACGGGCGGGGCGGGGGCGGCCGCCGTCCCGAACCCGGGACGGCCCGGCGGCGGTCGCAGTCCCGGCCCGGCGGGGCCGCGGTGCGGGGGTGGGCCCGGGCGGGTCGGTGGCACGGGCCGGCCCGGCGCGCCGGGTCGAGGGGGCGCACCGTGGCGGGCGGGCGGCGCGGGGCGGCCGGCGCCGGGGGTCGGGGGTCCGGGGGCCGGTCGGCTGGGCGTGGCGGGGCCCGGGGCTCCCGGGCGGCGCCGGGGCTGGGCGGGCGGGGGGGGCGGCGCCGACGGCCGGGCTGCGGGCGGGCGCGGGGCGCTCGGCCGCAGAG
>NZ_JAQZAO010000006.1 GCF_028737315.1 Actinomycetospora lemnae | reverse complement strand
GGGGCGGCGGGGGTGGTCGGGGACAGGTCGGCGGCGAGGGCGACGCCCGGGTCGGTGCCGGTCCGGCCCGACGTCGCCGGGGCCCGCCCGCCGGGGCAGCCGACGACCGAGGCGAGGTCGGCGATCGGGTCGCCGCCGATCGGCAGGGCCTGGACGGCGATGTCGGCCACCGCGAGGTCCGAGGGCGAGTTCGGGGTCGGCGGCACGGTCGTGGTCGTCGACGTGGTGCTGCGCGGGCTCGTGGTGCCGCTGCTGCTCGTCGTGCCACCGCCCGGGGTCGGGTGGGGGTCGTCGCGAGCATCGCACCGGCCGGCGGGCCGGTGGTGGTCGTCGACGCCGGGCCCCGGCCGGGCGAGAAGCCGGCGGTGCCGCCGTCGGCCACGACCACCGACGCGATCCCGGCCGCGCGCAGCTGGGTGCCGAGGGTGGCGATCAGCCGCCCGTACGGCGCGACCTGGGGCGGGGCGGCGAGGCGCAGGATCAGCGGCTGCCCGCCGCGCTCCCAGGTGCCGTCCGTGCCGCGGGTGTAGCCGGCCTCGGTGAGCAGCCGCGCGGTCTCGTCGACGTCCTGGCGGGCCGCCGGCGAGTCGGCCGGCAGGGTCGCGCGGTACTCGGGCTCCGACGGCGCGCGGCCGAAGGCGTCGGCCGGCAGCGACGCCGAGGGCCCGCCGTCGGTGCCGACCGCGCGCAGGGCCGAGCGGTCGGTCGCGGCGGCCACCGCGCGGCGGACCCGCAGGTCGGCGAGCGGGCCGTCGTCGCTGCGCAGGACCAGCTGCACCAGCGCCGGCTCGGGCAGTGTGCGCACGGTCAGGCCCGCGCCCGCGCCCGCGGTCCGCAGGGCGGCGAGGTCGTCGGCGCCGGCGCGGAACTGGGTGGCCTGCACGTCGCCCGACCGCACCCGGTCGATGAGGGACGGCGCCTCGGCCGCCTGGAACACGACCTCGTCGGGCACCGCCGGCGTGCCCCAGAAGCGGTCGTTGCGGGCGAGCGTGACCTGCCCGCGGATGCGGTCGACGACGCGGACCACGAACGGCCCACCCGAGACCGGGATGCTGTCGGTGAGCGCGCCGCCCCACGAGCCGGGGGCGTCCTTGAGCAGGTGCGCGGGCAGCAGGTGGTCGAACAGCGTCGGCCACGCCGGGTAGGGCCGGTCGAACACGACGTCGACGGCCTTGCCGCCCGCCCGGGACCGGACGTCGCTGATCGCGCGGTAGCCGGCCGCGCCCACGACGCCGGGCTGGCTGCGCATCTGCTGCCAGAGGTAGACGAAGTCCTCGGCGGCGATCGGAGCGTTGTCCGACCAGCTCGCGGCCGGCGCGATCTCGTAGGAGACGGTGAACGGCGCGGTCTCCGTCACACGCGCCGAGGTCACCACGGCGGTGTCGAGCCGGGGCTCGCCGTCCGGGCCGGGGCGGAACGCCGAGGGGAGCACCAGCGCCGCCATCGCGCGGGAGAGCGGGGTCTCGTCGGCGACGCGGTGGGGGTTGAAGCCGACCCCGAGGTCGTCGACGCCGATGCGCAGCTCGGTGGGGTCGGGCTCGAGCTGCGGGGTCGGGGCCGGTGCGGGCGTCGGCACCTGGCCGACGACGGGCGGGGGCGCGCCGGTGCAGCCCGCCAGGATCGCGAGGGCGAACAGGAGGGCGGGGAGGACTCCGACGGCAGGTCGGGGACCGCTCACGCCTTCGCCGGCCCTTCTGCCTCGGGGGTGCTGCTCCTGGACGACCCGGTCGGCGACCACCGGCCGTACCGGGAATGGCCATCGTGACACGGTCGCCCGAGGTGGGGGTCCGAGGGGTCTGGTCCGGGCGGCAGAACAGAGGTTAGCCTCACCTCATGGGCAAGGGCGGGAAGAAGCACGAGAAGGAGCCCGAGCCGCTCAAGGCCCCGAAGGTGCCCCTCCACCTGGCCCACCTCGCACACGCCGCCCCGCTCACCGGCGCCAAGAAGATCAAGAAGAAGTGCTGCCGGTCGTCACCGCGCTGCAAGGGCTGCCCGGTGCTGCTGCTGCAGGCCGCGCGCCTGTCCGAGGCCGGCGTCTCGGGCAAGGACCTCAAGAAGGCGCTGAAGAAGGCCCGGGCGGCCTGAGGAGGTCCGCGAGCGCCGGCAGGACGGCGCGGTCGGTGTCGAGCCAGTCGACGTCGTCGAGCTCATCGGGACCCAGCCAGCGCAGGGCGTCGTGCTCGAGCGCCGTCGGCTCGCCCGCCGTCGCGCAGGCACGGATGCGCAGCACCCGCTCCCCCGGCAGCGGGACCTCGGGGCCCACCCGGTCGCCGACGACGACGGCGACGGCCAGCTCCTCGCGCAGCTCCCGGGCGAGCGCGGTCGCCTCGTCCTCGCCCGGCTCCACCGCGCCCCCGGGCAGCTCCCAGCGCCCGGCGGCGGCGGCCGGGCGCGTGCGGCGCGCGGCGAGCACCCGCCCGTCCCGGACGAGCGCGGCCCCGACGACGACCCGGTCCACGGTGATCAGTATCCCGCCTCCGTCGCGGCGGCTCCGCCGGCTCCGTGCCGCCTGTCCGGGCCGCGGTCGGCGTGCCAGGATCCGGGCATGGCTGAGCTCCTGGGAGAGGACGCGATCGCGCAGGCCCTCGACGGCCTGCCCGGCTGGCAGCGCGAGGACGACGCGACGATCGTCCGCTTCGCGAAGCTGCCGAGCTTCCGCGAGGCGATCGCGACGGTCGGCGACGTCGCCGACCTCGCCGAGGAGGCCGACCACCACCCGGACATGGACATCCGCTTCAACAGCCTGAAGTTCAAGCTGTCGACCCACTCGGAGGGCGGGCTCACCGCCAAGGACACCGACCTCGCCGCGAAGATCTCCTCGGTGCTCGACCGCCGCGGCGCCTCCTGAGCACGTCCCCGCAGCCCGGCGACTCCCTGTGGTCGCCGGCGTTCGTCGCGGTCCTCGCGGCCACCGTGCTCGCCTTCGGCGGGTACGCGCTGCTCCTGCCCGTGGTGCCGGTGCACGCGGCCGCGGGCGGGGCGAGCCCGGCGGCCGCGGGCGCGACGACGGGCGTGTTCATGGCGGCGACGGTCGCCGCGCAGCTCACGGTGCCCGCCGTGCTGCGCCGGGTGGGCCCGCGCGCGGCGATGATCGCCGGTGTCCTCGCGATGGGCGCCCCGGCGGTCCTGCTCGCGGCGACGGCGGCCCTGCCGGTCCTGCTCGCGGTGGCCGTGGTGCGCGGGCTCGGGTTCGGGCTGGTCACGGTGACCGGGGCGGCGCTGACCGCCGACCTCGCCCCGCCGTCACGACGCGGCCGCGCGATCGGTCTCTACGGCGTCGCGGTCGGCCTGCCCCAGCTCGTCCTGCTCAGCGGCGGTGTGTGGGCCTACGAGGCGCTCGACGCGGCCGTCGTGCTGCTGGTGGGGGCGGCGCTGCCCGTGGTGGCCGCGCTGCTGTGCGGGCGGCTGCCGACGACCCGCGCGGCACCCCGTCAGCGGGCCGGCGGCCTGCCGGCGTCGATCGTCGTGGCGCCGTGGTCGGCGATGGTGGTGTCGGCGGCGGCCGCGGGCGGCGTGATCACCGTGCTGCCGCTGTGGACGCCGGGCACGGGGTCCGCGTCCTCGGTCGGGCTCGCCGGCGGCACCGCCACCGCCGCGGTCGCCCTCGCCGTCCTCACCGCGGGCCAGCTCGCCGGGCGCGGGCTCGCGGGCGAGCTCGCCGACCGGCCGGGGCGCCGGGTGCGCACGCCGGTCGTCACCGTGATCGGCCTGCTGCTCGTCGCCGCGGGCGCCGGGGTGGTCGCCGCCGGCGGGACGAGCGCGGGCGCGGCGGTGCTCGCCGGCGCGGTGCTCGTCGGCCTCGGGTTCGGGGCGGTCCAGAGCGACACCCTGATCGCGCTGTTCGCCCGCGCCGGCCCCGAGCGCTCCGGCGCCGCGAGCACCTGGTGGAACACGGCCTACGACGCCGGCACGGGCCTCGGCGCGGCCGCCCTCGCCGCGGTGCTCGGGGCGGCCGGCGGCCCGGCGTCGTTCGTCGTCGCGGGCGCGGCCTGCCTCCTCGCCGTCCCGGTCGCGGTGCTCGGTGGGCGGGGTGGCGCGCCCGGTCCCTGAGCCGGAGGGCCCCGTCGCTCGTCCGTGGTGGGCCCATCGCCCGTCCAGCCGCTGCCGATCACGCAGGCGGTTGACTGGACGTCCCCTCGGGTGATCCCCGTGCGCGTTCGGGCGAGAGCACGTCATCGCCGGTCACGAGCCCGATCCCGTCCGCGATGTCCGGCTGCCCGGGGCGCGGGGAGATCACCGGGGTGGGCGTTCTCGGAGGCCGGCGTGGTGAAGAAGGTGCTGCTCGCGGCGCTGCTCGGCGCCGTCGTCATGCTCGGCTCCGCGCAGGTCGGCTACCTGACGCCGGGCACGCTCACCGACTCGACGACCACGGGCCGCCCGGGTGCGACCGTGCCGGACGCGGCGCACGCACCTCCCGGCACGACGCCGGCGCCGCCGCCGCCCGGTACGGCGATCCCCGGCGCGCCCGCGGACCCGGCCGGCACCCCGAGCCCAGCGAACGCCGCGGTCACCGGGCCGAGCTCGCCGCACCCCGCCCCGCGCGCCGACCGCCCGGCGGCCGGGAGCACGGGGCAGCGCGCGGCGACGTCGCGCGGGTCCGACGCGGGCTCGGAGGAGGACCGCGACGACCCACCGGCGCGGTCGGGCGGTTCGTCGGGCGGGGCCGAGCGCCCGGCGAGCAGGCCGGACAGCGGTTCCTCGAACGGTTCCTCGGACGGCTCGTCCGCCGGCGCGGGCGTGCGCGTCTGCCTCGAACGGCTGCTCGACGGGACCTGCGTGCGCGTGGGGCTGGGCTGACGCCCCGGGGCTGACCCGCCTCAGCCGGCGGGCACCGCCGCGGGCAGGACGGTCCCCTCGGCGCGGGCGCGGCGCTCGGCGTCGCGCACCGCGGCGATCGTGTCGTCGAGGAGCCCGAGCAGCACCCGGTCGCGGGCCTCGGCGTCGAGGTCGGCCACGCGGGCGGCGACGAGCAGGTGCGCGCACGCGTGGTTGACCGGCCCGACGTGCAGCAGCGTCGCGAGCCGCCCGCCGTCGCCGTTCTCGCCGCGTCCCCGGCGACCCGGCGTCACGGCGGCGCGGCGCTCGAGGCGGCGCTGCAGGCGGGGGAAGAAGCGGTTGCCCGGGTCGATCGCGAGACCCGCGCGGGCGATCGTCGCGAGGACGATCGGGCGGACCTCGACACCCGCCTGGCGGCCGAGACCGATCAGGGTCACCGCGCGGGTGGCCAACTGCTGACGGGTCGCCGACGACACGGCGTCGTTGACCTGCCACGCCACCGCCGCGAGCGCGGGATGGGTGCAGCGCGGCCGGTCGGTGAAGCGTTCACCGGCGAGCACGGAGACGTACTCCATGAGACAGCTGCCGGCCTCCGCGTCGCGGTGCGCGCCGGCCTCGAGGACGGGCAGGCCCTCCGGAGGGCGTGTGGACGTCATGGGAAGCTCCCTTCCCCGGCCCCGGGCCCTCGCGCCCGGTTCGGAGGCCCTACCGTAATCCGTTTTTCGCGCCGCGGCAGGGGGTCCGGACGGGGGAATCGCCGGGTTGCGGCCGCTCGGACGCGATCAGTGGTCCGAACCGATCACCGTCGTCGCCGTGAGCGCGGCCAGCACCGTGGCGACCGTCGGCGAGACGAGCCGGCGGATGTCCTGCGCGACCCCGAGCGTCACGTGCCGGCCGTCGGCGACGGCCCGCGCGCGGCGGGACGCGCGGGCGGGGTCGGACGGGCTGAGGTCGCGCACCCGGCGCCCGTGGTGCAGCAGGACGACGAGCATCGCGAGCGCCTCGTCGGGGTCCTCGCCGTCGAGGACGGCCCGCACCGCGGAGCGGTCGTGGTGCAGCGCGTCGACCTCGTGGACCCGCAGCGCCGACCCGAACACCGGCATCGCGAGGTAGCCGAACACCCGCCGCGGCTCCCGGCCCGCGAGGCCACGCTCGACGAGGCGGTCCATCGTGCGGCGGATCATCTGCGCACCCCGCGCGCCCGTCACCGCGTGCTGCAGGTCGGCCTTCGCGCCGCCGTGGGCGAGCAGGCCGTCGGCCACCCAGGACAGCAGCGGGTCGTGCACCTCGACCGGGCCGCGGCGGTAGGCCGTCCCCGCGTCGAGCAGGGACGCGTCGAGCAGCAGCTCCACCATCGCGGCCGCGACGAGCAGGCCGGCGGGCTCGGTCAACGTGGAGACGGGCCGGCCGTGGTCGTCGCCGAGGACCCACGCCACCCGCTCGGGCAACGTCAGGTCCGCGGTCCGGGACGACCACCGATCCGAGCGCACGGAGACAGCCTAGGCAGATTCTTCCCCCACCCGAGCGAGCAGTCCCTGGACGGCGGCACACGGCGTCGAACGGTGCGTCCGCCCGGGTCACACGGGTCGGCCGTGCGGCCGGAGGACCGGTGGCAGCCCGTGAGGGGCGGGGCGGTGGGGTCGGCGGAGGGCCGGCGGAGGGGTCGGCGGAGGGGTCGGCGGTGTCGGACCCACGCGGCACACTCCTGCCATGAGCACGACGCCGGTCGGGCCCGCCCCGGACCCCGATCTCGAGCGCGCGCGGGCGGGCGACGACGCGGCGTTCGAGCGGCTCGTCGCGCCGCTGCGCCGCGAGCTGCACGCCCACTGCTACCGCATGCTCGGGTCGGTCCACGACGCCGACGACGCCCTGCAGGACGCGCTGCTGCGGGCGTGGCGGGCGATCGAGCGCTTCGAGGGCCGGCCGGACCGTCCCGGCGCGCTGCGCTCGTGGCTCTACACGGTGGCCACCAACGCGAGCCTCGACGCCGTCGGTCGGCGGGGGCGGCGCGCGCTGCCGATGGACCTGGGCCCGTCGAGCGAGCAGCCCGGGGACGACCCCCCGCGCACCGAGGTGGCCTGGCTCGGCCCCTACCCGGACCTCCCGGACGCGACGGTCGAGGAGCGCGAGTCGGTCGAGCTCGCGTTCGTCGCCGCGCTGCAGCACCTGCCGGGCAACCAGCGGGCGGCGCTGCTGCTCACGGAGGTCCTCGGGTTCTCCGCCGCCGAGGTCGCGACGATGATGGCGACGACGACGGCGTCGGTGAACAGCGCCGTCCAGCGCGCCCGCGCGACGCTCGCCGCCAAGGTCGAGGGCCCCAGCCAGCAGCGCACCCTGCGCGCCCTGTCCGACGCCCGGCTCGCCGCCACCGTCGCGCGCTACACCGCCGCGCTCGAGGCGGGCGACACCGAGGCGCTGGTCGGGTTGCTCACCGCCGACGTCACCTGGGCCATGCCGCCGAACGCGGAGTGGTACCGGGGCACCGCGGCGGTCACCGCGTTCCTCGAGGCCGCGCCGCTGCGCACGCCCTGGCGCCACGTCCCCGCGCGCGCCAACGGCCAGCTCGCCGTCGGCTGCTACACGTGGGACGACGACGCCGGCGCCTGGCGGGGCATGGTGCTCGACGTGCTCACGCTCGCCCCCGACGGTCGCATCGCCGAGGTCACCGCGTTCATCGGTCCCGAGCACCTGGCGCTGGTCGGCCTGCCGGTCACGCTGCCGGCGGACACGCCGGTCACAGCTCTCGGCTGATCTCCTCGGTGCGCTCCTCCGCCGCGGCGAGGGCGGTGCCCGCCGACGAGCTGCGCCACGTCGACCCCGGCGGCGTGGTCGGCAGCCGCCCCGCCGCCCCTGCCCGTCACGGGCCTGCGGGCGCGGAGCAGCCAGCCGTCAGGGCCGCCCGCCGTGGGGCACGTCGACCCGGGTGGCGAGCAGGACGGCCTCGCGCACCGGCCGGCGCTCGTGCTCGGCGAACGACGGGGCCGCGCAGGCGTAGAGGGTGCGCCCGTCGTCGCCGCCGAGCATGCAGGCGTAGACGCCGAGCCCGCCGGTCGGTCGCTCCTCGAGCACCTCGCCGCCCTCGGCGACCCGCAGGACCCGCTGGTGCAGGGCGTCGGCCACCCAGATCGCGCCCTCGGCGTCGCCGCCCATCCCGTCGGGCGCGACGGCGAGCGCACCGAGCGCCTCGCCGACGTCCTCGGTGGCCGGCGGAGCGCCGAACCGCGCCCAGTCCCGCCGCCGGGCGAGGCCACCGTCGGCGGCGACGTCGAAGGCCGTCAGGCGCGCGCCGAAGGTCTCGGCCACGACGAGCACGCGGTCGAACAGCACCATGCCGTTGGGGAAGAGCAGGTCGTCGGCGATGGTCGTCGGGGTGCCGTCGGGGTCGACGTAGACCAGCGTCGTGCGGGCGAGCGGCGCGCCCGCCATGAGGTCGAAGCCGAAGTTGCCGACGTACGCGCCGCCCCGGTCGTCGACGATCATGTCGTTGAGCACCGACGTGACCAGCCCCGAGAGGTCCGCGTGCTCGACCAGCGACCCGTCCTGCTCCCGGCGCAGGATGCGCCGGTCGCGCATGGAGACGATCAGCGCGCGGCCGTCGGGCAGGAAGCCCAGCCCGGACGGCTGCCCGGGGACCTCGGCCATCACCTCGTGACCGCCGTCGGGCTCGATCGCGACGACCCGCTCGGTGTAGAAGTCCGAGGCCCAGAGCCGGCCCTCGTGCCATCGCGGGCCCTCGAGGAACGACCAGCCGTCGGACACCACGTCGAAGTCCTGCTGCCCCACGGCTCCTCCTCGAGACCGGTGATCGTCGGTGTGCGCACCATCGGGGCCCGCGGGGCGGGCGTCAAGCCTCGGGTCGGTCGGGCAGGGTCGCGGCGGCGCAGCGCAGGAAGTCGACGACGAGCGGGTGCCGCTCCCCGGCGCGGGTCGCGACGACCACCCGCACGGGCTCGACGCCGTCGAGCGGCACGGCCACGAGGTCGGGCCGCAGCCGCATGCCCGGCGTGCCGACGGCGATCGCCAGGGCCTCGCCGGCGGCCACCGTCTCGAACTTGTCCTCGAGGTCCTCGATGAGCGGCCCGTCCGGGACGGGCCGCCCGCCGCGATGTGCCTCGAGCAGCCAGAACGCGGTCCACGCCGGGTCCGCGCCGCGTACGCGGGGCAGCGGCTCGTCGGCGATGTCGTCGACGCCGACCGACTCCTTGCCGGCGAGCCGGTGGTCGCGCGGGACGACGACCACGCGGGGCTCGGCGTAGAGCTCGGTGACCTCGAGGCCGTCGGTGGCGAACGGCAGGCGCGAGACGACCGCGTCGACCTCGCCGTCGCGCAGCGCGGCCGCCGCGACGGTCATGTCGACGTGCCGGGCGAGCACCTCGGCCTCGGGGTGGCGCCGCCGCAGCGCCCGCACCGCCGGGGTGACGATCAGCCCGCTGACGTAGCCGACGGTGATCCGGTGGCTCGTGCCGGCGGCGCGGGCCTCGGCGCCCGCGCGGGCCGCGGCGGCGAGCAGCTCCCGCGCGCGGGGCAGGAACGCCTCGCCCGCGCCGGTGAGCCGGGTGCCGCGCGGTGTGCGGTCGAGCAGGCGCACCCCGAGGTCGTGCTCGAGGCGGGCGATCTGGCGGCTCAGCGACGGCTGGGCGATCCGCAGCTCCTCGGCGGCGCGCCCGAAGTGCTGGTGCGCGGCGACGACGGTGAAGTACCGCACCACCCGCAGCTCGAGGTCGCTCACGACGCCCAACGTACGCCGCGACCAGCGGTGATGCCTGTGAGGCATCGGGACGTGCGGGACGGGTCTTGGACCCCGGGCCGTCCCCGGGCCGACGGTGGTCGTGCCGGGCCGCGCGGTCCGGCGGGACCACCTCGGGAGTGCGTGATGAAGGTCTTCGTGACGGGTGCGACGGGTTTCGTGGGGAGCGCCGTCGTCGACGAGCTGGTCGCCGCGGGGCACGAGGTGGTGGGTCTCGCGCGGTCGGCGGACGGCGCCGCGGCGGTGATCGCGGCGGGTGCGCAGGCGCGCCGGGGCGACCTCGCGGACCTCGACGGCCTGCGCGAGGCCGCCGCGGCGGCGGACGCGGTGGTGCACACCGCCTTCGTTCACGACTTCTCGGCGTTCGCGGCATCCGCCGAGACCGACCGGCGCGCCATCGAGGCCCTCGGCGAGGCCCTGGTGGGCTCCGACCGTCCGCTCGTCGTCAGCGCCGGCACCGCGGGGCTCGCGCCCGGCCGGCTCGCCACCGAGGACGACGCCCCGGGCGAGGGGTCACCGCGGGTGTCCGAGCAGACGGCGCTGGCGTTCGCCGACCGGGGCGTGCGCGCGATCGCGCTGCGCCTGCCGCCGTCGGTCCACGGCGAGGGCGACCACGGGTTCGTCCCGCGCGCCATCGAGATCGCGCGGGAGACCGGCGTGGCCGGCCACCCCGGGGACGGCGCGCAGCGCTGGGCGTCGGTGCACCGCCGCGACGCGGCGCGGCTCTACCGCCTGGCGCTCGGGTCGGCGCCCGCGGGCAGCGTCCTGCACGCCGTCGCCGACGAGGGCGTGCCGGTACGGGAGATCGCCGAGGTCGTCGCCCGCCACCTCGACCTGCCCGTGCAGGGCGTCCCGACCGAGCACTTCGGGTGGCTCGGGATGTTCCTCGCGATGGACATGGCGGCCTCGAGCGCGCTCACCCGCAAGCGGTTCGCCTGGGCGCCGACCGAGATCGGGCTGCTCGCGGACCTCGAGGCCGGCCACTACTTCCGCGAGACGGCCACGAGCGCGATGCGGGGCTGACGGCCCGGCCCGCACGGTCGGTGTCGATCTCCATCGCGACCGTGCGGGCCGGTGCCGCCCGGGAATGGCGCACCGTCACGGACCGTTGGTTGAAACGTGAAGCGCATCGGGTTCCTGTCCTTCGGGCACTGGTCGCCGTCCCCGCAGTCGCAGGTGCGGTCGGGGGCCGACGCCCTGCTGCAGTCGATCGAGCTGGCCGTGGCCGCCGAGGAGCTCGGGGCCGACGGCGCGTACTTCCGCGTGCACCACTTCGCGCGCCAGCTCGCCTCGCCGTTCCCGCTGCTCGCCGCGGCCGCGGCGCGCACGAGCCGGATCGAGCTCGGCACGGGCGTCATCGACATGCGCTACGAGAACCCGCTCTCCATGGCCGAGGACGCGGGCGCCGCCGACCTCATCTCCGGCGGACGCCTGCAGCTCGGCATCAGCCGCGGCTCGCCCGAGCAGGTCGTCGACGGCTACCGCTACTTCGGCTACGTCCCGCCCGAGGGCCAGACCGACGCCGAGATGGCCCGCCACCACACCGCGCTGTTCCTCGACGTCCTCGAGGGCGAGGGTTTCGCGCAGCCCAACCCGCGCCCGATGTTCGCCAACCCGCCCGGCCTGCTGCGCCTCGAGCCGCACGCCCCGGGCCTGCGCGACCGCATCTGGTGGGGCGCGGGCAGCCGCGCGACCGCGGAGTGGACCGCCGAGCAGGGCATGAACCTCATGAGCTCGACGCTGCTCACCGAGGACACCGGCGTGCCGTTCCACCGGCTGCAGGCCGAGCAGATCCAGCGCTTCCGCGACGCGTGGGCCGCCGCCGGCCACGAGCGCGAGCCCCGCGTCTCGGTGAGCCGCAGCATCTTCCCGATCGTCAGCGACCTCGACCGCCAGCTCTTCTGGCGCGAGCGGCACTCGACCGACCAGGTCGGGCACCTCGACGGCGGCGACGCCCGCTTCGGGAAGACCTACGCCGGCGAGCCGGACAAGCTGATCGCCGAGCTCGCCGAGGACGAGGCCGTCGCGGCCGCGGACACGCTGCTGCTCACCGTGCCCAACCAGCTGGGCGTCGACTACAACGCCCACGTCGTCGAGGCCGTCCTCACCCACCTGGCGCCGGAGCTGGGCTGGCGCTGACCCCGCACGCGGGGCCGTCGAGCGGCGGACAGTCCTCGGAGACCCGGTAGTACGCGAGGACGTCGCCGGGACCGAGGGCGGGCGCGCGACCCGCACGCTCGTCGAGCATGAAGATCATGGCGAGCGTGCGGGTTCCGCCCCACCCGTCGCCGACGGCGCGCGGTGTCGTGCGGCCCGCGCGCAGGTCGTCGGCGAGACGGGCCAGCGTCGAGGCCTGGTCGCCGCCGGGGTCGACCGGGAACGGCCAGTCGATCGGCAGGGCCGGCCGCCCGGCCGCGACCTCGGCGCGCCACGCGGTCGTCGCCGTCGTCATCGGCGTCGCGACGACGACCAGCACGAGGAGCGGGACGACGGCCGGGACGACGACGGGGACCGCCCGTCCCCCGAACCCGGTCAGCACGTCGACGCCGACGGCCGCCGCGAGACCCAGGACGGTCGCGACGAGCAGCACCCGTCGGGTGCCGGGCACACCGCTCGCGACGGCGTAGAGCCCGACGGCGAGCAGCCCCGCGAGCACCCACGGCCAGAGCTGTCCGGAGCGGGCGGCGGTCCCGACGAGCGCCGCACCGGCGAGCACGGCGGCGATCCAGGGTGCGCCGAGCGCGGGGAGGTCGGCGAACCAGTAGTACGACGACCCCGAGTCGAGCGCGTGGCCGGCGAGGTCGCGCAGGTTCTCGCCGGCGGCCGCGGGCTGCGGGCCGGCCCGCCCGCCGCCGGTGACGACGATCCCGCCGTTGCGCCACCACGCCAGCGGCGCGAGGACGACGAGCGCGCCGCCCGCCGCCCCGACCAGGAACGCGAGCGGGGCCCGCACGGCCCGGACGAGGGCCACGACGACGACCGCCGCCGCGCTCGCCAGCGCCGCGGTGTAGAGCGAGACCGCCACGCCGGCCAGCACGAGACCGAGCCACCACCAGCGCGTCCGGGACGTGACGACGAGCAGCGCGGCGAGCCCGGCCACGACGTCGAGCGGGGTCTCGATGCCGACCCAGGCCAGGAGCGACACGGCGGGGACGACGACGCCGACGACGCCCGCGAGGACGGCGCTCGGGCGTCCGCAGCCCAGCCGGCGCCGCGCGGTGGCGTAGAGCAGGGGTGCCAGCAGCGCGGTCGCGACGGCCTTCCACTTCCGGGCGTAGAGCAGCCCGTAGTCGGGGTCGAGGTGCCCGGCCGCCCAGTAGAAGAGCTGGCCGGCGGCGTTCGTGCTCCAGATCGAGGGCTGCCAGCGCACCGCCAGCGCCATCGCGTCGCGGTGCGAGACCGAGGCCTCCTCGCCGGTGATCACGCCCTGCGCCGACGCGCCGGCCGCGAGCCACAGGAACCACGCCGCGGCGGCGGCGTAGAGGACGACGGCGACGACGAGGTCGGCGCGGCCCCACGGGGTCGGGGCCGCCCGGCGCGGGGTCACCGGGCGGAGACTACGGCCGCCCGCGATCAGACGTTGAAGCGGAACTCCACGACGTCGCCGTCCTGCATCACGTACTCCTTGCCCTCCATGCGCACCTTGCCGGCGCTGCGGGCCGCGGCCATGGAGCCGGCCTCGACGAGGTCGTCGTACGAGACGATCTCGGCCTTGATGAAGCCCTTCTGGAAGTCGGTGTGGATGACCCCGGCCGCCTCCGGCGCCGTGGCGCCGATGGGGATCGTCCAGGCCCGCGACTCCTTGGGCCCGGCCGTGAGGTAGGTCTGCAGGCCGAGGGTGCGGAACCCGGCGCGGGCCAGCGCGTCGAGACCGGGCTCGGGCTGGCCGATCGACTCGAGCAGCTCCTGGGCGGACTCGGCGTCGAGCTCGAGGAGCTCCGCCTCCACCTTCGCGTCGAGGAACACCGCCTCCGCGGGCGCGACCAGCTCGGCGAGCTCCTTGCGCCGCGCGTCGTCGGTGAGGACCGACTCGTCGGCGTTGAAGACGTAGAGGAACGGCTTGACCGTCATGAGGTTCAGCTCGCGCAGCCGCGGCGAGTCGAGGCCCGCCTGGAACAGCGTGCGGCCCTCGTTCAGCACCGACTGCGCGTGCTGGACCTCGTCGACGGCGGCCTTCATCTCCTTCTTGACCCGGGCCTCCTTCTCGAGGCGCGGGAGGGCCTTGTCGATCGTCTGCAGGTCGGCGAGGACGAGCTCGGTGGCGATCGTCTCGATGTCCGCCGCGGGGTCCACGCGGCCGTCGACGTGGACCACGTCGTCGTCGGCGAAGACGCGCACGACCTGGCAGATCGCGTCGGCCTCGCGGATGTTGGCGAGGAACTTGTTGCCCAGCCCGGCGCCCTCGCTCGCGCCCGCGACGATGCCGGCGATGTCGACGAACGACACCGTCGCCGGCACGACCTTCTCCGAGGAGAACATCGCCGCGAGCCGGTCGAGGCGCGGGTCGCGCAGGGGCACCACGCCGACGTTCGGCTCGATGGTCGCGAACGGGTAGTTCGCGGCGAGGACGTCGTTGCGGGTCAGGGCGTTGAACATCGTCGATTTGCCCACGTTGGGCAGTCCGACGATGCCGAGGGTCAAGCTCACGGGATCCCAGTCTGCCAGCGAGGGATCCGGGAAGGTCCCGGCGGCGTCCAACCAGGGTGACGACACTTCTCACCCGGAGGCCCCCGTGCCCGCGATCGCCACGATCCCCACCCCCCTCGGCCCCTTCACGACGCTCGTCGACGACGAGGGCACCGTCCTCGCGTCGGGCTGGACCGACGACGTCGACGGCCTGCTCGCCCTCGTGCACGCCGAGCTGCGGCCCGCCGACCCGAGCCGCCGCGACGAGCTCGGCGCCGTCACCGCCGCGGTCACCGCGTTCCACGACGGCGACCCGGCGCCGGCGGCGGCCGTGCCCGTGCGCCAGCTCGGCGGGCCGGCGACGACGGCGATCTGGACGGCGCTGCGCGCGGTGCCGGCCGGGGCGCCGACGACCTACGGCGAGCTGGCCGCGGCCGCGGGGCACCCGAACGGCCACCGCCTCGCCGCCCGTGCCTGCGTGCACAACGCCGCCACCCTGTTCGTGCCGTGCCACCGCGTCGTGCGCCGCGGCGGGGCGCTCGGCGGCTACCGCTGGGGGCTGGAGCGGAAGGAGCGGCTGCTCGCGATGGAGAAGTCGTGGCTCCCCGAGCAGTCCGGGGGAGCACTGTCGGGGGTGTGATCCATCGTCGGTGACCATGACCGTGGAGGGTGTGCTCGCCGGCCTCCTGCTGGGGCTCGTGCTGGGCGCGGCGATCGGCGCGTGGTTCGCGCTGCGCCTGGCACGAGCGTGGCGGGACGCGGCGGTGTCCGAGGCGGTGCGGCGGGCCGGCGCGGAGGTGGCGGCGGCGCGGGCGGAGCTCGACGCGGAGCGGCGGGGCGCCGGCGAGCGCGAGCGGGCGATGGTGCCCGCGGTGCGCGCGGCGTCGTCGGACGCGCTGGACCGGGTGCTCGAGCCGGTCGCCGCCACGCTGCAGCGCATGGAACGCCAGCTCGCCGGCGCGGAGCGGGAGCGGGAGGTCGCGTTCGCGTCGCTGCGCGAGCAGGTGGGGGCGGTCGCGACCAGCGCGCAGGGCGTGGCCGGCGAGACGCGGGCGCTGGCCGGGGCCCTGCGCGCCCCGCACGTGCGCGGGCGGTGGGGCGAGCTCCAGCTCGAGCGCGTCGTCGACCTCGCGGGCATGGTCGAGCACTGCGACTTCACCCGCCAGGCCCACGCGGCGGGCAGCGACGACGACGGCGCCCAGCGGCCCGACCTCGTCGTGCACCTGGCGGGCGGCAAGCAGGTGGTCGTCGACGCCAAGGTCCCGTTCGCGGCGTACGTGGAGTCGACCGAGGCGCGCGACGACGCCGCCCGCCGCGAGCGGGTGGCCGCGCACGCCAAGCAGGTCCGCGCGCACGTCGACGCGCTCGGGGCCAAGGCCTACTGGCGGCGCTTCGACCCGTCGCCGGAGTTCGTGGTGATGTTCGTGCCGGGCGAGGTCTTCCTCTCCGCGGCGCTCGAGGCCGATCCCGCGCTGCTCGAGCACGCGTTCGGCTCCGACGTCGTCATCGCGACGCCCACCACGCTCATGGCCCTGCTGCGCACCGTCGGGTACGCGTGGCGCCAGGAGGCGCTGGCGCGCAACGCGGCGCAGGTGCACGCGCTGGGCCGCGAGCTGCACGGCCGCCTCGCCACGCTCTCGGGACACCTGACGCGCCTCGGGCGCTCCCTCGACGGCAGCGTGCGGTCGTTCAACGAGACGGTGAGCTCGCTCGAGTCGCGCGTCCTGGTGAGCGCCCGCCGGTTCGCGGACCTGTCCGTGACGAGTGCCGACCTCGAGCCCCCGGATCAGGTCGAACGCCGCCCGCGGGCGCCCGCCGACGACGCCGACACCGCGAGGTAGGGCGTTCGGGTGGTCCACGTCACGGAGATCGCGGGGCGCCGTGGCGGCCGGACGGAACGGCACACCCCGACCGCTAGCGTTGAGGGGTGACCAGCGCACGGGAGGACGCCGGGACCGGGGCCGTCGGGCCCGGCGAGCGTTCCGTCGTCCGGTCGCTGCGCGGACTGCGGTGGTGGGGGTCGCTCCTGCTCGCCGCGGCGCTCACCGGCGTCGGGATCGCGGTCGACCTCCTGACCGCCGGCGAGCTCGGCGTCGTGTTCACCGCCTGCTTCGCCGCCGGGTGCATCCTCGCGACGGCCTGGGCGCGCCGTGACTCGCTGTTCGTCCCGCTCGTGCAGCCGCCGCTGCTGCTGGCGATCGGCGTGCCGGTGGTCGTCGCCGCGACCGGCTCGCTGCCCCGCTCCGGCGGCACCGCATCGACGCTGCTGGCCGTCGGCGGGCCGCTGGTCAACGCCTTCCCCACCCTGGCCGTCACGACGACGATCTGCCTGGCGATGGGCTTCATCCGGACCCGTCTCGAGCCCTATCGGCGCCCGGACGACGAGCTCGACCCCGACGCCCGCCCGGAGCGCCCCGATCGGCCGGCCCGCGACCCCCGCGACCGGCCGCCCAAGGACCGTGACCCGCGTGACCGGCCACCGAAGGATCGCGACCCCCGCGACCGGCCGCCCAAGGACCGCGACCGCGACCGGCCGCCCAAGGACCGCGACCCCCGCGACCGGCCGCCCAAGGACCGCGACCGCGACCGGCCCCCCAGGGACCGCGACCGCGACCGGCCGTCGAAGGGGCGCGAGCGGGACCGCGACCCGCGCGACCGCGACCCGCGTGACCGGGACGACCTCGACCGGCCCCGGCGGGTGCGCATCCAGGCCCGGTCCGCGCGGGACGAGGGGCGTCGCCCGGCCGACGACCGGCGCCGCCCGGTGCGTCCCGACGACCCGGACGACGAGTTCGGCCCGGGCGTCCGCCGCGTGCCGCGCCGCGTCGACGGGCCCGACGGCCCCCGCTGAGGCCGCACTCCCGGTTCCCCTCCGTGATCAACGGGGACTTCGCGCGCGTAGAAGCAGCGAACACGCCGTTCGCTGCCACCACGGCGAACCGTCAGCGCACCGCCTGCGGCTTCATGTCGCGCTTGAGCTCGCGGGGCAGGGAGAAGGTCAGCTTCTCGTTCGCCGTGGTGATCTCCTCGACGTCGACCCAGCCGCGCTCGGCCAGCCAGTGCAGGACGTCACCGACGAGGATCTCGGGCACCGAGGCGCCGCTGGTCACCCCGACCGTCCGCACCCCGGACAGCCACGCCTCGTCGATCTCGCCGGCGTGGTCCACGAGGTGCGCGTCGTCGGCCCCGGCCTGCAGTGCGACCTCGACCAGGCGCACGGAGTTCGAGGAGTTCCGCGACCCGACGACCAGGACGAGGTCGCACTCGGGCGCCATCTGCTTCACCGCGACCTGGCGGTTCTGCGTGGCGTAGCAGATGTCGTCGGACGGCGGGTCGGACAGCGCGGGGAAGCGCTCGCGCAGGGCGCGCACGGTCTCGAGCGTCTCGTCGACCGACAGCGTCGTCTGCGACAGCCAGATGACCTTCTCGGGGTCGCGGACGGTGACGTCGGCGACGGCGCCGGGCCCGTCGACCAGCTGCACGTGGTCGGGCGCCTCGCCGGCGGTGCCCTCGACCTCCTCGTGGCCCTCGTGGCCGATGAGCAGGATGTCGTAGTCGTCGCGGGCGAAGCGCTTGGCCTCCTGGTGCACCTTGGTCACCAGCGGGCAGGTGGCGTCGACGGTGCGCAGCTCGCGGGCCGCGGCCTCGGCGTGCACCGCCGGGGAGACGCCGTGCGCCGAGAAGACGACGGTGGCGCCCTCGGGCACCTGGTCGGTCTCGTCGACGAACACCGCGCCGCGCTCGGCGAGGGTGTTCACGACGTGACGGTTGTGGACGATCTCCTTGCGGACGTACACGGGCGCGCCGTAGGTCTCCAGCGCCTTCTCCACGGCCACGACGGCGCGGTCGACGCCGGCGCAGTAGCCGCGGGGCTTGGCGAGCAGCACGCGGGGCGCGCTGGCGGGCTCGGCCGGGTGCTCAGGGGACATACCCCCAGCCTACGGGCGACGCGTGGCACCGACCGGGCGTGCGACCCGGATCATGGGTCGCGCTCCCCTCCCCCGCCCGTGGCCGTCCGCACATCATCCGCCCGCTGCTGGCACCCTGTTCCGTATGAGTTCGCTCCCGTTCCCGGTGCGGGTCGCCGCCGGTCTGGTCGTCACCGCCGTC
Organism: Actinomycetospora lemnae; assembly: GCF_028737315.1. Lineage (GTDB taxonomy): Bacteria > Actinomycetota > Actinomycetes > Mycobacteriales > Pseudonocardiaceae > Actinomycetospora > Actinomycetospora lemnae. The sequence continues at coordinate 418,841 of NZ_JAQZAO010000006.1, read as the reverse complement.
GAGGAGGCCAAGGACCTCCCGCGCACGGTCGCGGGCCTGCCCATCACCGCCGTCAGCCGCGTGCTGCAGATGACGATGCGGGCGCAGCAGGTCGTCACCGAGCTGGCGATCAAGGGCGACACCGCGCTCGACGGGATGCGGCCGGTCGAGGAAGCGCCGTCGTGGGCGCGCTTCGACGACGACCTGCCCGAGGCGCTGCCCAGCGGGTACGCGTCGTACGAGGTCGACGACCCCTCGCTCGCGCGCTCCGACCTCGCCGAGGCCCCGCGCGTCAACGGCCACGCGCCCGCGCTCGGCGTCGTCGGCGAGGACGGTGAGACGGCGTCGGTGACCCCCGACGTGCTGCCGGGCTACGAGACGATGACCATCGCCCAGCTGCGCGGGAAGCTGCGCTCGCTGTCGGTCGAGGACGTCGAGGAGCTGCTCGCCTGGGAGCAGGCGCACGCCGCGCGCCCGCCGTTCGTCACGATGCTGTCGAACCGGATCGCGACGCTGCACGCCGAGTGACCACCCCGCCGCCCACCAGCGCCGAGGAGCCGTGGCCGGTCCGCACGGTCGCGCGCAAGATCGCGGCCTGGATCGAGCGGCTCGGCGCCGTGTGGGTGGAGGGCCAGCTCACGCAGGTCACCGCGCGGCCCGGCAGCTCGACGGCGTTCCTCGTGCTGCGCGACCCCGCGGCCGACGTGTCGCTGGGGCTGACCGCGCCGACGTCGATGGTGCGCGGCGCGGTGCCGCCGCTGGCCGAGGGCGCGCGGGTGGTGGTGCACGGCAAGCCGTCGTACTTCTTCGGGCGCGGGACGCTCTCGCTGCGGGTCGACGAGATCCGTCCGGTGGGGGTCGGCGAGCTGCTCGCCCGCATCGAGCGCCTGCGCGCACTGCTCGCCGCCGAGGGCCTGTTCGACCCGGGCCGCAAGCGCCGCCCGCCGCGGCTGCCGCGCTGCGTGGGCCTCATCACCTCGCGGGCGAGTGCCGCCGAGCACGACGTCGTCACGGTCGCGACGTCGCGGTGGCCGGCGGTCCGCTTCCGCACCTGCAACACCCCGACGCAGGGCGCGCAGGCGGTGCCCGAGATCCTCGACGCCCTGCGCGCGCTCGACCGTGACCCGGACGTCGACGTCATCGTCCTTGCCCGCGGCGGCGGCAGCGTCGAGGACCTGCTGCCCTTCTCGGACGAGGCGCTGTGCCGCGGGGTGGCGGCGTGCCGCACGCCCGTCGTCTCGGCGATCGGCCACGAGCCCGACACCCCGCTCGTCGACCACGTCGCCGACCTCCGCGCGGCGACGCCGACCGACGCGGCGAAGCGGATCGTCCCCGACCTCGCCGAGGAGACCGCGCACCTCGCCCAGCTGCGCCGCCGCGCCCACCGGGCCCTGCACGCGTGGGTCGAGCGCGAGGAGGCGGGCCTCGCCGCGCTGCGCCGCCGCCCGGTGCTCGCCGACCCGCTCGGACCCGTCACGGCGCGCGCCGACGCCGTCGCGGTCCTGCGCGCCCGCGCCGGCCAGGTGCTCGAGGCCGGCCTGACCGCCCGCGAGGCCGACGTGCGCCACCTGCGGGCCTCGCTCACCGCCCTCGGGCCCGCCGCGACCCTCGCGCGCGGCTACGCGATCGTGCAGCACGGGGACGCCGTCGACGCCCCGGTCCTGCGCTCCGCGGAGACCCCGGCGCCCGGCGACCACCTGCGCGTGCGCCTCGCCGACGGGGCCGTCCACGCCGTCGTCCGGCCCGTCACCGACCGCGACGACGACTGAGGCCCGGGGTGTCAGCGAAGTCCCGTCACGGACGTTGAGTGTCCGTGACGGGACTTCGCTGGCACGGGGGAAGATGGCGCGCATGACGGAGAGCGACGAGCCGGGCTACGAGGAGGCGCGGGCGGAGCTCGAGCAGGTCGTGGGACGGCTGGAGTCCGGCGGGCTGAGCCTCGAGGACTCGCTCGCGCTGTGGGAGCGCGGCGAGACCCTCGCGCGGCTCTGCGAGCGCCACCTCGCCGGGGCCCGCGAGCGCGTCGAGACCGTGCTGGGCGAGGCCGAAGGCGGCCACCGCGACGACGGTTGAGACACCCGGGCGACACCCGGGCGAGGGACAGCCGCCGCGGCGCCGCGATGGCGCAGACTCGACGCCCATGAGCAGCCCGTACACCCCGCGCGGGAACGGTGGCGGCGACGTCGACCGGGCGGTCTCCGACGCCCACGCCGACTACCACCGCGAGATCCAGCAGCACGTCGAGCCCGACGGCCTGGTCGACGACGTCGTCACCTACCGGATGCTCGCGCCGCACCTCATGCGCACGCTGCTGTTCCTCGTCATGCCGACGGTGCTGCTCCTGCTCAAGGCGGTCATCGACTACCTGGCCGCCATGTCCACGCCCGACGACCTCACCGACGTCGTCTCCCTGCTGCTCGGGCTCGTCATCGTCGTGCTCTACCTCGCGGGCATCGCGTCGTTCTTCGCCCCGGCGAAGGAGCCGATCGCCGAGCACGCGCGGCTGCTCGAGAACCGCGGCGACGCGGCGGGCGCCGCGTTCGAGTACGTGCGTGCGGCCGCCGAGGCGCGCCGCAGCCCCGCCGATGTCCACCCGTCGAGCGTGGCGGGCGTGCCCGTGCTGATCTTCGAGCAGTACAGCGAGCGCGCGATGCTGCTGGTCCAGCCCTACGGCCGCGACCTCTATGTCGGCTGGACGATGTGGCGCTCGCGCTCCACGGCCACGCTCCTGCTGCACTTCCTGCGCGACACCTTCGGCCGCTTCGCCCCGTCGCCGCGCTTCTCCGCCGAGCTGCGCGCCGCCGCGACCCGGGCGCTGCGCGAGAGCGTGCACTCGCTGTCGCGCGAGGGGGTCGCCGCGGCCCTGAACGCCGCCCCGGTCCCCGCCCCCGGGCCCCACCCGTACGCCGCCGGCCCCCAGCCCGACCCCGACGCCCGGTACGGCCACCGGGCCGAGCCCCACGCCGCCCCCACCGAGGCGAACGGCCGGTCGTGGCAGGCCCAGCAGCCCCCGACCGGTCCGGCCGGCCCGGCCGATCCGTCACCGTCGGGCGCGCTCCCGACCGCCGGGCCGGACGAGCAGGCGTGGACCGGGGGCTGGTCGGCGACCGCGCCCGGCTACGGCGACGAGGACCTCGTCGGCGCCCGCCGCGAGTCCCCCCACCGCGAGACACCCCGCCGCGGTGCCGGCACCCGCGAGGCCGACCGGAACGACACCCGGCACGACACCCACGGCGACACCCACGGCGACACCGACGGCCACACCGACGACGGCTGGGGCCCGCCGCCGCGGGACCGCTGGTGAGCCGACCTCAGCGCACGAACGGCGCGGCGAGCGTGGCCTCGGCGAGCTGGCGGAAGCGCTCGACCGGCGCGCTGCCCGTGACGAGCAGGCGCACGCCGTCGACGTCGGTGACCCACAGCGTCTCGCCGCGCCGTCCCGTGTGCGTCACCCAGGTCCGGCCGCCGGCCTCCGCGGTGCCCGTCGCGGTCGGGTCCCCCGCCTCCGAGACGACCAGCGCGACCTCGTCGGCGTCGGACTGCACCAGCCGCGCGAACTCGTCCTCCGGCGTCACCCACCCGACCCGCGCCGCCCGTGGCGCGGCGGTGTCGCCCGGCGGGCCCACGACGACGACGTCGGACGACTGGGCGATCCAGTCCGGCGGCAGCGTCGGCACCCGCAGCGGGACGCCCACCGACGGCTGGGCGCGGCGCAGCTCGGCGGCCGGGTCGACCCGCGGCAGGCTCTCCCGGTCGACCTCGGGCTGGCCCGGGGCGAACGAGCACGCCCGCAGCAGTCCCGCCAGCAGCAGTACCGCGACGCCGAGCACCACGAAGCCCCGCAGCAGCGCCGCCGGCCCACTGCGGGGACCGGGATCGCGCGCGCCGGGCTCGCCGGGGGAGGTGGACACGGCGTCATCCTCGCAATCGGTGGTGTGAGGCGCTCCGGTACACCGGCCCGACACGCCCGGTTCTGCGAGGATGGGCGGCCGCGCCCGACCGGGTACCACCGGCCGGTGCGCACGACCCCGTCCCGCCCCACGGAGGTGCACCCGGTGAGCTCGCAGGAAGCCGCGTCCCGCGCCCGGACCACCGAGCGGCCCGACCGCAACCTCGCGCTCGAGCTGGTCCGGGTCACGGAGGCCGCCGCGATGGCCGCCGGCCGCTTCGTCGGCCGCGGCGACAAGAACGGCGGGGACGGCGCCGCCGTCGACGCGATGCGCAAGCTCATCGGCTCGGTGTCGATGCGCGGCACGGTCGTCATCGGGGAGGGCGAGAAGGACGAGGCCCCGATGCTCTACAACGGCGAGGAGGTCGGGAACGGCGACGGCCCCGAGGTCGACGTGGCCGTCGACCCCGTCGACGGCACCACGCTGATGAGCAAGGGCATGCCGAACGCGCTGGCCGTGCTCGCGGTCGCCGAGCGGGGCGCGATGTTCGACCCGTCGGCCGTCTTCTACATGGAGAAGCTCGCCGTCGGCCCCGAGTGCGCCGACGTGGTGGACATCAACGCCCCGGTGCGCGACAACCTGCGCGCGGTCGCCCGGGCGAAGGGCATCAACGTCTCCGACGTCTCCGTGGTCGTGCTCGACCGGCCGCGCCACGAGCAGCTGGTCCAGGACATCCGCGACGCCGGCGCCCGCATCCGCTTCATCTCCGACGGCGACGTCGCCGGCGCCATCGCCGCGGCCCGCCCGGAGAGCGGCGTGGACATCCTGCTCGGCATCGGCGGCACGCCCGAGGGGATCATCACGGCCGCGGCGCTGGCCTGCATGGGCGGCGAGCTGCAGGCCAAGCTCTGGCCGAAGGACGACGCCGAGCGCGAGAAGGCGCTGGCCGCGGGCCACGACCTCGACCGCGTGCTGCGCACCGGCGACCTCGTCCGCGGCGAGAACATCTTCTTCTGCGCCACCGGCGTCACCAACGGTGACCTGCTGCGCGGGGTGCACTACCGGGCCGGCGGCGCGTCGACGCAGTCGCTGGTGATGCGCTCCAAGTCCGGGACCGTGCGGATGATCGACGCCTGGCACCGCCTCCACAAGCTGCGGGAGTACTCGAACGTCGACTTCGGCGGCGCCGACGACCTCGACGTCACCCCGGCGTGGGGTCCCGAGCACTCGTCCCTCTAGCACGAGGATGGGATGATCCGGCGTCACGCGGGGTAGTCCGATGTGACCAGATCTTCTCGGAGGTCCCCGTGTCGACCCACGTGCACCGGTCCCCGTCGGCCCTGGTGACCGTGGTGCTCGGCGTGCTCGCCGCGCTCCTCGTCGGGGCCGGCGCCGCGACCGCCGCACCCGCCCCGGCACCGGGCCAGCTCCCGCTGCAGGCCCCGCCGCCGGTCGCCGTCCCTCCCGCGCCGGCCGTCGCCCTGACCGCCGGCACGCCGTGCGCGGCGACCGTCGACGCGTGCGTCGACCTCTCCGAGCAGCGGGCGTGGCTCACCGACGGGGCGGGCACCGTCACCTACGGGCCGGTCGGGGCGCTGGGCGGCACGCGGAAGGACCCGACGCCGACCGGCACGTTCACGGTCGACTACAAGGACCGCGACCACGTCAGCAACCTCTACGACGCCGACATGCCGTACTCCGTGTTCTTCGCGCCGGCGATCGCGTTCCACACCGGGAGCCTCTCGGAGCGCTCGCACGGCTGTCTCCACCTCGGGAAGACGGCCTCCAAGCGCTTCTTCGCGGACCTCTCGCCGGGTGACACCGTGCAGGTGGTCCGCTGAGTCCGGTGAAAGACTTGCCCCGATGAAAGACTGCGGGGCATGACCGACAGCGAGCAGGAGTACCGGACCGAGCACGACACCATGGGCGAGGTCCGGGTGCCGGCGAAGGCGCTGTGGGCCGCGCAGACCCAGCGTGCCGTCGAGAACTTCCCGATCTCCGGACGTCCCATCGAGCCCGCGCAGATCCGGGCGCTCGGGCTGGTCAAGGGCGCGTGCGCGCGGGTGAACCGCGAGCTCGGGGTGCTCGACGCCGAGGTCGCCGACGCGGTCGCGGCCGCCGCGGACGAGGTGGCCTCCGGCGCCCACGACGCCGAGTTCCCCATCGACGTGTTCCAGACGGGCTCGGGCACGAGCTCGAACATGAACGCCAACGAGGTCATCGCGACCCTCGCGTCGCGCGCTCTGCAGAACTCCGGGGCTGGCCACAAGGTCCACCCGAACGACCACGTCAACGCGTCGCAGAGCTCGAACGACGTCTTCCCGACGACCATCCACGTCGCGGCCGCCGAGGCGATCGTGCGTGACGTCGTCCCGGCGCTCGACCACCTCGGCGCGGTGCTCAACCGCAAGGCCCAGGAGTGGCGCCACGTCGTCAAGGCCGGGCGCACCCACCTGATGGACGCCGTGCCGATCACGCTCGGCCAGGAGGCCGGGGGCTGGGCGAGCCAGTGCAGCCACGGCACCGAGCGCCTGCGCGCCGTGCTCCCCCGCCTCGCGGAGCTGCCCATCGGCGGCACCGCGGTCGGCACCGGCATCAACACCCCGGAGGGCTTCGGCGGCCGGGTCGTCGAGCAGCTGCGCCAGGCCACCGGCATCCCCGAGCTCTCCGAGGCCCGCGACCACATCGAGGCCCAGGGCGCCCGCGACGGGCTCGTCGAGGCCTCCGGCGCGCTGCGCACCGTCGCCGTCAGCCTCTACAAGATCGCCAACGACGTGCGCTGGCTGTCCTCGGGGCCCTCGACCGGCCTCGCCGAGATCCGCATCCCGGACCTGCAGCCCGGCTCGTCGATCATGCCCGGCAAGGTCAACCCGGTGATCTGCGAGGCGACGATGATGGTCGCCGCGCAGATCATGGGCAACGACGCGACGGTCGCGTTCTCGGGCAGCCAGGGCAACCTCGAGCTCAACGTCATGATGCCGGTGATGGGCTACAACGTCCTCGAGTCGGCGCGCCTGCTCTCCGCGGCCGCGCGGCTGCTCGCCGACCGCGTCCTCGAGGACACGGTGCCCGACGAGGAGGCGTGCCGGCGCTACGCCGAGTCGTCGTCGGCGATCGTCACGCCGCTCAACCGCCTCATCGGCTACGAGGAGGCCGCGAAGATCGCCAAGCAGGCGATGAAGGAGCGCAAGACGATCCGCGAGGTCATCGAGGCCGAGGGCTACGTGCAGGACGGCCGCCTCACGCAGGAGCAGCTCGACGAGGCGCTCGACGTGCTGGCGATGACGCGGGTCGACCAGACGTGACGCTGCTGGGCGCGGTCGTCGCCACCTCGTCCGAGGTGGCGGCGACCCGCTCGCGCAAGGCCAAGACGGCGGCGCTCGCGACGCTGCTCGCGTCCCTGGAGCCCGACGAGGTCAGGCCGGCGACGGCATGGCTCGCCGGCGAGATGCTCCAGGGCCGCACGGGCATCGGCTGGCGCACGCTGCAGGCCGTGACCCCGACGCCGGCGCCGGACCCGACGCTGACCGTCGGCGACGTCGACGCCACCCTCGACCGGCTGGCCGCGCTCGCCGGCTCGGGCACCGGCGTCGGGGCACGCCGCGCCGCCGAGCTCGGCGGGCTGCTCGACGCGGCGACCGAGGACGAGGGCCGCTTCCTCGTGCGGCTGCTCGGCGGCGAGCTCCGCCAGGGCGCGCTCGAGGGGATCATGATCGAGGCGGTGGCGGCGGCCGCGACCCTGGCGAGCGAAGCGACGGGCAGTCGGGTGGAGGTGCCCGCCGACGCCGTCCGCCGCGCGTTCATGCTCTCGGGCCGCCTGCCGACCACCGCGCAGGTGGCCCTGACCAGCGCGGACCCGGTCGCCGACCTCGCCGCCATCGGCCTCGAGGTGCTCCGGCCCGTCCGCCCGATGCTCGCCTCGCCCGGTGACTCGCTCGACGCGGCGCTGGCCGAGCTCGGCGCCCCCGACGGCGACCCGGGCGTCGTCGTCGAGCACAAGCTCGACGGCGCGCGCATCCAGGTGCACCGCAAAGGCGACGAGGTGCGGGTGTGGTCGCGGACGCTGCACGAGATCACCGACGCGGTCCCGGAGATCGTCGGGCTGGTCCGCGGGCTCGCCGTCGACACCGTCGTGCTGGACGGCGAGACCCTCGCCGTCGCCGAGGACGGCCGGCCGCGCCCGTTCCAGGAGTCGATGAAGGGCCTCGGTAGCGGAGCCCGCGGCACGGAGCGCAGCGGAGCTGACGCGATCGAGCGGGTGATGCAGCCGTGGTTCTTCGACTGCCTGCACCGCGACGGCGTCGACCTCGTCGACGAGCCCCTGGCGACCCGGCGGGAGGTGCTGGCCGACGTCGTCGGGGACCGGCTCATCCCCGGTGTCGTCCGCCCGACCGTCGCGCAGGCGCAGGCCGCGGTCGCCGACGCGCTGGCCGCGGGGCAGGAGGGGTCGATGGTCAAGGCCCTCGACTCGACCTACTCGGCGGGCCGGCGCGGGCGGGCGTGGCAGAAGGTCAAGCCGTCGCACACGCTCGACCTCGTCGTCCTGGCCTGCGAGTGGGGCTCGGGACGGCGGCGCGGGTGGCTGTCGAACATCCACCTCGGGGCGCGGGGTCCCGACGGGGACTTCGTCATGATCGGCAAGACCTTCAAGGGCATGACCGACGCGACGCTCGCCTGGCAGACCGAGACGTTCCCGCGGTACGAGACGCACCGGGACGCGCACACCGTCCACCTGCGACCGGAGATCGTCGTCGAGATCGAGCTGGACGGCGTCCAGACCTCCACCCGCTACCCCGGCGGCGTGGCCCTGCGCTTCGCGCGGGTCGTGCGCTACCGCGACGACAAGCCGGCGTCCGAGGCCGACACGATCGAGACGGTGCGGGCGCTGCGGCTGTAGCGGGTGGTGCCGTAGCGAACGTGCTGTTCGCTGCTTCTATGCGCGCGAACTCCCCGTCCGTTCGTCGCCCAGCTCGCCGCGGCGGACCGCCCGGCGCTCGAAACAGATCGTCGCCGCCGGCGGGATGCTGGCGGCCAGCGCGAGCAGGGTCGTCGGCACGCTCCAGCGGAACACCCGGGCCGTGACCAGCGCGATCACCACGTACGCGACGAACAGCGCGCCGTGGATCGGGCCGAACACGCGGACGCCGACGTCGTCGAACACGACGAGGTACTTGAACACCATGCCGACCAGCAGCCCGATCCAGGAGCAGGCCTCGGCGATCGCGACGGCGCGGAAGGTGCGGGCGAGGGCGGCGGCGCGCCGCGCGGTGGGGCTGGTCAGGGCGGACGACACACCTCCACTCTGCCCGGACGATCCCGGGTCGGGAGAGCAGTGCGGCGATCGCCACGCGTAGGCTCGTGACACGTGCAGTTCCTCGACGGCGAGCGCCCGCCCCACGACCTGACCTACGACGACGTCTTCCTCGTCCCGACGCGGTCCGACGTGGCGTCGCGGTTCGACGTCGACCTCGGTGTGGCCGACCCGTCGGGCGCCACGATCCCGATCGTCGCCGCGAACATGACCGCGGTCAGCGGGCGGCGGATGGCCGAGACACTCGCGCGGCGCGGCGGGCTCGCCGTCATCCCGCAGGACGTGGACCCGGCGGCGGTCGCCGACATCGTCGCGGGCGTGAAGTCGCGGCACACCGTGTGGGACACGCCGGTCGTGCTGCACCCCGGCGAGGCGGTGGCCGACGCGCTGAACCTCGTCAACAAGCGCGCGCACGGCGCCGTGGTCGTCGTCGATGACGCCGGGCGGCCGGTGGGCGTGGTCAACGAGTCGGCGTGCACCGGCGTCGACCGCTTCACCCGCCTCGCCGACGTCCTCTCCCCCGCGGTGATGCTGCCGGTCTCGACGGCCCCGCGCGCGGTGTTCGACGCGCTGCAGGACCCGGCGCACGCGGGCGCGCCCGCGCTCGGGGTCGACGAGGACGGCCGCCTCGCCGGCATCCTCACCCGCACCGGCGCGCTGCGCGCCGAGGTCTACCGCCCGACGGTCGACGCGGACGGGCGCCTGCGGGTGGCGGCGGCGCTCGGGGTGAACGGCGACGTCGCGACGCGGGTCAAGGAGCTGGTCGCGGCGGGCGTCGACGTGCTCGTCGTCGACACCGCGCACGGCCACCAGGAGAAGATGCTCGCCGCGCTGGCGGCCGCGCGGGACGCCGCTCCCGAGGCGGTCCTCGTCGCCGGCAACGTCGTCACCGCCGCGGGCACGCGCGACCTGGTCGCGGCGGGCGCGGACGTCGTCAAGGTCGGCGTCGGCCCCGGCGCCATGTGCACCACGCGCATGGCCACCGGCGTCGGGCGCCCCCAGTTCTCGGCCGTCGCCGAGTGCGCGGCGGCGGCCCGGGCGGCGGGCGCCCACGTGTGGGCCGACGGCGGCGTGCGCCACCCCCGCGACGTGGCGCTGGCGCTCGCGGCCGGGGCGTCGGCGGTGATGGTCGGGTCGTGGTTCGCCGGCACCTACGAGTCGCCCGGCGACCTGCTGCGCGACGAGCACGGCGCGGCGTACAAGGAGTCGTTCGGCATGGCGTCCAAGCGCGCCGTCGGCGCCCGCACCCGCGGCGACGGCGCCTTCGACCGCGCCCGCAAGGCCCTGTTCGAGGAGGGCATCTCGTCCTCGCGCATGCGCCTGGATCCGCAGCGCCCGGGCGTCGAGGACCTGCTGGACTCGATCTGCGCGGGCGTGCGCTCGGCGTGCACCTACACCGGCGCGGCCACCCTCGAGGAGTTCCACGCCCGCGCCGTGCTGGGCGTGCAGTCGGCGTCGGGCTTCGCCGAGGGCCGCCCGCTGCCCGCCGGCTGGTGAGGTGCGCGGAGCGCAGGTGAGCAGAAAGGAGTGCTGGAGCACTCCTTTCTGCTCACGAGCGCGGAGCGCACCTAGAGCCGCTCGCCCTCCAGCATCTCGGTGACGAGCGCGGCGATCGGGGAGCGCTCGGACCGGGTCAGCGTGACGTGGGCGAAGAGCGGGTGGCCCTTGAGCTTCTCGATCACGGCGGCGACGCCGTCGTGGCGCCCGACGCGCAGGTTGTCGCGCTGGGCCACGTCGTGGGTGAGCACGACGCGCGAGTTGGTGCCCAGCCGCGAGAGCACGGTCAGCAGCACGTTGCGCTCCAGCGACTGGGCCTCGTCGACGATGACGAAGGCGTCGTGCAGCGAGCGCCCGCGGATGTGGGTCAGCGGCAGGACCTCGAGCATCCCGCGCTCGATGACCTCCTCGACGACGTTCGACGAGACCAGCGCGCCGAGGGTGTCGAACACCGCCTGTGCCCAGGGCGCCATCTTCTCGTTCTCGCCGCCGGGCAGGTAGCCGAGGTCCTGGCCCCCCACCGCGTAGACGGGGCGGAAGACGACGACCTTGCGGTGCTGCTGGCGCTCGAGGACGGCCTCGAGCCCGGCGCAGAGCGCGAGCGCCGACTTGCCGGTGCCGGCGCGCCCGCCGAGGGACACGATGCCGACCTCGGGGTCGGAGAGCAGGTCGATCGCGATGCGCTGCTCCGCGGAGCGGCCGTGCAGCCCGAACACGTCGCGGTCGCCGCGCACGAGGCGCACCTGCTTGTCCGGGGTGACGCGGCCCAGCGCCGAGGACGTGCCCCCGAGCAGGCGCAGCCCGGTGTGGCACGGCAGCTCGCGGGCGGCCTCGACGTCGGCGAGGCCGTCGGCGAACAGCGTCGACACCTCGTCGGGGGTGGCCGTGACCTCCGCGGTACCCGTCCAGCCCGTCGTCGTGACGTCCTGGCCGTGGTACTCGTCGGCGGGCAGGCCCACCGACGCCGCCTTGACCCGCAGCGGCATGTCCTTGGTGACGAGGGTGACAGCGTCGGGTCGGGTGGGAGCGTACTCAGCGGCCAGGTTGAGGGCGCAGGCGAGGATCCGGCTGTCGTTCTCCGCCGTCCGGAACCCGGCCGGCAGCACCGACGGGTCCGAGTGGTTGAGCTCGACCCGCAGCGTCCCGCCCTCGGGCGTCATGGGCAGCGGCTGGTCGAGGCGGCCGTGGTTGATGCGGAGGTCGTCGAGCAGTCGCAGCGCCTCGCGGGCGAACCACCCCAGCTCGGAGTGGTGACGCTTGCCCTCGAGCTCGGAGATGACCACGAGCGGGAGGACGACCTCGTGCTCGGCGAACCGCGTGGGGGCCCACGGGTCCGACAGCAGCACGGAGGTGTCGAGGACGTAACAGCGCACGCCGTCCGCGGCCCCGGAGGGGTCCACGGCGGGGGTGCTGGCGGTGCTCACGGAAGCGGGACGCTCGGCTGGTGCTGCGCTCACGACTACTCCCTCGAGCGGCCACGGCACCCGCGACCACTGTGTTCCTCGGAGGAACGGGTCGACTAGTCCGGTGGCTCGACGGCGCGGTGGCGCGGCCCGGGGGCCGTCCTGCGCCATCGCGGGGCAGTGCCGGGTGCCGGCCCTCCCCCGGGACCGGAGCGCGGCGGTCGCGTCGCCCCGGCCACGGTCACCGGCGCCGTGTCGGCACCCGTGCCGTGAGCGGTGGACGTCCCCGTCCCGCCCCGATCTGCCACTACCGGCCTCCCCGGACGCCCCGCATCCGGTGCGGGTCCGTCGGCGCGGACGCTACCGCCGGTAGCCGGTCGTTGTCGCGCGCCGAGCGTGACGAGTTGGTGACGTGACTCACCGATTTTCGGGCGACCTTCGGCGGTCGCCGACCGTTCGGCGCAGCACCGGGGACCGGACGGTGTGACCGCCCGTCGCAGGCGACGGGGTGTGAGGGGCCTCGGCGCGCCGGTCGGCCCGCCGCTCGGCCCGCAGTTCGGCGGGTGTCGGCGGGGCGTCGAGCACGCGGACGAGACGCGCCGTGACCGCCTCCTGGGAGCGGGCGCCGTCGGTGCCGAGCAGCCACGGCCGCAGGAGGCGGGCGCCCTCGACGTAGGTCGTGGTGTGGGTGCGCCAGCGCGGGTGGCCGAGGAACTCGAGCATCCGCCGCGCCCGGGGCTCGTCGAGGAGCAGCCAGCGGCACAGGTGCGCGACGACCTCGTCGGGCGAGCGGTGCTCGTCGTGCAGCATCAGGGCGGCGTCCTGGCGCACCGGCGCGAGCCGGGCCATGACGTCCTCGACGGCCTCGCCGAGCGCGCCCCGCTCCGGGTCGGTGGGCACGCCCGCGGCGGCGAGGACCTCGGCGTTCCACCGGCCCCACCCCGGCCCGACCACCGCCTCGAGGCCCAGCTCGGCCGCGCCCTCGGCCACGAGGCTCTGCGGGGTGCGCGCGAGGAAGACCTCCCGCTCGGGGCGCGCGCGCCGTCCCGCGTCGTCGGCGAGGTCGGCGGCCGTCCGGGCGTGCTCGGTGTGGTGGCCGGGGTAGGCCTCGTGCGCCACGAGCAGCGGCAGGTGCGTGACGCGGTGCCCGATGCCCCCGTTGACGGCGACCGCGGAGCGCCGGGGGCCGACCCAGCGGCTGAACCCGCTCCACGGCGCCGCGTCGACGACCTCGAGCGACACGTCCTCGCCCGGCGGGAGGCCGACCGTGGCCGCGGTGCGCTCGCGCAGCGCCGCGACGGCCGCGGCCAGGGCCGTCGACAGGTGCTCGGCGGGCAGGCGGTCGCCGTCGCGGAACGCCGCGAGCCGGTCGGACAACGCGCCCGAGCCGCCGAGCAGGGCGTCCAGGTCGCGGTGGGCCTCGCGGTAGAGGTCCTCGTCCCCGCGGGCGACCTGCACGTCGAAGCAGCGCTCGACCTCGTCGACGAAACCGACGTCCCGCCCGTCCGCCCGCTCCGCGAGGACGCGGCAGGCCCGCAGCTGCGCGTCCAGGAAGGCCGCGCGGGCGGGGTCGGCACCGTCGCCGGGCAGGGCGGCGCGCAGGCGGTCGGCCTCGCGCACGAGGTCGTGGGGGTCGGGCGCCGGCGCGGCCGCCACCCGCGCGGCGTGGGCCGGGTCGCCGAAGTGCGCGTCGAGCACCCCGGGCACCACGCGGTCGAGCCGCAGCGCGAGATCGACGTAGGCCCGCGCGAGCCCGTCGAGACCCCCGTCGAGGCCCGGGTCCGCAACCACCGGACGAGGCTACGCCGAGTGGCGCCCCGGAGCCTCGTCCCGCGGCGCACCGGCCTTGATACGACACCCGGGTGTCGAGGGCTGCGACGCACGGCCACTGAATGCGCCGGCGGCCGCGGAAAACGGGGTGCGACCGCGCGGTGGATCACCCGGATATCGCACTACAGTCGCGCTCGGAATTGTCAATCACTCGATGGTGGTCCGCAGCTGGAAATGCCGCTCCGGCGACGGATAGCTTTTCTCCCGTCAGCCGCACCGTCCGTGGGGCTGGAGACATTCGACGGGGACCCCGAATTCCCGCCGATGACCACGAACGAAACTGGAGCACTGGATGCTGAAGAAGGCGGGAATCGTCGTCCTGGGCGCGACGGCGGGCATGCTCTCCCTCGCCCCGCTGGCGAGCGCCGGCGAGGCGGGCCACCACCACGACGAGGACCGTTCCCACTCGTCGTCCTCCGACTGCGGCGCCTCGGCGGTGCAGGGCGGGCAGGCCAACACGGGCAACCAGCTCGTCGGCGTCAACAACACCAACGTCCAGGCCCCGATCAACCAGCTCGGTGTGCTCAGCTCGCTCGACAGCGACTGCGACGACGACGAGGGCCGCCACCACGGCGGTCGTCACCACCACAAGGGTGGCGACGACCACGACCACGACCACGACCGCGACCGCGACCGCGACCGCGACGACGACGGCGGCGGCGCCCGGGCGGTCCAGCGCGGCCAGCTCAACACCGGCGACCAGCTCATCGGCATCAACAACACGAACGTCCAGGTGCCGATCAACCAGCTCGGCATCCTGAGCAACATCGACGGCTGAGTCCACATCGCCCCGCGACCCGTGTCCGCGCCCATCGGGGGATGGCGCGGCCGCGGGTGGGCCACGGGTGACGAACGGCCCCGGGAGCAATCGCTCCCGGGGCCGTTCTCGCGTGCCTACTGACCGAGCCGGCGATTTCGCCGGGAATAGTCGCGCAGCGCGCGCAGGAAATCGATGTGGCGGAACTGCGGCCACAGCGCCTCGGTGAAGTAGAACTCCGAATAGACGGACTGCCACATGAGGAACCCCGAGAGACGCTGCTCGCCGGAGGTGCGGATCACGAGGTCCGGGTCGGGCTGGCCCGAGGTGTAGAGGTGCTCGGCGATGTGGTCGACGTCGAGGACCTCCGCGAGCTCCTCGATCGACGTCCCCGCCTCGGCGTGGCGCAGCAGCAGCTTGCGCACGGCGTCGGCGATCTCCTGACGCCCGCCGTAGCCGATCGCGACGTTGACCTGCATGCCGTCGCGCCCCGCGGTGCTGCACGCGGCCGCCTCGACCCGCTCGGCGATGGCCGTCGGCAGGGCGTCCGGGTTGCCCACGACGCGCAGCCGCCACCGCCGGTCCGGGGCCGCGAGCCCCTCGACCGCCGAGGCGATGATCTCGAGGAGCGCGTCGAGCTCGGCGGCGGGCCGGTCGAGGTTGTCGGTCGAGAGCAGGAACAGCGTGACGACCTCGACGCCGGCCTCCTGGCTCCAGTCGAGCAGGTCGACGATCTTCTCCGCGCCGGCGCGGTGTCCCGCGCTCGGGTCGGCCAGCCCCGCCTCGCGCGCCCAACGGCGGTTGCCGTCGAGGATGACCCCGATGTGACGGGGCGGCGCGCTCGTCGCACCCCGCCGGCGGAGCCGGCGTTCGTAGAGCGAGTAGGCGACCCTGCGCAGATCGTCCCGGAGTGTCACGGGCCACCACGCTAGCCGGTGGCCGTGACGGCGCGGACCCCCGTGACGGGGCGGTGACGGCCCCGCGAACGTCACCGCCGGACGCGGTCACGCACAGGAACCGCACCTACCCTGGGGCCGTGACCGTCATCGACCCCACCGCCGAGCCGACGCCGGTCAAACCGCGGATGCGGGGCTGGCTGCACCTCTGGTCCTTCGTCGTCGCCGTGGCGGCCGGCATCGTGCTGGTCTCCCTCGCCGGCGCCACCGTCTCCGCGGAGGCCGCGGCCGCCGTCGCCGTCTACTCGGTGACCGTCTGCGGCGTCTTCGGCATCAGCGCCCTCTACCACCGCCGGACGTGGGTGACGCCGCGCGGCCGGGCGCTGATGAAGCGCCTCGACCACGCGATGATCTTCATCTTCATCGCCGGCACCTACACACCGTTCGCGGTGCTCGCGCTGCCCGAGCGCACGGGCCTGATCGTGCTCGCCATCGTGTGGGCGGGCGCGCTCGGGGGCGTCGTGCTCAAGGTGGCGTGGCCCCACGCGCCGCGGTGGGTCGGGGTGCCGATCTACCTGGCCCTGGGGTGGGTCGCGGTGTTCGTCATCCCCGACCTGCTCCACCGCGGGGGCGTCGCGGCCCTCGTGCTGCTGGTGGTCGGCGGCGTGTTCTACAGCCTCGGCGCCGTCTTCTACGCCTGGCGCCGCCCGGTGGGGTGGCCGCGGACCTTCGGGTACCACGAGTTCTTCCACGCCGCGACGGTGGTGGCCGCGGCCTGCCACCACGTCGCCATCTGGCTGGTGCTCTACGCCGGCTGAGGGTCCCGCCGAGTGTCCCGACCGAGTGTCCCGACCGGCCCCGCCCCGACGCAGCGAGGGACGCCCCCGCTGCGTCGTGCGCAGCAGGGGCGTCCCTCGTCCCGTCAGCCCTGCGGGGGGATCGGGTCGCCACCGCCCTCGTCGCCGGGGTCGGGGGCACCGGCAGTGCCCTCCTGGCTGCCCTCCTGGCTGCCCTCCTGGCCGGCGGTCCCGTCGTCGTCGAGCACCGGGCCCTTGGCGCGCAGCTCGTCGACCGCGCTCATCGCACCGCGCAGGTCCTCGAGCCAGGTGCCGGCGTGCTCGCCGACGAGGGCGACGGCCCACGCCAGCGCGTCCGAGCGCGAGCGGGCCACGCCGGCGTCGACCAGCGTGTCGAGCACCAGGCGCTCCTGCTGGCGCAGCCGCGTCATCACCGGCACCGACAGCGTCGTGAACAGCTCCTCGACCTCACCGATCCGTGCGCCCCAGGCGACCTTGCGCCCGTAGCGGTGCTCGGCCTGCCGGGCGACCTCCATGCGCTCGGTCCGGGTCTCCTCGCGGAACCGCTCGATGCGCCCGCGCGCCGCGGCGCTGTGGGCCGCCTCGTCGGCGCCCTCGTCGAGGCTCGGGGCCGGCAGCTCGCCGACCACGAGGATCTCCTCCCGGTCGACCGTCACCGACGGCGCGCCGACGAACCACCCGTCCGGCAGCCGCCCGGTGAGCCAGCCGGTGAGGTCGTCGGTGCCGGGCAGGTCCGTCGGCACCCGACCGCTGCCCCGGCGCCCCGGACCACCACGACCCGGCCGACCCCGGTGTCCGCGTCCCACCATCATCGCGCTCTCCCTCCGCGCTCCTGCAACGCTTACAGGATTACACAGCAACGGTGAACGCGGTGTTCGCCCGCGGCGAAGGCGTCGGCCGGCGCCGACGGGGGTGATCGACGGGGAGTTCGGACGCCTAGAAGCAGCGAACACCACGTTCGCTGCGCAAGGCCCGCGCGCTCAGCGAGCGAGGGCCGCCGCGAGGTCGTCGACGGCGGTGCGGGGGCGGTCGCACACGAAGCCCCGGCACACGTAGGCCGCGGGCGCGCCGTCGACCAGGGGCCGGTCGGCGAGCAGCGGCACGCCGTCGGCGTCGGGCTCGCCCGCGACGACCACCGAGCCCCCGGGGGCGTGGCGCCGGGCCGTGTCGGCGAGGCGGTCCCGCCCGGCGCGGCCGTCGGGGTCGTCGGCCGCCACCACGGCGACCTGCAGCGGCCCGTGCGCCGCGGCCTCGGCGACGGCGAGCCAGTGGCCCGCGAACCGCGCGTGCCGGGCGAGCAGGCCCCCGACCTCGGTGATCGCGGCGTCAGCGAGCTCCCGGTAGCGCCCGGACGCCGCGGGCTCCACGAGCAGCGACGCCGTGAGCAGCGCGCCCGCCACCAGCGAGGACCCGCAGGGCGAGGCGCCGTCGGTGACCTCGCGGGGCCGGGTGACCAGTGACTCCGCGTCGTCGGCGGTGTCCCAGAACCGGCCGGTGAACGCGCCGTCGTCGCCGGTCTCGGCGAAGTGGTCGAGCGTGGTCTCGAGCAGCGCGCGGGCCTCGGTGAGCCAGCGCGCCTCGCCGGTGGCCTGGTGCAGCGCGAGCAGGGCCCCGGCCAGCGCGGCGTGGTCCTCGAGCACGGCGGGGGCGTCGCCGACCACGCCGTCGCGCGAGGTGCGCCGCAGCCGGCCGTCGACGAGGTGCACGCGCAGCAGCAGCGCCGCGGCCCGGCGGGCGGCGGCGAGCCACTCGCTGCGCCCCAGCGCCGCCGACGCCTCGACGAGCGCGGTGACCGCGAGCCCGTTCCACGCGGCCACGACCTTGTCGTCGCGCTCGGGCTGCGGGCGCCGGCCGCGGGCGGCGAGCAGGGCCTTGCGCACGGCCTGCCAGCGGCCGGGGTCGTCGGGGTCGGCGCGCAGCTGCAGGGTCGAGCGGCCGTGCTCGAACGTGCCCTCCTCGGTGACCCCCAGCAGCCCCGCGGCCCACGCCCCGTCGTCGGGACCCAGCACCTCGGCGAGCTCGGCCGGGCTCCACACGTAGGTCGTGCCCTCCTCGCCGGCGGCGTCGGCGTCGAGGGCCGAGGCGAAGCCGCCCTCGGGGGTGCGCAGGTCGCGCAGGAGGAACGCGGCGGTCATGTCGGTGACCCGCGCGGCGGCCTCCGACCCGGTCAGCCGGGCGAGGTGGGCGTAGACGCCGAGGAGCTGCGCGTTGTCGTAGAGCATCTTCTCGAAGTGCGGCACGACCCAGTCCGGGTCGACGGAGTACCGCGCGAAGCCGCCCGCGAGCTGGTCGAACACCCCGCCGCGGGCCATGGCCTCGGCGGTGATCTCGGTCATCGCCAGCGCGTCGGAGCTGCCGGTGCGCTCGTGGTGGCGCAGCAGGAACTCGAGCACCGCCGACGGCGGGAACTTCGGCGCGCCGCCGAACCCGCCGCGCGCCTCGTCGAAGTCCTCGGTGAGCGCCGCGACGGCCCCGGCGAGCGTGTCGGCGTCGACGCCCGCGGCCGGCAGCGACCGCGACACCGACGCGAGCCGCCCGGTGATGGCGCGGGCGGCGTCGCGCACCCGCTCCCCCTCCTGGGTCCACGCCCGCACCACGGCCCCGAGCAGCTGGGTGAACGACGGCATCCCGCCGTGCGGGCGCGCCGGGTAGTAGGTGCCGCAGTGGAACGGGTCGCCGTCGGGGGTGAGGAAGCAGGTCATCGGCCAGCCGCCCTGGCCGGTCATGGCCTGGGTGGCCTCCATGTAGACCGCGTCGACGTCCGGGCGCTCCTCGCGGTCGACCTTGATCGGCACGAAGTGCTCGTTGACGAACGCCGCGACCTCCTCGTCGGCGAACGACTCGTGCGCCATGACGTGGCACCAGTGGCAGGCCGCGTAGCCGACCGAGAGCAGGACCGGCACCTCGCGCCGCCGCGCCTCCGCGAACGCCTCGCCCGACCAGGGCTGCCAGTCGATCGGGTTGTCGGCGTGCTGCCGCAGGTAGGGGCTGGTGGAGCCGGCGAGCCGGTTGGCCATGACCGGGAATGGTCGCAGCCGGGTGGGGTCAGGGCGAGCCGGCGGGTGGCGGCCTGTCCGTCCGGTCCGTCCCGCCCTGTCCGTTGCCCTGCGCGGCGGGCGGACGACCCTCCTCGTCCGGCCCTCCGTCCTGCTCCGGACGGTCGGACGGGGCCGTCTCCTCCGGCGGGTCGAACGACGCGGGGACGTTGCGCAGCCGCTTGGTCATCGATCGGATGAGCAGCGCGGTGGCCAGCCCGAGCAGCAGGATGACGACGAGCGCGATCGGCGAGGTCTTGCCGAACTCCTCGCCGCGCTCGCTGCCGGGCGGCGCCCCGGGCGGGGGCGCCGCCATCGGGAGCAGCGTCCACCAGACGGCGAGGCGGGTCATGCGTCGACCCGCTCCCGGATGCCCGCGAACAGGTCGCCGTCCTCGGCCGACTCGGTCTCCATCACCTCACCGACGAGCGAGCGCGCGAGCTCGTACTCCTCGGTGGGCCAGACCCGCTGCTGCATCTCCATCGGCATGGCGAACCAGCGGCCGTTGGGGTCGATCTGGGTGGCGTGGGCGCGCAGGGCGTCGTCACGCACGGGGAAGTACTCGGCGCAGCGCACCCGCGTGGTGACCCGCGCGCCCGGGTCGGGACGCGAGTCGTCCCACCGCTCCAGCCACTCCGCCCACGGCGACTCCATGCCCGCCTCCAGCAGCGCCTCGTGGTAGGCCAGGATGCGCGCCTTCGAGAAGCCGTGCGAGTAGTAGAGCTTCAGCGGCTGCCACGGCTCGCCCGCCTCGGGGAAGCGGTCCGGGTCGCCGCACGCCTCCCACGCCGCGATCGACACCTCGTGGCAGCGGATGTGGTCGGGGTGGGGGTAGCCGCCCGTCTCGTCGTAGGTGACGACGACGTGCGGGCGGAACTCGCGCATGACCCGCACGAGCGCCTCGGTGGGCACCTCGAGGGGCTCGAGCGCGAAGCAGCCCGGCGGCAGCGGGGGCTTCGGGTCGCCCTCGGGCAGGCCCGAGTCGACGAAGCCGAGCCAGCGGTGCGCCACGCCGAGGATCGCGGCGGCCTTGGCCATCTCGGCGTACCGGGTGCCGGGCATGTCGGCGCGGACCTCGGGGGTGTCCATCGCGGGGTTGAGGATGCTGCCGGCCTCGCCGCCGGTGCACGTCACGACCATGACCTCGATGCCGTCCGCGACGTAGCGCGCGCACGTGGCGGCGCCCTTGCTGGACTCGTCGTCGGGGTGGGCGTGCACCGTCATCAGCCGCAGCGGCTGGTCGGAGGGAAGTGCGCTCATCGTCTGTCCGGAGCCGTCCTCGTGCGTCGTCCTGCTGACCAACGGGTTCACCGATCGATTCACCGGGGGGTACAACGCCCCCGCTCCCCTCCATCATCCCGGGCACCCCCGACAGCCCCGGTCGCGGGCCGCGCGGGCCCCGCCGTGCGCCCGCGGTGGGCCCGCGGTGGACCCGCGGTGGACCCGCCGTGGACCCGCCGTGGACCTTGGCCGAGAGGCCCCTGACACGGAAAAGCGCAGGTGGTCAAGGCCCTTCACGCCCAGCCGACCCCTGCGGCGGCACCGTCGAACGGGTTCCACACGGCCCGTCTCGTGTTACCGTGGATCGACACGGCCCGCATGCCGCGGGCCGTGTTTTTCCGTCTGTGGCCCCCGGGCCGCCGGCACCGCACCACCCGGGGCGATGCCAAGGGGCCCGCGAGGAGAGCAGGCCGCCGACCCGCGCAGCGCGGGACCGGACCTCCGAGGAGTTGATCGACGTGACCGAGACGCAGACGCAGGTGACCTGGCTGACCCAGGACGCGCACGACCGGCTGAAGGCCGAGCTCGACGACCTCGTCGCCCAGCGTCCCGTGATCGCGCAGAAGATCAACGCCGCGCGCGAGGAGGGCGACCTCAAGGAGAACGGCGGCTACCACGCCGCCCGCGAGGAGCAGGGCGTCATGGAGGCGCGCATCCGCCACCTCCAGGAGCTGCTGCACACCGCGAAGGTCGGCGAGACGCCCACCGAGAGCGGCGTCGCCGTCCCGGGCACCGTGCTCACCGTCCGCTTCGAGGGCGACGACGACACCGAGACCTTCCTGCTCGGCTCCCGCGAGGAGGGCTCGTCGGGGACCATCGAGGTCTACTCGCCGAACTCCCCGCTCGGCTCCGCCCTCATGGGCGCCAAGGCCGGCGACACCGTGAGCTACGACCTGCCCGACGGCGGGTCGATGGAGGTCACGCTGGTCTCGGCCGAGCCCTACTCGCCCTGATCCGCGGCCGCGACACCTACTCCGCCGCCACCTCGTAGCCCGCCGCCGCGAGGTCGGCCAGGATCGCCGCCCGGTGGTCGTGGCCCCGCGCCTCGAGCGTGAGGGCCACGTCCACGGTGCCCGGCGTCGTGCCCGCCCCGGACAGGCGGCGGTGCACGACGTCCACGACGTTGCCGCCCGCCTGCCCGACGCGACGCAGCACGTCGGCGAGGTAGCCCGGGCGGTCGCTCAGCCGGACCCGCAGGGCCGCGTAGCGTCCGGCGGCCACGAGGCCGCGGCGCACGATGTCCTCGAGCAGCATCGGGTCGACGTTGCCGCCCGAGACGACGGCGACGACGGGCGCGGGCCAGCGTCCCGGGTGCTCGGCGACGGCCGCGACCGCCGCGGCGCCGGCGGGCTCCACGAGCAGCTTGTCGCGCTCGAGGCAGCGCAGGACGCCGCGCGCCAGCGCCTCCTCGGACACGGTGACGACCTCGTCGACCAGGGCCCGGACGTGCGCGAACGTCACCTCGCCAGGTCGGGAGACCGCGATGCCGTCGGCGATCGTCGCGCCCACGACCCCCGTCGGCGCCCCGGCGGCGAGCGACGGCGGCCACGCCGCGAGCGCCGCCGCCTGCGCGCCGACGACCCGCACGCCGGCCGGGACGCACGCCGCGGCGATGCCGGAGAGCAGGCCGCCCCCGCCGGTGCAGACGACGATCGTCGCGACGTCCGGGACCTGCTCGAGGATCTCCAGCCCGACGGTGCCCTGGCCGGCGACGATGTCGGGGTGGTCGAAGGGGTGGATGAGCACCGCCCCGGTCCGCGCCGCGAACGCCTCGGCCGCGGCGAACGTGTCGTCGAGCGAGTCGACGAGCTCGACGTCGGCGCCGTACTCCTGGGTGGCCTCGACCTTGGGCAGCGGCGCGCCGGCCGGCATGAACACGGTCGCGCGCGTGCCGAGCAGCTGCGCGGCGAGCGCGACGCCCTGCGCGTGGTTGCCGGCGCTCGCGGCGACGACGCCGGCGGCCCGCTCGGCGGCGTCGAGGCGCTGGATGCGCCGGTAGGCACCCCGGATCTTGAAGCTGCCGGTGCGCTGCAGGTTCTCGCACTTGAGGAGCACCGGGCCGGCTGGGAGACGGAGCGCAGCGGAGCTCGACCCGTGGTGGGAGACCAGCCCCTCCAGCGCCCGCGACGGCGTCACCGGCGTCTCGCGCACCACGCCGGCCAGCGCCGCGCGCGCGGCCTCGACGTCGGCGGGACGGACGAGCTCCACCCCGCGATCCTGGCAGCTCCCGGCGACCCGTTCCCCCAGGCCCTGCTCTCCGACGAGCGGTCCGTGAGCGGTGGGCGGCGCCGACGGCGCCCATAGCACACCGGGTGTGTGACCGGTCGTCGCGCCCGTCCCGTCACCGGTCGCCCGATGGTGCGCGACGGGTCAGCGCCCCCCGGGCGTCGGTAGCCTCGTGGTGTCGGCGTGAGGCGCCGGCCTCGAGCGCTGGGGGGTGGGGCACCGTGGGCACGGTCCCGACATCCGGCGCGCGCATCACGCGCCTCGCCCGGGCGCTGCCGCTGCTGCTCGCCGCGCTGCTCGCGCTCGGCGCCGTCGGCACCGTCGGGTCGGCGGGCTGCGACGACCCCGCGCGCTACGTCACCACCCCCGACGGCATCTCCCTCGAGGGCGGCTGCCTCTCCCCCGGGAAGATCGACCCGCTGGTCGGACACCCGAGCGACGGCGACCCGGCCGCCCGCCGCGGCTGACGCCCGCGGGCCCGACGAGGGCCATCATCGAGGACGTGACCACGTCCTCGTTCGATCCCCCCACGTTCGACCCGGCGGCCCTGCTCGCCGCGAGCCGCCTCGGTGTCCTCGCCACCATCAAGCGCAGCGGGCTGCCCCAGCTCTCCCCCGTCATGCCCTTCTACGACCCCGCCGCGGGCACGCTGTCGGTGTCGATGACCGAGGGGCGGGCCAAGACCGCCAACCTGCGGCGCGACCCCCGGGCCGCCGTCGAGGTCACCGCGCCCGACGGGTGGGCGTGGGCCACCGCCGAGGGCCCGGTGACGCTGACCGGACCCGGTGACGACCCGCACTCGGCCGAGGTCGAGGCGCTCGTCGCGTACTACCGCACCGCGGCCGGCGAGCACCCCGACTGGGACGAGTACCGCGCGACGATGGTCGCCGACCGCCGCGTGCTGATGGTCATGACCGTCGAGCGGATCTACGGCGACAGCGTCCGGGGCTAGGAGAGGCCGTCGAGGGCCTGGCGCAGGTCGTCGACGAGGTCGTCGGCGTCCTCCAGCCCCACCGAGAGGCGCACGAGGTCGGCGGGCACCTCGAGCAGCGAGCCGGCGGCCGACGCGTGCGTCATGGCGCCGGGGTGCTCGATGAGCGACTCGACCCCGCCCAGCGACTCCGCGAGCGTGAACACGCGGGTCGCGGCGCACAGGTCGCGCGCGGCCTGCTCGCCCCCGGCGACGCGCACCGAGACCATGCCGCCGAAGCGGTGCATCTGCTTCGCGGCCACCTCGTGGCCCGGGTGGTCGGCGCGGCCCGGATAGAGCACCGCGGTGATCGCCGGGTGGGCGGCGAGCACGTCGGCGACCCGCTCGGCGTTGTCGCTGTGGCGCTCCATGCGCACCGCGAGCGTCTTGATCCCGCGCTGGGTGAGGAAGCAGTCGAACGGCGAGGGCACCGCGCCCATGCCGTTCTGCATGCGCCCGAGCGTCGCGTGCAGCTCGTCGTCGTCGGTGACGAGCGCGCCGCCGACCACGTCGGAGTGCCCGCCGAGGTACTTCGTCGTCGAGTGCACGACGACGTGCGCGCCGAGCCCGATCGGCGTCTGCAGGTAGGGCGAGGCGAAGGTGTTGTCGACGACGAGCAGGAGGTCGTGCTCGCGGGCCAGGGTGCCGAGCCCGGCGATGTCGGCGATGCCGAGCAGCGGGTTGGTCGGCGTCTCGCACCAGAGGATTTTCGTGTTCGGCCGGATCGCGGCGCGCACGGCGTCGAGGTCGGCCGTGTCGACCGCTGTGTACTCGACGCCCCAGTCGGCGTAGACCGTCGAGATCAGCCGGTAGGTGCCGCCGTAGGCGTCGAGCGGGATGAGCACGTGGTCGCCGGGGCGCAGGACGCCGCGCAGCAGGGCGTCCTCGGCGGCCATGCCGGACGCGAAGGCGCGGGCGTGCCGGGCGCCCTCGAGGGAGGCGAGCGTCGTCTCCAGCGAGGTCCGGGAGGGGTTGCCGGTGCGCGCGTACTCGTAGCCCGACCGCAGGCCGCCGACGCCGTCCTGGGCGAACGTCGACGTGGCGTGGATCGGCACCACGACCGCGCCCGTCGTCGGGTCGGGCTCCTGGCCGTCGTGCAGGGCGCGGGTGGAGAAACCGTTCACCCCGTCCAGGGTAGGCCGCGCGTTCCTACGCCGGTCCACCGACGTCGTAGCGGCTGCCGGTGGCGAGGAACGCGAGGACGTCGGCGCGGGTGACGATGCCCGCGGGCCGCCCGTCGACCACCACCAGTGCCCCGTCGCCGCCGCGCAGCGCCTCCACCGCCTTGGAGATGGGCTCGTTGCTGCCCAGACTCGGCAGGGGCTTCGACAGGTGGCGCTCGACGGGGTCGGTGAGCGAGGCCTGCTCGTTGAACACCTTGTCGAGCAGGTCGCGGACCGTCACCGCGCCGCGGACCTCGGCCGCCATGACCGGCGGTTCGGCGCGGACGATCGGCATCTGCGAGACCCCGAACTCGCGCATGATCGACACGGCGTCGGCGACGGTCTCGCTGGGGTGCCCGTGCACGAGGTCGGGGATCGACCCGTCCTTGCGGCGCAGCACGTCGCCGACCGTCCACTCGCCGGTGTCGGGCGCGAGGAAGCCGTACGAGGCCATCCACTGGTCGTTGAACACCGTCGACAGGTAGCCGCGACCCCCGTCGGGCAGGAGCACGACGATGACGTCGTCCGGACCCGCGCTCTCCGCGACCTTCGCCGCCGCGCACACCGCCATGCCGCACGAGCCGCCGACGAGCAGCGCCTCCTCCCGGGCCAGGCGGCGGGTCATGAGGAAGGAGTCGCGGTCGGGCACCGCGACGATCTCGTCGGCGATGTCGTGGTCGTAGGTGCTGGGCCAGAAGTCCTCGCCGACGCCCTCGACGAGGTACGGACGCCCGTCGCCGCCGGAGTACACCGAGCCGACCGGGTCGGCGCCGACGACGCGCACCTTCCCGTCGGAGACGTCCTTGAGGTAGTGGCCGGTGCCCGTGATGGTGCCGCCGGTGCCGACGCCGGCGACGAAGTGGGTGATGCGGCCCTCGGTCTGCTCCCAGATCTCGGGGCCGGTGGACGCGACGTGCGAGGCGGGGTTCGCGGGGTTGGCGTACTGGTTGGGCTTCCAGGCGCCCTCGATCTCGCGGGAGAGCCGGTCGGACACCGAGTAGTACGACTCCGGGCTCTCCGGCTCGACGGCCGCGGGACACACGACGACCTCGGCGCCGTAGGCGCGCAGCGCGTCCTGCTTGGCGACGCTGACCTTGTCGGGGCACACGAAGATGCAGTGGTAGCCGCGCTGCTGGGCGATGATCGCCAGGCCGATCCCGGTGTTGCCCGAGGTCGGCTCGACGATGGTGCCGCCCGGCTTGAGCTCGCCGGACGCCTCCGCGGCGTCGATCATCCTCTCGGCGATGCGGTCCTTCACGCTGCCGCCGGGGTTGAGGTACTCGACCTTCGCGAGCACCAACGGCGCGTCCGGGCCCGTCGGCACGACGTGGTTGAGACGGACCAGCGGCGTGTTCCCGATGAGCTCGGCGACGTGCTCGACGTAGCGCATGCCCCCATCCTCCGACGTCGCGGCCCCGCCACGCCGCCCGGCCCCACGGTCGTGCGCGGGATCACGGTGGTGTCCACGACCGCTGTCGGGGGCGCCGCGTCGTCGTAGTCTCGCGCGCATGGTCGACCCTGGCCGCGAGGCCGTCATCGTGTCCGCCGTCCGCTCGCCCATCGGCCGCGCCCGCAAGGGCTCGCTGGCCGCGATGCGCCCCGACGACCTCACCGCGCAGGTCGTGACGGCCGCGCTCGACGCCGTCCCCGCCCTCGACCCCGCCGAGGTCGAGGACCTGCTGCTCGGCTGCGGGCTGCCCGGCGGCGAGCAGGGACACAACCTCGCGCGCATCGTCGCCGTCGAGCTCGGGATGGACCGGCTGCCCGGCGCCACCATCACGCGCTACTGCTCGTCGTCGCTGCAGACCGCGCGCATGGCCGCGCACGCCATCCGCGCCGGCGAGGGCGACGTCTTCCTCGCCGCCGGCGTCGAGACCGTGTCGCGGTTCGAGAAGGGCAACTCCGACTCGCTGCCCGACACCCACAACCCGCTGTTCGCCGACGCCGAGCGCCGCACCGCCGAGGTCGCCGCGGCCGGCGCGTCGCAGTGGCACGACCCGCGCGCCGACGGCCTGCTCCCCGACCCCTACATCGCCATGGGGCAGACGGCCGAGAACGTCGCGCTCGCCGAGGGCGTGAGCCGCGAGGAGATGGACCGCTTCGCGCTGCGCAGCCAGCAGAACGCCGCGCGGGCGCAGCAGTCGGGCTTCTGGGCCCGCGAGATCACGCCGGTGCGCCTGCCCGACGGCTCGGTGATGGAGCACGACGACAGCCCGCGGCCGAGCACGACGTACGAGGCGCTCGCCGACCTCAAGCCCGTCTTCCGCCCCGACGGGCGCATCACCGCCGGCAACGCCTGCCCGCTCAACGACGGCGCCGCGGCGCTCGTGGTCATGTCGGCGGAGCGGGCCGAGGCGCTCGGGATCACCCCGCTCGCGCGGATCGTGTCCACCGCCGTCAGCGCGCTGTCCCCCGAGATCATGGGCCTCGGGCCGATCGAGGCGTCGGCCCGCGCCCTGGCCCGCGCCGGGCTCAGGATCGGCGACGTCGACCTCGTCGAGATCAACGAGGCCTTCGCCGCGCAGGTCATCCCCTCGGCCCGCGGGCTGGGGATGAGCGACGAGGACATGGAGGCCAAGCTCAACGTGCACGGCGGCTCCATCGCCGTCGGCCACCCGTTCGGCATGACCGGCGCGCGGATCGCCACCACGCTGATCAACGGCCTGCGCGAGCGCGACGCCACCCTGGGCCTCGAGACCATGTGCGTCGGCGGCGGGCAGGGCATGGCGATGGTGCTCGAGCGCCTGAGCTGACCCCCGACGCACGACGGCCCCTCCCGCACGGGGCGGGAGGGGCCGTCGTCTCGGCTGCGAGTGGTCAGCTCACTCGCGGAAGTAGCTCAGCAGGCGCAGGATCTCGATGTAGAGCCAGACCAGCGTGGTCATGAAGCCGAAGGCGAGGTACCACGCGAAGCGCGCGGGGACGCCGGCCTTGACCGCCTGGTCGGCCTGGTCGAAGTCGAGCATCAGCATGAACGCACCGATCGCGATGCAGACCAGGCTGAAGATGATCGCCAGGGTGCCGCCGTCACGCAGGCCCATGCCGCCGGGGACGAAGAAGCCCGCGACGAGGTTGGCCAGCATCAGCACGACCACGCCGATCGCGGCGCCGATGACCATCTTGGTCAGGCGCGGCGTGACGCGGATGGCGCCGGTCTTGTAGACGACGAGCATGCCGATGAACACGCCGAGGGTGCCGAGGACGGCCTGCACGCCGATGCCGGCGTAGCTCGTGCCGCCCGGCGAGGTGGCGATGTTCTGGAACACCCCGGTGATCGCGCCGAGCGCCATGCCCTCGGCGGCCGAGTAGCCGAGCACCAGGAACTTGTTGGTGCTCTGCTTGAAGATGATGATCAGCGCCAGGACCAGCCCGACCACGAAGCCGAGCAGGCCCAGCACGTAGAGGCCGCTCCACGCCGTCACCACGCCGACCGCGAGGGCCAGGACCACGTTGATGGCGGTCTTCTGGACCACGTCGTCGACGGTGAGCGGACGGTCGTCGGCCGCCGCCGTCGGCATGGGGCTGCCGCCCCCGCCGAACATGCCACCGGCCATACCGGCCGGGGCGTCGCCGAACCGCGCGTACCCACCCGGCGAGGTGGGCAGGTTGCGGAACGCCGGGTTGCTGCTGGTGCGCACCTCTCGTCCTCCTCCTACGCGGAGCCGGCACCGATGGCGGGATGTCATCGGCCGGGTCGACCGCGGACTGTTCGTCCACCCGGTGCAACGACGGGGTGGGTGGATCGGTTCCCGTCTCGGTAAAAAGAACTTTACCGGACCCGCGGTGGACGGAGCGTGTCCGCTTCGCCCCGGGATGGGGTCCCCCAGGAAGTCTATCCCCCCGATCGGCGGCACCCGTCCCGGTCGCAGGTGTGGCCCCGGGGCGGGACGGGGCATGCTGCGCCCGAGACCTCGCACGCAGCGACGAGGAGGGTGGCGATGGTCGACTTCGGCAAGATGGTGGACAAGGCCAAGGACTGGGCCGGCAAGAACCCGGACAAGGCCGACTCCTACGTGGACAAGGGCAGCGACTACGTCGGGCAGCGCTACGGCCACGAGGAGCAGGTCGACCAGGCCGGCGACCGGGCCAAGCAGTTCCTGCACGGCGACCAGGCACCGGGCCGGCCGCACGAGGGCCAGGCCCCGCCGCCGCCCGAGGGGCAGGCGCCCCCGCCGCCCCCGCCGGGCCAGGAGCCCCCGCGGCCCTGAGGCACGACGTACACCGGCCCGGTCCCGCAGCTCGCGGGGCCGGGCCGTCGCACGTCCGGGACGGCTACGCCGGCGCGGGCTCGCCCTCGCCGTCGAGGCGGATCGCGAGCAGCACCGCGTCGTCGCGCAGCCCGTCGACGCCGAGCATGCCGAGCAGCCGGTCGCAGAGCTCCTCGACGGGCATGTCGGCCGACTGCGCGGCCAGGGTGTCGGCGATGAGCTGCGTGCGGTCGTCCGGGTCGGCACCCGGCGCCTCGATGAGGCCGTCGGTGTGCAGGACCAGCAGGTCGCCGTGGCGGCAGTGCACCGTCGTCTCCTCGCGGGTGACGGCGCGGGTGGCCCCGATCAGCGGGGAGAGGTTGCCGGTGAGCAGCTCGACGGTGCCGTCGGCCCGCCGCAGCAGCGGCGGCGGGTGGCCGGCGTTCGAGTACCGCAGCACCCAGTCGCCCTGCTCACCGCGCTCGAGGCGCGCGTAGACAGCGGTGGCCATCGCGGCCATGCCCAGACCCTGCACGACGTCGTCGCAGCGGTCGACGACGTCGGCGGGCCCGAGGCCCTCCCACGCGTACGAGCGCAGCACCCCGCGCAGCTCGCCCATCGCCGCGGCCGCCCGCAGGTCGTGGCCGACGACGTCGCCGACGGCGAGGCCGACCGCGCCGTCGGGCAGCGAGAGCATGTCGTACCAGTCGCCGCCGACCTGGGCGCCGTCGGTCGCGGCCAGGTAGCGCGACGCGATCGTCATGCCCGCCATCCGCGGGACGGCGGGCAGCAGGCTGCGCTGCAGCGTCTCCGCCGCCCCGTGCTCGCGGGCGTAGAGGCGGGCGTTGTCCACCGCGAGGCCGGCGCGGGCGGCGAGGTCCGCGGCCAGGTAGAGGTCGCGCTGGGAGTAGCGGCGGCCGTAGGGCAGCTCGGTGCCGAGCGTCAGCGCCCCGAGCATCTGCCCGCGGGCCCGCAGCGGCACGACGATCGCCGAGCGCGGCCGCAGCGCCTCGTAGCGGCGCAGCAGGTCGGGCTGGTCGGAGATGCCGGCGGGCCGGACGGGCAGCTCGGGCAGCAGGGACGGCGTGCCCGAGCCGAGCGCCTGGCCGATGGGGTCGCGGCCGTCCTCGGTGGGGCTCACCCAGCGCCCGAGCCCGCGGACCTCCTCGACCTTCGTCTCGTCGCGGTGGTTGACCGCCGCGCGGCGCACCGAGGAGTTGCCCTCGACGTCCTCGAGCAGGTCGACGCAGCAGAAGTCGGCCATGGCCGGCACCACGATGCGGGCGAGGGCCTCGGCGACGCCGACGGTGTCGAGGCTCGCCGACATCGCCGAGGTCGACTCGGTGAGCAGGCGCAGCTGCTCGCGGGTCTCCTCCGCGGCGGCCAGCGCGGCGCGCCGCTCGTTCTCGACCATGACGCGCTCGGTGACGTCGGACTGGACGCCGACGAAGTTGACCACGCGGCCCTGGCCGTCGAGCACCGGGGTGATCGAGACCTGGTTCCAGAACGCGGTGCCGTCGCGGCGGTAGTTGAGGAGCACCTCGGTGATCGGGCGCTCCTCGTCCAGCGCGGTGCGGATGCGCGAGATCGAGGCCGGGTCGGTGTTCGGGCCCTGCAGGAAGCGGCAGTTGCGGCCGAGCACCTCGTCGAGCTCGTAGCCGGTCAGCCGCGTGAACGCCGGGTTGACCCAGACCAGCGGGTTCTGCTCGCGGGCCGGGTCGGAGATCGTGAACGACAGCTCGGTGGCCACGACGGCGCGGTCGCGCACCATCTCGAGGTGGCGCTGGGCGCCGGCGCCGGAGAGCTGCAGGAACACGACCAGGGCGAGCCGGCGCTGGTCGTCGTTCACCACCTCCGACAGCGGGAAGCCGGTGACCCACAGCAGCCGGCCCTCGGCCTCCTCGCGCTCCTCCTCGGTCGCCTCCGAGCCGCGGCGGGCGGCGTCGGCGACCGCGACCGGCTCGCCCGAGACCGGGATGCCCTGGGCGACGCGCGAGAGCGGCGAGGCCGTGTCGCGCATGGGGCGGCCGGACAGGTCGGTGAGGCCCGCCGCCTCGCTCCAGGCGTCGATGTCGACGGGCAGCGAGGCGCGGCCACCGGTGAGCGCGGCGGCGGAGTCGTTGGCGTAGGTGACGAGGCCCTCACCGAGGTCGATGAGCGCGACGGCGGCCGGCGCGGTGTGCAGCACCTGCGGCAGGTCGGGCTCGCGCACGCCGCTCGGGTCGACGACGGCGTCGCGCACGCGCTGCGCCTCGGTGGCGTAGTCCTGACCCAGCTCGGGGGCTGGGCCGGAAGGGTCGGTCGCCACCTCGCCGTGGTCGCCGTTCGTCCTGCCCGTCACCTGCCGAAGCCTATCGGCCCCAACCGATCGCCGAGCCGGGTGTGACCCCCATGGGGCGCGGTCGTGACGAGGAGCGTCTGCGGCTGCGACGGAACGGAGCGTGCCGACACGCCCGTCCGGGTGACGGGAGACCTGCTCACACCAGGAAGACCTCGCGAGGACCGGGGGCGGAACCGTCGGGCAGTTCGCGGTCGCGTCCGGGACGGCCACCGAACGCCGCGCTGGCCGCGAGCTTACGGGCCTGCACGGTCTCCGACAGCGCGAGCTGGCGCGCGCGTCGCCACGGCACCTCCGCGGACTCCGGACCGGCCCAGCTCCACGCCTGGTCGAGCCAGCGGACGAGACGCACGCGGTAGGCGGCGCACACCGTCTCGGCGGCGCGGCCCGCGGCCTCGTGGTCGTCGTCGCCGTCCCCGGACCAGGGCGCGAGCACGCACAGCCCGTGGGGGTCGTCGGCGAACCCGACGATCTCGCTCAGCGCGGCGACGACGTCGGCCTCGCACCCGGAGAGCCCGGCGTCGGGGAGCCCGAGGCGGTGCCGGCGGACCTCCACGACACCCAGCGCCTCGTAGGCCGCGGCGAGCTCGGCCTCCTCGTGGTCGACGGCGCCGGGTGCCTCCTCCTCCGGCTCCTCGGCGCCCTCGAGGCGCGCGAGCACGGAGGCGAGGGTGTCGGGGTCGGCGAGGTCGTCGGGGCGCACGACGAGGTCGCCGAGCGGGCGCTCGCGCTCGCGGGGCACGGCGAGGCCCTCGGGCGGCGTGCAGGTGCGGCCGGGGCCGTCGGTGAGCGCGAGGACGTCGACCTCGGCGTGGCGTGCGGCGAGCCGGCGCAGCAGCCCGCCGGCCGCCCGGATCTCGTCGCGCGGGTGGGGCGCGACGACCACGAGCCGCCGGCACTCCCGCAGCGTCAGCGGGCGCAGCCCCTCGAGCTCGCGCCACGGCGGACGTGCACCACCCGGCGCGGGGATCCGACCCGCCAGGTCCCCCGGATCAGCCACGACGCCTCACCTCCCACCGACGAGTGTGGCCGATCTTCTCGCCCGTTCGGAGCAGCTTCGGCGGGTCGGCGTCGAGCGGTCCGTCCGGGGCGCCCGAGCGGTCGGGCGTCACGCACCCGGTCGTGGGACCGACCGCTCTCCGCGTGACCGCTGCGACGGGCGGGTGACGGCGAGCTGACGTGACGGGGTGGATCGGGTGACGTCCCGGCGACCGGCGGGGTGGCGGCGTGCGGTGGGTGACGTCGATGCGCCCGGTGGCACCGGGGATGCGGAGCCCTGCCGTGGTCCCGCCGTGCGTGCCCCCGGTGGGGTTCGAACCCACACTGCGGCGATTTTAAGTCGCCTGCCTCTGCCGATTGGGCTACAGGGGCGGAACTCCCGTCCGCTCGACCCTAGTCGTCGGCGCGCGCGGGCACCGCCGGTTCCAGCCCCGCGGCCCGGGCGGCGCCGGCCAGGACGTCCTCGAGCATCGCCGGGGTGAGGCGTCCGGTGAAGGTGTTCTGCTGGCTGACGTGGTAGCAGCCGAAGAGCTCGAGCGGGGCGGCCGCCTGCTCGTCCGCCGGCGCCAGCGTCACGTGGACGGCGTGCCCGAACGCCGGCCGGGGCCGCGGGACGACCCAGCCGGGGTGCCCGCCGGCCGGGTCGGGGGTGGCGAGCACGGGCAGCAGGGCCTGCCACCCGAAGCCGCCCAGCACCACCACGGCGCGCACGGTGCCCCGCAGCAGCGCGAGCTCGCGGGCGAGCCACGGGCGGCAGCGGTCGCGCTCGGCGGGCGTCGGCTTGTTCTCCGGCGGGGCGCAGCGCACCGGGGCGGTGATGCGGGTGCCGTACAGCTCGAGGCCGTCGCCGACCGCGACCGCCGTGGGCTGCGACGCGAGCCCGACGGCGTG
Source organism: Actinomycetospora lemnae (assembly GCF_028737315.1). Lineage (GTDB taxonomy): Bacteria > Actinomycetota > Actinomycetes > Mycobacteriales > Pseudonocardiaceae > Actinomycetospora > Actinomycetospora lemnae. The sequence continues at coordinate 385,370 of NZ_JAQZAO010000006.1, read as the reverse complement.
CAGGGCGGCGTAGAGGACGTCGCCGCTGCGGTCGCCGGTGAACATGCGCCCCGTGCGGTTGGCGCCGTGCGCGGCCGGGGCGAGGCCGACGATGAGCAGCCGCGCGTCGGTGGCGCCGAACCCGGGCACCGGGCGACCCCAGTAGGTCTGGTCGCGGAAGGCGGCGCGCTTGGTCGCGGCGACCTCCTCCCGCCACGCCACGAGCCGCGGGCAGGCGCGGCACTCGGCGACCGCGGCGTCGAGGGTCGGCAGGTCGGGCGCGTCGGCGGGACCGAGCGACGCGGGGTCAGCCGTGCCAGGCACCCCAGGCCTCCCGCGCGGCGAGGACGGCGACGACCGCCGACACCGCCGGCGCGGCCAGCGACGCGGTGACGGGGCCGGTGCTGGCGAGCAGGTCGACGGCGCTCGCGGCGAGCAGCACCACGACGAGCGCGGCGACGAGCGGCGCGGGCGCGGCGCGGCGGACCCGTGGGTCGCGGAACGCGCCCTCCTCCCGCCCGGCGCGCGCGTCGAGCGCGACGAGCACCGGCAGCGCGACCGCCCCCGCGAGCCCGAGCAGGCCGCCGACCAGGGCCTCCCCCGGGCGGCCCGGGGTGAGGGCGTCGGCGACGGCGTCGACGGCGCTGTAGACCGCGAGCACCACGAACGACACCGTCATCGCGCGCACCGCCCGGGCCTCGCGGCGCGCCGGGTCGCCGGCGAACTGCCAGCGCACGGGCAGCGCCGCGCCCAGTGAGACGGCGAGGTGTGCGACGAGCGACGCGACGCCCGGCAGCGTGGGCCCGTTGCCGGCGAACCACGCGGCGACGGCGAGGACGACGGTGTGCACGACCGTCACGGCCACCAGCGCCCGCACCCGCCGCGCGAGCACGAGCGCCGCCAGCGGCAGCACGCCCGGGACGGCGCCGGGCGGGTCGGCCGGACGGGCGCTCACCACGTCACCACCCCCACCACCGTGCTCAGGACCGCCCTCACCACCGCGCGGCCAGCTCCCGCGCGATCCCGTCGAGGATGTCGTGCTCGGAGACGACGAGCTCGGTGACGTCGGTGCGCTCGGCGAGCTCCTCGGCGAGCACCCGCATGACGAGCGACCCGCCGCCGATGACGTCGACGCGGCCCGGGTGCATGGGCCCGAGCGCGGCCCGCTGCTCGCGCGGCATCGCCTCGAGCCGGCGGGCGGTGGCGCGCACGTCGTCGAGACCGAGCCGCGAGAGGTGGATGCGCTCGGGGTCGTAGGTGCGCAGGTCCATCGCCACCGCCGCCAGCGTGGTCGCCGTGCCCGCGACCGCCACCCAGGTCTGGACCTCGTCGACCGCCACCTCGGCGAACGCCGGCGCCAGCGTCGCGCGGGTGAACTCCTCGGCCTCGGCGATCTGCTCGCCGGTCGGCGGGTCGTCGTGGAGGAACTTCTCGGTCAGGCGCACGCAGCCGACGTCGGTGGAGCGCGCGGCGGTGACCTCCGCGTGGACCGCGTCCCAGGTGCCGGTGACGAGCTCGGTGGAGCCCCCGCCGACGTCGGCGACGACGAACGGGCCCTCGTCGGGGTCGAGGTCGGCGACCGCGCCCGCGAACGACAGGCGCGCCTCCTCGTCGCCGGTGATGACGTCGGCGTCGACCCCGATGACCTCGCGCACCGCGCCGAAGAACTCCTCGCGGTTCGCGGCGTCACGCGTGGCGGACGTGGCGCAGACGCGCACGGTCTCCGGGGAGACGGCGACGCCGTGGCGGCGCAGCATCTCGGCGTAGGCGCCCAGGGCCTCGCGGGTGCGCGCGAGCGACTCCGGCGCGAGCCGGCCCGTGGCGTCCACGCCCTGCCCGAGGCGGTTGATCCGCATCTCGCGGTGGACGTCGCGCAGCCAGGCCGAGCCGTCCTCGCGCACGGTCACGTCGGCCACCAGCAGGCGGATCGAGTTGGTCCCGCAGTCGACGGCCGCGACCCGTGGCATCTGGTGCTCCCCCTGCTGCGCTCGGCGTCCCCGGCGGACCCGGCTACCCGACGACGCTAGCGAGGACGCCCCGGACACGCCCGCCGCGGGGTGCCGGACACCGGGCGACCCCAGGCGGGTGGGGTCGCCCGGCGACCGGTCCGCGGGCACGATCCGTCGGCAGCCGGGAGGGGCGCCGTGCGGTGGATCGCCGCCCGGTCGCGCGACGGGCCGTCCGCACCGCCGCGCTGGGCCGGTCGGGGGAACCGGCTCTGTCCATCCTGGGCGCGCCGCGGACGTCGATCAACTCAGCGCGGGGGTCGGTACCGGGCCGGGGCGCATCGGCACCGGTCCGGGGACGGGCGGCCACCGAGCGTGCCGGTCGGTCGCGCCCGACCCGTCGCCCGGCGGGTGACCGGGTGTCAGTCCGTCGGGTCCCCGTGGTCGGGGCCCACGCACGGCCCCGCGTGCCACCAGTCGTCGAGCCGCTCGAGGGTCTCGTCACCCGCGGGATTCACGCCCGGGCCGCGGGCCAGGGTGTGCGCGACGTGCACGTGGAGGCACTTGACCCGTCCGGGCATCCCGCCGGCGCTGACGTCGGTGCCGAGCGGCTCGATCGCGTCGCGGTCGGCGAGGTAGTCGGCGTGGGCCTGCGCGTAGCGGGCGGCGAAGTCGGGGTCGGTGCCGAGGCGCTCGGTCTGCTCGCGCATGAGCCCGTCGGCCTCCAACGTCCCGATGCGCGAGGTCAGGCGCGGGCAGGTCGCGTAGTACAGCGTCGGGAACGGCGTGCCGTCCTCGAGCCGCGGGGCGGTCTCGACGACGTCGGGCAGCCCGCACGGGCAGCGGTGCGCGACCCGGCGCAGCCCGCGGGGGCGCCGGCCGAGCTGGGCCTCGACGGCGGCGCGGTCGGCGTCGGTGGGCGGCTCGGGGGTCCCGCCGCTCACGGCGCGGTGCCGAGCGTCGACCGGGCGACGCGCGCGTACCAGGGCAGCTCGGCCTCGGCGGGCGGCAGCCCGGCGCGGGGGTCGGTGTCGCGGGGGTCGCGCGGCGCGGTGGCGTCACCGGGGAGCTGGACGCGGTAGGGCACCTCGCCCGGGCGGGCGTAGCCGAGCCGCTCGCGGGCCAGGGCCTCGATGTGCGCCGGGTCGCGCAGGGCGGCGCGCTCGTCGGTGAGCCGCCGGACGTCGCCGGCGAGGCGCTCCTGCTCGGCGGTCACGGCGGCGATCTCGTGGCGCTGGGTGACGTAGTTGCGCAGCGGCACGGCGACGGTCAGCGCGAGGGCACAGACGACGACGGCGAGCACCGCGGCGCGCCGCGCCGTGGACAGGCCCAGCGCGCCCCCGGTGGCCTGCGCGGCCCGCCGGGCGCGGGCGGCGGCCGCGGCCGGGCCCGACGGCACGCGCAGCGGATGGCGCCGGCGCACGACGCGCTGCGGGTCGCGCCGGGGCCCCTGCCGGGCGCGCGTGCGCCCGCGCGCCCCACCGGACCGACCGGCGGACCCGCGGGTGCCCGAGCTCGCCCCGGTCCGGCCCCCGCGCCGTCCCCGGCCCCGTGCGCCGGACCGGCCGGCGGATCCGCGGTCGGCGGAACCGTCGTCGGGGGTGCGCTCGGGGCCGGCCACGCGGCTCAGGCGTCCGGGTCGAAGCGCGGGAAGGCGAGGTCGCCGGCGTAGCGCGCGGCGTCGCCGAGGGCCTCCTCGATGCGCAGCAGCTGGTTGTACTTGGCGACACGCTCGGACCGGGCGGTGGCGCCGGTCTTGATCTGCCCGCAGTTGGTGGCGACGGCGAGGTCGGCGATCGTCGTGTCCTCGGTCTCGCCCGAGCGGTGGCTCATCATGCAGCGGTAGCCGTACTGCTGGGCGAGGCTGACCGCGTCGAGGGTCTCCGAGAGCGTGCCGATCTGGTTGACCTTCACCAGCAGCGCGTTCGCGGCGCGGCGCTCGATGCCCTCCTCGAGACGCTCGATGTTGGTGACGAACAGGTCGTCGCCGACGATCTGGATGCGGTCGCCGATGTCGCCGGTGAGCTTGGTCCAGCCCTCCCAGTCGTTCTCCGAGAGCGGGTCCTCGATGCTGACCAGCGGGTAGGCGTCGAGCAGCTCGCCGTAGTAGGAGCTCATCTGGGCGGCGCTGCGGGTCTCGCCCTCGAAGGTGTAGACGCCGTCGGAGAAGAACTCGCTCGCGGCCACGTCGAGGGCGAGCACCACGTCGCGGCCGGGCGTGTACCCGGCGTCGCCGATCGCGGTCAGGATCAGGTCGAGCGCCTCGCGGTTGTTCGGCAGCGACGGCGCGAAGCCGCCCTCGTCGCCCAGGCCCGTCGACAGCCCCTGCTTCTTGAGCACCTTCTTCAGCGCCTGGTAGACCTCGGCGCCCCAGCGCAGGGCCTCGCGGAACGACTCGGCGCCGATCGGCGCGATCATGAACTCCTGGATGTCGACCCCGGAGTCCGCGTGCGCGCCGCCGTTGAGGATGTTCATCATCGGCACCGGCAGCACGTGGGCGTTCGGGCCGCCGACGTAGCGGAACAGGTCGAGCTCGGCCGACTCCGCGGCGGCGCGGGCCACGGCCAGCGAGACGCCCAGCAGCGCGTTGGCGCCGAGGCGGGACTTGTCCGGCGTCCCGTCGAGGTCGATGAGCTTCTGGTCGACGACGCGCTGCTCGGCGGCGTCGATGCCGACCAGGCCGGGGCCGATCTCGTCGAGGACGCCGGCGACCGCCCGCTCGACGCCCTTGCCCAGGTAGCGCGAGTCGTCACCGTCGCGCAGCTCGACCGCCTCGTGCTCGCCGGTCGACGCCCCGGAGGGCACCGCGGCGCGGGTCAGCGTGCCGTCGTCGAGCGCCACCTCGACCTCGACCGTGGGCGTGCCCCGCGAATCGAGGATCTCCCGTGCGCCGACCTGCTCGATGACCGCCACGGACCATGCCTCCGAACGATGGATCGTCTCGCCGCACCCCGGGCACGGCACGTCGCCCGCATCGTAGACGTCGCCCGGGTGAGGGTCGGCGCGCCACGCAGCGGGGGCACGCTCGCCGGTGGGGAGGCTCGCGCGCGGCGGGGCCGCGGCATACGGTGGCACGGATGTCCGCCGCGCAGCCCGACCCCGACGGACCGGACGGCACGGTGTCGGCGGTGGACGCGTTCCGCCGCGCCGAGGACCTCCTCGAGCGCCGCCGGCCCCTCGACGCGCTCAAGATCGTCGTCCCGCTGCTCGAGACCGAGCCCGAGGCGGCGTCCGTGCACCTGCTCGCCGCCCGCGCCTACCTCGCCTCCGCGCAGTTCCGCCGCGCCGAGACGGGCTTCCTGCGCGTGCTCGAGCTCGACCCGTCCGACCACTACGCCCGCTTCGCCCTGGGCCGCACGCTGCAGCGGCAGAGCCGGCTCACCGAGGCCCGCACGCAGCTGCGCATGGCGGCGGCGATGGACCCGCGCCCCGAGTACCAGGAGGCGCTGGGCGAGGTCAGCGCGTCCATCGCCCTGCGCGCCGACCGCGCCGGCGGCGCCTGACCCTCTCGTGTCAGCGAAGTCCCGTCACGGACGTTGAGCGTCCGTATCGGTACTTCGATCATGGGCCGGGGCCGTGTTCATGATCGAAGGATGAATACGGACGTTGAGTGTCCGCGACGCCACTTCGCTGACAGACCTCGCTAGCCCTGGCTGGCGGAGGCGTAGGAGTCGGCGGCGGCGTAGACGCGGCGGCCGTACTCGTCGGAGTAGTTGTACGAGAGCACGGCGTTGCGCCAGCCCGGGCCGGTGGCGAGGTCGCGCCCGCCCGCGCAGAGGTAGCGACCGGCGGCGAGGGCGGCGTCGTCGATGTTGTTCGGGTCCGCGACGCCGTCGCCGTTGCCGTCGGAGCGCCACCTCGCCCAGGTCGACGGGATGAACTGCAGCGGGCCGACGGCGCGGTCGAGCGCGGTGTCGCCGTCGAGGACGCCGCGGTCGGTGTCGCCGATGGTCCGGTTTCCGCCGGTGCCGTCGAGCGGGACGCCGATGATCCGCGGGGTGACGTCGCCGTTCCCGGCGATCGAGGCGCCCCGGTAGCGGCCGTGGTTCGACTCGATGCGCGCGAGGCCCGCGATCGTGACCCACGACAGGTTGCAGCCCGGCTCCTCGGCCTTCACCGCGAGGTCGGCGACGCCGTACGCCTGCAGCGCACGGGCGGGCACGTCGACGCGGCTCGCGATGCCCTCGGCCCAGCTCGCGAGCGAGGTCGGGGCACCGCCGCCGGCCGGGGCGCGCCCGGGCAGCCCGAGCGACGGCGGGGCGAGCGCGTCGGGCTGCGCGACCGTGCCGAGCTGCACCGGCGCGGGCTCGACCTCGAGCGCCGGGATCTCCTCGGCGCCCGCGTCCGGCCGGCCGAACTGGTTGCGCTGGCTGACCAGCACGACGGTCCCGACGACGGCCGCGAGCAGCACCACGACGAGGCCGAGCCGCCCGAGGACCGCGAGCCGACGCCGCGGCGCCGCCTCCTCCGCCGCGACACCGCTGCGCACCGTCGAGCGGCGCGGCGCCGGCTGACGGTCGCGGGAACCCGGGGTGGGATCGGTCGGCGCACTCATCGCGGGGGAGATTACGCGGCGGTAGACAAGGCCTCCGGTTCGCCCGGGCGGCTCAACCCTCCAGGACCGTTCGGCCCCAGTACGCGCCGTCGCCGAGCCCCGGCGGGACCGCGAAGACCGCCGACCCCGTGTGCTCGATGTACTCCATCATCTTGTCCTGGCGCGCCAGCTGGCTCTGCATCGGCACGAACTGCCGGTGCGGGTCACGCATGAACGCCACGAAGAACAGGCCCGCGTCGAGGTGCCCGAACCCGTCGGAGCCGTCGACGAAGTTGTAGCCGCGCCGCAGGATCCGCGCGCCGCCGTTGTTCTGCGCCGAGGCGAGGCGGATGTGCGCGTCGGCACCGATCGGCGACCCCGGGCCGAGGTCCGGCAGGTCGAACTCCCGCGCCTGCCCGATCGGCGCGCCCTCGCCCTTCGTGCGACCGGTGAGCGACTCCTGCTCGGCGAGCGAGGTCCGGTCCCACGTCTCGACGTGCATCCGGATCCGGCGCGCGACGAGGTACGTGCCGCCCGCGAGCCACGCCGGCCCCTGGGCCGGCGGCACCCACACGTGCTCGTCGAGCAGCGCGGTGTCCTCGGCCTTGAGGTTGTTCGTGCCGTCCTTGAAGCCGAAGAGGTTGCGGTGGGTCTGCTGCGTGGTCGACGTCGACGACGTCCGCCCGAACCCGAGCTGCGACCACCGCACCGTCGTCGTCCCGAACCCGGTCCGGATGAGGTTGCGCACGGCGTGCACCGCGACCTGCGGGTCGTTGGCGCAGGCCTGCAGGCACAGGTCACCACCCGAGAGCGCGGGGTCGAGCTGGTCGCCCTGGAACGGCGGCAGGTCCGCGAGCTCGGGCGGGCGCGGGATGCCGAGCTTGTCGAGCAGGCTCCCGCCGATCCCGAACGTGATCGTCAGCGCGGCGGCCGGGAGCCCGAGGGCCTCGCCGGTGTCGCTGGGCGGGGCCTCCGGGTTGCGCTGCACCGCCCCGCCCGGCGCGGCCTCGGCGCCGGCCGTCATCCGCTCCGCGGCCGTCGTCCAGCGCTTGAGCAGGCTGATCACCGCGGCGCGGTCGGTCGTCGTCAGGTCGAGGGCGACGAAGTGCAGCCGGTCCTGCGCCGGCGTGACGATCCCGGCCTGGTGCACGCCGCGGAACGGGACGACGCCCCCGCTCGGGTCGACCGGTGCCTCCGCCGACTCCCCCGCCGCGAACCCGGCGACCGCGCCGGCCCCGGCCAGGGCGGCCCCGGCGCCGGTCCACCCGAGGAGCCGGCGCCGGGAGATGCCCCGCATGCCTGCGCGCGTCATGCCACCACCGTCACGCCGAGATCACCGCCGCGACCTGGCTGACGGGCTCGCCGAGGGCGTCGACGGCCTGGGTCATGCGCTGCTTGTCCTGCTCGGTCAGGGCCGTGTAGAGGACGAACCCGTCGCCCTGGCGGTAGCCCTCGAGGAGCACGTCGATGTCGCGGAAGCGCTGGTCGAGGACGGGGCCCAGGGCCGGGTCGCGCTGGTCGATCACCGGGCGCAGCGCCGCGACCGCGGCCTGCGAGCCGTCCACGTTGGCGCGGAAGTCCCAGAGGTCGGTGTGCGAGTAGCGGTCCTCCTCACCGGTGATCTTGCCGGTGGCGACCTCGTCGAGCAGCTCCTTCGCCCCGTTGGCGAGCTGCAGCGGCGTCAGCTCGATGCCGGCGGTGCGGGCCTGGAGCTCGCGGATGTCGGCCATGAGGCGGTCGGCCATCGCGGTCGAGTCGGGCTGCAGCCCGGTGACCCACAGGTCGCGCTCGAGTCGGTGGTAGCCGGTGAACTCCACGCCGGGCTCGCCGTCGTCGCGCCCGTCGATGCGCGGGTCGAGGTCGCCGAACGACTCGGCCACCGGCTCGATGCGCTCCCAGTAGGTCCGCGCGACCGGGTAGAGCTGCTTCGCGCCCTCGACGTCGCCGCGCTCGACCGCGTCGACGAACTCCTGCGTGCGCGTCACCAGGGCCTCGACCTGCGACGTCGTGTACCGCTTGTAGCCCGACACCGCGCCCGCGAGCAGGGCGTCGCCCTCGGCGGAACCCGGGACGTCGCCGGTCACGGTGAACGGGCCGCGGATGCCGTCGCCGACCATGCCCGGCTTGCACGCCGTCGTGTACTGGCCGCCCTGGGGCACCTCGACGATGAGCTGGCGGGTCAGGCCCGGGCCGATGTTCTCGACCTCGCCGAGGATCCGGTCGCCGGTGCCGAGCAGGTAGAACTCGGTGACCTTGGTGCCGGTGTTCTGCACGGAGAACGACACGTTGCCGGCGGGCGCCTCGGTGACCGAGACCTCGCAGGCCGTGTCGGACGCGCGGACCTGCACCGGCCCGCCCCCGGCGGCACCGCCCGGCGGCGGGGCCGTGCTCGTGCACGCCGACAGCGCGCTCAGGGCGACAACGGCCAGCGCCGCGGTGCTGGCGGCGAGGGACCTGCGGGACATCGTTCTCCTCCGGGCGCGCGTCGGTGCGCTGGTCGAGCGGATCGGGGTTCTCGGGGGGTTCAGACGGCCCGGTCGGCCGGCTGGTCGGGCGCCGGGGTGGGCGCCGGGTCGGGCGCGGCGGCCGGGGCGGTGCGGCGCGGCCGGCGGACGAAGAGCGTGAGCACGGTCGCCACGTAGAGCACCCACACGACCGCCTCGAGCACGGTGGTCTGCGGGGAGAAGTTGAAGACGCCCTTGAGCAGCACGCCGTACCAGGAGTCGGCCGGGATCACGGCGCTGACGTCGAAGGCGAGGGTGTTCAGGCCGGGCAGGATGCCGGCCTCCTGCAGGTCGTGGACGCCGTAGGCGAGGATGCCGGCGGCGACGAAGATCAGCAGGATGCCGGTGACGGTGAAGAACCTGCCCAGGTTCAGCCGCACCGCACCGCGGTAGACGAGGTACGCGAGCACGATCGCGATCGCGATCCCGACGAGGAACCCGACGAGCGGGCCCGTGGTGTCCCCCGCCGCCTGCACGGCCGCGAAGAAGAACACCGCCGTCTCGAGGCCCTCGCGCCCCACGGCCAGCGCGGCCATGACGACCACCGCGATCGAGCCCATCGCGATCGCCTTCTCCAGGCCGCCCTCGAGCTCGGCGGCGATCGTCCGCCCGACGCGGCGCATCCAGAAGATCATCCAGGTGACGAAGCCGACCGCGATGATCGACAGCGAGCCGCCGAGCGCCTCCTGGGCCTCGAACGTCAGCGCCTGCTGGGACAGCGTCAGCGCGAGCGTGACCCCGACGCTCACCGCGATCGCCGCGCCGACGCCGAGCCAGACCTTCGGCAGCTCCCGCCGGCGGTCCGTCCGCACCAGGAACGCCACCAGGATGCTCACGACGAGGGAGGCCTCGAGGCCCTCGCGCAGCCCGATCAGCGCGTTGCCCAGCATGGCGTCCTCTCACCTCGAGGTCAGGTGATGCTCACCTGCGGTGAGGTGAGGCTAGCCTGGCTCAGCCGGACGAGGGAAGACGGCCTCGACCTGATCACAGAAGGTGACCGATTTGTCCGTTTCCTGACGTGGACCTCACGCCGGCCAGAACCGGCGCCACCCCTGCTCGTCGAGGGCGGTCGGGTCCTCGCCCGCCGCGCGCGCCGCGCCCTCGGCCCCGTGGACCCGGCGCGCGAGCTCGCTCGCGGCGGCGCGCAGGTCGCCCTCGGGGTCGGCGTGGTCCGCGACGGCCGCGTACAGCGCATCCCCCGAGGCGCCGGCGAGGAGGTCGTCGGGGATCCCGGCCCGGCGGGCCCGCGAGAGGTACTTGGCGACGAGCGCCGCCGCCGGCTGGGCCCGCGCGACGCCCTCCAGGGCCGACGCGCGCCGCTTCTCGACGGCCTTGAGCTCCTCCCAGCGCACCTGCTGCTCCCCGGGGGTCATCACAGCGCCGGTGATCTTCTCGCCCTCGCCGAAGACGTGCGGGTGGCGGCCCACGAGCTTGCCGACGAGCTCGGCGGCCACCTCGTCGATCCCGAACGGGTCGGCGCGGTCCTCCTGCGCGATCCGCGCGTGGAAGAGCACCTGGAGCAGGACGTCGCCGAGCTCCTCGCGCACCGCGACCCGGTCGTCGTCGGCGACCGCGTCGTAGAGCTCGTAGGTCTCCTCGACGAGGTAGCGCAGCAGCGACGCGGGGGTCTGCGCGGCGTCCCAGGGGCAGCCGCCGGGCGAGCGCAGGCGGTCCATGACGCGCACGGCCTCGAGCAGTTCGGCGCCGGGCGGGGCGCCGGCGGGTCCGGGCACGAGCTCGACGACGGTGCCGTCGACCAGCGGGGCGTCGGGACCCACCGCCCCCAGGTCGCGCGCGAAGGCGTCGGCGACGTCGGCGGGCAGGTCGGGGTGCAGGCGGACCTGGTCGGCCGCGGCCACCGCGCGCACCGCCGCGGCGGGCAGGACGGCGCCGAGCCGGGGGTCGACGGTGACGGTCTGCGGCCTCACGGTGCCGGGCTGCGGACCGGGGTCACGACGCCCACCGCGTCCGGGTCCTGGACGACGTCGAGCTGCGTCGGGTCCCAGGCGCCGTAGCGCGGGCTCACCGTCACGCCGAGCTCGAGCGCGAGCGGCTGGAGCTGGCGCAGGCCGAAGCCGAACATCGTGTCGTCGTCGACCGCGGCGGCCGGGGTGACACCCGGGGGCGGCGGGGTGCCCGGCGCGGCGAGCGTCCGCTCGCGCACGTGGACCACCGACCACGGGCCCTGCGCCGGGTCCTGACCGCTCGCCTGCGACGACGAGCGGCCCGGCGTGATCGTCACCGTGCCGGCGGGCAGGCCGAAGAGCAGCGACGACGCCGACGACTGCAGCCCCGCGCCCTGGTCCTGGCCCGGGCGCACGGTCAGCCCGGTCGGCGGCGTGCCGCCCACCGACCCGAAGAGCTGCGGGGCGCGCGCCGGGTCGGCGGCGACCGCGCGGGCCAGGGCCTCGGCGCTCGCGCGGTCCGGGGCGGTGGCGTAGTCGATGGTGACCTGGAGCCGGTCGAACACGGCGCGGCCGATGTCGCTCGCGGCGATCTGGTCGGCGACGAGCCCGCGGATCGTCGCCGGGTCGAACCCGCTGCCCTGGGCCGCCGCCTCCGCGCCGCCCGCGCGCGCCAGCGCCGCGTCCACCCGCTGCGGGGTGACGACGATGCCGTCGCGGCGCGACTGCTCGGCGATGAGCTCGTGGAGCACCCGGACCGTCACGAGCCGGCGCGACTCCTGCGCCAGCAGCTGTGGCGGGATCGGCGCGCCCGGCGGGATGCCCTGCGCCGCGCCCTGCTGGTCGACCGCGACGCGCAGGTCGGGCGCCGCCGTGCGCAGGCCGCTCTGGATCTCGCTGATCGGGATCACGGTGTCGCCGACGATCGCCGCCGCCCCCGTGCGGTCCGGGCCCGTCCCGCACCCGGCGAGGACGACCAGAGCCACGACCACCGAGGCGACCAGGGAAGACAGGCGAGGCACGGGCGCCACCTTCTCACCCGGGCGGCGGCGTCCCGCACGCCGGGCGGGGGTGCGGGTCGGGTGGGGTTGGGTGGGGTTGGGTTGGGTTGCAGCGAACGCGCTGTTCGCTGCTTCTAGGCGCGCGAAGTCCCCGTTCGCGTCGGCGGGGCCGACACCGCGCCCACCCGAGCGTGACGGCCCCTGATCACCCCACCCGCGCGGTGATCAGGTCGTCGCGGCCGCCGGCTCCGGGAAGAGCTGGCCGAACAGCTGCTCGCACCACGCCAGCAGGGCGAGGTCGCGCAGCGGGGCCGCACCCATGCGCACCGGCCCCTTGCCGTCCGAGCCCTCGACCGGCCGGGGCAGCGAGAGCGTGCGCGACGCGGCCTTGTACTGCGCCCGCGGGTGCAGGCGCCGCAGCCGCATCTGCATCGACTCGGGCAGCTCGACCGGCGCGAACCGGATCATGTTGCCCTGCCCCGCGACCTCGGTGATCCCGTGGCGCCGGCACGCCTGCCGGAACGCGGCGACGGCGAGCAGGTTGCCGACCGGCGTCGGCGGCTCGCCGTAGCGGTCGACGAGCTCCTCGCGCACCGCGTCGAGGGCGGCGGCGTCCGCGGCCTCGGCGATCTTCCGGTAGACGTCGAGGCGCAGGCGCTCGGTGTCGACGTAGTCGTGCGGCACGTGGGCGTCGATCGGGAGGTCGACGCGCACCTCCGCCAGCGGCTCCTCGCCGCCGTCGGCCCCCGCGTGGGCCTTGAACGCCTCGACGGCCTCGCCGACGAGGCGCACGTAGAGGTCGAAGCCCACGCCCGCGATGTGCCCGGACTGCTCGGCGCCGAGGATGTTGCCCGCGCCCCGGATCTCGAGGTCCTTCATGGCCACCGCGGTGCCCGCCCCGAGCTCGGAGTGCTGGGCGACGGTGGCGAGGCGGTCGTGCGCGGTCTCGGTGAGCGGCTGGTCGGCCGGGTAGAGGAAGTAGGCGTAGCCCCGCTCGCGGCCGCGGCCGACGCGCCCGCGCAGCTGGTGGAGCTGCGAGAGCCCCAGGGTGTCGGCGCGCTCGACGACCAGCGTGTTGGCGTTGGCGATGTCCAGGCCGTTCTCGACGATCGTCGTGCAGACGAGGACGTCGTGCTCGCGCTCCCAGAACTCGTTGACCGTGCGCTCGAGGCGCTCCTCGGCCATCTGCCCGTGCGCGGTGGCGATGCGCGCCTCGGGCACGAGGCGGCGCAGGCGCGCGGCGGCGTCGTCGATCGAGCTGACGCGGTTGTGGATGTAGAAGACCTGCCCGTCGCGCAGCAGCTCGCGCCGGATCGCGGCGGCGACCTGCTTCTCCTCGTAGGCGCCGACGTAGGTCAGCGTCGGGTGCCGCTCCTCGGGCGGGGTGAGGATCGTCGACATCTCGCGGATCCCCGCGAGGCTCATCTCCAGCGTGCGCGGGATCGGCGTCGCCGACATCGACAGCATGTCGACGTGGGCGCGCAGCCCGGTGATGTGCTCCTTGTGCTCGACACCGAAGCGCTGCTCCTCGTCGATGACCACCAGCCCGAGGTCCTTCCACGTCACCCCGGTCTGGAGCAGCCGGTGGGTGCCGACGACGACGTCGACGCTGCCGTCGGCCAGGCCGCGGAGGATCCCGTCGACCTCCTTGGCGGGCGTGAAGCGCGAGAGCCCCTTCACGGTGATCGGGAAGTTGCGCATGCGCTCGGTGAACGTCTGCAGGTGCTGCTGGGCGAGCAGCGTGGTCGGCACCAGCACCGCGACCTGCTTGCCGTCCTGCACCGCCTTGAACGCCGCCCGCACCGCGATCTCGGTCTTGCCGTAGCCGACGTCGCCGGAGATGACGCGGTCCATCGGGACCGCCTTCTCCATGTCGGCCTTGACCTCGTCGATCGCCGACGCCTGGTCGGGCGTCTCCGTGTAGGGGAACGCGTCCTCCATCTCCCGCTGCCACGGGGTGTCCGGCGCGAACGCGTGCCCCGGCGCGGACTGGCGCGCGGCGTAGAGCTGCACCAGCGAGGCCGCGATGTCGCGGACCGCCTTGCGCGCCTTCGACTTGGTCTTCGACCAGTCCGAGCCGCCGAGCTTGTTCAGCGTCGGCAGCTCGCCGCCGACGTAGCGGCTGATCTGGTCGAGCTGGTCGGTGGGCACGAAGAGCCGGTCCGAGGCGTGCCCGCGCTTCGACGACGCGTACTCGAGCACCAGGTACTCGCGGGTGGTGCGCGCCGGGCCGGTGCCGGTGGTGCGCTGCGTCATCTCGACGAACTTGCCGATGCCGTGCTGGGCGTGGACGACGTGGTCGCCGGGCTGCAGGGTCAGCGGGTCGACGGCGTTGCGCCGCTTGACCGGGGCCCGCTTGACCGCGCCCTCGGTGCCCGGGCGGGTGCCGGTGAGGTCCGCCTCGGTGATGATCACCAGCGAGGTGCCGCCGGCGGTGATCCCGTCGCCCAGCGCGCCGCGGGTGATGGTGACGACGCCCGCCTCCGGCGTCCCGGCCAGGCCCTCGGCCGCGAGGTGCACGGGCACCTCGTGCTCGCGCAGCTGCTCGGCCGCGCGCTGGGCGGTGCCCGCCGCGGGCACGACGAGCACCCCGGTGCCCCCGGACGCGGCCAGCGCGCGCAGGTCGGCGGCGGCGCGCGGGACGTCGCCGCGGTAGGCCTCGACGCCGGTGAACCCGGGGCGCAGCACGCGGGCGCCGTCACGGGTGTGGGAGTCGTCCTCGACGTCGGGGTCGGTGGCCAGCGAGGAGAGCGTCCACCACGGGCGCCCGGCCTTGGCCGCGACGGCGCGCACGTCGCCGAGGTCGCGGTACGCCGAGGCTCCCAGGTCGATGGGCGCCCGCCCGTCGGCGCCGTCGGCCGCGGCCAGCCAGGACGCCTCGAGGAACTCCTGGCCGGTGCGCACCAGGTCGGCGGCGCGGGTGAGGACGCGCTCGGGGTGGCAGACCAGCACGTGGCCGCCGGCCGGCAGCAGCTCGGGCAGCAGCGCGAGCTCGGGCGCCTCGGCAGCGTCCTCACCCGGGGCGCCCAGCAGCGCCGGGATCAGCGACTCCATGCCCTCCGACGGGATGCCCTCCGCGACGCGGCTGAGCAGCTCGGCGAGCGCCTTGTCCTTGCCGTGCTCGGCGGCGAGCTCCGCGGCGCGGGCCCGCACGGTGTCGGTGAGCAGCAGCTCGCGGCACGGCGGGGCGACGACCTCGGCGGGCCGGGCGTCGGGACCCTCGCCGGGCAGCGAGCGCTGGTCGGCGACGGAGAAGCAGCGCAGCTCCGAGACCTCGTCGCCCCAGAACTCGACGCGCACCGGGGCGGCGGCCGTCGGCGGGAACAGGTCGACGATGCCGCCGCGCACCGCGAACTCGCCGCGCTTCTCCACCATCTCGACGCGCGCGTAGGCGAGGTCGACCAGGCGGGCGGTGAGGTCCTCGAGCTCGTACTCGGTGCCCTCGACCAGGCGCACGGGCGCCAGGTCGCCGAGGCCGGGCACGACGGGCTGGATGAGGCTGCGGGTCGCGGCGACCACCACGCGCAGCGGGGCGTCCGGGGTGTCCTCGGCCTCGGGGTGGGCCAGGCGGCGGAAGACGGTGACGCGCCGGCCGACCGTGTCCGCCCGCGGGGAGAGCCGCTCGTGCGGCAGGGTCTCCCAGCTCGGCAGGTAGGCGACGGCGTCGGGGCCCAGCAGCTCGCCGACGGCGCCGGCGAGCTCCTCGGCCTCCCGCTCGGTCGCGGTGACGACGAGCAGCGGCACGCCGGCCCCGCCCGTGGACTCGCTCGCCGCCAGCGCCCCGGCGAGGAAGGGCCGCAGCCCCGTCGGGCCCTCGACCGCGACGTCGCGCCCGGCCGCGGCGACGACCTCGCGCAGGCCGGGATCGGCCAGCACGGCGGGCAGGAGGGGGGCGAGCGGTGCGGACTCGGGCGACGTGGAGACGTCGGGCAGCACGGCGAGCGACGCAGCGGGCGACAACGCGGGGGGACCCTTCGACGGACCGTCGGGCGCGACCGGGCTCTCGGGCGCGCCGGGGTGATGCCTCCAGGGTACGTGCGCGCCCCGACACCGGCCCCGTGGCTCCGCTCCGGCTCCGGTGCGGCCGGTCACCGTCACGCCCTCGACGCTCGGCAGCCGGCAGCCAACGTTCGCGGCGGAGCCGGCGGTGGGGGCGGGCGGGGGGCGGGGGCGCCGGCGCTGTCGCCACCGGCGCCCCCCGACCCCGTGACGACCGTGCGTGCCCCCCGGTCAACCGCACGGGCCCCTCGGCGCCGCCGAAAAAGTACCGTGCGGTCCGTTCGGCGACAACAGCAGGTCGGGCGCCGGATTCCCCGCCGGGTCGGCGGCGCGCACGGAGGCCGTTCGGGGGCAGGGCCCCACGCCGACCGGACGCGGCGGGCGGCATCATTGACGATCGTGACCCCGAGTCGATCACGACCGGCACGCGCCCTGCTGACCCTCTCGGCGCTGCTGGCCCTGGCCCTCACCGCGTGTGGCGAGGCCACCGAACAGACCTCCGCCGCGCCGCGGCAGGGCGGGGGTGCGGGGGCCGCCCCGGCCCCGACCACCACGGCGCCCACCGGCACCGCCCTGCGCGTGGAGACCGTCGCGGGCGACTTCGCGAACCCCTGGGACGTCGCGTTCGTCGGCGGCGACCGGATGCTCGTCACGCAGCGGGACGGGTCGTTGTCGCTGGTCACGGGCCTGGGGCCGGGCGCGCGGGTCACGCCCGTCACCGCCGACCTGCAGGACGTGTACGCCCGCGGCGAGGGCGGCCTCATGGGCATCGCGGCGGCGCCGGACGTCGAGACCTCCGGCACGTTCGTCACCTGCCAGACCCACCAGGAGGGCGGCCGCCCGGTCGACGTCCGCGTCGTGTCCTGGCGCCTGTCCCCCGACGGCACCCGCGCCGAGAAGGTGCGCGACCCCCTCGTCGGCGGCCTGCCGATCAACCCGTCGGGCCGGCACTCCGGCTGCCGCCCGACCTACGCCCCCGACGGCATGCTGCTCATCGGCACGGGCGACACCGCACGCGCCACCATCCCCCAGGACCGCAACTCCCTCGGCGGCAAGGTGCTGCGCGTCGACCCCGCCACCGGCGGACCCGCGCCGGGCAACCCCTTCGCCACGTCCGGCAGCGCCTCGGAGCGGCTGATCTCCGGGTACGGCCACCGCAACGTCCAGGCCGTCGCGATCCAGCCCGGCACCGGCCGCGCCTGGAGCGCCGAGCACGGCCCGGACATCGACGACGAGGTCAACGTCGTCATCCCGGGCTCGAACTACGGCTGGGACCCGGCGCGGGGCGGCGAGTCGCCCGGTGGCTACGACGAGGACGTGCCGATGACCGACCTCGACCGCTACCCGGACGCGGTCCCCGCGGCCTGGAGCTCCGGCGACCCCACCGAGGCCATCAGCGGCGCGACGTTCCTCGACGGCCCGGCGTGGGGCGACATGGCCGGGATGCTCGCGGTGTCGGCGCAGCGGGGCGAGAAGCTCTTCTTCATGCGGCCCGGTCAGGGCGCGGACGAGAACCGGATCGTCGAGGTCACCGCGCCGGCCGAGCTCGACGGCGAGTTCGGACGGCTGCGCGGGGCGCGGCTCGGCCCCGACGGGGCGCTCTACCTCACCACCGACAACGGGTCGGACGACGTCATCCTCCGCGTGACGCGCGGGTGACCGGACCCCCTCCCGACCGGCCCGGGCCCGGCGGGCACCGCCCCGGTCCTCCGGCGGGAGGGCCCGGCGGTCCGCGCCCGGGGCCGCCGTACCGCTCCGGGCCCCCGGGACCCCAGGGCGGCCGGTCCCCCGGACCGCCGCCGGCGTCCGGCCCGCCGACGCGCCACCTGCCGCCGCCCGGCGCGGAAGGCCCCGGGCGGTCCGGGCGGCCCGAGCGACCCGAGCGGCCGACGACGGCGATGCCCCGGACCGGCGCCGCGACCGGCGAGCGCGGCGGTGCCCGGGCACCGCGCGGACAGGGCTCGGGGGTGGGCTCGGTCCTGGGTGCCGCGCGCCGGCGCTTCGAGGCACCGGGGCCGGGGGCCATCGGGGCCGCGGTGGTCCTCGGGCTCCCCGCGGCCGTCGTGATGTTCTCCGACCTGCTCGGTATCGACCACCGCACGCCGTTCGTGCAGACCATCGCGTTCCGGCCCCAGCTCGCGGCGGGCACGGTGGTGTTCGCCGTGCTCGTGGCGGTCGTCGCGCGGCGGTCGTGGCCGACGGCGCTGGCGCTGGGGCTGGTCGGCGTGCTCGGGCTCGCGATGGTGCTGCCGCGCGCCGTCGGGTCCGGGCAGACGGGCGCCACGGGCGGGCCCGAGCTGACCGTGCTCACCGCGAGCGCCTACCTCAGCCGCGCGGATCCCGACGCGCTCGCCCGCCTCATCACCTCCCGCACCCCCGACGTCGTCGTGCTCCCGGAGGCGCGCGGCGATCTGCGGGAGAGCCTCCAGGAGGCGCTGGTCGACGAGTCCGGCGGCGAGGAGGGGACGAGCGGCTACCGCGTCTACGCCGCCGACGCCGAGAGCGACGACAGCCCGATGACGGTGTTCGTGCGCCGCGAGCTGGGCCGTCCGACGGTCACGCCGAACCGGGACACGGAGTTCCCGTCGCTGATCGTCGACCTCGCCGACGTCGACGGCCGGGCGGTGCGCGTCGTCGCGACGCACCCGCAGTCGCCCAAGCCCGGCGACACGAACGCCTGGCGGCGCGACGTCGCGGCGCTGTCGCGCTGGTGCACCGGCGAGCGCCCGACCGTCGTCGCGGGCGACCTCAACGCGACCCTCGACCACGCCGAGCTGCGCGAGGCCATCGCGGGGTGCACCGACGCCGCGAGCGACGTGGGCGCGGGCCTCATGGGCACCTGGCCGGCAGCGGCGCCACGGCTGCTCGGGGTGCAGATCGACCACGTGCTGGTCTCGGGCGGCCCGACCGCCCGGGAGGTCGACATCGTCGACGTCCCGGGCAGCGACCACCGGGGGATCCTCGCCCGCGTCGGCCTG
Source organism: Actinomycetospora lemnae (assembly GCF_028737315.1). GTDB lineage: Bacteria > Actinomycetota > Actinomycetes > Mycobacteriales > Pseudonocardiaceae > Actinomycetospora > Actinomycetospora lemnae. The sequence goes on along the minus strand of NZ_JAQZAO010000006.1, from coordinate 366,525 downwards.
GGCTGAGCGCGCCTCAGTTGCGGCGCAGACCCGGCCGAGGGGCCGGCACGGCGCGGGTCGCGGTCCCGGGGAGCGTTCGGGCGGCGGCGAGCCGGGCGGGGTCGACGCCGCGCTGGGCCGGCATGCCGGGGGCGTGGCCGTCCTCGAGACCGCGGCGCCACGCCTCGTCGAGCGCGGCCCGGGCGCCGTCACGCACGGAGTGCAGCATGTCGTGCATGGACACCCCGAGCGGGCGCGGCACGAGCGGCGAGTCGGCCAGCCGCGTCAGGGGCTCCAGGCGCCCGACCGCGTCCTGCAGGATCGCCGCCGCGGCGACGGGGCCGTCCGGCGGCTGCGCGACGATCCGGTCGCCCAGCGCCGTCTGCCACTGGCGCACGCGCTCGGCGAACGCGGCGGACAGCCGCTCGAGCAGCCGCGCCTCCACGTAGGAACCGAAGCCGCCGCGGACGGGACCGAGTCCCTCGGTCGACGGGTCCTCGCCCCGCCGGAAGGCCTCCAGCCAGCTGACCCAGGCGGCGTAGCCGCCGCGGGGCGGGGCGCTCATCGTCGTCGCCCCGTCGACAGGAGTGCTGTCGTACTCACGTTCGTACCCTTCACCACGCGCCGCGATCGCCGGCGGTGTGCTCGTCCCGGTGGGCGCGCCGTTGCGCCCGGATACGGCCCGGAAGTCGCTCGACGGTCGGGTGGTGTTTCGCCCGGAGGCCAGATCCGTGCAGGTTCGCCCGGGCAGAGCAGTCGCGCCCCACCACGGTGTGAGCCGGCACGCAGCGGCGAGCCACCGACCGCGCCTGCTGTCCGCGGAACGAAGCCGGGTCGAGCGCGGGCCTCGCGCTCCGTCAGGCGCGGACGACCAGCGTCTTCGCGGCCATGTCGCCCACGCGCTGGTGGCGCGCGGAGGTCGACATGACGATCAGCCCGACGATGCCGGCGAACAGCCCGTCGACGACGAGGAGCAGCCAGCGCACCGCGCACTGTCCGAGGGTCGGGACGCCGCCGTCCTCCTCGCGGACGATCCGGATGTTCAGCCAGCTCATCGCCGGCGTCTGCCCCTGGTGCGTGGAGGGCCAGTAGGCGAAGACGGCGAACCCCGCCCCGAGCCCGAGCAGCAGGGCGAGGACGTAGCCGATCCCGATGAGCGTGAACGCCGTCGACGGGTCGCTCGAGGCGCCGGCGATGCCGATGACGACGAACAGCACGACGAAGGTCGGGACCGCGGTCAGCAGCCCGTCGAGGATGTACTGCCCGACCCGGGACCCGACGACCTCCGTGGGGTCGCCGCCGGGCGCCCCGTAGACGGGCGGGCCGTAGCCGGGCTGCTGGCCGTACCCCGGCTGGCCGTACCCCGGCTGGCCGTAGCCGGGCTGCTGGCCGTAGCCGGGCTGCTGGCCGTAGCCGGGCTGCTGTCCGTAGCCGGGCTGCTGTCCGTAGCCGGCGTCGGGCTGGGCGAACGACTGCCCGGGGGCGCCGTACCCCGGCTGGCCGTACCCCTGCTGGCCCGGCGGCTGCCCGTACGGGGCCGGCTGCTGTCCGCCCCACGGGCCGGGGCCGCCGGCCGCGGGGTCACCGCCGGACGGGCCGTACTGCCCTCCGGGGGAGGCCCCGAAACCCGACTGCTGCTGGTGTTCGCCGGGGTTGCTCACGCTCTGTTCTCCCGAAGTCGTCGACGAGGGCGATCCGCTCCCCGAGTGGCTGCTGACCGTAGTGCCCGCCCCGCCACAGCGGCCGCCACCGAGCCCGTGCCACCGGTCCGGGGGCAGCGCGCTACGCCCACGGCGCGGCAGCATGCCACCGACCGATCACACAGGGCAGCAGCGGACGGGCCGTCCGGGGCACCGGCTCACCCTCGCGGCCCCAATCCGTCCCTCACGCTCCGCTCCCGGCGTGGACCACCCCTTTGCCCGGCGCGCCTCGCCCGACCGGAGCATGACACCCCGGGGGCCTCGCGCGTTGGGTGTAGGTCAGGTCACGACACCGCAACATCCCGGGAGGAGGTCACGATGACCGTCCCGCCCCGGCCCACGACGACGGGCCCCTCGGCCGCGATCGTCGCCGTGCCCACCCCCCGGTCCGCGCGCACCTCGTCCCCGGTCCCGGCACCCGGCCCCTCGGACCCCGCCGGATTCGCGGACGTCGCCGGCATCGCCTGGATCGTCCGCGAGGTCACCCACGTCCCCGGCGTCCTGCGCCTGCGCGACGGGCGGCTGAGCTTCGAGTCCACGCGGGGCGTGCGCTTCCACGGGACACCGGACGAGCTGGACCTCGAGGTCGGCCGCTCGGCCCGCACGGGTCTGCACGTCACCGCCGCGGGCGAGCGGCTGCGCGTGTGCGTCGTCCGGCCGGCCGGCGGCGTCGCGCCGTGCCGCGAGCTCGTCGACCGGGCCGTCGACGGCGTCCCGGACACCGCCGGCGAGAGCGACGCGTGGGCGGTCTGGACCCCCCTGCTCGCGCCCGAGCCGCCGGCCGCTCCGCGGGTGCGCCCGCGGCGCTTCGCGTTCGCGCGCCACCCCCTGCGCGCCCAGGGCGCCTGGCCGACCTGAGTCGTTCCGGGGCCGCTTCCCCGACCGGCCGGTCAGCGGCCCGCCCGAGGTAGCGACGCCCACCGGTCACCGGACGGCCGTCCGTCGGGAGCCCTGTCGGCGGCGGCATCGGCCGACGTGTCGGCCGACGTGTCGGCGGACGCGTCGGCCGACACGTCCGCAGCGTCCCCGTCGTCCTCGTCGTCCCGCCAGGCGTGACGGGAGCGCGACGTGGCCGGTCGCCGCTCGCCGTCCTCGGGGCCGGGGCGGGCCGGGGTGTCGCCGTGGCCGTCTCCGTGGCCGTCTCCGTGGCCGTCTCCGTGGCCGTCTCCGTGGCGGGCGTGGGCGTGCCCGTCCGGGGTCGGCGACACCGCGTCGTCGGTGGGCGGCGGTCGGGACGGCGTGTACTGCCCGGGCACCGCCGCGTCCCCGGTCATCGCGCCGGGGGGCGGGACCGGGGTACCGGGCGGCGCTCCTCCGCCCGTCGCGGGCGGGCCGAGGGGCCAGCCCTGGGTCGCGCGGGGGTGCTGAGCGGGCGGCGGGCCGGCGGGCACCGGCGCACCGGGCGGACCCGGCTGGTGGGGACCCCCCGGCGGCGGACCTCCCGGCGGCGGACCTCCCGGCAACGGCACCCCGGGTCGACCCGGCTGATTGGGCACTGCGGGACGCGCACCGGGTGGCGGACCGGGCGGCCCACCCCGCGGCGGCATCCCCACCGGCATCCCCACCGGCATCCCGGGCGGCGGCCCCACCGGACCCGGTGGCGGCCCGCCCGGCATCCCCGGCGGCATCGCGTGCGGCATCGTGTAGCGACCGGTCGGCGCCGGGCGGCGCGGCGGGCGCATCGGCCAGGGCACGCCCGCGCCGATGGCGTCGACCAGCGGCCGGATCGCCGCGTGCATGAGCCGCGCGGCCTCGGCGTGCTCGGGGGCCTCGCCCTGCACCGGGTCCGGGATGGCGTCGTCCTCGGCGTCGACCGGTGCGCCCTGGCCCCGCTGCGCGAGCGCCGCGGCGACGAGGGCGTGCGCGCGCTCGCGCGGGTCGGCGGGCAGGGCGGCGTGGTCGGCGGGGTCGAGGCTCCCGAGCAGGCGCGCGAACTCCCGCATCGTGAACGTGCTGCGCAGCGCGCGCGGCTCGAGCTCGAGCACCGCCGAGCGGTGCGAGCGACTGACGGTGAGCACGAGGTCGGCGAGCTCGACGTCACGCGCGGGCAGCTGGCGGGCCCGGAAGGCGGCGACGTCGGGGTGCGTCGCGAGCGGGCCGAGCTGGGCGCGCGACAGCGGGTGCATCTCCGCGCCGACGACCGCGCCCGTCCCGCCGCTCGCGACGTCGAACCACGACGCCCAGCGCGGACCGAGCCGCATCTCGAGCAGCGCACGGGCGTGGAACCGGGCGAACGGCGATCGGCAGATGTTGCCGGTACAGACGAACAGGAGCCGGAAACGCCGCGGCGCCCCGTCTCCCCGACCGTCCATACCGCCGATCGTCGCAGTCCAGCGCGGTTCCCGCGAGCCGTCGCCTCAGGTGACCTGCCCGTTCGTGCCGCGGACCCCCCGGAGGAGCGCCGGCACGGCCGTGCGGAGGGTCGATCAGCAGGTCGATCAGTGGGTCGATCAGCGGGTCGATCAGCGCCCGTGGCGGGCGAACGCCTCCAGGTCCAGCACCACGCGCGCGACGCGCAGGGCGGTGACGACCGCGTCGACCTCCACCGCCGACGCGGCGCGCTCCTCGGCGTCGAGGCGACCGAGCAGCGCCTCGGCCGCGTCGTGGAGCGTGCCCGCCATGTCCGCGGCGCCGGCGAGGTCCTCGGCGGCGAGGCCGGTCGACCACCCCGCCTCGGGCACGCCGGACGCCGACAGGTCGAGCGCCCGCAGGAGCGCCCGCCGGTCGGGGTCGTCCTCGGTCCCGCCCTCCAGCTGCGCGAGCTCCGCGACGAGCTGGTCGACCGCGGCGACCAGGTCGGCCGGCGCGGCGCCGGCCCTGCCGAAGGTCGGGGGCGGGACCACGCCCTCGGGGCTGCGCGGCGCGGGGATCACCGCCTGCTCCGGCTCCAGGCGCGCACGTGCCTCGCGCAGCCGGGCGGTGAGACGTCCACCGGCGGGCTCGTCGGCGGCCCGGTCCGGGGTCGGGTCGGCAGCCTCCCCAGGAGCCGTGCCGGTCCGATCAGCGGCGTGGTCGGGAACGTCGTCCGGGGCCTGCGCCGCGGTCCGGTCCGCGGCCGGGACCGCCCCGGTGGCCGCGCGCGGGGCGGGCACGACGGGTTCGGGTGCGTCCGGGCGGGTCTCGGCGCCGTCCCGGGCCTCGCCCGCGGGGGCGTCGCCGGCGGCGGTGCCGGCGGCGGTGTCGGCGTCGGTGTCGGCGTCGGTGGCGGCGGCGGCGGCGCTCGCGTCGGGAGCGGGCCCGGCGTCCTCCACCCCGTCCTGCGTCCCGTCGTGCACCCCACCGTCGGGTTCGGCAGTCACGAGTGTCTCCGGGGTCGCGGCGTCGGTCGACAACGGCGCTCCTTCATGGGCGAGGTCGTGTCGCCGCCGGGTGCCCCCAGGGCGACGAAGCGGCGACACAGGGTCACCCGGTGGATCGTCCCTGCCAGCCTGACGCGTTGCGGACGGCTCACGGAACAGCCCGTTCGGGGGATCTCCTTCACCCGTTGGACCGCTCACCAGCACGAGGCGCGGCCGTTGGGCGCTGCCGGTTGGGCTGTGTGGGCGTACGTCGTACGGCACGGACGGTGTCGAACTCGCCGGGGAAGGGTCCGGCGGGCACGTCGGCGGGGGTGTCAGTGCAGGTCCCGGGGCCGCGGGCCGGACGGGACGCCGCGACCGGTCCGCGCCATGAGGGCGCGTCGGGTCGCCGACGCCGAGCTGCCACGGAGGCGGCTGACGATGACGACGCCGGCGAACGCCAGACCGTTCACCGCGCCGAGGCCGAGCATCGCGACCTCGAGCACCTGCTCGTCGGCGAACGACCCGCCGGGGTCCGGGGCGTCGAGCGCCCCGCCGTACGGGACCGGCGCCGGCGCGGGCACGGGGTCGGCGGCCAGCGCGGGCCCGGGGTCGGGCAGCTCTGCCCCGAGCAGCAGCCCACCGGCCACGAGCAGACCGACAGCGGCGCCGCGCGCGACGACGGTCGTCAGCCGACGCGCCCTGCCGGGGACCGCACCACCGGAGCCGTCGGCCCCGCCTCCGCACCCACGCTCGCCCATGTGCCCGCCCCGTCCGCCCGGTGTGTCCTCGGGCACTCATCGGGGCGTTCCGGTGGGCTCGTTACCGACACGACGCCGGAACGGCACGACACACCGTGATCGTGACCGGACCGTGATCGACGTGTCCGATCCGTCCGGTCTCCGCAGCGCACGGCGCTGCGGCGCGGGGCTCAGACCCGCTCGGCCTGGTAGTCGTCGACGACCTGGCGGTACTCGTCGTCGCTGATCTCGCGGCCCAGCAGCCGGCCGGCGAGGCGGCGGGCGAGGCGGGCCACGTCGGGCTCCAGGTCCGAGGAGACCGACGAGCGCTGGGAGGCGAGCTCCTCGCGGCCCTGGGCGACGAACGACGACGCCTCCTCGCGCGCGGCGGCGAGGACCTCGTCGCTGCGGCGCTGGCCCTCCTCGCGGGCGGTGTCGCGGATGCGGGCGGCCTCGTCGCGGGCCTCGCCGATGCGGGTGCGGTACTCGGCGTGCACGCGGCGCGCCTCGGCGCGTGCCTGCTCGGCACGCTCGAAGCCGCCCTCGATGCGGTCGTGGCGCTCGGCGTAGACCTTCTCCAGCCGCGGCAGCAGGACCCGGCTCAGGACGAGGTAGAGCGCGCCGAACGCGATCATCCCGATCACGATCTCGTGCCAGATCGGGCTGAGCACGAAGTAGCCGCCACTCGCCAGAGGGGTCATCGCCGGCTGCACCGCCTGTTCGGTCGTCATCTCGCGCTGTGGAACGTCTCCGACACGACGTCGTCGGCCGGGCGCTCGCGCACAGTCTGTCCGATCTCTCCCGGCGAAGCGACCCGGGGTGGGCCGACGGGGCGCCGCCACCCTGCGGGAACGCCCGCGCGGGCGCCCCCTAGGGTGCCGCCGTGGGTGACTACAAGCTGGTGGCCGTGGGCACGGACGGGTCCTCCTCGGCCACGCTCGCCGTCGGGCGTGCCGCCCGGATCGCCGCGGACGCGGGCGCCAAGCTCCTCATCATCTGCGCCTACGAGCGCTCGAGCCGCCAGGGCGGGCGCGACCAGGCGGAGGCGGAGCGCGCGCTCGGCGACGAGGCGTACAAGATCATCGGTGCGAACCCCGCCGAGGAGAAGCTCCGCGACGCCCGCGACGTCGCGCGGCGCGAGGGCGCCGAGGAGGTCAACACCGTCGCCGTCGAGGGCGAGCCGGTGCAGGCCATCTGCGACAAGGTCGAGCTGCACCACGCCGACCTCGTCGTCGTCGGCAACAAGGGGCTCGCGAGCTTCGCCGGGCGTCTGCTCGGCTCGGTGCCCGCGGAGGTCTCCCGCCGCTCCCCGACCGACGTGCTGATCGTCCACACCACGTAGACGGACCTCAGCGCGCCGCTTCCTCCAGCGGCACCGTCGAGTCGACCTGCTCGACGAGGTCGCCGCGCCGCGGCGCCGGGGTGGCCGGCGTCGGCGGCGTCGCCCACGTGCCCGGCACCGAGCAGTACGGCGCCGCGCGGTGGCGTCCGAGCAGGTCGGACAGCGGCGCGTCGGCGAGCACGTCGGCCAGCGCGTGCTCGAAGGAGCGCCGGCTGCCGCGGTCGCGCGGACGCGCCAGGGCCTCGGCGAGCCGGCGGGTGAGGCGCTCGGAGTCGGCGAGGAACGTCGTCAGCGACAGCCGCCCCCGCCCCAGCTCGCGGCGGCAGCGGCCGGCCACCGTGTCGCCCTCGCCGACGATGCACACCTCCACGTCGACGTCGCCGTCCTCGAGCAGCGACCCGGCAGGCCCGGCGCCCTCGGGCGTGGGGCGCGCCATGGTCGCGCGGAAGACGGCGTTGGTGACGCGGTCGGCGGGCTCGCGCACGAGGGAGGCGAGCAGGTTCCAGCCGCCGCGGCTCTCGAGCACGTCGCGCAGGCCGCGGACGTCGACGGTCAGCCGCCGCACGCGCACGCCCTCGTCGGCCCGCTCGAGCAGCTCCTCGACGGTGTCGGGGCGGGGTGCGTCGCCCGGGACGACGACGTGCAGCCGCGGGACCGCGGGCGTGCCGGGGACCTGGGGGTCGATGCCGCACACCGCCACCTCCGGCGCGGGCGGGCGGGCCGCCTCGCGCGCCGGGGTGTCGAGGTACTCCATCCCGACCATGACCTCGGGACCGGGCACGACGCGGGCCGTGGTGGAGGCCCGGGCCGTCGCGCCGGCCCCGCGGGTGGTGATCGTGGTGGTACGGCGACGGACGAACGGGATGCGCACGAGCTCTCCGCTCACTCGGCTCCGGAACCGCCCACGATGCCATGCCGACGTGATCGCCGCCACGTCGAACGATTCAGGAGACCCGGACGCCCGCGAACGATCACCCGTCCTGGTGCGGGCCTCACCCGGCCGTCGACCCGTCGAGCCTCCGTTCGAGGTCGGCGAGCGTCTGCTCGAGGTCCTGCTGGACGGCCGGGTCGTCGGTGCCGGGCGTGTGGAGGGTGACGGTGACGCGGGAGTCCTCGTCGCCGATGCCGGTCACGAACAGCTCGCCGTGGTAGTCCGCGACGCGGTCGGCGCCCCACCGCACGCTGCGCGCGTCGGCGTCGGCGTGCATCCAGGCCCGGTCCTCGTGCTGCTCGCCGCCGCCGACGGCGACGACGTCGACCTCCTCGCCGCCGGCGCGCTTCGCCTGCTGCAGGCCGCTGACCCACTCCGGCAGGTGCTCGGCGTCGGAGAGGTACGCGAAGACCTCCTCGGGCGGACGGCGGACGTCGATGCTGTGCTGGAAGTCGCCCATGCGTGCGGCTACCCGTGCCGCCGCCCGGCGACGCCGGGTGCGCCGGCGCGGGCTCAGCGCGTCGCCGGCGTGATCGCCGCGCCGCCGCCGAAGCCCGCGACGCCGGTGGTCTCGACCCCGATGCCGAGGTAGGCGTTGACCAGCACCGGCGCGGCGCCGGGCCGGGTGTCGCGGTCGGCGCCGGTGCGCGCGTCGAGCACGACGGGGCCGTTGACCGTCGTCCCGTACACCGCGCCGTGCCAGGCCGTCGTCATCTGCGGGGCCACGCGGTTGGCGGCGGGGTCCGGCAGCTCCCACAGCGGGGCGGCCGTGCCGGCGTCGACGGCGAAGACGCGGGTGTCGCCGCCGCAGACGGTGGTGGCCGCCTCGTCCCAGACGCAGCGCGGCGGCGTGTACGTGCGCCCGACGTCGACGGTGCGCACCGTGGCACCGCGCGCGTCGACGAAGCGCAGCGACGCCGCGGGCGCCGACAGCGTCGTCGCCGTCGTGCGCCCGCTCACCACGGCGAGCCCCGGCCCGGCGACGGTGATCCGCGGGTCCCGGAGCACCTCGGGCAGCGTGAACCGCCGCAGCCCGGTGACGACGTCGAGCCCGACGACCGTCGAGTCGGCGTAGGCGCCGCTCCCCCCCGGCGCGGTGGCGACCCCGACCGCGGTGCCCCCGGCCGGACCGTCGGCGAGCAGGGCGTCCACGGCCACGCCGTCGGCGCTCCACAGCACCCGCCGGCTGGTGAGGTCGACGCCGAGCGCCGTGCGCTGGGTGTCGGTGCTGGCGGTGAGCACGGCGACCCCGGCCACCACCCCGGCCACCTCCAGGGCGACCGCCGGCGGGCGCTCGGTCCACGGCAGCACGGTCGGCGCGTTCCAGCGCAGCGCACCGCTCGCCGCGTCGAAGGCGAGCAGGTCGACGGCGAGACCGGGCGGCGTCGTGCCCGACCCCGGGATGACGCTGCCCGCGCCGACCAGGACCCCGCCGTCCGGGCTCGCGACGGGACGCCCGGCGGCGAACCGGTCCGTTGGCGCGTCGGTGCCGGGGACCGGGGTGCCGGTGGAGTCGACGCGCGCGACGCGCCCGCCGTCGGTGATCCAGATCGCGGTGCCGACCAGGGCCGCGGGCAGCGCGTCGGGGTCCCGCCCGAACACCGACGTCCCCGAGCCCCCGAACAGCGTGCCGGTGGGGGCGCCGAATCCGGTGGGCGGGTCGAAGGCCGGCGGCGGGGCCGCGGTGGTGGGCGCGCCCCCGCAGCCGGCGAGCAGCAGGGCCGTCAGGAGGGGGGCGACCACCGTCGCGGCCAGCCGGTCACGCACGCCGCGCAGGATTCCACGACACGCTCACTCGGTCGGGACGGCCTCGTCGGACGATCGACGGGGGGACACGACGGGCAGCGGACCGGTGGCCTGGGCGAGGCGGCGCTGGGCGCGCGCGACGCGGGCGGCGAGCTCGGCCGCGGCGGCCTGCTCGGCCCGGAGGGCCTTGCGCTCGGCGCGCGTGAGGCGCGGAGGCGTGTCGTCCCCGGCGTGCTCGGACGGGGCGTCGGCACGGCGGCGCAGGAACGACATCGGCTCTCCTCGATCACCTCGAGCGGGTTCTCGCGAGGAGTGTCGTCGCGATCATCGAGGACGTGACCTGCGATCACACCATCGTGTCGCAGCTGTGACCGTGTCCGGGAACGGGACCGGACGCCGGGTCACGGGAGGGGACGAACCGGGCGTCACGCGGGGTGCGCCGGGGCCTCCGCGACCGTCCCGGCGATCAGGTCGGCCGCCCGCTCCCCCAGCATCAGGGCGGTCGCGGCGGGCCCGCGGCGGGGCACGGTCGGCAGCACCGAGGTGTCGACGACCCGCAGCCCGCGCAGCCCGTGCACGCGCAGCTCGGGGTCGACGACGGCGTCGGGGTCCGACGCCGGGCCGAGCTTCGCGGTGCTGCAGAGGTGCGCCGAGGTCGTGAGGTGGGCGGTGATCCAGGCGTCGAGGGCGCGGTCGTCGCTCCCGCGGGTGGGGTCGAGCGCGAGCCCGCCGACGGCGAGCATCTCCCCCGCCCGGCGGACCACCTGGCGCATGCGGGCCCGGTCGTGGCCCGACACGAGGTAGCGGTGCTCGAGGCGCGGGGGCTCGCCCGGCCCGGACGCGAAGCCCATCACCCCGCGGCTCTCCGGGGCCTGGAGCGCGCACATGAGGTGGCACGGCCCGTCCGGCGCGAACGGCCGGGCGAACAGGAGGATCTCGAGGTCGCCCGCGGGGTCGTCGCCGGCGTCGAGGTGCACGACCGCCTGCGCGCCGGGCGCCTCGGGGTGCAGGCCGTCACCGGGGTCGGGGAAGGCGAGGTAGACGCTCGGGTGGTCGCCGTAGCCCCGTCCGACGCCGCGCAGCTCGTGGCGCACCGGCAGCCCGGCGGTGTGCAGGGCGTCCGGTGGCCCGACGCCCGAGAGCGCGAGCAGCTGCGGGGTGCACACCGACCCGGCCGCGAGCACCACCTCCCCGGCCTCGATCCGCTCGCCGTCGGCGCACTCCACGCCCACGGCGCGGTCGCCGACGAGCAGCACCCGGGCGACGGTGACGTCCCCCCGCACGGCGAGGTTCTCCCGCGCGAGGTGGGGCAGCACGTAGGCCATCGCGGCGTTCACGCGCACCCCGCGGCGCACGTTGCCCGGGACGAGCCCCGCGCCGGGCGGCTGGTCGCCGTTCTTGTCCGGCTCGGCGGGCACGCCGACCCGCGCCGCGGCGGCGAGGAAGCGCTCGGTGACCGGCGCGCGCAGCTCGCCCGCGGGGCGCACGACCGGCACCGGGCCGCGGTCGCCGTGCAGGGGGCCGCGCACGTCGAGGTCCCGCTCGCCGCGGATGTAGTACGGCAGCGTCGCCTCGTACGACCAGCCCGGCCACGCGTCGAGGTCCGCGCGCGTCGCCCGGAGGTGGTTGGCGCCGTTGACCGCGCTCGACCCGCCGAGCAGGCGCCCGCGCCCGACCCGCGTGTGCTTGCCGGGCAGCAGCTCGACCCCGACGTCCCACGTGTGCGGGCCGTCGGGGTCGGCGGCGGCCAGCGAGGCGACGTCACGGACGTCGGGGGAGAACGCCGCCGCGTCGGACACCGCCGTCCCGGCCTCGAGCAGCAGCACCCGACGACGCGGGTCCTCGGTGAGGCGCCCGGCCAGCGCGCAGCCGGCCGAGCCCCCGCCGACGACCACGACGTCCCAGCTCATGGCCCCGGCATACCCGGATCTAGCGCGGCGTGTCGGAGAGCTGCTCCTGCGGGCGCGCCGCGACCCACTCCGGCACCGTGTCCGTGTTCACCGCGAACCACAGGTCGCGTCCCGCGCCCTCGTCGAGGTAGACGACCGACTGGTCGCCCTCCATCCCCGTCCCGCTCACCGGCACCGTCAGGAACGAGACGTTGGAGTTCCGCAGGTCGCGCATCCCGAAGGCGAGCTGGGCGAGGCCGGTGTTGGACAGCGAGTCGTCGACGCCGACGTGGCGCGTCACGGTGTCGACGAGGGTGTAGGCCCGGGCCGGGTCGGACAGCGTCCCCGACGACAGGGCCTGCTGCAGGAACGCCCGCAGGGCCGCCTGCTGGCGCCGGACGCGGTCGAGGTCGCCGCCGGGCAGGTTCTCGCGATCGCGGACGTAGACCAGCGCCTGCTCGCCGTTGAGGTGCTGCTCGCCGGCCGGGACGACGACGCCGTCGCGCTCGGACGCCTGGCCGACGTTGACGTCGATGCCGCCGACGGCGTCGGTCATCTGCGCGAAGCCCGCGAAGTCGATGACCGCGAAGTGGTCGATGTGCACGCGCGAGACCTGCTCGACGGTCTGGATGAGCAGCGGCGGCCCGCCGAACGCGTACGCCGCGTTGATCTTGTTGCGGCCGTGGCCGGGGACGTCGACCCACGAGTCGCGCGGGATCGAGACGATGCTCGCGCTCTGCCCGTCCTCGGCGATCGATGCCACCATGATCACGTCGCTGCGCTGCGAGCCGAACACGGCGTCGGGCGCGGCGTCGGTGCCCGTGGTGGCCTCCGGGGACCGCGTGTCGGTGCCCATCAGCAGGAACGTCTGGCCGGCGGCGTCCGAGGGCCGCGTCGACGGGTCGATCGGGGCGAACACCGACGGGTAGCGGCCGACCTGCGACCCGAGCTGCTGGGTGACGATGACGACGCCCGCCGCGGCGAGCAGGACCAGCACCAGCAGGGCGATCAGCCCGTACACCAGCGCGCGGAGCCCTCGCCGCCGCCGTCCGCGCTCCTCCTGCTCCGGCGCCGGCCCCCCGCCGTCGATCATCCCGCCGATGCTCATGCCCCGACCATCCCTGCTCCCGCGGACCGGCCACCGTTGCTCGGTCACTCCCGTACCTCTCGGAGGACGGGCGGCAGGCGTTACGCGTTGCGCGGCGTCGGCGCCCGTTCCGATCGGCCCAGCGTGGCAGCCGCTCCCCGCGCCGTGACGCGCGGTACGGCGCGCCGAGCTGCGGTTCGTCGCGGGTGGCCCGCCGCCGCCCGCCCGGACGCGGGGGCGCACGCCGCTGCTGTGACGGCCGTCCTACGCTCGGTCGGGTGACCCCCGATCGTGACGCCGGCGAGTCCGTGCTGGACCCGCCCGGGACCCCCCTCGCCGAGCCCGCCGAGCCCGCCGGACTCTCCGGCCTCGCCGCCGAGGTCGCCGTGGGGCCGGTGCCAAGGCCGCGGCCCGAGGTCCTCGCCCGGGTGCTCGACGGCCTGCGCGAGCTCCCGGCCGCCCGGCGCCCGCCCCGCGACGGCCGCGACGACGCCGACGCCGGGCCCGCCATGCCGCTGCCGCGCCGCCGCTCCTGAGCAGCGGAAGATCAGGAGCGCGACACGCCGGAGCGACACGCCGGCCGCAGGTGCGTCACGCGCTCCTGATCGCCGGGACGCGCCGGGACCCAGGCGACGCCGACCCGTTCGCCGCGGGTGAACGGGACGACGGCGCGGGGCCGGCGTGCCTACGGTGGTCGCCACGACCGCCGCGCTCCTGCGAGCGCAGGAGCGGGAGGAGGAAGCCGTGACCGTCCCCGACCCCGGACACCCCGACGCCCGGCCCACCCGACGCCCGTCGAGCGGGCTCGACCCCATGCCGTCGTCGACGCCGCCGCCCCCGCTGGGCGACCGGCCGCCCGAGCCCGAGCCGCCGCGCCGCCCGACGCCCGGCGACCCGGCCCCGGACGGCACGCTCGTCCTCGTCGCCGCCGGCCGCGACGACCGCCGGCGCCACGTCGTCGACGTCACCTCCGGCGAGCTCGGCGACCCCACCGGGCTGCGGGCGCGCTGCGGCGCCGCGGTCGAGCAGGTCGTGCCCGGCCTGCGCGCCGAGCAGGCCGACTGCCCCGGCTGCCTGCTCTCGGTGCACCGTTGACCGACCCCGCCCAGCGGAGTGATCGAAGTACCGATGCGGACGTTCAGTGTCCGTGACGGCACTTCGCTGACACGTCACTCGTCGTCGGGGCCCGCGCGGCGGACGCAGAGCAGGCGGTCGCCGCGCTCGAGGGCGTCGACCTCCGGGGCGTCGATGGCGTGCACGTGCCCGTCGCGCACGACGCCGAGCACGATGTCGCGCAGGTGCCGCGGGGACCCGCCGACCTCGGCCTCGGTGACCGTCCGCTCGCCGATGCTCATGCCGGCCTCGGGCGAGATGAGGTCCTCGACCACCGACACGACCGCCGGCGTCGTCGTCGCCATGCCGAGCAGGCGGCCCGCCGTCTCGGCGGACACGACGACCGAGTCGGCGCCCGACTGCCGCAGCAGGTGCACGTTCTCGGCCTCGCGCACGGCGGCCGTGATCGTGATCTTCGGGGCCATCTCGCGCGCGGTCAGCGTCACCATGACCGCGGTGTCGTCGCGGTTGGTGGCGACGACCAGCGCCGTCGCGTGCGGGAGGCCCGCGGTCCGCAGCACCGACGACTGGGTCGCGTCGCCGCGCACGGTGACCAGCCCCAGCGCCGACGCCGCGTCCAGGCGACCCCGGTCGGTGTCGACGACGACGATGTGGTCGACGTCGTGGCCGTCGCCGCGCAGCGTCGTCACCGCGGCCTGACCCTTCGTCCCGTAGCCCACGACCACCACGTGGTTGCGCACGCGCGACCTCCACCGTCGGATGCGGAACGCCTGCCGGGACCGTTCGGTGAGCAGCTCGACCGTGGTGCCGACCAGCACGATGAGGAACAGCAGGCGCAGGGGCGTGATCGCCAGGATCGTCCACAGCCGCGCCGACTCGGTGACGGGCACGATGTCGCCGTAGCCGGTGGTCGAGAGCGAGACCGTGGCGTAGTACAACGCGTCGACGAAGCCGATGCCGTCGTCGTTGTTGTTGTCGATGTAGCCGTCGGCCTGGAACCAGACGATCAGCGTCGCCGCGAGCAGCGCCCCGACCGCCATGACGAGGCGCCGGACGAGCGCCATGACCGGGCCGACCCGGCCCTCGGGCATGAGGACCATGGCCCCGACCGACGCGCCGGCGGGCGCCACGTCCCGCGACACCCGGTTCCGCAGGACCATCCCGGCCCCTCCCGCGCTCAGACCCCCGACCGATGGCGGGCCCGACGCCGCGCCGGGTGGAGGTTACTCGCGCGGACCGTCAGGTCGCGGGGTACCGGTGGTAGCCGGGGAAGTTGCCGTAGAGGTTCTCCCCGGGCGGGCCCTCGGTGACGGCCTGCACCAGGTACTCGCCGCCGACGAACGCGCCCTTCCACGACTCGCCGCGCCCGCCGAACGCCTCGTCCTTGTCGCCGCGGGAGCGCAGCTTGTTGATCCCGACCTTGAACGCCTGGACCTGCTCGGCGAGGCGCTCGCCGTGCCGGGTGTCGTCCGTGGCGATGCTCGCGACGAGCGCGCCGTTGGAGGCGTTCATCTGGGCCAGCAGCTCGGCCTCGGTGTCGACGACGACGATCGAGTCGACCGGGCCGAACGGCTCCTCGTGCATGAGCCGCGAGGCCCCCGGCGGGGCGAGCATCGACACCGGCGCGTGGTAGGCCGAGGTGTCCTGGCCGGCGACGAAGCGGCCGTGGTCGAGGCTCCCGCGGTAGAGCGGGATCGCGCCGTGGCGCAGGGCCTCGGCGACGCTGTCGTCGAGCTCCCGGGCCTTGCCCGCCGAGATCAGCGGGCCGAAGTCGAGGGCGGGCAGGTCGTCGGTCGACCCCGCGGACCCCTGCTCCACCGCCAGCGGGTGCCCGAAGCGCACCCCGTCGAGCACCGGCAGGTACGTCGCGAGGAACTGGTCGACGAGCTTGCGCTGCACGACGAAGCGCGGGTAGGCGGTGCAGCGCTGCTTGGCGTACTCGAAGCCCTTCTTGAGGATCTCCGAGAACGACTCCCAGTCGGAGAACTCCCAGACGCCCCAGGTGTTGAGACCCTCCTGCTCGAGCATGTGCCGCTTGCCGGTGTCGGCGAGCTGCGCGGCGACCTTGCCCCCGTTGGAGCGCCCGCCGACGAACGCGAGCGCGCCGATCTCGGGCGAGCGGATCAGCGCGTCGGAGAGCTCGGAGCCGTCGCCGGAGAGCAGCGTGACCGGCAGCCCCTCGCGCACCATGAGCGCGTGGGCGACGGTGAGCGTCATCCACCCGCCCTGGGTGGGGGTCTTGGCGACGACGCCGTTCCCGGCGAGCAGCTGCACGAGCTCGGCGTGCACCTGCACGCTCATCGGATAGTTCCAGCTCGCGATGTTCGAGACCGGCCCCTCGAGCGGCACCCGCTTGGCCGGCGCGCCCTCGACGTCGCGCGAGAGCATCCCCTCGATCTCGTCGACGTACCAGCGCACGCCGGAGATGGCGCGGTCGACGTCGGAGCACGCCGCCTTCCACGGCTTGCCGATCTCCCAGGCCAGCAGCAGGGCGAGGTCGTCGCGGGCGGACTCGATCGCGTCGAGGGCCGACGACACGCGGCGCCGGCGCTCGTCGAGCTCGGTGCCCGCCCACCCGCGGTGGCTCTGCGCGGCGCGCTGCACGGCGTCGGTGGCCGTGGCGGAGTCGACCTTGAGCATGGTGCCCAGCGACGAGCCGTCGTTGGGGCTGGTCTGCTCGGCGGGCGTGCCGACCGCCCGCCACTCCCCGTCGATGAGGTTCGCGGGCCCGTCGTCGGCGAAGGCCTCGCCGACGAGGTCGCGGACCCGTCCGGTCACCGCGGACCAGGTCAGGTTCTCGGGGACGTGCAGTGTCCCGGTGTCGTCGCTCATGGCCGTCCTCCCGTGTGGCGGTCGTGGGCGTCGACCGACACTAGGCACCCGATGCGCCCTCCGGAACCGCCGGAGCGGAGGGGATACCGACCGGTCCCGGCCGGATCCGGACCTATCGGGTGGCGGTGACGAACGCCGAGCGGCCGTTGAGCCGCCGCGTCAGCGGGTCGAGCTCGCGGCCCCACCCGGCGGCGACGTCGACCGCGACGTCGCGGCGGACCGTCCAGCCGAGGGCGGCGAGCCGGTCGCCGGGGTCGGGGCGGTCGTCGGTGTGGAGCAGCGCGGGCATGTCGACGCCGATCCCCGCCGCCACCCGGCGGAACGCGGGGTCCTCGAGCTGGCGGCCGATGTCGGTGAAGTCCTCGACGGCGATCCGCGAGCCCGCCGCCGAGCGCTCGTGCACCGCCGCGAGCAGCGCCTCCTGCGCCTCGGCGGGCAGGTAGGGCAGCAGGCCCTCGGCGAGCCAGGCCGTCGGGGCGGTCGGGTCGAGGCCGGCGCGGTCGAGGGCGGCGGGCCAGTCGTCGCGCAGGTCGACCGCGACCGTGCGGCGGTCGCAGCGGGCGGCGGCCCCGTCCTCGGCGAGGACGTCGTCCTTGAACGCCAGCACCGCGGGCTGGTCGATCTCCCAGAGCGTCGTGCCCTCGGCCCAGGCGAGCCGCTGCGCCCGCGCGTCCAGCCCGGCGGCGAGGATGACGGCCTGCCGGACGCCGTCGCGCCCCGCGGCCGCGAAGAACTCGTCGAAGAAGCGGGTCCGCACGCCCATGTACCCCGACATCATCTGCCAGAGCTCGTCGTCGGAGTCGTCGCGCGGCGGGGTCGGACGCGTCGGCAGCGGGTGCGGGGGCGCTGCGGCCGCCACGAAGCGCTCGGCGTAGGGGTCGGAGATCAGCCCGTCGGCGCGGTGCGTGTCGACCGACCGTCCGGCCGCCACCACGAGCGCCGTCAGCCCGACGCTCGACACGATGTCCCACTGCTCGTACCGGTTCACGCGATCGCCTCCCGCTCATAGTTAGTTCGCCTAACAATCTTCCTTGAGTCCGTGCTGGAGATCAACGAGGAGTGAGCGCGCTGACACAGCGGGTGGCGATCAGGTTCAGCGCGTGACATGCGTCGGCGAGCGGTACCCCCGCGCGAGTGAATGGTTGAAATCTTGAGTCAGAGGCTGGGCATCCTCGCGTCACCACTCGTGACAGCGACCCCACGTGGGCCCCTTCATCGTCACTCGACGGTGTCACGGGCCACGGGTCACCGGGACGGCGCGCGGTACCCCAGCGCCGAGCGCGGAGGAGGAGCCGATGGACCACGATCCCCGGTGCTGCGCCCGCACCGACCCCACGGCGGGCGAGCCCGGCACCGACGCGGGTCCCGTCGACCCGACCGACCCGGCGACCCCGTGCGAGGCGACGGCCGGGATCGACGACCCGGTCACGGCCGAGCAGGTGGGGAACATCGACTGGATCGCGGTGCAGACCGAGCTCGACCGGTGCGACGGCTACGTCGTGCTCGCCGTCGACCCGCAGACCGGCGAGGTCGACGCCCACGGCCCGTATCCCGGGCTCGACGCGCTGCAGACCGCCGACGGTCTGCGGCAGACCCTCGACCGGGAGGGTCTCCACGACGTCGTCGTCCGCGTCGTGCGCTGGCACCAGCAGCGCGGGGGCGACACGGCCGCCTGAGCCGCCCACGGGTGCGCTGCGCGCAGGTGAGCAGAAAGACGGGCTGTGGCACTTCTTGCTGCTCACCTGCGCCCGGTGTCGAGGTGGGAGAGCGCGCCGAGGGTGTCCAGGCGCGCGGACAGGTCGTCGCCCTCGACGTGCGCGACGGTGAGGTCCAGGTCGGCATCGGCGATCACCACAACCAGCCGGCGCAGTTGGCGATGCGGACGGGGCGGTCGGACGGGTCGGTCACGGGCATCCTCCCGGCGGTGCGACGGCGTTCTTCGACACGAACGGTCAGGCCTGACGGTTCGCAGCCTGCACCGCCGCCGCGGGGGGCCGCTCAGTGACCCACGTCACTGCGACGTGAGAGCAACCTGAGCACCCGTCACCCGTACGGCTCACGGCAGGCCACGGACGCCGCTCTACCGTTCTCCGTGCCGACTGGTGGTCGGTGTGCAGCAGCGCCCGACGCTGATCGGGCCAGGGGGGAACACCGCATGAAGACGATCACGCTCGTCCTGGGAGGCCTGGGCGGCCTCGCCGTCACGTCCTGGGTCGCGGCCCCGACGGTGTCCATGAGCACGCGGGGCACCATCGACCAGCGCACCCGCGCCGCGTGGCGGGCCGTGCCGAGGGACGTCGCACCGGTGGCCGTCGTGCCCGCGCAGCGCCGCGTACCGGGCGTGGAGCGCATCCCGGCCTGAGGCCGGTCGGGCCACGGGACGCAGCCGCGGCAGGGGCTCGACGGGCGAGCCGCCGGCGAGGCCGCGCCCGGGTGACCTCGGAGTCGTCGGCCCCGACCGGGCCGTCACCGGGCCGCGACACGCCCGCCGGAGGGATCGATCCCGCTGGTCGCGAGCGGCCGGTATACCGGCGCCATGCGCACCCTCGAGGTCACCAAGCTGCGGGACCTGACCGGGCCGGGCCACACGGACGACTACGGGATCGGCGGGACGGACCTCGGCGCGGCGGTGCTCGCGCCCGACGGGCGGCTGGTCGCCGTCTTCGGCGACACCTTCGAGAGCAAGCACGCGGGCGGACCGGGCTGGCGCTCGCCGGTGATCCTCTTCGGCGACCCCGCGACGGTGCGCAGCGACGGAGGCGTGCGGTGGACCGGCTCCGCGGGGGGCGACCACCCCTACGCCGAGCAGGTCATCTCCTACCGCCACAACGCCCGCATCGGCGGGCGGTTCGGCGGTCTCGTGGGCGGCACGCGGATCACCACGCAGCTGCCCACCGACCTCATCACCATCGGCGACGAGATGTACCTGCACGTCATGGCCTGCGAGGGGCTCGGCAACGTGCACTGGACCGAGATCCACCGCTCGCGCGACAACGGCGTCACCTGGGAGTCGACGGGCCTGTCCTGGCCGGGCGGGCACCTCGGCGGGCTCTTCCAGATGCTGACCTGGGAGCTCGGCCCCGACGGCTACGTCTACGCGCTGACCACGGGCTTCCAGCGCGACAAGCCCCTGCTGCTGCACCGCGTGCCCGCCGACCAGCTGCTCGACGCCGCCGCGTGGGAGGGCTGGGGCTTCGCCGGCGGGGCCTGGGCGTGGGGCAACCCGCCGACGCCCGTGCTGCCCGGCGCGTTCGGCGAGCTCTCGCTGCGCTGCGTCGGCGACCAGTGGTGGCTCGCGCTGTTCGACGCCGGCAACTACCGCATCGACCTCGTCCCGATGCCCCAGGGCCCGACCACCGACCTCACCACCGCCGAGCGCCTCACCGTGATCGCCGGGTGCGGCTGGGGCGACGAGGACCACGGCTGCGGGCGCGTCGCCCAGTGCTACGGCGGCTACATCCTCCCCGGCTCCACGCCGCAGGAGATGCACCTCGTCGTCAGCCAGTGGCACACCCACGACAACTGGCCGTACCGGGCCATGCACTTCCGCGCGCGGATCGGCCCCTAGACCGCGCGGGCGAACACCACGGTGTTGTCGCGGTAGGAGCCCGCGCCCGCGTCGAAGCTCCCGCCGCAGGTGATCAGCCGCAGCTCGGGGCCGCGCGTGGGCCCGTAGACGCGGTCGGTGGGGAAGGCGTCCTTGGGGACGACGACCACCTCGGTGACCTCGAAGGTGACCGTGACGCCGTCGGCGCGCACGACGTCCGCGCGGTCGCCGGGGCGCAGCCGGCCGAGCTCGTAGAACACCGACGGCCCCGACGTCGCGGAGTCCACGTGCCCGATGAGCACCGACGGGCCCTGGCGCCCCGGGGTGACCGAGTACCGGAACCACGCGGCGTGGCCGTAGCCCGGCGAGCCCTCGGCGGGGACCTCCATGGTGCGGTCGGGGTTGAGCCCGACCTGGTCGACCGGCGAGTCCACCCCGATCGCCGGGATGCGCAGGGTCGCGGGCGGGGAGGTGCTCTCTCCGGGCGCGGGCGTGGGCGTGGGTGTGGGTGTGGGTGTGGCCGGCGAGGACGGGGGCGGCGGGCCGGCGGCGACGGGCCCGGGCGGCGGGGGTGCCGACGTCTGGTGTCCGGCGGCCCAGCCCAGCAGCGCCACCCCGAGCACCGCGAGCACCACCGCCCCCGCGACCAGGGCCCGGCGCGCGCGGTCGGGGGTGGGCGCGGGTCCCGGCCCGGGCCCCGCCCCCGTCCCGGTGATCACGGGCACCTCATGCACCTCGCCGGCCCGCTCGGGGTCCGTGCGGTGCTCCTGATCTCGCTCGGCGGGGTCGGGCACGCCGCTCACGGTGCTCCCCTCCGGCCCGCGCGGCGAGCCGGCGCACCCCGTACACGCCGGCCGACGCACGACGACCCCGCACACCGGCCGGTGGGCGGGGTCGTCGGTGTCACGGTCGTCGAGGTGCTCAGCCCGCGGATCGGCGACGGCGCGCGGCCACGCCGCCCAGCGCGCCGGCCCCGGCCAGCGCGAGCGCGCCGGCACCGATGAGGCCCGCGTGCTCGACGCCCGAGGTCGAGCCGCCGCCGGTGGCGACGCCGCCCGACGGGGTCTGGCTCGTGCCGCCGCCCGTGCCCGAGCCCGACCCGTCGCTCGAGCCGCTGCCTGAACCCGAGCCGCTGCCCGAACCCGAGCCGCTGCCGTCCTGCGACCCCGAGCCGTCGGCGTTCGTCCCGCCCGGTGCGCCGGTGCCCCCGGCGCCGCCGCCACCGGGCGCGGTGCCCGCACCCGGCTGCCCCGCCGCACCCGGCTGCCCCGCCGCACCCGGCTGCCCCGCGGCACCGGGCTGCCCCGGCGCACCCGGCTGACCGGCGCCCGGCTGCCCCTGGCCCGCTGCGGCGTTCGGCGGCCCCGCGGGCGCCGGGGCCGCCGCCGGCTGCTCCTGCGAGCAGCCGGCGAGCACGCCGAGGGACAGCGCGCCGGCGAGCGCCGGTGCCCAGAGCAGGCGTGTCGTGTTCCTGGAGATCACGGGTTTCCCCTCCCGATGAGTCGCGGCACGCCAGCCCCGACGGGGCGTGACGCGGTCGCGCAGACCCTTCCCGGCGGCCCCGAGCCGCACACCCTCCCGGTGCAAGGCGTTGCGACGAACGGCCGTGCACCACCTGTCGAACGGAGCGTCGTGATCGACTCCGTGGATCACTAGCGTGCTCGCGGTGCTCGGCATCGTGCGGCCCTGCCGCCACCATCTCCCGCCCGCGCTGCACCGCCGGTGGGCGGCGCACCTCTGCGGGACCTGCCTCGCGCTGCGCGACGGTCACGGCCAGCTCGCCCGCACCGCGACGAACGTCGACGCCCTGCTGGTCTCGGTGCTCACCGCGGCCCAGACGACGACGCCCGACCGGCACGCCGGCCCCTGCCCCGCCCGCGGGATGCGCACCGCCACCGTCGTCTCCGGTGACGGCGCCCGCCTCGCCGCCCACGCCGCGCTGCTGCTCGCGGCCGGGCACCTCGCCGACCACGTCGACGACCGCCAGGGCGTCCTGCGCCACCGGTCGGCGGCGGCGCTGACCCGGCGGGTCGCCGACCGGTGGAGCGCCCGGGCCCGCGCCACCGCGCCCGCGGGGTTCGACCCCTCGGCCCTGCTCGCGGTGCCGGCCCGCCAGCACGCGGTCGAGCACGCGTCGGGGCCCGTCACCCTCGACGAGGTCACCGCACCGACCGCCGACGCGGTGGCCGCGGCCTTCGCGCACACCGCCGTCCTCGCCGGCCGCCCGGACAACGCCGCCCCGCTGGCCCGCGCCGGCGCCGCCTTCGGCCGGCTGGCGCACCTCCTGGACGCCCTCGACGACCTCGACGACGACCGGCGCACCGGCCGCTGGAACCCGGTCGACGCCACCGGGGCCGGCGTCCGGGCCACCACGGCGGCGGCGCGCGCCCAGGCCGCGACCCTCGCCGCGACGCTGCCCGCCGTCGAGCTCCCCGACCCCCACGGCCTCGACGCGCGCCTCGCCCACCGCCTCCTCGTCCACGAGACCGCGCGCGCCCTCGACCGCACGTGCGTCCGGACGGAGCAGCCGTCCACCGACCACCCGCCGCAGCCCGGCGACCGTCCCCCGGTTCGAGGGCCGCGCGGGCTCGTCGGCGGCTGTGTCGCGGCGGCGGGCCTCTGCTGCACGGGACAGCTCTGCTGCGCCGACCCGATCACCGGGCCGTGGAGCGGGCAGCCGCGGTCCAATCCCTGCGCGAGCTGCTGCGACGGCACGGAGTGCGGCTGCGACTGCTGCGACGGCTGCTCGGAGTGCGGCAGCTGTTGCGACTGCTGTTCGTGTGGCAACTGACGGCACCGGACCCGACGAACGGGCGAACTCGCGCGCCGAAGGGGCGACCCGCCGTTGCCGACCCGCTCCCGCGCCGTTGGACCCGTCCGGGTGATGCTGACCCGCGTCCCCCCGCGCACCCCGGCGGGCACCGACCACGAGCGGAGGCACGAGGAGCGCATGTCGCAGGCGACGCTGGTGGCCGGGCGGTACCAGCTCGGCCCGAGCCTGGGCCGTGGCGGCATGGCGGACGTGCACGCGGGCCACGACGTGCGGCTGGGGCGCGAGGTCGCGATCAAGGTGCTGCGCGCCGACCTCGCCCGCGACCCCTCGTTCCGCCTGCGCTTCGAGCGCGAGGCGCAGAACGTGGCGTCGCTCAACCACCCGGGCATCGTCGCGGTCTACGACACCGGCGAGGTGGCCGCGGAGGGCATCGGCCTCCCGTACATCGTCATGGAGTACGTCAGCGGCTCCACGCTGCGCGACCTCCTGCGCACCCACGGGCCGATGCCGCCCGAGCGCGCGTGCGCGGTGATGGCCGACGTCTGCGCGGCCCTGGGCTTCAGCCACGACCACGGCGTCGTGCACCGCGACGTCAAGCCGGCCAACATCATGATCACGCCGGGCGACGTCGTGAAGGTGATGGACTTCGGCATCGCCCGCGCCCTCACCGAGACCGGCCCGGCGCTGACCGGCGACATGGTCATCGGGACCGCGCAGTACCTCTCGCCCGAGCAGGGGCTCGGCCAGGAGGTCGACGCGCGCGCCGACGTCTACGCCGCCGGGTGCGTGCTGTTCGAGCTGCTCACCGGCGAGCCGCCGTTCACCGCCGACAGCCCCGTCGCGATCGTCTACCAGCACGTGCGGGAGGACCCGCCGCTGCTCGCGACGCTCACCCCGCCCGGCGTCGTCGTGCCGACGGAGCTCGAGGCCGTCGTGCGCCGGGCGATGGCGAAGAACCCCGACAACCGCTACGAGACCGCCGCCGACATGCGCGCGGACCTCCTGCGGGTCCTCGCGGGCGAGCGGCCGGACGCCCCGGCGGTGCTCGCCGAGCACGAGCGGGTCAGCCGCGAGGGCGCCGACCCGACCGACCCGGGCCGGCGTCGGGCGCGCGGCGGTCGGTCCGGCGCCCTCGACGACACCGCCGAGACCGTCCTGACCCCCGAGCTCGCGCGGGGCGGCCACCGCGGGACCCGCACCGGGGCCCACGCCGCCGCCGGGTCGTCCCGACGGCGCGGACGCCTGGTGGCGGTCGCGGCCGTGCTCGCGGTGCTGCTCGGCGGCGCCGGGTGGTGGGCGCTCGGCCCCACGGACAGCGAGGTCCCGCGCCTGGTCGGGCTCACCCGCGGCGAGGCCGAGCGGACGCTCGCCGACGCCGGCCTCGCCGCGATCGTCGTCCCCACGGCCTCGCCGCCCGAGCAGGTCGACCGGGTCGTCGCGGTGACCCCGGACGTCGGGGCCCGCGTCGACGAGGCCTCGTCGGTGACGCTGCGGGTCGGGCGCGGCCCGGGGCTGGTGCAGGTCCCGCTGCTGGTGGGCCGCAGCCCGGAGGCCGCGCGCGTGGCGGCCGAGGGCGCGGGGCTCGTGCTCACGCCGGTGCCCCGCCTGCGCGAGACCGACGACCCGACCGAGGTGGGCCAGGTCGTCGGCCAGGACCCCGTCCCCGGCTCGCTGCGCCCCGCCGGCGGCGCGATCGAGCTGACCATCGGCCAGCGGCGCGCGACGCTGCAGGTGCCCGACGTCGTGGGCCGCTCGCAGGCCTCCGCCGAGGCGACGCTCGAGGGCGTGGGCCTGGAGGTGTCGGTGCGTGAGGTCGACGGGGGCGGCGCGGCCGGCACCGTCGTGGCCCTGCAGCCCGGGGTGGGCACCGCCGTGCCCCGGGGCAGCACGGTGACCGTCGACGTCGTGCGGGCCGGGTCGTCGTCGGGGACCGGCGACGGGTCCGGCGAGGGCGGCGACGGCGGCACCGGGACGGGCGACGCCGAGGGCGGCGCGACCGGCGATCCCGGTGCGGGCGAGACCGGGGACACCACGGACGACACCGGCACGGGTCAGGACGACGGGTTCTTCGACGACCTGTTCGGCTGATCGGGACGGGTGCGCACGGACCGTCCCGGCCGCGGGCCCTTCGGCTGATCGGCCCTGCGGCTGGAGTCCACCGGACGGCCCATCAAGAACCGCCGCGCGGCGCTCGATGCAGAGGGTGACAGCACGTCGGCCCGTCGCACCGAGGGACGTGATCCACGATGTTCCGCCGCTCGACCACCACCACCCGCGCCCGTCGTTCCACCGCCGTGCTGGGTCACGGCGACACGGTCGGCACCCTCGGCCCCGAGGACGCGGGACCCCGCCACACCCGCCGCGCGAAGCAGCGGAAGGCCATCGACGACGCCGCCCTGCAGGCGCGCCTCGACCGGGTGCACCGCCGACTCGCGGAGGTCGGCTCGGTCCGGGTGACGGGGCGTGCCCACGTCATCGGCAACGAGGACGCCCGCCGCGACCCGCTGACCCGCCCGTTCGCGGCGGTCGACGGGGTCCCGGCCGCGCGCCGCTCGCACACCGCCCCGCTGCCGCACCCCGCCTGAGCGGAGCTGCTCACCCTCGGTGATGGTTCGCCACGATTATCGCGAACCCCCTGGCTGAGGTCTCCTCGCGAACACACACTGTCACCGCTCGCGCGGCTGCGCGCGCGGTGACGTCGCCGGGCCCTGCCCGGCCCGCGAGGAGGAGGACGCGTGCACCCCGTGGAGCCCGTGCCCCGGCCGGCCGCCGGTCGCCGCCCCGCGCGCGGGCGCGCCCTCACGGTGCCGCAGCTCGAGCTCACCCACGGTGACCAGCGCCTGGTGGTGCCGACGGGGCGGGCCCTGACGATCGGGCGGGACGAGGCCGCCGGGTTCCAGGTGGTGCACCCCCTCGTCTCGCGGGTGCACGCCGAGCTCCGCCCGCTGCCGACGGGGTGGGAGCTGGTCGACCGCAGCCAGAACGGCGTCTACGTCGGCGGGGAGCGGCTCGCGCAGCTGCGCCTGTCCCCCGGTGCGACGCCGCGGCTGACGCTCACGCTCGGGGTCGGCGGCCCCGAGGTCCGCCTCGTGCTGCGGGCGGTGGGCGCCGACCCCGGGGCCCCGCCGGTCCCGATGCTCGCCCCGGCCGCCCGGCCCGCCGTCGCACCCGCGGCGACGCCCGCGGTGGGGATGCCGCCCGTCGGGACCCCGTCCGGTGCCACCCGGCGCCTCGGCACCCCGAGCCGTGGCACCCCCGCCGCCGACACCCCCGCCGCCGACACCCCGGCTCCGTCCGGGCCCAGCACCCAGGGCCGCTTCTCGGCGGTGCACCGCCTCCCGTCCGCGCCGCCGCTCCGGGAGGACACGCCGCCCGCGGGCACCCCGGGGCCCGCCGCCCCGCCCGCGTCCGGTGGTCGCATCCGCATCGGCCGTGCCGACGACAACGACGTCGTCGTCGGAGACCTGCTCGTCTCCCGCCACCACGCCGAGCTCCTCCCCGACGGCAGGGGCGGCTGGGAGCTGGTCGACCTCGGCAGCCCCAACGGCACCTACGTCGACGGGCGCCGCATCCGTCGCGTCCCGCTGCGGCCGGGGATGCTCGTCGGCATCGGGCACGCGCTGTTCCACCTCGACGTCGGCCAGGACGGATCGGTCCGGCTGGTCGAGCGCGAGGACGCCGGCGCGATCGCGTTCCGCGCCCAGGACCTCGTCGTGCGCACCCCCAGGGGCCGCACCCTGCTCGACGGGGTCGGGTTCGCGCTGGAGGAGAACAGCCTGCTCGCGGTGGTGGGGCCTTCGGGGGCCGGGAAGTCGACGCTGCTGCGCGCCCTGACCGGCTTCCGGCCCGCCGACGAGGGCGTGGTCACCTACGCCGACCGCGACCTCTACGCCGACTACGACGAACTGCGCCAGCGCATCGGCCTCGTGCCGCAGGACGACATCCTGCACCCCCAGCTCACGGTGCGGCGCGCGCTCGCCTACGCCGCGCGGCTGCGCTTCCCGTCGGACACCACGGAGGACGAGCGGGACCGCCGGATCGAGGAGGTCATCGGCGAGCTCGGGCTGACCGGGCAGGCCGACCAGCGCATCGACTCCCTCTCCGGCGGCCAGCGCAAACGCACCTCGGTCGCCCTCGAACTGCTCACCCGCCCCTCCCTGCTCTTCCTCGACGAACCCACCAGCGGCCTCGACCCCGGCCTCGACAAGAGCGTCATGCACACCCTGCGCGGCCTCGCCGACGACGGACGCACCGTCGTCGTGGTCACCCACAACGTCGCCAACCTCGACGTCTGCGACCGCCTCCTGCTCCTGGCCCCCGGCGGCACCGTCGGCTACTTCGGACCACCCCAGGAAGCCCTGGCCTACTTCGGCGTCACCGACTTCGCCGACCTGTTCCTGCTCCTCGACCGCGACAAGACCGTCGACTGGGCCGACCGCTACCGCCGCTCCCCGCTGGGCGAGCGCTACATCGGCACCGCGCCGCCCTCGCGCGCACCCGCGGTCCGCGGGCCGGCCCCGGTGGTGCCCGCGGCCCCGCCGCCGCGCCAGCAGTCCGCGATCGCGCAGTTCGGGGTGCTCGCCCGGCGCTACCTCGCGGTGATCGCCGCCGACCGCCAGTACACGATCTTCATGGCGGCCCTGCCGTTGCTGCTGGCGGCGCTGTCGCACGCACTGCCGGTGGACACCGGGCTCTCGCTCGCCGAGCAGCTGCGCGGGGTGCCGGGCGCGCCGCAGAGCCTGCTCATGGTGTTCATCGTCGGCGCGGCGCTGATGGGGTCGGCGGCGTCGATCCGCGAGCTGGTGAAGGAGCGCGAGATCTACCGCCGCGAGCGGGCGATCGGGCTCTCGCGCGCGGCGTACCTGCTGTCCAAGGTCGTGGTGCTCGCCGTCGTCACGGGCCTGCAGGCGGTGGTGCTGGGCGTGCTCGGGACGATCGGGCGCCCGGGTCCGGACGAGGCCGTCGTCCTCGCCGACCCGCGCCTGGAGATCCTCGTCGCGATCGCCGCGACCACCATCGCCAGCATGGCCGTCGGGCTCGCGGTCTCGGCGTGGATCGACAACGCCGACCGCGGGATGCCGTTGCTGGTGCTGCTCGCGATGCTGCAGTTCATCCTGTCCAGCGCGCTCCTGCAGATCCAGGACAGCCCGGTCCTCGCCCAGCTGTCGTGGCTCGTGCCGGCGCGCTGGGGCTTCGCGCTGGGGGCCTCGACGATCGGCGTGCGCAGCGGTCCCGGCGTCCCGCCCCCCTACACCGACGCCGAGCCGTTGTGGGCCCACGACGCCGCCACCTGGCTGTTCGACCTCGGGGCGATCACCGGCGTCACGGTGCTGTTCGTCGTCGTCACCGCGCTGCTGCTGCGCCGCCTCGACCCACGGGCCCGGCGGCCGCGATGAGCACCGGGACCACCGCGCGGGCGGACCGGATCGCGGTCCGGATCGTGTCGCGCGCCGCGCCGGTGCAGCCCGCCGCGTCAGCCGCACCGGCGGCGGGCCGCTACGTCCCCGTCCCCACCGGCACGCCCGCCCCGGGGCTCGCGGCCGTCCCGACGCCGCGTCCGGCGCCGTCGCCCCGCGTCGAGGTCAGCCCGCCCGTTCCGCCCGCCCCGCCGACCCCGACCCCACCGCCGCCGCCGCCCGACCGAGGCCGACGGCCGGGCCGGCGCCTGTCGGCGGTGCTGCTCGGGTTCGTGATCGGCCTGGTGGTGGGGCTGCTCGGCGTGGCCGGGATGGTCGCCGTCGTCGGCTGGCCGCCGGGCCCCGACCGCGCCGCGCCCGGGGCCGCGCCCGCGCCCGTGCTGCCCGGCCGGCTCGCCGCCGCGTTCCCCGACCTCACCGCCCTCGGCACGGCCTGCGCGGCGTACCCTCCGGGTGCTGACGAGTACGTGACCTCGACCGGCGCCCGCCCCGTCGCGGTGGTCCGCTGCGACCACGGCGCCGCGGTGCCGGGCGGCTTCGTCTACTACGCGGAGTGGCCGACGGTCGCCGACGCGCTGCGGTGGCAGGCCGACCAGGTGCAGTGGGGTCCCAGCGTCGACGGCGCCGTGCAGTGGCGGGACGGGGGCGGGCAGCTCCAGGGTCCGTGGCACACCCGGGCGGCCGCCGACGGCACGGTCTACGCCACCGCTGCGTACTCCGAACGGCCGTACACCTTCGACGTCGTCACCCGGTCGGCGCAGGACTCCCAGCGCATGCGCTCCGTCCTCCACCTGCGCCCCGCGACGGAGGTCCCGGGCTGACGGAGACCGCGAGATGTGACGCCGAGTAAGGGAACTCTGCGAAATGTGTGAGGGCTATGGCCTGCCTCGGGGCCATCGCACATACTCTCGGTGACTTTCACCCGGGCTGTCCGTCGCCCCGGTGAGCCACGATCCAGGAGAGCGCCGCATGAGCACCGAGGCCCCGGGCCACACGCCGCCGTCGTCGGGCGAGCCGGTGGAGATGTTCGGGCCGTACCGCCTCGAGGAGCGCATCGGACGCGGTGGCATGGGCGAGGTCTTCCGCGCCTACGACACCAGCCGCCAGCGCACCGTCGCGGTCAAGCGCCTCCACGGCGGCCTCGCGGACGACGGCGACTACCAGGAGCGCTTCCGCCGCGAGTCCCGCACCGCGGCCCGGCTGTCGTCGCCGCACGTCATCCCGATCCACGACTTCGGCACCATCGACGGCCGCCTCTACATCGACATGCGCCTGGTCTCGGGCGTCGACCTCGCCGAGGAGATCGAGCGCCGCGGCCGCCTCGAGCCCCGCCGCGCCGCCGAGATCGTCCGCCAGACCGCCGACGCCCTCGACGCCGCGCACGACGACGGCCTCATCCACCGGGACGTCAAGCCGTCGAACATCCTCATCACCCAGCACCGCGGGCGCGACTTCGTCTACCTCGTCGACTTCGGCATCGTCCGCGCGATGGGCGGCGACACCAAGAGCTCGCTGACCGGCACCGGCTCGGCCATCGGCACCCTCGCCTACATGGCGCCCGAGCTGTTCGTGGGCCGGGAGATGGACCGCCGGGTCGACGTCTACGCGCTGGGCTGCCTGCTCTTCGAGGCGATCGCCGGGCGCCCGCCGTTCGTGTCCGAGGGCCCGGGCCTCATGTACGACCACCTCAACGAGACGCCCCCGCGCCTCTCCGAGGTCGCGCCGGGCTCGCCGCCCGCGCTCGACGCCGTGCTCGGGACCGCCATGGCCAAGGACCCCGCGCAGCGCTACGCCACCGCGGGCGACTTCGCCGACGCCGCCGTGCGCGCGGTCGGCGGGGAGGCGGGCGGCGGGTCGGCCCCGGGCGCCGAGGACGCGACCGTGCGCGGCGTCCGCGCCGGTGGGCCGGGTGCCGGAGCCATGGGTGCGGCCGGTGCGGCCGGTGCCGCCGGCGCCGCCGGTGCGGCGGGCGCCGCCGCCGGGGCGGGCGGTACCTCGGGGCCGCAGGGCGCCACCCCGACCCAGGTCCCCGGCCCGCGCCGGCACTCGGGTCCGCAGGCCCAGCCGCCCTCCCAGCCGTGGTCACCGCAGGGCCCGTCGCCGTTCGGCGCGCCGCAGGGCTCCGGCCCGCAGCCCGCGCCCGCCGCGTGGGGCCCGACGCAGCCGGGCGGCACCCAGAACTACGGCCAGCCCGGCTACCCGTCCACCCAGGGCTACCCGCCCGGCTACGGCACCGGCCAGTACCCGCCGCCGCCCGGCACGAGCGGACCGCAGGGTTGGTACGGCCAGCCGCCGCAGCCCCCGAAGGGCGGCAAGGGCAAGATCGCCGCGATCGTCGCCGGCGTCCTCGTCCTGCTGCTCGTCGTCGCGGTCGGCGCCGTCGTGCTGCTCAACCAGGGGTCGACGGCGGCCGCCCCGCCCGCGCCGCCCGTCACGACCGGGGCGCAGCCCCCGAGCACGACCGGCTCCGGTGGCAGCGGCGGCTCGGGCGGCGGCTCGGCCCCGGCCGGCCAGGCGACGATGGCCCAGGTCTTCCCGGACACGACCACGGGCAACTGCCGGCCCTCGACCTCGCAGGACCGCCTGACCACCAGCACCGGCGTCGACCCCACCGAGGCCTACATCTGCGACTTCGCCACCGCGGCCCCGGGCGCCCGGGTGATCTTCGCCCGCTGGCCCGACGCCGCCGGCGCGCGGTCGTTCTACGACGACACGGCGAGCCTCGGCCCGCGCATCGAGCAGTTCGACGTGTGGCGCGCGGGCGGGGTCGAGCAGGGCCCGCTCTACACCGCGGAGCGCGACGGCACCGTCTACTCCACCGGCATCTACAGCGGCCTGAACTACAGCTGGGAGATCCGCACCGCCGACCTCGAGCAGTCCAACGCCGTGTTCCAGCGGATCCAGTTCCGGGCCCGGTCGACCTTCGGCGGCTGAGCGACCGAGCCACCGGGCGACCGGGACGGTGACGGTGACGGAGGACCCGCCGGGCGTGGACCGCGCGCCGGGCGCCCCGGGTGAGCTGCTCTCGGGCGGGCACTACCGGCTCGGCGACGCGGTGACCGCCGCGGTCCGGGTCACGCACGACGACTGGGAGGACCGTCCGGTCGTCGCGGTCGCGCTCGCCCCCGACCGGGGCGACGGTCCGCCGGCGCTGCGGACGCTGACCCGGGTCGTGCGCGACGTCCGGCGCGGCGCCGAGCACCCGCATCCCGGGCTGGCGCCGGTCCGCGACGTCGCGGCCGGGCGTGATCGCGACCTGTGGCTCGTCCACGACGTCCCCGCGGGTGCCCGGGGCCTCGCCGACGTCGGCGAGCTGCCCGCCTCGCGGGTGCTGGCCCTCGCGGTGGTGCTGGCCGGGGCGCTCGCCGCGGCCCACACGGCGCGCCTGGTGCACGGCGGGATCGGCCCGGACGTCGTGCTGGTGGGTGGGGAGCCGCCCGCGGTGTGGTTGCTCGGCGCGCCGTCCGGACGCCGTCCCGACGACCGCCCGCGCGCCGAGGACGACGACGCCCGCGCGCTCGCCGCGACCCTCGCCGCCGTGCCCCTGGTACCGGACGCCGCCGCGGCCGACGCGCCGCTCGGCGAGGCCCTGGGCGCGCTGCTGGCGCGCGTGGCGCAGGAGCACCCCGGCCCGCCGGGCGGCCTCGGCGCGGCGCTGCTCCGGGACCTCAGGAGCCTCGCCGGGCTCGCGGAGCCACCGTCCGACCACGACCCCGAGGACACCGATCCCGATCTGTCCTCGCGGCCCACCGACGTCATCCCCACACCCGTCCCCGTGCCGCCCGCACCCGCGCCACGGGGCTCGACCGACCCCACCGAGCCGGTCGCCGCGCCGACCACCGCGCCGGCCACCTCGCCGGCCACCTCGCCGGCCACCTCGCCGGCCACCTCGCCGGACCCCGCGCCGGACCCGGACGCCTCCACGGTCCACCTGTACGAACCCGTCCGCGTGACGCAGACTGCCCCGACCAGCGGTAACGCTCCGGCGTGATCGTCTCGATACTGCGGCCGGGACCGATCGAGGAGGCCACATGACCACCACCGGGCCGATCACCGCGCACCGACCGGCGTCATGGCGATGAGCGCTCCGGCCGCGTCGGCGGGTGCCGGCCGCGGTCCCTGGATCGCGAGCGCGGCCCTCGCCGTCGCGATCGTCGTCGCCGCGGCGCTGGCCGTGCTGACCCTCGTCACGGCACCGAGCTCGTCCGGGAGCTCGACCGAGGTCGCCTCCGCCGTCCCCGCGCCGGCACCGAGCGCCGCCGCGCCGGAGACCCCGCCCGCCCCGGCGGGCGCCCCGGCCGTCACCGACACCGCCGGGCGCGCCCTGCCCGCGGCCGTCGCGACGGGCGTCCAGGGCCTCTACACCGCCCTCGGCACGGGCGACGTCGCCGGCGTCGAGTCCCGCTACCGGCCGGCGGCGGCCTACGACGCGGCGCCGTGGTCGCGGGTGGCGCCCCTGGTCGCGCAGCCCGACAACCGCGAGGAGCTGCTCGCCGCCCTGCGCGAGCCGCCGCAGCGGCGGGCGGACGTCTACCGGTACGCGGCCGGGGGCGCCGTCGTCGGCGTCGACACCCAGGGCCGCATGTCCTTCCTGCGGCTGCCCTGACCGGCCGGGACGTCGCCGGCGACGGCGGGACCACCTACGGTGCGCGCATGGCGTTCGACCCCGTGCGGGCGGGCGCCCCGCCCGGTCCGACGCCGCCGCCGTCGCCGTCGCCGTCGCTCGAGATCCGCGCCGGCGGCCAGCACCGCACCCTGCGCCCCGGCGAGGGCCTGGTCGTCGGGCGCGACGAGTCCTCCGACCTGCAGGTCCTCGGGCCGCGGGTCTCGCGCGAGCACCTGCTGATCCGCTCGACGCCCGCGGGCTGGCAGCTCGTCGACCGCAGCCGCAACGGGTCGTTCGCCGCGGGCCGCCCGTTCCGGGAGATCACGGTGACCGGGCCGGTGACGATCCGGCTCGGCGACGCCGCCGAGGGCCCCGAGCTGCACGCCGCGACGGTCCCGCCGCGTCCCGCGCCGGTGCCCGGTCCCGTGCCGGGAGCCGACCGGTCGGCGACGGCGACGGTGCCCGCCGCGCAGCGGTCGTCGGCGCAGGGCCGTCTGTCCGCGGTGCACCGCCTCGCGACCACCGACCTGCCCCCGAGCGGGCCCGCCGCGGCCGCCCCGCGCGTGCGGATCGGGCGTGCCGACGACAACGACGTCGTCGTCGGAGACCTGCTCGTCTCCCGCCACCACGCCGAGCTCCTCCGACGACCCGACGGCGGCTGGGACATCGCCGACCTCGGCAGCCCCAACGGCACGTTCGTCGACGGCGCCCGGGTGCGCCGCGCGCCGGTGGGCCCGGCGTCCGTCGTCGGCATCGGGCACGCGCTGTTCCACCTCGACGTGGGCCAGGACGGATCCGTCAGCCTCGTCGAGCACGTCGACACCGGCGACATCGGGTTCCGCGCCGACGGTCTCGTCGTCCGCGAGGGCGGGAAGGTGCTGCTGCAGGGTGTCGGGTTCTCGCTCGGGCAGCGGAGCCTGCTGGCGGTGGTGGGGCCGTCGGGGGCCGGGAAGTCGACGCTGCTGCGGGCGCTGACCGGGTTCCGGCCCGCCGACGAGGGCGTGGTCACCTACGCCGACCGCGACCTCTACGCCGACTACGACGAACTGCGCCAGCGCATCGGCCTCGTCCCCCAGGACGACATCCTGCACCCCCAGCTCACCGTGCGGCGCGCGCTCGCCTACGCCGCGCGGCTGCGCTTCCCCACCGACGTGTCCGCCGCCGACCGCGATCGCCGGATCGAGGAGGTCATCGGCGAGCTCGGGCTGACCGGCCAGGCCGACCAGCGCATCGACTCCCTCTCCGGCGGCCAGCGCAAACGCACCTCGGTCGCCCTCGAACTGCTCACCCGCCCCTCCCTGCTCTTCCTCGACGAACCCACCAGCGGCCTCGACCCCGGCCTCGACAAATCGGTCATGCACACCCTGCGCGGCCTCGCCGACGACGGACGCACCGTCGTCGTGGTCACCCACAACGTCGCCAACCTCGACGTCTGCGACCGCCTCCTGCTCCTGGCCCCCGGCGGCACCGTCGCCTACTTCGGACCACCCCAGGAAGCCCTGGCCTACTTCGGCGTCACCGACTTCGCCGACCTGTTCCTGCTCCTCGACCGCGACAAGACCGTCGACTGGGCCGACCGCTACCGCCGCTCCCCGCAGTGGGCCCGCTACGTCGGGGCGCCCGCGTCACGCCGCCACCAGCACCTCGGGCCGACCGCACCGGCCGCCGCGCCGCGCCAGCAGCCCGTGACCACCCAGTTCGCGGTGCTCGCCCGCCGCTACCTCGCGGTCGTGCTCGCCGACCGCCAGTACACGATCTT
This sequence comes from Actinomycetospora lemnae, assembly GCF_028737315.1. Taxonomy (GTDB): domain Bacteria; phylum Actinomycetota; class Actinomycetes; order Mycobacteriales; family Pseudonocardiaceae; genus Actinomycetospora; species Actinomycetospora lemnae. Next base: position 331,825 of record NZ_JAQZAO010000006.1, on the reverse strand, counting down.
CATGGCCGTCCTGCCGCTGCTGCTCGCCGTGCTCACCCACGCGCTGCCCGGCGACACCGGCCTGTCGCAGGAAGCGCAGTTCCGCGGCACCCCCGGCAACCCGAACAGCCTGCTGCTCGTCTTCGTGGTCGGCGCCGCGCTCATGGGCTCGGCGGCGGCCATCCGCGAGATCGTCAAGGAACGCGAGATCTACCGCCGCGAGCGCGCCATCGGGCTCTCGCGTGGCGCCTACCTCGCCTCGAAGCTCAGCGTGCTCGTCGTCGTCACCGGCGTGCAGGCCGTCCTGCTCGGGCTGCTGGGCCTGCTCGGCCGGCCGGGTCCGGACGCGCCGGCGGTGCTCGGGTCCGGGGTGCTCGAGATCGTCGTCGCGCTCGTCGGCGTCGCCGTGGCGAGCATGGCGCTCGGGCTGGCCGTGTCCGCGGCGATCACGAACGCCGACCGCGGCATGCCGCTGCTGGTGCTGCTCGCGATGCTGCAGTTCATCCTGTCCAGCGCGCTGCTGCAGATCCAGGACAGCCCGGTGCTCGCGCAGCTGTCCTGGCTGGTGCCGGCACGCTGGGGGTTCGCGCTCGGCGCGTCGACCGTCGCCGTCCCCAGCGGCCCGGGCCTCCCGACGCCGTACCGCGAGCGCGACCCGCTGTGGGACCACGACGCCGCCACCTGGGTGCTCGACCTCGGCGCGCTCGTGGGCCTCACCGTGCTGTTCGCGCTGGTCACGGCCGTGCTGCTGCGCCGCATCGAGCCCATCCGGGGACGTCGGCGACGCTGAGCGGTCCTGCCAGCATTCCCACGGGAACATCGGCGGGTGCCCGCACCGTCAGAGGGTCGACGCACCGATCACCTCGGCGAGGAGACCCCGATGAGCGACCCCGGCACCGCCACCGGCACCACCGACACCACCGGCCCCGACACCTACACCTCCGGCGACGGCACGACCTACGGCGCCGACGGCGGCCTCCTGTCCTTCCCCGCGGGCACGCCGAGCATGACCTCGTGGGACGGCGACCGCGACGGCTACTACGAGTCGACGGCCACCGACGCCGACGGCGACGGCTACGCCGAGACCGCGTCGGCCGATGAGGACGGCGACGGGTACGACGAGTACGCGGTCTCCGACCACGACCGCGACGGCGCCGTCGACGAGGTCGTCCTCGACATCGACGCCGACGGCTACGGCGACGCGGCCGTCACCGACGGCGCGGCCTACGGCGAGGACGGCCCGGTCGCGGTCGCCGACACCGACGGCGACACCTACGCCGACATCGTCATCCCGGCCTCCTGACCGCGCCCGGCGCCCGCCGCGCGCCACTACGATCCCGAGCGTGAGCTCGCCGTGGGAACCGCCGCGCGACGGTCGTGACGGGGTCGAGACCCCCGCGCCGTCGGCCCCCGACCCGCGGGACGCGCCGCACGGGTCACGCCCCGAGCCGTACTCCTCCGGCGCCTTCGAGCCCAGCCCGTACGCGCTCGAGCCCTACTCGGACCCGTACGCCGCCGACCGCGCTGCCGGCCACGACCCGTACGGGCAGGTGCCCCAGCCCTACGGCCGGCAGTACGGGCAGACGCCCTACGGACAGCAGTACGGATCGGCTCCGTACGGACAGAACCCGTACGCGTCGACGCCGCACGCGACGCCGGCGCCGTACCCGTCCGCGCCCCACGGCGGCTACGGCCCGCCCTCCGCGAGCGGGCCGCCGACGTCGGGGCTCGCGGTGGCGGCGCTGGTGTGCGGCATCCTCGGCTTCTTCACCGCGGGCCTCGCCTCCATCGCCGCGGTCATCTGCGGGCACCTCGCCTGGCGAGACACCGGCAGCGGCCGGTACGCGGGCCACGGCATGACGATCGCCGGCCTGGTGCTCGGCTACCTCCCGATCATCGGGTGGATCGCGTTCTGGCTCTTCTTCCTCGTGGTCGGGCTCGGCACGATCTGACGGACGAGCCGCCTGGCACCATCGTCGACCGTGCTCTTCGCGCTGCGGTTCGCCGAGCCGGTCGCGCGCGGCGAGGTCGACCTGACGTTCCGGCGATGGCGGCGCGCCCAGGTCCGTCCCGGGCGGCCCTACCGGACGCCGATCGGCCGGTTGCAGGTCGACGAGGTGGACGTCGTGCGCCCGGAGGACCTCGGCCCGGACGACGCGCGGCGCGCCGGCTTCGACTCCGTCGACGCCCTGCTCGCCGCGGCCGCGAAGCAGGCGGTGCCGGACGCCGAGCTCTACCGCGTGCGCTTCCACCCGCTGGACGAGCCCGACCCGCGCAGCGAGCTCGCCGCCACGGTGCCCGACGCCGACGACCTCGCGGCCGTCGCGGGGCGCCTCGACGCGATGGACGCGCGCAGCGGCCACGGGCCCTGGGCGTGGGCCACGCTCGCGGCGATCGCCGACCGTCCCGGCGTGCGCGCCCCCGACCTCGCTGCCTCCTTCGGCCGCGAGACCGCGCCGTTCAAGGCCGACGTGCGCCGGCTCAAGGCGCTGGGGCTGACGCACTCGCTGCCGGTCGGCTACGAGCTCTCCCCGCGGGGCCGGGCGGTGCTCGCCGCCCGACGCTGACCGCGCTACAGGGCCCGGGCCGGGTGCACCGCCCGCACCACGGCGACCCCGTCGAGCTCGGTGCCCGGCACGCACGGCACGGTCGCCCGCGCCGGCGCGGCCGCGGACACCTCGTCGCCCACCGAGCGCCGCACCGTCGCCTCGCCGGCCCACGCGGTGACGGTGGGCGGGGTGGCCGGGTCGCGGAGGTCGAGCACCGCGTCCCGCGGCACGGCGTCGAGCAGCACGCCCTCGAGCGAGGACGCGGGCACCTCGCCGAGGCGGTGGGTCGCCGGGGTGCGCGTGGGGCCGAAGAGCCGCCGGCGCCGGATCGCGCGCACGGTCCCCGTGCCCGCCGAGAGCACCAGCGCGCGGTAGTCGTCGCCCAGGCGCTCGCGCAGGTGCGCGCCGAGGGTCTGCTCGCGGACGACGACGTGGTCGGCGTGGGCCCAGAGGACGAGGCGACCGTCCTCCTCCATCGCCTCGAGCACCGCGTCGGCCATCAGCCTCGCGGCGACGGCGTCGGCGCGTCCGGGCGGGGCGGCAGCGAGCTCCGCGGCGCGCGCGAGGAACCGGGCGTGGCGCACCGCCTCCGCGTGCCGGGCGGGCGACGTGGCCGCGACCAGCGCGGGCACGTCGCGCTCGAGCTGCTCGCGCACCTGCTCGACCGCCGCGCGTGTGGCGGCGCCGTCGCCGTACCCCACCGCGAGGTCGGCGAGCGCGTCGGCCACCGGCGGCAGCGCGTCCGGCGCCGCGGTGCGCAGGAAGGCGCCGACGACCCGGACGGCGGGCGCGGGGCGGCGCGGGTCGATGCCGACGACGCGCACCCCGCCGCGGGCGGCGAGCGCGCGGACGACGTCGAGCACCTCGCGGGTGTGCCAGCTCCACGAGCCCAGGCCCTGCAGCGCCTCGTTGAGGCCGCCGGCGTGGCCGGTGCCGTGGCGGACGTGGTCGTCGAGCACCGTCGTCCCGGACTCGGCGGCCTGCAGTGCGAGCGTGCCGATGCCGTCCTCCGGGTCGCCGACCAGCTCCTCGACGCACCGACCGGCCAGCGCCGCGAGCTCGCGCGTCCCGCCGAGGGCCGGGCCGAGCGCGACCACCCGCGCCGTGCGGGCGGCCCGCACCCACGCGGCGAGGCCCTCCTCGGCGGGCTCACCGTCGGGCAGGTCGTCGGGCACCCCGAGCGGCCGGGCATGGGCCGCGAGGGCGCGGGACAGCTCGGTCGACGGAGCGCTCACGCCGAGCACCCTGGCAGGTGGCGATCACGCCGGGGCGTCGGGGCCCGTCGGGGCTCGACAGCCGCGGGCCGGCGACGGAGGGTGCAGGGGTGACGACCACGGACAGCCCGCCCGACGCGCCGGACGCCTCAGCCCTGGCGCGGCGCGTCGAGGAGTTCCTCGCCGAGCACGACCCCACGAGCACCGACCCCGCCCAGTTCCTCCGCGAGCGGTTCGCCGCCGGCCTCGCCTGGGTGCACTACCCGGCGGGGCTCGGCGGCCTCGGCGCCGAGAACGGCCTGCAGGCCGCCGTCGACGCCGCCTTCGCCCGCGCGGGCGCGCCGGAGAACAGGCCCCGCCTCAACGTCATCGGCCTCGGCATGGCCGCGCCGACGATCCTGCGCTTCGGCGACGACGAGCAGAAGCAGCGCTGGCTGCCCTCGCTGTGGACCGGCGAGGACATCTGGTGCCAGCTGTTCAGCGAGCCCGGCGCGGGGTCCGACCTCGCGGGCGTCGGCACCAGCGCCGTGTGGGACGGCGACGCGTGGGTGCTCAACGGGCAGAAGGTGTGGACCTCGATGGCCCACCACGCCCGCTGGGGCATCCTCCTCGCCCGCACCGACCCCGAGGCCGTCAAGCACCGCGGCCTGAGCTACTTCGTCGTCGACATGACCGCGCCCGGGGTCGAGGTCCGCGGGCTGCGCCAGATCACCGGCGAGGCCGAGTTCAACGAGGTCTTCCTGACCGACGTCCGCGTCCCCGACGACCAGCGCCTCGGCGAGGTGGGCCAGGGCTGGGCTGTCGCGCAGTACACGCTGATGAACGAGCGCGTCGCCATCGGCGGCGGGACGCTGCCGCGCGAGAGCGGCGCCGTCGGCCCCCTCGCGGCCCGTTGGCGTGAGCACCCCGAGGCCCGCACGCCCGGCCTGCACGACCGGATGCTGCGCCTGTGGGTGCAGACCGAGGCGGCGCGCCTGACCGCCGAGCGCCTCGGCCAGCAGCAGGCCGCCGGCCAGCCCGGCCCCGAGGGCTCCGGCGTGAAGATCACCTACGCGCGGCTCAACCAGGAGTGCTCGAGCCTCGAGCTGGAGCTGCAGGGCGAGGACGGCCTGCGCTACCCCGACTACACCGAGCGGCGCCCCGAGGTCGAGGACTACGGCAGCCGCGACGCCGGCTGGCGCTACCTGCGCTTCCGCGCCAACTCGATCGAGGGCGGCACGTCCGAGATCCTCCGCAACGTCGTCGCCGAGCGCGTGCTCGGCCTGCCCGCCGAGGCCCGCGCCGACAAGGACGTGCCGTGGAAGGACCTGCCCCGATGAGCGCTGCCGCCACGACCCCGACGACCCCCGAGACCGGCGACCTCCTCTACTCCGACGTCGAGGAGGACCTGCGCGCGAGCGTCCGCGCGCTCGTCGAGAAGCAGGCGCCGTGGGACGCGGTGCTGCGGCGCACCGACACCGAGGACCCGGTCGACACCGAGCTCTGGAAGCGGCTCACCCAGGAGATCGGCGTCGCCGGCCTCGCGGTGCCCGAGGAGCGCGGCGGCGCGGGCGCGTCGTGGCGCGAGGTCGCCGTCGTCGCCGAGGAGCTCGGCCGCGCGGTCGCGCCCGTCCCGTTCCTCGGCAGCGTCGTGGCCACGGCGCTGCTGCTGGGCACGGGCGAGGACGAGCTGCTCGCGGCCGTCGCGGCCGGCGAGCGCACCGCGGCGCTCGCGGTCGGCGCCACCCGCGGCGCGGGCCGGCCGGTGCCGGTCACCGTCGAGCGGCAGGGCGCGGGTGACCTGCTGCAGGGCACCGTCACCGCCGTGATCGACGCGGTGACCGCCGACGTGCTGCTCGTGCCCGTCGAGGGCGGGGTGGCCGTGGTCGAGGCCGACGGCGACGGCGTCACGCGCACGACCGTCGAGTCGCTGGACATGACCCGCCGGCTGACCGACGTGACGTTCGACGGGGCGCCCGCGCGCATCGTCACCGGCGGCGACGTGGCCGGTGCCGACGTCGACGGGGCGCTGCGCATCGGCGCGGCGATCCTCGCCTCCGAGCAGCTCGGGCTCGCCGAGCGCTGCCTCGCCGACACCGTCTCCTACCTGCGCACCCGCCACCAGTTCGGCCGGCAGCTGGCGTCCTACCAGGCGCTCAAGCACCGGCTCGCCGACCTGTGGGTGGCGATCACCCAGGCCCGCGCGACCGCCCGCTACGCCGCTCGGTGCGCGGCCGACGGGTCACCGGACCTGCCGGTGGCGACGGCCGTCGCGGCGGCGCACGGCGCCGAGGTCGCGCTGCTCGCGGCCGAGGACGGGCTGCAGCTGCACGGCGGCATCGGGTTCACGTGGGAGCACCCGGCGCACCTGTTCCTCAAGCGCGCCCGCGCCGACGCGCTGGTCCTCGGCTCGGCCGACCACCACCGCACGGTGCTGGCCGAGCTCGTGGACCTGCCGGCCTAGATCGGGGCAGCTCCCCTCGGGGTGTGCGGGGTGCCCGCCTCCACGACCCCCTCGGGGGCCATCGCGGAGAGGTACACCCACACCAGCTCCGCGGCCACGTCGGTCGCGGACACCACGGCGTCCCGCGCGGCGCCGGCGAGCGCGCGCATCGTCGCCTCGTCGGCGTCGGCGGGGACGTGCCCCCGCACGAACACCGAGCCCGTCGGCGCCAGACGGCCGCCGATGAAGTGGTCGCGGCCCTGGACGTCCTCGATGAGGATCTGGACGAGCCCGGGCGGGGTGCCGGTGGTGTCGGCGTGCGCGGTGGTGAGGTGCTCGGCGAGACGTGCTCGACGTCCGGGCCCGAGGGTCTCGGTGCGGGCGCGGACGAGGTAGGTCGGCACGTGGTGGCTCCCGGGGGTCGGCGGCGACGCGAGAAGCTTGGTCAACCGAACGGCCACCGTCCAGAGGCGGCGCCCGAGACTGTCCGGGAGCACCCCGCGCCGGGCAGACTGCAGCGATGGCGGGTCGGCGGGGTCTGCGGTGGCTCCTGCGCCGCGACCCGGGGCTCACGGCGACGCGACGCGCGGTGCGGGTCGCCGTCGTCGCCACGGTCGCGTTCATGGTGTGCCGCTACGGCCTCGACAGCACGACGGCCGCGATCTACGCGGCGTTCGGGGCGATCGGGTTCGGGGTGCTCTCGCAGGTCGTCGGCACCCCGCGCGAACGCACCCGCACCCTGGTCGCGAGCTTCGTCGCCGGCACCGTGCTGCTCGCCGTGGGGACGCTGCTCGCCGGCAGCACGATCGCGGCGTCGGTCGGGATGCTCGTCGTCGGGATCGTGGTCGCGTTCCTGCCGATCGGCGGCGCGCGGCCCGCGGGCGTCGCCAACGGCCTGCAGCTGCTCTACATCCTGCCGTCGTTCCCGCCCTTCGCCCCGGAGACGCTGCCCGAGCGCGTGCTCGGCCTCGCGCTGGGCATGGGGCTGCTCGCGCTCGCCGACCGCGTGCTCTGGCCGCCCCGGCCGATCGAGAGCTACGCGTGCCGTGCGGCCGCCGCGGCGCGGGCCCTCGCCGACCTGCTCGACGCGCTCGCCACCGGCGCGCCCGACGTCGCCGCCCGCCGCGCCGCGTCCGCGCACGCCGTCGGGCGGCTGAAGTTCCTCGCCACCCCGTGGGAGGTGCGCCCGACCGGTCCGGGGCCGAAGGACCGGGGTCTCGGGCACCTCGGTGCCGCGCTGCGGGCGGCGCAAGGCCGCGCCGAGGTGCTGCTGGCCGCCGACGCGCGGGGCGTCGGCGTGCCCGACGAGGCCACGCGCCCGCTGGCGGCGACCGCGACGGCGCTGCGCCACACCGCCGTCGCCCTGCGCGGGGCGGGCCCGGTGCCCGACGCCGCGGCGATCGACGCGGCGCGGGCCGACTACACCGAGCGCCGGCTCACCGTCGTCGCCACCCTGCTCGACGGCGACGAGGCCGTGGCGCACGCGCGCTCGGCGGTGGCGGTCGGCCAGGTCCTCACCGCCGCGCACGTCGCCGTGCAGGCCGCCGCGGTGGCCGTCGACCCGAAGGGTCGGACGCGGGCCCTCGACGACCTCGCGTGGTGGACGAGCGCGCCCCTCGTCGAGCTCTGGACGCGACGCATCCGCGTGCACCTGTCGCTGCGCTCGGTGTACCTGCAGAACGCCGTGCGGCTCGGGATCGGCCTGGCGATCGCCCGCCTCGTCGCCGGGGGGCTCGAGCTCTCGCACGGCCTGTGGGTGCTGCTCGCGACGCTCACGCTCATGCGCACGTCGGTGACCTCGACGCGCGCCACGCTGCTGCCCGCGATCGTCGGCACGGCCGCCGGGGCGGTGGTGGCGGCCGGGCTGCTCGAGGTGGTCGGGACGCAGACGGCGGTGTACGCGGCGCTCTTCCCGGTCCTGTGCGTCGCCTCCGTGCTCGCGGGCCAGCTGATCGGGATGATCGCGGCGCAGGCGTGCTTCACCGTGCTCGTCGCCGTGCTGTTCGCCCAGCTCGCGCCGGCGGGCCCGTCGCTGGCGGGGGTGCGGCTGCTCGACGTCGCGGTCGGCGCGGTGGTCGGGATCGCCGTCGGCGCCGCGGTGTGGCCCGCGGGCGGTCACGGGGAGGTCCGCCGGGACGCGGTCCGCTCGCTGCACGCCCTGTCGGGGCTGATCACCGCGATGGTGGCGTGGACGACCGGCACCGGCCGGCGCGCCGACCTCCTCGAGCGCCTGCACGAGAACGACCGCGAGCTGCTGTTCCTCGAGGCCGACTTCCTGCAGTACCGCGCCGAGCGCCGTCGGCGCCACGAGGACGACGTCGACTGGTTCACCGTCCTCGGCGTCGCGCACCGCACCATCCGCACCGTCCGCTCGGCCCTCGACGACGACACCGACGACCGCACCGTCCCGTGGCCCGACCTCCTCGCGCAGCTCGACCGCGACGCGACCGCCCTCGCCGAGGGCTACGCCGCGGTCGGGCGCGCGGTGGCCGAGGGCCGGCCCCCGTCGGTGGTCCTCTCGATCCCCGCCGACTTCCTCGACCGCGCCCTGCACGCCATCGCCGACGCGCCCGGCCGCCGCGAGCACCCGCGGGAGACGCTGCTGCTCGTCGACGCCTGGGGTCGGCTCGGCTGGTCGGCCGACGACCTCGCGGCGCTCGGGGTCGTGCTCGCCCCGGTCACCGTCGCGGGCCGCCGGCCGCTCCCGGCGTGAGGGTCAGGCGGCCCGGCCGGCCTGCTCACCGGTCTGCTCGGTCTGCTCGGTCTGCTCGGTCTGCTCGGCCTGCTCACCCTCCGCGGCCCGGTCGTCCTCCGCGTCGAGGCGGGCGCGACGCTGCTGCTCGCGGGTGCTGTACGCGGCGGCGCGCACGTCCTCGGGCGCGGTGAGCCCCGAGCCGACGGCGCCGGCGACGATCCCCATCGAGGTCGCCATCGACGCCACCGCCAGGTAGGCCGCGGGTCCGGCGGGGTGGCCGAGGGTCGCGGCGAGCGTGTCGGGCGGGATGACGACCACCGCCGCCGTCCCCGCGAGCGCCAGCAGCAGCGCGTAGCAGCACACGACGCCGAGCACGATCGTCGACGTCGTCGCCGCGTTGTAGAGGTGCACCTCGGCGCGCAGCCGCCGCGACCGGGCGCGCTCCCAGAGGTGGTTGTCGGCGATCAGCCAGGTGCTCATCGCCGCGACCGCGAGCACGGCGATCAGCGCGAGGCGCCACGGGCCGGCGTCGCCGGCGAGGCTCCAGATGTTCGAGTAGAAGATGCCGAACGCGGCACCGGCAGCCGCCGCGGCCAGTGCCGTCGAGAGGCTGGGCACGAGACGCCACGGCCGGTTGCTGCGGACCATGCCCGCGAGCAGGCGCAACCGTCCCCGCGTGCCGTGCAGCGCGAGGTGGCTGTCGATGCCCTCGTGCTCCGAGGCGATCCGGCAGATCGGCGGCCCGAAGAGGCCCCGACGGGTCGGACCGGCCGCGGGCGGCGTGGCGGGGTCGGCGAGGCCGTGGTCGAGGAGGTCCACCACCGCGGCGCGCAGCCGCCGGCGCAGCGCGACCGCGCCGAGCGCGGGCACCGACACCAGGCCGACCCCGTCGTCGGACCCGAAGTCGGAGACGAGCGGCTCGGTCCCGGCCCGCCGCGGCAGGTCGGTGACGATGACGACGATGTCCCAGCCGTGCCGGCGCTGCTGCTCGCAGCCCAGGCGCAGCATCGGCAGGAGGCCCTCGGCGTCGAGGCCGACCGGGCCCTCGGCGGTCTCGACGCGCCAGGTGCGGCCGGGCAGGCGGTCGGCGAGCAGGGCGGGGAGGTCGTCCGCGACCTGCTCGGCGAGCTTGGTCGGCAGGCCGGGGTCGGCGAGCAGGCCGACGGTGCGGACGGGGCTGTCGGGGGTGGTCGTGTCGGGGGTGGTCGTGTCGGGGGTGGTCGTGTCGGGGGTCTCGTCGTGGCGAGGCACCGTGGAGGTCACTGGCGTCTCCTGGCGCGGAGAGGAGAGCGCGCGCACGGACGCGGACACCCGTGTCCTGGGGACACGGTGGGGAAGCCTCGGCCGTCGTCGCGTTCTCGGGAGTGATGACGTCCCGCCACCATCTCGACGGGCCGAGGGAAGCAGAGCTTCCGATCTCACCGTCGGCGTGCCCACCGCGGGCGCCGTTCAATCACGCCCGCCGGCGACGCGTCGCGACCGTGCCGGAGGCCACACCGAAGCCGCCACGAGCCCGTCAGAGGGGGACCCGGGGCCGGCCGCCGGGTCGTGGTCGTTGCTCGGGGTCGATGACGTCCGGCGGGGTGAACCAGGGGATGCCGTCCCGGACCGCGACGGTCCACCGGCCGCGGTGGAGCAGCTGGTGGTGGTACCGGCACAGCAGCACCATGTTGTCCAGGGCGGTGGCGCCACCGTCGAACCAGTGGTGGATGTGGTGGGCGTGGCAGCGCCGTGGGCGTCTCGCGCAGCCCGGGAAGGCGCACCCGCCGTCGCGCAGGTGCAGCGCGCGGCGGATGGCGTCGGGGGCGGTGCGGGCGGCCCGCCCGACGTCGAGGGGCTCCGACCGGGTGCCCAGCACCAGCGGGACGACCTCGGCGTCGCACGCCCACCGCCGCAGCGTGCCCGCCGCGACCCGCGCGCCGGAGTCCAACGTGCCCCCGCCCCCGCCCTCGCCGAGGGCCGCGCAGAGCCACCGGTGGTCCATCGTGATCGTCAGCAGGGCCCGACCCGGCCGCGCCACCCCGCCGCGCTCCGTCCCCACCGGCGCGCGTCCCGGGATCGGGAGGCGGCGCGGCTCGGGGATCAGGGCAACCTGCGCCTCGTCGTCGGCAGCGTGCTCGACCTCGTCCTCAGCCGTGTCCGCAAGGTCCTCGCCGCCGTCGACGCCGTCGCGGGCGTCGGCCGCGATGCCGCGCGGCCGGCGGGCGTCGCCCACGAGGTCCTTGAGCGCGTCGGCGCGGCGCAGCGACTGCTCGCGCTCGTCGTCGGGCCCGCACGGCTCCGCCAGTGTGTCGATCACCTCGACGAACGCCTCACCGTCCACCGGGTCCGACAGCCGACCGCGGAACACCACCGCACCGTCCTTCCGGCGCACGACCAGCAGCTCGTCGTCGCGACCCAGCCCTTCCTCCGGCGGTTCCTCACCGTCCGGGTCCAGGTGGGCCAGCAGCTGATCGGCGACGGCCTGCAACCCCCTCGGCCCGAGCTCGGTCGCCCTCGCCGCGAGCGTCTGCTCGGCCTCCGCCCACCGCGACGGCGGCAGGTCGTCCACCCGGTCCAGCCGCGTCATCGTCGTCCTGATGATCGCGATGTGCGCCGGCCCGATCTCCCCCGACGCCGCGACCGTCGCCGTGCACGGCAGCCGCGGGGGCAGCTCCTCCCCCAGCAGCGAGGCCCGCGGGCACAGGTCGCGGGCCTCGCGCACCAACCGCGTCGCCTCCGCCGGGGCCACGCGCCACAGCTCCTGCACCAGGCGCTCCGTCCCGCGGTCCCCGGTCTCGGCCGCGGCGTCGATGCGCTCCAGCTCGGCGACCCGCTCCAGACGCTCGTGGTAGCCCCGCCGGTGAGCGAGCTCGGCGGCGCGGGCGCGCTCCAACGCCTGCCGCGTCGCCACCCCCACCTCGTCGCTCATGTGTTCGAACGTAGACCCGACCCCCGACAGTGCGGCTCGGCCCGAGACGGTCTCAGCGGATGGGTACGTGTGAGCGGCGCCACTCGGTGGGCACCCGACCGTGTCCCCGAGAAGGACCGAGGAGGGTCTCTTCATGGCCGACAGCGTCTACCGGGTCACCGAGGTCATCGGCACCAGCACCGAGTCCTGGGAGAAGGCGGCGCAGAACGCGATCGCCACCGCCGCGGAGTCCGTGCGCGACCTGCGCATCGCCGAGATCAAGAAGTCCGATCTCGTCGTCGAGAACGGGCAGGTCTCGTCCTACCGCGTGCGGATGGATCTCTCGTTCAAGTTCGACTCCACCGCCTGACCCCCGGCGCACCGACGGCCCGCCGACCTCCGGGTCGGCGGGCCGTCGTGTGTCCGGCCGTCAGAGCGACGGGGACTGCTCCGGCAGGCAGATCACCGCGTCGTAGCCGGCCGCGACGTCCACGGGGATGTGGGTCGTCGCATGCCGGATCGAGCCCGGACCTTCTCCCCCACGCGCCGCGCGCAGGTCGAGCAGCACCGGGTCCGCGCCGAGCCCCGCGTCCAGCACCGCCCGCTCGACGCTGTCGGGCGCCGGGTCGGGCAGCGGGTCGGTGGACAGCGCGATGCCGTGGCGGGCGGTGTCGTCGAGGGCCAGCCCGGTGGTCGTACCGGCGAGCGCGGTGATCCCGAGGACCGCGTAGTCGTCGCCGAGCTCGGCAGCGAGCAGCGTCCCGGCCGACGGCGCGGCCACCCCGGGCAGGAACGCGAACGGCACCCGCTGCGCGTGCCCGTCGTGCAGGAGCACGACGATCCGGCGGTCGGGGTGCTCGGCGAGCAGGTGGCGCACCGTCTCGGCCATGTGGACGTCGCGCGACGACACGACGCGCGCCGGCGGGTCCGGCGCGAAGAGCACCGCGAACTCGCGCAGCTGCTCGTCGAGCCGCAGCGCCCCGCGGGCCAGGTGCCGGGCCTCGCGGTGGTCGGCGCCCAGCGCCTCGACGCGCAGCAGCAGCCGCGCCAGGGCGGCGGTGGCGGCGTCCTGCGTCGCGGCGTCCAGCGCGGACCAGCGACCCGGCGCGACGCCGTTGTTCGCCGACACGTACGGGGCCGTGGCCTCGAGCGCCCGGTCGACGGCGTCCGAGACCTGAGGCAGCGCCGCCCGCAACCGCCGCAGCGCCGGCGCCGGCGACCCGCCCGACCCCGGGACGTCGAGCCCCGCGAACCGCACGGCGCCCCCGGCGGCGACGTGCTCCCGCAGCCCCGCGACCAGCGCCGCGGTCTCCGGGTGGTCGCCCGCCCGGAAGGTGAAGCCGTCCCGCGCGACGTCGTCCCACGACCCGTCCCCGCCCTGCACCCACGCGTCGACCAGCGCGCCCTCGGCGAAGCCCGACTCCAGCGCGACGACACCGAACCCCCGCTCGCGCACGAGGAACCGCACGAGCTGCTCGCGCAGCACCCCGAACTCACGGATGCCGTGGTTGTTCTCGCCGAGCGCGACGACCCGCGCGTCGCCCACCACCGCGTCGACGGCGTCGTGGAGCGCGGCGGGGTCGGCGACCGGTCGGTGCCGGACCGTCGCGGGCAGGGTCACGGGCGCATGGTCCGACCCGGACGGCGGTGCCGTCGAGCGGGTTCCGTCCCCCCGGAACGTCCAGCTTTCAACCGAACGGGTGGTGTGGTGCACCACCGATAACGAGCGGGCCCTGCGCCGCGACGACGAGGCAGAACGTTCCATCGGGGGAGCGTCGGGGATCGTCGGGGGATGACATGGGTGTTCTGGCCGCCGTGGGTGCGATCGGTGTCGGCGCGGGCGCGTGGATGGTGACGCCGCTGGTGAGCATGGCCCGCCGGGGCACGCTCGAGCAGCAGGCCGCCGCCGCGATCCGTGAGCAGACGCAGCGCGTCGCGTCCGTGCAGCGCGCCCGTCGCCGCGCCGCGATCGTCGCCACCATCCCCACCCAGCGCACCGCCGCGCCGGCCACCCGCCGCTCGCCGATCGCGAGCTGAGCGTCCGGCGCACGGCCGCCGGCACGGTGCTCCGGGACTGTTAGCGTCCGGCGCCCGATCGGCCCCACCACCGTTCCGCCGGTCGGCGACCGGGGGGTCCGCCATGGCTGTACGACACCGGCTGCGAGTGCTCGTCCTCGTCCTGGCCGCGGCGGTGGTCGCCGGGTGCGGGTCGGCCCCGCCGCCCGCGCCCGCCGCACCGGCCGGGGCGCCGCCCGGGCAGGCGCGCGACGCGCAGGCCCGCAACGCGGGGCCGGCCCCGGCGGACGGGTCGGTGCTCGCCTTCGCGGACGCGCAGCTCGCGGCCACCGCCGACACGCTCGCGCCGCCGGCCTACCCGGTCCGCACGAACCCGGACGGGTCGTGGCTGACCAAGCCCGCGAAGGACTGGACCGCGGGCTTCCTGCCCGCGGCGCTCTGGCGGGTCTTCGAGCGCACGCAGGACCCGGTGTGGCGCGAGCGCGCCGAGCGCTGGCAGGCGCCGCTGACGCCGGAGACGGCGCACGACGACACCGACCTCGGCTTCAAGATGTACATGACCTTCGCGGTCGACCACCAGCTCACCGGTGACGAGGCGGCGAAGCAGACCGCGCTCGCGGCCGCGGACACGCTCGCCGCCCGGTTCGACCCGACCGTCGGCATGATCCGGGTGTGGGACGAGCGGGACGACCAGGAGAAGTACCAGGTCAACATCGACGCGATGATGAACCTGGAGCTCCTGTACTGGGCCGCGCAGAACGGCCGCCCGCAGTACGCCGACATCGCGAACCGGCACGCGGACCGCACGATCACCGACCTCGTGCGCCCCGACGGGAGCACGTCGATGTTCGGCGGCTACGACCAGCGCACCGGCGCGCTCCTGCGCACGTACACCGAGCAGGGCGCCCGTGACGACTCGACGTGGGCGCGCGGGCAGGCGTGGGCGGCGTACGGGTTCGCGATGGCGTACCGGTACACGCAGGACCCGCGCTTCCTGGACACCGCGCACCGCACCGCCGACTGGTTCCTCGGCCACCTGCCGCCCGACCGCGTGCCCTACTGGGACTTCGACGTCCCGCAGGCGCCGCCGGAGCCGCGGGACACCTCGGCCGCCGCGGTCACCGCGAGCGCGCTGCTCGCGATGAACGAGCTGGACACCGACCCGGCGCAGAAGACCGCCGACGTCGACGGCGCCCGCGGGATGCTCGCGTCGCTGTCCTCGCCGGCCTACCTCGCCCGCGGCACCCCGTTCCGCTCGGTCCTGCTGCACGGCACCCAGAACGTCCCCGAGGGCCAGGCGGACACGGGGATCATGTTCGGCGACTACTACTTCGTCGAGGCCCTGACCCGCTGGGAGCGCCAGGTCGGGCCGTCGACGCAGCTCACCGGGGGTTGACCGCCCGCGCGGTGTGAGCGACGTCGACGTGGGTCCCGTGCGGTCGGCGGGCATCCTGTCCCCGATGACGGACCACGCATCGGGCGCCGCGACACCGCGCCACACCCGGCGGCGTCACGCGACCCTGCACGGGGACCACGTCGCCTTCTGGGACTCGGGCCCGGCCACCGACGGGTCCGGGGAGCCCCGCGACGACGAGCTCGTCCTGCTCGTGCACGGCATCGCCGGCTCGGCGCACACGTGGAGCCCGCTGCTCGCCGCGCTCGCACGCCGCCACGAGACACGCCGCTACGTCGCGCCGGACCTCCTGGGGCACGGATCCTCGTCCGCGCCGTGGGCCGACTACTCGCTCGGTGGCTACGCGACCGGCCTGCGCGACCTGATGGTCTCCCTCGGGTACCGCCGCGCCACGGTCGTCGGCCACTCGCTGGGCGGGGGTGTCGCGCAGCAGTTCGCGTTCCAGTTCCCCCAGCACACGAGCCGGTTGGTGCTCATCGACTCGGGCGGGCTCGGCCGCGAGGTCAGCCCGGTGCTGCGGGCCGCGACGCTGCCCGCCGCCGAGTGGGTCCTGCCCGTCATCGCGGGGACGGGCGTGGTGCGGGCCGCGGAGTGGCTCGCCTCGGGGGCCCGACGCCTGTCCGGTGTCGTCTCGCCGTCGACGCGGGAGTCGGGCCGGGCGTGGGCCTCGCTCGCCGACCCCGTGCACCGCCGCGCCTTCGTGCACACGGCCCGCAGCGTGATCGACAGCGGCGGCCAGCGCGTGCGGGCCATCGAGCGCCTCGACCTCGCCGCGGACCTGCCGCTGCTCGTCGCGTGGGGCACCGCGGACACCATGATCCCCATTGAGCACGGGCGACGCGCGCACGAGCTGGTGGCCGGCAGCGAGCTCGCCCTGTTCGAGGGCGCCGGGCACTTCCCGCACTGCGACGAGCCGGACGCCTTCGCCGAGCGGCTGCTGCGCTTCTTCGACGACCACCCGCCGGTGGCGCTCGACCCCGCCGACTTCGCCGACCGGATCGTCTCCCACGCGGACCTCGACGAGTCCCGCTGAGGCCCGTCCGTCAGAAGTTGCCCTTGGCCGACCACCCGCCGTCGACCGGGTAGGTCAGCCCGGTGAGGAACGCGCCCTCGCGGAAGAAGTACGCGACCATCGACGCGATCTCCTCCGGGCGCCCGAGCCGGCGCACCATGTGCGCGTCGGCGTTCGCCTGGCGCATCTCCGGGGTGATGTCGGCGAGGATCGGGGTGTCGATCGTCCCCGGCGCGATGGCGTTGATGAGGACGTGGTGCGGGGCGTACTCGAACGCCGCCTGGCGCGTCAGGGCCGCGACGCCGCCCTTCGCCGCCGAGTAGGACGCGAGGTTCGGCAGGCCCCGCAGCGCGGCGAGCGACGAGATGTTGACGATGCGCCCGCCGCCGCGCTCGATCATCCCGGGGATCACGGCGCGCATGCCGAGCCACGGGCCCTTGAGGTCGGTGGCGATGACCTCGTCCCACGCCTCCTCGGTGAGGCCGGTGACGGTGTCCTCGCTGAGGAGGTTGACGACGCCCGCGACGTTCGCCAGCAGGTCCACGCGGCCGTAGGCGCCGACGACGTCGTCGACCGCGTCGGACCAGGCGTCGGCGCGGCGCACGTCCACCCAGACCGCGCGTCCCGAGCCGCCGTCGGCCTCGATCTGCTTGACGGTGTCGGCGGTGTCCTGGATGTCGGCGCACGCGACGTGCGCGCCCTCGGCGGCGAGGCGCAGCGCGGTGGCGCGCCCGATGCCCTGGGCGGCGCCGGTCACGAGCGCCACGGAGCCGGCGAGGGACGCGGTGCGCGGGTCGGGGACGGAGCTCGAGGTCATGGTGGTTTGCCTCCGGGGTGGGGTGCCGGTCCAGTCGACCCGCCCTCCGCTCCCCCGCGACAGGCCCGCTCGTGGCGGGCGTTGTCGGCGAGCACAACTCAGCCGTCGTCGCGGAACCACCCGGCGAGCTCGAGGATCTGGAAGGCCGTCCGCGCCGCGAGCAGCGTGTCGAGCGACGCCGGGTCCTTGCCGGTGATCTCCCGGACGCGTCCCAGCCGGTAGCGCACGGTGTTCTCGTGGACGCCGAGGTCCGCGGCCGCGCGCTGCACCCGGGCCTCGGCCGCGAGGAACGCCCGCCACGTCGCGAGCAGCGCCCCGTCGGCGCCGTCGTGCTCGCGGACCGGACGGACCAGCTCGTCGGCGAACCGCACGGCCTCCCGCACCCTCCCGCTCGCCACGACCACGCGGAACAGGCCCAGCTCGTCGAGGGTGACGACGCGCCGCGACCAGCCGAACGAGCGCGCCAGCTCCTCGACCTCGCGCAGCTCGCGGTGGGCGCGCGGGAAGTCCTCGGGCTCGCGGCACACCGCGGACACGACCCCGCCGCGCACGTGCACGCGGGGCACGACGGCGTCGGCGACCGCGGCGACGTGCGCGCGGACCTCGTCGGGGTGCGACACGCCCGCCCCGTCCCCGAGGCGCACGAGCACGACCACCGCGCCGGGCAGCGTCGTGGCCGGCGCCTCGTCGGTGCCCAGCCGCGCGGCGAGGTCGGCGACGACGAGCCGGCGCGCCACCGATGCGTGCAGGTGCCCCTCCCCGCCGTCCACCGCGAGGCGGACGAGGACGTGCGGCTCGGTGAGGTCGATGCCGAACGGCACGCCGCGGCGCGCGAGCTGGGCGACGTCGCGGTGGCTGTGGAGCAGGTCGGAGAGGAAGTCGTCGCGCGCCTGGCCCTCGGCCTCGATCTGCCGGCGCTCCGAGAGCACCTGGAGCGCGAGGACGGTGGCGCCGCGCTCGGCGAGCTTGGTGTCGAGGTCGCCGAGCGCGCGCCCGGCCTCGACGACGGTGAGGTAGCCGCTGGGCCGGCCCTCCACGATGAGCCGGCACACGACGTGGCGGCGCCCCAGCCCCAGCACCGACGACGGCTCGAGCACCGTGCTCGGCCGCGCGGCGGAGAGCTCGGCGAGGGCCGAGCGCAGCACGGGGCGCTCGCGGGCGCGGTCGCCGAGGACCGGCGGGCCGGCGCGCAACGGGGTGGGCGCGGTCCAGGTCAGGACGGCGAGGTCCTCGTCGAGCAGCGCGACCGGCGCCCCCGCGAGGTCGGAGAGCAGGCCCACCACGGCACGGATGTCGGCGCCCTCGAGCACCGCGCCGGTCAGCCGCGCGTGGACGTCGGCGAGGTACTCGAGCGTGCGCTTCTGCCGGTCGAGCTCCTCGGCCTGCGCCGCGAGGCGCGACGCCTGCAGGGCCTGGCGGATGAACAGGGCCGCGAGGCGGCCGAACAGCTCGGCCAGGGAGACGTCGTCGTCGGTGTAGGTGTGCTCCTGGGCGACGTTGTCGACGAACACGAGCCCGATGACCTCGCCGTCGAACACCAGCGGCACGCCGAGCATCGCCCGCACGCCCCAGTGCTCCATGGTGCGGCGGTGGGGGCGCGGGTCGTTGGGGACGTCGCTGATGAGCACCGGGGCGGCGCTGCGGATCACCTCGCGGCTGAAGGCGTCGCCGGGGATGCCGGCCTCCTGCGCCTGGACCGCGGCGCTGATGTTGCCGGCCTCGCCGCACCAGCCGGCGCCGCCGCGGAAGCGGCCGTCGTCCTGGCGCAGGTAGACCGAGCAGCGGCTGACACCGAGCAGGTCGCAGAGCTTCTGCCCGACGAGCGCGAGGAGGTCCTCGAGGCGGGTGGCGGTGATCGCCTCGGTGGTGACCTCGGAGAACGCGGCGATGACCTCCCGCTCGCGCGGCGTCCCGGCGGGGGCGGCCGGGCGCGCGACGGCGAGGGGGGTCACCATGCCGGTACCGCCTCCCCGTCGACGCGTCCGCAGGCCGAGTCTGCCCTGCGGACCGCGTCGAGGGGGAGGGGTCATGGCGGCACGAAGCGCAGCGGAGCTGCCGCGCCGGGGGTGGACATCGAGCCGGTCAGCCCGGCCTCAGACGGCGGCCGGGGTCTTCGTCCGCATCTTGTGCAGCTCCGGCACGACCTTCTCGCCGAAGAGCTTCATGCTCGCGTGCACCTTGTCGTAGGGCAGGCCGGCGTAGGAGAAGGCGAGGTTGGCCATGAAGTCGCCGACGGCGTCGCGGCGCTCCTCGTACTTGCCGATGATCTGCTCCGGCGTGCCGTAGACGTTGGCGTCGACGTAGGCGCTCGCCGCGGTCTCCATGCCCGCCTCGCGGATCATGTCCGCGCCGACCTGGTACGCCTCGTAGCCCGGCGTCTCGCGCCAGTGCGAGCCGGCGAAGTCGTAGTGCTTGATCACCGACAGGAAGTACCGCGAGATGTACTCGTGGGCGACCGCCTTCGCCTCGTCCGGGTCCTCGTGGCAGTAGGTGAAGTCCTGCAGCAGCGGCGGGCCGGGCTCGGTCCCGTGGTGCTCGCGGTGCAGCCCGCGCCAGCGGTTGATCGCCTCGGCGTGCGTCCCGATGTCGTACTGCATGAACGTCATCATCTGCACCGGCAGCGTGGCGATCGCCGGGATCGAGTCCGGCGACATCGCCACGCCGAACAGGCGTCCCTCCAGCGAGCGGCTCGGTCCGGGACGGACGGCGGCGCGCGGCTGGTGGTAGTGGGTGCCGTCGTGCTCGACGATGCCCTCGGCGAGCCCCTTGATGATCATCGGCGCGGCCTCGTCGAAGCGGCCGCGGGCCTCGCCCATGTCGGTGCGGAAGGCCTCGTACTCCATCTTGGCCAGGCCGCGGCCCATGCCGAACAGCGTCCGCCCGCCCGAGAGGTGGTCGAGCATGATGACCTTCTCGACGACGCGCAGCGGGTCGTTCCACGGCAGGATCACCGCGCCGGTGCCGAGCTTGATCCGCTCGGTGCGCCCGGCCAGGTAGCTCATGAGCTGCAGGTTGTCGGGACACATCGAGTAGTCGTCGAAGTGGTGCTCGGCCGCCCACACCGAGTCGAAGCCGTACTGCTCGGCGAGGACCCCGAGCTCGGCGTCCGAGCGGAACACCTCCTCGTCGGTCTTGTCGGAGAACCAGTTCTGGATGACGAGCAGGACGCCGACGTCCATGGGGTGACCTCCCGGTCGAGACGATGAGGAGCGGATCAGGCGCCGAGGAAGACGGCGCGGGTGTGCTCGGTGTCGAGGTACTCCTTGACGCGGCGGATGCGGCCGTCGGAGAGCTCGAAGACGAAGTGGTAGAGGTTGTTGTAGACGCGGCCGTTGGTGAGCTCGGCGTACGACTCCGTCTCGGCCGCGACCCGGTCGCCCTCGGCGGTCAGGGCCTTCGGCGTCAGCGCGATCGCGCCGGTCGTGGAGAGCGTGGACAGCCCGGCGAGCATCTCGCCGAACGCGGCCCTGTCCTTCTCCCCCGAGATCCCCTCGATCGTCCCCGCGACCCACCACGTGGCGTCGTCGGTGAGGAACGACAGGATCGCGTCGACGTCGCCGCGGGAGAACACCTCCATGAACTCCGTGACGACGGCCTTGTTGGCCTGTTCCTTGCTCTCGGTCGCGGTCTCGGTGCTCATGGGCTCGACGCTAGGAACGGGGAGGCCGGCGACGGAACGTCGCTGCCCGGTGACCGTTGGAGGTCCGCACAACTCATCCGGTGCCCCCGAAGGTCGCCATGAGACCGCCGTCGACGGGGACGACGGCACCGGTCATGTAGCTCGCGCCGGCCACGGCGACGACGACGTCGGCGATCTCCTCGGCGGTGCCGGTCCGCCCCGCCGGGATCGCGGCGACGATCCGGCGGCGGGCGGCGGCCGAGACGCCGGCGGTCATGGCGGTGTCGACGAACCCCGGCACGACGAGGTTCACCCGCACCCCCGCCGGCGCGAGCTCGACCGCCAGCGAGCGGGTGAGGCCCGCCAGCCCCGCCTTCGCCGCCGCGTAGGCGCTGTCGCCCGGGAAGCCCCGGAAGCCGACGACCGCGCCGACGTTGACCACGGCGGCGCCGTCGCCGAGGTGCGGGACCGCGGCGTGGCAGACCTCGTAGGCGCCGGTGAGGTTGGTGGCCACCACCTCGTCCCAGCGGGCGCGGTCGAGGTCGGCGATGCGCCCGCCGCGGTGCACGCCGGCGCAGTTGACGACGACGTCGATGTCGCCGAGGTGCTCGCGCGCCCGGGCGAGCGCGGCGGCCACGCTCGCGCCCTCGGTGACGTCGGTGGGGATCTCCAGGACGTCGTCGGAGGTGTACTGCTCGGTGGCGGGCGTGCGCGCGAGGACCGCGACGGCGCCGCCGGCCTTCGCGACGTGGTCGACCACCGCCCGCCCGATGCCGCGGGTCCCCCCGGTGACCAGCCAGCCTCGGCGCATCGTCACCGGCCCGTCTGCTCCAGGAACGCCCGGAGCTCGGAGAGATAGGCGTCGCGCTGCTCGATGTGCGGGGCGTGGCCGACGCCGTCGAAGGGGACGAGCCGGGCGTCCTGGTAGAGATCCACCGCCGCCTCGGCCCCGGAGAACGGCACGAACCCGTCGCTGCGGCCGTGCAGGAGCAGCACCGGCACCTCGAGCGTGCCGATCGTCTTGCGCTGGTCGAGGGCGGCCAGGTCGCGCAGCGAGTCGTCGCCGCGCGGACCCATCTCGAGGAACATGCCCCACATCCAGTCGACGACGTCGCTGCTCACCGGCACCGCGCACACCGCCTGCGCGACGCCCTTGAACGTGGTGGCGCGGTCGGCGGCGGCGCCGGCGAGCACCGCCTCGACGTCGTCGACGGTGCCGCCGTGCGGCCAGTCGGACGCCGACGTGTAGCGCGGGGTGGCGCCGCCGGTGAGGACGAGCCCGCCCGCCGACGACCCGAGCCGGGCGGCGGCGTCGACGGCCACCGCGCCGCCCAGCGACCACCCGTTGATCACCGGGCGCTGCAGCCCGAGGTGCTCGCACAGGCGGGCGACGTCCGCGCCGATCGCGCCGATCGAGACGTCGGCGAAGTCCTTGTCGGAGCGCCCGCAGCAGCGCTGGTCGAGCAGCACGACCTCGTGCCCGTCCGCGCGCAGGGCCGGCGCGACCGTGTCCCACGACCGCGCCGTCACACCCCAGCCGTGCACGAGCACCACCGGCTGGCGCTCCCCCGCGTGGTGCTCGAAGTAGATCTGCCGGCCGTCCTCGACCTCGAGGTGTCCCACGTCGTCCTCCTGCTCGCTGCCCGCCGCTGGTCTCGTGGCGGACGCTAGGAGCGGCCGGCGCGCGCCCGGGAGCCGTCACCGGCCGGGGCGTTGTGGCTTCCTCCAAGGTGCGCTCCGCGCACGTGAGCACTTTCGCGTGCTAGAGCACTTCTTTCTGCTCACGTGCGCGCAGCGCACCCCGCAGCGCGCGCTTGTCCACCTTGCCGACGCTGGTGCGGGGCAGGGCGTCGACGACCTCGACGCGGTCCGGGCGCCACCAGCGCGGCACCCGGCCCTCGAGCGCGTCGAGCACCGCGCCAGGGTCGAGGGCGTCGCCGGCCGGCACCACGACCGCGACCGGCCGCTCCTGCCAGCGCTCGTGCGGCACCGCGACGACGGCGACGTCCGCGACGCCCGGCGCCTCCAGCAGCGCCGCCTCGAGGGCCAGCGAGCTGATCCACTCGCCGCCGCTCTTGATGAGGTCCTTGACCCGGTCGACCACCCGCAGCCGGCCGTCGCGGTCGATCGCCGCGACGTCCCCGGTGCGCAGCCAGCCGTCGGTGAACGCCTCCGGCCGCTCGCCCCGGTAGTACGAGCTCGCGACCCACGGCCCGCGCAGCCACAGCTCCCCGCGCGACACGCCGTCGTGCGGGACGACCGCCCCGTCCTCGTCGACGAGCCGCCAGCGCAGCCCGGGCAGCAGGCGACCCTGCGTGCGGACCTGCTCGATCCGCTCCTCCGGGGTCGCGTCGGGCTCGGGCGCGGAGAACGTCGCCATCGGCGAGGTCTCGGTCATCCCCCAGCCCTGGAACGCGGGCACGCCGAGGTCCTCGGTGATCGCGCGGATCAGCTCCCGGCTCGGCGTCGAGCCGCCGAGGACGAGAGCGCGCAGGCTCGACAGGTCGGTCCCGGTGCGTCGGACGTGCTCGACGAGGTCGACCGCCAGCGTCGGGACCATGCCCAGGTAGGTCGCGCGCTCGCGCTCGACGATGGTCGCGACGTCGGCGATGCGGGGGTGGGGGCCCGGCAGGACCTGGTCGGCGCCCACCATGAACGCCGCGAGCGGCACGCCCCAGGCGTTGGCGTGGAACATCGCGACGAGGTGCACGACGCGGTCGCGGCGGCTCAGCGCGTGCCCGTCGGCGAGCCCCGCCGCCATGGTGTGCAGGGACAGGGCCTTGTGGGAGTAGCCGACGCCCTTGGGCGCCCCGGTGGTCCCGGTCGTGTAGCAGAGGGCGGCGAGGTCGTCCTCGTCGCGCGGAGGTGGGCCCTCGAGCGGTTCCCCGGACGCGACCAGGTCCTCGTACGCCAGCTCCCCCGGCTCGGGCTCGCCGTCGAGGACGACGACGCGCATCCCCGGCCGCGCGGCCCGGGCGGGCGCCGCGGCGGGGCGCAGGGCCGCGTCGAGGAGCAGCACGGTGTCCTCGGCGTGCTCGACGACATAGGCGATCTCCGCCGGGTCGAGGCGCAGGTTGACGGTGTGCAGCACGGCGCCGGCCAGCGGCACGGCGAGGTAGAGCTCGAGGTGGCGGTGGTGGTTGCCGGCGAGCGTCGCCACCCGGTCGCCGGGCCGCACGCCGAGCGCCACGAGCGCGCCCGCGACCCGGCGGATGCGCGCGTCCTGCTCGCGGTAGGTGCTGCGGCGCACGCACACGCCGTCGACGTAGTCGACGATCGCGCGGTCGGGGGCGTGCTCGCGGGCGTGGTCGAGGAAGGCGGTGACGAGCAGCGGCTCACCGCTCACGCCATGGCTCCGGGCCGGCTCGCCAGCCGCTCGCGGACCCGGGGCGCCACCTGCGTCGCCAGCACCTCGACGCGCCGCGAACCGTGGTCGACCGACTCGCCCGGCAGCTGCGCCCAGAAGTGCACGTCGCGGATCTGGGGGCGCTCGGTGAGCATCGCGGTGAGCTCCTCCACCGCGGTCGCCGGGTCCCAGAGCGTGAACGCGCCGGCGGCCACGATCTGGCCCGGGTCCTCGAAGCGGGGCGTGGCGTCCGGCGGCCCGAATGCGCCCCACGCGATGTAGGTGTTGAGCTGGGCGAGCACCAGCGGGCCGATCTCGGCCCACTCCCGCTCGGGATCCTCGGCGATGAGCGCCCACTGGCCCGCGTAGATGCGGCCCTCCTCCCGCGGCGTGCCCTGGCGCTCCAGCGCGTCGAGGTAGACCGCGTGGTGGTGGTTCTGGGTGGACAGGAAGCCGTCGCCGATCCGCGCGACCCGCTCGATCGCCGGGTCGGCCATGGCCCCGACCAGCAGCTTCGGCGGCTGCTCGGGCTGCGGCGTCACGGGCAGGCCCGGGAACCGGTAACGCTTGCCCTCGTACGGCTCGGTCGACCCGGACCAGGCGCGGCGGATGATCTCGACGCCCTCGGTGAGCAGGCTCGGGCGGTTCTTGATGTTCTTCCCGAACGCCGCGAACTCGCGCTCCCAGTAGCCCTGGCCGACGCCGAGGTCGAAGCGCCCGCCGGTCAGCAGCGAGACGGTCGCGGCGTCCTCGGCGAGGCGGATCGGGTCGTGCAGGGGCGAGACGATGAGGTTCGTGCCCACCCGCATCCGCCGGGTCCGCTCGCCGATCGCCGCCGCGAGCGTGAACGGCGAGGGCGTGTAGCCGTCGTCGCAGAAGTGGTGCTCGGTGAGCCACACCGAGTCCAGCCCCAGCTCCTCGGCCCACGCGATCTGGTCGAGGACCTGCCGGTAGAAGGTGCTGAACGGCCGATCCGGCACCGGGTTGCGGAAGTCGTACCAGAGCCCGAACGCGACCTCGTGATCCATGCTCCCGATGCTGGCCAGCGCCGACCCGCCCGCGGCACCACCGAGCTGTCGGCCTGTTGTGGACCTCCCCAAGGTGCGCTGCGTGCTCACGTGCGCGTAGCGCACCACGCCTCCTCGAGCAGCGCGGGCACGTCGTGCTCGAGCGCCGCGGCGTACGGGGTGTCGAGCTCGCCGCGGCGGTACTGGGCGTAGGCCGCCTCGACGATCGCGGCGAGCTTGAACAGCGCCAGCACGCGGTAGTAGGCGACGTCGCCGACCGGGTGCCCGACCTGCTGCTCGTACCGCGCCACGAGGTGCTCGACGGGCGGCGCGCCGGGTCGTCGGGACACGGCCTGGAGGGCGGGCATCGCCGGCTTGTCCACCGCGCGCGCGCCCCAGAAACCCAGCAGCAGGCCGAGGTCGAGCAGCGGGTCGCCGATCGTCGCCATCTCCCAGTCGATCACCGCGAGCAGGCGGGGCTCGGCGCGGGCGAACAGGCAGTTGTCGACGTGGAAGTCGCCGTGCACGAGGCCCGGGCGGAAGGTGGCGGGGCGCCGGTCCTCGAGCCACGCCGCGACCTCGTCCATGTGCGGCAGCGGGCGGCACGCGATCTTCTCCCACTGCCCGTACCAGCGGCGGACCTGGCGATCGAGGAACCCGTCGGGACGCCCGAAGCCGTCGAGGCCGACCTCCTGCCACGCCACCCGGTGCACGGCCGCGAGCGCGTCGACCACCTCGTCGGCGAGGGTCGCCACGGCGTCGTCGGGCCACGGCGCCGGCAGCGTGTCGGTGATCGAGACGGCGTCGGGCAGGTGCTCCATGACCAGGAACGGGCCGCCGGGGACGTCGGCGTCCTCGCAGCAGGCGGCCGGGCGCGGGGCCGGGGCGCCGGCGGCCGCGAGCGCGCTGAGCACGCGGTACTCGCGCCCGACGTCGTGCGCCGACGCCGAGAGCGCGTGCCGCGGCGGGCGCCGCAGCACCCAGGAGGCGCCGGCGGCGTCGGTGAGCAGGCAGGTCTCGTTGGAGTTCCCGCCGGTCAGGCGCTCGAGGCGCCAGGGCCCGGTGCCGTCGAGGTGGTCGTCGAGCCAGGTCTGCAGGCCGTCGGCCACGGCGAGGGTCACACCGTCTCCAGGGGGTGCTCGAGCACCTCGGCGAAGCGGGCCAGGGCGGCCGCGCGCCGGGTGGGGACGTGCTCGGTGGGCGTCGCGGTGGGCGTGTAGTCGCGCAGCAGGCGGCGGGCGACGCTCACGCGGTGCACCTCGTCGGGTCCGTCGTAGATGCGCGCGGCGCGGGCCCAGCGGTACATCTGCTCGAGGGGCATGTCGGTGGTGAAGCCCAGCGAGCCGTGGATCTGCACGGCCCGGTCGAGGACGTCGTGCAGGACCTGCGCCCCGTGGTACTTGATCATCGCGATCTCGGTGCGGGCGGCGGGCGCACCGACCTGGTCGATGCGCCACGCCGTGTGCAGCGTCAGCAGCCGCGCGGCCTCGATCGCCGCGGCGCTGTCGGCCACCCAGTTCTGCACCGTCTGCTTGTCCGCGAGCGGGCCGCCGTGCACCGAGATCGACACCGCGCGCTCGGCGAGCATGTCGAACGCGCGCCGGCACACCCCGATCCAGCGCATGCAGTGGTGGATGCGCCCGGGCCCGAGGCGGCGCTGGGCCAGCGTGAACGCCTCGCCGCGCCCGCCGAGGAGGTTGTCGGCCGGCACCCGCACGCCGTCGTAGACGACCTCGCCGTGCGCCCACACCGGGTTCTCCCCGCCGGGGTCGTTGAGCAGCCCGAGGTCCCGCACCCGGATGCCGGGGCTGTCGCCGGGCACGAGCAGCATCGACATGCGGTGGTGCGGGTCGGCGTCGGGCTCGGTGACGGCGAGGACGATGTGCAGGTCGCCGCGCGAGGCGTTGCCGACCATCCACTTGCGCCCGGTGATCACCCACTCGTCACCGTCGCGCTCCGCGCGCGTCGTGAACTGGCGGGGGTCGGAGCCGGTGCCCTGCTCGGTCATCGCGAACGCCGAGAGGATGCGCCCGTCGAGCAACGGGTCGAGCCAGCGGCGCTTCTGCTCCTCGGTCCCGGCGAGGGCGATGAGCTCGGCGTTGCCCGAGTCGGGGGCCTGACAGCCGAAGACGAACGGCGCGAGCTCGCTGCGCCCGAGCACCTCGTGCAGCAGGCCCAGGCGCAGCTGACCGAAGCCCTGCCCGCCGAGCTCGGGGTCGAGGTGCGCCGCCCACAGCCCGCGCTCCTTGACCCGCTCCTGCAGCGGCGCGGCGAGCCGGCGGAAGGACGCATGGTCGAGGTCGAGCACCTCGAGGGGGTAGATCTCCTCCTCCACGAAGGCCCGCGCCCAGTCGAGCTCGGCCGCGAACTCCGGCTCGGTCGAGAAGTCCCAGGCCATCCCTCTCCCCTCGTCGTGACGTGGTGACGCTAGGAAGTCCGAGGGGTCGTCGCGACCGAGCACGTGCGCGGCTTTGGAGCTTCGTCCAACCGCGTCAGATCACCCCACGTGCTCGCAGGTCGCCGGTGACCGAGCGCTCGTCGCGGGACACGCTCGTCCACATCACGACGGTCAGGAGCGGCTCGTCTCCCGCGGCCGCAGGTAGATGAGGCGGCGGGAGGAGGGTCGCTCGGGCTCAGGCCGAGCGTCGGCCGCCGGGGCGACCTCGGCGTCGGCGGGCCTGCGGGCCTCCGGGACGGCCACGTCGCCCTCGCGTCGCTCCTCGATCTCGAGCATCGCGCGGCGGATGCGGTCGACGAGGTCGGCGTCGGCGCCGTCGAGCGCTGCGGTCAGCCACCGCAGCGCCCCGCCGTCCCACCGGCCCGGCTCCGGGGCGTGCGCCGCGGAGCGCGCGGAGAGCACGACGCCGAGCCGGTAGAGGGCCTCGGGTTCGAGGTCGTCGGGCGGCACGCCGGTGGCGAGCCACAGGGCGACCTGGTCGTCGCCGCGGGCCAGCGCCACGCGGGCGACGCGCGCCCGGTCGTCGGGGGCGAGGCGGTGCCACAGCTCGCGGGCGAGGTCCTCGGGGATCGCCCAGCCCGTGGCGTCGCGGTCGGCGAGGGGCGAGAACATCCGGTCGGCGGCCAGCGTGCGCCCGCCCGGGCGCGCGTGGAGCAGGCGCAGGCCGCCGTGGTCGGTGCGGAGGAGCTCGCGCACGACGCTGCGCAGCGTGCCCGGCGACGTGGCGGGCGCGCCGAGGGCGGCGAGGTGGGGCGGGGCGAGCTCGACGAGCAGGGCGGGCGTGAGCGGGAGCGGGACGCCGAGGCGCTCGTGGTCGACGGCGACACGCAGCAGCGCGAGGGGCACGAGCGACGACCAGCCGACGGGGTCGAGCACGGCGTGCGCCCGCGCCACCGGCCGGACGGTCTCGCCGATCGGCGGGTCGCCGGGCATCGTGACCAGCGCGCCCTCGAGCCGCGCGCGGGTCGCGGGGGCCAGGTGGGCGTCGAGGAAGGTCCGCCGGGTCGTCAGCACCAGGCGCACCGTCGGGGTGAGCGCGGCGTGCACGTCGGCGGTGAGCTGGTCGAGCAGCGCCGGCGGCGCGTCGTCGGCGACGACCACCACCGGGCCCGAACGCGCGGCGATGCCCCGGGCCGCGCGCAGGACGGCGGCGAGGTCGGCGCTGTGGGGGTCGGTGACGGGCAGCAGCAGGCGGTCGCCCAGCATCCGGCGCAGCGCACGGTGGGTCGCGCGCGAGGTGCCCGCGAGGCGCTCCCCGGTGACGACGACCAGCGGCCGGTCCCGCCCGCACGCGTCCTCGAGGACGTCGTCGACCGGGCGGGCGACGTAGGGCGCTCCGGCGTCGGGGTCACGCACGCCGAGCAGCTCCGGCCCCGCGGCGCAGGCCTTCACCGGCTCCGCGCACGCCTGTCCCCGCCCCCTCGCCACTCCCCGAGTGTCACGACGACTCGATCGAGGGAACAGACAACGCCGCGGTTGTCACCCGTTTGCCCGGCGTGTCGGGCTCGCCTGCCGACCCGTTGTCACTCTCCGGATGCGCCAGCGGGCGGACGCGGGCGTTCCGACACCGACGAGCGAGAACTGCTCCGGACCGAGACGAGGAGTGTGGGTCACGAGCGAACGGCAACTCTGCACTACGCCGATCAGCTCAGTGCCGAGGAGCGCTGAGCGCACGGAGGTGCTCCATGGGTCGCCACGACCGTCACGACACGACCAGCACGCCCGCCGCGTCGGGCAGCAGGCAGGACAGCACGCAGGACCGCACGCAGGACCGTCCGGCACCACGACGGATCGCCCTCGCCGTCCGGCAGACGATCCCCGCGCCGCCGGCCCCGCTCCCGGGCTCCGACGCCACGACGCTGACGATCCGGCCGTTCGGCCCCGCCGGGCCGACGGTGACGCCGGGCCCGGCACCACGCGTCGACGGCGCCGGCCCCATCCCGACGGCCGGGCCGCCCGCGCGGTTGAGTCGTCGCGAGCGTCGTGCCGCGAAGCAGGAGCAGGCCGAGCGGGCGGCGCTCGCCGCCCGCCTCTCGCGCGCGCAGCGCCGCACCCGTCAGGTCGCGGCGTGGGGGACGCCGCCGGTGCCCGCGCCCCGGTCCGCGGACCCGTCGTCGACGAGCGGACCGCTCGCCGTCGACGCCCTGCGCGCGGCCCGGCCGCCGGGCGCCGGGGTCTTCGTCCCGACCCAGCGGTCCTGAGCCTGCTCGGTGGCGGGGCCCGCGGGCCCCGCCACCGGCCTACTCCTCGTCGGTCCGGAAGTCGTCCGGCGTCGCCTCGGACAGGGCGCGCCGCAGGGCCTCGACCTCGTCCTCGACGTCCGCCGACGTCGCCGGCGCCGCCTCGGTCTCGTCGGGCTCGTCCTCGGGACCGCCGACCGTCGCCACCGCGTTCGCGGGCAGCGCGGCCTCGCTGAGCACGTCCTCGGACACCTCGATCGGGCAGCCCTGGTGCACCGCGAGCGTCACCGCGTCGCTCGCCCGCGCCGACACCGACCGCGAGCCGCCGTCGGCGGTCCGCAGGTCGAGCTCCGCGTGGAACTGCCCCTCCACCAGCGCCGTCAGCCGCACCCCGACGAGCTGCGCCCCGAACGCCTCGACCGCGTCGAGCAGCAGGCGGTGGGTCAGCGGGCGCGGGAGGGTCGCGGCGACCTCGGCCGCCGCGAGCGCCGTCGCCTCGGGCGCACCGATCCAGATCGCGAGGTACCGACGTCCCCCGCCCTGCTCACGCAGCAGGAGCACCGGGTCCTCGCTCCCCTGCTCCTGCCCCACACCGGCGACCTCGACCACAGCCATGCCTCCACTATCCGCCCGCCCGCGGGCGGACGTCGACCCGGCCGGCGCCGCGTGTGTCACCGCGCCGAGGCGATGCCCCCGGCCAGGCGGGTGACGGCGATGCGGGTCTCCTCGACCGCGGCGACGCAGGCGCCGGGATCGGGCGTGGTGCCCGCGACGCACCCGGCGCGCGTGAAGCTCTCGTGGCCCGCGCGCACCGCCGCGGCCGGGTCGGTGACCTCGCGGTCGTCGGGACGGGCGGCCGCTGCCGCGTTGGCGACGTTCAGGACCTCCTCCTCCCACCGCCCGCACAGCGGCCAGCGCCGGCCGATGTCGCGCGCGGTGTAGCAGGGGTCCTGCTGCACGAGGCCCAGCTTGGTGCGCGCGGCCTCGAGCGAGCCGTCGGGGCGCGCGGGCGACGCGGACGTGCCCTCGGTGAACGACGACGACGTGCAGCCGGCCAGCGCGAGGCACAGCGCCAGCGCGGCCACGAGGCGTCCCGTCACCGACCCACGGTGTCAGGGGTGCGGGGGTGTCGCCACCGCGGTGGTCACGCCGTGGCCGGGAAGTCGGTGTCGCGCCCGAGGGCCTCGACCTCGTCGAGCTCGGCCAGCCGCGCCTGCAGCGTGCTGCGGATGCTGTCGAACGCGCTCGGGCCCAGGGGCAGGCGCAGGGGCGGGTCGGCGAGGTCCGCGACCTGGACGACCACCTGCGCGGCGCGCTCCGGGTCGCCGGGCTGGGTGCCGTGGAGCTTGGCGAACTTCGCCCGCGACTCGTCGAGGACCTCGGAGTACGCCGCCATCGGCTCGGCGCGCGCGGGCGAGCGGCCGGCGAAGTCCGTGCGGAACGGGCCGGGCTCGATCATCGTGACCCTGATGCCCAGCGGCGCCACCTCCGCCGCGAGCCCCTCGGACATGCCCTCGAGCGCGAATTTGCTCGCCGAGTACGCCGACCCCCCGAGCGCCGAGCGCACGCCGGCCAGCGACGACATCTGGATCACGTGCCCCGATCCCTGCGCCCGCATCACCGGCAGCACCGCCCGCGTCACCGCGAACGCGCCGAACACGTTGACCTCGAACTGCGCGCGGATCTGGGCGTCGGTGAACTCCTCGAACGCCCCGCGGCTGCCGTAGCCGGCGTTGTTGACCAGGACGTCGATCCGTCCGAACGCGGCGACCGCGGCGTCGACGGCAGCGCGCACCGAGCCCTCGTCGGTGACGTCGAGGGCCGCGGCGCGCACGCGGTCGGGGGCCTCGGCGGCGAGGTCGGCGACGTCGTCGGCCCGTCGCGCGGTGGCGACGACCCGGTCGCCGCGCGCGACCGCGGCCCGGGCGATCGCGCGCCCGAACCCGCTGCTCGTCCCCGTGATGAGCCAGACCCGCCCGTCCTGCACTCCCTGCGGCGCGGACATCGCCGCCTCCTCCCGCTGCTCGGTCTCCCCGACGCCCCGAGTCTGCCCCTCGTGGCAGGCGCGACCCCGGAGACGGCGCTCACCCCGGGTGCTGCGACCACGGCCGCCGCGGTCGCGTCACGGCGTGGGCGTGCCGGCCGGGCAGGATCGATCCGTGGACCAAGGTGGAGCGGCGGGCGTCGTCGTCACGACGAGCAAGTCGCCCTCGGACGCGCTGCGCGACGAGGCGCACCGGCTCGCCGCGACGTGGGGCCTGCCCGTCGTCGAGCGGCACCGCGGCTCGGTGGCGACGGCCCGGGGCGACGCCGCGACCGCGCTGGTGTGCACGAGCGAGGGCCTGGTGGCCGAGTCGGCGCGCGGGCGGCTGGCGTTCCACCAGGGCACGGCGGCCAAGCGCCTGCGGACCCTGCGCCACGGCGGCACCGACCCGCTCCTGCGCGCCGGCGAGCTCCGCCCCGGCGACCGGGTGCTCGACACCACCCTCGGCCTCGGCCGCGACGCCCTCGTCGCCGCCTGGGCGGCGGGCCCCGAGGGCGAGGTGCTCGGCGTCGAGGCCGACCTCGTGCTCGCGATCCTCGCGACCGAGGGCTTCGCCGGCGCCATCCCGCGCGTCGGCTCGGCGCCGGTGCGCGTGCGCCACGGCGACTCGCGTCCGGTGCTGAGCGCGATGGCGGCCGCGGGCGAGCAGGTCGACGTCGTGCTGCTCGACCCGATGTTCGCCGACCCCCGCGCCTCCGACCACGGCTTCGCCCTCGCCCGCGACCACACCGTGCCCACGCCCCTGACCCCGGAGTGGGTGGCGCTCGCGCGCGCGGTGGCGCGCCGCTGGGTCGTGGTCACGGCCGAGCGAGCCCGCCCGTGGTTCGACGAGGCCGGACTGGAGCGCCTCGAGGGCACCCGCTCGGGACGCTGGTTCCGCGCCCGCCCGGCGTGACGGGCGCCGAGGTCAGCGCCGCGGCGTGGGCGAGGGTGGGGTCCGCCGGGTGTCGGCCGGCCGGGTCGGCGGGGCCGGCGGCTGCCCGGACCCCTCGAACGGCGTCGACTGCCAGCGCTGGTCGACGGCGGGCCTCGGCTCGGTGCCCCGCCACGACGGCCACGCGATCACCACGGCCATGGCGAGCATGACCAGGGCGAGCAGGTCGGCCGTCGTCACCCCGTGCCGGCGGGTCAGCTCCAGCAGGACCTCACCCTCGACGGGCTTGTTGATGCGGACCCAGATCACCGCACCGATGACGAGCAGGCCCGCCAGCAGCAGACGCCGGACCGAGAACACCATGTGCGTTAGACGTGCGCGGGCCACGGATCGTTCCCCGGGTGTTCACCACGCCACCCGTCAGTGCTCGAGCACCAACCGCAGCAGCAGCACGACCAGCCCCAGGACACCGGCTCCGACCGCGCCCCGCAGCGCGCCGGTCCACCGCCGCCGGGCCCGCCACCCCGCGATCCCGCCGATGACGACCAGGAACGCCAGCCCCAGCCAGACGACGGCGTCGAGCGCGGTGACGGGGTCGTAGAGCCCGCTGATCCCGCCGACCACGACGACGAGCAGCGGCACGACGCCGAGCAGGAGGAACTGCGCCGAGTGCCACCGGATGTGCCGCAGCTCCGCCCGCGTGGGCGGCGGCAGGTCCTCGCGCGCCCGCCGCGCGAGCGACTTGGCGAAGGTGTGCGCCGCGAAGGCCGCGATCAGCGGCCCGAGGACGATCTGCCCGGCGACGACGAAGTCCTCGATGCCGTCGTCGAGCGCGACCACCAGCACCGTCATCAGCACGACCGTGCCCTCGACGCCGATCTCGACGTCGAGGCGCAGCGGTCCCCACCGGACGACGGGCATGTCGCTCACGGGCGCATCCTCCCCGCGCGCGACCGACCGGCGGCGTCAGGTCACCGACCGGGTGATCAGGGGTCCATCGCCAGCACGTCGCGGAGGCCGCGGTCGATGAACTCCGTGTCCTCGGGACACAGCCCGCCGCCGGCGAAGTGACCCCACACGCCCGGGATGACCCGCACCTCGCCGCGCGGGATGTGCTGGGCGGCCCACTGCTCGTCCTCCGGCGGGAAGTACAGGTCCTTCTCCGCGGGCATCGACAGCAGCGGGCAGCGGATCGAGTTCAGCGCCTTGACGGTGTCGCCGTCGAAGCCGGGCGTGTTGCCGACGTCGCCGTGCCACCACGTCCAGGCCATGGCGAGCAGGTTGTTCGGGTCGCGCTCGTCGAGCCAGAAGCCCTCCCAGAACCCGACGAGGAAGTCCTCCAGCGACGAGAAGCCGAGGCGTCGCCACTCCTCCTGCCAGTAGAACGCCTGCGAGAACCCCCATCCCGCGTAGACGCGGGCGAAGGCGCGGATGCCCTTCTCCGGCAGCTCCCGGTACCAGCCCTCCGCGAACGCGGCGTCGGCGCGCAGCGCCGCGGTGATCGACTCGAGGAAGACGCGGTTGTGCTGGCTGGTGACGCTCGACCCGCAGAACGGCGCCGCCCGCTGCACCATCTCGGGGTGGCTGACCGCCCACTGGTAGGTCTGCCCCGCACCCATCGACCACCCCGTCACGAGCCGCAGGGACTCGATCCCGAAGTGCTCGGTGACGAGCTTGTGCTGGCACTCGACCTGGTCGTAGAAGGTGACGTGCGGGAACCGCGCGCGGTCGTAGGGCGGCGGGGTGTTGCTCGGCGACGACGAGAGCCCGTTGCCGAGCATGTTGGGCACGATGATGAACAGCTCGTCCGGGTTGAGCGCCTTGTCGGTGCCGATGAGCCACTCGCTGTCGGTGTGCCGGCCCGAGTACCAGGTCGGGTAGACGACGGCGTTGCTCTTGTCGTCGTTCAACGTGCCGTAGGTCTGGTAGGCCAGCTTCGCGTCGCGCAGCGTCAGGCCGTCCTGGAGGACGACGTCGCCGAGCTCGAAGAGCTGGTGGTCGGTGGGGATCGGCATGGACGCTCCCGTCGTCGCCGGGGCGGATCGTTTCCTCGGAAACTAGTCCGGCGTCGGCGCGCGTCAAGACCTGCGTCACCTCACCCGGCCGCGCACGACGGCCGGTCCTAGGGTCCCGGCGTGACGCTCTGGCACGCGGTGCTCATCGCCGTCGCCGGCGTGTGGGCGGGGACCATCAACACGGTGGTCGGGTCGGGCACGCTCGTCACGTTCCCCGTGCTCGTCGCCCTGGGCTACCCGCCGGTGACGGCGACGACGTCGAACGCGATCGGCCTGGTCCCGGGCTCGATCACCGGCGCGTGGGGCTACCGCCGCGAGATCACCGGCGCGCGTCGACAGCTCGTGACGTGGTCGGTGTGCTCGGCGCTCGGCGCGGTCGGTGGCACGGCGCTGCTGCTGTCGCTGCCCGAGGACGCGTTCGAGACGATCGTGCCGTTCCTGGTCGCGATCGCCCTGGTGCTGGTGGTGGTCCAGCCGGTGCTGACCCGCCGGCTCGCGCGGACCCCGGCCGCGTCCCGCCGCACCTGGCCGCTCTACCCGCTGATCTTCCTCGTCGGCGTCTACGGCGGGTACTTCACCGCCGCCCAGGGGATCCTGCTGGTCGGCGTCATGGGCCTCCTGCTCACCGAGCCCCTGCAGCGGCTCAACGGCTACAAGAACGTCCTCGCCGCGGTGGTCAACGTCGTCGCGGGCGCGGTCTACGCCGTCGTCGCGCCGATCAGCTGGCCGGTCGTCGCGATCCTCGCCGTGAGCTCGACGATCGGCGGCCTGCTCGGGGCGAGGATCGGCCGGCGCCTCTCCCCGACGGTGCTGCGCGCGGTGATCGTGATCGTGGGGCTCGTGGCGATCGTGCGGTTGGTGACGGAGTAGGTGTTCGCATCCGCGTCGACCGGGCTGCAACCGTGCCGTCCGGCTGGGTAGCCCGGCACGATGACGCCCCCCGGCACCGCGCGCCTGGCCCGCGACCTCGGCCCCGTGCTGCGCCGCACCACCGACGACGGCGCCGCGCACGAGCCCGGCGTGCTCCCCGAGGACCTGCGCCGCGCCCTGCTCGCCGAGGTCGACGCCGAGCGCTACGCCCCGTTGCCGGCGGTCGAGGGCCCCCACGGCGTGCGCCAGGACGGCGAGTACCTCGTCCTGGCCGGCGAGGAGGTCGGCCGCCGGCCCGTCGTCGACGCCCTGCGGACCGCCCTCGTCGACGCCGTCCGGGTGTCGGGAGTGCCCGGCATCGACGCCTGGTGGCCGGACGAGGTGACGATCCAGCGCTACGCCCCGGGCAGCGGCGGCATCTCCACCCACCTCGACGGGCGGCGCCACCGCCACCTCGTCGCCGTCCTCACCGCCGAGGGCTCGGCCGTGCTCCGGCAGTGCTCCGACCGCGCGGGCACCACCCTCCGCGCCTGGGACGCCGACGCCGGCAGCCTCGTCCTGCTCCGCGGGCCCGGGCTCGCCGGCGTCGAGGACGGGCGGCCGCTCCACGCCGTCGACGGGCCCGTGGACGGCCGCCGGACGTCGGTGACCTTCCGCGCCACCGGCGCCTGAGCCTGTCCTTCCCGCCCCGCCACGCAGGAAGATGCACCGTGAGGAGGTGCCGTGCACGCCGAGCAGCCCGAGGTGATCGGCCGCGCCGACGAGCGCGCAGAGCTCGCCGACGCCGTCGACCCGCGCCGGCGCGACGGCACCGTGACGGTCCTCGCCGGCGAGCCGGGCAGCGGCAAGTCGACGCTGCTCGACGAGGTCGCGGCGGCGTCGACGCGCCGGGTGCTGCGCACGGTCGGGGTCGAGGGCGACGCGGCGCTCCCGTTCGCGGCGGTCGCCGACCTGCTCCTCCCCCTCATGAAGCACGCCGACGGGCTGCCCGACGTGCAGCGCGAGGCGCTCGAGATCGCGCTCGCGCTGCGCCCCGGCGTCGTCGAGAGCCCGCTCGCGGTCTGCACCGCCGCGCTGGGGACGCTCGCCGCCGCGGCCGACGACGAGCCGCTGCTGCTCGTCGTCGACGACTTCCCGTGGATCGACGCGCCCTCCCAGCAGATCCTGCTGTTCGTCGCCCGGCGTCTCGGGACGGAACGGATCGCGCTGCTGCTGTCGGTGCGCTCCGAGGTGCCCGTCGACCCCGCGGTGTGGCGGCTGCCGACCATCGAGCTCGGCCCCCTGACCCCCGACGAGAGCCGGGCGCTCGTGGCGGCGCTGCCGGTGCGGGCGTCGCCGCGGGTCGTGGAGACGATCGTCGAGCGGTGCGCGGGCAACCCGCTCGCCGTCGTCGAGATCGCGCGGGCCGCCGGCCCCGAGCTCCTCGTCGCCGCCGACGCCGCGACGCCGGCGCTGCCGCCCGGCTCGGCGCTCGAGCGCACGTGGTCGGCCGCGATCGACGCGCTGCCGCCCGCGAGCCGGGCCGCGCTGGCGGTGCTCGCCTTCGGCCGGACCACGTCCCGCGAGCAGCTCGACCCCGTCTTCGCCGACCTCGGGATCGCCGACGACGACCTGGTCCCCGCCGAACGCCGGCGGCTCGTGACGCGCGACGGCGACGAGGCGTGCCTGCGCCACGGCCTGCTCCGGCCCCTGGTCGCGGCCCGGACCTCGCGCAGCCTGCGCCGCCGCGTGCTCGACGGCCTCGCCCGACACGCCCCGCCCGACCTCGCCGTCTGGTACCTCGCCGAAGCGCGCGAGCCCCCGGACGACGACCTCGCGGCCCGCCTCGTCGAGGCCGCGCACACCGCCCGGCTGCGCGCGGGCCTCCTCGCCGCCGCACGGACCTGGGCGCGGGCCGCCGACTTCACCACCGACCCGGCGGTGCGCGCCGAACGCCTGCTCGCCGCGGCCACCGACTCGTCGCTGTCCGGAGGTGCCGAGCAGGCGGTCCGCTGGTGCGAGGAAGCGCTCGCCATCCGCGACGACGTCGCGTTCGCCGCCGAGGTCGAGGTCGTCCGCTCCCGCACGCTGACCTGGCTCGACCCGACGCGCGCGGTGAACCTCGCCCTCCGGACCGCCGACGCCGTGCGGCCCTTCAACACGCGGGCGGCGGTGCGCCTCCACGGCGAGGCGATCATGCCGCTGACCATGCTGGCGCGGCTGCGCGAGGCGGAGTCGGTGGCCGACCGCGCGCGGGCCCTGACCAGCGACGTCGACATCGTGACGCTCACCGAGATCTGCCACACCTACACGCTGCGCGGACGGTGGGACGAGGCGAACGCCCTGCTCGACGACTTCCTCCGCCGCGCCGACGACGCCGACCCGCTCTGGGACGCGCCGGCGCTGGCCGGCGGCGCGCAGGCCGCCATCTACCTCGAGCGACCCGAGGACGGGCGCCGTCTCGTCAGCCCCGTCGCGAACACCGCGCGGCGGGCCGGCGCTCCGCTGCTCCTGGCCTACGCCCTCGGGGTGCGCGGCGAGATCGACTGGTGGGCCGGACGCTGGCCCGCCGCGTACGCCGACGTCACGGAGGCCGTGGCGTGGGCCGACGAGCTCGGTCAGCGCCACAGCAAGGCCTTCGGCCTGACGCTCCTGGCCCGCCTCGAGGCCGCCCGCGGCGACGTCGAGACGAGCCGCGAGCACGCCGAGGAGGGGCTGCGCATCGCCGGCTCCCTCGGCGTCGCGAGCCTCCACGGCTACGCCGCGGCCGCCCTCGGTGCCGCGGCCCTCGCCGCCGCCGACGTCCCGACCGCGCTGGCCCACCTCACGCGGGCCCGCACCCTCGTCGAGCGCCAGGGGTCCGTCTGCGACGTCGCCATCCCGTTCGCCGGCGACCTCGTCGACGCCACCGCCCGCAGTGGCGACCGGGCGGCCGCCGAGGACGTCGTGGCCTGGGTCGCCGGACACGCGGAGCGCACCGGGTCGGCGTACGCCGAGGCGATGGCGGCGCGCGGGCGCGGCCTGCTCGCCGACGACCACGAGCAGGCCGAGCACTGGTTCGCCGCCGCGCACCGGGCCCACGGCCGTCTGGTCGCCCCGTACGAGCGCGCCCGGACGCTGCTCGCCCAGGCCGAGGTCCGCCGGCGCTGGCGGCGTCCCGGCGCGGCCCGCCCGCTGCTGCTCGAGGCGGAGGGCGCGCTGGCCGCGCTCGGCGCCCGACCCTGGGTCGAGCGCGCCCGCACGGAGCTCGCCGCGACCGGGCACCGCGGCGCCGCGCCCGAGGCGGCGGAGGAGAACAGGCTCGAGTCGCTCACCCCGCAGGAGTTCCAGGTCGCGCGCGCCGTCGCCGAGGGGCTCTCGAACGTCGAGACCTCGTCGGCGCTCTTCGTCTCGCGCAAGACCGTCGAGGCCCACCTGACGCGCATCTACCGCAAGCTCGGCGTGCGCTCGCGGACCGAGCTGGCCGCGGAGTTCACGCGCCGTCGAGATGCGGGTGAGGGACCTCCCTAGTACCGCATTCAACCGTCACCCGTCAGAGTGATCCACGAACACGGAAGGTGCTCGACGGGGAGGTGGGAGCGGTGATCGGCACCGAACGGCCGCAGTTCGCCGGTTTCCACCACTACTCCCCGGCGATCACGGACGTCGACACCAGCGCGGCGTGGTACGAGCGGGTGCTCGGGTTGACCCGGACGTCCGCGCCGTGCCCGGAGGACGAGGGGCCGGACACGGTCGTGCTCTCCGACCCGGAGTCCGGGGTCGCCATCCAGCTGAAGGCCCCGGCCCTCGGCCGACGCTGCAGCCACACCGCCTTCTCGGTGGCGAGCCGGAGGCAGCTCGACGCCTGGGCGACGTGGCTCGACGGCCTCGGGGTCGCGCACGGCGGCGTCGTCGACGTCGCCGAGCCGGAGCCGTACGCCTACCTCGTGTTCCGGGATCCGGACGACGTCCCCTTGGTGCTGGTGCACGTGGGGGTGTGAGTCCAGCTGGCCGCGGAGCGCGGTGCACACGTCCGAGAGGCGCTGGGGGGCGCAGGGCGGCGTGTCGCGGGGACGACGTCGGGGGGGCGTCGGCACCGGCTCCGCGTTCCCGGCTCCGGCGGCTCGGGGGGAGCCGCCGGAGCCGGGCATGCCTCACTCGCCGGTCGGCGCCTGCCCGCGCGACCGGCGGTGAGCGGCTTCCTCCGCCTCGTCGTGGGCCCCGTCACGCGGGGCGGGCACGTCGGGATCCTCCGGCTCGCCCAGCCGGCGCTGCGTGCGGGACGTCCCGCGCTCGTCGGCCTCGACGTGCGCGAGGACCCGGGCCACGACGAGGGCGATGACCAGGCCGACGGCGAACCAGGCCACGACGGCCACCAGTACCCACCACAGCGTCGACATCGCCACGGTCGCCCCCACGGCCGTTCGAGGCCGCCGGGCGACCCCTCCCCGCCCGTCACCCCCCGTGACGAGATGTAGCCCATCATGAGGCCTCTGCGCCTCGATCGGGGCAGCGGTGGTATCACGAAGCGGTGACACCGTTCGACCCCGCGGCTCCCGCTGCTCCCTTCGATGGCCTACGGTGTCGCCGGTGATCGAGCGGGTCCCCGCGTGAGGACGAACCGCCGCGGCTTCCTGGTCGGGAGCGCGCTGGCGGCGGTGGCCCTGGGTGCCTGCAGCACCCCGGACGCGGTCGCCGCCCGCCCCGAGGGGCTCCTCGACCCCCAGCGCCGCCGGGTCGCCGACGCCGTCATCAGCACGTTCGAGAACTCGACGGTCGACCTCCCCTACGCGCAGGCCCAGCGCCTCGGCGACGGCCGGGGCATCACGGCGGGCCGCGCCGGGTTCACCAGCGGCACCCACGACCTCCTGCTCGTGGTGCGGCGCTACGAGGCGAGCGCCGGCGGGGCGACGCCGCTGACCCGGTTCGTGCGACCGCTCGAGCGCATCGACGCCGCCGGGGGCGGCTCGAGCACGCGGGGGCTCGACGGCTTCGAGGACGTGTGGCGCTCGACGTCGCAGACCGACCCGCGGCTCGACCAGGCCCAGGACGCGATCTACGACGACCTCTACTTCCGCCCCGCCCTGGACCTGGCGCGCGGCGCGGGACAGGTCACCGGCCTGGGCCAGCTCGTCGTGCTCGACACCGCCGTGCAGCACGGGCGGGGCGGCCCGGACGGTCTCCAGGCGCTGATCACCGAGACCGGCGCCCAGCCCGACCCCGCCACCTGGCTCGGCCGGTTCCTCGAGGTCCGCCGCGCCCACCTGCAGGACCCGGCGAACGAGGAGACCACCGAGGTGTGGCGGGAGTCGATCCCCCGCGTCGACACCCTCGAGACGCTGCTGCGCGAGCGGCGCTTCGACCTGGACACGCCCCTGACGTGGGACTTCGCCGGCGATCGGTTCAGCCTCGCCTGAGCACCACGAGCTGCTGAGGAGGGCGCTCCGGCGGCGGCGACGCCAGGTGCACCTCGAGCCCGCCCACGCGCCGCAGCTTCTGCCACCCCAGCCGGATGCCGCCCGCCGCCGTCACGACCGACCGGATCACCACCGCGTACATCAGCTGCCGGTAGACGATCTGCTGCAGCGGCAGCAGCCACAGCACCCCCAGCGGCTCGCGCTCGAGACGGAAGGCGATCACCGCCGCCGCGAGCTGCACCCCGAGCACCGCCGACCACGCCACCAGCGTCGTCACGGGGTCGAGGAAGAGCAGCCCGTAGACCAGGAAGATGTCCACCAGCGGCGCGAGCAGCGGCAGCAGCACCTGGAACACCGCGAGGTGCCCCAGCCCCGCGCGCCCGAAGCGACCCGAGGCGCCCGACTCGAGCACCGCGCGCCGGTGCTTCCACATCGACTGCATCGTCCCGTAGCTCCACCGGTAGCGCTGTCGCCACAGCTGGCCGAGGGTCGCGGGCGCCTCGGTCCAGGCCTTCGCGGTCTCCTCGTAGACCACGCGCCAGCCGCCGCGGCAGATCGCCATCGTGAGGTCGGTGTCCTCGGCGAGGGTGTCGTCGCTGACCCCGCCGACCTCGAGCAGCACCCGCCGCCGGAACGCCCCGATCGCGCCCGGGACCGTCGGCATGCAGCGCAGGACGTC
This sequence comes from Actinomycetospora lemnae, assembly GCF_028737315.1. GTDB lineage: Bacteria > Actinomycetota > Actinomycetes > Mycobacteriales > Pseudonocardiaceae > Actinomycetospora > Actinomycetospora lemnae. Next base: position 290,350 of record NZ_JAQZAO010000006.1, on the reverse strand, counting down.
GTAGACGCGGCGGTCGACGTTGAAGCCCATGACGTACTCGATGTGCTGCCAGCGCGCGAGCAGCCCGCCGCGGTTCGCGACCTTGGCGTTGCCCGCGACCGCCCCCACCGCCGGGTCCGCGAACGGCTGCACGAGCCGCCCGACGGTCTCCGGCGCGAAGACGGTGTCGCCGTCGATCATGACGATGAGCTCGTGGCGCGCGTGCGCGATGCCCGTGTTCAGCGCCGCCGGCTTGCCGCCGTTGACCTGCCGGATCACCCGCACGGCCGGTAGCCGCAGCCCCTCGACGATCTCCGCGGTGCCGTCGGTGCTGCCGTCGTCGACGACGATCACCTCGACCCGGTGCGTCGAGGCGACCAGCGAGCGCACGGTCGCGGCGATGTTCTCCTTCTCGTTGTAGGCCGGGACGATCACCGACACCGGCGCGGTCACCGGCGGCCCCCACGAGAACCCGGGCCGGTGCCGGCGACGGTGGTGGCGGACGGCGACGACGAGCATCAGCACCAGCCGCGCGACGACGAGGACGCCGACCACGACCAGCAGCCACGTCAGGGCGTCGACGACGACCCCGGCGATCGCGACCAGGCCGATGAGGACGCTGCCCAGGAGGTGGTCGACGGTGCTGACGGGCTGGTTGTCGAGCGGCAGGCCGACCGCGGCCTCCGGGGTGGCGAACCGGTAGCCCTGCGCCTTGAGCTCCGGGATGAGGCGGTCGAGGGCGGCCACGGTCTGGGACCGGTCGCCGCCCGCGTCGTGCAGCAGCACGATCCCGCCCGCGCCGTGCGCCGGGGTCGAGTTGCGGACGATGGCGTCGACTCCGGGCCGCTCCCAGTCGCGGCTGTCGACGTCGGAGAGGACGGTGACGTAGCCGTCGGCGCCGGCCGCGCGGTAAGAGCGCAGGGCGTCGTTGTCCACCGCGTCGGCGGTCGACGAGTACGGCGGGCGCAGCAGGTAGCTCGACTCCCCCAGCGCGCCGGCCAGCACGAGCTGGGTCTCGGAGAGCTCGCGGTCGATGCGCAGGTCCGACGCCGCGGACAGGTCGGGGTGGGTGAAGGTGTGCACGCCGACCTCGGAGCCGGCCGCGCGGATGTCGCGCAGCAGGTCGGGGTGCTGGGCGGCCATCGAGCCGACGACGAAGAAGGTCGCGGGCACCTGGTGGCGGCGCAGCACCTCGAGGACCTGCGGGGTCCACGTCGGGTCGGGGCCGTCGTCGAAGGTCAGCGAGATCGTGCGCGCCGGCATCCGCGCGCTCACCGGCGTCTCGCCGCGGGCGTCGACGACCGGCCCGCCGTCGGTGATCGCCGCCGGGACCTCGTCGTGGGCCCGCGTGCCCTGGTGCGCACCGGTGGCGTCGACCCCGACCTGCGACCGGGCGAGCCCGTGCACCAGCAGCAGTGAGCCGAACATCAACAGCGCGACCACGACGAACAGCACGGCGGGGCGGGGACGGAGCCGGCGCCATCCGGAGTCGGTCGTCGGGGCGCGGTGCGGGTGGCGCACCGGCGGGAGGCCGCGGGCGGGAGGTGCCGCGGAGCGGTGACGGGACACGCTCACGCCCCGATGGCGAGCACGTCGGCGGTGGCCGGGTCGGTCACCGTGGTGCTGGGCGTCGGGGTGGTGGTGCTCCCGGTGCCCGTGGTTCCGGGCGTCGGGGTGCCCGTGGACGGAGTCCCGCCACCGGTCGCGCCGTCGGTCGTGCCACCCGTGCTGCCGCCGGTCGCGCTGCCCGTGCTGCCGCCGCTGGAGGCGCCGCCGCCCGTGGTCGTGCCGCCCGGGGACGACCCGCCCGAGGACGGCCCGCCCGACGGCGTGCCGGTGCCGCCGGCGGTCGAGCCGCCCGTCGTGCCCGGCGTCGAAGCGGCGCTCGGCCGGGGCTGAACCGCGGGCGCGGGGGCGGCCGCCGGCCGGGGCGCGCCCGCCGCCGCCCGCGGCGTGACGTCCCGCAGCGGCACCAGCGAGGACCGAGCCGGCGCGGCGACGACGCGGTCGGCCGCGTCCCGCTCGCGGTGCGGCACCGGGCGCGACCCGTGGTCCTGCGTGTCCGCCACCTCGACCACAGGCCCGGCGCCCTCGATCGGCTCATCGGACGCGTCGTCGACGCCCTCGTCCACGGTGGCCGGGCTCGGCGTCAGCGCCGCGCCGGTCGTGTGCAGCGACCCGGCACTCGAGCCGAGCGTGATCCCGAAGGCCGCGAGGTACGCGGTGGCCGCCGAGGCCCCGAGGTAGCCGATCACCGTCACCCCGCGGCGGCGCCGTCCCGTCGCGTCCACGAACACCGGTCCGCGCGGGCGTTCTGCCTCGCTCATGGCCATCCCCCGTCCACCGAAGCACTGAGCGGTCGGACCCCGTGTGGGTCTCGCTCGACCACTCATCGTCATCGGAATGACGGATTGCTACGGAGAAGTAGCCACTCGTTCGGGTGATCCGACCGTCATGGGACGGCGGACCGGTGACGCTCAGGCCCCGAGATTGATGTTGAGGTCGATCCCGAGCAGGACGAGGGGCCACAGGAACATGGCCAGGAGGAAGGACAGCAAGGAGGAGAAGTCGGTGATCCCGTAGCCGTTGGACAGGGCCACGACCACACCGATGATCAGGTAGAGAACGGTCCCCAACGAGAGACCGCGGCGTTGGCGCATGCCACTCCTCACCTCGACGGCGTCCCCGGCGCACGAGCGCGACCGCGGTCGAGTCACCTTGGCCTACGGGCCGCGACCCGCCGTGTCCGCCACGCCGACGCCGCGCCCCCGACCCGAAACCCCCTCAGTCGTACTCCGATCGCGTGACGTCCGCGTGATCCGCTCGTTGTCCGGATCACAGACGGCCCTCCGGCGGCGCGATCGCGCCGCGCCGACGGTGAACCGGGCCGGCGGAAGGGCACACGGTGGCACCGATCGGACCCCTGCGGCGCGGACTCGTCACGTTGGTCGCCGCGGTCGGCCTGACGGCTCTCGGCCTCCCGGCCGCGCTCGCGGACAACGGCGACGGTCCCGGAGGCGGCGGCGGTGGTGGCGGCAACGGCGGCGGGACCGGCGTCGTCGAGTACGTCAACATGGGCGACAGCTACAGCGCCGGGAGCGGCGTCCTGCCGCCCGCGCCCGGCGCGCCGCCGCAGTGCCTGCAGTCGGCCCGCAACTGGGGCCACGTCCTCGCCGCGCGCTGGGGCATCGAGAGCGACGCCTTCACCGACGTCTCCTGCGGCGCGGCCGAGACCCGGCATTTCACCGAGGCCCAGTACCCCGGCGTCCCGCCGCAGGTGGAGGCGCTCTCGACGTCGACCGACGTCGTGACGATGACGATCGGCGGCAACGACAGCGGCGTCTTCATCGGCACCATCCAGGCCTGCACGACCGCGGCGGCACTGACCCTCGGTAGGGGCAACCCCTGCGAGGAGCAGAACGGCGACCGGTTCACCGACACCATCGAGGACGTCACGTACCCGTCGCTGGTCGAGGCGCTCGAGACGGTCAAGGCCGCGGCGCCCGACGCGCGGATCGCGATCGCGGGCTACCTGCAGATCCTCCCCGAGGAGGACGGCTGCTACCCGGTCATGCCCGTCGCGCGCGGCGACGTCCCGTACATCAACGACATCCAGGCCACCCTCAACGACGCCGTCCGCCGCGCCGCCGAGGCCACCGACGTGACCTACGTCGACGTCACCGCGGCGTCCCAGGGCCACGACGCCTGCCAGCCGATCGGCACCCGCTGGGTCGAGCCCGCGGTCGCCGGCACCAACCCCGTCGTCGTGCACCCCAACGCCCTCGGCGAGCAGGCCATGGCCGACCGGGCCGCCGAGGAGCTCGGCCTCCGCGAGCCGGTCCGCACCCCGGACGCCCCGCTCGCGGTCGGCGGTCCGTGACGCAGCCCTAATCGCGAGGGCGACGGAGCAGCGGGGCGTACAGCACCGCCAGGAGGACGGTGATGACGACCGCCGGCAGGGTGACCAGCGCGAGGTCGTCGAACGGCGGACGGGTCACCAGGGTGGTCCCGCCCAGGGCGAGGAGGCCGGCGAGGACGCAGGCGATCGAGCCGCGCCGCGCACGGACCACCCCGCTCGGCAGGAGGAAGCCCTCCCGCGCCCACCGCCGGAGCAGGAGCGCCCCGTACGCGGAGATCAGCAGGGCGAACGGGGCGAAGAGCCCGAAGACCAGGTACAGCGGGCCGGGCGGGTACGACGAGAAGGTCGGCATCCGACCGTAGGCCCGGAGCAGCAGCACGACGGTGACGACGGCGGCCACCCCGGTGACCACGGCGACGACGGCCGCCACGGCACGGATGCGCCCGGACCGGTGCTCGCCGACCCACTCCCACTCCTCCTCGGGAGCGATCACCGGTTCGGCCTCCACTCCGCGCCGTCGCCGTCGGTGACGCTCGCGTCGGCCATCGCCGCGGAGGCCGTCGGGTTCGGCGCGGGCCAGGTGGCGCCGACGTCGTGGAGCGACTGCGCCATGGCCCGCTGCTCGGTCGCGATGCGATCGGTCATGGCGTTCAGCTGCTGGACGGCGATCGCGATCGCCGAGGCACCACCCGTGACGGCGATGAGCAGGGCGCCGATGGCCGCCGGGATGCCGACGACGGACACCGCCGCCACGACCGCCGCGGCGAAGGTGAAGCCCAGGAGGACGAGCGCGGCGACGATCGCCAACCAGAACGCCTCGATCTGGTCGGCGAGGGCGTTCAGCGACGTCGCCAGGGCGAGGCACTGGGCCTTCATCGCGGTCAGCTGGGCGCCCTGCCGCGGCACGAGGGCCTGGTAGGCCGCCGCGGCACTGCCCTCCCACTCGATGGTCGCGCGCATCCGGTCGAGACCGACGGTGCCCGCCGTCGTGCCGAGGTCGTTGCCGATGACCTGCCAGCCCATCGCCGCCTGGCGCAGCCGCTCGGGGTCGCCGGGCTGGTCGACGAGCTGCTGGACGCGGTCGAGCAGCGGCTGCACCTGCGCCTGGATGTCCCGGACCCCCTGGCGGATCGCCTCCATCAGCTCGGGCGAGATCAACACCGGCCCGCCCGGGCTGCCCGGAGTGCCGACGGGGGCGACTGCGGCCTCGCGCAGGGCGTCGTCGACCGCGGCGAAGAACTCGCGGATCCCCCGCCGGAGCTCCTCGAACTCGGCGCGCGCGTCGTCGACGACCGTCACCGCGACCTACCCGTCGCCCGCGCGGAACCGGTGCGCGCCCGCCGCGTCCTCGCGGTCGTACGTGTCCGCGGCGGCGGTGAGGGTGTCGGCGAGCGCCGAGAAGGTCTGCCCGCCCTGGTCGAGCAGCGCCTCCATCCGGGCGCGGACCTCCTCGTAGGTCCGGTCGAGGCCCGCGTCGACTCCCCAGAGCGAGAACGCCGCCGGCGCGACGAGCATCCCCTGCACGTGCGGTCGGCGTCGCTCGAGCTCGCCGGCGGCGCCGCGCCACACCGCCGCGTCGGCGCGCAGCGCCTCGAGCTCGACGTCGACGCCCTCCTCGGGGGAGGTCACGGCCGCATCCCGGCCGCCCGGACGAGCAGGGCGGGGTCCGCCGCGAGCTGCCGGAGCGCGACCGCCGCCGGGTGCGACGGTGCGTGACGCAGCGCCTCGGGTACGGCGTCCCGACGCAGCCCGGCGAGCACGTCGGTGAGCTCGTGCTCGAGGTCGCGCACCTGGGCGCCGCCGGCCCACGCCACGTCGACCTCCACCGCGGTGACCACCCCGCCCCCCGCGGTCCCGGCCACGTGCCCGCCCGCGCTTCTCCGCATCACCACCCGGTGCGCCAACGACGCCGCCGCGGCCGTGTACCGGTCGCGGTCTCGACGAGCCTCGGCGAGCAGGCGCGCGAGCGAGCCCTGCCAGGGGGCGAGGTCGGGAGCGGTTGGCTCCATCGGCGGGGTCGGCGGGGCGTGCCGGCTCTGCTCCAGCGCCCGCGCCACCGCCCGCCCCGTCGCCACGACGACCTCGCCGCCCAACCGACGCGGGTCAACCGTGGCCTGCCAGTCCTGGACCACGGCCACGCGCACCGGGTCGAGCTCGACGTGGACGACGTCGGTCCGGGACCTCGAGGCAACCGGAGCAGGCCGCGACGGAGCCGACACGGCGAACTGCTCGAACTCCTCGTCGCTCAGCCCCGCACAGCCCCACCGCCGCTCGTCCACGCACCTCCCCCTCCCGCGCGTCACAGGGTCGCCCGGAGCGTGACACAAGGACGATCTCCGGGAGACCCGATCGCGCGAAGTCGTCGACGGTCTCGCGCTAAAGCCGTGGGGCCGTCTTCACCTCTCCCACCACTGGGACTCCTGCCACTCGAGCCACGCGTCGTCGGTGAGCAGTTCGAGGTGCACCGGCGTGAGCGCCTCGCTCGCGACCAGGACCTCGACGAGCGCGGCGGGCGACAGGGCGGTGCCCTCGGGTACCAGGCCGTGGCGCAGCACCTTCGCCCGCAGCCCCTTGAGGTGCTCGTGGACGCGACCGGTCAGCGTCTTGCGCACCGACTCGTCGACATCGAACTCGCGCACCAGGTGCCAGCTGTTCGTGACCTCGAGGATCTGCCGGGTGAGCTGAGGGACCGGCAGCGGCGTCACGGCGGCCGCCGCATCCTCCAGCCGCGGTCGGCAGAGCATCAGCGCCGTGAGGAACTCCTTGGTGTCGGTCCTCAGGCGGAACGGTTGGTGCGTCGTGGAGAGGGCCACGTTGAGCGCGCTGCCGGCGGCGACCTCACCCCCACCCACCTCGACGGTCACGAGGAACGGCGAGCCCGGCCAGGACGGCCCGGCGATGGTGGCCGTGCCACTCGCGAGGAAGAAGCCGGTGGTGGGTCCGGACGCCGACCGGCTGGGCAGGCGGGCGGTCGTGGCGGCGGCGGTCACGGTCAGACCGTGGGTGCGGCTGACGTTGGCGATGACGACCCCGAACCCGTTCCAGGAGAGGTGCACGGCTCGGCGTGACAGCCGCGCCTCCTGCGGGAAGCTGATGTCGCAGCCGGCGTCGCGGCCGATGGTGAGGTGGCGACGGGCGGTCAGCACCGCGCTGTGGCCGTCGGTGCCCGCCACGCGCGCCAGGGCATCCCCGACGAGGGGCTCAGCGGTCACGGGTCGGCCGCCTCACTCGGCGCCGGTCAGCGCGACCGCCTGGATCGGCCCGTTCGGACCCTGCGCGGTCCCGGTCGCCGGGTCGAGCGCCGGTGCCGGCGTCGAGACCCCGTTGGTCTGGCTCAGCCCGACCTGCGAGCCGTCGGCCAGCACGATCCAGCCGGTGCGGGTGTTCTCCGACCGCGCCTCGTAGAGGCCGGCCGGCGCGGGTGCCAGTTGGGCGGAGAACGGCAGCGTGCGACCACCGACGGTCATCGTCCCGAAGGCGGCCTCGTCGGTGACCGTTCCGGAGAGCACGGCGCCCTTGGCGTTGCGGAGGCGGACCTCGCGGTTCTGGATGTCACCGTCCAGCCATGCCTCGACGGACTCGCCGTCACAGATGTAGGCGGCCACCTGGCCGTTCCTCGTGGCGACGGCGACGGTGATTTCGTTGTTGCTGGTCCGGCCGGCGAAGACCCCGTCGACGGCAGGGATGGGCGCCGCCACCGGCGCTGCCGGCACCGACGCCGGCGCCGGCGCGACCTCCGCCGTCACGGTGTCGGCGCGGCTCTCCCCGGGCGAGGCGACGTAGTCGACGACGACGACGGCGGCGGTGATGGCCGCCGCCGCTCCGAGGGCCGCGGCCGCCGTCGCGAGCGGCCGGCGCCGCGGGCGCGCGGGGGACACCGGCGCCGGTGGCTGTGGGGGCGCGGCGGGTGCCATCGGCGGTCGGGCCGTCGGCGCGTCGGGCGACACCGCCGGCTTCGGTGCGGGTGCGGCGTCGCCCGTCGAGGCGGCCGCGGCGGGGGTGGCGCCGAGCCCCGGCCCCGCGGCGTCCTGCTCGATACCCCTCGCGTCCTCGGGTTCTGCTCCGCTCGCGGGGGGCAGCGTCGAGGGCGCGGCGGCCGCTCGCACGTCAGCCGGCGCCGGGTCGGCCGTCGGGATGAGCGCCTCCGGGAGGACCGCCGGTCCGACACCGTCCTCGACCTGCCGGCCGGCGAGCGCGGCGCGCGCGTCCGCCGCCATGGCGGCGCAGGTCGGGTAGCGGTCGTCGGGCGACTTCGCCATGGCGCGGGCCACGACGGCGTCCAACCCCGCCGGCACGCCGGGCACGGCGTCCGACGGCTTCGGCGGCGGGAGGTAGATGTGCGCGTGCAGGGCCTCGGGGAGGCTCTGCACCGGGAACGGCCGGTCGCCGGTGAGCATCTCGTACAGGACGCAGCCGAGGGAGTAGATGTCGGCGCGGTGGCCCGCCCGGCGGCTGGTGAACCGCTCGGGCGCGATGTAGTCGAGGGTCCCGGCCACTGCGTTCGTGGTGCTCAGCGAGGTGTCCTCCCCGCCGACCTGGGCGACGCCGAAGTCGGTGAGGTAGGCGAAGCCGATCTCGGAATCCGCCTCGTCGAGGACGAGGAGCACGTTCGACGGCTTCACGTCGCGGTGGACCAGCTCGTCCCGGTGCGCGGCGTCGAGCGCACTCGCGACCTGAGCGAGCACGTCGACCGCCACCGCCGGCTCGAGGGGTCCGCGGCGGCTCAGCAGCGCGGCGAGGTCGGAGCCCGCGACCAGACGCATGTCGATGAACAGCCGCCCGTCGATCTCGCCGAAGTTGTGGATCGGGAGGACGTGCGGGTCGTTCAGGCGCGCGGCGACCTCGGACTCCGTGCGGAATCGCCGGCGGAACGTGTCGTCCCGGGCTAGGACGGCCGGGAGGCGCTTGAGGGCCACGGTGCGCTTGCGCTTCGTGTCGTAGGCCCGGAACACCTCGCCCATGCCGCCGCGTCCCAGCAGCTCCTGCAGGACGTAGTCGCCGAACGGCTCGTTCTCCATGGTGTGCGCCCCCCGCGGCGTCGGTTCCGAACCGGTGTCCGCGGGGGCATCGCCCATCTCGGTGTCGCCGTTAGCCACAACGGAGGGTCACGCGCATCGTCCGACCGAAGTCAGTCGAACGGAGCATCGATCCAGGCGTTCGCGGCCCTGGCGCGACCCGACGGTCTCGGTGCCTCAGCCCTGGGTCCACCAGCCGGTGCAGACGTACGGGCTCTGGTCCGGGACCTCGTACTGCGGCTCCCCCGACGGCGCGCTCAGCGGCTGGTGGTAGCTCACGCCGCACACGCGGATCGACACGGGCCCGGTGGCGTCGTACACCCCGGTGTGTGTCACCCCGGAGAACAGTTGCGTGGTCGTCTCCGGCTGCTGCTCCCACGTGGCGCCGCCGTCGAGGGACCGGTCCACCCAGACCTCGTGCACCTCGAGGCTGAGCGGGTCGTCCTGCGCGGAGATCAGGCCCCAGGCGCAGCCAGGCATCGTGTCCGACGCCCGGACCGACACCGTGAGCCCGTCGTAGGCGCCGCCCCGCAGGGTCTGCTCCCGGACCGTGGTGAACCCTCGATCCGCGAGCTCGGTCGCCTGGTCCCGGTCGCCCTCCCGGCACGAGTCCGGCGGCGGCTCGGTAGGTCCGGCCTCCCCGGGCTCGCCGACCTCCCGCGCCAGGGCGTCCGCCGTGAGACCCCCGACGTTGCCGTCCGCGGGCAGTCGGCGCCAACCCTGGAAGTCCAGCACGGCCGTCCGCGTCGCCGGTCCGAAGAACCCGGTCTCGGGCAGTGCGTAGTCGGGGTCGACGGCGTTGAGGTCGCGCTGCAGCCTCTCGACGCAGCTGCTCGTCTGGCCCTCGAGCAGGAGAGGGCAGCCGGGGTAGCTCCTGTTCTCGGTGTCGTCGGCGGCGGCCGGGCCGGCACCGCCGACGAGCAGCGCGGCGGTGACGGCGGCGACGATCCCTCGGGCGAGTCTCGTGCTGGTGATCGCGGACATGGTGACCTGCCTTCGCGGTCGGAGTGGTGCGACGCGACGGACTGTGGTCATCGGGCGGGTCCGGGACGACCCCCGAGCCCAGGGGTTGCCGACGAGAGGAATCGCTGGTCAGGCCCCTCCCGTACGCACCGCCGGATCGCCGGCCGAGCACCGACCACCCCCACGCTCGGGGATGGGTCGCGGCGGATCCGCTGCCTAGCGTTCCTCCCCGACGGAGGCCGATCGGGTCTCCACAGGAACGCCCGGACTCGGGCGGAGGGGGACCCATCATGGATCACGTCCGGGCCGGCTCGCTGCACACCGCCGACACCTTCGTGCCGGGCCACGCCGTCGGTCCCGTCCACGCCGTGCCGGGCCCGGACGCGGTCAGGACCGAGGCCATCGCCGCCCCGCTGGATCGCGGGCCGTGGCGGGCCGTGGTGGCCGACGCGCGTCGTTCCCTCTCCCGGGAGGTCCTCCTGGGCGCCGCCGCGGCGCTGGCCGGGTCGGGATCGTCGCCGGGCTCGTGCTCGTGGCGGCCCCCGAGGCGGAGCCGGGACCGGCTCCGGCCCCCATCGCGGTGGGGGTCGGGGCTGAATGCGACGACGTGGCCCGCACCATCACCGGCGGTGTCGTCGTGCACCGCGACGGCGACGTGCGGGTCGGCAAGGTCGAGGTCCGCACCGCCGACGTGTGCGGTCCGGACGCCTCCCCGGCGGTCGGGCGGTGACGCCCGGCCGCCGGCCGGCGGTCTCCCCGCCGCCGGTCACCACCGCGATCTGTGATCAACAACGTTGTCGGGGGTGGGCTCTACCGTCATCGACGTGAGCATCGACCACGACCTGCGGCCCGGCCTGGCGGCCGAGCTGCCGGAGTGCGCGCTCGACGCGCGGCTGGTCGACCGGCTCGACGAGGTCGCGCCGGCGTCGCTCACGGGGGAAGACCTCGCGGCCTACGTGCGCGCCCGCTGGCAGCTGCAGAGCCGGGCCACCGCGCAGCTGCTCGAGGCGCTGCACCACCTGGGTCGCGCCGAGGCCGCGCGCACCGAGCGGCGCTCCGGGCTCGACGAGTTCTCCGGCGACGAGGTCTCGGGGCTGCTGGGCTGGTCACGCACGATGTCGGCGCGCAAGCTCGACCTGGCCGACGACCTGCTGGTCCGCCTGCCCGAGGTCGGCGACGCGCTCCACGAGGGCCGCATCGACGAGCCCAAGGCCCGCACGTTCTGCGAGTGGACCAGCGACCTGTCCGACGACCACGCCCACGCCGCCTGCCGCCTCGTGCTGCCCGAGGCGCCGGAGCTACCGGTGGGCGCGCTGCGCGAGCGTCTCGAGCAGGTCGTGCTCGCCCTCGATCCCGACTGGGCCGAGCGGCGCCGCAAGCGCGCCGAGTCGCGGGCGAGGGTGCTGCTGTCGCCCAACCCGTCGGGCACCGCGAACCTGTCCTTCTGCGACGCGCCCACCCCCGACGGCATCGCTTCCCAGGCGCGCATCGACGCGCTCGCCGCGGCGGTGCGCCACCTCGGGGTGCTCACGCCGATCGGGGCGCTGCGCCTCCAGGTCGGGATGCGGCTGCTCGACGGCTCCACCGCCGGCATGACCGACCGCGACATCGCGCTCCTGCTCGCCGCCGAGTACCACGCGGAGCCGTCCCCCACGGAGGATCGGCCCGCCGAGCCGTCCGACGACGAGGGCGGCGACGACAAGGACGGGCCCGACGACGACCCCGGCCACGACCCGGACGATGGGCCGGGCGACAGCCCCGACGACGGGCCCCTCGACCCCGACGGAGACGCTGGCCCCGCTGCCGACGACGCTCCTGCCGATTCGTCCCGCCGCCCGACGCCCGGGCAGGGTCGACTCGAGCTGCCCGGCCTCCCGGACGATCCGGAGCCGCCCGGGCCCGCGATGCCACCTGCGGCCCTCGACCGCACGCCGGGCTGTCTGCGTCAGGGCTCCGTCGAGGTCCGGTTGCGCCTCACCACCGCGCTCGGGCTCGACGAGCTCCCGGGCAGCGTCACCGGCTACGGCGCGGTCCTCCCCCACGACGCCCGCGCGCTGCTGTGGGGCCACCGCCACGGCGAGTGGCGCGTCGTGCTCACCGACCCCGACGGCCGGCTCGACCAGGTCCTGCTCGCCCGCCGCCGCCCCGCGCGACATCCCGGCCCCCGCGGCCGGCACCGGACGCGGGGGCACGGCAGTCGACGCACCGCCGCGATCGTGGAGCTCCAGGTCCCGACGACGGTGCTCGCCGGCCTGCGCCCCGACGACCACGGCGTCTGGGCGCCGCTGCTCACCGAGCTCCAGCAGCGTCTCGCCGAGCGCGGCCGCCACGACCACGACCGACCTGGCCGCCCACCCGACGCCGACGCCGGCCTCGACGAATGGGCCCGACGACGCCCCGGCGTCGAGGTCGACCGCTGGACCCGCACCCGCGATCGCCACTGCGTCGCGCCCGCGTGCCGCCGGTCCGCCCACCGCGCCGACCTCGACCACACCCGCGACCACGCCGTCGGCGGGCCCACCGCGACGTGGAACCTCGGCGCCTGGTGCCAACACCACCACCGCGCCAAGCACCACGGCGGCTGGCGGGTCCGCCAGCCCGCGCCCGGTCGCTTCGTCATCCGCACCCGCGCTGGCGTCACCCACACCACCGCGCCCCGCCGCGTCCTCGAGCCCCTGCCCACGCCCTGCCCGACCGCGCAACCGCGACCCCTGCCAGACGACGGGTGGGACGACCACCCCGAGCCACCCGACCCCGACTGGCTCACCAAGGTCGCGCCGAAGGCCGCCACAACCCTGCAGCGCGCGCCGCGAGCCCGGACGTCGCGCACCGACCTCCCGGACGAGCCGCCCTTCTGACAGTGAGGCCGCCCAACGCGCCGCGACGAAGCCTCGGCCTCCGCGCGGACCTCACCGGACGCCCCCGGCGCCACTGCCACCGCGCCGGCTCGGAGAGGACGGCGCGACGAGCCGGTCCTCAGAACAACCTCAACGACCTGCGCTAACAGGCCGTCGCCAACCAGTGTGAAGCCTTACGCCCGCAACACGTCCCGGTCCGCGCGCACAACCCATTGCCTACCTCCCCCGATGAACCTCCTCATCGGCCTCCAGACGTCCATGCTTGAGCTTCCACCCGCCAATCTCGGTCCCGACTCAATCTGCTCTCTCAGCCGTTCCTGTTGCCGCCCTGAAGATGCGCTGCGTGCGGCTGCGAACCACCTACCACAACGTGTCTTTCGGCGCCTAGTAGGGAAGCGACACAACGAGGCCGTACCCATGCTGGCCGCGAAGCCCCTGCTGGGAAGGACGACTGACACGATAAGAGCTACCTGAGAGCGAGAGCCTACGGGGTCTAGTCTGACGCAAAGCAGCAATACGCCGAATCTCGTCCACTTTAGCAGCCTTGTGGTTTGAGGAGCCAGCACGAGATGCAGGCGCCCATTTGCAGGCTCTCCCTCAGGGCTCGACCAGCCGCAACGCGGTCTAGCCCTCTACCGAAGAACGCCGAAAGACCTATAGCGCAGAGCTCCGCGGCAGATCGAGTACAAGTACACCCCGGGGAGCACCAGGAAGCCAGCAGACTCGCGGTCGAATCGGGGCCGCAGCGCGCGCGGGCCTTGATAGCGAAATCTATAAAGGGTCGAGCACCCCCAGGCAAGTACCGCACATGTAATCGTACTCCGACCACGTCCCAGTATAGTCGACACGACGGCAGAGAGGATGCTCAAACCGTAGATAAGACACACATAGTGCATCGGGCGAGGGATAGTAAACCTTCCCAGATTTCGCATCTCTATCGACCGCCGATAGCGCACTCGATGCTTCTTGTGAAGTAGCGCATCAAGCTCGTATCGCCTCGTGTGCCGGGTTGCATCGCGGAAGCTAACAAATTGAACCGGATGCTCGACGACGACGTCTGGCGCCACTCGCACATCGAATCCCGCATCTAAAACTCTAAAAGCAAAATCGCTATCTTCACGAAAATAGAGACCGCGGACGCTGTCAAAGAAGGCTGGATCGTACCCGCCCACAGCGTCATAGACTTGGCGACGAAGAACCAGATTGCAAGGGATGAATGCCGGCGGCCTCGTAGCGTCATCCTCGAACCTGCGGACGGAGCGGTCGGTGCCGACGTATACGGTCCGACCATCTACAACGTCCGCACCCGAATCGATATACCGCAGAGAGCGCTCTAGCCACTCAGGCCCAACCACGACATCATCCTCGGTGAACGCCAGAATCCTACCCCTAGCTTTCGAGATACCGAGGTTGCGAGCGTTAGAAGGTCCAAGATGCTCGGCTGCAATGACATACAGCTCGAAGCGAGACTCGTATCCTACGAGTGACGCGACAGTACCATCGGTAGAACCGTCGTCAACTACAACCACTTCAAAAGTAGCCGCGACCGTTTGCTCATCAAGCGATCGCAGGCAGGCCTTGAGCGCCGCCTTTCGGTTGTAGGTTGGTACGATTACCGACACGTCAACATCAGCCACCAAAGTTCTCCCTCCTCAGTTCAGCCCGTCGCTACGTGACAGCGGCTCCCGACCGCTCCCGCCCAAGCAAGGTGGAAACTGAGACCTCACCTTGCTCAGCGAGTAGATCGCGCTCACAGTCGAAGCGCCCGCGAGACCAACGACCGCCCCGAGACCGCCAGCCACAAGGGCCCCGCCAACACTCGCAACCGCAACGACGGGAGACGAGATCGCCATGACACGAAGACTAGTTCGCGCGCTTCCAGATACGCGAAACGCGATCTTCGCCCCTAGCAACGCACCTCGCGCAGCCCAATAGAGCGCAAGGATCAGGAGTATCTCACGGGCTGAAGCGAACGTATCTCCCAGAATCGCGGCGCCTGCGGCAGGTGGGAGAGCAATCAAAACCAGGCTCCATGCTATGGGGAGCACCGCTAGTAGGCCAGCTAGTCCACCAAGCTTCTTCACTAGCCGATGATCTCCAGTGTCGCGAGACTTCGCACCCTCACTTATCGCGAAGCCAGACATCGCTAGGAAGAGAATGCCGACCGGACCTAGTAGAAGCCTAGCGCCATTTAGCGCGCCCAGCGCAGCCAGCCCGCCGATCACACCCACAAGAAGCAAGACCAGTTGAAGCCCCCCAGCGTCGAGGAGGTACTCGAGCACAAAACGTGGCGCCAGATGGCGGTTGGATCGCAGCCACTGAACGCAACTAGCGAAGCTTGGCCATACGCCTGTCTGTAGAAGCCCTACAACTGCGCTGACTGCACCTCCAGTAGCCCAGGCCAACATGGCACTCACTGGTCCCCAGCCGGCAGCCCAGACGCTGACGACGCCAGCAAGTGCAAGAATCGCCCACAGACCATCATTAAAGGCGGCCGCCCTTGTACGTCCCGCTGCAACTAAGCAGAACCGGCACGAGTCTTGAACCAGAACGACCAAGACTGCGAAACCCCCGACGAGCAAGTAGCTCGACAAGGTGGGACCTGCCAGCGTGGCGCAGATCAACAGAACCAGTGACCCGCCCAGGCCCACACCGACGCCCGTACTGATCGCGCCTCTGCAGGCCCGGCGAAGGTCGTCACCGGCTGCTCCGCTGAACCTGACCAGGAGCGGTTCCAGCGCCAGCGGCCGGAGCAACTCTAGGAGCGCGTAAATGACGGCAAAGGCAACACTAAACGAACCGAACTCGGAAGTCGTTGCCAAGCGGGCGACTGAGATAGAAGCGAGGAAGTTCGTGAAGCTCGAGGCTACCTGATCCACCAGCATCCAGCTGGCCCGCCTCACTCCAGAGGGCGCTTCAGGAGGCACTCTTCCACGTCCTCTGCGTACGGTCATCCGCGTGCGGAGTACGTCCGAGTCCAATTGGGTGCGATAGCGCCACGCCAACTAGGAAGAAAGGAACAACCGTCCTACCAGCGAGCCAGAATATATCGAAGGCACCCATGAAGACGGTCGCCAACAGAGTGGCTTCTGCCGCCAGAGCATATTCACCTTTCCCACGGCGAACGACACCAACTACTCCGATGACGAGCCCCACGAAAGCTAGCAGGCCTACCACTCCCGATTCAGCTAAGGTCTGGACCAGGATGTTATGGGGATTAGGTGGACCGCCATCTGGAAACTCCTCGGTGAATGGCACCGGGAAGTTAACCTCTGGGTCCAAGTAGTACTTCAACCCGTTCCCAAGAAAGGGCGCTCGACTCCAGTCGCCAAGGGCGTGCTCCCAGTACGACAGTCGTTCGGTTGTTGAGCTCAGGGACACATCCGCCGGAACCTCTTGTTCCGCTTCCAACGACAGAACGGACGTGACCGCAAGAATCCCGCCCCCTATAAGGGGAAACATCAGTCGGCGACGCTGAGCAGCACTGACCACGCATACGTAGGCGACTCCAACTGCCAACGCGATGATCCCCGCGCGCGCTTGGGTGGACAGCAGTCCGCTGAACAGAACGCCGAGAGCCAATAGCCTCGGTGCTCGAGGCAACATCCTCGGCAGGAGCAGGAGCAGGAGAATCCCAATAGAGATCAACCCGCCTGCATGATTCTTGGTGACGCCAAGGGGATACGCTGGCCCACCTTCCAAAGAGAATGCTTGTACATCCGCCGCAATCGAAAAGGTAACCGCTACCAGGATGAAGAGGCGAAGCGCGACAATCTGGCCCCGTCGGTTGGCGCAAATCGCGCCAGCCAGGACAGAACCGACAACTAAGAATACTCGGTGGGCATATTCCGCTATCGCGCCCAGCGTTGGATGCGCAAGCACCGGAGCAGCCATTAGAGCCAGGTACAAGCTAAGTACCAGCCAGAGTAGGGTCAAGCCACGCACCACGGCAACCCGCGTAGCTAGAGTTGCCAGCACGACCAACAGAGCCAAGTCGGCGACACTGATGCTGAGCGACTCCGGGCCGACCCGATAGGTCAAGAACGCGACCGGTAGAACCAGCGCCGCGAGCATCCCGGGCCAGAACACTCCGACGAGTATCGTGGACAGCCCTACTCCAAGTACGAGTGCCCCAAGGGCAGAGATCGACGACACCACACCCGCAAGGGCGGCCGCCAGGAACGGCAGACCTCGCCGCGCTTTCGTCAAGAGAGCAGCGTCCCACGGCTTCTCGGACAACGTCGACTTCGACTGCAGCACATCACGACCCGCGCAGTTGCCTTGGCCGTAGTTGCTGCTCACGTCCTGCGGTACTGTCAATGCTAACCTTCGGCCACAACGAATCCGACCAGTTCGTGTCCAGCTGCGTGATGTCCACGGACGGTCTCCCGGAGCGCCGCTTCGTCGGTGCTGCCTAGGTCAACGAGTAGGACCACCGCCTTAGCTGCGTCTCCCAGCAGTGGTAGATCTTCGGCTACGCACGCTATGTAGCAGACACCCCACCATCGCGAGCACTCCAAGAAGGCCTGCTGAATTTCGGGCACCGCGAGCAACGCAACATTGTCGTCGTCCGGATTCCTCGGTACGAACCAAAGGTTCGCGACGGAGGTTCGCTCAGGAGGTAGCGCAATCTCACGGACACTGGTCCAGCCTCGACTCAAGCCGGCAAGTCCAGCAGCGGGTGCGTTCTCCGCATTCAGCATCTCGTCGGCTTCAGGAAAGTTCATTGTCGTGAACAAGACGACCGAGCGGCCGCGAGCCGCCGTGCCGAGCGCCACATTCAGCGCCGCTAGTCTGTTTACGTTCGTCTCACCAACGCTGCAAAGAACATGCGTACGGGACCTGGCTAAAGTGAGAGCTCGTCGAACGGCATCCAAGCCCTTCGAATCGAGGACATTCGACGGCTCTTCACCTTGATCTTCGCACTTTTTTGTCAGCTCGCTTCTATCGACGCGCGCGAGGACCGGAAGACCTACGACGCTACTGAGCTGACGCTCCGTCTCGACGAACATACTCGTGGAGAGTCGTGCAACAATAATGGCGACACCGATCACACCGCCAATTCCTGCTGCCAGCATACTCTGTATGGCCGCTAGTAGGTAGAACGAGAACGATGAAGGAGCCTGTGGAGGATCGATAACGGAGACACCGCCCGTCCTAGAGCGGGCCGCCCCCTCGACAATACTGAGGTCCGTCAGGAGCTGAGACCGCTGAGCATCCAAGGTTGATTGTGTGCCCGCATTCACTCTCGCGTTGTCCCGCGCTTGTTGGTTCCTGGCCAACTCTTGAGCAACGTATTCTCGGTACTGGTCAATCTCGGTCTGCTGCGCCTTGACTCGCTCAGACCTATAGATGTTGAGTATGGCCTCCGTCCGGAGCATCGCCTCTTCGGGCGTGGGCCCCCTCACGGTGAGCTGCAGTATTCGAGTGTTGGTGATCGGCGTTGCTTCGACAGAGTCGGCGAGTTCCCTGAAGTCGGCGCCTACCCCTCGGCCCGCCGCGGCAAGGATCGGCTCGGAGACCACCACTCGCGACTCCGTCTCGAGGTCGGCCCTCGTCTCCTGGCCGGACGACTCCGAGGGGTTGGTCGAAGCCAACAAGAGGCTCGCCCGAGATGTGTAACCTGGACCCGCAAGCACTAGGTAGGCGGTCCCAGCAAGTAGGGCAACAAGTGCGCATGCCAAGACCGTCCGCCACCGACGAGCGACGTCGCTTACAGTTACAGGCTTGAAACGTCGGTCGGTGCTGTCTGGGATATACCGCTCGGCCAGAAAGCCGGGCGCGCGGGCGGTGCCGTCAATGGGCCCAAGCTGCTGCGTAGGGCTATCCGTCGCGCCGTGACGAGGGCTCCTTCGGCCGGTGCCGTCGGCAGTTGGAGGTGCTACACGTGAGGGTCCATTGTCAGGCATCCGCCTGCACCTCCCACCTCGCGGGTGGCCCGCCCGACCTCGGCGCACCGATGCTTGCCCCCCGCCGGTACCCCGCGATCATCTCTTCTACTGCCGCCGCCATCTTCTCTTTGAAGACAGCTGGTGCAAATCGTTGAGACGAACTACTAACTTCAGTCGCTGGTAGGCTGCTCTCGACAGCGACCCTCGCTAGGTGCGCCAGCGCGCTAGAAGTCGGGCGCTCCATCAGCCAACCATTCTGACCTGGTTCAACAATATCGAGGGCTCCGCCTCGGGCGAGCGAGATCACCGGGGTGCCGCAGGCGATCGCTTCTGCCATTGTGATGCCGAAATCCTCGTCTGCAGGGAAGACCAGCGCCGTCGCATGACGATAGAGCTCTCTCAACTCTGATTTCGAAACACCTCCTCGAAATGACACATTGGGGGTTGCGGTAGCCCGAAGCCGCGCACTGAGGTGCCCTTCGCCTACGACCACCAAGCGGTACGGTAGATCGGCGAACGCCTCTACCGCGAGATCTGCACGCTTGTACGAGACGAGCCGTCCGACGTAAAGGAAGTACGGCTCATGAATCTTGGAGCCGGTCGTCGGCGAGAAGTAGTCCACGTCAACGGGCGGATGAATAACACTTGCAGCGCGACCGTAGAATTTCTCTATCCGTGTAGCCACTGCGCTCGAGTTCGCTACATACTTTGTTACGGTCTGAGCCTTCCGTCTGTCCCACCGCCGGAAGGCACGCATCAGCTGCTTGGCAAGGCTTCGCGATCCGACGGGAAATCTGTGCTTCTCACTCTCGAAATCCCACGCGTAGCGCATCGGCGTATGACAATAGTTCAATTGAGGAACATGCGGGTGCACTCGAATGGCGTGTGCGCACGCATGACTGCTGCTTACGACTGCGTCGACTTCGGATACTTGTCCGACCATGCGCCACGCGAGGGGCATCACTGGGAGGTAGTACTCGTAGTTCTTGGACGCGCGGGGCGCGCGCTGCAGCGGCGACTTGCGCACCTGACGATTCTGGAGAAAGGGCAGCGGCGGATCAGCGGCGACTGAGGTTATCAGAGGCGCATCGGGGTACAGTTCGAGCAGTTGTTCAACTACCCTCTCGGAACCTGCATATTTGATTGTCCAGTCATGGGCGACGACGACGGCACGAGCCACGCAGGCCTCCTAACAGCCAGATTATTTTATCGGTCTTTTGCGAGTACCGCTTCCGACAACGTACGAGCAATGATCTTCGTGTCCAGCCACAACGACCAGTTCTTGATGGTAGTAGTTGTCAAATCGCGCGCGATCAGATATTGGAGTATCTCCGCGTAATCCACTTACTGTGCGAGCCCAGTCAGGCCGGAAGGGACGCGGTGCCGATAGGCATACCGCGTGTACTCGGCCGAGAATTTCTCCACGAAGTGTGGCCGTTCCGGGCGTGGGCCAACGAGGGTCATGTCACCACGCAAAATGTTCCACAGCTGCGGGAGCTCGTCGAGCGAGGTCCGCCGGATGATCTTTCCGATCGGCCCGACACGCTTGTCCGTTCCGATGTTCCACTGCGTCGCCGATTCGGTTTGCGTGGTCGGCTTCATCGACCGGAACTTCAAACACTCGAAGGTTCGGCCGTCGCGGCCCACGCGCTCCTGATGAAAGATGATCCCCGGACCGCCCTCGAGTCTTACAGCGAGGGCGCACGCCAGGAGGACCGGCGACAGGAGCAGCAGGGCCGCAGCGCACACCACCACGTCGAAGGCTCGCTTGATGCGCCAAGCGACGCCGGACAGTGACGGGTTGCGGATCCGCATCACCGGGATCGATCCGACGTGGTCGGAGAGGCCAGTCTGAGTGTGGAAGGCGTGCAGCCGCGGCACCACGAGCAGGTCGCAGGACGCGCAGTCGGGCTTGCGGACGTAGTCGAGGAGCTGGAGCTCGTCGAACTTGCCCTCCGTGACCAGCAGAACCTCGATGTCGTTGGCCGCGACCACCAGTTCGAGGTCGTCAATGGCTCCGAGATGCGACGTGACGAAGGACGCGTCGCAGCGGTCGCCGTCGTCGACGAAGCCAGCCACCGAGAGGCCGTAGCGCGGGTACCGCTCGAGCAGCGTGGCCATCTCGGCCGCGAGCTCGCCGCCGCCGATGAGGACGGTGCGGTGCGCGACGACGACGCGCCGACGCGCGTTGAGGATGACGGCCGTGGTGACGAACCGGCCGGCGACGAGGAGTCCGATGCTGGTGGCGGCGAGGCCGAGGAAGTCGATGGCAGCGATTGCGTCGTGCCGCAGGACGAACGCGAGAGCCACGATCGCTGTCGCGATGAGACCTCGCGAGACGAGACCCGGGAGCTCGTCGAGCACGGAGAGGTGGAGCTTGGCCCGGTAACGGCCGCGGCCGACGAGCAGGCCGATCGACACGACCGACAGGGCCGTGAGGGCCGGGAAGGCGTGGGGGGCCCAGAGCACCGGCGCGAGCAGCGTGGCCGCGTCGACCGGGACGACGAGCATCCATGCCTCGAGGCCGCGGGCCGACCGGGTGCCGGCGAGCGGCTTCGGGTTCCTCGGCGGCTGCGCTCCTAGGTACTCGGACTCCCGCACGCTGTGCAGGTGCGTGGCGGGTGCGTCGTCCCCCCACCAGCGCGCGGCGAGCGCACCGGACCGATTCCCCACGGCAAGACCCCCCATGTCCGCCTGCTGAGCGCCCGCGAAGGCGCCCCCAACCCCCGAGCCGCGACGAGACGTGCACGGCGGCGGGCCGGCTCGTCGAGACTGCGGGCAGTTACATTCCCCGATCAGTCCGAGACCACTCCGTGACCCCCTTCGGGATGTCGGTCCCGGACGGTAGGCCACCGAGGGTAGGGACCACACCGACGATCGCTCGAAGGGGGGACGGTCTGCCCGCTCCGCCTCGAGGAGGAGCGGGCAGCCCGACGGGGCGGCCGGGATCAGCGGCCCCTGGCGAAGAGCACCTCGCCGAAGGTCCGCAGGAGGACCTTGGCGTCGAGCCAGAGCGACCAGTTCTCGATGTAGTAGTTGTCGAACCGGGCCCGGTCGGTGATCGGGGTGTCACCACGCAGGCCGCTGACCTGAGCCAGGCCCGTGAGCCCGGCGCGGACGCGGTGGCGGTGGTCGTAGCGCTCGATCTCCGTCGAGAACTTGCTGACGAAGTGGGGGCGCTCGGGACGCGGGCCGACCAGGGTCATGTCGCCCTTGAGGATGCTCCACAGCTGGGGGAGCTCATCGAGCGACGAGCGACGGAGGACCTTGCCCACCGGCCCCACGCGGTGGTCGTTGGCGATATTCCACTGCGTGGCCGATTCCGCCGACGTCGCGGGCTTCATCGAGCGGAACTTCAGGCAGGAGAAGAGCCGGCCGTCACGGCCCACCCGGTCCTGCCGGAAGATCACGCCCGGGCCGCCCTCCCAGCGCACGGCGATCGCGCAGGCCGTCATCACTGGCGCCAGCAGCAGGAGCAGGAAGCCGCTGACGACGATGTCGAACGCTCGCTTCACGGCCCAGGCCGGCCCCTCGAGCTTCGGGGTACGGATGCGCATCACCGGCACCGAGCCGATGTGATCGACCACTCCGGCCTGAGTGTGGAACTGCGGCAGCCGCGGGATGACCAGCAGGTCGCAGTCGAGGCAGTCGGGACGGCGCACGACGTCGAGGAGCTCGGCCTCGGAGACGTCACCGTCGGCCATGAGGATCACGTCGGCGCCGGATGCGGCCACCGCCAGGTCCAGGTCGTCGACACGCCCGAGTCGGGGCAGCACCGCCGTGGCGGGGCACGTGAGGCCGTCGTCGACGAAACCGACGGGCGCGAGGCCGTACTGCGGGTAGCGCTGCAGCAGCGTCGCCATCTCCGCGGCGCGGGCGCCGCCGCCGATGATGATCGTCGGGTGGGCGACCACCCGACGCTTGCGCGCCGTGAGGATGAGCTGCGTCGTCACGACGCGGCCGGCGATGACCAGGCCGACGGTGCCCAGCATCATCGCGAGGAAGGGCGCGACCTCCTGCTGCGTGTTCCACAGGGCGAAGAGCGTGCCGACGATGGCCGCAGCCGTCAGCAGGCGGCCGACCAGGGAGGGGAGCTCGTCCAGCACGCTGAGGTGCAGGCGAGCGCGGAAGCGGCCCGTGCCGTTGAGGACGACCATCGCGACCGCGGCCATGAGCAAGATCGCCTTGGTGTTCAGCGGAGCCCAGAGCAGGGGTAGCAGCAGCATGACGCCGTCGACCGGCGGGACGACCATCCACGCAGCGATCCCGTGCCCCGCCCGGATGCCGACCAGTGGGCGAGCAGCGGGCAGAGGCTGCGGGGTGATCGAGGAGATCGGCCGCTGCGCCGGGACCAGAGTGAGCGGGCGCTCCCGCACGACGGACAGCTGGTCACGCTGCGTGCGAGGAAGGGGTCGGCGGACGGCCGACTCGATCGATTCCGCTATGTCGACGCCACTGCTCACTTCGCGGTCCCCCCGGTTGACGACGGACGGTGAGAGGCCGTCCGGCCGACTGCCACGCCGGGGGGAGCTCTTTGTTGAACTTCGAACCCGGCGCTGTTGTCCCGCTATCGCGTGACCTTGGCCGGGCCGTTACACACTGAGCATTCGGCTTTCACGGCGTGTCGTGACGACGCGCCGCTCCTTATGACGTCTATTCACCCGTTCAGCGCCATGTGGTCTAGGTCGCATCGCGTTCGAGTAACGCTCCGAGCCTCGACGATCAGGGCCAGGACGATCTCCTCGTACCCCTCCAATGGGTGATGGGGCATCTAGCACGGGCGGCCGCACGAAGGCCGTGACACGCCTCGGCACGGTGGATTGATGGGGCCGTTCGGCCGAGTCCTCGCCGTCCCGTCCGGCGCAGCCCGAAAGGTCCGTGAAAGCGAGACGGGATTTGCTCTGCGTCACGGACCTCGGGGCCTGGGCGGCGGAGGAGGCGAGGCAGTGTCGATCTCGCGGACCCACGCGGCCGGCCTCCACTCGGGGTCCGGGGCCACGGGTGATCGCGACCGTCGTCCTGACGAGGGGGGTGCGTCAGGACGGCGGGAGCAGCCCGAGCGGACGGGCGTCCGGCGGCAGGGTCGGGGGGACCCTGGGGTCTGCTGTCGGACGCCCCGCTCCTCCCCCGCCGTGGCTGCGCACGACGCGGTTGAAGGTGCGGGCGGCCTCGGCCCAGGGCGCCCAGCCGAGGCCGTCGGCGACGGCCGCGGCCTGGGCAAGGAGCTTGCGGGCCTCGGCGCGCTCGCCGAGCACGGCGGCGGCGAGCCCCTGGTAGAGCGCGATCGGCCCGAAGGTGGCCGAGCCGATGCCGACCACCACCACCGCGCCGGGGTCGGGCGGCAGGTCGCGGCGGACGACCTCGGCGGTCGGGACGTCGCCGAGCGCGAAGGCCGCGCACGCGGCGAGGCAGAGGCCGGGCCGGTCGAACAGCGCGCCGGCGCGTCCCTCCCGTTTGCGGTGCCAGTCGGCGAGGTGGGCGGCGGCGCCGGTGAGGTCCTCCCCCACGGCGGCGTCGACCGCGGCGGCCGCGGACCAGGCTGCGACCAGCGGATACATCGTCGCCGCGCCGGCGGGCAGGCCCTGGAGCGAGGGCAGCGTGCCGCCGAGCAGGTGCCGGACGAGCAGGTGCACCCCGTAGGCGCCGACGGCGTCGGGGAGCCCGAGCTCCTGGCCGCGCGTCATCGCCGCGAGCGCGGCCTCGTCGGCCTCGACGGTGTCCCCGCGCGCGAGGGCGAGGCCGGCGTCGAGCAGGGAGACCATCCACATCGTCCGCGGACGGTGGCGGTCGACGGCGAGCGGCTCGAGGTCGCGGCGCGCGGCGAGGGCCTCGTCCTGGCGCCCGGTGGCGAGCAGGGCGGCGATGCGCAGCTCCTCCGCCTCGAACCAGACGGCGTCGTCTCCGGCCTCGGCGGCGAGGCTGCAGGCCTGCTCGCAGACGGCGAGCCGCTGGGTGGCGGGGACGGGCGCGTCGACGAGGTGGTTGGCCTCGAGGACCCGGACGCCGGCGAGCAGGCGCCGGTCGTCGAACCCTCTGGCGGCGAGGGCGAGCAGCTCGGGCAGGGCGGTGGGGTCGCCGACGTCCCCGTGGAGCTGCTCCTCCTCGAGGATGAGGCTGCGCAGGACCTCGGCCCGTTGGCGGTTCGACAGCGGCAGCCCGCGGGTACGCCGAAGGCGCCGGGCGCGTCGGGGGCGTCCGGCCACGCTGATGCCCATGGCGTCGTGACCCACGGCGGCGACGACCGCGTCGTCGATCTCGCGTCGGTGCGCCGCGGGCTCGCCCTCGTCGACCGCGGCGAGTGCGGCAGCCTGCTCGACGACCTCGTCGAGCACCTCGTCGGCCTCCTCGTGCCGCCCGAGGGCCTCGAGGACGAGCCCCCGGTGCAGGGCGAGCGTGCTCGGCCACGAGGTCTCGAGCACCGCGTCGAGCTGCGCGAGGGCTTCGTCGAGCGCGCCCTGGCCGTACGCCGCGATGCCCGCCGCGAGCCGGGCGTCGCCCAGATCCCGCGCCTCGACCAGCGGGCCCGCGCCCGCGGCGTGGCGCAGCAGCGTGAAGGGCTCGGCGTCCCCGGCCGCGACCAGCACCTCGTACCGGGCGTGGTGCAGCGCCTGCGCGGTCGCCGGGGGGACGGCGTCGAGCACCGCGTCCCGGGTCAGGGCGTGCCGGAAGGCGAAGCCGTCCGCGGTGGCCGCCAGCAGGCCCCGGTCGGCGGCCGCCCGCAGCAGCGTCGACAGCGTCCGCGGCGTGCCGCCGACGACCGTCCCGAGCTCGGCGAGCGAGAGCGGGGCGAGCACCGCCAGCCCCTCCAGGGCGTCCCGCGCGGCGGGCGCCAGCCCGGCGAGCTGGTGGGACAGCAGCGGACGCAGGCGCCCGGGGATGACGGTGGCGAGCTCGTCGCACGCCTTCTCCCCGTCGGGCTCGTCGAGACCGGAGAGCGTCTCGATCAGCGCCGCGACGTGCAGGGCGTGCCCGTGCGTGCGTTCCCACAGCGCCGCCGCGACCCGCTCCGCGCCGTCGGGCGCGAGCCCGGACAGGTCCCGGACGACGAGGCCCCGCACCGTGGCGCGCGGGAGCTCGGGCAGGCGCAGGTCGCGGACGTCCTCGAGGAGCGCGAGCTCGGCGTGGGTCGCGCCCCAGGCGGGGTGGACCTCGGCGTCGGGCTCGCGGCCGGCGACGAGCACGACGACGCCGACGGGCAGGCCGGCGCGGGCGAGTCCGCGCAGTGCGGCGAGGGTGACCGAGTCGGCCAGGTGGGCGTCGTCGATCGTCACGAGCACCGGGCAGCGCCGGGCGGCGAGACGATCCCGCAGCGCGCGGCCGGGGGCGGGGTCCCCGGGGTGGACGGGGTCGGCGCCGAGGTCGGCGAGCGCTTCGGCCCAGGCGGACCACGGCGGCGCGTCGGCGTCGCAGGTCCCGCCGCCGACGACCACCCCGTGCGCCCGGGCCTCGGCGCGCGCGGCGGTCAGGAGGGCGGTCTTGCCGATGCCGGCCTCGCCGGTGACGAGCAGGACCGCGCCGCTGCCCGGCGTCTCGAGCAGGGAGCGGACGACGCCGAGCTCGTCCTCGCGGCCGAGGAGGGTGGGTCTCGGCCGGCTTTGTGGAGCGGGCGTCTGGAGGCGGCGGGCGAGGTCCTCGATCTCCGGGCCGGGGTCGACGTCGTACTCGTCGCGCAGGGTCCGGCGCGTGGCGGCGAGGACCTCGAGGGCCTCGGTGGTGTGCCCCTGGCGGTGCAGCCCGGAGGCGGCGACGACCGCGAGGCGCTCGTGGGAGCGGTCGGCGGAGAGGTCGGCGAGCACGAGGTCGACGGCCTCGTCGGGCCGGTCGAGGTCGAGCAGCGTGGCGCCCAGGCGCTCGAGGAGCCGCAGCCGGCGATCGAGGGCGCGGGTGCGCTCGGCGTCCAGGCGCGGCCCGACCGGGGTGCCGGCGAACGGCTCGCCGCGCCAGGTCGTCAGGGCTCGGCGGCCGTTCTCGAGGACGGTGGCGCGATCGGCGTCCGGGGCCAGGGCGCCCGCGGCGGCGTCGTGGAAGCGGTGCAGGTCGACGGCCTCGCGGGGGAGGTCGAGGCGGTAGGTCTCGCCGATGGGCGGGATCGGCAGGCGGGAGTCGGGGTCCGGCGCCTCCCGACGCAGGCGGCTGACCAGCACCTGCAGCGCAGCGTCCGGCCGCTCGGGGAGGTCGGCGCCCCAGATCTCGTCGATGAGTGCGGGCACCGCGACGGTGCCCCGGCAGGCCGCGGCGAGCACGGCCAGGAGGGTCCGTAGCCGGCGCCCCGGGTGACCGACCGCCCCGGAGGCGCCCTCGATGCTGACCTCGCCGAACACCCGGATGCGGAGCTCCGGCGCCGGCGAGATCGACATTGTCCCTCCATCAGCACGGTCCGTGACGGGAGCCTCGAAGGTTACGGCCCTCGGGGTCACGGATCCACGAGATGTTCGTCCCGGTGACCTACTCCTGGTCACCCAGATTCCCGGCGAGCCCCTCGGCCGGATGATGCAGCTGCTCGACGGCACGTGCTTCTCCCACTCGGGGATCGCCGTGCGCGTCGACGGTCGCGACGGACCGGCCACCCACCTCGCCAGCGCCCTCACCCGCCGGCTCCCCGGCAGCGTCGAGCTCGGCGGCGTGCGCTGGGACGCGTTCGAGAAGTTCCGGCCCCATCGCGACCTCTACACGGTCGCCATGCCCGACGACCTGCGGTCCCGGGCGCTCGACCACCTCGCCCGCTTCCGCCCCCGCCGCGGCGAGGCGGCGTCGTTCTCGGTGGTCAAGCTCGTGACGGTCGCGGCGGCGCTGCGCTCCATCGAGCTGCAGTCGTCCGACCACGACCGCGCCGAGCGCCTCTTCGCCGCCGCCCGCCGCGTCGCCGAGGTCTGGGCCGCCTCGGACGAGGCGCCGAGCTACTACTGCGCCGAGCTCGCGGCCACGGCGTACGGTCGCCCCTTCACGCGCGCGGAGATGACGCCGCCGGACGTGGCGGTCAGCGGGATCGGCGACCTCGCGCGGGTGCGGTGGTCGGGGCGGGTGACGTCGGCCGTCGCCCGGGTGGTCAACGGCCTCGACGAGCCCCGCCGACGGGCCCTGGCGCGCCTGCTCGGCGTGCTCGCCCGCGAGGACCGCGGGTTCCTCCACCACGCCGCGGGCGCCATCGCGTCCTCGGCCGCGGTCGCCCTGCGTCACGTCACCGGGGGCCCCAGCGCCCCGGAGCCCCTCGCCGAGCCCCGGCCCCTGCCGGCGATCGTCGACCCGCACGCGGCCATCCCCTACGCGCTCGTGACGCCGCGGATGCTGTGGCAGGCCTTCGGGCGGGACACGATCCGGAGGGTGGGGAAGGGGTCGTGAGCCCGTGGCCGCGGGGACACCAGTGGAGCGGGGTGTTGAACGAACTCGGTCGACACGCAGGCATGCCACACTCGCCGCCGTGACCGCCGTCCCTGCGCCGCTGCGGGAGGAGATCGTGGCCGCCCTGCGGGAGGCGGGCGCTCGGTTCGCGCTGGTGCACGGCAGCCGCGCGGACGGCACGGCGAAGCCCGACTCCGACGTCGACGTCGCCGGGTGGTGGGGCGGTGCGGCGCCCGCGTCGTTCGAGGTCCTGCTCCCGGCGAACGTCGACCTCCTGGTCCTGGACACCGCTCCCTGGAGATCGCGGGGCGGATCGCATTGCACGGCGTCGTGCTGTTCGACGACGACCCGCCAGCTCGGGTGCGCTGGACCGCCACGACGCGGAAGATCTACCTCGACGAGCTGCCCCGGATCGAGCGCAGCCGGCGGGAGTTCCTCGAGAGCGTGCGCCGTGGTCGATGAGGTCCGGGTCGAACGCCTGCTCCGTGCCATCGGCGACGACCTGGCATTCCTGCGGTCGGAGGCCGCGGCCGACCAGGTCCGGCGGGAAGACCCGACCCGGCGAGCGCGAGGACTTCGTGGCA
Organism: Actinomycetospora lemnae; assembly: GCF_028737315.1. GTDB lineage: Bacteria > Actinomycetota > Actinomycetes > Mycobacteriales > Pseudonocardiaceae > Actinomycetospora > Actinomycetospora lemnae. The sequence goes on along the minus strand of NZ_JAQZAO010000006.1, from coordinate 261,862 downwards.
GCCGTGGCGTCCTGGATGGCCGGACAGGGCTGAGCAGCAATGTTGCCCCGCTCTGCCGGTGGCAAAGAAGCTGATCCGTGTCCTCGGGACGCGGGTACCGCTACCGCAGGGTGATGTGGGCGCCGTTGCTCTCGATCTCCTCGCGCGTGAAGCCGACGCCGTCGCCGTTGCTCCGGCCGGACTTGACGAGGTAGTGGTCGGACGCCGCGACGTCGGACATCGTGAAGGCGTACTGGCAGCTGTCGGCGTAGCCATAGGAGTACGAGCTCCACGTGTTGCGGGCAGTGCCGTAACCGGTCAGCGTGGCCGTGCCGACAAGATCACCGGCCGCGTCGTGGATCGTCACCGGCATGCCGGTGACGGCGGTGTTCGAGCACGACGAGCCCGGCGAGACGGCGCCGTACATGCCGTAGATCGTCACCGAGCCGGTGACGGTCATCGTCCGGTTCGCGGCCACGGTCCCGATGAGCGCGACCGCAGCGATGGCCGCGACGATCGCGATGACGACCCACCCGGCGCGCATCCCCGAGCGAGCCGGCGGGGTGGGCATGGGAGCGGCCGTCCCGAGTCCGGCGGGCGGCACCGACCAGAGCGGCGGTCGGCCCTGCCACATCGGCTGCGGTCCGTGAGGACCGCGCGGCGGGCCGAGGACGACCGGCGACGGCGTCCAGGGGCCGGTGGGTCGCGGGATCGCCGTGGTCGGCGCGTCCTCGGACGCGCGGGGCGGCCCGGCCTGCGGACGGGGCTCGGTGTCGCTGCTCATCTCGGTCTCCCCCGACGTCTCCGACGCCGTCGGTGGCGTGCGGATGCCGGCGGTGTCGCACGGGGCGGGGAGGTCGTTACAGGCCGACCACTCGTTCGGGTGGCGCGAGCTGAATCGTCCTGACCAGCGGTAACGGCGCGACGTGCCCGGCGATGTCGTGGCCATGCGGGCCGCGTCGGGGCGGCCTCGAGATCGTCGGGGGATGACGTGGAGCGGTGCGGCTGTGGGGCGAACCTGATCGCCGACGTGCCGATGTGCCTGGCCTGTGGAGCGCGGCGTCCGGCGCCGGTGCTGGTGGGGGCGGGCGGGCCGCGTCCGGTCGTGCGGCCGGCGCCGCGTCCGCAGATGACGGTGCCGCCGCGTCCGCTGATGACGGTGCCGCCGCGTCCGGTCACGGCGCCGCCGCCGCGTGAGCCGCAGCCGGTCGTGTCGGTGCCGGGAGCGCCGATGCCCGCGCCCGTGCCCGCCCGCTCCTCGTCGGCGCCCTGGATCGTCGCGGCCGCCGCGGTCGTCGTGCTCGCGATCGTCGGTGCCGTCGCCGTGGTGCTGCTGCGCCCGGCCTCGACCGTCGCCCCGATCGTCACCGCCGCCCCGGCACCCGCGCCGGTCACCGTGACCGTCGCGCCCGGCACCACGACCGTCACGCCGAGCCCGGCCTCCGGCTCGAGCAGCGCGCTGCAGGCAACCGCCGACGCCAGCAGCGCCTCGGTGGAGAGCCTCGACGGGATGTGGGTGCCGCAGCTGTCCTCGAAGCGGGCCGGCACCGTCGACAACGGCACCACCTACGACTCCGCCTCGATCTACGCGCACTACCAGGCACTCGCGGCGTCCTACCCGGGCGCGCTGCTGCTGTGGTCGGGCGACTGGTCGACCTACCGCGAGAGCGACTACTGGGTCGTCATCAGCGGCCAGGGCTTCACCACCGCCGCGGGCGCCAACGCGTGGTGCGACGCGCAGGGCTTCGCCGCCGACGACTGCTACGCCAAGCGCCTCTCCCACACCGCCGGCCCGTCCGGTGCCTCCGTCCCCCGCTCCTGAGCCCGACACCGCAGCCCGGAGAACCCCGATGACCTCGCCCGCCCCGCGCCTGCCCGACCTGTCGGTGCTCTTCCCCTTCCGCGCCTGGCTGCGTCACCCCGCCCTGCGGGCCTGGACGACGTGGCTGTTCGTCGCGCTCGTGGCGACGCCGCCGTTGGCGCTCGTGCTCTTCGACGACTCCACCCACCGTGGCGAGGCCACCGTCTTCGCGGCATATTTCGCGGCTGCGTGGTTCCTCGTGCTCTGGGTTCTGGTGCGTCCACGCAACGTCCACGGTGCGCTGCTCGCGCAGGTCGTCGGTCTCGCGCTCGTGATCGAGATGCCGCTGGCCATCTGGCTCGAGCAGCTGCTGGGCGGTGGGACCGAGAACCTGTTCCAGAGTGTCCTGGCTGTCGGCATCCCGGAGGAGCTCGCCAAGGCGCTGCCCGTGGTGCTGCTGGTCTTCGTGCATCGGCACCGCGTGTTGGTGCCTCGGGACACGCTTTTCCTCGGAGCCGTCAGCGGACTGGCCTTCGGCGCCGCCGAGGCCGTGAAGTACGCCGTCGAGTACATGCCCAGCGACCTCGGCCGCGGTGGCGCGATGGTGCTCGTGTGGCGCTTCGTCGCCGGGCCCGTCGTCCACGCCGTGTGGGCCGGCATGGCCGGGTACTTCGTGGGCCTGGCGGCCCAGTACCGAGAGCCGCGGTCCTTCCTGGCACTCGCGGGGCTGGGCATTGCGTTCCCCGCGCTCCTGCACGGCCTCAACAACTGGGACCCGGTGAACGGCACGGTCCTCTGGGTGCTCGTCGATGCCCTCAGCGCGCTGCTCTTCGTTGCCTACGCGCGCGTCGGGCTGGTGGCGTCGCGGCCCGCGGCCGTCACTCCCCTGATGTCGAAGACACCGGATGACCGCCACGGCGCCGCCGTCGACCCACCGACCGCGCCGATCGCCCTCAGCGCTCCGGCCGGCATCCACGCTGGCCCGCGGTTCTGGAGCAGCACCTGACTCGGCCCTAGGCTGATTCAGGGCGTGCTGGACGCCGCGTCCCTCGGAGCTCCTCGCGGCCTCGTCCACCGGAGGAGGTCCTCGCGTGTCGCTCTTCCCCGGCTTCGACGTCGTCGATGTGCGCGTCGGGGGCACCACCGTGCACGGGCGTGTCGGGGGCTCCGGGCCGCCGGTGCTGCTCCTGCACGGCATCCCCGAGACCCACCTGATGTGGCGCCACGTCGCGCCCGCGCTCGCCGCCGACCACACCGTCGTCACCACCGATCTGCGCGGCTACGGCGCCAGCGGCGTCGGGACCTCCGGCGACCACTCCATGCGCGCCCTCGCCGCCGAGCAGCTCGCCGTCATGCGGGCGCTGGGCCACGAGCGCTTCGCCGTCGCCGGCCACGACCGCGGCGCCCGCTGCGCCTACCGGATGGCCCTCGACCACCCCGACCACGTCCGCCGCCTCGCCGTCCTCGACGTCGTCCCGACCGCCGAAGCCTTCGCCCGCGCCGACCGCGAGTTCGCGCTGGGCTACTGGGTCTGGTCGATGCTCGCCGCGCCGGCGCCGGTGCCCGAGCAGCTCGTGCTCGGGGCGCCGGGCACGTTCGTCGACCACATGCTCGACAGCTGGTCCGACGACCCGTCCGTCTTCTCCCCGTGGCTGCGCGAGCGCTACACCGCGACCTTCCGCGACCCCGACCGCGTGCACGCCATCTGCGAGCAGTACCGCGCCGCCGCCACCGCCGACGTCGAGCACGACGAGGCCGACCGCGGCGCCCATCACCTGCGCTGCCCCGTCCTCGCGCTGTGGAGCGCGACCGGGGCCGTGCACCGTTGGTACGACCCGCTCGCGGTGTGGCGGCAGTGGGCCGACGACGTGCGCGGCGGGCCGCTCGACGCCGGGCACTTCCTGCCCGAGGAGGCGCCGGACGCCGTGGTCTCCGAGCTCCGTGGGCACCTGGGGCTAGACATCCCACGGTCGTAAGCGGTCAAGCTGCGGCTGGGGTGGTGTTGTCCTCGAGGTGCCATGCGGTGGCCTCGTCGTAAGGACGTTGGTGGCGTAGGCAGCCGTGCAGGATGCCAACAAGCCGGTTGGCGAGGGCTCGCAGGGCTTGGTGGTGGGTGTTGCCGCGGGCGCGGTGAGCGTCGTAGTAGGCCCTGGCGCCGGGTGAGGTGTTCAGGGCGGCGAAGGCCTGCTGATAGAGCGCGTCGGCCAGGCGCCGGTTGCGGGCATGGCGGGCGAGCACGACCCGGGTCTTGCCCGAGGCGCGAGTGACCGGGGCCATGCCGGAGTAGTTCTTGCGCGCCCGCGCGTCGGCGTAGCGGGTGGGGTCGTCTCCGAACTCGGCGAGCACCCGGGCGGCGAGCACTGATCCCAGCCCGGGCTGGGACAGGTAGAGCTCAGCGTCCGGGTGCCGCCCAAAACCCGCCTGCACCTCGCCTCGCAGGACCTCGCACTGGCGGGCGAGCTCGCCGATCACCGCGACCAGTGCCTTCACGCTCGCGGCGTAGGCGTCCACCACCCCGGGATGGGCCTCGAGCTGCTCGGCGCGCAGCGTCTGCACGATGCGCTGGGCGGCCGCGGAGAGGTTGCGCTGGCGGCCGGCGGCGCGCAGTGCCTTCTCGACCTGCGCCCCGCGTAAGCGCCGGCCCTGGGCCGGGGTCGGTGCCAGCGCGAGCACCGCGAGAGCGTCACGCCCGGCGAGGTCGTCGAACGCGGCCAGAGCAGCGGGGTAGTACTCGCGCAGCATCGAACGCAACGTGTTGGTCTGTCGTTGCCGCGACCAGATCATCGACTGATGGGCCCTGGCGACGACCTTGACGTGCTCGGCGACCGTCGAGTCACCGGCGATCGGGCGATGGTGGTCCCGGTCCAGGCGCACCAGCTCGGCCAGCACGTGCGCGTCGTCGGGATCGCTCTTCGCGCCCGAGGCCCCGTGGCGTTCCCGGTAGCGGGCGGCCTGCAGCGGGTTGACCGCATAGACGACATAGCGCGCAGCGAGCAGGGCTTGCACCCACGGCCCGCGGTCGGTCTCGATTCCGACCAGCACCTGGTCGGACTCCGCGTCCGGGTCGAGATGGTCGCCGATCAGCGCGTGCAGCGCCGCGAGGCCGGCCGCTCCCTCGTCAAGACGCCGCCGCGCCAGCCGCTGCCCGGCCTGGTCGACGATCTCGACGTCGTGATGATCCTCGGCCCAGTCGTCTCCGACGAACAGCACCAGCCTCTCCTTCGCTCGCACCGATCCGGTGAGTCTGGAGGAGAACGGGTGCGACCTAATGGATCAGTGCTCACGGCGCGTCGGCCGGGCACGACATCCCACCAGCCCCTACGAACTCCTCGCCCACCGACGAGGGGCACGATCTAGCCCTAGACCTCAAAGGCCTGGCCCCTGCAGTGCTCACCCCACCGGCGGCTCGGACACCAGCGAACCGCACGACGGCCGGTGCGCTCCCATTAGGCTGCGGGCCAACGGAGTTCTGATCGCGGCGGTTGATCGGGCGCGAGCGGCCGTGCGCGGGGCAGTCGACCACCGGCAGCACTGGGCGCCCCGGCTGCCCGCGCGACGCGAGGAGCAGGAGCCGGCTCTGCTGAGCGTGCAAAGCTGGGCAGATGTCGTGTGGGGGACGTCATCGCTCCTGGTTGACCGCCACTCTCGTGACGCTCGTCCTCCTGGCCGGGAGCACCTCGTGTACGAGGCCGGCAGACGTCCGGAGCACCGACGGTTGCCAGCTCAGTCGTGAGCAAGGCAACGAATTGCGACCTGCCTACGCGGTCACCCAGGGCGACCGGGCCGTCGTGGTCCTGGGGGACTCCTACACCGCCGGGTACGGCCTCCGGCATGCGGCCACCGAGGGTTGGGCGACCCGGCTCGGTCTCGCCCGACATTGGACGACCTACGTCGACGGCGTCGGGAACTCTGGACTCACGTCTGGTGGCCCGTGCGGCGACTCCTACTACCTCAACCGCATCCCCGAGGTGCTCGCCCACGGGCCGCGCACGATCGTCGTGCAGGGGAGCCTCAACGACCTCGAAACGGACAGCGCGGCGCTCGCGGCCGCCGCCGATCAGCTACTTGAGGCTGTGGCCGACGTTCCGGAGGTCGTCGTCCTCGGGCCGGTGACGCTGCCTCGCGTCGGGGGCGCCGAGAGGATCGACGACATCCTCCACGAGGCAGCTGACCGCGCCGATCGACGGTACATACCCTTGTTGGACCTGCGGTTGCCGATGCAGGAGGACGGCATGCACCCCACGCCCGAGGGCCATGCCATGCTGGCCGCCGCAGTCGCGGACCGCCTCGGGTGATCGACTCAGTCCGGGGGACCCGCCGGAGGATCGACGGCTCCGCGGGCGTCGGGCAACCGCTGCGCGCGGCGTAGGCGGAGCACGAAGTAGGGCACGCAGGCAACGGCCAGGGCGAACTTGACCAGGTTCCAGGTCGGTGTCTGCGGCAGTTGAGTCGAGGCGGCGCTGACTGCGGTGACCACCACAATGCCCAGGAGCACGGGCAACGGCGTACGCGGCAGGGGCGCAATTCCGGGAACGGCCCTCCGCTGGAGGAGTGCCTGGATCGCGAAGGCGACCAATGTTCCGCCTGCGGCAGCGACGATGCCGAACCGGTCCAGGAGTGCGATGTTGATCGCGATGTTGAGGACGGCGGCCACCCCAGTCAGGACCGCGATCGGCCGCGTGCGGCGTTCGGTGACGAGGGCTCTACCGCTCGCGCCGCTCGCAGCGAACGGATACGCCGACAGCGCGACGAGGAAGACCACCACCACGAGGCCCTCGGGCCGGAAGCTCTCGGGCGCCACGATGCGTAGCAGCAGGGGCGCGGCGAGGGTGACGCCCAGGATCACCGGCGCGAGCAGGACGTAGAGTTCGTCGCGGGCACGCCCCAGCAGAGCCCATCGGCGTGCCCGGTCGGCGATGCCCGCGATGCGGGGGCTCCATGCCTGACTGGTGAACCCGACGAGCATCACCACGACGTAGCCGACGATGTAAGCGACCTGGTAGCGCCCGACCTCCGCCGGGCCGAGGATGCGCTGGATGACGACGCGATCGCCCATGTTGAGCACGAACATCGACAGCATGCTCAACGTCAGTGGGAGCCCGAGAGCGAGCGTCCTTCGGACGAGAGCCGAGTCGACGACGCCTCGAAATGCGGGCCTGGTGAGGACGATACCGAGGGCCATCGCCGCGAACTGGCTCACGACGCCGCCCCAGGCGTAGACGCCGGCGTCCCGCGCGAGCCCGACCAGGAGCCCGATCCCGACGACCTGCCCGCCAACCGCAGCCACCAGGCTCACCAACGCGAAAGGTCGGAAGCGGTCCTGGCTCAGCAGTAGCGCCAGCATCATCTGACCGGCGACGGCGGGAACGGTCCAGAGGAGGGTCGCGACGAGCAGGCTCGAGACCCCGGCAAACCCCAGGAAGGTGCTCCACACCGGGGCTGTCACAGCGGCGACACTCGTCATGAGCAGGGCGAACGCCGTACCGATCGTGATCAGTCTTCGGGCCGACCGGTCGTCGCCGTCCTCGGCCCGCTGCTGTACGAGGGCCTGATCGATGCCGAGGCCGGCGACGATGACCAGCACCTGGTGCAGGGCGATGGCGGATGACAGCTCACCGAAATCCGAGGGACCAAGGAGGTGCGCGAGCACCGGGGAGACAAGGGTCGACCCGACAACCTGTAGGCACCAGACCACCACGTACAGCAGGCCGCGCCCGAAGAGACCGGAACCCGCAGGAGCCCGTCCCGCCGCAGAACCCGAACTCGCGGTCGTGGCCGACCCGGTCACGACGTCGGGACCGTGGTTCCGCGGAACACCGTGTCGATCAGGTCGAGGACGTGCGTGTCGACGTCGGTCGAGAACTTGCGGGCGAAGAACTTCGGGACGCCGTCGTCGATCTCCCCCGCTCGGGCGCGTCCCAGGATGTCGAGGTGGTCGGTCGTCAACCACGGCGGGCTCTTCCGCCGCCGGCCGTCCCACCCGATCGCCCACAGCGTCTCAGCGACGTGCTCGTCTGCCCAAGAGGGCACCAGCTCCGGGCTGTTCAGGACGGACGGGACGAATGTCTCGTCGGCCACCCAGCTGTCCCGCCAGAAGGCGACGAGGTCCGGTCGCCGGGCGGCGACGTCCACCACCTGGCGGGCGTGCGCACGCGCGAGAATCTTGTGCTGCGGCCCCCCGGACGGCACGACGTCACGGGGCAGCCGCCGAGGAAAGGGCAAGCGCAGCATGTGCTTGCGCCACACGCGGTGCCGGTAACGCAGACGCGATAGCCCACCATCCCGCCCCCACCCCGCTATGGGCATCGGTGTTGTGAGGGTGATCGACCGCCCGAGATGGCGGCTTAGGAGGGAGCGGATCTCGTCCGTGGAGGCGAGCGGGTAGTCGCTGCCGCTGAGCAGTGCGACGTGCGTCGCGTCGGTCGTCTCCAGAGCGACGCGGTATCCCATGAGCTCAGCCGCCACGTTCTCCCACCTGGCCCAGCCGGTGTTCATCCTCGGCAGGACGCGGCAGCGCTCGGGTAGGTCACGTTTCATCGCCTCGAACGCCGAAGCCGACGTCGCAATGTCGCAGTGCAGGAACACCGGGAACGGGTCGAGGGCCTCGATCAAGCGGCGGGTGTGCACGGGGTCGGTGTGCGTCAGAACGACACACGCGAGGTCCGGGACGGGACCGCCCACTTCACCTGTCGGCGGGGACACCTCAGCTCCCTGCCAAGACGGTGCGACCGCCCTCTGGCGTCTCGGACGCGATCTCGCGCTCCTTGATGCGGCGGGCGGGCACACCGGCGTAGACCCCGCGCGGTGCACAGTCCCGCGTGACGACCGCGCCCGCCGCGACGATGACATCGTCGCCGATCGTGACCCCGGGGAGCACGACGGCCCGTGACGAGATCCAGCACCGGTCCCCGATCAGGATCGACCTGCCCATGGCCGAACGCATGAACGTCCCGTCCTCAAGGATCGGGTGGTCGCTGGTCACCAGCATCACGTCGATCCCGAGCCCGACGCTCTCACCGAGCGTCACGGGCGCGACCAACTCGATGTAGGCACGGCGATTGACATAGGTACCTGGCCCGATCCGCAACGGTGCCCGCCCGATGATCGTGGCACCACTCGCGATGTCCGGGGTGCGTACGTCCAGCCCCATCAGTCGGTACAGGGCCATGCGCGCCGCTCGCGGAACGAGGACACTGCCGGCGATGTTGTTGAGCACCAGGAACCTGAGACCGTAGGTGACGGTCCAGGCACCGTCCTCGCGCAGCATCCGCAGGACCCCCGCGACCTTCTCACTTCTCTTCACGATCAGCCCTCCTCGACGGGTCAAGACGCTCGGTTGCCCGGAGCGCTCGGAAGATGTGGACGAGTCGTAAACTCGATCGCACACGTTTGCGGGAGCGTTGGAGGAGATCACCATGCGTGGCCGATCTCCGTTGCGGCTCCCCCGCGGCGTACTCGTCCTCGCCGCGGTCCTGACGCTCACGCTCACGCTCACGGCCGCGACCTGGATGCTCGACGGGCCCGAGGACGTGGCCGATGGCGAGCCCCATGGCTGGGGCCCGGTCATCCAGGGCGACGAATTCGACGGCCCGACGCTCGACACGGCTCGCTGGCTCGTCTACGACGGCGCCGGACACGACGGCAACGGCATCCGCAGCCCGGGGCAGATCGAGGTGCGCGATGGAGTTCTCACCATCCGCGGCGACTCGTCGGGCACGACCGGCGGCCTCGCCCTCTGGCCCGGGCAGCTCTACGGCCGGTGGGAGGCCCGGATGCGGGTCGAGACCGGAGGGGACCAGGGATACCACCCCGTCCTCCTCCTGTGGCCGGACGACAACAACTGGCCCGGCGGCGGTGAGATCGACTACGCCGAGATGAGCGCCGACGGCGACGAGGCCCAGGTCAACTACCTGTCGGGCGGCGAGACCAACACATGGGTCCGGTCGGCGACCCCGCTCGACATCACCACTTGGCACGTCTATGCCGTGGAGTGGACCGCTTCGGGAGTGCGCGCCTTCATCGACGGGCGCCTCGTGTTCGAGGATCGCGATGCCTCGCGCTCCCCGCGGAAGCCGATGCACCAGGCGATCCAGCTCGACTGGTTCCCGGAGATCAACCCCGAGCCGGCGCCGTCGGCCATGCACGTGGACTGGGTCCGCGTCCGCTCCCGGTCCTGACGGCCTGGTCATGTGCTCGGCCCGACCTCGAGGATCCAGGCGTCGCCGTCGTGGAACACCACCTGGAGGCGCGGGTCCGCGATGAGCAGGGCGGAAAGCGGCGTCAGAGACCCTTCGGGGGCATACCCGTAGCTCTCCGCGAAGGCGACCTGACTCGGGCCCAACGCGAGGTAGACGTGCTGGCCCGGCTGCCGGAGCGCGTTGAGCGACTGCACGATCTCCGTGACCTCGGTCGGGCCGAGGCGTCGTCCGACGAACATCGGATTGCTCGTGATCTCGGCGCCCCATTGCGCCCCGCCAGAGTAGTAGAGCGTGTAGCGGGCCGACTGGGGCGCAGGGAAGTTGGAGCTCAGGAGGGTGAGCGCGCTTCCGGGCGGAGCGTAGGTCTCGAACCACCGACCTGCGGCGACCTCCTCCGGCTGGATGGCGTTCACCCGGTCCAGCCCGAACGCGGCGACGAGGAGCAGCAACAGCGCCACCATGCTCGTACCGGCGACGACCACCAGGCGCCGCAACCCGGCCGCCGGTGCGAGCAGGAGCCCGCCTGCCAGGAACGCCAGCCACGGGCACATGAAGCTGAAGATGCGATAAATGCCTTCTCCACCGTAGCCCTGGACCAGTACCAGGAGGACGGGCGTCAGGGCCAGGACGAGGATCCAGGCCTCTCGGAGGCGGGCACGCCACCACCCAACTCCCGCGGCGACCACGAGCAGCAGGCTGACCACCCGGGCCGTGGTGCCGACGAGCTGGTGGCCCACCGACCCGGCGCTCGGGCTCCCGGACTGCGCCCCCCGCACGTTGTTCCAGAGATCAAAGCTCACAACGGTCTGGTGCGTCGAGACGTAGTCCCACGACAGCCAGACCTGGATCACCGTCATCACCAGGACGGCCACGGGCAGCCATCGCACGTCGCAGCGTCGGACTACGACCATGACGGCCAGGCCCAGGACGAGGAAGAACGGGCTGAGCTGGTGGCTGACCACGACGGCCGCTGACAGCGCGAGCACAACCACGATCGCGACGACCCGAGGGAACGGTCGCGCGTCACCCTGCGGCTCGTCGCGGGGGACGGAGCGGAGCGTCGCGAGCAGACCCCGCGGCGTCCACCATGACCCGATCGCCGCGGGCACCGCCAGCGGGAGGCCCGACGGCTGTGCGGATCGCGACTCAGGACGCAGGTGTCGCAGAACGACACCGAAGACCAGCAGTGTGAGCACGTAGCCCATCGACTGGGGAGACAGGTATGTGGGGAGCAGCCAGGCGCCGAGCACGAACACCCACAGACCGGCGGCGATCCGGCGGTGGTCTCTCGTGAGACCCCCGAAGACGTAGCGGAGAGCGAGGACGGCCACGAGGGCGAAGAAGGGCTGAGCCCAGTTCGCGAAGGCCAGGGCGTCGACACCGGTCCGGTCGGCCAGCACCGCCGCCGCGGCGAAGAAGCCCGGCCAGTTCTGATAGATGTCGATTTCGCGGTAGACCACCCCGTACTGCTGGATAAAGTCGATCACTGCGAGGTGCTTGTAGACATAACCGAACTTGGGCGCCGTGAACAGGAACGCCGACGTGGCATGGAGCACGACGACCAGGGCCAGGACGTGCAGGTCGAGCAGCCGCCGACGTGAGTTCGCCGCGAGGCCGATCGCGAACGCCGTGGCGATCAGCGCCAGCGCACCGAAGAATGTGACTGGGAGGACGGAGACGAGCCCCAGGTCGTCCAATCCCCGGAGGTCGATCCGGGTCAAGGAGATTAGCCAGAGCACGAGCCCGAGGCCCACGAGGACCAATTGGGATCGCCCGGGGTCGAGACCGAACGGCGTGACGGGGCTGAGATTCTCGTCCCGATCCCCGGCCGTCCGTTCAGCGGTGACGTCCCGCATCCGGATGAGGCTCGTCACGCCGTCGCCCCCGAACGGTCCGCGGTGCCGGGACCGGTCAGCAGAAGGGCCGCACCGCGCCACACGAGTGCCGGCACGGCGACGAACGCGAGGACGCCCAGGAACATCTCGGCGTTCCACGTCCCGAGAGCCAGCATCGTGACCCCGCCGAGCACGAGGACCGCGACGCTGATCCCAACGCCGACCACCACGTCGTCGAGCAGGTCGGCACCGGGCCGGAAGGCCACCAGGGCCGCGCCCGGGGCGACGAGGAGCGCGACCGCCACGAGAGGAGCCGCCGGCGTGACCGCCAGGACGGGCGCGCAGGTCGCGAGACCCGCGAGCCCGAGCAGGACAGCTGCACGCCGCCGATCACCGGGGCGGGCCTCGGTGGACGCGAGGCGCCGTCGCATCAGCCACCGCACCCGCGCGGCGAGGACGCCGGCCAGCAGGACGTCGATGAAGAGCCAGGCCGCGATCACGGGAACACACCCCGTAGAGGCGCGCTGGCACGCGCGTCGTCGGACATCAAGACTTGTTCCCCCTTGCGACCCCGCGTGTCGCACGACCTGCCCGGTGTCGTCCGCGGCATTGTCGGCGCCGCCCCGCCGTCGACCACCTGAGAATTGGCGGGATCACCGTAGCCCGAGCCCTTCCGGAAAGCGAGATCGTGACGGTGATGGTGTGCGCACGGAGCGTCGACCATCTTCTCATCACTTTTAGGTATGCCGCTCGGTGATAACGTTCTGCGCCTTCACGCCGATGACCCGTCGAACATTTCTGGAGGAGGTCCGGCCGATGAGACGTCGCGCGCCGCGTGCTGCGCTGTACGCAGTCGCGGGTGTCGGCATCCTCGTGCTCGCGCTACTCGGGCCCCTGGTGGGCGCCGCGCGAGCCGTGGACTGCCCGGCCGGCTCCGTCGTCAACGTCATCGCCCATCCCGACGACGACCTGCTGTTCCAGAGCCCGGACCTGATCCACGACGTCCAGAGCGAACGGTGTGTCACCACCGTCGTCGTCACCGCAGGCGACGCGAACGAGGGCACCGCGTACTGGCAGTCGCGCGAGTCCGGCGCTCGTGCCGCGTACGCCGCGATGGCCGGGGTCGACAATGCGTGGTCCAACGGGACCACGACGGTCTCTGGACGCAGCGTGGCCACCTCATCGCTGGCCGCTCGCTCCGGCCTGGAGCTGGTCTTCCTCCGCCTTCCCGACGGGGGGCTAGATGGCGCCGGAGGGTCCCGCTACGGCTTTCAGAGCCTCCAGAAGCTCTACACCGGCGCGATCTCGAGCATTCGTGCCGTCAACGGGTCGGCGACCTACACCCAGGACCAGCTGGTGGCCACCCTCGCCGCACTGATGGAGACCGCCGGCGCCACCGACGTCAAGACCCTCGACTACGCCGGCTCGTACGGTGACGGCGACCACAGTGACCACCACACAGTCGGCTACCTCGCCGAGGCCGCCCAGGAGCGCGTCGCGCAGCAGCACACGTTCACCGGGTATGTGGGCTACCCCATCGCGAGCCGGCCGGAGAATGTCACCGGCGCCGACCTGGACGCCAAGACGCGAATCTTCACGACCTATGCCGCTTTCGACTCGAAGACGTGCGGGAGCATCGCTGCGTGCGCCGGGCGTCCCGAGGAGAAGTGGTGGCCGCGCCAGTACGAGGTGTCCGACAGCACCAACCCACCCGAGAACGGGAATGTGGCCGGATTGGCGACGGCGAACGCGTCGTCGGAGAACACTCGTGATGGGCAGATCGCCGTGCGCGCGGTCGACGGCGTCGTCGACGGCTACCCCGGCGACTACACCAAGGAATGGGCGAGCGCGGGTGAGGGCGCCGGAGCGTGGCTGGAGCTGACCTGGCCCACCCCGGTCACCATCGACCGCGTCGTCCTCCACGACCGACCCAACCCCGCCGACCAAGTCACCGGCGGCACCCTGAGCTTCTCCGACGGCACCACCACCACCGTCGGCACCCTGGACAACGCAGGCGCGGCCACCACCGTGACCTTCCCCGCCCGCACCGTCACCAGCCTCCGCCTGACCGCGGACGACGTCAGCGCCGGAACGCTCAACATCGGCCTCGCCGAGATCGAGGTCAGGTGACGAGATGAGGAGGACGCGGCACGATCATGCGCACGATGTCCACAACATGGGCCCGGAGGAGCCGGGGATGCCGGATACACCCGTAGGTGTGGTCCTTGTCGACACCGAGCAGGGACTACCCGATCTCGAGGACCTACGTGCGCGCTACCGAACGGTGTGGTTCGTTCTGCGCCGTGGCGGGCGGCCGCTGTCGCTCCACGAGATGGATATTCGTCGTGACGCGACAGCCCACGCCGGCGCCGCGCTGGAGCAGCTCATCGCGGAAGCCCACGAGGAGCCGTTCCCGCAGGGGCCGTCTACCGGATCACGACGGCTGCCGAGCATTGCCGTCGTGATCCCGACCATCGTCGAGCGCTCCGACGAGCTCGTCGCGTGTCTGGATGCGCTGGCTGCCGTGGAGTACGACCGGTTCGAGGTCGTGCTCGTCGACAACCGCCGAACGATTCCCGACGACGACCCGTTACCGGCGGCCCTCGCGGGTCGCGCCCGTGTCCGGTGCGTCAGAGAGGCTCGACCGGGGATCTCCGCCGCGCGGAACGCCGGCGTTGCGGCCACCACGGCCGATGTGGTGGCGTTCACCGACGACGACGTCCACGTCGATACCGGCTGGCTCCGCGCGATCGGAACACGGTTCGCCGAGCACCCGGACGAGGACGTGGTCAGCGGCCTCGTCCTGCCCTCCGAGCTCGAGACGCCATCCCAGTTGATGTTCGAGCGGTACTACGGCGGGTTCTCGGGCGAGCGGACCTTCGCCCCGACGTCATTCCGGGTCAAGCGTCCGGGCGGCCCGCCCTGGGCCCGGGCGTCGGTCGTCGCTCGTGACGACGAGGGGCGGGAGATGCGCCGGTTCGCGCTCTACGGAGCGGGAGCGTGTGGGGCCGGCTGCAACATCGCGTTCCGGCGCACGGCTCTGTACGGCCCGCTCCTGTTCGACCTCGCCCTCGGCACCGGTACGCCGGCACGGGGCGGCGAGGACCTGGCCGCGATGATCGCGGTGCTTTGGCGCGGCCGCGGGATCGGTTACGAGCCGGCAGCGACGGTCCACCATCAGCACCGGCGCGAGTACGACGAGCTCCTGCGCCAGATGTCGGGGTACGGGACGGGCTTCACCGCCATGCTGACGTCACTGGTTCTGCACGACCGCGGCCACCTCCTGGGGCTGGTCGGGCAGGTACCGAAGGCGGCGGTCCGACTGGGCCGCGGCGCGACCACCCGCCTGCGCGGACATCGACCGCAGACCCCGGACGCGCTGGACGGGGCGACGTCCGGCGGGGAGAGGACATTTCCTCCGGAGCTCGCACGCCGTGAGCTCGCCGGCTACCTCAGGGGCCCTGGCGCCTACCTACGCAGCCGTCGTGCGGCACGGGTCGGGGCTGATACCGCACGACCGCGAGCGTGACGGGCGAAGATGTCCTCGAGTCCGTCGAGATGCGCATCGAATGCGAAGCACTGGTCGACCCACGCCGAGCATCGGCCGCCGAGGTCGGGCTCTGTCACCCTCCAGTCCAGCAGCGACTCCAGCCGTCGGGCGAGCTCGTCCGGGGCGTCGGGCTCCACGAGAAGGTGCTCCATCTCGGCGCCGAGGATCTCGGGGACGGCTCCGACACGTGACGCCACCACAGGGCGGCCGCTGGACATGGTCTCGATCACTACCCGCCCGAAGGTCTCCGGCAGCAGCGTCGGGAACGCCACCAGGTCTGCGGCGTGGAGGAACGGTACGACGTCCCCGCTCGCGCCGAAGAGCCTGTACGCGCGTGGATCGAGACCTCGGAGGAGCCCGTCAGACGGCCGCTGACCGTTGGCCGCAAGAGCGTCGACCAGGACCAGGACCGCGTCGGGACGTCGGGCCCGCACCGCCGACCACGCGCGGACGAGCGTCGCGACGCCCTTCTCCGGGGTCATCTGCCCGTAGCAGAGGACGATGGGTGCGTCCTGCGGCAGGCCGAGCCGGTGGCGGGCGACGGCTCGCTCCGTCCGACCACCCACGGGGTAGTCGGACCGCCGCACGGCGTTGGGCAGCACGCTGACGCGCTCGGGCGGGACGCCCCGCTCGAGGTACGACCCGCGGACGAACTCCGAGACAGCCGCGAAGTGCGCGACACCGTGACCGAAAAGTCGCATCCGGCGATAGGCCGGAAGGACGTGCAGGTGACACACCAGAGGGGCCCCGGTCAGGCGTGACACCGTCTGGCCCCACACGAGGTGCTCGGTGCGGTTCAGCCAGACCACGTCCGGGCGCCGCGCCCGCGCCCAACGCACGGCCGGGAGGAAGCTTCGCAGATGGCCCGGCGCCCGTCGCGGATCGAAGTGGAACGGCGCGGGCCCGAAGAGCCCGACATCCGCCTGCTCGTACTGCTCGCGGAATGGCCCGTCGACTCCATATACGACGTCGAGTGCGTGCCCGCGAGTGCGGAGTCCGAGGCTGTCCTGCAGCGTGCACACCTCCACCCCGCCGACCGGCTCGAGCCACGCGGAGTGGGTGAGGATGCGCAATCGCGACCTCACGGTCATGGCACCAGAGGCCGGGGGGCGCAGCGACCTCCGTCAAGGCCCGCAGCACCACGACAGCGTCCCCGCCACCCCGTCTGCGCTGGCTCACTGCGAGATCGTGATCGCAACCGTCCGCCAAGGTAACCCGCGATGGTCGTGGCGAGGCCGAGCGCGATGGCGGCCGCCTTTGCCGGGTTGCTCCTGCGGGCCACGAGTCCACGGACGAAACCGCGGGGAAGGACACGACACACGTACCCTCGTTCAGATGAAAGGGCATCGGTCGCACCGGCGAGATCGCTGACGGCCGCCTTCGACAGGCCCTCGGAGTAGCAGCGCCGGACGAAGTACCGCAACGTGCGGCGCTCCCGCTTGACGGTGTGGTGGACCTCGGCTCGGGGATCGTAGAGGAAACGCGCGCCGGGCAGGGCTGCGCGGACACGGATGCCGAACTCGGTCTCCTCGCAGCCGAGCGGCAGGGAGCCAACGCGTCCCAGGCCCTCGGTGAAGGCACCCGCGCTCTCGAACGTCTCCCGCCGGTAGCTCATGTTGGCCCCTATAGCGTTGCGAACGGGGCGCACGTCGGTGGGAAGGCCGACGTAGGAGCAGCCTATGACCCAGTTGAACTCCGCGGGGAACCAGAACGGCGGCGCCGGGTCCCACGCGGGAAGAACACCGCCACCGACACCGTGCACGGCATCATCCTCGTAGTGCTCGACGAGCCGCGCGATCCAGTCGGTTTCTGCGGCCGCATCGTCGTCGAGGAAGACCAGGATGTCTCCCGTCGCTGCGCGGACACCGGTGTTGCGGGCTCCCGAAAGACCACGCCGGCCTCGGCTGGGGACGACCTCCGCGCGCGGGAAGCGGGCACGCGCCCACGCGAGGAGCTCCTCGTTGTGGTCGATCACGACAACGATCTCTTCGACAGGAAAGGTCTGCTCTTCGACCGACGCGACCGACTTCTCCAAGTCGACCTGGCGCTCCATCGTGTGGGCGCAGATGATCACGGTGACTGTGGGCTGGGCAGTCACTTCAGGTCTCCGTCGAGGTCGTGCGCGAGCGCCGAGCGCCGCTTCGGGCCCGGAGATAGAGGAGCGGCCCGGCGAGCAACCCGGTGAGCTCGAGGATGAACGCCCCGCGGGGAGCGGGCGTTCGCGGCCCGAGGGAGCGCGACGTCCGTCGACGGATCCGGTCAATTCGCCTGACGCCGGACGGAAGCCGCCGAAGCAGTTCCGTGCGCGTCGATCGCCCCAGCGCGTACTTCGAGGCGTAGGCCGACAGCCCCGTGCCGTAGGCGTACATCTGCCGACGTAGCGCGCGCTCGTCCGCGCGATGGTGGTGCCACACGAGCGCTGAGGGTTCGTACGCAATGGCACGGCCGGCTCTCAGTACCCGGACGAACAGGTCGAGGTCCTCGCCGCCGCGGGTGGCGGTCCCCGCCCCCAGCGCCTCGTCGAAGCCCCCGAGCGCAGAGACGAGGTCGCGGTCCACGACCAGGTTGGCTCCGGTGCCGAAGATGCCGGGCGAATACGGATACAGGAGGTCGTCCGGGCGGGACGCGAGGTCGAAGGTCTCCGGCGCGGTGCGCGTCGACCACGAGGCCGCCCGGGCATCGAAGTAGGCCTCCGCACGGTTGGAGATGCTTGCCGTGGCCACGAGGCCAGTCACTGCACCGACATCCTCTCGGCGCCGGACGCCGCGAACGACGCCCTCGATCCAGTGCGCATCGACGACCACGTCGTCGTCGGTATAGGCCACCCAGCGCCCACGAGCCTCCGCGAGACCACGATTTCGGGCGGCCGACAACCCCGGACGGGGCTCGACGACATGACGAAACCGGCCGTCGCCGTAGAGTTCGACAGCCCTGCGCGTGGCGTCGTTCGACGGCGCGTTGTCGACGATCACGATGTCGAGGGCAGGGTAGGTCAGCGCGGCGAGGGATCGAAGGCATCCGGCGATGAGCTGACCGCGATCGCGAGTGCAGACCACGACGGTGACCAACTCTTCGACCCCCACGGCGGCGGGGCAATTGAGTCCCGGCCCGTGCAGAGGGGTTCCGGGGTCGTCCGGCCCGCACGGCGTGATGCCCTCGCGTCGGAGGTGGTCGTCAATGACCTGAGCGAACTCTGCCCGTGCCACCCGATGAAGGACCGTGGGGTCGAGATCGCCGGTGGGCAGATCGACTGTGATGTAACCGAGTGTCTCGTCGTGGAGGCGGACGAGGACCCGCGCCTCGCGGTGGGCCGCAGTGCGCGGCACGCTTGCCCGCAGCCCGCGTTCGGCGAGTTCGATCGCGCAGCACCACGTCCCAACCGGCCCGAGCGCGGGTGTGGACCTGTCCGCCCGAGTCGTCCCGATGTCCTGGATCACCACGTCAGTGGGCGATGGCGGTCGGCGCGGCACCCGGGGTGCCGACGGTGACCTCGTCGGCTGAGGGGCCAACGGGGCGGCAGGCCGGTCCTGTGAGGTGCTGGGCGGGAACAGAAGGGTTGTGACGAGCGCGCTGCCGCTCGTTCAGGATCGTGCGCAAGACACGAAGCCCGTCACGCGCGGCGTTGAGGTTGGAGACCCCGTGTAGACGCGGCCGCTCCACGCTCCCGACCTCCGCGACCGAGGCACCCGCTGCGGCGACTCGAATGTTGATTAGAGTCTCGACCTCGAAGCCGTCGCCCCACAGCATCTCGTCGTCTCCGGCCCAAGCCGCCGGAGACGGAAGGTCGAAGATCGGCACGAGGCCGGCCCAGAAGGCGTTGTAGCCATAGCACAGGTCGGTGTATCGCACGCCGAAGAGCCGGTTGACCACTGCGGTGAGGGCCTGGTTGCCGAGCGAGCGCAGGACGGTGATGTCTTCACTGCCACCCCCGGATGCCCGCCGCGTGCCTTTCGCGTAGTGGGCCCCGGCGACCAGCATCCGGACGAAGTCCGGAATCTCGGCCGGGTCGGCCGAGCCGTCGGCGTCGAGCATGACGATGATGTCGCCGGTGGCAGCGGCGAATCCGCACGCCAGAGCGTTCCCCTTCCCACGACGCGTCTGCTGCACGATGAGAGCGTCGGGTCGGCATCGGCGGGTGACGCCGATCGTGTCGTCGACCGAGCCACCGTCGACGAGGATCACCTCGTAGGAGGGGCTCAGGCCTCGCAGCACACTGGGCAGGTTGGCAGCCTCGTTCCGCGCCGGGATCACAACCGAGACAGTGGGCGGTCCCGGCACCGTCCGACGACCGCCTACGCCGTTCCTCTCGGGTGCTTCCCTGACCTGAACCGTCCTGTTCGCCACGTTGATCACGGTCCTTCCCCCCGGACTCGGCATCTCTCGCTCCGTGTCGCTCGTGCGAGCACGATTAGCCTCAACCACCCGATCGGATGACACATCCCCAAGAGTGAGGACACGATTCAGCTACTCGCGGTGAGAAGTCGGCAGCGCTACCTCGATAGATATGACTTCGATCACCTACTCAGAGGTACGCTGCACGCAGCGCGCCGACGCGGAGGCGCTGGCCGTCGAGCGGCCTTCGCGCCCGTCAGCGCTGCTCGTCGCGCTCGGCGGCGCGCACGAACGCCACAGCCTCCAGCTGGGAGGTCACCTCGAGCTTGCGGAGAATCGACCGAATCTGACTGCGCACCGTCGCGAGCGAGGTGGAGAACTCGTCAGCGATGCTGGCCGCCCTCGACCCCGCCGCGAGCCGATCGAGCACCTGGCGCTCACGGTCGGTCAGACCCGCGAGCAGCTCCTCACGGCGCCCCCGGAGTCGACGCGCGCGACGTGCGCGATCGAGCCAATGGCGGCGGATGTCCTGCGTCATGGCGAGCCCCGTTGTCGCCACCGCCTTCACGGCGCTCACCAGCTCCTCGAGAGGCACCGTCTTGTCGACGACGCCCCGGGCACCCGCCTCCACGGCGAAGGCGATCTCCTCGACGTTGCCGCTGGCGCTCATCACGAGCGTTCGCCATCCCGCCGCTTCGAGAGGCGTCACGAGCTGCGTCCCCCAGCGCTGGCGTCCGGCTACAGGCCCAAGGTCGAGATCGAGTAGCGCGACGCCGCCGGCCGTGCCGGGTCGGCCCGCGTACCCGGCCACGTCCTGCAGGTCGTCGGCCAAGGGGATGCGGCGTGCGGAGAAGCCCTGGCCCGTCAGGACGCTGACCAACGCGGAACTGAGGACCTCATGATCATCGATCACGATCACGTCCGGATTCAGGTGGACCCACCTCCCCCGGCCGGCCCGCTGCAACGAGACGCACCTCGGCGACGTGCCCTCGTCCGGCGGCGTTCGCGACGAGCTCGACCGATCCGCCCTCCTCGGCGAGCAGTCGACGCGAGAGCGCCAGTCCGATACCCCGACGCCCACTCCGAGGACCGCTTGCCCGCGTGCGTGGCCCTGAGTCCGCCACACGCACCGTCACAGCCCCGTCCTCCCGGGACCCTGTGACCGTGAGGTCGGAACCCGGTGCATGTGCCGCACAGTTGACCAGAAGGTTGACCAACGTGTGCCGCAGAGTGCTGGGATCACCACGCACGGGAAGCGACCGAGCCACCTCGGTACGAATCTCGGCCCCGAACGAGTACACGAGGAGAGTCTCGCGAATCAACGGAGCGGCGTCGTAGTGGCCTACCGCCCGCGGTTCGAGACCCTCGACGAGGAGCGTCCGCATCCGTTCGAGCTCGCTGGTCAGGGCAGCCAGGAGATCGTCTTTGTTCCCGGCCTCAGGCTCAGCGAGCAGGTGGGCCACAGCTGCGAGGCCAGCCGTCAGATTGAGCAGTTCGTGATCGCGCTCTCGCACCCGGCGTAGAGCGTTGTCCTGTGCAGGAGAGGCAGTCCTATCAGGCCGAGAACCTGCGACGATGTGTCGGAGCTTTCTAGCCACCCGCCCCCCCGAGCGTGGCTCCACGTGGCAGTCCCCCATCGGTGACGACGTCCACTGATCGTACAAGAAGCTATCACCCACCTGTACGCCTCCGGGATCCGCGCGGCCCCGTCCGGACTCTCAGCGAGTAACTCTTCGGCAGAACTGGATATCGGATCGTAATCTTTCCGATGGTGAATCGTAACGATTTGCCGGGCTCCGAACCCGTGTCACCTACTCTGTCCCCGTGGTGGGCGGAAGATCGAGAACCCGGAGGTCGCGGTGTCGTTGTGGCCACGAACGTGAGGCCCATGAGCACTTCCGCCCAGGCTCCGACTGCGCCCTCTGCGGCGCCGATCGGTGCTCCAGATTTCGCTGGCGGCCGGAGTGGCTGCTTCGCCTGACGGGCCTCTGAGGCGCAGCCTCGCATCACCCGGTCGGTGAAAGATCCAGGCATTCGGCAGCGGTGGCGCTAACGGTCGGGACCCGAGGCGCGAGAAGAGATCGACAGCCGGCATGGGGGCCGGCCGCACCTCGGGGGGTTCCCATGGCCAAGCACGCGGCGCCGCACACGGCGGCCGGCGTCCCGACCGCGAGCACGATCATCCGCCCGGTCGCCGTCAGCGCGTCGGCCTACCTCGACCGCCTGCGTGCCGCGACCACCACCGTCACCGCGGCCTCTGTCGCGGCCGGGCGGCACTCACGCTGACCTCGCTCCCGTCGGCCGGCGCGGCGCCGACGGGTGCGGGGGTCACGCCGGCAGGACCGTCCCGGCGTGCAGGGGGCCCTCGTCGTTGACGGCGAGGAGCACCGGGACGGTGCCGCCGGTGTCGATGCGGCAGACGGCGGCGTCGACGAGGTACATGCGCCAGGCGATGTCGATCCCGACGCCGAGCGCCCAGCTGATCGCCGCCTTGATCGGCGAGACGTGGCTGACGACGACCACCTCGCCGGCGGCCGCCTCGGCCGCGAGCTCGGTGCACGCGCGGGCCACGCGCTCGCGGACCGCCACCAGCGACTCGCCGCCGGCGGGGACGTGCTCCGGGTCCTCCTGCCAGGCGCGCCAGCCGTCGCCGTCGAGCGCCGTCATGGGCTGGCCGTCGAGCTCGCCGTAGTCCATCTCGGTCCACCGGGCGTCGATCTCGACGGGCACCTCGGCGCCCAGGAGCGCGGCGGTCTCCTGCGCGCGGGCGAGCGGGCTCGACAGCAGGCGGGTGGGCCGGGGGAGGCCCGCGGCGAGCGCCCGGGCCTGGCGTCGCCCGACGTCGGTGAGCGGCGGATCCGATCGGCCGCACATCACCCCGCGGGCGTTGGCCTCACTCTGACCGTGGCGGACGAGGGTGAGCACGTACTCCACGGTAGTGCCGGCAGACCGGGCACCCGGCGCGCATTCGGGCGACCGAGCGCGTCCGCGAGCAGGACGAGCGCGCCGGGCAGGCACGCGATGAGCGCCAGGACGCCGTAGACGACGGCCGTCGCGAGCCCCTGACCTGCGTCGAGACCGACCGCGGCGAAGGCGACCGCGGCGGCGGCCTCGCGCGGCCCCCACCCGCCGACGGTCAGCGGCACCGCCATCGCGAGCAGCGCGACGGTGACCAGCGGCAGCAGCTGCCCCAGCGACACGCCGACCCCGGCGACGCGGGCGGCGAGCACGAACAGCGCGAGCAGCCCGCCGAGCCCGACGAGCGAGCACAGGAGCACCGCCGGCCCCGTCCGCACGCGGCCGAGCCCCTCACGGACGTCGCGGCCCGCGGTCGTCAGCGCTGCGCGGAGACGGGCGGCGCGGCGGGCGTGGCGGAGCCACAGGCCCACGACCAGCACCGCGACCAGCACCGCGACGCCGACCGCGCCCGCGACGACCCCGAGACCGGGGCCGACGAGCGCGTGCAGCAGGGCCGGGCTCGCGACCAGCACGGCGACGCCGACGGCGACCACCACGACCTGCCCGGCCACCCGCTCGATGACGACCGCCCGCGCCCCGCGGGCATCGCCGGGCCGGTGGTGGCGCACGGCACGGTGGACGTCGCCCAGGACGCCGGCGGGCAGGAGCGAGTTGAGCAGGGTCGCGCGGTAGGCGTCGGCGGTGGCGGTGCGCAGGGACAGCTCGAGCCCGACGCCGCGGGCGACGACGCACCAGCGCGCGGCGCCGGCGACGGTGGTCAGGGCGCCGAGGGCGAGGGCGGCGAGGACGGTCGGTGCCGTGATCGCCCCGAGCGCCTCGACCACCCCGCCCGCGCCCACGCGGATCGCGAGCAGGGCGGGCAGGCCGAGGCCGACGAGCAGGCGCAGCACGAGGCCCAGGGGGACGCGGCGGGCGGGGGCGGTCATGGCGGGTCCGGTGGGCTCGGGACCGGAGGGGTCGGGTCGGGCGGGGCCGCCAGTGTTCTCGACGCCGTCGCGCGGGGTGAGGGTGTTCGCGCTATTGCCCGCACGGGCCTCGGTGTGCTGTGCAGGGCGGTCGTCGACGCTGCGTCGTGGGGCGGGGACGGCGGGTAGGGCGGACAGGGCAGGCGCGGGGAGCGGCACGGAGGATCCAGGGGGAGCTGGGGAGCTGGGGAGCGTGCGGCGGGGCTTCGGGGGGCCGGTCGGGGCTGGGTGGCTAGGGCAGCGCCAGGAGGTCGAGGTGGCCGACGGTCACCCGCAACCGGCCCTGCTCGGCGGCCTCGAGGCGGCGGGCGAGGTAGGCGTCGGCGTGGCGCGCGAGGTCGGGGTCCTGCGCGACGGCCGCGGCCACCCAGCCCTGCAGCCAGGCGACGACGAGGTCGACGTCGTCGAGCCCGAGGTGCCACGGGCTCGCACGGGACAGGATGTGCGCGCCGTGGCGCACGAAGGCCTCCTCGGCGACGGTCGGGGCCCGCGGACCGAGGAGGGCGCGCCCGTCGACGGTGCGCTGCTGGTGGGCGTCGAAGGCCGCGGCCATGGGGACGTCGCGCGGCTCGGCGGGCTCGAACCGGACCTGGCCGGTCACCGACAGCGTCAGCAGGGCCGCCACGCCGGCACCGACGCACGCGGCGGCGACGGCGTCGATCTCCTCGGCGGTGAGGAGGTCGAGCAACGCCGAGGCGGTCACGAGGTCGACGCCGGCGAGGTCGGCGGCGGTGAGCGTCGTGACGTCGAGCTCGCGGACCTCCGCGGTGATCGGCGACCCGTCGCGCGCCCGCGGGGGCAGCGCGTCGGCGACGTGGGCGAGCAGGCCCGCGTCGCGGTCGGCGAGCACCCAGTGCTGCGGACCGGGCAGGCGGGGCGCGAGCCAGCGCGCCATCGACCCGGTGCCCGCACCGAGGTCGAGGATGCGGCCGGGCGCGGGGTGCCCGGCGCGCAGCTCCTCGACGAGGTCGACCGCGCGCGCCTCGGCGTCGGCGGCCTCGCGCAGGGCGAGCCAGTCGGCGGCGGCCGGCGCGCCGGGGAGGGCGTGGGCCGGGGTCAGGTCGGCGGGATCGCGAGCAGGTCCGCCAGCGCCTGCTCCACCCGTCGCGACGTCTGTGTCCACGTGGTCAGCCTGCATCGTGGGGATCTCGCTGAGACCCGTAACCCGTCACGATGCGCATGATCGGCGAACCAGCGGCGCAGCGTTGCGACGAGTGCCGGTACATCCTCAGGAGGCGTTAAGACTCCGCCGTTCGCCAGCGTGTCCGGCAGGCCGCCGACGTCGCTCGCCACCACGGGGATGCCCCGCGCGCGGGCCTCGGTCACCACCATGCCGTACGTCTCGACCCGCGAGGGTGCGACGAGCAGGTCGGCGGCGTGCCAGACCGCGTCGAGGTCGGCGCCGGTCCGCGGGCCGGTGATCCGCACGCGGTCGCCGAGGCCGTGGCGCGCGACCGTCGCGCGGAGGTCGGCGACGAAGGCCGGGTCGCGGCCGGTCGGGCCGACGAGGTCGAGGGTCCAGGGGTGCTCGCGCAGCGCGGCGAGGGCCGCCACGAGCAGGTCCTGGCCCTTGGTCGGGGTCACCGCGCCGAGGCAGAGCAGCCGGTGCGCGCCGTCGGTGCCGGCCGCGCGGGGCGCCGGGTCGACCCCGGGGACGGCGACCGTCGCGTCGACGCCCTGCTGGTGGAGGCGCCGGGCGGTCCAGGGGCTGGTGGCGACGACGGCCCGCGCGGTGCGCAGGACGGCGTGCTCGTCGGCGGCGAGGTCGGGGTGCTCCTCGCCGAGGGGCAGGTGCACGAGGACGGCGAGCCGCGCGGCGTGCGGGACGACGACGTCCGGCACCCCGCCTGCGACGAGCCCGTCGAGCAGGACCGGGCCCGCGCCCCGCAGCACCGCCGCGAGCGCCCGCCGCGCGGCGTCGCCGGGGCGCGGCCAGGTGCCGGCCAGCTGGGCGTCGTGCACCACGACGCCCCGGGCCCGCAGCCCGTCGATCACCCGCGCGTCGTAGACGTCCCCGCCGCTGACCAGCGCGGGGTCGGCGACCGGCCGGACGACCGTCAGCGCACGTGGGGGCACGGGATCCAGCATGGCGCGCCTACGGTGCCCCCATGGTCGACGTCCTGCCGCCACTGGCGCCCGAGGACCACGTCTGCGCGCCGTGCGGGATGGCCTTCGCCGAGCTGTCGGTCGACGCCGCCGCCGCGCTCGCGGCCTCGGTACCCGCTCGCGCCCGGGCGGCGGTGGACGCGATCCCGCCGCCGCGCCGTCACGGGCGCCGCACCCCGGACGTCTGGTCGGTCGCCGAGTACGTCTGCCACCTGCGCGACGTCGCGATCGCCTTCACGATCCGCCTGCACCGCGCCCGCACCGAAGACCGGCCCGCCCTCGAGCCCGTGTACAACGACCTGCGCGTGCGCCGCTTCCGCTACGACGACCACGACGTCGACGCCGTCCTGCACGAGCTCGCGCTCGTGACGCCCGGGCTGCTCGACGAGGTCGCCCGCTTCGCCGACGCCGACTGGGACCGCAGGGTCACCCGCCTCGCCCACGAGGAGAGGACCGCCCGCTGGTTGCTGCGCCAGGCCGCGCACGAGGGCGTGCACCACGTGGCCGACATCTCTGCCGCCGGACGGCCCTGACCCCCCACCCGGGTGGCCCTGCGTGTGCGTGCGACCGTGGCCGGGAACGCCGACCGCACTTCGTCGACACCCCGAACCGACGAGGAGGCACCCATGGTGGGCCGACACCACCGCTCCCCCGCTCCCCGCCGCGCCACGAGTCACACGGCTCGTCGCGCGCTCGCGCCGTTCGGGGTCGCCTCGGCGGCCCTCCTCGCCGCCGCACCGCTGGCGGGCGCCGCGCCCGCCGCACCCCAGCAGCCCCCGCAGGCCGACCCGCCGCCCTGCAGCGACGCCGCCGACGTCTGCGTCGACCTCAGCGAGGAGCAGGCCTGGCTCACCGACGACGGCCGCGCCACCTCCGGCCCGATGGCGATCACCTCGGGCTCCGACGAGGACCCGACGCCGACCGGCGAGTTCACCGTGCAGCGCAAGGAGCGCCACCACGTGAGCCGCGAGTTCGGCCGGGCGCCGATGCCCTGGTCGGTGTTCTTCGACGACGAGGGCCGCGCGTTCCACAGCGGCAGCCGGGCGAGCACCTCGCACGGCTGCATCCGCCTCGACAAGGACGACGCCCGCGACGTCTTCACCGCGCTGGAGCCCGGCGACCAGGTCGAGATCGTCAGGTGAGCGTCAGCTCATAGCTCGCCGACGCCACGTGGGACTCGTGCAGGGTCACCGTGATGCCGGCGAGGCCGCCCGCGTGCGGGCCGAGCCGCCCGTCGCCCGCGCGCTCCGCGAGCCGGCGGGCGACCACCTGGGCGAGGTACTCGGTCGTGGTGTTCACCCCGGCGAACTCGGGGTGGTCGTCGAGGTTGGTGTAGGTCAGGTCGGCCAGCGCGTCGTGCAGCTGCTCGGTGGCCAGCCCGATGTCGACGACGATGTTGTCGGCGTCGAGCTTGGCGCGCCGGAACGTCGCGTCGACGACGAACGTCGCGCCGTGCAGGGCCTGGGCCGGTCCGAAGACCGCGCCGCGGAAGCTGTGGGCGATCATGATGTGGTCGCGGACGGTGACGGCGAACATGCCCCGCAATGTGCCCTACGGCAGGTGAGCAGAACGAAGTGCCCCAGCACTTCTGTCTGCTCACCTGTGCCCGAGGCGCACCCCGTCAGATCAGGACCACCAGCAGGGCGACCGCCAGGCCGAGGGCGAGCACGACGAGGAAGAGCTGGACGTCGGCGACCAGCCGGCCGCGCCGAGGTGCTCCGGTCCCGCGCTGCCGGTGGGACGACCGAGGACGGGGTGGTCACGGACATGCCTTCTCCCGAACTGATCACGTGCTGTCACTCCAGCGCGGCCAGTAGACAGCACCACCGCCCGCTCGGCCCAGAGCCGGGTCGTCAAGGTGACACGGCGTGAGTGGTCCTAGCTCCCGCGACGCACCAGGGCCGAGCGCCGCAGGGCCGAGGCCTGCGACCACACGCGGCGGGCGGCGCCGCTGCGCTCGGCCACCTCGCGCGCCTTGACGTAGATCGTCGGCGGCAGGTGCGCGAGCAGCGAGGAGCAGCGGCGGTGCAGCAGCGTCGCGAAGCTGTCGACGTCGGTGTCGATGTAGCGCTCGAGGTCCTCGAGCCAGCGGGCACTGTTGCGGGCGTCGCGCCGGCTCGGGGCGAGCGCGGCCTGCCGCTCGGCCTGGTACTGCTCGAGGGCCGCCGGGAGGCCCGCGGCGTCCGTGACCCCGGCGAGCGCGCGCCCGAGCGCGATCGCGTCCCCGAGGGCCAGGGTGGTGCCCGAGCCGATCGCGAAGTGGGTGGTGTGCGCGGCGTCGCCGGCCAGGACCGTCCGCCCGCACCACCACCGCTCGCAGTGCAGCGTGCGGAACTCCAGCCACGGCAGCGGGGCCTCGGGGTCGGTGGGCAGACCGACCAGCGGGTGCCCGTCGAGGTGCCGCGCGAAGAGGCGTTCGAGCAGCTCCCGGCTCTCCGCGGCGCCCATCCGGTCGAGGCCGAGACCGCGCCACGTCTCCGGCGAGCACTCCACGATGAAGGTGCTGTGGTCGGCGTCGTAGCCGTACGCGTGGCACCACAGCCAGCCCGCCGACGAGCGGACGAAGGCGAACAGGAACGAGGTGTAGACCTTGGTCGTCGCCAGCCAGACGTACTTGTTGGTGCCGACGTCGACGGTCGGCGCGAGGTCGTCGGCCAGCGCGCGGCGGTGGGCGCTCCCGACCCCGTCGGCGGCGATGACGAGGTCGGCGTCGAGGTCCGCGTCGAGGTCGTCACCCGGCGCGACGCCGCGCTCGAACTCCGTGCGGACACCGAGCTCCTGCGCCCGCGCCGTGAGGATGTCGAGCAGCCGCTGCCGCGAGATGCTGTAGCCGCCGCTCGGTCGCGCGACCCGCCCGCGGCCCTCGACGTCGACGTCCTGGCCGTTCCAGGCGAACGCGGCGTCCGCGATCTGGGCGGCGCTCGGCGGGTCGCTCTCGCGCAGCGACGCGAGCAGCGGCTCCCAGAACACGACGCCCCAGCCGTGGGTGACCCCGGCGGGGTTGCGCTCGACGACCGTGACGTCGTGGCCCTGCTGGGCGAGCAGGACGGCGGCGTACAGGCCGGCCGGTCCGCCGCCGACAGAGGTGATCCTCACTGAGCACTCCTCGAGCGGCCCGCGCGCAGCCGCTCCACCTGACGGGCGAGGGCCGGCCGGTGCCGGCGCACGTGGTCGCGCGCCGTGTCGACGGCGGCGAACAGGGCCGGGACACGTCGCGCGGCGCGGCCGAGGCCGACCACCGTCGTCCCGATCTCCACGCTGTCACCGTAGAGGTCGGCGTCCGCGCGGCTCGGGTCGGACGACGTGTCGATCCACGCCAGATCCGGCTGCTCGTGGAACCACGCGAGGAGGTCGACGTCGAGCAGGGTGCCGGGCGAGCAGCGGGCGAACTCCTCGTCGAACGCGCGCTTGAACCCGAACACGCCGGGGCCCGCCGTGATCGCGAGGCTCCGGGCGAGCACGCGCGTGTCGGTCCCGAGCGCGAACGCGAGCAGCCGGCCCTCCTCGGCGAACCCCGCCGCCATCTCCCGCAGGAAGAGGGCGTGGCCCGGCCGCACGGCCATGGCGGTGCCGGCGCGACCCTTCCACCCGCTCGCCTCCAGGGCGAGGAAGCGCGCGACGGCGTCGGCCGGGGCGCTCCGCCCGTGCTCCACGGTGGCGACCTCGCCGCCGAGCTCGCGCCCGAGGACGCGGCGCTTGCGCTTGAGCTCGGAGCGCTTCTTGCTGCTGGTCCACTCCGCGAGGTAGGTCGGCGACGGGCGCCGCTGGGCGAAGGAGCGCCCCCCGAGCGTCGTGCGCCGGGCGGGCCGCGCGGCGACGGCGCGATCCAGCGAGCGTCCGACCGGCCCCTCGCCGGGGACCTTGGGCAGCTCCAGCCACGGCGTCGCCCGGAGGACGGGGAGCTCGCCGAGGACGGCCTCCCAGACGGCGTCGAGGTCGACGTCCGGGTCGACCAGGGGCGTGCCGAGGAAGCAGTACGGGTGCAACCACGTGCGCAGGCCCGTCAGCCCGAGCGGCCCCAGCGGCACGCCGGGCGGCACCGGCGCGAGCGCGTGGGGCACCGCCTCGGCCACGGGGAGCAGGAACACGAGGCGCCCGTCGTGCTCGACGGTGAGCAGGCGCAGGGACGGTGGCGCGCCGAGGTGACGGGCGGCCGGAAGCACCGTCTGCGGCGCGAGGAACGGGTTGGGCTCGAGGGCCCGCTGCTCCAGCTCGCGCCACCGGGCGAGGAACCCGGGGTCGCGCTCCGCGGCCGACACCGCGGTGAGGGCGACCGAGCCGAGGCGCAGGCGCCGTGGGGCAGAGGAAACGCCCGGCCTGGCCGCGTGGTCGACCAGCCGGTCTGTGACCAGCATCGGGCGAACGTACAACGACGCTACGGAGCCCTCCGAGAGGGGCTGCGCACGGATGGAGCAGAGATCTCGGTCTCGATCCAAGAACGTTCGGCGAATGGCGGGGTGGGTGCTACTCCGCGCGGCGGTCCACCTACCCGCAGCACCCTCCGCCGCAGCAACCGCCACCACCGGACGGAGCCATGGCCGGCGTGCTCCCGCTGCGCCCGCCGAGGCCGACCGTCGTCAGCAGCTTGACCGTGTCGTCGTGGCCGGACGGGCAGGCGGCGGGGTCGCTCGACGCACTCATGGGCCGGTCGACCTCGAACGTCGACGCGCAGGTCCGGCAGCGGAACTCGTAGCGCGGCATGGTCGAGAGCTTACGAACGGGGAGTTCGTCCGCCTAGAAGCGGCGAACAGCGCGTTCGCTGCGTCAGGCGCCGTAGTCCACGCGCACCGCGAGGCCGGGGCGCCGGCCGGCGGCGAGGGCCGGGAGGACGGTCGGGAGGTCGTCGAAGGCGCAGGAGTCGGTGATGAGCGCCTCGAAGCGCGTGTCGGCGAGCAGGCGCAGGGCCAGGCGGAGGCGGTCGGCGGTCGTCCACCGCGCGCGGCGCGCGGGCGCGACGCGACCGACCTGCGAGGCCCGGATCGCCAGCCGCCGCGAGTGGAACGCCTCGCCCAGCGGCACGCGGGGGGCGTTCTCGCCGAACCACGACAGCTCGACGACCTCGCCCTCGTCGCCGAGCAGCTCCAAGGACCGCGCGAGCCCCGCCTCGGTGGTGCTCGCGTGCAGGACGAGGTCGCACTCCCCCGCCGCCGCGTCGGGCGTCGCGAACCCCACGCCGAGCGCCTCGGCCACCGCGCGGCGGGACTCGTCGACGTCGACGAGCTCCACCCGCACGCCCGGGAACGTCGCCAGCACCCCGGCCACCGCCGACCCGACCATCCCGGCGCCCACCACCGCGACCCGGTCCCCGACGCGCGGCGCCGCGTCCCACAGCGCGTTCACCGCGGTCTCCACCGTGCCGGCGAGGACCGCGCGTGCCGCCGGGACGTCGTCCGGCACCGCGACCACCGAGGCGGCCGGCACGACCGCACGCTCCTGGTGGGGGTAGAGCCCGAACACCGTGCGCCCGACACCCGGCCCCGCCTCGACCTCGCCGACCGCGAGGTAGCCGTACACCACCGGCCCGGGGAAGTCGCCGACCTGGAACGGCGCGCGCATGAGCGCGTACTGGCTCGCCGGCACCTGCCCGCCGAACACCAGCGACTCGGTCCCCCGGCTGACCGCGGTGTGCCGGGTGCGCACGACGACGTCGTCGGGACCCCGGTCGGGCAGCGGGATGTCCGCGATGTCCGCCTGCCCGGGCGCCTCGACCCGGAACGCCCGCGTCGTGCCGGCCATCGAGCGACCCTCCTCATCCTGTGGTGATCTCCCGGCGGCCATGCTGACACGTGTGCGCCTCCCGCCCCCGGTCCTGACCGCCGAGCTCCTCGGCGGCGCGGTGACGGCGGCGGGGCTGCTCGGGGTGCTCGCGGCGGGGCTCGGGCTCGGCCCGATCGGCCTCGTCGCCGGCGCGACGGCGACCGCGGCGCTGGTCGCGGTGCTCGCCGGCGCACCCGTCGACGCGCTCGGCCCGGCGGGGCGGGTGACGCTGCTGCGCGGGGTGCTCGCCGTCGGGGTGACCGCGCTCGTCGCCGATCCCGTCTCGACACCCGCCCTCGTCGTGCTCGCGGCCGTGGCGCTGGCGCTCGACGGCGTCGACGGCGCGGTCGCCCGGCGCCGGGACGTGGCCTCGACGTTCGGCGCGCGCTTCGACATGGAGCTCGACGCCGCGCTGCTCATGGTGCTGTCGGTGCACGTCGCGGGCCTGCTCGGGTCGTGGGTGCTGCTCATCGGGCTCGCGCGCTACCTCTTCGTCGCCGCGGGCGTGGTGCTGCCGTGGCTGCGCGGCGAGCTCGCGCCGCTGTTCTCGGGCAAGGTCGTCGCCGCCGCGCAGGGCGTGGTGCTGGTCGTGGCGTCGGCGCAGCTGCTGCCGGTCGCGGTCGCGACCGTGCTCGTCGCCGGTGCCCTCGCCGCGCTGGCGTGGTCGTTCGGGCGCGACGTGGTCCGGCTGTGGCGCAGCGCCGACGCCCACCCGGTGCGCGTGCGCCGGGGCCTCGCCGGCGTGGTGACGCTGCTCGCCGGGGTGCTGGTGGTGCTCGCCTTCGTCACCCCCGGCGACATCACGCGGCTGGTCACGCCGGCGTTCGTGCGCGTGCCGGTCGAGCTGCTCGTCGCGCTCGTCGTCGCGATCGCGCTGCCCGCCCCGGTGCGGCGGGTGCTCGCGTGGGCCGCGGGCGTGGTCCTCGGCCTCGTGCTGGTGCTGACGCTGTTCGACCTCGGCTTCTCGGTCTCGCTCGCCCGCCCCTTCGACCCGGCGCGCGACGCGGTGCTGCTCACCAACGCCTACGACTTCGTCGCCGGGACCTCGGGCCCGGTGCTCGCCGTGGTCGTCGCGGTGGTCGTCGCGCTCCTGACGGTGGCGCTGCTCGTCGCGATGGGCGGCGCCGTGGCCCGGCTCGTGCGTATCGCGGCCGCGCACCGCTCGGCGACGCTGCGACTGGTCGCCGTGCTCGCGGTGGCGTGGCTCGCGGCGTGGACGCTGTCCGCGCAGCTCCTGCCCGGGGTGCCCGTCGCCTCGCGCGACACCTCGATCCGCACCGTCGACCGCACGCTCGCGATCGGCGAGGGCGTCCGCGACCAGCGCGCGTTCGAGGCCGAGGCCGCGACCGACGCCTACCGCGACGTGCCCGGCGACCAGCTGCTCACCGCCCTGCGCGGACGGGACGTCGCCGTCGTCGTCGTCGAGAGCTACGGCCTGTCCGCCCTCGACGACCCGACGATGGCCGGGCCCGTCCGCGCGGTCCTCGCCGACGGCGAGCGACGTCTCGGCGCCGCCGGCTACGGCGCGCGGACCGGGGTGCTGACGTCGCCGATCGCCGGCGGCGGCAGCTGGCTCGCGCACGCCACCCTGTTCTCCGGCCTACGGATCGACGGCCAGCAGCGCCACGGGCAGCTCGTCACGTCCGACCGGCTGACGCTGCCCCGCGCGTTCCGCGAGGCCGGCTGGCGCACCGTCGCCGTCGCCCCGGGCACCAGCGGGCCGTGGCCCGAGGGCGCGTTCTACGGCTACGACCGCGCCTACGGCGGCGCCGACCTCGGCTACCGGGGCCCGCCGTTCTCCTGGTCGCCGATGCCCGACCAGTACGCGCTCGCCGCGTTCGACCGCCTCGAGCGCGGGCCCGGCGCCCCGCCGACCATGGCCGAGATCGCGCTGACCTCGAGCCACGGCCCGTGGTCACCGGTCCCGCGGACCGTGCCGTGGGACGCGGTCGGCGACGGGTCGGTGTTCACGCCGCCCGACGGCCCCCAGCTCCCGTTCCAGGCGATCTTCACCCAGGACCCGGCGAAGGTCCGCGACGACTACCGCCGGTCGATCGAGTACTCGCTCGCCACAGTCTGGGCGTGGACCGAGCGCCAGGCCGCGGTGCACCCCGGCCGCGCGCCGGTGATCGTCCTGCTCGGCGACCACGAGCCCTCGCCCGTGGTCACCGGCCCCGACGCGGGGCGCGACGTCCCGATCTCGATCGTCAGCAGCGACCCGGCGGTGCTCGCCGCGGTCGCCGGGTGGGGCTGGTCGGACGGGCTCACGCCCGACCCCGGCGGGCCGGTGTGGCCGATGGAGGCCTTCCGCGACCGGTTCCTCGCGACCTACGGGCCCCAGCCCTGACGAGACCTGATCAGTCGATCTCCTCGCTGCTGAACCCGCCGGACGCGTAGGTGATGGTCACGCCCTTCTCCGCCGTCGCGAGCAGGCGCACGAGGGCGTCGCGGCAGCGGGAGGCGTCCTCGACCTGGTCGAGCCGGCCGGTGACGTCGATGTTGTCGTGCCGGTGCGTCTCGACGGTGACCATGAACCCGCCGTCGGGGTTGTGCGGCATCGTCTTGACCGCGACCACCTCCGAGGCGCGGTACCAGTCGCCGTCCTCGGCCCGGATCCAGCTCGGCTTCGCCATGGGCCGGATTCTGACCGCGGGGACGGCCCGGCGTCACGCGTCCGCGGGCTCGGGTGTGGCGCTCGCCTCGGGCCGGCGCCACGCCGACGACAGCAGCCCGCTGGGGTCGCGCGGCACCGGGCGCGCCTGGGTGTCGGCCGCCTCGGCGAGGGTCGTGACGGCCGCGGCGAGGTCGGCGGAGTCGACGCCCAGCGCCGCGAGCATCTCCGCCGCCTGGCCCCACGGACGGGCCGCGAGCGCGGTGAGCAGGGCGTCGGCGGTGACCTCGTCGCCGGGCTCCCCCGCGGCCGCGGCCTCGGAGAGCACCTCGGCGATGCTCGTGTCGGCGACGGGCCCGTGACCGGTGCGCCCGCGCACCACGGGCTCCGACACCGACGACAGCTCGACGAGCGCCATGGCGGCGTCCGCGGTCGAGGCGGTGACCCCGGTCGCGGCGAGCAGCCCCGCCTCGGGACCGTCGGCCCGGACCAGGGCGAGCAGGAGGTGGCCGGTGCCGAAGACGGCGTGGCCGCGCTCGTCGGCCTCCTGCCAGGCGAGCGCGACGACCCGCTCGGTGTCCTCGGCCACCGAGCGGCGCGTCCGCGGCGCGGACGTGCGCCCGCGCGGGAAGGGAGTGGGCTTGACCGGGACCTCGAGGCGGACACCGGCCAGCGCGTCGTGGATGGGTGTGGTCGTCCCCATGGCGAACCTTGTAGCGGGTCGCGGTGCGCGCCACGAGCAGGTCGGCGACGCGCCGCGCACGTCCGGGTCCGGCGCGGCACCCCTGGTCGTCGAGGGACGGTCCGGTCGGGATCGAGCCCGGGAGCGCGGGACGACCGTGGGTGACGCGCGCGACCCGTCGTGACGGCCCGCGACCGTCCGCGGCGCGCCGGACACGTTCGGCGGAACCGGACCCGACACGCCGGACACGACCGCGGACACCTCGTCGCCGGCGCGGTCCCACCGGGTGAGCCGTCAGGGCTCGTCGACGGCGTGCACCGCGTGGTCGTCGTACCGCAGCACGCCGCGGGCGCCGTGGGCGGCGAAGCCGGGGTCGACCGGCGCGACGACGCCGCCGCCCGGGGCGGCGGGCTCGGCGGGCACCTCGGCGAGGAGGTCGCGCAGGTGGCGGTCGACGAGGGCGTCGAACGCCTGCCAGCGCCCGACCGCGGCGTCGAGGTCGGCCGGCTGCGCGCCCTCGGCGAAGGCCTCCTCGGCCGCGGCGACGGCGTCGGCGAGGGCCGCGCGAGCGTCGGGGCCCCCGAGGCCGGCGTCGAGGACCAGGCGCGCGGCCCACAGGACGTCCTCGACGTGGTTCCCGAGCCAGCGCCGGCGGCGATGGACCGCGCCCAGCCCCGGCCAGCGCTTCCGGGCGGCCTGCCGCGAGCGCCCGGTGACCGCGCCGAGGTCGGCCAGGCTCGCACCGAGCCACACCGCCGTCTCGGCGCGCCGTGCCGCGATCGTGGCCGCGGCGTCGCGCGCCTCCGCCTCGACCGCGAGCGCCGCACCCAGACCCGCGAGCGCCCCGTGCCGCGCCGCCTGCTCGCCGTCCCGGTCGTCGAGCTTTGGCCCGGGGTCGGCGACGACCGTCGCGCCCGCGCGCTCGGCCACCGCGCGCTCCAGTGACGACTCCGGGGTCACGACCGCGAGACTGCCACGCCTGACGACCACCGGTTCACAGGAAATACTGCCGAGCGTCACCCGTACCCGGCACAAGATCGACCCGTTAGCCTCCAGGGGTGAGCCGTGGGGCCGGCTCGTTCACGCAGCGCGATTCTGGATCGATCACCGTGACACCACCCGGGGGGCCGTCATGAGCAGCACCGTCACCGCCGAGCGTCCACCGGACGACGTGCGGACCCTGCAGGGCCTGCGCGGCCTGGTGGGTCTCGCCGCGCTGCCGTCGCTGCGGGGGATGACGCCGGCCGAGGCGCGCGCCGCCCAGGTGCTGGGCATGGTGTGGGACCCGGCGGACGTCGTCGAGCTCGCGATCGAGTGGGTCGGCACCGGCCACGACGCACCGTCCCTCGTCGACCTCGCCGGGCGCGACTGGGACGACCCGGACCTGCCCGTGCTCTGGGACCTCGTCCTCGACGACCTCGGCGCGCGCCACCCGGCCCCGAGCACCGCCCGACGCCACGTGGCCGCGTTCCTCGACCGCCGCCGCGCGGCCCTGCGGCGGATCCCGGCGGCCCGTCAGGGGCGCTGAGCGCTCACCCCACGAAGCCCGTGCGCGGCCCCTCGTCGTGCACCCGGGTCATGACCACGGCGTCGGTGCGCACCGTGGTGCCGTCGCCGAGATCGATCACGGGGTGCGACTCGCGGGCCTCGAGGTGGGCGACGATGCGGTGCTGCAGGGACGCGGCGGCGTCGTCGTCGAGACCGGTGGCGGTGTGCTCGTGACCGCTGCGCAGGGCCACGTACAGGCTGGAGCTCATGGCCCCAGCGTGATCCCTCCGGGACCGCGCCGGGGCCGTGTTCG
Source organism: Actinomycetospora lemnae (assembly GCF_028737315.1). Classification (GTDB taxonomy): domain Bacteria; phylum Actinomycetota; class Actinomycetes; order Mycobacteriales; family Pseudonocardiaceae; genus Actinomycetospora; species Actinomycetospora lemnae. The sequence goes on along the minus strand of NZ_JAQZAO010000006.1, from coordinate 225,266 downwards.
CCCAGAGCAGGACGGCCTGCAGGACTGCCTGCAGGACGACGGCCGGACGACCCGGTGACGGTCACCGGAACCCGGGACCGGTCGTCCCGAGTAGTGCTCCGAACGGATCAGTGACCCGTTAGGGTGAGCGCGTGCCCCAGGGGGAGTGGACCGACGCGCTCCGCCCCCGGCGGTGGTCGTCGTCCCCGTGGTGGCATCCGTCCTCGTCACCGGCGGCCGCCTCCCGCGCCGCGACCCGACCCCCGGCGCCGCGCCCCGCCGGCCGTCCCGACGCCCGCCCCGACGCCTGCGCCCCCGACGCCGGCGCCACCCCCGACCCGGCCCCCGCCGCCGGACGGACGCGCTCTCCTTCCCCCGTTCTTCAGCCGTCGAGGAGCTCCCCGTGCCTGCACCGCAGGACCCACCGACCGTCGTCCCGCCGCCGGGCAGCCCCGAGATGCCGCCCGCCGGCCGCCGCCGGCTCGGCCGCCCCGTGGTCTGGATCGCGCTCGCCGCGGTGGTGCTCGTCGCGCTGACGGTGTCGGTGACCGTCGGGGTGCGCACGGCCACCGCCGACCCCTCGACCGGCATGCTGCGCATCGCCCACCTCTCGCCGGTGACGCCGTCGGTGGACATGTACGTCTCGGGGCCCGACCTGGACGAGACGCTGGTCGCGCCGGACGTGGGGTACCGGGGCACCTCGCCCTACCTCACCGAACCCGCCGGCACGTACACGCTGACCGCCCGCCCGGCCGGCGCGCCCGCGACCAGCCCGCCCGCGGTGCAGGTGTCGGTCGAGGTGCCCGCCGGGACCGCGCAGACCGCGGCCTTCGTCGACTCGACGACCTCGGGCGCCCCCGAGCTGCAGGTCCTCGACGACCAGACCGCGCCGGCCGCCCCCGGGTCCGCCCAGGTACGCGTCGTCCAGGGCGCGACCGGCGTCGGCGCCCTCGACGTCGACCTCACCGGCGGCCCGCCGCTCGCCCGCGACCTCTTCTACGGCTCGACCACCCCGTACACCACCGTGCCCACGCGGGACTGGGAGGTCGACATCCGCTCGCGGCTGGGCTCGACGAACCGGACGACCGTGACGCTGCCCGACACCGGCGTGACCACGCTGTTCGTCGGCCGCGAGCCGGACGGCCAGATCGTCGTGCAGCCGGTCCCCGACGCCGCGACCGCCGCCGCCGTGCCCGGACCCGGCACCGAGCCGACGACGCCCCCCGCCACCCCCACCCCGCGGCCGACGCCCGACCCCGAGACCCCGCTGCCCGCGCCGCCGCGGGTGCCGCCGGTGCCCCGGGGCGGCACCGAGGCCGGGCTCGGCGGGCTCGCCACCCCGACGCTGCTCTCGGCGATCGGTGACTGGTTCTCCGGGCTCTTCTCCGACGACCCCGAGGTCCCGCCCGCACCGCGGATGCCGCTGGCCGCGGCGCTCGCGGCACCCGAGGGGCTGCGCCCGACCGGCATGTCGATCCCGGCGGTCGGGCTGGCCGCGGTGAACCTCACCGACCTGCGCATCGACTACCGCGGCGCCCTGCAGGTGCCGACCGACTTCGGGAAGGTCGGCTGGTACACCGCGAGCGCGGTGCCCGGCGACCCCGGCCCCGCGGTGTTCGCCGGCCACGTCGACACCCGTCGCGGCCCGGCCGTGTTCGCCCAGCTCGACCGGCTGCGCCCCGGCGACGTCGTCGAGGTCCCACGCTCCGACGGCGAGACGGCGCGCTTCGCCGTCGACAGCGTCGAGTACTTCCCCAAGGACACGCTGCCCTCGGACCGCATCTACGGGCCCGCGACCACCCCGCAGCTGCGGCTGCTCACGTGTGGTGGACCCTTCGACGAGGGCACGCTGTCGTACCAGGACAACGTCGTCGTCTTCGCCTCGGCGCGCTGAGCGCCCGGCGGGTCAGGAGAGATCACCGTGGACGCCATCGACGTGCTCGTCGACGCCTTCGGACGGGCGCAGGACGACGCCCACCGCGCGGTCGACGGCCTCGGCGCCGAGGAGCTGTCGTGGCGCCCGGACGGCGACGCCAACCCGATCGCGTGGCTGGTCTGGCACCTCACCCGGGTGCAGGACGACCACGTCGCCGACCTCGCCGGCACCGAGCAGGTGTGGACCGCCGACGGGTGGGCGCGCCGGTTCGACCTGCCGCTCGACGACGCCTCGATCGGCTTCGGGCACACCTCCGCGCAGGTCGCGTCCGTGCGCGTCGACGACCCGGCCCTGCTCACCGGCTACCTCGACGCCGTGCACGAGCGCACCGTCGCCTACCTGCGGACGCTGTCCGAGGCGGACCTGGACGAGGTCATCGACGACGCCTGGGACCCGCCCGTGACGCGCGGGGTGCGGCTCATCAGCGTCGTCGACGACGACATCCAGCACGCCGGGCAGGCCGCCTACCTGGGCGGACTGGTGCGCCGGCGGCGCTGAGCGTCCCGCCCGCCCCTACCGCGGGCACAGGCAGAACGGGTGCCCGACGGGGTCGAGGAGCACCCGCCACCTCTGGCCGGGCTGGTGCTCGGGCACCGTCGCGCCCAGCTCGCGGGCCCGGGCGACGGCGGCGTCGAGGTCGTCGACGGTGAGGTCGAGGTGGTAGCGCTTGGCGCCCTCGGGGTCCGGCCAGGGCGGCGCCGTCCAGCCAGCCACGCGGCCGAACCCGATCGGCGCGCCCTCGCCGGCGATCATCGCGTACTCCTCCTCGGCGTGGACGGTCTCCCAGCCCAGCAGCGCGCCGTAGAAGGCCGCCTGGGCGCAGGGGTCGGGGCCGTCGAGGTTGATCATCGCGAGCGTCGTCGGTGCGGTCATCGCGGTCTCCGGGGGCTCGGTGGGAGCGGACGCGACGAACGCTAGGAGCCGTTCCTGTCAGGGCGCGTCAGGTATACCCCGGCCGATCGGACCCCCGAATTCGTGCTCCTCGCCCCGTTTCTCCGTCACCCGACGTGGTGAACCCCGCTCTCGGGACGGCCGGAGCGCTAACGACGACGGCCGTTGCTGCGACACCGCTCACACAGCGTCCAGACGGCCGCTGAGCGACTAGGCCGTTCGGGGGTTGATCATGGGGCAGCACCACCGGCGTGAGGACCACGCGTCGTCGCGGTCCGCCGTCGCGCTGCCCGCGCCCGGACACGCCGGTGCCGGCGCCGCCGCACACGCCGTCCCGCACGACGCCCCGCCCGCCGGCCTCGGCTACCCGCCGCCGACCGCGTACCGGCCCGACCCGGTGACCGGCATCCCGACCCCGCCGCACGCCGTCCCGGCCGCGCCCGCGGTCCGGGCCGTCCGGGCCCAGGGCCGCCGCCGCGCCGCCACCCGCGCCCCGCTGACGGTCGCCGTCGCGGGCGCCGCGGTGGCCCTGGTCGGCATGGGTTCCCAGCTCCCCGGCCTCGTCGACGCCGTGCGCACCTCCGCGGCCAGCGCGCCGGGCACGAGCGCACCCACCCCCGCGAGCCCGGCCGTCGCCGGGCAGTGCGCGCAGGTGGTCGCCGACGCCATCGACGACACGATCACCACGCTCGGGCGCATCCCGAACGGGCAGTGGGCGGGCGTGGTCGCGGGCCGCGAGGACGCGCTCGCCGCGACCTACGGCGAGGGCTCGGCGGAGCAGCGGGCCTACGCCGAAGGTGTCGACGACGTCGTCGGCTGGCTGCACACCGACCCCGTCGCCGCCGAGGACTGGAACGTCGTCACCCACCGTGTCGCCGGCACGGTCGCGAGTACCTGCGGCTCCTGACCCCTGTGTGAGCACTTTCCACGCCTATAGCCGTGGAAAGTGCTCACGTACCACTACTGCGAGAGCAGGGACCCGGTGCGGACGGCCGAGAGGTGGCGGTCGCGATGGGTGCGGCGGGCCCGGTCGGCGGCCTGGTTCTGGGCCACGCTGACGCCCAGCAGCGCGCCACACACGAAGATCACGCCGACGATCACCACGGCCACGATGACGAACATGTCCCGACTCTCTCCTTCTCCCGAGCGTCGGGGACGCCCCGCGCTCGTGGATCCAGACGGGTGGAGGGCCCGACGGTTGGCGGTCACGCTGCGTCGTCCACGTCACGGGTCAGAGGACGCAACCTCGGCGCCGTCACGTGCCCGTGACACGGAGCCCGCGTCGGGGCGCCGGATCGGGGGTACGAACCGGTGATGGACAGCGAGCACCCGGCCGAGACCGACCTCGAGCGCGTCGACCGCGAGGAGGGCATGACCCGCCCCGAGCCCACCGACGACGCCGCCCCCGACGCCGACCCCGACGAGGTCGAGCCGGCCTTCGACGTCGACCTCGAGCCCGACCAGCAGGGTCTCGCCGAGGCCGCCGACGAGCCGTCCGCCTAGACCCCGCCTACCAGCCCAGCAGCCCCGGCAGCCGCGCGCCGACCGCCGGGGACATGGTGCGCGCGTACGACGCCGACAGGTGGTTGTCGTCGAGGTAGACCAGCACGTTCCCGATCTCGGGCGGGCAGGCGGTCGGCGTGCAGATCTCGTCACTCAGGTCGAGGAACGAGACGCCCGCGGGCACGTCGTCGCGCAGCGCGTACGGCGGGTCGGGGGCGAGCAGCTCGGCGCGCGGGATGTCGCACTGCGCGGCGCCGCGCCCGTAGGCCTCGAAGCACTCGGACGGGCGGTGGTCGAACCGCGGGTTGTCGCGGACGGCGACGACGGGGATGCCGCGGTCGTCGAGCTCCTGCCAGCCCGCGACGAAGCCGTCGGGGGTCTGCTCGGTCAGCCCGGCGCGCACGTCGCGGGTGGCGCTGACGAGGACCGCGTCCGGCGGGTCGGCGGCGAGGTGCTCGATCGCGGCGGCGTTGCGGTCGAGGCACATCGCGTCGCCCGGGTCGGTCTCCGACGTCGTCCCGAACGGGCAGCGGGCGCGCACGAGCGTCCGGACCTCCCACCCGCGCTCCCGGGCCACCGGCTCGAGCGCGGGCAGCAGCTGCTGCATGTGCGAGTCGCCGAGCAGCACGATCCGCCGCTGCGGCTCCCCGTCGACGCGGACCGGGACGCACTCCTCGAGCGCCGGCGACTCGCCGACCGGCCCGCACCCGTCGCGGTACTGGGCCCAGTCGTCCTGCACCCGCGCGGTGGAGGGCTGCACGGCCGGGACGACCTCGCCGGCCGGCTCGGGGTCGATCGGGTCGGTGGGGTCGGTCACGGCGGGCTCCGCCACCACGTCGCCCGTGGCCAGGGCCGTCGCCCCCGGGTGGGCGGGGTCGCCGACCGCGACCGGCGTCCCGCTGTCGCCGGCGGCCACCGCGGCCCACACGCCCAGGGCGACCAGCGCCGGGACCAGGAACGACGCGATCGCGAGCCCCGCGCGGCCGGCGGCCCGCGGCAGGGAGACCGTGCGCAGGGGCGGCTCGACGAGGTGGTGGGTGGCGACGGCGAGCCCGACCGAGACCGCCACGACCACCAGCCCGCCGACCGCCCCCGGCGTCGGCGACGCGGAGAGCCCGAGCGCCAGGACCAGCACCGGCCAGTGCCACAGGTAGAGCGGGTAGCTGATCCGGCCCAGGTACTGCGCGGCCGGCGTCCTCAGCAGGCGCTCGCCGGCGCCCGCCCGGCCGGCGACGATGACCGCGGCGGCGGAGAGCACGGGCCACAGCGCCAGGTAGCCCGGGAACCCGGCGCCGACGTCGAGCACCGCGCCGCAGCTCACGAGCCCGATCACCCCGGCCCAGCCGAGCACGGCACGGGCGCGCGCACCGATCCGCACCCCGTCGAGCACGAGCGCCAGCACCCCGCCGAGCGCGAACTCCCACAGCCGGGTGCGCAGGTCGAAGTAGGCGAAGGCCTGGTCGGACGCCGTCGCGACCACCGAGTGCACGAACGACACCACGAACGTCGCCGCGAACGCGGTGAGCAGCGCGGACCGCACGTCGAGGGCCCGCGAGCGCGCCCACCACGCCACGGCGAGCACGAGCAGCGGGGCGAGCAGCGTGAACTGCGCCTGGATCGACAGCGACCAGAAGTGCTGCGCGATGCTCGCGGTGCCGTGGTCGGCGTAGTAGTCGACGGCGTCGGTCGCGAGCCGCCAGTTCTCGACGAAGAACACCGAGGCGAGCAGCTCGCGCAGGTTGCGCGACCACGTCGACGGCGGCAGCAGCACGGCCGCCGCGACGGCGCTCGTGACGAGGACGAGGCCCGCGGTCGGCACGAGCCGCCAGAACAGCCGCGTCCAGGTCCCGGTGACGTCGACCCGCTCGCCGCGGATGGCCGTGCGCGCCGTCATCCCGAGCACGAAGAAGCCCGAGAGCAGGAAGAACACGTCCACGCCGCCCGAGACGCGCCCGACCCACACGTGGTAGACGACCACCAGGAGGGCGGCGAGACCGCGCAGTCCCTCGATCTCCGGACGGCGCACGCTGCGGGTCCGGGTGCCCGGCGCGGCGGTCGTCGTCCCGCTGTCCACCACCGCTGCCGGTCCTCCCGTCGATCGTCTCGCCCGGCGCCCCAGGGTCCCGCACGGCGGCCGCCGCGCCGACGCCGGGCCGTCCCTCGTCCGTGGGCATGATCGCGGCACACTGATCGGGTGAGCGTGACGCGGCGCCTCGTCGTCTGCTGCGACGGCACCTGGAACACCGCCACGGACCGGACGAACGTGCGCCGCCTGTTCGACCGGCTCGCCGTCACCGAGGACCAGCTCCCACGGTACGTGGAGGGCCTCGGGGCGGACGGGAACGTGATCGGCCGGGTGCTCGACGGGGCGTTCGGCGCGGGGCTGTCGGAGGCGGTCCGCGAGGTCTACCGCTGGCTCGCCGAGACGTTCCGACCCGGCGACGAGCTGGTGTTCGTCGGTTTCTCCCGCGGCGCGTTCACGGTGCGCAGCACGGTCGGGATGCTCGCGCAGTGCGGCCTCGTGGCGTTCGCCACGGACCAGGACGACGCGGAGCGCACCGCGATCGTCGAGCGCGTGTTCGCCGAGGGCTACCGCGCGGAGCAGGACCTCACCGACGCCGGCCTGGTCTTCCACCCCGGCTTCGCGCCCGACGACCGGGCCCCGATCGCGTTCCTCGGCGTCTGGGACACCGTCGGCGCGCTGGGCGTCCCGCGCACGTTCGGCCTGCTCTCCGGCCTCGTCGGCCGCGAGGTCACCGCGTTCCACGACCTCGAGCTCGCCCCCGACGTCCGCCACGCCCGCCAGGCGCTCGCCGCCGACGAGCGCCGCGGGCCGTACGTGCCCTCGGTGTGGCCGACGCCCCCGCCGGGGCGGCACGCGTCGTTCGCGCAGGTGTGGTTCCCGGGCGGGCACGGCGACGTCGGCGGCGGCGGTTCCCGGACCGACCTGTCCGACGGCGCCCTGCGCTGGATGATCGACGAGCTCGACGCGACCATCGCGCCGCGCTGGAGCCCCGACGCGCCGACCCTGCCGGTCGGGCAGCCCTGCGCGCCGATGGACGACGGCGTCGACGGCCTGTGGCGCCTGCTCAGCCCGCGCCCGCGGGCCGTCCCGCGGATCGTGCCCGGCGCGCCGGACGTCAGCGCCTCCGCGGTGGCACGCCGGGAGTGCGACCTCGACCCGCCCTACCGGCCCGGGCGGGTGCTCGCGGTCGGTGAGTCCGCCGAGGTGGCCGTCGACGCCGACGACCCGTGGGTCGAGACCGGCCTCTACCTCGAGCCCGGCCGCTACGTCCTGACGGTCGCGGGACGCTGGACCGACCACGGCGCCGCCTCGCCGGCCACGGGCGCCTCGCCGTGGCCGGTCGTGTCGTGGCCGTCCTACGCGATCGGGACCGCGCTCGACGGCGTCCGCCGGCTCGTCGAGCGCGTCACGGGCAACGCCCGCAGCGACGTCGTCGGCAGCCGCCGCGTGCCCGAGGCGGCGTGGCTCGAGCTCGTCGCGGCGGTCGCCGACGACCTCGTCGACCTCGACGGCACCGTCCACGAGGGGACGACCGTCCCGATCGGTCCCACCGGACAGCGCGAGCTCGTGACGACGCGGGGCGGCTACCTCTACGCCTTCGCCAACGACGCCTGGACCGGCTACGGCTCGAACGGCGGTGCCGTGGTGCTCGGGGTGGCACGCGTCACCTGAGATCCCGCATCACCCGCGTGCGCTGCGGCGACCCCGGGCGGCCGGGCAGCGGGACGGCTCGAGGTCGTCCCTCGGCCGAGTGAGATCGTGATCTGGCCGTTATCGGACCGTGACCTCACTCGTTGATCAGAGTCAGGGGACGCAGCGTCACGTTCCCGAGGTGCGCGCCGCCGACGGCGGTCGCGCGCCGCCACCGCTCCCCACCTGACGCGATGAGGTACGAGACCCATGGGTCAGCACTCCGCGCGCCGTCCCGGCGCGATGTCCTCCGTCGCCGGTCGCGGCCTGTTCACCGCCACCGCCGCGTTCGCGCTGCTCGGCGGGGGCGCCGGCATGGCGTTCGCCGGCGAGGCCACGCACGGCCCGTCCCACGGCGGCTCCCACGGCGAGTCCCAGGAGGGCCACAGCAGCGAGGGCGGGTCCTGCGAGGTCCCCGTCGTCGACCCGACGCTCGAGACCGGCGAGGGCGCGATCAACGAGGCCACGGGCGACGCCACCGCGCCGCTGTTCGAGGCCGGCACCGAGGCCACCGCGCCCGTCCACGACATCGTCTGCCCGCCGGCGAGCGAGCTGCTCGGCCCGGTCCTGGGCGGCGGCTCCCAGGACGCCGAGGAGCAGGGCGCCGAGGACGAGGGTGCCGCGACCGACGCCGAGGCGACCGACGACGAGGGCGCCGAGGAGGACACGGGCGAGGGCACCGCGGCCACCGAGGGCGCGGCCACCGAGGGCGCGGCGACCCAGGGCGCGGCGAGCCAGGAGCAGCTCCCGCCGCTGCCGCTGACGCCCCAGGCCTGATCCGGCGCGAGATCTCACGGCCCCGGTGGCGTCCCCGAAACGCCACCGGGGCCGTGTGCTGTCCGGGACGCGGAGCGGGTCGAGAACCGCGGCGGCCCCGGCCCGTCGGGGGAATCGGGCCGGGGCCGTGCGGCGCCGGGGAGCGGGGTCTCCTGGTCGAGGGTGCTAGCGCACCTTCACGCGGTGGGAGCGGCGCGCGGCGGTGTTCGCCTCGAGCTGGCGGCGCCAGAGCTCCCAGGTGTCGGGGTCGAGGTTCTGGCCCGCGGGCGGCGTGTGCGGCGCGCGCTGGGCGGGCAGGGCCGGCTGGCGACCGGTGGTCACGGCTCGCGCTCCGCCACGCGTCTCCCCCGTCCCGCCCGGCAGCGCCGGCAGGTCGCCCGTCAGCGGCTCCCACGGCCACGACTGACGCACCGAGCGGGAGCGGTAGAAGCCGAGACCCATGATCCAACCGAAGATCAGGTGGCCGATGAGCGAGAGCGTGACGGTCACCCAGGTCAGCGGGAACATCATCGTCTGACCGCGCGGGGCGATCGCGACCGTGCCCATGAGGCCCGCCCACACGGGGAAGACCGAGAAGGCGATCGACGCCCCGACCACGGCCCGGCGCGACCAGCGCTGCAGCCCGAACGCGCAGGCCAGCGCGAAGAACGTGATGCCGATGCCCCCGCCGTCACCGATGTAGCGCCAGAGGTAGCCGACCACAGCGCCGGCCGTGAGGTCGTCCGGGTTGCCGGTGATCCAGGTGCCCATGACGGGGATGAAGTCGGCCCACCACCCGAAGACGTGCACGGTGGTGAGGCGGAAGCCGTCGTAGATGGCACACCCGACGATGCCCCAGATCATCCCGTCCGCGACGACACGGTCGCCGGTGTGCGGGGCGAGGACCGTCAGGGCGACGACGGCCGCGGCGAGGGGGATGACGAGGATGCCGGCCGACATCTGCATCGTGATGAGCCCGAAGACGTGGGCGGAGATCGCGAGCAGCGGCAGCGCGGCCAGCAGCAGGTGGAGACCGATCCGCAGGAGTCCGGCGCCGTCACGGCCCGCGGGGACACTCGTGGCGCTCGGAGAGGACCCCGTGGCGGGGTGCTCCGGCGTGGTCGTCGTACGCATCGCCGGGAACGCTAGGGATGCGCACGGCCACGCAGCGCGAACCTGAGAAACCCTGAGGGCGTCACCGCCCACGCGCCGCCGGGACGCGACGACCGGCCGTCCGGATGCCCCGATCGGAGGAGCATCGCCGGTGGCCGGGCACACGCACCTTTCATCTCCGACATCCCGGACCTCCGCGCGGCGACGACCCGCACGGGGTGCGCGCCGAACGGCCCACCGCGGTGTCCCCACGCGGCAGTACCCGCCGCCCGTCCGACCGGTCGTCGACGCCGCACCGACACCGTCCCGTGACCGCACCGAGATCCAGGCCGGACGAACGGGTCCCGTGACCGCGATCCCGCAGGTGGGACGCTCCGCGACCGTCCCGTTCCGGTGCGTCACGGGCGCGGCGGGGCCGGATCGGGGCCGGGACGCGGGGTCGGACGCAGCGTGGCCGACACGAACGGGCAGGACGGAGCAGCCATCCGCCGCGAGGGGCACGCCGTTCGGCCCAAGGACACGCTCGGAAGCACGCCGGGGCCACGGCTGGGTGACAGGCTGTCGGCGGACGAGCACGATCTGCACGGCCGCGCGACGGGTCACCCCGTCCGGACCGACCCGGGAGACGCCCTCGATGACCGACGTGGCCAGCCACGCCGACACCTCGCCCGGCGACGGGCGGCGTCCGGTCCGCAGCCATCGTGCCCGCCGGGGTCTCCGCGTGCCCGGCGCGACGCCCGACACGGCGACCACCGCGACCGCGGGGCCAACCACGTCCGCGACGCACGCCGGCGCGGAGAGCGCCCGGGCCCGGCACCGCCGCGCCCCCGGCACCGCGCCCTTCGCCGTGCCGACCAGCACCGCCGGGCCCAGCCGCCACCGGGCCGCCGACGCGACCGGCGGCTTCGACCCCGACACCTTCTCGAGCGCGCTCGCCGACGCCCCGACCGGCCCGATCGTCACGGACCCCGCCGCCACGGGCACCACCTCCGTCGTCACCGGCCCCGGCACCGGCCGCCACGCCGCGCCGGACAGGCCCGAGACCCCGGAGGTCCCCGAGGCGCCCGCACCGGCCGAGGCCCCGACCACCCACGTCGCCGCCCCGACCTCGCGCCACCCCCGCGGCACCGGTGCGGCCACCACCGTCACCGCGGCCGCCACGTCCGCGTCGGTCACCCGGGTCACCGGCCCGGCCGGCACCGGGGCCGGCGCCGGAGCCAGCACCGCCACCGAGGTCACCACCCGCGCCGCGCACGCCACCGACGCGCCGCCGGAGCTCGCCGCCCCGAAGCGCCGCCGGGGCGTGCCCCTGCGCGCGACGATCGGCCTCGTCGGGGGTGGCGGGGTCGCGGCGCTGCTCGCGCTGACCACGCCCGGCGCGCCCCTGCCCGCGACGCCGGACGAGCCCGCTCCCGTGGCCGCCTCGCCCGCCGGGCTGTTCGCCCCGGCGCTGCCCAGCGTGCCGGTCGCCGTGCCGCCCTCGCTCGTGCCCGTCGCGCCGCCCGCGGCGCCCGCGGCGCCCACGCCGGAGGGGCCGGCGCCCGTCGTCGGCGCCCTGTTCGACGCCGCGGCCGGCGTGTTCGAGGACCTCTTCGACAACAGCGCCGACGACGGTCTCGTCGAGAACGGGCCGAAGCCCCGCATCGTCGCCAACCCCGACGACCCCACCCGCGAGGCCTGGCAGTTCTCCCTCGGGCCGGGCGGCAAGCGCAGCGAGGTCCTGCCGCAGGGCTCGGGCACCGAGCCCGTGGTCGGGCAGGAGCAGTTCATCCGGTACACCGCCCAGCTGTCCGACGACTTCCCGACCGACACGGGCAGCTGGCAGCTCGTCCTGCAGTGGCACCACACCTCGCCGAACGGCTCGCCGCCGATGGCCCTGCAGGTCACCCGGGGCCAGCTCTACATGGTCAGCAACGGTGACGACATGCAGGCCATCGGCCCGGTCTCGCCGGGGCAGCGGATCGACCTGACCATGAACATCGTCTGGTCCATGGACTCCGACGAGGGCCGCGTGACCGTCTGGCGGGACGGGCAGCCGACGGGGGTCACGAACTGGCAGCCCAGCGACGGCACGATGAGCACCCGCGAGGCGTACCTGAAGATGGGCATGTACCGGGACCCGGGCATCCGCGCGGGCGGCTCGATCATCGTCACCGACCTCAAGATCGGGCGTGACGCGCAGGGCATCGGCGGCATCGGTCCCCGCCGCCCGGCCGACTGACACCCGCCCGCCGCGCCCGGGCCACCGCGGCGGCCCGCGCGCTCGTCCCCGTCGCGCTCGCCGCGCTCCTGCTCCTCCCCGACCGCGTCCGCCTGGACCACCACCTGCCGTTCGCGGTGTTCGCGGCGCTGCGCCCGGCCCTGACGGGGCTGGTCGCGGTCCTGCTCGTGCTGCTCGCGCTCCGGCGCTGGCGACGGCCGGGGAGCCGCCGGCCCGGCGGGTCGGTGGCGCTGGCCGGCGTCGCGGTCGTCGTGGCCCTGGCCGCCGCGGTCGTCCTGCCGCGCACGGTGCCCGCCCCGCCGCCCCCGCCCGGTGGCACCGAGCTCACGGTGCTCGAGCTCAACGCGTTCCAGGGCTTCGCCGACGTCGACGCCGTCGCCGAGCTGGTGCGTCGCGAGCGCCCCGACATCGTCGTGCTGCCCGAGGCCGGCGAGCGCTTCCGCGGCCGCCTCGCCGCCCTCGTGCCCGGGTACCGGTCGTGGACGAACGTGCCGCCCCGGGCGATGGACGTCCGCGGGATCACGGTGCTCGCCGCGCCGCGCGCCGGCGACGTCGCGTTCCGCACGATCTCCGACCCGCCCGGCTCGCCCACCGACACGCGCTACCCGTGGGCGGAGGTCACCGGCGGGATCCTCGGGCCGGTGCGGCTGGGGGCGGTGCACGTCGTCTCGATCACCCCGGGCTGGATCGGCTACTGGCCCGGCGAGCTGGCGCTGCTGCAGCGCTGGTGCGCCGCTGCGGGGCCCGCCCTCGTCGTCGGCGACCTCAACGCGACCCCCGACCACTCGGCCTTCCGTGCCGGCACGGCGGGGTGCGCGGACGCCGCCACCGAGCGCGGGGCGTCGCTCACCGGCACGTGGTTCGCCGGCGTGCCGCGGGCCCTGGGCGCGCAGATCGACCACGTGCTGACCCGCAACGGTCCGCGGGCCCGCGACGTCGCCGTGCTCGACGTGCCGGGCACCGACCACCGTGCCCTGCTGGTGCGCCTCCGGCGCATGTGAGCGTCAGAGCCAGCACGCCGATAGGGCACCTCTCAGGAGGCGTGGCGGGCGGGTGCGGGCAGCGCGTGGGCGTGGCGGGGGCGCACGGGGCGGCCGCGCAGGTCGTGGTGCCCGCCGACGAGGCCGCACCAGGAGCAGGTCGGCCCGGGGACGCGGGTCACGGGCGCCGGGACGGCGGCGGGGCGCTCGGCGACGGTGGGCAGCGCGACCACCGCCGGCTCGTCCGCTCCGGCCCGGCGGGCGCGGACCCCGCGCCGGACCCGCCGCAGCGCCAAGCGCAGCACGACGAGGAGCAGGAGCGCGGCGAGGGCGACCACCGCGAGCCACTTGGCGAGCAGGACGGCGCAGAACGCGATGAGCAGACCGACGACCATCGTCGTCACCCGCGCGTCATCGTCCACGCGGGAGAGGGTAAGCCCGTCGAGGGACCGCCCGGCGTCACGGACACCCCGCGTGTCCCGGCGACATCGTGCGTCACACGACCCGGGCGCCGTCGACCCCGGACCGGTGACGAGGTCCGGGGACGAGAAAGCCCCGCGGGCCACCGGGTCGGGGGTCCGGTGGCCGCGCGGGGCACCCGGGATGTCGTCCGGGGTCGTCCGGTCGTTACACCGTCTCCGGAGAATTCTCGGACGGGTTCCCCGCGGCGGTGACGCCGTCGGGCCAGGCGACGGTGCGTGTCCGCACGGTCACTCCGCCGGTCACGCGGCCGCCGGCCACCGCCGCGGCCCGCACGCAGAACTCGACCCACAGCAGGTACTGGATCTGCTTGGCGAGGCCGAGGCGGCTGTAGAGCAGGTCGGCGACGGGGTCCCCGGCGCGCGCCCAGGTCGTGATGGCGAACTCCAGGCCGTCGTCGAGGTCGCGGGCGGCGAACTCGATCTGGCCCGCCTCGAGGTGCCCGACGAGCGTACCCAGCCGGAACGACGTCGCGTCGCGGTGCAGCACCCGCACCGGCCCGTCCCACGGCCCGGGCATCCGCACGACGAGCTCCTCGCCGACGGTCATCGCGCCGCTCGCCGCGACGTAGTCGAACCGTGCGACGCCGGGGACGACGGCGCGGTTCATGTCGCGGGCGAGGGCGTCGACCAGGTCGGCGGCGCTGCGCTGGGCGCCGACGACGTGCACGCGGAACTCGCGGTGCAGCGCCGGGCCGTAGCCCTGCTCGAGGGGCTGGTCACGCGGCGTCCCGTCGGTGAGGGCGGGCGGGAGGTCGCGGTGGTCGCCGGCCTCGTCGATCACGTGCACCGCGGCGTCGGGGCGCACGCAGCGCCACAGCACGCCCGCGACCCCGCGCGGCAGACGCGTGAGCATCATGGCCTCGCGGATCACCTGGCGCGGCCCGGGAATCCAGGCCGAGGTGCCGAGAGCGGGGTCGGGGGGCTCGACGGGCGCCATGCCGGTGGCGTACCCCGGGACGGCGCGGTCCTCCCGGGATGTGCGTCTCAGGACGCCGAGGGCACCCCGGCGCGCGACGGACCGGCGTCGACGCCGCCCCGGGACCCGTGCCGCGACTCGCAGTGGGCCTTGAGGTCGGCCGCGAGGGTCTGCAGGTGCCCCTCGACGGTGCGGGCGGTCAGTCGGGCCATCGGCGAGCCGATCCAGCCGGCTCGCTCGTGGACGACGACGAGCCGCGAGCGCCCCGCGTCGGCCGCCGGGGTGAGCGTGAAGCGCACCTGCGCGCGCCCGCCGAGACCCTCGCTGCGCAGCGCGAACCGGTGCCGGCGTGCCTGGAACTCGGCGACGCGCCACGTCCGCTCGGGCAGCCGGGGGGCGCGCAGCCGCAGGACCCCGTCGTAGGCGAGCGCGCCGCCGCCGAGCAGGACGGCCTCGCGCACGGCCGTCGTCCACCGGGGCCAGCGGGTGACGTCGGTGACCACCGCCCAGACGTGGTCCGGGCAGGACGCGATGTCGACCGCGATCTCGCAGCGCATGGCTCGCCTCTCCGATGAGACTCCCCGACGCCCGCGTGCACGGCCGCCCCGACGTCCACCCACGGTAAGCGCGCCCTCGGCGAGGGGCCAGCCCCGGGTGGGGATCAGGCGGCGCCGGTGTCCCGGCGGCCGAGCCCGATGCCGGTGAGGCCGGCGCGGCGCAGGGTGGCCGAGTCGAGCAGGTTGCGGGTGTCGACCACGATCGGCTGCTTCATCACCCCAGCCATCGCCGTCCAGTCCAGCGTCCGGAACACCGGCCACTCGGTGAGCACCACGACCGCCTCCGCACCCTGCGCGGCCTCGAGCGGGTCGGCCACCAGCGGCACCCCGTCCACCTCGGTACGCGCCGGCTTGTCCGGATTGCTCGGGTCGCCCACCAGCGCCGGGTCGTAGCCCACCAGGTCCGCCCCGGCCTGGCGCAGCAACGCCGCGATCGCCAACGCCGGCGAGTCCCGCAGGTCGTCGGTACCGGCCTTGAACGTCAGCCCCAACAGGCCCAGCCGCACCCGCGTCAGCGACCCCGTCCGCCGCCCCGTCACCGCCTGACGCACCTTGTCCACGATCCGCTGGCGCTGACGGGTGTTGGTGTCGATCGTCGCGCGCAGCAACCGGAACTCGAAGTCCGCCGCGTCGGCCACCTGCAACAACGCGTGCGTGTCCTTGGGCAGGCACGACCCGCCCCACCCCGGCCCCGGCGACAGGAACGCCTGCCCGATCCGCCGGTCGTAGCCGATCGCCTCGGTCACGTCCCCGATGTCCGCGCCCACCCGCTCGCACAGCTCGGCCATCGCGTTCACATACGACAGCTTCATCGCCAGGAAACAGTTCGCCGCGTACTTCATCAGCTCCGACGACGACGCATCGGTCAACACCGTCGGCGCCCCCAACCGCGCGTACAGCGCCGCCACCCGCTCCGCGGCCTCCGCCGTGTCACACCCGACCACGATCCGGTCCGGGTTGAGGAAGTCGTGCACCGCCGAGCCCTCACGCAGGAACTCCGGGTTCGACACCACCGCCACGTCCGCACGATCCAGCAGCTCCGCGGTCCGCGCCGCCGTCCCCACCGGCACCGTCGACTTGTTCACCACCACCGTGCCCGGCGCCAGCAGCTCACGGGTCTCCTCGACCACCGCCTCCACCGCACGCAGGTCGGCCACCCCACCCACACCCATCGGCGTCGGCAGGCACAGGAACACGACCTCGGCCTGACCAGAACCGTCGCCACCGTCGGCGAAACCGGACACCGCCGACGAGGCCCCCACCACGAACGACAACCGCCCCGCGGTCACCTGCTCGGCCACCAGCTCCGACAGACCCGGCTCCAGGATGTCCACCACACCCCGGCGCAGCCGCTCCACCTTCGCGGTGTCGATGTCCGCGCACACCACCTGGTGACCCAACGACGCCAGGCACGCCCCCGTCGTCAGACCCACATAGCCGGTCCCCACCACCGCCACCCGACGCGTGAACACGGCGCTCCCCCTGTAGTCCTCGGGTCGAGAAGTCTCGTCGTCACCGGACACGCTGCCAGATGACGCTCCGCGCCCGTCCGCGTGGTCGGGCGCGTCACGACCGGGCGTCGGCACCGCTAGGCGTCCTGCGGCTCCCGGCGGGCCTGGGGGGCGGCCGTCCGCCGCCGGTCGAGCAGGGTCTCGAGCAGCAGGAACGCGAGCAGGCTCGCGCCGAGCAACGGGACGAGCACGCCGACGACGATGGTGACCACGACGACGCCCGCGAGCAGCCCGCGGGGCAGCGAGCGCAGCACACCGTCGGCCGGCACGTGGCCCGGGCGGCGTCCCGGCCCGCGCCGGAACCACAGCACCCAGCCCCAGACGACCACGCACGCGAGCCCGAGCGCCAGCACGCCCAGGACCACCTGGTTGGCGACGCCGAACAGGTAGCCCATGTGCGCGTCGATCCCGTAGGTGGCGAGCGTCGCGGCCAGCGGCCAGTCGGCGAAGCGCACGACGTCGGTGATCTGCCCCGTCGCCGGGTCGAGGGCGATCGCGTCGTGCTCCTCGGGCCAGGTGCGGTCGATCTGGGTGACGGTGGTCGCCGACCCCGGCCCCTCGCCCGGCGAGATCTCGATCAGCCCGTCGAGGCCCGCCTCCGCGGCGACCCGGGCGGCGAGGTCGAACGACGCCGGCGCGGCCGGCGAGGCCGGTGCCTCGGCGTGGTGGCTGTGCGCCCCCGCCTCGTGGCTCGCGGCCGTCGCCCCGGGCAGCGTGCTGGCGGGCTCGGGGGTCTCCCAGGAGAGCTGGGCGCGCAGGGCGCCGACGTTCTCGCCGGCGTAGGTCGACCACGTCAGCCCGGTGGCGGAGAGGAACAGCAGCCCGAGCGCCGCCCACAGCCCGACCACGGCGTGCCACGACAGCAGCCGCGCCCGGCGCCCGCCCGATGTCCGCGGCACGAGGAGGGCGCCGGCGCGCTCCGGGAGACGCAGCGCAGCGGAGCTCGACCGTCGAGCTCTGCGGCGGCGCCGGACCAGCCCGACCCACAGCGCCAGCCCGGCGAGCACGAGCACCCACAACCAGGACGCGGCGAGCTCGGTGTAGAGGCGGCCGGCGTCGCCGAGGTGCAGGTTGCGGTGGAGCTGGTCGACCCAGGCGCGCAGCGGCATCGCTTGCCCGGAGCCGTAGGTCTCGAGGACGCCGCGCAGGTCGCCGCTGTGCGGGTCGACGAAGGCGGTGCGGTAGGACGACTCGGGCAGCGCGGGGTCGTCGGCGATGACCTGCGTGGTGTCCGTCGGCGTCGGGCCGGGGCGCACGGAGCGCAGCGTGGTGCCGGGCATCGCGTCCATGCCGACGCGCACCTGGTCGGCCAGCGGGACCTGCGCGTCGGACGCCGGCACGGTCAGCTCGTGGCGGTAGACGACCGGCTCGAGCGAGGGCATGAGCGTGTACACGAACCCCGTCAGCGCCGCGACCAGCAGGAACGGCCCGACCAGCACGCCGCCCCAGAACTGCACGCGCAGCACCAGTGGACGCAGCAGCGTCCACGTGCCGGGCCGCGCCGGCGCCGGGCCGCGGGTCGGGGCGGGCTGGTCGTCGACGGTCACGGGGGCCTTCCGGGGAGCGGGGAGCCGGGGCTGTCGGTGCTGCCGGGGATCAGTGCAGGAGGAGCATCAGGGCCATCCCGGCCCCGGTGACGGCCTGGCAGCCGAGCTGGACGGCGGGGGCGTCGACCACGCGGCCGACGCGGGCCATCGGACCGGCCGGCCCACCGCCCCCGCCGGCGACCACCAGCACGGACGACGAGCGCACCAGCACCGCCACGGTCAGCGCGGTGTGCACGAGCAGGTAGAGCGCCAGCGCGACGCCGACGGCCTGCAGCGCCAGCGGGGTCGCGCCCGCGGTCGCGCCCCCGTGCCCGGCGTGGCCGGCGTGACCGCCCGCGGCGCCGCTGCTCGGGACCATCAGCGCGTACATGACGACCATCGCCGCGTTCGACAGCAGCAGGTGGGTGGGGTGCGCGGCGCAGCGGTCGGCGCCGATCGGCGAGCCGAGCGCCCGGCCCCGCGCGCGCAGCGCCACGAGCCGCACGCCCCAGGCCAGCCCCGCGCCCGCGAACGCCGCGGCGCCCGCGACGGGCGGCACGACGTCCGTCGTCGCCGGCAGCACCATGAGCACCATCCCGACGCTCATGACCACGTGGTTGGCCTCGGCGGCCGCGGCGGCGCGCTCGTGGCGGGCGCGGCGCCGCCACAGGCTCGCCACACAGAGCGCGGCGGCGGCCGCGAAGACCGCGGCGAGCAGGCCGGTGAGCGGGGCCGGGATGGTCACCGGGCGCCCTCGATCAGGCCGTCGAGGACACCGTTGCGCGCGTCGTCGACGATCACCGCGAGCTGCGCGAGGCTCATGCGGATCGAGGCGCCGAAGTCGTCGGTGATGAGCACGCGACGGTCGTCGTCGGCGGCGGGGTCGAGGTAGAGCTCGGGGCAGCCGCACGAGCACTGGCCGCAAAAGGTCGCGACGTGCTGCAGGCCGCTCGTCGGCAGCGGGCCGTGGTCCGTCATGGCGGTCCTCTCGGTGGCCGGTCTCGGCGGCCGGGATGGCGGTGAGCAGCGGCGACGGTACGACCATCGGGTTCGGCGGCACACCGCTCGCCTCGCCGCGGGGGATGGGTGTGCCCGGACGGCGCAGCGTTCTCAGGCGGGAGCCCGTTCCTTCTCAGGGAGACCGCTCCGCGTCCGTTCGGCGGGTGGGGCCTACCGTCGGAGGAGCACGGTAGGCACCGCCGGCACGACGGCGGAGCCCCGTTGTCGCGACGGTCACGGCCGGGAACTCCGGGGCCCTCCGCGACGACGCGCACCGTGGCAGGACCGCCGGGAGCCGGCGGGACGCGACGAGGAGCACGGGTGGACGACGCGAGGATCACCGCGCTGGCGCTGCGCGCGCGGGACGGCGACCGTGCCGCCGCGGGCGAGTTCGTCGCGGCCACCCAGGCCCAGGTCGTCCGGCTGCTCGCGCACCTCGCCGACCCGTCGGTGGCCGAGGAGCTCGCCCAGGAGTGCTACGAGCGCGCGCTCGGCTCGCTGCGGCGCTACCGCGGCGACGCCCCGGCCCGCAGCTGGCTGCTCGCGATCGCCCGGCGGGTGGCCGCCGACCACCTGCGCCGCCGCGCCCGCCGCCCGGTCGCCCCGGCCGAGCCCGCCGAGGACGACCGCCCCCTCGGGCGCGCACCGCAGTCCGACCCCGCCGAGTCCGCCGCCGTCCGGGACGCCCTCGCCGCCCTCGACGCCGACCGCCGTGAGGCGTTCGTGCTCACCCAGGTCATCGGGCTCAGCTACGAGGACGCCGCCGCCGTGTGCCGCTGCCCGGTCGGGACGATCCGCTCCCGCGTCGCCCGCGCCCGCGCCGACCTCGTCGACGCGCTGGGCGAGCCGTCGGCGCAGCGGCGGTCGGGGTGACACCGTCGGGAACTCCACCGGCCGCCACGACGACCAGCACGGCGTGACCAGCTCCTCCGCCTGCGACGCCTGCCGGGAGGCGATGTCGGCCGCCCTCGACGGCGAGGCCGACGCCGGCGAGCACGCGCGGATCGAGGCGCACCTCGCGGGCTGCGCGGACTGCCGGGCGTGGCAGCACGACGCGGCGGCGATCACCCGGCGCGCCCGGACCGGCGCGGTGACCCCGAGTCCCGACCTCGTCGACCGCGTCGTCGGCGCCGCCCCGGGGCCGCGGGTGCGGTGGCGGGGCGTGGCGGCCCGCGCGGGGCTGGCGGCGGTCGGGCTGGCGCAGGCGGTGCTGGGTGCGGTCTCGCTGCTCGGCGCGGCGACCCACGCCCACCACGCGGTCGACCCGCTCGAGGTGCTCGGCGCCGGGATGGCGCACGCGACGCACGAGAGCGCGGCGTGGAACCTCGCGCTCGGCGTCGCGTTCCTCGCCGGCGCGCTGTGGACCCGCCACCTCGCCGGCCTGCTGCCCGTGCTCGGGGCGTTCATCGCCGTGCTCGCCGTGCTCTCGGGCCTCGACCTCGTCGCCGGCCGCGTCGAGCCGGGCCGCGTCGTCTCGCACCTCGTCGTCGTCGCGGGGTTCCTGCTCGGGCTCGCGGTGGTGCGCACCGTCCCGCGCCCGGGCGCCGGCCCCACCCCGGGCGCCCGCCGGCGCCTCCCGTCGTTCGGCGGCGGACCGCGGCCCGAGACGCCGGAGCGCCCGGCGACCACCGCCCCGACGCCCTGGGAGCGTGAGTCCGACGTCGCCTGACCGGGCCCCGGGGTCGGCGACCACCTCGCCTGGGGCGAGGGACTCCCCCGCTGCCTCCCGCGCAGCCAGGGCTCCTCGAGCGCGCCGGCGGCGGCGGGGAAGACGTCGGTCGCCGGGGTGCTCGCGCCGTGGTCCCGCGCGGACGGCCGCGACGCCGCCCGCGGCGACCGCCACGCCGACCGCGACGGCGACGCCGAGCTCGCGGCCTGGAACGCGGTGCTCGCCGACCTCGCCGGGGGCCGCTGAGCGCGACCCCGGGAACTCCCGGACCCTCCCGCGCGACCAGGAGGACGGCGCCGGACGACCGGTGTCCCGACACGAGGAGGACCCCGAGGATGGCCACGCGCCCGACGCGCCCCCGCCCCGCACCGCCGCAGCGCACGTCGTCGCGGACGCCGATGATCGTCGGGGTGGTGGTCGTGCTGCTCGTCGCGGTCGTGGTGATCGGCGGCGTGCTCCTGACCGGCAACGGGTCCGACTCCTCCGGGAACGCCATCCCCGCCGTCCCGGCGCCGGCGGAGTACGCGACGACCGTCGAGGGCGGCGTCGTCACCGCGGGCGGCCCGGCGCCGCACACCATCGACCTCTACGAGGACGCGCTGTGCCCCGCCTGCCAGGCGTTCGAGCAGCGCTACGGGGACCGCATCGCCGAGGCCGTCGCCGCCGGCCGCGTGCAGGTCCGCTACCACCTCGTGAACCTGCTCGACCGGCGCTCGAACCCGCCGGGCTACTCCTCGGCGGCGGGCAACGCGATGATCTGCGCGGCCGAGAACGGCGCCTTCCCGGCCGTACACGCGAGCCTCTACGCGGCCCAGCCGTCGGAGGGCGCGCGCGGCTACGACACCGGCCAGCTCGTCGACCTCGGCCGGCGCGCCGGCGCGGGCCCGGGCTACGCCGACTGCGTGCAGAGCAACCGCCACACCGGCGAGGTCGCGGTGAACTTCCAGCAGGCCACGAACGACCCCGCGCTGCTGCAGGACGGGAGGTTCGGCACGCCGACCGTGGTCCTCGACGGCCGTCGCATCGAGCTCGGCTCGCCGGACCTCGACCGGGTGCTCGGCGGCTGACCCGCGCGGCGGGGTCGGCTACCGGCCCCGCAGCCGCAGGCTCGACGTCACGACGAGCAGCGACGACAGCGCCATCGCCAGGCCCGCCAGCAGCGGGTTGAGCAGGCCGGCGACGGCGAGGGGGATCGCCGCGACGTTGTAGCCGAACGCCCAGCCGAGGTTGACGCGGATCGTGCGGTGGGTCGCGCGGGCGAGGGCCAGGGCCTCGGGGACGGCGGTGAGGTCGTCGCGCACGAGGATGACGTCGGCGGCCTCCAGCGCGACGTCGGTGCCGGTGCCGACCGCGAGGCCGAGGTCGGCGGCGGCAAGGGCCGGGCCGTCGTTGACGCCGTCGCCGACCATCGCCACGACGGCGCCGGCCGCGCGCCGCGCCGCGAGGAACGCGAGCTTGCCCTCGGGCAGCACACCGGCCACGACCTCGTCGATCCCGACCGCGTCGGCCACGGTCCGGGCCGCACGCTCGTGGTCGCCGGAGAGCAGCACCGGGTGCAGGCCCGCCGCCCGCAGCGCGGCGACGGCCGGGGCCGCGCTCGGCTCGACCTCGTCGGCGAGCACCACCGCGCCCTGCACCCCGCCGTCCCACCCGACGGCGACGACCGTGTGCCCGGCCTCCTCGGCCTCCGCCCACGCGGCGCGCAGCGACGCCGGCACCGGTCCGACGAGGTCGGGGCGGCCGACGGTGACGGTCACGCCGTCGACCGCCGCCCGCGCGCCGAGCCCCGGCAGCGCCACGAAGTCGTCGGGCTCCGCGACCACGTCGACCGCCGAGACGATCGCCGCCGCGATCGCGTGCTCCGATCCCCGCTCGACGGCGGCCGCCCGCTCGAGGACGGGGCCGGCGCCCAGCACCGCCACGACGGTCATGCGCCCGGTGGTCAGGGTCCCGGTCTTGTCGAGGACGACGGTGTCGACGCGGCGGCTGGTCTCGAGCGCGTGGTGGCCCTTGAGGAAGATGCCGCGCCGCGCGCCCCGCCCGGACGCCACGACCATCGCCATCGGCGTCGCCAGCCCCAGCGCGCACGGGCACGCGATGACGAGCACGGCGAGCGCCGGCCCGAAGGCCCCGGACGCCCCGGCGCCCGCGGACCACCAGCCCGTCGCGGTCAGGACCGCCAGGACCACGACCCCGGGCACGAACCACGCCGAGATCCGGTCGACGAGGCGCTGCACGTCGGCCTTGTCGGCCCGCGCGTCGCGGACCAGGCGCACCATCCCGGCGAGCGCCGTGGCCTCGCCGACCGCGGTCGCCTCCACCACCAGCCGCCCCGACGTCGCGACCGTGCCGCCGACGACCCGGTCGCCGGCGCCGACGTCGTCGGGCACCGGCTCGCCGGTGAGCATGCTGCGGTCCACGGCCGAGCGCCCGGCGACGACCCGCCCGTCGGCGGCGACCTTCTCGCCCGGCCGCACGACGAACCGCGCGCCCACCGCGAGGGAGGCCACCGGGACGCGCCGCTCGGTGCCGTCGTCGTCGAGCACCGCGACGTCGCGGGCGGCGAGGCGGGCGAGCGCGGCCAGCGCGTCCCCCGACGCCCGGCGGGCGCGGCGCTCGACGTAGCGCCCGGCCAGCACGAACGTCGTCACCCCGGCCGCGACCTCGAGGTACACCGGCCCGCTCGGGTGCAGGAGCAGCTCCCACGTGCTGCCCGCGGGTGCCGCCGGCGGACCGGCGAGCACCGCCCCCAGCGACCACACCGTCGCCGCGACGATGCCCAGCGACACGAGCGTGTCCATCGACGTCGTCCCGTGCCGCAGCCCCGCGAGCGCGCGCCGGTGCAGCGGCCACGCCGACCACACGACGACCGGCGCGGCGAGCGCGGCCGGCACCCACGCCCAGCCCGGGAAGCGCAGCGAGGGCACGGCGGTCATGGCGAGCGCGAGGTCCGCGACCGGCACGAACAGCGCCGCCGCGACGACGAGGCGGCGCCACAGGTCGCGCAGCTCGGCGTCCTCGGCCGGGGCGTCCGCGGGCTCGTCGGCCGCGGGGCGTGCCGGCCGTGCGGTGTACCCGAGCTCCCCGACGGTGTCGACGACCGTCGCCGTGGTCACCTCGGGCGAGGAGAGCACCACCCGCGCGCCCTCGCCCGCGTAGTCGACGGTGGCCGCGACCCCGTCGATCCGGTTGAGCCGGCGCTCGATCCGCTCCGCGCACGCCGCGCAGGTCATGCCGCCGATCTCGAGGTCGAGCACCGTGTCGGGGACGACCGCGGAGGCAGGAGCGGTCACAGGCCCACCAGCCCCGCGGCCCACGCGGGGAACGTCGCGACGATCGCGACGACGATCGCCAGGTACCAGGCCGCGAGCCCCCAGCCGTGATGGCGCAGCGCGGCCGGGGCGCCACCGAGGTGCCCCGCGCGCAGGTTCGCCACGGTGACCCACCAGAACATCGCGATCACCGCGACCCACGCGACCATGCACCACGGGCACAGGGCGTGGATCACCGCGAGGCTCTGCACGACCAGCCAGTGCACGAACAGCATCCCGGCCGTGGTGCCGGCCTGCAGCGACCACCACGCCCACCGGGGCAGGGCCACGCCGCCGAGCACCAGGGCGCCCATCGCGGCCGCGACCGGGAAGGTCAGCAGGCCGATGACGGGGTTGGGGAAGCCGAGCAGCGACGCCTGCCAGGTCTTCATGATCGTGCCGCAGGACAGCACCGGGTCGATGCTGCAGGCGGGCACGAACGTCGGGTCCGCGAGCAGCGCCAGCTTGTCCAGCAGCAGGACCAGCGACACCACGGCGCCGACGAGCCCGCCGACGAGCAGCACGCCGCCGACCCCGCGGGTCGGGGGGACGTCGGCGGGTGGCGCGGGCTCCGCGCGCTCGTCCACGGCGACCACGTCCACCCCGCGATCGTCCCCCCGCACGACGGACAGGACCTCGGTGGGTGCAGTTCGGCTGACCACACCGTCCCGGTCGCTGCGGGACCCCGCGGAGTTCCCGGGGATCAGCCGGTCACGCGTCGAGCTCGCCGGGCGGGAGGGCCCGGGGACCGGTCGACGACAGGGCGCCGGAGGCCGTCGTCCTAGACTCCCCGGACGCGCCCGTCACTCCACGGGGCGACGCAGGAGGAACCCGCCAGGTGGAACGGCCCTGACCCATGAGCGCCCGATGAGGCCCCGATGACGGGCCCGACGACCCAGCCCGGGGGCCCCGCCGGTCCCTCGCCCGGAGCGACCGGCTCCCCCATGCCGCCGTACGGACTCGTCGCGCGGCTGGGCGACTGGTGGCAGGCGCGCGCCGATGCGCGCGCCGGCCTGCCGAGCCTCGAGCCGGGCCGGCCCGTCGGCACGCCCTCGCTCGAGGAGTACCACCAGGACTTCCTGGCGCGCGTGCACCGCGAGCGGCTCCGGCTCGACGTCGAGATCGCCCCGATGCACCAGACCCGGGCGACGATCGCCGCGCGCATCCCGGAGACCGAGGAGGCGCTCGCCCGGGCGCGGGCGCGCCTCGACGCGATCCCGGTCCTGCTCGACGCCGAGCAGCTCGCCGTGCGCCGCGGCGGGGAGGGCGACACGGCGCAGGACGTCGTCGCCGCCCGCCGCGCCCGCGAGCACGAGGCGGTGCGCCGGCCCCTCGTCGACGAGGCCGCCCGCCTGCACGCCCAGCTCACGCAGATGCGCGTGGAGTACGCCCGGCTGGCCAGCACGATCCGCGCGTGCGAGCTCGTCGGGGCCACCCGCGTCCGGCGGCTGCACGCCCAGGTCATGCGCCGGGTCAGCGCCTACGAGCGCCACCTCGTGCGCCGCCACCCCGCGGGCGACCGCATCGGCCCGGCCCTGGCCGCGCAGCACCCGGTGGTGCCCGGCTGGGTCGCGGCCGCGGAGGCCGACGACCCGTCGATCCCGGACACCGGCCCCGTGTCGCCGCCGACGGGCTTCCCGACCACCTCGTCGGCGCGCACCGGATCGAGCGCCCCGTACGGCGCCACGACCTCCCAGGAGCAGTGATGGCCACCCGCAGGTTCTGGCCCGGCCGCCGCGG
Organism: Actinomycetospora lemnae; assembly: GCF_028737315.1. Taxonomy (GTDB): domain Bacteria; phylum Actinomycetota; class Actinomycetes; order Mycobacteriales; family Pseudonocardiaceae; genus Actinomycetospora; species Actinomycetospora lemnae. Next base: position 199,461 of record NZ_JAQZAO010000006.1, on the reverse strand, counting down.
CGGCACCGGCCGTCCCCCGACCCCGGCCGGCTCGCCCCCGGGCACCGATCCGTCGACGCCCCGCGGGACCCTCTCCAGCCTGCCCGGCGTGCCGTCCGGCCCGGGCACGCCCGAGGAGCTGCGGTTCGCGCAGGTCTACGCCGCCGACCGCGTCGGGCCCATGCCCTACCCGAACCAGGCGAGCCCGGACGTCGGGGCCGCCCGCGGCCGCGTCCGCACGCTCGTGCAGGAGCTGCTCGACGGCGTCGACGAGGGCACGGGTGCCGCGCTCGACCCGCTCATCGCCTCGTGGGCGTCGGGGTGGCTCTCGCGGATCGACTCCCAGCACGCCGACCACCAGGCCGTCATCGACCGCCTCGTCGGCGGCGCCCGCCAGCAGCTCGCCGAGGCCGAGGCCGCCCACGAGCGCGACCGCCGCGCCCTCGCCATCGCCCGCCGCGACTACGACGAGGCCCGCGAGCGTCTGGGCGAGCCGGTGGGCGCGGCGGCCCCGACCCCGGCTCCCCGTCGGACCCGCTCGCCGGCCGACGAGCCCGAGGGCACCCCCGCCGACCCGCCCACGGGCCCGATGCCCCGGCCGGTGAGCGGCGAGCCGCTCTACGGTCCGCCGCCGCGCCCGGAGCGCGGCGACCCGGTGCGCCCCAGCCGTGTCGACGGGTCGAGCGCCGCGCGACGTCGCCCGCACGGAGGCGACCGGTGAGCGCGCTGTGGGACCGCTTCTCGCGCAGCGGTGACGCCGACGACGAGGGCCCGCGCCCGCGCTCGTACCGGGACGCGACGCTGATGATCAACCGCTCGCGGGAGGACTACCTCTCGCTGGCGATCATCCTGCTCGCGATCGGCGGCGACATCGCGGCGTTCTACGTCGTGCTCGCCCGGGTCTTCCGCGGCTCGCCGTTCCTCATCGTGCTCGGCACCGTCGGGTTCGCGGCCGCGGCGGTCGGGCTCGCCCACCTCGTCGGCCAGGGCCTCGCCCGGCGCCGCTGCGGCGACCCGCGGTCGTCGCTGACCCTGACCGTGCTGGCCGCGGTCACCTGGTTCACGCTCGGCGCGGCCGCGTTCTACACGCGGCTGATGACCCCGAGCGGCTCGTCGTCGGGCGGCTTCGGCTCCGGGGGCGGCGGCTTCGGCTCGGGCGGCTCGGGCGGCGGCTTCGGGTCCGGCGGTTCCGGCGGCGGCTTCGGCTCCGGGGGCGGCGGCGGGTTCGGCGGGTCGTCGGGCGACATCGACATCAACGCCCTGCTGCCCGCGCTGCTCTTCGGCGCGCTGTTCCTCGCCAGCGGCATCGCGGCGATGGTGGCGACGTTCGTGTCGTTCAACCCCGTGGCGGGCGCGCTGCGCCGTGCGGAGCGGCGGATGCAGGACGCCACCGAGCGCGAGCGCGCGAGCCGCGCGGAGCTCGAGCGCGCCCGCGAGGCCCTGCGCCAGCAGGAGAACGAGCGCGAGCGCGAGGACCAGCGCTGGCGCGCGGCCCGCCAGCAGGTCGTGGCCGAGATGCTCGAGCTGCAGAACTACGCGCGCACCCTCATGGCCTCGAAGAAGGGCAACCCGTCGGTCACCGACGGCCTGACCGGCTCGTCCTTCTACCCGCTGTTCACCCCGGCCAGCGAGGTCGTGCCCGGCGAGGAGGCACCGCCGGAGCTGCGTCCCTTCCTGCCGACCGCGGCCGAGCCGAGCACGAACGGAGACCATCGTTGAGGCGTGTGCCCCTCCTGCTCGCCGTCGTCCTGACCGTGGTGCTGGTCGCCGGCTGCTCGAGTGACGAGGGCGGCGCCGGCGGCGGGTTCGCCGGCGGGGGCGGCGGCGCGCTGTCCTGCCCCGTGCCCGTGGGGCCCATGGCGTTCGCGGTGTCGGGCCGCGCGAACTCACCCGAGCCCGGCCTGCCCCAGGCCGTCCAGGACGCGACGGTCTCGACGCTGACCCGCGCGGTCGACGAGGACTACCAGCCGCGGATCACGCTGATCAACGTCGACGGCCGGCCGGTCTCGGCGGGCAGCGACACGTTCGCCTCCGACGCCGGCAACGGCATCGCGGCCGAGGACGACCGCAACGCCTTCCTGAACGGCCTCGGCGAGGCGCTGACCGGCCTGCGCGCACAGACCCCCGAGGTCGACGTGCTCGGCGCGCTCGACCTGGCCGGCCGCTCCGCCGGGACGGGTGGGCAGGGCGGCAACCGCCCGGGCACCGTCGTCCTCGTCGACTCCGGGCTCTCCACCGTCGCCCCGCTCGACTTCCGCCAGCGCGGGCTGCTCGACGCCCCGCCCGCCGAGACCGTCGAGGCGCTGCGGGCGAACGACGCGCTGCCGGGGCTGCAGGGCGTGACGGTGGTCCTCGCGGGCCTCGGCGACGTCGCGGAGCCCCAGCCGGCGCTGAGCCCCGCCCAGCGCTCGTCGCTCGTCGCGCTGTGGACCGCGATCGCCGAGGCCGGCGGCGCGTCGTGCGTGGCCGTCGTCGACGAGCCGCGCGGTGGCGACGCGCCGAGCGACGTCCCGCCCGTCAGCGTCGTGGACGTCCCGCCGCCGCCGACGATCACGCCGGGACAGACGACGACGTTGCCCGACGACAATTCCGTCGGATTCCAGCCCGACACCGCGCAGTTCCGCGACCGGAATGCGGCGGCCGCGGTGCTGACGCCGTTCGCGCAGTTCCTGACCGAATCGCCGTCGCGTCGCCTCGCGCTCACCGGCACGAGCGCGCGGGCGGGCACCCCGCAGGGGCAGGTCGACCTCTCCACCCGGCGTGCGGAGGCCGTCAAGGCGCTGCTGGTCGAGCTCGGCGCGCCCGCGGACCGGATCAGCACCCGGGGCGTGGGCAGCCAGTTCCCCGGCTACGTGGACGACGTCGGTCCGGACGGCCGGCAGCTGCCCGGTCCGGCGAGCCAGAACCGGACGGTGATCGTCGAACCGACCGGGTAACCGGTCGGTGACACGCCGTCGACACGGTCCGCTCCGCGCATTCCCCCAGAAACGTGGCTGCCGTCACAGCACGATGTGATCACGGAGATCCTTTCCGCGGCACACCCGGTCGGAGCAGCGCCGATACGGCTGTGTGCGCACCGGGACGTGTCGTGACTGTATCGATTCTGTCGACCGTACGGCCTCGGGGGGTGGTTCCGGGACCGCGCGAGTCTGCCTAGCGTCGTCTCCCCGGAAGCGTCACCGACGTCCGGAGGACACATGACCGCAGCCGCAGACCGGAGCCCCGACACCGCGGCTGGCCTCGACGAGTACACCGAGGCCGATGTTCATCAGGAGTTCGGCGAGAACCCGAACGAGGTCAGGGACACGAACCACTATCACGAGGAGTACGTGAAGGGGTTCGTGGACAAGTGGGACGACTACATCGGGTGGGAGGGTCGCGCCGCCAGCGAGGGGTCGTTCTTCATCGACCAGCTCAGTGCCCGCGGCGTCGAGAAGGTCCTCGACGTCGCCACCGGCACGGGGTTCAACTCCGTCCAGCTCCTCAAGGCCGGTTTCGAGACGGTCTCCGCCGACGGCAGTGCGGAGATGCTCGCCAAGGCCTTCGAGAACGGCCGTCAGCACGGGCACGTCCTGCGGGTGGTCCAGGCCGACTGGCGCTGGCTGAACCGAGACGTCCACGGCGAGTACGACGCCATCATCTGCCTGGGCAACTCGTTCACGCACCTGTTCAACGAGCGTGACCGGCGCAAGGCGCTGGCCGAGTTCTACGCGATGCTCAAGCACGACGGCGTGCTGATCCTCGACCAGCGCAACTACGACGAGATCCTCGACCACGGTTTCTCGTCGAAGCACAAGTACTTCTACTGCGGTGACACGGTGACCGCGGAGCCCGAGTACATCGACGACGGGCTCGCCCGTTTCCGGTACACGTTCCACGACGACGGTTCCGTGTACCACCTCAACATGTTCCCGCTGCGCAAGGACTACGTGCGCCGGCTCATGCGCGAGGTCGGGTTCCAGAAGATCGACACGTACGGCGACTTCCAGGAGACCTACGGGACCGAGAGCCCCGACTTCTGGATCCACGTCGCGGAGAAGACCTACCGACCGGACGACGAATTGAGCGAGAGCTACTCGACGGCGGTCCACACCGCCCGCGACTACTACAACTCGACCGACGCCGACACCTTCTACCACGAGGTCTGGGGCGGCGAGGACATCCACGTCGGCCTCTACGACACCCCCGACGAGGCCATCGCGCCGGCCTCGCAGCGGACCGTGGAGCGCATGGCCGAGGGCATGGGCATCACCGCCGAGACCCGCGTGCTCGACATGGGCGCCGGCTACGGCGGCTCGGCCCGCTGGCTCGCGAAGCAGTACGGCTGCCGCGTGACGTGCCTGAACCTCTCCGAGGTCGAGAACGAGCGCAATCGCGAGAAGAACCGCGCGCAGGGCCTCGACCACCTCGTCGACGTCGTCGACGGGTCGTTCGAGAACATGCCGGTGCAGGACAACTACTACGACCTCGTGTGGTCGCAGGACGCGTTCCTGCACTCCGGTGAGCGCGCCGCCGTGGTCCAGGAGATCGACCGCGTGCTCAAGCCGACCGGGCAGGTGGTGTTCACCGACCCGATGGCCGACGACGCCGCCGACGTCTCGGCGCTCTCGCCGATCCTCGCGCGCCTGCACCTCGACACGCTCGGCTCCCCGGGCTTCTACCGCGACGAGTTCGCGAAGCACGGGTTCGGCGACTTCGTCTTCGAGGACCACACCCACCAGCTCACGACCCACTACGGGCGCGTGCTGGCGGAGCTCGAGGCCGCGGAGCCGAAGTTCAAGGGCGCGATCTCCGACGAGTACATCGCGAACATGAAGACGGGCCTGCGGAACTGGGTGAACGGCGGCCGGAGCGGCCAGCTCGCCTGGGGCATCTTCCGCATCAAGCGCTGACGCGCACGCACCGACGGCCGAGGGCCGGGCGGGGACCCACACGTCCCTGCCCGGCCCTTCGCCGTCTTCCGGAGGGGGTTCCCGGAGGGGGGTTCACGGCGCACGGGGTGTTGCCAGCCTGGCGTCCACGCCGGCGTTCAACGCCAGCAAATCCCCCCGCTCGCGTCGCCCGCGACGTCGTCGAGCGCCCCGGCCAGCGCGTCCGCGACGGCCTCGCGACGCTCGGGGTCGCGGCGCAGGGACCGCGACAGCTCGAGGTGCACGAAGGCCGCGCCGGCCTCCGCCGCGGCGCGCCCCTGCACGTTGCGCCGCCCGAGGAGGTCCGCCCACCGCGGGTCGTCGTCCTCGCCGACCCGCTCCCCGGCGGTCGTCAGCCGCGCCCGCACGGCGTCGAGCAGCGTGCCCGCCGGCGCCGCCCCCGGTGAGAGCACGACGTCGACGTCGCCCCGGTCCGCGAACCCGTGCAGCTGGATCTGCGCCAGGCCCCGCGACGCGAGCCCCGCAGCCACGCGGGAGAACGGCGCGTCGTCCCGGGCGGCGACGTCGGCGGGGAAGTCGGCGCGGTCGCCCGCGTCCGCCGGTGCCCCCGCGCCGCGGTGCGCGCACGCCTGGAGGTAGAGCGCCCCGGGCCGGCGGTCGGCGAGCGCCAGGCCGACGTGCTCGGTGTCGAGGTCGGCGTTGGGGTGCGGGACCTCGACCACCGCGCCCGGCGCCACCCCGCACCGCAGCGCGACCACCAGCCACGCCCGCTCCGCGCCCGGGTCGGACGCGAGCAGCAGCCGCCCGCCGTCCTCCGTCGCCGCGAGACCCAGCGACGCCCCGACCTCGCGCGCCGCCGCCGCGTCCCCGCGCCCGAGGGCCTCGGCCAGCACGGCGAGCGACGCGGCCTCGTCCGCGCCCGGCGGGCGGTAGGGCCCGCGGCGGCGCATCTCCGGGACGAGGCGGGCGACCAGCCGCGTCAGCTCCGTCCCGCCCACCGCCGCGACTCTGCCAGCTGGTGGATTTCCTGGCGTCCAGTGCCAGCGTGGACGCCACGCTGACACGGCTCCGGGTCCAGGCGAGCCCCTCAGCGCGCGGGGTGCGGCGGACCCCAGACCGGGCGCTCCTCGGCCACGGGCGTGCCGGGCACGGGCGCGCGGCGGATCGGGGCGCGGCGCGGAGGCCCGCCGACGGTCCCGGTCACGGCCTCGCCCGGTCCCCCGCCGACGACCGGCAGTGGCGGCTCGGAGACAACCGCCCCCGGCGGCACGGGAGCGGCCGGTTCGGAGGACGCCGGCCGCACCCGCGGCGAGAGGCGGATCAGCGACGTCGGCCGCCGCACCAGCCCCGGCACCCCCGCCCAGGCGGTCGGCGCCACCGGCGAGCCGGGCAGGACCGTGGTGCTCGGGAGGGGCTCGACGGCGGCGGGCGCCGCGAGCGTCGCCGTCACGACCTCGGGCACTGCGGCCACCGGCCACGGCGTCCGGCGCCGGGGCGCGGACGCGAGCCGGCGGCGGGCCCGGCGACCACGCGGCGGGACGCTCGGGCCGGCGTCGTCGATGCGGGCGTGACGGCCGTTCGGCGCTGACGACATTGCGCCGGGGGGTATCGCCGGTGCTGCCATGTGGGCCAGTGTGAACACCCGTACGGCCTGATCTGGACCGGGGGACGAGCCCTGAGCCGTCGGTGTGGTGGACCCGCTCCGCACCGATGACCCCCCGGAGCAGAGGATGGCGACACCAGCCGACGGAGGTGACACGCATCCCGCATGGAGCAACGCCTTCGTCACCCTGGACGCCGGAGATCCCGGGTCGACGTCGACCCCCCGCAGCCGCTGCCCGCCGACCAGGGAAGCTGAGGCCCATGACGTCCTCGTCGTCGTCGCCCACCCTCCGCACCGACGAGCCGACCTTCGCCGAATCCGCCCGACTGCAGGCGCGGCTGCACGACCTCGTCCCCGGCGGCGCGCACACCTACGCGCGCGGGTCCGACCAGTACCCCGAGTACATGACGCCGGTCCTCGAGCACGGTCGCGGCGCCCGGGTGTGGGACGTGGACGGCAACGAGTACGTCGAGTACGGCATGGGCCTGCGGGCGGTCACCCTCGGTCACGGCTACGCGCCCGTCAGCGAGGCCGTGCGCGCGGTGCTCGACCGCGGGATGAGCTTCTCGCGCCCGACCCGGCTCGAGGTGGACGCCGCCGAGGACTTCCTGTCCCTGGTCTCGGGCGCCGACATGGTCAAGTTCGCCAAGAACGGGTCGGACGCGACGACGGCGGCACTCAAGCTCGCCCGCGCGGCGACGGGGCGCGACATGGTCGCCGTCGCCGACCAGCCGTTCTTCTCCACCGACGACTGGTTCATGGGCACGACCCCGATGAGCGCCGGCGTCCCCGAGACCGTCAGGACGGCCACGGTCGGGTTCGCCTACAACGACCTCGCCTCGCTGCAGGCGCTGTTCGACGCGCACCCCGGCCGCCTCGCGGCGGTGTTCCTCGAGGCCGCCACCACGCTGCAGGACCCGGCGCCCGGCTTCCTCGAGGGCGTCCGCGAGCTGTGCACCGCGCACGGCACCGTGCTCGTCTTCGACGAGATGATCACGGGGTTCCGGTGGTCGGCGCACGGCGCCCAGGCCGTCTACGGCGTGACGCCGGACCTGTCGACCTGGGGCAAGGCCATGGGCAACGGCTTCCCCGTCTCGGCCCTCGCGGGGCGCCGGGACCTGATGGAGCTCGGCGGACTGCGCACCGACGCCGAGCGCGTCTTCCTGCTCTCGACCACGCACGGCCCCGAGACGGTCGGCCTCACGGCGTTCCGCGCCGTCGTCGAGGCCTACCGCCGCGACGACCCGGTGGCCACCATGCGCCGCCAGGGCACCAAGCTCGCCGAGGCGTGCAACGAGGTCGTCGCCGCGGCCGGGCTCGACGAGTTCGTCGACGTCGTCGGCCACCCCGCGTGCCTCGTGTTCCGCACCCGCGACGCCGACGGCCGGGCCTCGCAGGCGATGCGCACGATCTTCCTCGCCGAGCTGCTGCGTCGCGGGGTGCTGGGGCAATCCTTCGTCGTCTCCGCGGCGCACACCGACGCCGACGTCGAGCACACCGTCGCGGCCGTCGCCGGCGCGCTGCCCACCTACGAGAAGGCGCTCACCGACGGCCCCGAGGCCGTGCTCGAGGGCCGCCCCGTCGCCCCGACCCTGCGCGCCACGTCCGCGCCCCGCCGCCTGCGCTGACGCACGCGGCGACGGGGCGGAGACGATCCGCGACGGGACCCGCGACAGGGATCAGACCGGGACGGCCACGCCGTCGTAGGCCGCCGCGAGCTCCTCGGGCATCGGCGCGAGGTCCGAGGCGCGGTGGAAGTCGCGCAGCGTCGTGCCCGTGCAGCGGGAGTCGACGTTGACCGACCCGCGCCCGGCGGCGACGTCGTCGATGTCGACGACCCGGAAGTCGATGGAGAACCGGGTGCGCCCGGAGGTGTTGGGCACCGACGAGTGCAGCTGGTTGCCCGAGAACACCATCATCCCGCCGACCTCGGGCACGACCCGCACCTGCGGGTCGAGCTCGACGGGCTCCTCCGGCGTCGGCTGGTCGCGGGTGTCCCGGCCGATGTGCTTCGCGGCGTCCTGACGGCTCGTCCTGTTCCACTCGGCGTAGTCGTAGCGGTACGAGCCGTTGGCGATCCCCTGCGTCATGTACTTGGGGTGGAACGCCATGACGTTGTCGCTGGTCACCGGGTAGACGGGCATCCACCAGTTGGTCTGGCACATCGGCGCCGAGTACCAGGTGTCGCGGTGCGGGTGGAAGGCGAACGCGATGCCGGTGGTCAGGTAGTCGTCGGACGTCGACGTGCGCAGGCGCGGCACGTCGAAGTAGGTGCGGTCCAGGTCGCAGCCGCGCTCCGACAGGACGGCCGGCAGCAGCTCCTTGCACCGCGGGTGGTGGATGAACCGCGGCTTGAGCTCCGCGAGCAGCGCCGCGAAGTCGTGGACGTCCATCGCGTACTGCGCGAGCTGGGGGTCGAGATCGCCGAACGCCTCCTCCACGAGCTCCCGGGTGAACTCGACGAGGGCGAGCGTGCTCGGGCTCGCGCCGTAGACCATGACGTCGCCGCGGTAGAGGTGCTCGCGGCGGGTGGCGTCGTCGAACGACGGGTTCGAGAGCACGTTGGTCACAGACATACCTCCCTGGGGCCTACCGGCGCGTCCCCCCTGCCCGCGGGCGCGACCCACGTGGACATCGCCGGTCCGGCGGCAACGTACCGGTGACGTCGATCTCGGAACGCACCGCGTTACCCCGGAGGATCACGCTGCTGTGGTAACCGCAAAAACCGGACGAGTCGCCCGCGGACGTCGCCGCGGAGCACTCCGTGACCGGACGGCGGGCGCGTCATCGCCCCGCACCACCCCTTAACCTCGGCCCGGACGCACACCGAGGGGGACGACGGCATGGCGGCGCGCTGGCTCGTGACGGGCGGGGCGGGGTACATCGGCGGGCACACCGTCCGGGCCCTGCGCGCGCGGGGCGACGCGGTGGTGGTGCTCGACGACCTGTCGACCGGCCTCGACGAGCGCCTCGACGACGACGTCCCGCTGGTGCGCGCGAGCGTGCTGGACACCGACGTCATCGCGGCGACGCTCGCCGAGCACCGGCTCGACGGCGTCATGCACTTCGCCGCCCGCAAGAGCGTGCCCGAGTCGGTGGAGCGTCCGCTGCACTACTGGCACGAGAACGTCGAGGGCCTGCGCAGCGTCCTCGACGCCTGCGCGCGCGCCGGCGTCGAGCGCTTCGTCTACTCCTCGAGCGCCGCGGTCTACGGGGCGACGACGGGCGCCGCGGTGACCGAGGACTCCCCCACCGTGCCGGTGAACCCGTACGGCACGACGAAGCTCGCCGGCGAGTGGCTGCTCGCCGACGTCCACCGCGCCACCGGCCTGCGCTACGTGGCGCTGCGCTACTTCAACGTCGCCGGGGCCCGCGACCCGCGCCTCGCCGACCGCGGGCAGGCGAACCTCGTCCCGATCGCGCTCGAGGCCGTCGCCCGGGGCGAGGCGCCGACGGTCTTCGGCACCGACTACGACACGCCCGACGGCAGCTGCGTGCGCGACTTCGTCCACGTCGACGACCTCGCCGACGCCCACGTCGCCGCGACCGCCCTGCTCGACGGCCCGTGCGCCGAGACGCTCAACGTCGGCGTCGGCCGGGGCTTCTCGGTGCTCGAGGTGATGGCGACGGTGGCGCGCGTCGTCGACCGCCCCGTCGAGCCCGCCGTCGTCGCGCGCCGCCCCGGCGACCCGGCCGCGGTCGTCGCCGACGTCACCCGCATCGGCGAGCGGCTCGGCTGGCGCGCCCGCCACGACCTCGACGACATCGTCGCCTCGGCCTGGGAGGCCCTGCTCAGCCGGTCGGCGTCAGCGTCCTGACGACGCGCCGGGCCATCCCGGTGCCCTTCCGGGCGACCTTGCCGAACAGCTCGGCCACGCCGGTGAGCGGCGTCAGCACCACGCGGTGCATCGCGAACGGTGGCTCCTGCGGCCCGACGAGCCCCGGACGGGTGGTCACCGCGGCCCGGTAGCCCGCGGCGCGCGCGAGCTCCATCGTCTGCTGGTCGTAGTCGCCGGCGTTCCCGTTCGGGTAGGCCAGCAGGTCCACCGTCTGCCCCAGCCCCTCCTCCAGCGCCGTCCTCGACGCCTCGAGCTCGTGGCGCTGGGTGGCGGCGTCCTCGCGAGCGAGGATCGGGTGGGTGACCGTGTGCGACCCGATCCCGTGACCCGTCGCCGCGAGGGCCCTCGCGCCGGCCCAGTCGAGGAACATCGGCGGGCGCTCGGGGGCCGGCGGGGCGATCCGCTCGGCGATGCGGGACACCGCCTCGACGCGCGTGGCGCGGTCGACGAGCTTGAGCTCGTCCTTCAGCGCGTCCTGGGCCGCGCGCCGGGCGACCGGCGTCGACAGGTCGTGCGTGCGGCCCGCCCACTCCAGCGAGGTCGCGGTGCAGCGGTCGAACGCGTCGGCGAGCTCCTCCCACCAGGCGCCGATGCGGCCGGAGAGGATGTCCGAGACGAGGAAGAAGGTGCCGTGCAGGCCGCGGCGGTCGAGCGCGGGGACGGCGGCGTCGAGCCAGTCGGCGTAGCCGTCGTCGAAGGTCAGGGCCACCGCGCGCGGCGGCAGCGAGCCGCCGGCGGCCAGGGTGTCGACGGCCTCCGAGAGCGGCACGACGGTGCCGAGCCGGTCGATCGCCGCGAGCTGGCGCTCGAAGCCGCGGCGCCCGGCGCCCGGGGCGGCGGGGTAGAACGGCGTCGGGTCGATGTTGTGCCAGCCGAGCACGAGGAGTCGTCGACTCATGGCACCCGACGGTATCGGCCCGGTCGGGGTGCTCCTCGACGTGGTGGAGATCCTGGCGATGAACGCCGGCGTGGACGCCAGGCTGAACAGCCGCTCAGCGCGAGCGCGTCCCGGGCATGCGGGCGAGGACCGGCCCGGCGAGGTCGCGCAGGCGGGCGCGCAGCTCGGGCGAGAGGCCGTCGGTGGCGCGCCGGACGCCCGCGTCGGCCTGGGCGAGCAGGCGGGTGGGGTCGAGCGCGCCGGCGACGACGAGGGTCTCGACCGCGCGCTCGTCGGTGGCGAAGCGGGCCTTGTAGGTCTCGTCGCCGAGGAGCAGGTCGTACTCGTCGGCGCCCTCCTCGATGGCCTCGCGGACGGTGTGGGCCATGAGCACCAGGCCGACGCTCTTCTCCGCCCACGCGGGGTCGAAGCCGGCCTGGAAGTACGCGTACCGCCCGCCGATGCGCCACCCGTACAGCGCCGCCACCGCGGTCCCGTCGATCTCCAGGAACGACATGCGCAGCCACCCCCGCCCGAGCGCCGCGGCGGCGAAGTCCTCGTGGAAGGCGCGCACGGTGGGGCTCGTGATCGTCGACCCGCCCTCGCGCTCGTCCCACCGCAGGGCGTGCAGCCGGAAGAACTCGCCGACGTCGCCGACGACCTCGCCGGGCGACGACGTCGCGCGCACCTTGGCGCCCAGGCCGTCGACCAGCGCCCGCTCCTTGCGCCGCACCTGCTGGCGGAAGTTGCGGCTGCGGGCGCCGAGGAACGTGTCCCACGTGTGCCCGGTCAGCGGGACGTAGGGCATGACGCCGCCGCGCAGCCGCGTCGCGGCGACCCGCCCGCGCAGGCCCTCGCCCAGCGCCGGGATCCACGCCGCGCCGGCGTCGACGTTGTGCAGCACCACGGCCTCGCGGCCCAGCGCCCCCGCGGCCGCCCGCGCGACCTCGGCCTCGCGGCCCGCCGCGGCGACCGGGGCGAAGCGGTCGCCGACGTTCGCGCCCGCGAAGCGCACGGTGCGCCCGGCTCCCCGGCGCTTCGCGTCCCGGCAGAGCGGCAGCAGCCCCGCGAGCGAGCCGTCGGCGTCGCGCACCCGCACCACGAACGGGGGAGCGTCGGCGCCGTAGTGACGGGCGTAGGCGCCGTACCACTCGGGGGACACGAACGCGTTGCCCGCGGCCTCGGCCAGGGCGCGCCACTCGTCGACCAGCCCGGGCTCGTCGGCGGGATCGGCGAGGACCTCGACGTCACGGCTCACCCGCCCGAGGCTATCGGTCGGGTTTCTCGTCCGTCCGGGGCCAACCTCGCCGCCTCCCGGACGTCCTCCGTATCGGTGAGTGGATCCTCAGCGTCGTGTCCCGGCCGACTGCCCGACGGCGGTGCGGCCGGATGCCGTCGGTACCGTGACCGGGACCCGGCGTGCGGTCCCGCTCCCCATCGACCGCCGCGACCCCGACCCTCCTGCGAGGACTCCCTGCGATGAAGGTCAGTGTCTTCGGTCTCGGCTACGTCGGCACGGTGAGCGCCGCGTGCCTGGCCACGGAGGGCCACGACGTCGTCGGTGTCGACGTCAACCCCGCCAAGCTCGCGATGATCGGCGAGGGCCGTACGCCCGTGGTGGAGGAGCGCATCGGTGACATCGTCACCGAGGTCGTCGCCGCCGGCCGCCTCACCGTCACCGACGACGTGACGGCGGCGATCCACGGGACCGACCTCTCCCTCGTGTGCGTCGGCACGCCGTCCGCGCCCAACGGCAGCCTGGACACCACCTACCTCCAGCGCGCCGCCCGCGAGATCGGCGAGGCGCTGGGCTCCCGCGACCCCGAGGACACCGCCGGCCGGCACACGGTCGTCTTCCGCTCGACGATGCTGCCGGGCACCTGCCTGGGCGTCCTGGTCCCGCTGCTCGAGGAGGCCTCGGGCCTCGTCGCCGGCCAGGACTTCGGCGTGGCGGTCAACCCGGAGTTCCTCCGCGAGGGCTCCAGCGTCAAGGACTTCTACGACCCGCCCAAGACCGTGGTCGGCGAGCTCGACCCGGCCAGCGGCGACGCGGTCCTCTCCCTCTACGCCGGCCTGGGCGCCCCGGAGTTCCGGGTCGAGCCGCCGGTGGCGGAGATGACCAAGTACGTGGACAACACCTTCCACGGGCTCAAGATCGGCTTCGCGAACGAGATCGGGGCGCTGGCCCGCGAGCTCGGCGTCGACTCCCACGACGTCATGGAGATCTTCCTGTCCGACACGAAGCTGAACATCAGCCCGGCCTACCTGCGACCGGGCTTCGCGTTCGGCGGCTCCTGCCTGCCCAAGGACCTGCGGGGCCTGGTGCACGCCGCGCGCCGCCACGACGTGCGCGTGCCGATCCTGGAGAACGTGCTGCCGTCGAACGACGAGCACATCCAGCGCGCGTTCGAGCACGTCGCCGCCACCGGGAAGCGCCGGGTCGGCGTCTTCGGCCTCGCGTTCAAGGGCGGCACCGACGACCTGCGGGAGAGCCCGCTCGTGGAGCTGTGCGAGCGGATGCTCGGCAAGGGCTTCGACCTGCGGATCTACGACCCCGCCGTCGTCGAGTCCGCGCTGCTCGGGGCCAACCGGGCCTTCATCGAGGCCCGCCTCCCGCACCTGCGCGACCTGCTCGTCGACAGCGTCGCCGAGGTCACGGACCACGCCGAGGTCCTGGTCGTGGGGAAGGCGGACGCGGACGTCCGCGCCGCCCTCGCGGACACGGGGCGCAGCGGAGCTGGGCCATCGGATGCACACGGGACCACCGTCCCGGTGATCGACCTCGTCCGGCTGCCCGACGCGGCGTCGCGTCGCCAACAGGAGGGATATGTCGGCCTTGCCTGGTAGAGCCCTGATCATCGTCGAGAACCTCTCGGTCCCCTTCGACCGGCGGGTCTGGCAGGAGTGCCAGACCCTCACCGGGCACGGGTGGGAGGTCGAGGTGATCTGCCCGCAGGGCACGAAGCGGGACACCGAGACCGAGGTCGTCATCGACGGGGTGCGGATCCACCGCTACCCGCTCGAGGCGGCGACCGGGGGGCCCCAGGGCTACCTCAAGGAGTACGGCACCGCCCTCTGGCACACCAACCGGCTGCTCAAGCGCATCCAGAAGCGCGCGCCGGTCGACGTCGTGCACCTGTGCAACCCGCCGGACCTGCTGTTCCTGCCCGCGCTGCGGGCCAAGGCGCGCGGTGCGCGGGTCATCTTCGACCAGCACGACCTCGTCCCCGAGCTCTACCTCTCGCGCTTCCGCGAGAAGAAGGACTCGATGTACTGGGGCATGCGGCTGCTCGAGTGGGCGACCTACCGCACCGCGGACACGGTCATCGCCACCAACGAGAGCTACCGCGCCGTGGCCACCGGCCGCGGGCGGGTGCCCGTCGAGGACACGTTCGTCGTGCGCAGCGCGCCCGCCATCGAGCGCTTCCGCCTCGGCGAGCCCGAGCCGGCGCTGGCGCGGGGCAAGGAGCACCTGCTCTGCTACCTCGGCGTCATGGGCCCCCAGGACGGCGTCGACTACGCGATCCGCGCGCTCGCGCAGCTCGCCGAGCGCCGCGACGACTGGCACGCGGTCTTCATGGGCACCGGCGACGCCTTCGACGACGTCGTCGCCCTGTCGCACGCCTACGGGCTCGACGACCGGGTGACCTTCACCGGCCGCATCTCCGACGAGGAGGTGCTGCGTCACCTGTCCACCGCGTCGGTCTGCCTCGCGCCGGACCCGCGCAACCCGCTCAACGACGTGTCCACCATGAACAAGATCATGGAGTACATGGCGATGGGGCGGCCGGTGGTGTCGTTCGACCTGGTCGAGGCCCGTGTCTCGGCCGGGGAGGCGGCGGTCTACGCCCGCCCCAACGACGTCGGCGAGTTCGCGGGCCTCGTGTCCGAGCTGCTCGACGACCCCCGTCGTCGGCGGGCGATGGGCGAGATCGGCACGGAGCGCGTCTCCGGGCCACTCTCCTGGACGAACTCCGAGAAGGAACTGCTGGCGGCCTACGAGTCGGCCATGCAGGGACGCTGAGGGACCCGCAGCGATGACCCGCGCCATCGGCGCCGCCCACGGGCGGACCGGCGAGCGCAGCACGGCGGTCGCCTTGGACCACCACAGTAGGATGCCCTCCGGCGTCCCCCGGGGGCGACACGCCGACGATCGGACGAAAGGCACGTCATGAGCCCGCTCCAGATCCAGTGGGATCGCATCCGCCGCCGGTGGGTGCTGATCCTCGTCATCGGCATCGTGGCAGCGGTCGGCTCCCTGGGGGCCTCGCTCCTGCAGGGGTCGACCTACACCGGTCGGTCGGCGCTGACCATCGTGTCGCAGGACCGTGCCCCCGAGCAGGACACCGTCCTGGCCCAGGGCTACGCCGACTACTTCAACCAGGCGTCGTCGCAGCAGCAGCTGCGCCAGACGGCGGGCGTGCCCGACTCGGTCACCCTCAACGCCCGCATCGCCGCGGCGAGCCCCATCGTCTACATCGAGGCGGTCGCCGACAGCCCGGAGGTCGCCTCCGACTCGGCCACGAAGATGGCCGTCACGCTGCGGGACGACGTCAACTCCAGCCTCGGCGGCGGCGAGGCCCAGCGGCAGCAGGTCGAGAACCTCACCCAGCAGCGCGACGCGGCGCGGACGGCCGGCAACACCTCCGAGGCCAACCGGCTCCAGGACCAGATCGACGACCTGAGCAGCACCACCAACCAGCTGCAGGACCTGCAGCTCAACGCCGGTGTCGTCTCGAACCCCACCAACGCGGGCCGCAACGCCGGCGCCGCCCTGGTCGGTGGCCTGCTCCTCGGCGCCCTGCTCGCCATGGCGCTCGGGCGCTTCGAGAACCGCATCGTCACCCCGAGCGAGGTCCGCGACCGCCTGGGTCTGCAGGTCCTCGCGGTGGTCGGCGGCAAGCGCCGCTCCGGGGAGAACGCCCGCAACGAGATGCTGCGGGCGCTCATGGGCCTGACCAACGCCCACGGCATGCCGGTCCCGGGCTCGCTCGCGATCACCGGCCCGACCACCGCCCGCGCCTCGAAGACGCGGATCGCGGTCGCGCTCGCCGGGCTGCGCGCCCTGCAGGGCCAGACCACGCTGCTGGTCCAGGCCGACCTCGAGAGCGACGCCGGCGGCTCGTCGGAGCTCGCGTCGATGTCCGGCGTCGCCGACTTCCTCGCCGAGCGCGGCGACAGCCGCATCGACGGCAAGGTGTTCTCGAACGGGCGCGCCCTGCTGGTGTCGCCGCGCGGCAGCAAGCGCGACGACCTGTTCGCGCTGTTCTCGCGCTCGCACGTCTCGCGCCTGCTCGCGCAGGGCCGGATGCTCGCCGACCTCGTCATCGTCGACGCCCCGCCCGCCGAGAGCGTCGAGGGCCAGGTCGTCTGCTCGGCCGCGGACCGCGCGCTGATCGTCGTCGAGGAGGGCCAGACCCGCTCGCGCGACGCCTCCGCGGCGCTCGACGCGCTGGCCCGCTCCGGCGGCACCGCGCTCGGCGTGGTGCTGGTGCGCAACCCCGCTCAGCTCGCCGACCCCGGCTTCCTCGCCGAGCGGTCCTGGACGCCGGCGCGCCTGCCGGCCGGGCCGCCGGTGCCTGGTGGCGGGCCCGCCGGCCCGGGTGGCCCCGGTGGCCCGGGTGCCCCGGCCCCGTCGCGTCCGGCACAGGTCCCGCCGGCCGACCGCACCGCCCCGATCTCCCGCGAGAAGCTCGAGGAGGCCCGCGCCGCGATGGGCGCGGGCAGCGCGACCGGTGCCGCCGCCGGCGCCGCCGCGGGCTCCGACAACGCCAACGGCGCGCCGGTGAACGGCGTCGCCAAGCCCACCAACGGCAGCGCGGTGCGCGGCGGGACGTCGTCCTCGGGGTCGGGCTCGTCCGGCTCCTCCGGCTCCGGTCAGCCCGCCAACGGCAGCGCCGCCCCGCGCCGCGAGGACCCGGCGGCCCGTCCGGGCGCGAAGCCCTCGCCCGGGGCGACGCCGCAGGGCGCGTCGGCCGCCAAGCCGTCCCCGGGCGCGAAGCCCTCGCCCGGCGGTTCCCCGCAGGGCGGGTCCGGCGCCAAGCCGCCGGCCGGCGGCACCGGCGGGCAGGGCGGCACCGGCGGCCCGACCGCGCAGGCCGGAGCGTCGGCTCCGTCGGCACCGTCGGCACCGTCGGCTCCGTCCCCCTCCGGGGGCGCCACGGCCGCCGGCAAGCCCGCCACCCCCAAGCCCGCGGGCGCGGCCCCCAAGCCCGCCGCGGGGTCGGCGGCCGGGGCGCCGTCCGGCAACCCCGGCCCCGGTGCCCCCGGCGGCCCCGCCGGTGAGGCACCCGGGGTCAGCGTGCACACCCGCCGCACCTCGGGGGCCAAGCCGTCGCCGAGCCCCAAGCCCACGCCCGGCAGCGGTCCCCAGCCGTCCGGCCCGCAGCCCGGTGGCCCCGGTGGTCCCGGCGCCTCGTCCGGACCGGCGGGCGGCCCCTCGGCCCGTCCCACCGGCGGCCCGGCCAACGGGACGCAGGGCGGGTCCGCGAAGCCCGCGGGGAAGGCCGACACCGCGTCCGCGTCGCCGAGCTCGCCCCCCGGGGCCAAGCGGGTCGGCACCGCGCGGTTCTCGCGCAGCGCCGCCCCGACCAGCTCGGGGTCCGGTGCGAGCAGCAAGGACGGCGGCGCCGCCGACGCGGGGCAGGGCAACCTGTCGGCGCCGACGGTGACCCTGCGCACGGAGAAGTAAGGACCGAGCAGTCGCCGAGAGCACGGACGGCGGGAGGGCCACGGGCCCTCCCGCCGTCGTCGTTCCGGGGCCGGTCGAGCGGCTCAGGACGTGCCGAGCACCCCGCGCATCCACTCCGCCTGCGCGGCCAGGCCCTCCTCGAGCGTGACGGCGGGACGCCACCCGAGGACCTCGGCCGCGCGGGAGGCGTCGCCGCCGGTGCGGAAGACGTCGCCCGCGGTCCGGTCGTGGCGCACGATCCGCAGCTCCCGCCCGACGACCCGCTCGAGCACCGCGAGCGCCTCGTTGAGCGAGACGCTGCTGCCACCCGAGATGTTGAGGACCGTGCCGGGCGGGCTCGGCCGGTCGGCGGCCAGCAGGTTCGCCTCGACGATGTCGTCGACGTAGGTGAAGTCGCGGACCTGCTCGCCCGTGCCGAAGACGTTGATGGGCTCGCCCAGCAGGCCCGCGCGCACGAACCGGGTGAACGCCATGTCGGGGCGCTGGCGCGGGCCGTACACGGTGAAGTAGCGCAGCGAGACCGTCGGCACGCCGAAGTTCGACGCGTAGAGCGTGCAGAGGTGCTCCGCGGCGAGCTTCGTGACGCCGTACGGGCTGACCGGGCGGGGGAGGTCGGTCTCGAGGGTCGGGTAGCGCTCGGCGTCGCCGTAGACCGACGACGAGCTGGCGTAGACGAACCGCTGCAGCGTGTCCGAGGCCCGCGCGACCTCGAGGAGGCGCTGGGTGAGCTCGACGTTGTTGCGGGTGTAGACCGCGAACTCCTCGCCCCAGCTGCTGCGCACCCCCGGCTGGCCGGCCTGGTGGACGACGTGCGTGACGCCCTCGAGCAGCGCGGGCAGGTCGGTGGCGGTCAGGTCGGCCTCGACGAACCGGAAGGAGCCGCCCGCGATCGTCGCGAGGTTGTCCTTCTTCTGCGTGGTGTCGTAGTAGTCGGTGAAGCAGTCGACGCCCACCGTCTCGATCCCGGCGGCGGCGAGCCGGCGGCAGATCGTGCTGCCGACGAAGCCCGCGGCGCCCGTCACGAGATACCTGTCGGACATGTCTTCTCCCCCGTCGCCGTGGTGCGGTCCCGCCCATCGAACCCGGTCGTCCGCCGCTGCCCGCGACGGCCCCGTCCGCGCCCCTCGCGCAGCCCGATATCCTGGACCGGCGCGATCCCGGCGCCCGTCCGCGGCGTCGGTCTGCCGACCGGAGACGAGAGGGCGCCGATGACCCCGACCCCGGGAGCCCCGGCCGCAGTTCCGGCACCAGCGCCGGGTGGGACGCGGTGAGCCTGCTCCCCGGTGGCGTGCGCGACCGGTCCCGCGGCGAGTACGTGATCGGCGCGGTCGTCGTCGTGGTCGTCGCCGGCATCGCCTTCGTCGCCCCCGGCCAGGCGGGGCTCCTGCTCGCCGCGATCGGGGTGGGCGCGGCGGTGTTCGCACTCGCCCTCAACAACCCGCTGGTCGCGCTCCTGCTCGTGGTGCTGGCGAGCTTCGGCCGCACCGCGCAGAAGGAGATCGTCTCGGCCGAGGCGCTGACGCCGCTCTTCTACGCCATGGTCCTCGCGCTGGCGCTCGCGGTGGCCCGCCGGGCCAAGGAGATGCCCCGGCTCGGGACCGTCGAGTGGCTGATGACGACCTACCTGGTCTGGAACATCATCTCGGCGCTCCTGCCCCACCCCGAGGTCGACCCCATCACCGAGCAGACCGCCGAGGTCTACCGCTGGATCTTCAGCGGCACGATCCTGCCGTTCGTGGTGTACGTGGTCGCCAAGTCGGTGTTCGACACCGAGAAGGCCGTCCGCTGGCTGCTGTGGACGACGATCGGCATGGCGGCCTACTCGGCCTGGGTCAGCATCATCCAGTTCCACGGCCCGCGGCGGCTCGTGTGGCCGCGCTTCATCGTCGAGGCCCCGAACTGGGAGGGGCGCGCCGTCGGCGTGTTCAACCAGCCCGTGGTCAACGGGATGGTGCTCGTCATGGGCTTCGTCGTGTGCCTGTTCCTCGCGACGCGGCCGGGCACCGGTCGGCGGCTGCGGTGGGCGCTCTACGCCCTCACCCTCCCGATGGCCTACGCGGTGTACCTGACCCACACGCGGTCCGCGCTGCTCTCGCTCGTCGTCGCCCTGCTCCTCGGGGCGGTCCTCGCCAAGGGGTGGCGCCGGCCCTTCGTCGTCTACCTCGCGCTCGGGGCGGCCGGCGTGGCGGCCAACGCGTCGACGTTCTTCTCCTCCGACCGGTCCGAGGGCGGCATCGGGTCGTCGAACGAGATCTACGACCGGCTCAACATCATGGCGACGTCGCTCAAGGCGCTCGCCGAGCACCCGTTCCTCGGCATCGGGATCGGGCAGTTCCGGGCCTACAACACCCACCAGCACGTCTCGTGGTCCCAGGAGATCGACTGGAACCGCGGCCTCGGGATCATCTCGCACCAGAACGAGCTCGGGATCGCCGCCGAGCTCGGCCTCCCGGGGGTCCTGCTCTGGATCTCGGTGCTCGTCGGGGTCCTGTTCCTGCTCTACCGGGCCCTGCGGGAGCTGCCCGAGGGCACGTTCCTCGGACGCCCGCTCGCGGTCCTCGGGGCGATCGCCATGGTCATGCTCGTCGCCAACGGCCTGACCGTGGACCTGCGCATCCTCGACTTCGCCGGCCTGCTGTGCTTCCTCTACGCCGGCGTGGTCGTCGGCCAGCTCGAACGCTTCCGCGACACGCGCCCCGCGCCCCGTCCGGGCACGCCCGGCGCCGGCCTGCCGGGGGGCATGACGACGGCCGACCAGGTCGCGTGGGCCGAGGAGGGCCGCACGCGGGAGGGCACGCGGCAGGCCGTCCCGGCCGGTGCCCCGATCATCACCGGCCGACCGCTGGGCGCGCGGTGACCCGCAGCCCTCGGACCCTCTGGGTCTCGACGAGCACCACCACGCAGGGCGGGATCGCGACGTGCGTGCGCACGCTCGCCGCCACCGGGCTGTGGGCGCGGTGGGGCGTGCGCCACGTCGCCACCCACCGCGACGGCGGCGCCGCGGCGAAGGCGGCGACGTTCGCCGGCGGCCTCGCCCGCGTGCTGGTCGAGTTCGTCGCGCGCCGGCCGGACCTGGTGCACGTGCACATGTCGGCCGCGGGCAGCTTCGTACGCAAGGCCGTCGTCTGCTGGGCGGCGTACGCGCTGCGCGTGCCCGTGGTGCTCCACGTGCACAGCGGCCGGTTCCACCTGTTCCACGACCGGGCGCCGGCTCCGCTGCAGCGCGTCATCCGGTCCACGCTGACCCGCGCGGACGTCGTCGTCGCCCTCGGCGGGCTGATGCGCGAGCGTCTCGCCCGGATCGCTCCCGACGCCGTGCTGACGTCGCTGCCCAATCCGGTGCCCGTCGCCCCGGCCACGCGGCGCGCGCCCGGCGCGGCGCCCCACGTCGTCTTCCTCGGCCGCATCTGGGCGAAGAAGGGCGCGTTCGACCTGGTCGAGGCCTGGGCCAAGGTCGTGGGCGGGACCGCGATTGCCACACCGGGCCCGCGCCTCACCCTCGCCGGCGACGGCGAGCACGACCGGGCCCGCGCCCTCGCCGACGAGCTCGGCGTCGGCGGCTCGGTCACCGTGCACGACTGGCTGCGCGGTGACGAGGTCGCCGCCCTGCTCGCCGACGCCGACGTGCTCGCGCTGCCCTCGGAGAACGAGGGCCAGCCGATGGTCGTGCTCGAGGCCATGTCCCGGGGCGTCGCCGTGCTGGCCACCGAGGTCGGCGGCATCCCCGAGCTCGTCGCGTCCGGCACCGAGGGCCTGCTCGTCCCGCCGCACGACGTGCCCGCGCTCGCCGACGCCCTCGGCGAGCTCCTCGCCGACCCCGACCGGCGGCGCGCCCTCGGGGAGGCGGCACTCGCCCGCGCCCGCTCCGAGTTCCTCGCCGAGGCGGTCGCCGAGCGGATCGAGGGCCTCTACCACGAGGTGCTGGCCCGACGCCACCCCTCCGCGTCCCCGACCCACGGCGCGGCGTCGGTACCGTCGGTGACCGTGACGGACCCCGACACCCGCACCGGCTCGTGAGGCGCCCCCGCCGACCCGTGACGGCGGAAGGGCCGCTGCGGGTCATGTTCGTCGTCCCCAACATGATGGTGGGCGGCGCGGAGCGCCACGCGTCCACGTTGCTCGCCTCGATGGACCCCGAGCGGGTCCGCGGCTCGATCGTCTGCCTGCAGGACCGCGGGAACGTGGGGTCGACGGCGAACTGGGCGCGCCTCGAGGCTGCCGACGTCCCGCGCACCGAGCTGCGGCGTGGCAAGCGCGACGTCGTCGGCACCGTCCGCGCGCTGGTCCGCGAGATGCGTGCGCAGCAGCCGGACATCGTCGTGCTGCGCGGGTTCAACGCCGAGATCCTCGGCCGCGTCGCCGGCATCCTGACGGGGGTGCCGCGGATCCTGGTGTGGGTCCGCAACTGCGGCGACGTCGTCCCGGCCGGGCGCCGGCGGCGCTGGATCAACAAGCAGCTCGCCCGCACCGCCGACGAGGTCTACGGCGTGGCGTGGGGCCAGCTGCCCTACATCACCGGCGAGCTCGGCTACGACGCCCGCAAGCTGCGCATCGTCTACAACGGCATCGACCCCACGTGGATGGCGGCGGCCGGCGACGACCCCGCCGCCACGCGCCGCGAGCTCGGGCTCACCGACGAGCACACGGTCATCGGCACGGTGGCCGTCATGCGCCGGGAGAAGGACCACCCGACGCTCCTGCGCGCCTTCCGCCGCGTCGCCGACCAGCGCCCGGACGCCCGTCTGCTGCTCGTCGGCGACGGCCCGGAGCGCGCGAACCTCGAGGCGCTCATCGACGAGCTCGACCTCTCCGACCGCGTGCTGCTGCTCGGCCACCAGAACGACCCGCGCCGCCTGCACCGGGTGTTCGACGTGTTCACCCTCAGCTCGCGCACGGTCGAGGCCTGCCCGAACTCGCTGCTCGAGGCCATGAGCGCCGGCAAGCCCGCGGTGTGCACCGCGGTCGGCGGCGTCCCCGAGATGATCGTCAACGGGGTCACCGGCCGCGTGGTGCCCGCCGAGGACCCGGCCGCACTGGCCGCCGGCTTCCTCGAGCTGCTCGCCGACCCCGAGGCCGCCCGCGCGATGGGCGCCGCCGGTCGTCGCCGGGTGAACGAGGTGTTCACGCTCGACCGCTCGGTCACCGAGGCGCAGAACGCGTTCGAGGAGACCGCCGGCCGCGAGGCCCGCACCCCGGTGCTGCCGCGCCGCGACGAGGACGCCCCCGAGCTCGCCTGGCCGGGCCCGCGCACCGACGTCATCGACCGCCGGCCCCTGCACGTCACGCTCGTGCTCGACGTCGCCGCGCACGGCGGGGCCGAGACGGTGCTGCGCAACACCTTCGCCCACCTCGACCCGGACCGCGTCGTCACCGACGTCGTCTGCCTGCGCGAGGAGGGCCCGCTGGCGGGCGACTTCCGCGCCGGCGGCGTGCCGGTCACGGTGCTCGAGCGCTCGGGCCGGTGGGACCCCTCCACGCTCCCGCGTCTCGTGCGCCACCTGCGGCGGGTCCGCACCGACGTCGTGCTCGTCGCCAACTACCACAAGGCGTCGCTGCTGTTCGGGCGTCTGGCCGCGGTGCTGGCCGGCGGCCCGGTCTCGGTGGTCGCCGCCCACAACATGGACCGGACCGTCGTCGGCAGCCGCGTGCTGCCGCGCTGGGCGGTCAACACGCTGTTCCTGTCGCGGGGCCTCGCCCTGCTCTCGCCGTCGCAGGGCCGCTACCTGCACGACGAGGAGGGCGTGAACCGCGGGCCGCTGAGCCGCGTCCGCGAGTACCTGGTGCCCAACGGGATCCTGATGCCGCCACCGCGCACCGACGCCGACCGGGCGTCCGCACGCGCCGAGCTCGGCGTCGACGACGGGCACGTGGTCGTCGTCGTCCTGGCCCGGCTGACCGCGGCGAAGGCCCACCAGGTGCTCTTCGAGGCCGTCGCCGACCTCCACGACCCCCGCCTGCACGTCGCCGTCGTCGGCGACGGGCCGCGGCGCGCGGAGCTCGAGGACGTCGTCGCCTCGCGGGGTCTGGAGCGGACGGTGACGTTCCTCGGCCAGCGCCGCGACGTGGTGCGCCTGCTCGCCGGCTCCGACGTGTTCGCGCTGTCCTCCGACCACGAGGGCGTGCCGATCTCCATCATGGAGGCGATGGCCCAGGGCCTGCCGGTGGTCTCCACCGACGTCGGCGCCGTGGCCGACCTGGTCTCCGACGGCGAGGAGGGCTACCTCGTGGAGCGCGGCGACGCCGCCGCCCTCGGGGCCCGCCTGCGCAAGCTCGCCGACGACCCGGACCTGCGCCGCACGATGGGTGAGCGGGCGCGGGAGCGGGCCCGGCGCGACTTCACCATCGAGGGCACGGCCGAGGCGTTCACGCGGCTCGCGGAGTCGGTGACCGGACGGGACTACGCGACCGCCCGCTGACCAGGGTGCGGATCGGGGTGCTGATCACGGCGCGGTGACCCGCAGCCCGTCCTGCATCACCCAGGTCGCCGGGCCGTTGTCGCGGTAGACGCCCTGCTTGAGGTAGTTCTCGTCGTCCTTCATCGCCGCGCGGTTGTAGCGCGGCACGGTCTGGACACCGTTCTCCCAGCCCTCGATGAACCCTGTGTCCCGGTCCTGCGAGAACTTGACGTGCAGGACGTAGTCCACCCACTCGCCGCGCCGCACCTTGCCCAGCGAGCGCCGGGGCTCGCCCTTGAGCCCGTCCCCGCCGATCATGATGTCGCCGTTGCGCTCGACGTTGATCGCCAGCGGCGGCGAGCCCGACGAGCTGTGCCACTGCAGGACGATGAACCAGACACCCCGCGGGTTCTCGAAGTCCTCGGGGAACTTCATCGACCACTCGTACCACCGCTCGTCGCCCTCGTGGACCAGGGCGCCGGCGGCGTTGGACTGGACCTCGGACCGCTCGCCCCCGCCGAACGGGGGGACGTCGCCGGGACGGATGTTGAACCGCGCCGCGTACTGCCCCTGGCGCGCGTCCGGCGCCGGGACGATCCGCATCTGGTCGTTGCCGGCGCCGATCGTGCGGCACCGCTTGTTGAGGTTCTTCGCCTGGCACTGCCCCCACTGCGAGAAGTCGCCGGTCTCGAAGTCGCCGACGAAGAGCTCCCGGCTGCCGACCGGGACGCGGGCGGGCGCGGCGGCGGTGGCCCGGCTCGCCGTGGTGGCTGTCGTGCCCGTCCCCTCCGGCCCGGCCGTCCCCGCCTCCGCGGCCGGGGCGGCCCCGCCGACCCCGCTGCCGAGGGCGAGCCCCGCGCCGAGGACCGCGCCGACCACCGCTCGCCGCGACGCACCCCGCGATGCTCTCCGCGACCCCCCGCGACCGTTCGTCTGCATGCCGCCCTGCTCCCGCCGTTCGTCGAGCCGGGTCGACCGCGCACCGTGGCGGCGCCGCCGTCGTCGACCGTTTGTCGCAGTGATCCGACCACTTGTCGTGACAGGTGACAACTGCACGGACTGGTGAGACTGATGTGACGCATGTGGTGGGAACCTTGCAGGTCCATCTGGGCGACCCGGGCGGGCCGGGGAGCCCTGTCGAGGCCCCGTACAGTCGCCGCATGGCCCGCCCCGGAGCGCCGACCCGCTCCGCCCTGACCTGGTACGCGCGGCGGCTCCGCTCCATGAGTCCGCAGGAGATCGCGCACCGCGCGGCCACCGTCGGCGGATCGGTCGCCCGGCGGGTCACCGGCGACGCCGAGCCCACCGACGCCAAGCTGTTCGGTGCCGAGACGGTCGACTGGGCGGCGCTGCGGGAGGACTTCCGGGCGGGCACGGGACGCCCGGTGCTCCTCGACCGGGCGACCGCGCTACGGATGGCCACCGAGCGCCCGGAGGCGACCGCGGCCCTCGTCGCGGCGGCCGACCGGGTGCTCGAGCACCGCTTCACCTACTTCGCGCACCCCGAGGCGCGCTACGACGGCCCGATCGACTGGTGGTACGACCCGCTCGCCGGGTTCCGCTGGCCGGACCGCCCGGCGGACGAGATCAACCACCGCAGCGGGCACGGCGACCCGAAGTGGATCTGGGAGCTCAACCGCCTGCAGCACCTCCCCTGGCTCGCGCAGGCGTGGCTCGTCACCGGCGACGACCGGTACGGCCGCGAGGCGCTCGACCAGCTCGACTCCTGGATCGAGGCCAACCCGCCCGGGCGCGGCATCGCCTGGCGCGGCGCGTTCGAGGCCGGCGTGCGGGCCCTGTCGGTGACGGTGGCGCTGCAGGGCCTCGCCGACCACCCGGACCTCGACGCGCAGCGCTACCGCCGCGCGGTGCGGATGCTCGCCGCCGGTGCCCGGCGCTGCTGGCGCGACCGCTCGCGGCACAGCTCGGCCAACAACCACCTCGTCGGCGAGCTCGCGGGCCTCGCCGCGGTCGCGATGGCGTTCCCCGAGCTCGCGCGGGCCCGCCGGTGGGAGCGCGACGCCCTGGCCGCGCTCGCGGTCGAGGCCCGGCGCCAGATCCTCCCCGACGGGGTCGGCGCCGAGCAGGCCGTCGGCTACCAGGTCTTCACCGCCGAGCTCCTGGGCGTCGTCGCCCTGCTGCGGCGCCTGCGCCCCGGACACGCCCCGACCGCCGACGACGCGGCCCTGCTCGCCGCCGTCGGGCGGTCCGCGGGGCACCTCGCGGACCTGGTCGGCGACGGCGACCCGGTGCCGCGCACCGGTGACGACGACGAGGGCTTCGCGCTGCGCCTGGACCCGGCGCCGGTCCGGGAGGTCCGCGAGCACCTCGCGCTGGCGGCCGTCCTCACCGGCGAGCCCGCCGCCCGGCGCTGCGGCCGCGAGGACCTCACGGCCGCCTGGGTCGCCGCGCGCCTCGGCGAGGGCATCGGGGGCATCGGGAGCACCGAGGGCGGTACCGAGAGCGGCAGCGGGGAGCCGCACTCCGCGTACGCCCCCGACGGCGGGGTCGTCGTGCTGCGCGACGGTGCCCGGCGCGTGCTCGTCGACGTCGGCCCGCTGGGCTACCTGTCGATCGCCGCGCACGGCCACGCGGACGCGCTGGCCGTCGGGCTCGCCGTCGACGGCCACGAGCTCGTCGGTGACCCCGGGACGGGCAGCTACTTCGTGCACCCCGACTGGAGGGCGGCCCACCGCAGCACCAGGGCGCACGCCACGGTCGCGGTCGACGACCTCGACCAGTCCGTCCCCGGCGGCGCGTTCCTGTGGACCGAGCACGCGCGGACCACCGTCCGCGAGGTCGACCTCGCGGCGGGGCGGGTGGACGCCGAGCACGACGGCTACGCGCGGCTCGACGGCCCGGTGACGCACCGTCGGGTCGTCGAGGCCCCGCCCGGGGAGGACACGGTGCTCGTCGTCGACGTCCTCACGGCGACCGGCGGGAGCCATCGGGTCCGCACCACCTGGCCGCTGCACCCCGACCTCGTGCCCGACCCCGACCCCGGTGCCGCGGACGGGACCGGCCTCGTCGTGCGCCGCGACGGCGACCCGGTCCTCGCCCTCGCGACGGGGGCGAGCGTCCCGACGACGCCGTGGCGGCTGCGGGGCGGGGACGAGGGCGGGAGCGAGCTCGGCTGGTGGTCGGAGCGGCTCGAGGGCCGTCGCCGGTCGTGGCTGGTCGGGAGCGAGGCCACCGTCGACGGCACGGCCCCGACGGTGCTCGCCACCGTGCTGCGCACGGGCGGCGGTGCCGCCGGTGTGCCGGCGGCGCCGCAGGTCAGCGTCGAGGGGGCACGGGTGCGGGTGCGCTGGCAGGCCCGCACCGGCGGGCGCGAGACGGTCGTCGACCCCGGTGCCGCGTCGCCGCGGTACTAGGATGGACCACGGCCTCCGACGGGACCGCGCGCCCGCCGCCCCCTGCCCCACGGAGCGATGACCCCACCACCCGACGGTCGTGAGCCGTCCGATGCCGACCCGGGCCGACCCGGCCCGGGGCGTGCCGGGCGCCCGGACGAGGGCCGTCCCGGTGACAGCGGTGTCGACCCCGACGGCACCATGCGGCTCGTCAGCGAGGAGCCGGTCGCGGGTCCGGGCAACGCGTCCGACCCGGAGCCGGCGCCGAAGGTCACCGACGCCGAGCACAACCCCTCGCTCAACGGTCTGGGCAAGACGCTGCGTCGCGGCGCGACCATCTCCGCGGCGATGCTCTTCGTCACCCAGGTCATCGCGCTCTCGCAGACCATCGTCGTCGCCCGGCTCCTGAGCCCGGCCGAGATCGGCGTCTTCACGCTCGGGACGATGTTCTCGAACTACCTCGTCACCATGGCCGGCGGCGGGATGAAGGCCGCGCTCATCCAGCGCGGCGAGGACATCGAGGACGCGGCCAACACCGCGTTCTGGGCGAGCGTCCTGACGGGCGTCGCGATGGCCACGATCGCCCTGGCGTCGGCGCCGCTGCTGGGGATGTTCTTCGACGACCAGATGGTCGGCCTCATCGCGGCCGCCACGTGCGGCACGCTGCTGGTCCACGCGCTGCTGAACGTGCCCGAGGCGCTGATGCAGCGGCGCTTCAACTTCAAGCGCAAGCTGATCGTCGACCCCATCACCTCGGGGTCCTTCGCCCTCGTCGCGATCGTCGGCGCGCTGATGGGGTACGGCGTCTGGGGCCTGGTCGCCGCCCTCTACGCGTCGCAGATCGCGACGCTCATCGCCTCCTGGACCCTCGCGGGCTGGCGCCCGGGCAAGGGCCGCCCGCGCTACGGCATCTGGCGCGAGATGGCGAAGTTCTCCTTCCCGCTCATCGTCCAGGGCGTCTCGCAGAACCTGCGCGAGAGCGCCCAGCCCGCGATCGTCGGCCGGCTCCTCGGCGCCGACCCCGCCGGTCAGTTCCGGTACGGCAAGCGCATCGGCATCCTGCCCGGGCAGGCGATCATCCAGATCGCCTCCTACGTCCTGTTCCCGGCCTTCTCCCGCATCGCCGACGACGCGGCCCGCTTCCGCCGCGGCTTCCTCCGTGCGCTGCGGCTCCTCTGGACGGCGACGCTGCCGCTGGGCGTGCTGCTCGCCACCATCGGCGGGCCGGCCATCGTGGTGCTGCTCGGCCCGGAGTGGGCCCCCGCCGGCGTGTTCGTCGCCGCCATGGCCGGCTTCGGTCCCGGCACGGCGCTGAACGCGGTCAGCGGCGAGTCGATCAAGGGCGCCGGCCACAGCCGGCTCCTGCACCGCGTGACGATCACGTCGCTCGTCATCGGCATCGGCGGCCTGTTCCTGCTCATCTGGCTCGGCATGGGCCTGCTGGGCGTCGGTCTGGCCGTCTCGCTCGAGGGCCTCGTCGCGGGGCTCGTCACCCTCGCGCTGGCGCGTCCCCTGGTCGGCGTCAGCTGGGGCGAGCTCGGGCGCGTCATGGTCCCGCCGCTCGTCAGCTCGGTGGTGGCCGGTGCCGCCGTGGCCGTCCTCGAGCACGGGCTCCTGCACTCCGCGAGCCGCTCGGTCCCGGTCGGCCTGCTCTTCCTGGCCCTCGACTTCCTCGTCTTCCTCGGGCTCTACCTGCTGGTGCTGTCCTTCACGGCGCCGGCGACGGTCCGCGAGCTCCGCGACCTCCTCGTCAAGTTCCGCCGCCGTCGCTCCGGGGGCGGCGGGGAGCCGTCGGGCGACCGCACCGAGACACCGGACGACCCGCAGGACCCGGACGGGGCCCGTGCCCGGCGGGGCGAGGACGACCTCCTCGACGCCCCCACGGTCATCCTCGCCCTGTGGGACAACCCCGAGACCCAGCGCATGGTCGCGCTGCGGGCATCGCGCCCGGGGCCGCCACCGGGCGAGCCGCCGGCCCGTCCGGCGCGACCGCCGTCGGTGCCGCCGCCCGCGATCGACGCGAGGACCACGGTCCTGGCGCCCGTCGAGCCGGCGCCCACCGAGACGCTGCGCCCCGAGGGCGCCTGGTCGGCGGAGAACGGCACCGGCCGGAACGGCCACGCGGGCACCGGCCAGAACGGGCACACCGGCCACGGGCACACCAACGGCCACGCGGGGGACGGGCACACCGCCAACGGGCACACCGGCAACGGGCACACGGCTGACGGGCCTGCGGACGACGGGCCTGCGGATGACGGCCCCGACGGGGACGGCGACGGGCCGCCCGGAGCGCCGCCGTCCGGGGGGCGCCGGCTGGTGCCGATGACGCAGCACCCGCCGAGCCGACGACGACGCTGAGCTGCTCGCCCCGCCGCGCAGCACCAGCAGGGACGACGCAGCGGGCCCCCGAAAGGGTGGTTGTACAGTGCGGCCGGTGGAGCGTCCGGCGAGCGCTGCACAGGATGTGACGGGGTCGATCGCAGGGGGGTCGGACGACGTGTCCACGACGGAGGACGGAGCCGTCCCCGACAGCCGGGCCGACGACCGCCCGGTGGTGTCCTTCCTGTGTCCCGCCTACAAGACCGAGCGGTACCTCCCGGGCACGATCGCGTCGGTGCTCGCCCAGACGCGGACGGACTGGGAGCTCGTCGTCGTCGACAACGGGATGTCCGACGCGATCCGCGACATCGTCGAGGCGGCGGACGACCCGCGCGTCGTGCTGGTGCGCCAGGAGAACGCGGGCTTCGCCGGTGGCGTCGGGGCGGCGGTCGCCGCGGCGTCGGGCCGCAACTTCGCCCAGCTCAACAGCGACGACCGGATCGTGCCCGAGTACGTCGAGCGCATGGCCGGGCTCCTCGAGGCCCATCCCGAGGTCGACGCGGTGGTGTGCGACGCGCTCGTGCTCGACGAGCGCACGAACTCCTACCGGCCCCGCTCGTTCTTCCAGCAGCACGGCGTGCGCGGGCGCCTCCGCTTCACCGACCGGCTCACGCTCCCCCAGCTGATCGACGGCCGGGTCATCTACTACACGGCGATCGTGCGCCGGGAGGTGTGGGAGCGCGCCGGCGGCATCGACGGGCTCGGCGACCTGCCGATGTGGCTGCGCATCGTGGGCTCGGGCGCCGACGTCCGGACGATCCCCGACCGGCTCGGGATCTACATGATCCGCGACGACTCGCTGTCCCGGAACCCCGAGTCGATCGCGGCGTTCCAGCGGTTCCAGGAGCAGGCCTACCTCGACGCCGCGACCGGCTCGGCCGACCCCGCGGTCCACGAGGCGCTCGCCCGCCGCCTGCGCCGCCTGCGCTACTTCGAGGCCCTCCGCCACGCCCGCAACGCCCTGCTCAACGGCGACGCGGGCGAGGCACGGGCCCGCGCCGACGAGGCCCTGCAGATGCGGACCCGCCCGCGCAGCCTCGCCGTCGCCGGCGCGGTCCGGGTCGCGCCGCACGCGGTCGCGGGCCTCTGGCCCCTCAAGCAACGCGTCACCACCTCCGGGAAACGGGCCGTCGCCACGCTGCGCGGCCGCACGCAGAAGGAGGAGTCGGCGACGGCCCCGTCCGGCGAGCGACAGCCGACGTGATCACCCAGCTCGAGCTCGGTACGGAGGTCGACAGCGCAGCCATGAGCAACCCCGTCGCGAGCACGGAGGGGGACGCGGTGGACGCCCCCGCGGTGTCCTTCCTCTGCTCCGCCTACCGGACCGAGGCGTACCTGCCCGGCACGATCGCCTCGGTGCTGGCCCAGACCCGCCCCGACTGGCAGCTCGTCGTCGTCGACAACGGCATGGACGACGCGATCCGCGACATCGTGCTGGCCCACGACGATCCGCGCATCGTCCTGCTCCGGCAGGAGAACGACGGCGTCGAGGGCGGCGTCACCGCGGCGGCGACGGTGGCGACCGGGCGCTACTTCGCGGTCCTCAACAGCGACGACCAGGTGACCCCCGACTACGTCGAGCGCGTCGCCGGGGTGCTCGACGCCCACCCCGAGATCGACGTGCTGGGCTGCGACGCCGTCGTGGTCGACGACGCCACCGGGGAGCCGCGCAGCCCCTCCTGGTTCGCGTTCGCCGGCGCGCCCCGGCACCCGCGGTTCGAGCACTCGGTGACGCTCGCCGAGTTCATCGAGGACGCGACCCTGTACTACTCGTCGGCGGTCCGCCGCGAGGCGTGGTTCGCGGCCGGCGGGTACCGCAAGGACGTCGGCATGTGCGACGCGGCCCTCTGGATCCGCCTGCTGCGGCAGGGGGCCGACGTCCGGGTCATCCCCGACAAGCTCGGGCGCTACCTCTGGCGCGCCGACTCACTCTCGCGCAACCCGGAGTCCCTCGGCACCTACCAGGCCCTCCAGGTCCGGGCCTGGGTGGACGGCGCGGAGGGCTCCAGCGACCCGGCCGTCCACGAGGCGCTCGCCCGCCGCCTGCGCCGGCTGCGCTACCACGAGGCCCTCGGCCGCGCCCGCACCGCGATGCTCACCGGCGACGCCGCCCGGGCGCGGGCGGAGGCCGACGACGCCCTCGCCCAGCGCGTCCGGCCCCGCAGCCTCGCCGTCGCCGCGGCCACCCGCGTGCCCCCCTCGGTGATGCGTCAGGTGTGGTCGCTCAAGCAGCGCGCGGCCGCGGGGCTGCGCCACCTGGCCCGGTCGATCACCGGCACCGGCCGCCCCTGACGGCCCGACCGCCCGGGAACGGTCAGCAGCCGGGCGGCGCGCCGCCGGTGCCGTCGGCGAACGGCCCGGCGCACGCGGCCCGGCGCGGCCCGCCGAGCGGCCCCCCGCCCGGTGTCCCGGGAGCGCTGGTGGTCACCACCGCCAGCGAGCGGAACAGCTCCACCATCTCGTCGGAGCCCACGCCGGGGAGCTCGTCCTGCGCCCCCGCCTGGACCGACAGCGAGTTCGTGCTCGGCCCACCGGTCTTGTCGACGACGTAGGCCCCGTAGTCGCGCAGCGCGACGGCGATCTTCCGGACGTCCGGCCGCTCGAACCGCGCCGGGTCGACCGACGGCGGCAGCGCCATGAGCGACCCCATCTTCACCTGCGGGTTCGAGCCCCGGTACACCTCCTCGAAGCCCGAGTCGGCCTTCGACGCCGGCCAGCGGAACCCACCGTCGGTGCTGCTGCACGACAGCTCGCAGTTGAGGCTGATCTTCAGCGCGTGCCGCAGCGGTCCCGGCGCCGACATCTCCCCGACGCGCACGGTCCCGCCGATCCCGGAGAGGTTCGACCCCCCGTGGCAGCCGAGCAGACCGGGCCCGGTCAGCGGGAGCGGGTCCCACGCGTACCGGTACGACGGGTCGCCGCCGCGAGAGAGCCGCAGGGGCTGCCCCTGGACCACCGTGCGCCGGTCGGGTGAGTCGACGAGGAAGGTCGAGCAGTGGTTCCACGACCCGTCGGCGGTCAGGTCCGGGTCGACGTGCACGCGCACGTCCGTCCCGTCGGCGTCGAGGTCGCGGACGGGGAAGGCCGGGTCGACGCTGATGTCCTCGATGTCGAGGTAGACGCGCTTCGCCCGGGTGTCGAACCGCTCGTAGGCGGCCGAGCGCGCCAGCGGCAGGTTCCACGGCGAGTCCCAGGCGAAGGGCTGGGCATACACGTCACCGACGGCACGGACGTCACCGACGTCACCGGCGGCCCCGCCGTCCCGGTCGTCGGCGACGGCCGCCGGTCCCGCGAGCCCGCCGACGCCCAGGAGCACCGTCACCAGGAGCACGACCGTCACCGCCGTCACCCCGGTGCCCCGCCCGCAGGAGTCCCTCCGCCACCGGCGCGCCCGCATCCGCCCAGCTCCCCTACCGCTCGTCGACCCGTTCGCCGAACGATCTCGCCGTTCGGCGCACGAAGAAGACCATTCGGCGCAGTGCGCGGGAAGTCGCCGATCGTGCGGCGTCGGGATCCGGGCGAGGGGGGAGCTCGGCCCGGCTCAGCCCCCCCGGACCGCCTCAGACCGCCTCAGACGGACGCGGACCCACCGAGCGGCGTCACGACCCGCACCACCGGGTCGACGACGACCCACTGCCCGCCGCCCGCCTCCACGCCGGGGAGCCGGCCGCGCACCTCGTCGAGGAGGTCGGTGACGAAGAGGACGACCTCGTCGGGGTGCCGCTCCTCGACCTCGTCGACGGCGATGATCGGGACGCCGACGCCGGGGACGCGGCGGCCCTGCTTGCCCGGGGAGCCGTCGGCCACCGCGGGCAGCAGGTCGGCGCCGATGCCGGCGCGGTTGAGCAGCGGCACCGCGCGGGAGGCCGCGGCGTACCCGAGCACCGACCGTCCGCGGTCGCGGAGCTCGGTGAGCCGCTCGCGCAGGGCGTCGGCGCTCGCCCGCGTCGCCTCCTCGAGGCGGCCCACCACGGCGGGGTCGGTGACGCCGGCGGACACCTCGCGGTCGCGCATGCTGCCCACGGACACGGGGTCGGCGGGCCCGGGCGCCCCGCGACGGCGGGCCGCGAGGAGCACGGTGCCGCCGTAGAGGTCGAACAGGAACGCGTGGACGACCTCGAACCCGACGGCGTCGAGCATCCGTTCGAGCACCGGCACCGAGTAGTAGGCGAAGTGGCCGTGCCGCAGCGAGTTCCAGCTCCCGTCGGCGACGATGGCCGCGAGGGTGTGGAACTGCAGGAGCAGGACCCCGTCCTCGGCGACCGCCTCCACCCGCTCGGCGAGCCCGGCCGCCTGGTCGGCGGCGTGCATCAGCCCGAAGCAGTCGACGACCACGTCGGCCGGTGTCCCCGGTGTCGCCTCGGTGAGCCCGGCGGCGCCGAGCAGGTCGAGCCAGGAGCCGCCGTGCGGGCTGCCGAACTCGGTGATCGAGCCGCCGCCCGCGGGCAGCAGGCCCGCGGCGAGGACCCGGGCCACCGCGTCCTTCGCCTGCGCGACCATCGCCGCGGGCTCGGCGCCGCGCGGCTCCTCGGGGGTGGTCGGGTCCTCGGCCAGCTGGGCGAGCCCGCACCCGCCGCACAGCCACATCCGCAGCGGGTGGACCGGGTCCGGACCCGGGTCGTCCACCGGCGGGAAGTGGTCGGCGGCGGGCTGGTCCCCGAGGTCGAGCACCACCGTGCCCTGGTCCGCACGGCACCACCGGCACCGGACCGGGATGTCACGAGGGTGACCGAGCGCAGAGGGTGCGGCGTCCACGGCCCTTCTTGTACTCCAGGGGGGTGCGGGAACGTCCGACCGGGGGGTGGCATGGTGCGGGTCCGTGGAGGTCCGCACGAGCACGATCGACGGCGTCCTGGTCTTCGTCCCGACACCCCATCGCGACGACCGGGGCCTGTTCACCCGCACGTTCGACACCGCGGTGGGTCTCGCCCACGGCGTCGACCTGGGGCCGGAGGCCCAGGACAGCCAGTCCCGCTCCCGCCTGGGCACGGTGCGCGGCATGCACGGGCGCCGGGGCCGCGGCGAGGCGAAGCTCGTGCGCGTCGCCCACGGCGCGGTCCTCGACGTCCTCGTCGACGCCCGTCCCGGGTCGGCGACCTTCGGCGAGGTCGCGACCTTCCACCTCGACGACCAGGACTTCCACCACCTGTACGTGCCGCCGGGGCTCCTGCACGGGTTCCAGGCCCTGACCGAGGTCGCCGACGTCTGCTACCGCATCGACCGCCCGCACGCGCCCGGGGAGGACCTCGCCGTCGCGCACGACGACCCCGACCTCGCGATCCGCTGGCCCCTGCCGGTGACGGCGATCTCGGAGCGGGACCGGACGGCCGGTGCCTGGCGGGAGCTGGTCGCGCGCCCCGACGCGTGATCATGCTCTCAAGCGGCCCGTGCCCCGCGTCATGCCCGAAATGACGGGAAGTACTCCATCGTGTACTCCGCGCGGTCGGCCCTCAACATGACGCCGCAGGGACCCGTTGATCGGGTCAGGAGACCGCAAACCGGCCGGAAGTGACCCGTCCCGCACCGTCGCGGGACGACCGACCAGTCCTGACGCGCGACGCCGGCGCGGTCGAGCGACTTCGCGACGACTATGAGGTGCGATGCGATTCCTGGCCCTGACGACGCGCCACATCGAGTCCCGCCAGAGCGGCTACGACCTGCGGGTCGCGAACCTCTGCGCGCACCTGCCCGGGGAGGTGCACCTCGTCGTGGCGCCCTACCGCCCGCCGGGTGAGGCCCGCCCCGGTCTCCCGCTGGAGGGGGTCTTCGACTCGGTCGAGGAGCTGGCCCCGCTGCGGGCCGAGGCGCCCCTCCTCCGGCGCCACTTCCGCCTGTCCAACGAGCACTTCCTCGAGCTGAGCCGCCCGCGCGCCTTCGCCGCGGCCCGCGCGCGCCTCCTCGAGGTCATCCGCGAGCGCGAGATCACCCACGTCGTGGTGTTCGGGGGCGAGATCGCGGAGCTCGTCGCCGGCCTCGACATCCCGGGCGGCCCGCGCGTCGTGCTCGACGTCTGCGACAGCACCGCCCTGACCGCCGACCGGGCGCGCACGACCGGCACCGCGCCGTCGTGCCTGGCGCGGCGGGCCAAGGAGCACCTGGACGTCGCCCGCAAGCGGCGCACGGAGACGCGGTTCGTCG
The DNA here is from genome assembly GCF_028737315.1 of Actinomycetospora lemnae. Lineage (GTDB taxonomy): Bacteria > Actinomycetota > Actinomycetes > Mycobacteriales > Pseudonocardiaceae > Actinomycetospora > Actinomycetospora lemnae. The sequence continues at coordinate 163,336 of NZ_JAQZAO010000006.1, read as the reverse complement.
ACGGCTTCGACCTCGTCACGACGATCAGCGACGCGGACTCCCGCGCGGTCGAGGGCCGGCAGCCCTCCGGGAGCGTCGTCACGATCCCGAACGGGCTGGACGAGACCTACGTCCGCCCGCTCCCCGCGGCGGGACGGCGGCGCGGCGTCGTCTTCTGGGGCAACCTCGCGTTCGGGCCCAACCGCGACGCGCTGCGCTTCTTCCTCGACGAGGTCTACCGGCCGTGGCTGCGCGACCAGGGCGTCGAGGTCTGCATCATCGGCGCCGACGCGCCCCGGTGGCTCGTCGACCTCGCGGCCGACGACCCCGGGATCCGGCTCACCGGCTACGTCGAGGACCTCGCGGCCACGGTGACCGACTACCCGATCATGATCAACCCGATGCGCAGCGGGAGCGGCCTGAAGAACAAGGTCCTCGAGGCCTTCGGGCTCGGTCTCGCCGTCGTCTCCACGCCGCTGGGCGTCGAGGCGCTGCCGCAGGCCCGGGACGGGGAGCACGTCGCCTGCGCCCGGGACGGTGCCGGGTTCGCCGCGACGGTCCTCGCCCTGCTCGACGACGACGCCCGGCGGGAGCGGCTGCGGGTCGCCGCGCACGCCCTGGTCCAGGAGCGCTACCGGTGGGAGGCGGTCGGCCGCGACTGGCGCCGCACGGTGGTGCTCGGGCCCGGCGTCCCGCCTCCCCCGCGTCCGGCCGAGTGGCCGGCCGTGGCGCGGCTCGTCCTCGGCTGAGATGCCTCGCCGTCCCGCCGGCGGCCGCTCAGCCGCCGGCGGGGCGCAGCGTCGCGTCGAGGGAGCCGGCCGCCTGGCGGTCCTTGAGGACGGCGAGGCGGGTGAAGCGCCGGTCGAACGCCTCCTGGGTCAGCCCGCGGGCGCGGTACTCCCGGACCAGCTCCGCGGCCCCGTCGGCCACCGTCCAGCCGGCGCGGAAGTCGGGCAGGAACTTGCCGATCTTGGTGAAGTCGACCCGGTAGGAGCGGGGGTCACCGCCGGTCTCGCCGGTGATGACGAGCTCGGCCTCGGGCACCGCGACCTTGACGGCGTCGGCGATGTCGCGGACCTGCACGTTGTTCTCCGTCGAGCCCACGTTGAACGCCTGCGCGCGCACGGCGTCCGCCGGGGCCGCCAGCGCCGCGACCACGGCGCCGCCGATGTCGCGGGCGTGGGCGAGCGGGCGCCAGGGCGTGCCGTCGCTCATGACGAGGATGCGGTTCGACAGCAGCGCGTGCCCGACGAGGTTGTTGAGCACGATGTCGGCGCGCAGCCGCGGCGAGAACCCGAACGCGGTGGCGTTGCGCATCGAGACCGGCACGAAGTCGTCGTCGGCCATGTCGACGAGGTCGGCCTCGACGCGCACCTTCGACTCGGCGTAGGGCGTCACCGGCTTCATCGGCGCCTCCTCGTCGAGCACGTCCTCGGTGCCCGAGGCGCCGTACACCGAGCAGGTCGAGGCGTAGACGAAGCGACCGACCCCGGCTTCCTTCGCCAGACGCGCCAGGCGGGTGGAGGCGTGGTGGTTGATGTCGTAGGTGTGCTGGGGCGCCAGCGCGCCGAGCGGGTCGTTCGACAGCGCCGCGAGGTGCACGACGGCGTCGAAGCCGGCGAGCTGGTCGACGGTGACGTCGCGCAGGTCGACGGCCAGCGCCGGCGGCTCGGGGGCGGGCAGCTCGCCGAGCACGCAGTCGGCGTAGAGGCCCGAGTCGAGGCCGGTGACCTCGTGCCCCGCCTCGGTGAGCTGCGGCGCCATCAGGGTGCCGAGGTAGCCCTGGTGGCCGGTGAGCAGGACGCGCATGGGAACGCTCCCCCCTTCGTGTGGCTTCCTGTGACGGTGCTTCAGGCTGACGGTACGGGTGCCCCGAGCAGCGCCCGCGTCAGGTGGAACCCCTCCGCGTAGCGCACGCCCGCCTGCACCCCGCGCACGCGGGCGAGGCCCCGGAACGTCTCCTCGTCGAACCAGGCGCGGGCCACCTGGGACGGGTAGTGCTCGTGCAGCAGGCGGACCTTGTCCGCGACGACGTCGGCCTCGAGGGGCATGAGCAGCGGCGGCTGCGCGAGGTCCGGCTCGGCCTTGAGGATCTCGTAGCCCAGCGCCAGGTGGTCGCGGAACACCGTGGGCACCAGGCGGGCGAGCTCGCGGTGGTCCTGGTGGTCGTCACCGCGGTGCCCGACGAGCACGAGGTCGGGCTCGCAGGTCCGCCGGAACGCCTCGAGCTGCTCCTTCGCCCACTCCCAGTGCGTCGGGAGCCGACCGTCGGCCATGTCGAGGACGGTGACGGCGAGGTCCGCGCCCGGGCAGAACGCCGCCAGCGCGGCGCGCTCCTCGTCCTCGCGCGGCGTGCCCCCGCCGGACAGGACGAGCGCGCGGACCCGCAGGCCCGGCCGCGCGCGGCAGAGCGTCAGCACCGTGCCGCCCGCGCCGATCGGGACGTCGTCGCAGTGCGCGGCGAGCAGGACCAGCTCGTCGAGCGCCTCCGGGAGCAGCGCGCGCACGGCTCAGCGGCCGAGGGCCTCGTCGACGAGGCCCTCCAGCGGCGAGCGCTCGGGCTCCCGCTCCCACACCATCCACGGCCGGGTGCCGGCGCGGTACGCCGCCTCGAGGGCGTTGCGTTCCTTGAGGGTGTCCGCGGGCTGCCAGAAACCGTCGTAGGTGTAGGAGAGCAGCTTGCCCTCCTTCGCCAGCGCGGTGCAGGCGTCGCCGACGAGGTCGCCGTTCTCGGGGATGTAGTCGATCGTCTCGGGCCGCAGCGCGAAGTACCCGCCGTTCTCGCGGATCCGCATGTCGGTGACGGGGTAGATCGAGTTGACCCGCTCGCCCGGGTCGATGTCCACGATGTGGAACACCGCCTGCGGCGGGACCGCGAGCAGCGACGCCGACGCGTCCGAGGCCTTGAACCGGTCGATCATGTCGTCGAGCGGGGCGTCGGTGAGCACGTCGGCGTAGTTGGCGAGGAAGATCTCCTCGTCCTCCACCAGGTGACGCACCCGCCGCAGGCGCTCGCCGATCGGCGACTCGAGCCCGGTGTGGACGAAGTGGATCGTCCAGTCGGCGATGTCCGAGCCGAGCAGCTCGACCTCGCCGCGACGCATGACGAAGTCGTTCGACTCGGTCTCGTGGTAGTCGAGGAAGTAGTTCTTGACGTGGTGGGCTCCGTAGCCCAGGCAGAGGATGAACTCCTTGTGCCCGAAATGCGCGTAGTAGCGCATCACGTGCCAGATGAGCGGGCGTGGCCCGACCATCTGCATCGGCTTCGGGGCATCGGAGTCGCCGTTGCGCATCCGCATGCCGTAGCCACCGCAGAAGAGGACGACCTTCACGATCGGTGGACCTTGCCAGACCCGGGTTCGACCACCTGCAGCGAGGGGATCGGGAAGACGAGTGACCCGCCCCAGTCCGCCACGTGGGCGAGCTGCGCGGTGATCTCCTCCCGCAGGTTCCACGGCAGGACGAGGACGTAGTCCGGGCGGTCGGCGTCGATCCGGTCCGGCGGGTGGATCGGGATGCGCGTGCCCGGCGTGTACCGGCCGTGCTTGTACGGGTTGCGGTCGACGGTGTACGCGAGCAGGTCGGGGCGGATGCCGCAGTAGTTCAGCAGCGTGTTGCCCTTGCCCGGCGCGCCGTAGCCGACGACCGACTTCCCCGCGTCCGCGGCGTCGATGAGGAACCGCACCAGGTCGTTGCGGATGCGCGAGACCTCCCCGGCGAAGCCGGCGTGGCCCTCGACGGTGTCGAGCCCGGCCGCGGCCTCCTCGGCGAGCACGTCGGCGACGGCCTGCGACGGCCCCAGGCCCAGTTCGGTGGGGCGCGCCCAGCACCGGATCGACCCGCCGTGGGTCGGCAGCAGCTCGACGTCGACCAGCTCGAGCCCGCCCGAGCGCAGCGCCTTCTGCGCGGTCGCGAGCGTGTAGTACTGGAAGTGCTCGTGGTAGATCGTGTCGAACTGCCGGTGGCGCATCAGCGTGAGCAGGTGCTGCACCTCGATCGACACCCAGCCGTCGTCGGCCACCATCGCCCGCAGGCCGCGGGTGAAGCCCACGACGTCGGGGATGTGCGCGTAGACGTTGTTGGCGACGACGAGCGCGGCCGGGCCGTGCTCCTCCCGCACGGCCGCGCCCGTCTCCGGGGAGAGGAACGCCGTGATCGTCGGCACGCCCTTGTCGCGGGCGGCCTGGCCGACGTTGGCGCTCGGCTCCACACCCACGGCGCGCATCCCGTCGGCGACGACGTGCTGGAGCAGGTAGCCGTCGTTGCTCGCCGCCTCGACCACCAGCGAGTCGCGCGTCAGGCCGGCGCGCTCGGTGGCGGCGGTGACGAAGCGGCGCGCGTGCTCGACCCAGGACGTCGAGAACGACGAGAAGTACGCGTACTCCGTGAACGTCTCGTCCGGGTCGATGAGGGGCGGCAGCTGCACGAGCAGGCACGAGCGGCAGACCCGCGGGTGGAGCGGGAACGTCGGCTCGGGCGCCTCGAGCGCCTCGGCGGTGAGGAAGAGCTCGCAGGGCGGGGTGGCCCCGAGGTCGACGAAGCTCGCCAGGTCGGCGGATCCGCAGAGCCGGCAGATGATCTTGCTGGCTGGATTGTCCAAGGGTGTCTGTCCTAGTAGGCGCCGTCGCCGCGGAACACCGCGGAGACCGTCTTCCACATGATCACCAGGTCCATCGCCGGCGACCAGTTCTCCACGTAGCGCAGGTCCAGCCGGACCGACTCCTCCCACGACAGGTCGGAGCGGCCGCTGACCTGCCAGAGCCCGGTCATGCCGGGGCGCACGAGGAACTTGCGCTTCGCCGCGTCGGTGTACGCCTCGATCTCGCCGGGCAGCGGCGGGCGCGGCCCGACCAGCGACATCGAGCCGCCGAGGACGTTGAGCAGCTGCGGGAGCTCGTCGAGCGAGTAGCGGCGCAGCAGCTGCCCGATGCGGGTGACGCGCGGGTCCCGGCGCAGCTTGAACAGCGGCCCGGAGCCGTCGTTCGTGCCGGCGAGCAGGGCGTCACGCATCTTGTCCGCGTCCGGCACCATCGACCGGAACTTGATCATCTTGAAGGTCTTGCCGCGCTGCCCGACGCGCGTCTGCCGGTAGAACACCGGGCCGCCGTCGAGCTTGACGACGAACGCGATGACCGCGAAGACCGGCAGCAGGAGCAGCAGGATCGCCGCGGTGGTGACGCGGTCGAACATGAGCTTGAAGACCCGCGGCACACCCGAGAGGCGCGGCTCGGTCAGGCGCAGCAGCGGCAGGCCGTCGACCGGCGCGACGTGCAGGCGCGGCCCGGCGACCTCCATGAGGCCCGGGTCGACGACCAGCTCGGAGCCGGTGCCCTCGAGGTCCCACGCGAGGCGCTGCAGGCGCTTCGGGCTCCAGCCCGGCGTCGGGGCGACGGCGACGACGCCGTAGCGCCCGCTGCCCACGCTGGTGGACAGGTCGTCGAGGTCACCGATGACCGGGACCCCGGCGACGTGGCCCTGGCCCTCCTCGCCGAGACCGGTCGGGGTGCAGGCCGCGACGACGACCCAGCCCATGTGCGGCACGCGGCGGGTGCGCTCGATGAGGTCGCGCAGCGCCTGCTCGGTGCCGACCGCGAGGACCGGCAGCATCCCGCGCCCGCGCTTGCGGGCCTGGTGCAGCCAGCGGCGCAGCAGGTAGCGGCCGGCCATGGCGGCGAGGCCCGCGACCGGCAGCACGCCGAACACCCACGGCCGCACGCCCAGGCGCTCGACCGCGAGGCCGCCGAGACCCAGGACGATCGCCGCGGAGACGAAGGCGCGGATCAGCCGGCTCCACTCCTCGGCGCCCTGGCCGAGGGTGCGGGGGTCCCAGGCGCGGCACGCGACGAGCGCGAGCGGCACGAGGATCGCCACCCCCGCCGCCAGGTTCCACGGGTCGGAGCTCTGCGGGCCGGTGCCGTCACCGAAGCCGATGAGCGCGCCCAGCAGGATGCACACGGCGAGCGTGGCGAGGTCCGAGGCGGCCACCGCGAGCGCGAACTTGCGCTGCCAGCTCGTGGCCGTGGCGACGCTGCCCGGCTGCTCCGGCCCCTCGTCCTCCCAGATGCGGACGAAGCCGGGCGCGGTCGGGGCCGGCTCGACGAACACGTCGCGGCCCTGCGCGGTCAGCTCCGCCTCCCGCGCGGCGGCCGCCTCGCGGGCGATCGCGTCGCGCGTGGCCGCGTCGAGCGGTGGAGCCGTCTCCGGGCCCATCTCGGCGGCCGGTACCCCGGTCAGTGGCACCTCGGCCCGTGCGACGTCCGACATCGGCGGGTCGGTGGGCACGCCGCCCCCGGCGGGCACGTCGGCCCGCTCCGCCTCGACTCGTCCGTTCCTCACGTGGTCGCCCCCGCGTCCTCGATCGCGCGGGGAGAGTCCTCTCCCCGCGACACCTCGTCGGCCATGGACACCTCTCCGGGACGTGGGACGTCTCGGAGCCGATCCGGTTGCCTCCGTGACCGCGCGGATTCCGGACCCGCTCGGACCCCCCGCCGCCTGCGCGATCAACGAGGGCGTCGCCGGGGAGGTCACGCGCCGGACCCGTTCGTGGCTCGGCCGGACGGGTCGGGGCCGCGGCGCCCGATCCGTCCGTGAGCACGGTACGTGCCGGGTCCGACAGCCCCTGCGGCGGCCGAGGGCCGCGGGATCGTCGCTGGTGGGCCGAACGGGACCGGCCCGGCGGCCGGCGCCGTCGCTCGCCGTGATGATCGAGGTCACGGCCGCGGGCGCCGCGACACCAACGCGGTCCTCACCTCGGCGATCGGTATCGTCGACGTCGTCGACCTGCAGCACGAGCCGGCGAGACCCCGCCCGGGTCCGCCCGGCGCCCGGGGCCGCCGGCAGAGGTCGGCAGACCGTCCAGGACGAGGAGAGCCGTCGATGCCCAACGACGTCGTCAGCCGACGGCCGCTCCGAGCGCGCCGCGGGAGGAGCGGCGCGCTCGCCGTCGTCCTCGCGCTGGCGGCGCTCGTGGTCCCGCTGGTCGCGGCGCCCGTCGCCACGGCCGAGACGGCTCCGGGGTCCCCGGCGCCGTCCGGGGACCGCCCGCTGTGGGTGCTCCCCGAGAGCGGGAACATGCTCGCCGCGTTCAACCGCACCGAGTACAACGAGCAGGACGGCACGCCCCAGCAGGTCGCCTCGCCGGACGCGCCGGCCCGCCAGGCGCTGCAGTTCACCCTCGAGGGCGGCGACACGCGCACCGAGGTCGAGCCCCGGGTCCCCCAGGAGCGCGAGGGCGACGTGCAGTACTACACGTACGTCGCCAAGCTCGCGGACGACTTCCCGACGGACGCGAACACCTGGCAGCTCCTGCTCCAGTGGCACCACCAGGGCGACTCCGGCTCCCCGCCGGTGGCGCTCCAGGCGCGGGGCAACCGCCTCATGCTCGCGGCCGAGGGCGAGGACCTCCAGGACCTCGGCCCGCTGCGCGGTGGCGACCGGATCGAGGTGACGATGCGCATCGCGTTCTCGCGCGACCCGAGCCGCGGCGCCGTCGACGTCTGGCGGGGCGCCGACCACGTCCTGAGCGCCTACCGCCCGGAGGGCGGCACGCTGCTCGACGAGGCCAACTACATGAAGGTCGGGCTCTACCGCGACGACGGCATCGACGAGGACGGGCGTCTCTGGCTCGAGGACCTGCGGATCGGCCCCACCCTGGCGTCGGTGCGCTCCCCCGCGACGGCGTCGACCGCCGCCCCGGTCGAGGACGAGACCACCGCGGCGCCCGGCTCCTCCTCGTCGTCGTCCGGCTCGCTGACCTGGGCGGCCGGCGCGCTCCTCGTCCTCGTCGGCGGCGCGGCCGTCCTCGCGATGACCCGGCGGCGCGCGCGGCGCTGACGGCGCACCGCGAGGCCCACCGCCGGGCCCGCGTGTCACCATGGTCACCGTCGCCGCTGCGGTGACGGTCCGCCGTGGTGTAAGGGCAACACCTCGGATTTTGGTTCCGATGATCCTGGTTCGAATCCAGGCGGCGGAGCGGTGTCCCCGGGTGTTCCCGGGTCGCTCGGACGTGGTCACGGGCCGTCTCTACGCTGCCCGCCATGAGCACGCACCACACCGGGGGTGTGGCCGCCGCCGTCCCCGCCTACGTCCTCGGCGGGTACGAGGCCGGGCTGGCCGTGGTTGGGTCGCTGGGCCGCGCGGGGGTGCCCGTGGTGTCCGTGGTCTCCTCGCCGCGCGAGTCGACCCGGCACTCCCGGTACGCCACCACCTGCGTCACCGTCCCCGACCCGGCCGACCGGACCACCGAGTACGTCGAGGCGCTCCTGCGGCTCGCCGACACCCACGGTCCGGGCCTGGTCGTGCCCACCACGGACGAGGGCCTCGAGGCGGTCGCCGCCCACCGTGACGTGCTCGCCGCGCGCCACACGGTCGCGTGCGCCGACGACGTCGTCGCCCAGCGCTTCCTCGACAAGCGCATCACCAGCGAGATCGCCGACCGCGCCGGCGTCGAGGCCCCGCGCACCGTGTCGCCGGGCTCGCCCGACGAGCTCGAGGCGCTCGTCGACCGCCTGCGCTTCCCGTGTCTGGTCAAGCCCGCCGAGAGCTACCGCTACAACCGCGCGTTCGGCGTCAAGATGAAGCGCGTCCACACCACCGGCGAGCTGCGCGCCGCGTGGGGCGAGGCGCACGCGCTGGGCATCGTCACGATGGTGCAGGAGCTCATCCCGGGCCCCGAGACCGGCGGCGTCAACTACAACGCCTACGTCGTCGACGGCGAGGTCCGCGTCGAGATGACCTCCCGCAAGCTGCGCCTCTCGCCGCCCGACTTCGGCTACCCGTGCGCGGTCGTCAGCGGCCGCGTGCCCGAGGTCGTCGAGCCGGGGCGGGCGATCCTCGCCGCGATGGGCGTCGAGGGCTTCGCCAACGTCGAGTTCAAGCAGGACGAGCGCGACGGGCGCTACAAGCTCATGGAGGTCAACGGGCGGCCGAACATGTCCGGCCGGCTCGCCCCGCGCTGCGGCGTCGACTTCCCGCTGCTGACCTACCGCCACCTCGTCCACGGCGAGCTGCCCGTCGCGACCCCGTGGCGGGAGGGCGTGCACTGGGTCAACGAGTTCAAGGACCCGTCGATCCTGCTCGGGCGCTGGCGCGGCGGCCGGCTCCCGTGGCTCGGCGGCACGCGGCCGTACCTCTCGTCGCGGGTGTTCGCGACGTTCGACGCCCGCGACCCCGGGCCGTTCGTCGCCCGCACCCGCCAGCGCCTCGGGCCGGACCCCCTCCCGGTGCGTGCCGGCGCCGGCGTGCGCTGAGACCCTCGCCGACCGGCGGCGCCGGCGCGTTGGCGGAGCTGCCCCGCCGGGTAGCCCCGCCGCCATGGCGAGCACGAACGAGGGGGACGCCATGGGCGAGGAGAGCGGCCCGCACACCGTCGACGGCGTCACGGTGACACCGCCGAGCCTGGTGCGGCGGGCCGTCACCGCGTCGGGCATCGGCAACGTCACCGAGTGGTACGACTTCGGTGTCTACGCCTACCTGGAGACGACGATCCAGGTGGTGTTCCTGCCGCCGGGCACGGCGGGCGGGCCGGTCATCACCGCCGCGCTGTTCGCCGCGTCGTTCGTGGCGCGGCCCTTCGGCGGGCTGTTCTTCGGGCCGCTGGCCGACCGCATCGGCCGCACGAAGACGCTCGCGACGACCATGCTGCTCATGGCGGTGGCCACCTTCGGGATCGGCGTGCTGCCCACCTACGCCTCCATCGGGCTGGCGGCGCCGCTCCTGCTGCTCCTGTGCCGGTTGCTGCAGGGCTTCTCCACCGGCGGTGAGTACGCCGGGGCGATGACGTTCGTCGCCGAGTACGCGCCCGACCGGCGCCGCGGCTTCCTGGCCAGCTTCCTGGAGTTCGGCACGATCACCGGCTACCTGCTCGGGGCCGCCGTCGTCACCGTGCTGCAGGCCGTCCTCGGCGAGGACTCCCCCGAGCTCCTGAGCTGGGGCTGGCGCATCCCGTTCCTCATCGCCCTGCCGATGGGCATGATCGGGCTCTACCTGCGCTACCGCCTCGAGGAGACGCCGGCGTTCAGCCAGCTCTCCTCGTCGTCGGAGGACCAGGGCCGGCAGGGCTTCCGCGAGTTCTTCCGCGCCGCGGCCCGCCACGGCTGGCGCCCGGTGCTCGTCTGCGGCGGCCTGGTGATCGTCTTCAACGTCACCAACTACACGCTGACCACCGTCGTGCCCACCTACCTGACCGAGACGCTCGGGCAGTACGGCGCCCCGACACTGACGACGACGACCTCGCACGTCCTGCAGATCATCCTGCTCGCCGCGCTCCTGGCCGTCGTGCCCGTGCTCGGCAAGCTCAGTGACCGGGTGGGCCGCCGGCCGATCATCCTCACCGGCTGCATCATGCTCGTGGTGCTGGCCCTGCCGGCGTTCCTGCTGATGCGCACCGGATCGATCCCCGGCGTCCTCGCGGGCCTCTTCCTGCTCGGCCTGACCATGGTCTGCTTCAACGCGACCATGCCCTCGACGCTGCCCTCGCTGTTCCACACCGGCGTGCGCTACGGGTCGCTCGCGATCACCTTCAACATCGCGGTCTCGGTGTTCGGCGGCACCACCTCGGTGATCGTCGAAGGACTGATCGCGCTGACCGGGGTGCTGGTCATGCCGGCGGTCTACCTGATGCTCGCGGCCGTGGTCGGCCTCGTCGCGGTGCGGTACCTGCGCGAACCGGGCAGTCAGCCGCTGCCCGGCTCGAATCCCGCGGCGGCGTCGGACGAGGAGGCGCGCGAGATGGCCGCGGCGCACTGAGGGCGCTGGGGGCGCTGGGGGCGCTGGGGGCGCTGGGGGCTCAGCCCTCGGAGGCCCGGGGCAGGACGTCGGTGGGCCGCTCGCCGGGGTCGAAGGCGCGCGGGTCGGGGCCCGGGTCGGCGACGACGTCGGCCCACGCGTCCACGGCCAGGGCGACGCCGAGCACGACGGCCACGGCGACGCCGAGGGCACCGAGGGTGTCGGTCGGGTAGTGGTAGCCGCGCACGACGAGCCCGGCGCAGACGGCGACGACGAGGCCCGCGAGCCCGGCGACGGCGAGCAGCCGCACGGCGCGGGGCACCGCGGTCAGGCCCAGCACCAGCACCCCGCACGTCACGGCCAGCGAGGCGACCGAGGTCGTGTGCCCGCTGGGGAACGCGAGCTCGCCCCCGCGCGTGCGCTCGACGAGCGGCTTGAGCACCAGCGACGTCGTGACCATCGCCGTCGGCGGGCCGGCGAGCACCAGCCCGAGGCCGCGCCCACCCCGGAGCACCCACGCCAGCGGCGCGAGGACGAGCAGGGCGACGGCCACCGGCAGCGGCCCGCCCAGCGCGGCGAAGGCCTGCGCGAGCAGCCGTGCCGCCCCGTGCTGGACGTCGACCAGGTCCGCGAGCGAGCGGTCGGTGCGCCCCGCCCTGGTGTCCCCGGCGTAGCGCCCGGCGAGGACGGCGGTGACGAGCGCCGCCGCCAGCGCGATCACCGCCACGCGGCCGCGGGCGGCGGGCCGCACGAGGCGGGAGCGCCGGTCGGGGAGGGACGTGGGCCCCGCGAGCGCGGGGGTCGGCACGGGAGTCGTGCCCGTCGTCGAGCGCGCCATGGCGCGACAGGATGCCCGACGTCCGGGGTGGGTCAGGGAGGCTCCCCGGGACGGGGCAGACTGGCATCCCGACGATCGGCGCTCCGTCAACCCCCTGGCGGTGTCGACCGCTCGATCGTCCGAGCCGGCTCCCCCCGGGAGGGAACCGGTGCGGCGCCGGAGGTGGGTCATGCCCGCGGATCACGGTCGAGCACGCACGCAGGTGCTCCCGCTGGCGCTCGACGCCGACGCCGGGGCCCGCGCCGACGCCCGCGCCGCCCTCCTCGCCCGGACGGGCGCCGCGGTCCGGGCGGCCGGCCTCGTCCCCTCCCCCGACCCGGTGGGCAGCACCCGCGAGCTCGACGCCGTGCTCGACACCCCCGCCGCCCGCGAGAGCGCGCCCGGCACGCGCGCCCTCCTGCTGCGCCAGAGCCTCGTCGCGCGGGTGCTGCTCGCCGCCGAGCCGGGCTCCCCGCCCGTCCCGCCGGCGCCCCTCGACGACCAGCTCGACGAGCTGCTCGCCCTGGCCACCGAGCACGGGCTGTCGCTGTTCGCCGCCGACGCCCAGATGCTGCGGGCCCGGCGCGCCCTGCTCGTCGACGACGAGGACGCGGCGCTCACCGCGGTGGCCACGGGCCTCGCCCACCTCGAGGAGCCGGTCCTCGTCGACCACGCCCCGACCGCCGCCGAGCACCGCCACAACGTGCGCTGCGCCCGCCGCCTCGCCGCGGGCACGCTGGTGACGCTGGGACTGCACGACCTCGCCGGCACGCTCGTCGACCAGGCCTGGGGATCCACGCCCACCGAGATCGACGGTGCCTCCCCGTGCGGCTACGACCGCGTGCGCCTGGGCATCTCGTGGGGCCTGCGCCTCGAGCGTGCGGGGCGGCCCGGCGGCGACCGCCTCGCCACCGCCGCGGCCGTTGCGGCGACCCTGCGGCCCGCGACGCCCGACCAGCAGCCCCTCCTCGTCGCCGCCGCGGTGCTCGCCGACCCGGCCCGCGGCCCCGCCCCCACCGACGCCGAGCGGGAGCGCGCCCGCCGCGACGCCGCGGTGCTCGGGCGCGGGGACCCGGTCCCCTCGCAGCACGACCGGCTGCTCGTCGAGCTCGCCCGCTCGCGGGCCCTGGAGCGCGCGGGCGAGGACGACGCCGCGGTCGCGGTGCTCGCCGCCCGCCGGGCCCACCCGCCACGGGGCGAGGCGAGCCTCATGCTGTCGGTGACCCGGGAGCTGGCGCGGCTGCGCACCCGCGTCGCCGTGCACGGGCGCCGGGCGGCCGAGGCGGCGCTGGGCGACTACGTCGCCGACCTCGAGGCCGAGCTGTGGGCCCTGCACCGGGCGCGGGCGCTGTCGCTGCGCACGGGGCTCGCCCACGACCGCCTGCGCCGCGAGCACGGCCAGGTCACCGCCCTCGCCCTCGCCGACCCCCTGACCGGCCTGCCCAACCGCCGCGCGCTGGACCGGCACCTGGAGGAGGTGCTCGGGAGACGGAGCGCAGCGGAGCTCGACCGGGTGGACGGGAGACGGAGCGCAGCGGAGCTCGACCGGGTGGACGGGAGACGGAGCGCAGCGGAGCTCGACCGGGTGGACGGGAGACGGAGCGACGCGACACCCGTCGGGGTCGCGGTGGCCATGGTCGACGTCGACCGCTTCAAGCAGATCAACGACACGGCGTCCCACGCCCGCGGCGACGAGGTCCTGCGCGGGGTGGCGACGGCGCTGCGGTCGTCGCTGCGCGCCCCGGACCTGGTGGCCCGCTACGGCGGCGACGAGTTCGTCGTCGTGCTGCCCGACACCGCCGTCGGTGACGCGGCCGCCGCGCTGGGCCGGGCCCGGGCCGCGGTGGCGGCACTGCCGGGCGCGGGCGCGGTGTCCGGGCCGGTGACGCTGTCGGTCGGCGTGGTCGCGGCCCGGGACGGCGAGGGGCCTGCCGAGGTCCTCGCCCGCGCCGACGCCGCCATGTACGCCGCCAAGCGGGCCGGGGGCGACGCCGTGCGCACGCACGACGCGTCCGCCACCCGTGCCCGCCCGTGAGCCCGCCCGTGAGCCCGCCCGTCGGCCGCTCGTGAGCCCCGTCCCCGGCCGTCCCGCCGCACACCCCGACCGGGCGTCCGGACCCCGGTCGTAGGATCGGCCCCGACGAGCCCCGGACCCGGGGCCGGCCCGCCACCCGAGTGGGAGTCACGCCACCGATGCCGCCGAGCCCGACCGCGAGCCCGACCGCCGTCGTCGTCCTCGCCGCCGGTGAGGGCACCCGGATGCACTCCGCGACGCCGAAGGTGCTCCACCCCGTCGGTGGGCGCAGCCTGCTCGGCCACGCGGTGCACGCGGCCGCCGGCGCGACGCCGGAGCACCTGGTGGTCGTCGTCGGGCACGAGCGCGAGCAGGTCGGCACCCACACCCTCGGGCTCGCCGCCGAGCTCGACCGCGAGGTCCTGACCGCCGTGCAGGACCGCCGGCGGGGCACCGGCCACGCCGTGTCCTGCGGCGTCGCGCGGCTGCCCGCCGACCTCACCGGCACGGTCCTGGTCTCCTACGGCGACGTCCCGCTGCTCGACGCCGCGACGCTGCGCGCACTGGTCGCCGAGCACGCCGACGGCGGCTACGCGGTGACGCTGCTGACCGCCGAGCTCGACGACCCCCGCGGCTACGGCCGCGTGGTCCGCGACGACGCCAACCAGGTCACCGCGATCGTCGAGCACCGCGACGCCACGCTCGAGCAGCTCGCGATCAACGAGGTCAACTCGGGGGTCTACGCGTTCGACCTGGCGTTCCTGCGCGAGGCGCTGGGCCGGCTGACCACCCACAACTCCCAGGGCGAGCTCTACCTCACCGACGTCGTCGCGATCGCCGCCGGCGAGGGGCGCGGGGTCGGCGCCGTCGAGACCGCCGACCCGTGGCTGGTCGCGGGCGTCAACGACCGGGTCCAGATGGCCGACCTCGGCGCCGAGCTCAACCGCCGCCTGCTCGAGCGCTGGATGCGCGCGGGCGTCACGGTGGTCGACCCGCGCTCCACCTGGGTCGACGTCGGCGTCCGCCTCGAGCGCGACGTGACGCTGCACCCCGGCACGCAGCTGCACGGGTCGACGACGGTCGCCGAGGGCGCGGCCATCGGCCCGGACACCACGCTCACCGACGTCACCGTCGGGGCGCGGGCCACCGTCGTGCGCACGCACGGGTCGTCGTCGCGCGTCGGCCCCGAGACGTCGGTGGGGCCGTTCGCCTACCTGCGTCCCGGCGTGGAGCTCGACGCCCGTGGCAAGATCGGGACGTTCGTCGAGGTGAAGAACGCCCACATCGGCGAGGGCAGCAAGGTCCCGCACCTGACCTACGTCGGCGACGCGGAGATCGGCGAGGGCAGCAACATCGGGGCGTCGTCGGTGTTCGTCAACTACGACGGCGTCACCAAGCACCGTACGGTCGTGGGGTCGCACGTCCGCACCGGCTCGGACAACACGTTCGTCGCGCCGGTGACGGTCGGGGACGGCGCCTACACCGGCGCGGGCACCGTGGTGCGCGAGGACGTCCCGCCCGGGGCCCTCGCGGTGTCCTCGGGCCCGCAGCGCAACGTCGAGGGCTGGGTGGCGCGCAAGCGGCCCGGGACGGCGGCGGCCCAGGCGGCCGAGGCCGCGCAGAAGGCGGCGGACGCCGAGGAGCAGACCATGCAGGAGGACCCGTGACCGTGAGCATGTCGTCGACCCCGAAGAAGAGCCTCATGCTCTTCTCCGGACGGGCCCACCCCGAGCTCGCCGAGGAGATCGCCAAGGAGCTCGACGTCACGATCACCCCGCAGGCGGCGTACGACTTCGCCAACGGGGAGATCTTCGTCCGCTTCGAGGAGTCGGTCCGCGGCTCCGACGCATTCGTGATCCAGAGCCACACCTCCCCGATCAACCAGTGGATCATGGAGCAGCTCATCATGATCGACGCCCTGAAGCGGGCGTCGGCCAAGCGGATCACCGCCGTCGTGCCGTTCTACGGCTACGCCCGCCAGGACAAGAAGCACCGCGGCCGCGAGCCCATCTCGGCGCGCCTCGTCGCGGACATGCTCAAGACCGCCGGCGCGCACCGGATCATGACGATCGACCTGCACACCGACCAGATCCAGGGCTTCTTCGACGGTCCCGTCGACCACCTGCTGGCCAACAAGGTCCTCGCCGAGCACCTGCGCGACACCTACGCCGACCACGACCTCGCCGTCGTCGCCCCGGACTCCGGGCGCGTGCGCGTCGCCGAGAAGTGGGCCGACATGATGGGCGGCGTCCCGCTGGCCTTCATCCACAAGACCCGCGACAAGACCCGCCCCAACGAGGTGGCCGCCAACCGCGTCGTCGGTGAGGTCTCCGGCCGCTGCTGCATCCTCGTCGACGACATGATCGACACCGGCGGCACGATCGCCAAGGCCACCGAGGCGCTGCTCGCCGACGGCGCGTCGGACGTCGTCATCGCCGCCACCCACGGCGTGCTGTCCGGCCCGGCGGTCGAGCGGCTCTCGACGTGCGGGGCGCGCGAGGTCATCATCACCAACACGCTGCCGATCCCGGACGAGAAGCGCTTCCCGCAGCTCACCGTGCTCTCGATCGCCCCGGTGATCGCCCGCGCCGTGCGCGAGGTCTTCGAGGACGGCTCGGTCACCAACCTCTTCGACGGCAACGCCTAACCTGGACCGCGTGGGCCTCTGGACCGAGCACGTCGTCCCCCGGATCGTCGACGTCGCGCTC
Organism: Actinomycetospora lemnae; assembly: GCF_028737315.1. Classification (GTDB taxonomy): domain Bacteria; phylum Actinomycetota; class Actinomycetes; order Mycobacteriales; family Pseudonocardiaceae; genus Actinomycetospora; species Actinomycetospora lemnae. The sequence goes on along the minus strand of NZ_JAQZAO010000006.1, from coordinate 147,093 downwards.
GGCGGCGAGGACGTCCGCGCCCTGCGCGAGCAGGCCGTCGCCCGGGCCCGTGGCGAGGTCGTCGAGCTCGGGTTCGGCAGCGGGCCGACGCTGCCGCTCTACCCCGCGGCGGTGACGTCGGTGCGCGCCGTCGAGCCCTCCACCGTGGCCCGGCGGCGCGGTGCCCGCCGGATCGCGGCGGCGCCGATCCCGGTCGAGCACGTGGGCCTCGACGGCGCGGACCTCGACCTGCCCGACGACTCCGCCGACACCGTCGTCAGCACCTTCACCCTGTGCACCATCCCGGACGTCGACCGCGCGCTGCGTGAGGTCCGCCGGGTCCTGCGCCCGGGCGGGCAGCTGCTCTTCCTCGAGCACGGCCTGTCCCCGGACGCCCGCACCGCCCGCTGGCAGCACCGCCTCGACGGGCTCCAGCAGCGCCTCGCCGGTGGGTGCCACCTCACCCGGTCCGTCGACGGCCTCGTCCGCGACGCCGGACTGACGGTCACCGACGTCGCGCACCCGAGCCTGCGCGCCCCCGGCCCGATGGCGCACCTCTACCTCGGCGCCGCGACCCCCTGAGCGCTCACCGCTGCGCCATCAGGAACGCCTGGGGCAGGGCCGCGGCGCGGCTGCCGGCGACGGGCTCGCGGACGGCGCGGGCGGTGACGGCGAACCCCGCCTCCGCGAGCAGCGTGGCGACGGCGTCGGGGCGCAGGCGGCGGAAGTCGAGGTCGACGCGGTGGCCGAAGGCCTCGTCGTGGTGCGAGACGTCGTCGCCGACCTGGAACCCGAGCAGCAGCTGCCCGCCCGGGCGCAGCGCCCGGTGGAACCCGGCGAGGACGCCGGGCAGCTGCGCGGGCGGCACGTGGATGAGCGAGTACCAGGCGACGATCCCGCCGAGTCCCGTCACGTCGAGGTCGGCGAGGTCACCGACGTCGAAGGCGAGGTCGGGGTGCTCGCGGCGGGCGAGGGCGACCATGCCCGGCGAGAGGTCGACGCCACGGACCCGCAGACCGAGGTCGCGCAGGTGGGCGGTGACGCCGCCGGGCCCGCTGCCGGCGTCGACGACCTCCGCGTCCGGACCCACCAGCTCGGCGAAGGCGGCGAGCACCGCGCGGTCGAGGGGGGCGCGGTCGAGCTCGTCGCGGAAGGTCGCGGCGTAGGGCTCGGCGATGGCGTCGTAGCCCGCGCGTGTGGCCGACCGGTCCGGCGGCTCACCCACGACCCGGCCCACGACCCGGCAGCGTAGGCCCGCCCGGTATCGTGGGACACGCACTTCGGCGAGGGCCGGTCCCGACCGGCCGTGATCGACGCGGTGCGGCCTCCCGGTGCTCCGGGCCGGCCGCGCGCGGCGCGCCGACCCCGGGACGACCGCAGGAGAGAGACACCATGGCCGACGAGATCCGCATCGCGGCAGAGGCCCGCACCGAGTTCGGCAAGGGCGCCGCGCGCCGGACGCGTCGCGCCGGCAAGGTCCCCGGCGTGCTCTACGGGCACGGCACCGACCCCGTGCACCTCGCGTTCGACACCGTCGAGTTCGCCGCGGTGATGCGCGAGAACGGGCGCAACGCCCTCCTCACCGTCACCGGGCTCGGCGGGCAGCCGCAGCTCGCGCTGACCAAGAGCATCGCCCGCGACCCGATCAAGGGCTTCTTCGAGCACGTCGACCTCGTCCTCGTCCGGCGCGGCGAGAAGGTCCAGGTCGACGTCCCCGTCGTCACGATGGGCGAGCCCGCCTCCGGCACGCTGGTGTTCCAGAACGAGGACACGCTCACCATCGAGGCCGACGCGACCAACATCCCCGAGGAGATCACGGTCGTCATCGAGGACGCCGAGATGAACACCCAGTTCCTCGCCGGGGAGATCCGCCTGCCCGACGGCGCCGAGCTGGTCTCCGACCCCGAGCTCCTGGTCGTCAACGTCACCGAGGCGCCGACCGAGGACGCCATGGAGGAGGAGATCGACACCGAGGGCGCCGGCGTCGAGGAGGACGTCCCCGAGTCGGAGGCCGCCGAGACCGGCGAGTCCTCCGAGGCCGCCTCCGGCGACCAGCCCGCCGCGGGCGGCGCTTCGGGGGCTGCCGGGTCCTCCGACGAGAGCTGACACGCCTCCGTGAGCTCCCCCGCTGCCCGGCCCGACGGCCCCCTGCTGGTCGTCGGGCTGGGCAACCCGGGCCCCGACTACGAGGGCACCCGGCACAACGTCGGGTTCGTCGTCGCCGACGTCCTCGCGGGACGCCTCGGCGCGCGGTTCTCGGCGCACAAGCGCTCCGGGGCGGACGTCGCCGAGGGACGCCTCGCCGGGCGCCGCATCGTGCTCGCCAAGCCCCGCGGCTACATGAACCTCTCGGGCGGGCCGGTCGCCGGCGCCGCCCGCTTCTTCTCCGTCGCGCCGACCGACGTCATCGTCGTCCACGACGACCTCGACCTCGAGTTCGGCGTCGTCCGCCTCAAGCGCGGCGGCGGCGAGGGCGGCCACAACGGGCTGCGCTCGATCTCGAAGTCGCTCGCCACCAAGGACTACCTGCGGGTCCGCTTCGGCATCGGCCGCCCGCCCGGGCGCCAGGACCCCGCCGACTACGTGCTCAAGCGCTGGTCGTCGGCCGAGCGCAAGGAGCTCGACGTCTCCGTCGAGCTGGCCGCCGACGCCGTCGAGGCGCTGGCCGCCGAGGGCCTCGAACCGGCCCAGAACCGCTTCCACTAGCACCCGGTCAGCGGTCGGGCACGCCTCGTCGTCCCACGCGGCCGCTGGTCGGCTCCGCGGTCGAGGTCGGCGGCGCGGCAGCACCACCGTGCGCCCTGGGCGTGCGGCTCACTCGACCGCGTTCTCGAGCCACGCCTCCTCGAGCTGCTCACGCTCGCTGACCAGCGCGCGCAGCTCGGCGTCGAGGGCGAGGAGCCGGTCGGGCTCGGTGGCCGCGGCGGCGAGCTGCTCGTGGAGCCTGGTCTCCTCGGTGGCGATCCGCTCGAGGCGCCGCTCGATGCGCGCGACCTCCTTGCGCGCCGCGCGCCGCTCGGCCTCGGAGCGCCCGGGCTCCGCGGGGGTGGTGGAGCGAGGGACGCCCTGGCTGCCCCCGGCGGAGCGCGGGAGTCCCTCGCTGCGGCCCTCGAGCGCCGCCCGTCGCCGCAGGTACTCCTCGATCCCCCCGGGCAGGTCGGTGATGCGCCCGTCACCGAAGAGCGCCACGACGCGGTCGCAGACGCGCTCGGTGAGGTAGCGGTCGTGGCTGACGACGACGAGCGTGCCCGGCCAGCCGTCGAGGAGGTCCTCGAGCTGCTGGAGGGTGTCGACGTCGAGGTCGTTGGTGGGCTCGTCGAGCAGCAGCACGTTCGGCTCGGTCATGAGCAGGCGCACGAGCTGCAGCCGCCGGCGCTCGCCGCCGGAGAGCTCGGAGACCGGGGTCCACTGCCGCGACGCCGGGAAGCCGAAGCGCTCGGCGAGCTGAGAGGCGGTCTGCTCGTGGCGCCCGATCGTCACGCGCTCCGCGATGTCCTCGACGGCCTGGAGCACGCGGCGGTGCAGGGGCAGGTCGGCGAGGTCCTGGGACAGGTGCGCGAGCCGGACGGTGGTGCCCTGGACGCGCTTCCCGCCGTCGAGGGGACGCTCGCCCCCGACCGCGCGCAGCAGCGTCGTCTTCCCCGAGCCGTTGATCCCGACGATGCCGATCCGGTCGCCCGGGCCGATGCGCCAGGTCTGCCGGTCGACGAGCGTGCGGTCCCCGACGGTCAGCGTGGCGTCCTCGAGCTCGACGACCGTGCGCCCCAGCCGGTGCTTGGCCATCGTCACGAGCTCGACGGAGTCGCGGGGCTCGGGCACGTCGGCGATCAGCGCCTCGGCCGCCTCGACGCGGTAGCGGGGCTTGGACGTGCGCGCCTGCGGGCCCCGGCGCAGCCACGCGAGCTCCTTGCGGGCGAGGTTGCGGCGGCGCTGCTCGGCGGCGTCGGCGAGGCGCGCCCGCTCGGCCCGCGCGTAGATCCAGTCGCCGTAGCCGCCCTCGTACTGCTCGACGTGGCCGTCGACGACCTCCCAGGTCCGCGAGGCGACGGTGTCGAGGAACCAGCGGTCGTGGGTGACGACGACGAGCGCGGTCCGGCGGGCGAGGAGGTGCTCGGCGAGCCAGCCGACGCCCTCGACGTCGAGGTGGTTGGTGGGTTCGTCGAGCACGAGGAGGTCGAGGTCCTGCACGAGCGCCGCGCACAGCGCGATCCGCTGCCGCTCGCCGCCCGAGAGCCCGTCGACCGACGCGTCGAGCCCGCGGTCGCCGCCGGGGCGCAGGCCCTCGACGACGGCACGGCTGCGCGGGTCGGCGGCCCACTCGTGGTCGGGCACGTACCTCGGGGTCGAGCTCCGCTGGGCTTCGTCTCCCGCCCGTCCGAGCACCGCCTCGCGCACCGTCGCCCCCGACAGCCGCGTCTGCTGGCCGACCAGCGCCATCCGCAGCCCGCCGACCGGGCTCCGGCGCCCGCTGTCCGGCGTCAGCACCCCGCCCAGCACCGACACCAGCGTCGACTTGCCGCCGCCGTTGCGGCCGACGACGCCGATCCGGTCGCCGGTGTCGACGCCGAGGGACACGCCGTCGAGCACCGGCTTGGGGCCGCCGAAGCCGATCGACACCGACTCGAGGTTGACGAGGTTGGGCACAGCGTCCTCTCACAGCCGGGAGCGAACGGGGACTTCCGACGCATAGAAGCAGCGAGATACCCGTTCGCTGCGGAAGGGGCGGGACGAGGGGGGGTCAGGCGTAGGCGCCGGGACCGGGGTCGACGGGGCGTGGGGGCGGGCCGGTGGAGCCGCCGTCGCCGTCGACCACCCGGGCGCCGGGGACCGGGCCGTGGGCGACGCGCACGGTGCGGCACACCCCGACGCCGGCGAGCTCGGCGGCCACGCGTACCGCGGCGTCGTGACCGTCGCACAGGAAGACGCAGGTCGGCCCGGAGCCGGACACGACGCCGGCGAGCGCGCCCGCGTCGACGCCGCCGCGCAGGGTGCGGCGCAGCCCCGGGTCGAGGCTCACGGCCGCGGCCTGCAGGTCGTTGCCGAGCAGCAGGGCGAGCGAGCGGGCCTCCCCCGACGCGAGCGCCTCGAGGACCGGCTCGACGTCGCCCACCCGCCGGGGCGCCTCGGGGCGGGCGCGCAGCCGGTCGAGCTCGCCGAACACGGTCGGGGTGGACAGGCCGTGGTCGGCGACCGCGACGACCCAGTGGAACGTGTGCCGCGTGAGCACCGGCACGAGGCGCTCGCCGCGCCCGGTCCCCAGCGCCGTGCCGCCGTGCAGGGCGAACGCGACGTCCGAGCCGACCTCCGCCGCGACCTCCATGAGCGCGTCGCGCCCGAGGTCGAGGCGCCAGAGCCCGGCGGTGGCGAGGAGGGCGCCGGCGGCGTCCGCGCTGCCGCCGGCCATGCCGCCCGCGACCGGGATGGCCTTGCGCAGCCCCACGCGGACGTCGGGGGTGCGGTCGACCCGCCGGCCCAGGGCCTCGACGGCGCGCCAGGCGAGGTTCGTGGTGTCGGCCGGGACGTCGGTGGCGTCGACGCCGTCGACGGCGCTGACCGACACCCCCGGCTCGATGGCGCCGGGCACCGCGGAGGTCACGGTGACCTCGTCGGTCATGCTCAGGGCCTGGAAGACGGTGACGAGGTCGTGGTAGCCGTCGGGGCGCAGGTCGCCGACGGCCAAGTGGAGATTGATCTTGGCCGGGACGCGGGCGGTGACCGGCGGTCCGACGGCGGAGAGCACCCGTCCAGCGTACGGACCGGCGCGACCTGAGCTCAGGGCGTCGGGGTCCGCCTCATCGATGGTCGAGCTCCCCCGTCGGCGTGCTCCGTTCGACGCTCCGTCTCCCGGCGGCCCGCGCGATCGCGGTGAACGCCGTCACGCCCAGCGACTCGCCGCGGGCTCCCGGGTCCACGCCGGCCGCCCGCAGCACCGCCTCGGCGTCGGGCGCCGACCCCGCCCACCCGGCGAGCGCGGCCCGCAACGACTTGCGGCGCTGGGCGAACGCGGCGTCGACGACCGCGAACACCTCGCGGCGCTCGACGTCGCCCGCGAGCTCCTCGTCGTGGCGCGTGAAGGCCACGAGCCCCGAGTCGACGCCCGGCACCGGCCAGAACACCGCACGCGGGACCGGCCCGGCCCGGCGCGCGTCGGCGTACCAGGCGAGCTTCACCGACGGTGCGCCGTAGGCCTTCTCGCCGGGCCGCGCGGCGAGCCGCTCGGCGACCTCGGCCTGGACCATCACCAGGCCCCGGCGCAGGCCGGGCAGCACCGCGAGCAGGTGCAGCACCACGGGCACGGCGACGTTGTAGGGCAGGTTCGCGACGAGCACGTCCGGGGCGAGCGGCAGGTCGCCGGGCGCGAGCCGCAGCGCGTCGGCGGTGACGACCCGCAGCTCACGGCCGGGCGCGCGCTCGGTCGCCGTCGCCGGGAGCCGGCCCGCGAGCACCGGGTCGATCTCCACCGCGACGACGCCCGCCGCCACCTCGAGCAGCGGCAGCGTCAGCGACCCGAGGCCCGGGCCGACCTCGAGCACCACGTCGTCGGGGCCCACGCCCGCGAGGCGGACGATGCGGCGCACGGTGTTGGCGTCGTGGACGAAGTTCTGGCCCAGGCGCTTGGTCGGCCGCAGGTCCAGCTCGGCGGCCAGGGCGCGCACGTCGGCGGGCCCGAGGAGCCGCGGGGCGGGAGCGCTCACCCCGACGATTCTGCCCGTCGGGGTGGCGGCGTCCCGGCGGGGACTACTTGCGCCCGCAGACCGGCCAGGCGCCGTAGCCGCCGCGGTCGGCGCGGACGCGCTCGGCGACGGCGATCTGCTCCTCGCGGCTCGCCTGGTGGGGCAGGGCGGCGAACTCGTCGCCGTCGTACGCGCGCCAGGTCGAGCGGTCGAACTGCAGGCCGCCGTAGTAGCCGTTGCCCGAGTTGATCGACCAGTTGCCGGTCGACTCGCACTGGGCGATGCGGTCCCACTTGCCGCGGCCGACCGACGGCGCCGAGCTCTTCGGCTTGGTGCCGCGGTGCACGACGCCGCCCACGGGCTGGCGCGTCACCTGCGACTCGCCGAGCTGCGTGCGGCCGGTCTCCTGGCCGTTGGTGGCGTTGACCGACCAGGTGACGATCTCCTCGCCGGCCTGCCCGGGCTCCTCGACGCGGGTCTCGCCCTGCTCGAGGTCCGGGTCGTCGACCGTGCGCATGGGCGGCGCGATCGGGCGGGTCTCGGTGACCTGGCTGACCGTGTTGCGGGTGACGGTGATCGTCGAGCCGTTGGCGAGGCCCTCGCCGCCCGCGAGCACGTCGGTCGGGCTCAGCGCGAGGCCGTTCTGCGCGAGCAGCTCGGGGCCGGTGAGCGCGGTCGTCGTGATCTGGCGCGGGGCGTTGGCGCCGTCGACGAGCGTCACCGTCTTCGGCGTGCGCACGTCGAGGTTCATCCCGTTGACGGGGATGTTCGCGGAGAGCGGCGCCGAGCTCGCGAGGCCGTCGGTCGGCAGGCCCAGCTGGGCGAGCGCGTCGGCGACGGTGCGGGCCGTGGTCGTGATGGTCTGCGGGCGACCGTCGACCATCAGCGCGACGTCGCGCGAGCGGTTGATGACGAGGTGGTCGCCGTCGTTGACCTCGGCGTTCGGGCCGGGGGCGAGCTGGTCGCTCGGGCCGATCTCGATGTCGCCGCTCTCGAGGGCGCCCGCGACGTCGGAGGAGAAGGTGTGCACGACCTGGTCGACGCCGTCGACCGTGACCGTGACCTCCTTGTCCAGCGCCACCGCGGTGCTGCCGCCGGCCGCGACCGCGAGCAGGGCGACGGCCACGCCGCCCTTGACCGCGACGGAGCGGCGCTTGGTGTCGGTGCTCAGGCGCTCCGGGTCGTCCAGCGCGGTGAGACCGGCGGGCGCGGCGTCGCGCAGACCGTCGTGCTCGTCGGCGTCCTGCTCGCCGGTGAACGACTCGAGGTCGTTCCACTCGTCGGGGTCGCCGAGGGCGATCGGGCCGCTCGCGGGGGTCTGCACGGGCAGCGGGCCGGTGATGTCGTCGAACCAGCCGGGGGTCTGGTCCCCGTACGCGCCGTACGCCGAGTGGTAGCCCGTGTCGTAGCCGAACTCGTGGGCGGCGTCGTAGCCGTAGTCCGGGGCGTACTCGGGGGCGTACTCGGGGGCGTACTCCGTGGCCTGGTCGTACCAGCCCTCGCCGTACCCGTGGCCGTCGGCGATCGGCAGCCCGGCGGTGTCCGACTCGCCGGCGTCCGCGTATCCGACGCGGCCGCGGGTCGTGGTGTCCGCGCTCATCGGGCGTCCGCCTCGGCGGCCGCGAGCGGGGTGCACGAGGAGGACCTCAGGGCGAGCAGGCAGTGCACAGGCACAGGGGGAGTCCACTTCGTCCGTACATCCGGGCAGGAGCCGTGCCCTGGGGAAGCCGTCACGACCTCGTGGCGTCCTCCCTGTGGTGGCGACCTGGGGATGTCCCCACCACGCGGGCCTCGGGGGTGGCTCCACCCCGGCGAGTCACAGCACGGTAACGAGTTGGGTGTCGCCACCATCAAGCCGACACGACCGTGTTGCGCCGAACGGTGCTCCGGCGACGACGAGCGTCGTCACTGCGTGCGCCCTCGTTCCACGGAGCGTGAAGGTTGAGGCTGTTCGGCGAGCCCGAATGCCCGCCGGGCGTTCTCGGCGCTCGTCGCGGCCAACCGCTCGGCCGGCTCGTCACGGAGCTCCGCGAGGTCGCGCACCGTGTGGGGGACGACGTAGGGCTCGTTCGGCCGACCGCGGTACGGGTGCGGAGTCAGGAACGGGGCGTCGGTCTCGACGAGGACCAGCTCGGCGGGCATCCACTGCGCCGCTCGGCGCAGCTCGGCGGCGTTCGCGTTCCGGAACGTCGCGGTGCCCGACAGCGACGCGTACCAGCCCTCGTCGGCGCAGCGGCGCGCCAGCTCGAGGCCCCCGGAGAAGCAGTGGAAGACGACGGTCGGCGGCGCACCCTCCGCCGCGAGCACGTCGAGGATCGGGTCGTGGGCGTCGCGGTCGTGGACGACGAGCGGCAGCCCGGTGCGCTTCGCGAGGTCGATGTGCCAGGCGAAGGCCTCGCGCTGGACGTCGAGCGGGGCGCAGTCCTCGCGCCGCGTCGTCCAGTAGTCGTCCATCCCGGACTCGCCGACCGCGACGACGCGCGGCAGCGCCGTCAGCTCCTCGATGGCGCGCCGCGCGTCGTCGGTGAGGTCGTTCGAGCGCGTGGGGTGCAGCCCGACCGCGGCGAACACCCGCGGGTCGGTGTCGGCCGCCCACGCCGCCCAGCGCGCGGAGTCGAGGTCGTCGGCGGTGGTGACGACGGCCTCGACCCCGGCGGCCGTGGCGCGGTCGAGGACCTGCGCGAGGACCTCGGGCTCCGTCGCCCCGCACGCGTCGAGGTGCGTGTGGGCGTCGACCACGCCCACCTCGGGTCGAGCTCCGCAGGCGCCGTCCCCCGCGGCCCTGATGGGCTCGGGCACCGGCGGCGGGACGTTGCGGTCCGACTTGCCCTTGCTCATCCCTCGTGCTGGATCGGCGCCCACGACGGCCCGGTCTCGCCCAGCGACGGGTCGAGCTTGGCGAACAGCGGCGTGGGCCGGGACAGCGCGCGGCCGACGGGGATCGGCGTCGACGCCCAGCGGGCCTGCTCGCCGGCGTAGTCGCCGGTGAGCACGGAGTGGCTGGTGCCGAGCTCGCCGGAGGTGCCCGCGTCCTCGCGGTGCGGCTGCGCCGCCCACACCCCGGTGCCGCCCAGCGCCTCGTGCACCTTCTGCGCCGCGTGCGGCAGGAACGGCGTGAGCAGCGTGTTCGCGTCCTGCACGACCTGCAGCGCGGTGTGCAGGATCGTGTCGCGGCGCGCCGGGTCGTCCTTGCGCTTCCACGGCTCCTGGTGGCTGAGGTAGGCGTTGGCCTCCCCCACCACCCGCATCGCCTCGCTGATCGCCTGCTTGAACCGCGAGTGCGCGAGGTGCCCGCCGACGACGTCGAACGCCGCGCGGGACTGCGCGAGCAGCGCGTCGTCGGCCGGGTCCGGCGACGTCGGCTCCGGGACCGCGCCGACGTTCCTCGCCGCCATCGACACCGAGCGGTTGACGAGGTTGCCCCACTCGTTGGCGAGCTCGAAGTTGGTGCGCCGGACGAACTCGTCCCAGGTGAAGTCGGTGTCCTGGTTCTCCGGGCCGGCCACGGCGATGAAGTAGCGCAGCGCGTCCGGCCCGAACTCGCGCAGGAAGTCGCCGACGTAGATGACGGTGCCGCGGCTGGTGGAGAACTTCGAGCCGCTCATCGTCAGGAACTCGGAGCTGACGACCTCGGTGGGCAGGTTGAGGTGCCCGAACGAGCCGACCTCGCCGCCTCGTCCATCAGCAGGGTCGCCCTCGCCGTTGTGCCCGAGCAGGATCGCGGGCCACATCACCGAGTGGAAGGTGATGTTGTCCTTGCCCATGAAGTAGTAGGCCTGCGCGTCGGGGTCGCACCACCACTGCTTCCAGGCGTCCGGGTCACCGGTGCGCTGGGCCCACTCGACCGACGCCGACAGGTAGCCGATCACCGCGTCGAACCAGACGTAGAAGCGCTTCATCGGCGCGTCGCGCCAGCCCTCGAGCGGGATCCGCACGCCCCAGTCGAGGTCGCGGCTGATGGCCCGCGGCTTGAGGTCGTCGGCGAGGCGCTTGCTGAAGTTCAGGACGTTCGGCCGCCACTGCGTGCGCGTGTCGAGCCACGAGGCGAGCGACTTCGAGAACGCCGGCAGGTCGAACATCAGGTGCTCGGTCTCGACGAACTGCGGGGTCTCGCCGTTGATCCGGCTGCGCGGGTTGATGAGGTCGGCCGGGTCGAGCTGGTTGCCGCAGTTGTCGCACTGGTCGCCGCGCGCGCTCGGGTAGCCGCAGATCGGGCACGTGCCCTCGATGTAGCGGTCGGGCAGCGTGCGCCCGGTGGACGGGCTGATCGCGCCGAGGGCTTTCTCGGTGCGCACGTAGCCGTTGTTCCACAGCGCCGTGAAGAGGTCCTGGGTGACGCGGTGGTGGTTGTCGGTGCTCGTGCGCGTGAACAGGTCGTACGACAGGCCGAGCCCGACGAGGTCGTCCTGGATCACCCGCGAGTACCGGTCGACGAGCTCGCGCGGCGTCGTCCCCTCGGCGTCGGCCTGCACCTGGATCGGCGTGCCGTGCTCGTCGGTGCCCGAGACCATGAGCACCCGGTTGCCGACCATCCGCTGGTAGCGCGAGAAGACGTCGGAGGGCACACCGAAGCCGGACACGTGGCCGATGTGCCGGGGGCCGTTGGCGTAGGGCCACGCCACGGCGGTCAGCACGGGAACGCTCATACCTCCATCCTCCACGGGGCCGCCACCGCGATCGTCACGAGGAGGGCACCGTGCCCGCAGCACTGCTGGTGATGGACTTCCAGGCCGGGTTCCTGGGCCTCTTCGACGATCCCGGACCGGTGATCGGGCGGGCCACGGTGGCCCTCGACGCCGCACGGTCGGCGGCACGGCCCGTCGTGCACCTGCGCGTCGCCTTCCCGTCCGACGGGGCGCCCGTGCCGGCGGCGAACCGGATGTTCGGGCAGCAGTTCCGGGGCCGCATGGTCGAGGGGTCCGACGACGTCGCCGTACCCGACGCCCTCGCGCCGCGGCCCGCCGAACCCGTGGTGACGCGCCGGCGCACCGGTCCGTTCGTCGGTTCGGACCTCGCGCCGGTGCTGCGCGGCCTCGGCGTCGACGCCCTGGTGCTCACGGGCGTCTCCACCAGCGGCGTCGTCGCCTCGACCGTGTGCGCCGCCGCCGACGAGGACCTCGACCTCACCGTCCTGTCCGACGCCGTCGACGACCCGGACCGCGGACTGCACGACGCCCTCGTCGGCGGCCTGTTCCCGCAGCACGCGCAGGTGCTGACGGTGGTGGAACACCTCGCTCGCTAGGAGGCCTCGTGCAGGGGATCGTTACCTCTTCATGACCTTCCGCGGGCCTCGTTCGGGCCTTTGTGGGCCCGGCGTTGTCGGGGGTCGGGGACAGCGTCCTCGACATGAGCATCGACCTCGACCACACCCTCGACCACGCCTTCGGGGGGCCCAGCCTGGACGGGAACCTCGGGGTCCTCGACCGCCACCACCACCGCGCCAAGCACCACGGCGGCTGGACCCTGCGCCAACCGTCACCGGGCAGGTTCGAGTGGCGCACCCGCGCCGGCGTCCACCACGCCACCCTCCCCAGGAAGATCGTCGAGCAGCCCGTCGCGCCGCGACCCGCCGCTCGACCCCGACCGCTCACCGACGACCGGCCGGCCTGGACCGACGACGACCACGACTGGCGGGCCCGCTACCTGCGCCGTACCGGACTCGCCACCGCGCCGCCCCCCAGCACGCCCACCGTCCACCCCGACGACGACCCACCGCCCTTCTAGGGCATCGCCCCGAACTGCCGGTCCCCCGCGTCACCGAGCCCCGGGACGATGTAGCCGTGCTCGTTGAGCCGCTCGTCGATCGCGGCGGTGTACACCGGCACGCTCGGGTGGGCCTGCGCCAGGCGCTCGACCCCCTCGGGCGCGGCGAGCAGGCAGATGGCGCGCACGGCATCGGCGCCGCGGGCGGCGAGCAGGTCGATCGTGTAGGCCATCGACCCGCCGGTGGCGAGCATCGGGTCGAGCACGAACACCGGCCGACCGGCCAGGCTCGCCGGCAGCGACTCCATGTACGGCGTCGGGCGCAGCGTCTCCTCGTCGCGGGCGACGCCGACGAACCCCATCACCGCGCCGGGCACCTGCGCGTGCGCGGCCTCGGCCATGCCCAGCCCGGCACGCAGGACCGGGACGAGCACCGGCGGGTTCGCGAGCTGCGCCCCCGTCGTCGTCGCGACCGGGGTCCGCACCTCGAGCGGAGTCGTCGCGGCGTCGCGCATCGCCTCGTAGACCACCATCGCGGTCAGCTCGCGCACCGCGGCGCGGAACGTGGCGCGGTCGGTGGTCTCGTCGCGCAGGGTCGTCATCCGGACGTCGACGAGCGGGTGGCGCAGGACCTGCGGCTCAGCCATGGGCGCGGAGGCTAGCGACGACGTCCGCGACGACCCGTCCCAGCTCGGCGCCCGCGTCCTCCTGCAGGAAGTGGCCCGCGTCGGCGATCACCGGGTGCTCGCGGCCGGCGGCCCCGGGCACGTGGCGCTGCAGGATCGGCGACATCGCGCCGGTGATCGGGTCGGAGTCGCCGAACGCGCACACGAACGGGCGCTCGTAGCGTCCGAGCGCGTCCCAGGCCTCGCGGTTGGGGCCGTTCTCGGGGTCGTCGGGACGGGTCGGCACGAGCAGCGGCATCGCGCGCGGTCCCGCCTTGTAGCTCTCGTCGGGGAACGGGGCGTCGTACGCCGCGCGCGCGGCCTCCCCCAGGCCCCGCGCGCAGCCCGAGGCGACGAGGCGCCCGACGTCGAGCTGCTCGGCCTTCTCCACCGCCCGCCGGAACCGCCACCAGACCTCGGGCATGTCGCGGTCGCCGGTCGGCAGGCCGGTGTTCGCGGCGACGACGGCGGCCCACTGCTCCGGCTGCGCGGCCACCAGCCGCAGGCCGATCAGCCCGCCCCAGTCCTGCCCGAGCAGCACCGCGTCGCGCAGGCCCAGCGCGTCGACGGCCTGCTGGGTCCACGCGACGTGGCGTGCGTAGCTGTGGTCGGCGACCCGCGCCGGCTTGTCCGAGCGCCCGAACCCGACCAGGTCGATCGCCACCGCCCGCACCCCGGCGGCGGCCACCGTGGCCATGACGTCGCGGTAGAGGAACGACCACGACGGCTCGCCGTGCAGCATCAGCACCACCGGCCCGTCGTCCGGCCCCGTCGCGTACGTCGCGACGCGCACCGCGGCGCCACCGTCGGGGTCGTCGACCTCGACGTAGGTCGGGGCGGGCAGGTCGGTGAGGTCGGCGAAGCGCTCGTCCGGCGTGCGCAGGAGGTCCATGCGGGGCAGGGTGTCACGCGGTCGACCGGTACGAGCAGGTCACAGCCGCCGTCATAGGGTGCGCCGCGCACCCCCCACACCCCCGCTCGCGGAGGCCGCCCGGCATGGCGCAGGACATCATCCCGATCACGCTGGCGCTCACCGCGGGCGACCTCGTCACGCTCTGGGCGCCGCGGTGGCGGCAGGACGGCGAGGAGTGGGAGGCGTTCCTCGGCGACGACGACGCGCTCTTCGCGTTCGCCGACGCCGCCGACCTCGCCGCGTGGGTCGCGGCCGCCGAGGAGTCCGGCCAGGAGCACGACCTCGCCGACCACCCCGCCTGGCCCGTGGTCGTCAAGCTGTCAGTCGACGAGCTGACCCCCGAGGACGTGCAGCGCTACGACGTCGTCGGCGTCCCCGAGCTCGTGGCCGGCGACCCCGACACCTGGACCCTCGACGACCTCGCCGAGGTCGCCGCGATGTGCCGGTCGCTCGCCGACGTCTGCGACCTCGAGGTCGTGCACGAGGTCCTCGACGCGACGCCCGCCTTCGCCGCGCTGACCGCCGGGCCGCCCGCCTTCGCCGGGCGCGACGGGCAGGCGCTGTGGGCCGAGCTGGCCGAGGTCGTCGACGAGCGCTGGGACGAGGTCGTCGACGCGCTCGACGCGATGGTCACGACGCCCGAGGTCGACGAGGAGCGTGCCGCCCGCCTGCGCGCGACGGCGACGCCGGTGGCGACCGAGGGCGGTGACCTCGACCCCGACCCCGCCGACGGCGAGGAGGCCGCGCCCGCCGAGAACGCGGACAACGACCCCGCGGACCCGGCGGCCGTCGTCGACGACCCGAAGGACGCCGCTGCGTCCGGTCCTCTGGCTGACGCCCCGGAGGACCTCCGCGAGGACACCACCGGCGAGTCCCTGCGCAGCGACCTCGTCGACGCCGCCGAGGAGCCCGAGGAGGGCTTCTGGGAGGAGGTCGGCATCGACCCCATCGGCATCACCACGCCCGACGGCGAGGTGATCACGCTGCGGTGCTACCTCGACGACGAGCCGGTCTTCCTCGGCCGCGGCGGGACGATCGAGGCGTTCTCCTCCGCGCGCGCCCTGCGGTCCTGGATCGCCGGCGAGGGCGCCGAGGACCACGACCTCGCCGCCGTCACCACCTGGGAGGAGGTGGTGTCCGCCGCGACCGGCGGCGACCTGGAGATCGAGGTCGCGCCGGAGAACCGCTACGTGCTCGCCGGGCTGGCCGACGACATCGGCGAGGGCCCCGACGTCGTCGACGCCGAGCAGCTCGAGCTCGCCGTCGAGCTCGTCACCGACGCCGCGGACTGGGCGGGCGACTCCCGCACCCGCGAGGCCCTCGCGCCGTCGGAGAGCCTGGGCTGGCTCGTGTCGTTCGTGGTCCGGCCCGATCCGACCCGTCTGACGCCCTCGCCGCCCTTCGACCGCGAGGCGGCGGCGTGGCGCGCGCTCGAGGACCGCTTCCTGGGACGTCTGCGGCGGCACTGAACCCCAGCGCACCCCTGGTGCCCCTGTGGTGGAGGACAGCCTGCCTGTCCATCACCCGGATGGGGTGGCCCCTCGGGGGGTGTTTACGCTTCGGCACCGCCGAGACCGGCCGCCCCCGGGGCCGGAGCCGTCGCAGAGAGTTGGGCGCCGCGTGATCGACAACAGCCAGACCATGTCCTTCGACCGCATGCGCAGCATGCTGGTGCGGGCGGCCGAGGTCCGGGACAGCGAACAGCAGCAGATCTTCGACTCGCTGGACGAGATCCACGGCCGCCTCGCGGCCCTCGACGGGCTGGGCGCGATCCGCAAGCGCCTCTCCGACGTGCCGGACCGCACCGAGATGAGCGTGCTCGCCGAGCGCCTCGACGAGACCGTCGCGAAGCTCGACAGCCAGGAGTCGTCGATCGCCTCGCTGGCCCGCCTGGTCGAGGGTCTCGTGGACCGGGTGGCCGATCGTCTCGCCACCCCCTTCGCCCAGCTCGACGGCCGTCTGGACGGTGTGACCGGTCGCTTCGAGGGCGTCGCGGGCCGCATGGACGGGCTCGAGGACCGGATCTCCGGCCTGCACAAGCGCCTCGACGACCTCGACAACCGCCTCGACCGCCACGAGATGCGCCTCGACGGGCTGCCCGCCGCGGTCACCGGCCCGGTCCGCGAGCGCGTCGACGCCGTCGACGCCGGCCTGCGCGACCGCCTCGAGGACCTCGCCCGCGGCGTGTCCGAGGAGCTCACCGGCACCCGCGAGGCCGCGCGCACCGACGCGACCACCACCCGCACCGAGACCGCGGAGCAGGTCGGCGACCTCGCCCGCCGCCTCGAGGCGCTGACCTCTCGCCTCGACCAGGTCGGCACCCGCATCGACGGCGTCGAGTCCGGCCTCGGCGAGCGCGTCGGTGCCCTGTCGACCTCGGTCGAGAACGGCCTCGACCGCCTCGACGGCACCCTGGTCAACCGCCCGGACCACGAGGCCGTCGTCGCCCTGGTCCGCCAGGCCAACGAGGAGTCCGAGCGCCGCAACGCCGGGCACCTCGACGAGGCCATGGCGACCTTCGCCGAGATCATCCTCGGCCCGGGCGGCGGCTCGTCCGGCCCGATGCCCGCCCCGCGCCCGACCGCCCGCCGCGGCAACCGCAAGCCGGCCGCCCGCGACACCCAGGTCAACGGCGCCGAACTGCCGGCGGAGAACACCGGCGCCGAGGGCTGAGTCCCCATCCGGGTGTCCCGCCCGGCCCGGCGCCCGCGGGCCGGGCGGGACCGGCGTCTACTGTCGCCCCGGTGCGTTCCCGACGGCCGCTCGCGCTCCTGACGGTGCTCGTGGCGCTCCTCCTCGGCGCCCTGCCCGGCCTCCTGGGCACGGCGGGCACCGCGAGCGCCGCCCCGGCGGGCGTCGACTGCCCCTTCGGCACCGCGCCCGGCCCGCCGGTCGACGACTCGGAGGTCCCGCAGCCCGGGCAGGCCCAGCCCACCCCGCTCCCCGTCCCGGACCCGCCCGTCGGCGGTCCCGCGATGGGCAGCTGCGGCGACGTGGTCGCCCCGGGCGCGCCGGCCGCGCCCGCGGTCGGTGTCGTGTCCTACGTGCTCGCCGACCTCGACTCCGGCGCCGTCCTCGCCGCCCGCAACCCGCACGCGCGCCTGCGCCCGGCGTCGCTGATGAAGACCCTCACCGGCCTGCTCGTGGCCCGGCAGCTCCCGCTCGACGAGACGATCACCGGGACGCAGGAGGACGCCGACCAGGAGGGCACGCGCGTCGGCATCGGGCCCGGCGGGCAGTACACGATCCGCCAGGTCTTCGACTCGATGATGATCGCGTCGGGCAACGACGCCGCCCACGCGCTCGCGGTCCGGCTCGCCGGCAGCGTCCCGGCCACCGTCGACCTCATGAACACCACGGCCCGCGAGATCGGCGCCCTCGACACCCGCGCGGCGACGCCGTCGGGCCTCGACGGCCCGGGCATGCAGACCTCGGCCTACGACCTCGCCTCGATCTTCCGCGTCGCCATGCGCGAGGAACCGTTCGCGCAAGCCGTCACCACCCGGCGCATCCCGTTCCCCGGCTGGGGCGACAACCCGCCGTTCGAGG
This sequence comes from Actinomycetospora lemnae, assembly GCF_028737315.1. Taxonomy (GTDB): domain Bacteria; phylum Actinomycetota; class Actinomycetes; order Mycobacteriales; family Pseudonocardiaceae; genus Actinomycetospora; species Actinomycetospora lemnae. The sequence continues at coordinate 129,610 of NZ_JAQZAO010000006.1, read as the reverse complement.
TCGTCAACGACAACAAGCTCCTGACGACCGGCTATCCCGGCTACATCGGCGGGAAGACCGGCTTCACCGACGACGCGCGGCACACGTTCATCGGCGCCGCGGAGCAGAACGGGCGGCGGCTGGTGGTGGTGCTCATGCGCGGCGAGCAGCGCCCGGTGCCGATGTACGAGCAGGCCCGGGTCCTGCTCGACCACGGCTTCGCCCTGCCGGACCCGCAGGGCATCGGCATGCTCACCGACGCGCAGCCGGCGGACCCGGAGCTCGCGTCCGCGCCGGACGACGGCGACGAGGACACGGTCGCGCCCTCGTCGGGGGCGGTCTCGTCGTCCTGGGGGACGCCGCTGCTGCTCGTCGCGGTCGTCGCCGGGGTCGGGGGGCTGTTCGCGCTGCGCGCCGGGCGCCGATGACCACCGGGACGGCCTCACCGGACGAGCCCCTCGGCGAGGCGTTCACGCGGATGGCGGGCGAGCGCCCCGACCGGCCCGCGGTCACCGACGACACCGCGACCTGGACGTCCGCGCAGCTCGAGGCGCACGCCAACCGGTGGGCGCACGAGCTCGCCGGTCGCGGGGTGGGCCCCGGCGACTTCGTCTCGATCGCCCTGCCCGACGTCGCCGAGCACTACGCCCTGACCCTCGCGGCGTGGAAGCTCGGCGCCGTCCCGCAGCCGGTGTCGCACCGCCTCGCGCCGGGCGAGCTCGCCGCCGTGCTCGACGTCGTCCGCCCGCCCGTCGTCGTCGGGCTGGCTCCGTCGGCCGAGGTCGTCGCGCCACCGGGCACCGCCGTCCTGCCGCTCGGGCACCGGCCCGAGGGTCCCGACACCCCACCGCCGCCCGCGCCGGCCCCACCCGCCTGGAAGGCACCGACCTCCGGCGGGTCCACCGGCCGCCCCAAGGTCATCGTCGCGGGCGAGCCGGGCACGACGGGGTCGGTCACCACCCGCGCGCCGGTGTACCGCATCGAGCCGGACGGCGTGCTGCTGTGCACGGCGCCGCTGTTCCACAACGCGCCGTACCTGTTCTCCCTGCTCGGGCTCATGACCGGCAACCACGTCGTCCTCATGGGCCGTTTCGACGCCGCCCGCGCCCTGGAGCTGGCCGAGCGGCACGCCGCGACCTGGATCTACGCGGTGCCGACGATGATGGGGCGGATGGTGCGCGTGCCCGGTCCGCTACCGGAGCTGCCCGCCCTGCGCACCCTGTTCCACATCGGCGCGCCGTGCCCGCCCGCGGTGAAGCGCGCGGTGATCGACTGGCTCGGCCCCGACCGCGTGCTCGAGGGCTACGCGGCCACCGAGGCGCAGGCGCGCACGACGATCACGGGTCGGGAGTGGCTCGCGCACCCGGGCTCGGTCGGGCGGGTCACCGGCGGCGAGATCGAGGCCCGCACGCTCGACGGCAGCCGCCGCTGCGCGGTCGACGAGGTCGGCGAGCTGTGGCTGCGCCCGGAGCCGGGGCGGGTCACCTACCGCTACGTCGGCGCGGAGCCCCGCACCCGACCGGGCGGCTGGGAGTCGCTCGGCGACATGGGCCGGTTCGACGCCGAGGGCTACCTCTACCTCGCCGACCGGGCCGGCGACATGATCGTCGTCGGCGGGCAGAACGTGTACCCCGCCGAGGTCGAGGCCGCGGTCCTCGAGCACCCGGCGGTGGTCTCGTGCGTCGTCGTCGGGGCGCCCGACGACGACCTGGGCGCGGTCCCCCACGCGATCGTGCAGACCGACCCGGCCGCCGGTGAGGTCACCGACGCCGACCTCGACGCCCACGCCGCCGCGCGGCTGTCCCGGGCGAAGCGGCCACGGGTGTGGCGACGCTCCGCGGGACCGCTGCGCGACGACGCGGGCAAGGTGCGGCGGTCGTCGTACCAGCAGTGAGCAGCTACCGCGGCTACCGGTACTGCAGGGACCCGTCGTCGAGGTCGGCCGCGGGCAGCGTGTGCCGCTCCTCGGCGTACTCGTGCATGTGCGTCCAGGGCGCGCGGTCGCCCTGCTTGAACATCTTGTGCTGGCTGCGCATGACGTAGCCGGAGTTGAAGTTCTCCGGGTCCGACCACGGCCGGATCTCCATGTCGGCGTCCTCGGGCCGCAGCGTGGGCGTCACGGTCGTCGCCCCCTTGGCCTCCATGTGCGCCAGGAGGCGGCACACCAGGTCGGAGACGAGGTCGGCGCGCAGCGTCCAGCTGTGCCGGAAGTAGCCGAAGACGTAGGCCATGTTCGGGATGCCCGAGATCATGATCCCGCGCCAGGTGATCTGCTGCGACACGTCGACCGGCTCGCCGTCGACCGTGAACGGGATGTCGCCGAGCGCGCTGAGGTTGAACCCCGTGGCCGACACGACGATGTCCGCCTCGAGCTCCTCGCCCGACGAGGTCCTGATGCCGGTCTCGGTGAAGGTGTCGATGGTGTCGGTGACCACCGAGGCCCGGCCCTCGCTGATGGCGGTGAAGATGTCGCCGTCGGGCACGACCGCGATCCGCTGCTGCCAGGGGCGGTAGCTCGGGTTGAAGTGCTTCTCGACGTCGTAGCCCTCGGGCAGCAGCGGGCGCATCTCCCCGAGCAGGAACTCCCGCGCCTCGTCCGGGGTCTCCAGGCACATCCGGGTCAGCTCGTTGAACTGCTCGATGTAGGCCCGCCGGAGGATCTCGTGGGTCCAGTCCTCGGGGATGTCGAGCGCGCGCAGCTGCACCGCGAGCTCGTGGGTCTTCGGCACCGCGGCGACGAACGTCGGCGTGCGCTGCAGCATCGTCACGTGCGCGGCCTTCTCGGCCATCGCCGGGACGACCGTCGCCGCCGTCGCGCCGCTGCCGATGACGACGACGCGCTTGCCCTCCCAGTCGAGGTCCTCGGGCCAGGTCTGCGGGTGGGCGATGACCCCCCCGTTGGCGATGTACCGCTCGGTCCCCGGCCACTCGGGGCGGTAGGGGTCCTGGTGGTTGTAGTAGCCCTGGCACATCCACAGGAAGTCGCAGGTCATCTGCACGGTCTCGCCGGTGTCCCCGCGGAGCACGTCGAGGGTCCAGCGGTGCTCGGACGACGACCAGGACGCCGCGGTCACCTCGTGCCGGTAGCGGATCGCCGCTTTGAGGTCGTCCTCCTCGATGACCTCGTCGAGGTAGTTGGTGATCTCCTCGGAGGTGGCGATCGACGGGCCGCGCCACGGCTTGTGGGCGTAGCCGTAGGTGAACAGGTCCGAGTCCGAACGAGCGCCGGGGAAGCGGTGGGTCCACCACGTCCCGCCCCGTCCGGGCATCTTCTCGAGGATGACGAAGGACTTGTCGGGGAAGCGCTCGCGCAAGTGGTGGCCGGCGTCGATGCCGGACACACCAGCCCCGATGACGACGACGTCGACGTGCTCGACGGCGCCGGACTCGGACGCGGCGCCCGCGGGGGCGTTCTCGGTGATGGTCACGGGTGCTCCTCTCAGGCGCTGACGGTGGCGCTCAGGACGGGTCGCATCGCGGCGACGGCGTCGTCGACCATCCGGGCGCCCGACGGCGTCGCGCCGAGCGTCCAGAGGAAGCCGTGGATCATGCCGTCGTAGCGGGTGGCGGTGACGGTGTTGCCGGCCGCCTCGAGCTTGCGGGCGTAGGCCTCGCCCTCGTCGCGCAGCGGGTCGTACTCGGCGGTCGCGACGAACGCGGGCGGCAGGTTCGTGAGGTCCTGGGCGCGCAGCGGGAACGTGTACGGGTCGTCGCTCGGGTCGGTCGCGCCGAGGTAGTGCGCCCAGAACCACTGCATCGTCGCGCGCCCGAGCAGGTAGCCCTCGCCGTTGTCGTTGATGGAGGGGCTCGTCCAGTCGAAGTCGACGACCGGGTAGATCAGCAGCTGGAAGGCGATCGCCGGGCCGCCGCGGTCGCGCGCGGCGAGGCTGACCGCCGCCGCGAGGTGGCCGCCGGCGGAGTCGCCGCCGACCGCGAGGCGCGAGGCGTCGACACCCAGCTCGTCGGCGTGCTCGGCGACCCACGACGTGGCCGCGTAGCAGTCTTCGAAGGCCGCGGGCTGCACGTGCTCGGGGGCGAGGCGGTAGTCGACCGACACCACGGTGACGCCCGCGGCGTTGGCGATCTGGCGGCACGGACGGTCGACGGTCTCGATGTCGCCGATCACCCAGCCGCCGCCGTGGAAGTACACGAGCACCCCGTGCGGGAGGTCGCCGGACGGCGTGTAGATCCGCACCGGGATGTCGCCGGCGGGGCCCGGGATCGCGCGGTCGCTCACGGTCGCGACGTCCTCGGCCGGCGGCTGAAGGTCGACGAACGCGGCGGTGGCCTGGCGCGCCTGCGGCACGGTCATGCACTCGATCGGCGGCATGCCCTGCTCGACGAGCGCATCGAGCAGTGCTTGGGCCTCGGGGTGGACGGGCACGGGGGCTCCTGTGGGGTCGGCGACGCTGCCACGTCACCGTGACGGATCACACACGCGGCGCGCCTCGTCCCCGCGGCACGAAGGCCGCGCACGGATTTGTCCCCGCCCTGTCGGTCGACCCCGGTCGCACAGCGTGTGCTGGTCGCCACACCGCGGGAGGGCTACCGTCGCGCGGGAGGGCCGGCAGCGGCGGTCGGGACGTCGGGTGGTGGTCGCGAGGTGGTGACGATCGAGCCCTCGGCGACCCCGGCCCGCGACGGCGCCGCGACCGACGCCACCGACGTCGCCGGCGAGGTCGCCGAGGTCGCCGCCGCGCTCGCCCCGCGCCGCGGCGAGGTCAGTGCCTCGATCAGCGACGTGCTCGCCACCCGCATCGACGACCTGCGCGGCGACCCCGCCCTGCGCGACCTGCTCGGCGCGAGCGTCGAGGGCAACGTCGAGACGATCCTGCACATCCTGCGCCACGAGCTCGACCCGCGGGCCGTCGATCCCCCGGCCGCGGCCATCGCGTACGCGCAGCGGCTCGCGCAGCACGAGGTGCCGGTCAACGCGCTGATCCGCGCCTACCGCGTCGGGCAGTCGCACCTCATGGAGTGGGCGTTCGCCGAGGCCACGCGACGGCCCGGGGACGTGGCCGCGGCGGCCTCGCAGCGCATCGTGCTGGTGGTCATGGAGTACGTCGACCACGTCACCCAGCACGTCGTCGCGGCCTACGAGGCCGAGCGGGACCGCGGACGCCGCGGCCGGCACGCGATGCGCGTGGCGCGGGTCCGCGACGTGCTCGCCGGCCGCGCCCCCACCGCGCCCGACGACCGGCTCGCGGTGGAGTCGACGCTGGGCTACCGCTTCTCGACAGTGCACCTGGGGCTCGTGGTGTGGCGCGACCCGGGCGAGGGCGGCGCGGACGGCGCCGGCTTCGGGACCTTCGAGCGCGTCGCCCTGGACGTCGGCACGGCGCTGGGCGCCGCGGGCCGCCCGCTGGTGGTGCCGTGGGACGCCGACAGCGCCTGGGCGTGGCTGCCGTGTCGCGACGACGCGGCGCCGTCGCGGGAGGTCGTCGCCGGGGTCCTCGCCCGTCACGACCCGGGCCTGCGCGTCGCGGCCGGGTCACCGGCGGGCGGGGTCGAGGGCTTCCGCACCACGCACGACCAGGCCCGCCGGGCCCGCGACGTCGCGCTCGCCGGCGGTGGGGAACCGCCGCCGGTGACGCTGTTCGACGAGGTCGGCGCGGTGGCCCTGCTCTGCGCCGACCGCGACGGCGCGCTGGCCTGGGTGCGCCGGGTGCTCGGCCCGCTGGCCGACCCCGACCCCGGGGTGGGGCGGCTGCGGGAGACGCTGCGGGTGTTCCTCGCGACCGGCGGCAGCCTCGCGAGCACCGCCAAGCGCCTGCAGGTGCACCGCAACACCGTCAAGTACCGCGTGGGCCGGGCGCACGAGGTCCGCGGCCGGCCGCTCGGCGACGACCGTCTCGACGTCGAGCTCGCGCTGCTCGCGTGCGCCTGGCTGGGGCCCGCGGCACCGGCGGGCTGAGCGGGCCGGGAGGCGTCAGCCGTCGTCGCGGCGGCGCCGTCCCCCGTACCCGAGGCCGAGCACCCCGAGCAGCGCCCCCGCGCCGAGCAGGCCGGCGGCGGCCCGCGGACCCGGCGTGCGCCCGACCGTCACCGCCGGCCGGACGATCACCGGCGCGGGCTCGGGGAGCTCCTCGCGCTCGTTCTCCTTGAGCGTCGCGGCCCAGGCGGTGACGAAGAGGATGAACCGCGAGACGAAGTTCGCGAACACCAGCAGACCGATGATCGGGCCGAACGCCGCGCCGGCGGGCGAGTTCGTGACGCTCGAGATGTAGACCGTCATGACCTGCTGCAGGATCACGAACCCGACCGCGGCGAACAGCGCGGCCCGCACCGCCGAGCGCAGCGTCACCGGCTCGCGGGGCAGGCGGGCGATGACCCAGAGGAACACCAGCCAGTTCGCGGCCAGGGTGATCACGAGGCCGGCGACGAAGAACAGCACGCCCGCCCAGGTCTCGTCGGCCAGGCCGAGGAACCCGAGGATCGTGTTCGACAGGCCCGTGCCGACGCCGGTGATCGCGAACGAGAGCGCGAAGGCGAGCCCGAGGCCGATCATCGCGAACAGGTCGCCGGCGTACTTCTTGACGATCGTCGGCGGCTCCCCGCGCTGGTCCCACTGCTCGGAGAGGGCCTCGCGCAGGTTGCCCATCCAGCCGAGGCCGGAGAACAGCGCGCCGAGGAGACCGATGATGCCGACGGTGTTGCGCTGCGCGATGGCCTGGTCGATGACCGAGTTGAGCAGGTCGCCCAGACCCGGCGGCACGGCGGCCGTGATGCTCTGCTGGATCTGGGTGAGCAGCGCCTCGTTGTTGGCCAGCACGAACGCCGCGGCGGCGAACGCGACCATGAGGATCGGGACGAGCGCGAGGATCGAGAAGAACGTGATGGCCGCGGCGTAGTGGTCGCCGTGCTTGTCGGTGTAGCGCGAGGCCGCCCGCACCAGGTGGTCGAGCCAGGGGTAGCGGGCGCGCAGCTTCTCCAGCTGCGTCGGCTCGCTCGACGTGTCCGTGTCGGCCGTGCTGGCGGTGCTGGTCATCGCGCGCGCGTCCCCTCGCGGTCCCCGACTGGCGGCGGACCGGCGGGCCCGCGCGCGGGGTAGCTACCCCGGGTGGCTGCCCCCCACGCGCGGGTCACGCGCCACCGACGGGCGGTTGTCCGTACGGCCGGGGGTCGAACACGCCGTTGCGCGCGCGGAAGGAGCGGGCGGTGCCCGGCCAGAGCAGGGTCAGCCGTCCGCTGGCCTCGTCGACGTACCAGCTGCGGCACCCGCCCTGCAGCCAGACGGTGTCCGCGCCCATCGCGTCGATCTCGCGGGTGTAGGCCTCCTCGGCCGCGGCGGTGACCTCGAGCGGCGTGCCGTCGCCGGCGGCGAGGTGGTCGAGCGCCCCGAGGACGTGGTCGATCTGCGTCTCGATCATGTAGACCGCCGAGTTGTGGCCGAGGCTCGCGTTCGGCCCGTTGAGCACGAACATGTTCGGGAAGCCGTGCACGGCCGTGGAGGCGTGCGCGGTCATGCCGTCGGCCCACCGGTCGGCGAGCAGGCCGTGGCGGCCCTCGATGCGCTGGGCGAACGGCAGCCGTGTCGTCCAGAAGCCGGTGGCGAGCACGAGCGCGTCGAGCGGGTGGTGGGCGCCGGACGCGGCGATCGCGGTCGACTTCTCGACGCGCTCCAGGGCGCTGGGCTCGAGGGTGACGTCGTCGCGGCCGAGGGCCGGGTAGAGGTCGTCGGAGATGACGATGCGCTTGCACCCGATCTCGTAGTCCGGCCGCAGCTGCGCGCGCAGGCGGGCGTCCGGGACCTGCGCGGCCAGGTGCGCGAGCGCGCGGTCACGCAGCTGGTCGATGTCGGGGCGCACGCGGCGGCGGGCGTCGACGGCGCGCTCGGCCTCGTCGAACAGCTCCTCACGCAGCGCGCGCTCGGCGTCCGGGTCGAGGGCGAAGGCGCGACGCTCCTGCGCGGTGTAGGCGCGGTCGCCGCGCGGCACCACCCACGGCGGGGTGCGCTGGAAGACGACGAGGTGCGACGCGGTGCCGGCCAGTGCGGGGACGATCTGCGCGGCCGAAGCCCCGGTGCCGACCACCCCGACGCGCCGGCCTGCGAGCGCCGCCGCCCCGTCCCAGCGCGCGGAGTGGAACACCGGACCGTCGAACGCCGAGAGCCCCGGGATCTCGGGGATGCGGGGCTCGGACAGCCGGCCGGCGGCCACGACGAGCACCCGCGCACGGTAGGTGCCCGCCGACGTCACGACCCGCCAGCGGGTGCCGTCCCAGCGGGCCCGCTGCATGTCGGTGCCCAGGCGCAGGTGCGGGTCGAGGCCCTCGTCGCGGGCGCACTCCCGCAGGTACTCGTGGATCTCCGCGCCCGGCGCGAACACCCGCGACCAGTCGGGCTTGGGCCGGAACGAGAACGAGTAGAGGTGCGAGGGGACGTCGCAGGCGACGCCGGGGTAGCGGTTGTCGCGCCACGTGCCGCCGACCCCGGGCGCGCGCTCGAGGACGACGAACGACTCGCGCCGTCGCCGGGCCAGGCGGATGCCCAGGCCGATGCCGGCGAACCCGGCCCCGACCACCGCGACGTCGACGTCGGTGCTCACCGTGCTCACCTGGGCTGCGCCTCCCGCAGCACCGCCTGCCGGTCGGCGGGCGCGTCGTCGTAGAGGGTCGTGCGCTGACGCGCGGCGCGGCCGAGCGCGGCGGCGAGCTCCTCGACCTGCGCGAGCGTGAGCTGGCGCCCCGCCTCCGCCCCGGCGGCCGGGTCGATCGCGCCGTCGAGCAGCAGCCCGCCGGCGTCGTCGGCACCCCCGCGCAGCACGGCGGTCGTGAGCCCGGGGCCGAGCTTGGGCCAGGCGGCCTGCACGTGGTCGATCCGCCCGTGCAGCACCAGCCGCGCCACCGCGTACAGCGCCCGCGTCTCCCGGGCGCTGGGGTTGCCAGCCTGGCGTCCACGCTGGCGTCCAAGGCCAGGAAAGCCCCCATCTCGCAGCTCCGGCGGCAGCGCCTCGGGCTGGATGGGCATGGGGATGAACTCGGTGAACCCACCGGTCCGGTCCTGGATCGCCGCGAGCGCCCGCAGGTGCGCGACCTGCTGCGCCGGGGTCTCGACGTGCCCGTAGACCATCGTCGCGGTGGACCGGAGCCCGACCTCGTGCGCGGTGGTGACGAGCTCGGTCCAGCGCGCCGCGGGGATGTCGGCGCCGCCGGTGAGCAGGGCCCGGACGTCGTCGTCGAGGATGCGCGCCGCGGTGCCCGGCACCGACCCGAGCCCGGCCTCGCGCGCGGCGACGAGGAAGTCGCGGGCGTCGACGCCCAGGCGCGCCGCGGCGTCGGCGACCTCCGCGGGGCGGAACGCGTGCAGGTGCAGCGGCACCCGGCCGGTGATCAGCGTGACGAGGTCGAGCGGCGCGCGGTCCCCGACGTCGGGCGGCAGCGGACCCTGCACGCAGACCTCCGTGGCCCCGAGCGCCCAGGCCTCGTCGACGAGGGCCGTGGTGTGGTCGGGGTCCCGGACGACGGCCGTGTCGAGGTTGCGGTTGGCGACGAAGGTCAGCTGGTCGCCGACGACGTCGCGCCGCACCCCGTCGGCGAGCGCGGCGAGTGCCTCGAGCTCCTCGCGGTCGGCGCCGAGCAGGTCGACGTAAGCCTCGTCGGACAGGCCGGCGGGGTCGGCCTCGGCGCGCGCGAGGTGGGAGCGCAGACTCACCGGGCCGCCGCCGGCCGGCGCACCCGGGCCAGCCCGTCGGGGTCGGCGAGCGCGATGACCGGGTCGACGAGGTCGGGGTGCAGCCACCGGTTCGGGTCGCGCACGTAGCGGGGATAGATGGTCAACCTCGGGGTGAGGGTGAACCCCGCCGCGGCCGTCACCTCGCGCAGGGCGTCGAGCCCGGGCCAGGGGCGTTCGGGGTTGACGTGGTCGGGCGTGACCGGGGAGACGCCGCCCCAGTCGTCGATGCCCGCGCGCAGCAGCAGGGCCTGGTCCTGGGCCGCGCTCGTGGCGTCGATGGTCGAGCTCCGCTGCGCTCCGTCTCCCGCATCGATGGTCGAGCTCCGCTGCGCTCCGTCTCCCGCGTCGTCCAGCTCCCCCGCCAGATTCGGCGGCGCCTGGACACTGACACCGAGTGGCATGATCAGCCGCGCCACCGCGACGGCCGCGACGAACGCGTCGAACTCGGCGTCGGGCTCCCCGCGCATCGCCGTGTCCGGCTTGGCGCGGAAGTTCTGGACGATGACCTCCTGCAGGTGCTCGCCGCGGCGCGCCGACTCCGCGAGCACGAGCAGCGACTGCGCCCGCTCGGCCCGGTGCTCGCCGATCCCGACGAGGATCCCGCTGGTGAACGGCACGCGCGCCCGCCCGGCGTCGTCGACGACGCGGCGGCGCAGCGCGGGCTCCTTGTCCGGCGAGCCGTAGTGCGCGCCGCCGGGCCGCGACCACAGCCGCCTCGCCGTGGTCTCGAGCATCATCCCCATCGACGGCGACACGGCCCGCAGCCGCTGCAGCTCGACGAGGTCCATGACGCCGGGATTGAGGTGCGGGAGCATCCCGGTCTCGTGCAGGACCGCCCGCGCCGCGTCGTGCACGTGGTCGAGCGTCGTGCCCAGGCCCCGCGCGCCGAGCCACTCGCGGGCCGCCGACCAGCGCTCCTCGGGTCGGTCGCCGAGGGTGAACAGCACCTCGGTGCAGCCCTGCGCGGCGCCGGCGCGGGCGATCTCGAGCACCTCGTCGCGCTCGAGGTAGGCCGCGGGCAGGCGTCCCGGGACCGTCGCGAACGTGCAGTAGTGACAGCGGTCGCGGCACAGCCGGGTCAGCGGGACGAAGACCTTGGGGCTGTAGGTGACGACGCCCGGGCGCCCCTCGGCGCGGAGGTGCGCGTCGCGGCGGGCGGCGGCGAGCGCGAGCAGCGCGTCGAGCTGCTCGCCCCGCGCCGCGAGCAGCGTCGTCGCCTCGCGCAGCGCGGCGGGGTCCTGGGGGTCGCCGGCGAGCGCGCCCTCCGCGGCCCGCCCGAGCGCGATCTCGACGTCGGTGCGCGACGGCTCCGGCGGTTCCGGCAGCTCCACCAGCCCGCGCGGCAGCGGCGCGGGGTCCGGGAGATCGGCGAGGAAGACCACGTCCCGAACCTACGCGCCCGTGCGCGCGATGCGGCATCGCTCGCACCGGTCGTCGGGACCGCCACACCGTCGCCGTCGCGACACGTCGGGCCCGTCGGTCCGGGCTGGTCCAGGGTGGGCGGCGTGGAGCCCCGGAGCCGCGCGCTGGCCGCGCTGTGCGTCACCGAGATCGTGAGCTGGGGCGTCCTCTACTACGCGTTCCCGGTGCTCGTCGGGGCGATCAGCGCGGACACCGGCTGGTCGGTCGCGGCGGCCACGGGCGCGTTCTCGGTCGGCGCGCTGGTCTCGGCCGGCGCCGGCATCGTCGTCGGCCGGCTGATCGACCGCCACGGCCCGCGCGTGGTGATGACCACCGGCTCGGTCGTCGGCGTCCTCGCGACCGTGGCCATCGCCACGGCGCCGACCCTGCCGCTGTTCTACGCCGCCTGGGCCCTCGCGGGCCTCGCCCAGGCCGCGACGTTCTACCCGCCGGCCTTCGCCGCGCTCACCGGCTGGTACGGCGACGACCGGGTGCGCGCGCTGACGACGGTCACCCTCGTCGCCGGCTTCGCGAGCACCGTCTTCGCACCCCTGACCGCCGCCCTGCTCGGCCCGCTGGGCTGGCGCGGTGTCTTCCTCGTGCTCGCCGTGGTGCTCGCCGTCGTCACCGTCCCCCTGCACGCCGCCTTCCTCACCCCGCCGTGGCGGGCGCACGAGCGTCCCGGCGCGGCGGGCGACGGGACGAGCGACGCCGACCACGCCCGCGCCGTCCTGCGCAGCCCCCGCTTCGCCGTCGTCGCGACGGTGATGACGGTCGGCGCGTTCGGCCTCTACGCCACGACCATCAACCTCGTCCCGCTGCTCGTCGGGCGCGGTCTGGACCTGGGCACGGCCGCGCTCGCGCTCGGGCTCACCGGCGTCGGGCAGGTGACGGGCCGGCTCGCCTTCGTCCCGCTGGTCCGGCACTCGACCCCGCGCACGCGCGTCGCCGGCGTCCTGCTCCTGGGCAGCACCGGGGTCGTCGCGCTGGCGCTCGTGCCCGGGCCGACGGTGCTGCTCGTCGCGCTCGCGGTCGTCGCGGGCGCGGGACGCGGGCTGCACACGCTGCTGCAGGCCTCGACCGTCGCCGACCGCTGGGGCACCCGCGCGTTCGGCCGGGTCAACGGCGTCTTCTCCGCCCCCGTGACGCTCGCGGTCGCGCTCGCCCCGGCGGGCGGGGCGGCCGTCGCGACGGCCGTCGGCGGCTTCCCCGCGGCGTTCCTCGTGCTCGGGCTCGCGACGATCCTGGCCGCGCTGGTCGGGCTCGCCGCCTGAGGTTCACCCCGCGTTCGCCCCGGGGCACCACGGTGACGTGGTGCGCCTCGCGGTCCTGCTCCTGCTGCTCGTCACCGCGTGCGTGCCCGCGCCGGCGCCGCCCCGGGTGATCGACGTCCAGGCCCACCGCGGCGGGCTCGGCCTCACCGTCGAGAGCACGCTGCCGGCCTTCGCCCGCGCGCTGGAGCTGGGCGTGAGCACGCTCGAGATGGACGTGCAGATCACCGCCGACGGCCGCGACGTCATCACCCACGACCGCCGCACCGACCCGCGCCGCTGCCGGGACACCGCACCCGCGACGCCCGGCGACCCGCTGTTCCCCTACGTCGGCCGGTACGTCAGGGACCTGACGTTCGCGCAGGTCCGGACGCTCGACTGCGGGTCGCAGCGTCGCGAGGGGCAGCCCGAGCAGCAGCTCGCGCCGGGCGCGCGGATGCCGACGCTGGCCGAGGTCGCCGACCTCGTGAGCCGCCACGGCGCGGACGACGTGCGGTTCAACGTCGAGACGAAGGTCGAGGCGGCGGCGCCCGCGGAGACAGCGCCGCGGGAGGTGTTCGTCCGCCGCGTCGTCGACGAGGTCCGCGCCGCGGGTATCGCCGGCCGGACCACGATCCAGAGCTTCGACTGGGGCGCGCTGCGCCTCGCCCGCGCGGCGGCGCCGGAGCTGCCGACCGTCGCGCTCACCGAGCCCGACTTCCTCGAGGTCGGGGCCCCGGGTGCCTCGCCGTGGCTGGGCGGGCTCGACGTCGACGCGTTCGGCGGCAGCGTGGTGCGGGCGGCGGCGTCGCTCGGGGTCGCCGCCCTGTCGCCGCTGCACGGGGAGCCGCAGGACGCCACGGTCACCGACCCCGGCTACCGGCCGTTCACCACCCGCGCGCTCGTCGACGAGGCCCACGCCGCGGGGCTGCCGGTGATCGTCTGGACGGTCGACGACGAGGCGACGATGGGCGCGGTGCTCGACGCGGGCGTGGACGGCGTCATCACCGACCGGCCCGACCGGCTGCGCGCCGTCCTCGCGGCCCGGGGACTGCCTCTCCCCCACGCCCATCCCGCGCGATCACCCCGGTGATCGTGGGGGCTTTCCTGCCGTTGAGCGTCAGCGTGGACGCCAGGCTGGAACACGGCGGCGGAGGAGCTCAGAGCGTCGCGAGGTGGGCGGCGACGGCGGCGTCGAGCCGGGCGGCGTCGCCGGTGGCGAGCAGGTCGAGCAGGGCCCCGCGCAGCACGGCGAGCAGCAGGGCGCGCTCGGCCGGGTCGTCGACGGCCTGGTGCTCGGCGAGGAGGGCGTCCCAGTCGGCGACGGTCCGCGCGGCGAACCCCGCCCACGGGCCGTCGCCGGCGTCGTTGACCGAGTGCGTGTAGGCCTCGAGCCAGAGCCGCAGCAGGGCGCGGTGCTCCGGCGCGGCGAGCCACGCCCACACCCGGGCCGCGACCTCGGCGAGCTCCCCGCCCTCGCCGACGGCGTCGACGACGGCGAGCTGGTCGGTGCGCGAGCGCGCGAGCAGGGCGCGCACCAGCCCGTCCTTGCTGCCGAAGAGGAACAGCAGCACGCGGGGGCTCGACCCGATGGCCTCCGCCAGCGGGCGCAGGCTCATCCCCGCCCAGCCGTGCTCGAGCACCCACGCGTACGCGGCCTCGAGCAGCTCCTGCTGCCGCGCCGACCCGTTCCCGGTCACCCCTGCAGTGTGCTTCACTGAAACAGTCGTTTCAGTGAGGAGGTCGTGATGGGTGAGGTGACGATCCGGGACCTGGGCCGCCCCGGGGACCTGGGCTGGGTGCTCCAGGCCCACGGCGAGCTCTACGCCGCCGAGTACGGGTGGGCGATCGACGCGGTGACGGCGCCGATCGTCGCCCGCTTCGCCACCGACGCCGTGCCGGGCCGCGACGCCGGGTGGATCGCCGAGCTCGACGGCGTGCGCGTCGGCAGCGTGCTGTGCGTGCGCGAGGACGAGGAGACGGCGCGCCTGCGCCTGCTGCTCGTCGACCCCGTCGCGCGCGGACACGGCGTCGGGCGCCGGCTCGTGACGCGGTGCGTCGACTTCGCGCGCGACACCGGCGCCGCCCGCCTCGTGCTGTGGACCAACGAGCCCCTCGCGGCCGCCCGCCACCTCTACCTCGAGGCCGGGTTCGTCCTCCCCGGCGAGGCGAGCCACACCGAGTTCGGGGGTGAGGTCCGGGGCCAGTCGTACGAGCTCGATCTCGTCTGACCCCTTGACCGGACTCTTCAGTCCTGATTTCATACTCAACCAAGGGGTTGAGCAGCTGAGGAGTCCACGATGAGCACCGCCACCGTCACCACCGCCACCACGCGTCCCCGCGCCGTCCGCTGGGCCCTCGGCGTGCTCCAGGTCCTGCTGGCCGCCGTCTACCTGTTCTCCGCTGCCGGCAAGATCTCGCTCGAGCCGATGGTCGTCGCCGGCTTCGCGATGATGGGGATCGGCACCGCGGGCACCGTGGCGATCGGCGTCGTCGAGCTCGCCGCGGCCGTCGGGCTGCTCGTCCCCCGGCTCGCCGGCCTCGCCGCCGCCGGGTGCGTCGCGCTGATGACCGGCGCCGTGATCATCACGGCGTCCACGCTGGGCGGCACGATGATCCTCGTCCCGGCGGTCGTGCTCGTGCTCGTCGCGGTCGTCTCCTGGGTGCGCCGCCACGAGACCGTCGCCCTGCTCCGCAACCCGCGCGCGGTCCTGCTCGGGCGGTGATCCCGCCGGTCGTCGGCGCCCGACCTCGCTCGCGGGGCGGGCGCCGCGGCGTGTCGTCTCGCGAGGACGTGGCCGTCCTGACGATCGGTGGGAGCGACGCCGCATCGCTCGTCGGAGAGGCGGGTCACAGCGACGCGACGTTGAGTGTGCCGCTGCGGCACGGAGTTCCCTGTCCTCCAGCACGCCGGCCACGCCGGCCACGCCTGCCGCCCGGAGGACGGGATGACCATGACCGAGCACCGCCACCCCCACGCCCCGTCCGAGGAGGACCCCCCGACCGCTCCGGTGACCGTCCCCCCGACGCCGACCCGGAGGACGCCGACCGTCCTCGAGCAGGTGGGCGGACCTCTGGGGTTCGTCTCCTCGGCGGTCCCGGTGATCGTGTTCGTCACGGCGAACGCGTTCCTCCCGCTGGGCGTCACGATCGCCGTCTCGCTCGCCGCCGGCCTGGGGCTGACCGTGTTCCGGCTGCTGCGGGGCGAGCGCGTCGCGTCCGCGCTCGGCAGCCTCGTCGGCGTCGCCGTCGCGGCGGGCCTCGTGGCCTGGACGGGGTCGGCGCGCGACTTCTTCGCGATCGGCATCTGGATCTCGCTGGCCGGGTTCGTCGCCACGCTGGCCACGGTGATCGCCCGCCGCCCGGTGACGGGGCTCGTGTGGAACGCCCTGCACGGCGGGGCGCACGACTGGCGCGCCGACCGTGCCGTCCTGCGCGCCCACGACGTCGCCACCGTCGCGACGGCCCTCGTGTTCGGCGCCCGCTTCGCCGTGCAGCAGTGGCTCTACGTCGCCGAGGCCACCGGGGCCCTCGGCGTCGCCCGCATCGTCATGGGCACGCCGCTGTCCGTCGTCGCCCTGGTCATCACCGTCTGGGCCTTCCGGCGCAGCACGCAGCGCCTGGTCACGAGCGGGTCACGAGCCGGGTCACCAGCTGAGCCCTGAGCCGGGTCAGGACCGCAACGACGACCCCGACCCGCCCCGGCCCTCCGGCGCGCCGTCCCGCGACGGCACGCCGGGGTCGGCCTGGCTGTCGGGCGGGGTGTCGGGCGGGGTGTCGGGCGGGGTGTCGGGCGGGGTGTCGGCCCGGGTGTCGAGCGGGGTGTCCGGCGAGGCGCCCTCCGGTCTCCCGTCCTGGGTGCCGAGCGCCTCCTCGACCGGCCGCACGCCCGTCGGCTCCTCGTCGGGCTCCGGGGTCTCCGACGCCGCGGCCTCGTCGGGGGACGCCGCCCGCTCCCCGGTCCGGACGTCGATCTGCTGGCCGATGTAGCGCAGGATCTCGGCGATCACCGCCGCGACGGGCACCGCGAGGAACGCCCCGGCGATGCCGGCGAGGCTCGAGCCGGCGGTCACGGCGAGGATCACCAGCGCCGCGTTGAGCCCCAGGCCGCGGCCCTGCACGAGCGGCTGGAGCAGGTTCCCCTCGATCTGCTGCACGGCGAGGATGAGGATCAGCACCCCGATCGCGGTGCCGAGGCCCTGCACGACGAGCGCGATGAGCACCGACAGGGCGCCGGCCACGAGCGCGCCGACGATCGGGATGAACGCGCCGAAGAACGTCAGCACGGCGAGCGGCAGCGCCAGCGGCACCCCGAAGATCACCAGCCCGATGCCGATGAACACCGCGTCGACGAAGCCGATGATCGCCTGGCTGCGGATGAACCCGCCGAGGCTGCGCCAGCTGCGGCGGCCGACCTCGGCGAGGTGCCCGCCCGACGTCGGGCCGGCGACACGCTGCAGCCAGGGCAGGAACTTCGGGCCGTCCTTGACGAACAGGAACGCGAGGACGAGCGCGAGCACCGCGTTGACGACGCCGTTGGCGACGGTGGTGACGCCGGTGAGGACGCCGGTGGCGATCTGGCCCGCGCTCTGCTGCAGGCGCTCGGTCGCCATCTGGACGTAGCCGCCGATCTGGCTCGCGCCCAGGTTGAACGGCGGGCCCTGCAACCAGTTCTGGATCTGCTGGATGCCCTGGATCGCGCCCTGGACGATCGCCGGCGCCTGCCCCGCGACGGCCGGGGCGATGAGCGCGACGATCCCCCCGAGGACGCCGAGCCCCAGCACGAGCACCAGCGCGGTGGCCAGCGCGGCCGGCACGCCGCGGCGGCGCAGGCGCGTCACCGGCGGCTCCAGCACGGTCGCGATGACGAGCCCGAGGAACACCGGGAAGACGATCGCCCAGAGCCAGACGGACAGCAGGCCGAGCAGCGTCAGCGCGGCCGCCACCAGCAGGAACCGCAGGCTCCACCGGGCGGTCCAGGCGAGGCCCTCACCGATGACGTGACCGCGCGAGGGCGAGTGCCCTCGCTCGATGTCCCGGGACGCGGGCGCCTCGTCCATGGACGTGAGTCTCTCAGCGATCGAGGCCCTCCGGGGCTCGAGGTCACGCCGCGCGGTGGCGGACGTGGGGGCGTGGTCGGCGGCGGGATGCCCAACCGCCCCGCGCCGTACCCGTCCGTGGCCGTCCCCGTCACCGTGTGCGCCCGGACACGCGTCGGGCCCCTCCCCGACGTGCGGGAAGGGGCCCGAGGAGCGTGCCGGCTCGCGGCTAGCTCGCGACGGCCTTCTGCAGGCCCTCGTCGATCGCGTCCAGGAAGTCCTGGGTGTTGAGGTAGTCGGCGTCCTTGCCGATGAGCAGCGCCAGGTCCTTGGTCATCTTGCCGCTCTCGATCGTGTTCACGCAGACGTCCTCCATCTTCTGCGCGAAGTCGACGAGGGCGTCGTTGCCGTCGAGCTTGCCCCGCTGGGACAGGCCACGGCTCCAGGCGAAGATCGACGCGACCGGGTTGGTCGACGTCTCCTTGCCCTGCTGGTGCTGGCGGAAGTGCCGGGTCACGGTGCCGTGGGCCGCCTCGGCCTCGACCGTGCCGTCGGGCGTCATGAGCACCGAGGTCATGAGGCCGAGCGAGCCGAAGCCCTGCGCGACGATGTCGGACTGCACGTCGCCGTCGTAGTTCTTGCAGGCCCAGACGTACCCGCCCTCCCACTTCAGGGCGGCGGCGACCATGTCGTCGATGAGGCGGTGCTCGTAGGTCAGGCCCGCCTTCTCGAAGTCGGCCTTGAACTCCGACTCGAAGATCTCCTCGAAGGTGTCGCGGAACATGCCGTCGTACGCCTTGAGGATGGTGTTCTTGGTCGACATGTAGACCGGGTAGTTGCGGTCCAGCCCGTAGCGCAGCGAGGCGCGGGCGAAGTCGACGATCGAGTCCCGGAAGTTGTACATGCCCAGCGCGACGCCCCCGTTCTCCGGGAACTTCGCGACCTGGAACTCCATCGGCTCGGCCCCGGAACCGTCGGCACTGTCGTCGGGCGTGTAGCTGATGGTGACCGTGCCGGGGCCGGGGACCTTGAAGTCCTGGGCCAGGTACTGGTCGCCGTGGGCGTGGCGGCCGACGACGATCGGCTTCGTCCAGTGCGGGACGTAGCGCGGGATGTTCTGGCAGACGATCGGCTCGCGGAAGATGACGCCGCCGAGGATGTTGCGGATCGTCCCGTTGGGCGAGCGGTACATCCGCTTGAGCCCGAACTCCTCGACCCGCGCCTCGTCCGGCGTGATGGTCGCGCACTTGACGCCGACGCCGTGCTTCTTGATCGCGTTGGCCGCGTCGACCGTGACCTGGTCGTCGGTCTCGTCGCGGTGCTCGATGCCCAGGTCGTAGTACTCGAGGTCGATGTCGAGGTACGGGTGGATCAGCTTGTCCTTGATGAACTGCCAGATGATCCGGGTCATCTCGTCACCGTCGAGCTCGACGACGGTGCCCTCTACCTTGATCTTCGCCACGACTCGGGAGACCTCCTCCTGGGGCGCCGACCACCGACGCCCGGCTGACTTGACCGCACGCTATCAACGCGTCCGGCGACCACGACGGGTGAGGAATACCCAGGTGGGCGGTGTCACCGGCACGTCATCGGTAGGCGAGTGGGCCACCGGTGATCGTGAGCGAGACCGCGATCATGACCAGTCCGAAGAGCACGTACGTGACGATGTCGACGCGCCGGCTGCGCACCGCGAGCAGGCCCGCCGCGGTGCGGGTGAGGCTCGCGCGCAGGACCCCCGCGAGCAGCAGCGCGAGGCCCAGCTCGGTGGTGCCCTCACGCCAGTGCTGCAGGCCGATCCGCCCGAACGCGACGACCACGACGACCATCACCGCGAGGAACGCCAGGTGCCCGCGGAGCTTGCGCAGCAGCTCGGCGCGGGTGCGGCGTGGGCGCGCGTGCCGGCCCGCCGGGAGCATCTCGGTGGGGCTCTCGTCGGGCGGCGGCGCGGGGGTGACGGGCGGGGGTTCCTGCGGCGCCGGGGGTCCCTGCTGCGACGGCGGCGCCTGCCGCGACGGCGGCGCCTGTGGGGGCGGGCCCGGGCGGGGTGTCACGGCGGTCATCCGGTGCTCATCCGCTCATCCGCTCGGCGCGCTCGACGACGTTGGTGAGCAGCATCCCGCGCGTCATCGGGCCGACGCCGCCGGGGACCGGGGCGAGGAACGAGGCCACCTCCGCGACCTCGGGGGCCACGTCGCCGACCAGCCCGTTCTCGCCGCGCGTGATGCCGACGTCGAGCACCGCCGCGCCCGGCTTGACCATGTCCGCGGTGACGAGCCCGGGCACCCCGGCCGCCGCGACGACCACGTCGGCGGCGCGCAGCTCGGCGGCGACGTCCTTGGTGCCGGTGTGGCACAGGGTCACGGTGGCGTTGACCGAGCGCAGCGTCAGCAGCAGGCCCAGCGGGCGCCCGACCGTCACGCCACGGCCGAGGACGGTGACCTTCGCGCCGTTCAGCGGCACGTCGTAGCGGCGCAGCAGCTCGACCACGCCGCGCGGCGTGCACGGCAGCGGGCCCGGCTCCTGGAGCACGAGGCGCCCGAGGTTGGTGGGGTGCAGCCCGTCGGCGTCCTTGTCGGGGTCGATGCGCTCCAGCACCGCGCCCGAGTCCAGGCCCTTCGGCAGCGGGAGCTGGACGATGTAGCCGGTGCACGCCGGGTCGGCGTTGAGCTCGTCGATCGCGCGCTCGACGTCGGCCTGGGTGGCGTCGGCGGGCAGGTCGCGGCGGATCGAGTCGATCCCGACCTTCGCGCAGTCGCTGTGCTTGGCCTTGACGTAGGAGTGCGAGCCCGGGTCGTCGCCGACCAGGACGGTGCCGAGACCGGGTGTGCGGCCGGCGGCCGTGAGCTTCTCCACCCGGGCGCGCAGGTCCTCCAGGATCGCGGCGAGGGTGGCCTTCCCGTCCAGCTTGGTCGCGGTCACGACCTCATGATGGCAGGTCGGACCCCGTCTCCCGCGGAGCCGACCGTCGCCGCGGCCGGGACAGCGGCCACGGCGCCGACGCCACCCCCGCCGCGACCAGCGTGAGCAGCGCGCCGAGGACGGTGGTGGCGCTCGGGGTGCCCGCCACCGACGGGAGCGCGAGGTCGAACGCCAGCGAGCCCACGATCTGCCCGGCAACGGCACCGAGCGAGAGCAGCAGGACCCCGATCTGCCCGACGATCCATGCGCTCAGCCCGATGAAGATCGCGCCGAACGGCCCGCCGAGGTAGAGGTACCAGGCGCTCGGGAACGGGTGCGGCGGTCCGAGCAGCAGCACCGCGACGACCCCGGCGACGACGAGCGCGGCGAGCCCGACGACGAAGTTGATCGTGGCCGCGGGCAGCACGGACGCGACGACGGAGTCGCGCTCGCCCGGGCTGTCTCCGTCCCCGGCGGTCCCGCCCGCCCCGGCCCCGCTGGCCGCGGCGGCGACGCGCCCGTTGAGCGCCTGCTGCGTGGCGATCGCGACGCCGGCGGCGAGCGGGAGCAGCGCGAGCGCCACGGGGCCTCGGTGCTCACCGACGGCGCCACCGACAGCACGACCGCCCCGAGCATGAGGACCGCGCCGAGCACCCGCGGCGGCGTCGTGCGCCGCGGTCCCGCCGGCCCGAGCCCGACGCGGTCGACGACGAGGCCGCCGCTGGACTGGCCGGCGACGACGGCGATCGTGAACAGGGCGGTGCCGAGCACGTGGGCGGTGAGGCCCTGCCCGGCGACGAGCAGCGCCCCGCCCAGACCGCCGAGCAGCTGCCAGGGCCGCAGGGTGCCCCGGCGCCGGGCGGCCCGGACGCGCGTGAACCCGCGCCGCCCCGCGGGCAGCAGCGCCAGGAGCACGAGCAGCAGGACCAGGCCGAGACCGAACGAGACGACCGCGGCGAGCACCCCGTCGCCGAGGGCCACGCCGAGCTCGGCGTTGACCCGCGCCTGGGCCACGATGAACCCGCCGGTGACGAAGGCACCGGCGAGCCCGAGAGCGGTGCGAGGAGCGGCCACGGTCCGGGGAACCTAGCGCCTGGTGATCATCCGCGCCGTCGCCGTGTTCGCCGCCGCGACGGCGCCGGCGTAGATGCCGTGCTGCACGAAGCTCGTCACGAGCAGCCGACGCTCCCAGCGCCACGGTGGCGGGGTGTCGCCGAGCACCGGGAAGAGGCCGAGGGCCATCGCCTGGCTCCCGGCGAAGAAGGCCAGCCCCGGGCCCGGCTCGCGGCCCAGGAGGTGCTGGAGGCCGACGTGGGCGGTGCCGACCGCCGACCCGTAGCCCCAGTGCACGAGCCAGAAGAGGGCCTCGCGCCCCTCCGCGGAGCGCGGCGCCCAGCCGATGACGTGGCGCAGCAGCGTCGACGCCGCGATGACGACGTGCTCGCTGTCGTCGTAGTCGAGGATGACGTCGATCTCGGAGGCGTCGATGCCCTGCCGGCGGGCGTAGCGGCGGCGGCGGATCACGGCCGCGAGGCTCATCGCCCCGGTGCCGACGGCCCCCGCGACCACTCCCCGGGCGATCTCCCGCAGCACCGGTCCGCCCCTCCGTCGCCCCATGGAGACCCATCGTGCCCTGGATCGGTACACGATGCGGTCGGGCAGGTGCCCCCTCCTGTTGTGCCCGTCCGTTCGGCCGGTGCCCCTCGTGACATGCCCCACACCACACTCGACTGCGCATCGGGACCACGTCGTTGCGCTCCGTGGCGCATCGCCGGGGGGAGCCCCCATCGCGTGGTCCCGGTCGGACACGGAGGAGCTGGGGATGAGCACGATCGACGAGCGACCCACCGCCGCCCACGCGGCAGCCGACACCGGCGCGGACGAGGCCGCTGCGGCAGCAGCCGCCGCCAACCCGGCACTGGTGGGCGTACCCACCTTCGTCGTCGGATCGGTGGCCCTCGGCCTCTACCTCGTCGGGTTCACCGGGGCCTCGAGCACGGCGCTCGTGGGCATGCTCCCGATCCTGTTCATGTGCACCGGCATCGGGCAGCTGATCGCCACGTTCTGGGCGATCCGCACCGGGGCCGGGCCCGTCGCCGCCATCTTCGGCATCTTCGCGGGCTTCTGGCTGAGCTTCGCCGTGCTCGCGACGGCGCTGGGCGCCGACTGGTTCGGGCCGACCTCCACCGACACCGCCGTCGCCACCGGGGCGCAGGAGACCTTCCTGCTGTCCTGGCTGGTCGGCATCGTCGTGCTCACCCTGGCCTCGCTGCGCCTGCCGTCGATCTTCACGCTGCTGTTCGTGCTGGTCGACGCCGCACTGCTGCTCGTGCTGCTGGGCACGGCCAACGGCTCGACCGGGCTGCTGTTCGGCGGGGGGATCGCGGTGTTCGCGTTCACCCTCGTCGGCGTCTACCTCTTCGTCGACGCCCTCGGCCAGGCCACCGGCGGCAAGGCCCTGCCGATGGGCAAGCCGATCATCGGCGGCTGACCCCGGCGCCCGCGTCACCGGAAGTCCCGCGAGCTCGAGGGGACGCGCAGGTCGAGGCGTTCGACGCGATCGGCGACGAGGTTGACCACGCTCGGGGCGTCGTGGGCCCGCTCGACGCGCCCGCGGATCACGAGCGCGGCGCTGGTGCGGGCCACCACCCGGTGGCGCGCCCACAGGCCCTCCGAGCAGACGACGTTGAGCATGCCCGTCTCGTCCTCGAGGTTGAGGAACGTCGTGCCGCCCGCGGTGGCGGGGCGCTGGCGGTGGGTCACCACCCCGCCGACCTCGATGCGCTCGCCCTCGGGCACGCGGGCGACCGCGGCCACCGACAGCGCGCCGCGCTCGTCGAGCGCGGCGCGCAGGTGGGTCACGGGGTGGCTGTCGGGGGTCAGCCCGGTGGCCCACACGTCGGCGACGGTGAGCTCGACCGCGCTCATGCCCGGCAGCGCGGGCGCCTCGAGCCCGACGGCGGTGTCGGGCAGGCGGTCGTGGCGCACGCCGTCGCGCACCACCCCGACCCCCGCCGCCGCGGCGCCCGCCGCCCACAGCGCCTCGCGGCGGTCGAGCCCGAAGCACCCCAGGGCCCCGGCCGTCGCGAGGGCCTCGACGTGGGCGGTGGTGAGCTCGGCGCGCCGGGCGAGGTCGGCGACGTCGCGGTAGGGACCCCGCTCGGCGCCGTCCTCCGTGCCGTCCCGGCGGGCCACGATCCGGGCGGCCACCTCGTCGCCGAGCCCGCGCACCCCGGCGAGCCCGAGGCGCACGGCGACCCCGCCGGTGCTGTCGGGGTGCGGTTCGAGACCGGGGGTGTCGGCGGAGACCAGGACGTCCGGGCCGAGCACCACCACCCCGTGCCGGCGGGCGTCGGCCGTGAGCGACTGCGGCGAGTAGAAGCCCATCGGCTGGGCGCGCAGCAGCGCCGCGCAGAAGGCGGCCGGGTAGTAGAGCTTGTACCAGGCGCTGACGTAGACCAGCGACGCGAAGCTGATCGAGTGGCTCTCCGGGAAGCCGAAGTTCGCGAACGCCTTGGTCTTCCCGAAGATCGTGTCCGCGAGGTCGCCCGTGATGCCGTTGGCCGCCATGCCCTCGTAGAACCGCTCGCGCATCCGCTCGATCCGTTCGGAGGAGCGCTTGGCGGACAGCGCCCGGCGCAGCTCGTCGGCCTCGGCGGCGGAGAAGCCGGCGACGTCGACCGCGAGCTGCATGAGCTGCTCCTGGAACAGCGGCACCCCGAGGGTCTTCTCCAGCGCGGGCTCGCAGAGCGGGTGGTCGTAGACGATGCGCTCCAGCCCGTTGCGGCGCCGGATGTAGGGGTGCACCGACCCGCCCTGGATCGGCCCGGGCCGGATGAGCGCGACCTCGACGACCAGGTCGTAGAACGTCCGCGGTCGCAGCCGCGGCAGCGTCGCCATCTGCGCCCGGGACTCGACCTGGAACACGCCCACCGAGTCGCCCTCGGCGAGCATGGCGAACACCGCCGGGTCGGTGGCCTGCAGGTCGTGCAGCTTCACCCGCACCCCGTGGTGCTCGGCGACGAGGTCGGCGGCGTAGTGCAGCACCGAGAGCATCCCGAGGCCCAGCAGGTCGATCTTGACCAGGCCCACCGCCGCCGCGTCGTCCTTGTCCCACTGGATGACGCTGCGCCCCGGCATCCGCCCCCACTCGACGGGCACCACCTGGTCGACGGGCCGGTCGCAGATGACCATGCCGCCGGAGTGGATGCCGAGGTGGCGCGGGAAGCCTGCGATCTGCTCGGCGAGCGACGCCACCGCCGCCGGCATCTCGGGCACCTGCCCGGCGAGCTCCGCCCCCGGACCCCACCGGTCGATCTGCTTGCTCCACGCGTCCTGCTGGCCCTGCGCGAACCCCAGCGCGCGGGCCGCGTCGCGCACCGCCGACCGCGGCCGGTAGGTGATGACGTTGGCGACCTGCGCGGCCCGGTCGCGCCCGTAGCGCGCGTAGACGTACTGGATGGCCTCCTCGCGACGGTCGGACTCGATGTCGAGGTCGATGTCGGGGTAGCCGTCGCGCTCCGGGGACAGGAAGCGCTCGAACAGCAGGTTCATCTCGACGGCGTCGACGTGGGTGATGCCCAGCGCGAAGCAGACCGCCGAGTTGGCCGCCGACCCCCGGCCCTGGCAGTAGATGTCGTGGTCGACGCAGAACTGCACGATGTCGGCGACGATGAGGAAGTAGCCGGGGAAGCCCTGGCGCTCGATGACGTCGAGCTCGTGGTCGATCACCTCGAACGCCCGGGGCGAGCGCAGCCGGTCGCCGTAACGCACCGCCGCCCCCATCCACGTCAGCCGGCGCAGCCAGCTCGCCTCCGTCTCGCCCTCGGGCACCGCGAACGGCGGCAGCTCGGGCGCCAGCAGCTCGAGGCCGAACGCGCACTCGCGCCCCAGCCGCGCGGCGTGGGCGACGGCCTGCGGGTGGCGGGCGAACCGCTGCGCCATCTCCGCGCCGGACCGCAGGTGCGCCGGGCCCGGTGGCAGCCAGCCCTCGGCGTCGTCGAGGCTGCGACGTGCCCGCACCGCGCCGAGCGCGGCCGCGAGCCGCGCGCGGTCCGGCGTCGCGTAGTGGGCGCCGGTGGTCGCCACGGTGCGCAGCCCCCGCCCCCGGTCGGCGCGCCCGGCGAGCTCGGCGAGCGCCGCGTTGCGCTCGGTGTCGTCCGGCAGGCCCTGGTCGGTGAGCTCCACCGCGACGTTCTCGGCCCCGAACAGCGCGACCAGCCGGTCGATCTCGCGCGCCGCGCCGTCGGCCCCCTCGGCGGCCAGGGCCCGGCGCACCGATCCCTTGCGGCAGCCCGTCAGCACCTGCACGTGCCCGCCGAGCGTCGCCGCGACGCGCTCCGGGTCGTACACCGGGCGGCCCTTCTCGCCGTGGGTGTGCATCTGCCCCTCGGTGATCGCCCGCGAGATCGCCCGGTAGCCGTCGGGGTCGCGGGCGAGGACCAGCAGGTGGTCGCCCTCGGGGTCGGGCACGCCGTTCTGCGGGGCGGTCAGGCCCAGCGAGAGCTCCGCGCCGTAGACCGTCGGGACTCCCAGCTCCTGGGCCGCCTCGGCGAAGCGGACCACCCCGTACATGCCGTCGTGGTCGGTGAGCGCGATCGCCTCGAGCCCCAGCCGCGCGGCCTCCTCGACCAGCTCCTCGGGGTGTGACGCGCCGTCGAGGAAGCTGAAGTTGGAGTGCACGTGCAGCTCGGCGTAGGGGACGGTCAGGCCCGCGGCGGGCTCGGCCAGCGTCCCCGCCGGCGGCCGGTAGGGCGTGCGGTGCCGCGACCAGGCCGGGCTGTCGCCCCCGTCGCCGGGGAACTGCTCGTCGCGCGGCGGACGGAGCCGCCCCGGGCCGTCGACCCGCTCGCTGTCGTCGAACGCGAGGGGGTCGCGGACGAAGCCGTCCGGGACCTCCGCCTCCGGCGGCCAGGGACCGACGTGCCCCTCGTGCGGCTCGTCGCGGTGCCTCCCGCGGTGCCTCCCGCGGTGCCCGCGACCGTCCCGTCCACCGCGACCCTGGATCGCGTCGCGCGACCCGTTGCCCCGCCCCTGCATGCTGGGGTTGTCGGACGGGCGCCCGGACAGCAGGCGCTCCATCTCCGACCAGCTCACCGGCGGATTGCCCCACCCCATCAGTCGTAGATCCCTTCCACCGCCCAGCGGCCGTCGCGGTGGACGAGCAGCAGAGCCCGGCCGACCGCGTCGGCACCGGAGGCGACCGGGTCGGGGGCCAGGTCGGCCGCCGGGTCGGGCTCGGGGTCGCGGCCGGCGGCGAGCTCGTCGGCGTCGGTGCTGCACACGACCTGGATGCGCACGCTGCCCTCGGCCCCGACCTCGGCCACCGCGCGGGGGTCCCACCAACGGCCGGGGTCGGGCCACGGGCCGCCCCAGGCGCGGACCGGCGCGGTGGGGGCGGCCGGGTCGGTGCCGAGCGCCACGTGCGCGGGCGACGCGGTGAGCCGGCCGCGGGAGGCCCGGCGCACCGGGGCGCCGTCGGCGTCGAGCACCCGCGCGGGCAGCGGCTCGGGCGGGACCCGGGCCGGCGAGGGCGCGGGCAGCGCGCCGGGCCAGGGCGCCTCCGGGTCGGTCGCCGGGGTGCGCTCGTCCCCCCAGGGGACCAGCCGGATCCGTTCCCCCGGCCCGCGCCCGCCACCGGCGACCCCGGTGAGCACCTCCTCGGGACCGAGCAGGCCCTGCACCCGCACGAGCGCCCGCCCGGCCCGCTCGTCGGCGACCCCGACCTCGCCCCAGAGCCCGAGCTGCAGGCGGCCGGCCTCGACGACCTCCTCGGGCACCAGGCGCAGCACGACGAGCCCGCCGTCCCGGCCGTTCCCGGCCTGACCCCGCCGCGACAGCCAGCCCTCGAGCTGCCAGCGCACGCGGTCGGCGGTGCCGTGCGGGGTCAGCGGCTCGGCGCAGCGCCACACCCGGGCCAGCTCCTCGCCCTCGGTGGTGCGCGCCTGCACCCCGAGGCGCGTGCACGCGAGCCCCGCCCGGCCCAGCGCCTCGTGCAGCCGCTCGGCCAGCGAGCGGGCGGCGAAGGCGGCGGCGTCGACCCGGTCGACCGGCGGGTCGAGCGGGAGCTCCACGGTGAGCTCGTCGGGGATGCGCCGCCGCGACGGCGGGCGGTCGTCGAGCCCGCGGGCCAGCCGGTGGGCCCGCACCGCGGCCGCGTCGAAGCGCGAGGCCACATCGGTGGCCGACAGGGCGGCGAAGGCCCCGAGCGTGCTCAGCCCGAGCCGGCGCAGCAGGCCGATGAGCTCCGCGCGGGCGGCGCTCGCGTCGTCGTCGGCGCCGGCGGTGTCGGGCTCGACCCCCGGTTCGAGCTCGAGCTCGGTGACCGGGAGCGGCGCGAGGAACCCCGGGCTCTCCCCCGGCGGCACGAGCAGCGAGCGGCGCGCGGCGAGCCCCGCCGCGAACAGCCCGTCGGCCACCCCGACCTGGCACTCGACGCGGGTGCGCCCCGCCACGTGGTCGACCAGGCGCTCGGCCACGACCTCCTCGCCGCCGAAGTACCGCGCCGGCCCGCGTGCCGAGAGCGCGACCAGCCCCGGGCGGACCACCTCGACCCCGGGCGCCAGCTCCTCGACCGCGGCCGCGACGGGCTCGAAGCAGCGGGCGTCGCGCTCGGGATCGCGGGCGAGCACGGCGAGGTCCGGGCAGCGGGCCTGGGCCTCGCGCCGGCGCAGCCCCCGGCGGACCCCCTGGGCGCGCGCCGTCGCCGAGCAGGCCACCACCCGGTGCGCCGCGAGGACCGCCGCGGGCCGGGCGGGCGGCAGCCCCGCGTCGGCGGCGCCCGCCACCACCGGCCAGTCGGGACACCACAGCGCGAGCACCCGCGCCGGCGCGCTCACCCCGCCACCCCGATGCGGGCGGGCGCGGGGAGGGGCTCGTCCGCCCGCCCCGTCCGCCGGGGCGGGCCGGTGAGCGGCGCGCCGATCGGCAGCTCGCCGTCCGGCAGGCACGTCCCGGCCGGCCCGGGCAGCAGCAGCGGCTCCTCCTGCTCGCCGGGGCGGCCCCGGGCGGCGCAGCGGACGCGGACCCGCCGCGAGCGCAGCCGCCCCGTGCCGTCTCCCCCGAGCCCGGCCCAGGCGCTGCCCTCGGCGCGCAGCTCGACCTCGGCACCCGGCCAGGCGCCCGCGGCCCCGACCGGCACCAGCACCGCGCCCCGCTGCCGGACCCGGGCGCCGAGCCGCTGCCGCTCCCCCGCCGGCCACCGCACGCCGGGCAGCGTGGTGTCGAGCACGACCACGTCCACCCCGTCGACCAGCGCCGCCACCACCGCCGCCGGGCGCGGGCCGGGCCGGGGCACCAGCGCCGTGCGGGCCAGGTCGAGCCCCGCCTCGGCGGCGGCCTGGATCCCCAGGTCCGGCAGCCCGACCACCGCGCACCACGACCCGGCCCGCGACGCCTCGGCCAGCAGCGCGAGCAGCAGCGACGTCGACCCGCACACCGCGACCGCCGACCCGCGCCGCAGCCCGCCGTGGGGCAGCAGCCCGGCCAGCGGCGCGCTCACCGGCAGCACCGCGCTGCCCTCGCGGTCGACCGGGGCCGGCTCCACCGGCGCCGGCTCCACCGGGGACGTGGCCGGGGTCGCCGGTGGAGCCGGGCTCGCGACCGGCTCCGGCCGCTCCTCCACCGGCGCCGGGCCACGACGCCCGGCGCGCCGCCCCCGCAGCTCCGAGGCCCGCACCACCCCGAGGTCGGACCACCGCCGCGACGGGGAACCCTGCTCGTCGAGCAACGACGACGCACCGCCCATGAGCGCCCTCCTCGAACACGTGTTCGAACGACAGGAGAACGCTAACCCACACCCCCGACAGTCGCCGAGTCCCCGGGCGAGGGTCACCCCGGTGACCGGCCCGCGTCTCAGCCCGGCGCGGCCGCCCGCAGCGGGCCGAGCTCCCATCGTCCGTCGCCCTGCAGGTCGAGGCGGGTGTCGTGGAACGCCTCGAGGCTGCTGCGGTGGCCCACACTGACCACGATCAGCTCC
Organism: Actinomycetospora lemnae; assembly: GCF_028737315.1. GTDB lineage: Bacteria > Actinomycetota > Actinomycetes > Mycobacteriales > Pseudonocardiaceae > Actinomycetospora > Actinomycetospora lemnae. Next base: position 100,393 of record NZ_JAQZAO010000006.1, on the reverse strand, counting down.
GGCAGCTCCCGGCGCAGCAGCGTGTAGAGCTCGTGCTCCAGCCCCTCGTCGAGCGCCGCCGTGGCCTCGTCGAGGAAGACCACGTCCGGGCGGGCGAGCAACAACCGGCCGAAGCCGAGGCGCTGCTGCTCACCGGGCGAGAGCTCCCGCCACCACACGCGTTCCTCGCCGAGCCGCTCGGCCAGCTGCCCCAGGGACACCGCGCGCAGCACGGCCGCGATCCGGTCGTCGCCGACGTCCTCGGGCCGCTCGGGGTAGGTCACGCCGGTGCGCAGGTCGCCGAGGGGCACGTAGGGCTGCTGGGAGAGGAACACGGCGCGGGGGCCGGACGGCCGGGCGACGTCACCGTCGGCGAACGGCCACAGGTCCGCCAGGCTGCGCAGCAGCGTCGTCTTCCCGGACCCGGACCGTCCGGTGACGAGGAGCCGGTCCCCCGGGCCGAGGTCGAGGTCCAGGCCGTCGACGAGGACCTCCCCGTCGGGTCGGCGCACGGTCAGGTCGCGGACGGCGATCCCGTCCCCCCGCTCGGTCACGCCGACCTCGGGGAGCTCGCGCGCCTCGGCGTCCGCGTCGAGCAGGCCGGTCAGGCGGTCGAGCACCGCGCGGTAGGCCGCGAACTGGTCGTAGGCGTTGCGGAAGAACGACAGCCCGTCGTGCACCTGGCCGAAGGCGCTCGCGGTCTGCTGGACGTCGCCGAGGGTGATGGCCTGGGCGAAGAAGCGCGGCGCCTGGATGACGATCGGGAAGACCACCGAGATCTGGGTGACCGCCAGGTTGAAGCCCTGGAACCGCAGGTTCCGCCGCACGATCCGCCAGTAGTTGGCGATCACGGCGGCGAAGCGGGAGTCGAGCGTGCGCTTCTCCGGCGCCTCGCCGCGCAGGAAGGCGATGTTCTCGGCGTTGTCGCGCACGCGCACGAGGCCGTACCGGTAGTTCGCGCCGAGCCCCTCGTTGAGGAAGTTGAGCCTGATCAGCGGCTTGCCGATCCGGAACGCGATGACGGTCGCGACGATCACGTACAGGAACGCGAGGAAGGTCATCGCCCGCGGGATCTCCACGCCGGCGATCGACAACGGGCCCGACAGCTCCCACAGCACGTAGGTGAACGACGCGACCGAGAGCACGGCGTTGACCGCCCCCGACGGCCCCACCGACAGGTCGACGGACGTGTCGGCGAAGGAGGTGATGTCCTCCTGGATGCGCTGGTCGGGGTTGTCGACCTGGTGCGAGGTGAACCGCGACCGGTGGTAGGCCCGTCCCGCGAGCCAGTCGCCGAGCAGCCGCTCGTTCAGCCATTCCCGCAGCCGGATCACGAAGGCCTGACCCAGGTAGTAGGCCACCAGGACCTGGGCCACGTAGATGGTCGCGAGGACCGCGAAGACGCCCACCGCGGCCCAGAAGCCGCCGGCGTCGAGCTCCTGCAGCGCGGTGTAGAGCGCGTTGCTGTTGTACGACAGCAGGACGTTGAGCCGCACCGAGACGACGACCAGCGCCAGGAGCACGAGCGCGAGCAGGATCGGGCGCCACCCGTCCTCGCCGCCGGGCCGCAACCACGGACCCACGAGGCGCCGGACCTGCCGGCCCCAGGTGGTCGTCCGGGCGAGGACCACGGCCACGAGCACGACCACCACGACGGTCGCGACGAAGACCGCGGCGATCCAGATCAGGGACGCGAGCCACTCCTGGCCCCAGTCGATCCCGCCCACCCGCGCCCCCTCGTCCGCCGGAAGATCGGCGCAGCGTAGCGACGGTCCACGACGGGACCGGGAGCGGTCCGGGACCGGTGCTCCGGTCGCCGACGGTCCGGCGGCCGGGCAGGGTCACCCCATGACCGAGCGCGTCCTCGTCACCGGCGCCGCCGGCCGGATCGGCGGCTACCTGCGGCCCCGTCTCGCCCGACCCGGCCGCGTCCTGCGCCTGCTCGACGTGCAGGGACCGGCGGACCCGGGCGGGCACGAGGAGACCGTCACCGCCTCCGTCACCGACCTCGACGCGCTGGTCGGGGCCTGCCGGGACGTCGACGCCGTCGTCCACCTCGGCGGGTACGCCGGCGAGGAGGCGTGGGAGGACATCCTCGCCACCAACATCCACGGCACCTACGTCGTCCTCGAGGCCGCGCGCCGGGCCGGGGTGCCGCGGGTGGTGTTCGCGAGCAGCAACCACGCCGCCGGCTTCCACCCCACCCTCGACCCCGTCCCCGACGACCTCCCGCCCCGGCCCGACACCTTCTACGGCGTGGGCAAGGTGGCCGGGGAGGCGCTCGGCAGCCTCTACCACGACCGCCACGGCCTCGACGTGGTCTGCCTGCGGATCGGGACGTGCCGCGAGGCCCCGACCGACGCCCGCGGGCTCGCGACCTGGCTCTCCCCCGACGACTGCGGCCGCCTGGTCGAGGCCGCCCTGACCTGCCGCTCACCCGGGTTCCGCGTGGTGTGGGGCGTCTCGGCCAACACCCGCCGGCGCTGGGCCCTCGCGGGCGCGCACGAGCTCGGGTACCGCCCGCAGGACGACGCCGAGGTGTTCGCCGCGGAGGTCGGCGACCGGGTCGCCGACACCGACGTCTACGTCGGCGGGGAGTTCTGCGGCCCCGCCGACGACCCGGGCTGAGCCACGATCCCCTCCTCGATCCGGATGGCCTCCGCCATGAGCAGGTCGGCCAGCCGGACCAGGAGGCCCTCGTCGAGGCCGTGCTCGCGCGCCCGGGCCGCGGCCTGGCGCTCCACCTCGGCCGCCCGCCCGGGCTGGAACACCGGTATCCCGGCCCGCGCCTTCACCGCGCCGACGCGCTCGATGCACCGCATCCGCCGTCGCACGAGGTCGTAGAGGGCGTCGTCGATCTCGTCGAGCTCGGCGCGCAGCACGGCGAGCTCGTCCGCAGCGGTCACGGTTCCGATCCTCTCGACGCAGAGTGATGACTGTCGGGACGCAAGGCCCTAACGTACGTCGCATGGCGCTGTCCGCGACTACGTTGCGTGCGACAGCGCCGTTCCTGCCCGTGGCCGCGGGCCTGTTCTGCATCCAGCTCGACTTCTTCTCACTGGGCCTGGCCCTGCCGACCATCGCCGTCGACCTCGGCACGACGGTGACGAACCTGCAGTGGCTGCTCAGCGGCTACATGATCGCCCTCGGAGCCCTGCTCATCCCGGCGGGCCGGCTCGGCGAGATGCTCGGGCGCCGGGAGGTGGTCCTCGCCGGGATCGCGGTGTTCGGCCTGAGCTCGCTCGTGTGCGGTCTCGCGACCGCGGTCCCGGTGCTCATCGCGGCCCGCGTGGTGCAGGGCGTCGGCGCCGCCCTGATCATGCCGGCGAGCTTCGCACTGGTCACCAACGCGACGACCCCCGAGGAGCGACCGCGGGTCACCGGGGCGCTCCTCGGGATCGCGGGCGTCGGCACCGCCCTCGGGCCGGTCGTCGGCGGCGTCCTGTCCTCGACGGTGGGCTGGCGCTGGGTCTTCCTCGTCAACGTGCCCGTGGCCCTGCTCGCGCTGTGGAGCGGCCGGCGCCTGCGGACCTCCCGGGACGAGGAGGCCGGGCGGGACCTGCGCACGCTGGACTGGTGGGGCGTGCTCACCGTCGTCGGCGGGCTCGCCGCGGTCAGCGTCGCGATCGACGACGTGGGCGTCCAGGGCTGGACCACCCCGGCGACCTGGGGACCGCTGCTCGGGGGGATCGCGCTGCTCGTCGCGTTCGCGGTCCGGGAGCGGCACGCCCCCGCGCCGCTGGTGCGGCCCTCGCTGGTGCGCAACCGCCTGTTCGTCGTGCTCTGCGCCGCCGGGACGCTGGCCAACATCGGCACGGTGAGCTACGTCGTCGCCGCCACCATCGACCTGCAGACCCTGCGCGGTCTCTCCGCCGCCACCGCCGGGCTGGCGTTCGTCGTGTCCTCGGTGGGGCTCGCGGCGTGCGGGCCGCTGTCCGGGTGGCTGACGACGAAGGTGCCCGCCGGCCTCCTCATGGCCGTCTCGGTGCTGGCGTGCACGCCGGCGCTCCTCCTGCTGGCGGTCGCCGGACCGTTGCCGCTCTACGTCCTCGCGCTCGGCCTGTGCGGCCTGACCACGGGCATGGGCTACGGGCTCGGCCAGCTCGCGGTGCAGAACGTGCTGCCGCCGCAGCGGTCGGCGGAGGGCTCCGGGGTCATGCTCACCGCGCTGATCTGCGTCGGCGGGATCGGCGTCGTCGCGGCCACGGCGGTCATCGAGGCCGTCGGTGCGCGGCCGCCGACCTCGGCCGGGATCGACGTGACCCTCGTCGCGCTCGCCGCGCTCCTGCTCGTCGCCGGGGTGGCGACGCTGATCAGCCAGTGGCCGCGCCGCCGCGCCGCCGAGTCCACCGATCCCGTACACGCCTGAGGAGGACGGCCGTGGCCAGTGTGGAGGCCGAGCAGTTCGCCGACATGCTGCGGCAGGCGCCGCGCATGGCCGAGATGCCGCTCGACCAGCAGCGGGCCGCGGGCGAGCACGCCGAGGACCTCACCGCGACCCCGGAGGACGTCACCTACGAGACCGTCGCCGCGGACGGCGTCGCGGGGGTCTGGGCGGTGGGCCCGACGCACACCGCCACCGTGCTCTACCTGTTCGGCGGCGGGCACGTCATCACCTCGCCGGCCGCGCGCCACAAGTTCGCGGGCCACCTCGCCCGCACCCTGGACGCCCGCGTCCTGCTGCTCGACTACCCCCTCGCGCCCGAGCACCCGTACCCGCAGGACGTCGACGCCGCGGTCCGCGCCGCCCGGTGGCTGCTCGAGCAGCAGGGCGTCACCGCCGACCGTCTCGTCCTCGTCGGCGAGTCGTCCGGGGGCGGGCTCGTGCTCGAGACGCTCCTCGCCGCCGCCCGTGCCGGGCTCCCGCGCCCCGCCGCGGCCTACCTGATGTCGCCCTGGGCGGACCTCACGTGCCGGTCCGGCTCGTTCGAGCAGCGCAGCGACGTCGACCTCGAGTGCAGCCGGGAGAGCCTGCGACGGATGGCCGGCCAGTACCTCGACGGCCACGACCCCGCCGACCCGGCCGCCTCCCCCGCCCTCGCGTCACCCGCCGAGGTCGCCGCCGCGTGGCCGCCGCTGCTCGTGCAGGTCGGCAGCCACGAGGTGCTGCTCGACGACGCGCTGGCCGTGGCCCGCGCGGCGGCGCTCGCCGACGTCCCGGTGACCCTCGACGTCTGGTCGCGGATGCAGCACTTCTTCCAGCTCGGCGTCGGGGTCTACCCCGAGGCCGCGGCCGCCCTGGACCGCGCCGGCGCCTGGCTGCGGCAGGTGCTCGCGGCTCAGTGAGCGAAGTGCCGGGTGCCGGTGAGGTACATGGTCACACCGGCCCGCTGCGCCGCCTCGATGACCTGCTCGTCGCGCACCGACCCGCCGGGCTGGACGACGGCCGCGACGCCCGCCTCGGCGAGGACCTCGAACCCGTCGGGGAACGGGAAGAACGCATCCGAGGCGGCCACCGCGCCGCGCACGCGGTCGCCGGCGCGCGTCACCGCGAGGCGGGCGGCGTCGACCCGGTTGACCTGGCCCATGCCGACCCCGACGGTGGCGCCGTCGTGGGCCAGCAGGATCGCGTTCGACTTCACCGCCCGGCAGGCCCGCCAGGCGAACGCGAGGTCCGCCAGCACCTCCGGCGAGGCCGCCTCGCCGCACGCCAGCGTCCAGCTCGCCGGGTCGTCGCCGGGGGCGTCGACGGCGTCGCGCTGCTGGAGGAGCAGGCCGCCCGAGATCGGTCGCTGCTCGACCGGAGACGGCGCCCAGGTCGCGGTGAGCACGCGGATGTTCTTCTTGCGGGTCAGCACGTCGAGCGCGCCGTCGGCGTAGGACGGGGCGACGATCACCTCGGTGAAGATCTCTGAGACGGTCTCGGCCATGGCCACGCTGACCTCGGTGTTCGTGGCGATCACGCCCCCGAACGCGCTGGTGGGGTCGCAGGCGTGGGCCTTGCGGTGGACCGCGGCCACGGTGTCGTCATCGGGGTCGTGACCCGTCGCGACCGCGATCCCGCACGGGTTGGCGTGCTTGATGATCGCGACGCAGATCCCGTCGTGGTCGTGCGCGGCGCGCCAGGCGGCGTCGGTGTCGACGTAGTTGTTGTACGACATCTCCTTGCCGTGCAGCTGCGTCGCGCCGGCCACGCCCGTGGCCACCTCCGGGTCGCCGTAGAGCGCGGCGGCCTGGTGCGGGTTCTCGCCGTAGCGCAGCACCGCGCGGCGCCGGGCGGTGGTGCCGACCCAGCCGGGGAAGGGGGAGCCGGGCACCGACGGGTCCGGGTCGGGCGCCAGGACGTTGCCCATCCAGGAGGCCACGGCGACGTCGTAGGACGCGGTGTGCCGGAACGCCTCGGCGGCCAGGCCCCGGCGGTCGGCCTGCGTCACCCCGCCCGCCGCGACCTGCTCGAGCACCCACGCGTAGCGCGTCGGGTCGGTGACGACGGCCACCGACTCGTGGTTCTTCGCGGCCGCGCGGATCATCGCCGGACCACCGATGTCGATCTGCTCGACGCAGTCGTCGGGGGCGGCGCCGGACGCGACGGTCTGGGTGAACGGGTAGAGGTTGACCACGAGCAGATCGAACGGCGCGATGTCCAGCGACTCGAGCGCCTCGGCGTGCGTGGGCAGCCGCATGTCCGCGAGCAGGCCCGCGTGCACGCGCGGGTGCAGCGTCTTGACCCGCCCGTCGAGGCACTCCGGGAACCCCGTGACCTCCTCCACGCGCGTCACCGGCACGCCCGCGTCCTCGATGCGGCCGGCCGTCGAGCCGGTGGAGACCACCTCGACGCCCGCCGCGTGCAGGCCGGTGGCGAGGTCGAGCAGGCCCGCCTTGTCGAACACGCTGACCAGCGCGCGACGGACGGGACGCCGGCCCTCGACGCCGGCGGTGGGCTGGGCCTCGGTGGCTGTCACGGAATGTTCACTCCTCGTCCGGTGACGGTGGCACCGTGGCGGGCCAGCGCGGCCACGGTCTCGACGAGCATCCGGCGCTCGACCACCTTGATGCGCTCGTGCAGCGTGTCCTCGGTGTCGTCCGGCTCGACCCCGACGGCCTCCTGGGCCAGGACCGGCCCCGTGTCGACGCCGGCGTCGACCAGGTGCACGGTCGCGCCGGTGACCTTCACCCCGTAGGCGACGGTGTCGCGCACGGGGTGGGCGCCCGGGAACGCCGGGAGCAGGGCCGGGTGGGTGTTGATGGTGCGGCCGCCGAAGCGGGCCAGGAACGCCTCCCCGAGCAGCCGCCCGAAACCCGCGGACACGACGAGGTCGGGCTCGGCCGCCGCGACGGCGTCGGCCAGCGCGGCGTCCCAGACGACCCGGTCGCCGTACTCGGCGGGCCGGACCACCGCGGTGGCGACGCCCGCGGCCGTCGCGCGGTCCAGGGCGCCCACGCCGGCACGGTCGGAGACGACGGTGACGACGCGCGCCGGGTAGTCCGCGCCCTCGCACGCGTCGAGCAGGGCCTGCAGCAGGCTCCCCGAGCCGGACGCGAGGACGACGACGCGGGCGGGCACGGGCAGACGCAGCCGGTGCGGCTCGGTGGTGGTCAGCGCTGCTCCCGGGCGGATGTGGATGTCCCGACCAGGTTAGCTGCGACCGTCGCCACCAGCAGCAACGCCCTCGGACCCGCTCCCGTCCTCCTCCGCGGGGGCCGCGTCCTGCTCCGCAGGGTCGGCCGGGGCCTGGTCGGCGGCCGCCGACGGGGCCGGTCGCGACCGCCGCCGGGTGTCCGACGCCGTCCCGAGCGGGACCGCGAGCAGGGCGACGACCAGCCCCGGCACCAGCACCCAGCCCAGCACCGCCAGGGCGACGGGGCCGGCGGGCACGGTGACCGGGTCGAAGGGGCCCGCCCCGAGCCGCCCACCGGACAGGGCCGCGGCCGGCCCGAGCAGCAGCGCCGCGGAGACGGCCGCGACGACGACCGAGCGCACGCGCGTCGCCGCGTCCGGCGCGGTGGGGGCGAGGCGCCAGCCGACGAGGCTCCCGACGGCCAGCGGGACCGCGAAGGCGAGCCCGGCCCAGGTCGGCGGCGGGCTCTGCGGGAGCACCGCGGCCAGCGGGATCGGCGGCAGCAGGCCGGAGCTGATGGCGGTCGGGGTGGCCGACGCGGCCCCGATCGACACCCCGGGACCGATCAGCCAGGACGCCGCCGCGACGACGGCGTTCGGCAGGTAGGCGAGCGTCAGCAGCGTCAGCCCGGCGCCGCTGCCCGCCTCCGGGGCGACGTCGGCGACCACGTCCGCCACCGCGGCCGCGTCCGCGAGCAGGGCCGCGAGCAGGAGTGCGGCACCGGCGGTGAGCAGCGCCGACGCCGCGAGGAGACCGCCGCGCAGCCCGTGGCGCGCCCAGCGCGGGAGGCGGCGCGGCAGCGCGAGCAGCCCGCAGGGGCGCGCCACGCCCGCGACCGCGGCGAGCCCGGCGAGCACCCCGCACACGACGCCCGCGAGCCCGGGCGAGGCGTCCACCACCGTCTCCGGGGTCAGCAGGGCGGCCGCCAGCACCCCGATGACCGCGTGCGCCGCCGCGGCCGTCGCCACGACCGGCACCCCGACCCCGTGCAGCAGGCCGGCGGACCGCCCGTCGCCCTCGAGACGCGCCACCGCACCCCGCGCGACGGTGGCCACCAGGACCGCGAGCAGCGCGGCGGGCGCGAGGGGCAGGACGCCCAGCGGGACGCCGGTGACCTGCAGCGGGACCAGGTGCGCGACCAGCCACAGCGGGATCCCGACGGCCAGCGCCTGCCCGAGGCCGGGCTCGCCGCCGGGCGTCGTGCCCGACGCCAGCGCCGCGACCACCCCGGCGACCACCACCGCGATCCCGTAGCAGGTCAGTGGCGGCAGGAGCGCCACGCGCGCGAGGACGGGCACCCAGGCGGGTGCGCTCCTCCCGGCGGTGCCGTCAGGGGTGTCGGCGCCACGCCCGCCGCGCCGGCCACCGCGCCGCGGCGAGGGGCTGGTCCGGACGGTCACGCTCGGACCCTGTCAGGTGACGGGTCCCGACCGGCGCTCCCACGCCGCGGGCTGTGGGGTCGGTGGGGCCGGTGGGGCCGGTGGGGTCAGCGGGGCGAGCCCCACTCGCCGCGCCGGTCGTCGGCGCTGTCGGTGGTCTCGCGCGGGCGGCCCGGGTCCTCGCCGGAGTGGTGGGCGCCGCGGTGCTCACCGCCGGGCGGCGGGGCGACCGGGCCGTTCGACGGCCCCGGCGATCCCGACGAGCCGCCGTTCGACGGGGCGCCCCAACCGGTGGACGGGATGCCGTACCCGGGCGTCGACGACCCGGACGACCCGGACGACCCGGACGACCCGCCCGACGCGCTCGACGGGGAGCCGTGCGGCGGTGTGCTCGGCCCGGCGTCGCTCGAGGACGCGCCCTCGCCGGAGCCGTAGGTGCTGAACGACGGGCCGCCCGACCCGGACGTCGTCGACGACGCGCCCTCGGTCGTGGTGGTCACGGCGTCGTCACGGTCGGACCGGGAGGTCCCGGCACCACCGTCACCGCCGTCACCGCCCTGGCCGGCGGCCGTGGCGCCCGGCACGACCTGCGTGGTGGCCGCCGCGGACCCGTAGCCGGCGCCGAACGGGCCCGACGGTGGGCCGGCCGCCGCCCCGCCCTGCTGCCCGCCCGGGCCCTGCTGGCCGCCCTGCCCGCCGGGGCCCTGGTGCTGCCCACCCGGACCCTGCTGGCCGCCGAGCCCGCCCTGGCCGCGCGGGGCGGCGAACTGCCCGGAGCCGGGACCGGTGGCCGCTCCCGGCGCGCCGTAGGCCTGCTGCTGCTGCGCGCCGGGCGCGGGCAGGCCGCCCGACGGCGGGCCGCCCGGCCCGCCCCAGGGCCCGGCCATGGTCGGCGGCGTCGAGGACGCGGCCGCACCGGCCTGCGCGCCGCCACCCTGCTGGGCCGGCGCACCGAAGCCCGACGACGCCGGCCGTCCGGCCGGGGCGGAGATGACGCCCGCGCCGAACAGGGCCGCCACGACCGAGGCGATGGCGGCGAGCACCGCGAGGACCACCTGCACGACGAGCACGGAGTCGGCGTAGGCGAGGAGCGGGAGCATCGCGAGCGCCCCGGTGACGCCGACGACCGCGCCCGGCACGAGCGTCTGCGGGCTCCGCGGCAGCAGCGACGCCGCCGTGAGCAGGCCGCCGGCGATCACGAGCGGCATGTAGAACAGCGACCCGAAGGCCGCGCTGAGGTCGGAGGCGACGCCCGAGGCCTCGGCGGAGCCGAAGAACCCGAGGATGTAGGCCAGCAGGGCGAGCCCGCCCGCGGCCAGCGCCACGCCCCGCTCGGCAGCGGAGGCTCCGGAGGTGCCGGACGCGCCGCGGGTGGCGCCGCCCCGGGCCGTCGGCCCGGTGCCGGCGTCGCCGCCCTGGGCACCCAGGTCCGGCGCGGGCGTCACCGTCGTCGCGGCGGCGGGGAAGCCGCCGGTGTTCGGCTGGCCCGGCGCGGACCCGCCCTGGCCCCATCCCGGGGCCTGCTGCCCCGGGCCCTGGCCGTAGCCCTGGCCGTAGCCCTGGCCGTAGCCCTGGCCGTAGCCCTGGCCGCCTTGCCCGCCGGCCTGCCCCGGGCCCTGGCCGTAGCCCTGGCCGGGCGCCTGGCCCGGCGCCGCACCCTGGCCCGGCGTCTGGCCGCCGTAGCCCCCGTACCCGCCCTGACCGGGCGCGCCGTAGGGCTGCTGCTGGCCGGCGCCGGCCCAGGAGGACCCCCCGTACGGCGAGCCCCCGCCGGCGCCCCAGCCGCCGGGGCCGGTCTGCCCCGGCCGCTGGCCGGACGGGCCGCCCGGGGGCGGGCCCTGCGTCGGTGAGCTCATGAGGTGTCCTCCCGGGACGACGACGTCGGCGGTGGCGCGGTGACGGTCGGCCGGGTCGTCAGCCCCGGCTGACCAGCGAGCGCGCGAGGTCCGCGGTCTCGGTCGGCGTCTTGCCCACCTTGACGCCCGCGGCCTCGAGCGCCTCCTTCTTGGCCTGCGCGGTCCCCGCGGAGCCGGAGACGATGGCGCCGGCGTGGCCCATCGTCTTGCCCTCGGGGGCCGTGAACCCCGCAACGTAGCCGACGACGGGCTTGGTCACGTTGGCCTTCACGTAGTCGGCCGCGCGCTCCTCGGCGTCGCCGCCGATCTCGCCGATCATGACGATGGCCTCGGTCTCGGGGTCCGCCTCGAACGCCTCGAGGGCGTCGATGTGCGTGGTGCCGATGATCGGGTCACCGCCGATGCCGATGGCCGTGGAGAAGCCGATCTCCCGCAGCTCGTACATCATCTGGTAGGTCAGCGTGCCCGACTTCGACACGAGCCCCATCTTGCCGGGGCCCGTGATGTTGGCCGGGATGATGCCGGCGTTCGACTTGCCCGGGCTGATGATGCCGGGGCAGTTCGGGCCGATGATCCGCGTGCGGTTGCCGTTGGCGCACGCGTGCGCCCAGAACCAGGCGGAGTCGTGCACCGGGATGCCCTCGGTGATGACCACGGCCAGCCCGATGCCGGCGTCGATGGCCTCGACCGCGGCGTCCTTGGCGAACTTCGGGGGCACGAAGAGCACCGAGACGTTCGCCCCGGTCTCCTTCATGGCCTCCTCGACCGCGCCGTACACCGGCACGTCGGTGCCCGAGATCTCGACGGTCGTGCCGGCCTTGCGGGCGTTGACACCGCCGACGATGTTCGTCCCGGACGCCATCATCTTGGTGGCGTGCTTCATGCCCTCGGAGCCGGTGAGCCCCTGGACGATGACCTTGCTGTTCTCGTCGAGGAAGATCGACATCGCTTCTACGCCCCTGCCGCCAGCTCGGCGGCCTTCGCGGCCGCGTCGTCCATCGTGTCCACCACCGTGACCAGCGGGTGGTTCGCCTCGGCGAGGATCCGGCGGCCCTCGTCGACGTTGTTGCCGTCCAGGCGGACGACGAGCTGCTTCGTCGCGTTGTCGCCGAGGATCTTCAGCGCCTCGACGATGCCGTTGGCCACCGCGTCGCAGGCGGTGATGCCGCCGAAGACGTTGACGAAGACGCTCTTGACGTCGTCGTCGCCGAGGATGACGTCGAGCCCGGCCGCCATGACCTCGGCCGACGCGCCGCCGCCGATGTCGAGGAAGTTGGCGGGCTTCATCCCGCCGTACTGCTCGCCCGCGTACGCGACGACGTCGAGGGTGGACATGACGAGGCCGGCACCGTTGCCGATGATCCCGACCTGGCCGCCCTCGAGCTTGACGTAGTTGAGGCCCTTCTCCTTGGCCTTCGCCTCGAGCGGGTTCTGGCTGCGCTCGTCGACCAGCTCGGTGTGGGACTCGTGCCGGAAGTCGGCGTTCTCGTCGAGGGTGACCTTCCCGTCGAGCGCGACGACCCGGTCCTGCGGGTCGCGCACCAGCGGGTTGACCTCGACCAGCGTCGCGTCCTCGCCGACGAAGGTGTCCCACAGCTTGACGATGACCTGCGCGGCCTCGTCGGCGACCTCGGCGGGGATGTTGCCCTGCTTGACGATCTCGTCGGCCTTGGCGCGGTCGACGCCGGCGATCGGGTCGATCGGCACCCGGGCCAGCGCCTCGGGCCGCTCGACCGCGAGCTCCTCGATCTCCATGCCGCCCTCGGCCGAGCACATGGCGAGGAAGGTGCGGTTCGAGCGGTCGAGGAGGAAGGAGAAGTAGTACTCCTGCGCGATGTCGCTGGCCTCGGTGACCAGGACCCGGTGCACGATGTGGCCCTTGATGTCGAGCCCGAGGATGGCCTCGGCCTTCTCCTTGGCCTCGGCGGGGGTCTGGGCGAGCTTGACGCCGCCGGCCTTGCCGCGACCGCCCGTCTTCACCTGCGCCTTGACGACCACGGCGGTGCCGATCTCCTGCGCGGCCCGCTCGGCCTCGGAGGCGGTGTCGACGGTGCGCCCGGGCAGCACCGGCACCCCGTGGGCGGCGAAGAGGTCCTTCGCCTGGTACTCGTACAGGTCCACTCGTGAACTCTCCTCACCAACTCCCCGGCCCGCCGCCGGCGGCGACGGCCGGGCGAGGTCGCGTGGCGCCCACCTGTCCAGCGGCGCGCCCACGTCCCGACGGATGCGCGGCGACCCTATCCACGCGACGGGTACCCGGGCGGTGCGGCGGGGGCGACACCGGACACACGCGCCGGTCGGCGCGGTGCTGAATCGTTTCGGGGTGCGCTCGGGTGCGCCCGATCGGGGCCGTACTTGATCGGTCCGGGCACGTCCTATCGCGACGGTTCGCGTGAACAACCCTTAACGTCCACCTCATGGACGTGACGGGCGTCATGTCGCGGGACGCGCCGCATCCGGACGAGCACGCCGACAGGAGAGCCGGACCCGTCGATCCTGCCGAGGAGACGGGGACCGAGCCGGCAGGCCTCCCCACGCCCGCCGAGCGGCCGCTGGCGACCGTCGCGGGCGCCGTCTGGCGCGGGCTGGGCTACGCGGCGCGCACCGTCGGGGTGCCGGCGGGTGTGCGCGGGCTGGCCGTCGAGATCGCGTGGACCGCGGTCCACGTCTCCCTCTATCCCTGGGGTCTCGTCGACGAGGTGCTGCGCCCGGCGGGCACGTTCGTCCACCACCGCACCGCCGCGCTCTCCACCGCGCAGCGCAGCCTCGTCGTCTCGGACATGGAGACCTCGACGACGCCCGTGCTGCTCGTGCACGGCATCGTCGACAACCGCTCGATCTTCGCGCTGCTCTCCCGCGCGCTGCGCCGGCGCGGGTTCGGCGTGGTGCACGCGGTGAACTTCAGCGTCCTCACCGCGTTCACCGGCGACGTCCGCGCCGCCGCCCGCGAGCTCGGCCACCACGTCGAGCGGCTCTGCGCGAGCACCGGCGCCGACCGTGTCCACATCGTCGGGCACTCACTGGGCGGGCTGATGGCGCGCTACTACGTCCAGCGGCTCGGGGGCGACGCGCGCGTCGACACGCTCGTGACGCTCGGGACCCCGCACCGCGGCAGCCTCATCGCCCACTTCCTGCCGCCGACGCGGGTCCCGCAGCAGCTGCAGCCGGGCTCGGACCTGCTGCGCGAGCTCGAGGAGCCGGCGCCGGGCTGCCGGACCCGCTTCCTCGCGGTGTGGAGCCGCCAGGACCAGTTGATCGTCCCGCAGTCGGCGGCGCGGCTGACCCACCCCGATCTCGCGGTCACGGAGGTCGAGCTCGAGCACGTCGGGCACCTGTCGATGACGATCGACCCGGAGGTCGTGCACCTCGTGACCCGCCTGCTCTCCCGCCGACCGGTGCCGGGCCGTCGCGAGCGCGCGGGCTCGCCCCACGCCGTGGCGGGCTGACCGGGGAAAACCCGACATGCGGGGCGATCCGGACGCCGCGTAGGCCCCAGCACCGGGTGAGCGGTCGACCAGGCGTGACGGCCCGCGCCGAGCGCGCGCCGAACGGGGAGGATGCGTCCGACCGAGCGAGGACGGGTCACCCGACACGGTGATGACCGCTCGGCGCGCACGCCCGCACGCACGGCGTAGCGACCGGCTCGAGGCACTCCTGTCGTTTGCTCAGCCCGTGACCGCGTCGCTACCTTCTCGCCGTCCTCATCACGGTCAGGTCACGAACGACATACGGAACGACCCCGAACGTTCCGTCAGGGCTCTCCCCGAACTCCCCGCCCTGGATGTCGCCGGGACCGACCCCGATCCGCGGGAAGGATGGTCTTGGCGAACAGCTCCCCACGCCCGCCGTCCGCGCCCCTGTTCGGTTCCCTCGGCCTCACCCCCGCCCTCGCCGGCGGCTTCGGTGGCGGCCCCGCGGGACCGCGCTTCCCCGACTTCGCCGGCCTGCCCGGTCTCGGTGCCCGCGGCGGGCGCCGCGGCGGTGACGCCGCCGGGTTCGTCAGCGGCACCGGCCGCGCACCGGAGGTGCCTGCCCGTCCCGTCGGGCTGCGTCCCGGCGCCGCTCCCCCGGCGCCCGCGCCGCAGCGGCCCGCGGGCCCGACCACCGGCGGCCACCCGCGGCCCGCTCACCGCGATGTCCCCGGCGCTGTGCCCCGCGAGGAGACGCTGCGCGAGCTGCCGCGCGAGCACCGTGGTCCCGGTGGTCCCGGCGACCCCCGGGACCACCGCGCGCCCCGCCCGCAGCAGGGCGCTCCCCGCCGTCGCGACCTCGACCCCGGCCGTCCGCCGCGACCCGCGCCGCCGGTCGGTCGCGGGCCGTCGCCGCTGCGCGGGCGTCTCGCCGTCGCCGCCGTCGCCGCGGGTGCCCTGGCCACGGCGGGGCACAGCCTCGCCGGAATGGACGCCCTCTCCGAGGCGCCGACGACCGCCGAGCTCGCCCTGGCCTCTGACCGTGCCACCACGAGCGACGCGACCTCGTCCCGCGCCGCCGGCCTCGACGCGGCCACCTCGGGCGTCCTGCCGGTGGCCGCGCCGGCCGCCACCACGTCGACCGGGTCCGCGGGCTCCGCGTCCGCCGACGAGGGCCACCAGGTCGGCTCGCTGAGCAAGGCCGCCGACCGTGCGGCCGCCGCGGCGCGTGCCGCCGCCGAGGCCGCGCGCCCCGACTACGTCAAGCCCGCCGAGGGCCGCTTCACCTCGGGCTTCGGCGCCCGCTGGGGCTCCTCGCACCGCGGCATCGACATCGCGGGCCCGATCGGCACCCCGATCGTCTCGGTCGCCGACGGCACGGTCGTCGAGTCCGGGCCGGCCAGCGGCTTCGGCATGTGGGTCAAGGTCGAGCTGGACGACGGCACGATCAACGTCTACGGCCACGTCAACCGCTCCTACGTCGAGGAGGGGCAGCGGGTCCGGGCCGGCGAGGAGATCGCCGAGATCGGCAACCGCGGCCGCTCCACCGGCCCCCACCTGCACTTCGAGGTGTGGGAGGACGGCTCCCGCAAGATCAACCCGCTGCCGTGGCTCGCCGAGCGCGGCATCTCGTTGGGTTCCCCCCAGGACTAGTCCGCTCCCCGCAGGACGGCCAGGGCCCCGGAGCACGCGCTCCGGGGCCCTCGTCGTCGTGTGCGGGGTGTGTCAGCGAAGTGCCTTCGCTGACGTTGAGTGTCCGTATCGGTACTTCGATCACCGGGGTGCCGGGGCGAACGGCACCGTGCGCATGACCGGCGGGCTCGCGGGCGCGCAGAACGTGCCGCTCGCGGGGGATCGGCACGCCGCGGAGATCACGAGCGCGGCGGCGGCACCCCGCGGAGATCACGAGCGCACGGTGCACCGGGCCCCGCCCGCGCAGGCGCGTGGTGTCGCTCCTGATCACCACGACGGCCCGCGCACTCGCCGAGCAGGGACATGACGACGCTCCTGATCACCCCGACGCGGACGAGCGCCGCCCAGGAGCAGCGCCCAGCGCATGATCACGAGCACGCGCTCCTGCCCCCGCGCCTCGCCGGCGCCGGTGGAGCTACAGCTTCGTGAGCGGCACGCCGCCGATGAGCATCAGCCGCACGGTGCCCGAGGAGCCGAAGTCGATGGTGGCCGTGGCGCGCGAGCCGACGCCGTCGACGGTGACCACCGTGCCGAGGCCGTACTTGTCGTGGCTCACCCGGTCGCCGACGTCGAGCGAGATCGTCGGCGCCTCCTTCCAGTCCGGGCGCACCGGCGAGGGACGCGAGGCCCGGCCGGACAGGTCGGTGCCGGGACTCGCCCAGCGCCCGGAGCCGAAGCGCGTGCGCCCGACCGGCGAGGAGCGCTCGGAGCTGGGCTCGACGCGGCGCCACTCCCACACGTCGGCGGGCACCTCGTCGAGGAACCGCGACGGCGGGTTCGCCTGCGGCTGCCCGTACGCCGAGCGCATGATCGCGCGGGAGAGGTAGAGCCGCTTCTGCGCGCGGGTGATGCCGACGTAGGCGAGCCGGCGCTCCTCGGAGAGCTCGGCGGGGTCGGCGAGCGCCCGTGAGTGCGGGAAGACGCCGTCCTCCCAGCCCGTGGTGAACACGACCGGGAACTCGAGGCCC
Source organism: Actinomycetospora lemnae (assembly GCF_028737315.1). Lineage (GTDB taxonomy): Bacteria > Actinomycetota > Actinomycetes > Mycobacteriales > Pseudonocardiaceae > Actinomycetospora > Actinomycetospora lemnae. The sequence goes on along the minus strand of NZ_JAQZAO010000006.1, from coordinate 83,550 downwards.
TTCGCGGTGTGCAGCGTCATCAGCGTGACCACGCCGTCGCCGCCGTCGGGGATCGAGTCGGCGTCGGCCACCAGCGACACGCGCTCGAGGAACGCCTCGAGCGACCCGGGCACCGCCTGGCCGTCGGTGCCCTGCGCCTGCTCCGCCGTCTGCTCCTCGACGGCCTCGTCCAGCCCCTCGGCGTTGAGCGCGTCCTGGACGAACTCGCGCGCGACGCTGACGAGCTCCTGCAGGTTCTCCAGCCGCGACTGCTCCTGCGGGTCCTCCGAGCCCTCGAGCTCCGCCCGGTAGCCCGAGCGGTCGAGGATCGCCTCGAGCACCTCGTCGACCGACGTGCCGTCGGCGACCAGCGCCGCGAGCCCGTCGAGCATCTCGACGAAGTCGGCGATGTTGCGCTGCGACCGCGTGGCCAGGCCGTGCACCTCGCCCGCGGCGGCCCGGCGCAGGGCGGCCGCGAAGGTGATGCGCTCGCGGTCGGCGGCGTCGGCGACCACCGACTCCGCCCGGTCGCCGATCCCGCGCTTGGGGACGTTGAGGATGCGCCGCAGCGAGACCGTGTCCTCGGGGTTCGACAGCACCTTGAGGTAGGCCATGGCGTCGCGGACCTCGCGGCGCTCGTAGAAGCGCACGCCGCCGACGATCTTGTACGGCAGCCCGAGGCGGATGAACACGTCCTCGAACACGCGCGACTGGCCGTTGGTCCGGTAGAAGACGGCGACCTCGCCGAAGCGGGCCTCGCCGGCGTCGACCAGCCGGTCGATCTCGGAGGCGACGAACGCGGCCTCGTCGTGCTCGTTGTCGGCGACGTACCCGACCACCAGCTCGCCGTCGCCCGCGTCGGTCCACAGCCGCTTGTCGCGACGGTCCGGGTTGCGGCTGATGACGGCGTTGGCGGCGGTGAGGATGCGCTGGGTGGATCGGTAGTTCTGCTCGAGCAGGATGGTGCGCGCCTCGGGGTAGTCGCGCTCGAACTCGACGATGTTGCGGATGGTCGCGCCGCGGAAGGCGTAGATCGACTGGTCGGCGTCGCCCACCACGCACAGCTCGGCCGGGGGCACCGAGCCGTCGTCGCTGCCCGCCGCCAGGGCCCGGACCAGCATGTACTGCGCGTGGTTGGTGTCCTGGTACTCGTCGACCAGGATGTGCCGGAACCGGCGCCGGTAGTACTCGGCGACGTCGGGGAAGCGGGTCAGCAGGTCGACCGTGCGACCGATGAGGTCGTCGAAGTCGAGCGAGTTCGACTGCTGCAGGCGCTGCTGGTAGACGGCGTAGACCTCGGCGGTGCGCTTCTCCGCCTCGGTGGCCGCGGCGTCGGCGGCCTCGATCGGCGAGACCAGCTCGTTCTTCCACGCCGAGATGCGCGCGAGCAGCCCGCGCGGCGAGTACTTCTTCGCGTCGAGGTCGAGCCCGCGGGCCACCGACGCGACGAGCCGCCGCGAGTCGTCGGCGTCGTAGATGGAGAACGTGGAGCTCAGCTCGAGGTGGCGGTACTCGCGGCGCAGGATGCGCACGCACATCGAGTGGAACGTCGAGACCCACATCGCGTTCGCCCGCCGGCCCACCAGCGCGGCCACGCGCTCGCGCATCTCGGCGGCGGCCTTGTTGGTGAACGTGATGGCCATGACCTGGCCCGGGCCGACGCCCTGGTGACGCATCTGCCAGGCGATGCGGTGGGTGAGCACCCGCGTCTTGCCGGACCCCGCGCCCGCGACGATGAGCAGCGGCGACCCGGTGTGCACCACCGCCTCGCGCTGCGGGGGGTTCATGCCCTCGAGCAGCGGGTCGTCCGCCGGGTCGGGACGGTCGGTCCCGCGACGCAGCGCGCCGCCGGCGCCCGCGTCGTCGCCGCCCGCAGCGGCCGCGGCGAGCCGGCGCGACAGGGCGGACGCCGCGGAGCGCACGGGCGGGCCCGACCCGACGTCCGACGTGGTGTCCGACGCGGCGTGGCGGGTGGCGGGACCGGTGCTCATCGTCGGTCCACGCTACCGGGGCCCTCCGACAGCGGTGGTCCCGTGGCGTCCCGGGTCTGCCCCGGCCGCCCACCCCGGACGGCGGGCCGTTTGGCCGCACGCGCCGCCGATGGCATGATGACCGCCGTGCGCGAGCAGTCCCGTCGATTTTCCTACGGGTACCGGACCCCGGTGCCCGTGGTCAGCTGACGCGTCCGCCGCGCTGCCACGCCGCCCCGGAGTCCACGGACCCCGGGGCGTTCTCGTGTCCGGGGTCGCGAGGGCCCACCGACCCGGGTACCACCCGGACACACCCTGGAGGCCGATCCCCGTGAGTGCCGCGACCAGCTCCACCGACAGCCCCGCCGACACCGGGGACGGGTCCGCCGACGCGTCCACCGGTGCCCCGTCGGCCCCCCTCGCCCCGGCGACCGCCGACGAGATCCCCTCCCTGCGCGAGGAGATCGACGCGATCGACGCCGAGCTGCTGCGCCTCGTCCGGCGCCGCTCGGAGATCTCGCAGCGCATCGGGCTGGCGCGGATGGCCGCCGGCGGGCCCCGGATCGTCTACAACCGCGAGATGCAGGTCCTCGCCCGGTTCCGTGAGCTCGGCGCCGAGGGCCGGGAGCTCGCCATGCTGCTGCTGCGGCTCGGGCGCGGACGGCTCGGCGGGCGGGCCTGACCCCCTAGCACCGCGGGCGGCCGGCGACCCCGACCCGACACCCTGAGGTGTTCCGGGGTCCGACGAGCACCGACCACACGCCGGTGGTGGCACGCTGGTGTCATGGGAACGGTCATCGACCTGATCGCCACGATCGTCACCGTGCTGAGCCTGCTCGCCGCGGTGGGCTACGGCGGCTACCTGCTCATGATCTCGTCGGTGGCCTCCAAGCGCCCGGGGGCCGCGCACCTCGCGACCGACGCACGCAAGCGGCTGCCCGCCGCCGGCGGCCTGGCCCTGGGCGCGCTCGTCGCCCTGCTCCTCACGGGTGGCGGCATCCCGCTCGACGTCATCGGGCTGCTCGTCGGCGGTGGCGTGGGCCTCGTCGCGACGAACCAGCTCCAGGGCGCCCGCAAGCGCCTCGCCGCCCCGCCGCGCTGAGCCCAACGGTCACGTTCCGGCGCCCGGCGGTGCTTGACCTTCGGCTGTCCGGCGAACGAACGTCAGTGGTCGGCCCAACCCGCGGACACGCCCGTTGGGCGCCCGGACACGAACGGTGGCACCTCGTCCCCTGGACGGCTCTGCACGATCGGGTGACGCCCGAGTAGCTATTCCCCTACGGGGAGTGGACACGGGACGAGGAGCCGAGGGACATGGACGAGCGTGGTGGCAGGCACGCCTGGTTCGACGAGCCCGCGGAGGTCACGGGCACGTTGGTGGCCCCGCCGACCGTCCCGCCGCCCGCCCTGCCCGGTGACGGTCCGGACGCCGACGACCGTCCGGCCGAGGGCGTAACGCCGGACGAGGTCGCGATCGATCTGGTTCCCGTGCCCCGACGTCCGGTCGACGACCTGCCGCCCGTACCGCCCCAGGACGAGGCCCGTCACACCGACGGCGTCCCGGTGACCGAGCTCCTCGCCCGCCTCACCGCGTCCGCCCGCCGGGTCCGCGAGGCCGAGCGCGGCGAGGCCGTGCCGGCGCCCCGGACCGCCGGCGCGTCCGCCGACGCCGCGCGGCGCGCCCTCACGCCGGTCGCCACCCCGCACAGCGCCGACACCACCGCCACCGGCTCCACCGAGCTCGACGCGGCGCTGGCCTTCGCGGCCGCGCTGGAGGAGGCCGAGGCCGCCGAGGCGGCCGGCGCCGTGACGGTCGCGGCCGCTCCGGCCGCTCCCGCTCCCGTCGCTCCCGCCGAGTCCCGGCCCGACGTCCCGGCCCCGCTCGCGGGCCTGGACTCGGGCCCCGTCTCCGGGCTCGGCGCGGCGCGGGCCGCGGCGGCCGCCGACCTCCGCGCGTTCGTCCGCGAGGGCGACACCGGCCCGGCGCTCGTGCGCCCGCTGCCGACCCCCGGTCGATCGGCCCGTCGGCGCACCAACCCGTTCCGCCGCACCAACACCCGCGCGTTCGGCGCCACCACGGGCGCGCTGCTCGTGGCCGGCACGGTCGCGAGCGTCGCGGGGCTGCCGTTCCCGGGCCTGCCCGTCGAGGAGGCGCCGTCGCCCGGCGGCCCGGTCGCGCTCCCGCCCGGCGCGGACGGCGGCCTGCCCGGCCTGCCGGGTGCGCCGGGCGCGATCCCCGGTGTCGTCCTGGGCCCCGACGGCCTGCCCATCGGCACCGGCATCACGCTCAGCGCCGCGGTCGCCGACCTGGGTCTGGGCCTCGGCGCGCCCGGTGGCTCGGCGGTCGCCGGCGGCGGGCTCGCCGGCGTCGACGGGCCCCTCACCGGGGCGCCGGGCGGCGTCGGTGTCGTGGTCCCGCCCGGTGGCGGCGCCGGTGGGGGCACCCCCGGGGTCCCCGGCGGGCCGGGTGCGCCGGGCGGCCCCGGCACCCCGGGCACCCCCGGCGGCCCGGGCACCGGCGGCGGCACCGGCGGTGGCGGCGGTGGTGGCGGTGGTGGCGGCGGCGGCGTGATCGGTCCCGTGGTCGGCGGCGTCGGCGGGGTGATCGGCGGCGCCGGCGGCGTGGTCGGCGGTGCCGTGGGCGGCGTGGGGAACACCGTCGGCAACGCCACCGACGGCCTCGGCACCACCGTCTCCGGCGCCGGCCGCACCGTGGAGACGCTCACCGACGGGGTCGGCACCACCGTCACCGGCGTCACCGACGGCCTCGGCACCACCGTCGGTGGGGTCGGCGGCGTCCTCGACGGCCTGCTCGGCGGCGGGACGCCCGCCCCCACGCGCGACCCGGGCCTCGTGGGCACCGTCGGCACCGTCGTCGGCGACACCACCGGCACCCTCGGCGGTGCCCTGCCCGGCCCGCTCGGCGGCCCGGTGACCGGCCTCGGTGGCACGGTGAACAGCACGCTGCGCTCCCTCGAGTCGCAGGTCGTGGACCCGGCCGTCGGCACGGTCACCGGAGCCGTCGGTGACACGGGCGGGACCGTCGGCGGCACGCTGCGCTCGGCGAACCACGACGTCGTCGCGCCCCTCACCGGCACCGTCTCCGGCGCCGTGGGCGACACCGGCACGACCGCGTCCACCACCCTGCGCGCCACGGCGGCCGACGTCGTCGACCCGGCCGGCGCGACCGTCACCGGCACCCTCGACGCGGTCGGGGCCGCCACCGGCGACGTGCCGGTCGTCGGCGGGTCGACCTCGCGGCTGGTCGAGGACACGGCCGACACGGTCGGCGACACCGTCGACACCGTCTCCTCGACCGTGGAGGAGACCGGCGACGCGGTGGAGGACACCACCGACGCGGTCGAGGAGACCGTCGACGACACCGCGGACGCCGTCGGCTCGGTCGTCGACTCGACCGGCGACACCCTCGAGGACACCGGCGACGCGGTCGGCGACACCGTCGACGGGCTGCTCGGCCTCGGCGGGGACGACGACAGCAGCGACCAGAGCAGCGACGACAGCGGCAGCAGTGCCGGCAGCGACGAGGGCGGCAGCAGCGCCAGCAGCAGCGCCAGCAGCAGCGCCAGCAGCAGCGACGAGGCCGGTGACGAGAGCAGCAGCTCGGCGTCCGAGAGCAGCGACGACAGCGGCAGCAGTGCCGGCAGCGACGAGGGCAGCAGCAGCGCCAGCAGCAGCGACGACGGCGGCAACACCGGCGGCGACACCGGCAGCGACGACGGCGGCGACGGCGCCGGCGGCAGCGACGACTGAGCGGGCCGGCGGTGACCTGGGCCGCCGCCGGGCGCGTGGTCGTCACCCGGTCGGGACCTCTACTGTGACCCCCGTGGACCCGCGGACCCGGAGCAGCCGGTGAGCTCTCCCCGCGTGGTCGCCGGGCGATACCGCCTCGAGGAGCGCATCGGGTCCGGGGCGATGGGCGTGGTCTGGCGCGGGACCGACGAGCGCCTGGGCCGGGTCGTCGCCGTCAAGCAGGTCTTCCTGCACGCGGGTCTGGACGACCGCGAGGCCGAGGAGGTCCGCCAGCGCACGCTGCGCGAGGGCCGCATCGCCGCGCGTCTGCAGCACCCGCACGCGATCTCGGTGTTCGACGCCTCCATCGAGGGCGACGAGCCGTGGCTGGTCATGGAGTACCTGCCCTCGCGCAGCCTCGCGAACGTGCTCGGCGAGCAGGGCACCCTCGAGCCGCGCACGGTGGCGCGCATCGGGCGGCAGGTCGCCGACGCCCTCGACGCCGCCCACCAGGCCGGCATCGTCCACCGCGACGTCAAGCCCGGGAACGTGCTGCTCGGGGCCGACGGCACCGTCAAGATCACCGACTTCGGCATCTCCCGCGCCACCGGCGACCTCACGCTCACGCGCACCGGGATGCTCGCGGGCACCCCCGCGTACCTCGCCCCCGAGGTGGCCCGCGGCGAGGACTCGACGTCGGCGTCCGACGTGTTCTCCCTCGGCGCGACCCTCTACGCCGCCGTCGAGGGGGTGCCGCCGTTCGGCGCCGACGACAACGCCCTCGCGCTGCTGCACAACGTCGCCGCCGGCAAGGTCGTGCCGCCCGCGCAGGCCGGGCCGCTGACCGCGCTGCTCATGCGGCTGCTGCGCGACGATCCCGCCGAGCGCCCCAGCGCCGCGCAGGCCCGCCAGGAGCTGGGCCGCATCGCCCACGCGGGCGGGCGCACCGAGGAGCCGCTCGCCGACCTCGTGGCCCCGGGCCCGCCGGCCCCGGCGGTCCCGGAGGCGCGGCACTCGTCCGACCCGTGGCTCGCCGGCCCCGCGGCGCACGCCGGTCACCTCGCCGCCCCCGGCAGCGGCCCCGCCCCCGCCGGCCCGCCCACGCGCCAGGGCATGCCGATCCCCGACGCGCCCGCCCGCCGGCGACTCCCGCGGCGGCCGACGGCGGCGATCGCGGTCCTCGTCCTGCTCGTCGCCCTCGCGGCCGGTGGCATCGTCGGCGTCGCGCTCCTGTCGGGGAACGGCTCCGACTCGAGCGGCGCCACGGTCGCGTCACCGGACGCGCCGCGCGCGGACCCGGCCGCCGCCATGGTGGCCGCCGTCCGCGACTACTACGGCGTGGTCACCAGCGACGAGGCCGCCGGCTGGGCGCGCCTCGGCCCGGGTCTGCAGAACCAGACCGGCGGCTTCGCGCGCTACCAGGCGTTCTGGGCGACGATCGCGTCGGTGCAGGTCGTGGACGCCGCCGCGGTCGACGGCGACACGGTGCGTGCCACCCTCGACTTCGTGCCCGAGGGCCGCGCCGCCATCCGCGAGGTGCACGAGCTCGGGATGGTCCGCGGCCCCGACGGTCGCTGGCTGATCGACAGCGACGAGAGCGTCGACGGGGCGAGCCCGCGCGCCGCGGCCACCGGCCTGCGCCTCGAGACGCCGCTGGCGGAGGGCCCGACCACCTCCGCCTCCCCCTCTCCCGCGGCCGAGTCCGGCGCGGACCACGGGGACGACCGGGACCGCGGGGACGACGACCACTCCGGCGACGACGACCCGGGCCGCGGCTCCGACCGTGGCTCCGACCGTGGCTCCGACCGCGGCTCCGACCGTGGCTCCGACCGTGGGTCCGACCGCGGGTCCGACGACCGCGGGCACGGGGACGACGGCTGAGCGCGCCCGGCTCAGACGAGCCGGCGGTCGCTCGCCCAGCGCGAGAGCTCGTGGCGGTTCGACGACTGCGTCTTGCGCAGCACGCTCGACACGTGGGTCTCGACGGTCTTCACCGAGATGACGAGCTCGGCGGCGATCTCCTTGTACGACCAGCCCCGTGCGAGCAGGCGCAGCACGTCGCGTTCGCGGCGGGTGAGCTGGTCGAGCTCCGGGTCGACGACGCCGGTCGCGCCCGGCCGGTCGGCGAACGCGTCGAGCACGAAGCCCGCCAGCCGCGGGGAGAACACGGCGTCCCCGGCGCGGACGCGCACGACGGCGTCGGCGAGCTCGCGTCCGGAGATCGTCTTGGTGACGTAGCCGCGGGCGCCGGCGCGGATCACCGAGATGACGTCCTCGGCGGCGTCGGACACCGACAGCGCGAGGAACACGACCTCGGGGTGCTCGGGGCGGGTGCGCGCGAGCACCGCGGCCCCGCCGCCGTCGGGCATGTGGACGTCGAGCAGCACGACGTCGGGCTTGCGGTGCCCGATGACCGCGACGGCCTCGTCGACCGACCCCGCCTCGCCCACGACGCTGACGGTGCGGCGCGCCAGCGACTCGAGCTCGGCGCGCACCCCGCGCCGGAACAGGGCGTGGTCGTCGACGACCACGACGGTGACGGGCTCGTCGGGTGTGGCTGTGGCGGACGGCTCGGTCATCGGGCCTCCTCCTCGAGCTCGCTGGGGTCGGGGCCCTCGGTCACGGTGCCGTTCGTGCCGTTCGTGCCGTTGGTCCCGTTGGTGCTGCGCGGGGTCCGGGGCAGCACCAGGCCGACCTCGGTGCCCTCGCCGGGCGAGGTGCGCAGCCGGACGCGGCCGCCGTGGCGGGTCATGCGGTCGCGGACCGAGCCCGCGAGGCCGCGGCGGTCCTCGGGGACGGCGTCGGGATCGAAGCCGCACCCGCGGTCGCGCACGAACACCTCGACGGTCTCCGGCTCCACCTCGGCGTAGACGTCGATCTCGTCGACGCCCGCGTGCTTGGCCGCGTTGACCATCGCCTCGCGGGCCGCGGCGACGAGCGCGGTGGTGTCGGGATCGAGCGGGGCGTCGCCGACGACGACCGGCGCGACCCGCAGCCCGTAGTCGTCCTCGACCTCGCCCGCCGTCGACGCGAGGGCCGCGGCGAAGGTGGCGTCGCCGGCGCCCGCGGGGTGTCCCGCGTCCCCGCCGGGCGGGCCGTAGAGCCAGGCGCGCAGCTCGCGCTCCTGGCTGCGGGCCAGGCGACGCACCTCGCGGCCGGCGGCGTCCTCGCCGGCCTGCTTCTGGATGAGCGCCAGCGTCTGGAGCACCGAGTCGTGCAGGTGCGCGGCGATGTCGGCGCGCTCCTGGCCGCGGATGCGCTCGCGGCGCTCGGCACCGAGCTCGCGCACCAGCCGCATCCACCACGGCACGGTGAGCACCACGACCCCGGCCAGCGTCGCGAGCGCGGCGAGCAGGCCGAACTGCACCTGCGAGAGGTCGACGTTGCCGAGCAGGAACGCCGCGATCCCGGCCGTCACGAGCACGGCGCCGGCGAGCAGCCGCAGGAGCCCCAGCCGGCCCCCGACGAGCCGGCGCGAGCGTCGCGCCAGGCCCGTCTCGGCGTCCGGGGTGTCGGCCTCGCGCCACACCAGCGCGACGCCGGTGAGCACCACGGCCAGCGGCCCGACGATCCAGCCGGAGAGCTGCCCGCCGATGCCGGAGAGCACGAGCGCGAGGAGCACGCCGAGCGTCGCGAGGCCCAGGCCCTGCCGGCGCTCGCGCGGCGGCACGGTGCGCCGCACCCCGCGCGGCTCGATCGGGCAGAACAGCCAGAGGAGCGCGTAGGCGGCGAACCCCGAGCCGGCGGCGGCCACGAGCAGCACGAACACGAGCCGGACGCGCAGGACGTCGACGCCGAGGTGGTCGGCGACGCCGCCGGTGACGCCGGCGATGACCGCACCCTCCCGCCGGCGCCGGACGCGGCGGATCCCGGGAGTGGCCGGGGCGGACGGAACCGTGGAGGCGGCAGCAGCACCCGCGCCGCCACCCGCGCCGCCCGCGCCGGTGGCACCGGGGGCGGCGGGAGCGACGGCGGGGTCGATCCCCTCGCGCCGGGGTGCCACGTCCTCCACGTCACCCATCGTCACACGGCACCGGCCCCCGGTGGCTCCGGTGCGACCCCCGGGGTCCTCGGGGTCGCCTCGGGGTGGGGACCGGGGTCGCTCCCGGATTCCGCGGCCCTCCCGCTCGCCCAGTCTCGGTGGGGCGAGCCGGCCCGGACGTGGTCGGCGGGACACGCGCCGCGGAGCCCGGCTCCGACGGTCGACGAGGGAGGATGAGGACGATGAGCAGTCCGGGGCAGGGGTCGCGGGCGCCGGCCGGCGCCGACGTCGGCACGACCCTGCGCGAGATGTGGGCGACGCGCCCCGCGCGCCTCAAGGAGGACCGCAAGGTCGCGGGCGTCGCGGCCGCGATCGCGCGCCGCTACGCGATCGACCCGACGATCGTGCGGGTCGCCTTCGTCGTGGCGGCGTTCTACGGCATCGGCCTGCTGGTCTACCTCGCCGGCATCCTGGTGCTGCCGCGCGTCGACGAGCACGGCCGCCGCGAGACCCCGGTCTGGGCGATCGTCCTCGGGAGCCTGCTCGGGATCGCCGCGGTCGCCGGCGCGTTCTCCGGCGACCTCGGCACCGTCATCGGTGTGGTCACCGTGGTCGGCCTGTTCTACGCGCTGCACCGCACCCGCGGGCACCTGCGCGACCCGCAGCGCCCGATCGACCCGGCCGACGCGAGCACGCCGGCGGAGGGCCTCGCGGCCGGCGACACCACCGACACCCCGCGCCCGCCGTCGTGGGACCCGCTGGGTGCCGCGCCGTTCGCGTGGGACCTGCCGGAGCCCGCCGAGCCGCCCGCGCCGAAGCCGCCACGCTCCCGGCTGGTGCCGGTGACGCTCGCCGCCGCGCTGCTCGCGGCCGCGGCCGTCGCCGGGCTGGGCCTGCTCGGCGTGCTGCCGCTCGGGGCCACCGCGGTCATCGCGACCGCGCTCGCCGTGGTCGGCGCCGGCCTCGTCGTCGGGGCGTTCCTGCACAAGGGGCGCGGCCTCGTCGTCGCCGCGGTGCCGCTCGCGCTGGTCCTCGTGGCCGCCGCCAACGGTGGGCCGGGCCGCGGCGGACCGTGGGACGACGGCGTCGCCCCGTGGACCGACGACCGCACCGGCGCGGTCCAGGCGCTCGGCGACGCCACGTGGGCGCCCGCCCCGTACGCCGTCGCACCGGCGTACGAGACCGCCTACGGCGACATCACCCTCGACCTGCGCGGCCTCGCCGCGGTCCCGCCCGGCACCCCGCCGGTCCGCACGCAGGCGCAGAGCGGTGCCGGCGACGTCACCGTGATCGTCCCGGCGAACGCCGACGTGGCAGCGACCTGCGAGTCCGGCGGCGGCGACGCGCAGTGCCTCGGTGCCGGACCCATCCGTGACCTCGGATCCGACGGACCGGGCGGACCGGTCATCGATGTGCAGGCCGTCAGCGGCGGCGGAGACGTGGAGGTGCGCCGTGGATGAGCGCTCGCCCCGGGACCCGTACACGATCCACGACGACGTCGACGCGATCGACACCACGACCACCACCGACACCACGACCGACACCCACGACGAGGACACGGCGCCGGCCCGGCGTCCCGGTCCCGACCCGCTGGCCCTCGTGGCGGGCCTGACCGCGATCGTCGTCGCGGTCCTCGCCGTCACCAGCACCCTGGCCACGGTCGACCCGCGCTGGGTGCTCGTCCTCGCCGCCGTCGGCGTCGGGGTCTCCGTCCTCTGGGTGACGGTGCGCCGCCGCTCCTGACCGGACACGACACCGGCCGGTACCGCACCTGCGATACCGGCCGGTGCTCGTCGTGTCAGCTGTGGCAGTGACCGTTCGACGACGGCGGCACGTCCAGCGTGGGGTTGCGGTCGAAGAACCCGACGGGCATGAGCCGGAAGCCCGCGTAGTCGACGGGCATGATCGGCCAGTCCTCGGGACGCGGCACGTGGGTCAGGCCGAACGTGTGCCAGAGGACGACGTCGGCGCCCTGCCCGCCCTCGTCGAGGCTCCGGTCGGCGGCGGTCCACTCGGGGAGGCCCGCGCCGCCCGGGTGCTGGTTGACGTAGGCACCGGCGGGGTAGCGCTCGTGGGCGTCGTACGCCGTGACCCACAGGTGCCGCGTCGCGAAGGCCGCGCGACCCGAGACCACCGCGGTGGGGTCGGACAGCAGCGTCGGGCGTCCCTCCGCGAGCAGCGCGTACCCGACGGGGCGGCCGAACCGGTTGGTCGAGCCCGGGTTGACGACCTGCCAGCTCCGGTTGCTCGCCGGGTTCGCCAGGCGCGAGGCCTCGGACTCCCGGGTCAGGCGCGTGCGCGACTCGACGAACGCGTTGCCCCACGGGTTCTCCTCGCCGACCGGCAGCGGGACCGCCTCGACCTCCTCCACGGCGTTCGCGGTGCCGTCGACGGTCATGTCGAGCCGGGCCGAGAACAGGTGCTGGTGGAAGGGCAGCCCGAGGCCGGGCGCGGCCTCGGTGGCGAACCGGTGCTCGCCCGACGGCATTCCCGAGGTGAACGGGATGCCGGTCAGCTTGGCCTCGCACTCGATCGAGCCGTCGAGGTAGAGGTACCAGTAGAAGCCGTAGTCGTAGTTGCCGATGGTGGTGAAGAACGAGACCACCATGCGCCGCTGACGGCGGGTCTCCTGCGCGTTCGTGAAGAGGTCGGTGTGCTTCCAGAGCACCCCGTAGTCCTCCTCGTGCAGGCAGATCGCGTTGGTGATGGTGCGCGGCTCTCCGAGGTCGTCGGCCACCACGACGTCCATGTAGTGGATCTCGCCGAGGCAGTCGCAGCCGAGCTCGAGGGAGTTCGCGTACCGGGCGAACATGTACTCGCCGGCGTCGAAGTAGTTCTGCCAGAAGCGCACCGGCGACGGGTCGCCGTAGGGCACGACCATCTCGGCGATCGACGCCCGGTAGATCACCGGGCGGCCGTGGATGCCGATCTGGTGCAGGGTCAGGCCCTCGCGCTCGTTGAACCCGATCCGCAGGTCCCAGCCCTCCCAGCGCAGGCGGTTGCCCTCGACGGTGAAGCTGACGCCCTCGGGCTGGGTGATCTCGATCGGCTTGAGGGTGGTGCGCTGCGGGCCGACCTGCTCGGGGTCGTCGAAGTTGCCGGGCTCGTCGGGCACGGGGATCTCGGCGTGGTCGATGACCCGGGTGACCTCCTGGCGGGTGAGGTCGATGTAGGCGACGAGGCCGTCCACCGGGTGCGCCCAGGGCGAGTCCTTCTCGTGGTCCTGGCGGAAGCCCAGCACCCGCGCCATGCGGTGCCCGACCTCCTCCGGGTAGTAGGCGCCGGCCGACAGCGGCACGGCGCGCACCTTGTCCGGATCGATGCCGCGACGGCGCAGCGCGTCGCGCCACTCGTCGGAGGTGTTGACGATGCCCTCGATGATGTCGAACTCGGCGTCGATGATCGGGAGCTGGCCGCTCGTGGCGGGGTCGAGCTCGACGGCCGCGTCGATCTCGCGGCGGGTGGCGGAGACGACGACGTCGCGCGACGCCGCGCCGCTCATGTCGAGCAGCAGCACCCGGAAGCGACGGTCGATCGGGTCGCCGTCGGTGTACGCGAGCACGGTGGCCTTGTCGGGCTCCTCGAGCCCGGCGAAGCAGTAGCGCACGGCCTCGCCGAGCAGCCCGGCGTCGGCCAGCACCTCGCGGACCGTGCGGAACTCCTCCGGGGTGGCCATGTCCAGCGGGTGTGTGGCGGCGCCGGGGGCGACGCCGGTGGACGTGGGGGCGGTGGCGGTCACGGGCACTCCTCCTGGTGGGGGGTTCGGGGCTGGACTGGGCCGCGTCTCAGACGTTCTCGCGCGGGGTGCGGCGTGCAACACCGTCCGTGTTGTCCGGATCGGTTCCGTCGGCCGTCGTCGGCCGCCGGACCAGCGCCACGACGACGCCCGCGAGGAACACGACGACGAGCACCGCGCCGATGGCGACGGCCAGGCCGGTCGAGCCGCCGATGAGCGTCGCGAAGTTGTTGATCGTCAGCGCGAGGCAGACGAGGAGCCCGACGAGGCCGAGCGCGGGCGCCACGCGCGTGTGCCAGACCCGGCGGTCGACGCCGCTGCGGGCGAAGAAGGCGAGCACGGCCACGCAGGTCAGCACCATGAGCACGAGCACGCCGAGCGTCGCGGTGCCCGCCATCCACGCGAAGACCTGGGCGACGGGGTCGAGGCCGGCGATCGCGAAGACCACGACGAGCAGGGCCGCGAGCACGGTCTGGGCCAGCGAGGCGACGTGCGGCGAGCCGTGGCGGTCGTGGGTGCGGGCGCACGCGCCGGGGAAGGCGCCGTGCCCTCCGAGGGCGAACCAGTAGCGGGCGGCGACGTTGTGGAACGACAGGATCGCCGCGAACAGGCTCGTCACCAGCAGGACCGTCACGAGGTGCAGGCCGACCGGGCCGAGCCAGTTCTCGAACGTCCTGAGCAGGAACGTCGCGGGGTCCGCGCCGGCCTCGGCGACCGCGGCCTCGTCGCCCCAGGCGGACACGATGGCCCAGGTCGACAGGGCGTAGAAGACACCGACGACGACCAGCGCGAGGTAGGTGGCGCGGGGGATCGTGCGCTGCGGGTCGCGCGCCTCGTCGCGGAACACCGCGGTGGCCTCGAAGCCGATGAAGCTGGCGATCGCGAACATGATCGCGATGCCGACCTCGCCGGACACGACCTGCGCGGGGTCGAGCAGCGCGGTCGAGAAGCCCTCGGCCCCGCCGCCGCGGGCGACGACGACGACGTCGAGGACGAGCACGATGGCGATCTCGGCGATGAGCAGCACCCCGAGCACGCGGCTGGAGAGCTCGATGTGGCGGTAGCCCAGCACGCCGACGACGGCGACGACGAGCAGCGTCCACGCCCACCACGGCACGCTCGGGCCGCCGAAGCTGGTGACGAGCTCGTTGATCGCCGCGCCGATGTAGCCGTAGACCGCGGCCTGCACGGCCGTGTAGGTCGCGAGGGCGAGGAAGGCGGCGCCGAGCCCGAGGGGCCGGCCGAGGCCGTGGCGGATGTAGGTGAAGAAGGCGCCGGCGTCGGGGACGTGCGGGCTCATCGCGCAGAAGCCGACGGCGAAGAGCAGCAGGACGACCGCGCAGAGCACGAAGGTCATCGGGAAGGCCGCGCCGTTCCCGGCGCCGACCCCCAGCGGGATCGTGCCCGCGATGACGGTCAGCGGCGCCGCGGCCGCGATGACCATGAAGACGATCGACCCCACACCGAGCGTGCCCGACAGGCGGGCGGGTGGTGCGGGGGATTCGACGGGTGCGGCCATGGCGACTCCCGGGACAATGGTGGACGGGGGGGCGAGAAGAATGTCGCGCGTCACGTTTGCCGAGGCGTTCCCACGGGGTCAACCCCTCGTTGAGCTGCGCGGTCGCCGGCGAGATCCGGTCTCTCGCTTCCCGCGGAGAATGGCGGCCGGATTCTCCGAACGGAGAACGGCACCGGCTTTTCCGCGGTCGAACGAGAAACTGTCGGGCGGGATTCTCGTTCGGGGCGCGGGCCCTTCGCTCCGAGCGGTCCGCGCTCTACGGTGACGGCGTGACGCGGATCCCCGGCTTGCGTGCGCGGTCCCCGGTGGCCGGTCTGCACCGGCGCGCGCTGCGCCCGCTCGGGGTGTTCGCGCAGTCCGTGGCGACGACGGCGCCGGCGGGCGCGATGGCCTCGACGCCGCTGCTCGTCATCGCCGTCGCCGGGCGGGGCGCGCCGTGGTCGTTCGCCGTGGCCGCCGTGCTCGTCGGGCTCGTCGCGGCGTGCATCGCGGTGTTCGCGCGCCGGATGGCGGCGGCCGGCGGCCTCTACAGCTTCACGGCCAAGGGCCTCGGGGCCGGCGGCGCGTACGCGTGCGCGGTGGCGATGGTGGTCGGCTACGGCCTGCTCGTCGCGGCCGCGTTCTCTGGGGTGTCCTGGTACGGCGGGGCGCTGCTCGCCCGGGTGTTCCCCGGGGTGCCCGCCGTCGGCGCGGGCGTCGCGCTCGTCGTCGTGCTGGCGGTGACGGTGGCCGTGTGCGCGGTCCGCGGCGTGCGCCTCGCGGGCCGGGTGATGCTGGTGATCGAGGCGGCGTCGATCGGGCTGATCCTCGTCGTGCTCGTGGCGCTCGCGGTGACGACGGCGCCGTCCGGGATGGTGGCGGAGGGCGGGGTCGCCGGTGTCTCCGGGGTCTCCGGGGTCTCCGGGGTCTCCGGGGTCTCCGGGGTCTCCGGGGTCTCCGGGGTCGGCGCGGTCGGCGCGGTCGGCATCGGTGGCGTCGCGGTCGGCGTGCTCCCGGCCCTGGCCGCGTTCATCGGCTTCGACAGCGCGGCAACGCTCGGCGTCGAGGCCCGGCGGCCCTACGCATCGGTGCCGCGGGCGATCGGCGCGACCGCGGCGGTCACCGCGGTGCTCTACCTCGTCGCCACCCTGGTCCTGCTCGCCGCGCCCGGGGCGGCCGCGTCCGGGGTGACGAGCCCGCCGAGCGGCGACCTGAGCTGGGCGTCGGTGCTCATGGACGCCGGCATCGTCGCCTCGTTCGGCGCCTGCGCCCTGGCCGCACTGAACACGCTGGTCCGGGTGCTGTTCTCGCTGGCGCGCGAGGGGCTCGCGCCGGCGGCCCTGGGGCGCACGCACCGCCGGCACCTCACGCCCGCGATCGCCGTCGCCGTCACGGTGCCGGTGCTCGCGGCGGTCGTGGTCGTCGGCACCCTCGCCGGGATCGCGCCGGGCGCGGTGTTCGGCGGGCTCCTCTCGGTGGGCACGCTGGCCTTCCTCGCCGCCTACCTGCTGGTCTGCGTGGCCGCGCCCCGGTTCCTGGCGCGGATCGGCGAGCTGACGCGCGGGGTGGTCATCACCTCGGTGCTCGCCTCCGTCGCGCTGGCCGCCACGGCCGTCGTCGTCGTGCTGCACGCGGGCACCGGGCTGGTGGTGACCCTCGCCGCGCTCCTCGTGGTCGGCACCGGCGGGTGGCTGCTGCTGCGACGACTGCGGGGGCCGGCGCTGCGCGCGATGGGGGTCTACGACGAGACGACGACCGCCGACGTCCTCGCCGTGAGGGCGCGGTGACGTCGTCCTCGATCAGCGGGCGGCAGCCGCAGGCGGTCCGCAGCGCGCTGGCGATCCTCGAGGAGGTCGCGGCGGCGGGGGTCGGGATCACCGCGAAGGAGATCTCGACGGCGCTGCGCATCCCCCCGGCGACGACCTACCGGCTGCTCAACCTGCTCGTCGCCGAGGAGTACCTCGTGCGCCTGCCCGACCTCGGCGGCTTCGCCCTGGGCCGGCGCAGCGCGAACCTCGCGCCGTCGTCGGTGGCGGCGCCGACCGCGGCCCGCCAGGTGATGCGCCGGCTGCGCGACCGCGTCCGCTGGGGCGCGCACCTCGTCGCGTTCGACCGGCACCGGCTGACGTTCCTCGACCCGGACCCCGACCACCCGCCCACCGACGCCGACGAGCTCTCCCGCCACCCCCACGCCAGCGGCCTCGGACGCCTGCTGCTCGCCGAGCACGGCCTGCCCGACGGCCCGCTGACCCGCCTGACCCCGGACACCGTCGTCGACCGCGACGAGCTCGCCCGGCGCCTCGACGAGGTCCGCGAGACCGGCCTGGCGCGCCAGTGCGGCGAGTTCCACGCGACGCTGGGCTGCCTCGCCGTCGCCGTCCGGGCCCCCGACGACCGGCGCCTCGTCGCGGGCCTCGCCCTCACCGGCCCGGCCGAGCGGGTCGCGGCCCCGAACACCGAGCTGGTCGACCTCCTCCACGCCCACGCCGGCGACCTGGCCCCCCTCCTGGCGTGAGCGGGCGTCCGAGCGCGCCACCCGGGCCGACCCCCACGATCACGGCGCGCCGGCGGCGATCACCGGCACCGGCGCCGGCACCTCGACCCGCGCCCGCCGCCCCGCCAGGCGCGCGAACCCCGGCACGCGGGTCAGCGCGCGCAGGGCCTCCGGCGGCCCGGCGTCGCCGCTCGCGATCCTCTGCGCCGCCAGGCGCTCCGTGCGCACCTGCCCCCGCTGCTCGCGCTCCACCGCCGGCCGGCGGGCGGCCTCGAGCCCCGCGGCCGCGTCGTCGAGCTGCGCCGGGTCGGGCGGGGTGCGGCGCAGGGGGCCGATGAGCCGGTTGGCGAGGTCCGCCGCGTCGGCGAGCGCGAGGTTGATCCCGTTGCCACCCACCGGCGACACGACGTGCGCCGCGTCCCCGAGCAGCACGAGTCCCGGCCGCGTCCAACGCTCGACCGTCGTGATGCGCACGGGCAGCAGGGTCAGGTCGGCGACGTCGGCGAGGTCGTCGAGGCGGCCCTCGAGCCACGGCAGCACCCCGACCGCCGCCGCCCGCAGCGCGCCGATCCCCTGCGCGCGGACCTCCGGCAGCGAGCCGGCGCGGATCGTCCACCCGAGCTGCCAGTCCCGCCCCTGGTCGAGCAGGGCGACGCTGCCGGTCGGCGTGCCGAACAGGTCGAGCCCCGAGTACGACGGGTCGTCGGCGCGGCGCGGGAAGGCGTGCCAGAGGATGTCGAGGCTCGCGCCCAGCTCGGTCGCCGCGAGCCCGGACGCCGCGCGGACCTTGGAGTTCCGCCCGTCGGCGCCGACGACGAGCGCCGCGTCCAGCTCGTGCCTGACGGCGTCGACGCTGTACGCGACCCCGCACACGCGGCCCGCTGGGTCGTCGGGGTCGTGGCGCAGCGCGGAGAACCGCGCGCCCATGTGGATCTGCGCACCGTGCGCCCGCGCCCGCTCGGCGAGCCACGGCAGGAACGACGCCTGCGGGATCAGCGCGTAGAAGGGGAAGCGCCGGCTGGCGCCGCGGTAGTCGACGAGGGTCCACGTGCGCTCGGCGGTGTGCCAGCGGAAGGCGTCCGAGCGCGTGTGCGGCACCTCGTCGAGCAGCGGCCGCGCCAGCCCGAGCGTGTCGAGGTACTCGAGCACGCCCGGCGCGAGCGTGTCGCCGCGGAAGCGGCGCGCGAAGTCGTGCCGCGACTCCAGCAGCGTCACCGACGCCCCGCCGCGGGCGAGCAGGTAGGTCAGCAGGACGCCGCCGGGCCCGCCACCGACGACCACGATGTCACTCACTCCATCATCATACCTCTCGATCGTCGAACTACCTCGCCCACGGCGGGACGAGGCGTGAGCCGTCGGCCAGCTCGGCCTCCAGCCCCGGTGACGTCGTGACCCACACCGAGGCGGGCGCGTCCCCGCCGTCGACCCGGAGCTCGGCCCCGGCCGGCACGAGGACCACGTCCCCGGCAACGACCGTCGTGGTCGTGCCGTCGAGGGTGACGTGCAGGTCGCCGTCGAGGACGAGCAGCACCTCCTCGCGGCTCGGTCGGTGCGGTGCGCCGACCTGGCCGGCGGGGACCTCGAGGCGCCAGGCGCAGAGCTCGGCGCTGCCGCGCGAGGGCGCGACGAGGGTGTGGAACGCGGCGCCGTGCGCCTCGTGGCGGACGGCGTCGGCGGGACGGAGGACGGGCATCGCAGCTCCTTGGTGGTCAACCTGTTTGACCATATGGTCAGCCTGCTTGACCACCGTGTCAAGCTCGTGCCCGTGGACGACCGCGCGGCGACCGACCTGGCGATGCTCGTCCTGCGCGCGGCGACGGAGGTGGTCGACGGCGTGCAGGAGGGCCTGGCCGCCCGGGGCTACGACGACCTGCGCCCCGCCCACGGCTTCGCGTTCGCCCGGATCGCCGCGGCGGACACGACGGTCGTCGACCTCGCCGAGCACCTCGGGACCACGAAGCAGGCCGCGAGCCAGCTCGTGGCGGGGCTCGTCGAGCGGGGCTACGTCGTGCGCGAGCCCGATCCCCGCGACGCCCGGGCCCGGTTGCTGCGCCTGACGCCCGCGGGCGAGGCGTGCACGCGCGCGGCGGAGGAGGCGGCGGCCGAGGTGGTCGCGGGGTGGAGCGACGTGCTGCCCGGCGCGTCGTTGGGGGCGCTGCACGCGATGCTGCGGCGCGTCGTCACCCCGGGGCCGCTGCGGCCGGCGTGGTGATCGGTGGTGATCGGTGGTGATTCGTGATCATCCGTCGTGATCGAAGTACCGATACGGACGTTGAGTGTCCGTGACGGCACTTCGCTGACACGGAGGAGACGCACCTTCCCCCCGGCCTCGTCACGCGGCACGCTGGGCTGCTCACCCACCGCTACCGCCGCCCCGGGAGGACCGCCGGTGCACCTCACCCCGCGCGAGGAGGAGAGGGTCCTGCTGCACGGCGCGGCGGAGCTGGCGCGCCGGCGCCTCGCCCGCGGCGCGCGGCTCGGGGCGACCGAGGCGATCGCGCTGGTCTGCGACGAGATCTGCGAGCTCGCCTGGGACGGGCACGACCTCGACGACGTCGTGCGCCGCGCCCGGGAGATCGTCGGCCCCGAGCAGCTGCTCGACGGCACCGCCGCAGCCGTGCCGTCCCTGCAGGTCGAGGCGCTCTTCCCGCACGGCACGACCCTGGTCCACGTCGACCGGCCGTTCGGGCCGCCCGAGCCCGACGGCCCCGGCGCGGTCCGCCCGGCGCCCGGAGAGGTCGAGCTCGCCCCCGGCCGGGCGCGCTCCGGCGTCGTCCTGCGCAACGACGGGGAGCAGGCGGTCTGGGTGACCTCGCACGTCCCCCTCGACCGACTCAACCGCCGGCTACGGGTCGACGTCGACGACGGCACCGACCCCGCCCACCTGCGCCTCGACCTCCCCGCCGGCACCGCGCTGCGCGTCGAGGCCGGCGGGACGCGCGCCGCGACGGCCGTGCACCTCGGCGGTGTCCGGTGAGCGCCCTCGACCGGGGCGCCTACGCGCGGGTCTACGGGCCGACCACCGGCGACCGTGTCCGCCTCGGTGACACCGACCTGTGGGTCGAGGTGGAGCACGACGACGCCGAACCGGGCGAGGAGATGCTCGGCGGCTGCGGGAAGACCGCCCGCCAGGGCGCGCTGGTCGCCGACCGGGCCCCGCGCGACAGCGCCCTCGACCTCGTCGTCCTCGGGGTCCTGCTGCTCGACCCCGTGCTCGGGATCCGGAAGACCTCGATCGGGGTCAAGGACGGGCGCGTCGTCGGGGTGGGCCGGGCCGGCAACCCGGACGTCCAGGACGGCGTCGAGCTCGTCGTCGACGCGCACACGGCGATGGTGCCCGGCGAGGGACTCATCGCGACCCCCGGCGTCGTCGACTCGCACGTCCACCTCTCCAACGCCGACCTCGCTCCGGCCGCGCTCGCCACCGGCGTGACGACGATCGTCGGGATGGGGATCGGCGGGGTGTGGGACGTCGGCGCCAACCCCGCGCCCAACCTGCACACCCTCATGGCGTCGTGGACCGGCGCCCCCGTCAACGCCGCGTTCCTCGCCCGCGGCTCCTCGGGCTCGGCGGACCTGCTCGAACGGGCGGTCCTCGCCGGCGCCGGCGGGTTCAAGGTCCACGAGGACTGGGGCGCGGGGCCCGACGCCGTCGACACCTGCCTGCGCGTCGCCGAGCAGGCCGACCTCCCCGTCGCCCTGCACACCGACACCCTCAACGAGTCGGGCTTCCTCGACGACACCCTGGACGCGATCGGCGGGCGGACCGTGCACGCGTACCACGTGGAGGGCGGCGGCGGGCACCCCGACCTGCTGCGCATCGTCGGCGACCCGGCGGTCCTGACGTCCTCGACGACGCCGACGCTGCCCCTGACGCCGGCGACCGTCCGCGAGCTGGGCCCGATGACGATGACCGTGCACCGCGGGCACCCCGACCTCCCCAGCGACCGGAGCATCGCCGCCAGCCGCATCCGCGAGCACGCCATCGCCGCGGAGAACCACCTGCACGACGAGGGCGCGATCGCGATCGTCAATTCCGACGCGCTCGGCATGGGCCGGATCGGCGAGACCGTGCGACGCACCTGGCAGCTCGCCCACGTGCAGGCCCACCTCGCCGGAGAGGTCGGCCCGCACGTCGCGAACAACGCCCGGGTGCTGCGCTACCTCGCCAAGCTCACGCACAACCCGGCGGTCGCCCACGGGCTCGCCGGGCACGTGGGCTCGCTGCGGGCGGGCCGGCTCGCCGACATCCTGCTGTGGTCGCCGGCGTGGTTCGGGGCGACGCCCGAGCTGGTGATCAAGTCGGGGTTCGTCGCGTGGGGCGCCGCCGGCTCGGGATCGGGGTCGACGCGGCTCACCCAGCCCCGGCGGATGCGCGGCTTCCACGGCGCCCGCGGCGGCGCGCCGGCCCGCCTCGCCCACCAGTTCGTCGCCGCGGCCTGCCTCGACGACCCCACCGCCCGCGCGGCCCTGCCGACCGGGCCGCGCTACCTGCCCGTCGCCGGGAGCCGGGGGCTCGGTGCCGCCGACATGCTCCACAACACCGCGACGCCGCGGGTGGACATCCCCGGCGAGCCGTCCCCGGTGCGGGTCGACGGCCGCGAGGTGCCGCTGCACCACGCCGTCTCCCTGCCCCTGACCCGCCTGCACCACCTGGCGTGAGGAGCCGCACCTCGTGGAGATCGACCTGCTGCTGACCGGCGCCGACGTCCTCACCCTCGACGACGCGCACCCGCGGGCCCGGGCGCTGGCCGTGCACCACGGGCGCGTGCTCGCCGTGCTCGACGACGACGCGCTGCCGGCCGGCGTGCGGGCGCGCCGCACCGTCGACGCCGGCGGCGCCACGGTGGTGCCCGGCTTCGACGACGCCCACCAGCACGCGGCCTGGTTCGGGCAGTCGCTCGCCGAGGTCCCGCTCGCCGGGCTGACCGATCTCGACGCCCTGTACGACGCCGTCGCCGCCCGCGCCGCGGAGCTGCCGGAGGACGCGTTCGTCATCGGCAGCGGCTACGACGACGTCGCCCTCGGCGGCTCGCCCGACCGGCACGCGCTCGACCGCGTCGGGGGCGGGCGGCCGGTGTGGCTCAAGCACCGCTCGGCTCACGTGTGCGCGGTGTCCAGCGAGGTGCTGCGGCGGGCCGGGGTCCTCGACGGGACCGCCGTGGTGCCCGCCGGCGGCGTCGTGGTCCGCGACGAGGCCGGCGACCCGACCGGCGTCCTGCTCGAGGCCGCCCAGGCGCTGGCCGGCGACCTGCTGCGGCCCTACCCGGTACCGGAGCTGGCGGACGCGATCGGCGCGGCGACCGCGGTGTTCGCCCGCCAGGGCCTCACGCACGTCACCGAGGCCGGCATCGGCGGCGGGTGGATCGGGCGCTCCCCCCGCGAGCTCGCCGCCTACCAGCTCGCGCGCGAGCTGGGCGACCTCGCGGTGCGCGTCGACCTCATGCCCGAGACCTCGGTCCTGCGCGCGACGCCCGGCGAGCCGGGCCGGGGCCTCGACCTGGGCCTGCGCCCCGGCCTCGGCGACCTCGACCTGCGCATCGGCCCCATGAAGATCTTCTTCGACGGCGCGCTGAGCTCCCGCACCGCCGCGATGCGCGAGCCCTACGCCGACCGCGACCACGCGGGCTACCTCGGCGACGACCCGGAGGTCCTGCACGCCGCCGTCGTCGAGGCCGTCGCGGGCGGGTGGACCGTCGCCGCGCACGCCATCGGCGACCGCGCCGTCGACGCCGCGCTCGACGCCTTCGCCGACGCGGCGCGGACCCCCTGGCCCGGGGTGCGCCCGCCCCGGCACCGCCTCGAACACGCCGGTGTCGTCAACGACACCGCCCTGGCCCGGCTCGCCGCCCTCGGCGTCACCCCGGTCCCCCAGGCCCGGTTCCTGTACGAGATCGGGGACTCGATGGCCGCCGCCGTCGGCGAGCACCGCGCCGACCTGCTCTACCGCCACGCGTCCTTCCTGCGGGCGGGGCTGCGGGTGCCCGCCAGCTCCGACCGCCCGTGCGTCGCCGACGGCCACCCCCTGCGCGGGATCCAGTCGATGGTGCAGCGGCGCACGGCCGCGGGACGGACGCTGGGCCCCGACGAGGCCGTCGACGTCGACACCGCCCTGCGCGCCTACACCGTCGACGCCGCGTGGCTCGCCGGGGACGAGGAGGTCCGCGGGCGGCTCGCGCCCGGCTTCGTCGCCGACCTCGTGCTCCTCGGCGACGACCCCACCCGCGTCGATCCCGACCGCCTCGGCGAGGTCGAGGTCGTCGCCACCCTGCGGGGCGGGGGCGCCACCCACGGCGCCGACGTCCTGGACCTGCCGCCCGACGGAGGACCCCCATGAGCGATCGCACGCCCACCCCTGCGTCCAGCCCGGCCCCCACCTCCGCGGACGCCCGCCGCGTCGCCGTCGGCGCCTTCGTCGGCACCGCGCTCGAGTGGTACGACTTCTTCCTCTACGGCACCGCCGCGTCGCTGGTGTTCAACCGTCTGTTCTTCGCCACCGACGACGCCGTCGTCGCGACGCTCGCCGCGTTCGCGTCGTTCGCCGTCGGCTTCGTGGCCCGGCCGCTCGGCGGGGTCATCTTCGGCCACCTCGGCGACCGGATCGGCCGGCGTGCGTGCCTGCTGATCACCGTGGTGATGATCGGCGCCGTCACCGGCCTCATCGGGGTGCTCCCGGGGTTCGCCGACATCGGCGTCGCGGCCCCGGTCCTGCTGACGCTGCTGCGCCTGCTGCAGGGCGTCGCGGTCGGCGGCGAGTGGGGCGGCGCGATCACCCTCGCCGTCGAGCACGCCCCGCCGGAGAAGCGCGGGCGCTACGCGGCCATGCCGCAGATCGGGTCGCCGGTCGGGACGCTGCTGTCGTCCGGGGCGTTCCTGCTGGTCGCGCTGCTGCCGCCCGAGGACTTCGACGCCTGGGGCTGGCGCATCCCGTTCCTCGTGGCGTTCCCGCTGCTCGGGGTGGCCCTGTGGCTGCGCCGGCGCGTCGAGGAGTCACCGCTGTTCGACCGCCTGCTCGCCGAGGACGCGCGCGCCTCCGCACCCGTGCGCGACGTCGTGGTGCGGGCCTGGCCGGGGCTGCTGGTCGGGGCCGGGTCGGCGCTGCTCGGGGTCGGCGGCTTCTACCTCGCCACGACGTTCGTCATCAGCTACGCCACCGGCGACCTCGACCTGCCGCGCCCGCTCGTCCTGGGCGCGACGCTCGTCGCCGCCGTCGTGGAGATCGGCGTGCTCGTGCTCGGCGGGCGGCTCGCGGAACGCTTCGGGGCCGCGCGCGTCACCGTCGCCGGCGGGATCGCCTCCGCACTGGTGGCGCTGCCGATGTTCTGGCTGCTCGACGCCCGCAACGGCGTCGCGGTCGTGCTCGGCGTGACGCTCGGGGTCGCCATGCTCTCGATCCCCTACGCGGTGTCCGGGGACCTGCTCGCGCGGCTCTTCCCGGCGCGCCTGCGCTACAGCGGCATCGCGCTCGCGGCGAACCTCGCCGGGATCGTGTCGGGCTTCGTGCCGCTCGTCGCCACCGCCGTGCTCGCGGCGGCGGGCGGGAGGTCGTGGGCGCCGGGGCTGCTGCTGGTCGGCATCGCCCTGGTCACCGTGGTCAGCGGCCTCCTCGCGCCGCGGCTCTACGTCCCGGACGCGGAGATGACCACCGAGGGCGTGGCGGCACCGCGCGCCGGAGCGTGATCGAAGTACCGATACGGACGTTCAGTGTCAGCGACGGCACTTCGCTGACACGGGCGCTCAGAGCTTGCGCAGCCGCAGCAGGGCGTCGGCGAGGATCTCGTCGCGCTTGCAGCACGCGAAGCGGACCTGGGTCTCGACGCCCCGGGGCGAGGCGTGGAACACCTGGTTGGGCACGGCGGCCACGCCCACGCGCTCGGGCAGGGAGCGGCAGAACTCCAGCGAGTCGGTGACGCCCAGCGGCGCGACGTCGGCGGTGACGAAGTAGGTCGCCTTGGAGTGGAACACCTCGAGGCCCAGCTCGCGCAGCCCGTCGGTGAGCAGGTCGCGCTTGCGGGCGAGGTCGTCGCCGAGGTGCGCGAGCCGCTCGTCGGGGAGCTCGAGCCCCGCCGCGATCCCGTGCTGCAGGGGCGTGCCGGCGGCGAACGAGAACCACTGCTTGACGCCGAGCACCCGGCCCACCAGGTCCGGCGGCCCCGTCGCCCACCCGATCTTCCAACCGGTGACCGAGAACGTCTTCCCGCCCGACCCGACGGTGATCGTGCGCTCGAACATCCCGGGCAGCGTCGCGATCGGGACGTGGCGGTTGTCGTCGAAGACCAGGTGCTCGTAGACCTCGTCGGACAGGACGACCAGGTCGTGGTCCCGGGCGACCTGGGCCACCGCCTCGAGCTCCGCCGTCGACAGCACCGCGCCCGTCGGGTTGTGCGGGGTGTTGAGGACGATCATCTTGGTCCGCTCGGTGACCGCCGCCCGCAGCGCCTCGGCGTCCAGCGCGTAGTCCGGCGCGTGGATGCGCACCGGTACCAGGCGCGCGCCGAGCAGCGCCGCGGTCGCCGCGTAGAGGTCGTAGTACGGCTCGAGCGCGATCACCTCGTCGCCCGGGGAGAGCAGCGCGGTCATCGCCGACGACAGCGCCTCCGACGCGCCCGAGCACACGACGACCCCGCCGTCCGCGGCGACGTCCAGGCCGTACCAGCGCCGCTGGTGGTCCGCGATCGCCGTGCGCAGCGAGGGGATGCCGACGGCCGGCGGGTACTGGTTCCAGCCCTTGTGCATCGCGGCCACGGCGACGTCGACGACCTCGCGGGGCCCCGGGGTGTCCGGGAAGCCCTGACCGAGGTTGATCGCGTCGTGCTCGGCCGCCAGCCGGGACATCTCGCTGAAGATCGTCTCAGCCATCAGACAGCTACTCCCACTCGATCGTCCCCGGCGGCTTGCTCGTCACGTCCAGGACGACGCGGTTGATCTCGGCGCACTCGTTGGTGATCCGGGTGGAGATGCGTTCGAGCACGTCGTAGGGCAGGCGCGTCCAGTCCGCGGTCATCGCATCCTCGCTGGAGACCGGGCGCAGCACCACCGGGTGGCCGTAGGTGCGCCCGTCGCCCTGCACGCCGACCGACCGCACGTCGGCGAGCAGCACCACCGGGCACTGCCAGATCACCTCGTCCAGCCCGGCCGACGTCAGCTCCTCGCGCGCGATGGCGTCCGCGCGGCGCAGGGTCGCGAGACGGTCGGCGTCGACCGCCCCGATGATGCGGATCGCGAGCCCGGGGCCCGGGAACGGCTGGCGGCGCACGATCGTCTCGGGCAGCCCGAGCTCGGCGCCGACGCGGCGCACCTCGTCCTTGAACAGCGCCCGCAGCGGCTCGACCAGCGAGAACTGCAGGTCGTCGGGCAGCCCGCCGACGTTGTGGTGCGACTTGATGGTCGCGGCCCCGGACCCGCCACCGGACTCGACGACGTCGGGGTAGAGCGTGCCCTGGACGAGGAAGTCCGCACCCTCGCCCTTCGCGATCTCGCCGGCGGCACCCTCGAACGCGCGGATGAACTCGCGTCCGATGATCTTGCGCTTCTCCTCCGGGTCGACGACGCCGTCGAGCTCGCGCAGGAAGGTCCCGGCGGCGTCGACGGTGACGAGGTCGACGCCGGTGGCGGCGACGAAGTCGCGCTCGACCTGGCCGCGCTCGCCCTCGCGCAGCAGGCCGTGGTCGACGAACACGCACGTCAGACGGTCGCCGATGGCCCGCTGGACGAGCGCCGCGGCCACCGCGGAGTCCACGCCGCCCGAGAGGCCGCAGATCGCGCGGCCCTCGGGGCCGACCTGCTCCCGGATCGCCGCCACCGTCTCGTCGATGATGTTGGCGGTGTTCCAGTCGGCGTCGACGCCGGCGACGTCGCGCAGGAAGCGGCGCAGCACCTCCTGCCCGTGCGGCGAGTGCCCGACCTCCGGGTGGTACTGCACGCCGGCGAAGCGCCGCGCGACGTCCTCGAACGCGGCGACCGGCGCGCCGGGCGAGGACGCGGTGACCGTGAAGCCCTCGGGTGCCTTCGTCACGCCGTCGCCGTGGCTCATCCAGACCGGGTGGGCGTCGGGCAGGTCGTCGTGCAGCCGCCCGGCGTCGCCGGCGACCGACAGCTCGGTGCGCCCGTACTCGCGATCGCCGGTGTGCGCGACGGTGCCGCCGAGCGCGCCGGCCATGAGCTGGAACCCGTAGCAGATGCCGAACACCGGCACCCCGGCGTCGAACAGCGCCGGGTCGATGCTCGGGGCGCCCTCCTCGTACACGCTCGCGGGGCCGCCCGAGAGCACGATCGCGGCCGGGTCCTTGGCGAGCATGTCGTCCACCGGCGTCGTGTGCGGCACGACCTCGGAGTAGACCTGCGCCTCCCGCACCCGCCGGGCGATGAGCTGCGCGTACTGCGCGCCGTAGTCGACGACGAGGACGGGGCGATCACCGCTGGCGGTCACGCCCTCCATTGTCCAGATCCCCGCCAGGCGCGGACCCTTGCCGTCATAGTGTCGATGACACTAATCTCGCCGACACCATGACTCAGCGCTCCGGCCTCGCCCTCGCCGTCCTCGCCCTCGCCGCGGAGGAGCCCATGCACCCGTACCGGATGCAGCAGCTCATCCGGGAGCGCGGCAAGGACCAGGTGGTCAACGTCGGCCAGCGCTCGCAGCTCTACAAGACGATCGACCGCCTCGTGCGCGACGGGCTGCTGGTCGCGCAGGGCACCGAGCGGGAGTCCGCGCGCCCGGAGCGCACGGTCTACGCGGTCACCGACGCCGGGCGCGAGCTCGCGGTCACCTGGACCCTCGACATGCTCACCGCGCCCCGCCACGAGTTCGCCGAGTTCACCGCCGCGCTCGCCTACCTCCCGCTGCTCGAGCCCGAGGTCGCCGCCGACGCGCTGGCCCTGCGCCTGTCGGACCGCCGCGGCGAGCGCGACCGGCTGCGCCGCGAGCTCCAGCACGTCGGCGGCACGCTCCCGCGGATCGTGCTCGTCGAGGCGGAGTACGCGCTCGCGCACCTCGAGACCGACGTCGCCTGGATCGGCGCGCTCCTCGACGACCTCCGCTCCGGCGCCCTGACCTGGAACCAGGACCACCTGCTCGACATCGCGCGGCGCACCGCCCGCGGGGAGACACAGCGATGGGGGGAGCACGCCGACAGGGGAGCTCGACCCGTCGAGGGAGAGGACCCACCATGAAGGTGATCATCATCGGCGCCGGCACCGGCGGGATGTGTCTCGCGCACGGCCTGCGCCGCGCCGGCATCGACGTCGCCGTCCACGAGCGCGACCGCACCCGCACGAGCGGCCTGCACGGCTATCGCGTCGGCATCTCGCCCAACGGCGCCCGGGCGCTCAAGGCCTGCCTGGACCCGGAGCTCTTCGCGACGTTCGTCGCGACCACCGCGGCGCCGTACACGAAGCTCGCGATGCTCACCGAGCGGTACCGCCCGCTGATCAGCATCGACTTCGCCGACCTCCCCCACGCGAGCGGCGACCCCGAGGGCCGTGCCGCCGAGGACAGGGAGCACAACGTCAGCCGCATGACGCTGCGCCAGGTGCTGTTCACGGGCATGGAGGACGTGATCACGTTCGACCGCCGGTTCACGCACTACGAGCAGCACCCCGACGGGCGGGTGACCGCGTACTTCGAGGACGGCAGCAGCGACACCGGCGACCTGCTCGTCGGCGCGGACGGGGCGAGCTCCCGCGTGCGGCAGCAGTACCTGCCGCACGCGACGCACACCGAGACCGGGCTCGTCGCCATCGGCGGCAAGACGCTGCTCACCGAGCGGTCCGAGCGCCTCCTGCCCGAGCAGGTGCGTCACGGCTTCGGGATGTACTTCGACCGCCGCGGCCAGTTCGGGATCACGCACGTGATGCGGATGCCGTGGGGCAGCGCCGGGGCACGAGGCGTTCAGAGGAGCACGCCGACAGGGGAGCCGGACCCTTCGACGAGCGACGAGGAGCTCGTCGCCCGCCACCCGGGCCTGCGCTTCGACAACACCACCGACTACATCTCCTGGGCCATCACCACGTCGCGCACGATCGCGCCGCCCGATCTCCTCGAGCGCACCGGCAGCGACGCCCTCGCCCTGGCGGGCGACCTGAGCGAGGGCTGGGACCCCCGCTGGCTCGACCTCGTCGCGACGGCCGACCCGGGCTCGACGGTCGCGCTGAGCATCCGCACCTCCGACCCCGTGCCGGCGTGGACGCCGAGCACGGTGACGATGGTCGGCGACGCGATCCACACCATGACCCCGGGGCGCGGGGCCGGCGCGAACACCGCGCTGCGCGACGCCCGCGAGCTGCGCGACCGGCTCGTCCGCGTGCGCGACGGCGAGCTCTCGCTGCTCGAGGGCGTCGGCGAGTACGAGGAGCTCATGCGCCGCTACGCGGCCCTCGCCGTGCGCGAGTCCCTGGAGTTCATGAACGACAACGGCACCGCGCGCCGTCCGGTGATCGGGCCGCTGTCGGTGATGGCGCAGCGCACGGGCATGCGGGTCGTCGACCGCATCCCGCCGGCCAAGCGCCGCATGGCCCGCGGGATGCAGAAGGTGCGGGACTCCGAGCTGGTGTGAGCTCCGCTCAGGTGAGCACCATCGCGTGCTGTAGCACCTGAAAGTGCTCACGAGCGCGGAGCGCACCGGACGGGCAGGGCCAGCGGGCCCGAGTCCACCTCGCCGCGGCGCCACGGGACCTCGGCGAGCGGCACCGCCAGGCGCAGGCCCGGCGCCCGGCGGGACAGGGCCGTCAGGGCCGAGGTCAGCTCGAGGCGGGCCAGGGCGGCGCCGAGGCAGTGGTGCGGCCCGCGTCCGAAGCCGAGGTGCGGTCCCACCCGCCCGGGGCGCAGCGCCTCGGGCTCGGCGAAACGCGCCGGGTCGTGGTTGGCCGCCTCGAGGCGCAGCAGCACCCGGTCCCCGGCGGCGACGGCCACGCCGCCGAGCACGAGGTCCTCCTGAGCCCAGCGCGGGAACACCTCGACGCCCATCCGCCGCACGAGCTCGTCGACGAGCCCCGCGACCTCGGCCCCGGGACGCTCGGCGAGCCCGGCCAGGGCGTCGTCGCGCAGCAGGTGGAGTACGGCGACGGCCAGGCCGCCCCGCACCGTGATGACGCCCGCCGCGAGCAGGGCCGTGACCAGCGCGATCAGCTCACCGTCGTCCAGCCGCCCGTCGTCGGCGTCGCGCACCGCCACCAGCGTCCCGAGCAGGTCGTCGCCCGGCGCGTCCCGGGCTCCGGCGACCAGCTCCGCGGTGAACCCCATCAGCGCGCCCCACGCCCGCTCGGCCTCGGCGAGCAGCGCGGGGGGGTCGTCGGCGGCCGCCACCGGATCGGCGCGCAGGGCCTCGTCGACGAGCACGCGGAAGCGGGGGTGGTCGTCCAGGTCCACGCCGAGCAGCAGGCCCAGCGAGCCGACGGCGAGCGGCGCGGCGACCAGGTCGACGAGGTCCGCCGGCCCGTCCGCGGACGCGGTGACCAGCGCGGCGACGTGCGACTCGGCGAGGGCCTCGACCCGCGGCGCGAGCTCGGCGATCCGCCGCGGCGTGAACGCGCGGGCGACGAGGCGCCGCAGGCGGGCGTGCGCCGGGCCGTCCTGGAACAGCGAGGCGCGCTCGTCGACCGGCACCCCGGGCGGCGTGAGCCCCAGGCGCGGGTCGGCGAGCCCGGCCGCGACCAGGTCGTGGGAGGTGACGAGCCACGCCGGCGCGCCGTCGTGGCCGGTGACGCGCGCGACCGGCTCGTGCTCCTGCAGCCGCCGGTAGGCCGCGGGCGGGGCGGTCGGGTCGGGACGGTCGAGCGGCAGCGTCGTCACGGGGCCCTCCTTCGCGTTGCAGGTGCAACGTATCGGAGGTGGCGTTGCGAGTGCAATGTGACAGGGTGGGCGCCGTGCCGAAGCAGGTCGACCACCACGAGCGCCGGACGCTGCTCGCCGACGCGCTGGTGCGCGTGGCCGCCCAGCGGGGACTGATGGACGTGAGCCTGCGCCACGTCGCGGCCGAGGCGGGCGTGACCGCGGGGATGGTGCAGCACTACTTCCGCACCAAGGACGAGATGATGATCTTCGCGCTGGACGTCGTCGCCGCGCGCGTCCAGGCCCGGCTCGCCAGCGACCCCGACGTCGCGGCCGGGGACCCGCGCCGTCTCGTCCGTGCCCTGCTCGTCCAGCTCCTGCCCCTCGACGCCGACCGCGAGCTCGAGGGCCGGGTCGCCGTCGCCTACCACGCCTACGCCGCCTCGCGCCCCGACGTCGCGGCCCGCCTGCGGGAGGACACGCGGGGCATGCGGGCCGCGGTGGCCGCCCAGATCCGCGCCGCGCCCGGCGTGCTCGACCCCGAGGTCGCGGCGACGGGGCTGCTCGCGCTGGTCGAGGGCCTCGCGGTGCACGTCCTGGGCGGGCACCTCGCCCCCGCCGACGCCCTCGCGACGCTGGACGCGCACCTCGCCGTGGCGTTCGGGGCGGCTAGTACGCCGCCTCGAGCAGCGCGGTGAGGCTCTCGCGGGTCACCGGGGCGGGGTTCGCGTAGGGCTGGGCGAGCACCCGGTCGACGACCTGCGCCAGCCCGTCGCGGGGCATCCCGATCGCCGCCAGCGAGGTCGGCGCACCGAGCTCGCGGGCCCGGTCGGCCAGCGCCGTCGCGACCGTCCCCGGGTCGGCGGCCACGCCCAGCGCCCGGCCCAGCGCGGCGACGGCGGCGGGCGCGGCCGGCCCGTTGTGGGCGACGACGTGGGGCAGGACGACCGCGTGGGTCTCGGCGTGCGGCAGGTCGAACGACCCGCCGAGCACGTGGCAGAGCTTGTGGTGCAGCGACATCGTCGTCATCCCGAGCACCGCCCCGCACAGCCACGCGCCCTGCAGCGCGCCGGCGCGCGCGTCGAGGTCGCCGGGGCGCTCGACGATCGTCGGCAGCGCCGCGAGCAGCGAGCGCGTGCCCTCCTCGGCCATCAGCGCGGTGATCGGCGTGCCGTCCGGCGCCCACAGCCCCTCGACGGCGTGCGCGACGGCGTTGAGCCCGCTGGTCACCGACAGCCCGGCGGGCAGCGTCCGCGTCAGCTCGGGGTCGTAGACGACGGTGCGCGGCAGCACGGCACGGTCGCGGCCGGTGCGCTTCTCCCCGTCCTCGGTCAGGCCCCAGATCGGGGTCATCTCCGAGCCGGCATAGGTCGTCGGGACGGCGACCACCGGCAGGCCGTGGCGCAGGGCGACGGCCTTGCCCAGTCCGACCGACGACCCGCCGCCGACCGCGACGCACCCGTCGGCCCCGAGCTCGCGGGCCCGGTCCGCCGCCGCGGCCGCGACCGCCGCCGGCACGTGCTGGCGCGCCTCCGGGAACACCCCGGCCGCGCGCCCCTCGAGCCCGTCGGCGGTCGCCCGCAGCGTCGCCTCCTGCTCGGGGGTCCCCAGCACGAGCACCCGCCGCAGCTCGAGGCGGTCCACCTCCGCGCCCAGCTCCGCGAGACGACCGGCACCGAAGACCACGCGCATGGGCAGGGCGTCGTGGACGAAGGAGAGGCTCACGCCGGTCACGGTACGACCGCGGGGACGAGGACGATCTCGACGTCGGCGTGCCGGTACGGCCGGTCCATGCCGTCCTCCGTGGTCGAGCTCCCCTGCGCTCCGTCTCCGCCCACCGCGGCGTCCACCTCCGCGAAGTCGACCACCAGCCCCTCCTTCACCGCGAACACCGCGTCCTCGTCGAGGTAGGGGCTGCCCCGGACGAACAGGTGCGTCGTCAGCGTCGCGAACCCGGGGGCGCTGACGAGGAGGTGCACGTGGGCGGGACGGTAGGGGTGCCGTCGGGTGACCCCCAGCAGCGCGCCCACCGGTCCGTCGGTCGGGATCGGGTAGTGGCCCGGCACGACGGTCCGGAAGCGGAACCGGCCGCGCTCGTCGGCGCGGAAGAGCCCGCGCCCGTTGCCCGCGGGCTGCCGCTCCGGCTGCTGGACGTCGTAGAAGCCGTCCTCGGTGCACTGCCAGACGTCGATCGCCGCGCCCGGCACCGGGTCCCCGGCGGGGTCGACGACCCGGCCGGTGACGAGCGCCCGCCGGCCGCCGCCCAGGTCGTCGATGCTGTCGCCGAGCTCGCGCGGCGGGGACGCGGTCATGTGGAACGGGCCGAGGACGGTGCTCTCGGTGCCCTCCCCCGAGCCGTTCACCGTCTCCACCAGCGACGACACCCCGAGCACGTCCGACAGGAGGATGAACTCCTGGCGGGTGTCGTCGCAGGTGGCGCCGACGGCGGTGAGGAACCCGATCGCGGCCTCCCACTCCGCGACGGTCGGCTCCACCTCGCGGACCAGCTCGTGCAGGTGCACGACGACGCGCTCGAGGACCGTGCGCAGCCGCGCGTCGGGGGTCGTCGCGAAGCTCGCCAGCACCTCGTCGGTCAGCGAGTCGGTCAGCGAGTCGGTCAGTGAGTCGGCGGGGCTCACAGGCGCAGCAGCCGCTCGGCGTTGCCGTGCGCGATCTTCTCCCGGTCGGCCTCGCTGATCGGGGCGGTACGCAGGAACTCGGTGGCGACGTCCATCTCCTCGAAGGGGTAGTCGGTGCCGAAGAGGATGTGGTCGGACCCCAGCGCGAGCAGCGAGCACAGCAGCGGCGCGGCCGAGCAGACGCCGCTGGTCGTGATGTAGAGGTTGTGCCGCAGGTACTCCGACGGCCGGCCGCGGGCGAGCTCGATGCCGTGGTGGGCGTGGAAGTCCCAGCGCGAGTCGAGGCGCCACAGCACGAACGGCAACGCCTCGCCCATGTGCCCGAGCAGCAGCTTCGCCTCGGGGAAGTCGTCGAACACGCCGGCGAAGACCAGCCGCAGGGCGTGGGACGCGGTGTCCGTGCCCCAGCTCCACATCGGCCCGATCAGCTCGGGGTGGCCCGAGAGCACGTGGGCGGTGTCGACCCCGTTCGCCGGGTGCAGGTAGAGCGGCACGTCGAGGCCCTGCGCGTACTCCCAGACCACCCGCAGCTCGGGGTCGTCGAGGTAGCGGCCGTGGGTGTGCGCGTTGACCAGCGCCCCGCGCAGCCCGAGCTGGGTCACCGAGCGCTCGAGCTCCTTGGCCGCGGCCTGCGGGTCCTGCAGCGGCAGCGCGGCGAACCCGGCGAAGCGGATCGGGTGCGCCTCGATCGTCGCGGCGAGCAGGTCGTTGACCGCGGCGGCGCGGGAGACGGCGAGCGCGGCGTCCGGCTCGGCCTGCAGCCCCGGCGAGTTCAGCGAGAGCACCTGGACGTCGAGCCCGGCGGCGTCCATGCGCTCGAGGCGAGCGCCCGTGAGGTCGAGGAGCCGGCGCGACATCTCCTCCCACACGTGGGGCTCCGCGATCGTCGCCGTTCCCTTGCCGTACGGGGCGAGCTCCGGGGTCACGAAGTGCTCTTCCAGGCCGATCGTCCGCATCCTGCCCTCGATCCCGTTTCACCATCGTGCATTGACTTGCGTAATGATGAATCCTACGGTTCGGCGGTGTCAAACCTCACAGGGGGAGAGCGCATGATCGACACGGTCGAGACCGACGACCTCGACGACGCGGTCGACGCGGTCGACGTGGCCGTCGTGGGCTACGGGCCGGTCGGGATGGTCACCGCCGCGCTGCTCGGCGCCGCCGGGCACCGCGTCGTGGTGCTGGAGCGTTACGCCGGGCTCTACAACCTGCCGCGGGCGGCGATCTTCGACGACGAGACGATGCGGACCTTCGCGCGCGTCGGGATCGCCGAGGAGCTGCTGCCGAGGATCCACGTGCAGCGCAACTACGAGTGGCGCAACGCGGCGGGCGAGCTGCTGATCGAGCACCACTTCGCCGCGAGCGGCCGCAGCGGGTGGGCGGAGTGGTACATGATGTACCAGCCCGATCTCGAGGCGGCGCTGGATGAGCGCGTGCGCGCCGCCGGCGTCGAGGTCCGGCTCTCCAGCCCGGTGACGGGTCTGGTCCAGCACGCCGACCACGTCGAGCTGCGGGTCGGCGGCGACCAGACCGTCCGGGCCCGCTGGGTCGTCGCCTGCGACGGCGGCAACAGCTTCGTGCGCGCCGCGCTCGGGCGCACCATGGACGACTACGGGTTCTCCGAGCCGTGGATGGTCTGCGACTTCCGCTTCCGCGACCCCGCCGCGCCCCCGTCGGTGCCGACGGCCCGGCAGGTCGGCGACCCGGCCGGCCCGACCTCGATCATCTCGCTGGGACCGGCGCACCACCGCTTCAGCTACATGCTCGACTCGGTCGACGACTTCGCGACCGAGCGCGATCCCGAGAAGGTCTGGGCCCGCACCCGGCGCTGGCTCTCCCCCGACGACGCCGAGCTCATCCGCGTCGCCACCTACACGTTCCGCTCCCTGGTGACCGACCGGTGGCGGGTCGGGCGCACGCTGCTCGCGGGCGACGCCGCCCACCAGATGCCGCCGTTCCTGGGGCAGGGCATGTGCTCGGGCATCCGCGACGCCCAGAACATCGCCTTCAAGCTCGACGCCGTCCTTCGCGGGCGCCTCGGCGAGGAGGTGCTCGACACCTACCAGCAGGAGCGCGAGCCCCACGTCCGCGCGGTGATCGAGAAGGGCATCGAGCTGGGCCGCCAGCAGACGGTGCGCGACCCGGTGCGGGCCGCCGAGCGCGACCGCGTCCTGCTCGGGCGCCGGGCGGCGGACCAGCACCCGGAGAAGATCCGGTTCCCGGGCCTGGTCGACGGCCTGCTCGCCGACGAGCCGGGTGCCGGGCGCGGCGCGCTGATGGTCCAGGGCGTCGTCGACGACGGCGCCCGGCGCGACCGCCTCGACCAGGTGGTCGGGCCCGGCGCGCACCTGCTGCTCGACGCCGGGCGGGTGTCCCTCGACGACGCCGCGGTCAGCGCCCTCGCCGGGGCCGGTGTCCGCGTCGTGCCGCTGCACGGCCCCGGCACCCCGACGACCGGCCTCGCGCCCGGCCACGTGGTCGACGTCGAGGACACGCACCGGGGCTGGCTCGCGGCCCACGACGCGCTCGCCGTCGCGGTCCGGCCCGACTTCTACGTCTACGGCACCGCCGCCGACCCGGCCGCCGTCGGCGCCCTCGCCCGCGCGTTCGCGGCCGCCCTGGGCGCGCCCGCACTCGTCACCCACTGACCGTTCCCGCCGACGCCGCCTGGAGCCACCGTGTCGACACCCCCGACCGCACCACCCACCCGCGCCTCCGAGCGCCTCGTCCTGGTCCTGTCCGCGGGCTTCGCCGCCCTCGAGGGCTACGACCTCGCCTGCTACGGCGTGACCGTCCCCTCGCTGCTCGCCGACCCCGGCATCGACGCGGACAAGGCGTCCGCCGGCACCGTGGGCTCGCTGGTGGCCATCGGCATGCTGGTCGGCGCCGCGATCTGCGCGGCCACCATCCGGCGCCTCGGCAGCCGGCGCCTGCTGATCGGCGGCGCGGCCCTGTTCTCCCTGGGCATGTTCGTGTGCGCGATCGCCCC
The DNA here is from genome assembly GCF_028737315.1 of Actinomycetospora lemnae. Lineage (GTDB taxonomy): Bacteria > Actinomycetota > Actinomycetes > Mycobacteriales > Pseudonocardiaceae > Actinomycetospora > Actinomycetospora lemnae. The sequence goes on along the minus strand of NZ_JAQZAO010000006.1, from coordinate 46,745 downwards.
GGGCTTCGCGCTGTTCGGCGCCGCGCGGTTCGGCGTCGGCGTCGGGCTGGGCATCGTGCTCCCGACGGTGACCGCCTACGTCGCCGACCTCTCCGCGCCGGGACGCCGGGCCCGCAACGTCGGGATCATGATGTCCGGCTACGCCGCCGGGGCCCTGCTCGCGCCGCTGCTCGGCGCCGCACTGCTCACCGGCGGGAGCTGGCGCTGGATCTACGTCATCGGCGCGGCTCCCGCCCTCGTGCTGCTCCCGCTGGCGATCCGGCTGCTCCCCGAGAGCCCGGTGCACGAGGAGTCCGGCGGCTCTGCGGCGGGCACCGGCCGCGGCGACCTGCTCGGCCTGCGTCCCCTGCTCGCCCCCGGCGTGCGCGGCGCGACGCTGCTGTTCTGGGCGATGTCGTTCTGCGGTCTCCTGCTCGTGTTCGGCATCAGCACGTGGCTCCCGACGATCATGCAGACCGCGGGCTACTCGCTCGGCTCGTCGCTGCTGCAGACCGCGGCCATGTGGGTCGGCGCGGGCGTGGGCATGGTGCTGGGCGGGAAGGTCGCCGACCGCGTCGGCATCAAGCCCGTCGTCGCCGTCGCGTTCCTCGCGGGTGCCGCGAGCCTGCTGGTCATGAGCGCCCGCCCGGCCCTGGGCCTGCTCTTCCTGCTGATGTTCGTCAGCGGCCTCGGCCTCATCGGCTCGCAGGTGCTCACCAACGCCTACATCGTCGGCCACCACCCGCCCGAGCTGCGGGGGCGCGCGATCGGCTGGGCGCTGTCGATCGGGCGCCTGGGCGCGATCGCCGGGCCGCTGCTGGGCGCGGCGATCCTGTCCTCCGGGCTCGGCGTGGCGTGGAACTTCTACCTGTTCGCGGTCCCCGGCGTCCTCGGCGCGCTCCTGGCCGCCGCCGTGCCCGCGATCCGGTCCCGCACCGCCGACCGGGACACCCCGCGGGTCAGCGCATGAGCACGGGGGGCCACGTCGTCACGACTAGGGTCGACGTCGTGGCCCCCGCCGGCACGGACGACGACGCCGACCCGCCCGGCCCGTCGGGCACCGCCCGCCAGGGCATCCAGTCGGTCGAGATCGCGATGACCGTCCTCGACGCCCTCGAGCGGGGCGGTGGACCGATGAGCCTCACGCAGATCGCGCACGCCAGCGGGATGGGGGCGAGCAAGGCCCACCGCTACCTCGTGAGCCTCGGCCGGGCGGGGATGGTGGCGCAGTCGCCCAGCTCGGGGCTCTACGACATGGGGCCGGCCCTGCGGCGGCTCGGCGCCGAGTCGCTGCGGCGCATGGACGAGGTCGGCCTGGTCTCGCAGTACATCCCCGGGCTGCGCGACCGGACCGGGCACGCGGTCAACCTCGCGGTCTGGGGCGACCACGGCCCCGTGATCGTCCGCTGGGACTACGGCGCCTACGCGCTGCCCATCACCGTGCGGGTCGGCGCCACGATGCCGCTGCTGACGTCGTCGGTCGGACGGGTGTACCTCGCGCACCTCCCCCGGACCCTGACCGAGCCCGTCCTGCGGGCGCAGGGCGCGGAGCCGGCGCCCGCGGAGATCGACCGGATCACCGAGGAGGTCCGCCGACGCGGCTGTGCGCTGACCTCGGGCGGGGTCATCCCCGGCATCGCCTCGGTCGCCGCGCCGGTGCTCACCACGGGCGACTCGCTGCCGCTCGTCGTGGCGCTGGCCCTGCCCGAGCGGGCCGCGTCCCCGGAGGTCCTCGAGGACGTCACGACGGCGCTCCTCGAGGCGACGTCGGCGATGTCGGCCGAGCTCGGGGTCGCGTAATCCTGAGGTGCCGGCCCGCCCCCGGTGGCTACCGTTCCCCCGTCCGTCGGCACCGAGCCGCGGAGGGGAGACGAACGACCATGGAGAAGATCAACGACCGACTGCTCAACTGGGCGTCCATCCTCGACGACGGCACGTTGGCGCAGGCCGAGCGGACCGCGGCGATGCCCTTCATCCACCCGCACGTCGCGCTGATGCCCGACGCGCACCTGGGCCGGGGCGCCACCGTCGGGTCGGTGATCCCGACGCTGCGGGCGATCATGCCGGCGGCCGTGGGCGTCGACATCGGCTGCGGCATGGCCGCGGTGCGGACGCAGTTCCACCTCGATGAACTCCGCGAGAAGGGCTCGCTCGCCCCGCTGCGGGAGGCGATCGAGCGGGCGATCCCGCTCGGCGCCGGGCACCACAACCGCAAGGTCGCGGCGACCTCCGTGCCGCGGGTGGAGGAGCTGACGACGCTCGCCGAGGAGGCCGGGTTCGACCCGTCGCGGGACAAGAAGGGGTGGGAGGCGCAGCTCGGCACCCTGGGCAGCGGCAACCACTTCATCGAGGTCACCGTCGACGAGACCGACCGGGTGTGGCTGTTCCTGCACTCCGGCTCGCGGGGCGTCGGCAACAGGATCGCGCAGCGGCACACGGCGGTGGCCCGCGAGGCGTGCGCCCGCGTCGACCTCCCCGACCAGGACCTCGCGTACCTCACCGAGGACACCGACGAGTTCTGGACCTACATCCGGGAGCTGCGGTGGGCGCAGCACTACGCGCTGCTCAACCGCGAGGAGATGATGGACCGGGTGGTCCGGCAGACCGCGGAGTTCCTCGGCGCCGAGGTGCTCGAGCAGGAGCGGGTCAACTGTCACCACAACTACACGACGCAGGAGACCCACGCCGGTGAGGAGGTCTGGGTCTCGCGCAAGGGCGCCATCGACGCCACGGAGGGCCGGGCCGGCCTCATCCCGGGCTCGATGGGCACGGCGTCGTACGTGGTGACCGGCAAGGGCGAGCCGCAGTCGCTGCGCAGCTCGCCCCACGGGGCGGGCCGGGCGTACTCGCGGACGGCGGCCCGCAGGACCTTCACCCACGAGCAGCTGCGGGAGGCCATGGCGGGCATCGAGTTCCGGGACACCGACGCGTTCCTGGACGAGATCCCGGCGGCCTACAAGGACGTCGACGTGGTCATGGCCGACGCGGCCGACCTCGTCGAGGTCCGGCACACCCTGCGGCAGATCGTGAACGTCAAGGGCACCTGAGGGCGCGCCCGGCGCTCAGGTCGCCGCAGCGCGCACGGCCGCCCGCGCCGCGTCCGCGTCGGGCGCGGCGAGGGCGGTGCTCGCGGCACCGCGGCACGTGTCGAGGTCCAGCGCCGCGATCCGGGCCGCCACCGCGGGCAGTGCCGCCGGCGAGGCCGACAGCGACGTCACGCCGAGCCCGACGAGCACGACCGCGAGGTCGGGGTCCGCGGCCGCCTCGCCGCACACGCCCACCGGGGTGGCCGACACCGCCGCCTCGCGGCAGAGCTGGTCGAGCAGGCGCAGCAGGGCCGGCTGCCACGGGTCGTTGAGCCCGGCGAGCGCGCCCGACTGGCGGTCGGCGGCGAAGAGGTACTGGGTGAGGTCGTTCGTGCCGACCGAGACGAAGTCGACCTCGGCGAGCAGCTCGCGCGCGCCGAGCACCGCGGCCGGCACCTCGATCATCACGCCGACCTCCTCGACCCCGGCCGCGCGGGCGCGCGCGACGAACCGCGCGGCCTCGCCGGCCGTGGCGATCATCGGCGCCATCACCTTGAGCCGGACCCCGGCGTCCGCCGCGCCCCCGACGAGGGCGGCGAGCTGGCGGTCGAGCACGCCGTCGCGGTCGGCGACGTCCTGGTCGAACACCCGCTGGCCCCGCACCCCGAGCGCCGGGTTGGGCTCGGGCGGCATGTGCAGGAACGGGACGGGCTTGTCGGCGCCCGCGTCGAGGGTGCGCGCGGTGACGAGGACACGGGACCCCGCGGGGCCCGCCAGCGGCGCCATCGTCGCCGCGTAGCCGGCGCGCTGGTCCTCCGGCGTGGGCTCGGTCGCCGCCGAGAGGAAGGTCAGCTCGGTGCGCAGCAGGCCCACGCCCTCGGCGCCCACCGCGGCGGCGCGCTCGGCGTCCTTCGCCTCGGCGATGTTGGCGACGACCGCGACGCGGTGCCCGTCGGTGGTGGTGACCGGGCCGGCCACCGTGCTGGGGCCGGCCGCGGCGAGGTCGGCGCCGACGGGGGTGTCCGCCGGGACGACGGCCACGGTCCCGGCGGTGCCGTCGACGCGCACGAGCGTGCCCTCGTCGAGCCCGGCGGCACCGCGGCAGCCGACGACCGCGGGCACGCCCAGGGAGCGGGCGAGGATCGCGGTGTGGCTGGTCGGGCCGCCCTCCTCGGTGACCAGGGCGAGGGCGGTGGCCGGCTCGAGCGTCGCGGTGTCGGCGGGGGCCAGATCGCGGGCGACGAGCACCGACGGACCGTCCAGCGGCGGCACGCCCGGGGCCGGGACGCCGAGCAGCTCGGCCACGATCCGGTCGCGGACGTCGGCGACGTCGCCGGCCCGCTCGGCCATGTAGCCGCCCGCGGCCTGCAGGGCGGCGACGAACCCGGCGGCGGCCTCGTACACGGCCCGGGCGGGCGGGGTGCCGTGCTCGCGGACCTGGGCGGTCGCGGCGTCGAGCAGGGCCGGGTCCTCGGCCATCATCGACGTCGCGAACAGCACGTTCGCCACGTCCGGCGCGAGGCCGGGCCTGCTGCCCAGCGCCACGAGGCGCGCGCCGACCTCCGCCGCCGCCGGCGCGATCCGCGCGGCCTCGGCCTCGCGGCGCTCGGCGGGCACCTCCGGTCCGGCGGCCGGCTCGCCCAGCGGTTCCGGGACGCGCACCACGGGGCCCACCGCCGCACCCCGGCTCGCCGGGGTCCCGTGCAGGGGTCCGTCCCCTCCCTGCGTCCCGGCCTGCGTCCCGGCCTGCTGCTCGCGCGTCTCGGTCGTGCTCATCGTCGGCTCCCGTTCCCGTGTCCCCCGGCTGCGCCCGGTCGTGTCCGGATGTGTGGTTCTTCGTGGTGTCGGTGTGGCGACCACCGGGGTGCGGATGTGTGTCGTCCCCGTGTCACCGCCGGAAACGCTACGAGACGAACCCCTTGACAGTCCACAGGTAAAACCACAAACTTCCAACCAGACCAACAAAGGAACGGAGGTGATCGGGCATGTACGCCGCCGAGCGTCACCAGGTCCTGGTCCGCCGGGCCCAGGAGCTCGGGCGCCTCGAGGTCACCGCCATCGCCGCGGAGCTCGGGGTCACCACCGAGACCATCCGCCGTGACCTCACCGCCCTCGAACGCCAGGGCCTCCTGCACCGGGTGCACGGCGGGGCCATCGCCGCGGGTCGCCTCGAGGTCGAGCCGGGCGTCGCCACGCGCGACGTCACGCACCAGGAGGAGAAGGACCGGATCGCCAAGGCCGCGGTGGCCGAGCTCGGCCAGGCCTCGACGATCCTGCTCGACGCGGGCACCACGACCGCCCGGATCGCGGCGCTGCTGCCCGACGACGTCGAGCTCACCGTGGTCACCAACGCGCTGCCGATCGCGTCCCTGCTGGCCGGCCGGCACCGCATCACGGTGCACATGATCGGCGGTCGGGTCCGGGGCACCACGCTCTCCGCGGTCGACCGCTGGGCGCTGCAGACGCTCGAGAGCGTCAACGTCGACGTCGCGGTGCTCGGCACCAACGGCTTCTCGGTCGACCGGGGCCTCACGACGCCGGACGTCGCCGAGGCCGCCGTCAAGGGCGCCATGGTGCGCGCCGGCGCCCGGACGATCGTGGTCGCCGACGCCAGCAAGTACGGCGCCGACTCGTTCTCGCGCTTCGCGACCCTCGAGATGGTCGACACGCTCGTCACCGACGGCCGCCTCGCCGCCGCCCATCCCGAGGCCCCCGAGGCGCTGCGCGCGGCCGGTCCCGAGCTGGTGATCGCGTGAGCGGGGCAGGCACTGCGGGCACGGCGGGCGGCATCGTCGTCACCGTCACCCCGAACCCCAGCCTCGACCGCACCGTCGAGGTCCCCGCGCTGACCCGGGGCGCCGTCCTGCGTGCCACCGCCCACCGCGTCGACCCCGGCGGCAAGGGCGTCAACGTCTCGCGCGTCCTGGCCCGCTTCGGGCACCCGACGCTCGCGGTCATGCCCGGCGGCACCGGCGAGCTCGCCGAGCTGCTGCGCGCCGCGGGCATCCAGCCGGTCAGCACGCCGGCGCGCGGCGTCACCCGGGTGAACACCGCGCTCGTGGAGCCCGACGGGACCACGACGAAGGTCAACGAGCCGGGCGTCGAGCTCGCCGCGGCCGAGGTCGACGTCCTCGTCGACACCGTCGCCGTCCACGCCGCCCCGGCGGCCTGGGTGGTCACCGCGGGCAGCGTGCCCCGCGGGGCGCCCGACGACCTGCACGCCCGGATCGTCACCGCCGCCCGTCGCGGCGGCGGCCCCGCCACCCGGGTCGCCGTCGACACCAGCGGGCCCGCACTCGCGGCCGCAGTCGCCGCCGGGCCCGACCTGGTCAAGCCCAACGTCGCCGAGCTCGCCGAGCTCGTCGGCCACCCGCTGCCCCGCCTCGCCGACGTCCTCGCCGCCACCGACGAGCTCCGCGCCGGCGGCGTCGGGACCGTCCTCGTGAGCATGGGCGCCGCGGGTGCCCTGGTCGCCGCCCCTGAGGGCACGTGGCACTGCGCCGCCGAGCCCGTCACCGCGGTGCGCAGCACCGTCGGGGCCGGCGACTCGACCCTGGCCGGCTACCTGCTCGCCCGCACCTCCGGCGCGTCCCCGGCCGACGCCCTGGTGCACGCGGTGGCCTGCGGGGCCGCCGCCGTCGGACTGCCCGGCACCGCCGTGCCCGGTCCCGCCGACGTCGACGTCACGTCCGTCAAACCGGCGTCCGCGCCGCCCGAGTCCCTCGACCTCACCGGAGAGGCAGCATGACCACCAGCACCGCCCTCATCACCGCCGACCTCGTCGACCTCGACCTTCCCGCCGGCGACCGCGCCGCCGTCGTGCGCTCGCTCGCCGAGCGCCTCGTCGCCGCCGGCCGCGTCACCGACCTCGACCAGTTCCTCGCCGACATCGAGGCCCGCGAGGCCCAGATGCCGACCGGGCTCGAGGGCGGCATCGGCATCCCGCACTGCCGCTCCGCCGCCGTCACCGCGCCCACCCTCGGCTTCGGCCGCAGCGCCGCCGGCGTCGACTTCGGCGCCGAGGACGGCCCCGCCGACCTCGTCTTCCTCATCGCCGCGCCCGCCGGCGGCGGCGACGCCCACATGACCGTGCTGGCCGCACTCGCCCGCCGCCTCGTGCGGTCGTCGTTCAAGGACACCCTGCGGTCCGCCACCGACGCGGCCGAGGCCGCCGACTTCATCGCGAAGGAGGTGTCGGCGTGAAGATCGTCGCCGTCACCGCGTGCCCGACGGGCATCGCCCACACGTACATGGCCGCCGAGGCCCTCGAGGCCGCCGCGGAGGAGGCCGGGCACTCGATCGTCGTCGAGACCCAGGGCTCGGCCGGCTCGACGCCCCTGACCGCGACCCAGCTCGCCGAGGCCGACGCCGCGATCTTCGCCGCCGACGTCGAGGTGCGCGACAAGGACCGCTTCGCCCACCTGCCGCTCGTGGCGGTCGGGGTCAAGAAGGCCATCTCCGGCGCCCCGGGGCTCATCACGCAGGCCGAGGACGCCGCCGCGAACGCGCCGGCACGCGCGACGGCGGGCGCCCCGGCGGCGGCCGGCGCCCCCGCCGGAGCCAAGGCCCCTGCGGGCCCCGGCGCCGCGTCGAAGGTCCGGGCCTGGCTCATGACCGGCGTCAGCTTCGTCATCCCGTTCGTCGCCGCCGGTGGCCTGCTGATCGCCCTGGGCTTCGCCCTCGGCGGCTACCAGATCAACCTGCCCGAGGACGCGCCGCTGTACGAGACGATCCTCTCCGGCGGCTTCGACGCCGGCTCGCTCACCGCGTGGGGTGCGCTGGCGTTCGGCATCGGGTCGGCGGCGTTCAACTTCCTCGTCCCGGTGCTCTCCGGCTACATCGCCTACGCCATGGCCGACCGGCCCGCGCTCGTGCCCGGCTTCGTCGGCGGCGCCATCGCGGTGACCACCGGCGCCGGCTTCCTCGGCGGCCTCGTCTCCGGCTTCGCCGCCGGCGGCCTGGTCATGTGGATCAAGACCTGGCGCGTCCCCCGGGCGCTGGCGGGGATCATGCCCGTCGTCGTCATCCCGCTGCTGTCGAGCGCGGTGGTCGGCCTGCTGATGTTCGTCGTCGTCGGGCGCCCCATCGCGGCGGCCACCGAGGGCCTGACGAACTGGCTCAACGGCCTCTCGGGCACCAACGCGATCCTGCTCGGCCTGCTGCTCGGGCTGATGATGTGCTTCGACATGGGCGGCCCGGTCAACAAGGCGGCGTACACGTTCGCCGTCGCCGGCCTCACGACGCCCTCGCCCACCGCGCTGACGATCATGGCCGCGGTCATGGCCGCCGGCATGGTGCCCCCGCTCGCGATGGCGCTGGCCACGGTGGTGCGCGGGTCGCTGTTCACGGAGGCCGAGCGCGAGAACGGCCGGGCCGCCTGGCTGCTCGGCGCCTCGTTCATCTCCGAGGGCGCGATCCCGTTCGCGGCGGCCGACCCGTTCCGCGTCATCCCCTCGATCATGGCCGGCGGCGCGGTGACCGGCGCCCTGTCCATGGCCTTCGGCGCGACCCTGCGCGCCCCGCACGGCGGCGTCTTCGTGGTGCCGCTGATGGGCAACCCGTTGGGCTTCCTCGTCGCGGTCGTCGCCGGGACGCTCGTCGCGACCGCCCTGGTCCTGCTGCTCAAGACCGTCGCCCGCCGCCGCGACGACGGCACACCGGTCCCGGTCGGGGAGGCGCCGACCGAGGCCGCCCCGGCCGGCGCGTCGTCCAGCCCGTCCTCGACCACCCCCGCCGGGGCCACCGCATGAGCGCCCCGCAGAGCACCCCCTTGGCCCAGGAGACCGTCATGATCACGCGCCAGGTCGTCGTCGCCACCCCGATCGGGCTGCACGCCCGCCCCGCGATGGTGTTCTGCAAGGCCGCCGCCGCGCAGCCCGCCAAGGTCACCATCGGGACCGCGGAGGGCTCCACCGCCGACGCCCGCAGCATGCTCTCGGTGCTCGGGCTCGGTGTCCGGGGCGGCCAGGAGATCACCCTCAGCGCGGACACCGGCGAGCACGGCGCCCAGGCCAGCGTCGACGCCCTCGCCGAGCTCCTCGCCACGGACCTCGACGCCTGACCCTGACCCTGACCGAGCGAAGGGCCCCTCCGGTCGACCGGAGGGGCCCTTCGCACGTCACCCGCCGAGCCGAGCCGCGGTGGTGCCCCGCGCCTACACCACCGCGGTCTCGCCCCAGATGTCCTCGAGGTAGCGCTCCGACGAGCGCAGACCCGCGAGCCACGCCGCACCGTCCGCCTCGCCCGCACCGGTCTTCGCCCGGAACACCGCCACCAACGCCGCGCGCACCCCGGGCGCCATCGTCGAGGCGTTGCCGCACACGTAGACCACGGCGTCGTCCTGCATCGCCGCCCACACCTCGTCCGCGGCGCCCTCGAGCGCGTGCTGGACGTAGCGATACGGGTAGCCGGGCACCCGCGAGTACGCCGGGAACAGCGTGGCGACGCCCGCCTTCTCGAACGCGGCGAGCTCGTCGGCGTAGAGCAGGTCGTCCTCGGGGTCGCGGCAGCCGAGGAACAGCAGCGAGCGCGCGATCGGCACACCCTTCGCCCGCTGCGCCTCGCGCTCCTGCAGGAACCCCCGGAACGGCGCCATACCGGTGCCCGCACCCACCATGATCATCGGGACGTGCGGGTTCGCCGGCGGGCGGAACGCGATGCTCGGCGAGCGGACGAACGTGAACACCGTGCCGCCCTCGGGCACCTCGTCGAGGTGCCCCGAGCACACGCCGCGGTAGGTGCCGTCGCCGGAGCGCGCCGGGCCCTCGAGCACCCCGACCGTCAGCGCCACCTCCGACGACATCTGCGGCGACGACGAGATCGAGTAGAAGCGCGGGCGCAGCGGCGGCAGCAGGTCGAGGAACGCCGCGAACTCGAGCTCGCAGTCCGGGTGGGCCTCGAGCAGCTCGAGCAGCGTGCGGCGGGGCTTCGCGATCGTCTCCCGGTAGCGCTCCTTCGCGGCGTCGTCGTCGCCGACCGTCGCCGCGAGCTCGTCACGCGCCGGTCCCTCCGGCATCGCCGCCACCATCGCCGCGATCCCGGCGCGGCTCGCCACGTCCTGCAGCTCGACGCAGCCGGCGAGGATCGCGAGCAGCGGGTAGGGCTCGCCGACGGGCAGGTGGGTCGGGGCAGGGAGGGCGGGGGAACCGACAACCGTGAGCGTCGCGAACTGGCCGCCGTCGAGCCCGAACCGCCTGATGACGCGGTTGACCAGCCCCATCGGGTTGCGGGGCAGGACGCCGAGGTGGTCGCCGGTGCCGTACGTGACCCCGGCGGGCATCGCGATCTCGAGGTGGCGCACCGAGCGACCGCCCGGGCTGCCGGCGCGCGCGGTGAGCTCGCGGTTGACCCGCACCGTCGCCGCCTGCCCCCGGTACGACTGCAGCACCGGGCTCGCGGTGCGACGCTGCTCGAGCGCCACCGCCAGCCGCGGACCGCTCCCCGCGGTCGCCGTGGCCGTCGCGTCGAGCCCGAGCGCGACGCCCAGGGCGTCCCACAGCCCGCGGTACCAGTCGTCGAACTGCCCGTCGAAGTCGCCGCGCGCGTCGCCCTCGCCGCGCGGGTGCACGCGCGTGCCGCCCTTCGCCTCGAGTCCGGCGTCGACGCGGGTCGGCACGGCCTGGTAGGTCGCGGCCCAGTCGCGGTTGCCGCAGCCGAAGACGGTGAACCGCACGCCCGCCGCCGACGCCGCGTCGGAGTCGAGCCACGCGCAGAACTTCGCGGCGTTGTCCGGCGGCTCCCCGTTGTACGACGAGGTCACGACGACCACGGCACCCTCGGTCGGCAGCTCCCCGACGGCCTCGTCGAGCGCGGCGGTGCGCGAGGTGTAGCCGCGGTCTCCTGCGTCGCGGGCGATGCGGGTGGCGAGGTCCTCGGCCGCGCCGAGGTTGGACCCGAAGAGCACGAGCAGCGGCGTGCCGTGCCGGTCCGACGGCGTGACGGGCAGGGTCGCGGGCCGCGGCTCGGCGGCGGCCACGGCCGCGGACCGCGGCGCCGACCCCCACGTGCGCCCCTCCCGGGGCCGCACGGTGATCGTGAGCCCCTCGGGCTTGATCGTCAGCGACTCCTTGATCTTCAGCTGGTAGTCCGCGTGGTCCACCAGCTCGAAGCGCTGCAGGACCATCCCGAGCACCAGGACCGCCTCCTGCAGTGCGAACTGCCGCCCGATGCACGCCCGCTGCCCGGAGCCGAAGGGCCGGTAGGCGTTCGGGGGCAGCGCGTCGAGGCGCTCCGGCGCCACGTGGTCGGGGTCGAACTCCCGGGCGTCGGGTCCCCAGACCTCGGGGAGCCGGTGCAGCATCGGGGTCAGGGCGACGATCCCCGTCCCCGGGTCGAACGGGCCGTACCCACCGACCGTCTCCCCCGGCTTCCGGGCCTGGCGCGTGAACGCGGGCGCGGTGGGCCAGAGCCGCAGCGTCTCGTCGAGGATCTGACGCACGTAGCCGAGCTGCCCGATCTGCGCCACGGTCGGCGCGACGCCCGGGTCGGTGCCGAGCACGCGGTCGACCTCCTCCTGGGCGCGGGCGACCACCTCGGGGTGCTTGAGCAGGTAGTACACGGCGAACGACAGGAGCCCGCTCGTCGTCTCGTGACCGGCGATGAGGAAGGTGCCGCACTGCGCGACGATGTTGTGGTCGGGCAGCGTGTTCCCCTGCTTGTCGGTGCCGACGAGCATGTGCCCGAGCAGGTCGGTGCCGGGGTCGCCGGACGCACGCCGCTCCTTGACGATCTCGTCGATCGTGTCGTCCATGAACTTCGCGTTCGCGAGGAAGCGCCGCTGGGCGCCCCGGCGGAGCTTGATCTGGATCGGGAGCATCTGCTGGCGCTTGAGGCTCTCCGAGAGCGACGCCATCATCGCCTCGACGAAGGGGTGCTGGGTGTCGCGGTAGAAGGAGTTGAAGCGGTACCCGAAGCCGCACAGCGCGATGGTGTCGAGCGTCAGCCGGGTCATGTCCCCCGCGACGTCGATCGGCTCGTCGGGGTTGAGCCGCTCCCACTTGAGCATCAGCTGCTGGGCGATGTCGACCATCGGGTCGACGTAGCCCTTCATCGCCCAGGTCGAGAAGCTCGGCAGCAGGATGTCGTGCGCCGACTTCCACAGCGGGTCGGCGGTGTCGGCGGTGAACAGACCGGCGCTCGTGTGCGTCTTGCGGATCTCCCGCTGGCCCCGGCCGACGAGCTTGTCGAAGCGGCTGTCGTCGCAGAGGTCCTGGACCATCTCCAGCCCGGAGACGACGTAGGTCGTCCCGCCGGGGGTGTGCAGCTGGAAGATCGGTCCGTACCGGTCCGCCAGCGCCATGATGCTCTGGACCAGCCGGTGGGTGTCGATGTCGCGCGCGTTGCCGATGATCGGCAGCGGCTTCGGCCCCGGGATGGCGGCGAGGGGCCGAGCCGGCGCGTCGGCGGTGGTGGTCATGGCTCGCTCCTCGGGGTCAGGACGGCGGGGTCCGGGGTGGTGGGGCTCGGGTCGGTGCTCGCGTCGACGGGTGCGCGATGGGCCCGACGGTCGTGGCGCAGCAGGGCGACGGCGACGAGCACCACCCAGGCCGGCAGGACGAGCAGGCTCGCGGGGTGGTCGGTCGCGGTCAGGAGGAGCCAGGCCGCGAGGAGGTAGCCGAGGACCGCGACGCCGCGGGGCATCACACCGGCGCCGCGCAGCAGGGTGGTCGTCGTCAGCGCGAACATGCCCGCGCCGCGCACGGAGAACAGGAAGACCAGGCCGTAGCCGAACGCCGACAGCCCGCGGGCGATCTCCGGGTCGAGGGGGGCGCCACCGCCGATCGTCGTCAGCAGCACCGGCGTCGCGAGGGCGGCCGTGCCGGCGAACAGCAGCCCGACGAACAGCACGCCCGAGAGCAGGTTCAGCCCGTCGGCCATCGCCGACGGCGTCCTCGCCGGCCCGTCGAGGACCGAGCGCAGCGCCACGGCGAACCACAGGAACGCGATCCCGGCCAGCGGCACGAGGTAGATGGCGACGGCGGTGACGACCGTGTCGCCGGCGCCGTCGTAGAACGCGCCGTAGGCCGACACCGGCGCGTCGAGGTGCGGGACCCCGTTGACCGTCACGAGCGCCGCGACGAACAGGGCGGCGAAGACGAGACCCAGGACCGCCGCGGAGCGCGGCGTCGCCGGCTTCACCGCGGCCACCGGTCGGCATCGGGCGGCGCGGGCTCCAGGTCCTCGAGGATGCGCAGCAGGTCGAGCGTGCCGGAGAACGGCTGCTCCCGACCGGTCTCGGTGATCACGGTGCCCTCCAGACGCCCGTCGGCCGTGCGGAGGAGATCGACCGTCAGGTGCATGGCGTCCTCCTCCGCGACGCCGCCGAGCGTGCGCCGCGGGAGGGGCCGGGCACCCCGTCCGGACCTTCCAGTCCGGGTTCCAGTCAGCGCTGTCGGAGGCGGACCAGCTCGCGTCGGGAGGTGATGCCGAGCTTCGCGTAGACGTTGGACAGGTGGTACGCGACGGTGCGCGGGGTGATGTAGAGGTCGCGCCCGATCTCGCGGTTGGTCAGGCCCCGGGCGACGAGTGCGACGACGGCCTCCTCGTGCGGGGTGAGGCCCAGCGAGTCGTCGGCGCCGGACGGGGTGAGCCCGGCGCCGTGCAGGAGGTCCTCGCACCGCGCCCGCCACGGCGCCGCCCCGAGCCGGGCGAGGGTGTCGCGGGCGCTGCGCAGGAGGTCGACGCCGGCGCGTCGCTCGCCGGCGGCGAGCAGGCGGCGGCCGACCTCGGTCTCCAGCCGGGCGAGCCCGTGCGGGGCGACGATCCCGTCGACGCCGGCCTCGGACACCGAGCGCGGCACCGGGCCACCGGGGTCCAGGAGCAGGCGCAATCGGGCGACGTCGACGCGGTAGCGCCCGGCAGCCCGCTCCGACAGCGTCGCGAGCGCCGCGGCCGCCTCGTCGGCGCGGCCCAGCGCGTGCAGCGCCTCGGTCTCGAGGACCCGGGGCGCGAGCAGCCCCAGCCCGTCGGCGAGCGCCCGGACCGCCGGATCGCGCGTCGGTGCGAGCGCCGCGAGCACGGCGGCGGGGTCGTCCGCGACCTCGGCGAGCCGGGCCGCGGCGATCGCGCTGTAGAGGTCCAGGCCCCACCACCGCGGTCCCGACGACGCCGCGGCCGCGAGGTGCGCGCGGGCCTCGTCGGCGCGTCCCCGCAGCGCCAGGGCCTCGGCGGCGAAGGTGTGGGCGAGCCCCCCGGGCAGCGCGGTGCCGCCGTCGCGGGCGAGGGTGACCGCGAGCTCGAAGCCCTCGACGACGCCGTCGGGCACGCCGACGCGGTCCAGCACGGCGGGCCGGAACGCCAGCGCGAGCGCCAGCCCCCGCACGGGCTCACCGGCGCGGGCCCGCCGGACGGCCTCGTCGAGGTCGGCGGCCGCCGCGGCGTCGTCGCCGGCGAGGGTCGCGAGCACGCCCCGGACCAGCAGCGCGTCCACCGGCGGCGGGCCACCGTCGGGTCCCGGCGCGCGGTCGAGCACCGCGCGCGCGTCCGCCCCGCGGCCCGCGACCGCGAGCCCGACGACGAGCGCGAAGCCCGCGGGCAGGCGCACGTCGTCGCCGCGGGCGTCGTGCGCGAGCGCGCTCGCCGCGATCGTCACCGCCCGCTCGGGGTCGCCCTGCAGGAGCTGGAGCACCGCGAGGTGGGCCGCCGCGCCCGCCCGCGCCCGGTCGCCCGGGCGCTCCTCCCCCGGCTCGCCGGGCTCGGTCGCGGCCGCCGCGGCGAACCACTCCCGCGCCACCCCGAACCGGCCGGTGAACAGCGCCAGCTGCCCGAGCACCGCCGCGCGCCACGGGCTCGGCCCGCACCCGGTCACTGCTTCCTCGAGCGCCACCGCCCGGGCGATCTCGCCGTCGGCGACGAGTCGGGACGTCGCCGCGAGCAGGCGGCGCTCGCGGTCGGCGGGCTCGGTGCTCAGGTCGGCGGCGGCCCGCAGGAGGTCCGCGGCCTCGGCGCCGGCGAGGGCGGCCCCGGGCCCGGGCCCGGTGACCAGCTCCTCGATCTCCGCGGCCAGCGCCGGGTCCGGGCCGGCGGCCGCGGCGACCCGGTGCACGAGCGCGGCGCGCCCCGTGAGCCGGCGGGCCGCGGCGGCGTGCAGGGCCCGGCGGCGCGCGGGTGGCAGGTCGCCGCGGACCGCGGCGCGCACGAGGGGGTGGACGAAGCCGACGCGTACCGGCGGCCCGCCGGGGAGCTCCTCGAGCAGCCCGAGGCCGACCGCCTCGTCGAGCGCGTCGCCCGGGTCGTCGAGGTCCGCGACGGCGGCGGCGAGGGCGAGCGGGGCGCTCTCGCCGAGCACGGCCGTCGCGACCACGAGGGCCGCGGTGGCGGGCGCGGCGCGGGCGAGGCGCACGAGCAGCACCGAGGGCAGGCTCCGTGGGGCCGGCAGCACGTCGGCCGTGCCCGCCAGGACCTCGGACGGCAGCTCCTCGAGCAGCGTCCGCGCGTGCAGGGGGTGCCCGCGCGTGTGCCGCCACAGCCGGTCGGCGGCGCCGATCGAGCCCAGCGGCCGGCCGAGGGCCGCGGCCAGCTCCGAGAGCTCGCCGGGGTCGAGTCCCTCGAGGCGCACCCGGTGCACCGACTGCCCGGTCGCGGGCAGCCGCTCCCACCAGGCGTCCGGGGGAGGGCGGGCGTCGACCTCCCCGGGCCCGCCCGCGGGCCGGCGCAGGCCCGCGAGCACGAGGACCCGGTCGTGGCGCAGCCGCCGCAGCGCGAACACCAGCGCGCGCACCGACGCCGGATCGGCCCACTGCACGTCGTCGAGCACGACGAGCACCGGGTCGTCGCCCGGCTCGTCGTTCGGCAGGGCGCCCAGCGCCCCGAGCAGCTCCGCACCGACGGCGAGCGGGTCGGCGCGGGGCGCCCGGTCACCGCGCAGCAGCGGGAAGCGCTCGACGAGCTCCGGGGGCAGTCCCGCGACCACCTGGTCGAGCAGCCCGTGCGCGAGCCCGCTCTCGTCCGCGTCGCCGGTGGCGGTGAGGACGGCGGCCGCCCGGCGCCCCGCCGTGGCGCGCGCGAGGAACGCTGTCTTGCCGGCGCCCGCCTCGCCCTCGACCCACACGACGCCCGGTCGTCCAGCCCGCGCGTCCTCGTACGCCGCGTCGACCACGGCGAGCGCGTCCCGGCGTCCGACGAAGACCGGGCCGAGGGCGACACGCCGCGGCCCGCCGGGCTCCGCGCGCGTCCTCACGGTCCAGAACGAAGCGCACCGTTCGCGCCCTGTCCAGGACCACTTCCGTGGGAGACCGACCGATCGCAGCCGGTCAGCGGCCTGTCAGCAGCCCCGCAACGAACCCGTCAGCGCCGGACGGACAGCCCCACCCGCTGGAACTCCTTGAGGTCCGAGTAGCCGGTCTTGGCCATCGCGCGGCGCAGCGCGCCGAACAGGTTCATCGTGCCGGCACCGGAGCGGGCGGGGCCGGTGAGCACGGTGGCGAGGTCCGGCGCCACCGTCGGCACGCGGCTGATGCCGCTGCGGGGCAGCGACGGGTGGGCCGCGGCCGGCGTCCAGTACCAGCCGCCGCCCGGGGCCTCCTCGGCCGCCGCGAGCTGCTCGCCGAGCATCACCGCGTCGGCCCCGCAGGCGATGGCCTTGGCGATGTCGCCCGACGTGCTCATCGCACCGTCGGCGATGACGTGGACGTAGCGCCCGCCGGTCTCGTCGAGGTAGTCGCGGCGCGCGGCGGCGGCGTCGACGAGCGCGGTGGCCATCGGTACCCCGATGCCCAGCACCGAGTCGGTGGACGTCGCCGTGGACTGCCCGTAGCCGACGATGACGCCGGCCGCGCCGGTGCGCATGAGGTGCATCGCCGTGCGGTAGTCGCCCACCCCGCCGGCGACGACGGGGATGTCGAGCGACTCGATGAAGTCCTCGAGGTCCAGCGGGCCCTCGGCCTCCGCCTCGCCGCCCACGCCCGGGGTCGAGCTCCGCTCCGCTCCGTCTCCCGACACGTGCTCCGCCGAGATGATCGTCCCCTGCACCACCAGCACCTCGACGCCGGCGGCGAGCAGGGTCGGCGTCAGCTCCCGGGCGTGCTGGGGGCTGACGCGGGCGGCGACGGTGGCCCCGGCCGCGCGGACGCGCTCGAGCGCCTCGGTGACCAGCGACGCCTGGACGGGCGCGGCGTGCAGGCGCTGCAGCTCCGCGACGGCCTCGGCCGGGTCGACCGCGGCGCGCGCCGCGACCTCGGCCAGCGCCTTCTCGGCCTCGGCGTGCCGCGCCCAGAGGCCCTCGGCGTTGAGCACCCCGAGGCCTCCGAGCTCGCCGACCCGCGCCGCCGTGGTCGGGCTGACGACGGCGTCGGTCGGGTGGGTCAGCAGCGGCAGCTCGAAGCGGTAGGCGTCGAGCTGCCAGGCCGTCGACACCGCCGACGACGACCGGGTCCGCCGCGACGGGACGATGTCGAGGTCGTCGAAGACGTAGCTGCGCTGGGCGCTGCGGCCCCGCCCGATCTCGACCTGCTCGCGCACGCGGAGGCCTCCCCTGTGCTAGCGCGCGCCGTAGTTCGGCGCCTCGGCGGTCATCGTCACGTGGTGCGGGTGCGACTCGGCGAGCCCCGCCGACGTGATCCGGACGAGGTGCGCGCGCTGCAGCTCCGCGGTGGTCCGCGCGCCCGTGTAGCCCATCGCCGCCCGCAGACCGCCGACGAGCTGGTGGGCCACCTGGGCGAGGGGCCCCCGGAAGGGTACGCGGCCCTCGATGCCCTCGGGCACCAGCTTGTCGTCGGAGAGGACGTCGTCCTGGAAGTAACGGTCCTTGGAGTACGACCCCTGCTGCCCGCGGCTGCGCATGGCGCCCAGCGAGCCCATGCCGCGGTAGGTCTTGAACTGCTTGCCGTCGAGCAGGACGAGGTCGCCCGGCGTCTCGGCGGTGCCCGCGAGCAGCGAGCCGAGCATGACGGTGTTGGCACCGGTGGCGAGCGCCTTGGCGATGTCGCCCGACGACTGCAACCCGCCGTCACCGATCACCGGCACGCCCGCCGGCGCGGCCGCGGCCGCCGCCTCGTGGATCGCCGTGATCTGGGGGACGCCGACGCCCGCGATGACGCGCGTCGTGCAGATCGACCCGGGCCCGACGCCGACCTTCACCGCGTCGGCGCCCGCGTCGACCAGCGCCTGGGCGCCCGCGCGCGTGGCGACGTTGCCGCCGACGACCTCGACGCGCTCGCCGAGCTCCTGCTTGAGCTTCGCCACCATCGCGGTGACCGCGCGGGAGTGGCCGTGGGCGGTGTCGACGACGAGCACGTCGACCCCGGCGTCCACCAGGCCCATCGCCCGCGACCACGCGTCGTCGCCGACGCCGACCGCGGCGCCGCAGAGCAGCCGGCCGTCCGGGTCCTTCGTGGCGAGCGGGTACTGCTCGGTCTTGACGAAGTCCTTGACCGTGATGAGCCCGCGCAGGATGCCGGCCCCGTCGACGAGCGGCAGCTTCTCGATCTTGCGTCGGCGCAGCAGCCCCAGCGCGGCCTCGGCGGTGACGCCGACCTGCGCGGTGACGAGGTCCTCGGCCGTCATGACGTCGCGCACACGACGCGAGTGGTCGACCTCGAAGCGCATGTCGCGGTTGGTGATGATGCCCACGAGGCGCCCCGCCTCGTCGACGACCGGCAACCCGGAGATGCGGAACTTCGCGCACAGGGCGTCGACGTCGGCGAGCGTGTCGTCCGGCGAGCACGTGACCGGGTCGGTGACCATGCCGGCCTCCGACCGCTTGACCACCTCGACCTGCGCCGCCTGCTCCTCGGCCGGGAGGTTGCGGTGCAGCACGCCCATGCCGCCCTGGCGCGCCATGGCGATGGCCATGCGCGACTCGGTGACGGTGTCCATCGCGGAGCTGACCAGCGGCACCCGCAGGGTGACCCGGCGCGTCAGGCGCGCCGACGTGTCCGCCTCGGAGGGCACGACGTCGGACTCACCCGGCAGGAGCATGACGTCGTCGAAGGTGAGTCCGAGCAACGCGAACTTCTCGGGCAGACCGGGGTCCGACAGCACCATGACCCCGATGGTAGTCCGCACTCCGACGGGGTCCCCCGGGCGCGCACACCGCCGCTGGGTGACGCGCGCGCCACGGCGGGTAAATTGCTGGTCGTGGCCTACGAAGCGCTGCCGCCCGACCCGTTCGCGGGAGATCCCGCGGACCCCGCACGCGCGCTCGGGGGACAGGACGCCGACGCCCTGGACGACGCGCCCCTCGACGACGCCGAACGTGACGAGGTGGTCGCCGACCTCGGCGACCTCGCGGTGTTCGAGGCGCTGCTCGCCCCGCGCGGCATCCGCGGCGTCGTCGTCGACTGCGAGGACTGCTCCGAGCAGCACTACCACGACTGGGACCTGCTGCGGGCGAGCCTGCAGCAGCTGCTCGACGAGGGGCACATGCGCCCCCACGAGCCCCCGTTCGACCCGGACCCGGCGTCCTACGTCACGTGGGAGTACTGCCGGGGCTTCGCGGACGCGACCCTCGCCGAGTAGCCGCACACCCCGCACACGCACGAACGGCCCGGTCCCCTCGCGGGGGCCGGGCCGTTCGGCGTCCGGGGTGGTGCGTCAGTTCGGCGTCGAGGACGTGGTGTCCGGGGGCGTGGAGTCGCTCGTACCGGGCTCCTCGGAGTCGCGGGTGTCCGGCGTCGCCGGGTCCTCCGCCGCCGGCGAGGACGGGTCCTCGGGCGCGGGAGCCGCGGGCTCCTCCTGGCTCGGCGGGGCCGTGTCCTCCGGGGTCTGGCCCGCACCCGCCGCCGGGGCCTCCGGCGACGGCTCCGTCGAACCCGACGAGGGCTCGCGGGTGGACGGCGACGGGTCGGCCTCGATCGAGCTCTGCACCCGGTCGCGCTCGGCCACCAGCGGGGCGCGCTCCTCGGGCGCGACCTGCGGGATGACGATGTTGACCTGGGCGAGCTCGTTGCGGGCCGCCTGCGTGTCGCCGCGGGCGAGGGCGCCGTTGGCGGCCTCGATCCGCGTGCGGACCTCCTCGACGCGCTCGACGCTCTGCGCACGCTCGGAGAAGAAGACCTTGGAGACGCCCCACAGCGTGTCGCCGGGCATGGCGCCGTGGACGGCGACGGTCAGGCCCGCGCAGGCCACGGCAGCGGCGACCGCCGCGATGGCGAACGGCATGCGCCGCCGCCCGCGGGAGCGCAACCGGTCGCGGCTCTCGTGGCCGGCGGCGACGGCCTCGGCCGCCTCGTCCAGCGTCACGAGCTCCGGCATCGGATCGGCCTCGATGTCGGCCCGCCACGCGGCGAGGATCGCCGCGAGACGGTCGTCGTCGGTACCGCCGAAGCCGTAGGCCGCGCTGTCACCTGCCCCGCCGGCACCGCCGGCGAGCGCGTCGATCAGGGCGTCGTCCGCCCGGACCGCCGCGAGGTCGACGGGGCCGTCGACGAGGTCACCCTCGGACCCGCCCGACGCCCGGTGGCCGCCCACTCAACTCACCTCTTCCGAGATCGCGGACACCGCGGTCCGCAGCTTCGACAACGCCCGGTGCTGGGCCACCCGCACCGCCCCGGGGGTGGACTCGACCGCTTCCGCGGTTTCCTCCGCCGACAGTCCAACGACGACACGCAGCACGAGGATTTCCCTCTGTTTGGGCGGCAGCGTGTCGAGCAGTTGACCCATCTGGACGGACAACGCTCCGTTCAGTGCACGCTGCTCGGGGCCGTCCCGGGGATCGAGCTCCTCCGGGAGCTCCTCCACGGGCTCGGAGCGGCTGCGCGCGACCGACCGGTGGGCGTCGACGACCTTGTGGGCCGCGATGCCGTAGACGAAGGCGAGGAACGGGCGGCCCTGGTCGCGGTATCCCGGCAGCGCGGTGAGCACGGCGAGACACACCTCCTGGGCCACGTCGTCGGCGGAGACCGCCGATCGTTCCTGCCGGCCGATGCGCGCACGGCAGTACCGCACGACCAACGGCCGGATGATCGCGAGAACGCGGTTGAGGGCCGAGCGGTCGCCGTCGTTGGCGGCGGCCACCAGTCCCTCGAGATCGTTCCCTGCGTCAGTCATCGCTGCACGTGGCCCCGGTGTTACGCGGGGCGGCGACTCCGGCCGCATCGGCACTGCCATCGACGCGGGGGCCACCGCCGGACGGTCCGGCGCCCCGGCCGAGGTGAGCGGGCCGGGTGCCGACATGGTCGGCTCAGCGTAGCGGGCCGTCTGCGGACCCGACGCGGGCCAGGACGGGGGCGGGGCGGCGTTCCCCCGATCCGGAACGCGCCACCGGTCCGCGGCGCGGTGGACCGCCCGCGGGATGCCGATGACCGGCGTCGGGACGTCGTCGGCGACGGGTCGAGCTCCCCCGTCGGCGTGCTCCCCCTGATACCCCGTCTCCCACCCGGCGTGCACCCCGCGTGTCACGGCGGCCGGACCTCCCGAGCGACCGTCGTTCCGGGACGCGGTCAGGAGACCAGGCCCCGTCGGAAGCCGTGCGCCACGGCCTGCGCACGGTCGCGCACGCCGAGCTTGCGGAACAGGCGTCGCGCGTGGGTCTTGACCGTGTCCTCGGAGAGGTAGAGCTCACGCCCGATCTGGCCGTTGCTCTTGCCCTGGGCCATGCCGCGCAGGACCTGGAGCTCGCGCTCGGTGAGCTGGACGCCGGTGTCGGCCGGGGTGCGGGGAGCGGGCACCGACGTGCTGGCGAGCGTGTGGGCGAGGGCGGCGACGAGCTCGGGCCGCGAGGCGTCCCAGCGCAGGTAGCCCCGGGCGCCGCCGGCGATGGCCGCGGCGATGCTGCCGGAGTCGTCGGGCGCGCCGAAGACGATGACGTTGGCCTGCGGGTGGGCGGCCACGAGACGGCGGGTGGCCTCCACGCCGGTGGGCACCGCGCGCTGGGTGCCGACGAGCACGACGTCGACCGTCTGCCGCGAGAAGCGGGTGAGCAGCTCGTCGCCGTGGGCGACGCAGTCGATGCGGTGGACACCCGGGACCGCGGACATCACCCTGGTGAGGCCTTCACGGACGCTGCGACGGTCGTCGCAGATCAGCACCGTGGTCACGGGAGCTCCTTTCTGCAGCGACCCTGCAGCCGATGAGCGAGCACTCTCCCCCATCGGCGTACCGGCCGCCGAGCTTGACCCGCCGACCGGAGCGAATTCGGTCCGCCGTCCGGCCGGTTCGCGTGCGCGGTCGGGTCCCCGCTCGGCCTGCCGGTCCATGCGCTCTCCTCGTTCGACGGGCGCAGGACGGTCCACGCCTCGATGGGGCCGAGGGCCTCCACGGCTGATCGGCGCCGGCCGCTGCGTCGACCGGCCGGTGTGGTGGCCCTCCCCCTGTTCAACGTGCGGGCGACCCTACGGTGACGACCGGAGATCCACCGGATACGACCGTCGGGCGACACCGTCGTGTACTCCGCGTGCGGGGAATGATCACGGATCGGAGCCGGTTCGGCAAGCACCCCGACATGTAGGCGACCGCTCACCGATGCATGGATCGGGGAATGGCGCACGTCGCATGCCCTGGACGGGTCGTGCGCAACCGCCATAGGGTCCACCCCGACGATCGCGGTGCGCGCCGAGGAGCGCACGCAGCGTGATCGCCAGGCACGGCACGGTGTGGAGCCCCGGCACCGCGACGGCCGTGCCCCGTCGGACCCAGCCGGACCCTCGGGTCCTGCAGACGTGGAGGTGGCGCATGGCCGACGTCCGCCGGCTTCCCGGACCCAACGCCGACATCTGGGACTGGCAGCGCCTCGGGGCGTGCCGGGGGATGGACAGCGCGTTCTTCTTCCACCCCGACGGCGAGCGCGGACCCGCCCGCGCCCACCGCGAGCGCCGCGCCAAGGCCGTGTGCCGCAGCTGCCCCGTCCTCGAGCCGTGCCGCCGCCACGCCATCGCCGCGGGCGAGCCGTACGGCATCTGGGGCGGCATGTCGGAGTCCGAGCGCGTCGCGGCCGCGACCGGCCGCCCCCGCCGCCTGAACTGAGCCCCCGGGCACCGGAGACACGACGGGCCCCCACCGCCTCGCGGCGATGGGGGCCCGTCGTCGTCCCTGCCCGGGTGACGGCCGGCTAGTGGCCGTGCCCGTGGCCGTGCCCGTGACCGCCGGCGGCCGCCGGCTCCTCCTCCTCGGGCTTGTCCACGACGGCGCTCTCCGTGGTGAGCACCATGCGGGCGATGGAGGTGGCGTTCTCCAGGGCGGAGCGGGTGACCTTGACCGGGTCGATGATCCCGGCGGCCATGAGGTCGCCGTAGGTCTCGCTCGCGGCGTCGTAACCGGTCTCCCAGCTCCCGTCCGCCACCTTGGCCGCGACGACCGAGCCCTCGAGGCCCGCGTTGTGGGCGATGGCCTTGAGCGGCGCCGAGAGCGCCCGGCGCACGAGCGCCACGCCGGTGGCCTCGTCACCCGTGCGTCCGAGGCCGCCGTCGAGCTCGGCCGCGGCGTGCAGCAGCGCGCTGCCGCCACCGGGGACGATGCCCTCCTCCACCGCGGCGCGGGTGGCGGCGATGGCGTCCTCGATGCGGTGCTTGCGCTCCTTCATCTCGGTCTCGGTGGCCGCGCCGACCTTGATGACCGCGACGCCGCCGGCGAGCTTCGCCAGCCGCTCCTGCAGCTTCTCGCGGTCCCAGTCGGAGTCGGTCTCCTCGATCTCACGGCGGATCTGGGAGACGCGGGCGTCCACGTCGGCCCGCTGCCCGCCGCCCTCGACGAGGGTGGTCGTGTCCTTGGTGATGACCGCGCGCCGCGCGGTGCCGAGCACCTCGGGGCCGACCTCGGACAGCTTGATGCCGACCTCGGGGTTGACGACGGTCGCACCCAGGGCGGCCGCGAGGTCGTCGAGGAACGCCTTGCGGCGGTCGCCGAAGAACGGCGCCTTGACCGCGGCGACCCGGACGGTCTTGCGGATGGAGTTGACGACGAGCGTCGAGAGCGCCTCGGCCTCGACGTCCTCGGCGATGATCAGCAGCGGCTTGCCGCCCTCGACGACCTTCTCCAGGAGCGGGAGGAGGTCCGAGATGGCACTGATCTTCTCGCGGTGCAGCAGGACCTGGACGTCCTCGAGCACCGCCTCCATCGAGTCGTTGTCGGTGACGAAGTAGGGCGAGATGTAGCCCTTGTCGAACTGGAGACCCTCGGTGATCTCCAGCTCGGTGGCGAGCGTCGAGGCCTCCTCGACGGTGATGACGCCGTCCTCGCCGACCTTCTCCATGGCCTCGCCGATGAGGTCGCCGATCGTCTGGTCGCGGCTCGCGACCGCGCCGACGGCGGCGATCCCCTGACGCCCGTTCACCGGGGTCGCCCGAGAGCGCAGGACCTCGGTGACCTTCTCGGTCGCGGCGACCATGCCGGCGCCGAGCGCGGCCGGGTTGGCCCCGGCGGCGAGGTTGCGCAGGCCCTCGCGCACGAGCGCCTGGGCGAGCACCGTCGCCGTCGTCGTGCCGTCACCGGCGACGTCGTTGGTCTTGGTGGCGACGTTCTTGGCCAGCTGCGCGCCGAGGTTCTCGAACGGGTCGTCGAGCTCGATCTCGCGGGCGATGGTGACGCCGTCGTTGGTGATCGTGGGACCACCGAACTTCTTCTCCAGGACGACGTGGCGACCGCGGGGTCCGAGGGTCACCGTCACCGCCCCGGCGAGCTGGTCGACGCCGCGCTCGAGCGCGCGCCGGGCCGTCTCGTCGAACGTGATCTGCTTGGGCACTGAGATCCTTCCTTGTCCCGCGGAGACGACGCCGCCCCGGTGCCCCGTGGGGCCACCGGGGCGGCGATCGACGTGGGTGCGCGCGGGTCCTAGTTGACGACCGCCAGCACGTCACGCGAGGAGAGGATCAGGTAGTCCTCGCCGTTGTACTTGACCTCGGTGCCGCCGTACTTCGAGAAGATGACGACGTCACCGACGGCGACGTCGAGCGGGATGCGGTTCCCGTTGTCGTCGACGCGGCCCGGGCCGACGGCCAGGACCTTGCCCTCCTGGGGCTTCTCCTTGGCCGTGTCGGGGATGACGATGCCGGAGGCGGTCGTGGTCTCGGCCTCGCTGGCCTGCACCACGAGCTTGTCCTCGAGCGGCTTGATGTTCACGCTGGCCACAGCGGTGACCTCCACCTGTCCTGGGGTCGGGATGGCTTCCTCTGCCATCACGACGCCGGGGTGCCGTCCCGCCGTCGCGGGTGCCGGAACGGCTCCGACGCCGTGCTGATTGGCACTCTAGCGCCGAGAGTGCCAAGCCATCAACGAGGGTCGCGAGCAGGCGGGTCGCGGCGCATGGTGAACGCGTCCGCGCCCGAGGCGTAGTAGCGCCGCCGCGTGCCGAGGACGGCGAAGCCGGTGCCGCGGTAGAGGCCCAGCGCGGCCTCGTTGTCGACGCGGACCTCGAGGAACGTCGTCGCCCCGATCGCGTCGGCCGCGGCGAGCAGGCCGGCGAGCAGCGCGCGCCCGATCCCCCGGCCCTGGTGGGCGGGGTCGACGCCGATCGTGTGGATCTCCGCCTCCGCCTGCTGGCCGAGCCGCCCGGGCATGAGGGCGATGCCGCCGTAGCCGACGAGCTCGCCCGCGTCCCGCGCGGCGAGGTAGTGGTGACCGGCGCGCAGCTCGGTGCGGAACGCCCGGGCGCTCCAGGGGTCGTCACCGGGGAAGAGGATCGCCTCGAGCTCGGCGCAGCGGTCGGCGTCGTCCGGGGTCAGCGCGTCGAGGACGACGGCGCTCACGGCCGTGTCATCCGCGTGGTCATCCGCGTGGTCATCCGCGTGTCACGGCCTTCGGCGCCCCGGGCGGGACGGCGTCGGGGCGGCGCAGGTAGAGCGGCACGAGCGGGCCCGGGTCGGTGCCTGCCCGCAGGGCCGGCGCTGCGACGGCGACCAGGCCCTCAGGGGTGGGGCCGAGCGCCGTTGTCTCCGCCGTTCCGGCGCCCACCTGGGCGGCGGCGTCACCGAGGACCCGGTCGACGGGGCCCAGGTCGCCGTCCGGAGCGAGGCGCGCGGCGAGCTCGGCGGGCGCGACCACGTCGGGGCCGTGCGTGCGCACGCCGTCGACCAGCAGGCTCCAGTAGACCTCGCGGCGGCGGGCGTCGGTCACCACCAGGACGCGGAGCGGAGCGGAGCCGGACCCGTCGTCCGGGACGCGGAGCGGAGCGGAGCCGGACCCGTCGTCCGGGACGCGGAGCGGAGCGGAGCCGGACCCGTCGTCCGGGACGCGGAGCGGAGCGGAGCCGGCGGCCAGCGCGTCGTGGGTCGGCACGCCGTGCACCGGGATGCCCAGCGCGTCGCCCACGGCCGCGGCGGTGACGAGCCCGACCCGCAGCCCGGTGAACGGTCCGGGACCGAGCCCGGCGACCACCGCGTCGAGGTCGGCGCGCGTGCGCCCGGCCTCCGCCAGGGCCTCGGCGACGGCGGGCGCCAGCAGCTCGGCGTGCGCGCGGGCGCCCTCGGCGTCGCGGGCGGCGAGGGTCGTCGGGGGGCCCTCGCTCGGGTCGAGCTCGACCACGCCGGCGGTGATCCGGGCGGTGGCGGTGTCGAGGGCCAGGACGAGCACGGGCCCGACCCTACGGAGCGACCAACCGTGCGGGTCCGTGCAGGTGCGCCTCGCGGGTCTCGTCGGCCTCGGACCGGTCGAGACGGACGAGGAGGTGCTCGCTCGCGAGGTGCTCGGCGACGCCCTCGCCCCACTCGACCACGACGGCGGCGCGGGTGAGGTCGGTGTCGAGGTCGAGGTCGTCGAGCTGGGCGGCGACCTCGCGCGGGTCCGGGTCGCCGGTCCCGACGCCGAGCCGGTAGGCGTCGACGTGCACGAGCACGACCCCGCGCCCGCCGAGGGCGTCGGGCAGCGGCGGGTGCTCGCGGGCGATGACGAACGTCGGCGACGTGATCGGCCCCTCGACGCCGAGCCCCTCGCCGATGCCCGCCGCGAGGCAGGTCTTGCCGGCCCCCAGCGGGCCGGCGAGGACGACGAGGTCGCCGGGCGCGAGCCGCGCGCCGATGGCGCGCCCGAGCTCGGTGGTGTCCGCGGCGGTGGGCAGGAGCACGCGCCGCTCGGTGACGACGTCGGCCGCCATCAGGCCCGCCGCCGCGGCCGGCGCAGCCCGCGGCGCGGGCGGTCGGTGGTCGCGGTCCGGCCCGGGCGCAGCCGGCGCAGGACCTGGCTGCGGTGGGTGCAGCGGCGCAGCAGCTCGAGCAGCGCGGCGTCGAACTCCCCGGGCTGCTCGAGCATCGCCATGTGCCCCGCGCCCTCGAGGGGCAGGAGCTCGGCGTGCGGCATCTCCGCGGCGATGAGCTCGGAGTGCTCGTAGGGGATCATCCGGTCCCGCGTGCCGCCCGCGACCAGCACCTCGCACTGCGACAGGCCCGCCAGCGCGGCGCGGCGGTCGTGCGTGGACAGGGTGTTGGCGAACGAGGTCAGCGCGTCCAGCGGGGTGGCGGCGATCGTGCGGTCGACGAGGTCGACCAGCGCCGGGTCGGTGCTCCGGTCGCCGAACGAGAGGGCCTGCACGAACGCCCAGATGACGTTGCCGGCCACGCGGCGCACGCGGTCGGCGAACGCCGGCTGCGCGTGCGCGATGCGGCCCAGCACGTTGACCGTGGGATTGCGGTGCGAGAGCACGGCTTGCTTGAGGCCCCCCGCCATGACGTCACCGGCCGAGGTGCACAGCAGGGAGACGCCGACGATGCGCTCGCGGAAGAGCTTCGGGTTGCGCTCGGCGAGCGCCATGATCGTCATGCCGCCCATGGAGTGCCCGGCGAGCACGATCGGGCCCTCCGGCACGACCGCGCGCAGGACCGCATCGAGGTCGGCGCCGAGCTGGGCGATCGTGCACGACCGCGCGCTCGCCTGTCCGGATCGCCCGTGGCGGCGCTGGTCGTAGAGCACGGTGCGCACCGCCGGCTCGGTGAGCTCCGAGAGCATGCGGCGCTGGAAGTGCCAGCACTTGCGGTCCAGGGCGAAGCCGTGGACGAGTACCACGGTCAGCTCGGGGCGGGCGCCCTCGGTGACCGGGTCGACCTCCTCGACCGAGAGCCGCACGCCGTCGTCCGCGGCCACCGACGACTCGCGCCCGGGCGGCACCAGCCCGAGCTGCGAGGGATGGGCCTTCTCCTCCTCGGACAGCGCCGCGCGCTGACGCAGGATGCGCGAGCGGGCCCGTCCGGCCCCGACGGCACCGGCCGCGGCCGCGCCGCCCAGCACCGCGCCGGCGACGGCACCCGCGACCCCGCCGGGCGAGATGCGGTGGTCCTCACTCACGAGGGCGTCCCGTGGGTACGGGTCACGCGCGGCCGGCAGCCCACGCCCGTGACCACCTCGTAGTGGATCGTGTCGAGCCAGCGCGCCCACTCGAGCGCGGTGGGCTCGCCGGCGTCGCCGGGCCCGAACAGCACGACCTCGTCACCGGGGGCGACCGGGGGCACGTCACCCTCCGCCGGGCCGAGGTCGACCACGACCTGGTCCATGCACACGCGGCCCACGACCGGTCGGCGCCGACCGGCGAGCTGCACCGTCATCGTTCCTCCGAGCCGTCGCGGCACGCCGTCCGCGTACCCCGTCGGCACCAGTGCCAGCACCCGGTCGTCGGGCGCGATCCACTCGTGGCCGTAGGACACACCCTCCCCGGCCGCGATGCGTTTGACCAGTGCCACGCGGGTGCGGAACGTCATGGCCGGGCGCAGACCGTGATGGTCGGGAGCCTCGAGCGGGTCGAGCCCGTAGACCGCGATCCCGGGCCGGACGAGGTCGAGGTGCAGGTCGGGGCGGGTCAGGGTGGCCGCGGAGTTCGCGAGGTGCCGCCAGGGGCGCGGGCCGCCGAGCAGCTCCCCCGCGGCGCGCCAGGCGTCGTCGAGGCGCTTCGCCTGGACGTCGATCGTCGGGTGGTCGGGGGCGTCGGCGTGCGCGAGGTGCGACCACACGGCGGCCACCTCGACGTCACCCGCGGCGCGCGCCGCCTCGGTCGCGGCGAGCAGGTCGCCCCACGCCCCGGGCGGGCAGCCGTTGCGGCTCAGCCCCGTGTCGATCTTGAGGTGGATGCGCGCAGGACGCCCGGCCCGGCCCGCGCCGGCGACGACGCCGTCGAGCTCGGCGCGGGAGGAGACCCCGAGGTCGACGGCGTCGGCGACGGCGGGGGCGAAGTCCTCGTCGGGCAGGTGCAGCCACGACAGCACCGGCGCGCGGATGCCCGCCGCGCGCAGCTCGGCGGCCTCCTCGAGGGTGCAGACGCCGAGCCAGGTGGCGCCGCTCGCCAGCGCGGTGCGGGCGATCTCGGGCGCGCCGTGCCCGTAGCCGTCGGCCTTGACGACGGCCATCGTCGCGGCGCCCGAGTCGCGCGCCAGGCCGGCGAGGAGCCGGATGTTGTGGGCCACGGCGTCGTGGTCGATGCGGGCCTCGACGCGGGGGCGGGTCCGCGTACCGGTGCTGACGCTCACGTGGCCTCCCTGACCTGACGGATCGCGGCCGGCAGGGCGCGCTGGACGTGCGAGGCGGGCACGGGCGAGCCGGGACCGTCCTGCGCGCCGGCGCCGATCTCCGCTGCCCGGGCGTGCACGAACGCCGCGCAGCCGCCCGCCCACCACGGGTCGAGGCCCGCCGCGAGCAGGGCGCCGGCGACGCCGGACAGGACGTCGCCCGAGCCGGCGGTGGCGAGCCACGCGCTGCCGGCCGGGTGGACGAGCACGCGGCCGTCGGGGGCGGCGACGACCGTGGCGTTGCCCTTGAGCAGGACGGTGACGCCGAGGTCGGCGGCGGCATCCCGGGCGGACGCCACCCGGTCCTCGCCGAGGGTGGCGATCCGCCCGAACTCGCCCGCGTGCGGGGTGACGAGCACCGGGGTGTCCCGCGCGCGGGCCCGCAGCTCCGCGTGCTGCCCGAGCAGGGTCACCGCGTCGGCGTCGGCGAGCACCGGCAGGCCCGCGTCGAGGACGTCGGCGAGGGTCTGCGCGCCGGCGTCGTCGGTGCCCAGCCCCGGGCCGACGACCCACGCCTGCACGCGCCCGGCCTCGCCGACGGTGTCGGTGGCGACGATCTCGGGCCACGCGGCGCGCACCTCGTCGGCGGCGCTCCCGGCGTAGCGGACCATGCCGCTGGTGGCCAGGGCGGCCGCGCCGGAGGCGAGCACCGCGGCGCCGGGGTAGGTCCGCGAGCCGGCGGCGACGCCGACCACGCCCTGGGTGTACTTGTCGTCGAAGGGTCCGGGCACCGGCCAGCGCGCGGCGACGTCGGCGTCCTGCAGCACCGTGATCGGTGCGGGCGGCAGCTCGGGGCCCAGGCCGATGTCGACCAGCGTCACGGGGCCGCAGCGGGGCGCAGCGAGCACGTGGATGGGCTTGCGGGCGCCGAAGGTGACGGTCAGGGCCGCCGTGACCGCCTCGTCGGCGGCGACCCCGGTGAGCGGGTCCACGCCGCTGGGGGTGTCGACGGCGAGGACGGGGACGCCGGCGGTGGCCGCCGCGTCGGCGAGCGTGGCCGCCCCCGGCCGCAGGCCGCCGCGGGCGCCGGTGCCGACGATGGCGTCGAGGACGAGGTCGGCGCGGTCCACGGCCGCGACGCCGTGCTCGACGGCGGTGACGACCCGGCCCCTCTGCGCCCGGAGCGCCGCGAGGCCCGCGGGGTGCGCCTTGTCCGGGCTGAGCAGGACTGCGGTGACCGCGACCCCGCGGCGGCGCAGCTCGTAGCCCGCCCAGAGGCCGTCGCCGCCGTTGTTGCCCGCGCCGACGAGGACGACGACCCGGCGCCCGGCCACCCCGCCCGTCCGGCGCCCGAGCTCGGCGAGCGCCACCTGCGCGACGCCCCGGGCCGCCCGGCGCATGAGCGCGCCCTCGGGGGTGCGCGCCAGCACCGGTTCCTCGGCCGCGCGCACCTGCTCGGGCGTCCAGACGCCGTACACCCCGGCTGCCTCCTCCGGCCTCTGTGAGCAGTTGCCACGCCTATGGGCGTGGTAACTGCTCACGTACCCCGCTACTCGACGGTGACCGACTTCGCGAGGTTGCGGGGCTTGTCGACGTCGTAGCCGCGGGCGCGGGCGACCTCGGCGGCGAAGACCTGCAACGGGATGCTCGCGACCAGGGGCTGGAGCAGCGTCGACACGGCCGGCACCTCGATGAGGTGCTCGGCGAACGGGCGCACCGTCTCGTCGCCCTCCTCGGCCACCACGATCGTCCGGGCGCCGCGGGCCTGGATCTCGCGGATGTTCGAGAGCAGCTTCTGGTGCAGGATCGCGCGGCCCTTGGGCGAGGGCATGACGACCACCACTGGCAGGTCCTGCTCGATCAGCGCGATCGGCCCGTGCTTGAGCTCGCCCGCCGCGAAGCCCTCGGCGTGCATGTACGCGAGCTCCTTGAGCTTGAGCGCACCCTCCAGTGCCACCGGGAACCCGACGTGGCGCCCGAGGAACAGCACCGCCTTCGACGGCGCGAGGTCGCGGGCCAGCGCGCGGGTCGGCTCGACGACCGCCTCGAGCACCCGGGCCACGGCGTCGGCGCTCGACTCCAGCTCCGCGTACTCGCGGGCGACCTCGTCGGCGTACTTCGTGCCGAACGTCTGCGCCAGTGCCAGGCCCACGAGGTAGCAGGCGATCACCTGCGCGGTGAACGTCTTCGTCGCCGCGACGCCGACCTCCGGGCCGGCGTGGGTGTAGAGCACCGCGTCGGACTCGCGCGGGATCTGCGCGCCGTTGGTGTTGCAGATCGCCAGCACCCGCGCCTTCTGCTCGCGGGCGTGGCGCACGGCCTCGAGGGTGTCCGCGGTCTCGCCGGACTGGGAGATGGCGACGACGAGCGTGGAGCGGTCCAGCACCGGGTCGCGGTAGCGGAACTCGCTCGCGACCTCGACCTCGACCGGGATGCGGCACCAGTGCTCGATCGCGTACTTCGCGAGCAGGCCCGCGTGGTACGCGGTGCCGCAGGCGACGACGAACACCTTGTCGATGTCGCGCAGCTCCTGGTCGGACAGGCGCTGCTCGTCGAGCACCACCCGGCCGTCGACGAGGTGCCCACGCAGCGTGTCGGCCAGCGACGCCGGCTGCTCCTCGATCTCCTTGAGCATGAAGAAGTCGTGGCCGCCCTTCTCGGCGGCCGCGATGTCCCAGTCGACGTGGAACGGGCGGGTGCGGGCGGTCTCGCCGTGGAAGTCGGTGACGACCGCGCCGTCGGCGGTGAGGGTGACGACCTGGTCCTGGCCGAGCTCGACGGCGTCGCGCGTGTGGTCGATGAAGGCCGCGACGTCCGACGCCACGAACATCTCGCCCTGGCCCACGCCCACCACCAGCGGCGACGACCGGCGCGCGGCGACGATCTCGTCGGGCCGGTCGGCGTGCGTGAACACCAGCGTGAACGCGCCCTCGAGTCGCGCCACCGTCGCGCGCACGGCGGCGGTCAGGCCGCCGTCGGGGTCCGCGCTGAACGCCCGCGCCACCAGGTGGGCCGCGACCTCGGTGTCGGTGTCGCTGGCGAGCTCCACGCCCTCGGCCTCGAGCTCGGCGCGCAGCGCGGCGAAGTTCTCGATGATGCCGTTGTGGACGACCGCGACCTTGCCCGTCGCGTCGCGGTGCGGGTGGGCGTTGCGGTCGGTCGGCGGGCCGTGCGTGGCCCAGCGGGTGTGCCCCATGCCGGTGGTGGCACGCAGCGCAGCGGAGCTGCCGGACACCGAGCCGACGGCGCCGTCCTCGGGCAGGACCGCGACGAGGTTGTCGAGCGGACCCGCCGCCCGGTGCACCTCGAGCCCGCCCTTGCCGTCGACGACGGCGACCCCCGCGGAGTCGTATCCGCGGTACTCCAGACGCCGCAACCCGTTGACGAGGACCTCCTGGGCACCGCGCCAGCCGACGTATCCCACGATCCCGCACACGCGCCTCAGGGTAACGACGGCGTCGCGGCGCCCTGCCCGCCCGTGGTCCGGCGGCCGTGCGGCGGCGGTCGGAGGACCGTCGGACAGGGGCGCCGGGCGGGTCACGACGGGCCGTCACCGGCCCGCTCCGCTAGGTTCCCGGGCCATGGCGAGCGTGATCGGAGGCAAGGCCCTCGCGCCCAAGGCGCTGGTGGCCGAGCTCTCCCGGCCCGGCCCCTACCCGGTGCTGCGCGGTGAGCTGGCGCTCGTCGGCCTGCCGGGGGTGGTGTTCACGCCCGCCACGGGCACGGCGCTGCCCGCGGTGGCGTTCGGCCACGACTGGCTGCAGCCCGCCGCCCGCTACCTCGGCCTCCTGCGCCACCTCGCCTCGTGGGGCATCGTCGCCGCGGCGCCCGACACCCAGCGCGGGCCCGTCGGCTCCCACCGCGGCCTCGCCCACGACCTGCGCACCGCGCTCGGCGTCTGCGCCGGCGTGCGCCTCGGCGGCAACGCCCGCGGCGCCGCCGTGAGCGTCGACCCGCACAAGCTCGGCGTCGCCGGCCACGGGATGGGCGCGGGCTCGGCGGTGCTCGCCGCCGCGGTGCCCGCCGCGGACACCCGGGTGCAGGCCGTCGGCGAGCCCTACTGGGAGGTCGGGCACGGCGTCGCGATCCAGGCGGTGGCCACGATCGCGCTCACCGACACCCGTCCGTCGGCGATCGAGGCCGCCCGCGCTGTGCACCTGCCCGGCATGCACCTGGCGTTCGGCCGCGACCTCGTCTCCCCGCCCGCCGCCGGCGCCGAGCTCCTCGACGACGCCTGGGCCGGCGACTCCTCGCTGCGCACGCTGAAGAAGGCCACGCACCTCGGCCTGCTCGAGGGCAAGCACTGGAGCGACGTCCTGCTCGACGGCAAGGGCGAGGCCGCGACGCGCACCCTGACCCGCGCGCTGCTGACCGGGTTCCTGCTCCACCGCCTCGGCGGCGACGACCGCTACGCGGCGGCGTTCGACGGCGCGGTCAAGGGGACGGAGGTCCGCTCGGCCTGAGCGGATCGCCCCCGCCCGCGGCCAGGCGCTCGCGGACCCGGGCCCCGGCCTCCCGGCCGACGGCGCGGCTGCGCGCCGCCGCCGCGAGGAAGGCGCTCGCCCGTTCCTCGAGGTCGGCGGCCCAGGCGCGCAGCGGGGCCTCGACGGCCGGGTCGCTGCGCACGCGGGCGAGCAGGGCGTCGACCTGCGCGGGCAGCAGGCCGCCGACGGGGTCGGCGGGACGGACGGCGGCCGCGCCCGCGGCGAGGTCGCGCACCCCGGCCGCCACGCGCGCCGCCGCGGCCTCGAAGACGTCGGCGGTGTCGCCGAGCTCGGTGACCAGACCGTGCGCGGAGCGCGCCAGCGCCGAGACGCGCCGCTGCACCGCGTCGGCCGACGGGCCCGCCCACGTGTCCCACAGCGGCCCGAGGTCCTCGGCGGTGTCGACGTGCTGGCGGCGCACCAGGGTCACGGCCTCGCGCAGCACGTCGGCCTGGGCGGCGAGCGCCGCCGGGTCCGGCAGCTCGCGGGCCTCGGCGCCGGCGCGGCGGATCGTCGCGGGGTCGGTGTCCGGGCCGGCCGGGACGCCCCGCCAGCGCGGGGGCAGCGCCGACCAGCGCGCGAGGTGGGTGGTCAGCACGCCGACCGCGGCGTCGACGGCGGCCAGGAGCGCAGGACGGTCCGGCCCCGCGAGGTCGACCGGGCCGGCGGCGGGAGCGAGCCGGAGCGGGCGGTCGGGGCGGTTCACCCGACGCTGCGCGGCACACCGCGCGGCACCGCGGGACGCGCGCCCGGCGCGGGGTCGGCGCCCTCGGGCCCGTCGGCGTCCGCGCCCGTGGGGGTGGAGGCGTCCGCGGCGTCCCGGCCGTGCTCGCCACCGGCGGCGAGGAGGTGCTCGGCGAGGTCGCCCACCGCGCCCGCGTGCGCGCGGAGCAGCGCCACTGCGGAGAGCCCGCCCGTCGTGGGGTCGTCCCCACCCAGCCGGTCGGCGAGGCGGTGGAGGTCGCGGGCGCGCCCGCTGACCGCCTCCACGACCTCGGGCAGGTCCGGGGGCGGGCCGTCGTCCGGGGCGGTGTCGTCGGCACCGCCGGTGCCGCCGAGCTCGGCGAGGACGTCGTCGAGGCCGCGTGCCGGGCCGTGAACGGGCGGGACCGAGTCCATCCGCGTCCTCCGCGTCCGGCCCGCGCTGCCGCGGGGGGTGTGCCGACGTCCGCGTCCCGGGCGCCCGGGTCCGCGGGACCACCGCCAGGTTAACGCGTGGCGGCACACCGGTGGGCGGGAACCCGGGACCGGCGGGACCACGTGGGTGACACGCGGCATCGGACCCGGCCCGCACGGGCACCGTGCGTGCCCGTCCGGTCGCCGTGCGGTCGCCGTGCGGTCGCCGTGCGCGGACCGATCCGCCGGCGCCGGCCTCAGCGCACGGTGGAGACGAGGCCCGCCAGGCGGTCGGCGACCTCGCCGGCCACGACCTGCGTCGGCGCCTCGACCATGACCCGCACGAGCTGCTCGGTGCCCGACGGGCGCAGCAGCACCCGGCCCTTGCCGCCGAGCTCGGCCTCCGCGGCGGCGACGGCGTCGGCGACCTCGGGCGACGAGCCCACCGCGGCCTTGTCCGCGACCGGCACGTTGACCAGCACCTGGGGCAGCCGCGTCATCACCGACGCCAGGTCGCCGAGCGCGCGCCCGGTCTGCGTCATGCGCGCCATGAGCCGCAGCGCCGTGAGCAGCCCGTCGCCGGTGGTGGCGTGCGCGGGGAGCACCACGTGCCCCGACTGCTCGCCGCCGAGCGAGAACCCGCCGGCCCGCAGCTCCTCGAGGACGTAGCGGTCGCCGACCGCCGTGGTGCGCAGGGCGACCCCGGCGTCGGCCATCGCGAGGTGCAGGCCGAGGTTGCTCATCACCGTGACGACCAGCGTGGCGTCGGCGAGCTCGCCGCGCTCGAGCATGTCGAGGGCGAGCACCGCGAGGATCTGGTCGCCGTCGACGACGCTGCCGTCGGCGGCCACCGCGAGGCACCGGTCGGCGTCGCCGTCGTGCGCGATGCCGAGGTCCGCGCCCTCGGCCACCACGGCGCGGGCGAGCGCGTCGATGTGCGTGGAGCCCACGCCCTCGTTGATGTTCCAGCCGTCGGGCTCGGCGTGCAGCGCCGTCACCCGGGCACCCGCGGCCGCGTAGGCCCGGGGCGCCGCGGCCGACGCCGCGCCGTGCGCGCAGTCGACGACGACGTGCAGGCCGTCCAGCGCGGTCGGCGTCGCGCCCGCCAGGTGCTCGACGTACCGGTCGAGTGCGTTCGGCACGTCGGTGACGCGGCCGATGTCGCGCCCGGTCGGCCGCGCGGCGGCGCCGCTGGGAGGGCAGCCGTCGGCCTCGCGGACGCGCGCCTCGATCTCGTCCTCGACGACGTCGGGCAGCTTGTGCCCGCCGGCCGCGAAGAGCTTGATGCCGTTGTCGGGCATCGGGTTGTGCGACGCCGAGATCATGACGCCGAGATCGGCGTCGAGCGCGCCGGTCAGGAACGCGACCGCCGGCGTCGGCAGCACGCCGACGCGCAGCACGTCGGCCCCCGCGGCGCTCAGGCCCGCGGTGACCGCGGCCTCGAGCATCTCACCGCTGGCCCGCGGGTCACGACCCACGACCGCCACCGGTCGGGAGGCCTCGCCACGACGACCGTCGGCGCGGGCGTGCTCCGCGAGCACGCCCGCCGCCGCCGCCGCGAGGGCGGTCGCCAGCTCGGGCGAGAGGTCGCCGTTGGCCAGGCCCCGGACACCGTCGGTGCCGAAGAGACGAGGAGCGTCGCTCCCCTGCCGGGTCGAGCTCCGCTCCGCTGCGTCTCCCACCATCAGCGCTTCGAGTACTGAGGGGCCTTCCGGGCCTTCTTCAGGCCGTACTTCTTGCGCTCCGTGGCCCGCGGGTCGCGGGTGAGGAACCCGGCCTTCTTGAGGCCCGGACGGTCGTCGGGGTCGACCTCGGTGAGCGCGCGGGCGAGGCCGAGGCGCAGGGCGCCCGCCTGGCCGGAGGTGCCGCCACCGTGCAGGGTCGCGAAGACGTCGAACTGCTCGGTGCGCTCGGTGACCACCAGCGGCTCGCGGATGAGCTGCTGGTGCACCTTGTTCGGGAAGTACTCCTCGAAGGCCTTCCCGTTGCACACGATGCGCCCGCTGCCGGACACGAGGCGCACGCGGACGATGGCCTTCTTGCGACGGCCCACCGTCTGGACGGGCCGGTCGATGCCGGCGAACACCGGAGCGGAGGTCTCGCCGAAGACGTCGGTCTCGGCGTCCTCGTCGGCGTCCGAGCTCACGACGTCGGCGAGGACCTCGTCGTCGCCCGGCTCGTCGGTGGCCGAGGTCGGCGTGCCACCGACGGCGGCCTCGGCGCCCTCGGGGAGGTCAGCAGCCTCCGCGAGCGTCTGCGCCGCGTCGTTGTCGGCGACCTCGGGCAGGTCGGTCGGGTCGTCGGGGGTGGTCACTGGCTCACCTGTCGAATCTCGTACGGCAC
This sequence comes from Actinomycetospora lemnae, assembly GCF_028737315.1. Classification (GTDB taxonomy): domain Bacteria; phylum Actinomycetota; class Actinomycetes; order Mycobacteriales; family Pseudonocardiaceae; genus Actinomycetospora; species Actinomycetospora lemnae. The sequence continues at coordinate 9,503 of NZ_JAQZAO010000006.1, read as the reverse complement.
CGGCTTCTGCGCGGCGTGCGGGTGCTCGGGGCCCGCGTAGACCTTGAGCTTGCTGGCCATCGCACGGCCCAGCCGGTTCTTCGGGAGCATGCCCTTGACGGCCTTCTCGACCAGCCGCGCCGGGAAGCGCTCGAGCTCCTCGCCCACGGTGCGGGCCTTGAGCCCACCCGGGAAGCCGCTGTGGCGGTAGACGAAGCGGTCGTCGCGCTTGCCGCCCGTGAGGGCGATCTTCTCCGCGTTCACGATGATCACGAAGTCACCGGTGTCCATGTGCGGGGCGTACGTGGGCTTGTGCTTGCCCCGCAGCAGCTGGGCGCTCTGGCTGGCCAGGCGCCCCAGGACGACGTCGGACGCGTCGATGACGTGCCAGGCGCGATCGATGTCGCCGGGCTTCGGACTGAACGTGCGCACGGAAGCTACCTCGTCACGGACGGCTGGGCGGGTCGGCGCGGAGGCCGATGTGTGGTCGAGCGGGCGCGGGACGTACACCGCGCAACGATCCTCCAGGGTACGCGTCCCTCCTCCGAGCACACCGACCACCCCCCGCCGGGCCGATCACGGCTCAGCCGCGGAACATCATGCCGACCCGGCGCTCCGCGTCCTCGTAGCCCTCGCCGGCCTGCTGGGTGTTCGTCGCGATCTTGTTGAGCAGCAGGTTCAGGTCCTGCCACGCCGTGTCGATCTCGTGCTGCTGGGTGCGGTAGAAGTCCGACGACGCGCCGTCCCACACGGCGAGCCGGCCCACCGCCGTGCGGATGTCCGCCAGCTCCTGCTCGATCTGCGCCTGGGTGGTGCGGATGTCCTGGGCGGCCTGGGCGATGGCGCCGAAGCGCACCTTGATGTTGTCGGGGCTGGTCATCTCGTCCTCGTCTCCGGATGTCTCGGGTGGGTGGGCGCGGGGGCTCAGCGGCCGTCGAGGGCGCTGCTGATGGCCCCGGGGGACGACGCGGCCGGGGCTCCACCACCGGCCCCGCCGGCGCCGCCGGCGCCGCCGGCACCGCCGCCGTCGCCCAGGACGTTCAGCAGCCGGCTCATGTCGTCCTCCGTCGCCTGGTACTGGACGCCGCCGGCGCGGACCCGCCCGGCGATGCCCAGGAGCGCGTCGTTGATGCGCTTCGCGTCCGTGGACCAGGTGGCCATCGTCCCCTGGAACGCGGTGGAGCCCCGGCCCTGCCACTCGGCGACGAGCGGCTCGACGCGCCCGCGCAGCGCCTGGAGCCGGCCCTGCAGCTCCCCGTTGATGGTCTCCAGCCGGTTGGCCACCTCGGTCATGACGCCGGTCTGGGTCCCGAATCCTCCAGCCACGCCGCACCTCCTTCCCCTCGCGGGGCGCTCGCCCCGTCTGCTCGCCTGCGGATCGAGCATGACGACCGCGCGGGCGGCGTGGTGGCCGTTTCGGAGAAGTCAGCCGCTGGGTTCGAGGGTCTCCACGACCTGCTCGCAGGCGGCGAGGACGCGGCGCGCGTCGGCGTCGTCGGTGCCGTGACGGCAGCCGACGCTGACCATCGAGGGCGACGACAGCACGACGAACCAGTCGACCCGCACCCCGGGCGCCGGGTCCTGGCGGTAGCGCGCGACGTCGCGGCCGCCGAACTGCGCGCGCGGCTCGTAGTCGGCGACGGGGTCGCCCGCCGCCCGCGCGGCCTCGTACTGCGCGGCGAGCTGGGCGCGGGCGCGGTCCGGGTCGCTCGCCGCGGCCGGGTCGAGCGGGTTCTCCTGCACCGCGACCAGGTCGGTGCCGCGCGGCGCGTCGGCGGGACGCAGCAGCACCCGGCGCGCCGCCGGGTCGCCGCCCGCGGTGACCCAGCCCAGCGGCGCGACGAACGCCTGCCCGCCGACGACGGTCGTCGTGCCCGTCGGCCCCTGCAGGGCCCGGGCGCCGAGCACGACCCCCGTGACGAGGGCGACCACCGCCAGCAGGGCGACGATCACCGCGCCGACGCCCACCCGTCCCCGCGCCGGTGCCGTGGGCCGCGGCCGGCGCGCGGGGAGCCGACGCGACGGGACGGCACCGTCGGGTTCGAGGGGCGGCACCGGGTCGGCGGGGCCGGTGCGGTCGTCGTCCCCGCGGTCGACCCGCCGCACCGGCAGCAGCGCGTCGCGACGGCCCGGCGACGTCGGGGTGAGCCAGTCGGGCGTCCCGTCCACCCCGTCGCCCAGGTCGTCGGTGACCTCGCCCCCGCGCGGCGCCGGTGCCCATGCCCGCTCGGCAGGCGGCAGCTCGACCGTCGGCGGGTCCAGCAGGGGCCCCGCCGCCGGCCACGCCGCGGCGAGGCCCGACGAGGCGGCACCCACCGCCGCGCCCACCGGCGACGCGACGACCGGGTCGCGGGGCCGTGGCCCGCCCGCCCGCGACGCCACCGCCCCGCCGGACCGCGCCCCCTCGTCCTCGCGGGCCACCACCAGCGCGCCCCGCGCGACGACCAGCCGGGGCTCGGGCGCGACGGTCGCCGGCACGCCCAGCTCGCGGTGCACGAGGGCCGCGAGCAGCGGGATCCGCGCGCCGCCGCCGGTGAGCCACACGCCGTCGAGGTGCTCGGGGCCGGTGCCCGCGTCGGCGAGGGTGTCGGCGAGCAGGTCGACGACCCCGCGCAGCGCCGGGCGCAGCACCTCGGTCAGCTCGCCCCGCGACAGCCACGACGCCGTGACCCGCCCGGGCAGCGGGACCGCGGCCTGTTCGGCGTCGGAGAGCTGCTCCTTCGCGGCGCGCACGTCGTCGAGGAGCACCTGGCGGTGCCGGCGGTCGGCGAGCGTGGTGCCGGCGACGACCTCGCGGACCCGGTCGACGTCGGCGTCGGGCTCGCCGCCCAGCGTCGTGAGCAGGTGGCCGAGGAGCAGGTCGTCGGCGTCGTCGCCGCCGAAGCGGTCGTCGTCGCGGTGGGCGAGCACGGCCGCGCCGCCGCAGCGCCCGGGCTCCGGGGCGAGCACGGTCGCCGACGCCCCGCGCGCGCCGAGGTCGAGGACGGCGAGCGGCCGTGGTCGTGCCGTCTCCCGGGGCCGCATCCACGTCGCGTGCGCGGCCGCCGCGACCGGCTCCGCGACCAGGCTCAGCTCCTCGGCGAGCCCCGACCCGGCCCGGCGCAGCACCTCGCGGCGCCCGCCGTCCCACCCGGTCGGGTGCGTGAGCACGAGCCGGCGCGGGCGCCCGCCGCGCAGCAGCGGCCCGGCGCGGTCGAGCACCCCGGCGAGCACCGCGCCCCACGCCTCGGACACACCCACCACCCGGGTGCCGAGCAGCAGGTCCGGCTCGTCGACGCGCAGCCGCGGCGTCGGCTCGTAGCGCGACGGGTCCGTGACCGCCAGGCGCCGGCCGTCGGCGCCGACCACGAGCGCGCTGCCGTCGGCGGGCGCGAACACCGCGGCGAGCTCGACCGGCGCGCCGTCGCCGGCGGGGACGTCGGCGGGGTCGACGGACTCGACGGGCTCGCCCGGCGACGCGGTGTCGACCGCCGCCGCGACCGTCGTGACCCCGAGGTCGATCGCAACCGTCGGTCCGTCGCTCACGGGTCGGGGCGGCCGGCGGGACGAGCCGGGCCGGTGATCGGCGGGTCGGGCGCGCGCCACCCCACCTGCACGAGGCGCTCCCCGTGACGACGGCCCACGAGCCAGCCCCGCCCCGGCGGCTGCGGGCCCGGGCGCACGGAGCCGAGCAGGACGCCCTCGTCGCGGCTGCCGCTCATGACGATGCCCGGCGAGGAGAGCTCGCGCAGCCGGGCGAGGACCGGCTCGAACACCGCCCGCGACGCCCCGCCCGTCCGCCGCGCGACGACCAGGTGCAGCCCGACGTCGCGGGCCTGCGGGAGGAGGTCGAGCAGCGCCGCGAGGGGGTTGGTGGCGGCGCCGGCGACCAGGTCGTAGTCGTCGACCAGGACGAACACGTCCGGCCCGGTCCACCACGAGCGCGCCCGCAGCTGCTCGGGCGTGACGTCGGGCCCGGGCAGGCGCCGCTGCAGCGACCCGACCAGCTCGCTCATCGCGTCGGTCAGGGCCGGCGCCGAGGACGTGTAGGAGATGAGGTGGTCGCTCGCGACGGCCCCGAGCAGCGAGCGCCGGTAATCGACGATCATGAGGCGCGCCTGGTCGGGGCGGTACCGGGTGACGATCTGGTGCGCCAGCCCCCGCAGCAGCGCCGTCTTGCCGGACTCGGCGTCGGCATAGCAGACGAAGTGCGGGTCGGCGGCGACGTCGAGCAGCACCGGGGCCAGGCGGTCCTCCGACAGGCCCAGCGGCAGCAGGTGCGGCGGCCCGTCGTCGGCACCCGGCAGCGCCTCGACCCCGACGAGCTCGGGCAGCAGCCGCACCCGCGGCGCGCCGGGACCGCTCCACGCGGCGGCGACCCGGGCGACGAGCTCGGAGGTCGCGCGCCCCAGGTCGGACGCGTCGGCGATCCCGTCGAGGCGGGGCAGGGCGGTGAGCACGTGCAGCTTGTCCGGCGACAGCCCGCGGCCCGGCCGCCCGGCGGGCACGACGGCCGCGGTCCGGCGGTCCACCTCGGACTCCGACGGGTCCCCGAGGCGCAGCTCGAACCGCGTACCCAGCAGGTCCTTCAGCGCCGGGCGCAGCTCGGCCCACCGGCTGGCGGTGATGACGACGTGCACGCCGTACGACAGCCCGGCCGTCGCCAGCGAGATCACCGTCTGCTCGAGCTGCTCGTGCTCGCTGCGGAACGCGTGCCAGCCGTCGACGACGAGGAAGACGTCGCCGAGCAGGTCGCTCCCGCCGGTGCCGGGCGTGAGCTCGCCCCGTCGCCGGAGGAGATGGTCGAGCTCCCCTGTCGGCGTGCTCCCCCCATTGCTCCGTCTCCGCCGCGCGCGCAGGTCGGCCATCGACTCCACCCCGGCCTCGCGGAACCACCGCTCCCGCGCCGCGAGCAGCGCGGCCACCTCGGCCACGGTGCGACGCACGAGGTCGGGCTCGCCGCGCCCGGCGACCGCGCCGACGTGGGGCAGCCCGGCCAGACCCGCGAGCGTCCCGCCGCCCAGGTCGACCGCGTAGAACTGCACCTCGGCCGGGGTGTGCGTGAGCGCGGCGCCCGCGACGAGCGTGCGCAGCAGCGTCGACTTCCCCGACTGCGGCCCGCCGGCGACGACGACGTGCCCTGCCGACCCCGCGAGCTCGGCCCACAGCACGTCGCGGCGCTGGTCGTAGGGGCGGTCCACGATGCCGACGGGCACCGTCAGCGTGCCGTTCGCGGGGAAGCCGGGGGCGGTCAGGCCGCGGTCGGGGGTCTCGGTCAGCGGCGGGAGCAGGGCGTCGAGCGTCGCCGGGTCGGCCAGCGGCGGCAGCCACACCTCGTGCGCCGGCGGGCCCTGCCCCCGCAGCCGTTCGACGACGACGTCGAGCACCGACGGCGTCCCGCCGCCCGTGCCCCGCGGGGCCGACGGGCCGTGCGGGCCGATGACCGCGGGCGCGCGGTCGTCGGGCCGGGGCGCGCCCTCCAGCACGGTCGGCGCAGCAGTCAACGGTCGAGCTCCCCCATCGGCGTGCTCCCCTCGATGCACCGTCTCCCCCGGCTCGACCCACCGCGCGGAGAACGGACGCGGCGTCATCTCCCGCGCGACCGGGGAGGGGTCCGGAGCGACGCGCTCGGCGGTGCGGTGCGGCGCGGAGACGTAGCCGGCCTTGAACCGCACCATCGTCGACGACTCGACCTTGAGGTAGCCCGAGCCCGGCACCGGCGGCAGCTCCGCGGCGTCGGGGACCCCGAGCACCGCGCGGGAGTCCGACGCCGAGAACGTCTTGAGCCCGATCCGGTACGACAGGTGCGAGTCCAGGCCCCGCAGCCGGCCCTCCTCGAGGCGCTGCGAGGCGAGCAGCAGGTGCATCTGCAGCGAGCGCCCGAGCCGCCCGATGGCGACGAACAGCTCGGCGAAGTCGGGCTTCTGGCTCAGCAGCTCCGAGAACTCGTCGACGACGACGAACAGCGTCGGCAACGGCTCGAGCGGCGCGCCGTTCTCCCGGGCGCGCTCGTACTCGGTGACGTTGGCGAGGTTGCCCGCGGCGCGCAGCAGCTCCTGGCGGCGCTGCATCTCCCCCGCCAGCGCGTCCTGCATGCGGTCGACGAGGCTCAGGTCGTCGGCGAGGTTGGTGATGACGGCGGCGACGTGCGGGGCCGGCGCGAGCCCGGCGAACGTCGCGCCGCCCTTGAAGTCGACGAGGACGAGGTTGAGGGCCTCGGACGAGTGCGTGGTGATGAGGCCCAGGACGAGGGTCCGGAGCAGCTCCGACTTCCCCGACCCGGTCGCGCCGACGCAGAGCCCGTGCGGGCCCATGCCCTCCTGCGCGGCCTCCTTGATGTCGAGCTCGACCGGCTCGCCCTCCGCCGACACCCCGAACGGCACGCGCAGCCGGTCGCGCAGCGGGCGCGGGCGCCACGCGGCGGCGACGTCGAACGTGTCGGGCTCCCCGTCGACGCCGAGCAGCTCGAGGATGCCGGGGCTCGCGAGGAGCGGCTCCTCCTCGCCGCCCGCGACCACCGGGGTGCGGCACGGCGCGAGCCGCCGCGCCAGCGCCTCGGCCTCCGCCGCGCCGAGGACGTCGGGGCGCCCGAACCACTCCGTGCCCTGCCGGCCCACCGCGCCGATCCGGCCGTCCCCCGTGTCCTCCCCGCCCTCCCCGAGGACGAGCCCGAGCCCGCGCCGCGCGGTCAGCGTGCCGAGCGAGTCCGACAGGTCGATCACCGTGACCGCGCTGCGGCCCTCCTCGAGCAGGAGTGTCTCGGAGCCGGTCACCTCGGCGTCCTCCAGCACCACGACGACGTGGCGCGTGTCCGCGGCGGGCGCGGCGCCGCGGGCGAACCGGGCCCGCCCCGCGAGCTCCGGGGCGAGCCAGGACTCGATCGCCGCCAGCGACGACGTCACCATCCGCACCGGCCCGGCACCGTCGGTCAGGCGCGGGTGCGCGACGTGGGGCAGCCACTTCACCCACTCCCACTCCGCGCGCGCCGGACCGGTGGCGGCGACCGCGATGACGAGGTCGTCCGGGCTGTGGAACGTGACGAGCTGGGCGACGAGCGCCCGCACGAGCCCGCGGCGGGTCGCGGCGTCGGCGCCGGCCACCGCCACCGACACGAAGGCGCGCAGCGACACCGCGGTCGGCAGGTCCGGGACGATCGAGTGGGTGCGCACGAACCGGCGCAGCGCGACCGTCGACACCGGCTCCAGGTCGTCGACCGGGCCGGTCTGCGGGGGCACGAGCGCCGTCGCCAGGCGCTGGGACCCGCGCCCGACGCGCACGTGCACGAAGTCGGCGTCCGCGGGCCGGCGCTCCCACATCCGCGGGCCCCGGGCGAGCCCGACGAGCGTCGAGGGATCGGGGTGGGTCCACTCGAGGGCGCGCCGCTGCTCGACCGCGGTGTCGCGGGCCCGGCGGCGCATCTGCGCGAGGTAGCGCAGGTAGTCCTTGCGGTCCTCGTCGGCCTCGGCGCGGCGCTGACCACCGCCGCGCGTCACCCCACCGGCGACCATCCCGAGCGTCGAGAGCGCGAACATCCCGCCGAAGAGCCACGACGTCGGGTTGTCGACGCCGATGACGACGATGAAGCCGAGCGAGCCGACCACCATGAGCAGCGGCAACAGGCGCAGCAGCGGCGAGGTGGGCACCGCGCGGGGGATGTCCGGGGGCGCCTCGAGGTGCACCTCTCCCGAGGGCACCTCGGGGGGCGCCAGGCGCGCGGCGCGCCGGAAGACCCGTGTGCCCACCGCCCGACCCCCCCGTTCCCCCGTTCGCACCACCGGAGCCCCTCGGTCCGGCCATACTAAGGAGCCACGGGCCACGCCGGGCCCGTCTCGGTGAACATCGGCGAACGGCACACCCGCACCCCGAGCGGGGAGGAGCGCATGACAGGCACGGCCCGGAACGGGCGCGACCACCGCGGTGCCGGTGGTGTGGGTGCCGCGCTGCCCGGGACCCTGACCGGCGCGCAGGCGCGCGTGGCGCCCCCGGCGGAGCGGACGTCGCTGCCCGCCGGCTCGGGGGCGGTCGCCGCGGCGAGCCGGGTGTCGGTGCTCGCGCCCCGCACCCGCGTCGACGTGGCGCTCCCGCCCGACGTCCCGCTCGCGGACCTCCTGCCCGTCCTGCTGGACATGACCGGCGAGTCCGCGACCGGTGTGCGCGGCGGGGGCTGGACGCTCGCCCCGCTCGGCCAGGGCCCGGTCGACCCGTCGCGCACGCTCGCCGCGCTCGGCGTCCTCGACGGCGACCAGCTGGTCCTGCGTCGCCGTGCCGACGCTGCGCCACCGCCGCTGTTCGACGACGTCGTGGACGCGGTCGCCGAGGCGACGCCCGCGAGCTACCGGGCGTGGGGCCCGGGGCTCGCGCGGGTGCTCGGGCTGTGCGGGCTCGCGCTGGGCCTCGCGGTGGCGGCGCTCGCGCTCGTCGTCGCCGGGAGGGCGCCGGGGACCGCGGGCGGGCTCGGTACCGCGGCGGTCGCCGGGGTCGCGGCACTGGGGGCGTTCGCGGCGGCGATCGTCGGCACACGGGTGCTCGACGACCCCGGCGCGGGCTCGGTGCTCGCGGTGGGTGCGGTGGGGCTCGCCGGCGTCGCGGGTGTCGCCGCCGTGCCGTGGACCGGGCCGGGGCCGCTGACCTCGACGTCCGGTGCGCCCCAGCTGCTGCTCGGCGCCGCGCTGGCCGCCGTCACGGCCGCGACGTGCCTGCTGGCGCTGGGCAGCGCCGGGCGCACCGGGGTGGCCGCGCTGCTCGGCGTCCTCACCGCCGCCGTGCTGCTGGTCCTCGCCGCGGGCGTCGCCACCGTCGTCGACGCGGGCGACGCCGCCGGCATCGCGGCCGGGGCGGGCGCGTTGGCGCTGGTCGCCTCGGCGCTGCTGCCCCGCACGGGCATCGCGCTCGCCCGCCTCCCGCTGCCGCGGGTCCCCGGATCGGCCGAAGAGCTCGCCGACGACCCCGGGGTCGCCGAGCACGCCGACATCGAGCGCCGAGCCGACCGCGCCCACGCCGCCCTGTCGGGCCTGGTCCTGGGGTGCGGCGCGGTGACGGCGGGCGCGGTCGCGGTCATCGCCCTCGCGCCGGCGAGCGGCTGGCGCGGCGTGGCCGGCTGGGTCCTCGCCGCGCTGCTCACCGCGCTGCTGGGCCTGCGCTCGCGCACCTACGCCAACGGCGTCCAGGCGGTCGCGCTGCTCGTGTGCTCCCTGCTCGCCGGCGCCGGGCTGCTGGTCGGCTGGTTGCTCGTCGCGCCCCCGCTGGTCGCGGTGCTCGCGGTGCCGGCGGCGGCGCTCGCGGCGGGCGCGCTGGCCCTGGTGCTCGGCGTCGTCGTCCCCCGCCGGCGCTTCTCGCCCGTCGCGCGCCGAGCCGTCGACATCGCCGAGGCCATCGGGATCGCCGCGGTGCTGCCGTTCGCGCTCGCGGTCATGGACCTGTACACGGCGATGCGGCTGCTGTGACGTCCCGCGCCCCGCTGGCCGTGCTCACGACGCTGCTGGTCCTGGCCCTCGCCGCGCCCGCCCACGCCACCCCCGGGCCGAGCACCGCCCCCACCCCGCCCC
>NZ_JAQZAO010000005.1 GCF_028737315.1 Actinomycetospora lemnae | reverse complement strand
AGCGTGAGGTCGCTGCCCGCGAAGCCCACGGCGGTGAGGGCCGCATCCGCGCCGCCCGCTTCCCCGCCCGCAAGTCCCTCGAAGACTTCGACGTCGAGCACCAGCGCTCCCTCAAGCGCGAGACCCTCGCGCACCTCGGCACCCTGGACTTCATCACCGCCCGCGAGAACGTGGTCTTCCTGGGCCCGCCGGGCACCGGCAAGACCCACCTGGCGATCGGACTCGGCGTCCGCGCATGCCAAGGCGGGCACCGCACCCTGTTCGCCACCGCCGCCGAGTGGGTCGCGCGCCTCGCCGAGGCCCACCACGCCGGGCGGCTGCAGGCTGAGCTGGTCAAGCTGGGCCGGGTCCCGCTGCTGATCATCGACGAGTCGGCTACATCCCGTTCGAGGCCGAGGCGGCGAACCTGTTCTTCCAGCTCGTCTCGTCCCGCTACGAGCAAGCTTCGCTGATCGTCACCAGCAACAAGCCCTTCGGCCGCTGGGGCGAAGTCTTCGGCGACGACGTCGTCGCCGCAGCCATGATCGACCGCCTCGTGCACCACGCCGAGGTCGTCTCGCTCAAGGGCGACAGCTACCGGCTCAAAGACCGCGACCTCGGCCGCGTCCCCACCGCCGACAAGACCACCGACTGAACATCAACAACCACCGAGAGGGGTCCACTTTCGGCCGTCGCCAGGGGGTCCAGATTCAGCCGTCGTTGACAGCCGGGCCCCAAGAGGGCAGCGCCGCTGGAGGCGGCTCCGTCGTTCGCTCGGCCGCGCGGCCCTGAGCGCTCGGCTCGAGTGGTTCAACTTGAGCGCGAACGCTGCCGGGACGCTCAACGGTTGATGCGAGGACCCGCGAGCTGCGCCGAAAGAGTGTATTTGACGGCCCGTCCTCGAGGCGCCTGTCACCCTCAGTGCAAGTTCTGGCCGTCGGGGCGCAGAGGGGGAACCGCCGTGAGACACATCGCCGCTCGCGTGGAAGCCACTGCTCGCCTCAGCGAATGCCTGTGGCGATGAGCAGCACCTACTTCTTCGACAACGCCTGGCCGGAGGAACGCGCCCGCATCGCGGCGTTGGAGGCCGCGCTCGACCCCGGCACCCGAGCGCTGCTCGAGGCCCGTGCACCAGCCGCTGGGTGGCGCTGCTTGGAGATCGGCGCGGGCGGCGGGTCGATCGCCTCCTGGCTGGCCGGACACGAAGGGGTGCACGTGCTGGCCACCGATATCCAGACCAGCTTCGTCGAGCCGTTGGCGCACGACCGCCTCGAGGTGCGCGCCCACGACATCACCGGCGAGGGGCTGCCGCCGGACACCTTCGATCTCGTGCACGTCCGGTGGATGCTGTTCTGGCTGGCCCCTGACGCTCGGGACGCAGCCCTGCGACAGATCGTCCCCGCGATGCGGCCCGGGGGATGGCTCCTCGCCGAGGAACCCGACTTCCTGCCGATGCTGTCCTCCCCCGCCATTCCCGAGCCCCTGCGGTCAGTGAACGCCGCGCACGTCGCCCTGATCGAGAAGCTCAGCGGCCAGGTCGACCCGCGCTACGGGTCCACGCTCCTGCGCGACCTGGCCGAGCACGGACTGATCGATCTGTCATCGGCAGGCCGGACCCACGTGATCCGCCCCGGCGACCCGGCCACTGGGTCGAACTGGCTAGGGCTGGCCCTCGGGCGGGTGCGGCAGCCGTTGGTCGACTCCGGCGCATGCACCGACGCAGAGTTCGACCGAGCCGTCGAGCAGTTCGACGACCCGGCGACGACCATGCTCTTCCCACTCACCATGGCGGTCTGGGGCCGTCGCCCGGCGTGACGCTCCCTGTAGCCGCACCGCTGGGGCAGCACTACGCCGCCACCGGCGGATATCGATGACCCCACGCGAGCTGCTCGTCGTAGCGGGCTCCCGACTTGAGGCAGCCGTGCAGGATCTCGTCTGCGGAGGCGCCGGCCGACGCGCCGGGCGGAGGCTCGAGGCTCAGGGCGAGAAACTCCTGGTCGCGCAGCTTTGCCAGCACGACCTCGGACGCGATCACCAAGCCACGCGAACCGGGTTCGTGGAGGCTGTGGGGTGCCCCGGGTTCCGCGGGGTCGCAAATCCGACTGTGGTACTAGCCGGGCACCTGTGAACACGCACGGTCGACAGAGAGGCCAGCATGCCGCCGACTATTGTATGTCCGCCAATACCACCGTCTTCCGCCTGGTCGTCGATTGTCCCGGCTCTCATTGGTATAGCTGGTGTACTGCTCGGTTCAGCCGCCACGTTCTTCATCAACCAGCACCAATCCGAGAGCCGTTACCAGAAAGAGCGTCGAGACGATCTAAACATCGACGTGTACCAGATGGTGCGCCAGTATCAGTATAGCCTGGCCAGCTTTATTGACACGTACGACAGAGATGCGATTGTGAAGGCTGCCGAACCATTGAAGGGTGGTCGCCTCTATGTTCGTAGCCAGTTATACGGCTCAACGCTGATGGAGCACAAACTGAGCTATTTTCGGACCGCGGCAGCCTCTCTCGCCTCAGCAGCACGAGAATCTAGTGTCTCCGGAGACGAGGCAGCCGAGTATTTCGGCCCAAGGATCGTGGCGGCCCGAAACTTCTCCACCCAAGTTCAACAAGTGATCCAACAAGAGTCCCGCTCTCTGACACCTCGGAAACCCACCGTGATAGACCGGCTGAAGTACCGTCTTCGCCGCAAGCGATAACCACTACCAGGCTAACGACAGGACACCCTTGCCGCTGGCCTCCTCATCGACCGCCCCGTAGCCGACCGGCAACCTCCGAGGTGATTGCCCTGCGGGGCGCGCGTCTGCCACGAGCCCGCCCTGCGTCGGCCCGCGACCACGAGGACGTGGCCGTGCCACCATGGCGACAGCCGCCAGTGCGGCGAGCGTGCTCGACCAAATCACTCAGAGCGCTACGCAGGACCATCGCGTTACCTTAATGAGGTCGATCTGGTACGCCACCCCGTTTACGGGGTCGCAGCCTCCCTTGCCTGAACGCGAGTCGCTTGCCTCGGCAGGGCGGTGGCATCGGCTGAGGTACGCGCAGCTACGCGTCATGCCTGCGAGCGCCGGCTTGGTGAATGCCGGCGAGCTCGATGGCGACGTGAGGGCGTGCCTAATGCCTTCGCGTCTTGGGCGCATCGCGGACGCAGAGCCGACATACAAGCCGGTTATCGGTTCCGCGAGTGCTCTAGTGGGTCCGTTGTGGCCACGAGCTACCCCGTTCCTCGGATAGTCCCGCCGCCCTGCCCTCTGTTGGTGTCGCCAGTGAACAAATCGTAGGTGTCGAAGCTGTGCCGCGCGACGGGGCCTATCCAGCGTTGGTAGGTCACGGTGGACCCGTGAACTGGGGATTCGCGGCGGACGTCTGCCACGAACGCGGCGAGCTGGCTTGCGAGCGGCCCGCCGATCGCGGTGAGGGTGTCGACGACGTCCGGCTCGGGCTGGGCCGCGCCCAGCTCGTCAAGCAGGCGGCGAGCGTGGCCAGGGTTGGCGATGATCGCAGTCAGCAGCAGTGCCGCGGCCTGGTAGGGCCCTCCATGCTCGCGGTCGCCGAGGAAGGCGCCGAGCGCGTTGTCGGGGACGCTGATGCGCAACAATCGGTACGTGTTGGCGAGCTTCTTGACCCCGCGTGGGGTCGGGACCAACGGGGCGAGCTTCGGGAGAAAGTTTGCCTCATGCGGCTGGAGGTAAAGCGACTGCACCTCGGGTGGGGGCGGGAGCTCAGGCACGGCCATCGTGACCTCGGCGGAGTCCAGCTCGGCTGACGGTGGGACACCGCCGGCGGGCGTACTGGTCGCGTCGGCGGCGGTTTGGGTCGTGGACGCCGCGGGGGCAGTTGGGGCCATGTCGGGGCCAGCGCCGGATCTCGGGGCGGACGCGCTGTGGACCGAAGTCTTTGCGGTGGGAGTGCGCTGCTCACCGTCGGTGTTCGGTTCGACTGTGGGCAGGAGGTCACGTAGGTAAGTGGTGGCGTGTCCGCTCATCGGGGGCACCGCATACGACAAGTGGAAGATCTTATCCAAGTAGTCCAGAGGCTGGCTACGACCGCCGTGGTTGGTGGGGTCGAAAGCCTGCCCGGCCGTGGTAGAGCGAATATTGAGCAAGTGCCCGTGCTGCTCATCGAGGGCGCCTAGCAGCCAGCGAGGGTCGACCGCCACCACGACCACAAACAGGTCCATGCTTAGCAGCAGGTTCACCGCTTGGAGGACTTCGACCACGCGCCGGGACACGCAGCGATCGAGGTCGTCGACGTAGAGGATGATCCGCCGCAGCGCCAGCCGGTCCCGCTTGCGCGCGGCGGCGAGCTGGTCGCTTAGGCGACGCAGGTCGTCGTGAATGCGTCCGGTCAGCCCACGATAACCGCCGTATCGATCGGGCGCGGTGATCTCGCTGAGTAGATGGTTGAGCTGACGGGCCGGATCGCGCTCGGTGAGCTGGCGCTCGAGCTCGACGATTCGCTCGGCCCGCTCGGTCTGGTCCGCGAGCAGCCGACTTCTGTTCGACTCTGTGAGGTCCCGGGCGACGGTCCAGGCCGCGGTGACTCGCGCGCGGACGGCGCCGAGCAACGCCGCGACCCCGGTCAAACCGAGAACCCCGCGGATCGTGGCAGCGACGGTGTCCCCGACCAGCACCGTGACCGTCGCCAGCACAATTGCCAATACCAGCAGCGCCGCTGGCAGCCAGAGCTTGCGGTGTAGCTGCGTGCGGGCTTCAGCGCCGAAGGCGCGCACCACCAGCATGCTCCGGTGGAACTGGCCGATCCAGCCCCACCAACCCCGCTGGGGATCGAGGTCATCGATCCGGCGGAGGTCGTTGTCGAGACGGGCCTTCTCGACCTTCTGCTGAGCGAGCTGCTCCTCGAGCCGGTGCCGGTCCTGGTCGTCTGCGGGCGGAGCGGGAGTCTTGTCACTCAGCTCGCGGAACAGATGCTCGACCAACCCCACCCACAGATGATCATCGCTATAGTGCCAGGCATTGAATTGGACTTGCCGCACATGGGCGGCGTAGGCGCTGTTTGGATGATGCTGGGCGATCTCGGCGAAGGAGGCGACCTGGGCCTGGACCAATCGCATGAAGGTCGACTTGCCGCTGCCCCAATTGCCCAACAGGGCGACCGACAGCGGCGGCTCGGTCTCCACCGCGGCGAGCAGGGCGGCCACGGTAGTCGCGTCCGGGCCCATCCCGAGCAGGTCCTCGACACCCGCCACATCCGAGCGCACTCCGGCATAGCGATGCACCGTGCTGGTCGGCCGGGACTCTTCCCAGGACCACACCCGTACCGACCCGTCATCGCCTCCGGTTACCACCCGCGATCCGTCCGGAGACACCACCACCGCCAGCACCGGCCCCTGGTGGCCGGTCCATGGGTGGCCCATCGAGGCCCCGGTAGCCACGTCCCACACCCGCACCGAACCATCCCCGCCGGAGACCACCCGCGACCCGTCCGGAGACATCGCCACCGACCACACCCCGCCCGTGTGGCCAGTCCACGGGTCCCCAACCGGGACGCCGGTGGCCATATCCCACACCCGTACCGCCCCGTCACCGCCGGAGACCACCCGCGACCCGTGCGGCGACACCGCCACCGACCACACCCGGCCCTGGTGCCCGAGCCACGGGTCCCCCACCGGGTCGCCGCTGACGACGTCCCACACGCGCACCGATTCATCGGCGCCGCCGGTGATCACCCGCGACCCGTCGGGCGACACCGCCACCGACAACACCCGGCCCTGGTGCCCGAGCCACGGGTCCCCGACCGGGACGCCGGTGGCCAACTCCCACACCCGCACCGACCCGTCCTGGCTCCCGGTGAACACCCACGAACTGTCCGGCGACACCGCCACGGACAACACCCGGCCCTGGTGCCCGAGCCACGGGTCCCCCACCGGGACGCCGGTGGCCAAATCCCACACCCGCACCGACCCGTCTTCGCCGCCGGAGAGCACCCGCGACCCGTCCGGCGACACCGCCACCGATCGGACCCCACCCTTGTGGCCAATCCACGGGTCCCCGACCGGGACGCCGGTGGCCATATCCCACACCCGCACCGACCCGTCCTGGCCGCCAGAGACCACCCGGGCCCCCTCCGGCGACACCGCCACCGACCAGACGGCGCCGTTGTGACCAGACCAGGGCTCACTGACCACGCGGCCGAGGGGCTGGGAGGCGGGATTCAGGAGGCTTGACATAGATCCGGGAGCTCCGGCCACTTGGCTCGCTGTCACGGAGCGATCGTCCCGCGAACCAACAACCGGGCGCAGCCAACGAGCGCCGAGGAGCGGACGAAGGTTCCGCAGCGACCCCAGCCGACTGACCGGACACCCTAGCGACTGGGATCATCCGCCCAACCGCCAGCCATGACCATCCCGCTCGCCACCTGACGGTCCTGGGCGTTATCGGACCGAGTGCTGCTTGTGGTCACTCCAGGCAGGCTCACCGCTAGTGGCGCCAGCATGTGTCGACGTAGATACGCCCTCCGGGAGTCGTATTGGTCCAGAGAAACCTACAGCCACACGCCTCCACGCCGTCGGCGCCAATCTCCTCGAGGATCAACTCGTTGTCGCGAGCTCTGGCTTCAGCAGCTTGAACCTCACCCTGCAGCTCCTCGACTGCAACGCGGAGGTTGTTTCGCTCAGCGTCGACCTGCTCGACGATGCAGCTGAACTCGTCAATCTTCCTTCGGGCGTCAGCCAGCTCACGCTCAAGCGATTGCCATCGGCGTACGTGTCCTTCTGCTGCAAGGCGGAACTTTTCTGCCTCGCGCCACTCGGACTCGTGGTCGCAGTTCACCGCGTCCGCGAGCGCCAGGAAAGGGCGGAGCAGGTGCTGGTGCCGGTCACGCAGCAAGCAGACGAAATCGTTGTAGATGGCCTGATGCTCAGGTGGAAGTGCCACGACACTAGTCTTACGCCTCTGATCAGCGACCAACCATTCGGTCCGAGGGTGATCACGACGCTGCTCGGCAGCTCGAGTGCCGGGAGGGCATCGTGAGACCCAGACGGACGGTCGCCGACCTTCGTGGTCGCCATCCACCTGGCCGGGCGCACAGGCCGCACGTCCGCTCTTGCATCCAGCGCCAGGCGCTCGGCCGTGCCGACGACGACGTACCTGCGCCTCAGCAAACCCAGCCAGCGAGCACCATCATGCAAAGATGGGCGACCGCGTTGACCAGGGCCGCTACCAGCAACGATGTCCTCGCGGGACGCTACTCGGTGCTCCACAGCATCGATGGTTGGCCCTTGTTCGTGTCACGAAGCGTGTCACGCGCGCAGAGTCAGACCCTCTGAGCGAGGGCCCGTCAAACGATCACCGCCAGACCACGATGTCGGGCAACACCTCGAGGCGACGAAAAGCCTGCTCGGGCACCTCCCTACGCCGGACTCGCGCCACGCGACGGCACACGATGCTCGGCGCTCCTTGACGTGCAGCCCGCAACTCGCCCCACGTCGTGGCACCGAGTCGTACGCCGCCACGACGCGATCGTCGACCGGCTGCTCCGACTTTCCGCACCCCGGCTGCACGACGTCGATTCGCGGGAGAAGCACAGGGGTCGCAACGGTGCTGCGACCCCTGTGCGTCGCCTCGACCGACGAACGCCCGACGAGAGGTGCACTTCGGGCGCCGCGCGCAACGAAACGGAGATGAGGGGCGTCAACGCCCATTCTTGTACGTGCTGTACCTCCCATAGCCAGTCTGGGCGTTCGTGGGGTACCCGGGCCCCTTGCTGTAGTTGGGGGCGTTCGATCCGGAATAGCTACTGCCGACGTCGACGTGTCGGGGGGGTTGGTACGGCCCGGGGCTGGGCGGTCGATTGGGGTCGGGATGGCACCCGCATCGGCACTTGACGAACGTGCTGACCGGTGCACCCGTCGCGGGGCAGCACCGGTGTTCCACGGTCATGAGGAAGAGCAGCGCGCCGCTGATCGCCATTCCGAGAAACCAGCCGAAAGACAAGCCGTACGTCCGGAGCGTCTCGACACCGACGAAGACCAGAACGAACAGCGCCGCGAGTCGTTGCAGCTTTTTCTTCACGGAAGCTCCCTGAAGTCTCTCGAACCTAATGAAAGCGCTAGTTCGATAACCGTGATACGGCCAGTCGACAGCGTGTGTCGTGGTGATATCGGCAGGCGGAAGAACCTTCGACGAAGTCCGATCCGTAGGTCCAAGAAGGCCTCACGTTCCTCGTGGCTCCGACTGCAGGGCCGACCCAGGTTTCGGGTCGGGCATCTACCGCCTACATTGTCCTCGATGCCGTCCGCTATCGGGGGTTCTGTCGGACATGAGCCGTTGGTGCGGCCATTGGTCAGGTTGGCGTCGCCGCAGCCTTCGGGGCCTCATCCTTCGTCAGGCCGTGCCCACGTGACCGCTGAGCTGTTCGCGCAGCCTGGCCAGACCCTCAGCGGCGTAGCGCTTGACGGTGCCCTCGCCGATCGCCATCAGTTGTGCGGTCTCCGCCACGCTGCAGCCGATCTGGTAGCGCAGCAGGACCGCTCGCCGCTGTCGCGGGCTCAGGACCTCGAGGGCGTCGTCGAGGGCGTCGACGAAAGCGGGCTTCTCCTCCGTGGCCGGGTCGGGGTGATCGGGCTGCTCCCCCTCGGCGCGCCGACCGCGGTCCCGGATGATCGCGCGCAATTCACGGTGGACCTCATGCATGACAGCGGTGCACGTGTATTGCACGATGCTGGCGATCTCGGGGCGGTCGGGGCGCTGCAGCCGACGCCAGACGTTCGCGAACGCGCGCTGGACTACGTCCTCGGCGACGTCGCGGCCGACGTGGGCCCGCGCGGTACGCAGGAACACCGTGTGCTCGCGCCGGTAGGCCTCAGTGAGGCGCGCGGAGAGCTCGGCGACTGGGAGCGCGACGCGGCGGAGACCGGCCTGGTGGGCTGGGACCAACCCCAGCACTTCACCCCACCCTGCCTCCGCCGCGCGACGCAGCAGACCGATGACCTCGGCGTCGTCCTGGTCGAGGTGGTCGATGTCGGCGTCTGCTGGCATGGCAAATATTGTCGTGGTCTCCATAACGATGTTGACCTCCTCCGCCCGTGCCGGGTTGTGTCCGCTGTTGAGATCGTGGGTCTCGATCCGGTCACGGACGCCACGTGAGCTCGTCTTCCGCCGAGCGCGACCACGCGCCCGGGAGTGTCCGCGTGCTCACGGCCTCCGGGCGGGTCGTGGGTGGTGGTGTGCTGCTCGGACCAGACCTGGTGGGGACATGCGCCCACGTCGTGGCCGGGGTCCTTGGCGTCGATGCCTACGACGACGCCGGGGCGGACGAGGACGCCGCGGTGAGTCGGGTCCCCCCGGGTGATGTGTTCGTCGACGTCCCGGTCGCCGGTGGGCGACCGGTCGCGGCGCAGGCCTGTCGCTGGACGCCGATCCAGCCTGACGGGCGTGGGGACGTCGCCCTGCTTCGCCTGTCCGGCGCGCTGCCGCTAGGAACGCGCATGCCCCCGCTGCGCCGAGCAGACGGTCTGTGGGGCCAGGGATTCTCGGTACTCGGGTTCCCTGCCGGAGCGACCGACGGTGTGTGGTCGACCGGGGTCTTCCGTGAGGGTCAGGGCACCGGGTGGACACAACTGCAGGCGACGGTCGGCGACCAGCGCCTGCAGGAAGGATTCAGCGGCGCTCCCGTCTGGCACACCGACAGCGGCGCCGTCGTCGGCATCGCGGTGGCTACCGATCGCGACCCGTCGACCACCACGGCCTACCTCCTTCCGATCGAGCACGTACTCGGGCTCGACCCCGAACTCCTACCCAACCCGTACCGGGGCCTGCTGCCGTTCGACGAAGAACACGCGAACTTCCTCTTCGGGCGCCGGGCCGTCGTCGACGAGCTCGAGCGCCGCGTCGCCGAGGCGCTCGGCGAACCCGGCGGGCTGGTAGCGGTGATCGGCCCGTCGGGTGCCGGCAAGTCCTCCGCAATCGCCGCCGGTCTCGTTCCTCGCCTCCGCGGTGCTGGCCGTACGGTCGTACGCGCCTCCGTCGACGACGCTCCCGTGCGGGCGCCGGCGGTACTCGCGCTGGGCACGGTGGTCATTCTCGACCAGTTCGAGGAGCTCGTCGCCGCCGACCCCGTGGCCGCCCAGGCGACCCTCGAGCGCATCCTCGATAGCAGGCCGGCCTGCTTGGTGCTGACGCTGCGACCCGAATCGCTTTTCGACATCACCTCGCAGGAAGTCGCGTTCCGCCTCGGGCGCAATGCCGTCCTCGTGCCGCCAATGGACCGCGGGCAGCTCCGGGCCGCGATCGTCGGCCCGGCCGAGCACGCCCCGGGGCTCGCCTTCGAAGACGGACTCGTTGACCGGATCCTGGATGACACGGAGGGCGAACCCGGCCGGCTCCCCCTACTCAGCGTGCTGCTGGCGCGGTTGTGGGAGGAACGTCGCGCTGCGCAGCTGACACTGGCGAGCTATGGAGACGTCGGTGGTGTCGCCGGCTCGATCGCCCAGCTGGCCGAGGAGCTCGTCGGCGAACTGACAGCCGCAGAACAGGATGCCCTGCGCGGGTTGATGTCTCGTCTCGTGCGCCCGACCCGGGACGGGCGGTTCGTGCGGCACCCAATCACCCTCGACGACCTCGCACCGGGTCCCGCGGCCCTCGTTCCCCGACTCGCGGCCCGCCGCCTGCTCGTGGTGACGGACGCCACCGTTGAGCCAGCTCACCAGGCGCTCATCGACCACTGGCCCCGCCTGCGTAACTGGCTGGACGAGGACCGCGAGTTCCTCACATGGCGCTCGTCGGTCGAGGACGACGCGGAACGGTGGCGCGCGAGCGAAGGCGACCACGGCGCGCTGCTGCGCGGCGCCCGGCTCGACACGGCCGAGCACTGGGTGAGTCGTCGACCGTCTGAGGTGGGTCCCGCCACTTCCGACTACATCACCCGCAGCCGGAGCCGCCGGCGCCGGGAAAGGCGACGTTGGCGCACGGTCGGAGCGGTTCTGCTTGTCCTTGCGCTCCTAGCCGGGGCCGCGCTCGTCGCCACCGTGCAGCGCGGCGGCCAAATCGGCGAGCAGCTCCAGGCGACCGCCGCGGAGACCCTCGGGCGCGTTGCGTCTTCGCGTGTGAATGACGACCCCGTGACGGCCACCCAGCTCGCGCTCGCCGCGTACCGCGCCGATCCGACCAGCCTCGCCGCCCGGAACGCCCTGGCCGAGTCCTACAGCAACCTGCGTGGGGCATCCGCGATCCTGCCCGGTGTGGCACCCGGACCGATCACCGGGCTCAGCGCAGGCCCGGACGGCGACACCGCCACTATCGGCGGAGACGGTTTCATCGTCTCGATTCGAGGACTCAGCACCGGCTTACCCCGCACCTGGGCGGTGCCGGGCCTCCCCCGCGGCGCCACCTGGACCGTCAGCAGAGATCAACGATGGGTGGCCAGTGTCAGCGGGAACGGCACGGTGCTCGTGTGGGACACCGTCGCCCGCACCGGCCCGCTCGCCCTGGCCCCTGGCGTGCCGGCACCGCGACCGCCGAACACCTCGTCGACGGCCGCTGTGGGCTTCGCTCCGGACAACTCGCGGCTCTCGGTGATCCCACCGGCGGTCGCCGGCGCCCCCCGCCGCCTCCAATCGTGGTCGATCGGAGACTGGCGACCCCAGCCGGGCGCCCTCGAGGTCGACCCCCTCCTTGGCGTCGATGGGCTCGTGCTCACCGATGACCCCGAGGTGGCGGTCGTCCTGTCCTTGACCGCGACGGCCCGCGGGCAGGTCCGCTCGATCCCGACCGGCGCGGCCTTGCGCGACGTACCGACCGACGCCGTCGTCGTCGAGGGACGCGAAGTGACGTGCGACAACGCGGTCACCGGCGCCGGGGTCACCGACGCCGTTATCAGCCAACGCGACGTGGCCAGCGGAGCGGATCTGACCCGACGAACCTTCCCCGCAACGAGGTGCGACGGCCGGCCCGACGTCTCTGGCGACCTGGGGCATCTGCTGTTCGCGGGAGCCGGGTTCAACGCCCCACTGGGAGCGCTCGAGCTGCGCTCCGGTCGCCGATACCTCGGGGTTCTCCCGCCGGACCCGCAGACACCGTCGGTGAGCCTCAACGGGCGGGGACTGCTGACCTCCCTAATCCCCGGGGCCGGCGACCGCCCTCGGATGCTCGTCGCCCGCGGCCGGTCGCTTCTGCTGGTCGACACGACCGACGCGCCACCGCCTGCACCCGATGTCGTCGGGGTGGACCACACCTCCGCAGATGGTCGCCTGAAAATTACGAGCAACCGCGACGGCGATCGCGTCACCGATTTGGCTACGGGCGCTGTCGTCGGGTCGCGACCCCGCGACGTCTTCTCTCCCGACAGCGAGGGCAATTCGCAGTACGGCACCGGCGTCGGCCCGAACGGTTTCGTCGTTTTTCGGCGCCTCGACCAGCAGTATCTCTACTCTCGCCACCGGCTGCCAGACCTTACCCAGGAGCTGGCCCTGACCCTTCCCGGCCCCGCTGTCGACGGTGCTCAGAACGAGTGGGACGTCACTTGGACCGACGGCGGCCGCACCCTCGTCGTGCTGGCCGGCGGCGTGCTGTCCTCCTGGGACGACCGCACCGGCGCACGGCTCTCCGGCCCCACGGTTCTAGGTGCGACCCCTCAGGAGGTCGAGCGCTACCGGCAGACGGCGTACCTGTTCACCCGCCCCGGTCACCCCGACGAGGTCGCGGTCATGCCGCCAGATCGCAGCGTCGAGATCTGGAATGTTCCCGCCGCTCGGCTCCTGACCCGCGTCCCCGCGGCCGCAGACCCCGCGCGAGATGTCACTTTTGACGCCACCGGCAGCCGCATGGTCACCTCCGACGACGAGTCCCTCACGGTCTGGGATGTCGAGACCGGGCGACCAGTCCGACCACCAATCCAGGCTCGTACGCAGAGCGTCGTAGGAATCACCAGCGATGGCTACGTTCTCGTCGTCCCGACCTCGACACCGGCCGTGAGCGGCGATCGACTCGAGCTCTGGGATGTAGCGCGGGGAGAAGTCAGCGGCAGCCTGGCGGTGCCGCGCTCCGACCCGGTTCAGGACGGCTCGGACAGCGTTGACAGCGTGACGCTGTCCTCCTCCAACGGTCCCTTCACGCTTCGTACATCCGCTCCCGACTGGGTTGAGCACCTCTGCGGGCTGATGGACCGAGAATTCACCGCCGCCGAACGCCAACTCCTGCCGCCCGGTAGCGACGTGAGCCGACCGTGCCCGTAGGACCGAAGTGACTTGGGTCACTAGCCCCCACGGACGAGTCGGTAGCGAGGTCGATGCCGGTACCGCCGCCCACCGACCTCCGGAGCACCACATGACACCCACAATCGACACCACCACCCCGACCGTCCCCCCTACGCCTGTGGGGGGCCAACCGACCGGCCGCCTCGCCGTGGTCCGGCGCCTCGCCACGTGCGCAATCGCCGCCGGCGTCCTCCTCGGCGTCCTGAGCTGGGGAGCGGCCACCTCTGTCGGTGTGACGACGATCAGCCACGCCGCACCCCTCGCGACGAGCGCGTCGCTCCTGCCCACGTGGTGCCCGTTCGGCACCCACGATGGCGCCGGCTCGGGCTGCCGCGGAGGGGGCATCAACGACAACGAGCGGGTCAACCGCGCAGCGCGCGGGACCTGGGTCCAGTACCGCGAGGCAGGACGGTGCGCGATGGAGGGCGTCGGCGGCGCAGCCTCGGAAGGTATTCGCGACCCGCGACGACTCGGACGTCTCGCCCACGACTCGATCACCGGCGGCTTCGTCTGTGGTGTGGAGAACTACGACGAGTACCGCGCGGCCTTCGAAGAGGCCCGGCGCGGAGACTGATCTTCCGGCCCTCTGGCCCACGCGCCAACGGTGGTCGGGGTGGCGAACCCACCCCCACCACCGCGCTGGCACAGACGCTGCACGCCCGCACCCACACCTTGAAGGACGGTCGGAGTCAGCCATGGGACGTCCCGTGATCGCGATCGACGTCGATGGGGTCCTCAACCCGGACAACATGTCGAACAGCCGCGCCGAGCGACTCGGATATCAGCTTTCCAAACGCCTGCGCGCCCACCGCATGATGCGAACATTCTGGAACCGGGAGCACGGCACACAGCTACTGCGCCTGGCCGATGACCACAACGCCGAACTCGTCTGGGCAACCTACTGGGGCGAGATGGCCAACGACTACGCCCGCTGGGAGGTCGGCCTGCCGGAACTACCTGTGATCGACCTCGACCATGCGACGCTCACGACCGTGTGGAAATACCCCTCCATCCTCGCCTTCGCGGAGGGCCGCCCGCTCGTCTGGTTCGACGACGAACACGTCATCCACCCACGCAGCGGGGACGAGTTCCTCCGTACGCGCGCCGAGCCCACCAAGCTCATCGAGGTCTCCCCCGTCGAGGGATTGCGTGAGGTCGACTTCCAGGCAGCAAGGACCTTCCTTGAAACGCTCGACCCCGACTGACCGACCTCCTGGCACGTGCGATATCCAAATGAGGTGCGGCCCGGGTCAAGCTCCTGGGACCCTCCGGCTTTAACAGCCGGTGCGCGATGGTCTCCCGCCTCAGGTGGCCGTCCGAGCTCGGCGCGTGTAGCGCGAAGAACCGATACCCGCTGCGGGACATCTGCCTAGCCACCAGCTGGGCCGCGCGGAATAGGCAGCGAAGCCGTATCTCGCGCTCGCGATGGAGCTGTCTTCACCGCACGCCATCGACTGAGGCGTCGACGACCGAAGCGTCGACCAACAACGCGGTCAGAGGCACTCAGCAGCGCACCACCCAACCCGACATCGCCGAGCTCGCGGAGAGGCCGAGGCGCACCGCAGCACGGCGTCGTCAGCCGGGCGTCAGCATTCGGTGGATCGGGTCCGCCACCCGCCTGGGTGGGTCTGCACTGGCGACCTCGAGAGGTCGTCGGTCGCGCCTTGTCTGGTTGCCCGAGTCACTGCATCCAGACGCTGCGCGACGCCCTGCCCGCGCCCGGCTACCACGAGCCGAGCGCTGTCGACCCGAGCAGCAACATCGGCGCAGTCTCCGCAAACACCGGGCTCCTACGGACTCGTGTCACGCCAGCGCCGAAGTTCTTGATCTAGCCAACGGACGTTATTGCAGCTCGTTGACCCACTCAGGCCTACCGCTACGCCTGAGCACCGCCCTTGTTCGCGTCACGCCCGCCACGAAATCGAGCTGACGACCCGTACGCGCGCGGTGTTACTGCAGGTCACAGCGGTGGAGACGAAGGGAATCGAACCCTCAACCCCCGCCTTGCAAAGGTGCACGACCGCGTTGACTAGGGCCTCTACCAGCAACAACATCTGCGGACGACGTCTCAGGGTGCTCTACAGCATCGCCTGTCGCCCGTAGTTCGTGTCACGAGCCGCGTCACGACACCGCTTGCCCATCGAGAGGTCAAGTACGCCTGATCTTGAGCGAAACTCGCCAGCCGCAGGGTGCGCGAGTTGAGGCTGCCGACCTGGGAGTACGCAAATACGTCGGAGAGCGTGACTCCGCCGGCCCTCGCTGTTTCCCGAGTGGTGGCGGGGGTGGACGATCCTTCAGGGTGAGCGTTGAGGACATCGGAGCCGACGAGCTGCTCGCCAGGCTCAGCGGCAACGACCCGCGAGTTGCTGTTGCCGACCCTGAGCCGGCTGTGCGGGCGGCGTGGCGGCGAGCGATCGATGCGGTGCGCCGCGAGCATCTCGCGCCGGAGGGGATGCGACTGCGCCACACTGGCCGCGACCGCGGCGACCTGGTGATCTGGCTCGAGCCCGCCGAAGAAGCTCCGCCCGTACGTCCCGACCGGTTGCTCGTACCCAGCGAGGTCGTCGAGGTGCGTCCCCTGCTGGGCTCGACACAGGAATTGGGGAGGCACCTCGACGTCGAGCCGGCGTCGCTGCCGCGGGCGCTGCGCTAGCTGCAGATCTTCGTCGAGACCGCCGAATCGCGCCGCTACACGGTGGCGTGGGCGGCGGCTTTCTCGACGCTCGCCCTCGAGCGTGACGGCCACACCGAGGACGTGGAGTGCGTTGAGGAGCGCGAGTACCGCGCGGTGGCGCCCACCGCGGCCGAGCTCGGCGACGCGGCGCCTCGGTACTCCTGGCAGCGGGTCCAGACCGAAGAGCGCTTGGTGGCGACCGGGCGGCTATGCCTGCAGCTCGGCGACGACAGGGATCATCGGGGACGGCGCCGCCGGTGGGCTGACCGCAGCCGGTGGCGACTTGAGGACAAGCTGGCCGATGTGCTGGCCGAGGTCGACCGTCGTGTCGACGACGCGCTCGCCCGCCGGCAGGCGCAGCAGGAGCAGGCCCGCCAGCGCGAGGTGCGGTGGCGCGGAGCGATCGAGCACGCTCGCCGCGCGTTCGGCGACCAGCGTCGACGCGACGAGCTGCTCCGCCAGATCGAGGCCTGGCAGGACGCGGAGCGCATCCGGGCCTACACGCGCGCCCTCGTCGAACGAGCCGACCGCGGGGGGCACCGTGGTGACCGTGTCGAGGTCGACGCGTGGGTCGACTGGGCCGCCGCCGACGCGGTCGAGGACCCTCCTGCTGGGTCCAGCGGATGGTGGGGTCCAGCGTCAGCGTCGGCGGGCGGGTCGCGGGGTGCCAGGTCCGCAGCAGGTGGTCGACGTCGCCGCGCGCGAGGCGGTGTAGCGCGACCGCATGAGTGCCTCCGCGGTGCCGTCGAGTATGCCGCCCGGTGTGTGGTGCTCATCGTGTCCCGATGACCGGTCGGAAACGGCGCTGCGGTCAGGGAGCGACCGATTCAGGTCGACGTCGCCGAATACTTCTCGGGACCGGTGACGGACGGGCCGAATGGTCGCGTCGACGAACGCTGACGACGATGTCGTGGTGTCAGGATTGTCCCGGCCACCCCGGCTCGGGGTGGCCGGAACACGACTCAGCACACCGTGTACGTCGTGGGAGTGGTGGCAGGGGCCGGATAGCAGGCCGCGGCATCGGCCAGGCCTGGAGCCATGGCAGCCCCGGACAGCGAGACGAGAACGACGAACGAGCACTGCGCGATGCGACGGCGGAACGAACGGAGCGAGAACAAGATTCCTCCTTTGTCTCACGTCCACCGTAACAAGATCGTCGTTCAGCGCCATGGGCCGATCGGACCAGTGCTTTCCTCGGTGGGTAGCGGTGGCGCCGGTGGTCATCGATGATCGTGTGGTGTCGACCGCGGAGTCCGGAGTGCTGCACGTCCGGTTCGGCAAGCAGGTCCGGACCCTGGGCAACAACGAGGTCATGACCTTCGGGCGTGGCCCCGAGTGCGATCTACGCATCGCTCACGATCCCGAGGATCCCGTGGTGTCGCGAACAGCGGGCAGGGTCGAGTTCGCCGGAGGCCGGTGGGTTCTCCACAACTCGTCGCGCTTCGCCCGCATCATCCTGCAGCCCCGTCCAGGAGCCCCGGTACCGGTGGAGCCGGGACAGGCTGTCGGGCTGCCGACTCGTCGTGTACACGTGCAGGTGCTGGGCAGCGAGAACGCGGTCCACGAGATCGTGCTCGACGGCCGTGCCGTGGCCGGATCGGGGGGCGGTCCCTCCAGCCCCGCTCCAGGTCTACCGACCGCCGGACCGCCCGACCTGTCCGCCCCGGAGGTGCGCCTGTTGGCGGCCCTCTGCGAGCGGCTGCTCACGCTGGCGGGCGCGGAGAGCCGGCTCGCGACCCGCCGGGAGATGGCACGTCGCCTCGGCGTCACCCCGGAGAGAGTCGAGCGGCGCCTGGCCGACCTCCGCGACAGACTGATCCGGGCAGGTGTGCCGGATCTGTTGCACACGGAGGAATTTGCCGAGGGACCGGCGGCGCGGCTGGCCGGGTGGGCACTGCGGTACGGGGTGGTCACCCGCGCGGATGTCGACGCCCTCGATGCGCCGGAGTCGGACCAGGAGTGAGCGAGACACTCGAGCCACCACCGTCCGACTCCGACGACGTGGTGGGCTCGGTCGGGGACCTCATCTCGTTGCGCGATGACCAGGATGAGTACCAGATCCTCGCTGTGCCCGTGCGCGGCGGGGAGGGATGGACCTACCAGGCGCAATCCCGCGGTGGCTCTCTCCGAGCCATCAAGCAGTTGCGCCGCCCGGTCGGGGCCGGGCCCGAATGGCCGCCGCACGCGGAGGTCAGGAGATGGCACGACGTCGTCGAGCCCCTGCAGACGGAGAAGAGCCCGCACCTCGTGCGCGTCATCGGTGTGTTTGCGGGCCCGCCTCCCTGCGCGCCGAACACCCGCCCCGCGTCGTCGGCCCGTTGCGTCTACGTCGTGATGGAATGGGTGGAGGGGTCGACTCTCGACGATTCCGTGCGGGAAGGCCGTCAGCCCCTCCGTCATCTCGTCAGGGCAGTCCGCGACCTGGGCGAGGCGGTTCGGGTCCTGCACTCGGAGACCCGGATGGACGGGTCGCCGACGCTCCACCTGGACATCAAACCCGCCAACTGCATCGTGACTCGAGAACGCGGACTCGTGCTCGTCGACACCGGGACGATGCGGCGGGCCGGGGAGGACGCCGACCCCCGCCGACCGCACACCCCCGGGTTCGTCGCCCCGGAGTACATCGACGACCCGGCTCGACGACCGACCACCCACGCCG
Organism: Actinomycetospora lemnae; assembly: GCF_028737315.1. GTDB lineage: Bacteria > Actinomycetota > Actinomycetes > Mycobacteriales > Pseudonocardiaceae > Actinomycetospora > Actinomycetospora lemnae. Next base: position 501,127 of record NZ_JAQZAO010000005.1, on the reverse strand, counting down.
ACGTGTACGCCCTCGGCGCCGTCCTGTACTTCTGCCTGACGAGGGGTGAAGTGCCGCCGGCCACCGGTGTGGACGGCGCGAGCGCCGAGCTGCGCGGGGTGTTGCGCCCGGCGGCCCGGCGACTCGCCGTACCGCTCCGCACCCTCGTGCCGCTTGTGGTCGGACCGCTGCACCCAGATCCCGCTCACCGTCCGGCGGACGTGGCCACGTGGATGCACGATCTGGAGCGGGTGATCGCTGCGCGTCCCGTGACGGCAGCGGTCACGACGGCAGTGGTCGTCGTGACGGCGGCGGTCGTGGGCCTCGGCGCCCTGGCACCCTCTGACGCGCCGCCGGAGTCCGCCGGCGCTGCGTCCTTCGTGCCGTTCGGACAGACCTACGCCCCGTTCGACGCGAAACAGTCGGTGGATGTCCTGCGGATCGTCCCGCCGAGCGGCCCGGAGCGGTTTGAACATCTCTGGGGAATGCACGCCACGGGCCCCCCGGTCTGCAGCTCGCACGTCGAATTCGACGTCACGCTGGGCGACGAAGATCGGTCGAACGGCTTCGGAGTCGCCGTCGCACCGCGCAGCGAGATACGCGGCGACCAGCCGGCAGGCTCGTCGGTGCAGTACGAGTGGGTTCCCGCATCGGTGCCCGGAGGTCCGAATTCCCGCGTAAGACCGGCCAGTCTTCCCGGTGGTGCGTGGAACGGGAGAACGGCACGCGTCGACGCTCCCGATGTCGGCACCCGTCGGCACATCAGCGTCGATGCCGTGGGCACGTCGATGAGCGTGGCGCTCGACGGCGGCACCCCGGCGACGTTCGCGACGGAGACCGAGGAGTGTGGCGTCGCGGCCATCCGCGTCTGGGGCACCGCGGCGCTCATCGAGAACGTTCGTGTCGGCCCCGCGCAGTAGGGGACGCGGGTGGCTGGACCCATGATGCCGCGGTGGGGCAGTGTCCGAGCCTGCACGGCGGTGCGTGCCCGGGAAGCGAGGCGAGCCTCGCCCCCGGGACCGCGGACGCTCAGTAGCCCTTCTCGCGGCCGCACTTGAAGGCGGGCGAGACCGTGCCCCCGGCGATACCGGGCACGCTGGGCTTCTTCCGGTTCTTCACCACGCTCTTGCCGACCGACTTGAGCGCGCACTCGGTCGCGTCGGCGTACATCCTCCCGGTCTCGGCCAGGGACCGGTTGAGGCGCTCGTTGTCGTTGACGCTGCCGCCCCGGCAACCGCCGCCGGGCCCGCTGTGGGTGCCGAGGGGGCACCAGGAGGGGACGGCCGCCACGGAGGCGGTCGCCGGGCCGACCGCCGGGGTGGCCGCCGAGGCGGAGGGGGCGGCGAGGAATCCGCCGCCGAGTGCGAGGCTCCCCGCGACGAGGACCGAGGTCGCGTACCGCATTGAGCGGTGAGCGATCGTCGGGGACGGGCTGGTGACATCCGACATGGTGCACGCTCCGTGATCTCCAGAAGCCACCGGCGTGTCCGGTGACTCCCTGAGAGTCGGTCTCGCGTGCCCGTTGTCCGAGAGGGCGGGCCCGCCCCCTGGCCACCGACTGCCGCCTGTGCTAAGGCGCAGCCGAGGAAGGTCGCGCTATCGGCGTGTCGCTCGCTCCCGCCCACGGTGACCACCGGGCACCAAGCGCTCGCCCTCGACCGTACGCCCGGCACGCCGTCGAGATCGAGGTCGCGCCTACGAGTCGCTCGGGAACTCGGCGAGGCGTCATAGAAGCCGGTTATCGGACCTAGTCGGACTTGACACCCGAAGGACCTCACGACAGCTGACGCGGTCGGCCTCCGGCCGCCCCTGACCCCGACGTCACCCCAACGCGCCTAACAGACACAGATAAGGCCGAAAAGAGGGTGAAACCACCAGTATTCGATGGTCCACCGGCCCCGCTCCTTCAGGGATAACAGAAGCCCACTCCCGAAGACCATCGGACGCGTTCTCAAGCCCGGCTCAGCGCATCCTGGCTGAGCTGGACTCGGATCGTGCGTAAGAGGTCGGCGGGGACGTTATGGGCGTAGTCGAGGAATGCCGGGGACAGGAGAAGCCGCTGAAGGGCGACGTCCTTCGTTGTCGTCTCACCGACTCGAAAAAGGCCGCCCAGGATTTCCGCCTCTTGGAGCCAGAGGACGTCACCATTGGCTCCTACTGTGAGTAACGCGTCCGCCACCCGAGCCGCAAGGTCGTCATGACCCTGTTCCGTAAGGTGGGTCAGAACCGCCAGAGCGGGCCCGTACCAGGCAAACGCCTCGTGCTGCCTCCACTTCTGGTTCATCAGGAGCAGGTCGACAACGAGCCGGGCTAGCTCCGGCACCGCGCCACTGGGGCGATCCTCCTCGCTGTCTCGGTGGTCGCCTGCTCCCAGGTCGGCGAAGCGCGCGTAGACCAGGCCAGGTCCCGTAGTCCGTCGACCTCCCACGCCGTCATCGCCGCGGCGGCCGCGAGCGCGGACGCCGTGTGACCCACGCACTCGGCCATGATCATGGCGTCAGTGGTGGGTTCCGCGACCTCTCGCAGCCTCGCCGATAGCGTGTTCGCAAGCAGCTGCGCTCGGCGCTCCGCGCCGAGCGCCGCGAGCGCAGCCGCTGCCGCGCCGACCGCAGCGCATTCATCAGGAAGCGACAGCTTCCACAGCCTGGCCTCGGACAGGATCGACAGGGCGACTTGCTCGATGTCAGGCGCCCAGAGGGCCGCCGCGGCGCGGTCTACCTCTGCTAGGTCCTGCACCGCCCGTGCCAACCTGCGCACGGCGGCGAGGTACTCGCCGTATTCGAAGTCAACATTGGGCTCGCGCGCCCGGTTGACGTTGGCCTTGGCGACGTCTCTCGTCCTGCGGTCGGCGATCGCCCGGAGGTCGGATACCGATCCCGGCTCAGGTGCGGTGCCGGCCACCGGGTTCAGTCGGTCGTCGATCCGTCGTAGCAGGACGGACCGGCGCTGATCGACATCCCGGTCCGTTGCCCGGGCCAGCAGGTCGTCGACGTTCTGTCGCGCTCGGCGGACGGCACCCACAGTGCGGGTGTGTCGTACAGCACCGCCTCGTAGGCGGTGTCCGCCTCTGCGCGGAGCCGCACGGCGTCGGCGTCGATCTGCTGCAGGCGGGCTGAGCTCTCCTCCGGCCGCCCGGCACGGGCTAGCGCACGGACGAGCGCCGCGCCGACGTGATCCCGGGTCCGCTGGTGCCAGTCGCTTAAGATGGATAATGCTTGCCAACATTGGCACCTTATGCCGGGTCGGCGATCACAACCCCGTACTGGGTTAGTTCGCGCCGGCTCCGGATCGATCTGTTCGGGACCCTGAGCGACACGAGCCCAACGACGTCTTCCCGCTTTACGCGTCTCGCTGTGCCCAAGGGTTTCCACCTCAGCGCCCTCCGGGATCGCACCGGCCGACAGGATATTCCGCTTGTTCTCGCCGGTGAAATCTATCCGGGGCGGTTGACGACGCTTGCGTCTCCACACGGGCGCGTCTAGACCCAACTCATCGATCGCGACCATCCGGCCTGGGCTTTGGCGTTGCGGCCACACGACGGCCCAGTCCTCTATGCGTCCTCTTTGGGTTGCCGTCGCCACGAATTCCCTAAGCGGCTTGATCACGGTGTCGTAGTCGGCGTGCCAAGTCATCTTATCGAACAGCGCGAGGAACTCGCTCGCTCCGAGTAGGCCCACACGCGCGCGCTGCTGCTTGGTCTGACCGTCCGTCGGATCGACGTAGGGCAACGCTACGGGCTTGCCGACAACTGCCAGAAGAGGAATTATCACCTGTCTCAGGTTGGCCGCATGCTTTGACTTTTCGGTGCGTTCGGGAACCGAAGACAATTGATGGAATGCGCCGACCGATGCGCGCGCCTTGACGACGGCATTGAACATCTTGTTCCGCGCAGTCGGCTTCAGCCATGGTAGATGCTGACTGACCAAGGGTGGGATCTGCCGAGGTTCGAGGATCGGTTTACCATCTTCGTCGAAGCCAGCGTACTTGGCTAGCTCGTCGCGAAATGCCTCCTCGTCGAGCAACAGAGCCTCAAACGCTTCGTACAAATCGACCTTGTGGTCCCTGCGAATGTAGAGGCGAACGAGGTCACGGTAGCCTTCTCGGAAACCGAACCATCGACCAGCCTGCATTAGCGTGTCGGCCTGACCGGCCTTACGACGAAAGTAGGAGACTGTGAGCCCTTCGAGGGTGAAGCCACGGCTAAGCTTGGTGCCTCCAACGAGTATCCGCCACACCGATCCTTTGTCGAAATCCAGCGACTCCTGCTGGTCCTGAACGCTCTTGTCTGAGTTGACCAACAACACGGGGTGCGCCCCTCCGCTGGTCATCTCAGCAATAGCTTCGGCCACGTACTTCTTTAGGTGGTCGAACGACTCTGGAACTGGCTCGCCATTCGCCCGCGCTGCCATCACTCGACTCGAGGTCGAGACAAGGCCAACGCAGTCCGCACACCGCTCCGCGGCGGGAACCGGTAGTCATCAGCAGCCAGATAAGCGTGCCCCAATCCAGGTCGCTGTTCCACGCCTCATTCAGGATTGCAGCCGCATTAGCCGCGCTCGGGGGGTCGGGGTTCGGTCGCGGCCGCGGTGGCGGCTCCGTCTGATCGATCGGGCTTACCGCGACCCACCCCCACCTAACAGCGCGTGCGAACGCACCGCTCAAGATCGCGTGGACGACGAGGATGCTGCCAGCGGCGAGCGGGCGACACTGGTGGATCGCGCACGCCCGCTTGCACCACCTGCAGTGCGCCTCCTCCCCGCCAGCGGTCTTAGCGCACTGTCGGCGGGCGCTGTGCTCGTCGCAGACGTGTTCGCTGTCGGTCCGGTGCTGGACGTAGTTTCGGCGGTCGCAGTGGTCTCGGCAGCGCCGGAGGTCGGCGTAGAGGCCCTCGACGGTCTCGGCCCGCACTCGACCGACTGCGGCGCGCCCGATGGCCGGCCTTACGTGCTTCTCGATCTTGCCCACGTAGCCGACTCGAGTCTTGCGGTCGATGTCGACGACCTCGAGCCACCGGTCAAGGAGGTCGTTCACCGTAGCCTCGGTGCGAGGGCTGCGGCGCTCGTCGACCTGGTTGAGCAGCCGCGTCCGGACTTCTCGGCCTCCCGCTCGGTTTCACGGCGCGTCGCGCGGGCGGGGACGGTCTCACGCAACCAGAGCTTCTCGCCGGTGACCTGGTCGAGCCCGGCGTAGACCTTCACCCGTGCGGACCCGCTCGGGAGCCAGCCGATCGTGCCGCGAGGGCGCTTCAGAGGTGACCGAGACGAGGCCATGGGAGGACAGTACGACCCCCGGAGGCCACGAGAGAGGCCACGAAGATCGGTCAGAGGGCCGTTCCGGGGGACAAGAACAGCCTCTGACCTGCGGAGCCGCCTGAGGGAATCGAACCCTCGACCTACGCATTACGAGTGCGTTGCTCTGGCCGACTGAGCTAAGGCGGCAATGCCGACGAGTGTAGGGCAGGGTCACGGCCGGCCGACCAGGCGGGGTCAGGCCAGCAGCAGGACCCCGAGCACGACGAGGGCGACGACCTTGGCCACCTCGAGCGCGATGTAGACCAGGTGCGCCCGGGAGCGCGGCGCGTCCCCGCCGGCCAGCACGCGGTCCGAGCGGCGGTTCAGCGCCGGCCGCACCGCCCCGAGCTGGACCGCCAGCAGCACCACGAGCACGCCGACGACCACGGTCGGGCCGAGCGGCAGGCCGTCCACCACCACGCCGACGATCACCACCAGCGCCAGCACCAGCTCGGCGACGTTGAGGGCCCGGAACACCAGGCGCCCGATGCCGAGCCCGATCACCGTCGTCACGTCCGGCGCCCGGAACTTCAGCGGCGCCTCGAGGAACGAGATGGCGAGCACCATCCCCAGCCACACGAACGTCGCCGCCGTCGCCACCGCCACGGTCAGGACTCCCGCGGGTGCAGCGCCGGCGGCACCGCGCCGAGCGCGATGCCGAAGACGTCGCGGTAGGTCGCGAGCTGCTCGTCCGTCGACAGCCTGCGCTCGCTGCGCTCGCCGTCGTCGGGGGTCTCGATGAACTGGTCGCCCGAGAGCGTCACCCGTGCCGTCGGCGTCAGGCGGGACGCCAGCAGCGACGCCGTGAAGGGCGAGGTCGGCGACGTCCGGTGCCACCAGGCCATCGGCACGAAGTCCGCGAGCGAGCGCCCCCGCGGGTCGAGGCGGTACTGCGCCCGGCCGTCCCAGAACACGTCGAGCTCCCCGTCGGGCGCGTCGGCGACGGTGAAGACGCCGGCGCGGTCGGACTGCTCGTCGCGGGAGTGCAGGTCGAGCGGGCCGACGGCGAAGCGGCCGAAGCCGACGTCGACGAGGGTGTGGCCGTTGACGATCAACGCCATGTGGTCACCGGGGAACGACAGCCCGTCGGGCGTCGCGACCCGCGCGGAGCAGCGCGTCACGTCCCACCCGAGCTCGCCGAGCAGCCACGCGAAGGCGCCGTTGAGCTCGTAGCAGAAGCCGCCGCGGCGCCGGTCGACGACCTTCTCGACCAGCGCGGGGTCCTCCAGCGGCACGTGGTCGCGCTCGTGGATCGACAGGTTCTCGAACGGCACCGTCTCGAGGTGGCGAGCCATGAGCACCTCGAGCGGGTCGTCGGCGTCGGCGCCGATGCGCGCCAGGTAGGCCGTCGCGTCCACAGGCCCGGTATACACGGGTCATGCGCGTCGCCCTGGCCCAGATCCTCGCCACCGACGACCCGGCGGCGAACCTCGAGCTCGTCGCCGACCACACCGCGCTCGCCGCGCAGCAGGGCGCGACGGTCGTCGTGTTCCCCGAGGCGACGATGTGCCGGTTCGGGGTGTCGCTCACGCCGGTCGCCGAGCCGCTGGACGGGCCGTGGGCGACGCGCGTGCGCGAGATCGCCGCCCAGCACGACGTGCTCGTCGTCGTCGGGATGTTCACGCCGACCGACGACGGCCGGGTGACCAACACGCTGCTCGTCACCGGACGCGGCGTCGACACGGCCTACGACAAGATCCATCTGTACGACGCGTTCGGCTTCGCCGAGTCCGACACCGTGGCGGCCGGGACCAAGCCCACCACGGTCACCGTCGACGGCACGACGCTCGGGCTCGCGACCTGCTACGACATCCGCTTCCCCGAGCTCTTCCGCGCGCTCGCCGACCAGGGCGCCACCGTGACGCTGCTGCCGGCGAGCTGGGGCGCCGGTCCGGGCAAGGTCGAGCAGTGGCAGCTGCTGGTCCGCGCCCGCGCCCTCGACGCCACGACGTTCGTGCTCGCCGCCGACCAGGCCGACCCCGCCAGCCGCGGGATCGACGCCGGGAAGGCGCCACGCGGCGTCGGGCACAGCCTGGCGGCCTCGCCGTTCGGGGTGACGATCGACGAGCTCGGCGCGGAGCCGGGGCTGCTCGTGGTCGACGTCGACCCCGAGCAGGTCCCCGACGTCCGCGCGGCCCTGCCGGTGCTCGCGAACCGCCGGCTCTGACGAGCGTCAGGCGGCCGGGCGGGTCTCCCAGCGCACGCGGTCCTGGAACGGCGCGAGGCGGCTGAGCAGGTCGCGACGCGCGGCGGTGTCCGCCGGGGCGGTGAAGGCCTGGTCGCGGGTGAGCCGGGCCCGCACGGCGCTGGGGTCGAGCACGATGACCCGGGAGGCGCGGCGGAGCTTGCGGTCGAGGTCGGCGTCCTGCGAGTGCGCGGCCTCGCCGCCGACACGGTCCGCCCGGACCTGCGCCGCGGCGAGACCGCGGGCATCGGGGCGGGCGGCGACGACGAGGACCCGGGGCTCGTCGACCTGGCTGGTGGTGGGGACGGTGGTGTCGGTGGGAGCGGGACGGGTGGGCGTGCTCATCGGGCAGTGCTCCAGGTCGGTCGTCGCCCGTCGGCGACGACGCATGGGTGTTACGTCCTGGTAGACGCATGTGACGACCACGGGTTTCCTGCCGCAGGTTGTGATCCTCACCTCGCCGTAGCCCCTCACCGCAGGACCCCCGTCAGCACGTCGAGCACGGCCTGCGGAGCGTCCTCGGTGAGGAAGTGACCGGCGCCGGGAAGGGTGTGCCGGCGGGCGCCGGGGACGGCGTCCTGGAGGGTCGTCGCGGCCGCCGCCGGAAGCCAGCTGTCCTCGGCGCCCCAGACGACGTCGGTCGGCACGGTGATCTCGCCGAGGCGGGCGACGACGTCGCGGGTGTCGTCCTCGGTGAAGCCCGCGATCTGGTCGAGGTAGCGCTGCTGGCCCGCGGGGCCGGCGTAACGGTCGAGGTAGGCCCGCTCGGCCTCGTCGGGGAGCGTGCCGGCGACGGTGGTGCGGAGGTGCGCGGTGATCAGCGCGGTGAACGCGGCGTTCGGCATCGTCCGGTAGACCTCGAGGTGCTCCTGCATGTGCGCCGCGGTCGCCGTGACCCAGGGCGAGAGCACGGCCGCGTCCGCGAGGACCAGGGCGCTCGCGGGCGTCCCGTGCACGAGGTGGGCGCGCAGGACGGTCGCGGCGCCGATGTCGTGCCCGACCAGCACGGGCGCATCGAGGCCCCAGTGCTCGGCGAGAGCGGCGAGGGTCCGGGCGTGGGTCCGGACCGAGGGCTGCGTGCCGGTCGAGTCGCCGTAGGTCGGCAGGTCCCACAGGTACACCGGCCGCTCCGCGGCGAGGGCCGGGGCGACGTGGCGCCACAGGTAGGACCACGACGGCGTGCCGTGCGTGAGGACGACGGGCGTCCCCGGACGGTCGGCGCCGAGGACGTCGACGGCGATGGTGCCGGTCGGCAGGGTGACGCGGTCGCGCAGCCCCCAGGGGGAGAGAACGGTCGGCACGGCTCCTCCTTTGACAGGTCTATAGTTGGGCTGGGAGCCTTACCGTAGGAGAGGTGCGTAAGGGTTGCAAGCGTTCTTTGAGGATTACGTGGCGGCAGCCGGGCTCGCCACGGAGCTCGTGAACACCTCGGCGGGCGTCTGGCACGGGGAGGACCAGCTGCCCGACGTCGCGGCACTGGCGGCGTTCCTGGCGGAGCACGGGGTGGCCGGGCCCGCCGGTGCGGACGATCTGCCCGCGGTCCACGACGTCCGCGACCGCCTGCGGTCGGTGCTCGACGAGCGCGACGCCGACGCGATCGCCGCCGGCGCCGCGGCGCTCGTCGCCCGGGGCATCGGGACGGTGGGCCTCGAGACCGACGAGCGCGGGCGTCAGCAGTGGTGCGCGCAGCCGCGACCCGACGCCGACCTGGCCGACCGGCTGGCGCTGCTCGCGGGCGTCGGGGTGCTCGGGGCACTGCGCGCGCTGGGGCCCGAGCGGTTCCGCGACTGCGCGTCGGACACCTGCTCGGGGGTCTTCATCGACACCAGCCGGCCGGGGCGGCGGCGGTACTGCATGCCCGACCTGTGCGGGAACCGCGCCAACGTGGCGGCCTACCGCGCGCGACAGAAGGCGAGCCGGGGGATTTCCTGACGTCGGGCGTCAGCATGGACGCCAGGCAGCCGGCCCGCCGGCGCGGTGTTCCTCGGCGAGGCGGGAGCGGCGGGGCCGGCCCGGAGGTGACATACGCACAAGATCGCGTCGAGACCGACGGGTGCGGACGTCGGTCTCGGCGCGATCTTGCGCACAGCTCCCCGGCGTCATGCGGCGGCCAGGCCGCTCAGCCCGTGCGCAGCGCCGTCACCAACGCGTCGATCGCGATCTCCGGCTTCACGTTCGCGGCGAGGGCGTCGCGGCAGGCCAGGATCGCCTCGAGGCGGCGCAGGGAGGCCTCGGGGGTGCTGTCGCGGGCGGCGTTGCCGATCTCGGTGGCGCGGTCGGGGTGGGTCGAGGTGACCGACGCGCCGAGGCCGCGGGCGAGGACGTCGCGGTAGTAGCCGGCGAGGTCGACGAGCGCGCGGTCGAGGGCGTCGCGCTTCGTGCGGGTCAGGCGCGACTTCTGCCGCTTCTCGAGGTCCTTCTCCGCCGCGCGTGCCGACCGCTGGGCCTGCGCGGTGCCCTTGCCCGTGCCGCCCGCGCCGAGCGACACCGCGAGCTCCTCGCGCTCGACCTCGTCCCGCGACGCCGCGAGTGCGGCCGCCTCCGCCTCGGCGGCGCCGACCATGGCGTCCGAGGCGGCGAAGGCGTCCGCGGCCGAGCGCAGCGACCGCGGCAGGGCGAGGACGGCGTCGCGCTCCTCGCGCGCCTCGGGCACGCGGGCCAGGCGCCGGGCGCGCCCGATGTGCCCGCCGCACACCGACGCCGCCCAGGTCGCGTCGGCCTCCGGGATGCCGTCGCGCTCGACGAGCACCGCGGCGATCGCCTCCGGGGCGGGCGTGCGCAGGCGCACCGCGCGGCAGCGGGAGCGGATGGTCACCGAGATGTCGTCGGGGTGCTCCGACGGGCAGCAGAGCAGGAAGACCGTGCGCTCCGCGGGCTCCTCGACCGACTTCAGCAGCGCGTTCGACGCCTGCTCGGTGAGCCGGTCGGCGTCCTCGACGATGACGATCTGCCAGCGGGCGGTGGTGGGGCGGCGCGCGGCGACGTCGATGGTCGTGCGCACCTCCTTGACGCTGATCGACAGGCCCTCGGGGACGATCTCGCGCACGTCGGCGTGGGTGCCGGCCATGACCGTGCGACAGGCCGTGCACGACCCGCAGCCCTCGTCCGGGCACTGCAGCGCCGCCGCGAACGCCCGCGCGGCCACCGAGCGCCCCGACCCCGGCGGGCCCGTGAACAGCCACGAGTGCGTCATGCCGGCGCCGCCGGGCGCGCCGTCGTTGTCCTCGTCGGAGAACCGCACCCGCGCCGCGCGCGCCGCCGCGGCCTGCAGCTCGGCCACCGCGGCGGGCTGACCGACGACCTGCGACCACACGCTCACGCCGTCGATGATGCCCCAGCCGTCCGACGGTGGGTCACGGCGCCGGTCGCTCCGGGCCGCCGACGAGGAGGCCGTCGAGCAGGCCTCGTCCAACGCCCCGACGAGGATGTGCGCGAGGGGCCGCAGGGGCTGCTCCGCCGGCCCGGCGCTAGCTGCCGGTCCGCGCGCCCTCGGGCGCGGGCAGCACGCGCGCCAGCAGGGGCGCGAGCAGGTCGCGCACGCGGGCCGCGACGTCGGCGGGGTCGCCGTCGGCGTCGACGCGCACGTAGCGACCGGGGTCGGCGGCGGCCATCTCGGTGAGGGTGCGCTGCACCTGCCAGGCGTCGACGATCCCGCCGGTGACCGGCGCGGGGTCGTGGCTCGGGTCGCGGTCGAGCAGGACGGTGACGTCGGGGCGCAGCGAGCCGGTGGCCCAGGCACCGAGGCGCTGCAGGTCGGCGGCGTCGAGCTCGTCGCCGACCCGGGCCAGCGGCGAGTCGAGGCAGCCCTCGATGACCACGACCCGCCCGGCGCGCAGGGCGGGCAGCACCTCGTGGGCGAGCACGTCCGCGCGCACCGCCGCGGCGACGAGGGCCCTGGCGCGCTGGCCGTCGAGCCCGCTCGCCGAGACGGCGGCGGCCGCCCGGGCCGCGTCGGCGGCGCTGCGCCCGGCGAGGACCACGTCGGCGCCCTGCTCGCCGAGCCAGCGCACGAGCCGCTCGCTCTGCTCGGCGGTGTCGTGCCGCGAGGCGCCCTCGACGGCGACGAGCAGCCCGGGCTCGCCGTGGCGGCTGCGGCGCAGGGCGCGCTTGACGTCGGCGAGGATCGTGCGGTCGCGACGGTCGTCCATCTGGTGGTACGCGAGCACGCCCACGGCGGCCGCGACGACCCCGGCGCCGAGCAGCACGAACCGTGTGCCGTCGACCTGCGCGGGCTGCCCGAACAGCGTCAGCGTCCGCGACTGCACGAGCCCGACCAGCAGCGGGACCACCGACATCGACGCCAGCAGGTCCACCCGCACGATCGACTGCACGAACGCGACCACCCGCCCGCGCACGGCGTCCTCGACCTGAGCACCGATGATCGTCAGCCCGGTGAGCAGCGCGGTGCCGGCGAAGAAGCCGACGAACACGACGGTGAGCAGCGCCAGGTAGAGGTGCCAGGCGACCGCGACGGCGAGCAGCGAGGTCCCGGCGCCGACGATGGCCACGCCGAACAGGCGGTGGTGCGGCATCCGTCGGGAGAACCGCGGCACGAGCGCCATGCCGAGCGCGAGCCCGGTGAACAGCGCGATGAACAGCACCGAGTACGCCGCGTCGCCGCCGCCGAGACTGGCGGCGTAGAGCCGGGCGCTGGCGATGACCGCGCCGCCGGCCGCGAACGCCCCGACGATGCCGACGACGAGGCCCCGGATCAGCGGCGTCGTCGTGACGAACTGGGCGCCGTCGCGCAGCATGGCGAGCAGCCCCGGCGCGGCCTCGCGGCGCTCGGCGCTGCGCCCGGAGATCTCGGGGATGCGAAAGGCGACGGTGGCCGCGGTGAGCAGCGCGGCGAGGCCGTTGACGACGAGGGCGAGGTAGACCGTGGTCGTCGGGCTCGGGTGCCAGCCCGCGATGTTGCCCGACTTCGAGATCAGCGCGAACGCCCCGGCGGCGCTGATGACGGCGACGCCGTAGGTCATGACCAGCGAGAGCTGGTTGGCCGTCTCGATCTGGTCGGTGCGCTTGAGCAGGTTGGGGACCGACGAGTCCTTGGCCGGAATCCAGACCAGCGCGCAGAGCTCGATGAGGAACGTCGCCGCGAACAGCCACCACAGCGAGCCCACGAGTGGGATCGAGAGGAACAGCGCCGCCTTGAGGACGTCGCACGTGACCATGACCGTGCGCCGGTCGAACTTGTCGGCGAGCACCCCGCCCAGGGGCGCCATGAACAGCGCGGGCAGGAGCTTGGTGGCGACGACACCGCCGAGCGCGAAGCTCTGGGCCTGGTAGCCGCTGGTCAGCTGCGTGGCGAGCGCGGTGAGGGCGAGCAGGGAGAGCCAGTCGCCGAAGCTCGCGACCGCGGTGACCGCCCAGAGCCGGCGGAACGGGCGGATCGCGAGCACGCTGCGGATGCGGTGCGTCGCGGACGGCGCCGCGGCACCGGCATCACCACCGGCAGCCTGCTCGTCGATCCCGGATCACTCCTCGCGTCGGCCCGACAGGTCTCCCAGGGTATCGGCGCGCCGTCGGGGCCCTCACTGCCCTCAACAGGTGTCGTCGGCCTGCATCTCCTGGATCTCGGCCGCGACCTGGCAGGCGGTCGCCCCGTCGCCGCCCGTGGCGAGCCGTTGCAGGAGCGTGCGGAGCTGGTCGCGCTCGGCGGGCTCGAGCGGGGCGAGCAGCTCGTCCTCCGCCTCGCGCAGACGGCGCTCGAGCGCGCACAGCCGCTCGCGCCCGACGTCGGTGAGCAGGACCTGGCGCGCGCGGCGGTCGGCGGGGTCGGGCCGGCGGGCGACGAGACCGGCGCCCTCGAGCTCGTCGAGCAGGTAGGTCATGACCGTCCGGTCGACGCCGAGGCTGCGCGCCAGCGCCAGCTGCGTGCGCGGCGGGCCCTCCTCGAGCCCGGCGAGCACGTGGTAGCCGCGCGGGCCACCCGGCAGGTCGGACACCACGTCCTGCGCGGTGCGCATGTGCGCCCGGGTGACCCGGCCCAGCGCCCAGCCCAGGTCGGCCTCGACGCGCGGCGTGGTCATGGACACAGACTAGCGGCCTGCATGCAGTTCTGTTGACAAGACGTTCTGTGCGACAGAACATCTGTCCGACCGCTCGTACTGCTCCCTCCCGGAGGATCGCCGTGACCCTGTTCCGCCTCGACAGCAGCATCCGCACCGAGGGCTCGGTGAGCCGCGAGGTCGCCGACACCCTCGAGCGGGCCTACCTCGAGCACCACCCGGACGACGCGGTCGTGCGGCGCGACCTGCGCACCGACCCGGTCCCCGCCGACGCCTGGCCCACCGCCGCGCTCGCCGGCTCCACGCCCGAGGACCAGCGCACCGACGAGCAGCGCGCCGCCGTCGACCTGGCGCGCCGCCTGGCCGACGAGCTGGACGGCGCGGACGCGCTCGTCGTCGCCACCCCGCTCTACAACTTCGGCGTGTCCCAGCACGTCAAGACGTGGGTCGACCTGCTCATCACCGACCCCCGCTTCGCGCCGGGCACCTCGCCGCTCGCCGGGAAGCCGGTCACGCTCGTCGTCGTCCGCGGCGGCGGCTACGGCGAGGGGACGCCGCGGGAGGGCTGGGACCACGCCACCGGCTGGCTCGTCCGCATCCTGCGCGACGTCTGGGGCGGCGACGTGACCCTCGTCGAGGCCGAGCTGACGCTCGCCGAGACCGTGCCGGCGATGGCCGAGCTGCGCCCGCTCGCCGACCAGGTGCGTGCCCGCGCCCACGAGCTCGCGGGCGACGCCGGCCGTGCGATGGCGCGGATCGTCGTGTCGGTGCCGGTGGGCTGAGTCTGCGTCGGCGGGCCGTGTCCCCGAGGAGACGGCACCGCCGGAGTGACGCGCGGGCGGGACCGTGTCCTCGCGACACGGTCCCGCCACCGGCGTCAGCTCGTCGGGGTGCCCCGCTTCGAGCCGGAGCCCGAGCCGGACTTCGCCGTGCCGGACTTCGCCGTCGTCTTCTTCGTGCCCGTCGACTTCGCGGGCGCCTTCTTGGCCGGTGCCTTCTTGGCGCCGGCCTTCGTCGGCTTGGTGCCGTCCTTGGCGCGCTTCTCGGCCAGCAGCTCGGCGGCCCGCTCGTCGGTGAGGCTCTCGACCGCGTCTCCCTTGCGCAGCGAGGCGTTCACGCCCGCGCCGTCGGTGACGTACGGCCCGAACCGCCCGTCCTTGACGACCATCGGGTTGCCCGACGCCGGGTCGGTGCCGAGCTCCTTGAGCGGCGGCTTGGCCGCGGCCCGCCCGCGCTGCTTGGGCTGCGCGTACAGCTTCTGGGCCTCCTCCAGCGTCACCGTGAACAGCTTGTCCTCGCTGTCCAGCGACCGGGAGTCCTTGCCCTTCTTGAGGTACGGCCCGTAGCGCCCGTTCTGCGCGGTGATCTCCTCGCCGGACTCCGGGTCGGTGCCGACGACGCGCGGCAGGCTCAGCAGCTTCAGCGCGTCGTCGAGCGTGATCTCCGAGAGCGTCATCGACTTGAACAGCGAGCCGGTGCGCGGCTTCTCCTTCGCGCCCTCGGGCAGCACCTCGGTGACGTACGGCCCGAAGCGGCCCTCCTTGGCGAGGATCTCGTGCCCGCTCTCCGGGTCGGTGCCCAGCGAGCGACCCTCCTGCGGGGTCGCGAAGAGCTCCTCGGCGAGAGCCAGGTCGAGCTCGTCGGGCGGGAGGTCGTCGGGCAGGTTCGCCCGCTGCGAGCGCTCCTCGCCGTCCTCGGTGACGATCCGCTCGAGGTAGGGCCCGTAGCGCCCGACGCGCACGACGACGTCGCGCCCCTCGGAGTCGGCGAACATCCGCAGCGAGTTGACCTCGCGGGCGTCGATGCCCTCGAGCTTGTCGCCGACGAGCTTCTTCAGCCCACCGAGGTTCGACATCGACGCCTCGACACCCTCGGGGCCGCCGGCGGCCGCGCCGTTGCCGTTGCTGCCGTTGGCGCCGTTGCCGTTCGCGCCGAAGTAGAAGTGCGACAGCCAGGTCTCGCGCTGGGCGTTGCCCGCGGCGATGGCGTCGAGCTCGTCCTCGAGCGCGGCGGTGAAGTCGTAGTCGACGAGGCGCCCGAAGTGCTGCTCCATCAGCCCGACCACCGCGAACGCGATCCAGCTGGGGACGAGCGCGCTGCCCTTCTTCCAGACGTAGCCGCGCTCCTGGATCGTGTTGATGATCGACGCGTAGGTCGAGGGACGGCCGATGCCGCGCTCCTCGAGCGTCTTGACCAGGCTCGCCTCGGTGTAGCGCGCGGGCGGGTTGGTGCTGTGGCCCTCGGGGGTCAGCTCGTCGGCGGCGCAGGCGTCGCCCTCGGCCAGGCGCGGCAACCGGCGCTCGGCGTCGTCGGCCTCGCCGCCGGCCTCCTCGTCGACGGTCTCGACGTAGGCGCGCAGGAAGCCGGGGAAGGTGATCGTGCGCCCGGACGCGGAGAACGTGCACTCCTCGCCGGTCGCGGCCGTGCCGGTGATCCGCACGCTCATCGTGGTGCCGCGCGCGTCGCGCATCTGGCTCGCGATGGTGCGCTGCCAGATCAGCTCGTAGACGCGGAACTCGTCACCGGAGAGTTCGTTCGCGACCTGGCCGGGGGTCCGGAACGTCTCCCCCGCCGGCCGGATCGCCTCGTGCGCCTCCTGGGCGTTCTTCACCTTGCGCGTGTACTGGCGCGGCTTCTCCGCGACGTTCTCGTCGCCGTAGAGATCGCGGGCCTGGCTGCGCGCGGCGTTGATCGCGGTCTCCGACAGCGTCGTGGAGTCCGTGCGCATGTAGGTGATGTAGCCGTTCTCGTAGAGGCGCTGCGCGGTGCGCATCGTCCGCTCGGCCGAGAACCGCAACTTGCGCCCGCCCTCCTGCTGGAGGGTCGAGGTCATGAAGGGCGCGTAGGGCTTGCGCGTGTACGGCTTCTCCTCGACGGAGGTGACCCGGAGGTCCTGCCCCGTCAGGCCCTCGGCGAGCCGTCGGGCGCTCGCCTCGTCGAGCCGCAGCACGTCGTCGGTCTTCTGCTGCCCGAGCGAGTCGAAGTCGCGGCCGGTCGCGATCCGCTGCCCGGCGACGTTCGACAGCGTCGCCCGGAAGCTCCGCGGGGCCTGCTCGTCCTGCGTGTCCGTCGCGCGGAGCTGCGCGTCGATGCCCCAGTAGCCGGCGGACACGAACGCCATCCGCTCGCGCTCGCGCTCGACGATGACGCGGGTGGCCACCGACTGCACCCGGCCCGCCGAGAGCTTCGGCATGACCTTCTTCCACAGCACGGGGCTGACCTCGTAGCCGTAGAGACGGTCGAGGATGCGCCGGGTCTCCTGCGCGTCGACGAGGTCCTGGTCGAGGTCGCGCGGGTTGGCCGCGGCCGCCTGGATGGCCGACTCGGTGATCTCGTGGAACACCATGCGCCGGACCGGCACCTTGGGCTTGAGCGTCTCCAGCAGGTGCCAGGCGATGGCCTCGCCCTCGCGGTCGCCGTCCGTCGCGAGGTAGAGCTCGTCGACCTCCTTGAGGGCGTCCTTGAGCTCGGTGACCGTCGACTTCTTGTCCGGCGTGACGATGTAGAGCGGCTCGAACGCGTTGTCGACGTCGACGCCCAGGCGCGCCCAGGACTGCCCCTTGTACTTGGCGGGGACGTCCGCGGCGCCGCGCGGCAGGTCGCGGATGTGGCCGCGGCTGGACTCGACGATGTAGCGCGAGCCGAGGTAGTCCGCGATCTTGCGGGCCTTGGCCGGCGACTCGACGATCACCAGGCGACGGCCGCCGTCGCCGGCCGGGGTGGCGCCGCCGCGACCCGACTTGCCGCCGCCCCCGGAGGACTTCGCGGCGGACTTCGCGCGCGTGCCGGACCGCGCCGCCGACCCGTTCTCGGTGGGGGTCGGGGCGTCGGTGGTCGCGCTGCGTGCCGTCGTCGAACCCTTCGTCGGTGCCACGGGCATGCCTCGTCTCGTCGTACCGGTGGCGGATCGCCACTCGCCGCCAGTGTGCCTCACGGTGTCACCCGCGCCAGGCGCGACCGGTGGCATCGCCCCGGCAGCAGGGTGGTGATGGACGCTCGCGGTGCCTCCGACCGCCCCTCGGGCTGGACCGATCGGTGCTGGTGACGGGGCCGTCCAGGTGGCCCCGGAGCCGGTGTCGCCGGGCTCACACCGGCCAGACGCCGTCGGCCAGGTCGCGGGGCGGGCGACCCACCAGCTCGCCCAGACGACCGTGCCGTCGACGTCCGACGATACGCAGCACCGGCGCGCCGGCCGCACCCGCCAGGCTCGCGCCGAGCCCGGCGCGATGACTCGCCGTGAGCAGATCGTCACCGGCGAGCGGGGCGTCGGGATCCAGACCGAGCGTGTAGGCCCGCCCCTCGAGCGTCCCGGCGGCGAGCACCCACAGCCGCAACCGCGGTCCGTCCAGCTCGAACCCGGGCGGCACGCTCTTCATTCCCCCGCCTCGGGTCCACGCCCGAGCGAGGTCGACGAGGTCCGCCCGGAACGCCGTGCGGACCTCCGGGCGCCCGTCCTCCGCCCGCCCGATCTCCGCCGGCACCCCGCGACCGCGCAGGGCGCAGCACACCGCCCGCGCCCGCCACCGCGTGACGGGGTCGGGGTCGCACGTGGCCGTGCCAGCGATGCGGCTCTCCCGCCGTCCACCGCCGGGATCGTCCCGTCCTCCCGGTGGCGCCACGCCGACGTCGTCCCTGCGTGCCGGCGGGCGCTGCCCGAGCCGGGCCGCGATCTCGTCGGGGTCGAGGTCGAGGAAAGCCAGCTCGTCGGGGTCGAGCGCGGGACCGGGATCGGGGGCCGCCTCGGCGTGTCGCGACGACGAGGAGGTGGCGATCCTGGCCGTGGACGCCGGCGATGCCGCATCGCTCGTCCGGGGCTCGTCCTCCTCCCCGGCCTCGGGTTCCTCGTCCTCCGCGGGTTCCGGCTCGGGCTCCGGCTCCGGCGGCGGCTCCGGCTCCGGCTCCGGCGACGGGCCCAGCACGATCGTCAGCCGCGCCGCCGAGCCGCGGCCGAAGAGCTCCGCGCGTCCGGGGCCGCAGAGCAGGCCCTCGAGGTCGCGCAGGGCGCGCGGGTGGGCGTCCGCCGACCAGAACGACAGCTGCCCCACGGCAACGCAGCCTAGAACACGCGTTCGAACGATCGGCGGAACCCGACGCCGGGGAACACGCGAAGGGCCCCTCCGGTCGAGTAGATCGACCGGAGGGGCCCTCCGCTCAGTACTTCCGTACGCCTCAGGCCTGAGCGGGAGCCGCCGCGTCCTGGTTGGAGTCGGCGATCGCCGTCGAGCGGCGCTTCGACACGAAGATCGCCACGGCGATGCCGATGAGGGCGACGACCGCGATCGTGATGCGGACCGCCGGGTTGGCGTCCACGCCGACCGAGAGGGCCACGACGGCCGGGGCGATGAGTACCGAGACCAGGTTCATGACCTTGATCAGCGGGTTGATCGACGGGCCGGCGGTGTCCTTGAACGGGTCACCGACGGTGTCACCGATGATCGTCGCCTCGTGGGCGTCGGAGCCCTTGCCGCCGTGGTTGCCGTCCTCGACCAGCTTCTTGGCGTTGTCCCAGGCTCCACCGGAGTTGGCCAGGAAGATCGCCATGAGCGTGCCGGCCGCGATCGCGCCGGCGAGGTAGCCCGCGAGCGGGCCGACGCCGAGGCCGAAGCCGACCGCGATCGGGGCGAGGATCGCGAGGAGGCCGGGGGTGGCCAGCTCGCGCAGCGCGTCGCGGGTGCAGAGGTCGACGACCTTGCCGTACTCCGGCCGTCCCTCACCCGTGCCGCCCCGGTACTGCATGATCCCGGGGATCGACTTGAACTGGCGGCGGACCTCGAACACCACGGCGCCCGCGGCGCGCGACACGGCGTTGACCGCGAGGCCCGAGAACATGAACACGACGGCCGCGCCGATGACGACGCCGACGAGGATGTTCGGGGCGGTGATGTTGTAGAGGTCGCCGAGCGTCTGGCCCGCCTCGCGGTAGGCCGTCGTGATGGCGTCGTTGTACGACCCGAACAGCGCCGTCGCGGCGAGCACCGCGGTGGCGATGGCGATGCCCTTGGTGATCGCCTTCGTGGTGTTCCCGACCGCGTCGAGCTCGGTGAGGATGTCCGCGCCGGGGCCCTCGACGTCGCCGGACATCTCGGCGATGCCCTGGGCGTTGTCCGACACCGGGCCGAAGGTGTCCATCGCGACGATGACGCCGACCGTGGTCAGCAGGCCGGTGCCCGCGAGGGCGACGGCGAACAGCGCGACGAACACCGAGCCCGAGAGCAGGAACGCGCCGTAGACCGCGGCGCCGATGACGAGCGCGGTGTAGACGGCCGACTCGAACCCGACCGAGATGCCGGCGAGGATGACCGTCGCGGCACCGGTGAGCGAGCTCGTGCCGACGTCCTTGACCGGCTGGGTCTCGGTGCCGGTGTAGTAGCCGGTCAGCGACAGGATGACGATCGCGAGCACGATGCCGATGACCACGGCGGCGAACGCGATGACCTGCGGGTTCCCGGCCGCGGCGAGGTCGCCGATGCGGGCGGCGTCGACGCCGGGCAGCTCGGCGAAGCTCGACGGCAGGTAGGTGAACGCCGCGAACGAGCAGGCCAGGATCGAGATGACCGCCGAGATGTAGAAGCTGCGGTTGATCGCGCGCAGCGCGTTCTCGCCCTCGCGGGTGCGGGTGATGAACACACCGATGATCGCGGTGACGACGCCGATCGCCGGGATGATCAGCGGGTAGGTCAGGCCGAGCGTGCCGAAGGCCACCGAGCCGAGGATCAGCGCGGCGACCAGCGTGACGGCGTAGGACTCGAAGAGGTCCGCGGCCATGCCGGCGCAGTCACCGACGTTGTCGCCCACGTTGTCGGCGATCGTCGCGGCGTTGCGGGGGTCGTCCTCGGGGATGTTCTGCTCGACCTTGCCGACGAGGTCGGCGCCGACGTCGGCGGCCTTGGTGAAGATGCCGCCGCCGACTCGCATGAACATGGCGAGCAGGGCCGCACCGAGGCCGAAGCCCTCGAGGACGCGCGGCGCCTCCTCGACGAAGATCAGCACGACGACCGCGGCGCCGAACAGGCCGAGGCCGACGGTGGCCATGCCGACCACGCCACCGGTGCGGAACGCGATCTTGGCGCCCTTGTCGCGCCCACCCGGCTCGTTGGCCGCCGCGGCGACGCGGATGTTGGCCTTCGTCGCGAGGTTCATGCCCAGCGCGCCGATCGCCATCGAGAACAGGGCCCCGACGACGAAGGCGACCGAGCGCCCGATCAGCTCGCCCGTGCTGCCGGCCGGCAGCGCGAACAGCACCAGGAAGACCACGACGATGAACGGCGCGAGCGTCTTGAACTGACGGGTCAGGAAGGCGCTCGCGCCCTCCTGCACGGCGCGGCCGATGTCACGCATGCCCTGCGTGCCCTCGTCGGCCGCGAGGACCTGCTGCCGCAGGACGAAGCCGACGACCAGCGCGATGACGGCGACCACCGCCACCACGACGACCACGATGTTGTCGCCGCTGGAGAACGAGATCCCCGCGGCGAGGACGGACGCTTGCATCCAGCCTCCCGGTTGGCACTTCGACGCGCCCGGCCAGGCCGTGCGGCCACCTCGGCGCGTGATGATCTTGGCCACGACCCGACACGACGGGTGGTGGACAGGTGCCGCAGTGTAGGAGGTGGGCGTCACCAGGTCGCACGGCAGTTCCCCCGTGCCCTGTGAGGTGTGTTTCTTTCTCGAACGAGAGCAGGGAGGAAGGGGCTGTGTCAGGGTCGGCGTGCGTGGACGACGGACGGGCGCTCGAGGTGCTGCGGGGCGGCAGCCGCGGCGCCCAGCTCCTGCGCCGGGTCCTCGCCGGCACCCCGCAGGGCGAGAGCCCGCTGACCCACGCCGAGCTCGTCCCCGCCCGCGACGGGACGACGACCGGCTGGCCCGACTGGGTGCCCGAGACCGTGCGGGCCCCGTTCCTCGCCCGCGGCGTCGAGCGTCCGTGGAGCCACCAGGTCGCCGCGGCCGAGCACGCGTGGGCGGGCCAGCACGTCGTCGTCTCGACGGGCACGGCGTCGGGGAAGTCGCTGGCCTACCAGCTGCCGGTGCTCACGCGCCTGCACACCGACCCCCGCGCGACCGCCCTCTACCTCTCGCCGACCAAGGCGCTCGGCGCCGACCAGCTGCGCACCGTGCTCGACCTCGGCATCGACGGGGTGCGTGCGGCGTCGTACGACGGCGACACGCCGATCCAGGAGCGCGACTGGGTCCGCCAGCACGCGACCTGGGTGTTCTCCAACCCCGACATGCTCCACCGCGGGATCCTGCCGCGTCACGGGCGCTGGACGACGTTCCTGCGCCGCCTGCGCTACGTCGTCGTCGACGAATGTCACACCTACCGCGGCCTCTTCGGCTCGCACGTCGCGCTGCTGCTGCGCCGGCTGCGGCGGGTGTGCGCGCGCTACGGCGCCCACCCGACGTTCGTGCTGGCCTCGGCGACGGTGTCCGAGCCCGCGGCCTCGGCGTCGGTACTGACCGGACTCGACGTGTGCGAGGTCACCGACGACGGCTCCCCGCGCGGGGCCCGGGCGGTGGCGCTGTGGGAGCCGCCGCTGCTCGAGGAGATCACCGGCGAGAACGGGGCGCCGGTGCGGCGCTCCGCGGGCGCCGAGACCTCGCGGATGCTCGCCGACCTCGTGCTCGAGGGTGCGCGGTCGCTGGCCTTCGTGCGGTCCCGGCGCGGGGCGGAGCTGACGGCGCTGGGCGCACGGCGGGTGCTGGCGGAGGTCGATCCGGCGCTGGGCGAGCAGGTCGCGGCCTACCGGGCGGGCTACCTGCCCGAGGAGCGGCGGGCGCTGGAGCAGGCGCTGCTGTCGGGGTCGCTGCGCGGGGTGGCGACGACGAACGCCCTCGAGCTCGGCGTGGACATCGCGGGGCTCGACGCCGTGGTCGTGGCCGGGTTCCCGGGCACGCGGGCGTCGTTCTGGCAGCAGGCGGGGCGTGCCGGGCGGTCGGGGGACGACGCGCTCGTCGTGCTCGTCGCCCGCGACGACCCGCTGGACACCTACCTCGTGCACCACCCGCAGGCGATGCTCGGCGCGCCGCTGGAGCGCTGCGTGCTGGACCCGACCAACCCGTACGTCCTCGCGCCGCACCTGGCCTGCGCGGCGTCGGAGATCCCGTTGACGCGCGACGACGTGGCGGCGCTGGGCGGGGCGGCGGCGCTGGCCGTGGTCGACGACCTCGTGGCCGAAGGGCTGCTGCGCCGGCGGCGCGGGGGCTGGTTCTGGTCGCACCCCACCGACCGCCCGCACGCGGGCGTCGACATCCGCGGCTCGGGCGGCGAGCAGGTCGTGCTCGTCGAGGCGGACACCGGGCGGATGCTCGGCACCGTCGACCCCGGCACCGCGCCCGCGACCGTGCACCCCGGCGCGGTGCACCTGCACCAGGGCGAGAGCTACGTCGTCGACACCCTCGACCTCGACGACGGCATCGCGCAGCTGCACGCCGAGGACCCGGAGTGGACGACCCAGGCCCGCTCGGTCATCGACATCACCGTCGAGGAGACCGAGCAGTGCGCGACGTACGGCGACCTGCAGGTGTGCCTCGGCAGCGTCGAGGTGACCGAGCAGGTGGTGGGCTACCTGCGCAAACTGCCCTCGGGCCGGGTGCTGGACTCGACGCCGCTGGACATGCCCGCGCAGTCGCTGCCGACGCGGGCGGTCTGGTACACGCTCTCGGAGGGGGCGCTGCTGGCCGCGGGGCTGGCGCCGGCCCGGTGGCCGGGTGCGCTGCACGCCGCCGAGCACGCGGCGATCGGACTGCTGCCGCTCGTCGCGACCTGCGACCGGTGGGACATCGGCGGCGTCTCCACGGCCCTGCACCCCGACACGGGCCGGCCGACGGTGTTCGTGCACGACGGGCACCCGGGCGGCGCGGGGTTCGCGGACCGGGCGCACGAGGCCCTGCGCGAGTGGCTGGCGGCGACGCGTGACGCGATCTCGGACTGCGAGTGCCCCTCGGGGTGCCCGTCGTGCGTGCAGTCGCCCAAGTGCGGCAACGGCAACGACCCGCTCGACAAGACCGGCGCGATCCTGGTGCTCGACGCGGTGCTGGGGCGGCTGGCGGAGGGCTGAGCCGAGGGTTGGGCTCCGCCGCGGGTCGGGGGTTCGGGGTCCGTCCCGACCCGCGGCGAGGTCTTGTACGCCGCAGGCCGGGGAGATCATCGACCCGGCCTGCGGCGCCGTGTGGGGCGGCGGTGGGCGCGCCGTCGTGCGCTGCCCACCGCCGCGGGGTCCTCCCGGGCCGGACCGGCGGCCGGTCGCGACGGGTGCACCGGCGCGTCGGCGTGGGCGGTGTCCGGGTGGGGCGGCGGACGCGCGGCCGTGTGGCCTCGCCGGTCCGGCGTCGCCCCGAGGGGGAACCGATTCTCTGGAGTTGTGGGGGTGTCGCGGTCGGGTCTAGGAGCGGACCCCGGTCGCGACGGTGGCGAGGCGGTAGGTCGACCCGCCGCCGGCGACGGCCGGGCGCTGGGCGACGGCCTCGGCCAGCGCGTCCTGCACCCGGAACGGGTCGGGCAGGTTCCAGCCGCACGCCGACGGGCGGACCCGCCAGTGGACCGACCCCTGCGGGTAGGTCGAGGGCGGCGCGGCGAACCAGCTGCCGCGCCCGTGCAGGACGATCCCGCCCCGCTCGGCGAGGTCTGGGCGCAGCGGCTCGCCCGCGCCGACCGGGAACAGCCACTCACCGGTCGGCGTCGCGGCGATCGGCACCGGCACCCCGACCGCCCGGAGCACCGCGGCGGCGCGCCGCCCGACGGTCGCGGGGACCTCGAGCACGTCGAAGGTGAGCCCGGTCGGCAGGAGGATCGAGTACGGCAGGCCGGTCCACCACTCCGCGATCTGGTCGCAGTCGGTGGAGGCGCGGCGGGCCCAGTCGTCGAGGACGGGGCACGGCCCCTCCTGCGACGCGTCCGGGCACCCGCTCCACGACTCGCCCTGGGGGAACGTGCCGGGGACGACCGCCCATCCGTGGTCAGCCAGGACCATGGCCTCCGCGCGGAGCTCCGTGCCGTAGACGGCTCGATAGCTGTCCCACCACTGCATCGGCTTCCTCCTGGACCCGGTTCTCTGCCCCCGGTGTGCTGTAACCAGTAACGGCCTGCGTACGTCGCTTCGCCACCCGTCATCGCCCATCGGCCGTGATCACACGTTGAGCGTGACCGTCGGCCCCGTTCAGCGGGCGAGCGCGCGATGAGCACCTGACGGGCACCCGAGCGCCCGAACGAGTCGCCGCTCACCCGGGGCGGCCCTCCGCTCGTCCCGGGACACCTGCGCCCCGGTCGCGTCGGGTCACCGGAGGCCGCCGGTCGGGGCGCGACCGGCGGCGACGGGCCCGGCGCGGGCTCGCCCGGTCGCGTCACCGGACACGCTCGGGAGGCAGCCGCAGCGGGTCGCCGTGCTGACGATCACCGACCAGCCGTCGACCGAGCAGGTGAGCAGACGGGCGCCGTTGCGCTGCGCGACATCACCAGCTCGCGCGCAGGCCACGTCCGCGCCGCGCACGGCCTCGCGGGCGCCGGCAAGGGCCGCGAGGTCGGCGGCCGCCTCGGCCCGGTGCCGGGCGAGCGTCGCGGCGCCGAGCTGCAGGCCCAGCCCCAGGAGGAGCACCAGGACGCCGACCGCGGCCGCCGCGAGCACGGTGGCCGAGCCGGTGTCGTCCGCCGCTCGCCGACCGCCCGCCGTGCCGCTCATCGCAGGCCGCCGAGGGCGCTGCCGTCCGTGGTCGTGGGCGGCGTCGGCAGGGGCTCCGTGACCGGCGGCGCGGTCGGGGTCGGGCCGTCGTCGGGACCCGCACTCGAGCCGGCTCCCGATCCGACGCCGGCCGATCCGGCGGCGGTCGCGTCGGTGCCGGTCGGAGCACCGGTCCCCGCATCGGTCGCGGAGCCGCCGGCTGAGCCTCCGGCCAGC
The DNA here is from genome assembly GCF_028737315.1 of Actinomycetospora lemnae. Taxonomy (GTDB): domain Bacteria; phylum Actinomycetota; class Actinomycetes; order Mycobacteriales; family Pseudonocardiaceae; genus Actinomycetospora; species Actinomycetospora lemnae. The sequence goes on along the minus strand of NZ_JAQZAO010000005.1, from coordinate 475,776 downwards.
GGATCCGGGCCCTCGCCGGGCGCGACCGGCGAGGGCTCGCGGCCCGCCAGCGCCTCCGCGCCCACCCGCACCCCCGGCAGCGCCGAGCCGAGCGGCGCGGCCCGCACCCGCGCCACGACGTCGTCGCCGGCCACGTCGACCGTGACCTCCGACCCGCCGGGCACCAGCCGCGCCGCCGCCCGGCGGGCTCCGTCGAGGTCACCCCGCGCCCCGAACCGCGCCGCCTCGGTGGCCGCGTCGACGCAGCGCAGCTGCAGCACCACTGCCCCCATCGCCGCGAGGACGACGGCGAGCACCACGACGAGCGTGCCGACGGCGAACGCGGCCTCGACCGTGACCGAGCCGGCGTCGCCGACCGGGCGCGTCAGAAGGTGCTCGTCAGCGCCCGCTGCACGATCGCGGTGAGCGCGCCGACGATCGAGTCGCCGGTCACCACCGTGTACAGCAGCGCGCCGAACGCCGCGGCGGCGATCGTGCCGATCGCGTACTCGGCGGTCGACATGCCCGCGTCGTCGTCGCGCAGGTGCGCCAGGCGGTCCCGGAACGTGGTCGTGCTCATGGGGTTCTCCTCTCCTCCCACGCCCCGGCGGGGCGTGCGGCCTCATCGCTGCTCCAGCAGCGGCCCGGCGAGCCCCACGACCACCGGGACGATGCCCAGGGCCAGGAACGCCGGCAGGAAGCACAGGCCGAGCGGCCCGGTGACGAGCACGCCCGCCCGCTCCGCGCGGGCCTCGACGACGTCGGCCGCCTCGGCGCGCAGGTCGGCGGCGACGGCCTCGACGACGTCGGCGACCGCGGCCCCGCTGCGCGAGGAGCGCCGCGCGGCGCGGGCGAGGCGCGCCGTGTCGGGCTCGTCGAGGGCGGGCGCCCAGGCGGCGGCCGGGTCGGAGCCCAGGGCGACGAGGTCGGCGACGCGACCCAGGGCCTCACCGGCGGCCGCGGGCAGGGCGGGCACGACCGCCCGCGCGGCGCGGTCGAGCGGCAGCCCGGCGCGCAGGCAGGCGGCGAGCTGGTCCCACGCGCCGGCCAGCCCGAGCGGGTCGGGGCGCGGCCGGGTCCGGTGCGCCCGCCACCGCGGCAGCACGACGACGACCGCGACGCCGGCGACGACGCCGAGCAGCGCGACGAGCCCCGCGTCGCTCGCTCCCGCGGCGAGCCCGGCGGCGACCAGCGCGAGACCGGGCACGAGGCCGTCGCGGGCGGGTCGCCGCGCCGCGGTGGGCGGGGCGGTGCGGTGTCGTGCGGTGACGGGCCCGGGCGCGACGACCAGCGCCGCGGCGAGCGCCAGCAGGGCGCCCGCGACGCCCGCGGCCGCGCTCACCGGCCCGCTCCCGTCACGCTCGGCACGGCTGAACCCGCGCTCACCGGGCCACCCCCGCGACGATCCGCTCGGTCCAGGCGAGCCCGGCGCACACGAGGCCGACCCCGACGACGAGGAGCACCTGGCCCACGAGCCCGCCGGTCAGCACCGCCCACGGGCGCGCGCCGATCCCCTCGCCGAGCAGCACGCCGAGCACCGGCAGGCCGGCGAGCACGGCGGCCGTGGCGCGCGGACCGGCCAGACGCGCCCGCAGCCCGCCCGCCATCCGCGCGCGGCTCCGCAGGTCGTGGGCGACCGCGCCGGCCGGGCCCGCGAGGGCGATCCCGTGGCGGTCGGCGAGCGCCCACGCACTCGCGAGCCGGTCGAGGTGCGCGGCGACCGCGGGCTCGCGCGTCCGGGCCGCGCGCAGGGCCGCGGGTACATCCCCGCCGAGGTGGGCGGTCGCACCGAGCACGGTCATCACCCGCGTCGCGACGGGGTGCGCGTCGGCGCCGGCCGAGATGGCCGCGGCGGTCGGGGGCGCGCCCGCGCGGACCTCCGCGGCGAACGACGCCAGCGCCTCGGCGAGGCCGGCGGTCGCGGTGGTCCGCTCCCGGTCGGCGCGGGCGGCGGCCCGGTGCCGGTCGAGCGTGGCGGCGAGCAGCAGAGCCGCGAGCGCACCGCCCGGACCGGCGAGCACCAGGCCGGTCACCGGAGCCGCCGCGAGCGTGACACCCCGGCGCCGGAGGAGCTCCGCCGGCCGCACCCGCGACCGGTCCGCGACGCGCGGCGCCCGGCGGACCACCCGCACCGCGGCCACCGGCGCGGGCCAGCAGGCGAGCGCGGCCGCCAGGAGGCCCAGCCCGGGCGCGGCACTCACGCCGGCTCCCGGTGCAGCACGGCCACGCCGGCCGCCACGGCCACGGCCCGGGGCGGGCGCCCCGACACCGGCGGCACGGGGTCCGGCGGGGCGGGGTCCGGCGGGTCGGGCGCGTCCTCCCACGGCGGCGCCACGCCGCGCTCGCGCAGCATCGCCGCGAGGTCGGCGCGGCCGACCGCCCAGCCGTCGCCGCGGGTCCACGCCGGCACGACGACGACCTCGCCCGCCCCGTCGCGGCGCCGCAGCACCCCGACCGCGTCGAGCGTGCGCGCGCCGTCGCGTCCCCGGCGGACCTGCAGGACCACCTGAACCGCCGCCGCGAGCTGGCTGTGCAGCGCGGCCGGCCCCAGCCCGCCGAGCGCCGCGAGCGCCTCCAGGCGCGCGGGCACCTCACGCGGCGCGTTGGCGTGCACCGTGCCGGCCCCGCCGTCGTGGCCGGTGTTCAGCGCGGCGAGCAGCTCGACCACCTCGCCGCCGCGGACCTCGCCGACGACGAGCCGGTCCGGCCGCATCCGCAGCGCCTGGCGCACGAGTTCGCGCAGCAGCACCTGCCCGGCGCCCTCGACGTTGGCCGGCCGCGACACCATGCGCACCACGTGCGGGTGGACCGGCCGCAGCTCCTCGGCGTCCTCGACGCACACGATGCGCTCGCCCGGCGCCACCTCGCCGAGCAGCGCCGACAAGAGGGTCGTCTTCCCCGACCCTGTCCCACCGACGACGAGGAACGCCAGCCGTGCCGCGACGATCGCGCGCAGCAGGGCCGCGCCGCCGGCGTCGACCGTGCCGGTGGCCGCGAGCGTCGCGAGGTCGTGGCGGGCGGGCCGCAGCACCCGCAGCGACACGCACGTCCCGTCGGCCGCGACCGGGGCGAGCACCGCGTGCAGCCGCACCCCCGAGCCCGGCAGGCGAGCGTCCACGTAGGGGCTCGCGTCGTCGAGGCGGCGCCCGGCCGCGCTCGCGAGGCGCTGGGCCAGCCGGCGCACCGCGTCCTCGTCCGGGAACGACACCGCGGTGCGCTCCAGCCCCGCCCCACGGTCGACCCACACCGCGTCCGGCGCGGTGACCAGCACGTCCGAGGTGCCCGGCTCGCGCAGGAGGTCCTCGAGCGGCCCGGCGCCGACGAGCTCGCGCTGCAGGCCGCGCACCGCGGTCAGCACGTCCGCGTCGCCCACCACCCCGCGGGCCTCCGCCCGCACCGCGGCCGCGAGCTCACCGGCGCCGGCCTGCCCGCCCGCGCTGACCAGGCGCGTGCGGACCCGCTCGACCAGGTCGGCCGGCGCGGTGGTCACGCCGCCCGTCCCGGGTCGGCGACGGCCTCGAGCGCGTCGAGCACGGCCGCGGCGGCGTCCTGCAGCGGCCCGGGCCGCAGGCCCGGCACCTTGCCCCGGTCCAGCGCGGCGGCCAGGCCCGGCTCGGGCGCGACGGAGGCGAGCACCTCGAGCCCGAGGGCCTGGGCGACGTCGTCGGCGTCGAGCCCACCCGGCGCCGGCCCACGGACCACCAGCCGCAGCGGGACCCCGCGCTCGACCAGCGGCTCGGCCACCCGCGCCGCGGCCGCGACCGCGCGGACCTCCGCCGGCACCACGACGACGAGCAGGTCGGCGGCGTCCGCGACGGCGAGGGCGGTGTCGGTGGGGTGGCGCGGCAGGTCGCAGACCACGACCTCGCCCGCGCGCCGACCCGCCTCCACGACGGCGACCGCCGCGCCGGGATCGGGCCCGGCACCCGCCCGGTCGCAGGCGAGCACCGTGAGCACCCCGTCGGGCGAGGGCAGCGCCTCGTGCAGCGACGCCGCGGCGACCCGGCCCCCGCCACCGCCGCCGAGGGCGAGCCCGCTCCAGCGCAGGCCCTCGAGCTCCTCCGCGCCGGCGAGGAGGTCCAGGCCGCCGCCGAGCGGGTCGCAGTCGACCAGCACCACCCGTCCCCGGGTGGCCGCCCGCGCCGCGACCGCCACCGCCAGCACCGAGGCGCCCGCCCCACCGCGTCCGCCGACCACCGCCACCACGCGTCCGGGACCCGCGCCCGCGGTCGCCGGCCCACCGTCGGCCAGCGCTCCCACCAGCCAGTCCTCGCCGTCCGGCAGCGACACGACGTGCTCGGCGCCGATCCCGACCGCGCGCTCCCACACCGAGCCCGGCGGCTCGCCCCGGCACAGCACCACCACGCCCTCGCGACGCCCGAGCCGCAGCGGACCGACCGCCCGCGCGGCGTCCTCGTCGACGAGCACCAGCCCGGCCGCGTGCCACCGTCGTCGCAGGCCCGCGGCGTCCGGCACCCGTTCGAGCTCCACCCCGGCCGCCGCCGCGAGCCGCACGACCTCGTCGAGGAGCTCCTCGTCGTCGGTCATGACGACCGCCTGCCCGGCCCCGCCCGCCCTGCCCGTCCGCGCCATCTCCCGCGTCCCTCCTCGCTCACCCGACGAGGAGCACGCTGCCGGGCGACGGCCCGCAGCCGTGAACGTCGGCGGGCGGGCTGGGGACGACCGGCCGGGGTGGGGACGGACCGGTGCGACGGTGAGCCGGGGACGCCCCCGGAGAAGGCAGAGGCGGGGTCCGAACGGCCTACGCGCTCGCCGCCTCCGCGATGCCCAGCCCCTCGCGCGCCCCGACCTGCCAGGCCGCCGCGCAGTGCGCGAACCAGCGCGCGAGGCCCTCGGGCTCGCCGGTCGCGAAGGCGGCGGCGGCCTCGCGGTACTCGTCGGCGGCCCGGTAGTGGCCGACCTCGGGCACCGCGAGGCCCTTGGGGTCGAGGCCGGTGGCGACGGCGGTGAGCCGGGCGGCGGCGCGGGCGACGACGCCGGTCGCGGTCGGGAACGGCGCGAGCGCGAGCAGCTCGCCGTGGACGACGGCGACGAGGACGGGCGCCGGCACCGCCGTCCCGCCCGTCACCAGTCCCGCGAGGGCGTCGAGGCGCTCGCCGACCCCGGCGTCACGGCGCGGGCGGCCGAGGTCGTCGTCGGTGACGCCGGGCAGGTCGGCGGCGGCGAGGACGTGCAGCCGGGCGAGCGCCTGGCGCGGCGCCGATCGCCAGGCCGACAGCAGCCCGCCCAGCGCCTCCGCCACGCGCAGCGAGCCCGCCAGCACGGGGTCGGTGACCGGACCGTCGGCGGGTAGCTCGGCGGACCCGCCGTCGAGGCTCGCCGACGCCCGGGCCGCGCGGACCGACGCCTCGGCGGCCGTCGCGGGCCAGCCGCGACGGTTGGTGCGGTGGTTGTGCACCCGCGTCAGCGCCTCGCGGACGGCGTCGGCGTCCTGCGCGACGCCGGGCAGGCGGGTCAGGGGCTCCAGCGGGTCGGCCACGGCGGGCCATGCTCGCAGGCGGCCGTCGCCGGCCCACGTCACACGCCCGCTCGGTCTCCGCGCATACCGCCGAACGGACCTGTATCGGTTTCGCGACGAGGACAGGAGTAGCGCGCCCCACATGCTGGGCAGTCTCGCTCGACGTGATCGTCACCACACACAGCGTGGGTAGAGAGGAGCCAGCATGTCGAGCACGGCCGAGCTGCGCGAGGAGCGCGCCACACCGACCCCGACGCGGGAGCAGGCCCCGCAGCAGGCACCCGCCGACCCGACCGCGAGCATCGCCGACCCCGGACCTCTGGGGCTCGCCGCGTTCGCGCTGACCACCTTCGTGCTCAGCCTCTTCAACGCCGGCCTGGCCCCGGAGTCCCTGGAGCCCGCCGTCCTGCCGCTGGCCCTGTTCTACGGCGGTATCGCGCAGTTCGTCGCGGGGCTGTGGGAGTTCCGCAAGGCCAACACCTTCGGCGCCACGGCCTTCTGCTCCTACGGGGCGTTCTGGCTCGCGTTCGCCGCCTACGTGCAGTTCATCGAGCCGGAGATGCAGGCCAAGGGTGTCCCCGAGGCCGGGATCACCACGGCCACCGGCCTCTTCCTCGTGGGTTGGGCCATCTTCACGCTCTACATGCTCATCGCGTCGCTGCGCACCACGGGCGCGCTGGTCGGCGTGTTCGCCACCCTGTTCCTGACCTTCGCCCTGCTCGCCATCGGTGACCTCACCGGTGTCGACGGCATCGCGACCGTCGGTGGCTTCGTGGGCCTCCTGTCCGCGCTGATCGCCTGGTACGCCTCGGCGGCCGTGGTCACCAACGCCACGTGGGGCCGCACCGTTCTCCCGGTGGGTCCGCGCAGCTAGAGCGGGCATCCTGCGGATGTGCCGACGGCTGATCACGACGTCGCGGGTGACCTCGTCGTCACCCGCGACGTCGTGCTGCCCGCGGCGTCGCTGCACTGGCGCTTCTCCCGCGCCGGCGGCCCGGGCGGGCAGGGCGTCAACACCACCGACTCGCGCGTCGAGCTCTCGGTCGACCTCCACCAGGCCCCGCTGCGCGAGGTCGTCCGCGAGCGCCTGCTCGACCGGCTGGGACCGCGCCTCCACGACGGCGTCCTGACCGTCGTCGCCGCCGACGACCGCGCCCAGCGCCGCAACCGCCGCGCCGCCCGCGACCGCCTGGCCGCCCTGCTGCGCGACGCCCTCGCCCCCGACCCGCCGAGCCGCCGCCCCACCGCGCCGTCCCGGGCCGCCCGCCGGCGCCGGTTGGAGAGCAAGCGCCGCCAGGGCGCGGTCAAGGCCCTGCGCCGGCGCCCGACGGGCGAGTAGCCCCGTTCGGGGGAAGTCGCGGAGTACGCCGCGCCGTCGGGGGGAAGACCGACGCCGACCGTGATCAGCGTCCACCCTGCCGTGCAGCGCGGGGAACCGCCGGTGACGTGGCACGATGACCGACCTCAGCACCCGCTCGCCGATCCGTCCCGAGCGACCGAACACCGCCAGGAGCGCCCGTGACCCGCCCCGAGCAGCCGGCCAGCGGCCCGTCCAACCCGCCGGTCGTGCCGTCGATCCCCCTCAACGCCGAGCCCGTGCGCCAGGAGGGCGACGCCTCCGTCGGCTCGCTGGTCAAGGAAGTCACCACGCACGTCTCGACCCTGGTCCGGGCCGAGGTCGAGCTCGCCAAGACCGAGATCACCGCCGAGGTGAAGAAGGGCGTGCAGGGCAGCGTCTTCTTCGTCGTCGCCGGCGTCGTCGCGCTGTTCAGCCTCTTCTTCCTCTTCATCGCGGTGTCCGAGGCGTTCAACCTCATCTGGCCGAGCCAGCAGTGGGCGGGCTACGCCGTCACCTTCGGCCTCATGGTCCTGTTCGCGGGTCTCATGGGCTTCCTCGGCTACCTCAAGGTCCGCAAGATCCGGGCCCCCGAGCGCACGATCGAGAGCGCGAAGGAGTCGGTCGCGGTGTTCAGTCGCGGCCGCGCGGACGCCGCCTGAGCACCGTCCCGACCTCCGGGTCCGCCGTCGACATCCCCGGCCCCTGGACCCACCGGACCGTCTCGGCCAACGGCGTGCAGCTGCACGTCGCCGAGGCGGGTCCGGAGTCCGGGCCGTTGACGCTGCTGCTGCACGGCTTCCCGGGCTTCTGGTGGTCCTGGCGCCACCAGCTGCCCGCGCTCGCCGCCGCCGGGCACCGCGTCGCGGCCGCCGACCTGCGCGGCTACGGCGACTCCGACCGCCCGCCCCGCGGCTACGACCTGTGGACCCTCGCCGGCGACGCCGCCGGCCTCGTCCGCTCGCTGGGGGCGCGGGAGGCGACGGTCGTGGGCGCGGGCTGGGGCGGAGCCGTCGCGTGGACGCTGGCGACGCTGCGCCCGGGCGTGGTGGCGCGGCTGGCGGTGCTCGCCGCGCCGCACCCGCGCACGGCGCGCGCTGCCGCCCGTCGCCGGCCCTGGGCGCCGGCGGTGCGCACGCTGCTGTCGGTGCAGGCGCCCCGCCTGCCCGAGCGTCACATCCGCCGCGACGGCGGGGCGTGGGTGGAGGAGCTCCTGCGCGCGGGCTCGGGGCCCGGGTGGGTCGTGGCGCCGGAGTTCGCCGAGGTCGCCGACCACCACCGCGCCGCGATGCTCCTGCCGCGGGTGGCGCACACGGCGATCGAGGGCTTCCGCTGGTGCGTGCGCTCGCAGTTCCGGCCCGACGGGGCGCGCTACGCGGCGGCGATGGGGCGGCACGTGACGGTGCCGGTGCTGCAGGTCCACGGTGCCGACGACCCGTGGGTGCCCGAGCGCGTGGCGCGCGCCTCGGCGCGGTGGTGCGACGCTGGGTTCCGGTACCGGGGACTCGACGGCGTCGGGCACTTCCCGCACCAGGAGGCACCGCAGCACGTCACCGACGCGTTGCTGGACTTCCTCGACGACGCGTGATCGTGGGGGCTGTCCTGGCGTTGAACGCCGGCGTGGACGCCACGCTGGCACAGCCGCCCGGGGAAGCCGGCTAGGTGTACAGCTAGGCGGCGCAGGAGCCGGTGCTGACGCGGCCGGTGGCGCCCGGGGAGGCCTCGAGGGCGGGGCGGACCTGGTCGGCGGTGAGGACGAAGCCGGTGTCGCCCTGGTCCACGGCCGCGCCGAAGACCACGCCGATGACGTTGCCGTTCGGGTCGACCAGCGGGCCGCCCGAGTTCCCCGACCGCACCTGCCCGCGGATCGTGTAGACGTCGCGGGTCACGGTCTCGCTCTCGTAGATGTTCGGTCCGCGCAGCTGGATGCGCTGGCGCACCTTCGCCGGCGACGACGAGAACGGCCCGTCGAGCGGGTAGCCGAGCGCCACCGCGTTGTCGCCGGTCTCAGCGCCGCGGAAGTCGAACTCCAGCGGCCGGGCCTCGAGGCCGGGCACCGCGAGCACGGCGACGTCGACCTCGTCGTCGTAGTAGACGACGCGCGCCGAGCGGGTGCGCGAGTCGCCGTCGGAGGTCGGGACCTCCACCGACACCTCGTCGGTCCCCGCCACGACGTGCGCGTTCGTCATCACCCGGCCCTGGCCGACGACGAACCCGGTGCCCTCGAGCGCGCGCTGGCACGACGGCGCGCGCCCGCGGACCTTGAGCACGCTGGCCCGGGCCTGCTGGACCACCGGGTCCTCGACGAGCGCGGCCTCCGGCGGCGGCACGTCGGCGATCGGGGTCGACGAGAACGGGCTGAGCACGTCCGGGAAGCCCGAGGCGTCGAACAGCGCGCGCAGCTCGTTGGGCAGCTGGCGCAGCGGGGTCGGCATGACGGCGTCGACACCGGCGAGCACCCGCGAGTCCCGCAACGACGACGCCAGCGCCGTCTCCGAGGAGCCCGCGAGCGGCAGGGCGATGAGCCAGGCGACGATGAGCGCGGTGATCGCCTGCAGCACCGACCCGAAGGCCGAGTCGACGGTGCGCACGGCGGGCAGGCGCATGCGGTCGCGCACCGCCCGCCCGAGGTAGACCCCGAGCGTCTCGCCGATCGCGACCAGCGCGACGACGAGCACGACGCTGACGACGATCCGCGCGGTCGTGCCCTCGAACGCGTCCACCAGCGCCGGCGCGATCTTCAGCCCGAGCAGCGCCCCGCCGAGCACGCCGAGGAAGCTCAGGGCGGCGACGGCGAGCCCGTGGCGCCAGCCCGAGATGCCCGCGGCGATCGCGAGCAGCACGACGACGACGTCGACCCAGCTCACCGGAACGGCCCTCCTTCGGCGGCCGCACCCGGCCGGCTCGACGTGGTGGTCGCGGTCGTCGCCGTGCTCGCCGCGCTCAGGTCGTGCCGCTGCGCCCACACCACGTCGAGGTCACGCACGTCCGAACCGTCCCACGGTCTCTCCCACCCGCCCAGGGTGAGCATCCAGTCCACCAGACCCGCCGTGAAGCCCCAGACGAGCAGTCCTCCTGCGGCGAACGCGGGACCGACGTACCCCGACGGCCCCGTGACGCGGAAGCGCGCGCCCGGGTCGGCCAGCGCGGCGACCGGCACGCGCACCACCGAGGCCGTCTCGCCGGGGTCGACGACGCCCACCGGCCCCGGGCGCTCCCAGTGCGCGAGCACGGGCGTCACGGCGAAGCCGGTCACCGGGATGGTCAGCGGCGGCAGGGTCAGCAGGGGGACGACGCCGTCGGGGTCGAGGCCGGTCTCCTCGCGGGCCTCGCGCAGCGCCGCGGCGACCGGGCCGGCGTCCTCGGGGTCGATCGACCCGCCGGGGAACGCGGCCTGCCCGGCGTGCGAGCGCATGTCGGCGGCGCGCTCGGTGAGCAGCAGCTCCGGGCCCGCCCCCGTGTCGCCGAAGAGCATGAGCACCGCGGCCCGGCGCGCGCCCGGGGCCGGGCGCCGGCGGAACGGGACGTCGTCGGGGCCCAGGCGGCGGCACGCGTCCACCAGCGGCGCGAGCCAGGACGGCGCGGCCTCGGGGCGGACGGTGTGCTCGTCGCTCACCCGGCACCCCCGCGTGCGGCGTCGACCGCCGCCCGGACCTGGTCGGGGGTGCGCAGGACCTGCGGCGGGATGTCGACGACCGTGCCGTCGGCGCGGACGAGCACGCTCGCGGGCAGGATCGGCGGCGCGCCGAGCTTCGGCCCGACGACCTGCGCCGGGTCGCTCACCGACGGGTAGCGCGCGCCGAGGCTCTCGAGCAGCGCCAGGGCGGTGGTGGCGCGGTCGGCGGCGTCGACACCCACCACGGCGACGGCACCGGGCTGCTCGGTGTAGGCCTGCAGCGCCGGGATCTCCTCGCGGCACGGCCCGCACCACGACGCCCAGAGGTTGACCAGGGTGTCCCGCCCGGCGAGCGCCGCGGCGAGGTCGACCGGGCCGGGCGCACCGAGGCACTCCAGGGTCACGCCGGCGAGCGCCGGCACGGGCGTCGCCCCCGGCGTCGGCGTCGGGCACGGGGTGAGCTCGGCGGCGTCGCGGGCGTCGGCCAGGGCGCCCGGGTCGTCCGGGCCGGCGGCGGGCGCGGGCTGCAGCACCGAGGACGGGTCGGTCGCCGGGGCGGGGGTGCTCTCCCGCGGCCACAGCGCGATGACGCCGACCACGGCCAGCACCACGACCACCAGCGTGGCCCGGACCTCGGCGCGGGTCACCGCGTGAGGCCGACGAGGGCGAGCAGGTGGTCGGCGTCCGGGCCCTTGATGAGCTTCGTGGCCTTGACCGGGTCCATCTCGCCGGTCCCGGCCGCCGGGCAGTCGCGGCGCAGCGAGCAGGCCCCGCACGCCGGCTTCTTGGCGTGGCAGACGCGGCGGCCGTGGAAGATCATCCGGTGGGAGAGCATCGTCCAGTCCTTGCGCGGGATGAGCTCGCCCACCTCCTTCTCCACCTGCACCGGGTCCTCCGCCGAGGTCCACGCGAAGCGGCGCGCGAGGCGCCCGAAGTGCGTGTCGACCGTGATCCCCGGGACGTCGAAGGCGTTGCCGAGCACCACGTTCGCGGTCTTGCGCCCGACGCCGGGCAGGGTCACGAGGTCCTCGAGACGCCCGGGCACGACGCCGTCGAAGCGCTCGACCAGCGCGGCGCCGAGCTTCGTCACCGACTCGGCCTTCGCCCGGTAGAAGCCGGTGGGCCGCAGGATCTCCTCGAGCTCGGTGCGCTCGGCCCCGGCGAAGGCCGCGGCGTCGGGGTAGCGGGCGAACAGGGCCGGCGTCACGCGGTTGACGGTGACGTCGGTGGTCTGCGCGGAGAGCACCGTCGCCACGAGCAGCTCGAGCGGCGACGTGAAGTCGAGCTCGCAGTGGGCGTCCGGGTGCGCCACCGCGAGGTCACGGTGCATCCGCCGGGCCCGTCGCACGAGCGCGAGTCGGCTCTCCTCACCACCGGCGCGGGCTGCCCTGCTCACCCACCCAGGGTAGGACGCCGCCCCCGAGGTCCCGGACGGGTGCCCGGCGATGCCGCGACGACCGCTCGACGACGACTGTCCCGCGTGGCACCCCGACACGCCCGACCCGGGCCCCGGTGCGGACCGTCACGGCACGGTGCGGGACGATGACCGCACCATGACCGCCTGGCTCGCCATCCTCATCCCGCTGCTGGTGATGGTCTTCGCGCTCGGTATGGAGCGCCTGGAGACCCGCCTGCGGTCGGGCACCGTGCGCGAGGACGAGGTCGAGGACTTCCTCGAGCGCGCCCGTCCCGACGAGGTCAAGGCCCTGTTCCGGCAGGGAATCGGCGGTGCGCTCCAGCTGTTCCGCCTCCGGAACCTCGGGAAGCGCGGGGGCCTCGGCCCCCGCCGCACCAAGGAACGGGCCTGACGCTCACGGACGGCAGCGACGTCGCGGAGATCTCAGGCGCTATCATGGTCCGATCGGGCGAACACCTGCATCGGGATCGGGCGAACGACCCCGATGCGGTGACGTCCGTCGACCCCGCGTGGCGCGATCATGGGTCGACACGTGACTATGCTGCGGCGGACGTGACTGGTGACACAGAGGTGCGGACGCGGGCCGAGAGCCCGGCGCCCGCGCGCGGTTGAGCGAGAGTGGGCGAGGAGCGCACGGTGGACGAGGTACTGGCGCGGGCCGGGATCTTCCAGGGGGTGGACCCCGCCGCGATCGAGGTGCTCACGGAGTCCCTCGAGCGCGTGGAGTTCCCGCGCGGGACGGTCATCTTCAACGAGGGCGAGCCGGGTGACCGGCTCTACATCGTCTCGACCGGCAAGGTGAAGATCGGCCGTCGGTCACCGGACGGACGCGAGAACCTGCTCTCGATCTTCGGTCCGTCGGACATGTTCGGCGAGCTCTCGATCTTCGACCCGGGCCCGCGCACCTCGACGGCCACCACCGTCACCGACGTGCGCGCCTACACGATGGACCGCAACGCGCTCCGCGAGTGGATCGCCCAGCGTCCCGAGATCGCCGAGCAGCTGCTGCGCGTGGTCGCCCGCAGGCTGCGCCGCACCAACAACCTGCTCGCCGACCTCATCTTCACCGACGTGCCCGGCCGCGTCGCCAAGGCGCTGCTGCAGCTCGCGCAGCGCTTCGGGTCCCAGGAGGCCGGCCTCCTGCGCGTGACCCACGACCTCACCCAGGAGGAGATCGCCCAGCTCGTCGGCGCCTCGCGCGAGACGGTCAACAAGGCCCTCGCCGACTTCGCCGCCCGCGGCTGGCTGCGCCTCGAGGGCAAGAGCGTCCTCATCCTCGAGCCGGACCGCCTGGCGCGCCGAGCCCGCTAACCCACGCGCCGGATGTGGGCGAGCTGCGCCGCCACCGACTGGTCGGCCGCCGGCCACAGGTCCTCGTCCACGTCCGCGTAGACGATCTCGACGACCTGGCGGGGCGTGGGCGTGGGCCCGAGCTCGCCCAGCGCGGCACGGACCTGGTCGAGGCGCTGCTCCCGGTGGCGCAGGTAGTACCGGGCGGTGTCGCCGGCGTCCGGGAGGTCCGGTCCGTGCCCGGGCAGCAGCGTCGTGCCCTCGGGCAGCTCCGCGAGCCGGCGCAGGGAGTCGAGGTACTCGGTCAGCGCGCCGTCGTGGTCGCCCAGCACGGTCGTGCCGCGCCCGAGGACCGTGTCGCCGGTGAGGACGCTCGCGTCGTCCTCGACCACCAGGCACAGCGAGTCGTCGGTGTGCCCCGGCGTGACGAGCACGCGCAGGTCCAGCCCCGCCGCCGCGAGGCGCTCCCCGGCGCCGAGGCCCTCGGCGCCGAGCACGAGCGTCGGGTCGAGCGCCCGGACCGGCGCGCCCACGCGCTCCGCGAACGTGCGGGCGGACTCGGTGTGGTCGAGGTGGCGGTGGGTGAGCACGACGAGCTCGACGGGCCCGCACGCGGCGAGGCGGTCGAGGTGCGTCGGGTCGTCGGGCCCGGGGTCGACGACCACGCAGCCCGCCTGGCCGGGCGCGCGCAGGATCCAGGTGTTGGTGCCGTCGAGGGTCATCGGCGACGGGTTGTCGGCCAGCACCACCGAGGCGGCTGCGGTCACCGGGCGGAGCTGCTCGTAGGCCGGGTGCTCGGGGGTGTCCGGCCCCGGGACCACGCGCCCGCTCACCGGGCCGCCCCGAACGCGTGCGGGGGCACGGCGAGCCCGACGCGGTCGTCGCCGGGGCGGAACTGCGGGGTCACCGGCTCGGGGCGCCGGCCGGTCGCCCGGTCGAGGAGCGTCACGGTGTCGGGGGCGTCGGCGAGCTCGGAGAGCACGGCCCACGTCGGCGGCATCAGCGCCCGCGCGCCGTCCTCCCACTCGCGCAGCGCCTGCGCGGGCGCGCACCAGCCGGCCCCGACGGCCTCGGTGGTCGCGCCGTCGGGCTCCTGACCCTCGGGCACCGTGGCCAGGAAGAACGCCGTGTCGTAGCGCCGCGGCATGCCCTCGGGGGTGATCCAGCGCGCCCAGGGCCGCAGCCGCTCCGCGTCGAGCCGGGGCAGGACGTCGCGCAGGCCGATCTCGCGGGCGGTCAGTCGCTCGCGGGCGCCGTCGGACGGCCGGGTGCCGGCGAGCAGGACCCCGGTCTCCTCGAACGTCTCGCGGACCGCGCACGCCAGCAGCGCCGCCGCCCCCTCGGGCGTCGTGGCCCAGCTGCGGGCCGTCGCGGCGGCCGTGGCCTCGTCCACGAGACCCGCCGCGAGCGCCTCGCGGTCGGCGGCGTCCAGCCCACCGCCGGGAAACACCGACACCCCGCCCGCGAACGCCATCTCGCCCGCGCGCTCGAGCAGGAACACCTCGATGCCCGACCGGGCGGCCGCGTCCCGGAGCAGGACGACAGTCGACGCCAGGCGCAGCTCGCCCGGCGGGCGGCTACCGAGCCGGTCGAAGGCGGGCCGGTCCATCCCGAACCGCGGGGGCAGGTCGACGAGCTCGGTGGTCACGAGCCGCACCCTAGGCGTCGCGCGGCGGCCCGTCCTGGTCGTCGTGATCTCCTCGACGCGGCAGCCCGTGCCCGTTGACGGGACCGTGGGGGTGCCCGTTGGTGCCGGCGCCGTTCGTGCCGGCGACGCCGGGCGGCGGGCCCTGCCACGGCCCGGGGCCTCCCGGACGGCCGGGACGACCCGGGCCGGGGTGGGGCCCGGTGGGACGGGGCCGCGGCGCGGTGGTGTCCTCCGACCCGGGCGGGGGCGGGGGCTGCTGGGGCGGGCGCCCGAGCAGCGGGTCCGGGGCGTCGGCCGCGAGCCGCTCGCGGGACGCGAGCTCCTCGTGCAGGCGGGCCAGCAGCTCCCGCTCGCGCTCGGAGAGCTGCACGTCGAACGAGTCGGGTCCCGACGACGCGGGCGGCGTCGGGGACGGGGCCTGCGCGGCGGCGGGAGCGGTCGGCTCGGGGCCACCGGGATGCTGGACCGGGCCGGTCGCGGGCTCCGCGCGGGCGGCGTCGTGCCCGTCGGCCTCGGGGCCGTGGTGGTGGCCGTTGGTCGACGAGGTCCCGGTGGGGCGGCCGCCGGGGTACTCCGCGGTGTACTCGGCGCTGTACTCAGCAGCCTCCGGCGGGACCTCGAGCTCACCGGTCTCGCTGCGGCTGTGCCGGGCGCGCCGCACGCGGCCGTTGCTGCTCCCGTTGTCGGGAGCGGCAGGCGGCGTGGGCGGCGGGGTGGTGGGGGCGGGGCCGACGACCGGGAGGTCGCCCGTGGCCGCGTCCGGGTCCACCGGCGCCTCGGTGCGCCACGCCGGGACGTCGGCGCTGCGCGGCGGCTCCGCGGGGTCGTCCTGGTCGGGGCCGAAGGTCACGCCGACCGGGCCCTCGGTCCAGGACGAGATCGGGTGCTGGTCGGAGAGGATCTCGTCGGGCGGCGGGGTGCGCCACAGCGCGGCGATGCGCTCGGCGGTGGCGTCGGGGTCGATGTCGACCGGCGCGGGCGCCTCGGGGGCGACCGTCTCCGGCTCCGGCTCGTCCTCGCGGCTCTCGGGCTCCGGCCCGACGTGGCGGGTCTCGGGCTCCGGCCGGGCCGGGCGGGGCGCCTCGGGGCGCTCGGCCTGCTCGGGACGCGGGGTGGCGGCGGGCCGGTCGGGTGCCCCGGCGGTGTCGGCCGGCGGCGGGGCGGGCTCCGGCTCGGGTGGCATCGACCGGGCCATCTCCCGCAGCGCCTCGCGCGCCACGTCGCTCTCGGAGACCGGACCGGGCTCGCGGGGTGTCTCCCGCACCGGCTCGCGGGGGGCCTCCCGGACCGGCTCGCGGGCCTCGATCGTGCGGCGGGGCAGCCGGGCGTCGGGCGCCGGGTCGGTGCGGTCCGCGCGCTCGAGCGGGTCGGTGCCCGCGGCGGCGACCGTGCGGTACTCCTCCTCGACCGGCTCGTCGGGCTCCTCGCGCGGGGCGGCGGGCACGCCGAACGGCGGCACCTCGTCGGCGGGGCGGCGCCACGGCGCGGCCTCGGGCCGGAGGTCGACCGCCGGGCGGGAGCGGGGCGCCGGCCCGGGGGCCGAGGACCGGGCCGGTGCGGGCGTCGACGCGGCGGGCACCGTCTGCGGGGTCCCGAGCGGGCGGGCCGCGCGCACGGCGGCGCGGTGGTAGGCGGGCAGCTCGGCGCCGGCGGCGAACACCTCGACCGACACGGCGCCGTGCTCGCGGGCCGCGTAGGCCACGTGGTGGGCGACGTGCTCGCAGTCGTCGGGCGAGTGGGTCTCGACCAGCACGACGCGGTGCGGCACGGGCCCGGGCGCGGTGCCCGCCGGCGTCGTCCGCCAGCACTGGCGCACGCGCTGGACGCCGGGCAGGCGGGCGGCGGCACGCGCGACGGCCTCGCCGGCCCCGCCCGCGGTGGCGCCGGGCGGCGGGTCGGCGGTGAAGCGGTGGTCCTCGCGACGGTCGGCGTCGGGGTCGCGGGGCAGGGCGTCGACCAGCTCGGGGTCGACGCGCGACGCGGCGAACCAGCGCCCGAGCACGGCGTGCTCGCGCGCGGTGACGCCCGCGCCGGCGGCCAGCAGGCAGCCGCCGAGCAGCTCGGCCGCCGCGGCCTCGTCCTCGACGGCGACGAGCTCGCGCACCGAGGTCAGCGCGTCGTCGTCGATGCGCCCGGCGAGCGAGAGCAGGACCTCGTGACGGCTGCCGCCCTCGGTGGGCGTGCCGCCGGGTCGCGGGTCGAGACCGCTGCGGGCGTTCCGCGCCCCCGGCGGCCGCCGACCGGGGCCGGCGCCGGCGTCCCGGGCCTCGGGCTCGACGATGCGGGACCCGAACCACGGCGCGAGGTCGTCCTCGTCGGCCGGGCCCAGGTCGCGGGAGGCCACCGGCTCGTGCCGCGGCTCGGGCGCCGACGCCTCGGCCCGGCCGGGCTCACGCGCGGCGGCCGGCTCGGGCCGCGGGTCGTCGCCCGGGCCGGAGGCGCGGGGGACCACGGGCTCATCGACGGGCTCGACGTCACGGGCGGCCGCCGGCTCGACGGCCGCCTCGGGTGCCGGCTCCTCCTCGACGCGCGCGGGCTCGGCGGCGACGGGGTCGTCCGGACGGTCCTCCGCGACGTCCTCGGCGACGTCCTCGACCTCGTCCGGCACCGCGGCCACCGGGTCGACCGGCTCGGCCGCCGTCGGCTCGGGCTCCGCGACAGCAGGCTCCGCGGACGCAGCCCCCGCCGGCTCCGCGACCACCGGCTCGTCGGGCTCGGGAGGTCCGGGCGCCACGGGCTCGGCCGAGGAGGGCTGATCGGGCACGGCGGCGTCGCCGCCCGCCGGGGTCGCCTCGCCCACGGACGTGCCCCCGAGGCCCGCGGCGCGCTGGCGCCGGCGCTCGGCGACGCGGCGCCAGGCGGCGAGGGCCACCGGGTCGCGGTCGGGGCGCTCGGTCCCGGACGCACCGTTGGCGCGCTCGTCGCGCACCGACCACGGCGGGAGGTTCGCGAGGTCCCCGCCGCCCCCGGCGAGGCCGCCGAGGTCGGGGAGCTCGCCGAGGTCGCCGAAGCCGAGCCGGCCGATGCGCGGCGGGTCCTGCGCGCGCCGGCGGGCGAGACCCGGCGCGGGCTCGGCGCCCGGACGGTCCTCGCCGGTCATGTCGCGCTCAGCCATGGCCCACCAGCTCCCCGGCCTGGGCGCCCTGCCCGGCGCGGGTCGGTGACGGCACGCGCCCCTCGGCCGAGCGCCACAGCACCTCGGAGGCCGTCAGCGCGGCCCGGTGGTAGGGAGAGGGGGGAGCCGACGGCCCGAGGACCTCGACGCACGGGTCGGCCTCGCCGCGGGCCCGCAGCGCGCGCTGCACCGCGCCGGCCAGCGTCGGACGGTCGGCGTGGCCGTCGGCGGCGACCAGCACCACGCGGACCGGCGCGCCCGAGCCGGCGCGCCAGGCGCGGCGGATCGCCGTGACCCCCTCGGTGACCGGGGCGAGGGCCCGCAGCACGAGATCGGTGTCGTCCCAGCCGGGACCGGTGCCGGGCTCGAGGAACGTCGCGGCCGGCTCGCCGACCGCGTCGACGTGCAGCACCGCGTCCACGAGGCGGGCGGGCCCGCCCCACGCGAGCACCGCGGCGCGCAGCCGGGCGCGCTCGTCCTCGGTGACCCCGACGCGGTGGCGCAGCAGGGCCCGGGGCAGCGCGGTGCGCAGCGCCACGTGGGCGCCGCAGGACAGCCAGTCGCGCAGGCGCCAGAGCAGGCGGTCCGGCAGTCGCCCGGCCATGGCGAGAAGGACGTCGTGACACGCCTGCTCGGCCTCGCCGGACGAGGGGGTCCAGGATCCGGTCCCGGTCCTCGATTCCACGCTCAGTGCTCCGATCCGCCCGCGGCGTCACCGCTCGCCCGCCCGGTCTGCCGAGTGGGTCGCCTTCCAGCTCACGTGAGGTCGACGACGACCTCAACCTCGACGGGGGCGTTCAGCGGCAGCGCCGCCACTCCGATCGCCGAGCGGGCGTGCTCGCCCGCCGAGCCGAACACGGCCCCCAGCAGCTCCGACGCGCCGTTGACCACGTGGGGCTGACCGCCGAACCCCGGCGCCGACGCCACGAAGCCCACGACCTTGACCACCGACGCCACCGCCTCGAGCCCCACGAGCGCGTCCACCGCGGCGAGCGCGTTGAGGGCCGCGATCCGCGCGTAGGCGGCCGCGTCGTCGGGGTCGACCTCGGCGCCGACCAGGCCGGTCGCCGGCAGCTCGCCACCGACGAGCGGCAGCTGGCCCGACGTCCACACCTGGTTCCCGCTGCGCCGCGCCGGGACGTAGACACCCTTGGGCGCCGCCACCGCCGGGAGCTCGAGGCCCAGCGACCGCAGCGCCTCCCGAGGACCGGACGCGGTCATCCCCGCGGCTTCTTCAGGTACGCGACGTGCTGCTCACCGGTGGGTCCGGGCAGCACGGTGACCAGCTCCCAGCCGTCCTCGCCCCACTGGTCGAGGATCTGCTTGGTGGCATGGGTCAGCAACGGCACCGTCGCGTACTCCCACTTCACGGCCTCGGCACTCATGTCGGCGAGGGTAGAGAAGGTCCCCGACACCGCTGTGACCCGGACCCCGTGCGCACCGGCCGCGGCGTCCGACGGCCCGGCCTAGGGTGGACGGCGTGACCGATCAGCGCTGGCCCGCCGCCCTCGCCGAGGCCCGGCTGCACGTGGTGAGCGGCAAGGGCGGCACGGGCAAGACGACGCTGGCCGCGGCCCTGGCCCTGGCCCTCGCCGCGGGCGGGCGACGGACCCTGCTCGTCGAGGTCGAGGGCCGGCAGGGCATCGCCCAGGTCTTCGACACCCCGCCCCTGCCGTACGCCGAGCAGCGGATCGCCGTCGCCCCCGACGGCGGCGAGGTCCGCGGGCTCTCGGTGGACGCCGAGGCGGCCCTGCTCGAGTACCTCGAGATGTTCTACAACCTCGGGCTGGCCGGCCGGACCCTGCGGCGGATGGGCGCGATCGAGTTCGCGACCACGCTCGCACCGGGCCTGCGCGACGTCCTGCTCACGGGCAAGGTCAAGGAGTGCGTCGGGCGCACCGTCGGCGAGGACCGCCGCGGCGGCCGGCGCGTGCCGCTCTACGACGCCGTCGTCCTCGACGCGCCGCCCACCGGCCGCGTCGTGAAGTTCCTCGACGTCACCAAGGCGATGGGCTCGCTGGCGCGCACCGGCCCGATCCACTCGCAGAGCGAGGGCGTCGTCGAGCTGTTGCACTCGCCGCAGACGGCGGTGCACCTCGTCACCCAGCTCGAGGACCTCCCCGTCCAGGAGACCCTCGACACCGTCGACGAGATCCGCGAGGCCGGGCTGCCCATGGGCGCCGTGCTGGTCAACCGCGTCCGCCCCTCGCGCCTGCCGGCCACGGCGCTGACGGGGGCGGCCACCGGCGCCGGGCTCGGCGCCGGACTGCGCTCCGGGCTCGAGGCCGCGGGGCTGTTCCTCAAGGACGACGAGGTGGACGGGCTGGTGTCGGAGACGGTCGAGCACGCCGAGCGGGTGCAGGTCGAGGCCGCGGTGCGTTCGCGGCTCGACGCCGCGGGCCTCCCGCAGCTGGAGCTGCCCGAGCTCACCGAGGGCGTGGACCTGGGCGGGATCTACGAGCTCGCCGAGCTGCTGCGC
The DNA here is from genome assembly GCF_028737315.1 of Actinomycetospora lemnae. Classification (GTDB taxonomy): domain Bacteria; phylum Actinomycetota; class Actinomycetes; order Mycobacteriales; family Pseudonocardiaceae; genus Actinomycetospora; species Actinomycetospora lemnae. The sequence continues at coordinate 455,417 of NZ_JAQZAO010000005.1, read as the reverse complement.
GAGCAGGGGGTGCGGTGATGGCCGACCAGCGACCGGGACGTCCCCGTCACCTCGACCTCGACGAGCTGCTCACCGACCGCGCGACGAAGGTGCTCGTCTGCTGCGGCTCGGGCGGGGTCGGCAAGACCACCACCGCCGCCTCGCTCGCGCTGCGCGCCGCCGAGCACGGCCGGCGCGTCGTGGTGCTGACCATCGACCCGGCGCGGCGCCTCGCCCAGTCGCTCGGGCTCGAGGAGCTCGACAACGAGCCGCGCACCGTGCCGGGCGCGCTGCCGCCGGGCTCGGGCGGCGAGCTGCAGGCGATGATGCTGGACATGCGCCGGACCTTCGACGAGATGGTCGCGGGCCACACCACGCCCGAGCGCGCGCAGGCGATCTTCGACAACCCCTTCTACCAGACCATCTCCACCTCGTTCTCCGGGACGCAGGAGTACATGGCGATGGAGAAGCTGGGCCAGCTCACGGCCACCGGCACCTGGGACCTCGTCGTCGTCGACACCCCGCCCTCCCGCTCGGCGCTGGACTTCCTCGACGCCCCGCAGCGGCTGTCGTCGTTCCTCGACGGGCGGATGATCCGGCTGCTCTCGGCGCCCGCCCGCGCCGGCGGGAACGCCTTCCGCAAGCTCGTGGGCTCGACGTTCAACCTGTTCGCCAAGGCCGTGTCGACGATCCTCGGCGGGCAGATGCTCGCCGACGCCTCGGCGTTCGTGCAGGCCTTCGACACGCTCTTCGGCGGCTTCCAGGAGCGCGCGAACACGACCTACCAGCTGCTGCGCGCCCCGGGCACCGCGTTCGTCGTCGTCGCCGCCCCCGAGCCCGACGCCCTGCGCGAGGCCAGCTACTTCGTCGAGCGCCTGTCCGCGGAGAAGATGCCGCTCGCGGGCCTGGTGCTCAACCGCACCCACCCCGTGCACGCGACCCTGTCCGGGGCGCGGGCGCGCGAGGGCGCCGAGACCCTCGAGGCCTCGCGGGGTGATCGGGTCGAGCTCCGCTCCGCTCCGTCTCCCGACGACGAGCTGGCGGCCGCGGTGCTGCGCCTGCACGCCGACCGCGTCGAGACCGCCGAACGGGAGCGCCGCGTGCTGGGCCGCTTCACCCGCGCGCACCCGACGGTGCCGATCGTCGACGTGCCGGCCATGGCCACCGACGTGCACGACCTCGAGGGCCTGCGCGAGATCGGCCGACGGCTGGCGTCCTGAGCCACGGCCCGGTCGCCCGCACGGCGACCGGGCCCGCTCCCGGATCGATCAGCCGACGTGCCGCCGGCCGCCGCCCTCGGCACCCTCCACGGGGCGCGGCGCCTCGACGGCCGCCGGACGCGCCGTGCGGCGCGGGCGGGCCGGGGCTTGCGGGTTGGCCGGCGGGCTCGCGGCCGCGGCGCGCCGCGCCGACTCGAGCAGCGCCGCCCACGAGATGACGTCGGGGCGGCGCTTGAGCAGCGCGCGCCGCTCGCGCTCGGTCATGCCGCCCCAGACGCCGAAGCGGATGCGGTTGTCGAGCGCGTGGGCCAGGCACTCCGTGCGCACCGGGCAGGCCGTGCACACCTCGCGCGCATCACGCTGCTGGGCGCCCTGGACGAAGAGCGTCTCGGGATCCTCGTCCCGGCAGCGCGCGGAGTGCCGCCAGTCGATCGAGGTCGCCGCGCTCGACGGCACCGACTCACCTGTCACGTCGTGTCCCCACCCTCTGTTCCCCGTGCGGGCCCTTCGTCCGTGGACACACCTCCCCGCAGGTGGGTCCTCGTGCGCGCGCCGGATCGGTCCCCGGGCGCGTCCTGCCCGTCGTTGGGGTCTGACGCAGCGTAGGAGCGGACGGTTCCACCCACAACGGGATCGGAAGGATCTCTGACGATGTGGGGTCGACCCGGCACGCGCCGGCGGTTGCGCACGTCCGACGGGTCCAGCTCCGCTGCGCTGCGTGTCCCATCCGGCCGCGTACCCTCGTCGCCGTGGCGCGAGGTGGACGGGACATCGGGGCGAAGGTGCGACCGATCACCAAGCTCCTGGCGATCTGCCTGGTCGCCGGGGTGATCGTGGCGGGGATGGCGTTCCCGTTCGTGGGGGGCGTGGGCCTGCTCTCGAACGACGCCAGCGACACCGTCAACGCGACGTCGTCGGACCTCGCGGCAGGGCAGCTGCCCGGTGTCACGACCGTGCAGGACAACCAGGGTGCGCCGATCGCCTACCTGTACGAGCAGAACCGCACGCCGGTGCCGCTGCAGCAGATGTCGCCGGCGATGCGCGGGGCGATCGTCGCCATCGAGGACCGCCGGTTCTACGAGCACGACGGCGTCGACTGGACCGGCACGCTGCGCGCGCTGGTGACCAACCAGACCGCCGGCTCCACCCAGCAGGGCGCCTCGACCCTGACGCAGCAGTACATCAAGAACTACCAGCTCTACGTCACGGCGCAGACCGAGTCGGAGCGGCTGGAGGCCACCGAGCCGACCTACGCCCGCAAGCTGCGCGAGGTCCGCGTGGCGCTGCAGCTCGAGCGCGAGCTCGCGTCCGGGCGCAGCAAGCGCGAGGCCAAGGACGAGGTGCTCGAGCGCTACCTCAACATCGTCTTCCTGGGCAACAACTCGTACGGCGTCGCCGCCGCCGCGCGCACCTACTTCAACACCACGCCCGACCGCCTGACGATCCCGCAGGCCGCGATGCTCGCCGGGATGGTGCAGTCGACCACCCAGTTCGACCCGACCCGCCACCCGCAGGCCGCGACGGGCCGGCGCAACGAGGTCATCAACCAGATGCTGGGCCAGGGCATGATCACCCAGCAGCAGGCGCAGGAGGCCGTCGCGTCGCCGCTGGGCATCGTCGAGCCGCTGGCCACGCCGTCGAACGGCTGCATCGGCGCCGGCAACGCCGCCTTCTTCTGCAAGTACGTCGTCGACTACCTCGGCGAGTCCGGCATCTCGGCCGAGCAGCTCAACCGCGGCAGCTACACCATCCGCACCACGCTCGACCGCAACGCCATGAACGCGATGCAGCAGGCGCTGAACGACGAGGTGCCCCCGCAGCAGCGCAACGTCGCCGACGTCATGGCCACCGTGCAGCCCGGCCGCGACCGGCACCGCGTCGTCGCCATGGGTGCGAGCCGCATCTTCGGCGTCGACGGCGACGCGCTCCAGACCAGCTACGGGCTGCCGTGGGAGCCGGTGAACCTCGGCGCCGGCTCGACCTACAAGATCTTCACGGCGGCCGCGGCCCTCGAGGAGGGTCTCGGCATCAACTACCAGATGCCGATCCCGCCCGACGGCTACGCGTCGCCGATCTACCGCGACGGCTCCGGGCGCCCGTTCCCGGTGCGCAACGCGGAGGAGGGGCTCGCGCCGTTCCTGTCCATGACCGACGCGCTGGCGCAGTCGCCGAACACCGGCTTCGTCAAGCTCATGGAGACCACCGGCGTGCCCCCGGTCGTCGACATGGCGGTCAAGCTCGGCCTGCGCTCGCTCGCGGACCCCGGCCCGAGCGGCGAGTCCATCGCCGACACCGCCCGGGAGCAGAACCAGGGCTCGTTCACCCTCGGCGTCACGCCGACCAGCCCGCTCGAGCTCGCGAACGTCGGGGCCACGCTGGCCTCGAGCGGCATGTGGTGCCCGCCGAGCCCGATCGAGTCGGTCACCGAGGCGTCCGGTGCGCCGGTGCCCGTCGCCGAGCAGCCGTGCGAGCAGGTCGTCGACCCGGCGCTGGCCGACACGCTGATGACCGGGCTGAGCAAGGACGACCAGCCCGGCGGGACCGCGGCCGCCGCCGCGGCGGCCAACGGCTGGAACCGGCCCCTGTCGGGCAAGACCGGCACGACCCAGAACAACCGGTCGGCCGCCTTCCTCGGCTTCAACACGCAGTACTCGGGCGCCGTCATCACGTTCGACGACTCGTCGTCACCCCGGACGCTCTGCGACGGCGGTGGCGAGAACCCGCCCTTCCCGTGCGGCGACGGCAACCTCTTCGGCGGCACCACCCCGGCCCGCACCTGGTTCAAGGCGATGAACCCGATCTTCGCGCCGCTCCCGGTCGCGCCGCTGCCGCCGACGACCCCGCGCTACCTGCAGGGCGGGTCGAACGAGCAGGTCCCCGAGGTCATCGGCGACCAGGCCGACGAGGCCACCGACGAGCTGCGCGACGCCGGCTTCCAGGTGCAGCAGGTGCCCGTCGGCAACCGCGCGCCCGCGGGCACCGTCGTCGGCCAGAACCCGCGGGGCTCGGTGCTGCCCGACCAGGTCGTGACGCTGCAGGTCTCCGACGGTCGCGTGCCGGCGGCGCCGTCGCCGCCGAGCGGCCCGCCGCCGCTGGCCGGAGCCGCGACGGGAGCGGGCGGATGACCGGCCTCGGCGGGACGCTCCTGCGCGCGGGCGCCGGCGTGACCGCGGCCGGCGCCCTCGGCCTCGGCTACGCCGTGGGCGTCGAACGGCACTGGTTCGCGCTGCGCCGCGCCCGTCTCGAGGTCCTCGACCCCGAGACCGCGGCCGGCCGCAGCCTGCGCGTGCTCCACCTCTCCGACCTGCACCTGCGCCCGGGGCAGCGCCTCGAGCGGCGGTTCGTCGAGGGACTGGCGGCGCTCGAGCCGGACCTGGTGGTCGACACCGGCGACAACCTGTCGCACCCCCGCGCCGTGCCGGAGGTGCTGCGCGCGCTCGGCGCCCTGCTCGACCGGCCCGGCGTCGTCGTCTGGGGCAGCAACGACTACCACGGGCCGAAGCCGAAGAACCCGGCCGACTACCTGTTCCGCCCGCAGCACCGGATCCTCGGCCCGGAGCTGCCGTGGCGCGACCTCCGGGCCGCGATGCTCGAGCGCGGGTGGCTCGACGCGACCCACACCCGGCACACGCTGACCGTCGCCGGGGTGCGGGTCGCCGTCGCGGGCGTCGACGACCCCCACATCGGCCGCGACGACCACGACCGCATCGCCGGGCCCGTCGACGAGCCCTGTGACCTGCGCCTCGGGCTCACCCACTCCCCCGAGCCGCGGGTGCTCGACGCGTTCGCCGCCGACGGCTACGACCTCGTCCTCGCCGGCCACACCCACGGGGGCCAGCTGCGGCTGCCCGGGTACGGCGCGATCGTCACCAACTGCGGGATCGACCGGTCCCGGGCGCGCGGGACGTCGCGGTGGGGGGCGCACATGCGTCTGCACGTCTCGGCCGGTCTGGGCACCTCGCCGTACGCACCGGCGCGCTTCTCGTGCCGGCCCGAGGCGACGCTGCTCGAGCTCGTGCCGCGGCCGGTCGGGTCCGGTGCCACGCGTGCCGCGGTCCACGACCGGGAGGGGCGGCCCCCGTCAGCTCGCTCGGGGGCGGACGGGTAGAGTCGTCCCTGCGCGATCGCCTCCGGGGTGTGGCGCAGCTTGGTAGCGCGCCTCGTTCGGGACGAGGAGGCCGTGGGTTCGAATCCCGCCACCCCGACACGCCGCACGAGAGCCCCCATCCGCTGAGCGGATGGGGGCTCTCGTCGTTCCGGAGCAGTGACGTGGCCTCGCTCGTCCGCACCACACACGTGGCGATCTCCGTCCGGTAACGACACGATGTCGACCGACGATGCCTTCCTCGGATCACCCTGTCGGGGGGCTCTCACACGGATCGGGGACACCATGCGACACGGACGGGCACCGGAAGCGCCCGCCGGACGGCACGCCGCGCCGGGGACGCCGCTGCACCACGACGCCGGACCGGGCGACGGGGGCCACGGCCCCCTGCCCGCGGGACGGCACGCCCGCCCCGGGGCGGCTGCTGCCGTCGACGACTCGTCCCGTCGCCTGCGCGCGGTGCCCGACCCGGTCCCGGGCTCCGCCGTGCGCCGCGAGGACGAGCGCCGGACGCCGCGGCTCGCCGACATCCTGTCGGCGACGCCCGCCCCGCCCGTCGGTGCTCGGCACACCGACCTCCCGGGTGACGCGCTGCCCGGGCCCCGTCCCGTGCCGCGCGCCGGCGAGCACCCCTCGTTCCCGAACCTCGCCCCGGTCCGGCCCACCGGCCTCGTGCCGCACCAGGGCCCGCTGCCTGCGCCCGCCACCACCCGCCACGCGGCGCCGATGCCCCGCGAGACGGCGCGACCCGCGCCGACCCACCACGCGCCGACCCACCACGCGCCGACCCAGCACCCCCCGCTCCCGCCGGCACCGGTCCGGCCCGCCCGGCCCGCGGCCTCGCCGACGTCCGCCACGGCGCTGACGACCGCGACGTCGAGCCCCGCGGTCGCGAGCACCACGGCCACCCCGACCGGCGCCGCCCCGACCGGCGCCACGCAGGCCACGCCCACACCCGCCCGCCGCCCCGCGGCCCGGCGCTCGGACCCGGCCGACATCGTGCCCCGGTCGGCGCTGCGCTCGGCGCCGGGCAGCGCGACGACCGCGGCGGCCTCCGCGTCCCTCGCCCCGGACACGCCCGCCCCCGTGACCCCGGTCTTCGCCGACGGCACCGGTCGCCGGGCGCGGCGGTTCCGCACCGTGGCGATCGCGGCGACGGCGGTCTGCGCGTCCTACGTCGGCGTGGTCGCCGTGGGCGCGGTGGCCGGCCCGGTCGGCCCGACGGCCGCACCGACCCTGCTGCCCACCCCCACGGCCACGCTCCCGCCGCCCGCCGTCGTCCCGCCGACCGTCGACGCACGCAACGTCGCCGAGGTCGAGCCGACCACGACGACGCGGTCCGCGCGGGCCACCACCCGCAGCACGCCGCGCTCGACCACCGCACGAGCGCCACGCGCGGGCCCGCGCCAGGTCGTCGAGCCCGCCGAGCCGGTGGCCCCGGCCCCGCGGGCGCAGCGGGCCGTCCCCCAGGCCGAGCAGGAGCCGGACGAGGTCGACGCTCCGCAGCAGCAGACCGACGGCGGCGCGGACGACGACGCCGCGGACACCTGAGCCCCCAGAGGCGCCGCGCGGCCCGTCCGTCGTGGCGCGCCCTGCTGCTCGCCGCGCTGGTGGCGGTGCTCGTCACCGCGCCCGTGGTCACGGGCGAGACGCCCGTCCACGAGTCCGCGCTCGCCGACGTCGCGGGGACGCGTCTCGCCGACGCGCCCGCCCGCCCGGGTGTCCCCGCGCCCGCGGGACCGCTGCCCGACGTGGCGTTCGCGCCGTACGTCGACCTGACGACCCCGCCCCTGCCGGCGATGACCGACATGGCCGACGCCACCGGCCACGCCGACGTCGTGCTCGCGTTCGTCCTCGCCGACGCCGAGGAGTCGTGCGCGCCGACCTGGGGCGGCACCACGCCCCTCACCGACCCCGCCGTCGCGACTCGCGTGGCCGGGCTGAAGGCGCACGGCGGGCGGATGACCGTGTCGTCGGGCGGGGCCCTCGGCGACTACCTCGAGACCGCGTGTCCCGACGCCCGCTCGCTCGCGGACGCCTACGCGGCCGCGCTCGACGCGGTGGGCGCCGACCACCTCGACGTCGACGTCGAGACCGACACCGGACGCGACGTGTCGACCCGCCGCATCGCCGAGGCCCTCGCGCTGCTCCAGCACGAGCGCGGCACACGCGTCACGCTGACCGTGCAGGTCGACGGCGTCACCGAGGGCCTCAGCGCGGACGCCCGCAGGCTCGTCCAGGACGCCACCACGGCCGGCGTCGCGGCGCGCGTGAACCTCATGGTCATGAACTTCTCGTACGAGGGGGCCTGGGCCGACGCGATGATCGGCGCGACGCGCACCGCGGTGGGCCAGCTCGAGAGGATCTGGCCCGGCAGCGAGCCCGCGGACGTCCGTCGCCGCGTCGGCGTCACCTTCATGATCGGGCGCAACGACATGGACATGACGACGACGCCCGACGACGCCCGCGCCGTCGTCGACGACGCCCGCGGCAACGGCTACGGCGGCGTCGGGTTCTGGTCGCTCGCCCGGGACAACGGCTCGTGCCCCGGCACCGAGGACGAGGCCGACGACTGCAGCGGCATCGCGCAGGAGCCCTGGGCGTTCACGCGGATCGCCCAGGGCTTCGCCCGCCCGTCCTGAGGACCGGGACTCACTGCCCGGTGGTCAGCACCATCCGGAACCGCGCGTCGTTGTTGATCATCCTGTCGTAGGCCTCGGCGGCCCGCTCCAGCGGCAGCGTCTCGATCATCGGCCGGACGTCGGTGAGCCGCGCGAAGCGCAGGGTGTCCTCGGAGTCCATCGAGGTGCCCGACGGGTGCCCGGTGATGCCCGCGGCGGGGCCGATGAGGCTCATGGCGTCGACCTGCAGCGGGCTCTCCGCGGCGCCGACGACGAGCAGCTGCCCGCGACGGTCGAGGCCCGGGATGAGCGCCGAGATCGCCTCGCCGCTGGTCGCGGTGGCGAGCGCGACCGTGACCCCGCCCATCTCGGCGAGCGCCTGGCCGGGGTCGGTCGCCTCGCTGTCGACGTACTGGTGGGCGCCGAGCTTGCGGGCGAGGTCCTCCTTCTCCCGCCCGCGCGACACCGCGATCACCTCGAAGCCCATCCGCGCCGCGAACTGGATGCCCAGGTGCCCGAGCCCGCCGACGCCCTGGACCGCGACCCGGTCGCCCGGACGCGCCGGGCTCTCGCGCAGCGCGTGGTAGGTCGTCACGCCCGCGCACATCAGCGGCGCCGCCTCCTCGGGGGAGAGCTCGGCGGGCACGTGCGCCAGCGCGTCCGCGGGCACGACGACCGCCTCGGCGTACCCACCGTCGAAGGTGACGCCGGGGATGCGCCCGTTCTCGCAGGTGATGAAGTCACCGCGGCGGCACGGGTCGCAGTGGTGGCAGGCGCCGCCGAACCAGCCGACGCCGACGCGGTCCCCGGTGCTCCAGGCACCGAGGACGTCGGGGCCGACCTCGTCGACCGTGCCGACGATCTCGTGCCCCGGCACGATCGGGAACGGCGTCGCCGGCAGGACGCCCTCCTTGGCGAACATGTCGCTGTGGCAGACCCCGCAGGCCTGCACGCGGACACGGACCTCGCCGCGGCCCGGCGTGGGCAGCTCCCGCTCGACGAGCTCGAGGTCGCCCCCGGCTCGCGGGACCTGGACGGCGCGCATGATCGACACGCTGGTGACTCCTGATGGTTTCGAGGTCAACGACTCCATTGGTGCGTACCCGCGCATCCGTGGCCGGACGCGAGGCGGCGCTCACCGGCGCTCACCGGCGCTCACCGGCGCCGACCCGCGCTCACCGGGGGTCCCCGGACCACCCCAGCGGGTAGGGTCCGGGGGACCAAGCAGCCGCGACGTGACCGCGGCACGGCGTCGCGAGGGGTGGGCGTTGAGCACGCAGGACGATCTGGCGAGGCTCCCGGACTCGGGTGACCGGCCGCTGGTCGTCCTCGTCGACGCCCCGTCGAGCACCGAGCGCCGCCTGGTCGACCGCTGGCTCGCCGAGATCCGCCACGACGTCGCGGGCGGTCGCGGCCTCGAGGTGCTGCCCGCCGAGGGCCAGCAGCTCGCCGGGCGCCTGACCCGCGGCGACAACCCACTGCTCGTCCCCGTGCGCGTGGTCTGGTCGAACGACCCGGAGCCCGACCGCACCCTGCTGCGGCTCGTCGACGTCCTCACCCGCGGCTGGGCGCTGCGCTCCCGCGCCCGCGCCGCGCGCCGTACCCCGCCGCAGCACCGCGTCGTCGTCGGCCGCCCCGCCACCGTCCGCGAGCTCATGCGCCGGCACCGCCGCGAGCGCTCCGCCACCGACACGGCGGACTTCGTGCGCTTCGTGGCCCGCCAGGCGACCCTCGCGCTCGACCGCGCCGAGCGGGCGCTCACGGGCAACCGGTTCAAGGTGCCGCGCGAGGTCGCCGGGCAGATCGTCGGGTCGGCGCACTTCAGCCGCGAGATCCAGCGCCTCGCGGCGTCGACGGGACGGCCCGAGGACGAGGTGGCCACCGAGGCCGCCGCCGACCTCGAGAGCATCGTCGCCTCGCTCGACCCCGCCGCGGTCGACCTCTTCTCCGGCGTCCTGCGCCCCATGCACCAGAAGGCGTGGACGGTGCACGCCGACACCGCGGGGCTCGAGCCGCTGCGCGAGCTGAACGCCGAGCACGCGCTCGTGTTCCTGCCGTCGCACCGCAGCTACACCGACCCGTTCGTGCTGGCCGACGTGCTGCGCAGCAACGACTTCCCGCGCAACCACGTCCTCGGCGGCGACAACCTGCGGATCTTCGGGCTCGAGCAGCTCGCCCGCCGCAGCGGCATCATCTTCATCCGCCGCAGCTTCGGTGGGGACCCGGTCTACAAGGCCGTGGTCCGCGAGTACTTCTCGTGGTTGTGCGCCAAGCGCTTCAACCTCGAGTGGTACATGGAGGGCGGGCGCACCCGCACCGGCAAGCTCCGCCCGCCGAAGTACGGGCTGCTCTCCGACGTGGCGAGCGCCGTGGAGACGCGTCGCACCGAGGACGTCTACCTCGTCCCGGTGTCGATCATCCACGACCAGCTGCAGGAAGTGCACCAGATGGCGGCCGAGCAGACCGGGGCGGACAAGACGCCCGAGGGCCTGCGCTGGCTCGCCGGCTACGCGCGGGCGCAGCGCCGTCCCGTCGGCGGGGTGCACGTGAGCTTCGGCGAGCCCCTGTCGCTGCGCTCCGCCCTCACCGCGGCCAACGACCCCGCCCTCGACGCCCAGCGGGACGACGCCACCGAGGACACGCGCGAGGACACGGAGGATTCCGCGGCCCGCCGGCTCGCGCTGCAGAAGACGGCGTTCGAGGTGTTCGTGCGCATCAACCGGGTCACGCCGGTGACGCCGATCGCCCTCGCGGCGCTGGCGCTGCTCGGAGTGCGCGACCGCGCGCTGACGCTCTCCCAGGTCCGCCGCGTGGTGGAGCCGGTGCTCGACTACGTCGACGCCCGCGGGCTGCCCCACACCGGTATCGCGTCGCTGCGCACCAACGGCGGCGTCGCCGAGGCCCTGCTCTCGCTGCGCCGCGAGAAGGTCGTCAGCGCGTACACGGAGGGCTCCGAGCCGGTGTTCTCGGTGGAGAGCGGGCACCACATCGTCGCCGCGTTCTACCGCAACTCGGCGATCCACCACTTCGTCAACCGGGCGATCGTCGAGCTGGCGATCCTCGAGGTCGGCGACCTGACCGGGCGCGAGGCGCTGGCCAAGGGCTTCCAGGCCGCGCTCGACCTGCGCGACCTGCTCAAGTACGAGTTCTTCTTCCCCGACAAGGAGACGTTCCGCGCCGAGCTGATCGACGAGCTCACCCTCATCGACCCCGACTGGCGCTCGGACGACGGCGACATCGCCCGCACGCGCAAGATGCTGCGCCAGAGCCGGTTCCTGTGCGCACACCGCGTGCTGCGCTCGTTCGTCGACGCCCAGTGGGTCGTGGCAGAGCGGCTCGCCGAGCACGACCCGGACACGCCCGTCGACCAGGACGCGCTGCTCGACCGCTGCGCCGCCGTCGGGCAGCAGCTGCTGTTGCAGGGCAAGCTGCACGGGCCGGAGTCGCTGTCGCGGGAGCTCTTCGCGTCGGCGATCCGGCTGGCCGCCAACCGTGGGCTGCTCGCCCCGAGCTCCTCGCCGGGCACCGGCGGGCCCGACCTCGCGACCCGGCGTCGCGCGTTCGCCGCCGAGGTCCGCGGGGTGGTGGAGCGGGTCGTGGCCATCGACGAGACCGACGCGACGAACCGACAGGAGTCCGCGGGTGTCCGACCCTGACCACCACTTCCAGGATCTGATGGACGCGGTCGAGGCCGCGCCCGACGGGCCCGAGGTGGGCGCGTTCTTCGACTTCGACGGCACGGTGATCGCCGGCTACTCGGTGACGGCCTTCATCCGTCACCACATCCGGCACTTCGACCTGCACCCGCGCACCACGCTCGGCACGCTCGCCAACGGCTGGCAGGGGCTCAACGACGAGGAGGACTTCCGCAAGTTCCTCGGCATCACCCTGCGCACGTGGGCGGGCCGCACGCCGGAGGAGCTCGAGAAGATCGGCAACCAGCTCTTCCGCGACGAGATCGGCCCGAGCGTCTACCCCGAGTCGTGGCGGCTGATCCGGGCGCACCTCGAGAAGGGCCACACCGTCGTGCTCGCCAGCTCGGCGACGCGCTTCCAGGTCGAGCCGGCGGCCAAGGCGCTCGGCGTCGACCACACGATCTACACGGCGGTCGAGGTCGACGAGGACGGCACGCTCACCGGACGCCCCGACGGCCGCTCCCCGTACGGCGAGGGCAAGGCCGCCGCGGTCAAGGAGTTCGCCGCCGCGCACGACGTCGACCTCGACGCGAGCTTCGCGTACTCCAACGGCGGCGAGGACGTGCCGTTCCTCGCCACCGTCGCCCACCCGGCCGCGGTCAACCCGAGCGCGGGCCTGCGGCGCGCGGCGGCCGAGCGCGCCTGGCCGGTCGTCGACTTCACCGGACGGCCGTGGACGACGCCGGTGGAGATCGCCCGCACCGCGGCCACGTTCGCCGGGATGATGGGGGGCTTCGCGACCGGCCTGGGGATCGGCCTGCTCGGCGGGTCCCGACGCGCCGGGCTCAACCTCGGCATCGGCCTCGGTGGCGACCTGTCGCTCATGGCCTCCGGGGTCTCGCTCGACGTGCACGGCGCGCGGCACATCTGGGAGTCCCAGCCGGCGGTCTTCCTGTTCAACCACCAGAGCCAGCTCGACGTGCTCGTGCTCGGCGGCCTCCTGCGCGGCAACTTCGCGCCGGTGGCGAAGAAGGAGCTCGCCAACGACGTGCTCTTCGGCGGGCTCATGCGCCTGCTCGAGACGGCGTTCATCGACCGCGCGGACAACGCCCAGGCCCGCAAGGCCCTGGAGCCGGCCGTCCAGCGCCTGCGCGAGGGCACATCGATCGTCATCGCGCCCGAGGGCACCCGCTCCCCCACCCCGACGCCGGGGAAGTTCAAGAAGGGCGCGTTCCACCTCGCCATGCAGGCCGGGGTGCCGATCGTCCCGCTCGTCTTCCGCAACACCGGCGCGCTGATGAGCCGCAACGCGTTGATCATCCACCCCGGCGTCGTCCAGGTCGCGGTGCTGCCGCCGGTGGACGTCTCCGACTGGAGGCGCGAGGACCTCGACGAGCGCATCGAGGGCGTGCGCCAGCAGTACCTGCACACCCTCGCCCACTGGCCGGGCGAGTAGCGCCGGGAAGAACACACCGTTGCCCGCACCCGCGCCGAGCGCGGGTGCGGGCCGGGAGTCACGCAGGCACTGCCACGGCGTCTCGCGTCAAGCGCTCCATCACGTCGTGAGCCGTGACGACCTCTTCGACGTAACCCTGCTTCAAGGTCTCCACCGTGATCCGATGCATGACGTCTGCCGGAGTTCCGTCGATGCCCGGGAAGGTGCAGTTGAGATCGTCGACGAACAGCACTCGGTAGTCGCGGTTGAAGGCGTCGCTCGACGTGCAGAAGCAGCAGAAGTTCGTCGCCATCCCCGTGACGATGATCGTATTGCGCCCGAGGAAGGGCGGATTCCTCAGGTAGGTGTCGAGTCGCGTTCCGTAGAACGGGCTGTACTTGCTCTTGGGAATGTAGATCTCGTGGTCGCTGTAGGCGGCGGGACGGAGCGCATCGACGACGTCGACCGTCGGACTGCCCTCCTGGCACGACACCCGCTCACGGATCTGCCACCAGTGGTCCTCGTAGAGGGAATTGTTCATCCCCTGTGAGGCCGAGTGCACGATCGGGATGCGGTGCTCCCGAGCGAGGACAAGGAGGGCGTTGAGCTTCTCGTACATCGACCGGCCCTCGTCGATGACGAACTCCTCGCCCGGATCCAGGAAGTCCTTGATCATGTCGACCACGAAGACGATGCTGTCGTCCACCAGGTCGTTGCCTCTGAGTGGAGTCATGGTTCCTCCGATCATCACGCGCGTCCGCAACCGTTCGGGGTGGCCCGTCCGACGCTAGGAACGCCGACCGCGAAGCGATATCGGTCAGGTGACCGATCGTGCCGCTCTCCCGGCACGGGTTCGTCGTCGGTAGCATCGCTCGACGAGCGGAGACCGGAGGTGAGCGTGGACGAGCTCATCCCGGCCGACGCACGGCCGCTGCGTCGGCGCGCCGAGGCCTTCTTCGACACTCTGCACCGAGAGGTCCCCTTTGCTGCAGCGCTCTTGACGACAGAGGATTCTCTACGCGACCGACAGGTCGTCGTCGCGAGCCGGGGATACGCACAAGAAGTCGTCTCCTACGTCCTCGGCGAATTCATGACCCAGGATCCGAACTACAGATTCGTGGCGTCGCGCCCGACCGAGATTCTCCATTGGGACACACTCCCGCGCTTCCGCTGCAGCCCCATGGCGTCTGGCTACCTGATCCCGTCCGGCTTCCGCCAGGGATCGTCGATGGTGCTCGACGACCGGCGGGGGCGGCCGTTCGGCAGCCTGCACGTGAGTCTCGACGAGAGACTGGTCACGCCGGAAACGCTGGGAGCCCTGGCCATGGCCCGGCGCACCGCGATACCCCTCGCCGCCGCCGTTCGCGCCAGGCGAAGGACGACCCTCTCCACCCGCGAGCTGGAGGTGCTGCACCACCTGTGCGACGGCCTCAGCAACACCGAGATCGCTGCGACGCTGTGGGTCACCCGACGGACGGTCGCCACCCACGTCGAGCACATCCTGCGCAAGCTCCGCGCCAGCAACCGCGTGCAGGCGGCCGTGCGGGCGGTTGCGCTCGGACTCGTCGCCCCGTCGTCCGACGAGGTGCCGTGAGTGGTGGTCGCCAGGTCCGGTGAGCTCTAGATGCCCCGGAAGACCGGCTCCCGCTTCTCCTCGCGGGCCCGGCGGCCCTCGGCCAGGTCCTCGCTCGCCCAGCAGGCGTCGAAGGCCGCGGCCACCTCGTCGGGCACGGGCGCGTCCTCGAGCAGCCGGGCCACGGCGAGCTTGTTGTAGGCGAGCGTCAGGGGCGCCAGCGCCGCGATCTCGGTCGCCCAGGCCAGCGCGGCCTCCCGGTCACCGACGCGGTCGACGAGCCCCGCCGCCCGCGCCGCGTCGTGGTCGAGGCGCTCGCAGGCGAGCAGCAGCCGCCGCGCCGCGCCGCCGCCCGCGACGAGGGCGAGCCGGCGCACGGTCCAGGGGTCGACCGCCAGCCCGAGTGCGGCGGTCGGCAGCCCGAACACGGCGGCCTCGGAGCAGACCCGCAGGTCGGCGGCCAGCGCGAGCTGGGTGCCGGCGCCGATCGCGGGACCGTGCACGGCGGCGACGACGGGCACCGGCACCTCGGCGAGCCGGTGCAGCATGCCGTAGAGGGCGGCGAGGAAGTCCGTGTCGCCGACGGTGTCGAGGTCGGCGCCCGAGCAGAACGCCGTGCCCGCACCGCTCAACACGAGCGCGCGGGCCCCGCCGTCGACGGCGGCGTCCACCGCGGCGTGCAGGTCGCGGCAGTGCGCGGTGTCGAGGGCGTTGCGCCGCTCGGTGCGGTCGAGACGGATCTCGTGGACGCCGGCGTCGTGGCGCTGGGTGCCGATCACGGGGTCATCACGGCAGCGATCATCCCGGCCGTCACGGCACCCGCGCGACCACACCCCACAGCCCGCTGCCCGTGACCTCGGCCCCCGGCGCGGGCCCGTCGGGCGTCCACTCGGGCGCGGACACCCAGCCCGGCCCGATCAGCTCCATGCCCTCGAACCAGGACGCCATGTCGTCGGGGTCGCGCAGCAAGGGCGCGTAGGAGTAGCCGGAGTGGCGGATGTCGCACCAGGCCCGCAGGCCGGGGTGCGCGAGTCCCGTCGGGTGGCTGAGGGCGATGACGCTGCCCGGCGCCAGCGCCCGACGGTAGCCCTGCACGGTCGCGCGGGCGACGTCGTCGGTGGAGCTGTGCAGCAGGGCCACCGCCAGCACCGCGACGGGACGATCGAGGTCGATCAGCGCCGTCACCCCCGGTGAGGCGAGGACAGCCGCGACGTCGGTCGCGTCGGCGCACTCGACCGCGACGCCGGGCTCGTCGGCCACCAGCCGCGCGGCGTGCTCGACCGTCTCCGGCACCCGGTCGACGTAGACCACACGCGGGTCCGCGACGGACCGGGCGGCCACCGCGTGGACGTGGTCGACCGTCGGCAGCCCCGAACCGAGCTCGAGGAACTGGTCGAACCCGCTGTCCGCGAGGTGGCGCACCACCGCGCGGGAGAAGCGCCGGTGGTCCCGGCACAGCTGCCGCATCGCCGGGAAGACGCGGTCGGCCTCCTCGGCGAACTCGCGATCGATCGCGTAGTTCTCCGTCCCCCCGAGGAAGTAGTCGTAGATGCGTGCCCGACTCGGCGTCGGGCCCGCGAGTTCCGGTGGCTCCTCGCGCACCTGGTGTCCCCCCGTGTGTGCTGGTCGGCACCATCCTCTCCCACGCCCCGGTCCGCACGGCGCACGTGGCACACCGGCGGGCAGGATCGGGGCATGACGTCGTCGCCCGCCCGCCGCTCCGACCCGGTCCCCGCCGTCCCCGACGCCCTCTTCGCCGACCCCGAGGTCGAGGCGCGCTGGCGCGGCCGGTTCACCGCGGCGCGCGTCTCGGTGCCCGACTGGGCCCGCGACGCCCCGGACCGCAGCGTCTACTCGTCGAACGCGACGGGCACGTGGGAGATCTACGCCTGGGACCGGGCCGCCGACACCCACCGCCGCGTCACCGACCGCCCGCAGGGCACCCGCGGCGGCGCGGCGAGCACCGACGGCGAGAGCATCTGGTGGTTCGACGACACCGACGGCGACGAGTTCGGGGTGTGGGTCCGCGAGCCGTTCACCGGCGGCGCGGCGTCCCCCGCTGTCGCGGGCGCGGCCCCGGGCTACCCGGCCGGCCTCGAGCTCGGCCGGCGCACGGTGGCCGTCGGCTGGTCGACCGACGACGGGTCGACGCTGGCGGTCAGCGAGGACGGCGGCGACGGGTTCGGGGAGGCGCGCGTCGTCTACACCCACACCGAGGATGCCGGCATCGGTGCGCTCTCCCGCGACGAGACGCTGCTGGCGATCTCGCACGCCGAGCACGGGGACTCGCGCCACCCGGCGATCCGGGTGCTGCGGGTGTCGGACGCCACGACCGTCGGCGAGCGCCACGACGGCGAGGGCAAGGGGCTCGACCCCATCGAGTTCGCGCCCGTCGAGGGCGACCAGCGGCTGCTCGTCGGCCACGAGCGCCGGGGCCGCGACGAGCTGCTGGTCTGGGACCTCGCCACCGACACCGAGACCGAGCTGGCCATCGACCTGCCCGGTGACCTGTCCGCCGGCTTCTACCCCGACGCCTCGGCCCTGCTCGTCGCGCACACCCGCGCGGGGCGCACGACCCTGCACCGCTACGACCTCGCCACCGGCGAGCTCACCGACCTGCCCACCGCGGCCGGCTCGGTCGGCGGCGCCGACGTCCGTCCGGACGGCACCGTCGAGTACGGCTGGTCGTCGGCGGCGTACCCCTCGTCGGTGCGCGCGCTGCGCCCCGACGGCACCGACACCGAGCTGCTCGCCCCGCCCGGCGAGCGCCCGGCGCCGTCGGTGGCGCTCGACGACGCGTGGGTCGACGGGCCGGGTGGTCCGGTGCACGCGCTGTTCACCCGCCCCGCCGGCACCACCGGGCGCGTCCCGACGGTCTTCATGATCCACGGCGGGCCGCAGGCGGCTGACGAGGACCGCTGGTCACCGGTGCGCGCGGTGTGGGTCGACGCCGGCTTCGCGGTGGTGCACGTGAACTACCGCGGCTCGTCGGGCTACGGCTCGGCCTGGCGCGACGCGATCGAGGGACGTCCGGGCACCACGGAGCTCGAGGACGTCGCCGCCGTGCACGAGTGGGCGGTGTCGACGGGGCTGGCCGACCCGGCCGCCTGCGTGCTGGAGGGCTGGTCGTGGGGCGGCTACCTGACGCTGCTGGGCCTGGGCCGCCAGCCCGAGCGCTGGGCGGTCGGCTGCGCCGGCGTGCCCGTCGCCGACTACCTCGCCGCGTACGAGGACGAGATGGAGCCACTGCGCGCGTTCGACCGCTCGCTGTTCGGCGGCTCGCCGGACGAGGTGCCGGAGCGCTACCGCGAGGCCTCGCCGCTGACGTGGGTGGACGCGGTGCGCGCCCCGGTGCTGGTGCTCGCGGGCGAGAACGACCCGCGCTGTCCGATCCGGCAGATCGACAACTACCTGGACGCCCTGGCCGAGCGGGGCCGGGAGTACGCGATGGTGCGCTACGACGCGGGCCACGGCTCGCTGGTCGTCGCCGAGACGCTCGCGCACACCGTCGCCGAGATCGCCTTCGCCCGCGAGGCCCTGGGGCTGCCCGTCCCGGCCTGAGCCCGCGCCCGAGCTGAGCCCGCCCCGAGCTGAGCGAAGGGCACCTTCGCTCGACTAGATCGACCGAAGGGGCCCTTCGCTCAGTACGGGGAGGTGGATCAGGCGGTCTTCGCCTGCCACATCCAGTGGGCCTCCTCGAGCTTCGCGGTCTGCGCGATGAGCAGGTCCTGGGTCACCGGGTCGGGCTCGTCGGTGGCGGCGATGCGCTCACGCATGCGCTCGATGAGCGTCTCGAGGGTCTGCACGACCGCCTGGTTGACGTCCTCGACCTGGCGCCAGCCCTCCTCGGTGGTGGGCAGGCCGCTGTTCTTGGCGACCGTCTCGGCGCGCCCGTCGGGCGACACGCCGAGGGTGGCGGCGCGCTCCGCGACCTCGTCGGTGTAGGTGCGGGCGAGGTCGACGAGCTCGTCGAGGTGCAGGTGCGCCTCGCGGAAGTTGCTGCCGACCACGTTCCAGTGCCACTGCTTCGCGGTCAGCGACAGGTCGATGAAGTCGGTCAGGCTGTCCTGGAGGACCGTCCCGACGACCCGCTTGGCGTCGTCGGAGAGCGGGCTGGTGATCGGGGCTCCTGCCATGGTGGTGCTCACTCCTTCACGACCGTGGATCGCACGGTTCACGATGGACACGGTGGGGATAGCCGTCGCGGCGGTGGCCGTAACACCCGGACACACCGCGACCCGCCCCACCGACAACGTGGGACGGGCCGCGGTTGTTCCCGAAACAGCAGGTCAGGCGTGGATCAGCTCTGGCTGAGGACCTTCTGCTCCTTGCCCGTGAGCTCGCGCACGCGAGCCTCGACGCGCTCGCCCATGCCCTGGTCGATCGACTTCCAGTAGTCGAACGCGCGGGCCAGCACGTCGTCGCCGACGCCCTTGGCGAGGTGGCCGGAGACGTTCTCGACGAAGCGGTCGCGCTGGGCGTCGTCCCAGACCTCGAGCATCATCGTGCGGGCCTGGACCTCGTCGGTGTCCTCGGCGTGGGGCACGTAGGCCGCGCGCTGGATCTGGCCGTCCGAGTACCACGTGGGCGGCTGGATCGTCTCGGTGGTCTGCGCGCCGCCCTTGGTGTTGGGCGCGTACACCGGGTCCTTCACGTTCTGCACGCGCATCGCGCCGGCGACCGTGTAGGCGTGCACCTCGGTGCCCTGCGCCGAGTTGACCGGGATCTGCTTGTAGTTGACCCCGAGCCGGGCGCGGTGCGCGTCGGCGTAGGAGAACCCGCGGGCGAGCAGCATCTTGTCCGGCGACAGGCCCAGACCCGGGGGCTGGTTGTTCGGCTCGAACGCGACCTGCTCGATCTCGGTGTGGTAGTCCTCGGGGTTCCGGTTCAGCGTCAGGCGCCCGACCTCCTGCAGGGGGTAGTCGCTGTGCGGCCACACCTTGGTCAGGTCGAACGGGTTGAACCGGTAGGTCTTCGCGTCCTCGAACGGCATGATCTGCACGTGGAGGGTCCAGCTCGGGAACTCCCCGCGCTCGATGGCCTCGTAGAGGTCGCGCTGGTGGTAGTCGGCGTCCTCACCGGCGAGGCGGCCGGCCTCCTCCTCGGTGAGGCACTCGACGCCCTGGTCCGACTTGAAGTGGTACTTGACCCAGAACTCCTCGCCGGCAGCGTTGATCCACATGTAGGTGTGGCTCGAGTAGCCGTTCATGTGGCGCCACGTGCGCGGGATGCCGCGGTCGCCCATGAGCCACGTGACCTGGTGCTTCGACTCCGGCGAGAGCGTCCAGAAGTCCCACTGCATGTCGTGGTCGCGCAGGCCGTTGCGGGCGAGGCGCTTCTGCGAGCGGATGAAGTTCTGGAACTTCATGGGGTCGCGGATGAAGAAGACCGGCGTGTTGTTGCCGACCATGTCCCAGTTGCCCTCGCGGGTCCACAGCTTGAGGGCGAAGCCGCGCGGGTCGCGCCAGGTGTCGGGGCTGCCCCGCTCACCGGCGACCGTCGAGAAGCGGATGATGCCCTCGGTGACCTCCCCGGGCTGGAACACCGCGGCCTTGGTGTAGGCGGTGACGTCCTGGGTGACCTCGAACTTCGCGAACGCACCACTCCCCTTCGCGTGAGGCTGGCGCTCCGGGATGCGCTCCCGGTTGAAGTTCGCCATCTGCTCGATGAGGTAGTGGTCCTGCAGCACCAGGGGCCCGTCGGTCCCGACCGTGGCCGAGAACTCGTGGCTCGGCGCCGGGATGCCGGCGTCGTCGGTGGCGTAGGAGCGATGCGTATTGGTCACGTTCGCCTCTCAGGGTGGTGGTGGCTCTCGTGCAGGACGGCGACGGCGCCGCGGACGGCACGTCGCGAGTCCCGGGTACCCGCTCCTGCTCCGGCGCAGGTCGGGCACGTTCCCCAGAAGACGACCTCGGCCTCGTCGATGACGAAGCCGCCGGCGTCGGAGGGGATCAGGCACGGGGGCTCGCCGACGACGCAGTCGACGTCGGCGGTCGCCCCGCACGACCGGCAGACCACGTGGTGGTGGTTGTCCCCGGTACGGGTCTCGTACCGGGCCGCCGAGCCCGCGGGCTCGATGCGACGGACGAGACCGGCGTCGACGCACGCGGCGAGGACGTCGTACACGGCCTGGGTGCTGACCGACCCCAGCCGGGCGCGCACCGCCGCCGCCACGGCCTCGGCCGTGGAGTGCGGGTGCTCGCCCAGCACGCCCAGGACGGCCTGCCGCGGCGCGGTGACCCGCAGGCCCGCCTGACGGAGGCGGGCCCGCGGGTCGGCGATGTGGTGGCGCGGGTCCAGGGCCGGACCGGCGGCAGGCGCGGCCGCGGCGGTGGGCGCAGCCTCGTCCCGAGGACCGGTCGATGGGGTCATGATGGCTCCACGGTGCCACCGAGACTGGAACGAGTCAAGAAAAGGGACGGTGCCCCGTCAGCTGCGGACGAGCTCCTCGGCGATCTCGTAGGTGTTCAGCGCCGCGCCCTTGCGCAGGTTGTCGCCACACACGAAGAAGTCGAGGGTGTTCGGGAAGTCGAGGGCCTGGCGCACGCGGCCCACGTACGTCGGGTCCTCGCCGACGACGTCGACCGGGGTCGGGAACCGCTTGGCCTCGGGCTCGTCGACCAGCACGATCGAGGGCTGCGAGGCGAAGACCTGGTGCGCGGTGGCGACGTCCACCGGCCCGTCGAACGTCGCGTGCACCGCGATCGAGTGCGTGGTGACGACGGGGACGCGCACGCACGTCGCCGACACCTTGAGCTCGGGCAGCCCGAGGATCTTCCGCGACTCGTTGCGGACCTTGAGCTCCTCCGAGGTCCAGCCGTCGTCCTTGAGCGAGCCGGCGAACGGCACCACGTTGAGCGCCAGCGGGGCGTTGAACGGCGACTCCGCCGGCAGGCCCGCCGACGCGATGACCTCGGCGACGTCGCCACGCCGGTGGCCCACGCCCTTGCCCGCGACCGCGGCGATCTCGTCCTGCAGGCGGTCGATGCCCTCCTGGCCCGCGCCGGAGGCGGCCTGGTAGCTCGCGACCACCAGCTCCCGCAGCCCGAAGGCGCGGTGCAGGGCCCCGAGAGCGGCCATCATCGACAGCGTCGTGCAGTTCGGGTTGGAGACGATGCCCTTGGGGCGCTCGTGCGCCTGCTCGGCGTTGACCTCGGGCACCACCAGCGGGACCTCGGGGTCCATGCGGAAGGCGCCGGAGTTGTCGACGGCGATCGCGCCGCGCGACACCGCGACCGGCGCCCACTCCGCGCTGACGGCGTCGGGGACGTCGAACATCGCGATGTCGACGCCGTCGAACGCCGCCGGCGACAGCGCGACGACCTCGATCTCCTCGCCGCGGACCCGCAGCCGCCGGCCGGCCGAACGGGGTGAGGCGATCAGCCGGATCTCGCTCCACGGCACGCTCTCGCGCGCGTTGATGATGTCGATCATGACGGAGCCGACCGCACCGGTGGCCCCGACGATGGCGAGCGTCGTCATGGTCTCTCCTGCCCTACCGACCGGTCCCGGCGTACACCACGGCCTCCTCGTCGCCACCGAGGTCGAAGGCCTCGTGCAGGGCGCGGACGGCGTCGTCGAGCTGGGTGTCGCGCAGGAGCGCGGAGATGCGGATCTCCGAGGTGTTCATCATCTCGATGTTCACGCCGGCCTCGGCCAGCGACTCGCAGAAGGTGGCGGTGACGCCCGGGTGGCTGCGCATCCCGGCGCCGACCAGCGTCACCTTGCCGACGTGCTCGTCGTAGATGACGTCCTCGTGGCCGACCTCGGGCTGCACGGCGGCGAGCGCCTCGACCGCCCGCGGGCCGTCCTTGCGCGGCAGCGTGAAGGTCACGTCGGTCTTGCCCGTCTGCAGGTGCGAGATGTTCTGCAGCACCATGTCGATGTTGACCTCGACGTCCGCGACGGCGCGGAAGATGCGCGCCGCGAACCCGGGCTGGTCGGGCACACCGACCACGGTCACCTTCGCCTCGGACCGGTCGTGCGCGACGCCGGTGAGGACCGCCTGTTCCACGCTGAGCTCCTCGATGGACCCGACGATCGTCGTGCCGGGCTTGTCGTTGTACGACGAGCGCACCCGCAGGGGCACGTTCTCGCGGCGGGCGTACTCGACGGCGCGCAGGTGCAGCACCTTCGCCCCGCAGGCGGCCATCTCGAGCATCTCCTCGTAGGTGATGGTCTCGAGCAGCTTCGCGTCGGGGACGATGCGCGGGTCGGCCGAGTACACGCCGTCGACGTCGGTGTAGATCTCGCAGACGTCGGCCTTCATCGCGGCCGCCATCGCGACCGCCGTGGTGTCCGAGCCGCCGCGGCCGAGCGTCGTGATCTCCTTCGAGTCCACGCTCACGCCCTGGAACCCCGCGACGAGCGCGATGTGGTCCTCGGCGAGAGCGGCGTGGATGCGACCCGGTGTGACGTCGACGATGCGCGCGTCGCCGTGCTTGCCCGTGGTGATCATGCCGGCCTGCGAGCCCGTGAACGACCGCGCCCGCCCGCCCTGGGCGTTGATGGCCATCGCGAGCAGGGCGTTGGAGATGCGCTCGCCGGACGTCAGCAGCATGTCCAGCTCGCGCGGCGGCGGGCTGGGGTGCACCTGCATCGCGAGGTCGGTCAGCTCGTCGGTCGTGTCGCCCATGGCCGAGGCGACGACGACGACGTCGTTGCCGTCCTTCCCCGTGCGCACGATGCGCTCGGCCACACGACGAATCCGCTCCGCGTCCTGGACGGACGAGCCGCCGTACTTCTGGACGACGAGTGCCACCGCGACTGACCTCCACCTGCTGGTCGGCGAACGGGTCCGACCCTATCCGAGGCGGGGGAGGTCACGAGGTGTCCGGGGACACCCCGACGTGGCTACGGCGCGAGGGCGTTGAGCAGCTTCGAGACGACGATGCCGATCACGATCCACACGACGGCCGCGAGGCCGAAGTTGAGGATGATCCGCAGCGACTCGCTCGCCGGCAGGAACAGGTCGCCGATGCCGAGCGTCAGGTTCGATGCGAGGTCACGGAAGAAGACCGTGATGCCGTTGGCGGGGTTCGCGCCGGCGACGGAGAGGATCACGTGGATCACGAGGATCGCCGCGAAGACGACCGTGAGGATCCGGATCACCGAGGCGGCAACGGTCAGGACCTTGCGGGTGAGCGCACGGAGGTCCTCTCCGGTGTGCGAACGCCGCTGTTCGGACGTCTCCGTGCTCGCATCCTGCGCCATGCGCGACATCATGACACGCGACTTGACCCGTCGGTAGCCAGGGATGCGACCTGTGTCACCAGCGGTCGATCGTCGCAGCTCAGCGGCGGGATCCAGCCCGCGCCGCGCCCGCCGTCGGGGGCCCGGGGTACCGGGTCGGCGCGTGACGGGGCTACCGTGCACGTGATGTCTCTCGCGCTCGCAGCCCTCGGGCTGCTCCTTCGCCGCCGCGGCGGGGTCTGAACCGACCGGCCCCCTGTCGCGGGTGATGCGCGCTGCCGGTCGCCGATCCCCGCAGTGCTGCAGGCAGGAGCGCGACACCCCATGAGCATCACCCCCGGCGTCACCGGCAACGACACGCCGTTCGCCGACATCCGATCGACCGTCGTCCATCCCGACGGCGACATCCCCACCGACCAGCCGGTGTGGAACACGCAGCGGCCGAGCCGCATGCCGGTCCACCGCTACAAGCCCTTCGCCGACCTCGTCGAGAAGATCTCGCTGCCGGACCGCACGTGGCCGGAGAAGGTCATCACCAAGGCGCCCCTGTGGGGCGCGGTGGACCTGCGCGACGGCAACCAGGCGCTGATCGACCCGATGTCGCCGGCTCGCAAGCGGCGCATGTTCGACCTGCTCGTCCGCATGGGCTACAAGGAGATCGAGGTCGGCTTCCCCGCCGCGTCGCAGACCGACTTCGACTTCGTCCGCGAGATCATCGAGCAGGGCGCGATCCCCGCCGACGTCCGCATCCAGGTGCTGACGCAGGCGCGTCCCGAGCTGATCACGCGCACGTTCGAGTCGCTCGAGGGCGTCCACTCGGCGGTGGTGCACCTCTACAACTCGACCTCGATCCTGCAGCGCCGGGTCGTCTTCCGGTCCGACCGCGACGGCATCACGAAGATCGCGACGGACGGGGCGAAGCTCGTCCGCGAGGAGGCCGAGAAGCGCCCGGACACGGACTGGCGCTTCCAGTACTCGCCGGAGTCCTACACCGGCACGGAGCTGTCGTACGCCAAGGAGATCGTCGACGCCGTCGGTGACGTCTGGGAGCCGACGCCCGAGCGCCCGATGATCGTCAACCTGCCGGCCACGGTGGAGATGGCGACACCGAACGTGTACGCCGACTCCATCGAGTGGATGCACCGGAACCTCGCCCGGCGCGACTCGATCATCCTGTCGCTGCACCCGCACAACGACCGCGGCACCGGCGTCGCGGCCGCCGAGCTGGGCGTCCAGGCCGGCGCCGACCGCGTCGAGGGCTGCCTGTTCGGCAACGGTGAGCGCACCGGCAACGTCTGCCTGGTGACCCTCGGCATGAACCTGTTCAGCCAGGGCATCGACCCGCAGATCGACTTCTCGGACATCGACGAGGTCCGTCGCACCGTCGAGTTCTGCAACCAGCTGCCCGTCGGCGAGCGCCACCCGTGGGGCGGCGACCTCGTGTTCACCGCGTTCTCCGGCTCGCACCAGGACGCGATCAACAAGGGCCTGCAGGCGATGAACGCCGAGGCCGCGGCCGCCGGCCACGACGTCGACGACCACCCGTGGGAGGTCCCGTACCTGCCCATCGACCCGAAGGACGTCGGCCGCACGTACGAGGCCGTCATCCGCGTGAACTCGCAGTCGGGCAAGGGCGGCGTCGCGTACCTGATGAAGGTCGAGCACCAGCTCGAGCTGCCCCGGCGCCTGCAGATCGAGTTCTCGCGGCGCGTCCAGGAGGTCACGGACACCGAGGGCGGCGAGGTCTCGGCCAAGGAGATGTACGACATCTTCACCGAGGAGTACCTCCAGCGCCGCGTACCGCTGGAGCTCGTCAGCTCGCGGGTGCAGACCCACGACGACGGCAAGGCCGAGCTGTCAGCGACGCTGAAGGTGGAGGGCGACCTGCACGAGGTCACCGGCGTCGGCAACGGCCCGATCGCCGCCTTCGTCGACGCCCTGGCCACTGTCGGATACGACGTGCGGGTCCTCGACTACGCCGAGCACGCCATGTCCGCCGGCGACGACGCCCGCGCCGCCGCCTACGTCGAGGCCGCGGTGGGCGACATCGAGGTCTGGGGCATCGGGATCGACGGCTCGATCCTCACGGCCTCGCTCAAGGCCGTCGTGTCGGCGGTGAACCGGGCGATGCGCTAGACGCTCCTGGGTTGCCGGCTTGATCGCGGTCTCGGTGACGAAGGCCCGCGGATGTGCGGGGGTTCGTCATCGGGATCGCGATCACGGCGTCAGGACGGGAGGTCGAACTCCCCGGCCTTGACGCCGGCGACGAACGCCGCCCACTCGTCCGGGGTGAAGCTCAGCGCCGCGGACGACTTCGTGTCGACGACGCGGACCTCGCCGTCGTCGATGGCTACGCCGACACAGTCGCCGTCGGAACAAAAGCTGCTCGTACGGACGGCGAGGTCACGACGCGGTTGAGGCGAGGTCACGGGCGGCATCCTGGCGGAGCGCCTCCATGACCAGGACGCCGACCCCACGATCAGGCGTCGACCATGCGCCGAAGGGCGCGCTTCATCAGGGGAACGGAGTCGTGCTCCGGCAGCGAGGCGTCCACCAGAGCCGCCATGCGCCGGTCGTACCGCGCGATGTCGCCGCGATCGGCGAGGAACTCGCTCTGCACCGGACGTTCGATGTAGACGATCCCGTGCTCGATCCCCGCCGAGAACTGCAGCTTCGCGAACGACTCGCGACTGGCGGGCACAAGGCCGGCGCTGAACGGGAGCACGCGCACGTCGACGTGCTCGGCCTCGGCGATGTGGATGAGGTGCTCGACCTGCTCGGCGAGCACCTCGGCGGTCTCCACGACCCGATAGAGGGTCGACTCGTCGAGCACGCATCGGAACGTCAGACCATGGTCGGCGGCGAGTGCCTTCTGCCGCCGCATACGCACGTCGACCAACCGCTCGATCTGCCCCTCGTCGAGGTTCCCGCTCCAGAACGAGCGCAAGGCCCCTCGCGCGTAATCGCGCGTCTGCAGCAGCCCGTGGACGATGTGCGCCTCGTAGGCGTCGATCCGCGCCGCGTCCCACTCGTACTCCACGTAGAGCGCCATGTCGGGCGCGAGAACGTCCGCGTAGTCCTGCCACCACATCGGCGCGCGGCCGCTCTGCGCCCAGTCGAGCAGCCGCTTCCGCTCGTCACCCTCGGGCACGCGGTACACCTCGAGCATGTCCCGCACGTCGCGCCAGCGGGGCACGCCCTTGCCGTTCTCGAGCCGGCTGATCTTCGACGGGGAGCACTCCAGGCTGCGGGCGACGTCCTCGAGCTTGAGGCCCAGGCCTTCCCGGAGTCGCTTGAGCTCGCCGCCGAGCCGGCGACGGGTCACCACGGGGCCGGGTGACTGGGACATCCGTACGCCTCCTGGGGCGAACCACGGGGTGGAGGTGCCGGCTCCCCCTCGACCGGCGGCTGTCCGTACACGGTAGACCTCGGACGGCCATGTCGTCACGCAATCGTTGCGTGCAATTGCAAAAAGCACTTGTGTGGCGTCATCGCACTCGGCACTCTCATCCTTGCCGGAGCCGGATTCGCTGGACACAGCACGACTCGACGGGAGGCACGACGACATGATCGAGACGAGGAGCGAGCGCCGAGGGCGGCGCCGTCGCGGGACCGTCCGCGAGCAGCGATGACCGCCATGACGATCATCGTCGCGGTGGTCGTCTTCTGGGCCCTGTTCGTGGTGGGGGTCCTCGTGGGCATCTCGGTGCACCGCGAGGCGACGCGACGTCGCAGCGCCCGCCTGCACCGCGCCGAGATGGCGCTCGACCAGGACGTGATCATCGCCGGCCGCACGCCCGCGCGCGGCCGGGACTTCCGCGTCTGACCGCTAGAGGGCGCGGCGACCGGCGAGGGCGCGGCCGAGCGTGAGCTCGTCGGCGAACTCGAGGTCGCCGCCCATGGGCAGGCCCGACGCCAGCTTGGTGACGGTCAGGCCCGGGAAGTCGCGCAGGAGGCGCACGAGGTAGGTGGCCGTGGCCTCGCCCTCGGTGTTCGGGTCCATGGCGAGGATGACCTCGGCGATCTCGGGCTCGTCGCCGGCGCCGCCGATGCGCTGGAGGAGCTCGCGGACGCGCAGCTGGTCGGGGCCGACGCCCGAGAGCGGGTCGAGCGCCCCGCCCAGCACGTGGTAGCGGCCGCGGAACTCGCGGGTGCGCTCCACCGCCACGACGTCCTTGGGCTCCTCGACGACGCAGACGAGCGTGGCGTCGCGCCGGGCGTCACTGCAGATGCGACAGCGGGGCTGCTCGGAGACGTTCCCGCAGACCTCGCAGAACACGACCCCGATCTTGACCTTCTGCAGGGCCTCCTGCAGGCGCGTCACGTCCGCCTCCTCGGTGGCGAGGAGGTGGAACGCGATGCGCTGGGCGCTCTTCGGCCCGATGCCGGGCAGGCGACCCAGCTCGTCGATGAGGTCCTGGACCGGCCCCTCGAACACGGGAGGTCTACTGGCCGGGCAGGCCCAGCCCGCCGCCCATGTCCCCGAGCCCGCCGGCGAGCGGGCCCATCTTCTCCGCCTGCAGGTCCGCGGCGGCCTGGGCCGCGTCGGAGATCGCGCCGACGATGAGGTCCTGCAGCGTCTCGACGTCGTCCGGGTCGACGACCTTCGGGTCGATCTTCACCGAACGGATCTCGCCGGTCGCGGTCTGCGTCACCGTCACCAGGCCGTTGCCCGCCTGGCCGGTGACCTCGGCCTCGGCCAGCTCCGCCTGGGCGCTCATCAGCTGCTCCTGCATGGCCTGCGCCTGCTGCAGCAGGGCGCCCATGTCCATGCCTTCGGGGTTCTGGCCGGGTTGCATGTGCCCACACTAACCGCGCCGTCGCGCGGCCGACCGGGCACGCTGGTCGGCGATGGACGCCACCGACGCCAGCACCCTGCTGCACCGCCTCCTCGACGCCACCACCTGGCGCTCCTTCGACGTCGACGCCGAGGGCCGCATCCTCGCGGGCCACGACGCGTCGGGGTCCGTCCAGCTCGTGGAGCTCCATCCCGACGGGACGCGGGTGCCGCTGACGGCCCTGCCCGGCGCCGTGAGCGGGCGCTACCTCCCCGGACGCCGGCAGGTCGTGGTGTCCCACGACGTCGGGGGCAACGAGCGCGCCCAGCTCTCGCTGCTCGACCCCGACGCCGTCGCGAAGGAGGGCGAGCCCGTCGGCGAGGACGGCCTCACCCCGCTCGTGCACGACCCCGACCACCTGCACGGCCTCGTCGAGGTGCTGCCGGGCGGCACCGTCGTCTACGCCACCAACCGCCGCAACGGCGTCGACTTCGACCTCGTGGTCCGCGACGTCGACGCCGGGACCGAGACCGTGCTCTACGACGGCGGCGGGATGGTCGGCAACGCCGCGATCGCCCCCGACCGCACCCGCGCGCTCATGACCAGGCCTGCGCGCCCGGCCCTGAGCTCGCAGGTCCTGCTGCTCGCCGGCGACACCGTCACCGAGCTCACCGACGCCGACGAGCACGCCCGCCACCTCGCCCCCGAGTGGCTGCCCGACGGCACTGCGGCCGTCATCACCACCGACGTCGGCCGTGACCACCTCGGCGTCGCCCGGCTCGACGTCGCGACCGGGGCGGTGACCTACCTGATCACCGACGACGCCCACGACGTCACCGGGCGGCTGTCCCCCGACGGCCGCCTGCTGCTCGCGGTCACCGACGACGACGGCGCCAG
Organism: Actinomycetospora lemnae; assembly: GCF_028737315.1. Taxonomy (GTDB): domain Bacteria; phylum Actinomycetota; class Actinomycetes; order Mycobacteriales; family Pseudonocardiaceae; genus Actinomycetospora; species Actinomycetospora lemnae. Next base: position 425,982 of record NZ_JAQZAO010000005.1, on the reverse strand, counting down.
CCGCCTCGCCGTGCACGACGTCGACGGCACTTTCCTCCGCGCGATCGCCCTGCCGCCCGAGCTGCGCGGCGGCGTCGCCGACTTCCTCGCCGTGCCGCGCTGGTCCCCGGACTCGACCGGCCTCGCGCTCACCTGGACCGACCCCGCCACGCCCGCCGACGTCCTGCTCGTCGACGCGGGCCGGGGGCGCGCGGGCGTGGTGGCGTCGTCGCGGGAGCCGCTGTCCGATCTCGACCTCGTCGACCCCACCAGCCACGGCGTCCCGACGCCCGACGGGGAGACCGTGCCGTGCTTCGTCTACGCGCCGGCGCAGCCGTCGGGGTCGAGCGTGACGATCGTGCACGGCGGGCCCGAGGGGCAGTCGGTGCGGTCGTTCTCGGCGATCGTGCAGGCACTCGTCGGCGACGGGCACACGGTGCTCGTCCCCAACGTGCGGGGCTCGGTGGGCTACGGGAAGCGCTGGTACTCCCTCGACGACGTCGAGCGCCGCCTCGACTCGGTCGCCGACCTCGCCGCCCTGCACGCCTACCTGCCCCGCCTCGGCCTCGACCCCGCCCGCGCGGCGCTGTGGGGCGGCTCCTACGGCGGCTACATGGTGCTCGCGGGCCTCGCGTTCCAGCCCGAGCTGTGGGCCGCGGGCGTCGACATCGTCGGCATCTCGTCGCTGGTGACCTTCCTCGAGAACACCTCGGCCTACCGCCGCGCCCACCGGGAGCGGGAGTACGGCTCGCTCGAGCGCGACCGTGAGTTCCTCGAGCGCGCCTCGCCGCTGGGCCGCATCGGCGAGGTCCGCGCGCCGCTGTTCGTCATCCACGGCGCCAACGACCCGCGCGTGCCGCTCTCGGAGGCCGAGCAGGTGGCCGCGGCGGTGCGGGCGAACGGGGTCGAGGTCGAGATGGTGGTCTACGACGACGAGGGCCACGGGCTGGCGAAGCGGGTCAACCGGCTCGACGCCTACCCGCGGGCCGTCGCGTTCCTGGGGCGCACGCTCGCTCCCTGAGGGGGCCGCCCGCCATCCGATCCATCACCGGCGCTCACCGCGCGTTCATCCCCTGCCCCCGTGACCGGGGTGGGGTGGCGGCGTGTCTCAGCGACCCCGGGTGCTGGTGCTCAGCGCCGCGATCGGCCAGGGCCACGACGGCGCGGCGCGGGAGCTCGTGCGGCGGCTCGACCGTCGCGGCGTCGACGCGCACGTCCTCGACTGGACCGACCTGCTGCCCGCGTGGGGCCGGCGCCTGCTCCGCGACCTGTACGCGCCGTCGGTGCACCACACGCCGGCGCTGTTCGACCGCATCTTCCGCGACCTCGAGCACCCGCGGCGGCCGGCGAGCCTCGTCACCCGGCGGCTGACCAGGCTCGCCGAGGAGCCGGTGCTGGCCGCCGCCGCCGACGCCGACGCGGTCGTCGCGACCTACCCGCCCGCCGGCCAGACGCTCGGGCGGCTGCGGCTCGACGGGCGCCTCGGCGTGCCCGCGCTGACGTTCCTCACCGACCCCGCCGCGCACCGCCTGTGGTGCCACCCGGGTCTCGACGACCACCTCACCGTCACCGACGCCACCGCGCTCGACGGTGCGCGCTACGGCGTGGCACTGCGCAGCGTCGGACCGCTGTGCGCGCCGCGCTTCTCCCGGCCCATGCCGGTCGCGACGCGCGGGCGGGTGCGCGCCGAGCTGGGGGTGCCCGACGACGTGCCGGTGGCCCTGCTCGTGTGCGGGTCGCTGGGGATGGGCGACGTCGAGCACGCCGTCGACGCGCTGGGCCGGCACCCGCGGGCGTGGGCGGTCGTCGCCTGCGGACGCAACGCCGAGCTGCGCGCGCGGCTCGCGGGCCGCGAGCGGGTGGTGACGCTCGGCTGGCGCGACGACGTCCCCGAGCTCATGGCCGCCGCCGACGTCCTCGTGCACAACGCGGGCGGGCTCTCGTGCACCGAGGCGCTGGTCGCGGGGCTGCCGGCGATCACCTACCGCCCGATCCCGGGCCACGGCCGCGCCAACGCCGCGGTGCTCGACGACGCCGGCATCGCGCCGTGGCTGCACGGTCCCGACGAGCTCGTCGAGGCCATCGACACCTACGGCGCCCGGCCCCTGCGCCGCCGTCCGCCGCGACCCTGGTGGACCGAGGAGCGCGACGCCTCGGCGGCCGTCGCCCGCCACGTGCTCGGCGAGCCCGTCCTCGTCGCCGCCGGGTAGGCCCGTGCTCGCCGAGGTGCTGGCCGTCGGCTCGGCCGTCGCGGCCGGGTCGGCGGTGGTCGCCCAGCAGCGGGCGACCCACGAGCTGGGCGCGGCCGACCGGCGGCTCCTGCGCCGGCCGTGGTGGCTCGCGGGGACCGGCGCCTCGGTCGTGGCGAGCCTGTTGCAGGCCGTCGCGCTGGCCTCGGGCGCGGTGGTCGTGGTGCAGGCACTGCTGGCGACGGCGGTGGCGTGGACGACGGTCGGCGAGGCGCTGCTGGCCCAGCGGCTGCCGGGTCGCGGGCCGATGCTCGGTGTCCTGCTCGCGATGCTCGGCCCGCTCCTCGTCGTGGTGCTGCTCGGGCCGGTCGAGGCGGCGGCGAGCGCGCCCGTCGACCTCACCGGGCTCCCGGTCGCCGCGAGCGTGCTCGGCGTCGGGGCGGTCGCCGGCGGCGGTCTGTGGTGGGCGCGGCACCGGCCCGGGCCGCCGGGCGCCCTGGGGCTCGCGCTGGCGTGCGGGGTGGGCTACGGGCTCGGGGCCTCGCTGCTGGCGGTGCTCGCGCGGGACGTGGCGCGCGACCCGGGCGCCGCGCTGACCGACCCGCAGCTCGTCCTCGCCGGTCTCCTGCTGCTGCTCGTGGGCCCGGCCGCCTTCGTGGCGAGCCAGCGCGCGCTCGCCCGGGCGCGGCGGGCGGGGCCGGTGGTGACGGTCATCCTGCTCGCCGACCCCCTGGCCGCGACGGTCATCGGGGCGGTGTGGTTCTCCGAGCGCGTGGCCCTCGACGCCCCGACCACCGCGGGGATCGTGCTGGCCGCGGGCCTCGCGGTGTTCGGGGTCCGGTTGCTCGACCCGGCTCCGGACCGCGCGGACGTCGCCCCCGGACGCCGCTGAGGACCTGCTAGCGGCCGTCCACCCGGCGGGCGCCGAGCTGCGAGGTCAGCAGCTCCATCGCCGCCTCCTCCGGGTCGACGCGCGTGCCGCCGGCGGCGCCGCCCGGGTCGGCGGCGGCCTCGTTGTACATGTCCTCCTCGGTGACCTCGCCGTCCTCGGGCGGGGGCTCCGGCGGGGGCGGGACATCCGCGGGCTCCGGACGGCTCGGGCGGCGGATCTCGCGGGGCCCGGCGTCACGGGACTGCTCGCGGGCCTGCTCGCGGCCGGCCTCGGGCGCCGGCTCCTCGCGACGCGGGCGCTCCGGGCGTCGGGGCGGGTCGGGGCGGCGGCGCGCGGGCTCAGGACGCGCACCTCCCCCGCCACCTCCCCCGCCACCGCTGTCACCACCGCCGGTGCCGTGCACCGCCTGGACGGTCCACTGCCCGGACAGCACCACCCCGAGCGCCGCGGCGACGTGGTCGGCGCGGTTGGGCTGGGACAGCTGGCGCGCGAGCGGCGGCGTCGGCATGCCGAGCGTGACCGTCGTGCCCTCCACCGCCGTCACCGTGGCGTTCTGGAGCAGCGCGTGGGTGGGCTTGTTGCGCTCGCGGACCTGGTTCATGACCTCCGGCCACACCCGCCGCAGCGCCGCGGCGTCGACGGCGCCCGCGGCGGGCGCGGACGGAGCCGGGGCCGGCTCGGGACGGGACTGCTCGGGCCGGGCCCGGTGGTCCTGGCGCTGCTGCTCCGGGCGCTGCTGCTCCGGGCGCTGCTGCTCCGGGCGGGCGGGCTCGGGGCGCTGCTGCTCCGGGCGGGCCTGGTGCTCGCGGCGGGGCACGTCGCGCGGGGGCTCGTCGGTGCTCGCGACGGTGGCCGTCGGGCGGTCGGTGGGCGGGGCGACGGTGGCGTCGAGGTCGTCGGCGCGATCGCGGGCGCGCTCCTGGCGCGGCGGTGCCTCCCCGTCGCCCTCGCTGCGCTGCGAGGGACGCGTGAAGCGCGCGGGGGCGTCGTCACCCGGTACCGGAGCCGCCGGGGCCCCCGCCGCGCCGCCCGACGCCCCCAGCGCGAGGCGCCGCTCGACGCCCTCGAGGCGCTGGACCATCGCCGCGTCCTCGGACGACGCCGCGGGCAGCAGCATGCGGGCGCAGACCAGCTCGAGCAGCAGGCGCGGGGCCGTCGCGCCGCGCATCTCGGTGAGCGCGGTGTGCACGAGCTCCGCGTACCGCGCGAGTGCGGCCGGACCGAGGCGCTGGGCCTGGTCGACCATCCGCTCCATCTCGTCGGCGGGCACGTCCACGAGACCGCGCTCGCCGGCGTCGGGCACGGCCTGGACGAGGATGAGGTCGCGCAGGCGCTGCAGGAGGTCGGCGGCGAACCGCCGGGGGTCGTGGCCCGCCTCGACGAGCCGGTCGACCGCGCCGAACACGGCGGGCCCGTCGTGGGCGCCGAGCGCGTCGACGACGTCGTCCAGGATCGCGACGTCGGTGACCCCGAGCAGACCGACGGCGTGCGCGTACGTCACGCCGGCGTCGTCGGCGCCCGCGAGCAGCTGGTCGAGCACCGAGAGCGAGTCGCGCGCCGAGCCGCCGCCGGCGCGGACCACGAGCGGGTAGACCGCCGGCTCGACGGACACGCCCTCCTCGGTGCAGATGCGCTCGAGCAGCCCGCGCAGCGTGCTCGGCGGCAGCAGGCGGAAGGGGTAGTGGTGGGTGCGCGAGCGGATGGTGGTGAGCACCTTGTCCGGCTCGGTGGTGGCGAAGATGAAGATGAGGTGGTCCGGAGGCTCCTCGACGACCTTGAGCAGCGCGTTGAACGCCGCCGTCGTCACCATGTGCGCCTCGTCGATGATGAAGACGCGGTAACGCGAGCTCACGGGCGCGAAGTGGGCGCGGTCGCGCAGCTCGCGGGCGTCGTCGACGCCGTTGTGGCTGGCCGCGTCCATCTCGGTGACGTCCAGCGAGCCGGGCCCGTTGGGGGCGAGCGCGACGCACGACGCGCAGACCCCGCACGGGTCGGGGGTCGGGCCCTGCTCGCAGTTCAGGGAGCGGGCGAGGATGCGCGCGCTCGAGGTCTTGCCGCAGCCCCGCGGCCCGGAGAAGAGGTACGCGTGGTTGATGCGGCCGGCCGCGAGCGCCGTGCGCAAGGGCTCGGTGACGTGGTCCTGCCCGACGAGCTCGGCGAACGTCGCCGGCCGGTACCTGCGGTAGAGCGCCAGAGCCACACGGCGAGGCTACGCGGCAGCACCGACGGCGCGGCGGGGAGATAGGGGGACCCCGCGCACCCGCCAGAGCCCGCTGACCCTTGCTGCCTTCCGGCCCTGGGGGAGTTCACAGGATGGACGCCGCGCGGGGTCCGTGCGCCAGTGTATCGAAGACGCCCGGCCGGTCCGTGGGCCCCGCCCCGACCCACGGGACACGCCGGGGGGAGCTGTATCGTCTCCCGCGGAGGATTGGCCGAGCGGCCTAAGGCGCACGATTGGAAATCGTGTTGGGGCAACACCCCTCACGGGTTCGAATCCCGTATCCTCCGCCGCGCTGACCAGCACCGATGCCGGCCGATCCCTGCGGGGGACCGGCCGGCATCGGGGTGTCGGGGCCTGGCTCAGCGCGAGGTCCCGCCGCTCGACGAGCCGGACCGGCTGCTCGAGCTCCGGTTGCCCGACGTGCGGCGCGCGGGCCGGGACGTCCCCGACGACCCCGAGCTCCGTCGCGCACCGCTCGCGCGGCGCCGCTCCCGGCGGTCGGTGTCCTCGGCGCTCCCGGCGTCCGTGTCCTCGGCGCTCCCGGCGTCCGTGTCCTCGGCGTCCTCCGTGCTCCCGGCGTCCGTGAGGTCGTCGGCGACGGTCACGGTGCCGGCGTCGTCGGCGGCACCGGCGTCCTCGGCGTCGGCCGGGACGTCCGGGCCGAGGTCGAGGGCGGCGATCACCTCGCCGGTGTCCTCGCCCGTCTCCTCGCCCGTCTCCTCGCCGGTGTCCTCGCCCGTCTCCTCGCCCGTGTCCCCGGCGCCGACCGCCGACTCGTCCCGGTCGCCGGCCTGGGCGTCGGCGGTGTCGGCGGTGTCGACGCTCCCGACACCGGCGTCGACCGCGAGCACGCCGGTGACGACGTCGCCGCCTCCGGTCTCGCCGGCCACGGTCCCGCCGCCGGCTTCCATCTCGTCCCGCTCGGTGTCGACGACGTCGGCCTCGTCGAGGTCCATCTCGACCAGGTCGCCCTCGGTGTCGTCCGCGGCGTCCTCGAGGACCGCGGCGTCCTCGAGGGCCTCGGCGTCCTCGAGACCCTCGACCTCGTCGATCTCGACGTCCTCGACGTCCCCGACCCCGGCCACGTCGACGGGCGCGTCCACCCACTCGCGACCGGTGTCGACGTCCTCGGGCTCCACCCCGGCCCGGTCGCCGAGGTCCGCCACCACGACGGGGACGACGGCCTCGGCGGGATCGACGGGCTCGGCCGGCGCCACGGGCCGGGCCGGGCCGCCCGACACGCCCGGGGCCGCGTCGCCCCGCGACCGTCGCGCCTGCACCTTCGCGGACAGGCGCTCCGCGCCGTCGGCGACCTTCTCCCCGGTCTTCTCCCCCACGTCCAGCACCGGCGCCGATGCCTTGACCAGCGCGACCGCGAGGCGGCGCTGCGAGTCGATCACCTCGCCGTAGATGCGGAACACGTCGTCGAACCAGCTCGCGACGGCGTCGGACACCATCGGTGGCGTCCGCCCGTAGTCCTCGGAGGTCATCCGCACTCCCGTTCCCTCTCGTCCTGGGGCCGCCCCACAGGGCCGGGGGCGACCGGAACGCCGGGTGATGCCCGGCGCGTCGCGGCGACACGCCGGGCGTGCGGGACTCGCCCCGAGGTCACGCCGACCGGTCCAGGCGGGTGCGCCGCCCGCCGGTCCCGATGCGCCCGGCGGCGAGCGCCGTGACGGCTGATGACACGGTGTCCCCCGTGCGTGGATGCCTGGTCGCCCTGCTCGTGCTCGTCGCGGTGGTCGTGGGCGTCGACTTCGGCGCCCGCTGGATCGCCGAGGACCGGGTCGCCGCGGCGCTGCAGGACTCCCTGTCGCTGCCCGCCGAGCCGGACGTCGACGTGCGCGGCTTCCCCTTCCTCACCCAGGCCCTGTCCGGGCAGTTCGAGGACGTCGGGCTCTCGGCGCCGCACATCCCGTACGGCGAGCTGCGCGACATCACGCTGACCGCGGACCTCACGGGCGTCTCGGTGCCGGTCGAGAACCTGCTGAACGGGCAGGTCCCCGAGATCCCGGCCGAGCAGGTCGTCGCCTCGGCGCGGGTCAACCCGACCGACCTCGCCCGCCTGCTCGACGTCGGTGACCTGACGATCGAGCCGCTCACCGAGGCCGACCTCGAGGCGCTGCGCGCCGACGCCGCGGCCGACGACTCCGGCGCGTCGGGCAGCAGCAGCGCCCTCGCCGACGTCGACCCCGCCCAGGCGGTGCGGCTGAACTCGACCCGGACGATCGGCGGCCAGCAGGTCGAGGTCTCGGTCGTGGCGACCTTCCGCCTCTCCGGGGGGCGCATCACGCTGCAGGCCCGCGACATCCGCGCCGAGGGCGGGGAGGGCGCCGCGGGGCAGGTGGCGGCGGCCGCGCTGCGTCGTCAGCTCTCCGGGTTCTCGACGAGCGTGGACCCCGGCCAGCTGCCGTTCTCGATCACGGCGACCGAGCTGCGTGCCGAGAACGGCGAGCTCGTGGTGTCGGGGACGGCGCGCGATGTCGACCTGCTGGCCCGCCCGGGGTCGTGACGGGGCGCGCTGACACAGTGAGCGCCATGCCGTACAACGGGGCCGCCATCCGATGGGGCATCGCCGGCCCCGGCCGCATCGCCGCGAAGGTCGCCCAGGACCTGGCGCTGGTCGAGGGGGCCGAGCTCGTGGCCGTCGGATCACGCTCGGAGGAGCGGGCGCGGGCCTTCGCCGACGCGAACGGCGGCGCGCGGGTGCGCGCCCACGGCAGCTACCGGGCGCTGGTGGACGACCCGGACGTCGACGTCGTCTACGTCGCGACCCCGCACCCCCAGCACGCCGCCTTCGCGGTCGCCTGCCTCGAGGCCGGCAAGGGGGTGCTGGTCGAGAAGGCGTTCACCGCGACGCTCGCCGGGGCCTGGCGGGTCGTCGACACCGCGCGCACCCGCGGCGTGTTCGCGATGGAGGCGATGTGGACGCGCTTCCAGCCCGCCGTCGTGCGCCTGCGCGAGCTGATCGTCGAGGGCGCCATCGGGGAGCCCCGCTCGGTGCAGGCCGACCTCGGCACCGTCCGCGACGTCGACCCCACCGACCGCCTCTTCGCCCCCGAGCTCGGCGGCGGCGCCCTGCTCGACCTGGGCGTCTACCCGGTGTCGTTCGCGCAGATGGTGCTCGGGGCGCCGGACCGGGTCACGGCCGTCGCCTCGCGGGAGACCACGGGCGTGGACGCCGACGGGGCGATGTTGCTGGCGTTCGAGGACGGCCGGTACGCGACGCTGCACACGTCGTTCCACAGCCCCTCGCCGGGCCAGGCGCGGGTGTTCGGGACCACGGGCTGGATCGACGTCCTCCCGCGCTTCCACCACCCGAGCACGATCGTGCTCCACCACGACACGAACGACCCGGGCGAGCGGATCGAGCTGCCGGCCACCGGCGCGGGCTACTACCACGAGCTGGTCGAGGTCACGGAGTGTCTGCGGGCCGGGGCGACCGAGAGCACGGTCATGCCCCTCGACGACACCCTCGCCGTCCAGGGTGTGCTCGCGGAGGCCGCCGACCAGATCGGCATCGTCTTCCGGGAGGACGACACCGCTGTGTGATGCGCTCCCCCTACCCTTCTCCCGGATGGTGGGAGGTGGCATGACGGACCGTGAGCGCGGGGCGGCGGCGGGGGTGCGGAGCACGTCGCCGCACAGCGGGTTGCGCCGCGCGACCACCGAGCGGGCGATCCTCGACGAGCTCGCCGCCGAGTTCGGCCCGCTGACCCGCGCCGAGCTGTCCCGGCGCACCGGTATCTCCCCGCCCGCGATCAGCGAGGCCGTGCGGCGTCTCGAGGCCGACGAGGTGCTCGTCCCGATCGGACCGCGCTCCGGGGTGCCGGGGGCGGTCGCCACGCTCTACGACCTCGCGCCCGGCGCCGGTGTCGTCGTCGCCGTCGAGATCAACCGTCGCGTGGTGCGCACCGCGGTCGCCGACCTCGCCGGCCGCCGCCTCGAGCACCTCGACCACGACCCGCCCGACGACGGCCTCGTCGCGCCGCGCCTCGACGACGTCCTGGCGACGGTCGGGGGGCGGTGGACCGGCGAGGGACGCCCGGTGCGTGCCGTGGCGGTGTCGATCGCGAACCCCGTCGACCCCGCCACCGGCCGCGTCGTCGAGCTGCGCGAGTCGGCGTTCCCCGCGGGCGTCGTCGGCGTCGAGGACGTGCGCGGCGTCGACCCGTCGATGGTGGTGCTCGACAACGACGTGAACTTCGCGGCGCTGGCCGAGCGCGACCACGGCGCCGCCGTCGGCACCGCGACCTTCGGCTACCTCTACGTCGGCGAGCGGCACAGCGTCGGGCTGGGCCTCGTGCTCGACGGCGTCCTCGTCCGCGGCGCCCACGGGCTCGCCGGCGAGATCGGCTACCTCCCGCTCGGCGCGGGCACCGGGCGCTTCCGGCTCGGCGAGGCGGTGGCGGCGCACGGGCTCACGCCGCCGGCGGCGGAGACCGCCGACGACGCGCCGGCGGAGACGGACGACGCCCGGCTCGCCAGGGCGGGCCGGACGCTGGGCGAGGCCGCGGTGGCGGTGTGCGCAACGGTCGACCCGGCGCTGCTCGTGCTCGGCGGCCCGGTCGGCCTCATCCCGGGACTGCGGCCGCACGTCGAGGCCACGGTCGCCGAGCTGGCGCCCCGCCCGGTGCCGGTGGTCGCGGGCGCGCTCGGGGAGACCGCGCCGCTGTGGGGCGCGCTCGCCGAGGCGCGCCACCGCGCGTGGGAGGGCCTGCTGTCCGGGCGGGGATGACGCTCAGGCGAGCCAGCCGGCCGCGTCCTCGACGAGGGCCCGCTGGGCGTCGTGGTCGTCGCGCGCGGCCGTGACGGCGTCGCGGTGGGTGTCGAGCAGGACGTGCGTGGCGCCGAGCGCCCGCAGCTCGTCGAGGTCGGCGCGGATCTGGTCGGGGCGGCCCTCGCCGAGCAGCCGGTCGTCGTCGGGCCGCCACTCCGCCGTGGGGTGCAGCACGACGCGCGGCGCGAGCGCCGGCGCCGGACGCCCGGCCTCCTCGGCCGCGGCCCGCAGTCCCGGCAGGCCGGTGGCCCGCAGCCAGCCGACCGGCACCCGCAGCGGGTGCCACGCCTGCCCGAGCGCCACCGCCCGCCGACGCGCGGCCGCCCCGTTGCCCCCGACCCACACCGGCGGGTGCGGGCGGCGGCGGGGCCGCGGCCGGCTGTCGACGTCGGTGAAGGCGACCCAGCGGCCGTGGAAGCTGACGACGTCGTCCGACCACAGCGCGAGCAGCGCGCGCAGGTACTCGTCGGTGACCTCGCCGCGGCGCTGCGGGTCGAGGCCCAGCGCCGCGAACTCGTCGGTCGCCCAGCCGACCCCGACGCCGACGATCAGCCGGCCGTCGCTGAGCTGGTCGAGCCCCGCGAGGCTCCGCGCGGTCAGCAGCGGGTCGCGGTAGGGGACGACGAGCACCGTCGTGCCCAGCTCGACGCGGCGCGTGACGCCCGCGAGGTAGCCGAGCAGGGTCAGCGGCTCCCAGAAGGGGCCGGGGTAGGCGGCGGTGACGTCCGGGGTGGCGGCGACGTGGTCGCCGACCATGAGGAAGTCGAACCCGGCGTCCTCGACGACCGCCGCCCAGGCCCGCAGCGAGTCCGCGGTCGCGGCGGGCCCGAAGTTCGGGACGGTGATGCCGATCCTCATCCGCAGGCCCGGATCGGGGCCACCGGCACCGCGCCGTCCTCGTCGTCGTCCCACGCCATCCGCACGGTCTCGCCCGAGTGCCGCGCGCGCTCGGCGGCCCAGACGATCCGGTGGCTCGCGAGGGCCTCGTCGAGGCCGGTGATGTTGGCATCCGGGTCGTCGTGCGCGACCGCGTGCAGGAACGCCCGGACGAGTTCCTCGTCGCCCTCCTGGTGCGGAGCCCGGCCGTCGCCGGTGGTCATCGTCTCGACCCGGCGCTCGGGGTGGGCGCGGAAGTCGTGGAACCGCAGCACGCTCCCGTCGACCTCGACCGCGCCGTGGGAGCCGAAGACGCGGGTCTGGCGCGGGGCGGGCTCGGTGAACGCGGTGACGGTGTGGGTCGCACTGACCCCGCCCGCGAACTCGAGCGCCACGACCTGGTGGTCGACGACGTCGTTGTCGGCGGCGTAGACGCAGCGGCCGTAGGGCCCGTCGCGCAGCGCGGCGTCGAGGGCCGCCGGTGTCGGGTCCTCGGTGACCGCGCTGAGCAGCTGCTCCTCCCAGTCGGGGTCGCCCAGGCACGAGCGGTAGAGCCGCGGCGCGGAGAACGGGCAGGTCGGCTCGACCGCGCAGTCCAGGCACCGCGCGGCGGCGCCCGCCGGCCGCCGGTCCGGCCGGAAGTGGCTCAGCCGCCCGAAGGACGACAGGCGCGCGGGGCGGTCGTCGACGAGGTGGGTGAGCAGGTCGATGTCGTGCGAGCACTTGGCCAGCAGCAGAGACGACGCCGCGTCCTCGCGCCGCCAGGGCCCGCGCACGTAGGAGTGGGCGAAGTGCCAGGCGCCGACCGGTTCGAGGTGCTGGACCGAGACGACGTCGCCGATCCGTCCGGCGCGCAGCGCGGCCACGAGCGCCCGGGTCGCGGGGGCGTAGCGCAGCGGGTGGCAGATCGTGAACTGCACACCCGCCCGCCGCACCGCCTCGACGACGCGCAGGGCCTCGGGCTCCTCGGGCGCGATCGGCTTCTCGCAGATCAGGTGCACCCCGCGCTCGGCGAAGGCGACGGCGGGGTCGGCGTGGTCGTGGTCCTGGGTGGCGACGACGACGACGTCGAGCCGGTCGGCGCCGCGCTCGGCGAGGTCGGACCAGTCCGCGTACCGGGCGTCGGAGGGGACGTCGTGCGTGTCGGCGAGACGATCGCGCCGCCCCGGGTGCGGTTCCGCGACCGCGACGACCCGGCCGCCGGCCCGGTGCACGGCCCGGGCGTGCAGGCGGCCCCGGCTCCCGGCGCCGACGATCCCGACCCGGACCGGACCTGCCCCGAGGCTCACCTTCGCTCCTCCCGCCGGACCGCCCTGTGGTCCCCCCGGCCGCTCATCATGCCCCCGGTCGGGCGATGCGAGACAGCCGGTGGCCGCAACCGGACCTCCGCTCATCGGAGCGAGCAAGACCACGTTTGATGCTCGTGATCGTCGTTCGTTACGTTCGCGTGACCTGACGTTGGTCCTTACGCTCCCCACCACTGCGGCGAACGGTCTCTTCCACCCTCGCCCGAAGGGACCTCTCCATGCCTGGCAAGCACCACACCGCCCCCCGCCCACCACGTCGTCCGATCGCGAACAAGAGATCTGCCGTCACGGGGGCGCCGAGCGGCATGCAGCGCCGCCGGTTCCTCGGTTACCTCATCGCCGCCCCGACGCTCGCGGTCGGCGCCAAGCTGACCGGCGACTCGGTCCTCTCCGCCGAGGCCCTGCCCTCGCCCACGCCCGAGGTGTCGGAGGTCTACGACCTGTCCGACCTCCTGCTGGACTCCACCCGGCCGACCGCGAACCTCATCACGATCGTGGTCAACTCCGACGGCACGGTCTCGTTCACCATCCCGCGGGCCGAGAGCGGGCAGGGCATCACGACGACGGCGGCGATGCTCATCGCCGAGGAGATGGGCATCGACGTCTCCGACGTCACGGTCGACCTCGCCGACGCGCGCCCGGAGCTGCTGTTCAACCAGCAGACCCAGGGCTCGGCGTCCGTCATCTCCATCTACACGCCGGTCCGGGTCGCCGCCGCGCTGGCGCGCGGACGGCTGGTCGAGGCGGCGGCCACGATCCTCGGCGACGAGGCCGAGAACCTCCGCACCACCGGCGGCCGCGTGCTCTCCACCGCCGGCTCGAGCGTGCCGTTCGCCGAGCTGGCCGCGGCCGCCGCGAACGAGGTGACCCGGGAGGCGATCACCGAGCTCAAGCCGGTCGACGAGTTCGAGATCATCGGCACCGAGCAGCGCCGCGACGACGTCGTCGCCGCCGTGACCGGGCGCAAGAAGTACACGATGGACCTCGACGTCCCCGACGCGCTGCCGACGATGATCGCCCGGCCGCCGACGATCAAGGGCACCGTCGAGTCGGTCAACAACCTGGCGCAGGTCAAGGGCATGCCCGGGGTCACCGACGTCGTCGAGATCTCCACCGATGCCGAGCCCGGGCGCGGGACCACGTCGTCCGCGGTGGCGGTCCGGGCGCGCACGTTCGGGCAGTGCATCGACGCCGTCAACGCCCTGGACATCAGCTGGGGCCGGGGCAACGTCGACGGCGAGTCCGACGCCTCGATCCTCGAGCAGCTGCGGGCGGCCGACGCGCCCGCCAACCTGCCCTCGCCGGGACCGCTCGACGAGGTGGGCGGGCAGCTCCCGCTCGTCACCGAGCCGGTGGGTGACGTCCTCGACGGCGTCGGGGCCGTCGAGACGATCGACCAGGAGTTCGTCTTCTACTGGCGCAGCAACGCCGCCATGGAGCCCAACGTCGCCATCGCCGACGTCCGCGACGGCGAGGCGGAGATCTGGACGCCGAGCCAGATCCCGATCGTCACCCAGACCCAGCTCGCGCAGGTGCTGGACCTGCCCCAGAGCCAGGTGACCGTGCACGTCCCGCGGGGCGGCGGGGCGTTCGGCCGTCGCCTGTTCAGCGACGCCGCCCTCGACGCCGCGCGGGTGTCGAAGGAGATCGGCAAGCCGGTGCGCCTCATGTGGCACCGGGCCGACGAGTGCCGGGCCGGACGCGTCCACCCGATGTGCATCTCCCGGGTGCGGGCGACCTACAGCCCGACCGCCGGGGAGGTCGTCAGCTTCGAGCAGCGCCACACCAGCGTCGCCACCGACTACACCGAGTCCTTCGGCGACATGATCACGTCCCAGGCCGCGAAGCTCCCGTTCGCCAACGAGCTCACGCTCTCGCAGACGGTCTTCCTGCTGACCGCGAGCGTCCCGTACGACCTCGGCGCGATCGCGCTGGGCTACAACGAGATCTTCGACTTCGACCGCTTCGCCACCGGCAGCGTCCGCAACCTCAACAACCAGGACTTCCGGCCCGCCCAGGAGCTCGTCGTCGACCAGCTCGCCGCGCGGCTCGGCGAGGACCCCCTCGAGTTCCGGCTGGACCGCGTCGAGGACGAGCGCGCGAAGGCCGTGCTCGAGGCGGTCCGCGACGAGGGCGGCTGGGGCGAGGACCTGCCCGAGGGCGTCGCGCAGGGCGTCGTCGTGCACAACGAGTACAAGGGCTCGGTCGCCGTGCTCGCCGAGGTCGACACGCGCCCCGGGACCGCCGAGCGGGAGATCCCCGGCGCCACCACGGGGCCGCGGGTCCGCAAGGTCACCGTCGCGGTCGACGTCGGCCTGCCCATCAACCCCCTCGGCCTCAAGGCGCAGATGGAGGGCGGGGTGATGACCGGCATCTCCCACGTCTTCACCGGCAGCCTGCACCTGCGCGACGGCAACTTCCTCGAGGGCAGCTGGGACGACTACCGCTACACCCGGCACTGGAACGCTCCGCCGGAGATCGACGTGATCGTCATGCCGCCGAGCGGCGACCGCCCCGGCGGCGCCGGCGAGCTGGCCGTCGGCGCGGCGACGGCCGCCGTGGCCTGCGCCTACGCCCGGGCCGTCGGGGAGATGCCGACCAGCTTCCCCATCGGCCACACCAAGGACGTGCCGTTCGAGGTCAAGGACTTCGTCCCGCCGCTGCCCCCCTCGCCCACGGACGGTCTGGAGGCGTACCCCGCGCCGTCCGCGGCCGGCCCGGCGTTCAACCCCGCGAGCTGAGGAGCTCCCCCATGCCTCCCCGCACCCTCTCCGTCAACGGCCGCCAGGTGACGGTCGACATCGAGGACGACGTGCGCCTGCTCTGGGTGCTGCGCGACGTCCTCGGGATCACCGGCCCGAAGTACGGCTGCGGCATCAACGTCTGCAAGGCCTGCACCAGCCACATCAACGGCCGCGCGTTCAACCCCTGCTCGGTCCCGGTGAGCCGCATCGGGCCCACCGACGAGATCACGACGATCGAGGGGCTCCCCGACACCGTCGGCGCCGACCTGCACCCGATGCAGGAGGCGTGGATCGACCGGGACGTGCCCCAGTGCGGCTACTGCCAGCCCGGCCAGATCATGGCCGCCGTCGACCTGGTGAAGAAGGTCCAGGCCGACGGCGGATCGATCACCGACGACGACATCGACGAGATCCGCAACATGTGCGCCTGCGGCACCTACGCCCGTATCCGCGAGGCCATCAAGCAGGGCGCCGAGAACATGTGAGCCCGGCTCACCTCCCCACCCGACTCCCCCCGGAAGGAACCGTCATGACCGGAGCACTGAGCCCGTCCCACTGGCTGATCATCCTCGTCGTCCTGCTGCTGCTGTTCGGGGCGAAGCGCCTGCCCGACGCCGCGCGCGGGATCGGCCGATCGCTGCGCATCTTCAAGGCCGAGACCTCCGCGCTGGCGGAGGACGACAAGAAGGCCGAGCCGGCCGCCGTGGAGCCCGCGCCGGTCGACGGTGCCGTGAACGGGGCCACCGTGCGCACCACGAACGGGACGACGGTCTGAGCGCGTGACGACGCTGACGCGCCCCTGGGCGCAGCGGTGCCGGCGGTGGTGGCCCGGACGCCGCCGCCGGGACCCCGAGGCCACGATGTCGGTCCTCGACCACCTCCTCGAGCTGCGCCGCCGCCTGGCCTGGGCGCTGGCCGCGCTCGCGGTCGGCACCGTGGCCGGGTTCGTCTGGTACGAGAACGGGGTGCTGGGCGTGCCGAGCCTCGGCTCGCTGCTCATCGAGCCCTACTGCTCGTTGCCCCCGTCCGCCCGGGCCGGGCTGGGCGGCACCGACTGCCGCCTGCTCGCGACGGGCCCGTTCGACCAGTTCCTGCTGCGGGTCAAGGTCGCGGCGACCGCCGGGGTGGTGCTGTCCGCCCCCGGGTGGCTCGGGCAGCTGTGGGCGTTCGTGACGCCGGGCCTGCGGCGCCACGAGCGGCGTGGCGCCGTGGTCTTCATCAGCACGGCCTCGCTGCTGTTCGCCGGCGGGGCGGTCGTCGCCTACCTCGTCGTGGCCCAGGCGCTCCGCTTCCTGCTCGGGATCGGCAACTCGGTGCAGACGACGGCGTTGCGCGGCGACGAGTACTACTCGCTGGTCCTCTCGCTGATGGTCGTCTTCGGCGTCGGCTTCCTGACCCCGCTGGTCGTGGTCATGCTCAACCGGGTCGGCGTCGTCTCCTACCAGCGCCTCGCGAGCTGGCGGCGCGGCATGGTCTTCGGCGCCTTCCTCTTCGCCGGGATCGCGACCCCGGGCGGTGACCCGATCTCCATGGCGGTGCTCGGCGTCGCGCTCTGCGTGCTGCTCGAGCTGGCCGTCCAGGTCTGCCGCCTGCACGACCGCCGCCGCGCGCGGCGGGACCCCGGCTGGGACGACCTCCCCGACGACGAGGTCTCACCCCTGCCCGACCCCACCCCGCCCTCGAACGGGAGGTGACCGTGCTCGGTCTCGGCATGGGTGAGCTCGTGCTGCTCGCCCTCATCGGGTTCTTCGTCATCGGCCCGGAGCGCCTCCCCGGGGCGATCCGGTCGCTGGCCCGCGTCGCGACACAGGCCAAGGGGTACGCGGCGTCGGTCCGCGAGCAGGTCGACACGGCGGCCGACCTCGCCGAGGTGCGTCGCCAGCTCGACGAGCTGCGGGAGCCGCTGGCCGAGATCCGGTCGGCGGACCCGCGCCGGGCGGTGCGGGAGGCGTTCCGCGACGTCCCGACGCCGGCGTCCCGGACGCACGCCCGCACGCCCGCCCGCCCGCAGACACGGCCGCGCACCCGGGCCTGAGGCTCAGGCTCGGGGGCGCCACAGCGCGCCCTCGAGCGCCTCGGGCCGGTCGCGCGGGACGGCCCGCAGCGCGCGGAGCTCCGGGAGGTGCTCGGCCAGCGCGAGCGCCGACAGGGCGGCGTCGAACGCGTCCTCGGTGGCGGCGACGTCGCCCTCCAGGGCCGCGGGGATGCGGGGGTCGGCCTGCGCCACCTCCTGCCGGGCGCCGGGCGAGCGCTTCACCACCGGCCCCGTGTGCACCCGCGGGTAGATCTCCACGAGCGTCGCGGGGCCGGCGTCGTCGAACGGCCACACCGCGAACCCCGCCGCGCGCAGCCGCGCGAGGTGCGGCATGCCGCGCAGCGAGCCCGTGCCGACCGCGCCGGCGCCGCCGATCTGGAAGGTCGGACGTGGGTCGAGCCCGTCGGCACGCGCCGCCTCCTCGGTGACGCGGAACCCGGGCCGCGCCGGGTCGAGCGGCGGGCGGGGCGTCGCGCCGCGGCCCCAGAACGGCGGCCGGCACTCGCGCAGCCACCGCTCGCCCTCCCGCGCGACGAGGTCCCAGAGCGCGGCGACGTCGTCGCACCCGTGCTCGCGCGCGAACCAGGCGGGCAGGGCGAACGAGAAGTCGAGGCCCGCCACCAGCGGCCCCGCGGCGGCGCGCTCACGCAGCAGGGCGGCGACGCCGTCGCGGTCGAGGCCGCCGCGGACCGCGAGGAGCCGCCCGGGCTCCGCGGTCGCGACGCGGACGCGCCGACGGGCCGCCCGCGCGTCGCCCGACCAGTCGACCGCGATGACCTCCACGGCCTCCTCCTGCCCCGTCGCGGCTACGCCGTTCGCCCCGCACGAGCTTCCGTTCGTCGCGCCCTACCCACCGTTGATCCCGTCGTACCCGCCGCCACGCTTTCCGGTGGCCCTTCGTCGCAGCGATTGCCGGACCTCCCACGAACGGGTTGAGTCCAGCCCCGGCCGTTCACCGCAGCTGCAGATGCGACGAACGGTCTCCTTCGTTCAGACGTTCGCGAGGAGACCTCATGTTCCGACGCACTGCCGCCACCGCCTCGGCGGCGGTCGCCCTCTCCGCTGCCGGGCTGCTCGCCGCCGCCCCGCTGGCCGCGGCCGACCCCGTCACCACCGACGACGACACCACGGGGATCAGCCTGCTCAACGATCTGACCGTCCTGCCCGTCCAGGCCTGCGGGGTGGACGCGAGCGTCCCGATCCTCTCCGACCTCCTCGAGCCCGACGACGCCGCACCCGACGCGTCCTGCGCGATCGTGGACGACGCCGAGGACGACTGACCGGGAGCGACGAGCACGAGCCCGGGCTCCGGACGGCCCCGAGCCGTCCGGCGCCCGGTCCTCAGCCGACCAGGACCCTGCTCGGCGCCTCCGCCGCGGTCACCGCGGGCAGGCGCAGCCGGACCGCCGTGCCCACCCCGGGCCGGGTGTCGACGTGGACGTCGCACTGCGAGCCGAACGTCGCGTGCAGCCGGCGCGAGACCTCGGCGATGCCGCCGTGGCGCCGGTCGACCTGCGACGCGGCGCGCGTCGCCTCCGGACCCATGCCGGCGCCGTCGTCGGACACCGTGATCACGCAGTCGGCGCCGGACCCGGACGCGAAGACGCTCACCGAGCCCCCGCCCGGCACCGGCTCGATGCCGTGGCGCACGGCGTTCTCCACCAGCGGCGCCACGACGAACGGCGGCACCAGCACGCCGCGGACCTCCGGCGCGACCGCGACCTCGGCGCGCAGCCGCTGCCCGAAGCGCGCCTGCTCCAGGGTGAGGTAGCGCTCGGCGTTGAGCAGCTCGTCGCCGACCGTGGTGAGCTCGCCGCCCGAGCGGAACGAGTAGCGGGTGAAGTCGGCGAACTCGGTGAGCAGCTCGCGCGCCCGCCCGGGGTCGGTGCGGACGTACGCCGCGATCGCCGTCAGCGTGTTGTGCACGAAGTGCGCCGAGAACCGCGACCGCAGCGCCGACTCCACGTCCTCGCTGGACGGGGCCGCGACGACGTCGGACACCCGGGCCGGGGTGCGGGCGTCGGCGACCTCGAGGTCGTCGAGCTCCAGGTCGGTGTCGACCACGGGCGCGGAGAGCACCGGCGCGGCGACGGTGGCCGGGTGCGCCGAGCGCAGGCCCTGCCAGACCGGGCGCTCGAGCAGGCCGGTCGCGGTCCAGCGCCGGTGCTCGACCTGGCCGACCAGCCGCGGCGCCAGCCAGTGCACCGTCCCGCCCGTGTCCTCGGGCAGCGTGGTGGCGAACGGGCTGACCGACCGCTCCAGCCCGCCGAGCAGCCCGTCGAGCTCGCGGCGCGCAGCGGCGGTGACGCCCGTGACGACCCGCCCCGAGTAGCTCAGCCCCGCCTCGCCCGGCACCCCGACGAGCAGCGCGCCCACGGTGTCGGGACGTCCGCGCGCCGGGACCCACCCGCCGACCACGACGTCCTGGGTGCGCCGCACCGGCGTCTCGATCCAGCTCCGGGAACGGCGGCCGACCTGGTAGGTCGACTCCAGGCGCTTGGCCACGACGCCGTCGAGCCCGTAGCGGCGCGCCGTGTCGACGACGGCCTCGGCGGCGACACCCGTGAAGAACGGCGGGATCACGACCCTGCTCCCGGAGAGATCGAGCTCGGCGAGCAGCTCGCGGCGCTGGCGGTAGGGCAGCCGCCGCGTCGAGGCGCCGGCCACCTCGAGGACGTCGAAGACGTAGAAGGACACCGGTACCTGCGCCTGGAGCACCTCCGAGGGGTGCGCGACGCGGTGGCGGCGGCGCAGCTTGCCCGCGCTCGGCCGGCCGACCCCGTCGAGCGCGACCACCACGCCGTCGAGCACGAGGCCCGCGGTGTTGGTCCACGGCGCCGTGACGCCGAGCTCCGGGAAGTGCGAGGTGACGTCGCGGCCCGCGTCGGTGACGAGGCGCAGGCCCTCGGGGCCCGTGCGCGCGAGGCAGCGCAGCCCGTCCCACGCGAACTCGAAGGCCCACCCGGCGCCGCGCGGCACGTCGCCGGCGCTCGCGAGCATGGGCCGTCCCGGGGAGGCCTCGCCGGCACCGGCCGTGCCCAGGGCCCCCGGCAACCCGGTGGCGAGGGTCGCCACGTCCGTCATCGGCGCCCCTCCCCGAGCCGTCGCGCTGCCGAGCCGGCGGGGGTGATCGCCGGCACGGTCCACGGTAGACGCGGACCGCGACGCTGACACCGTCGTCGCGGACGCGGCGCGCGCGGACTGCGACCGGGGACCACCGAGCAGCGACGAACGGTGGAACAGCCCGTGGCGAGCGGGTCACATCGCGGTCGGCCGACCGTCAGCCCGCCACCAGACCGACGGCCACGACCGTCGACGGCCGCGGCGGCACGGGCCCGCTGGCCTCGACGGACACCGCCCACCCGCGCGGGGCGGGCGTCCCCGGAGCGGGTCCCGGGACGTCGCCGAGCGGGCGTGTCACCCCGTCGTCCGGGTCCATGACGGCCACCGCCTCGGGCGCGTTGCCCGGCAGCCCGGTGGCCCACACGACGTAGTCGCGGCCGGTCCCGGTCGCGGGGAGGTCGAGCGCGACGAGGCGGACCGCTGCGGCGGGGTCGCCGGGGTCGAGCAGGACGGCGACCGGGGCGCCGGTCTCCCCGCGCAGGACGGTGGCGCGCACGCCGGGGTCGGCGGACCGGGCGTCGGCGACCACGCGGTCGGCCCGCGCGTCCACCGTGCTCGCCGACGTGTCCGGGGTGGGCGACCGCGTCGCGAGCACGGCACCGGCGAGGACCATGACCAGCCCGAGCGCGACGGCGGCCAGGAGGGCGCCCGCCATCGCCAGGGCAGGCGAGCGGCGGGGTGCGGCGGGTGGGTGCGGGACGCGCGTCGGGGTCGGCGGCTCCGGCCCGCGCTCGACCCGGACGGTGTCGAGGAGCCGCCCCCGCAACGCGGGCGGCGGGTCGAGCTGGGGCACCGCGGCCCCCAGGGCGGCGACGACGTCCGTCGCCTCGGCGAGCGTCCGGCGGCAGGCCGCGCAGTGCGCGAGGTGGGCCCGCAGCGCGAGGTCCTCCTCGGGCTCGAGCGCCGAGAACGCGGCGCCGACGGCGTCGGCGCGCAGAGCGCAGGTGCTCACGCCAGGTCCCCGAGCGCGTCGGCCGCCGACGCGCCCAGCACCGGCCCCAGCAGCACGCGCAGCCGCGCGACCCCGGCGAACATGCGGGACTTGACGGTGCCGATCGGGACGCCGGTGAGGCCGGCGACCTCGCGCTGCGAGTAGCCGCCGTAGTAGGCGAGGCCGAGGGCCGTGCGCTGCTCGGTGGGCAGGCGGTGCAGCGCGGCGCGCACCTGCTCGCCGATCACCGCACCCAACGCCTGCCGCGCCGCCGAGGGCCCGCCGGCCGGGACGCCCTCGTCCGGCTCGCCGGTCGTCGGGTGGTGACGGCGCCGGGTGGCCTCGCGACGCACGGCGTCGACGGCCTTGTGGTGCACGAGCGTCATGAGCCAGCCGGCGACGGTGCCCCGCGACGGGTCGAAGCGGGCGGGGTCGCGCCAGAGCGCGAGGAACACTTCCTGGACCACGTCCTCCGCGAGGCCCTCGTCGCCGCAGATCCGGCGCGCGAGCGAGTACGCGGGGCGCCCGTAGCGCTGGTAGAGCTCGTCGAGCGCCGCCTGCTCCCGCCGGGCCAGACGGGCGACCACGGCGGCGTCGGCGCTCGCCGGGGCATCGGTGTCGACGTCGACCTCGGCCTCGACCTCGACCTCGACCTCGACCTCGGTGTGGATCTCCGGCGTCGCCGCGGTGTCCGCCGGCATCACGGGCAGGGCCACGCGGCCACCTCCTCGTCGGGTTCCCGGGCGTCGTTCGCCCACGGGTCGCCGACGGTTCGGCCGTCGGGAGGAACGGGTCGCGCCGGACGGGCCGGGCCCTCAAGTGACGAGCTCGGCCTGCAGGTCCTCCCGCGCGTGCTCGAGGGCGCGCAGCCGCCGCCCCCGCGCGGGCACGTACTCGTCGGCGAGCAGGGCCGCGATCTCGGCCTCGACGGCGCGGAGCCGGTCGCGGGCCGCGGCGCGGGCGACGACCCGCTCGGCCTCGCGCGCCACCTCCCGCGCGGCGGCGCTGCGCCAGGTGTCGCGGTCGACCAGGTCCCGCCAGCTCCGTGGGAGTCGCATGTCCCCTCCTCGTCTCGTCCCCGGCTACTGAACCGGTTCAAAGCGGGACGTCGCAAGGGGTACGGCGAAGTCGATCGACCCGTGTTTGAACCGGTTCACCTCCGCGCCACTGCCGGCCACCGCGACGGCGCGGGAGAATCGGTCCGTGGAGACCGACGGGCGCCGGGGCGGGCGGGTCACGCTCGCGACCGTCGCCGACGCGCTGGGCGTCTCCCGGGCGACGGTGTCCAACGCCTACAACCACCCCGAGCGCCTCAGCCCCCGCCTGCGCGACCGGGTCCTCGACACCGCCCGCGAGCTCGGCTACGCCGGGCCGCACCCGCTGGCCGCCACGCTCTCGCGCGGGCGTGTCAACGCCCTCGGTCTCGTCTACGACGACCCGATGTCGTTCGCGTTCAGCGACCCCGCCGCGGTGCTGTTCCTCCAGGGGGTCAGCGAGGTCTGCGAGAACGAGGACCTCGCCCTCGTGCTCATCAGCGGCGGGCCCGCCGGCGCGGTCGCGCGGGTGGCGCTGGTCGACGCCGTCATCTGCTACTGCGACGTGCCGATCGAGGGCAAGCTCGCGGCGATCGTCGACCGCGGTCTGCCCTTCGTCGTCGTCGACGGTCCGCGGCTGCCCGGCGCGGGGCACGTCGGCATCGACGACCGACGGGGCGCTGCATCCGCCGCCCGCCACCTGCTCGACCTCGGTCACACCCGCCTCGGCGTCATCGCCATGCCGATCGTCGACGACGAATGGGAGGGCACCGCCGACCTCGACCGCCAGGCCCGCGCCCACTACCGCGCGGCCCGCGAGCGCCTCGTCGGCTACCGGGAGGCCGTGGAGTCGGCCGGTCTGACCTGGGCCGACGTATCCGTGGAGGAGCGCTCGCCGTACGGGCGGGACGCCGGACGCCGCTCCGCGGCCGCGCTGCTCGCCCGCCGGCCCCGCCCGACCGCGCTGATCGCGATGAGCGACGAGCTCGCCCTCGGGGCCCTGGCCGCCGCGGAGGACGCAGGGCTCGCGGTGCCCCGCGACCTGTCGGTCGTCGGGTTCGACGACGTCCCGGCCGCCGCGGACGCCCACCCCGCCCTCACGACCGTGCGCCAGCCGCACCGGGAGAAGGGCCGGCGCGCGGCGACCCTGCTGCTGCGCGCGAGCAGCGTCGACGACGAGCACCGGCTGCCCGTCGAGCTGATCGTGCGCGCCTCCACCGGACCGCCGCCCTCCCGCTGACGGTCGGGGCGCCCCCTCCGAACGGACAGCCCCGGACCGTCCGCGCAGACACCGTGCGCCGTGCCACGCGCCGGTACGGTGCTGTGCAGCGAGTCACGCGCGGAGAAGGGTCCTCATGGCTGGTCAGTGGTTCGAGTCCGTGGCGGAGGCGCAGCGGCGCGCCCGCAAGAGCCTCCCGAAGTCGGTGTACGGCGCGCTGGTCGCCGGCAGCGAGGCCGGCGCGACGCTCGAGGACAACGTCAACGCCTTCCGCGAGCTGCAGTTCCTGCCGCACGTGTGCGACCTGCCGTTCGAGAAGGACCTGACGACCACCGTCATGGGCCAGTCGATCTCGATGCCGGTGATCATCTCGCCCACCGGGGTGCAGGCGGTCAACCCGGAGGGCGAGGTCGCGGTGGCGCGCGCGGCGAAGAACGCGGGCACCGCGATGGGGCTGTCGTCGTTCGCCAGCCGCTCGATCGAGGACGTCGTCGAGGCCAACCCGACGACCTTCTTCCAGATGTACTGGGTGGGCGACCGCGACACCCTCGCCGCCCGCGCCGAGCGCGCGAAGAAGGCCGGCGCCAAGGGCCTCATCGTCACCCTCGACTGGTCGTTCTCCCACGGGCGCGACTGGGGCAGCCCGGCCATCCCGGAGAAGATGGACTGGAAGACCATCCTCAAGTACATCCCCGAGGGCGCCACCCGCCCGAAGTGGGGCCTCGCGTTCCTGCGCTCGGGCAAGATCCCCGACCTCACGGTCCCGAACATCCCCACCCAGGGCGAGCAGGCCCCGACGTTCTTCGGCGCCTACGGCCAGTGGATGTTCACCCCGCCGCCCACCTGGGCCGACGTCGCGTGGCTGCGCGAGCAGTGGGGCTCGGACCTGCCCTTCTGCGTCAAGGGCATCACCCGCATCGACGACGCCAAGCGGGCGGTCGACGCCGGCGCCACGGCGATCCAGGTGTCCAACCACGGCGGCAACAACCTCGACTCCACCCCGGCGCCGATCCGCGTGCTGCCCGGGATCGTCGACGCCGTCGGGCGCGACGTGGAGGTCATCCTCGACGGCGGCATCCGCCGCGGCAGCGACGTCGTCAAGGCCCTCGCGCTCGGGGCCCGCGCCGTCGCCATCGGGCGCGCCTACCTCTGGGGCCTCGCCGCCGCCGGCCAGCCGGGCGTCGAGAACGTCTTCGAGATCCTGCGCGGCGGCATCGGCTCGGGCCTCATGGGGCTCGGGAAGTCGTCGGTGCACGACCTCGTGCCCGAGGACCTGATCATCCCGCCGAACTTCACCCGCCAGGCCGTGCACTAGCGCACCCGGACACGACGAAGGGCCCCTCCCGGTGATCGGGAGGGGCCCTTCGTCGTGAACCGGCCCCGTGTTCGGGGGGTTCACAGGGGGCGGAGCCCCCGTGGGTGCGGTAGCGGTGGGATTCGAACCCACGGTGGGCAGAACCCACACGCGCTTTCGAGGCGCGCTCCTTTGGCCGCTCGGACACGCTACCGCCGACAAGGCTACGGGACCGCTCCTCCGCGCTGACGACCGGGCCAGAACTCGACCATGAGGGCCGCGCACTCGGCCTCCCGCACGCCACCGACCACCTCGGGACGGTGGTTGAGCCGGCGGTCGCGGACGACGTCCCACAGCGACCCGACCGCGCCGGTCCGCGGCTCCCAAGCACCGAAGACGATCCGGTCGACCCGGGCGAGGACCGCCGCGCCGGCGCACATCGTGCACGGCTCGAGGGTGACGACGAGCGTGCAGCCACCCAGACGCCAGCCGTCGCCGTGGTGCGTCGCCGCCTCCCGCAGCGCGAGGATCTCGGCGTGCGCCGTCGGGTCGCCGGTGGCCTCACGGGCGTTGGCCGCGGCGGCGAGCTCCCGGCCGTCGGCGTCCACCACGACGGCGCCGACGGGCACGTCGTCACCCGAGGTCCGGGCGACCTCGAGGGCCCGGACCATCCACGCGACATCGACGGGTCGAGCTCCGCTCCGCTCCGTCTCCCGGGCCTCAGGTGCCAGCGGTCTCCACGACCTTGGCCAGCTCCTCGGCGAACCCGCAGCGGCGGGCGATGGCCGTGAGCTGCTCGTCCGGGTACAGGTCGATCTCCTCGACCAGCACCGCGAGCTCGTCGGCCGGCACGCCGAGGTCGGCGAGCATGCCGAGGTCGCCCTCGGGCCACGGGTCGTCGTCGGCCTCGTCCTCGTCGGGCACCTCGAGGCGCAGGAGGTCGAGCACGTCGGCGGCGACGTCGTAGTCGAGCGCCGCGACGGCGTCGGAGAGCAGCAGCGCCACCCCGCCGGGCGTCGGGCGCACGAGGACGAAGAACTCGTCGTCGACGTCGAGCAGGCCGAGCACCGCGCCCGTCGAGCGCAGGCCACGCAGGGCGCTGATGGCCGCGTCGAGGTCGGCGAGGCTGTCGCGGTCCATCGGGACGGCGCGCCAGCGGCCCTCCTCGCGCGTCACCGCCACGGCCCACCCGTCGAGGGGCGCGACGGTGCCCGCGCCGCCGCGTGTCGCGGCGGAGCCTCCGGGGCCCTGGGCTGCCATGCCACTACGGTAAGTGCGGGCGTGTCTGCGTGGAAGTCCGACGAGGTCACGGGCGCCGGACGGTCGTCGACGCACTGCCTCCGGGCATCCGCAGGACCGCCGGCGGGTGAACGGACGGTGCGCGCACGCCGCGGCCACACGACGGGGGTGCCAGGATCGGACGGGTGACGGCTCCGGAGCGACGAGCGGGCGGTCGTCGGGCGGCTCACCGCGCCCCCGAGCGGGCGCTCCTCGCCGAGGCCCGCGCGCTGCAGCCCCGCACACTCGCCCTGCGCCGCGTCCTGCACCGCGTCCCCGAGGTCGGGCTGACGCTGCCGGTCACCCAGGCGGCCGTGCTCTCCGCGCTGCGCGAGCTGCCCCTCCAGATCGACACCGGCCGCGACTGCAGCTCCGTCACCGCCGTCCTGCGCGGCGCCCGTCCCGGCCCGACGGTGCTCGTGCGCGCGGACATGGACGCGCTGCCGATGACGGAGGACTCCGGGGTGCCGTTCGCCTCCGAGGTCGAGGGCGCCATGCACGCGTGCGGTCACGACCTGCACACCGCGATGCTCGCGTCCGCCGCCCGGCTGCTCTGCGGGCGCCGCGAGCGCCTGGCCGGCACCGCGGTGTTCATGTTCCAGCCCGGCGAGGAGAGCGCCCACGGCGCGCGGACGATGATCGACGAGGGCCTGCTCTCGGCGGACGGGCCGGGCGGCGTCCCGGAGTCGGCGATGGCCCTGCACGTCACCTCGCGGCTCGCCGCCGGGACGCTGCAGACGCGCCCCGACTCGATCATGGCCTCGTCCGACGACCTGCACGTGCGCGTCACCGGCCGCGGCGGCCACGCCTCGGCGCCGCAGGACGCGCTCGACCCGGTCCCCGCAGCGGCGGCGATGGTGGGCGCGCTGCACACGATGATCACGAGGCGGGTCAGCGCGTTCGACCCCGCGGTGCTCACCGTCGCGCACATCAGCGCCGGCACCACGACCAACGTCATCCCGGAGACCGCGCTGCTCGAGGGCACGGTGCGCACGCTGTCGGAGGAGACACGCGCCCGGGTGCTCGACGAGATCCGGCAGGTCTGCACGGGCGTCGCGACGGCCTACGGGTGCACCTGCGACGTGCACATCGAGGTCGGCTACCCCGTGACCGTCAACGACCCCGACGTCGCCGAGCGCCTCGCGGACGTCGGGCGCTCGGTGCTCGGGTCGCGCTTCGTCGAGCCGATGCCCGACCCGATCATGGGC
Organism: Actinomycetospora lemnae; assembly: GCF_028737315.1. Lineage (GTDB taxonomy): Bacteria > Actinomycetota > Actinomycetes > Mycobacteriales > Pseudonocardiaceae > Actinomycetospora > Actinomycetospora lemnae. Next base: position 398,872 of record NZ_JAQZAO010000005.1, on the reverse strand, counting down.
TCGGAGGACTTCTCCTACGTGCTCTCCCGCGTGCCCGGCGCGCTCGCGTTCCTGGGCGCGTGCCCGACGGACGTCGACCCGGCCGAGGCCCCGCCGAACCACTCCAACCGCGTCGTCTTCGACGAGGACGCCATGGTCGCGGGCGTGGCCCTGTACTCGGGGTACGTCCTCGACGCCCTGCGACCCGGCTGAGACCCCGTTCGGGCGCATCGTCCTCACTCTCCCGGGTCGCCCTACCCTCGCCCGCGTGGATGCCGACACGGAAGCCGTGGAGTCCGCCCTGGCCTCGCCCGGGGCCACGCTGGCCGCGGCCCAGCAGCGTCCGGTGTGCGTCATCGGGCTCGGGCTGATCGGGGGCTCGCTGCTGCGCGCCGCCACCGACGCCGGACGGCGCACCTGGGGCGCCTCCGCCTCGACGACCACCGCGGAGAAGGCCGCCGCCGACGGCTACGACATCGCGGCCTCGGTCGACGAGGCGCTGGCCCGCGCCGCCGCCGAGGACGCCCTCGTCGTGCTCGCGGTGCCGCTGACGGCGCTCGACGACGTGCTCGCGAGCGTCGCCCGCGAGGCGCCGCGGTGCCGCCTGACCGACGTCACCAGCGTCAAGGTGCCCGTGGCCGAGGCGGTCGCCCGTCGCGCGCCCGCCACCCGCTTCGTCGGGGGCCACCCCATGACCGGTACCGAGTTCTCCGGCTGGGACGCCGGCTCGCTGCAGCTGTTCCACGAGAAGGTGTGGGTCGTCGCGACCGAGGACGACGCCGACCTCGAGGTGTGGGTCGACGTGGCCGCCCTCGCGCTGGCGTGCGGGGCCGTGGTCGTCCCGGCCGCCGCCGACGAGCACGACCTCGCCGTCGCCCGCATCTCGCACCTCCCGCACCTGTTCGCCGCCGTGCTGGCCGCGGTCGGCGCCGACGGCGGCGAGCTCGCCCTCGCCCTGGCCGCGGGCTCGTTCACCGACGGCACGCGGGTCGCCGCCACCCGCCCCGAGCTCACCGCCGCCATGTGCGAGGGCAACCGCTCGGCGCTGTTGTCGTCGCTGGACGACGCCCTCGGCCGCCTCGGGGCCGCGCGGGGCTCGCTGGCCTCGACAGGGGGTCTGTTGGCGACGCTCTCGGCGGGCCACGAGGGGCGGACCGCCCTCGACGGCGCGCGCAGCGCCCGCCGCGAGGTCCGCATCGACCTCGAGGGCACGCCCGCGGAGTTCCTCGAGGACATGCGCGAGCTCGGCCGGACCGGCGGGCGTGTCATCGGCTGGACGTCCGAGGCGCTCGACGCCGCCGACGAGGCGATGGGTCTCGAGACGTAGCGCCTCCTTCCTGAGGGCGTCTCGGCGGAACGGGCCCTCGCTGTCGGGGTCGGCAGCTACCATCGAACACGTGTTCGAAGGATTCGTCGACGAGACGGTCGGTCCGCGCGTCGTGGGCCTGACCGACCTCGCTGCAGGCGCCGAGCTGGCCGACCACCTGCTCGCCGCCGAGCTCCTGGCGCCGGTTGCCGAGGCCGGCGACCACTCGCCGGCCGGCGAGCGGGCGTGGCAGGTCGCGTCCGCCGAGGGTCTCGCGCGGCTCGAGGGCTGGTCACGGATGACGGCGTGGGTCCAGGCCCAGGAGATGATCTCGATCGAGGCGCTGGTCTCCCGGGCAGTCGAACGCGCGGAGCGGCGGCCACCGGGCACGCTCCTCGACGACGCCGTGGGCGGCGTGCGCGCCGAGGTCGACTCGGTGGTCGCCGAGCTCGCGCTGGTCTGGCAGGTCGCGCAGCGCACGGCCGCCCGGCGGGTCGACGAGGCGGTCAGCCTGGTCAGCGGCCTGCCACTGCTCGTCGAGGCCATGCTCGACGGGCGCCTGGGGCTCGCGCACGTGCGCGCGGTCGGTGGGGTCCTGCTCGACCTCGATCCCGCGCTGCGCGAGCGCCTCTGCCGCGACCTGCTGGAGGGCACGCCAGCGGGTCGGTCCATCGCCCGCACGCCCGCCCAGCTCGCGGGCAGCGCGCGTCGGGCCGCGGTGCGCCTCGACCCGTCGAGCGCCCGCCGCCGCGAGCGGGCGGCGGCACGCGAGCGCGGGGTCCACCTCGGCGCCGAGGACCACGGCATGGCCACCGTGACCGCCTACCTCCCGGCCGCCGAAGCCCTGCTGCTCTACCGCACCCTCGACGCCCACGCGCGCCGCGCCGACCCGGTCGACCCCGGGCCCGCGAGCGTCGAGGACGCCGAGCGCTCCCCCGACGCCCGGCGCGCCGACGCGCTGTGCGATCTCGTGGCCCTGGGCGCGCTCGCCTCCGCGGGCGCGCTGCCCGGGGAGGCCGCGGAGGCCGCGGAGGCGGGTCGCGACGACGTCGCCGCCGACGAGGCTCGGTCGACCGGCGCTGCCGACGCAGCCGGCGCCTCCGCGGCCTCCGGGGCCGGGGCCTCCGGGGCCGGGGCCTCCGGGGCCGGGGCCTCCGGGGCCGGGGCCTCCGGGGCCGGCTCGGCGAGGCCGACCAGCCCTGGCTCGACGGGGCCGACCGGCGCTCGCGGCCGCTCCGGCTCCGCGCGGCCGGTCGGCGTTCGGCCGTCGGCGGCACCGACCCGCGCCCCGACCCGGCGACCGCGCGCCGTGCAGATCCGTGTCGTCGTCCCGGCCGACACGCTCCTCGGGCTCGACGACCGCCCGGCCGAGCTGGTCGGGTACGGCCCGGTCACCGCCGAGACGGCGCGGGCTCTGGCGGCGGGAGACGACGCGACCTGGCGGCGCATCCTCACCGACCCCGCCACGGGCGCGGTCCTCGACGTCGGCCACCAGCGCTACCGACCACCGGCGGCCATGGCCGAGCACGTCCGCAACCGCGACCTGACCTGCACCTTCCCCGGCTGCCGCGTGCCCGCGCAGGCGTGCGATCTCGACCACCTCGTCCCCTACGGACCCGACCAGGGCAGCGGGCGCACGGCCGTCGAGAACCTCGGCCCCGAGTGCCGACACCACCACCGCATCAAGCACCTGCCCGGGTGGGCCGTGGCGCGCGGTCCGGACGGCTCGGTCCTCTGGACCACGCCGTCGGGCCGCCGCTACCGCACCGTCCGTCCGGTTCTCCTGCCGGTGACCGCGGACGAGCACGCGCCGGTGGCCTCCGGCGCACCGCCACCGGGCCGGCCCGACGAGCCCGACCAACCCGGACTCGCGACCGACCACCACGATCGGCGGTTACGCCGATGACCCGCCATCCGGAGGTCGCGACCGACCAGCGCCCGTCAGAAGAGCGTGTCGTGCTGCGGCGTGCGCTCCCGGCGCGCGTGCCGGGGTCGGCGGGACGCGGCTGGGGCAGCTGTCGGGGTGGGCGGGGCGGGCGGGGCGGCGGACGCGGTCGGGGTCCGGGTGGGAGCGGTCGTGACGGCCGGGTCGACGCGGATCCAGTCGCCGCCCGAGTCGCCGGAGCGGTAGGGCGTGCCGCGGCGCTTGGCGATCACGCCGGCCAGCCGCTGGGCGACCACGCCCGACAGCAGCGCGGGGCCGTCGTCGTACGCCGGGCTGATCTGGATGCGGGTGGTGCGCGAGAGGTCCAGGCGCGTGAGCACGGCCCGCCGCTCCTCGAGCGGGCGCGGGTCGAGCGGCACCCCATAGAGGCGCACGACGTCGTAGACCATGAACACCGCCGGCCGCTCGCGGGCCAGCGCCCGGGCGCGGCCGGCGTCGGCGACCCGCAGGCGCTCGCCCAGCGCGTCGGCGGACGGGCTGCCGCCGTCGAGCATCACGGCCTCGCCGTCGAGCAGACCGTCGGCGACGGCGTCGACGAGGCCGCCGAACTCGGGGAACCGGTCGGTGACGTCCTCGCCGTCGGCGGTGCGGAGGGTCAGCTCGCCCTGGTCGACGTCGGCGAGCAGACGGACTCCCGCCCAGTCGACCTCGTAGCTCCAGGCACCGTCGACCGGCAGGTCGCCGGGGACGGGGAGCATCGGACGCACCGGCCCATCGTGCCCCCGCCGTCCGACATCGCCGCGGACCGGGGTCGGCGCGTCGTCGGCGGCGTTGACTGGGACAGATGGTGCTCCTGCGGCATGCTGGGGCGGACGCACGGTGACGGTCGACGATCCGCGACGACCCGCCTGTCCGCCGAGAGGGGCCGATGATGCGCGCGATCTGGAACGGCGCGGTGTCGTTCGGGCTCGTGAACGTGCCGGTGCGGCTGTACGCCGCGACCACGAACCACGACATCCGTTTCCACCAGGTGCACGAGCGCGACGGCGGCCGCATTCGCCAGAAGCGCACGTGCTCGGTCTGCGGCGAGGAGGTGCAGTACTCCGAGATCGCCAAGGGCTACGAGACCGACGACGGCCAGCTGATCATGCTCGACGACGACGACCTCGCGACGCTGCCCGTCGCGAGCGGGCACGAGATCGACGTCGTGCAGTTCGTGCCGTCCGACCAGATCGACGCGCTGCTGCTCGACAAGAGCTACTACCTCGAGCCGGAGAACAAGGCCGTCAAGCCCTACGCGCTGCTGCGCGAGGCCCTGCGCGAGACCGACCGCATGGCCGTGGTCAAGGTGGCGCTGCGGCAGCGGGAGACGCTGGCGCTGCTGCGCGTACGTGACGAGGCGATCGTGCTGCAGACGATGCTGTGGCCCGACGAGGTGCGCGAGCCGGAGTTCGAGACGCTGCGCACCGAGGTCGACCTGCGCCCGCAGGAGATGCAGATGGCGTCCTCGCTGGTCGAGAGCCTCTCGGGCGACTTCGACTCCGACCAGTTCGAGGACGACTACCGCCAGGCGATGGTCGACCTCATCGAGTACAAGCGCGAGCACGGCGGCGGGCGCCCGGCACCCGAGCCGGCCGCGGCCGACGAGGGCGACGACATGACCGACCTGCTGACCGCCCTGCGGCGCAGCGTCGAGGCGGCCGGCGGCAAGGCGCCGGCCGAGGAGCCCGCGGCGGCGAGCTCCGACTCCGGGTCCGAGGAGGTCGCGGCCGAATCCGGGTCCGAGGAGAAGCCCAAGCGCTCCCGCTCGCGGACCAAGAAGACCGAGGAGAAGACGGAGGAGAAGGCCGAGCAGGCAGCAGAGGAGGCGCCGAAGAAGTCGACGCGGCGCTCGTCGTCGAAGAAGAAGTCCGAGGACGACGAGGAGACCGCGCCGGCGAAGAGCCGTCGCAGCAAGAGCGCCTGACGAGACACCGGCGGCCCCGGCGCGGCGGCTCGCCCGGCAGCCCAAACGCGGCGCCGCAGACGGCGTCAGTTCGCCAGGGCGTCCTGGTCGGGCACGTCGTAGCCCTGGTCCTCGATGGCGTCGACCAGCGCGCGGACGGTCACGGCGTCGTCGTGGTCGACGCGCACGCTGCGGGCGTCGACGTCGACCTCGACGGCCTGCACGCCCTCGAGCGGGCCGACGGCACCCTCGATCGCCTGCTTGCAGTGCCCACAGTGGATCTCGGGCACGGACAGGGTGGTGCTGGTCATCGGGAGGCCTCCGTTTCGTCGCACCGGGGCCGGGGGAGCCCCTCGCGTCCACCGCACCGTCCCGTACGGGGAGCGGGTGCATACCCCCCGAGGGTACCTACGACGCGAGGAGGCGCCGCGCGCGATGGCTGATGAGTCGAAGCCGCTGCAGGGGAAGACCGTCATGTTCCTCTGCGCCAAGGAAGGCACCGAGCAGGTCGAGCTGACCGAGCCCTGGAAGGCCGTGCAGGAGGCCGGTGGCACGCCCGTGCTGGTGTCGGAGACGCCGGGGTCCATCCAGGCCTTCAACCACCTCGACAAGGGCGACCGCTTCGACGTCGACGCGGTCATCACCCAGGTCAAGATCGAGAACTACGACGCCCTCGTGCTGCCGGGCGGGGTCGCGAACCCCGACCTGCTGCGCACCATCCCGGACGTGGTCCAGGTCGTCGGGCAGTTCTTCGCCAACCGCAAGCCGGTGGCCGCGATCTGCCACGCCCCCTGGACGCTCATCGAGGCCGACGTCGTCCGCGGGCGCCGCATGACCTCGTTCCCGAGCATCGCCACCGACCTGCGCAACGCCGGCGCGGAGTGGGTCGACGAGGAGGTCGTCGTCGACGACGGCCTGGTCACGAGCCGCAACCCCGACGACCTGCCCGCGTTCTGCAGCACGCTGGTCGAGGAGTTCGCCAACGCCCCGACCCCGGCCCACGCGCTCTCGGCCGACCAGGCCTGAGCGGGTCGCGCCGACGCGAGCCCGAGCACGACCCCCGACGCCGACCGGTCCCCGAGCCCGGTCGGCGTCGTCGTGTCGGGGCCCGGTCGTGTGGGGCCCCGTCATGTCGGGGCTCCGGGAGCTCAGCCCCCGGTGATGAGGTCCTGCGGGATCTCCTCGTCCTCGCGGATCGCGTCGAAGAACTGCGAGGACTTCTGCCGGTTCCACACGACGCCGCCGGAGACGCTGCTGGACAGGTCCACCGGCACGGTCGTCGTCACCCCGCTGCCGCCGGACAGCGAGCGCATCGCGAAGCCGAGGCTCGCGAGGTTCCAGACGTGGGTGCTGTCGTCGACCGTCAGCATCCCGATCGCGGAGTTGGCGAACGGGACGATCCGGAACGGGTTGAGCAGCACCGTGGGGCTCGACGCCTCCGAGATCAGCGCGGAGAGGAACTTGCGCTGGTTCTGGATGCGCTGCAGGTCGGCGTTGGGGAACGCGCGGGTGCGGACGAAGCCCAGCGCGTTCGGGCCGTCGAGCTCCTGGCACCCGGCGGGCAGGTCGATGCCCGCCTTGGGGTCGTCGATGGCGTCGTCGAGGCACATCTCGACGCCGCCGATGGCGTCGACCATGCCGGCGAAACCCTCGAAGCCGATCTCCGCGTAGTGGTCGATCTCGATGTCGGCGGCCTGCTCGATGGTCTGCACGAGCAGCTTCGGCCCGCCGATCCCGTACGCCGAGTTGAGGCGCCCCCGACCGTGGCCCGGGATGGGCAGCACCGAGTCGCGCGGCAGGCTCGTCAGCGACGTCTGGCCGCCGAAGCCGCCGACGTGCACGAGCATCATCGTGTCGGTGCGGCTGCCGTCGACCTCGCCGGTGGAGAGCTGCTGGGCGGCGGTGTCGTCGATGCCGGCGCGGCTGTCGGAACCGATGATCAGCCAGTTCGTGCCGGAGCTGGCGGAGCCCTCGTACTCGGGCAGGGCTTCGATCCGGGTCATCTGCGTGTCGAGGTAGATCGCGAACCCGACGACGAGCAGCAGCAGCACGGCGAGGACCGCGCCGATCCGCCTCGGCCAGCTCAGCCGCGAGGACCGGCCGCCACCCCGGCCGCCGCCGCCCGGGCGTGGCCACGCGGGGCGCTCGGGCAGGCGCTCGCGCCAGGACGGGCGCGGCGCCTCCTGCTCGCGCGCGGCGCGGGCGACGTCCGGGTCGAAGCCGACCTGGGGGTCGCGGCTCCAGTCCGGCGCGCCGACGCGGGTGGCCTGCTGGCGGGGTCCGCCGGGCGGGGCCGCGGGCGTGGCGCCACCACTGCCCCGAGAGCCCCGCGAGCCCCGGTTGCGCCCGGGCATCGCGAAGCCGCCGGGCCGCGGGGGCGGGCCCTGGGGCGGCTGGCCGGGCGGCGGTCCCCCGCCACGGCCGGGCGGGCGTCCGCGGGGTCCGGGCGGCGGGCCGCCACCCGGGCCTCCGCCCGGGCCTCCGCCCGGACCACCGCCCGGGCCTGATGGGGGTCGTCCCCGGCCGGGGGGTCCGCCGGGTCGGTTCATCGCCGTCTCACCTCGCGCCTCGCGTCGGCCCCGGCGCCGGTGGGCGCCCGGCCGGCTCTCGGGTCCCGGCCACGGGGGCCGCCGTCGCCGTGATCGTCCGAGGATACGCAGGCCACGGCATCAGGGACCGACCCCCGCTCGACGGGCGCGCACCGCGCGACGGTCGGACGGTCGGCCCGGCGCGACGGGAGGAGCGACGGTGACCGTCACCCGGACGGCCGAGGGTCACGACGACCTCACCTCGCGGCGACGCCCCGATGTCGCGGCGTTTACGCGCCGGGTCGACGCTCGAGCGGGACCGCCTCAGTCCTCGCGGCGGGCGGCGCGGTCGATGACGGCGAGGACGAGCTCGGTGACGGTCGGGGCGAGCTCACCGAGGCGCTCGCCCCGACCGTCCTCGACGGCGTCGAGCACGAGCTCGTTGATGCCGCCCACGAGCGCGACGGCCGTGGGGCGCGGCAGGCCGTCGACCCCGGCGAGCTCCGGCACGTCCGGTCCCGGTCGACCCGGCCCCGTCGACGCCCAGCGCGCGGCGCCGAGGGCGACGAGTGCGGAGAGCTGGTCGGCGAAGCGGTTGAGCACCTCGCGCCGCACCCGCCATCCCCGCGGACCCAGACCACTGATCTCGGTGAGCAGGGTGCGGGTGAGCGCCGGCTGCTCGGCGAGCGCGGTGAGGTAGGCGCGCGTGCCCGCCGTCACCTCGTCGGCCAGCGACGGCGGCGGCGCACCGGCGTCCGCCTCCACCGCGGGCGCGACGGCCTCGGCGATGCGGGTCAGCGGGCCCTCGGCGGCGGCGACGTAGGCGGCGAGGAAGCAGTCCTCGCGGTCGGAGAAGTGCTGGTAGAACGTCCGCTTCGACACGCGGGCGGCCGCGACGACGTCGGCGACGGTGACCGCGGCGTACCCCCGGTCGGCGACCAGCGCGATCATCGCCTGCACGAGACGATCACGGTGGGCGGACCCCGGCGGGTTCGCGGTGTGATCAGCGGCAGGAACGGACACTGGACAACGGTACCACCGCGTACCACACTGGTCGCCGCCCTGGTACGGTCGCGTACCAATTGCCGCGACGACGACCGGCCCACCGCACGAGGAGGACCCATGAGCGCAGTGACGCAGAACGAGCGTCCGGCCGACCCGGGGCGGGGAGACGCAGCGCCGCGGAGCTCCGCCGAGCCGTCGGGCGGCGAGCCCGTCGCGCACCTCGCGGTGGCCATCGTCGGGAACGGCTTCTCGGGCCTGGGCACGGCGATCCGGCTGCGCCAGGCGGGCGAGGACAACTTCCTGATCTTCGAGCGCCACGACGACGTCGGCGGCACCTGGCGCGACAACTCCTACCCGGGCTGCGCCTGCGACGTCCCGAGCCACCTCTACTCGTTCTCGTTCGCGCCGAACCCCGACTGGAGCCGCTCGTTCTCCGCCCAGCCGGAGATCCACGCCTACCTGCAGCGCGTGTCGGCCGAGTACGGGATCGACCGCTTCACCCGCAACCGGCACGAGGTGCTCGACGCGACGTGGGAGGAGGGCCCTCAGCACTGGGTCGTCACCACGAGCCAGGGCGTCTGGACCGCGGACGTGCTCGTGCTCGGCTCGGGCGCGCTGTCCGACCCGTCGTTCCCCGACGTCCCCGGGCTCGACAGCTTCGAGGGGCCCGTCTTCCACTCCGCCACCTGGCGCCACGACCTCGACCTGACCGGACGCCGCGTCGCCGTCATCGGCACGGGCGCCTCGGCGATCCAGTTCGTGCCGGAGATCGCGCCGGCCGTGGGCACGCTCAAGGTCTTCCAGCGCACCCCGCCGTGGATCATGCCGCGCGGCGACCGCGCCATCACGAGGCTCGAGAAGCTGCTCTTCCGGTACTTCCCGCCGGCGCAGCGGCTGGTGCGCGAGGCGATCTACTGGGCGCGCGAGACGTTCGTGTTCGGGTTCAAGGACCCGAAGCGCATGGCCAAGGCGGCCAAGATCGCCGAGGCGCACATGCGCAGGCAGGTCACCGACCCGGAGCTGCGCGAGAAGATCACGCCGAGCTACGCGATGGGCTGCAAGCGCATCCTGCTGTCCAACGACTACCTGCCGGCGCTGGACCGGGACAACGTCGAGGTCGTCACCGAGAAGATCGTGGAGATCAAGCCCCACGCCGTCGTCACCGCGGACGGCACGGAGCACGAGGTCGACACGATCATCGCCGGCACCGGCTTCGCCATCGGCGACCTGCCGATCAGCCACCGCGTCCACGGTCGCGACGGGCGCACGATGGCCGACCACTGGGACGGCTCGCCGTACGCCCACAACGGCACGATGATCGCGGGCTTCCCGAACGCCTTCACCCTGCTCGGACCGAACACCGGGCTCGGCCACAACTCGGTCGTGTTCATGATCGAGTCCCAGATCGCGCTGGTGATGGACACCCTGCGCCACATGCGCACCCACGGGGTCGGCGCCGTCGAGCCGACCCGCGCCGCGCAGGAGGCGTTCGTCGCCGAGATGCAGCGCAAGACCGAGGGCACCGTCTGGGTCGATGGCGGCTGCTCGAGCTGGTACCTCGACAAGCACGGCAAGAACTCCGCCCTCTGGCCGACCTTCACCATGCCGTTCCGGCGGCGGGTGCGGCGCTTCCGGCCCGAGGAGCACACGATCACCCCGGTCGCCGCGTCCCGCCGCTGACCGCGCTCGACACCCCCGACACGCCCCGACCCGACACGCCCCGACCCGATCCGATCCGATCCGATCCGACGAGGAGACACCCCGTGGCCCACATCCCGACCGGCGCCCTGAAGGACAAGGTCCTCTTCATCACCGGCGCCGCCCGCGGCATCGGCGAGGAGACCGCGCGGCGCGCCGCCGCCCACGGCGCGCACATCGCCGCGGTCGGCATGGAGCCCGAGCGCCTGGATAAGCTGGTCACCGAGCTGGGGCAGACCACGGACGGGCGTCACACCTGGGCCGAGTGCGACGTCACCGACCAGGAGTCGCTCGACGCGGCGGTGGCGACGACCGTCTCCGAGCTCGGCGGCATCGACGTCGTCGTCGCCAACGCCGGCATCGCCAACCACGGCACGGTCGCCACGAGCCCCGCCGACGTCGTCGCGCGCGTCATGGAGGTCAACCTCATCGGCGTCTCGCGCACCGTCTCGGCCACGGTCGCCGAGGTCGAGAAGCGGCGCGGCTACGTGCTGCTCGTGTCGTCGCTCGCCGCGTTCACCGCGCTGCCCGGCATGGCCGCCTACTGCGGCGCCAAGGCCGGCGTCGAGAACTACGGCAACGCGCTGCGCTTCGAGCTCGCCCACCGCGGCATCGGCGTCGGGACCGCGCACATGGGCTGGATCGACACCGACCTCGTGCGCGACGTCAAGGCCGACTCGTCGACGTTCGAGGACACGCTGAAGAAGCTGCCCTACCCGCTGGGCGCGCTGACGTCGGTCGGGGACTGCGCGGACGCGTTCCTCGAGGGCATCGTCAAGCGCAAGCGCCGCATCTTCGTGCCGAAGGCCGTCGCGCTCGTCGCCGCCATGCGCCCGCTGACGTTCTCGTCGCTCGGCGACCTGCCCGTCCTGGCGCAGGCCAAGACGATGGTGCCCCGTCTGGAGGAGCAGTTCCGGAAGACCGGACGCACCTTCGGCGCGACGAGCGCGGGGATGGGGAAGCGGGGCGGCTGACCGGACGGCGGGGCCGCCGCGGCGCGCGTAGCGTCGTCGCTGAACCACCGCTCAGTGAAAGAGGGTCCTGCTCGTGACCGACCTCGCCACCGGCCCGGTCTTCACCGACGACTACTGGCGCGAGCCGTTCGCCGTCCTCGCCGAGGTCCGCGAGCACGCGCCGGTCCGGGAGGTCGAGCTGCCCGAGGGCGGCAGCACGTGGCTGGTCACGCGCTACGCCGACGCCCGCTCGGTGATGGCCGACCCGCGCTTCGTCAAGGATTTCCGCAACACGCTGCCGGAGGACCAGCGGGCGAACGTGCCCGGCATCCCGGCCCCGGGCGGGCTGATGATGCTGCTCAACGACCCGCCCGTGCACACCCGGCTGCGCAAGCTCGTCGTCAAGGCGTTCACGGTGCGCCGGGTGGCCGCGCTGCGCCCGCGGATCGAGACGATCGCGGCGGCGCTGCTCGAGGGGATGCCCGCCGACGGGCCGGTCGACCTCGTCGCCGACTACGCCGTGCCGCTGCCGATGGCGGTGATCTGCGAGCTGCTGGGCGTGCCGGTGGAGGACCGGGACGCGTTCGGGGCCTGGTCGAACACCATGATCGACGAGGGTCCCGACGACGCGAAACAGCAGGCGAGCGCGAGCCTCGCCGCGTACCTGGGCGAGCTCGTCGAGCGCAAGCGCACCGAGCCCGACGACGCGCTGATCTCCGCGCTCATCGAGGTCTCGGAGGAGGGCGACGCGCTCTCCACCGACGAGATCGTCGCCATGGGCATGATCCTGCTGATCGCCGGCCACGAGACGACGGCGACGCTGATCACCACCGCGGTCGAGGCGATGCTGCGCGACCCCGCGCTGCGTGACCGTCTCGCTGCCGCGGAGCCCGAGGCGCTGCGCGCGGCCATCGAGGAGTTCCTGCGCTGGGGCTCGCCGATCGCCCACGCGCCCCTGCGCTTCGCCGCCCAGGACGTCGACCTCGACGGCGTGGTCATCCCCCGCGGCGCGCTGGTGACGGTGTCGCTGGCCGCGGCGAACCACGACCCGGCGCGGTTCGAGCACCCGGACGACTACGAGGAGCTGCGGGACACCACCGGGCACCTCGCCTTCGGTCACGGCCTGCACTTCTGCCTCGGCGCGTCGCTGGCGCGGCTCGAGGCCGAGGTCGCCCTGCGGTCGCTGCTCGACCGCTTCCCCGGCCTCACCGCGGGCACGGAGCTGCCGGTGGAGCGCCGGCGCAGCGTGCTCGTCAACGCGTGGGCGCGCCTGCCCGTGCTCCTGGCGCCGGGGGACGGCTGACCGCGGGCCGGTCTGTGACACCCTGCGGAGCGTGACGACGCCGGACGCCCGATGGACCCTCGCGGTCGATCACGGGACGTCCTCGACGGTGGGCGCCTGGGCCGACGTCGACCCCCGCGACGGCTGGGTGCGCGTGGGTCCGGTGAACGTCGACGGCTTCCCGAGCATGCCGTCGGCGGTCCTCTCGCGGCCCGACGGCGTGGTGCTCGCCGGTCGTCCCGCGCTCGAGGCGGGTGCGGTCGACCCGTCGGCGGCCCTGCTGCGCACGCGCCCGCACCTGGCGGCGAGCACCGGCGGCCCGCCGGAGCTGCTCACCCGCTGGCCCCGGCCCACCACCGCGGTGGACGTCGCGACCGCGCTGATCGCGAAGGTGGTGCGGGCGGAGGCGGCGCGCCGCGGGACGCTGCCGTCGGCGGTGGTGCTGCTGCACCCGGCGTCGTGGACGGCGGCCGCACGCGAGGCCCTGCGCGCCGCGGGTCTCGCCGCGCTCGGGGCCATCCCGTACACGTCGCCCGACCAGCTCGAGCTGCTCGACTCCCCGCGTGCGGCCGCCCACCGGCTCGGCGGGCAGGGCCGGCTGCTCGTCGTCGACGTCGGCGGGGCCGCGACCGAGCTCGCCGTCGTCGACCGCGCGGCTGACGGGACGAGCTCGGTGGCCGCGGTGCGCACGGTGAACGTCGGCGCGGAGGTGCTCGACGACGCGCTCGCCCAGCTCGTGCTCGACCGCGCCTCGCCCGCACTCGCCGCACGCGTCCGGTTCGGCGGCGACCTCGAGGCCCACCGCGCCTGGTACCGCCTGCGCGCGGGCGTCCGCGAGGGCAAGGAGGTGCTCGCCGCGCACGGCTCGGTGAACGTGGCGCTGCCGGTGCTGCCGCCCGAGAACCCGGTGCCGGGGGTCGTCGGGCTGACCCACGCCGACCTCGGCGCCATGCTCGCGCCCGGGCTCGAGGAGATCGCCCAGGGCATCACCGCGCTCGTCGGCACGCTGACCGGCCCGCGACCGGCGATGCTGGTGCGTGGCGGGCTGACCGAGATGCCGCGCGTGCGGGAGTGGCTCGCCGAGCGCACCGGGTTCGGGCTGGCACACGGCGGGGACCCGGGCGCGGTGTCGGCGTTCGGCCCCGCGTCGGGTGCGGCCGCCTGGGCCGCGGAGCGCCTCGGGCTGGGCCGCCACTAGAGGGGAGCACCGGAGGGAGGAGCCGTGGAGGGTGACGCCGTCCACCGGTGCGCCGCCCGCCTCGACGCCCTGTCCGGCGCCACCGTCGTCCGCAGCGACTTCCGGACGCCGTCGCTCGCGACCGTCGACCTCGCCGGGCGCGTCCTCGTCGCGACCCGTGCCCACGGCAAGCACCTGCTCACCCGCGTCGCGGGCGACCTGACCCTGCACAGCCACCTGCGGATGAGCGGGTCGTGGACGGTGGTGCGCAAGCACGGGGACGACGGCCGGCCGCTGCTGCCCCGGCACCTGGCCGTGCGCGCGGTCCTGACCCTCGACACGGGCGTCTCGCTCGTCGGCGTCGACGTGCCGGTGCTCCAGCTGCTGCGCACCCGCGACGAGCACCGCGTCGTCGGGCACCTCGGCCCGGACGTGCTCGCGGGCGCGCCGACGGCGACGCAGGCCGCGTTCGACGAGGAGACCGCGCTCGCGCGCCTGCGCCGCGACCCCGACCGGCCGATCGTCGAGGCCCTGCTCGACCAGCGCGGCGTGTCCGGGCTCGGCAACCTGTGGGCGGTCGAGGTGTGCTTCCTGCGCGGGCTCTGGCCGTGGACGCCGGTGCGCGACGTCGACCTCGAGCCCCTGCTCACCCTGGCCCGACGGATGATCCGCCACAGTCTCGAGCACGGCACCGGCATGACGACCACGGGCGTGAAGCGCCGCGGCGAGAACCACTGGGTCACCGGCCGCTCCAACCGGCCCTGCCGGCGCTGCGGGACGCTCGTGCGCTTCCGCCCCGCGGCCGGCTCGGGCGCGCCGTACACCCGCGAGGTGTGGTGGTGTCCCTCGTGTCAGCCGGCGCCGGCCGGGGCACACACCTGAGCAGATCATCCGAGCATCCGGGGAGCAGCATGGCCGTCGCCGCCGACACCGAGCGGGCCACCGACTCGCACACCGACCGGGTCCGCGAGCACGTGCCGATGCTCACCCCGGAGGGCTGACGGGCCCGTGACCCGGCTGGCCACCTTCAACCTCCTGCACGGGCGCTCGCCGGCCGACGGCGTCGTGCGTGCCGAACGGCTCCACGACGCCCTCAAGGGCCTCGACGCCGACGTGCTCGCCCTGCAGGAGGTCGACCACGCCCAGCCCCGCTCGGGGCTGGTCGACCAGACCGCGCTCGCCGCCGAGGCCATCGGCGCCCGCGACGCGCGCTTCGTCCCGGCGGTCGTCGGCACGCCGGGCGAGTCGTGGCGGGCCGCGGCCGCCGACGAGGTGCTCGGCGTCGCGCCCACCTACGGCGTCGGGCTGGTGAGCCGCTACCCCGTCGCCCACTGGCGCCGCATCCCGCTCGGCACCACACCCGCGACGCTGCCGCTGCTCGTCGACGCGCGGCGACTGGCGCTCATCCCCGACGAGCCGCGCCTCGCCCTGGCCGCGGTGCTCGCCCCACCCGCGCCGGTCGGCACGGTCGTCGCGACCCACCTGTCGTTCGCGCCGGGCTTCAACATCGCCCAGCTCACCCGGCTGGCGCGCGCGGTGCGGGACCTGCCCGGCCCGGTCGTCCTCCTCGGCGACCTCAACATGCCCGGACCCGTACCCCCTGCGGTGCTGCGCGGCTGGCACAGCCTGGTCCGCACGCCGACGTTCCCGTCCGAGCGGCCCCGCATCCAGTTCGACCACGTGCTGGTCCGCGCGGGCGCGCCGCCGGTGGTGCGGGACGCGCAGGCGATCGAGACGCCGGTGTCCGACCACCGCGCGCTGGTGGTGGAGCTGGCGGACTAGGCCAGGTCCGCGACGGGCCCGATGACGATGACGGCCGGCGGGCGCAGGCCGGCGTCGGCGATGGCGTCGGGGAGCTTGCCGAGCGTCGCCCGCGTCGTCAGCTCGCCGGGCAGCCCGCCCTCCTGCACGGCGAGGGCGGGGGTCTCGGGGTCGCGGCCCGCGGTCACGAGCGCCTCGGTGATCGCGCCGATGTTCTCCACGGCCATGAGCAGCACGATCGTGCCGCGCAGGCGCCCGAGCGCATCCCAGTCGACGAGCGACTGGGCGTGGCCGGGCGGCAGGTGCCCCGAGACGACCGTGAACTCGTGGGTCACGCCGCGGTGGGTGACGGGCACCCCGGCGAGGGCCGGCACGGCGATCGCGCTGGTGATGCCGGGGACGACCTCGACCTCGACGCCCGCGGCGGTGCACGCCTGGATCTCCTCCAGGCCGCGGCCGAACACGAACGGGTCGCCGCCCTTGAGCCGCACCACCCGGCGCCCCGCCAGCGCCTCCTCGACGAGCACCTGGTTGATCGTGTCCTGGCTCATGTACCGCCCGCGGGGCAGCTTCGAGGCGTCGATGACGGTGACGTCCGGGGGCAGCTCGTCGAGCAGCGGCTGCGGGGCGAGCCGGTCGGTGACGACGACGTCGGCCTGCGCCAGCGCCTGGCGCCCGCGGACCGTGATGAGCCCCGGGTCGCCCGGGCCGCCGCCGACGAGCGTGACGCCGGGGCGCACGGCGCGGTGGCGGCGGTCGAGCAGGGTGCCGCTGCGCAGGGCCTCGACGGTGCCGTCGCGCACGCCGGTGGCCCGGCGGGGGTCGCCCCCGCCGTGGACGGCGACGGTGATGTCGTCGTAGCGCCCGACGGCCGGGGTCACCGCGGTACCGGCCTCGGCGATGTCGGCACGCACGCAGAACACCCGCAGGCGCTCGGCCTCGGCGGCGACCGCGGCGTTGACCTCGGCGTCGTCGGTGGCGGCCACGGCGTACCAGGCGTCGGCCAGGTCGCCGTCGGCGTAGGGGCGGGCGAGCCAGGTGATCTCGCGCGAGTCGGCGAGGGCCTCGAGGGCCGTGGTCAGGGTCGGGCTGACGACGAGGGTGTCCGCGCCGACCTCGTGCAGCCCGGCCACCCGGCGCTGCGCCACCGACCCGCCGCCGACCACGACGACCCGCCGGCCCTGCAGGTGCAGCCCCACCGGGTACACGCGGGGGCTCTCGCTCACGGTGCGTCTCTCCCGTCCTCGCCGAGGTCCTTCTCGGTCACCCCCGCCGCGTCGAACGTCGCCACGTCGGCGAGCGCCCGTGCGGCGGCCGTGACCACCGGCACCGCCAGCAGCGCCCCGGTGCCCTCGCCGACCCGGAGTCCGAGGTCCAGCGCGGGCGCGAGGCCCAGGTGCTCGAGGGCCAGGGTATGGGCCGGTTCGACCGAGCGGTGCCCCGCGATCCAGGCGTGTGACGCGGTCGGGGCCAGCGCGGCCGCCACGAGCGCCGCCGCGCCGGACACCACGCCGTCGAGCACCACCGGCGTGCGCAGCGCCGCCGCGCCCAGCAGGAAGCCGACCAGCCCCGCGTGCTCCAGCCCGCCGACGGCGGCGAGGGCGGTGAGCGGGTCGGCCGGGTCGGGCTCGTGGCGGGCCAGGGCCTCGGCGACGACGGCGGTCTTGCGGGCGTGGGTGGCGTCGTCGATGCCGGTGCCGCGGCCCGTGACCTGCTCGGCGGTGCTGCCCGTGAACGCCGCCACGAGCGCCGCCGAGGCGGTGGTGTTGGCGATCCCCATGTCGCCGGTGACGAGCAGGCGGTTGCCGGCGGTCACGAGGTCGCGGGCGGCCTCGATCCCGGCGCGCACCGCGGTGCGGACCTCGTCGGGCGTCATCGCCGGCTCCGCGGTCATGTCGCGGGTGCCGTGACGGACCTTGCGCGGCAGCAGGCCCGGCGCGGGCTCGAGGTCCGCGGCGACACCGACGTCGACGACCTGGACCTCGGCGCCCGCCGTCGCCGCGAACGCGTTGACCGCGGCCCCGCCGGCGAGGAAGTTCGCGACCATCTGCGCGGTGACCTCCTGCGGCCACGGCGTCACCCCGCGGGCGTGCACGCCGTGGTCGCCGGCGAACACCGCGACGACCGCCGGCTCGGGCAGCGGCGGCGGGCACGACCCGGCGAGCCCCGCGAGGCGCACTCCGATCTCCGCGACCCCGCCGAGCGCGCCGGGCGGCACGGTCATGCGGGTCAGGTGCTCGCGCGCCGCGGCCGCCCCGGGCGCGGGGTCGAGATCGCGCAACGCGGCGAGCGTCTCGTCGAGCGGGTCCATGCGGTGGTTCCCCCAGGTCTCCTCGTGCACGGCCCACGCCAGGGGTCGGCGGTGGGCCCAGCCGGCGGTCGCGAGCTCGGGCTGGTCGGCGAAGGCCTCGACGTGCCCGACGCACAGGTACGCGACGACCTCGAGGTGCTGGGGCATCCCGACCCGGCGCCCCAGCAGCGCGGCCATCTCGCGCTCGTCGAAGAAGCTCACCCAGCCGACGCCGAGCTCCTCGGCCCGCGCGGCCAGCCAGAGGTTCTGGACCGCGCCGGCCACCGAGTGCGCGGCCATCCGCGGCTGCGTGTGCCGGCCCAGCACGTGGCGCCCGCCGCGGGTCGGGTCGCAGGTGACGACGATGCCCAGCGGCGCCTCGCGGATCGCCTCCACCCGCAGGCCGGCGAACTTCCTCGCGCGCGCGGCCGGGAGGCTCTGCGCGAACTCCTCGCGCTGGTGCCGGGCGAGGGCGGCCAGCTCGGCGCGCAGCTCCGGCGAGCGCAGCACGAGGAAGTCCCAGGGCTGGGAGAACCCGACACTCGGGGCGGCGTGGGCGGCGGCGAGCACGCGCTGCAGGCGCTCGTCGTCGACGGGCGTGTCGACG
Organism: Actinomycetospora lemnae; assembly: GCF_028737315.1. Lineage (GTDB taxonomy): Bacteria > Actinomycetota > Actinomycetes > Mycobacteriales > Pseudonocardiaceae > Actinomycetospora > Actinomycetospora lemnae. The sequence goes on along the minus strand of NZ_JAQZAO010000005.1, from coordinate 380,456 downwards.
AAGCCGGTGCGGACGTCGCGGCGGGCGCGCAGGACGCGGTGCAGGGCGTCGCGGTCGCCGGGGTGCAGGGACGCGGAGCCCGCCGGAGCCGGACCGTCGGGACGGGCGCTCACAGGACGTCCCCGAGCTCGGTGACGAGACGGTCGGTCGTCGCGCGGTCCCGCACCGCGATCCGCACGTGCTCGCCGTCGAGGCCCGGGAAGGTGTCGCCGCGCCGGACCGCCAGCCCGCGCTCGCGCAGGCGCGCGCGGACGTCGGTGCGTCCGGGGGTGCGGACGAGGACGAAGCTGGCGGCGGGGATGCCGCGGATCTGCAGGCCGGGCAGGCGCCCCAGCGCCGTCACCAGGTGCTCCCGGTCCGCGGCCAGGGCACGCGCGGCGTCGTCGGCCTCGGCGCGGGCCGCGGGCGTGCTGCAGGCCGTGAGCGCGACGAGGGCCGGCGTCGAGACCGACCACGGCGGCGCCACCGCGCGCAGCCCGGCCGCGAGCCCGGCGGGGGCGAGGGCGTAGCCGACGCGCAGCCCGGCCAGGCCCCACGTCTTCGTCAGGCTGCGCAGCACGACCAGGCCGGGCAGGTCGCGGCGCCCGGCGAGGGAGTCGGGCTCGCCGGGCGCGGTGTCGATGAACGCCTCGTCGACCACGAGCGTGCGCCCGGGGCGGGCGAGCGCGGCGAGGACCTCGGCGGGGTGGCGCACCGAGGTCGGGTTGGTGGGGTTGCCGACGACCACGAGGTCGGCGTCGTCGGGCACCGCGGCCGGGTCGAGGACGAAGTCGTCGCGCAGCACCACCCGGTCCACCGCGTGCCCCGCCGCGCGCAGGGCGGCCTCGGGCTCGGTGAACTGGGGGTGCACGACGACGGCGTGACGCGGGCGCAGGGCCCGGGCGAGCAGGACGAACGCCTCGGCGGCGCCCGCGGTCGGCACCACCTCGTCGGCGGGCCGGTCGTGGCGGGCGGCCACGGCCGCGGTCGCCGCGCGGGGGTCCGGGTAGGCGGCGAGGTCGGCGAGGCTCGCGACGACCTGCTCGTGCAGCCACGCCGGCGGCGTGCCCGTGCGGACGTTGACCGCGAGGTCGACGAGCCCGGGACCGACCTCCGCGTCGCCGTGGTGGTGGAGGTCGTAGGTGCCCGTGCTCGCGCCGGGACGGTCCTGCTCGGTCGCCGTCACCGTCGGGCGCGCGCGGCCCGGAGGAGCACCGTCTCGGCCTCGGGGACGGACGCGGCGAGCACCGAGGTCACCGCCGACGGCGCGGCGCCCTCGGCCCAGCCCGCGCCGCGCATCCGGTCGACGAGCTCGCGCGCCAGCGCGTCGACGCGCGCCGCGGCCTCGACGCGGTCGCGGACCGGGCCGTCGCCCAGCAGGTCGAGCGGGACACCGGCGGCGCCGGTGAGGACCCGGCGCAGCTCGCCGAGGACCCGGTCCTCGCGGCGTCGGGAGCGGGTCACCGGGGGGTGCGTCCGCGCGTGCGGGGTCACGGGAGCGTGCATCGTCGTGGCCGGCCTTCCTCGGGTTCCTCGCCCGATGTCCTCGTGAAGTGCCCTGCGACGGCCGGAGTCTCCTGGCTCCCGGATCGACGCTCGCCCCGGCCTTCCCGCCGGTGTGTCCGACAGTGGCCTCGCGTGGGGTCTGCTCCCCGGTGACAGTGGCGGGACCGCGCCGGATTCGCACCGGCTTCCTCCGCGTCCGTCGATCGGCAACAGGACCACGCGCGGGATCGGCGCGTCAACGCCTCGGGGCGCCGCGGGAGAGTGGCGTGCCGGACACCTCGCGCGGGCTCAGCCGTTCAGCGCAACAGGCCCTGGCGGAAGCCGCGGGCGACGGCGTCCGCCCGATCGCCGGCGCCGAGCTTGCGGAACAGCCGCCGGGCGTGGGTCTTCACCGTGTCCTCGGCGAGGACGAGCTCGGCGGCGATCTCGGCGTTGGAGAGGCCCTCGGTCATCCCGAGCAGCACGTCCATCTCGCGCTCGGAGAGCTCGGTGGTCCGGGGGCGGGCACCCGGCAGGACCGTGGGGTCGGCGAGCTCCCCCGCGCGGAGGAAGCCCCGGGCGCCCAGGCGCAGGGCCCAGGCCGCCCGCTCGTCCTCGGCGACGCCGGCCGGATCGGGCGCGGGGCGGTCGCCGAGCGGGTCCATGGCGCCCGCGGGCGGCTCGCCCACGACGAGCACCGGCGTCTCCGGGGTGTACCGGCGGACCTGGCGGACGGCGTCCATCCAGGCGCTGCCGTCGTCCGCGCCGACGAGGACGACGTCGGGCGCGTGCCCGTCACCAGCGGCGACGGGGGTCCGCGTGAGCCGCACGACGAGGTCGGGGACGTTGTCGACGCACGGCAGGTCGTCGAAGACGGAGGAGAGATGACCGACCAGGCGTTCCCTGGCGGGCGTCGCTCCGGCGAAGACCAGACACGATCCCATTCACGCGCTCCTCACCCCGATGAGTGCTCTCACACTCGCACACGGTGAGCACCGATCGGGTGACCCCCTCCTCGCACGTGTGGCGCGGCCAGCGTCCGCAGCTCCTCCGGGTGGTCGAGTCCCCGGCGTCCGAGTACCTCCAGCAGCACGGGGCCGACCGCCCGCGCGCCGCCGTCGAGGACCTTGAGCGCGAGCGCCGCGCCGTCGGGGAGGACCGCGAGCAGCACGCCCTCGGCGCCGACCTTCGACAGCGACCCGGGCAGCAGGGTCATGAGGACGGTGTCGAGACGGCCGGTGCCGGCGACGAGGTCGGGGTGGCGACGCATCGCCGCGGCGACCCGGTGCTCGCTGGTGCCGGGCGCGGCGAGGTGCAGCGCGCGACCCAGGCGCGCGACGGTGACGAGGTCGGTGGCGAAGGCCGGCGCGCCGCAGCCGTCCACGGTGACGCCCCGGACCGGGCCCGCGAGCCGGGCGAGGGCGTCGCGGACGTGGCGCTGGACGGGGTGCTCGGGGGCGAGGTAGCCGGCGCGCTCCCAGCCGCGCACGATGCAGGCCGCCAGCATCGCCGCGTGCTTGCCCGAGCAGTTCATGACGAGGCGCTCGGGGTCGCGGGCACCCCAGGCGTGGTCGGCGGCGAGGCCCAGGGGGCGCGCGGGCGGGCATCCCAGGTCGTCGGGACCGAGCCCGAGGCGCGCGAGCAGGCCGGCCGCGACCGCGAGGTGCCCGGGCTCGCCGGAGTGCGAGCCGGCGGCCAGCGCGAGCTCGCGATCGTCGAGCTCCGCCCCGGCCTCGAGGCACGCCGCCGCCTGCGCGGGCTTGAGCGCCGAGCGAGCGAGCACCGGGGCCTCGACGTCGCCGGCGGACAGCCCGACCGTGCCGTCGGCCTCGAGCACGACGAGCGCGACCCGGTGCTCCGACTCGACGAGCGCGCCCCGGGTGACCTCGACGGTCCAGGGTCCGGTCACGGGCGCGGGGCTCAGACCAGCCGCTCGGCCAGCGTGCGCGCGTGCCCGGCGCGCTCCTCGACGTGCTCGACGCGGGGGTCGCCGAGCTCGCCCCCCTCGACCATCTGGCTGTCGGCGATGTTCGCGCCGACCAGGGCCGCCGCGGACTCGGCGGCCGCGGCGGCGAGGAAGGCAGCCGTGACCGCGTCGCCGGTCAGCGCGTCGGGACCGGTCTCGGCGAGCAGGGCCGCGAGCTCCGCCACCCGCACGGCGAGCCCGACGACGTCGGCGGGCACCTGGATGATCGCCTCCGCCGCGGCCGGTCCGCTGCCGGGCTTGCGCCGGGCCTCGAGGAACCCGGCGAAGGCCTCGACGTCGTCGTCGGCGAGGCGCAGGGCCCGGGCGCGCAGGGCGTCGAGCTCGGCGACGGCCTCGCGGTCGGCGGCGCCCTTGGCGACCTTGGTGGCGAGGCCCGCCGCGAGCGAGGCGGTGATCGCGGCCGTCGACCCGGCCGCCGGCCCCGGCCCCGCGCCCGCGAGCACCTCCCCCAGCCGCCCGACCGGGACCTCGCCCAGCGGCCGGCTCACCTGGGCGGAGCCCACCTAGAACAGCCCCACGATCGTGCCGTCGGGCTTGACGTCGATGTGGTGGGCCGCTGGGTTCTTGCCCAGCCCCGGCATCGTCCGCATGTCGCCGCAGATCGGGTAGATGAACCCCGCCCCGACCGACGCGCGCACCTCGCGCACCGGCATCCGCCAGCCCGTCGGCGCGCCGAGGAGCTTGGGGTCGGACGAGATCGACAGGTGGGTCTTGGCGACGCAGATCGGCAGGCCGCCGAACCCGTTGCGCTCGTAGAGGTCGATCGAGGTGTTCGCGGCCGGGGCGTAGTCGACGCCGTCGGCGCCGTAGACCTTGGTCGCGATCGTCTCGATCTTCTCGCGCAGGGTGGCGTCGTCGGGGTAGAGCAGCTGGAAGTGGCTCTCCTCCTGGGCGGCCTCCGCGACGGCCTCGGCCAGCTCGGCCGCGCCCCGCCCGCCGTCGGCGAAGTGGGTCGAGACCGCGGCCCGCGCACCCATCGACTCCGCGATCTCGCGGATCGCGGCGTGCTCGGAGGGGTGGTCGGTCGGGAAGGCGTTGATGCAGACCACCGGCGAGACCCCGTGCAGGCGCATGTTCTCGATCTGCTTGCGCAGGTTCGCCGCGCCGGCGTGCACCTCCTCGGGGTTCTCCTCGAGCAGCGCGGGCGGCAGGTCCTTGCCCGCCACGATCTTGTGGTTGCCGGAGTGCACCTTGAGGGCGCGCACCGTGGCGACGACCACCGCGGCGTCGGGCGCCATCCCCGAGGTCCGGCACTTGATGTTGAAGAAGCGCTCGGCGCCCATGTCGGCGCCGAAGCCGGCCTCGGTGACGAGGAAGTCGCCGCAGTGGATGCCGATGCGGTCGGCGACGATCGACGAGTTCCCGGTCGCGATGTTGCCGAACGGGCCGGCGTGCACCAGGACCGGCGTGTTCTCCAGCGTCTGCATGAGGTTCGGCTTGAGCGCGTCGCGCATGAGCGCGGCCATCGCCCCGGCGCCCTTGATGTCCTCGGCGGTCACCGCGTCGCCGTCGGGGGTGTAGCCGACGACGATGCGCCCGAGGCGCTCGCGCAGCTCGGCGAGGTCGTTCGACAGCGCCAGCACGGCCATCACCTCGGACGCCGAGGTGATGTCGAAGCCGGACTCGCGCGGGACGCCGTCCATCCGCCCGCCGAGCCCGGTGACGATGTTGCGCAGCGCCCGCTCGTTGACGTCGAGCACGCGGCGCCAGGTCACGCGGTACGGGTCCAGGCCGACGGCGTTGCCCTGGTAGAGGTGGTTGTCCAGCACCGCGGAGAGCATGTTGTGGGCGCTGGTGACGGCGTGGAAGTCGCCGGTGAGGTGGAGGTTGAACTTCTCCATCGGCACCACCTGCGAGTAGCCGCCGCCCGCGGCCCCGCCCTTGATGCCGAACGTCGGCCCCATGCTCGGCTGGCGGATCGCGACGACGCCGCGCTTGCCGATGTGCGAGAACGCCTGGCCCAGCCCGACGGTCGTGGTCGTCTTGCCCTCGCCCAGTGGGGTCGGGGTGATCGCGGTCACGACGACGTACTTCGCGCGCGGCCGGTCGGCCATCGCGTCGATCGCGTCGAGCTCGATCTTCGCGACGTCGGTGCCGTGGCGCTCCAGGAACTCGGTCGGCAGGTCCATCTGCCGGGCCACCTCGTCCATGGGCTGCAGCGTCGCGGCCTGCGCGATCTCGAGGTCCGACGGGATGCTCACGCGAGTCCTCCAGGTGTCGCCGATACTCCAGCCACCCCGGCTCCGGCACCGCCGCCGGGGGCTCCGCAGGGAGGCACGCTGGCAGAACCGCGGCGATCTGTCAGCCCGAGCTGTCACAGTCGGCGTGCCAGCCTGGCGTCCACGCTGGCGCTCAACGCCAGGAAAGCCACCGGCTCGCCGGGACGGGATCTCCCGCCCGCGTCCCGCATCGGCGAGGATGGGACCCGTGGCGGGGTGGGTGGGGAGACGCGTGCTGCTCGCCGTCGGGCTCCTGCTCGGCACCCTGCTGGTCACGGTGCCGACGGCGCCGGCAGCCACCGCCGCGCCCGCCGACTGCCCGCCCGTCGTGCTCTACGCCGTCCCCGGCACCAACGAGACGTCCGAGGCCGCCGATCCCGCCCGGTCGGTCGGCCTGCTCGCCCGCCTCACCGACCCGCTCGCCGCGCGCTGGGGCGACGCCCTCTCGGTGCGCTACGTCCCGTACCCCGCCACGTTCGACCGGCCGTTCTACCTGCTCAGCGCGTCCCGTGGCGCCGAGCGCCTCGCCCGCGACGCCGGTGACCTCGCCGCCCGCTGCCCGGAGACGACGATCATGCTCGTCGGCTTCAGCCAGGGCGGCGACGTGGTGTCCGACGTCGTGCACCGCGCCGCGAACGCAACGATCGGGCTGCCCGCCGCCCGCATCGCCGGCGCGGTCATGCTCGGCAGCCCGCGCCGCGACCCCGAGGCACCGAACCTCCTCGACACCCCCGGCCGCGGCGTGCTGGGACCCCGCCCCACCCGTGAGCTCGCGGTCTACGACGGCCGGGTGTACGAGGTCTGCGCGCCCGGCGACCCCATCTGCGCCACCGAGAACCTGGACATCCGCACCTTCCGCGAGGGCTGGGCGTCCGGTGCGCACCGCTCCTACCCGACGATCCCGGTCGGCCCGGCCGGCGTCGCGCTGTTCCCGGTGCTCGAGCGGGCCGTCGACATCGTCGTGGCACGCGCCACCCGCTCACCGGTCGCCATCTCGGTCGCCCAGGGCTGAGCATCGGGGGTCGTGGGCATCGGGTCCGTGGGTGAGCTGCTGAGCCGGATCCTGCCGGTCTTCGGGGTGATCGCGGTCGGCGCCGTGGCCGGACGCTCCGAGCGCTTCGGCGAGCGCACCGCGGCCGTGCTCAACGACCTCGTCTACTGGATCGCGCTGCCCGCCCTGATCTTCACCTCGGTGGCCGAGGCCGACCTGTCCGCCGGCGTCCCCGGCACCGCGCTGCTGGCGTCGGTGGCCGTCGTGGTCCTGGCCTACGCGCTCGGCTGGGCCGTCGCCCGTGTGGTCCGCCGGCCGCGGCACGAGGCGCACGCCGCCGGGCTGGTCGCGAGCTGGGGCAACGTCGGCTACCTCGGCATCCCGCTGACCGTCGCCGTGCTCGGACCGGCCACGGCGTTCGCCGCCTCGCTGACCTCGACCGTGCACACCGCGCTGGCGATCTCCGTGTTCCTCGTCGCGGTGACGCTCGACGGACGGGGCCGCGGCGAGGAGGGCGCGGTCGCGCTGCCGGCGCTGCTCGCGCGCCGGGTGCTCGGCAACCCCGTCGTGCTCGCGATCGCGGCCGGCACGGCCGTCGCGCTCGTGGGGCTGCGGCTGCCCGCGCCCGTGGCGTCGACCCTCGGCCTGCTCGGCGACCTCGCCGCCCCGGGTGGCCTGTTCGCGCTCGGCATCCTGCTGCGCGGCGCGGTCGGCGCGCTGCGCGGGTCGGGCACGGCGTGGGTGCCGATCGGCGCGGCGGCGGTGGTCAAGCTCGTCGTCATGCCGCTGCTCGCCCTCGGGGCGGTGGCGCTGCTGGACGTCCCGGCGCCGTGGGGCGCGGTGCTCGTGCTGATGTGCGCGCTGCCGGACGCGGCGACGGTCTTCGTGCTCACCGCGCAGTACCGCACGTGGTACCGCGAGAGCACCGCGGTGGTCGTGATCACCACGGTGCTCTCGCTGCTCACGCTGCCACTGGTCGTGCTGGTGCTGCCGTGACGGCCGTGGGGACGGCCTCAGTCGCCGTCACGGAACGCGGCGCGGCGCTGCTCGTGCGTGCGGGCCTGCGCCATGCGCTGCACGCGCGAGCGCTGGTCCTCGCTGGCCGTGCCCTCGGCGACCGCCCGCTCGGCGGCGGCCATGGCGCGGTCGGCCGCGGCCTCGTCGGTGTCGCGCGGGGTCGGGGCGACCCAGCCGCGGTGGACGTCCTCGGGCTCGGCGCGTCCCCGCTTCTCATCACTGCGGATCATGGTGCTGACCTCCGGTCGCACGTCGTCGTGACCCGACCGGCGTTCCCGGGCCCCAGGGCACTGAACCGGTCACGTAGCTCACTCGGAGCAAGGCGGTGACCGCCGGCGTCGTGCTCGCGGGCGGGCGCTCGCGGCGCATGGGCACCGACAAGGCCTCGCTGACCAGCGGCGGGACGACCCTGCTCGCCCACGTCCTCGCGGTGCTCGCCGACGCGCTGGACGGGCCGCTCGTCGTGGTCGGGGCCGCGGACACGCCCCGCACGGCGCCCGACCCGACGCGCGCCACCGTCGTCTACGACCCGGTCCCCGACCGCGGCCCCCTGCAGGGCCTCGCGACGGGCCTGCGCGCGGTCCGCGACGACCCCACCGCCTTCGTCGCCGCCGTCGACCTCCCCCACCTGCACGCCGACCTCGTGCGCGCCGTCGTGACCCACCGGGTGCCGCCGGTCGAGGTCGCGCTCCCCGTCCTCGACGGCCGTCCCCAGCACCTGCTCGCCGCCTACGCCACCGACCTCGCCGACCGCGCCGACGACCTCCTCGCCCGCGGCGAGCGCAGCGTGCGCGCGCTCGTCGCCGCGAGCCGGGTCCGGGAGCTCGACGCGGCCACACTGCTCGCCGACCCCCGCCTCGCCGCCCGCGACCCCGAGCTGCGCGGCGCCCGCGGCGTGAACACCCCCGAGGAGTGGGCGCGCTCGCGCCACGATCCGCCGTGATCGCCCTACGCTCGCGCGCGTGGCCGACCTCCGTGATCCCGCCGTCCGCGCCTTCCTCGCCGAGGGCACCCGCACCGGCAAGGTCGGCTGGACCGCCCGGGACGGCCGCCCGCTCGTCGCGCCCGTCTGGTTCCTCGTCGAGGACGACACGATCGTCTTCAACACCGGCGCCGGCTCGGCGAAGGGCACGGCGTTCGCCCGCGACCCGCGCATCGTGCTGTGCGTGGACCTCGAGGAGCCGCCGTTCGGGTTCGTGCAGGTCCAGGGCTCGGTGACGCTCTCGGAGGACCCCGACGAGCTGCGCCGTACCGCCACCGCGCTCGGCGGGCGCTACATGGGCGCCGACCGCGCCGAGGAGTTCGGCGCCCGCAACGGCGTGCCCGGCGAGCTCGTCGTGCGCCTGCACCCGTCGAAGGTCGTCGCCGTCCTGGACATGACGGCGTGACCCCGCCGCCCCTGGCCCGGGCCCTCGACCTCGCGCCGCACCCCGAGGGCGGCTGGTTCCGCCGCACCTGGACCGCCGTGCCCACGCTGCGGCCCACCGGCTATCCCGGCCCCCGCGCGAGCGCGACCGCGATCCACTACGTCCTCGCACCCGGTGAGGAGTCGCGCTGGCACCGCGTGCGCTCCGACGAGCTGTGGTGCTGGCACCGCGGGCCCGCGCTCTCGCTGTGGCTCGGGGGCGACGGCGAGCACCCCGTCGAGACCACGTCGATCGTGCTCGGTGACCGCGTCGAGGACGGTGAGACACCGCAGGCCCTCGTGCCCGGCGGGGTGTGGCAGCGCGCCGCCCCGGCCGCCGACGCGACGGCAGAGGTACTCGTGACCTGCGTCGTCAGCCCGGGCTTCGACGACGCCGACTTCACGCTCGCGCGCTAGCCGCCGCCCGGGTCCCCGCCGTCGACAGGCGCCTCGCCGGCGTCCGCCGGGGCCTCGGCCGCCGCCGGGTCCTCGCCGGGCTGCTGTCCCTCACCGGCCGGGACCTCGGCCGGCTGCTCCTCGGCGGGCTCGGTCGGCGGCGCCGTGGTCGAGGTGGGCGCCGCGGACGAGGTCGGCGACGACGAGCTCGTCGGCGACGGCGACGACGTGTCGCCCTGACCCGCGGTGTCGCCGGGGTCCGTGCCCGCGACCGGGGTGAACGCGCCGAACGTCTGCTTCGGCGTGTCCTCGAGGGTGTCGTCCATGAACGACTTCCAGATCTCGCTGGGCAGCCCGTGGCCGTACACCGGGCGACCGTCGGCGGTCCGGATCGGGGTGTTGTCGTCGGTGCCGACCCAGACGACGGTCGACGCCGACGGCGTGTAGCCCGCGAACCAGGCGTCGTTGTTCTGGCTCTCGACGTGCGACTGCACGGTGCCGGTCTTGCCCGCCGACTGCCGCCCGCCCTCCAGCGACACCCCGTCGTACTCCGGCACGTCGCGCATGGCCTCGGTGACGTTGCGCGCGACCCGCGGGTCGATGCGCTGCTCGCCCTGGGTGGTCGCGTCGTCGTAGAGGACCTCGCCGCTGGCCGTCGTCACGCGCTGGACGAGGTGCGGGCGGTGGTAGATGCCCTCGTTGGAGAACGTCGCGTACGCCGAGGCCAGGTCGACCGCGGTGGTCTCCTGGTTGCCGAGCGCGATCCCGCTGTTCGGGTCGTTCATCGGCTGGGTGATGCCCGCCTGCCGGGCGGCGGCGGCCACGGCCTGCGGCCCGACCCGGTTGCCCAGCGCCGTGAAGATGACGTTGTTCGACAGCGTCATCGCGCGCTTGAGGCTGCAGTTGGCGCAGTCGGCGCCGTCGACGTTGCGCACGGTCCGGCCGGGGATCTCCCGCCCGTCGAACTCGGTCGAGATGCCGATCGGCGGGTCCTGCTGCAGCGCCGCGAGCAGCACGAACGGCTTGAACGTCGACCCCGCCTGCTTCTCGACCTTCGCGTAGTCCAGGCCCGCCCCGTTCGGCCCGCCGTAGTAGGCGAGGATGCCGCCGGTCCGCGGGTCGATCGACACGGTCGCGGTGCGCAGGTTCTCGGGCTGGCCCGCCATCTGGCGACGGTTGGCCTCGACGGCCTCGCGCTGGGCCTGCGGCTGGATCGTCGTCTGGATCTGCAGGCCCTGTGTGACCAGCGCGTCCTGGTCGATCCCCAGCGCGCGCAGCTCGTCGCGCACGGCGCTGTAGATGTGGCCGCGGTCGTCGTCGGGGACACCACCCGTCACGCGCCGGGGCGGGATCGTCGGCGGGAACTGGGCGGCCGCGCGGTCGGGCGCGGACAGCCAGCCCTGGGCGACCATGCCGTCCATGACGTAGTTCCAGCGACGCAGGGCGTCGTCGGGGTTCTGCGCGGGGTCCCACTTCGACGGGGCCTGGATGACGCCGGCGAGCAGCGCGCCCTCGGCGGGCGAGAGCGTCTCGACGGGCCGGCCGAAGTACGCCTGCGACGCGGCCTGGATGCCGTAGGAGCCGCGGCCGAAGTAGATGCTGTTGAGGTAGTCGGCGAGGATCTCGTCCTTGGAGCGCTCCTGCGAGATCTTCAAGGAGATGATGAGCTCCTTGTACTTCCGCATGAGCGAGTACTCGTCGCCCACCATCGCGTTCTTGACGTACTGCTGCGTGATCGTCGACCCGCCGCCCGTGCCGCCGGTGAGGTTCTTCCAGACGGCGCGGCCGAAGCCGGTGATGTCGAAGCCGCTGTTCGAGTAGAACGAGCGGTCCTCCGCGGACAGCACCGCCGAGCGCACCGGCGGCGGCACCTGCTCGAGACCGATCTTCTGCCGGTTGCCCTGCTCGCCGGGGGCGATCCGGGCGAGGACGGTGCCGTCGGAGAACGAGACCGTGTTGAGCTGGCTCTCGACCGCGTCGTCGGCGTTCGGGACCGGGATGAACAGCCACCCGACCACCAGCGAGAGCACCGGCGCCGCCACCATCGCCGCAATGCCGGCGTAGGCGGTGCGGCGCAGGCGCCGCCAGCGCAGCGCAGCCGGGGCGAGGGTCTCGGGGTGCGGGCCGTCGAGGTAGAGCACGACCCGGGCGCGCACCTGCCGGCCGAAAGCCACCAGCCGCTCCCCGCCGGGCAGGGCGAGGATCCGCGCGGCGAGGACGCTCAGCACGGCGGCGACGGCCACGGCGACGCGGCCGCGCGGCACGCGCGGGGTCGCGGTCTCGCCGGTCGCGCGGCCGGGCGAGCGGTGGGCGGTGGTGCGGGTGGCGCGGCTGGTGGGGCGGCTCGTGCGACCGCTGCCACTGCGCGAGCGGGTGGTGGTGCGCGGGGCGGCGGCGCGACGGGCGGCGGCGCGGCCGGCGCCGGTGTGCGATGGGCGGGCGGCGCGGGTGGTACCGGCGTCGTCGCCGTCCTCGTCCTCCTCGTCGACGCCCTCGTCGGTGCCCTCGTCGACGGCGTCGAGCTCCTCGGGGTCCGCCGGCTCCTCGCGGCGCCGGTCCTGCGGCAGCGGGCCCGAGCCGGGGCCACGGGGCGCCGGCGCGTCGACGACGGGCATCGCCGCGGTGACCTTGGGCGAGCGCCGCGCCGAGGCGGCCGTCTCGGCCCGCTCGGTGGCGGGCGCGGCGGGCGCGCCGGTGGCGCGCTCGGGCTCGGCGGGATGGCGCGGCGCGGGGGCGGCGCCGGCGGGCGCGGGGCCGCTGTGCGTGGGACCGGCGGGCAGCGTGCCGCGCGGACCGGGCGCACCGGGGCCCGGACGGCCGGGTGCCGGCGACGGATCCGAGGTCCCGCCGGCGGGTGCGGGCGCGCCATCCGGACGGCCGGCAGGGCCGGGCTGTCCCGGCGCTGCGGGCCGTCCCGGCGCCGCGGGCCGGCCCTGCGCTGGGGGCTGGCCGGGTCGGCCTGGCTGCCCAGGCCGCCCCGGCGCGCCGGGGCGAGCCCCGGGCGGGGGCGTCGGGCGTCCCGCGGGCGGCGGGGTGGGGCGACCCGCCGGGCCGGCCGGGGGACGCCCGGCTCCCGGACGCGCGGGCGCCCCGGGCGCTCCCGCTGCGCGGGGCGGCCCCGAGGCACCGGACGCCGGCGACGGGACGCCCGCCGGCGCGGGCGGCGCGGGCGGCGCGGCGCTGTGCGCGGTCGAGGCCGGCGCGGCGGTGTTCGCGGTGTTCGCGGCAGTCGGCGGCGCGGTGGCCGGCACAGCCGGCCCGGCCGGGCGCTGGGCCGGACGGGCGGGCGGCGGGGTGGCGCCGCGACGGGTCGGCGCGCCGGGCCCGACGGGCGGTGCCGCGGGGCCGGGCCGTCCGGCGGCCGGGGCACCGCCGGGCGAGCCCGCACCGGACGGCCGCGGAGCAGCGGCCCCGGAGCCACCACCGCGACCCGCGCCGTCGACCGCGGAGGGACCGGCGGTCGAGCGACCCTCGGCACGGCCGGCCTCGGCACGCGCCGGCTCGGCACGCGCCGACTCGGCACGAGCGGCGGCGGCCTCGGGACGGGGCGGTGCGGCGGTGGCGGTGGCGGCACCGGCGTCGCCGGCCGACCGGACGCTCGTCGCGCCGGTCGCGGGGTGCGAGCGGAAGGATCCGGTGGAGAACGCGGAGGGGAAGCCGACCGGCGGCGAGGCGGGCGCGGGCGAGGCCGCGATGCGCGCGCTGACGTAGTCGCCGTAGTCGCTGTCGAGGTGCCGCCGGTCGAGCCGGCCGCTGTCGGCGCCGGCGTGCGCGCCCCGGCCCGCAGCCGGGGCGTGGGTGCCCCGGTCGTCCTCGTCAGGGGTGTCGGCGTCGGCCGCGCGGCGCCGTCCCGACGAGCGAGCGTGAGTGCCCGCCACCGAGCAACCACCTCCCGTGTCGCTCGTAGTCACAGCCCGTGGTCACGGTCGCGCCGGAGCGTCGACGCGGCCGTCGGGTCCGACCCAGCACGTCCGGACCCGCACGAAGGCAACGCGTCGTCGGCGCCGACGTCGCGGCCCGAAGGGGGAGGCGTCCATGACCGGGCAGCCCGATGCGGTGAGTGGTGGTTCGATGTCACTCCGTCGTGGCGGCGGTCCGCTGACCTCGGACCGACGCGCTCAGTGGCGGTTCCGGTCACCCAGCGCACTCGACGGGCCCCTCGCCGACGCTAACGGCACGGGCCTCGAGACCGATGACCGGACCGAACCCGCACCGGCGAGAGGACAACCCAGGCATGGACCCCGCTCAGGACCCGTGGGTCCCCGCGCCGCGCGACGGCGACCGCGAGGAGGACTGGTGGTCGGTGCCGACCGTCCCGCTCCCGCGTCTGGCGCCCGAGGTCGAGCAGCTGTCCGTCCCCGTCCCGGCGCTCGGGGACCGGCCCGCCCCGACACCCGTCGCCTCCACCGAACTCGTGCCGACCCGATCCGCCGCCCTCGTCGTCGGTGACGACGCCGCACCGGGCGCCCTGCGCTCGGTCGTCCGCGCGGCCGCCCGCGCCTGGCACGCGGCGCTCGACGGCGTCCGCGCCGCGATCGCCGCGGTCGTCGCCGCGCCGGCCCACCGCTGACGGCCCGATGCCGGCCGCCCGGAGCTGACGCCTCGAGGGCCGGCCCCTACAGCTGCACCCCGCGCGTCAGCGCCCCGTCGACGACGAGGTTCGTCCCGCTGATGAACGTCGCCGCCGGGCTGGCGAGGAACACCACCGCCCGCGCGACCTCCTCCGGCCGCGCCATCCGCCCGGTGGGGTTGAGGCCGAGCGCCTGGGCGAACAGGTCGGGGTCGTTCTCCTCGATCGACTCCCACACCCCACCGGCGAAGTAGACGTTGCCGGGCGAGACGGTGTTGGCGCGCACCCGGCCGGCGAGCTGGTGGGCGAGCCCCTGCGTGTAGTGCACGAGCGCGCCCTTGAACGTCCCGTACGGCCCGGCCGCGAAGTCGATCTCCCGGCCGGAGACGCTCGAGATCGTCACGATCGACCCCGCGTCGCTCTCCTCGAGCGCGGGCAGCGCCGCGTCGACGAGCCGGACGGTGCCGAGCATGTCGGTGGCGAAGCTCGCCGCCCAGTTCTCTTCCGTGGACGGGATCGCGAGCGCCGAGACGTTCGCGACCACCGCGTCGATCCCGCCGTGCTCCGTGGCGGCGGACCGCACCCAGGTGGCGAGGGCGTCGCCGTCGGTGACGTCGACCGGCGTCCCGTGCACGTCGTGCCCGGCGCGGCGCATCTCGTCCTCGGCCTTGCGGACGCCCTCGGCGTCGCGGGCGCAGAAGGCCACGGTCGCGCCCTCGGCGGCCAGGCCCTCCACGATCGCCCGTCCGATCCCGCGGCTGCCGCCGGTGACGAGGGCGGTGCGGCCGGTCAGCTGGAGGTCCATGGTGAGCTCCCTGTCAGGTCAAGGACGTGGCGCGCGAGCGCAGGTCGGCGTGCAGCCCGTCGTACGGGCGGAGTCCGGGCACGAGCGCCTTGGACACCTTCGTCACGGCGCTGTAGTTGGTGTCGACGACGTTCGCCAGCGGCGCCAGCGAGGTCTGCGTGAGCAGCTGGTAGGCGTCGAGACGGTCGAGGCCGAGCAGCTCGCTCAGCCACGCGATCATCTCGACCTGGCTGATCCGCCACGCGTCCTCGAGGGGCCGCGACGACCCCACGACGAGGATCTCGTCGTCGTTCTCCAGCCGCGGCCACGCTGGCGCCGGACCGGCCGACGCCTTGATCAGGTCGACGATCAGGGTGACGTCCATGGCGCCCTCGACGGCGGTGCCGCACGACTCGCCCTCGCCCTGGCGGTAGTGGCCGTCGCCGACCGAGAAGATCGCGCCCGGCTCGTTGACCGGCAGGTAGCAGGTGGCGCCCGCGCGCATCTCCGGGGTGTCCATGTTGCCGCCGAAGGCGTCGGGCGTGAGCGAGGAGCGGACCTCGCGGTTGGCCGGCGCCACGCCGACCGTGCCGAGCATCGGCGCGAGCGGGAGGTCGATCGACAGGTCGCTGCGGCGCGCCGAGAACGTCACGGTGCGCCGCGCACGGTCGAGCTCGTAGATCCAGGTGCGCTCGTCGAGCGGGTCGTGGAGCAGCGCCGTGCGGTCGGTGGCGGTGAGCCCGCCGAAGAACGGCACGAGCGTCGAGGCGCCCCAGTCGCGGGCCGGGGTGAGGTCGACGAGGTGGAGCACGAGCGTGTCGCCCGGCTCGGCGCCCCGGACCGCGAACGGGCCGGTCTGCGGGTTGAGGAAGCGGGGGTCGAGCGAGGCGCTCGCGAGGTCGTCGACCGACCGGATGCGCCCGCCGAAGGCGTCGTCGCACCACAGCTTCATCGCCGAGCCGGGCTCGACCTCGCGGATCGGCGCGGCGCCGCCGAAGGTCCAGGCGTACTGCGACGGCTCGGGCCGGAACTCGATGACCTGGGGGTCGTCCACGGCCGGGAGCCTAGTAGCGGTCGGTGCCGGTGAGGGCGTGCTCGAGCTGGTCGGCGATGCGCGTGACCAGACGGAAGGGCGCGTCGAACTCGACGAACGACAGGTCCTCGAGCGGCGTGGCGTGGCGGAACACCGCGACCCCGCCCACGGCGGCCGCACCGCCGACCACGGCGTCCTCGGCGAGCTCCAGCAGGCGCCGGGTGTCGATCTCGTCGAGGCGCCCGATCGGCGACTCGATCTGCAGCCAGTCGTGCCCGTCGACCTCGCCCTTGTGGTGCACGTAGACCAGCTGCGTGCGGTCCTCGGACGTGGGGAGCCGGAACGTCAGGCTGTGCTTGTCCTGAGCCATCACCTCGTAGCGCACCCGGACCCACAGCACCAGGTCGTCCCAGGAGGCCACCGACCACTCACCGTCCTCACGCGGGCCCGACGGCCCGTTGTCGGGTCGGCCCGGGCGGCGCACCGGGCGGAGCGAGCGCACCGTAGCAGCGCGTCGGGAGCGCCCCGGTCCGCCGCGCTCGATCATCGGACCCCTCCGCCGACCAGCCGGTCCCAGCCCGCCGCGCCGACCGTCGCGGTGGCCCCGCTGCGGTCGAGCAGGCGCAGCAGGGCGGCGCCGTCGCGGGGACGGTCGCCGACCTCCTGGGCCGTGGCGCGGCGCAGCACGGGCACCAGGCGGGGCGAGAGGCGGTGCACCGCGGCGAACGCCTCGGGCCCGGGCCCGTCGAGGATCCGCCGGGCGATGTCGAGGATGTTGTCGCCGTCGAAGAGGTGGTCGCCGCGGGCGGCGAAGACCACGCAGCACGCCCAGGCCCAGACGTCGGTGGCGGGCACCGCGCCGTTGCCCGTGACCTGCTCGGGCGCCATGTAGCCGGGCGTGCCGACCATGTTGCCGGCCGGCGTGTGGTGGGTCTGCCCGACGACGCGGGCGATGCCGAAGTCGACCACCTTGGGTCCGGCCGAGGTCAGCAGGACGTTGCCCGGCTTGAGGTCGCGGTGGGTGATGCCGTCGGCGTGCAGGGCGGCGAGCGCGCGGGCGAGCGCGATCGCGGTGCGGGTGAGCATCTCGCCGTCGGTCACCGCGCCCGACGCCGCCACGAAGGCGTGCAGCGACGGGCCGTCGAGGCGCTCCATGACGATGTAGGGCATCGAGCCGTCGAAGCCGACGCTGTAGACGCGCGCCGTGTAGTCGCCGGTGACCTTCTGCAGCGTCTGGCCCTCGCGCAGGAAGCGGGTGCGGGCGTCGACGTCGTCGAGCAGGTGCGGCGCCAGCACCTTGATGGCCACGCTGCCGTGGGTGCCGGCGCGGTGCCCGAGGTAGACGGTGCCCATGCCGCCGGAGCCGAGGCGACCGGTCAGCGTGTACTCGCCGACCGCCCGCGGGTCGTGCGGCGTCAGCGGCTGTTCGGGCGCGGCGAGGTCGACCAGGCGCGTCGACGGCCCGACGACCGGCGGCGGCGGGACCGGCACGCGCGGGGGCATCGCGCGCGGCGGACCCGAGGGGGCCGGAGCGGGCGACGGGGAGGGCAGCGCCGGGGCGTCGTCGGCGCGCTCACCGCGCGGGCGGCGGGCCCGCAGCAGGCGGCGCTCCTTGACCGGGGGCAGGCGCGCGGCCCGCAGCGCCTCGGGCACGACCGGCGCCTCACGGCACGCCGCCGGACGCCCGATCCGCGTCACGACCTGGTGGCTGAGCAGGAACAACGCCGCGCCGAGCGCGACACCGGGGACCGCGAGCGACCCGCCCGCGAGCACGAGCGCGAGCGCGAGGAGCAGGCCGAGCACCAGCGTGGCCTTGCCCCGGCTGGTCGGCCACGGGCGCGTCACGGGCATCGCGCGGCGCCGCTCGACGTCCAGCCCGCCGACGTACAGCCCGGCCGCCGCGAGGCTCAGCAGCGCGAGCACGACGATCCCGGTGATCGTGATCGTGGGGCCGGCGCTCGTCGGCGCCGGGAGCCCGGCGTCCTCGAGGGTCGCGATGAGCCCGCGGACCACGGTGCGGCGGCCGGCGGCGAGCTGGTCGGCCACCAGCGACACCACGAGCGCGCCCACCAGCGCCGTCGCCGCGGCGGTCAGGACCGTCAGCCCGAGCGCGCGGGGCAGGGGCAGGTCGGCCGCGCGGTGCAGGTGGCGCCGGGCGCGGCGCCGCTCGGCGCCGGAGAGGCGGGCGACGCGGTCGGTGACGACGCGGTCGACGAGCATCGCCGTGCGCCGCTGGCGGGCGGCACGGCGGTGCAGCGGCGCCATCGCCAGCGCCGTCAGCACACCGGCGACGACCACGACGAGGACGGGCAGCCCCGGGCCCAGCTCCGCCAGCCCCACCTGTCGCCCTCCTCGTCCCGACGTGCCGGCGATCGGATCCCGACACCGACGCCCAGGGGTGACCGTACCGGGGTACTCCGTCAGTCCCCTGTGCGTCGTCCCGGCGTGCCTTCACCCTCACGCGTCACGGTGGTTCTCCTGCGTCCCGGGCGCCACCGTGGCTTGCGCGGGTGGCGCAGGACGACGTCGCCGAGGCTGTGGCGCCCGCGCACGACGACGTGCGGGACGCCCTGCTCGCGCTTGTGGTGGATGTCGTCCCGGACCTTGCCCGCGGAGATCCGCAGGTCGTCGACGTCCGCGGTGGCGTGGTCGGGCAGCACGAGCAGCGGCGAGCACAGGCCCGTCGCGAGCTCGACCGCGACCACGGGCGTCGTGAACTCCGCGCCGGTGAAGTCGAGCGTCACGCCCCCGATCCAGCTGTGGACGCGCACGAGCGGCGGCACGCGCCAGTAGCCACGGCGGGTGATCGCGCCGCCGACGCCGGCCCGCAGGTCGAGGACGTCGACCGAGCGGGAGGCGCGCAGCTCCGCGCCGGGCAGGTCGTCGAGCAGGCCCTCGAGGTCGCCCCGCACCCGTGCGGCGAGGGCGGCCGCGGCCCGGTCGCTGTACTCGCCCGGCGTGATCTGCCCGGCCACCATCGCCCGCGCGAGGAACTGCTGCACCTGCTCGCGCTCCACGTCCGAGACGCGCAGCGCCGCGGGATCCCCCGGCTCCGGGTTCGCGGACGTCACAGCGTGATGATAGGGCGCCGGGGCGGAGCTCCGGGGTCGCGAGCGACGCCGGGGCGGAGCTCCGGGGTCGCGAGCGGGCAGGGGGTGGGCGGTGCCGCGGGGCCTGCGGGTCGTGGTCGTCGTGGTGGTGCTCGCCGGGCTGGTCGCGGGCTGCGCGGGGGCCGGCGGCCGCCCGTCCCCGCTGACCGGCATGGCCGCCCCGAGCGACGCGCCGGTGCTGGCGGTGAAGGTCGACAACTCGCCCGCCGGTCGGCCCTGGACCGGGGTCGAGGACGCCGACGTCGTCTACGTCGAGCCGGTCGAGGGCGGCACCACGCGCCTGCTCGCCGTGTTCTCGTCGCGGATGCCGCCGTCGGTCGGGCCGGTGCGCAGCGCCCGCGAGTCGGACGTGACGCTGCTCGCCGCCTACGGACGTCCGGCGCTCGCCTTCTCCGGGTCCGCGCCGGAGCTCGCCGGCACCCTCGCCGGCGCCTCGCTCGTGCCCTTGACCCCCGCCACGGTGGGCGACGCCTTCCGCCGCGACGACGACCGCCGCGCACCGGTCAACCTCTACGCGGACCCGGCGGCGCTGCTCGCCGCGGCCGGCGACGCCTCGCCCCCGCGCGACATCGGCTTCCGGTTCGGCGCGCTGCCCTCCGGCGGTGAGGTCGTGCGGCACCGCGACGTCACCGTCGGGTCCGCCGAGCTGGGGCTGACGTGGGACGCGGTCCGCGGGCGCTGGCTCGTCGAGCCCGGCGGCGATCCCGCCGTGCCCGCGACCGGCGGTGAGCCGATCGGCGCCGCCACCGTCCTCGTCCAGCGGGTGACGACCCGCCCGTCGGCGATCCGCGACGCCGCCGGCGCCGTCTCCCCCTACGCGGTGACCACCGGCGAGGGCGAGGCCGAGGTCCTCCGCGACGGCCGCGCCTTCCCGGCCCGCTGGTCGCGTCCGACGCCCACCGACCCCACCGTCGTCGTCGGCCCCGACCGCCTGCCCGTGGCGTTCGCCCCCGGACCGTTGTGGGTCCTGCTCGTGCCGGGCGGTTGACGACGGGGGCCGATCGGGTACACCCGCAGCATGGCTGCCGACGACAAGATCGACAACAAGTCCGACAAGCTCAAGGGCAAGGTCAAGGAGACGGCCGGCACCGTCCAGGGTGACGAGGAGCTGCGCCACGAGGGCAAGGCCGACCAGACCAAGGGCGACATCAAGCAGGCCGGCGAGAAGATCAAGGACGCCTTCAAGAAGTGACGTCCGCGCCGTGCTGACGGCCCCGGGGACCGCGGTCCCCGGGGCCGTCGTGCGTCCGGAGCCGCGTCAGTAGCCGCGCGACTCGCGCCGGCCGGCGAACGCGTAGACCGGCGTCCCGTCGCTGTCCCGGCGCGCGAGGCGGTGCACCGCGAAGACATTGATGCCGGGGATCGAGCCCCCGAAGATGTCGCTGACCTTCTGGCGCGGGCCCTCCTCGACCAGCACCAGGAACTCCTCGGGCAGCGTCGCGCCCTCCGCGATCGTCAGGTCGTGGTCGCCCCGGCAGGGACCGTCGGAAAGTCGGATGCGCACCGACCCTCCCCTCCTCGTCGTCGGCTGGTCGTCGGCTGGTCGTCGGCTGGTCGTCGGCTGGTCGTCGGCTGACCCGCGACATCGTGGCACGCCGCCGCGTGCCGGACCGGGTCGTCCGGGCCCACCCTTTGCAGCTGTACTTGCACATGCAAGGATGATCGCCGCCGGTCATGCCCCCCGTGATCGGCACGGACCCGGTCGGTGTCCCCCCGCCGGCCGGGTCCCCCCTCCACCCCGTCGGGCGAGCCCGGTGTCACGCCCGCGACGGGCCGTCCGGGGATTGGGGCGGCGCCGTAGCGGACATTCTCATCGGGATCCCGAGCGACGATGAGAGCGGACGTGCACAAGGACGAGGCGGCGGCGAGGCTCGCGCGGCAGGCGTCGGACGCCCTGGCCGAGATGCTGGAGCACTCGCGTGCCCACCCCGCCGACGCCGACCGCTTCGACTGGTCCAGCGACGCCCTCGACGAGCTCGCCCGCGCCGTCCTGACCATCGGTGAGATCGCCGACCGTGTCACCGCCCGTTCGCTCGTCGACCGCGACGAGCCCGACGGTGTCATCGACGCCGCGCGGGAGCTCGCGACCGCCATCGTCCGGCGCCGCAACTCCCTGCTCGCCGAGAACGCGGCCGCCCGCCTGCGCCTCTCGCGCATGGTGCCGGCGCGCCGGGCGGGGTGAGGTCCGGGCGCAACGGACCGGGCCCCCGGTTTCCGTGTCGCGGTCGGGGTCCGACTCGTTGACCCTCGGTGACCGCCTCCTCGACGTGCCTGCGCGTCCTCGCCCCGGGCTGCTCGGCCTCGCCCTCGCCGCCGGCTGTCAGCCGGCCACGCCCCCGCCGAGCGCCGCCCCGACGCCGGTCCCGGCGGCAGAGCAGGTGCAGGTCGGCCGCGTCGTCGACGGCGACACGGTCCTCACCGGCGACGGGCCACCGTGCGCGTCCTCGGGATCGACGCCTGCGAGCTCGGTACCGCCGCCGGTGACGAGGCCCGCGACGAGGCGTCGGCCTGGGTGGCGGCCCAGCCGGTCGTACTCCGTGCGGAGCCGGACGTCGACCGGACGCCGGACGGGATGCTGCTCCGCCACGTCGAGGTCGCCGGCGTCGACTGGGGCCGGCGGGCGGTGCCGTACGAGCACACCGGCGCGGTCCCGGTGTCCGGAGTCGCGGCCGCGACCTACGTGAGCGAGCTGCGCTCCCTCGACACCGAGATGTCCACGAGCACCCCGCCCGTCGCCCGTGCCTGCGAGGCCACCACGACCACCTCGACGACGACCACCACGACGAGCACGGAGACGGCGACCGACGACGGCGACCCGGACCGCCGCTACCGACCCGGATCGGGCACGAGTGACGACGACAGTGACGGCGGGAGCGGCCGAACGGGCTCCGGCAGCAGTTCGGGCAGCAGTTCGGGCAGCAGTTCGGGCAGCGGCTCGGGCAGCGGTTCGGGCAGCAGCTCCGGGGACGGCCACCCCTGCGGACCGGGCGAGCGGGACGGCGATGGCGACGGGCTCTGCGGAGAGAGCTGAGGCGCCTCAGCCCCGGCCGCCCAGGCCGACCTCGTTGCCGTCGGGGTCGCGGAAGACGACCTTGCGCACGCCGCCGGGGTAGTCCTCCTGCCGGTCCGGCGCGAGGCCCCGCTCGATCGCGCCGGCGACGGTGGCGTCGAGGTCCTCGGGGAAGATCGTCACCTCGCCGTGGCCGGCGTGGTCCGCGTGCTGCTTGAGGTAGAGCCAGCGGTGCTCCCCGAGCTCCCACACCGCCTCGGTGTCCGAGGCGAGGAACGACGGTTCGCGGCCGAGCAGACGTTCGTACCAGGGCCGCGATGCCTCGTAGTCGCGGGCGAAGAGGCCGGCGAAGAGGTCGGGGCCGGTCACGCCGCACTCCCCGGGCCGGGATCGTCGAGGGCGACGTCCGTCATCACTTGCTCCGCCCTACTCGTTGGTCCTGTTCTAGGATGACAACGGGATGGGCGAGAGGTCCAGCCTTGGACGAGACAAAGGGGCCGCAGCGTTGCTGCGACCCCTCTGAGCTGCCTCGACCGGCGCGCGCCCGAAGGGATTCGAACCCCTAACCTTCTGATCCGTAGTCAGATGCTCTATCCGTTGAGCTACGGGCGCATGTCTGTGGTTGTAGCCCCGACCCTGTCCGGACCGCGGCCGCGGAGGCTCCGGGATTTGAACCCGGGAGGGAGCCGAACTCCCAACCGCATTAGCAGTGCGGCGCCATAGACCAGACTAGGCGAAGCCTCCCGAGGTCCCCCTGGGGCCTCCGTCGGGAAACAGTACACACCGCCCTCCAGCGGGTTGCCCGCCACCCCCCGTCCCGGCGTGACCTGTGCACGCCTCCGCATGCGTCCCCGCGCGATGGGTAGTCCGCAACCGAACCCGTTACGAGGAGGACACCGCCGTGAAGGCGACCCTGATCTACGGAGCCGGCGACATCCGTGTCGAGGAGGTCCCGGACCCGACGCTGCAGAGCTCCACCGACGCGATCGTGCGCATCACGCACTCGTGCATCTGCGGCAGCGACCTGTGGCCCTACAAGAGCCGCGAGCAGACCGAGCAGGGCGACCGCATCGGCCACGAGTTCATCGGCGTGGTCGAGGAGACCGGCTCGGACGTGGGTCGCATCCAGAAGGGTGACCTGGTCGTCGCGCCGTTCTACTACGCCGACGGCACCTGCGAGTACTGCCGGGCCGGTCTGACCAGTGCTTGCCCGAACGGCAGCGCCTGGGGCGCCGAGACCGATGGCGGCCAGGGCGAGGCCGCGCGCGTGCCGTTCGCCGACGCGACGCTGATGAAGCTGACCGTCCCGCACGACTCGGCGCTCATGCCGAGCCTGCTGACGCTCTCCGACGTCTTCGGCACCGGCCACCACGCCGCGGTCTCGGCGAAGGTCGGGCCCGGCAAGGACGTCGCGGTGATCGGTGACGGCGCCGTCGGCCTGCTCGCGGTGCTGGCCGCCAGGCGCCTCGGCGCCGAGCGGATCGTCCTCATGGGCCGGCACAAGGACCGCACCGACCTCGGCCGCGAGTTCGGCGCCACCGACGTCGTGGAGGAGCGCGGCGAGGAGGGCGAGCAGAAGGTCCGCGACCTCCTCGGCACCGACGGCGTGCACTCGGCGATCGAGGCCGTCGGGTACGAGCAGTCGCTGACCTCGGCGATCAACCTCACCAAGCCGGGCGGGCACGTCGGCATCGTCGGCGTCCCACAGAGCGGCGAGCTGCCCAACCTGGCGCAGAAGTTCATGAAGAACGTGACCGTCGCCGGCGGCATCGCGCCGACCCAGGCGAACATGTACGAGCTCCTGCCCGACGTCCTCGACGGGCAGATCGAGCCGGGCAAGGTCTTCGACCGCACGATCCCGCTCGACGAGACCCCGGACGGCTACCGCGCCATGAACGACCGCGAGGCCCTCAAGGTGCTGGTCAAGCCCTGACAACGGAGTGCGAACGCGCTGTTCGTGCGCATAGAGGCCGCGAACAGCGCGTTCGCTGCCCGGGGCCCAGCTGCCAGCCCCTGTCAGGTACGCCGCAGCAGCCGCAGCAGGGCAGGCGGGCGCCCGCCGTAGCCCTCGGCCTCGAAGGCGGCGACGGCGATGCGGGGCAGGTCGCGCACGGCGTCGAAGACGAGGAAACGCGGCACCCAGGCCGGCCCGAACCGGGCGTTGAATCGGTAGAGCGTCTCGATCTGCCACCAGCGCGACGCCGTGCGCAGCAACCGCGCCCACAGCCGCGCCACCGGCCCGGCGCCGATCTTCTCGCCGCGTTCGAGCGCCGAGCGGAAGACGGCGAAGTTCAACGACACCCGATCGACGCCGAGCCCCCGGCAGGCGCCCAGGAGGTCGGCGATGAGCAGCTCGTTGAGCCCGTTCTCGGGCACCGCCGGGTCGCGGATCATGATGTCGAGCGAGAGCCCCTCGGTCCCCCACGGCACGAACTGCAGCAGGCCGCGGACCTCCCCCTCGGCGGTCGCGACGACGAGCACGGCCTCGGGGTCGGCGACGCCGTCGGCCACCCGCGAGAGCGCCATCGAGAAGCCGCGCTCGGCGGGCCCGCCGCGCCAGCGCGCGACGAGCTCGCGCAGCGTCGCCAGCTCCTCGGCGGGTACGTCGCGCAGGCGGCGCACGGTGGTCTCGTAGCCCGCGCGCCGGATGCGGGACACGGCCTGGCGGACGGTGCGCATCGACCGTCCCTGCAGCGAGAACGTGGCGACGTCGACGACCGCCTCGTCGCCGAGCTCCAGCGCGTCGAGGCCGCCCTCGCGCAGCCACACCCGCGCCCCGGCCTCCGAGCAGCCCAGCACCGCGGGCACCCAGCCGTAGCGTCGGCACCTCGCGAGGAACTCGGTGATCGCGCCGGGCCAGGCCTCGAGGTCGCCGAGGGGGTCGCCCGACGCCAGCGCCACCCCGGCCACCACCCGGTACGCGACCGCGGCCTTGCCCGACGGCGAGAAGACCACCGACTTGTCCCGGCGCAGCGCGAAGTAGCCCAGGGAGTCGGCACGGCCGTGGCGGGCGAGCAGCTCGCGGATGCGGGCGCCGTCGTCCTCGGTCAGCGCGGGCCGAGGCTCCACCGAGCGCAGCAGGAAGTAGCCGCCGAGCACCACCGCGGCGACGCCGAACGTCAGGCCGAGCACGGCGGTGAGGTCGTCGAACCACCCCGCCTCGAACCGCACCGGCCCGCTGACCCCGACGAGCGAGAGCGCCGCGTGCGCGAGCCGGTCCTCCAGGCTCGGCGAGCCGACCAGCAGCGACGGGCGGACCAGGAGCAGCAGCAGGACCGTGACGAACCCGCCCACGAGCATCTGCACCACGACCCGCACGGCGGCGAGCGGACCGACCGGGTCGGGCAGGGCGGTGAACTCGCGGCGGGTCAGCAGGAGGCCGGCGAGCAGCACCATGACCACGACCGTCGGCACCACCGCGTGGCGCCCGACGACGTGCGACGCGATGAGCAGCACGCACGCCACCACGGCGAGCTGCCAGGCCCGGCGCTTGCGCCGCCGCAGGCCCGTGGCCAGCATCATCAGGCCGACGCCGAGCGTCGCGACGACGACGGTGCCGACGAGCGTGGCCTCCGGGGGCAGCCCGAACCAGGTCGCCGGCTGCAGGCGCTTGCGCAGCAGGGGCGTCAGGAGCGACAGGACCGTGAGCAGACCGGCGACGCGGGCGGCCCAGGTGACCGCCCGCGCGACGCGACGCCCGCGGAAGCGGGCGAAGCGGCCCTCGACGGCGGCCGTCGTGGGGCGATCGGCCCGCACACCCGACGTCATGTGCCCTCCGGTCGGCGTGAGCGGTCCCCCGCTCACCAGCGCACTAGCGCAGGTGCGCATCCAACCAGTTCAGGACGCGGCTGCGCGCCTCCATCTTGGTGGCCTCCTCCGAGTCCCCCTCGTCCAGGGGATCCGGCTGCACGGCCGCCTGCTCGTCGGCGTCGAAGCGGTGCTCCCGCGACGGGTAGACGACGACGTCGACGACGCGGCCCGAGGCGTGGGCCGCCTCGCGGAGGCGGTCGACCTCGGCGGGGTCGACCGGGTCGCCGCGCTCGCCGTAGAGCCCGAGCCACGGGCAGGTCAGCTCGCCGACGACGTCGAGCAGCGCGGGCAGGCCGGCCGACAGCGGCTCCTCGACGCCGGCCGCCGACACCGTGATCACGGCACCCAGGGAGCGCTGGGCGGCGACGACGAGCGCGGCGGTGGCGCCGAGGTCGAAGCCGAGGACGGCCATGCGGTCGGAGGGGACGCCACGGTCGGCGAGCATGCCGAACGCGGCGTCGGAGTCCGCGAGCACCGACTCGCCGGAGATCGCGGCGGCGGCGCGGTCGGCGGCCTCGGCGTCGCCGGTCTGGTCGTCGATCCCGGGGTCGTCGCGGTGGTACAGGTGCGGGGCGACGGCGAGCCAGCCCTCGCCCGCGAGCGCCTCGACGATGGCCTGCGTGCGCGACGTGACGCCTCGCGACTCGTGCAGCACGACGACGCCGCCGCGCACCGCACCGTCCGGCTCCCCGATCGTCACCCGCAGCTGCGTCTCGTCGACCAGCGGGATGGTCTCGGTGTGCAAGCCCGTCATGCGTTCAGCCTTCCACGTCGCCGCCCCGGCGGCCCGGGCGCCCGGTCGATCACCGCGGGCCGGACGGACGACGTCGCCCGCCGTTTACCGTGGTGACCGTGCCCGTGCGCCTCCGAGACGACCTCGCCGCCCTGCCCACCTACGTCGCCGGTCGCACCGTGCCCGGGGCGGTCAAGCTCGCGAGCAACGAGATGCCGCTGCCGCCGCTGCCCGCAGTGCGCGCGGCGATCGAGCGCGCGGCCGAGGCGGGAAACCGCTACCCCGACATCGCCGTCACGACGCTGACCGCGCGCCTGGCCGAGCACCACGGCGTCGACCCGGCCCGCATCGCGGTCGGCTGCGGGTCGGTGGCCCTGTGCGGCCAGCTCGTCCAGGCCATGTGCGCGCCCGGCGACGAGGTCGTGTTCGCGTGGCGGTCGTTCGAGGCCTACCCCATCGTCGCGCTCGCCGGGCACGCGCAGGCCGTGACGGTGCCGCTGACCGCGGGTCACGTCCATGACCTGGACGCCATGGCCGACGCGATCACCCCGCGCACGAAGATCGTCTTCGTCTGCAACCCGAACAACCCCACCGGCACGGCCGTCGACGAGACCGCGCTGCGCGCCTTCCTCGCCCGCGTGCCGTCCGACGTGCTCGTGGTGCTCGACGAGGCCTACCGCGAGTTCGTCAGCGACCCCGCGGTCCCCGACGGCCTCGCGCTCGCCGCCGAGCACGACAACATCTGCGTGCTGCGCACCTTCTCCAAGGCCCACCGCCTCGCCGGCCTGCGCGTCGGCTACGCGATCGGCCCGGCCGAGCTCGCGGCGGCGCTGCGCGGGGTCGCGGTGCCCTTCGCCGTGTCCGCGCCCGCCCAGGCCGCGGCGCTCGCCGCGCTCGACCACCTCGACGAGCTGCTCGCCGACTGCGCCGGGGCGGTCAGCGAGGTCGCGCGGATGACCGAGGTGCTGCGCTCGCAGGGGTACGAGGTGCCGCCGTCGCAGGCCAACTTCGTCTGGCTGCCGCTGCGCGACCGCGCGCTGGCGTTCGCCGAGCACGCGCTGGAGAACAAGGTCGTGGTGCGCGCGTTCGACGGGTTCGGCGTGCGGGTGACCGCGGGGACCTCCGAGGAGGTCGACCTGTTCCTCGCGGCCGCGGGCTCGTTCGGCGGCTGAGCCGGGACGGGCCGGTGGCCGCCGGCCGCCGCGACGAGGTCAGTGGCTGTCCAGCTCACCCGCCGGGACACGACGGGTGATCGCTCGCACCTTGCCTTCCCGGCGGCCCTCGAGCAGACGCACCGCGCCGAGGCAGAACTGCACCCACAGGCCCGCCTGCACCTCGCGGCCGACGACCAGCCGGCGGTAGACGAGCTCCGCGGCGCGGTCGCCGGCCCGGGACCAGACCTCGATCGCGAAGTCCACGACCCCGCCCTCGACGTCGGACGCGCGGAACTCGATCTGCCCGGCCTCGAGGTGGCCCTCCAGGGTGCCGAAGCGGAACGACCGGTCGGTGCGCAGGATCACGCGCACCGGCCCGTCCCACGGCGCGGGCATGTACACGCGGTACTCGTCGCCGACGAGCATGCGACCGGGCTCACCACGCTCGCGCGCGAACGTCACGACGTGCGGCGGGGCGCCCGCGTCGAGGTCGCGGGAGAGGGTCTCGATGAGCTCCTTGGCGTCGTGGTGGGCGTCGACGACCCGGATCGAGAAGGTCCGGTGGAACAGCGGTCCGTGCCCGTGGGCATACGTCTTGGTCCGGTCGTCGACCAGCGCGAGGGGCCAGGGGGCGGGCAGGTCCGTGGCGCCGCCGGCCGTGCGGTGGCGCTCGATGATCGGGAGGGCCCGCAGGTGCCGCCCGAGCATGATCAGGGCACCCCAGCCGCGACGCAGGCGTCCGAGCGGGGGGCGGCTCGAGAAGAGGCGTCGCATGACCATCCCCTGTGGGTAGCCGACGGGCGATGACAGCATGCCCCGGTCCGTCCGGCCCCTGCCCGTCGAGCGCCTGCCCAGCGAGGGAGAACACCGCGTGAGGTTCACGGCCCACCCCGATCCGGCGCGCGGCCTGCGCGAGATCGCCGAGTACGGGCTGAACTACGACCCGTCCGACACCGAGGGCCGTGGCTGGCACCACGACCGCGTGCGTCACCTGCTCGGTGACGAGGTGCCCGGCGAGCCGGTGCCCGACGGGCCGTTCCAGCTGGCCTGCCGGCTCGTGCACGACTACGAGTTCGCCGAGCCGAAGATCATGCGTGCGTACTTCCACGCCGACGCCCCGCTCGTCGGGCGGGACATGCTGCTCGAGGGGCGCTTCTCCCTGCTGCGCTTCCCCATGGGCGTGCGGGTCGACGTCGAGGTGGACGAGGTCCGCGACCGCGCCGACGGCACCCGCGAGCGCTCCTGGGGCTGGAGCTACCGGACCCTCGAGCACCACCTGGAGCGGGGCTGGCTGGTCTACGAGGTGATCAAGAACCTGGACACCGGCCGCGTCGAGTTCCTCATCACGGGCGTCTCCAGCCGCGCCCGCATCCCCAACCCGATCGTCGCCCTCGGCTTCGGCGTGTTCGGACGCTGGACGCAGACCCGTTTCTACCGCGCCGCCAGCACCCGCCTGGCGCGGCTCGTGGCCGAGGTGTACGCGGGCGCGCCGCGCCCCGAGCCCCGGCGCATCGGGCCCGGGGACCTCGTGGTGGCGCCCACCGAACTGCGCGACGGCGTCCGTGGTGCCGGAGCGGCCGCCGGGTCGTGACCATTTTCCGGTGGTACACGACCGGTCCGGCGGGGCACTCTCTGCTCACCGCGACGTGCCGAGGTGATCGATGAGCGGCGACGAGGACGAGACCCCTCCTGCCGGGCCCCCTCCTGCCGAGCCCGACGGCGAGCTGGCGCACGCCGTGGACGACGCCATGAAGAAGGAGGTCTGGCGCGCCCTCGCGCCACAGTTCCAGCGCAACGCCTTCGAGAACCGGCGGGTCCGGCCGCCGCGCGACCGCGACGACATCCAGGAGATCCTGGACAAGCTCCGCGACGAGGACCCGGGCGACGAGCGTCCCTAGGCTGCGTCGGCAGATCACCAGCCGACCTGGATGAGCCACAGGTGGCCGTCCGGGTCGGCGACGGTGCTCTGGTAGCCCCATCCGGGGTCGGCGGGCGCGACCGCGACCGTCGCGCCGGCGGTCACGGCCCGCTCGGTGAGGGCGTCGACCTCGGAAGGCGAGGCGACGATCCGGCTCAGCAGGCACTCGCTCGTGCCGCGCGCCGCCACCTCGTGATCGGCCGTGATCCAGCCGAAGCCACCGGTGGGGACGAGGACGAGCTCGACCTCGGCGTCGAGACGGAACCGGAGCGGCTCGGGCACGCCGTCCTCGGCCGGCTCGCCGATCGGCTCGAGATCGAACGCAGCGCGGTAGAAGTCGTGCGCGACCCGACGGTCGGCGGTCGGCAGGGCAATCGCGAACGGCACGGGTCTCCTCGTCGTCACACCCGGCGGAAGCGGGGGTCCGGACCCCGGTCCTCCGCGGGACGTCCACTCCCCGATGGAGGGCGCCGTGCGCCTGCGGTGCGCACTCGCCGGACCTCGTGGACGTGCTCCGGGTCGAGCTGGTCGCGGACGCCGTCGGGGTCGGGGAACTGCTCCAGAGGGTCACCGTCTCCGGTCTCGGCGTCGACGCGCAACGAGTCCGAGACCTCCATCTGCTCGACCTGGCGACGCTGTCCCGGACTGAAGACGTCCACGATCTCCGCGGCACGCTCCCCGGCCCGGCCCGACCGACCGCCCGGGCGACCACACACCTTCACGTACAGGGCGACGAGGCCCGGCACCAGGAGCACGAGGATCACGCCGACGTTCAGGACCAGGCCGATGACCGTTGCACCGTCCACTACATCAGTATGCGCGCGGGCACGTCGTCGCGGCCCCGGGCGGCGCCACGTCAGTCCCTCGGCGACGCGGGTCGTCAGCTCCGGCTCGTCGACGCTGCGCTCACCTCTAACAGCTCCCCCAGGGGTCGAGAACTGGTTCGCAGGACCGTTCCCCCGTGAGCACCTCGCGGGCGACATCCACGATGGCGATCGCCCTGTCCGCTGCTTCTCTCCGCAGCATCGCCGCGGCCGCGTCGACATCCAGGCCGAGCCTCTCGATCAAGGCTCCTTCGGCTCGGTAGACGTCGGCTGGAGCGGTGAACTGATCGTTTCCACCCGGCAGCGTCATGGCTGCTCCTCAGGAGTCGTCGTCCAGTCCTCCGAGCCAGCCGCTGGGTCGACTGCAGGGAGAGCTCGTCATCAGTACCGGACCAACCACCGCCTTTTCAACGGGCGGGCACCGCTGCGCGCCGTCGGGGCTCAGGCGTCCTCGACCGGATCGATCGAGACCGGTTGGCCAGGGTCCGCCCACGGCCCGAGCGCGTCGTCGAACCACACCGCGAGGGTCAGCGACCGTTCGGTGGCGAAGCTGGTCAGCCCGTTGCGCACGATCAGCGCGTGGGCCCGGAGCGCGCCGAAGGGTGTCTCCGATCCCCTGATGTCGACCAGGACCCGGGCGTGGTGGGTGACATGGTCGAGCTGGGTGCTGCTGAAGGTGCGCGCGCCGAGCTGCCATCTGCGCGTGGATCGTCCGCACCAGGTCTCCCCTGCGGAAGCGGGGGGATTCGAACCCCCGGTCACTCTCGTGACGTCCGCTTTCAAGACGCCTAAGCGACGTCCGACCTGGCCTCTGAGCTGCGGCAGTCCCGTCGCGCGGACCCTCTCGGACGTCCTCGGTGACAGCACCGCTGCTGTCACCCTTCGCTGTCAGATCAACACCCGACCAGCCACGAACGGCCGCCCACGATCAGGCTGGACAGAAGACCGGGTTGCAGCCGCCGCCGCCCCCTCCGTGGTGCTCGCGGGCCCTCTCGATGGCCCTCTCGATTGCTCGGCGGAGCTGCTGCTTGAACTTCTTGATCTTCTCGCGCTGCGAGCCGTGGTTGCCGTCCTCGCCGGCGCAGAAGTTCGGGTTCGTACATCCACCGTTCCCGCCGCGACCGGCGTTGACATGCTGGCTCGACGTCGCTTCCGCGGGCGCAGACGCCATGGCGACCGGCGCGCCGCTCGCCAAGGTCACGCCAACAACGAGGGCGACAGTAGCGGCCGATCGTGCGAACACCTTCATGATCGTTTCCCCCCTGGGATGCCGAAAGGTGCAACAGGCGGGAGACCTGTGCGCACTATCACAATCGGTAGAAGCCGTTCGGCGTTACCTCCTTCGCCGCGGGCCGGCTTCGAGGTCTCTCCCTCGGCGGCGCGGGCTCTGCTCTGCCGGGCCGCTCGTGCGGGTGCAAGCGCCCCTGTCGTCCATTGCCGGCTGTGCTGTCTGATGGCGCTTGCGGCTGTGCGGGCGGTCTGGCAGTCCTCGGGCGCGTCGTCGTGGGTGAGGCCCCGCCCCGACCACCACCACTGTCCCGAGCTCGTCGCACTGGTGGGCTCTCCTGAGGTCGGTGCCCTGGTCCAGGGCGGAGCGCCTGGCCGCCGGAGGCCGAGGCTCGTGCTGCTCCTGGTCGCCGCCGTGGTTCAGGTCCTCGCTGTCGCTGCCTGGCTGGTGGCCTGGCCCGCCCGGGTCCGCCGCCCCGCCCCCGACGCAGTCATTGGGGGTGCGGGGAGGCGTGGCCCGGCAGGGCCGGGCCACGCCGGCGCGCCAGCGCCGGCTCTGACCGCTGGTGGTGCCCGGTGAGCGGGCGGGTTCTCGGTAAAGGGGCAACAGCTCTTCGACCTGGACGCCGCCGCGAGGACCACACCCCCAACCGCCGTGGCCCGGGGCGTGCTGGTGGTGCGGGCAAGGGTGCCGAGTCCGTCGAACAGCAGCGTCAGGAGCGTTCCCAGGCTCGCCGCCGGGACCGCTGGACCCGCCGCCGTCAGCTCCGCCGCGTCTCGCAGTTGAAGCGGGTGCAGCAGTGCGGCCACAAGATCGGCGGACCGGACGCAGGCCCGACGCTGGGGGTGATCACGAACAAGGACGGCACCCACTCGGCGGCCTACGGCGGGCTCAAGCACTGCGGCTCGGTATGGAGCTGCCCGGTATGTGCGGTCAAGGTCGCCACCCGCCGAGCCGACGACTTGGCCGCGGTCATGCGCGCGGTCCACGAACGCGGCGGCAGCGCATTCATGTTCACCCTCACCATGCGCCACGCCCGCGGCGACCGTCTCGGCCTCTCGACCACCGAGCGGCGGCGGCGAGACCTGCTCGAGGAACGTCGCTCCGACCGTGAGGTCGCCGACGCCAACGGGTGGGACGTAGACGAGCGCGCCGCCGAGGCCGAGGAGATCGAACTCGCCGCGATCAAGGCGAAGGAGGGCTGCTGGGACGTGCTCGGCTACGCCTGGGCCGCCGTCACCTCCGGCTCCACCTGGGTCAAGGACTCCGCGCTGTTCGGCGGCCTGCTCGGCTGGGCGCGAGTCGTGGAGGTCACCGACGGCGCCAACGGGTGGCACGTTCACGTCCACGCCCTGTTGTGCTTCGCCGACGACGTGTCCGCCGAGCTCGTCGCCGCCGGGGTCGGCGCGCGCATGTTCGGGCGTTGGCGCCGTGCGTTGGAGCGCAAGGGGTTCGACGCTTCCGACGAGCACGGCTGGGACCTGCGCAAGGCCCAGCTCGGCGAGGGCGACCTGGCCGACTACTTCACCAAGATGGCCCACGAAGTCACCGGCGCCGCCGACAAGCACGGCCGCAGTCAGGGCGGCCGCACCCCCATGCAACTCCTCGCCCATGCCGTCGACACCTACGAGGCCACTGCCTGGCTCGCTGGTGGGAGTGGGAGGAAGCCTCCGACGGCTGCCGCCAACTCACTTGGTCACGCGGCCAACGCGATCTCCGCGCTCGCCAGCCTAGGCCAAGACGCGACGGACGAGGAGATTGTCGACGAGGACCAGGAAGCAGATGTACGACTCGGCTTGGCGGTTGATACGTGGGTCTGGCTCAGCACAGGGGCCGGACAGCTAAAATTATTCGAAATCGCTGAGACACAAGGCCTGGCTGGCGCCTATCAGTGGCTTGAGGAACGCAAGCTTCATTACAACACACAGAGCAAATTAGGATACCGCCCTCTCGAAGCGTTCGATGATCTCCTCATAAGTTAGCTGGTCATCTCGGGACAAGATAGTTTCCAAGCCGACTCGCGCATGCACTAGGTCCTGCGCATACTCCTGAGTTGCCTCCATGGGTTGCATGTCAACCCGCTTTTCCCTAGTTGCTTGCCGAGTCAACCTGAGCGGACTGAGGTCGAGGTAGGCCTTCATGACCAGGTGATTCATGTGTAATAGAGCGTCAAGCATGCCCTCGGGAAACCTCAGGTACGTTCGCCGAAGATGAGCGGCAAACTCGATGCGAAGTCGCCGAACGCTACTAAACTCACCCTTCGCGAAATAAGTGCCCGAGAGGATCTCTTGCCAATTGCCTTCATCTCTCGCCTCTCGCCTATAGTTGCGGAGAGCCAGACTGAACAACGTGTGAGACGTCCACATCACCCGAAACAGCGCGGGATAGCTTTGACGATAGCAAGACGCGATATCTGCGGTTCGTGACAGCAGATCTTCATAGACCTTCGTACCTTTTGTATGTATAACCGGAAATATGCCCACCTTGTCGATAAACTCGTCTGCGCGTTTCTGAAACTCATCCGAATCCGGGAGAGCGTCGTACAACGACTTGAAGAATTCGTCGAAACGACTCTCATCGACCACCGTTGAGGCGATGTCATCAGCAAAGTCCCGGTCGAGCATCTCAGCCAACCGAACAATGTGATTCTCGAAAACCGTAAGCTGGGACTTCATCTTAAGTGCGCGGTCGTACTGCATTCTATAGAAGTACATCGCGACTGTTGAAACCAGTGTCACAGCCGCGATGAACACTCCGACGGCGGTCACGGCTTGCGAGATGAGTGCCTCGTTCATGACAATACTCCTCCTTCGATGCTCAACGCGGCGCCCACCGAGGCCACGCGGAGGTCCTCGAGCCGCAGGCGGGTGCTGTTGACGGGCAAGGCTCGCCGGACCGGGTCACATGTTGTCGCCATCTGGATGCGATTGAGGAAGGGCACCCGGGGGCGGTGCAAACGCAATGCTCTCAATGACGACTTATTGTGGACCGAACCCATTCTGACGTCGCAGCTGCACCGGTGGTAGTCGCTGCAATTCGCCTTGCACTAGACGGCCTGCACCAAATTTGGGTCGTTCAATCATCGCGTTCTCCCCCGCACGCGTACGTGCGAACGGTTGTCGCGCGTTGTGGGCTGAAAGGGAACTGAGCAAAGTCCCCAGCTTGCAGGGCCGAAAGACCGTCCCGAAACTAGGCCGAAAGGCCCGGACACGAGACGGCCCCCTCTGACTCCGGGCGTCCATGCCACGCTGTCGTCGTCTCGCAAGTTACACGGCACGCGAAGGCTTCTCGCCACTCAGGCCTGCCGGTCGAGTCTGGCGCGAGCCTTCCGACACAGGTTGAGATCGGCGTGGTCGAGGATATGGCAGACCTGGTCGACGCCCCCTGCCTTAGGAGGAGGCGCGCCGGGAGTTTCCAGACGACGACGTACGGCTTGTCGGCCAGCAGAATCGTGGACGTGAACGCATCAATCGGGATAGACCGTCGATCTCAGGGCAGGGCGTTGGAAGAGCGCGCCTGACGGGCGCCACGGCGCGTCGACTTTGCGGACGTGAGACCAGCCATGAGCCTTGTAGTAGCGGTGCAGTCCCGCGCTCAAGATCGCACGGGGGCTCCAGCGCGTGGAGGGCGAGCTGCGGGAGCTGCCGACCAAGACACGGCGCTCGACGCGCACGGTGCCGCTGCCCCCGATCTGCGTCCACG
Organism: Actinomycetospora lemnae; assembly: GCF_028737315.1. Taxonomy (GTDB): domain Bacteria; phylum Actinomycetota; class Actinomycetes; order Mycobacteriales; family Pseudonocardiaceae; genus Actinomycetospora; species Actinomycetospora lemnae. The sequence continues at coordinate 345,101 of NZ_JAQZAO010000005.1, read as the reverse complement.
TGCTGCGCGCCCACGGCGACCGGCAGGCGAAGGAGCGGGCCAACGCCGGCCGGCTGCGCTGGCAGGACACCGAGTACGTGTTCACCACCGGCGTCGGGACGCCGCTCGAGCCGTCCTACGTCTCACGGCTGTTCGTGGACCTGTGCGCCAAGCACGGCTTCCGCCGGGTCCGCCTCCACGACATGCGCCACACCTGCGTGACGCTGCTGCTCTCGCTCGGGGTGAACCCCCGGATCGTCATGGAGATCGTCGGCCACTCGGCCATCGAAATGACCATGAACGTGTACGGCCACGTCAGCCTCGACAGCCAGCGTGAGGCTCTCGGCCTGCTCGACGACCAGCTCGGCACGCCCACCAACGACCAGCCCAAGGAGTGACCCGTTGCTGTCATCGACCGCTGTCACTGGATCACCGATGAGCCGTGAAGAACGTCCGCACCGGCTCTCACCTGCGGAAGCGGGGGGATTCGAACCCCCGGTCACTCTCGTGACGTCCGCTTTCAAGGCGGATGCAATCGGCCGCTCTGCCACGCTTCCGCGGGCCAGGGTAAGGGCCGGTCAGGAGTCGGCGCGCAGCTTGGTCTGCACCCGCTCGAACACGTCGCCGATGACCTTGCGCTCGTGGTCGTCGAGCAGGTCGACGAAGTGGGCGCGGACGCCCTCGAGGTGGTCGGGCGCGGCGCGGCGCAGCACGTCGAAGCCGTGCTCGGTGAGGACGGCGAAGACGCCGCGGCCGTCGGACGGGCACAGCTCGCGACGGACGAGGTCGTCGGCCTCGAGCCGGGAGACCTGGTGGGAGAGCCGCGACTTCGACGCGACGACCTCCTCCGCGAGCAGGCTCATCCGCATCCGGTGGTCCTGCTGCTCGGAGAGCCGGACCAGGATCTCGTAGTCGGCGAGGGAGAGCCCGTGGGCGTCCGACAGCTCGCGGTTGAGCCGGCCCGCGAGGAGGGCCTGGCCCGCGATGTAGTTGCGCCACGCGTGCCACTCGACGGGGTCGAGCCAGCGCGGCTCCTGCTCGGCCATCCCCGCAGGATAGTGCGAGACACGTACTCGCGGTACGGGACGCGGCGGCGGCGCGTCGTCGGCGCTAGCGTCGCGCCTCGTGTACGCGATCAGCATCCGCGAGCCCGGCGGTCCCGAGGTCCTCGAGTGGGTCGAGCACCCCGACCCGGAGCCCGGCGAGGGCGAGGTCGTCGTCGACGTCGTCGCCTCGGCGGTCAACCGCGCCGACGTCATGCAGCGCCAGGGCAACTACCCGCCGCCGCCCGGCGCGTCGGAGATCCCGGGCCTGGAGTGCTCGGGCCGGATCTCGGCGCTGGGCGCCGGGGTGACGGGCTGGTCGGTGGGCGACGAGGTCTGCGCGCTGCTGGCCGGCGGCGGCTACGCCGAGAAGGTCGCGGTCCCGGCGGTCCAGCTGCTCCCGGTGCCCGACGGCGTGTCGCTGACCGACGCGGGCGGGCTGCCCGAGGTCGCCTGCACGGTGTGGTCGAACCTCGCCATGACCGGGCACCTGCGCGAGGGCGAGACGCTGCTCGTGCACGGCGGGTCGGGTGGCATCGGTACCCACGCGATCCAGGTCGGCAAGGCGCTCGGCGCCCGGGTGATCGCGACGGCGGGCTCGCCGGAGCGCCTGCAGACCTGCCTGGACCTCGGCGCCGATCTCGCGATCGACTACCACGACGACCTGAAGACCGAGGTCGACAAGGCCACCGACGACCGCGGCGTCGACGTCATCCTCGACAACATGGGCGCCTCGATGCTCAAGGCGAACCTCGCCTCGCTGGCGACCGGCGGGCGTCTCGTGATCATCGGGCTCATGGGCGGCGCGAAGACCGAGATCAACCTCGGCGCCATGCTCGGTCGGCGGCTCTCGATCAGCACCACGACCCTGCGCGGCCGGCCCGTCGAGGGCCCCGACGGCAAGGGCGCGATCGTCGCCGCCACGCGCGACGACCTCTGGCCGCTGGTGGGCCAGGGCCGCATCCGCCCGGTGATCCACGAGTACCTCCCCGTCGCCGAGGCGTCCCGGGCCCACGAGGCGCTCGACGCGGGCGGGGTCGTCGGCAAGCTCGTGCTCGTCGTGCAGGACGAGGACGGGGTGCTGGGCGGCTGAGTCCCGGTCAGAGGCGGGCGAGGGCGCTGACGAGCGTGTCGATCTCGGCGCGGGTGGTGTAGTGCGCGAGGCCGACGCGCACGACGCCGCCGACCTCCGCCCCGCCCAGCACCTCCAGCGCGCCGGCGTCGCCGGTGTCGGTGAGCACGCAGACGCCGTGCTCGGCGACGCGCTCGGCGACCTCGCGGGCCGTGCGCCCGGCCACGGTGAAGGCGACGACCGGGATGCGGCGCGGGGGCTCGCCGATGACCATGACGCCGGGCAGGAAGCGCAGCTCGGAGACCAGGTAGGCGGTCAGCTCGTCCTGGTGGCTGCGCACGGAGCTCATCGACGTCAGCACGCGGTCGCGGCGGGGGCCGGCGGCGTGGTCGTCGAGGTCGGCGAGGTAGTCGATCGACGCGACGAGCCCGGCGAGCAGGGCGTACGGCGCGTCGCCGACCTCGAGGCGCTCGGGGCCCTTGGCGGAGGAGTCGAGCGAGGCCGCGGGCAGGCGGTCGAGCAGGTCGGGGTTGCGGAACACCAGCGCGCCGACCGGCGGCCCGCCCCACGCCGCGGCCGAGAGCACCATGACGTCGGCGCCCATCGTGTCGAGGTCCAGCGGCAGGAACGGCGCGGCCGCGCTCGCGTCGACGACCATCAGGGGCTCGACCCCGGCGCCGCGGTGCGGCAGGGCGTGGACCTTGCGCGCGATCGCGGCGACCTCGGTGCGCGTGCCGATCGCGGGATCCGCCGCGGTGATCGCGACGACCCGGGTGCGCTCGCCCAGGAGCTCGTCGAACTGCCAGCTCGGCAGCTCGCAGGTCTCGACGTCGATCTCGGCGGTGCGCAGCCGCCCGCCCGCGCGCTGCGCCGCCCGCTCCCACGGCGCGACGTTCGCGGCGTCGTCGAGGCGGGAGACGACGACCTCGTCGCCGAGGTCCCAGTCGGCGCCCAGGGCGTCGGCGAGCCGCTCGAGCAGCGGCGCGGGCCCGGGCCCGAGGACGACGCCCTTGGGGTCGGCGCCCACGAGGTCCGCGACCGCGCGCCGGGCGGCCTCGACGATGGCGCCGCCGCGCTGCGAGGCCGGGAAGACCCCGCCGGGCCGGGAGACGGGTGCGCGGAGTGCCGAGGAGACGGCCGTCGCCACCTGTTCGGGGACCTGCATGCCCGTCGGGCCGTCCAGGTGCACCCATCCGTCACCCAGCGCAGGCACCAGCCCACGGACCCGAGCGACGTCGAACGTCATGCCTTCGGAGGGTACGGAGCGCCGTGCGGGCCGACGACGGCGGTCAGCTCAGCTGACGGCAGCAGGCGGTGGGCGGGCGCCGGGCGGGCGCCACACGCCGCTGTGTGGAGGATGGAGGCATGAGCGAGGCACCCGGGAACCGTCCCTCCGCGCCCACCCGCGGCGACCAGGTCATGGTCGTCGGCCCGGACGGGCAGCCGGTCGGTACCGTGCGGGTCCCCGACGACGGCCACGCGGCCGGCGCGGGGGCCGACGACGCCGGCGGTCACGAGGGTGAGGCGCCGGCCGAGCGGCGCGAGGACCTCTCGGAGGCCGTCGAGGAGCCCGCGAAGGTCATGCGCATCGGCATGATGATCAAGCAGCTGCTCGAGGAGGTCCGCGAGGCCGACCTCGACGACGCGAGCCGCGGGCGCTTGCGGGAGATCCACGCCTCGTCGCTGCGCGAGCTCGAGTCCGCGCTCGCCCCGGAGCTGCGCGAGGAGCTCGGCCGCCTCATCGAGCCGTTCTCCGCCGAGGAGCCCCCGTCGGCCGGCGAGCTGCGCATCGCCCAGGCCCAGCTCGTCGGCTGGCTCGAGGGCCTGTTCCACGGCATCCAGACCGCGCTCGTCGCCCAGCAGATGGCGGCGAAGGTGCAGCTCGAGCAGATGCGCCGCGGGCTGCCCGCCGGGTCCGGTGCCGGCGCGGCAGGCGGCCAGGCCACGGGCCAGTACCTCTGACGGGCGAGGGAACGAGAGGCGGGCCACTGCGGGAGCCGGTCCACCGGGACCGGCCACCCGCGCAGGTACGCTCACGCCTCGTGGCCGTCCCCGCACTCGCGCGCCAGGACGCCGACGACTCGGCGCCCGTGGAGCACGCGCCGTCCCCGCGCAGCTGGGGACGTGCGTTCGGGGACATCCGGGCCGCGGTCGCGCAGCGCGAGCTGTGGGGCCACCTCGGCTGGCAGGACATCAAGCAGCGCTACCGCCGCTCGGTGATCGGGCCGCTGTGGATCACGATCAGCATGGCGGTCACCGCCGCCGCGCTCGGCGGGCTCTACTCGCAGCTGTTCGGCCAGCCCATCGGCACGTTCATGCCGTACGTGACCGTCGGCTTCATGATCTGGTACTTCATCAGCGCCTGCGTGCTGGAGGGCACCGAGACCTTCATCGCCAACGAGGGCCTCATCCGCTTCCTGCCGGCGCCGCTGATGATCTACGTCTTCCGCACGGTGTGGCGGCAGATCCTCTTCTTCGCGCACAACGTCGTCGTCTACGTCGTGGTGCTCGCGATCTTCTTCCGCCAGCTCGACGAGCCCTACCGCATGGTCAACATCGTGCCGGGCACCGCGGACCTGCCCGGCGTCCTGCACCCGGGCCTGAGCTGGTGGGCGCTGCTCGCGATCCCGGCGTTCGTGCTCATCGTCATCAACGGCATGTGGGTGACGCTGCTGTTCGGCATCATCTCGGCGCGCTTCCGCGACATCCCGCCGGTGGTCGGCAGCTTCATGCAGCTGTTCTTCACGATGACGCCGATCATCTGGACCACCGACCTGCTGCGCGGCGGCGAGCCGGGCAGCATCAAGGCGATCATCGAGCAGCTGGCGAAGCTGAACCCCTTCTACCACTTCATCGAGATCTTCCGGGCGCCGCTCGTGGGCCAGATGCAGAGCTGGACCCACTGGGCCGTCGCCGGTGGGATCACGGTCGTCGGGTGGACGCTCGCGCTGATCGCGCTGCGCAACTACCGCTCCCGCGTCGCGTACTGGGTGTGAGCACGATGGTCAGCATCGAGGTCCGTGGGGCCAGCGTCGAGTTCCCGATCTTCGACGCCAAGAACCGGTCGCTCAAGAAGTCCGTCCTGGGCCGGGCCGGCGGGCGGATCAGCGCGCAGAAGGTCCCGGTGGTCGAGGCGCTGCGCGACGTCGACCTGACCCTCGGCCAGGGCGACCGCGTCGGGCTCGTCGGGCACAACGGCGCGGGCAAGTCGACGCTGCTGCGCCTGCTCGCCGGCATCTACGAGCCGACGCGCGGGCGGGCGAGCATCCGCGGCCGGGTGGCGCCGGTGTTCGACCTCGCCGTCGGGATGGACCCCGAGATCTCCGGCTACGAGAACATCCTCATCCGCGGCCTCTTCCTCGGCATGACACGCCGCGAGATGGAGCGCCGCGTCGACGAGATCGCCGAGTTCACCGAGCTCGGCGACTACCTCGGCATGCCGCTGCGCACCTACTCCACCGGCATGCGCGTGCGGCTCGCGCTGGGCGTCGTCACCTCGATCGACCCCGAGATCCTCATCCTCGACGAGGGCATCGGCGCGGTCGACGCGGCGTTCCTCGAGAAGGCCCGCGACCGGCTGCGCGACCTCGTCGGGCGCTCCGGGATGCTCGTGTTCGCCTCGCACTCCGACGAGTTCCTCGTCGAGCTCTGCGACACCGCGATCTGGATGGACGGCGGCGTCATCCGCGAGCAGGGCCCGCTGCGCGAGGTCGTGAGCCACTACAAGGGCCGCGACGTCTTCGAGAACCTCAGTGCGGAGACCCTCGAGCGCCTCGAGCGGGCGGGCTCCTCCGGGTGAGCAGCACCGACACCGAGACCGTCACCGCCGTCGTCGTCACCCGGCAGCGGGCGGACCTGCTGGTCGACGGCCTCGCGGTGATCGCGAAGCAGACCCGCCGGCCCGACCACCTCGTCGTCGTCGACAACGGCCCCGACGAGGACACCCGCGCGGTCGTCGAGAGCTGCGGGCTGCCGGTCACCTACCTGCCGTCGCACCACAACCTCGGCGGCGCCGGCGGCTACGCGCTGGGCATGCTCACCGCGCTCGCCCGCGGCACCGACTGGCTCTGGCTCGCCGACGACGACGGCCGGCCGGTCGACGAGCACGTGCTCGCGACGCTGCTCGACGTCGCGCGCCGGCGGGGGCTCGCGGAGGTCTCGCCGGTGATCGCCGACATCGCCGACCCCGACCGGCTCGCGTTCCCCCTGCGCCAGGGCCTGCGCTGGATGCGCCGGCGCAGCGAGCTCGCCGCCTACGCGGAGCCGGACGGGGACGAGCTCATGCCCGGCATCGCGCACCTGTTCAACGGCGCGCTGTTCCGCGCGTCGACACTCGACGTCGTCGGCGTCCCCGACCTGCGGCTGTTCGTGCGGGGCGACGAGGTCGAGGTGCACCGGCGCCTGGCGCGGTCGGGCCTGCCGTACGGGACGTGCCTGACCACGGCGTACGTCCACCCCGACGGCTCGGCGGAGTTCAAGCCGATGCTCGGCGGGCGCCTGCACGCCCAGGACCCGGGCGACGCCACGAAGCGGTACTACACCTACCGCAACCGCGGCTACCTGCTCGCCCAGCCCGGGCTGCGCCGGTTCGGCGCGATCGAGCACCTGCGCTTCGCCTGGTACTTCCTCGTCTCTCGGCGCGACCCGGCCGCGCTGCGCGAATGGCTCGCGCTGGTCCGCCTCGGCCGGCGCGAACGCTTCCTGCGGCGCTGAGGTCACACCCGTCTCACCGATCACCCACACGTGCCCCACGGGGAGGTCCACCTCACGGGGCCCACCGACCCCCGGACTAGCCTCGCAGCGTGCTGACCTCGGAACAGACCGTCAGCCCGGGGCACCCGGGCACGGGCGTGTCCGAGACCCCGGACGGGGGGCGTCCGACCCGGGGTCCGTGGTGGTTGCGGCTGCTCGCGGTCGGGTTGGGCCTGCTCGGCACCGGCCTGGCACTGCTGTTCCCGTTCCTGCCCGTGGTCCAGGACACCGCGACGATCACGTGGCCCAGCGCGACCACCGGCACCCGTCCGGTCGACGCTCCGTTGGTGGCCTACCGGCCCGAGACGATGAGCGTCACGGTGCCGTGCCGCGCGGTCCAGGAGCTCGACGCGCGGGTCAGCGGGGCGGCGACGGTCGTGTCGACCTACCCGGTGCTGTCCGATCCCGGCGCGCAGGTGGGCATGCGCCTGACGGTCGACGACGGCCAGCTCGTCCTCAACGACCGCGGCCAGCAGATGGCGAACGCCGCCGTGCCGCCCGGGGACTGCACGGTGCGGATCGTCTCCGACGCCGGCTCCACCCTCATCGACCTCGGCATCGGGCAGGAGATCCGGCTGCCGTTCGACGCCCGGCCGCAGGTCGTCGGCATCTACTCCGACCTCGACGACGCGCAGGACGACGTCGCGGGCGTCTCGGTGTCGATCACGCCGGACACGCGGTTCGAGACGTCGCCGACCACGCTCAAGGTGCTCGCCGGCGTGCTCGCCGTCCTCGCGGTCGCGGGCGGGGTGTGGGCGCTGCACGCCCTCGACGTGCGCGCCGGCCGGCGGGCGCCGCGCCTGGCGCCGAAGGGCTGGTGGTGGCCGACCGGGCGCGACGTCGTGGTGACCGCCGTGCTCGGCGTCTGGGCCGTCATCGGCAGCCAGACCTCCGACGACGGCTACATCCTCGGCATCGCGCGCGCCCGCGAGTCGGCCGGCTACATCGGCAACTACTACCGCTGGTTCAACGTCCCCGAGGCGCCGTTCGGCTGGTTCTACGAGCTCTACGCGCAGTGGATCCGCATCGACGACTCGGTGCTGTGGCTGCGCGTGCCGTCGGTGGCGATGGGGATCGTGTCCTGGATCCTCATCAGCCGCGAGATGCTGCCGCGCCTGGGCCAGCAGGTCCGCCGGTCGAAGGCCGCGGCGTGGGCCGCGGCGATGGTCTTCCTCGCGTTCTGGCTGCCCTACAACAACGGCCTGCGCCCCGAGCCCGTCGTCGTCATCTCCGCCCTGCTCGCGTTCTGCGCGGTGGAGCGCGGGGTCGCCACCCGCCGCCTCGCCCCCGTCGCGCTCGGCCTGCTCGCGGCGGCGTTCGCGGTCGCCGCGACCCCGACGGGGTTCATCGCCGTCGCCCCGTTCCTCGCCGCGGCGCGACCGTTGTGGAAGCTCGTGATCGAGCGGGTGCGCTTCGGTGGCTGGCTGCCCGTGCTCGCGCCGGTGACGGCGTCCGGCCTGCTCGTGCTCGTCGCGATCTACTCCGACCAGACCTGGTCGGCGGTGTGGGAGGCCACCCGCCTGCGCACGCTGCTGGGGCCGAACTGGAGCTGGTTCCAGGAGGTCGTGCGCTACCAGTCGCTGTTCGGCACGGCGGCCGACGGCTCGCTCGCGCGCCGCTTCCCGGTGCTGCTGCTGATGCTCGCCATCGCGGTGTGCATGGTCGTCCTGCTGCGCCGCGACAAGATCTCCGGCGCCGCGCTGGGGCCGTCGCAGCGGCTCATCGGGTCGTCGGTCATCGCGTTCGCCGTCCTCGCGCTGACCCCGACGAAGTGGACCCACCACTTCGGCGCGTTCGCCGCCCTCGGCGCCGGAATGGCCGCGCTCACCGCCCTGGCCACCTCGTCGGACGTCCTGCGCTCGCGGCGCAACCGCATGCTGTTCCTCGCGGCCCTGTTCGCCGTGCTGGCACTGACGTTCACCGGCCCGAACACCTGGTGGTACACGAACAACTGGGGCGTGCCGTTCGCCGGCGGTCCGCCGATCTGGGACGGCTGGCCCTTCGGCTACGGCCTCACCGAACCCTGGCCGGTCTACACGCTGTGCCTGGGCGTCTCGGTGATCCTGCTGATCATCGCGGGGATCGAGCACATCCGGGGCGTGCCGCGACCCGACCCGCCCGTCCAGCCCGAGGAGCCGGGCAAGCCGTCGGCGGCGGCGTCCGCGGTCGGCGCGGTGCTGGCCCCGCCGCGCGAGGCGCTGGGCAAGCTGCGCCGCACGCGCGGTGGCTCGACCGTGGAGCGGCGGGCCCGGGCGCTGCGGGTGGGCTCGGCGCCGATCGCCCTGGTCTGCGCGGCGCTGCTCGCGTTCGAGATGGTGTCGATGACCGACGGCATCGAGGCCCAGGCCGGCAGCTTCTCCCTCGGTGGCGACGTCCTCGACCACCCCTTCGGCGACAGCTGCGGCCTCGCCGACCGCGTCCGCGTCGAGGGGTCCACCCTCGCCGGCGTCCTGCCCGCGGCGCCCGCGCCGACCGGGCTCGCCCCGTCCGCGCCCGGCGTGCTGCCGACCGTCGCCCCGCCGACCCCGACGACGACCGCGACGCCGGGCACCGACGGCACCTCCTCGTCGGCGGGCAGCGACACGAGCAGCGGCACCGACGGCGGCGGCACCACGACCACCACCCCGCCCGCCACGTCCACGACACCCGGGGCCACGACCTCGGCCACGCCCACCCCGGCGCCGCTGCCGGCCAACACCATCCCGGCCTCGGCCCCCGAGGCCCAGTTCGTCGAGCCGGGGCCGGCGAACTCCGGCTTCTCCCTCGCCGGCGCCAGCCCGCCGGTGGGCGGCGGCACCGGCGTGTCGGGCTACGAGTACTCGCTGCGCAACGGGCTCGCCGACGAGGCGCTCGGGTCGTACGACGACGCGGGTACGGGCACCGGGGTCCTGCGCACCGACTGGTACTCGCTCGACGACGAGCTGCGCGCGGGCACCACGCCGCTCGTCCTCACCGTCGCCGGGCGGCTCAACGGCGGGAACTTCCTGACGCTGCAGTACGCCGACCGCCTGCCCGACGGCCGCGTCCGCATCCTCGGGCAGGACCCGATCGACGACGGCCGCTTCGGCGAGCCCGGATGGCGCGAGATCCGGCTCAACCTGGCGGCGGGGCGCGGCGCGCAGGCCGACGAGGTGCGCCTCATCGCCCAGGACCGCGCGCTGGGTCCCGACGGGTGGCTCGCGATCGCCCCGATGCGCGGGCCCCAGCTCGTTCCGCTGACCGAGATCCTCGGCCCCGAGAACCCCGGCTACCTCGAGTGGCCCGTGCAGTTCGCGAGCCCCTGCCTGCGGCCGTTCGACGTGCGCGACGGGATCGCCGAGGTCGCGCGCTACCGGCTCATCGCCGACGCGAGCCAGCTCCGTCCCGGTGGCGTGAACTGGTCGTCGGCCAACGCCGGCGGGCCCCTGGGGTGGATCGAGGTCCTCGAGCGGCGCACCGAGCTGCCGACCTACCTCGAGGGCCAGCCCCAACGCGACTGGGGCATCGTCGAGCGCCTCGACCCGTACACCCCGGACGCGGTGGCGCCGACCGTCACCCGCGGCCAGCGTGAGGTGTGGGGGACCTACACCCCCGGGCCCATCGGCGACCCGCCGCCCGGGACGCCCTCGCCGTCGCGGTGAGGTCCGCGCGCCGGGGGGTTGGAGCGAACGCCCTGTTCGCTGCCTCAAGGCGCGCGAACTCCCCACTCGCAGGCGACACGGAGCCCTCGTGTGGCGAGCGAACGGGGAGTTCCGGCGCGTAGAAGCAGCGGACCGCCCGTTCGCTGCGGTCCGGGGACCTCAGTCGCGGAAGATGACCGTGCGCATGACGACGAAGTTGATGGTCGTGGCGCACGCCTGGGCGATGAACCACGAGAGGAAGCCGGCCAGTGGGCCGGGGTCGATCGAGGGCGCGTCCATGAGGTGCAGGACGAGCGCGGCGACGCCGACGTTGACCGCGAAGGTCGAGCCGTAGAGCACCACGAACCCGAGGAACTTCCCCGCGCCGCCCGAGGAGGAGGCGAAGGTGAAGCGGCGGTTGAGCAGGTAGGCCGTCGTCGTGCCGAGGATGAACGACACCGCCTTGGCCAGCGGCGCCCAGGTGCTCAGCGCGAGGAGCCCGGCGTAGACCCCGAGGTCGACGGCCGCGGCGACGGCGCCGATCGCGACGAAGCGCACGATCTGCGCCTTGAGTCCGAGCGGCGCGGGTCGCTCGCCGGTGTCCGGGCCGGTCACGGTCATGCGTCGAGGGTACGAGCCCCGGGACGGTGACCACGTCGGGGTGGCGCGCGGGCGCGTCGATATCGTCGACACCCATGGCCGTGGTGGCAGCGCAGGAGGGCCGGGCCGACCCGGCTCCCGGTGCGGAGCCCCGCGACGAGTCGGCCGGGCCGCCGTGGCGTGGCGGCAGCCGGGCCGCGGGGTGGTGGCTCGCCGCCCTGGCCGCGATCACGGTGCTGCTGGGGCTCGCGATCCCGCTGGCGCCGGTCCTCGCCGACGACCCCGTCGTGACCTGGCCGAAGGCCGGCCAGCCGGCGACGTCGACGAGCCTGCCGCTGACCCCCTACCGCCCGCTCGCGCTGTCCGCCGACGTGCCCTGCGCGGCCCTGCGCCCGGGCGGGGACGCCCTGCGCACGCAGCCGCCGTCGGCGGGCACGCCCGGTCGCGGCCTCACGCTGACCACGAGCGGCGGGCGGGTCGTCGTCACGAGCTCCGGTGACACGCTGGTCAACGAGCTGCTCCCGCTGGGCGACTGCACCTACCGCGTCGTCGCCGACCAGCAGGGCACGCGGGTGGAGCGCGACGGGCAGGTGCTCGTCGACCGGCCGGGGGCGCTGGTCCCGCAGGTCGCCGAGCTCGCCACCGACGCACCGGGCACGCCAGGGCTCGCGGCCACGGTGCACACCGACGACCGCTACTCCTCGGTCCCGAGCGGGCTGAAGACGACGCTGCTGGTGCTCCACGCGCTCGCGCTGGCGGCGACCGTCTGGATGGCGATGCGGCGCTGGCGGGGCCGCGGGCCGGGCCTCGAGTGGCCGCGGTTCCACCCCGCCGACGCGGTGGTCCTGGTCGTCTCGGCGGCCTGGGTGGTGCTCGGGCCGCTGCAGAACGACGACTCGTGGTACCTGCTGATGGCCCGCAACGCCGGCCCGACGGGCTACATCGGCAACCAGATCTACATGTTCAACACGACGGAGAACCCGTTCGTGCTGTCGCAGTACCTCATGGCCGTGTGGGGGCACCTGGGCGAGGCGATCGGCCTGCCCGGCTGGGGTCTGCTGTGGATGCGCGTGCTCCCGCTGCTGCTGGGGCTCGTGACGTGGTGGCTGCTGCGGGTCCTGCTGACGACGATCCTCGGGCGCGGTGGGCGCCTGCCCGGGGTGGCGTGGGCGCTGCTGCTCGCCCACCTCGCCTGGTGGCTGCCGTACGGGATGGCGCTGCGGCCCGAGGTCGTCATCGTCCCGCTGGCGGCCGGGGTGCTGGTGCTCGCGGAGGTCGCCCGGCGACGGGAGGCGGTGGGCCCGCTGGTGCCGGCGACCGCGCTCGCCGCGCTGGCCGTCAGCGTCTCGCCGTCCGGGCTCGTCGCCGCCGCGCCCGTCGTCGTCGCCCTGCCGTGGCTGTGGCGCTGGCTCGTCGCGCGCGGCTGGCGCTCGCGGCTCGGCGCGGCCGGCGCGGTGATCGCAGCCGGCACGATCGCCATCCCCGTCGGCTTCGGCGACGCGACCCTCGGCGACGTCATCGAGGCCACCGACGTCCACAGCTGGTACTACCTGACCTTCCCCTGGTACGAGGAGTGGGCGCACTACCGGACGCTCATCGAGACCGGCACGTGGGGACGGCGCCTGCCGGTGCTGCTGACGGTGGTGCTGCTGGTCGTCGTGTCGATCGGCAGCGGCCGGCGCGGCCCGATCAGCGGCCGGCTGCGGGACGCGACGCTCGCCATGGCCGTCACCACCGCCGTCGCGCTCGGGTTGCTCGCGCTCGGGCCGACGAAGTGGGTCAACCACTTCGGGGCGATCGCGGCCCCGGCCACCCTGCTGCTCGCGCTGACCCTGCTGCACTCGCCGCTGCCGCGACGCTCCGGAGCGCTCGTGACCGGCGCGTCCGTGGCCCTGATCAGCGGCGCGGCCGTGCTCGGATTCGCCGGGCCCAACACCTGGAAGCCCTACAGCGACCGCGGCCAGCCGTTCGGGGACCACCTCGACACCGAGATCTCCATGCTCGACCTGGAGTCGTTCGCCCCGCACTGGCACGACTTCTACCTGCGCGACGTGTGGTGGTGGCTGATCCTCGCCGCGCTCGCCGCGGTGTGGGTGGCGTGGCGGCGGCGCGCGGGGCGGCGGACGTTCGGCGTCACCCCCGAGCGGGCGGTCCTGGTGACGGCGACGACGGTGCTCGTCGTGCTGATGCTCGGCGTCATGGTGGCCGCGCCGCTCTACCAGGGCAGCGGGTGGACGGTCGCCGGCAGCCAGGCGCAGGCCCTCACGGGCCGGGGCTGCGGCCTCGGCGAGGCGGCGACGGTCATGGCCCGCACCCCGCAGGACGTCGGGAACCCCACGACCCCCGACGCCGCGACCGGCGACTTCGCCCTCGCCGCCGACGATCCGGCGCCCGTGCCGCCACCGGGCCCGGGCGCGGTGTGGCACGACGAGGTCGAGCTCCCGCCGGGCGCCGACCCGACCACCTCGCCGTCGGGCGTCACCGGCCTCGGGTCGCTGAGCACCGGCTGGTACCCGCTGCCCGCGATCGACCCGGCCGCCCCCGACGCGCCGACCCACCTCACCGTGCCCGTCGCCGGGAACGAGCCGGACCGCCAGCGGATCGTCGTGCAGTTCGGGTCGGGCGACCCGCGCGCGCCGGTCGAGGCCGAGTCGGTCGCCGTGACGCCGGGAGCCGGCTTCACCGCGCGGCAGTGGCAGGAGATCCCGGTGCAGCTGCCGGGCAGCCGCCCGACCGCGGTGCGCCTGCTCGTCGAGGACCGCGTCGCGGGTCCGGACAGCTCGCTCGCCGTGGCCGCGCCGCACCTCGCGCGGATGCAGCCGGTGATGAACCTCGCGACCGCCGAGGACCGCCCGCCCGAGCAGGTGGCGGGCGGGGCGTTCGCCGACCAGCTCTCGGCCGTGCTCTGGCCGTGCGTCGACCAGGTCGCCGTCAAGCAGGGCATCGCGCCCACCCCGACGCTGCGCCTCAACGCCGCCGAGAACACGCCGGAGTTCATCCTGACCAACCCGACCTACGAGTCGTGGGGCGGCACGATGGTGCAGTCGGAGCGGACCTGGGCCACCGTGCGGCCGTTCTCGTCCCTGCCCGACGGCGGCGTGCCCGCGCTGCAGTGGGGCACGGTCGACCGGATCGTCTACGACCACCCGACCGACGGCTACGACCTGCGCGTCGACCAGGTCACCCGCGGCGGGCTGGAGCGGTTCGCGACGCTGGCGTCGGAGGCGTACTCCGGGCGTGAGTACCTCGGCTGAGCCGGACCGACCGCCGCGCCCCACCCTGCTGCTGGCCTCCGCGGTCCTGACGCTGCTCTGCGCGATCGCGTTCCCGCTCGCGCCCGTGGTCGCGCCCGTCGTCACCTTCACCTGGCCGCAGGGGCCGGCGACCACATCAAGCTCTGCGGCGCTGCCGCTCATGCCCTACGAGCCGGTGGCCCTGGACGCGTCGGTGAGCTGCGCGGCGCTGACCGCGACGCCGCCCGGGCAGGCGACGCTCGCCACGACCCCGCCGGGCACCCCGCCCGCGCCGGTCGGGGGGCTGACGGTGCGCCCGGTGCCCGGCGGCACGGTGGTGACCAGCGACGGCGAGACGCTCGCGCTCGTCCCCCTGCCCGCCGGCCCGTGCACCCTGACCGTCGCGTCGACCCCGGAGCGCACGTCGGTGGCCCTCGACGGGCGGGTCGTCGCGGTCCGGGAGGGCGACGTGCGGCCGGTGGTGGCCGCGGTGGTCACGGGCGCGCCGGGGACGGACGGCCTGTCGCTGTCGCTGCAGACCGACACGCGGTTCCAGACGACGCCGAGCGCGGTGAAGACGCTGCTCGGGGTCGGGGTGCTGCTGGGGCTCGCGGGGATGGTCGTCGCGGTGTGGCGGCGGGACGGACGGGCGTTCCGGCGGCCGCGTCCCCCGCGTCCGCGACCGGTCGACGCCGTCGTGACGCTCGCGCTCGCCGGGTGGGCGGTGGTGGGGCCCGCGACCGTCGACGACGGCTACATCGCCGGCATCCTGCGCAACCGCGGCGAGAGCGGCTTCACGGGCAACGTCTACCGCTGGCTCAACGCGCCCGAGGCGCCGTTCAGCTGGTTCTACGAGGTCACGCGCGCGTGGGCGTCGCTGGCGCCGGGGCCGGCGGCGTCGGTGCTGTGGCTGCGCGTGCCCGCGACCGTGCTGGGCGTCCTGCTCTGGGTGCTCCTGCGCCGCCACGCCCTGCCCCGCCTCGGTCCGGCGCTGCGACGGCCGGCGGCGACCTGGGTGGCGGCCGCGGTCTTCCTCGCGTGGTGGGCGCCGTTCGGGCTCTCGCTGCGCCCGGAGCCGTGGCTCGCGCTGGGCGTGCTCGCGGTGTGGGTGTGCGCGGAGCGGGCGATCGCGACCCGCGCGCTGCTGCCCCTGCTCGCGGGGGCGGTGCTCGCCGGGTTCACGGTCGCGCTGACGCCCGGCGCGCTGCTCGGGCTGGCGCCGCTGCTGGTGGCGCTGCCGGCGCTGGCGCGGGCGCGTCCTCGTGACGGCCGGCTGCGGGTGCTGGTCGTCGTCGCGGGGCTCGCGGTAGCGGTGCTGCCGATGGCCGCCGACCAGTCGCTCGCGGGCCTGCTCGAGGCCACGCGCGTGCGGCAGCTCATCGGCGGCGGGCAGCCGTGGTGGCAGGAGCTCGCCCGCTACACGGTGCTGCTCACGCCCGGCGACGTGCAGGGCGGGCTCGGGGCGCGGCTGGCGGTGCTGCTGACGCTGCTGGCCGTGCCGGCGGTGTGGTGGGCGCTGGGGCGGGCTGCGCGTCCCGGGGTGGCCCGTGCGCCGGCGCGGCGGCTGCTCGCCGTCGTGGCGCTCGCGCCGGTGCTGCTGATCGTCAGCCCGACGAAGTGGACGCTGCACTTCGGCGAGCTCGCGGGCGTCGGGACCGCGGTGCTGACCCTGTTCGTGCTGCTGTGGTCGCCGCGGGTCGTGGCGGCCCCCGACGCTCGGCGGCGCCTGCGGGGGCCTGCGCTCGTCGTCGTCCTCGGCGGGTTCGGGCTGGTCACCACCCTCGTGCTGATCGGCTACAACCAGTGGGCCTACGCCTCGGCGTGGGGCGTGTTCTGGAACGACATCCCGCCGCAGATCCTGCGGGTGCCGCTCGGGAACGTGGCGCTGCCGGTGACGATCGTGGGCACGCTCGTGCTGGCGGTGCTCGTGGCCGTGCGGGGGGCGGCGCCGCGCCGGCTCGCGCGGATGCTGGCGCCGGGGGCGCTCGCGCTGGTGCTGGTCGTCGTCGTGGTGGCGCTGCAGGGCGGGTCGTTCCTCAAGGTCACCGCCGACCGTCTCGGGACCTTCAGCTACGGCTCCGACGCGCTCGCGGCCCTGCGCGGGGACCCGTGCGGGATGGCGTCGGACCTGGCGGTGGAGACCGATCCCCGCGCAGGGCTGCTGACGCCCGTCGACGTGGGGGCTTTCCTGACGTCTGACGCCAGCGTGGACGCCAGGCTGGCACCGCGGTTCGTGCCCGGCGCGCCACCGGCGGTGCCGTTGACGGTCGGCGGGGTCGAGCTGCCGGGGTGGGCCGCGCCGGCCGGGGTGGATCGCGGGCCCGCGCAGCTGGTCACCGACTGGTACACGCTGCCGGAGGAGGCGCGCGAGCAGCGGGCGCCGGTGGTCGTGGCCGCGAGCGGGTCCCTCGCCCGGGGCGACGTCACGCTGGAGTTCGCGGCCTCCCCCGGCGACGCGCCGATCGGCCAGGTGCCGGCCGGGCCGCGCGCCGGCACCGCGCCCCGCGACCTGCGCGCGCTCGCGCCGGAGGGCGCGACGCTCGTGCGCGTACGGGCGACGAGCGCGGCCCGCGACGCGCAGGACGCGCGCACGGCCACGCCGAGCGGCGTCTCCCCGGACCTCCCGCTCGCCGTCAGCGTGCCCCGGGTCCCGCGCACCGTCCCGTTCGACGACCTCGTCCCGCCCGGCAGCACCGCGCTCGTCGACTGGCCGGTGGCGTTCGTGTTCGGGTGCCTGACCCCGCCGCCGCTGACCGGTGGCACCGCCGGCATCCCGCCCTGGCGTGTCACCCCGCCCGGGCTCACCGACGCCGGCGAGATCGCGGTGTCGCCGACCACCGGCGGCCCGTTCCTCACCCCGCGCCTGCTCGTCGACGAGGTCCGCCTGCCCGTCTACCTCGACGGCGACCCGACCCGCGACGCGGTCGGGCTCGCGCGGTGGGTCCCGCGCCTGCCGCTGTCGACGCTGTCGCCGCAGGTCGGCGAGGAGACGGTGGCCGGGTGGGCGCGGGCGGGACGCGCGGGCGTCCCCGTCCTGGACACCCCCTAGACTCGCCCGGGATGCCGCGCTCCCAGATGACGCTCGCCGGGTGGGCCCGTACGGCCCCGAGTCGGGCCACCGTGCTCACCGGCGACGACGTCGCCTCCACCGAGGCGCTGAGCGAGGCCGTCGCCACCGCCGGCGAGCGGGGCGTCATCGCTCGCGGTCTCGGCCGCTCCTACGGCGACACCGCGCAGAACGCCGGTGGGCTCGTCGTCGACATGACCGCGCGGGACCGGATCCACGCGGTCGACGCCTCGACGGGGCTCGTCGACCTCGACGCGGGCGTCTCGCTCGACCGCCTCATGCGCGTGGCCCTGCCGTTCGGGCTGTGGGTGCCGGTGCTGCCGGGGACCCGCCAGGTGACCATCGGTGGCGCGATCGCCAACGACATCCACGGCAAGAACCACCACACCGCGGGCAGCTTCGGCGACCACGTGGTGTCGATGGACCTGCTGCTCGCGTCGGGCGAGGTCCGCCGCCTCGAGCCCGACGGCCCGGAGTCCGAGCTGTTCTGGGCGACGGTCGGCGGCATCGGCCTGACCGGGATCATCCTGCGCGCGACCATCCGGATGACGCCCACCGAGACGGCGTACTTCGTCGCCGACACCGAGCGCACGGCGAACCTCGACGAGACCATCGAGCGCTTCTCCGACGGCTCCGACGAGGCCTACGACTACTCCTCGGCCTGGTTTGACTCGATCTCCACCGGGTCGAAGCTCGGCCGGGCGGCGCTCGGCCGGGGCTCGCTCGCGCGGCTCGACGAGCTGCCCGCGAAGCTGCGTCGCGACCCGCTGAAGTTCGACGCCCCGACGCTGCTCGACCTGCCCGACGTCTTCCCGAACGGCCTCGCCAACAAGCTGACGTTCTCGGCGATCGGCGAGCTGTACTACCGCAAGACGAAGAACAAGCGCGGCCAGATCCAGAACCTGACCGCCTTCTACCACCCGCTGGACCTGTTCGGGGACTGGAACCGGGCCTACGGCTCGAAGGGCTTCCTGCAGTACCAGTTCATCGTCCCGCTCGACGCCGAGGCCGAGTTCCGGGCGATCATCCGCGACATCGCGGAGTCCGGGCACGTGTCGTTCCTCAACGTCTTCAAGAAGTTCGGCGAGGGCAACCGCGCGCCGCTGTCGTTCCCGATGCCGGGCTGGAACATCTGCGTCGACTTCCCGATCGTCGACGGTCTCGGGGCCTTCTGCCGCTCGCTCGACGAGCGCGTGCTGGCCATGGGCGGGCGCCTCTACACCGCGAAGGACTCGCGCACCGACCCCGAGACGTTCGCCGCCATGTACCCGCGGCTGGACGAGTGGCGCAAGATCCGCGACGCCGCCGACCCCGACGGGGTGTTCGCGTCGGACATGTCGCGCCGCCTCCGGCTCACCTCCTGAGGAGAACCATGATCGACGCCGTCGGCCACCCGACGTCGCTGCTGCTGCTCGGCGGGACGTCCGAGATCGGCCTCGCGACCGCGGAGAAGTACCTCGAGGGCGGCCCGGTGCGGGTGGTGCTCGCCGGGCGCCAGTCACCGCGGCTCGCCGACGCCGCCGCCCGCCTCACCCGCGCGGGGGCGACCGTCGAGACCGTCGAGTTCGACGCCCGCGACGCCGCCGTGCACACCGAGGCCGTCCGCAAGGCGTTCGCCGGCGGCGACATCGACGTCGCGCTCGTGGCGTTCGGCGTGCTCGGCGACCAGGAGAAGGCCTGGCAGGACATCGACGCCGCCGTCGAGCTCGCCGAGGTCAACTACGTCGCCGCCGTGTCGGTGGGCGTCGCGCTGGCCGCGGAGTTCCGCCGCCAGGGCCACGGGCACCTCGTCGCCCTGTCGTCCGTCGCCGCCGAGCGGGCCCGGCGCTCCAACTTCGTCTACGGCTCGACGAAGGCGGGACTCGACGCCTTCTACACCGGACTGACCGAGGCCCTGCGCGGCGAGGGCATCGGCGTCACCGTCGTCCGCCCCGGCTTCGTGCACACGAAGATGACCGAGGGCATGTCCCCCGCGCCGCTCTCGACCACGCCCGAGGCCGTCGCCGACGTCATCGTCTCGGCGGTGGCCCGCGGCCGGGAGCAGGCCTGGGCACCCGCGCCACTGCGGTTCGTCATGTCGGCGCTGCGCCACGTCCCGCGCCCGATCTTCCGCCGCCTCCCGCTCTAGGTTCGCCCGCGCCGGGTGTCCGATCGGCCCTGGCTCGTTCGTCAGGGTGGTGACGACACCCGGACGACAGGGAGGAGCGCGGCCGTGGCCCGCTACGTGTTCCTGATGTACGACAGCGAGGACTGGTACGACACCGCCGACGAGCAGGGCGTCGCCGACGAGTTCCGGCTGCACGAGGAGTTCATGGCCGCGGTGGCGGCGGCCGGCGCCGAGGTGGTCGGCGGGGAGGCGCTCGAGCGCTCGTCGGCGGCGACCACGGTGCGGGGCGGCGGCAGCGAACCGCTGGTCACCGACGGGCCGTTCGCCGACACCAAGGAGGCCCTCGGCGGCTTCTACGTCATCGAGGCGCCGGACCTCGACGTCGCGCTGCGCCTCGCGCGGGCGTGCCCGGCGGGGAACGTCGAGGTGCGCCCGGTGATGGAGATGCCCGACACCGCCTGATGCCCGCGGTGGAGGACGTCTTCCGCGGCGCGTGGCCCGTGGTCGTCGCCGCCACGGTGCGGCTGACCCGCGACCTCGACCTGGCCGAGGACTGCGCGCAGGAGGCGGTCGAGCGGGCGCTGCGGACGTGGCCGGCCACCCCGCCGGAGAACGGGACGGGGTGGCTGACCACGACCGCGCGCCGGATCGCGCTGGACCGCCTCCGTCGCGACACGGTCCTGCAGCGCAAGCTCCCGCTGCTCGTGGAGCCGGCGGGTGACGACGGCGACCCGGCACCGACCGACCCGCTGCGCCTCGTCTTCACGTGCGCGCACCCGGCGCTGGCGCGGGCGTCGCAGGTGGCGCTGACGCTGCGCCTGGTGTGCGGGGTGGACGTCGCGGCGATCGCCGCCGTCCTCCTGACCGGTGAGGCCGCCGTCGCCCGCCGGATCACCCGCGCGAAGCAGAAGATCGCCGCGGCGCGCATCCCGTTCCGGGTCCCGCCCGACGACGAGCTCCCGGCGCGGCTGGACGCCGTGCTCACCGTCGTGCACCTCGCCTACACCGCCGGCCACGTGACCGTCCGGGGGCCGCTGCGCGACGCGCGGCTCACGGGCCGGGCGACGGAGCTCGCCCGGCTGCTCGTCGGGCTCCTGCCCGACGAGCCCGAACCGCAGGCGCTGCTCGCGCTCGTCCTGCTCACCGAGGCCCGCGGGCCGACCCGGACCGACCCCGACGGCGACCTGGTCCTCCTCCCCGCCCAGGACCGGTCGCGCTGGGACCGCGCGCTGATCCGGGAGGGCCTCGCCCGGGCCACGACCGCCGTCCGACACCCGCGCCGCGGACGCTTCGCGTGGCAGGCGGCCGTCGCCGGCCTGCACGCGGTCGCCCCGAGCTGGGCGGAGACCGACTGGGCGCAGATCGTCACCACCTACGACGCCCTGCTCGCGAGCTGGCCGTCGCCGGTCGTCGCCCTCAACCGCGCCGCGGCCCGGAGCCAGGTGCCCGGCGCGGACCTCGAGGCGGTGCTGCGGGAGATCGACGCCCTCGCGCCCGACCTGGCCGGCTACCCCTACCTCCCGGCCGCGCGCGCCGACGTCCTCGCCCGGCTCGGGCGCACCGACGAGGCGGCGGCGGCGTACGGGGTGGCGCTGGTGCTGACGACGAACCCCGTCGAACGGCGCTACCTCGCGCGCCGGCAGGCCGAGCTCGTCGCGTGACCGGAGCGGCTCAGGCCGCCGCGGCTGCCGGTCGGGCGGCGTGACGGCCCCCACGCCGCCCGACCGCCCGGCGACCGGAGGGCAGGGTGGCCTCCGCTCGTCGGGTCACCACGACGTCGCGGCGCGCGCTGACCCGGCGCCGCGACGGGTCCCTGTCCCGCATCCAGACCTGGGCGGGCTCCTCGACGAAGCGGTACGCGAGGTGCGCGAGCGCCACCGAGACCACGACGAGGTGCGGCACCAGGAGGGCGGCCGCCGCCGTGTCCGGGGCGAGGGCGGGGATGCGGGTCATGGCGACGAGCGCCATCTCGATGAGCAGGAAGTGCACGAGGTAGAGCGCGTAGGAGATGCGCCCGCCGTGGCGCAGGGGACGCGTCCCGAGGGCACGGGCCACCGGGCCGTCGGTCAGCGCCAGCGCCCCGATCACGACCGGCATCAGCGGCGCGGCGAGGAACACCCGAGCATCGGCGCTCAGCGTGGCCGTCGCGGGCGCGGTGGCGGCCCAGTAGACGACGACGGCGACCTCGGCGAGCGCGAGCAGCAGCAGGCGGTGGGCCCAGCGGGAGACGGTGCGGGTCCGCGGGACCCGGCGCACGACCAGCCACGTCAGCATGCCCGCGGTGAAGCCGGCGGCCAGGCGCACCGCCCAGAACCCGCCCCACGAGCCCTCGACCGCGTTGAGGACGGCGACACCGGCGGTCGGCGTGGCGGCCAGCACCGCGAGGACCGCCAGCACCGGGCGCGGCCGGCCCCGCAGGAACCACGCCCCGCCGGCGAGCAGCGGGAACGCGAGGTAGGCGGCCCACTCGGCGCTGATCGACCACGCCGGCAGGACGAAGGAGACGCCGTCGATGCCGCCCGTGTCCCACATCTGCGTCATCGTGAGCTGCCGCAGCCAGCTCAGCGGGTCCAGGCCGGGCTGGGCGCCCTGCCACGTGATCACACCGTCGCTCCCCAGGACGGCGCGCGCGGCGCACCACAGCCCGGCCAGGACCACGACGACCGCGTAGAGCGGCCAGACGCGGGCCACACGGGCCCACACGAAGCCCAGCGCCTGCCGCGGACCGGGCGCTCCCCGCCACCGGTCGAGGTAGGAGCGGGCGAGCAGGAAACCGGACAGGGCGAAGAACAGGTCCACGCCCAGGGGCCCCGCCGCGATCAGCGGGGCGACCGGCTCGAACCACCCGGCGTAGCCGCTGACCGGCAGGAAGCTCAGGTGGTGGACCAGCACCCACACCGCCGCCACGGCCCGCAGGCCGGTGAGGGCGGGGATCTCCACCGTCGCCGGGCGCGGGGCGGGGCGCGTGGGGGTGGGTGTCGGGGTCGGCAGCGGCGCCGGGGCCGGGGTCGGGGTCGGGGTCGGGGTGGGTGTCGGCGCCGGGGCCTGTCGCGGCGTCGGGCCGGAGAAGGGGCTCGCGAGCGGCGCCGGGATCGACGGCGGGCCGACCGGCGCGGCCGGGCGGACCGTGACGGCGGTGAAGCGCGGCGCCGGGATCAGGGTGTCCGACGTGGCGGCCTCGCCGCGGTCGTCGTGCTCGCCCGGCCCGTCGTGGCCCTGCCCCACCACCGTCCGCACCGCGCCTCCCCGACGTCCCCGACCGGATCGGCTCGTGCCAACCCTCGATCCGGTCAACGGCGCCGAGTGGCCGTCCTTTGATACTCCGATCGGTGGATTGGGGTGGGGCACACTTCGATCCGGGGTCGGCCACTCGCTGTGCGATCGCTCTGCGTCATGGCTGCCCGATCGGAGCAGTCACCGGCGGGTGGCGGTGACACCGGGTCGAGGGTCGGCGCCGCGAGGGCGGCGCCGGGCCCTGTCGCCGCGGACCGCGGTCGTCGTTGCCGCCAGGACCTGCCCGATCGGAGAGTCCGGCCGTACCGGGTGTTTCTCCGTTGCCACTGTTGTGCAACAGTGCCGTCCATGACGCTCGCGATCGCGCCGCCCGTCGTCCGTGCCGCGCGTCGCGAGGACCTCCCCGCGGTCGCGGTGCACATGCGCGGGATGCTCGAGCGCGAGCTCGGGGGCTACGACCCGCGGCTGCACGCGGACATCGACGACCTCGCCGGGACCTACCTCGGCACGGCGGGCACGCGGCTGTTCGTGTGCACCGTCGAGGGACCCGACGGCCCGGTGCTCGCCGGCACCGCCTCGGTGCGCGTGGGCGGGCCGAAGCCGCGCTTCGTGCCGTCCTGGCTCACCGCGCGGTACGACGGCCGGCGCGTCGGCCAGATCTGCCGGGTGTGGGTCGACCCGGCGCAGCGGCGCCTCGGGGTCGGGCGCCGGCTCGCGGTCGAGGCGGCGCGCTGGGCCTTCGACGCGGGCTACGACCCGGTCTGCCTGCACACCAACGCCGCGGTGCCCGGCGCGCTCGCCTTCTGGACGAGCTTCCCCGGCGCGGTGCTCGTGCACGACGCGCGCCCCGACCCCTGGTCCACCGTCCACTTCGAGCTCGACCCCGCGGGCCTGCGCGGCTGAGGTCGTCGCAGCGAACGCGCTGTTCGCTGCTTCTATGCGCGCGAACTCCCCGCTCGCCAGGCGCCGCCCGGCCGTCGAGCGCGCGAACTCCCCGCTCGCCAGGGGCGGCCCGGCCGTCGAGCGAGCGGGCGGATTTCCTGGCGTTGAGCGTCAGCGTGGACGCCAGGCTGACACACCCCGTGCGTCGCGAGCCCTCGGCGTGTCGGCCGGGCGAGGATGTGGCGACCCGGGCGGCGGGCGCCGGCGATGCCGCACCGCCCGCCCGGGGGTCAGCGGTCCTGCTGGGGGATGCGGCCGGTGGGGCCGGTCGGGCCGCCGGGGCCGGCCGGACCGCGTCCGTCGCCGGTGCGTGTGGCCTGCTCGCGCAGGAGGTCGCGGATCTCGGCGAGGAGCTCGACGTCCGTGGGGTCGGCCGAACCCACCTCCTCGCCGCGGCGCCGGCGCTCCTCGACGACGCGCAGCGGCGTGACCACGAGGAAGTAGATGACCGCTGCGGTGATGAGGAACGTGATGATCGCGTTGACGAAGCTCGCGTAGTCGAAGACCACGCCGTTGACGACGAAGGATCCGGCGAACTCGCCGCCGCCGGAGAAGAGCTGGATCAGCGGCTTGAGGAATGCGTTCGTGAACGCCGTGACCACGGCGGTGAACGCGGCGCCGATGACGACCGCGACCGCGAGGTCGACGACGTTCCCGCGCAGCAGGAAATCCTTGAAGCCCTTGAGCACGTTCCGTTTCCTCCGGCTCGCGAATCGATGCGGCGCCGAGGATAGGGGCACCGGAGGGGCATCCCGGGCGCACACGCGGGCCCCGGTCCTCTCGGGGAGGACCGGGGCCCGAGTGGCGGGGCCGGCCGGCGGTCGTCCCGCCGGCCGGCCTCGGCGGGTGGCCGGGCCCGGTGCGAGCCCCTCCCCGACGGCGGGTCTCGCACCAGGGCCCTGCGTCCACCCGTCACGCAGGGAGCACCCCGGCTCGACGCCGAGGGCTCCGTTGCGTGCGGCCCCCGGGGACGAGGTGTGCTCGTGGGACGGGTCGGGCGGCGTCGCTTCGGGGTCGACGCGCCCGGGCCGACGTCCTAGTTGTCGGCCTCGACGGCGTTGGCGCAGCTCTCGCTGATGCCCGCGCCCTGCTCGCTGCCCTTCTCGGCCGAGCTGAGGATCGGGACGGTGCCGGCGACGTCCTGCACCGGGACCTGCACCCCGAGCACGTTGACCGGCACGTTGTTGCCGCAGACGTTGGTGGGGAGGATCGTCTGGGTGTCGCTGACGTTGACCAGACCGGTCTGCTCGGTGCGCTCACCGTGGTGGCCCTCACCGGCGAAGGCCGCACCCGTGGTGCAGGCCAGGCCGGTGCCGATCAGAGCGGTCGCGGTCAGGGAACGACGCAGTAGGTTCACAGCAGTTCTCCTCGTGTGAGAGATGGTCGACCCGACGGCTCGACGCGATCGTGGGGAGCGGACCGGTCGCGGCGAGCAGACTGCGTGCCCACCCGTCACCGGACCGGAGAGGGTCAGTCGTTGTCGGCGGCGACCTTGTTGCCGCAGTTCTTGGAGATGCCCGCGGCCTGCTCGCTGCCGTGCTCGGCCGGGCTGAGCACCGGGATGGTGCCGGCGACGTCCTGCACGGGGACCTGCACGCCGAGCACGTTCACGGGGACGTCGTTGTTGCAGGCGTTCACCGGCGCGATCGTCTGGGTGTCGTCGACGTTGCCGAGCCCGACCTGGCTGTCGCCGTCCTGCGCGAAGGCCGCGCCGGTCGTGCTGGTCAGGCCCGCGGCGATGAGCGTGGTCGCCAGCATCGACTTACGGAGGAATCCCACAGAGCTGTCCTTTCGCACGGTTCTCCCCGTGCCGAGTGACAGCGGGGAGCTCGGTCAGCGGCACCGGGATGCCGCGCGACGGACAGTAGCGGCCGGTTGCACAGCGTTCGGACGGTCGCGAAGCAGCACGTCAGAGCCATGATCACTCGCTCGGGGAGATCCGAAATGCGCCCCAGGAGGTGATCATTAGACAGGCTGGGCATCAAAGATCGACGCGCTGTGGGAACCGACCGGGCGGTCGCCCACGACAGAGTGGTGCACGGTGCGACGGAGCGTCATCTCCCACGGCGACCTGCGGCCAAGTGGGCGAACGCCGAACGGTCCGATGGGGGCGCCGGATGGCGCGCCGTGCCACGCGCGCCACCCGCTCGGACCGGCCGCCCGCCCGTCCGGGGGCGCGCACCGGGGCGCCGGGCTCGCTACCGTTCGCGCGTGTCGTCCTCGACCGCGTCGCCCACCCCGACGACCCGCATCGGGCGCCCGCTCGCGGCCTGGGCCGCGTGGGACTGGGGCTCCGCCGCGTTCAACCACGTCGTCACGACGTTCGTCTTCACCGTCTACCTGACCGGCTCGGTGGCCGCCGACGAGGCGTCCGGCTCGTCCGCGCTGGCCACCGCGATCAGCGTCTCCGGCGTGCTCGTCGCGCTCGTGGCCCCGGTGTACGGGCAGCGCAGCGACGCCGCGGGCGCCGAGGTCGGCCGGCAGCGGCGACTGGGCTGGCTGACCGCGGTGGTCATCCTGTGCACCGCGCTCATGGCCTTCGTCGCCCCGGCGCCGTCGTACCTGTGGTGGGGACTGCTGATGCTGGGCATCGGCACGTTCGCCTACGAGCTCGCGCAGGTCGAGTACAACGCGATGATCTACCGCCTCGCGCCGCCCGGGCGGACCGGGCGCGTCTCGGGCATCGGGTGGGCGGCCGGCTACGTCGGCGGGATCGTGCTGCTGCTGCTCTGCTTCGTCCTCTTCCTCGCCGACACCCCCGTCATCGCGTTCGAGGGCGAGGGCACCGCGGTACGGGTCGTCGTGCTCATCGCCGCGGTGTGGTTCGCCGTGTCGACGATCCCGGTGCTGCGGATGCGCTTCCCGTTCCCGCCGCCACCCGGCGACACCGAGGCCGCCGTCGGGTGGCTCGCGTCGTACAAGCTGCTCGTCCGGCGCCTCGTGCGGCTCTACCACGAGGACCGCCACCTGCTCGGCTTCCTCGTCTCGAGCGCGATCTACCGCGACGGGCTGACCGCCGTCTTCACCTTCGGCGGCGTGCTCGCCGCCGGCACCTTCGGCCTGACGCCCGGCGACGTCATCGTCTTCGCCATCGTCGCGAACGTGGTCTCCGCGCTCGGCGCCGTGCTGGGCGGCTGGCTCGACGACCGGGTCGGCCCGAAGATCGTGATCATCGTCTGCCTCGCGGCGCTCGTCGTCACCGCGGGCGGGATGCTGTTCGCCTCCGGCCCGACCGCGTTCTGGATCGGCGGGACGTTCCTGTCGCTGTTCGTCGGCCCCGCCCAGGCCTGCTCGCGCAGCTACCTCGCGCGCATCGTCCCGCCGGGCCGCGAGGGCGAGCTCTTCGGCCTGTACGCGACGACCGGCCGCGCGGTCAGCTTCCTCGCGCCGGCCCTGTTCGCGCTGTTCATCGCCCTGTTCGGTGCGCAGCGCTGGGGCATCCTCGGCATCGGGCTCGTGCTGCTGCTCGGGCTCGCCACCCTCATCCCGATCCGGGCGGTGCCCGGCGCGGCCGCGGCCGGGCAGGCCGCGGTCCGCGTCTGACGGTCAGGACAGCCGAGCGCCCAGCCAGCGGATGACGCGCGACCCGAACTCCGCGACGAGCACCCAGAAGACCGCGGCCAGCCCGTAGTTGACGACCACCGCGAACGTCGGGTCGGCGAGCAGGAACAGGTCCCGGAACGACAACACCGTGGCGTCGGCGATCCCGCCGATCACCTGCGCGACCGCGTTCTGCGGGTTCACCCCGACGAGCGTCAGCAGGACGTACGCGGCGAGGACGACCGCGATGACGTAGCCGATCACCCGCACGACCGACGCGAGGACCGCGGCGACCTCCCAGACCAGCTCGCCGACGTTCACCGGTGCGCGCCGGGTGCGGCCGCGCGGCTCGTCGTGGTCCTCCCGGACCGGCGTCCGCGTCTGCGTCGTCGGCGCCTCCGACGGCGGCGGGTCGTCCGAGGACCCACCCGAGCTCCCACCCGAGCTCCCCGTCGACCCATCGTCGGAGCTGCTGCTCGACCCGCGGTCGGAGCCGCCTCGGGAACCGCCGTCGGAGCTGCTGTCCGAGGCGCTGTCCGAGGCGCTGTCCGAGGCGCTGTCCGAGGCGCTGTCCGAGGCGCTGTCGGTACTGCTCCCGGAGCCCCCCGCCGCGCTGCTCGACTCCGCCGCCGGCTGCTGGCCCTCGCCGGAGGACGACCCGGCCGCCGCCCCCGACGACTCACCCGAGGTCGTCCCCGCGTCCGTGTCGTCGGTGTCGGTCCCGCCCTCGGTGCGCTGCGCGCCCGCCTGCTCCGTCACGCCCGGCATCTTGGCACCGACCCCGTGACGGAGCGAAGCGGGACACTCACATGGAGGTGGCGCCGTCGATGCTCTCGCGCAGGATGTCGGCGTGGCCCGCGTGCTGCGTGGTCTCGGCGATGATGTGGATGAGCACCCGGCGCACCGACCACGACACCCCCGGCTCCTGCCACGGGGCCTTCGGCAGCGGGTGCTTGACGTTGAGGTCCGGGAGCGTGGCCAGCGTCGCCTCGGTCCGAGCGGCGACCTCGTGGTACTCCGCGACCACGCCGGCGAGGGTCTCGCCCGGGAGGAGCCTGAAGGCGTTCTCGCGCTCGACCAGCCACTCCGGCTTCTCGTCGAGGCCCGCGATGTAGGCCTCGAAGTCGTCGAGCGTCATGCCCTCGGGCAGCTCGAAGTCGTCCTCCGGCGACGCACCGTTCACCGCGAAACCCATCCAGTGCGCCTCGGTGGCCGCCACGTGCTTGATCAGCCCACCGAGGCTGAGCTGGGAGACGGTGGGGCGGGACGCGGCCTGCTCGTCGGTGAGGTCGCGGGTGGCGTACACGAGCCAGTGGCGGGCCTGGGCCAGCTCGGCGAGGAGGTCGGCACGCTCGTCGGCGTCGGTGGTGGTCATCGAGGTCTCCTGCGCGGCGATGGTGGTCATCGGGGCCCTACCTTCCTCGTCGTCCCTGACGAGAGGAAAGCTACGGAGGGAGGCGGACAGGTCCGGTCCTCCTCCCGCCGTGCGCAGGAAAGGTGTCAGCGGAAGCGGTCGAACACCTGCTCGCGCCAGGCCTCGCGGCTGACCAGCTCGCCCATCGCCTCCCGGTAGCGCCGGCGCAGCGCCGGCCACGCCTTGCCGACCTCGGCGTGCAGGCGCACCGACTCGCGCAGCATCGCCCAGAACATCTCCCGGTCGCGCTTGCGGAAGGTCACGCCCGAGCCGTCCGAGGTCGTCACCGCCGCGCCGTCGAGGCGCGAGAGCATGAACCACTGGCTGTGCTCGGCGGGCACGTCGCGCTGCGGGCGTTCGTGCGCGGCCGGGTCGACGGCACGCAGCTGGTGGCGCAGGCCCCGGGCCAGGGCGGCGACCTGCGCGACCTTGCCCACCGGCGGCTTCGGCCACAGCTGCGCGTCGCGGGCGCCGATCGCCGGGCGCGGCAGGTCGTCGGCGCCGCGGTGCACGGTGCCGTCGGGGAACTCCGCGCGGGTGGCGCGCACCGCCCCGAGCGCGGTCGGCAGCGCCCCGAACAGCGCGCGCGGCCCGGACAGGAAGTCGCGCATCGCCATGTGGTGCAGCGCGATCGTCGAGTACTCGAGCAGGAACAGGTGGCGCAGGGTCCGCTTGAGCGAGTCGGCGAGCATCGCGCGCGGGTTGTCCGGGCCGTGCAGCGCGGCGACGACGAGGCGGTTGCGGACGTGGAAGTAGGCCTGCCAGTCCGACGTGTCGTCCTTCTCGACGAACGACATGTGCCAGATCGCCACGCCGGGGACGGTCGCGGTGGGGATGCCGTGGCTGCCGGCACGCAGGCCGTACTCGCAGTCGTCCCACTTGATGAACAGCGGCAGCGGCAGCCCGATCCGCTCGGCGACCGAGCGCGGGATCAGGCACATCCACCAGGCGTTGTAGTCGACGTCGGTGCGCCGGTGCATCCACGCCGTCTCGCGCAGCGGGTGGACGGCGAAGTCGTGGTCGTCCTCGGTGTGCGGGGCGATCTGCCAGAAGAAGCGCCCGCGGTCGACGACCTCGCCCATCGCGTGCAGGTGCGAGCGCGCCTGCAGCGAGAGCATCTGGCCCCCGACCAGCATCTCGTCGCGGGCGAAGCGCGAGAACGCCAGCGCGCGCAGCACGGAGTCCGGCTCGAGGACGACGTCGTCGTCCATGAACAGGATCTGCTCGCAGTCGGTGTTCTCGAGCGCCTCGTACATGATCCGCGCGTAGCCGCCGGAGCCGCCGAGGTTGGGCTGGTCGACGATCCGCAGCCGGTCGCCGAGGACGGCCGCGGCCTCCTCGAACCCGGGCTGGTCGCGCACCTTCGACGACCCCTGGTCCGGGATGATCACCGCGGTCAGCGTGTCGCGGACCAGCGGGTCGTCGCCGAGCGCGCGCAGGGTCGCCACACAGTCCGAGGGGCGGTTGAACGTCGGCATCCCGACGGTGACCGCGGCGCGTCCGGGCGCCTCGCGGTCGGCGAACCAGCCGCCGGCCACGAGCTCGAGGCCGTCGTGCTCGCTGGCCAGGTCGAACCACGTCCAGCCGCCGTCGGCGAACGGCGTCAGCGACACCGGGACGACGACCTCGTGCTCGGCGTCGTGCCCGCCGTCGGCCGTCGTGTCGACCACCTCGCCCGCGAGGTGGACCGGCACGCCCTTGGCCGTCGACCGGTACACGTCGACGCGGCCGCGCCCGCGCACCCGCAGGCGCAGCGTCACGGCGTCGAGCACCGACCAGCGTCGCCAGTAGGCGGCCGGGAAGGCGTTGAAGTACGCGGCGAAGGAGACCTCGCTGCGCTCGGGCAGGCGCACGCTCGTGCGCGAGGTGACGTCGGCGACCCGCTCGCCGGAGCGCCGCACGTGCAGCACGAACTCCTCGACGGAGTCGTCGTAGGTGCCCGGCCGGTAGGCGGTGGGCGCCGCGCTCTGGACCGAGGTGGCCGTGCCCTCGTCGAGGTAGAGCGCGCGCACCGACGTGGGGTCGGCGGGGCGGGGCAGGATGACGCGCTGCAGGAGCGCAGTCCCCGCGGGGCGTGCCGTCATCTCCACCGTCCCGGCGGCGCTGCCGCGCCGTGTCCTGCCGACCGTGCTCGTCACGTCCACGACGGTAACGGCGAGGAGCCCGCGTGCCCGGGAGCACCCCGCCGGGCGAGGGCGGGGGCCACCCCGACGGGGACCTCGCGGAACCGCTGCGGCGGCCGGTGCGCGGCGAACGTGGCGGCGCGGCTCTCCTCGAACTCCTCGGGCAGGGCGTGCACGCCGCCGTACTGCCCGATGTTGTCCGAGCGGCTGGCCAGGGGCATGAGGATGCGCCGGGCCGTCGCCTGGCGCATCCGGTCGATGCCGAAGTCGAAGCCCTCCTCGACGCCGGGCTCCGGGCCGACGGCCGCGTCGAACCAGTGTGGCTCGAGGAGCTCCCGCCAGCGGTCGACCCAGGTGCCCCACACCCAGGCGGTGAAGCCGCCCGTGCCGACCGCGTCCTCGGGCTGCGGGGCCGGGAGCGGCGAGAAGGCGCAGAGGGCGAGGACCGACGGGTCGTCACGGTGGGCCGCGGCGCCGTGCCCGAGGTACTCGAGCACGTCGTCGCCGACGACGATGTCCTCCTCGGCGAGCACGGCGAACCCCGCGCCGCCGTCGAAGGCCGTCGCGAGGGCGCGGTGGGGGTTGGCGCGCACGCCCTGGCGCTCGGGGTGCACGACGACGGTGGCGTCCGGGAAGGCATCCGTGATCACCGTCCGGCACTCCGGCACGCGGGTGCCCGGCTCCACCAGGAACGTCACCGGCCAGGCCTCGACGCCGCGCACCCGCCGCCAGGAGGCGACGACCTCGGCGAGGTAGCCCGGCCGCTCGCCGGAGACGGTGAACACGAGGGCGCCCGGCGCGGAGGAGGTCACCGCCTGGCGGTACCCGCTCGGGGACCTCCTCGTGCGTGGTGTCGGTCAGCAGACGAGGCCGGCGGGGCAGTTCCGCGGGTCGAACTCGCCGGTCGGGCCCGACGGCGCCGAGGTGTGGTGCGTGGTCGGGTGGGTGCCGCTGTGCGGCGCCGTGTGCCCGCCCTCGCGGTGCTCGCCGCCCGAGGATGTCGAGGGCGCCGACTCGCTGCTCGTGTCGCAGGCGGACAGGGCGAGCACCGCGGCGCAGGACAGCGCGGCGAGGACACCCGCGGCGGCGCGCCGGCGGGCGGTGATGGGGGGAGCGGACACGCGGGCCTCCGGGCGATGATCACCACTGACGTGGTGACGCTACGCAATCACGAGCGCCCTCGAAGCGTCCGGACGAGTGATCGGATCAGACCTCGGCCAGGTCGGCGTCGTCGAACGATGCACCCTCGGTGAACCACGGGGCGATGCGGTTGTCGAAGAGCGTCAGCGCCGAGCCGATCGCCATGTGCATGTCCAGGTACTTGTACGTCCCGAGGCGGCCCCCGAAGAGCACCCGGCGGTTCGTCGCCTCCTTGCGCGCGAGCTCGCGGTAGCGCTCGAGCTTGGCGCGGTCCTCGGGCGTGTTGATCGGGTAGTAGGGCTCGTCCCCGTGCTCGGCGAAGCGCGAGTACTCGCGGACGATGACCGTCTTGTCCTTGGGGTAGGTCGTCCGCTCGGGGTGGAAGTGCCGGAACTCGTGGATGCGCGTGAACGCGACGTCCCGGTCGGCGTAGTTCATGACCGGCGTGCCCTGGAAGTCGCCCGTCGTCGTGACGACCTCGGGCTCGAAGTCCAGCGTGCGCCAGCCGAGCTCGCCCTCGCTGTAGTCGAAGTAGCGGTCCAGCGGGCCGGTGTAGACCGTCGGGACGTCCTCCGACAGCTGATCGCGCAGGTCGAACCAGTCCGTGTCGAGCAGGACCTCGATGTTCGGGTGGTCGGCCATCCGCTCGAGCCAGGCCGTGTAGCCGTCGACCGGCAGGCCCTCGTACGTGTCGCTGAAGTACCGGTTGTCGAACGTGTAGCGCACCGGCAGGCGGCTGACGATCGACGCCGGCAGGTTCTTCGGGTCGGTCTGCCACTGCTTGGCGGTGTAGCCCTCGAAGAACGCCTCGTAGAGCGGACGGCCGACGAGCGCGACGCCCTTCTCCTCGAAGTTCTGCGCGTCGTGCACGTCGATCTCGGCCGCGTGCTCGGCGACCCAGGCGCGCGCCTCGTCGGGCGTCATCGCCTTCCCGGCGAACTCGCAGATCGTCGCCAGGTTGACCGGCAGCGGGTAGACGCGCCCCTGGTAGATCGTGAAGACGCGGTGCTGGTAGCCGGTGAAGTCGGTGAACCGGTTGACGTAGTCCCAGACACGCTTGTTCGACGTGTGGAACAGGTGCGCTCCGTAGCGGTGCACCTCGATGCCGGTCTCGGGGTCCGGCTCGGAGTAGGCGTTGCCGCCGAGGTGGGAGCGCCGCTCGACCACCAGGACGCGCTTGTCGAGCTCGGTCGCGGCCCGCTCGGCCACGGTCAGCCCGAAGAAGCCCGAGCCGACCACCACGAGATCGGGGCTGACGTCGAGGTCCGGATCCGCACCCATGCCACCGACGGTAGCCGTCGTCGTGGCCCGCACCCGGCGCGGGTATCCGCCGCCATGCCCACCATCGAGCGCACCGTGCACTCGCCCGCCCCCGTCGCGACCGTGCAGGCCTACCTGCGCGACGTCGCCAACACCGAGGAGTGGGACGCCCCGACGATCTCCTGCGAGCCGCTGGACCCGTCGGCGCCGATCGCGGTGGGCAAGCAGTGGCGCAACGTCTCCGAGTTCCGCGGCAAGCGCACCGAGCTCGTCTACACCCTCGAGGTCGACGAGCCCGGGCACCTGCGCATCCGCGGCGAGAACGAGACCGTCACCAGCCAGGACGACATCACGATGGTCGCCGACGGGTCGGGGACGGTCGTGACCTACCGCGCCGACCTCACGCTGAAGGGCGCCGCGAAGGTCGCCACGCCGGTGGTCTCCCCCGCCCTCGGACGCCTGGGCGACGACGCGGAGCGGTCGCTCCAGGACGTCCTCGGGCGGCTGCCGGTCTAGGTGCGCTCCGCGCACGTGGCGGAGCCACCCGGCGGCCGGTGCGCGATCCAGGGCGTCGCGCGCTCGAGGTCGGCGGCCAGCGCGATCAGCGTCGACTCGTCGCCGTACGGCGCGACGACCTGCACCCCGACCGGCCAGCCCTCCTCGGTGCGCCCGAGCGGCAGCGAGATCGCCGGGTTGCCGGTGACGTTCGACAGCGCCGTGAAGCCGGCCGTCGAGAAGATGTGGTCGTACCAACCGCGGGCGTCCCGCGAGGCGTCGTCCTGGTCCAGGTACCCGAGCGGCGTGTTCGGGACGTTCATCGTCGGCGTCAGGACCACGTCGTACTGCTGGTGGAACGCCGCGACCGCCCGCCGGGTCGCGTTGAAGACGCGGTCCGCGGCGTACAGGTCCTTCGCGCCGAGGGTCCGGCCGTGCTCGGCGCACGCCAGGGTCGCCGCCTCGAGGTGCTCCGGTCCGGGCGTCACGCCGAGGGCGCCGGCGAGCACGTCGACGCCGTCGGCGAGGAAGCTGGTCCAGGCGACGAGGTTCGCGGCGTCGAACGCCTCCGCGTCGAGCTCCGGGCCGGCGACCTCCACCGCGTGGCCCAGGCCCTCGAGGGTCCGCGCGGCCGCCTCCGTCGCCGCGGTGCACCGCGGGTCGACCGAGCCGTGCCCGGAGAACGGGGTGGTCCACAGCGCCACCCGCAGCCGCCGGCTCCCCGCGGCCACCTCGTCGGCGTAGGGCCGCGGCGGGTCGGGCAGCAGGTAGCGGTCGCCGGGCTCGTACCCGTGCACCGCGTCGAGCAGCCCGGCGGTGTCGCGCACGGTGCGGGTGACGGCGAACTCGACGCCCATGCCGAGCAGGGGGTCGGCGTAGTCGGGGCCCGGCGAGGTGCGTCCCTGGCTCGGCTTGAGGCCCACCAGGCCGCAGGCCGCGGCGGGGATGCGGATGGAGCCGCCCCCGTCGTTGGCGTGCGCGACCGGCAGTGCCCGCGCCGCGACGAGGGCCGCCGAGCCGCCGGACGACCCGCCGGGGCTGCGGGAGGTGTCCCACGGGTTGTGGACGGCGCCGGTCGCGACCGACTCGGTCGTCGCGTTGAACCCCAGCTCCGGGGTGGCCGTCAGGGCGAGGGTCGCGAGCCCGGCGCGGCGGAAGCGGGTCATGAGGTGGGTGTCGGCCGGCATCGGGACGCCGTCGCCGAGCAGGCGCGTGCCGGCCCGCTGGGGGACGCCCGCGGCGTGCACGATGAGGTCCTTGATGGCGAAGGGGACGCCCGCGAACGGCCCGTCGGCGGCGTACTCCAGCGGCGCGTCGAAACGCTCGCCGACCAGCGCGTTCAGCGGCGCGGCGGCGTCCAGCGCGGCGACGGCGGCCGCACGCGCCTCGTCGCTGCTGACCTCGCCCTTGCTCAGGAGCTCGGCGAGGCCCGTGGCGTCGAGCTCGGCGTACTCGTCGGGTGTCATGCGCCGATGCTGGGCCGCGTGGCCTGCCGGGACATCGGTCGGTTGACGGATGCGCCCGTCGGCCCTGGTCGGGCGGTGCGGTCCCGCGTAGCTTCCGAGCATGTCCGCGGTCGCGGCCGCCCGCGAGCTGCGGTCGTTCCTCCGGCGCCACGGGAGCCGTTCCCCGGGCGCCGCCCGCGCCGTGCTCGCCGGCCTGGGCGAGGTCGTCCCCGCCGACTGCGTCTCGCTCGCCGTCCACGACCCGGCGACCGGCGGGCACCGGACGCTCGCATCGTCCTACCCCGCCGCCGTCGACGTCATCGTCGACACCCGGATGCACACCGACCGCCTGTTCACCGCCGTCCGCGCGGGCCGGCACGCCGTGCGGGTGCGGGACCTGGCGCCGGCCCGGCGGCGCGGCGAGATCTTCGAGCGGATCATCGTCCCGCAGGGCTTCCGCGACGGCCTCACGCTCTGCCTCTTCGCCGCCGACGACCGCTACGTGGGCATGGTCAACGCCAGCATGCTCGACGCCCGGCATCCCGACGACGACACCGTCGCCCTGCTCGAGCTGCTCGCCCCCGACCTGGCCGCCGCGCTCGACCCGGTCCCCGTGCCGGCGCCGCGGACGGCCGGGCTCGGGGACGACGGCACGGACGGGCTGCTGGTCGAGCGCGCGGACCGCGTGGCGGTGCTGTCGGCGGGCGCGCGGCCCGACCTCGTCACACCGCCGTCGCCGCTCGCCGGGGTCGTCGCGGACGTCCTGGCGGGCGCGCCGGTGCCCGGTCCGGTGCTCCTCGTGACGGCGGCGGGCGAGGTCGTCGGCGTCGAGCTGCACGCCACCGCGTCGGGGGTGCTCGTGCTGCACCGGGCGGTGGCCCCGCCCGCCGGGCTGACGGTGCGCGAGCTGGAGGTGCTCGACGGCGTCGCCCACGGCCTCTCCAACCCCGAGATCGGCGCGCGGCTGGGGATCAGCCCGCGCACCGTGGCCACGCACGTCGAGCACGTGCTGGCCAAGACCGGGGCGCGCAACCGGGTGGCGGCCGCCCGCCGCGCCGCGCGGTGGGGACTGCTCGTCGCCTAGGACCCCTGCGGGCAGCTGGGCACCGGCGGTCCGGCGCCGATGCGGCCCGCGATCCAGGGCAGCGAGTCGGAGAACGCCTGCGAGAACACGTCGAAGGTGTGGCCACCGCCGGGCACGACGACCTCGCAGGTCGCGATCCCCGCCCGCCGCGCCGCGGGCACCACCGTGTCGAGGGCGGCGTACGGCTCGGGGTCGGCGTCACCCACCTCGAACCAGCCGCCGAGCTGCGGGAACCGGCCGGTGGCGAGGATGTCGGCCGGCTCGTGGGCCGCGAAGGCCTGCGGCGAGCCGCCGAAGAGCTGGGCGACCGCCGAGGCGGTGTCGGCGTTGGTGTCGCCCGCCCGCGGCCCTGCGAGCCCGGCGTAGTCGCCGAACGTGCTGAACACCCCGGGATGGCGCAGGGCGAGCACCAGCGCGCAGGACCCGCCCTCCGACAGGCCCGCCACCGCCCAGCCCCGGCCGGGCGCCGCGGTGTGGAACACCTGCTGGACGAAGGCGGGCACGTCGACGGTCAGGTAGGTCTCGGCCTTCCCGGCGGGGCCGTCGACGCACTCGGTGTCGGCGTCGAGCGTGCCGTTGACGTCGGGCATGACGAGGATCGGCGCCGACCCGCCGTGCGACGCCGCGTAGGCGTCGGCGGTGGCCGCGGCCTGGCCCCCGTCCAGCCAGTCCTGCGGGGTGCCGGGCGTGCCGTGCAGCAGCACCACCACGGGCAGGTCCGGGCGCGGGCGGGCGAACCACGCCGGCGGCACGTAGATCGTGCCCGGCCGCGTCACGAACCCCGAGGTCCTGCCGGGCAGCTCCGTCGTCGTCACGACCCCCTGTGCCGGCCGGTCGCTGCGCGCGAGCAGGGCGGCCAGCTCGACCTCGTCCGAGGGCGGCAGGCCCAGGACGTCGCCGAGGGTGCGGAAGTAGTCGAAGTGCGCGTTGACCCCCGCGCCCGCCGCGACCAGCAGGAGCGCCGAGGTCACGAGCACCACGATCGTCCGGCCGAGCCGGGTGAAGCGCCCGAGGCGCGTGCGCAGGACGAGCACGAGCAGCACCACGACGCCGAGCGCCAGCAGGGCCAGGGCTCCGAGGAAGGAGTCGGTCGTGATGTCGATCTCGGCGATGCCGTGCACGCTCACGCCGGCACCGGGACCCCGTCGTCGGAGCCGGCGTCGCGCCGCGCCCGGCGACGGGCGATCGCCGCGAACACGAACGGCGGCGCGGAGAGCACGACGACGGCGACCGCCAGCAGGCCCACGTAGGTCACCGTGCTGCCCGTCGCGAGTTGGCCGGGCGGCACGAAGCCGAGCACGAACGCGACCGCGAGCCCGAGCAGGCCGACCCCGCCGACGAGGTACACGCCCGGCAGGCCGCCCGGGATGCGGTAGGGCCGCGGCACGTCGGGGCGCGTGTGCCGCAGCCGCACGACCGCCGCGAACATCAGCGCGTACATGACGATGACGATCTGCGCGGTGACCGCGGAGAGCATCCAGTACGAGGTGCTCACGCTCGGGACCAGCAGGAACAGCAGCGTGAACACGGTCCCGGCCGCGCCCTGCAGCAGGAGCAGGGTCACCGGCACGCCGTGGGCGTTCCGCCGGCCCAGCCGCGGGGGCACCGACCCCTGCGCCGCCACCGCCGCCACGCCGTCGGCGGGCCCGAGGATCCACGGCGCGAGGTGCGCGATACCGCCGAACGCCACGACGAGCGCCAGCGGGGCGACGACCCATCCCAGACCCAGGCGCTCGAGCACCCGGGAGAAGAGCTCCATCGTCCCGCTGACCAGGCTGATCTCGCTCGCCGGCACGACCATGGCGAGGAAGAGCGAGCCGACCACCGAGAAGACGACGACGACCCCGACGCACAGGGCGATGGCGCGCGGCACCGTGCGGCCCGGGTCCTTCGTGTCCCGCGCGTGGAAGCCGGCCATCTCCATGCCGGTGAACAGCAGGATGATCCCGCCGAGGAACGCCAGGTTGTTCAGCTGGACGTCGGGCACCAGCGCGCCGGCCGAGAACGGGATCTGCGTCGGGTTGCCCTGGGCGAGGTAGGCGGCCGCGAGCACGACGACGCCGATCGCCGGCACGATCGAGCCGGCCACCGTGCCGACCGAGCCGATCCACGACGACGTCCCGACCCCGCGCAGGCTCACGATCGTCGTCGCCCAGAAGAACGCGAGCATGACGACGACGAGGAAGACCTTGTCGGTGGCGAGCGACGGGTCCAGCGCGTAGGCGAGGCTCGCGGCCATGAACGAGAGCACCGTGGGGAACCAGGCGACGTTCTCGGCGTAGTCGCACCAGACCGCGAGGAAGCCCGCGCGCTCGCCGAACGCCTCCTTGACCCAGGCGTAGACGCCGCCGTCGCGGGGCCAGCCGGTACCGAGCTCCGCGGCGACCATGGCGATCGGCACGAGGAACACGACGATCGACAGGGCGAAGAGCGCCAGCATCGACCAGCCGTACTCCGCCATCACCGGCAGGTTGCGGACGCTGACGATCGCCGCGATGTTGATCATCGCCAGGGCCAGCACGCCCAGCTTCGCGTTCACACCGCGCCCTTCGCGAGCAGCACCGCGTCGATCCGGTCGGCCACCACGTCCTCGGCGCCGCCCTGGACCACCACGACGAGGTCGCCGTAGGTGCGCACGGTGGACGAGGCCCGCGGGCGAACCGCCCCCGAGATGCTGCGCGCCGCCGCGTCGCGGTCGGCGTCGTCGGCGAAGGCATCGGCCTGCACGGTGGCGGTCTGGCCCTCGCGGCACTCCACGGCGACGACCAGCGTCCGGGCGGCGACCGCGTCGGTGGCCCGCGGGTCGGTGACGTCGGTGCGCTGGCAGACGACCAGCCCCGCGGCGGTGAGGTCGGCCTGCAGCGCGTCCAGCGCGCCCGCCCCGCGCGGACCCTGCGGTGTCTTCCTGCTGGTGGCGTCGGCGAGGACCACGACCGCCACGACGACCGCCAGCGCCATGGCGACGAGCACCACCACGAGGGCGACGTCGCCGAACCCGTTGCCCCGCGTGCGACGCGGGTGGCGCTCGATGACGCTCATCCTGTGCTCCTGGCCGCAGTTCCGCTGCGCTTCATGCGGCGGTCCTCCCGGCCGCAGTTCCGCTGCGCTTCATGCCGCGGCCGCGGTGGTGCCGTCCGGCGCCGTGCCCGACGGCGAGGGCGCGCCCCCGACGGCGGCGGGCACGAACATCGGGCCGAGCCCGGGCACGGCGAGGAAGCCCTCGGCGCCGGCGTAGAGCAGGCCGACGCGCGGCAGGTCGGCGGGGCTGCGGTAGGCGAGCACCCGCGGCAGCCATTGCGGCCCGAACTTCGCGTTGAAGTCGTGCAGCGAGCGGACCTGGAAGAACGGGTTGAGCACGCCGACCGCGCGCCGCGCGAGCTTCTGTGTCGCCGTGAAGGGCACGTCCTCGGCGAACAGGCGCCCCCACATCGCGAAGTTCATCGACAGCCGCACGACGCCCCGCTCGGCCAGCGCCAGGGCGCTCTTCGCGATGAGGAACTCGGTCATGCCGTTGGGCGCGCCGGGGTCGTGGCGCATGAGGTCGAGCGTGTAGCCGAACGTCGTCCCGGTGGCCGGGCCGCCGTAGGCCGGCACCAGGCGCAGGAAGCCGCCGGGCACGCCGTCGGCGTCGAGCGCGACGCAGAGCAGGAAGTCGCTGTTGGCCGCCGAGCCGGTGATGTCCTGCGACAGCGACATCGTGAAGCCGCGCTCGGGGTTCTTCCCGCGCCACTTCTCCGAGATCGCGTTCAGCGCGTCCACCAGCGTCGGCGACGCCGCCGACTCCGCGATGAGCTGGAACCGGTGGGTGCGCTCGACGCGCCGGACCGCCGCCCGCACGCTCTTGCGCTCGCGGCCCTCGAGCGTGAACGACGGGCAGTCGATGATCGCCTCGTCGCCCAGGTAGAACGACCGGAAGCCCCGCGAGGCGAGCAGCCCGCCCTCGCGGGTGTCCTCCTCGCGGGCGGCGAGGAACGCCGGGGTCCAGGCGCGCTGGGCGCACATCGCGAGGAACTCGTCGACGACCGCGGGCAGCGAGGCCTCGTCGCCGATCGGGTCACCGGCGACGAGCGCGTACCCGCCGAGGTAGGTGTAGGCGATCATCGCCCGGCCGTCGGAGCCGAAGAAGAAGCTCTTGTCGTCGCGCAGGGCGAACGCCGCGAGCGTGTCCCAGCCGTAGGTGTGCACGAGCGTCTCGGCGCGGGTCCAGTCGTCGCGGGTGTGCGGGTCGCGGGCGGTGAGCGGCCGGAAGAGCAGCACGAGGAACACGACCAGCCCGACGATCCCCAGCGCGAGCAGCGCGTACGGGAACGTCTCGGCGAACACCCGGCGCTCGAAGACGTAGGGCCCGTCGAGCCCGACGAGGCCGCCGAAGATCGTCTCCAGGCCGCCGGGGAACGTCAGCTCCGGCGTCATCCGCCCGCTCTGCAGGCCCAGCGAGACGAACCCGAACGCGAGCACCGCGGCCAGGTAGATCGGCACGAAGCGCAGCAGCCGCAGCAGCGACGGCGGATCGGCGGGCGCCCGGAACTGCCCCCGCGCGACGATCAGCAGCACGAGCAGCGCGACGCTGATCCCGAGGCCCACCTGGTGCGGCCCCTTGAGCACGTGCGCGACGACCGCCACCGCGGACAGCACCACCGC
The DNA here is from genome assembly GCF_028737315.1 of Actinomycetospora lemnae. Taxonomy (GTDB): domain Bacteria; phylum Actinomycetota; class Actinomycetes; order Mycobacteriales; family Pseudonocardiaceae; genus Actinomycetospora; species Actinomycetospora lemnae. Next base: position 304,331 of record NZ_JAQZAO010000005.1, on the reverse strand, counting down.
CACCCGCCAGGCGGCCTGCTTGCGCTTGGCGAGCTGGTCGGCGAGCAGCAGCAGGAGCAGGCCGATCGCGGCCGAGAGCACGTGGCCGGTGACGGCGAACCACGGCGGGACGAGGTCGACCTCGACCCGCTCCCCGAGGCGCTGGTGGACGACCGGCATGTGCACGAGCAGGTGCAGCAGGCCGGCGAGCGCGGTCAGCCCGGCGATGAGGGTGACCGTCCACGGTCGGCGCGGGGTCTCGGGCGGCCGTGTCGCGCCCACCGCGCCCACCGCGCTCGCCACCGCGACCGGCGTCTGCGGCGCCGCGGCGGTGAGCGCAGCGGCCGGCATCGGGGTCGGCGGCAGCACCGGGCGGTGGGCGCCGCCGGGACCGCCGCCGGGCGGCGGCGCGAACTCGGGGCGCAGGGTCGGGAAGAGGATGACCTCGCGGATCGAGTCGACGCTGGCCAGGAGCATGACGAGCCGGTCGATGCCGATGCCGAGCCCGCCGGTGGGCGGCATCCCGTACTCGAGGGCGCGGACGTAGTCGAGGTCGATGTCGCCGGCCTCGGGGTCGCCGTTGCGCTTGGCCTGCGCCTCCTCCTCGAACGCCGCCATCTGCTCGGCGGGGTCGTTCTGCTCGGAGTAGGCGTTGCACAGCTCGAAGCCGGCGACGATCAGCTCGAAGCGCTCGCTGTACGCCGGGTCCTCGCGGTGGGCGCGGGCCAGCGGCGAGACCTCGCGCGGGTAGTCGATGCAGAAGACCGGGCCCACGACGTCGTGCTGGACACGCTCGTCGTAGACCTCCTTCATCAGCCGACCGGCACCCCAGCCCTGCTCCCAGGCGATGCCGAGCCCGTCGAGGATCGTCCGCGCCTCGTCGAGCGGCATGTCCGGGTGCATCACCGCGCCGGTCTTCTCGGTGATCATGTCCGCGAACCGCTGCCGGGGCCACGGCGGGCGCAGGTCGATGGCCTGGCCCTGGTAGTGGACGGTGATGTCGTCCCCGAGGGCGGCCTGCGCGGCGGCCACGACCATCCCCTCGGTCAGGTCCATCATGTCGTGGTAGTCGGCGAAGGCCTGGTAGGCCTCGAGCATCGTGAACTCGGGGTTGTGGCGGGTGTCGACGCCCTCGTTGCGGAACACCCGGCCGAGCTCGAACACCCGCTCCATGCCGCCGACGATGAGCCGCTTGAGGTGCAGCTCGAGGGCGATGCGCAGGTACATGTCGAGGTCGAGCGCGTTGTGGTGCGTCACGAACGGCCGCGCCGACGCCCCGCCCTGGATGCTCTGCAGCACCGGGCCCTCGACCTCGGTGAAGCCCTGGTCGGCGAGGTGGGTCCGGATCGCGCGGACGGCGGCGTGGCGGATGCGGAAGATCTCGCGGGTGCGCTCGTTGACCTGCAGGTCGGCGTAGCGCTGGCGGTAGCGGGTCTCGACGTCGGCCAGGCCGTGGTGGCCGCCGGCCGGCGGGCGCAGGGCCTTGGCCAGCAGCGCGCACTCCTCGACGCGGATCGAGAGCTCGCCGCGCCGGGTCGTCATGACGCGGCCGCGGACGCCGACCCAGTCGCCGCGGTCGAGGTCGTCGATCGCGACGTGCGCGTCGTGGCCGACCACCGCGGTGTCGACGAAGAGCTGCAGGGCGCCGGTGCGGTCGCGCAGCGTCCCGAAGCTCAGCCCGCCCTGGCGGCGCAAGCCGGTGAGGCGGCCGGCGACGCAGACCTCCTCGTCGGTGACGGTGTCGGGGGCGAGGTCGGCGTGGGCGGTGCGGATGTCGGCCAGGGAGTGGTCGACGGGCCAGCGGTAGGGCTCGGTCTCTCCCGCGGCACGGCGGGCGGCGAGCTTCGCGCTGCGGATGTCCTGCTGGCCGAGGTGCACGCCGTGGTCGGGGTGGTCGGGGTGGTCGCCGGCGTGCGTGTCCTCGTCCGGGCCGGGCCCGTCGGCCCCGGGGTGGGCGTCCGTGGGGGCGTCCATGCTCAGCGTGCTCCCTCCTGTTCCCGCGACTCGGTCGGGATCGCCTGCGAGGTCGGCGCGGCCGGCGCTGCGGGCGCCGTCGGCGCGTCCGGCACCGCCGAGGTGTCCGATGCGGTCGGCTCCGCTGGCGCGTTCGGCGCCCCGGCCACGGCGTCGACGAACGCGTTCCACCGCCGCCGCTCGCGCTCGGGGAAGCGGCGCAGGCTGCGCAGCCGCTTGCTCGAGCCCTCGGGGTAGCGCCAGCGCGCCCAGGGCGAGGTGGGCCGGGCCAGGCGCACGGCGCCCACCAGCGCGAGCACGGGGACGAGGAAGCCGAGCAGACCGAGCAGCGGGCGCCCCTTGGCCAGCGCGAGCACGCAGAGCAGGCCGTTGACCACGATCGTCCCGATGACCACCGTGATGCCGTCCGCGGTGTCCGGGTCGAACGGGTTGAAGCCGAGGACGAGCAGGGCCATCAGCGCGCCGACGACGAACACCGCGTCGACCGAGACCCGTCCCTCGCGCTCCCAGTAGACGTCGGAGAGGTGCAGCCAGAGCGCGAACTCGTCGAGGGCGAGGGCCGCGCCGGCGCCGAACGCGGCCGCGAGCACGTAGCGCCAGGGCGGCTCGGGCGAGTACGTGAACTCGGCGACGCCCGCCACGAGCATGAGGAAGATGCCCCACACCAGGTGGTGCAGGTGCACGCCGCCGATCGACTGGTTGCGGAACGGGCCCTTCCCCGCCCGGATCAGCCGCACGACGACGCGCGTGGCGAGGAAGACGACGACGAACGACCCGAACATCCAGGCCGCCGCGGCGCGCGCTTCGAAGTCGATGGTCAGGCTCACGGCGCCCCCACGGGCTCGGGCTCTCGGGTGGTGGACGCGGCCGACGACCGCGACAGCGCCGCGGTGGCCGCGACCATGAGGACGACGCAGACGCCGATGAGGACCCACTCGAGGCCGTCGGCGCGGACCTGCTCGCCCAGCACGACGACGCCGAGCACCGCCGCGACGACGGGCTCGCCGACCGTCACCGCGGGCAGCGACGCCGCGAGCGGGCCGGCCCCGAAGGCCGCCTGCTGCAGCAGGGTGCCGCCGACCGCGGCCGCGACCAGCGCCCACGTCTCCCACGCGGTGAGCAGGGCGATCGGGCCGTCGCCCAGCAGGTCGACGACGGACTTCGTCAGGGCCGCGACCAGGCCGTACGCGAGCCCCGTGGCGACCGCGAGCATCGCCGCGCGGCGCGGCCCGCGCCGCCGGCCGGCCGCCACGACGGCGACGACGAGGGCCACGAGCAGGGCGGCGAGCGCCGGGAACCAGACACGGACCGGCGCCTGGTCGACGCCCGCGGTCGGCTCCCCGACCACGACGAACAGGGCGAGCGCGGCGACGAGCACGAGGGCCCACCACAGCTCCGGGCGCCCGATCCGCCGTCCGGTCAGCCGCGCCTCGAGCGGGAGCGCGAACAGCACGGTGGTCACGAGCAGCGGCTGGACCAGCAGCAGCGCGCCGACGCCGAGCGCCGCGGCCTGCACGACGAAGCCGCCGGTGTCGCCGATCGTGCCCGCCCACCAGCGCGGCGAGCGGACGAGGCGGGCGATCAGCCGGCCGCCGCGCGCCTCGTCGTCGGGCACCGCGGCGGCGGCGCCGCGCTGGGCCACGGACGCGATGGCGAAGAGGAGGGCGGCCAGCACCGCGAGCGCGCCCGCGAGGAGCGTCACCTCGCCGCCCGGCCGACCGCAATCACCCGGTCAGTGCAGCACCGACTGACCACGCAACGCGACAGGATCTCGCCGTAGCCACCCGATCGGGTGAGTAGTGTCCGATCATCACACCGGACGGTGACACCGAGTGGCACGGGCGCAGGGTGGCCCGGCATCCCACCGGGACCCGACAGGACCGCGAGTACGGTTCCGTGGCCCGGAGGCGACGTCCGGGTCCAGGGACGTCACCGACGGGAGGACCGGCTCGACATGCCCAGCGCCGGCCCGCTCGACGACCGTCCGACGTCGCCGGCGCCCGCGGCGCGCCCGGAGGACCCGGGAGCACGCCGCTCGCGCTTCCGGCCCGAGATCGAGGGGCTGCGCGGCCTCGCGGCGGTCCTCGTGGTGATCTACCACGTCTGGGTCGGTCGGGTCTCCGGCGGCGTCGACGTCTTCTTCCTGCTGTCCGGCTTCCTCGTCGTCGGGATGCTCGTGCGCAGCGTCGAGCGCGGCGGGCTGCGGGTCGCGGCCACGTGGCTGCGGCTGTTCTGGCGGCTGCTCCCGACGGCGGGTCTCGTGCTGCTGGTCAGCGCCGTGGCGGCCGCGACGTTGATGTCGCCGCTGCGCTGGCCCCAGAACATCGCCGAGATCGTCGCCTCCGCGTTCTTCGTCGAGAACTGGCGGCTGGCCGCCGACGCCGTCGACTACTACGCGGACAACGACGCCGCCAGCGTCGCCCAGCACTTCTGGTCGCTGTCGGTGCAGGGGCAGTTCTACGTGGTGGCCCCGTTGCTGGTGCTGCTCGTCGCGGTCGTCGCGCGACGGCTCCGCGCGGACGTGCGCCGGGTCCTGCTCGTCGTCCTCGTCGCGGTCGCCGCGGCGTCGCTGACGTACTCGGTGATCACCACCGCCGTCGACCAGCCCTTCGCGTACTTCGACTCCCTGGCGCGGGCCTGGGAGTTCGCGATCGGCGGCGTCCTCGGACTGACGATCGACCGCATCCGGCTCACCCGGCGCCTGCGGGTGCTGCTGGGCTGGGTCGGGGTGCTGGCGCTGGTGGCGTGCGGGGTGGTCCTCGACGTCGGGGCGGGCTTTCCCGGCTACCTGGCACTGTGGCCGGTCGCGGCCGCGGCGGCGGTCGTCGTCGCCGGGAGCACCGGCCGTGGCGGCGTCGACCGCCTGCTGGCCTCCCGCGCCGGCCGGTACCTGGGGGACATCAGCTACCCCCTCTACCTGTGGCACTGGCCGGTCCTCATCCTCTACCTGTCCTACCGCGAGCGCGCCGAGGTCGGCCTCGTCGGCGGGCTGGGCGTGGTCGGGCTGTCGGTCGCGCTGGCCGTCACCAGCCACCACCTGCTTGAGCGGCCCGCCCGGGACGTCCAGCCCGGGGGACCGCCGCGGTGGCGGCCCGTCGCGCTGGTGGCTGCGACGCTCGCCCCGGTCCTGTTCGTTTGCCTGGCCTGGCGCGCGGCGAGCGACCAGCGGGCGGGGGCCTACGTCGACCTCCGCGACCCCGACCACCCCGGGGCGGTGGCCCGGCTGCCCGGCTTCGTCTACGGCGGCGCGCCCGGCGCCCCGCTGCGACCGTCGACGCTGGCAGTGGTCGACGACTGGGTGGAGTACCAGCAGGACTGCGTCGTCCCACCCGAGCGCCCGAACCTCGAGCTCTGCACCTACGTGCCCGCCGAGACCCCCGACCGCGTGATCACCGTGGTCGGCGACTCCCACATGCAGCAGTTCCTGCCCGCGCTCGAGCCGCTGGCCCGCGAGCGCAACTGGGAGATCCGGACACTGATCCGGCCCGGGTGCCCGTTCTCCACCGGCTCGGACGCCAACATCGGCGAGGTCCCGTGTCTGGAGTGGAACGCCGCGGCGATCGAGCACATCCTTGCTGAGCCGCCCGACGCGGTGCTCGTCGGCGCGACCCGTGACGTGCGCGCGGGGCGCACGGAGGAAACCCCGCTGGGCTTCGTCGAGGCCTGGCGGCGTCTCGACACGGGCGCTGTCCCGGTCGTCGCCCTGCGCGACAACCCGCGCTTCGACTGGTGGCCCGCGGAATGCGTGGAAACGCACGGCCGCGGCGCCCCGGAGTGCGAGCTGCCGCGCGACGAGCTCTACGCCGAGCCGCCGTACGCCTCGATGGACGTCCCCGGCAACGTCGGCTTCCTCGACCTCACCGACCACCTCTGCACCGAGGCCGTTTGTCCGCCCGAGATCGGCAACGTCATGGTCTACCTCGACGACAACCACCTGTCGGCGTCCTACGCGCGGAGTCTCGCCCCGGTCGTGTCGCTGCTGCTCCCGGCCGCGCTGGACCGATGAGCACCCGGGAGTCGCGCCACCGCGGGCGCGGGCGGTTTGCGAGGATGCGGCGGATGCGTCTCCCCGCCGCGGTCGCCGCCACCGCACTGCCCGCCCTGGCGCTCGCGGTCCTCGGCAGCTCCCACCCCGCGGTGCTCACCCCCGAGTCGGCCCCGTGGTGGCGCGACCTGCACGTCATCGGGCTCGTGCTCTTCCCGCTCCTCGCGCTCGGGCCCTGGGCCGTCGTGCGCGCCGCGCGTCCCGCCGGCCCGCTCGGCTGGGTGCTCGAGGGGCTCGCGATCGTGCTGGGCCTCGTCTACGCCGCCTTCTACGGCGCGCTCGACGCGCTCGCCGGGATCGGCGGGGGACACGAGACCATGCGCCTCGGCCCGGGGCCGTGGGTCGCGGCGCTGTTCGAGATCGCCGACGCCCTCGGCATCCAGGGCGCCTACGCCTACCTCGCGGCGAGCGTGCTCGCCGCGGTGCTCGCGCTGGTCCGCGCACCGGGGGCCTGGCGCCTGCTGGCCGGGCTCGGGGCGGTGTTCGCGGTCGTCGGGGCGTGGTCGTTCCTGACCAGCCACATCTACTGGCCGTTCGGCGTCGCGACGATGGTCATGCTCGCGATCGGGCACACGCTGCTCGTGGTGGCGGCGACCCGCCCGGCGCCGCGCGCGCCGACGTCGGCCGGGGACCTGGCTGCGGCGGCCCCGTAGCGACCCCTCGTCGGCCGCCGCCGACCGGTCCGCGACACCACCTCGACGGAAGCGCCCGTGTCCGTTTCCATGGCTGGGGTGTCCTCCCGCCTGCGCCGCCTCCGGCACGCCCTGAACGTCCGCCTGGTCCGCGCCGTCGAGCGCGGGGTCGCGACGGTCGTCGAGGACCGGGTGCTGCCGCGGCTGGACGCCCTCGAGGTGCGGGCGCGGGAGCAGGCCGCCGCGCTCGACGCGGCCCGGGGCGAGATCGACGGCCTGCGTGCGGAGCTCGTGGCGCGCGAGATCCGCGACCGCCGCGACATGTTCGCGGCCGGGGAGCGCGAGGCCGTGGTGAGCAGCGCCCGCTTCGTCGAGCAGGCGATGCCCGGGGCGCGCCCCTTCCCGAACCCGGCGGCGACGCTCGCCCACGCGCTGGAGATCGCACCCCGGCGTGGCGGGCTCGCCCTCGAGTTCGGCGTCTTCTCCGGCACCACGCTGCGCGCGATCGCCGCAGCGCGCGGCGATGGCGAGGTCTACGGGTTCGACTCGTTCCAGGGCCTGCCCGAGGACTGGCGCGCGGGGTTCGGCGCCGGGACGTTCGCCGTCGGCGAGCCGCCCGAGGTCCCGGGCGCCGAGCTCGTCGTCGGCTGGTTCGCCGACACGCTGCCGGCGTTCCTCGCCGAGCACCCCGAGCCGGTCGACCTCCTGCACCTCGACGCCGACCTCCACTCCTCGACGGCCACGGTGCTCGAGCACGTCGGGCCCCGCCTGCGACCCGGCTCGGTGATCGTGTTCGACGAGTACCTCAACCACCCCGGGTGGGAGGACGGCGAGCACCGCGCGTGGACCGAGTACGTCGCGCGCACCGGGCTTGACTTCACCTACGAGGCCTTCACCCACGACCACGAGCAGGTCGTCGTGGTGGTCCGGTCGACGCCGCCGTCCGAGCAGGCCGTCGTCCCCGAGCAGCACCGTCCAACGGCCGACCAGCGCGTCGGTTGACCCGACACGGGGGCGCCCGTCCCCCGGGGAGCGGTGCCACGTCTCCTACCCTGGCGGTCGAGGGCACGGTGAGAGCACCCGAGCCGGATCGCGGGGGAGCACGCACACATGACCGACGTCCAGGCCGTCCGCACCGCCGAAGCGGGCACGGGAGCGGCACGGGCCGTGGTCGCCCGCGGCCTCTTCGCGGGACCGACGTCCGACACCCCGGACGACCTCTACGCCGAGGTCCGCCGCGGGCGGGCCGAGCGGCGGCGCCACCACGTGCGCGTCGGCGCGTTCAGCCACGTCAGCACCAACACCTACTTCGGCCGCTTCTCCGCCAGCTACTGGCAGCGCTGGGCGACCGCCGGCGAGGTGCGCTTCGAGGGCCGCATCCGCGGCACCGGACGCATCCTGCTGCGCGCCTCGGACACCAACGGGGTGCCGCGCACGCTGGCGGTCCACGACGTCGACAGCGAGGACGTCGCGCTCTCGGCCACCCTCGACCGCTTCCTCGACGGCGGCGGGCTGTGGGTGGAGGTGCTCACCGACGACGAGGAGCTGGTGCTCTCCGACACCCGCTGGACGGTCGCGGCCCCGGCCACCGACCGCCGCACCTCGCTCGTCGTCTGCACCCACAACCGCCCGGTCGACTGCCTGACGACCCTGCGCGCCATCCTCGACGACGCCGACGCCCTCGGCGTGCTCGACCGCGTCGTCGTGGTCGACCAGGGCTCCGACCGCGTGGCCGACCAACCGCGCTGGGCCGAGGTCGCCGAGGCCTTCGGGAGCCGCCTGAGCTACCTGCTGCAGGGCAACCTGGGCGGGGCGGGCGGCTTCACCCGCGGCCTCTACGAGCTCGTCGAGGACGCCGCCGACCCGCACACCGACGTGCTGCTCATGGACGACGACGTCCGCTGCGAGCCCGAGGTGGTCGTGCGCCTGGCCGGGTTCGCCCGCCACACCGCGGTCCCGACGATCGTCGGCGCCCAGATGCTCAACCTCCTGCACCCGACGCAGGTCATCGCCGGGGCCGAGAAGGCCGACTTCGTCGAGCTCGCCTGCGGCCGCCGGCCCGAGGGCGCGGTCGGCGAGTCGGACGTCACCGGCTACTTCCCCGACGGCACCAAGAACGTCCAGGACCGCCGCGTCGACGCCGACTACAACGGCTGGTGGGCGTGCCTCATCCCCGCCGAGGTCGTGCGGCGGATCGGCTACCCGCTGCCGTTCTTCTTCCAGTGGGACGACGTCGAGTACGGGTACCGGGCGCGGGCGCACGGGTTCCCGACGGTGACGCTGCCCGGTGCAGGCCTGTGGCACGCCGACTTCCAGTGGAAGGACTGGGACGACTGGCGCCGCTACTTCAACCACCGCAACGCGATGATCACCGCGGCGCTGCACTCCGACTTCCCGGTGCGCGGGATCCACAAGACGCTGCGCGACCATTTCGCCCGCTACCTGCTCGGCATGAACTACGGCCTCGCGGCGACGCTCGTCAAGGCCGTCGACGACTTCCTCGCCGGCCCCGAGGTGCTCGCCGACGGCGGGGTGAGCGCAGCGTTCACCGTCCAGGAGGAGCGGCGGCGCTACAGCGAGACGACGCTGCACGACGTCCACGACGTGCCGGGCTTGTCGAGCGTCGAGATGCCGATCGTGCGCGCCGGCTACGAGCCCTCGCGGCCCGCCCTGGTCAAGCTCAAGCGGGCCGTCCAGCAGGCGACGGGGCGCGTGCCGCACCGCGGCGGGCTCGTCGGCTCCGGTGAGGCGCACTGGTGGCACGTGTCGCTGTTCGACCGCGTCGCCGTCGTCGACGCCGGTGAGAACGGGGTGCGACTGCGCCGGCGCGACCCCGAGCACCTCACAGCCCTGACGCGCGAGAGCGTGCGGGTGCTGTGGCGCTTCGCCCGCGAGGGGTCGGCGGCCGCGCAGCGGTGGCGTGACGCGCAGGGCGCGCTCACCGACGCCGCGAGCTGGCGGCGCCTCTTCGGCCTCGACGAGGGGTGAGCCCGGCGCTCCCCGCGCCGGTCCTCGTCGCGCTGCTCGCCGTCGCCGGGCTCGTCGCGGTGCGGGCCCTGCTCGACGCCGTCGGTCCAGGCGGCTCCTTGCGCCGCGACGTCGCCCGCGGCGCCCGGGGCCTGCTGGCCCCGCTGGCCGTGGTGGTGGCGGCCGGGTGCGTCGCGACGGCGGTCACGCTGCCGTCGTCGTGGTGGCCGCAGGTCCAGGCCGAGGCGCTCGCCTCGCTGCTGCTCGTCCAGAACGCGTACCTCGCCCTCGAGACGCCGGCGGCCGCGCCCGGGGGTGCGCTCGCCGGGCCGTTCGCGCACCTCGGCGCCGTCGCCGTGCTCGGGCAGCTCCTCCTCGGGGCCGCCCTGCTCGCGGGCCTCGCCGCCCGCACCGGGCGTCGGCGGGCCGGGCGGGTGCTCGCCGTCCTGCTCGCCGTCGCCGGCGTCACGTCGGCGACGTACGCGTGGACGCGGGCGGGCGAGCCGGCCGCCGTGGTCGCCCTCGACACGGGCGCGCAGGCGTGGGCGTTCGCGGCCGGGGGCCTGCTCGCCGTCGTGGGCGCCCGGTCGTCGCGATCCGTCGGCCGGGTCCTCGCCGCCGCCCCGCTGCGCGTGCTCGGTGCCCTCGCGCTCTCCCTGTACCTGTGGTCCGGGCTGGTCGCGGCCTTCTACCTCGCCTGGCGCGAGCGGCCCGAGCTCGGGCTGCGTGGCGGCGCGGTGGTCCTCGCGGTCACGGTCGTGCTGGCCGCGGCGACCGTGGCGGCGGGCCGGGTCCCGCGCGTCCGCGGCGTCGTGCCGGTGGTCGTCGCCGCGGTCACCCTGCTGCTGGTGGCCGGCGCGTGGGCGGCCGTGACGGCGTGGCGTCCGGGGGCGGTCGTCACGGTCGCCGACCCCGCCCACCCCGGCGCCGCCGTCCGGCTGGCCGGGTACGGCGCGGTCCCGCCGGCCCCGGTCGTCCCCGGCCCCGCGGCCCGGGGTGCCGACTGGGCGCCGGGCGGGAGGACCTGCACCACCTCGGCGCTCGCCGCGGAGCTGCGCACCTGCCGCGACCCGGTGCCCGACGCGCGGTTCCGGGTGGTCGTGGTCGGCGACTCGCACGTCGAGCAGCTGCTGCCCGCCGTCCGCCCGATCGTCGCCGAGCGTCACGGCGAGGTCGTCACGATGCTGCGCGGCGCCTGCCCGTTCTCCACGACCTCGGACACGGTGCCGGACGACGCGGGCTGCGCGTCCTGGAACCGGGCTGCGCTGGGCGAGATCACCGCGATGCGTCCGGACCTCGTCGTGACCCTCGCGTCCCGCGACGCCCGCTCGCCCGCGACCGAGGAGACGCCGGCCGGGTTCGTCGACGCCTGGCGGTCGCTCGAGCGCGTCGGGATCCCGGTGCTCGCCATCCGGGACAACCCTCGGCTGCCCGCCTCGCCGGGCCCGTGCATCGACCGGCAGCCCGCCGAGACCTGCACGGTCCCGCGCGCCGCGCTGCTGGCCGCGACGCCGCCGTGGACCCGCGCGGGCCCGCTACCCGGCAGCGTCACCGTCCTGGACCTCGCCGACACCTACTGCACGGCCACCGTGTGCCCCGCCGTCGTGGGCAACGTGCTGGTCTACCTGGACGCCAACCATGTGAGCGCCACGTTCACCGGCACGGCGGCGCCGGTCGTCGCACCCGCCCTGCTCACGGCGATGGAACGGCGGCCGCCGGGGTACTGACCGATCAGTTGTGCACCACACCCGCTGGCGCCACGGCCCCCGGGCCGTCGTAACGTCAGGTGAACGGACCGACACCGTGGGGAGCCGGATGACAGCGAGCGGGGCCACGTCGCCGATGCCCGCCGCCGACGCCACCGGTGCCACGACGCCGCTGACCTCGGGGACCGCCGCCGGCCGCCACCGTCAGGAGGCCCCCGCCGCTCGCCGGTTCCGCCCCGAGCTCCAGGGCCTGCGGGCGCTCGCGGTGGCGCTGGTCGTCGTCTACCACGTGTGGATCGGCCGGGTCTCCGGCGGCGTGGACGTCTTCTTCGTCATCTCCGGCTTCCTGCTCGCCGGGCAGATGACGCGGGCGGCCGAGCGTGGGCGCATCGACGTCCTCGGCTACTGGGGCAAGACCGCCAAGCGCCTGCTCGCGCCGACGTCGATCGTGCTGATCGGGGTCGTGCTGGCCTCGCTCGCGATCCTGCCGCACTCGCGCTGGCCGCAGACCCTGCGCGAGGTCGTCGCGTCGGCGCTGTTCTTCCAGAACTGGCAACTGGCGGCCGACTCCGTCGACTACTACGCCGCCCACAACACGGCGAGCGTGGTGCAGCACCTGTGGTCGCTGTCGATCCAGGGCCAGTTCTACCTGCTGTTCCCGCTGGTGGTGGTGGTCGTCGCCCTCGTCGCGCGGCGGGCCGGCGCCGACGTCCGGCGGGCCGTGACGATCGCCCTGGTCGCCCTGTCCGTGGCGTCCCTGGCCTACTCGATCGTGCTGACCGCGACCGCGCAGCAGCTGGCCTACTTCCACTCGGCGACGCGGCTCTGGGAGTTCACGCTCGGCGGCCTGCTGGCCGTCGCGGGCACGGGGCTGACCCTGCCGCGCTGGGCCGCCACCCTCCTCGGCTGGCTCGGCGTCCTCGGACTCGTGGCGTGCGGTCTCGTGCTGGACGTCCAGGGCGGCTTCCCGGGCTTCCTCGCCCTGTGGCCGGTGCTGTGCGCGCTCGCGATCCTCGTCGCGGGCGAGACCCACCACCGCCTCGGCGCCGACCGCGTCCTGTCCTCGCCGGTGATGCAGTACCTCGGCAACATCAGCTTCCCGCTCTACCTGTGGCACTGGCCGGTGCTGCTCTTCGCGCTCGCGATCACCCGCCACCCGGAGCTCGGGCTCGAGGGCGGGCTGGTCGTCATCACCCTGTCGGTCCTGCTCGCGGTGCTCACGCGCCACCTCGTGGAGGTCCCGCTCGGCGCCCTGTCGCTCGGACGGTCGCCGCGCTGGGGCAACCACCGGGTCGCGCTGCTGCTGCTCGTGCCCGTCCTCGTCGTCGCGCTCGGGTGGCAGGGCCTGGTCAGCCTCGACCAGCGCGCCCCCGTCGGCGCCGACCAGGCCCGCCACCAGGGCGCCCTGGCGCTGGTCGACGGCGGGCAGGGCGACGACACGACGCCGATCCCCTCGTACACGGCCCTCAGCGCCGACTGGGAGCCCGCGCCCCCGCAATGCCGCCTCTCGGCGTACGAGCCGACGATGCAGGTCTGCTCCTCGCCGGTCGAGGGGGAGCCCGTCAAGCGCCTGGTCCTCGTCGGCGACTCCCACATCCAGCAGTTCACGGCCGCCCTGCTCCCGTACGCGGAGAGCCGGCGCTGGCAGGTCACCACGATCCTCAAGGGCGCCTGCCCGTTCGGTCTCGGTCCGCCCGCCGACGGCGAGGCCGCCGGGTGCGGGGAGTGGAACCAGCAGGCGCTCGAGGAGATCCGCGATCTGCGCCCCGACGCCGTCGTCACCATCGCGTCGCGCGAGGTGCGCACCGGGCAGACGGAGAACACACCCCCGTCGTACGTCGAGGGCTGGAAGGCGCTCGACGCGCTGGGCGTCCCGGTGGTCGGGGTGCGCGACAACCCGCGCTTCGACTACGCGCCGGCCGCCTGTGTCGAGGGCCAGCTCCCGCCGGACTTCCCCTGCACGCCGGCCCGGACGGACCTCTACCCGGAGGTCCCGTCCTACGAGCGCGCCGGGGAGCTCCCGGGCAACGTCTCCTTCCTCGACACGAGCCACTTCGTGTGCACCGCGAGCGAGTGCCCGCCCGTGATCGGCGGCGTGTTCGTCTACCTCGACAACAACCACCTGACGGCCACCTACGCGCGGTCGATGTCGCCGGTGGTCGGCCCGGAGGTCGCGCGCCTCATGGGGTGGTAGGCCAGGTGCGCCCGCGGTTCTCCTACGCTGGCCGCAGCCCGGAGCCCGAGGAGGAACGATGACGTTTCCCCTGGTGACGTGGGGGGACGTCGGTCTCGTCCTCCTCTACGTCGTCGTGCTGTGGCTCCCCGGTCTCGGCGCGCTGCTCGCCTCGGGCAGCCGCGGCTGGACCGCGCTGGCCGTCGCACCGCTCGCCACCTACGGCATCGCGGGCGTCGCCGGGCCGGTCGGCTCGGGACTCGGTCTGCCGTGGAGCCCGCTGAGCCTGGTCGTGGCCGCCGTGCTCGCCGCGCTGCTCGGCTTCGGCGTCCGGCGCCTCACCCGACGCTGGGCCGACCCCGACGACGTCGTGCGCTCCGCCTGGTCACGCGTGACGACGATCGGCGTCGGGCTGGCCGTCGCGTTCGCCGCCCTCTTCGGCGCCGGTGCGGTCCTCGGCGGTTTCGGCCGGATGACCACCATCCCCCAGGACTGGGACGCCGCCTTCCACGCCAACGGCGTCGCCTGGATCGCCCGCACCGGCGACGGCGGCCTGACGGGGATGAGCCAGATCAACTGGTACGGCAGCGCGCCGCCCCAGTACTACCCGAACGCCTACCACCTGATCGGCGCGACGATCAGCGACCTCACCGGCCGCGACGTCCCGTCGATCCTCAACGCCCACACCCTGCTGATCCCCGGCATCCTGGCGCTCTCGATCGCCGCGCTGTGCCACCGGCTCGGCTCGCGGGGCCTGCTCGCGGCCGCGTCGGCCGTGATCGCCGTCGGCATCTCCTCGTTCTACGACATGCTCTGGCGGGGGCCGCTCCTGCCCTTCGCGGTGGGCGTGGCGCTCATCCCCGCGCTGCTCGTCGTGCTGACCGAGTACCTCGCCGCGCCCCGGGTGCCGCGGCGACTGCCGACGCTCGTGCCGCTCGCCCTCGGCGCGTGTGGTCTCTACGCGCTGCACCCCGGCGCGTTCATCGCGGCCGCGCTGTTCGCCGCGGCGATGCTCGCGTCCTCCTGGCTGCGCGCACCGCGCCGCGTCCCCGCCGACCTCGCCTCCCTGGCCATCGCCGCGGTCGTCGCCGTGGTGGCGCTCCTGCCGCACCTCCTGCGCTCGCTGCGCAGCGTCGGCGAGGCGTCCACCGACTGGCCCGCCGCGGGGTCGGCGGCCACCGGCCTCGGCGAGGCGCTGCTGTTCAGCCACGCCTCCGACACCGTCCAGGTGTGGTTCGTGCTGCTGCTCCTGCTCGGCGCGCTGTGCTGGCTGCGGCTCGACGCCCTGCGCTGGATCGTCCTGCCCGGACTGCTGTTCGTGGGCCTGTTCGTGGCCGCCTTCGCCAGCGACGCGCCCGTCGTCGAGGCCGTCACGCGGCCGTGGTGGAACGACAGCTTCCGGCTCATCGGCATCGCCACCATCCCGCTCGCGATGCTCGCGGGGCACGGGCTGCAGCAGGTCCACGACGCCGGGATCGGCCTCGCGCACCGGCTGGTCCCCGGACTGGCCGCGCGCCGGTACGACGTCGTCATCGGGGCGTCGGTGGCAGGCCTGCTCCTCGTCGCGCTGGTGGGGCTCACCGGCGGCGACTACCTGGCCCGCAACCAGGCCCTGATGGCCAAGAACACCGGCGAGGGCCCGGCGCTCTCGTCGGCCGAGGTCGAGGGCCTGCGGGTGCTCGGCGGCCTGGTCCGGCCCGGTGAGCGGGTCATGAACGACCAGGGCGACGGCTCGGTCTGGATGTACGCCCTCGGTGGCGCGCTGCCGGTGGCGGGCCACTACAACCAGTCGCTCGTCGATCCGGACGCGCGCCTGCTCGCGGCTCGGTTCGACGACTACGACACCGACCCCGCGGTGCAGGCGGCGGTCTCCCGGCTCGACGTGCGCTGGGTGGTGCTGGGCCGTGGCTTCCTGCGCGAGGACGCCTCGCGCCAGCCCGGGCTGGACGACCTGGCGCGGGTCCGGGAGCTGCAGGTCGTCTACACGAACCCGGACTTCGCCATCTACCGGCTGGAGCGCGCCGGCTGAGCAGGACCGTGGGGCAGGACCCGTCAGGTCCGGAACCAGAAGCCGCCGCCGACGGGCCTGGGGAGCTCGGCCAGGCGCGGATCGCGCCACAGGTCCCTGGTGATCTCGGCCAGGGCCGGCGTGTCCGCGACGTAGCGGACCGGCAGGACGATCGACGCCGGGTCGTCGCGGGTGAGCAGGTGGACGGCGAGCAGGTACTGCTCGTTGTAGAAGCGCTGAGCCCAGGACGCGGGGTAGTCCCACGGGAGCTCGATGTCGTGCAGGCCGACGGTCACGCCGCGGGGCAGGTTGGGCAGGACCTCCAGGAAGAACACCGTGACGTCGGAGTTCATGAAGCTGCGGTGCGACCCGTCGAAGAACACGACGTCGCCCGCCCCGACCTCGTCGAAGATCGAGAGGTCGGAGTCCTCGAGCGTCGTGCGCACGACGCGGTCGCACAGCGGGTCGACCTCGGCGCGCGGGTGCGGGTCGATCGAGGTCAGCTCCGTGCGCAGCCCGCCGTCGGTGATGGCGCGGCGCGCGAGCTTCGTCGACTCACCGGAACCGATCTCGACGTACCGCGCCGGCCGCTCCTCGGCGAGCAGCGTGTAGTTGACGACCATGTCCATCGGCGGCAGCCAACCGTTGATCCAGGTCGGGCCGCTGGTGACCTCGGGGGAGCGCACCGGGATCGCGGCGAGCGCCTCGTGGTACTTGCGGCCCCGGTCCAGGAGGTCCGCGTACGCCTCGTCGTTGCGGCTGATGAGCGCGTGGAGCCCGGGGTGCGGCGCCGCGCCCTGCACGTAGCGCGGCCGCTGCCGGACCGGGTAGTCCAGCACCGCCACCTGGCGACCGCGAACCACCCACATCACGTCGGCGAACGTCTGGTTCTCCACCAGGAGCCGGCGGAGGCGCTCCATCACGGCCGGGTGACGCTGCAGAGCTCGTTCCAGGCGACCGCGCATACCGGACAATGCTAGTTCGCGCGCGGTGACGATCCGGTCAGGGGTGCGACACAGCGTGTCTGCCCGGACGCGCCGCCCGTCAGGTCGTCGCGCGCTTCTCGACGACCACCAGCAGCGACTTCGAGATCCACCACAGCGCGGGGAAGCGCCGCAGCGCCGCCACCCCGTAGCGGTAGAGCGGGCTGTCCCCGCCCTCGGCCAGCGAGACGTCCCCGGGCAGCGTCAGCCGCCACTCGAGCTCGGGACGTGCGGCGAAGAGCTTCCGCAGGCGCCCGACGGTGGGCGCGTAGCTCGCGTCCTGGTAGCTCGTCCCGCGCCCCGTCAGCTGCAGGTAGCGGTCGGCCAGCGGGACGGGCAGGTAGCTCAGGAACGGCAGGCCGTAGTGGGCCTCGATCGGCCAGAGCCGGTTCGGCACGAGGATGTAGGCGACGCCCCCGACGCGCAGGGCCCGGCCGAGGCGGTGCAGGGCGTCGGGCTGGTCGTCGATGTGCTCGAGCACGTTGTCCAGGACGGCGACGTCGAAGGCCTCGACGTCCTCGAGCTCGCCGACCGGGCCCTCGCGCACGGTCACGTTGTCCGCGCCGCGCTCGGCGACGAGCTCGCGGGCGTACTGCGCGAGCCCCGGGCTCGGTTCGATGCCCACCGCCGACCGGGCCCGCCCCGACCACTCCACGAGGCTGTGCCCGTAGCCACACCCGATGTCGAGCACCGCGCACTCGGCCATCGGCCGTGCGAGCAGGGGACCCACCGTGAGCTCGATCTGCTGCACGAAGCCCGCGGCCAGGGCCTCGCGCTCGGCCATCCGCAGGGTCTGCCGCTCGTACTCCGGCAGCTCCGGCGTCCCCGCCGGCTCCGACGACCCGGCTGACGAGGTCATGCCGTCCTCCCTCGGTCGAGGGGCCGTGCCCCCGCGCTCCGCGCCCGCGCCGCCACCGCACTCGCCCGCACCAGCGACTGGTGCAGCCGCGAGCTGAGGTGGAGCTCGGCGGCCCGTGCCGCCCGTCGCCAGCCGCGGTCGCGCAGCGTCGCCGCGATCTGGCGGAAGTACCGGTCCTCCTGCTCCCAGCGCACGCCGCTCGCGGCCCGCGTCGAGGAGTCGTTCGATGCGTGCCGGCGGTAGCGGAACGCAGGCGTCGGGTCGACGACGAGCGTCCCGCCGCCGAGCAGGACATCGACGGCGTGCGCGAAGTCGCTGATGCCGTCGACGTCGACCCACGGCCCCGTCCGCGACAGCGCCTCGCGGCGCAGCGCCACGCTCGGCCAGTAGAGCCAGTTGCCGTGCATGAGGCGGGTGACCGCCTCCTCGCCGCTCGTGACGCCGCGCCGACGCGCCGATCGGCCGCTGAGCCGCTTGATGCGATCCCCGAGCGGCATGACGGGGCGGCCCTCCTCGTCGATCACCGTGACGCCCGGCTGCACCATGACCGCGTCGGGATGGCGCGCGAAGGCCTGCTCGACGACGTCGACGTAGACGGGCTCGACCAGGTCGTCCGCGCCGAGGAAGTTGACGATCTCCGCGTCCCCCTCGGCGGCGACCTGGAGGCAGCGGTAGAGGTTGCCCGCGGTGCCCTGGCGCTCCGCGTTGCGGCGGTAGGTGATGCGGGGGTCCGCCAGCTCCCCGATGTGGTCGGGGATCTCCGTCGTGGGCCAGCCGTCGTCGATGACCGTCAGCCGCCAGTCGGGGTTCGTCAGCGCGCAGATGCTGGTGATCGTCTCGACGAGCAGCGCGGGGCGGCCGTAGAACGGGATGACGAAGTGGACGGTCATCGGCGCTGGCACTCCCCCGGGGGCGGCATCGGCCGGACGGTACCGGCGCTCACGGGCCCGGCGGCGTGGGGGGCTCGGGACCCACCGGCCCGTCGGGCAGCGGGTCGCGGCGGCGGGCGATCCCGACCAGGGCGCTCCCGGCGATCGCCGCCGTGACGGCCGGGCCCACGAGCTGGGCCACGACCGCGCCCGCGATCGGGTCCATCGGGGCGACGAGGAACCCGAGGAACACCAGAGTGCCCACCGACCACGCCACGACCACCCGGCGCTGACGCCCGGCCGCGACGAGGGCGGGCTGGAGCATCTGGCAGGCCATCATGAGGCTCGTCGCCCCGGCGAGGGCGACGATCACCAGCGCGCTCGGCGGGACGGGCACGCCGAGCAGGACCCGCACCGCCCAGGGGCCCACGGTGCCGCCGAGCAGCGCGCCGCCCGCGCCGAAGACCGCGATGACGAGCAGGGTGCTGGTGATCCGGCGGCGGAACGCCGCGGTGTCGCCGTGGGTGAGCGCGCGGGTCAGCGACGGCAGCAGCATCGCCTGGACCGGCGCGAAGAGGAAGAGCGGGATCCGCGCGAGCACGAACGTCGCCGCGAACGCGCCCGCGACCGCGGCCTGCTCGGGCATCCGGTAGGCGACGACCACGGGCCCGAGGTTGGCGACCAGCTGCATCAGCAGCGTCGAGCTCACGAGCAGCACGAGCGAGCGCGCCATCGGACCGGGTGGGTCGGGCACGGCCGGACGCTCACCGAGCCGCAGGGCGGGCGCCATGAGCAGGCCCGCGAGCCCGGCGCCGACCGCGAACACCATGGCGTAGGACACCGGCGACGACGCCGCCAGCACCAGCAGGAGCGCGATGCCGAGGAGCCGGGTGCCGCCCTCGAGGTGCAGCGTGCCGGCGTAGGCGACGAAGCGCTGCTGGCCGGAGAAGACCCCGCGGCACCAGTAGACGACGCCCGCGCCCGCGACGGCGACCACGACCGCCGCGAGGAGCCCGGGCCGGCCGTTGAGCACGCGGTCCAGCGCCGGCCACCACAGCGCGACGAGGACGGCCGCGGCGATCACCGACAGGCCGACGCCCAGCACGGCGCCGCGTCGCGCCACCGCGACGATCGAGCGCCCGGTGGCCAGCCGCTCCGAGACCGCGCGGCTGACCTCCTGCTCGAGGGCGACGAACACGCCGGGCCCGACGATGTTGGTGAGCAGGTAGACCGAGGTCAGGGCGGTGACGTCGGCAGGGTCGGCGGCGAAGGTGCGCCCGACGACGGCGACGAAGGCGTACCCGGCGAGGCCCACCAGCCCCAGCCCGACCGCCAGCGACAGGCCCGAGCTCAGCCAGGAGTTGCGCCCGGAGGGCGGCGGCGAGCCCGCGGCCACGCCCCGGCCCCGGGCCGACGCGCGCGTCACGGTGACACCCGCGCGATGACGGTGAACGGGCCGACGTCCGCGCGCCGGAACCCCGGGGCGTCGAAGAGCCGGGGCGCGAAGACGACGTCCCGGTAGCGGCTCCCCGCGCTGAGGGGGAACACGTTCTCGGCGAGGGTCACGACGAGGCCCCGGTCCTCACGCCGGAGCACGAGGACGTCCGGTGCCCGGAACGGGCCCTCGTCCAGCATCCGCCGGAGCGCGCCCGCGTCCGGCGCGCCTGCCCACCGCGTGATCTCCGCGTCGCGCTGCGGGTAGTGCGCGAGCGGGTTCGCGTACTCCTGCTTGACCGTCTGGTAGCCCCGGTAGGGCGCGAAGACCATGATCGGCCAGTGGTCGGTGAGGACCACGAGGTCCTGCGGCGGGCGCCCCGTCAGCGCGCCGATCGCCGCGGCGAGCTTCGGGTGCAGGCTGCCCGGGTCGTCGGGTCGGGGCGCGGGGTCCACGGCGGACACGCCCTGGTCGTCGCGCGCGGTGAAGGCGCCCTCGAGCAGCGGCGCGACGTCCTCGGACGGCGTCTGCACCAGGTGGACGCACGCGAGGACGGCGAGGACCGCCACGCCGCGGCGCAGGTCCCGCCCGCCGCGGGCGCCGAGGCGCCGGCCCGCCACCCCGACGGCCTCGCCGAGGGCAAGGACCCCGGCGCAGGCGAGCGCCAGCGTCAGCACGAACTCGAGCTTGAAGGACAGCAGGGTCGTGCCGACCGCGAGGGCGAGGAGCGACAGCGCGGCGTAGACGTACGCGGCCACCGCCACCATCGCGAGCCCCGCCGCCTCCGCCCGGTGCCGGGCCCGGACCGCGATCCACACCGCGCCGACCAGGCACAGGACGCCGACGACCGACGCCTCGAACATCGGGGTCCCGACGATCGCGCCCACCTCGGGCAGGTAGAGCGCCGAACCGTTGCCCGCCGTGCCGTCGCCGAGCGCCGCGACGAGGAACGGGGCCCACACCGGCAGCGCCAGCACGACCGTGAGCGCGACCACGAGGACCAGGCGCCCGCCGACCACCCGAGCTGCGCGCCACCCGCCGCCCCCGACGGCGGCGGCCGCGACCGCCGCCAGGCCGAGCGCGAGGAAGAAGAAGCCGGCGAAGAGCGTGTAGGTGATCGCCGCGACGCCGCCCACGACGCCGAGCAGGACGACCGCCGCGACGCGCTCGGGGCGCGGTGCCCCGTGCTCCGTGAACAGCCGCCACCCGAGGACGACCAGCGGCGGGATGCACGCCGCGACGATCCAGCCGTAGGGCTCGTAGGCGCCGACCAGCAGGCCGACGACCGCCGTGGTGGTGCCGAGCACCAGGGCCGTCCGCCCGTCGACCACACGGCGCCACAGCACCACCGCGAGCGACGCCGCGACCGCCATCGTCGCGATCGAGTACGGCTTGTACACCACCCACGCCGGCAGGCCGGTGAGGTCGGCGAGGCGGCCGCCGAGCCAGAACCACGCGGGCGGGTAGAACGACGGCAGGTCCGCGTAGTTGCCGTCGGCCAGCGCCGCCGAGGCCGCGAACCGGCCCAGGTACTGCATGCGGAAGGCCTGGTCGCCGTCGGTGCCGAACAGGTAGAAGCGGGTCCCCGCCAGCAGGGACGACAGGGCGGCGGTCGTGATCGCGGCCGGCAGGACGACGCCGGCCGCGGCCACCAGGCGCGGGGACGCCCGCGCGTGCACGAGCGCGAGCAGTCCGGCCGTGAGCAGCACCGAGATCGCGGTCAGTGCGGTGGGCACGAACGAGGGTCGCGGGATGGTCAGCCGTCCGACGGCGAGCTGGACCACCAGGCTCGTGAGGCCCGCGCCGAGGACCGCCACGACCACCGAGCCGCCGAGGCGGAGCAGGGTCGTCGTGGCGGAGGGACCGGGGATGTCGGGTGCCTGGCCGGGCCGGGGGTCGTCGTGGCGGCGCTCGTCGACCGCCGCGGAGGGGCTCGCCGGCCGCACCGCGCTCACGACCGGCTCCCGCGGTGCCGGACCCCGCGCGGTCCGGACACGGCTAGGAGCCCTCGGGATCACCTGGTCGTGACCCCGACCCCGAGGCCGCCAGCGCGCCGTGTGGCTCGTCGTCCGGGAAGCGCTCCCGGTTGACGACCTCCGCCTCGCGCAGCGCGACGGCCCGGGCGAGCGCGGTGAACCGCTGGTCCACGGCCTTGAAGCGCACGTAGAAGTTCAGCATCCCCATGAGGAACGCGATGACCAGCGCGTAGAGGACGAGGTCCGCGCCGCGGCCGACGCCGATGAGGTTCGCGACCGCGCTGACGTCGCCGGGCCGCACGATCGCGTAGATGTTGACGGCGGCGAACAGAACGACGGCGACCCGCTTGCCGGCCTGGATCCGCACGCCCGGCTTGCTGCGCAGGAACGCGACGAACAGGCCGAGGACGGCCGCGATGAGGATGAGTTTGACCAGCACGTCAGGCTCCACGCTGCCGCATCGAGAGGTCGAACAGGATGTTCACCCCGTTGAGCAGGGACTGCCCCTTGGCCCGCGAGTAGTCCGTGTACCGGATGCTCACGGGCACCTCGACGACCTTCCACCGGCGCCGCGCCAGGTAGGCGACGATCTCGGAGGCGTGGGCCATCCCGTTCATCGTGATCCGGAGGTCCTGGGCCGGCGCGCGGGTGAACACCCGCAGCCCGTTGTGCGCGTCGGTGAGCTTGAGCCGGCGCCCGGCGACGCTGAAGGCCATCACCGTGCGGAGCACGAGGCGCTTGAGGGCGGGCACGTCGCGGGCGTGGTCGAGGAAGCGGGACCCGAGCACGACGTCGGCGTCCCCGTCGCGCGCGACGTCCAGCATCGCGCGGGCGTCCTCGACGCGGTGCTGGCCGTCGGAGTCGAAGGTGACGAAGAACTGCGCCCCGGGGCGACGCAGCGCGTAGGCGAGCCCGGTCTGCAGGGCGGCGCCCTGCCCGAGGTTCACGGGGTGCCGGACCAGGTGCGCGTCGGTCTTGAGGATCTCCGGCACCGAGTGGTCGCTGCTGCCGTCGTCCACGCAGACCACGTGGGGGAACGTCTGGAGGACCTCCTCGACGACACCGGCGACGACACTCGCCTCGTTGAAGACCGGGATGATCACCCAGGCGTCCTCCGTACCCCGATACGGAGAGGTCATGTCGTGCCCCCAGTGGACGGTTGGCACCGAGGCTAGTGCACCCACCGACGCCCGGACCGCGACCCCGCTCCGGCGCGCCCGCGGCCCGGTTCTGGCGCTGTGTCACGACACGATCACGTCCGGCGAGATCACGGCCGCGGCGAGCCTTGGGAACCCGACGATCGGGGCACTCTGGGCGGCGTGGCGGTGAGGGACGAGGTCGCGGCGCCGGGCCCGACGACGCGGACGCCGGCGGCGAGCGCCGCGGCGGCGGGTGCGGCGGTGGGCAGCTCGGCCTGGGCGTGGCTCCCGGTCCTCGTCGCCGTCCTGGTGTTCCTCGCGGCCCGCCAGTCGCTGATCGACGACGCCTACATCACCCTGAGCTACGCCCGGACCCTCGCCGAGCACGGCGAGTGGGGCCTGGTGCCCGGCATCCCGTCCAACACCCAGACGAGCCCGCTGAACGTCCTGCTCGTCGCCGCGCTCGCGCTGCCCACCGGGTCGGCGCTGGTCGCCGCCGGGGTGGTGTGGACGGCGAGCGCGGTGGCCGTCGGCGGGTTCACCGCGGCGATCGCCCGCGCGCAGCGCTGGTCGGCGGCGTGGGCCGGGCCCGTCGCGGGGGTCTCGTTCGCGGCGTCGCCGCTGATGGCCTCGACGATCGGCCTCGACACCGCCCCCGCCGTGGCCCTGGTCATCGCGCTGGCGTGGGCGGTGACGAACCGCGGCCCGGTCGCGGCCGGCGTCGTCGGCGGGCTGCTCGTCCTGTGCCGGCCCGACCTCGCCCTGTTCGCCCTCATCGGCTGGGCCTGCTGCGGGCGGCGGTCCTGGCTGGCGGCCCTCGTGACGATCGCGGTGGCCCTGCCGTGGCACGTGCTGTCGTGGCTGCTGCTCGGGTCGGCCATCCCCGACACCTTCTTCATCAAGACCGGGGCCACCGACGGCTGGTTCCACCTCTACCTGTGGGCCAACGCCCCCGCGATGTACTGGCGGTTCTGGCCGGTGGAGACCGTGGCGGTGGTCCCGCTCGCCGCGGTCGGCGTCGTGGTCGCCGCGGGGTGGGCGCTGCGCGGTGGGGCCCGGACCCGGCTCGTCGCCGTCCTCGCCGGCGGGCCGGTGGCCTACTGGGTCGCGCTGTGGCTGCTCTCCACCCCGGGCAGCCACTGGTACTTCGGGACCATCCTCGTCCCGCTGAGCGTGCTGGCCGTCCTGGGGGCCGCGGCCGTCACCCGGCTCTGGCCGCGTCTGGTCGTGTCCGCGCTGGTCCTGGCCATGGCGGTGGTGCTCGCCTGGCGCCCGGCGCCGTGGGCGGAGGCGCCGTTCATGCCGAACTGGGGCACGGCCCCGCAGTACGAGGCCGCAGCGGCCGACCTGCCCGACGGGCTCGTCGTCAACTCGCCCGGGGAGATCGGCGCGCTGTCCTGGGCCTGCGACACGCGGTGCACGCTGGTCGACGAGTTCTCCGACCAGGGGCGCGCCCAGGTGTTCATCGACCGGCGGGTCGCGGAGTCGGGCCCCTGGACCCGCCGGCTCCTCGAGCTCAACTTCACCCACCGCGAGCGGGTGGCGCCGCTGCAGCCCGCCTGGAAGCTGTCGTTCCGGGCGGACCCGGGCTCGCCGGAGGGCGTGTGGCCGGTCCCGACGACCTGGCGCGGCGAGCAGTACCTGGTGCTGGACCCGGTGCCACCGCCCACGCCGTGAGCCCTCAGCGGTCGGTCGTCGTCACGTAGAGGCGGCTCTGCCAGCGCGGGCCGGCGCTGGTGTCCGGGTCGGCCGTGACGACCCGCGCCCCGAGCGACGCGACGAGCTCGCGCACCCGGCGCTCGGGCGTCCCGTGCATCTCCATGCCGCGGCGCAGGCGGACCGCGACCGGCTCCGGCAGGACGCGCAGCGCGAGCCCGGCGGCCGTGCGGGCGGGGGCCGTCGGCAGTTGGAAGACGACGACGCCGCCGGGGCGGACCACGCGGTGGAACTCGCGGACGTAGCCGTGCGCCAGGGCCGGCGGGACGTGCTGGAGCACGCGGCAGGAGTAGACGAGGTCGACCGAGTCGCTCGGCACCCCGGCGAGGTCGGCGCCGTGGACCTGCTCGAACCGGCAGGCCGGCGCGGTGACGGTGCGGCGGGCGGCCGCGAGCATCGTCGGCGAGATGTCGAGGCCCAGGACGTCGCCGAACCCGGCGGCCGCGAGCCCGTGGGACAGGCGGCCGGCGCCGCACCCGAAGTCGAGGGCCGTGCTGCGCCCCGGGGCGACACCGAGCTCGTCGAGACGGGCGAGCACGGTCGCGATCTCCGCCGCCCCGGTGGCGAGGAAGTCCTCGGCCCGCCACTTCCCGCCGGCCTTGTCGGCGTCGGTGAGGACGGCCCACATCGGGTCCTCCTCACCGAGCCGGGTCCAGGTCCGCGAGACCTCGTCGATGCCCACCGCTCGCTCCTCTCCCCTGCTCACCGGTCGGCGGCCTTGGTGAGGACGGCCTCGTAGGCGTCGAGGACCGCCTCGACGTCGTAGTGCTCGTCGGCCGCGGCACGACCGGCGGCCGCGTCCGGCGGGTCGTCGCGCAGCCGCCGGAGGGACGCCGTCAGTTCCGGGACGTCGCCGGGCGGCACGACCTCGCCGAACCCCGTCGTCCCGACGACCGTGCGCACCCCGGGCAGGTCGCTGACCAGCGCCGGGACCCCGGCGCGCATCGCCACGACCTGCACGATCCCGAACGCCTCGAACGCGTTCACCGACGGCAGCGCGAACGCGTCGATCGAGGCGTAGAAGTCGTCGAGCTGCTCGTCGGGCACGAAGCCCAGGAGCGTGATCCGCGGGTCGTCACCCGCGTGCCGGCGGATCCGGTCGACGACGCTCCCGCCGGCGACGTGCAGGTGGTCACCGCCGATGAGGAGCCGGGAGTCGGGGTCGTCGAGGGCGCGGAAGGCGTCGACGAGGTGCTCGACCCCCTTCTCCTCCACCAGGCGCCCCAGGAACCCGACGTGGAAGCCGTCGCCGTCGCGGTAGGTCGGGCGGCCCGCACTCCGTGGCGGGCAGGGCGGCGGGATCGCGACCATCGTCGGCCGGATCGCGGGCCACATCCGGCTGTGCCGGGCGTAGTCCTCGCTGCTCACGACCGCTGCCGCCGACCGGCGCAGCGCCCCCGAGCTGGCCCGGTCGATGGCCCGGCGCTGCAGGTCGTTGATCGCGCCGGGCGGGAGCGTGACGTCGCAGTGGTAGGTCGCGACCACCGGCACCGACGCCAGCCGGCTCAGCAGCCCGCCCTCGATGAGCGGCAGGTGGAGGTTGGCCACCCGCGCGCGCCGCATCTCGCGCAGCGCCATCCGCGTCAGGTTGACCCCGATCGTCCCCTTGCCGACCCGGGCGAGCACCGGTGCCCGCACGATCCGCACCCCGTTCCGCTCGTCGTGGGTCGGCAGCGCCGGGTCGTGCTTGCTGGTGACGACGCAGACGCGCCACCCGCGGGCGGCGAGACCCTCCGCGACGTCCCGGGCGACGTTGGTGAGACCGGAGACGTAGGGCGAGTAGTAGGTCAGGACGATGACGACGTCGTTCACGACGGGGGGAGACCCCTCCTGCACCGCTCGACCTCCCGGGGCCTGACGTCCGAACCGTCCTCATCGTGCCGGTCCGACCGTACGGGGGGCGTCACGGCGACGGCGCATCGGGCGGTTAGCGTGAGGTCCTCGGCGACCAGGTGGGAGAGGCGTGAGCACGGACACCCGGCCCCGGGAGGAGGCCGTCGCCGGCGACGTCGCGCGGTGGCCCGTGGGACGCCTCCGGGTGATCGGGCGGACGGTCGCGGTGGTCGCCGGGCTGGTCGCGATCGTCGGTGCCCTGGTCCTGCCCTTCGCGCCGGTCGACGTCAGCACGCCCGAGGTCCGCTGGCCGGTCGACCCGCGTGACCCGGCGCCGACGATGCTGATGCTCACGGCCTACGAGCCCGTCGGCCTCGAGGTCCGGTTCAGCTGCCGGGCCGCGCGCGCCGCGGCGGCGACCCCGGACGGCGTCGTGCTCGCCACGATGGCGCCGTCCTCGCGCGACATCGACGAGGACGCACTGGTGATCCGCGCCCAGGGCGACGGCGTGGTGGTCCGCAGCAGCGGCGAGGACCTGTTCGCGGGCGCGCTCCCCGCCGGCGACTGCGCCGTCGTCGTCGCCGGCGACGCCACGGCGATGCGGGTCGTCGTCGACGGCGCGGTGGTGGCGACCTCGGCGAGCCGCCTGCCCGCGCCGCTCACCCCGCAGGAGTTCGCCGAGGAGGATCGCGAGGAGCCGCTGCCCGAGACGGAGCCGGACATCGAGGTCCTCACGCCGCTGCCCGAGGTCGACGCCCTGCGCACCTCGGTGCCGGGGACGCCCGACGCGACGGCCGACGACCTGTCCGTGCGCCTCACCGTCGACGACGCCTTCGCCCACACCCCGAGCGCGCTGAAGACGGCGCTGATCACGGCGATCGTCGTGGCCCTGGTGGTCGGCGGGGCCGCGATGGCCGGCCTCCTCCTGCTCGGTCGGCGCGCAAGCCGCCCGGGGACCGAGCGCGGACCGCCCACCGCCCGCGTGGCCGCCTGGGTGCGGTCGTTCCGCGCGCCGCGGTGGGCAGTGGTGCCGCGGCTCTGGGACGTCGTCGTGCCGCTGGTCCTGCTCGCCTGGCTGTTCCTCGCCCCGATGACCGACGACGACGGCTACTACGGCGCGATGGCGGCCAACGTGCCGTTCTCGGGCTACGTCACGAACTTCTACCAGCTCTACAACCAGGGCTTCACGCCCTTCGCGTGGCCCTACTACGTCCTGTCCTGGTGGCAGACGACCGCCGGGTTCGGCCCGGTCGTCCAGCGCATCCCGGCGCTGGTCCTGGGGATCGCGACGTGGGCGGCCGCGCGGGTCTTCGTCGCGCGCACCCCCCTGTGGGGCCGGGGCGAGCGCGCCGAGCGGTGGGCGCACGTCGCGGCGCGAACGGTGCTCGCCGCGGCCTTCCTCGCCTGGTGGCTGCCCTACGACATGGGCCTGCGCCCCGAGCCGGTCGTCGGCTTCTTCACCGTCGCGACGCTCGCGGCGGTCGCCGAGGGGCTGGAGCGGCGCCGGCTCGCCCTCCTCGGCCTCGGCGTCGGGCTGGCGACCTGCGGGCTCATGGCCGCCCCCACCGGCTTCATCGCGCTCGCCCCGCTGCTGGTCGCGGCGCCCGCGACGTGGCGGCTGATCCGCGACGGCTCGACGAGCTGGTTCGCGGTGGCCGGCCGCTGGGTCGTGGTGCTGGCGCCGGGCGCGGTCGGCAGCCTGCTCGGGTTCGCCGACGGCGCGTACCGCGACTTCGTCCGCGCACAGGCCATCTTCGCCCCGATCCAGCGCGCGCAGACGTGGTACCAGGAGTTCGCGCGCTGGGCGGCCCTCCTCGATCCGGGCGGGTGGTTCGGCTCCTACGCCCGGCGCACCGCGGTCCTGCTCTGCCTGCTCGCCCTCGTCTGGTTCCTCGTGCTGGTCGTCGCGGCCCGCGCCCGCGACCTCGTCGTGCCCCGGCGGCTCCCGCTCGCCGGGTGGTCGATGCTGCTGTCGCTCGTGCTGCTGCTCCCGACGCCGAGCAAGCCGACGCACCACTTCGGCGCCTTCGCGGGCCTCGGCGCCGTCTTCCTCGCCCTCGTGCTGGTGGTCGGCCCGCGCCTGCTCGCGGATCTCGACGAGGACCGCCGGGTCCCCCGCCCCGCGCTCCTGGCCGCCGGCCTCGCCACCGTCCTCGTCCTCGCCCTGGGCTTCCACGGGCGCGCCATGTGGCCCTACGGCTGGGGCCTCGGGCAACCGGCCTACGGCGACTACCCCTCGATCCGCGGCTACGAGCTCGACCAGCCGCTGTGGTGGACGCTCGGACTCACCGTCACGGCGGTCGTGCTGGCGGTCGTCGCCCGGCTGCTGGCGCCGCGACGGCAGCGGCTCGCCCTCGCGGGCGCGGTCCCGGTCCTCGTGTGCGTCGGGCTCCTCCTGGTGAGCACCTGGACCGTCGGCGACTTCGTCCGCGCCGCCGACCGGACGTCGACGTCGTGGTCCCCGCAGGTCGACGCCTGGCGTGACCCCACGAGCGCCGGCTGCGCCCTCGGCGGGCAGATCGACGTCCTCGACACCCGCGGCCAGCGGGCGCTCCCGCCGGCGGTCCTGCCCGGCGGCGAGCCGCCCGTGCCGCCGCTCGCCGTCGACGCGCCCGACGCCCCGGACCCGGAGACGCGGACCGAGCCCTTCCTGCCCGGCGCGGTCTTCCCGGGGAGCCCGCCGCCCGCGGACCTGCCCCCGGACACGCCGGTGTTCGGCAGCTTCCTCGTGCCCGAGGCCGGGGCGACCGCCGACGCCCGCACGGGCTCCCTGACCACCGACTGGTACCGACTCGACCGGGGCGCACCCGACGCCGGCCTCGCCGTGGCGGTCTCGGGCCGTCTCGACGACGACGTCACCCTGCGCGTCGAGTACGGGCGCGAGACCCCGGCGGGATTCCTGCCCACCGGGGGCGCGGCGGTCGGCGAGGACGGGAACTCCGTGGAGTGGCGGACGGTCCCGCTGCTCGGGATCGCGGCGCCGCCCCCCGACGCCGACGTCGTCCGGCTCGTCGCCGACGACACGAGCACCTCGATCGGCGGCTGGCTGGCGTTCAGCGCGCCCGTCGAGCGGACGTGGGTGCCGCTCCCGGCGTACCTGCCGCCCGGCGGCGCGGTGGGCGTCGCGTGGCAGATCCAGTCGCTCTTCCCCTGCATCCGCCAGCCGCGCCAGCAGGACGGCATCACCGAACCGGCCGTCGGCGCGATCGGCTACGGCGAGGACCCCGAGGCGGCCCTCGCCGACTGGACGTTCAACCCGGACCGCGGGGGGCTCCTCGGCCACGCCCAGCGCGAGGCCGAGGTCACCCTGTTGACGACGCGGGTCCGCGACGTCGGGGAGGACATCGACGACGTGCACGTCTGGCGGTACACCCAGCCCTACCCGACCGACGGCTACGAGCTCCTCCGGGACCGGACGACGGTGCCCGGCCTGCCGTGACCGCTAGTCGCGGCGCAGCAGGAACACCGACGACTCGCCGCTGCCGGGGCGCAGCATCATCCGTCCCGCCAGGAACTGCACGAACGCCGGCACGGCGTGCACCCCGGCGTCGACGAGCTTGGGCAGCCGCGAGTAGGGGACGTCCCAGAGCCCGTCGCTGCCCTCACGCACGACGGTGTAGCCGTGGTCGACGAGCACAGCGCGCCAGGCGTCGTGCGGCTTGAGGTTGATGTGCGTCGGGTCGGCGAACCCCATCCACCGTTCCCCGGCCAGGTGCCGCCCGCGCCCCGCCGGGTCGGGCATGACGACCAGGGCGTGGCCCCCGGGGCGCAGGATCCGGTGCCACGTCGTCAGCGTCTCGGCGGCGACCTCGTCGGTGAGGTGCTCGAGCACGTGGATGGCGGTCAGGGCCCCGAACGACGCCGTCGCCATCGCGGCGGGGTCGGTGTGCACCGCGCACCCCGGCGCGTTCTGCCGCGCCCGCTCCGCGGACCACGCGGACACCTCGAAGCCGGCCGCCGGCCCGAGCGCGGACAGGCGCCGCACGAGGTGCCCGGTGCCGCACCCGAAGTCGAGGTACGGGCCGCCGGTGGCGTAGCGGCGGACGAGGCGGGTGTACCAGCGCAGGGCGGGGCGGTCCTCGGCCTGCCCGTTGAACCGGTAGTACGCCTCGTCGTAGGTGGTGTGGTCGGGGTTCAGGGGAGGCTCCTCTCGGGACGACGCGAGGTCAGCAGGGCGGCGGCGCTGACGAGGGCACCGGCGACGGAGCCGGCCAGGAAGCCGACCGCGGCGCCGAGCACCGGGCCGGGGAGCAGCAGGTACGCGACCCCGGCCGCGGCCAGCGCCGACGCCCAGCTCAGCGCCACCACCCGCTGCCGGCCCCGCGCCACGTGCACCTGCGTGACCACGACCAGTCCGACGTGGGCGAGGACGCCCGCGGCCATGAGGGCGAGGTCGACGCCTCCGACCGCGTAGTCGTCGCCGAACACCAGGGTGATGGTCGGCGGGCCCAGCCACAGCGCGACGGGCACGACCGCGACGATCAGCGCCACCAGCGCCGTGCCGCCCTTCGCGAGCAGCACCATCACCTCGTGGCGACGACCCGCCGCCATGAGCCGGGTCAGCGTCGGGACCACGGCCGACTGCAGCGGCACGACCATCGCCAGCGGCGCCTTGACCAGGGTGAACGCCGCGACGAACGCGCCCGCCGCGGCCTCGGCGCTCTCCGGGGCACCGGCGACGACCAGCACCGGCAGCCCGCTCTGCAGCAGCTGCGCGCAGACCGATCCGAGCAGCAGGGGCAGGCAGCTGGCGGTGACGCGCCGGGTGGTGACGCGCTCGTCGTCGGACGGGATCGCGGGCGGGGTGCCGGCGACCGCGCGGCGCCACACCGCGGGCAGCTGCGGGAGGTGCGCGAGTGCGATCGCCGCCACCAGCGCCCAGCAGAACGCGGCGCTGTCGGCGCCGCCGGCCACGAAGATCGCCACCGCGAGCCCCAGCCGCAGCACCGCGTCGAGCACCATCAGCCCGGCGTGGCGGACGAGCCGATCGGTCCCGATGAGCGTGCCGCGGACCAGGAACTGGCCCGCCGACACCACGCACAGCGCCACGAGCGCGAGCAGCGACGAGACGTGGCCGTCGAAGGACCGCAGGACCACGGGCGTCCCGAGCAGGAGCACGACGAGCGCCACGGCCGTCAGCACTCCCGCGCTCCCGGCCGCCCCCCGCAGGAGGGCCCGGCGGTCGGCGGTCTGCGGGAACCGGCGCGCGAGCTCCTGCTCGAGCGGGAGGAACGCCCCGAACCCGAGGACCATGGCGAGCGCCCAGAACGCCCCGAACGTCGCGTACTCCGCCGGCGGCAGGGCGCGCGCGACCACCGCGAGGTAGACGTTGACGATCAGCGCGGAGGCGACGACCCCCAGGCCCGCGGCCCCGACGAGGCGGCGCGCGCTCGGACGGCCCGGGCCCCGTCGGTCGGTGCGCTGCTGCTCGCTGGTGATCCCGATGCGGCCAGACTATCCGGGCACGTCCCGGCCGCCGGGAAGCGCCCGCATCAGGTCTCCTCCCCCTCCGCCAGCTGCCGGATGAGCCCGCCGGCGAGGACCATCCGGACCTGCCGGTCGGAGAGCTGGTGGCGGAAGGTCATCTCGGTGCCGTCCACCTGGCCGACGACCTCGCTGCCCTTCTGCAGCTGGTCGTGCAGGTCGGAGAAGGACAGCGTGCTGCCCTGCGGGATCTTGTCCCGGTCGCCCTCGCCGGTGAACTCGAGCGCGAGGATCCCGAAGTTCGCCAGGTTCTGCCAGTGGATGCGCGCGAACGACTCGGCGATCACCACCCGCAGGCCGAGCCAGCGCGGGCAGATCGCCGCGTGCTCGCGCGACGAGCCCTGGCCGTAGTTCGCGCCGCCGACGATGGCGTGGCCCGTCGAGTCCATGATCTCCTCGGCGTTCGCCGGGTAGTCGGGGTCGATCCGGGTGAACGCGAAGCGCGCCAGCGCCGGGATGTTGGACCGGAAGGGCAGCGCCTCGGCCCCCGCCGGCGAGATGTCGTCGGTCGAGATGTCGTCGCCGACGGCGAGCAGCACCGGCACCTCGAAGGCGTCGGGGAACGGCTCGAACTCCGGCAGCCCGGAGATGTTCGGGCCCTTGACCAGCTCCTCCTCGCGGGCCTGCTCGACGGGCGGGGGCTCCTCGAGCATGCCGGGGATGACGGTGGGCTCGGGCAGGTCGAGGTCGCCCCAGGTCAGGCCCAGCTCCTCGGCCAGCGCGCGCGGGTCGGTGATCTCGCCGCGCAGGGCGCTCGCCGCCGCGGTCTCGGGCGAGCACAGCCAGACCTGGTCGTCGGCGCCGCCGCCGGAGCGTCCGGGGAAGTTGCGGGGGAAGGTGCGCAGCGAGTTCGTCCCGGGCGCCGGGGCCTGGCCCATGCCGATGCAGCCCAGGCAGCCCGACTGGTGGATGCGCGCGCCCGCCGCGATGAGCGAGGTCGTGCCGCCCCAGCGGGTCAGGTCGGCGAGGATCGGGCGCGAGGTCGGGTTGATGTCGAAGCTGACGCCGGGGTGGGTCTGGCGGCCGTCGACGATGCGCGCCGCGATCGCGAAGTCGCGCAGGCCGGGGTTGGCCGACGACCCGATGACCACCTGGCCGACCGGCGTGCCCACGACCTCGCGGACCGGGACCACGTTGCCCGGCGACGACGGCTGGGCGATGAGCGGCTCGAGCTCGGAGAGCTCGATGTGCTCGGTGACGTCGTACTCCGTGCCCTCCTCGGCGAGCAGCTCGGTGAAGTCGTCCTCGCGGCCCTCGCCGGCGAGGAAGCGGCGGACCTCGTCGTCGGCGGGGAAGACGCTCGTCGTCGCCCCGAGCTCGGCGCCCATGTTGGTGATGACGTGCCGGTCCATCGCCGTGAGCCCCGCGAGGCCGGACCCGTGGTACTCGATGATGCGGTTGGTGGCGCCCTTGGTGCCGTGGCGGCGCAGCATCTCGAGGATGACGTCCTTCGCCGAGCACCACGGGGGGAGCTCGCCGGTCAGCTCGACGCCCCAGATCTCGGGCATCCGGATGCTCAGCGGCTTGCCGGTGATCGCCAGCGCCACCTCGAGGCCGCCGACGCCGATGGCGAGCATCCCCAGCGAGCCGCACGCCGGGGTGTGGGAGTCCGAGCCGATCATCGTCTTGCCGGGCTTGCCGAAGCGCTGCATGTGGGTCGGGTGCGAGACGCCGTTGCCCGGCTTCGAGTACCAGAGGCCGAAGCGACGGGACGCCGAGCGCAGGTAGGCGTGGTCCTCGGCATTCTTCTCGTCGGCCTGCAGCAGGTTGTGGTCGACGTACTGCACCGAGACCTCGGTCTGGACACGGTCCAGCCCGAGCGACTCGAGCTCCTGCATGACGAGCGTGCCCGTCGCGTCCTGGGTCAGGGTCTGATCGATGCGCAGGGCGATCTCCTCGCCCGGCGTCATCTCCCCGTCGACCAGGTGGGACGCGATCAGCTGGTGGGCGACGCCGTGCGGCATGGGTGCCTCCCGGAGGGATCGTGCGGCGGTGACGCCACGGGTACCCCGTCCGGTGGCTGATGTTGCACCCGTCTCAGCCGGGCTTGGCGGCTGCCTGGGTCACGTAGGCCTCGACGATCTGGCGCGCCTCGTAGATCGTCCGCGCGGTCCCCCACGCGGTCGGGTCGAGCCGGTTGTGCACCCAGCCGCCCGGGAGCTGCCGGGTGCCGAGGCTG
The DNA here is from genome assembly GCF_028737315.1 of Actinomycetospora lemnae. Taxonomy (GTDB): domain Bacteria; phylum Actinomycetota; class Actinomycetes; order Mycobacteriales; family Pseudonocardiaceae; genus Actinomycetospora; species Actinomycetospora lemnae. Next base: position 270,374 of record NZ_JAQZAO010000005.1, on the reverse strand, counting down.
AGGTGACCGACCTCGCGCTGCCAGAGAATCTCCGACTGGAAACCGCGCGGGTCGTCCCAGTGCCACGAATAGCCGTAGTCCTCCGCCTCTTCGAAGACCTCGACACCGTCGATCTCCATGGCACCCGCCCTCCCCGTCGCGGCCCGCGTCCGCGGGCCGCGATCTAGGATCGGTGGCCGCCGTTCCCCCCACGCGCGGCACTCGGAGCATTTTGTGTGGCGACCGGCCGAATGGCCGAGGGCCGGACGGATCGAGCGGAGGAAATCGTGACGGTCTACGTGTCACTGCCCCAAATCCCGCTGACCCTGAAATTCGAGGAGGACCTCGACGCGGTCGTGACGCGGTTCCAGCAGCTGGTCCGTGACGGCGAGGTCCACCGGTACGCGTTCACCGACAACCAGGCCGTGCTCGTGAACTACGGCGTCATCGCGTCGGCGACGTTCTCGGAGGGTCCGCGGACGCTCGAGGTGTCCGAATTGAACCGCGGGCTCAGCGCACGACTCGACGACAGCTGAGCCCGACCGGCGGTCGGGCGTGCTCCCCCGGGAGCAATTCGATCTCCTCGACGTGACGGACACGATCACTGGCGTTACGCTGTGCCGCATGCAACGTGTGGTAGGGCTCCTCGTCCTGGCCCTCGTGCTGTTCTGGATCATCAGCTCGCCCGAGAGTGCCGCCGCGACGGTCACCGCGATCCTCGCCATCCTCATCGGCTTCGCCGAGCAGATCGTGGAGTTCTTCCGCGCCCTCGTCTGAGGCTCCTCCGGGCCCCTGCGACGTGTGACGCCCGCGTCGTCCCGGGCACCCGCACTCACCGTCCCGACCGACGGGTCACCGAGCGCGAGAGGAGAACGATGCAGGAGCACGAGTTCGTCAGCGCGGTCAAGGAGAGCCTCGGCCTGCCGGACAACGCGACCGCCGAGCGTGCGGTGCGGGCGACGCTCACCGTCCTCGGGCAGCGGCTCGAGGGCGGCGAGGCCAAGGACCTGGCCTCGCAGCTGCCGGACGGCCTGTCCGACGCGCTGCCGTCTGAGGGCGGCGGCGAGCGGTTCGACGTCGACACCTTCTACCGGCGCATCGCCGACCAGGAGGGCGACGACGTGACCGTCGCCCAGGCCCGCCAGCACGCGCGGGCGATCGCCAAGGGCCTCGAGACGGCGCTCTCCGGCGGCGAGTGGCAGAACTTCACCAGCCAGCTCCCGACGGACTACCAGGACTTCCTCGGCACCGAGCCCGTCCAGAAGCACTAGCGATCGGCGGCTCCGGCGCGGCGGGCGACGTCGACGACGTAGTCGCCGTAGCCGGAGCTGGCCTGCCGCTCGCCGAGGGCGAGGGCCTGCTCCGGGGTGATCCAGTGCTTGACCAGCGCGATCTCCTCGAGGCAGGCGAAGCGCACGCCCTGGCGGTGCTCGAGGACCTGGACGTACTGGCTGGCCTCGATGAGCGATTCGTGGGTGCCGGTGTCGAGCCAGGCGAACCCGCGCCCGAGGTCGAACAGGCGGGCGTCGCCGCGCTCGAGATAGGCGCGGTTGACGTCGGTGATCTCGAGCTCGCCGCGCGCCGAGGGCGTGAGGGTGCCGGCGATGTCGAGGACGTCGTTGTCGTAGAAGTACAGACCGGTGATGGCCCGGTTGGACTTCGGCTTCGCCGGTTTTTCTTCGATGGAGAGCAGCAGTCCGTCCTCGTCGGCCTCGCCGACGCCGTAACGACCCGGGTCGCGCACCGGGTAGCCGAACAGCACGCAGCCCTTCTCGGCCTCCAGCCGCGCCACCTGCTGCGCGAGGATCGACGCGAAGCCCTGGCCGTGGAAGATGTTGTCGCCCAGCACCAGCGCGGCGGTGTCGTCGCCGACGTGGTCGGCGCCGATGAGGAAGGCCTCGGCCAGCCCGTTCGGCGCGGCCTGCTCGGCGTAGGAGAACGACACCCCGAGCTCGCTGCCGTCACCCAGCAGCCGCCGGAACGCGGGCAGGTCGACCGGGGTGGAGATGACCAGGATGTCGCGGATCCCGGCCAGCATCAGCACCGAGATCGGGTAGTAGATCATCGGCTTGTCGTAGACCGGCAGCAGCTGCTTGGACACCGCGCGGGTCACCGGGTGCAGCCGGCTGCCCGACCCGCCGGCGAGCACGATCCCCTTCACCGCGCGCCACCCCAGCTCTGGTCGGCACCCTCGACGACGGGGCTGCGCCCGATCAGCGGGCGCCACCACGCCTCGTTCGCCCGGTACCAGCCGACGGTGGCGGCGATCCCCTCGGTCCACTCGACCTGTGGGGCCCACCCGAGCTCGCTGCGCAGCTTGGTCGCGTCGAGCAGGTAGCGCCGGTCGTGCGACGGCCGGTCCGGCACGATCGTCTTCAGCTCGGGGCCCAGCCCCAGCGCCCCCAAGATGGTGTCGGCGACGCCCTCGACGTCGACCTCCACCCCGGAGCCGACGTTGTAGGTCTCCCCCACGGTGCCGTGGTGCAGCACGGCGTCGATGGCGCGGGCGTGGTCGTCGACGTGCAGCCACTCGCGGCGGTTCTTCGTCGACGCGTACAGCGGCAGCGCCTCGCCGGCCAGCGCCCGGGTGGTGAACAGCGGGATGACCTTCTCCGGGAACTGGAAGGGCCCGTAGTTGTTGGCGCAGTTGGTGATGGTCACCGGCACGTCGTAGGTCAGCCCGTAGGCCCGCACCACGTGGTCACCGCCGGCCTTCGCCGCGTTGTACGGGGTCCGTGGCCGGTACGGCGAGTCCTCGGTGAACGCTGCGCCGGGACCGTCCACGTCGAGCGGGAGGTCGCCGTAGACCTCGCAGGTCGAGATGTGGTGGAACCGCCCGACACCGACCCGACGCACGGCCTCCAGCAGCCCCTGGGTGCCCATGACGTTGGTGGCGAAGAAGTCGCCCGGGCGCAGGATCGCCAGGCTGTTGTGCGATTCGGCGGCGAAGTTCACCACCACGTCCACCCCGTGGGCACGCAGCAGGTGCTCCACCAGCTCCGTGTTGCCGATCGACCCGTGCACGAACTCCACGCCGTCGAGTCCTTCGACGTTCTCCCGGACCCCCGCGTAGGTCAGCGCGTCCAGCGCCACCACCCGATCCCCCGGGTGCTCCGCGCGCCAGTACCGCACGAAGTTCGACCCGATGAACCCCGCGGCACCCGTCACCAGAACCGTACTCATCGTCTCCCTCGGCTGGTCTCCCTCGACGGGGCGTGCCGACGATGCTCCCACGCACGCTCCTAGGCTCCCCCGACGTGGAGGCCGAGGAGCTGGCGGTGCCCGGGGCGTGGCGGTTCACCCCACCGGTGTTCCCGGACGCCCGGGGTGCGTTCGCGGCGCCGTTCCAGGGCGGGCCGTTCACGGCGGCGGTGGGGCACCCGCTCACCGTGGCGCAGGCGAACACCAGCGTGTCCCGCCGCGGGGTGCTGCGCGGGATCCACTACGCCGACGTCCCGCCGGGGCAGGCGAAGTACGTCCACTGCGTCGCGGGCGCCGTGCTCGACGTGGTCGTCGACATCCGCGTCGGCTCACCGACCTACGGGCGGTGGGACGCCGCCCGCCTGGACCCGGGGTCGATGGCCGCGGTCTACCTGTCCGAGGGCCTCGGGCACGCGTTCCTCGCCCTCGAGGACGGCACCGTGACGAGCTACCTCTGCTCCACGCCCTACGACCCGTCCGCCGAGCACGGCGTCGACCCGCTCGACCCTGCCCTCGGGCTGCCGTGGACCGACCACGTCGACGCCGCGGACCTCGTGCTGTCGGACAAGGACCGCGCCGCCCCGACGCTCGCCACCGCGCGGGCCGCCGGCGCGCTGCCGACGATCGAGGCGTGCCGCGCGCGGGTGGCCGAGCTGCGGGCCTGACCCTCAGATGGTCGCGGCCGGCGGCGCCACCGGGTCGGCGTCGGCGTCGACGTCCGCGCCGGGCAGGTGGACGTCGGTGATGACGATGTTGAGCTCGACGACGGCCACGCCGGCGATCTCCTCGACCGCCTTGGGCACGTGACGGCGCAACGCGCGGACCAGCTCGCGGGCGCCCACGCCGTACTCGATCTCGACGTCGAGGCCGATGTGCGCCTGCTGGTCCGCCAGCTCGACGCGCACGCCGGCGGTGTTCTCGGTGTTGCCGGTCAGCGTCTGGCGCACCGCGCCGACCGCCCGCGAGGTACTGCCGCCCAGCGCGACGACCCCGGGGATCTCGCGCGCCGAGAACGCCGTCACCTTCTGCACCACCGACGGCAGCACCTCGGTGGTGCCCTCGATCGTGGTCGGGTCGCCGGCGGCGCCGGGGACGGAGGTCGCCGTCGGGGTGGGGCTGGACGGGGTGCTGCTCGGACGCTGAGCGCTGGTCATGGGGTCCAGATACCCCGGAGTGCGCCAGCGGAGTCCGTCCGATCGGCGTCGGTCAGCGGTCGCGCGGCAGCAGGGGGCCGAGCGGGCCGAGGTCGATGTTCAGATCCGCCGGCGTGAGCCCGAACTGCTCGGTGAGCTCGTCCATCGCGTCCGCGAGGTGCATCAGCGACGTGCCGAGGTCCTCCTCCTCCTGCTCGGTGAGGTCGCCCTGCTCCACCCGCCGGATCGCCTGCCGCTCCATGAGCTGGCGCAGGAGCTCCACGATCGTCAGCACGAGCTTCATGAGGTCGCGGCGCACCGCGTCCTTGTCGATCTCGACACGGTTGGTCCGGGCGTACCGGGGCTCCTCCTGCTCGTCAGCCACGCCCGGCCTCCAGCTCCCGCTCGTCGGCGCGCTCGGCCCGAGCCGCCAGCGTCCCGGGCCGCTCGACCGGACTGATCGACGTGATGAGGGCGCGCAGCGAGATGCGCACGAGGTCGACGCCGGCGAGCGAGATCGTCACGTCGCCCACGAGCACCACGCCGCCCGCGAGGAGACGGTCCAGCAGGTCGACGAGCGCGACCTCCTCGTCCCCGAACAGCGACGTCGCCCGGGGCTCGAGCTCGCCCGAGCCGGGCCCGGTCACGACGCGCCCTGCGCCGCCTGCGCGAAGGAGTAGGGCACCCAGGGTCCGGTGAGCTCGACCCGGATGCGCGGGTGCTCGGCGTAGGACGCGACGAGCGCGCGGAGCTCGTCGACCCGCTCGATCGGCAGGAGGTAGGCCTGGTTGAGGACCATCGGGTCGGTCTCCCCCGACAGCTGCGCGTCCTGCAGGCGGTGGGCGCGGGTCGCGGTCGCGAGCGCGGTGACCGCGTCGTCGACCTCGCCCGCGGCCTCGCGGGCGTCGTCGAGCGCGGAGTCGGTGTCGCGCAGGGCCTTCCGTCGCGCGCGCAGGTACTCGGCGCCCGAGCGCGGCCTGGCCTCCTCGGTCGGCGCACTCCCTCCGCCCTTGCGGGCGTAGATCTTGACGCCCCACTCGGCGTGGCCCGCGAGCCGGTCGAGCACCGCCGCGAACGTCTCCCGCCCCTCGGCCAGGACCGCGCGGACCCGGTCGTCGTCGAAGTACACGGTCGCGAGCGCGAGCGGGGCGACGAGGTGGTCACGCCCGAGGGTGTCGACGACGTGGTGGTGCGCCCGCGCCGTCGAGGCGAGCCACTCCAGGTCCTCGAGCCGCTCCTCCAGCGCCCGCTCCTCGAACTCGCCGCGGTCGACGTCGCTCACCACCGCCGTGACGCCGTCGACCTCGAGCGTGCGGACGGGGCCACCGCCCACCCCCCGGAGCCCGCTCACGGCGCCGACGTCCCGAGCGATCGCGTAGACGTAGGTCAGCGTGTCGCTCACCGGTCGTCCTCCTGCCGACGCGTGGAGCGTCGACGACCCGACCGCTCCTGGCCCACTCCCCGCTCGGTCTTCCGGCGGCGCGCGGGGGCGGGCTCCGGTTCCGGCGCGGGGTCGTCGACGACCTCGGCGTCCTCGACGTCGTCGGGCCCGCCCTCCTCGACCTCGTCGTCGACCTCGTCGTCGACCTCGTCGCCGATCTCCTCGCCGTCCACCACGTCGGCGTCCTCGACGTCGTCGTCGGTGTCCTCATCGGTGTCGTCGTCGCTGTCGTCGGCGCGGTCCAGCGACGGAGCGTGGCCGTTGCGCCCCTCGAGGGCCTCGAGTCGCTCGCGCAGGCGGCGGTTCTCCTCCTCGAGCTGCTGGTGGCCCGAGGAGAGGGTGGGGTCGCGCTCCCACCAGTCGATGCCCATCTCCTTCGCCCGGTCCACCGACGCCACGATCAGCCGCAGCTTGATCGTCAGCAGCTCGATGTCGAGCAGGTTGATCTGGACGTCGCCCGCGATGACGATGCCCTTGTCGAGGACCCGCTCGAGGATGTCGGCCAGGTTCGTGCCGTCCCCGCCGCCCTGGCGGGCCGGCTGCCGGCCACCGCCCTGGTTGGAGGTCGACGGCATCTGCCCGGTCCAGCGCACCGGGTCACTCATGGTCTCTCCTTCTCGTGTCCCCCGGTGGCCGATGGTCAGTCGTCGTCGCCGCGACCCCGGGTGTAGCGCTTCACCCGGTGGTAGCTGATCAGCTCGCCGTCGGAGTCCATCTCGGCCTCGTAGCTGGCGAGGATGTCACTGGTCTCGGGGATCTTGCGAGCCTCGACCACCTCGAGACCGACGACGTACCCGTCCTCGGTCTTGCGCACCGAGGTGATGGCCTCGCTCTCCTTGCCGCTCATCTCCTGGACCTGCTGCGCGGCCCAGCGAGCGATCTTGCGAGCGGGGATCTTCTTCGGCCGGGGCTCGGGCTCCGGCTCGGGTTCCGGCTCGGGTTCCGGCTCGGCGATCTCGTCCTCCGCCTCGTCCTCGTCGTCCAGGTCGGCCTCGTCGTCGAGGTCCTCGTCGGCCTCGTCATCGAGGTCCTCGTCGGCCTCGTCGTCCAGGTCCTCGTCGGCCTCGTCGTCCAGGTCCTCGTCGGCCTCGTCGTCCAGGTCCTCGTCGACCTCGTCGTCCAGGTCCTCGTCGGCCTCGGCCTCGGCCTCCTCCGGCTCGTCAACCTCGGCGTCACGGTCCTCGGGCTGCTCGTCGGCCTCGTCCGCCGGCTCCTCGACGTCGTCGTCGAGCTCCTCCGGCTGGTCGTCCACGGCCTCCGGCTCCGGCTCCGGTTCGGGCTCCGGCCGGCGACGACGTCGAGGGCGGTCCTGGTCCGACGCGTCCTCGGCGGCACGACGCCGACGCCGCGGGCGGTCCTGCTCCCCGGACCCGTCGGTGCCGTCGCCGGCGGACCCGGCTGCCGCCGTGCGTCGGCGACGGGGGCGCTCCTCCTCGCCGCCGTCGCCCTGGGGACGCCGGGGTCGGCGGGGTCGGTCCTCCCCGCCGGTGTCGTCCTCGGCCGGGCGGCGCTTGCGGCGCGGCCGCTCCGGCTCCGCCCCCTCGCCCGACGCGTCGTCGGCGGGACGGCGCTTGCGGCGGGGTCGGTCCTCCCCACCCGTGTCGTCCTCGGCCGGGCGGCGCTTGCGGCGCGGCCGCTCCGGCTCCGCCTCCTCGCCCGACGCGTCGTCGGCGGGACGGCGCTTGCGGCGGGCCCGGTCCTCCCCAGCCGCCTCGTCCTCGGCCGGGCGGCGCTTCCGCCGCGGCCGCTGCGGCTCCGCCCCGTCGCCCGACTCCTCAGCGGGACGGCGCTTGCGACGGGGCCGGTCCTCGGCGGGGGTCTCCCCGGACTCGGCGGACCGGCGCCGACGGCGGGGCCGCTCGGGCTCCGCCGCGTCGTCGGACTTCCGCCGCCGGCGCGGACGCTCGTCGTCGGGGGCGGTGCCGTTCCCGTCGGAGCGGGACTCGCGGGAGGCCGGGGCCTCCCCCTGGTCGCCGCCGCCCTCGCCGCCGTCGCCGCTGGTGCGGCGCCGGCGGCGGGGACGTTCCTGGTCGGTCAGGGGCGGGGTGTCGGCGGAGCGGGTCACGCCCCACCTCCGCCGCCCACGAGACGCTGCAACAGGACCTCCTGCTGCTCGTCACGCTCTTCCTCGGTGATCTCGCCGCGCTCGAAGGCAGCGTCGAGCTCGTCGATCTGCGCCCGGATGACCGCGGGGTCGTTCATCTGGTGGTCGACCTGGTCCGCGATCTTCTCGCCCACCCACGCCACCCCGCGGACCGGGGCGAGGGGCAGCAGGAGCAGCTCGGTGAAGAAACCCACGTCGTCCTCAGGCCTGCGCTTCGTCGGGTGCGTCGAACTCGGGCAGGAAGTCGAACGCCGCGGTGGGACCGATGAGCCGCAGCTCGACCCGGCCCGACCAGGAGTCGCCGAGGTCGTCGACGGCCCGCTCGAAGTCGCTGCGGTGATCGGTGCGGACGAGGAAGGCCAGGTGCACGGCACCGTTCTCCCCGCCGACCTCCTTGACCTCGGTGGCGACGGCGAACTTCGCGAGGGCGTCGACGCACGCCTGCGCGTCCTCCTCGCGGAGCTTGTCCATGGCCTGCGAGATGGCCTCGCCGAGTCGGATGCGGTCGTAGTAGCTGGCGTCCTCGTCGACCCCGGCGATCTTCTCCCGCATCTGCTGGATCCGGGGGTCGGCCTCGAGGATGCGACCGAGGACCGCGTCCTGGTCGTAGTCGCCGCGCAGGCGGAACTCGAGGTGGCCCTCGAGCTGCTCGAGCGCCCGGACGAAGTAGTCCTGGTGCGGGGCCAGGAGCTCCTCGGCGACGGCGTCGTCGTCGGTGACGACCGCGCCGAAGCGCATCGGCAGCACCGGGGTGTCCTGCGCGATGGCGTTGAGCACGGCCTCGTGGGCCATGAGGTCCCGCCGGGTGCCGAGCGCCCGGTCGGCGGCGACGTCGCTGACGACCGCCGCCAACCGCCCCTCGGTGACCAGGCCGAGCTCGCCGTCCTGGTCACCGTAGGGAATGGGGTCGAGGCCGTCGGGGATCCGCACCCCGGCCGGCACGATGCCGTAGATGTAGGAGCCGCGACGGGTCTCCTGAGAGCCCTTCGTGTCCTCCGTCGTGGTCACGTCCGCCCCCTCAGGCCTTCTCGCGGCGGTTCTGGCGCTCGCCGCGCACTTCGTCCCACTTCTCCTTGCCGGCGTCGAGCATGCCCTTGGTCTTGCCCTTGGCGCCGCCCTCCGTCGCGCCCTCGGTCATGCCGCCGACGACCTCGCTGAGGTCCTTGCCGCCCTTGGCGTGCAGATCGAGTCGGTTGGTGGCCTCCGCGAACCGGAGGTAGGTGTCCACGCTGGCCACCACGATGCGGGCGTCGATGGTGAGGATCTCGATCCCGACCAGCGACACCTTCACGAACGCGTCGATGACCAGACCCTTGTCGAGGATCAGGTCGAGGACCTCGGCGAGTCCGCCCTGCGGGTCCTTCTGCACGCCTCCGCCTTGCCGTTGGCTGACGGTCACCGTGCCCCCTTCCAGTGCGTCGGGGACGGCGCCGGCGATCAGCCGGCGCCGCGGTCGGGTGTGACGTTCGGCCCGGCTGTGGTCTCAACCGGGACGCGCGTTCAGGCCGGGGTGCGCTGCCGGCGGGAGCGTCGGCGCGGGCGCTCGGCGTCGTCGCCGGCGTCGTCGTCCTCAGGAGCCTCGTCCTCGGCGTCCTCGGCGTCCTCGAGCTCGTCGTCGGCGAGCTCCTCGTCCGCGAGCTCGTCGTCGGTGTCCTCGAGGTCCACGAGGTCCTCGTCGTCGTACTCGTCCTCGAGGTCCTCGGCGTCCTCGTCCTCGGCGGCCAGGTCGTCCTCGTCCTCGGCAGCGAGGTCGTCCTCGTCCTCCGCGGCGAGGTCGTCGTCGGCGTACTCGTCCTCGTCGCCGTACTCGTCCTCGACGTCCTCGCGGTCCTCCTCGGCCGCGCGCTGCTCCTCCTCGAGGGCTTCCTCGTGGGTCTTGACGACCTCGCTGTCACGGATCTCGCCGCGCCAGCCCTCGAGCTCCTCGCGGTTGATCAGCGTGTCCATCATGACGTGGCGGCAGAAGTGCTTGAACTCCAGCCGCGCCCGCCGGCCGACCGCCCGCCAGAGGTTGCCGGTCTTCTCCATGAAGCCCTGCGGGTAGTACTCCATGATCAGGACGATCTTCGTCAGGTTCGGCGCGAGCTCCGAGAACGTGACGATGCCGTCCGCGTGGCCCTTGGCCCCCGACGAGACCCACAGGATGTGGCTGTCGGGCACCTGCTCGCGGATCGTGGTCTCCCACGAGCGACGCGACCAGAACACCTTCGCCGTCCAGGTGACCTTCTCGTCGGACTCCTGGTTGACCGTCTCGACCTTCTTCATGAAGCTCGGGAAGTCGGCCATCTGGGTCCACTGGTCGTAGGCGACGCGCAGCGGCACCCCGACGTCCTGGGCCTCGTAGATGTTCATGAACTTGAACTTGCCGCGGCCACTGCCGGAGCTGCCGCCCCCGCCGCCGCTGCCGTCCTCGTCGCTGTCGCCGTCGTCGTCGCCGCCACCGAGGCCGACCGCTCCCAGCGCCTTGTCCTTCACCGTCGAGAGACCGCTCTTCAGCGCGCCTCCGATGCCGCCGCCCGACGAGTCGTCGCCATCGTCCGACGAGCCACCACCGAACACGGAACCGAGGCTGCCCGGGTCCCCGGCGACGTCGGTGAGCTTGCCCGTCAGGCCCTCGACCTGGTCGAGCGCCGCGTTGACCGCCCTGTCGGTGGCGGCCTTGAGCAGCGACTGCGCGGCCTGCTTGAGCCGGTCGGTCGGCAGCATGTCGGTGAGCGATCCGGACCCGGCGTCCGAGTCGGGCCGGTGCCCGTTGGTCGCGGCGTCCGTGGCTGCCTCAGTCATCGCGCTTCGCCGCCGTCCGTCGCGAGCCCGACCCGGCGGTCGCCCGGCTGCGGGAGCTGCCCTCGGTGGAGGACGTGGAGGACGAGGACGACCGCGACCGGCCGCTCGAGCCCGACCGGCGCGACGCGCCGTTGCTCGCCGAGCGCGTCGAGGACGAGCCGTCCTCCGAGGAGCTCGAGCGGCGGCGCCGCTCGCCGGAGGAGGAGCTGCCGGAGCTGCTCGACCCGCCGGAGGAGGACTTCGTCGAGCGACGACGGCCCGACGACCCGGACGACCCCGACGAGGCGCGGGCCGGCTCCGGCTCCTCGCTCTCCTGGGGCTCGTCGCCACCGGTCTCCTCGGCACCGGTGTCGTCGGCACCGGTCTCGTCGGCATCGGTCTCGTCGGCACCGGTCTCGTCGACCTCGTCGACGTCCTCGGTCTCGTCGGCGTCCTCGATCTCCTCGGCGACGTCGACGCCCTCCTCCGAGGGCTCCTCGGCCTGCTTCTTGCGTCGGCCGCGGCCGGACAGACCGCGCGCCGCCCCGCCGACGGCGCTGCCCGCGCCACCGACGGCGCCCCCGACGGCCTTGCCCGTCGAGGAGGCGGCGTCGCCGACCGCGCCGCCGGCCTGGCCGGCGGCGTCGCCCGCGGCACCGGCGGTGTCGCCGACCGCCTGCCCGGCGGTACCGGCCGCGTCGGCGGCGGGCTTGCCGAAGTTCTCGACGCGGTTGACCAGGCTGTCGGTCAGCGCCTCCATGCGCGAGCTGGCGACCGCGAGCGCGGCGTCCTTGCCCGCCTCGAGCAGCCGGCCGCGGACGGCCGAGTCGAGCTTCTGGAGCTCCGGCGAGGCGGACACGAGCTTCGTCACCATGCCCAGCAGCTGCGTGGGGTCAGTGGTGATCTTCTTCCCGGCGAGCGCTCCGCCCAGCATGATGGCGAGCTTCATCTTCTTCGTGCGGCCCAACAGATAGCCGCCGATGACCGCGAGGGCCAATTTCAGGCCGGTTCCCGGCACCGTGCACCTCCGAACGGATTGGTCCCCCTGTGCGGTGGACCACAGCCCGCCGCTTGCAGAGCCGGACATTACAGCGCGTCCTCCCGGAAAGCGCTAGACCGAGAAGATCAAATTCTTCATGGACCGTTCGCCCCAATTCTCGATCACGAGGGCACGAAGCAGGGTCACGCGTTCGGGCGCCGAACGAATGCCCAAAACATGGCGACCGTTCGCCGAATTGTGCTTGCGCAGGACGCGGGGGTTCTCTAGACCGAACGCTCGACGCGAGCACTTCCTGCGATTGTCCGGTGACGGAGCGGGGTCACCGCGCCGTGCCGGACGTCGGTCCGCAGCGTGCTTCACCCGGGCCTCACGGACCTGCCGACCTACCGCATCACGGGTGGTCGGTTCGGCGCAATGCCGAACAACGGCCCCGAGGGCTCCCGAGGCGGACGAAAAAGTAGTCGGGCCTCTCAGTCCTCGTCGGCGGCGAGCACGACGGCGTCCACCGCTCGGCGCATCGCCCGCCACGCACGGACACGGGCCCGAGTGATGCGGGTGCCCAGCGCGGTGAGTCGGTATCGCCGTCGAACGGTGTCCTCGTCGCGCTGGACGAGTCCGTGGCGCGCGAGCTGGTGCAGGGTCCGCTGGACCGTCGTCGGGGGCGGGGCGAGGCCACCGCCGCTGTCCTCGCGCAGGCGCTCCGCGAGCTCGCGGCCGCTCGCCGGACCCCGGCGCAACGCCACGAGCACCACGAGCTCGACGTGCTCCCGCGACGCCATCCGCACCGAACCCCACCGGTGGTTCGCGGTGCCGGCGCTGCGCGGCGCCGGGACGGCGGCCGTCGCGCCGCCGCGCCCCGCAGTGCTCCGACGGTCCGGCCGGGTCGTCCGGTCCCGCCGGTCCCGCGGCGCGGGGACCGCGGCCGCCGGCGCCTCGTCGGCCGGCTCGTCGTCGGGCTCCTCCGCCAGGGGCTCGTCGACCATCTCGTCGTCGGGCTCGTCCACCAGGGCTTCGTCGACCATCCCGTCGACCGTCCCGTCGACCGTCCCGTCGGCGGCTGCCTCGTCCCGGTCGACCTCGTCCGCCCGGTCGTCCTGCTCGACGCTGCGCCGGGGACGCGGCGGCAGCAGGCCGCGCAGGCTCGCCGCCGCCGGCCGCCCGAAGGCGGAGCTGAGGTCGGGCCCCTCGGCGGAGGTGCTGGTCTCGGCGGTCACGACGTGGCCTCCTGCTCGGGTCGGGCGTCGGCGGTCGGGCTCTCCTCAGCGGTGCGCAGGAGCGTCAGGAGCTCGACGCCGAGGTCGCGGTAGTCACCGGCGACGCTCGCCGCGGTCGGCGAGAGCCGCCGGGCGGTCGCGCTCGCCCCACCCTCCCGCAGCGCCGCCCACCAGGCAGGCTGGGCCGCCACCTCCTGCTCGAGCTCGTGCGCCAGCCGACCCAGGCGCCGCGCGTCCTGGGCCGTGCGCTCGGCGTGCCGGATCGACGTCGTGAACAGCGGCGAGTGCCCGCCGAACGCGCGCTCGACGGCCTCGCGGACCTCGGCGTGCACGACGCGCGAGCGCGAGCCGGTCGCGAAGAGCACGGCGCCGAGCAGCCCGAGGTCCGGGTTGAGCTCGCGGGCCAGGGCGAAGCGCTCGCCGACCAGGCGCATCCCGACCAGGCCGCCGCCGTCGGACTTGGTCGGCATGAGCACCCAGCGGGCGGCGGCGAGGGCGAGGTCGGTGAGGATCGTGGTCTCGGGCGGGCAGTCGATGAACACGAGGTCGTAGTCGCCCGCGACGGGCGCGAGCACCTCGGCCAGCGCCAGGAACGCGGCGCGGCCCTGCTCCTGGACCCGCGACACCATGAGCGGCACGAGATCGACCAGCCGCGCCCCGCCCGCGACGACGTCGAGCCCCGGCCGGACGCCCTCGACGGGCCGCAGCGGGGTGCCGGCGACGACCGACACGAGCAGCCCCGCGCCGCGGTCGTCGGCGGGGCCGTCGCGGAAGCCGAGGTCGTCGGCGAGGTTCGCCTGCCGGTTGAGGTCGACGAGCAGGCAGCGGTACCCGGCGGCGGCGAACTGCCCCGCGAGGTTCGCGACGATCGACGTCTTCCCGACCCCGCCCTTGTCGTTGACCATCGCGATCGTCCGGGTGAGCGCGTCGCGGTCGACGCCGTCGGGCGGGTCCTCGACGGGGTCGACGGGCTCCACGGGCGCGACGGGCTCGACGGCGTCCACGGGGCCCGGAGCAGGATCCGGTGGGGGCACCGGTTCGACCGGCCGGTCGGCGCGGGTCCCTCGTCGCCGGCCGGTGGCGGTGCGGGCGGCGCGGCCCGCCGGTCCGGTCATGCGGCGAGGGTGCGGCCCGGCCCCCGCCCCGGCAAGGCCGACACCCGGACCCGGTGACGCTTTCATCCGCCCGGCCGCAGGACCCCTCGCCCGCGGTGGCACGGACGGTCCGCCCGCGGGCCAACCCGTTGCGCCGCCCGGCGCGGAGGGTCACGAGCCGTGCTCGCGGGCCTCCTGCTCGTAGACGTCGGGGACGTCGTCGTGGTCGAGGTCGACCCGCTCGCGCTCGTGGATCCGCCGGTGCACGGCGTTGCGGTAGCGCAGCACGATCGTCGCCAGCAGGGCGGCCAGCAGCGACGCCGTCAGCACCCCGATCTTGACGTGGTCGTCGGCGGCGCTGCCGGTGCCGAACGCCAGCTCGCCGATCAGCAGCGAGACCGTGAACCCGATGCCGGCCAGCAGGGACAGGCCGAGCACGTCGCTCCACGCCAGGTCCTCGGAGAGCTCCGCCCGCGTCAGCCGCTGCACGAGCCACGTCGCGCCGAGGATGCCGACCACCTTGCCCACGACCAGGCCCGCGATGATCCCGAGGGTGATGCGGTCGGTGAACGCGGCGCCCAGACCCCCGCCGACGACGGTGACGCCCGAGGCGAAGAACGCGAAGATCGGGACCGCCACGCCCGCCGAGAGCGGGCGCCACCGGTGCTCGAAGTGCTCGGCGAGCCCGGGACCGGGTCCCTCCTTGCGGCGGACCACGGGCACCGCGAAGCCCAGCAGGACGCCGGCCACCGTCGCGTGCACCCCGGACTCGTGCACGAGCACCCACGTGAGCGCCGCGAGCGGCAGCAGCAGCCACCACGAGCGGACGCGCCGCTGGACGAGGACCGTGAAGGCCGCCAGCGGCAGGAGCGCGAGCAGCAGCGGGACGAACTGCAGCTGGTCGGTGTAGAAGAACGCGATGATCGAGATCGCGAGGAGGTCGTCGACGACCGCGAGCGTGAGCAGGAACGTCCGCAGCGCGTCGGGCAGGCAGGAGCCGATGAGCGCGAGCACCGAGAGCGCGAACGCGATGTCGGTGGCCGTCGGGATGGCCCACCCCGCGAGGCCGTCCCCGCCGACGTTGAGCGCGGTGTAGATGATCGCCGGCGCGATCATGCCGCCGACCGCGGCGGCCACCGGGAGCAGGGCCCGTGACGGTTGCCGCAGGTCGCCGGCGACGAACTCGCGCTTGAGCTCGAGGCCCGCGACGAAGAAGAAGATCGCGAGCAGGCCGTCGGCCGCCCACGTCGCGAGGGTCAGGTCGAGGTGCAGCGACGCCGGACCGATCCGCAGCTCCGAGAGCGTCGTGTACGCCGCGCGCCACGGGGAGTTGGCCCAGAGCAGCGCCACCGCCGCCGCGGAGACGAGCAGGATCCCGCCGACCGTCTCGCGGCGCAGGATGTCGGTGATGCGCGCGGTCTCCGGCCACGAGCGGCGGGCGAAGAGGCGGGGCGTCGACCGCGTCACGGGTGATCCTCCGGCGGGCAGGCGTCAGGGACTGCCGACCAGACTTCCCGGCGCACCGGCGAAGACCCTACGTCACCGGCCCCGGTCCCGGCGGTGTCAGCGAAGTGGCGTTACGGACACTCAACGCCCGTGACGGCACTTCGCTGACACCCAGCCGCTAACAGGTCGTGTTCGGGGGCGGCAGGGTGCCGTCGAGGAGATAGCGGTTGACCGCGTCGTCGACGCACGGGACGCCGTTGGTGTAGACGGTGTGGCCGTCACCCCGGTAGGTCAGCAGCACCGAGCCGGGCAGACGGTCCCGCAGCGCCACGCTGTTCTGGTACGGCGTGGCCGGGTCGTTGGTCGTCCCGAGGATGAGCATCGGCGGGCCGGTGTACCCCTCGATCGGCGTCAGCGGCTGCTGGGGCGCCGGCCAGTCCGCGCAGGTCAGGCCGCTGACCAGCACGTTGCCCGAGAAGTGCGGGGCGCGCGCCTCGGTGGCGCGCGCGGCCGCGAACACCTGCTCGTCCTCGGTGGGCCAGGCGTTGTCGAGGCAGGTGACGGCGTTGTAGGTGTCGGAGTTGCTGCCCCGGAAGTAGGCGGTCGCGAGCGCGCGCATCGGGGCGCCGTCGCCGGCGTCGGCCGCGGCGAGGGCCTGGGCGAGCTGCGGCCAGCTCGCCGTGCTGTAGAGCGGGTAGACGACGCCGATCTCGAGCAGCCCCGCCGACAACGGGCTCGTGCCGGCCACCGGCAGCGGCGCCGCCGTGACGCGGGCGCGGACCCGGTCGAGGGTGCCGATCGGGTCGGCGCGCACCGGGCACACCGGGTCGGCGCGGCAGTCGGCGTCGAACTGGCGCAGCGAGTTCTCGAAGCTCTCGGCCTGCGCGGAGTCCAGCCCGGGCTTGCTGACGTCGACCACGCCGTCGAGCACGATCGAGCGCAGCCGCGTCGGGAAGAGCTGGGCGTAGGCCTGGCCGATCGACGTCCCGTACGAGAAGCCGAGGTAGCTGATGCGCTCCTCGCCCAGGGCCTCGCGGATGCGGTCCATGTCGCGGGCGACGTTGCGCGTGCCGAGGTGGGGCAGCAGGTCGGGGTAGCGCTGCCCGCAGGCGAGGTCGTAGCGGTCGACGGCGTCGTTCGTCGCCGCCTCGTCGGCGGGATCGCCGGGGTCGGGGTCGCCGCGGTACGGGGTGTCGGGGCCGAGCGGGCACTGCAGGCCCATGCTGTCGCCGACCCCGCGCGGGTCGAAGCCGATGACGTCGAAGCGGTCGGTGATCTCCGGCGGCAGCACGCCGGCCTGCACGAGCTCGATGCCGGACCCGCCCGGGCCGCCCGGGTTGACGAGCAGCACGCCCACCTTGGCCGCCGGGTTCGTCGCGGGACGGCGGGCGATGGCGATCGGCAGCGTCGGCCCGGTGGGGTCCGCGTAGTCGACCGGGACCGGCACGGACGCGCACTCGAGACCGCCGCGGCACGGCGCGAACCGGGGCCCGCCGGGCGGCCCCGGGACCGGCGCGGCGGCGACGGGTGCCGACGACGACATCGGGATCGGGGGCACCCCGGGCTCGGGACCGCGCGCGCACCCGACGAGGGCGAGCGCCGCGGCGGCGACGACGAGCAGGCCGCGGGCGGACCGGCGTCCCGGGACGCGCGGGGCCGACCGGGGGTGCTCCTGCGCCATGTCCACTCCTGCCGTCCCCCGGCCGCCGGGGTGCGCCGGGCGGCCCATCATGCCCGCCCGCTCGCCGCACTCCCGCGGGGCTCCGGACCGCGCCCGGACCGCGACCGCCGTCACGCTGCGTGACCCGCTTCCCCCGCCCCGGCGGGTTTGCCGCGTGCCCGTCACCGTCGACCCACCAGGTGTGGAGGGTCGACCGGGCACGGAGGCGCGCCGCGTCGTGCACGAGGTCGCCCACTCCACGGTGCGCGTCGAGGACCTCCGTGCCCTGCGCACGGACCTCGTGGCGTGGGTGCGCGCGACCGCCGGGCTGCCCGACGACGAGGCGCTGGCCGACCGCCTCGAGGACGTCGCCACGGCGTTCTACGAGGCGCTGGCCAACGTCGTCGACCACGCCTACCCGGAGGGTGCGGGGCCCGTGGACGTCAGCGCCCGGCTCGCCACCGCGGGCGGTCCGGAGCAGCCGTGGCTCGAGATCGTCGTGGCCGACCACGGCGGATGGCGCCCGGCGCCCCCCGATCCCGGTCACCGGGGCCGGGGGCTGCTGCTGGTGTCGCGCCTGACCGACGGCCACGAGCTCAGCCGGGTCGACGACGGCACCCGGCTGC
Source organism: Actinomycetospora lemnae (assembly GCF_028737315.1). Classification (GTDB taxonomy): domain Bacteria; phylum Actinomycetota; class Actinomycetes; order Mycobacteriales; family Pseudonocardiaceae; genus Actinomycetospora; species Actinomycetospora lemnae. Next base: position 252,713 of record NZ_JAQZAO010000005.1, on the reverse strand, counting down.
GCCTGTGGTGGCACCGGCCACCGTCGGCTGACTACCGTCGTGGTGCATGAGGACACCCGAGCTGGTGCTCGTGCCCGCGCTGGTGGGGCTGCCCGCGGCCCAGGCGCACGAGGTCGCCATGACGGCCCGGGTGGTGGCCGTCGACCCCGATCCGGACACCCCGCCCACGGTCGAGGGCACGGTGACCGCCCAGCAGCCCGAGCCGGGGACGCGCGTGCCGGCCGGTGAGGCCGTGACGATCTGGGTCGAGCCCGACTCCGGCGGCGGGGGCGGGGGTGGCGGCGGCAACATGCCGCGCGTGCAGCCCGACAAGCCGCTCGACGGCGCCGGCGCGAACTAGGCGGCTCCGGGGATCGTCGGGTCGGGGGTCCGACGACCCCCGGAGCCGACCGGGGTGTCGTCCGCGGACGGGGCGGCGTTACGCGTGTGCGCACCCGACGATCGGGAACACCCGGCGGACGCCAGCGACCGGAGGTGTCCGTCCGTGAAGATCGGTTACAAGTTGATCGCCGAGGCCTACTCGCCCACCGAGATGGTGCGCCAGTGCGTGCGCGCCGAGGAGGCCGGCTTCGACTTCGTCGAGATCTCCGACCACTACCACCCGTGGGTCTCCGAGCAGCAGCACTCCGGGTTCGCCTGGTCGATGCTCGCGGCGATGGCCGCGAAGACCGAGCGGATCGAGCTGGCCACCGGCGTGACGTGCCCGTTCATCCGCTACCACCCGGCGATCATCGCCCAGGCGGCGGCGACCACCCAGCTACTCTCCGACGGGCGCTTCACGCTGGGTGTCGGCTCCGGCGAGCGGCTCAGTGAGCACGTGGTCGGGCGCGGCTGGCCGAGCGTCAGCGTGCGCCACCAGATGTTCCGCGAGTCGCTGGAGATCATCCGGCTGCTGTGGCGGGGCGGCTACCAGAGCTACGAGGGCAAGCACCTCACGCTCGAGGACGCGCAGGTGTTCGACCTGCCCGAGACGCTGCCGAAGATCATCGTGGCGAGCGGGGGGCCGCAGGCCTCGAAGCTCGCCGCCGAGCTCGGCGACGGGCTGTTCACCACCGAGCCGCGCGCCGACCTCATCCAGGCGTTCACCGACGCCGGCGGCGACGGCCCCCGCTACACCGAGGTCCCCATGGCGTACGGCGCCACCGAGGACGAGGCCGCCGAGGAGGCCCGCCGGCTCTTCCGGTTCGGGATCACCGGCTGGAAGGTCCAGGCCGAGCTGCCGAACCCCGTCAACTTCGACGCGGCGACGGCCACCATCACCGCCGACCACATGCGCGAAGCGTTCGCCTGCGGCCCGGACACCGACAAGCAGCTCTCGGTGGCCCAGCAGTTCGTCGACGGCGGCTACGACCACCTCGCGCTGATCAACGCCGGCACGGACGTCGACGGCTTCTTCGACCACTTCGCCAAGGAGCTCGCCGAGCCGCTGCGGGCGCTGCGCCCCTCCTCCTGACCGCGGTCGTACCCTCGGGTACGGGCCGTGCCCGGGGGAAGACCCGGCGCAGCGGGGCTCGACCCGTGTCCAGCGGCCCGAGGGAGGAGAACGATGACCGCGGTGCCCATGGAGGTCACGTCGGAAGGGTCGGCCCACGACCCCGGGACGCAGGCCCGACGGCGGCGCACCTTCGCGGTCATCAGCCACCCCGACGCGGGCAAGTCCACGCTGACCGAGGCCCTCGCCCTGCACGCCGAGGTCATCTCGGCGGCGGGTGCGGTGCACGGCAAGGGCGGGCGCAAGGGCGTCACGTCCGACTGGATGGACATGGAGCGCGAGCGGGGCATCTCGGTGACCTCCGCGGTGCTCCAGTTCTCCTACCGCGACCAGGTCATCAACCTCCTCGACACCCCCGGTCACGGCGACTTCTCCGAGGACACCTACCGCGTGCTCGCCGCCGTGGACGCCGCGGTGATGCTGCTCGACGCGGCCAAGGGCCTCGAGCCGCAGACCCTCAAGCTCTTCGACGTCTGCCGCGACCGCGGGGTGCCGGTGCTGACGTTCGTCAACAAGTGGGACCGTCCGGGGCGCGAGCCGCTCGAGCTGGTCGACGAGGTGGAGCAGACGATCGGGCTGCGCCCCATGCCGATCACCTGGCCCGTCGGCATCGCCGGCGACCTGCGCGGGCTCGTCGAGCGCGCCGACGGCACGATGCACCGCTTCACGCGCACCGCCCACGGCGCGTCCAAGGCGGCCTCGGAGGTCCTCGACGCCGACCGGGCCGCGGCCGAGGAGGGCCCGGACTGGGAGCGCGCGACCGAGGAGCTGGCGCTGCTCGACGAGATCGGTGCCGGCTACGACGAGGAGGCCTTCCAGGCGGGCACCGCGACGCCGGTGATGTTCGGGTCGGCGCTGTCGAACATCGGCGTCGCGCGCCTGCTCGACGCCCTGGTCGAGCTCGCGCCGCCGCCCGGACCGCGCCCCGACGCGAAGGGCGAGGCGCGGCCGGTGGACGCCCCGTTCTCCGGGCTGGTGTTCAAGGTGCAGGCCTCGATGGACAAGTCGCACCGCGACCGCGTCGCCTTCGTGCGCGTCTGCTCGGGGCGCTTCGAGCGCGGCATGGTGCTCACGCACGACGCCACCGGCCGACCGTTCGCCACCAAGTACGCGCAGGCGATGTTCGGGCGCGATCGGTCGACGATCGAGGAGGCGTTCCCCGGCGACATCGTCGGGCTGGTCAACGCCACCGCCCTGCGCCCCGGGGACACGCTGTGGGCCGAGCAGCCGGTCACGTTCCCGACCATCCCGAGCTTCGCCCCCGAGCACTTCGCGGTCTGCCGGGTCGCGGACATGTCCAAGACCAAGCAGTTCCGCAAGGGCATCGACCAGCTCGACTCCGAGGGCGTCATCCAGGTGCTGTCCTCGGACCTGCGCGGCGACCAGGCGCCGGTGCTCGCGGCGGTCGGGCCCCTGCAGTTCGAGGTCGTCTCGGCCCGGCTCGCCGACGAGTTCGGTGCGCCCGTGAAGCTCGACCGCCTCGACTACCAGCTCGCGCGCGCCACCGACGCCGCCGGCGCGGAGACGCTCAAGGGCGCGGTCGGCATCGAGGTGCTCACGCGGCGGCTCGACGGGCAGATGCTCGCGCTGTTCCCGCACAAGTGGCGTCTGCAGGCCGTCGCGCAGAACAACCCGGACCTGCTGCTGGCGCCGCTGGTGGCGGACGCGCTGTAGGTCGTGCCTACGCCGGCAGGCGCCGCGGCGGCAGCGCCTCGTTGATGGTCCGGCTGGTGGCCTCGGGGTCGGGGACCTCGATGACGATGCGGTGGTACGGGTCCCCGCGCAGGTAGATCGCCAGCAGGCTCTGCGCGCGGCGGACCATCCACAGCTGGCGTCGCTCGCCGACGCCGTACGAGCCGGCGCGCAGCACCTTCGGCACGCTCACCCCGGGCAGGTGGACGCGCGGGCTCGCCGAGACCGCGTCGCGCCGGGCCATGGGGCGCGCCAGCAGCACGCGGCTCAGCGGCAGGTAGACCCCGCGCCGGCACGCCCACACGCGGTCGGTGCCGGTGAAGCGCACCACGACCCCGTCGGCGGTGACGCGGATCTGGACCGCCATGTCTCACCCGCCCCGTGGGGACGTGACGGACGGGCGAGCCGGCGGACGGGGCCCGGGAGCCGGGCGAGGTCCCGTCACCATCGCGTCACGCCAGCCGGTCGTTCTTCGCCGAGGCCTCCTCGTAGGCGCGCTCCGTCGCCCGCTGGGCGTCCGCGTAGCCCTTCTGCACGGCCTGGGAGCCGTCGGAGTGCGCGTCGCGCACCGCCTGCTCGGCGTCGCGCGCGGCCTGCGCCAGCGCCCGCTCGGCCTCCGCGGCCGCGTCGGCGACCGACGAGCCGGAATCACGCTCGCCCGGCGTGGCGGCGGGCGAACCCGTGCCCGGGGCGGGCATGCTCATCCCGTCGGTGAGGGCGTCGCCCAGGGGGCTCTCCGGACCGTCGGGACGGCGGTGCTGGGCGGACCGGTCCCCGGTCGGGTCGTCGGTTGCGACGGGACGGTCGACGTCGTCGGCTGCGCTCACGGCACGACCTCCGGACTCTCGGCACGGGTGGCCGCGCGCCGGACCCCGCAGGGCGCGGCACCAACCCCCCGATCGGCTTCGGTGCCGCGACAGCATGGCAGGCGACGACCCGTTCGGCCTCGGCACCCTCCCCGCGGACGCCGTCGTGCCGCCGCGATCCGGAGGTCCCTGAGCTGAGCGGACGTCCCTCGCCACCCGGACGGAGGAACCTCCCTGCGGGCGGCGGGTGATCACGCCCGACGGCGGAGCGCGGCGCCCCGTCCGGCGATGACACGATGGCGTGGAGACCGCGCACGACGGCTGCGGGCGGCGCAGCGGGCAGGACGGACGGAGCATGGGCGGACCCGGTCCGGGGACCACCGGTCCCCCGGTCCCCGAGCAGGCGCGCTTCTGCGCGCGCTGCGACGGGCCCGTGGGCCGGGGCCGTGGCGGGCGCCCGGGTCCGGAGCGCGGCACGTGCCCGTGGTGCGGCGCGGCGTACGACGTCCGGCCGGACCTCGCCGTCGACGCGCTGGTGGCCGGACGTACCGGTGAGCGCTACCGGGTGCGCGCCCCGCTCGCCCGCGGCGCGCGCGGCTGGTCGTACACGGCGACGCGGACCTCCGACGGGGCGCTCGTCGTGCTCGGGCGGCTCGAGGGTCCCGACGGCCCGGCCGCCGGTGCGCTGGCGGTGGAGGAGACCGAGGTCCTGCTGGCCCTCGACGTGCCGGGCCTCGTGCACGCCCGCGACGTGGTGCGCGCCGACGGTCGCGACGGGCCCGTGCGCCTGCTCGTGCTCGACCACGTGCCCGGCGAGCCGCTGTCCGCCCACCGACCTTGCCCACCGGCCGAGGCCCTCGACGCCGTGCTGGGCGCGGTGGCCCCCGTCGCCGCGCTGCACCGGCACGGCCTGCTCCACGCCGACCTCAACCCGAGCAACCTGCTGCGCGGGCCCGGCGGGATCACGGTGCTCGACCTGGGCAGCGTGCGTCGCGTCGAGGACCGCCACAGCGACGTCTGGGCCACCACCGGCTTCGTCGCACCCGAGATCCATCCCGGCGGCCCCGGGCCGTCGGTGGCCTCCGAGGTCTTCGCGCTGGGGCGCACGGTCGCGGTGCTCGTCGCCGAGTTCGACCACCTGCGCAACCACGCCCTGCGCCTGCCCGACCCGGCCGCGGTCCCCGTGCTGCGCGACGACCCCGACCTCGTGGCCCTGCTCGTCCGCGCCACCGACGCCGACCCCGCCCGCCGCCACCGCAGCGTGGAGGCGTTCGCGGAGGAGGCCCGCCGGGTCCGGGCGCGGTACGAGGGATCCCGGGCCGGACCGGGGAGCGGACACGACATCGACCGCTACACCGCCCGACCGGGCGACTGCGGCGTGGGGGTCGGCGTCGGCGCCGGGGCGGACCCGGAGGATGGACCCACCCGAGGTGGCGGGGGCCGTCCGGTCGGCGCCGCCCGCGACCCCCGTGACGCCCGAGGAGCAGCGATCCCGTGATGGAGATGGCCGGGACCTCCCCGCTGCCCGGCGAGCACGGGCCCCGCAGGAGCGCCGGGGACGCGGGAGCGACCGGGACCGGTGGCGGACCCCTGGTCGAGCGCACCGACCTGCGCGCCGAGCTCGCCGAGGGCACCCCGCCGCCGTGCCCGCAGTGCGGCGAGGAGGAGCCGCCGGCGTCCGACGGCTCGTGCCCGACGTGCGGGGCGCACCGCCCGGCCCTGCGCGACCACGTAGAGCTGGTCCTCGGCGACGCCGCGGCGATCACCGACCGGGGCCTGCGCCGCCGCCGCAACGAGGACGCCGTCGAGCTCGGCCGCCGGGTCGAGGGCGGCGTCGAGACGTGGGTGGCCGTCGTCTGCGACGGCGTCGCGTCGGCCCGGCGCGGCGACGAGGCCTCGCTCGCGGCCGTCGGCGCCGCGGTGGGTGCCGCGCTCGAGACCGCGGCCGCGCCCGCCACCCCGCCCACCGGCTTCCCGGCGATCTCGGCGAGCGACACCGGCCCCATCCCCGTCGAGCCCGCGGAGGCGCCCGCCGGCCGGGCCGGCACGGGGGTGAGCGGCGAGCTCGACGCGCTCGCGACCGCCGCCTCGGCCGCCGCCGCCACCGCCGCGGCGGACCTCGGGCGCGGCGGCGGCGACGCGCCCGCCTGCACCTACGTCGGCGCGGTCGTGCGCGGCGGGGACGCGGTCGTGTCGTGGATCGGCGACAGCCGCGCCTACTGGCTCGCCGCCGACGGGTCCTCCCGCGTGCTGAGCACCGACGACTCGTGGGCCGAGGAGATCGCCAACGCCGGGATCATGTCGCGCGAGGAGGCGGCCCGCGACCGCCGGGCGCACGTCCTGACCCGCTGGCTCGGGCGCGACGCCCCGAGCGGCCCCGCCCACGCCCGCCGCGTGCGCCTCGGGACGCCGGGCCTGCTGCTGCTGTGCAGCGACGGGCTGTGGAACCACCTGCCCGACCCCGACGTCCTCGCCCGTCTCGCCGCCCCGGCGCTCGAGGGCCCGCCGCCGGCCGAGGAGGGCGTCCCGGACCACCCGGCGCTCGCCGCCGCGGCCGCCCTGCTCGCCGCGGCGCTCGACGACGGCGGGTCCGACAACGCGACGCTCGCGCTCGTGCCGGTCGTGCCGCCCGCCGACGCCGACCGTCCCTCGGTCACCGTCGACGCGCGCGGCCCCGACGAGCGCACCGGTCCCATCCCGCTCGACGGGCCGGGGGTGGTCGACCGGTGAGCGACACCCCCGACGTCGGCCCGGCCGTCGGCACCTGGGTCGTCACCGTCTGGGCCGACCGCGACCACCACGAGCTCGTGCGCGCCCGGCGCCGCGCCGACGACACCGACGAGCTCCCCGGCGAGTTCCCGGGCGACCTGCCGCCCCGCGAGATCCGGCTGACCGGGGACGAGGTGCGCATCGGACGCGCCGGCGACCGGTCCGGCTCGGACGCGCCGGAGATCGACCTCACCGGGCCCCCGCGCGATCCCGGCGTCTCGAAGCTGCACGCCGTGCTCCTCGCCCTGCCGCCCGACCGGTGGGTCGTCATCGACGCGGGGTCGACGAACGGCACGACCCTGAACTACGGCGAGGAGCCGCTGACCCCGGACACCCCGGTGGCGCTGCGCCCCGGCGACCGCATCCACGTCGGCGCCTGGACCACGCTGACCGTCGACCGGCGCTGAAACCCACCGACCGCGTCAGCGCCCGCCCAGCGGGATCGGGCCGGTCGGGGCGTCCGGCGCGAGCACCGGCGGCGTGGGGCCGTCCGGCGCGCGCGTGATGACGAACCGTGCCGCCAGGAAGCTCACCGGCACCGCCAGCGCCGCGGCCAGCAGCGGGGCGAGGCGCTCGCCCACCCCGAGGTGCACGAGCGCGACCACGCCGACCGTCGTCGCGACGATGTTGACCGCCTGCGACGCCGGGTAGAGCAGCAGCCGCGTCCACGTCGGGCGGACCCGGAACGTGAAGCGGCAGTTGAGCAGGAACGACACGACCATCGCCACGCCCAGCCCGACGACGTGCGCGACGAGGTAGCCCGCGTGCCGGTGCGCGAGCAGGTAGACGCCGTAGTAGGTGGCGGCGTTGGCCACCCCCACGAGGCCGTAGCGCACGAGCCCGCCGAGGAGCCCGCGCGCCCGCGGGGTCACGGTCAGGCCATCGCCGTGTAGACCGCGAGCCCGATCAGCACGACCCAGACGAGGCCGAGCACCTGCAGCACCCGGTCACCGAGCACGATCTCCTCGGGCTCACCGCCGTTGCCGCCGTCGACGTCGACCGCGTAGCGCAGCACCGCCACCACGAACGGGACGATGGACACGATCGCCCAGGTCGAGGGCGCGGACGGCAGGCGCCCGGGCATCGCCGTCACACCGATGCCGAACGCCCACAGCCCGTAGGCCATGATCACGACGGTGGCCGAGAGCGACCAGACGAAGCGCAGGTAGGACGCCGAGTAGCGCTCCAGCGACTTGCGGATCTTGGCGCCGGTGCGCTCGGACAGACGCATCTCGGCGTAGCGCTTGCCCGACGCCATGAACAGCGAGCCGAACGCCATCGTCAGCAGGAACCACGGCGACAGGTAGAGCCCGGCGGCGGCACCACCGGCGATCGCACGCATGAGGAAGCCCGACGACACGATGCAGATGTCGATGACGGGCTCGTGCTTGAGCCACAGGCAGTACGCCAGCTGCACGGCGATGTAGATGCCGGTGACCAGGGCGAGGTCCGGGTCCGCGACGAGGCTGATGGCGATCGCCCCGGCGAACAGCACGATGCCGGTGACCACCGCCAGCGTCGGCGGCACGATGCCCGCCGCGATGGGCCGGTGGCGCTTCTTCGGGTGCGCGCGGTCGGCCTCGACGTCCTTGGTGTCGTTGACGAGGTAGACACCGGACGCCGCCAGCGAGAACGCGATGAACGCCAGCGCGACGTCGGGCAGGACCGTGAGGTCGAGCAGCCGGCCCGCGGCGAACGGCGCGGCGAGCACGAGGACGTTCTTCACCCACTGCCGCGGGCGCATCGCCTTGAGCAGGCCCAGCGGCACGGCCACCGGCCGCGGGCGGGCGGCGGTGGCGTCGGCGGGGCGGGCCTTGTCCTCGGCGACCTGGTCCGAGACGGCCTCGGCGGTGCGCTCGGCCCCGGGATCGCTCGGGCTCTCCTGCTCGCGCGCGGAGCTGGGCGGCGTGAGGGGGGTCATGCGGTCCTCCAGCGGCCGACCGAGCCCTGTCGCACGAGCCGGCGCGCGCCGAAGGCGAACGCCGCGCCGAGCACCGAGCCCGCCAGCACGTCGGTCGGGTAGTGGACGCCCAGCACCAGGCGTGAGAGCGCCATGCCGGGGACGACGAGGGACGCCGCGCCCGCACCCGCTCCGCCGGCGAGGCCGGCGTAGAGCAGGGCGGCGGCGGTGGTGGACGAGGCGTGCGACGACGGGAAGCTCAGGCGGCTCGGCGTGCCGACGTGCACGGCCACCCGCGGGTCGTGGGGCCGGCGGCGGCGCACCACGCGCTTGACGGCGATCGAGGCCCCGTGCGCGGCGACGACACCGGCGACCGCCGTGGCCCACTGGCGACGGCGCGGGGCGTCGAGCGCGGCACCGACGGCCCCCAGCGCGATCCACCCGGCGGCGTGCTCCCCGAACAGGGACATCGCGCGGGCGGCGCCGACCACGGGCGGGGTGGCGAGACGCTGCTGCACGGCCCGCAGGACGGCGACCTCCCCCCGGACCGGCCCGACGGTGACGCCGGCCTCGGCTCGATCGAGCACGTCGTGGTCCTCCCGGTGCAGGCGTGCGGACGTCCGGCCTCGACACGGATGCTACGCGGGCCTTGACAAGTGACCCCGCAGTGGTCCAGTCGCCACGCCGGGCGGTGGCTCCCCGTCGACGGGCGTCAGAACCACCTCTCCAGGACAGACGCCACACCGTCGTCGAGGTTGCTCGCGGTGACCTCGTCCGCGACGTGGAGCACATCCGGGTGAGCGTTCGCGACGGCGACACCGTGGCCGGCCCACCGGAGCATGGCGAGGTCGTTGGGCATGTCACCGAACGCGACGACCTCCCCGGCGCCGACACCGTGGTGCGCCGCGGCCCACGCGAGCCCCGTCGCCTTGGTCACCCCGCGGACCGCGCACTCGAGTAGCCCGCCGCCCGCCGAGTACGTGACGTCGACGAGGTGCCCGACCGCGCGCCGTGCCGCCTGCGCCATGTCCTCGCTGGTCCGCGTGGGGTGGCGCGCGAGCACCTTGACCACCGGCTCGGCCAGCAGGTCGCCCGACGCCACGTGGCGGTGGTCGGGGTGCGGCCACGCGTGGACGTACGCCGCCTCGGAGACGAACTGGTCCTCGCGGCGGTCGAACGCGCCGGTGCCGACCCGCTCCACGGCCAGCCCGCAGCCCGGGACCGCCGCCCGCAGGCCCTCGGCCACGACGGCCAGGGTGTCGACGTCGAGCGTCTCGGCGGCCACGACCCGGTCGGTCGCGGTGTCGTAGAGCACCGCGCCGTTCGCGGCCACCGTCAGCGCGTGCACCCCGAGCGCCTCGCACACCCGCGGGACCCACCGCGGCGGGCGCCCGGTCGCGAGGACGAGCGGCACGCCGCCCTCGACCATGCGCGCGACGACGGCCCGGGTGCGCGGCGAGGGCTCCTCCGCACCGCCGAGGAGCGTCCCGTCGACGTCGGTCGCGACCATCCGCGGTCTCTGCACGCCACCGAGACTATGTCCTGACTACGACCTGCCGGCCCGGGTATCCGCCCCGGTGAGCACCATCGACTCGCTGCTCGACGAGGCCGGGCGGACGTTCGCCGACGAGGCCGGCATCACGCTGCGCGACGAGCCCGCGCCGCTCTACCGCCTGCTCGTGCTGAGCGTGCTGCTCTCCCGCCGCGTGCAGGCGAAGCTCGGGACGCGGGCCTGCCGCGAGCTCGTCGACGCCGGCTACGGCACGCCGGAGCGCGTGCGCGACGCCTCGTGGGAGGACGTCGTCGCCACGCTGGGGCGCGCGAAGTACACCGGCACCGAGCAGACCACCACCGCGCTGCAGGAGGGCGCGCAGCGCGTCCTCGACGAGTGGGGCGGCGACCTGCGTCGGATGCGCAGGGCCGCCGACGGCGACGTCGCGACCCTGCGCGAGCACCTCACGGCGTTCCCGCGCCTCGGCCCGGTCGGCGCCGACATCTTCGTGCGCGAGGTCCAGGCCGTCTGGCCGGAGTACCGCCCGCACCTCGACGAGAAGGCCCTCGCCGGCGCCGAGAGGCTCGGCCTGCCGACCGACGCCGCGGAACTGGCGGAGCAGGTGGAGGGCGACGACCTCGCCCGCCTCGCCGCCGCCCTCGTGCGCGCCGACCGCGACGACGAGGTGCGCGAGCACGTCGCGGGGAGCTAGCCGACCGCGCCCTGGTACGGCACGTCGACGTACTCCTCGCGCGCCAGGGTCGGGCCGCGCTCCCAGCCCGGCTTCGAGCGCTCCGTGGTCGTGACGCCGTAGCGGCCGGTCGGCAGGTCGCGGACGACGAGGTCGACCCGGCCCCAGGGCTTGGCGGGCTGCGAGCCCGGCGCCACGGCCGTCGCGAGCCGCACGTACGTGACGCCGACGGTGTCGAAGCGCCACACGCCGCCGCGCAGGCGGTTGTCCTGGAGCCCGTAGTACGCGGAGGTCAGGTCCTCGTCGGCGTGGATGCGGATGGTCGACGGCGGGGCGATGCCGTCGTGGACCGCGACCTGGTCGACGCACGGCCACAGCACCGTCGACATCTGGTCGACCAGCACCGGCTGCCCTGCGAGCAGCGGGGCGATCGGCTCCGGGCGCGCCAGGAAGGGCTGGGCGACGGCGAGGCGGTCGGAGCCGCGCTCGCCGGTCGAGTCCACGACCACCCGCACGAAGGTCGGGTCGCCGGGCGCGTCGACCAGCGACACCGGCCGCTGCTGCCAGGTGCGCTCGTCGGCCTGGGGGAGGTAGTCGATGCCGGTGCGCCCGAGCACCCGCGGGGCGGCGGCGGGGCCGTCGGCGAACTCCACCGACACCCGCTCGTCGGGCGGGCCGTCCTCGAGCAGCGGCACCACGACGTCCGTGGCGCCGGAGTCCGCCGGTACGGGGTACCAGCCGGTGACCAGCGTCCCGCGGCCGCTGGAGTCGTCGGTGACGTCGTGCCACACCCGCCCGAGCCCCGGGACGGGTTCGGGGACGGGCGCGACGGTGTCGTCGACCATGTCGCCGGTGGTCACCGCCGGGTTCACGGGCGGCCCGAGCGCGGCCGGGGTCGGGCGCAGGACGCTGACGTTGTCCTCGAGCCCGCAGCCCTGCCGCACGACGTCCTTGGCGTTGCCGAGCGCCACCGTCCACCCCGGGTACTGCCGCAGCGGCGCGAGCACCATGACCGCGATCAGCCCGATCACCACGCTCCCGCACGCGACGGCGAGCAGCGCGCGGTCGGGCTCCGGGCGGGGCAGCCAGCGGTCCGGCCAGCGGCGCAGCGACCAGCGCGCCCACACCGCGGCGAGCACGGCGACGCCGACCCACACGAGCGGGTTGCGCAGGAAGATCGGCCCGAAGTGCGGGGCGAGCAGGTTCTGGCTCAGGGGCGTCGGGTAGGGGTCGGCGTGGTCGCCGAAGAACTGGCCACGGTCGGTGTAGGGCCGCCACAGGTTCCAGCCCGCGTAGCTCACCGACGTGGCGAGCACGAGCACCGCGACCCCGCCGACCGTGGCGAGCGCCCGGTCGTGGCGCGGCATCGGACCGCGCAGCAGCGCGAGCGCGACGAGCACGGTGCCCGACGCGGCGATCACCGGGAAGTGCAGCACCCACTTCGTCGGGCTGGCGGCGACGAGCACGAAGGCGCACGCGGTGGTGGCCGCGGAGTGCAGCAGCACGCGGCGCAGGGCGTCGTCCTCCGGCCCGCGCAGCCCGCTGCCCGCCGCGACCAGCAGCGTCAGCCCCAGCGTGATGATGATCGGCGCCCGCGCGGCCCACGGCGTCCGGCCCGGCCCGAGCAGGGTCTGGTAGTGGACGAGCTCGTCGTACCAGGGGACGGTGTCGTAGTAGTACGCGTGCACCGCCGACGCCTCGACGACGTCGCCCAGCGACGCGTCGGCGAACGCCACCGGCACCGCGACCGACGACGCGGCGGCCAGCACGAGCAGCAGCGTGACCTGCTGGCGCCGCGGCGCGGCGACCATGTGCGGCCAGGCCCGCGGGATCTCCACGAGCAGCGGGGCCACGGCGACGAGACCGGTCGGTGAGCACGCGAGCGCGAGCGCCGCCGCCACGACCGCGCCGACGTAGAGGAACGGGGTGCCGCGGTCGCGGGCCAGCTCGACGAGCAGCAGCACGACCACCGAGAGCAGCACGATCAGCGGCTCGGGACGCAGCGTCAGCCCGAACGGCAGCCACCAGAGCAGGTGCGCGGTCAGCAGCGCCCACGGCACCCACGCCCGGCGGACGTTGGTGCGCCGCGAGATGAGCACGAAGAACGTGCGGAGGAGCGCCCAGGTCAGCAGGCCGTAGAGCAGCGGCAGGCAGCGCTGCCAGACGATCCCCCAGCCACCGATCGCCCCCCAGGCCTGCATCGCGTACTGCGAGGCCACGAAGGGGTTCTCGGTGACGTTGAACATGTAGACGGCGTTGCCGATGTAGCCCGCCTCGCCGGCGTCGCGCGCCATCAGCGGGTACCAGCTGTCGTCGAAGTTCATCGGCGCGACGAGCACCCAGCCCGCGGAGATCGCGAGCACCAGGCCGTCGGCCCACGACAGGTGGCGACGCAGCCGCCCGGGCCACGTGCGCGGCGCGACCCAGCCCCCCACCCGCCGCCAGCGGCCCTGGCGGTACGCGAGCACCAACAGCACCGTGAGCGCGGCGAGGTGCGCGACGAGCAGGACCGTCTTCAGCACGCCGGGGGTCGAGGCGTACCGGTCGTCGGTGCGCACCGAGACCCCGAGCCCCGCGGCCGCGGGCGTGCCGTCGGTGCTGGTGGTCAGCTGGGCGATGATCGGCGGGAGGACGTCGGCGCAGTCGCCGCACGCGAGCGGCAGGGGCGCGCCGTCCTGCGTGACCCGCAGGCCCGTGGTGTCGGCCTCGATGGCGAGGACGCAGTCGCCCGTCGGGACCGGCCCGGCGGCCACGGTCCGCCCCGACACCGTGAGGCTCGCGTCGGCGCCGGTCGAGGCGAGCACGAGACCGCCGGCCGTCGGGTTGCCGGGCAGGGTGCGCAGCACGTCCCCAACGGCGCGCAGCGCGGCGCAGGGCACGGTCGCGAAGAACCCCAGCGGCCGCGGGGGGTTGAGCGCGAGCTGGGTGGAGACCGGGGCGCCGGGGGCGGCCGCCGGGTCGGGCCACGTGACGGTCGTGTCCTGCGCGGTCACCGGGGCCAGCGGCACCGCGAGGCCCAGCACGATCGTCAGCAGGGCCCAGACGAGCAGCGACCGTCCGCTCAGCCGCGGGGCCCGGTCGGGCTCGTCGTCCTGCGGCGATGCGGGGTGGTCGGCGCGCACCAGCGTCGTCACCGGGCGTCCCGGTGGCGAGCGGTCGGGGAGGCGTCGAGCACGAGTGTGGGCACCACGGGAAAGCGTAGGTCGTGAGGTCCCCGTGGACCGGCTGGGGTGGACGCGTGTCGATCGCGTCGACCCGTCAGATGATGGCGACCGCGACGACCAGCCCGAGCGCGACGTGCATGGCGGCGATGACGAACGAGTCGGCGGTCAGCCGGTCGTCGTGCAGGCAGGCGTCGACGTCGAGCCGCGAGACCGCCTCGAGCCCCCGCACCGCCAGGACCTGGGCGATGATCCCCACCAGGCCGTAGATCGAGGTGTTGAGGATGCCGGCGAGGAAGCCGCCGCCGGAGATGTAGATGGCGGTGATGACGATGAACGCCATCGACACGAGCCCCGCCGCGGCCACGACGACGGCGTTGGGCCGGCCCTCCCGGACCAGGCCCCGCAGGTCGCCCGGTGTCGTCAGGTCGATCGCGAAGTAGCCGACGTACATCAGCACGGCGCCGATCACCGCGTAGGCCGCGATGAGGCCGATGTTCACGCCCACGGTGGGCCAGAAATCGGGAGCGAGCACGTGTGAGGCCCTCCATCCGGACGAACGGGGCGCCAGACTAGGGCACCGCCGATCGGGTCGAGTCCCGGCTCCGCTCCGTCTCGCGGGATCAGTCCGGGATCCGGTGCGGCACGAACGCCGCGCCGTTGTCGGTGATCAGGCCCGTGGTCTCGCGGATGCCCAGGCCCGCGGCGGTGTCGCCGACGATCCAGGCGCCGAGCGCGGGGCGGTAGCCGTCGAACTCCGGCAGCGGGTCGAAGAGCTGGTAGACGTAGCCCTCCTCGCCGTAGACCCCGCCGGTCTCGGTCTCGTAGCCGGGCGCGACGACGGCGATGTTGGCGCCCTCGCGGCCCAGCAGCGGCTTGCGGACGTACTCGGTGAGCATCCCGGGGTCACCGAGCGACGCCGGGAGCAGGTTCGGGTGCCCCGGGTACATCTCCCAGAGCACCGCGAGCAGCGCCTTGTTCGACAGCAGCGTCTTCCACAGCGGCTCGATCCACGCCGTCTCGGGCAGGCTTCGCGTGACGTGCTTGCCGAAGTCGTCGCCCAGCACCCACTCCCAGGGGTAGAGCTTGTCGACGACCGCGATCGGCGACTCCTCGAGGTCGACGAACCGGTCGAGCGCGGAGTCCCAGCCGAGCTGCTCGATCGCGAGGCCCACCGTGTCGAGGCCGGACTCGGCCGCGCACTCCTGCAGGTAGGCGACGGTGACGTGGTCCTCGCCGGTGGGGTCGGCCTGCGACCAGCAGAAGTGCACCTCGTTGCGGGGCAGCTTCGCGGCGATCTCGCCCCAGCGCTCGACGAGCTTCTCGTGCAGCGAGTTCCACTGGTCGTCGTCGGGGTGGACGTCCTTGAGCCAGTACCACTGGCAGATCGACGCCTCGAGCAGCGAGGTGGGGGTGTCGGCGTTGTACTCCATGAGCTTCGCCGGCCCCGCGCCGTCGTAGCGCAGGTCGAAGCGGCCGTAGAGGTGCGGGTCGCCCCGGCGCCACGACGCGGCGACGGCCTCCCAGCTCCACTCGGGCAGCGCGAAGTCGCGGAACCGCTCGGTGGTGACGACGTGGTCGACGGCCTCGAGACACATCGAGTGCAGGAGCTCGACGTCGGCCTCGAGCGAGAGGATCTCGGCCATGTCGAAGACGTAGTGCACCGACTCGTCCCAGTACGGCCGGGCGCCGTTCATGCCCATCGCCGGGGTGCCGAAGACGAGCCCCTGCTCCTCGATCTTCGACTGCCAGTCGGGTCGGGGCCTACCGGTCGCGCGCTGCACGTCGGTGATCCTGCCGTACCGCAGCGGTCAGCTGCCGCTGGAGCTGCTGCCCCCGCTGCTGCTCGAGCCGCCGCTGCGACCGCTCGTGCCGCTCGAGCTGCTGCCGCCGACGCCCAGGCCGCCGCGGCTCACGGTGCCGCTGCTGCCGTTGCTGGTGCCGATCGTGCCGCCGGTGGTCCCGCTGCGGACGGTGGTACCGCTCGGCGGCGGTGCCGTGGAGCCGCCCCGCGCGACCGTCCCCACCGGGGCGTTCGAGCCGTAGTTGTAGTGGTACTGGTTGCCGAAGCCGCCGATGAAGATCGGCACGAAGTGGCCGCCGGAGTCGTAGTAGCCACCCTGCTGCGTGCCCGCGCAGTTCTCGTCGGGGACGACGACGCCCGCCGGGTCGACGCACTGGGCGGTGACCTCGTCGGGCTGGCTCGCCGCGTACACGACGGCGACGAGCGCCACGACGCCGACCGCGACCCCGCCACCGACCAGCACCCGCTTGCGGATCTTCTTCTTGCGCTCCTCCGCCGCGGCCGCCGCGTCGCGCTGCGCCCGCTCGCGGCGCTGGGCCTCCCGGCGGGCGCGCTGCTCGGCGACCGTGGGCTCGCGCGGCGTGGTCGTCGCCGGGTCCTGGTAGCGCACGCGGCCCTGGCGCCGCGTGCTCCCCTCGCCCTGCGCGCCGGTGTCGGCGCCGACGGCCGCGAGCGCACCGCTGCCCGAGCCCCCGGTCGCGGCGGGCACGCCGGAGGGCGGGGTGGCGGCGTCGTCGGCGTCGCGGCCGCCCTCGGGACCGCGGTGGCGCCCGCTCGACGAGCCCGACGAGCCCGACGAGCCCGACACGGCCGACGTGTCGACCTCCTCGGTGGGACGCGCGGCGTCGTCGGAGAGCCCGCTGACGTCGACCTTCTCCGTCCGGCGCTCCGACGGCAGCTCCCGCTCGTCGTCTCGACCCGTCATGGCCCCCTCCGCCCAACCGTCCGTCGGCACCGCCCGGCGCGCGACGGTCACCACCGATCCTGCCCGACACCGGGTCACCCGGCTCGGGGAATCCCGAGGGCGGCATGATGACAGGGCGATGCTGCTGCGGGAACGACAGTCCGGGCCGTCCGGCGAGGGCCGCCCCGACGGTGACGAGCATGGTCCTGGCGGGCGGGGCGTCGATCGCTGGCTCGACCGCGTCCTCGGCGCCGACGACGGCCGCGACCCGCGCCGCCGCGCGATGCGCCGGGGCGTGGTCGGGATCCTGGCGGGTGCGCTGGTCATGCTCGTCGCGGCCACGGCCCTGGCCGTCACCGGGTCGGGGCCCGACGTGCTGGGCCTCGCGAACGGCGGCGGCTCGAGCGCCGGCGGGGCCGCGCCCGCGGCCGACGACGAGGAGGCGCCCCCGCTGACCACCGAGCCCGGTCGCTGCCTGACGTGGAGCCGCGACGACGCCGGTGACGTCGCGGAGGTCGACTGCGCGCAGTCCCACCTGTTCGAGAGCGTCGGCGCGGTGACCGCCGCGCAGCCGCCCGGCGCGCCGTTCCCGGCCGACCCGGCGTGGCAGCAGCTCGTCACCGACCAGTGCACGCCGCAGGCCCGGAACTACCTCCAGGGCCGGCTCGACCCCGCCGGGCGCTACAAGCCGGGCGCGCTCAAGCCCACCCAGGCGGCGTGGGAGGCCGGCGACCGCACGGTGCGCTGCGGGCTGCAGGCGCCCGGGCGCACCGGCGCGCTCTTCGCCTCGACCGGGCGGGTGACCGACGCCGACCAGGCCGTCGTGTTCGACCCGGGCACGTGCCTCGGGCTCGCCGGCAAGGAGGTCGCCGACCCGACCTCATGCGCCGAGGCGCACGCCGCCGAGGTCGCGGGGACGGTCGACCTCGGCACCCAGTTCCGCCAGGGCTTCCCGTCGGTCGACGACCAGGACAACTACCTGCAGCCGACCTGCCAGCGGATCGCCGAGCAGTACGTCGGCTCGGCGCAGAAGCTCACCGACTCCAAGCTCACCGTCTACTGGACCAACCTTGCCGAGGAGTCCTGGACGGCCGGCACCCGCCGGGTGAGCTGCAACCTCGGCTCGCTGCTGCCCGACAGCTCCGGCTTCGCCCCGCTGACGGGCAAGGCCGCCGAGGGCGTGACGATCGGCGGCGAGGCGCCCGCGTCGACGGCCCCAAGCCTGCGCCCCGGCGCTCCGGCGTCGGTCCCGGGCTCGAGCACCGCCCCCGCGCCCGAGGGCGGCACGGCCACCGGCGGCACGGCGGGCGAGGCCGGCGCCGGGCAGGCGAGACAGGAGGGCGGCGCGCCGCTGCCGCTGCCGTCGTCGCTGCCCGTGCCGGGTCTGGGCAACTAGCCTCGCGGCGGTGGAGGTCGGCCCCGAGCGGTTCGAGGAGCTCGTCGCCGACGCCCTCGACGAGCTGCCACCGCCCCTGACCCGCGCGATGGACAACGTCGTCGTGCTCGTCGAGGAGCGCCACCCCGAGGAGCCGGACCTGCTCGGGCTCTACGAGGGCGTCGCGCTGACCGAGCGCTACAGCGACTACGGCGGCTTCCTGCCCGACCGGATCACGCTCTACCGCGCGGCGCTCGCCGATGCGTGCGAGGACGAGGACGAGCTGCGCGAGGAGGTCGCCGTCACCGTCGTGCACGAGGTCGCGCACCACTTCGGCATCGACGAGGAGACCCTGCACCGCCTGGGCTGGGGCTAGTGCCTCCGGCAGGTGAGCAGAAAGAAGTGCTGGAGCACTCCTTTCTGCTCACCTGCGCGAAGCGCACCTAGCCCGTCGGGTCGTCGGTGCTGGCGGGCAGGCCGCCGGGGACGGCGCTGCGCCAGGCCACGAGCTCCCAGCCGCTGCCGCGCGGGCGCAGGACGATCCGCCCGCAGTTGGCGACGTGCTCCTCGTCCAGCGGCGGGGTGCCGACGCGCTCGACGAGCTCCACCGCCGCGAGCCGCAGCGCCGCGCCGTGGCTGACCAGCACGACCGTGCCGCCGTCGGGGTGGCGGTCGCGCAGGTCGGCGACGACGGGCAGGTAGCGGGCGAGCAGGTCGCGGCCGGTCTCGCCGCCGGGGTGGGCGACGTCGAGCTCGCCGGTCTGCCAGCGCTCGACCACCCGGCGGAACTCGGTGATCGAACGCTCGTCGTTGCGGCCCTCGAGCTCGCCGACCTGCACCTCGTGCACGCCGCTGACCTCCACCGGCGTCAGCCCGAGGTGCTCGGCGACCAGGCCCGCGGTCTCCGCCGCCCGCCGCGCCGGCGAGTGGTAGAGGCCGGTCACCGTGCCCTCGGCGCCCTCGGCGAGCTCCCGGCCCAGCGCGCTCGCCTGCGCGCGGCCGAGGTCGGTGAGCGGGGGGCCGGGCAGCACCGTGTCGAGGATCCGGTCGATGTTGGACTGCGTCTGCCCGTGCCGGGCGAGGACGAGCCGCAGGTCGCTCATGCGCCGGTCCCTTCGCGCAGGGAGGCCAGCCAGGACGCCGCCTCGGTGTAGTCCTTCACGGTCTGCCCGGGGCCCGGGTCGGCGAGGCGCGCGTCGGGGGCGTCGTCGCCGGGCACCGTCGCACGCGGGTAGGAGCCGAGGAACCGCACGTCGGTGCAGCGACGTCGCAGCGCCGCCAGCGCCTCCCCCATCGCCGGCTCGGCGACGTGCCCGGTGCCGTCGAGGAAGAACCAGTACTCGCCGCGGCGGTCCTTGAGCGGGCGGGACTCGATGCGGGTGAGGTCCACGCCCCGCACGGCGATCTCGGTGAGCACGGCGAGCAGCGCGCCCGGGCGGTTCACCGTCGTCGCGGCGATCGAGGTCCGGTCGGCGCCGGTGGGCGCGGGCAGCCCGGGCGGGCCGGGCGGGCGGACCAGCACGAACCGCGTCACCGCGTCCCCCGAGTCGTGCACGCCCGACGCGAGCTCGACGAGGCCGTGGTGTGCCGCCGCGACCGGCGCGCACACCGCGGCGTCGACCTCGCCCGCGGCGACCTGCGCGGCAGCCGCGGCCGTCGACGACGTCAGGCGCACCTCGGCCGCGGGCAGGTGCTCGGCGATCCACCGGCGCGTCTGGGCCTCGCCGTGCGGGTGGGAGGCGACGGACGCGACATCGGCGCTCGTGGTGCCGGGGCGCACCAGCACCGAGAACCGGACCGGCAGGAGGATCTCGCGCACGATGACCAGCGGCGGCTCCGCCACCAGCCCGTCCATGGTGGCGGGCACCCCGCCCTCGACCGAGTTCTCCACCGGCACGCACGCCGCGTCCGCGAGCCCGTCCCGCACCGCGTCGAGGGCGGCGGTGGTGCTCGCCAGCGGGTGCAGCGACGGCTCGGGGTCGCCGAGGGCCTCGCCGAGCACGTCGGGGGTCAGGGTGCGCAGCGCCTGCTCGCAGAAGGTGCCGTGCGGGCCGAGGAACGCGACTCGACGATCCGAGCTCCGCTGCGCTGCGTCTCCCGTCCGCCGGGTCGAGCTCCGCTGCGCTGCGTCTCCCGTCCGACGGGTCGAGCTCCGCTGCGCTGCGTCTCCCCCGCGCTGACCGGTCACGTCACCCGAGACTACGGGCCGGGTGCATCGCAGCTCAGAGCAGGCCGAGGCGCGCGAGCTCCGGGCCGGGCTGCGCGACCGCCGTGGAGCCGAACGAGGAGAACAACGAGCGCACCCGCACGGCGGCCTCGGGCCCGACGTCGGCGAGCTCGCCGGCCAGGGCGTCGCCGTCGGTGACGAGCAGGGCCTCGCCGATGCGCTCCTCGACCGGCGCGTCGGTTCCCGGTCCGAGCCCGCGGACGGTGGCGACGAGGAGGTTCAGCCAGCCGTGGTGGGTGAAGCCGGTGGCGGGATCGGTGTGCCGCACGGCCGACCGCAGCCCGATGCTCGCCGTGAACGACCGTCCGGCGGTGACGGCCAGGGCCAGGAAGCCCGCGACGTCGCCGATGCCGGGGAAGGCGCCGGCGCGCCCGCCGCCGCAGCGCAGCTTGGGGCGGCAGCCGTGGTCGACGACCCGGCGCACCCCGTCGAGCCAGTCCGCCGAGCCCTCGGCGTCGGGACGGCGCGGCTCGACGACGGCGACGACGTCGTCGGGGACGAACTCCGTGACCCGCTCGAGCCAGACCGTGTCGACGTCGTGCGGCGCCGGCATCTCGACCGTGCGCGGGTCCAGCAGGGCCGAGCGCGACGAGGTCAGCGACAGGGCCTTGGGCACGCCGCCGAGGCCGGTGTCGACCGACAGGGCCACCGGCACCGGTGCCGACGGGCGGCGCTTGACCAGCACCGACACCAGCTCGGACAGCCGCGAGACGGGGACGACCAGCGAGCCGAGCAGCCCGCCGGCGTCCGCGGCGCGGGCCGCGAAGTGCTCGTCGACGACGGTCGCCATGTCCGGTCGCGGTCCCTCGGCCACGAGCGTCGCGTCGTCGACGATCGCGCGGAGCAGCGGGGGCACACCGTCGACCGGTGCCCCGCCGGCCTGGGGGACGGTGGACACGCCCGGCACGGTAGCGGTCGGCCCGCAGCGGTCCGGGCACCGGCCCGGGCGAAGCGTGGGACATCCACCGTGACCTGAGGACGCGCCCGCGAGAGGGTCTCGCGCCGGTCGCAGAAGTTTGATTAGGCTCCCCTTAGTTCGTCGCACCGAGGGAGTCCGATGGCCAGGAGCCGACCGCCCGCGCCGCCCGTCCCGCCGCCCGCGGAGCGGGCCCGGACACTCGCCGGCCGCGCCCGGCACGCGGCGGTGATCGGGGAGGCCGTCGGGGAGCTCGGGGAGTCCGGGGAGGGCGACGGCGAGCTGCGCGCCACCCCGACGCTGCACCACGTGCCGTCGACGGGCGCGGCGACCCTGCAGTTCCCCGAGGACCACCCGCTGGTGCTGCGGGTGCGCGAGCGCGGCGAGGCCCTGCTGCCGGTGATGCTGGAGCTCGCCGACGTCGCCCCGGTGACGGTGCGGCGCCCGGTGCGCGGCCTGCTCTGGGTCAGCGGGCGGCTGCGGGTGCTGCCGCTGCGGGTCGCGCGCCGCGCCGCGCTGCGCATCGCCGCCGAGCTGCCCGACGAGCGCCTGCTCGACGTCGGCCACGGCGAGACGCTGCTGCGCCTGGAGCCGGCGATGGTCGTGCTCTCCGACGCCGAGGGCACCGAGGCACTCGCCCCGACCGCGATGGCCGCCGCGCCGCCCGACCCCGTCGCGGCCACCGGCGACCCGTGGCTCGCGCACCTCGCCGCCGCCCACGCCGGCACGCTGTCCGCGCTGGTCCCGCGGCTGCCGGTGCACCTGCGCCGCCCCGGGCACCGGCTCGCGCCGCTCGGCGTCGACCGGTTCGGCCTGCGACTGCGCGTCGAGAGCGAGGGTGACGACCACGACGTGCGCCTGCCGTTCGCCGCACCGCTGTCGTGCCCCGGTCAGCTCGGCGAGGCCGTCCGCGCCCTCATCGGCGGCGCGGACGAGGCGCCCGGCCTGCGCGCTACCTCGCGTCGCGCAGCGGGCGCGTGATCTTCCGTTCGGCCACGAACGACACGAAGGGGATCGTCCCGGCCAGCGCCACCAGGACCGCCTTGCCGACCGCCCAGCGGTCGCGGTAGGCGAGGTCCGCGGTGAGCAGCAGGTAGCCCATGTAGAGGAAGCCGTGGATCGGCCCGACGATCGCGACCACGGTGCCGTCCCCGCCCAGGTACTTCAGCGGCATCCCGACCAGGACGAGGACGAGCAGCCCGACGCCGACCACCCACGCGCCGACGCGGTAGCGCCGCAGCGCCGCGACGACCTCCGGGGTGGGCGGTGCGTCGGGGGGACTGCTGGTGGTCACGACGGTCTCTCCTCCGGGGTCTCGCGACGCTCCTCGCCGGCGGCCAGCGCGGCGTACATGGCGTTCCAGCGCGCCCGCTCCGGCGCCGGCGCGTCGCCCGTCCCGGCGTCCATCCCGCCGGGGCGGACCCCCGCCGGCCGCGGCCCGAACGGGGAGTGGGCGGGGGCGGCGCGCACGGGCGTCGGGGCGTCCCGCACCCGGCGCTGCGCCTGTACCTCGTCGAGCGCCCTCGCCTCGGCGCGCAGCATGCGCCACCACAGCGCGGCGAAGAAGAGACCGAACAGCGGCCACTGGAACGCGTAGCCGGCGTTCAGCAGCGACCCGCCGGGGGACTCGGCGCGCACGACCTGCCACCAGGCCATCGCACCGCAGACGAGCACGGCGGCCAGCGCGAACAGCGTCCACCCGATCCACCGGGGGGTCGCGAGCAGGCGCAGCACGCCATCGAGGTTACCGACGTCGGCCGGCAGCCCGCGGAGCTGCCGCATCGATCCGGCGGGTGGTCAGGCCGTCAACCGGTAGTCGGGGAGCTCGACGGCGTCCGCCGGCGGGCTCGCGAGCTTCTCGACCAGCCCGCCGAACACCGACGAGAGCGACCCGGCGAGGCCGAGCACCCGGCGCTGCACCGCCAGGCCCGCCGCCGACCGCGGGTTCATCGCGCGCAGGGCGGCCGGCTTGACGTCCTGGGCCTGGGCGACGAAGGGCCGCATCCGCTGCTCGTAGCGGGCGAGCGCGGTGGTGACGTCGGTGGTGTCCCCCAGCTCGCCGGCCAGGATGTACGCCCCGACCAGCGCCAGCGTCGTCCCGGTGCCGAACGGGCCCGTGGCCCAGGCGGCGTCGCCGAGCACCGCGGTGCGCCCGGTGCTCCAGCGCGGCAGCCGGATCTGGGCGACGGCGTCGAAGTACATCGAGGCGTCGTCCAGCGCCGCCAGCACGCGCGGCGCCTCCCAGCCGACGTCGGCGTAGGTGCGGCGCAGGACGGTCACCTGGGCGTCCCGGTCGAGCTCGCCGAGCCCGCGGACGTCGGCCAGGAACGCGAGCATCGCCCGGGTGGTGCCCCGGTTGTCGGGACGCAGGCTGGTGCTGCGCGAGCCCGGCGCGGAGTGCCAGCGCCACCAGCGGTCGTCGTCGGCGGTGCGCGGGATCGTCAGGTAGGCGATCTGCAGGCCGAGCTCGGTGACCTCGGCGTCGGGGAGCACCAGGTCCCGAGTCCGCGATCGCGTGCCCTCCGCGACGACGACGAGGTCGGCCTCGATCTCCTCGCCCCCGGCGAGCCGGACCGTGACGCCGTCGCCGTGGTCGTCGAGGTCGCGGATCTGCTCGCCGAACCGGTACGCCGTCGTGTCCTGCGTGCGCTCGTGGATGAGGCGCGAGAGCTCGCCGCGCAGGATCTCCATCTCGGCGGTCCCGCCGGCCGTGTCGCCCTGCCCGGCCGGGAACTCGGCCACCGCGGCGCCGTCGTCGTCGACGAACCGCAGGCCGACCTCGCCCGTCCCGGCGGCCAGGGCGGCGTCCTCGAGACCCATCCGGCGCAGGACCTCGCGCCCGGCGCCACGGACGTCGATGTTCTGGCCCTCGTCGCGCAGGCGCGGCGCCCGCTCCACGACCGTCGTGCGCCAGCCCCGAGCGGCGAGCTGGTGGGCGAGCGCGGGGCCGGCGATGCTGGCCCCGGAGATCAGGGCGTGGCGCGTCACGGGAGCGGGATGCCCCCGGCGTGCTGGGCCAACCGTGGCGGGCACCCGCCGCGCGGCTCCCCTACCTTGGGCGCGGTGGCGGCGGCGCGGGACCTGTGGCGCGGGTGGACGCGCCCCGTCGGCCCGGTCGTCGCCCCCCTCGTCCCGCGCGAGCGCCGGCTGTTGCGCACCGAGCTGGTCGTCGTCTTCGCCGTGACGCTCGGGCTCTCGGGCGTGCGGAGCCTCGTCTCGCTGCTCGACGCGCTGGCCTCGCCCGTGCGGCTCGACGAGCGCCGGGTGGCCATCGACGAGAGCCTCGCCCGCAACCCGTGGGCCGACCTCGCCGCGCAGCTCGCGAGCTCGTTCGCGCTGGTGGCGTGGGGGGCGCTGGGCCTCTACCTGCTGGTCCGGGCCGGGGCGGGCCCGCGCGCCGTCGGGCTCGACGGGCGGCGACCGGGACGCGACGCGCTCGCCGCGGTCGGGCTCGCGGCCCTCATCGGCATCCCGGGCCTCGGGCTCTACCTCGCCACCCGCGCGGTGGGCCTCAACACCACGGTCATCCCCTCGCTGCTCGGCGAGCAGTGGTGGACGGTCCCCGTGCTGATCGTCTCCGCGTGCGCCAACGCCTGGGCCGAGGAGGTGCTCGTCGTCGGCTACCTGCTGCACGGCCTGCGCCGCCTCGGCGTCTCGGAGAACCGGGCGCTGGCGATCTCGGCGGTGCTGCGCGGGTCGTACCACCTCTACCAGGGCTTCGGCGGCGGGCTCGGCAACCTGCTCATGGGCCTGGTGTTCGGGCGGTACTGGCAGCGCACCGGGCGGCTGTGGCCGCTGGTCGGCGCCCACGCGCTGCTCGACGTCGTCGCCTTCGTCGGCTCGGCGCTGCTGCGCGGTGCGCTGCCGTTCCTGCCCGCCTAACCGACGATGCGGTGCCGGGAGCGGGCCATCATGTTCTCCGGCGCCGGGTCGATGCCGGCCTGCTCGAAGAGCTCCGCCATGCGCCCGGGGATGGCCTCGGGGTCCCAGCGGTGCCCGTCGCCGCGGATCTCGGCCACCGACGTGAACGGCTGGTAGAGCTCCACCGAGTCGCCCTGCACGCCGAAGACCTTGCCGCTGATGTGGCTGCTGTGGTCCGAGGCCAGGTAGGCGACGAAGGGCGCGACGTTGTCGGGGTCGAAGAAGTCGAACTCGCCGCGCTCGAGGCTCGCCCGCCGGTCCTCGCGCACGTCCGGGGGCAGCAGCGCCTCGGTCATGCGGGTCAGCGCCGAGGGGGCGATGGCGTTCGAGGTGACGTTGTAGCGGGCCATCTCCATCGCCACGATCGTCGAGAACGCCGCGATGCCCGCCTTGGCCGCGCCGTAGTTGGACTGGCCGAAGTTGCCGAGGATGCCCGAGGTCGACGCGGTGTGGACGAGGTGCCCGGGCCGCTCGCTCTCCCGCCAGTAGCGGCACGCGGCGCGCGTGGGGGCGAAGTGCCCGCGCAGGTGCACGCGGATGACGTCGTCCCACTCGGCGTCCGACATCTTGACCAGCGTCCGGTCGCGCAGGATGCCGGCGTTGTTGACGACGGCGTCGAGCGCGCCGAACTGCTCCACCGCGGTGGTCACCAGCCCGTCGGCCACGTCGGCGTCCGCGACGTCGCCGGGTACCGAGATCGCCCGGCCGCCGGCCGCGGTGATCTCCTTCGCCACCTCCTCGCCGGCCTCCGCGTCGAACTCCGCGACGACGACCGCCGCCCCCTGCCGTGCGCACTCCATCGCCTCACCGCGGCCGATGCCGCGCCCGGCACCGGTGACCACGACCACCTTGTCCTCGAGCAGTCCCATGGCGCGCACAGTAGAGCGGCCGCCCTAGGGTCGCCGACCGTGGACGTGCCACACGTGGACTCCGAGGTCGGCGACCTGCGCACGGTCGTGCTCCACCGCCCGGGCCCCGAGCTCGAGCGGCTGACGCCCCGCAACGCCGACCGGCTGCTGTTCGACGGCATCCCGTGGGTCGAGCGCGCGCAGCTCGAGCACGACGCCTTCGCCGACCTGCTGCGTCGCGAGGGCGTGCGGGTGCTGCTGCTCGCCGACGTGCTGGCCGAGGCGCTCGCCGCGGTCCCGGCCGCACGGGACCAGGGCATCGCCGACGCCGTCGACGAGCGGACCCTGGGTCGCGAGCTGGGCGGGGCGGTGCGCGCGGAGCTCGCCGAGCTCGACGACGCCGCGCTCGCGGACGTGCTGGTGGGCGGGCGGACCTTCGCCGAGCTCGCGGTGACGGGCAGCTCGCTCGTGCGCGCGATGGCGGGCCCGCACGACTTCGCCGTCGACCCGCTGCCCAACCTCATGTTCACCCGCGACTCGTCGGTGCGCGTCGGGCCGCGCGTCGTGGCCTCGTCGATGGGCATGCCCGCGCGGCGGCGGGAGGCGTCGCTGGTCGCGCTGGCGCAGCGTCACCACCCCGAGCTGGGCGTGGTGGCCCCGACCGCGCCGCGCGACCCGTCGGCGGTCGAGGGCGGCGACGTGCTGCTGCTCGCGCCCGGCGTGCTCGCGGTCGGGGTGGGCGAGCGCACGAGCGCGGCGGGGGCCGAGTCGTTCGCCCGGGCGATGTTCGCCGACGGCCTCGCCCACACCGTGCTCGCCGTCCCCATCGCCCAGCGGCGGGCGACGATGCACCTCGACACGGTGGCGACGATGGTCGACGTCGACACGATGGTGATCTACCCGGGCGTGCTCGACCGGCTCGAGGCGTGGACGATCCGGCCCGACGGCGCCGAGCACCTGCACATCACCGGCCCCGAGCCGTTCCGCCCGGCGGCGGCGCGCGCCATGGGCATCGACACGCTGCGGGCCGTCGACACCGGCCTGGAGTCCATCGCCGCCGAGCGCGAGCAGTGGGACGACGGCAACAACACCCTCGCCCTGTCGCCGGGGCGCGTCGTCGCCTACGAGCGGAACACGACGACGAACGCGAAGCTCGCCGCGGCCGGGATCGAGGTGCTGACCATCGAGGGCTTCGAGCTCGGTTCGGGGCGCGGCGGGCCCCGCTGCCTGTCGTGCCCGTGGGAGCGGGCTCCGCTCGTCTGACCGCTTGACGCCGCACGTTCGGCGCAGCAGCACGTGCGTCCGGCCACAGGCCGCGTCTCCCCACTGCGGCACTACGGCGCCCGGCCTAGCGTGCGGCGCGTGCTGAGGGCGCGACGGCGCGAACCGGTCCACCCGCTGCGGCGGCTGTCCGGGCAGGAGTGGGCGGCGATGGAGCCGACCTGGCGCGAGGCCAAGGTCGGGATCATCGACGCCGCGCTGGCGCGCGCCCAGGCGCGGCCGTCGGGCAACTGGTACGTCGTCGGCGCGAGCCGCGACATCCGCACCGGCACCCCGTTCGGCACGACCGTCGCGGGCGTCGAGCTCGTGCTGTGGCGCTCGCCCGAGGGGATGCTGCACGCCGGGCCCGGCGCGTGCCCGCACCTCGGGGCGGACATGTCGACGGCGGTGCAGTCGGGCTGCGAGCTGATCTGCCGCTGGCACGGCCTCGCACTCGGCCCGTCGGGACGCGCCGGCTGGCGCACGCTGCCCGCCCACGACGACGGGGCGCTGGCCTGGGTGCGTCTGGACGCCGTGGGGCGCGAGGAGCCGACCGACGCGCCGATCCTGCCCGCCCGCCCGCCGGTGGCCGAGAGCCTCGTGGCCGTCGCGTCGATGGTCGGCACGTGCGAGCCCGCCGACGTCATCGCCAACCGGCTCGACCCCTGGCACGGCGCCTGGTTCCACCCGCACTCGTTCGCCGACCTGCGGGTGGAGCGCGCGCCCGGTCGCGACGCCGCCGAGGCCGACGACCACTTCGACCTGCGCGTCGCGTTCCGGCTGACGAGGAACTGGGGCGTGCCGGTGCGCGCGCGGTTCACGTGCCCGGAGCCGCGCACGATCGTCATGCACATCACCGACGGCGAGGGCGCGGGCAGCGTCGTCGAGACCCACGCGACGCCGCTGGCACCCCACCCCGACGGCCGCCCCCGCACCGCGGTCGTCGAGGCGACGATCGCCCACTCCCCGCGTCCGGGGTTCGCGAAGGCCCGGCGGGTCCAGGCGCTGGTACGGCCGGCGATGGAGTGGGCGGCCAAGCGCCTCTGGACCGACGACATCGAGTACGCCGAGCGGACCTACGCCGTCCGCGCCGCCCGCCGCCGGGGCTGAGGCTCGCGGCGTTTGTCGGAGCGAACGGGTATCTCGTTGCTTCTAGGCGCGCGAAGTCCCCGTTGATCACTCGGCGAGCCGCTGCCCCGCGGACGCGAACGGGGAGTTCCTCCGCGTAGAGGCAGCGAACAGCACGTTCGCTGCGACGACGCCGATCAGCGGCGACCGAGCACCGTGTGCACGATCCCGCGCTGCCAGCCGTCGACGGGCCGGGTGTGCACCTCGCGCAGCCCCGCGTCGCGCAGCCGCTGCTCGAGGCGCGCGAGGCCGTCGAAGGCGAGGACGCTGCGCCACAGGTAGCGGTAGAGCGAGGCGTCGCCGGTGACGCGCCGGCCGAGCGGGATGATCACGGCCCAGCAGACGGCGGTCCACACGGCGCGGGCGTAGCCGGAGTCGGCGACCGAGTACTCGTGCACCGCGATCGGGGCGCCGGGCTTGAGGTGGTCGACGAGCACGGCGACGCCGGCGTCGCGGTCGGGGAGGTTGCGCACGAGGTAGGCGGCGAGCAGGCCGTCGAACGGGCCCTCGCCGGCCAGGGCGGCGGTCATGTCCTCGGCCCGCGCGTGGACGAAGCGCACGGTGTCCGGCCACGCCTTCTCGCGGGCCTTGGCGAGCATCTCCGCCGACGCGTCGACCGCGACGATCCGGGCCTCGGGATAGGTCTCGAGCAGCGCCGCCGTCGAGAGCCCGGTGCCGCAGCCGACGTCGAGCAGCACGGCGCCGGCGCCGCGGTCGGGGAGGTCGAGGCGACGGGCCGAGAGGCGCAGGTGCTCGTGGTAGCCGGGGTTGGCGCCGACGAGGCGGTCGTACGACGCGGCGTCCTGGTCGAACTGCGACGACACCCCGGCCGCCGCAGCTGCGCGGTCGAACCGCGGCGCGCCCCGCAGGGACCGCAGCACCGGCGGGACGAGCGCGGCGGTCGCCGCCGTGAGGGCGAGGACCGCGGCGGTCCGTCGACGCCGCTGCGACCGGGACGTGCTCGAGGACGGGATCACGCGGTGCATCCTGCACGGTGGACCGGACCTGCGCGCGGCGGTCCGAGCTGGGGGATTTCCTGACGTTGGGTGTCAGCATGGACGCCACGCTGGCACCACCCCGTGCGCCGTCCACCCCGAGGACACGACCTGACGAACCTGAGAACCCCGAGCCGCAGACGGAGCACCGGTTGCCCCGATCGGGGGAAGCTTGGGCGGGTGGGCGCGCCCTGGGCGCCCGTCGTCGCGTCACACCACCCGCGGTTCTCAGACGCGCCGGGGCGACTGATCGACACTGCCTACCGTTCCGCGCCGTGCCGTTGAAGCTGACCCGTGTGCTGTGGGGGGCGGGGCTCGCCGCCCTCGTGGTGCTCCCCGTCGCCCTCATGGCCGCTCGCGCCGGCGGGACCTCGGTGCTCGGGATGCTGTCGGTCGGGCTCGGTCTGCTCGCCCTGAGCCTGCTGATCGTGGTCGTCGTCGTGCCGAGCCGCGTGCGCTCGCTGACGCGGGCGTTCGGGGTCGAGAAGGTGATCGGCCTGCACCGCTGGCTCGGGACGCTGGCGATCCTCCTGGTCGGCCTGCACCTCGCCGTGGCCGTCGCCAACCACCCGATCCTGCTCAACCCGTTCCGGGCGACGGAGGCGGCGAAGGCCGGGTGGACGTCGGTCGTCGCGCTCCTGCTGGTCGGGCTGGTCGCGGTCCGGGGCCGGCGGCCCGGCGCACGCTACGAGATCTGGGCGCGCCTGCACGTCCTGCTCGCCGCCGCGGCGCTCGTCCTCGCCGGCCTGCACGTGTTCTGGCTGGGCAACCTCGTCACCGACCCGGTCATGCGCGTCGTGCTCTCGGCGCTGGTGCTGGTGCTGCTCGGGGTGCTCGCGCACCGCTGGGTGTGGCGCCCGCTGTTCTCCCGCCAGGGCGCCTACGTCGTCTACGGGGTGCGCCGCGAGAGCCCGACGGTCTCGACGCTCGTGCTCGCCCCCGTGCACCTGCGCCGCGGTGGCCTGCGCTTCTCGCCCGGACAGTTCGTCTGGCTGCGCCTGCGCCGCGCGGTGGTCGGGACCGAGGAGCACCCGTTCACGATCGCGTCGAGCGCGCGGGTCACCGGCCGCCTCGAGCTCACCGTCCGCGACCAGGGCGACTTCTCCGGCCTGCTCTCGACGCTGCGCACCGGCAGCAAGGTCTGGCTCGACGGCCCGCACGGCTCGTTCACCGACGCGGCGGCGCCCGGGTCGGCGGGCCTCGTGCTGCTCGCGGGCGGCGTCGGGATCACGCCGATGATGAGCATGCTGCGCACCCTCGCCGACGGCGGTGACACCCGTACCCACCGCCTCGTCCTCGCCGAGCGCGGCACCGAGCCACTGTTCGCCGACGAGCTCACCGCCCTCGCCCGGCGCCTCGACCTGCGGGTCACGCGCACCGAGGGCCGCCGGATCGACGCCGAGCTGCTCGACGAGGTCCTGCCCGACGACCTCGCCGCGCGCCACGACCTCGACTACTTCGTGTGCGGCTCGCCGTCGGTCACCGCCGGGTCGCTCGCCGCCCTCGACCAGCTCGGCGTCCCACCGGCGCGCATCCACACCGAGCAGTTCGGCTGGTCGGGCGCGATCCCGGTCGCCGACGGGGCGGCGGGGCGCACGAGCACCGAGGTCCCGGCGCCGCGGTCGGGCGGCAAGCACGGGCGGCGCTCGGCGCGCACCTGAGGACCGGGCGGAACACCTAGACTCGGGCGCATGTCCGCCGCGACGTTCCACGAGCTGCTCCGGGCGCAGATCCGCAACGAGTTCACGGCCTCGCAGCAGTACACCGCGGTGGCCGTGTACTGCGACGACCAGGACCTCCCCCAGCTGGCCGCGCACTTCTACGCCCAGGCACTGGAGGAGCGGAACCACGCGATGGGCATCGTGCAGTTCCTCCTCGACAACGACCTGCCCGTGTCCATCCCGGGCATCGACGACGTGCGCGCCGACTTCGACTCGGTGGAGCAGGTCGTCGAGCTCGTGCTCGCCCAGGAGCGCACGGTCACCGACCAGATCGCGACGCTGGCCCGCACCGCGCGCGACGAGGGCGACTACCTCGGCGAGCAGTTCATGCAGTGGTACCTCAAGGAGCAGGTCGAGGAGGTCGCCTCGATGACCACGCTCCTGCGCATCGTGCGCCGCGCCGGCGACAACCTCTTCCACGTCGAGGACTTCGTCGCCCGCGAGATGTCACCCGACCTCGGCACCGACCCCACGGCCCCGCCCGCCGCCGGCGGCATCGCCGTCCTCGGCAGCACCGGCTGACGCCGCCCCGCCGGCGGACCGGGCCGGCCCCACCCCCAGCACCGCCTCCCGCCCCGCGGGCCGCAGCTGCGGGGCGATCAGCTCGGTGAGGTGGGTGACGACCCGGACGGTCGCGAGCGCCGCCACGGCCGCCGCGACGTCGGCGATGGCGTGCAGGAGCACCGAGTCCGCCAGCGCCTGGGTGCTCGCCCCCAGCCCGCGCAGCACGGCCGCGACCCCGAGCACCACGCTCGCGTCCCACGCCACCCACCAGCGGCGCACCGGCGTCGACGGGCGCGGGCGCTCGTCGCGCGGCAGCCCGGAGGCGGCGTGCTCGAGCTCGGTGAGCGCCGACCCGGGCACGGTGAGGTTGGGGCCGGGCAGCACGCTGCCGACGACGACGGCCCGGAACCGCCGCGCCGGGCGCGTGCCCGAGAAGGTCGCCGTGATCCCGCGGGCCAGGTGCAGCCACCACAGGAACAGCACGCCGGTCGCCAGCGCCGCCGCCGGGGCGAGCACGCCGAGCAGGGCGACCAGCGCGTCGGAGGCGGTGACCGGCCCGGACGGGAGCGCCGTGCTGCGGCTCGCGACGAGCAGCCCGTAGCGCACGGCCTCGGCGAGCGCCCCGAGCCCGGCGAGCACCGCGGTCACCGTCGCCACCCGGACGAGCAGCCCGCCCCGGCGGCGCAGGACCTCGTCGGGCTCGCGCGGCGGCGGGGCCGGCAGCGCACCCTCGGCGCCGGGCTCGGGCGCGGGCATCCAGCTGCGCAGGCTCCAGCGCGGGGTCGCGCGGTAGCGCGGGGGCCCGGTGTACGGGCGGCGGGGGGCCCGTGGTTCGCGGGGGCGCAGCGCGTCCGGCGGCAGCGCCACCCAGCGCACGCCCGCGAGGACCCGACCGCAGTGCACGCAGTACCGCGTCGCGCCCGCGCGCGGCGCCCCCGGCGCGTCCGGGGGCGGCTGGGGCCGCCCGCACCGCGGACAGGTCACGGCGCGGCCCTCAGATCACCGCCGCCGGCCCGGGGCCCTCGGCGGTCATCGGCCGCCCCTCGGCCTCCCAGGCCAGCATGCCGCCGCTGACGTTGACCGCCTTGTGCCCGCGCTGGACGAGGAACGCGGTGACCTGCGCCGACCGGCCCCCGACCTTGCACACCACGGCCAGCGGGCCGTCCGGGATCTCGTCGAGCCGCCCGGTGATCTGCGACATCGGCAGGTGCACCGCGTCCGGCGCGTGCCCGGCCGCCCACTCGTCGTCCTCGCGCACGTCGAGCAGCGTGGCGCCGGGCGGGATCTCGCCGGGTCCGACCGAGGGGGGTCCGGGGTGGCTCACGGTGCCCATCCCATCACAGGTCCGGCGAGGCGGCCGTGAGCGCACACCCACCCCGGCCGACACGACGGAGCCCGCCCGGCCCCGATGGGGACGGACGGGCTCCGGCGCGTGCGGGACTAGTGGTCGACCGCTTCGCGGGACGCGCCCGCGCCGGTCATCGACCGGACCTCCATCTCGGCGAACTTGACCTCGTTGACCGGCTCACGGGAGCCGATCATCGTGCCGATCACGCCGAGCAGGAAGGACAGCGGGATCGAGACGAGGCCCGGGTTCTGGAGCGGGAAGAACGCGAAGTCGACGCTCTCACCGAAGATCGACGTCGGTCCGCCCGACACCACCGGCGAGAAGATGATCAGCAGGATGCAGATCGCCAGGCCGCCGTAGATGCTGAACAGCGCCCCCGTGGTGTTGAACCTCCGCCAGAACAGCGAGTACAGCAGCGTGGGGAGGTTCGCCGACGCGGCCACCGCGAAGGCGAGGGCCACGAGGAAGGCGATGTTCTGGCCGTTGGCGAGGATGCCGCCGACGATGGCCACGATGCCGACGACGAGTGCCGTCCGCCGGGCCACCTTGACCTCCATGCCCGGCTCCGGGTTCCCGTCCTTGATCACGTTCGCGTAGATGTCGTGCGCGAACGAGGCCGCGGCGGTGATCGTCAGACCGGCGACGACGGCGAGGATCGTCGCGAACGCGATCGCGGCGATGATGCCGAGCAGCAGCGTGCCGCCGACCTGGAAGGCGAGCAGCGGGGCCGCGTCGTTGACGTTGGCCGAGGTCAGGGTGCCCCGGGGCAGCAGCGCCGCGGCGCCGTAGCCGATGACCAGCGTGAACAGGTAGAAGATGCCGATGATCCAGATCGCCCACTGGACCGAGCGGCGGGCCTCCTTGGCCGTGGGCACCGTGTAGAACCGCATGAGGATGTGCGGCAGGCCTGCGGTGCCGAGGACCAGCGCGAGGGCCAGCGACAGGAAGTCGAGCTGCGTCGTCAGCGTCTTGCCGTACTGGTTGCCGGCGTCGAGCAGCGGCTTGCCGGTGTTCTCGACGGCGGCGCCGAGCAGGCTCGACAGGTTGAAGCCGTAGAGGCCGAGCACCCAGACGGTGATCACCGCGGCGCCGACGACCAGCAGCGCGGCCTTGATGATCTGCACCCAGGTGGTGCCGCGCATGCCGCCGTAGAGCACGTAGATGACCATGAGGATGCCGACCACCGCGATGACCAGGGACTGGCCGTCGAACGGGGTGCCGGGGGTGTTCTTCACGCCGAGCAGCAGCGAGATCAGGCCGCCGGCGCCGGCCATCTGGGCCAGCAGGTAGAAGAACGACACCAGCAGCGTCGACACGGCCGCGGCGGCGCGGATCGGCCGCTGGCGCATCCGGAAGCTCAGGACGTCGCCCATGGTGAAGCGGCCGACGTTGCGCAGGAGCTCGGCGACGAGCAGCAGCGCCGTGAGCCAGGCGACGAGGAAGCCGATGGAGTAGAGGAAGCCGTCGTAGCCGTTGACGGCGATCGCGCCGGCGATGCCGAGGAACGACGCGGCCGACAGGTAGTCGCCGGAGATCGCGATGCCGTTCTGCGGCCCGGTGAACGAGCTGCCGGCGGCGTAGTAGTCCGAGGCCGTGTTCGACGCGCGGCTGACCCGGTAGACGATCAGCAGCGTCACGACGACGAAGAGGGCGAAGATCCCGATGTTGAGCGCGGGGCTCCCGACCTGGGTGCTCACAGCTTCTCCTCCACGCGCAGGCGCAGCGCCTCGGCGTCGTCGTCGAGGTTCCGGTTGGCGAAGCGCACGTAGAGCGTCGCGATGAGGAACGTGGACACGAACTGCAGCAGGCCCAGCAGCAGTCCGACGGTGAAGTTCGTGCTGCCCAGGCGGGTGTCGACCACGCCGTGGGCGAAGTCGGACAGCAGCACGTAGACCAGGAACCAGCCCAGGAAGACCGCGCTCATGGTGAAGATGAAGCCGCGCCAGCGACGTCGGAGCGACACGAACTCCGGCGAGCGCTGCACCTCCTGGTACGCGGTCGGGGTGTCTGACGTGGCGGCCGAGGACGCGCTCGGCCCACCTGGGTTGTCGTCGGTGGCACTCACGAGGTCTCCACGTGGTCGTCCGTCGTCGTCGCGATCGCGCCGAACCATAGACCGCCGTGCGTCACATCTCTTAGCCCATTCGTGTGACTACTCACAGCGATCTCACTCGGCCTACCCGGGGACCAGCCATCCTGATCCTCCCGTTCGTCCGGATCGGTCCGGGGCATCACGCCGCGTGGCATGTGCTCACGCAGCGTCGCGGGAAGATTACGTGATGCGCGGGTGTGGATCAGGCCGTCGGCCGCGCGCCACGCCGGGCGTCGCCGAGGCCGAGTCGCTCGGGGGCGTGCAGGCGCAGCAGGGTGCGCCCCACGTTGGTGGGGACGCGGTGCGGCGTCGACCTGCTGACGAGCACCATGACCAGGAACGTCAGCGGCACGGTGACGAGGGCGGGCCGGGCGAGCAGCACGCCCGCCGCGCCCTCGGGCGCGACGCCCGCGAGGGTCGAGCCGACCGCGGCGACCGCCACCCCGCCGCCGACGAGCATGCCGATCACCGCGCCGCGGTCGGTCAGGCCCTTCCACCAGATGCCGAGCACCAGCAGGGGGCAGAAGGTGGAGGCGGCGAGCGCGAACGCCAGGGACACCGTGAGTGAGAAGTCGAGGCGCGTGGCGCCCAGCGCCGCGACGATCGGCACCACGCCGCCCACATGGGCGGCGATGCGGAAGTCACCCAGTCGGCGGGGCAGCAGGTCCGTCGACAGCACGCCGGCGACGGAGAGCAACAGGCCCGACGACGTCGACAGGAACGCCGCGAAGGCGCCGGCCGCGACGAGCGCCGCCAGGGCGATGCCCGCCCACCCCGGTAGGGCCGCGGTGGGCAGCAGGAGCACCGCCGCGTCGGTCTGTCCGGTGACGAGCAGCTGCGGCACGTACAGCCGCGAGAGCACGCCCAGCACGACCGGGAGCAGGTAGAACCCGCCCAGCATGGCGAGCACGACCACCGTGGTGCGGCGGGCCGCCCGGCCGTCGGGGTTGGTGTAGAAGCGCACGAGCACGTGCGGCAGGCCCATGGTGCCGAGCAGCAGGGCGACGATCAGCGAGTACGTCGCCAGCAGCGAGTGGCCGTCCTCGGCGAACCCTGTCAGCGGCGCCGACCAGGACGCGGCGTCCGGGTCCGCGTCCGCGACCACCGGGACCGCCGAGCCCGCCGG
Organism: Actinomycetospora lemnae; assembly: GCF_028737315.1. Lineage (GTDB taxonomy): Bacteria > Actinomycetota > Actinomycetes > Mycobacteriales > Pseudonocardiaceae > Actinomycetospora > Actinomycetospora lemnae. Next base: position 216,541 of record NZ_JAQZAO010000005.1, on the reverse strand, counting down.
GAAGCGCAGCTCGGTGCCCGCGTCGACGGTGTGCAGGCCGGGACCCCAGGACACCGGCCCGTTGATCGTCCGGCCGTCGACCTCGCCGCGGACCCCGATCTCCACCGGCGTCGTGACCTGCAGCGTCACCGGGGTGCTCACATCGACGGTGGTGGCCTCGTCGAAGGAGGGCGGCGGGGGCACGCCACCGCGGTCCGGTCCGAACGTGAACACCCCGACGAGCACGAGCACCGGTACGGCGAGCGCGGTGAGCTTGAGCCAGTACTGGAAGGCCTGCACGAAGGTCATCGAGCGCATGCCGCCGAAGGTCACGCTCGCGGTGACGACGAGGCCGACCGCCACCACCCCGACCCACGTCGGCCAGGTCGTGATGACGGTGAGCGCGAGCCCCGCGGCCTGGAGCTGCGGGAGCAGGTAGAGCCAGCCGATGAGCACGACGAACCACGTCGTGACCGTGCGCAGCAGTGACGAGTCCAGCCGCACCTCGGCGAAGTCGGGCACGGTGTAGGCCCCGGAGCGGCGCAGGGGCGCGGCGACGAAGAACAGCAGCGCGAGGTAGCCCGCGGTGAAGCCGACCGGGTACCAGAGCCCGTCGACCCCGTCCTTGAGCACGATGCCCGCGACACCGAGGAACGACGCCGCCGAGAGGTACTGCCCGGAGATCGCGGCGGCGTTGGCGCGGGTGCCGACGGTGCGCGAGGCGGCGAGGAAGTCGTCGGTGGTGCGTGCGACCCGCACGCCCAGCGAGCCGATGACGATGGTGACGACGCCGACCACGACGACGGCGACGAGCGCGACGATGCCCGCGAGGTCCACGCGCTCAGTCCTCGACGTTGTCGGCGAAGTCGAGCTCGTTGCGCTCGGCGGTGCGGACGTAGAGCCAGGCCAGGGCCAGCATGAACGGGTACGGCGCGAGGCCCAGGACCAGCCACGGCAGCGTCACGCCCGCGACCTCGAAGGACCCGAACCGCGGCAGCACGAGGAAGAGCACGGGCAGCGCGCCCAGCACGAACACCGCGACCAGCCCGAGGCGCATCCCGAGCGCGAGCTGCGCGCGCAGGAGGTTGCGCAGCAGCAGCTCGCCGGTCTCGGTCTGCTGCTCGATCTCGGCGACGGTGCGCACCGCCCGTGTCGGCACCCGGCGCTCGGCGAGCACGACCCGCACGCGCTCCGACCCGGTGTCCAGCCCGTCGGACACGGGCGGGACGACGACGCCGGGGCCGGTGTGCAGGAACGTGCCCCCGGGTGCGGACGCCAGCGGGGTGTCGGCGGTGACGGCGGTGCCGTCGACCGGCGCGCCGCCCGCGGACGGCGCGGCCGTGGACGCCGCGAGGGGCATCGGTCCGACGCCGCCCGGGCCCGTCACCGGCGTCGCCGCGAACTGCTCGGTCTCCGCGTCGGGGGCGGCGTGGCGGGGGCGGTAGCCGCTCGGCGGGGTGTGGACCGCGCCGGGCTGCTCCGGGCGCGCGTGCCGGCCGTGGCGGCGGGCCACGCCGGGCGGGGGCTGGCCGGGCGAGGCGAACGTCGGCGGCACGGGACGTCGCGGCGGGTCGGGCACGGCGACCGGGGCGCGGCCGGTGGGTCCCGGGGATCCCGGGGACGCTCCCGCGGGCGCCGCCGTGCCGGAGGGCGGGCTCGCGGTGCCCGGCGTGCCCGGCGTGCCCGGCGTGCCCGGCGTGCCCGTCGTGCCCGTCGTCGGCGTCGCGTTCATGGGGCTCGGCGGCGTCGGCACCCCGCTGCTGCGCGGCGAGCGCGAGGGACGGGACCGGCGCACCGTGCCCGTGTCGGGGCCCTGGCCGTCCCACCCCTCCGACGTCTCCCCCGCCCGGCCGTCCGGGGTGCCGTCGGCGGGCCCGGTCTCCCGGGCGTCGCCGTCGGGGGACCGCTCGGGGGCGGGCACCGGGCGCAGGCTCTCGGCGGCCGTCGCCGGCCGGGCCGGCTCGGCGGCGCCGTCGCCGGCGCCGTCGCCCGCCCCGTCGCTGGAGGCCGTGGCACCGGCGGCGGAGCCTCGGGCGGGACCGTCGACCCCGTCCGTCCCGGCGGTCTCCGGGACGGGCCCCGAGGCCCGCGCCGGACCGCCGGGGGAGGTCATCGTCGGCCCCAGGCCTGCTTCGTCGAGCGGACGAGACGGTCCTTGAGCTCACGGGTGTGCCGGCGGCTGACGGGCAGCTCGGCGACGTCGCCGCCGCTGCCCAGCCGGACGACGTACCCGGAGCCGGCCAGGCGCAGCTCGGTGATGAGCGGCAGCGCGACGAGGTACGAGCGGTGGATCCGCACGAACCCGGCGTCCGACCAGCGCTCCTCGAGCACCGAGAGCGGGATGCGCACGAGGTGGCTGCCCTCGGTGGTGTGCAGGCGCGCGTAGTCGCCCTGCGCCTCGACCCACCGCACCGTCGAGCGCTGCACCAGCTTCGTGGTGCCGGCGAGCTCAACCGGGATCACCTCGTCGTCGCCCTCCTCGTCGGCGGCGGGCTCGACGGGCACCGTGGTGCCGCGCGAGGACAGGATCCGCGACAGGGACGCGTAGAGGCGCTCGGGCCGCAGCGGCTTGAGCAGGTAGTCGACCGCGCCGACGTCGAACGCCTCGACCGCGCGGTCGTCGTGCGCCGTCACGAAGACGACCGACGGCGGGATGACGTACCGCGACAGGACGTTCGCGAGCTCCAGGCCGTCGAGGCCGGGCATGCGGATGTCCAGGAACAGGACGTCCACGTCGGACTGCTTCGCGGGCGCCGGCAGGCCCGCGGGTGGTGTTCCCCCGGAGAAGCCACCGAGGTCCACCCGGTCACCACCGGTGAGGATCCGCAGGGCGGAGATCGAGTCGGAGGCCCGCAGCACGGTGCCCACCCGCTGGTCCTGCTCGAGCAGGTAGGCGAGCTCCATGAGCGCCGGTTCTTCATCGTCGACGGCGAGTACTACGAGTCCGTCGTTCTCGTTCGTGTTCACTGCCACGCCATCCTGCCCAGCCGAGGTTCGCACGTCCACGATAGGACCCGATCGGCTCGCCACCCTGCCGTGCCCCGTCGTCCACGCCCGGCGTGCCGTCACCCGATGGGGGCGTGGCGAGCACGGACCACCCGTTCGGGGGGACGGCGTTGGTCCACCCGATCGACGCCGACGGCCCCCCTCAGTCCTGCCCGGGCTCCAGCCGCACCGATGCGGCCGCGTCGGCGTCCGCCTGCTCCCACACCGCGGCGCTCTCGCGCACGGCCTGACGCAGCTCGGCCAGCTCCGCGGCGAGCGACCGTGCCGCGGGCACCGTGTCCGACATCACCAGCTCGCGGTACCAGGCGGCGATCGCCGCGTTGTCCTCGCCCGACCCGACCGCCAGCGACTCCGCCCCGAGCCCGTCGAGCGCCGCCTGCGCCTCCGTGACGCCCAGCTCGAGCGCGTCGACCTTCCCGGCGAACGCGCGCGCCTCGTCCGGGCTCATGGCGGCCTCGCCACCGGCCGAGCCCGCTGCCTCCCTCGGCGGCTCCGGCGCGCTCATGCGGTGCTCCTTCCGGACGGGCGCGGCACGGCCGCGTCGGTCAGCACGGTACGGACGTCGGTGAGCAGTTGTCCGCCGGTCGCGGGAACCAGCAGGGGCGGGCGTGCCGGGGGCACGCGCAGGACGTGCCGCCCCCGCGGGCCGTCGAGCCAGCACAGGGGCGGGGCGACGCGGCGGGGCACGCCGTCGTGCCGGTCGGCCACCCCGACCTGCGTGACGGCGGTGACGGTCGCGAGGAGGTCCTCGGCGAAGTCCCGCGACCGGGCGGTCCGCTGGGTGATCGGCAGGTCGGTGGGGGTGGTGCCGGACGGCACCGGCACGGCCGGGCCCTCGCCGGGCGGCACGGGCGGGACCAGCGCGAACAGGGCCTCGGCCAACCCGTCGGGCGGGCACGGCGACACGCGGACGGGCGCCGCGGCGTGCTCGGGCGACGCGAGCACCGCCGCGCTGCGGCCATCGGTGAGCGCGACGGCCGCGAGCGGCGCACTCGCGTCCCTCCGGACCAGGTCGACGGCGACCACCCAGCCGGCGACCGCCTGTCCGGCGTCGAGGAGCAGCCGCGCGGGCGCGGGCTCGAGCAGGCCGCGCGCCCGCAGCGCCTGCTCGGTGGCGGTGCGGTGCCGGCGGACCTCCTCGTCGGTCTCGGCGGACCAGTGCACCGGGCGCAGCGGGTACGGCCACCCGGCGCCGCACTGCTCGAGCACCCAGAGCAGCTCGTGACGGTCGAGCACGACGCCGGTCACCGGTCGTCCTGCTCCCCGATCACGGGTGGGGTCACCAGGCGGCGCTCGTCGGGGTCGTCGGTGGGGTCGCGCCAGGGGTCGGCGTCGACGAGGTACTCGGGGTGGCGGATGCCGGACGCGCCGGTGGGCCCGGTCGAGCTCGCGGCGCCCGCGACCGGCGGGACGAGCGGGACGCCCGGCGCCGCCGGGCCGGGAGACGCCGTCGGCGGTGGCCCGGACCCCGTCCAGCCCCCGCCGCTGTCCGTCGGAGGCGCGCCGGAGGCACCCACGGCCGCACCCGAGCCCAGCGCCGGGGACGTGCCCGCGGGGCCGGGCGTGCTCGTGGGACCCGACCCGGAGGCCGGGTGGGTGGGTCCGTCCGGTGGGAGCCACCCCGACGCCCCGGCCGGCGAGGCCCCTGGGGACGTCCCGGGAGCCGCCGACGACCCGGGAGAGCCCGGCCGGCCGGGCCCCCCGGGTGAGGACCCCGGGGACGACCCGCTGCCCGCGGGCGAGGCGCTCTCGGGCCAGGACCCGCCGGGCGAGCCGGTACCCGGCCCGCCGACACCGCCCACTCCGGCGCCACCGGACCCACCGGACCCACCGGCTGCGCCGCCCGCACCGGGCCCGCCGCCACCACCGGCGCGCCGCGCACCGGACGGCCGGCGCTCGTCCGGCCGCCGCTCGGGCGGCCCGCCGCGCACCGGCGCCCCGCCACCCGCGAGGCGGTCGGCCGCCGTGGGACCCACCGGCGTGCCGGGACCGCGCGCGGAGGCGCTGCCGCCGCCCGTCACGCCGGGCGGCACGCCACCGCCGCCCCGGCCACCCGGACCGGCGCTCGCCCCACCCGCGCCGGGCACCGACGGGCGTCCCGGCGCCTCGCCGGCGGCCGGCGGGGTGCCGCCGAGCAGCCTCGTCACGAACCGCCCGACCGCGCCGGGCCGTGCCGCGTCCGGTCGGCCCGCGCCGGGCGGGACGCCCGCGACCCCGCTCCCCGGCGGCACCGCGGCACGGCCACCCGCAGCCCCGCCGACCGGGGCGCCACCCACGGGCGCTCCGCCGACCCCCGGCGCTCCCGGCACCCCGGGTCCGCGCGCCGGCCCGGCCGCCCGCGCCAGGACACCGCCGCGTGCCGAGGCCCCGCCGCCCGCGCCGGGACCCGGCGGCGAGGCCATGGTGCCGCGGGCGGTGCCGCCGACCTCGGGCGCGGCGCCGAGCGGGGAGCGTCCGGCGAGACGGTCGACCGCGGACGGGGCACCGCGTGCGGCGAGCCCGGTCTGCTCGAGATACGCCCGGTAGGCGCCCTGGGCCGCGCGCTCCTCGGCCTGCGCGGCCTGGAAGGCCCCGAACCCGTCGGCCGGGCCCCCGGCGGCCAGCGCCCCGGCGAGGCCCGGGGTGGCGGGTGTGCGCCCGAGGACGGGCAGCGCGGGCGCGCGCGGCGGCCCGACCAGGGACTGCACGCGCGCCAGCGCGTCACGGACCCCCTGCAGGCTGCCCGCCTGCCCGGTCACGGCGTCGCCGAGCCGGCTCATGCGCGCCACGAGCGTGCGCACGTGCGCCGCCGCCGCGTCGGCGTCACGACCGCGCCAGGAGGCCCCCAGCTGCACGTGGGCGCGCTCGAGGCGCTGGGCCGCGGCCCGGAGCTCGTCGCCGCGCGCGGCGTGGCGCCGGCGGGCCGAGTCGATCGCGGCGGGGTCGGCGCCCTCGTTGACCCAGCGGTGGATGAGCTCGTGGCTCAGGACGGACGTGTCGCGACCGCCCCACGGGACGTCGGGGACCGGCACGGTCCACCACCTCCCGCACGGGCTCGCCCTGACCCCGGGAGCCTAGGTCCGTGCGTGCGACGGTGGGTGACGAATGCGCGACGCGCAGCGCCCTCAGAGCCCGAAACGGCTCCACAGCGCCCGGTGCTCGACCCACTCGAGCGCCGAGCCGACCGGGTCGATGCCCGCCCCCGCGAGCGGCGCCAGGGGCGCCAGCACCCCGCCCAGCCCGAGGCGCGCGAGCAGCGGGCGCCGCGGCTCGACGGTGACCGGCTCGGCGTCCGGGAAGCGGCGCCTGAGGACCTCGCGCGCCGTGCCGAGGTCGTCGATCAGGCCCAGCTCCCGCGCCCGCTTGCCGGTCCACACCTCGCCGGTGAACAGGTCGTCGGTCTCGTCGGGTCGAGCTCCGCTCCGCTGGGTCTCCCGCTCCTGCAGCGCGTCGCCGCGCCGGGTGCGGACCCACTGGATGAACATCTCGTGCAGCTCGCCCTGCATCCCGAGCAGCCACTCCACGTCCTCGGCCTTCTCGGGCTGGAACGGGTCCAGGCGGGCCTTGTTCTGCCCGGCCGTGTGCAGGCGGCGCTCGATGCCGTAGCGCTCGATGAGCCCCTGGAGCCCGAACCCGCCGGAGACGACGCCGATCGAGCCGACGAGCGAGGTGGGGTGCGCGTAGATCTCGTCGGCGGCGCACGCCAGCCAGTACCCGCCGGAGGCGGCCACGTCCTCGCAGAACGCCAGCACCGGGACCTCGTGCTCCTCGGCGAGGCCGCGGATGCGGTCGGCGACCAGCGCGGACTGGGTGGCCGACCCACCCGGCGAGTTGATCATCAGCGCCACGGCCTGGACGCGGTCGGCGGTGAACGCGCGGCGCAGCGCGTCCTCCACCGCGGTGATGTTGATGACCGCCCGGGGCACCGGCGCGCTGTTCGCGGCGATCACGCCCTGGAGCCGGACGACGCTCACCGTGCGCTGGCCCGTGGCCGCCGCGAGCGGACCGGGCAGGACGGACGACAGGGCAGAACCGAGGCGCGAGCTCATGTCACCCACGCTAGCCGCCACCCGGGTGACCCGACGGTCAGACGGTGATCAGCTAGACGCGGACGCCCGCGCGGAACTTCGGCACGCGCAGGATGATCTTCGTGCCGGCGCCGCGCTCGGTCTCCACCACGAGCCCGTAGTCGGGCCCGAACGCCGAGCGCATGCGGTCGTCGACGTTGCCGAGGCCGACGTGCGCGCCCGACAGGTGCGCGTCGCGGTTCTCCTCCTTGAGCGCCTTCGGGTCCATGCCGACGCCGTCGTCCTCGACGATGATCGTGCACTCGGCGCCGGAGTCCTCGGCCGTCAGCGTCACCGTGCCGCCGCCGGGCTTGCCCGACAGGCCGTGGCGCACCGCGTTCTCCACCAGCGGCTGCAGCGCCAGGAACGGCAATACGACCGAGAGCACCTCGGGCGCCACCTGCACCTTCACCGTCAGCCGCGCGCCGAAGCGGGCGTGCTCGAGGGCCAGGTAGCGGTCGATGTTCTTGAGCTCGTCGGCCAGCGTCGTGTACTCGCCGGCCTGGCGGAACGAGTAGCGCGTGAAGTCCGCGAACTCCATGAGGAGTTCGCGGGCCCGTTCCGGGTCGGTGCGGATGAACGAGGCGACGGTGTTGAGCGCGTTGTAGATGAAGTGCGGGGAGATCTGCGCGCGCAGCGCCCGGACCTCGGCGCGGTTGAGCCGGGCGCGCGACTCGTCGAGGTCGGCGAGCTCGAGCTGGCTCGAGACGTACCGCGCGACCTCCGCGGACGCGCGCAGCAGCACCGGCCCCGGGGTGTCGGCGCTGACCGCGGCCAGGGTGCCGGCGACGTTGCCGTCGACCTCGAGCGGGACGACGACGATGCCACGCACCGGGCAGTCCTGCGAGCCGCACTCGATGTCCTTGCGGCTGGCCACCTGCTGGCGACCGGTGCGCATGACCTTCTCGGCGTACTGGCGCACGTCGAGGCTGTGGTGCTCGGCCTCGCCGTCCCAGGCCAGCGGCACGCAGTCCGACCCCGTCATCGACAGGGCCTCGGTGTCGAGCAGCGTGCGCAGGTAGGGCACCGCAAACTGCGCCGACCCCTCGGAGAGCCCTTCGCGCAGCGCCGGCGCGGCCAGCGAGACGGTGTGCAGCGTCGAGAACGTCGCGCGCTCCAGCGGGGACGCGAACTCGTTGCGCCGCTTGACCCGCCGGTAGACCAGCACGGCGACCACCAGCGCGATCGCCACACCGACGGCGGCGAGCACGCGCGGATCGGTCAACCAGCTGGGCACGGCACCTATTTGACCAGACGCGACAGCCGCCGGTCCGCCAACGCCCGACCCTGTGTCTGGCACGTGGGGCAGTACTGGAACGACCGTTCGGCGTACGAGACCTCGCGCACCGTGTCCCCGCACACCGGGCACGGCAGGCCGGTGCGCGCGTGCACCCGCATCCCCGAGCGCTTCTCGCCCTTGAGCCGGGCGGCGTCCTGGCCGACGGCGCGGTCGACGGCCTCGGAGAGCACGCCGATCATCGCCTGGTGCAGACGGTCGACGGCCTCGGCGTCGAGCTTGCCGGCGGCGGCGAACGGCGACAGCTTCGCGACGTGCAGGATCTCGTCGGAGTAGGCGTTGCCGATGCCGGCGAGGACCTGCTGGTCGACGAGCAGCGTCTTGAGCCGCGCCGACCCGACCGGTCCGGCTCCGCTGCGCTTCGTGTCCCCGCGACCGGCGAGCAGCTCGCCGAACTCCGCGCGCCCGAGCGTCAGCGCGTCCGGCCCGAGCTTGGCGATGCCCGGGACCTGCTGCGGGTCCTCGACGAGGTAGACCGCGAGCCGCTTCTGCGTGCCCGCCTCGGTGAGGTCGAACCCGGGCCCGCCGACCGTCTCGAGGTGCACGCGCAGCTCGAGCGGCCCCTTGCCCGGCTTCGGCGGGGTCGTCGACGCCTGGTCGTGCCAGCGCAGCCAGCCCGCGCGCGACAGGTGGATCACGAGGTGGAGTGGAGTTGATGGTCCAGCTCCGCTGCGCTGCGTGTCCTCCAGCTCCACGTCCAGGAACTTGCCGTGCCGGGCCGCGCCGGTGACCAGACGGCCGGTGAGCGCCGAGAGCGGCGGGTCGAACGTCTTGAGCACGGTCATGCTCGCGAGGTCGACGCGCGCCACCGGCCGGGCCAGCGCGTGGGTGCGCAGGTGCTCGGCGAGGGCCTCGACCTCGGGCAGCTCCGGCATCAGCTCACCGACCCGTCAGCTCACCGGCTGCAGCGGGCTGTCGGCGTAGGCGGGCGTCGCGCGCGTCTCGAGGCTGCGGACCGTCTGCATCATCTCCTCGCGCGCGGCCGCGGTGCCCCGCACCCAGCCCACCCAGCGCTCGGGCGCCGAGCCGTCGGCACCGCCGGGCGTCTCGGCGACGAGCGTGCGCGGCCGGCGCAGCACCCAGCGACCGGGGAAGAACAGCGCGATCGCGAGCAGGATCAGCCAGACCCAGACCGGCACGACCACGCCCTGGCTGCCCGTGAACCACCAGGCCAGGAGCGCGACCCAGAGCAGGCCCATGATCGAGACGATGCCGATGGCCGCGAGCCGGCCACCCTGCATGTCGTGCTCGAAGTCCTCCCCCGTGGCGGGGTCGATCCACTCGAGCTTCTGGCGCACCATCCACTGCCGTCCGTCGGCGGCGCGCACGATGCGGATCCGGGCCATGCGGTCACTCTAGCCCTGCTCACGCCGCCAGACGGGTGGTCCGAGCGGGCCCGCGTCGCGGACCTGGTCGCGCAGTTCCCGCTTGAGCACCTTGCCCGCCGCGGACACCGGCAGCGCGTCGACGACGTGGACCGCACGCAGGCGCTTGTAGGGCGCGACGTGCTCGTCGAGCGCCGCGACGACGCCCGCCGCGAGCTCCGCGGAGGCCTCCTGCCCGGGCGCCAGCACGAGCACCGCCACCGGCTCCTCGCCGACGGCGACGTCCGCGCGCCCGACGACGGCCGCCGACGCGACCTCGGGGCGCGCGACGAGCAGCTCCTCGAGCTCGCGCGGGTACACGTTGTAGCCCTTGTAGAGCAGCATGTCCTTGGCGCGGTCGACGATCTCGAGCTGCCCGTCCTCGCCGACCACGCCGATGTCGCCGGTGCGCAGCCACCCGTCGACCAGCGTCTCCGCGGTGGCCTCGGGGCGGTCGAGGTAGCCGACCATCACCTGCGGTCCCCGCGCCCACACCTCGCCCGCCTCGCCGACGGCGGCCGGCTCCGCGGGCGACGGACCGACCCGGATCTCGGTGTCGGGCACCGGGACGCCCACCGTGCCGATGCGCCGGTGCGCCGAGCGTGCGGTGGCCCCCATCGTCAGGCCCATCGTCGCCTCGGTCATGCCGTAGCCCTCGACGATGACCGCCTCGGGCATCCGCGCGGCGATCCGCTGGGCGAGCGCGACCGGCATCGGCGCGGCGCCGGAGGTCACGGTGCGCACCGAGGTCAGGTCGCGGCCGGCCGCCTCGGGGTGCGCGAGCAGCGCGTGGAACAGCGGCGGGGCGCCCGAGATCGTCGTGACGCGGTGGGTCTCGACGTCGGTGAGCAGGCGGACCGGGTCGAAGCGCTCGTGGACGATGCTCGTCGCCCCGGAGACGACCGCGACGCCGATCCCGCCGATCGTGCCCATCGCGTGGAACCACGGGGCGACGGCGATCCCCGAGCCCTCGCCCAGGCGCACGGGCCACTCCTCGGCCGGGCCGAGCTGCTCGAGGCCCACCTCCCCGCCGACGCCGAGCACGGGCCGCGAACCGCTGCCGTGGCACGCGTACTGCAGGACGTTGGTGACGACGTTGGCGTGGGTGAGCACCACGCCCTTGGGGCTGCCGGTGGTGCCGCCGGTGTAGGCCAGGTGGGCCCGGGCGACGGTGGGGTCGAGGTCGACCACCGGCGGGTGGTCGGCCTCCGCGCCGTCGGCGACGGTGACCCCGTCCGTCGGGATCAGCGGCACCCCCGACCCGGTGTCCTGCAGGCCCACGACGGCCACGGCCCCGGCGTCCGCGAGCTGCGCCGCCACGCCCTCGGGCGGCAGCTGCGGGCTGACCGGCGTGAACGTCGCCCCGGCCAGCAGGATCCCGTAGTAGGCGATCGGGAACGACAGCACGTTGGGCAGGTGCACGCCGACGACGTCGCCGGGGACGACGCCACGCGCCTGCAGGTGGTGCGCCAGACCGCTGGCCGCCCGCCACAGGCCGGTGAAGCTCAGCTCCCGGTCGTGGTGGCGGAACGCCGTGCGCTCGCCGTAGCGCCGCGCGGCGCCGTCGAGCAGGGCCCCGACGGGCACCTCCGGATACGTGAGCCGCTCGGGCACCCAGGTCCGCCAGTCCACCACCGTCATGGTGGTGAACCTTATTGGCAGGCTGTCAGTTGTCCAGGAAGTCCTCGAGGACCCGGCCCAGCTCGTCGGGCCGCGTGAGCAGACCGAGGTGCCCGCCGTGGTGCAGGTGCACGGTCGCGCGCGGCATGAGCGAGCCCATGATGTGCGCGTTCACGATCGGGATGACCGGGTCCCGACGACCGGCGAGCACCAGCGTCGGCACGCCGATGAACGGCAGCACCGGCAGGCTCGTCCAGCTCATGAGCGCCATGAGCTGGAAGAGGTAGCCGCGGAACTTCACCGGGTGCGCGCGGGAGAACACCGCGTCGACGTCCGCCTGCGACTCGCCCTGGTAGATCTCCGCGCCCTCCTCGCGACGGTAGGCGCGGTCGTTGTAGCGCCGCGGGGTGAGCATCTTCGCCAGCACGCTGAAGCGGGCGGGGACCATCATCGCGCCGGTCCCGGTGCTCACCAGGGCGAGGCGCGCGGTGCGGTCGGGGTGCTGCAGCGCGAACTGCTGCGCGATGCCCCCGCCCCATGACAGTCCGAGCACGTCGGCGCGGGCGTACCCGAGCTCGTCGAGGAGTCCCGAGAGCAGCGCGGCGAGCCCGGCCATCGGCAGCGGCACCCACGGCAGCGGCGACCCCCCGATCCCGGGCACGTCGAAGCGCACGACGGGACGGTCGGGGTCGAGCGCGCCCATGAGGGGCTCGAACAGCTCGAGGCTCGCGCCGATGCCGTTGACCAGCACCAGCGGCACGCGCGCCGGCGCGCCGGGGCGGTGGGCGACGTGGAGCCGGTGGCCGGCGACGACGACGTGGCCGATCCATTCGTCGCGGGGCGCGGACGCGGGCTCGGGGACCGAGAGCGCGCTCACGACGCGCCCCCGGTCGGCGAGCCCGCCGTGTAACTGCGGTACACGGAGATCAGGGCCTCCTTCTGCGCGTCGGAGAGCCGGCGGTCGGCGCGGATCGCCCGTTCCGTGGACGAGTCCCCGCGCTCGCCGGCGTCCGCCGGCGAACCCCCGGCCTGTTCGCGCACCAGGCCGGCCTGCAGGAGCAGGCTCTCGGCCGAGATGTCGAGGGCCTCCGCGATCGCGTGCAGCACGCGGACCGACGGCTCGTGCAGCCCTCGTTCGATCTGGCTCAGGTACGGGTTCGAGATGTTGCTCAGGGCGGAGAGCTGCCGCAGCGACAGGCGCGCGAGCTTGCGCTGGCTGCGGATGAACCCGCCCAGGGCGCGGCGGTGGTCCTCCCACGGCCCGCCCGGGCCGGCCACGGCGTCAGCCCAGGACGTCAGCGGAGCGGCGACGTCGCGCGGGCGGACGGGAGCGCCGGGGCGACCGCCTCGAGCACCTGGTGGGCCACCGAGCGCTGCGCCTCGAGGATCTGCACCCCGGTGTCGTAGACCCGGTCGACGACCTCGGCGGGCGTGCGCGGCAGGCCGGCCACACCGTGGTCGACCCCCTGGGCAAGGCCCGGGACGCCGGACAGGCCCGGGAGCCCGGGGAGTCCGCGCAGGGCCGAGGCCCAGCTCTCGGCGACGGAGCCCGCGAGACGCAGGCCGGCCTCCTGCACCTGCGCGATCGTGTCGACGGCCCGGTCGCGGAGCTGGTCGAGGTCCGGGTCGGCCTTCGGCGCGGTCGGCGTTGCCATGAGGAGTCCCTCCGTCGTCGGTGACGAGTGCTCAGTTTATCAAGCACACGGGTCCCGGCGCGGCGGTGCGGTGGCACCGGTCACGTCGGGTCGTCGCGGGACCACCGTTCGTGCCGCCACTGGTCACCGTACGTCTAGAGGGGCGGCAGCGTCCCCACCAGCCGATCGCGCCACCCGGCGACCTTCGCGACGCAGGCGTCGCACCCGCACCGCCCCTCGCGGGTCGCCAGGAGGAGGTCCAGGCGCAGGAACACCTGGTCGTACGCGGGACCGACGGCGTCGTCGACCTTGCGACGCAGGGCGACGGAGGCGTGGCGGTTCACGGGCAACACCCTCGGAGGTGAAGGCTGGCGGCCGGTTGCCGGGGACGCAGGGTTGGTGCGTCGTGAGCAACACGGTGACGACCCGGGACGGGCCCGTCAACCGTCGATCGGCCGCCGACCTCCCGCTGTTACGCAGGGTCACGCCGGCGTCATGGCCCTGCGGTGCGGGTCACCCCGTCCCGAGCACGTAACTGCCCGGGGCGTCCTCGAGCGGCGGGTACGCCTCGGAGCCCGTCGGCGGCGGCTGGCGCATCTCCCCGCCGCGCTCGGCCATCCAGTCGCGCCACGGCTCCCACCAGGAAGCGGCCACCTCCGTCGCCCGCTGCATCCAGGTGTCCGCGTCCGGCGCGGAGTCGCCGCCGACGGTGCCGATCCAGTACTTGGCCTTCTTGCCGGGCGGGTTGACCACGCCGGCGATGTGGCCGCCGTTGGACAGCGTGAAGGTGACGTCGCCGCCGAGCAGGGTGGTCGACTGGAACGACGTGCGCCACGGCGCGATGTGGTCGTTGATCGCGGCCACGATGAACGTGTCGTTGGTGATCGACTTCAGGGACAGGTGCTCGCCGAGCAGCTCGAGCTCGCCGCGCGCGAGCTCGTTCTGCAGGTAGAAGTGCCGCAGGTAGAACGCGTGCATCTTGGCGGGCATGCGCGTCGAGTCCGCGTTCCAGGCCAGGATGTCGAAGGCCGGCGGGGCCTTGCCCTCCAGCCAGTTCGGCCCGACGTAGTTGAAGATCAGGTCGTTGGCGCGCAGCAGGTCGAACGTGCCCGCCATCGACTCCGCGGGCAGGTAGCCCGTCTTCGCCATCTTGCGCTCGAGGCGCTCGACGATCTCGGGGTCGACGAAGCTCGACACCGGGCCCGGGTCGGAGTAGTCGAGCAGGGTGTTCGTCAGGGTCAGCGAGTTGAGGCGGTGCTCCTGGCCGCGGGCGTGGAGCATCGCGGCGGCGATGGTGGCCATGAGGCCGCCGAGGCACAGCCCGACGAGGTTCACCTTCTCGGCCCCGGTGATGTCCTGGACCACGTCGAGCGCCGCCAGGTTGCCGAGCTCGAGGTAGTCGTCGAGCCCCACGTCGGCCATCGACTCGTCGGGGTCGCGATAGCTGATGACGAACACCGTGTGCCCGTGCTGCACCGCCCATTCGAGCAGGCTGCGGCCCGGCGAGAGATCCATGATGTAGTACTTGTTGATCCACGGCGGGCTCACGAGGATCGGGATCTCGTGGACCTCGTCGGTCTGCGGCTCGAACTGGATGAGCTCCATGAGCCGGTTGCGGTAGACGACCTTGCCCGGCGTCGCGGCCAGCTCCTTGCCGACGCGCAGCTGCGAGCGGTCGACCTGGCGCGGCCGGCCCTGGTTGGTGGCGAGGTCGTCGAGCATCTGCCGGAAGCCCGAGACCACGCTCGACCCGCCGGTCTCGAACGCCCGCTTCAGCGCCGCCGGGTTGCCCGGCAGCAGGTTGGTCGGCGAGAGCACGCTGCTCAGCACGTCGGCGAGCAACGACGCGCGCTCGCGCGACGACGGATCGAGGCCGGCGGCGTCGACGAGGTCGTGCAGCGTCGCCGTGAGCGCGAGGTACTGCTGGCGCAGCCCCCAGTAGACCGGGTTCTCCTCCCAGGTCGGGTCCTTGAACCGGCCGTCCTTCTCGATCGGCACGGGGCCGTCCGCGCTGGACCCGAAGACCCGGGCGACGGTGGCCGTGCCGATGCGGGCGGCCAGCGCCGCGTGCCCGGCGACCACCCGTCCGACGTCGGCCGGGTGGGTCGCCAGGCCCTGGGCGACCTGCACCACCGTGCGCCCCCACAGCGCCGGGTCGACCTCGGCCAGGAGGTCGGCGGGAACCACCGACTCCAGGGAACGGGCGACGTCCACGGTGGGGAACGTCGGGACGGCCGGGCTCCGCTGCGGTCCGGTCCGGGCCTGGTCCACGGTCATGTCGGCGACCTCCACGTCGACTCACCGGGCGTGCCACACCTGACACGCCCCGTGGACGAGTGTGCCCCGCTGGGACGTGGGTCACACGGTTACCGACGAGTCCGAGGTCGTCCTCACGTCGCCGACCCGAGGGGTCAGCCGGCGAGCGGCCCCCGCTTGCGCGCGACGATGCCCTCGTAGAGCAGCGGGCTGCGGTCGGTGGCGAGGCGGTGCTGGAAGCGCTCGCGCCGGACGACCTCGAGCGCACCGGACCGGATCGACTCGCCGATCATGCCGCCGAAGCCCGAGGTGTCGGTGGCCTCGAGGAAGGCGTCCTTGATGGTCAGGACGACCCAGCCGTCGGGGGCGATGAGGTCGTAGGCGGTGCGGAACGCCACGGGCGGGATGTCGCCGAAGCCCAGGGCCGCGACCACGGTCAGCGTGTTCAGCTCGTGGCCGGCGAGCGCCTCGCGGGCCGGGGCGGGGAGCTTGGTGAGGTCCGCGACCTGGTAGTCGGCGTAGAGACCCGGACGGTCGCGCAGCGCGGCGTCACGGGCCTCGGTGAGGATGTCGACGCCGACGGAGTGCTCGACGCCGACCGCCGCGAGCTCCTCGGCCATGATCCCGTTGCCCGCGCCGAGGTCAAGGACCCGCAACGAGGACGCCGACACCCCCGACGAGGCGAGCGCGTCGTCGAGGAGCCCGACCATGAACCGCGGCGAGTCGCAGCCCAGGACGTCGTAGAAGATCTTCTCGTAGAGCCCCGGCACCTGGAAGATGCGGTCGTAGTCGTGGAACCGGAACTCGCCCCAGGTGCCGTCGGGCTGGGCGACGACGCAGAACTCGTCGTCCTGGCTGAACTTGCTGCCCGGCTCGGGCAGCGCGAGGCGGATCGCCTGGCGGGCCGCCTCGAGGTCGACGGGGTGGTGGGGCGTCGTGCCCGAGGCCTCTCCCGGCGCCGGTGCCTGTCGGACGACCTCGTGCTCGCGGCCGCTCGTGCCGTTCACCGCCGTGGGTGCCATCGCTGACCTCTCCTCCCGGTGTCGCCCACCGGGGGCGACGGAGCTGGACGCGGACAGGTGTGATCGCCCGCGTGGAGCATCGCGCGCCTCGATCGTCGTCAGGCGTCGCACGGAGGGTCAAGGGAAGGGGCGTCAATAGAATCAACGTCACGGTGACGGCCCGGCCGATCACCCCCAGCGGCCGCCCTGCTGCCCCCGGGGGTCGTAACGGGTGGTGCGCTCGTCCTGGCCGTAGGGGCCGGCGTACGGGTCACGCGGCTGCTCGTAGCTGCCGTAGCGCTGGTCGTAGCGCCCGTCGTACTGGCGCCCGCCCCAGCCGCCCGCCGAGACCGGGCGCACGGCGGTGCGCGAGACGCCCGAGAGCATCGAGATGATCGCGAGCCCGATCGCCGCGTAGAGCACCGCCGTCGCGATGTGGTCGATGATCCCGCCGCGCGCGAGGAAGACCTGCAGCAGCAGCACCACGAGCACCAGCAGCACGATGGCCGAGAAGAAGGTCGCCGGCCGGGGCGTGGTGAGCAGCAGCAGGTGCAGCAGCGCGGTGCCGGCGAGGGCGGCGATGACCGCGCACACCGGGATGATCGTCATCGCGTTGTCGACCAGCGCGCCGCTGCGCTCGGCGGTCTGGATGCCGAGCTCGAAGACGTTCGAGATGATCAGCACGCCGACGATCGCGATGCCCGCGGCGACGATGGCGGTGGCGACCCCGCCGGCCCAGAGCCTCTTGCCCAGGACCTCCACGTCGCCGTCGTCCCACGAGCGCTGCGGGTAGCTCACGACCTCGTCCTCTCCCCCGGACCGTCGGTGGTCGGCCCCGTCACGGTCGGTTGTACCGCAGACCAGGTCGCCACGGGGGGACCATCCCCTCCTCGTGCCTGCCCCGGCACGGCCGGGCTCCGCCCCGCGTCGTCCCCGCCTTGACGTCCCGCGCCGCGCCCCGTTCGGTGGGAGGTCCCGCCGTCGCGAGAGGAGCGTGGCCGATGACGACCCCGCAGCAGCACCCGATCACCGGCCGCACGGCGCGCCGGCTGCCGCGGCCGTCGGAGCTGCGCCCGCTCCTGCGCGTCGCCCGCCCCGAGCTCGACCCGACGCGGCGGCGCCTCGCCCGCGCCCACACCGTCGCCGACCTCCGCGAGATCGCGCGCCGGCGCACGCCCCGGGCCGTCTTCGACTACACCGACGGCGCCGCCGAGGCCGAGCACTCGCTGCGCCGGGCGCGGGAGGCGTTCGCGTCGCTGGAGTTCCGGCCGTCGGTGCTGCGGGACGTCTCGACGATCGACATGTCGACCACGCTGCTCGGCGGGCCCTCGGCGCTCCCGTTCGCCTTCGCGCCGACCGGGTTCACGCGCATGATGCACCACGAGGGCGAACCGGCCGTGGCCCGCGTGGCCGCCCGGCTCGGGGTGCCGCACACGCTCTCGACCATGGGCACCACCTCGCCCGAGGACCTCGCCCTCGCCGCGCCGGAGACGCGCCGCTGGTTCCAGCTCTACCTGTGGCGCGACCGGGAGGCGAGCGCCGCGATCGTCGAGCGGGCCAAGGCGGCGGGCAACGAGGCCCTGATGCTCACCGTCGACACCCCGGTCGGCGGGGCGCGCCTGCGCGACGCCCGCAACGGCCTGACCATCCCGCCGGCGCTCACCGCCCGGACGCTGCTGGACATGGCCCGCCACCCGCACTGGTGGGCGAACGTCCTGACCACCGAGCCGCTCGAGTTCGCCGCCCTGTCCTCGTGGGGCGGCACCGTCGCCGAGCTCATCGACACGATGTTCGACCCGCACCTGACCCTCGACGACCTCACCTGGCTCCGATCCACGTGGAACGGGACGCTCGTCGTCAAGGGCGTCCAGACCGCGGCGGACGCGCGCCGGGTGGTCGACGCCGGCGCCGACGCGGTCGTCGTGTCCAACCACGGCGGCCGCCAGCTCGACCGCGCGCCCGTGCCGCTGGAGACGCTGCCGGCGGTGGTCGACGAGGTCGGCGGCGACGCGGAGGTGCTGCTCGACACCGGCATCATGTCGGGCGCGGACATCGTCGCCGCCGTCGCGCTCGGGGCCTCGGGGTGCCTGGTCGGGCGGGCCTACCTCTACGCCCTCATGGCCGGCGGCGAGTGCGGGGTCGAGCGGCTCGGCACGATCCTCACCGCCGAGATCCGCCGGACGATGGCGCTGCTGGGCGTCACGCGGGTCGCGGACCTGACCCCCGACCACGTCCGGCTGCGGGGGTAGGCGCTACCGCCGGCGGGTGAGCACGACGAACGGGATCGTGCGCCCGACCTCCTGCGCGCGGCGCTGGTAGCCGCGGAAGGGCCCGTACGTCGCGATCGCCGCCGGCCAGAGCTGCTCGCGCTCGGCGTCGTCGGCGATCCGGGCGTGCACCGGGCGGACCTCGTCGCGCACCTGCACGGTCGTGTCCGGGTGGGCCTTCAGGTTGTGGAACCACGCCGGGTGGCGCGGGTGGCCGCCGTAGGACGCGACGACGACGAGGTCGTCCGGGTTCGTCGGGGTGGGTGAAGTAGAGCAGGGGCGTGGTGCGCGGTCGCCCGCTGCGCGCGCCGACGTGGTCGAGCAGCAGCATCGTCGGCAGCCCCGGGAGCGTGTGCCCGAGGCGCCCGCCGGTACGGCGGTAGAGCGCGATGTGCGCCCTCGTGACCGCCCCGACCACGGGGGCGAGGCGGTCGAGGGCACGGCCGAAGTCCTGGGTGGAGACCACGGCCGGACCGTACCGGCGGGTAGCGCGGGCTACAGCGTGAGCAGCCGGTCGAAGAACTCCCGGTAGCGCTGCACCGCGCGGCGCAGCTCCTCGGTGGACGGGTCGCCGTCCAGCGCGTTCGGGTCGAGCGCGCTGCGCTGCTGGGCGAAGGTGCGCGAGAGCTCCTCGAGCACCTCGCCGACCAGGCCGTCCGCGCGGGACGCGGCGTCGCGGGGGCGGTCCACGAACGTCATGCGGACCTCCTCCCACTGGGTGCGCCACTGGGCCGCCCGCTCCGGGTCGATGATCGTGTCGTGGTCGGGGCCGGCACCGCTGCCGCCCCGGCCGGTGTCCGACGCCGGCTCGCCCGGGCCACCGGTCCCACCGCGGCCGTCACGGCCGTCGGTCGGCTCGCCGGGCGCGCCTCCCGCGTGGTCGGGCGGGCCGGGGTAGGCCCCCGGCTGTCCGCCCATCCCGGACGCGCCGGCGGCACCGGGGCCGCCCGGGCCGGCGCCCGTCGGCACGCCGGAGTCCTGCCCGGCGTACTGCTGCTGGCCGGGCGCGTGCTGGCCCTGCTGGTCGAACTGCTGGCCGTACTGCCCGCCCGCGTGCTGGCCGGGCTGGGCACCGGGCTGGTCGTACTGGCCGCCGCCGTACTGGCCGGCCTGGTCGTACCGACCCCCGCCGTACTGGCCCGCCTGGTCGAACTGCCCGCCGCCACCGTGCTGACCCGGCTGCACACCGGCCTGGTCGTACTGGCCGCCGCCGTACTGGCCGGGCTGGTCGAACTGCCCGCCGCCGCCGTGCTGACCCGGCTGCGCCCCGGGCTGGTCGTCCTGACCGCCGCCGAGGTGCTGGCCACCGCCGTGCGCGCCGGCCTGCTGGCCGTACGCCCCGCCCTGCGGCCGGCCGTACTGGCCGCCGTACTGCTGGCCCTGCGGCTGGCCGTGCTGCTGCTGCGCCCCGACGTACGGGTCGCCGTACGGGTCGGCGTGCTGCTGGCCCTGCTGGTCGCCGAACTGCCCGGCGGCCTGGCGGCCGTACGGGTCGTCGGCGCCGCGGCCCGGCGCGCCGTCGTCCTGCCGCGGGTCCTCGTCGTACCCGCCCGGGCGTTGGTGGCCCGCCTGCTCGTCGAGGTGACCGGCGGGACGGCTCTGCTCGGGATGACTCATCGCCTGCGCTCCTGGTGTCCGTCGGGTCCGCCGGTCGCCGGGGGCGCCGACGGTGGCCGGCCCGGACCGGCCGGGGCCGCGGGGGGTGCGCCCTGCCCGGGCCCACCCCCGGGCGGGGGCCCGATCCGCTCCGTGGCTCCTGCTGTGTGTCCGACCTGCTGGCCCTGCCCACCACCGGGCGCACCCGGGATGCGCTC
Source organism: Actinomycetospora lemnae (assembly GCF_028737315.1). Taxonomy (GTDB): domain Bacteria; phylum Actinomycetota; class Actinomycetes; order Mycobacteriales; family Pseudonocardiaceae; genus Actinomycetospora; species Actinomycetospora lemnae. The sequence goes on along the minus strand of NZ_JAQZAO010000005.1, from coordinate 196,257 downwards.
GGTGCCGCCCTGGGGCCCGCCGGGACCGGCGGGTCCGCCGTGGCCGCCCGGCTGCCCGCCGGGTCCGCCGTGACCTCCCGGTCCGCCCGGCTGACCGCCGTGACCGTCCTGGCCGTAGCCGTGCGGACCGCCCTGCTGCTGCCCGCCGTGGGCGCCGTCGTCCAGCATCGCCTCGACCAGCGTGCGGAACGACGTGAACGCGGCGCGCAGGTCCTCGGTGGTCGCCGAGCCCTGCCGGTGGGCCGTCACGACCCGCTGGGCCTCGCGGTAGTCCTCGACGAGGTGGGGCTGGGCGACCGACAGGTCGTCGGTGCGCCGCTCCCCGCCCTCGACGGGGTAACCACGCGCGCGCATGATCGTCACCAGCAGCGCGTCGGCGTGCTCGACCGCGCCGCCCGGGTCGTCGACGAAGCCGCGCTGCACCTGCTGCCAGTCGGCGTGGAACCGCTGGCGCTCGTCGGGCTGCAGGGGCCGGAGGTCGTGCTGGTCGTGGCGCTCCTTGCGCTCGCGCAGCTCCCGCTCGGCCTCCTTGCGGTCGCCGGTCTCGGAGACGCGGCGCTCGTACTCGGGGCCGAACTCCTGCTGCAGCTGTTGCTGCCGCCGTCGTCGGGCGAGCACGAGTGCGGCGACACCGCCCACGGCCAGCAGCACCACCACGATGATGATCACGACGGCGACGGTGCCCATCTCGGGACCCCTTCCGGACGTGGGACTGGGTGATCAGCGTTGACGAGGGGATGCCCGGCTTCCAGCCGCCATCCGACCGTTTCGGGGGAATTAATTCCCTGCTGCGGCCCGCTCCTCACGCGGACGACGGCGCTGGGCCACCTGACCGATGGCGGGTGGCTCGTACGAGACGTCGCCGGGGTTGGCGTCGACGCCGGGCGGGACGATCTCGTCGATGCGGTCGAGGACCTCGTCGTCGAGCGTGACCTCCGCGCCGGCGAGCACGTCCTCGAGCTGCTCCATCGTCCGCGGCCCGATGATCGCCGAGGTCACGGCCGGGTGGGACACGGCGAAGGCCATCGCCATGTGGACCATCGACAGGCCCGCCTTCTCCGCGAGCGGGATGAGGGCCTCGACGGCGTCGAGCTTGCGCTCGTCGGTGAACCGGCCCGGGGTGCGCTGCGCGCGCTGCGTCCCGGCCTCCTGGCCCTTGCGGATCTTCCCGGTGAGCATCCCCATCGCCAGCGGGCTCCAGACGAGCGTGCCCATGCCGTAGCGACGGCAGACCGGGAGCACCTCGCGCTCGATGCCGCGGTTGAGGATCGAGTAGGGCGGCTGCTCGCTGCGGAAGCGCTCGTACCCGCGGCGCTCGGCGACCCACTGCGCCTCGACGATCTCCGACGCCGGGAACGTCGACGACCCGATGGCCCGCACCTTCCCGCTGCGCACGAGGTCGGTGAGCGCGGAGAGGGTCTCCTCGACGTCGGTCTCGGGGTCGGGGCGGTGGATCTGGTAGAGGTCGATGTGGTCGGTCTGCAGCCGCCGCAGCGAGTCCTCGACCTCGCGCACGAGCCAGCGCCGCGAGTTGCCGCGGTGGTTCGGGTCGTCGCCCATCGGCGCGTGCGCCTTGGTGGCGAGCACGACGTCGTCCCGTCGGGTGGGCGGGAGTTGCTGCAGGGCCTTGCCGACGATCTCCTCCGACTCGCCCTGCGCGTACACGTCGGCGGTGTCGACGACGTTGATCCCGGCGTCCAGCGCGCGGTGGATGATCCGGATGGAGTCGTCGTGGTCGGTGTTGCCCCAGGCGCCGAACATCATCGCGCCCAGGCAGTAGGGGCTGATCTTGATCCCGGTCCGTCCCAGCGTCCGCATCCTCACGGCCGGGGAGTAGCCGCCCGTCCCCCGATCGATGCCTGCGGCGCGCTCAGCCGGGTGGCGGTGCGCCGGACGGTAGGCCGATCCGGTCGACGACGGGGATCGCGAGGCGCAGCACCCCGACCCCGGTCGGGTGGAACGGGTGCGGGTCCTCGAGGGACTGCAGGTCCGGGCCCAGCCCGTCGGGCGAGGGCGTGCACAGCGGGCGCAGCGGCGGGGTGACGACGTCGAACCCGTAGCGCCGGGCGCCGGCGGTGAGCACGCCGTTGAGCTCCGCGTTGCGGCCTGCGAGCAGGGCGATCTCGTCCGGGGTGAGCCCGGGGAACTGCAGCGGCCCGCGCACCGTGGAGCACCGCGCGTCCGGGCGCAGCACGTCGTAGGAGGTGACGACGACGACCCGCGGCCGCGAGGGCAGGGTGGCGAGGTCGGCGAGGAGGTCGGCGTAGTCGCGGTCGAAGGCGGCGAGGCGGTAGCGGAACTCGCCGGCGGTGAAGTTGTCGGCGCAGTCGGTGGCGGCGTAGCAGTAGCCGATGAGGTCGGTCCAGTTCAGGTCGTTGGGGCCGACCGCGACGACGACGAACGCCGGGTCCTGGACCTGCTTGAGCCGCCCGATCTGCGGCGGCACCTGCACCGCGCCGACCTGCTGTGGCGCGCGCAGGCCCGCGGTGATCCGGGCGCCCGAGCAGGCGAGGTTGAGCACCTCGTCGCCGAGCGCGGCGCCGACCTGGCGCGCGAGCGAGTCGCTGCTGCGGGCGCAGGCGAGGTCCTCGGGCGTGGCGTCCGGCGTCGGCGGTCCACCGAGCCGGGCGACGCGGGAGTCGCCGATCACCACGCCCCGCACCCCCGACACCTCGGGGCCGACCGGCGAGGGCGTCACGTGGTGGGCACCGGTGAGGTCGGTGAGCGAGCGCGCGTCGCGCAGTCCCTGGGCCCCGGCGACGGCGAGCACCCCGCACACCCCCCACGCGACGAGGGAGACGGCCAGCGCGACGACCGTCGAGCGCGTGAGCGTGCGGGAGAGCCGGCGGGCGATGACGGCGGGCCGCGCCCCGGCCCCGGACCGCCGCGCGGTGGACCGCAGGGCCGCGAGGACGCGCAGCGACCCGACGAGCCCGCACACGCCCAGCACGACCGCGACCAGGACCAGCGTCGCCCAGGCGTACCACCGCTCGAAGCCCGCGACGATCGCGGCGAGCGCGTCGGCCGGGCTGCTGCCCTCCGCCAGGGACTCCACCGCGCGCCCGGCGGTCTCGTTGCGCTGCACCGGGCCGATCGAGAGCTGCGGGCGCAGCGGCCCGTAGATCGTCACGTCGGGGACGTCGAAGCTGGTGTTGCCGATCTGCACGATCCGCGGCGGCCCCGACGGCGTCGCGGTCGGCGGCTGCGCCCCGACGCTGATCTGCTGCCCGAACGCCTCGACGTCCTGGTCGGGGGTGAGCACCAGCGCCGCCCACACCCCGGTGACGACGCACACGACGACGAGCAGCAGCGTCACCGGCGAGCGCAGCTCGCGGCCCAGGGTTCGGGCGCCACGGCCCCGGAGGCGGCCCACGGTCCTCCTCGGGTGACGGCGCGGACGTCCCTCCCAGCCCTACCCGACGCACCCCGTCCCCGTCATCTAGGCGGACGTCACGTCCGGCGCCGGCGCTCCACGAGGGCGAGCCCGGCCGCGACTGCGGTCGCGACGACGAACGACAGCAGCGAGGCCGACAGCCACGAGGGCGGCGTGAACCCGAGGGCCTCGCGCACCGCGGTCCAGGCGTCCGACCAGACGGGGGCGCCACCCGGGTTGACCAGCTGGTACACGACGAGCCCGACCGCCCAGGCCACGACCATCAGCGGCCGGGAGGGCGCCCAGCGCGACAGGTCGGGCGCGGCGCCACGGCGGACGAGCGCGTCCCCGACCCCGACGCCCAGCAGCGGCACGAACACCGACCCGATGACGGCGAGGAAGACCGCGTAGTCGTCGATGGTGACGCCGAGCGCCAGCACCGTGATGAGCGCGCCGATGACGAGGCAGAGCACGCGACGGTCGGCGCGCGGCGCGAGGTTCTGCACCGAGACCGCCGTCGAGTAGACGTTGGCGAACGACTGGTCGGTCTCGCGCGCCGTGAGCACGAGCAGCGCGACGAGCCCGAGCGGCGCGGCGAGCATCGGCGCGAACACCGCGTCGCCGTTGCCCGCCACCAGCGCGAGGGCGGCGAGGCCGACGACGAAGCAGACGATCTGGGTGACGCCGTAGCCGATCGTGGCCGCGGTGAACGCGGTGGAGACGCGCCGGGAGTGCCGGGAGAAGTCCGAGGCGACGGGGATCCACGAGACCGCGACGGCGATCGCGGCGTCGGTGCCCGCCCAGAACCCGGCCCAGGAGCCGCCGCCGGCGGCGAGGTCCAGCTCGGAGCCACCCGCGGGGCCTGCGGAGCCGGGCTCCGACAACAACTGCGAGAAGAGCCACCAGGCCAGGTAGGCGACGGAGATCGCGACGAGGATCGTCACGACCCGCCGCAGCAGCCGCAGCATCCCGAGCGGGCGCAGGGTGAGCAGCGTCGTCACCACCCCGGCGCCGAGCACCCAGGCCCACGTCGGGCCGCCGAGCGCGAGCGTGCCCGCCTGCGCGATGACGACCAGCTCGAACGTCCCCCACCCGATCAGCTGGACGACGTTGAGCACCGACGGCACCCAGGACAGCACCCCGCCGAACAGGCCGCGCAGCAGCACCATCGCCGGCGCCCCGGTCGCGGCGCCGGGCATCGCCGACAGCCCGACCATCGCGCTGCCGATCAGGGTGCCGACCACGGTCGCGACGACGGCGGCGGTGACGGTCAGCGCGGGCGCCCCGGCGGGCTGCAGGACGGCGAGGACCCCGGCGAAGCCCAGCAGGCTGACGCCGAGGTTGGCCCAGAAGGCGCCCTGGTCGAGGAACCCCAACGTCTGCGGGACGGGCCCGTCGAGGGTGGGGGCCACCTCGGCGGGCGTGGTGGTCCCGGACGTGGGCGTGGACGTGCTCATCCGCATCCTCCCTGCGCCGGCATGATCCGGATCAGGTTCCGACGGTCGGGACCGCGGTGTGGTCCCCTCTCAGCCCGGTTGGCCCGGACTCCCGTGAGCGCCGCCTCGGCGCCTGCCCCCGACCGTATGTCGGTGGGCGCACGAACGCGAGGGGCCGCCCGCCGTGATCGCGGAGATCACGGTGGACGGCCCCTCGTGGTCGTGCGTCCGTGCGGTCCTGCTAGGAGTCGATCCCCTCACGCGGGATGTTCGTGCACTGCGCGGCGGGGATGCGGCCGGCGATGCACTCGGCACCGGCCTCGTTCTGCGCCTCGGTGGCGACGTTCTCGTAGTCGGAGTGGTCCGTCGCCGGGTCGTGCTGCTCGTTCGGGAAGCTGTCGATCTGGAACGAGCGACCCTCGGGCTGGTCGTACTTCAGCGTGATCCGCAGCGCCGGGATCGGCGTCTGGTCGGACTCGCAGTTGCCCTGGTCGTCCGGGAAGAAGATGTGGGAGCGGAAGTCCTTCGAGTCGAGGTTCTCGCCGTCCCAGCAGCTCGGGTAGTCGAGGATGCGCGTGAGCTGCTCGCCCTCACCGCAGATCGGGTACTGCGCGGTGATCCGGTCCTCGTTGCCCTGCCCGGAGCAGGTGTACTTCGCGTTGACGTTCTTGCCGTCCTGCGCGCCCTGCTTCGCGTTGCCCATGATCATCATCAGGTGGGTGGGCATCGGCTGCACCTCGCGGTCACCGTGGCCGTGGAACCGGAGGTCCACGGACGCCGGCTCGAGGATCGCGCCGCGGTTGCCGTCGAGGCTGCCGCCGTCCCGGCCCTCGTCGGGGCTCGCACCGTTGATGTCGCGCAGCACCGGCCAGAAGAAGGTGGACCCGTCGCCGTTCTGGCAGGAGGTCTGACCGGCGTCCGCCGCCTCCTGGAGGGAGTCGTCGTCCGAGTTCGCGTTGGTCGTGCGGTTGCCGACGTAGTCGTGGACGTGCTGGGCACCGTTCCGCTTGCCCGGCGCAGCCATGTAGTTGTCGGAGTTGTTGTGGTCGCTGACGCCGCAGTCCACCGAGTAGGACGCGCCGTTGAACACGCCGCCCTCGCCGATGTTGCCGTTGCGCTCGACGTCGTTGATGTCGACGTAGTCGCCCTCGTCGGCGTCCGCGGCCTCGTCACGGCCCGGGAAGGGGTCCTCCTGGGCGGCGCGGGCCTCGGCGGCCTCGACGTCGGCGCCCTCGTTGTCGGCCTCGACCTCGCCGACGTCCTCGGTCATCCCGTTGTTCTCGTCGGCACGGCGCTGGTCGTCGCCCTGGTCGCCCTCGTCGCCGCCCCGGCCCTCGTCGCCCCGGCCGTCGTCGGACCCGTCACCGGAACGGTCCTCGGACCCGTTGTCGGAGCCGTTGTCGGACCCGTTGTCGGAGCCGTTGTCCGAGCCGTCCTCGCCGGACTCCTCGTCACCGGATCCGCCCTCGTCCTCGGACGAGTCGCCCGTGAGGGCGCTGAGGATCCCGGAGTCGGAGCTCGACCCGTCCTCGGAGTCCGCGAAGGCCGAGCCGGCGACGGTGACGATGCCGCCGGTGATGAGCAGGGCCGCCACGATCGCGAGCAGCCGCCTGGGGAGTGATACGCGATGTCGTCCGCGTCGGGGCACGGGAACCTCCTACGGGTGCCCTCGGCGCCGGGACGTGGGGAGCTCGTCCGGGGAGTCGGCGTCGGGGACACGGGTGTCCACGGGTGGTGTGTCGGCGGAGCACGGACGGCGGCATGGACTGAGGGGGAGCGTCGCCGCCCGGCTCCGACGAAAGGTCACGGTAGGGACACGGCCGCTCACTGAGACCGGAGCTGAGAAAATCCGTGTCCGGACACCGCTCGCAGGCCCGCTCGGCGCGACGATCGGCAGGCTGATGCCGCCGAAAGGATGAATCCGTGCTCCGCTCGCACCGCCCGGCTCTCAGGTGACCACCGGTCGGCGACGCCGACGAGCATCACGTCTCCGCTCGGCGCTCGTCGATTGAAACCGCGAGCAGCTCGGGCCACAGTGGCCGCGATGAGACCTGACCGTTATGCGGGCGCAGAGCGGGGCCGCGTGCTGTGCGTGGCCCCGTCCCACCGCACAACGAGCGTCCTCGTGGGGACGTTGCGGTCCCACGGCTTCGAACCCCAACTCCTCCGTGAGAGCTGGAGCGTCGGGGCCACGGCCCGGGCGAGCGGCGCGCGCGCCGTCGTCCTCGACGTCGAGATGCCCGGGCTGCGGCCCGTCGAGGTCCTCGCGGACCTCCACCGCGACAGCCCGCGCACCCCCGTCATCGCCCTGACCAGCCCGGAGGCCCGCGACCGCACGGTCTCGACCCTGCGCGCGACGCAGGACGACTACCTGGTCACGCCCTTCCCCATGGAGGAGCTGCTGGCACGCCTGCGGCTGCGCCTGGGCGACGACCGCCCCACCGCGCAGCTCTTCCTGCGCCGCGGCGAAGTGGCGGTCGACACAGCGCTCGAGCAGGTCTTCGTCGAGAACAAGCCGGTGAGCCTCTCGCGCACCGAGTACGCCGTGGTCGACGCCCTCATCCGCCACCCGCGCGGGCAGGCGATGTCGCAGGAGCAGCTCGTCACGCGCGTGTGGGGCGGGCCGCCGACGTCGAACATCGTCGAGGTCTACATCGGCTACCTGCGCCGCAAGCTCGGCGCGGAGCGCATCCGCACCGTCCGCGGGCGCGGCTACATCCTCGAGGGCTGAGCCCCGCCGCGGCCGTGCCGCTCTACTGCAGCACGAGGTGGCCGGCGCCGCGGCCGATGACGTAGGTCGGCCAGCCCGGGCCGGGGCCCGTCTCGTAGGTCAGCTGGCGGTCCGGCGGCTCGACCGGCTCACGCTCGGCGTGCAGGAAGTTGACGCGCAGCAGCCACCCCTCCAGCGGGCCCGCCGTCGCCTGGCGCGAGTCGACGATCGACATGAGCCGCGCGCGGTCGCTGAACTGGTCGACGATGTCGCAGCGGCACGCGAAGGCGAGGGTGCCGATCTCGCCCGGCGCGAGGACGCTCTGCCCCGGCGGGAGCTCGCGGCCGAGCCCGGTGCCCGCGTTGATGTAGTCGGCCGCGCTGGCCCAGTTGCCGAACACCGCCGGGTGGGGCCACGGGATGCCGAGCCCGGTCTGGTGGCCGATGCTCACGCCCGCGACGAGCGCGAGGCCGGTGACGACGGCGCCGGTGCGCTGCAGGCTGAGGTCGGCGGCGCCGAGGGCCGCGCACAGGGTCAGCAGCGCCAACGACGGGCAGTAGTACCAGATGTAGGACGAGACGCCCATCGCCGCGTACGCCGCGTAGTGCGCGGCGCCGGCCAGCCCGCACGCGACGACGACCCGGTCGAGCAGCCGTCCCCGCCCGCGGATCCAGCGGGCCGCCGACACCACGAACGACACCACGCCGACCCCGACGACCACGCCGACGACGAGCATCGCGATCGGCCAGCGCTCGGCCATGAACAACGGGCCGTTGCCGAAGACCTCGCCGCCCGGGAAGGCCCCGCTCGTCTTGATGATCAGGCTGTCGGGCACGAAGCTGCCGAGCACGAACCACGACCACACGTGCCACGGCAGCGTCACCAGCGCGCCGACGCCCAGCGCGCCCAGCGTCCGACGCCACGAGCGGGGCGCGGCGACGAGGAAGAGCACCACCACGAGGACCACGGCGGGCAGCACGAGATCGGGGCGGGTGAGCACGGCGAAGCCGGTGACGACACCGGTCGCGACGGCCCGGCGCGCGGCGGCGTAGCGGGCCACGCCCACGAGCAGGGCCGCCGCCAGGAACGACTCCATGCCGACCACGGCGGCGAAGATCGGCGAGGTGACGACGAGCCCGACCGTCAGCGCCGCCACCAGCAACCGGCGCAGCCGGAGCTCGCCGGCCAGGCCCGCCGCCCAGACGGCCATCACCGCGGTGGTCGCGACGAGCACGAGGCCCGCGGACACCGCGGGGCGCCCGGTGACGAGGATGCCGCCGGCGAGCAGCCAGACGTTCAGCGGCGAGGTGGCCGAGTTCGCGTCCCGGAACGGGGTCAGGCCCCAGTGCCCGAGCTCGGCGACGTTCCGGGCGTAGTCGAGCGTGATGTAGGAGTCGTCCGGCATCCCCCGGTAGGCCACGAGGAACAGCAGCCCGCCCATGAGCGCGCCGACGGCGGCCGCGAGCAGCGTCTCCGGCGACGGTCGCCGCCGGGTGCCGGTGGGTGGGGTGTCGTCGACGAGGGTGGGCAGGTCGCGGACCGATCCGCTCGCCGGGTCGAGGCCGGTCGCCACGTCAGCTCTCCCCCGCCTCGGGACGCGGGTCGACGACGATCTCGTTCGGCATCCGCCGGCTCCGTCCCGCAGTGTCGGTGTCGCCTCCCATATCACCACGTCGCGCGACGACCCCTCCGAGGAGGCCCGTGGTGTCGCGACTACGCGGGGAAGAGGGTGTCCTCGCGCTGCGTGGGGTCGCCGCCGACCCGGATGAACCACTCGGTGCCGAAGGCCAGCGCGAAGCGGTCCTCGGGGAGGGCGAGGAAGAAGGAGTCGTCGGGGATCTGGCTGCGGTGCGCCCGCATGGCCGCCCGCTTGGCCTCGAGCCACGGCGTCACGTCGACGCGCGTCGTCAGCTCCGCCTCGGGCGAGCCGAAGCCGTCGGGGTCGAGGTCGGGCATCTCCTCGCCGGCCTCGCGCGCCATCGCGGCCATGCGCCGGAACTCGTCGCGGTTGCTCGTCGACTCGTAGACCCGCGGCGTGCCGGCCAGCTCGCCGGCGCGCCGGCCCACGCGGTGGACCTGGATGTGGTCGGGGTGGCCGTAGCCGCCGATGCGGTCGTAACAGGTGAGGACCTCGGCGTCCTCCTCCCGCAGGATCGCCGCGAGCCGCTCGGCCGCCTCCTCGACGTCCGCGGACCAGAACGACCCGGGCGCGCCGTTGGTCTCGGTGTCGACCATGCCGGAGTCGACGTAGCCGAGGAACTCGACCCGCGCGACGCCCAGGATGTCGGCCGCCGCGTGGGTCTCCTTGACCCGTCGCTCGGCGAGCGACTCGCCGTCGGTGAGGACGCCGGGGACGATCTCGCCGTGCTCGCCGCGCGTCGCGACCACCAGGACCACCCGGTGGCCGGCGTCGGCCGCGGCGCGCATGACGCCGCCGCAGGCGATGCACTCGTCGTCGGGGTGTGCGTGGAAGGTGACCATGGTCGCCACGCCCGCGAGCCTAGTGACGACGCCTCAGGCCAGCGCGATCGACGCCACCAGCACGATCGCGACGAGCAGCAGCAGGGCGACGGTCCCGAGGATGACGCCCGCGCGCGGCCCCGGACCGCGGGCGAACAGCTCCCGGCCCTGCAGCCCCTCCGAACGGGCGGCGGCGCTCGCCCACGGCGGCGCGGTGTCCTCGGGGCGCACGGCCCCGCCCCCCGCCGCGTGGGCCGGCACCGCGCCGGGCACGAACTGGGTGCGCTCCGGGGGCGGCTGCCGTGCGGGGCCCCCGGCCCACGGGGAGCGGCCGGTGCCGCGCTCCGGCGCCGGCCACGGCGGCGCGGCGGCCCCACGCCGGCGCACGACCTGCGTCTCCTCCGGCACCGGCTCCCGGTCCTGGCGGCTCACGACCTGGGTGCGGTCGGCGGCCGGTCCCGCCGCGCCCCGCACGACCTGCGTCGTGTCGGGCGACGCCTCCTCGGCGTCCTCCGCCGACCACCGGAACGGTGGCGGGAAGGGGTCGGCCGGCAGGGGCCGCTCGTCGGTCTCGGGGTCGTCCTCCTCGACCGGCGGCGGCGGGGGCCGCAGGGCGGGCGAGGACCGTGTCTCGGGCAGCGGCGGCGCCTCGGCGGGCGTCGCGGGAACGGGGATGCCGCGGGGTGCCGCGGCCTCGTCCTGGTCGGGGTGGTCGGCGCTGCTCGTCGCCGGAGCCGACCCGGCCGGGGCGGGCTCGGCGGCGGTGTCGGTGGACGTGTCCGCAGTTGCCTCGGTGGCCGGAGCCGCGGTCGGAGCGGTGGGTGTCGGGGTCGACGTGCTGGTCGGCGGCGGGGCATCGGCGGGCGAGGTCGTCCCGGCGTCGGTGGCGGGCACGGCTGGAGCTGCGGGACCGTCCGCAGTCGTCGGTCGGGCCACGGCCCCTCGCGCCGACGTCGCGCCCGTCGGGCGGACGCGCGGGCGCGGCTCCCACCGCCCTCGCCGACCGCGGAGCGCCGGGCGCGGCGTCCGACCTGGTGGCCGACCCGGTGGCCGACCCCGGAGCGCCGGGGCCGGCCGGGGGCCGGGTCGTGGGCCCGGCCGCCGGGCCGGGATGTTGCCCGGGTGGCGGGCCTGCGGGAGGCCGGCCGTTCGGGGCCCCGGGGGCCGACGGTCCGGCCGGCCGCCCCGTCGGGGCCCCACCCGACGGCGGCCCCGGACGACCCGCTGGCGCACCTCCCCCCGCCGGTCGCCGCGCCTCGTACCCGGCGTCGAACTCGGGATCGAAGCCCAGCTCCCGCTCGGCGGCGTCGAGCTCGCTGTCGTCGAGGTCGTCGCGGGCGGCGGGCGGCGGGGGCAGGCGGCTGGCGAGGAGCGCGTCCCGCCGGCGCCGGTACGACTCGGCGTCGACCCGGCCGGTCGCCAGGTCCTCGTCGAGCCGTCGCAGCTGCTCGGGGACGCCCATCGCACCTTCCTCCACGGTCGCCGCCGGACCGCGTCCGACCTGGGCAGGTTCCGCACGGTAACGCACGACAGCGGTCCGTGAGTGATCACCGGAGGACGCGCTCCGGGCGTGATCTCCACGAAAAGCAGCGAACACCTCGGCGGCGCGTCACGAAGGAGGCGGCGACGTGGCGTGCACGGGGTGCGCCACGGACGACGCCCCCAGCGGTCCAACCCGAGGGCCGCGGACGAGAGGACGACACCTGTGTCGCCGAGCACGCGCAGTACCGCCCCTGTCACCGGCCGTGTCGTCCCGAGGCCCGCGGAGGGCGTGTGGCCGGGCCTGCGGGACCCGGGCAAGAACCAGCTGCGGATGACGGTGGCCCGGGGTCTGGTCCGGGCGGCGGTGAAGCGGCTGCCGATGCACCTGGTGTGGCCGGACGGGTCGCTCGAGGGCGACCCGCAGGGCCCCGGGCTGCGGCTGATCCGTCCCGAGGCGTTCTTCACCCGTCTCGGCCGGCTGGGGCTGATCGGCTTCGGCGAGGCGTGGATGGTCGGCGACTGGGACTCCGACGACCTCGTCGGCGTCCTGCGCACCCTGACCGACCACGTCGAGGAGCTCGTCCCGCGTCCGCTGCGCGGGCTGCGCCGTCTCTACGACCGCGGGCAGCCGCACGAGGAGGTCGCGGCCGACGCCGCCGTGTCCCAGGAGAACGTGCACCGCCACTACGACCTGTCGAACGAGCTGTTCGCGCTCTTCCTCGACGAGTCGATGATGTACTCGGCCGCCTGGTTCGACCCGGAGCGCCCGGACGAGCCCCTCGTCGACGCCCAGCACCGCAAGATCGACGGCATCCTCGACCTCGCCGGCGTGCGCGCCGGGCAGCACGTGCTCGAGATCGGCACCGGCTGGGGCGAGACGGCGATCCGCGCCGCCCGCCGCGGCGCGCGCGTCACCACGCTGACCCTCTCGGTCGAGCAGGCCGAGCTCGCCCGCGTCCGCGCCGAGAGCGCCGGGGTCTCCGACCGCATCACGATCGACGTCCGCGACTACCGCGAGGCCACCGGCACCTACGACGCCGTGGTCAGCGTCGAGATGGTCGAGGCGGTCGGCGAGCGCTTCTGGCCCGAGTACTTCGCCACCGTCGACCGTCTCCTCGCCCCGGGCGGCCGCTTCGGGCTGCAGTCGATCACGATGCCGCACCACCGCCTCGAGGCGACCAAGTCGTCGTACACCTGGATCCACAAGTACGTCTTCCCCGGCGGCCTGATCCCGAGCCTCGAGGCGATCGACCGGACGCTGGCGCGGCACACGTCGATGGCGGTGGTCGACCGGCGCTCGATCGGGCTCGACTACGCCGAGACGCTGCACCGCTGGCGGGCGACGTTCCTCGGGCGCGAGCCGGAGGTCCGCGCGCTCGGCTTCGACGAGACCTTCGTGCGGATGTGGGACTTCTACCTCGCCTACTCCGAGGCCGGGTTCGCATCGGGGTACCTCGACGACTACCAGCTCGGGATCGCCCGTCCCTGAGCGCCGGCGTGGCGTCGTTCACGAACAGTCATCGCTGACCGGCACGCGGTGTCGGGGATAGCCTCCGCGCGGGTACACGACGCCCTGTCGTGACCGTGCCGCAGAGGAGCGCCGCAGAGAGATGGACACCACCGACGTCGCCGCGATCGTCACCGGCGGGGCCTCCGGCCTCGGCGGGGCCACCGTCCGCCGGCTCGCGAAGGACGGCGCGCGCGTCGTCGCGATCGACCTGCCGAAGGCCGTGGACGACGCCGAGGCGCTCGACGGCGTCGAGTACGTCGGCGCCGACGTGACCGACGAGGACCAGGTGTCCGCGGCGGTCGAGGCGGCCACGGCCACCGGGCTGCCGCTGCGCGTCGTCGTCAACTGCGCGGGCATCGGCACCGCCGGCCGCGTGCTGTCGAAGAAGGGGCCGCACGACCTCGCGGTGTTCAACCAGGTCATCGGCGTGAACCTGATCGGCACGTTCAACGTCATGCGCCTGGCCGCCGAGGCCATCGCGCAGACCGAGCCGCTGGCCGACGGCGCGCGCGGGGTCGTCGTCAACACCGCGTCGGTCGCGGCGTTCGAGGGCCAGATCGGGCAGATCGCCTACTCGGCGTCCAAGGGCGGCGTGGTCGGCATGACGGTGCCCGCCGCGCGCGACCTCGCGCAGTACGGCATCCGCGTCATGACCATCGCGCCCGGGATCATCGACACCCCGATGCTCGCCGGGGTGGAGGAGTCGTTCCGCGAGCAGCTCGCCGCCGGCATCCCGTTCCCGCAGCGTCTCGGGCGCCCCGACGAGTACGCCCAGCTCGTCGCCCAGATCATCGAGCACGACTACCTCAACGCCGAGGTCATCCGCTTCGACGGCGGCCTGCGGATGCAGCCCCGCTAGAGATCGGCGAGGTGGGGCACCTCGAGCACGCGCTCCGAGGTCATCCACGTGCGCAGCGTCCACGTGGCCCGCACGTCGTCGGCGTTGTAGACCAGCAGGCGTTCGCGCTGGGCGGGGTCGGGCTCGCCACCGTCGAGCCCGACCGCGTCGCGGTACCAGCGCATGGAGTTCTCGCCGCCGGCCTCCGGGTCGTGCCACGCGAACCCGGCCGACGGCGCGACCCGCTTGAGTCCCTTGCCGTGCGGGCAGAGGAACGACTCGCTGACCGCGGGGAACAGGTCGATCCACGCCTCGGAGGCGATGAACTCCTCGACCTCCTCGGCCGGGGGCACGCCGGCCATGCCCGCGAAGCGCTCGGCCGACGCCCGTAGCCAGCGGTTCTCGGCCTGCTCGTTGTAGCAGTAGGCGCGCAGCACGAGCCCGCGCGCGGCACAGCGGGCGCGGACGTCGGCGAGCCACGTCCAGAACTCGCCGAACGAACGCCCCTCGTCGCGGGTGGGCAGCGGGTCCCACGTCACGAACGCCCGGTAGCCCTGCTCGAGCCCGATGTCCGCGCCGGTGAGCAGCGCGCCCCACAGGTAGGCGCCGTCCTCGCCGAGGCTCTCCATGTCGACGTCCACCTCGACGTCGCCGCGGGCCACGGCGGGGCGCTCGACGCGGCGCACGAGCGGGACGTCGCGGCTCCAGGCACGGGCGAGCGCGACGGCCTCGACGAGGTCGGGCACCTCGCCGGCCTCGGGCACCTCCGGGTCCGGCTCCGGCCCGGGCAGGCCCGCCGCCGGGTCGAGCGCGGCGAGCTCGCGCACCGTCGTGACCCCCCGGCCGCGCAGGCGCAGCGCGGCGTCACCCCGCACCACGAGGCTGACGTCGTCGACCGCACGCAGCGCCGCCTCGCACGTCGGCCACCAGGGACAGCGGCGGCACTCGGTGATCCGCGACGGCTCCGCGAGCGCGGGCCCCCGCGAACGGGCGGCCTCGGCGACGGCCAGCCGGTCGCCGTGGCGCCGGTCGTAGGTCTCGAGCGCGCTGCGCCCGCCGGCGCCGGCGTCGGCGAGGTCGATCCACACCACGGCGTCGGCGTCCATGCCGACGACCCCGCCCCACACCGGCGCGTCCGGCTCCTCGGGCGGCGCGAGGCCGGCCGCGCGCAGCATGCGGTGCAGGTGGGCCAGCCGCAGCACGTCGCGCGTGACCGTGCGGACCCGCCGCGTCTCGTCCCAGGTCGCCGCCTCGGGGTGGGGCTGCCCGAGCGGCGAGGTGAGCGCGCCCTCCCCCGGGTCGGTCACGCGGTGACGCACGACGATCAGCGGCCACCAGCCCGAGGCCGGGTCGCCGGGCACCGCGCGCACCAGCGCCTCCGCCCCGCCGCGGCGTCCCTCGGCCGCCGGGAGCTCGGCGTTGCCCACGACGTCGGGGCGGCGCTCGTCGTCGGCCAGCAGCTCGCGCGTCGCGACGACGCGGGCCGCGGCCGTCGGCGCCGGCGGCACCGCCGCCCAGCGCGAGCCCAGCAGCTCCGCCCACCGCCCGGCCAGCACGGCCCGGTGCGCCGCCGCGTCGGCGCGGCGCATCGCGACCCCGGGATCGGCGTCGTCGCCGGCCGGCACGCCCCCGGGACCGAGGTCCTCCGGCGGCACGTGCTCGAGGTGGACCCGGCGGCGGCACCGCGTGGTCGCGGCGGCGTCGAGCAGGACCGGCCGCGGCGACGGGGCGGGCGCGGCGGGCGGACACCCGTCGCCGGCCTCGTACGCGGTGGTCGTGCTCATGGACCGAGTTTCCCACGGCACCCCGACAGGGCCGCTGGTCACGGGCTCCGGCCGTCCCGGGCCCCGTCCGGGCAGGGGCGGGGTGTGGCGCGGGGAGGACCCGGGCATACGGCCCCCGACCGGCCGTGACCGCCGGGCGCGGCGGCGCGCCGGGACGATCACGGTCCGGCGCGTCCGCCGGGCCACTAGGGTGCGGGCGATCCGTCCGGGGCGCCGCGCCACGGGCACGACGACGGGAGGGTCCATGGGACTGCTGCGGCGCCACCGCGGACGGCCCGCGACGGAGGCGGACGCGACCCAGGTCGGCGAGGACGTCTACGTCGTCAGCCGCAAGGCCGCGGACCTCGCCGTCAAGGCACAGAAGGAGCGGCGCCGGGCCGCACTGGCCGCGCGCCACCTCGCGGAGACCCAGGAGGCGACCCTCCTCGGCGACAAGAAGGCCATCAAGGCCGCGAAGAAGCGGCGGAAGGCCGACGAGTCCGAGCTCGAGGCGGACGACGGCCTCGAGGGCACCGCCGCCGACCCCTGGACCGGCGCGAAGGTCAAGCGCTACATCGGGATCGCGCGGGTCGTCGTGCCGGTCGTGGCCCCGATCGTCTACCAGGCCGTCGGTGTGGCGCGGGACCGCTGGGACGCCCACCGCGCGCGCCAGCTCGGCATCGCCCCCGACGAGCTCTCCGAGTTCACCGGACGGGGCGCGCACCTGTACGCCCGCGTGCACAACCTCGCCCTCTCCGCGCACGACCTGCGCGACCGTCACGGCACCGGCAACGACGACCGCGGGCGCGAGATCCGGTCGTTCGTCGAGGACGCCGAGCAGCGGCTCACCGACATGGAGTCCGCGATCCGCGCGGCCGACCAGATGCCGTCGAGCCGCCGCCGCAGTGCCCACGTCGCGATCGCGGGCGAGCTCGAGCGGATCGAGGACCGCCTGCTCGGCCTGTGGGGTCTCGGTGGCGGCCAGCGCACCGCGATCGATTCCCGGGACGCGGCCAACCCGACCTGATCCGTCCCGGCTCCCCGTGACGGTTGGCCCGAACGGGCGACCGGGGTGTTCCCCACACATCACGATCTCGATACGGGCTCCTCGTCACGAACCGTGACCCAGGACGCTCATCCGGACGTGACCAGGCTCACGTCGGCGGCCCGGAGCTGCGCGGATCCTCCTTGTCCGACCTGACGGAGCGCGTTTGGCCACCGAGCGCGATCGGTTGTGCGCGGTGAACATCGCTCGAATGTCGGACCAACGGGATGACAACCTCGCGTCACCCGCCTACTGTCCCGTCAGCCGTTGTCGCAGGGACAACGCCCGTTGCCCCAGACGCCCACCGCGGAATATCCGGGGCGAGGGGAGACCGGAGGGGAGGGCGGGCTGTGAGCCCTCGTGCGCGCACCGGTGGCCCCGAGACGCCCGCACCCCGCTCCCCCGCCGCCGCACTCGGGACCACCGAGGCGACCGCCCCGACGCCGCGCGGTCGCCGCAGCCGCGACGAGGCCGGCGGCCCCGTGCACCGGGCGCTCGACGTGCTCGACCTCCTCGGTGCCCCCGGCGGGCCGTCCTCGCTCGGCGTCGTCGAGATCGCGCGCCAGCTCGGACGGGACAAGTCGCAGGTCTCGCGCCTGCTCAAGCTCCTCGCCGACGCCGGGTACGTCGACCGCGAGCCCGGGTCGTTGCGCTACCGCATCGGCACCCGCCTGTTCGCGATCGGCGCGACGGCCGTCGACCGCCGCCTGCGCGACGAGGCCGACGCCACCGTCGCGCGGGAGGCCGTCCTGCTCGGCGAGCGGATCGACGTCGGCATCCGCAGCGGCGGCTCCGTCATGACCATCAGCACGGCCGCGCCGGACAGCGAGCTGCGCGCCGCCGGGTGGGTCGGCCGGACGATGCCGTTGTCGTGCACCGCCACCGGTCGTGCGCTCCTGTTCGACCTCGACACGGCCGCGATCGCGCGCATCATCGTCCCCGAGGGCCTCGGTCCGGCCGGCCCGGCCGCGCCGCGCTCGCTCGACGAGCTCGTCTCGCGGGTCACCGACGAGCGCCGCCGGGGGTGGGCGCTCGCCCGTCACGAGACCGACCGCGGCCTGCTCTCCCTCGGCGCCCCCGTGCGCGACAGCAGCGGCGCCGTGGTCGCCGCCCTCGGGGTGAGCGGGCCCGAGTCCCGCGTCGACCCCGTCCTCGACGAGGTCCGCGCCGCGGTGCTGCGGGCGGCCTCCGACCTGTCCCGGTCCCTGGGGGCGGAGGTGGCGGCGAGCTCGCCGGGCCGTGCCACCGCCCGCGCCGGACCGCCCGCCCCGAGCACCGACGTGTCCGCCCTGTCCACCCCCCCTGCTCCCGAGAGAGGAGCGTCGTGAACTTCCTGGACTACCTCGTCACCAACTCCCAGCAGATCCTGTTCCTGACCCAGGCCCACTTCCTGGTGGTGCTCATCGCCGTCGGCATCGGTTCGGCGATCAGCGTCGTGCTGGGACTGGCGGTCTCGTCCGGCGAGCCCGACCCACGGCGCTTCTCCTGGGACTGGTTCGCGACCGGCATCCGCGAGGGCGGCCTGGTGTTCACCGCCGCGCTGCTCACCGTGCCCTCGCTGGCGCTCTTCGCGCTGTTCCTGCCGTTCACCGGGCTCGGTGTCACCACGGCCGTCGTCGTGCTGACGATCTACACGCTCTACACGGTGCTGCGGAACACCGTCGCCGGCCTCACGACGGTCGACCGGGCGGTCCTCGAATCCGCCCGCGGCCTCGGGTACGGCCGGCTGCGCCGCCTGCTCACCATCCAGTTGCCGCTCGCGTGGCCGGTCATCCTCAACGGCATCCGCGTCACCACGCTGATCTCGATCTCGATCGCCGTGGTCGGCGCCGTCGTCCAGGGGCCCGGCCTCGGCATCCTGCTCCTCAACGGGATCTCCCGCATCGGCGCGGCGAACTCCTTCTACCAGGTCCTCGCGGGCACGCTGCTGTGCCTGGTCGTCGCCGCCGTCTTCGAGATCTTCTTCGCCATCGTCCAGCGCCTGACCATCCCCAGGGGGATCCGTGTCTGAGACCACAGACCAGACCGTCGTCGAGACGCCAGAGGGCGCCGGCAAGCCCGACATGATCGTCCTGGAGGGCGTCGAGAAGATCTACCCGGGCAGCACCCAGCCCGCGGTGAGCCAGCTCGACATGGCCATCCCGCAGGGCGAGATCGTCATGCTCATCGGCCCCTCGGGCTGCGGCAAGACGACGACGCTCAAGATGATCAACCGGCTGATCGAACCGACCGCGGGTCGCATCCTGCTCGACGGCAAGGACGTCACCCACGTCAACGGCGACCAGCTCCGCCGCGAGATCGGCTACGTCATCCAGCAGGGCGGCCTCTTCCCGCACTTCTCCATCGCCGACAACATCGGCGTGGTCCCGAAGATGCTCGGCTGGGACAAGCAGCGGATCCGGCAGCGCGCCGACGAGCTGCTCCACCTCGTCGGCCTCGAGCCCTCGACGTTCCGCGACCGCTACCCGCGCCAGCTCTCCGGCGGCCAGCAGCAGCGCGTCGGTGTCGCCCGCGCCCTCGCCGCGGACCCGCCGGTCATGCTCATGGACGAGCCGTTCGGCGCCATCGACCCGATCACCCGCGACCGCCTCCAGGACGAGTTCCTCGACATCCAGCGCACGGTCGGCAAGACGATCGCCTTCGTCACCCACGACCTGCAGGAGGCCGTGAAGCTCGGCGACAAGATCGCCGTGTTCGCGACCGGTCGGCTGGAGCAGTACGACAGCCCGGACACCGTCCTCACCCAGCCGGCGAACGACTTCGTGTCCGACTTCGTCGGCGGCGGGGCCGCGGTCCGGCGCCTGAGCCTGCTCGAGCTCGCCCACCTCGAGCTGCACCCCGTGGAGACCGACGAGAAGGCCGCGGGCAGCCGCAACGGCACCCCGGTCGTCGAGGTCGACGGGTCGGGCAAGCCGGTGTCGTGGCGCCACCTCCCCGGTGGGGACGCCGCGGGCACCGCCATGGTCACCGTGCCCATCTCGGGCACGGTCTACGACGCCGTCGACGTCATGCTCGACGGCTGCGCGTCGCTCGTGGCCGTCGTCGACGAGGAGGGGCGCGCCCAGGGCGTGCTGCACTGGAACGACCTCGTCGGCGGGCTGCGCACCCGGAAGGGCCACGCATGAGCACCGCGACCCAGGGCACGGTCAACACCCAGGCCGAGGCCTCCGTCGAGGAGGTCGAGGGCAAGCAGCAGAGCCGGCTCGCCGCGCTCTGGATGCAGCACTACGACCTGGTCATCCTGCCGCTCATCATCGTCCTCGTCCTCGGGCTGCTGCTCCTCTACGTGGGGAGCCGGGACCTCGACACAATCGAGGAGCGCGTCCTCGCGGCCGACAACGTCGGCGGCCTGCTCGTGCAGCACATCTGGCTCGCCGCGATCTCCACCGTCCTCGTGCTCGTCATCGCGGTGCCCCTGGGCATCGTGCTGAGCCGGCGCGGGGCGCGGCGCGCCCAGGGCCCGGTGCTCGCGATCGGCGGCTTCGCCCAGGCCCTGCCCCCCTTCGGCGTCCTGCTGCTCATGGCGTTCTGGCTCAACTTCGGCTTCTGGACCGCCGTCATCGGCCTGACGCTGGCCGCCCTGCTGCCCGTCCTCCGCAACACGGTGGTCGGTCTGCAGCAGGTCGACCAGTCGCTCATCGAGGCGGCGCGGGGCATGGGCATGACGTCCCGGCAGACGCTGTTCCGCGTCGAGATCCCGCTCGCGGTACCGGTCATCGTCGCGGGCCTGCGCGTCGCGCTCGTCCTCAACGTCGGCACGGCCACGCTGGCCAGCTACATCGGTGCGGGCGGGCTCGGCGAGCTCGTGCAGCAGGCCCTGCGCCTCAACCGCATCAACGTGCTGCTGGTCGCCGGCGGCGTCATCGCCGCCCTCGCCCTGCTCATCGACTGGCTCGCGGGCGTGGCCGAGCGCGTCGTCGTCGCCCGGTCCGGCTGATCGCCGAGCCCCCAGGATTTCTCTGGCCGACCGCCCCGCCCGCGAGGCCCGGCCAACCCCGGAGATAAGGAGAACACTGTGCGGTGGAATTTCCGCGGCGGCCGCTCCGGTCGTCGTTCCGGCTGGCGGGCGGGCGCGGTCACGCTCGCCGCCACGGCGCTGCTGGCCGCCGGCTGCGGCGGCCTGTCGGGCAGCGGCCAGCCGCAGGCCCAGGGTGGCAGCCTGGCCGCGAGCGGCATCAACCTCGCCGGGCAGACCTACACGGTCGGCGGCAAGGAGTTCGACGAGCAGCTCGTGCTCTGCAAGATGACCATCGCGGCCCTGCAGTCGGTGGGCGCCACGGCCAACGACCGCTGCAACATCACCGGTACCGCGTCGACCCGCGCCGCCCTCACCGGCGGCCAGATCGACATGTACTGGGAGTACACCGGCACCGGCTGGATCACCCACCTCAAGAACGCCTCGCCGATCCCGGGCTCCGAGCAGCAGTACATCGCGACGCGGGACGCCGACCTGGCGCAGAACAACATCGTCTGGCTCCCGCCGTCGCCGTTCAACAACACCTACGGCCTCGCGGTGACCCGTCCGTTCGCGGAGCAGAACAACCTGCGCACGCTGACCGACTGGGGCAACTTCACCAACAGCGGCAACCCGGCCGCCACGCTCTGCGTCGAGGCCGAGTTCGCCGGTCGTGACGACGGCCTCGCCGGGCTGTTCCGGACCTACGGGGTCACCAACCCGCCGGCCGGCCCGCCCGGGCTGAACACGCTGGACACGGGCGCCATCTACCAGGCCACCGCCAACGGCAACCCGTGCAACTTCGGCGAGGTCTTCACCACCGACGGCCGCATCCCCGGCCTGAACCTGGTGACGCTGCAGGACGACAAGAACTACTTCCCGCAGTACAACGCGTCGCCGACCATCCGCAAGGAGGTCTTCGACCGCAACCCGAGCGTCCAGCGCGTGTTCGACGAGATCACCCCGCGCCTGACCAACGAGGTGATGCTGGACCTGAACGGGCAGGTGTCCTCGCAGGGCCAGGACCCGCAGCAGGTCGCGACCCGCTGGCTGCAGCAGCAGGGACTCATCGGCGGCCAGTGAGCCGGGCGGTGATGTCCTGACGGCATGACGACGGCGGCGGCCGGTCGGGGTCCTCGGATCCCGGCCGGCCGTCGTCGTCCCCGGCGACGAGACGTCCACAACCGATCCGACACGAAGGCAGCACGCCCGTGCCCCGATCCCGGCGCTCCCCGGTCCCGATCCTCGTGCTCGTCGCCGCCGTGACCGCGCTCGCCACGGTCCTCGCGGCGTGCTCGGACAGCCCGCGGCTCACCCCGCCGGGCAGCGTCGCCGCCGAGGTCGACCTCACCGGGCAGACGCTGACGGTCGGCGGCAAGGAGTTCGCCGAGCAGCTCGTGCTCTGCAAGATGACCATCGCCGTGCTCCAGTCGACCGGCGCGAACGTCATCGACCGCTGTGACACCAAGGGCTCGTCCAACGTGCGCGCCGCGCTGACCAGCGGCCAGATCGACATGTACTGGGAGTACACCGGCACGGCCTGGCGGCTCTACCTCGCGCAGGAGTCGACGATCGCCGATCCCCGCGTGCTCTTCGACGCGGTGCGCACCGCCGACGCCGGCAACGAGGTCACCTGGTTCGACCCCACCCCGTTCAACAACACCTACGCCATCGGCGTCCGCACCGACATCGCCCAGCGCCTGCGGGTGCGCACGATCTCCGACTTCGCCGCGCTGGTCCGGGCGGGCGCACCGGAGGGGACGCTGTGCGTCGACCAGGAGTTCACCGGGCGCGAGGACGGGCTGCAGGGCCTGCTCGCGACCTACGAGATGACCCTCGACGATCGCTCGCTCGACACCCGCGGCATCGACCAGATCTACGACGCCCTCGCGGCGGCGACCCCCTGCACGTTCGGCGAGGTGTTCGCCACCGACGGCCGGCTCAACCCGCTGCGCCTGTCCACGCTCGTCGACGACCGCGGCTACTTCCTGCCCTACAACGCCGCGCTGACCGTCCGCACCGAGGTCGTGAGCCGCGCGCCGCGCCTGGCGCTGGTGGGCCGGATGCTCGCGCCGACGCTCACCGAGCCCGTCATGCGCCAGCTCAACGAGCGCGTCTCCGCGGGCGGGCGCGACCCCAACGAGGTCGCGCGCTCGTTCCTGCGCGAGCAGGGGCTGATCGGCTAGGTGCCCTATCGGCGTGCTGGCCCTGATGCGCAGGTGAGCAGAACCGAGTGCTCCAGCACTCCTCTCTGCTCACGAGGCGGAGCCACCCGCGTCAGCGGGGGGCGTTGGCGCCGCCGAGCGCGGCCACGGCCTGGGCCGGGGGCACGGTGCCGCCGACCAGGTCGAGCACCGCACCCGTCGTCTCGGGGGCGCGGAGCAGGGCGAGCAGGACCGCGGCGACGTCGTCGCGGGTCACCTCCCCGTAGCCGACCGGGGGCTGCCCGCCGACGACCCCGAGCCGCACGAGCCCGGTGCCCGGGTCGTCGGTGAGGCGTCCCGGACGCAGGATCGTGAGGTCGAGGTCCTGCCGGGCGCGCAGCGCGTCCTCGGCGGCCTTCTTGGCGCGCAGGTAGTGCGCCCAGATCGAGTCGTCGTCCTCGGGGGCGGGCGGGCTGTCGATGTTCATCGCCGAGACGAGCAGGTAGCGCCGCACCCCGGCGGCCGCGGCGGCGTCGGCGAGCAGCAGCGCGGCGTCCCGGTCGACGGTGCCCTTGCGCTCGGCCGTGCTGCCCGGGCCCGCGCCGGCGGCGAACACGACGGCGTCGGCGCCGGTCAGGTGCGCGGCGAGCTCCCCGGAACCGATCTCCTCGAGGTCGGCGACGACCGGCTCCGCGCCGGCCTCGCGGACGTCGTCGGCCTGTGCGGGGTCGCGGATCAGGGCGACGGTGGCGTCACCCTGCGCGGCGGCCTGCCGCTCCAGCCGCAGCGCGATCTTCCCGTGTCCGCCGGCGATGACGATGCGCATGGGCCCGACCGTACGCGGGCCACCTCGTCGATGTCCGATTCGTCCGTTTCGGCGATCCGTGGAAACCGTGGTCTTGCCCACGCGCCGACGACGACGTGTGATGTGGGCCGCGTCCGCACCACCACGCCGGCGCCCGGAGGCCGTCCGAACCCTCCACCCACCACCACGACCGCGCGCGGCGTCGCGCGCACCGGGAGGCCAACGCCGTGTACGAGAAGAACGGTGAGAAGTACTTCGTCGTCGACTCCCACATGCACTACTGGGACGCGTCGCCCGAGAACTGGGTGCAGGGTGCGGAGCAGTACGCCAAGGGCTGGATCGAGTGCTTCCACGCCTACCAGTCCCTCGGCCCGGCCGAGACGCACCAGCCGATCGAGGAGTTCCAGAAGGTCTCCGAGGACCAGCTGATGCGCGAGGTCTTCGAGGAGGGCCACGTCGACGTGGCCATCTTCCAGTCGACCTACCTGCGCGAGTGGTACAAGGACGGCTTCAACACCAGCGAGCGCAACGGTGAGCTCGCGATGAAGCACCCGGAGAAGTTCCGGGTCAACACGCGCTTCGACCCGCGCGACGGCGACGCCGGCATGCGCGAGTTCGAGAAGAACGTCGAGAAGTACCAGCCGCTCGGCGCCAAGCTCTACACCGCGGAGTGGAACGGCGACTCGCGCGGCTTCAAGCTCTCCGACCCCGAGTGCTACCGCTTCCTCGAGCGCGCCCAGGAGTTGGGCATCAAGAACATCCACGTCCACAAGGGCCCGACGATCTGGCCGCTGGACAAGGACGCCTTCGACGTCTCGGACGTCGACCACGCCGCCACGGACTTCCAGGGCCTGAACTTCATCGTCGAGCACGTGGGTCTGCCGCGCATCGAGGACTTCTGCTTCATGGCCACCCAGGAGCCGAACGTCTACGCCGGCCTCTCGGTCGTGCTCGGCGGCCTCATGCACGCCCGCCCGCGCTTCTTCGCCAAGGTGATGGGCGAGCTGCTGTTCTGGGTCGGCGAGGACAAGATGACCTTCGGCTCGGACTACAACATCTGGGAGCCGAAGTGGCAGGTCGAGGGCCTGGTCGACTGGGACTTCCCGGAGAGCGCCGAGTACGACGACTACCCGCGCCTCGGCGTCGACGGCAAGAAGAAGATCCTCGGCCTCAACGCCGCGCGGCTCTACGACATCCCGGTGCCCGCCGAGTGCCAGCTGTCCTCGGACACCAGCGCGCCGGCCTCGGCCGACGACGCCGAGCTCGTCGACGACGGGGCGGTGGCCCAGGCATGACGGTCTCCACGGGTCCAGCTCCGCTGCGCTCCGTGGACGGGCCCTCCTCCACCCCCGTCGCCGGCTCGGGCGGGGTGAACGCGGCCGAGGCCGCCGCCGCGACCGGCACGACGGCGCGGGTGTGGGAGGCGCTGCGGACCGTCCGCGACCCCGAGCTCGACACCGACGTCGTCTCGCTGGACTTCGTCGGGTCGTGCTCGGTGTCCGACGACGGGGTCGCGCACGTGTCGCTGCGCCTGCCCACCTACTTCTGCGCCCCGAACTTCGCGTTCCTCATGGTCGCCGACGCCCACGACGCGGTGTCGGCGGCGCCCGGGGTGACCCGGGCCGACGTCGTCCTCGCCGACCACTTCGCGTCCGACGCCATCAACGCCGGCGTCGCCGCCCGGGCGGGCTTCGTCTCGTCGATGGCGGGCACCGAGGTCGGCGAGGCGGTCTCCGAGCTCGACGACCTGCGGCGCACGTTCACCGAGCGCGCGCTCATGGCGGGCACGGACCTCGTCGTCCGCCCGATCATGCGGGCCGGTGCGACGCCGGAGGACGTGGCGGCCATGACGCTCGGCGACGCCCCGGCGACCGACGACCTCCGGCGGCTGCGGGAACGCCGCCGCGAGCTCGGTATCCCGGCGGACGACGGCGACCCGCTCGTCGTCGACCCCACCGGCGCCACCGTCGGCGTCGAGGCCCTGCCGCTGCACCTGCGCAAGGCCCGCTCGTACCAGGTGGGCGTGGACGCCAACACGAGCATCTGCCGCGGCCAGCTCGCGGCACGCTACGGGGTCTGAGCAGGTCCGCGGCGGGCTTCTTGTCCCGGAGCGAACGCGCTGTTCGTTGCTTCTAGGCGGACGAACTCCGCGTTCGCTCCGGGCACGGGGCCGGCGAGGGGTCGCCTTCGGCCGCGAACGCGCTGTTCGCTGCTTCTCGGCGTGCGAAGTCCCCCCTCGTCGACCACGGCCGGCGGGCCGTGAGGGTCAGGACGCGACGACGACGCGCAGGTCCGGGCACGGGCGCGACGCCGCGAGGCGGTAGGAGCCCCACAGCTCCTCGATGACCGCGGCCCGATCGGCACGGGTCCGACTCGGTCGGGTGTGGGCGACGACGAGGCCGAAGGCCTGCATCCGAGCACGTCGGCGCAGGGTCTTGTCCCAGTCGGGCAGCAGGAAGTGGTGCCGGACCGAGTCGATCTCCCACGCCAGTCCGACGTCCGGGAAGAAGGCGTCGGCCTGCGCGATGTAGGTGCCGGCGGGGTCGTAGAGGCGCGGATTCCACAGGACGCGTGGCAGGTCGCTCTCGGCGTGGAGCTCGCGCGCCCACGCCTCCGCGACCGACCGCACGCCGGCCCCGAGCTCGTCGTGCAGCACCCGACGCGGGAGCGCCGAACCACGCTGCGAGCCCGCGGCCAGCTCGGCGGCGAGTCGCGCCACGGTCGTCCGGCCCTTCTGGACCGCCTCGGTGAGCACGGCGCGCACGACGTCGATCCGGTCCTGTCGCCGGGCGGTGTCGATCACTGTTCGGTCGAGCGGAGCGATCGCCAGGTCGTCGGTGATCGTGGCGGTCGGCAGGCGCTCCGTCCGCTCGATCTCCACGAACGCCGACGAGGTGCGCTGCCTCTGTGCCTCGACGAGGACCAGGATTCGCCGTCCGGGGTTCGGGTCGGTGAGACCGTGCCGACGCAACGCCTCACCGCCGCTGATCACGGACCCCGCACCCGCGTACAGGAGGGCAGCCGCTGCGCGCTGGTCGTCGGTCGGTTCGTCCGGCCCCTCCTTCACGACGCCCCGCAGCAACCGCCGCGCGTGCCCTGCGTGCACCCGCCGCGCGATCGTCGACGACGGCATGCCCAGCGCCGTCAGGTCCGCGACCGCGGCGACTCCGTGGAGGCCGACGGCGGCGATCGCGACGGGATCGACCCGGGAACGACGAGGCATGCGTCGAGGGTCACCTCGCCGCACCCGACGGCGGTAGCGACGCCCTCCGACCCTGTGGAGGCCATCGGACGATGGGGACGGCCGCGTGCAGCAGCGGCCGGCCGTCCATGAACGTGGAGTTCGCCGCGCGTAGAAGCAGCGAACAGCGCGTTCGTTGCCACAGCGGGCGAGTGTGCCGACCCGAGTCAGCGCGCGAACGGGGACTTCGCGCGCCTAGAAGCAGCGAACAGCGCGTTCGCTGCCACAGACCCGGACCGGCGCGCCCCGCCGTGTGTGCCGGCGGGGGTCAGCCCCAGACGTCGCGGGCCACGGACACGACGAGGTCGAGCTTCGCGCGCTGCTGGTCGGCGGTGAGGTCGTTGCCCTCCACCGTCGAGGAGAAGCCGCACTGCGGGGAGAGGCAGAGCTGCTCGAGCGGCACGTACTTCGTCGCCTCCTCGATGCGGCGCTTGAGCGTGTCGGGGTCCTCGAGCTCGCCGGTCTTGGTGGTCACGAGGCCGAGGACCACCTGCTGGTCGCCGCGGGGCAGGAAGCGCAGGGGCGAGAAGTCGCCGGAGCGGGCGTCGTCGTACTCGCAGAAGAAGCCGTCCACGTCCAGCCCGCCGAAGACGGTCTCGGCGACGTGGTCGTAGCCGCCCTCGGCCGCCCAGGAGGAGCGGTAGTTGCCGCGGCACATGTGCGTGGTGACGCGCAGGTCCGACGGCCGGTCGCGGAGCACCTCGTTGATCGTGTCGACGTAGCGCACGTGCATGTGGTCGGCGTCCTCGCCGCGCGCGGCCATCGACTCCCGCTGGGCCGGGTCGTTGAGGTAGGCCAGCGAGGTGTCGTCGAGCTGCAGGTAGCGCACGCCGAGGTCGTAGAGGCGCGAGACCTCCTCGCGGTACGCCGCGGCGAGGTCGGCCCAGAACGTGTCCGCGTCGGTGTACGGCGAGCCCTCGTGCACCGGGGCGCCGCCGAGCCGGTAGTGCAGCATCGACGGCGAGGGGATCGTCAGCTTCGGCACGGCCGTCGTCACGGTCGAGGCGAGCATCGAGAAGGCGTCGCCGAAGATCGTCGACGAGAGCCCGATGCGCTGGTCGATCACCAGCGACATGGCCGCGAACGTGATGTCGCCCGAGGCGTTGCGGAACGCCACCTCGACCGAGCTGTCCTTCGACGAGGAGACGCCGTCGAGCTGGTAGAGGAAGTCCATGTGCCACGACGTGCGGCGCAGCTCGCCGTCGGTGGCGGCCTGCAGGCCGGCGTCCTCCTGGAGCTTCACGACGTCGCGGATCGCCTCGTCCTCGGCGGCGCGCAGGGCGTCGGCGTCGATGCGGCCGGCGGCGTGGTCGTCGCGGGCCTGCTTGAGGGCGGGCGGGCGCAGGAGGCTCCCGACGTGGTCGGCGCGGAACGGGGCGCTGGTCCGGGCACTCATGCGCAGGAGGTTATCCGCGGCGCACGGCGCCCGGCCCGCCGTCGTCCCACCCAGTGGAAACGGGATCCTGCAGGGCCACCGCCAGCCGGCGCGCGCCCTCCCGGACCGCGCGCTCGAGACGGTCGCGGCGGTCGGCGATGCTGCCCGGACCGCCCGCGGGCACGACCGGCACGGCCACCGCCACCGCGCCCACGAGCACCGGCCCGTCGGCCCCCGGCACGCGCACCGGCGCCGCCATGCACGCCAGGCGTTCGCGCAGCTCACCGCGGTCCACGGCGAGGTCGCGGCGGCGCACGGCGTCGAGCTCGCGCTCGAGCTCGGCGGGGTCGGTCATCGTGCGGTAGGCGTGGGCGGGCAGGCCGTCGCGGTCGAGCACCGCGCGCCGCTCGGCCGCGCCGCACTCGGCGAGCCACAGCTTCCCGACCGCCGTCGCGTGCAGCGCGCCGCGCCACGTCGAGATGACGGGCACCGGGTGCTCGGCGCAGTCGTCGTGCGCGACCACCACCACGTCGTCGTCGCGGAACGCCGCGTACAGCGCGCCCGCGCCGGCGGTGCCGTGCACCTCGCCGAGGATCCCGCCGAGCCCGCGGGGCACGGGCAGCTGGGCGACGAGCCGGTCGTGAAGCGCCGGCAGCTTCGGCCCCAGTCCGAAGCCGCGCGAGGCCTCCAGCCGCACGAGGTAGCCGTCGGAGACGAGGCTGTCGAGCAGGTGGTAGGTCGTCGACAGGTTGTACTCGAGGCGACGCGCCACCGCCTTCGCCGTGATGCCGTCCCCCGCCGCCGCGACGACCTCCAGCACCTGGAGGGCGCGGTGCACCGAGGAGAGCGCGCTCACAGGACCACAGCGAACCCGAGCGGCGCGTGCCCTGCCACCGGAGAGCGGCTCAGGCGTCCAGGCGGGTGTCCTCCGACGCCGCGGTGAGGGCGGCGACCTCGTCGTCGGCGAGCTCGAGGTCGGCCATCGGCAGGATCGTGCGCAGCTGGTCGACGGTACGGGCCGACGCGATGGGGGCGGTGACGGTCGGCTGGGCCGCCAGCCACGCCAGCGCCACCGACGCCATCGGCACTCCGTGCGCGCCCGCGACCTCCTCCAGCACGCCGAGCACCCGCACGCCCCGCTCGTCGAGGTACTCCACCGCGCCGCCGGCGCGCGCCGAGGCCATCGGGCCACTGGTGTCCGGTGCCGTCGCTGCCGGGGAACCCGGGCGGTACTTCCCGGTGAGGAAACCCTTGGCCAGCGCGAAGTAGGGCATGACGCCGAGGTCGGCGGAGGCGGCGACGTCGGCGAGCTCGTCCTCGTAGACCGCCCGCTCCACCAGGTTGTAGTGCGGCTGCAGCGCGACCGGCCGGGCGAGCCCGTGTCGGTCGGCGATCGTCAGCGCCGAGGTCACGCGCTCGGCCGAGAAGTTCGACAGCCCGACGTGGCGGACCTTGCCGGCCCGCACGAGCTCGTCGAACCCGCCCAGCGCGTCCTCGAGCGGGGTGTCCGGGTCGTCGCGGTGGGCGTAGTAGAGGTCGATGTGGTCGGTGCCGAGCCGGCGCAGCGAGTCGTCGCACGCGGCGCGCACGTTCGCCGGCGAGAGGCCCGGGCGCTCGGGCCACGACCCCACCTTGGTCGCGACGACCACGCGGTCGCGGACCCCGCGCGCCGCCATCCAGCCGCCGAGCACCCGCTCGGAGTCGCCGCCGGAGTTGCCCTCGACGCGCCAGGTGTAGGAGTCGGCGGTGTCGACGAAGTCGCCGCCGGCGTCGAGGTAGGCGTCGAGGACGGCGGCGGAGGTGTCGGCGTCGGCGGTCCACCCGAACACGTTGCCGCCCAGGCAGAGCGGGTGGACCTCGAGGTCGGTGCGGGGGATGCGGACGCGGGACACCATGCCGACACCGTAGGCCCGAGGGACGAAACAACCGGCGGCTACGCTCCCGCCGACCTCCGCGGGAGAGGAGAGGACCTCCGGCGGGCCCAGGGGCGCGGTGCGCGCGTCCGGAGTTGACGAGGAGCTCCCGTGATCACCAACGCCTTCCGGGTCGACCCGTGGACGGTGCACGAGCCGCGCGTCGACCTCGACGCGCTCCCGCAGACCGAGTCGCTGTTCGCGCTGGCCAACGGGCACGTCGGGATGCGCGGCAACCTCGACGAGGGGGAGCCGCACGCGATGCCCGGCACCTACCTCAACTCGTTCTTCGAGTCCCGCCCGCTGCCGCACGCCGAGGGCGGCTTCGGCTTCCCCGACGAGGGGCAGACTCTCGTCAACGTCCCCAACGGCAAGCTCATCCGGGTGCTCGTCGACGACGAGCCCCTCGACGTGCGCTACGGGGAGCTGCACGCGCACCACCGCACCCTCGACATGCGCGCCGGCACCCTGACCCGCCACGTCGACTGGACCTCGCCCAACGGGCAGCGGGTCACGGTGACCTCGACACGCCTGGTGTCCTTCTCCCAGCGCGCGGTCGCGGCGATCTCCTACGAGGTCGGGGTCCCCGAGGACGCGGGCTCGGAGGCGCTGCTCGTCGTCCAGTCCGAGCTCTTCGCCAACGAGCAGATGCCGGTCATCGAGGGCGACCCGCGCGTGGCGGCTGCACTGCAGGACGTGCTCGTGCCCGAGCACCACTCGAACTCCAGCCACGGCGCGCGTATGACCCACCAGACCCGGCGGTCCGAGCTGCGCGTCGGCGCGGCCATGGAGCACCAGGTCTTCGGCCCGGACGACGCGCAGGTGACGAGCTCCTGCTCGAACAACGTCGGACGCACGACGGTCATCACCCGCCTGAAGCCCGGGCAGACGCTGCGGGTCGTCAAGTACATGGCCTACGGGTGGTCGAGCCAGCGCTCGCAGCCCGCGATCGTCGACCAGGTCGAGGCCGCGCTCGACGCCTCGGTCTACACCGGCTGGGACGGCCTGCTCGCGGCGCAGCGCGAGTACCTCGACGCGTTCTGGGAGAAGGCCGACCTCGAGATCGACGGCGACCCGCGCCTGCAGCAGGCGCTGCGGTTCTGCCTGTTCCAGGTGCTGCAGGCCGGGGCGCGGGCCGAGCACCGGGCGATCGGCGCCAAGGGCCTGACCGGCCAGGGGTACGACGGCCACAGCTTCTGGGACGGCGAGACGTTCGTCCTGCCGGTGTTCATGTACACCCAGCCGCGAGCGGCCGCCGACGCCCTGCGCTGGCGGCACTCGACGCTCGACATCGCCTACGCCCACGCCGCCCACCTCGGGCTCGACGGCGCCGCGTTCGCCTGGCGGACGATCAACGGTGAGGAGTGCTCGGGCTACTGGCCGGCGGGCACCGCGGCGTTCCACGTCAACGCCGACATCGCCGACGCCGTCATGCGCTACGTCGCGGCCACCGACGACCGCGAGTTCGAGCGCACCGTCGGCGTCGACCTGCTCGTGGCCACCGCGCGGCTGTGGCGCTCCCTGGGCCACCACGACAGCGACAGCGCCTTCCGCATCGACGGCGTCACCGGCCCCGACGAGTACTCCGCGGTGGCCGACAACAACGTCTACACCAACCTCATGGCGCAGAAGAACCTGCGCGGGGCGGCCGACGTGGCGGTGCGCTGGCCGCGCGAGGCCGAGCGGCTGCACGTCAGCCCGGAGGAGGTCGCGAGCTGGCGGGCCGCCGCGACCGCCATGGTGATCCCGTTCGACGAGGCGCTGGGCGTGCACCAGCAGAGCGAGGGCTTCACCCGCCACGCCGTGTGGGACTTCGAGCACACGCCGGAGGACCACTACCCGCTGCTGCTCAACTACCCGTACTTCGACCTGTACCGCAAGCAGGTCGTCAAGCAGCCCGACCTGGTGCTGGCGATGGTCCAGTGCCCGGACGCCTTCACCCCGCAGCAGAAGTACGACAACTTCGTCTACTACGAGCGGATCACCGTCCGGGACTCGTCGCTGTCCCCCGGCACGCTCGCGGTGATGGCCGCCGAGACCGGCCACATGGACCTGGCCTACGACTACCTGTGCGAATCGGCGCAGATGGACCTCGCCGACCTCGAGCACAACGTGCGCGACGGCGTCCACCTCGCGGCGCTGGGCAGCGCGTGGACCTCGATCGTCATGGGCCTCGGCGGGATGCGCACCCACGACGGGCGGCTGACCTTCGCGCCGCGCCTGCCCGCGGCGCTGTCCGGCCTGCGCTTCCGCATCCAGTGGCGGGGACGCTCGGTGCACGTGGCGATCGAGGGCTCGCGGGCGACCTACTCGCTCGAGAAGGGCGACGAGCTCGACCTCGCCCACCACGGCGAGGAGTTCACGGTGTCGACCGACGAGCCGGTGACCCTCGACGTGCCGCCCCCGCCGGCGGTCGGCGAGGTCGAGCAGCCGCCCGGACGCGCGCCGCTCTTCCGCCGCCACTCGTAGGGCGATCCCGACGGTCAGCCCACCCGGCGCACCGGGACGATGCGGTGCCGCCGGCGCGCGGCGCAGACTCCGAGCGCGCGCCAGGGCACCGGCGGCGTCGGCGCCTGGTAGCGCGAGCGCGCCGGGTACCAGAGGCCGTCGGTGCCGCGGTCCCAGCGGGCGACGCCCGGGACCTGGCCGAGCACGGTCACCGACACGACGTCGGGGGGCTCGGGGTCGACGGACACGTCGTAGCCGTCGCCGCCGACCGGGAGCCCGCAGCGGCAGTGGGTCAGCGTGGCGCGGTGCCCCGTGGCGGTGGTGGTCGTCGTGCCGCAGGCGGGCTCGGCCGGGAGGATCCAGGTCGCCTCGCCGGGCGTGGCGGGAACCGTCGGGGGGGCCGTCGGGGGCACGCGGGGCGCAGCGGACGGGTCGGACACGGAGACCTCCACGACGCGCAACCGGTGCTGTTACATGTAGCGGGAAGAGTAGTTCACCGGTTCGTGTCGTGGGAGATGGCTACCCTTCCGGGCGACCGGCGCCGACCGGCGGCGCCGAACGGGGGCTGGGGAGGACTCGGCGCGTGCAGGGGGACACGCAGCGCAGCGGAGCTGGACCCGTGGACCGGGACACGCAGCGCAGCGGAGCTGGACCCGTGGACCGGGACACGCAGCGCAGCGGAGCTGGACCCGTGGACCGGGACACGCAGCGCAGCGGAGCTGGACCCGTCGACCGGGACACGCAGCGCAGCGGAGCTGGACCCAGCAGCGGTGACACGCCGCGGGGGCCGGACCGGTCGGACCCCAGCGCCCTGCGCTGGCTCATCGGCCACGAGCTCCGCGCGGCGCGGGAGCAGGCGGGGCACACGCAGACCGCCGCGGCGCGGGTCCTCGACTGCACGCACGCGAAGATCAACTACCTCGAGCAGGGGAAGAACCAGCAGCGGCCCGACGAGGTGGTGCGGCTCCTGCAGTCCTACGGTGCGGCCACGAGCGACATCGGCCGGCTCGCCTCGCTGGCCTCGAACGCCGACCGTGGCACGTGGTGGGCGCCGTTCGCCGACGTCGTGCCCGACTGGCTGCGCACCTTCGTCGGGCTCGAGGGCCTGGCCACGGCCGCGTTCGCCTACGAGCCCCTGCTGCTCCACGGCCTGCTGCAGACCCGCGCGTACGCCACCGCGCTGCTCGAGGACGCGCTGCGCGTGCCCGTCGTCGACGTCGAGCGCGTGGTGGGCCTGCGCCTCGCCCGCCAGCAGCGGCTGCACGACCGGGGCCGGCCGCTGCACTACGAGGCGGTCATCGAGGAGACCATCCTCGACCGCCTCGTCGGCGGTCCGGCGGTGATGGCCGACCAGCTCGACCACCTCCTGCGCCTCTCGGAGCAGGACAACGTGGTCATCCGGGTGATGCCGCTCGCCGTCGCGGTGCACGACGGGCTGGACGGCGAGTTCACGCTCCTCGACTTCGACGCAGCGCGATCGATCGGTTACGTCGAGTTCCAGGACGGGGCGGTCTACGTCCAGGATCCCGACCGGATTGGCGGGTACCGCACGGCCGCTGCCAGACTCCGCTCCGCGGCGCTGCCGGAGGACGCCTCGCTCGAGGTGATCCGCGCCCGGCGGGCGGCGCTGGCCCCCTGAGCGGCGGGACCGGCACCGCGGCCGCCTCGCTCCCCCCGTGTAAGGAGACATGCCCATGACCCGCGGATGGCGGACCTCCAGCTTCAGCTCCAACGGCGCGAGCTGCGTCGAGGTCCTCGAGGCCGACGGCGACACCTACCTCCGCGACACCAAGGAGCACGGCGAGGGTGCCGTGCTGCACCTCGACCGCCGGGCGTGGTCGGCGTTCCTCGACGAGGTCGCCCGCGACGCTCCCTCGGCCAACGGCGCCGTCGAGGTGACGGTCGGGGAGGACGACGCGCGCGTCGTGCACGAGACCGCCTCGGGTGCGGTGCTGCACTTCCGCGACGACGAGTGGGTGGCGTTCCGGCGCGGCGTGCTCGCCGGGGAATTCGGCGGCTTGTCGTGAACTAGCCGCCGACCGGCGGGACGCCGTCGACGGTGGTGTCGTCGGTCCCGCCCGGGGTGCCGTCCGTCCCGGGAGTGCCGTCGGTGCCACCACCGCCACCGCCGCCACCCGCGCCGCCGCCCCCGCCACCCTGGGGCGCGGTCGTGGTGGTGGTCGGGCGGGTGGTCACCGGCGGCGGCGCGACCGTCGTGGTCGGCGGCGGGGTGGTCGTGCGCCGCGAGCGGGTGGTGGTCTCCTGCTCGGTGGTGGTCGTGCTGCTCGTGGTCAGCACGGGCGGGGGCACGGGCAGCGCCGGCGGCGCCGCCTCCTCCTGGTTCGAGAGCAGGAAGTAGCCCCCGACCCCGCCGGCGAGCAGCAGCGCCAGCAGCGCGACGACCGCGGCCCGCCGGCCACGGCGCGGCGCGGCGGCGGCCCCGCCGGTGCGCGGGTCGTCGGGGCCGACGAGGGCGGTCGGGTCGGCCGCGCCGTAGGCGCCGGTGGCCCCGTAGGCCCCGTAGGCCCCCGCCGCGGCCCCGGCCGGGCCGTAGCCGCCGGGCGGGGTACCCATGGCACGGGTCGGCCCGCTCGCGGTCCCGCCCATCGGGGCGTACGCGGTCGCGCCGGTCGCGCCGGTGCCCGGGCCCATGGCGGTGGTGCGCATGGCGCCGCTGCCGGTGACCGGCGCCGGGGCCAGCACGGTCTGGGCGTCCATCCCGGCCTCGCGGGCCATCATGCGCAGCTCGCCGACCACCTGCTCGGTGGTGGGGCGCTCCATGGGCTCGTCGAGGGTCATCGCCGCGAGCAGGTTGCCGAGCGGCGCCGGCAGGTCCGGCGGGATCTCGGGCGCGCGGTGCAGGCGGGCGACGGCCGCCTCGAGCGCGTTGCCCGGGTACTCGCGGCGGGCGGTGATGCACTCGAGCAGCACGAGGCCCAGCGCATAGACGTCGGACGCGGGTCCCACCTGCTGGCCGCGCACCTGCTCCGGCGACAGGTAGGACGCCGTGCCGATGACCATGCCGGTGGCGGTGATGTTCGTGGCGTCGGCGAGCACCGCGATGCCGAAGTCCGACAGGTGCGGGCGCCCGTCCATGTCGAGCAGCACGTTGCCGGGCTTGATGTCGCGGTGGACCACGCCGTGGCGGTGCACGTAGGTGAGCGCGTCGCCGAGGGCCGCGCCGAGGGCGACGACGTCGCCGAGCGCGAGCGGGCCGCCGCGGATGCGGTCGGCGAGCGACTCGCCCTCGATGAGCTGCATCACGAAGTACGCGCGGTCGCGCTCCTGGCCGACGTCGTAGATCGTCACCAGGCCGGGGTGGTTCATCCCCGCGAGCGTCTGGACCTCGCGCTGGCGCCGGGACTCGTCGGCCTCGCCGACCCCGGCGGGGAAGAGCTTGACGGCGACGTCGCGCCCGAGCAGCTCGTCGCGGGCGCGGAACACCTCGGCCGCACCACCGCGCCCGATGAGGTCGCCGAGGGTGTAGCGGCCGCCGCCCACGGTGGGCGGCGGACCCGCCTCCGTCGAACTCACGCCCGCGCGCCTCCTCGTTCCCTGCACCCGGCGGCGTGCCGGCTCGTCGTCAGTCACAGGGGCCCGGTTCCTCCGGGTCCACCCACCCATCGTGCCTGGCCGCTCGCCGCGACCGACGGCCACCCTGCCGTACCGCCCTCCCGCCGCGATACCTCCGCCCCCGCCGCGGGCCCCCTCACGAGGGTGTGGGGTGGGCGATCCCGCGGGTACCGTGCCGATCCAGAGCCCCACCGGACCCGTGGAGGACCGATGAGCCGCGACGACTACGTGCAGCAGGGCAAGCAGTTCGCCAACGACCTGCGCGAGACGGCCAGCAAGAAGGTCGCCGACAACGAGCAGAGCATCCTCGGCGCCGTCGGCAAGGCCGCACGCTGGGTCGACCAGAAGACCGGCGGGAAGTACTCCGAGCAGATCGGCCGGGCCGAGGCGAAGGTCGGCGAGGGCGTCGGCTGGGCGGCCAAGCAGGGCACGGGCGAGCCGCAGGCCCCCGGCGCGGCGGCCGGCGACGGCACCGAGCACGGGGCCTCCGGCACGCCCGGGACGCCCGGCACCCCCGGCACGGCCGGCCCGACGGGCACCGCCGGCACCCCCGGCTCGCGGCCCTCGGGCAACCAGCCGCCCGGCACCCAGACCCCCAGCGCGCCGGACGCGGGCGCCGGCGACCCGACCCCGCCGCACGCCGAGGGCGCGCCCGCCGGCCCGGGCGCCTCGACGGCCGGCCCCGGCGGCGTCGGCGACCCGCCCACGGGCCCCGTCGGCCCGCCCACCTCCGGACGCTCCGGGCCCCCGCCCTCGGACACCCCGACCGACCCGGGCCGCCCCACCCACCCGCCGCGCGACCCCGACGGCGGAGCCGCCGACTGGCCGCGCCCGCCGCAGTCGTGAGGCCGGCGACACCCACCGGGGCCGCGCGTGGCTGAGTTCGAGAAGGCCACCCGTCCCGAGCCCACCGAGGAGCCGGGGCGCTACACCGTCCTCCTCGACGAGCAGTGGAGCATCGGCCCGAAGCTGCACGGGGGCTACCTGCTCGCCGTGCTGGCCCGGGCCGCGCGCGACGCCGTCGCCGTGCAGCGCCCGGAGCACACCTGCCCGCAGGCGGTGACCGGCACGTTCCTGCAGGCCCCCGAACCGGGCCCGGCGTCCCTCGAGGTCACGGTGCTGCGGCTCGGGCGCGGGGCCTCGCAGCTGCGTGTGCGCCTCGACCAGGGCGGGCCGGCCGTCGAGGCCGCGTGCGTGCTCGGGCCGGCCGCGACGCCGTCACCGCACGACGTCGAGCCCGCGCCGCCCGAGCTCACGCCGTTCGACGACTGCCCGCGCAGCCCGTCGAGCACCGACGACGGCCGCGGCTCGCTGCCGATCATGGACGTCGTCGACACCCGCCTCGACCCGCGCACCACCGGTTTCCTGCGGGGCGCGCCGTCGGGCGAGGGCCGCATCTCGGGCTGGGCCGCGCTCGACTCCGGCGAGCCCTGGACGACGGAGGGCCTGCTGGTGGTGCTCGACGTCCTGCCGCCGGCCACGTTCGACATGGGCGTGCTGGGCTGGTCGCCGACGATGTCGCTCTCGGCGCACGTGGTCGCCGATCCCGCGCCGGGCCCGCTGCGGGTCACGCAGTGGGTGGAGCACGCCGGCGCCGACCGCATGCACGAGTCGTGCCGCGTCTGGGACCCCGCCGGACGGCTGGTCGGCCACGCCCACCAGCTGGCGGCGATCCGGCGGTAGGAGCGCTACTCCGTGGTGCCGTCGGCGAGGATCCGCCGGAAGCCCGCGTACGGCGCGAGCACCTCGGGCAGCGTCACCGAGCCGTCCTGCTCCTGGCACTGCTCGAGGATCGCGGCCATCGTGCGCCCGATCGGCAGGCCCGAGCCGTTGAGCGTCGCCACCTGGCCTCGCCCGCCGTGGGCGTCCTTGCTGCGGATGCCCGAGCGTCGGGCCTGGAACGTGCCGCAGTCCGAGCAGGACGAGATCTCGCGGTAGGTGTCCTGGCTGGGCAGCCACACCTCGATGTCGTAGGTGAGCTGGGCGTTGAAGCCCATGTCGCCCGCGGCGAGGCGGATGACGCGGTAGGCCAGGCCCAGCTCCTGCAGGCACGTCTCGGCGTGGCCGAGCATCACCTCGAGCTCCCGGCGGGACTCCTCCGCGGCGCAGATGCGCACCAGCTCGACCTTGGAGAACTGGTGCAGCCGCAGGATGCCGCGGGTGTCGCGGCCGTAGGAGCCGGCCTCGGAGCGGAAGCACGGCGTCCAGGACGTGTAGGCGAGCGGCAGCGTCTCGGCCGGGAGGATCTCGTCGGCGTGCAGCGCCGTCAGCGGCACCTCGGCGGTGGGGATGAGGTAGAGGTCCCGGTCGCCCGTGCCGGTGCGGAACAGGTCCTCCTCGAACTTGGGCAGCTGACCGGTGCCGGTCATGGTCTGCCCGGTGACGAGGTACGGCGGCGAGAACTCGGTGTAGCCGTGCCGCCCGGTGTGCAGGGCGAGGAAGAAGGACGCGATCGCGCGTTCCAGCGCCGCGCCCGGCCCGCGGGCGATCGAGAACCGGGCGCCGGACAGCTTCGCCGCCCGCCCGAAGTCGAGGATGCCCATGGCCTCGCCGAGGTCGACGTGGTCGCGCGGGGTGAACCCGAACGCCGGGGGCTCGCCGACGCGGCGCACCTCGACGGCGTCGTCCTCGGAGTCGCCGTCGGGGGCGTCGTCGGCCGGCAGGTTCGGGATGACGAGCAGCAGGTCGCGCAGTGCCGCCTCGGCGGCCTCGACCTCGTCCTCGGCCTCGCGGATGCGCTCCTTGAGCTCGCGGGCCCGCTCCTTGAGCGCGTCGACCTCCTCGGACGACGCGCCGGACTTCGCCGCCTTCCCGACCTCGGCGGCCGCCCGCTTGGACTCGGCGCGCAGCTCGTCGACCCTGCCGATCGCGCTCGCGCGCCGCGACGACATCGCCTCCAGCCCCGCGAGGTCGAGCTTGTAGCCCCGGCGATCGAGGCGGCGCACCGCCTCGTCACCGAGCTCGAGCAGGAGGCGTGCGTCGTGCATCGCGTCGGTCCTCTCCGGGTGGCGGCGTGTCGGGGCCCGGGATGACGAAGGGCCCCGGCCGTGGGTCACGACCGGGGCCCTGCGTGCTGGTGGGCGAGGGGGGAGTTGAACCCCCACATCCTTCCGGATACACGGACCTGAACCGTGCGCGTCTGCCATTCCGCCACTCGCCCGGAGTGATCTGGCGACGACGCTAGCACGGGCCCTCCGACGCGCTCGGAAGGAGGTCGGCACCGGCGAGGAGGCGACCGATACCATCGAGGCCTCCAGGCCGGTGTGGCGACACTCCGGATGGGGCAGCAGGGACGGGACGACCGCGCGAGCGTCGGACGAGGAGGGATCGCGGTGGGGCGCGCACAGCGCTTCGAGCGCAAGCTCGAAGGACTGGTGGGTGACGCCTTCGCACGCGTGTTCGGTGGCAAGGTCGTCCCGCAGGAGATCGCACAGGGCCTTCGCCGCGAGGCGGAGGACGGCGTGCGAGAGTTGGCAGGTGGGCGTCGCCTGGCGCCCAATCAGTACACGGTGGTGCTCAGTCCCGCAGACCACGAACGTTTGGCCGGCGACGAGGAGACCATCACCCACTCGCTCATCGAGGTCGTGGAGGAGCACCTCACAGAGGGCGGGTGGGAGACATACGGTGAGGTCGTAGTCTCTCTGGAGCGTTCCGACGCGCTGCACACGGGACAGTTCCGCACCAGGTCGTCCGTTGACCCCGACGCGTCGCGGCGACGGGCCGCGAGCCCCCGATCCGCAGGAGAACAGCCCATGAGTCAGGCACCCGGCCGCTACCCGGACGACCAGCAGGGTCGCGACGGCAACTACCCGCAGGACCCCTACGGCCAGCAGGGCGGCTACCCGCAGCAGCAGGGGGGCTACCCGCAGCAGGGCTACGGCCAGCAGGGCGGGTACGACCAGTACGGCCAGCCGCAGGGCTACCCCCAGCAGGGCGGCTACCCGCAGCAGGGCGGCTACGACCCCTACGGCCAGCAGGGCGGTTACCCCCAGCAGGGTTACGGCCAGCAGGGCTACGACCAGTACGGGCAGCAGGGCTACGGCCAGCAGGGCTACGACCAGTACGGCCAGCCCCAGGGCTACGGCCAGCAGCCCGGCTACGACCCCTACCAGCAGCAGGGGTACGGCCAGCCCGGCTACGACCAGTACGGCCAGCCGCAGGGCTACCCGCAGCAGGGCGGCTACCCGCAGCAGGGTGGCTACGACCCCTACGGCCAGCAGGGCGGCTACGGCGGCCAGTACGGCCAGGGCGGGTACGACCCGTACGGCCAGCAGGGCGGCTACGACCAGTACGGCCAGCAGGGCGGCGGCTACGGCGGTGTGCAGACCCGCCAGATGACCGCGTCGCTGACGCTCGACGACGGCTCGAACCGCTCCTACCAGCTGGTCAACGGCTCGAACGTCATCGGCCGCGGCCAGGACGCCCAGTTCCGCCTCGCCGACACGGGTGTCTCGCGTCGCCACCTCGAGATCAACTGGGACGGCCAGCAGGCCACCCTGTCCGACCTCGGGTCGACCAACGGCACGACGGTCAACGGCACGCCGGTGCAGACCTGGCAGCTCGCCGACGGCGACACCATCCGGGTCGGGCACTCCGCGCTGCTGTTCCGCGCGCAGGGCTGAGGCCCGAAGGCCCGTCGGCGTGCCCGAACTCGTCCTCCAGATCACGCGGGCCGGATTCCTGGCCCTGTTGTGGCTGTTCGTCCTCGCCGCGTTGCGGGTCGTCCGCAGCGACCTGTACGCGGCCTCGGGTCTGCGGGCCGCGGCGCCCGGCGGCCGACGTCCCTCGACACGTGGGGGAACGTCCAAGCCGGCCCGCGGCGGCGGTCGCTCGGGGCCCCGTGCCCTGATCGTCACCGCCGGCGCCCTCGCGGGCACCCGCATCGCCCTGGACGGCCGTCCGATCATGATCGGGCGGGCGGACGACTCGACGCTGGTGCTCGACGACGACTACGCGTCGACCCGCCACGCCCGTATCTCCCAGTCGGGCGACGACTGGTACGTCGAGGACCTCGGGTCGACCAACGGCACGTACCTCGACCGCAACAAGGTCTCCGGACCCACCCGGGTCCCCGCGGGCACCCCGATCAGGATCGGCAAGACGGTCATCGAGCTCCGCTCATGACCAGCTCGCCGCACCGTCGGCCCCCCATCCGGACCCGGGTGACGACGCCCTGTCCCCTCCCGTGCAGGATCGACCCGTGACCCTGGTGCTGCGCTACTCCGCTCGCAGTGACCGGGGCCTGGTGCGGCAGAACAACCAGGACTCGGTCTACGCGGGCCCGCGCCTGCTCGCCCTCGCCGACGGCATGGGCGGACACGCGGCCGGCGAGGTGGCCTCGAAACTGGTCATCGCCGCGCTCGTGCCGCTCGACGACGACGAGCCCGGCGACGACCTCCTGGGCGAGCTCGCCGAGGCCACCGCCCAGGGCAACGACGCCATCACCGAGCTCGTCGCCGAGGAGCCGGACCTCGACGGCATGGGCACGACGCTGACCGCGGTGCTCTTCGCCGGCACCCGGCTGGGCATGGTCCACGTCGGCGACTCGCGGGCCTACCTCTTCCGCGACGGCGTGCTCACGCAGATCACGCGCGACGACACGTTCGTGCAGTCGCTGATCGACGAGGGCCGGATCACCGAGGACGAGGCCGCGAGCCACCCCCAGCGCTCCCTGCTGCTGCGCGCGCTCACCGGCCACGACGTCGAGCCCGCCCTGACCGTGCGCGAGGCCCGCGCCGGCGACCGCTACCTGCTGTGCTCCGACGGCCTGTCCGGCGTGGTCAGCGCCGAGACGCTCGCCGACGCGCTGACGATCCCCGACCCGCAGGACTGCTCGGACCGCCTCATCGAGCTCGCACTCAAGGGCGGCGGCCCGGACAACGTCACCTGCATCGTCGCCGACGTCGTCGACGTCGACTACGGCGAGCACGACCCCATCTACGGCGGCGCCGCCGGCGACGGCCGCGCCGACCCGCCGCCCGGCGACTCCGCGGCCGCGCGCGCGTCGGCGGCGACGCTGACCCGCAGCGAGCCCGAGCCGCGCCCCGCGCCCGTCGCCTCCGAGTCCCCGCGCCGCCGGCCCGGCCGCGCACGCCTGCGCCTGGCCCTCGCCGCGCTGGCCGTCGTCGCGCTCGCCGGCATCGCCGTGCTCGC
Source organism: Actinomycetospora lemnae (assembly GCF_028737315.1). GTDB lineage: Bacteria > Actinomycetota > Actinomycetes > Mycobacteriales > Pseudonocardiaceae > Actinomycetospora > Actinomycetospora lemnae. The sequence goes on along the minus strand of NZ_JAQZAO010000005.1, from coordinate 154,033 downwards.
CGCGACCATCTACGTCTCGAGCCAGTACTACGTCGCCGGCGACGACGACACCGTCGTCATCTACCAGGGCGTGCCCGGCTCGTTCCTCGGCGTCTCGCTGCAGAGCGTCGCCCAGGACTCCGGCGTGCGCGTCGCCGACCTGACGCCCGTCGCGCGCCAGCAGCTCGCCGGCGACGGCATCCGCGTCGAGGACCTCCCGGGCGCCCAGCAGACGGTCGACCGGCTGCGGACCGAGCAGATGCTCCCGCCGTGCGAGCCCGTGGTCCCCGCGCCGGTGCCCGGCGCCGTCCCGGGTGCCGTGCCCCCCGCCGCCGGTGCCGCGCCGACGGCCGTGCCCGGCACGCCGGGTGCCGCCGGCCAGGCGCCCGTCGCGTCGCCCGCGCCGACCGAGCCGCAGGTCCCGGGCCGGGACTGCCGGGTCCCGTGATGACGCGCCCCACCGCTCCCGGTGCCGGCGCGCCCGGGGTGCCCGGCATCGAGCGCCCGGCCGACCGCACGGCGATGCGGCCGGCCGTCGCGGCCGCCGTCTCCACGCGCCGCGGGGTCGAGCTCGCGCTGCTCGCGTTCGCCGCCGTCATCACCACCGGCGCGCTGGTCCTCGTCGAGGCCAACCAGGAGCAGGAGCTCACCTGGGCGCTGCTCTACCTCGGCGCGGCGTACCTGGCGCTGCTCGCGCTGGCGCACCTCGCCGTGCGCAAGTTCGCGCCCTACGCCGACCCGCTGGTCCTGCCCCTGGCCGCGCTGCTCAACGGCATCGGGCTGGTGATGATCCACCGGATCGACCTGGCCCGGATCGCCCGCGCGGCGAGCCTCGGCAACGAGGAGCCCGCCCAGGAGGCGGTGCGCCAGGTCGGCTGGACCGCGATCGGGCTCGTCTTCTTCGTCGGCGTGCTCTGGCTCGTGCCCGACCACCGCACGCTCGCCCGCTACGGCTACACGGCGGGCTTCGTCGGGCTGGTCCTGCTGGCCCTGCCCGCGGTGCTGCCCGCCTCGCTCTCCGAGGTCAACGGCGCGCGCATCTGGATCCGGGTCGGCCCGGCGAGCATCCAGCCCGGTGAGTTCGCGAAGATCCTGTTCGTCGTCTTCTTCGCGTCGTTCCTGGTGGTCAAGCGCGACCTGTTCACCAGCGCCGGCAAGCACTTCCTCGGGATGACGTTCCCCCGGCCCCGCGACCTCGGGCCGCTGCTCGTGGCCTGGGGCGTCGCGATGGCCGTCCTCGTCTTCGAGTCCGACCTCGGCACGTCGTTGATGTTCTTCGGCATCGTGCTCGTGATGCTGTACGTGGCGACCGAGCGCATCTCCTGGGTGATCATCGGCCTCACGATCTTCGGCGCCGGCGCCTTCGCCGCGTGGACGTTCGTCTCGCGCGTCCAGGTCCGCGTCTCGGTGTGGCTCGACCCGTTCGCCGACTACAACGGCCGCGGCTTCCAGGTCAGCCAGGGCCTGTTCGGGCTGGCCACGGGCGGGATGGGCGGCACCGGGCTCGGCGCCGGGCGCCCCGAGCTCGTGCCCTTCTCGAGCACCGACTTCATCTTCACCTCGCTCGGCGAGGAGATCGGGCTCGTCGGGCTCGCGGCCCTGCTGGTCATCTACTGCGTGCTGGCCACGCGGGCGATGCGCAGCGCGCTGGCCGTGCGCGACACGTTCGGCAAGCTGCTCGCCGCGGGCCTCGGCTGGGCGATCGCCTGGCAGGTGTTCGTCGTCGTCGGCGGCGTCATCAACCTCATCCCGAACACCGGCATCACGGCGCCGTTCGTGTCCTACGGCGGGTCGTCGCTCGTCGCCAACTACGCTCTCGTCGCGCTGGTCCTGCGGGTGTCGAACGCGGCGCGCCAGCCCGCGCAGGAGAAGCGCCCCGGCACCCCGGCGGGCCCCCAGAGCCCGCTCGCGCCGCTGGCCGAGGCGAGCACCGAGATGGTCTCGCGCGACCAGGTGCGCACCCCGCCACAGGGCGTGCGCCACCAGGAGGCCACCGCCGGCCCGGCAGGACCCGCAGGACAGGGCGGAGCGGCAGGACAGGGCGGAGCGGCAGGACCCCCCGGTCACGCCGGCCACGGTCACGCCGGTCACGCCGGTCCCGGACCGGGCGGCCACCACGGCGCCACCCCCCATGGCCCGGCCCCGCGAGGAAGGACCCGAGGAGAGTGAACACCCCGCTGCGACGGGTCTCCCTCGCGGTCATGGTGCTGATCCTGCTGCTGCTGGGTCAGGCCACCTGGATCCAGGTCGTCAAGGCCGACGAGTACCGCGCGGACCCCCGGAACGCCCGCGTCCTGCTGGACGAGTACGCCCGCCAGCGCGGCCAGATCTCGGCCGGCGGCGAGGTGCTCGCCCAGAGCGTCCAGAGCCCCGACCCGGGTGACCGGCTGCGCTACCTGCGCCAGTACACCGACGGGCCGCTCTACGCGCCGGTGACCGGCTACTACTCGCAGATCTACGGCGCGGGCGGCATGGAGCGGGCGATGGACCCGGTGCTCAACGGCACCGACGACCGCCTGTTCGTGCGCCGCATCTCGGACGCCGTCACCGGGCGCGACCCGGCGGGCGGCAACGTGGTGCTCTCGATCGATCCGCGCGTGCAGCGCGCCGCGTACGAGGCGATGACCTCCCGCGGCTACCAGGGCTCGGTCGTCGCGATCCGGCCGCAGACCGGCGAGATCGTCGCGATGGTGTCGACGCCGTCGTACGACCCGAACCCGCTGGCCAGCCACTCGGGCACGACGCAGCAGAACGCCTGGAACGAGCTCACCGAGGACGACCCGCCGACGCTGACCAACCGCGCGATCAGCGAGACCTACCCGCCCGGGTCGACCTTCAAGATCGTCAACACGGCGGCCGCGCTCGAGGCCGGGCTCATCACCCCCGACGCCCCGGTGACCGCGGCGCCGCGGATCACGCTGCCGGACAGCACGACGACGCTGGAGAACTACGACGGCAAGCCGTGCGGCCCCGGGGCCACCGTGCCGTTCGCCACGGCGTTCGCGAAGTCCTGCAACGGGCCGTTCGCGAACCTCGCGGTGCAGGTGGGCGCCGACCGCCTGCGGCAGATGGCGACGTCGCTCGGCTTCGGCAACCCCGGGCTGACGGTCCCGATGCCGGTCCAGGCCTCGGAGGTCGGCGACCTCGACGACGGCGCCTCCCTCGCCCAGTCCGGCATCGGGCAGCGCGACGTGCGCCTGACACCGCTGCAGAACGCGATGATCACCGCGACGGTGGCGAACGGCGGCGTCACGACGGCCCCGCACACCGTCGCCCAGATCCAGGGCCAGGACCTCTCGACGGTGGAGCAGACCGAGCCCGACAGCACGGGCCGCGCGTTCTCCCGGGCCACTGCGGACACGTTGACCCAGCTGATGATCGGGTCGGAGAACAACGGCTCCGGCCAGGGCCGCATCCCCGGCGTGCAGATCGCGTCCAAGACCGGCACGGCCGAGTGGGGCGCGAACCCGAAGACCAACCCGCCGCACACCTGGTACGACGCCTTCGGCCCGGTGCCCAACCCGCAGATCGCCGTCTCGGTGATCGTCGAGCGGGGCGGCAACCGGGGTGAGGAGGCCACCGGTGGCTCGGTGGCCTCGCCGATCGGCCGCGCGGTCATCGCCGCGGCGCTGAGGGGCGACGGCTGATGGCGCCCACCACCGGCTCGCTCATCGGCGACCGCTACCGGCTCGGCCGGCGCATCGCGGTCGGCGGCATGGGCGAGGTCTGGGAGGCCGAGGACTCGCGGCTCGGGCGCACCGTCGCCGTGAAGATCCTCAAGGCGGAGCTCACCGGCGACCCCGAGTTCCTGCACCGCTTCCGCACCGAGGCCCGCACCGCCGGCTCGCTGAACAACGCGGGCATCACCGCGGTGCACGACTACGGCGAGACCACCACGGAGTGGCAGACGGCCAACGGCACCGTGCAGGTGCCCACCGCGTACCTCGTCATGGAGCTGGTGCGCGGCGAGCCGCTGGCCCAGATCCTGGCCGTCCACGGGCGCCTGGGCGTCGACTACACGCTCGACATCCTCGAGCAGTCCGGGTGGGCGCTCGAGGCGGCGCACGAGCGCGGGCTGGTCCACCGCGACGTCAAGCCCGGCAACATCCTCGTGATGCCGACGGGCCAGGTGAAGATCACCGACTTCGGCATCGCCAAGGCCGTGGACGCGGCGCCGGTGACGCGCTCGGGCATGGTCATGGGCACGGCGCACTACATCGCGCCGGAACAGGCCGGCGGCGGCGACGCGGGTCCCGCGTCCGACGTCTACTCGCTGGGCGTCGTCGGCTACGAGTGCCTCGCGGGGCGGCGCCCGTACCTGTCGGAGAACGCCGTCACGGTCGCGATGATGCACATCCGCGACCCGCTGCCCCCGCTGCCGAACGACGTCCCGCCGGTGGTCCGCCAGCTCATCGAGGCGACGCTCGCCAAGGACCCGCGCCAGCGCTACGCCACCGGCGGCGAGTTCGCGCACGCCGTCGGCGCGGTCCGCCGGGGCGAGCCGCTCCCGCTGCCCGGCAGCGGCAACGCGCCCACCGAGCGCGTCAACCCGGCCACGCGCGTCGCGCCCGCCATGTCGCGCGAGCCGTCGCCGCCGCGCGGGGCCGAGCGTCCCGACCGCTGGGCGTCGCGGCCCGAGGAGCCCCGGCGCCGCGGGCCGTGGGGCACGGTCGCCGCGCTCGCCCTGGTCGCGCTGCTGCTGATCGCCGGCGTGATCTGGGTGATGAACTCGGTCGAGACGTCGAGCCCGCCGCCCCCGGCCGCGAGCACCACGGCGTCGTCGACCACCACGACACCGAGCCCGACGACCACGCGGAGCTCACGCACGACGACGTCCTCGTCCGCTGCGAACGGGGTGTCGGTCAACCCGGTGGACTACGTCGGGCGCCCCGCCTCGGTGGCCTCGGCCGCCCTGCGCGAGTCGGGTCTCGACCCCGAGGTGGCGACGATCCTCGGCGGCGAGCCGTCGGACCCGTCGCGCTGCCGGGTGCTCTACCTCTCGCCGACCGGCGAGGTCCCGCGCGGGGAGACCGTGACCGTCACCTGTCAGGAGTTCTGAGGATGACGACCCCACGGCTCCTGTCCGACCGCTACGAGCTCGGGCCCGCGCTCGGCTACGGCGGGATGTCCGAGGTGCACGGCGGCCGCGACGTCCGGCTCGGCCGGGACGTGGCCATCAAGGTCCTGCGCGCCGACCTGGCCCGCGACCCGCAGTTCCAGATCCGGTTCCGCCGCGAGGCCCAGAACGCCGCCGCGCTGAACCACCCCGCGATCGTGGCCGTCTACGACACGGGCGAGGCGCCCAGCGACGACGTGCCGCTGCCCTACATCGTCATGGAGTACGTGGCGGGGCGGACGCTGCGCGACATCGTCAAGACCGAGGGGCCGATGGAGCCCTTCCGGGTCTGCGAGGTCCTCGCCGACGTCTGCGCGGCGCTCGACTTCTCGCACCGTCACGGGATCATCCACCGCGACGTGAAGCCGGCCAACATCATGATCACGCCGGCCGGCGCGGTGAAGGTGATGGACTTCGGCATCGCCCGCGCGCTGTCCGACGCCCAGCCCGCGGTCACCCAGACCGCCGCGGTGATCGGCACCGCCCAGTACCTGTCGCCCGAGCAGGCCCGCGGTGAGTCCGTGGACGCGCGCTCGGACGTCTACGCCACCGGCTGCGTGCTCTTCGAGCTGCTCACCGGGCGGCCGCCCTTCACCGGGGACTCGCCCGTCGCGATCGCCTACCAGCACGTGCGGGAGGACCCGCCCGCGCCGTCGGAGATCAACCCGCGGGTGCCCCCGGAGCTCGACGCGATCACGCTGAAGTCGCTGGCCAAGAACCCGTCGAACCGGTACCAGACCGCCGACGAGATGCGCGAGGACTTCTACCGCGTCCTGTCCGGCGAGCGGGTGGGCGCGCCGATGGTGATGACCGAGCAGGAGCGCACCGAGTACATGACCGGCAGCCAGCCGGTCGCCCGCGCCACCGGTCCCGTCGACGAGGTCGACGACTTCACCGCGTGGCAGGCCGAGCAGTCCGAGGCGCGCCGCCGGCGCGGCCGCCGGCGGGCGTTCGGGTTCGTCGGCGTGCTCGTCCTGCTCGCGGCACTGGTCGGGGCGTACTTTCTGTTCTCGCCGGGGGCCAACACCGTCGCGGTGCCGACCGTCGTCGGCCAGCAGCAGGCCGCGGCGCTGCAGACCCTGTCGACCGCGGGCCTGCGCCCGACGGTCGTGCCCGTGGCGTCGACGCCCGAGCAGGTGGGCCAGGTCGTCACGACCAACCCGAGCGGCGGGCTCGAGGTGCCGCCGGGCAGCGTCGTCGAGCTGCGGGTCGGGCGCGGTCCCGACCGCGTCCAGGTCCCCGACCTCACCGGGCAGACGGCCAACGAGGCGCAGGCGAGCGTGCAGCGCCTCGGCCTGACCCTGGCACCGGTCCCCCAGCAGCGCGAGGTCGACGACTCGCGCCAGATCGGCCGCGTGCTCGCCCAGGAGCCGGCGCCGGGCCAGTTCCTGGCGCCGGGCACGCCGGTGCAGCTGACGATCGGGCGCGAGCGCGAGACGCTGCGCGTGCCCGACGTCGTCGGCCAGGACCGCCAGACCGCGACGACGACCCTCGAGGGCGTGGGGCTGCAGGTCGAGGTCACCGAGGTCGACGGGAGCGGGGCCGCGGGCACCGTCGTCGCGTCCGACCCGGGCTCCGGATCCACCGTCCCGCGCAACTCGACGGTGACGCTGCGGGTGTCGCGGGGCGGCGAGGGCCAGGTGCAGGTGCCGTCGCTGGTCGGGCAGCTGCCCTCCGAGGCGGTGCAGACGCTGGTCAACGCCGGATTCCGCGGTGGGAACCTGCAGCGGACCTCGCAGGCGGTCAACGATCCGTCCCAGGACGGGAAGATCCTCAGCCAGAACCCGTCCGCCGGCTCGACCGCCGATCCCGGGTCGAGCGTGGCGGTCGTCGTCGGCCGCTACCAGCCCGGGGGCGACGACGGCGGCGGGCTGTTCCCCGGCGGGAACTGACCGTCAGGCCGGCGGGGCGGCGGCGACGGCCAGCGCCCGCAGGCCCTCGGTGAGGTCGCGGACCACGCCGTCGTCGACCGGGTGGCCGCTGAGGTCCATCCACGTCGCGAGGAGCCGGTGGCCGTCCTCGGTGAGCACCGACTCGGGGTGGAACTGGACGCCGTGCAGCGGCAGCTCGCGGTGGCGCATGGCCATGAGCACGCCGTCGTCGGTCCATCCGGTGGGCTCGAGCTCGGCGGGCAGCGTGTCGGGCAGCACCGTCAGCGAGTGGTAGCGGGTCGCCGTGAACGGGGTGCGCAGCCCGGCCAGCACGCCGGCGCCCTCGTGGTGCACCAGCGAGGTCTTGCCGTGACGCAGCTCCGGCGCGCGCTCGACGACCCCGCCGTACGCGGCGCCGAGGGCCTGGTGGCCGAGGCACACGCCGAGCATCGGGCGGCCGACGGCGGCACAGCGGCGGATGACCTCCGTGCTCGCGCCGGCGCCCTCGGGCGTCCCCGGGCCCGGGCTGACGAGCACGCCGTCGACCTCGTCGACGAGGTCGACCACGCCGTCGACGTCGTTGCGGCGCACGACCGGGTCGGCACCGAGCTGCGCGAGGTACTGGACGAGGTTGTAGACGAAGCTGTCGTAGTTGTCGACGACCAGGACGCGCATCCGTCCAGCGTACGGGGACGGTGATCGTTCGGGGTCCACTAGACTGCGGCCGAGAGCCTCGCCGATCGGAGCCGACGTGCCGAAGTCCAAGGTCCGCCGCAAGCCGGCCTACACCCCGCCCCCGAAGGCCGGGCCCGCGCCCGCCGGGCCGTCGCACCCCCTCTACGTCGGGATCATGCTCGGCGTCGGGCTCCTCGGGCTCGCGTGGCTGGTGGTCAACTACCTCGCCTCCGAGTCGATCCCGTTCATGCAGGACCTCGGCGCGTGGAACTTCCTCATCGGCTTCGGGCTCATCGTGGTCTCGCTGCTGATGACCATGCGGTGGCGCTGAACCACACCGATGTCATTCGTCCACCGCTGTGGATGAACCCTGTGGACAGGTGAGCGGGGACCGTCCGACCGCGTGGGCCGCGCCCTGGCCGGCGGTCGTCCTCGGGCTGGTCGGCGCCCTCGGGCTCGGGGCCTGGGCGGTGGCCGCCACCGACCCGCCGGGGCGCCTGCTCACCGGCCTCGCCGCGCTCGCGCTGGCCGGCTCGGCGGTGTTCGGCGCGCTGGCCCGGCCGCGGCTGCGGGCCGACGACGACGGGCTCGCGCTGCGCGGGGTGGGCGGGCGGCACGCCTGGCCGTGGACGCGCGTCGACGCGGTGCGGTCGGTGCGGATGCGCCGGATGGGCCTGCCCGCGTCGTACCTCGAGGTGGACGTCCGCGACGAGGGCCCCGACCCCGGACGGCTGCTCGTGCTCGGGCGCCTCGAGCTCGGCGCCGACCCGGTCGAGGTCGCCGACGCCCTCCAGCAGCACCGGGCGCGGGCGGGGCGGCGGCTAACCGGTGAGGGTCAGGGCCCGGACCGCGACGAGGACGAGCAGGACGACGGCGATCCCGCCGACGGCGAGGAGCCCGGCGCTCGGGCGTGACCGCGCCGGTCCGTGCACCAGGACCGTCGCGACGAGCACGCCGGTGACGAGGCCGCCGAGGTGCCCGAGCAGCGACAGGCCCGGGATGGTGAAGCTCAGGACGACGTTGATGCCGATGGTCAGCAGCGCCGGGCCCTGGTTGAGCTGCAGGCGGCGCAGCACGACGAGCAGAGCGCCCATCAGGCCGAACACGGCCCCCGACGCGCCGGCGACGGGCCGATGGGGCTCGCCGAGGAGCACCACGGCCGCCGAGCCGCCGAGCAGCGACACCGCGTAGAGCAGCGCGAACCGCAGCTGGCCGAGGACGAGCTCGAGGTCCCGGCCCAGCACCCACAGCGCGAACATGTTGACCGCGATGTGCAGCGGGCCGATGTGCAGGAACCCGGAGGTGACGAGCCGCCACCACTGGCCGGCCGCGACGTCGGCGGGCACGAGCCACGTGGCCTGCGCGAGCGGGGAGGCGACGTTGTCCCAGACGCTGCCGGCCGAGACGGCCGTGAGCAGGAAGACGACGACGTTGACCACGACCAGCGTCGTCGTCACGACCGGTCGCTCGCCCGGGCGGCCGCCGGTCGCGGCCCGGGGTCGGCGGACGTTCCCGCCGGCGCGGTTGGCCTCGGCGATGCAGTCGACGCAGTGCGCGCCGACGGGGGCCGGGCGCAGGCAGTCGGGGCACGCGGGACGCCCGCAGCGGGTGCAGGCGAGCGCGGTGGGCCGGTCGGGGTGCCGCACGCAGTACGGGGCCGCGTCCGGACCCGCCACCGGGCCGGGTCCGGGGGCCGTCACGCCGTCCTCATGGTGGAGCCGCTCCTCAGGAGGAGACCTCGACGGAGTTGATCACGATGTCCTGGACCGGACGGTCGCCCGGGCCGGTCGCGGTGGCCGCGATGGCGTCGACGACGTCGCGGGAGCTCTGGTCCGCGACCTCACCGAAGATCGTGTGCTTGCGGTTGAGCCAGGTGGTCGGCGCGACCGTGATGAAGAACTGCGAGCCGTTGGTGCCGGGCCCGGCGTTGGCCATGGCGAGCAGGTAGGGCCGGTCGAAGCGCAGGTCGGGGTGGAACTCGTCGGCGAACCGGTAGCCGGGGCCGCCGCGGCCGGTGCCCGTCGGGTCGCCGGTCTGCAGCATGAAGCCCGCGATGACGCGGTGGAAGATCGTGCCGTCGTAGAACGGCCCGCTGCTGCCGCCCTTGGCGTTCGGCTCGCTGTACGACTGCTCTCCGGTGGCCAGACCGACGAAGTTCGCGACGGTCTTGGGCGCCTCGTTGGGGTACAGCCGGACGGTGATGTCCCCCTGGGAGGTGTGGAGCGTGGCGGTCGGCGTGTCGGCGGTGGTCACCCGCCCATCGTGCCACCCCTCACGACACGACCTTCGAATGGAGTAGCGGTCACATTCCCCGTCGCTTCGCTCGCCCTCGGGTGTGGCGTCCCGGCGGGTCGGGCACTTGCACCCCAGTGGCCGGGGGCATCATGGCCGCCCACCGACGAGTGAGGTGAAGTCGTTGAGCAGCAAGACTCTGATCGGCGCCAGGGAGGACCTGGACGATCTGCGCAAGGAGGGCCAGAAGGCCCGCAAGCAGGCCGAGAAGCGTGCGCAGAAGGCCGCCGACCAGGCCCGCAAGGAGCGCGACAAGGCCCGCAAGCAGGGCCAGAAGAAGCGTGCCGAGGTGCGCAAGGACGTCCGCAGGGCGGCCGACGAGGCCCGCCAGCGCGTCCTCGACGCCCGCGCGGAGGCCCGGCAGCGCGCCGAGGAGGCGCAGGCCGAGGCCCGCAAGCGCGCCCAGGAGGCTCGCGAGGAGACCCGCAAGCGCGCCAACAAGGCCGCCAAGGAGGCCCGCAAGCAGGCCAAGGCGTACGCCAAGGACGCCCGCAAGCGCCTCGAGCAGTCGGCCGTCCCCACCAGCGCCGACGAGTTCCGCGACCTCGGCGAGACCGTGCGCGGCCAGCTCGAGGAGGGGCTGACCTCGGTGCGCAAGGACCTCGCGGCCCGCATCGAGCCCGAGGAGCCCAAGAAGCGTCGCCGCTGGGGCCTCTGGCTCGTGGTGCTCGCGGTGCTCGGGGCGGGCATCGCCGTCGTGGCCACCCGGCGCGAGCCGGAGCTCCCGCCCCCGCCGCCGCCCGCGCCGCGTCCGCGCCCGGTGACCACCGAGGCCCCGGTGGCGCCGGGCCAGGCCAGCAGCCAGGAGATCCCGACCCGCACGTCCACCGACGCGGTGTCCGGCACCAGCCCGAACGGCGCGGTCTCCTCCGACAAGCCCGCCACCGGCGGCAAGGAGTAGGTCCGCTCCCGCCACCCTCGTCGGCACGGCCCGCTCCCGGTCCACGGACCGGGAGCGGGCCGTTCGCGTCCGGCGACCGCTCTGTCGGCGCTCGGTCGCCGCTTCATCGTCCGAAGACCCGGCGCAGCCGGTCGCCGGCGCCGACGCCCCGGTCGAGCACCGTGTCCTGCGGGCGCCCGCCGACGACCGCCCCGACGTTGGTCGCGCTCGTGCTCCCCGGTGTCAGGTAGCCGACGTGGCCGCGGGACGCGGCGAGCACCCGCCCGTCGGGCAACGCGACCTCGCGCGCCGAGAGCCCGGTGACGCCGGGCATCCGGTTGGGGTCCGGACCGAACCAGCCGGTGTCGGCCACCGGGTCGCCGGCCGCCTCGACCACCCACGCGTGGCCCGGGGGACGCCCCGGCGCCGCCCCGACGCCCGGGCTGCCGAGGTGGATGACGTCGTCGACCCCCGTCGCGCCGCCCGGAGCGAGCGCCGCCGCGGTGACCACCGAGCCGTAGGAGTGCCCGACCGCGGTGACGTGCGCGTCGGGCCGACCCTCGGGGCGCGCGGCGTCCAGCCCGTCGAGGAACGACGCCAGCCGCCGCCCGCCCTCCTCCGCGGGGCCGCGGCCGAGCACCGACCGGTCGGGCTCGGCCACCTCGTCCACCTGGGGCGCGTCGTAGCCGTACCAGGCGACCGTCGCCGTGCCCGGCCCGGCGGAGGCGGCGAGGGCGTCGAGCTCCTCGAGGCGTCGCGGGAGCTCGTCGACGCCGGTGGTGAAGCCGGGCGTGAACACACCGACGTGCGCGGCGGTGTCGACGTCACCCTGCGCCACGGCGGCGCGCACGCCCTCGCCGTCCTCCGGGTGCGGGTCGACCTCGAGGTCCAGCAGGGCGCGTCCCGGCCGGTCGACGGCCGCGGCGACCGCGCCCAACCGGGCGAGGCGGGCCCGGACCTCGCGCAGACGCCAGGCGGTGGTCACCAGCCCGAGGGGGTCGCGCACCCGGGCCAGACGCTCGCGCACGGCGCGCTCCTCCTCGAGCGCCCGGCCCTGCTCGACGGCGAGGAGCCGGCGGTTGGCGCGGTCGCGGACGGTGGCGGGCAGGCCGTCGAGGCCGCCGACCAGGGCCGGGCGGTCACGTTCGAGCGCCGCCCGCGCCCCGGGGTCGAGGCCCGCCCACCACCGGGCCACGCCGCCGGGGTCGAGGGCGCCGGTCGGGGTGGTCGGCGGCGCGGCGTCGACGTCGCGGCCGGCGGCGTCCAGGGCGAGCGCCAGTGCCGCGTCGACCGCGGGCGGCGGGGTGCCCCCGGCCAGCGCCAGTGTCGCGGCCCCGAGGGCGGCGAGCACCCCGTCGAGGTCGGCGAGCAGGTCCTCGTGCCGCCGGCGCAGGGCCGCGCGCGCCTCCTGCGCATCCCGGGCCGCGGCGCCGCGCCAGCCCGGCACCTCGCCGGCGAGGACCTCCCCCGCCCGCGCCAGGGAGGCCCGTGCCGCGAGCAGGCGGACGGCGGCGACGGCCGGGGTCACGGCGTCCCGCCCCCGAGCACGCCGGCCGCGTCGTCGTCCCCGGCGCGGTAGGTGGCCGCGGCGAGGTCGAGCGCCTCGCCGTGCACGGCGAGGTCGTCGCACCACCGACCGACCGCCGCCTCCCACCGGTCGGCCAGCGCCGCGGCCGCCGACGCCGCCCGCCCCGCGGGCAGGACCGCCACCTCGCGCACCGCCTCCGCCGGCCCCGCGGCCGACGCCTCCTCGGCCGCGGCGACGCACACCGCACCCGCTGCCTGCAGCTCCGCGGGCCGCACCCCGAGCCCGTCCTGATCGTCCACACCTCGTTCGACGTGGCGCGACCCGGCCCGGATCCCGGGTCCCGTCCGGGCTGGGGACGCGAACGGCGGATCGGGACGGCGCCCGCCGTCCTGGGGACGGCGATACTCGCGCGCGTGCCGTCCCCCGACCGCAGGACCGTCCGCACCACGCCCACGCCCGCGGAGCTCGAGGCCGCCCGCTCGCGCCTGCTGCCCGACGTCCTGCCCGGCCCCGACGACCCCCCGCTGCGCGTGCTGTTCTGCGGCATCAACCCGGGCCTGGTGTCCGCGCTGACCGGCCACCACTTCGCCCGGCCCGGGAACCGCTTCTGGCCCGCCCTGCACGCGTCGGGGTTCACGCCGCGCCGCTTCTCCCCGGCCGAGCAGGACCTCCTGCCGTCGCTGGGCCTCGGTATCACCAACGTCGCCCCCCGGGCCACCGCGCGGGCCGACGAGCTCGACGACGCCGAGCTGGTCGCGGGTGGGGAGCGGCTGCGGGAGCTGGTCGCCGAGGTCCGCCCGGCGTGGCTCGCCGTCGTCGGGATCGGGGCGTACCGCGTGGCGTTCGCCGACCGCCGCGCCGCCGCCGGCCGCCAGGAGCGCACGCTCGGGGACACCGGGCTCTGGGTGCTGCCGAACCCCAGCGGCCTCAACGCCCACCAGACGCCGGCGACGCTCGCGGCGGCGTTCCGGGAGCTGCGGGAGGCGACCGGATAGAGAACGGCCGATCGCGGGCACAGGGCCGCCATGAAGGCTGCGCTCTACCGCCGTACCGGTCCGGCCTCCGAGGTCCTGTCGGTCGAGGACGTCGAGACCCCCGAGCCCGGACCCGGCCAGGTCCGCGTGCGCATCACCGGGTCCGGGGTCAATCCCACGGACTGGAAGACCCGCGCGGGGCTGACCGGCCAGGACCCCGAGGGCTTCCAGATCCCGCACCAGGACGGCGTCGGGGTGGTCGACACGGTCGGCGACGGGGTCGACGCGGCGCTGTCGGGTCAGCGGGTGTGGCTCCAGCTCGCCGCGTTCGGCAACCGCTACGGGACGGCCGCCGAGTACGCGGTCGTGCCGGTCGGGCGGGTGACGCCCCTGCCCGGCGACGCGCCCGACGAGCTCGGCGCCTGCCTCGGCGTGCCGGCCGTGACCGCGGCGCACTGCCTGCTGGTGCGCGGGGACGGCCTCGACGCGCTGCGCGACCGCACCGTGCTGGTCGCGGGCGGCGCCGGGGCGGTCGGGCACTACGCGATCGAGCTGGCCAAGCACGCGGGCGCGCGGGTCGTCACCACCGTGAGCTCGGAGGAGAAGGCCGAGCTCGCGCGGTCGGCGGGCGCGGACCTCGTCGTCAACTACCGCGAGGACGGCGCCCTCGACCGGATCCGCGAGTTCGCCCCGCGGGCCGACCGCGTCGTCGAGGTGGCGCTCGGCGCGAACCTCGAGCTGGACCTCGCGGTCGCCGGCGCCGGGACGGTGATCGCGGTGTACGCCAACGAGCCGGACGACCCGGTGATCCCGACCCGCCGCCTCATGGTCGCCAACACCACGATCAGCTACGTGCTGCTCTACGGCGTGCCGGCCGACGAGCTGGCCGCGGCGACGGCCTGGGTCGCCGACGCCACCGCGGCCGGGGCGCTCTCGCCGCTTCCGGTCACCCGCTACGCGCTCGACGACATCGTCGCCGCGCACGAGGCCGTGGAGAACGGGGCGGTGGGCAAGGTCGTGGTCGTGCCCTGAGTGGTGCTCTGAGGGCTCACCCGTCGGCGAGCAGGCCGCGGCGTGCTCGGCGAGCGCCTCGACCAGCTCGGTCTTCGTCGCCACGTGGTGGCGGACCGTCGACCGTCGAGCGGCCCACCTCCGCCACGAGCCCGAAGGCCGCCGCCACGAGCTGCTCGCGCCGCGCCGGCTCCCCGTCACGCACGGGGGGTGTCGTCGTCTACCTGTGACCTTCCGTCACAGCTACTCACGGGTTAGGTTCCTGCGGTGCCACCACGCCACTACGACGTGCTCGTCGTCGGATCCGGGTTCGGGGGCAGCGTCACGGCGCTGCGGCTCGCGGAGAAGGGCTACCGCGTCGGGGTCCTCGAGGCCGGGCGCCGGTTCACGCCCGAGACGCTGCCGTCGACGTCGTGGGACCTGCGGAACTTCCTGTGGGCGCCCCGGCTGGGCTGCTACGGCATCCAGCGCATCCACGTGCTGCGCGACGTCGTGGTGCTCGCCGGCGCGGGCGTGGGCGGCGGGTCGCTGAACTACGCGAACACGCTCTACCGCCCGAAGAACGACGCCTTCTACCGCGACCCGCAGTGGGCGTCGATCACCGACTGGCGCGACGAGCTCGACCCGTTCTACGACCAGGCCACCCGCATGCTCGGGGTGGTCACGCAGCCGTCGGTGACGCCGTCGGACGTCGTCATGCGGCAGGTCGCCGAGGAGCGCGGGCGCGGCGACACCGTCACCCCGACCCAGGTCGGCGTGTACTTCGGCGAGGGGCCGGGCGTGACGTCGCCGGACCCGTTCTTCGGCGGCGCCGGGCCGGCGCGCACGGGCTGCCTCGAGTGCGGCGAGTGCATGACCGGCTGCCGCCACGGCGCCAAGAACACCCTCGAGACCAACTACCTGGCGCTCGCCGAGCGGGCGGGCGCGGTCGTGCACCCGGAGACGACGGTGCGCACGGTCCGGCCGTCCGCGGACGGGTACGTGGTCGAGACGCGGGCCACGCGCGGACGGGGGCGGACCATCTACACCGCCGAGCAGGTCGTGCTCGCCGCGGGCACGTGGGGCACGCAGTCGCTGCTGCACCGGCTGCGCGACACCGGCGTGCTCCCCCGCGTCTCCCGACGCCTCGGCGAGCTCACCCGCACCAACTCCGAGGCGCTGGTCGGCGCGACGGCCCACCGCGCGCCGGAGCGCGGCGGCCCCCGCGACTTCACCCGCGGCGTCGCGATCACGTCGTCGTGGCACCCGGACGAGAACACCCACATCGAGCCCTGCCGCTATGGCTACGGCTCGAACGCGATGGGCCTGCTGACGACGCTGATGACCGACGGCGGCGGGCGGGTGCCGCGCGTGCTCAAGCTGCTCGGCGCGATCGCCCGCCACCCGCGCACGTTCGCCCGCTCGCTGGACAAGCGGCGCTGGTCGGAGCGCACGGTGATCGCGCTGGTGATGCAGTCGCTGGACAACTCGATCACGGTGCGCCGGCGCTTCGGGCGGCTCGTGTCCCGGCAGGGCCACGGCACGCCCAACCCGACCTGGATCCCGGCGGCGAACGAGACCACCCGGCGGATGGCCGAGATGATCGACGGCGATCCGGGCGGGACCTGGGGCGAGGCGGTGAACATGCCGATGACCGCGCACTTCATCGGCGGCTGCCCGATCGGCGCGTCCCCGGAGACCGGCGTGGTCGACGGCTACCAGCGGCTCTACGGGCACCCCGGCCTGCACGTCGTCGACGGCTCGGCGCTCTCGGCGAACCTGGGCGTGAACCCGTCGCTGACGATCACCGCGCAGGCCGAGCGGGCCATGGCGTTCTGGCCGAACAAGGGCGAGGCGGACCCCCGCCCGCCGCTCGGGTCGGCGTACCGCCGGGTGGAGCCCGTGGCGCCCCGGTCCCCGGTCGTCCCGGCCGACGCCCCCGGCGCCCTGCGCCTGGTCCCCCTCGGCACCCCCACCGTCCCGCCCCGCACCCCCGTCGCCGGCGGCTGAGGCACGGGGTGTCTCAGCGTGGCGTCCACGCTGACACTCAACGTCAGGAAAGTCCCCACGATCACTGTCTGGTCGAGCTGGTGGAGAAACTGACGTCCAGTGTCAGCATGGACGCCAGGCTGACACCACCCCGTGCGTCGGCCACCCGCACGAGACGGTCAGGATCGCGGCGTGCCCGCCGACGCGCTGCTGTTCTCCAACTCCCGCCCGCCCGGGGCCGACGTGCCGTTCGCGCACGCCGCCGAGCCGCTGCGCGCGCACCTCGGTGACCGGACCCTGTGGTTCGCGGCGTGGGCCGGCGACGACCTCGACGGCTACACGCGCCTGGTCGCCGACGCGCTGGCGAACGTCCTCGGGCCGGTCGACGTCCGCGGCCTGCACCGCGAGCCCGACCCGGCGGCCACCATCCGCGACGCCGACCCCGACCGCGAGACCGTCTTCGTCGGCGGCGGCAACACCTTCCGCCTGCGCCGGCGCACCGGCGACAACGGCGTCCTGGCCGCCCTGCGCGAGCGCGACGACCTGCGCTACGCGGGCGCCAGCGCCGGCTCCAACCTCGCCTGCCCCACGATCATGACCACCAACGACATGCCGATCGTCGGTCCCGGGGGCCTCGACGCCGTCGGCCGGATCCCTGTCCAGATCAACCCCCACTACCTCGACCCCGATCCGCACTCCACCCACCGCGGCGAGACCCGCGAGGAGCGCATCCGCGAGTTCCACCAGGAGAACGCCGTCGCCGTCGTCGGTCTGCGCGAGGGCGCGTGGCTCCTCCGCCGGACACGGAGCGAAGCGGAGCCGGACCATCGAGAGCGGGACGCCCTCACCCTCGACGGCCACACCGCCCGCCTCTTCCGCCGCGGTCACGAGCCGGTGGAGCTCGCCGCGGGTACGGACCTGTCGTGGCTGCTCGCGACACCTACCTCCTGACCGACGTCCGCACCCGTCGCCACGACCGACCGGTCGACGTCGCGGTCACCGACGGCCGGATCGCCGCCGTCGGCCCGGCGCTGGAGCACGACGGCCGGGACGTCCTCGACGGCGGCGGGAAGATCGTCCTGCCGGGGCTCGTCGAGCCGCACCTGCACCTCGACAAGGCGATGCTCGGCGCGGAGGTCGTCGGCTCGCTCGACGACGCCGTCGCCCGCACCACCGAGCGCAAGCAGACCTTCACCGCCGACGACGTCCGCACCCGCGCCACCGACCTGCTCACCCGCGCCCACGCGGCCGGCGTCACCCGGGTCCGCACCCCCGTCGACGTCGACCCCACCGTCGGTCTGACCGGCCTCGACGTGCTCCTCGAGCTCCGCGACGCGTGGCGCGGGACGGTCGAGCTCCAGGTCGTCGCCTTCCCGCAGGAGGGCATCGCCGCCCGTCCCGGCACCCGCGACCTGCTCCTCGAGGCCCTCGCCCGCGGCGCCGACGTCCTCGGGGCCTGCAGCTACGCCGAGGACGACGTCGACGCCTGCCGCGAGCACGTCCGCGACGTCCTCGACCTCGCCCAGCAGCACGGGGTCCCCGTCGACGTCCACGCCGACTTCGCCGCCGGGGCGGGTGGGGGTGTCCCCGACCCGCGCCACGACCTCGCCGCCGAGATCGCGGCGATGACGGACGCGGCGGGGCTCGGCGGCCGCATCGTCCTCGGCCACGTGACGACCCTCGCCGGCCTCGACCCCGACCGTCGGCGCCGCACGGCCGACGCGCTGGCCGCCGCGGGCGTCGGGGTGGCGGTCCTCCCGCCCACCGACCTCTACCTCGTCGGGGCTTCCGCCCCGGTCCGGGAGCTGCGCGACGCCGGCGTGCGCGTCGCGTGCTCGTCGAACAACGTCCGCAACGCCTTCACCCCGTTCGGCACCGGCGACCCGCTCGACGCCGCCCTCACCCTCGGCCACATGCAGGGCCTGGAGCTCGACACCCTGCTCGACATGGTCACCGGCGACGCCGCGGCGCTGATGGGTGACGACGCGCACGACGTCGTGCCGGGCGCGCGGGCCGACCTCGTCCTGCTCGACGCCCCGGACGTCGCCACCGGCCTGCTCGACCGCGCGCCCCGCACGCACGTCGCGGACCTCGAGCCGGCGCGAACGGGGACTACGCGCGCCTAGAGGCAGCGAACAGCGCGTTCGCTGCGACACCCCGAGCGGCGCCCGCGTTGACACCGGCGCAGACTGATTCCCGATGACCACCATGCGCCGATCGTCCGCCGAGTCCCTGCTGGCCGAGGACCTGCGCTCGGCGGTGCGGGGGCGGGTGCGCTTCGACACCGCGAGCCGGGCCATGTGGTCCGCGGACGCCTCGAACTACCGCCACGTGCCGCTCGGTGTCGTGCAGCCCGTCGACCTCGACGACGTCGAGGCGGCCGTCGACATCGCCCGCCGCCACGAGGTCCCGGTCCTGCCGCGCGGCGCGAGCACGAGCATCGGCGGGATGGCGGTCAACGAGGCGCTGATCCTCGACTTCTCGCGCCACCTCGACCGCGTGCTCGAGATCGACCCCGCGACGCGCACCGCCCGCGTCCAGCCCGGCGTCGTCCTCGACGACCTGCGCGAGGCCGCGCGCCCGTACGGCCTGACGTTCGGCCCCGACCCGTCGACGCACAACCGCTGCACGCTCGGCGGGATGATCGCCAACAACGCGTGCGGGTCGCACTCGGTGGCGTGGGGCAAGACCGTCGACAACGTCCGCGAGCTCGACGTGCTGCTCGCCGACGGGACGCGGATGAGCGTCGGCCGCACCCCCGACCTCGCGGCGGCCCAGCAGCGGCCCGGCCGCGAGGGCGATGTCTACCGCGAGCTCACGCGCCTGCGCGACCGCTACGAGAAGACGATCCGCGACGAGCTCGTCGTCGACGGCCTGACCCGGCGCGTCAGCGGCTACAACCTCGACCAGCTCCTCGACGACGCCGGCGTCGACCTCGCCCGCGCGCTGGTCGGCACCGAGGGCACGTGCGCGACGATCCTCGAGGCCACCGTCGAGCTGGTCGAGGCCCCGCCCGTCCGGGCGCTGTGCGTGCTCGGGTTCCCCGACGCCTACACCGCCGCCGACCACGTCATGCCGATCCGCGAGCACGCCCCGCTCACGATCGAGGGCGTCGACGTCGGCGTCATCGGCGCGCTGCGCGCGAGCCGTCCCGACGACCGCACCCACGAGCAGCTGCCCGAGGGCAAGGGCTGGCTCTACGTCGAGACCGGCGGCGCCGACCGCGCCGAGGCCGAGGCGAAGGCGACGGCCATCGGCAAGGAGATGGCCCGGTACGGGGCCAGCGTCAAGGTCGTCTCCGAGCCGAAGCAGATGCGCGCGCTGTGGAAGGTCCGCGAGGACGGGTCAGGCATCGTCACCCGCTCCCCCGACGGCGGCGAGGCGTGGCCGGGGTGGGAGGACGCGGCGGTCCCGCCGGCGCGGATGGGCGCCTACCTGCGCGAGTTCGACGCCCTGCTGCGCCGCCACGGGCGCCAGGGCGCCTACTACGGCCACTTCGGTGACGGCTGCCTGCACGTGCGCATCGACTTCGACCTGCTCACGCGCCCCGGCCTCGCCAACTTCCGCGCCTTCCTGCTCGACGCCGCCGACCTCGTCGCCGAGCACGGCGGATCGGTGTCCGGAGAGCACGGCGACGGCCAGGCCCGCGCCGAGCTGCTCGAGCGGACCTACTCCCCGCAGCTCATCGAGGCGTTCGGGGCGTTCAAGGGCGTCTTCGACCCCGAGGGCCGCATGAACCCCGGTCGCGTCGTCGAGCCGCGCAGGATGGACGACGACCTCAAGGTCTTCGTCGGCGTGCCCACCATCGGCCCGCGCACCGAGCTGCACTACACCGACGACCGCGGCAGCTTCACCCGCGCGAGCCGGCGCTGCATCGGCGTCGCCAAGTGCATCACCGACTCGGGCGGCTACATGTGCCCGAGCTACCGCGTCACCGGCGAGGAGATGCACTCGACGCGCGGGCGCGCGCGGATGCTCTTCGAGATGGCGTCGGGCCAGCTCGTGCCGGACGGCTGGCGCTCCACCGAGGTCCGCGACGCCCTCGACCTGTGCCTGAGCTGCAAGGCGTGCCAGCGCGACTGCCCCGTCGGCGTCGACATGGCCACCTACAAGGCCGAGTTCCTCGCCCAGCACTACGCGGGCCGCGCGCGGGAGCGCCCGCGCAGCCACTGGTCGATGGGCCACCTGCCCCGCTGGCTGCGCCTCGCCACCGCCGTCCCGGGCCTGCCGCGGCTGGCCAACGCGCTCGCCCGCCGCCCCGCGCTCGCGACGATCGCCAAGCGCCTCGGCGGGATCGCCCCGCAGCGCGACATCCCGACGCTCGCGCCCACGCCCCTGCGCCGCCTCGCCGGGCCGCACCCGGCGCGGCACGACAGCCCGCGGCCGCGCGTGCTGCTGTGGCCCGACACGTTCACCTCGGCGTTCGACCCGGACCTCGCGCTCGACGCGATCGCCGTGCTCGAGCACCTCGGCTACCGCGTCGAGCTCCCCGACCGCGGGGTGTGCTGCGGGCTGACCTGGCACACCACCGGCCAGCTCGGCACGGCGCGCAAGGTCGTGCGGCGCAGCCTCGACGTCGTCAAGCCGTGGCTCGACGACGGCGTGCCGGTCGTCGGGCTCGAGCCGTCGTGCACGGCGGCGCTGCGCCAGGACGTCGTGGAGCTGCTCGGCGAGGACGACGAGGACGCGGTCCGGCTCAAGGCCTCGACGCGCACGCTCGCCGAGGTCCTCGCCGCCCACGTCGACGAGCTGCGCGCCGGCGTCGTCGCCACGGGCCAGAAGGCCGTGGCCCAGATCCACTGCCACCAGTACGCGGCGATGGGCTTCGACGCCGACCGCGCGGTGCTGGGCGCCCTGGGGATCGACACGCAGGTGCTCGACGAGGGCTGCTGCGGGCTCGCCGGCAACTTCGGGTTCGAGGACGGGCACTACGAGGTCTCGACGGCGTGCGCCGAGCGGGGCCTCATGCCGGCGGTGCGCGCCGCCGACCCGGACACCGCGGTGCTCGCCGACGGGTTCTCGTGCCGCACCCAGATCCGCCAGCTCGAGAACGCGGGCCACGAGCCGGTACACCTGGCCCAGCTCGCCGCGACGGCGCTGGGCCTGAGGCGGGAGCAGGCGGTCACCGGCGCGAAGGGCTCATGAGGCCGGGCGTGCTGCGCTGGCTCGGGTACGCGTTCGGGGCGCGGCTGCCGGTGCGGTACGCCCCCTGGGTGCTGCACGACCTGACCTGCCGGACGTGGTTCCTGCGCCACCTCGGCCGGTCCGCGGTGCAGGCCACGCCGGCCGCGCTGCTGGCGCTGCTGCCCGGGCCGGCGTGGCTGCGCGTCGCCCTGCCGCTGTTCGTCCTGGTCTCGACGCTGTTCATGGCCACGCTGTTCTCCCCGATGGTCCGGGAGAAGCGGCTCTACCAGCACGGCTACCTGCCCGAGGTCGTCCTCCGCGAGGACGAGTAGCCGGTGGCCCGGCGCCCACGCAGCGCCGTGCCGGAGCACGGGCGGCCGGGCACGGAGGGCAGACTGTCCGGCGATGGAGCTCACGCGGGGTTGGTCGGGCGCGCTGCCGCCGGGGATCGCGGATCGCTACGAGCTCCGCGAGACGCGCAACGCCGCCGCCGTCCTCGCGGCCACGAGCCCGGACGAGTTCGCCGAGATCTGCGCCGTGCTCGCCGACTTCGCCCTGACCACCGCCGACCTCGTCGAGGCGGGTGGCAACGAGTCCCGCCTGGCCGCCCGCCTCAACACCGCCTTCCGGGCGCGCGGGTGGCGCGAGGGGCGCGTCGACACCGTCGTCACCTCGCGCCTGCAGGTGCAGCCGTGGGCGCCCGCAGGCGAGGTCGGCGTGACCGTGCGCGAGAGCGAGGTCGTCAACGAGGGCTACAAGGTCGACAACGTCAAGGGCCGGGTGGCGCTCGACGTCGAGTGGAACGCCAAGGACGGCAACCTCGACCGCGACATCTCCGCCTACCGCGCCCTCTACGACGCCGGCCTCATCGACGGCGCGGTCCTGCTCACCCGCACCCACGACGACCTGCGCGACCTCGCCCGCGAGCTGGCCCGCGCGGCGGGGCGTAGCGACGACGAGGTCCGCAGCCGCCTCTCGACGTCGACGACGACCCACCTCGGCAAGCTCGAGTCGCGGATGACGCGCGGCGACGCCGGCGGCTGCCCCCTGCTCGCCGTCGCCATCTCCCGGCGCTGCTGGGTGCCCGCCGACGGCGAGCCGGCGCGCCCCGAGGCCGAGACGCCGTGGATGCTCACCGACGGGGTGAGCTGGTGAGCAGCCCGGACCCGGCGCACGACCGATCACTGTCGGACCCCGGCGCTAGCGTCCCGCCCGCCCCGACCCCGGCGAGGAGGCCCGAGACGATGACCCTGGCGGCGGACGCCGGCAGCCCGGAGATCAGGACAGAGATCGACGCAGAGGCCAGCCCCGGCGAGCCCGGCCCCACCGACGAGCCCGCGGCCGAGTCCCCGCGCGCCCGCCGCGCGGCGCCCCTGCGCGTGGACGCGACGCCGCTGGAGAGCGTCGCGCTCCCCCGCACGGCCGGCGGCTGGTCCTGCGTCTACGCCGACCCGCCGTGGCGGTTCACCAACCGCACCGGCAAGGTCGCGCCCGAGCACCGGCGGCTCGACCGCTACGACACCATGTCCGCGGCGGAGATCGCGGCGCTGCCGGTGGCGGACGTCATCTCGGCGAACGCGCACCTCTACCTGTGGGTGCCGAACGCACTGCTGCCCGAGGGCCTCGCGGTGATGCAGGGCTGGGGCTTCCGCTACGTCAGCAACCTCGTCTGGGCCAAGCGGCGCAAGGACGGCGGGCCCGACGGGCGTGGTGTGGGGTTCTACTTCCGCAACGTCACCGAGCTGATCCTGTTCGGCGTGCGGGGCTCGCTACGCACGCTCGAGCCCGGCCGGCGGCAGGTCAACATGATCGAGACCCGCAAGCGCGAGCACTCCCGCAAGCCCGACGAGGCCTACGACCTCATCGAGGCGTGCTCGCCCGGGCCCTACCTCGAGATGTTCGCCCGCTACGCCCGCCCGGGGTGGACGAGCTGGGGCGCCGAGTCCGGCGAGGACGTCGCGCCGCGCGGTCGTCAGTACCCCGCCTACAGGTAGTACACGGCCGAACAGATTCGATCACCGCCCGTCACGGCACTCGGCCGTCGGACGGACCTTGATCTCGTTCGCAGTACGCCCCCGACCGCTTGACTCAGGGGTAATCCCCGGTAGTGGCGACATTCGGCCACGCGCTGTGATACTTCCCCGCATGGCGAAGACACCGGAGCTGGCGCGCAACCAGCGGGTGACGGGGACGGAGCGCACCAAACTGGGCAACGAGCTGCTCAAGCGGTACCAGAAGGGCGCCAGCATCCGTGAGATCTGCGCCGAGACCGGCTACAGCATCGGTCGGGTCCGCCGCCTGCTCGTCGACGCCGGCGTGGAGTTCCGCGGTCGCGGCGGCACCCAGGGCCGCAGTCGCAAGGACGGCGCGGCGAGCACCGCCAGGTCCGCGAGCTAGCCCCGACGCGTCCGGCGGCGCGTCAGCGCGTTGAACGCCGTCCGGAGGCCGACGTCGAGGCGTGAGCCGTCCGCGGGCAGCAGGCCGATCTGGCGCGCGAACTGCATCTGGTCGAAGACCACGAAGTTGCTGGCCACGTGGCCGTCCTCGACGACGAAGTGGTCCATGCCGTCGAGGTCGAGCCGGGCACCCGAGGGCGCGATGCCCTCCCAGTCGCCGCCGGTGTGGTGCCCGGTCAGGCGCCAGCGCAGGAAGACCTCGCCGCTGCGCCCCTCGCCCTGCTCGGCCATCCCCTCGATCGTCATCGTGAGGTCGGGGACGGCGGCGAACACGCTCGCCCACCAGGCGACGAGCTCGTCGGCGCCGCGGACGGTGCGCATCGGGAACCGCGCGCGGACCCCGGGCGCGTAGGCCTGGCGCAGCGACGCGGCGTCGTGGCTGTTGATCACGTCGAGGCACCACCGCACGAGCGCGCCGGGCGTCCCGCCGGCGGGCGGGGTGGGGCGCGGCGGGTCCGGCGCGGGCCGGCGGCCCGCGGGCGGCGACGACGTGGGCTCGGCACTCACGGGGCGATCACGAGCAGGAGCGTAGACGGCTTCGCGCGCGGGCACCTGTGCGCACACGACCCGCTCCGTCTCCCGAGGTGACCTCCGTCGATGAGCACGTCCCAGCTCGCCGCGCAGTGGGTGTCGGCGATCGGCAGCGCCGGCTCCCTGCTCGGGTTCGCCGCCTACGTGTGGATCATGCTGCTGAATCGCAAGGACCAGGTCGAGGTCCGCCAGGAGCAGCAGGCCCAGGGCGTCACCGCCTGGCTCGACGAGGGGAAGCGGCACGATCGCGACGAGGACTACGTGATCGTCGTCCACAACGGCGGCGAGTCCCCGGTGTTCCAGGTCCGCTGCCTGTTCAGCCTGCCGTCGAGCGACGAGCAGCACAGCGTGTCGATGGCCCTGCTGCCGCCGGCGAGCGACGAGATCCGGTCCCTCCCCTTCGGCGCCGACGAGGTCAGCCGCGACGAGCTGTACTCCGCGCCGGCCGTGCCCGAGATGCGGTTCACCGACTCGCACGGCACGCACTGGGGCCGCGACAGCAACGGGCAGCTGCACCGCCTCGACCGCCGGTCCGTGCGCCGCAAGCCGTCCCGGGACGGGCAGGACGGCGGGCAGGACGCCGCGCGCGACGACTCCGCCTGGGAGCAGGCGCACCGCGAGCGCGCGGACGCGCCGCGCGAGGGGGCGTCGCGGGGCGACTCCCCGCAGGACGACCACCACGGGGACCGGGCGGCCAGCCGGTCGTAGGCCCTACGGCAGCGTGAGGATGCGCGGACCGTCGGCGGTGATCGCGACCGTGTGCTCGGCGTGCGCGGCACGGCTGCCGTCGGCGGTGCGCAGGGTCCAGCCGTCGTCGTCGTGGACGTAGTCGTCCTCGCCGCCCGCGTGCAGCATCGGCTCGATGGCGATGACGAGCCCGGGCCGCAGGCGCATCCCGCGCCCGGCGCGGCCCTCGTTGGGGACGTGCGGCGACTCGTGCATCGCGCGCCCGATGCCGTGCCCGCCGTGGTCGGCGAGCATCCCGTAGCCGGCCTCGCGGGCGACGGCGCTGACCGCGGCGCCGATGTCACCGAGGCGCCCGCCCGGCCGCGCCGCGGCGATGCCGGCCTGCAGCGCGCGCTCGGTGGTGGCGATGAGCTCGAGGTCCGCGGGGTCGGCGTCGGCGCCCACGACCGTGCTGAAGGCGGCGTCGCCGCACCAGCCGTCGAGGAAGGCACCGCAGTCGATGCTGAGCAGGTCGCCGTCGGCCAGCCGGTGGGCGCCGGGGATGGCGTGCACGACCGCGTCGTTGACGCTCGCGCAGATGACGCCGGGAAACGGGCTCGGCGCGAAGCGCGGGTGGTAGTCGAGGAAGGCGGGCACGGCGCCGGCGTCGTCCATGACGTCGTGGGCGACGCGGTCGAGCTCCTGCAGCGTCACGCCGGGCACGGCCGCCGCGCGCACCGCGTCGAGGCAGCGGGCGACGACGCGACCGGCCTCGCGCATGGCGTCGACCTCACCGGAGGTCTTCAGCTCGATCTCGGCACGCCGCAACATGCCCCGACCCTAGACAGGGCCCGGATCCGGGGCCGGAATGACACGGCTGTCATTCGTCCCCAGTGTGGACACCGCCTGTGGACAACTCGGCGGCGGGACCGTCAGCGGGGGATGAACTCGTAGTCGGTCGGGTCGAGCTTCGCCACCGCCCGGACGTACTCCTCCATGTAGCGCGGCCAGTTGGCGACGATGCGCCCCGACTCGTCGCGGTACCAGGAGTCGCACTGCGTCCACGCCGTGCCCTCGAACTCGGCCTGCAGGCGCTCGTCGAAGGCCTGCTCGACGTCGCGGCGCACCTCGAGCGCGGCGGCGCGGCGGCGCTCGGTCTCCTCGAGCGCCTGGCGCACGTAGGCGACCTGCGCCTCGAGGAACACGATGATCGAGCCGCCCGAGGTGTTGGTGTTCGGCCCGTAGAGCACGAACAGCGACGGGAAGCCCGGCACGGTCATCCCCAGGTGCGCGTGCGCCCCCTGCGACCACTCCTCCTGCAGGGTCCGCCCGCCGCGTCCGACGATCTCCATCGGGAACATGAAGTCGGTGCTCTTGAAGCCCGTGCCCCAGATGAGCACGTCGGCGGGGTGGTGACGCCCGTCCTCGGTGCGCACGCCGTCGGGGACGATCTCGGTGACCCGGTCGGTGACGAGCTCGACGTTGTCGCGCTCGAGCGCGGGCAGGTAGTGCGAGCTGAAGAGGATCCGCTTGCACCCGAACGTGTAGTCCGGCCAGGCCTTGCGGCGCACCTCCGGGTCGCGCAGCTGGCGGCGCATGAACAGCGTCGAGTAGACGCGCCCGAGCCGCCCGACCGTGCTCGGGTGCCGGATCATGATCGTCAGGAACTCGAGGTAGCCCTTGAGCAGGAACCGGCGCGTGCGCATGATCCCCGGCACGCGGCGGAAGAGCCGGCGCATCGCCGGCGGGTAGTGGCGGTTCTTGCGCGGGAAGAACCAGTTGCCGCTGCGCTGGAAGACGGTCATCGACCCGACCTCGGGCGCGATGGCCGGCACGAACTGCACCGCGCTCGCGCCCGTGCCCACGACGGCGACGCGCTTTCCCCGCAGGTCGACGTCGTGGTCCCAGCGGGCGGAGTGCATGGCCGGGCCGGCGAAGTCGGCGGCGCCGGGGATGGGCGGGATGGCCGGGGTGTTGAGCTGGCCCGTGGCCAGCACGACGGCGTCGGCCTCCCAGCGCCGGCCGTCCTGCGCCTCGACGGTCCAGGTCATCGACGCCTCGTCGAGCCGGACGGCGTCCACGCGTACGTCCGGCACGAACACCTCGCCGAGGCCGTACTCCTTGGCGACGCCCTGGAGGTACTCGAGGATCTCCGGCTGGGGCGAGCAGAGCCGCGACCAGTCGCTGCGCTGGGCGAACGAGAACGAGTACAGGTGGCTGGGCACGTCGCAGGCCGCGCCCGGGTAGCTGTTGTAGTACCAGGTCCCGCCGATCTCGGGGGCGCTGTCGAGGATCACCACGTCGGTGATCCCGTGCTCGCGCAGCTCGATCGCCGCCGCGATGCCGCCGAAGCCCGCGCCCACGACCACGACCCGCGTCGAGGCCTCCCGCCCTGTCCCGTTGCGTCCCGTCACGGGGCCGGACGGTATCCGTTCCGCGCCGCTCCTGGCAGGCTGCCAACGTGACCTCGACCGGGCGACGTCCGCACCCGGCGCTCGCCGGCGTCGTGCGGCGCTACGCGCCCTACGACGAGGTCGCGACGTCGTCGCCGCTGCGGCGGCGCGAGGCGCCCCACGGCGCGTACACGCTGATCCTCGCCTGGGCCGACCCACTGGAGCTCGCCGGACCCGGCGGCCGCGCCCGCCACGCGGCGTTCCTCGCGGGCATGCACGACGGCGCGGTCGTCACCGCGTTCGCCGGGCACCAGCAGGGCGTCCAGGTCGACCTCACCCCGCTCGGCGTCCTGCGCCTGCTCGACCGGCCGACGTCCGCGCTGACCAACCGGGTCGTCCCGCTCGACGCCCTCGCCCAGCCGGCGCTCGCCGGGCTGCCCGAGCGCCTCGCCCACACGCCGCCGGCGGAGTGCCTCGCCGTCGTCGACTCCGTGCTGCGCGGGCTGCTCGACCGGTCACGTTCCCGCCCGGACCCGGAGGTGGCCCACGCCTGGGCGCGGCTGGCCGGCGCGCGCGGTCGGGTCGCGGTGTCGACGCTCGCCGGCGAGACGGGCTGGAGCCGGCGTCACCTGCTCACGCGCTTCCGCGACCAGATCGGCCTCACGCCGACGACGGCGGGGCGCGTGCTGCGCTTCCGGGAGGCCGCGCGCCTGCTCGTGCCCGGGCCGACGGGCACCCGCGGGCCGACCGCCGCGCGCATCGCCGACGTCGCCGCCGCGTGCGGGTTCGCCGACCACTCCCACCTCGTCCGCGAGTTCCGCGACCTCGCCGGCTGCACGCCCAGCCGCTACGTGCTGGAGTGGCGGGCGGGGTTCCCCGACGTCCAAGACGCGGCGGCGGTCGACTCCTAGCGTCGTCGCCATGAGCATCCACCCGACCCTGCGCTACCGGGACCCCGACGCGGCCATCGCGCTGCTGCGCGACGCCTTCGGCTTCACCGTCGCCGCCGAGCACCGCGGCGAGGCCGGCACCGTGGAGCACGCCGAGCTCACCCACGGCGGGGGCGCGGTCCTCCTCGGCCCCCGCCGCGAGGGCGACGCGTTCGCCACCGGCCGCGCGGTCGTCTACGTCGTGGTCGACGACGTCGACGGCCACCACGACCGGGCGGTCGCCGCCGGCGCGACCGTGGTCATGGGACTCACCGACCAGCCCTACGGCTCCCGCGAGTACGCCGCGGTCGACGGCGAGGACAACGTGTGGAGCTTCGGCACCTACCGCCCGGGCGGCTCCTGACGCGGTCCCGACGGCGCTGCGCTGGCAGGGTGGGGTGCATGGGCCCCGCCGACACGACGACCGGCCGCCTCGTCTTCGACGGCCGGTGCGGCTTCTGCACGCGCTGCGTCGACTGGCTGCGCCTGCTCGACCGGCACGGGCGCGTCGACGTGCAGCCCTACCAGGCTGCGGGCGTGCCGGCGTCGGTCGGCGCGACGGTGGAGCAGTGCGGCGAGGCGGTGCAGTGGCGGGGCCACGACGGCGTGCGGCGCAGCGGCGCGGACGCCGTCAACGCCGTGCTGTCCGAGATCACCGGGACCCCGCTGCCGTCGCTGCTCTACCGGGTCACCGGCGGCGTGCAGGAGTGGGCCTACCGCTGGGTGGCCGACCACCGCGGCGCCTTCCCGGGCACCACGCCGCACTGCGAGGCGCATCCGCAGGACTGCGCCCCGGCGATCGGCTGACGAGGCTTCCCCGCGCCCCACGGTGGGTCTAGCTTCCGCTCCCGTCGGGGCCCGACTCGTCGATCACCGGAGCACATCGTGGGCGTCCACCTCAACCCGTACCTGCACTTCGACGGCGAGGCGGCCGACGCCGTCGCCTTCTACGCCGACGTCTTCGGCGCGACCACCGACGTCATGACCTTCGGGCAGATGGGCATGGAGGGCCCGGACGCGCAGAAGATCATGCACGGTCAGCTCGAGACCGAGCACGGCATCACCTTGATGCTCTCCGACCTGCCGCCCGGGTCCACCCGCGAGCGCGGCAACGACGTCACCCTCTCGCTGTCCGGTGACGACGAGCCGACGCTGCGCGGGTGGTACGAGCAGCTGTCCGCGAGCGGGACGGTCGGCACCCCGCTGGAGAAGCAGATGTGGGGCGACCTCTACGGCGACTGCACCGACCGCTTCGGCGTGCGCTGGCTCGTGAACATCTCCGCCGCGGAGCAGAGGAGCTAGCTGGCCCCGCCGTTCCCGGAGGCGGACGCGGAGGACGAGGTCGAGGTGCCCTTGCCCTTGGCGGCGGCCTTCGGCGCGCTCTTGACCCGCGCCTTCGCCGGCGTCGCCGAGGTGTCCTTCACCGGGCCCTTCGCGACCGAGCGCCCGGGTGCGGTGCGCGAGCCCGGGTCGGCACCTCCGGACGAGCCGGTCGACGAGCCGGACGAGCCGGACGACGCCTCGGAGGTCCCGGACGACGGGCTCGTCGAGGATGCGCCGGCACCGCTCGAGGTCGCCGCCGCGCTCGTGTCGGCGCCGCCCGTGTCGCCGCCGCTCTCCTCGTCGCTGCCGCCCTCGTCGTCGCCCTCGTCGTCGCCCTCGTCGTCGCCCTGGTCGTCGCTGTCCTCGGTGTCCTCGGTGTCCTCGGCGTCCTCGGCCGAACCCTTGCCGCCCCGCCGGCCGGTCGACCAGGACAGCTCGAGCTCCAGCTCGACCTCGTCGCCGTCGATCTCCACCTCGATCTCGACCTCGATGTCGTCGGCGAGGGGCAGCGTGAGCACCGGCCCGGACAGCGACAGCTCCGCCGAACCGCCCTCGCGGATGGCGTCGGCGAGGTCGGCGAGCCAGTCGGCGACCTCCTCGCGCGACAGCGTCACCTCGTGCTCGACCTTGACCTCAGCCATCACGCCGTCCTCTCGTCGCGCGCGGCCACCGGCGCCGCGCTGTGCCCGCCACCACCCTGGCAGGAAGCGGGTGATCCGGACATCAGCGAGCGCCGTCCACCCCACACGGGCCTGGCGCCGGGCCGGGCTCCCGGCGAAGGTGGTGGTCGTGGCGCGCACCGTGGACTGGGACGGCGACGCGATCGCGGCGATCGACCAGCGGGCGCTCCCGGCGGAGTACCGGATCCGGCGCCTCGCGACGGTCGACGCGGTGGTCGCGGCCATCGGCGACCTCACGATCCGCGGCGCGCCGGCCCTCGGGGCCGCGGGCGCGCTCGGCGTCGCGCTCGCCGCCCGCCGGCACCCCCGCGACCCGGGCCGCGTGCGCGCGGAGGCCGAGCGCGTCGCCGCCGTCCGGCCCACGGCGGTGAACCTGCGCCGCGGGGTGGAGCGGGCGCTCGCGCGTCTCGACGACGGCGCCGACGCGGTGCTCGCCGAGGCGTGCGCCGTGCTCGACGAGGACGAGGCCACCAACCGCCGCCTGTCCGCACGCACCGCGGACCTGCTCACCGAGCTCTGCGGCGACCGCCCGCTGCGCCTGCTGACCCACTGCAACAGCGGCGCCCTGGCCACCGTCGCGTGGGGCACGGGGCTGGGCGCGGTCCGCGAGCTCGCCGAGCGGGGGCGCGTCGCGGAGGTCCTCGCCTGCGAGACCCGGCCCCTGCTCCAGGGCGCCCGCCTGACCGTGTGGGAGCTGCGCGAGATGGGGGTCGCCCACCGCCTGTGCGTCGATGCGGCGGGCCCGTCGGCGATCGCGCGAGGGCTCGTGGACGCCGTGGTGGTCGGGGCCGACCGCATCGCGGCCAACGGCGACGCCGCCAACAAGATCGGCACCTACGCGCACGCGTGCGCCGCGATCCGCCACGGCGTGCCGGTGGTCGTCGTCGCGCCCGAGTCGACCGTCGACCACGCCACGCCCACGGGCGCCGACATCACCATCGAGGAGCGCGCCGCCGACGAGGTCCGCACGATCGCGGGCACGCCGACCGCGCCGGCCGGGACGCCCGTCTACAACCCGGCCTTCGACGTCACGCCCGCGGAGCTGCTCAGCGCCGTGGTCACCGAGCGGTCCACGTTCCGCGACGGGGCCTGGACGGTCGCCGCGGCGCCGGCCCTGCGGTGACGTCGATGATCAGCAGCAGTGCTCCCCGCGCCAGGCCGTGCGGCCCTCCTTCACCGCCACCGCGGCGATGACGAGCGCGACCACCGGGTCCGCCCAGCTCCACCCGAACAGCGCGTTGAGCACGAGCCCGAGCAGCAGCACGCCGGAGAGGTAGGTGCACAGCAGCGTCTGCTTCGAGTCGGCGACCGCCGTGCTCGACCCGAGCTCGCGACCGGCGCGGCGCTGCGCCGTCGAGAGCACAGGCATGATCGCGAGGCTCAGGGCGGCGAGCACGATCCCGACGGTCGAGGGCTCGGCCTCGCCCGCACCCAGGAGCGTGCGCACCGCCTCGACCGTCACGTAGGCGGCCAGGGCGAAGAACGAGACGGCGATGATCCGCAGCGTCACCCGCTCCCGCGCCTCGGGGTCGCGGGCGGAGAACTGCCAGGCGACGGCCGTGGCCGAGGCCACCTCGATCGTCGAATCCAGCCCGAAGCCGACGAGCGCGGCGGACGAGGCGACGGTCCCGGCCGCGATCGCGACGACGGCCTCGACGACGTTGTAGGTGATCGTGGCGGCGACGAGGAGCCGGACCCGGCGGGTGAGGACCGCGCGCCGGGCGTCGTCGGCGGAGTCGACGGCGTCGGCGGGCGCCGGGGTGCAGCACGAGCACGGGACCGCGGGCACCGACGGCTCGGTCGCGCTCCGGCGGGGCACCTCCATCGCTGCACGGTAGAGCCCCGGCGGGGCGACGGGGAGGGCTCAGTCGGCGGACGGCGGCCGGTCGTCGGGCCGCCGCGGGCCGGGCGGGGTGCGGGCGGCGAACGCGGCCGCGCGGCCGAGGTGGCCGAGGGCGAGCGCGAGGGCGTCGAGGAGGTCCGCGACCTCGCCCGGCCGGAGCTCACGTGACCCGCAGACCGGGTGATCACCCACGGCCAGCATCCGCAGCGCGTCCCGAGCGGCCTCGACCGCGTCGTCCTGAGGTCCCATCAGATTCCATTGTGCACAACTCAATGGTGTGGCGTCGAGGTGCTCCCTGCACGGCCGTGTACGGAGCGGATCGACGATGGCACGCTGAGCACGTGCTGTCGGGGCCCGGGAACGTGTCGTCCGGCGCGCCCGGCGTCACCGGCGGCGGGGCGCCGGACGGCGGCGACCCCACGTCCTGGGCACGCGGCGTCGGCGCCCTGCAGGAGGCCGAGCGCGTCGGGTCCTGGCGGGTCGGCAGCGAGCACCTGCTGGTGGCGAGCCTCCTCGACCCCGTGGCCCGGCGGCTGGTCGCGGAGGCCGGCGTCGACTTCGGGGTCGTCCAGGCCGAGATCGGCCGGCCCGTGCACGCCGGCATCGGCGCGCCGGCGGGCCTGCTGCCCCGCCCCGAGGAGATGGCCCTCAGCGACGGCGCGACGCGGGCCCTCGAACGCCTGCGCGCCCGGGTGGGCGACGACCCGGCCCTCGCCACCTGGGTCCGGCCCGACCGCAGCACCGATCCCCGCGGACGCAGCCTCGTGCGCCGGCGCCTGCTCGTCCTGCTGCTGCAGGGCGAGGGGCCGGGCGGGGCGTGGCGGGTGCTCGACCGGCTCGGGATCGCGCCGCACACGGACTGGCTCGTGGGCCGGCTGGGTGAGCCGGACCGCTCCTCGCCGCTGTAGGGCGCTCAGGCGGTGCGCGGGTGGTCGTCCGCGCTCGCGGGCACGCACGCCGCGGCGAGCTCGGCGAGCGGGAGGGCCAGCTCGTCGGCCAGCGCGGCGACGGTGAAGAAGGCCGGTGTCGGGACCCGTCCGGACTCGATCTTGCGCAGCGTCTCCACCGACATCCCGGCCGCCGCCGCGACCGACGCCATGCTCCGCGGCCCCCGGGCCTCCCGCAGGACCTCGCCGAGGCGCTGCCCGCGCTCGCGCTCCTCCGGGGTCAGCGGCACACGCACCATGAGCGTGATAGTAATACCGGTATAACTATCCCGACCAGGAGTGCTCCGATGATCGAACTCAAGACCCCCGCCGAGATCGAGCGGATGCGGGTCGCCGGACGGTTCGTGGCCCAGGTGCTCACGGAGCTCGCCGAGCGCGCCCAGGTGGGCGTCGACCTGCTCGACCTGGAGCAGCACGCCCGCACGATGATCCGGGAGCGGGGCGCCGAGTCGTGCTACTGGGACTACGCGCCCTCGTTCGGCCGCGGCCCCTTCCGCAACGTCGTCTGCCTGTCGGTCAACGACGCCGTCCTGCACGGACTGCCGCACCGCTACGTCCTGCGCGACGGCGACGTGCTGAGCATGGACCTCGCCCTGGGGATCGACGGCTGGGTCGCCGACTCCGCGCGCACGGTCATCGTCGGTGAGGCCGCCGAGGAGGACCGGCTCCTCGTGCGCGCCGGCGAGGAGGCGCTCGAGGCCGCGATCGCCGCCGCGCAGCCCGGCGGCCGGCTCGGGGACATCTCCGCCGCGATCGGGGCCGTCGCCGCGCGGCACGGCTACCCGGTCAACCTCGAGTTCGGCGGCCACGGGCTGGGACGCACGATGCACGAGGACCCGCACGTCCCCAACGACGGGCGCGCCGGACGGGGGCTGACGCTGCGGCCGGGCCTGACGCTCGCGCTCGAGCCGTGGTTCGCCCGCACCACCGGGAAGATCGTCTACGACCCCGACGGCTGGACCATCCGCTCGGCCGACGGGTCGCGCACCACGCACGCCGAGCACACCGTCGCCGTCACCGAGCACGGCCCGGAGGTGCTGACCCGGGCTTGACGGCGCACTTGTTTTCGCAAGCGTGGCGCCGTCCACAGCGACGGGCGGGAGACCCCGATGACCATGATGTTCGTCAACCTGCCGGTGACCGACCTGGAGCGGGCGAAGGCCTTCTACACCGCGCTCGGGTTCACCATCAATCCGCTCTTCACCGACCAGAACGGCCTGGCCGCGGGCGGGTCGGAGCCACGTGCGGCCGCGGACTACGGCTTCATGTACCAGCGCGGGATCACCGACCCCGACGGCAACCACCTGGAGTTCGGGTGGATGGACCCGCAGGCCGCCTCGCAGGGCCCCGAGGCCGTCGCGGGCCAGCAGGCCTGACGCGGTGCCCGCCCGGGAGTACGGGCAGTACGACGGCGTCACGCGGGCCCTGGAGCTCGTCGGCGAGCGCTGGGCGCTGCTCATCGTCCGCGACCTGCTCGTCGGGCCCCGCCGCTACGGCGAGCTCGCCGCGGGCCTGCCCCGCATCCCGAGCAACATCCTCGCCGCGCGGCTCAAGGAGCTGCAGGAGGCCGGCATCCTGCGCCGGGCGCCGCGGTCGCGCGTGATCGTCTACGAGCTGACCGACTACGGCCGCGAGCTCGAGCCCCTCGTGCTCGCGCTGGGCGCCTGGGGCGCGAAGGCCATGGGCGAGCCGCGGGACGGGCAGATCGTCACCCCCGACTCGGTGACCATCGCGCTGCGCACCGCCTTCCGACCCCAGGTCGCGGCGACCCAGCCCGCGACCGCCTACGCCGCGCGCGTCGACGCCGACGAGCTGCTCATCCGCGTCGACGGCCCCAGCCTGGACGTCAGCCGTGGCGACGGGCCCGTCGACCTCGCCTTCACGGCGGGCCCGGGCATCCACCGGCTCCTGTCCGGCGAGCTCGCCCCCGAGCGCGCGATCGCGACCGGCGCGGTCGAGGTGCTGCGCGGGCGCGGCGAGCTCCTCGGCCGCTTCGCGCGGACGTTCCGCCTGGCGGCCTGAGTCAGGACCCGGCGGCGCCGGCGAGCCGACGCCGCGGGCGCCGGGGCGCGCCGGCCCGCGGCAGCCGCGCGACGGCCGACGTCCCCCGGCCCGGCGCGCTGGTGAGCTCCAGCTCGCCCCCGCGGTCGGCGAGGACGCCGCGCACGAGCAGCAGTCCGACGTGGCCCGGGCCGGCCGGGGACGCGACGTCGAACCCCTCGCCGTCGTCGACCACCGACAGCGCGATCCCCTCGCCGGGCGTGACGTCGACCGTGACCGCGATCTGCGACGCCCCGGCGTGCCGGACGGCGTTGCGCACCAGCTCGTGGGCCACCCGGTACAGCACGACCGCGACGTCCTCGGGCAGCCCGGGGTCGTCCGGCCCGTCGACGGTGATGACGGCGGAGTCCGGGGTGGACAGCTCCGTGGCGAGCTCGCGCAGCGAGGCGACGAGCCCGTGCGCCGCGACCGTGGGCCGGGCGAGGTCGTCGAGCAGCGCGCGCAGGCGCACCACCTCGTCGGCGAGCAGCTCGTGCGCGTGCCCGATCACCGACGACCGCTCGCGGGGCTCGCCGTCCTCGGCCCGCGCGATCTCGAGGAGCAGGCCGACGCCGGCGAGGTCGGGGATGACGCCCTCGTGCAGGCGCTGGGCGATCTCGCGGCGCGCCGTCTCGGCGGCGGCGAGCGCGTAGTCCCGGGCCGCCTGCTCGTCGGCGCGCCGCCGCGCGGCCCGCCGGGCGGACGCCAGCGTGACGGGCAGCGTGGCCAGGGCCAGCACGAGCAGGGCGGCGACGGTCACCGCCACCACGGGCCGGGCGGCCTCCCAGACCGCGGCCTCCTCGTCGACGGTGACGTAGAGCTCGAGCGACGCCTCGGTGCCGGTCGCGTCGCGGAAGGACGTGAAGACCTCGAGCAGCGCGTGCGTCCGGGAGCTCTCGAACCGGTGCTCGGGGTCGTCCGGCACCGGCTGCACGAGCGAGGCGCCGTCGTGGAACTGCGCCAGCGGCACGGTGACGCCCTCCACCCGCGGCTCGTCCGAGTAGACGATCCGCGCCGTGCCGTCGCGCAGGGACCAGATCTTGGCGCGCGACATCATCCCGCTCGCGAAGAACGGCCGCAGGGCGTCGTCGAGCTCCTGGCGGGTCTCGGCGTCGACGGGCCGCGTCAGGTCGTGGCGGGACACCGCACCGCCGACCGCCGCGACGACCCGGCGCGCCGAGACCTCGGCCTCCCGGTAGGCGTCCTCGCGGGCGAACAGGGCGACGCCGGACGTGACGGCCACGCCGGCGACCAGGACGACGACGAGCGTGATGACCGCGTGGCGGACCAGCGCCGACCGGAGGACCCCGCGCTCGCCCGCCACCTCAGTACCTCGCGCCGACGGTGATGAGTCCCCGGCGGTGCGCGGCGACCACGGCGCCGAGCTGGCTGCGCGCGCCCAGCTTGGCCATCACGGCCTTGACGTGCCCGCGGACGGTGTGCAGCGAGATCCCCAGCTCCGCCGCGATGCCCGCGGGGTCGTGGCCCTGCCCGAGCAGCCGCAGGACGTCCTGCTCCCGGTGGGTCAGCTCGACCCGCCCGGCGTGCCCGGCGTCGACCGGCGGCCGCGTCGTGCCCGGCGCGCGGAGGGCCTGCATGACCCGGTCGAGCGTGCCCTCCTTGGTCAGGAACGCGTCCGCGCCCGCGGCGGCGGCGCGCTCGACGAGGTCGGGCCGGCCGTGGGCCGTCAGCACGACGACCCGTGCGCCGGGCCGGATCTCCGCCAGCGCGGCGACCACGTCCAGCCCCGACGCGTCGGGCAGGTCGAGGTCGACGATGGCGGCGTCGAAGTCGGCGCGCCGTGCGTGCGCCAGGGCCTCGCCCGCGGAATGGGCGACCGTCACCGACCGCACGTCCTCCTGGCGCTCGAGGCCGAGCCGGAGGGCGTCGGTGAAGACGCGGTGGTCGTCCACCACGAGGACGCTCCTCGCGGCCGCCGGACGGGCCGCGAGCGCATCCGGCTCCGCCCTGCGCACCCCCTCATTGTAGGGAGACGCGGCCCGTCGTCATGAGGCTAGCCTCGCCTGGGGCCGCCCTCCGGTGCCGCCGTCCCGGTGGCGCCGTGGCCGGTCACGACCGGGACGGAGTCCTGCGATGGCGACCGCGGCGCGCCTGCGGACGGTCCCCCCGGAGCCGTCCCACCACGACCGGCGTCGGATGTTCCTCGACGCCGGGCGGATGTACCTGCGCATCCTCTTCGAGCTCGAGGAGGAGGGCGTGCCCGCCCGCCACCAGGAGCTGTGGCGACGGCTCGGGGCGAGCCGGCCGACCGTGTGGCAGCAGGTCGACCGGCTGGTGCTCGACGGGCTCGTCGAGGTGACCCCGGAGAAGCACCTCGTCCTGACCCCGCGGGGTCGCGCGGACGCGGCGGCGGTGATCCGCAAGCACCGGCTCGCGGAGGCCTTCCTCGTCGAGGTGGTGGGGCTGCCGTGGGACCTCGCGCACGTCGAGGCGTCGCGGTGGCAGCACGTCATCGGCGCCGACGCGGAGCGCAAGATCGCCGTCCGGCTGGGGAACCCGGTCTGGACGCCGTTCGGCACCCCGATCCCGCCGGTGGGCGCCACCGGTCACGAGCACCCCGGCGACGACGGGCCGCCCCTGGTCCCCCTCGTCGACGCGGCCGGCGACGAGGCCGCGCGGGTGACGCTGCGCCGGGTGCCCGAGCGCCTGCAGACCGACCGCGAGCTCCTCACCGCGCTGGAGGACGCCGGCGCCCTGCCCGGCGAGACCGTGGAGGTCGTCCGCGCCGACCGCCGGGCGGACGACGTGCGCATCGCCGGGCGGTACGGATCGGTCGTCGTCCCGGGCCTCGTCTCGCGGTCGTTGCTGGTGGAACGGCCCGACCGGTCACGACCGGCCGGGCGTCGCCGCCGGGCCCACCGGTCCCGTCAGACCCGGTAGGCCGTGACGGCACCGCGCACGCTCACGGTGACGTCGTCGCCGGGCACGACGTCGGCGTCGCCGGGCAGCCGGGCCGCGACGACCACGGCACCGTCGACCCCGTCGACCCCGTCGCCGACCCCGCCCCCGAGGGCCAGCTCGACCGTGAGGTCCGGCCCGCGGAACTCCCGGGTCCGGACCCGTGCCGGCACGCCCGGCCCGTCGCGACCCACCACCAGCTGCTCGGGGCGGACCAGCACCCGCACCGCCCCGGCGTCGGGCACGTCGCTGCGCAGGGGCAGCACCCCGAGCGCGCAGGCGACGCGGCCGGCGCCCTCCCGCCGGCCGTCGAGCAGGACCGCGTCGCCGACGAGCGCCGCCACGCCGGGGTCGACCGGGTCGCGGTAGATGGCGCCCGGGGCGTCCACCTGGGCGATCACCCCGTCCCGCATCACCGCCACCTGGTCGGCCAGGGCGAGCGCCTCCGCCCGGTCGTGGGTGACGAGCAACGCGGTGGCCCCGGCGGCGGCGAGGGCCTTGGCCACGGCCCGCTGGGTGTCGGCGCGCAGCCCGGCGTCGAGCGAGGAGAAGGGCTCGTCGAGCAGGATGACCGCGGGCTCCGGGGCGAGGGCGCGGGCGAGGGCGACGCGCTGCTGCTGGCCGCCCGAGAGCTCGTGGGGGTGGCGGTCGGCCAGCTCCGGGGCGAGGTCGACGGTCTCGAGCAGCGCCGCGACCCGGGCGCCGCCCTGCCGGCGCTCGCGCCGCGGCAGGCCGAACAGCACGTTCGCGGCGACGGTGAGGTGCGGGAAGAGCGAACCCTCCTGGGTCAGGTAGCCGATGCCGCGCCGCTCCGGGGGCAGCGTGCGTCCGGGGCCGGCGACGGTCCGCCCGTGCAGCGCCACCGTGCCCGCGTCGGGGTGGTCGAAGCCCGCGACGATGCGCAGCAGGGTCGTCTTGCCGCACCCCGACCGGCCCAGGACGGCCGTCAGCGTGCCCGGCGGGGCGGTGAGCGTGACGCCGCGCAGCACCGGGGTCGCGCCGAAGGACTTGGTGACGTCCTCGACCACCACCCCGGTCACGTCCGCACCCCGGCGTGGACGTGACGGGTGAGCAGGAAGGCGGCGGGCACGGAGATGAGCACCATGGTCGCCGCGTAGGGCGCCGCGGCGCCATAGGCCAGCGCCGTGGCCTTGCCCCAGAACGCCGTGGCGAGCGTCGTCGTGCCGGTGGGCGCGAGGAGCAGGGTGGCGGTGAGCTCGGTGGAGACGGCGAGGAACACCAGCGCCGCAGCCGCGCCGGCCCCGCGCGCGAGCAGCGGCGCGGTGACCCGGACGAGCACGGCGGCGGGCGGCGAGCCCAGCCCGTGGGCGACGTCCTCGAGCTCCGGCGGCAGGCGCACCAGCGCCGCACGGAGGTTCACCAGCGCGAGGGGCATGAACAGGATCGCGTACGCGGTGATCAGCAGCGGCGTCGTCTGGTACAGCCCGGGCACCAGCCGGATCGCGACGATGACCAGTGCCAGGGCGACGACGATGCCGGGCAGGGCGTTGCCGAGGTACGCGGTGCGCTCGAGCAGGCGCGGGAGCCGGCCGGGGCGGCGGACCGCGAGCCACGCGACGGGGAACGTCAGCGCCGTGGTCACCGCGGCGGCCAGCAGGCCGAGCCCGATCGAGGTCACCGTGGCGGTGAGGAGGGGCCCCGCCTCCAGGGTCGTCGAGCGCCCTTCGAGCAGCCACCGGACGAGGCTCGCCAGCGGCACCCCCAGCGCGGCGACGACGAGCAGGCCGACGGCCAGCAGCGCCGGCACCCGCGCGCCGCCGAGCGGTGTCCGGGCACGGCGCCGCGCCGCCCCGGACCCCACCCGGGCCCGGCGTGCCCGCCCGACCAGGGCCACGTCGACGGCGAGCAGGACCAGGCAGAGCACGACCAGCACGCCCGCGAGCACGATCGCCCCCGGACCCGCGAACGTGGACTCGAAGAGGTCGTAGATCGCCACCGTGATCGTGGGGTAGCGGATCAGGGCGAGCGCGCCGTACTCCGCGAGCAGGTGCAGCCCGACGAGCAGGGCCCCGCCCACGATCGCCGGCCGCAGCGCGGGGAGCACGACGCGGCACGCCGCCGCGCGCGCCGAGAGCCCGAGGGCCCGGGCGACGTCCTCCTGGTCGCGGTCCAGGCTCCGCAGGACGGCCGCGACCGGCAGGTGCACCAGCGGGAAGTACGACATGGTCGTCACGACGACCGCGCCGACGAACCCGTCGACGCCGGGCAGCACCGAGACCCAGGCGTAGCTGGTGACGAACGCCGGCACGGCCAGCGGCGCGGCGAACAGCGCGCTCCAGACCGGGGCGCCGGGCAGGTCGGTGCGCTCGGTGATCCACGCGGTCGCGGTGCCGAGCACC
Organism: Actinomycetospora lemnae; assembly: GCF_028737315.1. Taxonomy (GTDB): domain Bacteria; phylum Actinomycetota; class Actinomycetes; order Mycobacteriales; family Pseudonocardiaceae; genus Actinomycetospora; species Actinomycetospora lemnae. The sequence continues at coordinate 113,528 of NZ_JAQZAO010000005.1, read as the reverse complement.
ACGCACGCCGTGGCCGTCGCGACCAGGAGCACCGTGGTGTTGAGGAGCAGCTCGCCGACGCGGGGCCGCCACACGAGCTCCACGATCCCGCGCGGGCCCAGGAGGACCGCGGACACCGCGATGTAGCCGACCGGGAGGAGCGCGAGCAGGGCGGCCGCCGACGCGACGGCGACGCGCAGCGGATCCGCCACGCGCGCCCGTCGGGGGACGACGGTCACAGCAAGCCGGCCTGCTGCATCATCTGCACGATCTTCGGGCCGTTGAGGGCGTTGAGGTCCACGGGCGGCGGGCGCAGCTCCGAGAACGGCTTGAGCGCGGGGTTGGCGGGCACGCCGGCGCCGACCGTGTACTCGAGGTTCTCCGACCGCGCCAGCACCTGCTGCCCTGGAGCGCCCGCGAGGAACGCGAGCAGCTGCTGGGCCTCGGCCGGGCGCTTGCTCGACGCGAGGACGCCGCCGCCGGAGACCGACAGGAACCCGCCCGCGTCGCCGTCGGTGTAGAACTGCAGCTGCGTGTTCGCGCTGTTCGCGCCCGACTCGGCGCGGTCCTGGTACCAGTAGTAGTGGTAGATGATCCCGGCCGGGACCTCGCCGCGGTTCACGGCCTGCATCGTCGCGGTGTTGCTCTGGTAGACGCGCCCGTTGGTCTTGAGCCCGGCGAGCCACTGCTGGGTCGCGGCGTCGCCGTTGAGCGCGTTCACCGCCGAGACGATCGCCTGGAAGTCGGCGCCGCCCGGCGGGAACGCGATCCGGCCCTGCCACGCGGGCTGGGCGAACTCGAGGATCGAGGCGGGCAGCTGGTCTGCGCGCACCAGGCTCGGGTTGTAGACGACGACCGTGGTCCGGGCGGCGATGCCGACCCAGTCACCTCGGTTCGACGAGTACTGCGCGGGGACCTGCGCGCGGGTGGCCGGGTCGACGGGCGCGAAGAGCCCGGCGCCGGAGACCAGCGACATGGCCGGCGAGTTCTCGGTGATGAACACGTCGGCCGGCGACGCGGCGCCCTCGGCGACCAGCTGGTTGCCGAGCTCGAAGTCCCCGCCCTTGCGGATCTGCACCGGGATGCCGGTCTGCCGGGTGAACTCGTCGACCCAGAGCCGGCCGAGGTCCTCGTGCTGGGCGTTGTAGAGGGTGATCGTCCGGTCCTCGGGCGCCGGCGCACCACCGCACGCGGCCGCGGCGAGCAGCGCCACGCCGGCGACCGCCGCGAGCACGACCCGGACGAACCGCCGCCCCTGCACCACCATCACGCACGCCTCCTCGGGGGCGTGGTGACCGCTGCGGTCGATAGGCACGCCTCACCTAACAAACCGTCGCCGAACCCCGCCGTACACCCCCAAAATCGGCTGTTTCCGGGCGTTTTCCCTGTGCCAGGTTGTGGACCCGTTGCGCCGATCGCGCCAATGGTGGTGAGGCTTCGCTAAGTCCTCACGGGAGCTGGGGAGAGCCGTGGACCTGTTCGTCTTCTCGACCTCCGGACCCGACGTGGCTCGCCTGGTCGGGGGTGGGGCCGCCGGAGCGGTGATCGACTGGGAGCGCCGCGGCAAGGCCCGCCGCCAGCTCGGCGAGGACACGCAGATCAACCACGACACGCCCCGGGACCTGCGTGCGGTCCGGTCCGCCACCGCGGCGCGCGTCGTCTGCCGGGTCAACCCGGTCGGGCGGTGGACCGCCGCCGAGGTCGGGCGCGCCGTCGCCCTCGGTGCGGACGAGGTGCTCGTGCCGATGCTGCGCCGCCCCGACGAGATCGCCCACGTCGTGGACCTCGCCGCCGGCCGGTGCGGGGTGGCCGCCATGGTGGAGACGCAGGACGCTGTCGAGGCGGTCGACGCCCTCGTGGCCCGGCCGCTGGCGCGGGTGTACGTGGGGCTCAACGACCTGCGGATCGACCGCGCGGCGCGCACCGGCCGACCGGCCGGTCTGTTCGAGCCCATGGTGGACGGCACCGTCGAGCACGTCCGCGCGCGCGTCGCCGCGGCCGGCCACCCGTTCGGCGTCGCCGGGCTGACCCGTCCCGACGCCGGCGACCCGGTGCCGTCCGCGCTGCTCATGGCCGAGATGGACCGCCTCGGCGTCGACTTCACGTTCCTGCGGCGCTCGTTCCACGCCGACACCGCCGACCGCGATCCCGCCGCCGAGATCGGGCGCATCCACGCCGCCCTCGCCCTGGCCGGCACCCGCGACGCCCGCCGCCGGACCGAGGACCGCGCGGCGTTCGCCCGCGCCGTCGCGGCGTGCGCGCCCGTCGCGGTCCCCGCGCCCGTCCCGGCCTGACGGGCGGCCGGGGTGCACGCGCTCGTCACCGGCGCCGGCGGGTTCGTCGGGCGCCACCTCGTCGCCCGCCTGCGCGCCGACGGGTGGACGGTCACCGCCCTCACCCGCGACCGCGTCGACCTCACCGACCCCGTCGCCGCCACCGCGGCGGTGCGCGCGGCGGACCCGGAGGTCGTGTTCAGCCTGGCCGCCGCCCGGGGCCGGCACGACGCCCGGGCCCGCGCCGCGACCACCGCCGTCAACACGAGCCCCTGGCTGGTCGACGCGCTCGGGCCGCGGTGCCGAGCGGTCGTGCGGCTCGGCTCGTCCACCGAGTACGCCCCGAGCGACCGGCCCCTGACCGAGGACGCGCCGCTGAGCACGGCGAGCTTCTTCGGGGGCACCAAGGCCGCGGGCTCCCTGATGGTGCTGGCCGCAGCGGCCGAGCGCGGTGTGCGGGCCACCGTCCTGCGCGCCTTCCAGGTCTACGGCCCCGGCGACCACCCCGGACGCCTCGTGCCCGTCGTGCTCGCCGCGGCGGCGACCGGCCGGCGCGTGCCGCTCACCGGCCCGGGCCTGCGGCGCGACTGGGTCTGGGTGGGCGACGTCGTCGAGGCCTGCGTGCGCGCGGCCCGCGCCGACGACCTCCCCCCGGGCACCGTCCTCAACCTCGGCAGCGGCGTCCAGACCGCCAACGAGGAGCTCGTCGCCCTCGCCGAGCGCGCCACCGGCCGACGGATCGCCGTCGACGTCGGCGCCCACCCCGGTCGCGACTGGGACACCGGGCACTGGGTCGCCGACCCCACCCGCGCCCGGCGCCTGCTCGGCTGGGAGCCGTCGGTCGACCTCCTCGAGGGCCTGCGCCGGACGTGGCGCGCCGACCACGTGGTGGCGGCGTGACCGTCGCGGTCGTCGTCCCGGTGCACCGCAACGCCGCGACGCTCGCCGAGCTCGTGGACCGGGTCGGCGTGGCGCTCGCCGGGCAGCCGTGGCGGGTGCGCCTCGTCGTCGACGCGTGCCCGGAGGGCAGCGAGGTCGTCGCCCGCGCGCTCGCCGACCGGGACCCGCGGGTCGGGGTCAGCGAGCTCGCCGTCAACGTCGGGCAGCACGCCGCCCTGCGCCGCGGCCTCGCCGACGAGGGCGACGCCATCGCCTGGGCCTGCCTCGACGCCGACCTCCAGGACCCGCCGGAGGCCCTCCCCGCCCTGCTCGCGGGGCTCGACGGGCGGGACGTCGTCTTCGCCGGACGCCGCGGGGCCTACGAGTCGTCCGGCCGCCGCCTCACGGGCGGGGTCCACCGCCGCCTCGTCGCCGCCCTCACGGGCCTGCCGCGCGACGCCGGCGCGTTCCTCGTCCTGGGTCCGCGGGCGCGCGCGGTCGTCCTCGCCACGCCGGGCGCGCCGAGCGTGGTCGTGGCGGTGGGACCCCGGACGCGCGCCGGGACCGGCCTGCGCGTCGCGTCCCGTCCCGTCGTCCGCGCGGCCCGCGCCGTCGGGACCTCCGCCTGGACCTCGCGGGCGCGGGCGCGGCAGTCGCTGCGGACCCTGCGGTGGTGCGCCCGTCAGCGCACCCAGCGTTGAACGACGAGCGAGGTCCAGGTCGCGCGCAGGAACCACTGGCCCTCGACCCGCCGCCCCGACGCCGCGAGCAGGTGGTCGCCGTCGACCGGACCGGTCTCGCCGCGGATGATCCGGACCCGGACGTACCAGACCACGGGCGCGTCCGGGGCGGCGTAGATCGGCGGGACGCGCAGGTCGGGGGCCATCTGCGGGTGCCGGGTGCGCACGTAGTGCTCCAGCCCGAGCGCCGACTGCCGGTCGCCGGCCATGACGACGTCGCCGGGGCGGTGGGCGGCGGCGATCATCGCGGCGACCTCGTCGGCGCGCTCGCGGGGCGGGGCCTGCCGCAGCCCGACGGCGACGACGAGCGAGGTCACCACGAGGACCGCGCTGAGCACGGCGGCCGGTCCCCCACGTCGACCGCGGACCCGCCACGGCCAGCAGGCCACGCCGGCCGCGGTCAGGACGCCGAGGCCCAGCAGCGCGGGCAGGACGTAGCGGGGCTCGTAGATCGGGCGGTACTCGGTCTCGGCCAGGAGCAGGCCGATGGCGGGCAGGGCCAGCCAGCCGGTGACGACGACGAGCAGCCGGGTCGGCGCCCGCCAGACCCCGAGGGCCGCGGTCACCGTGACGACGACGGCCAGCACGACGCTCTTGCCCGACCAGCGCCACGCCGCGAACAGCGGCAGCCGACCGGCGGTGTCGTAGAGCAGGGCGGCGTTGCGGTCGGCGACGGTCCCGAGGTTCAGCGCCACCAGCCCGAGCGTGGGCACCGCGGCCACCAGCGCGACGAGCGCGAGCCACACCGCCCGCCGCGGCGCGAGCACCATGCCGGCCACGGCGAGCCCTGCGACCGGCAGGAGCGCGTACCAGTGCGCCAGCCCGGCACCGGCCCCGCAGAGGCCGAAGACCAGCAGCCCGAAACGGTCCCGGTCGAGCCAGCGCGCCAGCCCGTACGCCGTCCCGGCCGTCGCGAGCAGCGCGAGCCCGTACGACCGCGCCTCGACGCTCCACTCGAGGACCAGCGGGTTCAGGGCCGTGACCAGCCCGGCGACCAGCCCGACCCGCCGGTCGCCGGCGAGGCGCGCCACCGCGGCGGCCAGCACGCCGGACGCGGCCGCGCCGCACAGCAGGGCGAACACCCGCAGCGCGAGGTCGCCGTCGGTGCCGGGCAGCAGGAGGACCGCGTGCGCGACGACGTACCAGGGCAGGTTGTACGACGGCGGGATGTCGCGCAGGTACCAGGTGGTGCCGCGGCCCTCCCACGCCGCGCGCAGGATCTCCGCCAGTGGCCGGCGCGCCACCTCGGTGGAGAAGAGCTCGTCGTACCAGAGCCCGGTGCCGCGGGTGAGGATCAGCGCCCCCACGACCAGGGCCACGAGGGGCGGCACGAGCGCGACGACCCGCATCGGGAGCCACGGGCGCGTCGCCGGTCGCCGGACCGGCGTGTCGATCGCCGCGCGGCCGTCGTCCACGACCGCATCGTGTCAGGGCCGGGATCGTCGCGACCCGGCCTGGTGGGCGGGGTCGCGCGGTTCCTCGTCACCGGGCTCGTCGTGCTGCCGCTGAGCCTGGGCCTGTACCTCGGGGCCGTGGCACTCGGCGTGGACGCGCTCGCCGCCCGGGTCCTCTCGTACCTCGCCGGCACGACGCTCGTGGCGGTGCTCCACCGCCGCTGGACGTTCCGCACCGCCGGCGTGCGCGGCGCGCTCGGCTGGACCGCCCTGCTCTACGCCACGACCTTCGCCGTCGTCGTGGCCGCCCACGGGCTCGCGCTCGCCCTGCTCCCGGCCGTCGTGGCCGCGCCGTGGGTCGCCGTGACGGCCTGGCTCGTGTCCCAGGGCCTGGGGACGGCCATCAACTTCCTGGTCCTGCGGGGTGCGGTCTTCCGGTGATCAGGACGCGGGCTCGCGCGGGCCGGGCGCGAGGCTCCAGCTGGCGAGGAGGTCCAGGGCCCGCCGGGAGGGCGAGCCGGGCTCGGTCGTGTAGACGAAGAGCGTGCTGTCGGGGTCGCCGGGCGGGGTGAGCGTCTCGAAGTCGACGGTGAGGTCCCCGACGACCGGGTGGCGCAGCCGCTTCGAGCCGTGGGTGCGCTGGTGGACGCGGTGCTCGTCCCACCACGCGCGGAACTCCGCGCTCGCCTCGCGCAGCGCGGCCACCAGCTCCGTCGTCGCCCGGTCGTGCGGGTCGGCGCCGAGCTCGAGGCGCAGGCTCTCGACGGCGGCCCGGGCCTGGACCTCCCAGTCGACGAACAGCGCGCGGGCGTCCTCGTCGAGCAGCATCCACCGCGCGTAGTTGCGCTCGGCGGGTCGGCGCGCCTCGAAGTCGGCGAAGAGCGCCCGCGCCATGCGGTTGGCGGCGAGGATGTCGGTGCGGCGCCCGAGGATCATGGCCGGCTCGCCGTCGAGGGCGTCGAGCAGCTGGCGCAGCCCGGGCCGGACCCGCTGGACGCCGCGGGCACGCGGGCGTCTCGGCGCGCCGGTCGTGCCGAGGAGGTCCTCGAGGTGGGCCCGCCCCGCGTCGTCGAGGTCCAGCGCCCGCCCCAGGGCCTCGACCACGGCCGGCGACGGGACGATCCGCCGCCCCTGCTCCAGCCGCGCGTAGTAGTCGGTCGAGACGCCGGCCAGGAGCGCGACCTCCTCGCGCCGCAGCCCCGGCACGCGCCGGACCCGCGCGTCGGGGGGCAGCCCGGCCCGCGCCGGGTCGCTCTGGCTGCGCGCGCGACGCAGGAAGTCGGCGAGCTCCTGGTTCCGCCCGGTCACCACCCCAGTGTGCCGCCCACCGGCGGTCCTGCCTGGACCTCCGCGTCCTCGGTACCGGCGTCCTCGGTCGCGCAGGGCACGCGATGACGGTCCGCACGCGCCGGTGCGCGACCACCGTGGTGGCCACGGCGGCCGCACCCCGGCCGCACCGTCGAGAGGACACCCATGAGCTACCCCACCGACCGCCCCGCCACCTGGTTCGTCACCGGCACCTCGCGCGGGCTCGGCCTCGAGCTCGTCGTCCAGCTCCTCGAGCGGGGGGAGAACGTGGCGGCGACGACCCGGTCGGCCGGGCGACTGACGGAGGCCCTCGCGGCCCGCTCGGCGGACACCGGGCGACTGCTCGCGCTCGAGGTCGACCTGCGCGACCCGCGGGCGGTCGACGAGGCGGTGGCCCGGACCACCGAGCGCTTCTCCGGGCTCGACGTCGTGGTCAACAACGCCGGCTACGGCTTCCTCGCCGCGGTGGAGGAGACCAGCCCCGAGGCGGTGCGCGACATGCTCGACGTGCAGGTCGTCGGCGTGTGGAACGTGCTGCGCGCGGCGCTGCCGGTCCTGCGCCGCCGGCGCGGCGGGCACGTCGTCAACGTCTCCTCGGTGCTCGGCCTGACCTCCGTGCCGGGCTGGGGGCTGTACTGCGCGGGCAAGTACGCCCTGGAGGGCCTGTCGGAGTCGCTGGCCGGCGAGGTCGCCGAGCACGGCATCACGGTCACGATCGTCGAGCCGGGCTACTTCCGCACCGACTTCCTCAGCAGCGACTCCCTGGCCCTGCCGGCCGAGACCACCGACGCCTACCCCGACATCCGCGCGATGGTCGCCGCCCACCGGCAGATGCCGGGCACCCAGCTCGGCGACCCGGTCAAGGGCGCCGAGCAGATGATCGCCAACGTCGTCGCCGGCGGCACCGAGCTGCGCCAGGTGCTCGGCTCGGACTCCCACGCCTTCCTCACGGCGAAGGTGGACGCCCTGCGCGCGACGCTCGACGCGACGAGGGACAGCGCCCCGCGCACCGACGTCGTCGGGGCCTGAACCCGGGGGCTCCCGGACCTCACCTCGCCGGGCCGGTGGGTGCCGACGCTCCCCTCCCCGCCCGCCGCGTCGTCGTGGCTCAGGTGGGCGAACAGCTGCGCGCTCACGACGTCACCCCGTGCTCGACGGGGGCGGCGGACGGCACGGTCCGCGTCGGCGGGACGGCGTGCTCCCGCACGCCGAGGAGCAGGGCGAGGGCCAGGCCCGCGACGAGACCCGTGCCGATGCCCGCGGCGAGGGCCAGCAGCGGCTCCCCGGCGGCGGCGGCGCCCACGGTGGCACCGGCGAAGGCCCAGGTCACGGCAGCCGCGCCGGAGAGCGCCAGCCCCGGCACCCGGCGCGCGCGCTGCACCAGCGTCGCCGCGGTCGCGACGGCCGCCGCCAGGACGCCGAGCTGGCCGGCGACGCCGATCGCGCCGGTGACCGGGGCGCCGCTCGCCACGAGCGCGGTGGTGAGGTTCAACCAGATCGCGACGCTGCTCCACCCCGTGTACAGCCCGAGCAGGGTCCAGAGCAGCCAGCGGCCGGTGCGTGACCAGGTACGGACGACGTCGTGCCGCGCCAGCGCGACCCGGCAGGCGACCAGCAGCCCGGCCAGCATGACGACGAACACCACGACCGTGGCCCACACCGGTTCGACCTCGGCGCTCGCGATCCACGCGGAGAAGCCGGCGAAGACCAGGAGCAGCGGGGTGACCAGCCGGTCCACGGTGTCGTCCGCCGGGTCGTCGGACGGCGCCGCGCGGTCGGCCCAGACCGCCCACCCGAGGCTCAGCAGCATGATCAGACCCCAGATGGAGAACGCCCACCCGGCGGGCACGATCGCGGGCTCGCCGGGCCGATCGCTGGTGGTGAAGGCGCCGCCGAACAGGTTGGCCAGCCCGGAGCTGACGAGCTGGCCCACGGCGAGCACCACCAGCACCGACCGCCGCCACCGGGCGGTCGTCCGCGGCTCGGTGATCGACATTTCTCCTCCTCCGAAGAGTATCTTGATGAGAGAGATGATGACCCGAGGAGCAGATCGGGGCAAGGGGAGCGGTCGGAGAGGATGGCGCCGTGGCACGGGCCGAGGACCAGGAGCGTCAGCAGCTGGGCGAGGACATCGTCGCGGCGGTCCAGCGGATGGGCGTGGCCTCCCGGCGGGTCGGCGACGTGTTCGCGGCCCGGGAGGGCCTGCACGCCACCGACCTGGAGGCGCTGCTGCACGTCATGCAGGCCCAGGCACGCGACGACCCCCTGACCGCCGGCGCCCTGGCCGGGTCCCTCGGGGTGAGCACCGGCGCCGCCACCGCGGTGATCGACCGGCTGGAGCGTGCCGGACACGTCCAGCGCCACCGCGACGAGCACGACCGGCGCAAGGTCATCGTGCGCTACAGCGACGCGGCCCGGGCCGTGGCCGGCGAGTTCTTCGGCCCGCTCACCCGGCTGACCGACGAGGTCCTCGGCACCTTCACCACGGCCGAGCTGCACACCGTCGCGCGCTTCCTCGGCGCCTACACCGACGCCATGGCCCGCCACGTGCACGACGCGCGCACGGCCGACGGGCCACGGTCCGCGGCGCGCGACGACCGTACCTAGGCGACGCCGGACCCGACCGTCGTCAGTAGATCCGACGGAGCCGGGCGCCCAGGGGACGGCCGTCGGGGTCGAGCACCGTCCGGTACGCGGGGTCGATCAACCAGCGGCGGCGCAGGGTCAGCCGGACCTGTTCGTGGCCGGGGACGTGGCGACGCAGGCGCCCCGGTGGGCGCGGGCGCTGCGCGCCGTCCGCGTGCCAGGCGTCGAGCGCGGCCGCCCGCGCCCGCACGGTCCGCGCGGCCTGGTCGGGATCGAGCAGGTCGGTGTCGTCGGGGAGGTCGAGGTGCTCGCGCATCAGCTCGAGGCGCAGGCGCCGGGCGAGGCCGCGGGCACCGTCGCCCAGGCCCGCGGGGTCCGCCGGCGCGCGGCCGTCGCGCTCCTCGTCGAGGACCGCGGCGACCAGCTCGGAGTCGTGGGTCCAGGAGCGGGTGTTGAAGTTGTTGCTGCCCACGGTCGCCCAGACGTCGTCGATGACGCAGACCTTGGCGTGCACGTAGACCGGGCGCTGCTCGTCGTTCTCGACGTCGAGGACCTGCACCCGGGGACCGCCGGCCTCGTGCACCATCGCGAGCGCCTCGCCCTGCCCGAGCACGGCCGGTCCGGGCCGGTCGTCGTGCTCGGGCCGGGGTACGACCGCGATGAGGTGCAGCCGGGGCGCGCGGCGCAGGGCCGCGGCGAACACCCGCGCGACGTCGGCGGACCACAGGTACTGGTCCTCGATGTAGACCAGCCGCTCGGCCCGCCCCAGCGCCTTGATCAGGCCCCGCGCGATGCTGCGCTCGCCGCGCGGGGCGAACGGGTAGGGCGGTCGGCGGCGCGGGTAGGTGCGCAGGACCTGGACGGCACACCGTCCGGCCGGCGCGGGGTCGGGCACGGGCTCGGGGAGCGGCGTCCCCCGCCGGGGCAGGCGGTGCACGAGGTCGGGGAGGACGTGCCAGGGCAGGCGGGCCAGCGGCGTCGGGTCCTCCCACCGCTCGCGGAAGACCTCCTCGAGGTCACGCACGACGGGCCCGCGCAGCTCGACCATCGCGTCGTGGCGGGGGCTGCGGGTGTACTCGTCGGCGTCCGCGGCCGACTGCGGGTCCCCACGGTGGACGATGTCGTCGCGGGCGCCGAGGACGAGGTCGATACCGCCGACGTAGGCGACGTCGTCGTCGGCACCGGTGTCGCGGCGGACGACGACGAGCTTCTGGTGGTGGCTGCCCAGGGCACGGATCCGCTGGTCGAGCAGCACCTCGGCACCGACCGCGAGGAGGTCCGCGGCGAGGCGGCGGTTCCGGGCGACGTGGTAGCCGAACGCCTCCAGGTGCGAGCGCCACAGGAGCACGGCGAGCCGGGCGCCCCGCCGTGCCGTCCCGGCGAGCGCCTCGGCGACCGTCGGCCCGCGGTCACCGAGCGCCTGGTCGCCGTCGCCGCGCCAGCCCGCGACCAGCACGAGGTCGCCGGCTCCGGTGCCGGCCAGGCGTGCGGCGAGGGCGGCGTAGTAGGCGCTGCCGTGCACGCGGAGCCGGACCGCGTTGCCCTCGGTCCAGGGCCGCAGGCGGGTCGCCGGGTTGCCCCGCTCCTCGGCGGTGAGGAACCAGTCCTCGATCGCCGGCGCGCCGCTCACCGCGCTCAGGCCCAGCACCGCCCGCAGCCGCGGCAGCAGCTCCTCGCCGTTCGGGGCCTCGACCAGCGGCGGCGCCCCGGTGGCGACGGCGTCGGGACGCAGGTGCCGGACGACCCGGTCGACGTCGACCAGCCGCCGCATCGCGATCGCGGCCACGCGCCCGGGATGGTCGCGCGCGAACTCGGCGAACAACTGCGGGTCGTGGCCGGCGTCGTCGCCGACGAGGACCCACGACGTGTCCGGGTGCTCCACGGCCAGCCGGTCGAGCACGGCGCGCTTGCGCGCCAGCCCCGCGCCGACCAGCCACCCCGAGAACAGGGCCCGGCCGGCCGTCAGCAGGGTGCCCGGTGGGTAGTGGTCGTGGCGCAGGGCGCGCAGCAGCGGCCGGGAGAGCGCCGGTGGAAGGGTGGTGAGGAAGAAGACGTCGGCGGGCCCTCCGGCAGCCACGGTGCGCAGCAGGCGCTGCATGCCCAGCAGCGACCGGCGATCCCGCGGCCCGCGGCTCATCAGGACCCGCAGGCGACCCCACTGCCGGTACAGGGGCGCGATCCGCAGGACGCCGTCGATGTCGTAGACCACGCCGAGCGCGGGTGCCTCCACCACGGGATCACCCTCCCCGTCGTCGACCGCCTCGGGCCGCCGTGACGACCGGATCACCGAACCGCACCACGCTGGCGCCCCACCCGGCCGCGCGGCCTCATCCGGCACGGATGAGATCGCCGACGGTGCCGGTCACCCGGCTCCGGGCGTTCCCCGGACGTCGTCAGGACGCCCCGTCGAGATGCACCCGGTGGGCCAGGACGTCCGAGGCCACGTCGACCAGGAGCCGGCTCTCGACGAACGCGTGCGCGCGCAGGCGGTCGAACGCGGCGTCCGTCGACACGCCGAGCTGCTCGGCGAGCATGCCGGCGGCCATGTGGACCTGCTCGTGTCTCATCACCCGCACGCCGAGCTGCCCCGCCGCGGCCTCACGCTGGACCTGAGCGGCGGCGCCGGCCGGGTCCTGGAGCCCGAGCAGCACCAGCGCCGCGGTCTGGGCCAGCTCGTTGCCGGCGGCGAGGGCCTCGGCGTCGAGCGGGGTCGGTGTCACCCGGTAGGTGCTCAAGGCGCCGACCCGCAGGGTCCCGAAGCTCAGGGGGAACACGAACACCGCTCGCGCGCGCGAGCAGGCGGTGGCCCGGGAGGCGTAGACCGGCCAGCGCGCGGCGGGCGGGGCGTCGAGGTCGGCCAGCAGGACCGGCACGTCGAGGTCGAACGCCTCGAAGCACGGCCCCTCCCCCAGGGTGTACTGCAGCTCCTCGAGCTCGGCCGCGGTGTCGTCGCTCGCGCACAGCGTCTCGCGGTGGCGGGTGCCGGTGATGGTCGAGATCGCGGCGCCGTCGACGGACAGCGCACCCGCCGCCGACCGGCACACGATTCGCACCGCCTCCGCGGGGTCGGGCCCGCGCAACGCGAGCGCCACGGCGTCCCGCAGGCTCGCCAGGTCGGTCGAGCCGCCGCCTCGCTCGACGTCGTCGGTCATCGCCCGCTCTCGGGCGGGTGTCCGGACTCGATCAGGCGCAACCGGGTGCCGCCGGCCGCGGCACGCTCGTGGACGACCGCGAGGACCTGGCGGACGGCGACGCGGCCCGCTCCGAGACGGGTCAGGTCGACCACGATCGCGGCCGGCGACGCGTCGAGCTCGGTGTGCAGGTGGCGGCTGAGCACCGCGACGTCGCGGCACGCGACATCACCGCTCACGGTGACGACGGCACCGTCGACGCCGTCGTGACGGAGCTCGACGCAGGCACCCGGGCCCGGGGCGACGAGGGCGTCGCCGACGCCGGAGGTGGTCGGGTCGAGCGGCGGGGCGATGGTGGTCACGAGACTCCAGCCGGGAGAGGGCGCGGGGACGAGCCGTCGGGCGGGCTGGAGCGTCAACCGGGTCGCCGAGTCATACCCCGCCGCGACGGGGCCCACGCCCCGGACGGCGACCTCGCGGCGTCGGCGCACGCCCGTCCCTCGTGCACCGCACGTCGAAGCCGGGTCCACGTGGTCCTGGCCGGAGGGCGCCCGAGGCACTCGAGGACGATCCCCGAGCTGATCCACCCGCTCCGGGTGATGCCGTGCCGCTCGTCCCCCTCCACCGTGGGACCGCGCCCTGCCTCGACGTGCGACCGCGCGAGGCGCCATCCGCGACCGGACGAGGACACCGTGGCCCACGACACCGCTCCCACCGCCCGCCCCGAGATCGTCGCGGCGGCCTCCGCGCTGGAGTCCCGCTTCCCGTTCGCCGACGACGCGGCGTTCGCCGACGCCCGTCGCGGCTACCTCGGCACCATCCCGGACGGCCTGGTCCACGCCGAGGACGGCCGCGTCGTCTGGAACGCCGAGACCTGGACGCCCACCCTGTCCGGGCCGCGCCCCGACACCGTCAACCCGAGCCTGTGGCGCCAGGCCCAGCTCGTCGCGATGCACGGGCTGTTCGAGGTCACCGAGGGCATCTACCAGGTGCGCGGGCTGGACCTGTCGAACATGACCCTCGTCGAGGGCGACCGCGGGATCGTCGTCGTCGACCCCCTGATCTCCAGCGAGACCGCCGCCGCGGGTCTCGCGCTCTACCGCGAGCACCGCGGCGACCGCCCGGTCACCGCCGTGATCTACACGCACAGCCACGTCGACCACTTCGGCGGCGTCCGCGGCGTGGTCTCCGGCGACGACGTCGCCGCCGGCCGGGTACCGGTCCTCGCGCCCCGGGGCTTCCTCGAGCACGCCGTCGCCGAGAACGTCTACGCCGGCGCCGCGATGAGCCGCCGCGCGGCGTACATGTACGGCGCCGCGCTGCCGGTCGGGCCCGCCGGGCAGGTGGGTGCCGGGCTCGGCATGACCACCTCCACCGGCACGGTCACCCTCATCCCGCCGACGCACGACATCGACCACACCGGCCAGGAGGAGATCCTCGACGGGGTCCGGATCGTCTTCCAGGTCACCCCGGGCACCGAGGCCCCGGCCGAGATGAACTTCCACTTCCCCGACCGGCGCGCCCTGTGCATGGCCGAGAACGCCACCCACACGCTGCACAACCTGCTGACCCTGCGCGGCGCGCTGGTCCGCGACCCCCGCGCCTGGGCGCACTACCTCACCGAGGCCATCGAGCTGTTCGCCGACGACACCGACGTCGAGTTCGCCTCGCACCACTGGCCCACCTGGGGCGGCGAGCGGATCGTGCGGCTGCTCTCCGAGCAGCGCGACCTCTACGCCTACCAGCACGACCAGACCCTGCGGCTGCTCAACAAGGGCTTCGTCGGCGCCGAGATCGCCGAGATGCTCGAGGTCCCGCCCGCCCTCGAGGCCGCCTGGAACACCCACGGCTACTACGGGTCCATCAGCCACAACGTCAAGGCGGTCTACCAGCGCTACATGGGCTGGTTCGACGGCAACCCGGCCCACCTCTGGCAGCACCCGCCGGAGGCGGCCGGACGCCGCTACGTCGAGGCCCTCGGCGGGCCGGAGGCCGTGCTCGCGGCGGGCCGTCGCGCCCACGACGCCGGCGACCACCGCTGGGCCGCCGAGCTCGTCAGCCACCTCGTCTTCGCCGACCCCGCGAACACCGATGCCCGCGAGCTCGAGGCCGCCGCGCTCGAACAGCTCGGCTTCGGCGCCGAGAACGGCACGTGGCGCAACTTCTACCTGACCGGTGCGGCCGAGCTGCGCGGCAGCACGGCCGGGACCCCGGCGAGCACCGCCTCGCCGGACATGATCGCCCAGCTCACCCTCGGCCAGCTCTTCGACAGCATCGCCATCCAGGTCGACGGTCCGAAGGCCTGGCACCTGACCGTCGCGGCCGACTGGACCATCGACGGCACCGCCTACTGGACCCGGCTCGCCAACGGTGTCCTCACCCACGGCGAGGGCACCGGCCGCGGCGGCGCCGACGCCCGGGTCACCGTCGGCCGCGCCGGCCTGCTCGCGCTGCTCGCCGGCGCCACGACGCCCGAGGACCTCACGGCCGCGGGCGAGCTGAGCATCGACGGGGACGGCGAGGTCCTGACCACCGTGCTGAGCGTCCTCGATCCCCCCGACCCCGGGTTCGCCATCGTCACCCCGTGAGGGACGAGGTCGTCGACGCCCTCGGCGACGTCGCCCGCGCGGTCACTCGGCGGTCGCCGAGAGCGTCGGTCCCCGTCGGTGCTCGTAGACGATGTGGGTCTGGATCGAGCGGACCGAGGGCACCGAGGTGACCTTGCGCCACGCGAACGTCCGGATCTCCTCGCTCGACGCCACCGCCACGCGGAGCTGCACGTCGGTCTCTCCCGACAGCACCGTCGCGTCGAGCACACAGGGGTCGTCGACGACGGCGTCGAGGAAGCGCGTGACGACCTCGGCGCTCTGCGGCCGCAGCTGCACCGCGATGAGCGCCTGCATCGGGCGACCCAGGGCCGCCGGGTCGACCTCGGCGGTGAAGCGGGTGATCACCCCGGTCTCGACGAGGCGACGCACGCGCTCGTGGGTGGTGGACTCGGCCAGACCCACACGGGCGGCCAGCTCGCGGTTGGAGATCCGAGAGTTCTCCTGCAGCGCGGCCAGGATCGCCCGGTCGATCGAAGGAATCGTCACGATCGACCAACCTAGCCGCAGGTGTTTCGGCGCAGGGCCTCATCGGCCGGATCCCGGGCTAGCATCGCCGCGCTGCCGAAGCCCAGGAGGATCCCGTGACGCACGCACCGGTGTCGACGAGCCTGCCGGTCCTCGACATGTCGATGCTCGACGGCGACGAGGCCTCCGCGCACGCGTTCCGCGACGCCCTGCGCGCCGCCACCCACGACGTCGGGTTCTTCTACCTCGTCGGGCACGGCATCCCCGACGACGTGACCACGCGCGCCTTCGCGACCGCCGAGCAGTTCTTCGCCCTGCCCGCCGAGGACAAGCAGGGCGTCGAGATGCTGCGCAGCCCCCACTTCCGCGGCTACACCCGCACCGGCGGCGAGCTCACGGGCGGGCAGGTCGACTGGCGCGAGCAGATCGACATCGGCGCCGAGCGCGACCGCGTCGACGACCCAGGCGCACCGGCGTACATGCGCCTCGAGGGCCCGAACCTCTGGCCCACCGCCCTGCCCGGCCTGCGCGCGGTGTTCGCCGACTGGGAGCAGCGCTGCACGGCGGTCGCACGCCGCCTGATGCAGTCGTGGGCCCTGTCGCTCGGCAGCCCCGCCGACGTCTTCGACGACACCTTCGGCGATCGCCCCTCCACGCTGATCAAGCTCGTCCGCTACCCGGGTCGGGAGGACCGGGGTCAGGGCGTCGGCGCCCACAACGACCCGGGCGTGCTCACCCTCCTGATGATCGAGCCGGGCAAGGGCGGTCTGCAGGTCGAGCACGACGGCGCGTGGATCGAGGCGCCGGCCGTGCCGGGCGCGTTCGTGGTGAACATCGGCGAGCTCATGGAGTTCGCCACCGACGGCTACCTCAAGGCGACGATGCACCGCGTCGTCTCGCCACCGCCGGGCGAGACCCGCCTGTCGATCCCGTTCTTCTTCAACCCGGCCCTCGACTCCACCGTCCCTCGCATCGAGCTGCCCTCGGAGCTCGCGGACCAGGCGCGCGGGGTCACCCAGGACCCGCACAACGTCATCTCCGGCACCTTCGGAGACAACCTGCTCAAGGCACGCCTGCGCGCCCACCCCCACGTCGCCGCCGTCCACCATCCCGATCTCCTGAGGAGCTCGCCCTGATCCCGGCGTGACCGTCGGCAGACCCTGTACGGGACGGCTCGGACTGGCGGGTCTCCGCATGTCCGTGGAGCGTCCGCTGCTCCGGCGTCGGCGGCGGGTCGATCAGCAGCTGCTCGGTCGGTGCGGTCGAGAGCACGGCGAGTGCTGCCGCGTGCATCGACACACCCGCTGCCGCAGCGCGGTATCTCAGCGCCTCGACACTCGCGTCACGAGCGAGCCCGGACGCCAGGGAGAGCATGAACTCGGCAAGGCAGATCTCTCGCCGTCTCTGGAGCTCGTGCGGGTCCGCGCAGATCATGGTTCTCCCGAGGAGGCGTCAGCAGCGCCGCTCAGGCCCCGCACGCGTGCGACCGTCGGCGGGACGATCGGGTCTTCAGTCGTGGGACACCGGCGATCAGGTGATCGCTTCAGGCCGAGGATTCGCCGAGCTCGTCGCAGGTACGGGCCACGCTGTCCCACATGCGTCGTGCCACGGGGTCGTCGACCATCCACTTGTCCGCGTGAGCTGCGGCGGTCGCGTCGCCGTTGGCGGCCAGGACATGGAGCTCGACGAGACGGTCGCGATCCACCCGCCGGTCGGCCTGTGCGTTGTCGGTGTCGGTCATTCCCGCTCCCTCGCTCATGATCAGAGAATCGATGTCGTGGTCGGCGCGAGCGTGCCGGGGAGCGCCGGTCGCGTCCGCCGAGTCCCCCCACGGTCCGGCGGACGCAACCGGGCCGTGAGCCGACGCCGAGGTGGTCATCGGCGCCGGCTCGGGCATCCACGCGGACACGGCGCTGCGGCCGTGTCCCGGTGGGGCGGTGGTGGTCGGGGCGGTGGTGGTCGGGGCGGTGTCGTGCAGGCACGCGGCCTGATAGACGGCGAACAGCTCGTCGAGGGGCGCCTCGTCGAGGGCGACGAGCACCGCGGGACGGTGCAGTCCGACGAGGAACAGCTCGCAGCTGTGCGCTCGAGCCGTCGTGGCCAGCCTGGCGAGGGTGTTGACAAAGCTGGGGTAGGCGTCGTCGAGGGCCGACAGGTCCACCGTCAGCTCAGCGACGCCGCAGGTCAGAAGGCCCTCGGCCGACCTGCGCAGCGAGGCTGCGGCCAGGTCGTCCCCGAGGCCACCGACGCTCAGGTGCGCGCTCGCGTGTGCTCTCCGGGTGACGTCGTCCGTCGTGGCCATGGCTCAACGCCGACCCTGCAACCGCGGTAGCCGGCCGCCACGCGGCCATGGAGCAACGAGCATGAGGGGGACCGGCAACTCTCTGGGGCGCCCAACGCTCCCCGGGGGCCGAACTACCGAAGTCCGCCAGCCCTGATGGTCGATGGCGATGCCCGCAGCTGCCATCGACGGTGTCATGTGCTCCTCTCCGTGCACAAGGGCGTTCCGACAGAAGGAGCCGTTCTTGGGCCGGGCGGGTCAGCGTGGGGGAGCGAGGGCGAGGACTTCGTCGAAGCCGGCCCGGAGGTCCTCGACGAACGCGTCCGGGTCGGTGACGGCCGCCGGGTCGAGGGTCACCGCGACACAGCACGTGTCGCCGTGGGAGGTCAGCGTGATCATCGCCGCGCCGCCCGGCAGCGGCGCGAACGCGTAGCTGCGCACGATCTGCGCGCCCGCCAGGTAAGCCGGCCCCGCCATGCCCGGGACGTTGCTGGCCTGCAGGTCGTTGGCGCTCGTCGCCCCGCCCTGGATCAGCGCGAGCAGCGGCGGCGGCAGCACGGCCAGCAGCGGGGCGATGAGGCCGAGGCCGTCGACCACCCGCTCGCCGGTGGTCCGCCGGACGACCTCCCGGACGTGCAGGATGCGCGCGACGGGATCGGCGTCGCCCAGGGGCGCCGCGAAGCGCGTACCGGCCCAGTGGTTCCCGCCGACGGGGTCGTCGGCGTCCCGCGTGTTCACCGGCATGCCCATCGCGAGGTGCTCGGGGATCGCGCCGAAGCGCTCGTGGTAGCGACGCATCCCGCCGAGCAGAGTGGCCAGGTACGCGTCGTTGAGCGACCCGCCCGCCGCGCGCCCGGCGGCCTTGAGCGCGCCGAGGTCCACATCGAGCGCTTCGAAGCGGCGGTCCAGGCTCCGGCGGCGCAGCAGCGGCGACCGGGGCACCACCGGTCCGACGGCCGCCCGCAGCGCCGACCCGAGGAACGCCGAGCCGTCGGAGACCGTCGCCAGGGGGCGCGTGACGAGCCGCCCGAGCAGGCCGGCGCCGACGGAGGCCACACCCAGCGCCCGGGTCGGCACGCCCGCGACGGCCCGCGCCGCCTGGCTCACCGTGAGCCCCAACCGTGAGGGGCCGTGCCGGCCGGGCTCGGGGTGGTCGGGGAGATCGGTGTGCTCGCGCACCCCGCTGTGCAGCATGCGCAGGATCTGCACCAGCCCCAAGCCGTCGGCGACGCTGTGGTGCACCTTGAGCACGTAGGCCGCCCGCCCGCCCTCGAGCCCGGTGACGATCCTCGCCTCCCACGGAGGGCGCTCGCGGTCGAACGGGGTCAGGGCCATCGACGCCGCGAGGTCGAGGACCTCACGCTGCCCACCGGGGCCTGCCACCTGCTCGCGGCCGAGGTGGTGCGGGAGCGCGAAGTCCGGGTCGGGCACCCAGGTCGGCGTGCCCCAGTCGCCCCACGGTTCCAGCACGCGCTCGCGCAGGCGCGGGACGAAGCGTGTCGCCCACTCGTGGGATGCAACGACCCGGTCCCAGTCCGGCGCTGTGTCCAGGACGTCGAGGATCACGACCGGCGACCGCAGGCGGGGGTCGACCTCGGCACGCCACATCATGGTCTCGAGCGGATTCATCTCGCTCGGAGTGCTGACCCGACCACCGGTCCCGCTCGTCATGCCGTCCTCTCCGGCCCGCCTGCCGTGGACCGACCACCTTAGGCCCGCGGCGACGGCCTTCGCGGGTCATCGGGCAGCGGCGACGATCTCGTCGACGGCCCGTTCGGCCGCGCGGACGGCGCCTTCCAGGTAGCCCTCGAACTGCGGGGCGGCCTCGGTGCCTGCCCAGTGCACGCGGTCGACCGGCCTGGTCGCGGCATCGGTGTAGCCGGTCAGCACACCGGGCGCGCGGGTGCTCACGCAGCCGGCGATCCAGGGCTCGTCGACCCAGCTCTGCTCGAGCACCTGCAGCGGGTGCGCGGCCTCGGGGCCGAACAGCGTCACGAGGTCGGCGACGAGCGCCTTCTCCCGCGCCGCCGGCTCGTCCAGCAGATCGTCGCTCCACGTCAGGCCCGGCCCGGCACCTGCGGTGCCGATGAAGGTCACCAGGATCCCGACGCTGCCGTCGGGCGGAGAGTTGTCCATGACGTAGTGGGCGACCGGCAGGTCGGTCATCGCGGACCCGTCGAGGCCCTGCTCGCGCCAGAACGGCCGTCGGTAGACCGCGAAGAGCTTGCTCTCGGTGCCGTTGTGCCACACGCGCTGCAGGGCGGCGCGGCGCACAGGGAGCGCGGGGGCGAAGGTGATGCGGTCGACGTCGGCCGGCGTCATGGCGACGACCACTCGTCGGCACCGGACGTCGATCCGGGTCGAGCGCACGAGCACGCCGTCGCTGCCCTGCTCGATCGCGGTGACCGGTGAGCCGAGGACGAGCCGCTCGCCGAGTCGTTCGGCCAGCACGGTCGACGGCCTCGTCGCCCCGCCCACGATGCGGCTCTCCTGGGCACCGCCCTCGGTGCTGAACATGTATTCGATGCCGCCCGAGGTCGCGATCTGGTGCAGCACCTTGAGCAGGGAGATACGGTGGGGGTCCTCGCAGTACATCAGCGTGAAGCCCAGGGTGAACAGGTGCTTCGACTCGTCGGTGTGGCAGTGCTCGTCGAGCCAGTAGCCGAGGGTGATGCTGTCCCACTCCACGGCGTGGGTGGCAGTCCAGGGGGCGGCGGCCGGCACCTGACCGGCCATCCGCTCGAGCCGGTGCTGGGCCTGCGCGAAGTCGAGCTTCGCGAGCAGAGTCATCGGTGGGATCGCGCCGCTGAACGTCCGCCGTGTGCCGCGTCGCAGGTAGATCGAGTCCCCGGCGGTGTGGGTGCCGAACGTCGACAATCCGAGCTCACCGAGTAGTCCGAGCACCCGCTCGTGCCGGGCGCCGATCCACTGGCCGCCGCCCTCGGTGACGAGACCGTCACCCACGTCGAGGTCGCACGTGCGGCCGCCGACCCGGTTGTCCGCCTCCAGCACGCGCACCGATAACCCGCGCTGGTACAGGCGGGATGCTGCGGTGAGTCCGGAGAGCCCAGCGCCCACGACGACGACGTCGGCCTCGGCCGTCTCGACCGGGACGTCGGCCAACACGCCTCCCCCAACTCGATGTCGAATTCGGATCGACTTTATGGCGTGGGTGCTCGAAGCGTCAACGGAGCGAGGACGTCAGGTCGGAGCAGGGTCCGGGGCGTAGGTCCGCAGGTAGGCCACCAGGAGCCGGCGAGCTTCGTCGATCACGCCGTCGTCGCCGGTCGTCGGGGTCCGGCGGAAGGCGACGTCGAACAGCCTGCTGCCGACCTCGAAGGCCAGGTGCACCACCAGCAGAGGCGTCCCTTCACGCAGGAGGCCGCGGTCGAGCGCGAGCCGCCACAGCTGCTCGGCGGTGGCCTCGTCGAACGCCCGGACCATGTCGTCGAGCGCGTCGCTGCGCCGCGCGAACCACAGCTCGACGGTGCTGGGGTGGGCTCGGAAGTACGTGAGCATCGGATCGATGACCGCGTCCACCGCGTCCTCGAGCGAGCCGGGAGCGCCGCGCTCCAGCGCGGTCTCGACGGCGTCACCGAGCTGGCCGATGTGTCGGCGGAGGAGCTCGGTGTCGACCTGGTGGCGGTCGGCGAAGTAGTGGTAGACCGACGCCGTCGGGATGCCGGCTCGCTCTCCCACCGCCTTGAGCGTGGCGGCCTCGTAGCCCTCGACCTCGAGTAGCTGCTCAGCGGCATCGAGGATCGCCGTGACGCGCTCGACGCCACGCCGCTGAAGCACAGCCTGCGGGCGCGCTGGGGCCTGGGCTGCGTCTCGCGGAGACCCTGCCCTCCTCATCGGAACCTCGTCCGGCCCGGCAACTCGAACACGATTCGACATCGTACCGCCCTTGACAGCCAGAGCGACCTGATCTGAAACTCGATTCGAGTTCGATAAGTAGAGCGCCGGTTCGTAGCTGGCCGGTACGGGAGGAGTGATCGAGTCATGCCGGGATCGGGTGGACGCGTGATCGTCGTCGGCGCGGGCGGTGAGATGTGCCGTGTCGCGGTCGAGCGCCTGGCCCGGTCCTCCGAGGTCGGGCTGCTCGAGCTCGCCGACCTGCGCCCGGAGTCGCTCGAGCCCCTCGTCGCGCGGCTGCCACGTGGCAGCGCAACCACGCGCAAGCTGGACTTGTTCGACCAGGCCGAGCTGCGCGAACTCGTCGACGGCGCCGACCTCGTGCTGTTGGGCGCCGGCCCGTACATCAAGACCTCGAGCCCGGTCATCCAGGCATGCCTGGAGGCGAAGGTCCCCTACCTCGACTTCGACGACGACGTCGAGAGCACCGAGCACGCGCTGGGACTCGACACGGAGGCGAAGGCCGCCGGTATCCCGGTCTACGTCGGCTGCGGCGCCTCGCCGGGCATGTCCAACGTCATGGCCGTCGACGCCGCGGGTGACCTCGACAGCGTCGATGACATCGACCTGTGCTGGCTGGTGGGCGACGAGCGACCGAACGTCGGGCGTGCCGTCCTGGAGCACCTCCTGCACATCTCCGCCGGCGAGTGCGTCACCTGGGAGGACGGGCGGCGCGTCGTCCACGAGACCTTCGTCGAGACCGGACGGTTCCCGATCCTGGCGGGCGAGCCCGACGTCCTGCTCTACGAGACCGCCCACCCCGAGCCCGTCACCCTGCCCCGGCGCTACCCCGATGCGGGCCGCATCCGCTGCGTCGGCGGGCTCGACCCCGCGCCGCTCAACGGCCTCGCCCGGGGTATCGGTCTGGCGGTCCAGGAGGGGCGGATGACGGCCGAGGAGGCCGTCGACTTCGTGCACGGCGTCATCCAAGGCCGCCTCGGATCGCCACAGGGCTGGCGCCACACACTGCGCGGCATGATCGGTCAGGTCCGTCGCGGCGAGAGCGGCGTGGCGGCGATGACGACGTTCCTCGCGACCTCCGCGGTCAAGCATGTCTATCCCTACAAGGGCGGCCTCCTCGCCCGGGTGTACGGCCTCAAGGACGGCAAGCCGGCGGTGAGCACTCGACGCACGGTCCTGGACCCCGACGGCGCCTTCGACGACATGGGCGGCGTGACGGGCGCAGCCTGTGCGGCCTTCGCCCTTCTCGCCCTCGACACCGGCCGCACGCGCACCGGCGCGTTCGCGCCCGAGGACTGGGCCGACCCCGCCGCCTTCTACCAGGCGCTGGAACGCGTCGGCGTCCCTCGCCGCGAGATCGTCGAGACGGTGCACTGACCGCGACCGGAGTCGTTGCGTCACACCTGGAGCGCCGAGGAGTTCCCACGCGGCTGCTACGGGCTCGCGCTCCACCTCCGGCACCTGGACCGGCTACGGCCCATCCCGCGCGAACCCATCGGTCGCCCCGGCCCACGACGGACGGCCACCGGAATCGGCTGACCCGCAGCTCTCGGCCGCCCGAGCACGACGACCTGCGGCAGCCGGCGTGCGGACGCTGCCGACGGGTGTGGCTGGAGTCGACGCTGAGCACCGCCGTGATCTCGTGCCACGTCCGGACCCGGACGGTCGCACGAGCGGCCGTTCCTGCAGGTCATGAGCGGTGGAGACGAAGGGAATCGAACCCTCAACCCCCGCCTTGCAAAGATGGCCGACCGCGTTGACCAGGGCCTCTACCAGCAACGATGTTCGCGTGTGTCGTCACGTCGTGCTCCTCGACCTCCTCGTTCGACTTGGTTTCGCGTCACGAGCCGTGTCACGGAACGGTCTGCTGACTCATCTCGAATACGAGCAGGTGCTGACGGCCCAGCGCCGCCGGTCGCTGACGAAGTACGTCACCTGGGGAGCGGAGCCCACCGAACCGTCCCACCCTCGCCTTAATGACGAGCGGTCCTGAGCTGAGGCGGCTTAGCTCGAAGGAGGTCGTAGATCTTGCGGGTGCCCGCCGGCGACCTGTGGCTCCAGGTGCCGACAGCCTCCCGATCGAGGTCGGAGCTACTCGACACTTCTCAGACCCACTCGGCCCCTCCCGGCCTCCGACGGCTTGACCAAGGCCTGGGAGCCAGACCAGCCGACCCTGGCACAGTTACCCAAAGTAATCAGATCTTGGTTGCGCGTGGCTCCACCGTGGCAGGCGATGGCGCGGTACGTTCGCCTCAAGTGCTGAACCGTGCCCCAAGGCCGGTGTAGGCGCTTCCCGCCCCCCGAGCCTTGCTCGGGGGGCTTCTATTTGCGGACGACGACTCCAGGCGTGCCTCCACTAAACATGTTGACCTTCGCGTGAATGCCGGGGCCTAGTTCTTGCCACATCGATTGCGGCACGACCTGCGCCACGCCTTTGCTCGGTGCCATATACGTCCGCCAGCCGGCGTACGCGATCATATCTGCGATCTGGATATAGTAGGAATGTTGAGAATTCCGTGGCACTGGGTCCTCAACGATCCACTTCAGTGGCTGTATGAAGTAACCGCCGCCATAGGCCTTTCCGGCGGTAAGAAACCTCCTCGCCTTCCTGACTTCTCGACGGACCGCAAAGTCTTCACCCTCATCGTGGACGATAAGGATGGGCTGTCGTTCCTTGGTACTTGTGCGCTCGAGGCGATTCATAAGCGCCTGCCATGCGGTAAAGAAGAACCCGTCGCTCTGCATGCGAGCGCTTCTCTTGTCTACAACGACTGCGAACGCTCGCGCTCGCAGCTGCGCAACGTGACGAAGATGCGCGCGGTATATGATGCTTCGATGATTGGGAGCAAGGTTCAGTGCTCGTATCGGCCCGCCGCCTCGGATCAGGTAATTCGCCTTGACCTCGGTCCGGAAGGGAAGGCCGTGGCTCTGCTTCAGCCTTCGACGTAGCTCAAGAGTCGACTCGAACGACGCTCCCCAACTGTCTAGTTCCATCAGGAGACAGCCAAGTCCGTAACAAGATGACGAGCCGGACTTGGCGACATCGCCGGTATCCCCAGTCTCGTCGACGTAGGCAATCAGAACCACCCGTACATCATGCACGTCTGCCCCTCGACCTGTACGGACCGAGCTCGCGCCTGCGCCAACAGTCGAGAGCTAGACCTACCCCTCACTGGCCTTGATACTTGACGTATGGGGGGTCGTGGCTTAGTGCATTGATTGGCGCCGCAGGCGCACTTGCCGGCGTGTCGATGAAGCTGGGGTACGACAGTGTGGTAGCGCGGCGACAGCGCCAACGTGACGACAGCAAGATGCTGTCCTCAAGCGGCAGCGTGCTTCTGAGGCACTACTTGATACGAGCCAGCAAGTCAAGGTGCTTGAATTTCGACCTACGTTGGTGAGGATGTCATCCGAGCACGATGTGCTGAAGCAATGGTACGACCGCGAGAGGGCCGCTGAACGCCGAGCCAAATCTGCCTTCGTCGGGCCAGGATTCGGCTCATAGGCGCCGACGGCCAGGCTCCGGGCCCGCCGGAACGGAGTCGGGGCCAGGGCCCGTAGGGCCGTGGCCGCCGCGGCGCCGGAGACGCCGCCTTGACCAAGGAGCGGTTATTCCGGCAGACGGTGTGCGGTCTCGACCCGCGTCTGGCACGACGTAACGCCCTGGACCTGGCGAGCGCTGTAGGCCCCATGACACGAGGGACCGTCATGGATGACGCTGAGCACGCGCATGTCCGGGTCGTGCCGCCGAGGCCGCGCTGTTGGGTCGGCGAGGACAGGCGGGGCGGTGCGACGCAAACCGGCGGTTGGGGGCGGCTCCCGCTGTGAGCAGAACGGTGTCGAACACTCTCCTCGGTGGGGCGGTTATCTTCGTGCTCCTGCTCGTCGCCTGCAACGCGGGAAGCAACCTCGCCGCGTCGTCGGCGAGGTCGTCCTCGGGCGCATCGTCGTCGGGGTCGACAACCGCGGCTGGGTCAGGCGTCGGTTCGAGGTCGACGGTAGTAGCGGGGAATAGCGTCCTCGTGGTCGACGGGGACACCTTCGTGCTGCGCAGCGGTGAGCGGGTTCGGGTCCTGGGCATCGATTCGTGCGAGATGTCCTCCGACCACGGACCGGATGCGAAGTCCGCGGCCTTCTCGTTCCTCTCAGGCTCGCAACTCACGCTCTCCACGGAGCCGGGAGTGGATCGCGACCAGTACGGGCGGCTCCTGCGCTACGTGTCCACCAACGAGGGGGACATGGGGGAGCACATGGTCACCGGCACACATACCGCCGTCTACGCCGGCCAAAGCGACGCTTCACCCGATCGCCTGCGGCGGCTTCAGGCCGAGGACGGCAACGGTCGAACATGTGACGAGCCCGAGTACTCGCCTGCGCCCGAGCCGGACGGCGACCCGGGACCGCGGGACGAGCCTGACAGCTCCCGCGATGACGACTCGGGCAGCTCATCGTCCGAGCGTCGGCGCTCAGGCAACAGCGGCCACCCCTGTTTGCCCGGCGAGCGCGACGGTGATGGCGACGGCTACTGCGGCGAAGGGTGACAGCGCGTCGCGGCCACCGGCCTCAGCGGCGCTCATCGCGAAGCGCGGCGAGGGTGCGGTCGATGCTCGCGAGAACATCGACGGTGCCATGTCTCGGGTCGCTGCCGGAGTCGAGGAGGGCAGCCGACGCGCGTTGAGCCGTCTCGTCGAATCCGCCAAGCAGGTGCAGTGTGGCCTCGGCGCGTCGATCGCCGTCGAGAGCGGCGGCGAACAGTTGGGCGACCGCATCTCGAGGGGTGGCGGTGGTGTCGACCTCGAGGTCGTCAAGCGGCCGGGAGCT
Source organism: Actinomycetospora lemnae (assembly GCF_028737315.1). Lineage (GTDB taxonomy): Bacteria > Actinomycetota > Actinomycetes > Mycobacteriales > Pseudonocardiaceae > Actinomycetospora > Actinomycetospora lemnae. The sequence goes on along the minus strand of NZ_JAQZAO010000005.1, from coordinate 87,186 downwards.
GGTGTTGTGGGTTGCCATGTTGGTCTGACGCAGCCTGCGAGCTCGCCGTTCCCACTATCGCGGAGCAGGTGGGAACGGCGAGCCTCCGTCAAAGGTTGGCGCAAGTCTCTCGGCGATCTTCCTTCGCGAGGTGGGCCAGGATTGTCACGCGGGCGCGGTGAGCGCGTGACTTGATCGTGCCGACGGAGACCCCGAGCAGCTCGGCGGCCTCCTCCTGGGTCAATCCGTCGAGGTGGAGAACTTCGAGTACCAGGCGCTGGTCACGGGTCAGGAGGGCCAAGAGCTCGGGGAGCAACGCGAGTGCCTGCTCGCGGTCGTCCACCGCCTGCGAAGGATCGCCCGGGTCGGTCCGATCGGACTGGTCGTGTTCCCGGTACAGCTCCCCGATCGGCGTCGAGTGATCGGCGCGGCGCCGTCGAGCGGCGCTGATGGCCTCGTTCACGGTGATCCGATGTAGCCAGGTCGACACCTTCGCCTGCCCCGAGTACGTGGCCGCGCTCCTGAGCACGCGCAGCCAGACCTCCTGCACGACGGCCTCGGGGTCCGGCTCGAACCACGACATGCGACGAACGAGGGTCAGGAGCACCCCCTGGTAGCGGTGAACCAACTCGGCGAGCGCGCTGCTGTCTCCGGCAACGTAGCCCGCGAGCAGCTCGGCGTCGGTGCGCAGGTCCTGGGTGGGCTGGGTGGTCATGGTGGCCTCCGACCGGGAACGGGTCGGGGCTGGAGGGCCCCGGGGCGGTGGGCGGAGGCGCTTGCTGCCTCCACCGCCCGAAGGGCGCCGAGCGGGCCGTCGAGACATCCCTGGGCCTCGTGCGGTCAAGTCGCCGACTCCGATGGACCCCGAGACCGAGTCGCGTGAAGCGGGCCCGGCGTCCCTGGCGGTGGAGGCGTTCTGTGCCTCCACCCCGGGTGGCGCCGCGTCCGCCCGCAGAGGCTCATCAGCAAGGGTCGAAGAGCAGAAGATCTCTCGGGCCGCGTTCGACGCTTGGGAGCAGCCGGCCCGCAGGGCCGTCGAGAGGGCGCGGCCCGAAGATGTTCTGCGGCCCTTGCTGGTGAGGGGCGGGCGGATCAAGCTGCCGGGCCCAGTGAGGACAGCGCCGCCGAAGGCGGCTCGAACGGGGTCTCGGCCGCGCGGCCTTGAGCTGCCTGGCGACGACCTCCCGGCGGCCGGCCGGGCAACGTCGGGACGAGGGACTCGGCGGGCCCGCCCTCGACGCTGTGAGTCCGAGGCCTCGACCGGCACTACGCGGGTGTCTTGGGGGGTGCTAGCGGCCCCTGCCAGTACCGATTCGCCGCGGGTTCCATGAGTTGAGGAAGGACGCGAGCACGCGCCTTCGCCGTGGAGCGAGTGCCGGCACCTGTGGGGCCGGTGCGGAGCAAGGGAGCGATTCTTCGTGCGTGGAGTTGTGATGCACACCGCCGGCGACGTGCGCGTGGAGGAGCGCGACGACCCGAAGATCATCGAGCCGACCGACGCGATCATCCGGCTCACCGCGACCTGCATCTGCGGGTCAGACCTGTGGCCCTACCGGGGCGTCGAGCCGGCCGACCACCAGGTCATGGGGCACGAGTACGTCGGCGTCGTCGAGGAGATCGGCGCCGAGGTCAAGACCGTGAAGGTCGGCGACTTCGTCGTCGGGTCCTTCGTCATCTCCGACAACACCTGCGAGATCTGCCGCGCCGGCTACCAGTCCAAGTGCGTGCACGGCGAGTTCGTCGCACAAACCATCGGCACCCAGTCCGAGCTGGCCCGCATCCCGCACGCCGACGGCACCCTGGTCGCCACCCCGGGGCAGCCGAGCTCGGAGCTCGTCCCGTCGCTGCTGGCCACCTCCGATGTGCTGGGCACCGGATGGTTCGGCGCGGTCGCGGCCGAGGCCGGCCCCGGCAAGACCGTCGCCGTCGTCGGCGACGGCGCCGTCGGGCTGATGGCCGTCCTCGCCGCCCGCCAGCTCGGCGCGCAGCGGATCATCGCCATGTCGCGTCACCCCGAGCGCCAGGAGCTCGCGCGGTTCTACGGCGCCACCGACATCGTCGCCGAGCGCGGCGACGAGGGCGTCGCACGGATCAAGGACCTGACCCAGGGTCTCGGGGCGCACAGCGTCATCGAGGCCGTCGGCACCCAGGAGTCGACGATGCAGGCCATCAACATCACCCGCCCCGGCGGGCACATGGGCTTCGTCGGGGTCAACTACGACGTGTCGATCCCCGGCATCGACCTGTTCTTCGCCGGCATCCACACCCACGGCGGCCCCGCCCCGGTCCGCCGGTTCCTGCCCGAGCTCATCCAGCTCGTCTGGGACCAGAAGATCGACCCCGGCAAGGTGTTCGACCTGACCCTGCCCCTCGACCAGGCCCCCGAGGGCTACCAGGCCATGGACGAGCGACGCGCGGTCAAGGTGCTGCTGACCCTCTGACGACGCGCACCGGCCCGGGCGGCGCCCCTCCTCACGTCCCGGAGCGCCACCGGGCCGCGTGCACCGACCTACGGTGGACACCATGAGCAGGAAGGACGAGGTGCGGGAGTTCCTCATCTCGCGCCGCGCGCACATCACCCCCGCACAGGCGGGCCTGCCCGAATACGGAGGCGAACGGCGCGTCCCGGGACTGCGCCGCGAAGAGGTCGCCCAGCTCGCCGGTCTCAGCCCGGACTACTACATCCAGCTCGAGCGCGGCCACCTCCGCGGCGCCTCCGACAGCGTCCTCCACGCGATCGCCCGCGCGCTGCAACTCGACGACGTCGAACGCGAGCACCTGTTCGACCTCGCTCGCGCCGCCGCCCCGACCCCGGCGTCTGAGAGCCGCGGCCCGTCCAGCCCCTCGACAGTTCGAGCCTCCGTGCAGCGGGTCCTGGACAACACCGCGGTACCCGCGGTCGTGGTCAACACCCAGCAGGACCTCGTCGCCTCGAACCTGATGGGACGCGCGTTGTTCGCCCCCCACTTCGAAGCTGACCGACCCAACCTGGCCCGCTTCATCTTCCTCGACCCCCGCGCCCGCGACTACTACGGCGACTGGCCCCTGGCCCGCAGCATGAACGCCGGCATGCTGCGCCTCGCCGCCGGACGCGACCCGCTCAACCAAGACCTCACCGCCCTCATCGGCGAGCTCTCCACCCTCAGCGCACAGTTCCGCGCCGACTGGGCCCAAGCCGACGTGCACGAGCACCGCACCGGACAGAAGGTCTACCGCCACCCGCAGGTCGGCGACATCGAGGTCACCTTCGACATGTTCGAACTCCCCGGCGAGCCCGGGCTAGCCATGTGCACCTACAGCGCCGAAGAAGGCTCCCCGTCGGCAGACAAGTTCGCGCTCCTGGCCAGCTGGGCGGCCACCCGCGAGTTCGGGGCCGCTCCTCGCGCCACGTCCATGGATAGCCCACAAGCTCCGGACAGAACGCCTGACGTGGCGCACGAGCACGAGGATCGGTGAGCCGACCGAGCGCGGTCGCCTCAGCAGCGCGTTCGCTTCAGGCCGCCACCGCGGATATCGATGGCCCCAAGCGAGCTGTTCGTCGTAGCGGGCGCCGGCCTTGAGGCAGCCGTGCAGGATCCCGACGAGCCGGTTGCCGAGCTGACGTAGGGCCGCGAAGTGGCCGACGCCGCGGCCGCGGAGCTCGTCGTAGTAGCGCCGCGCGCCGGGCGAGGCAACCAGTGCGCCCTGGGCCTGGCGGGCCACCGCGTCGACGAGCCGGTCGTTGTGCACGAACCGGGCCGCCACGGTCTTCTTCTTGCCCGACTGGCGGGTGATCGGGCTGGTCGCGGCGTAGTTCTTGCGGGCGCGGGCGTCCGAGTAGCGCTTGGGGTCGTCGCCGAACTCGGCCAGCGCCCGCATCGCCAGCACTGGTCCGAGCCCGGGTTGGCTGCGGTAGATCTCCGCCTCGGGGTGGGTGTCGAACGCTTCGCGCAAGCTGCGCTCAAGCGCGGCAATCTGGGTGTTCACCGCGGCGATGACCCCGACCAGCGCGCGGGTGACCGCGGCAAACGCGGCCGCCACCGCAGCCGGCTGGGTGAGGCCCGGCGCCCTCAGCGCCGTCTGCAGGGCGACGGCCTTGTCCTTGACGCCGTGGCGGTGCGCGTGACGCAATGCCGCCTCGATCTGGGGGTGGGTCAGCCGCGCGGCGCTGTCCGGGTCCGGGGCCTTGCCCAGCAGCTCGAGTGCGTCGGTGGCGGCGAGGTCCTCGAAGGCCTCCAGCGCGGCCGGGAAGTACTCGCGCAGCCCGGCACGTAGCCGTAGCGCGTGACGGGCGCGTTCCCAGATCAGGGTCTGGTGCGCCCGAGCCATGACCTTCACCCCGGCCGCGAGCGGGCTGTCCCCGGAGATCGCGCGCAGCTGGTGGCCGTCGGTGCGCAGCATGTCCGCCAGCGCATGCGCATCACCGACGTCGCTCTTCCCGCCGGCGTTGCCGTGCCGCTCCCGGTATCGGGCCACCTGCCGCGGGTTGATCGGGAACACCCGATACCCGGCGGCGACCAGGGCCTGCACCCACGCACCCCGATCGGTCTCGATCCCGACCCACACCCGACCCGGATCGCCGAGCTCACCGCTCTCGGCGTCGTCGTGCTCGGGCAGCGCGGTGACGATGAGCTCGTGCAATCGCGCGACCCCGGCCAGCCCCTCGGGCAGCCGGGCCCGCGCCAATCGCCGCCCGGTGGAGTCCTGCACCTCCACGTCATGGTGGTCCTCAGCCCAGTCGTCACCGACAAACAACACCCTGCCCGCTCCCCTCGCTCGGTCATCCGGTCCAGTAGCGGCGGAAGGACTGCCGGCGGCCTCATGGTCGAGTGCTCCCGCCACCGCACTTTGGTGTCGGGCACGCCATCCCTTCAGCGGTCCACGTCCTCCCGACCACCGCCCGGGTCACGTTCTCGACGCAGGAGTCGGGGCTCCAGGCTCGCGGAGTGATCACCGAGCGGCGGCTACCGCCGCCGAGCCTGTCGAACTCGGGTCGGCCTGCCCCATGAGGCTCGCGGTCAAGGGCCAGCCGGAGGCTGGTCGCGCAGCGACGCGTAGCGCCCTTGACCGGGAGGAACGGCCCGATCAAGCTCCCGGGGCCCTCCAGCGCCGTCGCCGCGCAGCGGCGTCCACCTCGGCGCCGAAGTCGCCCGGCCGCCCGGCCTTGAGGAGCTCCCGGAGAGGCCAGTGGGCGCGTCGCCAGAGGCAGGCGCAGGCGGTCCGCACCCGTTCGGCGCGCAACGTCGGCGCGAGCGGCGGTTTCGCTTGTCTGAGCCCGCCCCCGAAGTTTCGGCAACCGTGGGCAGCCGCCGAGATGCCTGCGGCTCAGCCGACCGGGAAGCCCTTCTTGAGGTGGGGGTTCGTGTAGCCCGCGGGGGCAGGTCCCGGGAACTTCGGTGCCGGGTCGTGGTCGCCGGCGAGGGTTCGATCTGCGACGCGCGTGGCTGCCTCCCAGACTCGGGGCGCAGTCGGCTTCTCCCGCCAGCCTGACGCGATCTCCACGAGCAGCTCGGAAACTGCCGCCGCCGACGGCTCGTCGAGGCCTGCATATCCGCCGGGGCCGCGCACGCGGACGACTTCAGCCGCCGCCTCCATGTCGCTGGCCTGTACCTCGCGCTCGGCTCGGCGCTGCAGGTCCCGGCGGCTGATCATGGCTCTCCTCCAGAGGCAGACGTGCAGGGTCTGCCGTGGGGGAAGCACGACACGGACACTCTGGCACGCCTGCGAACGAGCGCATCGGCTCGTCCGCGGAGACGTGCGGCAAACGACAGCGGCGTCTCGGTCGGCGTAATCGGCGCCACGAGTGGCGCAGCCCGACGACCCTCGGTGAAACTCTTGAGGTGGTCGAGAAGGTCGCGGTAATGCTGTCGCGATCGGTCGATGCCCTGCCGACCGGTGGGCTGTGGGCCTACGAGCCGAAGCTCGACGGCTTCCGCTGCCTGCTCTCGATTAGCGAGTTCGGCGACGTGCGCCTGGACTCGCGGCGCGTCAAGCCTCTCGGGCGCTACTTCCCCGAGGTGGTCGCTGCGGCCCGGCTCCTGCCGGCCGGGCTGGTCCTCGATGGCGAGCTCGTGGTCGCACGCGGCGCCGGCGTGGACTTCGCGGCGCTACAGCAACGTCTCCGCTCCTCCAGCTCCGCGCGTGCGGCGAAGCTCGCCACCGAGATGCCGGCGTCGTTGATCGCCTTTGACGTCCTGGACCACGACGGCCGCGACCTCCGTCCGGCGCAGTACGACGAGCGCCGTCAGGTGCTCGAGGACGTCCTGCGCGAGGCGCCGCGCAGGCTGGGCCTGATGCCCGTGACCACCGACCCCGACGCGGCCGGCGCGTGGCTGCGCGACCAGCCGCCCGGCATCGAGGGCGTCGTGGCCAAGCGCCGCGATCAGCGCTACCGCCCGGGCGCCCGCAGTTGGCAGAAGCTGCGCGCTCGCAGCACGGCCGAGGCCGTCATCGGCGGGGTGTTCGGCACTCTCGAGCGCCCCGAGGCGCTGGTCCTCGGCCGGTACCAGCGCGACCGGCTCCGGGTGGTCGGGCGTACGAGCGGACTGCCCCTGCCCGCGCGTGGCGAACTGCGCCGGCTCTTGCGACCACCGCGGCAGGAGCACCCGTGGCCGCCACGGCTTCCGTCGAGCCGCTTCGGACAGACTCCAGGCATCGAGATTGAGTACACCCAGGTTGCCCCAGAGCTGGTGGTCGAGGTCGAGACGGACACCGCTTTCGAGCAGGGCCGCTGGCGCCATGCCACCAAATTCCTGCGTCTGCGAGCGGACCTCGCTCCGGGCGACCTGGCGATCGACGCGGGGTGACACCAGCCCGGACGTCGACGTGAGTTGCTCGCTCCAAGCCATGGCGGACACTCACGCCTGCTCCGACGTGCACCGCCGTCCCTGACCCTCGAGCTTTGCGAGCGCCCACTAGAACCGTCTTGCGTCTGGCCCAGATGTACGTCGAGGCGCTAGTTTGCGGAGAGTAAGCGGAAGCGCCGCAAAGGGGTGACGTCGTGTTGCGACCTCACAACTCGCGGTGGCGCGCAGTAGCGGCCGTGACCTTGTTGACCGTCGCGCTCGCGACCATCACCACCGTGACCTCGACGCTGGCAGCCGACCACGTGTGGGCCCTCGCCATCGCGGTCGTTGCCGCCGCCGTCGTGCGAGCGGTGTGCGCGGGCGGCGTGACCTCCATCCTGTGTCTCGCCGCCGCAATGGTCGTCGGCCAGCCAGCGATGCACGCGCTCGGCGAGCTCACCCATGCACACGATCTCGTGACGGACCACCACAGCACGTTCGCCGGTCTCGTCCTCGTCGCGGTCCACGTTGCATTGTTCGTGGTCTTCACGGCGCTGATTGCGGCCGGGGATATGGCCGGACGTGCCGTCGTCGCCCGCTTCCGCCGTCTCGTCCGCATCGTGCTCCGGACGGCCCGACCACCTTTGTCTGCTGCGGTGAGGCCGGGAGTCGAGCCACCAATTCGGCGCCCCAGGCAACGTCTTCGCCCCCGCCTGCCCGAGAGGCGCGGGCCGCCCTCCGTACTCGTCGCTCTTGCCGCCTGAGAGGTCGCGAGGGCAGGTGATGGCCGTGGTTCCCGCCACGACCCACCGGCGCGCTCTGCTTTCGCGTGCATGACGCCAGCGCAGTCGGAGCTCATTCCGCGACGGCGTCGATTCCGAGCTCACAGATCGGTTCGTGAGCTCTCCACATTCCGCCCGTCGTCGGTCGATGCACGCTGCCCCGCAGCTCGACATACCCGCGTCCGGTCCTCGAGTGCCCTCATGGGGATCGACGCCCATCGGGCACCGACGCCGATCGCCGCAGGCCGCGTTACGTCGTGCGCCTCGTGGCCGTTCCTGTTCTCTCCTGCTTACTGGAGTCACCGTGACCACTGGACCGTCTCGCACTCACGTCGGAGCGCTCGTGTTCCCCGGCCCGTCCAGCCCTCCGCGTCCCGATCGGTCGACCTGACATGCCCGGGTCCGATCACGCAGGCCACGGGGCCAAACGCACCGCCCATCTCGTGCGCACCACGATGGCGGCCCCCCGCCCCGCAGGCCCTCTCAACGCGGCGCGCGGCGACGACTTCGGTGCGCACAAACCGCGCACGTCGCCGGATGAGCGGCTCGTGTGGATGATGGAGCGCCGCTGCGACCAGTTCCGCCGGTTTGGTCGCGCGGGGTGTCGCGCCCTCGAGGCGGCAGAGGGGTCGCTCACCTACGACGACCTCGATATGTCGGCGAACCGCCTGGCGCGCTTTCTGCACGGCCGCAAGGTCGGGCCGGGCGACCGGATCGCGGTCCTCCTCGAGCGCCCGCTCGACGCACTCGTCGCCCAGGTCGCGATCGCCAAGCTCGATGCCGTCTGGGTGCCGGTCGCGCCCGGCCTGTCGAACGAGAGTCTTGCTGCCGTGCTCGACGCGTCGGGCGCCAGTTTCGTGATCGCACACGCCGCTGCGGCGCCACGGCTCGACGCCTCTGACGTCGACGCGGTCTATCTCGACCGGGTCGCTCCGCGCGTTGACGAGGAAGATGTCCGTCGCCTCCCCCACGCCTGGAGGACCTCGCCCCACGAGTCGCCCGCCTACATCCTCGTCCACGCCGACGGCGCGGGCGGCGGGCTACGCGTGCCCGCGATCAGCCACCAGGCGGTGACCAACCTCGTCCAGGTCGTCGGCGACCTCATCGACATCGGCGTGGGCGACCGCGTCTTCCACGACCCGCGCCCGGGCTCCGACCTCGGGGTGCTCGAGACGTGGCTGGCGTGGTCCCGTGGCGCCACCGTCATCACACCGCCGGCGGGTGAGGGCCTCCGGGGGCCCACCCTCGGCCGCTTCCTGCGTGACCGGGGAGTCACCGTGCTCCGCGCGGACCCAGCGCTCCTGGCCGACATTGACGTCGAGCTCCCTCGCCTGCGGCTGGTCCTGCTCAGCGGCGTGGAGCGACCTGCGCAGCTCCTGGACTCCTGGGGACGTCCGGGGCGGCGGCTCATCGGTCTGCACGGGCCGCCGGAGACGACCGTCGCCGCCCTGTGGAGCGAGCCGCGCCCGGACCAAGCACCGACGTTGGGGCGCCCCCTGCCCACCTACGGTGCAGTCGTCCTGGACCTCCGCAACCCGACGTGCGTCCTGCCACCAGGTGAGGTCGGCGAGATCGGCATCAGCGGCGTGGGCGTGGCTCGCGGCTATGTCGGCCGCGCGGACCTGACCCGCCAGGCCTTCCTCGGCGACGCCCCACCGGAACGCATCTTCCGCACCGGCGATCTCGGACGGATCACCCCCGAGGGGGAAGTCGAACGGATCGCCCGACTCGACCGGACCGGGGGCCGAGGCGTCCGCGATCATCCCGCGAGCGCCCGGCCACCGCGGCCTCGGCCGGTGCGTCGGTCCAGTCGCACGGTCGTCTTTCGCGGGCCACCCGGTGAACTCCCTGCTCCCGGCGCCGGACCGCGAACCTCCTCGCCGGGCACTTCGCACACGCCCCGGCGCCCCTCCGCGCCTTCGGGGCCATCACGCATCGAACGCCTGAGCGCGCCACCTCGCGGCGGGGCCCTCTCACCACCAACAGAGGCTGCGCGGTCGGCGCCGTTCCCCGTGGCGGCGGGCGCCCCGTCAGCGGCGCCCCCGGACGCCGGCGTCGTCGAGGCCGCGCTCGCCGACGTCCTGCGCGAGGTCCTGGAGCGCGACACCGTCCCGCCGGGCGCGCATTTCTTCGACGACCTCGGCGCCGACTCGCTGCTGATGGCCCGGTTCTGCGCCAAGGTGCGCAAGCACCCGCAGCTGCCGTCGGTGGCGATGCAGGACGTCTACCAGCACCCGACGCTTACGGCCTTGGCGACGGCGCTGGCTCCCTCGCCGTCCGGGGACGCTGCAAGTGCGGACATCGCGGCGCGGCTCGAGACGATCCTGCGCGAGGTCTTGGAGCGGGACACCATCCCGCCCAGCGCGCACTTCTTCGACGACCTCGGCGCCGACTCGCTGCTCATGGCCCGCTTCTGCGCCAAGGTGCGCAAGGCCCCCGGCCTGCCGGCCGTCGCCATGCCCGACGTGTACGCCCACACCACCCTGGCGAGTCTCGCCGCATTCCTCGCCCCGGCGGGAGGCCCGGCCGAGCCCGGCCCGACCGTCGCACCTCCCACGCCCGCGTCGGCCGGGCCCCGTGCCGGCACCCTGGCCATGGTCCTGTGCGGCGCGGCGCAGCTCCTGTTCTTCCTGGCCTACACCTATCTCGTCGCGATCTACCTGACCTGGGCCTACGGCTGGGCCACGACGGCGACCGGACTCGTCGACCTCTACCTGCGCGCCGTGGGTATCGCGGCCCTCGGGATTGCCGGCCTCGTCGCGCTCCCCGTGCTCCTCAAGTGGGTGCTGGTCGGGCGATGGAGGCCGACCTCGATCCGGGTCTGGAGCCCGGCGTACCTGCGCTTCTGGATCGTCAAGGTCCTGATCCGCGCGAACCCGATGGTGATGTTCACCGGCACCCCGGCCTACAGCCTCTATCTCAGGGCGCTCGGAGCGAGGATCGGCCCGGGGGTCGTGCTGCTGACCCGTCAGGTCCCCGTGGCCACCGACCTCTTCTCGGTCGGGCGGGGCACCCTCGTCCGCAAGGACGCGTCGATTTCCTGCTACCGCGCGCACGACGGGCAGATCGAGATCGGTGGCGTCTCCCTGGGCGAGGACGTCGTCATCGGGGAACAGACGGTGCTCGACGTCCAGACCTCGATGGACGACGGGTCCGTGCTGAGCCACAGCTCGTCGCTCCACCCCGGCCAGTCGGTCCCCCGGGGCGAGACGTGGCACGGCTCGCCGGGGCGCCGCGCGACGATGACCGTTCCGACCGTCCCTCCGGTCCCGTGTGGCCGGTTGCGCCGCTTCCTCTACCCGATGGCCACCGCCATTTTCGTGCTGCTCGTCGCCGTGCCGACAGCGATCGCCGTCCTCGCCCTGGTCCATGCGGCCGCTCCCCAGGTCGAGGCCCTGTTCGAGCCCCCGGTCGGGGCCCTCGCCACCTGGCTGTACTGGGTGGAGGTCCTCGCCGTCAGCAGCGTCCTCTTCGTCGGCGGCCTGCTGGTCGGTCTGGTGACGGTCACCACGCTGCCGCGGCTGCTGTCCCTCGGGCTGCGACCGGACCGCATCTATCCGCTCTACGGCCTGCGCTATTGGCAGCAGCGCAGCATCGCCGGGCTGACCAACGTCAAGGGCTTCGTCGAGCTGTTCGGCGACAGCTCCGCGATCCCCTACTACCTGACGGCCGTCGGCTACCGATTGCGGCCGTTCACCCAGACCGGCTCCAACTTCGGGATGTCGGTCAAGCACGAGAACCCGTTCCTGACCGTGGTCGGGCGCGACACGGTGGTCGCCGACGGGTTGTCGGTCATGAACGCCGAGTACTCCCCCACCTCGTTTCGGGTCTCGGCCACCACCATCGGGGCCCGCAACTTCCTGGGCAACAACATCGCCTATCCACCGCAGGGGCGCACCGGGGACGACTGTCTCCTCGCCACCAAGGTGGCCGTGCCGGTCGACGGCCAGGTCCGAACCGGGGTCGGCCTGCTCGGGTCCCCGAGCTTCGAGATACCCCGCACCGTGGCGCGCGACAGCGCCCTCGAGGCCGACGACCCAGCGGACCTCGCCCGGTCGATGGCACAGAAGAACCGCCACAACACCACGACGGCCGCGCTGCACCTGCTCGTCCGGTGGCTGTACGGCTCCTTGGTGCTCATCGCCGTGGCCGCCATCGCGTCCCTGCCTGTGCGTCTGGGTCCCCTGGAGGTGGTGCTCGCCGAGGTGCTGATCCTCGTCCTCACCGTCATGTGGTTCGTGCTGGTCGAGAGGGCTACGGCAGGCCTCAAGACCCTGGCTCCCGACGGGTGCTCGATCTACGACCGTGCGTTCTGGCGTCACGAGCGCTACTGGAAGGTCCCCTCCCCGACCTGGATGCGGGCCTTCGACGGCACCCCCTTCAAGTCTTGGGTCTGGCGCCTCCTCGGCGTGCGAATCGGCAAGCGGGTGTTCGACGACGGCGCGGCCATCATCGAGCGCGGCTTCACCACCATCGGCGACGAGTGCACCCTCGGTGAGAACTCGGTGATCCAGAGCCACTCGCAGGAAGACGGCGCCTTCAAGTCCGACGTCGTGGTGCTCGGGGCCCGGGTGACCCTCGGGGTCAACTCCTTCGTGCACTACGGCACCACGATCGGCGACGGTGTCGTCCTGGCTCCTGACACCTTCCTGATGAAGGGCGAGGACGTCCCCGACGGCGAGCGGTGGGGCGGCAACCCCGCGCGCTCAATGACCTGATGTCGGCGAGGTGAACCGCCAGCGGCCGCGACGCAAGCGTGCGTGGAGACGTTGCCAGGCGGAGGGAAGCGCGTCGCGTGTCCTCGCGACACCGGGCCGGTCCGCAGCAAGCTCGACGTTCAGCCCGGCGTCGTGCCGGTCCCAGGACGTGTCGCGAGACGGACCAGTTCCGCCTCGTCGAAGGAAACAGCCCGTGTGCCCAGAGGCACGCCGGTCTGCGACGCGTTCATCATCTGCCCGTTCCCGAGGTAAAGCCCGACGTGGTGGATGGTCTCGGGGTCGGACTCGTCGTACGCCCAGAACAGCAGGTCACCCGGCTGCGCCTGCTCCACCGGGACGTGCGCGCCGGCCTTGTACTGGTCGCGCGAGACGCGCGGCAGCACGATCCCGGCGCGCTCGTAGGCGCGCAGCATGAGCCCCGAGCAGTCGTAGCTGCTGGGCCCGGTGGCGCCCCAGACGTAGGGCTTGCCGGTCTCGGCGGTGGCGAACTCGATCGCCGTGCGGGCGACGCCGGGCGGCAGGGCCTCGGCGGGTCCGGGGCCGGCCTCGTCGGCGGGCACGCACTCCCGGATCGCGCCGGTGACGCCCGCGAGGTCGGCGACGAGGCTGTTGGCCAGCGTCTCCCACTTGGCGTAGGCGTTGGGGAACGCCGAGCGCTGGACGATCTGCGCGGCCTCGGTGACCGGCATCGTCTCCCACCCCGGCACCTGCAGCAGCCGGTCGAGGAAGGTCTTCGTCGCGTAGACGGGGTCGCGGACCTGCTCGGGGGTGCCCCAGCCCTGGCTCGGGCGCTGCTGGAAGACGCCGAGCGAGTCGTGGTCGACGGCCACGTCCATGCCGACCGTGCCCATCTGCGACTCCTGCATCGCCGTCGCCAGCGCGACCACCCAGCCCCGCGGCGGCACGGCCATGCCCTTGGCGACGCCGATGATCGTCGCCGCGGTCCGGCGCTGGACCTCGTCGAGCTCCGCCGACGTCTGCGGCACGTCGCCGGTCGGCGCCCCGGTCCCGGCCTCGCACGTCGAGCCGTCCGAGCCGTCCTCCCCGCCGGGCACGAACTGCCCGACCACGAGCAGCCCCGCCGCCATGACGACGACGAGGAACCCGGCGAGCGCCGCGACCGGCAGCAGCAGGCGCAGGATGCGGAAGCCGGGCGGCAGGCCCAGCGGCCCCCGCGCTTGATGGAAGGGAACAAAGCTGTGGGGGGCGCTGCCGCGCGAATCCATCGCTAAGGGACAGCGACTTCGAGCAAGCCCACTCCACTGCGTTCGAGCTCCGCCGTGAAGACGCCGGGTCGGTCCGCCCTGAACAGGAGGACAGCCCGGTCTCCAGGGCTGGTCGGGGTGAGGCGCTCATAGCCGTGCAGATGGATCTCGTCTGCGACATCGGTGGACACCGCGAGCAACACCGTGCTGCCCCTCTCGACCTCGACCTGGGCCGACTTGCGAGCGAGTCGGCCTTGCTCGAAGAGGACGGAGACGACCGTGCCGTTCGGTGGCGCCTCGACCGAGGCATCGATGTCATCGATGGGCTCGGGGGGAGGCACGGTCTGCGTCGTGCTGGGGGGGACGACGGCTCCGTCCACGTTGCCCCCGCATCCCGTGGCGAGGCCGACCAGCACCGCGCCCAGGAGCAGGACTGTCGTCAGACTGCGTGCACGAGGCATCTCGACTACCTCGCGGTTCATCGACGTTCCCCGTCGAGGTAGTCCGCGACGCCGGTGCTGATCGCGCTGGCGAGGACCTCGACACCGCGTGGAGTCGCCATCGCAGTCAGGTCACCGGGATTGGTCAGGAACAAGGGCTCGACGAGCGCACCCGGCATCGCGCTGGGCTCCTCCACGTAGCCGGGAACGCGGGGCCCGAGGAGGACGAGGTCCCCGCCACCGGACTCGCTGCCCGCGGAGTCGTCGATGACGCCGCGGTCGGGCGATGGCCGATTCAGCGCGACCAGGCCCGCGCGGATGTTGCTCTGGAGAGACTGGGCGAGTGCCCGGCTGCGGGGTGCGAGCGGCCGGTCGACGTCGTAAAGGGTCTCGGAGCCCCGAACTTTCGGGTCATCGAACGAGTTGAAGTGGATCGAGACGAGTGCATCCGCCCTCGCTTGGTTGGCGCAGCGCACGCGACCGAGGAGGTCCCGTTGACTCTCCGCCGTGGTGAGCGGGTCGGCCTGCTGCTCGCTCGAGCCGAAGGAGCTACCAAGGTCATCAGTGGAGCGCGAGAGCACCACGGTGACGCCCCGGTCTCGTAGGCGGGAGGCCACCGCAAGAGTGGTGGAGAGTGTGAGGTCCTTCTCCGCTATCTGTCGCCCGTCGGCGGTGGTCCCCAGCGCTCCGGGGTCAGGCCCGCCATGTCCCGCGTCGATCATCACGACGGCGCGGGCAGGCTCCCTCGATGCGGGCAGCGCGACGCACCCGCCGGGCGGGAAGCTGTTCGGGTCCACCGCCACCGGGTTCGGTGGCGCGACCGCCGACGCGGCTCCGCCCCCCGCTACGGGGGGCGGAGCCTCATCGGCGAGCCGGGCGCCGAGCAGGAGCGATGCCGCAGCGACAGCTCCGACGACGAGTGCGGTGAGACCGCGCAGCGGCCCACGGGAACGGCGTGGCGCTCGCCGGCGCCCGCGGGCCCGTCCCGACGTAGGCCGAGTGCGCCGTCCCAGAGCGCGCGAGCTGTTGATTGAAGCGCGCCGCGGGTGAGGACGAGGACGACGGGCAGCCAGCGGCGTCGTCGGCGTGGAGTCTTCCCATGACGAGGTCATGAGCCGCCCAATGGCTCCGGGGCGAGGTCCCCAGCCGCGGCTTCACGCCGGGTGAGGTGCCAGTGGACGGTGTCGGTCAGGCCCTGGGTCAATGACGTTGTAAGGCGCCACCCGAGCACCTCCCATGCCGCGGTGGGGTCGGCGATGCGTGCAACGTCGTGCCTCCTGTCGGGGAGGTCACCGAGGCCGATCATCCCCTCGTATCCGATGAGGGCGGCGACCATCTGGACCGTCTCCGCGATGGTGGTCGCCGTCCCCGATCCGACGTCCGCCACCAGACCCGGTGCGGATGGGTGGCTTGCCGCGAGCAGGAATGCTCGGCACACGTCGTCGACGTGGACCCAGTCGATGGCTCGAACACCGCTGGTCAGCCTCGGTCGACGGCCGTCGAGCATGCTGCCGATGACGTACGGGAGAAGCTTGGTGTCGTCCGGTTGGCTCGGTCCGTACACCATGGCGGGTCGGAGGACGGTCACGGGCAGGTCCCACTGCTGATGGAACAGTCGCGCGTACGCCGTCGCCGCGCTCTTCGCCGCGGCGTAGGGCGAGCAGGGCGCCTCGTCGGCCTCGCGAGGTTCCTCGATGGAGCCGGCGAGGACGACACGTCTGTCCCCGAGATGGTGCGCTGCGGTCATGACGTTGATCGCGGTTCGGGTGTTGTTCTCGAGCATGGTGCCCGCGATGTCGGCGCTGCGTTGTCCGGCTACGGAGCTGGCGAGATGGAACACGACATCGGGATCGCTGGTGCGGATCGCTCGTTCGGTCTGATCGGGGTCGGTCAGGTCCGCTTCGTGCCACGTGGCGCGCCGCAGGCCCGGGACTCCCCGGCACTGGAACGGCGCGCGTCCCGGTCGAGCGGTGGCATGGACGTCAGCCCCGAGGTGGAGGAGGTGTCCGAGGAGATGCCGGCCGATGAAGCCACGACCGCCGGTCACCAGAACTCGCCGTGATGACAGGCCTGGCGATCGGGACGACGGCTCGCTGGCAGGACGCGGGCGTGGACGGGGAACGTCCGTCGAGGTAGTGCCGATCAAGGGGGGGTCCTCACAGGGGACCGGGGCAGCGATGTGCTCCCGGCGAAGGCAGGAATCCTATGAAGCTCGCCTCGGTGATCGAGAAGAGTCACGACGAGGGCAGCCGGCGGCTTGGGAGCTGCTGATCGAGTCCCGAGACGCGCCCGGCCGCAACGGTGACGGCCTTGAGCGATCAGAGGGCGAGCGTGAACCCGATCGGGGGGCCGCGGCGGTGCGCCTGCTTGGCGAAGAGGAGCTGGTGCTCGCGTGCTCTGGGTTCGTCGCGATGCCCGGTCGTGGCGAGTTCGGTCGTAGCCGGCGCGACGGGACGGCGTAGGACGTGCCCGACCACGAGGGCGACGGTGGATGCGACGTAGCAACACGCGGGCTCACTGGCGGCCACGCCCACCACCAGTAGAGCGACGGCGACGTGCAGCGCGATCGCCGACACGCTCTCCGGCCATCCATGGGAGTGGGGCAGCCAGTCGGCGCCGGCCTGGGTCAGCTTGCTCAGCGCGTGGACCGCGGGCTGACCGACGACCGCGAGGTTGGCCGCGGCGAACGCACCCCGGAAGCGGCCCGAGAGGCGCAGCCGCCCGATGCCCACGATGAGAGCCACGAGACCCACGGCCAGGGCATGAGTCGGTGGCTCGTCGGCGAGGAGATCGAAACCGACCGCGGTGAGCAGCACCAACGTCGAGGACAAGACCAAGAGTCCAGTGGACACGCGCGACCCGTCACGCTGGGTCGATCGCGAACCGGGCACGGGGCGGACGGTAGCACTCGATCGAGTCCTCGAACGGTCCCGCTTCGACGCCCGGTCACGATCGGCGTTCACCGCCATGTGACCCGAGTGCCGCCGCGTCGGCCTCGGTACCGTCGTCGCCGTGATCCGCTGGCACGAGAGCTCGCGGCGTCGCGCTGGTGGCGCGGTGTCGACGACGTTGCTGCCCGCGAGCTGGTGCGGGCGTCTCTCGTTCCTCGTGGTTGCGCTCGGACTGGTGCTCATGCACCACGTCGTCGGGGCCCACCAGCACACGACACCGGACGTCGCCTCCTCGCAGCCGGCGGCCCGCTCGATCGCCGATCACGCCGCGGCGTCGGACAGCGAGCACCATCACGGTGGCGACGCCGTGACGCAGGCCGGCAGCGTCGATCAGCACGGGAAGACTCCCGACCCGTCCGAGGGCACGGCTGCCACGAGTAGCGCGGCACTCCACTACCACCCGGAGGAGGACGGTCACGACCACGCCGGCTCCCTACTGCACATGTGCCTCGCCGCACTCGTGGGCGCCGCGGTCTTCCTACTCGTGCTCGTCCTCGTCGCCCTGTGGTGGCGCCCGCCTCCCCTGCGCGCCGGCACAAAGGGCGGCCCAACGGCGACCGCGCCCCGTGCCCCTCCCGCCTCTTCGAGACTGGCGGAGCTCCAGGTCCTTCGGCTGTAGGCCGGCCCACCGTCTGCACGTGTCCGTCCGCGAACGTGACGCGTGCAGCGGCGCCGCGCCCTGACATCAGCATCGGCCCCTTGCGCACCGGCCGGTGCCCAGCCGAAGGAGACTTCCTCGTGCGTGCCCGTCTCGTCGGCGGCGTCCTCGCCGCCGCCACCGCCGCCCTCGTGGCCGCGGGATGTTCCGACTCCGGTTCCGCGCCACCCACGGCCGGCCCCGCCCCCGCATCGCCGGCCTCGTCACCGTCGGCCGCTCCCCCGATCTCGCCCGAGCACAACCAGGCGGACGTGCTGTTCGCCCAGGGCATGGTCCCGCACCACGAGCAGGCCATCGCCATGTCGTCGCAGGCCTCCGACCGCGCCTCCTCCCAGGAGGTCAAGGACCTGGCGGCCCGCATCGCCCAGGAGCAGAGTCCGGAGATCGAGCAGATGAACCAGATGCTCGACGCCTGGGCCGCGCCTCGCCCGCAGCCGGGCTCCACCGCGATGCCTGGCATGCCGGGTCACGGGATGCCCGGCATGCCGATGGAAGGCATGCCCATGCACGGGATGATGACCCAGGAGCAGATGCAGCAGCTGTCGGCACAGTCCGGCGCTGCCTTCGACCGGATGTTCCTGCAGATGATGATCGAGCACCACACCGGTGCCGTGCAGATGGCCCAGACCGAGCAGGCCCAGGGTCTCAACCCCCAGGCCAAGGAGCTCGCCGGCACCATCGTGGCCGATCAGCAGCGGGAGATCACCGAGATGCAGGCCCTGCTCAGCAGGGTCTGACCGACCGGGGGCGGGCGCGAGCACCTGGCCGCCCGCGCCCCCGCGGGTCGGCCTCGTGCCGCGTCCGCCCCCGGGACCGGTTCCGCGACACCGCGTCGCCTGGTGCGCACGCGGCGCTGTCCCCTGCCCGGAGCTCCAGGCGCCCTCCGCTCGCGACGCGCCCGCCGCTGTCGCTGCTCCCGTGCGCCCGTGCTCCTCCGCTCCCCCAGAACAGGACGCCCTTGATCTACGACTCGATCAGCCAGTGCATCGGCCGCACGCCCCTGGTGCGTCTGTCGCGTTGCTTCCCCTCACGGCGGCTGGAGGTCTTGAGCAAGCTCGAGATGCTGAACCCGTGCGGTTCGATGAAAGACCGACCGGCCCGGTACATCGTCGAGCAGGGACTCGCCGAAGGGTCCCTCTGTCCCGGTATGCGGCTCGTGGAGAGCACATCCGGCAACCTCGGCGTCGCTCTGGCGGCAGTGGCCCGACTCCACGGGCTGGCGTTCACCGCGGTCGTGGACCCGAACACGACGACGACGAACCTTCGGCTGCTGCACCTCTACGGCGCGACGGTGGAGATGGTGACCGAGAGGGACCACGCCGGCGGCTTCCTCCACACACGCGTCGCCCGGGCGCAGGAGCTGGCCGAGGAGCCGGACACCGTGTGGGTCAACCAGTACGCCAACGAACGCAATCCGCAGGCGTACCACGACACCCTCGCGACCGAGCTGCTCGAGGAGATCGACGGACCGATCGACTTCCTCGTCGCCGCGGTGTCGACCACGGGGTCGCTGCACGGCATCACACGCGGGCTGCGAGCCGTGCACCCCTCACTTCGCACGGTCGCTGTCGACGCGACGGGATCCGTCATCTTCGGCGGCAGCCCCGGCCCACGGCGCATTCCGGGCTTCGGCGCGAGCCGTGTCCCCGAGCTCCTACAGACCCGAGATGTGGACCACGTCATCCACATCGACGAGGCCGACTCGCTGGCAGGCTGCCGTCGCCTCGTCGATACGGAGGCCATCCTGGCCGGAGGCTCCAGCGGAGCCGTGATCGCGGCGATCGACGAGGTCGAACGCGAGCTGGTAGAGGACATCGTCGACCGCCCGGCTCGGGTCGTCACCGTGCTACCGGACCGGGGTGAGCGGTACCTCGACCTGCTCGACGACGATCTCGGTGAACGCACCCGCGGGCTCCGGCTCGAGCGGGAAGGATCGGCCCTGGCGGGGCGCCTGTGAACCCCACGAAGAGCCCCGCGGTCCTCCCCCCTCCGGCTGCCAGTGGCGGCCGGGGCTCACGAGCGCTCGGACGGCCGCGACCAATCCGTGCTCCGGAGACGCAACCGATCCGGCGCCCCACAGGTGACGCGCTGGCGCCGTGGGTGGGCCCGCCCTCAGGACGAGGCCGGCACCGCCGCCGGCCTGACTCCTGCCGAGCCAACATGCCGCTGCTGTGGCTGGGCCAGGTGGTCAACACGACCGGGCTGATGATGTTGGTGCCGATCATGCCCTTCTACGTCCAGCAACTGGGTGTCGACGGGACCGTCGCGGTGCAGTCCTGGGCGGGGGTGGCCATCGCTGCACCCGCCCTCGCCCTGACGGTCGCCACTCCCCTCTGGGGCAAGGTCGGCGACCGCGTCGGGCGAAAGTGGATGGTCGTGCGCGCCCTCATCGGGCTGGCTCTCGCGATGACCATCATGGCGATCGCCACTGGGCCGGTGATGCTCATCGCCGGTCGGCTTCTACAGGGGACGCTCGGCGGCGTCGTCGAGGCAGCCGCGGCATTCGCCGGCGCGACCGGACCGCGCGGCAAGAGAGGCTCCGCCCTGGGGAAGTCGTTCAGCGCGACCGCCACGGGATCGCTGATCGGTCCCATCGCCGGCGGGGCCCTGATCGGGTCCTCCGCACTCGCCGTCCTCATGCTGAGCATCGCCGTGCTGGCGACGGTCGCTGCGATCGCGTGTGCGCTCGGGCTGCGAGAACCTGCCGAGGAGGTGCCGAACACCGATGGCCGGGAGAAGGACGGGCGCTCCCCGTCCGCCTTCCGATGGCGGGATGTTCCGCACGCAAGGCCGCTGGCTGCGGCGGCCGCCGCTGCGTACTTCGGCATCTACGGCCTGATCCCGATCTTCGCCGAGCGGGTCCAGACCCTCGAGCCGGACCGCGCCGGACCCTGGGTGGGAACACTGCAGGCGATCACGTGGGGGGCCGCGCTCTGCAGCTCCGCGTGGTGGGGCCGGCGCAACGACCGATGGGGCAGGCCGGTGAGCACCTTCGGCGTGGCGGCGGCGGGCTGTGCTATCGCGGTCGTGGCGCAGGCACTCGTGTCCGACCCGATCGCCTTGATCCCCCTGCGCCTTCTGCAGGGACTCTGCTTCGCTGCGTTGGCGCAGTCGCTCTTCCTCTACGTCGGCAACCACGCCCCGGCCGACCGGAGAAGCGGGATCGTCGGCAGCGCCAACAGCTTTCTCCTGGCCGGGCAGTCGGCCGGTCCGCTGTTGGCCGGGCCCTTCCTCGCCCTCCTCAACGTGACGGTGGTGATCGGGGTGATGGGGCTGGCCTGCGGAATCGCCGCGGCGCTGGCCCTTCGCTCATCCCGGTTGACGGAGAGCCGACTTGGCAAGACCGCGGAGGCGATCCATAGCCATCAAGCCCGCGGGCGGACAGCAGGCGGTCGACTCCGCCTGAGGGAGGGCACGAGATGACCTCGACGTCTCCGCGATCCCGGCCGCACGAGGTGGTCGTCACGCTCCTCGCGCTCGCCGCGACGCTGCTCGCTGGATGTACCGCAGAACGGCAGGCCCCGGCCGGGACCGCATCGCCGGTCCCCGCCATCAGCCATGTCCACGGCCTCGGGATCGACCCGGCCGATGGACGACTACGGATCGCGACACATCACGGGCTCTTCCACCTCGCGGGCACCGGCCTGGAGAAGGTCGGCGCCTCCCCGACCGCGGACCGGGACCTGATGGGGTTCCTCGTCGTCGGGCCGGCCACGTACCTCGCGAGCGGGCACCCTTCACCGGACGAGGTGGTGACCCCCGATCCGCTCGGACTCGTCAGGAGCACCGACGGCGGGCAGTCCTGGCAAACCGTCGGGCTCGACGGCGAGGTCGACTTCCACGCTCTCGACCAGGGACCAGACGGGATCTACGGCGTGGACGCCGCAGGTGGGCTGCGCACGAGCACGGACGGGCGCCTATGGGAATCCCTCGCGACGCCCCGGGCTCTCGACGTGGCGGCCGATCCGGTCCGCCGCGGCCGGGTCGCTCTGGCCGTGGTCGGCGGCACGGCGGTGGCGGAGGTCGACGGGCGCTTCGCGGTCAGGCCGGGTCCTCAGCTGGTCTTCCTCTCGTGGGCGCCGGATGGGGAACTGTATGGCCTGGCACCGGATGCGCGCGTGTTCAGCAGTGCTGATGGGGGTTCTACCTGGCTGGCACGCGGGTCCGTTCCCGGAGGGCGGCCGCAGGCGCTCACCGCGGTCGGGGAGGGGCGCGTGCTGGCCGCCGCCGCGGCGGGCATCCACGAGAGCCGGGATGGAGGGCGCACCTTCACCACGGTCGTTGATGGTGTGCCGTGAACCGATGCCGTCGCGATCCCGACGGCGAGGACGCCCGCCCGGTCGAGTCGCCGGGCGGGCGTCTCGTCCGTGTCCTCGTGTCAGGACCATGTCGGAGGCCAGGAAGACCACGGTCACGACGTACCAGCGGACGTGAAAGCTCCTCGAGGACGTGCGCGGAGTCGCCCGCGTCGAAGAGCAACGCGTCCCTCAGACCGCGGGCTCATGCGGCCTGGCCTTCCCAGCCGGCCAAGGCGAGGACGCGCGCCACGGAATCGAGCGCTCGGGCCCGCCACCATCGGCGGCCCTCGTGGCCCTCGACGACGTGGCGTCTTCCTTCCCGTCGCCGTCGCGCTCGCGCTCACCGCGCTCCCGGCCTCGGGTACATCAATCACGCCGCTACACCGTGCCTTGGATGCTCACCGGTCTCGTGCAGCTCGTGCTCGTCGCCGTCAATTGCTGCGGCTTCCCGCCAGCGAATACGGGTTCGTCGAGCAGGTCGCCTGGATCCCGAGCGCGGGCATCTCGTACCACCTCGGCGTCGACGGGCTCTCGCTCCCGCTGGTGGCGATTACCGTCGTCGTGTTCACCGCGGCCGCGGTCTACTCCCTGCGCGAGGACCGGCGTCCGAAGTCGTACGTGCTGCTGTTCCTGGCGCTGCAGACCGTGAGCGTCGGCGTCTTCGTCGCCCTCGACCTGATCCTGTTCTTCGACCTGTCGATCGTGTTCATGTACTTCGTCATCGCCGGCTGGGGCCACGGCTCCAAGGCACGGTCGGCGACGTTGACGTTCTTCCTCTACACCTTCCTGGGCTCGCTGGCGCTGCTGCTCGGCTTCATCCTGATCTACCTCGCCGCGACGCCCCACACCTTCGACATCCCCGCCCTCGCCGCGCAGAACCCGCTGGCGGCCGGCGGCCCCATCGCCGGGGCAGCGCTCCTCGCCATCGGGATCGGCCTCGCGGTGAAGACCCCGCTCGTCCCGTTCCACACCTGGCTGCCGCCCGCACACACCGAAGCCCCGGCCGCGGGCTCGGCCGTACTCGCCGGCGTGCTGCTGAAGACCGCACCTACGACACGGGCGCCTACGACGGCCTGGCGGCACGCACCCCGCGCTTCGTCGGCCTGTTCGCCGTGGCCGCCTTCGCCTCACTCGTGCTCCCCGGCTTCTCCGGGTTCATCGCCGAGTTCCAGGTCCGGGGTCGACCGTGGATTGCTCCATCAGCCAATTCCACAGCTGGGGCAGCGAGGTGCTCGGGTCGTGGAGCACGACGGCACGACGCCGACGCGTATCCACCCGGACGTCGATGACGCCCGGTTGCCTCTTCAGCAGCCGGGACGCCTTATCCGGGTCCGTGCCCCATGGGACGCCTCGGAGGTCGAGCGTCACCTTACACGTCGGGCCGGCCGGCGACCGCGACCGGCGTAGCGCGGCCCGCCAGCCATCGAACCACGCGTCGCGGCCCATGGGCTCCACCTCCACACCCCGTAGACCGAGTCTCCGGTTCCGCCCATCATCATCGGCAGGACCGAACGGTGGCGGACGAAGAGGACCTTGGTCCCCTTTCGTCCCCCTATGTCTACGAACCTGCTAGGAGACGAATCCCTACGCCGTGAGCTCCCGGCACCTCGTTGACGGTGACCGGAAGGGTCTCAGAGAACGAACACCCCTTGCGTAGCTCGGCCGGGCCGGTGAGCACGAGCGCCTTGAGCTGGTTGATGGCCTGGGCGCGGGCCTTGATCGCGCGCGCCGGGCCACCCGCAACGTGCGGATCGCCTCGACGTGTCCGTCGTGAGTCTTCGGAATGCCGCTCGCCGCGCCGCGCAGCACCGCGGCGGCTGCAGCGTAGGCATCGATGGGATCGCTCGTTGCCCCGCTGCCGCCGGGTCGTGCGGTCGGGACGGTCGACCTCGATCACCACATGCCCGCCCGCGCGGAGATGTCGGGCCAGGCCGGCGTCGTAGGCGCCGGTGCCCTCCACCCCGAAGGCGCTCACCTGCCCATAATCTCGAGCCCAGGCCAGCAACTTCTCATAGCCGGCGGGGTGGTCGGGAACCCGGCGTCGGCCAGCGGCCGACCGACCGCGTCAATGACCGCGGCGTGGTGGGTGTCGCTGTGGGTGTCCACCCCGACCGTGACCGCCTCAGTGGTCACCGCGCTGGCCCCCTGGCGCGCAGGCGATGTGACATCTGGGCCTGTGCTGGTCATGCTCGTCATGTCGTCTCCCGCTTCACCGGCGATGGCGACGCGCGGCCGGGCGGGCTGGTCGGACAAGACAGTGACGGGCGCCTCTGAACAGGCTCCTATGAGGTCACGGCCGCCCGCCCGGACGTGCGTAACAGCGCCACCGGGAGCCGCCGACAGATCTCAGCCAAGACAGCTTTGGCGTCGGTCAGCACTCCGGGTCACACGACCCCCGAATGACGCCACATCATCTCACTGTCAGACCACGGCCCGGAACACCGTCCGGCACGAGCAACCCCGGGACAGCCAGCCCACGCGACTGGCGATTCACGAGTCAGACCGGCCGGTGCTCCGCTCCGGACCGTAGATCAACTGCCTCCACGACCCGGCAGCCATACAAGTCGGGGATTTGATAGTACCGAGTCGAAGCCGTCGCGACCCTGTTCCTCCCCTGCGCCAAGCCTTCGACTGGACCTCCTGGTGGACCCACGGTGTGGTCGGTGAGCATGGCCCCCTGGTCGGGTCCGAGCTGTTCGAGGCGGCGCGGAAAGGCGTGGCCGCGGCCGGTCCGCCATGCGGTCGGCCTCGCGAGAAGGAGAGCGAGTGGTGAGCAAGGGGGTCAGGGAGCGGTGGACGGCGCGGCGCCACGCCGCAGGGCCGGAGCGGGGGCTGCCGATCGGGGCAGCCGCGCCATTCGATGCCGTGCTCTTCTCGTTGCGCGGAGTCGTGCTGGGTATCGCGACCGAGCCGGCGCCGCTGCCCGGAACGCTCGAGCTGGTGCAGCGCCTCCGCGCTGGTGGTGTACGGACCGCGCTCCTCGTCCTCGGCGGACCAGACGGGACTTCGCGACTGGAGGAGCTTGCGGGCCAGTTCGATCTCGTGGTGGACCAGACGGAAATCAACGCGGGCTCGACGGGCGACGGAGCGCGAGTTGTCCTGGAAGAGGCGGTCCGCCGGCTCGACGCGACGCCGCGGCGCGTCGCCGTCATCGCCGCCGACCCCGCTCTCGTCCGGGCGGGTCGCGATGGAGGGGCCAGGCTGGTGGTGGGCATCGAGCGGACCGGGCGGCGTGCAGCTTTGGAGGCCGCCGGGGCTGACGTCGTGCTCACCGACGTGTCGCAGCTGGATCTCGGGGTGCTCCGGTGCGACCCGTGGACGCTTGCCTATGAGGGCTTCGACCCGGCACACGAGGGGCACCGCGAGGCGCTGACCACGCTGGGCAACGGCTACCTCGGCACGCGCGGTGCCGCTCCCGAGAGCCACGACGACGGGGTGCACTACCCGGGCACCTACCTGGCGGGCGTCTATAACCGACTGACGAGCACCGTGCAGGGCCGCAAGGTCGAGGACGAGCACATCGTGAACGTGCCGAACTGGCTGGTGCTCGACCTGCGCATTGGCGACGGACCGTGGTGGTCTGAGGGCGGCCTGACCGCCGCCGCGGAACGCCGCGAGCTGGACCTGCGCCGCGGCGTCCTCGAGCGTGAGGTGCAGCTGACCGACACCGCGGGCCGGGGCCTGCGCCTCGCACAACGTCGGCTCGTGTCCATGCACCGGCCACACCTGGCCGCGCTCGAGACAACCGTGGCGCCGCAGGGATGGAGCGGCGTGCTCGGCGTCCGCTCCGGCATCGACGCCGGCGTCGTCAACGCCAACGTCACCGAGTACGCCGGGCTCGCCGACCGGCACCTGACCGAGGTGACCGCTCGACGTCCCGATCCCGGCGTCCTCGTCGTGCAGGCGCTCACTGGTCAGAGCCGGATCGCCGTCGCCACCGCTGCCCGCACCGTCGTCACCGACGCCACGCACACGTGGTCGGTCCCGGACGACACGGACGGCCGGTTCGCCGACCGCATCGACGTCGACGTCGTCGCGGGGCGATCAGCGCGCATCGACAAGACGGTGGCGGTGGTGAGCTCGCGTGACCGAGCGATCTCGACACCGGTGCAGGGCGCGCTCGACGAGCTGGCCCGCGCCCCGGTCGACGTCGCCGGTCTGCTCGCCGCCCACGAGGCCGCGTGGGCGCGCCTGTGGAGTCGCTTCCACGTTCGCCTGCACGCGGATCGCGACGCCCAGCTCGTGCTCCACCTGCACCTGTTCCACCTCCTCCAGGCCGTCGGTCCGCACTCGGCCGACCTCGATTCCGGCGTGCCGGCCCGGGGCCTGCACGGCGAGGGCTACCGCGGGCACGTGTTCTGGGACGAGCTGTTCGTCCTCCCGGTCATGACGATGCACATGCCCGAGGTCAGCGCGGCCTTGATCGAGTACCGGTGGCGCCGGCTGGGAGCAGCCCGGCAGGCCGCCGCCCAGGAGGGCCTGACGGGGGCACTGTTCCCCTGGCAGAGCGGCAGCGACGGGCGGGAGGAGACCCCGGCCCAGCTGTTCAACGTGCGGTCGCGGCGCTGGATGCCGGATCACTCCAGCCGCCAGCGCCACGTCGGGCTCGCCGTCGCGTACAACGCCTGGCAGTACTTCGGGTCCACGGGCGACACCGCCTGGCTCGCCCGGCGCGGCGCGGAGCTCATCGTGGAGGTCGCCCGGCTGTTCAGCGGCCTCGCCGAGTACGACCCGGACGACGGCCGCTTCCACATCGCCGGGGTGGCCGGGCCGGACGAGTACCACGACGGCTACCCGGGAGCGCCCGGGGCCGGGGTGCGGGACAACGCCTACACCAACGTGCTCGCCGCCTGGGTCTGCCGGCGTGCCGGCGACGCCCTGCTCGCGCTGGCGGGTCACGACTGCGACGAGCTCGTCGACCGGCTCGGCATCCGCGCCGACGAGCAGACCCGGTGGGCCCAGCTCGGCCGTCGGCTCGCGGTGCCGTTCCACGCCGACGGCGTGATCAGCCAGTTCGACGGCTACGAGGCGCTGGCCGAGCTGGAGTGGGACCGCTACCGAGCGACCTACGGCAACATCGGCCGCCTGGACCTGATCCTCGAGGCGGAGGGCGACAGCACCAACCGCTACAAGCTGGCGAAGCAGGCCGACGTGCTGATGCTGGTCTACCTGCTCGGTCCCGCCCAGCTCATCGACCTCCTGCGGGACATGGGCCATTCCGTCACGCCCGACACCGTGCCGCGGACCGTCCGCTACTACCTGCAGCGCACCGCGCACGGATCGACCCTCAGCCGGGTCGTCCACGCCTCGGTGCTGGCCCACACCGACACCACCCGCGCGTGGGCCATGTTCCGCGACGCACTCGTCGCCGACCTCGACGACACCCAGGGAGGCACGACCCGGGAGGGCATCCATCTCGGCGCCATGGCCGGGACCATCGACATCGTCACCCGGTCGTTCGCCGGCCTCCGGCTGCGGGACAGCGCCCTCACCTTCGACCCGCGGCTGCCCGTCGACCTGCACCACGTCGACTTCGAGGTCCGGCACCGCGGGCAGCGCATCGCCGTGTCCCTCGACCACGAGCGGCTCCTGCTCGAGTCCTGCCCGTGCGCCGCCGCCCCGCCAGTCACCGTCACCGTCGCGGGCCGGGACATGACCCTTGAGGAGGGCCACACCCTCGAGGTCGCCCTGCCACGCACCGGCTCCGGTGACCTCCTCGGGACTCCCCTCGTTTCGCCAGCCACCTCGCCCGACGACAGCGACCGATGATCCCGAGCTCCGGCGATCGAGCGCCCGGCGGTGGTCGGCCAAGGTCCCGGGCCGGCACCGTGGCGCGGGAGCTTCCAGGTACGGGCTGCCGGGTCTCGCCGAGCTCGACGGAGGCGTCGTACATCGCGCTGGTAGCGGCCGTCGACCAGGCTGGAGCACAGGGCGAAGCGCTCGGCGAGACCGGCAACGCGAGGTCCGAGGGAATTGAGCTGCCGCTCGGAAGTGGTGGTGCCCTGGAGGTCCCGCCCGTCGCCGTCCTTCGGCCCTGAACGGACGGCGTCGCCCGGTGGAGGGTGAGACCAAGGGCAGACGAACGTCACTCGAGGAGGGCGGTCATGGCGGGTACGACGCGACAGACGGCATCTCCGCCGGGCCGCACGGGCGAGGCACCCGCATGGCGCTCCGGGGCATTGGTCGAAGCGATGACGGCGAGCCGACTCGTGCTCCGGGTGTTGGCCCGTCGCCGGGCGCTCCGCCGGCACGACCGGTGGACGCGGGCACGGTTGGAGGACTACCAGGCCGAGGCGCTCGCGCGTCTGCGGCGCCACGCCTACGCCAACTCGGCCTTCTACCGGCGCTTCCACGCGGGACGATTCGACGCACCCTTGTCGGAGCTGCCGGTGCTCACCAAGGCGCAGCTCATGGAGCGGTTCGACGAGGTCGTCACCGATCGCAACATCCGCCTCGTCGACGTGGAGGAGCACCTGTCCGCGCTACGGGAGAACGAGCTGTACCGGGGCAAGTACTACGTCTGCGCGACGGCGGGCACGACCGGCCGACGCGGCGTCTTCCTGTGGGACTCCTCCGAGTGGGTGGACATCCTCACCTCCTACAACCGCGCCTACGAGTGGGGCGGCGCCGTGGCCGGCCTGACCCGGCGGATGCGCACCGCGGTGGTGAGCTCCACGAACCCGACCCACCAGTCGGCGCGCGTGGGGGCGTCGATCCACAGCCCGTGGATGCCGACCCTGCGGATCGACTCCGGCGACGACGTCGCCCGCACCGTCGCCCGCCTCGACGACTGGCAGCCGCGGATCCTGGTCGCGTACGCCTCCATGGTGCGGCTCCTCGCCGAAGGGCAGCTGGCCGGTCGGCTCGCGATCGCGCCGGAGTTCGTGTTCAGCGCCTCGGAGGTGCTGACCGAATCGACCCGTGAGCTCGCGACCGCGGCGTGGTCGCACGCCCCCCACGACGTCTACGGCGCCACCGAGACCGCCTCCATCGCCGCCGAGTGCGGTCACCAAGCGGGGATGCACCTGTTCGAGGACATGGTGATCACCGAGGTCGTCGACGAGGACAATCGCCCGATGCCGCCGGGCGTCTACGGGGCCAAGGTGTTGGTCACCGTGCTGTTCTCGCGCACGATGCCGTTGATCCGCTACGAGATGACCGACAGCGTCCAGCTCGCGGTCGAGCACGGCTGCTCGTGCGGGCGGCCCTACGCGCTGCTCGGCGGGCTCCAGGGCCGCAGCCAGGAGGCGCTGCGCTTCACGACACGCAGCGGCGCCGAGCGCGTGGTCCAGCCCGTGGTCCTCCACCACATCATGGACCGTGTGGACGCGGCCGGCTGGCAGATCGTCCAGCGACCCGACCGACTCGAGGTGCTCCTGGCGCAGCCACGCAACCTCGACCGGGCGGCACTGACGGCGCGCCTGGAGGACGCGCTGATGGGGCAGGGCGTCGAAGCACCAGAGCTACGGATCCGAGAGGTGACATCCATCCCCAGGACCGCGCTCGGTAAAGCACCTCTGATCACCAAGGCCGACACATAGCCAACGACCTGGTTACTGCCAGCCCCACCACGATCGTTCGGGTCCGCACTCCCGCCGGGCGACGGTCATGGCGCGGTCCAGGACCCGACGGCGTCGGCGGGCAGTCCGGTGATGGTCAGCACCACGTTGGCGCCGCTGGTGACGGGGGTGGTGAAGGCGAGCGTCCCTTCGCGGTGGTGGCCGCCGGGGGCGGACCCGTCCCAGCTCGCCCGGCCGCCGTCCGTGGCGTCGACCCGCAGGTGCGCGGAGGACGCCAGGTCCAGGTCGAGCGGCACGCTGTGGGTGTCCAACTGCACCCGGAACACCGCGCCCGAGGCGTCCAGGCGGGGGGGAGTCATGGTGACCTCGACCGCGGACGCGCCGGCTCCGCCGCCGGTCGCTGTTCTTCATCGCCGCGTCGCGCAACCGACGCCGGCGCCTTAGTTCGAGGAGCAGGGCGATCTGGGTGCCGAAGCCCACCAAGATCAGCACCACCCAGGGCCAGTCTTCGGCCGCTTGCTGCCCGAGGTGGGCGATACCGCCGACACCGCCGACGACGAGGGCGTAGAACGCGCCGAGTGCAGCCGCGGCGAGGACCCCGGCTCGAGTGGCGTGCCCGCTCATCGCGCTCGGCCCGACGACGCGTCGATCTGTTGGTGCCGGCGGGGGATGAACCGCGGGGTCCGCGCGGCGTAGGTGGTCCACTGTTCGCCGAATCGGGCTGCGACCTCGCGTTCCTCGCTGCGCGCCAGCCGGGCGTAGACGACGACCAGGATCGGGAACATGACCAGCGTGGGGATGGTCGGCCACTGCAGCAGGAAGCCGATCATCACGAGCAGGAACCCGTCGTACTGCGGGTGCCGCACCCACGCGTAGGGGCCGGTGGTGGCCAGGTGTTCGCTGTGGGCGGCCTCGTGCAGGTGCCGCCACGGCGATCAGCCAGAAGCCGCCACCGATCGCGGCGTAGCTGGCCAGGTGGAACGGGCTCAGGTGCGGATCACCGGACCACCCGGTCAGGTCGTTCCACAGATGCCCACCGGCATGGGTGTCACGCAGCAGAGGGAAGCGCGACCCCAGCCACGACCCGAGCAGATAGACGGTCAGCGGGACGCCGTACATCTCGGTGAACAACGCGACCAGGAACGCAGTGAAACCACCCATCGCGCGCCAATCCCGAGGCGTACGGGGATGGAAGAAGCTCACGGCGAACAGCAGGAACAGCCCGGTATTCAAGCTCACCAGCGGCCAGAGACCGTACGCGGCGTCGGCCACGCGGACTCCACCCCCTCCCCTTCTTCCTCTGGCGCGTTACGGTCGAGGCTCGGTGGGACCGTGCTGTTTCTGATTAGGCTGGTCGCTCGGGTGGTCGGAACCCCCGTGCCCGCCGTGGCCACCCATCATGAACATCATCATCAGCGGGCAGACCAGCACGAGGAGACCGATCAAGAGCGTCTGGACCGGCACTCCGGCGAACGCCAGGCCGACGACGAGGATCGCGAGCGCAATCGCGTACAGGGGCAGATGTTGGCGCTTCACGGCGTCCCCTTTCTCTGATGCCGACCCGTAGCTTGCGCCGGCCGCACGTCCGCCATCGAGGGCCGCACGTCCTCGGGTGGGGTCCGACCGGACCCTTCTGCAACGGGCAAAGGTCCCTACCCCGGGGGCGTATCCAACGCGCAAAGTTCAGGCCTACGCCAGGTCGATGAAGGGAGCGGTCATGGGCACGGCCGACATCACGGTGCTGGTGGTCGCCGTCGCCGCCATGGCCTTCCTGGGCTGGTACTTTTTCGGGCCTCGTCGAGCCCGCACTGCAGAGATCGCCGGCGCCGTGCAGCGTGTCGAGATCACGGTGCGCGGGGGCTACCAGCCCGCCATCGTTCGGGCGCGGCAGAACGTGCCCTTGGAGCTGGTCTTCGACCGCCAGGAGAGCGGCGACTGCACCTCCCACGTCGTGTTCCCCGATCTGGGAGTCAACGCCGCGTTGCCTGCCTTCGCCCGCACCACCGTCCGCGTCGAGCCCGCGCGGGCCGGGACCTTCGGGTTCGCCTGCGGGATGAACATGATCCACGGTTCGCTCATCGTGGAACCCGCGAGCGACTCACCGGCCACACCCCGACAGGCCCCGTCCTCCGGGGCCGAGGTAGGCAGCCCGGCACCGCCGCCCGCGTCCCGCACCGCGGCTGAGGACGAAGCCGCGCAAGCCGAGGAGCGCCGTGCGGAGATCAGCGATCTAACCCGCCGGGTCGTCGTGGGCGCGATCCTCACCCTGCCGGTGCTGTTCGCGGTCATGGCCCACGCGGTGTTCGGTGCCGGCTGGGTGCCCGGCGTGCTGCTCAACCCCTGGGTGCAGTTCGGCCTGATCACCCCGGTGATGCTCTACACCGGCTGGCCCATCCACCGCACCGGCTGGCTCACCCTGGCCCACCGCTCGGCGGACATGAACACCCTCATCACGCTCGGCACGGTCGCCGCCTACGGCTACAGCCTCGTCGTCACGTTCGCGCCCGGACTGCTGCCCGAAGACATTCGCGAGGTCTACTACGAGGCCGTCGGCGTGATCCTGACCCTCATCGTGCTGGGCCGGCTGCTCGAGGCCCGCGCCAAGGCAGGTACCGGCGAGGCCATCCGCGCTCTGCTCGGGCTGCGGGCCCGCACCGCCCGTGTCGTTCGCGAAGCAGGCGAGGTGGAGCTGCCGATCGACGAGGTCGTGGTCGGCGACGAGATGGTGATCCGGCCGGGCGAGAAGGTCCCCGTCGACGCCACCGTGCTGTCGGGCTCCTCTGCTGTGGACGAGTCGATGGTCACCGGCGAGTCGATCCCGGTCTCGAAGAAGGCCGGCGATGCCGTCATCGGGGCCACCATCAACACCACCGGCGTCCTGCGGGTCCGCGCGGCCAAAGTCGGCGCCGACACCATGCTCGCTCAGATCATCCGCATGGTGCAGCAGGCACAGGCCTCGAAGGCCCCGATCCAGCGCCTCGCCGACGCCACCTCGGCCTACTTCGTGCCCGCGGTCATCGCCATCGCCGTCGCCACCTTCGCCGTCTGGTACCTCGCTGGACCGCCACCGGCGCTCACCCTCGCCCTGGTGTCCGCAGTCTCCGTGTTGATCATTGCGTGCCCCTGCGCCCTCGGCCTCGCCACACCACTGTCGATCATGGTCGGGACCGGCAAGGGCGCCCGCGCCGGCGTCCTCATCCGCTCGGCCGAAGCCTTGGAGACCGCACACAAGCTCGACACCATCGTGCTCGACAAGACCGGGACCATCACCGCCGGCGAGCCCTCCCTGACCGACATCTGGACCACCGGGGCCCTCAGCGACGACGAGCTACTGACCCTCGTCGCCGCGGTGGAGGCCGACAGCGAGCACCCGCTGGGCGCCGCTGTCGTCGCAGGCGCGAGCTCACGCGGTCTCGACACCAGGGTCGCGAGTGACTTCGACTCGATCACCGGGAAGGGCGTGCACGCCACGGTCGATGGGCATTGTGTCCTGGTCGGCACCCAGCGACTCCTCCGCGGAGCCGGCATCGACACCAGCCCCCTCGAGCCCGTCGCGGCCAGGTTCTCCGCCGAGGGCAAGACACCCGTCGTGGCCGCGGTCGACGATCGACCGGCCGGCGTGCTCGCGGTCGCCGACATCATCAAGGAAGACTCTGCTGCTGCAATCGCCGCGCTCTACCGGCTCGGTCTCGACGTCGTCATGATCACCGGCGACAACCAGCGGACAGCGGCCGCCATCGCCCGCCAGGTCGGCATCCGTCGAGTCCTCGCCGAGGTACTGCCCGAGCACAAAGCCGGGGAGATCCGCCGGCTCCAGGCCGAGGGCCGACATGTCGGCATGGTCGGGGACGGCATCAACGACGCCCCCGCGCTCGCCCAGGCCGACATCGGGCTGGCCATCGGCACGGGCACGGACGTCGCGATCGAGGCCGCCGACATCACCCTGATCTCCGGCTCCCTGGCCGGAGTCGTGACCGCGATCCGCCTGTCGCGCGCCACGATGCGCAACATCCGCCAGAACCTCTTCTTCGCCCTGGTGTACAACGCCATCGGCGTGCCCATCGCCGCCGGTGTCCTCTACCCCGTGCTCGGCCTGCGCCTGAGCCCGATGCTCGCCGCCGCAGCCATGGCGCTGAGCTCACTGTCGGTGGTCGGCAACGCCAACCGGCTGCGCCGTCACCGCACACCTCCCCTTACGGCAGCGGTGCCGAGCGCCACCGAACCGGACGTCGAGGTGAGCGGACCATCCCGTGGGCGCGCAAAGATCAGGACAGGCTCCTCGTGATCTCGTCGACGATCAAACCGGCGCGCGCGAGGTTCTGCTCCGTGCGTCGGTTCATCTCGGGGCCGAACAGGCGGCGGGTCAGCGGGCTGAGCAGCTCGGCCAGGCGCGGATTGGTCGGCCGGACGGGCTCGTAGAGCAAATGCGGCCATTCGGACCGACCACGCGATCGGCTTCCCGCAGGCCTTGCACAGGATCGGCAGCGGAGCAGAAGACACAGGCAGCGGTCACTGTGTCGAAGCTGGCGTCCGGGTAGGGGAGATGCTTGATGTCGGCCAGCTCCAGCGTGACAGCACGGCCCAACCGGCCCGCGCGCTGGCGGGCTCGCTCGAGCATGCGCGGGAGATGTCTACGCCGGATCAAGTCGACGTCGGGCGGGTAGGGGGCCAGGTTGGCCCCGGTCCCGACGCCGTTGGTGGTCAGTCATCGGCGGGAACCTGGCTTCAACCACCCGCCCTCCCGCTCACCGGACCCGAGTTGCGGCACGATCCCGGAGACGAGGATTCGAAGAGAACCCTGTAGATCCACGATCCAAGACACCACAGCGTAGTCGTGAGAATCGTGGCTCCGATGGCAACCGATCCGGCCAGGACGGCTCCCAAGGCGGGTCGTCGATACCGGAAGGACAAAGCTGCGCCCGCCAGCAAGCCGGCGGACAGGAAGTAGGAGAACCGACGCGGTCTCGGTGTCGGCGGCAGCGGTGGCGCCTGCAGGAGATGACGGACACCGAGGTTGTAGATGAGATCGATGACCATACCCGTCGGGAACAGGGCCCCACTGAGGGCGACGAGGGCCGCCGATCCCAGCCAGATCGGCGACTGCATGACCAACCCCGTCGCGATCAGCGTCGTTCCCACTGCGGGCGTGAAACGCAGGGGCAGCGCATACCGAGCCTTGGCCTTCTGGTCCAGGTACCCGAAACCTTGCCCATCCAAGTTGTTGTCGGTGAAAGCACTGACGGTTGCCATCGACCGGTCCTCTCCGGACTGAGTCCTCAATCCTGCTGCGAGCGGCCGGGGAGCGATGCTGCGCTGGGCGAGCAGCTCCGGGCACGCCCAGACCGATCACGGCCACCGGCCACCACCGCACGAGCAGCCCGCCGGTGTCGCATGGAACCTCCCCTATCCCGCCCTTCTTCGACCGTCGGGTCAGGGCGCCGGGAGTGCGAAGAGTCAGCAGGCCCGCGGGTCCGGACCGTTGGTCCCACCGCTCAGGAGGGCCGCCAGCGCCGGCGCCGCCAGCGGAGTCGCCCCGGGGCGAACAGTGAGCCCAGGCCACTCATGGAGGTAAAGCACACCCCGGTCGCCTTCCAGGCACACCTCGCCAGACCGTCACGGCGGCGGGAGCGAAGCGTCGAACCAGTCGCCGATGAGGGCCGCGGCCTCTCTGGGATGCGAAAGCATCCAGTAAACGCTGCCCTCGACGCGCAGAATCCGTTTGCGGGTGAGGGGCAGCCGATCGTAGAGATCGGCGACGTAGCCGGGAGTCGGCCCCTGGCTGGCGATCACGAACATGGTCGGGGTGGCCAGAGAGACGAGCGGCGCGGGGGGCGGCGTGCTCACGAGCGACATCACCGTGGACAGCGAATACCACCGGTCGAAGTCCGGGTCCTCCAAGTAGCCGTCCGACACCAGGCGGCGCTCCACGTCACGGACGCCCTCGTGGGTATCGACGAGGTCCCGCCACGGCAGATAGGACGAGATGGGCACCCGGAGCCAGGGAGCGCGTCGCACCAGTTGGCGACCGACCGGCAGCATGATCCGCCTGCGGCTCGCTGCCCTGGCCCAGGGACCACTCTCCGCCAAGAGGGCCCGGTGGTAGGCCAGTTCGGTGAGGATCGCAGGCGAGTTCTGGCATGCGATGCTGCCCACGGACGGAGTGCCCGCCAAAGCGACATAGAAACCCACATAGCCGCCCAAACCCTCACCGTAAAGACC
The DNA here is from genome assembly GCF_028737315.1 of Actinomycetospora lemnae. Lineage (GTDB taxonomy): Bacteria > Actinomycetota > Actinomycetes > Mycobacteriales > Pseudonocardiaceae > Actinomycetospora > Actinomycetospora lemnae. The sequence goes on along the minus strand of NZ_JAQZAO010000005.1, from coordinate 51,652 downwards.
GATCCGGTCGCTGTATCGCGCCGCGATGTACCCGATCACCTCGCGGTGTCGGACGACGAGCTCGTCCACGGTCTTGTCACCGTGCTTGGGCATGACGAATACCCGGTAACCGGCGCAGTGGGTGAGGTAGGCCAGCTCGGCGAACACGTAGGCGTGTCCCCCTGAGCCGGGAGACACCAGGATGCTCGGCACATCCTCTTCCTGTGGGAACAGCAGCAGCTCGACGGTCTCGCCTCCTGACGTGACCGTGAGCGTTCTTCCGGCCCGTGCCACCTCGTCGGGATCGGTGGAGGTCACGTAGTGGCTCTTCCAGAAACCCGGAGACCTCATCAGGTGCTCCTCTGCGCCCCGATCAATACTGGCGCGCGGGTGGCATGCGCGGTAGGTGGCCCGCGCGAGTCCCTACCGAGCGTCCCGCCAACTCCGCTCTCCCGTTGGGGCGGAAGCGATCGTGCCCTGGCCACTGCTCGTCGCGGTGAGCGCCGCCATCAGCATGACGTTGGGCAACCTCGCCGCGTTTGCCCAGACCTCCGTCCTGCGACTGCTCGCCTGCTCGACGGCCTCCCAGGGTGGCTACTCCTGATCATCATCACCGTGACCACCCGCACCCGGACGACCTACCGGTGTTGCTCTTTCTACCGGGCCGCCTACGCGCTCACGAAAATCGCGGCCTTCGCGGTCGTCGCAGACGTCGCGGCGCATCCTTCCCGGACCATCGACGAGTTCTGCGGCCTCGGCCGCCGGCCTGATCCTGCCCTCGGCCGCCGCCTCGTGGCCCACCACCGAGGGCCCTAAGTGGTGCCATCCACCGGTTCAAGCTCCTTGCGAAAGAGGAGATAGGCATAGCGTCGGTCGAGATCGTTTTCGGGGACGAGGACCATGGCGACGGGCTCAAGCCCGACATCGGCCACGGCATTCCAGAATCCGTCCAGGGAGTAGGTCGTCATGTTTGCCGAGTTGCGGCCGTAGTTCCGACGGAAAGGACGCGTCGACAAGGACCCGGTTTCGTACTTGATCTGGACGAACGCGAGCCCGCCGGGCCGAAGCATCGTCCGCGCGATGTGCATCAGCCGCATCCCGTACTCGGGAGTGGGGACGAGTTCGAGGACGTAGAGGCAGACGAACAGGTCGAGGCTCTCGTCCGGGACCCACTGACGAGCCGATTCCGGGTCGGCGAGGTCGATGACCACCTCGGTGACCGGGGTGTCGCACACCCCCTCCACGCGCCGCGCCGCTTCGGAGGTGGACGCGGGGTTGACGTCCAAGGCGATGAAGCTGTCCGCGCGCGGCGCGAACCGCACGGCGTTGGCCCCGCCCCCGACTCCCCACTCGAGCACTCGACCCAGGCGCTTGCCGTGGCCGACCGTCGTCACCAGTCGGTCGAACAGTGAGGTGTTCGCTGAGCCGATGCGCCTGAACATGTCCTCGTCGATGACGCTCCGGCCGCACCAATGAGAGTCGTTCTCCCAGGTCGTCGCAGTCTGGTCAGCCCAGTAGTGGGCGGCATCCGCGATGAGCCGCTGCTCACTCTGATGAAGCCCGACCGCCGTCAGGACGTTGCTCGGCAACGTTGCGGACCTGATCGCGGTGACGATGAAGGCGCCTCTGCGCCCGCCGAAGGCGGTCCGCACTCGGCGCGACGACCGCCTCGTCCTCCCGGCTCGAGCCCTCGTCGAGGTCGCCGTCCTGGAGTAGGCGCTCGCCATCTGAGGTGGCGACCGGGAGACGGTTGGTGAGTCGCCGGGCGAAGAAGTTCAGAGCTGCGCCCGGGGTGAGGAGGCTTCGGTCGGCGAGAGCGGTACGGGAGGAATCCGTTCGGTCACCGGCGTCGCGGGGTTGCGGGATGTCGGCGTGCATGAGCTTCTGCCTCACGGGAGTGGCCGGGTGGTGGCCGGCACGGATGGGTGGTCCCGTTGGGCTCGCTGCACCTGCTCGTGGACGTCCGACACGCGGGGCAGACCGCACGCCGAGGCTTTGCGGGAGGCGACGACCTCGATGGCCGGCAGCCCGTTGGTCGCTCGACGGCGTGGCGGTCGAATCAGGATCAGGCGGCGAGCGCAGACAGCGCGGGTGGCCCTCGACGGTGGGCTCGCCGGGTGAACGGAACGCGTTTTGCGCGGACCCTCGGCGCGGTGGGTGTGCGACCAGCACCGCGACCTCGTTGGTGCTCATCGACGGCCTCCCCTCGCCGGCGCACTCGGTCTGGCGGGTTGCCGTCGATCCTCACCACCTGCGAGTTCGTCCGCACAGGGACCGATGGCGTCCCGGACGAGGGTCCTTCGACTCGCCGTGCGGCCGACGCAGGGCCCTGCCCCACCGTTCGATCCCCGCCGAGGCTCGCCCTCGTCCGGCCGAGGGCGCGGGTCCTGCGCGACAGCAGCGGCCGGCGGGGCCGGCGACGACGAGCGACGGCGTGGGAGGTCGAGGACATGATGTGGTGGTACGGCCCCGGCATGAACGGGTGGGGCTACGGACTCATGACCATCAGCATGGTGCTGTTCTGGGCATTGATCATTTTCGGGATCGTCGCACTGGTCCGCTACATCGGGCGGGCGGGTCAGGTCAGCACCGATCGTCCGACGCCCCGGCGGCTCCTCGACGAGCGCTTCGCGCGCGGAGAGATCGACGAAGAGGAATACCGACGTCGTGTGGACGTCATCACCGCTGACACACGTCCGCGCGCCACGTCCTAGGTTCCTCGCACGATCAGGGGTGCCTTTCCCAGAGCGGTATGGGGAATGGTCTCCACGGCGCGGACCGTCACCGTGGGCGCAACGACGCCCTGGGCCTCCAGGACCGCGCTCAGGGAGGCCGCCAGGACCGACGTGTCGACGTCGACGGGTCGGGCGAGCAGGACCTCGAGGCCGGCCGCCCGTTGGACGATCTGCCAGCCCGCGGCCGTGACGGTGTCCATCACGTGGTGGAACGTCACGGGCTGCACCTCACGGGTGGCGCCGTCGGACGTCGGGAAGCGCAGTGCCTCCTGGACGCGGCCCTGGATGCCCCCGAGCAACGTGTACGGGCGTCCGCACGCACAGTCGGCATCAGCGGCCAACTGCACGCTGTCGCTCATCTCGTAGCGGATCAGCGGCATCGTGCGGGAGAACAAGACGCTGACCAGCACCTTCGCCCCGTACCGGCCGGGGGGTACGGGCCGGTTGTCCTCGTCGACGACCTCGAGCACGACGAGGTCGTCGAACACGTGCATCCCCCGGTGCTCGCCGCACTCCGCGGCGATGCCGGAGGCCTCGGTCGCTGCGTAGACGTCGTGGGGCGGGCGGCCCCAGGCGCGTTCGATCAGCGTTCGGGTGGACGTGGTGAGCACCTCCGACGCGCTGAACACGAACCGGGGCGCGATGGTGAGGCGAGCGGCGAGCGGCGAGCTGCTCGACGGCCAGACGGCGCAAGATCGAGGCGTAACCGATCAACAGCTCCGGCTGCCAGTCGTGGAGACGGTCGACGAGGGTCGGCAAGGGGTCCCCGGCGTCCAGGCGCAGGGTCGGCACCCAACGACTGTGCACCGAGGCGCCCACCCGGACCGACTGGTGAGAGGGATTCGTCGAGCTCACCACCGCGGTCCTGATCCGACGCGTCAGCCCGGCGGTGGAGCCGGCCCAGTCGAAGGCTCGGTTGTAGGACGCGACGACGTTCACCCACTCCGCAGGGCTCCACACAAACACGCCCCGTCGACCCGTCGTGCCGGCCGTGGCCGCGACGTAGTAGCGGCCGTCCAGGAGCTCGTCGACCGAAGCAGCCCGCAGATAGCGCTCCACGTCGGCGATGCGGACCTCCGGTCGGGTACAGACCTCGTCGAAGTGCTCCATGACCAGCGCCTTGGTCAGGACCGGTAGCTCGCCGAGCGGCATCACCCATCCCGCGGTGGAACCGTCGGTAGAACGGTGACCGATCACCGGCGAACGCCCGCAGCTCGGCGAGCGCGCGGGACTGGTGGGCGAGCAACGCCGCCCTGCTCCAATGATCGCGCCGCCGCAGCCGCTGACGACGAGCCAGGACCCGCAGCACCAGCGTGGAGTTGCGGAGTCGGCGCGGTGTCGACTCGCGGCCCATCGACGCCTCCCTCGACGGAGCAACGCAGCCGAGCCTCGCCGACGAGACGCCGGGGACCAGGGCCGTCAGTACCCACCTCAGGGGCTCAGCGGGCCTGCTCCGCCTCGCACCCTGAGGTTCCTGCCGGACGGGCCGGAAACGGGCCTCGTGTCGGCTCAGGTCCCACCGGTTGTCCCTTGACGGGCAGGCGGGTCCGCGCCACGCCGGGCAGCCCCTGAGCGCTCGTCGGATCTCCGATTCCGCGGCGCGACCGTCATTCGCTGCCAACTGCGGAGAGGCGATCTTTCGCACCTGTCCCGTGCGGCAGCCCGAACTCCGCGTCCGGGGAGCAACGCCAGCAATGACGCGATGTCGGGGTGCGAGCGCACACTCGCTCTCGCAGAAGTTCTGCGTGACACGTCGGCCTTCCCGACGCCTGAGGGGACCAGTCATGGGTGTGGGTGGCGACGCGCCGCGGGTCACGGGAACGCCACGGGTCCGCATGGTGCCCGGCTGGGTCGCTCGGCCGCTCTCGCAGTTCATGTGGATGGAGCACGGCCTGCTGTGGACCTACGTGAGGCGCGGTAAGTCCCCCGAGGTCCACGGGGCGCAGTGCGCGCTCGCCTGGGTCGGTGGGGTGCACATGACCGCGCCGGCCACTGGCGATGTCGGGGCGCCCACGCAGTGGCGGGCGATGGGCGAGCTCATCGTGTGTGGGGCGGTGTCGCGCGGCGAGCCGTACCCCGACCCCGGGTGGTGGCGCGAGGCCGGGATCGCCCGGCTCGACAACGCCGAGCGACGGCTGTGGTGGGGACAGTGGTCGACCTATGGCTGGACGACGGCCATCGCCGACGGGGCTGGGCGCGCGCTGAGCTGGGCACTGGGGCTCATCGATGACACGCCGCCGGTACTGCCGCGCCACCTTGAGGACGGTTCCCGCGCGTCGGCCGAGCTGCGGCGGGACTGCGCGGCAATGATCCGCGAAGCGCTCACTCGCCCGCAAGCTGATCGGACCGGGCCAGCGGGTCCTCGTCGGCCGGATCACACCTCCGCGTCGACGTAGTCGTCCGAGTCGGCGATGTCCTGGTCGTGGCTGACGTCGAGTGTCTCTTCGGCTGCGGGCTGGTCCTCCTCGTGCCAGGCGGCTAGTTGTTGCGCGCGCTCGTCCGCCTCGTGGCGGGCTTCGAGGGCTTCGCGGTTGCGGAGCTCGGCGGCGGCTTCGTGAGCGCGGGCGGCCGCGGCCCCAACCTCGTCGGTGTCGGGGGCGTGGATGCTGTCCTCGTCGACGCCACTGGGTGTCCCGTCGGCGGTGTCACGGATGTCGGGGACGTCGGTCTCCGCCAGGGGCACATCGTCGCGATTGCTGCGGTCGTCCGTCGTGGACTCGTCGCCTGGTTCGCCAGCGTCGGGGTCGTCCTCCTGGACGTCGTCCTCGCCACGATCGAGCTCGCCGGGCCGGTGGGAGTTGCCGTAGTCCGCCTCGATGCACTGCTCGTCGCTGCGAGGCCGTTCGTCAACGTCAATGACGGTGATGTCGCGGTGGACGTCGTCCTCGCGGCGGGCGGCGCGGTCGAGGGCGAGCCATTCCTCGGCGGTGACCGCTGGCTCAGGCTCGTCGGCGGCGTGCTGCTCGGCGAGATACTGCGCGGAGGCCTCGCCGAGCGCGCGGGTCATGGCAGTGGCGGCGTACCAGTGCGCGTAGGTCTGGGACTGCTGTTCGAGCGTCGTTCCGTGGCGGCCCAGGCTCTCGGCCAGCGCGGCGGCGTGGTCGGCCTCGCGGGTGAGGCGGTCCCGCTGCGCGTCGTCGGGCACGGTGTCGGCCTCGGCGCGCCGCAGCTCGGCGGTCTGCCGGTGGCGTACTTCGGCTTGGCGGGTGCCGGCGAGGAGGTTCTCGACGTAGGCCGGGCCCCAGATCTGTTCGCGCTCCCATGCCCGGACCCGGACGCGGTGACCGGCGGGTGAGCACTCGAGCTCGTCGCGCTGGTGGTCGGGCAGTCCCGTGGCGCGGTGCGCGGCGCGGTAGGCGGCGTGGGCCTCGACGTGCCCACGTGGCGGGGCGGAGCCGAGCACCTCGGTGGCGCTCGCAGGCCGCCCGTCACTGGGATCGTCGCGTGCTTGCGTCCTCGCCGTGCCGTCATCGTCGAGCGGGTGGCCGCCGAGCTCGCGGTGGGCCGCGACGGCGCCAGCGCGGACCATCCAAGTGTCGCGGGCCGCGTCGTCGTCGGGGACCGCACCGAGAGCGCGGGTGGCCCAGGCCGGGGGCTGCGCGGCGAGCCGCTCACCGAGCTCGCGGGTGCGGGTGTCGGCGGCCTCGGCGAGCGCTGCGAGGTAGCGGTGGGTGGCGGGGTCGATGTCGCGCGGCATCCAGTCGGACCAGGTGTCGCCGGCGGGTTCGAGGTGTGCTCGGCGCGGATGCGGCCCTGGATGACGTCGCTGACCCGGCGCGCGCCGTCGAGGGGACGGTCGGCGACGGCGCCGCGCAGGACCTCGGCAGGGTCGTGGCCGGCGATCTCGGCCTGGCGCAGCAGCCGGGTCAGCCCGGCCGTGCCGTCCTCGGCGGCGATCCGCTGCCGATCGCCTGGGTCGAGGACGTCGTGGGTGACGAGGGCGTCGAGCCAGCGGGCGGTGCGCTCGGTGGCGGCGTCGTGGGCGACGGCGGCGAACCGCTCCCCCGCGGTCTGCACCGACGCGGCTCGAGCGGCGGCGTCCTCCTGCGCGGTGGTGGCGGACCGGTGCGCCTCGTCGGTGGCCTCGCGGGTGTCGAGGATGGTGGCGAAGACGGCGCGCGGGTCGCGGTGCACCACGTCGGTCTCGGAGCCGTGGGCGGCGTCCTCGGGTCCGGTGAGGGTGGCGACATGCGCGGTGTTGGCCTCGCGGCCGCGAGAGAGCCCCACGTAGAGAGCGTTGAGGTCGGTGCGGGGCGTGACCACCGGATGGGCGCTCCAGACGGTGGCGCCCTCGGCGGCGTGCACGGTGCCCGCATAGGACAGCGTCAGGTGGTCGGCCACGTACTCGGGTGGGAGCACGAGCCTCTCCCCCTCGGCCTCTCCGGCACCGCCTTCGCTCTCGGCTCCTGCGTGGAAGGGTTCGTCGGTGGCGACGACCTTGACTGCGAGGGCGCCGTCGTCGCGGACGCCGGTGACGCGGTAGTGCTCGCGGTTGATCGGGCCGCGAAGGTTGCCCTCGTAGCCGGCGAGCTCCCACGCGAGACGCCGACCTTGCACGACATCGCCGACGCCGGCAGTGGTGCCGTCGCGCAGCGGCAGGCCGTGCTCGTCGACGCGGCCAAGGCGCACGAGCTCGTCGCGGATCGAGGAGGAGACGCGAGCGGCGGCGTCGTTGGTGTCGACGACCAGTAGGGAGCGGTGGCCGGCGAGGGTGTCGGCCAGCCAGGCGCGGGCCGCGGATGCTTCGGCCTCGGCGAGAGTGCCGGCGTCGAGCAGCCGTCCGTGGCGGTGGTAGTCCTTGATGACCTCGGGGTCGCCGGCGCGCAGGCGCAGCGACGCGTCGCGTTCCCACTCGTGGGTGAAGCGGCGGGCGTCGGCGAGGTCGTAGCGCGCCCCGGATCGGGCGACGAGGTCCATGGCGCCGCCGGCGCCGACGGCGCCGAGCTGGCGGGGGTCGCCGACGAGCAGCAGCTTGGCGCCGGCCTCGTCGGCGTAGGCGTGGACGGCGGCGAGGGCGGCGGTGTCGGCCATGGAGGACTCGTCGACCACCAGTAGATCGCCGCGGCGTAGCCGCCAGGGCTCGTCCGTGTCGAGGGCGGGCCGGTGGGTCGCCCGGGCGGAGTCGAGGCGGCGCTGGGTGGCCAGCCAGCGGGCGGTGTTCGCGGTGGTCAGTCCTTCCTCGGTGAGGACGTCGGCGGCGAGCTGGGCGGTCGCCAGCCCGAACACACGGCGCTCGGGCTCCTCCGGGTGGCGGAGGGCGGGGTCGCTCCAGGCGCGGGCGAGCGAGCCGACGACGAAGCTCTTGCCCGTGCCCGCCGGCCCGATGAGGGTCTCCAGGCGCGCGCCGGAGGTGAGGACCCCGGTCACGGCGGCGGCCTGGTCGACGCCGAGCTCGATGCCCTCGCCGCGGAGGTGCTCGACGAACCGGTCCGCCTCGCTCGGGGTGAGCCGCACCCCGTCACGTGCGGCGGTGGCCGCGCGCAGGCGGTTCTCGCTGCGCAGGTGCTCGCGGGTGACGTAGGAGCGTCCGCCCGGCGCCATGTAGACCGAGGACCCGTCCCGGCGCCGCAACATCTCGGGCTCGAGACCCTCACCAGGTGCCGCCGTGTCGACCTGCTCGACCTGCTCGACCAGGGCGATGGCCCGGTCGGCCAGGCCGCGCAGCAAAACCGCGACGTCGGTGCCGTCGGGGGTGCCGAGGTGGTCGGGCAGGAGTGCGTTGATCTCCCGGACGACGTCGGCGTGGGTGAAGCTGGTCTTCTTGGCCTGGACGGCCTCCAGCGCCGCCTCGATCACCTCGGTCGCGGTGAACCTGTCGGGCTCAGCGCGGTCCTGCTCGTGCTGGGCGCGGGCGGCGTGCGCGATCCCGGCGAGCCCGCCGGTGACCTCGGCGCGCAGCTCGTCGTCGACGCGGGCGAGGAACTGCTCGCGGGTCTCGCCGCCGTGGGACTTCGCGGCGCGGGTGGCCATGGTGGCCTGCCGCTTGATGCGGTCGCGCTCGAGACCGGTCGCCTCCCGCCCCTGGGAGGCTTCAAGTTGCTCGATCAGCTCGGCGGCCCGTCCGCTGATCTTGTGGGCGCGGGAGGAGAACATGTCACGCGAGCCGGGGTCGACCGCGGTCGCCTCCCGGGCCATCCCGTCGGGGCGCATCGCCATCGCCACCCCGAGCTCGTGGATCAGCGCCTCGTCGGTGGTGCGCTCCCCGATCGCGGCGGCCGCGGGCTTGAGCCGGTGGATCGCGCGGGAGTCCAGCGTGCGCCACTGCCCATCGTCGTCGGCGTGTTGGCGGTTGAGGGTGGCGTTGTGGATGTGCAGCTGGGGGTCGTGGTCGCGGGAGTCGTGCTGGAAGAAGCTGGCGACGACCCAGTTCTGCGCGTCGACCCACCGGCCGGCGGCACCGCCGTGGTGCCCGACGCGGGCGTAGCCGGCGTGCTCCTGCAGATAGGAGAGGGCGGCGTCGTTGCCGCGCCAGATCGCGTCTTCGACGGTCTCGCGCAGCCGGCCCCACTCGGCGGCCTCCTGCTCGAGCCCGGCGTTCCGGGCCTTGACCTCCTCGGCTTCGAACGCGGTGTGCAGCAGCGTCACCGACTTCTGAACGCTGAACGTCAGGTCCAGGAAGGCGACGTTCTGCCGCACCGCCTTGCTCGCCTCGACACGGAGTTCATCGCGGCGTTCAGCCGAGGCGCCCGGCTCGCGCTCGAGGGCCTCGGCGTACAACTGCTCGGCTGACTTGTATGCCCGCCCGGCGTGCCCGAGCGTCGCGTCCTCGCCGAGCTCGTCCCAGCGGGCGGGGTCGCGGAAGCCCTCAGCACGGGGGTCGAGGAATCGGGAGTAGATCGCGCTCATGTCCTGGGCGTCGACCTCGCCGCGCAGCCCGAGGGTCTCGGCGCCCGCACCCCACCAACGTCCCGGTGGCTCGCCCTCGGCGACCGCGCCGGTGTAGTAGTTCTCCCGCCCGGTCGCGACCTCGCGCAACAGGTAATCCGGGTTGTAGCCCGTCGCGACGCTCAGCACCCGGACCACCTCCGTGGACGGCCCTCGCGCGAGCAGTGAAGATCAACAGTCCAGTGGACGGCGACCTTGCCGCTTGGCGGCCGGCCGGAGGGCCGGCCGCGACCCTCGGATCGTGATGCCTCGGTGTGCGTCTTCTGATCTTTCCCTTGATCTTTTCGTTCGAGTGTCCTGTTGGTCGTGTCGTGTCGTCTGTTCGGCGTAGTGATCGGTGTCGGGAAGTGGTCGTGGTTCTTGGCTCTTGTCTTGGTCATGGTTGTTGCTCGTGGTCGTCGTGGTCGGCTGCTGTGTGGTCATGGTTGGGCCTCGTCGGTGGGGTCGTTCTCGGTGGTGTTGATCAGACGGAGGGGCAGTGGTCGGTCTCGAAGCGCTTTGAGCGCGGCGGCGGCGGTGCCGCGGGAGACCTCGGCGGTGGTCTCGAGCTCGGAGACGGTCGGCCAGGCGCCGTGACGCTGGGCGTGCCGCGACGCGGCCGCCTCGGCCCGGTCGCGGGCCGGCGAGGCCGTTGCCCGCGGCGGCGGGACAGCCGAGCCGCTGTCGCCGGCGCGCCCGGGAACCAGCGGGTCCGCGTTCTTCCCGGACTCGGGCTGAACGGCACCGGGCCGGACCTGTGTCTGTACAGCGCCGGCGTTCAACGATGGGCAATGAACAGGTTCGGGCTGACCACCGCGAGGGCTCGCCGCGGCGAGCAGGTAGAGCAGGTGGGCGACCACTGCCGCGGCGACGGCGGGCCAGGCGCCGACCCCGAACCGCAGACCGGGGGCGACCTCGACGGTGGGGCCGCTGGCGAGGTAGGTGGCTTGGGCGAGCCCGGAGAGGCCGGCGGCGGAGACGACCACGACCCAGGCGTAGCGGGCCGCGCCGTCCCGCAGGCGGGCAGTGGCGCCGTAGGCGACGAGCGCGAGCCCGTCGGTGATCAGCGGGTACAGCCACGCGATCCCGGTCGGGACGCGGGCGGCGACGGCGACCTCGAACAGCCCGTGCGCGGTGGCGATGGCCGCGCCGAGCGCGACCGCCAACCCAGGTAGCCACAGCAGCGCACCCGTTCCACGCGCCCCCGGCAGGCGATCACCTCGCGCAGCCTCGATGTCGGTTTCGCGGTTGGTCACGAGCGATCAGTCCGTGTCGGCGTCGCCGCTGCTGCGCTCGACGCTCCGGTCAGCGTTGTGCCACTGGGTGAGCTGCTCGCGACGCTGCTGGTCCTGATCGCCCTGCTCGACGGCCCCGACCGTGCTGGCAGCGCCGCGGGCTGCCCTACCTGCAGGGGCTCCGCCAGACGACGACGAACCGGGATTGCGGCCGGTGTGACGGAGGGCTTCGCGGTCGAGGCGGGCGACGGCGTGGCGGAGGTCGTCGAGGCTGCCGCAGAAGCAGTGGAACTGGTCGGGCGCGACCGCGTTCATGTGCGCGAAGTAGATCTTCGTTAGCCGGTCCCACTCGGCCCGCTCGGCGGCTTCGCGGGCGCGCTGCTGAACGCGGGTCTCGGCCTGCTCGGCGGCGGTCACCGCGACCACCGCCCGCGCTCGGCCCCGTTCACCGCGGCACCGATCCCGGAACCGTCCTCCGCCGTCGTGCCGTCGGGGGCCGGCTCAGGAGGTGCGTCGTCGCGGGCGCCGGCCCACCACCAGGCGATCGACGTGGTGGCCTCGACCCCGGGCACCGGCTTAGCTCCGAGAGGAGCGGTCGCCCAGCCGGGTCGGGTCTGGTGGCGCTCCCGGGAACAGGACCCCACGGCGGTCTTGAGGCGGCGCACCACGCCAGGGCGTTGCCGGTCGTGCCAATCGCCTGCGAGCTGCACCGAGGCGCCGCGGCCTTCGTAGGCGCCGCGCCAGGCAGACATCAGCCAGACCAGTTCCTCGACGACGTCGGGGTGCCAGAGCCAGCACTCGGGCAGCACCGCGACCCCGTCGGGGTAGCGCAGGAACACCGCGTGCAGCCACCGGCACAGCTCCTCGAGCAGACCCTCGAGCGTCTCGCTGTCGGTGGGTGCGGTCAGCCAGGAGAGCGCGACAGTCGGGCCCGGCCGCGCCGGTGTCGCGGCGACGGCGTCGGCGAGCTGGGCGACGGTCCGGGCCAGGTCGTCCACCCGCGTCGGCGTGCCGAGCAGGGCGTCGAGGCCGCGGCGCAGTCCGTCGACCTCACGCGCCAACCCGGCCAGGGCCTCCACTCGCGCGAACTCCCCCTCGCCCTCACCGGACCCGGCCTGGCCGGGCGGGCGGCGGGTCACCGAGCCCACCCCGACCCGCCGACGCCGTCCTCGCCGCTGTCCCTGGAGTCGGCGTCACGTGTGGCGGCGTGGTCGTCGTCGTACCAGCGGGTCAGCTGCTCGCGCCGCTGCTCGTCGTCGAGAAGGCCCTCCTGGGCTCTCGCGGCGAGTGAGGCGCGCAGGTCCTCGACGCGCTGGCGCAGCCGCTCGGGGTCGTCGGGGGCCTCGAGGTACCCGGGGTCGTTCCGTCGGCTCGGGTCGCAGGTGCCGGCAGCCCACGCACCGGTCGACGGCCACCACCGTCCCTGGGTGTCGAAGAACGGACCATCGCGACCCACGGCAATGGCGTCAGCGGTGTCGCTGCTGGCGTCTCGGCCGTCGAACGCGGCCTCGTCGGCCAAGTGATCGCGGACGACCTGGTCCTCATCACGCCAGCCCGTGTCCTGCCGCTCCGGGGCGGCGAGGGTGTCCGGCCAGGCGTGCTCGTCAAGGGGGAGGTCGTCGAGCGCGCCGTGGGCCGGTAGCGGCGCGTGCCCCTCCAAGGCCTGGAGCCGCTCGTACTGCGCCCACGCGTAGGGGTCGGGATCGCGCGCGCGGTCGGAGAGCACCGCGCGCTCCTGGGCGTCCCCGAGCGCGTCCTCAACCTCGGTCAGTCGACGAGTCGGCCACCCCGGCGCCGGCGGGAAGTGATCGTGTAGGTAGGCGGTGCGGGCGGCGGCTTCGGCGTCGGAGGCCGGCTCGCGCCAGTCGACGTCGCCGTACTCCGCGGCCGGGTTGTAGCGCGAGGTCTCGTCCGGGCGGGTGTCGAGGTAGGCCTCGTGCCGCTTGCCAGGCCATCGCAAGGCCACCTGCGGGAAGTCGCGTCCCTGCTCGGGCTGGCTCATCGCAACCACCTCTCGTCACTGCTGCGCGGGTAGTCGTGCTCGCCGAGGACGGGCGGGGCGACCGGGTCGACATCGATGACCAGCGGCGGGCGAGCGTCCGAGGGAGGGCGCGGCGCCGGCACGCTCGTACTCACGGGCCGAGTGGTCATCCGCCGCCAGAGGCCCGCGGCGCGAGCGCGCCACGTGGTTCGTCGTGGGCTGGCGAGCCGTCGCAGCACCGCGGTCAGGCCGACCTCCGCCCACGCGCGGGCCCGCTGCTGCCGGCCCCGCCAGCCGACCGCGGGCTTGGCGCGCAGGGCGCGGACGTCGCTGCGGGTCCACGCCATCCGGGCCCGCCCGATTACCGGGGCGATCCCCCGGCGATAGACCACGACCTTCCCGGCTGGGAGGTTCGCGATCTGCGCCGGCGCGAGCACCGGCACCTTGCGCACCGTCCGGCTGGCGACGCGACCGTGGAGGTCGGTGGTGGTGATCCGCTCGTCGCGCTCCCCGGCCAGGGTCGCCCAGAACTGAAGATCGGCCTGGTCCCGAGTGCCGCCGAACAACATCACCGAGCCGGTGTTGTTCAAGATCGTGGCGGTCTTGTGCTCCCCGTACCGGGCCAGCAGCTGGGCCCGCGACTGGAACGGGGCGATGATCGTGACCCCGCGCCCGCCCATGTCCGCGGTCCAGTTCTCCAGCGGCACCGGGCTGATCAGCGCCGCCTCGTCCAGCGCCAGCAGCAGCGGCGGATCGAGTCGGCCCGACGGCTTCGCGGTTGCGAGGCGGCGGGCTTCCCGGGCGATGTGCCCGGTCAGTGCGCAGACCAGGGGGCCGGTGTCGGCTTCCTCCGCACCGAGCAGGAACACCGTTGCCCGCGACGCGAGCAAGGCTTCGACGTCGAAGGGCTGATCGGTGGGTGCGGCCGCCGCGGCGGCGTCGGGATGGTTGAGCCAACCGAGCGCCGGCATGATCGAGTTGGTGATGCTGGTGCGGGTGCGGTCGTTGGTGGTGACGAACTGCTCGGCCGCCTTATCGAAGGTCTCGACCTGACTGCGGCGCAGCAGCGCCGGGACCTCGCGGGCGGCGCGGTCGTTGTCGGCGACCCACCCGAGTACGTCGCGCATCGAGCCGCGGCCGAGTGCGGCGGCGTGCAGCAGCGCGGCCAGTACCCGGCGTGCCTGGGCGTCCCATCGCTCCGCGTCCCCATGCGAGGCGCGGGAGGTGGCGGCGACCATGTCGGTCGCGCGTTCCATCGCGGTCACCGGGTCGGTGCAGCCGGTCAGCGGGTCGAAGCTGATCGTCGAGCGCAGCCCGCCCAGCCCGACCGGGTTGAACACGAACACCGGCCCCCGGTTCCGTTGCCGGATCGGGGCGCAGAGTTCAAGCAGGTCGGTGCGGGTCGAGGTCACCACCGCGGCGCCGGGGGCGTCGAGGACCCGGCCGGCCAGCCAGCCGGTCTTGCCGGTCCTCGGGCCCCCGAACACCAGGGTCACGTCCTCGACCGAGGACCACACCCGCTGCAGCCCGACCCGGCACAGCTCCACCCCGACCGCCGAGGTCGGCGTCGCCCACCCCTCGCGGCGGGTCAGCGAGCCCAGCGACGGCCGGACGGTTCCCGCACGCCGGCGGGTCGCCACCGTCCCGGCGTGGCGGGCCACGTCCAGGCTGGAGGCGACGCCCGCGCGGCGGCGCGACCGCGCAGACCACCGAGACACGATCGAGCGGCTGCGCGACCAGCGGTGCCAGGCAACCAGCGCGAGCACCGCGCTGGCAACGAGGAGAGCCGGCCATGACAGCGCCTGGATCAGGGTGGTCGCCGGCAGGCACGCCAGGGCCCCGAACAGCAGTGCCTGTCGGACCGCGCCGCGCATCATCGACACCACGACTGCACCGGCCAGCAGCGCCAGGATCAGCAGACTCGCGGTCACCCGGACCACCCGCTCTGGGTCTGCGAGCCGTGATCGGTGTCGGCGAGCCAGTAGCCGCCGGTGGTGGTGCGGGCGAGCTGGAAATGCACGCCCTCCCCGGTGATCCGGCGCGCCCAGCCCTGCGCGGCGTCGTCGGTCATCGGCTCGTCGGTACGCCCGGCCACGACGCCGTCGATGATCAGGACCCAGGTGATCGGGCCGCCGCACGGCGCCTCCCCGAGCTCGAGCCCGAGCACGTCGTTCGCGACGTCAGCACGGACCAGCTCGACGCCCAGCAGCAGCGGCATCGTCGATCCTGCGGCGCGACGCGGTGTCCCGCTCGAGGTTCGGAGGCTAGCCATCGCCCTCTCCCTCCTCGTCGTTCCGCCAGGCCTTAAGTGCCGCCACGCGGCGGGCGCAGTCGGCGAAGTGGCCTGACTCCCGGTCATCGGGGTGGGAGGCGAACGGGCCGCTGTCGCGCACTCGGGCGCGGCAGGTGGTGCAGGTCCACACCGCTGAGTCCGGCGCGGTGCTCGCCGTGGGAGGTGGAGGCCTGTGCTCGATGAGCCACTCCCACGCCGCCTCCGCCCGGGTGCTGCCGAGCGACTCCTGGGGAAGCTCCAGTGCCCGGCCGACCGCGTCCCAGCTGTGTCCAGCGCCGCGGGCCCGCAGCGCCCAGTCTCGGAGCGCACCCGCCGCGACGTCGGCGACGAGTCGTCCGGCCCGCACGCCGGCGAGGGGGTCGGAGAGCACAGGGCGGGACACCCCGTGGAAGCCCTCGATCGGCTCCTGCTGCTCGGTCGTGTCGAAGGCGATGACCGCGACCCGACGGACGTGCTCGCGCGTCGACCACGCCGCCTGCTCGCGCCGGCTCACGTGAAGCGCGCTCACCGGGGGTCACCCCCTTGAGCCGTGGTCGACTGCGCGGCGAGCTCGGAGGGAAGGCGGGCGGCCCAGCGGGCGATGGTGCGGGCACTCACCCCGTACTCCGCGGCGACCTCAGGCTGCGACGACCCGGCCTCGAGCAGCGTTAGCCACCGCGGTTTCCGCGGCCCGGGGCGGTCACGCTGCGTCCGAGCTCGCCGACGCTCGTGCTCGGTCATCCCGCCGGCGACTCCGTGAGGGAGCCGCTCCAGCGCCTCGGCGAGGCACTCCTCGCGCACCGGACAAGTGCGGCACACCGCCTTGGCCGCGGCCACCTGCTTGCGCACGAGGGGCTCGTCCGACGACTCCGGGAAGAACAGCTCCGGGTCCACACCGCGGCAGGCCGCCTGAACTCGCCAGTTCCTGTCAGCCATGGCCGCCCACCAGGTCCTCCGTCGAGTCAGCGGCAGCCGGCTCCACCTCATCGGTGCCGTTGGCGTGCGTCACCGCCGTGCGATGAGACCGGGCCGTGGCGAATCGCAGAGACACCCCGAGCTCGTCGACCTCGAGCTCGATCACCTGCCGGCGCTGGCCGTCCGCGGTCTCGAAGGACCGCTGCCGCAGGCGACCCGCCACCACCACTCGGTCGCCCTTGTCCAGCGACTCCGCGGCGTGCTCCGCGGTTGGGCCCCATGCCACGCAGCGCAGGAACAGCGCATCCCCGTCGATCCACGCCCCCTGCTGGCGGTCGAACCGCCGCGGCGTGGAAGCAACCGTGAAGCCCGCGCGCGCCGCGCCGCTGGGCAGGTAGCGCAGCTCCGGCTCGTCGGTCAGATTCCCGACGATGGTCAACGTCGTCTCGTTCACATCGATCTCCTCAGAAGCTGGTCATCCGCGGCAGTCGCAGATGGGGTCAGTGGGTCCCGCTCGGTGCGGGTGGAGGCGTCCTGGCTGCCTCCACCCCGCGTGCGGGCGCCGCGGGTCGGCGAGGTCTCCGGGGTCAAGGGCCGGACAGCGTCCGGCCGCGCAGCGGCGCCGCAGGCGCCCTTGAGGCGGGAGGAACGGCCCGCTCACGCTCGGCGGGACTCACTGGTCCGCGCCGCGTGCAGCGGCTCCGCCAAGTTGCTCGGCCAAGCGGCCTTGAGCAGGTCCACAGCGAGGCGCCGGCTCTAGCCGTCCGCCGTTGCGTCTGCAGCCCCGGACAGAGCGGGCGTCGTGGCCTGGTCCACGGCTGACATCAACCCGGTGATCGCGGCTGGCAGGCCCTGCCCGACCGGCGTGCCGATGAACAGCACCAACGCCACGAGGGAGAACACCACGGCGCCAGCGGCGGAACGGGTCTTGGCGCAGATGAACGCGCCCAAGATCGCGAAGAGGATCAGGAGACCGACGCTCACGACCGGCCCCCCTTGAAGACGTCGAACGCAGGTCCGTCAGCTTCCGATCGCTCGGCCGTCGCCTCGGCGACGAGACCATCGATCACCGTGGCTGGAATCAGCAGCCGACCGCGGATACGGATTGCTCGCAGCTCGCCGGAATTGATGGCGCGGTAGACCGTCATGCGCGACATCTTGAACATTGCGGCGACCTCGGCCACGTCGTAGAACGTCGGCGCTGTCGCAGTCCTTTCGTTGAGTGTCACTGTGTCCTCCGAAGCTCCTCCGTGCTCACCGAGTGGCGGCGAGGCAACGCAAGAGTGCGAAAAAAGCAGGGGACGCCTACACCATCAGGCAGGACAACTAGGGACGTCTTCGCTAGAATAAAGTCGTCCCTAGGCAAGGCCTGGAGGTCCGAGATGGCCAACGAACGTCTCCGTGATGCCCTGATGCACGCCGGCCACTCGACAGCCACAGCGGCCGACCAGGTCGGGGTCGACGCGAAGACCGTCGAGCGTTGGCTCACCCAAGATCGAGTGCCATACCCCCGTCACAGGGGTGCCCTGGCGGCCCTCGTCGGACGTAGTGAGTCCTACCTGTGGCCAGGGGCCGTGCCTGCTCAGCGGCAGAGGAAGGCCGCGACCTCGGAGATCGTGGAGACGTTCCCGCACCGCAGTGACGTGCCCGCCCGGGTGTGGGACGACCTGCTCCAGGGCGCTACGGAGCGCATCGACGTGCTGGTGCACGCGGGGCAGTTCCTCCACGAGCGGCCAGGCTTCATCGCCACCGTCAAGACGAAGGCGGAGGCCGGCGTCGACGTTCGGATCGCGTTCGGGGAGCCTGAGAGCGAGGCCACCGAGCGGCGGAGTGCCGAGGAGAAGCTCGGCCCTGGAGTGCTCGGGGCGCGCATCCGGTACGGCCTCGCTAGCTATCGACCCCTACTGCACACGGAGGGCGTCGAGTTCCGTTTTCACGAGACCACGCTCTACAACTCGATCTTCCGGTTCGACGATGAGATGATCGTCAACATGCACGTCTTCGGAGTTCCAGGTCCGCATGCACCAGCGATGCACCTACGGAAGCTCGCGGCGGGAGATGTTTTCGACACCTACGAGCGCAGTTTCCTGGACGTGTGGGAGCAGTCGAAGCCGGCTGAGTGGTAGCGGCGTGGCCAGAACCGACTACTTCGAGAACCCAGAGGCGCCTCGGGCGAACAGCATCGTCATCGCGGTCAGTGCGTTCGTCCTCGATGACGATGAGCAATTGCTGATGATCCGGCGTACTGACAACGGCTACTACGCCCTGCCAGGTGGTCGCCACGAGCTCGGCGAGACGATGACTCAGACTGTTGTCCGCGAAACTGAGGAAGAAACAGGGATCACGGTCGAGGTGACGAGCCTTGTCGGCATCTACTCGAACCCCGACCACGTCTTGGCCTACGACGACGGCGAGGTTCGCCAGGAGTTCTCGATCTGCTTCCGCGCGCGCCCGGTCGCCGGCTCACCGCGGACGAGCGACGAGTCGAGCGAGGTCGTATGGGTGCCCCGCGAAGACATCGCCGGCATCGACATCCACCCGTCGATCCGGCTGCGGATCGAGCACGGTTTCCGGCTAGACGCGCCGCCGTACTACACCTGATCGGCGAGCCCGACCGACGTCAGCCACTCCCTGGACCGGCGGACCGCCGCTCGGCGCTCGTCCATGCCCGCGTCGAGCGCGCGCGTGACGTAGTGGTCGGGGCCGTACCGCTCTCGAACCTCAGCCATGCGGTCCTCGAACCCGAGGTCGGTGCCATCCGGTCCGGTGGTCATGTCGCAATACCAGAGCAGGTCGCGGGTCAGCGACCGCTCGTCCTCGAACGTCGCCAGCTCCTTGGCGAGGCCGAACTCCCGAGCCTCGGCCCATGCCGAGGAGTGGAAGGCAACCAGGTCGACGACGCGCGCTGGCGCGGCCTGTGCAGCTAGGAAGCGTGCCCCGTCGAGCGGATGGAAGCCGGTGGTGGCGACCGGCGGCGCGTACCCGACGTCGTGGACCCACGCGGTGGTTTCGAGGAGCTCTCCGTCCTGCTCGAGCGAGCTCGCGATGCGACGAGCCTTCGCCGCGACCGCGACGACGTGGGACCACCGCCGTGGTAACGCGTCCGCGAGGAGCTGGTGAGCGAGCGTCTCGGCCGCCGCGGGTTGAAGCGGCGTCACGAGATGGCGCAGCACTCGCAGGGATACGGCCAGGCGTTGAGTTGACGGCCGTCGCAGCCGCCATCACCGCACTCGGGCCGACCATGAACGATCTCCGCGCCCGGGCAGTACCTGAGGCAGCGTTGGAGCAACTCGATGTCGGGAGGCACGAACGGCGCCCGGCTGGCGGCGATCTTCGCGGTCATCGCGCCCGGGACGTCGCGGTGCTCAAGTTCGACCTGATTCGGGGACTCAGAGTCGGGCACCCGCCAAGGGTGTCACTAGACGCAGGCCCCGGCGAACGCCACCGAAGGGGCGAGCGGTCAGTCCAGCTCTCCGACGAGCAGCTGTGCCTGGGCACGGAGTAGGAACTCCAGAGGCATCCCTCGCGACGCTTTGCGGCCCTCATCGCAGTCCTGGCTGCTCGTCGTTCTTTGGCCGTGCGAGCTTCAGCGGGCGTGATCGAGACGATGACGCGATGAGGACTGTGGGGATCGACCTGTCCGCCACCGCGCGAGGCACGGCCGTCGTTGCGATCGACTGGACGACCTCGGCAGGCGGCATCCAGGGGCACGCGCGGCTGGTTTGCGACTCAGCGGACGGTTCGGCCGGCACCGAGGCGTTGCTCGACGCCCTCGAGGACGGGCACAAGGTCGGGATCGACTGCCCGTTTGGGTGGCCGAGCAGCTTCATCGCCGCGGTCGCCGCACACGGATCCCGTGGGCCCTGGCCGACCGACGCCGAGCCCGAGGACCGGCGGGAGCTGCGGCTGCGGGCGACCGACCGCCACCTAGCCGACCGCTACGGAGTGAACGCCCTGTCGGTGTCTTCGGACCGTATCGGGGCGGTCGCGATGCGCTGGGCGGCTCTGGTCAGCCGCCACGAGCGCGAGCGGGGGCACGGCCTGATCGACCGCGCCGGTCGGGGGCGCCTGGTCGAGGTCTACCCCGCCCTTGCTGTGGGCCTATGGGGGCTGGCGACCTCGGAGACGGCGGGCTACAAGCGCGCTGACCCCGCCGCGCTCCTCGCGCGTCGCGCGCTGCTGCGCGAGCTCACCGCGTCCAACCGGGTCGGCGAGAACGGTGGCGACGGTCCCGTCCTAATCCCGGATGGCGCACTGGTCGCGGCGGTGGAGCACCCGGCGTGCGGCGACGACGTCGTTGACGCACTGGTCGCGGCCCTGGTGGCCGCTGCGGCCTGCACTCCGGGTGGGGTGGAGGGCCCGCCGGCGCCGGGCAGCCCGCAGGGGCAGCTTGCAGCGCTCGAAGGCTGGATCGCCGTCCCGACCGTGCCGCTGGACGAGGTCGCGCCGGTGCCATGACGGTCGCGGCTGGCTGGGCGCAGCGGCCGGCGGTCTACGGGATCGGGTCGATGAGCAGGCCGGCGGCGACGAGGCGGTCGTAGCCGCGCTGGCGAGCGCGGCGCTGATGAGTGGAGCTGCTCCACCAGCTGCTGCCGTTGGCCAGCGGGCTGAGCGCACACCCGTAGGAGGCGACGGCGAGCAGTTCACGCTCGAGCTCAGCAGCCTGCTCACGATCGGCGGTGACGGCGTAGAGGGTCCGCGCGTCGTGCATGATCATCGCGCGGGGATGACCGTGGAAGTTGGCCTGCCGGTAGTTCGCGGTTCGCCCAACGCCGTTGCGGACCCAGCGCAGCTCGTCGCCGAGACGCGCCCGCAGCCCACCGGCGCCGGTGGCGCGGCCGAGGTAGATCACCGCGCGGTCGCTGGACTGCCCGGACCAGGCGCCGTCGGGGGCGGCGGTCCACAGGTACAGCCCGGGCTCGCGGGGCAGCGCGGCGCGGACGCACAGGAACGTCGGGTCGTCCAGCTTGCCGAGGCTGGTCGCGGACAGCTCGTCGGGCTCGTCGAGCTGCTCGTTGACCGTGCAGACCGGAGTCCAGCTCAGCTCGGGCGCCGCGGCCGCGAGCTCCCGGACAGTGCACGCCTGCACCGACACCTGCACCGTCACGACGACCAGCCCCTCCCCCACGACGTGCCTCGCCAGGGGTACGCCACGGCCCCGAGCGCGGAGAAGGCAGGTCGCCCGATTCGGCGACGCCCTCTCCGCGATCCGGACGTGGTCCCATGGGCCGGCGCTGCACCGTCTGCGTTGCGGGCCACGTCGACGGTGCAGCTGCCGACGCGGGTCACGGCAGGGGCGGGTTGAACGCGACGCGCGCGAGGAGACGGGCGGAGACCGCCGCGATGCGCTCCACCGTCTGCAGGATGCGGTCGAGGACGGCGGCCGCCGCACAGCGCCGCGTCGAGCGCTGCGACCAGACCGCCGGGACCAGCACGCCCAGCACGAGGCCGGCCACGAGGAGCAGCAGCGCGGCGGGCCCGGCGTGGGGCAGGAGCGCCTGCACCAGCGGGATCAGGTCGGGGACCTTGATATCGATGTTCATGCGGGTGGTGTCCTCTCTGTCGCTGCAGGTCAGCGGCTCTTGACACCCACGATGAGCGTGCCGGCACCTCGGTGTCCCGCCTCGACGTGGACGGGATAGACTGCCCCTACGCGTACACGTGGACCGTCAAAGGGGAGCGACAACGGAGCGCTAAGGAGCAGTCAATCCCGGACAGTCGGAGGCGCGCAGATGGGTCGGAGACGGTCCACGGGACCGGTAGGGCGCTCGGCGACGTCTCGGACCGACGTGCGGATGAACCGGCTGCGCGGGCTCGCCGGGTCGGCCGGGCGCGCGGGCCCGCTCGACGAGCGCGTCGCCGCGGCGCGCGCCCGGGTATGGCGCGTCGTGCGGCCGCGTCAGGTGCCGCTGCGCGCCGACCTGCTGCGCCACCGGGGTGCGCTGGGAGACAGCCCGCTGCGGGCGGTGTCGACCCCGAAGGGTTGCGCAGTACAGGTGCTGCTGGTGATCTTGTTCGAGGTCACGTGCCGTCGCACTAGACTCGAGGCCGGACGTCCGACGACGCGGGCGCTGCGGCACTCCGAGGTCGAGGGTCGACCGAGCTGGCAAGAGCTCATCGCCACGCCGACCGTGAACCGCCGCCGGAGCACCGGGACGGCTCGCACGCCCGAGGACAACCGTTCCGAGCAGCTGCGCGCCGCCCTGGCCCGTCTCGAGGCCCACGGCCGTATCCAGGCGCGGTACCCCGAAGGCCGCGGCCGCTTCGAGGGCTTTGCTCTGCTCAACGAGGCCAGCGACAACCTCACCAGCTCGGCGACGACCTACCGGCGCCCCAAGGACGACGAGCCGGCCATCAAGGTGCCCGTCGAGTTTTGGATCAACGGGTGGGTGCACGTCCTGAGCGACAGCGAGATCGTCACGTACCTGTACCTGCTCGCCCGCAGCGAACAGGACCGCCGTGACGGCGGTGACGGGGAGGTCGCGGTGTCGGCTGAGGACTGGGAGTGGGCGTTCGGCGGCGACCGTGCCGGACTCGTCGCGCAGCGCCACCTCGCGCGGTTCGGGCTGATCGACGTCGAGCGCGCCGAGGGCCGGCGCAGCGACGGCACGGTCGAGGGCGGCGGGGCCGAGGACGCCGAGCTGCCCTTCACCGCCCACCGCTACCGCCTCATCGACGACGGGCTGCGGTACAGGGCGGCCCCGAAGGTGCTCCGGGCGCTGAAGAACGCCCACGACCTCGACCTCGACACGGCGACATGGCCGCTTCTCCACTCAGCCGCGCCGGACGGGTGGACCTTCGAGGGCGCGGTGGCCGAGCTGCAGCACGAACGGCTCGCGGCGCCGCCGACCACTTCGTGACGACGTACGCCGTCGCGCGCACCGAGTCAGCCGACCCGCCACAGCACCGGTCTGGCGTGGTGCGTGGGCAGCCCCGTAATGGCGGTGCCCCGTGGGGCGGGCCAGAGCCGGACGAGCTCGCCGCGTCGCTCCGCTGCCAGCTCGAGACGAAGCCCTGGGTGGTGGACGACGACCACGTTGAGGGTCTGCAGCGCGAGCTCGAAGACCTCGGGTTCAACGAACGTACCGTCGCGCCACCCGGTCGCGAGGTCGACGAGCTCCGGCTGTTCGGGTTTCTCGTAGGGGGTTACGTACCGGAACGCCCAGGCCGAGAGGCCCTCGGGCGGCTCGGTCCCCTGCACCATCCAGCCGAAGACCCAGGGGGCGTGGCGCCACCGCAGCACCGCGCCCTGCAGGACGGAGTCCTTGTACTCCGCGCGGGGGTGGGCCAGGAGCAGCCAGGTCTTGAGCAGCCACCGGCGCACGAGGTCGGCGTCGGGCCCGGGGGGGACCTCGTGACCATCGAGCAAGCGCTCAATGGCCTCGTGGGCCGGGGTCTCGAAGCGGTGCTCGAGCACGCTGTTGCACTCGCGGCAGCACGGGAGCATCACCCGCTGGAAGTGGTCGTAGCTGCGGATCGCCTGCCCGGTCGGGCCGCTGGTGAAGGGACGGTCGCTGGCCGGGAACCGGGCGTCGATGAGCCAGGTCGGTAGAACGTGCTCGCCCCTGCGCGACGATGGGCGGTGCGCGCACAACGCGCACGGCTGCCCCCCGCGACCGCGGCGCGTGCTCACCGCTTCCCCGCGGCCCTGCTCAGCCGAGCCAGCGGGGGCGTCCCCGGCGAGGCTTCGATCTCGGCGCGTTCCAGGTCTCTGCCGAGGCCCCTCTTCCACGCCCTCCCCCGTGCCCTGCCGTGCTCCAGCTCCGGGTTCTCCCCCACGCCGGACAGCCTGGCACGCCCTCACGACCGCCCCGCGGTGCCACGTGCGGTCCCGTGCGGAGGCGGCACTCTCGCATGGTTGGCGCCTCTGATCGCCGTGGGCGACAGCCCGAGCTCGTTGGCGTTGTTCCGGTGGCGTCGCCGGTCGAGATCGGCCTCGACCACCCCACGCCCGCGGCTCAGGCGCAAGTCACGTGAGGTCCTTCGAGCTGCACGGGGAAGGTTGTGTCACGACCGGCCGAGCGCCGCGACTCACCGCCACAAGTCCCCACGCCCGCAGCAGCGCGACCGCGCGTTGCGCAGTGGCGGTCGACACGTCGAAGTCGACCCCGAGCTGCTTGCCACTCGGAAGCTGCGCGCCGGCCAACCACTCGCCCGCGGCGATCCGCTCACGCAGATCCACTGCGATGCGCTCGAACGGGTACCTCGGATCGATCTTGGCCCGCTCCACATCGTCGGGCTTAGACGATGGCGGTCGATCAGGTAGTCGGTCTGCCAGTCCTTGCGCCGCGCGCTGGTCGGCCTCGGCGACCCACGCCGCGTACACACGCAGTGTCGTCGTTCCGCCGCCACCATGCCCAAGTCGGCCGGCAACGGTGCGGACGTCGACCCCGCCGGCGATGAGCTCGGTCGCGGAGTAGTGCCGCAGGTTGTGGAGGTGGGTGTCGATGCCGAGGCGGTCGGCCATCTTGCTGTACCGCTGCGTCACCGACGACGGCGTCAGGTGCTCCTGCCCGGTCGGGGACGGCGAGAAGACGAAGGAGTCCGGCGCGAGCTCGAGCTCGAGTGCGGCGCAGCGCTCCACCCACCGCAGGCGATGCTCGGCAAGGGCCGCGACCGTGCCGGGGTCGATCGTGACGTGGCGGCGTTGATGAGTCTTGGTGTCCTTCTCCTCTGTCTCACCACGAACCTCGGCGATCGCGCGCCGGATCGTGATCACGCCTCGCTCAAGGTCGATGTGTTGCCAGCGGAGCCCGCACACCTCCCCCCGGCGTGCGCCGGTCACCATCATCAGCCAGACGAACATCCCCCAGTCCGGGTCACGACGTCCCGCCTCCGCGACCAGGCGCGCCGCCTCCTCGGGAGTTGGTGGCTGCGGGTCTGGCGTCGGGACCGGCGGTGGTTCGGCCTGGTCGATCGGGTTCGAGCCGACCCAGCGCCAGCGCACCGCGCGCTTGTAGGCGCCGCTGAGGACGTAGTGAATCTTGCGGATCGTGGCAGCACCGAGCGGCCGGCACCGGTGCGGGCGGCATCGCACATCGCACTCGTGCGGGTGGGTGGTCCGGTGGTCCACACCTCGGCGGTCGCGGCAGTGCTCGCGGCACCGCCGCATCTCCGCGTAGAGCGAGTCCAGGATCTCGGCGTCGACCGAGCCGACCTTCGACTTGCCGATGAACGGTCGGACGTGCTTGTCGACGTACTCCCGGTAGCCCTCGACCGTGCGCCGGCCGCCGGTGTGCTGATCGAGGTAGCGGTCGAGCAGCTGGTCGACGGTGGCCGTGGTCTGCGGGTTGCGGCGCTTCCTGATGTCGGCGAGGAACCTCTGCCGGACCTCCTCGGCCCGGTCCCACACCTTCGGGCCTGCCGGGACGACCTCGACGAGGTCGTGCCGGCGCTTCGTCACCGGGTCCTGCCCGGCATACACCCGGACGCGCAGGGCTCCGCTCGGGAGCTCGTCGATGGTCCCCCGCTCGCGCTTCCGGGGGTTCTTGGCCTTGGCCATGACACGGAAGCTAGGGCGACTCGCGTCACGAACCGTGTCACGTCGTCCGAGGTTCGCTCAGTCGGACCAGCGTCTCCGCAGGTCAGGATGGGTGGAGACGAAGGGAATCGAACCCTCAACCCCCGCCTTGCAAAGGCGGTGCTCTGCCAATTGAGCTACGTCCCCGAGGGTCAGGACGAGGTGGTCGCCTCGTGCCAGACGTCTCGCGTGGGTCGCTGATCGCGGTGGCGCCGGAGGAGGAGGGCGGCCCCGGCGGCCAGGGCGAGCGTCACGAGTGCCTTCACTGCACCCCTTCCGACGACGACCCGGACCACGGTACCGCAGCACCACGCACGGACCCGTCGGACGCCGACGCCCGCATGATCGACGTACCGATACGGACGTCCAGTGTCCGCGACGGCACTTCGCTGACACCCCCGGTGATCGTCCACGGGTATCGCCGGGCGGCTCGCGGGCGGTAGGACTCACCCGTCGGACGACGAGGTCTCGTGGACGGGAGCGCGGATGGCCGGGACGGATCGTGCCTACGTGGTGGGCACGTTCGACACGAAGGGCGAGGAGCTGCGCTACGTCGCCGGGCTCCTGCGCGACGCGGGGCACGCGGTGACCACCGTGGACGTCGGCACGAGCGACCCGGACGCCAGCACCGCGGACGTCACCCCGCGCGACGTCGCCGGCGCCGAAGCGTTCACCGGCGACCGCGGGAGCTCGGTCGCGGCGATGAGCGCCGCGCTCGAGCGCTGGCTCCCGGCGCGCGACGACGTCGCCGGCGTCCTCGCCCTGGGCGGCTCCGGGGGCACCGCGCTCACCACGCCGGCGCTGCAGCGCCTGCCGGTCGGGGTGCCGAAGGTCGTGGTGTCGACGGTGGCGTCGGGCAACGTCGCGCCGTACGTCGGCGCGGTCGACATGACGCTGATGTACTCGGTCACCGACGTCGCCGGTCTCAACCGCATCAGCCGGCGGGTGCTCGCCAACGCGGCGCACGCGCTGGGCGGGATGATCGCCGCCGAGACGCCGCCGGCGCAGGACAAGCCCGCGCTGGGGCTGACGATGTTCGGGGTGACGACGCCGTGCGTCACCGCGGTCACCGAGGCCGTCAGCGACCGCTGGGACTGCCTCGTCTTCCACGCCACCGGCACGGGCGGGCGCGCGATGGAGAAGCTCGTCGACGACCGCCTGGTCGAGGCCGTCGTCGACGTGAGCACCACCGAGATCGCCGACCTCGTCGTCGGCGGCGTCATGTCCGCGACCGAGGACCGCCTGGGCGCGTTCGCACGAACCGGCGTGCCCTGGGTCGGGTCGGTCGGCGCCCTGGACATGGTCAACTTCGGGGCGCCCGACACGGTCCCCGCGCAGTTCCGCGGCCGCACCTTCTACGAGCACAACGCCCAGGTGACGCTCATGCGCACCACGCCCGAGGAGAACCGGGCCGCCGCGGAGTTCCTCGCGCGACAGCTCAACGCCTGTCCCGGCCCCGTGCGCCTCGTGCTGCCCACCGGCGGCGTCTCGGCCCTCGACGCCCCCGGCATGCCCTTCGCCGACGCCGAGGCCGACGCCGCGCTGTTCGACACCCTGCGGGCGCAGGTCCGCGCCGACGACCACCACCGGATCGTCGAGAGCCCCCACCACGTCAACGACCCCGAGTTCGCCGCGACCCTCGTCGCCGCGCTCGACGAGATCACCGGAGGACGCCCGTGACCCGCGCCGAGATCCTCGAGCGCCTGCGCGCCAAGGTCGACCGCGGCGAGCCGATCGTCGGCGGCGGCGCCGGCACCGGCCTGTCCGCACGCTGCGAGGAGGAGGGCGGGATCGACCTCATCGTCATCTACAATTCCGGCCGATACCGCATGGCCGGTCGCGGTTCGCTCGCGGGTTTGCTGGCCTACGGCAACGCGAACGACATCGTCGTCGAGATGGCGCGCGAGGTCATCCCGGTCGTGCGACACACCCCGGTGCTCGCCGGGGTGAACGGCACCGACCCGTTCCTCATCCGCCCCCGCTTCCTGCGCGAGCTGCGCGAGCTCGGGTTCGCCGGCGTCCAGAACTTTCCGACCGTCGGCCTCATCGACGGCACCTTCCGGGTGAATCTCGAGGAGACCGGGATGGGGTTCGACCGCGAAGTCGAGCTCATCGCCGCCGCGCACGACGAGGATCTGTTGACCACGCCGTACGTCTTCTCCGCCGACGACGCGCGCGCGATGACCGACGCCGGCGCCGACGTCGTCGTCTGCCACATGGGACTCACCACCGGCGGGTCGATCGGTGCGCAGACTTCGAAGTCGCTGGACGACTGCGTCGGGCTGGTCGACGAGTGGGCGCAGGCGGCGCTGTCGGTGCGCGACGACGTCCTCGTGCTCGTCCACGGCGGGCCGGTGTCGTCGCCGGACGACGCCGCGTACGTCCTGTCCCGCACGCGCACCTGCCACGGCTTCTACGGCGCCAGCAGCATGGAGCGCCTCCCCACCGAACAGGCCCTGACGGCCACGACCCGCGCGTTCGTCGAGCTGCGACCCACCCCGCAGGAGGAGATCTGATGCCCGAGACCCGCAGCAGCACCGTCGTCCCGGCCGACGTCGACACCGTCTGGCGCGTGATCCGCGACTTCGACGGCCTGCCCGCCTGGGTCCCCGCGATCGCCGCCAGTGAGCTCGACGACGGCGCCCGGCCCGACCAGGTCGGCGCGGTGCGCCGGCTCACCCTGGGCGGCGACGGCGGCACGGTCGTCGAAGCGCTGGTGGCCCTCGACGACCGCGAGCGGACGCTGACGTACGCCATCCTCGAATCGCCGTTCCCCGTCCAGGACTACCGCGCGACCATCCGCGTGTTCCCCGTGACCTCGACGGGCGAATGCTTCGTCTCCTGGTCGGTCCTCTTCGACTGTGACCCGGATGACGCCGAACGGCTCAAGGCGTTCTTCTCCCGCGATGTGTTCGCCGGCGGGCTGGAGGGTCTCACGGCGCATTTGTCCTCGGGAGCGTGACCCGCACGGCCCGAATCGGGACCGGTGCGAACACCTCGTCATTTCTTTGCTAATCTCGCGAAGGCAACGAATAGACGGCACCTCATCGGTTCGATGAAGTAGTGAGGAGTCACGCCCGCCATGGCGCAGAAGACCATCGTCACCCTGGTCGACGACCTGACCGGCGAGGAGGCCGAGGACATCACGACGGTCGAGTTCGCACTCGACGGCGTGACCTACGAGATCGACCTCGACGACAAGAACAGCGCGAAGCTGCGCGACGCACTCGCCGAGTACGTCGCCGCCGCCCGCCGCACCGGCGGCCGGCGTTCCTCGGGCGGCGGCCGCCGCCGCTCGGGCGCGGGGACGGGCACGCCGCGCGCGACCTCGCCCGGCGGCTACGACCGCGAGACCTCGAAGCAGATCCGCGAGTGGGCCAAGGCCCAGGGCTTCGAGGTGTCCGACCGTGGCCGCGTCCCCAACAACGTCGTCGAGGCCTGGGAGGCCCAGCGGAAGGGCTCCGACCACACCGCGACCTTCTCCGGCTGATCAGCACGGGCAGAGCCCGAGAACGACGACGGCCCCGGAGCGCGATGCTCCGGGGCCGTCGTGTCGGTGGGGTCGCACCGTGGGAGTGGGCCCAGCTGGATTTGAACCAGCGACCTCGTCGTTATCAGCGACGCGCTCTAACCAACTGAGCTATGGGCCCTCGCAGCAACCAGGTGCGGACGCCACGGTACCCGACGGTCACCCGGCGCCCGACACCCGGCCCCCGCCCGTACCGAGCAGCTAGTCCCGCTCGGACAGGGTGACCTCGATGCCGCCGGCGACGTCGGCGGAGATGTTGTAGATGAACGCCGAGACGCTCGCGAGGGCGGTGAACAGGATGATGTTCACGACCCCGATCACCGCCGCGACGCCGAACACGCCGCCCGCGGTGATGAGCTCGCCGCCGCCGCCCGAGTCGGACGTCAGGTCCTGGTAGGTGCCGTTGAGCTGGGCCCAGACGCCCATCCCGTCGAGCACCGCGTAGAGCACGCCCACGGCGAACATCCACACGAAGAACAGGGCGACGCCGAGCACGAGGGCGAGCTTGAGCACCGACCACGGGTCGAACCGACGGACCTGCAGGCTCGCCCGCCGCGGCGCCTTGCTCGTGCGCGGACGGCCGGCCGACAGCTCGGAGACGTCGTCGGGCTCGCGGCGCGGCTCGTCGTCGTCAGGGCGCATGCCGAGCTGCTCGGGAGTGAGCTGGTTGGTCGGCGCGTCGATGCCGGATCCGCTCGGGGCGCCGGTGCCCTCCGGCCGGGCCGTGCCCGACGCGGTCGCCGTGCGCACGGCGACCGGGATCCCACCCGACGGTGTCCCCGACCCCTCGCCGCTCGGCCGCCCGTAGCCGGGGCCGCCCTGCGGACCCGGGCCCCCGGGCCGCGGGAACGGGCCCGACGGCGGCTGCGGTCCACCCGGTCCACCCGGTCCACCCGGTCCACCCGGACCACCCGGTCCACCCGGACCTCCCGGGCCGCCGTGACCCGCCGGGCCGCCCTGACCCGCCGGCCCCCCGGGACCGCCCTGTCCGCCCGGCCCGGGCCTCGGCTGCCCCGACGGCTGCCCCGACGGCTGCCCCGACGGCTGCCCCGACGGCGGACCGCCGGGACGGCCCGCCGGCAGCGGGCCCGACGGCGGGCCGGTCGCCGCGCCGCCGCGCTGCCACGGCGGGGGCGGGCCGGCCGGGCCCCCCGACTCGCCACCCTCGGCGGCCGATCCCGACGAGCCGCTCGACTCGCCGTCCGCCGGCTCGCCCGGCGTCCCGTCGTCGACGGCCCCGACCTGCGTGGTCGACGCGGCGTCGCGGGTCTCGACGTCACCCGACCGCTCGGCCTCCTGCGTGCCCGTGCGCGACCCGCCCGACGTCTCCGACGTCGCGGGGTTCGGCTCGTCCGGCTTGTTGGGTGTGCTCACGGCAGGACTCGTCTCGTCGGTCGGTGACGGGGGCCGGGGGACGTCGGGGGACGACCAGGACCGATCAGGGCTGGGGCTGGGTGGTCGCGCCGCCCGCGTCGGGGTCGACGGCGTTCTCGGCGTTGCGGGCGATCGCGAGCAGCGTGCCACCCTCACCGAGGTTCATCAGCCGCACACCCTTGGTCTGGCGGCCCGCCTTGCGGACCTCCTTGGCGGTCGTCCGGATCACCCCGCCGCTCGTCGTGATCGCGTACAGCTCGTCGTCGAGCTCGACGATGAGCGCGCCCACGAGGGTCCCGCGACGGCGGTCGTACTGCAGCGTCAGCACGCCCTTACCGCCCCGGTTCTGCACCGGGTACTCCTCGATCGGCGTGCGCTTGGCGTACCCGCCGCCGGTGGCGACGAGCAGGAACGTGCCCTGGCGGACGACGCCGAGCGAGAGCAGCTCGTCCCCGCTGTTGAAGCGCATGCCGGTGACGCCGGACGTCGCGCGGCCCATCGGGCGCAGCGCGTCGTCGGTGGCCGAGAACCGGATGGACTGGCCCTCCGCGGACACCAGCAGCAGGTCGTCGTCGCCGGAGCAGAGCACGGCCCCGACGAGCTCGTCGCCCTCGCGCAGGTTGATGCCGATGAGGCCGCCGGCGCGGTTGGAGTCGAAGTCGGTCAGCCGCGACTTCTTCACCAGCCCGGACTTCGTGGCGAGCACCAGGTACGGCGCGGCCTCGTAGTCCTTGATGTGCATGACCTGCGCGATCTGCTCCTCGGGCTGGAACGCGAGGAGGTTCGCGACGTGCTGGCCGCGCGCGTTGCGGGTGGCCTCGGGCAGCTCGTAGGCCTTCGCCCGGTAGACCCGGCCGCGGTTGGTGAAGAACAGCAGCCAGTCGTGCGTGGAGCAGACGAAGAAGTGGGAGACGATGTCGTCCTGCTTCAGCGTCGCGCCCTGCACGCCGCGGCCACCGCGCTTCTGGGTGCGGTAGAGGTCGGTCTTGGTGCGCTTCGCGTAGCCGGTGCGCGTGATGGTGACGACGACGTCCTCGACGGCGATGAGGTCCTCGTCGGCGACCTCGCCGTCGTACCCGACGAGGCGCGTGAGCCGGTCGTCGCCGTGCTTCTCGACGATCTCGCCGAGCTCGTCACGGACGATCTGCCGCTGGCGCTCGGGGCGCTCGAGGATGTCCTGCAGGTCCCGGATCGTCTCCTCGAGCTCGGCGAGCTCGTCGACGATCTTCTGGCGCTCGAGGGCGGCGAGGCGCCGCAGCTGCATGTCCAGGATCGCCTGGGCCTGGACGTCGTCGACGTCGAGCAGCTCCATGAGGCCCGTGCGCGCGATGTCGACGGTCTCCGACGACCGGATCAGCGCGATGACCTCGTCGAGGGCGTCGAGCGCCTTGACCAGACCGCGCAGGATGTGGGCCCGCTCCTCGGCCTTGCGCAGGCGGTAGCGCGTGCGCCGGACGATCACGTCGATCTGGTGGCGGATCCAGTGCCGGATCATCTGGTCGAGCCGCAGGGTGCGCGGCACGCCGTCGACGATCGAGAGCATGTTGACGCCGAAGCTGTACTGCAGCTGCGTGTGCTTGTAGAGGTTGTTCAGCACGACCTTCGCGACGGCGTCGCGGCGCAGGGTGATGACGATGCGCCGGCCCACGCGGTCCGACGACTCGTCGTTGATCTCGGCGATCCCCTGGAGCTTCCCGTCGCGCACCAGCGTCGCGATCGACTCGATGAGCGAGTCCGGGTTGACCTGGTAGGGCAGCTCGGTGACGACCAGGATCGTGCGGCCCTTGGCGTCCTCCTCGGCCTCGACGACCGCGCGCATGCGGATCGAGCCGCGCCCGGTGCGGTAGGCCTGCTGGATGCCGTCGGTGCCGACGACGAGCCCGGCGGTGGGGAAGTCCGGGCCCTTGATGCGCTCCATGAGCGCGGTGAGGGTCTCCTCCTCGGAGGCCTCCGGGTTGTCCAGCGCCCACGTGGCGCCCGCGGCCACCTCGCGGAGGTTGTGCGGCGGGATGTTCGTCGCCATGCCCACCGCGATGCCGGCCGAGCCGTTGATCAGCAGGTTGGGCACGCGGCTCGGGAGCACCGAGGGCTCCTGCGTGCGGCCGTCGTAGTTGTCGATGAAGTCGACGGTCTCCTCGTCGATGTCGGCGAGCATCGACATCGCGAGGGGGGTGAGGCGGCACTCGGTGTAGCGCATGGCCGCGGCCGGGTCGTTGCCCGGCGAGCCGAAGTTGCCCTGGCCGTCGATCAGCGGGTAGCGCATCGACCACGGCTGCGCGAGGCGCACGAGCGCGTCGTAGATCGCCGAGTCGCCGTGGGGGTGGTAGTTCCCCATGACGTCGCCGACGACGCGGGCGCACTTGACGTAGCTGCGGTCGGGCCGGAAGCCCGAGTCGTACATCGAGTACAGGACGCGGCGGTGGACCGGCTTGAGCCCGTCCTCCACCAGCGGCAGCGCGCGGCCCACGATGACCGACATCGCGTAGTCGATGTAGGAGCGCTGCATCTCCTGCTGGATGTCGACCAGCTCGATGCGGTCGCCGGACCCACCGGGAGGCAGGGTCGTCTCGGTCACGCGGCTCTCACCTTTCGCACTCTATCGGGGCCGGGGGTGCTCCCCCGGCTCCCCGGTCGGGGCCGCGCCGGCGTGTCCGCGCCGGTCGTCGGGCCCGTCCCGGGTCGGGGCGAGGGACGGCGTTCCACGGGAAACGTCGCCTCCCCGCCCTGCACCTCGACCTCGACTAGACGTCGAGGAACCGCACGTCCTTGGCGTTGCGGGTGATGAACGAGCGACGCGACTCCACGTCCTCGCCCATGAGCACGCTGAACAGCTCGTCGGCCGTGGCCGCGTCGTCCAGCGTCACCTGCTGCATCAGCCGG
Source organism: Actinomycetospora lemnae (assembly GCF_028737315.1). Lineage (GTDB taxonomy): Bacteria > Actinomycetota > Actinomycetes > Mycobacteriales > Pseudonocardiaceae > Actinomycetospora > Actinomycetospora lemnae. The sequence goes on along the minus strand of NZ_JAQZAO010000005.1, from coordinate 18,368 downwards.
GTCTCCGGGTCCATCGTGGTCTCCCAGAGCTCCTTGGCGTTCATCTCGCCGAGGCCCTTGTACCGCTGGATGCCCTCGTCCTTGTTGATCTTCTTCCCGGCCGCGCGGCCGGCCTCGAGCAGGGCGTCGCGCTCGCGGTCGGAGTACGCGAACTCCGGCTCGGCGTTCCGGCCGCCCCACTTGATCTTGTACAGCGGCGGCATCGCCAGGAACACGTGGCCGTTCTCGATCAGCGGGCGCATGAAGCGGAACAGCAGCGTCAGCAGCAGCGTGCGGATGTGCTGGCCGTCGACGTCGGCGTCGGCCATCAGCACGATCTTGTGGTACCGCAGCTTGGCCAGGTCGAACTCGTCGTGGATGCCGGTGCCGAGCGCCGTGATGATCGACTGGACCTCGTTGTTCTTGAGGACGCGGTCGATCCGGGCCTTCTCGACGTTGATGATCTTCCCGCGGATCGGCAGGATCGCCTGGAACATCGAGTCGCGGCCGGACTTCGCCGAGCCGCCCGCCGAGTCGCCCTCGACGATGTAGACCTCGCTGCGCTCCGGGTCGTTGCTGCGGCAGTCGGCGAGCTTGCCGGGCAGGCCGCCCAGGTCGCCGGCGGTCTTGCGCCGGACGAGCTCGCGGGCCTTGCGCGCGGCGAGGCGGGCCTGGGCCGAGCCGACCGCCTTGTTGATGATGGTCTTGGCCTCGGCCGGGTTCGCCTCGAACCAGTCGGCGAGGTGCTCGTTGCAGACCTTCTGGACGAACGACCGGACCTCGGTGTTGCCGAGCTTCGTCTTGGTCTGGCCCTCGAACTGCGGCTCGGCGACCTTGACCGAGACGATGGCGGCGAGGCCCTCGCGGATGTCGTCCCCGGTGAGCGCCGGGTCCTTGTCCTTGATGAGCTTCTTGTCGCGCGCGTAACGGTTGACCGTGGCGGTCAGCGCCGAGCGGAAGCCCTCCTCGTGCGTGCCGCCCTCGGTGGTGTTGATCGTGTTGCAGAAGGTGTAGACGGACTCCGAGTAGCCGGAGTTCCACTGCATCGCGATCTCGACCTGGTGGCCCGTGCCCTCGGCCTGGAACCCCACCGGCTTGCGGTGGATCGGCTCCTTCGCGTGGTTGATGTGGGCGACGAAGTCCTCGAGCCCGCCGGGGTAGTGGAACGTGCGCTCCTTGACCTTGGACACGTAGCCCTCGGCGTCGGGCGCCTCGTCGACCTCGCTCGACTCGTCGGCGTTCTCGGGCTTGCGCTCGTCCCGCAGGACGATGGTGAGGCCCTTGTTGAGGAAGGCCATCTCCTGCAGGCGCCGCGAGATCGTCTCGAGGTTGTAGGTCGTGGTCTCGAAGATCTGCGGGTCGGCCCAGAACGTGATCGTGGTGCCGGTCTTGCGCGTCTTGCCGGCCTGGGTGAGCGGACCCGGGCGCGCGTGGTCGTAGTGCTGCGTCCAGACCTGCCCGTCGCGGTGGATCTCGACGTCGAGCGCCGTGGACAGGGCGTTGACGACGCTGACGCCGACGCCGTGCAGACCACCGGAGACGGCGTACGACTTGTCGTCGAACTTGCCGCCCGCGTGGAGCATGGTCAGCACCATCTCCACGGCCGGCTTCTTCTCCACGGGGTGGGTGTCGACCGGGATGCCACGACCGTCGTCGACGACGGAGATGCCGCCGTCGGCCAGGAGGGTCACCTCGGCCCGCGTCGCGTAGCCGGCCATGGCCTCGTCGACGGCGTTGTCCACGACCTCCCAGATGAGGTGGTGGAGACCCCGCTCGCCGGTGGAGCCGATGTACATACCCGGCCGCTTGCGGACCGCCTCGAGGCCCTCGAGGACCGTGATGGACGAGGCGCTGTAGTCCCCGTTGTTCTTCTTCTGGGCCGAGTTCTGTGCGGCTGCCACGAGCTCCGGTGTCTCCCTCGCGTGGGCGCGTGCCCGAGCGCGGGGCGCGCGGGCGGTACATCGACATCCAGTCTACCGGGTCGCTCGTGCAGAAAGGGCCCGGGCACGCGGCTCAGCGCGTCACACGGCGCACGAAACGACCGTCGGAGGGTGCGACCGGCCGGGAAGGGTCCTCCGGCGCTCTGGCGCGGCGACGACGGCCCGTCCTGACGGGTCCGCCTCAGCCGTAGGTGTCGCGCGGGCCGCGGCCCGACACGTGGCGAGGTCCGCGGCGCCAGCTGGGGGCGGCGGGGCCGTGGATGCGCATGGAGGTGACGACGCCGTCGCCGAGCCCGGCGGCCAGGCGGGCGAGGAGCTGGCGCTGGAGCAGGCGCAGCTGGGTCGCCCACGCCGTGGAGTCCGCCTGCACGGTCAGCACGCCGTCGCGCAGGGACTCGGGACGGGCGTGCTCGGCGACCTCCGCGCCCACCAGCTCGGCCCACCGGCCGAACACCGACCCGTTCGCCAGCCGCGGCGCCCAGCCGCGATCACCGGAGAGCCGGGAGGCGAGGCGGCCGAGGGGCTGGGGGTCGCGGTCGTCGGCCCCGGCCCCCGACCAGCCGCGACGCCGCGCCCGCCCGAGCCCGGTGCCGCCACGGCGCACGGGCTTGCGCACCCCGGCGGCCCCGCCGCCCGCCGCGGCCCGGCGCTCGGACGCCGCCGCCCGGGCCGCGGCCAGCGCGTCACGGGCCAGGTCGGCGCCCCGCTTCGGACCGGCAGGACCGTTCGGCGCAGCGCTCCCGGTCGCGCCCTGATCGTCGCGTTCGGGGGTGTGGACAGCGTCGTCCGGGCGGCGCTGCTGGTCGCGGGTCGGATCCGGGCCCGGACGACGCGACGGTCCGCGCCCGTCACCCGAGTTGTCCACAGCATCCACAGGTCTGTCCCCAGGACCTCCGCCGACATCACGCGTCCGGGCCACCCGATCCACCCCCCGTCGTCCCACCGATCGTCGTCATCTCACGCACCGTGCCCGAGTCGACCACGTAGCGTGCTCCCTGCAGGTCGTCGGGCACATCGTCGTCCACCGCTGCCGTCACGAGGACCTGCTCGGCGCGGGCGGCGGTCCGCGCCAGGGCCCGCCGCCGGCGCACGTCGAGCTCGGCGAACACGTCGTCGAGCACCAGCACCGGCTCCGAGCCCTCGCCGCGCAGCAGCTCGAACGCGCCGAGCCGCAGCGCCAGCGCGAGCGACCACGACTCACCGTGGCTCGCGTAGCCCTTGGCCGGCCCCTCGCCGAGCGTGAGCTCGAGGTCGTCGCGGTGCGGGCCGACGAGGCACACCCCGCGCTCGATCTCCTGGTGGCGCCGCCGGCGCATCTCCTCGAGCAGCATCGCCTCGACGTCCTCCGCCGAGGGGACCTCCGCCTCCGGGGCGCCGAGCGCGTCCACGCTCTCCGCCCGCGAGCGGTAGCGGGCGCCCACCGGCTCCGACTCGGGCGCCACCTCGGCGTACGCCTGGCGCACGTGGGGGGCGAGCGCCGCGGTCAGCTCGAGGCGCCCGGTGACGAGCGCGGCCCCGGCGCGGGCGAGGTGGGCGTCCCACACGTCGAGGGTGCTCGTGTCGCCGCGCGCGTTCCGAGCGGTCTTGAGCAGCGCCGAGCGCTGGCGCAGCACCTTGTCGTAGTCGGCGCGCACCCCGGCCCACCGCGGCGCCCGGGCCACGAGCAGCTCGTCGAGGAACCGCCGGCGCTCGCCGGGGTCGCCGCGGACGAGGGCGAGGTCCTCGGGCGCGAACACCACGGTGCGCACGATCCCGAGCACCTCGCGCGGGCTGCGCACGGGCGCGCGGTTGACCCGCGCCCGGTTCGCCCGCCCGCTCGCGATCTCGACCTGGACCGTGAGCTCGCGGCCCTCGTTCACCGCGACCGCCCGCACCGTCGCCGAGGACGCGCCGCGCCGGATCAGCGGCGCGTCGCCCGCGACGCGGTGCGAGGCGAGGGTCGCGAGGTAGCCGACGGCCTCGACCAGGTTCGTCTTGCCCTGGCCGTTGGCCCCGACGAGCACCGAGACACCGGGCTCGAAGGTCAGGTCGGCCTGCTCCCACGAGCGGAAGTCGGTGACCGAGAGCGCCCGGACGTACATCGGCCCCTCCCGTCGTCCCGCTCGCCGTCGACCTGGTGCTCAGCCCCCCGTGGGCGGCTCGTTGGCCGCGTCGCCGGCCTTGTGTGTCGCGTGTCCGCCGAACTGGGCGCGCAGGGCCGCGACGGCCTTCATGGCCGGGGAGTCGACCTGGCGCGAGGCGAACCGGGCGAACAGCGCCGCCGAGATCACCGGCAGCGGCACGGCGTGCAGGATCGCCTCGTCGACGGTCCAGCGGCCCTCGCCGGAGTCCTCGGCGTAGCCGGTGATCTGGTCGAGGTGCGGGTCGGCCTCGAGCGCGCGGACCATGAGGTCGAGCAGCCAGCTGCGCACGACGGTGCCGCGGCTCCAGGCCTTCATCACCGCGCCGACGTCGGTGACCGGGCCGCCGGCGTTGAGCAGCTCGTAGCCCTCCGCGTAGGCCTGCATGAGGCCGTACTCGACGCCGTTGTGGACCATCTTCGCGTAGTGCCCCGCCCCGACCGGGCCGGCGTGCACGAAGCCCTCCTCGCGCGGGCCCTCGGGGCGCAGCGCGTCGAAGACGGGCATCATCCGCTCGATGTCGGCCGGGTCGCCGCCCGCCATCAGGCCGTAGCCCTCGGTGCGCCCCCACACGCCGCCGGAGACACCGCAGTCGACGTAGCGGATGCCGTGCGCGTCGAGCAGCTCGGCGTGCACCGTGTCGTCGGTGAACTTGCTGTTGCCGCCGTCGACGACGAGGTCGCCCTCGTCGAGGAGGTCCGCCAGGCTGCGGACGGTGGAGTGGGTGGGCTCGCCCGCCGGGATCATCAGCCACAGCGTGCGCGGCGCCGCGAGCGTCTTGACCAGCTCGTCCAGCGACGCGACGTCGCCCGACCCGTCGTTGGCGTAGCCGACGACCTCGTGGCCGGCGGCGCGCAGCCGCTCGGCCATGTTGCCGCCCATCCGGCCGAGTCCGACCATCCCCAGCTGCACGTCGCGTTCCTCTCGGTCGGCCACCCGGACGGGGCGGCTCCTGCGCTCGGGCGGGATACGCGCCGAACCGTAGGGGCTCAGCCCGGGAGCCGCACCGGCATCAGCAGGTAGAGGTACCCGGGACGGGGCTCGGGGAGATCGTCCACCTGGTCGCCCGGGCCGGGCTCGACGGCCGTGGCGCCGGCCTCGGCGGGCGCGCCGACCGCCTCCGCGTCGTCACCCGAGCCATCGGGCGCGCTCGCGGGCCGCAGCAGGGCGGGGCGGCTCGGCGTGGTGAACGACAGGTGTGCGTGGTCGGCGCCCAGCGCGGAGAGGCCGTCGAGCAGGTAGCCCGGGTTGAACGCGATGGTCAGGGGCTCGCCGACGAAGCGGCAGGCGAGCTCCTCCTCGGCGCTGCCCTCGTCGTCGCCGCCCGCCGTGAGGCGCAGCGTGTCGTCGGCGAACTCGAGGCGGACCTGCGTGCCGCGCTCGGCGACCAGCGACACGCGCTTGATCGCCTCGACCAGCGGCGCGATCTCGATGACCGCCGCCGAGGTGTGCTCCTTGGGCAGCAGCTGGCGGTAGCGCGGGAACTCGGCGTCGAGCAGCCGCGTCGTCGAGCGGCGGCCGCCGCCAGCGAGGCCGAGGAGGCCGTCGCCGCGGGCGAGGGCGAGCTCGATGCGCGAGCCCGACGAGGTCAGCGTCTTGGCGGCCTCGGCGAGGGTCTTGGCCGGGGCGAGCAGCGCGACCTCGCCCGACTCGCCGGCGCCCGCGCTCTCGCCCGGCTCCCACGAGAACTCGCGGACGGCGAGCCGGAAGCGGTCGGTGGCCGCGAGCGTGAGCGTCGAGCCGTCGATCTCGATGCGGATGCCGGTGAGCATCGGCAGCGTGTCGTCACGCCCGGCGGCGACGGCCACCTGGGAGACCGCCTGCGCGAACACCTCGGGCGCGAGCGCCCCGGCGACCGGCGGCATGTCCGGCAGCTGCGGGTAGTCCTCGGCCGACATCGTCGGGAGGCTGAACCGGGCGTTGCCGCACACGATGGTGGCGCGGGGACCGTCGACGGTGACGTCCACGGGGTGCGGCGGGAGGGCGCGCGTGATGTCGGCGAGCAGGCGGCCGGACACCAGCGCGCGGCCGGCGTCGCCGATCATCGCCGGCACCTCGACGCGGGCGGAGACCTCGTAGTCGAACCCCGAGACCGTCAGCGTGCCGTCGCCCTCGGTGTCGAGCAGGACGCCACCGAGGACCGGGACGGGCGCGCGGCTCGGGAGGCTGCGGGCGACGAAGGCCACGGCGTCGGCGAGGGCGTCGCGTTCGACGCGGAACTTCATCGCGGGTCCTCCCCCTGCTGGGCCGGTGGCTGCGTGCCGTCGGGCGGGGACGGACCCCGGCGCGGGTGCATCACGGTAGAGCGTGCAGGAGGGGTCCGACACTCCGGGCCCGGTCGCGGTCCGAGCCGATCGGGTGGCCCGACCACGTCCTCGGCGTGGCGCGCTCCACGCGTCCACACCACCTGGTCTTCTGTCGTTCTCCCAGAGAAGAAGAACAGTAGGAGTAGTAAGTCCTGTGCGTGGTGTGGACCGGGGCGATCGCTGCAGGTCGAGCGGCCGGATCCGGTGTGGACACCTCGGCGTCGGCGGTACCCGGATCCGGGGACGGAGCGGCGTGTCCGGTGGACGGAGCGCGGCCCGGCCTGCTCGTCCCGCCCGTTTCCACCGCCCGGCGGAGGATGTCCACAGACTTGTCCCCAGCTGTGGGTCGATCGGGAGTCGAACGATCGCGGTGTGCTACCGGCCGCGGAACCCGGCGCGCGGCACCGTCGTCTCGGCGCGGCGGGCCTGCTCCAGTGGTCACGCTGCGTCGCTCGACGGGACGCCGGATCTCGACGCAGCGTGAGATCTCGGCGGCGCCGGGCACGGTCGGCGCCCCGGGCGAGGGGCGTGGCGGGGCAGTGGGGCGGGCCCACGGCGGCGCAGCTCGGGCGTCCCCGGGGCCTGAGGGGCAGCGAGGGCGTCCCTCGCTCCCCTGGGCAGGGAGCGGCGCGAGCGGGGACTTCGCGCGCGTAGAAGCAGCGAACAGCGCGTTCGCTGCGTCCTCGGTGCGGGCTCCCGCTCCCGGAGCCTCGCTCAGCCGCGGGCGCGCTGCTTGATGCGCGCTGTGAGCTCCTGGACCTGCTCGTAGGTCCGGCGGCGCTCGGCCATCTCCTTGCGGATCTTCTTGTCCGCGTGCATGACCGTCGTGTGGTCACGGTTGCCGAACATCTGCCCGATGCGGGGCAGCGAGAGGTCGGTGAGCTCGCGGCACAGGTACATCGCGATCTGGCGGGCCAGGGCGAGCGCCTTGGTCTTGCCGGGGCCGCAGAGGTCGTCGATGGAGACGCCGTAGAACTCGGCCGTCACCGCCATGATCGTCGGCGCGGTGATCTCGGACTGGCGGGAGTCGGGGATGAGGTCGCGCAGCACGATCTCGGCGAGCTGGAGGTCGATCGGCTGGCGGTTGAGCGACGCGAAGGCCGTCACGCGGATCAGCGCGCCCTCGAGCTCGCGGATGTTGCGCTCGATGCGGTCGGCGATGAACTCGAGGACCTCGGGCGGCGCGGCCATCCGCTCGCCGGCGGCCTTCTTGCGCAGGATCGCGATGCGGGTCTCGAGCTCGGGGGGCTGGATGTCGGTGATGAGGCCCCACTCGAACCGCGTGCGCAGCCGGTCCTCGAGCGTCTCCAGCCGCTTGGGCGGGCGGTCGGAGGACACGACGATCTGCTTGTTCGCGTTGTGGAGGGTGTTGAAGGTGTGGAAGAACTCCTCCTGGGTCCCTTCCTTGCCCTCCAGGAACTGGATGTCGTCCACCAGCAGCACGTCGACGTCGCGGTAGCGGCGCTGGAAGGCCACCTTGCGGTCGTCGCGCAGCGAGTTGATGAAGTCGTTGGTGAACTCCTCGGTCGACACGTAGCGCACGCGCATGCCCGAGAAGAGGCGCTGGGCGTAGTGGCCGACAGCGTGGAGCAGGTGGGTCTTGCCCAGCCCGGAGTCGCCCCAGACGAACAGCGGGTTGTACGCGCGGGCCGGCGCCTCGGACACCGCGACGGCCGCGGCGTGCGCGAAGCGGTTCGACGCCCCGATGACGAACGTGTCGAAGGTGTACTTCTCGTTGAGGCGGGTCTGGGACCGCGGGGCGCCGCGTGCGGGGTCCGGGCCCGTGTCGCGGAGCTCGGTCACCGGCTCGCCGGGGCCGCGGGGCGACCAGATCTCGTGGACGGCGGCGAGGCCTTCGCGGACCTCGTCGACCTCCTCCTCGGGGTGCGCCCGGTCCGGGTTGTGCGTGACCCGCCCGACGCCGGCGGCCGCGGCGATGGCCTCGGCCCGGTGGGACGACGTGGGCGCGCCCGGCGACGAGGTCGCGGCGAGGTAGCCGGTGTCGGGGCCGGTGTCGGGGTGGTGGCCGTCGCCCGAGGGGTGCCCGCCGTCGGCGGAGAGCGTCACGCGCGGCAGCGGGGAGGTGGTCGGACCGATGTCGGGGGTCGGGCGGGCGCTGTGGTCGACGCGCACCGCGAGCGAGACGGGCCGTCCGATGTGGCGCGAGAGGGCAGCGACGATCGGGTCGCGCAGCGCGCGCTCGATCGCCTCCTTGGCGAACTCGCTGGGCGCGGCGAGCAGCGCGGTGTCGTCGAGCAGCCCGAGCGGGCGGGTGACCCGCACCCAGGCCCGCTGCTGCGGGGAGAGCACGGCGCCGCCGCCCGAGCCGGCGGTGAGCTCGGCGACGACCTGGCCCCAGGTCTCGTCGAGGTCGAAGAGCTGGTCCGACACCGCGCACCCCCTCCGTCCCCTGACACCGTCGTGGGTACCGCCGACCCGTCGATGGGCACACGTGTCCACAGCCCTGTCCACAACTGTGCACGACGGCGCGCTGAGGGTGGCGAGTGGGTGCGACGGACGCCCCCCGACGCCCGGGTCCTCCACCCCCCGCTGGAGCCGTTCGGTGATCGGCCCCGGGCCGAGGTCGCACCCTCGGCGAGTGGTGGACGCTAACAAGCCGCCCGCGACCCCCACAACCTCCCCCGGACGGCGGTGGCGACCCGGGGTGCGCACCGCGGTCGCCGTACCGGCTACCCTGGTCGCGAAGCGGAGCCGCTGCCGTGCGGGTGGCCGGATCCGATCCGTGACTGACCGTGGCGTCGTCCTCACGCGACGCGTTGGAGCAGGAGAACCCGAAAGTGGCCAAGGGCAAGCGCACGTTCCAGCCGAACAACCGTCGGCGGTCGAAGACCCACGGCTTCCGGCTGCGCATGCGGACGCGCGCCGGCCGTGCGGTGCTCGCCGCGCGTCGTCGCAAGGGCCGCGAGACCCTCAGCGCCTGATCGCGCGCGGGTCCGACCCGCCGGCACGACCCCTCGACGGGACCGCTCCCTGACGTGGACGCGGTCCCGTCGTCGTGTGTCCGGGTCCCCCCTCGCGCGCCGCCTCTCCGTGCTCCCGCGCCCCCTCCGGATCACCCGGCCCCAGGACTTCCGCCTCGTGCTGCGCCGCGGTCGGCGAGCCGGGCGCCGCCGCCTCGTCGTGCACGCGCTGCCGCCCGCGGACGTCCCGCCGACGCCCGACCGCCCGGCCCGCGCGGGGCTGGTCGTCGGTCGCGGCGTGGGTCCGGCCGTCGTCCGTCACCGCGTCAGCCGGCGGCTGCGCCACCTGCTGCGCCCGCGCCTCGAGGCGCTGCCGGCCGGGACCGACCTGGTGATCCGCGCGCAGCCGGCCGCCGCCGACGCGACCTCGGCCGAGCTGGGCGAGGACCTCGACGCCGCCCTCGCCCGCCTGCGGCTCACGGACTGAACAGGTAGTTGCGCTCGGTGTCGACGATCCCCGTGACGGACCGCCAGCCCGCCGACCAGGTGTGGGCCCGGTACCCCAGCTCGCCGGTGAGCCGCGCGAACAGCGCGTCCGCGCCGACCCCGTACTTGCGCGTGTGCCGGTCCTCGATCTCGAGCAGCAGGTGCGGGCGGTGATCCGCGAGCGTCGCGGCGCCACCGTCGAGCAGCGCGCCCTCCGCACCCTCCACGTCGGCCTTGACCAGCGCGACCCGGCCCGCGACGAGGTCGGCGACGGCCGAGTCGAGGGTCTCGACCGCGACGGACTCGAGACGCCGCCGCGCGAACTCCCGGTTCGGTCCGTCGTCGCACGCCCCCGCCGTCACGTACGCGCGGCCGTGCACCGGCAGGCCCCGCCGGCGGGGGACGGAGAGCTCCGCGGTGCCGGGGACGGCGCCGAGCGCGATCCGGTGCAGGTGCACCCACGACAGCCCTGCGGCACGGACGCCGAGCCGGAGTGCCCGGTGGGCGCCGCGCTGGGGCTCGAAGGCGTGGACCGCGCCGCTCGGCCCGACGAGGTCGGCGAGGACGTGGGTGTAGAGGCCGAACTCGGCGCCGACGTCGAGGCAGACGTCGCCCGGCCCCACGAGGTCCGCGAGGCCGAGGATCTCCTTCTCGACCACGGCGCCCCGGCGCGCGGCCGCCGCGAGGACCCGGTGGACCGCGCGCGAGCGGCGCGTCCCGCGGGTCGCCGTGGCCGCACCGGGCGACGGTCCGTCCGCCCGGCCACTGCGTCCTTCGGTGGCCCGCCCTCCGACGATCGACACGCCGCGGATGCTCCCACGGTGTCGGCCGGCGACCGCCGGAGCCCCGCGGGCGGTCGCTTCCCGTCGCGCGGACGGGCACCATGGAACCCACGACCGGGAGCGGCGCGTGACGTGCTCCCGGCATCCCCACGGCGCGCGACCGTGGTCGCGACGAGGAGGACGGCATCGGTGGAGGACCGGGCACCGGTGCACGGCACGCCGGCGGATCCGCCCGCCGGTGATGCCCGCGAGCCGAGCGCCGGGCGCCGGCCCTCGCTCGTCGTGCGGGCGCTCGTCGCCGTGCTCCGCGTCTACCAGCGCTGGATCTCGCCGCTGTTCCCGCCGTCGTGCCGCTTCCACCCCACCTGCAGCGCCTACGCGATCGGCGCGCTGCGGACGCACGGGGTCGTGATCGGCACGGGGTTGACCCTGGTCAGGGTGGCCAAGTGCGCCCCCTGGCACCCTGGAGGCCTGGACCCGGTGCCGCCCCGCGGGCACCGGACGCGGTGCGGGTGGCCCCGCCGCGCCGCCGACACGGGGGCCGAGACCCCCCACCACGAGGAGCGAGAGTCGTGCTGAACTTCATCTACTACCCCGTGTCGGCCATCATGTGGTTCTGGCACGAGGTGTTCGGCTTCGTCCTCGGGCCCGCGAGCGGCCTCGGCTGGGCGCTCTCGGTGATCTTCCTCGTCTTCACGCTCCGGGCCCTGCTCATCAAGCCGTTCATCAGCCAGGTCCGCTCGATGCGGAAGATGCAGGAGTTCCAGCCGCAGATCAAGAAGCTGCAGGAGAAGTACAAGAACGACCGGCAGAAGCTCGCCGAGGAGATGCAGAAGCTCCAGCGCGAGCACGGGGTCAACCCACTCGGGGGCTGCCTGCCGCTGCTGGTGCAGCTGCCGGTGTTCATCGGTCTGTTCCACGTGCTGCGGGGCTTCCAGCCGAACTACCCCTACAACTACGTCTTCGACCGGGCCGACATCGAGTCGTTCACCAACGCCGACATCTTCGGCGTCCGGCTGAACGAGGCCATCGCCGGCGGGATGCAGTCGCTGGGCACCTTCAGCTTCAACTTCGGCGAGTTCCAGGCCCACGTCCTGCCGGTCGCGCTCCCGCTGATGATCCTCGCGGCGGTGGCCACACACTTCACCGCGCGCGTCTCGCAGCAGCACCAGAGCCCGGCGGCGGCCGCGAACCCGCAGGCCGCGATCATGGGCAAGATCACGATGTGGCTGTTCCCGGCCGGTCTGCTCGTGTTCGGTGCCTTCTTCCCGGTCGCGATCCTCATCTACTTCCTGAGCCAGAACACCTGGACGCTCGCCCAGCAGTTCCTCATCTACCGCAAGATCGCCCGCGAGGAGGAGGAGCTGCGCCAGCAGGCGCGCGAGCAGCGTGACGCGCTGGCCCCGAAGGTCGGCCAGAAGCCGCAGGTGGGCCAGAAGCCCCAGGTGGGTCAGAAGCCGCAGCGCCAGCGTCCCGCCGGGACCACCGCCGAGGAGACCCCCGACGAGGTGACCGTCGAGGACGGTCCGGAGACCGCCGCCGACGACGTCCCGGACGCGCAGCCGGCCGCGGGCTCGACGGCGGCCGGGGCGAAGGCCGCGGGCGGGGGCAAGGCCGGCAAGGGCTCGGGCCGGCGCGCGCCGGGCAAGGTCGGGCCGGCCCGCAACGGCGGCGGCGCCCGGCAAGGGTCCGGCAGCGCGACGCCGGGCAAGGTCGCCCGGGGCGGCGCGAACGGGTCCGGCAACGGGTCCGGGGCGTCCGGGGGCAACGGCGCCAACGGTTCCGCGGGCGGCCCGGGCAAGGCCGGCGGCAAGGGCGGCCAGCTGGCGTCCTCGGGCCAGGGCAAGCGCGGCAAGAAGAAGAAGTAGTCCCGCGGGCGGTGGGTGCGGACGGCCTGGCCGTCCCCCGCCGTCACGGACCCCGGCCACCGCGCACGCCCTCCGGGCCGCGCGAGCCGGACACGGACCCGCACGCGCGCGTGGAGCGGCGCAGCGCGTGCCAGACGGCCCTCCGGGGCCCGGCGGAAGGAGACGGCGTGTCGGAGACGGTGGCGTCGCAGGAGCAGGACCGGGAGCAGGACCAGGAGCACGACCCGGAGCAGGACCGGGCGGCCGGGACGGACGGGCCCGCGGAGGACGCGTCGCGGGCCGAGCGCAGTTCGGAGGACCAGCTCGTCCGCGAGGGCGACATCGCGGGCGACTACCTCGAGCGCCTGCTCGACATCCTCGACTTCGACGGGGACATCGACCTCGACGTCGAGGCCGGCCGCGCGGTGGTCAGCGTGGACGGGGGCAAGGACCTCGAGAAGCTCGTCGGCGCCCGCGGCGACGTCCTCGAGGCGCTCCAGGAGCTCACGCGTCTCGCGGTCCAGCAGTCGACCGGCGCCCGCAACCGCCTCATGCTCGACATCGCCGGCTGGCGCTCGCAGCGTCGCTCCGAGCTCACCGACCTCGGGCGCACCGCCGCCCAGGAGGCCAAGGACACCAACCGCGCGCAGCGGCTGCGCCCGATGACCCCGTTCGAGCGCAAGATCGTGCACGACGCGGTCGCCGCGGTCGGCGGGGTGCGCAGCGAGAGCGAGGGCGAGGAGCCCCGCCGCCGCGTCGTGGTCCACCCGGCGGGCTGAGACCGGTGACGACGGGCCCGGCCGGTCCCGGCCTCCTGTCCCGCGGCGCGCGCACCGGGTCGCGGGCCGACGTTCCACGTGGAACACGGCGGTGAGCACGACCCACGGGGCCGCCGACGGCGGTGGCCCCGTCGAGGCGCCGACGATCCCGGCGACGCCGGACGCGGCCGCATCGGTGTTCGGTGACCGTCTCGCGGCCGCCGAGCGCTACGTCGCCCTGCTCGCGGGCCCCGGCCAGGAGCAGGGCGTGATCGGTCCGCGCGAGCTCCCCCGGCTCTGGGAGCGCCACGTCCTCAACAGCGCGGCGGTCGGCGAGGTCCTGCCGACCGACGCCTCGGTGGTCGACGTCGGGTCGGGTGCCGGCCTGCCCGGCGTCCCGCTCGCCCTCGCCCGCCCCGATCTCACGATCACGCTGCTCGAGCCGATGGCGCGGCGCGTGGCGTGGCTCGAGCGGGTCGTCGACGAGCTCGGGCTGACCGTCACCGTCGTGCGGGGGCGCGCCGAGGAGCGTGAGGCACGCCGTCGGTGCGGGGAGAGCGACGTCGTCACGGCCCGCGCCGTGGCGCCGATCGGGCGACTCGCGACCTGGACGCTCCCCCTCGTGCGGCCGGGTGGGATCCTGGCCGCGATGAAGGGCGCGAGCGCCGCGAGCGAGGTCGAGCGAGACCTCAAGGAGATCCGCGCGGCCGGTGGTGACGACCCACGGGTCGTGCACTGCGGCGTGGGAGAAGCCGCGACCACCGTCGTGCTGGTAAGCCGGAGCGAGCGACGCGGCCCCTCCCCCGGTTCCGGACGCCGCGCGCGCGGCAGGAAGGATCGAGCCCGTGACCGACCGACCGACACCTAGCCGCTCCGTTCCACGTGGAACACCCGCCGACCGTCCCTCCGCCGAGAAGGTGCGCGAGGCCGTCAGCGACGCCGCGGCGAGTGTCGGGGCGGGCGTGCTCGGCGCCGGCGAGGTCCTCTACCCCCACGGTGACGAGGGTCTGACGCCGATCGCCGAGGAGGCCGCCCGCGCCGCGCGCGTGCTGCACCCCGAGGACCACCGGCTGCCCCGGCCCCCCGAGCGGCGCATCATCACCGTCGCCAACCAGAAGGGCGGCGTCGGCAAGACGACCACCGCGGTGAACCTCGCGGCGGCCCTGTCGCTGCACGGTGCCCGCGTGCTCGTCGTCGACCTCGACCCGCAGGGCAACGCCAGCACCGCGCTCGGCGTCGACCACCGCAGCGGGACCCCGTCGATCTACGAGGTCCTGCTCGGCGAGATGACCATCGACGAGGCGGCCGCCGTCTGCGAGCGCTCCGCGGACCTCCTGTGCGTGCCCGCCACCATCGACCTCGCCGGCTCCGAGATCGAGCTCGTCTCGATGCTCAACCGGGAGTCGCGGCTCAAGAACGCGCTCACCCCCGAGGCGCTCGACCGGCTCGACGTCGACTACGTCGTCATCGACTGCCCGCCGTCGCTGGGCCTGCTCACGCTGAACGCGATGGTGGCGGCGCCCGAGGTGCTCATCCCCATCCAGTGCGAGTACTACGCGCTCGAGGGCCTGAGTCAGCTGCTCAACAACATCGCGCTCGTGCAGTCGCACCTCAACCCCGAGCTGCACGTGTCGACGATCCTGCTGACCATGTACGACGGCCGCACCAAGCTCGCCGACCAGGTGACCTCCGAGGTCCGGGCGCACTTCGGCGAGGTCGTGCTGCGCACCGTCATCCCGCGCAGCGTGAAGGTCTCCGAGGCGCCCGGCTTCGGCCAGACCGTGCTCACCTACGACCCGGGCTCGCGGGGAGCGATGAGCTACCTCGATGCGGCACGGGAGTTCGCGGCACGCGCGGTCGTGCGTCGCCAGCGCGAGGGTGAGGGAGTGCGATGAGCGAGCGGACCGAACGGCGCGGCGGACTGGGACGGGGGCTGGCGGCCCTCATCCCCACCGGTCCCCCGGAGACCGAGGGTGCGCCCGTGCCGTCGCGGCGCGGGCTCGGCAACCAGGCCGCGGACGTGGTGTTCGGGAACCGGCGCACGCCGGAGGCCCCGGACGAGACGGCGTCCACGACGTCCACGACGAACGGCACGGCGACCGCCCCCGAGGCCTCCGGCGAGGTCGCCGGCGCGGTGTACCGCGAGGTGCGCCTCGACGGGATCCGCCCGAACCCGAAGCAGCCGCGGACGGTGTTCGACGAGGAGGCCCTCGCCGAGCTCGAGCACTCCATCCGCGAGTTCGGGCTGCTGCAGCCGATCGTCGTCCGCGAGCTGCCCACCCCGGAGCCGGGCCCCGACGGCGGGCCGTCGCTCACCCACGAGCTCGTCATGGGCGAGCGGCGCTGGCGCGCGGCCCAGAAGGTCGGCCTCGAGCACATCCCGGCGATCGTCCGGCAGACGCCCGACGACACCCTGCTGCGCGACGCGCTGCTCGAGAACATCCACCGCGTCCAGCTCAACCCGCTGGAGGAGGCGGCCGCGTACCAGCAGCTCCTCACCGAGTTCGACGTGACGCACGAGCAGCTCGCCGACCGCATCGGCCGCAGCCGCCCGGCGATCACCAACACGATCCGCCTGCTCCGCCTGCCCGTCGCGGTGCAGCGCCGGGTCGCCGCGGGCGTCCTCTCGGCCGGGCACGCCCGCGCGCTGCTCGGTCTGGACGACCCGGGCGCCCAGGAGGAGCTGGCCGCCCGCATCGTCGCCGAGGGCCTGTCGGTGCGCGCGGCCGAGGAGGCGGTGACGCTCGCCCGTGGCGGGCAGCCGCCGGCCAAGCGCGCGCCGGCCCGCCGGCCGATGCACGCGCCGGGGCTCCAGGACCTCGCCGAGCGCCTCTCGGACACGTTCGACACCCGCGTGAAGGTCGAGCTGGGCCAGCGCAAGGGCCGGATCGTCGTCGAGTTCGGCTCGGTGGACGATCTGGAGCGCATCGCGCGTCTGATGGACTCGACGCCCTCCCCGGGCCCCTCACCCCAGGAGTGATCGTCCGGGCCCTCAGCGTCGATCTGGGAGCGCCCTGAGATCGACGGAGAGCGCAGGGGGCACTCCGGCGTTCGCCGGGGTGGTTCGTCCACCTGGGGGACCCCGCGGCGGAGACGGCATGGGACGGTGCCCGTATCCTCCTCGCGGGCATCGATCCGGGAACGCAGCGCGGACGAGCTCGACCATCGTCGGGGAAGGCGGAACGCGTGTCGCGGACCTGTGTCGGGATCACCCTCGACAACATCGATGAGCTGCCGAAGCAGTGCCGTCGGTGCGTCTACTGGGAGATCCCCCCGCACCTGAGCGACCAGGCGGAGGACTTCGGCACCGTCGAGCTCGAGAAGGAGGCCTGGGTCTCCGGGGTGCTCCTCGAGTGGGGCTCGTGCGGGCGCATCGCCCACGTCGACGGCGTCCCCGCCGGCTTCGCCTTCTACGCCCCGCCCACGGTCGTGCCGCGGGCCGCCGCGTTCCCCACCGCGCCCGTGTCTCCCGACGCGGTGCTGCTGTGCGGGCTGCACGTGCTGCCCGACTTCGCCGGCGAGGGCGTCGGGCGCCTGCTCGTGCAGGACGTGGTCCGTGACCTCACGCGCCGCGGCGTCAAGGCCGTGGAGTCGTTCGCGGACGACACCGAGCGCCCGCGCGCCGAGGGCCACGGCCGCACCGACCTCGACACGCCGACCTGCGTCCTGCCGGCGGCGTTCCTGCGCGCGGTGGGCTTCAAGACGGTCGCGCCGCACCCGCGCTGGCCGCGCATGCGCTTCGAGCTGCGCACCGGCTTCAACTGGAAGGAGGACGTCGAGGCGGCCATCGCCCAGCTGCTGGGCTCGGTGACCATCTCGACGGCCCCGGCCGCCGCGCCGCCGGCGCGCGTGGGGTGCGGCTGAGGGAGCCTGGCTCCGGCCGTCGTCCTAGCGGGCGGCGGCCGGGCGGTTGCTCTCGCGCTGGAGCACCTCGGCCCAGGTGAACGTGCCGGTCGGCTTGTCGTCCTGCCCGAGCAGGTAGAGCCGCTTGACGGCGACGAGGATTCCCTCGGCCACGACGTCGCGGAAGCCCGGGTCGAGCAGGGCGGCGCGGTCGCGGTCGTTGGTGAGGTAGCCGATCTCCACGCGGACCGCGGGCATGCGGGTGAGCCGCAGGAGCTCCCACGGGCGCGGGTGGACGCCGCAGTCGAGCATCCGGGTGCGGGCCAGCAGCTCACGGTGGATGAAGCCGGCGAGGGCCTCACCGACCGTCGAGGTCGCGCCGGTGCCCGTGCCGAAGTGGAACGCGGCGAGGCCGTTCGCGGCGGGGCTGGAGTTCGCATCGACGTGCAGCGAGAGCACGACGTCGGCGCCGGCGGAGTTGGCGAAGCCGGCCCGCTCGGCGTCGGTGGGGCAGTCGTCGGGACCGTGGGAGAGCAGCGCCTCCATGCCCGCGGCGGCCATGCGGCCCTCGAGGCGGCGGGCGATGTCGCCCACGAGACCCGCCTCGGTGACCTGGTCCGGCCCGGTGCCCACCGAGACGCCGCGGTCGGCACCCCCGTGGCCCGGGTCGATGACGATGCGCTTGCCCGAGAGCCGCGGCCCGGCGCGGTGCAGCCGCTCCTGCTCGCGCAGCAGGCCCGGGCGCCCACCGGTGACCTTGCGGCCGAGGTAGCCGAGGTGGCGCAGGGTGCGGGGCCCGCACATGCCGTCGGGGCTCATGCCGTAGTCGCGCTGGAAGCTGCGCAGTGCCTGCTCGGTCTGGCGGCCGAAGACGCCGTCGGCGCGGCCCGAGTCGTACCCGAGCTCGAGGAGCCGCTCCTGCAGCGAGAAGACGTCGTCGCCGGTGAGCGGCTGCTGGGTGTTGAGCAGCAGCATGCGGTCGCCCAGCGCCCAGCGGGCGTCCCGCAGGGCCCGGTACGTGGCGGGGCCGACGATGCCGTCGGTGATGAGGCCCCGACGCTGCTGGAAGATGCGCACGGCCTGCTCGAGCTGGTCGTCGAACAGGGCCGGACCGGGGCCCGTGGGCTCGAGGATGCCCATCTCCTCGAGTGCTGCCCGGACCTCGGCGACCGGCGGGCCGGCGTCACCGCGGCTGAGCAGCTGCATGCACTTCGCTCCCGATCGTCCGCGTCCGGGGTCCGGACTCCACACCGTCGTCGCGCTTCACTGGCGTCTCATTGTGCCTTGTCGGGCGGGTCCCGCCGTGCAGCGGGGCGTCGTCGCGGGTCACGGTTCGGGCTCGCCCAGCACACGCACGGCGGCGCCGGGCGGTCACCACGAGGGGTG
>NZ_JAQZAO010000004.1 GCF_028737315.1 Actinomycetospora lemnae | reverse complement strand
GGGGGGTCGGTGTTGTGTATACGAGCCCGACGCCGTGCCCGACGCCCGCCGCCTCGCGCCCTGTCCCGAGCCCCTCGCCCCGGTCGCGACCGGGTTCGGGCTCGGCGACCTCCCACCCGGCCCCGACCCGGCCGCCGCCTGGACCGCGGGTCGCGGCGAGGGCCAGGTCGTCGCCGTCGTCGACACGGGCGTGGCCGCCGTGCCCCGGCTGGGTGTCCAGGACGGCGGCGACTTCGTCGCGGGCGACTCCGGCCTCGACGACTGCGACGGCCACGGCACGGCGGTCGCCGGGGTGATCGCCGCCGCCCCGGCCCCCGACGACCTCCTCGTCGGCGTCGCCCCCGGCGCCCGCGTGCTCGCCGTCCGCCAGACCAGCGCGTTCTGGGGCGGGCCCGACGGTCCCGGCGTCGGCGACGTCACCACGCTCGCCCGCGCCGTGCGCCACGCCGCGCAGACCCCGGGCGTCGGGGTGCTCGCGCTCGCCCTCACCGCCTGTCGCACCCCCGCCGAGGCCACCGACCCCGCCGCCGCGCCCGCCCTCGGCGCGCTGCGCGCGGCGCTGCGCCAGGCCGCCGACCGTGGCGTCGTCGTGGTCGCGGCCGCCGGCAACACCGGGCCCGGCTGCGCGCCCAACACCGGCGGCGAGGTGCGCAGCGTCCCGGTGCCCGCCTGGTTCGGCGACGACGTCCTCGCGGTCGGCGCGGTCGACGACGCCGGCGCGCCCGACCCCTCCTCGCTCGCCGGGCCGTGGGTCGACCTCGCCGCGCCGGGCCGAGCGCCGACCTCGCTCGCCGCACGGGGCGGGCTCACCACCGGCCTCGCGGGCCCCGACGGCGCGACGACCCCTCTGGTCGGCACGAGCTTCGCCGCCGCGCGGGTGGCGGGCGCCGCGGCGCTGCTCCGGGCCCAGGAGCCCGAGACGCCCGCCCGCGAGATCGCCGCCGCCCTCGTCCGCTCCGCCGCCCCGCCCCCCGGTCTCGCGCCCGGCACCCGCGACGACGCCGTCGGCTACGGCGTCCTCGACGCGGCCGCCGCGGTGCGGGGCGACCCGCCGCGCACCGGCCCGGAGGTGAGCCCGGAGCCCGCGGAGGCCCCGCCGCCCCCGAGCGCGCCGGTCGGGTGGATCGCCGGTGGCGGGGTCCTGCTGCTCGTCGGCGCCTCGCTGGTGGCCGCCGCGGTCCGCCGACGTCGAGGGGTGGCGGAGTGAGCAGTGTCAGCGAGGTCGTCGCCCCCGCCCGCGCGCCCCTCAACGCCCAGCGCCGCCCGTCCGGTCCCTCGCTGGGCCCGGTGCCCCTGGCCGCGGTCGTCGTCGTCGAGGTCGGCCTGGCCCTCGCGGTGGCGCTGGTCGCGGTGGACCGCCGGTTCCTGCCGCTCGCCGGGGTCCTCCTGTCCGCGGGGCTGCTCGTCGGCCTGCTGCGGATGCGCCGGCGCTGGCTCGTGCAGTGGGTCGGGCTGGCGCTGCGCTTCCGGCTGCGGGTCCGCCGGCGCGAGGCGGAGCCCGCTGCCGGGGACGGCGCCGACCCGCGCCTGCGGGTGCTGCGCCTGCTCAGCGGCGACCTCACCGTCGCCACCACCCGCGACCACGACGGCCGCGAGGTGGGCCTGCTCGGGTACGGCGGGGGCTGGAGCGCGGTGCTCGCCGTCGACGCGGCGGGGCCCGACGGCGCCGCGCTCGTCCCGGGTGACGCCGACGCCGGCGCCGCGTCGTTCCCGCTCGCGGCCCTCGCCGGCTGCCTCGCCGACCGCGGCGTGGTGCTCGACGCGGTGAGCGCCGTGTGGCACTGCCGACCGGTCGCCGAGGACACGCCCGCGGCCGCGGCCTACCGCGAGGTGCTCGGCGCCCTGCCTCCCCTGGCCCGGCGCGAGGCGTGGCTGGTCGTGCGCCTCGACCCGGCGCGCTGCCCCGACGCGGTGGCCGAGCGCGGCGGCGGCGTCCTCGGGGCCCACCGCGCCGTCGTCGGGGCGCTCGCGCGGATCGGCCGGGTGCTCGCCGAGCACGGCACGCCGGTGCGCCCGCTGTCGGCCGACGACGTCCTCGACGCCGCGACGCTCGCCGCCGACGCGGACGACGAGCCCGCCCGGCTCACCGAGCACTGGCGGGCGGTCGTCGTCGGCGAGGTCGGCCACGCCACCTACGCCGTCACCGGCTGGCCCACCGGCGCCGTCCCCGAACGCCTCACGGGCCTCACCGCCACCGCCGGGCGCACGTGCACGCTCGCCCTCACCCTCGAGCCCGACCCGCGCGCCGGGCGCGAGCAGCGCGACGCCGTCGGGCTGCGCGGCACCGTCCGCCTGAGCGCCGACACCCCCGACGTCCTCGAGGAGTGCGGCCGCGAGCTGGTCGCCCGCGGGCACGGGCTCGGGGTCGCCCTCGACGCCCTCGACGGCCAGCACGCCGCGGGCCTCGCCGCCACGCTCCCGCTCGGGGCCCTGCCGTGACCTCCCTGCCGTGACCGCCCCGCCCGGGCCCGCCGGCCGCACCGCGCCCACCCGCGCCGAGCCCGAGCTCGCCCCGACGTTCTCGGTCCCGCCCGCCCTCGTCGACGCCCTCGGCCCGCCCGTGCGCCCCGCGGGCGTGGTGCTCGGCGCCGACCCCGACGGCGAGCCGGTCGCCGTGTCCCTCGTCCGCCCCGAGCCGACGCGGGTCGTCCTGCTCGGCGGGCTCTACCTCGCCCGCCAGGTCACCCTGCGCGCCGTCGCCACCGGGACTCGAGCGGTCATCGTCACGGGCCGGCCCCCGGCGTGGGAGGCGGTCCGCCGGGCCGGGGCGCGGGACAGCGACGACGAGACCGTGCGCGTCGTCGGCGAACCCCCGCCCGACCTCGCCGTCCCCGACAGCCCGCCGCTGCTGCTCGTGCACGACCGCGGGGCCACCGCCCGCGGCCCCTCGCCCGCCCGGCGTGCCTGGCAGACGACGCTCGTCGTGCTCCCGTCGCTGGTCCCGGCCGTGTCCGACCTCGCCGACGACGCCGACCTCGTCCTGCTCCAGCGCCTGCCCCCGCACGAGGCCGAGCTCGCGGGGCGCCTCTGGCGGCTGACGCCGACGATGTCCGAGACCCTGCGCACCCTGCCCGACCGCGGCGCCGTCCTCCTCGGCCGCAACCTCTGGCGCCGCCTCGACCTCGTGACCGGGCCCCGCGAGACCGCGATCCTGGGACCGGTGCGCCGCGGCGACTAGCCTCGACCCACCGAGGTCGAGGGGGCCCCATGGCCGACGAGGTCGCCGTCCTCCCGCTCGCCGCACTGCGCGAGCGGGCGATGACGGCGGTCATGGTCGACGGCCGGCGGGTGCTGCTCGTCGCCGTGGACGACGCAGCCGACGGGGTGCGTGCCTACGACAACCGCTGCCCGCACCGCGCCTGGCCCCTCGAGCGCGGCACCCTCGCCGACGGCGTCCTGACCTGCGCCAACCACCGCTACGCGTTCGACGTCGCCACCGGCCGCGGCGTCGACCCCGCCGGCTGCGACCTCGTCCCCATCCCCTGCCGGGTCGACGACGACGGCACGGTCACCGTCAGCGTGCCCTGACCCCTCGACCCTGGTACCTTGACCTCGACCTTGCTCGAGGTCCGACCCTCGAAGCATGCCCATCGAGCTGAACCACACCATCGTCGAGTCCCGGGACCCGGACGCCGGCGCGGCGTTCCTCACCGAGGTCCTCGGGCTGCCCGCCGCCACGCACTACGGCCCGTTCACGGTCGTCGAGGTCGCGCACGGGACGAACCTCGACCACATGCACGTCGAGGACCCGCACCCCCAGCACTACGCGTTCCTCGTGCCCGACGACGAGTTCGACGTCATCACCGAGCGCCTGCGCGCCCGCGGCGTCCCGACCTTCGCCGACCCGGGCCGGCGCCGACCCGGGCAGAACACGAACGACGGCGGCCGGGGCACCTACTTCGACTCCCCCGACGGCCACGTCCTCGAGATCCTCACCCGCCCCTACGGCAGCGGCGGCTGAGCACCGGGGAGTGTCAGCGACGTGGCGTCACGGACACTCAACGTCCGTGACGGTACTTCGATCATGGAAGTCGGCACCGCACCAGCAGCGCGGAGATCGAAGTACCGATACGGACACTCAACGTCCGTGAGGGCACTTCGCTGACGCCGGTCACGGCTCGTCCCGCCGACGACGGGTGGCGACGGCGCGGGCCGCGAGGGAGGTCGGGTCGGAGGGGTCCGGGTAGTCGACGCCCACCAGCCGCAGCCCCCGCGCGGCCACCACCGTGACCTCGCTCGACCGCTCCCCCGCGTCCAGCAGCGCCGCGGGCCAGGACACCGGCCGGCGTCCCTCCCCGACGGCGAGCAGCGCCCCCACCACCGAGCGGACCATCGAGTGGCAGAAGGCGTCGGCGGACAGGCGCGCGGCGAGGACGTCGCGCTCGCCGGGCTCGCGGGTCCACTCCAGGCGCTGGAGCTCGCGCACCGTCGTCGCCCCGGGCCGCGGGCGGCAGTAGGCGGCGAAGTCGTGCTCGCCCAGCAGGCCCCGGCCGGCCTCGTTCATCGCGTCGACGTCCAGCGGGCGCGGCCAGCGCAGGGTGTCGCGGGCGCGCAGCGGCTCGGGCCCCCAGGGCGCGGTGCTGACGCGGTACTCGTAGTGGCGGCGCAGCGCGGAGAAACGGGCGTCGAACCCGTCGGGCGCCGGCGCCACCGACCGGACCCTGACATCGGACGGCAGCATCCGCGCCAGCCGCCCCACGAGGCCGGGGTGCGGCTCGACCGTCGCCGGCAGGTCGACGTGGCACACCTGCGCGTCGGCGTGGACGCCGGCGTCGGTGCGTCCGGCGACGGTGAGCGCCACGGGCACCCGCCAGATCGTCGCCAGCGTCTCCTCCAGGACCCCCTGCACCGTGCGCAGTCCGGGCTGGCGCGCCCAGCCGGAGAAGTCGGTGCCGTCGTAGGCGAGGTCGAGGCGGTAGCGACGCGGAGACACCGCGAGCCCGCCCCCGGTGTCGGGAGCGGGCTCGCGGGGTGTCGTGCGGTCCGTCAGGACTTGTCGTCCCCGGTGGTCGCCGAGGAGTCGCCATCCTCCGACGGGTCCTGGTCGCTCGACGCGCCGGTGTCGCCCTCGGAGGCGCCGGAGTCGGCGTCCTCGGACGGGTCACGGCCCGCAGAGGCCTCGGCCTCCGGCACCTCGGGGGCGTCGTCGTCGGTCCCGACACCCTCGGCCGCCGCGGCGTCCGTGGGCTCGGCCGGCTCGGGGGACGCATCGGACTCGGCGGCCGCGATGGTCGCGGCCGTCGCGGCCGCCCCCGTCGCGGTGCTGCCGATCTGGGCGCCCGGGCCCGAGGGCGACTTCGGGGCCGCGGTGCGGGTGGCCTGCGAGGCCTCCGCGGACGCAGTCCGCTCGTTGACCAGCTCGATCACGGCCATCGGCGCGTTGTCACCCTTGCGGGGCAGGGTCTTGACGATGCGCGTGTAGCCGCCGGGACGGTCGGCGAAGAACGGGCCGATCTCGGCCACGAGGCGGTGCACGACGTCCTTGTCGCGGATCTGCTCCGCGATGAGGCGCCGGTTGTGCAGGCCGCCCTTCTTGGCCTTGGTGATCAGCCGCTCCGCGTACGGGCGCAGGCGCTCGGCCTTGGCCCGCGTGGTGTGGATGCGGCCGTGCGTGAAGAGCGACGTGGCCAGGTTGGCCAGCATCAGCTTCTGGTGGTCGGGGGAACCCCCGAGCCGCGGGCCCTTGGTGGGCTGGGGCATGTCACTGCTCCTGTCTCGTGACGCCTTTCCGCCCGGCCCGCGAACGGGCCGGGCGGGGGCAGCACGTCAGAGTCGCTGGAAGAGGGGTACTACAGCTGCTCGGTCTCGGCGTAGTCCTGGCCGTCGTCGTCCGACACGCCGTAGCCGCCGAAGCCGCCGTCCGAGCCGTAGGACTCGAAGCCCTCCGACGGGTAGTCGGCCGCCGCGGCGGACGGGTCGAACCCGGGCGGGCTGTCCTTGAGGGCCAGCCCGAGACCCGCGAGCTTCATCTTGACCTCGTCGATGGACTTCGCACCGAAGTTGCGGATGTCCAGCAGGTCGGCCTCCGAGCGGCCGACGAGCTCGCCGACCGTGTGGATGCCCTCCCGCTTGAGGCAGTTGTAGGACCGGACCGTGAGGTCGAGGTCCTCGATGGGCATCGCGAACGCGGCGATCGAGTCGGCCTCGGCGGGCGAGGGACCGATCTCGATGCCCTCGGCGTCGACGTTGAGCTCGCGCGCCAGGCCGAAGAGCTCGACGAGCGTGCGCCCGGCGGACGCGATCGCGTCGCGCGGGGTCATCGACGGCTTGGTCTCGACGTCGAGGATCAGCTTGTCGAAGTCGGTGCGCTGCTCGACGCGGGTCGCCTCGACCTTGTAGCTGACCTTGAGCACCGGCGAGTAGATCGAGTCGACCGGGATGCGGCCGATCTCGGCGCCGGACGCCTTGTTCTGCGCGGCCGGGACGTACCCGCGGCCACGCTCGACGACGAGCTCGACCTCGAGGCGGCCCTGGTCGTTCAGGGTCGCGATGTGGAGGTCGGGGTTGTGCACGGTCACGCCGGCCGGCGGGACGATGTCGCCCGCCGTCACGGTGCCGGGGCCCTGCTTGCGCAGGTACATCGTGGCCGGCTCGTCCTCCTCGGAGCTGACGACCAGCTCCTTGAGGTTGAGGATGATGTCGGTGACGTCCTCCTTCACCCCCGGGACGGTGGTGAACTCGTGGAGGACCCCGTCGACACGGATGCTGGTCACGGCCGCGCCCGGGATGGACGACAGCAGGGTGCGACGCAGCGAGTTGCCGAGGGTGTAGCCGAAACCCGGCTCCAGCGGCTCGATGACGAACCGGGAGCGGGTGTCGTCGATGGCGTCCTCGGAGAGGGCAGGACGCTGGGAGATCAGCACGTGCGAGTTTCCTTCCGATGCGGCGTCCGCTATTTGACGCCGAACCCGACCCGGCCCGAGCAGGCTTGCCCGGGCCGGGGTACCGCGTTACTTCGAGTAGAACTCGACGATCAGCTGCTCCGAGACCGGCGTGTCGATCTGCGACCGCTCCGGCAGGGAGTGGACGAAGATGCGCAGCGAGTCCGGGACCACCTGCAGCCAGCCCGGGACGGGCCGGTCGCCGAAGTTCTCCTTCGCCACCACGAAGGGCAGCATGTTCCGGGACTTCTCCCGGACGTCGATGATGTCGTACTGCGTCACCCGGTAGCTGGGGACGTCGACCTTCTGGCCGTTGACCAGGAAGTGGCCGTGGCCCACGAGCTGGCGGGCCTGGCGCCGGGTCTGGGCGAGCCCGGCGCGGTAGACGACCGAGTCGAGGCGCGACTCGAGCAGGCGGAGGAACTCGTCGCCGGTCTTGCCCTCGCGACGGTTCGCCTCCTCGTAGTAGGCGCGCATCTGCTTCTCGAGCAGGCCGTAGGTGAAGCGGGCCTTCTGCTTCTCCTGCAGCTGCAGCAGGTACTCCGACTCCTTGATGCGGATCCGGCCGTGCTGCCCCGGCGGGTACGGGCGACGCTCGAAGGACTTGTCGCCGCCGATCAGGTCGACCTTGAGGCGGCGGGACTTGCGGGTGGCGGGACCGGTGTAACGGGCCATCTCGTGTGTCTCCTCTCCGCCTAGACCCGGCGACGCTTCGGCGGACGGCAGCCGTTGTGCGGCTGCGGGGTGACGTCGGAGATCGTCCCGACCTCGAGGCCCGCGGCCTGCAGCGAACGGATCGCGGTCTCGCGGCCCGAGCCCGGGCCCTTGACGAAGACGTCGACCTTCTTCATCCCGTGCTCGGCGGCCTTGCGGGCGCAGTTCTCCGCGGCCATCTGCGCGGCGAACGGCGTCGACTTGCGC
The DNA here is from genome assembly GCF_028737315.1 of Actinomycetospora lemnae. Lineage (GTDB taxonomy): Bacteria > Actinomycetota > Actinomycetes > Mycobacteriales > Pseudonocardiaceae > Actinomycetospora > Actinomycetospora lemnae. Next base: position 514,766 of record NZ_JAQZAO010000004.1, on the reverse strand, counting down.
GAGCCCTTGAAGCCCACGTGGCCGGCCGACGCCCAGCTGATGACGTTGCCGGTCGGGTCGGTGATGGAGACGATCGTGTTGTTGAACGTGCTCTTGATGTGCGCGTGGCCGTGGGAGACGTTCTTCTTCTCCCGGCGCCGGACCTTCTTGGCCCCGGCCGCGCCCTGGCGAGTCCTGGGTGGCATGTCTTCTACTGACTCCTGATCGAGGGGGGGCGCTTACTTGCGCGTGGCCTTCTTCTTGCCGGCAACCGTCTTCTTGGGGCCCTTGCGCGACCGGGCGTTGGTCTTGGTCCGCTGCCCGTGCACCGGGAGATTGCGGCGGTGCCGCAGCCCCTGGTAGCTGCCGATCTCGACCTTGCGCCGGATGTCCGCCTGGACCTCGCGGCGCAGGTCGCCCTCGACCCGGAAGTGGTTCTCGATGTACGCGCGCAGCGTGGCGGCGTCGGCGTCCGACAGGTCCTTGGACCGCAGGTCGGGGTCGATGCCGGTCTCGGTGAGGATCTCCTTGGACCGGCTGCGGCCGATCCCGAAGATGTAGGTCAGCGCGATCTCCATCCGCTTCTCGCGGGGGAGGTCGACGCCGGCGAGTCGTGCCATGGGGCGACGTGCTCCTCGTGTCGTCCGGGAGGTCTGGCTCCCCGCCCGTCCCGCGAGCGCTGGCGCTCCGGGCCCCGGCCTCCCGTGCCGGGGGTGCTCCGCCGAGTCGGTGTCGACGTAGGTGCGGGGAGGGTTCTCTGGTGTGCGGCCCGTCGGGGCCGCGGTGCCCAGGTCGGGCTGCGTCAGCCCTGGCGCTGCTTGTGGCGCAGGTTGTCGCAGATCACCATGACCCGCCCGTGACGGCGGACCACCTGGCACTTCGCGCAGATGCGCTTGACGCTCGGCTGGACCTTCACGTCCTCTTCCTCACTGTTCCGAGGCTGTCCCGGTCACTTGTAGCGGTAGACGATCCGGCCACGCGAGAGGTCGTAGGGCGACAGCTCGACGACGACCTTGTCCTCGGGAAGGATCCGGATGTAGTGCTGGCGCATCTTGCCGCTGATGTGCGCCAGGACCTTGTGCCCGTTCTCGAGCTCCACCCGGAACATCGCGTTGGGCAGGGGCTCGATGACCCGGCCCTCGACCTCGATGGCGCCGTCCTTCTTCGCCATGTCCTCCGCATTCCTATCGACGTACGCTGGCGTCCCCCGGTGTCCGGCGCTGCTCGCGACGGACGGACGGCGGACGCGGTGCCCGGACGCGACCCGGCGTCCGACACGAGCGCGCGCGGCCACCGGCACGACACGCGCACCAGCCGTCAAGTGTACGCGCGGCGTGTCGAGTGCCTCGCCACCGGGGTACACCGAGCGATCTCGACCGCCCTGGTCAGCGCCGCGACGCGCGGGGCCCGGCGCAGGCGAACGGCACCGGCGGCGCGAACCCCGCCCGTGTCGCGAGGGCGTGGACCGCGAGCACCGCACCCCAGGGGCCGGCGACCCAGATCCACCACGGCGCCACCGCCCCGCCCGTGCCGACCGACACGGCCACCCAGATCACGAGGTTGATCACCGACACCGTCGCCCACACCACGATCGCCGCGCGCAGCGGCGTCGTCGCAGCCCGGCGCGTCGACGGCGCCGCCGCGGCAGGAGCCGGCAGCTCGGGCAGGTCCGCCGTCAGCGGCGTGAGGTCCGCCCGCACCACCGCCCCGTGGGCGGCGCGCACGCGCTCGTCGTACTCCGCGAGCGTCAGCCGCCCCTCGGCGTGCGCCCGCTCGAGCACCGACGCCACACGCGCGCGGTCGGCGTCCGCCACCCGCAGCCGGTCGGCCCCTGACACCGACCCTGACACCGACCCCGACACCGCCCCTGATCCGGCCATGCTGACCACCCCGCTCCTCGGCTCGCGACCGAGCCTAGCAGCGAGTGGATAGTTCCGCTATCCGTTCGTCAGGACGCAGGCGCGGTGAGGACCCTCGGACCGTCGTCGGTGACCGCCACCGAGTGCTCCCAGTGCGCGGCGCGGCTGCCGTCCGCGGTCACGACGGTCCAGCCGTCGGCGAGCTCCTCGGTCTCGTCCGTGCCGCCGGTGAGCATCGGCTCGATGGCGAGCACCATCCCGGTCCGCAGCCGCATGCCCGTGCCGGCCCGACCGAGGTTGGGCACGAACGGCTCCATGTGCATCGAGGTGCCGATGCCGTGCCCGCCGTAGTCGGCGACGATCCCGTACTCCCGGCCGTCTGCCACCGCGCGCCGGCGCGCCTCCTCCTCGACCGCGTGCCCGACGTCGCCGAGCCGCCCGCCCGGCACGAGCTGCGCGATCCCGGCCTCCATCGCCGCGCGGCAGGCCGCCGACAGCGCCTCGTCCTCGGCCCGCGGGGTGCCGACGAGCAGCGTCACCGCCGCGTCGCCGTGCCACCCCTCGAGGATCGCGCCGCAGTCGATCGAGACGAGGTCACCGTCGGCGAGGACCTGCTCGGCCGACGGGATACCGTGCACGACCTGCTCGTTGACCGACGCGCAGATCGAGGCCGGGAAGCCCTGGTAGCCGAGGAACGAGGGCACGGCGCCGGCGTCACGGATGGCGGCATCGGCGATCCCGTCGAGGTCCGCGGTGCTCGTGCCCGGCCGCGCGGCGTCGGTGACCGCGGCGAGCGCGGACGCCACCACGAGGCCGGCGGCGCGCATCGCCTCGACCTGGCCCGGTGTCTTCATCTCCACGAGGCGCCCCCGGACCCGGTCGGCGATACCGCCCACCCCGGCGGACACGACCTCTGTGAGGCGGGTGGTGCGGCGACCCTGACCCACTCAGTCGTCGGGCTCGTCGGCGAGGGCGTCCATGGCGCGGTCGGTGATCTCCTCGACCGACCCGACGGCGTCCACCCGCACCGCGATGTCCCGGTAGTGCTCGATCAGCGGCTCGGTCTCCGAACGGTAGACCTGCTGGCGGTGCCGGATGGTCTCTTCGGTGTCGTCCGAGCGCCCGCGCGAGGTGAGGCGCTTGACGAGCTCCTCGTCGTCGACCTCGAAGACCAGCACGGCGTCGAGGCGCTGGTTCAGCTCGCTCAGCACGTCCTCGAGCTCGCGCGCCTGCGCGGCGTTGCGGGGGAACCCGTCGAGGAGGAAGCCCCCCTGGGCGTCGGGCTGCGCGAGACGGTCCTTGACCATCTTGACGGTCACCTCGTCCGGCACCAGGTCGCCCGCGTCGACGTAGCGCTGGGCCTCCTTGCCGAGGTCCGTCTCGTTCTTCATGTTCTCGCGGAAGATGTCGCCGGTGGAGATGTGGGGCGCGTCCAGACGCTCGGACAGCCGTGCCGCCTGCGTTCCCTTGCCCGCTCCCGGCGGGCCCACCAGCACGATCCTCACGACGTCACTCCCTCGACCCACACCCGGTGCTGACCCTCGCTGCCCTGCGACCGACTACCCGGTCAGCGCAGGAAACCCTCGTAGTTGCGCTGCATCAGCTGGCTCTCGATCTGCTTGACCGTGTCCAGCCCGACGCCCACCATGATCAGAACAGCCGTGCCCCCGAAGGGGAAGTTCTGGTTCTGTCCTTGACCGGTCAGGCCCAGGAAGAAGTTCGGCAGGACGGCGATGATGCCGAGGTAGATGGATCCCGGCAAGGTGATCCGCGACAGCACGTAGCTGAGGTACTCGGCCGTGGGCCGCCCGGGCCGGATGCCGGGGATGAACCCGCCGAACTTCTTCATCTCGTCGGCACGTTCCTCGGTGTTGAACGTGATCGACACGTAGAAGTACGTGAAGAAGATGATCAGGGCGAAGTACAGCAGGATGTGCAGCCAGTTGGACTGGTTGGCCAGGTACGTCTGCACGAACCGGGAGAAGCCCGAGTCCTGGTTGCCCGTGATCCGCGAGAGCAGGTCGGGCAGGTAGAGCAGCGACGAGCCGAAGATGACCGGGATGACGCCGGCCTGGTTGACCTTGAGCGGCAGGTACGTGGACGTGCCGCCGTACATCCGACGTCCGACCATCCGCTTCGCGTACTGCACGGGGATGCGCCGCTGGCCCTGCTCGACGAACACGACGCTCGCGATGATGACCAGGCCGAACGCGCAGACGACGGTGAAGGCCAGGCCGCCGGCGTTCTGGAGGATCGTGTTGCCCTCGGCCGGGATGCGGGCCGCGATCGAGGTGAAGATCAGCAGCGACATGCCGTTGCCGACCCCGCGCTCGGTGACGAGCTCGCCGAACCACATGATCACCGCGGTGCCGGCCGTCATGACGATGACGATGACCGCGAGGTCGAAGATGTCGGCGTTGGGCAGGATCGGGAACTGCGCGGGGTCGCAGTCCTGGAAGAGCTGGTTGCGGTCGGCCAGGGCCACGATGCCGGTCGACTGGAGGACCGCCAGGGCGATGGTCAGGTAGCGCGTGTACTGCGTGAGCTTGCCCTGACCGCTCTGCCCCTCCTTCTTGAGCTGCTCGAAGCGGGGGATCACGACCGTCAGCAGCTGGACGATGATGCTCGCCGTGATGTACGGCATGATGCCCAGCGCGAAGATCGACAGCTGGAGCAGCGCCCCGCCGGAGAACAGGTTGATCAGCGAGTAGACGCTCGCCGCGTCACTGCCCTGGACCTGCCGCAGGCACTCCTGCACGTTCGAGTAGGAGACGCCGGGCGCCGGGAGCGTGGCCCCGAGGCGGTAGACGGCGACGATGCCGAGCGTGAACAGGATCTTCTTGCGCAGGTCCGGTGTGGCCAGGGCTGACCGCACGGCGCCGAGCACTCGGACCTCCAGATGTCGTTCGGCCACGGTGCGCGCTCTGGGCCGCGCAGGCCGGGTGTCCAGGCCCCGCGCCGCGAACGGGCGCCGGAGGCCGGGGCGGGCCGGTCGAGCCGGCCCGGGGCGAGACTACACGGGGACACACCACCGGCCCCGGGCCGCTCCTCGTGCGGAGCGGCCACGGGGCCGGCGGGGCGTCGGGAGTACTGCTACTCGACGACGGTGGCGCTGCCGCCCGCGGCGGACAGCTTCTCGCTCGCCGAGCCCGAGAAGGCGTGCGCGCTCACGCGCAGCGCCACCGAGCCGACCTCGCCGGTGCCGAGCACCTTGACGGGGTGGCCCGGACGCACGGCGCCGGCCGCGACGAGCTCGGCCGGGCCGACCTCGCCGCCGTCGGGGAACAGCCGCGCCAGGTCGCCGACGTTGACGACCTGCGAGACCACCTTGTTGCGGTTGCGGAAGCCCTTGAGCTTCGGCAGACGCATCTGCAGCGGCATCTGGCCGCCCTCGAACGACGAGGGGACGTTCTTGCGGGCGCCGGTGCCCTTCGTGCCGCGACCGGCGGTCTTGCCCTTCGAGGCCTCACCGCGACCCACACGGGTCTTCGCGGTCTTGGCCCCGGGCGCCGGACGCAGGTGGTGCAGCTTGATGGGCGAGTCACCCATTGCCGGACACCTCCTCCACCGTCACCAGGTGACGGACAGTGTTGATCAATCCGCGGTTCTGGGGCGTGTCGGGACGGACGACGCTCGCGCCGATCCGCCGCAGCCCCAGCGACCGCAGGGTCTCGCGCTGGTTGCGCTTCCCGCCGATCTCCGAGCGGGTCTGCGTGACCTTGAGGTCGGCCATGTCAGGACCCCTGTCCGGCGCGGGCGCGCAGCATGCGCGCCGGCGCCACGTCCTCGAGGGGCAGGCCGCGGCGGGCGGCGACGGCCTCGGGCACCTGGAGGGCCTTCAGCGCCGCCACCGTGGCGTGCACGATGTTGATCGCGTTCTGGCTGCCCAGGGACTTGGACAGCACGTCCGCGATCCCCGCGCACTCCAGCACCGCGCGCACCGGGCCACCGGCGATGACACCGGTACCGGGGCTGGCCGGACGCAGCAGGACCACGCCCGCCGCCTCCTCGCCCTGCACGGGGTGGGTGATGGTGCCGCCGACGCGGGGGACGCGGAAGAAGTTCTTCTTGGCCTCCTCCACGCCCTTCGCGATCGCGGCGGGCACCTCCTTGGCCTTGCCGTAGCCGACACCGACCATGCCGTCGCCGTCACCGACGACGACCAGGGCGGTGAAGCTGAAGCGCCGGCCGCCCTTGACGACCTTGGCCACGCGGTTGATGGCGACGACGCGCTCGAGGTGCGGGGTGCGGTCCTGGGAGCGGTCGCGGCCGCCCTGCTGGCGGTCCCGGCCGGCGCTGCCGCCCTGGCGCTCGCCGCCCTGCTGGTTCGAGCCGGCGGGTCCGTCGCGCCGAGTGCGTCCCGGCATCAGGAGTTCCTTCCGTTCGTCTTGATGGTGGAGGCACTCATCAGAACTGGAGCCCTCCCTCACGGGCCGCATCCGCGAGCTGCGCGATGCGGCCGTGGTAGCGGCGACCGCCGCGGTCGAAGACGACCGCGTCGATGCCCTGCTCCTTGGCACGGGAGGCGACGAGCTCCCCGACCTTGGCGGCCTGGGCCTTCTTGTCGCCCTCCATCCCGCGGACGTCGGCCTCCAGGGTGGAGGCGTGCGCGAGCGTGTGGCCGGCGATGTCGTCGACCACCTGAGCGGTGATGTGCCGCGTGGAGCGGGTGACGACCAGGCGCGGGCGCGACGGCGTGCCGGCGATCTTCTTGCGCAGCCGGACGTGGCGCCGGGTACGACCCGCGCGGCGGGTCTCCGAGACGTTCTTGCCCAGGTGGCCCCGGGCCTTCGTCGTCGTGGTGCCGTTGTTCTCAGCCATCACTTGCCCGTCTTCCCGACCTTGCGGCGGATCTGCTCGCCGGCGTAGCGGACGCCCTTGCCCTTGTAGGGGTCGGGGCGGCGCAGCCACCGGATGTTCGCGGCGACCTGGCCGACGAGCTGCTTGTCGATGCCCTGGACCGAGAACCGCGTGGGGCTCTCGACCGCGAACGTGATCCCGTCCGGCGGCGTGATCTTCACCGGGTGGCTGAAGCCCAGCGCGAACTCGAGGTCCGAGCCGCGGAGCTGGACGCGGTAGCCGACGCCGTGGATCTCGAGCTTGCGCTCGAAGCCCTGCGAGACGCCCTGCACGAGGTTGTTCAGCAGGGAGCGGGACAGGCCGTGCAGCGCGCGGCTCTCCCGCTCGTCGTCGGGGCGCTGGACGGAGAGCACGCCGTCGTCGAGCGAGACCGTGATGGGCTCGTCGACCACGTGGCTCAGGGTGCCCTTGGGGCCCTTCACGGTCACCTCGCGACCGTCGACGGTGACGTCGACGCCCGACGGCACGGTGATCGGGGCCTTGCCGATGCGTGACATGGTTCGGTTCCCCTTCCCGCTACCAGACGAAGGCGAGGACTTCCCCGCCCATCCGTCGCTGGTGGGCCTGCCGGTCGGTCAGGAGCCCGGACGACGTCGAGATGATCGCGACGCCGAGGCCGCCGAGCACCCGCGGGAGCTCGTTGGACTTCGCGTAGACACGCAGGCCGGGCTTCGAGACCCGCTTGATGCCGGCGATGCTGCGCTCGCGGTTCGGCCCGTACTTGAGGTCGACCACGAGGGACTTGCCGACGGGGGCGGCCTCGGTGCGGTACCCGGCGATGTAGCCCTGGTCGAGCAGGACCTGCGCCACGTGGGCCTTGAGCTTGCTGTGCGGCATGGTCGCGCTCTCGTGGAACGCCGAGTTGGCGTTGCGGATGCGCGTGAGCATGTCCGCGATCGGGTCGGTCATCGTCATGACCAGGTCACCTTCCTCGCCGTGGTTCCCCGGGTGGCGCGCGTGCGCGCGCTCCCGATGGCGGGCCTGCGGCGTGCGGAGCTTCTGTCAGCGGTCGTACGGACGCGCGGCGCCGGGGTGCCGTCGAGCAGGTGCTCGCGGTGGGCGACGCGCTGGATGAGGCGCAGGAGCGCGGGGTCGATCGCGCCCTCGCGCGGGGCGTCCTCGTCGAGGTCGCGGGAGTCGTGCACCGACCTCACCAGGACGCCTTGCTCACGCCCGGGAGCTCGCCCCGGTGCGCCATCTCGCGCAGGCAGACCCGGCAGAGCCCGAACTTGCGCAGCACCGCGCGGGCACGCCCGCACCGGTTGCAGCGGGTGTAGCCGCGCACCGCGAACTTCGGCTTGCGCGCGGCCTTGTTGACCAGTGCCTTCTTCGCCATCTCAGTTCTCCCTGAACGGGAAGCCGAGCTGACGGAGCAGCGCCCGGCCCTCCTCGTCGGTCGTCGCGGAGGTGACCACGGTGATGTCCATCCCCCGCGGCCGGTCGATCGAGTCCTGGTCGATCTCGTGGAACATCGTCTGGTCCGAGAGACCGAACGTGTAGTTGCCCGACCCGTCGAACTGCTTCGGCGAGAGGCCGCGGAAGTCGCGGATGCGCGGCAGACCGATGGTCAGCAGCCGGTCCAGGAACTCCCACATGCGCGCCCCGCGCAGGGTGGCGCGGGCGCCGATCGGCATGCCCTCGCGCAGCTTGAACTGCGCGATCGACTTGCGGGCCCGGCGGATCTCCGGCTTCTGGCCGGCGATGAGGGTGAGGTCGCGGACCGCGCCCTCCATCAGCTTCGAGTCGCGCGCGGCCTCGCCGACGCCCATGTTGACGACGACCTTGACGACGCCGGGGATCAGCATCGGGTTCGCGTACCCGAACTGCTCCTGCAGCGCCTGCTTGATCGCGTCGTGGTACCGCTGCTGCAGCCGCGGACGGGTCGTCTCGGGAGCTGCCTCGAGGGTTTCTGGGCTGGTCACGAGAGGTCCTTCCCGCTGCGCCGCGAGACGCGCACTCGCTTGGGCTCGCCCTCGCCACCGGCGCGGGTGCCGACGCGGGTCGGCGCGCCGTCGGCGTCGACGACCATCACGTTGGACGCGTGGATCGGCGCCTCCTGCGTGACGATCCCGCCGCTCTGGGCACCGCGCTGGTTGGCCGACTGGGCGGTGTGCTTCTTGATCCGGTTGACGCCCTCCACGAGCACGCGCTCGCGGTCGGGGTAGGCCTGGATGACCTTGCCCTTGGCGCCCTTGTCCTTGCCGGCGATGACGACGACCGTGTCGCCCTTCTTGACCTTCATCTGCTACAGCACCTCCGGCGCGAGCGAGATGATCCGCATGAACCTCTTGTCGCGCAGCTCGCGGCCCACCGGGCCGAAGATGCGGGTCCCACGGGGCTCACGGTCGTTCTTGATGATGACGGCGGCGTTCTCGTCGAACTTGATGTACGAGCCGTCCGGGCGGCGCTTCTCCTTGCGGGTGCGCACGACGACGGCCTTCACGACGTCACCGCGCTTGACGCCGGAGGCCGGGATGGCCTCCTTGACCGTCGCCACGATGACGTCGCCGATGCCCGCGTACCGCCGGGAGGACCCGCCGAGCACACGGATGCACAGGATCTCCCGTGCACCGGTGTTGTCGGCGACCCGGAGTCGCGACTCCTGCTGGATCACTTCTTCTCCAGACCTGCCCGCACCAGCGGGCGGTTTCGGGGGGTTCTCGGGGGGCGGAGCCCCCCGAGGGTGTGATTACTTGGCCTTCTCGAGGATCTCGACGAGACGCCAGCGCTTCGTGGCCGACAGCGGCCGGGTCTCCATGAGGAGCACGCGGTCGCCGGGGCCGGCGGTGTTGTCCTCGTCGTGCGCCTTGACCTTCTTCGTGCGCCGGATGACCTTCGAGTAGCGCGGGTGCTTCACCCGGTCCTCGAGGCTGACGACAATGGTCTTGGCCATCTTGTCCGAGACGACCAGGCCCTCACGCACCTTGCGCAGGCCACGGTCGTCGTTGCGGGCCTCGGCCGGGCTCTGCTGGACGTTCTCGCCCTGCTTCACCTCGGACCGGACCTGCTGCTCCTCGTCACGCTCCGGGGCCGACGCCCCCGAGCTGGACGGAGTCGATTCCTGGGGCTCGCTCATGCCGCTCCCTCCTCATCGGGGGCGACCGACAGGCCGAGCTCCCGCTCGCGCATCACCGTGTAGATGCGCGCGATGTCGTGGCGCACGGTCCGCAGTCGACGGTTGTTGTCCAGCTGTCCGGTGGCCATCTGGAAGCGCAGGTTGAACAGCTCGGCCTTGGCCTCGCGGGCGCGGGCCACGAGCTCCTCGCTCGTGAGCTCGCGCAGCTCGCTGGCGGGGGTTCCGGCGGCCATCAGAAGGTCTCCTCACGGCTCACGATGCGGCAGCGCATCGGCAGCTTGTGCTGCGCGCGGCGCAGGGCCTCGCGGGCCGTCGCCTCGTTGGGGTAGCTCATCTCGAACATGACGCGGCCCGGCTTCACGTTCGCCACCCACTTCTCGGGCGAGCCCTTCCCGGAACCCATGCGGGTCTCGGCCGGCTTCTTGGTCAGCGGCCGGTCGGGGAAGATGTTGATCCACACCTTGCCGCCACGGCGGATGTGCCGCGTGATGGCGATACGGGCGGACTCGATCTGCCGGTTGGTGACGTAGGCGTGCTCCAGGGCCTGGATGCCGTAGTCACCGAAGGACATCTGGGTGCCACCCTTGGCGGCGCCCGTCCGGTCCGGCCGGTGCTGCTTGCGGTACTTGACCTTGCGGGGGATCAGCATGGCGTCAGGACTCCGTCTGCGTGCTGGCCTCGGGGGCGGCGCCCGCGGGGGCCCCGCCCGTGCTGGCACCGGCGGTCTGGTTGGCCTGCTCGGCGGCGGCGCGCCCGGCCTCGGTGCTCGTGCCGGTGGTGCCCGAGGACCCGGAGCGACGCCCGCGGGGACGGTCGCCACGGTTGCCGCGGCCACCACGCGGGTCACGGGTCGCGGCGTCGAGCGCGGCCTGGCGCTCCGACTCGCGCTTCCCGCCGACGACGTCGCCCTTGTAGATCCAGACCTTGACGCCGATGCGGCCGAAGTTGGTCCGGGCCTCGAACAGGCCGTAGTCGATCTCCGCGCGCAGCGTGTGCAGCGGCACGCGCCCCTCGCGGTAGAACTCCGAGCGGGACATCTCGGCGCCGCCGAGACGGCCGGAGCACTGCACCCGGATGCCCTTGACGCCCGGGCTGCGCATGGCCGACTGCATGGCCTTGCGCATCGCGCGACGGAACGACACGCGGTTGGACAGCTGCTCGGCCACGCCCTGCGCGACGAGCTGCGCGTCCGCCTCGGCGCCCTTGACCTCGAGGATGTTGAGCTGGACCTGCTTGCCGGTCAGCTTCTCGAGGTTGCCGCGCAGGCGGTCGGCCTCGGCGCCGCGGCGACCGATGACGATGCCGGGGCGCGCGGTGTGGATGTCGACGCGGACGCGGTCGCGGGTGCGCTCGATCTCGACCTTGGAGATGCCGGCGCGCTCCATGCCCTTGGAGAGCATGCGACGGATCTTGACGTCCTCGGCGACGTAGTCGGCGTACTGCTTGTCGGCGTACCAGCGCGACTTCCAGTCGGTGGTGATGCCGAGGCGGAAGCCGTGCGGGTTGATCTTCTGGCCCATCAGCGGCCACTCCTCTTCGCGCGCGGCCGGCCGCCCTGCGACGCGGCGACCTCGGTCACCTCGACGTAGATGTGGCTGGTCCGCTTCCGGATGCGGTACGCCCGGCCCTGCGCGCGGGGCTGGAACCGCTTCATGGTCGGACCCTCGTCGACCGTGATCGTGGAGATCACGAGGTTGGCCGGGTCCAGGTCGAAGTTGTTCTCGGCGTTGGCCACCGCGCTCGCGACGACCTTGGCCACCGGGCCGGCCGCCTTCAGCTCGGCGAACTCGAGCACCGAGGCGGCCTGGCCGACGGGCATGCCGCGGACGAGGTCCACCACGCGGCGGACCTTCATCGGCGACATGCGCACGTAGCGCGCCCGCGCGACGGCCCCGCGGGGGTCCGTGGCGGTGTCGGCTGCTGCGGTCATTCGGACGTACCTTCCTTGTCTCGTGGCCCAGGAGTTCTGGCCATCGGGGGTCCCGCGCTCGGCCGTCGTCAGCGACGACGGGAGCGGCGGTCCTCCTTGACGTGCCCGCGGAACGTGCGGGTCGGGGCGAACTCGCCGAGCTTGTGCCCGACCATGGACTCCGAGACGAACACCGGGACGTGCTTGCGCCCGTCGTGGACGGCCAGCGTGTGACCGATCATGTCCGGGATGATCGTCGACCGCCGGGACCAGGTCCGGATGACGGTCTTGCGGTTGGCCTCGTTGAGCGCGTCCACCTTCTTGAGCAGGTGGTCGTCGACGAACGGGCCCTTCTTGAGACTGCGTGGCATCGCTTCGCTCCCTCCTGCTCTCGTCAGCGCTTCTTGCGGTTCTTGCCGGTGCGGCGGCGGCGCACGATCATGCTGTCGCTCGCCTTCCGGGTGCGGGTGCGGCCCTCGGGGGTACCGGCCGGGTTCACCGGGTGGCGGCCACCGGAGGTCTTGCCCTCACCACCACCGTGCGGGTGGTCGACCGGGTTCATGGCGACACCGCGGACCTGCGGGCGCTTGCCGCGCCAGCGGTTGCGGCCCGCCTTGCCCCAGTTGATGTTCGAGTGCTCGGCGTTGCCGACCTCGCCGATGGTGGCGCGGCAGCGGACGTCGACGTTGCGGATCTCGCCGGAGGGCATCCGCAGCTGGGCGTACGGCCCGTCCTTCGCGACCAGCTGCACGCGGGCGCCGGCCGAACGGGCGATCTTCGCGCCGCCGCCGGGACGGAGCTCGATCGCGTGGATCACCGTGCCGGTGGGGATGTTGCGCATCGGCAGGTTGTTGCCCGGCTTGATGTCGGCCTTGGGGCCGGCCTCCACCGTGTCGCCCTGCCCGAGGCGCTCGGGCGCGATGATGTAGCGCTTCTCGCCGTCCACGTAGTGCAGGAGGGCGATGCGCGCGCTGCGGTTCGGGTCGTACTCGATGTGCGCGACCTTGGCCGGCACCCCGTCCTTGTCGTGACGGCGGAAGTCGATGACCCGGTAGGCCCGCTTGTGGCCGCCGCCCTGGTGCCGGGTGGTGATGCGCCCGGTGACGTTGCGGCCGCCCTTGTTGTGCAGCGGGCGGATCAGCGACTTCTCCGGGTGGTCGCGCGTGATCTCGGCGAAGTCCGAGACGCTCGCGCCGCGCCGCCCGGCGGTCGTCGGCTTGTACCTGCGGATTCCCATGGTCAGCTCCCTGCCCCGGGCGCGCCGAACACGTCGATGGTCCGGCTCTCGGGCGTCACCGTCACGACCGCGCGCTTGGTGTCCTTGCGCTTGCCGAAGCCGCGGCGGGAGCGCTTGCGCTTGCCCTCGCGGTTCAGCGTGTTCACGCTGGCGACCTGCACGTCGAAGATCTCCTGGACGGCGATCTTGATCTGCGTCTTGTTCGCGTCCGGCCGCACCAGGAAGGTGTACTGGCGCTCCTCCAGGAGGCCGTAGCTCTTCTCGGAGATGACCGGCGCGATGATCACGTCTCGCGGGTCGGCGATCACTTCTCGACCTCCTGTCCACCCGCAGTGCGGGCGGCGACGAACGCCTCGAGCGCGGCGGTCGTGAAGACCACGTCGTCGGCGCGCAGGACGTCGTAGGTGTTCAGCTGGTCCGGCGTGAGCTGGTGGACCGCCGGCAGGTTGGCCACGCTGCGGCGCGCCGCCTCGTCCTCGCGGGCGATGACCGCGAGGACCGTGCGGTGCTCGCGGCTCGGCGTCACGACCGCCTCGAGCGCGCTGCGCGCACCCTTCGTCGACGGGGTCGCGCCGTCGACGAGCGCCGAGAAGACGTGGATGCGCTCGTGACGGGCGCGGTCCGACAGCGCGCCGCGCAGGGCCGCCGCCTTCATCTTCTTCGGGGTCCGCTGGTCGTAGTCCCGCGGCGTCGGCCCGTGGACGGTGCCGCCGCCGGTGAACTGCGGCGCGCGCACCGAGCCCTGGCGGGCGCGGCCGGTGCCCTTCTGGCGGTACGGCTTCTTGCCGCCGCCGCGGACCTCACCGCGCGTCTTGGTGTCGTGCGTGCCCTGGCGGGCCGCCGCGAGCTGCGCGGTGACCACCTGGTGCATCAGCGCGGTGCTGGCCGGGGCGTCGAACAGCTCGCCCGGGAGCTCCGCAGTGCCGTCGGTGCCGCCCGCCGGCGTGTGCACCGGCACCGAGCGGGTCTCACCGGCGGCCTGCGCGTGGCGGTCGCGGCGGGCCAGGCGGCGGGCCTCGCCGGCCGAGTAGCCCGACCGGCGCGCGGTCTGCAGCGTGGCGGTGGCGGCCGTCGTGGTCGAGCCGGTACCGGCATCGACCTGCTCGGCCGCGTCGTGGCCCTCGGCCTCGGCCGGGCCGGGGGTGTGGCCGTCGGGGGTGGTCACTGGGCACCGCCCTTCGCGGGATCGACCTTGCTGGCCGTCGTGACGAGGACCAGGCCGCCGCGCGGGCCGGGGACGGCGCCGCGGATCAGCAGCAGGCCGGCGTCGGCGTCGACGCCGTGCACGGTCAGGTTCTGGGTCGTGGTCTTGACGTGGCCCATGCGGCCGGCCATCCGCGTGCCCTTGAAGACGCGCGCGGGGGTGGCGCAGCCGCCGATGGCGCCGGGCGAGCGGTGCTTGCGCTGCGTGCCGTGGCTGGCCCCGAGGCCGCCGAAGCCGTGGCGCTTCATGACACCGGCGGTGCCCTTGCCCTTGCTCGTGCCCGAGACGTCGACGACGGCGCCGGCGGAGAACACCTCGGCGGTGACCTCCTGGCCGACCTCGTAGTCGCCGGCGTCGCTGGTGCGGAGCTCGGCGAGGTGGCGGCGCGGGGTCACGCCGGCCTTGGCGAAGTGGCCCGTCTCGGGCTTGTTCACCTTGCGCGGGTCGATCGCGCCGTAGGCGATCTGGACGGCGTTGTAGCCGTCCACCGAGGGCGTGCGGACCTGCGTCACGACGCAGGGACCGGCCTTCACGACGGTCACGGGGACGACGCGGTTGGCCTCGTCGAAGACCTGGGTCATCCCGACCTTGGTGCCGAGGACGCCGCTCATCTTCCGCTCCGGCTTCGCCGGGTACGTGTGTGCTGCAGCTGCGTTGGTCACGGCCGGCCTCACTGGATGTTCACGTCGACGCTCGCCGGCAGGTCGATGCGCATGAGCGCGTCCACCGTCTTCGGCGTGGGGTCGACGATGTCGATCAGTCGCTTGTGCGTGCGCATCTCGAAGTGCTCGCGCGAGTCCTTGTACTTGTGCGGCGAGCGGATGACGCAGTAGATGTTCTTCTCGGTGGGCAGCGGCACGGGCCCGACCACGGAGGCGCCGGTGCGCGTCACGGTCTCGACGATCTTCCGAGCCGACGCGTCGATCGCTTCGTGGTCGTAGGCCTTGAGCCGGATGCGGATCTTCTGTCCCGCCATGGTGGCTTTGCCGTTCCTCTTCTCGTCCCACCCGGGGCATGCGCCCCCGGTGGCTGGCCAGGTTCTCGAGACGCCCCGGTGCGTGCCGGCCGGATCCGCGCCCCCGACCGGGACCGTCTGCCGGTCCACGCGGTCGGGCGTGTCGAATCCGTCGCCGGGCTCCGCCCCGCGCTCACGCGCGCTGCGGGCCCGCGGACCTCGCGCTGTTCAACGTGTGTCCGTCCCCGTCCCCGTCAGGGACCGGCACGGTGGGTCTCCCGGCGCGTGGCTGGCACGGCCGGGGGACCCGGGCCCACGGTGTGGCTCTCGGACCCCCGCTCACAGCAGGGCGGCCGGCTCGATACCGCATGAGCCGGCCGCCCCGTGCGAGCTAGGACTCCAGTGTCGCACGGCCACTGTCGCGGCCCTGCACCGGGGGTCCCGGAGGGACTTACTTGTTGATCTTCGTGACCTGACCGGCGCCGACCGTCCGGCCACCCTCACGGATGGCGAACTGGAGGCCCTCCTCCATGGCGATCGGCTGGATCAGCTGGACGGACATCTCGGTGTTGTCACCGGGCATGACCATCTCGGTGCCCTCCGGCAGCGTCACCACGCCGGTGACGTCGGTGGTCCGGAAGTAGAACTGCGGGCGGTAGTTGTTGAAGAACGGCGTGTGCCGCCCGCCCTCGTCCTTGCCCAGGATGTAGACCTGGCCCTCGAACTCCGTGTGCGGCGTGATCGAGCCGGGCTTGCCGATGACCATGCCGCGCTCGACGTCCTCGCGCTTGATGCCGCGCAGGAGCAGGCCGACGTTGTCGCCGGCGCGCCCCTCGTCGAGGAGCTTGCGGAACATCTCGATACCGGTCGTGGTCGTCTTGAACGACTTCGGACGGATACCGACGATCTCCACTTCCTCGTTCACCTTGACGATGCCGCGCTCGACGCGGCCGGTGACGACGGTGCCGCGACCGGTGATGGTGAAGACGTCCTCAACCGGCATGAGGAACGGCTTGTCGGTGTCACGCTCCGGCGACGGGATGCTGTCGTCGACGGCGTCCATCAGCGACATGATCGCGTTGCCCCACTCGGCGTCGCCCTCGAGCGCCTTGAGCGCCGAGACGCGGACGACGGGGAGGTCGTCGCCGGGGAAGTCCTGCGAGGACAGGAGCTCGCGGACCTCCATCTCGACGAGCTCCATGATCTCCTCGTCGTCGACCATGTCCGCCTTGTTCAGCGCCACCACGATGTAGGGGACGCCGACCTGACGGGCGAGCAGCACGTGCTCGCGGGTCTGCGGCATGGGGCCGTCGGTGGCGGCCACCACGAGGATGGCGCCGTCCATCTGGGCCGCGCCGGTGATCATGTTCTTCACGTAGTCGGCGTGCCCGGGGCAGTCGACGTGCGCGTAGTGGCGCTTCTCGGTCTGGTACTCGACGTGCGCGATCGAGATCGTGATGCCGCGCTGCCGCTCCTCGGGGGCCTTGTCGATCATGTCGAACGCCGAGGCCTGGTTGAGGTCGGGGAACTTGTCGTGCAGCACCTTGGTGATCGCCGCGGTGAGCGTCGTCTTCCCGTGGTCGATGTGACCGATCGTGCCGATGTTGACGTGCGGCTTGGTCCGCTCGAACTTGGCCTTCGCCACTGCTCTCGTCCTCCTGGACTTCTGTTCTCCTGGCCCGTCCCGCGTGGTGGGACGAGCCGGGTGGTGCTCGTCGGTGTGGGTCCTGCCGTGTCTCGGAGGACCGAGAGGGCCGACACGAGGCTAGCGAAGCCTCCGTGACGCCCCGCGACCTGGTCCGTCGTCGGCCTTCGGCGCGGCAGCTCCGCTGCGCTTCGTGCCGCCGCGACCCGGGCTCGCACCCGGGCCGCGGACCCGCGTCACTCGCCGGTCGCCTTGGCGATGATCTCCTTGGCCACGTTGGCCGGGACCTCCGCGTAGGAGTCGAACTGCATGGAGTAGTTCGCCCGGCCCTGGGTCCGCGACCGCAGGTCGCCGACGTAGCCGAACATCTCCGAGAGCGGGACGATCGCGCGCACGATGCGCCCACCGCCGGTCCGCTCCTCCATGGCCTGGATCTGGCCACGGCGGGAGTTGAGGTCGCCGATGACGTCGCCCATGTACTCCTCGGGCGTCGACACCTCGACGGCCATGACGGGCTCGAGCAGCGCCGGGTCGGCCTTGCGGGCCGCCTCCTTGAGCGCCATCGACCCGGCCACCTTGAACGCCATCTCCGACGAGTCCACCTCGTGGTACTGGCCGTCGAGCAGCGTCAGCTTCAGACCCACCAGCGGGTAGCCGGCCAGCACGCCGTACTGCATGGCGTCCTGCGCACCCTCGTCCACCGACGGGATGTACTCCCGCGGCACACGACCACCGGTCACCTTGTTGTCGAACTCGTAGAGCGGGCCGTCGGCCGTCTTCTCCAGCGGCTCGAGCGCGATGATGACGCGGGCGAACTGCCCCGAGCCACCGGTCTGCTTCTTGTGCGTGTACTCGTACTTCTCGACCGGCCGGCGGATGGTCTCGCGGTAGGCCACCTGCGGCTTGCCGATGTTGGCCTCGACCTTGAAGTCCGACTTCATCCGGTTGACCAGCACCTCGAGGTGGAGCTCGCCCATCCCCGAGATGATCGTCTGGCCGGTCTCCTCGTCGAGGTTGACCCGGAAGGTCGGGTCCTCGTCGGCGAGGCGCTGGATCGCGGTCGAGAGCTTCTCCTGGTCGGCCTTCGACTTCGGCTCGACCGCCACGGAGATGACCGGCTCGGGGAAGGTCATCGACTCGAGGATCACCGGGTTCTGCGGGTCGCAGAGGGTGTCACCCGTGGTCGTGTCCTTGAGGCCCACCACCGCGTAGATGTGGCCGGCGCGGGCCTCGTCGACCGGGTTCTCCTTGTTGGAGTGCATCTGCAGCAGCTTGCCGATGCGCTCCTTGCGGTCCTTGGTCGAGTTGATGACCTGCGTGCCCTGGGCGAGCTTGCCCGAGTACACGCGGACGTAGGTCAGCTTCCCGTAGAACGGGTGCGCGGCGATCTTGAACGCGAGGGCCGAGAACGGCTCGTCGGTGGTCGCGTGGCGCTGCACCGGGGTCTCGCCGTCGAGCAGCGTGCCGTTGACCGCCGGGACGTCGGTCGGCGACGGCAGGTAGGCGATGACGGCGTCGAGCATGGGCTGCACGCCCTTGTTCTTGAACGCCGAGCCGCACAGGATCGGGTAGTAGTCACCGGTGATCGTCACGGCGCGGATGCCGTGCTCGATCTCGTCGACCGAGAGCTCCTCGCCGGAGAAGTAGCGCTCCATGAGCGCCTCGTCGTTCTCGGCGATGGCCTCGATCAGGGCGGTGCGGTACTCCTCGACCTGGTCGGCCATCTCGGCCGGGATCTCCTCGACGGCGTAGTCCTCGCCCTTGGAGACCTCGCCGCGCCAGGTCAGCGCGCGCATGCGGACGAGGTCGACGACCCCGTAGAAGTCCGACTCCGACCCCATCGGCAGCTGCAGGACCAGCGGCTTGGCGCCGAGGCGGTCCTTGATCGTCTGCACGGTGAAGTAGAAGTCCGCGCCCAGCTTGTCCATCTTGTTGACGAAGCAGATGCGCGGCACGTTGTACGTGTCGGCCTGACGCCACACCGTCTCGGACTGCGGCTCCACGCCCTCCTTGCCGTCGAAGACGGCGACCGCGCCGTCCAGGACGCGCAGGGAGCGCTCGACCTCGACCGTGAAGTCGACGTGGCCGGGCGTGTCGATGATGTTGATCTGGTGGTCTTTCCAGAAGCAGGTCGTCGCGGCGGACGTGATCGTGATGCCGCGCTTCTGCTCCTCCTCCATCCAGTCCATCGTGGCCGCGCCGTCGTGGACCTCACCGATCTTGTAGTTGATGCCGGTGTAGAACAGGACGCGCTCGGTCGTCGTGGTCTTCCCCGCGTCGATGTGGGCCATGATCCCGATGTTGCGGACCTTGCCCAGATCGTTCAGCACCTCGCGTGCCACGGAATTCCTCTTCCCGTCGGTTCGTCGCCGCGGGTCCCGCGGCGGGGTGTTCTCGGACCGTGCGGGCCCGGTGGGTGGGTCTCACCCGCCGACGCCCTGCCGGTCACCAGCGGTAGTGCGCGAACGCCTTGTTCGACTCCGCCATCTTGTGCGTGTCCTCGCGACGCTTGACGCTCGCCCCGAGACCGTTCGAGGCGTCGAGCAGCTCGTTCGTGAGCCGCTCGATCATCGTCTTCTCCCGCCGCGCGCGGGAGTACGTGATCAGCCAGCGCAGGCCGAGCGTGGTCGAGCGGCCGGCGCGGACCTCGATCGGCACCTGGTAGGTCGCGCCACCGACGCGGCGGCTGCGGACCTCGAGGGCCGGCTTGACGTTGTCCAGCGCCCGCTTGAGCGTGACGACGGGGTCGGCGCCGTTGCGCTCGCGGCAGCCCTCCATCGCCCCGTAGACGATGCGCTCGGCCAGCGAGCGCTTGCCGTCGACGAGCACCTTGTTCACCAGCTGCGTCACCAGCGGCGACCCGTAGACGGGGTCGGCGACGAGCGGACGCTTCGGAGCGGGTCCCTTGCGCGGCATGTCAGCTCTTGTCCTTCTTCGTCCCGTAGCGGCTGCGGGCCTGCTTGCGGTTCTTGACCGCCTGCGTGTCCAGCGCACCGCGGATGATCTTGTAGCGAACGCCCGGCAGGTCCTTCACACGACCGCCGCGCACGAGCACGATCGAGTGCTCCTGCAGGTTGTGGCCCTCACCGGGGATGTAGGCCGTGACCTCGATGCCGTTCGAGAGCCGGACGCGCGCGACCTTGCGCAGCGCGGAGTTCGGCTTCTTCGGCGTGGTGGTGTAGACGCGCGTGCAGACGCCGCGGCGCTGCGGGCTCCCCTTGAGGGCCGCGGTCTTGGTCTTCTCGACCTTGTCCTCGCGGCCCCGACGGACCAACTGCTGGATGGTGGGCATCGACCGGCTGTTTCCGTTCCTCTGCTGCTGTCTGATCGGGCACGCTTGCCCCGCGTCCGGCGCGCCGGCGGCGGTCCGTCTCGGACCACCGCGACCGACGCCCCGGCGTACCGACCGGCCACACGGGGGGCGCCACCGTCGCTCGGCTCCCTCGCGGGAGCTCGGAGGACCGGCGCACCGCACACCGGGGCACGCGGAGCGACCCGACCACGTCGGGCACTGTGCTCCAGGGTACGCGCCCGTCAGAGGGCACGATGCAGCGGGTCGGATCAGGGTGCCGGACGCCGCCTGCCGCGGTCCGGCGACGCCGGCGGTGTCCTGCGCCGCGGCCCCTCGGACGTCCTCGACCGTCCCCGTCGCCCGGGGCGGCCATGCCGGAACGGGACACTGCACCGCACCGACCGGACTCGTGGCGAGGATACCTGCGGGCGCCCGGGTCGCAAGCCGCCCCACCGTGTCGTGCAACGCCCCGCCGGGCCCGCCGATTCCCGTCCGCGTGCGGTCGCCGGATGGCAGCCTCCCCCGCACACGACGGAGGGCGCCCCCGCGCTGCGGGGACGCCCTCCGGTGTCGTGCTGGGTGACTACGCGGTCTCGATGGTCGAGCTCCGCTGCGCTCCGTCCCCGATCAGCGGAACTGACCGAAGTCGTAGTCGTCGAGCGGCACGGCCGCGCCGGTGCCGGAGCCGAAGACGTCCGGGGCGTAGTACCCGTCGTCGTAGCTCGGCAGGGCGTAGGCCGCCGCGCGGGCCTCCTCGGTCGGCTGGACCTGGATGTTCCGGTACCGGTTGATGCCGGTGCCGGCCGGGATCAGCTTGCCGATGATCACGTTCTCCTTCAGCCCCACGAGGCTGTCGGACTTCCCCTCGATCGCCGCGTTGGTCAGGATGCGCGTCGTCTCCTGGAAGGAGGCGGCGGACAGCCACGACTCGGTGGCGAGCGAGGCCTTCGTGATGCCCATGAGCACGGGGCGCGCGGCCGCCGGGTCGCCGCCCTCGGAGACCACCTTGCGGTTGGCCGCCTCGAACTCGGCGCGGTCGACGACACCACCGGGCAGGAACTCGGTGGCGCCCGAGTCGATGATCGTCACCCGGCGCAGCATCTGCCGGACGATGACCTCGATGTGCTTGTCGTGGATCGACACACCCTGCGACCGGTACACCTTCTGCACCTGGTCGACGAGGTGCAGCTGCACCTCGCGCGGGCCCATGACGCGCAGGACCTCGTGCGGGTCGGCCGTGCCCTCGAGCAGCTGCTGGCCGACGCCGACGTGGTCGCCGTCCTGCAGCGGCCGCTCGGTGCCGTCGACCTCGAGGGTCGCGAGCCGCTGGCGCTTGGACAGCTTGTCGTAGACGACCTCCTCGCTCCCGTCGTCCGGGATGAGGGTGATCTTCCAGAACTTGTCGCCGTCCTCGAGCTGGATGCGGCCGTCGACGTCCGCGATGGGCGCCTTGCCCTTCGGGACGCGGGCCTCGAAGAGCTCCTGCACACGCGGCAGACCCGTGGTGATGTCCTCACCCGCGACGCCACCGGTGTGGAAGGTGCGCATCGTCAGCTGCGTGCCGGGCTCACCGATCGACTGCGCGGCGACGATGCCGACCGCCTCGCCGACGTCGACGAGCTTGCCGGTGGCCAGCGAGCGTCCGTAGCAGCGGGCGCAGACACCCTGGGCCGAGTCGCAGGTCAGGACGCTGCGGACGCGGACCTTGCCGACGCCGGCGGCCAGGAGGGCGTCGATCGCCTGCTGGCCGATGTCGGCGCCACGGGCGAGGAGCTCGTTGCCGTCGGCGTCCGTCACGGCCGAGGCGGCCGTTCGCGTGTACACGCTGGTGTCGACGTGCACGTCGCGGACGAGCCCGTTCGGGCCCTCCTCGCCGATCGGCATCGGGATGCCCCGCTCCGTGCCGCAGTCGACCTCGCGGACGATGACGTCCTGCGAGACGTCGACCAGGCGCCGGGTCAGGTAGCCCGAGTCGGCGGTGCGCAGCGCGGTGTCGGCGAGACCCTTGCGCGTCCCGTGGGTCGAGATGAAGTACTCGACCACCGAGAAGCCCTCGCGGAAGTTGGACTTGATCGGCCGCGGGATGAACTCACCCTTGGGGTTCGCGACCAGGCCCTTCATGCCCGCGAGCTGGCGCACCTGGGTCATGTTGCCGGCGGCGCCGGAGGCGACGATCCGCGAGATCGAGTTGTCCGCGGGGAAGTTGTCCTCCATCGCCTTGGCCACCTCCTCGGTGGCCTGGCCCCAGATGCGCACCATCTCGTCGTTGCGCTCCTGGTAGGAGAGCGCACCGCGCTGGTAGCGCTTGTTGACCTGCTCGGCCCGCGCCTCGTACTCGTCGAGGATCTCCTGCTTGCGCGGGGGCACGACGACGTCGTCGATGGCGATGGTGACCCCGGAGCGCGTGGCCCAGTGGAAGCCGGCGTCCTTGAGCCGGTCCAGGGTCATCGCGACCTCGGTCATCGAGTACCGCTCGGCCAGGTCGTTGATGATCGCGGCCTGGCGCTTCTTCGGGAGCTGGTCGTTGACGAAGGGGTAGTCCTCCGGCAGCAGCTCGTTGAAGAGCACCCGGCCCAGCGTCGTCTCCGCGAGCCACGGCCGGCCCGGCTCGTACTCGCCGTTCGTCATCCCCGGCCCGGGCACGGTGTTGCCGCCCAGCCGGATCCTGATCGGCGCCTGGAGGTCGAGCGACCCCAGGTCGTACGCCATGATCGCCTCGGCGGGCGACGAGAAGGCCTGGCCCTCGCCGGTGGCGCCGTCGCGCCGCTGGGTCAGGTAGTACAGGCCGGTCACCATGTCGAGGCGGGGCATGGCCAGCGGCTTGCCCGACGCCGGCGACAGGATGTTGTTCGCCGACAGCATGAGGATGCGGGCCTCGGCCTGCGCCTCGGCGGACAGCGGCAGGTGGACCGCCATCTGGTCGCCGTCGAAGTCGGCGTTGAACGCCTCGCAGACGAGCGGGTGCAGCTGGATCGCCTTGCCCTCGACCAGCTGCGGCTCGAAGGCCTGGATGCCGAGGCGGTGCAGCGTGGGCGCCCGGTTGAGCATCACCGGGTGCTCGTTGATGACCTCCTCGAGCACGTCCCAGACCTGGCCGCGCTGACGCTCGACCATCCGCTTCGCGGACTTGATGTTCTGGGCGTGGTTGAGGTCGACCAGCCGCTTCATGACGAACGGCTTGAACAGCTCGAGCGCCATCTGCTTGGGCAGGCCGCACTGGTGCAGCTTGAGCTGCGGGCCGACGACGATGACCGAACGGCCCGAGTAGTCGACGCGCTTGCCGAGCAGGTTCTGGCGGAACCGGCCCTGCTTGCCCTTGAGCAGGTCGGACAGCGACTTGAGCGGGCGGTTGCCCGGCCCGGTCACCGGCCGGCCACGACGGCCGTTGTCGAACAGCGCGTCGACGGCCTCCTGCAGCATCCGCTTCTCGTTGTTGACGATGATCTCGGGTGCGCCGAGGTCGATCAGTCGCTTGAGGCGGTTGTTGCGGTTGATGACCCGGCGGTACAGGTCGTTGAGGTCCGACGTCGCGAAGCGGCCACCGTCGAGCTGCACCATCGGGCGCAGGTCCGGCGGGATGACCGGGACGCAGTCGAGCACCATGCCGGTGGGCCGGTTGCCGGTGGCCTGGAAGGCCGCGACGACCTTGAGCCGCTTGAGCGCGCGCAGCTTGCGCTGGCCCTTGCCGCTGCGGATGGTCTCGCGGAGGTTCTCGGCCTCGGCCTCGATGTCGAAGGTCTCCAGGAGCTTCTGGATCGCCTCGGCACCCATGGCGCCGGTGAAGTAGTCGGCGTAGCGGTCGTAGAGCTCGCGGTAGAGCGTCTCGTCCGAGATCAGCTGGCCACGGTCGAGCTTGGTGAAGGTGGTCCAGACCTCGTCGAGGCGGTCGAGCTCGCGCTGCGCACGGTCGCGCAGCTGGCGCATCTCGCGCTCGCCGCCCTCCTTGACCTTGCGGCGCACGTCCGACTTCGCGCCCTCGGCCTCGAGCTCGGCGATGTCGCTCTCGAGCTTCTGGGCGCGGGCCTCGAGGTCGTTGTCGCGCTGCGTCTCGAGACGCTTGCGCTCGCCGGCGATCTCGTTCTCGAGCGTCGACTGGTCGTTGTGCCGCTGCTCCGCGTTCACCTCGGTGATCACGTAGGCCGCGAAGTAGATGATCTTCTCGAGGTCCTTGGGCGCCAGGTCCAGCAGGTAGCCCAGGCGCGAGGGGACGCCCTTGAAGTACCAGATGTGCGTGACCGGCGCGGCCAGCTCGATGTGGCCCATGCGCTCGCGGCGCACCTTGGCCCGGGTCACCTCGACGCCGCAGCGCTCACAGATGATGCCCTTGAACCGGACGCGCTTGTACTTGCCGCAGTAGCACTCCCAGTCCCGAGTGGGGCCGAAGATCTTCTCGCAGAAGAGTCCGTCCTTCTCGGGCTTGAGCGTGCGGTAGTTGATGGTCTCGGGCTTCTTGACCTCACCGAAGGACCACTGGCGGATGTCGTCGGCGGTGGCCAGACCGATCCGCAGCTCGTCGAAGAAGTTGACGTCGAGCAAAAGTTCTCCCCTGGCTGGGTGAGCGGTGTATCGAAGGGTCCGCGGGCCGGCCCCGGCGGTGGGCCGGGGCCGGCCGGCGAGGTGCTAGTTGACGACGTCGTCGACGGACGGCGACTCGTTGCGCGAGAGGTTGATGCCGAGGTTCGCCGCGGCGCGCTCGAGGTCCTCGTCGTCGCCGTCGCGCATCTCGATGGCGGCGCCGTCCGAGGACAGCACCTCCACGTTGAGGCACAGCGACTGGAGCTCCTTGAGCAGCACCTTGAACGACTCCGGGATGCCCGGCTCGGGGATGTTCTCGCCCTTGACGATGGCCTCGTAGACCTTCACGCGGCCGAGCACGTCGTCCGACTTGATGGTCAGCAGCTCCTGCAGCGTGTAGGCCGCGCCGTAGGCCTGCATGGCCCAGCACTCCATCTCGCCGAAGCGCTGACCGCCGAACTGCGCCTTCCCGCCCAGCGGCTGCTGGGTGATCATCGAGTACGGGCCCGTCGAGCGGGCGTGGATCTTGTCGTCCACCAGGTGCAGCAGCTTGAGGATGTACATGTAGCCCACCGCGATCTGGTGCGGGTAGGGCTCACCGGTACGTCCGTCGAAGATCTGCGCCTTGCCGTCCTCGCCGACCAGCCGCACGCCGTCGCGGTTGGGCAGCGTCGAGGAGAGCAGACCCTGGATCTCGGCCTGGCGCGCACCGTCGAACACCGGCGTGGCGGTGTTGGTGTCCGGCTCCACCCGACGCATGTCGTCGGGCATGTTCACCGCCCACTCCTCGGTGTTGTCCGGGTCGACCTCCCAGCCGCTCTTGGCGATCCACCCGAGGTGGGTCTCCAGGACCTGGCCGATGTTCATGCGTCGCGGCACACCGTGGGTGTTGAGGACGATGTCCACCGGCGTCCCGTCGGCGAGGAACGGCATGTCCTCGACCGGCAGGATCTTGCCGATGACGCCCTTGTTGCCGTGGCGGCCGGCGAGCTTGTCGCCCTCGGAGATCTTGCGCTTCTGGGCCACGTAGACGCGGACCAGCTCGTTGACCCCGGGCGGCAGCTCGTCGTCGTCCTCGCGGGAGAACACGCGGATGCCGATGACCTTGCCGGTCTCGCCGTGCGGGACCTTCAGCGAGGTGTCGCGCACCTCGCGCGCCTTCTCGCCGAAGATGGCGCGCAGCAGGCGCTCCTCCGGGGTCAGCTCGGTCTCGCCCTTGGGGGTCACCTTGCCGACGAGGATGTCGCCGTCCGCGACCTCGGCACCGATGCGGATGATGCCGCGCTCGTCGAGGTCGGCCAGGACCTCCTCGGAGACGTTCGGGATGTCCCGCGTGATCTCCTCGGCGCCCAGCTTGGTGTCGCGGGCGTCGATCTCGTGCTCCTCGATGTGGATCGAGGTCAGGACGTCGTCCTGCACGAGACGCTGCGACAGGATGATCGCGTCCTCGTAGTTGTGGCCCTCCCACGGCATGATCGCCACGAGGAGGTTCTTCCCGAGGGCCATCTCGCCGTCCTCGGTGCACGGCCCGTCGGCGAGGACCTGGCGGGCCTCGACGCGGTCGCCCTCCGAGACGATCGGCTTCTGGTTGATGCAGGTGCCCTGGTTGGACCGCGTGAACTTGTGGAGACGGTGGGTCGTGCGCTGGCCCTCGTCGTCCATGATCGTGATGTAGTCCGCGGAGAGCTCCTCGACCACGCCGGCGCGGTCGGTGGCGATGACGTCACCGGCGTCGACGGCGGCCCGCAGCTCCATGCCCGTGCCCACCAGCGGCGACTCCGAGCGCAGCAGCGGCACCGACTGGCGCTGCATGTTGGCGCCCATCAGCGCGCGGTTGGCGTCGTCGTGCTCGAGGAACGGGATCATGGCCGTCGCGACCGACACCATCTGGCGCGGCGAGACGTCCATGTAGTCGACGCGGGTCGGCGCGATGAGGTCGACGTCGCCGCCCTTGCGCCGCACCAGGACGCGGTCCTCGGTGAAGTGGCCGTCGTCGTCGAGCGGCGCGTTGGCCTGCGCGACGACGAAGCGGTCCTCCTCGTCGGCGGTCAGGTAGTCGATCTGGTCGATGACGACACCGTCGACGACCTTGCGGTACGGCGTCTCGATGAAGCCGAACGGGTTGACCCGCGCGAAGCTCGACAGTGACCCGATGAGGCCGATGTTCGGGCCTTCCGGCGTCTCGATCGGGCACATGCGGCCGTAGTGCGACGGGTGGACGTCGCGGACCTCCATGCCCGCGCGCTCACGGGACAGACCGCCCGGACCCAGCGCCGAGAGCCGGCGCTTGTGGGTCAGGCCCGCGAGCGGGTTGGTCTGGTCCATGAACTGCGAGAGCTGCGAGGTGCCGAAGAACTCCTTGATCGCGGCCACGACCGGCCGGATGTTGATCAGGGTCTGCGGCGTGATGGCCTCGACGTCCTGGGTCGTCATGCGCTCGCGCACGACGCGCTCCATGCGGGAGAGGCCCACCCGGATCTGGTTCTGGATGAGCTCGCCGACGGTGCGCAGGCGGCGGTTGCCGAAGTGGTCGATGTCGTCGGTCTCGACCGGGATCGTCCCGGTCTCCGTCTCGACCTCGGTCTCCCCCGCGTGCAGGCGCACGAGGTAGGAGATCGTGTTGATGATGTCGTCCTCGGAGAGCGTCCCGACCGACGGGTCGACCGCGGAGCCCAGCTTCTTGTTGACCTTGTAGCGGCCGACCTTCGCCAGGTCGTAGCGCTTGTCCTTGAAGAAGAGGTTCTCCAGCAGCGTCTGCGCGCTCTCGCGCGTCGGCGGCTCGCCCGGACGCAGCTTGCGGTAGATGTCGAGCAGCGCCTCGTCCTGGCCGGCGGTGGAGTCCTTCTCCAGCGTGGCCAGCAGCGTCTCGGAGAAGGAGAACTTCTCCTGGATCTGCTCGGTGGTCCACCCCAGCGCCTTCAGCAGCACGGTGACCGGCTGGCGGCGCTTGCGGTCGATGCGCACACCGACGGTGTCGCGCTTGTCGACGTCGAACTCGAGCCAGGCACCACGGCTCGGGATGATCTTGACGCTGAAGACGTCCTTGTCGGTGGTCTTGTCGACCGTGCGGTCGAAGTACACACCCGGCGAGCGGACGAGCTGCGACACGACGACGCGCTCGGTGCCGTTGATGATGAACGTGCCCTTGTCGGTCATCACGGGGAAGTCGCCCATGAAGACCGTCTGGGACTTGATCTCACCGGTGGTGTTGTTGGTGAACTCGGCCGTGACGAACAGCGGGGCCGAGTACGTCATGTCCTTGTCCTTGCACTCCTCGACGGAGGCCTTGACCTCGTCGAAGCGCGGGTCGGAGAAGGACAGGCTCATGGAGCCGGAGAAGTCCTCGATGGGGGAGATCTCGGAGAGGACCTCCTCCAGGCCACCGACGGGGAGCTCCTCACCCGCCTCCACGCGACGCTCGAACCACTCCTCGCTGCCGACCAGCCACTCGAACGACTGGGTCTGCAGGGCGAGCAGGTCGGGAACCTCGAGGGGCTGGTCCAGCTTGGCGAAGGAGACCCGGGTGGGTGCCCCGGGGAACGACGCGTGGTGGTTCGAGACCTTGGTGGCGCGGGTAACTGCCAAGATGCGTCCTTCCGGAACAACGCTGTCTGAACGCTGTCAGTAGCTTCACCGTCCGGGGACGCGGCGCAGCGCACCGGGCGGCGTGGACGCGGCCCGGGCGTCGGCACACGAGTAGGCGAACAGACGTAGGGCAGCGCGATCCGACAGTCTAGCCACGCATGGCGGCACCTGTCGAACGGCCCCCCTCGTGACGCGCCGGGAGGGACCTCCGCCTGGGGCGGAATCGACCTCCGGGGTCGGACGCGGGGGCGCCGCGCTGCGAACAGAGTGACCGCCCGTGCCCCTGGAGTCAAGTGGGGCGCGCCCGGTGTCGCCCGCGCGGCACAGCGGGCCCCGGTGCAGGTCAGCGCACATACAGACGCGCCGGGCACTCCACGCATTCCGCGTGGCGTGCCCGGCGCGTCGTGGGCGTGATCAGCGCTGCGCGGTGAGGGGCGTCAGCTCGGCGAGCTTCCAGCGCCCGTCGACCCGCTCCATCTCGAGACGCAGCAGGCCCGGGGCGTTCGTGGACTGCCCGGTGGTCGTGCGCTGGGCGGAGAACTGCGTCAGCGCCATGACCGTGGCCCGGTCGTCGCGCATCTGCGTCACGCCGATGTTCACGACCGTCGCGGTCTGCTTGAGCTGCTGCTGCTGCGCGGGCTGGCGGATGGTCTGGTCGAACACCGCCATGTAGCGCTGGGCGAACTGCCCGGTCGACATGGTGCGCGCGGCGTCGGCCGAGTCGTCGAGGCGGGAGAAGTCGTAGGAGAAGATCTTCTCGATCGCCTCGCGGCTCTGGCCGACGAGCTCGGCCGTCCCGCCGACGTCGACGACGGCACCGTTGCTCACCGGCCCGCTCGTCCAGGCCTGCCGGCCCTTCCAGAACGCCAGGCCGCCGAGGGCCAGGCACAGCACGGTGACGACGACGAGCACCACCGGCAGTGCCCTGCTGCCGGCGAACCGGGTCAGGGCCGCCCGCTGGCGCTCGAAGCGGCTCGGGGCGCCCGTGCCCTTGCCTCCGGTGCGCGTGGGCTTCGCCGCGCGCGTCGGCGCCGCGGCGTCGCCGTCGCGGACCGGCCGTTCCTTCGTGGCCGTTTCGGCGCGGGGCCTCATGCGCGTCGTGCCCCGGCGCGTCTTCGGCCGCGGCGTCGTGACGGTCGCGGTGGCGGGCTCGGTGGTCTCCCCGGCCTCGCTCGTCTCAGTGGCCCCGGTCGCCTCGGCGTCGGTGGCCTCGTCCGCCTCGGTCACGGCGGTCGCGGCCTGGGTCATGCTGGCCGGCGCGGTGTCGGTCTCCGCGTCGGGCGCGGTGTCCACCCCGGCCTCGGTGGCCTCCTCGGTGGCCGGCGCCGGCAGCGCGGTCGTCTCGGCGGACGCGACGGGGTCGGACTCGACGTCGGACTCGACGTCGGGCTCGTCGTCGGTCGCCGGGTGGGCCGGTGCCTCGGTGACGTCCGGGGCCGACGTCGCGGTCGTCGCCGATACGCCGTTCGTCGGGCGCAGCTCCGTGTCGTCCGGAGCCGTCTCCGGCTCGGGCGCGACCCGGTCGTCGACGAGGGGCGCATCGAGGCGGTCGTCGAGATCGGGCGCATCGACCGGGTCGACGGTGCCGGCACCGGCGCCCGCGTGGGCGTGCTGGCGCAGGCCGGCGACCTTGGGGCGGCGGGCGGTGGAGCCGGGCTTCGTGCGGGAGCGGGGTGGCACGGTCACTCCCCCTTTCTGGTGTCGGCCGCGGCTACTGCTGTCCGGTCGAGGGCGTCGCCTTGGCGGCCTTCCAGCCGTCCGGCGTGCGGATCATCTCGACGAGGAACAGCTGCTGCTTGGACTGGGGCTGCGCGGTGGCGCTGCGGGCGTTGACGTCGATCGCCACGATCGCCGAGGCCGTCGGCGGCTCGTGCTGGGGATCGAAGGCCGTCAGGGCCGCGGACACAGGGGTCGCGATGACCTCGGCCTGCGACTGGCGCAGGTTCTCGGCGAACTGCTGCCGGACCCGCTGGTACTCGCCGAGCATCGGCTCGGTCAGGGACGTCTGCGCGGCGTCGAGGTCCGCGTCGAGCGTCGCGGGCCGCACCGTGTTGATGTTGACGACGATCTGCTCCGCTGCGTCGATCGCCTCGTCGCGCATCGCCGCGGCGTTCGCGTCGCTGCTCTGCGTCCCGGTCCACCAGTAGACGCCGCTCGCGACGGCGGCCGCCAGGGCCAGGACGGTCAGGACCGCCAACACGGTCACCAGGCGCCGCCGTCGCTGCTCGGGGGTCGCGGGGGGCTTCTCGGTGGCCTCGTCGGTCTCGGGGGCCTTCTGGGCCGTCGTCGGGGACGTGGCGCTCAGCTCCTCAGGTCGTCCGCCGGGCGTATCGGGGAGCGTCGGCGGGGTCGTGCTCGGGGTCAGTCGCTGCCGAGGCCCGGAATGATCACCGGGGGCGCCCCGCGTGTGCTGCCCTCCAGGACACCGCCGGCCGGCAGCGAGGCCAGCGCGGTCGTGTCCTGCTGCTCATTCTGCGACTCGCCGTTTCCACCGGCCTCAGCGGGGTTACCGGGGTTCTCGGAGTCGTACGGAGCGGGCAGGTTCTGGGCACCGCGGACGTTCACCGGCGGCGCCTCGTCACACCGCACGCTGGTGTCCATGGGGATGAAGTCCTTGGCCGTGGCCGGCCGCCAGCCCGCGTCGGGCTGGAGATAGCCGTTGGTGCAGTACGGCGGGTCAGCGATGTTGAGAACCAGGCCGAGGTGGACCCGGCCGTCGGGACCGGGGTCGTCCGCGTCCTGCAGCACCGACGGGGCTGCCGCGGACAGGGCCGGGTACGTCACCAGCACCTGCTCGATGGCCGACTGCCGCGGCTCCAGGATGCGGGTGATGGTCAGCAGGTTCGCGATCACGCGGCTCAGGTCCGGCCCGACGTCGCGGATCAGTCCCTCGAGCTCCCGGGCCGCCGGCGGTGCTGAGTTGACCAGCCGCCGGAGGTTCGGGTCGTCCGCCTTGAGCTGCGCGGTGAACAGCTGCAGGTCGCGGCTCAGCGAGATGATCTGAGGGCCGAGGTCGACCTGGGTGTTGAGGACGATCCGGCCGTCGCGCAGCAGCTGGCGGAACGTGGGCAGGTTGGCGATGGCGTCGGGCACCAGCGCGTTCGTGCCATCGAGCAGGCGCTGGAGGTCCGGGCCGGCCCGGTCGAACGCGTTGAACAGCTCGTCGACGGTGGTGCGCAGCTCCGGCAGCGGCACCGACGTGGCGAGGGCGTTGACGTCAGCCAGGAGCTGGTCGACGGGCACGGGGGTCCGCGTCCGCTCCATCGGGATGACCGACCCGTCCTCGAGGTACGGGCCCGCGTTGTTCGGCGGCTGCAGGTCGACGTACTGCTCACCGACCGCCGAGCGGTTCGCGATCACCGCCGTGGCGGACGCCGGCACGTCCGGCGAGTCCTTCTCGATCTCGAGGTCGACCTCCAGGCCGCGCGGGGTGACCCGCATGTCGCCGACCTTGCCGATCTCTACGCCGCGATAGCTCACCGAGGCGTCGGGGAAGATCCCGCCGGAGTCGGCGAGCTGGACGCGCACGGTGTACGGCCCGAGGCCGATCAGCGAGTCCGCGCCGACGTAGCGCAGGCCGACGTAGCAGATGCCCACGATCGAGATGACCGCGAACAACGCCACGAGGCGCAGCGTCTTGGTGCCGATCATCCGCCGTTCCCTCCGCCGTCCGCGGTGCCGAGACCGGGGAGCTGGGGCACCAGCCCGCCGTTGTTCGCCGCCTCCTGGGCGGGCACGCCCTGCCCGCCGACCTGGGACGTCCCCGGCTGCGGTGTGGTGCCGGGCGGTTGCAGGAGCTGGAAGATCGCGTCCACGCCCGGCACCTCGGGGCTGTTGAGGATGGTCGTGAGCAGGTCCTGGACGTTGATCTGCAGGCTGACGTCGATGTTCGCAAAGTCACCCTTGATAATGTTGAGCGAGTTGTCGGCGAACGGGATCGTCAGCAGGATCTCGAGCGACCGCGGCAGGGCGTCGCCCGCCTCGACGAGGTTGCGCAGGATCGGCTGCAGCGCCCGCAGGTCGGCCACGGTGTTGGCCTGGCTCCGACGGATGACATCGGTCCCGACGTCCGAGAGCCGGCGCAGCGCCTGCAGCGTCTCGACGAGCAGTCCGCGCTGCTGGTTGAGGACGTCCAGACCGGGGCCGAGGTTGTCGATCACGTTCGCGAGCCGCGCGCGCTGGTCGACCAGCGTCCGCGTGAGCCGCTCGAGCGAGTCGATGGCTCGCACGATGTCGGCCTTCTGCCGGTCGAGGGTGCCGACCAGCGTGTCGAGGTTGGTGAGCAGCGACCGGAGCTGCTCCTCGTTGCCCGTGGTCGCGGCGTTGAGCTCGCGGGCGATGGTCTGGACCTTATCGACTCCACCGCCGTTGAGCAGGAGGGACAGAGCCCCGAGGACCTCCTCGACCTGGGCGCCGACGTCGGTCTGGTCGACCGGGATCACCGCGCCGTTGGCCAGCCGACCCTGCGGCGGGGCGCTGGGCGCGGGGAGCAGCTCGACGAACTTCTCGCCGAGGAGGCTGGTCTGGCGCAGCCGCGCGGTCGCGTTCGCCGGCAGGACGACGGCGCCGTTGACCTCGACCCGGACCTGCGCGGTCCAGCCGTCGGGGGCCAACGAGACCTCGCGGACGACGCCGACGGGCACGTCGTTGACGCGCACGCTGTTGTTGGGCACGAGGTCGACGACGTTCGTGAACTGGGCCGTGACCGTGTAGGGCTCCGGCCCCAGCGACGCGCCGCCGGGCAGCGGGAGCTCCTGGAGCGACTGGAAGCCACAGCCGGTCAGCGCGACGAGCGCCACGACCAGCAGCGTCGCCACCCGGGCGCGGCGCGGCACCGTCCCCGAGGCGCGGTCCGGCGCGCTCACTGCCCACCTCCGACGGTCTCGAAGCCGAGGATCCCCGCACCGGGTTGTGTCGGGGTGGCGACCCCGTCGCCCGCGGCCCCGCCGTCCTCGCCGCCCTCGGCGGGGGCCGCGCCGGCGTCGCCGCCGGCCGGTGCGCCGGTCCCCGGCAGGACCCCCTCGGGCAACGCGGTCAGGGGCACGAGCGCGTCGAGCGACGGCTCTTGAGAGAGCACTCCGAGCAGGTCACGGATGGGCGCCAGTGACAGGCCCAGCGGCGAGTTCCCGACGACCTCTCCGTTCTCGTCGACGCCCCCGAGCAGCGCCCCGCACACCACCGAGGCGCGCGCCACGTTGGTCAGCAGCGGGTCGAGTGGCTGGGCCAGCGCATTCGGCAGTCCCGGCTGGTTGGCGAGCAGGCTGCACAGCAGCGCCCGCGGGTCCAGCCCGGCGCCCAGGAGCTCCGGTGCGAGCACCGGACGCACGTCGAGCGTGCCGGAACGGGCGTTGTACGAGTTCGCCAGGTTGCCCAGCGCGAGCGGGGCGACGTTGGTGAACTCGGTGATCGCGCGGCGCTGCCGCACGAGGATGTCGGTGATGTTCGCGAGCCGGCGGACGTCCGTGCGCAGGATGTCGCGGTTGTCCCGGATGAAGCGGGCGACGTCGTCCAGCGCCGGCGGGAGCGTCGCGAGCACCGTCGAGAGGTTGCCGCGCTCGGAGGCCAGGAAGGCAGCGATGTCCGCGAGCTGGTTGTTGAGGTCGCGGACGGCGCCGTCGTTGCGGGCCAGCATGTTCGTGAACTGGCCGAGGTTGTCGACCGTCGCGAACAGGTTGTCGCGGTTGTCGGCCAGCGTCCCGACCGCGCCGCCGAGCTCGGTGATCGTGCTCTTGAGCAGCTCGCCGTTGCCGCCGAGGGCACCGGCCGAGGACGTCAGCAGCCGGTTGAGCGCGCCCTGCTGGTTGGCGCCGTTCGGCCCGAGGG
The DNA here is from genome assembly GCF_028737315.1 of Actinomycetospora lemnae. Classification (GTDB taxonomy): domain Bacteria; phylum Actinomycetota; class Actinomycetes; order Mycobacteriales; family Pseudonocardiaceae; genus Actinomycetospora; species Actinomycetospora lemnae. Next base: position 480,827 of record NZ_JAQZAO010000004.1, on the reverse strand, counting down.
CCCGGGCGATGGTGTCGAGGCTCTGGTAGACGCGGTCGAGCTCGACCGGGGTACCGGTGCGCTCCACCGGGATCACCGCGCCGTCGGCCAGCTGGGGGCCACCCTGGTAGGTCGGACCGAGCTGGATGTACCGGTCGCTGACCAGGGTCGGCGCAACGATGACGGCCTTGGCGTCGGCGCGGACCGGAGCCTCGTTGTCGACCTTGAGGACGACCCGGACGACGTCGCCCTGCGGGACGATCTCGTCGACGGTGCCGACCGGGATGCCCTGGATCGTCACCTCGTTGGCGACGTAGAGGCCGACGGTGTTGTCGAAGTATGCCGTCACCGTGCGCTGGCTTCCGCGCTGCAGGACGTACCAGAGCCCCGCCGTGGCGAGGAGCGCGATGACCAGCGCCGCCGCGAGCGTGCGCGACGCGCTCTCGAAGAAGTCGACCATACGGTTCGACATCAGTTGCCTCCGCCTTCGCCGTCAGCGCCGGCACCGTCGTCCGCGGGTGCAGCACCCACGGCCGGGGCACCGCCGCCCGTCGGGGTACCGCTCCCGGGGAGCAGACCGCCGGCGGCCGGCGCCAGCGCCTCCGTCAGCGCGTTCAGGTCGGGCACTCCGTTCGGGAAGAGGATCGCGAGCTGCTGCTGGTTCAGCCCGGGCGCTGCCTCCGTGCCGCCGCTGAGGATCGTCTGCAGCTGGGTGAGGTCCTCCGGGCTCAGACCCTGGATCACCGTCAGGAGCTGGGTGGGATCCGACGTGGGCCCGAGGAGGTCCGGGAGCGCGACCCCTGCGAGCTGCGCGAGCGCGTTGCCGAGAATCTGCTGGAGCAGCGCTGGGTTGAACAGCCCGGCCAGGCTGTCCGGCCCCAGGCTCGAGCCCGGATCGCAGTTCTGGTCGAGCGGCGGGTCGAGGTTGCAGATGTAGGTGTCGAACCAACGGCCGTTGCCGACGACGTTGGCGAACACCCGGACGAACGGGGCCAGCAGCCGCAGGCCGTTCTCCAGGTTCGCCGAGTTCTCCTCGAGCGTGCGCAGCACGCCCTCGAGCTGCTCGAGGGTCGGCCGCAGCGTCGCCTCGTTGTCGGCCACCAGCCCGCGCAGCTGCGCGGCGAGGGCGATGGTGCCGTTGAGCAGGTTGTCGATCGCCGCCTTGCGCGCCCGCAGCTCGGAGAGCAGGAGGTTGCCGTCGTTGATGAGGCGCTCGACCTCGCGGTCCCGGTCGGCGAGCACCTGTGTCGTGGTCCGGGTGTTCGCGAGCAGGCGGGCGAGCTCATGGTCGCGCGACGAGATCGTCCGCGAGAGTCGGGAGAGGCCGTCGAGTGCGCCCCGCACCGGTCCCGCCGCGCCGTCGAGGGTGTCGGAGAGGACACCGAGGCTCTGCGCGAGCTGGTCGGTGTTGAGGTCCTCCACCGTCGTCGACAGCTGCGAGAACGCTTGGATGACGTCGAACGGCGCCCGCGTGCGCTGCCGCGGGATGGCCTGGTCCGGGTCGAGCGGCTGCTCACCCGCGGGCTCCAACGCGATGTACTTCTGCCCGAGGACGGTCTTGATCTCGATCGACGCCGAGGTCCGGTCACCGATCCAGGCGTCGGGCGCCTTGAACGAGATGACGACGTCGTTGCCCTCGAGGGTGAGGTCGGTGACCGTCCCGACGCGGATACCCGCGACGCGGACGTCGTCGTCGGGCAGCACGCCGGCCGACTCGCTGAAGCGCGCCGAGTAGGTCGGACCCTGGCCGATGAGGGGCAGGTCCTTGACGTTCAGCGAGGCCGCGACGAGCAGCAGGATGATCGCGATGCTGGCCGCACCGATGGGGAGGGGGTTCCGCTTGCGGAACGGCTTCATCCGTTGCATCGCTGCGCCGTATCCGGGAGCTGGATGAGGGACCCGGCGTCGAACTCGACCGGCAGCAGAGGCTCCAAGCTGATCGTTCCGCCCACCGCACAGAGGTAGAAGTTGAACCAGGACCCGTAGCTGCCGGCCCGGCCGAAGTTGTTGGCCTTCTGCGGGGTGAGGCGCAGGAACTCCTCGACGAGTGCCCGGTTGTCGTTGAGGTTCTCCGACAGCCTGCCCAGCTGGACGATGTCGTCGCGCAGCGGCGGCCGCGCCTCGTCGAGCAGGCCGGCGGTCGCCGTCGTGAGGTCCGCGATGGGCTGCAGCGTCTCGCCGATGCGCACGCGATCCGCCGCGAGCCCACTGACCAGCTGCTGCAGCGACACGATCAGCCCCGAGAGCCGTTCGTCGCGGGCGTTGACGGTGTCGAGCACCAGGTTCAGGTTGTTGATGAGCGACCCGATGACCGCGTCCCGGTCGGCGATCGTGGCGGTGAGCGACGCGGTCCGGGCGAGCAGCGAGTTGACCGTCCCGGCCTGCCCCTGGAGCACCTGGATGATCTCGAACGACAGCTGGTTGATGTCGTTCGGGCTGAGGGCCTGGAACAGCGGCTTGAAGCCGTTGAACACCACGGTGAGGTTGAGCGGCGGCCGGGTCTGGCTCACCGGGATCGTCGCCCCGGGGCGCAGGACCGCGTTCAGCGGGCCGTTGCCACGGGCCACCTCGAGGTACCGCTGCCCGACGAGGTTCTGGTACTTGATCGAGAAGATCGATCCGACCGGCAGACGGCGGGTCTCGTCGACCTTGAACGTCACCTCGGCGACGTTGCGGTCGACGAGCTGCACCTCGGTGACCTGGCCGACCCGGACACCGGCGATGCGCACGTCGCTGCCCGCGATGAGCCCCGACGCGTCGGTGAAGCGCGCCTTGTAGTCCTCGGTGCTCCCGAAGTAGCTGTTCTGGATGGCGGTGAGCAGCACCGCCACCGACAGGACGGTGACGGTCGTGAAGATCGCCAGCTTGATCAGCGGCGCCGCGAGCCCCCTCACCGGACCACCGCCGGCGCTCCGCGCAGCGTCGCCGCGGTCAGGTAGGGCGCGAAGGAGGGCACCTGCGAGGGGCGCTCGCCCATCTGCATCGCCGTCACCTCGGTCACCAGCCGGCGCTCCTCGGGCGAGTTGGGGGTGTTGGGCAGGCCGATGTTGGCGCCGTCGACGCGGCCGGGCGCGGCCTGGCCCTCGGTGCGGCCGCCGCCGGTCCGGACGGTGCTGGCTGCCTCGTTGCCGGTGTCAGAGTCCTCGTCGATCTCCTCGCCCGCCCCGCCGGCGTAGGCGTCCTGGGTGCCCCGGGAGGGGTCGGGCGGGATCGAGCCGTCACGGATCGGACCGCCGGGCGGGAACTGCGGCGCCTGGCCCTCGATCTGGTAGCAGCGCGGGCCGCGGTCGTCGAGGTACTGCGGTTCCTCACCGGCGACGTACTTGCCGTTGTCGATCGTGAGCTCGGCCTCGATGAGGAGTCCGGTCGTCGGGCTCAGCACGTTGTTGATCAGCGGGGCCAGATCGGCGAGCTGCCGGAACAGGCACGGGAACTCCGAGCTGTACCGCGCGAGGAGCTCGAGCGTCGGCCGGGCCGAGGCCGCCAGCGCGATGATGTTGTCGCGGTTCGCGACGAGGAAGTCCGTGGTCACGTTGGCCGCCGACGTCACCGACCGGAACGTCGACTCGAACGCGGCGCGCTGCTCGACGAGCGTCCGGCTCGTCGTCACCAGGTTGTCCAGCGCCAGGATCAGGTCCGGCGCGGCGACGTTGTAGATGTCCGCGGTCGGGGCCAGGGCCCGCAGGTTGGCCTGCAGGTCGGGCAGCGCCGGGATGACGCCCTCGACGTACTGGTTGAGCAGCACGAGCGTGTCGCCGAGCTCCTCGCCACGACCGGACAGGGCCTGCGAGACCGCGCCGAGGGTGTCCGAGAGCTTCTGCGGCTGCACCGCGGTGAGCACCGGGAGCAGGTTGTTGAGCACCTGCTCGGTCTCGGTGGCGTTCTCCGACCGGTCCTGGGCGATGGTGTCGCCCTCCTGCAGCGGCCGGGCGCTCCCGTTCGGCGGGATCGACAGCGACACGTAGCGCTCACCGAACAGCGTCTTCGGGATGAGCATCGCGGTCGTGTTGCTCGGGATCGTCGGCAGGAAGTCCGGGTCCATCGCCATCTCGACGACCGCACCCGAGCCGTCGCTGTCGATCGAGCGAATCTCGCCGACGATGATCCCGCGGACCTTGACGTCGCCCTGCGGCGAGAGCTGGTTGCCCGCGGTGTCGGTCCGCAGCGTGACCATCTCGACCGGCTTGAACAGCTTGTTGAAGTTGGCCAGGCAGAACGCCACGACCAGCAGCATGAGCAGCACGAGCGCCAGGCCCATGAGACGGCGGCGCAGCGGGCTCAGCGGCGGCCGCTTGTCCTTGATGGGCGGCGGCGCGTAGTCCTCGCGCTCCTGCGTCGGTGCGCTCATCCGGCGATCCTGATCGAGGTCGTGGTGCCCCAGATGGCCAGGGTCAACAGGTTGTCGAGGACGGTGAAGAGGACGATCGAGTTGCGCACCGCGTTGCCGACGGCGACGCCCACGCCGGCGGGGCCGCCGCTGGCGTTGTAGCCGTAGAAGCAGTGCACGAGGATGATCACGAAGGCGAATATCAGGACCTTCATGAACGAGTAGATGACGTCCTGCGGTGGCAGGAACAGGTTGAAGTAGTGGTCGTACGTGCCCGGCGACTGCGTGTAGAAGTTCGTGACCAGCAGCCGCGAGGCGAGGTACGAGGCCACCAGGCCGATGACGTAGAGCGGGATGACGGCGATGAAGCCGGCGACCACGCGCGTCGTCACGAGGAACGGCAGCGAGGGCACCGCCATGACCTCGAGCGCGTCGATCTCCTCCGACACGCGCTGGGCGCCGAGCTGGGCGGTGAAGCCGGCGCCGACCGTCGCGGACAGCGCCAGCGCCGAGACCAGCGGCGCGACCTCGCGGGTGTTGAAGTAGGCGGTGACGAAGCCGGCGAACGCCGAGGTGCCGATCTGGTTCAGGGCCGAGTAGCCCTGCAGACCGACGACCGAGCCGGTGAAGAACGTCAGCGTCGCGACGATGACGACCGTGCCGCCGATGAGGGCCAGCGCGCCCGAGCCGAACGCCACCTCGGTGAGCAGGCGCAGGACCTCGCGCTGGTACCGCGTGACCGACTTGGGGATCCAGCCGATGGTGCGCGCGTAGAAGGACGCCTGGTCGCCGAGGGTGTCGAGGACACCCAACGGCGCCTCGACGGCGCGACGTGCGCGAGAAGTGATCGTCATCAAATCCTGGCCTGGGGAGCGGCGGTCAGAACAAGAGAGCTACTGGCTTAGAACTTGCTCGGCGGGACGAGGTTGAGGTAGACCGCCGTCACGACCAGGTTGATCGCGAACAGCAGGATGAACGTGATGACCACGGCCTGGTTGACCGCGTCGCCCACGCCCTTCGGTCCACCGGCGGGGTTGAGGCCGCGGTACGCGGCGACGATCCCGGCGGCGAGACCGAACAGTGCTGCCTTGATGAAGCCGACGAGCAGGTCGCTCGGCTTCGACAGCGCGGAGAAGCCCTGCACGTAGGCGCCCGGGGTGACGCCCTGCAGCACGACGTTGAAGTAGTAGCCGCCGGCGACGCCGACGATCGAGACCAGCCCGAACAGCAGCGCCGACACGAGGATCGACGCGAGGACGCGGGGCACCACGAGCCGCTGGATCGGGTTGACGCCGAGGACCTCCATGGCGTCGATCTCCTCGCGGATGGTGCGGGCGCCGAGGTCGGCGCAGATCGCCGACCCGCCGGCCCCGGCCACCAGGAGCGCACAGATGACGGGCGCCGCCTGCTGGATCACCGCCAGCGTGCTCGCCGCGCCGGAGAACGACTGCGCACCGAACTGCCGGATCAGCGACCCGAGCTGCAGCGAGATGACCGAGCCGAACGAGATCGACACGAGCGCCGCGGGGAGGATGCAGACCCGCGAGATGAACCAGCACTGGTCGATGAACTCGCGCGTCTGGAACGGGCGCTGGAAGATGCCGACGACCACGTCGAGGCCGAGGGCGAACAGCTTGCCGGTCGACGACAGGGCCCCGGCCCCGGGGAAGTTGCCGGCCGCGAGACGAGAGCTCACGAGTCACCCCGACGGAACATGCGCCGCAGGCCGCCCATGAGGCCCTGGTCGTCGTCCTCGCGGCCGCGCGGCACGCCGGTGTCCTGGGACTGCGGACGCGCCGTGCCGTCGTCGGCCGGCGCGGTCTGCTCCGTCGAACCCGGGCCGCCCTCCGCGGGCGGGTCGGCGGCGGCCTCGCCCTGCGGGTCGGGCGCGGCGTCCTGACCGGGGTTGGGCTGCGCCCACCCCGAGTGCCCGGAGTCGCGACCGGAGCGCTGCTGGCCCTGCTGGCCCTGCTGCTGCTGGCCCTGCCGCTGCTGGCCCTGGCCCTGCTGCTGGCCCTGGCCCTGCTGCTGGGCCTGCTGCTGATCCCCGCCCGCGGGCCGGGCCGCCATGGGCACAAGGCCGGCGACGCCCTGGTCGCCGGTGCGGGCGGCCTGCTCGGGGTCACCGCGCCAGTGGTGGCGACCGGTCGGCTGGTCGTCCGACGACGAGGCGGCGGCAGCACCCGCGGCGCCACCGGCCGCGCCCGCCGCCCCGGCGGTCGCGACCTGCTGCGTCGTCTGCTGGCCCTGGTCCTGCTGGCCCTGGTCCTGCTGGCCCTGATCTTGCTGGCCCTGACCCTGGTCCCCGCCCTGCGCCTGGAACTGCTCGGTCGGCGTCTCGTCGCGGTGGACCTGCTGGGTGTGCTGCTGGTCGCCGTCCTGGGACTGGTCGCCCTGGTCCTGCGAGCCGTCCTGCTGCTGGGACGTGCCGGCCTCGTCGGACTCCTCGTCCTGGTCCTTGGTGTGCTCACCGGCCTGCGGGAGCACCACCGTGCCGCCGGCGTCCTCGTCGGCGGGCACACCGACCAGCGGCTCGTCGGACTCGGGCGGCGCGGGCGGGGCCCGGCGCGCGTCGGCGTCGGCGTCCGGGTCGCCGCTGCCGGCCTGGTCGCCCTCGCCCTCGCCCTCGCCGGCCGGGGCCTCCTCGACCATCGAGTTGTCCGCGGCCTCCTGCATGGCCTGGTAGCCGAACGGGTCGGCGTCCTCGGGCGGGTGGTTGCGCGTGATCTCGATGAGCTCGGTGCGGTCCTGGTCCCGGGAGATGCCGTAGCGCTCCTGGTCCTCCTCGGTCAGCGACTCGAGGATGGCCGTCTGCGCCTTGGGCGGCAGGGTGTGCAGGACCTGCATGACGCGGTCCTTGCGCCGCTGCACCGCCTTGCGCTCGGGCAGGCCCTCCGAGGGGTCGAGCTGGGGGTCGATGAAGGACTCCTCGGACTCCGCCGAGCCGCCCTTCTTCTTCAGCTCCTCCATCTCGGCCTCCATCTGGGAGGTGTCCTTCTCCTCGGACATCCCGATGGGACCGATGCGCCGACCCTGCAGGAACTGCTGGACCACCGGCTCCTCGGAGGTCAGCAGGACCTCGCGCGGGCCGAACATCACCAGGTTGCGGCGGAACAGCATGCCGATGTTGTCCGGCAGCGACCGCGCCGTCCCGAGGTGGTGGGTGACGATGAGGATCGTCGCGTCGAGCTGGGTGTTGAGGTCGACGATCAGCTGGTTCAGGTACGCCGTGCGCACGGGGTCCAGGCCCGAGTCGGGCTCGTCGACCAGGATGATCTCGGGGTCGAGCACGAGTGCGCGGGCCAGGCCGGCGCGCTTCTTCATGCCGCCGGAGATCTCGCCGGGCAGTTTGTCCTCGGCACCGGAGAGCCCGACCATGTCGAGCTTCTCCATGACGATGTCCGAAATCTCCTTCTCGCCCTTGCGCGTGTGCTCGCGCAGCGGAAAGGCGATGTTGTCGAACAGGTTCATCGACCCGAACAGCGCGCCGTCCTGGAACAGCACGCCGAACAGCTTGCGGATCTCGTAGAGCTTCGACTCCGAGCACCGCACGAGGTCGGTGTCGTGGATGAAGATCGAGCCCTTCTCGGGCTTGAGCAGGCCGATGATCGACTTGAGGAGCACCGACTTGCCCGTCCCGGACGGGCCGAGCAGGACGCTCACCTCGCCCGCCGGCAGCGTCAACGTCACGTCGGACCAGATGTTGGAGCTGCCGAACGACTTCGACAGGTTCTTGATCCCGACCTCGACGCCGGCCATGCAGTTCCTCCTGCTTTCACCGTGGTGTCGACGCGTGAAACGCCCTGTTACCGACGCCATCGAGCCGGCACCCCGCGAGAGGGGCGTCACGTCTACAACGACGGATGAGAGGGGAGGTTACTGACCCGGAAAGCAACGCAGCCGCCGGGTCCCTCTCCGCCGGACACGGCCGTGTGCTGCGCCGACCGGGTGGCGACGAACGGCTGCTGCCACGCGATCGGTGGAGCGTGGAGGACCGCCCGACCCGTCCGACGACGCCTCGCCGCCGGGTCGGGCGACGCCCGGACGCGCGACACCGGACGTGACCGGGACCACTCGGGATCGGGGAACTCCCGCGGCCCTCCCCGGAGACGACGACGGGGCGGGGACCCGGTAGGTCCCCGCCCCGTGCGTGCGGCCTGCTGCGCTCGCGCGTGTCGATCAGGTCAGGCTGATCTTCGCGCCGGCCTCCTCGAGCTTGGCCTTGGCCGCGTCGGCGGCCTCCTTGTTGACGCCCTCGAGGATCGGCTTCGGGGCGCTCTCGACGAGCTCCTTGGCCTCCTTGAGGCCCAGGCCCGAGACGACCTCGCGGACGACCTTGATGACCTGGATCTTCTTGTCGCCGGCGGCCTCGAGGACGACGTTGAACTCGTCCTTCTCCTCCTCGGCGGGGGCACCGGCGGCGGCACCGCCGGCGGCCGGGGCGGCGGCCGCGACCGGCGCAGCCGCGGTGACCTCGAAGGTCTCCTCGAACTTCTTCACGAACTCGGAGAGCTCGATGAGGGTCATGTCCTTGAAGGCGTCGAGCAGCTCGTCGGTGGACAGCTTCGCCATGGTGGCGCTCCTATCGATCAGCGGTGGTGTGTGGGGGTGGGGCCGACTCAGGCGTCGGCACTGGCCTCGGCGTCCGCGGCCTCGACCGCGGCCACGGCGTCCTCGGTGGTCGCCTCGCCCTCGGCGGCACGCTTGTCCTGCAGGGCCTGCGCGAGGCGGGCGATCTGCGAGGCCGGGGCGTTGAACAGCTGGGCGGCCTTCGTGAGGTTGCCCTTCATCGCGCCGGCCAGCTTGCCGAGCAGCACCTCGCGCGACTCGAGGTCGGCGAGCTGCTCGACCTCGGTGGCCGAGAGCGCCCGGCCCTCCATGTAGCCGCCCTTGACGACCAGGGCCTTGTTGTCGCGCTGGAAGTCGCGGAGCGCCTTGGCGGCGTCCACGGGCTCCCCGGCGATGAAGGCGATGGCCGTCGGGCCGACGAGCAGGTCGTCGAGCCCCTCGACCCCGGCGTCCGCGGCAGCCCGCTTGACCAGGGTGTTCTTGGCGACGGCGTAGGTGACGTCCGAGCCCAGCGACCGGCGCAGCTGCGAGAGCTGCTTCATCGACAGGCCGCGGTACTCGGTGACGACCATGGCCGAGGCGTCGCGGAACTCCGCGGCGATCTCGGCGACCGCGGCGACCTTGTCGGCGGCCGGAGCTCGCGTCTCGTCCGGCATCCGCGCCTCCTCTCTGTGTCCTCGGGCGACCGCCTGGTCGGGCCCGGAACGACGAAACGCCCCGTGCGCAGGCGCACGGGGCGTCGGACGGCGCGGGCTGGTGGCCCGGCGGGCGTCGCGAGCCTCGTCCTCCTGCGCGGGCCGCCCCGTCGAGGGGCTCTTCGTCCGCCCCGGGCGTGCCCGGCGCGGAGACCAGCGGTCTTCGGTGGATCGGGGTTCGATCTGTGGTCCAGTCTACGCGCCGGTCCCGGCGCCCCCCGCAGCAGGGCACCGGGACCTGGTGGCTACGCCTCGGCGGCGAGCAGGTTGCGCGTGCGGTTCGGGTCGACCGGGATGCCGGGACCCATCGTCGTGGTGACGGTGATCTTCTTGATGTAGCGGCCCTTCGCGGCGGCCGGCTTGGCGCGCAGGATCTCGTCGAGCGCGGCGCCGTAGTTCTCGACGAGCTTCTCGGTGTCGAAGCTGGCCTTGCCGATGATCAGGTGCAGGTTCGCCTGCTTGTCGACGCGGAAGTTCACCTTGCCGCCCTTGATGTCGCTGACGGCGCGGGCGACGTCCGGGGTCACGGTGCCGGTCTTCGGGTTCGGCATGAGCCCGCGCGGGCCGAGGATGCGCGCGACGCGGCCGACCTTGGCCATCTGGTCGGGCGCGGCGACGGCGGCGTCGAACTCGAGCCAACCGCCCTGGATGCGCTCGATGAGGTCGTCGGAACCCACGACGTCGGCACCCGCGGACTCGGCGGCCGCGGCGGTGTCGCCGGTGGCGAACACGATGACGCGGGCGGTCTTGCCGGTGCCGTGCGGCAGGTTGACGGTGCCGCGGACCATCTGGTCGGCCTTGCGCGGGTCGACACCCAGGCGCATGGCGACCTCGACGGTCGCGTCCATCGACGTCGTCGACGTCTCCTTGGCCAGGTCGACGCCCTCGAGCGGGCTGTAGAGCTTGTCGTAGTCCACCTTCTCGGCGGCCTGCAGGTACTTCTTGCTGCGCTTCATGATCTGTCCTTCGTGGATCAGGTGTGGTCAGGGCTGCGCGGCCCTCCCACGGGTCGCCGGCCAGGTGGCCGGCGGGGTGTCACTCGGAGACGGTGAGGCCCATCGACCGGGCGGTGCCGGCGATGATCTTCGCGGCCTGGTCGAGGTCGTTGGCGTTGAGGTCCTGCATCTTGGTCTGCGCGATCTCGCGGACCTGGTCCTGCGTCACCGAGCCGACCTTCTTGCTGTGCGGCGTCGCGCTGCCGGACTTCACGCCGGCCGCGGCGAGCAGCAGCTTGGCCGCCGGCGGGGTCTTGAGCTCGAAGGTGAAGGACCGGTCCTCGTAGACCGAGATCTCCACCGGCACGACCTGACCACGCTGCGCCTCGGTGGCGGCGTTGTAGGCCTTGCAGAACTCCATGATGTTGACGCCGTGCTGACCCAGGGCCGGGCCGACCGGCGGGGCCGGCGTCGCCGCGCCGGCGCTGATCTGCAGCTTGACGACCGCGGAGAGCCGTCGCTTCTTCGGGGGCATGACTTCCCTGTTCCTGTTCTGTCCGTGTCCGGGCTCTAGATCTTGGAGACCTGGTTGAACCCGAGCTCGACCGGGGTCTCCCGGCCGAAGATCGAGACGAGCACCTTGAGCTTCTGGGCGTCGACGTTGACCTCGGAGATGCTCGCCGGGAGCGTCGCGAACGGGCCGTCCATGACGGTCACCGACTCGCCCACCTCGAAGTCGACCTCGACCGCGGGCTTGCCGCCGAAGTCCTCGGCACCGCTCTTCTCCGCGCCCTTCGCCTTCTTCGGCGTCTCCTGGCGCGGCAGGAGGAACTTCACGACCTCGTCGAGCGTCAGCGGCGACGGCCGCGAGGTGGCGCCGACGAAGCCGGTGACGCCCGGGGTGTTGCGCACCGCGCTCCACGAGGCGTCGTTGAGCTCCATCCGCACGAGGATGTAGCCGGGCAGCACCTTGCGCTGGACCTGCTTGCGCTGCCCGTTCTTGATCTCGGTGACCTCCTCGGTGGGCACCTCGACCTGGAAGATGAACTCCTCGACGTCCAGCGTCTGCACGCGGGTCTCGAGGTTGGCCTTCACCTTGTTCTCGTAGCCCGCGTAGGAGTGCACGACGTACCAGTCGCCGGGCGCGAGGCGCAGCGAGTCCTTGAGGGCCTGGGCCGGGTCGACCTCCTCCTCGGGCTCGGCGGCGCCCACGTCGTCGACCTGGATCTCGTCGTCCAGGTCGCCGCGGGCGGCGATGTCGCCCGTGCCCGCCGACTCCTCCGGGAGGTCGGAGTCCTCCTCGTCCGCCGGGGCGCCCAGGGCGGTCCGCGCCGCGCGCAGGTCGGCCTCGGGGTCGACCTCGGTGTCCTCGGTGTCGTCCGCGCCCTCGGCGTCGTCCTCGCGCGCCTCCTGCGCGGCACGGGCGACCTCGCCGTCGTCCAGCGTGGCGGCGTTCTCCTCGGTGCTGAGGTCCCCGTAGGACCCACTGCCCTCGCGCACCATGACGCCGCGCGTGCGCGACTCGCCGACGAGCTCGGGCTCGCCGCCGTCGGGGGTGGTGTTCTCGGAGTCTGCGCCGGATCCTGCGGAGGTCACTTCTGTCTCACTTCCTTTGCACGGCGGGCACCGCGGCACGGTGCCCGGCCGGCCGCTCGGCGGAACGGTCAGCCGAAGAGGGCGAACACGGCCTTGGCGAAGACCCAGTCGAGGCCGGCCACCAGGGCCACCATGAACGCCACGAACACGAGGACGACGAACGTGTAGACCACGATCTGCCGGCGGGTGGGCCAGTGCACCTTGCGGAGCTCGGCCACCACCTCGCGCAGGAACCGCCGCAGCCGGGTGATCAGCGAGCCCTGCGGCTCGGCCGAGGCGCGGTCCCGCGTCGGGGTGGCCGTGCCCTTGCCCGGGCGTCCCGCGGTGTCCGCGTCCCCGCCGGTGCCGTTCCCGGCCGCCCCGGCGCGCCGTCGACGGCCGGCGGCGGTGACCGGACGCGCGTCGTCGTCGTCGCTCGCGCGCCGACGCCGGCTGCTGTCCTCGCTCACTGCGCCGTCCTCACCGTCCTCGTCCACCACCCCGCCGGGCCGGCGGGCGTCACCGTCGTCGGTGCAGGGGCGACAGGACTTGAACCTGCAACCTGCGGTTTTGGAGACCGCTGCTCTGCCAATTGAGCTACGCCCCTGTGGCGGCCCCGGAGGACCGCCGTGGTCCGGTGCGCGCCGCCTCCGCACCGTCGACGAGCGCGCGGGAGCGACGGACGAACCGTCCCGGAGAACCATGGTACGCACGTGCTCCCGAGCAGCCGTGCCCCGGGCCCGGCTCCGGACCGGCAACGCTCCTCGGGACCCTCCTCCCGGTGGCCGGACGCCCCGGGCGGGTCTGCCAGAATTCTGGGACATGGCATCGGTCACGTCGTCCTCGTCGGTCTCCCTGCAGCCCTCCGCGACCGACCGCCGCATCTCGGCCCGTGTCGGCGGGATCGCGGAGTCGGCGACGCTCGCGGTCGACGCGAAGGCGAAGGCCCTCAAGGCGGCCGGCCGCCCCGTGATCGGCTTCGGGGCCGGCGAGCCGGACTTCCCGACGCCCCAGCCGGTGGTCGAGGCGGCGATCGCGGCCTGCTCGGACCCCAAGAACCACCGCTACTCCCCCGCGGCCGGCCTGCCCGAGCTGCGCGACGCGATCGCCGCCAAGACGGCCCGCGACTCGGGGTGGCAGGTCGAGGCCCGCCAGGTGCTCGTCACCAACGGCGGCAAGCAGGCCGTCTACGAGGCCTTCGCGACCATCATCGACCCGGGCGACGAGGTCCTCCTCCCGGCGCCGTACTGGACGACCTACCCGGAGGCCGCGCGGATGGCCGGCGGCGAGCCGGTACAGATCGACACCGACGCCTCGACCGGCTTCCTGCCCACCGTCGAGCAGCTCGAGGCCGCGCGCACGCCGAACACCAAGGCGCTGCTGTGGTGCTCGCCGTCCAACCCCACCGGCGCCGTCGCCCCGCGCGAGCTGGTCGAGGCCGTCGGGCGCTGGGCCGCCGAGCACGGCGTCTGGGTGATCGCCGACGAGATCTACGAGCACCTCGTCTACGACGGCGCCGAGCACGTCTCGATGCCGGTCGCCGTGCCCGAGATCGCCGACCGCTGCATCGTGGTCAACGGCGTCGCCAAGACCTACGCGATGACCGGCTGGCGGGTGGGCTGGCTGATCGGCCCGGCCGACGTCGTCGCCGCCGCGGCCAACATGCAGTCGCACATGACCTCGAACGTCGCCAACGTCTCGCAGCGCGCGGCGCTCGCGGCCGTGACCGGCCCGCTGGACGCCGTGGACGAGATGCGCGCGGCCTTCGACCGCCGGCGGCGCACGATCGTCGAGCTGCTCTCGGCCATCGACGGCGTCGAGTGCCCCACGCCGCGCGGGGCGTTCTACGTCTACTGCTCGGTGGAGGGCCTGCTCGGCAAGGAGCTGCGCGGCGAGCGCCCCCAGACCAGCGTCGACCTCGCCGCGCTCGTCCTCGAGCACGCCGAGGTGGCCGTGGTGCCGGGCGAGGCGTTCGGCACGCCCGGGTACTTCCGGCTCTCCTACGCGCTCGGCGACGACGACCTGCGCACGGGCGTCACCCGCATGGCCGACCTGCTGGGCGAGGCCCGCTGAGACAAGCGATCATGGGTCGACGGTCCCGCCGGGGCCCGAGGAACGAGGGGGAACCGGTGGGCCGTCGGCCGATCCTGTCCGTGGCCGTCCTGGTGGGGCTCGTCGCCCTGCTGCTGACGCCGACGGCGTCCGCGGCCCCGGCACCGCTGCCCACCGGGCAGGTCTACGTCGCGCTCGGCGACTCGTACACCAGCTCGCCGCTGACCGGCGCGCCCGCCGGCCCCCCGCCGGGCTGCCAGCGGTCGGTGAACAACTACCCGCACCTCGTCGCCGAGCGCACCGGCGCCCGGCTGACCGACGTCAGCTGCAGCGGCGCGCAGACGCGCGACTTCGCCGCCGCGCAGGCCGTGGACGGCGGTGAGAACCCACCGCAGTACGACGCCCTCGGCTCCGGCACCCAGCTCGTGACCGTCGGGATCGGCGGCAACGACATCGGGTTCGGCGAGATCGTGCGCAGCTGCGTGAGCGCGTCCCCGGTCGGCACGCCCTGCCGCGACCGCTGGACCGAGGCGAGCCACGACGAGCTCGAGGCGCGGGTCGACGAGGTCGGCGACCGCCTCGACGACGTCCTCGCCGAGGTCCACCGCCGCGCCCCGGGCGCGCGCGTCCTGCTCGTCGGCTACCCGTCGGTGCTGCCCGCCGAGGGTCCGGGCTGCTACCCGGTCATGCCGTACACGCCCGGCGACGTCGCGTACCTGCGCGGCGTGCTCGGCCACCTCAACACCGAGATCGCCGACGCGGCGGCCGGCGGCGGGGCGACGTACGTCGACACCGCGACGCCGACGGTGGGCCACGACGTGTGCGCCCTGCCCGGCGAGCGGTGGATCGAGGGCCTCCTGCCGGCGGCGCCCGCGGCCCCGGTGCACCCGAGCGCGCTGGGTGCCGCGGCGATGGCCCGGGCGGTCCTCGCCACCCTGGGCGTGCCCGCGGCCGCCTGAGATCGGGTCTAGCGAGGCGGCCGGATGGTGGCGACGGCCTTCCCGAGGACGCCCTTGCCCTCGTGGGTGGCCGTCACGCCGACCGTGCGGGTGCCGTCGTCGGCGACGTCGGTGACCTTGGCGCCGAGCTCGACGGTGGCGCCGGTGTCGTCGTCGGGCACGACGACCGGGCGGGTGAAGCGGGTGGAGAAGGCCACGACGGCTGTGGGATCGCCCGCGAGGTCCGCGACGTAGCGCGCGGCGAGCGACATCGTGAACATGCCGTGGGCGATGACGCCGGGCAGCCCGACCTCGAGGGCGACGCGCTCGTTCCAGTGGATCGGGTTGAGGTCGCCCGAGGCGCCGGCGTAGGCGACGAGGTCGGCACGGGTGATCGTCACCGTGCGGGGCTCGAGCTGGTCGCCGGCGCTCGCGTCGCTGACCGCGCTCATGCCTGCTCGCCCTCGGGCTCGGCGCGCCCGACGAGGGTCGCGCGGGTGGTCAGCACGGCGGCGCCGTCGGCGTCGGTGACGTCGACGCGGAAGGTGATGACGTCGTTGCCCGCGAGCTCGCGGATCTCGTCGACGACCACCGTCGAGGTGACGACGTCGCCCGCGTACAGGGGCCGCGCGACCTCGATGGACTGGTCGCGGTGCACGACGCGCGTGAAGTCGAGCCCGAGCGCCGGGTCGTCGACCACGCGTCGGGTCGCGGGCCAGGTGAACACCACCGGGAACGTCGTCGGGGCGACGACGTCGGGATGGCCCGCGGCCCGGGCGGCGTCACGGTCGTGGTGCACCGGGTCGTCGGCGCCGATGGCGACCGCGAACTCCCGGACCTTCTCCAGCGAGACCTCGTAGGTCTCCGCGGGCCACGAGCGGCCCGCGAACGACGCGTCGAGCGGCACGGGGCGAGGAGGTCAGCGCGTCTCGCGGTGACCGCGGTGGGTGCCGCAGTGCGGGCAGAACTTCTTGATCGTCAGGCGATCGGGGTCGTTCCGCCGGTTCTTCCGCGTGATGTAGTTGCGGTTCTTGCACTCCTCGCAGGCCAGCGTGATCTTCGGACGGATGTCGGTGGTGGCCACGGAGGTTCCTCTCGCTGTCGATGCTGCAGCCGCGGGCCGGGGCCCGCGGGGCCTGGGTGGTAGCGGTGGCCGGACTTGAACCGGCGACACAACGATTATGAGCCGTTTGCTCTACCGACTGAGCTACACCGCCGCGATGAGCCCCGCCGAGGAGGTGTTCCCCTCGCACGACGAAGCCGGCGAACCCAGGTTCGCCGGCTGCTCACCGAGAGCCCCTTTACGGAATCGAACCGTAGACCTTCTCCTTACCATGGAGACGCTCTGCCGACTGAGCTAAAGGGGCCTGCCCCGGAGGGCGTGCACCAGTCTAGACCCCGCCTCACGCGATGAGCGTGCGGGGTCCCGGTGCGGCGCCGGGCTCGCCCGGGAGCACGTCGAGCGAGTCCAGCCAGGTGTCGAAGCAGTGCGCGGGCAGCGGCCGCGACACCAGGTAGCCCTGGGCGACGTCGCAGCCCATCTCCGCCAGGGCGGACCGCACCGCGGCCTGCTCGACGCCCTCGGCGACCACCGTGAGGCCCAGCGTGTGGCCCATCTCGACGATGGCGCGCACCACCGCGACGTCGCCGTACTCGGTGCCCATGCCGAGCACGAAGCTCTTGTCGATCTTGACCTGGTCGACGGGCAGGCGCCGGAGGTGGGCCAGCGACGACTGCCCGGTGCCGAAGTCGTCGACGGCGAGGTGGCAGCCCAGGGCGTGCAGCCGGCGCAGCACGGGCAGCGCGACCTCCCGCTCGGAGGAGACGCCGGACTCGGTGAGCTCGAGGGTGAGCAGCTCGGCGGGCACACGGTGGGCCGCGAGCAGCGCCGCCACCTCGTCGGGGAAGCCGGGGGTCCCGAGGTTGCCGACGGAGACGTTGACCGCGACCGAGAGCCGCATCCCGCGGTCGAGCCAGCGGCGGGCCGCGGCGAGCGACTCGTCGAGCACGAACGAGGTCAGGTCGGCGATCTGGCCGGTGGCCTCGAGGACGGGGACGAACTCGTCGGGCAGCAGCAGGCCGAGCTCGGGGTGGTCCCAGCGCGCGAGCGCCTCGACCCCGACGACGGTGCGCTCGCCGAGCGAGACGACGGGCTGGAAGTCGACGCGGACGTCGCGGCGCTCGACGGCCGCCGCGAATCCGCGGATGAGGCGCAGGCGGCGGGCCGCCCGCTCGCCCATGCTCGGGTCGTAGCAGCGCACCGGGTCGCCGCCGTCGCGCGTCGCGGCGAGGGCGACGTCGGCGCGGCGCAGCAGCGCGGCGGTGCGCTCGGGGCCCGGCGGCAGGTCGGCGAGCCACGGCCCGTCGGCGGCGACCCCGACGACGACGGGTGGCTCGAACCGGACGCCCTCCACCAGGTACGGCGCCAGCAGGCGTTCGCGGAGGTCCTCGGCGGCGCGGTGGGCCTCGTGGCCGTCGACGTCGGGCAGCAGCACGGCGAAGGTGTCGCCCTCGAGGCGGGCCGCGACGGGGGCCTCGCCCTGCAGGACGGGCAGGCGCACGCCGACGAGGCGCTCGGTGGCCAGGCGCACGAACACCTCGCCGCGCGCGTGCCCGAGGGTGTCGTTGACCTGTCCGAGCAGCGCCAGGTCGACCACCGCGACCGCCCCGCGGGGCCCGGTGACCACGTGGAGGAAGCCCTCGCGGTTGAGCAGGCCGGTCAGCGCGTCGCGGTGGGCGTCGCGGCGCAGACGCTCGGCGAGCGCGGCGGTCGCGGCGTCGTGGCGGCGACGACGGGAGCGCGCCACCAGCAGTCCGGCCACGGCCCCCGCGAGGACGAGCACGAGCAGGCCGCCGAGCACGAGCACCGTCGGCTGGGCGACCCCGGGAGCGGCCGAGGCGAGGGGTACGCGGGTCACGGCACCACTCCCCTTCGCGCTCGCCCCGGCGTGCTCCGCCTCGGCTCGCGACTCGTACGCGTTCGGATCACATCATCGCCGCGTTCACGGTACGCAACAAAATGTGATCGCCCGACCGCCGGGTAGTTCACTCGCCCGGACCATCATGCACCTTGTACCCCGCCCAACGATGACCCACCGGTACAGATGTGCAGGAGGGCGCAGCCCGTCCGTGTCGGCGCTGCGCGACGACCCCGCCGATCCGCTCCACTGCGGGTCGCGGCCGGGCTCTGGTGGGATGACGGGGATCAGCGCGGGACCAGGCAGGGACCGGGAACGGGGTGCGACGTGGCCGACGAAGGGCGCGACGAGGGGCACAGCGAGGGGCACAGCGAGGGGCACAGCGCCGTCGGCGCCGACGGGGGCGTGCGGGCGGGGATCGTGGCGACCGGCAGCGAGCTGCTGACCGGGCGCGTCACCGACCGCAACGGGCCCTGGGTGGCCGAGCAGCTGGGCGAGCTCGGCGTCGAGGTCTCCCACCTCGTGCTCGTCGGCGACCGGGGCGAGGACATGGCCGCCGCCCTGCGCTTCCTCGCCGACGACGGCGTCGACCTCGTCGTCACCACCGGCGGGCTCGGCCCCACCGCCGACGACCTGACCGCCGAGGTCGTCGCCGCCGAGACCGACCGGCCGCTCGAGCTCGACGAGCACATGGAGAAGATCGTCGGCGACATCATCGCGAAGTTCGCCGACCGGCTGCGGTGGGACGCCGACGCGCTCGCCGCGGCGAACCGCAAGCAGGCGATGGTGCCGCGCGGCGCCACCCCGATCCGTCCCGCCGGCACCGCGCCCGGGCTCGCCGTCCCGCCGCACCCCGAGCGCGGTGGCCCGACGGTGCTCGTGCTGCCCGGACCGCCACGCGAGGTCCGCGCGATGTGGGACGAGGCGCTCGCGAGCGAGCCGCTGCGGGCGGTCCTCGCCCGCACCGCGCCGTACACCGAGACCCACCTGCGCCTGTTCGGCGTGCCCGAGTCCGAGATCGCCGCGACGCTGCGCGACGTCGGCGAGCACACCGACCTCGCCCCGCTCGAGATCACGACCTGCCTGCGCGACTTCACCCTCGAGGTCGACCTGCGCCACGCCCCCGCCTCGACGCCCGCCGCGAGCGCGCGGGACGCCGTGGTGTCCGAGATCGAGCGCCGGCACGGCCGCGCTGTCTTCTCGCGCACCGGCCAGACGATCGACGAGCTGCTCTTCGACCTGCTCGACGGCCAGGTGGTCGCCACCGCCGAGTCCTGCACCGGCGGCCTGCTCGCGGGGCGGCTCACCGCGCCGGCGGGGGCGTCGGCCCACGTCGCGGGCGGGGTCGTCTCGTACTCGAACGACGCGAAGGCCGACCTGCTCGGCGTGCCGCGCGAGCTGATCGAGGCCCACGGCGCGGTGTCGCCGCAGGTCGCCGAGGCCATGGCCGACGGCGCCCTGGCCCGCTTCGGCGCGACGATCGCCGTCTCGATCACCGGCGTCGCCGGGCCGGGCGGGGGCACCGAGGCCAAGCCCGTCGGCTACGTCTGCTTCTGCGTGCGCACGTCCGACGGGCGCACCCTCGCCCGCGACCCGGTGCTGCCCGGCGAGCGCGGCGACATCCGCGAGCGCTCCGTCGTGCTCGCCATGCACCTGCTGCGCCGGGTCCTCACCGGCCGGGGCGAGCCCGCGCCGGTGTGAGCACGCGAGTGATCGAAGTACCGATACGGACACTGAACGTCAGCGACGGCACTTCGCTGACACGCTAGGTGACGCGCGCGACGAAGGCGGCGACGTCGTCGAGGACCTCGTCGCGGTGGGTCTCGTTGAGGATCTCGTGGCGCGCGCCCGGGTCGATCCGCGTCGTCTGGTCGCTGCCGGCGAGCTTCTCCATGACCGGGCGGGTGGACTCCAGCGGGACGAGCTGGTCGTCCTCGCCGTGCACCCACAGCACCGGCAGCTCGCCGAAGCCCGGCCCGGCCGCGATGGCCTCGACCGCGGCGACGAACGCCTCGAGCGTCGGGCGCTTGAACGGCCCGTGCCAGACGAGCGGGTCGGCGGCGTAGGCCTCGCCGACCGCCGGGTCGCGGGAGAGCACCGCGGGGTCGATGGGGACGTCGGGGATCGGGTCGTGCTCGAGCAGGCCGAAGATGCCGGGGCTGCCGCCGACCACGGGCCCGCTCAGCACGAGGCCCGCGAGGACGTCGGGGAAGCGCTGGGCGTAGCGGGCCGCGATGAGCCCGCCCATCGAGTGCCCGAGCAGCACGATCGGCAGGTCCGGGTGCTCGTTGCGGGCGGTGCGCCGGACCTGGTCGAGGTCCTCGACGACGTCCTCGAGGTCCGTGACGAGCACCGGCTCGCCCTCGGAGCGCCCGTGCCCGAGGTGGTCGGGCGCGTAGACGACGGCGCCGTCGCCGGCGAGGCGGTCGAGGACGTGGGCGTAGCGCCCGGAGTGCTCGCCGTAACCGTGCGCGACCAGCACCACCCGGCGCGGCGCGCCGTCGGGGTCGCGGCGGCGGACGACCACTCGCCCCCGCCGGCCGTCGATCTCCAGGTCGGTCTCGGTGCCGATCATGCGGACGCCTCCTGCGCGTGGGGTCGGGGGGCGGCGGTGACGCCCAGGACGGCGTCGACCACCAGGTCGGGGTCGTCCCACATCGGCACGTGGCCGACGCGGGGCAGGCGCACGAACTCGGCGCCGGGCAGCCGGTCGCGCAGCGCGACGCCGTGGCGCCGCCAGGGGATCAGCCGGTCGCGGCCCGACCACGCCACGCGCACCGGGCAGGGCAGCGCGTCGAACGGGGCGACGCCGCCGTGCTCGGCGGCCCCGTCGAGCAGCTCGTGGAGGATCACGCAGCCGGCGAGGTCGTCGAAGAGCTCGCCGACGTCCTCGGTCGGCACCCGGTCGCCGCGCTCGAGCACGCGTGCGAGCAGCAGGCGGCGCACCCGCGGCCGGCGGGCCGCCGCACGCAGCCACGACGACCCGGCCAGCGCGGAACCCAGGCGGAACGACCACACCAGCCGCCGCAGGTCGAGGCCGCTGCCCCAGCCCCCGGCCGGCGACAGGGCGACGACGGACCGGGCGCGCCCGCGCCGCGCGAGCTCCAGGGCGACCCACCCACCGAGGGAGTTGCCGACGAGGTGCGCGGTCGGCATGCCGGCGTCGTCCATGAGCGTCTCGACGTCGTCGACGATCCCCGCGACGCCGACCGGCTCGCCGTCGGGCCACGCCGCGCCGCCGCGGTGCCCGGCGAGCGTCGGCACGAGGACCTCGTGGTGCGCCTCGAGCGCGGGCCGCACGGGGTCCCAGGCCCGCGCAGACATGCTCGCGCCGTGCAGGAGGACCAGCGGCTCACCACTCATGCGCGGGCCCCCAGCGCGAGGACCTCGCCGAACCCGTCGGCGAGGTCCTGGGTGAACCCGTCGAGGTCGGCGAACGACGCCGCGTCGAGGTTGGCCGCGACGCAGCAGGTGTCGCCGTGGGTCACCATCGCGATCATCGCCGCGCACCCGGGCAGCGGGGCGAACGGGTAGCTGCGCTCGATCCGCGCGCCGGCGAGGTAGGCGTCGGCCCGCAGCCCCGGGATGTTGCTGGCCTGCAGGTCGTTGCTCCGCGTCGCGCCGCCCCCGAACCGCGCGACGACCGCACCCGGGAGCCGCGCGAGCCCCGCGCTGACGATCTCGATGCTCTCCAGGGCTGGTTCGGCGAGCGCGACCTTCATCCGCCGGCGGACCTCGGTGACCCGCACGCCCGGGTCGACGATCCCGACGGGGGCGGAGAGCCGCGCCGGCGCGAAGTGGTTGCCGCCGGGCTCGTGCTCCTCGCGGCGGATCGACACGGGCAGCGTCACGGGCATGAGCCGGTCGGGCGGGAGCGGGTCCCCGCGCCGCGCGGAATACCGCCGGAACGCCCCGAGCAGCGACGCGAGGTAGGCGTCGTTGATCGAGCCGCCGACCGACTTGCCGGCCGCGCGCAGGTCGGCGAACGGCACGTCGAGGGTGCGGAAGCGCCAGGACGGGCTGCGGTCGGCGAGCACCGCCAGCGGCGGGGCGGGCGGCGGGGAGAGCACCCGGGCCGCCGAGACCAGGTAGGCCGTGGCGTCGCGGACCGCGCGATCCGGCCGGATCAGCGACGCGGCCATGCCCAGCAGACCCTTCGCGGCGCCCCCGACCAGCCCGAGGTCGCTGCGGACCTGGCGCACGAGCTCGCCCGGCAGCGTCGCGGGCGGCGCGGACGGGGGCGGCGGCTGGGGCTTGTCCGACATCGGCTCCCGGGTGCGCGAGTGCAGCCCGGCGAGCAGCTGCGCGAGGCCCATCCCGTCGGACAGGACGTGGCTGAGCTTGAACACCAGCGCCGCCGCGCCGTCGGGCAGCCCGCCGACGAGCGTCGCCTCCCACAGCGGGCGCGACGGGTCGAGCGGGGTCATCGCGATCTGCTCGGCGAGGGTGAACAGGCCCTCGCGGCCCGCGCCGTCGGGCAGCCGGAGGCGGCGCAGGTGGTAGTGCAGGTCGAAGTCGGGGTCGAGCGCCCAGTGCGGCGTCCCGGCGCCGAGGAACGGCGTGACGATCCGCTCCCGGAAGCGCGGCACGACCCGCGAGGCCCAGTCGGTCGCCGCGACGAAGCGGTCCCAGTCGGGCTCGAGGTCGAGGGTCTCGACGAGCACGACGGTCGAGCGCATGCGCGGGTCGGCCTCGACGCGCCACATCAGCGCCTCGAAGCCGGTCAGCTCCTCCGAGCGCGACCACAGCAGCCGGCCGTCGTCGCCGCGGGGTGGGGTCGGGTCGGCCTTGGCCTGCGAACCGGCCTGCGAACCGGCCTGCGAACCGGCCTGCGAACCGGCCTGCGAGCTCATCGCGCCCCCTCCAGGACGGCGACGAACCGGTCCCGGACGTCCTCGACGTGCTCGGCGAGGGTCTCGGTCGACCAGTCCGTGGTGTCGATCGGCGGCAGCACGTCCACGTGGACCGTGCCGCCCCGCAGCGTCTGGTGCCCGCGCCACATCACCTCGCCGGCGTCGTGGATGACGATCGGCACCATCGGCACGCCCGCCTGCAGCGCGATGTGGAAGGCGCCCTTCTTGAACCGCCCGAGCCGCGGGGTGGGCGAGCGCGTGCCCTCGGGCGCGATCGCCAGCGACCAGCCCTCGTCGCGCAGCTTGCGCACGGCAGGCTCCAGCGCCTCGCGCGCCTGGCGGGTGTTGCCGCGGTCGACGAACGCCACCCCGGCGAGCTTGAACATCGCGCCCCACAGCGGGATCTGCGCGGCCTCGGCCTTCGCGACGCCGGTGAACCCGCCGCGCAGCAGCTTCATGAGCAGCGCGACGTCGATCTTCGACTGGTGGTTGAAGACGAAGACGCACGGCCGCGCCGACCACAGGTGCTCCGCGCCGCGCACCTCGACGTCGATCCCGGCGAGCGCGAGGCCGAGGTCACCGGTGACCGAGCACGTCAGGTCGACCATGTGCCGCCGCGAGCGGCGGGCGAGCCCGACGGCGGCCGCGGTGCCGGCCGCGCCGAGCAGGGCGCCGTAGAAGCCGGCGGTGCGCAGGACGTCGCCCGGGGTGGCCAGCGTGCCGCCGCGGGGTGCGACGACGAGCGTTGCCCGGCCGCCCTCCCCCGCGGTCTCGCTCACGACCACCGGGCGCTCGCCGGCCGCGAGCAGCGCGTCGGAGCACGGGCCGGCGTAGACGAACGCGAGCCGCCGCCCGGCCACCGCCCCGGCCACCGCGTCGGCCTTCGCCTCGCCGCGGCGGTCGAGCAGCACGCGGCCCGCGACCTCGCCGGTCAGGGTCCCGTCGCGCACCCCGACCTCGGTGGCGACCAGCTCGTCGGCGCCGAGGTCCTCGGCCAGCGGGGCGAGCACGGGGCGCGGCGCGTGCCCGGTGAGCACGACGTGGTGGCCCGCGCGGCGGTGCTCGAGCACCAGCGACCACATCTCGGGGCGCAGCGAGGCGCCGAGCTCGTCGCGCAGGATCGTCCGGGCGCGGCGGGCGACGTCCTCCTCGTCCTGGCCGGCCCAGCCCGCGACGAGACGGCGCACCGCCGCCTCGTCGTCGCCCGCCCCGGCGAGCAGCGCGACGTCGCCGGGCAGCGCGCGCCAGGCCGTCCGACCCGAGCGCATCGCCTCGCCCGCGTGCGCGGCGATCGCCGACGTCGCCAGCAAGGCGGTCTCGTCGACGACGACCACGCTGCCCGACGGGGCCGCACGGATCGCGGCGCGCCGGGTGTCGAGCTCACGACCGTGCGGCATCGCGCTCCCCTTCCCACGCGTCCGCCCGCAGCGCCTGCTCGCGCTCGCCCGCGCGGCGCAGCCGGTCGCGGACGGCGGCGAGCTCGTCACGCCAGGCGGCACGGTCGGCCTCTGTCGCGTCCGCACCCAGCAGCCCGCGGTTGTCGGCCACCCGCAGCGCCGAGGTGAACAGCTCGCGGGACACGACGTCGGCGCCGAGCAGCAGCTGCTGGCGCCACCACTGCTGGCCCAGGCCGGTGCAGGCGTCGAGGAACGCACCCCGGTCCTCCAGCGCCCCCTCGTGGCCGGCGAGCACCGTCGCCACCACCCACTGCGCCTCGACGAACGGCAGCAGGGTGCCCGGGGCGACGAGCAGCTCCGCGCGCCCGAGGAGCTCCGCGGCCCCGTCCGCCGACGCGGGCGCCGACCGGTAGCCCGGCGCCAGGCGGTCGAGCTCGGCGAGCAGCTCGTCGCGGAAGTCGCGCTTGCGGGGGAAGAAGAACTCGAACTTGAGCAGGTCCCGCAGCGCCAGGGCCGCCTCCCAGCACGCCTCGAGGACCTGGTCGTGCGCGAGGTCGTGGCCCTCGTCGGCGACGGTGAACAGCGCCGTCTCCAGCACCGCGCGCGTGAGCAGGTGGTGCAGCAGGCCGTTGCGGTAGAACGCGGCGACGTGGTGCCGGTCGGCGCCGATCGACCAGACGGGCTCCGGGCCGCCCTCGAAGCACTCGACCACGCCGACCGACACGAGCCGGCAGAGCGTCTCGACGACGCCGTCGGGAGTGTCGAGCGCGCGGATCGCCGGCTCCTCGCCGAGCAGGCCGCGCACCGGGGCCACGACGGCGCGCACCTGCTCGAGGGTGAGTGCGCGCCCGCCCGCCCCGAGCAGCGCGAACGTCACCACCCCGGTCGGCGTCGCGGGCGTCGCGCGGTTGATGCCGACCGCGACCCGGAACGCCACCTTCTCCAGCTGCGACGGGCCCTCGCCGGCCTCGGCCAGGGCGTCGCGCAGGCCGACGGGCTCACCGAAGCGGATGCGCGCGGACCCGATGCGCCGCTGCTGGTCGCGCATGTAACCGGCGAGCCACCCGAGCCCCTCGGCCTTCTTGCCCGCGCCGCCCTGTTCCGCCGCGAGCGCGCCCACCTCGTGGAGCTGGTCGTAGTGCAGCGACACCGGCACGAGCAGCGGGTCGTGGCCCGGCGAGTCCTCGGGCAGCTGGTCGGCGGCGTCGACGAGGTAGCGCAGCAGCCCGTACTTCGGCGGGCGCAGCTTCCCGGTCCGCGTCCGGCCGCCCTCGATGTACCACTCGAGGTTGAAGCGCTTGTCGAGGAGATGGCCGAAGTACTCGCGGACGGCGAACTTGTAGACGGCGTCGTCGCCGAAGCTGCGGCGGATGAACACGATCCCCGCGCGGCGGCCGAGCGTGCCGAGCGGCCAGAACGCGAGGTTGTTGCCGCCGAGGACGTGGTTGCGGGGGAAGTCGTGGGCGTGCAGCACCTCGGCGAGCACGAGCGGGTCGGCGTAGCTGCGGTGCGAGGGCAGGAACACCAGCGGCCGGCGACGCCCCTGCTCGCGCAGGTCGCCCAGGCTCGCGGTGTCGACGTCGAGGTCCCACGCCCGGCGGTGCAGGGGGCTCATCACCGAGCGGAACGCCTCGATGGCGGGCGGGCTCTGCACCGCGGCCATCTCCTCCAGGCAGCGCGCCGTCCGCGCGAGCACCTCGTCGACGGAGAGGTCGAGCTCGCCCGCCAGCCCGGCGGCCCGCTCGCGCACCGCGGCCGACGCGACGATCTGCTCGGCCATCAGGCGCGGCACCTTGTAGCGGTCGCCGGTGAGCCGGCGCTCGGCGCGGTCGCACGCGAGCGTCGCCCGACGGCGCACGAACGCGACGAACCCGGCGCCGTCCGGCGTCCCGAGCTCGCGGTCGCCCTCGCGGCGCAGCTGTGCCAGCGAGGCCGCATCGCCCGCGACCACCCGCCCGCGCGTCGTCGACCAGCCCCGCACGCGGGCGTGCAGGTGGCGCAGGCCGCGGCGCCGGGCGCTGAGGGACAGCAGATCGGTCAGCGCCGGGGCGTCCGACGAGTCGCGCTCAGCGGGCGGCCACACGACGCGCACCGGCACCACGGTGGTGTCCGGGCCGGCACCGTCGAGGGCACCGGCGAGCTCGCGGGCGTCGTCGGGCACCACCCGCACCGCGCCGTCGTCACCGTCTCCGTAGGTCGAGGAGGTCCACTGCCGGACGAGCTCGCGCTCGGCCCGTGACCGTGCTCCGGAGAGCACCAGGGTCGGGGGTCGCACCACGTCGTGCTCCCTGCGTGAGGGTCCCGGGACGGGACGGCTCTGGCCCCTTACAGCGAGCAGGGCATGGTCTTCACCGCGTGCACGAAGTTGCTGCGCAGGATCTCCGGCTCGCCGACCTCCAGGCCCGGGGCCCGGCCGAGGAGCTGCGTGAAGATCTGCCGCAACTGGGTGCGCGCGAGCATGTTGCCCAGGCAGAAGTGGGGTCCGCCACCCCCGAAGCCGACGTGCGGGTTGGGATCCCGGGAGAGGTCGAAGCGCAGCGGGTCGGCGAAGACCGACTCGTCCCGGTTGCCCGACTCGTAGAACATCACGACCTTCTCGCCCGCCGCGATCCGCCGGCCCCGCAGCTCGGTGTCCTGCGTGGCGGTGCGGCGGAACGTCAGCACCGGCGAGGCGTGGCGGACGAACTCCTCCACCGCGCCCTTCATGCGCCCCTCGAGGTCCTCGACGAGCCAGGCCCGCTGCTCGGGCTCCTCGGTGAGGCGGCGCATGGAGTGGGCGATCGTGTTGCGCGTGGTGTCGTTGCCGGCCACCGACAGGAGCACGAAGAAGGCCCCGATCTCGGGGTCGGTGAGGCTCTCGCCGTCGACCTCGGCGGACACGAGATTGGTCATGAGGTCGTCGCGGGGTTCCTTCCGCCGGGCCTCGACCAGCTCCATCGCCGGGCCCAGCAGGTTCATCAGCGCCTGCCCGGCCGCCGCGAGCGGGTCCTCGAGGCCCAGGTTCTCCAGCACATCGGGGTCGTTCGTGGCGACGAGCAGGTCGGCGGCCTCGGCGAGCGAGTCCTGGTACTCCTCGGGCGCGCCCATGAGGTCGTAGATCGTGCCCATCGGCAGCTGCTTGGCCACGAGCTGGACGAAGTCGCCGTCCCCGTGGTCGAGGAGCTGGTCGACGATCGTGCGGGCGCGCTGCGCGATCCGGTCCTCGACGCGGGCCACCTGCTTCGGCGTGAACGCGGCGCTGACGATCTTGCGCAGCTTCGTGTGCCGCGGCGCGTCCATGGCGAGGAACGACTGCGTGGCCTCGAGCAGCTCCGGCGGCGCCTCCTGGAACTGCACGCCCTGCCCCGAGCAGAAGATCTTCGGGTTCCTGCTCACGTGGCCGATGTCCTCGTGGCGCACCACCGCCCAGAAGCCCGGGTCGTCCTGGCCGGGCATGAGCATGCCCACCGGCGGGCGGTGCCAGGAGATCGGCCGGTCGCGGCGCAGCTGCGCGAACGTGGCGTCGCGCTCGACCATGGGGCGTCCCCAGAAGCCGAGGGACGACAGGTCGAGGGGGTCGAGCTCGCGCCCGGAGACCGTGGTGGTGCCCGCCGTGTCGGTCATGCGCCCTCTCCCCGTTGCTCGCCGGCCTGCTGCGCGGCCTGCTGTGCCTTCGCCGCGCGCTGCGCGCGGCGCTGTTCGGCGAGCTCGAGGGCGTCGCCCCACGTCTTGCGCGCGCCGATCAGCCGGCGGTACTTCATGACCTCGGCGGGCATGTCGACCGCCAGCGCGCCGACGATCCGGTCGCCCGCCCGGTAGATCGCCGTGAACGGTCCGCCCTGCGCGTCGTCGCCCGCCACGACCTCGATCTGCTCGTCGCCGTCGTCGGGCGCGATGCCCACGAACTGGACGCGGCCGTCGTACCAGTCCGACCAGAAGTAGGGGACGGTCTCGTAGGGCTTCGCGGCCGCCGGGTCGACGGCGTGCCGGGCGGCCCTCCCGCCCTGGTCGGCCGCCGAGGTCCAGTGCTCGAGGCGCATGGTGCCGCCCGCGACGTCGCTGAACAGCGCGTTCGGCCAGCGCGCGACGTCGCCCGCGACGTAGACCCCGTCCGCGGCGGCGAGCGTCTCGTCGGCGACGACGCCGTCGTCGATCGTCAGCCCGGAGCCCTCGAGCCAGTCGGTCGCGGGGCGCGCGCCGATGCCGACGACGAGCACGTCGGTGTCGACCTCGGTGCCGTCGCCCAGGCGCACGCCGGTGACCCGGCCGTCCGCCGACAGCACCTCCTCGACCGCCACCCCCGTGCGGACCTCGGTGCCGTGGCGACGGTGCAGGTGGGTCAGCGCGCGGCCCATCCGCTCGCCCACGGCACGGGCGAGCGGGGTCTCGAGCGCCTCGAGGATGGTCACCTCGAGCCCCAGCTTGCGGCCCACCGCGGCGACCTCGGAGCCGATGAAGCCGGCCCCGACGACGGTGAGCCGCCGGGCGCCGCCGCGCAGCGCCGCCCGCAGGGCGATCGCGTCGTCAAGGGTCCGCACGGTGTGCACGCCCTCGAGGTGCTCGGTGCCCGGCAGGGTCCGCGCGTGCGCGCCCGTCGCGATCACCAGGCCGTCGTAGGACACCGTGCGGTCGCCGACCGTGACCGTCCGCGCCGCCGTGTCCAGCGCGCTCGCGGGCGTGCCCAGCAGCAGCTCCACGTCGAGGTCGCCCGCGAAGGTCTCCTCCTCGCGGTAGCGCGGGTCGGGGCACTCCTCCGCGGCCAGGTACTCCTTCGACAGCGGCGGCCGGTCGTAGGGCAGGTGCTCCTCGGCCCCGACCAGCGTCACCTCGCCGTCGAACCCGTCGCGCCGGACCGCCTCGACGGCGCGGAGCCCGGCCAGGGACGCGCCGACCACGACGAGGTGCGTCACGCGTCGATGGGCCCTTCGAGCGAGAGCGCCTCGGTCGGGCACGCGGCGACGGCCTCGCGGACCTCGGCCTCCTGGTCGGCCGAGATCTCCTCGGTGTGCAGGATCAGCGACCCGTCGTCATCGACCTCGAAGACGTCCGGCGCGAGGGACTCGCACATCCCCATGCCGGTGCACCTGTCCCAGTCCACGTTGATCCTCACGGTGCCCTCCCCTGCTGTCGGTGGTGGCGACGGAAGGGACCGTAACGTACGTGATGCTATGGGGGCGAGACCTGCGTCACCATTCGATCACACGGGGTGAGGCGTGCGCGTGCCGCGCCACGAGAGCCAGCCGCGGGTCAGGACGTAGGCCACCGCGGTCGTCACGATAAGCACGGCGTCGACGCCCAGCGCCGTCACCGCGCCGGGCGCGTCGAGGACGACCAGCGCGAACACGACCATCGCGATCTTGTGGAGGAACACCAGCTCCCACACGCCGGGCGCGCCGCGCGGACGCAGCACGAGCATGGTCCACAGGCCGACGAAGACGAGGTAGCCGAACGTCCGCCACCCCTCGACGACGAGCAGGTCGGGGGGCGCGGTCGCGACCGCCGCGAGGCCGCCGGCGAAGGCGGCCAGCGCGGCGAGCGCGTCGAGGACGAGCAGGCCGCGCCCGACCCGGTCGGCCGTGCGACCCGGGGCGTCGGGGCGGGCAGGGGCTGTCGCGGGTGCGGTGCCGGGGACGGCGGTGGACACGGCGGGCTCCTCGGGCTCAGGAGTACGGACGGGTGTGACCGTCCTGTCCGTCCCAACCACCGGACGGGCCCGGACCTTCCGGACGTGAGAGCGTCGGCCCGAGCAGCCCAGGGAAGGGAGCACGGGACGTGAGCACGCTGGATGCGGCGGCCCCCACGGCGCTGTCGGTCACCCACGACGGCGGCGTCGCGACGGTGCGCCTCGAGCGCCCGCAGGCGGCGAACGCGCTGGACCGCACGCTGTGGCAGGAGCTGCGCGAGACGTTCCGGGCGCTCGACGCCGAGCCCGGCGTGCGCGCGGTGGTGCTCACCGGGTCCGGTCGGCACTTCTGCGCCGGGATCGACCTGTCGATGCTCGCCGAGATCCAGGGCATGGCCCCGGCCGGCGCCGACCCGGGCCGCGCCCGTGAGGGCCTGCGCCGCCTGATCCTCGACCTCCAGGACGTGCTCACCACCGTCGAGCGCTGCCGCGTGCCCGTGCTGGCGGCCGTCCAGGGCGCCTGCGTCGGCGCCGGGCTCGACCTCGCGGTGGTCTGCGACCTGCGCTACGCGACGCCGCGCACGAAGTTCTCGCTGAAGGAGGTCGACATGGGCCTCGCCGCCGACGTCGGCGTGCTCCAGCGCCTGCCACGCATCGTCGGCGAGGGCCGGGCCCGCGAGATGGCCTACACCTGCCGCGACGTCCGCGGGTCCGAGGCGGAGGCGATGGGCCTGGTCAACGCGTGCGTCGACACCGAGGACCCCGAGGAGCTCCTGGCGCACGTCACCGAGGTCGCCCGCGGGCTCGCCGCCAAGTCGCCGCTCGCCCTGCGGGGCACCAAGCACGCCATCACGTACGCGCGCGACCACTCGATCGCCGACGGCCTCGACCAGATCGCGACGTGGAACGCCTCGGCGCTGATCTCCGACGACCTCACCGAGGCCGTCACCGCCTTCGCCGAGGGCCGCGCCCCCCACTACGCCGACTGACGCACGGGGTGGGTCAGCCTGGCGTCCACGCTCACACTGGACGCCAGGAAATTCCCCACGATCACCGCTCCTCGCACGCCTCGGTCCGGCCGTCGGCGCGCCACGGATCGGCCTCGACGACCGGCGCCTCCCAGGCCCCGTCCGCCCGGGCGAGCACCGCCGCCTCGAACTCGTCGAGCAGGTCGCCCAGGTCGACGTCGACCACGCCGGCGATCTGCTGGTGCCCGGCGAGCACCGCGATCCCGAGCGCCGCCAGCCGCGCGCGCTGACCCTCGTCGCTGACCACCGGCGCGAGGACGTCGGCGAGCGCCCGCACCCGCCCGCGGTCGACGGCGCGCTGGGCCTCCTCCACGCGCGGGTCGACGGTGGCCCACGCCCGGATCGCGGTCTCGGCCTCGTGCGGCACGGTCAGGGCCAGGTACTTCATGCGCGTCACGCGCTCCACCGGGTCGTCGCTGGCGTTGACCATCTCGATGATGCGCCCGACCTCCTCGCGCTCCCAGTGCTCGAGCAGCGCGGCGACGAAGCCCTCCCAGCTGCCGAAGTGGTGGTAGAAGGACCCGCTGGTGACGCCGACGGCCGCGCACAGCCGCCCGATGCGCAGGGCGTTGCGGCCCTCGCGCGCGAGGAGGCGCAGCGCCTGCTCGAAGTAGGACTGCCGGGTGGCCGTGGGCATCGGCGTCGACCTCCCGCGGCGTCGGTTCCCCTCGAACAGAACGTAAATTACTCTACGGCGGCCGCCCACCGTGATCTCCGAGGAGACGACGATGTATCCCGGGACGTTCGCCGCCACCCACCCCGACCGCCCCGCGGTGATCATGGCCGAGACCGGCGAGGGCCTGACCTACCGCGAGCTCGAGGACGGCTCGGTGCGTCTCGCGCGCACGCTGCACGAGCACGGCCTGCGCCGCGGCGACGTGGTCGCGCTCCTGTCCGACAACCACCCGCGGGTCTTCGAGGTCTACTGGGCCGCTCAGCGCGCCGGCCTGCTCGTCACGGCGGTGAACCACCACCTCTCCGCCGACGAGGCCGGCTACATCGTCGACGACTGCGGCGCCCGCGCCCTCGTCGTCTCGGCGGCGAAGGACGACCTCGCCCGGGCGATCGTCGAGCGGACGCCGGACGTCACGCTGCGGCTCGCCTTCGGCGGCGCCGTCGCGGGCCACGACGACTACGACACGGTCGTCGGCGCGCAGAGCGCCGAGCCGATGAGCGACCAGCCCCGCGGCGGCGACATGCTCTACAGCTCGGGCACCACCGGACGCCCGAAGGGCATCAAGCCGAACCTGCCGGACCGCCGGATCGACGAGCCCGGCGACCTCTACATCGCGGTGTTCAAGCCCATGTACGGCTTCGACGAGGACACCGTCTACCTCTCGCCGGCGCCGGTGTACCACGCGGCGCCGCTGCGCTTCGGCGCCACGATCCAGTCGACCGGCGGCACCGTCGTCATGATGCACCGCTTCGACCCCGAGCAGGCCCTCGCCGCCATCCAGCGCTTCCGCGTCACCCACAGCCAGTGGGTGCCGACGATGTTCGTGCGCATGCTCAAGCTCCCCGACGAGACGAAGCGCCGCTACGACGTGTCCAGCCTGCGGGTCGCGATCCACGCCGCGGCGCCGTGCCCGGTCGAGGTCAAGCGGGCGATGATCGCCTGGTGGGGCCCGGTGCTCCACGAGTACTACAGCTCGAGCGAGGCCAACGGGATCACGTTCATCGACTCGGCGCAGTGGCTCGAGCGGCCCGGCTCGGTGGGGCGGGCCGGCCTGGGCACGATCCACGTCTGCGACGACAGCGGCACCGAGCTCGCCCCCGGCGAGGTCGGCACCGTCTACTTCGAGCGCGACGTGGTGCCGTTCCGGTACCACAACGACCCGGAGAAGACCCGCGGCGCGCAGCACCCCGAGCACGAGACCTGGACGACCACCGGCGACCTCGGCTACGTCGACGAGGACGGCTACCTCTACCTCACCGACCGCAAGAGCTTCATGATCATCTCGGGCGGCGTGAACATCTACCCGCAGGAGATCGAGGACGTCCTCACGCTGCACGACGCCGTGCTCGACGTGGCGGTGATCGGCGTGCCGGACGAGGAGATGGGCGAGTCCGTCTTCGCCGTCGTCCAGCCCGCGCCGGGCCACGAGCCGTCGGACGCGCTGGCCGACGAGCTGCTCGAGCACGTCCGCGGCCGCATCGCGCGCTACAAGGCACCCCGGCGCCTGGTGTTCACCGACGACCTGCCCCGCACACCCACCGGCAAGCTCGTCAAGCACCGCCTGCGCGAGCGCTACGCCGCCGGCGAGTTCGCGGTGGTGTAGCTCAGAACAGCGACCGGAAGAACTGGGCGATCGACGACAGCGCGTCGCCGATGATCGCGAGGATGGAGCGCACGACGTCGGCCGCGCCCTCGGGCTGCGAGATCACGAAGAACAGCAGGACGGCCACGACGACGAAGATCAGGAACCGTCTCAAGCCCTTGGACATGCGCTGCCGCCGCTCCCGTCGTCCCGGCCCCCGCGTCGCGCCCCCGGCCGGGCACGGTGCGCACCGACCGTAACGGAACGGCTGCGATCACAGGTCCCACTTCGACCGACGTGTCGCGCGCGTCGCGGAGATCGGCGGTGCGGCGTCCGGGCGGGCACGATCACGGCCGTGGACTCCTTCACCCGCGGCGCGCTGCGCTTCGACGTCACCGAGTACGGGCCGGCCGACGGTGTGCCCGTGCTGCTGCTGCACGGCTTCCCGCAGACGGCGGCGAGCTGGGAGCCGGTCGCGCGGCGGCTCGCCGACGCCGGGTACCGGGTCCTCGCCCCGGACCAGCGCGGGTACTCCGCGGGCGCGCGACCGACGGGACGGCGGGCCTACCGCGTCGAGGAACTCGTCGACGACGTCGTCGCGCTGGCCGACGCCGCGGGCGCGGACACGGTGCACGTGGTGGGCCACGACTGGGGCGCGATCGTCGCCTGGGCGCTGGCGGCCCTGCGCCCGGACCGTGTCCGCACCCTGACCGCCGTCTCGGTGCCCCACCCGGCCGCGTTCATGGCGGCCATGGTGTCGAGCCGGCAGCTCGCCCTGTCCTGGTACGTCTACGCCTTCCAGCTCCCCGCCCTCGCCGAGCGGTTCCTCGGACGACCCGGCGGCCTCGCCGCCGCGGTGCGGCGCACGGGCCAGAGCGCGGAGCGCGCCCGGCGCGACGAGGCGGCGCTCACCGCCAAGGGCGGCCTGCGACCCGCACTCACCGGCGCGATCAACTGGTACCGCGCGACGCCGTTCTGGGAGCACCGGGGACTGCGGGTGACGGTCGCGACGCCGACACTGATGGTCTGGAGCGACGGCGACAGCGCTGTCTCCCGCGCGGCCGTGGAGGGCAACCCGCGCTGGGTGACCGGGCCCTACCGGCTCGAGGTCTTCCCCGGGACGAGCCACTGGATCCCCGACGAGGCCCCCGACCGCCTCGCGGACCTCGTGCTGGAGCACGTCGCGCGGCGGTGAAGCTGGGGGTTCCGGGAGCGCGGGGGGATGCGCTCCCGGAACCATGGTCGGCCGAGGGGGGCGCGGCCGACACAATCCATGTTCCGGCGCCGCCGTCAGGCGCGCGTTGCGATCCGTGCCATACGCGGAGGTTTTCTCCCTCACCGGCGCGCTCCCCGCCTCGTCGCGGGCGATGACCAGGGGGAGCGCGTGGTCATGCCCGGCGGGGAAAGGATGCTCGCCCCGGCCGTGTCGCAGCAGCGAGTTGCGGTGCGCCACGATCGCGGTGGCGAGGGCCTGCGCGTGCGTCTCGGCACCCGCCGCGGGTTCGCCGGTCACGTGCTCGACCGCGCGCCCCAGCACGTCGGCCAGCCGCGCGAGCTCGTCGAGCACGTCCGCGGACCAGGTGAAGTGATCGACGCCGTCGGGCCGCAGCGTCCGTCCTTCGTCGTCGAGGCGACGGAGCGCCTCGACGGCCTGCCGGGCGAGCGCGACGCCTGTGTTCTCAACCGTCACGACCTCGCTGTACCCGCCCGTCGGGCGGGTGACGCACCCGATCGACGGAGCGGCGTGGGCCGGAGGAAGAGGTGGGCCGGTCCGCACTGCTGACTGCTCCCCAGCGTCAGCAGCGGGACCGGCCCCGGACGGCCTGTCGTCGAGCCCCCGAAGCCCGACGCGGCCTGTTGGAGGAAGCGTGCCCGGGCCCCGCGAGCCGGAAACGGGGTGTCGGGTCTTGGATCGGTTCAGCAGGGTTCGGGCACCGGCGCCCGCCGAGTCGTCCCTCAGCCGATCTGGCGCCCCTCGGCGTTCTCCCAGTAGGGCTTGCGGAGGTCCTTCTTGAGGATCTTCCCCGACGGGTTGCGCGGCAGGGCGTCGACGACGTCGACCGAGCGCGGGCGCTTGAAACCGGCGATGCGCTCCTTGCACCACTCGAGCAGGGCGTCGGTGTCGATGGTGGAGCCCTCGTTGGCGACGACGACGGCCTTCACCGACTCGCCCCACTTCTCGTCCGGGACGCCGATGACGGCCACGTCGGCGACGTCGGGGTGGCCGGACAGGACGTTCTCGACCTCGATGGGGTACACGTTCTCCGCCCCGGTGACGATCATGTCCTTGATCCGGTCGGTGAGGAACAGGTAGCCCTCCTCGTCGAGGTAGCCCGCGTCCCCGGTGTGGAACCAGCCGTCCGACAGCGCCGTCGCGGTCTCCTCCGGCCGCGCCCAGTAGCCCGGCGTCACCTGCGACGAGCGGATCCAGATCTCACCCACGGTGTTCGGCGGGACGTCCTCGCCGGTCGCCGGGTCGACGGCCTTGAGCTCGACCCACGGGTACGCCTTGCCCGCCGACCGCATGAGGTGGGCGCGCGGGCCGTCGGGGTCGTGGTCGTCGGGGTCGAGCTGGCTGATCGCGCCCGTGGTCTCGGTGGAGCCGTAGACCTGGAACAGCGGCGCCCGGAACGTCGTCAGCACCCGCTTGAGCACGGTGCTCGTGATCGGCGAGGCGCCGTAGGCGATGGCGCGCAGCTTCGACCAGTCGCGGTCGGCCGCCCCCGGCACCTGCGTGAGGAACTGCAGCACCGCGGGCACGAGGAAGGCGTTCGTGACGCCCTCGTCGGCCATCGTCGCGAGGAGCTGGTCGGGGACGATGTCGGCGATCAGCACGCAGCGTGCCCCGAACGACAGGCAGACCAGCGCGAAGCCCGAGCCGCCGATGTGGAACAGCGGCATGGCGACGAGGCCGACCGACTCGGTGTCGAAGCTCCAGTGGTCGCCGACCGAGAGCAGGGCCGCGAACTGGACGTGGGTGAGCACGACGCCCTTGGGCAGCCCGGTGGTCCCCGACGTGTAGAGCTGCAGCACGCAGTCGTCGTCCTGCGCGTCGTCCGGCGGGTCGAGCACCTCGTCGGACGCGGTCAGCCAGCCGTCGTAGTCCTCCCCGACGACGAGCACGCGGCGCACGCCCTCGATGCCCTCGACGCGGCCACGGAGGTCGGCGAAGTCCGGGCCGAGGACGACCAGCGGCGCGGCCGCGTCCTCGATGATCGCGATCAGCTCGTCGTGGGTGAGCCGGTTGTTCAGCGGCGCGGTGCCGGCGCGCACGCGCGGGGCGCCGAAGAGCAGGTCGAAGAACTCGGGGCGGTTCTTCCCCAGCCACACCACGCGGTCTCCCGCACCGACGCCGTCGGCGGCCATCGCGCGGGCGGCCAGGCCCCCGCGGCGGTCGAGCTCCGCGTAGGTCGTGTTCTCCCCCTCGAACGTCATCGCCACCAGGTCGGTGTCGCCGGCGTGCTGGCGCACGACGTCGGTCAGCCGGAACGGCACAGGGGACCTCCACGAAGCGGACGAAACGGGGACAGTGGTGACGCCGACCACAGGGCAGGCGCGACCGTAATCGGTCATACGGAATCGCGGAAGAGTCAGGCTTGACTGTTACCGGCCGGTGCAGCCACGCTGGGCTGCACCTGCACGGTCACGGGCCCGCCGGACTCACGGTGGGCGTCCGCACGTCCCCGAAGGAGGGGCCACCCGGTGGAGCGCACGATCTTCTCCGACGAGCACAACGACTTCCGCGAGATGGTGCGGGACTTCCTCGAGAAGGAAGCGGTGCCCCACCACGCGGAGTGGGAGAAGCAGGGGCACGTCAGCCGCGACGTGTGGCTGGCCGCCGGGAAGACCGGCCTGCTCGCCATGGACGTCCCCGAGGAGTACGGGGGCGGCGGTACGCGGGACCTGCGCTTCCAGTGGATCGTCACCGAGGAGGTCGCGCGCGCGGGCACGAGCGGGCTCGGGTTCTCGCTGCACAACGACGTCATCGCGCCGTACCTCATCGAGCTCGCGAACGACGAGCAGAAGCAGCGCTGGCTGCCGCGCTTCAGCAGCGGCGAGATGATCACCGCCATCGCCATGACCGAGCCCGGCACCGGCTCGGACCTGCAGGGCATCCAGACCCGCGCCGTCCGCGAGGGCGACGAGTGGGTGATCAACGGGCAGAAGACCTTCATCACCAACGGGATCATGAGCGACCTGGTGATCGTGGTCGCCAAGACCGACCCGGATGCCGGGGCGCACGGCTTCAGCCTCATCGTCGTCGAGCGCGACACCCCCGGCTTCGAGCGCGGCCGCAACCTCGAGAAGATCGGCATGTCCGCCCAGGACACCGCCGAGCTCTCGTTCACCGACGTGCGCGTACCCGCCACCAACCTCCTCGGCGAGGAGGGCAAGGGCTTCATCTACCTGATGCAGAACCTGCCCCGCGAGCGCCTCTCGATCGCCGTCGGCGCCGTGGCCGGGGCGGAGCGCGTCCTCGAGGACACGGTCACCTACGTCAAGGAGCGCACCGCGTTCGGCAAGCCGCTCGCGAAGCTCCAGACGGTGCGGTTCTCGGCCGCCGAGATGGCGACCAAGCTCGCCGTCACCCGCACGTTCGTCGACCGCTGCATCACCGAGCTGAACGAGGGCAAGCTCGGGCCGGCCGACGCCTCGATGGCCAAGTACTGGGCGAGCGAGACCGCCAAGGAGGTCATCGACGGCTGCCTGCAGCTGCACGGCGGCTACGGCTACATGAAGGAGTACCCGGTCGCGAAGGCCTACCTGGACACCCGCGTGCAGACGATCTACGGCGGCACCACGGAGATCATGAAGGAGATCATCGGGCGGGTGGTGCTCGGATGAGGATCGGGATGGGCCTGGCGTACGCCCAGGGCGGGTTCCGCGAGACGGTGGAGAAGCTCGTCGAGCTCGAGGAGGTCGGCCTCGACGCGGTGAGCGTCGCCGAGCTCTACAGCTTCGACGCGGTCAGCCAGCTCGGCTACCTCGCGGCGCGCACGTCGCGGATGCACATCGAGTCCGGCATCGTGCAGATCTACACGCGCACCCCGTCGCTGACGGCGATGACGGCGGCCGGGCTCGACTACGTCTCCGACGGCCGCTTCGTCCTCGGGATGGGCGCCTCGGGCCCCCA
Organism: Actinomycetospora lemnae; assembly: GCF_028737315.1. Classification (GTDB taxonomy): domain Bacteria; phylum Actinomycetota; class Actinomycetes; order Mycobacteriales; family Pseudonocardiaceae; genus Actinomycetospora; species Actinomycetospora lemnae. The sequence continues at coordinate 442,567 of NZ_JAQZAO010000004.1, read as the reverse complement.
AGTCATCGAGGGCTTCCACGGCGTGAAGTACGACGCGCCGGTGGGCCGCACGCGGGAGATCGTCGAGATCTGCCGGAAGGTCTGGCGCCGGGAGCGCGTCGAGTACGCCGGCAAGCACTACACGATCCCGCTGCCCGCCGACCAGGGCACGGGCCTGGGCAAGCCACTGAAGATCATCAACCACCCGGTGCGGGAGCAGATCCCGATCATGCTGGCGGCGCTGGGCCCGAAGAACGTCGAGATGGCCGCAGAGCTCGCTGAGGTGTGGGAGCCGATCTGGTTCCACCCCGGCAAGGCGGCCGACGTCTGGGGCCCGTCGCTGGCAGCCGGCAAGGCCAAGCGCGACCCGGCGCTGGGCGAGCTGCAGATCTCGGTCAACGTGCCGTTCGCCGTCGGGCCGGGCGCGGGCAAGCTGCGCGAGCACGTCCGCCCGCAGCTCGCGCTCTACGTCGGGGGCATGGGCGCCAAGGACACGAACTTCTACGCCCAGCTGGCCGGGCGCTACGGGTTCGCGGACGAGGCGTCGGAGATCCAGGACCTGTACCTGTCCGGGCGCAAGGAGGAGGCCGCGGAGAAGGTGCCGGAGGAGCTCGTCCACGCGGTGTCACTGATCGGCACCGAGGACGAGGTCGCCGCGCAGGTGCGCGAGTTCGCGGCCGCCGGGATCACGCAGCTCAACATCGCGCCGCTGGAGCCGGACCACGACACCGTGAAGTCCTCGCTCGAGACCTTGAAGTCCCTGATCTAGGCCTTGGCGGACCCGCCCTCGGGCAGCAGGAGCATGCGAGCGAGCTGCTTCCACTGCTCGAGGTGCGGGTCGGTCCGCGGGTCGCGCGGGTCGAAGCCGTAGGTCAGCGCGACGCCGCGCATGCTGGTCAGCAGCGTCTCGCGCAGGAGGGCGGCGCGGGCCGGGTCGGCGTAGTCCTCGAAGAAGGCGTCGACGGTCTGCCGGATCGCCGCGCCGAGGCGTCGCTCGGCGGGCAGGAGCGCGGCCGCCAGGGCCTCGTCGGTACGCGCCGCGGTCCACAGCTCGACCGAGGCCCAGAAGTAGGCCTGCTGGTAGGTGAACCACATGACGTCGACGGCCCGGTCGAGGCGCGCGTCGGCGTCGACGTCGGCCGCGGGCAGGTCGGCGCGGGCCAGCCCGTCCTCGGCGAACCGGCTGGTCGCGAGGTGCTGGGCCGCGGCGACGAGCAGGTTCTCCTTCGACGGGAAGTGGTGCAGCAGCCGGCCGCGCGACACCCCGGCGCGGTTCTGGATCGTCAGCGTCGTCGTCCCCGCGTAGCCCGACTCGACCAGGCACGCGACGGCCGCGTCGAGGATGCGGGTGCGGCTGTCGGACGTCCGCTGCTCGCGGGACCGTCGCTCCGGCTCGGCGGCCGCACGGGTGCTCACCATCCGCTCCCTCCCGTCCGCGTCGTCTGTGTCGTCGTCTGTGTCGTCGTCTCGGTGTCGTCGTCACCGTGTCGCGGTCGTGTCGAGACGATCGTGCCGCCAGGACCGCGAACGGTCAAACCTGACTGTCGCGGTGGAGCACCGTGAGCAGGACGTCGACGAGGAGCGCGCGCGTGCCCGCGCGGTCGAGCGTGCCGCGCACCAGCCACTCCCGGGACGCCGAGCGCACCAGGCCGAAGAACGAGCGCACGCGCGCCCGGTAGGGGTCGTCCGGCGCGTCGGGGGCGAGGGCCGCGAGGACGCGGTCGGCGGCGATCTCGTCGGCCTCGGCGAGGATCGCGTCGACGTCGATGTCGCCGGCGGCGCCCGTCCCGACCGCGAGCCACAGGCCGCGGTGACGATCGACGGCGTCGAGGAACCAGTCCACGGCCGCCCCGGCACGCTCCTCGACCGTGCCGGGCGGGAGCTCGGAGACCGCGACCTCGGGGATGGTCGTCAGGCGCCGCACGACCTCGAGGTAGAGCGCGCGCTTGGTGCCGAAGTAGTGGTTGATCAGCCCGCGGGCGACGCCGGCCTCGCGGGCGAGGTCGGTGGTGGAGACCGCGGCGTACGGGTGCTCGGCGAACAGGCGCAGGGCGCCGGCGACGATCTCCTCGCGGCGGGCGTCGGGGTCGAGGCGCCGGCCCCGGGCGGGGGCGGTCATCGGCGTGTCGCGGGACCGAGCCGGGGGCTTTCCTGGCGTCCAGTGCCAGCGTGGACGCCAGGCTGGTCCTCACGCGCGCGGTCGTACGGCGTCATCCCGAAGGACATGGCGAAGTCGTGGAGGGTCGCCGAGACGAGGGGGCGGTGGCCGGCGAGGAAGCCCAGGGGGCCGTCGGGGTCGAACGTCCAGTCGGCGTGGAGCAGGCCGATCGCCGTGCGGCTCGTCACCGGGCTCTCCCAGCAGCGACCGTTCAGCTCCTGGGCCAGCGTGAACCCGACCCGCGGGCGCCCGGGCAGGCGCGTGCCGTGGCGCAGGACCGCGTGCGCGGCGGGGCGCTCGGCGCCCTCGACGGTGACGCTCGGCGTGCCCTCGTCGAAGCCCGTGAAGCTCGCGAGCCCCTTCGGGATGCCCCAGAGCTCGCGCCCGCCGTCGCGCGAGGCCGGGCTGTCGACCCAGATCGCCACGATGTGCGGGCGGACCCGCGCCCCGACGCGGCCGGCGACCGCGACCAGCAGCTCGTGGTAGCTCATGACGCCGCCGGGCGCGTAGTCGACCCACGCCGCCCCGACCGGCGTGCAGCCCCCGAGCGCGAGCGGGGACCAGCCGTCGGGCCAGGTCGCGGTGGGCAGGGTGTCCGTCGGCACCAGGAAGGTCGACAGGTCCATCCGGCCGACGAGGGTCCAGGGCTCGGGCGGGTAGGCGGTCGCGGGGTCGGTCACAGGGGGGCTCCGATCCTCGGGCTGGGCAGGTCGACGGTGGTCCGCAGCGCACCGGGGGCGTCGGCGGGTACCGCGGGGTGGTGCGGCGCGACGGGCGCGACCCGGCGGTAGGGCTCCCCCGGCGCCGGGCGCGGGTCGGGCTCGCCGCGGTTGGGCCACAGTGACATCGCCCGCTCGGCGAGGGCGGTGATGGTCAGGGACGGGTTCACCCCGAGGTTCGCCGGCACGCTGGACCCGTCGACGACGTGGACGCCGGGGTGCCCGTGCAGCCGGTGGTAGGGGTCGACGACGCCGTTCGCCGGCGTCTCGGAGATGACCGCGCCGCCGAGGAAGTGCCCGGTCACCGGCAGGTTCACCAGCGTCGAGCTGGCGCCGACCGGGAAGCCGCCCATCCGCCGGGCCACGCGCCGCGCGACCTCGTGGCCGGCCGGGATCCACGCCGGGTTCGGGGTGCCCTCGCCGGGCCGGGAGCGCAGGCCGGGCAGGAACCGGCGCGGGCGCAGCGTCAGGGAGTTGTCCAGCGTCTGCATCACCAGCAGCACGATCGACTGCTCGGCCCAGCGCCGTGGCCGGTGCAGGGCGACCAGCTCGCGCCGCGAGCGCACCAGCTCGCGGGCGATGCGCCGCAGCGACGGGCCCCGCTCGCCGAGCGTCGCGTCGCCCGCCGCCGTCGTGCCGTCGACGAGGACGGCCGAGAGCAGCGAGAGCAGGTTCGAGCCGCGCCCGTAGCGCACCGGCTCGACGTGGGTGTGGGCGTCGGGGTGGATCGACGAGGTGATCGAGACGCCGGTGGTGTAGTCGGCGACGTCGCTCGCGGTGCGCGCGGCGAGGATCGCCTCGGAGTTGGTGCGCGAGAGCTCGCCGAGTCGCGGGGAGATGCGGGGCAGGTCGCCGCGGCGGCGCAGCCGGTGCAGCAACCGCTGGCTGCCGAGGGCCGAGGCGGCGACGACCACCTGCTGCGCGCGCAGCGTGCGCCGCCCACCCGGGCGACCGGTGGCGCGCACCTCGACCTCGTAGCCCGATGCGCCGGACAGGTCCCCGCCGCGCGGGCGGATGCGCGTCGCCGTCGTCATCGGCAGCACCTGCGCCCCGGCGGCCTCGGCGAGGTGCAGGTAGTTCTTGACCAGCGTGTTCTTGGCGTCGTGGCGGCAGCCCGTCATGCACTCGCCGCAGTGGAGGCAGCCGTGGCGCTCGGGGCCGGCGCCGCCGAAGTACGGGTCCGGCACCTCCTCGCCGGGTGGCGCCCCGAAGAAGACGCCGACGTCGGCCGCGCGGTAGGTGTGGCCGACGCCCATCTCCTGCGCGACGTCGCGCATGACGGCGTCGGACGGCGAGACCCGCGGGTAGGTGGTGGCGCCGAGCATCCGGGACGCCTGGTCGTACGGGGCGTCGAGCTCGTCGGCCCAGTCGGTGATGCCGCCCCACTGCGGGTCGTCGTAGAAGGAGCGCGGCGGGCGGTAGAGCGTGTTGGCGTACACCAGCGAGCCCCCGCCCACCCCGGCGCCGGACAGGACGAGCACGTCGCGCAGCGGGTCGGCCCGGAAGATCCCGAAGCAGCGGGCCCACGGCGCCCAGAGGTAGTCGCGCAGCTGCCACGACGTGGCGGGGAAGTCCTGGTCGGCGAAGCGGCGGCCCGCCTCGAGCACGCCGACGCGGTAGCCCTTCTCGGTCAGCCGCAGCGCGGTGACCGAGCCGCCGAACCCCGAGCCGACCACGAGCACGTCGTAATCCGCGTCCACGCGACAAGCCTCGCCAGTCGTTGGCAGTGTGTCAACGAGAGACGGGCGACCCTACCGGGGAGTAACCGGCGGTGGTGCCCACGTTGACACGAGCGCGAAACAGTCCATCATGACTGTTGAGAGCAGTCGGCTCACACCCGCGCGAAGGGACCCACCCGTGACCGAGGCATACATCTACGACGCCCTCCGCACCCCGCGGGGCCGGGGCAAGGCCACCGGCTCGCTGCACGCGACCAAGCCGGTGTCGCTGGTCGTCGGCCTGATCGACGAGCTGCGCAAGCGCAACCCGGAGCTCGACCCCGACAAGATCGAGGACGTCGTCCTCGGCTGCGTCACCCCCATCGGCGACCAGGGCGGCGACATCGCCAAGACCGCCGCGATCGCCGCGGGCCTGCCGGACCACGTGGGCGGCGTCCAGCTCAACCGCTTCTGCGCGTCGGGCCTCGAGGCCGTGAACCAGGCCGGTCAGCGCGTGCGCTCCGGCTTCGAGGACCTCATCGTCGCCGGTGGCGTCGAGTCGATGTCCCGCGTCCCGATGGCGTCCGACGGCGGCGCCTGGGCGATGGACCCGGAGACCAACTTCAAGACCTCGTTCGTCCCGCAGGGCATCGGCGCCGACCTCATCGCCACCCTCGAGGGCTTCAGCCGCGAGGACGTCGACGCCTACGCGCTCGAGTCGCAGACCCGCGCCGCCAAGTCGTGGGCCGACGGCGCCTTCGACCGCTCGATCGTCCCCGTCGTCGACCGCAACGGCCTGACGGTGCTCGACCACGACGAGCACGTCCGCGAGACGACGATGGAGGGCCTGTCGGGCCTCAAGCCGTCGTTCGCCCGCATCGGCGACATGGGCGGCTTCGACGCGGTGGCGCTGCAGAAGTACCACTGGGTCGAGGCGATCAACCACGTGCACCACCCGGGCAACAGCTCGGGCATCGTCGACGGCGCCGCGCTCGTGCTGCTCGGCACCGAGGAGGCCGGCAAGCAGAACGGCCTGACCCCGCGTGCCCGCATCGTCGCCACCGCCGTCTCCGGCGCCGACCCGACGATCATGCTCACCGGCCCGACGCCGGCGTGCGAGAAGGTCCTGGCCAAGGCCGGGATGACCGTCGACGACATCGACCTCCTCGAGATCAACGAGGCGTTCGCCGCCGTGCCGATGAAGCTGATGCGCGACCTCGGCTTCCCGCACGAGCGCACCAACGTCGCCGGCGGCGCGATCGCGCTGGGCCACCCGCTGGGCGCCACCGGCGCGATGCTCGTCGGGACCATGGTCGACGAGCTCGAGCGCCGCGACCTGCGCCGCGCCCTCGTGACGCTGTGCATCGGCGGCGGCATGGGCGTCGCGACCATCATCGAGCGGGTCTGACCCACCCCTCCGGAACCCCCGACCAGCGAACAGGAGCCAGCAGCGCAGTGTCCGAGAACATGTTCCGGTGGGAGGCCGACGGGGACGGCATCGTCACGCTGACGATGGACGACCCGGGCGCCTCGGCCAACACGATGAACGCCAAGTGGGGCGAGGACTTCGCCGAGACGCTGCAGCGTCTCGAGTCGGAGAAGGACTCGATCACCGGCGTCGTGCTGACCTCGGCGAAGAAGACCTTCTTCGCGGGCGGCAACCTCGACGACCTCGTGAAGTACACGCGCGCCGACGCGCAGAAGGTCTTCGACCAGTCGCAGCAGATCAAGCAGCTGCTGCGGCGCCTGGAGACCCTGGGCAGGCCGGTCGTCGCGGCGATCAACGGTGCGGCGCTCGGCGGCGGCCTCGAGATCGCGCTGGCCTGCCACCACCGCATCGCCCTCGACGCCAAGGGCTCGAAGATCGGCCTGCCCGAGGTGACGCTGGGCCTGCTGCCCGGCGGCGGGGGCGTCGTGCGCGTCGTGCGCCTGCTCGGCCTGGCCGACGGCCTCATGAACGTGCTGTTGCAGGGTCAGCAGCGCAACCCGCGCGCGGCGCTGGACGCCGGCCTCGTGCACGAGGTCGTCGACAGCCCCGACGAGCTGATCTCGCGCGCCAAGCAGTGGGTGAGAGACAACCCCGAGGCCGCGCAGCCGTGGGACGTCAAGGGCTACAAGATCCCCGGCGGCACGCCGTCGACGCCGAAGTTCGCCGCGAACCTCCCGGCGTTCCCGGCCAACCTGCGCAAGCAGCTGAAGAACGCCCCGATGCCCGCGCCGTACAACATCATGTGCGCGGCCGTCGAGGGCTCGCAGGTCGACATCGACAACGCCGGCCAGATCGAGTCGCGCTACTTCGCCGACCTCGCCTGCGGCCAGGTGTCGACGAACATGACCCGTGCCTTCTTCTTCGACCTGCAGGCCATCAACAAGGGCGCCTCGCGTCCCGACGGCTACGAGAAGCACACGGCGCGCAAGGTCGTCGTGCTCGGCGCCGGGATGATGGGCGCGGGCATCGCGTACACGTGCGCGATGGCGGGCCTGGAGGTCGTCCTCAAGGACGTCAGCCAGGAGAACGCCGAGAAGGGCAAGGGCTACTCGCAGAAGCTCCTGGAGAAGGCCGTCTCGCGCGGCAAGCAGACCCAGGAGAAGGCCGACGAGGTGCTCGCGCGCATCACGCCGACCGCGGACGCGTCCGCGGCCCAGGGCGCCGACCTCGTCATCGAGGCCGTCTTCGAGAGCCCCGACCTCAAGAAGCAGGTCTTCGCGGAGATCCTGCCGCACCTCGCGCCCGACGCCGTCCTCGGCTCGAACACCTCGACGCTGCCGATCACCGGCCTCGCCGAGGGCGTCGACCGCCCCGAGGACTTCATCGGCCTGCACTTCTTCTCGCCGGTCGACAAGATGCCGCTCCTGGAGATCATCAAGGGCGAGAAGACCAGCGACGCGACGCTGGCCAAGGCGATCGACATCGCGCTGCAGATCAAGAAGACGCCGATCGTCGTCTCCGACAGCCGCGGGTTCTTCACCAGCCGCGTCATCGGCACGTTCATCAACGAGGCCGTGGCGATGCTCGGCGAGGGCGCCGCACCGTCGTCGATCGAGCAGGCCGGGTCGCAGGCCGGCTACCCGGCCCCGCCGCTGCAGCTGATGGACGAGCTGACCCTGACGCTGCCGCAGAAGATCCGCCAGGAGACCCGCCGGGGCGTCGAGGAGTCCGGCGGCACCTGGAACGAGCACCCCTCCGAGGCGATCATCGACCGGATGGTCGAGCTCGGCCGCAAGGGCCGTTCCTCGGGCGCCGGCTTCTACGAGTACGACGAGTCGGGCAAGCGGGTGCGGCTCTGGCCGGGCCTGTCCGAGGAGTTCGGCGCGGCGAAGGGCGACCTGCCGTTCGAGGACATGCAGGAGCGCATGCTCTTCGCCGAGGCCCTCGAGACCGTGAAGTGCTTCGACGAGGGTGTCCTGCACACCATCGCCGACGCCAACATCGGCTCGATCATGGGCATCGGCTTCCCGGCCTGGACCGGCGGCGTGGCGCAGTACATCGACGGCTACCCCGGCGGCCTGCCCGGGTTCGTCGAGCGCGCCCGCATCCTGGCCAAGGCCTACGGCGACCGCTTCAACCCGCCGGCCTCGCTGGTCGAGAAGGCGGAGAAGGGTCAGTCGCTGCGCGGCGAGTGACCCGCTCGGCTCGGGGCGCGGGCCCGGGCCGACGTCCTGACCGAAGGGCACCTTCGCTCGATCTAGTCGAGCGAGGGTGCCCTTCGGTCGTTTCCGGCCTGGCGCTCTCGCACGGCACCGATTCCGGCGGTGGGCGCCCACGCTCGGCTCTTCCGAGCGAAGGGGCCCTTCGCTCGATCAGGCCGCGCACCCATACCGTCAGCCCTGACTGTCTCGTACGCTCGGCCCGATCGCCCCACGACGAGGAGGACGAGGGCCCCATGGGTGTGCTGGACGGCGTCAAGGTCATCGAGGTCGCGGGGATCGGGCCCGGCCCGTTCGCGGCGATGATGCTCGCGGACATGGGCGCCGACGTGCTGCGCATCGACCGCCCCGCCGGGGGGCGCGGGCTCTCGCTCGGCAACACCGACAAGGACGTCCTCGCGCGCGGGCGGCGGTCGGTGGCCCTGGACCTCAAGGCGCCCGAGGGCCTCGAGGTGCTGATGGACCTCGTCGAGTCCGCCGACGTGCTGCTCGAGGGCTACCGCCCGGGCGTCGCCGAGCGCCTCGGGTTCGGGCCCGACGAGTGCCACGCCCGCAACGAGCGCCTCGTCTACGGCCGCATGACCGGCTGGGGCCAGGACGGCCCGCAGGCCTCGCGCGCCGGGCACGACCTGACCTACCTCTCGACGGCCGGGGTCGTCGCGCACATGGCGGGCCGGGACGGGGCGCCGGCGATCCCGATCAACCTCGTCGGCGACTTCGGGGGCGGCGGGATGCTGCTGGTCGTCGGCGTGCTCGGGGCGCTCGTGGAGCGGGGGATGTCGGGACGCGGCCAGGTCGTCGACGCCGCGATCGTCGACGGCGCCGCACTGCAGATGGCGATGGTCTACGGGATGCGCGCGGACGGGCTGTGGCCCAACGAGCGTGGCGCGAACCTCCTCGACGGCGGGGCGCCGTTCTACGACCACTACCGCTGCGCGGACGGCGGCTACGTGGCCGTCGGGGCCCTCGAGCCGCAGTTCTACGCCGCGCTCATGGAGGGCCTGGGGCTGGCGGGCGAGGAGATCGCCACCAGCCAGTGGGACATGCGGCGCTGGCCGGAGTGGCGGGCGCGCATCGCCGAGGTGTTCGCGACCCGCACCCGTGACGAGTGGGCCGCGGACCTCGAGCCGACCGACGCGTGCGTCGCCGCCGTGCTCACGATGGAGGAGTCCGTCGAGCACCCGCACAACAAGGCGCGGGGCCTGCACGTCGAGGCGTTCGGCGTGACCCAGCCCGCGCCCGCTCCCCGCTTCAGCCGCACCCCGAGCGGCACGCCGACCCCGCCCGCGGCGCCGGGCGAGCACTCGGCGGAGGCACTCGCCGACTGGGGCGTGGATCGTGACCGGATCGCGAAGCTGCAGGAGGCGGGGGTCGTCCACCAGACCTAGGCTCTGTCGGCGCCCACGAGCGCGGAGCACACCGGGAGGCACCGTGATCCTGACGCCGGCGGGGGCGTGGCGCGCCGTGGGCAACATGCGCTCGCGGGTGCTGGAGGGCCCGTTCGCGGACCTGCGCCGCATGCCCCGCACCGCGTTCGACACCGGGCCGGGCGAGGCCGGGGTCGAGGGCGTCGGTCGCGCGCACGGCCTGGCCCGCGCGGGCTCGGTGAGCACCTACCGCTACGCCGTGCACCCCACCGCGCGGCTGCGGGGCGCGCCGGTGGTGCTCGTGTCGCCGCTGGGCGCGTGCGGGGTGGCGTTCGACCTGCGGCGCGGCAACAGCCTGGTCGAGCACCTCGTCGGCGAGGGCCGGTCGGTCTACCAGGTCGACGACGAGGACCTCGTCGGCCACGGCGGGGCGATCACCCCCGGCCCCGCCGACCTCGAGCGGTGGGTGGACGAGATCCTCCCCCACGTCGTGCGGACGGTCAGCGCCGCACACCAGGGCGCTCCCGTGCACCTCGTCGGTTGGTCGATCGGCGGCCTGCACGCGGTGCTCTCCGCGGCGGGGCACCCGGACCTCCCGCTCGCCTCGGTCACGGGGATCGCCACGCCGTTCACGCTCGACGAGGTGCCCCCGGTGGTGCGGGCGCGCCCGCTCGCGATCGCGGCCGGCGGTCCGGTGCTCGCGACCCTGCAGACGCTGCTGGCACTCATGCCGCTGCCCCGCCTGCTGCGCGCACTCGGGCTCGGCTCGCTCGACGAGCTGCTCACGGCTCCGCTGACGATGATCTCCCGCCTCGACGACCGCGACTTCCTCGCCCAGATCGAGGCCGTGGACGACGTGCGGGCCCTCATCGGCGAGCAGGCCCGCTTCGTCGGCACCTACTTCCGCGCGATGGTCGCCCCCGAGGACCTCGAGGCCGGCCGCGTCCCGGTCGGGCACCGCGTGATCGACCTGCGCGACCTGCACCGCCCCGTCCTGCTCGTCGCCGGCGAGACCGACCGCGTCGTCCCGCCCCGGGCCGTGCGGGCCGGTGCGCGCCGACTGATCGGCGCCGACACCCGCCTCACGACGGCGCCCGGCGGCCACCTCGGCGTGCTCACCGGCCGATCCGCGAAGGACACGACGTGGGCGCGGCTGTGCGCGTTCCTCGGCCGGCACGACCCGCCCGAGGCGGTCGAGGGCGGCAGCCCGACCGGTCGGCGGCAGCTGCGCCCCGCGACGTCGCGACCGCGGTCGGGAGTCGAGCCGCTGCGGCCCACGCCGCGCCCCGAGCAGGGCCCCACCACGACGCCGGAGCGCCGCGAGACCGGCACCCCGCACGGCTCGGACGGCGGCTCGAACGGCACCGCGGACGACCCGCCGGCCGATCCGGCATCCGGCACCACGACCGGCTCGGCGTCCCCCGCGACGTCCCCCACCGCGTCCCCCACCTCGTCCCCCACCTCGCGCCGCTCCTCCCGCCTGCCGGCGCCCAAACGGGCGTCCCGCTCGCCCCGTCGCGGGCCGTCGTAGGCGGCTCCGACCTCACCGGCCCCCGCCGACCCGGTCGTCTACTGTGACGGCGTGGTTTCGTTGCGCGATGCCCGCCGTGGTCGAGGGTGGTCGCAGACCACGGCCGTGGCGCGACTGCGGGAGCTGGCCGAGGCCGGCCAGGTGGACGTGGCCAGCGCCGCCAGCCTGAAGACCCAGCTCTCCCGCTGGGAGAACGGCACCGTTCCCGACGAGCCGTACCGCACGCTGCTCGCGGAGCTCTACGAGCGCGAGCTCGGCGAGCTCGGCATCGACGTCACGCCGCACTGGGAGCGCAGCCACGAGATCCCCGGGCTGCTCACCGAGATCCGCGACGAGCTGCGCACGCTCAACGAGCTGCTGCGCGACCGGAAGGACGACCGGAAGGACTCGGCCCCGCGGACGTGACGTGGGCCCTCGGCTCAGGTCTGCGGGCGACGCCCCGGCACGACCTGCACGCGCGGCGACTCGTCCGACGGCTCCAGGCGCGTGAGCACCACGCCGAGGGCGGCGACGGACACGGTGCCCACGGCGGCCACGGCCTCCGCGGTCAGGTCGAGGACATCGGCCAGAGGACGCAACGGCGCCAGCAACACGTTCACGAAACCCCTACGGCGTTCGGCGGTCGAGGACCGGAGCGAGGACCCGCACGACGTCGTGGCATCGGTGCCGTCCGGCGTCGGGGCCGCTCGCGAGCTCGTGCATCCCATCGTGCCAGCCGTGCCGCGCCGCGGAACCCGCTGTCGCGGCAATTCACACGTCGGCCACAGCCGACTGCGTCAGCCGGTCGATCTCGTGCGCCGGCCGGCGGATTCCTTCCGGCGACCGGCAGTGGCGATCTCTGCGCAGGCCCTCACCGGGGCCCGCGCCTACGGTACGGGGCGTGCGCCATCGCCAGCTCGGTACGAGCGACCTGCAGGTGTCCGAGATCTCCCTGGGCTCCTGGCTGACCTACTCCGGCGGCGTCGAGGCCGACGCGACGGCGGCCTGCACGCGGGCTGCGTTCGACGCGGGCATCACGTTCTTCGACACCGCCAACGTCTACGGCCGCGGGGCGGCCGAGGAGGCCTGGGGGCGGATCCTCGCGGACTACCGGCGCGAGGACTACGTGCTCGCCACCAAGGTCTACTTCCCGATGTCGAGCACCGACCGGGGCCTGTCGCCCGCTCAGATCCACAAGCAGATCGACGCGTCGCTGCGACGGCTGGCCACCGACCACGTCGACCTGTACCAGTGCCACCGATTCGACGCCGAGACGCCGATCGAGGACACGATGGAGGCGCTCGCCGAGGTCGTGCGCGCGGGCAAGGCGCGCTACCTCGGCATCAGCGAGTGGACGCCCGACCAGATCCGCGCGGGCCTCGCGGCGTGCCCGGACGACGTGACGATCGTGTCCTCGCAGCCCCAGTACTCGATGCTGTGGCGCGCCCCGGAGGCCGAGGTCTTCCCGACGACCGCCGAGCACGGCATCTCGAACATCGTGTGGTCGCCGATGGCCGAGGGCGTGCTCACCGGCAAGTACAAGCCGGGCGAGCCGGTGCCCGTCGACTCCCGCGCCGCGAGCGACGAGATGAACGGGTTCATCCGCCAGAAGCTCACCGACCGCACGCTCGAGGCCGTGCAGCGCCTGGTCCCGATCGCCGAGGGCGCCGGGCTGTCGATGGCCGAGATGGCGCTGGCCTGGGTGCTGCGCCGCCCGGAGGTCGCCTCGGCGATCGTGGGCGCCTCGCGGCCCGAGCAGGTCCACGCCAACGCCGCGGCGGCCGGCATCGAGCTCACCGCCGACACCCTCGCCGCGATCGACGAGGCGCTGGGCGACGTCCCCGTCACCGGCCAGCAGCTCGGCCCCGGCGCCTCTGCCGAGATCACCCACCGCTGAGGTGCGCCTCCGGCGCTCGTGATCAGAGAAGTCCTGGAGCACTTCTTCCTGCTCACCTGCGCGGAGCGCACCTAGCGCGGCAGGCGGCGCCAGGCCCAGCGGGGCAGCAGGCGCAGGGCGGTGAAGAGCACGCGCAGCGCGCCCGGCACCCACACGACGTCGCGGCCTGCGGCCAGGGCGTCGGCGGTGGCGTCGGCGACCTGGCCCGGCGTCGACGACAGCGGCGCCGGGTCGAGCCCGCTGTCGGCGGTCATCCGCCCGATGACGAAGCCCGGGCGCACGAGCGTGAGGTGCACCCCGCTGCCGTGCAGCGCGTCCGCGAGCCCCGAGGCGAAACCGTCGAGCCCGGCCTTCGCACTGCCGTACACGTAGTTGGCGCGCCGCACCCGCACCCCGGCCACCGACGAGAACACGACGATCTCGCCCGACCCGCGCGCCCGCATCCGCGCCGCGACCTCGGTGAGCACCGCGACCTGGGCGACGTAGTCGGTGTGCACGACGGCGGCCGCGTGCGCGGCGTCGCTCTCGGCGCGGGCCTGGTCGCCGAGCACCCCGAACGCGAGCACCACCGTGTCCGGCAGGCCGTGGGCGGCCTCGACGGCGTCGAGCACCCCGGGCTGGGCGGCGAGGTCGTCGGCGTCGAACTCCACGGACACGACCTCGGCGCCGGCGCTGCGGACCGCGGCCTCCTCGGCGGCCAGCTCCCCCGCGCGCCGGGCGGCCAGCACGACCGTGCCGGCGCGGCCGGACGCGGCGAGCCGACAGGCGAGCGCCACCCCGATCTCGCTGCGGCCACCGAGGACGAGGACGACCGGGCGGGTCTGCGCGGGCACCGCGGCAGCCTAGGGAGAGGTACTCGCCCCGGGACCCGGGGGCCCGTAGCGTCACGGCGACCGACAGGAGGCCGCGCGGTGAAGACGGTGCACGCCATGATCCCGCCCCACGCGCTCGACGGCGTCCGCCGCGCCCTGGAACGCCACGCGGTCCTGGGGATGACGATCTCGGAGGTCAGCTCCGTCGGCGCGTCCGCCCAGCGCAGCCTGCGGCGCGGGCAGGTGGTCGTCGACGCCCTCGCGCCGTGCCTGCGCGTCGAGACGATCGTCCACGACGAGCTGGTCGACCGGGTCCTCGACGAGATCGCCGCCGCCGTGCACCCCGACGGGCGGCTCTGGGTGACGCCACTGGATCTCGTCCTGCGCGTCCGGACCGGGGAGCGGGGCGAGGACGCGGTCTAGGCCGGCCGTCACCCGTCGTGACCTCACTGTGACAAGGTGGTGACGCGCCCGCGACGACCGTCCGCCGCAGGAGCCGCCCCGCTGAGCGGAACCCGCTGTCGTCGGCGCGGGCGGTGCAGCGAGGATCGTCCCGCCGGGGGACAACGCCATCGTTCGAGTGATGGTGTGGGGGTGGTGACGATGTCGGACGTCGTCGGACGGCATCGTCGCGCGGGCGCGTCCGGGTTCGAGCACGCCGCCCTCTTCCACGACGACGACGCGGGATTCGTCAGCGGCGTGGTCGACCACGTGCGCGCGGGTCTCGAGGCCGACGAGGCGGTGGTGATCGCGCTGCCCGCCGAGGACCTCGGGCCGATCCGGGACGCGCTCGGTGCCGACGCCGGTGCCGTGGTCCTCCAGGACGTCCGCCGCCTCGGGCGCAACCCCGCCCGCCTCGTCCCGGCGCTGCACGAGTTCGTCGACGGCCACCCGGGTCGGCGCACCCGCGTCGTCGGCCAGGGTCTGTGGGCCGGGCGCCCCGCCGACGAGCGCGCCGCCTACCTGCAGCACGACGCGCTGACCAACCTCGCGTTCGCCGAGCGTCCCGTCACGATGCTCTGCCCCTACGACACGCGCCGGCTCGACGCGGACACCGTCGCCGACGCCCGCGCGGCACACCCGCTGCTCGTCGAGGACGGCGTGCCGGTGGAGAACGCGACGTACGGCGACCCGCTCAAGCTCGCCGAGGCCGTGCTCGGCGCGCTGCCCGAGCCACCCGAGCTCGGTGAGACGCTGGTGTTCGGGGCGCCGGACGGCCCGCGCGCGGTGCGTCGCGCGGTGGCCGAGCACGCGGCAGGAGCCGGCCTCGCGCCCGAGCGCGTCGCCGACCTGTGCCTCGCCGTCCACGAGGTCGCCGTCAACACCGTCGTCCACACCGTCGGCCGGGGCATCCTCTCGCTCTGGCACACCGAGGACCGGGTCGTCGCCGAGGTCGAGGACGGCGGCTGGATCGAGGATCCGCTGGTCGGGCGCTATCCGCCGGGCCCGGAGGACGGGCGCGGGTACGGGCTGTTCCTGACCCACCGCCTCTGCGACCTCGTGCGCGTCTCCAGCTCGCGTGACGGCGGCACGACGGTGCGGATGACGATGTACCGCGACGGCGGCCCGCGCTAGCGTCGGCGTCCCGCCGACCTGGGAGCCCCGCCGTGGACGCCGTGGACGCCGCCGACCTGCACGCCGCGATCTCCGCCGAGCGCCTCGGGCTCGCCGACGTCATCGACGCGCTGACGCCCGCCCAGTGGCAGGAGCCGTCGCTGTGCCCCGGCTGGACGGTGAAGACGCTCGTCGCCCACCTGACGCTGACCTCGCGGATCACGCCCTTCGAGGCCGTCCGCGCGATGATCGCCGCCCGCTTCGACGTCAACCGCATGATCGACCGGTCGGCCCGGGCCCGTGCCGCGCAGTACTCGGCGGCCGAGCTCGCGGCGCAGTACCGCGAGTCGGCGACCTGGACCGGCCGCCCGTTCGGCACCCGGCCCCAGGACCCGCTCGTCGACGTCCTGGTGCACGGGCAGGACCTGACGCGGCCGCTGTCCATCCCGCGCGCCATCCCGCCGGAGCACGTGGTCCCGGCGATCGACTACGCCGTCGGCGCCTCGTTCTACGGCGCGGCGAAGCGTCTGACCGGCCTGCGGCTCGTGGCGACGGACGCCGACTGGTCCCACGGCGAGGGCACCGAGGAGGTGCGCGGGCCGGCCGGGGACCTGCTCCTCGTCGTCACCGGCCGCTCCGCCGGCCTCGACGCGCTCGAGGGCCCCGGCGTCGCGACGGTGACCGCCCGGCTCTGAGCCCGTGCCAGCGAAGTGCCGTTGCTGACGTTGAGCGTCCGTATCGGTACTTCGATCACGGAGACGCGACGATCACGACCGACGGCGCGCAGTGGCGGACCGAATCTGACCGCCTGGTCGTCTGGCATCGGCGGACCCACCCGAGGAGGAACCGTGCTCTCCCGCTTCCCGCTCAACCCGGTGCTCCCCGCCGCCGACGGCCGCCGCGCCCGCGCCTTCTACCGCGACGTCCTCGGCCTGACCCTCGTTTCGGGTCCCGACGACGACCCGATGATGTTCACCGCCGCCGAGGGCACCCGGATCATCGTCACCGAGATCCCGGACCGCCGGCCGGCGCCGTACCCCGTGGTTGCGTTCCTGGTCGCGGGCCTGCACGAGATCGTCGACGAGCTCCTGACGCGCGGTGTCAGCTTCTACGACCCCGGTGCCGAGCGCGGCTCCTTCGCCGGGCGGGGCGGCCGCGCCGAGGGTGTCGTCACCGACTACGGGCCGGTCCGCAGCGCCTGGCTGTACGACTCGGAGGGCAACCTCCTGGCCCTCAACGAGATCGTCGGCTGAGGTCTTGCGGTCCCGAGGACGCCGGGGCCGTGGAGGGCGACTCAGGGGGTTCGTCGGCGTCGACGAGCCCCGCCTCGACGCACCGCGGGTGCTCGGCCGGGCATGAGGAAGGCCCGTCGTCGCGGTGGCGATCGACGGGCCCGGTGTGGCGGGTGAAGGATTCGAACCTTCGAAGCTTTCGCGACGGATTTACAGTCCGCTCCCATTGGCCGCTCGGGCAACCCGCCTGGGGTGCCATCCCGTGGGACGGCGTCGGGAAGACTACAGGCCGGGGCCCGGCCGCCGTGCAGCCGGGGCCCCGTGCCGTGCACGGTCCGACACGTCAGGGAGGACGACGATGGCCAACCCCTCGTTCGACGTCGTGAGCAAGGTCGACCGCCAGGAGGTGGACAACGCGCTCAACCAGGCGAGCAAGGAGCTCTCGCAGCGCTTCGACTTCCGCGGCACCGGCGCCGACGTCTCGTGGGCCGGTGAGGAGGCCATCACCATCACCGCGGAGACCGAGGAGCGCTGCACCGCCGCCATCGACGTCTTCAAGGAGAAGCTGATCAAGCGCGGCATCTCGATGAAGGCGTTCGACGTCGGCGAGCCCTCGCTGTCGGGCAAGACCTACAAGGTCACCGGCTCGCTGGTGCAGGGCATCAGCAAGGACAAGGGCAAGGAGATCTCCAAGGTCATCCGCGACGAGGGCCCCAAGGGCATCCAGGCGCAGATGCAGGACGACCAGCTCCGCGTCACCGGCAAGAAGAAGGACGACCTGCAGGCCGTCATCTCGCTGCTCAAGGAGCGCGACTTCGACATCGCGCTGCAGTTCACGAACTACCGCTGAGCGGGCCGCCGGGCCCGGCCCGACCAGGGCTCGAGGCGGCTCAGGCCCGACGGTGGCGCCCGGGTCGGGCGTGGCGGGTCAGGACCGCGCCGGCGAGCGCGGCGGCGCCCGTGAGGCCGTAGGCCAGGACGTCGGCGCCACCGGACGGGCTCGAGCCGTCGCCGGCCTCGACGCCCCCGACGGGGTACTGCGGGTGGTCGTCCTCGGAGCGGTCGGCGTCGTCGTCCTCGGAGCCCGACGTCGAGGCGGGGCGGACGTCGACCTCGTCGCCGTACGCGTACGACTCGCAGGCGACACCGTCGTCGTCGGCGTCGAGGCGCTCGGGGTCGCCGGGGTCGTCGTCGAGGACGGCCTGGGCCTCGGCCTGCGAGTCGAAGTCGGCACAGTCCCGGTCCTGCGCCGCGGTGGACGCCTGGCGGGAGGGACCCGAGGTGCTCGACGAGTGCGAGGAGCTCGACGAACCGGACGAGCTCGACGACCCGAGGCCCAGCTCGTCGCTCACCGACGACGACCCGCGGCTTGGCAGGCTCTCGCAGGCGCGGCCGTCGTCGTCGTCGCCGTCGAGGCCGTGTGGGTCCGACGGGTTGGCCTCCAGCACCGCCTGCGCGTCCTCCTGGTACGTGAAGTTCCGGCAGTTCAGGTCCGGCCCAGCGGCGAACGCCAGCCCCGCCCCGGGGCCGACGATGCTCACCAGCGTCAGCCCGCCGAGGGCGGCGGCGCGGGCGCGGCGGGTCCGGCGGGCGGCACGGTGAGCGGGCACGGGGTTCTCCTCGGCGGTGACGGGGCGTAGCGCGGTCGCTGCGCTCGGGGGATCCGTCGCCGGGAGATCCGCGGTCGTTAGGGGGAGAGCACGCGAACCACTCGCGCGGGGGCATTCCGCACGAGCGAGGCAACCCGCGGCCCGTCCGCGCGTCCGGCGATGCCGACCTCAGGGTGGAACTCGGGGCCATCCCGGAGCCGGGACCTCCCCCGATCAACGACGGTCGCGGGCATGCGCTCCAGGACGCCGGTCTCCGCCAGGACGTGGGCGCTCGTGGCCGCCGTGCTCGTGTTCCTGCTGCTCGGGGCGGGCTGGGTGGCGACGCGGGTGTCGGCGCCGCCGCCGGTCAGCGGTCCGGTCGAGCTCGTCACCGGCCCGACGGACCCGCCGTGCTGGGTCGTGGGGCAGGTCGGGGACGCCGAGGACGGGCCGTGCATCGATCCGGCGGACTTCCGCGGGGGCGTCCTGCGTCGCGGGAGCGTCGACTCCACCGCGTGACCGGGGTGCGGTAGGCAGGGCGCGTGACCGATCGCATCGTGGTGGTGGGCGGCGGGTTCGCCGGTGCGGCCGTCGCGCGGCGGCTGGAGAAGCTCGTCCCCGACGCCGAGGTCCGGCTCGTGGCCCCCGACGACTACATGCTCTACCTGCCGCTGTTGCCGCAGGTCGCGGCCGGGCTGCTGCCGGCGCCGGCGACGGCGGTGCCGCTGTCGAAGTGGCTGCGGCGGACGGTGCTGGTCCCCGGGCGGGCGGTCGGGGTCGACCTCGACGCCCGCCGCGTGCTCGTCGAGAGCATCACCGGCAACCACGAGGCCCTCCCCTACGACCGCCTCGTGCTCGCCCCGGGCAGCGTCACGCGGGTCGCCGACATCCCGGGCCTGCGCGAGCACGGCCGGGGCTGCAAGACGCTCGCCGAGGCGGCCTTCCTGCGCGACCACGTGCTCGCCCAGCTCGAGATCGCGAACACCTCGACCGACACCGAGGAGCGAGACCGGCGTTGCCGGTTCGTCGTCGTCGGCGGCGGCTACGCGGGCGTGGAGACCGCGGCGAACCTCCAGCTCATGACCACCGAGCTGGCCCGCCGGTTCCCCCGCCTCGACCCGTCGCTCGTGACGTGGCACGTCGTGCAGCACCACGACGCGCTGATGCCGGGTCTCGGGCACCGGCTCAGCGAGGACACGCGGCGGGTCCTGGTGTCGCGGGGCGTGCACGTCGACCTGTGCACGGGTCTGACCGGCGCCGACGAGGGGTCGGTGACGCTCTCCGACGGGCGGCGGCTCGCGACCCGGACGCTCATCTGGGCGGCGGGGATCGCGCCCAGTCCGCTCATGGCCCACCTCGGCGCCGAGACCGACCACGGCCGGCTCGTCGTGCGGGCCGACCTGTCGATGCCCGACCGCCCCGAGGTGCTCGCGCTCGGGGACGCCGCCGCGGTCCCCGACCTCGCGGCGGGCGGCGGGGCGGTCTGCCCGCCCACCGCCCAGCACGCCTCGCGGCAGGCGCCGGTGGCCGCCGCCAACGTCGCGGCGGGCCTGGCCGGGCGCCCCACCCGGGACTACCGCCACCGCGACCTCGGGATGGTCGTCGACCTCGGTGGCTCCGACGCCGTCGCCAAGCCCTTCGGGATCGACCTGAGCGGGATCCCCGGCGCCGCCGTCACCCGCGCCTACCACCTCTGGGCCCTGCACGCGCCCGCCGCCATGACGCGCGTCGCGACGAACTGGGCCCTCGGAGCCCTGCACGGCGCGAGCGCGGTCCGGCTCGGCTTCCTGCACGGGACCAGCGGCCGGCTCGCGGAGTTCGAGCACACCGACGACTACCTCGACGTCGAGGCCACCCGCGCGGCGATCGCCGCGCTCAGCTGACCGCGCCGCCCTCGAGCGCGTCGAGGCGCCGGTCGAGGCGCCGGAGGATCTCGACGACGCGGTCGAGCTGCGACATCACCGGCTCCACCGCTGCGTAGGGGCGGGCGCTGCGGTCGGCGAGCAGGTCGCGCCGCGCGTCGGTGACGACGCGCTCGACGTCGACGCCGAGGGCCCGCAGGACCGCCGCGGCGTCCTCGGCGTCGTCGGCCAGCACGCCGAGCAGGAGGTGCCGGACGCCGAGCACCGGGTCGGCGGCGGCGTCGGCGACCCGGACCGCGGCGTCGAGCGCGGCGACCGCGCCGGGCGTGTGGGGGCGGTGCGCGGCCCGTGGGTCGCCGACCCCGGTGCGCCGGCGGGCGACCTCGTCGCGGGCCGCGTCGACGTCGACCGCGGCGAGTACGCGGCCACCGTGGTCACGCTCGTCGAGCGCGAGGGCCAGCAGGAGGTGGGCGGTGCCGAGCCGGGAGTCCCCGGCGCGGACCGCCTCCCGGTCGGCGAGGAGGAGGACGCGGATGACCCGCTCGGTCTGGCGTGCGGTGAGGCTCATCCGTCCACGGTGGTGGCCGCCGCGGCCCCGCACCTCGGGGTCGGTCCCCGGTCCCCGTCGGGGTTCCTCACCACTCCTCGGCGTCGTCGCAGCTCGGCTCGCTCGCCCCGGGGCTCGACGTGTCGTCGCCCGCCAGGCGCTGCGGCAGCCGCGCGGTCAGCACTGTGACGCCGGGCGTGTCCGTCTCGCCTCGCCCTCGGGGCGTCAACCCCGCGCCATCGCCTCGAGACGGGCGATCCGGTCGTCCAGCGGCGGGTGCGTCGAGAACATCCGCGACAGGCCCTCGCCGGCCCGGAACGGGTTGGCGATCATGAGGTGCGACTGGCTGACCAGCTGCGGGTCGGGCGGCAGGGGGGCGACGGCCGTGCCGTACTGCAGCTTGCGCAGCGCCGAGGCCAGGGCCAGCGGGTCGTGCGTGAGCGTCGCGCCGCTGGCGTCGGCCTGGTACTCGCGCGACCGGCTGATCGACATCTGGATGATCGCGGCCGCGAACGGCCCGATGACCGCGACCGCGATGGTCGCGAGGAGGTTCCGGTTGCCGCCGAAGAGCTGCGCGGCCAGGACCAGGTACGACACGACGCTCGACAGCGCGCCCGCCACCGACGAGATGAGGATGTCGCGGTTGTAGACGTGCGAGAGCTCGTGGCCGAGCACCCCGCGCAGCTCGCGCTCGTCGAGGAGCGTGAGGATGCCCGTCGTCGCGCAGACGGCGGCGTGGCGCGGGTTGCGGCCGGTCGCGAACGCGTTCGGCGCCTCGGTGGGGCTGATGTAGAGGCGCGGCATCGGCTGGTGCGCGTCGGTCGCGAGCTCGCGCACGATCCGGTACATCGCCGGCTGCTCGGCCTCGCTGACCGGGCGGGCGTGCATCGCGCGCAGCGCGATCCGGTCGGAGAAGAAGTACGAGTAACCGTTGACGCCGAGGGCCACGACGAGCGCGACCAGCAGCCCCGTGCGCCCGAACAGCGAGCCGATGACCAGCACGATCGCGCTCATCAGCCCGAGCAGCGCGGCCGTCTTCAGCCCGTTGCGCACCGGTACCTCCCCTCGGACGGATCTCCCGTCCGGTCAACGCCGGTGCGCGCCCGCCCGTTCCCGCGCCTCAGGGCGCCGCGCGCGCCGCCTCGATCACCTCGCGGGAGGCGCCGAGCGCCTCGAGGTCCTCGGGACGGCCGTGGCGCAGGAAGTGCTCGACGCCGACCTTGAGGAAGAGCGCCCGGGCGGTGCCGACGACCTCCCCGTCGAGGGCGCCGAGGCGCGCCTCGCCGGAGACGTAGATCTTGCGTCCCACCCGGGCGTCGACGCGCGAGCGCAGCCACACCGTGGTGCCGACGGGCACCGGCCGGCGGAAGTCGGTCTCGAGACGTGCCGTCACCGCCGAGCGGGTGACCTGCGTGTACGCCGTCCCGAGCGCGTCGTCGAACGCGGTCATCAGCATCCCGCCGTGCAGGAGGCCGGGCGCGCCCTGGTGCTCCTCCAGGACGTCGAACCGGCTGACGACGGAGACCCCGTCGTCGCCGACCCACGAGCGGACCCGCAGGCTGCCGGGCACGTCGCCGCAGCCACGGCAGCCCTCGTAGTGCGACGTGGTGCGCTCGCCCGGGGCGGGCGCCTTGGGGTTGCGCTGCGGCGCCTCGGCGTCCGCCGGCGGCTCGATCGAGATCGGCACGCGCCGCACGTTACCCATGCCAACGACTCCTCCGGCCGCGAGCCGCGTCACGCCCCGGCATGCTGACCGCCATGGCCGACCCCGATGTCCGCGTGGAGCACACCGACCACGTCGCCCTGCTCACCGTCTCCGACCCGAAGCGGCGCAACGCGATGACCGCGGCGCTCTCGGAGCGCCTGGTCGCCGTGCTGGGCGAGGTCGCCGCCGACGACGCGGTGCACGCCGTCGTCGTCACCGGCGACGACGACCCCAAGCCCGCCTTCTGCGCCGGCGGCGACCTCGACGAGCTGGCGGCGGCCGGCGAGGCGGGCCCGGACGCGCTCGAGCACATCTACGCCGGGTTCCTGGCGCTCGCGGAGTGCCCGCTGCCGACGTTCGCCGCCGTCGACGGGCCGGCGGTCGGCGCGGGGCTCAACCTCGCGCTCGCCGCCGACGTTCGCATCGCCGGCGAGACCGCCCGCTTCGAACCGGGCTTCCTGCGCCTCGGGGTGCACCCCGGCGGCGGCATGACGTGGATGGCGCAGCGGCTCATGGGCCCGCAGGTGACGACCGCGATGCTGCTCGGGGGCGAGGGCCTCGACGCGGCGCGCGCCGCGGAGGTCGGGCTGGTGCTGCGGGTGGCGACCGGTGAGCGGGCCGACGGACGCTCCCCCGCCGTGGCCGAGGCGCTGCGCATGGCCGCGGTGGCCGGGGCGGCGCCGCGCGAGCTCGTCGTCGCCACGAAGGCGAGCCTGCGCGCCACCGGGCGGCTCGACCGGCACCGTGACGCCGTCGCCGTCGAGGTGGGCCCGCAGCTGGAGTCGCTGCGCTCGGAGGGGTTCCGCGAGGGGCTCGCGCGCGTGCGTGCGGCCACCGGGAAGACGTAGCGCTCCACCGGACGGCGCAGGAACGGCCCTGCGCACGGACTCCGCCGGCAGCTTGCTCGGTCCAGCGTGTGACCCCGCGCCCAGCCGCCGGAGATCGGCTCCGCGGTGAGGTTAGCCTGGGTGGTCTTCTCCGATACAGAGGACCGACCGCACGTGAAGGGACGGGAAGAGCTCGATGAGCACTGACGCCGCCGTCGGGCCGGCCGGTCGGGAGGTGCGCCAGACCCACCGCGTCGTCATCCGTTTCGCGGGTGACTCGGGTGACGGCATGCAGCTGACCGGCGACCGGTTCACCTCGGAGGCCGCGGCGTTCGGCAACGACCTGGCGACGCTGCCGAACTTCCCCGCCGAGATCCGCGCCCCTGCCGGGACGCTGCCCGGGGTGTCGAGCTTCCAGCTCCACTTCGCGGACTACGACATCCTCACGCCGGGCGACCGCCCCGACGTGCTGGTGGCGATGAACCCGGCGGCGCTCAAGGCCAACCTGGAGGACCTGCCGCACGGCGGGATCCTCATCGTCAACACCGACGAGTTCACCAAGCGGAACCTCGCGAAGGTGGGCTACGAGTCGAACCCGCTCGAGGACGACTCGCTGGAGCCGTACACGACGCACCAGGTCGCCATGGCGACGCTGACGCGCGGCGCGCTCGAGCCGACGGGGATGAGCAAGAAGGACGCCGAGCGCGCGAAGAACATGTTCGCGCTCGGTCTCCTGTCGTGGATGTACCACCGCGGCACCGAGGGCACCGAGCAGTTCCTGCGCGAGAAGTTCGCGAAGAAGCCCGACCTCGCCGAGGCCAACATCCTCGCCTTCCGGGCGGGCTGGAACTACGGCGAGACGACGGAGAGCTTCGCGGTCACCTACGAGGTCGCCCCGGCGCGTCTCGCCGAGGGCACCTACCGCCAGATCACCGGCAACCTCGCGCTCGCCTACGGCGTCGTCGCCGCGGGGCAGCAGGCGAAGCTGCCGGTCTTCCTCGGCACGTACCCGATCACGCCGGCGTCGGACGTCCTGCACGAGCTCTCCAAGCACAAGGGCATGGGCGTCACCACGTTCCAGGCCGAGGACGAGATCGCGGGCATCGGCGCCGCGCTGGGCGCGTCGTTCGGCGGCGCGCTGGGCGTCACGTCGACGTCGGGCCCGGGCGTCGCGCTGAAGTCGGAGACGATCGGCCTCGCGGTGGCCCTCGAGCTACCGCTGCTGATCCTCGACGTGCAGCGCGGCGGGCCGTCGACCGGTCTGCCCACCAAGACCGAGCAGGCCGACCTGCTGCAGGCCATGTACGGGCGCAACGGCGAGGCGCCGGTGCCGATCATTGCCCCGCAGTCGCCCGCGGACTGCTTCGACGCCGCCCTGGACGCCGTGCGGATGGCGCTGACCTACCGCACCCCGGTGTTCCTGCTCTCCGACGGCGCGATCGCCAACGGCTCCGAGCCCTGGCGCATCCCCGACGTCGAGACGCTGCCCGACCTCTCGGTCCCCTTCGCCACCGAGGCCAACGCGCCCGACGGCTCCGGGGAGTTCTGGCCCTACCTGCGCGACGCCGACACGCTCGCGCGGCCCTGGGCCATCCCGGGCACCGCGGGGCTGGAGCACCGCATCGGCGGCCTCGAGAAGGCCGACGGGCGCGGGACCATCTCCTACGACCCGGACAACCACGACCGCATGGTCCGGCTGCGCCAGGCGAAGATCGACGGCATCGAGGTCCCCGACCTCACCGTCGACGACCCGACCGGCGACGCCGAGGTGCTCGTCATCGGCTGGGGCTCGTCGTTCGGGCCGATCGGAGCCGCCTGCCGTCGCGTGCGGGCCGCCGGGATGTCGGTCGCCCAGGCGCACCTGCGCCACCTCAACCCGCTGCCGCGCAACGTCGGTGACGTGCTGCGCTCGTACCGGCGGGTGATCGTGCCGGAGATGAACCTCGGCCAGCTGGCGATGCTGCTGCGGGCGAAGTTCCTCGTCGACGCGCACTCCTACACCAAGGTCGCCGGCCTGCCGTTCCAGGCCGAGGAGCTCGCCGGCGTCCTCACCGACGCCGTGAAGGGGGATCTGCCCGCATGACCGCCGTGGAGCTGGGTCAGCCGTCCTTCGGGGGCGGGCTCGACCTCGTCCCGACCACCGACGAGCCGCAGAAGGCCAAGGACTACACCTCCGACCAGGAGGTGCGCTGGTGCCCGGGCTGCGGCGACTACGCCGTGCTCGCGTCGGTGCGCTCGTTCCTCCCGGAGCTCGGCCTCAAGCGCGAGAACATCGTGTTCGTGTCGGGCATCGGCTGCTCGTCGCGCTTCCCGTACTACCTCGACACCTACGGCATGCACTCGATCCACGGGCGCGCGCCGACGATCGCCACCGGCCTCGCGGTGACGCGCCCCGACCTGTCGGTGTGGGTCGTCACGGGTGACGGCGACGCGCTGTCGATCGGGGGCAACCACCTGATCCACGCGCTGCGCCGCAACATGAACATCACGATCCTGCTCTTCAACAACAGGATCTACGGGCTGACCAAGGGCCAGTACTCGCCGACGTCGGAGACCGGCAAGGTCACCAAGTCGACGCCGATGGGCTCGATCGACGCCCCGTTCAACCCCGTGTCGCTGGCGCTCGGTGCCGAGGCGACGTTCGTCGGGCGCGCGCTGGACTCCGACCGGAAGGGCCTCACCGAGGTCCTGCGCCAGGCCGCCGCGCACCGCGGCGCGTCGCTGGTGGAGATCTTCCAGGACTGCCCGATCTTCAACGACGGCTCGTTCGACGTCCTGCGCAAGGGCGACGACGTGGCCGAGCGGCTGATCAAGCTCGTCGACGGCGAGCCGATCACGTTCGGGAACGACAACGAGTACGGCGTGGTGCGCTCGGCGTCGGGCGGGCTCGAGGTGGCCGAGGTGGCCGACGTCGGGCAGGACGCGGTCGTCGTCCACCGCGCCGGCGAGGAGGACCCGACCCAGTCCTTCGCGCTCTCGCGGCTGTCGGACCAGGACCTGACCCACACGGTCACCGGCATCTTCCGCAAGGTCGACCGCCCGACCTACGACGACGGCGCCCGCGCCCAGGTCACCGCGGCCACGGAGCAGGCGCAGCAGCGGGGGGACGACCTGCAGGCGCTGCTGTCCGGCAAGGACACCTGGGCGGTCCTGCCGGAGCCCGAGAACGAGCAGTAGCGCCGCGCCCGGCACCGCGCCCGAAGTCGGGGCGCCGGTGTCGGGTGCGGGGCGGGGGTACGCCGCGGCGCTCGCGGCGTACTCCCTCTGGGGGCTCTCGCCGGCGTTCTGGCCGCTGCTCGCGCCCGCGGACGCGGTGGAGTCCGTCGCCCACCGCGTCGCGTGGACGCTCATCGGGATGCTCGGCGTCATCACCGTCGCCCGGCGCTGGGCGGACCTCCGGGGGCTCGCGGGGCGGACGTGGCTGCTGGTCCTCGCCGGCTCGGTGCTCATCGCCGTCAACTGGGGCGTCTACATCTGGGCGACGACCAACGGGCACGTCGTCGACGCCGCTCTGGGGTACTACGCGACGCCGCTGGTCTCGGTGCTGCTCGCCGTGCTGGTGCTGCGCGAGCGGCTGCGGCCGGCGCAGTGGGTGGCGATCGGGCTGGCCGTCGTCGCGGTCGTCGTGCTGACGGTCGGCACGGGCCGGCTGCCCTGGATCACGCTGGTGCTCGCGATGAGCTTCGGGGTCTACGGGCTGGTCAAGAAGCGGGTCCCGCTGGACCCGGTGCCCGGGCTGACCGCCGAGGGCTTCCTGCTCGGCCCGCTCGCGATCGTGTTCATCGTGTGGCTGCAGGCCACCGGCGCCGGCACCTTCACCGGTCACGGCGTCGGGCACGCGCTGCTGCTGATGGCGGCCGGGCCGGTCACCGCGCTGCCGCTGCTGCTCTTCGCCGCCGGCGCGAAGCGGCTGACGCTGGCGACGCTCGGCGTGCTGCAGTACGTCAACCCGACGCTGCAGTTCCTGTGGGGCGTGCTCGTCGCGGGCGAGCCGATGCCGGTGTCGCGCTGGATCGGCGTCTCGCTGGTCTGGGCCGCGCTCGTCGTGTTCACCGCCGACGCCCTGCGCGTCCACGCTCGTGAGCGGACTTTGGCGCTCTAGCACCACAGTCCGCTCACAGAGGCGTCAGCCGATGCGCGCGACCGTGTAGTCGAGCAGGGCGGCGAGGGCCCGGCGGGCGGGGCCGTCGGGCAGGGTCGCGAGCTCGGCGCGGGCGGCGTCGGCGCGCGCGTCCAGGGCCCGGCGGGCCTCGTCGAGGCCCCGCGAGCCGCGCAGCAGCTCCAGCGCCTCGCCCACCTCGTCGTCGGCGAGCTCGCGGCTGCCCACGCCCAGCTCGCGCAGCCGTGCCACCTCGGGACCGTCACCGGCGAGCGCGTAGAGCACCGGCAGCGTCGGCACGCCCTCGCGCAGGTCGGTCCCCGGGGTCTTGCCCGAGGCCCCGGACGGCGAGGCGATGTCGATGATGTCGTCGGAGACCTGGAAGACGGTCCCGATGATCTCGCCGAAGCGCCGCATCGCCGTCACGTGCTCGTCGGGCGCGCCCGCGAACATCGCCCCGAAGCGCCCCGACGTCGCGATGAGCGAGCCCGTCTTCTCGGCCACGACGGCCAGGTAGTGCTCGACGGCGTCCTCGCCGTCCCGGGGCCCGCGCGTCTCGCGCATCTGACCCGTGACGAGCTCGGCGAACGTCTCCGCGATGATCCGCACCGCCTCCGGCCCGAGCTGCGAGACGAGCCGCGAGGCGTGGGCGAACAGGTAGTCACCGGTGAGGATCGCGACCGAGTTGTCCCAGCGCGCGTTGGCGCTGTCCGCGCCGCGGCGCATGACGGCCTCGTCCATGACGTCGTCGTGGTAGAGCGTCGCCAGGTGCACGAGCTCCACCGACGTCGCCGCCACCACCACGTCCTCCGACGTGCCGCCCGCGAGCTGCGCGGCCAGCAGGGTCAGCAGGGGGCGGAAGCGCTTGCCGCCGGCGTCGATGAGGTGCAGCGATGTCTCGGTGACGAACCGGTAGTCGCTGTGCACCTCGCGGTGCAGCAGCTCCTCGACGCGGTCGAGGCCGTCGCTGACCGCGACGGCGAGGTCGGGGTCCGCGATCGGCAGGCCGGCGACCTGGGTCAGGGCGGGGTTGGGTCCGGACACGGGCCTCAGCCCAGGAAGGACAGGCCGTCGGCCCATCCGAGGACGGCGGTCGGCACGACACCGAGCAGCAGGGTCACCACGACCCCCAGTGTGATCGCCACCGTCGTGAACGGGCCAGGCACGCTGACGGTCGGACCGTCCGCGGCGGGCTCCGAGAAGTACATGAGCACGACCACGCGCAGGTAGAAGAACGCCGCCACCGCGCTGACCACCAGGGCCACGATGACCAGCGGCGTCATGCCGTCGGCCAGCGCCGCGGAGAACACCGCGAACTTGGCCGTGAAGCCGCTGGTCAGGGGGATCCCGGCGAGCGCCAGCATGAGGAACGTCACCGCCGCGGCGACCACCGGCGAGCGCTTCCCGAGCCCCGCCCACGCCGAGAGGTGCGTCGCCTCACCGTCGGGGCCGCGCACCAGCGACACGAGCCCGAACAGCGCGACCGTCGTGAAGCCGTAGGCCAGCAGGTAGAACAGCGTCGCCGACAGCCCCGCCGGCGTGATGGCCATCGCGCCGAGCAGCAGGAAGCCGGCGTGCGCCACCGACGAGTAGGCGATCATGCGCTTGACGTCGGTCTGCGTGAGTCCGAGCACCGCGCCGATCAGCATCGACACGATGGCGACGACCCACAGCACCCCGCGCCACTCCCACACCGTGGAGCCGAACGCGACGGTGAACACCCGCAGGATCGCGCCGAACGCGGCGACCTTGGTGCAGGCGGCCATGAAGGCGGTGACCGAGGTCGGCGCGCCCTGGTAGACGTCCGGGGTCCAGGTGTGGAACGGGCCCACCGAGGCCTTGAACATCAGCCCGACCACCAGCAGCGCGAGCCCGCCGAAGAGCAGCGAGTCCGGGCGCAGCGAGCCCGCCGCGGCGAGCGAGATGTCCGAGAGCTTCACCGAGTCCGCGTAGCCGTAGAGCAGCGCGAGCCCGTAGAGGAAGAACGCCGACGAGAACGCGCCGAGCAGGAAGTACTTGACCGCCGACTCCTGGCTCATCAGCCGCCGGCGTCGGGCGAGGCCGCAGAGCAGGTACAGCGGGAGGCTGAGCACCTCGAGCGCGATGAACATCGTCAGCAGGTCGTCGGACGCGCAGAAGACGAGCATCCCGCCGAGCGCGAACAGCACGAGCGCGTAGATCTCGGTGTGGCCCTCGACGGGCCGGCCGCCGCGACCGGTCAGGCGCGCACCCGACGCACCCGACGAGCCGCCGGCCCGGCCCGAGGATCCCGACGAGGCGCTGCGCGCGCCCACGCCGGCCTTCTCGCGGGCCTGCTGGTCCGCCTCGGCCTCGCCGAGGGCGACCGGGTCGGCGAGGAACGCGCCGCCGGGCTCGACCGACTTGTCGGCGAGCAGCAGCACGCTCGGCACCGCGAGGGCGAGCAGCGTGCCCCACAGGAACAGCGCCGGCCCGTCGACGGCGATCGCGCCGGACAGCGTCGACACCGCCGGCGCGCCCGACGTCGCCCGCACGATCACCGCGAGCAGGGCACCGACGACGGCGACGAGCGTCAGCCCGAGCTGCACCCGCCCGCGCACCCGCAGCGGCAGCAGCGCCTCGAGCAGCACCGCGAGGCACGCGGCGCCGAGCACGATGAGGACGGGGGCCAGCGCCCCGTAGTCGACCGTCGGGAACGCGGGCGCCAGGGGACCCGTCATCGCGGCACTCCGTTCGGGGTCACGGGGTCGGGCACGCCGACCTCGCTCAGGGTCGCCGACACCGTCGGGTCGAGGACCTCGAGGACCGGGCCCGGGAAGAACCCGAGCACGAGGATGAGGGCGACCAGCGGGGCGAGCACCGCGACCTCGCCGCGGGTCAGGTCGCCGAAGCGGGCGGTGGTGCGGCGCATCCACGACTCGTCGGCGTCGCTGCCGGTGCCAGTGCCGGCGCCACTGCCGGTGTCACCGCCGAACGTCGCCGCCGACGCCGCGCCCGGGCCGTCACCGACGACGGCCGCACCGCGCAGCGGCCCGGTCATCGTGCGCTGGATGACCCACAGCATGTAGAGCGCGGCGAAGACGATGCCGACGGTGGCGATGACGCTGAACACCGGCTCGCGCGGGAACGCGCCCAGCAGCACGAGGAACTCGCTGATGAACGAGTTGGTGCCCGGCAGCGCGATCGTCGAGAGGCCGGCGACGAGGAACATGCCGGCCAGCAGCGGCGCGACACGCCCGACGCCGCCGTACTCGGTCATCGCGGACGTGCCGCCGCGGCGGATGAGCAGCCCGACGACGAGGAAGAGCATCGCCGTCGAGATGCCGTGGTTGACCATGTAGAGCGCCGACCCGGCGAGCGACTGCGACGAGAACGCGAAGATGCCGAGCGCGATGAAGCCGAAGTGCGCGATCGAGGTGTAGGCGACGAAGCGCTTGAGGTCGGTCTGCGCGGCAGCGAGCAGCGAGCCGTAGAGCACCCCGATCACCGCGAGCGTCAGCACCAGCGGCGCGAGCTCCTGCGACGCCGCCGGGAACAGCGGCAGCGTGTAGCGCAGGAAGCCGAACGTGCCGACCTTGTCCAGCAGGCCGAGCAGGATGACGCCGCCCGCGATCGGGGCCTCGGCACCGGCGTCGGGCAGCCAGGTGTGGAACGGCACGAGCGGGGCCTTGATCGCGAAGGCGGCGAAGAACCCGAGGAAGAGCCAGATCTGGGTCGACAGCGGCAGCTGCGCGGCCATCCCCTGCAGCGCGGTCCAGTCGAAGGTGCCCTCGCCGAGTCGGGTGTCGCTGGCGACGAAGAGCCCGATGACCGAGGCGAGCATGATCAGCCCGCCGAGGAACGAGTACAGGAAGAACTTCACCGCCGCGTACTGCCGGCGCGGCCCGCCGAAGCGCCCGATGACGAAGTACATCGGGATGAGCATCGCCTCGAACAGCACGTAGAACAGGAACACGTCGGTCGCGGCGAAGACGCCGACGAGCACGCCCTGCGTGGCGAGGATCAGGGCGGTGAACCCGGACCCGGTGCGCCCCGGGGGCAGCTTGTCCGCCCACGCGAACGCCAGCACCACCGGCACGAGCACCGCGAGCAGCGCGATCATCGTCAGCGCGATGCCGTCGAGGCCGAGGGCGAAGCGCGTCCCGAACGCCGGGATCCAGTCCACCGACAGCGCGAACTGGAAGCGCGGCGTGCCCGGGCCGGTCGCGAACTGCGACCAGACGACGACCACGAGCACGAGCGAGACCGCGGCGGACGCCAGGCCGACGATCCGGCCGGCGCGGTCGAGGTCCTCGCGGGTCGCCATGGCGCCGCAGACGGCGGCACCGATCAGCGGGACCAGCAGCAGGGCCAGCAGCAGCGCGCTCATCCGCCGAGACCGCCGACGGTGAGGAGGGCCGCGACGAGCACGACGGAACCTCCGAGGATGGTCAGGGCGTAGGTGCGGACGAAGCCGGTCTGCGTGCGCCGCAGCCGGCCCGACGTACCGCCGAGCATGGCGGCGGTGCCGTTGACGACACCGTCGACGCCGCGGTTGTCGAGGTAGACCAGCGCGCGGGAGAGCCAGATGCCCGGGCGGGCGATGAGGCCCTCGTTGATCGCGTTGGCGAACAGGTCGGCACGCGCGGCGCGCACCGGCAGGCTGACCCGCTGGGGCCGCTCGACCGGCACCTCGCGGCGCCCGACGAGCAGGTAGGCGGTGCCGGCACCGACGAGCATCAGCGCGGTGGCGAGGTAGGGCACGAGGCCGACGTAGAAGACCGCCGGGACGTCGTACGGCTCGACGGGCGCGCCGAGCGACGCCTCGAGGTAGTGCCCGAGACGCTCGCCGCCGACGAGGAACGCGCCCGCCCCGACCGACCCGATGGCCAGCAGGATCATCGGCACCGTCATGGAGGACGTCGACTCGTGCGGGTGGTAGTGCTCCGGCGGGTCCTCGAGGTCGGCCGGGTCGATGCGGCGCGGGTGCAGGTCGCGCCAGCGCTCCGGGCCGAAGAAGGTCATGAGCATCAGGCGCGTCATGTAGAACGCCGTCAGCCCGGCGGCGCCGAGGGTCGCGACCGCGAAGACCCACCCGGCGACCGGGCCCGCGGTCAGCGAGGCCTCGATGATCAGGTCCTTCGAGTAGAAGCCCGAGAGGAACGGGAAGCCGATCAGGGCCAGGTAGCCCGCGGTGAACGTCCAGAACGTCACCGGCATGTGCCGCCACAGTCCGCCGAAGCGACGCATGTCGGTCTCGTCGGCCATCCCGTGCATCACCGAGCCCGCCCCGAGGAACAGGCCCGCCTTGAAGAAGCCGTGGGTCAGCAGGTGCGCGATCGCCGCGGCGTAGCCGACCGGCCCGAGCCCGACGGCGAGCATCATGTAGCCGATCTGGCTCACCGTGGAGTAGGCCAGCACCTTCTTGATGTCGTCGTAGGCGCAGCCGATGATCGCCCCGATGACCAGCGTGATCGCGCCGATGATCGTCACGACGAGCTGCCCGGTGGGCGCGAGGTCGTAGAGCGGGTTCGACCGGGCGATGAGGTAGACGCCCGCGGTGACCATCGTGGCCGCGTGGATGAGCGCCGACACCGGGGTCGGGCCCTCCATGGCGTCGGGCAGCCACGACTGCAGCGGGAACTGGCCGGACTTGCCGCACGCGCCGAGGAGCAGAAGCAGCGTGATCGCGGTCAGCGCGCCGGGCGAGATCTCCCCGGCCCGCGCGAACACCTCGGCGTACTGCGTGGTCCCCAGCTCGACGAACAGCAGGAAGATCGCGAGCGCGAGCCCGACGTCACCGACCCGGTTCATGAGGAACGCCTTCTTGGCCGCGCTGCCCGCCGACCGGCGTCCCGTGTAGAAGCCGATGAGCAGGTAGGACGCGAGACCGACGCCCTCCCAACCGAGGTAGAGCGTCACGAACCCGTTGCCGAGGACGAGCACCAGCATCGACGCCACGAACAGGTTGAGCTGCGCGAAGAACGTGCGCCGGTTCGGGTCGTGGGACATGTAGCCCACGGAGTAGATGTGGATCAGCGACCCGACACCGGTGATGAGCAGCGCGAACGTCAGCGACAGCGGGTCGATGCGCAGGCCGAACTCGACGTTCAGCGAGCCGACGGCGATCCACTCGTAGAGCCCGAGGTCACGCACCCGCTCCTCGGCCGGCAGCGCGAGCGAGCCCGCGAACAGCACGGCGGCGACGACGAAGGACGCGACGACGGTCGCGACGCCGAGGAGGTGCCCCCAGCGGTCGGTGCGGCGCCCGCCGACGAACAGCACCAGCGCGCCGAGCGCGGGCAGCGCGACGAGCAGCCAGGCCGCGCCCGCGACTCCCTCGGCGGGGAGCACCTCGGGGAGCGGGGCGGCGGCCAGCAGAGGCGACACGTCTCTTCGACCCCCTTCAGTACTTGAGCAGGTTGGCGTCGTCGACCGAGGTCGTCCGGCGCGTGCGGAAGATGGCCATGATGATCGAGAGGCCGACGACGACCTCCGCCGCGGCGACGACCATGACGAAGAAGGCCATGATCTGGCCGCCGAGTGACCCGTTGATGCGGGAGAAGGTGACGAGCGTCAGGTTCACCGCGTTGAGCATGAGCTCGATGCACATGAACACGACGATCGCGTTGCGCCGCACCAGCACGCCGACCGCGCCGATCGCGAACAGCAGCGCGGAGAGCAGCAGGTAGATCGTGGGGCTCATCGGGCTCCCTCGTTCTCGCCGGTCGCGCGGTGGGAGCCCTCGCTGAGCCGGTCGTGGGTGCTGCCGACGTCGTGGCCCTCGTGACCGTCGTGGCCGCCGCCCCGCAGCGCCCGGGCGTCGATCTCACCGGCCGGGCCGCTCTCGGACTGCACGTCGGCGATGTCGGCGTCGAGGCGCTCGCGGCGGGTCGACTCGATGATCC
This sequence comes from Actinomycetospora lemnae, assembly GCF_028737315.1. GTDB lineage: Bacteria > Actinomycetota > Actinomycetes > Mycobacteriales > Pseudonocardiaceae > Actinomycetospora > Actinomycetospora lemnae. The sequence goes on along the minus strand of NZ_JAQZAO010000004.1, from coordinate 408,538 downwards.
GCGACAGCGACGCCGGGGCCACCGAGCCGTCGGGCAGCAGGGCCGGGGTCGCGACCGAGTCGGCGGTGGCGAAGACACCCGGGCCCGACCGCGAGCCGTACTGCGCGAGCGGTCCGCGCAGGCGCTCGACGACGCGCTCGCGCTGGCTCGCCTGCTTGCGGCGGGCCTGACCGGCGAACGTGTAGACCATCGCGCCGACGGCGGCGGTGATCAGCAGCGCCGAGGTCAGCTCGAAGGGCAGCAGGTAGTCGCGGAAGATGCTCGTGCCGAGCGCCTGGACGTTGCCGCGCGCCTCGGGGCCGTAGCCCGGGCCGAGGCCCACCGGCCCGACCGCGGTCAGCGTCTCGGCGACCGCGGCGACGGCCAGCCCGCCCAGCCCGACGCCGAGGACGGCGGCGGCCAGGCGCTGGCCGCGCAGCACCTCGACGACGGAGTCCGAGGCGTCGCGCCCGACCATCATCAGCACGAACACGAACAGCATCATGATCGCGCCGGTGTAGACGATGATCTGCGTGAACCCGAGGAACGGCGCCTGCTGGACCATGTAGAGCACGCCGAGGCTGAGCATCGTCATGACCAGCCACAGCGCCGAGTGCACGGCGTTGCGCGCGAAGATCATGCCCAGACCACCGGCCAGGGCCACCGGACCGAGGATCCAGAACGCCACCGACTCACCGGTGGACATCTCGCCGCCACCGGTCATCGGGGCCGCCGCCAGCAGCGCGTTCACCGCTTCTCCCCGGTGCTCATCACCGAGCTCTGCTCCACGGCCTCGGTCGAGACGCCGTCCTGCGGCGCCGGCTCGCGCGGCGGCACCATCGGGATCTCCTCGCGCACCGCGTCCTGGACGTCGGAGCGCCGGGCCATCTCCGGGCCCTGCACGTAGTAGTCCTGCTCGTCGGTGCCGAGCCGCATCGGGTGCGGCGGCTGCTCCATGCCCGGCAGCAGCGGGGCGAGCAGGCGCTCCTTGTCGTAGATCAGGTCCTGGCGGTCGTCGTCGGCGAGCTCGTACTCGTTGGTCATCGTCAGCGACCGCGTCGGGCACGCCTCGATGCACAGCCCGCAGCCGATGCAGCGCAGGTAGTTGATCTGGTAGATCGCGCCGTAGCGCTCGCCCGGCGAGTAGCGCTCCTCGTCGGTGTTGTCGCCGCCCTCGACGTAGATCGCGTCGGCCGGGCAGGCCCAGGCGCACAGCTCGCAGCCGACGCACTTCTCCAGGCCGTCCGGGTGCCGGTTGAGCTGGTGGCGCCCGTGGTAGCGCGGGGCGGTCACCTTCTTCACGCGCGGGTAGTCCTCGGTGACGACCTTGCGGAACATCGTCGAGAAGGTGACGCCGAACCCGGCGACCCCGTCGAACAGGCCCATCAGGAGTCTCCCTCCCGGCTCGCGCCGGCGGTGACGGTCTCGCCGTCCTGCTGGTCCTCGCGAGCCGGGGCCACCGCGCGGCGGCGCCGCTTGGGGGTCGGCGGGACCGCGAGGTCCAGGGGCGGCACGGGGTAGTCGGTGACGATCGGCGGCTCGCGGTCCTCGTCCGGCGGCGCCTGGTCGGGGATGAGCAGGGCCGCGCCGACGAGCAGCACGAGCGCCACGCCGCCGACGATGAGGATCTGGCCGGTCGTGAGCTCGGCGCGCAGCACCCGCAACGTCGCGACCAGCATCAGCCACAGCAGGCTGACCGGGATGAGCAGCTTCCAGCCCAGACGCATGAACTGGTCGTAGCGCTGGCGGGGCAGCGTGCCGCGCAGCCAGATGTAGACGAACAGGAACACCAGCGTCTTGCCGAAGAACCAGACCAGGGGCAGCCAGCCCTCGTTGACGCCGGGGATCAACGACAGTGGCCAGGGGGCCATCCAGCCGCCGAGGAACAGCGTCGTGGCCACCGCGGAGAGGGTGACCATGTTGACGTACTCGGCGAGGAAGAAGAGCGCGAACTTCAGCGACGAGTACTCGGTGTGGAAGCCGCCGACCAGCTCGGACTCGGCCTCGGGCAGGTCGAACGGCGCGCGGTTGGTCTCGCCGACCATCGACACCGCGAAGATGACGAAGCTGACCGGCAGCAGCCAGATGTACCAGCCGGTCGACTGCGCGGCGACGATGTCGGCGGTCGAGAGCGAGCCCGCGTAGAGGACGACCGCGATGATCGACAGGCCGAGGGCCAGCTCGTAGGAGATGACCTGGGCGGCGCTGCGCAGGCTGCCGAGCAGCGGGTACGGCGAGCCCGACGCCCAGCCGGCGAGCACGATGCCGTAGACGCCGATCGACGAGCAGGCCAGCACGACGAGCACGCCCACCGGCAGGTCGGTCAGCTGCAGGGCGGTGCGCTCGCCGAAGATCGAGACCTCGGGGCCGAGCGGGATCACCGCCCACGCGACGAACGCCGGCACCACCGAGAGCACCGGCGCGATGAAGAAGACCGCCTTGTCGGCGAGGACCGGGCGGATGTCCTCCTTGAACGCGAGCTTGAGCCCGTCGGCCAGCGACTGGAGCAGTCCGAACGGGCCGTTCCAGTTCGGGCCCGGCCGCTGCTGCATGCGGCCCACGACCCGGCGCTCGAACCAGATCATGAACAGCGTGATCAGCATCAGGAGGACGAAGACCACGAGGACCTTGATCGCCGTCAGCCAGAACGGGTCGTCGGCGATGAGGGTCTGGGTGTACCCCGGCGGGGGCATCGGGTTCACGAGGGGCTCCCGTCGGACATGGGGCTGCCGCCGCCGAGGCGGACGGGTCCGCCGTGGCCCAGCCCGAGCCCGGCGAGGGTGACGACGGTCGTGCCGTCCGTACCCGGCACACGCGCGGGCGCCCAGACGACGTCGTCGGGGAGGTCGGCGACCTCGACCGGCAGGATCAGCGAGCCGCGCGGGCCCTCGACCTCGGCCGGGTCGTCCTCGGCGAACCCGAGCCGCCGGGCCGTCGTCGCCGACAGCCGGATCCGCGGCGGGCGGGCCGTGCCGGCGAGGTCGGGCTCGTCGGCGAGCAGCGCGCCGCCGTCGAGGAGCTGGCGCCAGGAGGCCAGGCGCAGCTCGGTGCCCTCCTCGTCGGTCGTCTCCGGCTGGTCGGGGTGCTCGGGGCCGCGCACCGGGCCCACGGTGGCGGGCCGGCCGGTGCCCAGGCGGGCGAGCTCGGTGCCCGCGACCTCGGGGGTCTGGGTGAACAGGTCGACGTCCATCTCGACGGCGAGGGTGTCGAGCACCCGGCAGTCGGGCAGGGTCGTCGCCGCGGTGCCGCCGACCCGGCCGGCCGAGCCGCCGGACGGGTCGATCGTGGTGCCGAAGCGCCGGTCGCGGCCCTCCCAGTTGCGGAAGGTCCCCGCCTTGTTGATCACCGGGGCCACCGGCAGGACGACGTCGGCGTACTCGGTGACCTCGGAGCGCGCCAGCTCGAGGCTGACGACGACGTCGGCCGCGCCGAGCGCCGCGCGCGCGAGGTCGGGGTCGGGCAGGTCCGCGATCTCGACGCCGCCGACCACGAGGCCGGCGAGCTCGCCGTCCGCGGCCGCGCGCAGGATCGCGGCGGTGTCACGTCCGGGCGTGGCGGGCAGGTCCGCCACCCCCCAGGACGAGGCGAGCGCCGCCCGCGCGGTCTCGTCGTCGACCGCGCGGCCGCCGGGCAGCAGCGTCGGCACCAGGCCGGTGTCCACCGCGCCGCGCTCGCCGGCGCGCCGCGGCACCCAGGCCACGCGGGCCCCGGTGCGCGCGACCAGCTCGGACACCGCGGCGTAGAGACCGGGGACCTCGGCCGCCCGCTCCCCCACCAGCACGACCGCGCCGGGCTGCGCGAGCCCGTCCGCGACCGGGTCGGGCAGGGTCGCCAGCGCCTCGACCTCGCGCCCCGGCGCGCAGCGCACGAGGCGTCCGCCGGTCTTCACCACGGCCGGGCTCGACCACTGGCCGAGGTGGTGCACCGCCGTGCCCGTCCGCGCGGCCTTGCGCAGCCGCAGGAAGACGATCGGCGCCTCCTCCTCGACCTCGAGGGCCACGGTGAGGACGGCCGGCGCCTCCTCCAGGTCGCCGTAGGTGACGCCGAGCCCGGTGCCGGCGACGTGCGCGGCGAGGAAGTCCAGCTCCTCGCCCGAGTGCACCCGCGCGCGGGCGTCGACGTCGTTGGTGCGCAGGGCCAGGCGCGCGAACTTCGCGTAGGCGTAGGCGTCCTCGAGGGTCAGGCGCCCGCCGGGCAGGACGCCGACGCCGCGCTTGGGCTCCAGCGCCTCACCGTCGGTGTCCACCGGCGCCGGGCCCTCGCCGTCGCGCGCCGCCGTGAGCAGGCCCGCCGCGCGCTCGAGCGCCTCGGTCCACGACGTCTCGACGAGCGAGCCGTCCTCGCCCCGGATCATCGGCCGCGTGATCCGCTGCGCGGACTGGGTGTACCGGAACGCGAAGCGGGTCTTGTCGTCGATCCACTCCTCGTTGACCTCGGGGTCGTCGCCGGCGAGCACGCGGGTGACCGCCCCGCGCCGCCAGTCGCGGCGCACCGCCGCGCCCGAGCTGTCGTGCTCGGAGACCCCGGGCGTCGAGACGAGGTCGAACGGCCGCGAGCGGAAGCGGTAGGACGCGGAGGTCAGGGCGCCGACCGGGCAGATCTGGATGGTGTTGCCGGAGAAGTAGGACTGGAAGTCCTCGCCCTCGCCGAAGGCGGTCTCCTCGGTGCCGATCTGCTGGTGCGCGCCGCGCTCGAGCAGCTCGATGAACTGGTCGCCGGCGATCTGGCGCGAGAAGCGGGTGCAGCGCTGGCAGAGCACGCAGCGCTCGCGGTCGAGCAGCACCTCGCTGGAGATCGGCAGCGGCTTCGCGAACGTCCGCTTCTCCTCGACGAACCGCGACTCCGCGCGCCCCGACGACATCGCCTGGTTCTGCAGTGGGCACTCGCCGCCCTTGTCGCAGACCGGGCAGTCGAGCGGGTGGTTGATGAGCAGCAGCTCCATGACGCCCTGCTGCGCCTTGTCGGCGACGGCCGAGGTCATCTGGGTGTTGACGACCATGTCCTGGGCCACGGTCATCGTGCAGCTGGCCTGCGGCTTGGGCATCTTTCGCCCGCCCATCTCCACCTCGACCAGGCACTGGCGGCAGGCGCCGGCCGGGTCGAGCAGGGGGTGGTCGCAGAAGCGGGGGACGACGATGCCGAGCCGCTCGCAGGTGCGGATCAGCAGCTCGCCCTGCGGGGCGTCGACGATGCGGTCGTCGATCGTGAGCCGCACGTGCCCCTCCGGCACGGGCGGCAGGTCGTCCTGCTCCGACGGCTTCTCCGGGGCCTGTGTCACGCGCTGGCTCCGCTCAGTTCGACGATCCGGTCGACCTCCGGGTGGCGCTGCTGCGCCGTGCAGAGTTCGACGAACTCCTGCCGGAAGTACTTGATGCCGCTGGTGATCGGCGAGACCGCGCCGTCGCCGAGCGCGCAGAAGGAGCGCCCGAGGACGTTGTCGCAGACGTCGAGCAGCGTGTCGATGTCCGACTCGGTGCCCTCGCCGTCGACCATCCGGCGCAGGATGCCGGCGAGCCAGTAGCAGCCCTCGCGGCACGGCGTGCACTTGCCGCACGACTCGTGCTCGTAGAACTCCGTCCACTTCATGACCGCCCACGGGACCGACACGGTCTCGTTGAAGATCATGAGCGCGGTGGTGCCGAGCATCGAGCCCGCCTCGGTGGCGCCCTCGAAGTCCAGCGGGACGTCGAGGTGGTCCGCCGTGAGCAGCGGGGTGGACGAGCCGCCGGGCGTCCAGAACTTCAGCGGGATGCCGTCCTTCATGCCCCCGGCGAGGTCGAGCAGCTCGCGCAGCGTCGTGCCCAGCGGCGCCTCGTACTGCCCGGGACGCTCGACGTGCCCGGACAGCGAGTAGATCTTCGGCCCGGGCGAGCGCTCGCGGCCCATCGTCCGGAACCAGTCCTTGCCGCCGGTCACGATCGACGGGACGGTCGCGATCGTCTCGACGTTGTTGACGACGGTCGGCGCGGCGTAGAGCCCCGCGGTCGCGGGGAACGGCGGCTTGAGGCGCGGCTGGCCACGGCGGCCCTCGAGCGAGTCGAGCAGCGCGGTCTCCTCGCCGCAGATGTAGGCCCCGGCGCCGGCGTGCACGACGATGTCGAGGTCGAAGCCGCTGCCGTGGATGTCCTTGCCGAGGTGGCCGGCGTCGTACGCCTCGCGCACGGCCGCGTGTAGGCGACGCAGGACGTGGACGACCTCGCCGCGCACGTAGATCACGCAGAAGTGCGCGCGGATCGCCCAGCTCGTGATGATGCAGCCCTCGATGAGCGAGTGCGGGTCGGCCATCATCAACGGGACGTCCTTGCAGGTCCCGGGCTCGCCCTCGTCGGCGTTGATGACGAGGTACTTGGGCTTCGCCGCCGGGCCCCGGGGCTCCTCGCCGGGCTTGGCCTGCGGGATGAAGCTCCACTTCATGCCCGTCGGGAAGCCGGCGCCGCCGCGTCCGCGCAGGCCCGAGTCCTTGACCAGCGCGACGATGTCGTCCGGCGGCGTGTTCAGGGCCTTGTCCAGCGCCTCGTAGCCGCCGAGCTCGGTGTAGTGGCGCAGCGTCCAGGACTCGGGTCCCAGCCAGCGCTTGGTGAGGACGGGGGTGAGCGGATCAGGCATCGGGGCCTCCCTGGTCGGGCACCGCCGGCGCGGTCCAGCCGCGCTCCTCGGCGAGCCGGGCACCGCGCAGGCTCTCGTCGGCCGCCGACGGACCGCCGACGGCGTCGAGGCCGCCGACGGCCGGGTCGTCGTAGAAGCCCGCGAGCAGCAGCTCCACGGAGCGGAAGTCGTTCAGCGGGGCGCCGCGGGTCGGGTGCGGCTTCTCGCCGCGCTTCAGCGCCTCGATGATCTCCACGGCCGACTCGACCGTCTGCTTGTCGAAGAACTCGTAGTCGACCGTGAGCACCGGCGCGAGGTCGCAGGCCGCCAGGCACTCGGCGTGCTCGATCGTCGCCGTGCCGTCCGCGCTGGTCTGCTCGTGCCCCAGGGGCCGACCCGGTTCGCCGAGGCGCTCACGCACGGCCGCGTAGATGTCGTCGCCGCCGAGGGCCGCGCACAGCGTGTTGGTGCAGACGCTGACGAGGTGGCGGCCGACGGGCTCGCGCTTGTACATCGTGTAGAAGGTCGCGACGGCCGAGACCTCGGCGGTCGTGATCTCCAGGGCCTCCGCGCAGAAGGCGATGCCGGCGCGGGAGACGTGGCCCTCGACGTGCTGGACGAGGTGCAGCAGCGGCAGCAGCGCCGACCGCGGCTCCGGGTAGCGGGCGATGATCGCCGCCGCCCGGTCGCGCACGCCGTCGAACACCGTGGTGTCGACCGTGCTCAGCGCGGCGTGCTGCGCGGTGGTGCCGCCCGCCTCGTCGATCGCGTGCCCGGGCTCCTGCGGCGGCGCCGCCGGCGCCTCCGGTCCGAGAGCACGGCTCATCGGTCACAACCCCCCATCACGGGATCGAGCGAGGCGAGCGCGGCGATGACGTCGGAGACCATCCCGCCCTCGGCCATCGCCGGCGCGGCCTGCAGGTTGACGAAGCTGGGGTCGCGGAAGTGCACGCGCAGCGGGCGGGTGCCGCCGTCGGAGACCAGGTGCGCACCGAGCTCGCCGCGGGGCGACTCGATCGGCACGTAGGCCTGGCCCGGCGGCACCTTGAAGCCCTCGGTGACCAGCTTGAAGTGGTGGATCAGCGACTCCATCGACTGGCCCATGATCCGCCGGACGTGCTCGAGGGAGTTGCCCATGCCGTCGGCGCCGATCGACAGCCGGGCCGGCCACGCGATCTTCGCGTCCTCGACCATCACCGGGCCCGGCTCGAGGCGCCCGAGGGCCTGCTCGATGATCTTGAGCGACTCGCTCATCTCCTCGACCCGGAGCAGGTAGCGGGCGAAGCTGTCGGCGGCGGTGTCGGTGGGTACCTCGAAGTCGTAGTGCTCGTAGCCGAGGTACGGGTCGACCTGGCGCAGGTCCCAGGCCAGGCCCGCCGAGCGCAGGATCGGGCCGGTGACGCCGAGGGCGAGGCAGCCGTCCAGCGGCAGGTAGCCGACGCCCTCGAGACGCTGGCGCCAGATCCGGTTGCCGGTGAGCAGCTTGTGGAAGCCGGGCAGGCGCTCGCGCATGACCGCGACGAACGACCGGATGCGGTCCTCGTAGCCCTCCGGCAGGTCCTGCACGACCCCACCGGGGCGGATGAACGCGTGGTTCATGCGCAGGCCGGTGAGGAACTCGAGCAGGTGCAGGGCCTCCTCGCGCTCGCGGAAGCCGTTGGTCATGCCGGTGAGCGCGCCGAGCTCCATGCCGCCGGTGGCGAGCGCGACGAGGTGCGAGGCGATCCGGTTGATCTCCATGAGGAGGACGCGGATCGTCGCGGCACGCTCGGGCACCTCGATGCCGAGCAGGCGCTCGGTCGAGAGGCAGTAGGCGGTCTCGTTGAACAGCGGCGCCAGGTAGTCCATGCGCGTCACGAACGTGACGCCCTGGGTCCAGGTGCGGTACTCGCAGTTCTTCTCGATGCCCGTGTGCAGGTAGCCGATGACCAGCCGCGCGTCGGTGACCGTCTCGCCGGAGAGCTCGAGCACGAGCCGCAGCACGCCGTGGGTCGACGGGTGCTGCGGACCCATGTTGATGACGATGCGCTCGTCGCCGGCGGTCTGGTCGACCATCTCGTCCCAGTCGCCACCGGTGACCGTGTAGACGGTGCCCTCGGTGGTCTCGCGGCTGGTTGCCGCATAGGGATCCGACGCGGCGTAGGGGTCGGTGTGCGTGTCGGTCACGTTGCCAGAGCTCATCAGGTGTAGGCCCTCCGCTGGTCGGGCGGCGGGATCTCCGCGTCGTGGTACTCCACGGGGATGCCGCCGAGCGGGTAGCTCTTGAGCTGCGGGTGGCCGTTCCAGTCGTCCGGCATGAGGATCCGGGTCAGGCTCGGGTGGCCCTCGAAGACCACGCCGAACATGTCCCACGTCTCGCGCTCGTGCCAGTCGGCCGTCGGGTAGACCTCGACCAGCGACGGGCAGCGCGCGTCGTCGAGGTCGAGGGCGATCTCGAGGCGCAGCCGGCGCCGGTAGGTCATCGACAGCAGGTGGATGACGACGTGCAGCTGCTGCGGCACGCCCTCGCCGTAGTCGACGCCGGAGACGCCCGAACAGAACTCGAAGCGCAGCGCCGGGTCGTCGCGCAGGGTGCGGGCCAGGCGCACCAGGTGCTCACGGTCGACGTACCAGGTCATCTCGCCGCGGTCGACCGTGATCTGCTGGACGCAGAGGTCGAAAGGAGCGCCCCCGGCTCCGTTGTCATCGGCCAACGCTTCAGCGGCCTCGTCGGCGACCTCGTCGAACCAGCCGCCGTAGGGCCGCTCGGCCGGGGCCGGCGCGTAGCCGGGCAGGCGCAGGCCGCCGAAGCCCGACGTGTCGCCGGAGCCCTGGATGCCGAACATGCCCTCGCGGGCCCGGCCGGCGGTGGAGCCGCTGACGTCGCGGCGGGCGATCTCCTGCGGGCCGAAGGCGGCGGCACCCGCGGAGGAGGCGTTGGACGCCCCCGTCGGCCCGCTCGCACCGCCGGCTCCGGTGCCGGGCGGCTTCGGCTTCTGCTCGTCACCAGACATGCTCGCGCTTCGCCTCCCCCGTCTTCCGGTCCTTCTTGGCGTACTTCTCCGAGGAGGGCAGCAGCTCGAGCTTCTCGCCCTGGGCGCGGCGCTCGGCGGCGAGCTCGGCGCGCACCGGCCCGAGCGGCTCGTTCTGGATCTTCTGGTGCAGCTTGAGGATGGCGTCGATGAGCATCTCGGGGCGCGGCGGGCAGCCCGGGAGGTACATGTCGACGGGCACGACGTGGTCGACGCCCTGGACGACCGCGTAGTTGTTGAACATGCCGCCCGACGAGGCGCAGACACCCATGGCCAGGACCCAGCGGGGCTCGGCCATCTGGTCGTAGATCTGGCGCAGGACCGGGGCCATCTTGTTGGTGACGCGGCCCGCGACGATCATCAGGTCGGCCTGGCGGGGGCTCGGGCGGAACACCTCCATGCCGAAGCGGCCGAGGTCGTAGCGCGGGGCGCCCGAGGTCATCATCTCGATCGCGCAGCAGGCCAGCCCGAAGGTGGCCGGCCACAGCGATGCCTTGCGGGTCCAGTTGACCAGGCTCTCGACGCTGGCCAGCACGATCCCGTTCGGGAGCTTCTCTTCCAGTCCCATGCTTCTAGCTCCAGTCCAGCCCGCCGCGACGCCACACGTAGGCGTAGGCGAAGGCGACGGTGGCCACGAACAGCACGATCTCGACGAGGCCGAACAGCCCGAGCGCGTCGATGTTCACCGCGAACGGGTAGAGGAAGACCATCTCGATGTCGAACAGGATGAACAGCATCGCGGTGAGGTAGTACGCCACCGGGATGCGGCCGCCGCCGGCGACCGGCTGCGGCGAGGGCTCGATGCCGCACTCGTAGGAGTCGAGCTTGGCGCGGTTGTAGCGGTGCGGCCCGATGAACGGCGCGGCCGTCACCGAGAACAGCCCGAAGGCGGCCGCGAGACCGAACATGACGATGAGCGGGACGTAGGGGTCCAGCATCGTCGTCTCCTTCCTCCCCGGTGCTGCGCGTCGGGAGTTCGCGTGGTGGTCGGGCCCACGTCCGGGCCCGTGCGGTGGATCACGCTCGACGGGCGAGGGGGACCCTAATGAGGACGAGGGGGTCGTCCACCGATCAGGGCGACCTAACCCGTTGCGGTCAGGCGGCGCGTCCGGCCGCCGCGGCCCCCTTCCGTGCGGGGGTGTCGGGGCTGTCGGTCAGGGGCGGCACCAGCCGCAGGACGAGCTCGAGGACGCGGTCGGCCGCGTCCCCGTCCCGTCCGTCGGTGAGCCCGGCGAAGAGCTTGAGCGCCGCACCCATGACCCGGCGCCGCGGCAGGCCGAGGCGCAGGGCGTGGTGCATGAACCGCGGGCGTCCCAGGGCGTGGGCGGCGCGGTTGCCGACGCGGTAGTAGCGGCCCAGGGCGTGGCGCACCGCGGCCGGGTACGCGCCGAGCGCCCGCTCGCGCCCGGGGCCCTCGGGACGGGCCATCGCCTGCACGACGCACTCGGCGGCGAGCGCGGCCGACTCCATGGCGTACGCGATGCCCTCGCCGCTGAACGGGTTGACCATGCCGCCGGCGTCGCCGACGAGCACGAGCCCGTCGCGGTAGACCGGCGTGCGGGACAGGCCCATCGGCAGCGCGGCGCCCCCGATCGGCCCGGTCGCGTTCTCCTCGGTGAGGCCCCACGCCTCGGGCAGGCCCTCGAGCCACGAGCGCAGCAGCGCGCGGTAGTCACGCTTGTCGCCCTGCTGCGTGGCCAGCACACCGAGGCCGACGTTGGCGGTGCCGTCGCCCATCCCGAAGACCCAGCCGTACCCGCCGTGCAGGTCGGGGCCGACACCCGGGCCGTCGAGCAGGCCGAGGTGGGTCTCGAGGTAGCGGTCGTCGTGGCGGGGGCTCGTGTAGTAGCGGCGCACGGCGACGCCGAGCGGGCGGTCGTCGCGCTTGGCGATGCCCAGGCTCAGCGCGGTGCGGGCGCCGACGCCGTCGCAGGCGACGACGAGGGGCGCGGTGTGGGTGACGGGGGTGCGCTCGGGGCCGCGGCGGGCCTCGACGCCGGTGACGCGCCCGGTGCGCTCGTCGCGCGTCGCGCCGGTGACCGACACGCCCTCCTCGACGCGCGCGCCGGCGGCGCGGGCGTGGTCGGCGAGCATCTGGTCGAAGTCGCGGCGCGGGCGCACGAGGCCGTAGGCGGGGTAGCTCGCGAGCTCGGGCCAGTCGAGCTCGACGCTCGCGCCGCCGCCGATGACGCGCAGTCCGCGCTGGTGGCGCCAGCCGGCCTCCTCGCGGGTGTCGACGCCGAGGTCGACGAGCTGCTTGACCCCGCGCGGGGTGACGCCGTCGCCGCAGACCTTCTCGCGCGGGAACGTGGCCTTCTCGAGCACGAGGACGTCGAGACCGGCGCGCGCCAGGTACGTCGCGACCGTGGAGCCCGCAGGACCGGCGCCCACGACCACGACGTCGGCGTCGCTGTCGGGGCTGCGGCGCGCTCCGGTGGTGGCGGACACGGCGTCTGGCTCCCTTGTGAATCCGTTCACTAGCTCGGCACGGAGGAGTGTAGGAGCCGTGTGGCGTGATCGCCCGCCGAGGGTGGTTTGGGCCCGCCGGGCAGCGGCCAGTCAGTGCGGTTGCCTCCGGTGCCGGACCGCGGCGAGGGGAGACGCACCCGGCGACGATGTCCCGGTGGACGTCACGGTGGAGCCGCCCGGGGGCTGGTCGACGAGCCGGCATGGCCGCCGACATCGCCGCCCGGCGCGCCCGCTCCGACGACCAGCAGCTCGTGCTCCCCGGAGGCCGGCCACGTCCTGCGCCCGCCCCCCGAGCATCCTCGACCGCAACGCCGACCTCGTCTCCGGCGGCACCCCGACCGGGATCGCGCACGGCCAGCGACAGGGCTGGGACGCCCTGCGCGCGCACCTCGCGCGGACCCTGCCCCTCTAGGTCCGCGCGGGCCGCACCGCGGTGTGGAGCGCGACGATCCCGCCGGTGAGGTCGCGCCAGGCCACCGACCGCCAGCCGGCCGCGGCGATCCGCTGCGCGAGGGCGGCCTGGTCGGGCCAGGCGCGGATGGACTCGGCGAGGTAGACGTACGCGTCGGGGTTGGAGCTGACCGCCGTCGCGACGCGGGGCAGCGCGCGCATGAGGTAGTCGGTGTAGACCCGGCGGAACGGCGCCCAGGTCGGCCGGGAGAACTCGCAGACCGCGAGCGTGCCGCCGGGCCGGGTGACGCGGGCGAACTCCGCGAGCGCGGCGTCCGGGTCGACCGTGTTGCGCAGGCCGAACGAGATGACGACCGCGTCGACCGAGGCGTCCGGGAACGGCAGGTGCAGCGCGTCCGCGGCCACGAACGGCAGGCCGCGGGTGGCGGGGCGCGCGCGGCCGGTGCGCAGCATGCCGAGCGAGAAGTCGGTGGCGAGGCAGCGCGCGCCGGTGCGGGCGAGCTCGACCGTCGAGACCCCGGTGCCCGCGGCGACGTCGAGGACCGTGTCCCCCGGCCCGACGGCGAGCGCGGCGCGCGTGGCCCGGCGCCAGCGGACGTCCTGGGCGAACGAGAGCACGGTGTTGGTGAGGTCGTAGCGCGCGGCGACGCCGTCGAACATGCGCGCCACGGCGCTCGGGTCGCGGTCGAGGTCCGCGCGGGTGCCGCTCACCGGCGTGCCGTCCCGGCCATCTCGGGCTCCTCGTCGGCACCGCCGGAGCCCTCGGCACCGTCGGCGTCCCTGGCCCGCTGCTCCTCGCGGCGCCGCCACGCCGCCGTCGCCTGCGCGGCCTCGCGGCGGCGACGCCGCCGGCGCGCGAGCCCCCACGCCGCGGGTCCGACCACGGCCCACAGCCCCAGCAGCCCGAGCAGGACGGGCACCAGGCCCTCGGCCCACGTGCGGCCCGCGACGCGGACGAGCTCGGGGTCGGTGCGGTCGTACTCGACCTCGACGAGCTGGCCCGGCTCCAGGCCCCGCGGGTAGAACACGCCCTTCTCGGGCGTGAGCACCGCGCCCTCGACCGTGGTGAACCGGACGTAGGTGTGCGGGCGCGAGCCGCCCTCGAGCACCTCGGCCACGGCCTGCGCGCGGTTCGCGTCGATGTGCGCGTCGTTGCGGGCGGCGCCGACCAGCACGAGCGCCAGCAGCACGCTGATGACGACCCCGACGACCACCACGATCTCGGGGGCCCGCCGGCCCGCGGGACGCACGAGCGCGGCGGCGCCCGCCAGCACCGGCGCGGCCCGGTCCCGGGCCCGCCGCAGCAGCGCACACAGCAGCTCCCACAGCCGGGTCACCACACCGAGTCTAGGGAGCACCGTCGCGCCCCCTCCGCCGACCCGTGCCGTCCCCGTCGGCGTGGCCCGTGCCGTCCCGACCGCGGCCCCGCGTCGCCGGCTCGGGCTCCTCCGGCTCGGGCTCGTCGGGCTCGGGCTCGTCGGGGCCCGGATCGGTGGTGTCGGGCCGGTCGGTGAGCTCGTCGACGTGCAGCAGGTCCCGGCGCACGCCGTCGCCGCGGTGCGCGAGCCGTCCGACGACGTGCGCGGTCACCGGCGCCGTGACCAGCTGGAACGCCCCGACCAGCACGAGCATCCACACGTCGACGCTCGTGCGCAGGTGCAGGGCGCCCCCGATGACGACGAGCAGCAGGCCCAGCACCTGGGGCTTGGTGGCCGCGTGCATGCGGCTCAGGACGTCGGGCAGCGACAGCAGGCCGACGGACGCGACGAGGGCCAGCAGCACCCCGACCACGATCGATACCGTGCCCACCGCGTCGAGCGCGACCTCGAGCCCGCTCTCGCCCGGGGGCGCCGTCGGCGCGCTCACCGGTCGGTCCCCCGGCGCACGAACCGCGCGACCGTCGTCGAGCCGAGGAAGCCGACGAGGCTGATCGCCACCACCACGGGCACGAGCGCGGAGTTGCCCGTGAGCGCGGCGTACACGACGAGCCCGACGAGGAACTCGGCGACGAGGACGTCCAGGGCCACGAGCCGGTCGAGCCCCGACGGGCCACGCAGCAGGCGCACGACGACGAGCACGGCCGACAGCCCCAGCAGCACGAGGCAGACGACGAGGACCCCGTCGAGCAGGGCGGGCAGTCCGGTCACGATCCCTCCCGGTGGGCCGCGTGTCCGTCGGTCCCGGGCGCGTAGGTCACCGGCGCGGCGGGCCGGCCGAGCGCGGCGACCACGTCGGCCTCGAGCCGGGCGACCTGCTCGCGGAAGGCGGCGACGGCCGCGTCGTCGTCCGCGCCGAGCACGTGCGCCCAGAGCGTGCGCTCCTCGGGCCGGACCTCGATCACCACGCTGCCCGGCGTGAGCGAGAGGAGCTCGGTCACGACCGCCATGACGAACTCCGACGACGACGCGAGCGGCACCGCGATCACCGAGCTGCGGATGGGGGGGCCGGGGCGCAGGGCCTCCAGCGACTGCCACGCCACCTGCAGGCTCGACACGACGAGGTCGGTGCCGAACCGGCCGACCGCCCGCAGCGTCGCGAGCGGGCGCAGCCACCCGCGCCCCGGCGCCGGGGGCAGCGGGAAGACCGTCAGCACCACGAGCGCGACGACGAGCCCGCCGAGCACGTTGGCCCACGAGAAGGTCCCCCAGAGCAGGACCCACACCAGGACCAGCCACGCCACCGGCGCCGCACGGCGCAGCAGGCCGGCGGTGTCGGGCGGGACGGGGCCCTGGGCCCGGTCCCCGGCCCCGGTCACCGGGCCACCCGGTCGTCGACGGTCTGCGCGAACACCGCGTCGATGTACGGCGTGCGCGCGACGAGGTCGACCGCGGCCTGGTCGGCGACGTCGTAGAGCGGGCCCGCGACCACCGTCAGCGCGAGGCCGAGCGCGACGAGCGCGCACGTCGCACCGGCCATGACCTTCGGCAGGCGCCGCGAGACCCGGTCGCCCGGGGCGCCGAGCAGCCGCCCCGAGAGCAGCGGCACGCCGTCGGCCGGGGCCGTCCGGGCCACCGGCCAGTCGACCTCCGCGCCGGTGTTGCCCTCCGCGCCCGCGATCGTGCGGGCGGTGCCGGGGCGCACGCTGGTCAACGTGCCCGTCCGTGGCGCCGGCGCGCCCGGCAGGCCGCCGTCCGACGAGGCGCGCGCCGCGGGCACGCCGTCCTCCTGTTCGTCGTCGCCGCCGTCCTCGTCCTGGTCCGCCGTCGGGTCCGGCTCGTCGGGGACCGGGATCTGCTCGGCGGGGCGCCAGAACGCGAGCACCCACACCTTGGTGACGGCGTAGAGCGTGAGCAGGCTCGTCAGCACCGAGACCGCGACGAGCACCCAGGCCAGCGCCGAGCCGTCGGCGACGCCGGCCTGCACCAGCCCGAGCTTGCCCACGAACCCCGACAGCGGCGGGATGCCGCCGAGGTTGATCGCCGGGACGAACCACAGCACCGCGAGGATCGGCGAGGCGCGCATGAGCCCGCCCAGGCGGGTCACCGACGTCGACCCGCCCACGCCCTCGACGAGCCCGACGACGCAGAACAGCGTGGCCTGCACGGTGATGTGGTGGACGACGTAGAACACCGCGCCGGCCACGCCGAGCGGGGTCGCGAGCGCCACCCCGAAGATCATGTAGCCGATGTGGCTGACCAGCGTGAACGACAGGATCCGCTTGATGTCGGCCTGCGCGATCGCACCGAGCGCGCCCACGAGCATCGTCAGCCCGGCCGCGACCAGCAGGAGCGTCTGCGTCACCGCCGAGTCCGGGAAGATCAGCGTCTCGGTCCGGATGATCGAGTAGACGCCGACCTTGGTGAGCAGGCCGGCGAACACCGCGGTGACCGGTGCGGCGGCGGTCGGGTAGCTGTCGGGCAGCCACGCCGAGAGCGGGAACACCGCGGCCTTGATGCCGAACGCCGTGAGCAGCACGAGGTGGATGGCGAGCGCCGTGCCCGGCGGCACCGCCTCCATGCGCGTGGAGATCTGGGCGAGGTTCAGCGTCCCCACCGCGGCGTAGACGAGCGCGATGCCGACGAGGAAGACCAGCGACGACACGACGTTGACGACCACGTACGTGACGCCCGCCCGCACCCGCGAGCGGGTGCCGCCGAGGGTGAGCAGCACGTAGCTCGCCATCAGGAGGACCTCGAACCCCACGTAGAGGTTGAACAGGTCCCCCGACAGGAACGCGTTGGCCACGCCCGCGGCGAGCACGAGGTAGGTCGGGTGGAAGATCGTGATCGGGGTGGCCTCGTCGCGGTCGTAGACGCCCTGCCCGATCGCGTAGACCAGCACCGCGAGCGTCACCGACATCGACGTCAGCAGCATGAGCGCCGAGAGCGGGTCGGCGACCAGCGTGATCCCCAGCGGCACCGGCCACGAGCCGACGGTGACGACGATCGGGCCGTTCTGCACCGCCGCCACGAGCAGCAGCGCGGCGATGACCACGACGGCCGCGAGCACGGCCACCGACAGCACGCGCTGCAGCGTCGGGCGCCGCGAGAGCACGAGCGTCGCCCCCGCGCCGAGCAGCGGCAGGAGCACCGGCAGCGGCATGAGCGTGGCCAGGAGCGTCGACCCGGGGTTCACGTCGGCTCCTCCCGCCCGGTCCCGACGGTGGCCGGCGCCGGGTCCGGGGCCGCCTCGGTGTCGTCCGGGTCGGTGTCGGCGGTGTTCTCGCAGCCGGTGGTGTCGAGCTCCTCCTCGTCGGCCTGCTCGCCGCGCTCGAGGCGGCGGCGCACCGAGCGGTCCTCGACGTCCTCGGTGAGGTCGTCCTCGCGCTCGAGGGTCCACGTGCGGTGGATGAGCGCGAGCAGGAACGCGGTGATGCCCAGCGTGATGACGATGGCCGTCAGCACCAGGGCCTGGACCAGGGCGTCGCTCATCGCGGACTCCGGCGCGGTGCCGACGAGCGGCGGCGCGCCGGCGCGCCCGCCCGCGACGATGACGAGGACGTTCGTGGCGTTGCCGAGCACGAGGATGCCGAGCAGCACGCGGGTCAGGCTGCGCTCCAGGATGAGGTAGACCCCGGCCGTGTAGAGCACGCCGATGAGCGCGAGCAGGGCGATCGGTGAGGTCACGACGGCACCTCCTGCCGGGAGTCCGGCCGGCCGCCCTCGCGCGGCGCCCCGGTCGGCCGCCGGCGGTCCAGCTCGGCGCCCAGGCTGCGCAGCACGTCGAGCACGAGCCCGACGACCACGAGGTAGACGCCGATGTCGAAGATCAGCGAGGTCACGAACTTGACGTGCCCGAGCACCGGGACGTCGCCCTCGAGCACGGCGGTCTGCAGGACCTCGCCGCCGAGCAGCAGGGCACCCACCCCGGTGCCGCCCGCGCAGAGCAGGCCGAGCCCGAGCAGCAGGCCGGCGTCGACCGGCACCGCCTCGCCGAGCTCGTAGCGCCCGCCGGCGACGTAGCGCACCGTCAGCGCGAGGCCCGCGACGAGGCCGCCGGCGAAGCCGCCGCCGGGGGCGTTGTGGCCGGCGAACAGGAAGTAGATCGAGACCACCATCATCGTCGGGAAGACGAGGCGGGTGATCACCTCGAGGAGCAGCACGCGGTCGGTGTCGCCGCGGCGCGCGGAGCGCAGCCAGCCGCCGGCGCGCGTGGTCGGGGTGACGACGGGCTGCGCCTCGGCCCGCGGCGGGGCGCCCGAGCGGCGGTGCAGGAACACGAGGCTCGCGACGCCGGTCGCCGCGGCGACGATGACCGAGAGCTCGCCCATCGTGTCCCAGGCGCGGATGTCGACCAGGGTCACGTTGACGACGTTCGCGCCCGCGCCGAAGCCGTAGGCCTGCGCGGGGTAGGCCGCGGACACCGGGGCGGCGCTGCGGGCGGCGAGCGCGATCGCGCCCAGCCCGGTCATGAGCAGCCCGACCGGCACGGCGACGAGCAGGCGGCGCACGCGCTGCCGCGGGGTGTGCCGGTCGGCGATGTCGCGGGGCAGCGTGCGCAGCACGAGCACGACCACCACGAGCGTCGCCGTCTCGACCAGCGCCTGGGTCAGCGCGACGTCGGGCGCGCCGGCCAGCGCGAAGATCAGCGCGATCGCGTAGCCGAGCCCGCCGACCACCAGCACCGCGCCGAGACGCCGGCGCACACGGGTGGCGACGATCGCGCACGCGCCGCCGATGACGGCCGCGAGCACCTGGAACGGGGAGTCGGCGAGCCGGTCGACGCGGACCTCGCCGAGCCCGCCGCCGAGGAGCATCGCGAGCCCCGGGCCGAGGACGAGCACCACGAAGATCGTCGACAGGATCCAGGACAGCGAGCCGCGCTGGGTGAGCGCCGTGACCCGCAGCGAGGTGTTCTCCAGCGCGTGGACCACGCCGCGCCAGGTGATCTCGGCGCGGACCGGGGATAGCGGGTGGCGGGCGGTGAGGCGGGCGCTCACGGCCGGCAGGCCGACGACGAAGCCGAGGACCACCGCGAGCACGGAGAGCCCGAGGGCGGTCCCGACCGACGGGATCACGGCGAGCTCCAGCAGGGTCGGGTAGCTCACGGGCAGGGTGTCGGCGTACGCGACGAGCAGCGGCGACAGCGCGCTCACCCCGACGCCGGCCGCGAGCCCGGCGGCGCCGAGCACGACCGGCGCGGTCGCGAACAGCGGCCCCGGCGCGTCCCAGGTGACCACCTCGACGCCCGGCTTGCGCCAGAACGCGCCCCACACGAAGCGCGTGCTGTACGCCACCGTGAGCACCGAGCCCAGCACCACGAGCGCCAGCAGCGGCACCGCCGCGTCGCCGTAGGCGTCGTGCAGGAACGCCTCGAACGAGCCCTCCTTGGTGACGAACCCGAGCAGCGGCGGCAGCCCCGCCATCGACGCGGCGCCGAGGATCGCGGCCGTCGCGAGCACCGGGGCGCGGCGCCCGAGCCCGGACAGTTCGCGCAGGTCACGGGTGCCGGCCCGCCGGTCGATGACGCCGACGACGAGGAACAGGCACGCCTTGAACAGCGCGTGCGCGACGACCAGCCCGAGGGCCGCGAGCGCGCCGTCGCGGGTGCCGGCCCCGGCGAGCAGGATCATGAACCCGAGCTGGGACACCGTGCCGTGGGCGAGGACCAGCTTGAGGTCGTGCTGGCGCAGCGCCTGCAGTCCGCCGAGCAGCATCGTCGTCACCGCGAGCGCGGCGACCAGCGGGCGCCACGGCTCGACGTCGGCGAGCCCGGGCGCGAGGCGCAGGACGAGGTAGACGCCGGCCTTCACCATCGCCGCGGCGTGCAGGTAGGCGCTGACCGGGGTGGGCGCCGCCATCGCCGAGGGCAGCCAGAAGTGGAACGGCACGAGCGCGGACTTCGTGATCGCGCCGACGAGCACGCAGACGACGCCGGCCACGATCGCCGCGGACACCGGCGCCGGGCCGGCGAACCAGGCGACCAGCGCCGAGATGCGCGTGGTGCCCGCGGCCTGCGCGAGCACGACGAGCCCGACCAGCATCGTCAGCCCGCCGGCCGCGGTGACGACGAGCGCCTGCACCGCCGCGGCGCGGCTCGCCCGCTTGTGCGCGTCGTGGCCGACGAGCAGGAACGAGAAGACGGTCGTGAGCTCCCAGCAGACGTAGAGCACGAACACGTCGTCGGACCAGACGAGCGCGAGCATCGCGCCCGCGAACGCCGTCAGCACCCCGGCGAAGCGGCCCAGCCCGCGCGCGCCGACCGGGAAGTAGCGGGTGCAGTAGAGGAGCACGAGCGCGCCGACCCCGGTGACCAGCAGCGACACCGTGGCCGCGAGGGCGTCCAGGCGCAGCGCGATGTCGACGCCGAGGGCGGGGATCCACGGGACGACCTGCTCGGGCACCGTCCCGGCGAGCACCGCGGGCAGCTGGGCGAGGATCCACGCGAAGGTCGCCGCCGGCACGAGCGCGAGGACCGGGAACGCGCGCCGGTCGAGGACCCGGACGAGCGCGGGCGCGGCCAGCGCCGCCACCGCGTGCGCCACCACCAGCACCAGCACGCCTGCCGCACTCCCTTCGTCGCCCCGCCCAAGGGCCGCCGCATTCTCGCGGATCCGCCGTGGTGGCCGCGTGCGGGAACGAACGCGTCACTCACCGGGCTCACGCCCGGCTCACACCGGGCGCCGGGTCAGTCGTGGGGCTCCCCGGTCACGGCCTCCCGCACCGCGGCGGCGGTGCGCTCCGCCGACGCGCGCCGGGTGGCCCGGTCGATGCGCACCTCGACGACCCGCGTCCCCGACCGGCCCGTGGGGGCGAGCAGCGCCGGGAGCTCGGTCGCCTCGGCCCGCTGGTGGGGCACACGGTGGGCGGCGCAGAGCGCGGCGAGGTCGGTGCCGTGCGGCGTGCCGAAGACGCGCTCGAAGGCCGCGGTGTAGCGCGGGGCCCCCTGCTCGAGGGTGGTGAAGATCCCGCCGCCGTCGTCGTTGGCGACCACGACGACCAGCTCGCCGCGCGGCTCCTCGGGCCCGACGAGCAGGCCGTTGGTGTCGTGCAGGAACGTCAGGTCGCCGAGCAGCGCGTACGTCGGCCCGCCGTGCCCGAGCGCGACCCCGACGGCGAGCGAGACGGCGCCGTCGATGCCCGAGACGCCGCGCGCCGAGTGCACGGTGACGTCGGCGCGGGGCGTCGCGGCGAGCGAGACGTCGCGGATCGGGGCGGACGCGCCGACCACGAGGTGCGCCCCCGACGGGAGCGCGGCGACCGTGGCCGCGGCCAGCGCCGGCCCGTCCCCCGGGATGCCCGGGTGCGCCGCCGCGGGGGCACCGGTCGGGGTGCGGCCGAGCACGCCCACGGCGCGGTCGTCGGCGTCGGCCCAGGCGGCGGCGAACGCGGCGTCGGGCTTCCAGTCGTCGGGGTCGGGGAGCGCGCCGACGGCGCTCACCGCGCCGGCGACGTCGGTCCAGCCGGGCCGTGGCCGCCCGCCGGTCGGGGCGACGGCCGGGACGGCGAGGACCTCGACGCCGGGGTCGGCGAGCAGGCGGGACACGGCGCGGTGCAGCGTCGGGCGACCGAGGACGACGACCTGCTCGGGGCGCAGGTCGTCGCGCACGCCGTCGAGCGCGGCGGGCAGCACCCAGGTGCCGGCGCGCAGCGCGCAGCCGCCCTGCGGGTCCGACCACAGCGGCGAGGTGGGCTCGGCGAGCACCGGGACGCCCTCGGGCAGACGGGTCCCGGCCGGCACGGTGGCGCCGCCGAACCCGGCGACGACGAGGGTGCGCACCCCGGCGCGCAGCGGCAGGGGCGCGAGCGCGGACGACGGCGGCGCGGCGACCGTGCGGGTCCAGGGGGCGCCGTCGGGCCGTCCGGCGAGCGCGGGGTCGGGCTCGCCGGGGGCGTCGTCGGCGGGGTCGAGCAGCGGCTCGCGCAGCGGCACGTCGAGCTGCACCGGGCCCGGGTCGCCGCCGCTGGTGCCGACCGCGCGGTCGAGGGCGCGGGCGACGACGGCGCGCCAGGTGCGGGCGGCGCCGGGCCGGTCCTCGGCGAGCGGCATGACCACCGAGGCCCGCGCGGCGTCGCCGAAGAGCCCGACCTGGTCGACGGTCTGGTTGGCGCCGCTGCCGACGAGCTCGACGGGGCGGTCGGCGCTGACGACGAGCAGCCCCACCCCGGCGCGGGACGCCTCGAGCACCGCGGGGTGCAGGTTCGCGACCGCGGTGCCGGACGTGACGACCACCGGCACCACGCGCCCGGTGACCGTGCCGAGCCCGACCGCGAGGAAGCCGGCGCCACGCTCGTCGATGCGCACGTGCAGGCGCAGCCGGCCCTCGCGGTCGGCGGCGTCGAGGGCGACGAGCAGCGGCGCGTTGCGCGAGCCGGGGCACGCGACCGCGTCCGTCACCCCGGCCCGGACCCACTCGTCGACGACGACGTGGGCCTGCGCCGTCGAGGGATACACGCTTCCACGGTAATGACGTGCGGGCCGTCGCACCCGCTGACCGCCGGGTGATCCCGGCCCCTGATCGGCGGGGCTCACCCGCGCCCGCGCAGCCGGCGCAGGGTCGCCGCGCGCCCGGTGGCGACCTGCCGCTGGTCTCCTGGCACGCCTACGGCACATGATCGCCGGGACGCTCACCCTCGCGATCGGCGCGATCACGGCCATGGTGTGGATCGCCGTCGTGGCGCTCCGGCTGCGCCGTACCGTCTGACCCCGCTCCACCGGACCCCCAGGCACTCACCCACAGGAGCCCCGGAGGCCCCGCACGTCTGCACCACGTACGCGACGACGTCGAGACGACGCGCCGGACGGGTGGCGAAACCCTCGACCGGATGACACGCCATCGAGCGGATCTCCGTCCGAGTCGGCACCCGGGTCCGCGACCGGGCCGTTCACTGCAGCGTGCGCACCGACACGACGCGACCCCAGGCCCCCGCCGGGCGCGTCGTCGGGGCCCCGCGGACGCGACGGACAGGACTCGTCGTGGCCGCCGGGGTCCTGACGACCGCCCTGACCCTCGCCACCGCGCTCGGCACCCCCGTCGCGCGCGCCGACCCCCCGCCGGGCATCGGCGCACCGGTACCGCGCGACGACCACCAGGCCGTCGACGAGGGCCCGCAGCGCTGGGCCCCGCCGCTGGCCGGGACGACGACCGGGGTCGAGGTCGCCCAGGGCACCGCCCGCCTGAGCACCACCCGCGACGGCACCGAGACCGGGCCCGCCGCGCTGCGCGGCGCCCAGCGCCAGGGCCTGCTCGACCTCGGCGCGCACCAGTTCGCCACCCCGGTCAACCACATCGAGGCCCCCGTCGAGGGCGACGTGCCGGCCGGCACCGAGGTCACCGTCGACGTCCGTGGCCAGGACGCCGACGGCCAGTGGACGGAGTGGATCCCGGTCGCCCCCGGCGCGCCGGCGATCCTCCCCGAGCCCACGCGCACCGTCGCCGCCCGCCTCGCGCTGCTCGCCCCGGCGGGCGTGCCGGGACCGGTGGTGCGCAGCCTCGAGGTGCTCGCCGACCAGGTGCCCACCGACCCGCGCGCCATCACCCCGCGGGCGAGCCACCGGGTGTTCGCCACCCGCGAGGGCCTCGTCGGCGGGACCACCGCCAACGGGCACCGCATCGTGGCCAACGATCAGTTCGTCGCCCTGCCCTCGCGCCGCGCCCTGTCGCCGAAGGGTCGCGGGGACTACAGCGTGCGGGTCTGCACCGACGCCGGGCGCTGCGCGACCGTCCCCGTCTGGGACGTCGGGCCCTGGAACACCAAGGACGACTACTGGAACCCGCCCGCCCAGCGGGAGCAGTGGAAGGACCTCCCGCAGGGCCGTCCGCAGGCCCAGGCGGCGTACGAGGACAAGCACAACGGTGGGCGCGACGGGTTCGGGCGCCAGGTCAGGAACCCGGCGGGCATCGACCTCGCCGACGGCACCTTCTGGGGTCTGGGCCTGCGCACCAACGCCTTCGTCACCGTCGACTACCTGTGGACGGCGAAGTCCGCCGCACTCGGGCGGGCGGTCACCAACGGCGCCGGGCCGGTGGTCGAGCGGGCCGGCGCGGACGTGGCGGCCGCCGACAGCGGGGTGGTCGGCGACGGCGCCCAGGTCGAGGTGCAGTGCCAGGTCGCGGGCAGCACCGTCGCGGGCACCCAGGGCACCAGCAACCTGTGGTTGCGCACCCGCCCCGATCGCTACGTGCCCGCCGCCTGGATCCAGGGCGCGCCGCCGCTGCCGCCCTGCGCCTAGCTGACCTGATCACCGGCGGCCAGTAGGGTCGCCGGTCGTGGCGACCGTCGCGGAGTGGGTGGAGGGGGCCCGGCCGCGCACGCTGCCCACGGCGATCGCGCCGGTGCTCGCGGGGACCGGAGCAGCGGCCGGGGTGGCCGGGTTCGACGCGCCGGCCGCGGTGCTCGCGCTCGTCGTGTCGGTGGCGCTCGTCATCGGCGTGAACTACGCCAACGACTACTCCGACGGCGTGCGAGGCACCGACGACGACCGCGTCGGCCCCCTGCGCCTCGTCGGCTCCGGGGCGGCCCAGCCGTACAAGGTCAAGCGCGCCGCCTTCACCTGCTTCGGGATCGCCGCGGTCGCCGGCGTCGCGCTCTCGCTCTACAGCGGGCACTGGTGGCTCATCGTCGTCGGCGCCGTGTGCCTGCTCGGCGCGTGGTTCTACACCGGCGGCTCGCGGCCCTACGGCTACCGCGGGCTGGGCGAGATCGCGGTGTTCGTGTTCTTCGGGCCCGTCGCGGTGCTCGGCACCGAGTTCGTCCAGACCGGCCGGGCGAGCGGCCTCGGGATCGGCGCCTCGGTGGGCGTCGGGCTGCTCGCCTGCGCGGTGCTCGTCGCGAACAACCTGCGCGACATCGGCTCGGACATCGAGACCGGCAAGCGCACGCTCGCGGTGGTCCTCGGCGACCGCGACACCCGCGTGCTCTACGCCGCGCTCGTCGTGGTGCCGCTGGGGATGACCCTGGTCCTCAGCCTGCGCGCCTGGGGCGCGCTCGCCGGGCTGCTGGCGCTGATCCTGCTCGGCCCCGCCCTGCGCCGGGTGCTGGCGGGCTCGACGGGCCCGCAGCTCATCCCGGTGCTGCGCGACACCGCCCTCGGCCTGCTCGTGTGGTCGGCGGCCACGGCGCTGGGGCTGGCGCTGACCTGAGCCCCGCGCCGCGGGGTCGGCGAGCCCTCTACTCCCGCACCTCCCCGTCCACGTCGCCGCGGAGCTCGGCGCGCAGGCGCTCACGGCGTTCGCGGCGGGTGGCGGTGGCCGCGTCGACCTCGGCGGCGAGCCGGGTCCGCAGGCCGCGGAACAGGAACAACGACAGCGGCAGGGCCACGACGAACGCGATCAGCAGCGCCACGAGCAGGGGCAGCCCGACGGCCACGAGGACGCCCGCGAGGACGGCGACGACCACCAGGCGCGCGCCCACGTAGAGCACGATCGCCAGGGCCACGCTGCCGGTGGTGCCCGCGGCAGCCGGTGGGGTCGGGGTGGTGGAGGACGCCGGGGCAGCGGACGGGGCGGCAGCCGGCTCGTGCTCGCTGCTCACGGTGCCGGCGGCCTCGGCGGAACCGGGTTCCTGGGAGCTCACGCCACCAGGGTAGGCAGCCGCGGGCGGGACGCACGGGGAGACCGCGGGAGCTCGTCACCCCGCCCCCGATGTCCCTTTTCGTCCTTTGTGGTCCCTTTACCTGGATACAAGCGTTCGAGTACGTACGGGGTCGGGTGTCACGATTCGCTGTGTTACGTCCGCTCCGCCCTCGGCCCGGCACTCCGGGCCCCGGCGGCACGGGCACGGTGTGAAGCGATAGGGAAGGTGGAGTGACATGACCATCGCTCACGACGCCAGCGAGCGGCTCATGACCCCGGGCGAGGTCGCGGCGATGTTCCGCGTCGACCCCAAGACCGTCACCCGGTGGGCCTCCGCCGGCCGCATCGGCTCCATCCGCACCCCGGGTGGGCACCGCCGCTTCCGCGAGTCCGAGGTCCGCACGCTGCTCGACGGGCTCACCAGCGAGGCGCACCACTAGGACCGCTCGCCACCAGGACCGTTCGACGACGCGGGGCGACCGGCGGCCGTGGCGTCGCCGGTCGTGCGCGTCGATCCCCCGCCCGGCGCGCTGCGCCGTCCGGGGAACGCACCCGCACCACCCGTCCCGCTCGTCCCGAGCACCCGACCGTCACCCGACGGCTACCTCCCGCACGCCACGCGGACTCCCGGCGCGACCGGTAGCGTGGTGCACGACCGGCCCGCGGAGCCGTCCGCGAGCCGGAGACGTCGAGATGCTGGAGGCGTCCGAGTGATCCCGTTCCTCGTGGCCGTGCTGGTCCTGGTCGTCGTGGGGACGTTGCTGTGGAAGGTGATGGCCGCCCAGGCGGCGCAGGCCGGAAGCGACGGCGGACCCGGCGGCATGGTCGAGGACGCGCCGACGGGCCCGACCCGTCAGGCTTCCCCCCGGCGCCCGCAGCGCCGACCCGTCGCCCCGGACGACGACCCGGAGTTCCTCCGGTCACTGGACGAGAAGATCCAGCGCGAGGACCCGCCCTCGACCTGAGGGCCGACGGCTCACCGCTCACCGACGAGGGGCGCCCCGAACCGGGGCGCCCCTCGTCGTGTGTGCTCAGCGCGGCAGGACCGGGCGCCGCACGCGCGACCCGGCGCGGCCGAAGTCGTCGGCGACGGTCGCGGCGAGCTCGAGCAGGGCGGCGCGGGTGCGGGAGGCGAGCTTGTCCAGCTCGATCTCCGCGCCCTCCTCCAGGTGCGGGTCGAACGGCAGGCGCACGACCGCGCGGCACCGGGCCGCGAAGTGGTCGGACACGCGGTCGAGGTCGACGTTGCCCGACGACCGGCGCACGTAGTTGATGACGGCGACCGAGCGGGACACGAGGTCGCGGTAGCCGTGGGCGTCGAGCCAGTCGAGGGTGGCCGACGCGCTGCGGGCCCCGTCGATCGAGGCCGACGAGACGATGAGCAGGGAGTCGGCGACGTCGAGGACGCCCTTCATCGCCGAGTGCATGAGGCCGGTGCCGCAGTCGGTGAGCACGACGTTGTAGAAGTGCTCGAGCAGCGTCACCGTGCGCCGGTAGTCGACCTCGCTGAACGCCTCGGACACCGCCGGGTCCTGCTCGCTGGCGAGGATCTCCAGCCGCGACGGGCCCTGGGAGGTGTAGGCGCGCACGTCGGAGTAGCGCCGCACCCGGTCGGCGTCCCGGAGCAGGTGGCGCACCGTCGCCGTGGTCTCCAGCGGGATCTTCTGGCTCAGCGTGCCGCGGTCGGGGTTGGCGTCGACGGCGATGACGCGGTCGCCGCGCAGGGACGCGAACGTGGAGCCGAGCGTCGTGGTCATGGTCGTCTTGCCGACGCCGCCCTTGAGGCTCAGCATCGCGATCTTGTAGCAGCCGTGCAGCGGCTGGTTGACCCGCGCGATGAGCTCGCGCCGGGCCGCGTCGCCCTGGCTCTCGCCGGGGTTGACCAGCCCGCCCGTGCCGACGAAGAGCGCGCGCCGCCACCCCGTCTGCGGCGGGCGCTTGCTGGGCCGCAGCAGCTGGGCGGACGAGAGGTCGTAGGGCCCGCCGTTCGGACCGCCGTTCGCGGCCGCCGAGGCACCACGACCCGGCGTCGTGAAGCGGCCGGCGACGGGCGCCCGGTCGGCGGGCGGGCCGGCGACGCGCCCGGTCGGGCCGGTGCCGGCGCGCGGGTCGAAGCCCGGGTGCCGCGGCTGGGGGGCGTCACCCCGGGCGGCCTCGGCGGTGTCGACGCGGCGCGTGGTCTCGGGCGAGTCGGCCGGCGCCGCCACTCCGTGCGCGTCCCCCGGCGCGCCGGACGGCGTCCCGGACGAGGACCCGGACGAGGACCCGGGCGAGGCCGTGACGCCGGTGTCGGACGGCGTGCTCGCGGCCGGCTCGTCGGCCCCGGAGCCGGGCGTGGCCGCGGGATCGGACGGGGAGGCCCCGGCCGCCGCGTCACGCGGCTGGCCGCTCGCCAGGGTCGGGCTCCGCTGCGCTGCGTCGCCCGCCTCGCGCTCGGCGCCGGCGTCGTCCCTGGATTCCATCGCCACGGTCCTCCCTCGTCACGTGCGCGCCGCACCGTATCCCGTCGGGGAGATCCGAACGACCGGAACGGCGCAGCCGGGGGTCCGCCGCGTGGCCCCTCCGGCTCAGCCGACGCCGGCGTACGAGTGGAGGCCCGTGACGACGAGGTTGACGAAGAAGAGGTTGAACACCATGACCGCGAAGCCGACCACGTTGATCACGGCCGCGCGGCGCCCGCGCCAGCCGGCCGTCGACCGGGCGTGTAGGTAGCAGGCGTACACGATCCAGGCGATGAACGCCGTCGTCTCCTTGGGGTCCCAGCCCCAGTAGCGGCCCCAGGCCGCCTCGGCCCAGATCGCCCCGGTGATCACCGCGAACGTCCAGATCGGGAAGGCGATCGCCGTGGCCCGGTACGCGACGCGGTCGAGCACGTCGGCCGAGGGCAGACGGGAGGTCCAGGCGAAGCGCCCGCTCGACTCGTGCGCCGCGCGCAGCAGGTAGAGGCAGCTGGCGACGCCGGCGAGCAGCAGGATCCCCGAGGCGATCACCGCCGCGGACACGTGCACCACGAGCCAGTACGAGCGCAGCGCGGGCACCACCGGCGCGGTCTGCGTGTAGAGGACGGTGCCGGCGAGGAACATCAGCACGATCACCGGCAGGAGCACGAACGCGCCGAGGCGCCGCAGCTCGGGCCGGCGGCGCAGCACCACGAGCCAGGCGCCCACCGCGACCAGCGAGATCGCCGCGGTGAACTCGTACATGTTGCCCCACGGCACCCTCTGGGCGGCGAGGCCGCGCACGACGAGCATCGCGAGGTGCAGGCCGAAGCCCAGCACGGTCAGCGAGACCCCGGTGCGCCCGAAGCGCTCGGCGCGGCTGCGGGGCCGGCGCGCCGGGGCGTCGGCCTCGCGGGCGTCCTGCTCGTCGAGGTCGGCGGCCACGACCGCGCCCTCGGCGGAGAGCCCCTCGTCGGCGCGGGCGGCCGCCCCGGTGACCCCGGCCGCCACGGGCACCCGGGCGGCGCTCTCCTCCTCGGTGCCCGTGCGCCGCAGCAGGGCGTGCTCGACGGCGTGCAGGATCATCGCGAGCACGTAGACCGCGAGCGCGGAGCCGAACAGCAGGTCACCGAACTGGCCCAGCTGGGCGTCAACGACCATCGTCGTCCTTCCGGTCGGGCGCGGGGCCCTCGGGCACCTCGTCGTCGTGGAGCTCGTCGAGCTCGTCCTCGGGGACCGCCGGGTCGGGCCGCGCCCGTCCCCGCTCGCCGTCCCCGGTGTCGTCGCGCGGCGGGACCAGGTCGGCGGCGAGCCGGCCGAACTCCTCGCCGTAGCCCGCCCGGTCGGTCCGGGCCAGGCCCCCGAGGACCACCAATGTACGACCATCTGTCGTAGACGGCAGCGTCGGGCTCGCCCGCACCCAGAACCGGCGCCGGCGCACCGTCAGCGACAGCGTCAGCCCGCCGAGCAGCGCGATCGCGGCCAGGAGCACCGCGGTCTGGGCGGGGTCGTGCGAGACCTGCAGCGACACCCAGTTCTCGACGCCGTCGAAGCGGATGCGGGTGCCGTCGTCGAGCGTGATCTCGCCGCCGGGCTTGATGTTCTCGCGGGCGACGCGCACGAGCCGGCCCTGCTCGACCATGCCCTGGTCCACCGAGAAGATCGACTGGGCGCGCCCCGAGTCGAGGCCGAGGTCGCCGCGCAGGACGTCGACCGCGACCTCCGGGTCGTTCGGCGCCGGGAACACCGAGGTGACCAGCCCGCCGCCCGAGGACGTGGGCGCGAACAGGCCGGTGATCGCGAGCTGGGAGCGGCGGCGCTCGGACTCGTCGGTGACGCCCGGCGGGTCGATCTTCGTCGCACCCTCGGAGAGCAGGGTCGCCTGGTCGACGGGGCGCCACTGGATCAGGCCGACGCGCTGCTCGCCGTTCGGGAAGGTCACGGTGAAGCGCGGGGCGTAGCCGTGCCCGAGCAGGTAGACCCGCTCGCCGTCGACGCGCAGCGGGGCGTTGACCGCGAGGTCGTGCTGCTGCCACGCCCCGTCGCCGCGCTCGACGGCGTCGGTGTCCTGGTAGCGGACGGTCGCGTCGAACGAGTCGGGCTGGCCGTCGGGGCGGAAGGTCGCGCGGAAGTCGTCGACCGTGAGGCAGAACGGGTCGAGGCCGGTGCCGTCGACCTGCAGCCCGGGGCGGAACGAGTCGTAGGCGTAGATGCCGCTGTTGCAGAACTCGCTGCCGTCGGCCATGACGATGACCTGGCCCTCGTAGCCGACGAGCTTGCCGACGGCGATGCCGCCGAGCAGCGCGACGAGGCTGAGGTGGAAGACCAGGTTGCCGACCTCGCGCAGCGCGCCCTTCTCCGCCGACAGCGTCCGCACACCGCCCGGCTCCGAGCGCACCGCGACCTTCCAGCCCCGCAGCCGCCGGCGCGCGGCGTCGACGACCGCGTCCGGGTCCTCGTCCGACGAGCCCTGCGCGTGGTGGGGCAGGCGGGCGAGGTTGCGGGGCACCGACACGGGCTCGGCGCGCAGGCCGCGCACGTGCTCGAACGAACGCGGCACGAGGCAGCCGATGAGCGAGACGAACAGCAGCAGGTAGATCGCCGCGAACCACGGGGTCGCGAAGACGTCGAAGAGGCCGAGGTCGTCGAAGAACGGGCCGAGGGTGGGGTGCTGGGTGAGGTAGTCGTCGACGGCGTTGGGGCTCGGCGTGCGCTGGGGCAGCAGCGCGCCGGGCAGGGCGGCCACGGCGAGCAGGAAGAGCAGGATCAGCGCGGTGCGCATGCTCGTCAGGCCGCGCCAGGTGTTGCGGGCGAGCGCGAGGGCGCGCCGGCCCGGGCCCGGCCGGGTCGGCGGCGGGCCCGCCTCGCCCGGGGGTGCCTGCAGGGTGGAGGTCATGGTGCCTACAGAGGAGTGGTGAAGCCGGCGACGGGTCCGCGCAGCAGGGCGACGATCTCGGCCCACAGGCCGGTGGCGAGCAGCAGGCCGACGACGACCAGCGCGACGCCGCCGACGATCTGGATGCGCCGGCTGTGCCGCCGCAGCCAGGCCTGGGCCCGCACGGCCCGCCCCGCGCCCAGCGCGATGAGCACGAACGGCACGCCGAGCCCGACGCAGTAGGCGAGCAGCAGGACGATCCCGCGGACCCCCGCCGACCCGGCGTCCGTGCCGCTGGCCAGCGCGACGACCCCGGCGAGCGTCGGGCCGAGGCACGGCGTCCAGCCCAGCCCGAACGTCGCGCCGAGCAGGGGCGCGCCGAGCAGGCCCGTGCGCGGGACCCAGTGCGGGCGGCTGTCGCGCTGCAGCGCGGGCACGAGGCCGAGGAACACGAGGCCCATGGCCACGGTGACCACGCCCCCGAGACGCTGCAGCAGCGCCTCGTTGGCGAGCAGGGCGTCGGCGAGCCAGACGACCGAGCCGAGGCCGACGACGAACACCACCGTGAACCCGAGCACGAACAGCGCCGCCGCGCCGGCGACCCGGAGGCGTCGCGACCGGCGGGGTGCCGCCGTGGCCGTGCCCGCGGCGGGGAGCTCGCCCGTCACCGCCGCGCGGCGCTCGGCGGCCTGGACGCGGGCCTCGTCCTCGGTGACGGCCGGGGCGTCGGCCCCGACGAGACCGGCGAGGTAGGCGAGGTAGCCCGGCACCAGCGGCACGACGCAGGGCGAGGCGAAGCTGACCGCGCCCGCGGCCACCGACAGCAGCACCGCGAGCAGGACGGGGCCGGACGTGGCCACCTCGGTCAGGTTCATGACCCGTCCAGGGTAGGACGCGCCGGTCGTGCGCGCGTGAGCACGGGGGCCGATCTCCGACGATGTGTCGTAGGAGACGAGGACGCCGTGGAGTGACCGTCCCCGGAAAACCGGTGGCGCCGGGAGCCGGACGCCTCCTACCGTCCCCGCTCGTGGACATCGACTCCTGAGGCGCGGGGCCCGCCAGCGGCCCGCGCCCCCTCCGCTGCCCTCCCGCCGCCCGCGTCCCGGGCGTCGACCCGGGAGCCCGTGCGGTCGATGTCGATCTCCCTCGTGACCGTGAGGGCTGCCTGGTCGCCCGGCGCCGGCGGCGTCCGCCGACCACACCAGGAGGTCAACCGTGCGAGACGTCCCCACACCCCAGCCCGCTCCCGCCAACCGCGCCGAGCGCCGGGCCGCGGCCCGCGGCCGGTCGACGGGCACCGATGACCGCCCCGCCGCCCCAAGCCCCGCCGTCCCACGCCCCGCCGCCCCACGCCGCACCGGCCCGCGGACGGACGGCCGCCCGGCGCGGGCGCGCGCCGACTTCGTCGCCCGCCGCGGCGGGTAGCGGCTGCTCGCTACTGGTGACCCCGCGCCGCGTGGCCGTTCGTGCCGCCGTCGTGGGACGGGGCCCAGGGGGCGGCGCCGGGCATCCCCGGCGCCGACCCCTGCTGGGGGTACTGCTGCTGGGGGTACTGGTGCGGGGACGGCCCCGGCTGGTACTGGCCCGCCTGGTACTGCCCGGGCAGCGGCGGCGGGCCCGCGGGGCCGGCCGGCGGGGCCTGCCGGAGCTGCTCGGCCTGGCCCTTGTCGATCCACATGAGGAAGCCGCAGGCCGTGCACTGCGTCGCGTACCGGGTGCGGATCGGGAAGAGCGGGATGAAGAACAGCGTGAACTTCGTGACCGCCTTGATCACCGCGTTGGCGGCCGAGCGGTGACAGTTCACGCACGTCAGCACGACCATGGCGAGCTGCGTGACGGTGCGGCGGGTGCCGAAGATGAGCAAAGCCAAACCCCCGGGGAGCGGTCCTGGGACGAGCCTCCCAGATCGGGCGACGCCGCGGGAGGCGATCAGCTGGCCCGGGCCGGCTCCGCCGCGACGCGGTCGACCACGGGCTGGAGGTCCGAGGCCAGCACCGCGGTGAGGAAGACCGCCGCGACCCGGTGCTGGCGGTCCAGCACGATCGTCGACGGCACCGCGTTGCGCGGATAGCCGCGCAGCACGAGCAGCGACCGGCCCGGCGGGTCGAAGATCGACGGGTAGACGACGCCGCGGTCGCGCACGAAGTCGGCGGCCGCGCTGCGCTGGTCGCGGACGTCGATCCCGAGGAACTGCACGCCGCGGGGTGCCGACGCGACGGCGACCTGGTCGAGGGCGTCGGCCTCCGCCCGGCACGGCCCGCACCACGAGCCCCACACGTTGAGCACGACGACCTGACCCCGCCACGCCTCGGTCGAGAGCTGCCGGCCGGGCTCGAGCAGGCTCTCCCCGCTCACCGGCGGCAGCACGCCGCGGGTCTCGGGCGGGTCGTAGACGACGGTGGTCCGCCCGCCGGCGCCGCCGAAGGTGAACTCGCCCTCCGGGGCGTCCGACGAGCAGCCGGCGACGAGCAGCAGCGTCGCCAGCACCAGCAGGAGCGCGCGCACGTCAGGCCCCCGTGGCCGTCGGGTCGGTGACGCCGCCGGGCTCGGCGTAGGCGATGTCGGCGAGGCTCTCGTCGTCGAAGAGGAAGCTCGTCACCGAGCCGAGCGAGCACTGCCGGCGGCGCGGGTCGTGCCAGAGCCGCTCGCCGGCCAGGAAGCGGCGCAGGGTCCAGATCGGGAGCTGGTGCGACACGCACACCGCCTCGTGCCCGGCCGCCGCGGTCCGCGCGCGGTGGACGACGCCGAGCATGCGGTGCGCGATCTCGAGGTACGGCTCGCCCCACGACGGGCGGAACGGGTTGCGCAGCAGCGGCCAGTACTCGGGCCGGCGCAGCGCGCCGTCGCCGACCCCGACCGTGAGCCCCTCGAACGCGTTGCCGGCCTCGATCAGGCGCTCGTCGGTGACCGGCGTCAGGTCCAGCGCCTCGGCGATGGGCACGGCGGTCTCCTGCGCGCGCTGCATCGGCGAGACGAACAGCGCCGCGACGTGGTGGCCCCCGAGGTGCGCGGCCACCCGCAGCGCCTGCTCGCGTCCCCGGTCGGAGAGGCCGTAGCCGGGCAGGCGCCCGTAGAGGATCTTCTCGGGGTTGTGGACCTCACCGTGCCGGACGAGGTGGACGGTGGTGCGGACCGTGCCCTCAGCGCTCACGAAGCCTCCGGCGCCGTCGCCGCGGCCGCCGCCCGCGCCGCGACCGGCAGCGCGTCGGCGATCACCGAGAACGCGTCGTCGTCGAGCGCGGCGGAGATGAAGCACGCCTCGAACACGCTCGGCGGGGCGTAGACGCCGTGGTCGAGCAGGGCGTGGAAGAACGGCGGGAAGCGCCAGGTCTCGGCGGCGCGCATGTCGTCGTAGTCGCGCCCCACCCCCTCGGCGAAGCGGATCGAGATCAGCGAGCCCGCGCGCTGGATCGTGTGCACGACCCCGGCCTCGGTGAGCGCGTCGGTGAACAGGCCGTGCAGGCGGTCGGCGTTCGCGTCCAGCGCCGTGTAGACCTCCGGGGTCGCGTGCCGCAACGTCGTGAGCCCCGCCGCCACGGCCACGGGGTTCCCGGCGAGCGTGCCCGCCTGGTAGACGGGACCGGCCGGGGCGAGCTGGGCCATGACGTCGGCGCGGCCACCGAACGCCGCGGCCGGCAGGCCGCCGGACATGACCTTGCCGAAGCAGTACAGGTCGCCGGCGACGCCCTCGAGGCCGTACCAGCCCGCGGACGAGACGCGGAAGCCCGTCATCACCTCGTCGATGATCAGCAGCGCGCCGTGGGCCTGGCAGAGCCGCTTGAGCCCGGCGTTGAAGCCGTCGTCCGGGGCGACCGCGCCCATGTTGCCCGCGGCCGCCTCGGTGATGACGCAGGCGATGTCCTGGCCGCGCTCGGCGAACACCTGCGCGACGCCGTCGAGGTCGTTGTAGGGCAGGACGATCGTGTCGGTGGCCTGCGCGCCGGTGACGCCGGGCGTCGAGGGCAGCCCGAAGGTGGCGACGCCGGAGCCCGCCTCGGCGAGCAGGGCGTCGACGTGGCCGTGGTAGCAGCCGGCGAACTTCACGACGACGCTGCGCCCGGTGAACCCGCGGGCGAGGCGCACCGCGCTCATCGTCGCCTCGGTGCCCGAGTTGACCAGGCGCACCTGCTCGACGGGCTCGACGCGGCGCACGAGCTCCTCGGCGAGGTCGACCTCGCCGCCGGTCGGCGTGCCGAACGACAGGCCCGCCGACGCCGCCTCGCGCACCGCCTCGACGACGGCGGGGTGCGCGTGCCCGAGGATCATCGGGCCCCAGGAGCTGACCAGGTCGACGTAGCGGTGGCCGTCGGCGTCGGTGAGCCACGGCCCCGAGCCCGCCACCATGAACCGCGGGGTGCCGCCGACCGACCGGAAGGCGCGGACCGGGGAGTTCACCCCGCCCGGGACCACCTGCTCGGCGCGCGCGAAGAGCTCGGCGCTGCGCCCGACGCTCGACGTGCCGGTGCCCGTCATCGCTGTACTGGTCACGTCACCAGTGTCCCAGCCACGCGCGGGGGCCGCCGTGGCCGGGACCGTGAGACCCGTCAGGTCGGCAGGGCC
This sequence comes from Actinomycetospora lemnae, assembly GCF_028737315.1. Lineage (GTDB taxonomy): Bacteria > Actinomycetota > Actinomycetes > Mycobacteriales > Pseudonocardiaceae > Actinomycetospora > Actinomycetospora lemnae. Next base: position 373,255 of record NZ_JAQZAO010000004.1, on the reverse strand, counting down.
GAGCGCCGGTCAGGCGGTCACGAGGTGCGCTCGGATCCCGTCGACGTGGTGGCGTGCTCGGCGGCCTGTTCGGGGGTGGACTCGGCGGCCGGCGCGGCCTCCGTGACGGGGTGCTCGACGTGCTCGACGGCGGCCGGCTCCCCGCGCCGCGCCGCCCGCAGCGCGGGCACGGCGACCAGGGCCGTCAGCACCGCGGCGACGCCGGCGACGGTGCCGGCGAGCAGGTAGCCGCCGACGAGGTGCAGCTGGCGGATCGGGGTGACGAGCAGCCCGCCGGTGGTCTCGCGGACCTCGACGCCGGCGACGAGCAGCACCACCGCGGCGACGGCGAGCACTACGGCGACGCCCGTGACCAGGAGCGCGCGCCTCACGACGCCGCCCGCGTGCGCAGCAGGTCCTCGAGCGCCCGGCGCAGACCCGCCCCGTCGCGCGCCCAGGCGACCGCCCGGGTGCCGTCGGACAGGCGCAGCACCACCGGCTGCAGGCGGCGCGGCACCACCGGGCCGTCGCCGAGCACGCGCACGCCGTGGTGCTCCTCGTCGGGCGGGCGCAGCGACGTGACCTGCGACATCGGCAGGCGGGTGGTGCCCTGCACGAGCACCGACGGGGTCAGCTCGACCCGCAGGAAGCGCCGCCGGCTGCGCAGGAGCACGAGCGTGTAGAGGAACACCAGCAGCCCGACGCCGAGCCACAGCGACACCGACACCCCGCCGGGCGCGAGGCTCTCCAGCCCCATCCCGGCCACCGCGAGCACCGGCCCGAACAGCAGGATCCAGGGCCGGGTGCCGGTCTCGGCGTAGAGCACCGGCTCGTCGCGGGTGTCCCCCTGCGCGGTCATGCCGACCGGCCGAACCAGGCCCGGGCCGCGGGCAGGTGCAGCAGGCCCGCGGCGACGACGAAGGCGACGAACCAGGCGCCGCCGGCCCCGAGGAACGTGACCTGCACCAGGCCCGCGATCGCCAGCACCGCGCCCAGCACCGTCAGCCCCGTCCGCGCCGTGCGCGAGCCGCTGCGCAGCCGCCGGGCGGCGACGAGCGTGGCGACGCCCGCGGCGGCGAGCACGACCATCGCGCCGACCACGGCGATCGGCCCCGTGCCCGGGTCCAGGTCGCCGAACGCCAGACCCAGGCCGAAGAGCAGCGCCGTCCCGATCATGAGGACGCCGAGCACGCTCCATAGCACGACCGCCGCAGTGACGATCCCGGGGCGGCCGGGCTCCTCCTCGGGCGGCGTCACCGACCGGGACGCCGGCGCGTGGTCGGCCACCGTCACCGGTCCAGCCAGGCGGCGGCCTCGGTGGCCCAGTAGGTCAGCACGATGTCCGCCCCGGCGCGGCGGATGCCCGTCAGGGACTCGAGGATCGTGCGCTCGCGGTCGAGCCACCCGCGCTCGACCGCCGCGGAGATCATCGCGTACTCGCCCGACACCTGGTAGGCCGCGACCGGGACGTCGGCGGCGTCGGCGACCCGGCGCAGGACGTCGAGGTAGCCCATCGCCGGCTTCACCATGACCATGTCGGCGCCCTCGTCGAGGTCGAGCGCCGCCTCGCGGCCGGCCTCCCGGCCGTTGGCGGGGTCCTGCTGGTAGGTGCGCCGGTCGCCCTGCAGCTGCGAGTCGACGGCCTCGCGGAACGGGCCGTAGAACGCGCTGGCGTACTTGGCCGAGTAGGCGAGGATCGCGGTGTCGCGGAACCCGGCCTCGTCGAGCGCGGCCCGGATGACGCCGACCTGGCCGTCCATCATCCCGCTGGGCGCGACGACGTGGGCGCCGGCGCGGGCCTGGGCCACCGCCATCTCGCCGTAGATCGGCAGGGTGGCGTCGTTGTCCACGTTGCCGTCGGCGTCGAGGACCCCGCAGTGGCCGTGGTCGGTGAACTCGTCGAGGCAGGTGTCCGCCATGACCGGCAGGGCGTCGCCGACCTCGGCGCGGACGTCGCCCAGCGCCACGTTGAGGATGCCCCCGGGATCGACGGCGCCCGACCCGACCGCGTCGTGGCGGGCGGGCACGCCGAACAGCATGATCCCGCCGACGCCCGCGGCCGCCGCCTCGGCCGCCGCCTTGCGCACCGACTCCCGCGTGTGCTGGACGACGCCCGGCATCGACGAGATCGGCCGCGGGGAGTCGAGCCCCTCGGCGACGAACACCGGCAGGACGAGGTGGCGCGGGCGCACCTCGGTCTCGGCGACGAGGCGCCGCATGCCGGGGTTCGCGCGCAGGCGCCGGGGGCGGTCTGTCGGGAACATCAGCGCTTGCGGGCCTTCGTCTTGCGGGGCGGGGGCAGGGCGCCCTCCGCGCGGAGCTTCGCGGCGTGCGACGCGAGCGCCTCGACCAGCGACGGCACGTCGGCGGTCTCGGGCTTGACGTCGACGCGCAACCCGAACTCCACCGCGGTCTCGGCGGTCTTCGGGCCGATGCACGCGACGATCGTGCGGGCGTGCGGCTTGCCGGCGATCCCGACGAGGTTGCGCACCGTGGACGACGAGGTGAAGCAGACGGCGTCGAACCCGCCGGTCTTGATCGCCTCGCGGACCGGCGCGGGCGGCGGGGCTGCGCGCACCGTGCGGTACGCGGTGATGTCGTCGATCTCCCAGCCGCGCTGCTGCAGGCCCTCGGCGAGGGTCTCGGTGGCGATGTCGGCGCGCGGGAGCAGGACCCGGTCGACCGGGTCGAGGACGTCGTCGTGCGGCGGGAAGACGTCGAGCAGGCCCTCGGAGGACTGCTCGGTCTCCTCGCCCGGCACGAGCTCGGGGTGCACGCCGAACGAGCGCACGACGTCGGCCGTGGCCTCGCCGACGCAGGCGATCTTGACGCCGGAGAACGCGCGGGCGTCGAGCCCGAACTCGCCGAACTTCTCCCACACGGCGCGCACGGCGTTGGCCGAGGTGAACACGACCCACTGGTAGCGCCCGTCGACGAGGCCCTTGACCGCGCGCTCCATCTGCGCGGGGCTGCGCGGGGGCTCCACCGCGATGGTGGGCACCTCCTCGGGCACCGCGCCGTGCACGCGCAGGCGGTCGCTCATCGCGCCGGCCTGGTCCTTGGTGCGCGGCACGAGGACCCGCCAGCCGTAGAGCGCGCGGGACTCCCACCACGACAGCGTCGCGCGGTCGGTGACGGCGTCGCCGAGGGTCACGACGAGCGTGCCCTCGAGCTCCGCGCCGTCCGCGGCGAGCTTGTCCAGGCTGGTCTCGACGGTGCGCTGGCGCGAGCCGGTGCCGGCCGTGGTGACCAGCGCGGGCGTGCCGGGCTTCCAGCCGTTCTCCACCAGCTGCGCCGACGCCCCCGCGAGCTCCGCGGCCGTGGCCTGCAGGACCAGCGGGCCGGGTGCGACGGAGAGCGCGGCGTAGTCGACGGCCTCGCCCGCGGTGAGGTCCACCGTGGTGTGGGCCGGGCCGAGCGCCACGCCGGCGTAGGTCGGGACCGCCGTGTCGGCGGGCATGCCGGGCACGACGTCGAAGGGGACACCGGCCGCGGCGACGGCGCGCACCTCGGTGACGACGTCGGGGCGCACGAGCGGGTCGCCCAGGCACAGGCGCACGACCGAGGCACCGCCCCGGGCCTCGGTCACGACCGTCTCGGCGAGCGCCGCGGGGTCGGCCGGCGCGGGGCCGGCGCCGGTCGCGGCCGGGTCGTCGGCGGCGAAGCTCGGCGCCACGACCGCATCGGTGGCCGGGCCCCCCGCCGCGGGGTCGTCGCCGGCGTGCCCGACCGGGCGCACCGTCACCGACGACGGCAGCGTGCCGAGCACGTCCGCGGGGACGCCACGGTCGGCGACGACCAGCGTGGCGGCGGCGAGGGCGTCGCGCGCCCGTACGGTCAGCAGCCCGGGGTCCCCGGGTCCGCTGCCGACGAAGGCGACCCGGCCGGCGGTCGTCGAGGGTGCTGTCATGTCTTCCGTTCCCATCGTGGTGTTCAGGAGGCGGGCGGCGGGGCCTCGCCGGCGACGGCGTCCGGGCCCGGACGGGACCCTGCCTCGCTGACGGGCATCGCGTACCCCGACGGCTCCGCCCCGTCGGCGAGCAGTTCCTCGGCCAGCTCCCGGCCGATCCGCTCGGCGTCCTCGGTCTCTCCGGTGGCGGAACCGCGCACGAGCGCGCCGTCCGCCGTGGTGGCCACCGCGCGCAGCGACAGCCGTTCGATCACGCGTCCGTCGTCGTCGAGGTCCTCGACGACCTCGGCGAGCGCCCCGATCGGGGCGCTGCAGGGCGAACCCAGCGCACCCAGGACGGCGCGCTCGGCCGTGACGGCCACCGCGACGCCCTCGTCGTGCAGCGTGGAGCGCAGGAGGTGCTCGAGCGCGGTGTCCTGCCTTCGGCACTCGCAGGCGAGCGCGCCCTGCGCGGGCGCGGGGAGCACCTGCAGGGGGTCGAGCACCTCGGTGGCCTCGCCGACCCGCCCGAGGCGGGCCAGCCCGGCGCGGGCGAGCACGACGGCGTCGAGCTCGCCGCGCCTCACCTTGCCGATCCGGGTGTCGACGTTGCCCCGGATCGGGACGAGCTGCAGGCCCAGCCCGAGCGCGGCGATCTGCGCGACGCGCCGCGGCGAGCCCGTGCCCACCACCGCGCCCGGCGGCAGCTCGCCGAGCACCATGCCGTCGCGGGCGACGAGCGCATCGCGCGGGTCCTCGCGCGCCGGCACGGCGGCGAGCACCAGGCCGGGCACCGCGGCGGTCGGCAGGTCCTTGTAGGAGTGCACGGCGACGTCGATCTCGCCGGCGAGCAGCGCGTCGCGCAACGCGGTGACGAACACGCCCACCCCGCTGCCCGCGATCGGCGTGCCCGCCGCCTGGGACCGGTCGCCCTCGGTGGAGATCGTGACGACCTCGACCGTCGCGCCGGCCGCGGTCAGCGCCGCGGCGACGATGTCGGTCTGGGTGCGGGCGAGCAGGCTCGCGCGGGTGCCGATGCGGATGGTGCGGGCGCCCTCGCCGAGCAGCGTCCCCGTCTCCGCGGTGTCGGTCACGGTCATCGCCGCCCCCCGCTGAGGGCCTGGTCCATGCCGTCGCCGGGCTCGACGCTCGTCGTGGTGCCCGGCACCGTCCCCGGGACCGTCTCGGCGACCGTCTCCGTGGCCGCCAGCACGGCGGGCGTCTGCGGGTCGAGCTCGAAGAGCTCGCGCAGCGCCTCGGCGTAGGAGTCCCCTCCCGGCGACTGCGCCAGGCGCTTGACCTGCACCGTCGGCGTGTGCAGCAGCTTGTCGACGACGCGGCGCACGGTCTGGGCGACCTCGCCGCGCGCGTGGTCGTCGAGGTCGGGCAGGCGCCCGGCCAGGCGCAGCAGCTCGCCGTCGACGACCTCGGCCGCGCGCCGGCGCAGCGCGGTGACCGTCGGGGTGACCTCGGCGGTGCGCTGGGCCGCGAAGTAGCCGCGCACCTCCTCGGCGACGACGGCGCGGGCCTCCTCGACCGCGCGCCCGGCGCCGGCCGAGCGCAGCCGCTCGCCGAGGGCCGCGAGGTCGACGACGGTGACGCCGGGCAGGGCCGCCGCGCGCGGGTCGACGTCGCGGGGCAGGCCGAGGTCGCAGACGACCAGCGGGCGGGCCGTGGTGTCGCGCCCCGCCAGGGCCGCGCGCACGTCCTCCTCGCCGACGACGGTGCCGACCGCGCCGGTGCACGCCACCACGACGTCGGCGGCGGCGATCTCGCGGGGCAGCGCGTCGAGCCCGGTGGCGCGGGCGGCCGCCCCCTCGGCGCGCAGCGACACCGCGAGCCGCTCGGCGTTGTCCTCGGAACGGTTGGCCAGCACGGTCTCGGCGACGCCGGCGCGGCGCAGGTGCGCGGCGGACAGGGCGCCCATCGACCCGGCGCCCACGACGAGCGCGCGGCGCCCCTCGAGCGAGCCCAGCGCGGTCCCGGCGTCGGCGAGGGCCTCGGAGACCACCGAGGCGCCGGCCGCGTCGATGCCGGTCTCGGCGTGGGCGCGCTTGCCGACCCGCAGCGCCTGCTGGGCCAGCTCGTGCAGCACCCGGCCCGCCGACCCGAGCTCGCGGGCGTCGGCGTACGCAGCGCGCAGCTGGCCCAGGATCTGGGCCTCGCCGACCACCATCGAGTCGAGCCCGGCGGCCACGGAGAACAGGTGCTCCACCGCGGAGCCGGCGTAGTGCACGTAGAGGTGGTCGGTGAGGTCGGAGACCTCCGCGTGCGCGTGGCGGGCGAGGACGTCGGTGACCTCGGTGAGGCCGCCGTGGAACGTCTCGACCACCGCGTAGATCTCGACGCGGTTGCACGTGGACACGAGCATCGCCTCGGTGACGTGCTCGCCGGTGAGCAGGTCGTCGAGCACCTTGCGGGTGTCGTCTCCGGACACGGCGACGCGCTCGAGCACCGGCACCTCAGCGGTGCGGTGCGAGACGCCGACCAGGAGCAGGCTCATCGGGAGACCGCCTCTCGCGGGGTCTGGTCTGCGGGCCGGGTGAGCTCCCCGGCCGGGCCGGCCGCCGGCACGGTGCCGTGCCGTCGGGCGACGTGGAACGAGAGCACCTGCATCTCCACCGCCAGGTCCACCTTGCGCACCTCGACCCCCGCCGGCACCGAGAGCACGGTGGGCGCGAAGTTGAGGATGCTGCGCACGCCGGCGGCCACGAGGTGGTCGCAGACGCGCTGGGCGGCGGGCGCGGGTGTCGCGACCACGCCGATGGTCACGCCGCGGGCGGCGCACACGGCGCCGATCGCGTCCGCGTGCTCGACCTCGACGCCGCCGATGGTGGTGCCGACGAGCGCCGGGTCGACGTCGAAGAGGGCCGCGACGGGGAAGCCGCGCTGCGCGAAGCCCCCGTAGCCGGCCAGGGCGTGCCCGAGGTTGCCGACCCCGACCAGTGCCACCGCGTGCGGCCGCGTCAGGCCCAGGGTGGCCTCGACCTCGGCGGTGAGCCGGGACACGTCGTACCCGACCCCGCGCACGCCGGACGAGCCGATGTGGGAGAGGTCCTTGCGCAGCGTCGTCGAGTTCACGCCGGCGGCGGCGGCCAGTTCCTCGCTGGACACCGTGCCGCGACCCTCGTCGAGCAGCGTGGTGAGCACGCGCAGGTAGACCGCCAGGCGCGCCACCGTGGCCTCGGGCACGGGACGGGTGGCGGCGTCGGTCTGGTCGGTCGTGTCCTGGGCGTCGACCGGCGCGAGGGCGTCCTCGGGCGTCCGGGTCGACGGCACCGGGCGTCGGGAGGGCCGGGTGCCGCGGTCGACCGTCACTTCCGGGCGCCTCCTGTCATCCCTCGCTCGCGTGCCGCGCGGCGCGACGGGTCTCCGCACCCCTCGCGCGGGCCCGCACCTCGCGGCACTGCACCACGCGGACGTCCCCGGAACCGTTCCGGACAACGCTAGCGCTCGTGAACGCACGCACAAAATCGCCGCGAGCCGCCGCACAGCGGGGCTGGGGTACCCACCGCGCCGACGCGGACCGCGCCGCGTCGTGCAGGCGTCGTGCCGACCGGCGGAGGCCTCCAGTCTGCCACCGGTCGCGCTCCGACGCCGCGCCCGAACCCCGTCCGGAGCAGCACGGCGCGGTACCCGGCGTCCCTGGTGCGCCGTCCGGTGGACGTCCGCGTCAGACCGTGAGCGCGTCGGGGGTCAGCGCACCGGCGATGGGGTCCGTGGGTGCGGTGGGCGGACGTCCCAGGAGGAAGTCGGCGGTGGCGCCGTGCATGGCCACGACGGGTCCGACACCCGCCGCGAGCGTGACGGCGGACGCGTCCGTGACCTCGCCCACGATCCGGGTCACGGTGGCCGCGACGGTGCCCGTGAGGTCGGCGGCGAGGCCCAGGAGGTCGACCGGGGCGCGGGCCGCGTCGAGCCGCTCGCGCAGGGCGGGCTCGACGGTGAGGGGGTAGCCGGTGACCGCGGGACGCCCGCCGGCGGTGAGCAGCCGGTTCCACGCCTCCGCGTGCGCCACGTGCTGGGCGGCGGCGCCGGACAGGTAGGCGGACACGACGGCCGGGACCGCGCCGAAGCGCCCCTGGCCGGCGCCGGTGGCGGCCTGGCCGAGCAGGTCGCCGGCGAGCCCGGAGAGCGCGGCGCCCAGGGCGACCCAGGCCACCTCGCCCTCGTAGGCCGCCGGGTCGGTCGACGTCGTGGTCGTCGGCGAGGGCGGCGCGCCCGGCGCGGGCGGGCCCGGCGGCGCCTCGTTCGAGCACGCGGCAAGGCCCGCGGCCCCGGCGAGCGCGCCGAGCCCGACGAGGAAGCCGCGCCGGGAGAACGGCCGGGGCGTCATCGCGGCGTCCCCTCGGTCGGCGGCGAGGCCTTCTCCGTGGGGAACAGGACGTCGGGGAAGCCGACGGTGCCCGCGCCCGGGGGCAGGGCGAGCAGGTCCGGGGGCGCGGCGACCAGCTCGGTCCGCCCGCTCGCGAGCAGCGTCTGCAGGGTCAGCAGCAGGGCCTTGCGCCGCGCGGCCGCCGCGGCGTGCCCGGCGACCGTGGCGCGCACCGGCGGCGCGGAGAGCTCGACGACGTCGCTGACGAGCGTCTGGGCGAGGACGTCCTCGAGGGTCAGCGCGAGCCCGACCACGTCGCCCGGGCCCCGCACCGTCGGCAGCGCCTGCTCGACGACCGGCGCGTACTCCGGGTCGGGGTCGGTCTGCACCCGCCCGCCCGCGTCACGCGTGGCCTCGGCGAGGTCGGTCCGCGCCCGCTCGAGGGCCGCCACGGCCGCCACGAGCAGCTCGCGCACCGGCGCCGGCGCGGACGCCCCGCCGCCGAAGGCGAGGCGCTGGAGGCGGACGTAGGTGTCGAGCGTCAGCTCCACCAGGGACGAGGCGGTCTGCAGGATCGGCACGTCGGCCGGCGCGGGGGCGGTCACCGGGGCGCTCCCAACGCCCGGACCAGGTCGTCGGGCTCCAGGCGCCACGAGGCGATCTCGACGCCGTCGACGAGGACGACGGGGATGCGGTCGCCGTACTCGGCGCGCCACTCCGGGTCGGCGCCCGGCCCGTCGACGTCGACCACCGCGTGCTCCTCGCCGACGCGGCCGCAGATCTCGCGCACCACGCCCTCCATCCGGTCGCAGGTCCGGCAGTCGGCGCGTACGAGCACGAGCACACGCACCGCCTCCTCCTCGTCGGACGCGCCGGGCGCCTCGGACGAGGTGCCGGGGAGAGTGTCGGGCAGACCGCCGGATCCGGTGACGGCGGGCGACGCGGACCCCGTCGACCCGTCGGGGCGACCGCCCGTCGCACCGCCCACCGACGTCATCGCCCGCTCGTCGGACCGCTCGTCCGCCACCGCCCCGTCGCCTCCGTCCCGGACCGTCCCGGTGCACCGCCCGGCGGCAGTCTCGCACGGTCCCCGGGGCCCCACGCGGAGCCCCGGGATGCGTCCGAATGGCCGCTCGTCGCACCGTCGGTGCAGGTCGGAGAGGGTCGGCACCCCCGCGGGCGCGCCGGTGTCAGGGCATCTCACGCCGCACGTATGCTCCCCAGCCGACGCCCCCTCGGGGGGATGCCGGTCGGGGAAGGTCGATCGAGGGGGAGGGCATGTCCGACGCTGCCGGTCACCTCGGCCGGGCCTGCGCGCGCCGTGTCGTCCGGCCCCGCGGCCCGGTCCTCTGCTCCACCGTCGCCCGTTCCACCGTCGCCCGTCGCCTCCCCCGTGGGGTCCCTGCCGTGCACAACGCGTCCGCGGGCTCCGCGATGCGCCGTCCTCCCCCCGGAGCGCTGTGAGGCGCGCGGCACCCGACCCCGCCGACGAGCCCGGCCCCGGCCCCGTGCCCGCGCGGGGCGGCGGCCGGCGCGGCAACGGCACGGGCGGCACCGGCGGCCAGGTCTCCGTGGGGCGTTCCCGCGGGGCGACCGGCACCGACACCCCGCCCGAGCCCGTCCTCGACGCGCGCGGGAACGGGCACGGTCCCGTCGCCCCGCCGACCGCGCCGCTCGCGTACCCGGCGCAGCGCCGCCGCGAGGACACGTGGCCCCCGGCCGACCAGGCCCCCGCGGACGCGCCGCCCACCCGCCGACCCGGCCGCGGGCGTCCCCCCGAGGGCCGCCCGACGCCGCCGGCCGGGCTCCCGCGCCCCGACACGATGCCCCCGGTCCCGCTGGCCCCGCCCGCCCCTCCGGCGCCCCGCACCGGTACCGGCCCGCTGCCCCCGACCACGGCGCAGCCCGGCCCGCCCCCCGCGGACGGCGCGACGCCCACGGCCGCGGTGCCGCTGCGCCCGCCGGGCGACCCGCACACGGGTGCGGTGCCCGAGGAGTCGGCGCCGGGCGGTCCCGCGGTCGACGAGGAGCTCCCCGACGAGCTGCAGGACGACCTGCCCGACGACCTCCCCGACGACGGCGCCACCGCCGAGGGCTGGGCGCTCGTCCGCCTCGCGCAGGACGGCGACACCCAGGCGTTCGGTCAGCTCTTCGACCGCTACCACGACACCGTCTTCCGGTTCGTGCTCTTCCGCCTCGGCGACCGCCCGGCCGCGGAGGACCTCACCCAGGAGACCTTCGTCCGCGCGTTCCGCCGGATCACCTCGGTGAGCTACCAGGGCCGCGACATCGGCGCCTGGTTCGTGACGATCGCCCGGAACCTCGTGCTCGACCACGTGAAGTCCAGCCGCTACCGGCTCGAGCACTCGACCGCCGAGGTCGCCGACGTCGCGCCGTCGAGCGTGCGGCCCAGCCCGGAGACCGAGGTCATCGCGGGCGCCACCCACGCCGAGCTGCTCCGTTGCGTCGCCCGTCTCGGTGACGACCAGCAGGAGTGCATCGCCCTGCGCTTCCTGCAGGGACTCTCCGTGGCCGAGACCGCGGAGATCATGGGCCGCAACGAGGGCGCCGTGAAGGCGCTCCAGCACCGGGCGGTCCGTCGGCTCGCTCAACTGTTGCCCGAGGGGCTGCGGTGAGTCACATCGTTGTGGTTCGAACCGCACACCGCATCGTCGTAACCGGTCGCCCGTCTCGTCGTTCAACCCAGCGACGAGCACGGCGCGCACGGAAAGTGACGCGCGGACGATGAGGACGGGCGGCATGTCGAGCGGGCACGACGAGGACGACGAGCTCTTCGCTCGCGTCTGGGAGCAGCGCGACGCCACGGGGCGTCCGCCGCATCCCTCTCGTGCGGGTGGCGTCGACCCGGCCCGCGATCCCGACCTCGCCCGTGACCTGGCCCGTGACCTCGAGCTCGCCGCGGCGCTGCGGGCCGCCGGGCGGGACGCCATCGGCCCCGACGCCGACGCCAGCGCCCGCATGCGGGCCGCCGTCATGGCCGAGATCACCGGGGGCACCGCCCAGGGCGGTCGGGCCCAGCTCCCGCGCGAGCGCACCCGTGTCCTGCGCTCCCCGGACTCCGGTCCGGTCGGCGGTCGGGGGGCCGGCCGGGCCGGTGCGACCACCCGGCGCGGGAGCACTCGCCCCGGCGACGGTCGTCCCGGGACCAGGGCCACGTCCCGCCGGCGCTCGACCCGCCTGATCTCCTCGCTGGTGGGCGGGGCGTGCGCGGTCCTGCTGCTCGGCGCCCTGACCGTGCTGCTCAGCCGCGGCTCGCTGCCCGGCGAGATGCTCTACGGGATCAAGCGGGCGTCCGAGAGCGCCGAGATCGGGCTGACCAGCGGCCAGGAGGCCAAGGGGCAGCGCCACCTCGACTTCGCCGCGACCCGCCTGGAGGAGGTCTCCGACCTCATCGGCCGTGACACCGCCACCGCGGCGGGCGCCGGGCCGGTCGCCGCGGGCCTCGGGCCCGAGGAGGCCGCGCTGGTGCTGGAGAACCTGCGCGACTTCGACGAGCAGGCCCGCACGGGCTCGCGCCTCATCCTCCCGCTGGCCGGCCAGCCGACCGGGCCCTCGCCCGCCCAGCTCGCGGAGTGGGCGCGCGAGCAGTCGGCGCGGATCGACACCCTGAGCCCCTCGCTCGACACCGACGGGCGCGGCGCCGCCGCCCAGTCCCAGCAGATGCTGCAGCGCCTCGGCCAGCGCGCCACCGCGCTCGGCGGCCCGCAGCGCTGCGCGACCGGGAACGAGAGCGACGACCTCGGGCCGCTGCCGGTCCGCGAGTGCGACACCTCCACCTCGCCCTCGACGGCGACGCCGGAGCGCACCGACGTCTCGGCCACCGAGACGTCGACCTCCACGACCACCACCACGACGACGAGCCGCACGAGCACCAGCTCGAGCGAGTCGTCGACGCGGGACGGCGGCTCCGACGAGGACTCGGGCTCGTCGCAGGACTCCGACGACGCCGGTGAGGACGCGCCGCCGCCGGTGCGGGTCCCGCTGCCGGTGCCGCTGCTGCCGCAGGTCGACGTGCCGCCGCTGCTGCCCGGTCTGCCCGGTCTCAGCCTCGGCTGACCCCCGGCCTCGGGGCGGGCCGGTCGCGGGGCACCCCGCCGTCGTGGCTCCCGTCTAGGGTGAGGACGCACCGCCGCGGGGTCGATGTCGTTCCGTCCCGCCCCGGCCGGCGTGGATCCCGGGACGGACATCAACGGGGAGGGTCCGCCGGTGGGACGACGGCGCGAGCGCCGGTTGCAGGCGGAGCGCGAGGCGGCGCGGCGCGCGGGCGAGGCGTCCGCCGAGGCCGCGCTCGCCGACCCGGACGTCGGGGGACCCACCGCCTCCGAGCTCCTCGAGTCGGTGCCGGAGAGCGCCGGGCCGACCACCGACCCCACCGTCGGCGAGAGCCCGGCGGACCTCGCCACCGCCGCCGCCGCGGCCGAGGGGGCGCCCGACGGCGAGCTGGCCGGGGGCGGGCCCGCCGCCGCGGCCGCCTCCGCCGAGGCGCCGGACATCCGCGAGCACCCGCCGTCGCCCAAGGTCCCGCCGGACCTCACCGCCGCCGCGTTCTTCGACGTCGACAACACGATGATGATGGGCGCGTCGATCTTCCACTTCGCCCGCGGCCTCGCGGCCCGCAACTTCTTCTCCGGCTCCGACCTGCGCGGCTTCGTCTGGCAGCAGCTCAAGTTCCGGCTCGGCGGCGAGGGCACGCCCGACGACGTCCGGGCGCACCGCGAGCAGGCGCTGTCGTTCGTCGCGGGGCAGTCGGTGGCCGAGCTGGTCGAGCTCGGCGAGGAGATCTACGACGAGCTCATGGCCGACCGGATCTGGGAGGGCACGCGCGCGCTCGCCCAGATGCACCTGGACGCCGGGCAGCGCGTCTGGCTGGTCACCGCGACGCCGCTCGAGCTCGCCCGCATCATCGCCCGCCGCCTCGGGCTCACCGGCGCGCTCGGCACCGTCGCCGAGAGCGAGGACGGCGTCTACACCGGGCGGCTGGTCGGCGAGCTGCTCCACGGCCCGGCCAAGGCCCACGCGGTGCGCGCGCTGGCCGCCCGCGAGGGCCTCGACCTGCGGCGCTGCGCGGCGTACTCCGACTCGGTCAACGACGCCCCGATGCTCTCGGTCGTCGGCACGGCCGTCGCGGTCAACCCGGACTCCGACCTGCGCCAGCTCGCGCGGCGCCGGGGCTGGGAGATCCGCGACTTCCGCTCGGGGCGCAAGGCGGCCCGCATCGGCGTGCCGTCGGTGCTTGGCGCCGGCGCGGTGGCCGGCGCCGTCGTCGGGGGCCTGGCCTACCGCCGCCGGCTGGTCGGTTAGCCCAAGAAGGCGTTCCGCCGGCCCGCGAGCAGGCGGTACAGCGTCTGCTGGATGTTCTCGCGCACCTGGTCGGTCAGGTTGAACACCAGCATCGGGTCGTCCGCGGCGCCGGGCTCGTAGGACTCGGTGTGGATCGGCTCGCCGAACTCGATGTACCACTTCGACGGCAGCGGCACGAGGCCGAGCGGCCCGAGCAGCGGCCAGGTCGGGGTGATCGGGAAGTACGGGACGCCGAGCAGCCGCGCGACGGCGCCGAGGTCGGCGATCTTCGGGTAGATCTCCTCGGCGCCGACGATGGAGCAGGGGATGATCGGCACCCCGCACCGCAGGGCCGCCGAGACGAAGCCGCCGCGCCCGAAGCGCTGCAGCTTGTACCGGTCGGCGAAGTCCTTGCCGATGCCCTTGAAGCCCTCGGGCCAGACGCCGACGAGCTCGCCGGCCGACAGCAGGGCCTCGGCGTCGGCGTTGCAGGCCAGCGTGTGCCCGGCCTTGCGGGCCGCGGCGCCGACGCCGGGCAGGCCGAAGACGAGGTCGGCGGCGAGCATGCGCAGGTGGCGCGGCACGGGCAGGTCGTCGTGCGCCGCCACCGTCGTCATCAGGGCGTCGAGGGGCAGCGTGCCGGAGTGGTTGGCGACGAGCAGTGCCCCGCCCGACAGCGGCACGTTCTCCGTGCCGATGGTCTCGACCCGGAACCACTTCTCGTACAGCGGCCGCAGCAGCGGCATGACCACGTGCTCGGTGAGGTCGCGGTCGAAGCCGAAGTCGTCGACGGTGTAGCGGCCGGTGAGGCGGCGCTGCAGGAACTCGCCGACCTCGGCGACCCGTGCCTCGAGCTCGGTCGGGCCGGGCGTCGGCAGGGCCGCGAGCTCGCCGGCCGGGGCGTCCAGCGTCTGCCCCGCGTCGGTCACCTCGTCCGTACCGCCGCCGAGGCCCCGCGCGGCCGCGGTGCGCTCCTGGAGCGACCCGACACCCGGTCGGCTCGCCCGGCGCGGCGCGGGACGCGAACGCTGTCGGGGACCCCCGCCGTCTTGACGCAGCGGGATCACCCGGGCCTCGGGCATGACGTCACCTTCCGGGAGACGGGGCGGGCGGGTCGGGCGGGATGTCAGGCGCGGGAGGGCAGCGCCCGGGCCACGGCGAGCGCCGCGTCCTGCGCCTTGCCCCACGTGGCCGGGTCGATCACCGGTCGCAGGTTGCGTCCGGCGACGAAGTCGTCGAAGGCCTGGACGGTGGTCCACCGCGGGGTGAAACCGAACTCGGTGCGCAGCTTCGTCGTGTCGACCACGCGGCCGAAGTTGAGCAGCCGCATCTGTTCGGGCGAGAAGTCCACGAGGCGGGCGCGCCGCGTGAACCGGCCGACGAGCGGCACCGCGGGCTGCGGGATCGGCAACGAGAGGCGCCCCGCACGCCGGATCGCCTGGGAGAGCATGAGCACCCCGGCGCCGCCGACGTTGAACACCCCGGGCAGGTCCTGCGCGGCGGCGCGCTCGAGCACCGCGACCGCGTCCTCCTCGTGCAGGAGCTGGACGCGTGCGTCGTACCCGAGCACCACCGGCACCACCGGCAGCGAGAAGTACCGCACGAACGACGTGTCGATCCGCGGCCCGATGAGGTTGACGAACCGCAGCGTCGTCACCGGGATGTCGGGCCGGCGCCGCGAGAAGCTCCGGACGTAGCCCTCGATCTCGACGGCGTCCTTGGCGTACCCGCCGGGCGGGATCGCCTTGGGCTCGGTGGTCTCGGTGAACGTCGCGGGGTCACGCCGGCTCGCGCCGTAGACCGCGCTCGTCGACTTCACGACGAGGCGCCGGACCGTCTCGGAGCGCTGGCAGGCCGCGAGCAGCTGCATCGTCCCGATGACGTTCATCTCCATCATCATCGAGCGGCCGCCGGACGCGCCGGGGTTGCCCGAGAGGGACGCGTGGACGACGGTGTCGACCTTCGCGGTGGAGATGACCTTGCCGATCAGCGGGTTGCGGATGTCCACGCGCACGAACTCGGCGCGACCCATCCGCCGCCGCATCTCCCGCGACGGCGGCGTGGTGTCGACGCCGAGGACCCGCTCGATCGACGGGTCGGCCGCCAGGCGCGCCGCCAGGTGGCCGCCCAGGAAGCGGCTCACCCCGGTGACGAGGACGACGGACGGCGCCTCGGACATGACCCTGGACAACTCCCCCGATGGATGGCTGCGACCCGGCCGGCCGCCCCCGACAGACCCCGCGCGGGGCCCGGGGCCTACTTGCCGAGCTTGCGACGCTGCACGCGGGTCTTGCGCAGGAGCTTACGGTGCTTCTTCTTCGACATCCGCTTGCGACGCTTCTTGATGACCGAGCCCATAGGGGAACCTCTCGTGAACCGCGGGTGGAGACAGGGGGCGACCGAGGCGGTCGCAGACACACCACCGTACCGGCCGCCCCTGCGACGGCCGGTGGTGGAGGGGTGCGGCGAGCGTCTCGCCGACCCCGTCAGGTGCCGGTCAGCCGGCGTCGAAGTAGGAGCCGCGCAGGTACTCGTGGACCGCGTCCTCGGGCACCCGGAAACTGCGGCCCACGCGGACCGCGGGCAGCTCCCCGTTGTGCACGAGCCGGTACACCGTCATCTTCGACACCCGCATGGCGGCGGCGACCTCGGCGACGGTCAGGAACTGCACCCTCGCCAGGTTGTCCCCGTCCGCCCGCCGCGGGCCGGGGCCCGTCGTGTTGTTGGGCATGGGTCTCACGCCTTCCGTGCACAGGCCGTGCCGCCGGGCTTCCCCTCCCGGCGGTTCGACACGCCGTGCTGTGCGGATGAGGGTAGCGGGACGCGTGTGACGTCTGGTTCGAGTACACCCTCTCGTGCGTCGGCCGCGCAGGCTCGCGCGTCAAGCGACCACGCCGCGGCGCCCGAGCACGATCTCGTCACGACGAACGGTCGCCGGGGCTCCGCCCGGCGCGATCAGCCGTACTGCCGGCCGAGGGCGACCGACCGGTCACGTGCGGCCGTGACCGCGCGCGCGAGGGCGCTGCGCAGGCCGTCGGCCTCGAGCACGCCGAGCGCGGCGGCGGTGGTCCCGCCCGGCGAGGTGACGGCCTCGCGCAGCAGGCCCGGGTGCGGGGGGACGCCCTCGCGCCCGTCGCTGCCCGGGGTGGTGAGCAGCCCGCCCGCGCCCTCGACGGTCGCCGTGACCAGCTCGGTCGCGACCGGGCGCGGCAGGCCCAGCGCCACGGCGGCGTCGATCATGGCCTCGGCGAGCAGGAAGACGTAGGCGGGCCCGGAGCCCGACAGCGCCGTCGCGAGGTCCTGCTGCGCCTCGGGCACGCGGACCGCGCGCCCCACGGCCGCGAGCAGCTCCTCGGCCGCCGCGAGCTCGGCGTCGCCCGCCGCCGACCCGGTCGAGAGCACGCACATCGCGCGGCCGACGAGCATCGGGGTGTTCGGCATGACGCGCACGACGGCCGTCTCCGCCGGCAGCCGCGCCTCGATCGCCGCGGTCGGGATACCCGCCGCGAGCGAGACCACGGTGGGCCGGTCCTGCCCCGGCGCGCGGCCGGCGAGGACGTCGCGCACCTGGTCGAGCACGGTCGGCACGTCCGCGGGCTTGACGGCGACGACGAGCACGTCCGCCCGGCGGGCCGCCTCCGGCGCGTCGACGGCCCCGATGCCGTACCGGGAACCGAGCTCCTGCGCGCGGGCCGCGACGCTCTCGACGACGAGCAGCGAGCGCGGGTCGCGCCCGGCGGCCACCAGCCCGCCCAGCAGGGCCTCGCCGATCTTCCCGCCGCCCAGGACGGCCACGGTGCTGGTCTGGTGGTCGCTCATGGGGCGATCCTCCCCCAGGCGCTCAGACCGGGGAGCGGGGCAGGTCGGTGCCCAGGTGCAGCCGCGCGAACAGCAGCGACTCGGCGAGCATGTCGAGGCGCTCGTTGCGCGACCGGGCGCGCCGGGTGCTGATCTCGACGACCACGGTGCCCGCGAACCCGGACGTCCCGAGCTGCCGGCACACCTCGGCGCAGGGCTGCGTGCCGCGCCCGGGGACGAGGTGCTCGTCGCGCTCGAGACCCGTGCCGTCGGCGAGGTGCAGGTGGACCAGGCGGTCACCCATGCGCTCGAGCAGGGCCAGGGCGTCGTCCCGGGCCGTCGCCGTGTGGGACAGGTCGAGCGTGTACCAGCGGGCGCCGGTGCCGGTCGGGTCGTGGCCCGGGGTGTAGCTCGACCACCGCAGGCGGCCCCGCCGCAGCGGGAACATGTTCTCCATCGCGATCTGCACGCCGTGCGCCCGCTCGAGCTCGTCGATCTGGCGCGACAGCCCGAGCGCGTACCGGCGCTGCCAGCGGAAGGGCGGGTGCAGCACGACGGTCGGCGCACCGAGGCTCGCGGCGAGGACCGCGCTGCGCCGCAACCGCTCGGCCGGGTCGGGCGTCCAGACGCGCTGGGTGATCGCGAGGCACGGGGCGTGGACGGCGAGCACCGGCATCCCGGTGCGCTCCGAGGCGCGGGCCACGGACGCGAGGCGCTGGCTGTCGGGGTCGGTCCACACCATGAGCTCGACGCCGTCGTAGCCGAGCTCGGCCGCCACCGCGAAGGCGGAGTCCATGTCCTCGGGGAACACCGAGGCCGTCGACATGGCGACCGGCGGGCCCCCGTGCGGGGGCGTCGGAGAGCGCACGGATCAGCGGCTCAGCAGCACGATCGCGGCCGGGGACACGGTGACGACCAGTCCGACGACGACGGCGAGCACCGTCGTCTGGAGGTCGTCGGACCGGCGCAGCGCGCGCACGCCGAAGACGAGGCCGGTGGTGGCCGCGGCGGCGAGCACCAGGGCGACGACGGGCTGCTCCTGCCAGAGGTAGGAGAAGACGGTCCACAGCACCGCGCCGAGCAGGGCGCCGAGCACCAGCTGGACGACCATGATCGCCCAGTCGCGCGCCGAGGTGGCCCGGGGCTCGGGCTCCTCGTCCTCGAGGTCGTCGTACTCGTCGAGGTCGTCGTCGAGGTCGCCGTCGAGGTCGTCGCGGAGGTCGTCCACCCGGTCGCGCCGCGGGGGACGGCCCAGACCGGCGGGGACGTCGCGGGGGTCGCGCTCGTCCTCGTACTCGTCGTGCTCGTCCTCGAGGTCCTCGAGGTCGTCGTCCTCGTCGAGGTCGGGTCGGGCGAGCGCCGAGGCCGCCGTGGCGGGGCCGCCGTCGTCCATCGGGCCGCCGCGCGGCGGGGGCGCGCCGGGCGGACGGGCCGCCGGCGACGCGGCGGTCGCGGGCCCGGAGTCGCCGACGCGGGCGGTGGGCACGCCGGGGTGCGCGGGCGCGCCCGGGACGGGGCCCGCGGGGCGCGCCGGCGGCGCGCCGAAGGCGTGCGTACCGGTGGCCGGGGGCGCGGGCTGGGCCGCGGTCGGCGGCGGGCCCGCGGGCGGCGCGGGCGGTGCCGGAGGGGGCCCGGCGGGTGCGGCGGGTGGTGCCTGGGGCGGCGAGGGCGCCACCGACGCGGGCGGCGCGCCGCCCCAGGGCTCGCGGGGCGCCGGCTGCTCGGGGTGGGCCGGGTGGCCGTGAGGACCGGCACCGAAGCCGTTGCGGCCGCCGTCGTAGCCCTGCGCGCCCCCGGGACCGCCGTAACCCGGGGCGCCGTAGCCCGGCCCGCCGCGGCCGAAGCCGTTCTGACCCTGACCTCCGTAGCCCTGCCCGTCGTAGGGAGAGCCGCCGTAGCCCTGGCCGTCGTACCCGGCGCCGTAGCCCGACCCGTAGCCACGGGAGCCCGTGTCGTAGCCGCCGTCGTAGCCGCGGGAGCCCGTGTCGTAGCCGCGGGAGCCGGTGTCGTAGCCGGTGTCGTAGCCGCTGTCGTAGCCGCTGTCGTAGCCGTGGCCCCGGGTCCCCGTGTCGTAGCCGCCGGTGTCGTACCCACGGGTCTCGTAGCCGCCGCCGCGGTGGCCGTTGTCGTAGCCGGCGTCGTAGCCGGCGTCGTAGCCGCCGGTGTCGTAGCCACGGTCGTCGGCGGGCGGCTCGGGCGCGCGGTAGGCGTAGCCGTTCGGCTCCGGCGCGGCACCGCGGGGCTCGTCGTCGAGCTCGGGGGTGCGGCGACGGCGGGGCTGCTGGGGCTCCGCGCTGTACGCGGCCAGGAGCTCGGCCACGCTGCGCTGGGTTCCCGGACGGGGCCCGTCGTCCCTGTTCACGACCCCTACCGTGCCTCGTGCAGTGTCGGGCGTCCAGTCGCGAGGGGGCCGCCGACCGACAGCATCCCACCGCCCGGCTGTAGCTGGTCGAGACGACCCAGGATGATCCCCTCGCGCAGTGCCCAGGGACACACCTCGACCTGGTCGAGGCCGAGCGCGGTCATCGCCTCGTGCGCCACCACGGCCCCGGCGACGAGCTGGTGGCTGCGGCTCGCGGACACGCCTTCGAGCTCGGCGAGGTCGGACGAGCTCATGCGGGAGATGAACGCCACGACCTGCCGCAGACCGGTCGCGGTGAGCGTGCGGCGCACCCGCGGACCCGCGCTGCGGGGGGCGGCGCCGGTGAGCCGGG
Organism: Actinomycetospora lemnae; assembly: GCF_028737315.1. Lineage (GTDB taxonomy): Bacteria > Actinomycetota > Actinomycetes > Mycobacteriales > Pseudonocardiaceae > Actinomycetospora > Actinomycetospora lemnae. The sequence goes on along the minus strand of NZ_JAQZAO010000004.1, from coordinate 353,259 downwards.
CCAGCGAGCGGAACGTCTTCGACGTGACCACCGCCCGGTCCGGCGGGCCCTCTCCCAGCAGCGTCGTCGCGGGCGAGGCGAGTACCTCGTGCGCGTACTCGCCGAGCGCCTTGACCTCGCGGCGCTGCGGCGGGTCCGCGGTGAACCAGTCGCGGGTCAGGCGGCCGGCCCCGAGCGGCACCGAGATCGCGTGCACGGGCGCCTCGTCCCGGCCGACCGCCATCTCCAGCGAGCCGCCGCCGATGTCGAGCACGAGGAGGTGGCCCGCCGACCACCCCAGCCAGCGGCGCACGGCGAGGAACGTCAGCGCCGCCTCGTCGGGGCCCGAGAGCACCTGCAGGTCGACGCCGGCCTCGTCCTGCACCCGCTCGAGCACCACCGAGGAGTTCGACGCGTCGCGCACCGCGGAGGTGGCGAAGGCGAGCAGGTCCTCGCAGCCCAGCTCGAGGGCCTGCTTGCGAGCATCGGCGACGGCCGTGACCAGCGCGTCGGCCCCCTCGTCCTCGAGCCTGCCGTCGCGGACGTGCTCGGCGAGCCGCAGCGCGGTCTTCGTGGAGTGGGTCGGCGTCGGGTGGCCGCCGCGCTGGGCGTCGACCACCAGCAGGTGCACGGTGTTCGACCCCACGTCCAGCACCCCGAGTCGCACGGCCGCGAGTCTAACGGGGTGCGTCAGGCGTCGAGCTTGTAGCCCAGTCCCCGCACCGTGACGAGGTGCCGCGGCGCCGACGGCTCGGGCTCGAGCTTCGCGCGCAGCCGCTTGACGTGGACGTCGAGGGTCTTGGTGTCGCCGACGTAGTCGGCACCCCAGACCCGGTCGATGAGCTGGGCACGGGTGAGCACGCGGCCGACGTTGCGCAGCAGGTACTCGAGGAGGTCGAACTCCTTGAGCGGCAGCGGGACCTCGGTCGGGGTGCCGTCGACCCCCGCGCCGACGACGGTGACGACGTGGCGGTCGACGTCCATGCGGATCGGACCGGCCTCCAACAGCTGGCGCTCGCCGCCGGTGGGCGCGGGACCGCCGTCGGCCTCGGCGTCCTGGCCGCGGCGCAGGACGGCCCGGACGCGGGCGATGAGCTCGCGCGCCGAGTAGGGCTTGGTGACGTAGTCGTCGGCGCCCAGCTCGAGCCCGACCACCTTGTCGATCTCGGCGTCGCGCGCGGTGACCATGATCACGGGCACCGAGGAGCGCTGCCGGAGGGCCTTGCAGACGTCGGTGCCGCTCATGCCCGGGAGCATGAGGTCGAGCAGGACGATGTCCGCGCCGTGGCGCTCGAAGTCGTCGAGGGCGGCCGCACCGGTGCCGGCCACGGAGGTCTCGAAGCCCTCCTTGCGCAGCAGGTAGGCCAGCGGGTCGGCGAAGGACTCCTCGTCCTCGACGATGAGCACGCGGGTCATGGGGATCCTCCGGGGACGGACGGGGCCGGGTCGTGCCCGGCCGTCGCGCTGTACGCCAGGTCGGCGTCGAGGTCGTCGAGGTCCGTACCGGCCTCGGAGTCGTCGGGGTCGTCGGGGTCGTCGGCGGGTGCGGCCGGGACCCGGAGCGTGAACGTCGAGCCGACGCCGGGCTGGCTCCACAGCCGCACCTCCCCGCCGTGGTTGGCGGCGACGTGCTTGACGATCGCGAGCCCCAGCCCGGTGCCGCCGGTGGCGCGCGAGCGGGCGGGGTCGACGCGGAAGAAGCGCTCGAACACCCGCTGCTGGTGCTCGGGGGCGATCCCGATGCCGCGGTCGGTCACCGAGATCTCGATGCGGTCGCCCTGCCGGCGACGGCGGACCGAGACCGGCGTGCCCTCCGGGGAGTAGGCGACGGCGTTCTCGAGCAGGTTGGTCAGCGCGGTGACCAGCAGCGTCCGGTCACCCGCGACCTCGAGGCCGCTGGGGGCGTCGAGCAGGAAGCGCTCGCGGGGGTCGGGGGCGTCCTCGGGCCCGGCGCTGGCCGCGGCCTCGGCGGGCACCCGCACGCGCCGCAGGGCCTCGCCGAGCACCTCGTCGACGTCGACCCGGACGAGCTCGGGCAGCCGCTCGGCGCCCTGCAGCCGGGACAGCGAGATGAGCTCGGTGACCAGCGCGCCGAGGCGGTGGGACTCGTTGAGGATGCGGGTGGCGAAGTGCGCGACCTCGTCGGGGTCGTCGGCGTCGAGGACGGCCTCGGCGAGCACCGCGAGCGCGCCCACCGGTGTCTTGAGCTCGTGGCCGACGTTGGCGACGAAGTCCCGGCGCACGGCCTCGAGCCGCACCGCCGCCGAGGTGTCGGTCGCGTCGACGACCACGAAGCCGTCCCCGAGCGGGCGGACGTGCGCGACGATCGTGCGCGGGGTCGACCCCGGCGGGTGGGTCGCCGGGGACAGGTCGACCTCGCACGGCTCGGCGCCGTTCGCCACCCGCTCGGCCGCCGCGGTGACCCGCGGATCGGGGCGGGCGTCCACGACGGCCCCGAGCGCCTCGGCGCGCTCGTTGGCGAGGACGACGTCGCCGAAGCGGTTGATGACCGCGATGCCCGACTGCGACCGCCGCACCAGCCGCGCCAGGAGCTCGGCGACGGTCGGACCGCGCACCCCGCGGGCCCGCTCGCGGCCCGGCTCGTCGCGCTTCCACCGCACGGCCGCGGCGCCGGCGACGGCTCCGAGCGCCGCGGCCAGGAGGGCCACGACGACGGTCACCAGCACCGGGACGGTCACGTTTCCCGATGGTAAGGGCGTGTCGGCGCCCGGGGCGCCGTCCGCGTGAGCTGTCCAACGCCTCCGGGGGACAGGGTTGGCCTGCTGTTCGGCCGCCGTTCACCCACGCTCGGGGGGCTCCGCCCCCCGAGCACCCCCGACAGGCCCGTCACCGGCCCGCGCCGTCACCGGCCCTGGTTCGCGACCGCCGCGATCGCGTCCTGCGCGGCGTCGGGGTCGAGGTAGGTGCCGCCGGGGTTGGTGGGCCGCAGCTCGCCGTCGCCGGTGCTCTCCAGGTCGTAGCGCAGCGGGATCCCGGTGGGGATGTTCAGCCCCGGGATCGTCTGCTCGTCGACGCCGTCGAGGTGCTTGACCAGCGCCCGCAGCGAGTTGCCGTGCGCCCCGATCAGCACGGTCCGCCCGGAGCGCAGGTCCGGGACGATCGAGGCCTGCCAGTAGGGCAGGAGCCGCTCGAGCACGTCGGCGAGGCACTCGGTGCGCGGCAGCGCGTCGCCGAGGTCGGCGTAGCGGGGGTCGCCGGTCTGGGCGTACTCGTCGTCGGGGTCGATCGGTGGCGGCGGGGTGTCGTAGGAGCGACGCCAGATCTGGAACTGCTCCTCGCCGTACTCCTCCAGCGTCTGCTTCTTGTCCTTGCCCTGGAGGGCCCCGTAGTGCCGCTCGTTCAGCCGCCAGTCACGGCGCACCGGGATCCAGTGGCGGTCGCAGACGTCGAGGGCGATGTTGACCGTGTTGATGGCCCGCCGCAGCAGCGAGGTGTGCACGACGTCGGGCAGCAGGCCGGCCTCGGCGAGCAGCTCCCCGCCACGGCGGGCCTCCTGCTCGCCCGTCGGCGAGAGGGCCACGTCCACCCACCCGGTGAAGAGGTTCTTCTCGTTCCAGTCGCTCTGGCCGTGGCGCAGGAGGACGAGCGTGCCGACGGTTCCCTCCGGGTTCATGGCGACGAACCCTGCCAGCGGCCCGGCGCCGGCACCACGCCACCGGGGGCACACGCGCGTGAGATCACCCCCGGCCGGGTACGGCCCCGTCGTCGGCGGGCAACCGCCGCGACCACCACAGCGACCCATCCGGAACCCGGCGAACCGCGGCCCGCGCACCGCGCGGGCCGCCCCGGGTCAGCGACGACTCCAGGAGTCCGACGTGAACGACGACGACATCACCACCAGTGGCAGCGGCGGGCACGGACCCGCCGACGGCGGCGCGAGCGGTCAGGGCGCCGACGGCGGCGCGGACGGCGCGGCGGGCCACGGCCCGGCCGACGGCGGCGCGGCGGGCGGCGGCGCCGACGGTGGCGCCGACGGTGGCGCCGACGGTGGCGCGGACGGCGGTGCCGACGGTGGCGCTGACGGTGGCGCGCACGGCCCGGCCGACGGCGGCGCGTTCGGCAACTCGGCTGACGGCGGCGCGGACGGTTCCGCGGGCCACGGCCCGGCCGACGGCGGCGCCCGGGGCGGCGGCTCCGACGGTGGCGCCGACGGTGGCGCGGACGGCGGTGCCGACGGCGGCGCGGGCCACGGCCCGGCCGACGGTGGCGCCCGCGGCGGCGGCTCCGACGGTGGCGCCGACGGGGGAGCCTGAGGCCCCGTGACGACCGAGACGACCGTGGCGCCGGCGGGCGACCGGTCCGCGGATCCCGGCTCCACGGATCGCCCTGGGGACCGCGGTGCCGGACGGGACCGTCCGGCGCTGCGGCGTCTCGTCGCCGGCGACCTCGACGAGTTCGCCGCCGCGGCGTGGGGCCGTGAGGCCCGGCTCTCCCGGGCCGCGGACCTGGCCAAGCACGCCGAGGGCGCCGACCACCAGAAGGCCTTCGGTGACCTGTTCGACCTGGCGGCCGTGGACGAGCTGCTCTCGCGGCGCGGACTGCGCACGCCGTTCCTGCGGATCGCCAAGCAGGGCCAGGTCGTCGACTCCCGCCACTTCACCGGCGAGGGCGGGGTCGGCGCCGAGGTGTCCGACCAGGTCCACGACGACCGCGTCGCCGCCCTGTTCGCCGAGGGCCACACCGTCGTGCTCCAGGGCGTGCACCGCACCTGGGGGCCGGTGGCCGACCTCGTCACCGACCTCGCCGCCGAGCTGGGGCACCCGGCCCAGACCAACGCCTACATCACGCCGGCGTCGTCGCAGGGCTTCTCCGCGCACTACGACGTGCACGACGTCTTCGTCCTGCAGGTCGCGGGCACCAAGCGCTGGCACGTCCACGCGCCCGTGCACCCCGACCCGCTGCGCTCCCAGCCCTGGAACGACCACGCCGACGCCGTGGCCGCCCGGGCCGCCGAGGAGCCGCTGATCGACGAGGTCCTCGAGCCCGGCGACGCGCTGTACCTCCCGCGCGGCTACCTGCACTCGGCCACCGCGCAGGGCGAGGTCAGCGCGCACCTGACGATCGGCGTGCACGTGCTCACCCGCTGGGCGCTGGTGGACGCGCTGCTCAACGCCCTGACGAGCGACCCGGAGCTGCGCGGCTCGCTGCCCCTGGGCATCGACGCCGCCGACCCCGCGGCGCTCGCCCCGCACGTCGAGGCGGTCGCCGCCCGGCTCGCAGAGACCCTCGCGGCGCCGGACCCGCGGCGCACCGAGCGCGTCGCCCGCAGCGTGCGGCGGCGTGTGTGGCACGGCAACCGCCCGGAGACCGTCGCCCCGCTGGCCCAGGCCGCCGCGGCGACCGGGGCCGACGCGTCGACCTCCGTCCGGCTGCGGCGCGGCCTGCACCACCGGCTGCGTCCGGGTGCCACCGACGGCACCGACGGCACCGACGCCGCCGTCGTCCTCGAGCTGCCCGACCGCACGCTCACCCTGCCCGCCGGCACCCGGGACGCGGTCGCGCGCCTGCTCGACGGCGACCCGGCACGGGCCGGCGAGCTGCCGGGCCTGACGCCGGACGACGGTGCCGTCGTCGTGCGCCGGCTGCTGCGCGAGGGCGTCCTCGTCCCCGTGTGACGCGGCGAGTGAGGTCATCCTTACCTCGATCTCGGCGTCCGGGTGTCCATCGCCGCTCGGGCGGGGTATGACGGGGAGATGACCACGCCCGAGCCGGCAGAGCCCGAGCGCGCGGCGACCTTCCGCTGCTCGGAGGCCGCCCGCGAACGCGCCGACCCGTTCGTCGCGACCGCGCCCCCGGCCCGGTGCTGGCTGCTCGTCGAGCACCCGGGCCCCTGGGGTCACCAGGCGCTCGGCGACGCCGGCTACCCGGACGAGGTCCTCGACGCGATCGGCGCCTTCTGCCGCGCCCGCGGGGCGCGCTTCCAGCTCATCCGCCGCTCCCGCGCCCGCGGGGAGGCCGCGGCCGACCGGGGCCGGTTCGCCCTGGTCGACACCACGCCCGGCGCGGAGTCGGTGCGCTGGGGCCGGGTCGGCTCGCCCGAGGAGCTGCCCGCGGCGCTGGCCGACCTCGAGGCCGTGACGGCGCCGTCGAGCGAGCCGGTCTACCTCGTCTGCGCCCACGGTCGGCACGACGCGTGCTGCGCGATGCGCGGGCGTCCGGTCGCCGCCGCGCTCGCCATGGAGTACCCGGACCGCACCTGGGAGACCACCCACACCGGCGGCGACCGCTTCGCCGCCAACGTCGTCCTGCTCCCCCACGGCCTGGTGCTGGGCCGGGTGCCGGCCACCGAGGCGGTCGAGGTCGTCCGGCGCTACGCGGCCGGCGAGGTCGACACCACCTGGGTGCGCGGGCGTTCCTTCCTCTCCCCGCCCGCCCAGGCCGCGCAGCACCACGCCCGCCTGGCCTACGACGAGCACCACGTCGACGCCCTGCGCGTGCTCGGTGTCGAGGTGCGCGAGCCGGGGCTGACGGCGGTGCGCCTCGACGGCGGCCCGCAGCGGGGCCCGGTCACCGCGCTCGTCCGCGAGCGGTGGGTGGCCTCGCCGACGCCGCTGACCTGCTCGGCCGGCCGCGCGGCGTCGATGCGGGTCTACGACCTGGAGTCCCTGGCGGCGACGACCGATCCGTCCGGTGTGCCGGGGGTGGGGGCGCTCGGCGCGGTGGCCGGGGGGTGAACCTCTCGCCCGACGGCGCGCCGGGACTGGTTGAGCGCGGTGATCCGCGGGAACGTGGCGGCTGCACGGCACGTACTCCCGGATCGGAGCAGGTCAATGACCATCCTCACCATCCTCGGCTGGATCGTCTTCGGGCTCATCGTCGGCTTCATCGCCCGCGCGCTGGTCCCCGGCAAGGACAACATCGGCATCTTCGCCACGATCGGCATCGGCATCCTCGGCTCGGTCGTCGGCGGGCTGGTCTTCTCGCTCTTCACCGGGCGCATCACCCTGTCGAACCCGGTCGGCTGGATCGGGTCGGTGATCTTCGCGATCATCCTGCTGGTGATCTACAACCGCGTGACCGGCCGCAAGGCCACCCGCCGATGAATTGTGCACGATGAGATCGTGCGCTAGATTCTCGCCGTGAGCACGGACGAGGGGGCGACGGACGACCTGCTGCTGTCCGAGCAGGCCTGCTTCGCGCTCTACTCGGCGTCCCGCGCGGTCACCGACGTCTACCGGCCCCTGCTCGCCGAGCTGGGCCTGACCTACCCGCAGTACCTCGTCCTCCTGACCCTCTGGGAGTCCGAGCCGCGGACGGTCCGGGACGTCGGTGCCGCGCTCGCGCTCGACTACGGCACCGTGTCGCCGCTGCTCAAGCGGCTGGAGGGTGCCGGGCTGGTCGAACGTCGTCGCGACCCCCGCGACGAGCGGACCGTCACGGTGCACCTCACCGACGAGGGCCGCGCGCTGCGGGGTCGCGTGGCGCACGTCCCCCGGACGATCGGGTGCGCGCTCGGTCTCGACGACCGGGCCCGCCGGGACCTCATCGTGCTCCTCCGGACGATCACCGCCTCGACGGTCGCGTTCCGCGGCGTCGACGGCGAGTCGTCCGTCGGCTGACCCCATCGAGATGGACAGGAGACGACGATGCCGAGCCGCGACGCGACCACGCACTGGGAGGGCGGCCTCCAGGACGGCAAGGGTCACGTGACCCTCGACTCGTCCAACGCGGGCCAGTTCAACGTCTCGTTCCCCACCCGCGCCGAGGACCCCAACGGCCAGACCAGCCCCGAGGAGCTCATCGCCGCGGCGCACTCGTCGTGCCTGGCCATGAACCTGTCCGGGGTGCTCGGCGGCGAGGGCATGACCGCGAACTCGATCGACGTGAGCGCCGAGGTGACGCTGTCCCCGGCCAAGGGCGGCGGGTTCGAGATCAGCGGCATCGCGGTGACGCTGCGCGCCGACGTCGACGGCGTCGACGAGGCGAAGTTCGCCGAGCTCGCGTCGACCGCCGAGAAGACCTGCCCGGTCTCGAAGGCGCTCGCGGGCACCACGATCACGCTGGACGCCTCGCTCGGGACGTGACCCTGCGCTGTCGGGGGCCGCGGTTACGGTGACGCGGTGTCCGAGGTCGGCCCGTCGCCGGGGTGCCCGCGCGCCGGTAGCCTGGGTGGAGAGCACACCACCCGGGAGACGCCATGGCGCGTGGTACGGACGACGGGCCGGCCCGCACGGGTCGGCGGCGCATCGTCGAGCCCGGTGAGCCGGCGGGCGACCTCGCCGCGCGGCTCCACCTCGACGACCCGGCCCTCCAGCAGCGCTACCGCGCCGACCTCGCGCGGGTCCGCGACGCCGAGCTGCGCGCGGAGGTCGACACCGAGGGCGTCCGCCTGCACTAGCTCGTCGCGCCAGGGGCGGCCGTGACCTGGTCGTTCCTCTCCTGGTCGCCCGACGACGCCGCCGGCGCGGTCTACGACGTCACCGTGCCCGGGGCCTGGGAGGAGCTCGTCGACTTCTACGCCGGCGAGGCGGGCAGCCGCCCGCTCGAGCGCGTCGTCGAGCTCGCCCGCGAGCACGGGGTGCGCCGCGTCGTCGTCGAGCAGCGCCACCTCGACCACGACTGGCGCAGCGAGCACGGCGCCTTCCACGGGCGGCTCTTCCGCCGCCGCCCGTCGGTGTGCCACCGCTGGCACCTGTTCACCGACGACGTGCCCGACGACCTCTCCCGCCTGCGCCCCGAGGCCTACCGCGGCTACGTCGTGCTGCGCCCCCTGCCCTCGACGCCGGTGGGGCGCACGATGATCGCGCCGCCGCCCGGTCTCGCCGGCGCCGTGCGGTGCGAGGCCACCGAGCGCGTGTCGCTCTTCGGGCATCCGCTGTGGATCACGGCGATGCCGTTCCTCAGCCAGGACGCCGAGTACCTGCGCTGCGCCCACGCCACGCTGTGGATGGTGCTGCGCCACGCCCACCTCGCCCACGGCCTGCCGCGGCGGCTCACCGCCGAGGTGCACGACGCCGCGCTCGGCGGGGTCATCGTCGGCCGGCAGATCCCCAGCGAGGGCCTCTCGGTGCAGCAGATGCTCGCGGGCGCCACGCGCCTCGGGCTGTCGCCGGGGCTCATGCACCTGCCCGGCACGCGCGACGAGGACGCCGCCGCGGACGCCGCCGCCCCGCCGGCGCAGGCTCCCCCGCCAGGGTCGGGCGGGCGCGCGGAGCCGCAGGCCGGCCGGCTCTCGTTGCGCGCGGTGCTCTGCCGCTACGTCAACAGCCAGCTCCCGCCGATCGTCATCTCGCGGAGCCACGCGTGGGTGGTCGTGGGCTACCGGCGCCACCCGGACGACGACCGCCGGGTGACGCTCTGGCGCCACGACGACGCGCGCGGGCCCTACCTCGAGGTCGACGACCCCTTCGCCGAGCCCGAGGACGCCCACCGCCCCTGGCAGACGGCGATCCTGCCGCTGCTGCCCGCGGTCCACGTCACCGCCGAGCGCGCCGAGGCCGCCGGGCGGCTGTGGTTCGCGGGCTACCTCCGCCGGGCCGACGACGACGAGCCGGCGGCCCGCGCCGCCGCGGCCGGCGAGCTGACGTTCCGCACCTACGTGATCCGCAGCGACGACTTCCTCGAGGGCCTGCTCGCACGCGGCGTCGACCCGGCGCTCGCGGACCTCTACCGCCTCGCCGCCCTGCCCGAGCACGTGTGGGTGGTCGAGGCCGTCGACCGCGCGGCCCGGCGCGAGGGCGGGCCCGACGTCGTCGGCGAGGCGCTGGTCGACGCCACGGCCTCCACCCACCACGAGCCCCTGCAGGAGGGGCTGGTCGCCCTGCACGGCGGGCGCCTGGCGCACCGGATCGGCCCCGACCACCTCACCCGTCGCGACCTGCAGCTGCGCGATCCCGGGCACTACCGCACCGGGCGCCCCGGCCACCGCTGAGTCAGGGCGCGTGCTCCGGCAGCGTCCCGGCGATGGCGGGGCCGACGACGCCCGCCGCGGTCTCCCCGCCCGTCTCGGCGTCGACGGTCCCGTCGCGCTCGTCGGCGTCGGGCAGCACCGGCCCGAGGGTGAGGGTGATGCGGTGGGTGTCGGACCGCTCGCGCTCGCCGCGCCCGGACACGTCCCCGGAGAGCACGAACCACTTCGCGCCCACCGAGCCCTCGGCCTCCCGCCGCCTTCGCACCTCGACGGCGAGCTCGATCTCGACCTCGCGCACCCCGAGGCCGTAGCCCTCGCCGGGGCGCCCGCGCGCGGCCACGAGGTCGCGCCGCAGGGCCAGCAGCACCTCGTCGAGACCGAGCCCCTCGTCCTCCTCGCTCATGACCCTGACGCTAGCCGGGCACCCCGACAGCGCCCGCCCCGATTCCTTGACAGAACCAGTAAGTCCTCTTCTAGGATCGTTCCATGGACCTCACGGCACGCCCCGTCGTCTCCGCCGCCGAGTGGGAGCAGGCCCACCGGGAGATGCTCGTGCGCGAGAAGGAGCTCACCCGCGCGCGCGACGCGCTCGCCGCGGCGCGGCGCCGCATGCCCATGGTCAAGCTGGAGAAGGACTACGTGCTCCGGGGTCCCGACGGCCCGGTCCGGCTCGTCGACGTCTTCGAGGGACGCCACCAGCTCGTCGCCTACAAGTTCATGTGGCACGACCCGGAGAGCCCCTGCGAGGGCTGCTCCCTGTTCGTGGACCAGTTCGGGCACCCCGCGCACCTCCACGCCCGCGACGTCACACGCGCGGTGATCAGCTCGGGACCGCTGGAGGAGACGCTGCCCTACCGCGAGCGGATGGGCTGGACGACGCCCTGGTACTCGTCGGCCGGCAGCGACCTGTACGCCGACCTGGGCCTCGGCGACGGCTTCGCCCTCAACGTCTTCCTGCGCGACGGCGAGGACGTCTACCGCACGTACATGATCGAGGGTCGCGGCACCGAGGCCCTGGGCAGCGTGTGGTCCTTCCTCGACCTGACGCCGTTCGGCCGCCAGGAGACCTGGGAGGACGCGCCGGCCGGCACGCCGCAGTCCGACCCCTACGTCTGGTGGCGTCGCCACGACGAGTACGAGACGGCGGGCGCAGCCGCCCGCTGACCGACGCGGCTCACTCGCCGTCGACCACCGGCAGGGGTGCGGTGTCGCCGCGGCGCTCCTCGGGCACCGGCTCGGGGTCGGTGGACGGCAGCCAGAGCGCGAGACCCGCCACGACGATCACCGCGAACACCACGCCCACCCCGAGGTAGACCAGGGCGGAGGCGACGGTCGGATCCCCGGCGACGAGGTGGGTCAGGCCCGCCTCGGCCGAGGCCGCCAGCAGGAACTGCCGCGTCCGGCGGGCGGCGTGCGGGAGCGCGAGCAGCAGCCCGCCCTGCGCGCCGACGAGCAGCAGGGTCGGCACCACCGCGAGCGCGGTCGCCCCCGCGAGCAGCATCGTCGCCGCGACCCCCAGGGCCGCGACCGCCGCCGCCCCCGTCACGGCGGCGGTCACCCCCGGCGCGCTGCCGTCCCCACCGCGGTCCACGTCCCCACGGTACGAGCGAGCCGAGCCGCCCGAGGCCCCGCCGACCACATGGGGGGGAGGGTGGTCGGCGGGGTCCGGGCGGACGACCGCGGGCGGCCGCGCCGAGCCGCGAGGCGCAGCGTCGCGGCTCGTGTCCACCGTGCTCCGGCCGTCAGATGTTCGTCAAGCGGTCAGCGCTTTCGGTCTCGGTACAGACGCTCAGGACGGGCCGCGGCGGCCCGGAGGTGCCGTCCGAAGGAGTCGCCGGAGCGCCGTGCGGCGCGCGCGATGTCCGACAGCGCCTCGAGGTCCTGGTCGCGCAACCACGCCGAGAGGGGGGTGGGCCTCTCCGGCGGCTCGTCGGCAAGAGCGTCCATCAGGTCGCGGTCGGGCCACATCCGGTCCCCTGCACAGCGAGTGACGAGGGTCCGGCGGGACGAGGGGCCGCGGTGCGGGACTGCGGAGACCCGGGTCGCTGCGGACCCCGGAACGGTCGCCGGCACGCGGGCTGAACCGAGCGCTCCGCCACCGATGGTGCACCACCGTCCGGGACGCGGGAAGGTCCCGGGCGCACCGTCACCGGCACGCCGACCCCCCGAGGCGCCACTGCAGGACGTGCAGGGGCTCGTCCAGGTGACGTTCCCGACCACGAGGTCGAGGTCCTCGTACGCCACGTGCCGGGCCGACAATGATGTCCCTCGGCCGGCGCGAGCGGATCCGTCGTGGAGGTTGTGGCGGGCGCTCGTGCTGGGCCGCCCGCCGGAGCTGGTTCCGGGGTGCCCGGACGCCGAGCGACCCGACGCCGGCCGCCGGACGAAGGGCTCGAGGCTGCGACGCCGGTCCTCGGTGTCACTGCCGGGGCGGCAGACCCCACCGGGCGCGGAGCCGTCGGCTCTCGTCCCGCTCGGTCTCGGCGAGATCGCGGGCCCGCCGGGCGTCCTCGCGCGTGTCGTCGGGATCGACGGTGCGGCACGTGGCCGCCATCTGCTCGCGCGTCGCCGCGATCTCGTCGAGCGTCCTGGCGACGTCGTCCGAGGTGTCGGCGAGACGACGCGCCAGGGCTCGGCCACCGCGGGCGTGCGGGTCCGTCACCGCGACGTCGTCGCAGAGCCGCCGCCGGAGCACCGCGTCGGTGTCGGCGCTGACGGAGACCGGGGCGCGCTCGTCGCGCGCGAGCTCCCGGTGGAGGCGAATCTGCTCGCTGCGCTCGTGCGCGGCGTCGGCGGCGGCGTTCGCGGCGGGCGCGCGGTCGAGGGCATCGGCCGCTGCGCGCGGCCGGGGGATGTGCGGCATCGGTGCCGTCCTCGTGGATGTCGAATCTGTCGCGAGCCGGCGCGCAGGTGGACCGGTCGGCGCTTCCGCCCCTGGCAGGCGGCCTGGACCTCGGTGGGATCAGTGTGGGGTGTCGTCGAGCGCAGCCCGGACCCGGGCCGCGAGTGCGCGGGGCCCTGTGTCAACGGCCGCGCCCGGTGCTGCTGTCGGGTCGTGCGGCGCGGGACTGGTCGGTGGTCAGCCAGCGGGCCACCTCGGTGAGCTTGAGGTTGGTGTCCTGGGAGGACTTGACCAGCATCTGGAACGCGGCCTCGTCGTCGACCGCGAAGCGCTCCATGAGGATGCCCTTGGCCTGCCCGATCAGGTCGCGGCTGTCCACGGCCTTCTGCAGGTGCGTGGCGTGGTGGGCGCCGTAGAGCAGCAGGGCGGCCTGCGCCCCGAACAGCCCCGCCAGGGTCTGGCTGTGCTCGTCGAACGCGTTCGCCGACCGCGAGTACAGGTTCAGCGCCGCCCGCACGCCGCCGTCGGTGCTCAGCTGCGTCGACATGAGCCCGTGGTAGCCGGCCTCGACCGCATGGGGTCCATATCGCGGCCACCGTTGCGCGTCGTCGCCGGCGAAGTCCTGGGCGATGACCATCCCGGTCGGCGGCGGATCCTCGATCGCCTCGATGCACGGGCCCTCCCGCAGCTGGGACTGGGTCTCGTCGAGCTTGCGGATGGACTCGGTCGTGGGGCAGCGGGTCTCGATGCGGCCGTGCTCGGTCATCGAGATGCTGCCGGCGTCGACGGCCGGGATGGTGTTCACGGCCTCGTCCACGATCTGGGCGAGGGTCTCCTCGAGGTCGCGGATGCTGCGCTTCTCGGCCATGGAGCGGGCGGCGGTGCGCAGGGCGAGGACGAGCTGCTCGCTCTGGACGGTGTCCACGTGCGGGCCCCACCTTCGGTCGGTGTCGGGGGACCCGGGGCCACCACACCTCGACGGTGAGCCAGCACAGCAGAGCCGAAGCGTCATGCACTGAGCTCTGCCCCACACCGCGACCGGTGACGAAGGATGCACATGAAGAACGGGGCCGCCGGGACCACAGCCACCTGAGCGGAGCTGCGTCCCGAGTCCGAATGCGGTCCGCTGCGTCGACCCGTGCCCTGACCCTACCGCGAGTCGTCCGGCCTGTCCGGACGCCGTCGAGTTGCGGCAGCGTCACGACCCCTCACGGGGACCTCCCGACGGACCTCGCCGTCAGGCCGGAGGCGTCGCGGCGCTTGTCGGCGACGCTAGGCCGGTGCGTTCTCCCGAGTGCGGAGGTCCTGGTGCAGGACCTCGGACGTTCTTGGGCTGCGCAGCTTCCACCTGCAGCAACGCGCTTCCACGGCGTACTTGAGGGCGGCTCTGTTCCGTGGTGGTCCCGTGAAGCGCGCCGTTCAGCCCCAACGATCGCCTGCGGCTACCGACCGGCCGCGGACTCAGCCGCGGAGGGGAACGTCGGTGCCCGCGGGCGCGCCGTACGAGTCGGCGATCTTGTTCAGCTCGCTCTGGTAGTACAGCGAGACCAGTCCGAAGACGAAGCAGAGCAGCAGGCCGACGCCGGCGCTGCAGGTCGGGCGCAGGCCGGCGGCGCGCTGGGCGTTGGCGATGCGGTTGCCGGTGTTGTAGAGCGACACCAGCGGGGCCACGATCGTCCAGCTCAGGAAGAGCAGCACCAGCATCGGTCCGGCGACCGGGACGACGCGGCGCCGGTCGAGCCCCGGGCGACCTTGTGGAGGCTCAGTCCACGTTCCGCGCGACGGAGTGCGAGCCACGTGCGAAGGGTTCACATGTTGGTGCGCCCTGTCTGCGGCGATCCTGCGCCTCGCAGGGTCCGGTGTCAGGCCTCGGTGGGCGGGTCGGCGGGTGCCTGGCTGCGCCTGGCTGCTTCCTCCTGGAGGAACCGCGCGACGTCGACGAGCTTGATGTTGGTGTCCTGGGAGGAGCGCACCAGCATCTGGAAGGCCTGTGCGTCGTCCACGGCGAACCGCTCCATCAGGATGCCTTTGGCCTGGCCGATGACGTCGCGGCTGTCGAGGGCTCGTTGCAGGTGGGCGGCCTGCTCGCTGCCGTAGAGCAGGACGGCGGCCTGCACACCGAACAGCCCGGCGGTCAGCCGGGCGTCGAGGTCGAACGCGTGCGGTTTGGCGGCGTACAGGTTGAGTGCGGCCTGGATGCCTTCCTGGGTCGAGAGTCGGGTCGAGAGGATGGCCCGGTACCCGGCCTCGACGGCCTGTGGAGCGAACCGGGGCCAACGCTGCGCGTCCGCGCCGTCGAGGTCCTGGGCGACGATCACGCCGTCGTCGGGGAGTTCGGTGATGACGTCGACGCAGGGGCCTTCTGCCAGCTCGGTCTGCAGCTGGTCGAGCTTGGTCACCGCTTCGGAACTCGGACCGCGGGACGTGACGTTGCGGTCCTCGGTGATGGTGATCCCGCCGGCATCGACGCAGCGCATGGTCTCGACCGCGGCGCGGACGATCTCGCCGAGAGTCTGGTCGACGTCACGCAGGGTGTGGGTCGATTCCAGTTGCTCGGCGGCTCGCCGCAGCGACACCACCAGCTCGTGCTCGTAGGAATTCATGGATGCTGCTGGCACCTCCACCGCGCGCGATGTGCACGGTCACTGCCGCACCGGCTCGTTGCGTGCGGTCCAACGGAACGAGCGGCATGCACGGCGTTCCGCCTTCGTCGAGTGGTGTCGACCAAGGATGCACATGACAGGTCCAGCTGGCGGATGTTCCGGACGCGCTTGCTCACCGTCCGGCGTGAGGTCGACCGCCGTGGTGTCGACAGTCCACCTCCGACCGTAACTGCTCGGCTACTGGGCGCGGAAGCCGACGCCGTCGCCGATGGATGACCTCTCGGAGCGAGAGGTCGGCGCGTGGTCGACGACGGCCCCGCCCCCGCGGCCTGGACCACGGCAGACGAGGCCGCCCCGGGCGCCGGCTGCTCTGCTGAACCGCACCGACTCCACGGTCACATCCTCGGTCGTGCGCAATCAAGTCGTGTGGTCGTCGACGCTCTCCGTCCCTGGTTCGGGTGCGCCGCGTGCCGCGCTCACTGCCTGGGTGAGGTGCGGCCGGATGGCTCTGAGCGATGCCGATGGCTGGTGTGGATCGTTGCCCGCGCAAGCGCCGAGCAGGTCATCGAGTCGCTCGAGCAGGACCGCGACTTCCTCGGTCAGCGTTCGCGGTCCAGGGCTTTGTCCCACTCGGTCGACCGTCGCCAACCGGCCCGCGTCGAGCGCGGCAGCTGCTTCCCGGACAGCGATCGCGGCGTTCGTCTCGAAATCGCTCATCGAGTGAGGATCGCAGCACCGCGAACGCGCCAGGGCCCCGATTCCCCTGTCAGGGCGGCGGACCGTCTCGGGTCTCTCCCTCGGCGGCGCGCGCTCCGCCCTGCAGGGCCGCTCGTGCGGGCGCAGCGCCCCTGCCGTCGATGGCCCGTCGCCCGACCCGGACTGCACGACGATCCGCTGGCGGTCCGGCTCGTTCCCGGCGACGCGCACGGTGAGGGACCGACAACGCCTCAGAGAGAGCTCACAACGGACATTCGCCGTTTTGTGGCAGGTCAGAGGCGTTGTGGCGCTGGTCAGCGACCCTAGGCGTTGGCCGTCTCGCGGGCGCGGAGGTCCTTGCGCAGGACCTCAGACGATCTTGGTTCGCGCCGCCCCTGCCAGCGAAAACAGGCTTTCGTGGGGCTCATGATCGCGTCGCCGTTCCGTGGTGGTTCCGTAGCCCGCACCGATGTGTCGCTGTCGACCACCGTCATCGCCGGTTACACGCGGACGTCTCTGCTCGTGCTGGCCAGCCCGGTCTCCACGCGCGACCAGCGCGCGGCCACCGCGTTGAGCGCCAGCTGCACACGCGTCGCGGTCGGCAGTCGCACCGCCACGTCGGTAGTGGGTGCCCAACGGTAGCGGCCGCAGTACCGGCAGCGGGTGACTTCGAAGTCTCTACCTTAACTGGGCAGGACTCACTCGGACGGCGAATAGGAGTTAAGTGCCTCACGAATCACGCGGCCAGTTTCAATGAAGTCTCCGATTGCAACACCAAAAGGATTAATTGCGACCAGCCCAAAGTAGTCGTCCAGAACGAAGAGGAGAGCGATAAGAATGGCGACGCTCAAGGCGGCCCATTTGACCTTCAACGTGACCAGCGCCCGCGCACGTTCCTGCTCGACTTCTCGTGCCCTCTTCTCGGCACCTGGCAGCTCCTGTTCTACCCCCCTCTTCAACAAGACAAAAGGGTCCGATTCGCCAATCTCTCCATAGACGGGCCGCTTAAGTTCTCGGCCGATCTTCGTGAACGGCTCGCCCCCACTGACCTCAACGCTCCATTGCGGGAATCGCCTGTCGCCGTCATCGCAGCTGACGTAGGTAATCCCGCGCTTCTCGAGAAAATACTTGCGTCCGACTGGAATTCTGGGGATCAAACCACGGCGAGATGCCACGCGCCAGACAGCTTCACAGGTCCAGTCATCCGCACGATGAGTCTCGCCTTCGACAAATTCGGAGCCGTTGACACGGCCTGCCAGCCAGTCCTCAAGGAGAACGCTTGGCAGCACAGGGAGTCTCCTGTAGCGCTCCTTCGCCGAGATTCTTTCCTGGATGATGTCCCGTTGGAGTTCAGAGCTACACTTCGAGCAATACCAAGAGCCCTTGTGTTCGTAGCCATGCGCGTAACACATCGCGGCTGTAAGGCACCCGCGGCACATCCGAAGTGCCAACGTTCCGCAAGGGCAGATTCCGACGGCCGCTGTACCCGAGACACCCTGGTAGCGGGTAGCGCAGTATCCCTCAATCGGAGTGTTTGTAGCAAGGTCCAAGTCCACGACAACTCGGGACGAACACTCGAAGAACCCGGGCGCCAGTTCTTGGCGCGCCGACCCTCCGCACTTCGGGCAACCCATGAAGCTGACGCCCCCCTTCGCTACGAGCGCATCGAGCAGAGTCACAGGAGTGTTACGCCCCGACCGTGCAAATCGCCAAGCCTGCGCCTCGGGGTCTCTCCCTCGGCGGCGCGGGCTCTGCCCTGCCGGGCCGCTCGTGCGGGTGCAAGCGCCCCGATCCTCGATGACGGGTGTGGGGCCGGTTGTCGGGCGCTTGCGGCTGTGCGGGCGGTCTGGCAGCCCTTGGGAGCGTCGTCGTGGGTGAGGCCCCGTCCCGACCACCCGCACTCCCTCGACGGCTCGGTTGCTGGTAGGGGCTCTCCTGAGGTCGGTGCCCTGGTCCAGGGCGGAGCGCCTGGCCGCCGGAGGCCGAGCCTCGTCCTGCTCCTGGTCGCCGCCGTGGCCCAGGTCGTCGCTATCGCTGTCGTGGTGGCTGGCCCGGGGGCCGGCCGCGCGGCACGGGACGAAGTCAGGAGTGAGAGCGTGGCCGGCCCGGAAGGGCCGGCCATCGCCGGCGCGTCAGCGCCGGCTCTGACCGTTGGTGGTGCCAGGTGAGCGCGCGGATTCTCGGTAAAGGGGTAACAGCTCTTCGACCGGGACGGCGCCGCCGCGAGGACCACACCCCGAACCGTCGCGGTCCGGGGCGTGCTGGTGGTGCGGGCAAGGGTGCCGAGTCCGTCGAGATGAAGCGCCAGGAGCGTTTCCAGGCTCGTCGCCGGGACCGCTGGGCCCGCCGTCGCCAGCTGCGGCCGATCTCGTCGTTGAGGCGGGTGCAGCAGTGCGGGCACAAGATCGGCGGCCCCGACAGCGGCCCGACACTGGGGGTGATCACGAACAAGGACGGCACCCGCTCGGCGGCCTATGGCGGGCTGAAGCACTGCGGGTCGGTGTGGGCGTGTCCGGTGTGCGCGGTCAAGGTCGCCACCCGTCGGGCCGACGACCTGACCGCGGTGATGCGCGCGGTCCACGAGCGGTGCGGGTCGGCGTTCATGCTCACTTTGACGATGCGCCACGCGCGTGGCGACCGTCTCGGCCTCTCGACTGCCGATCGGCGCCGGCGGGACCTGCTCGAGGAGCGCCGCGCGGACCGTGAGGTCGCGGAGGCGAACGGGTGGGACGTCGACGAGCGGGCCGCGGAGGCCGAGGAGATCGAGCTTGCCGGCATCAAGGCCAAGGAGGGCTGCTGGGACGTGCTCGGATACGCCTGGGCCGCGGTGACGTCCGGCTCGACGTGGGTGAAGGACTCCGCCCTGTTCGGTGGTCTGCTGGGGTGGGCGCGGGTTGTGGAGGTCACCGACGGCGCCAACGGTTGGCACGTCCACGTTCACGCGCTGCTGTGCTTCGCCGACGACGTGTCCGCCGAGCTCGTCGCCGCTGGCGTCGGGGCGCGCATGTTCGGCCGCTGGCGCCGCGCGCTGGAACGCAAGGGCTTCGACGCCTCCGACGAGCACGGCTGGGACCTGCGCAAGGCCCACCTCGGCGAAGGCGACCTGGCCGACTACTTCACCAAGATGGCCCACGAAGTCACCGGCGCCACGAGCAAGCACGGCCGCAGCCACGGTGGCCGCACACCCATGCAGCTCCTCGCGGAGGCTGTCGACACCTATCGCGCCGACGACCTGGCCCGCTGGTGGGAGTGGGAAGAGGCGTCCGACGGTCGACGCCAACTCACCTGGTCACGCGGCGGCCGAGACCTTCGGCACCTCGCGGGCCTCGGGCGCGAGTCAACCGACGATGAGATCGCCGACGAGGATCAGGAGGCGGACGCCCGCCTAACCCTGAGCGCGGACGCCTGGGATTGGCTCGTGACCAGTCACCGGGAGGCCGAGCTGCTCGACACGGCTGAGCGTCGGGGCCTCGCAGACGCCGAAGCATGGCTTCGAAGCAATGGCCTGGTGATCGGCATCAGCCTTCCGCGACCAGCCCGCGCTCAACGCCAGGAGACATCCGCCAATCCGCGACGGGCCCGATCCACGTAGCGATGTAGGACCTCGACACGCGTTCGTGGGGACTAGCCTGGTAACGCTCAAGCCCCAGACGGCCGACTACTCGTCGTGCCCGAAGCAAGCAAGGCCCGCACTGAAACCACGACGGTGACCACGACCGAGGACGAAGAGGGGAGTGAGCGCGTAATGCCGCCGGCTGCAGAACCGGCGTCGCCGTGGGTACCAATCTTACTCGGTGTCTACCTCCTGATTGTGGCCGTCCTTAGCGGGCGTCTGCTGATCGACGTGTGGGCGCGCAACTTCGCTCTATACCGCTCGCTTCTCGGGACCGAGTCTCTCACCGGCAGCCAGGTTGCAGTAGTCACTCCGCTTACGTACACGGTGGTGGGGGGCGTCTTCGGGGCTGTCATCGTATCCTTCCAAGGTTTGCATCTTCATGCCGCAGTGCGGCGCAATTTTCAGACTTCGTACGGAGGCTCCTATCTCGTCGGCCCATGGGTAGCCGCGTTGATCGCGCTCGCGGCATACGCCCTCGTCAAAGGCGGGCTACTTGTGTTCTCGGGCGGAGACACATCCAACGCTTCTTCTACGAGCTCGAACTGGGCATTTCTTTCGCTCGGAATTTTAACAGGATTCTCCTGGCTGAAGGTATTGCAGAAGCTCAACAGTCTTGCTGACCAGTTCTTTGCCGTAGGACGACCACCGCAGTCAGGGCCGCCTGCAGGTACTTCCGATACGCAGTGAAGAGTCGCCCCAACGATAGAGAGCTAGGCAACAACGACATGGCAGACCTAACCTTCCTAACCGTCCTTCGAGCGTCGTCCGCTTGCCGGCTCGACAGGGGCGAAGAGATCCGCCTCATTGGATCCGAAGAACGTGGAACTACTAGCATCGTTCTGCGCACGCGCTACCGACCTACGGAATCTGGGTCCGAGGTACACCGCGAACTCTGGCTAGAAGTGACTGGGCCCGGCGAGTCGCTAGACGAAGCAATCCCTCGGCACACCGACATGGCTAATACTGCCGTGTCGATCTTGACTGTCGCAACAAATGCCGGGGTTGATCCGCTTGAAGTCGAGTTGGCATTTGACGTGTCTCCAGATCGAGACGAACATGAGTTCTTCCAGAACGCGATCACAGAAGAGATAGGTCTACCTCGGGTGAACCGTCACCCTGACCCCGAGGCCTACCAAGAACTCTTCCGACACTTGATCTCAAGCCCTTCGCGGGACCGATTGTTCCGAGCGTGCGGGCAATACCAACTCGCTGTTCAGCATTTTCGCCCGGGAAGCCAAATTCTCGCTCTGGCTCACCTTTACATGGCAATGGAGACCCTCACTCCAATCGCCAAAAGCGCAACTATTGAGGACGCCGGAACGCAGCCAGAGTTACTCGCGCGCTGGAACATCGACGTAACGTCGCTGGACCCTGAAATTCGCCGCCGAGTCCTCTTTCAGGGAAACGACCAAGCCTACCGCGAGGCCAAGAAAGCCAGTGACGGCTTCGAGCATGGATACTTGGATTTTGAGACCATCAAGCAATACTCTGCAACGCACCATACAGCGGTCGCGCACTACGTGCGGAACGCAATAATTCAATTCTCGGGCCTCGCCGATCCGCTGGCGTCCCGACTACTTAGCCCTAGATTTTCGAGGCCGCTCCCATCGATCCCGATGGCCAAGTACGTGCGCGGAGTACTTCACGGAGATGTTTCCAAGCTCGCACAGGAGGACATGGCTTACCCGTACGTGCGAGTAGAGACAATCGTCAAGTCAGCGTCATACTCTGATGCAACAGTAGACGTAACTCCCGAGTTCCGGGTGACACCTGTGGTCGGCGAGGGCATCACGGCTCGGGACCTCAATTTCGAGGTGTGGGGCCCCGACACCGCAACGTACGAGCCACCCGGCCAAGGTATTGGCGAAGTCGAGGCCCCAAAGGCGTAGCGCCCTTCGCAGCGCCCGTCGACGTGGCGGCTGACCGAGTGGGTCTATGACGGGCCACTCTGCTGGGTTCCACCCGCCGAAGACTTATGAACGGCACGCACCGTCAGTGGTCACGATCGCCACGGATTAACCGACCAATCTCGGCGGCAATCTCGGCGTCATACGAAGGCGCTGGCTTCGCGTCTACTTTTTTCAGGCCCATAAGGTCAAATACAAGCACGGTGAGATTCACCAGAAGTCGATGTATCTCAGAGCTGCCTACGACTTTCGCGTGCAAACCCTTATTTGAGGCAGCGTCCAGACTATTTACCCGCGTTCCCACATCAACGAGATTGGCGAGTAGGATCGCGGATTCCGTGCTCGAGGTCATCTGCTCCTCGATGTACGCCCACAACCTGTTGCGATACTTGTCCTCCGAAACATTGCGACCGTCCACTGTCTCGGGGCGAGCTGGATAAAGGGCGTCGGCGAGGCGCTCCAAGAGACGCCTACATGAAAGAGCGACCTGCGCAAGCTGCTCCGGGCCCGTGTGCTGCTCCATGGCGATGAGTGCGGCGTCGTACACCTCGATCAAATCTGGGTCGATCATCCGGGCGCGAAGGTATATGTCGGCGACCACCCCGGAGAGCAAGCTCCCCAATACCCTATCGACCCTGGCCGTCTTCTGCGCGTACTCCAAGCTTCTCTTGTCGATAATCGATAAGTCTTGATATCCGGAGCTTCCGAACCCGATCGATATTTGGGGCTCCGAGCAAAGATAGTCGCGCAACTCGGCCAACCACGCATGATCTCGGTTGTCCTCGCCAGCAACTTCAGGGTCTTGATCCGCGCTATACAGGAGGGAAACCGAATTGCGATGGATGCGATAGCTTAATGGAAGCGCCGCCGCGTAGAAGACCCACGGTCTCGGCAGTTCCTGTCTCACCTGAAGGGCCCCGAGATAGCCCGAATCCTCTTTAAGTAGCTCGTCGACCCGGATCGCATCGTCCAAGGAGAGCCCATCGATAAGCTCGACCGATACCCGACGATCCGTCAACTGTATAAGGTAAGGGTGAGGGTCGTCGCTCAGCGTCTTCCACGCTGACGCACCGTTCAATAGGTCCTCCGCTAAGGCATACGCGACGTGTTCTTCGACTCTCAAACGGTCAACAGCAGGTATACCGGACCGAATAGTGACGTGCCTTCGATAGGCTGGCACCGCTTCGACTATCGCTAAGACGCAGGAAGCCTCAATCACCCGAAGTGGCGGCGTATAGGGACGACGGGGAGTCTCATCCTCGTCGAAATGATAGGCGACGAGCACCGGATCACTCCTCATACGTTTCGGGCGACGCCGTTCGCCGGCCTGACACCACCTGCGCGCTGGCTTTCGGACGGGTGGCTCTGACCTCTAATCAGTCGGAGTCGAGTCGCCTGACAATATTCGCGAGCAGAATAGTGGTGTCTGCTGCGATCCCAGCCTCCCGACGATCCGGGGTCTCCTTGTGTTTTATTAGGTGGGCGGCCGCGACCGCCCTCTTCGCTAGCCCGCGTAACTCTTCGTTCGCTTCGCCCGGCATTGCACACTCAATCACCCTGTCGAGCCGAGTTTTCGATTTCGATACCGGCGGCTCTGACTCACCGTCACGGAGATGGCGATCAACGCTATAAGCCGTGCGGCTCAGGGCCTCAAGCACTCCGACGCAGTGCGTACCCACGGCGCGGTAGTCTTGGATTGTTACACTCGAACGAAATCGACGTCGAAGTTCTTTGATCTCTTCGTCTACTCTCGGCCAGCCGGTGACGTTGCGGGGTGACGCCGGCTCGGCCAGCTCGTCGAAACTCAGCTCCTCGAGACCATCAAGCGTTAGTCGTACGGGCTCCAATAGTTCGTGCACCATGTCCCGTCTCGCTTGCCAACTCCCGTAGCCACCGTTCTTGTTCCAATAGGTTCGAAAACGCTCGAAGTCTCGGAAGGGAAGCCTAGGAGTGTCGATATTTAGCCTGGCGAGTACCGCGTACATCGTCTTGATGACTATTTCGATCTGCCGATTCTCGAGGCGGTGGGACCCGTCGGTGCCGTAGCCAGTTAATTCGTCGCTGACCAGCTCAACTAGTCCTTGAGCGACAGCGACGTCATCTCGACCCTTTACGGCACCCGCACGAAGTCGGTCGAGCATCTGTTCATCGAGGGTCTCGACCGTATCCCAAGCATCAGCACGCTGCAGCCCGGAGTTGGTTTCAGTAAAGAAGTCCTGGGCTCGCACTCCCCGCCTCCGGGTTCATCCATCTTTCGCACGAATTTGCCGCACGCCACTTCATGCTTGCAGGTCTGCCACCGTCAACCACTAGCGACCGGACGCTCGAAGCCAGTACTCCCTACCTCACGGACGACTCAATCTCCATGGGGATACCGTTCTCGAGGTAGACAGTCGGAGTAGAGCCTCGATTGGTGACCGAGCGAATCCGACGTGCGAGACGCGGAATGAGGAGCTGATCGAAATTGCCTGCGTCGACCCAATCCCACCGATCGATTTCACTGCCGTCGAGCCGGATTCGCTCCTCGTCGACCCCCAAGAGGCCGCAATCGAAGATGAATAGTAACTTGTCGCCCTCCCGTTCGTGGGGCGCCCAATCGATGGCGGCAAGACTAAGCGGCGCCCGATCGATACCGAGCTCCTCCAAGACCTCGCGCCGGCAGGCGGCCGCCGGAGACTCGCCGCGCTCGACGTACCCGCCAGGGAGGTCCCAGGTGTCCTTATACGTCGGGTGCACGAGGAGGACCCGACCGTCGGAGGCGACGAAGAGCGCGCCCGCAGCGACTCGGGGCGTAGCGAAGCTGTCCTCTGGCGACGACATGGCGCCGAGAGTACGGGCCCAGGCTGGGCCGGTTCAGGCGGCGAGCCGGAGGCGGTGGGCGAGGGCGCCGAGCTCGGCGCTCACGGCGCCGCGAGGGTTCTTCATCCAGGACAGGACGAGCTGGCGGCTGATGAAGTGGTGGCGGACCTGCTCGGGCGCCAGGCGCTCGGCGCCGAGGACGGTCGCCAGCGCCTCGTCCCGGCGATTGGACGTCGACAGCACGCGGGCCGTCTCGAGGGCGTGGCGGACGCGGCGCTCGGTTGGTAGGGCCGAGGTGTCGATCTGCGGACCGAGGTCAATTGCGACCTGGACATCGCCCAGCTCCATCGCCGTTGCGACGCGGTGGATCGCGACGTTCGTGGGGCCGAAGGCGGTCCAGAGATGATTGCCGTCGGCGCCGAGATAGCGGGCGGCGCGCTGGGCGTGCTCGAGGAAGTCACGCGTCAGGCTGCGGTCCTCCATCCGCGAGGAGGCCATCGCGCCGGCGAGGAACAGTGACCCATACACCGACCACAGGCCGGCGTCGGCCGAGCCGAGGGACTCGCTGAGGTAGTCCGACCCGTCGGCGGTGAGCCGTGCGGCAGCGTCGTACCGGCCGGTCGCGAGCAGGGAGTGGACGACCGAACGGAACAGCGACCCCATCACCGTGAGGTCGCCGGCGCGCTGGGCCGCGGTCAGGCCGCGGTCGGCGGCCATCCATGCCAGGTCGCACTCCCCGAGCTTGGTCAGGGTCGACGCCGATACCTGGTACGACAGGGCCAGCAGCGCGTGTGCGCGCTCGAGCTCGGCGCCCTCGTGGGTGTCCACGGCCAGCAGTGCGTCCGCCAGCAGCAGCGGAGTCCGCGCGGTGACGAAGCCGAAGCGGGCGGCTTGGTAGGCGTTGAACACGTCGGCCACGTCGCGCTCGAGGTGCGCGATGGCGGGCGGCTCAGCCGTGTTCCCGGCGCGGCGCAGGATCGGGTTGAGCTGGCGGTAGTCCATCAGCGCCGTGCGCAGCGCCGTGACGGTGGCGGTGCCGCTGTCGGCAGTCCAGTCCAGGAAGGTCGGCTCGCCAAGTAGGTCGCCCAGGGAGACGTCGAGGACGTCGGCGAACTTCCGGATCACCGAGAGCCGGTCCAGCTCGGCCCGGTTGTTCTCGATCTTACTAAGCCAGTCCTCGGTGCGCCCGACGAGACCGGCGACTACTTCCTGGGAGAGTCCGCGGCGTCGGCGGTAGAACGCCACTCGTTCGCCGATGGTCAGTGACTCGGTCATCCCGCGCATGGCAAGACCGTCCTTCCGCCCAGCTCGACGACCCCGGAATTTTCTTCCGGGTCGATCGCTCGGACCGCCCTGACGGTAGAGGCACACCCCGACACGCGGGTGCCGATTCCGCCAGGAGAACCCCGATGTACGAGCTGAACGCCCCCATCAACGCCGCCCGGATGAAGACCGTCGCCACCGGCTACAGCCAGCAGCTCGAGCGCTGGGAGGACGGGCCCACGGGCCGGCGCAGCACCGGCCTCCCGCTGCTCGACGACGCCACCGGCGCGCCCATCACCATCCACGACGTCATGCTCCCGACCGGCCGCGACGGCCGCCTCGAGCTGCACGGCGTCCGCGTCATCGGCCACGAGGTCCCCGACCTCGAGCCCTACACCGAAGTCGAGCTCGAAGACCTCAACGCCCGGGTCCGGCCGGCGCGCAACGGCGCCAAGGGCATTGAGGTGTCCTTCTCCGCCAGCGCCATCCGCCCCGCCACGGGCACCGACAGCCGATCGGCGCGGAAGCACACCGGCGACGAGACGGCGGCCGCGTGATGGCCGCCCCCGCCCGCCCTCCTCGTTCGCGGGTGCAGGTCCGCACCGCGGCCCTGCTCGACGAGCTGGTCCTGACCTGCCGCGCCGCCAACTGCGTCGAGCAGTGGACCCCCGCCCCCATCAGCGACGACTCCGGCGACGGCGTCGTGCAGCTCTCCCTCGAGCGCTGCCCCGCCTGCGGCTCCTCGACCTGGGAGGTCACCCAGGTCCAAGTCGCCGCCTCCCCCTCCCGCGCCCGCCGCCGGGCGGCCCGCACCCACCGGAGCAGCCGGCCATGACCACCACAAGAACCCTCGACCGCACTCGCCCACCCGCCGCCGGGCACCGGCGCGCACCGGGCTTCATCAGCCGGTGGCGGGCCCGCCGCGCTCAACGCGACGCGTGGGCCGCGCACCACCTGTTTGCCCAGGGCATCACCGCCGAGTTCCGCGAAGCCTGCACCGCCCTGCGGCTGTGCCAGTACGTCTCCGTCGCTGCCGGGCTCACCGTGCGCACCCCGCGCGTCGGCGCGGTCCACGGCGGGCCGCCCATCACGCTGACCGTGGAGCTGATGGCCGGCCAGGAACCCGCCGACTTCACCAGCAAGGAGAACGGGCCCCGCCTCGCGCACTCCCTCGGCGGCCACGGCCTCCGGGTCGAGCCCCTGGCCGGGCGCTGGGTCCGGCTCACCGTGCTCAACCACGACCCGCTGCGCGACGGCTTCGGCCTGCCCTCGCTCGCTGTCGCATCTGGATCGGAGCCGGTGATCCTCGGGCGCACCGAGGACGGCATCACCCTCGGCCACGCCCTCACCGACGCTGGCCACCTCGCCGCCCAAGGCCAGAACGGCTCGGGCAAGTCGGTGCTCTGCTATGGGCTGCTCTCCCAGCTCGCCGCCGCTCCCGACGTGCTCGTCGCCGGCTCGGACATCACCGGGCTGCTGCTCGGCCGGGCCTGGGACGGCACCGCCCACCGGGCCCATCAGGTCGTCGGCACCGGCGACATCGCCGCGCACGCGGTACTGCTCGAGGACCTGGTCGCCGAGATGGACCGCCGGCTCGCCACCATCCCGCCACGCCACGACAAGATCGAACCGTCACCGGCCACCCCGACGGTGCTTGTGGTGCTCGAGGAGTTCCCCGGCCTGCTCCGCGCCGCCGACGGGCTCCCGAAGCCCAAGCGCGGCGAGGGCGTGCCGACCGGCGACCGCATCCGCTCGGCAGTCCTCCGCCTCCTGAGCGAGGGCCGCAAGGCCGCGTTCCGGGTCCTGATGCTCGCCCAGCGCTTCGAAGCGACCGCCGTCGGCGGCGGCTACGCCCGCGACCAGTTCGCCCTCCGACTCTCGTTCCGGGTGCCGGCCGACAGCCTGGAGATGCTCCACGGCAGCGACGCCCGGCCGCTCGGTCCGGAGCACGCCAACGCCGCTCCCGGTATCGCGTACCTGTCGGGGCTCGGCCGCGACTGCGAGCGCATCCGCGTCCCCTACCTCGGCGAGTACGGCGACTACGTCGACCGCATCCAAGCCCACGGACGGCGGGCCGCGTCGTGAACCTCATTGCCATCGTCATCATCGCCGGCCTCGTCACCGCCCTGCTGGTCAAGAGCCACAAGGCCGCCCCCGCGCTCGTCTCCGGCGTCGTGACCCTCGTGCTGCTCTTCGCGGCCTTCCCGACCCTCGGGCCCGCGGTGTCCAGCAGCGCCGGCGAGTTCGCTCACCAGCTCGGCGCCGCGACCGACCGCGCCGCCGACATCCCCGAGGACGACTGATGACCGGCCGCGAGGACGTCCGCGCTTTCGGCGCGCACATCGACGCCCTTGTCCGGCCGCTGGTCGGGCTCGACCTCGGCCACGACGAGCGCCGCGCCCTGACCGCCGTCGCCTGCCTCGACACCTCCACCGCCCTCGCCGTCGCCGGGCTGCTCCAGCGCGCCCGGCAGGCCCGGCCCCTCCGCACGACCACCACGACAAGGAGCTGACATGACGACCACCAAGCGAGCGCAGTCCGAGCGCGACGAGCTGCTGACCGTCCGCCAGGTCCTCGCCGAGCTGGGCGGGGTCTCGCGGGACACGTTCTACGAGTGGCGTGAGCGCAGGGTAGCGCCGCCGTGCTTCCGCCTCCCGAACGGCCACCTGCGGGTCCGGCGTGGCGACCTGCTCGACTGGCTCGACGCCCACCGGGACGGGGCGGCATGAGCGACGAGAGCACCTTCCAGGTGCAGTTCTGGAACCTGACCAAGCGCACGGGCCGCAGCCGACCGTGGGGCGTGCGCTGGCGGACCGCCGGGCGGGAGCACTCCGAGTGGTACGCCACCAAGGCGCTCGCCGAGTCGTTCCGCTCCGAGCTCGTCCGCGCGGGCCGGGCCGGCGAGGCGTTCGACGTCGCCACCGGGCTCCCGCCGTCGCTGACCCGCAAGCGGGGCGTCGGCACGTTCCTCGAGCTGGCCGTGGCCTACGTCGACCACATCTGGCCGATCGCGCCGCCGAACAGCCGGCGCGCCGCGGTGGTGAACCTGGCCGCGATCACGCCGAAGTTCGTCCGTCCCCTCGAGCACGGCCCCGACGAGACCGACCTCCAACGCCTCGCGAGCACCCACCTCCTGCCGCCGCCACGCCGTGATGAGGCGTTGAGCACGGAGGACCGGGCCGCGGTGTCGTGGCTGCGCCGCGCGTCGCGCCCGGCCACCGACCTCGCCGACTCCCTCGCCCTCGGCGCGCTCCTGCACGACCTCGGCATCGCCGCCGGCGGACGGGCCGTCACCTCCTCCACGCTCGACAAGCGCCGCGCGGTGCTGCACCGGGTCGCTGGCTACGCCGTCGACACCGGCGTGCTAGCCGTCAACCCCGTCACGGGCCGGCGCACGGGGACGGCGCAGGTCACTGGGGGCGTCGACCCGCGGGTGGTGGTGAATCCTGCCCAGGCGCGGCAGCTTCTCGCCGCGGTCACCTACGTGTCCGGGCACCGGCGCACCGAGCGGGACCGTGGCTGGCGGCTGCGGGCGTTCTTCGCCTGCCTGTACTACGCGGGTCTGCGTCCCGGCGAGGCCCAGCAGCTCCGCGACACCGACGCGAAGCTCCCGGCCACGGGCTGGGGCGAGCTGGTCCTCTCCGGGTCGCTGACCGGCGTCTCGGGCGAGCACTACAACGACGGTCTGCGCGACCCGGACGCCCGGCCACTCAAGCGTCGTCGCCGCGAGGCCGTGCGCCGCGTCCCCGCCCCGCCGGCGCTGGTGGCGATCCTGCGGGAGCACCTGGAGCGCTACGGCGTCGCGCCCGACGGCCGGCTGTTCCCGGCGCTGACGACCCGCGGGCGCGTTCGGGAGTCGGTCTACACCCGGACCTGGAAGCAGGCCCGCGAGATCGGCCTGAGCCCGGCTCAGGCGGCCTCACCGCTCGCGGCCCGCCCGTACGACCTCCGGCACGCGGCGCTGTCGTCCTGGCTCAACGCCGGGGTGCCACCCACGGAGGTCGCCGAGCGGGCCGGCCACTCGGTCAAGGTCCTGCTCTCGGTCTACGCCGCGTGCCTCGACGGCGAGCGCGCCGCCTACAACGCCCGCATCCAAGATCTACTCGGCGAGGAGTGAAGATCCGAAATGCAAGATCCGTTCCGTGACTGTTCCGTGGATTCTCCCGACGAACCGCCCACGCCCGCTGAGCCTCACAGAGACTTCACATCGGACATTCGCCGTCGTCGCAGGTCAGAGGCTCGAAACAGCGGGTCAGAGACCCTACGCGTTGGCTGCCTCGCGAGCGCGGAGGTCCTTGCGCAGGATCTTCCCCGACGCCGACTTCGGGATCTGGTCGACGAACTCGACGACGCGGACCTTCTTGTGCGGCGCGATGCGCTCGGCGACGAAGGACATGACGTCGTCACCGGAGAGGTCGGCGCCCTGCTGGAGCACGACGAACGCCTTGGGGATCTCCTCGCCCTCGTCGTCCTTGACCCCGATCACCGCGGCGTCGGCGATGCCGTCGTTCGTCAGCAGCAGCGCCTCGAGCTCGGCCGGCGGGACCTGGTAGCCCTTGTACTTGATCAGCTCCTTGACCCGGTCGACGATGTAGAAGACGCCCTCGTCGGTGACGGTGGCGACGTCGCCGGTGTGCAGGAAGCCGTCGTCGTCCAGGGTCGCGGCCGTCGCCTCGGGGTTGTTGAGGTACTCGCGCATGACGTTGGGGCCGCGGACCCACAGCTCGCCGCGCTCGACGCCCTCCTGCCCGGTCTCGGGGTCGACGAGCTTGCACTCGATGTTCGGCAGCGCGACACCGATCGAGTTGAGGTCCATGTCGGCGCGGTCGTCGGGCATCGCGTGGCTGACCGGGCTGAGCTCGGTCATCCCGTAGCCCTGGAGCACCTTGCAGTTGAGGCGCCGGCCCACGGCGTGGCCGAGCTCGGCGTCGAGCGCGGCGGCGCCGGAGAAGATGACGTCGATGCAGTCGATGTCGTACTGGTCGACCATCGGGTGCTTGGCGAGGGCCACGGCGATCGGCGGGGCGATGTAGACCCGGTCGACGCGGTGCTCCTGGACGATCCGCAGGAACTCCGCGAGGTCGAACTTCGGCATGGTCACCACGGCGGCGCGCGCGTGGATGCCCTGGTTCATCATCACGGTCATGCCGTAGATGTGGAAGAACGGCAGGACGGCGAGGATCCGCGTGTCCGGCGTGACCTCGAAGATCCGCTGGATCTGCACGAGGTTCGCGACGAGGTTGCGGTGGGTCAGCACCACTCCCTTGGCCCGCCCCGTGGTGCCCGACGAGTAGGGCAGCGCGGCCACGTCGTCGCCGGTGACCGTGACCTGCGGGCGCTCCGCGGTCGTCGAGAGCGCGTCGGCCAGCGTGCTCTCAGGCATCGGCGTGGTGGCGTCGTCGCGGGCGTCGTCGAGCAGGATCGTCTCCGCGACCACCACGCCCTCCTCGCGCAGTGCCGCCCGGGCACGGTCGAGGAACGGGGAGATGGTCACGAGGATCTTCGCGCCGGAGTCGCGCAGCTGGAAGGCCAGCTCGTCGGGGGTGTAGAGGGAGTTGACGGTCGTGACCGCCAGGCCGGCGGCGAGCGCGCCGTGGAAGACCACCGGGTAGTACGGGTTGTTCGGCGCGAACAGCGCAAGGACGTCCCCGCGGCCGAGCCCGCGCTCGCCGAGGGCGGCGGCGAAGCGGTCGACCGCGCCCGCCAGCTCGCCGAAGGTCACCTGGCGACCCGAGGGCCCGTCGATGATCGCCACGCGCTCCGCGGCGTCGCCCAGGTCGCCGAACAGGAACTCGGGCAGACCCACGTCGGGGACGTCGACGTCGGCGTACGGGCTGCGGACGATCATCGGGCGAACTCCTCGTCGAGCCGGGGGCGGTGCGCGGACAACCTACCTGCCGGTACGCGGTCGCGCCGAGCCCTGCGTGATCGAGCCGGACGTCCGCGGCGTCCACCAGTCACCCGTTCAGCGGCATGACGACGCCTTGTCCTGTGTGTTGCGTGGTGGGACGCTCAGACTCCAGCAGCCGATTCGACCGCGCGGGTCGGCCCGCGGTCGGTCGTCGCGCGCGAGCGCTCCGAGACGCCCGCCGCCGGCGTCGGATGCCCCCCGTCCCACGCCGGCGGCGAGGCCCTGCTTCAGCTCCCCGTGTTCTCCGCGTTCTCGGTGTTCTCCGTGTTCTCCGTGTCCTTCGTGCCGTCCACCAGGTGCGCGAACGCCGAGAGGTTCGCCAGCGACTCGCCCCGCGACTCCCGCCACGCCCACTCGCGGCGGATCGACGTGGCGAACCCCAGCTCGAGCAGGGTGTTGAAGTCGCCGTCGGCGGCCTCGAGCACCTGCCCGAGCACGCGGTCGACCTCGTCGTCGGTGATCGCGTGCAGCGCGACCCGGCCGACGAGGTGGATGTCGCCCGCCCGGTCGATCGTGTAGTGCACGCCGTACAGCCGGGCGTTGCGCTGCAGGAGGAAGCGGTAGACCTCCTCGAAGTTCTCGTCGGGCCGCCGGCAGACGAACGCCTCGATGAGCAGCGCGTGCGGCGTCAGCACGAGCCAGCAGTGCGTGGCGAGCTTCTTCGTGCCGGGCAGGGTCACGAACAGCCGCCCCGGCCCGCGGCGCAGGTAGGTCAGCTCGCGCTCCTCGAGCGCGGCGACCAGGACCTTCTCGGCCTCCTCGAGATCCGTCACACCGCCACCTCCCGCGCCCGGTCGCGCGCCTGCGCCCGCGACGCCTCGGCGTAGGTGGCGAGCAGCGCGTCGGCGGTGCGGTCCCACGAGAACATCGCGGCGTGCTCGACGGCGCCCGCCGCGAGCCGCTGGCGTTCGGCCTGGTCGAGCGTCACCCGCGCCAGCGCGTCGGCCCAGTGGTCGGGCTCGTGGTCCGCGACGAGCAGCCCCGAGCGCTCGTGCGCGACGGCCGTCGGCAGCCCGCCCACGGCCGCGGCGACCACGGGCGTCCCGCACGCCTGGGCCTCGAGCGCGACGAGGCCGAACGACTCGGAGTGACTGGGGACGGCGACGACGTCGGCGGCCCGGTAGACCGCGGCGAGGTCGTCACCGCCGCGCGGTGGCAGGAAGCGCACGACGTCGGCGATACCCAGCTCCCGCGCGAGCGACACGAGCGACTCCGGCTCGGCGAGGCCGGTCCCCGAGGGCCCGCCGACGACGAGGACGACGAGCCGTCCCCGCAGCTCCGGGCGCTGCGCGATCAACGCGGCGGCCGCGCGCAGCAGCACGTCCGGGGCCTTGAGCGGCTGGATGCGCCCCACGAACGCGAGCGTGAGGGCGTCCGGGGCGAGCCCGAGCGCGGCCCGGGCGGCGTCGCGGTCGCGGGTGGGGGTGAAGGTGCGCAGGTCGACGCCGGGCGCGATGGTGCGCACGCGATCGGGGTCGGCGCCGTAGGCGACGACGAGGTCGTCGGCCTCGGCCTGCGTCGAGGTCACCAGGCGGTCGGACTCCGCGACGACCTGCTCCTCGCCGACCACCCGCGACAGCGGCTCGGGGCGGTCGCCGTCGGCCAGCGACGCGTTCTTGACCTTGGCCAGGGTGTGCGCGGTGTGCACCAGCGGCACGCCCCAGCGGTCGCGGACCAGCCACCCGACCTGGCCGGACAGCCAGTAGTGGCTGTGCACGACGTCGTACCAGCCGGGCTCGTGGCGGGCCTCGTCGCGCAGCACGCCGGCGGTGAACGCGCAGAGCTGGCTCGGCAGGTCCTCCTTGCCCAGCCCGCCGTACGGACCCGCGGTGACGTGCCGGACCAGCACGCCGGGCGCGAGCTCGGCCACCGGCGGCAGGTCCGACGACGTCGCCCGCGTGAAGATCTCGACCTGGACACCGCGCTGGGCCATGCGCCGCGCGGTCTCCACGATGTAGACGTTCATGCCGCCGGCGTCGCCCGTGCCGGGCTGGGCCAGGGGCGAGGTGTGCAGCGAGATGACCGCGACGCGGCGGGGACGCCCGGGATGGTGGCGGATGACCGAATCCGTGCCCCGGGATCGCGGAGCCGCCGGGCCGGCCGATGCCGCTGATGCCGCCGATGCCGTCGTCGCCGCCGGGGTCACGGTGGTCAGCTTAGGTGGGCGGCCGCCGCGGAGCCTCGCCGAACCCGCTGCCGAGCCCGTGGGGTCCTAGGGTGCCGCGGTGTGACCACGCCTCCCGGAACCGACCGCCCCCTCGCCGTCGTCACCGGTGCCAGCTCGGGCATCGGCGCGGCCACCGCCCGCGCGCTCGCCGCCGACGGCTGGCACCCCGTGCTCGGCGCGCGCCGCCTGGAGCGGTGCCGGGAGATCGCCGACGAGGTCGGGGGCACCCCGCTCGCCCTCGACGTCACCGACGCCGACTCGGTCGCGGCGTTCGCGTCGTCGGTGCGCGAGCTGGTCGACGGCGGCGCACGCCTGCGCGGGCTGGTCAACAACGCCGGCGGTGCGCAGGGCACGGAGACGGTCATGGAGGCCGACGAGGACAAGTGGCGCTGGATGTGGGAGTCCAACGTCCTCGGCACCATGCGGATCACCAAGGCGCTGCTGCCGCTGCTCATCGACTCCGGCGACGGGCACGTCGTGACCATCACGTCGATCGCCGGCCTCGAGGTCTACGACGGCGGCTCGGGCTACACGTCGGCCAAGCACGCCGAGGGCGCGCTGCACCGCACCCTGCGCGGCGAGCTGCTCGGGCAGCCGGTGCGGATCACCGAGATCGCGCCGGGCGCGGTGGAGACCGAGTTCTCCCTCGTGCGCTTCGGGGGCGACGAGGACCGCGCGGCGAAGGTCTACGAGGGCATCACGCCGCTGGTCGCCGACGACGTCGCCGAGGTCGTCGCGTTCGCGATGAGCCGGCCGTCGCACGTCAACCTGGACACGATCGTCCTCAAGCCCCGCGACCAGGCCACGGGGATGCGCTTCCATCGGCGGTAGCGCGCCGTCCTACGCCAGCGCCGACATCGACCGCCACTGGTCCCACGGCACGGTCCAGTCGTAGACGTCGCCGTCGCGTGCCGTGTAGTCCACGCCCGAGCCCGTGACCTCGACGGGGTCGCCGTAGAGGGCGGAGTCGAAGTAGGTCCGCGCGTCGGCCGTCGACAGGTTGACGCAGCCATGGGTGACGTTGCTGGACCCTTGCGACCCGACCGAGCCCGGGTTGGCGTGGATGAACTCGCCGTTGTTGCTGATGCGCACGGCCCAGCTCATGACGACGTCGTAGCCGAACTGCGGGCTGACCATCCGCTTGCTCGGGAACTTCTCGGTGACGACGTGGACGCCCGAGCGCGTGGTGCGGTCCGGGTCGGAGTCGAGCCCGTAGCTTGCGGGCACGTCCATCACCTGCTGCCCGTCGCGCTCGACGACCAGGCGGAAGCTGTTGACGTCAGCGCGCACGATCTGCGAGCGCCCGACGCGGAACGAGGTCGTGAGGTCCTCGCGGCCCCAGGCGCCGCCGCCGAACGGGACCCCGAGCAGGTCGGCGCGGACGTCGACCTGCGTGCCGGCCCGCCAGTAGTCCTTGGGCCGCCAGTGCACCCGCGAGCCGCCGTCCTGGTCGGGCAGCCAGGCCCACGACCCTTCGGTGGGCACCGAAGTGCGCACCTGCAGCGCCCGCTCGACCGCCGCCTTGTCCTCGACCGGCGCGGCGAACCGGATGATGATCGGCGCGGCCACGCCCACCTCGCGGCCGTCGCCGATGTTCAGCGTCGCCCGCACCGTCTCGCCGGGCGCGACGGTGCGGAACGAGCCGGTGACCGGCGCGGTGCGCCCGTCCGGCCCGGCGGCCGTGCCGCCCCAGGTGTAGGTGGCGCCGTAGGCCAGGGGGCCGTCGGGCGTCCAGCGCGTGCGGTCGGGCGAGAGCGTGCCCTTCACCGGGCCACCGGGCGACGCCGTGAGCGTCACGTCGGTGAAGGTGCCGCCGGTGGTGGCCGCGACCGCGGCCCGGGGTGTGACGTCGACGGCGCCCGCGGCCGGCTCGACCCGGACGTCCACCGGCGGCGCGGGCGGCGCGGCGGGCGGACCGGATCCGCACGCCGTGAGCACCACCAGCAGCAGCGCGCCCAGCAGCGCCGGCGCGACCCGCAGCGCCCGACCCATACGACCCCCCGACCGTCGTCTCCCCGGCACCGCCATCGTGTCAGGGGGGTCCGACGGTCGCGCGGGAGAACGGGCTCAGGACGCGCTCAGGACGCGCTCAGGACAGCGCCGACATCCCCCGCCACTCGTCCCAGCCGATGGCCCAGTCGTAGACGTCGCCGTCGGCCGCGGAGAGCTGGACCGGCGAGCCGGTGACCTCGACCGGGTCGCCGTAGAGCGCGGTGTCGTAGTAGGCGCGCGCGTCGGCGGTGGAGAGGTTCACGCAGCCGTGGGTGACGTTGCTGGAGCCCTGGGCGCTCGCCGACGCCGGGTTGGCGTGGATGAACTCGCCGTTGTTGCTGATGCGCACGGCCCAGTGCTCGATGAGGTCGTAGCCGTACTGGGCGCTCGTCATCCGCTTGTTGTCGAACTTCTCGGTGACGACGTGCGTGCCCGAGCGCGTGATGCGGTTCGGGTCGCTGCCGAGCCCGTAGCTCGCCGGCACGTCCATGACCTGCTGCCCGTCGCGGATGACGACCATGCGGTGGCTGCCGACGTCGGCCCGCACGATCTGCGAGCGGCCGACGGTGAGGTGGCTGGTGAGGTCCTCGCGGCCGTACGCGCCCTCGCCGAGGGCGACGCCGTAGAGGTCGGCGCGCACGTCCACGACGGTGCCCGGCTGCCAGTAGTCCTTCGGGCGCCAGTGCACCCGCGAGCCCAGGGCGTCGTCGGGGAGCCAGGCCCACGAACCCTCGGTGGGCACCGAGGTGCGGATCGACAGGGCCCGCTCGGCCGCCGCCTTGTCGGTCACGGGGCCGTCGAACTGGACGACGATCGGCGCCGCGACCCCGACCGTCGCGTCGTCGGGCTGCGCGAACTGTGCGCGCACGATCCGCTGCGGGGTCACCGTGGTGAAGCCGCCGGCGACGGGGGTGACCGCGCCGTCGGCGCCCACCGCGCTGCCCGACCACGTGTAGGCCTTGCCGTAGCCCAGGGCCTCACCGGCGGTCCAGCGGTGGCCGTCGGGGCTGGTGGTGCCGGCGACGGCGCGGCCGTCGGCGCCGGTGAGGGCGACGTCGCGCAGGGTCGCGTCGGGCGCCGAGACGCTGATCTCGCCGCCGGGGTCGACGTCGGTGCGGCCCGCCGCGGCGGTCGTCGTCACGCTCGGCGGCGCGGCCGCCGACGCGCCCGGGACGGGCGGTGTCGCGCCCGCGGCGGCGCACCCCACGACGACCCCGGCGACGGCGACCAGCGCCACCAGCACGGCCAGCACTCCCTGCACGCGTCCCAACCGACGAGCACCTCATTCCTGATCGATCCCGAAGCTCAGACGTCAGCGTCGGGCCCGGGGTTGTCCGCACCGGTCGGCACTCACACGGGTGGCGCAGTGACGGGGATCGCGGTCGCCCGGTCACCGGGCGGTCGCGGCGGGAGGGACCTTCGGGTCCCCCCGGGAGGGACATCGACCCTGCCCGAGGCCCCTCAGCGCTCGTAGCGTCGTCCGCCGCCGGGCAGCGCGGGTGCAGCGCAAGGGGGGGTCGGGGTGGCGGACATCGGCATCGATCTGGGGACGGGGACGACGGTGGTGTGCCACCCCCGGGACGGGGTGGTCCACGACGAACCGTCGTTGCTCGTGGAGTGGCCGACACGCCGGGGGCGGGAGCTGATCCTCGGCAGCGACGCCGCGGCCCTCGAGGGGCGGACACCTGCCGGGGCCCGGGTCGGCCGGCCGGTCCGTGGCGGAGCGGTCACCGATCTCTCGCTCGTCCGGACCTACCTGCACGAGCTCCTGCGGCGCACGTCCCGGAGCCGGTGGCGCGTCCGGCGCCCGCACGCCGTGCTGAGCTGCCCGGTGGAGGCGACACCACTGGAGCGCCGGGCGCTCGTGGAGGCGGCCGAGGAGGCCGGGCTCGGGCACGTCGACCTCCTCCCGGCGCCGCTGGCCGCCGCCCTCGGCTGCGGGCTCGACCTCACCGACGCCCGGGTCCAGGCCGTGGCCGACGTCGGCGCGGGCACCGCGGAGATCGCGGTCTTCTGCCGCGGCACCGTGCTGACCCGCCGGTCCTGCCGCCACGCCGGCGACGAGATGACGGCCGCCGTGCGCACCCACCTGCGCGAGCACCACGGCCTGCACCTCTCCGAGGCGGCCGCCGACGCGCTGAAGGTCGGGGCCTCGTCGACCCGCGAGCCCCTCCCCGCCGAGGGCCGGGACGTGGCGACCGGGCGGCCCCGGGTGGTCACGGTCGAGGTCGCCGAGGTCGAGGCGGCCGTGGCGCCCGTCGTGCGCCGTGCGGTGGCCGCCCTCGGCGGTTTCCTCGAGGAGCTCCCCGTCGCCGGCGTCCCGGACCTCCTCGCCGGTGGCGTGGTGCTCGCCGGTGGCAGCGCCCTCGCGCCCCACGTGCGTGACGACCTCGAGGCCGCGCTCGGCTTCCCCGTCAAGGTGCCCGAGCGGCCGCGGACCTGCGTCGCCGAGGGCCTGGCCCTCGCCGGTGGGCGCTCCGCACGGCGCCCCCTGCCCGCCTGACACGACCACCTCCGACCCGACCGAGCTCCCGGACGCCACGGTGACCACTGCCCCCGGCCGCCCGCACGGCCCCCTCCCGCCCGCCGCCGACGTCGACCGCCCCGCTGCCGCGCTCCCCGCGGACCGGGTGGTGCCCGCCCCGTCGTTCCCGCCGCCGCGCCCACCCCGCGACGTCCGCGCCGGCGCCGCCCGCCTCTGGCGCCGGACCTGGCCCTGGCTCGTCGCGGTGGCCGCGGTCGTGCTCGTGGTCGGCGTCGAGCTCGCCCTGCTGCGCGGCCGCATCGAGGCCGACCTGGCGCGTCTGCACGCCGCGGGCGGCGCTCCGGCCCCGAGCGACTCCGTCCCGCTCCCGGCGCTGCCCCCGGTGCCCGTGGTCGCGCCCCCGGCGGCGGGGGACGTCGACGCCGTGCGGCTCCGTGTGGTCGATCCCCCGTGCCGCCCGGGCGCCGCCTGCACCGTCCTCGTCGCGGTCGACCGTCGCCCCGGCGCCGTCGCGGTGCCGTCGCCCTGGACGCTCGTCGTCGCCGACCGCTGCGGCGGAGGGGTCGTCCCCCTCGCGTCGGGGACGAGCCCGGGGACCGCCTACGGGACCGCCACCGCCCTCGTGCCGCCCGGGCGCGCCCTCGCCCTCGTCGCCGTCACGGACGGGCCCTCCCGCGCCGCCTCCGAGCCCGTCGCGATCGGGGCCGGACCGTGCTGAGCGACGAGACGGACGACTGGGGCGAGCCCGCGCCACGCCGCGCGGCCCCCGGCGAGGACTGGGGGCGGGGGCGCCGCCGGCCCCGGCTGCCACGCGCCCTGCGCCGGCTCGCCCGCCGGCCCGGCCGCCCGAGCCGGGCCGACCGCACCGAGCAGCGGCGGGCCCGCGCCCGGGCACGGGAGGAGCGCGGCGCCGAACCGCCCCGCGCGGCCTGGGGCGACGGCCTCGCCGTCCTGGCGGCGATCGTCCTGGTCGTCCTGGGCGCGGCGAACCTCGCGGCCATCGGCGAGGCGGAGGCGACCACCACGAAGCTCGTGACCGGCGGGCTGGGCCTCGCGGTCCTCGTCCTGCTCGCGGGGCGACGGCGGTCGGTCACCCCGGCACTGGCCTGGACGGTCTACGGCACGACGCTGGCGTTGCTGCTCGCCGTCCTCGTCGTGGGGCGGGAGGTGAACGGCGCCCGGCGCTGGCTCGCCGTCGGCGGGATCACCCTGCAGCCGTCCGAGCTCGCGAAGATCGCCGTCCCCCTCGTGCTGGCCGCCGTCCTCACCCGCGGCCGCCCCGGCTGGCTGCGCTTCGCCGTGGCGCTCCCGCTCGCGATGGTGCCGATCGTGCTCGTCGCCGACCAGCCCGACCTGTCCACGGCCACGCTGCTGACCCTCACGGCGGCCGCCGTCCTCGTGATCGCCCGGGTCCCCACCCGGTACCTGCTGCCGGTGCTCGCGGCGGCGGTCGTGGCCGCCCCGCTCGCGGTCGGGCTCCTGCGCGACTACCAGGTCGCGCGCCTCGGCACCTTCCTCACCGGCTCCCAGTCCGCCGAGGGGCCGGGGTGGGCCGTGCGCCAGGCACGGCTCGCGATCGCCCGGGGCGGCTGGTGGGGCGACCGGAGCGACCCGGTCCACCTCCTCGCCGCCCGCTACCTGCCCGAGCGCCAGACCGATCTCGCCCTCGCCTCGCTCGCCTCGGGCTGGGGCGCGGTCGCGGCGGCCCTCGCGCTGCTGGCCGGGCTCGTCATCGTGTGGCGGTGCGTGCTGGGGGCGAGGGCGCCGCGCAGCGCCACCGGCCGTCTGCTCTGCGCGGGCTTCGCCGTCCTGCTCGCCGTCGAGCTCGTCGTCTCGACCGGCGGCAACCTGGGCCTCCTGCCCGTCGCCGGGGTGCCCTTCCCCATCCTGTCGGGCGGCGGCACCGCGACGGTCGTGCACCTCGCGGCGCTCGGCCTCGCGATCGGCTGCCGCCGCGACGGGGCGCGCCGCCCCCTGTGGACGCCCGCCGCGCGGGGCCGTCCCCGGCTCGCGCGCACCACCGTCGCGGCCCTGACCGTCGTGCTCGTGGCGTTCGCGTCGTTCGGCGCGGGCGTGGTGCGGGACCCGGTGGCGGCCGCGGCGAGCGTCGACCAGATGACCCGGTGCGTCACGATCCCGGCGCCCCGCGGGGCCGTGGTCGACCGGCACGGCACGCTCCTCGCCGCCGACGCCGGGGACCGCGGCGTCCGCCTCGCCCCGGCGCTGCTGCGTCGCGATCCGGCCGCCGTCGACCGGCTGGCCGCGCTGCTCGGCCGGTCGCCCGCCGAGCTCCACGCGCTGATCGCCGGCGCCCCCGACACGGTCGTGGGGCTGGACGCCGGGACGGTGTCCGGGCCGGTCGGCGACACCGTGGCCGGCGCCGGGCTGCCGGGCGTCGTCGTCGTGCCCGCACCCCGCCGCTCCTACCCCACCGGCCCGGTGCTCGCCCCCGTGCTCGGCTGGGTCGGCCTCGCGACCCCGACGCAGACCGCGTGGCACCCCGACCTCGATCCCCGGGGCACGACGGGCCGCGCGGGCGTCGAGCAGAGCTACGACGCCGTCCTGCGCGGGGTACCGGGCGAGCAGTGCTACTGGGTCGATCCGGGCGGGCGTCCGGTCTCGGCCGCCGCACGGCGGGAGCCGGTGCCCGGGTCGACGCTCACCCTGACCATCGACCTCGGCGTGCAGCGGCGCCTGGTGGCGGACGTCGCCGCCTCGCTCGCCGGCAGCCCGCGGGGCGCGGTCGGCGGCGCGGTGGCGATGGATCCGCGCAGCGGCGCCGTGCTCGCCCTGGCCAGCTGGCCCAGCCACGACAACGCGCTGTACGGGCCCCCGCTCGACGCCGACGCCCTCCGGGCCGCGTCGCGGGCTCCCGGCACCCCGATGCTCAACCACGCCATCGCCTCGGCCCTGCCGCCGGGCTCCACCTACAAGCTGGTCAACGCCACGGCGAACATGGTGCACCCGGTGTTCCCCCCGGACCGGGTCATCCCCACCGGCGGGAGCTTCACCTACGGGAGCCACACGTTCGGCAACTGGCGCGTGCTGCCACCGCAGGACATGGTGGACGCGATCGCCTGGTCGAACGACGTCTACTTCTACAAGCTCGCGCTCGGGCTCGGGCCGGACGCCATGATCGACACCGCGCGCGCCCTCGGCGTCGGGCAGCCCACCGGCATCGACCTGCCCGGGGAGAGCCCCGGCTACCTCGGCACCCCCGCGAGCGTCACGGCCGCCGGCGGCACCTGGTACCCCGGGTCGACGGTCATCCTCGGCATCGGGCAGGGGCCGATCCTGGCGACCCCGCTCCAGACGGCGCGGTGGACGGCCGCCGTCGCCACCGGAGCGCTGGTCACGCCCCACGTCGGGATGGCGGTGGGCACCGGCCCGACGGCGACGGTCCTGCCGCACCCGGCCCCGACCCCGCTGCCCTTCGCCGACCGGCTCGGGCCGGTGCGCGACGGGATGCGGGCGGTGGTGACCTCCGGGACCGGCCGGGCGCTGGGCAGCGCCGGCATCACGGTGGCGGCGAAGTCGGGCACCGCCGAGGACCCCTCGGTCCCGGGCGGCGGCGTGGACGACTGGATGACCGCCGTGGCCCCGGCCGACGCCCCGGACATCGTGGTCACCGCGCTCGCGCAGCGGCCCGACACCGGCAGCTCCCGGACCGCGGGCGTCGTCGCCTCCACGCTCCGGGCGCACGGCGCGACCGTGCCGTAGCCCGCCGGGCACGCGTCACAACGCGCAGGACACCAGCACGGGCTCGGGCTGCAGCACCAGGCCGAAGGCGGCGTCGACCCGGTCGCGGACGTCGCGGGCGAGCGCGAGCAGGTCGTCGGTGGTACCGCCGCCGCGGTGGGTCAGGGCGAGCGTGTGCTTGGTCGAGACGCGCACGGGGGCGTGCTCCCCCGGGTGCCCGCGGGGCACGCCGGCGCGCTCGATGAGGGCGGCGGCGGAGAGCTTGACGCGCCCGTCGAGCTGCGGCCACGCGGTGACGGGGTGCTGGCCCGCCGCCTCGGTGCGCGCCGCGACCCGGGCCGCCGTCTCCGCGTCCACGACGGGGTTCATGAAGAACGAGCCCGCGCTGCGGCTGTCGGCGTCGTCCGGATCGATCACCATGCCCTTGCGGCGGCGCAGCCCCAGCACCGCCTCGCGGGCCGCGGCGACCGGCACGCGGGTCCCGGGCTCGACGTCGAGGGCCTTGGCGAGCTCGGCGTAGCGGATCGGGGCCGAGAGCCCGTCGGTCGTCAGCCGGAACCGCACGCCCAGCACGATCTCGCCGTCGACGTTGCGGTCGCCCTTGAGGCGGCTCGTGCGGTAGCCGAGGCCCAGGTCGGCGGCGGGCACGGGGCCGCGGCGGCCGGTCCGGCGCGCGTAGAGGTCGACGTCGACGAGCACGTCGGCGACCTCCACGCCGTACGCGCCGACGTTCTGCACGGGCGTCGCGCCGGTGCGCCCCGGGATGCCCGAGAGGCACTCGAGCCCGCCGAGGCCCTCGGCGACGGTGTCGGCGACGAACGCGTCCCAGTCGTGGCCGGCCTCGACGTGCACGACCGCCGAGTCGGCGTCGCGGTGCACGACGTGGTGCCCCTGCGTGTCGATCACGAGCGCGGTGCCGGCGAACCCGGCGTCGCCGACGACCAGGTTCGACCCGCCGCCCACCAGCAGCAACGGCTCGCCCGCCCCGTCGGCGGCCCGGGCCCGGGCGACGACCTCGTCGGCGGTGCGGGCGCGCACGAGCCGCCGCGCGGGCCCGCCGAGGCCGAGCGTGGTGTGCGGCGCGAGCAGCGTCG
Source organism: Actinomycetospora lemnae (assembly GCF_028737315.1). GTDB lineage: Bacteria > Actinomycetota > Actinomycetes > Mycobacteriales > Pseudonocardiaceae > Actinomycetospora > Actinomycetospora lemnae. The sequence goes on along the minus strand of NZ_JAQZAO010000004.1, from coordinate 310,335 downwards.
CGGGGTCGACCTCGCCCCCTTCGGAGCGGGCGGACGTGCTCGCGGGTGCCGCTGCTGGTGTCCCTGCTGGTGTCACTGCTGCCGTCGGACCGGGTGCCACGCCCTCCGACGGTAACCTGCCGCGCGTGCCACGCCGCATCGCCCACCGCGCCACCTGGGACGCCCCCGCCGAGGAGGTGTACGCGCTGCTGGTCGACGCCGACCACCTGCGCGCCCGCCTCGCCGAGCTGGGCGGCAACGACCCGGCGCTGCTCGAGCACCACGTCGACGACGCCGGGGCGCGCCTGCGGCTACGCCACTCGGTGCCCGTCGAGTTCCTGCCCTCGGCCGTCCGCCGCTTCACCGGCGACGACCTCGTGCTCGACCGCGTCGAGACCTGGACCCCCCGCGGCGGCGGTGGCTACGACGGCACCTTCGAGGTGACGGTGCGTGGGCTGCCCGGGTCGATGACCGGGAAGCAGCGCCTCGAGGACGCAGGCGGCGGGTCGGTCATCGAGGTCGAGGGCGAGGCGGCGGTGAACGTCCCGATGGTCGGCGGGCGGATCGAGGGCGTCGTCGTCGAGCAGGTGGACCAGTTGCTCGACGCCGAGGACGACTTCACGCGCCGCCGGCTGGCCCGGGACCGCTCGTGAGCCGCCGGCTCGTCATCACGCTGAGCTGCCCCGACCGCACCGGCATCGTCGCCACCATCACCGGGCGGCTGGCCGGGCTCGGCGCCTCGATCACCGAGGCGGCCTACCACGCCGACACCGCGGCCGGCTGGTTCGTGACGCGCCAGGTGGTCGACGCCGCGTCCGTGCCGGGCGGCGCCGACGTGCTGCGGGCCGTGATCGGGCAGGTCGCGGCCGAGCTCGAGGTGCCCGGCGGCGAGCCGGTCGCGTGGCGGGTGCGCGACACCAGCGAGACGCCGCGCGTGGTCATCCTGGTCAGCAAGGAGTCGCACTGCCTGCACGACCTGCTCGGACGGGTCTGGGGTGGCGAGCTCGACATGGACGTGCGGGCGGTCGTCGGCAACCACGAGGTGCTGCGGCCGGTCGCCGCGGCGCACGGCGTGCCGTTCCACCACGTGCCGTTCCCGTCGCGCGCCGAGGACGACGAGCAGCGCACCGGCCGCGACGCCGCGTTCGCCCAGGTCGCCGAGATCGTCGACGCCCACGATCCGGCCGCGGTGGTGCTGGCGCGGTTCATGCAGGTCCTGACCCCGGCGCTGTGCGACCGCTGGGCGGGCCGGGCGATCAACATCCACCACAGCTTCCTGCCCTCGTTCATGGGCGCGCGCCCGTACCACCAGGCGCACGCCCGCGGGGTCAAGCTCGTCGGGGCGACCTGCCACTACGTGACGCCCGACCTCGACGCCGGCCCGATCATCGAGCAGGACGTCAGCCGCGTGGACCACGCCGACACCCCGGAGGACATGGTCCGCCGGGGCCGCGACGTCGAGAAGCTCGTGCTGGCCCGCGGGCTGCGCGCCCACCTGGAGGACCGCGTCCAGGTGCACGCGGGCCGGACGGTGGTGTTCCGGTAGCGGTCCGTCAGACGCGCTCGGCGGGGATCGCGCCGAGGCGGCCGGCGTGGAAGTCGACCATCGCCTCGCGGACCTCCTGCTGGGTGTTCATGACGAACGGCCCGCCCCACGCCACCGGCTCGCGGATCGGGCGCCCGCCGAGCAGGACCACCTCGAGCTTCGGGTGCCGTCCCTCCTGACCGGGGTCGGCGGCCACGCGCAGCGACTCGCCGGGGCCGAACACCGCGAGCTGCCCGGTGCGCACGGGTCGGCGCTCGGCGCCCACCGTGCCGTCGCCGGACAGCACGTAGACCAGCGCGTTCTGCTCGGGGTCCCACGGCAGGTGCAGCTGCGCGCCGGGCTCCAGGGAGGCGTGGGCCATGGTCATCGGCGTGTACGTCGACCCCGGGCCGGCGTGCCCGGCGACCTCGCCGGCGATGACGCGCACGAGCGTGCCGGCGTCCGCGCTGGTCAGCAGCGCGGCGGCGCCGGAGCGGAGGTCCTGGTAGCGGGGCTGCGCCCACTTCTGCGCGCGCGGGAGGTTCACCCACAGCTGCAGGCCGTGGAACAGCCCGCCCGACGCGACCAGCGACTCCGGCGGCCGCTCGATGTGCAGGACGCCGCCGCCGGCGGTCATCCACTGCGTGTCGCCGTTGGTGATCAGCCCGCCGCCGCCGTGGTTGTCGGCGTGCTCGAAGGTGCCGTCGATGATGTAGGTGACGGTCTCGAACCCGCGGTGCGGGTGCCACGCCGTGCCCTTGGGCTCGCCGGGCGCGTACTCCACCTCGCCCATCTGGTCCATGTGGATGAAGGGGTCGAGCAGGGCGAGGTCGACGCCCGCGAAGGCGCGGCGGACCGGGAAGCCCTCGCCCTCGTAGCCCTGCGGGGCGGTGGTGATCGAGTGGACGCCCCGCTCGGTGACGCCGACCCGGGGGCCGTCGGGCTCGGGGATGCGGGGCAGGACCGTCAGGTCGGCGACCGTCAGCGCGGGCATCGTCCCTCCTTGTTGAACCTTCAATGTAGCGTCCGGAACGCCCCCTCGCCTGCGCCGATTCCCGGAGCGACGAGATCACGGATTCTGCGCCGGATGTCTCCTCAGGCACGCACGATCGGGCTACGGTCCGCGTGGCGAGGTCGGGTGGGCGGGGGAGGCGGCCGTGGCGGGCGACGACGAGATCCGGCACGACGGCCCGGCCGCCCCGCCGGGCCCCGACTCCCGGGCCACCGAGGTCCACCCCACCGCCGACAGCGCGCCCACCACGGCGACCCCGCCCGGCGCCTGGACGCCCGGGGCGGCGGGCCCGGTCGGCGCCGCCGGTGCCGCCGGCGCGGCGAGCTCGCCGTGGGGCTCGTCCGCCTCGTCCACCGGCCCCGTCCCGGGCGACCAGCACGGCTACCCGGGCCAGCAGGGCTACGGCCAGCAGGGATACGGCCCGCCGACGAACCCGGGCACGGCGCCCTTCACCGGCTACGGCCCGCAGGCCGGCTACCCCGGACCGTCGGGACCTCCCGGACCCGGCGGTCCGGGAGGTCCCGGCGGCTGGCCCGGTCAGTGGGGCCCGCCACCGAGCGGTCCGGGCGGGCCCGGCCAGCAGGGCGGGCCGCCGCGCCGGCGCCGGTGGATCATCCCCGTCGCGGCGGCCGTGGTGCTGCTCCTCGTCCTCGGCACCGTGCTGTTCGTCGTCACCCGCCCGGCCTCGCCGTCGGCAACGCTCGAGGCCACGGTCGCCGACGTGCGCGGCTGGGAGGGCGTGACGTACGGCGGGCGGATCGACGACGACCAGGGCGGGCAGGCGACGCTCGAGGTCGTCGTCGACAGCGCCGGCCACGCCACCGGCTCCGTCACCCGCGACGCGGGCGGGCGCGCGGAGTTCGTCGTCGCCGGCGACGAGCAGGCCCTGCGCGGCGACCGCGCCTGGTGGGAGGGGCGCACCGCCGGCCGTCCCGAGCTCGCCGAGCGCCTCGACGGCGTGTGGCTCTCCGACGCCTACCCCGAGCTGCCGGCCGGGCTGCCGACCTGGGCGGTGGCGCCCGGCGCGCTCGCGGACCGCATCGCCGCCCCCGACGTGGGCGAGCAGGAGCAGGGCGTCGTGGTCGACGGGCGGGAGGCGCGCGTCCTCACGCCCGGCACCGACGGCCGCAGCGTCACGGTGGTCGACGGCGAGCCGCCGGCGCTCGTGGCCGTCGAGCTCCCCGGCTTCGGCAGCGGCCGCGAGGGCCCGGTGACGGTGGCGCGGGCCGACCCCGCGCGGCTGCAGGAGCTGCAGACGCTGGTGGGCCAGGTGCCGTCGATGAAGAGCTACATCGTCGCCATCACCGAGCGCCCGCAGATCGCGCTGACCCTCGAGGGTGGCGAGAACACCTGCCGCACCCCGACCTGCACCGTCACCGCGCGCCTGGTCAACAGCGGCACCCTCGCCACGAGCGGGACGATCGTCGTCACCCTCAACGACGTCGAGGTGGCCCGGCACCCGTTCCGCTCCGACCCCGGGTCGAACCTGGCGTTCCCGACCTCCGCGCCCAACCCCGTCTACGACCAGCCCGGCGCGTCGGTCAGCGTGCTGTGGCGGGCGCGGGTCGAGGGCGGGCGGTAGGCCGGCTCAGCGACCCAGTCCCTCGGTCGCCTCGGCGCCGGGCAGCTCGCCCAGGACCGCGCCGGGCACGAGGAGCTTGCTCGCGCGCACTCCGCTGCCCACGACGACCGCCGGCGTGGCGAGGACGGCGGTGTCGACGAGCACCGGCCAGTCCGCCGGCGCGCCGAACGGGGTGATGCCGCCGTAGGCCATGCCGGTGAGCGCGACCGCCTCGTCCATCGGCGCGAACGATGCCTTCCGCACGTCGAGGCGCCGGCGGACCACGGTGTTGACGTCGGCGCGGGTGGTCGCGAGGACGACGCACGCGGCGTACCGGCGCTCCCCGGAGCGCGCGCCGGCGACGACGACGCAGTTGGCCGACGCCTCGAGCGGCGAGCCGTAGGCCGCGCAGAAGGCGGCGGTGTCGGCGAGCTCGGGGTCGATGGCCGCGACCAGGCAGTCCGCGGCCTGCTCGGCGGGCAGCGCGCGCAGGGCGGCGGCGACCGGCTCGGCGAGCAGGTCGGGGCGGTCGAGGGCGGGCTCCGGCGCGAGCGACCCGGCGATGGCGCGGGCGGCCGCCGCGGTCACCAGCGCGGGCCCTGCTGGATCTCCACGACCCGCGGCCGCACGTCGACGATGTAGATGAGCACGGCGATGATGCCGACCAGCCAGAGGAAGCTGTACGGCCCGCTGGTGGAGATGGCGAGGATCGCGAGGCCGACGCCGGTGATCGCGCACCAGACCGGCTTGGTCAGCTTGTCGGCGGCCGTGAAGGCGTCGGAGCGCTGCATCAGGGCGTGCACGAAGGCGTACAGACCCACCGGGATGCCCAGCAGCCACAGCACCAGCAGCACGTAGCCGTCGAGGTTGTAGAGCACCGACACGCCCCCACAGTACGTCCCCTCCTCGGATGGGCGACAGGCGCGCGGCCGAGAGCGGACACACGACGGCCCCGGGACGACGGAGCGTCCCGGGGCCGTACGGACCAGCGGTGTCACCACGGCGTCACGGCCGGGTGCGCGGGGTTCAGCTCTTCGGGGCCTTCTTGGCGCCGCCCGCGGTGGCCGCGGACTTGGGGGCGTTCTTCGGGCCCTGCTTCTTCGGGGCGGTGCGGGCCGCGGCCTTGCGGGTCGTGCTCCGGGTCTCGGAGGCGACCTCGTCACCGGCCTCCTTGATCTCCTCGGAGAGCTCGGTGCCGGCCTCGGCCACGTTCTCGGCGGCCTCGGCGCTCACGCGCTGGGCGGTGCGGGCGGCGCGCTCGCCCACCGAGCGGGTCTGGCGCGTGACCGTGGCGAGGGCGTCCTCACCGCGGACGCGGACACCCTCGACGGCGTCCTCGAGACGGCTCTCGATCTCGGTCTGGACCTGGTCCACGGTGTCGAGCGCCTGCTTGACCTGCGGCTGCGCCTTGATGCCGTGGTAGGTGACCTCGCCGCGCTTGATGAGGTCGGCGTAGACGCTGCGGACGGCGGCGAGGTAGCTGTCGACGAGGCGACGGAAGTCCTCGGCGGTCAGCTTGGAGCGCAGCTCCTGCAGCTCGGCCGGGAGGTCCTCGACGCGGGCCTGCACCTCGGTGGCGCCGGCCTGCACGCGGCTGACCGCGTCACGGGCGGCGGCGACGGCGGCGTCGCCGAGGCCGAGGACGGCCAGGGCCGGGTGGCGCAGCGGGTCGATGGCGTCCGAGACGACCTTGTTGGCCTGGTCGCGGGCCTCGCGGACGTCGAACTTGGTCGGGAAGGTGACCGGCATGGTCGTCTCCGTTCCTGTCTCGGGTACTGCGGTACGTGGTCTGGTGGGTCAGGACGACCGGCGCCCCGCGTCGGTGGGTGTGACTCCCCCGACGTCGGTCCCGGCGTCCTGCGGCCCGGTGGCGGCGCTGCTCACGGCCGCACTGGTCTCGGCGACGTTGCCGCGGCGGAAGGACTCGTAGATGTCGGTGAGCACCTGCTTCTGGCGCTCCGACAGGTCCGGGTCCGCGGCCACGGCGTCCAGCACCGGTGAGGACTCCCGGGGCTCGAGAATCCCGGCGCGGACGTACAGCGCCTCGGCGGAGATCCGCAGGCCGGTCGCGATCTGGGCCAGGATCTCGGCGGACGGCTTGCGCAGTCCACGCTCGATCTGGCTCAGGTACGGGTTGCTGATCCCCGCGACCTTCGCGAGCTGACGGAGGCTCACCTCCGCGCCCTCGCGCTGCCGGCGGATGTAGGCCCCGATGTCCTCGACGGCCTGGCCGATCTTCTCGACCCCGTCCGTGCCCGACACCGGAACCATCCCCTCCGAACTCGCTGACACCCACGCTAACACATGTGCTAGCTCGTGCAAGCACTCTGCTTGCGCTGGTCACGTGGCCTGTCGCACACACGGATGGGTGACGGGCTAGGTTCGACCGCCGATGCCGCAGAGCCCGTTCGCCCCAGGTCAGGGGCCCGTCGTGGCCACCGTCGCCGCCGGTGGCGTGGTCGGTTCGCTCGCCCGCTGGGGCGTCGGGCTCGCCCTGCCGACCCCGCCCGGCGGCTTCCCGTGGGCCACGTTCGGCGTCAACGTCCTGGGCAGCCTGCTCATGGGCGTGCTCGTCGTCGTCGCCGCGGCCCGCACGACGCACCCCCTCGCCCGCCCGTTCCTCGGGGTCGGCGTCCTCGGCGGCTTCACGACGTTCTCGACGTTCGCCGTGGACGCGGACCTCCTGCTCGCCGGCGGGCACCGGGCGACCGCGCTCGCCTACCTCGCCGCCACGGTCGTCGCCGCCGTCGGGGCGGCGGCTCTCGGCGCGGTGCTCGCCCGGCGGGTGACCGCGTGACCGCGCTGCTCGTCGCGCTCGGCGCGGCGGTCGGGGCGCCGATCCGCTACCTCGCCGGCCGCCTGCTGACGCCCGTCCGCGCCGGCGCGGTCCCGTGGGGGACGTTCGCCGTCAACGTCGGGGCGTCGTTCGTGCTCGGCCTCGTGCTCGGCGGTCCCGCCCCGCACGGCGTGGTCGCGCTGGTCGGCATCGGGTTCTGCGGAGCGCTCTCGACGTGGTCGACGCTCGCCGCCGAGACCGTGCGGCTGCTGCAGGAGCACGCCCGCGCCACCGGCCTCGTCTACGTGGTGGCGTCGACGCTCGTCGGGCTCGGCGCGGCGGCGCTGGGCCTGGTCCTCGGCGGCTAGACCAGCAGCTCGCCCACCGAGTAGATGACCAACCCCGCGAGCGCGCCGACGAGGGTGCCGTTGATGCGGATGAACTGGAGGTCGCGCCCGACCTGCAGCTCCACCTTGCGCGAGGTCTCCGGGCCGTCCCAGCGCGCGACCGTGTCGGAGATCAGCGTCGAGATCTCCGACGAGTAGCGGCCGACGACGTAGGAGGCGGCGTCGACGATCCAGCCGTCGATCTTGTCGCGGAGGTCGGCGTCGGTGTCGAGGCGCTCACCGAACCGGCCGATGCCGTCGGTGACCCGCAGCCGCAGCTGCGACGACGGGTCCTCGGCGGCGTCGAGCAGCATCGCCTTGCCGGTCGCCCAGGCCCGCGAGATCAGCGCCTGGACGTCGGGGTGCTCGAGCAGCTGCTGCTTGATGGCCTCGACCCGCTCGCCGGTCTCCGGGTCGTCCTGCAGGTCGGCGGCGAAGGAGACGAGGAAGCGGTCGATGGCCTTGCGCAGCGGGTGGTCCTGGTCGGACTTCACCGCCCAGGCGAAGGACAGCGCCTCCGCGTAGAGCCGGTCGGCGATGAGCCCGTCGACGAACCGAGGCGACCAGCTCGGCGCCTGCTTGCTGACCAGCGCCATCACGGTCTCGTGGTTGTTGCGCACCCAGTCGTACGCGCGGTCGCAGATGAGGTCGACGAGCCGGCGGTGCGACCCGTCGGCGAGCACGCCCGCGAGCAGCCGGCCCAGCGGCGGCCCCCAGGGCTGCGCGACCACCCGGCGCGTCACGGCCTGGTCGACCACGGCCTGGATCTCGTCGTCGCGCAGCACCGTGACCGCGCCGCGCACCACCGTCGCGAGCTCGGCGGTGACCCGCTCGGCGTTGCCCCGCGTCGCGAGCCAGCCGCCCAGGCGCGCGGAGATCCGGGCCGCGCGCAGCTTCTCGCCGACCACCCGCGGCGCGAGGAAGTTCCCGCCGACGAAGTCGGACAGGGCCGCCCCGAGCTGGTCCTTCTTGCGCGGGATGAGCGCGGTGTGCGGGATCTTGATGCCGAGCGGGTGGCGGAAGAGCGCCGTCACCGCGAACCAGTCGGCGAGCCCGCCGACCATGCCGGCCTCGGCGGCCGCGCGCACGTAGCCCGTGAACGCCGGGCCGCCGTTGCGCTCCCAGAGCAGGAAGACCACCCAGACGACCGCGGCGCCGAGCAGGAACGACAGCGCGACGGCCTTCATGCGGCGCAGGCGGGCGCGCTTCTCCGGGTCGTCGACGAAGCCGGTCGGCGTGCTCGCCTCGCCGCTCGGGCTCCCGGCCCCCGGCCGCCGCGCGGACGGACCGGGCCGGGCATCATCGGCCGCACCACCGGCGGCATCAGCGCGACCGGCGGGCACCGGCCGCAGGACGGGCTCGGTCGGCGGGTCGAGGTCCGCACGGCTCCCGAGCGAGCTCCCGGCCGAGCTCCCGGGCGAGGGGTCCGGCCCCTGGGCGGTCTGCACGTCCTCCAGTGTCCCACCGGCCCCGCGCGGCGCCGCGCCGAGCGAGCGCCGCCGACGGGTCGAGGCCGGACGGACGAGACGTGGGTCACGGCACATCCGTCCCCCGCTGGGGTGAACCGAGGCACCGCCCGGCGCGAATCGCGGGCAGGACAGCGAGAGTGCGTATCGCTCGACCGACGTCGCTCGTTGGACTGGTGTCGTTGTCGCCACTGTTCGCGCCCGAGTCGCCGTACGGCCGTCAGGGTCGTCGGTCTCCCGGGACGACGTGGGCGGCGACGCACCCATCCGTCACCGCCGACCCCGAGCCGTCCCGTTGCGGACGACCCGGTCCCCCGTGCGACCGACCGCGCCCGGCCGCACGGGGTCTCGCGTCCCCCGGTCGCCGTGCTGCCCCACGGTGACCGGGGGACGCCCCTCCCGAGCAGGTCGTCGGTCCGCCTGACGGTCCGGCCGGCGAGTCACACCTCGTCGTCGCCGTCGTCCGGCACGCCCTCGCGGGTGGGGCCCTCGAGCGGCAGGCAGATCTCGAAGGTCGTCCCCTGCGGGCCGGTGTGCACCCGGATGTCCCCGTGGTGCTTCTTCACGACGATCCGCCAGGAGATGTCCAGGCCCAGGCCGGTGCCCTCGCCGACGTCCTTCGTGGTGAAGAACGGCTCGAAGATGCGTGGACGCACGTCGTCGGGGATGCCGGGACCGGTGTCGCCGATCTCGACGATCGCGTGCGGGCCGTCGCGGCGCGTGCGGATGGTCAGCGTGCCGGTGCCGTCGCCGTGGCCGTGCATCGCGCCGACGGCGTTGTCGATGATGTTGGTCCAGACCTGGTTGAGCTCCGCGGCGTAGGCCGGGATCTTCGGCAGGTCGGGGTCGAGCTCCTTGACGAGCCGGATGCCCTCGAACTTGCGGTTCATCATCACCAGCGTCGACTTCAGCAGGTCGCGCAGGTCGACCTCCTGGAACGGCGCCCGGTCGAGCTGCGAGTACTGCCGGGCGGCGCCGACGAGGTTCGCGATGCGCGCGGTCGCGTCGGTGATCTCGCCCATCAGCGTCTCGGTCTCGACGGCGTAGGCGATCCAGCGCACCGCCGCCTCGACCGAGCCCTCGGGCACCGCGCGCTCGACCTTGTCGAGCCACTCGGCGTCCAGGCCGCCCGCGACCAGGACCGGCGCGAGGTCCCAGGCGCCGCCGACGCCGCGCTCGTCGAGCCAGTCGCCCAGCGCGTCCTCGGCGTCCGACGCCTCGAGCGCGGAGAGCTCCGGCGCGGTCTCGGCGCGGTTGACCGCGTCCTCCTGGAGCTCGACGAGCTGCGCGACGGTCGGGCCGTCGAGCTTGCCGCACGCGAGCAGGCCGAGCTTGTGCCGCATGCCGGCGACGCGGCTGCGCAGCGACTCGGTGGCGCGTCGGGCCGCGGCGGCGGGGTTGTTGAGCTCGTGGGTCAGGCCGGCCGACAGCGACCCGAGGGCGAGCAGCCGTTCGCGCTCGCTCTGGATCGTCGACGTGCGCCGCATGCCGACGACGAGCCCCTCGAGCAGGTGGATCGGCAGCGGGAACCAGGAGCGCAACGCGTCGGCCCACTCGGTGGCGGGCAGGGCGTACACCGTGGAGTCGGCGGTGGCGCGCAGCGTGTGCTTGTAGGTCTGCTCGGCGTCCGGGATGTAGGCCTGCGTCGAGCCGCCGTAGCTGCCCCGCTGGCTCGTGCGCGTGGTCTCGACCTCGTCGCCGCGCATGGTCTGGAGCATCGCCATCTCGCCGGACAGCAGGACCCAGAAGCAGCGCGCGGGCTCGCCCTCACGGCAGATGGTCTCGCCGGCGGAGAACGCGACGACGTCGCCGTGGCGGGCGAGCCAGTCGAGCTGGTCGTCGGACAGCGCCTCGAACAGGAAGAGGCCGCGCAGCTCGTCGCGGGTGAGCTTCTCGGGGATCTGCTCGGCGGTCTGTTCTGCCGTGCTCATCGGTTCTCCAGCCATCGGTGCACCAGACTGACCGCCATCGCGCCCTCACCGACGGCGGACGCGACGCGCTTGACCGACTCGGCCCGGACATCGCCGACGGCGAACACCCCGGGCACGGAGGTCTCCAGGTGGAACGGATCCCGCTCCGGTTCCCATCCCGCCGGGCCGCGGGAATCCGGCTCGCGCGGCAGATCGGGCCCGGTGAGGACGAAACCGCGCGCGTCGCGGGCGACGACGCCGTCGAGCCACTCGGTGCGCGGCGCGGCGCCGATGAAGACGAACAGCCACGAGGCCTCGACGGTCTCCTCGTCGCCGGTGTTCCTGTCACGCAACGTCAGCTTCTCGAGGTGGTCGGTGCCGGACGCGCCGACGACCTCGGTGCAGGTGCGGACCTCGATGCGCGGGTTCTGCTCGATCTGCTCGATGAGGTAGTGCGACATCGACGCCGTCAGCGACGGTCCGCGCACGAGCATGACGACCTTGCTGGCGTGCCGGGAGAAGTTCATCGCCGCCTGGCCGGCGGAGTTCGCCCCGCCGACGACGTAGACGTCCTGCGCCGCGCACGAGGCGGCCTCGGTGGCCGCGGCGCCGTAGAACACGCCCTGCCCGGTGTGCTCGTCGAGGCCGGGGCAGTCGAGCATCCGGTAGGAGACGCCGGTCGCCAGCACCACGGCGTGCGCGGTGATCTCCGAGCCGTCGTCGAACCGGACCACGCGCGCCCGGCCCCGCGGCTCGAGGGCGGTGACCGAGCGGGTGGTGAGCACCTCGGTGCCGAACTTCTCGGCCTGCAGGCGCGCCCGGGTCGTCAGCTGGTCGCCGGAGACGCCGTTGGGGAAGCCCAGGTAGTTCTCGATGCGGCTCGACGTACCGGCCTGGCCGCCGGTGGCCCGCTGCTCGACGAGCACGGTGCGCAGGCCCTCGGAGCCGCCGTAGACGCTCGCGCCGAGGCCCGCCGGCCCGCCGCCGACCACGACGAGGTCGTAGACGTCGGTGGACGCCGTGGTCGACAGGCCCGCGGCCTCGACCACCTCGCCGTCGCTGGGCTGGACGAGCGCGCGGCCGTCCTCGGTGATGACCACCGGCAGGCGCTCGGCGTCGACGCCGGCCGCCTCGAGCAGCCGGGCGCCCTCGGGCTCGTCGGCGCGGAGGAAGTCGTACGAGAGCTGGTTGCGGGCCACGAGGTCGCGCAGCTCGTAGGAGCGCGCCGACCAGCGGTGCCCGACGATCCGGATGGTCGCCGACGGACGGTCCGGCGCCTCGCGCCACGCGGCGAGCATGGCGTCGACCACCGGGTAGAGCTTCTCCTCCGGCGGGTCCCACGGCTTGAGCAGGTAGTGGTCGAGGTCGACGACGTTGATCGCGGTGATCGCCGCGTCGGTGTCCGCGTAGGCGGTGAGCAGCACCCGGCGCGCCCGCGGGAACAGGTCCATGGCCTGCTCGAGGAACTCGACGCCCGTCATCCGCGGCATCCGCTGGTCGGCGAGGATCACCGCCACCTGCTCGCCGCGCAGCGCGATCTCGCGCAGGGCCTCCAGGGCCGCCGGCCCCGACTCGGCCCGGACGATGCGGTGGTGCTCGCCGTACTCGCGGCGCAGGTCGCGGGCGACCGCCCGGGACACCCCGGGGTCGTCGTCCACGGTCAGGATCACCGGACGTGTCACGGTCACGAGCCTAGGCCCTCCCCGCTGCCTTCTCGATCGATTGAGCGGACCGCGGACGCCGTCAGTCGCCGCTGCTGCCGCTGTCGCCGCCGTCGCTGCCGCCGTCGTTCCCGCCGTCGTTCCCGCCGTCGTTCCCGGACGCCCCCGTGTCCCACCCGCTCGAGTCCCCGCTGTCGGCCGCGCCGCCGCCGGTGAGCGGGGCGTCGCGCGCGGCGCGGATCTTCGCGTCGAGCTCCGCGACGAACCACACGACGAACGCCGCCGCGGCCGGCGAGAGCCGCTCGGGCACGCGGGCCGACGGGTGGACCCGCCCGCGGCGGGCGCGCCCGACCCGCACGAGCCAGGCCGTCCCCTCGTCGTCGACGAGCGTGCGCCGCGGCACCGGCAGCGAGCCCCGCACCTCGCAGTGCAGCCGCCGCCCCTCCACCGCGATCTCCCAGCGCCGCCGGCCCGCGGGCCCGAAGCGGCGGGCCACGAACACCGGCCCGGTGCCCTCGCTCGCCGTCATGAGGCCCGAGCGGGCGCGCAGGCGCAGGCGGCGCTCGCCGTCGTCGAGCCAGGACGAGGGCCCGCCGCGCGCCCGGCGGTCGCGGACGGCCACGGCGCCGGGGCGGTGGTCGACGTCGACGAGGTAGCGCACGCGGTCGTCCTCGGTGTCGTCCCCGGGGTGGGGCGCCGGGCGCACCGCGACGGGCTGGCCGACGCCGTAGTGGCGCACGTCGTCGCGGACGCGGCGGCGCACGGCCGAGACGACCTGGTGGAGCAGTCCCCACACGAGGAAGGGCGTGACGACGACGACCGCGGTCAGCACGTTGACCGCGCCGTCGTCGGCGATGCCGGGGCCCGGGGAGGAGTCGGCCCGGATCGCGATCGCGGCGGCGACCCCCGCGAGCACGAGCGCCCCGAGCCACCAGAGGTAGCGGTGGTGGCCGAGCCGGCGCGGGGACCACCGGGACGCGGGGCCGCCGTGCGCCGGTCGGGTCGGGTCGAGCGTGGCGGTCACGGCCGGGCCTCCTCGTCGTGACGGTGACGGCGGGGACCGGGGGCCGCCCCGGCCCAGGCGTCGGCGACCGGCTCGGGCTCGCTCGCCCCGTACTCGCGGCCGTAGCTGCGCACGCGGTCCTGGTGCTCGGCGAGCTCGCAGAACAGCCACAGGCAGAAGGCGACGGCGTCGGGCGCCAGGTCCGCGGGCAGGCGGCCGTGCGGACGCAGGCGGGCGGCGCGACCGCCCCGCAGCTGGTCGAGCAGCGAGGGCGTGCCGGTCTGCACGAGCCACGCCGTCCCGTCCGGCTCGATCAGCGTGCGGCGCGGCACCTGCTGCAGGCCGCGGACCTCGCAGCTCAGGCGACGGCCGTCGAGCTCGAGGTCCCAGCGGGCGCGGTGACGCCCGGGCAGCGGGACGCGGGTGGCGCGGTGGCGGACGAGGCCGTCCGGGCCGGTCGCGGTGAGGGTGCCGCGGCCGCTGCGCAGGCGCAGGTCCTCCCGGCCGGTCTCGACGAAGCGGTGCCGGCCGTTGCGGACGGCGCGCTCGACGATCCGCGCGGCGTCCGGCACGTGGTCGACCTCGACGTGGAGCAGGACCTCCTCGGCCGGTCGCGGCCAGACGCGCTCGCCGGGCACGGCGTCGGGCGCGGCCCCGCGGGCGGCCTGCCCGGTGCCGTAGACGCGGACGTCGTCGCGGGCGCGGCGGCGCACGGCGGTGCCGAGCTCGTGGACGGTCATCCACAGGAGGACGGGGGCGAGCAGGCACACCGCGACCATGACCGTGAGCGCCCCGCCGTCGGTCAGCCCCGGGCCGGGCGAGGTGTCGAGGCCGATGGCGATGGCCGCCGCGAGCGCCGCGAGCAGGAGCGCGCCGCCCCACCACAGGTAGCGGTGGTGGCCCAGCCGCGCCGGGGACCAGCGGGGCGCCGGCCCGCCGCCCGCCGGGTGGCCGTCGCGCGTCGTCGTCGCGGTCATCGTTCCCTCCCGGCGGTCAGCTTGGTGGCTACGCAGAGGCACGACAAGTCCGACTACTACGCCGAACGAGTGGATGATCGTCCGAGGTGGCGATGATCACCGACACTGCGCGCCACCAGGGCTGCGTGTTCCGCCGAACGGCCCCGCCGGGCGACGGCGTCGACCTACGATCCGCAGCGTGCGGGCGATCCTCGGGCGGCGGGTGGCCCGCGCGCTGGTCGGCGCGGCCGTGGCCCCGCTGCTCGCGGTGGGCCTGGCCGTCCCGTCCGCTGCCGCACCGGGCGACGTCCCCGCGCCGCCCCCGCCCGACCCCGCGGCGCTCGCCCGCCTCGACCCCGACCCCCGCCCGCTGCCCGGGGTCAGCGCGCGCGTCGGATGCGTGCGCCCGACGGGCGGCGCGAGCACGGTGATCCCCGGAGCGCCGTGGTCCCAGCAGCGCCTGCGCTTCACCGACGCCTGGCGCTTCACCCGCGGCGCCGGGCAGACCGTCGCGGTGATCGACACCGGGGTGAGCCGGCACCCGCGGCTGGCCGGGCGCCTGGTCGACGGCGGCGACTTCGTGGGCACCGAGGACGGCCTGACCGACTGCGACGGCCACGGCACGCTCGTCGCCGGCATCATCGCCGCGGCCCCGGACCCGGCGACGGGCTTCGTCGGCGTCGCCCCGGACGCGCGGGTGCTCGCGATCCGCCAGTCCAGCGCGACGGTGACGACGCGCGCGCCCGACGGCTCGCTGCGCGAGGGCGGCGGCAACGTCGACACGCTCGCGGCGGCGGTGCTGCGGGCGGTGCGGCTCGGGGCGACGGTCATCAACGTCTCCGAGGCGGCCTGCGTGCCCGTCGCCGACGCCGGGCTCGCCCTGGGCGGGCTCCGGGCGGCCGTGCGCGCCGCGGTGGACGCCGACGTGGTCGTCGTGGCCGCCGCCGGCAACGCCGGCTCCGGGGCGTGCACCCAGGGCCCGGAGGGGCAGGGCCCCGGTCAGGTCGTCGCCCCCGCCTGGTTCGGCGACGACGTGCTCTCGGTCGGCTACACGCGCCGCGACGGGCTGGCCGCACCCCAGAGCCTGCGCGGTCCGTGGGTGTCGCTCGCCGCGCCCGGCTCGGAGATCGTCTCGCTCGACCCCACGGGCCCCGGTGTGGTCGACCGGATCGTGCCCATCGGCACCGACCGTGCGATCCCGATCGAGGGCACGAGCTTCGCCGCGCCGTACGTCGCCGGCGTCGTGGCGCTCGTGCGGGCCCGCTACCCGGGGCTCGACGCGCGGCAGGTGATGGCGCGCGTCACCTCGTCGGCCGACCGTCCGGGCGGGGCGTCGGCGGTCCCGGGAGCCCGCGACGACGCGGTGGGGGCGGGCACCGTCGACCCCGTGGCGGCCGTCGCGGACGTCCGTCCGGCCGAGTTCACCGGATCGGGACCGGCCCCCGTCTCCCCCGCCGGGGCGGGGCGGGTCGACCTGAGCGACGCCCGGGATGCACACTCCGGATCGCGCACCGTGGCGCTGGCTGGTTCCGCCGTGGCCGGGGTGCTGTTGGGCGGGGCCGGTCTCATCGTCCTCGTCGCGCGACGGGCACGCCGGTCGCGCTGAGGCGGCCGGGGTCGCCCGGTGTGTCGTCCCGTCCTCCACGCCGCGTGCGGCGCCGTCCCCGAGGAGCCCGCGTGCGCATCACCCTCGCCCAGACCGACGCCGCGCTCGGCGACCTCGACGGCAACCTCAAGCGCGCCGAGCGGGTGGTGAGCGAGGCCGTCGACGCCGAGGCCGACCTCGTCGTGTTCCCGGAGCTGTCGCTGTCCGGGTACCAGATCGGCGAGGTGCCCCAGGACCTCTCTCTCGCCCCCGACGACCCGCGCCTGCTCAAGATCTCGGAGCGGGCCGGTCACGCCGGGGTGCTGCTCGGGTTCCCGGAGGCCGGCGGGCACGGCCTGCACACCTACAACAGCGCGGGCTACTACGAGGACGGGCACCTCGTCCACACCCACCGCAAGCTCTACCTGCCGACGTACTCGACGTTCGAGGAGCGCAAGCACTTCCTGCCCGGCCAGCACTCCCGCGCCTACGGCGTGCGGGGCGGGCGGCACCGCGCGGCCACGCTGATCTGCAACGACGCCTGGCAGCCGCAGGTGGCCTTCCTGTCGGTGCAGGACGGCGCGCACCTGCTGCTCGTGCCCGCGAACTCGGCGCAGTCGATGTCGCCGGAGCGCTACGACTCCAAGGAGTACTGGCGCAACATCACCACGTTCTACGGGCGCATCTACCAGCTGTTCGTGGTGTTCGTGAACCGCGTCGGCGTCGAGGGCGGGCTGACGTTCTGGGGCGGCAGCCACATCGTCGACCCGTGGGGCGAGGTCGTCGGCGAGTGCGGCGAGGGCGCCGAGGCCGAGGAGACCTGCACGATCGACATCGACCTCGCCGACGTGCGCCGGCGCCGCCGCGACATCCCGCTCGTGCGCGAGGCCCGCCTGGGCCTGCTGCGCCGCGAGATCGACCGCCTGCTGGACGAGGGCGGGGACCTCTAGATCTTCGGGACGTCTAGATCTTGGTGGCCTCGGCGAGCAGCTCGCCGCGGCTGACGGTGACGGCGTCGCCGCGCAGGTACACGCGCTCGCCGGCGAGCTCGACGCCGACCTCGCCGCCGCGCGGGGAGAGCTGGGCGCCGACGAGCCGGTCGCGCCCGAGCCGCTTGGCCCAGTACGGGGCGAGGCAGCAGTGCGCCGAGCCCGTCACCGGGTCCTCGTCGATGCCGACGGCCGGGGCGAAGAAGCGGGAGACGAAGTCGGGCGCGCCCGGGGCCGGGTCCTCCTCGGCGCGGGCGGTGACGATGACGCCGCGCCCGCTCGCGGCCTTGAGCACCGACAGGTCGGGCTCGAGGTCGCGCACCTCCTCGGCCGACGGGATCTCGACGAGAACGTCGTAGCGGCAGCGGGCGAGCTCGACGACCGCGGCGCCGAGGGCGTCGGCGAACTCGTCGGCCAGGTGCCCGTCGGGCAGCGCCGAGATCGGCTCGTCGACGGGGAAGTCGAGCTGGATGCCGCCGCCGGGCAGCGCCTCGGCGCGCAGCACGCCCGAGGCGGTGCGGAACGCGATCGGTGACGTCGCGAGCCCCTGCTCGAAGAGCACGTGCGCGCTCGCGAGGGTGGCGTGCCCGCAGATCTCCACCTCGACCTTCGGCGTGAACCAGCGCAGGCCCACCTCGCCCGTGGCGGCGAGCGTCGAGAGGTCGACGAACGCGGTCTCGGAGACGTTCACCTCGGCCGCGACGGCCTGCATCCACGCCGCGTCGTCGGCGTCGGTGAGGCACACCCCCGCCGGGTTGCCGGTGAAGGGCGCGGACGTGAAGGCGTCGACGAGGTGGAGCTGCACGGACTCCATGGTGCCGTGTGCGCCCCCGGGTGGGCAGCCGGGCGCCGGAGTCCGCGGCTCGCCGCAGGGCCGTCCCGGGGCGTGGGCCGCCCCACCACGCCCCGGGATCGGGTTCCGGCGGGGACGCCGGGGGGTCAGCGGGCGCTCCCGATGAGGGCGGGGAACGGCGTCGCGACGGTCATGACCCACTCCCCGTGATCGGTGTTCGCCACTCACGGTCACATCGTTGGCGTCCGCATGCCAAGGATCACCACTCCGACGGCCCAGCGTCGCCACGAGGAGCGACGTCCGTGTCACGAGCCGTCGACGGGGTAGCCGCCCGGGTGCGACTCCTCGTGCTCGGTGGCGGCGGCTTCCTCGGCTACCACGTGGCGGCGGAGGCGCTCCGTGCCGGCCACGAGGTGACGGTCGCGAGCCGGTCGGGGGAGGCGCCGCTCGAGGGCGTCGAGGCGCTGGCCGTCGACCGGTACGGCGACCTCTCCGCCCTCCACGGGCGCACCTTCGACGCCGCGCTCGACACGTTCTCCGACCCCGACGCCGTGCGGTCCGCGACGGAGGAGCTGCGCGGTGCGGTGGGCGCGCTGGGCTACGTCTCGGGCATGAGCGTCTACCACCCGGACGGGCCCGCGGTGCCCGGCGAGGACGCGCCCGTCCGCCGGCCCGGCGAGGCGTCGGCGGGCGACCCGCTCCAGGAGCGCTCGCTGGCCAAGCTCGCCGCCGAGGACGCGGTGACGCCGACGTTCGACGGCCCGGTGACCGTGCTGCGGGTCGGGATCATGGTGGGCCCGCGCGACCCGTCCGACCGCTTCACCTGGTGGCCGGTGCGCCTCGCCCGCGCGCTCGCCGGCGAGGCGCCCCGGACCGTCCTGGCGCCCGGCGACCCGGCGCGCGCGGTCCAGTACAGCGACGCCCGCGACATCGCCGCCTTCGCGGTGCGGGCGCTCGCCGAGGGCCGCGCGGGGGTGTTCGACACGGTCGGCCCCGGGCGCGCGCAGCCGCTGTCGGCCGTCCTCGACGCCTGCCTCGAGGCCGCGGGCGGCGCGCCGGGCGACGTCGCGTGGGCCTGGGCCGGCGAGGAGTCCCTGCGCGCCGAGCTCGCCGACGTCGAGGAGGAGCAGCGGCCGCTGTGGTTCCCCGAGGACCAGATCCCCCAGGACGCCATCGACTCCTCGGCCGCCCTGGCCGCGGGCCTGCGGTTCCGGCCGGCCGTCGACACCGCCCGCGACGTCCTCGCGTGGCACCGGGAGCGCGGCGCGCCTGCCCTGGCCGCCGGATTCGACCCCGCCGAGGAGACGAGGCTCGTGCGGCGGTGCGCGGGAGGGGCTCCACCGAAGGGGTGACACGGGCGTCGCTACTGTCACCTCGACATGAGCACGGTGTTCCTGGTCAGCGGCGCCTCCTCGGGCGTGGGGCGTGCACTCGCGCAGTTCCTCGCCCGCCACGGCGTGACGGTGATCGGGCTCGACCGTCGCGAGCCGCCGGACCGCGAGATCGCGCACGTCCACTGCGACCTCGCCGACCCGGGTGCCATCGACGCCGCCGTCGACCGTCTCGACGGCCAGGTCGACGCGCTGGCCAACGTCGCCGGGGTCCCGGGCACCGCACCGGTGGAGACGGTGCTGGCCGTCAACTTCCTCGGGATGCGCCACCTCACCGAGCGGGTCCTCGGCCGCATCCGGCGCGGCGGGTCGGTGGTCAACGTGTCGTCGGCCGAGGGGCGGCACTGGGTCGCGCACCTCGCCGAGCTGCGGCCCCTGCTGGCCACCCGGACCTTCGCCGAGGGGATGCGCTGGTGCCGCGAGCAGCGGCCCGACCGGCCCGTGTACGACGTCGCGAAGGAGGCCGTCCTCGCGTACACGACGGCGTCGTCGACGCTGACGTGGAGCGACGGGGTGCGGATGAACGCCGTCGCCCCCGGCACCGTCCGGACGCCGTCGCTGCCCGAGGTCGAGCGCTCCACCGACCCGCGGCGCCTCGCCCGCCAGCGCTCCGCCGCCGGCCGGGACGCCGAGGCGTCGGAGATCGCGTCGGTGGTCGCGTTCCTCATGTCGAACGAGAGCCGCTGGGTCAACGGCCAGACCCTCGCGGCCGACGGGGGCGTCGCAGCAGCGACGACCTGGGCGGCGCTGCAGTCCCGCTGAGGGCCCCACTGATCCTTCGTCGCGTCACCCGTCCGTGACCTCGCCGTTGAACACCGCGGAGTGACGCAGCGCCGCATGACGGGGAGCAGAGGCATGGCAGCAGGACGCACGACCCGTCGCACGACGGCCACCCTGACGGTCGGGGCGGCGCTCGCCGCGGCCGCGTGGCTGGGCGGGGCGACGGCCGTCGCAGCACCGGCGGCGCCGGCACCGCCGTCCCCCACGCCCACCGCCCCCGGCGTCCACCCCGGCGTGCAGACCCGCACCGACGGGGCGCAGTGCACCGCCAACTTCCTGTTCACCGACGGGTCGGCGACCTACCTCGGCCAGGCCGCGCACTGCTCGGGCACCGGCGGCGCGACCGAGGTCGACGGCTGCACGGCGGGCTCGCTGCCGCTCGGCACCGAGGTCGAGATCGGCGGTGCGACGCGGCCCGGGACGCTCGTCTACAACTCGTGGCTCGCCATGCAGGAGGCCGGCGAGACCGACCCCGACGCCTGCGCCTACAACGACTTCGCGCTGGTGCGGCTCGACCCCGCGGACGCGGCCGGTGCGTCCGGCGCGGTGCCGTTCTTCGGCGGCCCGACCGGGGTCGACACCGACGGGGCGGGCGCCGGCGAGGTGGTGCGCAGCTACGGGAACTCCGAGCTGCGCGGCGGTGTGACGCTGCTCAGCCCGAAGATCGGGACGGTCGCCGGCACGCAGGGCGACGGCTGGAGCCACGACGTGCTCACCGTGACCCCGGGCATCCCCGGCGACTCGGGCAGCGCGTTCCTCTCGGCGGACGGCCGGGCGCTCGGGGTGCTCTCGACCCTGCAGTTCGCGCCGCTGCCCGCGAGCAACGGGGTCAGCGACCTGGCGAAGATGCTCGACTACGCCCGCGAGCACGGCGTCGACGATCTCCGGCTCGTCACGGGCTGAGGCCCGGTCGGGGCTCGAGGCCCCGTCAGGGCTGGAGGACGCGCCGCTTCCCGTTCGTCGGCGCCTGCGGGTGGGCGGAGGCGCGGCGGCGGGCCTCGGCGGCCTTGCGGTCGGCGCGCCCGGACCAGGACCGCATCGCCAGGTAGAGCGGTAGGCCGATCACCAGGACCGAGACCACCGCGAAGACCGCCACCGCGAGAACCCACTCCATGCCGAACCCCCCTGCCGCGACCGACGTCGCGCGGGACGTCGCTCGATCGGGTGACGGCGTTACCGGCCGGCCTGGGTGATGTCGTCGGCGGTCGTGGCCCTCGCCGTCCGGCGCGGGAGGCGGGCCGAGCGGTCGGCGACCGCGAGCCCGGCGTCCCAGCCAGGGGCCCGCGCGCCGCCCGGGGGTCGCAGCTCCGCGGTGGGGACACCGGACACGGCGAGCAGCCAGGAGACCAGGGAGTTGGAGTTCCACATGTCGCCGGTCGCGCCGACCGCGCGACCCCAGGTCAGCGCCGGCACCTCCTCGAGGTGGCGGAGCAGCGCGCGGGCGGTGGCGTCGTCACGGCTCACGACGACCGGGTCCCCCACGGCCCAGCGACGGTCGGGCAGGACGCCGTCGCGCCAGCGACGCACCTCGTAGCGGAACCACCGCGACCGTCCGAGGAGCGCGAGCCCGACCGGGCCGGTCCGCACCACGCCGCGGTCGACGGCCCGCGGGCCGCCCCACGCCGGGGCCATCTCGAGGATCCACGTGGAGCCGTCCAGGACGACCTCGAGCACGCCGTGGACGAGCGGCCGCGCAGCCCGGTGCCCGCGGGCGGCCGTGAGCCGCTCCCACCAGCGGCTCGTGTGCCGCACCACGTGCCCGCCGGCGCCGACGGGGATCCAGAGGAGACGGACGACCACGCACCCACCCTCCGGCGGCGCCGCCGGGAGCCGCGAGGGTCGGAGGTCCCCGGCGACGGAGGCTGATCGGGCCGACGGCGCTCGGCGGCACGGCGCTGTGGTCGTCGTGCTCCTCCGCGCGGCGGGCCCCCGATCGTGACCGGACCGTGACGTCGTCGCCGGGCCCGACCAGGCCTCGAGCGCCCGGCGTTGTCGGTGGTCGGATCTACCGTCATCCCATGAGCATCGACCAGCACGTGGGGCCCGACGTGGCCGCCGAGCTGGACGCGCTCGCGCCGGGCGCGGAGCTGGTCGCCGCCCTCGACCGGCTGTCGCCGGCGGTGCTCACCGGGGAGGACCTGGCCGCCTACCTGCGCGGCTGTGCCCGGGTGCAGAACCGCGGCACGGCCCGGTTGCTCGACGCGATGCACCACCTCGGCCGCGCGCAGGCCGACCGGGTCGAGCGGCGCGCCGACCTCGACGAGTTCTCGGGCGACGAGGTCGCCGCGGTGCTGGCCCTGGGGCGCACCATGGTCGCCCGGAAGCTCGACCTCGCCGACGACCTGCGCGATCGCCTCCCCGACGTCGGCGACGCGCTCTGGCACGGCGTCATCGACGAGCACAAGGCCGCCCGGCTGTGCGAGTGGACGCGCGACCTGTGCGACGACCACGCCCGCCACGTCGCCCGGGTCCTGCTCCCCGAGGCGCCGACCCTCCCGCCGGCCGAGCTCATCCGGCGCATCGAGAAGACCGCCACCGAGCTCGACCCCGACTGGGCGGCCCGCCGCGCCGCCCGGGCCGAGAAGAACGCGCGGGTGATCCTCTCGCCGAACCCGACGGGCACGGCCACGTTCTCGGTCTGCGACGTCGCCGCGCCCCGCGGGCTGGCGATGCGCGACCGATGCGACGCGGTCGCCGCCCTCGTCCGCGGGCTCGGGGTGCTGACGCCGATCGGCTCACTGCGCGCGGAGGTCGCCGGGCGGCTGCTCGACGGATCGGTGGAGGGCATGACCGACCACCAGGTCGCGCTCCTCCTGGCCTCGGAGTACCACCAGCAGGACCGGCCCGAGGACGGACCCGGCGACGGACCGAGCGACGACGGCGGACCGGATGGCGGCCCCGAACACGGCCCCGACGGTGGCCCCGACGGTGGCCCCGACGGTGGCCCCGACCGCAGGCCGGACGACGGACCTGACGACGGCCCGGGCGACGGCCCGGGCGACGAGTCCGGCGACGGTCCGGGCGACGGACCGCCGGACCCGGACGCGGGCGGGGACGCGCAGCCCGACGACGACCAGGGGGTCCTGGACCATCCCGGCCTCCCCGACCAGCCCGGGCGGCCCGCCGCCGAGGAGCGGGGGTCCGGCAAGCCGCCCGAGCCGTTCGAGCCGTTCGAGCCGTTCGAGCCGCCGACTCTCGCCGGTCCCGACCACCGTCCGGGCCGCCCCCGCACCGGCACCTCGGAGCTCCGGCTCCGCCTCTCCACCGCCCTCGGCCTCGACGGCAGCCCCGCCACCGTCCCCGGCTACGGCACCGTGCTGGCCCACCACGCCCGCACGCTGCTCGACCGGTACCGCACCGGTGAGTGGCGCATCGTCCTCACCGACGACGACGGCCGCCTCCAGAACCTCCTGCTCGCCCGACGACGACCATCACGCCCCCGCGGCCGCGAGCAGCGACCCCGGGGGCAGGGGTGCAGCGCGATCGTCGAGCTCCAGGTCCCGACGACGCTGCTCGCTGCGCTGCGTCCCGCCGATCACCCGCCCTGGACCGCGCTGCTCACCGAGCTCCAGCTCCGCCTCCGCGAGCTCGGCCCGCACCGCGGCCGGCCGCCCGCCGAGACGGCCGCCGATCACGCGCGGCGACGCCCCCGCGCGGAGATCGAACGCTGGGTCCGCGTCCGCGACCGCCACTGCGTCGTCCCGGGCTGCTACCGCCCCGCCCGGCGCGCCGACATCGACCACACCAGGGATTGGGCGTTGGGCGGCCCCACCGCGGAGCGCAACCTCGGCGTCTTCTGCAGGCACCACCACCGCGCCAAGCACCGGGGCGGTTGGCGGGTCCACCAGCCGCGCCCGGGCCGCTTCCGGTTCCGCACCCGCGCCGGCGTGCACCACACGACCTACCCGAAGCGCATGCTCGAGCCGCTCGTCCAGCCGCGCCCCGGACCGGGCCCCCGTCCCCTGCCCGACGACGGCTTCGGGCCCGGCGACGCCCATGACCCCGAGACCGAGGCCGCCGACGACCTCGACTGGCGCCGGCGCTTCATCCGTCGCACGAGCGGCCACCCGAGGCCCGCACCCGCCCCCGCCGGCGCCGTCACGATCGCTACCGACGGCGACCCGCCGCCGTTCTAGGAGTCAGTCCGGCAGCCCCTCGATGATCCTGATGTCCCGCTCCGCGCCGTCCCCGAGCGCGCGGAGGGCCTCCTGGTACGCGTCGCTCTCGTAGGCCGCGACGGCTGCCTCGACGCTGTCGAAGGCGATGAGGGTGGTGCGCTCGGTCGTGCCGCTCTCGAACGCCGCGGCCGGGTAGCCCCGCGCCAGGAAGCGACCCCCCGCGGCGCGCATCGCAGGTCCGGCGAGCGCGACGTACCGGTCGAGCTTGGCCTCGTCGCGGATCTCGCGGAAGGTGTTGATCCAGTAGGCGCCCGTCACGGGCTGATCGTCGCTGACGGGGGCCAGAGGTGGCCAGGGGCGGGGTCGAACCGCCGACCTATCGCTTTTCAGGCGATCGCTCGTACCAACTGAGCTACCTGGCCGGACGGCCGAGGGACCACCTCGACCGGAGAGCGACCCAGACGGGACTCGAACCCGCGACCTTCGCCGTGACAGGGCGACGCGCTAACCAACTGCGCCACTGGGCCTTGAATCTTGCGGTACCACCGTACCCCCAACGGGATTCGAACCCGCGTTGCCGCCTTGAAAGGGCGGAGTCCTAGGCCGCTGAACGATGGGGGCGCGACCCTCTGGCTGAGGACCTTACCCGCCAACGGCGTACCCGTTGGGAGCGAGCCAATCATAGGCGACGGGTCTCAGACCCCCGGCACCCACCCCCTGCCCTCGGCGACCCCGAGCACGACGTGGGGTCCGAGCACCGCCCGCATGCCCCCGTCGGCGCGCCACGCGGCGAGCCACGCGGGCACCGCCGTCGCGCCCAGCACCAGCTCCCAGTTCTCGCAGACGCGCTGGGCGAGGTCGGTGAGCTCGGTGATCGCGAGCGAGGCGGCGAAGGCCCCGCCGGACATGTCGACCATGGTGCGGGCCAGCGACGACGGGTCGACCGACGGCAGCAGGAGCTCCGCCGCGGCCGCCCGCTCGAAGAGGCCGGTGAACGTCTCCTCCCAGAAACGGAAGGGCCACCCCGGCCGCTGCGGACCGGCGAACCCTTCCGTGCACAGCCGCTGGCCGGCGCGCAGCACGGGGCCGTCGAGGGCGTCCTGCATCTCGCGCGCGATCTGGGCGGCCGTGCGCAGCGGGTCGAGGCCGAGCGCGTCGGCCCGCTCGACCATGGCGCGGCACCGCACCTCCATCTCGTCGACCACGGCGAGCGCGATGCTCTCCTTGGAGACGAAGTGGAAGTACAGCGCACCCTTCGTGACCTTGCTCCGCTCGAGGATCCGCGACAGCGAGGCCTCGTGGTACGAGCCGGAGGCGAACTCCTCGGCGGCGGCGGCGAGGATGGCGCCACGCGTCGCCACCGCCCGCGCCTGGCGCGGCGCGTCGCCGCGGACCCCGGTCGGGGGCCGCGGAGGATCAGCGGTGTCGGACATCGGCGGTCACGGTAGCGGTCGGCGCTTTCACCGACGGGCGCCCACGCGGTATTCGTCCAGCCTCGGACGATCTACCGTGTCACCGCCGCACCGGCGGAGGATCTCCGCCCTCCCCGATGAGCCCGAGCATGTCCAGCAGCTCCCGGCAGTCGTCGGAGTCGAGCGAGTTGCGGGCGACGGCGATGCGCGCACGGTGCACCTGCTCGTCGGTGACCCCGTACACGTCGGCCGCGGTGCGCTGCGCGGGCACCGACGGCTCGTCGGCCGCCGTCCGCTCCGGATGGGGTCCGTTCGGTCGTCGGCGAGGTCCTGACGTCGCGTTCATCTGCTGGCTCCCGGTGGCCGCCTGGTCCCGACCCGCTGCCACACCTCACGCGGCGGGATGACCCGATCCGGGGACGTCTCCGGTCACGGTCCGTGCCCGTCGGCGTCCCTCGTCCGAGTCGCGACGACGCTACCCAGCCGCCCGCGACGATGCAGCCCCCTTCCCGAGTGACGGGCCCGGCGATCTCGCTCCGCCCGCTTCGCCCGCATTCGGCTGCGCAGAGCGACCGTCCAGGGCCGGGACGGTCACGGCGAGGCCCCATGACTCCCGACCGCGCACGCCGCCGTACGGGGGGTGGCTGAGAGGCTCTCAGCGATCAGTCGACGAGGGCCTGGTAGACGAGCCCCCGCAGCTGTGTCCGGATCGGGTGGGCGCTCGAGGGCAGCAGCTGGGTGAAGAACATCGCGGTGACCCGCTCGACGGGGTCCACCCAGAACGCGGTGCTCGCCGCGCCGCCCCACGACATCTCGCCGACGCTGGTCGGCGTGCGGTAGCGCACCGGGTCGGTCACCACGGCGACGCCGAGGCCGAAGCCCACCCCGTCGAACGGCATCTCGGCGAACAGCGGCCGCCCGACCTGCTCGAGGTCCAGGCCGCCGGGCAGGTGGTTGCGGCCCATGTAGTCGACGGTGCGGCTGCCGAGCAGGCGGACACCGTCCACCTCGCCGCGGCCGAGCAGCATCTGCGTGAAGCGGTGGTAGTCCGCCGCCGTGGAGACGAGCCCGCCCCCGCCGCCGAGCCACGTGGGCTCCAGGACCTCGCGGGCCAGCGCACCCAGACCGGCGGCCTCGGCGGTCAGGAAGCGACCCGTGGCGGGGTTCTGGACGTAGAGCTGGGCCAGGCGCTCGGCGTCGTCGACGGCGAACCCGGTGCCCGTCATGCCGAGGGGATCGAGGATCTCCTCGGCGAGGAACGTGTCCAGCGACCGTCCCGACACGACCTCGATCAGCCGGCCCAGCACGTCGGTGGCGTGGCTGTAGTTCCACTCCGCGCCCGGCTGGTGCACCAGCGGCAGGCCCGCCCAGGTCTCGACCATGCCGGCGAGGTCGCGATCTCGCGGGGCGGACCACTCGAAGCCCGCCGCCCGGTAGAGCTCGTCGACGGGGTGCGCGTGGTGGAAGCCGTACGTCAGGCCGGCGGTGTGGGTCAGCAGGTGCCAGACACGGATGGGCTCGGTGGCCGTCTCGAGCAGCGGCTTGCCCGACGACCCCTTGACGTAGACCTTCGGTGCCGCGAACTCGGGCAGCCACCGGCTGATCGGGTCGGTGAGCTCGAACGCCCCCCGCTCCCACAGCATGAGCGCCGCCACCGAGGTGATCGGCTTGGTCATCGAGTAGATCCGCCAGCGCGTGTCGTCGGTGACCGGCAGGCCGGCCTCGGCGTCGCGCTGCCCGGCCGTCGACGAGTGCACGACCTTCCCGTCACGGGCCACGACGATGTGCCACCCGGGCAGCTTGCCGTCGTCCACGTAGCGGGAGAAGTGGTCGTCGATGCGGGTCAGACGGGCCGGGTCGAAGCCCAGCTCCTCGGGATCGGCCTCGACCTTCAGGGGGCTGCTCACTCCCGCCATCCTGCCTCCGCGAGGAAGGTCCGCAACTCCTCGACGACCTCGTCGGGGCGCTCCTCGGGCACGAAGTGCGCGCACCGCTCGATCGCCCGACCGCGGACGTCGTCGGCGTACTCGCGCCACAGGTCGAGCATCGGCAGCGTCTGCCCCATGACGCCCTCGGCGCCCCAGAGCGCGAGCAGCGGCTGGGTCACCCGCCGCCCCGCGGCGTGGTCCTCCTCGTCGTGGCCCGAGTCGACGGCGTCGGCGCGGTAGTCGTCGAACCCGCACCGCAGCGCCCCGGGCTGCGAGAACGCGCGCACGTACTCCGCGATCGCCGCGGGCTCGAGGCCTTCGCGGGCGTAGGTCCACTTCTCGAGGAAGTACCGCAGGTAGCCCTCGACGTCGGCGCCGGCGAGGCGCTCGGGCAGGTCGGGCTGGAGGTGGAAGAGCCAGTGCCAGTACTTCGCGCCGAGCGCGGCGTCCATGCGCTGCCACGTCGCCCGCGTCGGCGCGATGTCGAGGACGGCGAGCCGCGTGACCTCCTCGGGCCGGTCCAGCGCCCAGCGGTGCGCGACGCGTCCGCCGCGGTCGTGCCCGACGACCGCGACCCGCTCGTGGCCGAGCGCCCGCACCAGCGCCGAGATGTCCGACGCCATCGTGCGCTTGTCCATGCCGGTGGTGGGCTTGTCGCTGGCGCCGTAGCCGCGCAGGTCCGGGACGATCACGGTGTGGTCCGCCGCGAGCGGGCCGGCGACGTGGCGCCAGCAGTGCCCCGTCTGCGGCCACCCGTGCAGCAGCACGACCGGCGGGCCCGAGCCGCCGACGCGGTGGTGCAGCCGGATCCCGTTGACGACGACGGTGTCGGGGGTCAGCGCGGCAGAGGTCACGAGCAGGCATCCTGCCCGGCCCCACCCGGCGGTGGGCCTCAGCCGCCATGGCCTCAGCCGGCGATGGGCCCCGCGGGGCCCCGCGGACCGGGGCCGGTCGGCGGGCCGAGGGTGTCCGGCTCCGTCGCCGGGCTCACGACGAGGCCCGGCCGGTGCCCGTCGCCGTCGGAGCCGGGCGGCCCGCCGCCGACCGGGCCGCCGCCGACCGGGCCGCCGGCGGCGTCGACGACGGCGGCGGTCGCGTCGATGCCCGCCGTGCGCCACAGCCGGTCGCGCATCCGGCGGACGAGGCCGTCGGCGTGGCAGAGGGTCGCGAAGTCGGCGGCGCGGCGGGCGACCGCGGCGCGGGGCGCGGCCCGGACGGCGGCGTACTCCTCCAGCGCGGGCACGATCCGCCCGTCGGCGTGGTCGAAGGCGCGCCCGAGCGTCGCGGCGTCGGCGATCTCCAGCGCCACCGACTGCGCCGTGTGCGGCAGCATCGGCTGCGCCGCCCCGCCGACGGCGGTGAGCCGGTGCCGGGCGCCGCGCTCGAGCGGGGCGTGGTGGCGGTGCACCCGCGACGGCCCGGTGACGACGGCGTCGCCCACGGCCTCGCGGACCTCCGGCGCCGCGCGTGCCAGCAGCCGGCGGACCACGGCGGCGACCCCGTCGCGGTGCATGTCCTCGAGGGCGTCGACCCGCACGGTCACCGAGACCTCGCCCCCCGAGCCCACCGCCGACTGCGTGACGTGCAGCGTCGGCGAGGACCACAGCCGCAGCACGTCGTCCGGCGGGGCGGGCCCCGACCCGCGGTGCACGAGGTACGGGCTGGACAGCACGTGCCCGCCGCCGAGGTGCGGCCGCACCGGGCTGCCCGGCCCGTCGGCCCCGACGACGGCCTCGGCGCGGTAGTGCGCGCCCGTGTCGTCGGTGACGAGGACGGCGTCGCCGAGGTCCTCGACGGACACCGCGCTGCGCCCGTAGGTCACCGTGACCATCTCGTCGGCCCGGCAGGCCGCCACCAGCAGCGCGCGCAGGGCGGCGTGAGGCGCCAGGAGGTACGGCCGCCCGAAGCGGGCACGCACCACCGGGCCGAGCTCGGTCACCCGCAGCACCGCGCCGGAGTCGGCGTCGGCGTGCACGAGGCGGCGCGGTTCCCAGGCCTGCACGGCGAGCCGGTCGGCGAGCCCGAGCGCCGCGAGCTCGCGGAGCGCCGCGGGCGTCAGGACCGCCAGGCCGCGGTCGACGTCCTCCGGGCGGTCGCGCTCGAGGACGTGGACGGGGAAGCCCTGGTGGGCGAGGAAGAGGGCCGTGGTCAGCCCGGCGAACCGGGAGCCCAGCACGAGCAGCGGTACGGCAACCACGGCTCACCTCGTTCACCCGCGCAGACGAGGCAAGCCTAGGCAGATCATCTCGGACGGAGCAATCGGGCGTCGGTACGTGTCCGCCCGTCCGTCCGACGCGTCCGCGGGCGTCACTCGGCAGGCTGAGACAACGTCGCCGACGTGTCTCGGCCGTCGCCGAGCCGGTCGCGGGCGTCGAGGACGCGGGCGAGGGTGACGCACGTCAGGGCCAGGGCGGAGCCGAGCAGCCAGCCGGCGAGGACGTCGGTGGTCCAGTGCACCCCCAGGTACACCCGGCTCGCGCCGATCACCAGCGCGCCGAGGACCGCCAGCGCGAGCGCGAGCCCACGCACGAGGCGCTCGTGCGGCGTCCCGACGGCCAGCGCGATCACCGCGGCGGCCGCGAGCCCCAGCCCGAGCGCCGACATCAGGGCGTGCCCGGACGGCAGCGACGCCGTCGTCTCCTCGGCGAGCCGGGACACCTCCGGCGGGCGCGGGCGCTCGACGGCGAGCTTCACCAGCCGGATCGTCAGGGCCCCGACGGCGACGCCGACCACCCAGATCACCGCGGTGCGGCGCATCCCCCGCGCGAAGAGCACGACGGCCGACACCACCGCGAGCCCCCCGGTGCCGACCGTGCCGCCGACCAGCGACACCACCTCGGCGGCCGTGGTCAGGCCGGACGTGCGGACGCCGAGGACCCACCCGAGCACCGGGCCGTCGGCGGCCGCGAGCGCCTCGTCCGTCGCGACCAGGGTGAACACCAGGCCCGCGGCCACGACGAGCACGGCGACGACGGCGAGGTCGCGCAGCGCGCCCGGGACGGCGGCCAGCGCGCCGCCCGCGAGGCGGTCGGCGAGCACCGCTCCACCGAGCAGCAGGCCGAGCACGATCAGCGACACGGCGGTGGCGTCGAGGGCCACGTGACCTCCTCCGGCGGACGCGACGCGCCGACGGCGACGCTGCCCGGCCCGATCATCCCAAGGCAGACTGGGTGCGTGCTCCTCCTGGGGCTGCTCGCCGCCCTGGCCGCGGCGGGCGCCAACGCCGGCGCCGCGCTGCTCGAGGCGAGCGCGGCCCGACGTGCCAGCCGCCCGGCGACCGTGGTGCTGCACCCCATGTACCTCGGCGGCCTGGCGCTCGACATCGGCGGCTGGGTGCTCACCGTCCTCGCGCTGCGGTTCATGCCGATCGTGGCGGTACAGGCGATCGTGACCGGCCAGGTCGCGATCACGGTCGTGGCCTCGCACTGGGTCTTCGACACCCCGCTGCGCCGGATCGACCTCGCCGCCGCCCTCGCGAACCTCGTCGGGCTGGCGCTGCTGGTGGCCAGCGCGAGCATCACCGACGACCGGGTGACGACGTCGACCGCGGGCGTCGTCGCGCTGGTGGCGACGTTCGGGGTGCTGCTGGTCGTGTCGGTGCCGGTGGCGATCCGCAGCCGGCGCGCGATGCTCCTGTCGTTCCTCGCCGGGCTCGCCTTCGGCGGGACGGCGGTGGCCGTGCGGATGGTCGACCTGCAGGGCCCGCTCGAGGAGATGGCGCGGACTGCGGTGACCGACCCGGTGGTCTGGACGCTGCTCGGGTTCGCCGCCCTGGGGCTCGCGCTGTACACGGTGGCGCTGGGGCGCGGGGCGGTCGGCCCGGTGGTGGCGGTGCTCGCCGTGACGGAGACCCTCGCGCCCGGCCTGCTCGGGCTCGTCGCGCTGGGCGACGCCGTGCGGCCGGGCGGGGTCCCGTGGTTCGTGCTGGGGCTGGTGCTCGCG
Source organism: Actinomycetospora lemnae (assembly GCF_028737315.1). Classification (GTDB taxonomy): domain Bacteria; phylum Actinomycetota; class Actinomycetes; order Mycobacteriales; family Pseudonocardiaceae; genus Actinomycetospora; species Actinomycetospora lemnae. The sequence goes on along the minus strand of NZ_JAQZAO010000004.1, from coordinate 279,162 downwards.
CTCGGCGGGGTGGTCGTGCTGGCCCGCTCGCCGGCGCAGGCGTCGCTGTCGGGCGACGACGGCGTCGCGCCGCCGCCCCTCAAGAGGCTCTGAGCACTCCGAGCACTCCGAGCACTCCGAGCACTCCGGGGGACGGCGGCGGCGCCACTGGCGTCAGTCGCGGAAGGCGTCCTTGACCTTCTCGCCGGCGTTCTTGAGGCTGCCCGCGGTCTGGTCCTTCTTGCCCTCGGCCTCGAGGCTCTCGTTGCCGACGGCCTTGCCCACCGACTCCTTGACCTTGCCCTTGTACTCCTGGATCTTGTTGTCGGTCTTCTTCTCCGTCGACATGAGGCCTCCTCCCGGGCGCGCCGCTGCTGGGCGCCTCGCACGGAGTCAGATACCCGCGGTACCGGGTTCTCAACCCGCCGTGGAGCGCTCCGGGGCGCCCAGCACGACGTCCCGCACGACCTCGCCGGACGCCGGCACCGCGACCCACTCGACCTCGGGACGGTGGCCGTCGGCGCGCGCGACCAGCTGGAACGTGCCCGCGGCCCCGGGGTCGAGGCGGAAGGCACCCTCGTCGTCGGTGGTGGCGACCGCGGCCTCCCGGCCGTCGCCGACGAGCGTGACCGTGGCGCCCGGCAGCGCACCGCCCTCGCCGTCGGTGACCCGCCCGCGCAGGGCGGGAGCGCGGTCGCCCCCGGGGTGGCCGTCCGCGTCCCCGGAGCCGTGGCCGTCGCCGTCGACGTGCGGGACGTGCGCGACCGGTGCGGCCTCCTGCTGCTCGGCGTCCGCCCTGTCCCGCCGCCGCCCCAGCAGCAGGTCGACGATCCCCAGCAGAAGCGCGAGCACCACGAACGCGACCGCGCCGACGAGCCCGCGACTGATGGCCAGGGCCCAGTCCCCGCCCGTCGCCGAGAGCTGGCCGAAGAACACCGCGCCGACCGCGGAGATGCCGATCGCCGAGCCCACGCGCTGGCCCGTCTGCAGGACGCCGGCCGCGGTGCCGCCCTCGCGGGCCGGGACCTCCTCGAGCGCGAGCGTCTGGTTCGGCGCGATGACGAGGCCGCTGCCGACGCCGGCGAGCAGCAGCGGCCCGGCGATGGCCCAGCCGAGCTGCTGCGGGTCGAGGCGCAGGACGACGTCGACGGCGAGCAGCCCGACCGCGACCGCGACGAGCCCGCCGACGACCAGCGGCTTGCCCAGGCGCGACACCAGCCGCCCGCCGATGGCCGACGACACCGCCGAGCCGAGCGCGAACGGCGTCAGCGCGAGGCCGGCCTCGAGCGGGGTGTAGCCGCGCCCGTTCTGCAGGAAGAGCGTGACGACGAAGAAGATCGCGGTGAAGCCCGCGAAGTAGAGCAGGCCGAGCGAGGTGCCCAGGGCGTAGCTGCGGGTGCGCAGCAGCGCGAAGTTCACCAGCGGGTGGCCGTGCGTCCGGCGGGCCCGGCGCTCCCAGAGCACGAACACCACGAGCAGGACCGCGGCGACGCCCACGAGCCACCACGGCGCGCTCGCCGGGTCCCGCTCGGAGAGCACCAGCGGGACCATGAGCGAGACCACCGCCCCGCCGAGCAGCACCGCCCCGACCGTGTCGAGCGGCCGCTTCTCCTCCGCCGCCGCGGTGTCGCGCGGCAGCAGCCGCGCGCCGAGGACGAGGGCGGCGATGCCGATCGGCACGTTGACGTAGAAGACCCAGCGCCAGCCGTCGGTCTCGCCGCCCCACTCGAGCAGCAGCCCGCCGAGCAACGGGCCGATGGCCGTCGAGATGCCGATCGCGGCGCCGAACAGCCCGAACGCGCGGCCCCGCTCGCGGCCCTGGAAGAGCTGCTGGATGAAGCCGATGACCTGCGGGTTCAGCATCCCGCCCGCCGCGCCCTGCAGCAGCCGGAACACCACGAGCCAGGTCGCGTCCGGCGCCAGCCCGGCCGCGGCGCTGGTCAGCGTGAACAGCGCCAGCGAGATGAGGAACATCTTCTTGCGGCCGCGGTCGTCGCCGAGGCGCCCGGACGCGACGAGCACCAGTCCGAACGTCAGCGCGTAGCCCGAGACGACCCAGGAGAGCTCCGCCGCCGACGCGCCGATCCCCCGCTGCATGGACGGGAGGGCGACGTTGACGATGCTGACGTCGAGCAGCGTCATGAACCCGGCGATGAGGCAGACCGCGAGGGCACGCCAGCGCCGGGGGTCGGGCTCGGGAGAACTCACCCCTGCGAGTTTCCCGGTGCCCGACCGGCCAATCGTGACCCCCGACGGAGGGACGAGCGTGGAGATCCTGTCGAGCCGCATCCTCGTACGCCCGCGCGACTGGGAGGTCTCGCGGCGCTTCTACGCCGAGACGCTCGGTCTCGCGGTGGCACGGGAGTTCCCCGGCGGCGTGGTGTTCTTCCTCGGCACCGGCTACCTCGAGCTCTCCCGGGCCGGCGCGGTGACCACGGGCGACGGGGAGACGCAGCGCAGCGGAGCTCGACCCGAGGGAGACGCGCTGTGGCTGCAGGTGCGCTCGCTGCCGGACGCGGTGGCCGAGCTCGGCGAGCGCGGCGTCACGCCGATCCGCGAGCCCCGCCGCGAGCCGTGGGGCCTCGACGAGTGCTGGATCGCCGACCCCGACGGCCGCGCGATCGTGCTCGTCGAGGTGCCCCCGGGCCACCCGATCCGCACCGACCTCCGTGAGTAGTTGCCACGCCCATAGGCGTGGCAACTGCTCACAAGCCGAGGGCGCCCGCCAGCTCCCGCAGCGCCGGACGGGGGTCGGCGGCGACACCCCCGCCCGCCCCGCCTCCCAGCGCCTGGACCAGCACGTGGTCCGCGCCCGCGTCGAGGTGGGCGGTCACCGAGGCGGCGATGGTGTCCAGGTCGCCCATCCCGACCAGCGCCTTCTTGAGCCGGTCCGAGCCCCCGCGCGGCATGTCGGACTCCTCGAAGCCCTGGCGCAGCCAGGAGTTCCGGTAGTTCGGCAGCCCCGAGTAGATCTCGAGGTGGGTGTGGGCGCGGCGCATGGCGTCCTCCTCGTCGCCCCCGACGGCCACCGCCTGCTCCGAGACGACCCACTTGTCGGGCCCGAGCGCCTCGCGGGTGACGCGCGTCTGCTCCGGCGTGACGAGGTAGGGGTGCACGCCGTCGGTCTCGGCGCCGGCGAGCTCGATCATCTTCGGGCCGAGCGCCGCGACGAGGCGGGCGGGCCGCCCGGCACCGGGCTCGACCTGCTCGGGCACGGCGGCCATGCGCTGCAGGTAGTCGCGCATCGTGGCCAGCGGCTTCTGGTACGTGCCGCCCCGCCCGCGCTCGACGAGCGGCGCGTGGCTCACGCCGAGCCCCAGGACGAAGCGGCCGGGGTGCAGGGCGGTCAGGGTGCGCCCGCCGCTCTCCGCGGCGATCGGGTCGCGGGCGTGGATGTTGGCGATGCCGGTGCCGACGACGAGGCGCTCGGTGGCGGCGAGGAACGCGCCCGCCTGGGTCAGCGTCTCCTTGCCGTAGGCCTCGCCGTAGAACAGCGAGCCGTAGCCCATCGCCTCGATGTCGCGGGCGACCTGCTGCGCGTCCCGGATCGACCACGTGTCGCTGGTCCACCAGACGCCGATGCGGGACGGGAAGTCGATCCGGGCAGCCATGATCTGCGACGCTAGACCGCCCCGGCGTCCGGCGCCGCCCCGGCTCCGTACCGCCGCGCGGACGCCGACTGCTCGGCCATCCCCCGCAGGGCCGTGATGAGGGCGCCGCCGAGCACGATGCCCGTGACCACGCGCTCGACCGACCGCTCGCGCTCGTCCCGGTCGACGACGGCCTCGACCTCGTGCCCGGCCACGCCCTCCATGGCCTCGGCGTAGACGTCGAGCAGGCCGGCGACCCGCTCGCCCCCGAGGCGGTCGAGCGCGGCGAGCACGTCGACGGCGGCCCGCCACCCCGGGTTCTTCTCCGAGGTGATCCAGCCCCGGCGCTCGACCATCTCGGCGACGGCCTTCCCGGCCCGCTCGGTGGCGTCGTCGTCGACGGGCTCGGTCCGGGCCATCACCGCGGCCTGGGCGCGCCCGAGCGCGTCGTACAGCGACACCTGGTCGTCGTCGACGGCGGCCAGCACGTCGCGCGCGCCGGCGATCGAGAGGCCCCCGACGTCGACGAGCGCGCGGATCAGGCGCAGCCGGCGGACGTGGGCCTCGTCGTAGTGCGCCTGGTTCGGGCTGGTCAGCTCGCCGGGCGCCAGGAGGCCCTCCCGCAGGTAGTACTTGATCGACGCGACGCTCACGTCGGTCCGGCGGCTCAGCTCCCCGATCCGCATCGCTCTCCCCTCTGGACGACCAACTCGGATAGCTCTACTCTCCATACATGGACAGCGTCACTATCCGATCGATGGTCCGGCAGTCCCGGGCCCTCGCCGTGTTCGGCGTGGCCATGGCCGCGCTCGCGGTCGTGTGCCTGGCGGGGCTCGTGCTCGACCCCCGCCTGCTGGGCGGCCAGCCGATCTGGGCCAAGCCGCTCAAGTTCTCCGTCAGTTTCGTCCTCTACGCCGCCACCCTCGTGTGGATGGTCTCGCTGGTCAGCACGCCCCGCACCCGGCGGTGGGCCCGCCGCGGCGGCGTCGTCGTCGCGACGGCGGGCACGATCGAGATGGTCGCCATCGTCGGCCAGGTGCTGCGCGGCCGTGCCAGCCACTTCAACGTCGCGACGCCGCTGGACACCGCGGTGTGGTCGGTCATGGGCACCACGATCGTCGTGCTCTGGGTGGCGACGGCCGGGATCGGCGTCCTGCTGCTGCGCGAGCGGACCCTGGCGCCCGACACCGCGTGGGCCGTGCGCCTCGGTCTCGCCGTGACGCTGCTGGGGATGGCCGTCGCCTTCCTCATGACCAGCCCGACGGGGGCGCAGATCGCGGCGGCGCAGGAGACCGGCCGGTTGACGACGGCCGGCGCCCACGCGATCGGGGTGCCCGACGGCGGGCCGGGCCTGCCGCTGGTCGGCTGGAGCACCACCGGCGGCGACCTGCGCATCGCCCACTTCGTCGGACTGCACGCGCTGCAGGGCCTGCCGCTGCTCGCCCTGGCCCTGCTCGTCCTCGCCGCCCGCCGCCCCGTGCTGCGCGACGTCGCCGTGCGCGCCCGGCTCGTCGGCGTCGCCGGGGCCGCCTGGGCCGCCCTGACCGCGCTGCTGGCCTGGCAGGCGCTGCGCGGTCAGTCGATCATCGCCCCCGACGCGACCACCCTCGTCGCCGGCGCAGCCCTCGCGGCCGCGACGGGCGTGGCCACCCTGCTCGTCCTGCGCGGCGGCACCCGCCCCCGCGTCACGCCCGACCGGATCCTGGAGCCCCAGTCATGACCACGCTCGCGTCCCGCCGCACGGGCAGCCCCGTCCTCGTCGCCGTCTACGCCGTCCTCTCGGTGGTCGGCCTGGTCGGGACCTGGTACTTCAACCTGGCGTTCGTCGCCGCCGGTGGCACCGACTACCTCGGCGGCTGGTTCGCCAACCCGGCGAGCAGCTCGGCCGCCGTCGACATCATCGTCATGGCCGTCGCGGCCTGCGTGGTGATGGTCGTCGAGGGCCGTCGCCTCGGCTTCCGGCCCCTGGTCGTCGGGCTCCTCGTCGTCCTGAGCTTCGTGGTCGCCGTGGCGTTCACGTTCCCGCTGTTCCTGGCCCTGCGGGAACGTGCACTGCTCAGAGCCCCAGGTGCCGGGCGATGAGGATCTTCTGGACCTCGCTGGTGCCCTCGCCGATCTCCAGGATCTTCGAGTCGCGGTAGTGGCGGGCCACCGGGTACTCGTTCATGAAGCCGTAGCCGCCGAAGATCTGGGTGGCGTCGCGGGCGTTGTCCATCGCGGCGTTGGAGCCCACGAGCTTCGCGACCGCCGCCTCCTTCTTGAACGGCAGCCCGGCCGCCATCTTCGCGGCCGCGTCGTGCCACGCCAGGCGGGCGCAGACGGTGCGCGCCTCCATCTCGGCGATCTTGAACTGGATGCCCTGGTAGGTCCCGATCGCGGCGCCGAACGCCTCGCGCTCGCGGGCGTAGCGCACCGACTCGTCGACGCAGCCCTGCGCGGCGCCGGTGGAGAGCGCGGCGATCGCGACCCGGCCCTCGTCGAGGATCGAGAGGAACTGGGCGTAGCCGCGGCCCCGCTGCCCGACGAGGTTCTCCTCGGGCACCCGGCAGTCGTCGAAGGCGAGCTCGTGGGTGTCGGAGGCGTTCCAGCCGACCTTCGAGTAGCTCGGGGCGACCGTGAAGCCGACGGTCCCGGACGGGACGAGGATCGCCGAGATCTCCTTCTTCCCGTCCTCCCCGCGGTCGGTCACGGCCGTGACGGTGACCAGCGAGGTGATGTCGGTGCCGGAGTTGGTGATGAACGACTTCGACCCGTTGATCACCCAGCCGTCGCCGTCGAGCTTCGCGGTGGTCCGCGTGGCGCCCGCGTCGGACCCGCCGCCGGCCTCGGTGAGGCCGAACGCGCCGAGCCGGCGGCCGGTGGCGAGGTCGGGCAGGTAGCGCTGCTTCTGCTCGTCGGACCCGAACCGCAGCAGCGGCATGATGCCGAGCGAGACGCCCGCCTCGAGGGTGATCGCGACCGACTGGTCGACCCGCCCGAGCTCCTCGAGGGCGACGCACAGCGCGACGTAGTCGCCGCCCATGCCGTCGTACTCCTCGGGCACCGGCAGGCCGAACAGGCCCATCTCGCCCATCGACGCGACCAGGTCGTACGGGAACCTCTCCTGGATGTAGAGGTCGCCGATGACCGGCGCGACCTCCTTCTGCGCGAAGTCCTCGACGGTGGCGCGGAGGGCCTCGTGCTCGTCGGACAGCTGCATGATCATTCTCCCGGGTCGGGCACGACGGTGACGAGGGGTGCGTCGAGGGCGACGGCGGCGCCGGCCTTCGCGGCCAGGTCCTTGACGACGCCGTCGGTCGGCGCCGACACGACGTGCTCCATCTTCATGGCCTCGACGACGACGAGTCGCTGGCCGGCGGTGACGTGGTCGCCCTCGGCGACCTCGACGGCGGTGACCGTGCCGGGCATCGGCGCGGTGAGGGGCCCGTCCGCGCCGCCGGTGGCGGTGCGGGCGGCGCGCAGGCGCTCCTGCTCGCGCAGCGCCCAGACGCCGCCCTCGCGGCCGAGCCAGCGGACCCCGTCGGCGCCCGCGGACATCGCGGTGCGGAAGCGGCGCGTGGTGCCGTCGAGGACGAGGACCAGCTCGGCGCCGTCGCGGCGGGCGGCGACCGGGCGTGGGGTGCCCTCGGTTCCGACGGTGACCGTGGCGCCGGTGGGCGGCCCCGCGACGGCGACGTCGACGGGGTCGCCGCTCGCCCCGGCGGCCGGGACGAGGCGCCAGCGCGCCGGCGCGGGGTCGGCGCCGAGGCGCCAGCCGCCGATGCGGTCGAACGGGGCGTCCCCGCCTGATCGATCCGCGAGGTCGAGCAGCCCGGCCAGCGCCGCGGCGGCGAGGACGTCGTCGGGGAGGTCCTCCGCCGGCGTCGGCAGCCGGCCGATCAGCCCCGTGTCGAGCCGCCCGGCGCGCACGTCGTCGTCGGCGAGGAGCGTGCGCAGCCAGGCGAGGTTGGTGCGCACGCCGAGCACGGTGGTGGCGGCGAGCGCGGCGTCGAGGCGGTCGAGCGCCGCGGCGCGCGTCGGGCCGCTGGTGATGATCTTGGCGAGCATCGGGTCGTAGCGGGACCCGACCTCGGTGCCGACCGCGACGCCCGCGTCGACCCGCGCGCCCCCGTCGATGGTCGAGCTCCGCTGCGCTGCGTCTCCGCCGGGCCACACCAGGTCGAGGACCGTCCCGCCGGTGGGCAGGAAGCCGCGGGCCGGGTCCTCGGCGTAGAGCCGCACCTCGACGGCGTGGCCCTCGATGCGGATGTCGCCCTGGTCGTAGTCCAGCGGCTCGCCGGCGGCGATGCGCAGCTGCTCGGCGACGAGGTCGAGGCGCCGCCCCCGGATGCGCACGACCTCCTCGGTGACCGGGTGCTCGACCTGCAGCCGGGTGTTCATCTCGAGGAAGAAGAACTCGCTCGCGTCGGCGTTCGTGACGAACTCGACCGTGCCCGCGCCGACGTAGCCGCAGGCCTTGGCGGCCTCGACCGCGGCCTCGCCCATCGCGTGGCGCTGCCGCCCGTCGAGCACCGCCGAGGGCGCCTCCTCGACGACCTTCTGGTGCCGGCGCTGCAGCGAGCACTCCCGCTCGCCGAGGTGCACGACGGTGCCGTGGGCGTCGGCGAGCACCTGGATCTCGACGTGGCGGGGGTCGGTGACGTAGCGCTCGACGAGCAGCGTGTCGTCGCCGAAGCTGCCGCGGGCCTCGCGCCGGGCCGCGGCGATCGCGTCCTCGAGGTCGGCGTCGCGGGTGACCACGTGCATGCCCTTGCCGCCCCCGCCCGCGCTGGGCTTGAGCAGCACCGGGAAGCCGATCTCCCGCGCGGCGGCCGCGACCTGGGCGTCGTCCAGCCCCGAGCCGTCGGATCCGGGCACCAGCGGCACCCCGGCCGGCCCGACCGTCGCCTTGGCGCGGATCTTGTCGCCCATCGCCTCGATGGCCGCGGGCGGCGGGCCGATCCAGGTCAGGCCGGCGTCGGCGACCCGGCGGGCGAAGGCCGCGTTCTCGGCGAGGAAGCCGTAGCCGGGGTGCACGGCCTGCGCGCCGGCCGCGCGGCCGGCCTCGACGATCGCGGCGCCGTCGAGGTAGTCGGGCACGCGCACGGCGACGTCGGCGGCCGCGACGTGCGGGGCGCCCGCGTCGGGGTCGGTGTACACCGCGACGGCGCGCAGGCCCCGCGCGTGCAGTGTGCGGGTGATGCGCACGGCGATCTCGCCGCGGTTGGCGATCAGCACACTCGAGAACACCGGAGCAGTCATCGCAGGGCTCACATCCGGAAGACGCCGAAGCGCGGCGGGTCGAGGGGGGCGTTGGCGCAGGCCGAGAGCGCGAGGCCGAGCACGGTGCGGGTGTCGGCCGGGTCGATGACGCCGTCGTCCCACAGGCGCGCGGTGGAGTAGTACGGGTGGCCCTGGCGCTCGTACTGCTCTCTGATGCGCTCCCCCTGGCCGCCCTCGGCGTCCGACGAGCCCACGGAACCGAGCACCGTCGCGGCCTGCTCGGCGCCCATGACGCTGATCCGCGCGTTGGGCCACATCCACAGGAAGCGCGGCGAGTAGGCCCGCCCGCTCATCGCGTAGTTGCCGGCGCCGTAGGAGCCGCCGATGACGACGGTCAGCTTGGGCACGCGGGTGGTGGCGACGGCGGTGACCATCTTGGCGCCGTCCTTGGCGATGCCGCCCGCCTCGTACTCGCGGCCGACCATGAAGCCGGTGATGTTCTGCAGGAAGACCAGCGGGATGCCGCGCTGGTCGCAGAGCTCGACGAAGTGCGCGCCCTTGAGCGCCGACTCGCGGAAGAGCACGCCGTTGTTGGCGACGATGCCGACCGGGTGCCCGTGCAGGCGCGCGAACCCGGTGACGAGCGTGGTGCCGTAGTCGGGCTTGAACGGGGTGAATCGCCCAGAGGATCCGACACCGCCATCGACCAGGCGCGTGATCACCTCGTGCACGTCGTAGGCGGTGCGCCCGTCGACGGGGACGACGTCGTAGAGCTCGGCCGGGTCGTGCTCCGGCTCGACGGTGGGGCGGCGCTCCCACGGCGGCGGGACGCGCGGGCCCAGCGTGTCGACGATGTCGCGCACCATCGACAGCGCGTGGGCGTCGTCGTCGGCGAGGTGGTCGACGACGCCGGAGGTGCGCGCGTGCAGGACGCCGCCGCCGAGCTCCTCGGCGGTGACCTCCTCGCCCGTCGCCGCCTTCACCAGTGGCGGGCCGCCGAGGAAGATCGTGCCCTGGTCGCGGACGATGATCGCCTCGTCGCTCATCGCCGGCACGTACGCGCCGCCCGCGGTGCAGCTGCCCATCACCGCGGCGATCTGCGGGATGCCGAGCCCGGACATCGTCGCCTGGTTGTAGAAGATGCGGCCGAAGTGCTCCCGGTCGGGGAAGACCTGGTCCTGCTCGGGGAGGAACGCGCCGCCGGAGTCGACGAGGTAGACGCACGGCAGGCGGTTGTGCAGCGCCACCTCCTGCGCGCGCAGGTGCTTCTTCACCGTCATCGGGTAGTAGGTGCCGCCCTTGACGGTGGCGTCGTTGGCGACGACGACGCACTCGCGCCCGGCGATGCGCCCGATGCCGGTGATGATCCCGGCGCCCGGGGCGGCGTCGCCGTACATCCCGGTGGCGGCCAGCGGGGAGAGCTCGAGGAACGGGCTCGACGGGTCGAGCAGGGCGTCGACCCGGTCGCGCGGCAGCATCTTGCCGCGCTCGACGTGGCGCGCCCGCGAGCGCTCCGGCCCCCCGAGCCGCGCGAGGGCGAGCCGCTCGCGCAGGTCGGCGACGAGCGCGCGGTGGCCCTCTGGTGGGCGGACCTCGGCGATGTCGCTCACGTGGTCGGTGCTCGGCGCGGCCACGCTCGACCTCCTCGTCGTCGTGCCAGGGTGGTGTTAGTGAGCGTTCACGTTAGCGACCGTTCACACGCCCTGGCAAGGGGCGTTAGGGTGCCGAGGGTGCCCGTCACCACGTCCCGCCGCGAGCAGATCCTCACCGAGGCCGCCCGGCTCTTCGCGCGCCACGGCTTCCACGGCGTGTCCATCGACGGGATCGGTGCGGCCGTCGGGGTCAGCGGGCCGGCGCTGTACCGGCACTTCCCGTCGAAGGAGGGCCTGCTCGCCGAGATGCTCGTCGGCATCAGCGAGCACCTCCTCGCGGGTGGGCAGGAGCTCGCGGCCGAGCACGCCGACCCGGTGGCCCTGCTCGACGCGCTCGTCGCCTTCCACACCGACTTCGCGCTGCGCCAGCCGGAGCTGATCACCGTCCAGGACCGCGACCTCGCGAACCTCCCCGACCCCTCGCGCCGCCGGGTGCGCGGCCTGCAGCGGGCCTACGTGGAGATCTGGGTGGACGCCCTGCGGCGCGCCGACCTCGCGGCGGGCGAGGAGGCCGCGCGCGTCGCCGCGCACGGCGCGTTCGGGCTGATGAACTCGACGCCGCGCAGCGCCGGCCACACCCGCGGTGACGTCGCCGCGCCGGTGCTCGTCGCCATGACCCGGGCGGCGCTGCGGGCGTCACCCGTCTGAGCTCCGGCGCCGCCTGGACCACGCCAGGTCCACCGGGCGCGGGCCGCTACAGTCCGCGCCGTGCAGCCGCAGCAGCAGGGCCAGCAGCCGGGGCAGGTCCAGGGCCAGGTCCAGGGCCAGTTCCAGGGCCAGTTCCAGGGCCAGTTCCAGGGCCAGCGGTACCCGATCCTGCTCTCGACGATGAACGACCTGCCCGGCTACGAGGTCGTGCGCGTGTTCGGCGAGGTCTTCGGGCTGACGGTCCGCAGCCGGAACATGTTCTCGACCATGGGCGCAGGCTTCAAGGCGATGGCCGGCGGCGAGCTCAAGGGCCTGTCGAAGCTGCTCTCCGACTCCCGCCACGAGGCGCTCGGCCGGCTCTCGGAGGAGGCGATGGCGCACGGCGCCAACGCGGTGCTCGCGCTGCGCTTCGACTGCAACGAGATCGCGAACACCGCGAGCGAGATCGCCGCGTACGGCACCGCGGTCTACGTGGTGCCGCACACCCAGCGGTGAGTCAGCGGCGCTGCTGCTCCTGCTCGGCGGCGAGCAGGCGGTTGCGCCGCAGCGTGGCCTCCTCGAGGCGGGCGCGGACGGCCTGCTGGCGGGAGAGCAGCTCGCGCACGTAGTCGGTGCGCTCGGCCTCGGTGGCCTCGTGGATCTGCGCCGAGAGCTTGGCGTCGAAGCGCTCGAACTCGGCGACCTGGTGGTCGGCCGCGCGCCGCCGGCGCACCGCCTCCTCGTACGGCGTGCGCATCGGCGTCGGGCCGTAGGGCGCGGTGCCGTGACCCGGCGCCCCGGACGGTGGGGCGTACTCCCGTGGCGCGCCCACCCCCGAGTACGCGGGCGGCGCGGTCTCGGCCGCTCGGTCGTCCTGTCCTCGCCCGAAGAGCCGGGCCAGTCGTGAAGCCACCGCGATCCCTCCTCACGCGCTGTGACGCGTTCCAGAGTGCACCCGGCCGACCCCGGACGGAAGCAGGCATCAGGCGCATCCGCCGGACGGACTCCTCGCCTGCCCGGATCCGCCGACCGCGACCTCCACCGGCGCGATGTCCTCGCCGGGCGGCAGCGCGAAACCGAACATCCGCGCGTAGAACGCCAGCTCCGCGTCGAGCGCCCGGCGGACGTTCTCGGCCCGGCGGAAGCCGTGCTGCTCGCCGGGGAACAGCAGGTAGGCCACCGGCACACCCCGACGGCGCAGGGCGTCGACGATCATCTCCGACTGGTTCGGCGGGACGATCGTGTCCTCGTCGCCCTGGAGCACGATCAGCGGCGTGGCGAGCCGGTCGACGTGCGTGATCGGCGAGCGCTCGACGTAGACGTCGCGCGCCTGCGGGTACGGCCCGACGAGGCCGTCGAGGTAGCGCGACTCGAACTTGTGCGTCTCCTGCGCGAGGGCCTCGAGGTCGGCCACCCCGAAGTGGTCGGCGCCCGCGGAGAACGGGGTGTCCTCCCGCGCCAGCGCCGCCAGCGTCGTGAAGCCGCCCGCGGAGCCCCCGCGGATGGCCAGGCGGGCGGGGTCGACCCGCCCCGCGTCGGCGAGCGCGCGGGCCGCGGCGAGGCAGTCGGCGACGTCGACGATCCCCCAGGCGCCCTTGAGCTGCTCGCGGTAGGCGCGGCCGTAGCCGGTGGAGCCGCCGTGGTCGACGTCGACGACCCCGAACCCGCGGCTGGTCCAGTACTGCAGGCCGAGGCTCAGCACCGGCGTCGCCGACCCGGTCGGACCACCGTGGATGACGACGAGCAGCGGCGGGCGCTCGCCCGCCGGGCCCTCGCCGGCCTCCCGGGTCGAGCTCCGCTGCGCTCCGACTCCCGCCGGCGGGTAGTACAGCGCGTGCGCCTCCCGCGGCGCGCCGGCCGGGTCGGTCGATCCGAACGTCAGCGGCTCCGGCACCGAGATCGTCGCGGGGTCGAGGCCGAGGTCGCGGGGCGGGCGCAGGGTGGTGACGGTCCCGTCGAGGGTGACGCGGTGGACCCCGGGCTCGGCCGTCGGCGAGCCGGCGATGCAGACCACGGCGTCCGGGCCGTCCGCGCGCACCGACCGGATGGCCGTGAACGGGGTGTCGAGCTCGGTCACCGTCCCGTCGGCGTCCCGGACGGCCAGCGCGTCGAACCCCTGCGATGAGCGTGCGACCACCACCCGGTCCCCGACCGTCGCGTGCCGCGCGCCGGCCAGCTGCCAGGCCGGCAGCCCGATCTCGGCGTCCATGACGACCAGCGGGGTCACCGCGCTGCCGTCCCAGCGGTAGAGGTTCCACCAGCCGGTGCGGTCCGAGAGGAAGTGCAACGACCCTCCTGCCTGCCAGACGGGCTCGCCCACCGACTCGCCGGGCCCGCCCGCGACCACGGTGTCGGCGCCGGTCGCCAGGTCGCGCACGGTGAGCACCGTGTCGTCCCACGGCATCGACGGGTGGTCCCAGGACACCCAGGCGAGGCGGGTCGCGTCCGGCGACAGCCGGGGCGCGGCGACGAAGTCCGGGCCCGTGACGAGCAACTCCGGCACGCTCGGCGCCCGGGCGTCGAGGCGGACGACCTCGTTGACCACCTCCGTCGCCGGGGCGCCCTCGCGCGGGTGGTGCTCGCGCACGCACACCAGCCACGTGCCGTCGGGGGCGACGTCGCCGTCGGCGTAGCGGTCGCCGCGCGGGGCCTCGGGCTCGGGGGTGAGGACGACGGGCTCGCCGGCGGGGTCGAGGCGGCGCAGGCGCTGGTCGGCCCAGTCGACGTACCAGACGACACCCTCGTGCACCCACCACGCGCCGCCGCCGTACTCGTGGACCGCCGTGCGGGCGTTGGCGCCCTCGCCGAGCAGCTCCGTCATCCTCCCGTCGGCGGAGCGGTGGACGAGCTGGGTGCGCCCGCCCTCGGCCGCCCGTCCCTCGCCCCACACGACGCCCCCGCGCCCGTCGGGGCGCACGTCGTCGAGGCGCACCGCGGCGGCCACGACGAGCTCCGAGGTGATCGGGGTGGGCCAGGAGCCGTAGGGGTGCGCGCTCACGCCCGTCACCGTAGGCGTCGATCACTCCTGGTCGCGGAGCACGTTCTTCTGGATCTTCCCGGTCGAGGTCTTCGGCAGCTCGCCGAACACGATCCGCTTCGGCGCCTTGAACCGGGCCAGGTGGACCCGGACGTGCTCGACCAGCTCCTCGGGGTCGACCTCCTGCGAGACCGTCACGTACGCGACCGGCACCTCGCCCCACCGCTCGTCGGGCGCGCCGACGACGGCCGACTCGATCACGGCCGGGTGGCTGTCGAGGACGCGCTCGACCTCGACCGACGCGATGTTCTCCCCGCCGGAGATGATGACGTCCTTGCTCCGGTCGCGGATCTCGACGTAGCCGTCGGGGTGGACGACGCCCAGGTCGCCGGTGCGGAACCAGCCGTCCGCGTCGACCTCCGCGGTGGCCTCGGGGTCGCGGTAGTAGCCGAGCATGACGTCGTTGCCGCGCAGCACGAGCTCGCCGAGCGTCTCGCCGTCGGACGGGACCTCCTGCCAGGTCTGCTCGTCGATCACCCGCAGGCGCTGAGCAACGACGTTCCCGACGCCCTGGCGCGCCTTGAGCCGCGCCTGCTCGCTCGCGTCGAGGTCGTCCCACTCCGGGTGCCAGTCGTTGACGCTGGCGGGCCCGTACGTCTCGGTCAGGCCGTAGAGGTGCGTGATCGACATCCCGAGCTCGTCCATGCGCGCCAGCAGCGTCGGCGACGGCGGGGCGCCGCCGGTCGCGACCGTGACCCGCTCCGGCGCCGGGCCCTCCTTCGCCGCCTCGGCGTGGGCGATCATCGTCAGCACCGTCGGCGCGGCGCAGTAGTGGGTGACGCCCTCGCTGCGGATCAGGCGCCAGATCTCCTCGGCGTCGATCACGCGCAGGCACACGTGCAGCCCGCCCGCGGCGGTGACCGCCCAGGGGAAGCACCAGCCGTCGCAGTGGAACATCGGCAGCGTCCACAGGTAGCGCGACGCCGGCTGCAGGCGCATGTGGAAGGCCATCGCGAGCGCCTGGAGGTTCGCGCCGCGGTGGTGGTACATGACGCCCTTGGGGCGCCCGGTGGTGCCCGACGTGTAGTTGATCGCGAGCAGGCCGCGCTCGTCGGCGACGGGCACGACGCGCTCGGGGGCGTCCGCGACCAGGGACTCGTAGCGCTCGCCCTCCTCGACGAGGTCGATGCCGGTCCGCTCGGCCACCGCGCGGGCGTTCGCGACGAGCTCGCGGGTCGCGATGAGCAGCCGCGCCCCGGAGTGCTCGACGATGTGGACCATCTCGTCGACCGAGAGCCGGGTGTTCAGCGGCACGAGCACCGCGCCGGCGTAGGGCACGCCGTGGTGGCACTCGAGCATGACGTGGCTGTTGGTGGCGAGGGCGGCGACGCGGTCGCCCGGCTCGACGCCCAGCTGGTGCAGCGCGCCCGCCAGCCGCCGCGACCGCGCGCCGAACTCGGCGTAGGTGAAGCGCTGCCCGCCGTCGACGATCGCGTCCCGGGTGGCGAACGCGTGCGCGGACCGGTCGAGGAACGCCGTCGGGGTCAGCTCGGTGAAGCTGAACGGGGCGGGGGTGACCGAGGCCTCGACACTGTGGCCGGCGCTGTGCATGCGCCTGGTCTACCCGATCGACCTACACGACGCCCAGGCTCGTCATCGCCTCCGCGACCCGCAGGAACCCCGCCGCGTTCGCGCCGTTCTCCAGGTCGGTGGGGTCGCCGTGGTAGCGCTCGCCGGCGTCGCGCACCCGGTCGTAGGCGTCGGACATGATCGCCGACAGGCGCGCGTCGACGTCCTCGGCGGTCCACCGCTCGCGGCCCGCGTTCTGCTGCATCTCCAGCGCCGACACCGCGACGCCGCCCGCGTTGGCGGCCTTGCCGGGCCCGAAGCCGACGCCGGCCGCGCGCAGGACCTCGCGCGCCTCCGGACGCACCGGGCCGTTGGCGCCCTCGGCCACCACCCAGCAGCCGTGGTCGACCAGCGCGCGGGCCTCGTCCTCGCCGATCTCGTTCTGCGTGGCGCAGGGCAGCGCGACGTCGCACTCGAGCAGGAACGCCGAGCCCGACCCCGAGGTCGCCCCGGAGCGCTTCTCGGCGTAGTCGGCGACCGAGCCGCCCTGGCCCTTGACCTCGCGCAGCGCGTCGACGTCGACGCCGTCGGGCTCGGACACCGAGCCGCGCGAGTCCGAGCAGCCGACGACGGTGCCGCCCGCGGCGATCACCTTCTCCATCGCGAAGAGCGCGACGTTGCCGCTGCCCGAGACGACGACCCGGGCGCCGTCGAGGTCCTTGCCCTGCTCGGCGAGCATGCGCTGGGTGAAGTAGACGGTGCCGAACCCGGTGGCCTCCGGCCGCAGCGCCGAGCCACCGAGCACCGCCGGCTTGCCGGTGAACGCGCCGGGCTCGTGGTAGCCGATGAGGCGCTGGTACTGCCCGTAGATCCAGCCGATCTCGCGGGACCCGACGCCCATGTCGCCGGCCGGGACGTCCACCGCGGCGCCGACGTGGCACACCAGCTCCGTGGCGAACGACTGGCAGAACCGCATGAGCTCGCCCGTCGAGAGCGTCTTCGGGTCGACGTCCGCCCCGCCCTTGCCCCCGCCGATGTCCTGGCCGGTCAGGGCGTTCTTGAACACCTGCTCGAAACCGAGGAACTTGATCACGTCGAGGTCGACCGACGGCGCGAAGCGCAGCCCGCCCTTGTAGGGCCCGAGCGCGGAGTTGAACTGGACGCGGAACCCGCGGTTGACCCGCACCCGGCCGGCGTCGTCGGTCCACGGGACCCGGAACACGACGACCCGCTCGGGCTCGCAGAGCCGCCCGACGACGTCGGTGTACTCCGGGTGCTCGACGAGCGCCGGCGCGATGCTGCGCAGAACCCCGCGGACGTCGGAGTGGAAGAACTCCTGGTGCGGGTCGCGGCGCAGCACGTCGCGCCACACATCGCGCACCGCCTCCGGCATGTCCGGCTCGGCATCCTGCCCGTGCGCCATCGAGGTCCTCCGGTACGTCGTCGTCCCGTGCGGTGCGGTGCGGTTCTACCCGTGGGTAGAGCGCCGTAGTCGGGTGCCGCCGCTCACGGGCGCCCGATCACCTCCCACAGCGTCCACGTGGGCGAGAACGGGGTGGCCGGGGCCACCGGTCCGAGCGACCGGGCCCACGCCGGTCCCCCGGGCGTGCCGAGGGAGGCCCAGCGCTCCCGGACCGCGTCGACGCCGCCGCCCTCCGAGCGCAGCACCACGCGGATGCCGTGCGACGGCGGATCGGCGAGCGCCGCCGCGAAGCCGTCGTCGGAGGTGATGAGGAACCGCTCGGGGTGCCGGCTCGCCGCGACGACGGCGAAGCCGCTGCCGGCGTCGACGAGCACGCTGGCGGGCGGGAGGTCCATCGCGTCGACGCGCTCGGCGACCTCCCGGTCGGAGGCCCACATGCCCAGGGCGGACTCCGCGCTCGGCGCGCCGACCAGCGGGGCGACGCGGTGGTACTCCTGCGTCGCGTCCACCGGCTCGGCGACCATCGCCCGCGCCGAGGTGGCGATGCCCGCACCGAGCACCGCCACGACGACCAGCGCGCCCGTGGCGGCCCGCAGGACGGCGGACGCCCGGCCCGGCACGGCGTCGCCCGTGCTGCCCTCGCCGCCCTCGCTGCTCTCGCGGGCCAGCAGCAGGCCGAGCAGCACGACCACCAGCGGGATGGCGGTGATCTGGTAGCGCAGGAAGCCGAAGAGGTTCCCGGACAGGTAGGTCGCCCACTCGAACGCCAGCACGGAGCCGAACAGGGCGACGGGCACGGCGAGCCGGGCGAGGGCGCGGCCCCGGGGCGCCCGCCCCAGCGCCCGGGCGAGGACCAGGGCCAGCAGGGGCAGGAGCGCGGGCGCGAGCCACGTCAGCTGACGGGCGGGGACGGCGATCGACACCGCGGCCGCGTCGGCACCCGCGAGCAGGGCCGCGTTGCCGTAGGCGGACGTGAACTGCTCGAACGGCGAGCCCACCACCAGCCAGCTCACGACGGCCCAGAGCACGAACGCGGCCGCCGGCGGCCCGGCCACGAGCCCGACGTCGACGAGGACCGCGTCCCGGCGACGCGCCGGGCGGCGCAGGGTGCCGGTGCGGCGCGCGCTGACCACGGCGACCAGCACGGCGGCGCCCAGGGTGGCCACCAGCGCCTCGTAGCGGGCGAGGTAGCCCAGGGCGAGGTAGAGCCCCGCGGCCACCAGCGCCGTGGTCTCGCCATCGCGCACCCACGCGAGCAGGCGGCGGGCCGCGGCGAGCAGGAACGCGACGAGCAGCGCCTCGGTCATCCCGTTGCCGGCGTAGAGCAGCACCATCGGCGACAGGGCGAACAGCAGCGTCGTGAGCACGCGCGGGAGCGGACGGACCCGCAGGTCGCCCAGGAGCCCCCAGGTCGTGGCCACCGCGGCGGCGCTCGCGACGGCGGACAGCAGCGCCGCGAGCCAGCCCTGGGACACCAGCGCCGGCCACAGCACGCGCAGCGGCGCGAACGGCACCATGAGCAGGGCGGGCAGCGGGGTCCACACGTAGCCGATCGCGGCGAGCTTGGGGTCGCTCGACGACCACACCGACGAGGCCGCGGACACCCGCGCGAGGGCGTCCTCCATGACCCCGTCGTGGACCAGGACGAGCACGGCGCCGGCGGCGACGTAGAGCACGAGGGCGCCGACGAACCACCCGACGGCGGCGGTGGGGCGACGCCGGGGCCGGCGTGTGCGGGGCGCCGGGGGCAGGGCGCCGGGCAGGAACGGGCGGGTCGCGACGTCGGTCACGCCGCCACCTCCTTCTCGGGCGTGACGTCGAGGCCGTGGGTGGTCTTCTCCCAGTACGAGGGCGCGGCGACCAGCTGCACCCCCGCCTTGATCGCGGCGAGCGACATGAGGACCCAGTACAGGGGCGAGACGAGCGCCGCGGCGGCGAGGTGGGGCTTGCCGGCCGCGCGGGCGTTGGCGACGCCGGCGACGATCGCGGCGAGGCCGCCCACCATCCACACCGCGAGCCCCGGGTAGTAGACGAGCGGCGGGAACGCCGCCGCGACGGCCGGGGGGCGGGCGAGGATCCACAGGGCGGTCAGGCCCCAGAACAGCGGGTTGACCATGGCGAGCACGGGCGTCGCGGCGACGAAGAGCACGAGGCCGACGAGGCCGCGGACCCCGATCTCGCGGGTCAGCGCCACGGGGTGCCGCACGTGCACCGCGAAGCTCTGGAGGTAGCCCTTGTACCAGCGGGACCGCTGCTTGACCCAGTTGATGGCGTCGGAGTTGGCCTCCTCCTCGGTGGTGCTGCCGAGCATCGCGACCTCGTAGCCGCAGCGGGCCAGGCGCAGGCCGAGGTCGGCGTCCTCGGTGACGTTCCACGGGTCCCAGCCGCCGACCGCCACGAGGGCCTCGCGCCGGATGTGGTTGGACGTGCCGCCCAGCGGGATGGGCGCGCCGGTGGCCATGAGCCCGGGGAGCAGCCAGCGGAACCACGTGTCGTACTCGACGGTGAACCAGCGGGTCAGCAGGTTCTGCTCGGCGTTGTGGTAGCTCAGCCGGGCCTGGAGGCACGCCACGCGCGGGCCGAGACGCGCGAACGCGACCACCGCGCGGCGCAGCTGCAGCGGCTCCGGCCGGTCCTCCGCGTCGAAGATCGTCACCAGCTGACCGCGCGAGCGCAGCAGGCCGATGTTGCAGGCCTTCGGCTTCGTGCGCGGCTCGCCGGGCGGGACCTCGACGACCGCGATCGGTCCCCGCCGCTCGCCGCCGAGCGCGGCCCGGGCGGCGGCGAGGGTCTCGGTGTCGTCGGCCTCGAGCAGCAGCATGACCTCCAGCCGGTCCGCGGGGTACTCCAGCGCGGTCATCCCCGCGACGACCCGGGCGATGACCTCGGGCTCGCGGTAGGCCGGCACCAGCACCGTGTAGTGCGGCAGCGCCGCGTCCGGGACGGCCCGGGCGTCCTCGTCGCTGACCGTGACCGTCGGGTCGTCGGCCACGGCGCGGCGGATGAGCTCGAGGCGGTGCAGCGTCGTCGCGCAGTGCAGCAGCACGAAGACCCCGACGAAGGTCGCGGCGACCGTCGCCGGCCACACGACGAGGCACACCCCGGCCACGGCCAGCACGGCGAGGGTCACCGCGCGTCCGCGGTGGCGCGCCGGCCGGGGACGGGCGGAGAGCTCGGGGTGGGCGTCGGCGAACCCGTCCGCGGCGAGCGCGAGCTGGTCGGCGGGGCTCGTGTGCCGCGCGACGGCGTAGCGGGCGGCAATGGTCGGGCCGGTCACGCCGCGGCCCTCGCGTCGGCGGCGGGCTCAGCGGCCGGCAGGGGCAGCGTGACCGTGGCGGGCTCACCCTGGGCCACCACGAGGGCGAGGGCCTCGCGGGCGGGGGCCGGCGGCGCGACCCGCCCGGCCGCCGCGCGGCGGCGCGGCACGACGAGCAGCACGACGAGCAGGGCCACGACCAGGGCGGTCACCGCGACCGCCAGGTCCTCCCGCCCCACCCGCGCGGCCATCCGGGACAGGGCGACCTCCCACGGCGCGGGCCACGCGAGGAGCAGCAGGAGCGGGGCGGCGCGCAGCTGCCAGAGCCGTCGGGAGCCGTGCAGGACGGCGATGAGCCCGACGGCGAAGAGCGGCGTCGCGAGGACGAGGGCGGAGCGCTGCGTGGTCCCGCCGGCCGCGAGCCCGGCGGCGACGAGCGTCAGCGCGGCGACGGCCACGAGGGCCGCGACGATGTGGTCGAGCTGGCGGTCGTGGATGTCGGGGCCCGCGGGCCGGCGGCTGAGGCGCTCGCCGCCGACGGCGACCGCTCCGGGCAGGAGCAGCGCGAGCCCGAGGAGGGAGCTGCCGGGCAGCCAGGTCACGAGGAGCAGCACGGCACCCGGGAGTGTCCCGAGGGCGAACGCTGCGGCGAGGGCGAGGTCCACCCGCGAGGCCCGCACGGTGTCCTGGAGGACGGCGAGCGGCGAGGATCGGCGACGGCGATGCCGGGGCGCTGGGTTGTGCACGATCGAAAGAAGCCCGAAGTAGCGCTCGGTGACGCCACTTTCGCGTGAGATCACTCGTTCGGCCTATATGTGACGCGGAGCATGGTCGCTCAGCGTGGCGTCACTCTTGCTCAGCGCTGCACCACCAGGTGGTGCGTCCCCCGATCGTGCCTCGCTCCATCGGGGCGCCGCACCGCGGACACGTCTCGTCCTTGCCGCGGTGGGCGATGACCTCGCCGGTGTGCACGCCGCCCTTCTCGATCGCGCTGCGGGTCGCCCGGCGCAGCTCGCGGCGCAGGGCGTCGAGCTCCTCGGTCGAGAGGTCGCCCGCGGGTCGGGCCGGGCTCAGGCGCGCCTGCCACAGGGTCTGGTCCGCGAGGAGGTTGCCGACGCCCGCGAGCACCGACTGGTCGAGCAGGCGCGCCTTGATCGGGGCGGTGCCCTTGCCGACGCGGGCACGGAAGTCGTCGCGGGAGATCTCGGCGGCGTCGGGTCCGAGGGCGTCGACGTCGGGCTCGAGGTGCACGCGGCCCAGGCGGCGCTTGTCGAACAGCCGCAGCTCGCCGCCGTCGTCGAACGTGATCCGGACCCGGTCCCACTCCGGCTTGTCGGGCCGCTCGCCGGGCTTCTTCGGCATGCCCCCGACGTGCGGGTCCCCGCCGGCGTAGAGGCTGGAGTCCTCGTCACCGGTCGGGCCGGTGACGAAGATGCGCCCGCCCATGCCGAGGTGGATGCCGAGGTGCGGGCCCTCCTCGCCGTCGGCGGTCACGGTGTCGCACCACATGGTCTTGCCGCGCCGGTGCGCCGCGACGAGGCGTCCACCCTTGAGCGCCTGGTCGATCTCGCCGGGGTGGTGGGGGCGGCAGACGTACTCGTCGGAGTCGTCGACGCCCGCGATCACCCGGTCCAGCGCCTTCTCGACGACCTGGCGCGCGTTCTCGACCTCGGGCAGCTCGGGCACCGGGCCATTCTGCGGCGTGGGAGCGTGGGCGGCGTGCCGAGCCCCGCTCCGATCAGTCCCTCCGCCATGCTCGCCGTCGCCCTCGACGAGGCCCGCGCCGGGGCCGCGGCGGGCGGTGTCCCCGTCGGCGCCGCCCTCTTCGGTCCCGACGGCGAGCTGCTGGGGCGCGGCCACAACCGGCGCATCCAGGACGGCGACCCCGCCACCCACGGCGAGACGGCCGCCTTCCGCGCCGCCGGGCGCCGGCCGCACTACCGCGGCACGACGATGGTCACGACGCTCTCGCCGTGCTGGTTCTGCGCGGGGCTCATCCGCCAGTTCCGCATCCCGCGCCTGGTGGTCGGCGAGGCCGAGAACTTCGGGGGCCAGCACGCCTGGCTCGCCGAGCAGGGCGTCGAGGTCACCGTGCTCGACGACCCGGACTGCGCGGCGCTCATGCAGCGCTTCGCCGCCGACCACCCCGAGGCGTGGCTGGAGGACATCGGCGGACCGGAGTGAAGATTTTCCGGGAGGCGTGTCGAAAGCGGTGACGCCCGTTCGACCTGGGGGCGAGAACCGCCCCACCGCCCCTCGGAGGTCACCATGTCCGTCACCAGCGCCCCCGCCACCGGCACCGACGTCACCGTCACCCGCACCTCCTCGCGGGCCCGGACCCGCGGGATCGCCGTCGCCGGCGCCGGCCTCGCGGCCCTCGGCGGCTGGGGGATCGGCGCGCTGCTGGGCGCCGACTACTGGATCACCGACGTCCAGGGCACCGCCCGCGTCGACATCCCGGCCACGGTCGGCTCCACGATCGTCGTCGCCCTGCTCGGCTGGGCGCTGCTGGCCGTGCTCGAGCGGGTTGCCTCGTGGGGCCGGACGGCCTGGACCTTCATCGCCGTCGGCGTGCTGGCCGTCTCGATGACCCCGATCGGCCTGGTCGAGGCCACGGCGTCCACCCGCATCGGGCTGATGATCGCCCACCTCGCCGTCGCCGCCGTCCTCATCCCCGCCTTCACCCGCCGCTGACCCACGCGTCCCGCGACCCGAGGAGAGCACCGTGCGCATCGTCGTCACCCAGTTCACCAGCCTGGACGGCGTCACCCAGGCCCCCGGCGGGGCCGACGAGGACACCGACGGCGGGTTCGCCCACGGCGGCTGGTCCGTGCCCTACTTCGACGAGACCCTGGGCGCCACGTGGGACCGCTCGCTGCGCGATGCCGAGGCCATGCTGTTCGGCCGGCGGACCTGGGAGGCCTCGGCGGCGGTGTGGCCGCACCAGACCGACGACCCGTTCGCCGAGCGGATCAACGGGATCACCAAGTACGTCGCCTCGCGCACGCTCACCGCGGCCGACCTGACGTGGGAGAACTCGCACCTGCTGCCCGCTGAGGACGCCGTCGGCGCCGTGCGTGACCTGCGCGCTCGAGAGGGCGGCGACCTGTTGGTGCAGGGCAGCGCGCCGCTGGCCACCCAGCTCGCCGACGCCGACCTCGTCGACGAGTACCGCCTGATGATCGAGCCGATCCTGCTCGGCGGCGGCAAGGGCGTCTTCCCGACGTCCGGGAACGCGCGCCCGCTCGAGCTCGTGTCGGTCGAGCAGGCGGCGACCGGCGTGGTGGTCGGCACCTACCGCCGGGTGCGCTGACGCGCTCGTGAGCACTCTCGCGGGCTATGGCCTGCGAACGTGCTCACGAGCGCGGAGCGCACACCTCGGCCACGCAGCGGGCGACCGAGCCGGCGGGGTCGGCAGCCGCGGACACGCGCTCCTCGCCGACCCCGAGCCCGCGCAGCAGCGTCCGGCAGAACTCGGCGGCGACGTCCTCGGGGCGCAGCCGCCCGGCCGGGTCGAACCACGTCCACATCCAGTGCAGCGAGCCGAACATCTGCAGGCTGCGCAGCCGGGCGTCGCCGGGCACGAACACCCCGGCCTCGACGCCGTCCTGCAGCACCGCCACGACGAGGTCGCGGTAGGCGTCGCGCTGGGCGCGGGCGGTCTCCATCCCCGGCTCGTCGGTGAGCCGCACGACCTCGCGCTGGAACGCCACCGTGGTCGCCGGCTCGTGGGTGGAGTACCGGACGCCGGCGTGGACGAACGCCGCCACTCGTTCGTCGGGAGCGCCCAGCCGGCCGAGGAACGCGTGCGCCTCGTCGAGGCGGCGGCGCATGTAGCGCTCCTGCACCTCGGCGAGCATGCGGTCCTTGGTGCCGAAGTGGTGGACGATCGTGCCCTTGCTCATGCCCAGCTCGGCGGCGACGTCGCCGAAGTTGGCCCGGTCGTAGCCGCGCTCGGCGACGTGGCGGGTGAAGGTCGTGAGGATCTCGTCGCGCCGCCCGCCGCGGGCGCGACCCGGGGCCACCACCGGCTCCGTCATCGTGCCCCCTTGTGGACTGACCGCACGTACGGGCAGAGTAGCCGAGGTCACGCCGACGTGGGAGGAACAGCCGTGGACGGTGGGATCGCCGACTGGGTCGCCCGGCGCGCGCTGCGCCGGCCCGGGGCCACCGCGCTCGTCGATGTCGCCACCGGCGCCCGCCACACCTACGCCGCGCTCGACGCCCGCGTCTCCGCCCGCGCCGCGGCGCTCGCCGCCCGCGGCGTCGACGTCGGCGACCGCGTCGCCCTGCTCGGCGAGAACTCCGGCGCCTACCTCGAGTGGCTCTTCGGCGCGGCGCGGATCGGCGCGGTGGCCGTGCCGGTCAACCACCGCCTCGCCCCCGCCGAGGTCGCACACGTGCTCGGCGACTCCGGCGCGACGGTGCTCGTGCGCTCGACGACGTTCGCCGCCCTGGCCGAGGGCGCGATCGCCGCACTCGACGGGCCGGCGCCGGCGATCGTGGAGCTGGCCGACGAGCCCGGTGACGGCACCGTCGACGCCTACCCGGCCGCGGGCGACGACCCCTGCGTGATCATGTACACCTCGGGGACCACCGGCGTCCCCAAGGGCGCGGTGCTCACGCACGACAACATGCTCTGGAACGCGGTCAACATGGTCACCGCCGGCCCGGGCATCGGGAGCACCGACGTCACGATCGCCGCGGCCCCGCTGTTCCACATCGGCGCGCTCGGACTCTCCGCGCTCCCCCTGCTCTACGCGGGCGGAACGGTCGTCGTCGTGCCGTCGTTCGACCCGGCGGCGTTCGCCGCGCTCATGGCCGACGAGGGCGTCACGACCCAGTTCCTCGTGCCCGCGATGTGGGCGGCGCTGACCCGGCTGCCGTCGCTGCCGCCCCAGCCGTCGCTGCGGTGGGCGATCTCCGGCGGCGCGCCCTGCCCGGTCACGGTGATCGAGCACTTCACGGCCCGGGGCTGGACGTTCACCGAGGGCTTCGGGATGACCGAGCTCTCGCCCGCCGCGCTCTTCCTCGACGCCGCCGACGTGCTCGCCCACGCGGGCTCGGTGGGCCGGCCGTTCATGCACGTGGACGCGCGGCTGGTGTCCGAGACCGGGGACGAGGTCGGGGTGGGCGAGGTCGGCGAGCTGGTGCTGCGCGGACCGACGGTGTTCGCCGGCTACTGGAACCGCCCGGAGGCGACCGCCGAGGTGCTGCGCGACGGCTGGTTCCACTCCGGTGACCTGGGCGTCCGGGACGCCGAGGGCTTCGTCACGCTGGTCGACCGCAAGAAGGACATGATCATCACGGGCGGGGAGAACGTCTACCCGGTCGAGGTCGAGCAGGTCCTCCACCGCCACCCCGCGATCGCCGACGTCGCCGTCGTCGGGATCGGGGACGCGACGTGGGGCGAGACGGTGCTGGCGGTCGTCGTCGCCGACGGCGAGCTGGACCGCGACGAGGTGATCGCCTGGACGCGCGAGCGCATCGCGCACTTCAAGGCGCCCCGGCGCGTCGAGGTCGTCGACGAGCTGCCGCGCAACGCCACCGGCAAGCTCCTCAAGCGGGTCCTGCGCGAGCGCTTCGCCGGGCACGCCGAGGCGGTCGCCCGGTGACGGCGTCGGGTGTGTCGAGCGAAGGGTCCGTTCGCTCGGCTCCGGGCGGAGCGGGTTCTGGCGACGGGCGCCCTTCGGCCGCTGTATCGAGCGAAGGGGCCCTTCGCTCGACACCGGTCAGCGCCCACGACGCCTGGGCGACCCCGGAGCGCCGGGCGCTGCGCGAGCTCGTCGCCGACTTCACCACCCGCGAGGTCGTGCCCCACCTCGCGCGCTGGGAGGACGAGGGCGCGCTGCCCCGCGCGCTGCACGAGCGCGCCGGGGCGCTCGGCCTGCTCGAGCTGGGGTTCCCCGAGGCCGCGGGCGGGGTCGGCGAGCACCTCGACGCCTGCCTGGTCGCCGAGCAGCTGATCCTCTCCGGCGGGTCGAGCGGGGTCTGCGCGGGCCTGTTCACCCACGGCATCGGCGTCCCGCACATCGCCGCCGCCGGCGACCCCGACCAGATCGCACGCTTCGTGGCCCCGACCCTGGCCGGGCGGATGATCGCCGCGCTCGGCATCACCGAGCCCGGGGCCGGGTCCGACGTCGCAGCGATCACCACGCGCGCCCGGCGCGAGGGGGACGAGTACGTCGTCGACGGCGCCAAGACGTTCATCACCTCGGGCACCCGGGCGGACGTCGTCACCACCGCCGTGCGCACCGGCGGCGCCGGGCACCGCGGCCTCTCCCTGCTGGTGATCGAGACCGACCGCCCCGGGGTGTCGCGCTCGCGGCTGCGCAAGATGGGCTGGCACTGCAGCGACACCGCCGAGCTGCACTTCGACGGTGTGCGCGTGCCGGCGGCGAACCTCGTCGGCGCCGAGGGCACCGGCTTCCGCCAGATCATGGTCAACTTCGCGGCCGAGCGGCTGTCGATGGCCGTCCAGGCCTACGCGACCGCCCAGCGCTGCGTCGACCTGACCATCGACTGGGCGCGCACCCGGCAGACGTTCGGGGCGCCGCTCGCGCAGCGCCAGGTGGTCCGGCACCAGATCGCCGAGATGGCGCGCACGACCACCGTCGCCCGCACCTACGTGCGCGACGTCCTCGCCCGCTGGCAGGCGGGGCACGACGTCGTCACCGAGCTGGCGATGGCCAAGAACACCGCGGTCGCGGCGTGCGACGCCGTCGTCGACCGCGCCGTCCAGCTGCACGGAGGGATGGGCTACATGCACGGCGTGGAGGTCGAGCGCCACTACCGCGACGCGCGGATCCTCGGGATCGGCGGCGGCGCGACCGAGATCATGGACGAGGTCGTGGCGGGGCGGTTGGGGCTGGACGGGTGAGCGCCCCGACCGTGGAGTCGTTGCTGGACGACCTCGACGCCGAACGCGCCGCGGTGATGGCGATCGTGCGCCCGCTCCCGCGCGCGTCCTGGACGCTGCCGACGCGCGCCGAGCCGTGGACGGTCCGCGACCAGGTCGCCCACCTCGGCTGGTTCGACGGCGCGTTCGCCCGGGCGATCTCGACGCCCGAGGACTTCACCGCCGAGCGCGACGCGATCACCGACCTCGACGGCTTCGTCGGGCGCACGCTCTCCGACGTGCCCGAGGTCGGCCCGGCCGCGCTGGCCTACTGGCAGGACGCGGCCCGGGCCTTCGACCGGGCCGCGCGCGCCTGCGACCCGACGGCCCGTCTGCCCTGGTACGGCCCGCCGATGTCGCTGCGGTCGGCGATCACGAGCCGGATCATGGAGACCTGGGCGCACGGCACCGACATCGCCGACGCCGTCGGCGCGCGCCTCGCGCCGACCGACCGCCTGCGCCACGTGGCCGACATCGCCGTCCGCGCCCGCGCGCAGGGCTACCGGGTGCGGGGGATGGACGTCCCCGAGGTGCCCGTCCGCGTCGAGCTCACCGGCCCGTCGGGCGACGTGTGGACGTGGGACGAGGGCCGTGACGACGGGGACGCGGTCGTCGGCGACGCCGAGGAGTTCTGCCTGGTGCTCGTGCGCCGGCGGCACGTCGACGACACGTCGCTGGTGGTCACCGGCGACGCCGCGCGCGAATGGATGGTGCTCGGCCAGGCGTTCGCGGGGACGCCGGGGAAGGACCCGGTGCGGGCATGACGGTCAGCGACATCTCCCCCGCCGCCGTCCTCGGCTCGCGCCTGGACCCCGCGTCGCCGGAGTACGCCGCCGACCGCGCCGCGATGCTCGACGCGCTCGCCGGCGTCGACGAGGTCGCCGCGACGGTGCTGGCCGCGGGCGGCGCGAAGTACGTCGACCGCCACCACGACCGCGGCCGGCTGACCGCCCGCGAGCGCGTCGACCTGCTGCTCGACCCCGACGCCGCGTTCCTCGAGATCGGCGCGCTGGCCGGAGCGCACGAGCCGGACCTGACGACGCCGGGTGCGGGCCTCGTCGTGGGCATCGGCGCCGTCAGCGGCGTCGAGTGCCTGGTCGTGGCCAACGAGCCGACGGTCAAGGGCGGGTCGATCACCCCGATCGGGGTCACCAAGCAGCTGCGGGCCCTCGAGATCGCCGAGCGCAACCGCCTGCCGGTGATCGCACTCGTCGAGTCCGGCGGCGCCGACCTCCCCCGCCAGGCCGACCTCTTCGTCCCCGGCGGGCGCACGTTCCGCGAGATGACCCGGCTCTCGGCCCAGGGCATCCCGACGATCGCGCTGGTCTTCGGCTCCTCGACCGCCGGCGGGGCGTACATGCCGGGGATGAGCGAGTACACGGTGTTCGTCCGCGGCCAGGCGACCGTCTACCTGGGCGGACCGCCGCTGGTGAAGATGGCGATCAACGAGGACGTCGACGACGAGACCCTCGGCGGCGCGGAGATGCACGCCCGCGAGTCCGGGCTCGCCGACCACCTCGCGGCCGACGAGCGCGACGCCCTGCGGATCGGGCGGCGGATCGTCGCCGACCTGGGCTGGCGCAAGGCGGGCCCGGGGCCGTCGCTGCCGGCGGAGCCGCCCCGGTTCGACGCCGAGGAGCTGCTCGCGTGCGCGGCGTCGGACCCGAAGAGGAGCGTCGAGGTCCGCGACGTCCTGGCCCGCGTGCTGGACGGCTCGCGCTTCGACGAGCACAAGCCGCTCTACGGCACGACGCTCGTGTGCGGCTGGGGCTCGATCGGCGGCTTCCCGGTCGGGGTGCTGGCGAACAACGGGATCCTGTTCAGTGAGGAGTCGCAGAAGGGCGCGCAGTTCGTCCAGCTCGCCAACGCGCGGTCGATCCCGCTGCTGTTCGTCCAGAACATCACGGGGTTCATGGTCGGCTCGGCCTACGAGCGCGGCGGGATCATCAAGGACGGCGCGAAGCTGATCAACGCGGTGTCGAACTCCGAGGTCCCGCACCTGACGCTCATGGTCGGTGCGTCCTACGGCGCCGGGAACTACGGCATGTCCGGGCGCGCCTACGACCCGCGCTTCGTCTTCACCTGGCCCAACCACCGCATCGCCGTCATGGGCGGGACGCAGCTGGCCGGGGTCATGTCGATGGTGCAGCGGCGGTCGGCGGAGCGCGCGGGGCGTCCCTACGACGAGGACACTGACCGCGCGACGCGCAAGGCCGTCGAGGACGCCGTCGAGGCGCAGTCGAACGCCGTCTACGCGTCGGGGCGGATGTGGGACGACGGGGTCATCGACCCCCGCGACACCCGCACGGTCCTCGGCCTCGCCCTCTCGGCCGTCCACTCGGCCTCGATCACCGGCGCGACCCGCTTCGCGCCGTTCCGGATGTGAGGAGCGTGCGCGGCGTTGTCAGCGAAGTGCCGTTGCAGACGTTGAGTGTCCGTATCGGTACTTCGATCACGGAGGGACGACGGTGATCAGCACGCTGCTCGTGGCCAACCGCGGGGAGATCGCGCGCCGGGTGATCCGCGCGGCGCGCTCGCTCGGCGTCCGCACGGTGGCGGTGTTCTCCGAGCCCGACGCCGACGCCCCGCACGTCGTCGAGGCCGACCGGGCCGTGGCGCTGCGCGGGTCGACGAGCACCGAGACCTACCTCGACGCCGAGCAGGTCCTCGCCGCCGCCCGCGCGACGGGCGCCGACGCCGTGCACCCCGGCTACGGCTTCCTGTCCGAGAACGCGGCGTTCGCTCGTCGGTGCATCGACGCCGGACTGACGTGGGTCGGCCCGGACCCGGCGTCGATCGAGGCGATGGGCGTCAAGCACACCGCCAAGGCCCTGGCCCGCGAGGCGGGCGTGCCGACGCTGCCGGACGCGCTGCTCGCGACCGACGACCCCGACGACTGGGCTCGCGCGGCCGAGGGCGTCGGGTTCCCGCTGCTGGTCAAGGCCAGTGCCGGCGGCGGGGGCAGCGGGATGCGGGAGGTGCGGTCGCCCGATGCGCTCGCCGACGCCGTCCGCTCCGCCCGTGCCGAGGCCGCGCGCAGCTTCGGCGACGACACCGTCTTCCTCGAGCGCCTGCTGGACGCGCCCCGGCACGTCGAGATCCAGGTGCTCGGCGACGCGCACGGGCACGTCGTGCACCTCGGTGAGCGCGAGTGCTCGATCCAGCGGCGGCACCAGAAGGTCGTCGAGGAAGCGCCGTCGCCCGTCGTGACGCCGGAGCTGCGCGAGCGGATGGGTGCCACGGCCGTCGCGCTGGCGGAGAAGCTCGGGTACGTCGGCGCCGGGACGGTGGAGTTCCTGCTCGAGGATGCGGATCTCCCGGCGTCTGACGCCGGCAGCGTCGACGCCTCCGGCGCGGCAGCTCCGCTGCGCTCCGTGCCGCCCGCCGCCACGCCGACACAGGCGAGCTTCTTCTTCCTCGAGATGAACACGCGGCTGCAGGTCGAGCACCCGGTCACCGAGGAGGTCTACGGCGTCGACCTGGTCGCGCTGCAGCTCGCGATCGCCGACGGCGAGCCCCTGCCGTTCGCCCAGGACGAGCTCGTACCCCGCGGCCACGCCATCGAGGTGCGCCTTTACGCCGAGGACCCGGCCGCCGGCGACCGCCCCAGCCCCGGCACCCTGCACCGCTACCGCCACGACGACGCGCTCCGTTGGGAGGACGCCCTCGGCGCGTCCGGCGAGGTCAGCGCCTTCTACGACCCGATGATCGCCAAGGTCGTCGCCCACGCGCCGACCCGTACGGCGGCCGCCCGCAGGCTCGCCGCCGGCCTCGCGCACGCCGAGATCCACGGCCCGGCCACCAACCGCGACCTGCTCGTCGCCGTCCTGCGCGACCCCGGCTTCCTCGCCGGCGCCACCCGCACCGACTTCCTCGACCGCCACGCCGACCTGCGCACCCCGGCGCCGGCCACCCCACGCGTCGTGCACCTCGCCGCCGCCATCGCCACCACCTCCGCCGCACGTCGAGCCCACGACCCCCTCGCCACCCTCGCCCCACCCGGCTGGCGCACGCTGCGCGGCGCCCCGCGGCCACGCCTCACCTGGGAGGGTCCCGACGGCCCGGTCGACGTCGCCCACCGGTTGACGGCCGACGCCCTCGAGCTCGCCGACCACACCCTCGGCCTGCGCGACCTCACCCCGCACGGCGTGCGCGTCACCCACGACGGCGTGGCCTACCGCTGCCGCGTCGCCCACCACGACGGCACCGCGTACGTCGACGACGGCGAGGGCCACAGCGCCTGGCGGGAGGTGCCGCGCCTGCCGGCCGCGGACGCCGCCGCGGGCGGGGCGGGGCCGGTCAGCGAGGTCCCGGGCACGGTCGTGGAGGTGCTGGTCCGCGAGGGCGAGCACGTCGTCGCCGGCCAGAAGCTCGTCGTCCTCGAGGCCATGAAGATGGAGCACCCGGCGCTCGCGGCCACCGACGGCGTCGTCGAGACCGTGCACGTCGCGGTGGGCCAGTACGTCGAGGCGCACGCCACGCTGGTCACCTTGGGGGCAGCCGAGTGATCGCGATCGCGAACGTCTCGGGCTTCTACGGCGACCGCCTCGCCGCCGCCCGCGAGGTCGTCGACGCGCACCTCGAGGGCCGCGCGCACGTCGACGTCCTCACCGGCGACTGGCTCGCCGAGCTGACGATGGGCCTGCTCGCCAAGCAGCGCGACCGCGGCAAGGGCGGCTGGGCGACGACGTTCGTCCACCAGATGCGCGACGTCCTCGTCGACTGCCTCGACGCCGGCATCCTCGTCGTCGCCAACGCCGGCGGCCTCGACCCGGCGGGCTGCGCGGCCGAGATCGCGGCCATCGACGAGCGCGCGCGGGTCGCGTGGGTCGGCGGGGACGACGTCACCGAGCAGGTGCGCACCCTCCCGCCCGAGCAGGCGGCCCACCTCGAGACCGGCGAGCCCCTCCCCGCCGAGCCGGTCGTCGCCAACGCCTACCTGGGCTGCCGCGGGATCGTCGAGGCGCTGGCGGCCGGGGCGAACGTCGTCGTCACCGGGCGGGTCACCGACGCGGCGGTGGTCGTCGGGCCGGCCGCCTGGCATCACGGCTGGGGTCCCGACGACCTCGACGCCCTCGCCGGCGCCGTCGCCGCCGGGCACGTCATCGAGTGCGGTGCGCAGGCCACCGGCGGCAACTACTCGTTCGCCGGCGAGCTCCCGGGCATCGAGCACGTCGGCATGCCGATCGCGGAGATCGAGGCCGACGGCTCCGCGGTGATCACGAAGGCGGCCGGGACGGGCGGGGCGGTCACCGTCGAGACGGTCACCGCGCAGCTGCTCTACGAGGTCGACGGGCCGCGCTACCTCACCCCGGACGTCGTCGCCCGCCTCGACACCACCGTGCTCACGCCGGAGGGGCCCGACCGCGTCCGCCTCGCCGGCACGGTCGGGGAGCCGCCGCCGGCGACGGTCAAGGTGGGCGCGATCGTGCCCGCGGGCTGGCACAACGAGATGACGTTCGTGCTCACGGGCCTCGACGTCGAGGCCAAGGCCGAGCACGCGCTCGCGGCGCTCTGGGCGGGCGTGCCGGGCGGCCGGAAGGCGTTCGAGCGCGTCGAGACCCGGTTGCTCCGGGCCGACCGACCCGACCCCCAGCGCATGACCGACGCCGTCTCGCTGCTCACCGTGGCCGTCGCCGGGGGCAAGGAGGCCTGCGCGCGGCTCTCGCGGGCGGCCGTGGAGACGGCCCTGAGCGGCTACGCCGGCTTCTTCGCCACCACCCCGCCCGGCCCGGGCAGCGCCGCGAGCGTGTTCTGGCCACTCCTGCTGCCCGCCGCCGACCTGCCCCAGCTCGTCGGCCTCGACGACAGGACGTGGACGGTGGCCCCGCCCACCCCGGCCGCGAGCGAACGGGGAGTTCCGACGCCTAGAAGCAGCGAGATACCCGTTCGCGACGACCCCGGCGCGCCCACCACCCGCGTCCCCCTCGGGCGACTGGTCGGCGCGCGCTCGGGTGACAAGGGCGGCAACGCCACGCTCGGGCTCTGGGCCCGCGACGACGCCGCCTACGCGTGGCTCTCGAGCTGGTGGGGCGACGAGCACGTCGCGTGGCTGCTCGGCGAGGACGCCGCCGGGTGCCCGCGGCGGCTCTGGACGTTCCCGCACCTGCGCGCGGTGGGCGTCACCGTCGTGGGGCTCCTCGGGCGCGGGGTGGCCGACAACCTCGCGCTCGACCCGCAGGCCAAGGGGCTCGGCGAGTTCGTCCGGGCCCGTCACGTGGACATCCCCGAGGAGCTGCTGTGATGAAGGTCGACGCCACCGTCGTCACCGGGGGGCTCACCGCGTTCGCCGACGACGCGGTCACCGCGGAGAAGGCCGGGTACGACGCCGTGTGGGCGTCGGAGACCCAGCACGACCCGGCCGTGATGATCACGCTGGCGGCCACCCGCACCGAGCGCGTCACCCTCGGCACCGCCATCACCGTCGCGTTCGCCCGCACCCCGATGACGACGGCGATGACGGCGAACGACCTCCAGGAGATGACCGGCGGGCGCTACGTCCTGGGCCTCGGGACGCAGATCAAGCCGCACGTCACCAAGCGCTTCTCGATGCCGTGGTCGCGGCCCGCCGACCGCATGCACGAGTACATCCGGGCCGTCCGCGCCATCTGGGACGCGTGGGCGACCGGCGAGCGCCTCGACTTCCGCGGCGAGTTCTACACGCACACGCTGATGACGCCGTTCTTCTCGCCGGGGCCGAACCCGCACGGCAACCCGCCGATCCACCTCGCCGGCGTCGGCCCGCGGATGACGGCGGTGGCGGGCGAGGTCGCCGACGGGTTCATGGCCCACGCCTTCTCCACCGAGCGCTACCTGCACGAGGTGACGTTGCCCGCGCTGCACGAGGGCTTCGCGAGGGCCGGCAAGGACGGGACCGGCTTCGAGTTCTCCGGCACCGCCCTCATCGCGACCGGGAACACCGAGGAGGAGTTCGCCGAGTCGGTGCAGGACGTGCGCCGGCAGGTCGCGTTCTACGGCTCGACGCCCGCGTACCACCCCGTGCTCGAGCTGCACGGCTGGGGGGACCTGGCCCGCGAGCTGAACACGCTCTCCAAGCGCGGCGAGTGGGACGCGATGGGCGAGGCCGTCGACGACGAGGTCCTGCACACCGTCGCGATCGTCGCCGAGCCCGACCAGGTGGGCCCGGCGCTCGAGCGGCGCTTCGGCGGCATCGCGCAGCGCATCCCGCTCTACGCGCCGACCGGCTCGCAGACCGACCGCTGGGGCCCGGCCCTGGCCCACCTGCAGGGAGTCCGCTGATGGTCGCGTTCACCGAGGAGCACCAGGCGTTCCGCAAGACCGTGCGGACGTTCGTCGAGCGGGAGATCGACCCGTACGTCGACGGGTGGGAGCGCGACGGGCGCATGCCCACCCACGAGCTGTTCGGCAAGCTCGGCGAGCTGGGCTTCCTGGGCCTCGAGTACGACCCGGCCTACGGCGGCGGGGGCGCCGACCACCTGTTCTCGGTGGTCCTCGCCGAGGAGATCGGGCGCGCCGACGCCGCCGGGGTGGGCATGGCGATCGCCGTGCAGACCGACATGGCGACGCCGTCGCTGGCCCGCTTCGGCAGCCACGAGCTCAAGGAGCGCTACCTCGCGCCGGCGATCCGCGGCGAGCACGTCACGGCCATCGCCGTCACCGAGCCCGACGCCGGCTCCGACGTCGCCGGGCTGAAGACCCGGGCGGTGCAGGACGGGGACCACTGGGTGATCCACGGGTCCAAGCTCTACATCACCAACGGCGTCCAGGCCGACTGGCTCTGCCTGCTCGCGCGCACCTCCGACGAGGGTGGCGCGCGGGGGATGTCGCAGATCGTCGTGCCGACGGACACGCCCGGGGTGTCGGTGTCGCGGACGCTCGACAAGCTCGGCAACCGCTGCTCGGACACCGCGGAGCTGTCGTTCGACGGGGCGCGGGTGCCGGTCGCGAACACCATCGGGCAGGCCGGCCGCGGGTTCCAGCAGCAGATGGCGCAGTTCCAGAACGAGCGGATGGTGGCCTGCTACGGCCGCGTCGGCGCCTGCGAGCGGGCGCTGGACCGCACCGCGGCCTACCTGCGGGGACGCGAGGCGTTCGGCGGGCCCCTGATCCAGAACCAGTACCTGAGCTACCAGCTCGCCGAGCTCTACGCCCGCGTCGACATGTGCCGGCACTACAACTACGCGTGCGCCGAGGCCTTCATGCGCGGCGAGGACACGTCCCGCTTCGCGACGATCGCCAAGCTCGCGATCGGCCGGCTCTGCGAGGACGTCGCCCGCACCTGCCTGCAGTACCACGGCGGCCTGGGCTACATCGAGGAGACGTGGACCGCGCGCTTCCTGCGCGACATGCGGCTCACGTCGATCGGCGGCGGCGCGGACGAGGTCATGCTCCAGGTCATCGCGAAGATGCACGGCATGTAGGTGCGCTCCGCGCTCGTGAGCAGTAAAGAGAGCTGTAGCCCTTCTTTCTGCTCACCTGCCCGGAGGGCACATGGGAATCACGGTCGTGCCGCTGCAGCCGGAGCAGGCGGTCACGTTGCTGACCGAGCCGGAGGCGTTCACCGAACGCTTCGGGCTCGTGCTCGTCGACGGCTACCTCGCGTTCCCCGAGGCGCTGGAGCCCACGGTGACCGCGCTCGAGGGCGGGATCGACCCGAGCTGGTTCACCCACCTCGTCGTCGACGGCGCCGAGGTCGTCGGCCTCGGCGGCTTCACCGGGCCGCCGACCGACGGCGAGATCGAGATCGGGTACTCGGTCGCCCCGTCGCGCCAGGGCCGGGGCGTCGCGACGGCGGCCGTCGGGCAGTGGCTCGACCGCGCCGCCCGCGGGGGCGTCCGGCGCGTCCGGGCCCACACGCTGCCGGCCGAGAACGCCTCGACCACCGTGCTGCGCCGCCACGGCTTCGTCCTCGACGGCGAGGCGATCGACCCGGACGAGGGCACGGTGTGGCGCTGGGTCCGGGACCTGCGCCCCACCGCCGACACCGGTGACTAGGTTGCCCCCGTGACGCCCCCGCCCCCCGTGCAGTGGTCCTTCCGGCTCTGGGTCGCCGCGGTCGTCGTCGGCGTGCTCGGGAGCGCCTTCTCCCTGGCGACGGCGGCGACGGTGCCGAGCGGCTTCGCCGCCGGCAGCGGCATCGCCGGCGCCGTCATCGGACTGCTCTTCCTCGCCGCCCTCGTCTACCTCGCCCTGCGCATGCGCCAGGGCGACCACTGGGCACGGCTGGTGCTCGCCGTCCTGGGCGGCGTCAGCGCGGTGTTCACCGTCGTCGGCGTCCTGCTCACCGCCGGGCTCGGGGTGAGCCTCGGCTGGGTGTCGACGGTGCTGAGCCTGGTGCAGGCCGCGCTGATCGTCGCGGCGATCCTCTGCTCCTACCAGGCCACCGCGAACGCGTACTTCCGCTGATCAGGGGCTCAGGCGTGGTCGACCGTCGACGCGCCCGAGGCCGCCGACGCGCAGTGGGCGCAGCAGTAGAAGCTGCCCTCGACCTGGTGGCCGTGACCGATGATCGTCACGCCGCAGTGCTCGCAGCGCGGGGCCAGCTTGTGGATCGCGCACTCGAAGCTGTCGAAGGTGTGGGTCGCGCCCTGCGCGCGGATCTCGAACGCCATCTCGTAGTCGTTGCCACAGGTCTCGCAGACGGCCATGGGTGCCTCCGGGTCGGTGGAGTCGGTGACGTCGGTGACGTCGGTGACGGACCGCGCAGGCCTTCCCACCCATGCACGTCGGGCAATCCCTCGCGGCGGGTCCGTTCGGTGTAGAACGGCGGGGTGGCAGGAGACGACCGCCCCTGGGGCTTCCGCACCCGCGCGGTGCACGCCGGCGCCGTGCCCGACGCGGCCACCGGCGCGCGAGCGGTGCCGATCTACCAGTCGACGAGCTTCGTCTTCGACGACACCGCCGACGCCGCGAACCTCTTCGCGCTGCAGAAGTACGGCAACATCTACAGCCGCATCGCGAACCCGACGGTCGCCGCGCTCGAGGAGCGCCTGGCCAGCCTCGAGGGCGCGCTCGGCGCCGTGGCCACCAGCTCGGGCCAGGCCGCGGAGTTCCTGACCTTCGCCACCCTCGCCGGCGCCGGTGACCACATCGTCGCCTCGTCCGCGCTCTACGGCGGCACGGTCACCCAGCTCGACGTCACCCTGCGTCGCTTCGGGGTCGACACGACGTTCGTCGCCGGCGACGACCCGGACGCGTTCCGGCGGGCGATCACCGAGAAGACCCGCTGCGTCTTCGCCGAGATCATCGCGAACCCGTCGGGCGAGGTCACCGACGTTGCGGCGCTCGCCGAGGTCGCCCACGAGCGCGGCCTGCCGCTCATCATCGACGCGACGATGGCGACGCCGTACCTGTGCCGGCCGATGGAGCACGGCGCGGACATCGTCATCCACTCGGCGACCAAGTTCCTCGGCGGCCACGGCACCACGCTCGGCGGGGTGATCCTCGAGTCGGGCCGCTTCGACTGGGGCAACGGGAACTTCCCGCAGATGACCGACCCGATCCCGTCCTACGGCGGGCTGACGTGGTGGGGCAACTTCCAGGAGTACGGCTTCCTCACCAAGGTCCGCTCCGAGCAGCTGCGCGATGTCGGCGCGACGCTCTCGGCGCACTCGGCGTTCCTGCTGCTCCAGGGCGTCGAGACGCTGCCCCAGCGCATGGAGGCCCACGTCGCGAACGCGCAGCGCGTCGCCGAGTGGCTCGAGGCCGACGAGCGCGTCGCGTGGGTCAGCTACGCCGGGCTGCCCGGCCACCCGCACCACGAGCGGGCGAAGAAGTACCTGCCGCAGGGTCCCGGCGCGGTGTTCAGCTTCGGGGTGCGGGGTGACGACGAGGACCCGGAGAGCTCGGCCCGCGCCGCCGGCCGGCGGTTCATCGAGTCCGTACAGCTCTGCAGCCACCTCGCCAACATCGGCGACGCCCGCACGCTCGTCCTGCACCCCGCCTCGACCACCCACCAGCAGCTGACCGCCGACCAGCTGCGCGAGGGCGGCGTGCGCCCCGACCTCATCCGCATCAGCGTCGGCATCGAGGACCCCGAGGACATCCTCTGGGACCTCGACCAGGCCCTCACCGAGGCCACGCGGGAGACGCAGCGCAGCGGAGCCCGACCCGTCGTGAAGGAGGCCGCGCCGTGAGCTGGACCCCGCCGTCGGCGCAGGAGCGCCAGGCGATCCTGCGGAAGACGAAGACGGTCGCGATGGTCGGCGCGTCGCCCAACCCGGCGCGCGCGTCGAACTTCGTCGCGACCTACCTGCTGGGCTCCACCGACTTCGACGTCCACTTCGTCAACCCCAACGCCAGCGAGATCCTCGGGCGGCCCGTCTACCCGTCGCTGGACGCGCTGCCGGTGACGCCCGACCTCGTCGACGTCTTCCGCCGGCCCGAGGACCTGCCCGACGTCCTCGACGCGACCATCCGGGCCGGGGCCTCGACGTTCTGGACGCAGTTCGGTCTCTACGACGAGGCGCTGGCCGAGCGCGGGGTCGAGGCCGGGCTCGCCGTGGTCATGGACCGCTGCCTGAAGGTCGAGCACGCCCGTTTCCACGGCGGGCTGCACCTCGCGGGCTTCGACACCGGGGTGATCAGCGCCCGCAAGCGCTGAGGCTCACCGCCGGCCGGCAGCACCAGGGGTGAACGACCAGGCCGCCACCAGCACGGCGCCCACGGTGAGGACCATGGCGCCGGGGATGTGCACCGAGAGCGGTCCGTTGCTGCCCACGTAGGCCTGCACGAACGACAGCACGAACACCAGCGCCGCGACGACCGTCGGCCACAGCGCCGCCCCGGCCCGCCAGGTCAGCGCGGCCGCCACGACCGTGAGCCCCGACAGCACGTGCAGCACGATCGCGCCGACGGAGTGCGCCGCCTCCGCGCCCTCGCCGCCCTGCTGCCCGACGAAGCCGCCGGCGGTGAGGAACTGGACGAGCAGCGAGACGACCGTCAGGACCGCGGCGGCGCGCAGCGCGGTGAGCACGGCCGGCGCGGTCCTGGACCGCCTGGTCGCGGTGTGGGTCATGGGGATCCCTTCGTGGAGGTCGTGCCCCGTCTACCCCCCGACGGACGCGCCGACCCGGGGACGATCGGACCTCACAGCGCCTCCACGTGTCGGGCGACCTCGTCGAGACGGGTGAGGCACCGGCCCAGCGTCCCCAGTTCCGCGCGGCCCTCGCGCAGGACCTGCAGCGCGACCCCGGGCGGCAGGCCCGGGAACGGGGAGTGCCGGGTCCCGATCGCGGTGCCGACCCCCTCGAGAGCGACGACGAGCGGCCGGCGCAGCGCCTCCACGCCGTCGGCCGCGCGCACGGTCGGAGCCATCGCGCCCACGAGGTCCGACACCCCGGCGGCCTCCGCGATCGCCGCGATCTCCCGGGCCAGCCGGTCGGCCGCCTCCCGGGCGCCGGCGTCCTCCGGTGCGTGGTGCCGGCCGCCGCGCGGCGCCGGGATCCGCTCGGGACGGCGCGGCGTGCGGCGCACGGTCTCGGTCGCGCCCTCGGGCGCGGCCGGCACCGCGAACCCCGACGGCGTCAGCGGCGGCGTCGGCTCGGCGGGGGGCGTCGCGGGCGGGCCGGCGCGGTGGGCGCGCGGGGGCAGGCGGACCTGCCGGGTGGCGCTCACCGAGCCGGGCACCGTCGACAGCGCGCCCAGCACGACGACGGCCTTCGGGTCGTCGCGCATGCCGGGCACGTGCCCGAGGAGGTCGGCGAGCAGGGTGCTGATCCGCGGGGTCCGGCTCGTGCTGCCGGTGAGGTAGACGTCGACGAGCGCGTCGGGCGTGGTGCCCGCGCGCGCGACGGTGTCCTGCAGCTCGGCGACGCTGCGGGCGAGCAGGGGCTCGACGGCCTTCTCGTACTCGCGGCGCGTCACCCGGATCTCGTCGTCGTAGCCCGGCACCCACAGGTTGACCGCGGGCAGGCGCGACAGGGCCTCCTTGGCCTGGGTGACGTCGCGGCGCAGCAGCGTGCGGTGGCGCTCGGCGACGCGGCCCTCGGCCTCCCACAGCGCGTTCCACGTGTCGGCGTCGAGGGCCTCGGCGTGCTCGGCGAGGATCTCCATGAACGCGGCGTCGAGGTCCTCGCCGCCCAGCGCGACGTCGCCGCCCGGCGAGCCCGCGAGCTCGAAGCCGTCACGGCGGCGCCGCAGGACGGCGGTGTCGAAGGTGCCGCCGCCGAAGTCGTAGACGCCGATCATGCCGCCGTCCGGGACGGCGTCACCGGTGCGGACGTAGTGGTGGGCGGCGGCGACGGGCTCGGCGACGAGGTCGGGCTCGCCGAGCCCCGCGCGCTCGGCGGCCTCGGCGAGGCGACGCAGCTCGGTGCCGCCGGCCTGCCAGCGCGCCGGGTGGGTCAGGACGACGCGCGTGGGGCGGCTGCCCGCGAAGCGTCGCGTGGCCTCGCCCGCGACCCGGGCCAGCACGGCCGCGACGAGCTCGACGGTCCCGACCGTGCGCGTGCCCAGCAGCACCTGCTCGGACGCCACCAGCGCGCGCTTGGGCACCCGCTCGGTGCGGTCGGGCGCCATCGCCGCCTCGTTGACGGCGTCGCGGCCGGTGAGGATCGTGCCGTCGTCGTCCACACAGACCAGCGAGGGCACGTACTTCGACCCGTCGATCTCCAGGACCTCGGCGCGCCCGCCGGCGAGCGTGGCGGTCGTCGTGAACGAGGTCCCGAAGTCGATCGCGAGGTGCCAGTCGGTCACACCGCGCCGCCGTCCCAGGCCGGGTCCGGGGAGTCGTCCCAGCCGTCGGGGCCGTCGTGGAGGTCGTGCACCGCCGGGTCGTCGTGGGCGTGCTCGTCGAGCGCGGGGTCGGCGGCCCAGGCAGCGGGGTCGTCGTCGGCAGGGTCGGCAGGGTCGGCAGGGTCGGCGCCGGGGTCGTCGGCGCCGTCCCCGGCGGCCGGGTCGTCACCGGCGTCGCCGGTCACCACGGCGAGCATGTGCTCCCACACGGCGTCGGGCAGCGCGGCGTCGTCGACGGCGAGCGCCGAGGTCAGCAGGCCCTGCTCGTCGCCGGAGAGGACGGTGTCCGGGTCGGTGTCGGGGTAGCGGGACATGTCGAGCCAGGTGCTCCCGTCGGGCCCCCCGGCTCCCTGGGGCGCGGTCACGACGCCTCCTCCTTCGTGGCGGATCGGTGTGCGGGCAGCCGGCGGGCCAGCTGCTCGGCGGTCTCCCTCAGCTCGTTGCGGCGCTTCAGCTTCGCGTCCACCTCGGCCTTGCGCCGGGCCAGCGCGCTCTTCTCGCTGGCCAGGTTCTTCTCGTGCTCGGCGAGGCTCGCGGTCAGGCGCTCCTTCTCCGCGGTCAGCGCGGTGGTGATCTGGCGGCCGAGCACGTCGCGGGCGCCGTGGACGGCCTGCGCGACGACCGGTGGGATCTCGTTGTTGAGGCGGGTGGTGACCTCGCCGAGGTAGCGGCGGGCGTCCTCGCGGCTGCGGGCGCCCCGTTCCTTGCTCCAGCGCCGCCAGGAGAAGAACCCGACGGCGCCGAGACCGGCGAGGATGCCCACGGGCGGCGCGACGACCAGGGCCACGAGGTGCCCGAGCCCCATCCCGAGGCCCGCGGCCATGATCCCCTGCTCGGCGAAGCTCGTGCTGCCCTGGCCGCGGGCGGCCTCCGGCAGCTGCGCGAGGCGTTCCGGCGCGTCCGGGACGACGCCGGCGAGGTCCACCTCGACGCCCTCGAGGTCGGCGAGCAGCGCCTCGCCGAGCGCGGTGAGCTCGCGGCGCAGCAGCGTGTCGAGCTCGATCCACAGCGCCTGCGCCCGCGGCGGCAGGTCGGTGGCGACCTCGTCGAAGATCGTCGAGGAGCCCGTCGCGATGCTGTCGCCGACCTCCTTGCGCAGGTCCTCGATCCGCCGCGCGAGCTCGGTGCGCATGCGCTGCTCGAGGCGCACCGAGCGCTCGGACAGCGTCTGGCGCCAGGTCGCGTTCTGGCCCTGCAGCGCGGTGAGCGCCTCCTTCTCGCGCTTGACCAGCTCGGCGAACTCCGGCGAGAGCGACAGCGACATCGCGCGCCGCACCTGCATCGCCGACAGGCGTTTGACCAGCACCGCCGCCTGGTGCAGCAGGTTGGCCAGGCGCAGCCCGTCGGCGCCTTCGGCGAGGCCCGCGAGGTGCTCGGCCAGCGGCACGATCCCGCTCGCGGCGCGCTCCTCGGCGGCCTCCTCGGGCTCGCCGTCGGCCTCGGCCGCGATCGCGTCGGCGGCCGCGCGGCTCGACACCCCGAACCACGGGGCGTCGGCGTAGCGCGGGGCGTGCGCGGCGATCAGCTCGACGTTGCGCGCCCGCACCTGCTCCCACGCCGGGAACTGGTCGATCTTGGTCAGCGCGAACACGACGGTGGCGATGCGCTCGGTGGCGCGCTCGAGGAACGCGAGCTCCGAGGCGGTGATCTCGCTGGACCCGTCGAGGACGAAGACCAGGGCGTCGGCGCGGTCGAGGGTCGCGAGCGTCAGGGCCGCGTGCCCGGCGACGAGGCCGCCGACCCCCGGGGTGTCGATCAGCTCCAGCCCGCCGGCGAGCAGCGGGGCGGGCACGCGGACCTGCACCTGGCTGACGTCCTCGTGCTCGGGGACCCGGGCGCCCGGGTCGAGCGCGGCGTACTCGGCGACCGCGTCGAGGGGCACCTCGCGCCCGGTCGGCCCGCCGCCCTCGACCACCGTGGCGCCGTCGGGGCCGTACGAGACGACGACGTGCACGCAGGTGGCGACGTCGGCGTCGACGGGCAGCAGGCCCGGGCGTCCGACCAGCGCGTTGATCAGCGAGCTCTTGCCGCGCTTCTTCTCCCCGACGACCACGACGGCGGCACTGCCGCGCCGGACCCGGGCGACGTCGACGTCGAGCCCCTCGGCCGCGCCCGCCTCGTCGTCCTCCACCGCGACCTTGCGCACCGCGGCGACCAGCGCGAGGACCTCGTCGGTCATCGGGTGGGGCCGGCGCGCGTCGGCGGGGGCGTCGGTGCTCATCG
Source organism: Actinomycetospora lemnae (assembly GCF_028737315.1). Taxonomy (GTDB): domain Bacteria; phylum Actinomycetota; class Actinomycetes; order Mycobacteriales; family Pseudonocardiaceae; genus Actinomycetospora; species Actinomycetospora lemnae. The sequence continues at coordinate 236,050 of NZ_JAQZAO010000004.1, read as the reverse complement.
GGGGTCTCCGGTCTCTCCGGTCTCGAGCGCGTACACGACGACCTCGGGCCGCCGCAGGAGCCGGCCCCGGTCGAGGTAGCCGGCACGTTCGGTGCTCGCGACCGTGCGGTCGCGCGCGGGGTCGTCCGTGGGCTCGCGGTCGACGGCGTCGTGCCGGGCGCCGTCGAACGGCAGGCCGTCCGGCTCGACCGCGACCACCCCGACGTCGGCGAGACCCCGGTGCACCCGGGCCCGGAGGCCGGGTCCCGCGGTGTCCAGGCGGTCGGCGAGGTCGATGCAGAGCTCGACGAGCGCCGCCCGCTCGGCCGCGGGGGTCGCGGGGATCCCGGCCGTGGTGCCGAGGTGGCCGGTCACGCTCAGAAGCCGTTCGGGTCGTGGGCCGTGGTCTCGGCCTGGCCGTCCCCGTCGGCGTCGACCGCGGCGGTGTCGTAGTCCCCGTCGCCGTCGGTGTCGATCACCATCGTGTCGTAGTAGCCGTCGCCGTCGGTGTCGACGATGCCGGTCTCGAAGGTCCCGTCGTGGTCGGTGTCGGCCACGGAGGTGTCGAGCCGGCCGTCGCCGTCGGTGTCGGTGGTGACCAGGTCGACGTTGCCGGCCTCGTCGGTCCCGTACGTGCCGATCATGGTGCCGTTCGCGTCGTAGACGCCGCCGTCGGCGCTGAAGTAGGTCTCGCCGGCCGTGTCGGTGGTGCCGCTCATGGTCGCTCCCGGAGGGCGGGGCCCGCAGGCTCGCGGGCCGTTCGCGTCTGTGACGGCGCGAGCGGGCCCGGATGTTCCGGGGTCCGCCGAACTTTTTCCGGCGTGCGCTACGCGAGGGCCGCGCGGGCGCCCGCGGCGAGCGTGCCGACGGTCGGTGTGCGGTCGCCCGGGGTCTTCGCGAGCGCCCCGGCGATGACGGCGTCGAACGCCGCCGGCACGTCCGGGCGCTGCTCCGACGGCCGCGGGATCGGGCCCTCGAGGTGGCCGCGCATCCGCTCGGGCAGGCTGCGCCCGGGATAGGGCCGGGCGCCGGTGAGGCAGGTGTAGAGCACGCAGCCCAGCGCGTAGACGTCCTCGCGGTGGTCGGTCGCGCCGCCGCGGAAGCGCTCGGGCGCGGTGTGGTCGAGCGAGAGCCCGTTGCGCGAGACCAGCCCGAAGTCGCCGACGCGCACCTCGGCGGCCGCCGGGTCGGTGAAGATGACGTTGGCGGGCTTGATGTTGCGGTGCGCCAGCCCGCGGGCGTGGGCGGCGGCCAGGGCCCGCGCGACCTGCTCGACGACGGCCACCGCGCGCGCCGGGTCGAGCGCCTCCTCGCGGTGCAGCACCGCGCCGAGGTCCGGCCCGCCGAGCAGCGGCGTCGCGACGAACAGCCGCCCCCCGGTCTCGCCGAAGTCGAGCACCGGGAGGACGTGCGGCTCGCCCAGCGTGCGGGCGATGCCGCACGAGCGCTCGAAGCGGGCGCGGTACTCGCGGTCGGTGTCCTCGGGCGCGAGCAGCTTGAGGGCGACGACGCGGTCGTGGGCGGAGTCGTGCGCGCGCAGCACCTCGCCGGACCGCCCGCGGTGGACGACGTCCTGCACCACGTACGGCCCGAGGACGGCCCGCGGCGGGCCGGCGCGGGGCGGCACCCCCACCGCGACCTCCCCTCCGCGCGAGCTGCCCGACAGCGTGGTCATGTCATCGGCTCGGTGTCCGAGCCTGCCAGCTCGGGGCGGCGTCCGCTGCGGGCCGTTCCGTGAAGAGCATGTGCTCGCACAGCTCCCGCGCGGTGCGCACGTGGCGCTGCAGCACCCGCGACGGACGGGCCTCGAGGCGGCGCCACTGCGGGATCTGGGCGGCGGCCGCGGCGGCGATGGTCGCGGGGTCGGCGCCGGCGGGGAGCCCGAGGCGGTGGGCGTCGTCCGGGCCCGTGGCGAGGTCGCGCAGACGGGCGGTGTCCTCGTCGCCGAGGCGCATCCGGCCGGCCTCGAGGTCGACCAGCGCCGACGCGAGGTCCACCTGGCGCAGGGCCGGCTCGAGGCGCAGCCGGTCGAGCTCGGACTGCAGCGCGAGCAGGGCCCGCCGGTCGACCTCGTCGGCCGCGTCCCACCCGAGGTGCTCGAGCGCGGCGATCCCCGCGCTGGCGCGCAGCCGGTCGGCGCCGGCGACGAAGACGGTGTCGATGCGCGCGATGAGCTCTGCGACCCCCGAGCGCTGCGCGAGGCCCTCGAGCAGGGCGGGCGTCGAGCGCCGGCCCTCGTCGAGCAGCTCGAGGGCGACCCGGATGCCGTGCAGGCCGAGCAGGTCGAGGAGGCGCTCGCGGTCGTCGGCCGGCAGCGGGGCGTCCGCCCAGGCACGGAAGCGCTGCACCGTGCGCAGCTTGCGGCCGACGCCGCCCCGGTCGGCCTCGGCGAGGGTGCGCAGGGCGCGGGCGTCGGTCTCGGAGAAGTCGGGGCCGCGGGCGGTCTCGGCCAGCAGCCCGGCCACCGGGACGACGTCGGAGAGCACGGCGCGCAGCTCGCGGGCGTAGCGGTCGGCGACGCGCCGCGCCGTCGGCCACGGGTCGTCCTCGTCGGAGAGCGTGTCGATGCGCGACAGGACGCCGATCATGTTCGCGGCGCCCAGCCGCAGGCCGCCCGACCAGCCGCGGACCGCCTCGATGGCCTCGGCGTCGCGCTCGCCGGGGTGGGGCATGAGGTAGACGACGGCGTCGGCGTCGCCCAGGGCCGCGAGCGAGTCCGGGTCCAGCTTCGACAGCGAGTCCATGCCCGGGGTGTCGATCAGCGTGTACCGCGTCAGCGCGTCGTTGGGGGTCTCGACGGTGAGGTGGCCGACCTCCGCGGCCTCGGCCCCGGTCACGGTCGCACCGACCCCGCCCGTCGCGGCGAGCGGCAGGACCCGCTCACGTCCGTCGCGGTGGTGCACGCGGACGCGGGCCTGGTGGCCGTGGCGGAACCAGGTCACCAGCCGCGTCGTCTCGGTCGCCCCGGTGGCCGCGAGGCGTTCCTGGAGCAGCGCGTTGGCGAGCGTCGACTTGCCGGCGTTCATGCGCCCGCCGACCGCCACGCGGATGCGGGGCTCGGACAGGCGCGTCACCAGCCCGTCGAGGCGCTCGCGCAGCTCCGGGGTGCGCAGCCGGTCGCGGGTGCCGGTGCAGAGCGCGACGAGCCGCGAGGTGACGGGGCCGACCGGGCCGGCGGGACCGGTCATGCCGAGCGGACGGCCGGACGGTCGGTGAGCAGCTCGACGAGGGCCTGGCGCCCGCGGGAGAGCTGGGACTTGACGGTCTGGACGGGAATGCCGCGCAGCTCGGCGATCTCCGTATAGGACAGGTCGCAGATCTCGCGCAGCACCACCACCGCGCGGTACTGCGGAGGCAGCTGGGCCAGCGCGCGGTCGACGTCCATGCGTGCGATGACGCCGCCGTCGGCGCCCCGGGCCGGCGTGGGCTCGGGGACCTCCTCCGCGGGCTCCGGGGCGCGCTTGCGGCGGCGGACCTCGTCGATCGCGGCGTTGGTGGCCACGCGGTAGAGCCACGTGCCGACCGCGGAGCGGCCGTCGAACTCCCCGAGCCGCTTCCAGGCGATGATCATCGTCTCCTGGAGCGCCTCCTGGGCGTCCTGGTCGTTCGTGGTGATGCGCCGGCAGACCGCGTAGAGGCGGGGGCGGTGACGGGTCATCAGCTCCGCGAAGGCGGCCTGGTCGCCGCCGCCGGCGAGCACGGCGAGCTCGGTGTCCGGCCGCTGGCCGGTCACGCCTGCTGCGCTCACGACCCCTCCTCCGTGTTCCTGGATCGCGTCGTCACGCGCGGTGACGACGACGCCGAGCCGCCGGGCCAGACGTTACGTTCCGTCGACTCCACGGCCAAGTGACTCACTCGTACAGCTTAGTGACGGCTTCGCTGCGTGACCAGACAGGTCGGGAACAGCGCGGGCCGCCCGTACGCTGACAATGGTGGGTCGAGCCGTCCGCCGGCCCCAGTGACTCCTGTCCTGCCGGGGTCACGACGCGTCCGGGACACGGGTCCCGGACCGACCCCCACCCCGCCCCAGGAGGAGTCCGCACGGTGTCAGCCGCGATCGACGTCGGCAGCGATGTCGGGACCGACCTCGCGACCCGCGTCGCCGCGCTCGGTCCCGCCGACGAGCACCGCCTCCGGCGCCGGATCGCGGGCGCGCAGCGCATCACCGACGACGGGCGGCGGACGGGCACGCTGGAGAAGATCGCCGGCGACGTCGTCGCCGCCGAGAAGCGCGTGGCGCGCCGCCGGGCGTCGGTCCCGGCGATCACCTACCCGGAGACGCTCCCGATCACCGAGCGCGTCGGGGAGATCCGCGAGGCGCTGGCGTCGCACCAGGTCGTCGTGGTCGCGGGCGAGACCGGCTCGGGCAAGACGACGCAGCTGCCGAAGATCGCGCTCGAGCTCGGGCGCGGGGTGCTCGGCACCATCGGCCACACCCAGCCGCGGCGCATCGCCGCGCGGACCGTCGCCGAGCGCGTCGCCGAGGAGCTGGGCACGACGGGCACCGACACCGTCGGTTACCAGGTCCGCTTCACCAGCCGCGCGAGCGAGGACACGCTGGTCAAGCTCATGACCGACGGCATCCTGCTCGCGGAGATCCAGCAGGACCGGCTGCTGCGCCGCTACGACACGCTGATCATCGACGAGGCGCACGAGCGCAGCCTCAACATCGACTTCCTGCTCGGCTACCTCGCGCAGCTCCTGCCCCGCCGCCCCGACCTCAAGGTGATCATCACCTCGGCGACGATCGACCCGGAGCGCTTCGCCGAGCACTTCAGGGGCACCTCCGGCGAGCCTGCCCCGATCATCGAGGTGTCCGGCCGGACCTATCCCGTCGAGATCCGCTACCGGCCGCTGGTCGATCCTGCTGCCGACCCACCCTCCCAGCAGCGCGACCAGGTCGAGGGCATCGTCGACGCCGTCGACGAGCTGCGCCGCGAGGGGCCGGACGGGGACGTCCTCGTCTTCCTCTCGGGCGAGCGGGAGATCCGCGACGCGGCCGACGCCCTGCGCGAGCACGCCGAGCAGGCGCACGTCGAGGACCTCGACGTCCTGCCGCTCTACGCGCGGCTGTCCGCCGCGGAACAGCACCGCGTCTTCGAGCCCGCGCAGGGCGGGCGGCGGCGGATCGTGCTGGCGACCAACGTCGCCGAGACCTCGCTGACCGTGCCCGGCATCCGCTACGTCATCGACCCCGGTCTCGCGCGCATCTCGCGCTACTCGCGGCGCACGAAGGTGCAGCGCCTGCCGATCGAGCCCATCTCGCAGGCGTCGGCCACCCAGCGCGCCGGGCGCTGCGGCCGCGTCGCGGACGGCATCTGCATCCGCCTCTACGCCGAGGACGACTTCGACGCGCGCCCGGAGTTCACCGACCCGGAGATCCAGCGCACGAACCTCGCCTCGGTGATCCTGCAGATGGCGGGCGCCAAGCTCGGGCCCGTCGAGGAGTTCCCGTTCGTCGACCCGCCCGACCGGCTCGCGGTCCGCGACGGCGTCCGGCTGCTCACCGAGCTCGGCGCGCTGGTCGACGGGGACGCGACGCGGCTGTCGGACACGGGCCGCCGGCTCGCACGCCTGCCCGTCGACCCCCGGATCGCGCGCATGGTGCTCGCGGCCGACGAGCTGGGCTGCCTCCACGAGGTCACGGTCATCGCCGCGGGCCTGTCCGCCCAGGACCCGCGGGAGCGGCCGGCGGACAAGGCCGACGAGGCCGACGCCGCGCACGCCCGCTTCACCGACCCGCGCTCGGACTTCCTGTCCTGGGTGCACCTGTGGGAGCACGTGCGCACCGGGCGCCGGGAGCTGTCGTCGAACCAGTTCCGCAAGCGCTGCCAGGCGGAGTTCCTCAACGGCCTGCGCATCCGCGAGTGGCAGGACCTCGCGGCGCAGCTGCGCCAGCTCGGCGACGAGCTCGGGCTCACCCGCAACGAGCCGTCGGCGGAGCTCACCAAGGATCTCGGCAACCGCGTCCACCAGGCGCTGCTCACCGGGCTGCTCTCGCAGATCGGGCTCGCGCAGGAGCCGCCCCGGCCCAAGCAGGGGGCGCCGAAGCCGAAGCGACGGCCGATCACCGAGTACGAGGGCTCCCGCGGCGCCCGGTTCGCGATCTGGCCCGGCTCGACGCTGGCGAAACGCCCGCCGACGATGGTCATGGCCGCCGAGCTGGTGGAGACCTCCCGGCTCTGGGCGCGCACGGTGGCCGGCGTCGAGCCCGCGTGGGTGGAGGCCGCCGCCGGGGACCTCGTCACCCGGACGTACTCCGAGCCGCACTGGTCGAAGCGGCGCGGGACGGCGGTCGCCACCGAGCGGGTGTCGCTGTTCGGCGTCCCGCTCGCCCTCGACCGCACCGTCGACTACCACCGCATCGACGCCGAGGTGGCCCGCGAGATCTTCGTGCGTCACGCGCTGGTGCAGGGCGAGTGGAACACCCGCCACGCCTTCGTCGCGCGCAACCGCGAGCGGCTCGAGCAGGTCGAGGAGATGGAGCGCCGCGCCCGCCGCGAGCTCGCCGTCGACGACGAGACGACTTTCAGGTTCTACGACGCGCGGATCCCCGACGACGTCGTGTCCGTGCGCCACTTCGACCGCTGGTGGCAGAAGGCGCAGCGCCGGGACCCGCACCTGCTCGACCTCGACCCGCAGGCCCTGCTCGCGGGCGAGGCACCGACGGCCGAGCAGTACCCCGACACCTGGACCTCGGGCGGCCTGACACTGCCGCTGTCCTACTCCTACGAGCCGGGCGCCGAGACCGACGGCGTCACGGTGACGGTGCCGCTGGCGGTGCTCGGGCAGGTGCGCGCCGAGGACCTCGCGTGGCAGGTGCCGGGGTTGCGCGAGGAGATGCTCACCGCGCTCGTGCGCTCGCTGCCCAAGAACCTGCGCCGCTCGCTCGTGCCCGCCCCCGACAGCGCGCGGGCGCTGCTGGCGCGCCTCGCGCGCGACGGCCGGCCGCGCGGTGACGAGCCGCTGCTGCCGGCGCTGTCCGAGGCGGTCAAGCGCCTGTCGGGGCTCGACGTGCCCGTCGACGCGTGGAACGTCGCGAGCCTCCCCGCGCACCTGCGCCTGACGTTCCGGGTGGTCGACGACGAGGGCGCGACGGTGGCCGAGGGGCCGGACCTGGGCGCGCTGCGCCGCCGGCACGCCGAGGCGACCCGCCGCGCCGTGGCCGCGGTCGCCGACGGGGCCGAGCGCCGCGGGCTGACCTCGTTCGCCGAGGTCGGCGAGCTGCCGCGCACCCGCGAGCAGCAGCGGTCCGGCGGCACGGTGACCGCCCACCTGGCGCTCGTCGACACCGGCCGGGCCGTGGACGTGCGCGTCTTCGACTCCGCCTTCGAGGCCCGCGACGCCATGCGCGGCGGGACCCGGCGCCTGCTGCGGCTCGCGATCGCGTCCCCGGCGCGCTCGCTCGTGCGCTCGCTGGACAACCGGGCGGTGCTGCGGTTGCGGGGCGCGATGACCGCGGTGGGCACGAAGCGCAGCGGAGCCGGACCGTCGATGCAGTACCGCGACGTCGACGAACTGGCCGAGGACTGCGTGGACGCGGCGATCGACGCGCTGGTGGCCACGGGCGGCGGCCCGGCGTGGGACCCGGCGGCGTTCGAGACCCTGCGCGCCCACGTCGCCGCGCGCCTGCCGGCCGCGGCGGCCGAGGTGCTCTCCCGCGCCGAGACGGTGCTCGGCGAGGCCGGGCAGGTGGCGCTCGCGCTCGACGAGCTCGCCGCCCGCCCCGGCGGCCTGCTCACCGACGCGCTCGACGACGTCCGGGAGCAGGTCCGCGTGCTCGTCGGCGACCGGTTCGTCGCGCGCACGCCGGTGGCGCGCCTGCCCGACGTGGCGCGCTACCTCCGGGCCGCGCGCCGCCGCCTCGACAAGCTCCCGACCGCGCCGGCCCGCGACGCCGAGGCGATGGCGACCGCGCACCGCGTCGAGGGCGAGTACCGCGCCCGGCGCGCGCGGGCCGCGTCCGAGCCGCGCAGCTTCGACCGCGACGCCTTCGACGCCGTGGCCTGGATGCTCCAGGAGCTGCGCGTGAGCCTGTTCGCCCAGGAGATCGGCACCCCGGGCCCGGTGTCGGAGCAGCGGATCACGAAGGCGCTCGCCAAGCTCTCGTGAGCAGACCTTCGAGCCATGGCTGGAAAGTCCGCTCACGGACGGGGTGGCGGGTCCCCCTGCTCCAGCGCCCAGGCGATGAGGGCCACGGGGACGACGACGATGATCGCCGTCGCGACGCCGGCGAGCACCCACACCCCGGGCACCACGAGCAGCGCCATCCCGACCACGGCGAGGACGCCGACCACGAGCCACGGCACGCCCCCGCCGCGCCGCGTCGGGCGGCCACCCAGCCGCCGCGCGAAGCGGGGGTCGGCCGCCGCCTCGTGCTCCGCGAGCCGGGCGAGCGCCGCCCGCTCGCGCTCGGTCAGGGGTCCGTGCGGGGGCTCGGGCAGGCGTTCCACGGCGACCTCGATGACTGGACGACGGCGGTGTCGACCTGGGGAAGCATGCCCCGGATCCCCCCTCGGGCGCACCCACCAGGTGGGAGGCAGGATGCGCCCCGTGGTGAGCGACGCCGAGGAGGCACTGGTCCAGGAGCAGCTCGAGGCGCTGCACGACCACCACGCCGAGGAGCACGAGGACGACATCGTCTCCATCGCCCTGCCGGCCGCCGAGGGTGAGGAGGACATCTTCGGGCTCGCCGGGACGGCCGTCGACGGCACCCAGTGGACCGTGGGCGACTGCGAGTTCCGGTTCCCGCTGCAGTCGATCTCCAAGGTCGTCACCTACGCGCTCGCGCTCGAGGACAACGGGCGCGAGACGACCCTGCGCCACGTCGGCGTCGAGCCGTCGGGCGACCCGTTCCACTCGATCACCTTCGACGACGAGCACCAGCGCCCGCACAACCCGATGGTCAACGCCGGCGCACTCGTCGCCGCCTACCTCGTCCACGGGGACACGGCCGACGAGAAGATCGCCCGGATCCTCGACCGGATGCGGGCGTTCGCGGGGGCGCCGGACCTCGAGGTCGACCAGGAGCTGCTCGCCGACCAGCTCGCGGCCGCCGACCGCAACCTCGCGATCAGCTACCTCATGCGATCGCTGGGGATGCTCACCGGCGACATCGAGGAGAACCTGCGGGTCTACCTGTCGATGTGCTCGGTGCGCGTGACCACCTGCGAGCTCTCGACCGTCGGGGCGACGCTCGCCAACGGGGGCCTGAACCCGCTGAGCGGCCGGCGGGCGCTCGATGCGAACCACGTCCGCGACGTCGTCAGCGTGATGATGACCTGCGGGATGTACGACGCGGTCGGCGAGTGGGCCACCGACGTCGGCATCCCCGCCAAGAGCGGCGTCTCGGGCGGGATCGTCGCCGTGATGCCCGGACGCCTCGGTCTCGCGACCTTCTCCCCCGGGCTCGACGCCCACGGCAACTCCGTGCGAGGCCAGGCGGTGTTCCGGGAGCTCTCGGCCCGCTACGGCCTGCACATGTTCGCCACCCCGGACCAGACCCGCTTCGGCCGGCTCCGGCGCACCGGGGGGCCTCGCCTGACCCGCGCCTGAGGCGGCACGATGTCGATCGTGGTCGACACCGAGGAGCGGGACCTCGTCGCACGCCAGCTCGACGAGCTCCACGCCAAGTACCGGACCTGGGGCCAGGACCAGGTCGTCAGCTACTACCCCGAGGACGCGCCGGAGGACGAGCGCCACCACTTCGGCCTCGCCGGCACCAACGTCGACGGCACGCAGTGGCGCTCCGGCGACTGCTCGGTGAAGTTCCCGCTGCACTCGGTGTCGAAGGTCTTCACCTACGGGCTCGCGCTCGAGGACAACGGCGCCGCCGAGACCCTCCGCCGCGTCGGCGTCGAGCCCTCCGGCGACCCGTTCAACTCGATCACGTTCGACGAGGCCCACCACCGGCCCCACAACCCGATGATCAACGCGGGCGCGCTCGTCGCGGCCAACCTCGTGGCCGGCAAGGACGTCGACGAGAAGGTCGACCGCATCCTCGAGCGCTACCGCGTGTACTCCGGGAACCCGGAGCTCGCCGTGGACCAGCGGATCCTGCGCGCCCAGCTGCGCAGCAACGACCGCAACCTCGGCCTCTGCTACATCATGCGCTCGCTCGGGATGATCACCGGCGACATCGACGAGGTCGTCGAGACCTACCTGTCGGCGTGCTCGATCACGGTCACCGCCGCCGACCTGTCCGTCATGGGCGCGACGCTGGCCAACGGGGGCGTGAACCCGCTGACCGGCGAGCGGGCGATCGGGCGCGAGCACGTCCGCGACGTCATCAGCGTCATGATGACCTGCGGCATGTACGACGCCGCCGGCCAGTGGGCCAACGAGGTCGGCATCCCCGCCAAGAGCGGGGTGTCGGGCGACATCGTCTTCGTGCTGCCCCGCTACTTCGGCTTCGGCGTGTACTCACCGGGCCTCGACGTGCACGGGAACTCGGTGCGCGGGGTCGGCCTGTGCCGGGAGCTCTCCGAGACCTTCGGGCTGCACGTGTTCGCCGACCCCGCCGACTCCCCCTTCGGCCGGGTCGCACAGCCCGCGCCCACGCCCTGAGCCGGGGAAGATGGCGACGTGCGGGACGTACGGGCATCGGACGCCGAGCGCGAGCTCGTCGTCGAGCGACTGCAGCGCGCCGTCGGCAACGGCCGCCTGACCGTCGAGGAGTTCGAGGAGCGGGCCGCCGCGGCCTACGCCGCGACGACCCGCGGGGAGCTCGCCGAGCTCACCCGCGATCTGCCGGGTCACCTCTGGTGAGGGGTGCGGCCGCCTCGTCCTCGGTGACGGGCTCGGCCGCCTCCCGGGCCGTCGGCTCCGCCGCGGCCTCGATCGCACGGCGGACCGCCTCGCCCGTCTCGGCCGGCGTCGCCGACGCCGAGCCCGCAGCCGAGCCCGCAGCCGAGCCGGTCGTGTTCTCGAAGAACCGCAGCAGCTCCACCGGCAGGGGCATGACCAGGGTCGAGTTCTTGTCCGACGCCACGTCCGTGACGGTCTGGAGCAGGCGCAGTTGCAGCGCGCCGGGGGCGGCGCTCATGCGCTCCGAGGCCTGGGTGAGCTTCTCCGAGGCCTCGAGCTCGGCCTCGGCCGAGATGACGCGGGCCCGGCGGTCGCGCTCGGCCTCGGCCTGGCGCGACATCGACCGCCGCATGCCCTCCGGCAGCGCGATGTCCTTGATCTCGACGCGGTCGATGCTCACGCCCCAGTCCTCGGTGGGCGCGTCGATCACCGCCTTGAGCTCGGAGTTGATCGCCTCGCGGTCCGAGAGCAGCGTGTCCAGGTCGGCGCGGCCGATGACCGACCGCATCGAGGTCTGCGCGACCTGGGACGTCGCCCGCAGGTAGTCGTCGACGTTGATGACCGCGCGGACGGGGTCGCTCACGCGGAAGTAGACGACCGCGTCGACGCCGATCGTGACGTTGTCACGCGTGATCGCGTTCTGCGACGGCACGTCGAGCACCGTCGTCTGGATCGGCACCTTCCGCATGCGGTCGACGAACGGGATGATCACCCGCAGCCCCGGCTCGCGGACCTGGGACAGGAGGCGCCCGAAGCGCAGCACGACCCCGCGCTGGTACTGCTGGACGGCCTGGACGGCGGCGCCACCCGTGATGAGCGCCAGGACCCCGACGATGATGAGGACGATCAGCAGGCCTTCCATGTCCGACCCCTTCCGGTGCGTCGGACTCCAGAGTCCCCCTCCGGCCTGGCCCGCGCCTGGCGGAGGCCTGAGCGCAACCTGAGCGTCACCGCTTCGGCATGATCACCCACAGCGCGATGTAGATGACGAACTGCGGGCCGGGCAGCAGGCACGACAGCACGAACAGCAGCCGTACCACCCCCGCCGACATCCCGAAGCGCTCCGCGAGCCCGGCGCACACGCCGGCGATCACCTTGTTGGACTGCGGCCTGGTCAGCGTGGTCATGGACGCCTCCGCTCCCTCGTGGATGGCTGGACACCACCGACGTTCCCGCAACGAACGGCGGGGGTCGCGGGTGCCCGACCCCGGACTTTGCCGGGGTCACCGTGATCCCGGTCACCGAGGCTCTCCGGCGACCGGTCGCCCACCACCGGTTTCGGTGGGGGGCCCTGTTGGTACGGCTGCCGGGGTCCACACCGGGCCGGAGGACAGGGTCGAGGAGGACCACGTGGCGGACAACGGGCGCACGGGAGTGGCGATCGTCGGGCTCGGTGGCGCGGTCGCCACCACCGCGGTCGGTGGCGTGGAGATGATGAAGCTGGGCACGGTCGGCACCGACGGGCTCCCGCTCGCCGACGTGCCGGGGCTGGTGCCCTACACCTCGCTGGTCTTCGGCGGCTGGGACGTCCAGGGCGACGACCTCGCCAAGGCCGCGCACGTGCACCGAGTCCTCGACGACCGCCAGATCGAGGCCGTCGGGTCGGCCCTCGGGGGCATCGAGCCGTGGGCGGCCGTGGCCGACCCCGAGTACTGCCGCAACGCCCGCGGCACCAACCTCGTGGCCGTGGCGGCGCTGCGCGATCGCGTCGCGCACATCGTCGAGGACCTGCGGCGCTTCAGGGCCGAGCAGGACCTCGACCAGGTCGTCGTGGTCAACCTCGCCTCCACCGAGCGCTGGCCGGACCTGACCCTGCCGGCGCTGGCCACGGCCGAGGGCTTCGAGAAGGCGCTCGACGTCGACGACGCCGCGATCACCCCGGGCATGCTCTACGCCTACGCCGCGATCACCGAGCACTGCCCGTACGTCAACTTCACCCCGAGCGCGGCGGCCGACGTCCCCGCGCTGCTGGAGCTCGCCGAGCAGCGGGGCGTGCCGGTGGCCGGCAAGGACGGCAAGACCGGGCAGACGATGATGAAGACGGTGCTCGCGCCCGCCTTCCGCTCGCGCGCGCTGACCGTCGACGGCTGGTACTCGACGAACATCCTCGGCAACCGCGACGGCGAGATCCTCGACGACCCGGACTCGCTGTCCTCCAAGGTGCAGACCAAGGGCTCCGTGCTCGACGACATCCTCGGCTACGAGGTCGGCGACCACGTCGTGCGCATCGACTACTACCGCCCGCGCGGCGACGAGAAGGAGGCCTGGGACAACATCGACCTGACCGGCTTCCTCGGCCAGCGGATGCAGATCAAGGTCGACTTCATGGCCCGCGACTCCGTGCTCGCGGCGCCGCTGGTGCTCGAGCTCGTGCGCCTGGTCGTCGAGGCCCAGCGTCGCGGTGAGGGCGGGGCGCAGGAGCAGCTCGGCTACTTCTTCAAGGCGCCGACCACCCGCGACGGCCGCCGCCCGGAGCACGCGCTGCACGTCCAGGAGCGCGTGCTGCGCGAGTGGATCAGCGCGGGCGCGGCGTGACGACGGCCCTGGCCGCGCCGACCGCCCGGTACGCGGCGGTCCCCGGGCTGTTCCGGGAGGTCGGCGACCTCAAGCGCGTCCGCACCGCCGACGCCGACGGGTCGATGGCGGCGCGGGCCTTCGTCCGTGCGTGGTCGGCGCTCGTCTCGGGCGCCGACCCGACCTCGGTCGCCGACGCCGAGACCGCGGCCGCGGTCGCCGGGGCGCGCCTGGCGGGGATCGACGCGACGGTGCTCGACGAGGCGGGGCTCTCCGCCGATGAGACCCGCGACGTGCTGCGCCGCGCGATCGACGAGGTCGCCGCGGACGCCGTGCACCCGGCGACGCTCGCGCGACTGCACGCGGCCCCGGCCCCGGAGGCCGGTCACGTGGCACCGCCGACCTTCGTCGGGGCGCTGTGCCGCCAGCCCCGGGCCGGGGCGACCGCCCCGGGGCAGCCGCGGCTGATCGTCGAACCACCCGAGGACCACGGCGAGCACTGCTGGGCGGTGGCCGTCTACGGGGCGCTGCTGGCCGAGGACCACGGCGCCGACCGGGGCGAGGCGTTCCTCCTCGGGCTCGCACACCACGTGCACAACGCCGTGCTGCCCGACGCCGGGTTCGCCGGCGAGACCCTGCTCGGCGAGCACCTCGACGGCGTCGTCGACCGGCTGACCGAGCGCGCGCTCGCGAGCCTGCCCGACGCCCTCGCCGGGCGCGTGCGCGGCCTGCTCGGCGCCCGGGCGGACGCGGACACCCCGCTCGGCGCGACCTTCCACGCCGCCGACGTCCTCGACCGCGTCCTGCAGACCCACCACCACGCCCGCGCGGCGGCGTTCACCGCCCGGGCGGCGCTCGTCGACCTCGAGCTCGTGCACGCCTCGCCGGTCCAGGAGCACCAGAACGCCGTCCTCGACGCGGCGGGGCTGCTGCCGTGAGCGCGGCGAGCGCCGCGAACGCGGAGTTCGCGCGCGTAGAAGCAGCGAACAGCTCGTTCGCTGCGACCCTGCGCAGCCCCGCGACCGGGGCCGCGCTGCGCCCCGACACCCCGCACAGCCTCGACGACGGCACGGCCCGCTGGCCGGTGCTCGAGGGCATCCCCTACCTGCGGGCGGGTCGCGAGGAGGTGCGCGACACCGCGCTCGCGGCGCTCGACGACGGCCGCCCGGACGACGCGGCGGCGGTGCTGCTCGCCGACAACGACGACTGGTGGGACCAGCCCCCGCCGCCCGCCGAGCAGCTGCGCGCGACGCTCGCGGCCACCACGCTGCGCGAGGCCGTCGCGGGGCTGGGGCTCGGGCGGGTCGGCGACTACTTCCTGCACCGCGACCACGACCCCTCGGGCCTCGCCGTCCTCGCGCTCACGGCGGCCCACCCGCCGGCCGGGCGCCCGGTGCTCGACCTCGCCTGCGGGGCCGGGCACCTCCTGCGCCGCCTCGCCGACCACGGCGAGCGCGACCTGACCGGCGTCGACGTCGTGTTCGCCAAGCTCTGGCTCGCGCGCCGCTTCCTCGTGCCCGAGCACGTCGCGCTCGTGTGCGCGGACCTGGCGTACCCCTGGCCGGTGGCGCCGGAGACCGGCACCTCCGGCACCTCCGGCACCTACGTCGCGGTCCACGACGTCCTCTACTTCCTCGCGGACCCGGCGGCGGTGCTCGCGACGGCCGCGGAGCACGCCGGCGAGGGCGGTGCCGTCGTCGCCGCGCACTGCCACAACCTCGGTCAGCCCGGCCATCCGCGCCCGCCGGAGGCGTGGGCGGCGCTGCTGCCCGGCGCCAGCACCTACGCCGAGGAGGAGCTGACCTCGGCGACCCTGGAGCGGCGCCTGCCGCGGGCCGCCGACGCCCAGGACCTCGGCGACACCGAGGCCGTGGCGCTGGCCCGCGACGGGGGCGCCGTCCCCCCGGACCCGGCGCTCCTCGATCCCCCGCCGGGCGCGGACCTGCGACCCAACCCCCTCTACGCCGACGGCGAGCGGCGCTGGCCGAACGACGTCTGGGGCCACGAGTACGGCCCGCGCGCCGCGACCTACCTCCCCGAGCAGTGGCCGGACCCCCTGCCTGCCGACGCCGGCGCGCGCCGGCTCGTCGTCGACCTCCCGGGGCGCTGGTGAGCACGGGCCGGGAGAGATGTGGCTGGGGTGTCGTCGGCGCCGGCTGGGTGGCGCGCGACCACGTCCTGCCCGCCATCGCCGCCGATCCCGCCGCGCACCTCGTCGGCGTGCACGACCGCGACCCGGCCGCGCTCGAGGCCGTGGACGGCGGAGCGCCGGCGTTCGACGACCTCATCGACCTCCTCGCCGCGCCCGGCCTCGACGCGGTCTACGTGGCGACCCCGAACCACGCGCACGCACCGGTCGTCGCCGCCGTCGCGGCCGCCGGGATCCCGGTCCTGTGCGAGAAGCCGCTGGCCCACGACGTGCCGGCGGCGAAGGAGATCGTCGCGGCGACCGACGGCCTGCTCGCCGGCACCGCCTTCGACCAGCGCTTCCACCCGGCCCACGAGGTGATGGCCGGGATGGTCGCGGCGGGCGACCTCGGCGTCGTCACCACCGTGCGCATCGTCTACGGGTGCTGGCTGCCGCCGGACTGGGCCACGCCCATCGGGGGCCGGGACAACTGGCGCGTGGACCCCGCCCGCGCGGGCGGCGGCGCGATGATCGACCTGGCCCCGCACGGCATCGACCTCACCGGGCGCCTGCTCGGCGAGGACGTCGTCGACCTCGTCGCCCTCACCGCGACCCGGGTCCACGACTACGTCGACCGCACCGCCGATGACAGCGCCGTCCTCGTCGGCCGCACCGCGAGCGGCACGTTGCTGTCGCACCACGTCAGCTTCTCCACGGCCGACCCGCTGCCCCGGCGGCGTCTCGAGGTCGTCGGCACCCGCGCCCAGCTCGTCGCGGAGAACACGCTCGGACAGGACGCCGGCGGCACCCTCACCCGCATCGACGCGACGACGGGCGCGGCCGCCCCGGTGCCCTTCGACGCCGACACCGGCCCGTTCGACCGCCAGCTCGCCGCGTTCGGCGCGGCCGTCCGCGGGGAGGCCACCTGGCCGTACCCGCTCGAGCGCGACCTCGCCCTGCACACCCTGCTGATGGAGGCGGCATGCCCCTGAGCCCCTGGACCTGCACCAACTGCGGGCACTGGCAGCGCTGGTTCGCCGTGCCGCCGCAGTGCCCGGTGTGCGTCGACGTCCGCAACGCCCTGCCCGAGGACGGTTGGGAGTTCCGGTCGTTCGCCGACCTCGCCGCGGGTCGCGAGGCCCGCTGGGAGGAGGTGACGCCCGGCGTCACCGGCTTCTGGTGCGAGCCGCAGGTCGGGCTGGGCACCTGCGGGTGGGTGATCGAGACCGATCGCGGGCTCGTCGGCTGGGAGGCCGCCGGCTTCTACCCGGACGCCGCCATCGCCGAGATCCGTCGCCGCGGCGGGCTCGCGGCACTCGGCGCGAGCCACGTCCACGGCTACGGCGCGCTCTTCCAGCTCCAGGACGAGCTCGACCCGCCGGTGCTCGGGATCGGGGTCCGCGACCTGGAGTGGACCAAGGCCTTCCGCGTCACCTGGCCCCTCGACGACCGCCACGAGTTCGCCCCCGGCCTCGTCGCCCACCGCACCGGCGGGCACTTCGACGGCCACAACGTCCTGCACGACGAGCGGCGCGGCATCCTGTTCTGCGGTGACATGCTCAAGGCGAGCTTCGACGCCGACGGCGCGCCGGTCGGGCTGAGCGCGCACAAGGCGTACCACGCGCAGATCCCGCTCTCCCACCAGGAGATCCGCGACGCCTACGCCGTCATCGAGCGGCTCGACTTCGACGCCGTCGCGACGCCGTTCGAGTACGCGTCGGGCATCTCCACCAAGACCGTCCTCGCGCTCTACGACCGGCTGCTCTCCGCGCAGCCGGTGGCCGGGCCGGTCCCGCTGGACGAGCTGCGGTGACGGTGTCCTACGACGACGTCACCGCCGCGCTGGACGCGGCGCTGCCCCCGGGCGAGGTGGGCGACGTCGAGCTGTCGTCCGCCGACCGGACCGGCGTCGCCGTGGTGGCCGCCGACCACGCCGACCCGGCCGCCGAGTGGCCGCGCAGCGGCGCGTTCGGCTACGGCCTGTCCGCCGAGCGGGCCCGGGTCGCGGCCCACGCCGAGCTCGCCGAGGAGATGCTGCTGGCCCGGCGCCTGCGCGAGCTCGAGCCCGTCCGCGGCTCCTTCACCGAGCTGCGGGCCGCCCGCGGCGACGACCGGGTCGTCGACCCGGTCGCCCTCGTCCTGCCCGCGGGCACCGACTACGACCCGGACGCCGCGCGCTGGTGGCTGCCGACGACGCGGTGGCGCACCGGCGAGGAGGTGCTCGTCCCCGCCGAGTTCGCGGCGGCCTACCCCGTCGACCTCGACTGGCAGCCCGCCGAGGAGCGGCTGATCACGGTCATCACCAACGGCTGCGGCGCCGGCGACACCGCCGAGCGCGCGGTCGGGCACGCCCTGGGCGAGCTGCTGCAGCGCGACGGCAACGCGACCGCGTTCCGGGCGCTGGACCGCGGCATCGTCATCGACACCGACGGCGTCACCGACCCCGACACCCGCCGGCTGCTCGACCACCTCGCCGACGTCGGCATCACCGTCGTGCCGAAGCTCGCGTCGACGGCGTTCGGCGTCACCGACCTGCACGTCGTCGGCTACGACACCGACCCCGCCGACGCCCCGCACCCGATCTCGGTCACGGCGTGCGGCGAGGCCGCGCACCCGGACCGCGAGGAGGCCCTGCAGAAGGCGCTGCTGGAGTTCTGCTCCGCGCGGGTGCGCAAGCTCGTCGCCCACGCCGATCTCGACACCGTCGGGCCGCTGTTCGACGCCCGGTACTGGGAGCGCGAGCTCGCGCACCCGGTGCCGCCGCAGGAGCGCCGGGCGTTCGAGGCGATGGCCGACTGGATCGCGCGCGGGCCCGCCGAGCTGCGCGACCTGCTCGAGCCCACCGTGCTCGCGCGCCGGGGGCGGGTGGCGTTCACCGACCTGCCGCACACCCCGGGCCTGTCCGAGCCCGGCGCGCTGCTCGACGACCTGCTCGCCCGTCTCGACGGGTTCGACGTGCTCACGGTGGTCGCGGACGCCGGGTCGGCGGTCACCGCGAAGGTCATCGTGCCGGGGCTCGAGGTGGAGACCATGTCGTACGGGCGCATCGGGGCCCGGGGCGTCGAGCGCCTGCTCGCCCGCGGCAGCGACCTCGTCGGTCTCGGCGACCCGCCCCGGCCGGGCGCGCAGCCCGTCACCCTGACCGCCGAGGGCCGCGAGCGCCTGGGCGGCCCGGCGTGGCTCGACCGCGCGGCGGTGGACCGGACGGTCGGCGAGCTCTACCCGCTCTACCGCGAGCCCTCCCGTCACGCCCTCGCCCGCGCCGCGGCCGGCGAGCCCGTCGACCTGCGCTGACGCCCCTCGTGAGCGGACTTTCGAGCTATAGGTCGGGAGTTCGCTCACATGGGTGGGGCGTTCGCTGGGCGTCCCACATTGAGACAGGCGTCACGTCGCGGGAGCCCTACCGTCAGCGGTGTGGACGACGACGTGGTGCCCGGGGGCGGTGGGTCGCGGTCGCTGAAGACCGCGGCGACGGTCCTGCGCGCGCTGCGCCTGCTCGGGGACCACCCCGAGGGCCTGTGCGCCGCGGACCTCGCCAAGGAGCTCGGCAAGAGCGCTGCGACCGCCCGATACATGATCAACACCTTGTGCGAGGCCGGATACGCCGAACGCACGGCGTCCGGCCGCTGCCGGCTCTCCGACGCGCCGCCCTGGGGCCACTGGGGTACGAGCGCCGAGGCGCCCAGCCCCGTCCCCGGTGACCCGGACCCCGGCGCCGTGCTCGCCGAGGCCACCACCGAGCTCTACCGGCGCACCCGCCAGCGCTCCTACCTCGTGCGCCGCACGGGCACCGTGGTCGCCTCGGTCACCGACTCGCGCGGCCACCAGGGCCTCGCCAAGCACCCGGGCCTCGGCGACCACGTGCCGCCGGCCCACGCCCACGCGCTCGCCATGACCAAGGTGCTGCTCGCGACCTCGGCGGCGTACCGCGAGGTCGTCGACGAGGAGGGGCAGCCGCTCGCGCTCACCCCGGCGACCGTCACCGACCTCGCCGCGCTGCGGGCCGAGCTCGACGCCGTGCGCCAGGAAGGGGTCGCGCTCGACCGCGAGGAGTTCGCCGAGGGCTTCGCCACCATCGCCGCCCCGGTCGTCTCGCCGTCCGGCGCGGTGACGGTGGCGCTCGGGCTGTCCTGTTCGGCGCGCCGGCTGGCGCTCGACGAGGACGAGCTGGTCGACGCGGTGCGCGCGGTGGCCCGGCACGCGAGCGCGCAGTGGGCCGGCGAGGTCGGGGCACGCCCGGTGCCCGCCCTGCCGTTGGAGCCCGCGGCCCCGGTGCGCCCGGTCCACAGCGAGCCGCTGGTCAGCGGCCCACGTCGCTGATCCCGAACGCCCGCAGCCGCCGGTACAGAGTCGCCCGCCCGATCCCGAGCGCCGCCGCGGCCTGCTTGCGGTTGCCGTTCGCCTCGACCAGCGCGGACACGATGAGGTCGCGCTCGGCGGACTCGAGCGGGGTGAGACGCCGGCGGGTGCCGCTCGCGAAGTCCGCGGGCAGGTCGCCGGGCTCGATGTCCCCGGCCGGGCGCGCGGCGAGCGCACGGCGCAGCACGCCGCTGAGCTGGGTGACGTTGCCGGGCCAGCGGGCGCCGGTGAGCAGCGCCGCGGTCTCCGGCGTGCACCGGGCGCGCCGTGACGGCGCGAGGCGGGCGAGCAGGGCGGCGGCGATCACCGGCACGTCGTCGGGCCGGCGGCGCAGCGGCTCGACCAGCACTGACGTCGCGAACCCCGCCAGCACACCGCTGACCGGACCCTCCTCGGGCGCGCGCTCCGCGGTGATCAGCCCGACCACCCACCACGTCGAGGGGACCTCGCCGAGCAGCGCCGTCAGCGCCCCCGCGCCGGCCTCGTCGAGCGCCTCGGTGTGCCGCACGACCACCGTGACCGGTCCCGCCCCGTCCGTCGACGCCTCCGCCGCGTACCCGGCGAGCGTGACCGCGGCCTCCGGGTCGGTGCCGTCGACCGCGACCCACCGCGCACAGGAACGGGTCTCGCCGTGCACGGCGCGCACCGCGGCGGTCTTGCCCGTGCCCGGCTCGCCGAGGACGACGGTGCTGCGCGCCGCGGCCGCCGCCGTGCGCAGCGCGGCGGCGACCGATCGCCACGGCCGCGAGTCGCCGGGCAGGCCGGGCAGCGGGCGGTCCGCGGCCGGCGCGGGCGGCGCCCACGTCGACACGGACGACGACGGGCCCGGCAACGCGGGGCCCGGCGGGGCGGGCATGTCGGGCCGTTCCGGCGGCGCGTCCTCGCGTCCGGCGAGGCGCAGGCTGCTGCGGCTCGGCACCACCTCGACGACGACGCCGACCGGCCGCTCGGCGGGCACCGGGGTGATCATGAGGCGCGCCGGCCCGTCGGCGAGGAGCACCCGGTCCTGGTGCGGGCGCGCGGTCTCGCCCAGCTCGAGCGCCCGCATCGTCACCCGGTCCTGGTCGAGCGGGGAGAGCGCGCGGGCGGCGCGGTTGGCCATGACGAGGTCGTCGGTGAGCGCGAGCACCGGCCCGCGGGTGCGGGCGCACGTGGCGCGGAACGCCGCCATGACCCGGCGGATGCCGACCCCGCCCCGCTCGCGCAGCACGTCCTCGATGTCCGTGGCGGCCTGCTGGGCGAGGAAGCGCATGAGGTCGTTGGCCTCGGAGCGCAGGCAGGTGACGTCGAGGATGCCGGCGAGCGCGCCATCCGGGCCGCGCACCGGCGCACCCGCGCACGCGAAGGCCTGCAGGCGCTCGCTGAAGTGCTCGGCGCCGACGACCAGGGCCGGGATCGCGCCCTCGAGCGAGGTGCCGACCCCGTTGGTGCCGGCGAACTCCTCGGCGTAGCTGAAGCCGGGCGCGAGCGAGATCGCGTCGAGGCGGCGCTGGAGCTCGCCCTCGCCGACCCGGCGCTCGAGCACCCGCCCGTCGGCGTCGGTGAGCACCACGGCCACGGACATGCCCGAGAGGCGCTCGGCGAGGTCGTCGAGCACCGGCCGCGCGCAGTTGGCCAGGCTGCCGTCGAAGTCGAGGTCGGGCTCGTAGGGGAGGTCGAGGTGGGTCGCGTCGACCCCGGCGCGCCGCGAGCGCTCCCAGGAGTCGACGATCTCGGGCCGGACGATGCCGGAGGCGCTCACCGAGCCCCGGTCGACGAAGTACTCACGCGCACGACCGAGGGCGCTCTGGGCGCGTCCGTCCATGGGCCACCTCGCCATCGACCACCACGCCGAAGTGATGGACAACACGGCATCGTACGGCCCGAACGGGCTCCGCAGGGGCCTTCGCGTGTCTCGGATCGAGACGAACGACCGGCGACACCGCAGGTCAGGGCCTTCGGCCCGACCTCAGCCGGACTCCCGACCCTGCTCACGGCCCTCGCCGCCGTCGGGCGGGCGGCCGAAGTCCTGGGCCGTGGCCTGCTCGAGGAACGCCCGCATCTCGACCACCTGCTCGGCGGCCTCGCGCGCGGGCTCCTTCCTGTCTCCGCCGAGCTCGCTGAACGACTGGCCGACCGCGTCGAGCACCGCGTCGGCGACCTCGATCGGCAGCGCCTCGCGCACCGCGACCGCGAGCACGTCGCTCGGCCGGGCCGGGAGGCGCGACCCGTCGTCGAGCACGAGCTCGGCCCGGAACCGGTCGTCGACGAGGTCGACGATGGCGCCGTGGTCGAGCCGCCGGCCCACGAGCAGGGCCAGCTCGCCGAGGAGGTCCTGGGTGAGCCGGTCGTCGTCGGACGGCTCCGGTGGGCGCGGGCCGCGGTCGATGATCTCGGCCTGGGGCCCGCGCACCGAGACGACGAGGCACCGGTCGGCGCCCGCCTCGACGAGCAGCGCGAGCGGCTCCCGCGTCATCCGGTGCACGACGAGGCGCGCGACGCGCATCGTGACCACGGTCAGTCCCGGGTGTCGTGGGACGCGTCGAACGCCGCCCGGATGCGGGCGAGGTCGTCGCGCACGCGCTCGGCGTCCTGGCCCTCGCCCCACGACGGGTCGCCGGGCGTGATCCCGAGCGAGCGCAGCAGCTGCGCCGCCGCCTCCGACGGGTCGCCGGACTCGCCCAGCACGGGGTGCAGCCCGTGCTCGGCGAGGTGGTTGAAGACGAGGTTGACGACGGTCCAGGGGTTGTACTTCTCGATCACGCCTCCCCCTCCGGGGCGTCGGTGAGCTCGACCTCGTCCAGCGTCTCCAGCTCCGAGGGGCTCAGGCTGCGGGCCCCCTCGAGCACCGTGCCCTGGTGCTCGGCGATGCGCTGGTCGACGAGCTGGCTGAGCTGGTAGGCGATCGCGCCGGTCTGGTGCACCGAGATCGTGTCGGGCAGCGCCTGGCGGGTGGAGGTGATCGCGACCCCCTGGGGCACGCCGTCGGCCACGGCCACGCCGACGTCGAACGTCTCGCGCGGGTTGGCGGCGGGGTCGGCGTAGTGCTTCTTGAGCTGGCGCAGCATCTGGTGCCAGGCGAGCACCTCGCCCTCGAGCTGGAGCCCGGTCACATCGGCCTCGGTCAGGCCCATGCCGCGCCCGCCCGGGGCGAAGCAGCGGGTGTAGGACAGCAGGGCCGTCGTCCACAGGGACTCGACGACGACCGGATCCGGCTCCGGGACGGACAGCTGCGTCACCAGGCGCTCGCAGCACAGGAGCACGGTCTGCAGGTCGTCGAAGATCGCGGCGAGGTCGGCCAGCGCGGCGGCGGCCGGCGACCCGATCCGACGGACGGTGCGGGGGGTCTCGCTGGGCGCAGTCATGCGTACTGCTCCTCTCGGACGGGGGTCCGCGGCACGGGGAGGGCGGGGGTGGGCGGGGCGTCGGGCCTGTCGTCCAGGACGTCGTCGAGCACCGTGTCGAGCAGGGCGACCAGGGCGATGTCGCGCTCCGGGGAGCCGGGCGGTCCGGTCACGGCGAGCAGCGCGTGCACGGCCGCGACGAGCTCGTCGAGCGCGGCGAGCCCGCAGCCCACGACGGCCCACCGCGGCAGTCGCCGCGCGAGCCGGTGCGGGACGGCGGTGCGCCACGCGCGGGCCGCGCGCCGGGCCCGGACGATCCGCCGGAGCGCGCCGGGGTCGCCCGGGCGCAGGGCGAGCACGGATGCGGCGGCGTGCGCGACCAGGCGCCAGGTCAGCGCCGGGTCGTCGCTGTCGGCCCGGGTCAGCGCCTCGGCCCGCCGCACGAGCGCGGCGCGGCCCACGGGCGAGCACCGGTCGTTGACCTGGGTCGCCAGCGCGGCCACGGCGGGGTGGGTGCACCGCGGCCAGGCCCGGAACGGCTCCCCCGCCAGGACCGAGACGTGCTCCATGAGGCAGCGGCCGGTCCCGGGGTCGACGTGGTTGCCGGGATCGAGCCGGACCGGATCGACCGGCATGGCGAGGTCTCTCCTCTCGGGCGCGACCCGCTCTACAGCCCGTAGCGGGCCGCGAGCTGACCGCGGCAGATGCTGGTGTTCGCGTCGACACCGACCTGGTACGAGCGCGCCTTGCGCAGGTGCAGCGGCAGGGCCTCGACGCCGACGGTGCGGCCCACCGGGTCGACGACCAACGGCGCGTCGTCGCCGTCGGGGATGCCGAGCTCGCGACGCCGGGCCCGCAGGCGCTGCAGGTCGGGGCTGTCCGGGGCGTCGCCCAGGGTCATGGCCGCGATCTGCTCGGGCGTCGCGCCCCCGCGGACCAGCGGGCGGACGACGAGGTCGGTGCCGGCCATCATCGCCCGCTCGGTGAACGTGCGCCGCAGGTCGTGCAGCTCGTCGACGGCCTCGCCGACCTCGGTGCCCGCCATGGAGTGGACGAAGCCGGCCCGTGCCGCGACGCCGGCGTTGATGGCGTCGGAGGCGAAGTGGTCGATGAGCACGACGTCGACGTCGGCGAGCCCCGGCACCTGCGACACCGCGTCCCACGCGTCGGCGACCATGAGGAACGCGAAGTTCGGGGCGCAGAAGTAGGTCGGCAGGCGCAGGCGCACGTGCGCGATCCCGTCCTCGTCGACCGAGCAGTCGGCCACGAAGTCGAGGCTCACCACGTCGGTGTCGAGCTCGGGGTCGCGCACCGTGCGCAGCGCCTCCCACACCCCGCCGACCAGCGTGGCCGGCGGGGTGTCGGGGACGCGGGACACGGAGCCAGCAGACCAGTACGCCGCCAGGGGAGCTGGACCCGTGTCCGCGGTCATGCCTGGGCCACCGACCGGTCCTCGACGAGCTGGGCGTCGTCCTGCGCGGCCGGCTGCCCCTCGCTGATCTGGCACTCGGCCGGCACGTCGATGCCGTAGAGCTTCGCCGCGTTCAGACCGAGGATCTTCTTCTTGCCGTTGGTGTCGAGGCGCGGGTAGTCGGCGAACTGGTCGTCGTCGGGCATCGTCCAGTCGACGAAGCCCTCGACCTGCCACTTCGGCTCCCAGATGTTGTAGTCCGAGCCGAAGGTCATCTTGTCCTCGCCGACCCAGAACAGCAGCTCGCCCATGACCTTCGCGAAGAACTTGGGACGGGCGTGCATGAGGCCGCCGATGACCACCGACAGGCCCGCGTACACGTTGGGCTCCTGCGTCGCCATGAAGCAGAAGTCCTCGATGCGCGGCAGACCCACGTGCTCGACGATGAAGTTCAGGCCCTGGAAGTCCGTGGCGGCGTGGTCGACGTCCGAGACGTCGAACGCGTCCTTGTCCAGCGGCCAGATCGTCGGGCCCTTGTGGACGTGGATGTTCTTGACGCCGAGCTCCTCGGCGCGCTGCAGGAAGCGGTAGGCCTCGGGATCGGTGAGCTTGAAGCCCCGCGAGTCACCGTTCCACTCCGCGGTGTAGATCTTCGCACCGGTGCAGCCGTACTTGCGCACGTTCTCCTCGAACTCGCGCATGCCGGCGTCGCCGTCGCGGGGGTCGAAGCGCGTGTTCAGGATGAACTTGCCCGGGTACTTCTCGGCCAGGTAGCCGTTGCGCTCGGTGGTGTTGAAGCCGTCCTTGTACCACTCGCGCAGGTACGTCGACTGGAAGATCGCGACGTCGACGTGGCCCTCCTCGAACTCCTCGCGCATCAGCTGTTCCTCGGAGACCTTCTGGAACTCCTCGAGGGGCTGGTGCGTGTCGGCCGGGCCGAGTCCCTGGTAGGCGTGGAAGCACTCGATCCAACCCTTGGCGTACTGCTCCGCGCCCTGCACCCAGTTCTCGGGCGACGCGTCCCAGTAGTGCATGTGGGAATCGACGATGAAGTACTTCTCGCCGTCCTTCTCGTACATGTGGTGGTGTCCTTCCTACGGGACGAGGATCGCCCGGCCGCGCACCTTGTTCGCGTCCAGGTCGTGCAGGGCGTCGAGGGCGTTGTCGAGCGAGTACTGCTGGGTGTGGAGCGTGACCTTGCCGGCCTGGGCCAGGACCATGAGCTCGACGAGGTCGTTGTACGTCCCGACGATGTTGCCGATCACGTTCTTCTCCCCGGCGACGAAGTCGAGCGTCGGGGCCTTGAACTCACCGCCGTACCCGAGGACGAACTGGTAGCCCGCGGGTCCGGTCATCTGCCAGGCCTCGAGCTCGACGCCCTGCTCGGCGACGAAGTCGAAGACCACGGTGGCGCCCCCACCGGTCAGCTCCTGGACCTCGCCCACCTGGTTGCCGTCGGCGAGGACCGTCTCGTCGGCGCCGATCCGCTTCGCCAGGTCGAGGGCGTCCTTGTTCTTGTCGACCACGACGATCTTCGTCGCGGTCAGCGCGGCCAGGGCCTGGATGCCGATGTGGCCGAGGCCGCCGGCGCCGATGACGACCGCCGACGTGCCGGGGTACAGGTACGGCACGGCCTTGCGCACGGCGTGGTACGCCGTGATGCCCGCGTCCGCGAGCGCCGCGACGTCGGCGGGGTTGGTGTCCGGGTTCAGCTTCACGCACGCCCGGGCGGTGGTCCGCAGGTACTCGGCCATCCCGCCGTCGTTGTTGGACAGGCCCGGGAAGAACGCGCCCCCGGTGCACTGCATGTCCCGCCCCGCCCGACACGCGAAGCACAGCCCGCAGGACGGCTGCGGGTGCAGGATCACGGTGTCCCCGACGCTGACGTTGGTGACGGCGTCACCGACCTCGTGCACCCAGCCGGCGTTCTCGTGCCCGATGACGTAGGGCAGATCCGGGTTCTGGATGTCCGCCCAGTCACCGTTGACGATGTGCAGGTCGGTCCGGCACACCCCCGCGCCACCGATCTTCACGATGACGTCGAGCGGGCCCTGCAGCTTCGGCTCCGGGATGTCGTCGAGGCTGGGGTCCTGCTGGTAACCGTGGACGCGAACGGCCTTCACGACGAGCTCCTCTCGATGGTCACAGCGCTGTCACCCCATCGACGGGCCGAGGCCCATCGACTGCGGTGTGCTCGAGTCGGGCGCCGGCTGCGGCAGGCCCTCGTCGAGCTGGCCGAACTCTGTCATGAGGGACTTGTTCCAGGGGGTCTGTTCCTCGGCGACGAGCGAGTTCGTCGTGAGGATCAGGCCGGCCACCGAGGCACCGTTCTGGAGCGCGGAGCGCACGACCCGCAGCGGGTCGATGATGCCGAGCTCGATCATGTTGCCGAAGCGGCCCTCGAGGGCGTCGAAGCCCTCGTCGACGCCCAGGTCGCGGGTCTGCTTGACGACGTCGCCGCCCTCGTAGCCCGCGTTCGAGGCGATGAGGTTGGCCGGCTCGGACAGCGCCGCGCGCACGATCTCGGCGCCGATGCGCCCGTCGCCGGTGAGACCGTCGAGGTCGGCCAGCGCGGACTCGGCGTGCAGCAGCGCCGCGCCGCCGCCGGCGACGATGCCCTCGGCCATCGCCGCGCGGGTCGCCTGCAGCGAGTCGTCGACGCGGTGGCGGACCTCCTTGAGCTCCGCGTTCGTCGGGGCCCCCACCTGCAGGATCGCGGCCTTGCCGGACAGCCGCGCGATGCGCTCGGAGAACCAGTCCTCGTCGGTGCCGATCGTCGCGCGGTCGAGCTCCGCCCGCAGCTGCGAGAGGCGCCGCTCGCGGCCGGCCGGGTCGCCGAGGCCCCCGATGATCGCGGTCTGCTCGCTGGTGGCACGGACCTGCGTCGCGCGGCCGAGGTGCTCGGCGCCCATCTGCTCGAGCGAGAACGCCGACGCCTTCGAGTACACCTTGCCGCCGCAGAGGGCGGCCATGTCCTCGAGGAGGTGCACGCGCTTCTCGCCGAACCCCGGGGCCTGGATCGCCGTGACCTTGAGGTGCCCGTTGACGTGGTTGTGCACGAGCATCTGGAGGGCGGAGCCCTCGACCTTCTCGGCGACGATCACGAGCGGCCGGGGGTCGCGCATGATCCGCTCGAGCACCGGCATGAGGGAGCGCACGTCGGTGATCTTCTCGGCCGAGAAGAGGATGTACGGGTCGTCCAGGACGGCCAGCATCGAGCCGGGGTCGGTGACGAGGTACGGCGAGACGTAGCCGTTGTCGAACTCGAAGTCCTCGACGAAGTTGACGTGCAGGCCCAGCATCGGGCCGTCGTCGACGGTGATGACGCCGTCGTCGCCGACGGTGTGCAGGGTCTGCGCGACGACGCGTCCGATGGCGTCGTCGTCGTTGGCCGAGATCGCCGCGACGCGCGAGAGCGCCTCGACGTCGTCGACCGGGTGCGCGACCGAGGCCAGGTGATCGACCACCCGCGCCACGGCGGCGTCGATCCCGCGCTTGACGAGCACCGGGTTGCCGCCCTGGCCGATGGCCTTGAGGCCCTCGCGGACGATCGCCTGGGCCAGCACCGTCGACGTCGTGGTGCCGTCACCGACCACGTCGTTGGTCTTGACCGCGGCTTCCTTGAGCACCTGCGCGCCCATGTTCTCGAACTGGTCGCGCAGGTAGATCTCCCGCGCGATCGTCACGCCGTCGTTCGTGACCTCCGGCGTGCCCGTGATCTTCTCGAGGATGACGTTGCGCCCCTTGGGCCCGAGCGTGGACTTCACGGCTTCGGCGAGCTGGTCCACCCCCGCCTGGAGCGCGCGTCGTGCGTCGGGACCGAATCGCAGTTCCTTGGCCATGGCTTCGTACGGCCTCTCTTCTCCTCGTGGGCGCGAACGGGGCGATCAGTGCGAAAGGGAGAGAAGGCGGCCGGGCCGCCGCCCGCGGTGCCCCCGCAGCGGACGGCGACCCGGCCACCGGTCCTACTTCTTCACCACGGGTGGGAGCATGTCGCCGATGAACTCGGCGGCCTCCTCGAGATTCCCGAACATGATCGTCCGGTCGTCCATGTGGATCATCTTCCCGTAGTGGGTCGACATGTTCTCCTCGAACTCGGCGGCGTTGTAGAAGTCGGGCTCCTCGCCGAGCGCCTCGGAGATCTCCGCGTACACGAAGTCCATGCGGCCCACGCAGTCCACGCGGATCATCGAGGGCAGGTGCTTGACCGTCACGTTCTCCTGACGGTCCATCACCTCGGCCACCACGACGCCGATCTGGTTGTTCATCAGCGTCACGCCGGCCATGCCGGACTCGGTGTTGTCCTGCTTGAACGGGCTCTCGGCCGTCTTGAAACTCTTGGTCACTGGTTCAGCTCCTTCGGGGTCTCGAGGCCGAGGTCGGTGAGGATCGCGGAGAAACGGCTCTTGGCTCGGTCGAGGGCGTCCTCGAACCGCGGCGGCTTGGCGTCGGGCTGCGACCACATCGGCTGCATCGTGCGGGCCGCCTCGAGGCACTTCGGCACCCACTTGGAGAGCCAGCCGTTGAACAGCTCCTTGTTGTGGTCCGCGAACTCGCGGTCCTGCGTCAGCGGCGCGAAGGCCGCGACGGTCCAGCGCAGGTCGCGCTGGGCGTAGTCGTACTCCCCGGAGCCCATGACGGTCGGCGTCACGTAGTCGCCGTGGCCGGCCGCCGACTGCATGACCAGGTTCGACCGGAAGAGCTCGCCGATCAGGGGCTCGAAGACGATGTTGGTGGCGAAGATCATCTCGCCCCAGTCGTCCTCGATGGCGGTGATCTCCTCGACGACCTTGCGCACGCCCTGCCACTCCGCGTCGTTGTTCCACGCGTCGATGTGGGCCGAGCCGTCGAAGCCCTCGATCTCCTCGGTGAGGGTGAGGTTGTAGAGCGCCAGGTCCTGCGCGAAGCGGATCTTGTGCTCGCTGTTCACGGCCATCGCCGTGTTGTGCATGTTCGTCGGGCCGGACCGGTTGCACGCGGCGAACACGTACAGGCCGAGGATGTGCTCGATGTGCATCCAGGCGCCGACGTTGCGCTCCACGAAGCGCACCCAGTTCGGGGTCCACTGGTCGAACGCCTTCGCGTTGCGGGCGTTCTCGACGTTCTGGGTGACCTGCCGGACAACGTTGGCGTTGTACCGGTACATCGTGAGTTCCCACTCCTCGTTGGGATCACGGAACTCGTGCCACCCGTGGGCCGGCCAGTCCTCGACGTGCTTGCCGCCGGAGCCGGGGCCGCGCTCGGGCTCGGGCTCGTCGACCCCCCACGCCTTGAGCTTCGTCCAGGTCAGCGGGTAGCCGCGCGAGCCGTCGGCGAAGCCGTAGATCCACCCCTGGGAGAGGTAGTGGCGCGGGTCCGGCTGGACCTCGACCGTCACGTCCTCGTAGTGGGTCTGCTTGCGCTTCGCCGGCTTGAAGTAGTTGTAGCGCCGGGCCGAGGGCCCGGAGTCGGGGAACTCCTTGGCGCCCGCTTCCGCGTCGGTGAAGACGGGCTTCGGAACGCTCCGCTCTGGACGTTCTTCGGTGCTGGTCATGGGTTAGCCCTCGTCCTCCGGCTCTCCGGTGGTGGTGAACTTGTCGAAGTAGATGTGCTGCTCGTCCATTCCGCGCTGGGTCAGCAGGGCGATCGCCGCATCCACCATCGGCGGCGGCCCGCACACATAGGCATCCATCCCTTCCAGGCCCGGCTCGTTCTCCCGGACGACCTCGGTGATCAGTCCGGTCGCGCCGTCCCAGTCGTCGCCGGTGTGCTCGGAGAGTGCGGGGACGTAGCGGAAGCCCGGGATCTTCTCCTCGAGCGCGCGCAGTTCGTCCTCGAAGCAGAGATCAGCCTTCGTGCGCGCGCCGTAGTAGAGGCGCGCCTTCCGCTCGCCGTCCTTCTCCGCGAGCGCCCGCAGGAGACCGAGCAGCGGGGCCATGCCCGCGCCGCCGCCGACGAAGACGATGTCGGAGGTGCGGTTCTCGCGCAGGGTGCAGGTCCCGAACGGGCCCTCCACCTCGATGCGGTCACCGGGCGCCACCGTCTTCTCCAGGAACTGCGAGAAGGCGCCGTCCGGGTAGATCTTGATGACGAACTCGAACACGCCCTCGCGGTTCGGGAGGTTCGCCATCGAGAACGACCGCACCTCGCCGGTGTCGGGCACCGTGAGGTCCATGTACTGGCCGGGGAAGAACTTGATGTCCTCGCCGGCGACCTGCTTGACCACGAGGTGGCGCATGTCGTGGGTGACGGCCTCGTTGGACAGCACCTCCACGGTGCCCTTCCGCACCGGGAGACCGCTGCGGATGATCTCCTCGTCGTAGTTGAGGAGCTCGATGACCAGGTCGTCGTAGGCGTGGGCGCGGCAGAGGAGGGTCTGTCCCTCCTCGCGCTCCATGTCGGGCAGGGCGAACGTCGAGTACTTGTCGAGCTCGATCTCGTCCATGTCGCCCTCGAGGACGAAGGACTTGCAGGCGGCGCACTGCCCTTCCTTGCAGCCGTGCATGAGCTGCACGCCCTGCTCGAAGGCGGCACGCAGGATCGTCTGGTCCTCGTCGACCTCGATCTCGATGCCCACCGGTTCGAAGCGGACCCGGTGCTTGTCACCCATCGATGGCTTCTCCGTTCGGGAGGTGTGGGCCGGGATCCGGACGAGGAGGGGGGTGTCCTCGACCGGACGAGGGCGTGAGGGATCGAGGGAGGGCCGGGCGGACCCGGCCCTCCCTCTCACCCCACCGTGGTGCGGCCGCGACTAGCTGGTCGCGTCGGCCGGACGGCCGGCCGGGCCCTGGCGGTTGTAGTCCGCCACGAACGCCTCACGCTCCGCGTCGCTCATCTCGTTGAGGATGACGTTGGGGCTGGCCACGTGCGGCATGCGCCGCAGGTGGTCGAGCGTCCACATCTTCTTCGGGTCGAGATCGAGGTGCGGCTGCGCCGTCATGGTCTTGCCGTCGTCGCGGACGAAGCCCATGTCGGAGACCACGTCGGCCCAGTTCCAGCCGTGGTAGAGCGTCTCCCACTCGCGGTGACCCACGAGCTTGCCCATGTTCGGGGTCTCGCGACCCTGGTACGTGGGCCGGAAGGCCTCGGCGTCGGTCCAGCGGCAGGCCTCGTGGCAGTACGTCCGCCACTGACCGTCGACCTTGTCCACGACCATGTCCTCACGCACGAGGCACGGGACCATGCAGGTCCAGCACCGGTGCGGGTACACGTAGTCGACGTCCTCGGCGACGATCGGGTGGTGGCCGTTCGGCTTGGCCAGACGGTTGTAGTTCTCCCACCACTTGCCGTACTTGTCGTACCAGCCCGGGTACTTGTACTCGAACCACTCGAAGTCCTCGTCGGTCATGCCGTCGATGCGCCAGTAGTTCGCGAGCCACCCGGTGGCGAAGAACTGCGCGACCTCGTGGACGTAGCCCTTGTTCCAGATCTGGTTCCAGGACTCCTCGACCAGGTCGTGCGGGATCACGAGGCCGTACTTCTCGAGCGGCAGCAGGTACGCCCGGTAGTAGTCGTCGTAGATCCAGCGGCGCC
Organism: Actinomycetospora lemnae; assembly: GCF_028737315.1. GTDB lineage: Bacteria > Actinomycetota > Actinomycetes > Mycobacteriales > Pseudonocardiaceae > Actinomycetospora > Actinomycetospora lemnae. Next base: position 204,018 of record NZ_JAQZAO010000004.1, on the reverse strand, counting down.
ACATCTCCGCGTAGGACTCGCGGTCCTTGCGGCGGTCCTTGGTGCCGTACTCGATGAACGTGCCGATCGCGGCGTCCACCACGCGGTGGTTGTTCCACCACGCGTAGCGCAGGTCGCGCTCGAGGAGCTGGCGGTTGTCCTCGTCCGACAGCGCCATGAGCAGCGTGGCGTAGCCGTTCGAGATGTGCCGCGACTCGTCGGACTGCACGGAGTGGAACACCGTGGGCAGCAGGTAGTCACCGTTGGCCGCGGCCTCGGCCGGCATGGCCACGAACAGGGTGTTCGTGAACGCCGTCTCGGCGACGATCGTGAGGTAGATGCTGGCCGCGGTGATCGCGTCACCGGTGATGAACCCCTCGGCGAACTGACGGCCGATGGTGCCGCAGTAGTCCGAGTGGAAGTTCCGGAGGGTGTTGTTGAAGCCCGCCGGGTCGATGTAGTTGTTCATGTACAGCCGCTTGAGGTTCTGCTGGATCGTGCTGTGCCGAACCTCGTCGATCATCTGGATCGCCTGGCCGTTGTGCAGCTCCGGGTTGGGAACGGCCTGGAACAGCATCGGCATCGACCGGGCGGCCGAGATCTCCGGCAGCGGGATGATCGACAGGAAGAGCTTCTGCCACTCCAGCCACCGCTCCTGGACCTGGCGGAACATGTTCCCGCGGATCGCGCCGTCGGACGCTCCGTAGACGCGGTTGTCCTTCTCCTCCTGCATGGGGAAGTAGGACCGGAGGACCTGCTTGAGCGGGTCCTTCTTGGCCGCCTTGCGGAAGGTGTAGTCCGTCCCGTACTTCATGTACGGCTCGTGGTACACCGGCTCCCAGGAAAGTTCCTGGATCTTCTGGTGAGCCTTCGCCAAACTCTGACGGCTCATCTCTTCTCCTTGTGGAGTTCGTGCTCGGCCTGCGGGGTTCCGCAGCCGTGGTCCGTGGTGGTGGCCGCCCCGTGCGGGGGCGGCACGGCCGGTGTCGGCCCGCGTCAGTGCCCGGGGGGCACGGGGTCGGCCGGTCGCGGCGGGGGCAGGTCGCCCGTGACGGGCTCCGACTCCAGCCATCCGCGTGTCGCCGTGCTGGCGACGTCGCGGACGGCGCCGGTGAGCTCCTCGGCGTGGGCCTCGAAGCGCGTCGCCGGGGTCGAGATCGCGATGCTCGCGGCGACCCGCCCGTCGGGGGCGAAGATCGGCGCGCCGATGCAGCAGAAGCCCTCGGCGTACTCCTCGCGGTCCACCGCGTAGCCGCGCCGGCGGACCCGCTCGAGCTCGAGCTCGATCGCCGGGGTGCTCGTGATCGTGGTGCCGGTGAACGCCTCGAGCCGGGAGCGCTCGCGCAGCGCGGCGGCGTGCGTGCCGGACGAGGCGATGAGTGCCTTGGTGACGGCCAGCGCGTGCGCCGACGCGAGCGGGATGCGCTCGGCGAGGTCGGGGATGCGGGCGAGGCCCTGGTGGCCGCGGGCGTCGACGATCACCGTCGCGTCCTCGTCCTCCCAGCGCGCGAGGTAGGTGCGCTGGCGGGTGCGCCAGTAGAGCTCGGTGACCGCGTCGGAGAGCCGCTCGGGCAGCTCGTAGCGCGTCAGGTCCTGCGGGGCCTCGGCGTCACCCCACGCCCCACCCCACGGCGGGGCCTCCTGGAGACGGACCCGGCCGGTCTGCCGGTCGCGGACGGCGAAGCCCTCCTGGCAGAGGGTGTTGAGCAGGTACCGGGCGGTCGCCGTGCTCTTGCCGAGCTCGGCGCCGAGGGCCTCGGCCGTGACGCCGTCCTCGGCGGCACCGAGGAAGCGCAGCGCCGCCAGTGCCTCGGCCGCGGTCTTGAGGGAACGCCCCCCGCCGGGACCGCGGCCGGGAGTTCCGGGCCGCCGCGCATCCGTCATGCGTGCCCTCCTCCCGACAGGTGACTCTCGCGGTGGTCGTGCTGCTCCGACCGGCTGCTCGCGCGCCGTCGTGTGGAGGTCACTGAACGCGGCCCGGACCCTTGTGGTCAACATCACTGTTTGTGCGTGCAGATGCTGCACCAACCGCAGGCCGCACCCGGTCGACCGCTGGGCCTCGTCGATCACCGGCGACGGCCGCGACGAGCGGCGGACGAGCGGTGGGTTCTGCTCCGGGCCGGGGTGGTACCTCGGCCGGGATGTCCGGTCCGGAGCAGTCCTCCCCGCACGCACTGCGCTACGCGTACAACACCAACGGGCTCACCTCGCACCGTCTCGACGACGCGCTCGCGCTGCTCGCCGACTGCGGCTACGACGGCGTGGCCCTCACCCTCGACGTCGCCCACCACGACCCGTTCGCCCCGGAACTCGGGCGCCGGACCGCCGCGCTCGCCGACCGCCTGCGCGGGCTCGGGCTGGACAGCGTCGTGGAGACCGGCGCGCGGTTCCTGCTCGACCCGCGCCGCAAGCACCAGCCGACGCTGATCACCGAGGACCCGGACGGCCGCGCGCGCCGCGCCGCCTTCCTGCGCACGTGCGTCGACGTCGCGGCCGACCTGGGCAGCGAGGCGGTGTCGTTCTGGGCCGGGGTGCCGGCGACGGGGCAGGACCGCGACGAGGCCTGGTCGTGGCTGGTCGACGGGGTGCACGAGGTGGTCGCGCACGCCCGCGGGAAGCGCGTCGTCTGCGCCGTCGAGCCCGAGCCCGGGATGCTCGTCGAGGACTGCGACGACTGGGTGCGGCTCGCGCTGGACGTCCCCGAGGTGACCCTTGCCCTCGACACCGGGCACTGCATCGTCTCCGGGCGCTGGACCCCCGAGGCGGCCGTGCACGAGTTCGCGCCCCTGCTCGGCGCCGTCGCCGTCGAGGACATGCCGCGCGGGGTGCACGAGCACCGCGCGCCCGGCGAGGGCGACATGGACCTGCCGGCGGTGCTCGGCGCGCTGCGCGCCGTCGGGCACCCGGGTCTCGTCTCGTTCGAGCTGAGCCGGGACTCGCACCGCGCGGACACGCTCGTGCCGTCGGCCCTCGAGACGATCAGGAAGATGGAGGCCGGCGCGTGAGGATCTGCTTCGTGTCCCGCCGCTACTGGCCCGCGGTGTCGGGCATGAGCGCCTACGCCGAGAACCTGCTGCGCCACCTGGTCCGCGAGGGCCACGACGTCGTGCTGATCTCGCAGTACCGCGGCGACCAGGCCGGCCGCGCGGTCTACGGCGGCGGGCCGCCGCCGCCCGAGCGGGTGCCCGAGGGCGTGCACGTCGTCGCGCTCGAGGCGCTCGGCGAGCAGGAGGTGGTCGAGGGCCGCCCGGCGGACTTCGAGGCCGACGTCGAGACGATGCGCCGCACGATCGGGGAGGAGCACGCCCGCGCGCCGTTCGACATGCTCCACGCGCAGTACGCCTACCCCAACGGGCTCGCCGTCCTGCGCGCCGCGCACGACCTCGGGCTGCCCGCGGTGGTCAGCGTCCAGGGCGGCGACGGGCACTGGGTGGGCACGTGCTGCGTGACGCACGAGACCCTCGTGCGGGCGGTGTTCGCCGACGCGCCCGCGCTGGTCATCGGCTCGTCGTCGTTCGCCGCGGAGGTCTCGCAGCGCCACGGCGTCGACCCCGGCCGCTGGACGGTCGTCTCCGGGGCCACCGACACCGAGCGCTTCACCCCCGCCCGCACGCCCGGGGCCCTGTCCGACCCGCCCGTGCTGCTCTACCACGGTCGCGTCGACGCGCGGAAAGGTGTGCTCGACCTGCTCGACGCCGTCGTCGACCTGCTCGACCGGGGCCGGCGCCTGGACCTCGTGGTGTCGGGCATCGGCCCCGACACCGGCACCGTCGCCGACCGGGTCACCGAGCTCGGGCTCGACGAGCACGTCACGCAGCTCGGCTACACCGCCTACGAGGACGCGCACGAGGTCTACCGGCGCGGCGACGTCTTCGTCAGCCCGACCTACGCCGAGGGCTTCTCGAACACCGTGCTCGAGGCCATGGCGACCGGGCTGCCCGTGGTGTCCACCGACGTCGTCGGCGTGCGCGACTGCGTCCGCGACGGCGAGAACGGCCTGCTCGTGCCGCCCAAGGACCCGGCGGCGCTGGCCGACGGGATCGCGCGCGTGCTCGACGACACCGAGCTGCGCGTCGGGCTCGCCCGCCGGGCGCTCGACGAGGTCCGCGAGCGCTGGTCGTGGCCGGTGATCGCCCACCGCCTGACCGACGTCTACGACCAGGTGCGCGACGTCCCCGTGCCCGCCATCGACGACGTCCCCGTCGACCCCGACTGCCGCTTCCGCGCGGCGCCGCACCTGCTGTGAGTGTCAGCGAAGTGCCGTCGCTGACGTTGAGTGTCCGTATCGGTACTTCGATCACGGAGACCTCGTGAGCTCCCGTCCCCTCGGCGTCGTCGCCGTCAGCCCGCACCTCGACGACGCCGTGTTCTCGGCCGGCGGCACGCTCGCGCGCCTGGCCGCCGCGGGCCACGACGTCCTCGTGCTCACCGTCTTCACCGGCTCGGTCGCGGCGCCGTCGGGGTTCGCGCTCGCCTGCCAGACCGACAAGGGCCTCGCGCCGGACGTCGACTACATGGCCCTGCGCCGCGACGAGGACGACGCCGCGCTCGCGCGCCTCGGCGTGCGCGGCGCACACCTCGGGCTGCTCGAGGCCCCGCACCGCGGCTACCACTCGCCCGCCGCCCTGTTCGCCGGGCGCCACGACGGCGACGACGTGGCCGGGGCGGTGGCCGACGCGATCCGCGAGCACGTCGCGGGCGCCGACCTCGTCCTCGCGCCGCAGGCCGTCGGCGACCACGTCGACCACCAGGTCGTCACGGCCGTCGTCGCCGGGCTGGTCGACGCCGACCGCACCGCGTGGTGGCGCGACACGCCCTACGCGGTGCGCCACCCGGACGCGCGCGGGGCGCCGGAGGTCGGCGGCACCGACGTCGCCGTCGACGTCGGTGCCGTGCTCGACGCGAAGAGCGAGGCCGCGGGCGCGTACGTCACCCAGGTCGGGTTCCAGTTCGGCGGGCCGGAGCACGTCGCGCCCGTGCTCGCCGACCTCGCGCGCCGCGAGGGCCGTCACATCCGTCCGGGCCGACCGGTCGAGGTGTTCCGGGCCGGCGCGCAGGCGCGGGCGCTGATCGGCACCCTGGAGCCGTGACCGCCACCCGTCCCCTGCTCGAGGTCGCGACGATCCACGCCGAGCCGGCGTCGCTCGCGTCCCTGCGCGGCCAGGAGGTGCTCGCGCGGTTCCCGGACGCCTTGGTCGTCGAGATCGACTCGCACTGGGCGATCCCCGACCTGCACGGCGCCGAGGAGAACGTCGCGCGCTGGGTGCGGGTCAAGGCCGAGCACCTGGTGCTCGGGGAGAAGAAGTCGCTCACGGTCCGGCCGAACGGCCGCTCCGCGGACTTCATCGCGCCGTCCACCGCCAACGGCTGCGCCATGGCCTGCGCGTACTGCTACGTCCCGCGGCGCAAGGGCTACGCCAACCCGATCACGGTGTTCACGAACATCGCGGCGATCCAGCGCGCGATCGCCCGGCACGTCGCGAGGCAGGGCCCCAAGCCGGAACCCAACCAGTGCGACCCGCTCGACTGGGTCTACGACCTCGGCGAGAACTCCGACTGCTCGGTCGACGCGCGGGTCAGCGACAACGTCGCCGACCTCGTCGCCCAGTTCGCCCGCCTCGACGGCGCCAAGGCGTCGTTCGCGACCAAGCACGTCAACCGCGACCTGCTCGCCCTCGACCCCCGCGGCGGCACCCGCGTGCGGTTCTCGCTGATGCCGCGGCGCGACGCCAAGCTCCTCGACATCCGGACGAGCTCGATCGACGAGCGCATCGCCGCGGTCGACGACTTCGTCGACGCCGGCTACGAGGTGCACCTCAACTTCTCCCCCGTCGTGCTGCGCGAGCGCTGGCAGTCGGAGTGGGCGCTGCTGCTCGACGAGCTGAGCGAGCGCCTCTCCGAGCGCGCGAAGGCGCAGGCGGCGTGCGAGGTCATCCTCCTGACCCACCACGCCGGGCTGCACGAGGTGAACCTCGGCTGGCACCCGCAGGCCGAGGACGTGCTGTGGCGCCCCGAGGCCCAGGAGGCCAAGCGCACCCAGCACGGCGGGGACGTCGTGCGCTACCGCGTCGACGTCAAGCGGCGAGCCGTCGCCCGGTTCCGGGAGCTGGTGGCGCACCACGCGCCGTGGCTGAGGATCCGCTACGCGTTCTGATCACCTCCGCTGCGCGTCCCGCCACTCCTATTACCCTCGCCCCACGTGAGCACCCGGCTGGCGTTGAGCCGCGCCTACCCCTACGGCGTCCCCGCCTTCGCCGCCGCGCTCGCCGACCCCGAGTTCCACCGCGTCAAGCTCGACGTCGACGGGTCCGGGCGCATCGACGTCGTCGCGTTCGACCGCACGTCGCCCGCCGACGGCGCCCGGCGCGTGCGGGTCGTCCTGCGCCAGCCGGTGCCGCCCGGGCAGGTGCCCGCCGTCGTCGAGCGCCTGCTGTCCGGGGTGCTCGTCATCGAGCGCACCGAGGAGTGGAGGCTCACCCCGACGCGGTGCGAGGGCCGGGCGTACGTCGCGGTGCCGGGGACACCGATCAGCGCGGAGGGCACGATGTCGGTGGTCGGGGAGGGTCCCGGCGACGGTTCCGGGGGCGGGAGCCGGCTCTCGGTCGACCTCGACGTCACGGCGGCGATCCCGCTGCTCGGCGGCGGCATCGAGCGCGCCGTCGTCACGGGCATCCGCGGGCTCACCGGCAGCGAGCACGAGCGCATCTCGAGCTGGCTCGACCGCGCCGGGCAGGCCGGCTGATGCCCGCCCGCCGCAAGCGCCGCCCCGGGTCGGACCGGCTCTACGTCACCTCGTCCGACGGCCTGCCCCTCGGGCACCTCGACCTCTCCTCGCGGATCGCCCACGACGTCCCCGCCGGCTACCGCGAACGCTTCGCGCAGGAGGCCAACGCCTGGCTGTGGCAGAACGGCCTGCCGCCGATGGGGCCCGCCGAGGCGGAGCCGGCCGCGCTGGGTGCCGGCGTCGAGCCTCCCGAGGGCGGCTGGAACCCGGCCTCGGACGACCTCGCCCTGCACCGGCCCGGGCACGGCCTGCTCGAGGAGGCGGCGACCGCCCGCGCGACCCGCGGGCCCGACGCCGACCGCCCCCACCGGCTGCGCGCCGACGGCCAGCACGCCGTCGCCGAGGCCGTCGCCAAGCTCACCCGCGCCCCGACGCTGCGCCGCGGGCGGGGTGCGCGCTGGCGCATCCTGCACAGCGTCCCGATGGCGTTCGCTGAGGGCGACCTCGTCCTCGACCACGTGCTCATCGGGCCGCCGGGCGTGTTCGTCATCGAGGTCGTCAACCAGCCGGGCGGCCGGATCACCATCGAGGACGAGGCGCTCGACCTGGGTGGCGGCTCGACCCTCGACCTCGGACGCCCGCGCCGCATCGGGATCGAGGTCGGCGAGCGGATCTCGATCGCCCTCGCCCGCGCCGCCGGGGCGACGGAGACGCTGGACCCGCCGGCGGTGCACCCGGTCGTCGCCGTCGTCGGCGCGATCCTGTCCGGGCACGGGCGCCCGCGCGGCGTCACCGTCTCCCGCGTCGGCCAGCTGCCGCGCCTGCTGTCCGCGTTCGGCGACCCGCTCTCGGACCTCGCCGTCGCCCAGATCCACGAGGTGGCGCGCCGGTCGGTGACGTGGACTCCGTGACCCGCCCGGACGTCACCCTGCGCCGGGCGCGGGTGGCGGTGGTCGGGATGTTCGTCGTCAACGGGTCGACGTACAACAGCATCGTCCCGCGGTTCCCGACCCTGCGCGACGAGCTCGGCCTCTCCAACGCCGCGCTCGGCACGGCGATCGCCGCGTTCCCGGCCGCCGCGCTGGTGTTCGGGGTGCTCGCCGGACCGCTCATCGCCCGGGTCGGCAGCGGCCGGGCGGGGGCGGGCGTCGGGCTCGCGGGCGCGATCCTGCTGCCGGCGGTGGCGCTCGCCCCCTCGTGGATCGCGCTGGCCGCCGCGCTGTTCGTCCTCGGGCTGACCGACGCCTGGGCCGACGCCGCCATGAACGCCCACGGGCTGCGCGTGCAGACCGGGTACGGGCGCTCGATCGTCAACGGCCTGCACGCGGTGTGGAGCATGGCCGCGGTCGGCGCGGGGCTGCTCGGCGCGGCCGCGGCGGGGTTCGGCGTGCCGCTGCTCGTGCACCTCGGAGTCGTGGCGGCGGTCCTCGTCGTCGTCTCGGTGCTGGCGTGGCGCTGGTCCCTGCCCGGTCCGGAGCCGGAGGCGGAGCAGGTCGACGACGCCGACGGAGGTGCGCGCCAGGGGCCGTGGCGGGCGGTCGTCATCGCCGCCGGCCCGCTGCTCGCGCTCGCCGCGCTGCTCGTGGCCTCGGGCGGGATCGAGGACTCCGCGGCGTCCTGGGGCGCGATCTACGTGCGTGACGACCTCGGCGGTGGAGCGTTCGTCGCCGGCCTGCCGTTCGTGGCGTTCCAGACCGCGATGACGCTCGGGCGGCTGGCCGGCGACCGGGTCGTCGACCGCTTCGGGCCCGTCGCGGTCGCGCGGACGGGCGCGGCGCTGGCCGCGGTGTCGATGGCCGGGGCGCTGCTCGTGGCGCACCCGGTGGCGGCGGTGGCGGGGTTCGCGCTGACCGGCCTCGGGGTGGCGACGATCTTCCCGCTCGGCTTCGCGGCGGCGGGCCGGGTGCCGGGGGTGCGCCCCGGAGACGGGATCGCCGTGGTCGGGTGGCTCGCGCGGCTCGGGTTCCTCGCGTTCCCGCCGATCATCGGCGCGGTCGCGGACAGCGTGTCGGTGGGCGTGGGCCTCGTCCTGGTGCCGGTGGCGGCGGTGGCCGCGTTCGTGCTGGCCGGGTCATTGCGACCGTCGGGGGCGAGGCGGTCGTGACCGTCGACGAGGAGGTCGTGCTCGGGGTCGTGGCGGCCCTGTCGGTGCCCCTGGCGCCGCTCGACGACGCCGTTGCGGGGCTGGGCCGGGACGCGGGGCTGGTGGCGTGGTGGGGCTCCGACGTCCCGGTCGACGGGCCGGTGCACCCCACCGACGCCGGCGCCGTGCTCCTCGACGTCGGCGACGCGACGATGCTGCGCAACCGGGTCACCCGCCAGGACCTCTACCGCACCGGGGTCTCGCCGCTGCGCCGCGCGCTGGCCGGGCTGCTGCTCGACGAGCTCGCGCTCGCGCCGACCTGGGCGGCGGAGGTGGTGCTCACGAAGGCCGACGAGGCCCGGCTGACCGAGTGGATGCGTACCCGCCTGCGGCTGACGAGCGTCGTGCACCCCGACCGCAAGCTCCTGCTGACGCCGGTGCGCGACGCCATGGCGCCGGGGCTGCGCGAGGACGGCGAGACCGCCCGCGCCGCCCGCGACCGCTTCACCGCTGCCGCCGGTCCCCGCCCCGTCCGCGACCCGTCGGTCCCGTTCCGCCGCCCCTAGCCTCGTGAGCACTTTCCACGCCTATAGCCGTGGAAAGTGCTCACGAACGACGGTCGGCGCACGCCACGCAGGTGCGGGCGGCCGGGCGGGCCTCGAGGCGCTCGGGGGCGATGGTGCGTCCGCAGCGCTCGCACACCCCGTAGGTGCCGGCGTCGACGCGGGCGCGGGCGGCGTCGATCTCGTTGAGGTCGTGGCGGGCGGCGGCGAGCAGGGCGGCGACCTGGGCGCGGTCGTAGGCGATCGTCTGTCCCTCGGGGTCGTGCTCGTCGTCGCCCGAGCTCGCCGACGCCGTCTCGACGATCCCCGCGAGCTGGGCGGTGAGCGCCTCGATCCGCGCCGCCGTCTCCGCGCGGGCCTCCTCGAGGCTCACACCACGGTCGCCAGCGCGTGCTGGGCGATCTCGACGGTGACCCCGCGGTCGCCCTCCAGCTCCAGCACCTCGCCGTCGAGCTGCACCGGGATCGGGGAGAGCGTGGTGAACGCGAAGCGGTCGGTGCGCGGCTGCGGGCCCAGGCCCGACACGGCGGCGCGCACGGCGTAGACGAGCAGCCGCAGCTTCGAGCGGTGCGGCAGCGTGATGACCTCGAAGAGCCCGTCGGCGGGGTCGCCGTCGGAGAGCGTCACGTACTTCGCCATCTCGGTGGTGTTCGCGCAGATGAGGCTGTCGAAGCGGCGCCGGCCGGCCATGTCCCCGGGGCCCTCCACGTCGACCGCGAACGGGTGGAACTGCGAGAACGCCCGCACCGTGGTGATGACCTCGCGCAGCGAGCCCTTGCCCCCGCGCTCCAGCTCGAGCGCCACCGTCGGCGTGATGCCCAGGCCGAGGTAGGAGTGGGCCCACCGCGGGGCGTCCTCGCCGGCCACCTGGACGCGCAGCAGGTCGATCCGGCTGATCTGCGCAGCGGCGATCGCGTCGACCAGCGGACGCTGGGCCGTGGCGCGCCGGTGGTCGTTGGCGTTGCCGGCGGGCATCACCGCGGCCGCGGCCCCGGACGTCGTGCCGTCGCCGGCGGCCATGACGCCCTGCACGACCTCGTTGTAGCCGCCGTCGCCGGACACCGAGACCACCAGCGTGCGGCCCGCGCGCGCCTCCTGCTCCGCGATGACCCGCGCGTGCCCCGGGTACTGCGTCGGCACGATCGTCACCGCGAGGTGCGGCGCGTGCTCGGCCAGCGTCGTCCGCGCGTCCTCGGCGCGCTGCTCGCCGTCCCCGCTGCTCTGCGGGTTGTACACCAGGACGACGCGGTCGTACGCGGGCACGGGGGATGGTTCGGACGGCAGGGCCACGACGGCAGACTACGTCGAGGAGGGCGCGGATCGGCGCAACGCGAGCACGTGCTCGACCGCCTCGGGCAGGGTGTCGACGGCCGGGGCGACGGTGCGCAGGTCCCTCGCGTGGTGGGTGGAGTGCTCCGCCACGAGCACGCAGGCGCTGCCCACCGCCGCCGTCGCGGCCGCGTCGTCGAGCGTGTCGCCGACGAGCACGACGCGCGCCGGCTCGAGCCCGAGCACGTCGAGGTGCTCCGCGAGCGCGGCCGCCTTGCTGCGCCCGTCGCGGTGGTGGTCGCCGTCGACGCGGACGAACCAGTCGTGCAGGCCGCGCCGCCCGAGGGTCGCGTGCAGCTCGTCGTGGCCGAGCATGCTGAGCACCGACTGGCCGAACCCGGCGTCGGCGAACCGCTCCAGCGCGTCGAGCGCCCCGTCGGCCAGCGGCAGCGCCGGCTCGCGGCCCAGGTAGTGCTCGCCGAAGACGGCGTTCACCCGCGCCCACTCCGCGTCGTCCACGCTGCGCCCCACGATGTCCTCGTAGAACGTGCGCAGCGGGCGCCGGAACGTCGAGCGGTAGCGCTGGAGGTCGATCTCCGCGTCGACGCCCACCGCGGCGAGGCTGGCGGCGGTGGCGTCGACGACGACGTGCACGTCGGCGAGCAACGTGCCGTTCCAGTCCCAGACGACGTGGTCCACCACGCCGCCGATCATCTCAGCCGCCCAGGTGGTCGAGGATCGCCTGCAGCGACCGGATGCGGGTGTTCTTGAGGACCTCGCCCGGCTCGTCGGTCTCGAACTGCTCGACCCACGCCTCGGTCGACCCCTTGTCGTCGATCGCGAACCACACCGTGCCCGGCGGCTGGTCGTCCTGCGGCTCGGGGCCGCCGGCACCGCTGACCGCGAGCGTCAGGTCCGCGCCCAGCAGGTCCGCGGCCTTCTCCGCCATCGTGCGCACCGCCGGCTCCGAGACCACGGGGCCGTCCGGGACGCCCAGCGCGCCGTGCTTGGTCGTGCGGTCGTAGGCGACGACGCCGCCGCGGAACCACTCGCTCGACCCCGGCGACGCCGCGAGGTCACTGCACACCAGCCCGCCGGTCAACGACTCGACGATCGCGAGCCGACGCCCGTCCCGCGACGCCGCCTCCGACACCGACTTCGCGAGCTCCTGCGGATCCTGCGACACCTGCACACCCCTTCCCGACGAGCAACAGTGCGGCGTTGCCGATCCGTGGCGCCGGGAAACGCTCACGGACGGAAGCGGCGCAGGCGCAGGCTGTTGCCGACGACGAAGACGCTCGACAGTGCCATGGTCACGCCCGCGATCATCGGGTTGAGCAGGCCGGCGACGGCGAGCGGCAGGGCGGCGACGTTGTAGGCGAACGCCCAGAACAGGTTGCCGCGGATCGTGCCCAGCGTGCGGCGGGCCAGGCGCAGGGCGACGGGCACGGCGCGCAGGTCGTCGCGCACGAGGGTGACGTCGCCGGCCTCGATGGCCATCGCCGTGCCGGTGCCCATGGCCACGCCCAGGTCGGCCTGGGCGAGCGCCGCGGCGTCGTTGACGCCGTCGCCGACCATGGCGACGGTCGCGCCCTGCTCCTGGAGCCGGCGGACCTCGTCGGCCTTCTCGGTGGGCAGCACCTCGGCGACCACGTCGTCGGCGGCGATGCCCACCTCGGCGGCGACGGCGGCGGCCGCGGCGGGGTTGTCGCCGGTGAGCAGGACCGGGCGCAGGCCGCGCGCCTTCATCGCCGCGACGGCCTCGGCGGAGCCCTCGCGGACACCGTCGGCCACCTCGAGCACCGCGCGGGCGACCGGCGCGCCCGTGCCGTCGTCCCAGGCGGCGAGCACGGTGGTCGCGCCGTGGGACGCGGCGGCGTCGAGGGCACGGGCCAGCTCGGCGGGGAGGGCGACACCCTGCTCCTCGAACAGCCGCCGACGGCCGGCGAGCACGCGGACGCCGTCGACCGTGCCGGCCACGCCCAGCCCGTCGAGGGTCGTCACGTCCCGGACCTCGGCCGTGTGCGGCGGGAGCTCGTCGCGCGCCGCGGCCGCGATCGCCCGCGCCACGGGGTGCTCGAGCTCCGCCTCCAGGGCGCCGACCCGCGCGAGCACCTCCTCGCGGCCGGTCTCGCGCGTCGTGTGCACCGCGCGCAGGGTCATGCGGCCCGTGGTCACGGTGCCGGTCTTGTCGAGCACGATGGTGTCGACCCGCCGGCTCGACTCGAGCACCTCGGGCCCCCGCAGCAGGATGCCCAGCTGCGCGCCGCGGCCGGTGGCGACGGCGAGCGCGGTGGGCGTGGCGAGGCCCAGCGCGCACGGGCAGGCGACGACGAGCACCGCCATCCCGGCCGCGATCGCGAAGCCCCACCCCTCGCCCGCGACGCCCCAGAACAGCAGGGTGTTGACGGCCACGAGCATCACGACCGGCACGAACCACGCCGAGACGCGGTCGGCGAGGCGCTGGATCGCGGTCTTGCCGGCCTGGGCCTCCTCGACGCGGCGGGCCATGCGGGCCCACTGCGTGTCCGCGGCGGCGCGGGTGGTCTCGACGACGACGCGTGCGGTCTCGTTGCGCGTCCCGGCGAGCACCTCGTCGCCCGGCCCGACGTCGACGGGCGCCGACTCGCCGGTCATGGCGCCGGCGTCGACGCTCGAGCGGCCCTCCACGACCCGCCCGTCCAGCGGGAACGGCTCGCCCGCGGCGACGGCGATGCGGTCGCCGGGCTGCACGCCCTCGACGGGCACCGGGAGCTCGCGGTCACCCACCACCACGCGCGCCTCCGCTGCCGGCGGGGCCATGAGGGCCGCCGACACCCCGAGGGCGCGGCGTCGCCCGCGGCGCTCGATCCAGCGCCCGAGCAGGGCCGCGGTGGTGATCGCCGCGGCGGTCTCGAGGTAGATCGTGCGCGCGCCGTCGAACTGGTCGGGCTGCGGGATGAGGTAGAGCCCGTGGCGCATGCCGCCGAGCCCCGCACCGCCGAAGAACAGCGTCCAGCACGACCAGCCGAAGGCCGCGAGCGTGCCCACCGAGACGAGCGTGTCCATCGTGGCGGCGAGGTGGCGCAGGTTCTTCGCCGCCGCCCGGTGGAACCGCCAGCCGCCCCAGATGACGACCGGCGCGGTGAGCACGAGCGAGAACCACTGCCAGTACCGGAACTGCCAGTCGGGGTTCATCGCGACCGCGACCACGGGCAGCGTCAGCGCCAGGCAGACCAGGGCGCGGTGGCGCAGCTCGCCGAGCTCGGGGTCGGGCGCGTCCGCGTCGGGGGTCCTCGCGCGGGTGCTCGGGCGGTCCGGCGCGGGACGTGGCGCGGGGACGGACGCGGGGACCAGCGGCGCGACCGGGGTGGCGCCGAAGCCGATCGCGGTGACCGCGGCGACGAGCTCGTCGGGGTCCTGCTCCGGCGGGTGCGTGACGCGGGCGCGGCCGCTCGCGTAGTTCACGCTCGCCTCGACCCCGGGCAGGCGCCCGAGCCGCCGCTGGATGCGCGCCGCGCACGTCCCGCACGTCATGCCGGTGACGGCGAGCTCGGTGGTGACGCGCGGGTCGTCCGCCGTTCCCGCCGTCCCGACCGGTCCCGCACTCTCCGCGACGTCGGTCGCCACGGGCGACACCTCCCTGGTCGTCGATCGACGCCGCGACGCTAGGGGCCGCCCACGGGCGCACCCCCGGACCTGAGAGGCCCCGCCCGTCCGTCCGCCCAAGGTCCGGGTCCGGCACGACGAGCGGTCGGGACCCCTCCCCGGACGGGTGGCACGCCTACCCCGAACGGACTACCGCGGGTTCTCAGCCGCGGGCGTGTGAGCCGGGTTGACGATCGGGTAGCTCCGCGCGCGACCACGACTCGCTCGACGAAGGAGGCAGCCGTGTCGGAGAACACCTCCGCCGAGGACCTGAAGGGCCGCGCCAAGGAGGCCGTCGGCGCCGTCACGGGCCAGGACGACTGGGCTCGCGAAGGCCAGGAGCAGCAGAAGAAGGCCGACGCCGAGGACACCGCCCGCCAGAAGGAGGCGGAGGCCCAGAAGGCCCGCGCCGAGGCGGACGAGAAGGAAGCCGACCAGCGCCGGCAGCAGTAGCCGCGCGCGACTCGCCCACGGCCCCGGACCGCGCCTCGGTCCGGGGCCGTCGTGCGTCCGGGGGACCGGCGGTCGCCGAACGTTAGGGCCGGGCATCCACCGGGGAACATCGCGCCAGGTCGACAGGGGCGCCCGCGGGCCGATGGTCGATCCAGGTCTCGCCGGTTCAACGTCATGAGCCGGCGAGACCGCCTCTCTCCGGATCGATCAGCGTCTGCCCGCCGTGGGCGCGCACCGCCACCGCCGCGCCGCCGACGGCCTCGGTGACGCGCACGGCGAACACGGGCGCCATCGCGCACCACCTCGTCGACCGACCCCACGCGACTCCTCGCTCGGCGGGCGCTCGCGATTCTGCTTCACTGCCCCCGTGGGCCTGTCCAGTCGCGTCGTCGGCGGGGCGGACGGGCCGGTCGAGCGGGTGTGGGTCGCGGCGTGCGACGAGCCCGTCGACTTCAGCTCCCTGGCCTCCGCCCGGGGCGGGCTGGGCTTCGTGCGGGTCGGGGGCGTCACCCGCGCGCACCTCCGCGGTCCGATCGCGCGGGCGTCGACGTTGTCGTCGCCGCGCGGCGCCGAGTACTTCGGCGCCGATTTCCGCGTCGGAGCCTTCCTCCCGTCCTGCCCTCCCGCCCGGCTCGCGGACCACCGCGACGCGGTGCTGCCGATCCTCCCGGACGGTCGCGTCGTGCTGGGCGGGCAGGCGTGGGAGATGCCGACGCCGCAGAACGTCGACGTCTTCGTCCGGCATCTCGAGCGGGTCGGGGTGCTGGTCGTCGACCCGCTGGTGGAGCGGTTGTGGCAGGAGGACCGTCCGCGGAGCGTGCCGGTGCGCACCGCCCAGAGCCGCTTCGCGCGGGCCGTCGGGCTGTCGCGCCGGACGGTGCGGGCGATCGAGCAGGCCCGGGACGCCGCTCGGCTCCTGAGCGGCGGGGGCGAGATCGCCGACGTGGCCACCGCGGCGGGCTACTACGACCAGCCACACCTCACGCGGTCGCTCCGCGCGTTCATCGGTCACACGCCGGCCGAGATCGCGCGTGGCGAGGCGTTCCTGGCCCTCTGAGGCTGCGTTCCGGTGCAAGACGTCGGCGACGTCGTCCGACGACGCTTCCCGTCGAAGCATCACCGGACCCGGGAGCGAGCTCGTGCGGCGCATCGTGAACTCCACCTACGTCACCCTCGACGGCGTCATCGAGGGCCCGCAGCACTGGCCGTCGCTGGGCAGCCGCAGCAGCGAGGGCGACGACGTCCAGACCGCCCTGCTCGAGCGCAGCGGCGCGGTGCTGATGGGACGGCGGACCTACGAGGTCTTCGCGCCGGTGTGGTCGGCCCGCGTGGGCGACCCCGCGAGCGACCGCATGAACGCGCTCGCCAAGTACGTCGTCTCGACGACGCTGGCCGACCCGCAGTGGGCGAACACCACCGTCATCGACCGCGACCCGTTCGACACCGTGCGCGAGCTCAAGGAGCAGCCCGGCGGCGACATCGTCCAGTACGGCTTCGGCCCCCTGGCCCACGGCCTCATGGCTCGGGGCCTGCTCGACGAGCTGCGCCTGTGGGTGCACCCGTTCCTCGTCGGCACGGGCTCGAGCAGCGACCTGCTCCACCGGCCCGGGTCGTCGGGGCGCTTCGCGCTCACCGACACGACAGCGCTCGACGACGGCGTCGTGATCCTCACCTACGCGGCGTCGACCGAGCGGTAGGAGGGGCGGCCGGCTCGTCCTCGGTGTCCTGCCGGTGCGGGGCGTCGACCGGGGGCAGCGCGGGCTCCGACGGCTCGACCGTCTCGTCGTCGGGCACGGACGGCAGCTCGTCCTCGGGGAGCTCCGGGACCTCCCGCTGGGCCACACGCGGCACCTGCTGTCGCGGCGTCGGCGGCACCTCGTCGTCGGGCTCGGTGCGGACGTGTGCCCGGGCGCTCGTCATCGTCGACTCCCTCCTGCTCTGTGATCCAGGTCACGCGCGGCGACGGGACGGGCCCTGGCGTCGCTGCGGCTCGTCGGGTCGGAGGCTTCCTGCGCCGGGGATCCGCTGTCAGGATCACCGCGATGCCAGCGACACCTGATCCCGAGCGACTCCGCCAGCTCCTCCACGCGCTGTCCTCGGACGACCGCCATGACCGCCGCCCCTGGGCCGGCACGCTCGGCGAGTGGTGGCGGGAGGGCACCCTCGACGCGGAGACCGCGAGCACCGTCGGAACGGCCGTGACCTGGTGCGCGATGGTCGACGACGACGCCGCCGGCGGCAGCCGCGCCCGGGTCCTCGCGTCCCTCGCCGCGCTCGCCCAGGACGGACTCCTGGCCGAGTCGGACCTGGACCGGCTCCTGCGGGGCGTCGACGCGCAGTACCTCCCCGACGCCGAGAAGCCCTCCGTCAGGACGCTGCGCGCCGCGCTGGGCCGCAAGCCCGGCGGCCGGCGCGACCCCAAGGGCTACCTCTGGACGCTGGTCGACCACGTCCACGCGCTGACGTCCCCCGACCCGGAGGAGCGCCGGGCCGCCGTGGACAAGGCCGCCGCCGAGCCCGGCATCGGCCCGGCGGACAGGCAGGCCCTCACGACCGTGTCGGAGTGGGCGACGGCCTGAGGCCCGACCCGGGGGGGGGATCAGTCGCGGGACGCGCTTCACCCGGAGTGGGTACCGCTGGAGCTCGCACCCCGGTCGAAACATCGCACGACGTCAGGTCGCGGTGCCGACCTCGTCCCTGGATCGAGTGATCGCGGGCCGTCCCGGCTCGGGCCGACGAGACGCTGCGTCAGCCCGAGCGCCGACGGTCTGTCCGTTCCGTGACCTTGTCGTTATCCCGCCGTGACCGAGCCACGGAAGTTTCGTTGGGCCCCCTGCGTCACCGCACGGAGCGATCACGCCACGGCACGTGGTTGGTCGCCTCGCCCGTGGTGGCGTGACGGGGGGTTCACTGTTCGTGCTCGCCGACGGCGAGCGGGCTCTTCGTCTCGACCTCATGTCCGCATGTGTGAACGAGGAGAGACATGCTCAAGAAGTTCGGTGCCGTGACCATCGGGGTGGCCGCCGGCCTGGCCGCGGCGGCGCCGCTGGCCTCGGCCCACGAGTCCGGCCACGACCGGCACCACGGTGACGCCGGATCGTCGTGCAACGTCACCGGTGGCGACGCCGAGGCCAACGGTGGCATCGGTGGCGACGCCCTCGCCGGGAACCTGCTCGCCCAGGCACCGGTGGGCGGCGCGAACCTCGGCAACGTCGTCTGCAACGACATCCTGAACGGCAACCTCAGCGGCAACACCGCCGACATCGACATCGCCGGCTCCGACTCGCCCGAGGTCCCGGGCGCGACCCCCACCGACGGTGAGGAGTCCGACGAGACCACCGACGAGACCACCGACGAGACCACCGACGAGACCACCGACGAGACCACCGACGCGGGCACCGACGACACCGAGGCCGGCGAACCGGCCATGAGCGCGCTGCCCATCTGAGACCTCGCGGCGCTCATCGGCGGGCGACATCGCTCGCCGGTGAGCGCCGCGGCGCGTCCGTCGCGCCTCACGACCACCGCCGTTGACGACCGGCCGGCCCGGCGCGACAGTCCTCGCACAGGGCCTACCTCTCGGACGCGCGTTGGAGCACCGATGCTCACCACGAACCTCTGTCGCACCCTCGGAGTCGATCTCCCGATCTGGAACGCGGGGATGGGAGGAGGTCTCGCGGGTCCGGCCCTCGCTGCCGCGGTCTCGAACGCCGGCGGCCTCGGTGTCCTCGGCATGGGCGGGCTGCCCGAGCCGGTGCTCCGCGAGCAGGTCCGCGAGACGCGCGAGCTCACCGACCGCCCCTTCGGCGTCAACCTCATCCTCCCGCTGCTCGAGGACGACGCGCCCGTCGAGGCCTGCCTCGAGGAGCGGGTCCCGGTCCTCGTCCTCTTCTGGGGAGACCCGGGTCCCTACGTCGAGCGGGCGCACGCGGTCGGGACACGGGTCGTGTCCCAGGTCGGGTCGGCCGAGGAGGCGAAGGCCGCCGCCGACGCCGGGGTGGACGCGGTCATGATCCAGGGGGTGGAAGCGGGCGGGCACGTTCGCGGCGTCGAGTCGCTGTCGGTCGTCCTGCCCGCCACCGTGGACGCCGTGTCGCCCCTGCCCGTGGTGGCGGCGGGAGGCGTCGCGGACGGCCGCGGGCTCGCCGCCGCCCTGGCGCTCGGCGCCCAGGCGGTGTCGCTGGGGACGCGGTTCGTGTGCAGCGACGAGTCGCGCGCGGCGTACAAGGACAGGGTCGTCGCGGCCACCGCCGCCGACACCTACTACACGAAGCTCTTCGATCTCGGGTGGCCCGACGCGGCCCATCGGGTACTGCGGAACCGGATCGTCGACGAGTGGGAGGCGGCCGGGTCGCCCCCCAGCGGCGAACGGGCCGGCGAAGGCGAGATCACGGGCAAGATGCCCGTCGGCGGGCAGACCATCGAGCTCCCGCGCTACGGCATCTTCATGCCGATGGAGGGCTTCGAGGGCGATCTCGACTCGTCGGTGCTCTACGCCGGCGAATCCTGCTCGCTGATCTCCGACATCCGTCCGGCCGCCGACATCGTCCAGACCCTCGCGGCCGACGCCGACGCGATCCGGGCCGCCGCCGGCTGACCGCCCCGCGGCGCCGTGCCCGGGCCGGCGAGCAACCGACCCGTCCGACCAGCGGACTGACAGATCGGCCGCCGTCGGACAGGGTGTGCGCAATGGTCCGACCTGCCCCGGCCGTGACGCGGCTCGCCTGGGACTCCGTCCTCGAGCGCTCCGACCTCCCGCCCGAGGTCCTCGCCCTGCGCGATGCCCTCTCCGACGCCGTCGAGGAGGGCCACTGGGCCCACGTCGCCAGCCTGCTCGACCGGACCGACGACGACCTGCCGGCCGCGCTGAGCGCCAACGCCTTCCGTGCCGGGGACGACAGCGGGCTCGCCCCGTTGCACCACGCGGCGCTCCAGGGCGCACACCCCGACGTCGTCGACGACCTCGTCGGGCGCGGAGCCTGGCGCACGGTGCGCAGCGGGGACGGCGAGACCGCCGAGACACTGGCGCGCCGGCTCGGGCGCACGGAGCTCGCCGAACGTCTGCGCCCGGAGCCCGCCGTGGCGGTGGACGACGAGACCCGCACCGACCTCGAGATCTTCCTGTGGGCGCTGGTCGACGTGCGGACACGGCGGCTGGGCCGCCGCCTGCGGCCCCCGCAGCTCGGGCCGCTGCTCGAGCACCCGGAGGCGACGATGTGGGTCGCGGTGCCCGGGATGTACGGCGGCTTCGCCTGCCGCTGGGCGGAGGACACGGCGGAGCCGACCGTGGAGGTCCGCAGCGGGAGCCGGGTGGCCGGGGGTTCGGGGCGGACGCACCACGTCACGGCCGAGGGCGTCGAGCTCGTCACGCGCGGGCTGCTCCGGTGACCCGACGCCGGGGTCCGGGGCCGGCATGAGCGGGTCGGACCCCGATGACCGGGTGCCGCCGCCGGCGACCGGCGCGGTGGCGCCGACGTCGTCGTTCTCCCTCTGGCGGGCGACGATTCGGCGCGGGCAGTGGGCGCCGGGTCCGGAGCACTCGGTGCTCGTGTTCATGGGCGGCGCGGAGCTGGATCTGCGCCACGCCCGTCTCGACCCGCACGGCACCACCCTGCGGGTCGTCGCGGTCATGGGCGGCGTCGTGATCATCGTCGGGCCGGACGTCGAGGTGCGCTGCGACGGCCGGGGCGTGATGGGCGGCTTCGGCGACCTGTCGGGACCGCCGACGACCCCGCCGCCGGTGGGAGCCCCGCCGCTCCACGTCACCGGGCTGGCGCTCTGGGGTGGCGTCGAGATCCGCCGACAGGACAGGGACGCGATCCCGCCGGTCTGAGGCCCCGACCGTCAACGTCGCCCCCGGGAAGTAGTTCCGTGACGGCCGCTGCCACACCCCGCGCGCGGCCCCTACCGTTCTCCGTGGTTGCCCACCGACCTCTGGCTCTCGGGCCGGCCGGGCAGCCATCACCTCCCTCGGGTGCGGGAGCCAGGCCACTGCAGAGCACGGCGAGACGCGGCGGGGTCGGGACCGGACACGGCGAGGCAGGACGAGGAGTCGGCGAGGGGTGGCCCACCGCGGTGGGTCACCCCTCGTCGCGTCCCCGGGGACGAGTCGGTCAGTTCGGGGCGACCTCGTCGGCGCAGCTCGACCAGGCCTCCCAGCCCTGCTCGGCCCGGATCCGCTCACCGACGACGATCTGCTGCTCCCGGCTGGCCTCGTCGGCCCGCGGGGCGAACGCGTCGCCGCCGTGCGCGGCCCACGTGACGGGGCTGAGCTGCAGACCGCCGTGGTAGCCGTTGCCGGTGTCGGCGTGCCAGTCGCCGCCGGTCTCGCACCGGGCCAGGCTGTCCCAGGGCTCGGCCGGGACGGCGAGGGGGACGGGCCGCGCTGTCGGTGCTGCCGGTGGCGCGGCGACCCCTGGCGGTGGCGGCGGAGACGGGGGCGGTGCGGCGGCGCACGCGGTGCCGCACGCACCGAGGGTCACGGCGGCGGCCACGGCGAGGCGCACGACGGCGCGCCGGGCGCCCCTGCGGGCGGGGAAGGACATGCCTCGTCCCGTCGGCGGGTGTCCGGGCCGAGCCCACGCCGTCGTGCCCTGCGCGGCGAGCCCCGCCCGACCCGGTGTCTCGGCGAGCGCCCTGGGCGGGACCGGCGGGCGGTGCGGACGCGATCGGTCCCGGGCGCGGTGCGTCACCCTCGGGGTTGCCGACCGTGACGGCGCTGACACCTGGACCCGGCGGACGCGTCATTCGATCGCGGGCGCTACAGGAGCGGTCGAGCCGGTCGTGGTCCTCGGTGAGGGGTGTCGGTCAGCTCGTCCTCGACGCGGTGGTGGTTCCCGATCTCGATCTCGACGTCGGTGTCCGGGAGCCAGGTGATCCCGTACGCGGCGGAGGCCGCTCGGCGGGCCTCGTCGTCGAGGCACCCGCGGGCCTCCGCGTCGGCGAGGCGGCGGAAGAAGCCCTCGAGCCCGGCCGGGGCGACGACGAGGAGGATCCGTCCCTCGCCGGGCACGACGCGGCGTTGCGCGTGCGGTGTCCCGCGCGGGGCGACCACGCTCTCGCCCGGGGCCAGCCGGTGCTCCCGGTCGCCGATCCGGATGACGTGCTCGCCCTCGACGGCGTGGAAGTACTCGTCCTCGTGCTGGTGGACGTGCAGCGGGGTGTCCGACAGCGGCGGCAGCTCCTCGATCACGGAGAAGACCCCGCCGGTGGCTGCGGCGTCGGCGTGCACCACGAGGGTCAGCCCGGCGAAGGTCAGCACCTCGCGTGCGGTGGGTGCGGTGCCGGCGGTGGGGGTGAGCGGGTCGACACCCCGCCAGGCGCCGCGCGGGCCGCCCGGCGCCTGGCCGTGAGGGGCGCCGCGATCACCCCACGGGCGCGGCGACGAGTCCGAGCTGGGTCAGCAGCTCGACCTGGTCGAAGTACAGGACGAAGTCGGTGTACCGGTCGCCGGAGATCTCGCAGACGTTGATGAAGGGCACGCTGACACGGCGACCGGTGGCCGGCAGATCGCCGCTGGGGGCGTGGAGCGTGTCCGTGTGGGTCCCCTCGAACACCGCTTCGAGGACGCCGCTGGACCCGCCGTCGACGATGCGGACGATGCGGCACCGGTTGTCGGGGAAGGCCTCCTGCCACAGGCGATAGAAGGTCGCCACCATCTCCGGTCCCGACCCGTGCACCCCGCCCGGCGCGGCCAGCGTGGCGTCCTCGGCGAAGGTGGCGGACCAGCCCGCCTGGTCCTTGGCGTTCCAACACTCCAGGTTCTTCTCGATCAGCTCTCGCGCGTTCACCGGACCTCCTCACTCCGGACGCCGGCTGGCTGCCGACGTCGAGGCACGGGAGTGTCGGCGCGCCGGGTCACCGATGAGTCGAGGGCGAGCGCAGATTCGGTGGCGGCTGCGGAGCGCGCGATCCGGAACCACGACGCCGACTCCACGGCGTGGCGACGTGACCGCGTACGGGCGTCACTCCACGGTGGCGGCCATGGCCCGCCATCCTGACGAGTTCCCGTCGGTCCATTTCCTGATCGAGCTCGGTGAGCTGCTCGGGCGTCACGGTTACACGCCCGCTCAGGTGCCGGTGGCCCACGCTGTCGGGCAGGCCATCCCCGAGCTCGTCGCGTTCCTGTCCGCCTACCAGGCCGCTGCGGCACCGAGTCAGGCCTCGGCGAAGGCGACCCGGTGACGTGACCACCTCCGGATTCCGCCGGCGGCGTGCCGGGACGGAGCATCGCGCGTCACCGGCGGCGCACATCCGCGACGGGGACGATCTGGGGCATCCGACGGGTGACACCGTCGTCCCCACCGTCGGCCCGCGGGAGCGCTCGTGGCACCGGCCGACGATCGAGGTCCGCCTCGTGCCGCGGAGGACGGCGCCTCCGCCGAGGGACCCGCCGACCGTGCCGCTGCCCCCGGCAGGGCGACCTCCGGGGCTCATCGCCGTCCCGCCGACGCGGCGCCCCACACCCGGTGTGGCCACGGTCGCGCCGGTCTCACCGGGTGCCGTGGCCCCACGGCGTCGGTCGTGGGGGCGCCGGCGCCGTGGGGCCCTCCTCGCGCTGGTGCTGGGCGTGCTCGTCGTGACGGCCACGAACGACGTCGGTCCGGCACCGGGGCCCGCTCCGGCACCGGGCATCAGCCCGCCCCGTGCACCGGCCGTCCCGGTCGTCGACCCAGCCGTTGCCGCACGTGACGCGACCGCGGCGATCGACCGTCTCGTCACCGGAGCTTCGGTCGACCACGTCTCGGTCGCCGCGCTGGACGTCGCAACGGGACGGCCGTTCGGCTACGCCGCCGACACCCCGATCCAGACCGCCAGCGTGGTGAAGCTCGACATCCTGGAGACCCTGCTGCTGCAGAGCCAGGACGACGGACAGCCGCCGTCCGCCGAGGCGCGGGAGCTGGCCGCCCTGATGATCCAGCAGAGCGACAACGACGCCGCCTCGCGCCTCTGGGAAGACCTGGGCGGGGTGCCGGTGCTGGACGCGGCCCACCGTCGTCTCGGCGTGCGCGCCACCCAGCTCTTCGATCACTGGGGCAGCAGCACGACACCGGCGTCCGACCGGCTCGCGCTGCTCGCCGCCCTGCACGCGCCGGGACCCCTCGACGCGGACTCCCGCCACTTCGCCCACGAGCTGATGACCACCGTCGTGGAGGAGCAACGCTGGGGTGTCAGCGCGGCCGCCGACCCGGGGACGACGACCGCCCTGAAGAACGGGTGGACGCCGGTCGACGCCGACGACGGACGCTGGGTCGTCGGCTCGGTCGGCATCGTCACCGCGGCGGGCCGTCCCGTCCTCCTCGCCGTCCTCACCGAACAGCAACCCAGCAAGGACGCCGGCATCCAGCTCGTCGAGGCCCTGTCCCGGATCGCCGCACAGGCGGTGACGGCCCACCCCGCGCCGGCGTCCCCGCGCTGACGAGGTGCAGCGCTCGAGCACGGTCCGGCCCGCTCGACGCGCATCCCGGTCGGGGCCTGCTACGCCCGACCACCGATGTCGTGGGAACCTCCGGTCATGCGCGTGGGCATCCTCACCGGGGGCGGCGACTGTCCCGGTCTCAACGCCGTCATCAGGGCGATCGTGCGGCGCGGCGTGCCCGAGTACGGCTACGAGTTCCTGGGGTTCCGGGACGGCTGGCGCGGGCCCCTGGAGGCCATCGCCCGGCCTCTCGACATCCCGGCCGTGCGCGGCCTGCTCCCGCGCGGGGGCACGATCCTCGGGTCGTCGCGGACCAACCCGTTCGCGATCGAGAACGGGGTCGGGCGCATCAAGAAGAACCTCCAGGACCTCGGGGTCAACGCCCTCGTGGCCATCGGCGGGGAGGACACCCTCGGCGTCGCCAGCGAGCTCCACGACGCCGGCGTCCGGGTCGTCGGGGTGCCGAAGACGATCGACAACGATCTCTCGGGCACCGACTACACCTTCGGCTTCGACACCGCGGTCAACATCGCGGTCGAGGCGATCGACCGCCTGCACACCACCGCCGAGTCCCACCACCGCACCTTGATCGTCGAGGTGATGGGGCGCCACGCCGGCTGGATCGCGCTGCACGCCGGCATGGCGGGTGGCGCCAACGCCATCCTGATCCCCGAGGTCCGCTTCGACATCGACCAGGTCTGCGAGTGGGTGCAGGCCCGCTTCCGGCTCGACTACGCGCCGATCATCGTCGTCTCCGAGGGCGCGATGCCCAAGGACGGCGAAGAGGTGCTGCTCACCGGGGAGAAGGACGCCTTCGGCCACGTCCGGCTCGGTGGCGTCGGCGAGTGGTTGGGCCGCGAGATCGAGGCCCGGACGGGCAAGGAGGCCCGCACGACGGTGCTCGGGCACGTCCAGCGGGGTGGGACCCCCACCGCCCGCGACCGCTGGCTCGCCACCCGCTTCGGCCTCCACGCGATCGACGCGGTCGCGGCGGGCCAGTGGGGCCAGATGACCGCCCTGCGCGGCGCCGACATCGTGACGGTGCCGCTGCACGAGGCGACGGAGCAGCTCAAGCTCGTCGACCCGGCCCTCTACGCCGAGGCGGCGGTGTTCTTCGGCTGAGGCGCCCGGCCCTGCGGACCGTGGTCGATCACCGTCGCGGCACCGGCGCCCTCACGAGGTCGGGGGGCGCCGGAGCCGACGACGTGGTCCTACTCGCCGTCCTCGTCCCCGTCTCGCCGCGCCGCCTGCTTGGACAGCGCGAGCTCTGACTCCGAGGACGCGGACTCCTCCGGGATGTTGGTGGGACCGTTGCCCCCGGCGCCCGTCGACTCGCTGGTCGCGTCGTGCTTCTCGCTGGTCATGGTCCTGCTCCCGTCATCGTTCCCCGCAGGCGGCACCGTGGCCGTCGACGTGGGGATCAGCGGGGATAGCCGTTCGGGGAGACGGGGAAACGAACGGCGCGTCGTCCCCGGCGCAGGCAGACCGGGTTCCAGGGGATCCTTGGGCCCACGGCCCGCTGGCGACCTGGCGCACAACCGACGCCGTGGTCGAGGACCGGTCGGGGGTCGTGGTCGGCAGCCGTGCCGCACCCGCTCCGAGAGAGCAGGATGCGGCGTCATGACGGTGGCACTGGTGCACGGCAATCCGGAGAGCGCGGCGCTGTGGGACCCGCTCGTCGCCGAGCTGGCCCGCGCGGGCGTCGACGACGTCGTCCGGCTCTCCCCGCCCGGGTTCGGCGTGCCGCTCCCGGCCGGCTTCCCCGCGACCGTCACGGCCTACCGCGACTGGTTGATCGGCGAGCTCGAGCGCTTCGACCGGCCCGTCGACCTCCTGGGCCACGACTGGGGTGGCGGCCACGTCGTCACCGCGGTCATGCAGCGCCCGGAGCTGGTGCGCAGCTGGGCCAGCGACGCGCTGGGCCTGTTCGAGCCGGACTACACCTGGCACGACCTCGCGCAGATCTGGCAGACGCCCGGGGACGGCGAGGCCCACCTCGAGGAGATGTTCGGCGGCACCCTCGAGCAGCGGGCCGAGCAGATGGAGCAGTTCGGCCTGGGTCGCGCCGAGGCGCTGCAGATCGCGGGCGTGCAGGGCGAGGAGATGAAGCAGGCGGTCCTCGCGCTCTACCGCTCGGCCGCCCAACCGGTCATGGCCGAGCTCGGCCAGGGACTGCCGGCCCTGGCGGCCCGCCCGGGGCTCGGGATCGTCGCCATCGCGGACCCCTTCGTCGGCTCCGAGGAGCTCCCCCGGCGAGCTGCGGAACGCGCGGGCGCCGAGGTCGCGGTGCTCGACGGGCTGGGCCACTGGTGGATGGCCGAGGACCCGGCGCGCGCAGCACGCGCGCTCACCGCCTTCTGGCGCGCCCGGGCGTGGAGCGCCTGACCGCTGTCAGAGGACGTCGTGGGCTGTTCACGCTCATCACGTCCTCGCTGGGAGTCTCGATGTCGCGCCAGTAGCGTGCGCGACGTGACCGGATCGGGACCCACCCTCGGTGAGCTGATGGTGGGCGTCGAGGGCCTGGCGCTGCTCCGGTCGCTCTACTCCGACGAACCCGAGGCGCGGGCGGCGCGGCTCGCCGAGACGCTCGCCCTCCTGGACGGTGGTGTGCCGACCGACAGCGTCGGCGTCGAGCTCGGCCTCACCGACGGCTATGCCCGGTGGGCCCCCACCTACGACCGTCCCCTGCGGCTGTTCGGCATCGAGGAACCACCGCTGCGACGCCTGCTCGACGCGCTCCCCGCCGGGGAGGTCCTCGACGCCGCGTGCGGCACCGGCCGCTGGTCGGCGTACCTCACCGGCCGCGGCCACGCGGTCACCGGCGTCGACCAGTCCCCGGACATGGTGGACCGTGCCCGCACCAAGGTCCCCGACGCGCGGTTCCTGCTGGGCGACCTGACCCGCCTGCCCCTGCCCGACGCCTCCGTCGATGCGGCCGTCTGCGCCCTCGCCCTGGTCCACGTCGCCGACCTCGACGCCGCGTTCGCCGAGTTCGCCCGCGTCGTCCGTCCCGGCGGTCGCGTCATCATCAGCGACGTCCACCCGTTCCTCGTCATGCTCGGCTGGCAGCCGCAGTTCACGGTCGACGGCGGCCGCGCCTACATGCGCCTGCACGCCCACAAGCCCTCCGACTACGTCACGGCCGGCCTGCGAGCAGGCCTCGCCGTCCGCAGCTACGAGGAACCGAGCCTGACCGCCGAGGCCGCCGCCACACCCACCGCCGGCCTCATCCCCGACGCCAACCGCACCGCCTACGTCGGCCTGCCCGGCGTCCTCGTCTGGGAGTTCGAGCGCGGGGCGTGAGGTCCGGTGTGGCCCGACGCAGTCCTCCGCCCCGCCGCGGGACCGCGACCGAGAGAGGCCGTCCCCGGCTCGGTCCTCGTGCTCGAGGTCCCGGTGCAGCGCGGCCGTCGTGCCGACGCGCTCCGGCGCGCTCAGGGGTCCTGCAGCTTTCGTGCCCTTCTCGCAGAAGGGCCGTAGCGAACGGCGCAATTCACCACTCGATCTCGCCGCGAGCAGTACGCTGGCCGCCACCCGATCCCGACCCCTACCGCATCTGGACAGCATGACCATGGCGGACGATCGACCCACCGAGGAAACACTGAGAGCAATAACCCTCGCCTTCAACGCGCACGACCTGGACGAGATCATGGGATTCTTCGCCGATGAATGCTCCCTGGACATGCCGAAGGGTCCTGAACCCTGGGGGCGGCGCCACGTCGGGAAGGCGGCGGTGCGCGAGGGCCTGGCGGCCCGCTTCGACGGTCTCCCCGACGTCCACTATGGCGAGGACCGGCACTGGATCAGCGGCGACCTCGGTGTCTCTGAATGGCTGCTCACGGGCACGACTCCCGAGGGCGAGAAGGTCCGCGTGCGAGGATGCGACCACTGGGAGTTCCGCGACGGGAAAGTCACTCGCAAGGACTCCTACTGGAAGATCGTTGAGAAGTAGACACTCGCGGCGCACCCTTCGTGCTCGCCGGCGGTGTCCCACATGCCTCCGTATCGGCGGACACCTCCACGTCCGAGTCGGCGGCGTCGAAAGGGTGTGACGCAGCCCGAGGTCGCAGGAGTTCTCGACCCAGGCCGTCGATCACGCGGGACGCCACCCGCTCCCGCGACCATCCGCGCTCCAGGCGCAGGTGGTGGTCGACGCTCGGATGGGTGTGCGCCCAGACCCAGTCAGCGGCCTCCTCGGGAGTCCAGTCCGCGCGCAGCGCTCCCGCGGACGCCAGGGCGCGCACGGCGCTGCTGACGACCCGCCGCCACTGCTCCATGCGCTCCTGGTAGACCACGGCGCCCTCGTCGCCGGTGATCGTGGCGGCTTCGAGCGCCCGGGCCACCGGCAGGATCGTGGGGATGTGCGCGAGCCATGCCTCCAGGACGGCGGCGAACCGCTCCCGGGCCGGGAGCTCGCGGGTGGCCGCGATCCGCGCGACGAAGCCCGAGGCCTCGTCGGCGCGGAGCGCCATCGCCATCAGCAAGCCCGCCCGGTTCTTGAAGTTGAGGTAGACCGCCTGGCGAGAGACGCCGGCCGCCCGCCCGACCTCCGCGAGGGTCAGCCCGGCCACCCCGCTCTCGCTGGCCAGGGCCCAGGCGGCGTCGAGGATGCGGTCACGTGTCGAGCCCACGCCTCAGACTTTACATGCGTCAAGCCAGCCAGTACTTTACGCGTGTCAAGCAGCGGGAGGTCTCATGTTCACCAGCCCCTACCCCGACCTCGTCCCTGACGACGCGACGGTGCCCCACGTGCTGGAGGAAGCTGCCCGCCGCCACCCCGACCGCATCGCGCTCGTCGACGGCCCCTCGGGACGGGCAGTCACCTACACGGAGCTGGGTCGGCGCGTCGACCGGTTGACCGACTGGCTGGACGACTGCGGCGTCGGGCGCGACGACACCGTCGCGCTGTGGACCCCGAACGCTCCCCCGTGGGTGGCCGTGGCGTGGGCCGCGATGCGGCTCGGCGCCACCGTCACCGGGCTCAACACGGCCTACACGGCAGCGGAGGCACGGGCCCTCCTGGCACAGGCCGCGCCGTCTCTCGCCTTCACCCTCCCCCACCTCGTCCCCCTCGCCAAGGCGGTGCGGTGTGACGACGGTGCTCAGCACGGCACCGGTCGACGGCGCCGTCTCGCTCGAGGACGTGCTCACCCGGCAGCCCGGCCACCGCTCCGGGGAGGTCGCCGCCGAGCCGTCGACGGTGGCGCTGTTGCCGTTCTCCAGCGGCACCACGGGCCTGCCCAAGGGCGTCGAGCTCACCCACGCCAACCTCGTGGCCGCCCTGCGCCAGGCCGGCCGACTGATGCCGCTCGGACCGGAGGACACCACCCTGGCCATCGCTCCCTTCTTCCACGTCCTCGGCGCCGTGGTGAACCTCGCCCTGCCGCTGACGGCGGGCGCCACCGTCGTGACCGTGCCCAGCTTCGAGCCCACGTCCTTCCTCGACCTCGTCGAGCGATACCGCGTGCGCTTCCTCGCCGTCCCTCCTCCCCTCGCGGTCTTCCTGGCCCACCACCCCCTCGCCCGCTCCCACGATCTGTCCTCGCTGCGGACGGTCGCGGTGGGTGGTGCGCCCCTGACGCCGTCGGTGCAGGAGGCCCTCGCCCGCCGACTGCCCGACGCCGTCGTGGGCCAGGGCTGGGGGCTGACCGAGACCGCCGCGTGCGTGTGCGTTCCCGACCGCGCCGCGGGCGGGACCCGACCGGGCACCGTGGGTCGGCCGGTGCCGAGCACCGCGCTGCGCGTCGTCGACCCGCACACCGGGCAGGACCGCGGACCCGGCGAGGTCGGCGAGCTCTGGGTCCGCGGCCCGCAGGTGATGGCCGGCTACCGCGACCGTCCCGACGAGACCCGGGCGGTGCTCGACGACGACGGCTGGCTGCGCACCGGGGACCTCGGGCAGGTCGAGGACGACGGCACCGTCGTCCTCCTCGACCGACTCAAGGAGCTCATCAAGGTCGACGCCTACCAGGTGGCCCCCGCCGAACTCGAGGCCGTGCTGGTGGAACACCCCGCGATCACCGACGCCGGCGTCGTCGGGCGCCCCCACCCCCGCCACGGCGAGGAACCGGTCGCCTACGTGGTCGCCGACCCCGACCTCGACCTGACCGCCGTCCAGGCATGGCTCTCCGAACGGGTCGCCCCCTACAAGAAGATCGCGCAGATCGTCGTGGTCGACCAGCTCCCCCGCACACCGTCGGGCAAGCTCCTCCGCCGCCACCTCACCCGCGCCTGATCGCCCGGGCTCCGACACCGACGACGTTCGACCGACAGACCCTCGCGAGTACGGGGAAGGTCACCTGGCTCACGGTCCGCTCGTGCTCGTCGGCGAGACGCTGGCGGTGGTGCCGGTCGCAGTCGTGGCACCCGTCGCGGTGGTGGCGCCCGACGCGGTAGTGGTGCCCGTCGCGGTGGTGGCGGTGGTCGTGCCCGTCGCCGTGGTGGTGCCCGTCGCCGTGGTCGTGCCCGTCGCCGTGGTCGTGCCCGTCCCCGTGGCCGTGCCCGTCCCCGTGGTCGTGCCCGTCGCCGTGGTGGTGCCCGTCGTCGTCGTGGTGGCGAGGCCTGTCGTGCTGGTGACGGTCGGAGTCGTGGTTGTGGGCGTGGCGTCACTGCTCGAGGTCCTCGAGCCCCTCACGAGACGCGGCGGGGGCGGGGGTCCATACCGCCATGGCGGGGTGCTGATCACGTAGGTGTCGTTGGTGACCACGTTGACGACGGTGAGGGTGTCGACGATCACCGGCGCAGGTCGGACGACCACGATGCCGACCTGGACGAAGGCCGGCCAAGCCGTGCCCTCGAACCGCATCGGGAGGTCGTGTGGGGGTTCGGTGAGCGGGTTGCCGCAGTAGCACTTGACCCGCGGCGTGCCGTACCCGTCGACCAGGACCGCGGTGCCGCTCTGGAGGATCGCGGGTCGACTGGTGAGGCGCCCGTCGGCGTACCCGTGATTGGTCACCGCGGTGTCCGCGCGGAGGACCAGGGGAGTCAGGTGCGCCAGGAAGTCGCCGATCTGGCTCGGGTCGATGCCCTCAGCCTGCGCCCAGGCCGCGCCGACGTCGGGGTTGTTGGCCAGGAAGCTCGCTATCTCGTCACGCCGGCAGATGTTGCTCCCGCTGCCCCCGAACAGGCCCGGAGTGTCGCCCCCCAAGGAGCCGGACGCGCCGTGGGGCGCGGCCACGCCCGGAGCGTCGGTACCGCTGGGCTGCGGCAGGAACGGGTTGGCTTGGGCCGTGTTCACCGGCTCCAGAGTCGTCTCACTTGCTGCCGCCGGTGGCCCCCACACCAGAACCACGATCGCGACTCCGGTCATGACGAGCACCAGCACCACTGCGGCCGACCCGGCGATCAGCCAGCGCCGTGAGAGTGTCACCGTGGGTTGACGGTTCCCGGAGCCCGCCTCGTGGTCCTGCGTCGAGCCCGACCCGCGCAGGGCCGAGGCAGGGACTCCCGCGGCCGGGGCACCCGGGACGGCAACCGCCGGGGGCGGGCCCGCCGTACCCGGCCCCGCCGGGCCCGGCGACGGCGGCACCGGGCGGACGGCGGCGGTCTGACCGATGGGCGTGCGACCCTTCGGTGGGCCTGTCACGCCGCGCAGTCCGTGAGGGATTCCACCGGTGCTCGGTCCGTCCGGGCCCTCCCCGGTGCGCGGGCCGCGCTGGGCCATGGCCGTCGGCACCGGATCGGCGCCGCTCGGCGGGCCGCTGTACCGGCCGAGGTCGTCGAGGTAGCCGCGACCGGACATCGCCGCCGCACCGAGCGCGATCGAGTGCTTCGGGTGGGTGTCGACGGCGGTCGAGCGGCCCAACTCGGCCGACACCATCTGCGAGACCAGTGGGATCCGTGACGAGCCGCCCACCAGCAGCACGGTGGACAGGCGGTCGGCCACCACGCCGGCGGACAGCAACGCTCGGAGCAGTGCCTCGATGGTGGCGCCGATCGACGGACGGATCATGTCCTCGAACTCGCCGCGGGTCAGACGCACCTCGGTCTGCAGCTTCGGCAGGATCACCGGCACGGTGGCCTCGGTGTCGGCCGAGAGAGCCTCTTTCGCACGCACGCAGTCCTGCCGGAGACGGACGACGGCCGTGGTGTCGTGCGGGTCCGACGGGTCGAGACCGGACAGCGGGCGGCCGAGGCTGCGATCGACGTGTTCGAACACGGCCTCGTCGAAGTCGATGCCGCCCAGCCCCTCGAGGCCTTCCGGCGTCCCGAGGATCTCGAATCCCAGGCCGGTCTTGCGCAGAACAGTCGCGTCGAACGTCCCGCCGCCGAGGTCGTAGACCGCGACGAGCGCACCCTCCTCCAGACGCTCGTTCGACGCGTAGTGCGCGGCCGCCGCCTCCGGCTCCGTGATCATCCGGACAGACCGCAGTCCCGCCATCCGCGGCACCTGGTCGAACAGTTCCTTCTTGTACGGGCCCCAGTTGGCGGGGTGGGTGAGCGTCACCGCGTCGGGCATGCGGCCCTCGCGCTCACTGACCAACCCCACCACGGCGCGCAGCTGCAAGCCCATGAGCTCCGCGGCCGAGTGCGGCGAGCCGCCGAGCACCAGCGGTACCGGGTCGCCGAGGCGCCGCTTCACCTCGCGCGCGGCGCGATCCGGATCGATCGCGGCCCGGCGATCCGCGGCGTCTCCGGTCAGGACCTCACCGTCGGCGCGGACGACGACCACCGACGGCACGGCCGCCGACCGGTCCCCGAGCGTCACCATCTCCGCGTGCCCGTGGCGCTCGACAGCGGCGGCGGTGAACGTGGTGCCCAGGTCGACACCGAGCCCGTAACCCACTGCTTTCCCTTGCTCGTCGGTCTCGCGTTGCCTCAGTGGATGGCGCCGCGTGCTCAGCACCGTTCGACCACGAAAGCGTGACGCACGTCACTGAAGCGGGGCAAGGAGCCCGGAGGGTCAGCTTCGGGGAACAGCCGCGGCCCGGTGCGGCCTGGGCCTGCCTCCCACCCGTTGCCGTCACTACTCCGCCGTTGCGGGCATGGGCCACGCCGGCCGACGCGGACCGGCTCGCCGCCCTCGGCACCTATCTCGTCCGGGCTCGACCTGATCGACCTCGGGTGTTGCGGGCTGTCTCGGCGCTCGGCGAAACCCCGCGGGCCGTCCCCGCCCTGCCCCGCGACCCGGTCCCGGCGCACGAGGGACGCGGTCCGGGTTCAGCGCCCGGGTCGGACGATCGGGAAGAGCACGCTCTCGCGGATGGTGCTGCCGGTCAGCATCATGACCATGCGGTCGACCCCCATCCCCAGCCCGCCGGACGGCGGCATGGCGTACTCGAGGGCGAGCAGGAAGTCCTCGTCGAGCTCCATCGCCTCGGCATCCCCACCGGCTGCCAGGAGCGACTGCTCGGTGAGCCGCTTGCGCTGCTCGACCGGGTCGATCAACTCGGAGTAGGCGGTCCCGATCTCGGCGCCGAAACAGACCAGGTCCCAGCGCTCGGCCAGGCGCGGGTCGTCGCGGTGCTGGCGGGTGAGCGGGGACACGTCGGTCGGGAAGTCGCGGTAGAAGGTCGGTTCGAGGGTGCGGTCCTCGACGAGGTGTTCGTAGAGCTCCAGGACGACGGCTCCGCGACCCCAGTCCGGGTCGTAGGGGACGTCGACGCGATCGCAGAGGCGGCGCAGTTCCTCGATGGTGGTGTCGGCGGTGACCTCCTCGCCCAGTGCGTGGGAGATGGCCGCGTTGACGGTCGTGGCGCGCCAGGTCCCGCCGAGGTCGTACTCGCGGCCCTGGTGGACGACGACGGTGCCGCCCAGCGCCGCGCGGGCGGCCTGCTGGATCATGTCCTGCACCATCGTCTGCATGGTGTCGTAGTCGCCGTAGGCCTCGTACGCCTCGAGCATGGTGAACTCGGGGTTGTGGGTGGCGTCCGCGCCCTCGTTGCGGAAGTTGCGGTTGAGCTCGAACACCTTCTCAGCGCCCCCGACCATGAGTCGTTTGAGGTAAAGCTCGGGCGCGATGCGCAGGTAGAGACGCATGTCGTAGGCGTTGATGTGGGTGGTGAAAGGCCGGGCGTTGGCGCCGCCGTGCACCGGCTGCAGCATCGGGGTCTCGACCTCGAGGTAGCCCTGGCCGGTGAGGCACTCGCGCACCGCGTGCACGGCGTCCGACCGTTGCCGCAGCATGCGGCGGGCCGCGCCGTTGACCACCAGGTCGAGGTAGCGCTGACGGACCCGGGCCTCGGGGTCGGCCAGGCCGCGACGCTTGTCGGGCAGGGGGCGCAGGCACTTCGCGGTGATCGACCACGCGGTGGCCAGCACGGACAGCTCCCCGTGGCGGGACGTCCCCACCTCGCCGGTGACGCCCACGTGGTCACCGAGGTCGACCTGCCGCGCCCAGTCGCGCACGCCGTCGCGGCCGAGCCGGGAGGCCGTGAGCATCACCTGCAGCTGCGCGTCCCCCTCCTGCAGCACGGCGAAGCACAGCCCACCGAAGTCGCGGACACGCACGACCCGTCCGGTCACCGCCACGCGCTCGCCGGTCGCCGCGTCCGCCTCGAGGTGCCCGAACCGGGCTCGGATCTGCGCGAGGCTCGCGGTGCGCGGGTGGCCGACGGGGTAGGGGTCGACGCCGCCGGCCAGCATCCGTTCGTACTTGGCGTGCCGCACGCGGACCTGCTCGGGCAGCCGGGACAGGCGGGCCGCGAGCTGCGCCGCGACGGGATCCTCCGCCTCGACCGGGGACGGCGGGGGGAGGACGACGGCCGGACCGCCCTCCTCGGCGAGGCCGCGGCGTTGCAGGGTCCGCAGGGTCGGGGTGGTGAGGAACCCCTCCGCGGCCGCAGCGGCCAGACCGAGCCGTGGGAGGTCGCGGGCGGCGCGATAGCACAGGTAGCGCGGCGTCCAGATCGGCTGGTACTTCGCGTTCGCACGGTAGAGCGACTCGAGCTGCCACCAGCGCGACCCCAGCACGAGCAGGCGTCGCCACAGCCGGAGCACCGGGCCGGCCCCGATCCGCTCGCCCTGCTCGAACGCGGCGCGGAACATCGCGAAGTTGAGAGACAGGCGGTCCACCCCGAGGGCGCGCGCCTGCTCGACGAGTGAGACGACCATGAACTCGGTCAGGCCGTTCTCGGCGGTGCGGTCGCGGCGCATGAGATCCAGGGACAGGCCGTGACGGCCCCACGGCACGAACGACAGCAGCGCGCGCAGCTCCCCGGCACCGTCGAAGCACTCGACCAGCACGCACTGCCCGTCGGCCGGATCGCCCAGGCGGGAGAGCGCCATCGAGAAGCCGCGCTCGGCGTCGGTGTCGCGCCAGGCGTCGGCGCGCTCGACGACCTCCTTCATCTCGTCCGGGGAGAGGTCGGCGTGCCGCCGGACCCGGACGGTGTGGCCCGTCCGCTCCACCCGGCTCACGGCCTGGCGGACCACCCGCATCGACCGGCCCTCCACCGAGAACTCCCGGACGTCGAGGACCGCCTCGTCGCCCAGCTCGACGACGCTCAGCCCCACGCCCGCGTAGGCGCGGGCACCGCGTTCGCTCGCGCCCATCACGGCAGGCAGCCAGCCGTACCGGCGCGCCTCGTCGAGCCAGACCTCGATCGCGCCCGGCCACGCCTCCGGATCGCCGATCGGGTCCCCACTGGCGAGGCTGACGCCGGAGACGACACGGAAGGTCACCGCGGACTTGCCCGACTTCGAGAACACAGCGGCCTTGTCGCGGCGGGTGGCGAAGTAGCCCAGCGAGTCGTCGTCGCCGTACTGCTCGAGCAGCACCCGCAGCCGCTGCTCGTCGGCGGGGTCGAGCCGGCGGCGGTCGAGCCGAGGCCGGAACAGCACGTACGCGGCGGCCAGCACGGCGAGGGCGCCGAACAGCCCGCACAGGAACGTGACCGCACGCGGCCCGGCGCCGTCGATGCCCACCGCTCCGGGGTCGCCGAGACCGCCGAGCACGTAGGTGACGGCCCACCCGAGCCGGTCCGCGGGATTGGTCAGCGTGCCCGGGAACAGCTGCAGCAGGCCCCAGCCGAGCAGGGTGCCGGCGAGGACGAGAGCGAGGTAGGTCCCCAGCGCGCGCCACCCGCTGTGCTGCTGGGTCCTCGCGGTGAACCACGGACGGGCGATGAGCAGGATCGCGAGCGCCGCAATGCCGAACACCAGCCTCAGCCACGTCCCCGTGCCCCCGACGACGAGGGTGACCGGGTCGTCCGCCTCCGTGTCGATCGTGAGCTCGACACCGCCCAGCACGCGGCTCAGCACGACGTAGGCCACCACGAACCACCACGCCGCGCGCATCCGTCGGCGCACCGCGGAAGCGAGGATGCCCAGGAAGGTCGCGGTGGCCAGGCTCGGCGGCGCCTCCACCGACACGACCTCGATCGCGGTCCGCAGCCACTCCAGGGGGGCGCGCAGTGGCGGCACGATCGCCGTGACGGCGCAGAAGGTCGCGACGAACGCGAGGTAGCCGGCGAGGAGGTCCGGCACCCGGTCGGCGAAGCGTGCCACCCCCGACCGACCGGCCGGTATCGGTTCGTCGCGGCGCGCTGCGGTCGGCGCCTGCGCGCGGGAGCCGGTCCTGAGGGCCTGGGGCGGCTCGTCAGCCGTCAGCTCGACCATGTCGTCTCTCCGAGAAGGTGTCACCGGCCCCGGCGCGCCTCCCCGACCCGGGCTCCTGCCGTCAGCATGGCGATCAGATCGGTGACCGGATACAGCGATTAGCGTGGCGTGCCCACGCACCTCTTCTTCGGTCTCGCGGCGAATTGCCGACGGACGATCTGGGCGACGACGCGCATCCACGGCAGGTTCCGCACGTTCCACAGCAGCAGGCGCCGGTGACGGTGCACCAGTGGTCAGAGCGTCGCCATCTCCGGCGACGTGGTCCGAGCGGCGATACCCGCCGGGCTCGAGGAACTGGCCACGCTCGGGCGAAGCGATCAACGGCCGCCTCGAAGCCCTGCGCCGGCCAGCGTGCGGGCGGAGCTCTCCGGCGCCCGCCAACAGCAGGCAGCGGGTCCGTACCGCTCGACCTCCCGCCGCGCGCACTGAACGTGTAGTGATGGCGCAGTCACCGTTCGTGCCTGTCCCGCAGCAAGGCCGTAGCGAGAACGGCGCAATTCCACCGCTCGATCTCACCGAGAGCAGTACGCTGGACCGCCATCCCGCCCCGCCCCCTACCGGATTGGACGAGGTGACGAGGCGCCGCCCCCATGGTTCGGGACCCTTCGGCATGTCCACCCCCGTCGTCGACCGGGACTACGGCGCGGTGCTCTGCCTGCGCGACCCCGACGAGTTCCAGCTCGAGCTCTTCCACCGCGACAACCACCCCTGAGGGCGTGCACGACTCTCCAGGCAGCGGCGAGGGGTTGCCGGTGCAGATGGCCACGGGTGCTGGGCGTGGCCGAAGCCGGCTACGACGAGGCCCTGACGCGGGCTGTCTGGATGGGCGACGACCGCGGCTACGTGTCGCCCGGGCCGCTCGGCGAGGTCATGCCGGGGGGGGCGGCGTCGGGCGGTGCAGAAACCTCGTCGCGTGGTCCGGTGGAGGTGTCACCTCTGGGCTCGCGCCGAGCGGCGCGGGTCTTGGTGCGGTTCCTCGATCCCGACCAGCGGGGCCGCGAGGAGTGGGGCCCGCCGGCTCGGCTGAAGGTGCCGTGGGAGCAGGCGGAGCGGTTTCATGGCTCGCGACCGGCGCTGAGAGCGGGTGCGCGAGCTCTCCAGCCCAATCCACGACCAGACCGAGGAGCACGCTGCGGCGTCACCGCTCATCCTCCGCCTCGAACGCGTCGATACCGCCGGAACAGCAGGTCCACCGCCGCGACGGGAGTTCCTCAGGGGGCGACCGCGGCGAGATGCTGGTCGAGCCAGGCGAACATGCGCTCGTGGGTGAGCAGGCGCGCCATCGGCTGGCAGTGCATGTTCGCGCCCTCGGCGGCCAGGAAGGGTACGCGGTGTGACCCCGTGACGAGGTCGGCCAGCTGCGCGGCCTGGCCCGGCCAGAACTGCTCGTCCTCCGGGTCGGTGATCATCAGCGGGGTGCGGATCCGCGCGGCGAGCTCCGGGGTCAGGCAGTAGCGGCGCGCCTCGGTGAAGGTGTCGTACCAGTCGTCGCGCTGGTAGGGGCGGGCCCGGAACCGCAACGTCCGGGCCATCGCGGGGATGAGCATCGGCAGGCGCATGTTGCGGTTGAACTTCGCCCGCTCGCCCTTCTCGAGCATCGCCACCATGCTCCCGGGCAGTCGCTCGGTCCAGGCGGTGGACACGTCGACCACCCCGGGGTCGGCGACGGCGGCCACGAAGCGGTGCTCGAAAGCCAGGGCCCGCGGCAACCAGTACCCGGCCTGACTGATGCCGTAGGCGGTGAGCCGCGCGGCGTCCACGTCGTCGCGGTCGACCAGGGCGTCGACGACCGGGGTGAGGACGGCCTCCCAGTCGTGACGGAAGCCGACACCGCGCTCGAACAGCAACGACTGCTGGCCGGGACCGTCGTAGACGAACGCGTTCCACCCCCGCTCCAGCGCAGCGGCCGCGCCGCTGCCCCACAGGGAGCTGATCGCTCCGTCGCTGCCGTTGGTCATCACCAGCGTCGGCCGAGCCGTGCCCGAGTCGTCCGGGCGCAGCAGCCAGCCGGGCAGCGTCGTGTCCTCGTAGGGCACATCGAGCGGCACGTGATGCCCGGCCGAGCAGGCGACGAAGCGCTCCCAGCATCGTCGGTGATCGCGGAACGTCCTGGTCAGACGCTCCGAGTCCTCCTCGGCGGTGAGCCCCTCGAGGGCGAGCGACCAGTAGGTGGCCGCCCGGAGGAACGCGGCGGCCGCGCCGCGCGCGTCGCCGCCGCCGGCCCGGTGTTCGCCGGCCTCCGCGAGGTGGGTGGCGCGCGCCGACCACTCGGCGGTCCAGCTCGCGGCGTCACGGATCCGCGCCACCGTCGCGAGCACCTCCCCGGCGTCGGCGGTGCCCGCCTGGCAGGCGCCGAGGGCGATGCGCACGGCGAAGTCCCACCCCTCGTCGGCGAAGAAGCCCGCCGAGAACACCGTGTTGGACCGACCTCGGGCCACGACCCACCTCCGCGCGTTCCGTCCGCTCCATCGTCGCGGGCGGGCTTCGATCGGACCAACCCCGTCACGCGAAGGAGGCGAGCGGCAGCGTCCCGACGCCGCCAGCCGCCGCGTAGGAGGTGCCGACGACGATGTTCCCAGAGCTATCGGCCCAGATGGCGGCGGTGCTCGGCGCGGGCCGTCGTGGCGACACCAACCGTTCCCTGCCGAGCTCGGTCGACTCCATGACCGGGCGCTGCGGCCGACGTTCTGCTCGAGGGCGTCGGTCAGCGATGTAGCAGGTCGGACAGGTCGGACCAGTCCTGCACCGGCACGGCGGAGGGATCGGCCGGCAGGACCTGGAGGCAGACGTAGTCGGCGCCGGCGTCGTGGTGTCCCCGGACCCGTTCGGCCACCCGATCGGCGCCCCCGGCGACGACCATGGCGTCGACGAGCCGATCGCTGCCGCCGTCGGCGACGTCGTCGTCGGTGAACCCGAGCCCGCACACGGGCCAGCGGCCGCTCGTACTCATGACCACGCAGACCCACCAACGGCCCGTGACTCGCGCCGAGCCCGAGGACGAAACGGCCCGGATGCGCCTCGGCCAACGTGCCGCGGGCCGCGGCGAGAGACAACGCATCGCGGCCCCAGACGTTGGCGATCCCCGTGGCCACGACGAGGCGCTCGGTGGCGCCGAGCAACAGTGCCGCCTGCGACAACGCCTCCCGACCGAGGGCTTCGATGAGCCACAACGCGGGCCACCCCTGGCTCTCCAGGTCGGCGATGCTCGATCGCACCTGGTCGAACGGCTGTCCATCGAACTGCGCCGTCCACAGCCCGAGCTGCCCCACCGTCGCCGCGAGCTCCCTACCGTCCTCGGCCATGGCCCCTCCTCGTCGAGGTCGCGCCACCCCCCACCCCCCGGCGGCCGCCGGACCAGGATGGCGCCGGTGCACCGACGAGTCCATGTCACTCCGCACGGCGACTGCTCGAGCACTCGCGCCTCTCGCAGCACGAGGCGTGGCACGAAGGCCGAGAAGCCTGTCCGAAACCCGGTGGGCCCCGTGGGACTCGAACCCACAACCAACGGATTAAAGAGATTCCCGACGCCTGATGTGGAGATCAGTGACCACTGGCCGCGGGCCTGCAACCGGTTCGTCTTCATACCGGCGGTCGTCATGCAAGCCGGTTATCGGACGACTAACGTCCGCGTGCTTGTCGGTGGGCACGACAGTCCGCTCGGCGGGCCGTGGGAATCCGCTACGAGGTTCGGGAACGGGCGCCCGGCGCGTCACTCGGCGGCGCCGCCGCGTGCAGGGAGAGCGGCCGCCCCGACGCGCAGGACGCTCCGTCGTCATCCATCGGGCTTGCCGTCCTCCCCGCCGCCTGTCACAGCCATCGGAGGTCCGACCACCTCCATCAGGTAGCGCTTGGCGAGCGCCGCCACCTGCTCCTCGTTCGGGCCCTCGACCGGCTCGTTCGACGGCAGTGGCAACGTCAGCGCTTCGGCCGGCCGCGACAAGTGGAAGAACAAGCCTTCACCCCCGCCCGGGACAAAGAGGGTCAGGAGCCTCGCGGTGTGACTGTCGACCCGCCATTGATGCGCAATGTCTCGCGGTGCCCAGACGAACGTCCCGGTCCGCCCCGGGACGAGCTGATCGCCGATCCTGAACGTCATCTCGCCGCCGAGCACATAGAACGCCTCGTCTTCGCGACGGTGGACGTGGAGCGGAGGCGACGAACCGCGAGGTATGAGCGATTCCCACAACGAGAGCGCGCCGCCGGTGTCCTCGGCGAGGGCCTTGAAGAGATTGAGGCTGTCGGTCCAGGTCGCCACGCCGCCGTCGGCTTCCACTGCAAAAGGTCTCGTCACGGCTCCCCCTCCCGTAGACGGGTCCGGCCACAGTCGGCGGTCAGGGCGACCCATCCTCGCCCGCGCCGGCGCGTCCCCCAGGCCCGGTGGCCCTCCCCGGTTCCGCTGACGGGTGCGGTTGGGGTGAAGCCGCTGCGATAGCAGTCCATTGGAGGTTCTCGTACTCGGTGGGGCTGCGGAAGCCCCAGCGCGGAGTGCCGGCGTCGGGAATTGAGGCACACGAGGTGTATCGGCTGCCATGTCAGCGCGAACACGATCTCCTGGCCCGCGGGCTTGCATCGCCAGCCAGATCATGTCCAGGGCATCGACGACGATCTCACTGCGCAGGTGGTCGGCGATGGACCAGCCGACCACCCGATGCGAGGAGACGTCGAGGACCACCGCGCAGTAGAGGGAGCCCTCGCCGGTGCGGTACCGGGTGATGTCGCAGCACCGCAGGTGATCAGGTGCCTCGGCGCGGAAGCGCGTTCAGGCCGAAGCTGCCGACGTCGCCGGAACCAGCCCACGTCGGCCGGGTGGCGGTGGCATCGTTCGGCTTGCTCGGCTGTGATGACGCTGGCGCGGCGGCGCGTACAGCTGGTGGTGCGATCCAAGGGTGTTGCACGCTTGCCGTGCCGGGAAAGCCCAGCGCTGGCGCGGTGGCCGCTCGTTCCGCCCGTGCACCTTCTCGTCTTCCCTCGCGAGCAAGGGTGCGGAACTACGTATAGCCCCAGACCGCTTCCGCCGGCGGCGCTCGTACTTGTCCCATAGCCGCTCGAGCGACATCTGCGCTGGTCAGCGACATGAAGCGTCCACGACCCGCACCACGACGCCGCATCTCAAGCCAGAGTCCGAGGGTCACGACCGTGGGGGCGCCAACGAAGTAGCTGGTCAGAGACTTGTGGGCCCCGTGGGACTCGAACCCACAACCAACGGATTAAAAGTCCGTAGCTCTGACCGATTGAGCTAGAGGCCCGCGACCACGACGAGCCGCGGGAGAAGCGTAGCCGCGTGGCCCGCGGCGGCCGTTGGGAGCGCCCGTGGCGGTCGGGGGATGGTCCGTTCGGCGCAGCCAGCGTGGCGTTCGGCGAGCGGTCGTCGTCGTCGGGCACGTCGGCGCGCGCCGTGGTCGTGACCCCACTCGGCGCAGTCGCCTGTCCTGGACGGGTGAGCCGCGGTGACGCCGGGACAGCGTTTCCCCTGCTCAGCGGCGAGCTGGATCTCGTGAGCACCGAGAAGGGCGCGACACGCCGGAGCGAAACGCCGGGGTCGACTCTGACGCACCGTCACCGGAAGTCACGGACGGGTCACTGTCGTGCTGCGGACAGGAAACGAGTACGAACAGCAGGCACCGGAGGTCCCGCCTCCGGACGCACGACCCGAGCAGCGGCCGAGCACTCCCCGATCCGACGCCTCGACCGCAGTCACGGTTGCCCGCGGGCCCCGACGGGGCGCTGGACCCAACGGCGCGCCGGCCGCACGGAGAGGAGGCCACCGAGATGTCGATGGCCGTGGTCATGTCCGAGATGCCCGACGTCTGGCGCAAGGTGCTCGCGGAGCACGTGCCGGACGAGCGACAGAACTGCCGCGAGTGCTTCCACGCCGGGGGGCGCGCGAGTTGGCCGTGCCAGACCTACCGCATCGCGCAGGAGGCCAAGTGGGTCGCCGAGGGCGGCCTGCCCGGCACCGGCCCACACGGTCCGGGGCCGAGCCGGACGCGGATGACCCCGCCGGAGCCGGAGCCCCGTGTCGAGACCCGTGACGCGCTCTTCTCGGGGCCGATCCAACGGCCCGCGCAGCCGCTCGAGGAGTCGGCCTGGACCGGGTCGACCGCCCTGCCCGCGACGGGCGACTGGGCCGCCCCGTTCCCCGCCTCCGGCGGCTGGGCGACCCCGTCCTCGTCCGCAGCCACCGCGCTCGACGAGCGACCCCTCGCGGGCGACCCGCACGGAGAGTCAGCCGGTACCGCAGTCACGGGCGAGCGCT
The DNA here is from genome assembly GCF_028737315.1 of Actinomycetospora lemnae. GTDB lineage: Bacteria > Actinomycetota > Actinomycetes > Mycobacteriales > Pseudonocardiaceae > Actinomycetospora > Actinomycetospora lemnae. The sequence goes on along the minus strand of NZ_JAQZAO010000004.1, from coordinate 161,088 downwards.
CGTACGGCTCGACGGTCACGGGCGAGCGTCCCTACGGCTCGACGGTGACGGGCGAGCGTCCCTACGGCTCGACGTTCGACGCCCCCTACGGCGCGTCGTTCGGCGTCGACGACCAGGTCCACGCCGCGCGCTGGTAGCGCCTGCCCCTCGAGACAGGCAGGCCCCCGGAGCGTCTCCCGTCCGTCCCGGCGATGCCGGGCGGATCGGGCCTCGACTGGACGAGGGTCGAGGGCTCCGGGGGCTGGTGTCCTGCCTGGATTCGCTGGCCGCCCTGCCGCGTGATCAGTGCATCACTGCCCGCGGACCGGCCATTCCACGGCCTTCGAGCGGCTAGCTGACGGACACCTCACGAGTCCTGTCGTTCATCAACGCTGGACCACCTCCTTTCCCGTGTACTCCCAAGCTAGGCGCGCGGCGATCACCCCGCAAACGGGTTCCGTCACACCGTTGACGAGCAACCTCGGAGTTGCCTATCGTCGGACAGGCAACCCGATGGTTGCCGGATCGGAGTGGTGATGGACGAGGTGTTCCGCGCCCTCGCCGACCCGAGTCGGCGGGCGCTGCTCGACGCCCTGCGCGACCGCGGCGGGCAGTCGTTGCGGGAGCTCGGCGAGGGCCTGGACATGACGCGCCAGGCCGTCGCCAAGCACCTGGGCGTGCTCGAGGCGGCCGGGCTCGTCGTCACCTCGTGGCACGGGCGGGAGAAGCACCACCACCTCAACGCCGCACCGATCAACGACGTCGCCGACCGGTGGATCCGGCGGTACGACCGGGCGCGGGCGCAGACCCTCGCCGATCTCAAGCAGGCGCTCGAGGAGAACGACATGTCCGACGACTTCGTCTACGTGACCTACATCCGCACGACGCCCGAGAAGCTGTGGCAGGCGCTCACCGAGCCGGCGTTCATCACCCGGTACTTCGAGGGCGGCGGGCCGAGCTCGGACTGGCAGGTGGGCTCGAGGGTGCTCTGGTCGATGCAGGGCGAGCCCCACCACGACTGGGACCAGCACGTGCTCGAGGCCGACCCGCCGCGGCGGCTCTCGTACACGTGGCACAACTACCAGCCCGAGATGCAGGAGATGTTCGGCTGGAGCGACGAGCGCCTGGCCGAGCTGCAGCAGGAGAAGCGCTCGAAGGTCACGTTCGACATCGAGCCGGCGGGGCAGGCCGTCAAGCTGACCGTCACCCACGACGACTTCGCGCCCGACAGCGAGATGCTCCGGGGCGTCTCGCAGGGCTGGCCGGGGATCCTGTCGAACCTCAAGTCGGTGCTGGAGACCGGCGAGGTCGTCGGCATCGAGTGATCGTGGGGGCTTTCCTGACGTTGAATGTCAGCGTGGACGCCAGGCTGGTCAACCCCGAGAACGCCAGGCGGCGAGGTCGGCGGCGGAGCGGGTGTTGACGATGCGGTCGAGCGGGACCTCGCACTCCTCGGCGCGCTCGCAGCCGTAGGGCTGCCAGTCGAGCTGGCCGGGGGCGTGGGCGTCGGTGTCGACGACGAACTCGCAGCCCGCCGCGAGGGCCTGGCGCAGCAGGTCCCGCGGCGGGTCGAGGCGCTCGGGGCGGGAGTTGATCTCGACCGCCACGCCGTTCTCGATGCAGGCGTCGAACACCGCCTCGGCGTCGAACGTCGACGGCGGCCGGGTGCCGCGCCCGCCGGTGACGAGGCGGCCGGTGCAGTGCCCGAGCACGTCGACCAGGGGGTGCGACACCCCGGCGATCATGCGCGCGGTCATCAGCTCGCTGGGCGCCCGCAGCTTCGAGTGCACGCTGGCGACGACGAGGTCCAGCTCCTCGAGCAGGTCGTCGGGGGCGTCGATGTCGCCGTCCTCGAGGATGTCGACCTCGATGCCGCGGAGCAGCCGGAACGGCGCGAGCTCCTCGTTCACCTCGCCGATGACGTCGAACTGCCGCCGGCGCCGCTCGGGCGTCAGGCCGTTGGCGACGGTGAGGTTCTCCGAGTGGTCGGTGAGCACCATCCACTCGTGACCGAGGTCGCGGGCGGTGCGGGCCATCTCGAGGATGTCGCTGCCGCCGTCGGACCAGGTCGAGTGCGTGTGGCAGTCGCCGCGCAGGGCAGCGCGGATGGCCGCGCCGCCGGCCACCGGTTCGGTGTGGCGGGCCTCGAGCTCCGCCAGCGTCGCCGACGTCCCGCCGTCGAGGACCTCGGTGACGACGGCGGCCGTCTTCTTGCCCACACCCTTGAGGTCGGTCAGCGTGCCGTTGCCGGCGCGTCTCGCCACGTCGTCGGGGTCGAGCTCGGCCAGCCGTTCCGCCGCCGAGCGGTAGGCCTTCACCCGGTAGGTCTCGGCCCGCTCGCGCTCGAGGTAGAAGGCGACGGCGCGGAGTGCGGCAATCGGGTCACCATCGACGGGGAGGGCGGTCACGTGGTCAGGGATACCCCACCCGAGGCGGCCGTGGGCCACGCCACCACGGACAATCGGTGCCAGCCACAGTGATTTGGGCTGACGTCATGGAGGTGGTCTGCTCGTGCGGGTGACCGGAGTCGGGCACGCGGGAATGCGCTTCGACACCACGGCCGGCAGCGTGCTGTGCGACCCGTGGGTGAACCCGACGTTCTTCGCGTCGTGGGTGCCGTTCCCCGACAACACGCAGCTGGACTGGGACGCGCTGGGGGACTGCGACTACCTCTACGTCTCCCACCTGCACCGCGACCACTTCGACGCCGACAACCTGCGCGACCACGTCTCGAAGGACGCGCGCGTCCTGCTGCCGGACTACCCCACCGACGAGCTCGAGCACGAGCTGCGCGAGCTGGGGTTCAAGCACTTCATCCGCACCGAGACGGGCGTCCCGCAGGAGCTCGACGGCGGCCTGCGGTTCATGATCACGTCGCTGAAGGGCCCGGGTGACGGCCCCATCGGCGACTCCGCGCTCTCACTGGACGACGGCACCGCGCGCATCGTCGACCAGAACGACGCGCACCCGCTGGACATCCCGAAGCTGCTGGAGTTCGGCGCCTACGACGCCCACTTCACGCAGTTCTCCGGCGCGATCTGGTGGCCGATGGTCTACGACCTCCCCAAGGCCGCCAAGCGCGAGTTCGCCCGTCGCAAGCGCATCGGCCAGGAGGACCGGGCCATGCGCTACATCCGCGAGGTCGGCGCGCCGCACATCTTCCCGACCGCCGGACCGCCCTGCTTCCTCGACGACGAGCTGTTCCGGTGGAACGCCCTGGGCTACGAGGGCGTCGAGGGCGAGTCGATCTTCACGGACCAGTGGGAGTTCCTGGAGCGGATGCGGGAGCTCGGGCACTCGGCCGGGAGCGACCAGCAGGGCCACCTGCTGCTGCCCGGCACCACCGCCGAGATCGGTCACGGCACCGTCGAGGACCTCACGCACCCGGTCAGCGACGCCGAGATCGAGACGATCTTCCTCGACAAGGAGCGCTACCTGCGCGACTTCGCCGAGCGCGCGCGACCGGCGATCGAGGCGCAGAAGGCGCGGTGGGCGGCCCCGCAGCCGGACATCCTGCGCCAGCTCAAGGAGTGGATCGAGCCGCTGATGAAGCGGGCCGACCACATGTGCGACGGCATCGGCGGCCCGGTGCGCATGGACCTGCAGGGCATGCCCGAGGACACGCCGGGCGTCGACGAGGACGGCACGCTCTCGCTCGCGTTCGACTTCACCGCCCGCGAGATCCGTGTCTGGAACGGCGAGCAGTGCCGCTACCGCTGGGGCGTGCCGGCGACGCTGGTGCAGACGAACATCGCCACCGGCGAGGTCGACTGGTCGAACTCGCTGTTCCTCTCGGTGCGCTTCTCCGCGACCCGCGTGGGCCAGTACAACGAGTACCTCTACACGTTCTTCAAGTGTCTGTCCGAGGAGCGGATGGACTACGTGGAGAACTGGTACGACGCCCAGAACGACGACGGCCGCGACATCGAGCTCGACGGCTGGCGCGTGCAGGCCCGCTGCCCGCACCTGTCGGCCGACCTGTCGAAGTTCGGCGCCGTCGACGGCGACGTGCTGACCTGCACGCTGCACAACTGGAAGTTCAACCTGAAGACCGGTCGCTGCCTGACGTCCGCGGGCCACGAGATCCGTGCCAGCAGGATCGAGACCGAGAAGCTGGGAGAGTAGAGGTCGTGCTCCGCATCGGTCCCCTCGAGCTGCCGACGCCGGTCGTGCTCGCACCGATGGCGGGCATCACCAACGTCGCGTTCCGGCGCCTCTGCCGCGAGCAGGGCGCCGGGCTCTACGTCTGCGAGATGATCACGGCGCGGGCGCTGGTGGAACGCCACCCCGGCACCGCCGAGATGATCGCGTTCGACGCGGACGAGAAGCCGCGGTCGATGCAGCTCTACGGCGTCGACCCGGTGACGATCGGGCGGGCGGTCGACCGCATCGTCGAGGAGGACCTCGCCGACCACGTCGACCTCAACTTCGGTTGCCCGGTGCCCAAGGTGACCCGGCGCGGCGGCGGCGCCGCGCTGCCCTACAAGCGCCGACTGTTCGCGTCGATCGTGCGCGCCGCTGTCGAGGCCGCGCGCCAGGGCGGGCTGCCGCTGACGGTGAAGATGCGCGTCGGGATCGACGACGACCACGTGACGTTCCTCGACGCCGGCCGCATCGCCGCCGACGAGGGCGCGGCGGCGGTCGCCCTGCACGCGCGCACCGCCTCGCAGCGCTACTCGGGCACCGCCGACTGGGACCGCATCGCCGAGCTCCGCGACGCGCTGCCGGCCACGACGCCGGTGCTGGGCAACGGCGACATCTTCGCGGCCGCCGACGCCGTGGCGATGATGGAGAAGACCGGGTGCGACGGGGTCGTCGTCGGCCGCGGGTGCCTCGGGCGACCGTGGCTGTTCGGCGAGCTCGAGGCGGCGCTGGCCGGGCGCCCGATCCCGACGCCGCCGACGCTCGGCGAGGTCGCGGCGGTGATGCGCCGGCACGTGGAGCTGCTCATCGCCCACCACGGCCACCACAAGGGCGTGCGCGACTCGCGCAAGCACATGTCCTGGTACCTGCACGGGTTCGCGGTCGGCTCGGAGCTGCGCCGCGAGCTCGGGATGATCGACGGGCTGGACCGCCTCGACGAGCTGCTGGCCCGCCTCGACCATGATCTCCCGTTCCCCGCCGACGCCGACGGCCCGCGCGGCCGTCAGGGCTCGCCGGCGCACGTCACGCTGCCCGAGGGCTGGCTCGACGACCCCGAGGACGACACCGTCCCCACGGCCGCCGACGTCATGCACTCCGGCGGCTGACACCCTTCCGAGGCACTACTCTTCGTACTCGGTCCGGCGGGTCACGTCGATCTCACATCACCGGCGGCACGCACGGTCCCCGCAGGACCACCGGCGCGGGCGACTCAAGGTGGGCCGAACGTGTCGGCGCGGGATCCGTCTACGCAGCGTCACCTGCGCCGGACGACTGAAGTTGCCGGCGACGCGGCGAATCAGCGTTACACCGCGGCGGTCCGGGGCGACACTGGAGGTGGACGGAGGTGGTGTGGGTGCGGCTGGCCGGGCTGCTCGGCGGACGCGGGAACGGTGCGGTGACGACCGCCGAGCCGGTGCGCGACGGTGACGTCGCGGCGCCCGAGGCGCCCGTGGTCACACCCGAGGCCGTCGTCACCTGCGGTTTCCCCACCTCCCCGATCGTCGGGCTGGAGACGGTGCCCGCCGACGACCTCTCTCCGGACGGCCGCGCCGACCAGGCGCGGGCCCACGAGGCGGCCGCCGAGGTCCTCGCCGACCGGGGCGACTGGCGCCGCGCGTACCAGCACATGAAGGCCGCCGTCTCGCTCGTGCGCGACGAGCGGACGCTCCCGGCGGGCGTGCCCGATCAGTTACGCGTCGAGGTCGATCGTCTCCGTCGCGAGCGCGCCGAGGCCCGCGAGCAGAGCCGCCGCGACAGCCTCACGGCGACGTGGAACCGGCGCTACCTCGACGAGCGGCTGAGCACGTTGCGTCACGACTCGTCGAACGGTGGCGCGGTGTGCGTCGCCCTCGCCGACGTCGACCACTTCAAGCACGTCAACGACACCCACGGCCACGCGCTCGGCGACGAGGTGCTGCGCCGGCTCGTCGACCTCATGAGCGAGGAGCTGCCGCCGGACGGCTTCTGCGCCCGCTACGGCGGCGAGGAGTTCGCCCTCGTCCTGCCCGGGCTCGAGCCCGCAGAGGCGGTGCGGGTGTGCGAGGAGGCCCGGGCACGCGTCGACGCCCACCCGTGGCACGAGATCGCCGACGACCTGCGGGTGACGGTCAGCGTCGGCGTCGCCTGCCTCGACGCGGCCGACAGCGGGCGTCCCGGCTCCCCCGGGCTCGATGCCGCAGACGCGCTGCTCTACGTCGCCAAGCGCGCGGGACGCAACGCCGTGGCGCACCGGGACGGCGACGGCACCGTGCGTCTCGCCGGCGCGGCCGCGGCTCGTCGGGGCATCGCGGCCGCCGCCCGTCGCGCGTTCCCGACCGGCTGACCGGTCGATCCGCGGGGTGACCGACCGGGTCACTCGTGTCGCCCGGTCGTGTGGCGCCCGCGGTGTCCGTCTTGTGCCCGGGTGTCCGTGTGGCGTAGTGGACCCCGCGCCGAGGGCCCCTGGCTACGCCGTAGTATCCCGCTGCTGACCAGCCCGGACCCTGCCCGGACCACCAGGGGCGACGGCCGGGGGTGCCACCCTCGAGGAGATGCGTGACCGACGACCGCGCCGGTGATCCGGTCCGGGGCCCCGGCCCCGCGACGACCGGTGGCGACGCGGCCCGTCCCTCCGTCTCCGGTCCGGCGTCGGCGCCCTTCCGCATCCCGGTCGCGGCGCCGCACCACGGGCGTCGCCCGACGATGGTGCCGCTGACCCGTCGCCGCGGCCCGCGCCTCGGGCTGCGGCCACCGGGCGCCGCGCTGGTCACGGCGCCCACCGCCACCACCGGGTCGGCCGCGGCCTCGTCGTCGTCCGCACCGGCGGTGCCGAGCACGCCCTCGTCCGGCATCCCGTCGCCGGCGGCGGCCGACCCGCCGTCGACGCGGTCGCCGGCCGACGCCGTGACCCTGCCGCCGGGTCGGGTGGCGGTCCGTCGCGTGCCGACGCGGGTCCGCGAGCCGGGAAGGCGCGCGGGCGAGCAGGACGAGCCGGAGCCGACGGCGGCGGTTCCGACGGCGGCGGTGCCGGCGGGCCCGGCGGCGACGACGGATGCGGCGGGCACCGAGACGGCGGCGGAGGAGAGCGACGCCTCGGTACCCCCGACCCGGCCGGTGCCGCCCCTCGCCCCGCCGGTCCCGCCCGCTGGCGGGGGACGGCCCGTGCCGCCCACGCCGCCCCAGAGGCCCCGCCCGCCCGTGCCCCTGGCGCCCCTGCCGCGCGGCTCCGCGGCCACACCACCGACGGCGTCCGCGCCCGGGGGCTCGCCGCCCGCGGCCCGCCCGCGAACGCCCCCTCCGACGGCGCCCGCTCCGGCAGCCACCACCTCGCCCGCCGGCGACGGCGCCGACCACCGTGCCGACCACCGTGCCGACCACCGTGCCGACCACCGTGCCGACCACGCCGACCACGCCGACCACCGTGCCCCGGTCGGCGCCGGGCCCACCGCGGCACCGGCCTCTGCCGAGCCCCCGGCCGCGCCGGCCGCGCCGGCCGCCCCGGCCGCCTCGGCCGCCCCGGCCGCCTCGGCCGCCGCCCCCGCGGAGGAGCGACGCGCGGTCGCCGCGCCAGCGCGGGAGGCCGACTTCGCGGCGACGTCCGCCGTGCTCGCCGCCGTGGGCTCGCGGTTCGCGACCTGGCGCCGGCGCTGGACCTGGCGCCGCGTGGCCCGGCTGGCCACCGCGATGTGCGCGGTGCTCGTCGTCGTCGTGTGCGGGCTGGGGTGGGGCGCGGCGTCGTGGGTCGAGGCCGCCGTGCGCCAGATCGGCGCGCTCGACCCGAACTCGTCGGCGATCCAGGACGCCGCGGCCCAGGTCGGCGACCAGAACTTCCTCGTCGTCGGCTCCGACACCCGCGCCGGCGCCCCGGCCTCGGAGGACGCCGGCGACACGGCCGACGTCCCGGGCGCCCGCACCGACACGATCATGGTCGTCCACGTCCCCGAGGACCGCTCGGGCGTGATCGTCGTGTCGTTCCCGCGCGACCTGGAGATCACCCGTCCGGCCTGCGAGCGCTGGGACCCGATCACGGGCGCCTACACGCCCCAGGTGCTCCCACCCGCGCCGCGCGTCAAGCTCAACTCGGCGTACGCCGCCGGCGGGCCGCGCTGCGTGACCCGCGCGGTGCAGGAGCTCTCGGGCCTGGCGATCAACCGGTTCCTCGGCGTCGACTTCCAGGGCTTCCAGGGCATGGTCGACGCGGTGCGCGGCGTGCCGATCTGCACGGAGCGCCCGGTGCGCGACTCGGTGCTCGGCCCGATCGTCCCCCAGGCCGGCCCGACCGTGCTCTCCGGCCAGCAGGCGCTCGACTACGTCCGCGCCCGTCACGTGGAGGGCGATCCGTCCAGCGACTACGGGCGCATCCAGCGCCAGCAGCGGTTCCTCGGCGCCCTGCTCCGGTCGGTGCTCTCGGCGGGCACGCTCCTCGACCCGGGCCGCCTCGAGGGTCTCGTCGCGGCGGTGTCGCGCTCGACGTTCGGGGAGAACATCGGTTCCGACCAGCTGCTCACGCTGACCCAGTCGCTCGGCAGCCTCGACCCGCGCACGGTCACCTTCGTCACCGTGCCCACCACCGGCATCGCCAACGACCGTGGCAACGAGGTGCTGCGGCCCGGCGAGGAGCGCGCGCTGTTCTCGGCGATCATCGAGGACCGCCCGCTGCCCGGCGCCCCCGGCGCGCCTGCCGGCCCGACCGCGCCCGCGCCGGCCCCGGCGGACGTGCGCCTCGTCGACGCGCGGTCGCCGGTCCAGGAGAGCAGCTCCGACGACGAGGACTCCGAGGACTCCGAGGACTCCGACGACGGCGATGCCGAGCAGGAAGGGCCGTCGGCCTCGTCGATCGCGGAGCGCATCCGCAGCGCGGGCTTCGGCGTCGTCACCGACGACAGCGGCTCCTCGGCGACCGGCACCGGCGGCACCACCATCCGCTACTCCCCCGACCAGGCCCTCGCCGCGCAGACGCTCGCCGCCGCCGTCCCCGGCGCGACGCTCGACCCGAGCGCGTCCGGCCCCGGCACCCTGACGCTCGTCCTCGGGGACGACTTCGACGGCCGCGTCCGGTCCGGGGAGGGCCCGCGGGGCACGGCGCCGTCGGCGCCCGTGAACCCGACCATCACCGCCGCCGACGCCTCCTGCGCGTAGGACCGACATCACGCCCCTGACGAGGCGTTTTCGAGATCGCGTTCATCCCCGGTTCACGCTGCGGTCGGATGAGCGACGGCGGCTCCGCGTAGGTTGCGCGGTATGCGCACGGCCTATCACGAGAAGCTCGATGCCCTGTCCGGGGAGCTGGCCGAGATGTCCCTCATGGCCGGCGAGGCCATGAAGAAGGCGACGAGTGCCCTCCTCGAGGGCGACCTCGACCTCGCCGAGGAGGTCATCTCCGACGACACCAAGATCGACGCCCTGCGCAGCGCGGCGGAGGAGCAGGCGTTCGGCCTCCTCGCGCTCCAGGCGCCGGTCGCGGGCGACCTGCGGTCGGTCATCGCCGCGATCCACTCCGCCGGCGACCTCGAGCGGATGGGCGACCTCGCCCTCCACGTCGCCAAGGCGGCCCGTCGCCGTCACCCGCAGAAGGTGCTGCCCGAGGACGTCGCCCCCTACTTCGCCGAGATGGGCCGCGTGGCCCTCGACCTCGCGCAGGACGCCCGCCAGGTCATCCTCACCCGCGACGTCGAGCTCGCCTTCACCATGGAGTCCGACGACGACGCCATGGACGACCTGCACCGCCACCTGTTCACTCTGCTGCTGAGCAAGGACTGGCCGAACGGGGTCGCCCCGGCGATCGACGTGACGCTGCTGGGCCGCTTCTACGAGCGGTTCGCCGACCACGCCGTGGCCGTGGCCCGCCGCGTCGTCTACATGGTCACCGGCAAGATGCCCAACACCCCCGAGGCCTGAGCGCCCGCACACGACGAAGGCCCCTCCCACCGGTCGGCGGGAGGGGCCTTCGCCGTCTCGTCGGGCTCAGCCGAAGCGGCCCGAGATGTAGTCCTCGGTGGCCTGCTGGGTGGGGTTCGAGAAGATCTTCTCGGTGTCGTCGATCTCGACCAGGTGGCCCGGCTTGCCGGTGGCCTCGAGGTTGAAGAACCCGGTCTGGTCGCTCACCCGCGCCGCCTGCTGCATGTTGTGGGTGACGATGACGATCGTGTACTCCTTCTTGAGGTCCGCGATGAGGTCCTCGATCGCCAGCGTGGAGATCGGGTCGAGGGCCGAGCACGGCTCGTCCATGAGGAGCACGTCGGGCTGCACCGCGATCGCGCGGGCGATGCAGAGGCGCTGCTGCTGACCGCCGGAGAGGCCGCCGCCCGGCTTGTCGAGCCGGTCCTTGACCTCCTTCCAGAGGTTCGCGCCGCGCAGCGAGGCCTCGCAGACCTCGTCGAGCTTCTTCTTGTCCCGCACGCCCTGGAGCTTCAGGCCCGCGACGACGTTGTCCCGCACCGACATCGTCGGGAACGGGTTCGGCATCTGGAACACCATGCCGATCGTGCGGCGCACGGCGACGGCGTCGGTGCCGCGGTCGTAGATGTTCTCGCCGTCGAGGAGGATCTCCCCCTCCACGCGCGCCCCGGCGATCTCCTCGTGCATGCGGTTGAGCGTGCGCAGCACGGTGGACTTGCCACAGCCCGACGGGCCGATGAAGGCCGTGACACTGCGCGGGATCACCGTCAGGTTGACGTTCTGCACGGCGTGGAAGGCGCCGTAGTAGATGTCGACGTCCTTGAGGTCGATGCGCTTGGCCATCGCTGTCCTGTCCGCCCGTTCTTCTACTTGGGGATCGCGGAGAAGCGCGAGAGCAGGCTCGCACCCACCTGGAAGATCATGATGATGATGATCAGGGTCAGCGCCGCGCCCCAGATGCGGTACTGGCCGGCCGCCTCGGGGTTCGACAGCTCGCTGTACATGAGCAGCGGCAGCGACGCCATGTTGCCCTGGAAGGGGTCGTAGTTGATCGCCCGCGAGTACCCGACCAGCACGAGCACCGGCGCGGTCTCCCCCATGATGCGCGCGATCGCCAGCATCACGCCGGTGACGGTGCCGGAGAAGGCGGTCGGCAGGACGATCCGCAGGATCGTCTTCCACTTCGGGATCCCGAGCGCGTAGGCGGACTCGCGCAGCCGGTCGGGCACCAGCCGCAGCATCTCCTCGGTGTTGCGGATGACCACCGGGAGCATCAGCAGCACGAGGGCCAGCGACACCATGAAGGCGCTCTGCGGCGCCCCGAGGATCGAGATGAACGCAGCGAAGACGAACAGCGCCGCGACGATCGACGGGACGCCGGCGAGGATGTCGACCATGAAACTGGTGGTGCGGGCGAGCGCGCCGCGGCCGTACTCGACGAGGTAGATCGCGGCGAGGATGCCGATCGGCACCGCGATCACCGTCGCGATGAGCGCCTGGATCAGCGTGCCGTAGATGGCGTGGTAGACGCCGCCCTCGTACTCCTCGGGCAGGATCCCCGACAGCGAGGTGCCCCACCAGTCCGCGGAGAAGAGGGCGGGCGCGCCGCGCGAGACCACCGTGACGAGCACCCACACCAGGGGCACGACGGCGATGAGGAACGCGAGGCTCACGAGCACCGTGGCGACGTTGTCCTTGATCCGCCGGCTCAGGCTGATCCGCCGCGTGGGCGGCTCGGAGGCGGGCCGCTCGAGGTCGGCCCCGGTCACGGTGGACATCAGCCGTTCACCTTCCCGCCGGCGATGACACGCGCCAGCGCGTTGACGACGAAGGTCAGGACGAAGAGCACGAGGCCGGCGGAGATGTAGGCGCCGGTCGGCAGTGGCTGGCTGAACTCCGAGGCCGCCGAGGCGATCAGCGAGGCGAAGGTGTAACCGCCGTCGAAGAGGCTGAACGTCATCGGCGAGGTCGAGGCGCGGATGACGATGAGGACCGCGATGGTCTCGCCGAGCGCGCGGCCGAGGCCGAGCATCGAGCCCGCGATGTAGCCGCTGCGCCCGTAGGGCAGCGTGGCCATCCGGATGACCTCCCAGCGCGTCGCCCCCAGGGCCTTCGCGGCCTCGATCTGGAAGCGCGGCGTCTGGGCGAAGACCTCGCGGCTGACCGCCGTGATGATCGGCAGGATCATCACGGCGAGGACGACGCCGCCGGTGAAGATCGTGCCGGAGAGGACCGGGAGGTTGCCGGTGCGGAAGAGGAAGATCCAGCCGAGGTTGGTGTTCAGCCACCGCGCGATCGGCTCGATCGCGGGCGCCAGCACGAGGATGCCCCAGAGGCCGTAGATGATCGACGGTACGGCGGCGAGCAGGTCGACGACGTACGCGAAGGGCCGGGAGAGCTGCTTGGGCGCGTAGTTCGTGAGGAACAGCGCGACGCCGAGCGCGACCGGCATGGCGAGCACGAGCGCGAACACCGACGAGAACACCGTGACCAGGAACAGGTCGCGGATGCCGAACGACAGGTTGTTCGCGTCGCCCGTGCTGAACTCGGGCGAGGTGAAGAAGTTGGCGTTGTTCGCCATCAGCGACGGCACGGCCTGGATCAGCAGGAACAGGCCGATCAGCGCGATGGCCGCGACGACGAGGACACCGGAGCCGGAGGCGAGGAAGCGGAAGACCGACTCGCCGCGACGGCTCGACGGGGCCCGCCGCGGGGTGGACTCGGGCACGGGGCTCGACGAGGGGACGATCGGGTCCTCCTCGCCCTCGGAGCCGGGAGCTCGTTGCTCGATGCGCTCGCTCACGCTCGCATACCCTTCTCGGTTCGGTGAGAGCGACAGGGCCGCGACCCGCCGGGATCGCCGGCGGGCCGCGGCCGCGACGTCACTGGATCGCGTTGACGGCCGTGGTCAGCCGCTGCTTGAAGCGATCGGGGACCGGCACGTAACCGGCCTCCGGCAGGCCCTGCTGGGCCTCCGGCGACAGCGCCGTGGTCAGGAAGCCCCGCACGGCCTGGCCGGTCGGATCGTCCTGGTAGTTCGAGCAGACGATCTCGTAGGTCGCCAGCACGATCGGGTACGCGTTCGGCGTCCGCGTGGTGTAGATGCTGTTGAGGTCCAGCTCGAGGTCGTTGCCCTGGCCGGTGACCGCGACGTCGTTGATCGCGTTGCCGACGTTCTCGGCCGTCAGCGGCACCGGCTGCCCGCCACCGCTGTTCACGACCTGGGCGACGCCCAGCCCGGCGCGGGTGGCGAAGGACGACTCGACGTAGGTGATCGAGTTCGGGGTGTTGCGGGTCGCGTCGGCGACACCCTGGCTGCCCCGGGCGCCGGCACCGACGCCGCCCTGGAAGGTCTGCTCGGCCTCCTTGCCGTAGGCGCCGTTCGAGGCAGCCACGAGGTACTTCTGGAAGTTCTCGGTGGTGCCCGACTCGTCGGAACGGAAGTTGACGATGATCGGGGCGGCCGGGAGCTGCTTGCCCGGGTTCAGCGCGGCGATCGCCGGGTCGTTCCAGGTGGTGATCTGGCCGTTGAAGATGCGGGCGATCGCCGTCCCGTCGAGCGCCAGGTCCGGCACACCGGCCAGGTTGTAGGCGATCGCGACCGGGCCGAAGACCATCGGCAGGTTCCACGCGGGCGACGCGCAGCGCTGCTGGGCGCGCTGGGCCTCGTCGTCCTTGAGCGCCGAGTCCGACCCGGCGAAGTCCGTCTGACCGCCGAGGAACTCGTTGCGGCCCGCGCCCGACCCACTGGGGGTGTAGGCGACGGTCTGGCCCTCGCAGGCCTGCTCGAACGCGGTGACGAAACGCGTCATGGCGTTCGCCTGCGCCGACGAGCCGCTGGCCCGCAGGTTCTGCTTGCCACCGCAGGCCGCGGCGTTGGCTCCACCCTGCTCGCCGCCGCCACCGGCATTGTCGCTGCCGCAGGCGCTGAACAGGAGCGCTCCGGCGGCGACCAGACCGATCGCCGCTGCGCGCCGCTGATACCTCACAGGGATCCTCCGAGTCTGGGTCGTGCCCACCGCGACCGGTGTGGACTGCCGTGGGCGCTCGCGGCGCCGCGGTCGACGCCGGACGCGGACCCTAAGGAGACCGGGGGAACGCCCGGAGCTGCGCGTATGAACGCGAGGTGAACAGGGTCGTTGACGAGAGCATCATCACGCCCTGAGCAGCCGTATCAGCGCTGGTAGGAGACGTCCACCGCGTCGCGCTCGAAGCCCAGGCCCCGGTATGTGGCGATGGCCGCAGCGTTGTCGCCCTCGACGTAGAGGATGGTCGTGCGCAGGCCGAGGCCGGCCAGGTGGTGCAGGCCGGCGAGCGTGAGGGCCTTGCCGAGGCCGCGGCCCTGGGCCGACGGGTCGACGCCGACGACGTAGACCTCGCCCAGCGGCTCGGGCACGGTCGCGGACACCGCGTGGACCTTCGTGAAGTGGAAGCCGAGGAGCTCCTCGGTGGCCGTGTCCCACGCCAGCAGGACGCCGGCGGCGTCGAACCACGGCTCCGCCTCGATCTCGGCGACGGCGGCGGTCGTCCACCCGCCCTGCTCGGGGTGCCAGGAGAACGCGCGGTTGTTCACCGCGACGACGGCGTCCTCGTCCCGGCCGACCCGCAGCGGGTGGATGGCCACGCCGGCGGGCACGACGAGCTCGGGCAGCGGCGGGGCCTCGTGACCGGGGGCGGGCCGGCGCATCCGCCAGAGCTCGCGGACGCGGCGGCGCCCGACCCGTGCGGCCAGGCGCGCGGCACCCGGGTGGTCGCCGTGCGCCCAGAACCGCGCAGCCGGGGCCTCCTCGACGACGGCGTCCACGAGCGCCGCCCCGACGCCCTCGCGACGCCGCGCGGGGACGACGGCGAGCTCGGCGACCGGGTCGTCGGGGTGCTCGGTGTCCAGCAGGGCGTGGCCGACGAGGCCGCCGCCGTCGCTGCTGTCGTCGTGCACGAGCAGGTGGCGCGTGGTCGGGCGGCCGCCGCCGGTGCCCAGGGCCGCGATGTCGCGACGGGCGGGCTCGGCGTAGGCGTCCACGCCGTCGGCCGTCGCCACCGCGTCGACGAGGGCGCGCACGGCGTCGGCGTCCGCCTCGCTGGGCGCCCCCGCGATCCACCGGCTGGTCAGCACGCCGCCGACGGTAGCGGGCCCGCCCGCCGTCGTGCGGGCCCGCTCCGGGACGCTCACCGCCCGGGTCTACCGACCGCGGGCCCAGGCGGCGGGCCGGACGACCCGCGCCTCGTCCCACGACCCGGTCGACCGCGGCACCGGGGTGGCCGGCGTGCGGGAGGTCGCCGGCGTCGGGGAGGGCGCGGTGGGCCCGCCGGAGCCGTCCTCCTCGTCGGGCTCGGCGCGCTCGGCGCCCGCCTCGTCGCCCGCGACGGCCCGGGAGGTGCCGAGGACGCCGCGCACCGGGCGGACGAACTTGTACCCGACGTTGCGGACGGTGCCGATGAGCTGCTCGTGCTCGGAGCCGAGCTTGGCCCGCAGGCGACGGACGTGGACGTCGACGGTGCGGGTGCCGCCGAAGAAGTCGTAGCCCCAGACCTCCTGCAGCAGCTGGGCCCGGGTGAAGACCCGGCCGGCGTGCTGGGCGAGGTACTTGAGGAGCTCGAACTCCTTGTAGGTGAGGTCGAGCGGGCGCCCGCGCAGGCGTGCGGTGTAGGTGGACTCGTCGATGACCAGCTCGCCCAGCACCAGCGCGCCCTCCGCGCCCGCGCCGTCGGAGGCTCGCCGGGCCCGCAGCAGGCGCAGGCGGGCGTCGATCTCCGCCGGGCCGGCACCGGGCAGCAGGACCTCGTCGACACCCCACTCGAGGGACACGGCGACGAGCCCACCCTCGGTGAGCACGGCGATGACCGGCACGTCGAGGCCGGTGGAGCCCAGCAGGCGGCAGAGGCTGCGGGCGGCGGCGAGGTCGTGGCGGGCGTCGACCAGCACGGCGTCGTGCGGGCCGGCATCGAGCAGGGCCGCGACCTCGGGGGCCGCGGTCCGGAGTCCGTGGGGTAGCAGGGCCAGCGACGGCAACACTGACGTCGGCTCGGGGTCGGCGGTGAGCAGCAGCAGCTCCACGCGTTTCTCCCTCCGCGATCGTGGGGAGGACGATAGACCAGTTCACCGCGCCGTCACCCGCCCGCGCGTTCCACGTCACGCCGGCGCCCGGCGCGTCGGCGTCCACCACCCCCGGGCTACGCTGCGCGAACAGCGCGCAGGGTCCGCAATGGCCCTCGGGGGGCCGTCGGGAGGATGGGTGTCGAGCTGGGTGCTCGTGGCCGGGATGGCGGCCCTCGTCGTGGTGCTCCTCGCCGGTCTCGTGCTCGTGGTGCTGCGCGGGCGGCGCCGCCGGGTCCCCGCCGACGCCGCTGATCCCCTCCCCGTCGACGACCCCGGACCCGAGGGCACCCGCCGCGACCTGCGGCCCGTGGCGCCCCGCCCCGGGACCTCGGTCGGCGGCGTGCTGCCGCGCGACCTCGCCGCCCCGCCCGGCGGCCTCGCCCTCCTGCAGCTCTCCTCGCAGTTCTGCGCCGACTGCCGGGCCACGCGCGCCGTGCTCACCGACGTGGCCTCGGAGCACCCGGGCGTCACGGTCCGGGAGGTCGACGTGGCCGTGCGCCCGGAGCTGGTCCGGCTGCTGGGCATCCGCCGCACGCCGACCACGCTCGTCGTCGACCCTGCGGGCGTGGAGCTGGCGCGCACCGTCGGCGTCCCCCGCCGGGCCGACCTGCTCGGCACGCTGGCGCCGTTGCGCCGCACGGGCTGACCTCGGGGATCGGACGGGTGACATCACCCTCGGCCGGCGCTCGGTGCCTGCCCGATTCTTCGGTAGCGTGACGCCCGTGGACGGAGGGCTCACCCAGCGGCGCGCGATCGACCTGTGCCGCGTCGACTCCAGCCTCTGTCGCTGACCCTCCCGGACGGCCTCGCGTCCCGGACGGTCCACCAGGTCGCTCTCCCTCGACGGAGCTGCACAGCGACGGGTGCCGGTCGCGTGCGTCGTCCTGTCGCAGGACCCCGTTCCGAGAAGAGCACCCGAGGAGTACCACACATGAGCCGCCAGGACGCCCTGGTCAGTGCCGACTGGGCCGAGCAGAACCTCGACGCCCCGAACACCGTCTTCGTCGAGGTCGACGAGGACACCACCGCGTACGAGGGCGGGCACATCCCCGGCGCGGTCAAGCTCGACTGGAAGACCGAGCTCCAGGACCCGGTGCGTCGCGACTTCGTCGACAAGGCCGGCTTCGAGGAGCTGCTGTCGAGCAAGGGCATCAGCAACGACGACACCGTCATCCTCTACGGCGGCAACAACAACTGGTTCGCCGCCTACGCCTACTGGTACTTCAAGCTGTACGGGCACCAGGCCGTCAAGCTGCTCGACGGCGGCCGCAAGAAGTGGGAGCTCGACGGGCGCAAGCTCGACACCGAGGTCCCGCAGCGGTCGCAGACGCAGTACACCGCGAAGGAGCAGGACACCTCGATCCGCGCCTTCCGCGACGAGGTCGTCAACGCGATCGGCACCAAGAACCTCGTCGACGTCCGCTCGCCCGACGAGTTCTCCGGCAAGCTCCTCGCGCCGGCGCACCTCCCGCAGGAGCAGGCGCAGCGCGGCGGCCACATCCCGTCGGCGCTCAACGTGCCGTGGTCGAAGGCCGCCAACGAGGACGGCACGTTCAAGTCCGACGACGAGCTGCGCGCGCTCTACGAGGAGCAGGGCCTGGACTCGTCGCGCCCGACCATCGCGTACTGCCGCATCGGCGAGCGCAGCTCGCACACCTGGTTCGCCCTGCACGAGCTGCTGGGCGAGACCGACGTCAAGAACTACGACGGCAGCTGGACCGAGTATGGCTCGCTCATCGGCGTGCCGATCGAGACCGGGCCCGGACAGAGTGGGAGTGGGAAGTCCTGATGTGCAGCGCCCCTGAGCAGACCGCCGAGCTGCCCGCCGGCACCGACCTCACCAAGGAGTCGGTGCTGGTCGGCAAGGTGACCAACGGCGGCTCGCCCGTCGGCGGCGCCTTCGTGCGGCTCCTCGACCGCACCGGCGAGTTCACCGCCGAGGTCGTCTCGTCCGCGTCCGGCGACTACCGCTTCTTCGCCCGTCCGGGCACCTGGACCGTCCGCGCACTCTCGCGCTCGGGCAACGGCCAGACCGAGGTGTCCGTCGGCGGCCCCGGCCTCTTCACCAACGAGGTGCAGGTCGCCTGACGGGTGTCAGCGAAGTGCCGTCGCTGACACCCAGCGTCCGTATCGGTACTTCGATCACCCGACGTACGCACCGCCCGTCCCGCCTCCCGAGGCGGGGCGGGCGGTGTCGTTAGGGTGGACCGGTGGCGTGGTTCTACACGGTCCTGCTCGCCGCGTGCAGTGCCGGCATCCTCGGCGGCGGCGTCGTGCTGACCCGGCGGCTGTTCCGCGACGAGCTGCTCACGGTCGAGGAGGAACGATGAGCGACGCCCCCTTCGCCGACGAGGGCGGCGAGGTGCCCGAGGGCACCAGCGGCAACGAGGCCATCCGCGCGGCGGCCGAGCGGGCCGAGCGCACCCGCGACGCGAACCTGCCGTCGTGGCCGGACCTGCCCGTCCGGAACGACACCGCGAACCTGCGGCTGGGCCCGGAGCTGAACGACGCGCTGCTGGGCCTCCTGCCGATGGTCGGGGTGTGGCGCGGGGAGGGCGAGGTCGTCTACCCGACGATCGACGGCCCGTTCCACTTCGGCCAGCAGATCACCGTGGCGCACGACGGGCGGCCGTTCCTGTCGTGGGAGGCGCGGTCGTGGATCCTCGACGGGCCGGGCGGCGCGGTCGTGCGTCCCGCGGCCCGCGAGGTCGGCTGGTGGCGCGCGCAGGACGACGGGACGATCGAGCTCCTGCTCGCCCACCACACGGGGATCATCGAGCTCTACTACGGCGCGAGCCGCACCCAGACGTCGTGGGAGCTGCAGACCGACGCCATCGCCCGCACCTCCACCGCCAAGGAGGTGAACGGGGCGACGCGGCTGTACGGCATCGTCGAGGACGGCGACCTCGCCTACGTCGAGGAGCGCGCCATGGAGGGCCAGCCGCTCCAGCCGCACACCTCCGCCCGGCTGCGCCGCATCGTCGGCTGACGCACCCGTGGACGTCCGGCCGGTGGGCCCGGAGGCGCTGATCGTCGACCTCGACGGGCTGGACGCCGTCGCCGTGGCCGGTGCCGCCCTGCGCGACGCGCTGGAGCGCGGCGCGCTGCCGGGCGTCGTCGACGTCGTGCCGGCCGCGAGGACGGTGCTGGTCACGGCCCCGGGGGCGCCCGAGGCGCTGCGAGCGGTCCGCGCGCTGCTCGACGGGATCGACCTGGGCGCCGCACCCGACCGCGGCGCGGCGGGCTCCGTGGAGCTGCCGGTGCACTACGACGGCGAGGACCTCGAGCTCGTCGCCCGGGACGCGGGCTGGTCGACCGCCGACGTGGTCGCCGCGCACACGGGCGCCGAGCTCACCGTGGCGTTCGGGGGCTTCGCGCCGGGCTTCGCCTACCTCACCGGGCTCCCCGAGGCCCTGCACCAGCCGCGGCTCGACACCCCCCGCCCGCGCATCCCCGCCGGTGCCGTGGGCGTCGCGGGCGAGTTCGGCGGGGTCTACCCGCGCACCTCCCCCGGCGGCTGGCGCCTCATCGGCCGGCTCACCGAGGACGCGCCGACGCTCTTCGACCCCGACCGCGACCCGCCGGCCCTGCTCGTCCCCGGGACCACCGTGCGCTTCCGGGACGCCGGGTGAGGCGCGAGCTCGAGGTCACCGCGGTCGGGCCCCAGGCGCTGGTGGTCGACCGCGGCCGGCCCGGCTGGGCGCACATCGGCGTGCCGGCCGCCGGCGCGCTCGACCGGCCCGCCCACGCGCTCGCGCAGCGCCTCGTCGGCAACGGGCCCGACGAGGCCGGGCTCGAGGTGCTCCTCGGCGGGCTGGCCGTGCGCGTGAGCGCGGCGACGACCGTGGCGCTGACCGGACCGCCCGGTGGCCTGCGCGTCCGGCGCGCCGCCGGCGGCGAGCGGACCGTGCCGTCCCACCAGCCGGTCCACGTGACCGCCGGTGACGAGGTGGTCGTGCCGTCGCCGACCTCCGGCCTGCGCGGCTACCTCGCGGTGGGCGGGGGCATCGCCGTCGACCCGGTGCTCGGCAGCCGCAGTGCCGACACGCTCTCGGGACTCGGGCCGGCGCCGCTGGAGGTCGGCACGCGGCTGCCGCTGGGCCCGCCGACGACGATCCCGCCGGTGGGCACCGGGGCGCTCGGCGTCTCGGCGGCGCCCGACGCGGTGACGGTGCGCGTGCACCTCGGGCCGCGGGCCGACTGGGTGGACGACGCCGCGGGCCGCCTGCGCGCGGGCACGTGGACGGTGGCGCCGACCGGCGACCGTGTCGGCGTGCGCCTCGAGGGCCCCGCGCTCGAGCGGGCCGCCGACCGCCGGGGCGAGGAGCTGCGCAGCGAGGGCCTGGTCGGCGGGGCCGTGCAGGTGCCGCCGGACGGGCAGCCGGTCGTCTTCCTCGCCGACCACCCGACGACCGGCGGCTATCCCGTCGTCGGCGTCGTCGACCCCGCGGAGCTGGCGGTGTTCGCCCAGCTGCGACCCGGGTCGTCGGTGCGGTTCTCGCCGGTGGCGACGCCGCCGCCGGACGCCTGATCCGCCGGCAGCAGTCCCAGGCCGCGCGCGACGACGGTGGCGAGCGCGCGCTCGTCCACGCCGACCAGCCGCGCGACCTGGGCGGGGCTCAGCCCGGCGCGCAGGAGGGCGGTGACGTCGCCGTGGCCCTCGCCCGGCCGCCCGGTCCCCGCGGCGGTGAGCGCGGTGATCGCGGAGACCGCGCTGATCGCGGCCTGCGGGTCGCGCAGCAGCACGCCCAGCAGGCGGTCCTTGGCGGCCTCGGTGGCTCCCGGGTCGCCATCGCTGGTGGGCGGGTCCGCGCGCGCCGGCTCGGCGGCGAGGCGGGCACGGATGGTGTCGACGTCGATGGGGGACGTGTCCGGCTCGGCGTAGCGCGTGGCGGCCGCGGCGTCGGCGCGCCCGGAGAGGTTCGACACCGGCGTGCGCACGCCGACACGCTCGCGCGCGACCTCGGGCGTCGGTCCCGTCCAGGGCGCGTCGGGGTCGACCCGGCCGGCCTCGAGGGCCGGGGGCGGCCAGGCGGCGGCGGCCGCGGCGGCCCGGCGCGCCCGCCGGCGGCGGACCGCGGAGAGCACGAGCAGCACCACCGCGATGACCACGAGGACGGCGGCGACGACGATCCACGTGATCGGGGATTCGAGCACGCCCATGGCCGCAGACGGTACGCCGTCCGGAGGCGCCGAGCCGGTCGTCGTGGTCACGGACGGACGGACGGAGTCACCCGTCTGCCGCACGCTCCGGGGTCGCCGCGGCGGAGCGGACCGTCCGGTCCGACGAGTCGGCGCCCTCGGTGACGTCGGCGGTGGCCTCGCCGGCCGTCCCGTCCGCGGGGGTGTCCACGGCGTCCACGGCGGCGGTGTCGGCCGCGGTGTCGGCCGCGGTGTCGGCGCTCGTGTCCGCCGGGGCCTCGGCGGCGCCGTCCGACGCCGTGGGATCCACCGTGATGGTGTCCTCCGCGGACGCACCGGGGCCGGCGTCCGGTCCCACGGGCGCGGCGTGCGGCGCCGCGCCGTACGGCCCGTGCGGGCGGGGACCGGGCGACGGCGGGCCGGGCGGCCGACCCGGGCCGCGCCACGGAGCGGGCGGGCCGATGGGGCCTCCCTGCCCCGGTGGCCGCGGCGGGCCCGGCGGCGGCGCGGACGGGCGCACGGGACCGGAGACGATCTCGTCGAGGCGTCCGCGCAGGCGCACGAGCTCGTCGACGACGGCGTCGCGCTGCGCGCGCAGGTCGGCGAGGGCGGCGCGGGACTCGGCGTGCTCGGCCAGCAGCGACTCGGCGGCCTTGCTGCGCACGAGCTGGGCCTCCTGCTCGGCGGCCTGGAGGATGCCGCGCAGGCGGTCGTTGAAGGCGCCGACCATGTCCGGGCTCCCGGCCGGCTGGTCGCCCGCCGGGGAGCGGCGGGCCTCCGGGATGGTGTCCGAGAGACGCCCCTCGAGCGCCGAGGCCGCCGGGGCGCTGCCCCGCCGCCGCTCACGCACCGCGAGCTGCGCCCGGAGCTGGGCGTTCATGCGCCGCAGGCCGGCGACGTGCTCGTCGACCTGACGACGGTCGTAACCCCGCAGGACGACGTCGAAGTGCGGGCCGGGACTGTCCTCCTCGACACCCGAGAGATCCAGGTAGTGCTCGGCGTCGGGCGGTGTGCGTCCCTGCTCACCGGTCGTCATCGTCACCTGCCTGCTGCCGGGGTCTCTCCGACGCCGTCCGGTCCGGCGCGGAAGTCTCCGATCGTAGGGACCAGCGCCGCCCGGCGCACGGAGCCGCACCCGCTCGGCGGGGTGGTCGAGGCGCCTACCATGAACGGGGTGGACACCGAACTGCGGCAGACCCTGCACCGCCGCGGTCTGCGTATGACACCGCAGCGCCAGCTGGTCCTCGACGCCGTCGCGGAGCTCGGGCACGCGACGCCCGAGGCGGTCTGCACGCGGGTGCAGGAGACGGCGCCGGCGGTGAACATCACCACCGTCTACCGGACGCTCGACCTGCTCGAGCAGCTCGGGGTCGTCAAGCACACCCACCTCGGGCACGGCGCGCCGACGTACGCGACCTCCGAGCACGAGCACGTCCACCTCGTCTGCCACCACTGCGGCCGCGTCGACGAGATCGACGTCGCCGCCCTGGACGACCTGACGGCCGCCCTCCGGGAGTCGCACGGCTTCCGCCTGGACGCCACCCACGTCGCGCTGTCGGGCTCGTGCCGCGACTGCGCCGACCGCGCCGACGCCGAGCTCGCGGAGGACGCACCGTGACCACCTCTCCCTTCGACGAACCCGGGGCCGTCGCCCCGGTGGACGCCGAGGACGCCCTGGACGCCGCCGTCCCCGCCCACTACGGCGACCCGTTCGGCGAGCAGCGCGCGATGACCCGCCGCGCGGGCGTCGTCGACCGCTCCCACCGCGGCGTCGTCCGCGTCACCGGTCCCGAGCGGCTGAGCTGGCTGCACCTGCTGCTGTCCCAGCAGGTCGCGGACCTGCCCGACGGCGGCGGCACTGAGGCGCTGGTGCTCGACGCGCAGGGCCGCGTGGAGCACCACGCCGTCCTCGCCCACGTCGACGACACGGTGTGGCTCGACGTCGAGCCCGGCCGGGCCGCCGCGCTCGCCGACTACCTCGACCGCATGCGCTTCTGGTCGCAGGTCGAGGTGGCCGACGAGACCGACGCGTGGGCGCTGCTCTCCGTCGTCGGTCCGGCGGTGGACGAGGTGCTCACCGCCGCCGGCGTCCCCGCCCCGCACGGCGACCACGCCGCGGCCGCCCTCCCGGGCGTCGGAGACGGAGCGCAGCGGAGCTCGACCTCCGGAGCCGGCATCGTGCGCCGCATGCCCTGGCCCGGCCCGGACGCGGAGGCCGCGGTCGACCTGGTGGTCCCGCGGGCCGAGCTCGGGTCCTGGTGGTCGCGGTTGCGCGGCGCCGGGGCGCGCGCGGCCGGCCACGACGCCTTCGAGGCCCTGCGGGTCGCCGCGCTGCGCCCGCGTCTCGGCCTCGACACCGACGAGCGAGCGATCCCGCACGAGATGGGCTGGATCGGCGCCGCCGTCCACCTGCAGAAGGGCTGCTACCGCGGGCAGGAGACGGTGTCGCGCGTCGCGAACCTCGGCCGTCCGCCGCGCCAGCTCGTGCTCCTGCACCTGCAGTCCGGCGACGACCCGCTGCCCCCGCCCGGCACCCCGGTGCTCGGCGAGGAGGGCGGGCGCGCCGTCGGCCGGCTCGGCTCCGCCGTGCGCCACCACGAGCTCGGCACCGTCGCCCTCGCGCTGCTCAAGCGCTCGGCGGTGACGTCCGCGCCCGGCGGCGACCCGCTGTGGGTGGCGCCGGAGTCCGACGACCTGGTCGCGGGCCCGGCCGCCGTCGACCCCGACTCGATCCCGCCGGACACCGGCGAGCCGCCCGGGCGCGCGGCGATGCGGCGCCTGCGGGGATGAGCGGGAGACGGAGCAACCAGGGGAGCACGCCGACGGGGGAGCTCGACCGTGCACCGCTGCTCGGTCCCGAGGACGTCGCCGCGGCGGCCGCGGTGCTCGACGGGGTGGCCGTCCGCACCCCGCTGACCGACCTCGCGGACGGCTTCGCCGTCAAGCGCGAGGACCTCCAGCCGGTCGGCGCCTTCAAGGTGCGCGGCGCCTTCCACGCCGCGAGCCGGCTCGCCCCCGAGCGACAGGCGGCGGGGCTCGTCACCCACTCCTCGGGCAACCACGGGCGGGCGCTGGCCTGGGTCGCGCGCCGCCTCGGGGTCCCGTGCACGGTGGTGGCCCCCGACGACGCCGTCGAGACCAAGGTCGCGGCGATGGCAGAGCTCGGGGCCCGTCTCGTCCGGGTGCCCGCCGACGAGCGGGAGTCCGCGGCCG
This sequence comes from Actinomycetospora lemnae, assembly GCF_028737315.1. GTDB lineage: Bacteria > Actinomycetota > Actinomycetes > Mycobacteriales > Pseudonocardiaceae > Actinomycetospora > Actinomycetospora lemnae. Next base: position 136,637 of record NZ_JAQZAO010000004.1, on the reverse strand, counting down.
ACGCCGTGGTCGCCGAGACCGGGGGGACGCTGATCCCGCCGTACGACCACCCGCACGTCATCGCCGGTCAGGGCACGGTCGGCGCCGAGATCCTCGCCGACCGCCCGGACGTCGAGCAGGTCGTCGTGCCGATCGGGGGCGGCGGGCTGATCAGCGGGATCGCCGCCGCGCTGCGCGGGTCCGGGGTGCGGGTCGTCGGCGCCGAGCCGGAGCTCGCGGGTGACGCCGCGGCGAGCCGGCGCGCGGGCGAGCGGGTCCGCTTCCCGCGCGAGCAGGTCGCCGCGACCGCCGCCGACGGCCTGCGCGCCACCGTGCTCGGCGAGCTGACCTGGCCGCACGTGCGCGACCTCGTCGCCGACGTCGTCACCATCGACGAGGAGGCCATCGCCGACGCCACCCGCCGCCTGCACGCCGCCGGCGTCGCGTGCGAGGCGAGCGGCGCCGTCGCCACGGCCGGATGGCTCGCCCTGCCGCCCGCCGACCGCACCCGACGCACCGTCGCCGTGGTGAGCGGCGGCAACGTCGACCCCGCCTGGCTGGCCCGGGTGCTCGCCGACCAGCACGAACGCTCACCGGTGCCGACGTTCGGGTGAGCCGGCGGGGCTCGGTCGACCGGCGCGCGCGCGACACGCACCTCTCGACGCGCCGACCCGGGTGCGGGATGACACCGCCCCGCCGTGGCGCGCACCATGAAGACATGATCGAGTTCCGGCAGGGTGGCCGTCGACGCCTCGACCGCGTGCTCGACCCCGCCTTCCTCGCGGACCTGGCGACCTGCCCGATGGACGACGTGCGCGCCAAGCGCGACGACGCCGCCCAGGAGGAGACCGACCTGTCCTACCTGCGCCGTCTGCTGCACGCGCGGATGGACATCGTCCGGTTCGAGCAGCGCCGGCGTGACGCGGAGACGCGGGGCGAGGACGGCCCGTCGCTGGTCGACGAGCTGCCCCGCATCCTCGCCGCCAACGCCCTCGGCCCGGCCGCCGGCCGCGGGCGGCACCACACCGTGCAGCCGTCGCGCGCCGAGTCGCACCGCCGTCACGTCGAGGCGCTCCTCGCCGACACGGGTCTCTCCGACGTCGCCACGCTCTCCGAGACCGACCTGACCGCCGCGGCCGAGGCCTACGCGCAGGAGGAGGCGTCGGTCTCGGAGCACCGCGGGCGCGTGCAGCAGGTCATGGACGCCTGCAACGACGAGATGGGCCGCCGCTACCGCGACGGCTCGGCGTCGGTGGACGACCTGCTGCGCCGCGAGCGCGAGGGCGCCTGACGGGCTCGTGGGTCGGTCGGCTCGCCCCTCGGCGCGCCCACTGCCACGAGAGGCGCACCTAGTTCGCGCGCTGGTGGACGGCGATGCCGGCCCAGAAGTCGCGCAGGCGCCGGTAGCTCGCCATCGCGCGCTCGGCGTCGCCGGCCCGCAGGGCCTCGAGCGCCTCGGCGACGTCCTCGGCCGAGGTGTCGGCGGCGAGGGTCTGGTCGTCGAGCAGCGCCACGATGCCGCCGTAGTCGAGCTCGACGAGCGAGCCCGGGTCGAAGTGGCGCAGCCAGCGGGCGGTGTCGCGCAGGACGTCGGAGGGCCCGTCGTCGCCGAGGGTCTCGGCGAGCAGGTCGGCGCCGGCGTCGGCACGGGCGAGCGCGTCGCCCATCGCGACGCGCCAGTAGCAGCGGCGGACCGGCGCCTCGGGCGCGGTGACCGCATCCTCGCTGGGCAGGACGAGGATCCGCTCGGCGGGCTCGACCAACGCGAACCACGGCAGCGGCACCGTCCACGTCGCCGAGACGATGTGGGTGGCCGCGTCGCCCAGCTCCGCGACGACCGCCTCCGCCCGGGAACGCACCACCGACTCCTCGGCGGTCAGCACGGCCGTGCGCAGCACCGGCGTCTCGCTGGACAGGAAGCCGACGAGCGCAGCGGCCGCCCGCGGCCGGGTCTCGAGCGGGCACACGAGCGTCTGCGGTCCGATCGGCTCCTGCCCCGCGGCACCGCCCGGGCCGTCGGCGAGCAGGACGTCGGCGGGGGCCTCGATGGCCGTGCCGTCGATCCGCTCGCCGGGCAACAACCGGGGCGGGACGCCCAACTGTGCGCGAAGACACACCTCGCGATCACGCTGCCCCGCATCGGCCACCGGGACCGCTCCACGAGCCAGTCCGGCCCGCACCCGCTGGGCCAACGGCCCGCGCAGCGCACCCAGCGGCTCGTAGACGCGCAGGTAGCAGACGAAGGGGGCGGGCACGGGCGCCGATCGTGCCATGTCACGTCGCGACCCCGATCGGACACACGGTATTGTCGTGAGCACGAGAGTTACCTCAGATTTCAGGGGGCCGCCGGAGATGCTCCGGCCGCCCCCGCCCTGTGCGAGGGGGTCCAGCCATGGGACGCGGACGAGCCAAGGCCAAGCAGACGAAGGTGGCCCGAGAGCTCAAGTACAGCTCCCCGAACACGGACTTCGATGCTCTGCAGCGTGAACTGGGCAGCGGCGACGACCGTTTCGCCGCCCGTTCCGACGACGACGACCAGGTCGACGCACGCTGGGCCGAGTACAGCTACGACGAGCGGTGACGCCCGCTCGCCCTGGGGCCGCCTGCTGACACGGTCGACCCGCCCGGGGACGGGGACGCTTCGTCGTTCCCCGGGCGGGTAACCGCGCGCACCGGTCGCTCACCCCGAGCGCCCCGGACGCGAGGAGTGGACGTGGCGAAGGCGTTCAGCAAGGGCGACGACGTCAAGTGGAACTGGGGCAACGGCCAGGCCGAGGCCTCGGTGAAGGAAGTGCACACCGAGCGGGTCGAGCGCCAGATCGACGGCAAGAAGCAGACCCGCAACGGTTCCGAGGACAACCCCGCCTACGTCCTCGAGCAGTCGAACGGGAAGACGGTGCTGAAGCTCCACTCCGAGCTCATGCCCGACTGATCGGGATGCAGCTCGCGCAGGTCAACGTCGCGCGCCTGCGCCACCCGGTCGACGATCCCCGCCTGGCCGGCTTCCTCGCCGTCGTCGACCGGGTGAATCGGCTGGCCGACGTCACGCCGGGCTTCGTCTGGCGCGACCCCGAGGCGCACCGTGGCCTGCACCGGCCGCCCGACGGCGCCGAGCCGCTCACGGTGGTGAACCTGTCGGTGTGGGAGGACGACGAGGCGCTGCACCGGTTCGTCTACCGCGGCCCCCATGGTCAGCTGGTGCGCCGCCAGCGCGAGTGGCTCCTGCCGAGCAGCGGCCCGCCGACGGCCCTGTGGTGGGTCCGTGACGGTGAGCGCCCCACCCCGGACGCGGCACTGGCCCGGCTCGCGCACCTGCGCCGGCACGGCCCGACGCCCCGCGCCTTCAGCATGAAGAGGCGCTTCGACCCCGCCGGCGCACCCGTGGTGACCGGCGGAGCGCGCCGGAGGTCGGTGGACAGCGCGACGTAGGAGCGCCGGGTGCCGCACCTCCTCGGCGCGGGCAGCTCAGAAGCGGGGGTGGTCGCCCCGGAGGACCGCGTGGCCGGCGTCGGCCGGCGCCTCGTCGGCGTCCGTCGTCGCGCGCACCTCGCCCAGCACCCAGGACGGCACGTGCTTGGCGGTGAGCACCGCCATCGCCCGGTCGACGTCGTCGGGCGGCAGGACGACGACCATGCCGACGCCCATGTTGAAGGTGCGCTCCATCTCCTCGCGGGTGACGCGGCCCCGCGAGGCGATCAGCTTGAACACCGGCGCCGGGGTCCACGTCGTGCGGTCGAGCTCGGCGGTCAGGCCTGCCGGCAGCACCCGGGCGAGGTTGGCGCACAGCCCGCCGCCGGTGACGTGTGCGAACGTGCGGACGTCGGTCTCGGCGGCGACGGCGAGGCAGTCGCGGGCGTAGATGCGGGTGGGCTCCAGGAGCTCGTCGCCCAGCGTCCGGCCGAACTCCTCGACGTGCCCGTCGAGCGACATGCGCCCGATCTCGAGCAGCACCTGGCGCGCCAGCGAGTAGCCGTTGGAGTGCAGGCCCGACGACGCCATGGCCACCACGGTGTCGCCGGGGCGGACGCGGTCCGGGCCGAGCATGCCGTCGGCCTCGACGATGCCGACGCCGGTGGCCGAGAGGTCGTAGTGGTGCGGCTCCATGACCCCGGGGTGCTCGGCGGTCTCCCCACCGAGCAGCGCGCAGCCCGCGAGCCGGCAGCCCTCGGCGATGCCCGAGACGATCTTCTCGACCTTCTCCGGGACGAGCTTCCCGATCGCCAGGTAGTCCTGCAGGAACAGCGGCTCCGCCCCGCAGACGACGAGGTCGTCGACGACCATCGCGACGAGGTCGCGGCCGACGGTGTCGTGCCGGTCGGCGGCCTGGGCGACGGCGAGCTTGGTGCCGACGCCGTCGGTGGACGCCGCCAGCACCGGCTCGCGGTACTTGCCGGTGCGCAGCGCGAACAGCCCCGCGAATCCGCCGATGCCGCCGAGGACCTCCGCGCGATGCGTCGACTTCGCGAGCGGCTTGAGCCGGTCGACCGCGCGCTCCCCGGCCTCCACGTCCACCCCGGCCGCGGCGTAGCTGGCGAGCGGGCCGTCGGGCTCGGCGGAGGCGTCGGTCATCGGTGGGGTTCCTCGCAGGGGACGGGCGTCGGCGGTCGATCCGGGACGGTCAGGGACGGCTCAGGGCGTCCTCGGCACCGTAACCCGGGCTCCCCAGCGAGATGCCGGCCCCGCCTGCCCGCCCGGTGTGGACCACCGGGCCGCCGGCGTCCCCGCCGTCGCCGCAGCTCGCGCCCGTGACGTCCTCGAGCAGGTGCTTGCCGACCATCGCGTCCTCGGGCAGCGCGATCGGGTACTCGCCCGAGAAGCACGCCGTGCACAGCCGCGAGCGCGGCTGGTCGGTGGCGGCGACGAGGCCCTCCTGCGAGATGAAGCCCAGGCTGTCGGCGCCCACCGAGCGGCGCACGCCCTCGTCGTCGAGGCCGTTCGCGATGAGCTCGGCCCGCGAGGCGAAGTCGATGCCGTAGAAGCAGGGCCAGCGCACCGGCGGGCTCGCGATCCGCACGTGGACCTCGACCGCGCCGGCCTCGCGCAGCATCCGCACCAGCGAGCGCTGGGTGTTGCCGCGGACGATGGAGTCGTCGACGACGACGAGGCGCTTGCCCCGGATGACCTCGCGCAGCGGGTTGAGCTTGAGCCGGATGCCCAGCTGGCGGATGGTCTGCGAGGGCTGGATGAACGTGCGGCCCACGTAGGCGTTCTTGACCAGGCCCTGGCCGTACGGGATGCCCGAGGCCTCGGCGTAGCCGATCGCGGCGGGCGTGCCCGACTCGGGCACCGGGATGACGAGGTCGGCCTCGGCCGGGTGCTCGCGGGCGAGCCGGCGACCGATCTCGACGCGCGCGGAGTGGACCCCGCGGCCGGCGATCGTGGTGTCGGGCCGGGCGAGGTAGACGTACTCGAAGATGCAGCCCTTCGGCTCCGGCGCGGCGAAGCGGGAGCTGCGCAGGCCCTCGGCGTCGATGGCGATGAGCTCGCCGGGCTCCACCTCGCGCACGAACGAGGCGCCGACGATGTCCAGCGCCGCGGTCTCCGAGGCCGCGACCCACCCGCGGTCGAGCCGGCCGAGCACCAGCGGGCGGACCCCGTGGCGGTCGCGGGCGGCGTAGAGCGTGGTCTCGTCGCAGAACACGAGGCTGAACGCGCCCTGGAGGTCGGGCAGCAGGCGCAGCGCCGCCTCCTCGACCCCGAGGTCCGCGGCCGAGTCGGCGAGCAGGCCGGTGACGACGTCCGAGTCGGTGGTGGCCCCGTCGAGCGCCGAGCGCCCGCGACGGTGGCCGTGGCCGTTGCCCACCGCCAGCGCGTCACGGCGTCGGACCAGCTCGGCAGTGTTGACGAGGTTGCCGTTGTGCCCGAGGGCGAGGCCGGTGCCGGCCGCGGTGGTGCGGAACGTCGGCTGGGCGTTCTCCCACGTCGGCGAGCCCGTCGTGGAGTAGCGGGTGTGGCCGACCGCGAGGTGGCCGCGCAGCGAGGACAGCGACTGCTCGTCGAAGACCTGGCTGACCAGCCCGAGGTCCTTGAAGACCACGATCTGCCGGCCGTCGCTGACCGCCATCCCGGCGGCCTCCTGGCCGCGGTGCTGCAGCGCGAAGAGCCCGAAGTACGTGAGCTTCGAGACCTCCTCGCCGGGCGCCCACACGCCGAAGACGCCGCACTCCTCCTTGGGGCCCTCGTCGAACGCGGGCTCCGGGTCTGGAGGGGAGGTGGTGGTTGACGTGGGCCGTGGATCGTTTCCGGCTGGGTCCACCGGGACGGCTCCTTGTCGACGGTGTGCCACGAGTCGTGCCGCTGGCCAGCGTACGCGCCCGCCGGGGCCCGTAGGGGCGCTCGGGGCCGGACGCGCCGTGACGCCGGTCCCCCTCGTCGGGCCCGGAGATCGCCGGCAGATCACCGGGAGATCACCCGGAGATCCGACCCGGGACCAGGTCCCGGAGGTCACGCCCCGAGCAGGTCGCCGGGCCGTGGCCCCAGCGGCGTGCCGCGGCGCAGGATGCGGGCGATGTCCGCCGAGGGCAGGGCGGGCGCGAACAGCCATCCCTGGCCCTCGTCGCACCCGAGGGTGCGCAGCCGCGCGGCCTGGGCGGCGGTCTCGACGCCCTCGGCGGTGACGGTGAGGTCGAGGGCGTGCCCGAGCGCGACGAGGGTGCCGACGATGCGCTCGTCCACCTCGTCGGAGAGCTCCTCCTCGCGCAGCCCCTCGCCGAACGAGCCGTCGAGCTTGATGACGTCGACGGGCAGTTTGCGCAGGTAGGAGAGGTTCGAGTAGCCGGTGCCGAAGTCGTCGACGGCGATGCGCACGCCCATCGCGCGCAGGCCGTCGAGCGCCTTGAGCGGGGCGCCCTCGTCGATGGTCAGCGCGCGTTCGGTGAGCTCGACCTGCAGGCGGTCGGACGGCAGTCCGGTGCGGTCGAGCAGGGCGGCGACCTCGGCGACCAGGCCCGGCTCCTGGAGCTGGCGCGGCGCCACGTTGACGCTGACGAACGGGGCGGCGGGACCGAACTCCTCGTACCACGCGCGGGCGTCGCGGCAGGCGTGCTCCAGCACCTGGCGGCCCAGCGCCACGATGATCCCGGTCTCCTCGGCCGGCTCGATGAACAGCGACGGCGAGAGCACCCCGAGGCGCGGGTGCTGCCAGCGCACGAGCGCCTCGACCCCGCGGACCCGCTGGTCGGCGAGCGACACCAGCGGCTGGTACAGCACGAAGAACTCGTCGTGCGCCACCGCCGAGGGCAGCGCCGCCGACAGGGTGAACCGCGCGGTCTCGGCCTCGTCGCGCGACGGGTCGTGGACGGCCCAGCGCCCGCGGCCCTCGTTCTTCGCGGTGTAGAGCGTGATGTCCGCGGCGCGCATCAGCTCCGACGCCGTGGTCTCGGTGACCGCCTGCTCGACCACCCCGATGCTCGCGCCGACCACGAGCTCCTGCCCGGCCAGGCGCAGCGGGGTCGCGAGGGCGGCGAGGAGCCGATCGGCCAGCTCGACGAGGCGGTCGACGCCGTGGGTGTCCTCGACGAGCACGACGAACTCGTCGCCGCCGGTGCGCGCGACCAGCTCGCCCTCGGTGACGCACGCGGCGAGCCGGCGGGCCACCTCCTGGAGCATGAGGTCGCCGACGCTGTGGCCGAGGCTGTCGTTGATGGTCTTGAAGCCGTCGAGGTCGAGGAAGCAGACGCCGACCCGGCGGTCCGGGTCCGGCCCGGCCTCGGCGAAGACGCGCTCGAGGCGTTCGGTGAACCGCGTGCGGTTGGCCAGCGTGGTGAGCGGGTCGTGGTAGGCCTGGTAGGCCAGGTGCTCCTGGAGGCGGTGCCGCTCGGTGGCGTCCTCGAGCATGGCGAGCTGGTAGGCGGGCCGGCCCTCCCCGTCGCGCACCAGCGACAGCGTCAGGTGCCCGATGATCTCCTCGCCCGTGCGGCGGAAGAAGCGCTTCTCGAGGCGGAAGTTGTCGATCTCCCCGCGCAGCAGGCGTTCGTAGAGCCGCCACACCGAAGGGGCGTCGTCCGGGTGGGTCAGGTCGCCGACGGTCAGGCTGCGGAACTCGTCGGCGGTGTGGCCGAACATGCGCGTCAGGGCCGGGTTGACCTCGAGGATCCGGCCCTCCATGTCGCCGAGGCCGATGCCGATCGCGGCCTCGTGGAACATGGCGCGGAACCGGGCCTCGCTCGCGTGCAGCGCCTGCTCGGTGTGGTGGCGCGCCGCGAGCACGGCGCGCCGGATCGCCTCCTGCTCGTCGAGCGTCCGGTCGCGCAGCGCCTCGGCGTAGCCCGCGGCGAGCGTCCCGGTGAGCGCCTGCACGGCCGGCAGGACCCCGTCGCCCCACACCGCGGGCAGGCGTCGCGCGAGCAGCAGCACGGTGCGCTCGAGGGTCGCCGGCCCGGTGAAGTGCGCGGCGACGAGACGCCGGCCGACCTCGGCGCCCACCTCCGGGCGCGGCGGGTCGGCCAGCACGCCGTCGACGACGAGCCCGGCGAGCGCGCGCAGGTGCGCCTGCAGCTCGTCGGCGGCCATGGGGACGTAGCTGGTGCCCTCGACCTCAGCGGCCCAGGCTGCGGCGAGCGCGTCGACGGGGTCGCCGGGCTCGTCCGGCTCGTCGGCGGGCACCCCGGGCTCAGTCACGACGACCCACGGCGGCGTAGCCGGTGAAGCGCTCGGGGTGCGCGGGCGCGGCGGCCGGGTCGTCGGGGCGCCACTCGGGCAGGAACACGATCCCGGGCTCCTCGAGCGTGAATCCCGCGAGCAGCGCCCCCACCTCGTCGCGCGAGCGCATCGTCATCGGCGTCGCCGTGCGCCGGTAGAGCGACTGGTGCTCGTCGGCGCGGTCGGGCGCGCCGTCGGCGCTGGCGTGGCTGACGACGAGGAAGCTGCCCGGGGCCATGGCCTCGCGGTAGCGCGCGAGGACCTCGGCGGGCCGCCGCTCGTCGCCCACGAAGTGCAGCAGCGCGACCACGAGCACGCCGACCGGGCGGGACAGATCGAGCAGCGAGCGCGTCACGGGGTCGTCGAGGACCGCGGACACGTCGGTGAAGTCGGCCTGGACGACGCCGGTGCGCGGGTCGTCGGCGAGGATCGCGCGCGAATGGGCGACGGCCACGGGGTCGATGTCGACGTAGACCACGTGGACGTCGGGGTTCGCCGCCTGGGCGACCTCGTGGACGTTGCCGACCGTCGGGATGCCCGACCCGATGTCGAGGAACTGGTCGATGCCCTGCGAGGCGAGGTGGCGCACCGCGCGGCGCAGGAACGCCCGGTTGGCCTGCATGATCCGCGGCAGCTCGGGCCAGTCGGCGACGGCGCGGGCGGCCATCGCCCGGTCGACGGCGAAGTTGTGGAGACCACCGAGGTAGTGGTCGTAGACCCGGGCGGCGCTGGGCCGTTCGATGTCGACCTCGTCCGGAGCCCAGCTCGGCCGCTGCACCCGGCCTCCCTCCGCGGTCCACCTGACCGGTCCGTCACGGTGCGGTGATGGTCATGGTACGGGCGCACCCGAGAGAGATCAGCTGTTCTCACACGTTCGATGCACGTCCACCACCGGGAGCCATCGCGCGATCTCGGCGGCGCGATGGCCCGACGCCGACATCCGGTCGGCGGCGGCGTCCCACGTGAGTACCCCGAGCGCGAGCCCGAGCCACGTCGCCGCGTCGGTCTCCACGACGTTCGGCGGGGTGCCGCGGGTGTGGCGCGGCCCTTCGACGCACTGCACAGCGCCGAACGGGGGTACGCGCACCTCGACGCTGTGCCCGGGTGCGGTGTGCTCGAGGGTGCGCAGCGACGACCGGACCGCCGCGGCGAGCAGCGGGCGCGCCGGGCGCTCGTGGCCCTCGGGGTCGCGGACCCAGCCGGCGACCGCGAGCAGGTCCGCGCGCACCTGCGCGGGGTCGGGGGCTCGCTTCGGCACGGTGGTCGAGGATAACGGGGGCCGGCAGGCGGAGAGGCGGGCCGGAGACCACCGGCTAGCGTGATCGGGTGCCGCGCGCCCGTGCCCTGTTCCTCGCCGGCGTGCTCGGCCTCGTGGCCTGGCAGGCGCGCCGCCTGTGGATCGCCACGACGATGGAGACCGACCACGCCGCGTACTGGCGGCGCCGCCGGCGCAGCCCGGGCGACGTGCTGCTCGTGGCGCTCGGCGACTCGCTCGCGCAGGGCCTGGGCGCCGTGCACCCGGAGCGCTCGTGGGCCGGGCGGCTGGCGGACGCGATCGAGGAGCGCCGGGGCGTCCGCGTGCGGGTGGTGAACCTCGGCGTCGTCGGCGCGACCGTGGCCGACGTCCTCGCCGAGCAGCTGCCGGCGGTGCCCGACGGCTGGACCGGCCCGGACGCCGTCGTCGCGCTCGCGGTCGGCACCAACGACGCCGCGCAGGACACACCGGTCGGGGACTTCCGCCGCGACCTCGACGCGCTGTGCGCGGCGCTGCCGTCCGGCGCGCTGGTCGCCGACGTGCCCGACCTCCAGCGCGGCGTGGTGCAGCGGCGGGGCCGGGTGCTCTCGGCCGTCGCGCGCGAGGTCGTCGCCGCCCACCCGGACCTGCGCCCCGTCGCGCTCGAGGCGGCGACGCACGACATCAACCGCCTGCTCGACAGCGGCCCCGACCTCGCCCACCCCAACGGCCGCGGCTACCGGCGCTACGGGCGGGCGTTCGTCGCCGCGCTCTGAGCCGACCCCGACAGCAGCGAACGCGCTGTTCGTTGCGCTAGAAGCAGCGAACGCGCCGTTCGCTGCCACGGGGGGCGGTGCTCAGTCCAGCGCCGCCGGCAGCGTCGCCTCCCAGAGCGACCGGAGCTCGGCGAGCGGGAGGTCGTCGACGCCCTCGATCGCCACCGCGTCCCCGCCGACCTCGCCGAGCCGGGCCGCCGGCTGGCCGGCGTCGGCGCAGCGGCGGGCGAGCTCGGCCTCGTCGCCCGGGGCCACGGTGACGAGCATCCGCGCGCCGGACTCGGAGAACAGCACGGTCGCGGCGTCCAGGCCCTGCGGCCCGGACGGCAGCGCGACGCGCGCCCCCCGCCCGGTGCCCAGCGCGGCCTCGACCAGCGCCTGCGCCAGGCCGCCGTCGGAGAGGTCGTGCGCGCCCGAGAGCAGGCCCTCGGACGCGGCGCCGGCCACGAGCCCGGCGAGCCGGGCCTCCGCCGCGAGGTCGACCTGCGGGGGCCGCCCGCCCAGGTGGTCGTGGACGACGCCCGCCCACGCCGAGCCGTCGAGCTCGTCGCGGGTCTCGCCGAGCAGCCACACCGCGTGGCCCTCGGGGCCGAGCCCGTGCGGCACCGCGCGCGTGACGTCGTCGAGGATGCCGAGCACCCCGACCACCGGCGTCGGCAGGATCGCCGTGCTGCCGGTCTGGTTGTAGAAGCTGACGTTGCCGCCGGTCACAGGCAGCCCGAGCGCCGCGCAGCCGTCGGCCAGGCCCGCGACCGCCTCGGCGAACTGCCACATCACCGCCGGGTCCTCGGGCGAGCCGAAGTTGAGGCAGTCGGTCACCGCCACCGGCACCGCGCCCGAGGAGGCGACGTTGCGCACCGACTCGGCGAGGGCGAGCTGCGCGCCGGCCCGCGGGTCGAGCTGGCAGAAGCGGCCGTTCGCGTCGATGGCGACCGCGACGCCCCGCCCGCTCTCCTCGTCGACGCGCACCACACCCGCGTCCGCCGGGGTCGCGGACGTGGTGTTGCCGCGCACGTAACGGTCGTACTGCTCGGTCACCCAGGCGCGGGAGGCCAGCGCGGGCGAGGCGACGAGGGCGCGGACCTGCTCGGCGATCTCGCCGGGCGTCGACGGTCGCGGGCGACCGGCGACGCTGTCGGCCTGCAGCGTGTCCTGCCAGGCGGGCCGCGCGTAGGGCCGCTCGTAGACCGGGCCGTCGTGGGCGACGGTGCGCGGCGGCACGTCGACGACGGTCGCGCCCTGGTGGGTGATGCGCAGGCGGTCGCCGTCGGTGACCTCGCCGATCACGGTCGCCGTGACGTCCCAGCGCCGGCAGACCGCCATGAACGCGTCGACGTTCTCCGGGGTGACCACCGCGCACATCCGCTCCTGCGACTCGCTGGAGAGGATCTCGGCGGCGGTCATGTCCGCGGCGCGCAGGGGGACGGCGTCGAGGTCGATGTGCATGCCGCCGTCGCCGGCGCTCGCGAGCTCGGACGTCGCGCAGGACAGCCCGGCACCGCCGAGGTCCTGGATGCCGACGACCAGCCCGCCGCCGAAGAGCTCGAGGCAGCACTCGATGAGCACCTTCTCGGCGAACGGGTCGCCGACCTGCACGCTCGGCAGCTTCTTGCGGCTCGGGGCCTGGGTGGGGTCCGCGGCGTCGAACGTCTCGGAGGCGAGCACCGACACGCCGCCGATGCCGTCGAGCCCCGTGCGGGCGCCGAACAGCACGATCTTGTTGCCGGTGCCCGACGCGAAGGCGAGGTGCAGGTCCTCGTGGCGCAGCACGCCGACGCACAGGGCGTTGACCAGCGGGTTGCCGGCGTAGGTGGGGTCGAAGACGACCTCGCCGCCGATGTTCGGCAGCCCCAGGCAGTTGCCGTAGAAGCCGACCCCGGAGACGACGCCGGGCAGCACCCGTGCGGTGTCCGGCGCGTCGAGCGGGCCCACCCGCAGCCCGTCCATGACCGCCACCGGCCGCGCGCCCATCGCCATGATGTCGCGGACGATCCCGCCGACGCCGGTGGCCGCCCCCTGGTGGGGCTCGACGTACGACGGGTGGTTGTGCGACTCGATCTTGAAGGTGACCGCCCACCCGTCCCCGACGTCGACCACGCCGGCGTTCTCCCCGATGCCCGCGAGCAGCCGCGCGCGCATGGCCTCGGTGGTGGTCTCGCCGAAGCGGCGCAGGTGGACCTTCGACGACTTGTAGGAGCAGTGCTCCGACCACATCACCGAGTACATGGCCAGCTCGGCCTCGGTGGGACGGCGACCGAGGATGTCCCGGATGCGCGCGTACTCCTCGTCGCGCAGGCCGAGCGCCGCGTGGGGCTGGGCCTCGTCGGGGGTGCTCGCGGCGCGCTCGACGGTGTCGACGGGCGGGGCCGAGGACGGTGCAGGGGGACTGGCTTGCACGGGGGCGACGGGGGCCGGACCCTGGGGGACGGTCACCCCGACGAGGGTAGGCGCCCCGCGCGGGTCGCCGTCGGGGCCGTGGGCCGGGTCTCGCCGGGCCGCTCACGACCGGTCGCGCGCGGTGAGCGCGCCGCTACCCACGACGTGCGGTCGACAAACCCGCTCAGGGGCACGTCACCGACTCCACCGACCGACATACGCCACACGCCCACCGTGTGCACCACCACTCGCGGGAGCGGCATGGGCCGTTCGCTCGATCGGATGGCCGTTCATGGTTCCGTACGGTCATTTCGCCGCGACACGATGCTGGCGTGTCGGGCAATACCCGGGAGTGTCGGACCCTCGATACATCATGGAGCCATGACCACCGCCTCCGTCTCCTCGGCGACCGGCACGGCGTCCGGCCCAGGGTCCGGCGAGGACGCCGCGGCGTCCACGCCGGGGGCCGGCGACGTCCTCGCGCAGCTCCCGCTGGTGCTCGACCGGGAGCTGCTCGGGGTCCGCCGCCACGCCCTCGAGCTCGCCGGCCGCGTCCCGCAGAGCGTCCTGCCACACGTCGACGCGGCCGCCGGGATGCTCGAGTTCCTGGTCGACGACGGCTCCGGTGGTGTCGTCGTGCTCGCGCTGGCGCCCGGTGCCCGCGGCGACACGGTCGTGCCCCTGCTCCCGGCGGCCCAGCCCAGCGAGCCCGGCGGGCGCGACGTCTCGGCGGACGCGCCGTTCGACGAGGTCGTCGGCGAGGCCGTCGAGGACGTGTCACGCCTGCTCACCCACGTCGACCGGCCCGACGAGATGCGCGGGCTCGTGCTGCACCTCGGCGGGCGGATGCTGCTCGTCTACGCCGATCTCTGGGAGCTGCGGGTCACGCTGCTGCCGTGAGGCGGCGCAGCACGGAGGTGAAGAGGCCCAGGCCGTCGGTGCCCGGGCCGGTGAGCGCGTCGATGGCGTGCTCCGGATGCGGCATGAGCCCGACGACGCGACCGTCGGCGGAGCTGATGCCGGCGATGTCGCGCAGTGCGCCGTTGGGCGCGGGCTCGGTGTAGCGGAAGACCACGCGACCCTCGGCCTCGAGCGCGTCGAGGGTCGCGGCGTCGGCGACGTAGCGGCCCTCGCCCGACTTCAGCGGCACCCGGATCTCCTGGCCCACGGTGAAGCTCGAGGTCCACGCGGTGTCGGCCTCGACCCGCAGGCCCACCTCGCGGCACACGAAGCGCAGACCGTGGTTGCGCACCAGCGCGCCGGGCAGCAGCCCCGCCTCGCAGAGGATCTGGAAGCCGTTGCAGATGCCGAGCACGGGCATGCCCGCCCGGCCGGCCTCGACGACCGGTCCCATCACCGGCGAGCGGGCGGCGATCGCGCCGGCGCGCAGGTAGTCGCCGTAGGAGAACCCGCCCGGCACGACCACCGCGTCGACGCCCTGCAGGTCGGCGTCGTCGTGCCAGAGCGCCACCGGCTCGGCGCCGGCATAGCGCACGGCGCGCGCCGCGTCGACGTCGTCCAGCGTCCCGGGGAACGTGATGACCCCGATCCTGCTCACGGCACCCTCCGCACGACCCACTCCTCGATCACCGGGTTGGCCAGCAGCGACCCGGCGATGCGCTCGAGCTCGGCGTCGTCGACGGAGTCGTCGACCTCGAGCTCGAAGTGCTTGCCCTGACGCACGTCGGCCACCCCGCTGACCCCGAGGCGGCCCATCGCGCGGGCCACCGCCTGCCCCTGCGGGTCGAGGATCTCGGCCTTGGGGAGCACGTCGACGATCACGCGAGCCACGCCGTCCAGGTTACCGGGGCGCGGGAGGGGAACTCGGGTGGCGTGGAACTCGTGCACCTCGGCCATGCGTGCGTGGTCGCCGACACCGGCTCGGCGCGCATCCTCATCGACCCCGGCGCCTTCTCGTCGGGCTACGAGACCCTCGAGGGCCTGACCGCGATCCTCGTGACGCACCAGCACGTCGATCACCTCGACCTCGACAAGCTGCCGGCGCTCCTCGGGCAGAACCCGGACGCGGAGCTCGTCGTCGACCCCGGCACCGCGGAGCAGCTGCGCGAGCGGGACATCGCCCACACGGTCCGCGAGCCCGGCGAGACGTTCACCGTCGGTGGCGCGGAGATCGAGGTGATCGGCGGCGACCACGCGGTGATCCACCCCGACATCCCGGGGATCGCCAACAACGGGTACTGGATCGACGGCAGCGTGCTGCACCCCGGCGACGCCTTCACCGTGCCCGAGCGCACCCCGGACGTGCTGCTCCTGCCGACCGCGGCGCCGTGGCTCAAGGCGTCCGAGGCCGTCGACTACCTGCGCGCGGTCGCCCCGCCGCTCGCGGTGCCGATCCACGAGGCCGTGCTGGCCAACCCCGATCTGCACTACAACCTCTTCGCGAACCTCGCCCCCCAGGGCACCGACGTGCGGATCGCGCCCCGCGGGGTGGCGTTCGCCACGTGAGCAGAAAGGAGTGCTGGAGCACTCCGAAGTGCTCACGAGCGCGGAGCGCACCTACGCGGTGATCGACCAGTGCTCCGGGTCGCCGGCGGCGCCGCGACGGCGCGGGGCACGGCGGGGCACGAGCTCGGCGGCGCCGAGCGGGGTGGCGCCCTCGGCGAGCGCCCGGTCGACGAGCTCGCCGGCGGTGGCGGCCTGCAGGCCCGCGGGCAGGGCGAGGTGGACCAGGTCCGGCTCCACGCGGCGGCGCGACGGACGGGCGCGCCGCGGCTCGGGGCCGACGACGGGGCCCTCCCACGACGTGACGAGCGCGCCGCCGAGGCCGAGCCGGTGCACGCCGCCGTCGTCGAGGAGCAGGCCGATGCCGGCCGTGGTGAGCGCGGTCCGGGTGCCCGGCGAGGCGGCCCAGCCCGGCGCGGCGAACCCGTCGACCGGGAGGCCGAGGGCGTCGCGGCTGCGCAGCGCGGCCGTCAGGCGCAGGCCGGCCTCGTGGGCGGGCAGGCGACGGTAGGGACGACGCGTGCCGCCTGCGGACTCCGGGCGCGTGCCGTGCAGCAGCACGGCCTCGCCGAGGCGGCGGCGCGCGGTCGCCCAGGCCACGACCTCGGGGTGCGGGCGCGGGCCGGCGAGCCAGGTCACGGGCACGCGGCGGGCGTCGAGGGCATCGGCGAGCGCCACGGCGGCCGCGAGGGGCGCGCCGGGCTCGAGACCGGTGACCGAGACGAGCAGGCGGGCGGCGCGAGTCACGGGACCCATGAGGCCAGGTGGAGGTGCCGGGCGGGCGTCCGTCGGGTGAACACCGCGGCTCGGCCGGACGACGGCCGCACGCGCCGCTCCCACGGTCACATCGCGGGCGGCCACTCCCGGCCGGTCAGGCGCGTGTAGGCCTCGATGTAGCGGGCCCGCGTGGCCTCGACCACGTCGTCCGGGAGCGGCGGCGGCGCCTCGCCCGAGTGCCGGTCCCACCCGGAGGCGGGCGAGGTGAGCCACTCGCGGACGTACTGCTTGTCGAAGCTCGGCTGGACCGCGCCCGGCTCGTAGCCCTCGGCGGGCCAGAACCGCGACGAGTCGGGCGTGAGCACCTCGTCGCCCAGCACCAGCGTGCCGTCCGGGGACAGGCCGAACTCGAGCTTGGTGTCGGCGAGGATGAGGCCCCGCGAGGCGGCGTACGCGGCGCCGCGGGCGTAGACCGCGAGGGTCTGGTCGCGCAGCGCGCCGGCGAGGTCGCGCCCGACGGTCGCGGCGACGGTCTCGAAGCTGACGTTCTCGTCGTGCTCGCCCCGGGCGGCCTTCGTCGCGGGCGTGAAGATCGGCGTCGGGAGCACGCTGGCCTCGGTCAGCCCGTCGGGCAGCGGGACGCCGCAGATCGCGCCGTCGCGGCGGTAGTCGGCGGTGCCGGAGCCGGCGAGGTAGCCCCGCGCGACGCACTCCACCGGGATCATCTCCAGCCGGCGCACGAGCAGCGCCCGCCCGCGCACCTCGTCGGGGATGCGCTCGTCCCGTGCGGCGATCAGGTGGTGGGCGATCGGCGGCGTCGCGACGTCGGGCCCCCCGAGGAGCTCGAACCAGAACACGCTCATCGCCGTGAGCACGCGGCCCTTGTCGGGGATCGGCGTCGCGAGGACGTGGTCGTAGGCCGAGATCCGGTCGGACGCGACGAGCAGCAGGGTCTCGTCGTCGACCTCGTAGAGGTCCCGGACCTTGCCGGAGGCGAGGTGGCGATAGCTGCTCAGCGAGACCACGGGCGCGCAGGTTACGGGAGACGCCGATCAGGGGAGCACGCCGATGGGGAGCTCCACCCTCCTAGAGGATGGGGGCGGGCGTGTACGCCGCCGCGTCGGGTCGCTGCGCCACGATCGCGTCCACCTGCCGGGTGATCTCGGCGACCTGCGCCCCGGCGGCCCCGACGAAGGCGCGCGGGTCGCCCACGGCGGCGTCGAGGTCGGCCGCCGTGAGCCCGAGGCGGGCGTCGCCACCGAGGCGGGCGAGCAGGTCGTTGCCCTCGGTGCCCTTCTCGCGCATGTCCAGGGCGACGGCGCGGGCGTGCTCGGAGACGATCTCGTGCCCGGTCTCGCGACCCACCCCGGCGCGCACCGCGGCCATGAGCACGGCGGTGGTGGCGAGGAAGGGCAGGTAGCGGTCGAGCTCGCGGGCGATCACCGCCGGGTAGGCGCCGAACTCGTCGAGGACGGTGAGGATCGTCTCGAGCAGCCCGTCGACGGCGAAGAACGCGTCGGGCAGCGCGACGCGGCGCACGACCGAGTCGGACACGTCGCCCTCGTTCCACTGCCCGCCGGCGAGCTCGGCGACCATCGCCGCGTTGCCGCGCAGCACCACCGCGAGGCCGTTGACGCGCTCGCACGAGCGGGTGTTCATCTTGTGCGGCATCGCGCTGGAGCCGACCTGGCCCGGCCGGAAGCCCTCGGTGACCAGCTCCTGGCCCGCCATGAGGCGGATGGTCGTGGCGAGGCTGCTCGGGCCCGCGGCGAGCTGGACCAGCGCGGAGAGCACGTCGTGGTCCAGCGAGCGGGGGTAGACCTGCCCGACGCTGGTGAGCACCTCGGTGAAACCCAGGTGCTCGGCGACGCGGCGCTCGAGCTCGGCCAGCTTCTCGGCGGAGCCGCCGAGGAGCCCCAGCATGTCCTGCGCGGTGCCGACCGGGCCCTTGATGCCGCGCAGCGGGTAGCGCTCGACCAGCTCGGTGAGCCGCCGGTACGCGACGAGCGTCTCGTCGGCCGCGCTCGCGAACCTCTTGCCCAGCGTCGTGGCCTGGGCGGCGACGTTGTGGCTGCGCCCGGCCATGACGAGCTCGGCGTGCTCGGAGGCGCGCCGGGCCAGGCGGGCGAGCACTGCGACCGTCTTGTCCGCCACGAGGCGCAGCGAGTCACGGATCTGGAGCTGCTCGACGTTCTCGGTGAGGTCGCGGCTGGTCATGCCCTTGTGGGCGTGCTGGTGGCCCGCGAGCGCGTCGAACTCCTCGATGCGCGCCTTGACGTCGTGGCGGGTCACCCGCTCGCGTGCCGCGATCGACGCCAGGTCGACCCGGTCGACGACGGCGCGGTAATCCTCCAGCACGCCGTCGGGTACCTCGACCCCCAGCTCGCGTTGCGCGGTCAGCA
This sequence comes from Actinomycetospora lemnae, assembly GCF_028737315.1. GTDB lineage: Bacteria > Actinomycetota > Actinomycetes > Mycobacteriales > Pseudonocardiaceae > Actinomycetospora > Actinomycetospora lemnae. Next base: position 118,050 of record NZ_JAQZAO010000004.1, on the reverse strand, counting down.
CCGCGATCCACAGCTCGCGCTCGAGCACGATCTTGCGCTCGGGCGACCAGAGCGCGGTCAGCTCGGGGGACGCGTACCGGGCGGCCAGCACGTTCGGGACCGTCGGGGCACTCACTCGGCCGAGCCTACGGGCACGGTCGGCGCAGGAGGGGCGCCCGCACCCGGTCGGAGAACGCCGAGCGACTACGGTCGGGGGGCCCGTGAGCAGGGAGGGAGGACGCATGGAGCCGGTCGAGCCGGACGCGTCCGCGCCGCTGCGGGTGCTGCTCGTGGAGGACGACGACGCCGACGCCCTCCTCGTCACCGAGCACTTCGCCGACGCCGACCTCGCGGTCGATCTCGAGCGCGCCGCGTCGCTCGCCGACGCCGAGGCCGTGCTCGCGGGCGCCGACGGCGGCGACGGGGCGTCCGGGCCGGACTGCGTGCTGCTCGACCTGGCGCTCCCCGACGCCCACGGCTTCGAGGGGCTGCGCCGCGTGCTCGCCACCGACGGGCCCGCCGTGCTCGTCCTCACGGGTCGGCGCGACGAGCAGCTCGGCGCCGACGCGGTGGGCGTCGGCGCGCAGGACTACCTGGTCAAGGACGCCGTCGACGGCCCGACGCTCGCCCGCGCCGTGCGCTACGCCGTCGAGCGCCGCCGCAGCGACCGCGTCCGGCGGGCCCTGCGCGACGCCCAGCTGCGCGCCGACGAGAACTCCCGCCTCGAGCGCGGCCTGCTCCCCTCGCCGCTGCTCGACGACCCCGCGGTGCGCATCCTCGCCCGCTACGAGCCGGGCACCGAGCAGACGCTGCTGGGCGGCGACTTCTACGACGTCGTGGAGGACCGGGACGGGCAGCTGCACGCGGTGATCGGCGACGTCTGCGGGCACGGGCCCGACGAGGCCGCGCTCGGGGTGAGTCTGCGCATCGCGTGGCGCACGCTGGTGCTCTCGGGCATCGACCCCGACCGGGTGCTGCCGACGATGCACGAGCTGCTCATCAGCGAGCGCAACCACCCGACGCTGTTCACGACGCTGGCCGCGGCGACCGTCGACCCGACCCGTCAGCGCCTGACGCTGCGCCTGGCCGGCCACCCGCCGCCGGCGCTGGTCGGCGAGGGCGAGGACACCCGCCTGCTGTCCACCGAGAGCCTGGGCCTGCCGCTGGGCATCGGCAACGGGACGACGTGGCGGCCGCTGGAGGTCGAGCTGCCGCCCAAGTGGTCGCTGCTGCTCTACACCGACGGGCTCATCGAGGGCCGCCAGCCGTCGGGCGACGTGCTGTGGACCGACGGCCTGCAGGCGCTGCTGCGGGAGGTCACGGCGGGCCCGGTGCCGTGGCGCGACGACCCGGCGACGATGCTGGACGCCGTGATGGAGCGCGTGCGGTCGCTGTCGACGGCCCGGCCCGACGACGTCGCGGCCGTGCTGCTGGTGTCGGACACGTGAGCGCGACCGCGACGGACGCCGACACCGGGACCGCGGCGCCCGGACCGCCGACCCCGGGGCCCGCCCCCCTCGTCTCCCCGCACCCGCGGCGGCGCACCGGCCTGGCGCGGTGGTCGCTGCGGCGGATCCTCGCGGTCACCGGGGCTGTGGTCGCGGTCCTGCTGCTCGTGGCCGCCGTCATCGGGGCCGTCTCGCTGTCCGCGCTGGACGAGCGGCGGAGCGCGCTGATCGACCGGCTCGACCCGGCGCTGCTGGCCGCCCAGCGCCTCGACGCGGCCACGGTCGACCAGGAGACCGGGGTGCGGGGCTACGCCCTCGCCCGCACGCCGGACTTCCTCGCGCCCTACGAGCGCGGGCGCGCCGACGAGGCGCAGGCCCTCGCCGACCTGCGCGCGGTGGCGGGCGGGGACCCGGTCGTCCTCGCCGACCTCGGCGCCGTGCAGGACGCCCTGACCCGCTGGCGGGCGGTGTACGCCGAGCCCGCCGTCGCCGCGATCACCCAGGGCGGCGCGCCCCCGTCGGTGGAGCTGGGCCGCGCCGCGTTCGACGAGGTGCGCGCCGCGCTCGACGTCCAGCGCGAGCACCTGCAGACCCTGCGCGACGACGCCCGCGACAACCTCGACGGCGCCGCGACCATGCTCGCCGTGGTCGGGCTCGTCACGCTGCTCGGGCTCGCGCTCGGCATCGCCGCCCTGCTGCTCTGGCTGCGCCGGGTCGTCGTGGCGCCGACGCACCGGCTCGCGGCGGAGGTCCGCCAGGTGGCCGACGGCGAGCTCGAGCACGAGGTCGCGCCCGCCGGGCCCCGGGAGATCACCCAGCTCGGCGAGGACGTCGAGGCGATGCGCCGGCTCATCGTCCGCGAGCTCTCCGACACCGAGCGGGCCCGCCAGGAGCTCGACGCCCGCAGCCTCGACCTGGCGCGCTCCAACTCCGACCTCGAGCAGTTCGCCTACGTCGCCTCGCACGACCTGCAGGAGCCGCTGCGCAAGGTGGCGAGCTTCTGCCAGCTGCTGCAGCGCCGCTACGCCGGGCAGCTCGACGAGCGCGCCGACCAGTACATCGAGTTCGCCACCGACGGCGCCAAGCGCATGCAGGTGCTGATCAACGACCTGCTCGCGTTCTCCCGCGTCGGCCGGCAGGGCGAGCCGATGCGCCCGGTGGACCTCGGCGAGCTCGTCGACGCCGCGACCGAGAACGTGGGGCGGGCGCTCGAGGAGTCCGGCGGGACCGTCGAGCGCGGCGAGCTTCCCCAGGTCCTCGGCGAGCCGGCCCTGCTCACGACCGTGTTCCAGAACCTGCTGGGCAACTCGTTGAAGTTCCGCGGCGAGGAGCCCCCGCGGGTCCGGATCGACGCGCAGCGCGACCCGGAGGACGACGGACGGTGGCTGCTGCGCTTCCGCGACAACGGCATCGGGATCGACGCCGAGTACGCCGACCGGATCTTCGTCATCTTCCAGCGACTGCACGCCAAGGACGCCTACCCCGGGACCGGGATCGGGCTGGCGATGTGCCGCAAGATCGTCGAGCGCCACGACGGCTCGATGTGGCTCGAACCCACCGACGGACCGGGGACGACGTTCGTCGTCGCCCTGCCCGTCCTGTCCCCGGAGACCGCGAGCCCTGTGGAGGCGACCCCGTGACCGACCCGATCCACGAGATCGACGTGCTGCTCGTCGAGGACGACCCCGGCGACGTCCTCATGACGCAGGAGGCGTTCGAGCACCACAAGCTGCGCAACCAGCTGCACGTCGTCGCCGACGGCGTCGAGGCGCTGTCGTTCCTGCGCCGCGAGGGCGAGTACAGCGACGCGCCGCGGCCCGGGCTGATCCTGCTCGACCTCAACCTGCCCCGGAAGGACGGGCGCCAGGTGCTGGAGGAGGTCAAGAACGACGAGACGCTGCGCAGCATCCCGGTCGTCGTGCTGACCACCTCGCAGGCCGAGGAGGACATCCTGCGCAGCTACAACCTCCACGCGAACGCCTACGTCGCCAAGCCGGTGGACTTCGAGCGGTTCATCGAGGTCATCCGCCAGATCGACGACTTCTTCGTGTCGGTGGTGAAGCTCCCGCGGTGAGCGCTGCGATCGACCTCCGGTCCGACACCGTCACCCGGCCGTCGGCACCGATGCGCGAGGCGATGGCGTCGGCCGAGGTCGGCGACGACGTGCTCGACGGCGACCCGACCCTCGGTGAACTGCAGGAGCGCGTCGCCGCGCTGCTGGGCGTCGAGGCGGCGCTGTGGACCCCGACCGGGTGCATGGCCAACGCGATCGCGCTGATGGACCACCTGACACGCGGTGACAGGTTCCTCGCGCCGGCGGGCGCGCACGTGCTCGAGGCCGAGCTCGGTACGGCGGCCTGGCTCGCGGGCGGCATGCCGGGCCCGCTCGCGCACGACGCGGGTCCCGGACGGCCGACGCCGGCGGCGGTGACCGCGGCCGCCGGGCGCGCCGGGCCCTACTTCGGGCTGCGCACCTCGCTGCTGTGCCTGGAGAACACGCACAACGGGGCCGGCGGGGCGGTCACGCCGGTCGAGGAGCACCGCGCGCTGATCGCGGCGGCGCGCGAGGCCGGGCTCGCCGTGCACCTCGACGGGGCGCGGATCTGGCACGCGGCTGCCGCTCTCGGCGTGGAGCCCGCGGCGCTCGCCGAGGGCGTCGACACCGTGTCCGTGTGCCTGTCCAAGGGCCTGGGCGCGCCGATGGGCTCGCTGGTGGCCGGGTCGGCGGCGTTCGTGGACCGGGCATGGCGGCTGCGCAAGATGCTCGGCGGCGGCATCCGCCAGGGCGGCGTCGTCGGGGCCGCGGGTCTGGTGGCGCTCGACCAGGTCGGCGACCTCGCCGCCGACCACGCCCGCGCCGCCCGCCTCGCCGAGGGCATGGAGGAGCTGGGCTGGCCGGTGATCGCGCCGGACACGAACATCGTGCTCGTGCCGACCCCCGACCCCGGCTCGCTCGTGGCCTCGCTCGCGTCCGTCGACGTCGCCGCCGTGCCCTTCGGCCCCGGCGTACGGTTCGTGACCCACCGCGACGTCACCGACGACGACATCACCGCCACCCTCGACCGCGCCGCCACCCTCCCCGCCCCCGCGGCCTGACCCGGCTGCTCGCGGCGCACGGGGTGTGCCAGCGTGGCGTCCACGCTGACGTCTGACGGCAGGAAAGCCCCCAGCTCGGACGGGTCAGCTCCGCGCGCGCGTCGACTCCGCCTCCCCGGGCGCGTTCTCGAGCACGTCCAGCCGGCGGCGCAGGTCGCGCAGCTCGGCGAGGAGCTCGGCGTGGCGCAGGTCCGCAGGATCGGCCCGGGGCGGCGCCGCGACGGCCTCCGACGCGTCGCGCGCCCCGACCTGCTCGAGGAACCAGGTCGCGATCGCGGCCGTCACGGTGCCGAGCACCGCGATCCCCGCGAGCATGAGGCCCGCCGCGACGAGTCGGCCCTCGGTGGTCACGGGCGAGAGGTCGCCGTAGCCGACCGTCGTGATCGTCGTCAGCACCCACCACAGCGCGTCGCCGAAGGTCAGGATCGACGCATCCGGCGCGTCGCGCTCGGCCTCGAACACCCCGAGCGCCGCGACGAAGCTGAGCAGGGAGACCGAGACGATGAGGTAGCTGCCGACCCGGCCCCGGAAGTCGTCGCGCAGCACCCGCCCGAGGACCGAGATCGCCGCGACCAGCCGCAGCAGGCGCAGGAACCGGAAGAACGGCGCCGCGACGACGAGCAGGTCCAGCGGGTGGCGGATGATGAACCGGCCCTTGCGCCGGGCGAGCCCGACGCGGACGCCGTAGTCGACGACGAACACCACCCACACCGCCCAGAGCGCCGCGTCGAGCCACCACCACCACGCCTGGCCCGGCCGCGTCGCGAGCACCTGGACGGCGTAGACCCCGAGGTAGAGCACCGCGAGCACGGTCAGCGGGTAGTCGGTGCGACGCTCCCAGGCCTCCAGCCGCGGCTCGGCAACGGGTTCCATGGACACGGAGAGTAGTCCGCGTCGCGCGATCGTCTAGAGCGTCGGCAGCCAGCGACCGAGCCGGTCGAGGCCCTCCCGCACGTCCTGCGTCGCGCCGGCGAACGACAGACGGATCCACGTGTGGCCGTCGACCGGGTCGAAGTCGATGCCCGGGGCCACCGCGACACCGGTCTCGGCGAGCATGCGGCGGCCGAACGCGAGGGTGTCGTCGGTGAGGTGGGCGACGTCGGCGTAGACGTAGAACGCGCCGTCGGCGGGGGCGAGCCGCGTCAGGCCCAGGGCGGGGAGCCCCTCGAGCAGCAGCCGGCGGTTGAGGGCGTAGCGCTCGACGTGGGAGTCGGCCTCGGCCAGCGACGCCTCGGTGAACGCCCCGAGCGCCGCGTACTGCGCGGGCACGGGCGGGCAGACCGTGAAGTTGCCGGCGATGACGTCCACCGCCCGCCGCAGCCGCTCGGGCACGAGCAGCCAGCCCAGCCGCCAGCCCGTCATCGACCAGTACTTCGAGAACGAGGTGACGACGAGCGCCTCGTGCGAGGTGCTCCAGGCGCTGGCGGTCGGGGGCGCATCCCCGTACTCGATGCCGTGGTAGATCTCGTCGCTGATCAGCTGGACGCCGTGCTCCTCGCACCACCGGGCCAGCGCCGCCAGCTCGTCGGGCTCGATGACGCTGCCCGTGGGGTTGGCCGGGCTCGCCACGACGACGCCCTTCGGCGGGCGGTCGAGCTCCTCGAGCATCGCGACCGTCGGCTGGAACCGGGTCTCCTCACCGCACGGGAGCTCGACGACGTCGCAGCCGAGCGCGGCGAGGATGTTGCGGTAGCAGGGGTAGCCGGGCCGGGCGAGCACGACGGTGTCGCCGACGTCGAACGCCGCGAGGAACGCGAGCAGGAACCCGCCCGAGCCGCCGGTGGTGACGACGACGTCCTCGCGGCCCACCGCGTCGTCGCCGTAGCGGGCGCGGTGGTGCGCGGCGATCGCGGCGCGGAGCTCGACGGTGCCGAGCGAGCCGGAGTAGCCGAGGATCTGCTCGTCGAGGGCGCGCGCTGCCGCCGCCCGGACGTCGGCGGGAGCCGGGGTCGAGGGCTGGCCGGCGGAGAGGTTGACGAGGTCGCCGTGCGTGCGCGCCCGCTCGCCCGCGGCCGCCCAGACGTCCATGACGTGGAACGGGGGGACCATGGCCCGTACCGCCGGGCCGAGGCGCGCCAGAGTCGTCACCCCGTCACCCTAGGTCGGGCTCCCGGGCCCGCTAGTAGCCGACGTACGCGTCCCCCCGGGCCTCGGCCAGCACGCCCGGCACCCGGGACACCGATCCGTAGCGCTCGATCGCGTAGCGGACCCCGGCGATGATGTTGTCGACGGGATCCCGGATGTCGTCGTGCCCGGGCAGCTTGTACGCCTCGAAGGTCGGGCCGATCGTCTGCATGAGGCCCTGCGACGGCGTGCCCTTGTCGGCGTTGGCGTCCCAGTCGTTCACCGCGTTCGGGTCGCCGCCCGACTCGCGCTCGATGATCGTCGCGATGTCGGTCGGGTCCATCCTCTCGGGCGGGACCCCGGCCTCCTGCAGGATCGCCATCGCCTGACGGATCCAGTCGCCGACCTGGCCCGATGGTGCCGTGCCGGTGGACCCGCTGCTGGCGCCGTCGCCGCTCGTGTCGGCGGTGCCCCCGGGGCCGGCGAGGCGCCCGGTGCTGGTCGCGGCCACGTCGGCGCGCGGCTGCCACGGCAGCGGCGTCCCGCGCGGCGGGGCCATGACGGCGGCGTCGGGGGCGGACAGCGCGGAGAACGCCGTCAGGCCCTCGGCCGCCTCGCGCAGGCGGGCCGCGGCATCGGCGAGCTCGGCCTCGGCACGGTCGACGGCTGCCCGCGCAGCATCGGTGGGTCCGCGCACCGCGTCGGCGGCCAGGCCGTCGGCCAGCGCGGGCGGGAGGCCGGCGCCGGCGACCGTCCGGTTCCGCGCCGCGCCGGCCAGCGCGAGCGCCTGGGCCACGTGCTGCTCGACCTCGCGGCGCAGCCCGTCCAGCACGGTGCCGACATGCTCGAGCGTCGTGCCCGCGGCCGTGATCGCCTGGCGCTCGCTCGCCCCGGCCTTCCGGAACGACGCGACCCAGCCGCCGAACGCCGCCGCGCCCTCCCCCACCCAGCGGCCCTCGACCGCCGTCGCCCCCCGGTCGACCGCGCACACCGAGCCGTCGACGCCGTCCCCGACCGCCAGCACCTGCGCCGCCACGGTCCGGATCGCGCCCGGATCGGCCGCCCGGAGCGTCGCCGCGATCGCCGCGAGCTCGGCGGCGGCGGGCTCGGCCGCGAGCCGGCCCTCGAGGTCGGCGGGCACGTCAGCTCCCCGCCGGGCTGAGCGAGTCGGCGGCGACCTGGTCGGTCTCCGGCATCAGCTGCATCGTCGCGTCGAGCGCCCGGTCCGCATCGCCGAGGCGGGCACCGGCGGCCTCGAGGTCCGCGGCGAGCGCCCGGGTCAGGGCCGCCACCGCGTCGCGCAGTGCGGCCGACGCCGCGAGGCCACCGAAGTCCGGGAGCGGGGTCGCCCCGAGCCCGTCGGCGAGCCCCGGCATCCGACCGGACTCGCCCGCCACGACCGTGCGCGCCTCCTCCAGCGCGCGGGTGTCGACGTCGAGGTCGGGCATGTCAGGGACGGTAGGCGGCGGCGTCGCACCGTGGGTGGCGTTCCGGGGAACCCGCGTCAGTAGCCGACGTACGCGTCGCCGCGGGCGATCGCCTCGACGCCCGGCACCTCGGAGACCGAGCCGTACCGGTCGATCGCGTACCGGACGCCGGCGATGATGTTGTCGACCGGGTCCGTGATCTCGCCGTGCCCGTCGAGCTTGTAGGAGTCGAACGTCGGGCCGATGGTCTGCATCAGGCCCTGGGACGGCGTGCCCTTCTCGGCGTTCGAGTCCCAGTCGTTGATCGCCTCGGGGTCGCCGCCCGACTCGTGCTCGATGATCGTCGCGATGTCGTCGGGATCCATCTTGTCGAGCGGCACGCCCTCGGCCTGCAGGATCGCCAGCGCCTCGCGGATCCAGTCGCCGACCTCGCCCTTCGGCCCACCCGTGGGCGCGGCGTCGGTGGTGCCGCCGGCGCTGGTGTCGGCGGTGTCGGCGGTGTTGGCCGAGGCGCTCGAGGCGCTGCCACTCCCGCCGTCGTCGTCGGACGAGGCGCTGTCCTCGGACGAGCCACCGTCAGACGCGGACTCGCCGGCCTCGTCGTCCGAGGCCTCGCCGCTGGACGGCTCGGGGTCGTCGGCTGCTTCGCCGTCACCGGACTCGTCATCGTCACCGGAGGCACCGCTGTCGCCGGACGTGTCGCCGCCGTCGGCCCCGTCGCTGTCGCCGGACGCGTCGCTGCCGCCGGACCCTTCGCCCTCGCTGGATGCCTCGCTGGCTCCGGACGAGCCCGTCTCCTGGGACGAGCCGCTGCCGGAGTCGGCGGACCCGCCTGCGTCCTCGGCGCTCTCGGACGACCCGGCATCTTCGGCGCTCCCGGCGTCCGAGCCGCTCCCGGCGTCCGAGCCGCTCGCCTCCGACGTCGAGCTACCGGAGCCCCTTGCTTCGGCCTCCGAAGCATCCGAGCCACCCTCAGCCGACCCCGAGCCGCTCCCGCCCGACCCCGAGCCACCGCCCGATCCCGACGCAGTCGCTTCGGTCTGCGAAGCATCCGAGCCACTCGAGCTCGCCCCCGAGCCGCTCCCGCTCGATTCCGTCGAGCCGCTCCCGCTCGACCCCGACCCACTCGCTTCGTTCTCCGAAGCATCCGAGCCACCCGAGCTCGCCCCCGAGTCCGCCGACCCGCTCGCGCCGCCGGACCCGCCGTCGTCGGCGTCGGCGGACCCGGAGCAGTCGTCCGCCGACGAGCCCCCCGCCGCGTCGTCAGCAGCAGCCCCGGACGCGTCGCCCGCCGACGATCCGTCGAGCGACGAGGTGTCGGTGAAGTCGCCGGACGAGCCGGCAGCCGCTCCACCCGACAGGTCGATCCCCTGCACGCCCTCGCCGCCGTCGACGAACGCCGGGGCCGTCGCCGCCGCCTCGCCGGCAGGCAGAGCCACCGTCCACCCGAGCGGTCCCGCCCCGCGCGGTGGGGCGATCGGGCGGGTGTCGGGGGTGGGCAGGCGGGAGAAGGAGCTCAGGTCGCCGACGAGCTCGCGCAGGGCCGCGGCGGCGCCGCCGAGGGCGACCTCGGCGCGGCCGACCGCGGCGCGGGCGGACGCGGTGGGCTCCGCAAGCGCCTGGGCCACGAGCTGGTCGGCCATCGGCGCGCGGGCGGGGTCGGCCAGGGCCTCGGTGCGGACCCGGCGCGCGGCGTCCAGGGCCCGCGACACCTGGGCGTCGACCTCGCGGCGCATCCCGGCGAGCTCCTGACCAGCCCCGTCGATGCGCGCCCGGATCCGCTCCGCGCCGTCGAGCGTGCGCGTCCCGGCGCGGCCGAAGTCGTCGAGGTAGCCCGTCAGCGCCTCCGCGCCGCGACCCTGCCAGGCCTGACGGACGTCGGCGCCGTGACGATCGAGGGAACGCAGCGACCCGTCGACGCCCTCGGCCATCCCGCCGAGCCCGCGCGCCGCCGCGTGCAGCACCTCGGGATCGACTTGGTGCACGCGGCCGACGAGGGCACTCAGCTCCTGGCCACCGGGCTGCGCGGCGAGCTCGCCGACGGGATCGAACGCCACGCGATCACGCCGCGGACAGGGACGTGGCGGCGTGCGCGTCGCCGGCCTGGATCATCGCGAGCGCGGCGTCGAGGGCGCGGTCGAGCCCGTCGAGGCGAGAACCCGCGGCGCCGAGCTCGGCGTCGAGCGCCCGCGCGACCTCGTCGAGGGCGCCGAACATCGCCGCGGCGGACGCGAGGTCGCCGAGGCCGGTGCGCGGCACGACGACCTGGTCGACCATGGCCGGCACCCGGCGCGCCTCGGACGCGATGCCGGCGCGCGCCTGCTCGAGGGCGGCGGGGCCGAGGACGAGGTCGGGCACGTCGGCAGGGTAGGTCGCCGCCGCGCGCCCGTGGTGCGGTTTCGCGGATCCCGCGTCAGGTGCGCACGGGCATCGCGACGCGGCCGGCGGCGGCCTCGCGGGCGATGTCCGTGCGGTGGTGCCCACCGGGCAGGTGGACGGTGGCGAGGCGCGCGTAGGCGTCGTCGCGGGCGGCGTCGAGGTCGGCACCGGTCCCGACCACCGAGAGCACGCGCCCGCCGCTCGACACCACGGCCCCGTCGTCGCGGCGGCGCGTGCCGGCGTGCAGGACGCCCGGGTCGTCGGCGCCGCGCAGGACGTCGCCGGTCCGGACCGTGCCGGGGTAGCCCTCGGCGGCGAGGACGACGGTGACCGCGGCGCCGTCCGACCAGGCCGGCGCGGGCTCCTCGGCCAGGCGTCTGTGGGCGGTGGCCGAGAGCAGCGACGCGGCGGAGCTGCGGAGGAGGGCGAGGACGACCTGGGTCTCGGGATCGCCGAAGCGGCAGTTGAACTCGATGACCTGCGGGCCCGACGACGTGAGCGCGAGCCCGGCGTAGAGCAGGCCCGAGAACGGGGTGCCGCGGGCGTCCAGTTCGGTGACGACCGGGGTGACGATGCGGTCGACCACCTCGTCGACGAGATCCGCGGGCGCCCACGGCAGCGGGGCGTAGGCGCCCATCCCCCCGGTGTTCGGGCCGGCGTCGTCGTCGCCGAGGCGCTTGAAGTCCTGCGCGGGCAGGAGCGGGACGACCGTCGTGCCGTCGACGACGCAGAACAGCGAGGCCTCGGGGCCGTCGAGGAACGACTCGAGCAGCACCGGGTGCCCGCCCTCGAGCACGGCGGCGGCGTGGCGACGGGCGGCGTCGAGGTCGTCGGTGACGAGCACGCCCTTGCCGGCGGCGAGCCCGTCGTCCTTGACCACCCAGGGGGCGTCGAAGCGCGCGAGTGCCGCGTCGAGGTCGCCGGGGTTGTCGACGGTCTCGCTGCGCGCGGTGGGCACGCCGGCGGCGGTCATGACGTCCTTGGCGAACGCCTTCGACCCCTCGATGCGCGCGGCGGCGGCGGTCGGCCCGAAGCAGGCGATGCCGGCCTCGCGCAGGGCGTCGCCCACCCCGGCCACGAGCGGCGCCTCGGGGCCGACGACGACGAGGTCGGCGCGCCACTCGCGGGCGAGGGAGACGACCTGCTCGGGGTCGGCGGCGTCGGCGAGCCCCGGGTGCTCGGCCAGCGCCGCCGTGCCGGCGTTGCCGGGGGCGGCGGCGAGGGCGGTGACCTGCGGGTCGCCGGCGAGGGCGAGCAGCAGGGCGTGTTCGCGGGCTCCGGACCCGATGACCAGGACGCGCACGTCCGACACGCTACGGGGAGCCCGCCGACGTCGAGCTGGGGGCTTTCCTGGCGTCCAGCGCCAGCGTGGACGCCAGGCTGAGACACGCCGTGCCTCGCGCACTCGCACGACCCCGCACGAGTTGTTCACCGGCGGGACCGGCGGGCCGGGTGGCGAGGAGGCGGCGGGGCTGGGGATCATCCGGCCCGATGACCTTCCCGGATGCGGTGCCCGCCCTGTCCCGTCGCTCCGCCCTCTGGGGTGGTCTCGCCGCCGCCGGGGCCCTGGCCGCCGGGTGCGCCGACACGCCACCGAGAGCCAGTCCGAACGTCTCCCCGAACAACCCCGCCCCGAGCAGCGCGCCCGCCCCGGGCACGAACGGCGCCGCCCCGGACCGCGTCACCGTCGTCGGGCACCGCGGGGCGTCGGGCTACCGCCCCGAGCACACGCTCGCCGCCTACGAGCTGGCGATCCGCATGGGTGCCGACGCCGTCGACGTCGACCTCGTCCCCACCCGCGACGGCGCGCTCGTCGCCCGCCACGAGCCCGAGATCGGCGGCACCACCGACGTCGCCACCAGGCCCGAGTTCGCGACCCGGCGCACCACGAAGCAGATCGACGGCACGACGGCCACCGGCTGGTTCACCACCGACTTCACGCTCGCGGAGATCCGCACGCTGCGCGCGAAGGAGCGCATCCCGGAGACCCGTCCGCACAACACCCTCTACGACGGGCGCTTCGGGGTCGTGACCTTCGACGAGGTCCTCGACCTGCTCGACCGCCTCGCCGCCGAGCTGCGCCGGCCGGTGGGCGTGCTGCCCGAGGTCAAGCACTCCACGTACTTCGCGAGCCTGGGCCTGCCCGTCGAGCCCGCGCTCGTCGACACGCTGCGCCGCCGCGGCCGCGACCGCGAGGACTCGGGCGTGATCATCCAGTCGTTCGAGACGGCGAACCTGCGCGCTCTCCGGGGCCAGGTCGGGTGCCCGCTGCTGCAGCTCGTCGACGCCGCGGGCACGCGGCCGGCCGACCTCGTGGCCGCGAACGACCCGCGCACCTCCGACGCCCTGCTCACCCCGGAGGGGCTGCGCGACGTCGCCACCTACGCGACCTGGCTCGGCCCGAGCAAGGACTGGATCGTCCCGCTCGGCCCCGGCGACACCGCCGGTCCGCCCACGCGGTTGGTCGAGGACGCGCACGCGGCGAACCTGCGCGTCATGCCCTACACGTTCCGCAACGAGAACGAGTTCCTGCCCGCGGACCGGCGCCGGGGTGGGGCGGGCGGGAACGGCGTCGGGGCACCCCCCGACACCTACGGCGACGCGTTCGGCGAGTACCAGCAGTTCGTCGGGCTCGGCGTCGACGCCCTGTTCAGCGACGACCCGGACACCGCGCTGGCCGCCGTCACGCCGGCGTGACTACGGCGCGAGACGCCGATCGACGTAGCACCAGCGCCAGGACTCGCCCGGCTCGTGCGAGCGCATCACCGGGTGGCCGGTGTCCTCGTGGTGCTTGGAGGCGTGGCGGTACGGGCTGGAGTCGCAGCACGCGACGTGCCCGCACTCCACGCACTTCCGCAGGTGGGCCCACGCGGTGTAGCCCTCGGCCCGGCAGTCCGGGCAGATCAGCGTCTCGCCGTCGCGCGCGACCGCGTCCGGCTCCGGGTCGGCGGCGACACCGCCGGTCCCGATGGTCAGGAGGTGTTCGCAGGCGCCCACCCGATCGAGCTTACGGTGCCTTCTCGGGCCGTGTGACCGTCTCGTCGCGACCCGGGCCCACGCCGATCGCCGACACCGGCGCCCCGGCGAGGTCCTCGATGCGCTCCACGTAGTCGCGGGCCTTGGCGGGGAGGTCGGCGAACGAGCGGCACGCGGAGATGTCCTCGAACCAGCCCGGCAGGGTCTCGTACACGGGCGTGGCGGTGGTGACGTCGGCCTGCGTCATCGGCATCTCGTCGACGCGCTGCCCGTCGACCTCGTAGCCCACGCAGATCGGCACGTTCTCCAGGCCCGAGAGCACGTCGAGCTTGGTGAGGAACAGGTCGGTGATGCCGTTGACCCGCACCGCGTACCGGGCGATCACCGCGTCGAACCAGCCGCAGCGGCGGCTGCGCCCGGTGGTCACGCCGAACTCGCCACCGGTCTTGCGCAGGTACTCGCCGTCGGCGTCGAACAGCTCGGTGGGGAACGGCCCCGAGCCCACGCGCGTCGTGTAGGCCTTGAGGATCCCGATGACGCGGCCGATCCGCGTCGGCCCGATGCCCGAGCCGGCCGCCGCGCCGCCCGCGGTGGGGCTCGACGACGTCACGTACGGGTAGGTGCCGTGGTCGACGTCGAGCAGCGTGCCCTGCGAGCCCTCGAGCAGCACGGTCTCCCCGCGCTCGAGCGCCCGGTGCAGCGCGAGGCGGGTGTCGGCGATGCGGTGCGCGAAGCCCTCGGCGTGGCCCAGCACGGTGTCGGCGACCTCGTCGACGTCCAGGGCGCGCCGGTTGTAGATCTTGACGAGGATCTGGTTCTTCAGCTCCAGCGCGGCCTCGACCTTCTCGCGCAGCAGCTTCTCGTCGAGCAGGTCCTGCATCCGCACGCCGACCCGGGCGATCTTGTCCTGGTAGGCCGGGCCGATGCCGCGGCCGGTGGTGCCGATGCGGGCCTTGCCCAGGAAGCGCTCGGTCACCTTGTCGATGGCCACGTGGTACGGCATGATCACGTGCGCGTCCGCGGAGATCAACAACTTGCCCGTGTCGACGCCCTTGGCCTCCAGGCCGGCGAGCTCCTCGAGCAGCACCCCCGGGTCGACCACCACCCCGTTGCCGATCACGTTGGTGACACCGGGCGTCAGGATCCCGGACGGGATGAGGTGCAGGGCGAAGTTCTTGCCGTCGGGCAGCACCACGGTGTGCCCGGCGTTGTTGCCACCCTGGTAGCGCACGACCCACTGGACCTGCTCACCGAGGATGTCGGTGGCCTTGCCCTTGCCCTCGTCGCCCCACTGGGCGCCGATGAGGACGATGGCCGGCATGTGACACTCCCTGTATCGATGGTCGAGCTTCGCTGCGCTGCGTCTCCGGCGTCGCTGCGCTGGTCGCACGGGAGTGCGGGGCCGCCCCGTGCAACGGAAGGGTAGTGCACGCGTGTCCGCTGGCTCGTCGCCGCGCGTCCTGACGTGCGGCAGCGCCGCGCAGGAACGCTGGAGCGAGACCGCCTCACCGCTGGGGACGGCCCTCGCCCTGCCGGAACGGCCCGTCCGCGGTGACGTCGACCCCGTGGTCGACGCGGTCCCCGCCGGCGGGCGGCTCGTCGTCGCCGGCGACGACGCCGCGATCGCCGCGGTGCTCGTGCGCCTGCTGCGCCGCGAGCGTCTCGACGTCGAGGTCGCCCTGCTCCCCACGCCGGGCTCGGCGGTCGCGGCCGTGTGGGGAGTGCCGACCGATCCCACCGCGGCCGTGGACCTCGCCCGCGACGGCCGGGCCCGACCGGCCCCGCTGGTGCGCGACGACCACGGCGGCCTCGTCGCCGGCCGCCACACGACCGGCCCCGTGCACGGCGAGATCTACTGCGGTGAGCACCGCGTCCTGCGGGGCGACGCGGCCCACGTGGCCGTGACGCCGGACCCCGCCGGCGGCGTGCGCGTGACCGTCACCGGACCCCGCCGCCTCGGGGGCCTGCGCCCGGGCCGGGTCACCGAGCACGCGGGGAGGGCGGTCCAGCTGGGGTGCCGGCCGCCGGTCACCGTCGAGCGTGACGGCGTCCCCGGCGACCGCCCCGTGACCCGCCGCAGCTGGTACCGGCACACCGACGACTGGCGGCTCGTGCGCCCCTGACCCGGGCGCTGTCCGTGACCGGCGTCACGCCCACGTCCCCTCGGAGATCCCCGAGCCGGTGGGCCGTCCGACTGCGCTGGGCGACCGCCGGCCCACCGTCCGTGCCCACCTACCGACGACCACGTGTGCCCGGACGGGGTGGGGGTACGCCTGGGACATGCTGGCGGTGGTGGTCATCCTCCCGGTCGCGATCATCCTGGTCGTCTGCCTGCTCGAACGGTTCGAGGCGCACGCGACGTCCGTGCCCACGGCCGTCCGGGCCCGCCGGCGCGCCCCGGTGGAGCCCGCCGGCCCCGCCCTGAAGCTCGTGAGCCACGGCGACGACACGTCCCGCGCACCCCGGGCGCCGTCGACCGGGACCGACGACACCGGCAGCCGCGAGCTCCGCCGGGCCTCCTGACGCCGGGACACGGGTCGTCAGGACCCCTCCGGGTCGTCGCGGTCCAGCCGCGTGCTCGTCGTCGCCGCCACCGCCTCGTCGCGATCGGTGCCCGCCGCCGTGAGGAGGTCCACGAGCATCGAGCGGATCTGGGCCAGCACCACGTCCGCCGAGTAGCCCCCGCCGCGCACCGGCAGCGTGCCGACCGTCTCCAGCAGGGCGTCGCGGGCGCCGTCGGTCGGCTCACCGCGGGTGAGCTCGCCGCGCAACGTGCGGGTGTCGACGGCCAGGCGTCGCAGCACCGCCACCAGATCCGGGTCCGGCCGCTCGCCGTCGCGGATCGCGGCGTGCGCGCGGCGGGCGAGGACGCGCGCGTTGCGCAGGGCCAGGTCGACCGGGCGCACGGCGGTGCGCAGCCGCGCGAGCTCCCCGCGGTGGCGGCGGCGCAGCGGCGCGATGGTGGTGATCTCGAAGCCCGCGTCCACCGCGTCGGACAGCGCGTCGACCCGACCCTGCGTGGCCCGCGCCCGCTCGAGCACCCCGGCCGCCGCGTCGAGGTCGACGCCGTCGAGGGCGTCGGCGGTCCCGGCGAGGACCGCCTCGAGCTCGGTGAGCAGCGCCGACAGCCCGCGCCGGGCCCGGGTCAGCGGGTGGGACGGCAGCGTCGCCGCGGTGGCCAGCCCGATCGCCGCCCCGATGAGCGTGTCGATCCAGCGCGAGAACGCGGCGGTCGTGCCGGGCGGCTGCAGCGTCGCCACGAGCACCGCCGACACCGCGGCCTGGTTGAGCAGCAGCGCCCCGACGTCGAAGAGCAGCGCCGCCAGCAGCGCCAGCCCCACGACCACGCTGATCTGCCACCAGCCCGGGCCGATGAGCACGACGATGAGGTCGCCGACGGCCACGCCGACGCTGACCCCGACCGCGAGCTCCACCGAGCGGCGCAGCCGGTTGGTCACCCCGACGCCCAGCACGAGGACGCACGCGATGGGCGCGAAGAACGGCAGCGGATGACCGACGACGTCGCGCGCCACGAGGTAGGCGAGGCCGGCCGCGAGCGCGCACTGCAGCACCGGCAGCCCGGAGTCGCGCAGACGCCGGACCCGGGTGCCGGCGAGCCCGCGCAGGCGGGGGCCGACCGTGCCCTCCCCGGCGGGCACCGCGTCAGGCCAGGCCGAGGGCGGCGACGGCCTCCGGGTCGCAGTCGGCGAGGAGCTGCACGCAGCGCTCGACCTCGTCGGTCTCGCCGATCGCCCGGGCGGCCTTGGCCAGCGCCGCCACCGCGCGTAGGAAGCCCTGGTTGGGCTCGTGGTCCCACGGCACCGGCCCGAAGCCCTTCCAGCCGTTGCGGCGCAGCTGGTCGAGCCCGCGGTGGTAGCCGGTGCGCGCGAACGCGTAGGCCGTGACGTGCTCGCCGGCGGCCTCGGCGCGCTCGGCGAGCGCCGCCCACCCGGCCGAGTAGGTCGGGTGGTCGGCGACGACCGCGGCCGGGTCCTCGCCGCGCTCCAGCCGCGACGCCGGCTCCGGCGTCTCGGGGAGGTAGGTCGGCTGCGGCCCCAGCAGGTTGTGCCCGTGCCCGGCGCCCGGTCCCATCGGGATGGTCATGTCGCCATCATCCGCCCGGGCGGTCGCGGGTCAGCGACCCAGGGTCTGCCCCGTCGAGCGCAGGTTCTCGCAGGCCGTGGTGACCCGCTCGGCCATCGCGACCTCGGCCTTCTTGCCGTAGCTGCGCGGGTCGTAGGTCTTCTTGTTGCCGACCTCTCCGTCGACCTTCAGCACGCCGTCGTAGTTCTCGAACATGTGCGCGGCGATCGGGCGGGTGTAGGCGTACTGCGTGTCGGTGTCGACGTTCATCTTGACCACGCCGTAGTCGAGGGCCTCGTGGATCTCCTCGAGCAGCGAGCCCGAGCCGCCGTGGAAGACCAGGTCGAACGGCTTCGAGCCGTCCGGCAGCCCCAGCTCCTTCGCCGCGACCTCCTGGCCCTTCTTGAGCACGTCGGGGCGCAGCTTGACGTTGCCCGGCTTGTAGACGCCGTGGACGTTGCCGAACGTCGCGGCCAGCAGGTAGCGGCCCTTCTCGCCACCGCCGAGCGACCGCACCGTGCGCTCGTAGTCACCGGGCGCGGTGTAGAGCTTCTCGTCGATGTCGGCGGAGATGCCGTCCTCCTCGCCGCCGACGACGCCGATCTCGACCTCGAGGATGATCTTCGCCTTGCCCGCCTTCTCCAGCAGCTCCTGGGCGATCTCGAGGTTCTCGGTGAGCTCCACCGCCGAGCCGTCCCACATGTGCGACTGGAACAGCGGGTTCTGCCCGCGGTCGACGCGCTCCTGGCTGATGGCGATCAGCGGGCGCACGTAGGTGTCGAGCTTGTCCTTCGGGCAGTGGTCGGTGTGCAGCGCGACGTTGATCGAGTACTTCTCGGCGACGACGTGCGCGAACTCCGCGAGCGCGCTCGCCCCCGTGACCATGTCCTTGACCGACTGGCCCGACCCGAACTCCGCCCCGCCCGTGGAGAACTGGATGATGCCGTCGCTCTCCGCCTCGGCGAAGCCTCGCAGGGCCGCGTTGATGGTCTCCGAGGACGTGCAGTTGATGGCCGGGAACGCGAAGCGGTTCGCCTTCGCGCGGTCCAGCATCTCGTTGTAGACCTCGGGGGTCGCGATGGGCATCGTCGTGCCTCCCAGGAGCTCCTCGACAGGGGCCGGGCACCGGAGCGGGCGCGGTCCGGCCGGGCGTCGGCGCAGTATGACGCAGCCCCGGGGCCCGGCGCTGCGTCGTCGGGTGTGACCGGAGTCCCCTGCGTCTCCGCCCTGGGCCACGCGGGTGATCCGTGGGCTCGCGGTCGTCCCCACCGGGACCACGCGTGGTGAAGGGCTATCGTCGGAGAGGTGGGTCACCCCGGGGAGAGCGCCGTCGAGCGCACGCTCGGCAGCCTGCGAGCCATCGACGCCGTCGCCCCGGTCGACGCCTCGGTGGCACACCCGTCGGCGCGCCCCTCGGGGCCGCCGCGACCTCCGGGCCCACCGGGCCCCGCGGTGGTGGGGCCGGCGAGCGGTCCGGTCGCCACCCAGGACCAGCAGGCTCCGCGCACGCTCGAGGACCTCTACCGCGAGCACCGCATGCGGTTCGTGCGCCTCGCGGTGCTGCTCGTGGACGACCCGGCGACCGCCGAGGACGTCGTCCAGGAGGCGTTCACCGGACTCCACCGGCACTGGGGACGCCTGCGCGACGAGCACGCGGCGCTGGGCTACCTGCGCACCGCGGTGGTCAACGGCTCCCGCTCGGTGCTGCGCCGCCGGCGCACCGCCCGCGAGTACACCCCGCCGCACACCGCCGACGCCCGGTCGGCCGAGTCGCTCGCGATGCTCTCCGCCGAGCACCAGGCGGTGGTCTCCGCGCTGGGCAAACTGCCGCGGCGCCAGCGCGAGGTGCTGGTGCTGCGGTACTACGGGGGGCTCTCGGAGGCCGAGATCGCCGAGGCGACGGGCATCAGCAAGGGCACGGTGAAGTCGACGGCGAGCCGCGGGCTCGAGGCCATCGGGAAGCTGGTCGGCGGGTCCTAGGCCGGACCAGGACCGATCGGACGACCCCGGACGGCCCACGGACGGCCCTGGGTCACGCCGGGTGGCGCCGTTACCATCGGTCGGGATGGACGACGAGCGGCTGCTGTCCGAGGCCCTGCGCGCGCACGCCGCAGGTGGGGTGTCCTCCCCGGGCGGCACCACCGGGACCGCCGGGACCGCCGGGACCGCCGGCACCGCCGGCTCGTCCGAACCGGCGCCGCCCACGGAGGTCCACCGGGCCCAGGACGCCCCGGCCGGCGGCTCGCGGCTGCGTGACCGCTTCCGGCCGCTCGCCCGCCGCCGGGGGCAGGAGGAGGCCCCGGCCGAGACCGTCGCGCAGCCCGGTCCGGCCGCCCCGGCCCCGCGCGGCCCCGGCGTGACGGGCCCCGGTTCCGTGACGGCCGCACCGGCGACGAACGGGCCGGCGACGAACGGGCCGGCGACGAACGGCCCGGCGACGAACGGGCCGGCGACGAACGGCCCGGCGATCGGCCCGCCGACCGGCCCGGCGCCCGGCGTCTACCCCGCCGCCGCGCGCGGCGGGCCGCCGATCGGGCGTCCCGCGCCGCGTCCGGGGCCCGCGACCGCCGAGCGCCCCTGGCCGCCGGCCGCGCCGCCGCCCCGCCCGGCGGCCCGACCCGGTCCCCCGCCGGGCGTGCCCGCGGGTCCGGTCGGTCGCCCCACCCCGCCCGGGGTGCCCCGGCAGCGCCCGGCCCCGGCACCCACCGCGGCGCCGCCGACCGAGGACGCCCCGGCAGGGTGGTCGGCCGCGCGGATCGCCTGGTGGTCGGGCATCGCGCTGCTCGTCGGCGCCGTCGCGGGCGCGCTCGCGGCCGTCGGCACCCTGGTCCTGCCCGGCTGAGCGGGCACCCCACCCGGACGGGGTCGGGGTGACCCCGCCGCCGACGCCCAGGTCCGCCGCGTACGGTTCTGTGGCGTGTCGCCCACCCTCGCCGCCGCCACCACCACGGTGCAGGCCCTCGGCCCCGAGTGGCTGGACCCGCAGTACATCATCGAGTCCCTGGGCCCGTGGGCCCTCGCGGGCGTGTGCCTGATCATTTTCGCCGAGTGCGGACTGCTGGTCGGCTTCTTCCTGCCCGGTGACTCGTTGCTGTTCATCACGGGGCTCGCGGTGGTCACCGGCCTCATCGACACGCCGCTGTGGCTGGTGTGCGTGCTGCTGGTGGTGTGCGCGTTCCTCGGCAACGCGCTGGGCTACTGGATCGGGCTCAAGGCCGGGCCCCCGATCTTCGACCGCCCGAACTCGAGGCTCTTCAAGCGCGAGAACGTCGAGCGCACGCAGAAGTTCTTCGACAAGTACGGCAACCGGGCCATCGTGCTCGGCCGGTTCGTGCCGATCGTGCGGACGTTCATCACCGTCATGGCCGGCGTCGGGCGCATGGACGCGCGCCGGTTCCTGACGTTCTCGCTGATCGGCGGCGTCGCGTGGGCCGCCGGGGTGACGCTGCTCGGCGCCGGGCTCGGCCAGTTCGAGTTCGTCAAGAACAACATCGAGGCCATGCTCATCCTCGTGGTCGCGCTCTCGCTGGTGCCGATCGCGATCGAGCTCATCAAGGCGCGGCGCGAGCGCAAGCTCGGGGCGCAGGGGCTGGCCGAGGACGTCCTCGACGGCGCCACCGACGAGCCGACCCAGGTGATCGACACCGGCGTCGACGGCCCCACGCAGCACATCGACCGGCGGCGCTGACGCGCGACGGCGCGACCTACGGGGTGGCGTGCGCGCGGATCCACGCGTGCATGGCGATCCCGGCCGCGACGCCGGCGTTGATCGACCGCGTCGACCCGTACTGCGCGATCGCCAGCACCTGGTCCGCGCCCGAGACGGCCTCCGGCGTGAGCCCGACGCCCTCCTGACCGAACAGCAGGACGCAGCGCCGCGGCAGCTCCGCGGACTCGAGCGCCGTCGCCCCGGGGCCGTTGTCGACGGCGACCACCGCGAGGTCCTCGCCGCGCGCCCAGGCGAGCAGGGCGGCGACGTCGGGGTGGTGGTGGACGTGCTGGTAGCGGTCGGTGACCATCGCGCCCCGCCGGTTCCAGCGCCGACGTCCGACGACGTGCACCGCGGCCGCGGCGAAGGCGTTGGCGGTGCGCACGATCGTCCCGATGTTGGCGTCGTGGTGCAGGTTCTCGATCGCGACGTGGAACGGGTGGCGCCGCTGGTCGAGGTCGGCGACGACGGCCTCGCGGCGCCAGTAGCGGTAGCGGTCGACGACGTTGCGCCGGTCGCCCGCGGCGAGGAGCTCGGGGTCGTAGCGCGGGTCGTCCGGCCAGGCCTCCGGGCCGCCGGGCCAGGGCCCGACCCCGACCGGCTCCGGCCCGGTGTGCCACTCGGTGGGGCCGGGCTCGTCGGTGTCGGGGTCGTTCACAGCCCCAGGTCGGCGAGGCCGAGCAGCGAGCGGCAGGCCAGGCCCCGGGCCTCGACGGCCTCGGTCGCGCCCGTGCCGCGGTCGACGACGGTGACCACGCCGACGACCTCGGCGCCCGCCTCGACCAGCGCGTCCACCGCGGTGAGCACGCTGCCGCCCGTGGTGGAGGTGTCCTCGACGGCGAGCACCCGGCGCCCGGTGACGTCCGGGCCCTCGATGCGGCGCTGCATGCCGTGGGTCTTGGCGGCCGAGCGCACCACGCAGGCGTCGACCGGCCGGCCCGCCGCGTGCATCACGGCGAGCGCGACGGGGTCGGCGCCGAGGGTGAGCCCGCCGGCGGCGTCGTAGTCCCAGTCGGCGGTCAGCTCGCGCACGAGGCGGCCGATGAGCGGGCCGGCCTCGTGGTGGAGGGTCGCGCGGCGCAGGTCGACGTAGTAGTCGGCCTCGCGGCCCGAGGACAGCGTGACGCGGCCGTGGACGACGGAGAGCTCGGCGACGAGGGCCGCGAGCCGGGCGCGGGCGTCGGGGTCGACGGTCGGGGTCACCGCACTCAGCCCCGTCCGGTCGCCGTGCGCGCCGCCAGCGCGCGCAGCAGGGCGCGCGGCACCATCCGCGTCGCCCCCACGATCGTCTTGTACACCGCGCCCGGCACCGACACCGCCTTCCCCGCCTCGAGGTCGTCGAGACCCTCCGACACCACCGTGTCCGCGTCCAGCCACAGCCAGTCCGGGCCCTGGCGCTCCTGCCCGAGGCGCGCGTGGAACTCCGTACGCGTGAAGCCCGGGCACAGCGCCATGACCCGCACCCCGGTGCCGTCCAGCGTCAGCGCGAGGTTCTGGGAGAGCGCGGTGACGTAGGTCTTGCCGGCGCTGTAGACCGACCCGCGCCCGGGCAGGAAGCCGGCCACGCTGGAGACGTTGACGACGTCCCCCCGCCCGCGCGCCACCATGCCGGGCAGCGCGGCCGCGGTCAGCTCGAGCACGGCGGCCATGTTGACCTCGTAGTTCGCGCGCAGCGCCGCGGGGTCGGTGTCGACGAACTCGCCGGCGGTCGCGTAGCCGGCGTTGTTGACGAGCAGGGTGATCGGGCGCCCGGCGTCCAGCCGCTCGGCGACCCGCCGGCGCTCGGCGGTGGCCGCGAGGTCGGCGACGAGCACCTCGACCCCGACCCCGTACCGCGCGCGCAGGCGCTCGGCGAGGCTCTCGAGTCGGCCGGCGTCGCGGGCGACGAGGACGAGGTCGTGCCCGGCGACGGCCAGATGCTCGGCGAACGCGGCCCCGATCCCCGAGCTGGCGCCGGTGACCAGCGCGGTGCCGTCGCGCGCGCCCCGGGGTCCGCGGCGGCTGCGCAGGGCGCCGGCGAGGCCGCCACCACGGCGCAGCCCGGACACGGCGCGCACCGCGGGGAACGGGACGAGCCGCGAGGCGCCCGCCAGCGCCTTGAGACCGATGCCGGGCGTCGAGACCGGGTGACCGGCGGCGTGGTCGGCGAGCGCGGCGGCCGCGACCGCGTCGGCGTCGGGCGGGGCCACGCGCATCGCGACCGCGTCGGCGGCCCGGCCCGGTGGCGGGGTCGGGCACACGACGGTCAGGCCGAGGCCGTCGTGGGCGAGGGCCTGCGCGAGCGACTCGGTGAGCATGGCGACGTAGGCCTGCGCGGCGCCGTCGAGACCGGGCGCGCCGGCCAGCGGCACGTAGGCGCCGGGGCCGGCGACGGTGATCGCCCCGCCCGGACCGGGGTGCCCGCGGGCGATCATCCCCGGCAGCACGGCGCGCAGGAGCGCCAGCACGGCGCGGGCGCTGCGGTCGAGGGCGGCGCGCACCACCGTCGGGTCGCCGTCGGGCAGGGCGTCGGTGCTCGCGGGCGCAGGGCCGACGACGAGCAGGTCGATCGGGCGGGTGTCGGCCTCGAGGCGGCGGGCGACGAGGTCGAGGTCGTCGGCGTCGGCGAGGTCGCCGGGCAGGACCTCGGGGCGCGCCCCGTCCAGTTCCGCGGCCAGGGCCTCGAGCGCGTCGCGCTCGCCGCCCGCGAGGACCAGCTCGTCGCCCGCGGCGTGCAGGCGCCGCACGAACGCGCGGCCCAGGTCGCTGTCCGCGGACGTGACCAGGGTCCGGCGCGGGACGGGCCCGCTCACCGCCCCGAGGACGAGCCGCTGCGGGCGCCCGGCCCGAACTCGTCGTCCTCGACGTCGTAGGGGATGTCCGCGGGGTTGTCGCGGTGGGTCGGGCGGGGCGCGGCCGGGGGGTCGTCCGGCCGGGACGCGTCGCGAGGGGCGTCGTCGTGCGCCGCGGCGTCCTCCGGCCCGGGCTCGGCGCCGTACGGGTCCTCCTCGCCGCCGCCGGCGGCGTCCTCGAGCGCCACGGACACCTCGACGAGCGCCTGCAGCAGGCCCTGGACGCGCTCGGGGTCGGCGCCGGCGTCGATGCTCGCGAGCACCCACGTGTCCTCGGCCCACACGAGCGGAACGTCGTCGCCGACGAGGTCGGCGGCCCGCGCCACGTCCGGGGTGATCAGCGGGCGGGCCTGGGCGACCGAGGTGACGAACGCGTAGCGCTCGCCGACCTGGCCGAGGGAGTCGAGGCCGGCGTCGTCGGGCAGGGGCGCCGAGGGCAGGCGCAGCTCGAGCGCGACGGGCAGCGTGGCCACCCCGCGCACCGCGGCGACGATCCCGGTGACCTGGCCGGCCTGCTCGTGGTCGAAGACGTGCGCGAGGCGGCGGCCGCCGGGGCCGGGCACGGCGCCGGTGGCGAGGTCGAGCGCGCGACCGTGGCCGCCCTGGTGCACGGCGCCGTAGCGCCAGCGGCTGGGCAGGACGGGGTCGACGTCGACGAACTCCCAGCTCTTCTGCTCGGCCCAGCGGCGCCGGTCACGCCGGTGGCCGCCGGTGCGCGCGCGGTCGGACAGCAGCAGCAGCGCCCCGCCGCCCGCGGCCAGCGCCGCGACGACGAACCAGACCCAGGCAGGCACGCCCTGCAGGGTACGACGCCCGCGTCCCCCCATCGTGCAGCCCGTCACCGGCGCGCCGGGCATGTGAGCACTTTCCACGGCTATAGGCGTGGAAAGTGCTCACGAACGACTCCCGGAACCCGGTGGTGGAGCGCGGTTAGAGTCGGTGATCGTGAGCGCCACGCTGGTCGCGCGGGACCTCGCCGCCGCGCACGGCGCCCGGGTGCTGTTCTCGGGTCTCGACCTCGTCGTCGCGCCCGGCGACGTCATCGGGCTCGTCGGGGTCAACGGCGCCGGGAAGTCCACCCTGCTGCGCCTGCTCGCCGGGCTCGCCGCGCCGGACCAGGGCTCGGTCGCCGTCAGCCCGCCGACCGCGACCGTCGGGCACCTGCCCCAGGAGACCGTCCGCGTGCCGGGCGAGACCGTGCGCGGCTTCCTCGGCCGGCGCACCGGCGTCACCGACGCGGCCGCCACGCTCGAGACCGCGACGACGGCGCTGGCGGAGGGCACGCCCGGCGCCGACGAGTCCTACGCCCTCGCCCTCGAGCGCTGGCTGGACCTCGGCGGCGCGGACCTCGAGGAACGCACGGGCGAGGTCGCCGACGACCTCGGCTTCCCCGCCGACCTGCTCGACGCCCCGATGACCGCGCTGTCCGGCGGCCAGGCCGCCCGCGCGAACCTCGCCTCGCTGCTGCTCGCGCGCTTCGACGTGTTCCTGCTCGACGAGCCCACCAACGACCTCGACCTCGCGGGCCTCGAGCGCCTGGAGCGCTGGGTCCGCGAGCTGCGCGCCGGCACCGTGCTGGTCAGCCACGACCGCGAGTTCCTGGCCCGTACGGTCACCTCGGTGCTCGAGCTCGACCTCGCCCAGCAGCGGATCACCCAGTACGGCGGCGGCTACGAGGCGTACCTCGCCGAACGGGAGACGGCGCGCCGGCACGCCCGCGAGGCCTACGAGGAGTACGCCGACAAGCGCTCCGAGCTGACCGCGCGCATGCAGCAGCAGAAGCAGTGGGTGGACAAGGGCGTGCGCAACGCCCGCAAGAAGGCCACCGATCCCGACAAGCACGTCAAGCACTTCCGCGGCCAGACCTCCGAGAAGCAGGCCTCGAAGATCGCCCAGACCGAGCGGCGCCTCGAGCGCATGGAGGTCGTCGAGGAGCCCCGCAAGGAGTGGGAGCTGCGGATGTCGATCGCGACCGCGCCGCGCTCGGGGACGGTCGTCGCGACCCTCGACGGCGCGGTGGTGCGGTTCCCTCGCAGCCCAGCTCCGCCGCGCTCCGTGGGCGGCGCCGGCGACTTCACCCTCGGCCCCGTCACCCTCCAGCTCGACTACGCCGACCGCGTCGCGATCACCGGCGCCAACGGGTCGGGGAAGTCGACGCTGCTCGCCCTGCTGCTCGGGCGCCTCGCCCCCGACGAGGGGCGGGCGGCACTGGGGTCGGGCGTGGTCGTCGGCGAGGTCGACCAGGCGCGCGGCCTGCTCACCGGATCGACCGCCCTGCTCGACGTCCTGTCCCGCGAGCCCGAGCTCGACCGCTGGCCGACCGCGGAGATCCGCACCCTGCTCGCGAAGTTCGGGCTCGGCGCCGAGCACGTCCACCGCGGCGCCGACACCCTCTCCCCCGGCGAGCGCACCCGCGCCGCGCTCGCGCTGCTGCAGGCACGCGGGGTCAACCTGCTCGTGCTCGACGAGCCGACCAACCACCTCGACCTGGTCGCCATCGAGCAGCTCGAGTCCGCGCTCGCGTCGTTCGAGGGCACGCTGCTGCTCGTCTCGCACGACCGGCGCCTGCTCGCGGGCGTCGCGACCACCCGGCACTGGCACGTCGAGGCGGGGCAGGTGCGCGAGCGCAGGTGAGCAGCGCACCCCGGCATCACGGACGGCTCACCCGCGACGACCAGGATGGCGGCATGACTCGACCGACGCTCTCCGCCGCCCTGCTGCTCGCGGGCCTCGGGTTCGGCATGGTGGGCGCGACCGCGTGCGACACCTCGTCGGGCGTCCCGCTGCCCGCGCCGGTGTCGGTGCCGTCCGTGCCGCCGGCACCGGGCGGGGCCCCCGCCCCCGAGCAGGACGACGACGGCTACGTGGCGCCGCCGCCCGCCGGGGGGCAGGAGGCGGGGGATGACGGCGCGGACGACGGCCCGGACGACGCCGCCGAGGGAGCCGGCGGCGGGGACGACGGCTGATCCTGCCGCCGACCGTCGGGACGACCGCGCCACGCCACCGGCCGGCCACCTCGCCGATTCCTCCGGGCCACCGACGCCCGCACGGACACCGCCCTGCGCACAGAGGTGCGGGTCATCGAGCTCATCGATGCCTCCGGATCCCGCGCGGGCGTCCCTCGCCCGGCACGGACCGGGGTCGTCGGCGCCGGTGAGTCCTCCGGGAGAGCGCGATGAGGGCCCTCTCACGGCGCGCGGAGGACCTCGCGGGCGAGGTCGACGAGCCCGTCGTCGTCGCGGGCGGCGCCGCGGCGCGCGGCGCGGTCGAGGGCCTCCGCGCCGAGCCGGGCGGCGAGGTCGTCGCGCAGCGCGGCGAGGCGCGCGGCGTCGGCGCCGAACAGGGCGCCGCCGGAACGGCGGGCGGCGAGGCCGCCGAGGAGCTCGGCCGCCACGTCGTCCCGACCCGCCTGGGCGAGCAGCTCGACCACCGCACGCAGGCCGACCCACAGGTGGGTGCGGTTGCCGGTGCCGCGCCAGTGCTCCAGGGACTCCGCGGCCGCGCGGGCGGCGCCGGGGACGTCGCCCTGGCGGGTGCGCAGGGACGTGACGGTCACCAGGGCGACGCCGAGGGCGTACTGCTCGCCCACCGCGCGGGCGAGGCGGACGGCCTCCTCGACGAGGTCGAGCGCCGCGGCGGGGTCGCGCTCGACCCGCACCTCGCCGCGGGCGTAGACGCTCCACGGCCGCAGCAGGGGGTCGCCGCTGTCGCGCACCGCGGCGTCCAAGGCGTCAGCCTCGGCCACGGCCCCGTCGTGGTCCCCGTCGTACGCGACCGCGAGGAGGCGGCAGCAGATGGCGAGCGCCCGCAGGCGGTGGTCGCCGGCGGCCACCGCGAGGCGCTCGGCGGCCGTCGCCGCCTCGGCCGACTCCGCGCCCCGTCCGGCGAAGCCCGCCACCTCGGAGTGCAGGAAGGCCAGCACGGCCGCCGCGGGATCCCCGGGCGCGGCGAGGGCGCGGCGCCCGGCCGCGACGTGCTCCTGCGCGCGGTCGAGGTCGCCGGCGAACCGCGCCCCCTCCGCGGCGACGGCGTGCACCCAGGGGGTGGAGGTGCCGAGGTCCACCTCCGCGGCGAGGAGCGCGTCGGCCCACGCGAACAGCTCCGGGGTCATGCGCACCTCGCCGACGTCGACGAGCGCGGCGACGAGGTCCGCGGCCAGCGCGGGGTCGTGCGCGGACGACCAGGCGACCGCGGCCCGCAGCTCGTCCCACTCGGCGAGGACGGCGGCGAGGCGGCGGTCGGCGTCCGGGCCCGCGAGGCGTCCGGTGCGGCGCAGGAATCCGCGCGCCTCCTCCGCGTGGCGTCGCCGGACCGCGGCGGTCTCGCCGGCCTCGTCGAGCCGCTCGCGGACGTGGGCCCGCACGGTCTCGAGCAGGGCGTAGCGCGTCGGGCCGGGGTGGGCGTGGTCCACCGACGCGGTGACCAGCGACTTGTCCACGAGCGCGGCGAGCACCGCGTCGAGGTCGGGCTCGTCGGTGATCGCCCGCGCGGCGGCCCGGGTGAAGCTCCCGGCGAACACGCCGAGCCGGTCGAGCACCGTGCGCTCGCGCTCCTCGAGGAGGCGGTAGGACCAGTCGACGACGTCGTGCAGGGTCCGGT
The DNA here is from genome assembly GCF_028737315.1 of Actinomycetospora lemnae. GTDB lineage: Bacteria > Actinomycetota > Actinomycetes > Mycobacteriales > Pseudonocardiaceae > Actinomycetospora > Actinomycetospora lemnae. The sequence continues at coordinate 89,459 of NZ_JAQZAO010000004.1, read as the reverse complement.
GGCGACTCGTGCCGCCGCGGTGCGGGCTGCGCAGGAAGCGCCGGTGCACCGGGAGGTCCGCGGCCAGCTCGGCCGGCGAGACCACCCGCATCCGGGCCGCGGCCAGCTCGAGGGCCAGGGGCAGCCGGTCGAGGCGTCGGCAGACCTCGGTGACGGCGTCGCGGTTCGCGTCGGTGACGGCGAACGTCGGGTCGGCCGCGCTCGCCCGCTCGGCGAAGAGCGCGACGGCCGCGTCGTCGGCCAGCGGCGGGAGCGGGCGGACCCGCTCGCCGGGCACGCCGAGCGGCTCGCGGCTGGTGGCGAGCACGGTCACTGTCGGGCAGGTGGCGGCGAGGCGCTCGACCAGCTCGGCCACGGCGTCGACGACGTGCTCGGCGTTGTCGAGCACGAGCAGCACGCGGCGACCGCGCAGGACCGCGGGGACCCGCTCGCGGGCGTCGGCACCCGACGCGCCCGGGGCGCCCACGGCCGCGACGACCGCCGGGGCGACCTCGTCGCCGGTGGCCACGGTCGCGAGCTCGGCGACGACCACGCCGTCCGGGAACGACCCGCCCACCGACGCCGCGACGTGCCGGGCGAGCGTCGTCTTCCCGACCCCGCCGGGCCCGACGAGCGTCACCGGCCCGTCCCCGAGCGCCCCGGTCACGCCGGCCAGGGCCGACCCGCGCCCGATCATCGCCGGCAGCGCGGGGCCCGGGGACGCCTCCGGTGGAGCGAACGCGCCGTTCGCTCGCGTAGAAGCAGCGGACGGCGCGTTCGCTGCCTCCGCGGGTGCGGGCGGCGCGGGTGCGGGCGCGGGTGCGGGCGGGGGCCGCGAGGTCGGCGCGGGCTCCCCCGCCAGCACCCGGGCCTCGAGCTCGCGGATCGCCGGGCCCGGGTCGAGGCCCAGCTCGTCGGCGAGCACCCGCCGGTGGGCGGCGACCGCGGCGAGGGCGTCGCCCGGCCGCCCGGCGCGGTGCAGCGCGTCGACGAGCAGCTCGCGGCGGCGTTCCCGCAGCGGCTCCGCGGCCACGAGCACCTCGAGCCGGGCGACGGCGTCCCCCGGCCGGCCGAGGTCGAGGTCGGTCTGCGCGCGGGCGTCCTCGAGCTCGCGGCGCAGCTCCTCGAGGCGCACGGCCACGGGCCGGAACGGCTCCTCGTCGGCGAACTCCGCGAACGCCGGTCCGTGCCACAGCGCCAGCGCCTCGTCCAGCAGCGACGCCCGGGCGTGCGCGTCCACCTCCCCACGCGCCCGCTGGTGCAGCCCCGCCGCCGCGGTCGCATCGAGGTCGTCGGCCGCGAGCTCGAGCGCGTAGCCGGGCGGGCGGGTCGCGAGCGCCGCGGCGCCGAGCACCCGCCGGGCCCGCGCGATGAGGCTGTGCAGCGCCGCCTCGCCGTGCACGGGTGCCTCGCCGGGCCACACGTCGTCCACCAGCCGGTCGACGCCGACGACCCGGCCGGGGTCGAGCGCGAGCACCGCGAGCAGGCGCCGGACGCGCCCCGAGCGGACCGGGGCGTCGTCGACCGCGATCGTGCCCAGCACCCGCAACCGCATCTCGTCCACCACCCGCGGCCGCAGCCTAGCCACCCTTGACCGCGGCCTCACCTGGTGCTTGCATGAATGCACTCATTGCACGACTGCAAGGATCGCCGATGGACGAGCGCGAGCACCTCGCCACGAGCTTCGGGGACATGCGACGCGCGATGATCCCCGCCTTCCTGCTCGACCTCCTCGCGGTGGTGGACGGCGGGGACGAGCTCTCGATGACCCAGCTCGCGACGCTCTACGTGCTCGACGGCGGCGAGCCCGTGTCCCTCGGTGCCCTGGCGGAGCGGGTCGGCCGGTCGGTCTCGGCCACCAGCCGGCTCGTCGACGGCCTCGTGCGGCGCGGCCTCGTCGACCGCCAGGAGCACCCCACCGACCGGCGGGTCCGCCGGGTGGCCATCGCCAAGGACGGCGACGCGCTGCTGCGCCGCCTCGAGCGCACCCGGGCCGACGCCCAGCTGAAGATCATGGACCGCCTCGACCCCGCGGACCGGGCCCTGGTGGCACGCGCGATGGCCCTGCTCGGCGACGCCGCCCGGCAGGAGAGGAGGACCGGACCATGACGACCGAGACGCTCGTGCTGCCCCTCGACGCGATCGACCCCGCGGACCCCGCCACGCTCGGCCGGGTCGGCGGCAAGGCCGCCAACCTCGGCGCCCTCGTCCGCGCCGGGCTGCCCGTGCCCGACGGCGTCTGCGTGACGACGGCCGCCTACCGGGCCGCGGTGGGTGCGGCGCTCGATCCCGTGCTCGCCGACGCGGGCAGCACCGACACCGGGGTCCTCGCCGAGAAGGCGCGGGACGTCGTCCTCGCCGTGCCGGTGCCCGACGGCGTCGCCGCCGCCGTGCGCGGGGCGTGCCCCGAGGGCCCGGTGGCGGTGCGCTCGTCGGCGACCGCCGAGGACCTGCCCGACGCCAGCTTCGCCGGGCAGCAGGACACCTACCTCAACGTGGTCGGCGTCGACGCCGTGGTCGAGGCGGTCCGGCGCTGCTGGGCGTCGCTCTGGACCGACCGCGCGGTCGCCTACCGCGCGGCCCGTGGCATCGACCACGCGGCGGTCACCCTGGCGGTCGTCGTCCAGCGGATGGTCGACGCCCGCTGGGCCGGTGTGCTGTTCACCGCCGACCCCGTCTCCGGTCGACGCGGACAGGCCGTCATCGACGCGGCGCCCGGGCTGGGCGAGTCCGTGGTGTCCGGGTCGGTCGACCCCGAGCACGTCGTCGTCGCTCCCGACGGCACGATCGCCGAGCGGCGCGCCGGGGCCGGCGGCACGGTGGTGCGCGCGCGGCCGGGCGGGGGCACGGAGGCCATGACGCACACGGCGGGCGGCGCCACGCTCCCGGACGCCGACGTCCACGGCCTCGTGCGCCTCGGCCGCCGGGTCGAGGAGCTCTTCGGCGCACCGCAGGACGTCGAGTGGGCGATCGACCGCGACGGCACGCGCTGGCTGACCCAGGCCCGCCCGATCACCACGCTCTACCCGCTCGTGCCGGGGCGCCCGGGCCTGCGCCTGTTCCTGTCCGCGAACGTCGCCCAGGGCGTGTTCCGGCCGTTCACCCCGGCCGGGCTGTCGGCGGCGCGCCACCTCGGCACGGGTGCCGCGCGCCTGCTCGGCACGCCGGTCGACGACCCCGAGGCGGGGCCGCCGATGCTCTCCGAGGCCGGCCAGCGCCTGTTCGTCGACCTCACCGACGTGCTGCGCAGCCGCGTCGGGCGCGCCGGCGTGGCCGGCGTCCTCGGGGTGATGGAGCGCCGGTCGGCGGAGGTCATCGCCACCCAGCTCGACCGGCCCGAGCTCGCGGTGACCCGCCGCTCGCCGCTACCGACCGTGCGGCGGGTCGGCCGCCTCGCGCTCCGCTACCGCATCCCGCCGGCGATCGCCGGGGCGTGGATCCGCCCCGACCGCGCGCGGGAGCGGGCCCTGGCCCGGGTCCGGGACGGCGCGGCGACGCTGCCGGCGCCCCCGGACGCCGGGCGGGAGGAGCGCCTGGAGCGGGTGCGCTGGATGCTCTCCCTCATGGCGCCGATGGCGCCGCGGATCGCGCCCGTCCCGATCGCCGGGTTCCTGGCCCTCGGGCTGGCGGCGACGCTCCTCGGCGACCACGCCCGCCCCGACGAGCTGGGCACCGTCCTGCGGGGCCTGCCGCACAACGTCACCACGGAGATGGACCTCGCGCTCTGGGACCTCGCCGTCCGCCTGCGGCGCGACCCCGCCATCGTCGCCGCGCTGACCGGGACGCCGCCCGCCGACCTCGCCCTCGAGAGCGACGACTGGCCGCCCGCGCTCACCGCGGGGCTCGGCGCGTTCCTCGCCGTGCACGGCCGGCGCGCCGTCGCCGAGATCGACCTGGGCGTGCCGCGGTGGTCCGACGACCCGACCCACCTGCTCGGCGTGCTCGCCAACTACGTGCGCCTGACCGACGCCGACCGGGCCCCCGACGCCGTGTTCGCGCGCAGCGCCGCCGAGGCCGAGGCGGTGATCGCGGACCTCGCCGCCCGGGTGGGCGGCCCGCGCGGGCGACTCGTCCGGTTCGCCCTCCACCGGACCCGCGAGCTCGCGGGCCTGCGGGAGCTGCCGAAGTACTGGCTGGTCACGGTGCTCGCCGCCGCGCGGACCGAGCTCGCCGCGGTCGGCGCCGACCTCGTCGCCCGCGGCCTGCTCGACGACGCCGACGACGTGTTCTTCCTGCGGCTGGACGAGGCCGGCGAGGCGCGGGACGACCTCGATCGCCGCGCCCTCGTCCGCGAGCGCCGCGACGCCCACGCCCGCGAGCTGCGCCGCCGACACGTACCGCGCATCGTGCTCTCCGACGGCACCGAGCCCGAGGCGCTCGCCGACGCCGGCACCCCGGACGACGGCGCCCTCACCGGCGTCCCCGCCTCCGCGGGCACGGTGACCGGCCCGGTCCGGGTGATCACCGACCCGCAGGGCGCCCACCTCGAGCCCGGCGACGTGCTCGTCTGCCCGTCCACCGATCCCGGGTGGACGCCCCTGTTCCTCACCGCCGGGGGGCTGGTGATGGAGATGGGCGGGTCGAACTCGCACGGCGCCGTCGTCGCCCGCGAGTACGGCCTGCCCGCGGTGGTCGGCGTCCGCGGGGCCGTCGACCGCCTCGCGGACGTGGCCACGGTGCGGGTCGACGGCACCCGCGGGCGGGTGGAGCCGGTGGACGATCAGGACAGCCGGTAGAAGCGGAAGATGTCGTTGTCGAGCTCGTCGAGCACCTCCACCTGCGCGAACCCGGCCTCCCGGGCGTACGCCTCGAGCGTGCTGCGCCGCATGACCGTGCCGGTGCCCACCGAGCCGGCCGTGGACAGCCCGTCGGGCAGGCAGCACATGAGCGAGAAGCCGTAGAACAGCCGCTCGACCTCGTCACCGTCCGGCGCGAAGGTCTCGGCCACCTTCTCGTCCATGATCAGCACGGTGCCGCCCGGCGCGACGGCCCGGCGCATCGCGGCGAGGACCGCGACCGGGTCGGGCATGTCGTGCACGCACTCGAAGGCGCAGACGAGGTCGTAGGCACCGGCCTCGGCGGTGGCGACGTCGGCGTGGTGCACCTGCACCCGCTCGGCGACGCCCTCGTCCGCGGCGTGCCGGCGCGCGGCCTCGACCGACGCGGCGTCCACGTCGAACCCGTCGACGCGCGCCGAGGGGTAGGCCCGGGCGATGCCGATGGCCGACCAGCCCTCGCCGCAGCCCACGTCGGCGACCCGCCCGCCGCCGCGCAGGGCCGCGTCGACGTCGGGCAGCAGCGGCAGGTGGTCGCGGGACAGGCCGTCGCGCAGCAGCGGGCGGTTCTGCGCCGCCTGCCCCTCGCGGGCGTCGTCGCCGAGCTGCTCCCAGCTGACGCCGCCGCCGGTGCGGTAGGCCTCGAGGAGGTCGTCGATGTGGCGCAGCGACGCCATGAGGATGCGGGCGAACGGGGTCAGGATCGCCTCGCTGTCGAGGTCGGCGAGCACCGGGACGTGCTCGGCGGGCATCGCGAAGCGGCGCTCGTCGGGGGCGGCGGCGGGGTCGTCGACGGTGAGCAGGCCGCTCACCGCCTGGTACTCCAGCCACTCGCGGGCGTACCGGGCGGAGGTCCCGGTGCGCGCGGCGAGCTCCGGCGCGGTGGCCGGCCCGTCCTGCGCGAGCGAGGCGTACCAGCCGAGCCGGTCGCCGAGGTAGAGCGCGGTGGTCTGCTCCATGCCGAGGATCCAGCCGAAGACGGTCTCGGCGCAGGCGTCGGTGGAGTAGGTGCTGGTGGAGTGGGTGCTGGTGGAGTGGGTGCGGGTGTTCTGCGTGGTCGTCATGGGTCCGACCGTCCCGCGCGCTCCTGCCGGGCCGCTGCCGCGTCGCTGTCGCTCCAGGGCCGCACCTCGTCGACCAGGGTGAACGGGGTCTCGGCGGCGCGGCGGCAGCGGGTGGACCCGGCCCGCCCGGCCCGGCTGTCCGCGCGGGAGGGTCCCGCGGCCGGCCGTCGCCGACCGCCGGGTCACACCGCCGGAGCCGCCGCCTCCGCTGGCCGAGGTCCTTGCGCTCGCGCGCTCCCCGTGAGGGCGCGCAGGAACACCGCGCACCCCGCCGCGCCGAGCACGACCGCCACGGCGATCCCCGCCGCCGGGCCCCCCGCGACGTCGGCCGCGAGCCCGGCCAGCGCGGGTCCGAGCAGCCCGCCGCACGCCGCGGCGAGGTGCATCGTGCCGAGGCGCAGCCCGAACCCCTCGACGCCGAAGAGCTCGGCCGCCGCGGCACCACTGACCCCGACGAAGGCGCCGTGGCCGCAGCCGAACACCACGGCGAACGCGACGAGACCGGCCGTGCGGACGCCCGCGAGGTCGGCGAGCAGCCAGCCCGCGACGCTCGCGGTCAGAGCGACCGCGCCGACCCGGCACACCGCCCAGGCACCCCACCGGGCCACGGCCGGCACGACCGCGAGGCGCGTGAGCAGGCTCGCCGCCCCGGCGACGGCGACGAGGACGGCGCCGTGGGCCAGCGGGGTGCCGCGCAGCGACGCGAACGAGGCGAGGTGGACGAAGGGCACGAACATCGCGGCGCAGATCCCCACCGCACCGAGCACGTAGCGACGGAACGCCCGGTCCCGCAGCGCCGACCACGGCGCGGGCACGCCGGCCGGTGTCGCGGGCCCGCCGTCGCCACCGGCCGGGACCGCCGGGATGCAGGCCCCGACGACCAGCGCGGCCACCGCCGCCAGCGTGACGGCCGTGCCGCGGACCCCGAGCGCCGCGACCAGGGCGACGGTCGCGGGTGGCGTGACGACGGTCGCGAGCCCCGCCCCGGCCGAGGCGACGACCAGCGCCGCGGACCGGTGCCGCTCGACGGCGGCGCCGACGGCGGTCTGCAGGGGCACGAACAGGCACCCCGCACCGCCGCCCACGCCCAGCGCGAACCCCGCGGCCGCCACCGGGAACGACCCCGCGCCCGCGAGGACGAGCAGGCCGCCGGGCATCGCGACGGCGCCGGCCACGACGAGCGGGCGGGTGCCGTGGCGCTGGCTCCACGGACCGGTGACGACGCCGAGGCCGAGCGTCACGGCCAGGGTGGCCGCGAGCATCGCCGCGGCGGCGCCCCGCGCGACCCCGAACTCCGCGGCGACCGGCCCGACGAGCGGGCCGGTGCCGGTGGCGAGCCCGAGGCCCACGGTGGTCGCGGCGACCGTGGCCGCGAGCAGGCGCCCAGGGGTGCTCACGACGCCCCCGGCACGAAGTACTCGCCGGCCACCGACGTCTCGTACCGCGCGGATCCGACCGCCGCCTCCAGTCCCGCGGTCTGGGTGGCCTGGGCGCGCAGCGCCGCGACCTTGCGGTCGAGCAGCTCCCCCGAGAGCTCGAGGTCGACCGCGAGCCGGTCGGTGGGCACCGGACGGAACGCGTCGTCACCGTCGTCCATCGGCTCGACGAACTCCCCGAACCGCTCCACCCACGCCGCAGTGACGCAGGCGTGCAACAGGCGCGGCCCCCGACCGTCAGCACCTGCGAGCTGGCGCAGCGCGCGGTCGGTCCAGGCCGAGACGGCGCGGTGGTCGCCGTGGCCGGTCAGCCCGTCCGGCCCGAACGTGACCACGGTGTCGGGCGCGACGTCGGCGAGCACGGCGGCGAGCTCGTCGACGGTCTCCGCGCCCGGGTCGCCGCGCAGCGCCCCGTCGAGGTGACAGCGGCCGCGGGCGTCGCCGAGGAAGCGGTGCTCGATGTCCCCGTGCAGCGCGGCCATGCTGGCGACGATCTCGTGGCCGCGGCGGGCGGCCAGCCGGGCGGGCGGCCAGCGCGCCGGGTCGTCGGTGCCGTGCTCGCCGCGGGTCGCGGTGACGACGACGACCCGCTGCCCGCGGGCGGCGGCCGCCGCCATCAGCCCGCCGGAGAGGTACACCTCGTCGTCGGGATGCGCCCAGACGCCGACGATCGTGCCCAGGCGGTGCACCGCGTCGACGGTGCGGATCACGGGGCTCGTCACGGTGGTGAGGCTCGTGGACAGCGTGGTCATGGCGGTCTCCTCGGGAGCGTCGCGGTGGACGTGACCGAGGGTCGACCCCGCCGCTGTCAGCCGGCGTGCACGCCGCTGTCAGCCCCGAGGTGCCGGCTGACGGCCGCGCGGGCCAGCGCGAGGGCCTGGTGCCGGTCCGGGGCCTGCGCGGACGGGAGGCGCCGCGGACGGTCGGGGGCGTCGGGGGCGTCCGGGGCCCGGTCGGCGGCGGCGTCGAGCAGGTCGGCGGTGGCCGCGTCCCCGAGCTCGCGCAGCAGGTCGGCGAGGTTGCGCAGCGTGACCCACTGGTGGCCCCAGTTGCCGCCGCGGTCCCAGTGGTCGATGACGTCGCGGTAGCCGGCCAGCGCGGCGGGGATGCGCCCGGCCCGCGAGAGCAGCGAGGCGAGCCCGACGGCGGCGATCGCCTCGAGGAACGTCGAGCCGACGGAGCGGGCGGAGGTGATCGCGGCCCGGTAGCCGCGCTCGGCCGCCGCGGTGTCGCCCTCGACGCTGTCGATCTCGGCGGTGACGTAGGCGACGAGCCCGCGCAGGGTCGGGACCTCGCCGACGGGCACCAGCGCAACGATCTCCCGGGCCCGCGGCGGGTCGCCCGCGTACAGCGCGGCGAGGGCGCCGACGCCGGGCTCCGGGACCGGCCGGTCGGCGTGCGCGACGGCCTCGAGCTCGTGGGTGACGGCGTCGGCCCAGCGCCCGGCGGTGAGGTCGGCCTGGGCGAGCGCGGCGAGCGCGAGGCGCCGGTCCTCGCGGTCCGTGTCGCGGGCAAGGGCCGCGCGGGCCAGTCGCTCGGCGACCGGGGCCTCGCCGCGCATGTAGGCGTCCTGCGCCGCGGCCCCGAGCACCCGGGCCTCGAGCGGGTGGCCCGCCATCCCCGGGTCGTCGAGCAGGGCGCGGGACCAGCCGCGCACCTCCACGAGGTCGCGCCACGTCGCCGGCTCGACCAGGGACACGGCCATCGCCGCGGCGGCGTCGAGGTCCCCGCGCGTGCGGGCCAGGCCCCACGCCGCGCGCAGGTTGCCGTGCTCGCGCTGCAGGACGGCGTCGACGGCGGGCTCCTGCGCGGTGCGGCCGGTGCGCTCGACCCACGCGGCGAGGTCGACCGCCCAGCGCACGACCGCGGCCTCGGCGGCGTCGGCCTCGTCGGCGGCGACCAGCTCGTCACGCCCGTAGGCGCGCAGCGTCTCGAGGACGCGGTAGCGGGTCCGGCCGGTCCCCGTGCCCGTGCCCGTGTCGGCCTCCACCATCGACGCGTCGACGAGGCGGGCGAGCAGCTCGCCGGCGTCGGTGGCGAGGCCCAGCCCGTCGGCGATCGCCTCGACCGCGGTGGGGTCGAGGCCGTCGGCGAACACCGTGAGGTGGCGGAAGAGGCGCTGCTCGTCGGGCGCGAGCAGGGCGTACGACCAGGCCACGGTGGCGCGCAGCGTGCGGTGGCGCGTCGGGGCGCCGCGGTTGCCGAGCAGGTCGAGCGCGCGGTCGAGCCGGGCCGCGAGCGCCGCGGGGGCGAAGGTCGACAGGCGCCCGGCCGCGAGCTCGATCGCCAGCGGCAGGCCGTCGAGACGCCGGACGACGTCGGCGACGTGGGCGAGCTCGCCGGCGTCGAGCACGAGGTCCGGACGGACGCGGGCGGCGCGGTCGAGGAACACCGCGACGGCGGGGACTCCGGCGAGCCCGTCGGGGTCGTCACCGCGCGCCGGGACCGCGAGCGGCGCGAGGCGCACCACGGTCTCCTCGGGCAGGCCCAGCGGCTCGCGGCTGGTGACCAGCACCGTCACCCCGGGCGCGCGCTCGAGGACGGTCGCGACGAGGTCCCGCACGCCGTCGAGCAGGTGCTCGGCGTTGTCGAGCAGCAACAGCCGCGGGGCGCCGGCGAGCTCGTCGAGGCACGCGTCGAGCACGTCGCCGGGCAGGGAGCGCAGGCGCAGCGCCTCGGCCAGGGCGTGCGGGAGCGCGGCGGGGTCGGTGACGGGCGCGAGGAGCAGGGTCGCCGACTCCGGTGACCGGGCCGCGAGCTCGCGGGCCAGGCGCGTCTTGCCGACCCCGCCGGGCCCGACCACCGACACCAGCCGCTCCCGCCCGAGCAGCGTCCCGGCCGTCGCGAGCTCGGCGTCGCGGCCGTGGAGCCTCGGTGCCGTCGGGGTCGGTGCCGCCGGGGTCGGTGCCGCCGGGGTCGGTGCCGCCGGGGTCGGTGCCGCCGTGGTCGGGGGTGGTGGGGTCGGCGGCGGCGGCTGCTGGGGTGGTGATGCCGGCGGCGACAGCTCCCCGTCCGCCACCGCCCGCTCGAGCTCGGCCAGCGCCGGCGAGGGGTCGAGGCCGGCGTCCTCGGCCAGCCGCCGGCGGAACTCGCGCGCGGCCTGCAGGGCCCGTGGTGCCTGGCCGGTCGCGGCGCGGGCCCGGACGAGGCCGAGCACGGCGGGCTCGCGCCACGGGTCCTCGGCCACCGCGTCCCCCGCGGGGGCGAGGGCCTCGTCCGCCGCGCCGGCCGCGATCAGCGCCTCGACGAGCCGGTCGGTGACGTCGCACCACAGCTCGCGCGCCGCGTCGGCGGCCGCCCGCAGGCCCGGGACCTCGAGGAGGTCCGCCAGCGCCGGGCCGCGCCAGGTCGCGCGGGCGGTGCGCAGGCACTCCGCGGCAGCTCGGGGATCGGCGAGGTCGCGGGCACGGTCGCGCAGGTCGCGGACCCGGCGCAGGTCGAGGGCGTCGGGCGGGAGGACCAGCCGGTAGCCGCCCGCGACGGTGAGCAGGCGCGGCGCGGCGGGCCCGAGATCGGCGCGTAGGCGCGAGACGTGGCTGTGCACCGTCGCCCGCCCGCTGTCGGGCGGCTCCTCCGGCCACAGGGCGTCGACGAGCTGCTCGACCGTCAGCGCCCGCCCCTCGGCCAGCGCGAGCAGCGCCAGCACGGCGCGGCGCTTCGGCCCGCGCACCGCCACCGGCGCGTCGCCGACCCGCAGGCGCAGCGGCCCGAGCACGTCGACGGACGCCGCCGGCCCGGCCTGGTCGTCGCCCACCGTGATGAGCATGCCCGCCTGCCAGCGCCGTGCAAGGGGCCTGTCAGCCGCTCGGCTCAGTCTTCCGGGGCACCGAACGCCACACCGTCACCGGGAGGACCCCGCCATGTACGCCCTGCTGATCACGTTCACCTCGTCCGTCGCCGCCGAGGACATGGCCGACGACGCCGCGCACTTCGCCGAGGCCGTGCGCTCCGTGCCCGGCTTCGTGGCCAAGACGTGGCTGCACGACGGCGCCCATCACGGCGGCTTCTACCTGTTCACCGACCGCGCGGCCGCCGAGGCCTACCGCGACGGCCCCCTCGTCGCCGGCCTGCGCGCCCACCCGGCCTTCAGCGACCTCGAGGTCCGCGGCTGGCCGACCAACACCGAGCTCGGCGCGCTCACCGGCGCCATCCCCGCGCCCGCCGCTGCCTGACCGGCACGAACCCCCGAAGAGGAGAACACCGTGACCACCCTCGACACCCGCGAGGACGCCCTCGTCGCGACCCTGCGCACCACGCTGACCGGCGACGTCATCGACCGCACCGACCCCCGCTACGACGAGGCCCGCGCGGTCTGGAACGGCCTCGTCGACCGGCACCCGGCCGTGATCGCCCGCTGCGCGGGCACCGCCGACGTCGTCGCCGCCCTCGCCGCCGCCCGCGCGCACCGCCCCCCGGTGAGCATCCGCGGCGGCGGGCACCAGGTCGCCGGCAGCGCGGTGTGCGACGACGGCCTGGTCATCGACCTGTCGGGCCTGACCGCCGTCACCGTCGACCCGGACGCGCGCACCGTCCGCGTCGGCGCCGGGGCGCGCTGGGCCGACGTGAACCGCGCCACCCAGCGCGACGGGCTCGTCGTGCCCGGCGGCGAGGTGTCCGAGACCGGCGTCGCCGGCCTGACCCTCGGCGGCGGCATGGGCGCCGTGCAGCGCGCCTTCGGCCTGTCGTGCGACGCCCTGCGCGCGGTCGAGATCGTCACCGCCGACGGGGTGGTGCGCACCGCGAGCGCCACCGAGCACCCGGACCTGTTCTGGGCGGTCCGCGGCGGCGGGCGCGGCATCGGCGTCGTCACGACGATGGAGTTCGCCGCGCGCCCGCTCGGTCCGCAGGTGGCGAACGCGCTCGTCCTCTACCCGGTCGAGCAGGCCGCGGCCGTCCTCGACGCGTGGCGGGAGCTGGTGCCGACGCTGCCGGAGACGGTGTCGCCGGAGTTCGCGCTGTGGAGCGTGCCGCCCGACCCGGAGCTGCCGACGGAGATGCACGGCGCGCCGGTCGTCGTCGCCGGCGGTCTGTACGCCGGGCCCGCCGAGGAGGGCCTCGAGGTGCTCGCCCCGTTCGCCCGGCTCGGCACGCCCCAGGTGGACGCCACCGCGATCACCGACTACACCGCGAGCCAGTCGGCCCTCGACCCGCTCTTCCCGGCCGGGGCGCGGTACTTCTTCAAGTCCCACTTCCTCGAGCACGTCGACGACGGCGCGGCCGCGGCGATCATCGACGCCGGCCGGGACCGCCCGACACCCGGCTGCATCGTCGTCGTGCGCACGATGGGCGGGGCGATCGCCCGGGTCGGCGACGACGAGAGCGCGTTCGCCCACCGCGGCGCGGCGTTCAACGTCAGCATCGACGCGGGCTGGACCGACCCGGCGATGGACGACGCGGCGATCGGCTGGGCGCGCCGCGGCTGGGACGGCCTCGCACCCTTCGGCACCGGCGGCGTGTACGTCAACTTCGCCGGGTTGGACGAGGACGCCGACCGCGCCACGTCGTTCGGGACCCACGCCGGGCGGCTGGACGCGATCGCGCGCACCTACGACCCCGACGGGATCCTCGCCGGCGCCGCGGCCCGTCCCTGATGTATCGAGCGAAGGGCCCCCTCGATCGAGTAGAACGGCGAGGGGCGCCCTTCGCCGAGCTCGACGAGGTGTCACCACCGCGACACCTCCGTAGCCCAATCGTGTGGACCGGAGCCGATCGGGCAGTGCCCCTTTACGACGTTCCGTCATCAGCGGACCGTGGGGCGCGCGGTGGTGTCCCACCGCCGCAGGCCAACGGGGGGCGGGGAGGCCCGACGACCGACCCGGCCGGGTCGGGGATCGTCGGTCGGCCACGCGCTCGTCGAGCTGCTCGGACCGGGTCGCCACGGCGGACTCCTCCTCGCCCACCACGAGGGGAGAGACCATGACCCAGACGCGGGAGCCGCGGACGACACCGGCGCCCCCAGCGGCGATCGACCAGGCCAAGCTGGAGGCCTTCCTCGGCAAGGTGGTCGACGAGGTCGGTGCGGCCTACAACACGGTGCTGACGGCCATCGGCGACCAGCTCGGTCTCTACCGGGTGCTCGCGGACACCGGACCGCTGACGTCCGCCGACCTCGCCGAACGCTCCGGGACTGCGGAGCGCTACGTACGGGAGTGGGCCAACGCCCAGGCCGCGAGCGGCTTCCTGCGTTACGACGCCGACGCCGGCACGTACGAGCTCCCCCCGGAGCAGGCGTTCGTGCTCGCGGACGAGACCAGCCCGGTCTACCTGGCGGGCATCTTCCAGGGCGCCCCGGCGGTGTTCGGGCTGACCCCGCGGATCGTGGAGGGCTTCCGCACCGGGCAGGGAGTGGGCTGGCACGAACACGGGGCGGCGCTGTTCGAGGGCACCGAGCGGTTCTTCCGCTCGGGGTACCGGGCGAACCTGGTCTCCGACTGGATCCCGGCGCTGGACGGGGTGGAGGAGAAGCTGCGCCGCGGCGTCGCGGTCGCCGACGTCGGGTGCGGCCACGGCGCCTCCACACTCCTGCTCGCCGAGGCCTTCCCGAGCTCGACGTTCGTCGGCTTCGACTACCACCAGGCCTCCATCGACGCCGCCCGCCAGCGGGCCGCCGACGCCGGCCTGGGCGCCGACCGCGTGCGCTTCGAGGTCGCCGGCGGCGACGAGTACCCCGGCACCTACGACGTCGTGGCGATCTTCGACGCCCTGCACGACATGGGCGACCCGCTGGCGGTCGCGCGCCACGTGCGGGAGTCGTTGACCCCGGACGGCACGTTCATGCTGTTCGAGCCGGCCGCCGGTGACGGCGTCGCCGACAACCTCAACCCGGTCGGGCGCCTGTACTACGCGATCTCGACCATGGTCTGCACGCCGGCCTCGCTCGCCCAGCCCGGGCGCGCGGCGCTGGGGGCCCAGGCCGGCCCGGCGCGGCTCGGGGCGATCCTGACCGAGGCCGGGTTCACGCGGGTCCGCGAAGCCGCCCGCACCCCGTTCAACATCGTCCTCGAGGCCCGGCCCTGAACCCGCGGCCGACCGCGAGGCGCTGAGCAGAGGGAGTCGTCGATGGTGTCGTGGCGAGCCGAGCTGGCCCGCGAGCGTGTCCGGGGCGGCGCGCGCCTGGTGGTCGCCCTGTTCCGCGTGCTCGCCGGCGTCGTGTTCGTGCTGACGTCGATCGGCAAGTTCACCGGCGGCGAGATGTACGTGGCGCTGTTCGAGAGCTACGGACTCCCGGGCTCCCGGCCGCTCGTGCTGCTCGCCGGCCTGGTCGAGCTGGTCGGCGGCATCCTGCTCGTCGTCGGTCTCGGCACCCGGCTCGCCGCGCTCGTCCTGGCCCTCACCATGGCGGTGGCGATCGCGACGGCGGGCGTGGCCATCGGCGGCCCGGTCCACCTGGGCCTCGCCCCGACGCTCCTGCTGGTCATGCTGCTCCTGCTCTGGGCGGGCCCGGGCGCCGCGTCGCTCGACGGCCGCGTCCTCGGGCGACGCCCCGCACGGGCTTGAGGCTCCCGTAGACGAGCGAAGGGCCCCTTCGATCGATCTAGCCGATCGAAGGGGCCCTTCGCTCAACAACCCACGGGCGACGTCACGCCGCCCGCGACACCACCAGCGTGCCGGCGCCGCTGTCGCCCTGCTCGTCGAGGTCGACGGCCACGGTGTCGCCCTCGCGGACGTCGCCGGCGAGCAGCGCCTTGGCGAGCTGGTCGCCGATGGCCGACTGCACGAGCCGGCGCAGCGGCCGCGCGCCGTAGACGGGGTCGAAGCCCTGCAGCGCGAGCCACTCGCGGGCCGCGTCGCTGACCGCCAGCGTCAGCCGCCGGGCCGCCAGCCGGGCGCCGAGGCGCTCGAGCTGGATGTCGACGATCGACGTCAGCTCCTCGGTCGACAGCGCGTGGAAGACCACGACGTCGTCGAGCCGGTTGAGGAACTCCGGCTTGAACGAGCGCCGCACGACCTCCATGACCTTGTCCCGCCGGCCGGCGTCGTCGAGCGACGTGTCGACGAGCGCGTGCGACCCGAGGTTCGAGGTCAGCACGAGGATCGTGTTGCGGAAGTCGACCGTGCGGCCCTGCCCGTCGGTCAGGCGCCCGTCGTCGAGCACCTGCAGCAGCACGTCGAAGACGTCCGGGTGCGCCTTCTCGACCTCGTCGAGCAGCACCACCGAGTACGGGCGGCGCCGGACGGCCTCGGTGAGCTGGCCGCCCTGGTCGTAGCCGACGTACCCGGGCGGCGCGCCGACGAGCCGCGCCACCGAGTGCTTCTCGCCGTACTCGCTCATGTCGATGCGGATCATCGCCCGCTCGTCGTCGAAGAGGAACGCGGCGAGCGCCTTGGCCAGCTCGGTCTTGCCGACGCCGGTGGGGCCGAGGAACAGGAACGACCCGGTCGGACGGTCCTCCTCCGCGATCCCGGCACGGGCGCGGCGGACGGCGTCGGACACCGCGCGCACCGCCTCGGCCTGGCCGACGACGCGGCGGCCGAGCTCGTCCTCCATACGCAGGAGCTTCTGGGTCTCGCCCTCGAGCAGCCGCCCGGCGGGGATGCCGGTCCACGCCGACACGACGTCCGCGACGTCGTCGGGCCCGACCTCCTCCTTGAGCATCACCGGGGCCGCCGTCGCGGCGTCCGCGGCCTCGAGCTCCTTCTCCAGGGCCGGGATCTCGACGTAGCGCAGCTTCGCGACCCGCTCGTAGTCGCCGTCGCGCTCGGCCCGCTCGGACTCGCCGCGCAGGCCCTCGAGGCGCTCCTTGAGCACCCGCGACCCGTCGATGGCGTCCTTCTCCGCCTGCCAGCGCGCGGTCAGCGCCGAGAGCTCCTCGCGGCGCTCCGCGAGCTCGGCCCGCAGCGCGGTGAGGCGCTCGCGCGACGCGTCGTCGGACTCCTTGTCCAGCGCCATCTCCTCGATCTCGAGACGGCGGACGATGCGCTCCACCTCGTCGATCTCGACGGGCCGCGAGTCGATCTCCATGCGCAGCCGCGAGCTGGCCTCGTCGACGAGGTCGATCGCCTTGTCGGGCAGGAAGCGCGCGGTGATGTAGCGGTCGGAGAGCGCGGCGGCGGCGACGAGCGCGGCGTCGGTGATCCGGACGCCGTGGTGCACCTCGTAGCGCTCCTTGAGCCCCCGCAGGATGCCGATGGTGTCCTCCACCGACGGCTCGCCGACCAGGACCTGCTGGAACCGGCGCTCGAGGGCCGGGTCGTGCTCGATGTGCTCGCGGTACTCGTCGAGCGTCGTGGCGCCCACCATCCGCAGCTCGCCGCGGGCGAGCATCGGCTTGATCATGTTGCCGGCGTCCATCGCCGACTCGCCGGTCGCCCCGGCGCCGACGATCGTGTGCAGCTCGTCGATGAAGGTGATGACCTGCCCCGCGGAGTCGGTGATCTCCTGCAGGACGGCCTTGAGCCGCTCCTCGAACTCGCCGCGGTACTTCGCGCCCGCGACCATCGAGCCGAGGTCGAGCGCCACCACGCGCTTGTTGCGCAGCGACTCGGGCACGTCGCCGGCGACGATGCGCTGAGCCAGGCCTTCGACGATCGCGGTCTTGCCGACGCCGGGCTCGCCGATGAGCACGGGGTTGTTCTTGGTGCGCCGCGAGAGGACCTGCACGACGCGGCGGATCTCGGCGTCGCGGCCGACGACCGGGTCGAGGCTGCCGGAGCGGGCGCGCTCGGTGAGGTCCTGGCCGTACTTCTCCAGGGCTTGGAAGGTGCTCTCGGGGTCGGCGGACGTCACGCGCCCGGAGCCGCGCACCTTGGTGAACGCCTCCTTGAGCGCCTCGGGCGTCGCGCCGTGGCGGGTGAGCACGTCGGCGGTCCGCCCGCCGGCCGCGGCGAGCCCGACGAGCAGGTGCTCGGTGGAGACGTACTCGTCGCCCATGTCCGCGGCGAGCTGCTGGGCGTGCTGGAGCACGCGGGCCATCTCGCGGTCGAACTGCGGGGCGGAGACGCTGGAGCCGCTCGCGCTCGGCAGGCCCGCGAGGACCTTGCCGACGTCCTGGCGCACGGCCGACGGGTCCGCCCCGACCGCGCGCAGCAGCGGCTCGGTGAGGCCGTCGGTCTGGTCGAGCAGCGCGGCCGCGAGGTGCGCCGGCGAGACCTGCGGGTGACCGTCGACGGTGGCCGCGCGCACCGCGGCCGACACCGCCTGCTGGGTGCGGGTGGTGGGGGTGAAGTCCATCGGGTTCCTCCTGCGCTGGCGAAAGGGTGTGTCGGACGGCCCACCAGCCGCCGCCACGTTCTTGAGTCTACTTGGCTCAACTCTCTGCGTGCGGACTTTCTTCCCGTCGCGGAGGAGCTCGACCGGTCACCCACAGCAACGACGACGAACGGCACCGGTCGAGCGCGTCGTCGCTGCTCACGGTGTGCGCGGGCACCGTCCGGCGCACGTGACGAGCCGGACGACCCGCTCGCGTGGGGACCCTGCGTGACGAGACATGACGGGCTGTCATAGTGGTCGCGATGCGGGGACGGGTCCCCGCGCCGGGGGGTCGAGGAGGCACGTCGTCCATGTCCGCGGAGCCGCTGTCCGAGGGCGGTCCGGCCGGCCCGGGCCCGACCTCCGCCGGCCCGAGCCAGGGGCTCGCACCGGGTCGCCGCGGCGCCCGGGACGGCGGCCGGGCCGGGAACCGGGGCACCGTCCGCCGGCTCACGCCGGTCCGTGCCGTCCCCCCGCCGCCCACGACACCGATCGTCGCGCCCGGACGCCACGCGGCCCCCGACGACGCGCCCGTCGCGACGAACCCGGCGCCGATGCCGGTTCCCCGGCAGGGCCCGACGCCGGCACCCGCCGCCATCGCCGCCCCCGAGCCGACCAACGCGCCGGCCCCGCGCGCACCCGAGCCGCCCGAGGCGCACGCCGCCCGCCGCGTCCGGCAGACGTGGACCGAGGTCGAGCCGCGGGTCGACGAGCTCGCCGACTGGTTCGCGGCGCTGCTGTTCAGCCTCGCCCCCGAGGTGCGCGCGCTCTTCCCCGCCCGCATCACCGAGCCGGCGCGCCGGCTGCTGCGCTCGCTCGTGCTGCCCATGAGCACCGTCGACCGCCCCGGCGAGCTGCGGGCCATGCTCGAACCGCTCGTGCGCGAGCACCGCGCGCTCGGCCTGTGCGCCGAGCAGTACGAGGTGCTCGGGGTTGCGCTGATCGGGGCGATGCGCCGCTTCGCCGGCACCTGGGACGAGACGAGCGAGCACGCCTGGGTGCGCGCGTTCTCGCTGGCCGCGGGGCCGATGGAGCAGGCGGTCCGGGCCGCTGCGGCAGCGCCGGCCGTCGCCGAGGGCACCGTCGTGGGCCACCGGCGGCTGAGCTGGGACCTGGCCGTCGTGCACGTCGCGCCCGACGCGCCGGTGCCGCACCGCGCGGGCCAGTACCTCACCGTCGAGATCCCCCAGCGTCCGCGGATGTGGCGGCCGCTCTCCCCGGCCACCGCCCCGCGGCCGGACGGGCTGCTCGAGTTCCACGTCCGCGCGGTCGAGGGCGGCTGGGTGAGCCGGGCGATGGTGGCGCACACCGCGCCCGGCGACCGGTGGCGCCTCGGCCCGCCCGCCGGACGCCTCGGCCTGGACCCGCGCAGCACCCGCGAGGTGCTCATGGTCGCCGGTGGCACCGGCGGCGCGCCCGTCCTCGCGCTCTGCGAGGACATGGCCCGCTGGGTCCGCCCCCGCCCGTGCACCGTGTTCCTCGGCGGGCGCGTGCCCGAGGACCTCACCGTGCTCGACCGGCTCGAGGCCCTCGCGGCCGAGCACCCCTGGCTCGCGGTCGCCGCGGTGTGCGAGGACGACCCGCTGAGCGAGCACACCCTGCCGGGCACGCTGCCCGCCGCCGTGGTGCGCAGTGGCGACTGGTCGGGCCACGACGTCCTGCTCGCCGGCTCGCCGACCATGATCCGCGCGACCGCGTCGGCCCTGCTCGTCGACGGCGTCGGGCTCGACCGCATCACCTACGACCCCTTCACGGAGTAGCGGGTCAGTCCCGACGGCGGGGACCGGGCTGCCAGACCACGACCGACTGGGTCCGGCGGGCCGGCAGCCGGTCGCTGTCGGCGGCGTTCTGGGCGGCCTGCTCGGCGGCGGCGCGCCAGCGCGCGAGCTCCTCGGTGACCTCGGCGAGCCGGTCGGTCAGGGCCCCGACCTCGCGCTCGAGCTCGATGATCCGCTTGATGCCGGCGAGGTTGACGCCGTCCTCCTGCGAGAGGCGCTGGACCTCCCGCAGCACGGCGATGTCGCGCACCGAGTAGCGCCGCCCGCCGCCGCTCGCGCGGCCCGGGGTCACGAGCCCGATGCGGTCGTAGGAGCGCAGGGTCTGCGCGTGCATCCCGGCGATCTGTGCGGCCACCGAGATGACGAAGACCGGCGTGTCCTCGTCCGCCCACGCCGGGAGCGGGGGCACGGCGCCGCTCGGCGAGCCGGCCGTTCCGGACGAGGACGTACCGAGCGGAGCCGGCCAGGGCCCGCGCTCGTCACGCCCGCGCCGGCTCACGACGCCGTCTCCCTCCGTGCGGCGGCCTCGGCGCGCCGGGTCAGTTCGGCGCGGGGGTCGTGGTCACGGGTGGCGGCGGCGTAGGCGTCGAGCGCCTCGCGTGCGGCCTTGTCCAGGCGGTTCGGGACGGCGAGCTCGACGGTGACGAGCAGGTCGCCCGTGCGCCCGTCCTTGCGGCGCACGCCGCGCCCGCGGACCCGCAGGGTGCGACCGCTCTGCGAGCCGGCCGGCACCTTGAGCGAGACCTTGCCGTCCATCGTCGGCACGGTGATCGTCGTGCCGTCGACGAGCTCGGGGAACGTCACCGGCACGGTGAGCGTGAGGTCGTCGGCGTTGCGCTCGGAGCGGCCGAACAGGTCGTCGGGGTTGACGTGCACGACGACGAACAGGTCGCCCGCGGGCCCGCCGCGCTGGCCCGGTTGGCCCTGCCCGGCGAGGCGGATGCGCTGGCCGTCGTCGACACCCGGCGGGATGCGGACGGTCAGGGTGCGCGAGCGGGTGCTCACGCCGTCGCCGCCGCACTCGGGGCACGGGTCGTCGACGATCGAGCCGGTGCCCGAGCAGTCGCGGCACGGCTCGCTGAACGCGAACGCGCCCTGGCTGCGCGAGACCACGCCGGCCCCACCGCAGGTCAGACACGTGCGCGGGCTCGTGCCGGGCTTGGCGCCGTTGCCGCCGCAGGTGCTGCAGCGCGCCGGCGACGCCAGGCGCAGCGGCAGCGTCGTGCCGCCGACGGCCTCGGAGAAGTCGATGCGCACGTCGGTCTCGACGTCCGCGCCGCGCTGCTCCCGCGGCCGGGTGGCGCCCATGCCCGGGGTCGGCCCCGCGGTGGGGGCACCGCCGGCGGCGCCGCCGAACAGGCCGCCGAGCAGGTCGCCGAGGCCACCGGCCCCGGCGCCGCCCGCGCCGCGACCGCCGAAGAGGTCGCCGACGTCGAAGCCGCCGGAGAAGCCGGTGCCGCCGGCGCCCGCGCCGGCCCCGCGACCGCCGCCGAACCCGCCGAAGCGCCCGCCCGCGAACAGCGTGCGGGCCTCGTCGTACTGCTGGCGCTTCTCGGGGTCCGAGAGCACCCCGTACGCCTCGCCG
Organism: Actinomycetospora lemnae; assembly: GCF_028737315.1. GTDB lineage: Bacteria > Actinomycetota > Actinomycetes > Mycobacteriales > Pseudonocardiaceae > Actinomycetospora > Actinomycetospora lemnae. The sequence goes on along the minus strand of NZ_JAQZAO010000004.1, from coordinate 68,653 downwards.
GCGGCCTTGAAGCGCGACTCGGCCTTCGCGTCGCCGGGCTTGGCGTCGGGGTGGTTCTCGCGGGCGATCTTGCGGTAGGCCTTCTTGATGTCGTCCGCGGACGCGTCCTTGGCCACGCCCAGCTCGCGGTAGTAGTCCTTCTCGACCCAGTCACGGGCGCTCATGGCGGGACGGCTCCTTCCGCGGAGTGGACGGGTGGGGTGGCGGTCAGGACCGGCCGGCGTCCGCCGGCTCGGACGGGGTGCCGGCCGGGGCGCTGCCGTCGGTGTCGGTGACCCCGACCATGGCGGCACGGAGCACCTTGTCGCCGAAGCGGTAGCCCCGGCGCATGACCGTGGTGACGGTCGGCGCGGAGACGTCGGGGGACGTCTCGTGCGCCACGGCCTCGTGCACCGACGGGTCGAACGCGTCGCCCTCGGCCCCGAACGGCTGCAGGCCCGCGCGGTGCAGCGTCTCGGTGAGACGGTCGGCGACGACCTTGAACGGGCCGGTCAGATCGCCGTGGGTCTGGGCGCGCTCGACGTCGTCGAGGACGGTGAGCAGCTCGCCCGCCACCGACGCCTTGGCGCCGGCCACGGTCGACTCGCGCTCGCGCTCGGTGCGGCGCCGGTAGTTCGCGAACTCGGCGGACACGCGCTGCAGGTCCGCGGTGCGCTCGGCGAGCTCGGCGCGGACGCGCTCGAGCTCGGGGTCCGTGGCGGACGCGGTGGACGCGGCGGACGCGGCGGGGGCCTCCCCGGCGCCCTCAGCAGCCGTGGCCGAGGCCGCCGACGCCTCTGCGGCGGCCTGCGCGGCCCGGGCCTCGCCGGCGATGGCCTCGGCCCCGTCGGGCGCGGCGGTCTCCCCGCCGTCGGTGGCACCGTCCGCCTGGGCGGTGCCGCCCGGCGCGTCCTGGCCGGAGGTGGGCACCCCGCCGACGCTGGAGTCGGTGGGGACGTCGGTCGCGTCGGCGCGGTCCTGCCCGACGACCGGATCCTGCACAGTGACCTCCTCGAGAGGACTCCGGCGCGTTCGCGCCGGGGAGTGTGGTCTGGGAGCCGCGACGGTGGGGCCGCGGCCGTGTCGTGGCCGCGGCCCCACCGGCGGGCGTCAGTCCTTCTTGTCGTCGTCGACGATCTCGGCGTCGACCACGTCGTCGGCCTGCCCGGCGGCGCCGGCCTCGCCGGCACCCGCCGCGCCACCGGCCGCACCGGCGGCGCCGCCCTCGGACTGCTGCTGGGCGTAGAGGGCCTGGCCGAGCTGCTGGGACTCGGTCGCGACCTTCTCCGAGGCGGCCTTGATGGCCTCGGTGTCCTCACCCTTGAGGGCTTCCTTGAGCTCGGCGACGGAGGCCTGGACCTTCTCCTTGACGTCCGACGGGAGCTTCTCGTCGTTGTCGGTGATGAACTTCTCGGTCTGGTAGACCAGCGTCTCGGCCTGGTTGCGGGTCTCCGCGGCCTCACGACGCTTGCGGTCCTCGTCGGCGTGGGCCTCGGCGTCGGCCACCATGCGGTCGATCTCCTCCTTGGAGAGGGCCGAGCCGCCGGTGATGGTCATCTGCTGGGACTTGCCGGTGCCCTTGTCGACCGCCGAGACGTTGACGATGCCGTTGGCGTCGATGTCGAAGCTGACCTCGATCTGCGGCACACCCTGCGGGGCGGGCGGCAGGTCGGTGAGCTCGAACATGCCGAGCTTCTTGTTGTAGGCCGCGATCTCGCGCTCGCCCTGGAAGACCTGGATCTGCACCGACGGCTGGTTGTTCTCGGCCGTCGTGAAGACCTCGGACTTCTTGGTCGGGATCGTCGTGTTCTTCTCGATGAGCTTGGTCATCACGCCGCCCTTGGTCTCGATGCCGAGGGACAGCGGCGTGACGTCGAGCAGCAGGACGTCCTTGACGTCACCGCGCAGCACGCCGGCCTGCAGCGTGGCGCCGACGGCGACGACCTCGTCGGGGTTGACGCCCTTGTTCGGCTCCTTGCCGCCGGTGAGCTCCTTGACCAGGTCGTGCACCGCGGGCATGCGCGTCGACCCACCGACGAGCACCACGTGGTTGATCTGGCCGACGGAGATGCCGGCGTCCTTGATGACCTGGTTGAACGGCTTGCGGCACCGGTCGAGCAGGTCGGAGGTGATCCGCTGGAACTCGGCGCGCGAGAGCGTCTCGTCGAGGAAGAGCGGGTTCTTGTCGGCGTCGACGGTGATGTAGGGCAGGTTGATGCCGGCGCTGGACGAGCTCGAGAGCTCGATCTTCGCCTTCTCCGCCGCCTCGCGCAGGCGCTGCATCGCCATCTTGTCCTTGGACAGGTCGATGCCCTGCGAGTTCTTGAACTTGTCGACGAGCCAGCTGATGATCCGCTCGTCCCAGTCGTCGCCACCGAGGTTGTTGTCGCCGTTGGTGGCCTTGACCTCGACCACGCCGTCGCCGATCTCGAGCAGGGACACGTCGAACGTGCCGCCCCCGAGGTCGAAGACGAGGATCGTCTGCTCGTCGGAGCCCTTCTCCAGGCCGTAGGCCAGCGCCGCGGCGGTGGGCTCGTTGACGATGCGCAGGACGTTGAGGCCCGCGATCTGGCCGGCCTCCTTGGTGGCCTGCCGCTGCGCGTCCTCGAAGTACGCCGGGACGGTGATCACCGCGTCGGTGACCTCCTCGCCCAGGTACGACTCGGCGTCCCGCTTGAGCTTCTGCAGGACGCGGGCGCTGATCTCCTGCGGGCTGTACTTCTTGTCGTCGATCTCGACGGTCCAGTCGGTGCCCATGTGCCGCTTGACCGACCGGATGGTGCGGTCGACGTTGGTCACCGCCTGGTTCTTGGCCGACTGGCCGACCAGGACGTCCCCGTTGCGGGCGAACGCGACCACCGACGGGGTGGTGCGGCTACCCTCCGAGTTCGCGATCACCGTCGGCTCGCCGCCCTCCAGGACGGCGACCACGGAGTTGGTCGTGCCGAGGTCGATGCCGACCGCTCGCGCCATGCTCGTGTCTCCTCTCGAGACCCGTGGATCCCGGGTGTGTCGTCTGAGTGCTCGTTGAGCGCTGTGTGCTCAAGTATTGGCCCGCAGCCACCGGCTCGCAAACCTGACCTGAGTCCCTCGCGCTCAAGTGTGTCATCCCGACCAACGGAGGGTGTCACGGACTTGTTCCCGACACGCTCAACTCCGCGAAAATCGGGGCCGGGCTCGGTCAGGCCCGATCGGACCCCGTCCCCGGCCGGGTCGCGAGCGGGAGCAGCTCGGCCTCGCCCCACGTCACCGCGCGGGTGCCCAGGGGCACGCCGGTCTGCTGGGCCTCCATCATCTGCCCGTTGCCGAGGTACATGGCGACGTGGTGGATGGTGTCGGGGTCGGACTCGTCGTACGCCCAGAACAGCAGGTCGCCCGGCTGTGCCTGCTCGACGGGCACGTGGGCCCCCGCCTTGTACTGGTCGCGCGAGACGCGCGGCAGCACGATCCCGGCGCGCTCGTAGGCGCGCAGCATGAGCCCCGAGCAGTCGTAGCTGCTGGGCCCGGTGGCGCCCCAGACGTAGGGCTTGCCGGTCTCGGCGGTGGCGAACTCGATGGCCGTGCGGGCGACGCCGGGCGGCAGGGCCTCGGCGGGTCCGGGGCCGGCCTCGTCGGCGGGCACGCACTCCCGGATCGCGCCGGTGACGCCCGCGAGGTCGGCGACGAGGCTGTTGGCCAGCGTCTCCCACTTCGCGTAGGCGTTGGGGAACGCCGAGCGCTGCACGATCTGCGCGGCCTCCGTGACCGGCATCGTCTCCCACCCCGGCACCTGCAGCAGCCGGTCGAGGAACGTCTTCGTCGCGTAGACGGGGTCGCGGACCTGCTCGGGCGTGCCCCAGCCCTGGCTCGGGCGCTGCTGGAAGACGCCGAGCGAGTCGTGGTCGACGGCCACGTCCATGCCGACCGTGCCCATCTGCGACTCCTGCATCGCCGTCGCCAGCGCGACCACCCAGCCCCGCGGCGGCACGGCCATGCCCTTGGCGACGCCGATGATCGTCGCCGCGGTCCGGCGCTGGACCTCGTCGAGCTCCGCCGACGTCTGCGGCACGTCGCCGGCCGGCGCGCCGGTCCCGGCCTCGCACGTCGTGCCGTCCGAGCCGTCCTCCCCGCCGCCGGGCACGAACTGGCCGACGACGAGCAGCCCGGCCGCCATGACGACGACGAGGAACCCGGCGAGCGCCGCGACGGGCAGCAGCAGGCGCAGGATGCGGAAGCCCGGGGGCAGCTTCGGCGGGGTGAAGCCCGGGGGCAGCCGTGGGGGACTGATCATGCGGCGCCCTAGGAGGCCCGGTCGTAGCCGGACACGCGCCAGTCCCCCGGCGCCACCTGCACGAGCAGGAGCTCCAGGCGCACCGCGTCGGTGGGCACCTGCACGCGCACGGCCTCCGGGCGCACCTCGACGGCCTGCGCGGGACCCGTGACCCGCGTGCCCGGGACGTTGCCGGGGTCGACCGAGGAGAGCACGGCGAGGTACTCGTCGGTGGTGTACGGGGCCAGCCCGGCGCTCCACTGCGCGGGCGTCGTGCCCGGCGGGTGCGTGGCCCAGGCCTGCGTCCAGCGCTGCGCGACGGCCAGGGCCACCGGCGGCGCGTCGCCGAGCGGGAGCGTGCGGGGCCGCAGCTCGGTGATCGTCGCCGGACCCGGACCCGGAGCCGTGCCCTGCCCGGACGCGGCCGACGGGGCCGGGCCCAGGGCGCGCCCCGACCCCGGGTCGTCCGCCGCGCCGCCGAGGTAGGAGATCCCGATCGCCACGGCCGCCACGACGGCGAGCACGCCGAAGAGGCGCGCCGGCGAGTGCAGGGGCCACTCCCAGAGCGCCCGGTAGGCCGCCGCGCGTCCGCGCCTAGTCCGGATCGGCACCGGCGCCTCCCTCGGCCGGGCGCGGGCTGCGGCGCGACCGGCCCGAGGACCCCGCCCCGATCGGGCGGCTGGGCCGGTAGATCCGGTACACCGGCGCGCCGTCGACGAGCTCGGCCTGGACCGGGCGGCGTGGGCCCCCCGGCCCGCCGGCCTCACTCGTCCGCGCGGCGACGCTGCGGTAGAGGCTGCGGTCGGCGTCGCTGATCTGCGCGCGGGCCGGGGTGGCGTCGCGGTCGCCACGCGGCGTCGTGCCCGGCGCGGCCCCGCCGCCCCGCGGGAGGGCCCGCTGGGCCGCGCTGCGGGCGGCGAGCGCGGCCGCGGGGTCGGCGTCGTGGCTCGGGGCGCCGCCCACCCGCTCGCTGTCGACCCGCACCGGGCCGCCGGTCCCGTCGGCGCCCGCGGGCGAGGCGTCGGTGCGCGTCGGGGCGCTGCCCTCGGGACGCCAGCCGTCGCCGCCGCGGGTCGCCGCGGTGCGCCGCTCGTTCCACCAGTCGTCCTGGCGGTCGGACCCGCGCGGCAGGAACCGGGAGAGCACGCCGCCGCCGGCGGGCGGGAGGACGCCGCTCATCTGGTCGCGGGTCAGCGAGACCATCGCCGCCAGCCGCCGGAACGGGCGCGCCACCGCCCACAGCACGACCGTCACGACCCCGGTGACCAGCAGCGCGAGCCACGTGCCCACCCCGGACCCGGGCCGGAACAGCGCGATGACCATCAGCGAGTGCAGCCCCGCCATGGCGCCCACGAGCAACGTGTTGACCAGCGCCGCCCCGCCGACGCGCAGGGTCGCGGGCAGCACCTCGGGCTTGAGCAGGGCGACCACCGCGAGCGCGGGCGCGACCATCACCAGCAACCGGATGATCAGCATGGAGACGAGCACGAGCAGCTTGCTCATCAGCTGGAACAGCCCGATGCAGACGGCCTGGATGAACGCCAGCACGCCCGCGCCCGTCCGCGACCCCTGGCGGCCCTGGAAGTAGCTGTACCGGTCGCCCACGCGCTCGGCGACGCTCGTGTACTGCTGCTTCTTCGCGTCCGCCGTGGCCTGGGTGTCCTGGCCGTCGGCGATCTCCTGCTTGGTGAACGTCTGCGCGCGCAGCAGCTCGCGGCCCAGGTCGCGCGCCTGCGGGACGTCCGCGGACCCGAACTGCCCGCGCAGCCAGTTGTTGTAGACGATCTGGTCGGTCAGCACCGTCGGCAGCGTGTTCGCGTCGCCCACCCCGACCTGCGACAGGAAGCCGCGCTGCATCGCGGTGACGCCGTCGAGCAGCACCCCGTCGAGCATGCTCGACCAGCGCACCGGCGCCGCGTACGCCGCCGCCGCGACCGCCAGCGCGATCACCGCGATCCCGCCGCGCTGCGCCTGCCGCGACAGGTCCCCGCGCATCGCGAGCACCAGCAGGATCGCCGCGAGCACGATGAGCGCGAGCCCGACCCACGTCGTGAACACCGCGTCGTACATCGCCGACGTGCCGGCCTGCACGATCCCGTCGAGCGGCGCGAGCAGCCCCGAGCCCTGCTCGATGAGGTAGTGCGACCAGTTCACGCCGCCGACGACGAGCTTGGCGAGGTTGAAGAACTGGTTGCCCAGCCACGTGTCGGTGGCGGCCGCGGGGTCGCGGGCGGCGCCCGGCCCGCAACCGAGGTCGTAGGTCCACCAGATCTGCCCGGCGTAGCCGACCTCGGCGTAGACGCTGCCCGGCGCGCCCACCCCGAGCGGGGCGGGGTCGAGCGAGCCGACGAGCCCGGTGCCCGGGCGGTCGGGGTCCGGCGGGGCCTTGCAGTCCAGCGGCGCCGCCGACGCCGGCAGCCCGACGAGCACCAGGCCGGTGACCATCGCGACCACCACCGTGACCGCGCGCCGCCGGCCGTGGGGGGCGGGGCTCGTCGAGCGAGGGACACCCCGGCTGCGTCGCAGGCGGCGGAGGAGTCCCTCGCTCCCCCCTCGGGCCGGCGCGCGCCGCGACCGCCGCCACCCCACGACGAGGGCGGCGGCGAGGACCACGAGGGCGAGCGTCACCCCGGCGTCCCCGGGGCGCGGCGGCCGGCGCCCACCCACCGGCCGGGGTCGTGCACCTCGCTGCCCTCGCGCCAGCCGGGGTTGCGGTCCGCGGGCGTCGTGACGGTGGCCTGGTCGGCGTCGTCGACGAGCTCGCCGACGGCGTCGCCGGTCACGCCGCTCTCGCCGCCCTCGTCCATGACCCAGGCCTCGGCCCACTCGTCGTCGCCCGCCGGCTCCGTCGGCGTGGTCGTCGGAGCGTCGCCGAGGTCGTCGTCGAGGTCCGGGACCAGGTCGTCGAGCCGCTCGTCCGGGGTCCACGGGGCGTCGTGCTGCTCGTCGAGCACCGTCCCCTCGACGACGGTGCGCTCGACCAGCGGGTCGCGCGACGGCGTCACCGGCGAGACGCGCGCGGTGCCCGGCGGCGGGGTCGGCGTGGCGCGGGGCGGTGTCCGCGCCGGGGTGGCGGGCGGCGGGGGTGGCGTCCGGGGCCCTGCCGGCGGGGGCGGCGTGGCGGCGGCCGGGACGACCGGCACCGGCCCCGTGCGCTCCGCGTCCGTCTCCGGCGGCGCGGTCGACGCGGGCGCGGCCGGCAGCGGGCGCACGCGGCGGGCGTCGGGGTTGGTGTCGAGCGTCAGGCGCAGGTGCTCGAGGTGCGGGCCCTCGAGATCGATCCGGATCTTCTCGACGCCACCGTGCCCGTCGGCGAAGACGAACTGGCGGGGCGTGTCGTCGGGCCGGTCGTCGTGGCGGGGGCGCGGCGAGAGCGTGCCGAGCATCTCCTCGTAGCCCACCTCGGTGGGCACGCGCAGCAGGCGCAGCGCCTCGGCCTGCGCCTCCTCGTCGTCGGTGCGCCCGACGAACACCGCGTTGACCAGCGACGCGAAGCCCGGCACGCGCAGCAGGTCGCCGGCGAGCTGGGAGGCGAACAGCGCGCGGACGTTGAACTTGCGCGAGTCGCGGGCGAGCCGGTCGATGAGCACCTTGCCGGTGGGGATCTGCGACAGGAAGTGCGTCTCGTCGAGCGCGACGCCCTTCCGCAGGTTCCGGTCGGCGGTGTAGATCGTGCGCTGGGTCAGCCAGGAGGCGAGGTTGAGCAGCTCGACCGCGAGCGACTCCCCGTCGGTCCACTCCTCGCGCGGGCTGCCCGGGCGCGGCAGGGACATGCCCTGCATCGTCAGCACGGTGAGGCGGTAGTCCTCCTCGCCCTGCCAGGGGTCGTCGCGCGGGTCGGCGTTCGGGTCGGGGAACAGCAGCGCGGCCTGGGGCAGCTCGCGGCGCTCCTCGAGGAAGTCGGCGACGACGTCGGCGTGCTCCTCGCCCTCGCGCGCGTGGCGGCGCAGCACGGCGATGACCTGCCCGGGGTCACGGTCCGGGGCGCCGCCGACCTCGCGGACCGCGCGCAGCAGCACGATCCGCGTGTGGGGCATCCGCGCCACGTCGAAGGGCAGCAGGCCGGTGAGGACGTCGAGCACCAGGCGCCGGCGGGTCGCGGCGGCCAGCGAGCGCTCGCGGCGCCAGGCCTTGTCCGGGTCGTCCTCGTCGAGGAAGTGGTCGCGGCGCGGCTCGGCCACCACCCGGTACGGGTTGAGGATGCCGGGGTCGGCGCCGAGCAGGTGGATGTGCCGGGAGAACGGCGCGAGCTCGGGCAGCTTGGTCAGCTCCGCCAGGGGCCCCGACGGGTCCAGCACCGTCCAGCGGGCCCCGGCGCGCAGCGTCTTGTAGACGAGCAGCCCGGTGAGGAACGACTTGCCCGAGCCCAGGCCGCCGACGATCGCCGTCAGCCCCGACGCCCGGCGGACCTCCTGGGCCATCCACGGGTCCCATGCCACCGGGCGGCGCGTCGCCGTGCAGGTCTCGCCGAGCATGATCCCCCGGCGGTCGCCCACCGACGCCGACGCGGCGGGCACGCCCGCGGCCACCCAGGTCACCGACCCGCGGCGGCGGTAGGCCGTCGACGCCAGCGGCTCGCCGGGGATGAACTCGCGCGCGTAGGCGTACTGCGCCTCGGGGTGCTCCATCGCCACGCGCGGGCGGTAGAGATCGAGCACCTGCTGGGCGCGCGTCAGCGCCTCGCCCTCGTCGCGCCCGGACACCGCGACCCGCCACCAGCCGTAGACCCGCGTGTTGAGCTGTGTCAGGCCGCCGGAGAGCTCGTCCTCGATCTGCAGCACGCGGTCGGCCTGGCGCGCGAGCGACATCGGCGGGTCGAGGTCGTGGTCGTGGGTGTAGTGCCGGATCTGGCTGCGCACCTTGCCCATCTGGCGCTGCAGCTCGCCCGCGACCTCCTCGGGCTTGCGCACGTAGATCCGCGCCGACCACTCCACCGGGAAGGGCAGGCGGTCGCTGCGCTGCATCCACGGGTCGTCGGCCTCGGGGATGCGCAGGGAGTCCATGAGGCCCACCGACAGCACCGCGACGTGCCGCTGCACCGGCTGGGTCCCGAACCGCCCGAGTACCTGCACCGTCGGCGCGTACGGCTCCTGCTGCAGGGCCACGCCGTCGGTGAACGCCGCGAGGTCCTCGGTCTCCCAGTGCTCGCCCGACGCCGGCGCCACCGTCCGCGGGGCCGGCAGCCCCAGCGAGCAGGACCGGTGCATCAGCCAGGCCATGTCCTCCGCGGTCGCGGGCACCGCGTCGAGGCCGGCCCGTGACACGAGCGCCTCGACGTGCGCGATCTCCGACTCCAGCGCCGCGAGCTCCGCCGTCGCCGCCGACGGGACCAGCCGGCCGAGGAGCGGCGCCGCGCCCTCGAGCCAGCGGTCGACCACCGAGCGCCCGGACACCTCGACGCCGAGGAAGACCTCCTTGTCCGACATCGACAGGCCCATGAGGTGGCGCTGCTCGCCCTCGAGGAAGCTCTCCCAGCTCAGGGCCCCCGCGACGTCGGGCAGGCGCCCGGGCGCGTTGTGGTCGAACGTCTCCGCCCAGAGCGCCACCGGGTACGGCCGCGACGTGACGCGGACGTGCAGCCAGCGCCCCTGCAGCTCGCCGAGCTGGGTCGCGATCTGGCGGATGAGGGTCTCGCGCTGGGTGTCGCTGCGGAAGCTCCAGGGCTGCGGGGCCAGCCGGTACCAGGCGGTGACGCTGGACGCCGTCCGCGCGAGGTTGCCGTCGATCGAGCGCAGCGCGATCGCGGACCGGTAGCCGGAGGCGGGCGACTCGCCGGCCAGCGAGCGCCCGCGGCGCCGTCCGCCCGACCCGTTGCCCACGGCCGGTGTGGTGCGCGCGGGCCGCAGGCCGGAGCTGCGGTCGCCGGCCTCGATCGCCTCGGGCTGGCGGTCCGCGGGGCCGCGGTCCAGGGCGCGGCGGGACCTACCGCGGCGCAGCACCGTCGCCCCCTCGCGCCTCGCCCGCCGGGTCGCCCCGACGGGCCCGGCCGGCGTCCCGCGACCGGCTGCCCGGCCCGAACGGCTGGTCGGTCGCAGCGGTCGAGCCCGAGCCCGCGGGTTCGTTCGACATCGGCCAGCCGGGACGCCGACGCGGGCGGGCGGGGCGACGCTGCGTGCGGTCGGGGTCGGACTCGGTGTCGGGCTTCCGGCCGGTCGCGCGGTGGGCCGCGACGGCGTCGCGGCGGGCGCGCGACCCGGTCCAGGCGGCCATCGCGTCGTCGCCGGGGCGCGGGTCCGGGACGGGCGGCAGGGCGGCCGGCCGATGGGTCGGGGTCGGGGTGCCGGGCGGGCGCGTGGCGCCGACCTCGGCGCTCGAGGGCGGACCGAAGTCGCCCCCAGCGGCACGGGTGCCGGGGGTCCGGGCCGGGCGGGTGCGACGCCGGCGCTCGGCGGGGGTGCCGCCCGATCCGGCACCGCGCCGGGCGCGCGCGTGGGACGGCCGGACGTCGGCGACGTCCGGGGTGACGTGGGCGGCCGGGGTCTTCTCCTCGACCTCGTCCTCCGCGGCCGGGGTGGGCGACGGGGCCGGAGCAGGGGCCGGAGCAGCATCCGGGACGGCGCTCGCCGCCGGCGCCGCCTCGTCGTCCCGCGGCGGCGGGCCCCAGGCCTCGTCCCCGTCCGCCGGGCGGCTGACGACGCGCTGGGCGGGCCGGTCGCTGCCGCGCGGCAGGGCGATCGCGGTCGGCGCACCGGTGAGCTTCGGCCGGTCGCGGCGCACGGCGACGTGGCCCGTGGTGAGCGCGCCGCCGACGGGCCGCCGGCGCACGCGGGGGCCGCGCAGCTCGTGCACGAACAGCGCCAGCCACTCCAGCAGCGGGCGCTCGTCGTTGATGCGCCGCGACACGAACCGCGTGATCGCGACGGTGATCAGGAGCGCCCACGCCACGGAGAAGAAGCCGAGGTCGATGCCCAGGCGCCGCTGGACGAACATCACGACGACCATGACGATCAGGCCGACGCCGTACGCGGAGTAACGGGCGCGCCACGGGAACGTCGCCCGCGGCGGGCCGAGCCAGACGGCGTCGACGCGGTACACCTCGTCGTCGGTGCGGATGTGCACCCGCGTCACCCCGTGATGAGCTGGGCGAAGAACGCGCCCACGCGGGCGCCCGCACCAGGCGTGAGCGCGATGCCGAGCGCGATGAGCCCGATGATCAGGCCGACGCTGCGACGGGCGACGCCGGCGTTGTCACCGCGGCCGCCGATCCACAGCATGATGATCGCGATGCCCAGGAGGATCAACGGGACGATGTTGTCCTGGATCCATCCCTGGAGCCCGCCGGTCCCCGGCGCCTGCGCGACCAGGTCGGCGCCGAGGAACGTGACGGTCATGGCGATCCCTCCGCGAACGTGCTGGTCATGGTGCCGGGAGCCGATCTCGACCGGTCGAGTAAACACGGCGCCCGAAGGGAATCAAAGACCTCCCACGACCGGCACGTCGCACCGCCCCGGGGCCCGTGAGCACCCGTTCTCCGAGCCCTCCCCCACAGGCGTTGCGACATCGTCAACCCTCCGCGACCCACGGGTGGCCACGACCCGTTCTCCTGGTCCGGACGAGCCTATCGTGATCCACACGCTGAGCCGGGACATCACGCTCCGGCGTGGCGCGACCGCGTTCACGTTCGCAAAGCATCGCCCGATGCGGTGGCACCGGCGCACCGACGTGGAGGTCCGCTTCGGTTACCGGTGAGTAGCTCTTGTCACCTCTCGCAGCGCCGAGGGCCCTACCGGCCGTTACAGTGCCGCCGACGCAGTCACAGCAACCCACACAGCAACTCAGTTGTCTCACCGGGTCCTCCACCACGGGCCCGGATCACGGGGAGGTCCCGTCGTGGTCGTCCGTTTGGTCCTGGGGCTCGCCCTGACCCTGGTCGTGGTCGCGGTGTCGGCCCGGCGGGCCTGGTGGCTCTACTCCCTGATCGCCTCCGGCCAGCCCGACGCGAAGCGCGCCGAAGGCCTCGGCCAGCGCGTGCGCGCCCAGTTCGTCGAGGTGTTCGGACAGCGCAAGCTGCTGCGCTGGTCCATCCCCGGCCTCGCCCACCTCTTCACGATGTGGGGCTTCATCATCCTGCTGACGGTCTACATCGAGGCCTACGGCGCCCTGTTCGACGAGGACTTCCACATCCCGCTGATCGGGCGCTGGTCGGTCCTGGGCTTCCTGCAGGACTTCATCGCGATCATGGTGCTGATCTCGATCATCGCCTTCGCGATCATGCGCGTGCAGCAGGCGCCGGAGCGCCGGGCGCGCACCTCGCGCTTCTACGGCAGCCACACCGGCGGCGCCTGGCTGATCCTCTTCCTGATCTTCAACGTCGTCTGGACGCTGTTCGCCTTCCGCGGCACCGCCTCGGCGGCGGGCAACCTGCCCTACGAGTCGGGCGCCTGGGCCTCGATCGGCGTCGGCTACCTCTTCTCGGGGCTGTCGTACGACACGCTCTTCGTCCTCGAGACGATCTTCCTGCTGCTGCACATCGCGGTCGCTCTGATCTTCCTCGTGGTCGTGCTCTACTCGAAGCACCTCCACATCTTCATCGCGCCGATCAACGTCTCGGCCAAGCGCCTGCCGAAGGCCCTGGGCCCGCTGCCGCCGATCGAGCACGAGGGCAAGCCGATCGACTTCGAGGACCCGCCCGAGGAGGCGTCGTTCGGTCGCGGCAAGATCGAGGACTTCACCTGGAAGGGCATGCTCGACTTCGCGACCTGCACCGAGTGCGGTCGCTGCCAGAGCCAGTGCCCGGCGTGGAACACCGGCAAGCCGCTCTCGCCGAAGCTGCTGATCATGGACCTGCGCGACCACATGTTCGCGAAGGCGCCGTACATGATCGGCGGCAAGGACATGCCCGACGAGGGCTCGGCCACCCAGGACGGCACCACGAACGCCGGCGGCGCCGAGGTCGGGCACGGCCACGGCGTCCCCGAGTCGGGCTACGAGCGCCACCGCGGCACCGACGTCCTGCAGGCCACCCGCCCGCTCGTCGGCGACGCGGAGTCCCTCGGCGTCATCGACCCCGACGTGCTGTGGAGCTGCACCACCTGCGGCGCCTGCGTCGAGCAGTGCCCGGTCGACATCGAGCACGTCGACCACATCATCGACATGCGCCGCAACCAGGTCATGATCGAGTCGGAGTTCCCGGCCGAGCTCGGGGTGCTGTTCCGCAACCTCGAGAACAAGGGCAACCCCTGGGGCCAGAACAACTCCAGCCGTATGGACTGGGCGAAGGACCTGCCCTTCGAGGTGCCCGAGTTCGACGGCGAGCTGCGTTCCGAGACCGAGTACCTCTTCTTCATCGGCTGCGCCGGCGCGTTCGACGACAACGCCAAGAAGACGGTGCGCGCCACCGCGGAGCTGCTGCACATCGCGGGCGTCGACTACGTCGTGCTCGGCAAGGAGGAGAGCTGCACCGGTGACCCGGCGCGGCGCTCGGGCAACGAGTTCCTCTTCCAGATGATGGCGATGCAGACCAAGGAGATGCTCGACGCCGTCTTCGAGGGTCGCGAGCCGGGGACGCGCAAGATCGTCACCACCTGCCCGCACTGCATGAACACCCTCGGGCGCGAGTACCCGCAGCTCGACGGGCACTACGAGGTCGTCCACCACACCCAGCTGCTCAACCAGCTGGTGCGCGAGAAGAAGCTCGTGCCCGTGGCGCCGGAGTCCTCGCCCGTGCCCACCGCGAAGCTCGACATCAACCCGGCGACGGGCCTGCAGTACCACGGCCCGCACTCCGACGGCACCGAGCGCGGGCTGATCCCCGCCGACGGCCACGGGACGCCGGGCCACGACGGCGACCAGGCCGCGCCCGCCGCGGTGGCCCTCGCGGAGAAGGGGTCGACGAACGGGCACGGCTCGTCGAACGGGAACGGCTCCGGCCGCAAGACCGTGACCTACCACGACCCGTGCTACCTGGGCCGGCACAACGAGGTCTACACGCCGCCACGCGAGCTGGTCGAGGCGGCGGGCGCCGAGCTCAAGGAGATGCCCCGCCACGCCGACCGGGCGCTGTGCTGCGGCGCCGGTGGTGCGCGGATGTGGATGGAGGAGCACATCGGCAAGCGCATCAACATGGAGCGCGTCGACGAGGCGATCTCCACCGAGACCGACACGATCGCCACCGGCTGCCCGTTCTGCCGCGTGATGCTCACCGACGGTCTCACCGAGCGCCAGAGCGAGGCCAAGGCCGTCGGCACCGAGGTCATGGACGTCTCGCAGATGCTGCTCGCGGCGGTCAAGCGCGGTCAGCCCACCGAGGGCGCCGAGACCGACGGCGTCGGCGACTCGGACCCCGACACGGCCGCCACCGCGGGCAACGTCCAGAACCCGTCGACGGAGAACTGACCTCCCCGGGACGAGCGAACGGCGCCCTCGCTGCCTCCGAGCAGCGCGGGCGCCGTTCGCGTTCCCGGCCTGGTGCAGCGAACGGGCTGTTCGCTGCTTCTATGCGCGCGAACTCCGCGCTCGCGACGCCGCCGATCCGGTGACCGATAGGGTCCGACCGTGCTGCTCTCCGACGGCGACATCCGCGCCGAGATCGCGGCCGGGCGGGTCGGGCTCGACCCGTTCGACGCGACGCTGCTGCAGCCCTCGAGCGTCGATCTGCGCCTCGACCGGCACTTCCGCACGTTCAACAACCACGCCTACACGCACATCGACCCGTCGCTGCAGCAGGACGACCTGACGCGCATGGTCGAGCCACCGCCCGACGAGGCGTTCGTGCTGCACCCGGGCGAGTTCGTGCTCGGCTCGACCTACGAGGTCATCTCGCTGCCGGAGGACATCGCGGGTCGCCTGGAGGGCAAGGCCCTCGCGGTCGACACGCCGATCCCGACGCCCACGGGCTGGACGACGATGGGCGAGGTCCGCGTCGGCGACGAGGTCTTCGGCCTCGACGGCCGGCCCATCCGGGTCGTCGCGGCGACCGAGGTGATGCTCGGGCGACCGTGCTACGACGTCCGGTTCTCCGACGGTGAGGTCATCACCGCGGACGCCGCCCACCTCTGGCGGACCACGACGAAGCCCGCCCGGAAGCGGCACCGGCCCGCGGAGGTCGTCACCACCGAGGAGATCGCGGCGAGCCTGCGCTGGCACGCCGAGGTGAACCACCACGTCGAGCTGGCGAACGCCGTGCGGTGCCCCGAGGCCGACCTCCCGATCGACCCCTACGTCCTCGGGGTGTGGCTGGGCGACGGCACCAGCACGAAGGCCGAGGTCACGTGTGGGTCCGGCGACGAGCAGATCCTCGAGGAGATGCGGGCCGCGGGCCACGACGTGTGGCAGGCGAGCGGCCGGTACGCCTACCGCATCGGCGGGCTCAGCGAGGGTCGTGTCGGCAGGACCCGCGACGCGGGCGGGCGTTACGGCGGGGACGGGTCGCTCTCCAGCGCGCTCCGAGGGCTCGGCCTGCTCGGCAACAAACACATCCCCGTCGCGTTCCTCCGCGGCAGCATCGGCCAGCGCCTCGCGCTGCTCCAGGGCCTCATGGACGCGGACGGCTTCGTCGACGCGGTCGGACGGTGCGAGTTCGTCAACATGCGCGAGGATCTCGCCGACGGGGTCGCCGAGCTCGCCGCGAGCCTCGGTCTGCGCCCCCGCCGACGGAAGAAGCGCGTCACGTTCCACGGCGTCGAGCAGGGCATCGCGCACCAGGTCACGTTCACGCCGTGGTTCGAGGTGTTCCGGCTGGAGCGCAAGGTGGCGCGGCTCAAGACCGCCGACCGCCGGCACCACCTGCACCGCGGCATCGTCGACGTCCAACCCACTGGGTCACGCCCTGTGCGCTGCATCCAGGTCGGGGCGGAGGACGGGATGTTCCTCGTCGGAGACACCTTCATCCCGACCCACAACTCCAGCCTCGGCCGTCTGGGCCTGCTCACCCACTCGACCGCCGGGTTCATCGACCCCGGCTTCTCGGGCCACGTGACGCTCGAGCTGTCGAACGTGGCCAACCTGCCGATCCGGCTCTGGCCCGGGATGAAGGTCGGGCAGCTGTGCCTGTTCCGGCTCTCGTCGCCCGCCGAGCACCCGTACGGCTCGCCGGTCTACGGCTCGCGCTACCAGGACCAGCGGGGGCCGACGCCGTCCCGGTCGTACGTCAACTTCCGGCGCGGGCTGCCGGAGGACCAGCGCTGAGCCGTCAGTCCACCAGCCCGCCGGCCCGGTGCACGCGGTTGCGGCCGGCGTTCTTCGCCGAGTAGAGCGCCCGGTCGGCCTCGCTGAGCAGGGCCTCGCCGTCGCCGGCGTGCTCGGGCAGGCCCGCGACCCCGAACGACGCAGTCACCAGCTGCTTGTCGCCGCGCCGGAAGTCCTCCTCGACGCGGGCCCGCAGGCGCTCGGCCAGCTTGACGGCGTCGTCCGGCCCGCCCCGGGTGACGAGGATGGCGAACTCCTCGCCGCCGTAGCGGTAGGCCGTCTCGCCGTCGCGCATCGCGATCCGCAGGGTGCTCGCGACCTCCTGGAGCACGACGTCGCCCTGTTGGTGGCCGTAGCGGTCGTTGAGCTCCTTGAAGTGGTCGAGGTCGAGCATGATCACCGA
Source organism: Actinomycetospora lemnae (assembly GCF_028737315.1). Classification (GTDB taxonomy): domain Bacteria; phylum Actinomycetota; class Actinomycetes; order Mycobacteriales; family Pseudonocardiaceae; genus Actinomycetospora; species Actinomycetospora lemnae. Next base: position 51,896 of record NZ_JAQZAO010000004.1, on the reverse strand, counting down.
CATCGGCGAGGAGTGCCGCTTGGCGTTCGCCACCGCGCTGTCCAGGTCCGCGCCCAGCCGCCGCCGGTTGGCCAGCTGCGTCAGCGGGTCGAACTGCGAGAGGCGCTCGGTGGCGGCGTGCAGGCGGCTCGCCTCGATCGCCGAGCCGGAGAGGGTCGCGAGCATCTCGACCGCGGACAGGGCCTGGCCGTCGACCTCGCCGTCCGGGGAGTCGTAGCACTCGAGGATGCCGATGACCCGCGCACCGACGACCAGCGGCACGGCCACCGCCGCGTCCTCGCCGGTGTCGGGGTCGCCGCGCGAGATCTGGCCGTAGCGCGCCGACCGCCCGACCACACCCACCCCGAGGTTGCAGTGGGTCTCCAAGGGCGAGACGGCGCCGCGGTCGGAGTCGTAGGCGAGCTCGAGGCCGTTGCCGTCCTCCTCGAGCAGCCACAGCAGCACCCGGCCGTCGGTGACCGCGACCGCCGCCTGGACCGTCGAGTCGATGACGTAGCGGGTGTTCAGACTGCCCGCGATCTCGCGGGCCATGATCAGGATGGTGCGCAGCCGGTCCGTCTGGGCCTGCAGCCGCTCGGCCTGGGCGGCGGCCTCCTCCCGCTGGCGGCGCAGGGCGACGGTCATGTCGGCCAGCCCGTCGCGCAGGGCCACGAGCTCGGCCGAGCCGTTGACGGGCTCGGGGGGCGCCAGACGCCCCTCCCCGATGCCCCGCACCGAGGCGAGCAGCCCGTCGACGGGGGCGACGACGTGGTCCTGGAGCCGTCGACGGCCGCGCAGGGCGACGACGAGCGTGATCCCGCCGACCGCCGCGAGGAGCACGCCGACGACCCACTGCGCGATGATCCCGCTGCGGTCGGCCGACTCGATCTCGTCGAGGACGTCGACGCGGGTGGCGTCCTTGCGGGCCCGGTAGTCGTCGAACAGCGCCGTGCCCTGCTTGAGGAACGTCTCGGCACCGCCCGGCGGAGGCAGGCGTCGCGCCTGGTCGGCCCACTCGGTGCGCCACCGCTGCTGGGCCAGCAGCAGGGCCAGCACGTCCTGGCGGAGCTGGGGCTCCTCGAGCAGGTTGACCATCTGTGTGTCGGCCGCGGCGAGGCGCGGGGCCGCGGCAGTGGCGGCGTCGGCGAAGAACTGGTCGCCGGTCGCGAGGAAGCCGCGCAGCGAGGCGTCCATGTCGAGCATGGCCTGGTGGGAGTCCTCGAGCGCGAGGAGGCCGCTCTGCAGCCGGTTGTCCGCGGGCGTCGTCACCGCCACCGACCAGACCAGGCGGAACACGACGAGGAGGACGATGACCAGAGCAGCGACCGACACCGTGACGCCCAGCCTCTGGACCTCGTGAACCAGCCTCGGTGCTTGCCTCACCGATCCCCGCCCTCCCGGCGCCATGCCTGTCCACCAGGACCATCAGCCGCGCGATGCATGACGTTAGCCGGGAGTGGGTAATCGGCTCCACTTTTCGTGCCCTCCTCATCACTGAGTGATGACGAAAGGCCGTTGGCTCGCTCTGGGTGACGTTCGTCAGGCGGACAGCGTGCGATGGTTCGGCAGGCGCACGAGCCGCCGGCCACCACCCGAGCCCGAGCCCGACCCCGGGCGCTCCCGCACCAGCCGCTGCGCGGCCGCCGCGGCACGGACCTGGTCGGGGTCGACGTCGCACGCGCTCTGCGAGGCGACCAGCGCGGCGATCGCGGCTTGGTTCGCGCTCCCGACCGACGACTCCCCGGCGACGGGCACCGCCACCACCGGGACGCCGCGCCACACCGCCACCTGGGTGGCGGCGAGCGCCGTCGGGGATCCACCGCGGACGAGGACGACCGCGGGCGCGTCGTCGGCGACGAGCGCGTCGAGGCGCGGCAGGAGCGCGGCGGCCTCGGGCACCGGCCCGTCGTCGGGCGTCTCGACCAGCAGCACGCGTCCGGCCAGGGCCCCGAGCTCGTCGAGGACGTCGTCGACCGCCATGGGGTCGGGGCCCGTCGCCACGAGGACCGGGGCGACCTCGTGGTCGCGGGCGGCGAGCGGCGCGAGCGCGTCGGCGTCCTCGGCGGACGCGACGATGACGAACATCTCCGGGAGCGGTCGCTCGTGCTGCTCACGGGCAGTCATCGCGGCCTCACCCCCGGCGCTCTCCGTGCTCATGTCGCTGACCAGCCAACACGATGCCGAGCCGCAGCAGCAGGGCCGGGTCGTGGATCTACCCCGACGACGCAACGGGTGGTGACGCTCCGTGCGATCTGGTCGCGTCCAACCCGAGACCGGACCGTGATCGAGCGGTGAACGACACGCGTGTGGTCACGCTCGGCGCCGGAGCACCGGGCCCCGCCTGCGCTCGCCGGGAGGCCGTGTAGGCTCCGGGACGCAACGCGCGAGTGTAGTTCAATGGTAGAACATCAGCTTCCCAAGCTGAGAACGCGGGTTCGATTCCCGTCACTCGCTCCACGACCGTTCCTGCAGGTCAACGGCCCGCTCCTCGATCGCCGAGGGCGGGCCGTCGTCGTCCGGCAGGTGTTGCTCCGCGGCCGGGAAACCCCTTGCCGCCCCGCGGTCGACCGCCCCACGCTGCGCCCGTGCTCGTCCGACGCGAACGGCCCGGCGACGTCGCGGCGGTCCGGGCGGTGGTGGCTGCGGCCTTTCCCGTGCCCGACGGCGCCGCGGAGCCGGTCGAGGTCGGCCTGCTCGACCGACTCCGCGCGGACGCGGGCTGGCTGCCGGCGTTCTCGCTGGTGGCGGTGGTCGGCGACGCAGTGGTCGCGCACGTCGTCGCCACCCGCGGGCACGTCGGCGAGCACCCCGCTCTCGGGCTCGGCCCGATCGCCGTCCGTCCTGACCACCAGGGGCGCGGGGTCGGGACGGCGCTGATGCACGCCGTCGTCGCGGCGGCGGAGGCCCGGGACGAGGTGCTCGTCGCACTCCTCGGCGAGCCCGCGTTCTACGCGCGCTTCGGCTTCCGCGCGGCGAGCGAGCACGGCGTCGAGGCGCCCGACCCGGCGTGGGGCGGGTACTTCCGGGTCCGCGCCCTCGCCGACGACCCGCCCCGCGGGCCGTTCCGCTACGCCGCGCCCTTCGACGAGCTCTAGCGGGCTCGGCTCACTCGGCGGCCAGCAGCTCGTCGAGCTGCTCGTAGCCCTCCTTGACGCCCACGTCCATGCCGCTGGAGAGCATGGCGTCGCGGGCGGCCATCGAGTCGACCACCGACAGCCCCTCCAGGCGCGTGCGGCCGTCGCCCAGGTCGACGAAGGTCAGCGTCTCGAGGCTGACGCCGTCGGGGAATCCTTCGTAGGTGAACGTCTGGACGATCCGCTCGTCCGGCCGCACCTCGTGGAAGGAGCCGAAGAACCGGTACTCCCCGCTGTCGTCGCGGTGGGTGTAGCGGTAGCCGCCGCCGGTCCGGGCGTCCCAGTGGTCGATCTCCATGGTCAGGCCGCGCGGGCCCAGCCAGCGCTTCACCAGGTCGGGCTCGACGTGGGCGCGGAAGACCCGGTCGACCGGGGCGTCGAACTCGCGGGTGATGAGGATGGTCGGCACGGCCGGGTCGGCGGTGATCGTCGTCTCGCGGGTCGCGGTGTTCATCAGGAGGCTCCTCGTTCGGTGTGTCGGGTGTCGGTCGGGGACTGCTCGGTGTCCATCTCGGCGAGGACGTCGTCGAGACGGCGGTAGCGCTCCTCCGCCTGGCGGCGGTAGCGCTCGATCCACTTGGTCATCAGGTCGAAGACCTCCGCCTCGAGGTGGACCGGCCGGCGCTGGGCCTGCTTGGTGCGGCTGACGAGGCCCGCCTCCTCCAGCACCTTGAGGTGCTTGGACACCGCCTGGACGCTGACGTCGTAGGGCTCCGCGAGCTCGTTGACGCCGGCGTCCGCGACGGCGAGGCGGGCCACCATGTCGCGGCGGATGGGGTCGGCCAGGGCCGAGAACACCCGCGAGAGCTGGTCGTCCACGCTCACTCCTTGTTCAACCTTGCGGTTGAGGACAACGATAGCGTGGACCTTCCCCTTCTTCAACCCCTGGGTTGAACTCGGTGCGTTGGCGAGCGCCGGGGTCGGCGGCGAGGATGCCGCCATGGCCGAGACCACCGACCGGATCGACCCCGAGCTCGCCACGGCGGTCGCCACCCTCACCGCCGACGGCCTGCTGCCGATGACCCGCGACGACGTCGGCGACGCGCGCCGCAACTACCGCACGCTGGCGCTGCGCCGGCGCGGGGACCCGCCGTCGGTCGGCTCGGTGCACGACGACGTCGCCCCCGCCGGCGGCACCGGGACCGACGCCGACGTGGCGGTCCGGGTCTACGAGCCCGCCGGGGAGCAGGCGGCGATCACGGTGGTCTGGCTGCACGGCGGCGGCTGGGTGCTGGGCGACCTCGACACCGCCGACGGCGCCGCGCGGCGGGTCTGCACGCACCTCGGCGCCACCGTCGTGTCCGTCGACTACCGCCTCGCGCCCGAGCACCCCCACCCCGCGCCACTGACCGACGCCCACACCGCGATGCGCTGGGCCGCGCTGCAGCGAGCGTCCGACCGCCTCGTCGTCGGCGGCGACAGCGCCGGTGCCGGGCTCGCGGCCGGCGCGGCGCTGCTGGCCCGCGACTGGGGCCCGCGTCTCGACGCGCAGCTGCTGCTCTACCCGGGCCTCGACCCGACGATGGCCTCGCCGTCGGTGGCCGAGAACGCCGACGGCCCCTTCCTCACGCGCGCGGACCTCGTGTGGTTCTGGGAGCGCTACGTGCCCGACGCCGCCCTGCGCGACGACCCGTCGGTGGCGCCCCTGCGCGCGGCCGCGGAGCCCGGGGGCCTGGACGGCGTGGCCCCGGCCGTCGTGGCGACCGCGGAGCTCGACCCCCTGCGCGACGAGGGCCGCGCCTACGCCGACGCCCTCGAGGCCGCCGGGGTGGCCGTGCGGCGGCTCGACGGCGCCGGGCTCGTGCACGGGTTCTTCGGGCTGGCCGCAGCGTCGGCGGCGGCCCGGGCGGAGGGCGACCGCGCCCTCGACGCCCTCGGGGAGCTGCTCGCGACCTGAGCGCCCGACACGCTCGACACGACGGGCGGCGCTTCGCTGCGGTGAAGGGTCCGCGGCCTCGCGGGACCCGAGCGGCCGATCGAGGGACGACCGCCCGGCGCCGGGACGACCGCCCGGCGCGCCCGCGCGGCCGCTCGCGGGCATGCACGGGGACGCATCGGCAACCTCGCCCCGCCCGTCGGACCACCCGGCGCCGCGGGCACGCGAACCGGGCGCGATCCGGGCCCCCGGGCCGGGGAGGGCCACGCGGAGCCACCGGACGACCTCGCTATGTTCCCAGGCGTCCGATCACGGAACGGTCACGGCGTCGCTCCCCCTCGTCCCGCCGACCGTCCGTCCCCGACGATCCGCGCGAGGTGACGGTGAGCCGACACGGAGTGGGTGACCCCGACACCGTTCCGTTCTCCCTGAGCCCTACCCGGACGGGCGTGCGCCGAACCCGGTCGTCCTCCACCACGGGCTCGATCCTGGTCGCGGCGGTCGCGGCCGGCGCGGTGCTGCCCGCGATCCAGACGCTCGACACCCACGTCGCCGACGCCGAGGCCCCGGTCGCGCCCGACCCCGCGGCGACGACGGCCGCGCTCGCCCTCGCCTCCCAGCACCGCGCGACGCCCGCGGTCGGCGGCGTCGCGTCGGTCAGCCCGGTGGCGATGCCGGTGTCGGCGTCCTCAGCGTCCTCAGGGTCCTCGTCGTCCGGGTCCTCGTCCTCCGACGAGCCGAGCGCCGGGGACGCCGACGACGTGTCCTCGCTGCTGAAGTCGATGAGCGTCACCCGCGAGAACGGTCCGCTGGAGTTCGGGACGCCCTACGAGGCCGGCAACGAGCGCACGCTGGACGGCCAGATCGCCAAGGCGCTCGGGCTCATGGGCCTGCCGCAGCGCCTCGCCCCGGGCGTCAAGAAGATCATCATGCGGGAGTCGACGGGCAACGCCGACGCCGTCAACGACTGGGACTCCAACGCTGCCGCGGGGACGCCGTCGAAGGGGCTCATGCAGCTCATCGACACCACGTTCCGCAACGCGGTGCTCCCCGAGCTCGCCGACCGCGGCATCTTCGACCCGGTCGCCAACATCACCGCCGGGGTCCGCACGATGATCGCGAACCACAGCATCGACGACGTCATGGCCGGTGGCCTGCGCAACTCCGCGGGCAACTACATCGGCTACGGCGGCGCGGCCATCCCCGACGACGGCCTGGGCCGCGCGGACTGACACCACCCGTCCCCCACGGGGTATGTCGGGGGCATGAGTGATCGCACCTGGCTGGTGACCGGCGCGTCGCGGGGCCTCGGCCGCGCCCTCGTGGAGGAGGTGCTGGCCGTCGGCGACCGGGTCGTGGCGACCGCACGTGACGCCACGACCCTCGACGACCTCGCCGACCAGCACGGCGACCGCCTGCTGACCCGCGACCTCGACGTCACCGACCGGGCCGCCGTGCTCGCGGTGACCAACCAGGTCGCCGCCGAGACGGGCCGGATCGACGTGCTCGTGGCCAACGCCGGCTACGGGCTGGCCGGCGGGGTCGAGGAGGTCGACGAGGAGGAGGCCCGCGCGCAGGTCGAGGTCAACCTGTTCGGCGCGCTGTGGTCGCTGCAGGCGGTGCTGCCGACGATGCGCGCGCAGCGGTCCGGGCACCTGCTGCCGATCTCGAGCATCGGCGGCGTCGGCGCCTTCCCCAACACCGGGCTCTACCACGCGACGAAGTGGGGGCTCGAGGGTCTCTCGGAGTCGCTGGCGCAGGAGGTCGCGCCCTACGGCATCCGGGTCACGATCGTCGAGCCCGGCCCGTTCCGCACCGACTGGAACGGCGGCAGCATGGTCCGCGCGACGCCGATGCACGCCTACGACGAGGTCCTCGGCCCGCGCCGCGCGGCGATGGACGGCTCGCAGGCGTTCACCCAGCCCGGCGACCCGCACCGCGCCGGCCGGGCGATGATCCGCGCCGTCGACAGCGACGACCCGCCCCGCCGCCTGCTGCTGGGCGAGATGGCCGCCGACCTCGCCCCGCACCTGTGGCAGCAGCGGATCGACGAGGCGCGGGCCTGGCGCGACGTGGCCGTCGGCGCGGACTTCCCGCCCGACGAGCGCTGAGGTGCACTGCGTGCTCGTGAGCAGAAAGAAGTGCCGGCGCACTTCTTTCTGCTCACCTGCCGTCAGGCACCCGGCCCCTTCTGCAGCACCGGGCGCAGGGTGTCGAGCACGCCGGCGTCGTCGATCGTCGACGGCACGGCCTCGTCCTTGCCGTCGGCGATGCCGCGCATGGTCTTGCGCAGCACCTTGCCCGAGCGGGTCTTGGGCAGGGCCGGGACGACGGCGACGTCCTTGAACGACGCCACGGCGCCGACCTCGTCGCGGACCATCGCGACGAGCTCCGCCGCGAGCTCGGACTCCTCGCGCTCGACGCCCGCCTTGAGCACCACGAAGCCGCGGGGGACCTGGCCCTTCATCGCGTCGTGCACGCCGATGACGGCGCACTCGGCGACGTCGGGGTGCCCGGAGAGGACCTCCTCCATGGAGCCGGTCGACAGGCGGTGGCCGGCGACGTTGATGACGTCGTCGGTGCGGCCCATGACGTAGAGGTAGCCGTCCTCGTCGAGGTACCCGCCGTCGCCGGTGAGGTAGTAGCCCTCGTAGCGGCTCATGTAGGACTCGCGGAAGCGCTCGTCGTCGTCCCACAGCGTCTGCAGGCAGCCCGGGGGCAGCGGCAGCTTGATCGTGATCGCGCCCTCCTCGCCGCGCGGCAGGACGGTGCCGTCGACGTCGAGGATCTCCACCTGGTACCCGGGCACGATCACCGACGGCGACCCCGCCTTGAGCTCCATCGGCTCGAGCCCGCGCAGGTTCGCCGCGATCGGCCACCCCGTCTCGGTCTGCCACCAGTGGTCGACCACCGGCACGCCCAGCTTCTCCGACGCCCACATCCAGGTCTCGGGGTCGAGGCGCTCGCCGGCGAGGAAGAGGGTCTGGAGCGAGGAGATGTCGTACTGCTGGAGGTACGTCGCGTCCGGGTCCTCCTTCTTGATGCCGCGGAAGGCGGTCGGCGCGGTGAACAGCGCCTTGACCCCGTGCTCCTGCACGACCCGCCAGAACTGGCCGGCGTCGGGCGTGCCGATCGGCTTGCCCTCGTAGAGCACGGTCGTCGCCCCGGTGAGCAGGGGCGCGTAGACGATGTAGGAGTGCCCGACGACCCAGCCGACGTCGGAGGCGGTGAACATGACCTCGCCGGGCCCGACGTCGTAGATGTTCTCCATCGACCAGCGCAGCGCCACCGCGTGGCCGCCGTTGTCGCGCTGGACGCCCTTGGGCTTGCCGGTGGTGCCCGAGGTGTAGAGGACGTAGAGCGGGTCGGTGGCGGCGACCGGCACGCAGTCGACGGGCTCGGCGTTGCGCATCGCCTCGGCCCAGTCGACGTCGCGCTCGCCCATCGTGGCCTCGGCCTGCGGGCGCTGGAGGACGATCGAGCGGCCGGGGTCGTGGGAGGAGAGCTCGATGGCCTTGTCGAGCAGCGGCTTGTACTCGATCACCCGCTTGCCCTCGATGCCGCAGGACGCGCTGACGATCGCCGAGGGCCGGGCGTCGTCGATGCGCACGGCGAGCTCGCGCGCGGCGAACCCGCCGAAGACCACCGAGTGGACGGCGCCGAGGCGCGCGCAGGCGAGCATGGCGATCGCGGCCTGCGGGACCATCGGCATGTAGATGATCACTCGGTCGCCCTTGTCGACGCCCACCGAGCGCAGGACGCCGGCGAAGCGGGCCACCTCGTCGCGCAGCTCGCGGTAGGTGAAGCGCTGGCGGTCGTCGGTGACGGGCGAGTCGTGGATCAGCGCGACCTGGTCGCCGCGGCCCGCGTCGACGTGACGGTCGAGGGCGTTGTGGCAGGTGTTCATCTCGCCGCCGGCGAACCAGCGCGAGAACGGCAGCGCCGACGTGTCCATGATCGTCTCGGGCTCGCGGTACCAGTCGATCAGACCCGCCGCGTCGCGCCAGAAGCCGTCGGGGTCGTTCATGCTGCGGTCGTAGGCCGCCCGGTACTCGCCACTCATGGGGGGCGACACTAGCCACGCATCCCGGCCGGACGCACCGCCTGACCCGACGGTTCCCCCTGATCCCGGATCGGGCGCCGGGGGGCCCGCGGTTCCGGGACCTTCGACCCACGCCGTCGCCGACGAAATGTAGGAACAATAGGCGTGTCCTGCTCCCGTGAGGAACCGGAGACGCCATGACCACGCCGCGACGGGCCGCCCGGACCCCTCTCCTCGAGCGGCTGGTCCCTCTCGTCGGCTTCGTGCGCCGCTCGGACCGCGCGTCGCTGCGCACCGACGCCGTCGCGGGGCTCACCGTCGCCGTCATGCTCGTCCCCCAGAGCATGGCCTACGCGAGCCTCGCCGGGCTCCCGCCGGTCGCGGGCCTCTACGCGGCGATCGTGCCGGTGGTGGTCTACGCGCTGCTCGGCACCTCGGGGGCGCTCGCGGTCGGGCCGGTGGCGATCACGGCGCTGCTCACCAGCACCGCCCTCGCCCCGCTCGCCGCCGGCGACCCGTGGCGCTACGCGGCCCTCGCCGGCCTGCTCGCGCTCATGGTCGGGGCCCTCCAGCTGCTGCTCGGCGCGCTCCGTCTCGGTGTGCTCGTGAGCTTCCTGTCCCACTCGGTGCTCTCCGGCTTCACCTCCGCAGCGGCGCTGGTCATCGCGGCCAGCCAGCTGAAGGACCTGCTCGGGCTGCGCATCCCGCGCGCCGAGGACTTCGTCGGGATCGTCACCTCGGTGGCGGGCGCGCTGGGGACGACGCAGGGACTGACCGCCCTCGTCGGGCTCGGCAGCGTCGCCGCGCTGCTGGTCCTGCGGCGCTTCGTCCCGCGCCTGCCGGGGCCGCTGCTGGTGGTCGTGGTGGCCACCGCGGTGAGCGCTCTGGCCGGCCTCGGCGAGCGCGGGGTCCGCATCCTCGAGACGGTGCCCGCCGGGCTGCCCGCGCCGGTGGTCCCGCCGCTCGCGGTCGCCGACCTCACCGCCCTCGCCCCGTCCGCCGCGGCCATCGCGCTCGTCGCCTACATGGAGGGGATCGCGGTCGCGAAGGCGCTCGCCGCGAAGGCCGGCCAGCGGGTCGACCCGAACCAGGAGCTGATCGCCGTCGGTGCGGCCAACGCCGCGGCGGGCGTGTTCCAGGCGTTCCCGGTGGCCGGCGGGTTCTCGCGCAGCGCCGTGAGCTTCCAGGCCGGGGCCCGCACCCCGGTCGCGTCCCTCGTGGCCGCGCTCGTCGTGGCCGTGACCGCGCTGGTGCTGACGCCGCTGTTCTTCCACCTGCCGAGCGCGGTGCTCGCCGCGGTGGTCGTCGTCGCGGTCCTCGGGCTCGTCGACCGTGCCTCCGCGGTCTCCGCGTGGCGCACCCGGCGCAGCGACGGCGTCGCGGTCCTGCTCACGTTCGCCGCGACCCTGGCCCTCGGGGTCGAGCCGGGCCTGGCCGCCGGGGTGGTCTTCAGCCTCGCCGTGTTCCTCTGGCGCTCGGCGCGTCCGCACACCGCCGAGCTCGGCCGGGTCCCCGGCAGCGCCGTCTACCGCAACACCGCCCGCTACGAGGTGCTCACCGACGCCGCGGTCCTGCTGCTGCGGGTCGACGGGCCGCTCTACTTCGCCAACGCCGAGCGGCTGACCGACCAGGTGACCGGCATCGTCGAGGACCGCCCCGACCTGCGCGCGGTCGTGCTCGACGCGTCGGCGGTCAGCGACACCGACACCGACGGCGCGCACGCCCTCGACGCGCTGCGCGAGCGGCTCGCCGACCGCGGCGTGGCCCTGCACCTGGCGACCGTGCGCGGCCCGGTCCGCGACCTGCTCGCCCGCGCCGAGGTGTGGCCGGCGTTCACCGCGGTCGGCGCCGTGCACCGCGACGTCGCGGCCGCGGTCGAGGTCGTGGACCCCGGCGGCCACAGCCCGCTCCGCTCTCCCGCCGAGCCCGCGCGGACGGACCTCAGCGGGGTGCTCTGAGGACGTGGGCCCGGCGCGGTCAGGCCTTGACCTTCTGCGCCACGCGGCGGGCCCCGGCGAGGACCTCGTCGGGGTCGACGCGCACGAGGATGCCGTCGGCCAGCACCGGCTCGCCCGCCACCCAGACGTCGCGCACCCCGCGCGACCCGCTCGCCCAGACGAGGTTCGAGACGAGCTGGGCGTCGTCGTGCGGGTCGACGAAGGCGGCGTCGTCGAGCGAGACGTGCACGACGTCCGCCCAGGCACCGGGGGCGAGGACGCCCAGGTCGTCGCGGCCCAGGGCGCGGGCGCCCTCCCGCGTGGCGAGGGCGAGGGCGTCGACGGCGGTGAGCGCGGTGGCGTCGGCGCCGCGCTGGCGCGCGAACAGCGAGGCGAGGCGCTGCTCCTCCCACAGGTCGAGGTCGTCGTTGGACGCCGGGGAGTCGGTGCCCAGGCCGGTGCGGATGCCCGCCGCGCGCAGGTCGCCCAGGCGCGCGACACCGGCCGCGAGCTTGGCGTTCGAGCCGGGGCAGTGGGCCACGGCGACGTCGTGACGGGCGAGGATCGCGATGTCGTCGTCGGAGAGCTGGATCGCGTGCGCGGCCAGCACCCGGCCACCCAGCGACCCCGTCGCCTCGAGCATCGCCGGCACCGAGCCGAACTCGGCGCGCACGGCGTCGTCCTCGCCGTGGGCCTCCGCGACGTGCAGGTGCATCAGCGCGCCCCGCTCCTTCGCGAGCGCCGCCGTGGTCACGATCGCCTCGGTCGGCAGCGTGTACGCCGCGTGCGGGCCGTAGCCGAGCTCGACGCGCTCGGCGGGCCCGAAGCGCAGGCCGTCGGCGTCGATCCACCGCGTGATGGCGTCGCGCATCTGCTGCCACGTGCCCAGGCGCTCCATCCCGGGCGCGGTGATGATCCCCGGCGTCAGCACCACCCGGGACCCGATCTCGAGTACGGCCTCGACGACGTGCTCGCACTGGAAGTACATCTCCGCCGACGTCGTGACGCCGCCGCGCAGCATCTCCGCGGACCCCGCGAGCATCCCGGCGCGCACGTCGGCGCCGCCGAGCTTGGCCTCCGCGGGCCACACCACCTCGAGCAGCCAGCGCATCAGCGGCAGGTCGCCGCCCATCCCGCGCAGCACGGTCAGGGGGGTGTGCGCGTGGGCGTTGACCAGGCCCGGGAGGAGCAGGCCGGAGAGCGCGGTGGTCGGCGCGTCGGTCGCCGGGGCGCCGTCCGCGGGGCCGACGTGCACGATCCGCCCGGCGTCGTCGACGTCGACGACCGCGTCGCGCAGGACGCGCATCGGCTCGTCGCAGGGCAGGACGATCGGGGCGTGCAGGCGGCGTGCGGTCGTCACCGGCCCATCCTGGCGCACCTCGCCGGGCCGTCGACGCCAACGGGGCGTTCGTGCGCGTAGAAGCAGCGAACAGCCCGTTCGCTGCAAACCGTGGCCGGGGGCCTACCGCTCCAGCAGCGACCGCAGGGAGCGCAGCGGCGGCAGCCAGGCGCCGGCGTCGGGCAGCGTGTCGAGGCTGACGCGCGGCAGCGGCTCGCGGAAGACGCCCTCGATGTCCTCGAGGTCGAGGAAGTCGACGATCTCCGACGCCACCGCGAACGCGGCGTACTCGCGGAACCCGATCACCGTGACCGTGATGCCCTCGGCCACGAGCTCCTCGAGCGGCTCGCGGAAGGCGCGCCCGTCGCCCGACGCCACGACGACGTGGGACAGGCCGCCCTCGTTCCGCCGCAGCTCGATGTGGGCGAGCATGTCCTCGTCGACGTCCGAGTCCTCGGCCGTCTTCGGCTTGGCGAACACCGCGAAGCCGACGTTGCGCAGCGCCTCGACCCACGGCCGCACGATCTCGGTGGAGCCGGGCACGACGTTGGTGAACACCGTGGCCTCGGCGATGCCCTCCGGACCGGCCTCGGAGAGCAGCCAGCGGCCGACCGCGTCGAAGCGGGGCCGGAACGCCGAGGTCGGGCGGGTGCCGAGCAGCGAGCCGAGGCTCATGTCGATGTTGGGGGCGTCCCAGACGAGCAGCGTGCGCCCCGGCGGCGGCTCGACCGTCGCCGCGGCGTCGACGGCGTCCTCGATCCCGCCGGTCAGCGGCGCGGGCGGGGTGGCCAGGTCGGCGGGCGAGGGGGACGGCGACACGGGCCCGACTCTAACCGCCCGGCGCCGGACGCGACGGGTGCTCAGGGCGCGCTCCCCTCCGGTCCGGTGCGCACCAGGAGCAGGTCGCGGCTGGGCCGTCCCTCCTGCTCGGCGCGGGACTCGAACTTGGTGCGCGGACGCCACGCCGGGCGGGGTGCGAAACCACCGTGCGGGTTGGTCAGGAGCGGCTCGGCGTCGGTGACCTCGCGCATCTGTTCGGCGTAGTCGGCGACGTCGGTGGCCAGGTGCAGCGTGGCGCCGGGCGCGAGCCGCGAGGCCATGAGCGCGACGGTGGCCGGCTGGACGAGGCGGCGCTTGTGGTGGCGGCGCTTGGGCCACGGGTCGGGGTAGTAGACGCGCAGGCCGGCGAGGGAGTCCGGCGCGATCAGCTCCTCGAGGACGACGACGGCGTCGCCGCGCAGCAGCCGCAGGTTGGTGATGCCGTGCTCCTCGATGCGCATGAGCAGCTGCCCGAGACCGGGCGGGTAGACCTCGACGGCGACGTGGTCGGCGTCGGGCTCGGCGAGGGCGAGCGCGGCCGTGGTCTCGCCCATCCCGGAGCCGATCTCGAGGCGCACCGGGGCCTCGCGGCCGAACCAGGCCGGCGCGTCCAGCCGGCCGTCGCGCACCGGGGGCGTCGGGCCGGCGCCGGCCCGGTCGAAGCCGGGGGCCAGGGCGCCGTAGCGCGGCCACAGCCGGTCCCAGGCGCGCTGCTGTCCGGCGGTCAGCCGTCCGCCGCGGTCGGTGAAGCTCAGCACCGAGCGCCGCGGGGCATCGCCCGACGTCAGCGTCTCGTGTCCCGGCCGCACCCCCCGATCTTCACACGCAGGCCCGCACCCGGCGCCGCGGTGGTCGGGCGTCCGGTCAGTGCCGACGCAGCGGGGCGAGGGTCGCGCCGTCCGGGGTGATCCGGACGCGGACGACGGCCGCGGGCACGCCGAGCACCGCCCCGACGAGCCGGCGGGCGGCCGGATGGGCGTCGGCGAGGCGGTCGACGACGACCTGCTGGTCGGAGGGGCCGAAGCGCAGCGTCCACCCGGTCGAGCCGAAGGTCGCGGTCACGGCGTGCACGACGTCGGCGAGCCGCGGCAGGGGCGCCGTCAGGGGCTCGGCCACGACACCTGCCGGGCGACGGGTCAACGGGACGAGGGTCACACCCGCTCATCGCGGTGGACGAGGGACGCATTAACCATCCGGCCGACGATGACCCGGACGGGCGAACGGCGGCGCCCCGGACGGACCCCGTGGCGTCCCGCGTCCTCAGGAGCCTCCGCCGGACGGGGGACCGCCCTCGATCACCTGCTGACGTGGGGTCTGCCGAGCGCGCCGCGACTGCTCGTACTGCGCGGTCATCTCCGACTCGAGCGTCTCGCTGCGGCGCCGGCTGCGGACCCGGGCGAGCAGCAGCAGCGTCAGCCCGTGCAGGACGCCGAGCAGGAGCATGACGCCGCCGAGCTGGGTGACGACGATCTGGACCGTGCCCTGCACGTCGAACGGCCGGTAGGTCGAGATGAGGGCGAGGAAGCCCAGGGCGATGAGGTGGAACAGCACGCCGAGCAGGCGGTTCGTCGAGCGGGCGACCTCGTCGGAGTCGAAGACGTCCTGCAGGAAACCGATGCCCGACCGCATGAGGATCTGCCCCACGATGAGCGTGAGGATCGTGCCCACGACGACGATGAAGAGGTACGTGCCGGTGTCGAGCACGATCGTTTCCCTCCCGGGTGACGGTTCGTGAGCAGTCTCCCCTGACGGGCGATCACGCGAAACCCTCCGCGACCTCCCGGAACCGGCCCTGCGTGACGGATCCGGCGCCTACTCTGCGAGGACTGTGGGCCCTCTGCGCAGCGCCGTCGTCGCGACATGCCGTGCGGTGGCGCCGCGGGTGTCGCTGCCCACGGCCGACGCGGTCGAGGCCGTCGCGGCCCGGATGCTCGCCACGCCCTCGCTCGTCGTCGCCGGTCCGGTCTCGTCGGGCAAGTCGACGCTGGTCAACGCGCTGGTCGGGCGGCGGGTCGCGCCGACCGGGGCGGGCGAGTGCACGGGGCTGACCGCCCACTACGTCCGCGGGCCGGCCGACCGGCTCGACGTCGTCCTCGTCGACGGCACCCGCCGGCCCCTGCCGCTGGCCGCCGGCGGGCGGGTGCCGGCCGCGGTCGGCGACCGGCTCGGGGTGCGGCCCGAGGACGTCGACCACCTCGTGGTGACGCTGACGAGCGCGGCCCTCGACGGCCTCACGGTCATCGACACGCCGGGCACGGGCTCCGCGCGGCGCCCCGAGGGGCCGACCGGGGGCGCGCACGCCGACGCGGCGCTGGTCGTGCTGCCCGCGACCGCGCACGCGGGCGACCTCGACGTCCTGCCCGGGCCGGCCGCGCACGGGCCGGCCGGGGTCGTCGCCGTGCTGGGGCGCGCCGACACGGTGGGCCCCGACGACGGCCGCGAGCTCGCGGTCGACCTGGGGCGACGCCTCGGCGACCGGGTGGGGCCGGTGACGCCGGTGATCGGGCTGCTCGCCGAGACCGCGGTCACGGGGGCGCTGCGCACCGAGGACGTGGGCGCGCTGCGCCTGCTCGCCGGCGCCGACCCCGCGGTGCTCGAGGTGGCGCTGCTCGACGCCGAGCTGTTCACGTCCGCCGAGCTCCCGGTCCCGGTCGAGGCCCGCCTGCGCCTGCTCGAGCTGCTCGACCTGCGCGGCCTCGCCCTCGGGCTCGCGCTGCTGCGGGCGGACGCCGCGGCCGGGGTCGGCGAGCTGTGCGAGGCCCTGCTCGCCGCCTCGGGGCTCGCGACCCTCGTGGGCCGGCTGGACGACGAGGTCCGCGCGCGCACCGACCTGCACGCCGCCACCGCCGGGGTGCGCGACCTCGTGGCGCTGGGCAGGGGTAACGAGCGCCTCGTCGACGCCGTGGGCGCGCTGCGGCGGCGCGAGGCGTTCGGCGAGCGCGCGCTGCTCGACGCGCGCGCCCGGCTGCGCGCCGGCGCGCTGGGACTGCCCGCGGACCTGCTCGACGAGGTCGACCGGCTCGCCGGCCCCGGTCCGCCCGACGTCCGCCTGGCCCGGCCGGGGGCCCACCCCGTGGAGCTCGCCGGCCACGCCGCCCGGCGCGCCGCGTGGTGGCGGGCGTACGGGTCCTGGGGCTCGCCGCGGCGCATCGCCGACCTCGCGCACGTCGTGCACCGCACCTACGTACGGCTGTGGCGGGAGCTGGCGGCGGGGCAGGTGGCGTGAGCGCCGTCGGCGAGGTCCCCGGCGAGGTCGCGCGCACCCGCGAGGCGCTCGCTGCCCTGCTCGCGCGCCTCGACCCCGACGCCGCATCCCGGGCCTCCGCACCGCCGACCCCGGCCCGGCCGACGGTCGTGCTCGTGGGCGCCCCGGGTCGCGGGCGCGGCGAGCTGCTGGCCGCGCTGCTCGGGCTCGACGCACCGCCCGCGCCGGACGCCGACGGGGCGCGGCGCGCGAGGCCCGAGGCGTTCCCGGACGTCCCGCTGCTCGAGGAGCTCGACCTCGTCGTGCCCGCCCGCGGCGCCGACCCGGACGCCTGGCCGGTCGACGGGGCCACGGCAGCGCTGGTCCTCGCCGACGCCGCCGCGCCGCTCGGGGCCGGCGAGCTCGACGCGCTCGGCCGCGCCGCGGACCGCGTCGACACCGTGCTCTTCGCCCTCACGCGCACCGAGGCGCACCGGGGCTGGCGCACCGTCCTCGAGGCCGACCGGACCCTCGTCGCCGAGCACGTGCCCCGCCTCGCCGAGGCGCCGTGGTTCCCGGTGTCGGCGGCCCTCGCCCGGCGCGCGCCCGACGTGCCCGCGGCGGGCGCGGAGGCGCTGCGCCGGCGCTCGGGCCTCGCCGCCCTGCAGCGCGAGCTGCACCGGCTCGTGGCGCGCCGGCGGCGGATGCTCGCCGAGGCCAACGCGCTGCGCCGGCTCGCGGCCGCGCTCGACGGCGTCGCCGCCCGCGCCGAGGCCACCCGGGCCGCCCTGCGGACCCCGGCCGACGGGCCCGGCGACCTCGCGCGCCGCCGCGACGACCTGCTCGCCGCCCGGGCCGCCCTGCGCCGCGACCACCACACCCGCTGGCGCGCCGACCTCGCCGCCGCCCGGGTCGCCGCGGCCGACGACCTCGCCGCGCGGGTGCGGGCCCTCGCCGCGGCCGTGCGCACGCGCATCGACGAGGCCGACCGCGCCGGGCTCGCCGCGGTCCCCCGGGAGCTCGCGGGCCAGGTCGAGGCCCTGGCCGGCGCGGTCGTCGAGGGGCTCGGGGCCCGGCTGCGCGCGCTCGTCGCCGCCACGCTCGCCGACCTCGTGCCCGCCACGGAGCTGCCCGCGCTCCGGGTGGCCGACCGTGGCGAACCCGCCCTCGTCCCCGCGCCCCGGACCCGCCCGGCCGAGGACCGCCTGCTCGTCGTCGCCGGCGCCTCCGGCGGGCTGGGCCTGTCCCGGCTGGCGCTGCTGCCCCTGCTCGCCGTGCCGATCGCGCCGGCCGCGCTGGGCGCCGCGCTCGTGCCCGTGTCGGTCGGCCTCGGCCTGGGCGCCGCCGGCTGGGTCGCCCGCGCCCGCCGCCTGGCCGCCGACCGGGCGCACCTGCGCCAGTGGTCGGTCGAGGCGCTCGCCGAGGTGCGCGGCGACCTCGAGCGGGTGCTCGCCGACGCCCTGATCTCCACGGAGCGGGAGGTGACGCTCGCCCTCGACGCCGCGCTGTCCGACCGGGCGCGCGACCTCGACGACGCGCTCGCCGCCGCCGAGCGCGCCATCCGCCGCGCGGGCACCGACCGCACCGAGGCCGACCGCGCCGCCGCCCGCACCGCGGCCGAGGCGCGCGAGGGCCGCGACCGCGCGGAGGCCCTGCTCCGCCGACTCGCCGCGCTGCGCGACCGCGTCGATGTGCCCGTCAGTGTGCCCGTGGATGTGCCCGAACCGCACCCACGCGCCGCGTCCGCGACCTAGCCTCCGGGGCATGGTCGAGGCCGAGATCCCCGAGGGGCTCCCCGACGCGCACGTCGACCCCGCCGGGCCCGCGGAGCTGCTCGTCACCGACGGCGCGCACGTGCTGGGCCCGGCCACCGTCGACAGCGACGCCGACGGGCGCCCCGACACCGTCGTCGTCACCGAGCCCGACGCGCTCGTGCTCGGCACCGACCTCGACGGCGACGCCCACGCCGACGTCCTCACGCGCATCGGACCCGACGGGAGCACGACGACGACCGGTCCCGAGGCGCCGCCCTGGGACGAGGGCCCGGTCCCGCCCGCGCCGACGATCGACCCGGCCACCGGACGGTGGGTGCGCGACTGATCCCGACGGCTGATCGGGAAACGGCTCGCGGTGTGCCGGTAGGTTCGGCGGCCGTGACGAGCCCCGTGACGCGCGCGGTGGACCAGGACTTCCTCGCGCTGCCCCGTGCCGCGCTCGCCGACGCCGCGCTCGACGCCGCCCGCCGCGGCGGTGCGCAGCACGCGGACCTGCGCGTGCACCGCCTGCGCACCCAGCACCTCGAGCTGCGCGACGGCCGGGTCGTCGTCGCCGCGGACCAGGAGACGATGGGGCTCGCGGTGCGCGTGCTGCGCGACGGTGTCTGGGGGTTCGCCGCCCACGTCGACCTCACGCCGGACACCGCCGCGGCGACCGCGCGCCGGGCCGTCGAGGTGTCCGGGACCCTCGCCGCGCTCGCCACCGAGCGCGTGGTCCTCGCCGACGAGCCGGTGCACCCCGACGCCACCTGGGTCTCGCCCTACGACCTCGACCCGTGGCGCGTCGACGTCGCCGACAAGATCGCGCTGCTCACCGAGCGCTCGACCGCGCTGCTCGCGGCCCCGGGCGTCGACCACGTCGCGGCGAGCTGCGTGCAGGTCAAGGAGCAGACCTTCTACGCCGACACCGCCGGCACGCGCACGACCCAGCAGCGGGTCCGCATCGACCCCGACGTCACGATCACCACCGTGGACCGCGCCGGCGGCGGCTTCGAGACGCTGCGCACGCTCGCCCCGCCGGTGGGCCGCGGCTGGGAGTACCTCACCGGCACCGGGTGGGACTGGGACGCCGAGCTCGCCGAGCTGCCCGAACTGCTCGCCGAGAAGGTCCGCGCGCCGAGCGTCGAGGCGGGCCCGACCGACCTCGTCATCGACCCCACCAACCTGTGGCTGGTGATCCACGAGTCGATCGGGCACGCCACCGAGTACGACCGGGCGATCGGCTACGAGGCCGCCTACGCCGGCACGAGCTTCGCCACCCCCGACCAGCTCGGCGCCCTGCGCTACGGCAGCGACGTCCTCACCGTCACCGGCGACCGCACCGTCCCGCACGGGCTCGCGAGCGTCGGCTACGACGACGACGGCGTCGCCGCGCAGGAGTTCGACCTCGTCCGCGACGGCGTGCTCGTCGGGTACCAGGTCGACCGGTCGTTCGCCCCGCGGCTGGGTCTGGGCCGCTCCAACGGCTGCGCCTACGCCGACTCCGCCGAGCACGTGCCGCTGCAGCGGATGGCCAACGTGTCGCTGCGCGCCGACCCGGACACCGACCGGCCCACCGCGGCGCTCATCGACGGCGTCGAGGACGGGATCTACATCGTCGGCGACCGCTCCTGGTCGATCGACATGCAGCGCTACAACTTCCAGTTCACGGGCCAGCGCTTCCACCGCATCCGCGGCGGCGAGCTCGTCGGGCAGGTCCGCGACGTCGCGTACCAGGCGACGACGACGGACTTCTGGGGCTCGCTCGAGGCCGTCGGCGGACGGTCGACGTGGCGGCTCGGCGGGGCGTTCAACTGCGGCAAGGCGCAGCCCGGTCAGGTCGCACCGGTCAGTCACGGGTGCCCGTCGGCGCTGTTCCGGCAGGTCACCGTCCTCAACACGGGGAGCGGATCGTGAGCGCGCCCGGGTCCGCGCTGGTGGAGCGCGCGCTGACGATCGCCGCCCGGCGGGCGCCCGACGCGGGGGCGGTGGCACTGGTGCGCGAGGTGTCCGAGGCGGTCGTGCGCTGGGCGAACTCCACGATGACGACCAACGGGCAGACCGTCGAGCGCCGCCTGTCGGTGATCATGCTCGTACCGCTCGAGGGCGGCACCGGGGCCGGTGTGGCGACGGTGCCCGCGCCCACCGCGCTCGCCGCGGGCCCCGAGGGCGACGCGGTGCTCGAGGAGGCCGTCGCCGGCGCGGTGCAGGCCGCGCGACGGGCCGGACCGGCGCGGGACGCGGCGCCGCTGCCCGCGCCGGAGGACGGAGCGGGCGCCGGCAGCTCCGGCACCGCCGCCTGGGACGACGGCGCCGGCGAGACGTCGATGGCGGTGTTCGCCCGCCTCGCCGAGGAGCTCGGGGCGTCGTTCCGGCCCGACGAGGCGTCGTTCGGGTTCGCCGAGCACCACGTGACCACCTCGTGGCTCGGGACCTCGGCGGGCGTGCGCCGCCGCTGGGTCGAGCCGGGCGGGTCGGTCGAGCTCAACCTCAAGGACCCGGCGACCGGCACCTCGGTCTGGGGCGGCGAGGGCGCGCTCGACGTGGCGGACGTCGACGTCGCCGCGCTGGTCGAGCGGCTGCGCGACCGGCTGCCGTGGGGCCGGCGGCGGATCGCGCTGCCCGCCGGGCGGTACGAGACGCTCCTGCCGCCGTCCGCGGTGTCCGACCTGATGATCTACCTCGCCTGGTCGATGGGCGGGCGCCCGGCGCAGGAGGGCCGCTCGGCCTTCTCCCGCGCCGGTGGCACGCGGGTCGGCGAGCGCCTCGGCCCGCTGCCGCTGACCCTCGCCGGCGATCCGGCCGCGCCCGGCTTCCCCGACCTCGCCTACACCCCGGTGCTCGCGACGACGTACTCCGGCGACGAGGTCTCGGTGTTCGACAACGGGGCCACCACCGGGCGGGTCGAGTGGGTGCGCGAGGGCACGGTGGCCACGCTCGCCTACCCGCGCGCGGCCGCCGCGGAGTACGACGCGCCGTTCGCCGCGCCCACCGACAACCTCGTGCTCACCGGCGGCGAGGACGCCACGCTCGAGGAGATGGTGGCCTCGACCGAGCGGGGGCTGCTGCTCACCTGCCTCTGGTACATCCGCGAGGTCGACCCGACGACGCTGCTGCTCACGGGCCTGACGCGCGACGGCGTCTACCTCGTCGAGAACGGGGAGATCGCGGGCGAGGTGAACAACTTCCGGTTCAACGAGTCGCCGCTGGACCTCCTGCGCCGCGTCACCGAGGCCGGCACCACCGAGCGGACCCTGCCGCGGGAGTGGAAGGACTGGTTCACCCGCGCCGCCATGCCCCCGCTCCGCGTGCCCGACTACCACATGACCTCGGTGTCGCCCGGCCGCTGAGGTCGTGAGCGAACTTTGGGCCTATAGCACCAAAGTTCGCTCACATGGGAGGAGGCGCATCATGGAGCGGTGGTCCGGTCGCTCATGCGCTACACCGCGCCGCAGGAGGCGTGGGAGTCCGAGGTCGACGTCCGGGGTGACGTCAACGCGCTCGCGACGCTGATCGCCGAGGGCGGGGCGCTCGTGCTCACCGGCGCCGGGATCTCCACCGACTCCGGCATCCCCGACTACCGCGGGCCGACGAGCGCCGCGCGCCGCCACGCCCCGATGACCTACGACGCCTTCGTCGGCGACCCCGTCGCGCGGCACCGGTACTGGGCGCGCAGCCACGTCGGCTGGCCGCAGATCGCCGGCGCGCGCCCGAACGCCGGCCACCGGGCGGTCGCGTCGCTGCAGCGCGCCGGCCTGCTCCGCGGGGTCATCACCCAGAACGTCGACGGCCTGCACCAGGCCGCGGGCGCGCGCGACGTCGTCGAGCTGCACGGCGCGCTCGACCGCGTCGTGTGCCTCGGCTGCCGCGCGACGCCGGGCCGCACCGAGATCCAGCAGCGCCTGACCGCCCTGAACCCCGGCTTCGGCGCGCCGGCCTCGGCGATCAACCCCGACGGCGACGCGGAGCTGCCCGACGCCGAGCTCGACCGCTTCACCATGGCCGCGTGCCCGTCGTGCGGCGACGGCCCGCTCAAGCCCGACGTCGTCTTCTTCGGGGAATCCGTGCCCCGCCCGCGTGTCGACCACTGCTTCGGGCTGGTCGAGGGGGCACGGTCCCTGGTGGTCCTCGGCTCGTCACTGACGGTGATGTCGGGGCTGCGGTTCGTCCACGCCGCGACCCGCCGCGGCCTGCCCGTCGCGGTGGTCACGGCCGGTCCGAGCCGCGCCGACGCGGTCGCGACCGTCCGCCTCGTCGACGGCCTGGGTGACGTCCTGCCGGGGGTGCTGGACACCCTGGGTTTGCCGGATCGGGCCTGAATCGTTCAGCTTGATCGTGGAAGTGAGGCCCCCGACAGCAGTCGGCGGTGTCCTGCGGAAGAAGTCTCGTTAACGTCGTACACCCCGACGGACGAGTCAGCGGGGCACGAGGCCGTGCTCCGCGGTTCGTCCGTTCCCGAGGCGACCGGGGCCGCTTCGCGGTCGCGGCGTTCCGGCGAGCGAGCGACCGAGGAGACGCATGACTGCTGTTCCGACCATCCAAGGACTCGAGAACCCGCCGATCCGACGCCGCGAGGTGCTCGACTGGGTCGAGGAGGTCGCCGCGCTGACCACCCCCGACCGGGTGGTGTGGTGCGACGGGTCCCAGGACGAGTGGGACCGGCTGACCACGGAGCTCGTCGACGCCGGCACGTTCGTCCAGCTCGACCCGGCCAAGAAGCCGAACTCGTTCTACGCCGCCTCCGACCCCGACGACGTCGCGCGGGTCGAGGAGCGCACCTTCATCTGCTCGGTCGACCCGGCCGACGCGGGGGTCACCAACAACTGGATGGACCCGGCCGAGATGAAGGCCACCATGACCGAGCTGTACCGGGGCTGCATGCGCGGGCGGACGATGTACGTCATCCCGTTCTGCATGGGCCCGACGAACGCCGAGCGCCCGATGCTGGGCGTCGAGATCAGCGACTCGGCCTACGTCGTGACCTCGATGCACATCATGACGCGCATGGGCCCCGAGGTGCAGCGACTCCTCGACGGCGACACCGACTGGGTGCCCGCGCTGCACTCCGTCGGCGCCCCGCTCGAGCCGGGCCAGCGCGACGTCAAGTGGCCGTGCAACGAGACGAAGTACATCACCCACTTCCCCGAGGAGCGCACGATCTGGAGCTACGGCTCCGGCTACGGCGGCAACGCGCTGCTCGGCAAGAAGTGCTACTCGCTGCGCATCGCGTCGGCGATGGCCCGTGACGAGGGCTGGCTCGCCGAGCACATGCTGATCCTCAAGCTGATCAGCCCCGAGGAGAAGGTCTACTACGTCGCGGCCGCGTTCCCGAGCGCCTGCGGCAAGACCAACCTCGCGATGCTCGAACCGACGATCCCCGGCTGGAAGGTCGAGACGCTCGGCGACGACATCGCGTGGATGCGCTTCGGCGCCGACGGCCGTCTCTACGCGGTCAACCCCGAGGCCGGCTTCTTCGGCGTCGCCCCGGGCACGAACTGGAAGACCAACCCGAACGCGATGCGCACCATCGAGCGCGGGAACTCCCTGTTCACCAACGTCGCCCTCACCGACGACAAGGACATCTGGTGGGAGGGCATGGAGGGGCAGCCCGACCACGCCACCTCCTGGAAGGGCAAGGACTGGACGCCCTCCAACGGCGACGCCGGGGAGCCCGCCGCCCACCCGAACTCGCGGTACTGCACACCGATGAGCCAGTGCCCGATCCTCGCGCCCGAGTGGGAGGACCCCAACGGCGTGCCGATCTCGGCGATCCTCTTCGGCGGGCGCCGCAAGACGACGATCCCGCTGGTCAACGAGTCGTTCGACTGGCAGCACGGCACCTTCATGGGCGCCACGCTGTCGTCGGAGAAGACCGCGGCCGCGGCCGGCGCCGTCGGCCAGGTCCGCCGCGACCCGATGGCCATGATCCCGTTCATCGGTTACAACGTCGGCGACTACTTCCAGCACTGGATCGACGTGGGCAAGGGCGCGGACGCCGACAAGCTGCCGCGGATCTTCTACGTCAACTGGTTCCGCCGCGGTGACGACGGCCGCTTCCTGTGGCCCGGGTTCGGCGAGAACGGCCGCGTCCTCAAGTGGATCATCGAGCGGCTCGAGGGCAAGGCCGCCGCCACGGAGACCGCGATCGGCCACGTCCCGGACGCCGGCCAGATCGACACCGACGGGCTGTCGGAGCCGATGGAGGACATCGAGGCGTCGCTGAAGGTCGACCTCGACGAGTGGAAGGCGGAGATCCCGCTCATCGAGGAGTGGTTCGATTCGATCGGGGACAAGCTCCCGACCTCCATGCGCGACGAGCTCGAGGCCCTCAAGCAGCGCCTCGGCGTCGCGTAGCAGCACCCGCCCCACCACGACGCCCCCGTCGCTCTCCGGAGCGGCGGGGGCGTCGTCGTCCTGGGATCAGCAGCAGCGTCCCTGCGGGTTCCGCTCCTGGTGATCGGTGCGGGCGCGCCAGAACTCGCGCTCGCTCATCGGCGGGTGGTCGTGCCCGCTGCGGTCGTGGTGGGCCAGGTAGCGCTCGTAGGCGTCCGCCCCGAGCACACCGCGGAACCACCACCGCACCGCCCGCCACCCCGTGAGGACGGCCGCGGGCATCAGTGCCCGCCCCCGCCACGGGCCGGCGCGCCGGCCGTCGCCAGCCACCGCTTCTCGAGCTCCTTCTCGGCCGGCGTCGGGATCAGCCCGGAGGGGGCGTAGCGCGCCGACGGCACCGGCTCGTCCTCGTGGCCGGGCAGCCCACCCGCCCGGATCGAGCGGACGGCGGCGATGGTCGCCGCCGCGATGACGATCAGCGTCAGGACGAGGAAGACGATCGAGAGGCTGCCCTGGATGAAGGTGTTGCGGACCACCGCCTCCATCTGGGCCGGGTTGCGCGCCGCGCCCATGCTGGTGCGGCCCGCCGCGATCGCGTCCCGGTAGGCGAAGTGCTGCGCCCAGTACCCGACGCCGGGCACCGGCGAGAAGATCTTGTACAGCGACGCCGTCACCGTGATCACCGCGACGGCGACCAGGGGCACCAGCACGATCCACAGGTACCGCACCGTCCCGCGGCGGGCGACGATCGCGAGGCACACCGCGAGCGCGACGGCCGCGAGCAGCTGGTTCGCGATGCCGAACAGCGGGAAGAGCGTGTTGATCCCGCCCAGGGGGTCGGTGACGCCCATGATCAGGATGCCGCCCCAGCCGCCGACCATGACCACGGTCCCGATCCACGCGCCGGTGCGCCAGGACGTGTCGCGGAAGCGGGGGACGAAGGTGCCCACCGCGTCCTGCAGCATGAAGCGCGCCACCCGCGTGCCGGCGTCGACGGCGGTGAGGATGAACAGCGCCTCGAACATGATCGCGAAGTGGTACCAGAAGCTCGCGAGGGCGGCGCCGCCCAGGAACTGCGACAGGATCTGGGACAGGCCCAGCGCCAGGGTCGGGGCGCCGCCGGTGCGCGAGACGATGCTCTGCTCGCCCACCATCGTCGCCGCGCCCGCCAGCTGGTCGGGGGCGACGTTCACCCCGGTCAGCCCGAGGGAGTTGACGAACGCCGCCGCGGTCTCGACCGTGCCGCCGGTCAGGGCCGTCGGCGCGTTCATGGCGAAGTAGATGCCGCGGTCGATGGAGATGGCCGCGACCAGGGCCATGATCGCGACGAACGACTCCATGAGCATGCCGCCGTAGCCGATGAAGCGGGTCTGCCGCTCCTTCTCCACCAGCTTCGGCGTGGTGCCCGACGAGATGAGGGCGTGGAAGCCCGACAGCGCGCCGCAGGCGATGGTGACGAACAGGAACGGGAACAGCGGCCCGGGGACGACCGGCCCGTCCGAGCGGCCGGCGAACTCGCTGATCGCGGGCGTCGCGACCTCCGGGCGCACGACGACGACGGCCACCGCGAGCAGCACGATCGTGCCGATCTTCATGAACGTCGACAGGTAGTCGCGCGGCGCGAGCAGCATCCACACCGGCAGCACGGCGGCGACGACGCCGTAGATCACGATGCACCACGCGAGGGTGGTGCGGCTCAGGGTGAAGGCCTCGGCGAGCCCGCTCTCGGAGATCCAGCCGCCGGCGACGATCGCGAGCAGCAGCAGGGCCACGCCGATCGCCGAGACCTCGCCGACCTTCCCGGGGCGCAGGTAGCGCAGGTAGAAGCCCATGAACAGGGCGATGGGGATGGTCATCGCGACCGAGAAGACGCCCCAGGGGCTCTCGCCGAGGGCCTGGACGACGACCAGGGCGAGCACCGCGATCAGGATGATCATGATGGCGAGCGTCGCGATCACCGCGGCCGCACCGCCGACGGTGCCGAGCTCGTCGCGCGCCATCTGTCCCAGCGAGCGCCCGCCGCGGCGCATCGAGAAGAACAGCACGAGGTAGTCCTGCACGGCCCCGGCGAGGACGACGCCGACGATGATCCAGATCGTGCCCGGCAGGTAGCCCATCTGCGCGGCGAGCACGGGGCCGACGAGGGGCCCGGCGCCGGCGATCGCGGCGAAGTGGTGCCCGTAGAGCACCCGGCGGTCGGTCGGCAGGTAGTCCTGGCCGTTCTCCGAGTGCTCGGCCGGGGTGGCCCGCCGGTCGTCGGGCTCGAGCAGCTTGCGCTCGATGTAGGTCGAGTAGAAGCGGTAGGCGATGAGGTAGGTCGCCACCGCCGCGAAGACGAACCAGATCGCGTTGACCGTCTCGCCGCGGACGAGGGCGATCATCACCCAGCCGAGCCCGCCGAGGACCGCGATCCCTGCCCAGATCGCGATCTTGGCGGGCGTCCAGCGCCGGCGCTCCTGCTCGAGCACCTCGTCGTCGACCGCCGTTGGCAGTTCCTGCGCGGACGGCGCAGTCGCCCCGCCCGCTCCCCCTGACGTCGTCGTCATCGCGCGCCCTCCGCTCGGACCGGACCTCGGGGGAGGATAGGTCCTCGGACGCCCGATTGTCCTTGATCAACTCACGCGAAGTGGTGACGCGATGACCCTGCGCCACGGCGAGGGTCCCGGCGGGTCCCGTCCGGTGGCTCCTACGATCGGCCCGCATGGAGGACGTCGGGACCGCCCGCACCCTCGCCGACGTCTCCCCGTCGCTGGCGGCCGCGCTCGGCGTCGCGGGGTTCGAGGACAGCCTCGGCGTCGGTGCGGCCCGCGGGGTCGCGCTGCTGCTGGTCGACGGGCTCGGCGCCGACCTGCTCGACGCCCACGCCGACCGCGCGCCGGCGCTGGCCGAGCTCGCGGCCCGCGGGCGCACGCTCGTCGCCGGGTTCCCGGCGACGACGGCGGTCAGCGTGACGACGCTGGGCACCGGCCTGCCGCCGGGCGAGCACGGGATCGTCGGCTACAGCATGGGTGTGCCGCCGCTCGACGACCCGGCCGCGCCGGCGGACGTCGTGCTCAACACGCTGCGCTGGTGCGCCCACGGCGCCGCCGACCCCGTGGACCTGCGCACCGAGCTGCCGCCCGAGCAGGTGCAGGGCGCGCCGACCGTGCTGCAGCGCGCGGCGCGGGCCGGCGTCGCGGTGACCACGGTGGCCCCGGAGATCCAGCGGCGCTCGGGGCTGACGCGGGCGGCGCTGCGGGGCGGGCGCTTCCGCGGGGTCACGGCGCTGGGCGACCTCGGGGCCGAGGTGCTCGACGCCCTGCAGACCGACGCCGCCGAGGAGCGGACGTTCGTCTACGCCTACCACGGCGACCTCGACATGGTCGGGCACGCGCACGGTCCGGGCAGCCGGCCGTGGCGCCTGCAGCTCGCGGTGGTCGACCGGCTGGTCGCGGCGATCGCGGAGGACCTGCCGGCCGACACGGTGCTCGCCGTCGTCGCCGACCACGGGATGGTCGGCACCGACGCCGGCTGGCGCGTCGACGTCGACACCACGCCGGCGCTGCTCGCGGGCGTGCGCCGGCTGGCGGGCGAGGCGCGGGTGCGGCACGTGTTCGCCGCCGACGGGGCCCTCGACGACGTGGTGGCGGCGTGGCGCGAGGAGCTGGGCGAGGCGGCGTGGGTGCGCACGCGGGACGAGGCGATCGCCGAGGGGTGGTTCGGCGGCGCGGTCACCGACACCGCCCGCGGTCGCATCGGCGACGTCGTGGCGGCCGCGCGGGGGAACTGGACGCTCGTGCGCTCGCGGATCGAGCCGCGGGAGACGGCGCTGGTCGGGCACCACGGCTCGCTCACCGACGCCGAGCAGCGCGTGCCGCTCCTGCTGTGCCCTGCGGGCTCGTGAGCACTTCTGCGTGCTCCAGCACTCCATACTGCTCACATGGCGCAGCCACCTGACCCCTCCGCCCCCGCACCCGGCGCCGCGGCGCCCGGCCAGGCCCCGGTCGACGAAGGCGTCCGCGAGCTCGCGATCCGGGTGTTCGGCTTCGCGCGCGAGGGCGACGCGGCATCGCTGGCGCAGTACGTCGACGCCGGCGTGCCGGTGAACCTCACCAACGAGAACGGCGACACGCTCGTCATGCTCGCGGCGTACCACGGGCACGCCGACGCGGTGTCCGCGCTGGTGGAGCGGGGCGCGGACGTCGACCGGCTCAACGACCGCGGACAGTCCCCGATCGCCGGCGCGGTGTTCAAGGGCGAGGAGGCCGTCGTCCGCGTCCTCGTCGCGGCCGGCGCCGACCCCCGCGCGGGTCACCCCACCGCCGTGGACTCCGCGGTGATGTTCGAGCGGCAGGACCTGCTGACGATCCTCACAGCGCCTTGAGGATGTCCTCCACGCGGGCCTTGGCGTCACCGAAGATCATCGAGGTGTTCTCGCGGAAGAACAGCGGGTTCTGCACGCCGGCGTAGCCCACGGCCATCGACCGCTTGAACACCACGACGTCCTTGGCCTCCCAGACGCGCAGCACCGGCATGCCCGCGATGGGGCTCGCCGGGTCCTCCATCGCGGCCGGGTTGACGGTGTCGTTGGCGCCGATGACGAGGACGACGCTGGTGGAGGCCAGGTCGTCGTTGATCTCGTCCATCTCCAGCACGATGTCGTAGGGGACCTTGGCCTCGGCGAGCAGCACGTTCATGTGCCCGGGCAGACGCCCGGCGACAGGGTGGATGCCGAAGCGGACCTCGACGCCGCGGTCGGTGAGCCGGCGGGTGAGGTCGGCGACGGGGTACTGCGCCTGCGCGACCGCCATGCCGTAGCCGGGGACGATCACCACCGACGACGCGTCGCCGAGCATCGCGGCGACCTCCTCGGCGCTGACCTCGCGGTGCTCGCCCTCCACGGCTGCCGCCGTCCCGGACTCGACGCCGAAGCCCCCGGCGATGACCGACAGGAACGAGCGGTTCATCGCCTGGCACATGACGTACGACAGGTACGCACCGGACGACCCGACGAGCGCCCCGGTGACGATGAGCAGCGTGTTGTCGAGCAGGAAGCCCGACGCGGCCGCGGCCCAGCCCGAGTAGCTGTTGAGCATCGAGACGACGACCGGCATGTCCCCGCCGCCGATCGAGGCGACGAGGTGCCAGCCCAGCGCCAGCGCCACCGCGGTGATCGCGATCATCAGGCCCAGCGACGGCGCCACGGTGAACCCGACGGTCAGCGCCGCGAACGCCACGAGCGCGCCCAGGTTCAGCGCGTTCTTGCCCGGCAGCGTCAGCGGGCGCGACTTCATCCGCCCCGAGAGCTTCCCGTACGCGACGAGCGAGCCGGTGAACGTCACCGCGCCGATGAAGACCCCGATGCCGACCTCGACCGAGTGGATGGCGAGGAGGTCCGGCGCGACGGTGGTCTGCGCCGGTCCGACCGCCTCCACCTCGAGGTAACCGTTCCACCCGACGAGCACCGCGGCGAGACCGACGAAGCTGTGCAGCAGCGCGATGAGCTCGGGCATCCCGGTCATCTCGACGACCCGGGCGCGCCACAGCCCGATGCCGCCGCCGACGACCATGGCCACGGCGAGCAGCGCGACCGCGCCCGCGGACACCGACTCGGCCACCATCACGACGGTCGCGACGAGGGCCACGGCCATGCCGGCGATGCCGTACGCGACGCCGGAGCGCGCGGTCTCGTGCCGCGACAGCCCGGCGAGGCTCATGACGGTGAGCAGGGCCGCGACGACGTAGGCCGCGGTGGCGGCTGCTCCGGCGCTCACGGTGACGTCCTCTCCTGGGCAGGGCCCTTCGTGAACATGGCGAGCATCCGGCGCGTCACCGCGAAGCCGCCGACGATGTTGATGCTGGCCAGCAGCACGGCGACGAACGCGAGCACCGACACCACGACGCCGTGCTGTCCGAACTGCAGCAGCGCGCCCACCACGACGACGCCGGAGATCGCGTTGGTCACCGACATCAGCGGTGTGTGCAGGGCGTGGTGGACCTTGCCGATGACGTAGTACCCGATGACCACGGCCAGCACGAACACCGTGAGGTTGGTGGCGAGCTCGGCCGGCGCGAACGCCGTCGCCGTGAACAGCAGCGCGAACCCGACGGCCACCAGCGCGTAGCGCCGGGCGGGCGACACCGGCCGCTTCGGCTCGACGACCGGCGTCGACGCGACCGGTTCGACCGGCACGCCGGCGGCCGCCGGCGCCGCCGACACCGGGATCGGCGGGGGCGGCCAGAGCACGTCGCCGTGGTGGGTCACGGTCATCGAGCGGATGACGACGTCCTCGAGGTCGAGGACCAGCTGCCCGTCCTTCTCGGGGACCAGCAGCTTGAGCAGGTTGACGAGGTTGGTGCCGTAGAGCTGCGAGGCCTGGGTGGGCAGGCGGGCGGCGAGGTCGGTGTCGCCGACGATCGTCACGCCGTTCCCGGTGACGACGACCTCGTCGGGCACCGAGCCCTCGACGTTGCCGCCCTGCCCCGCGGCCATGTCCACGATCACGCTGCCGGGCTTCATCAGCGCGACGTCCTCGGCGGTGAGCAGGCGGGGCGCGGGGCGGCCGGGGATGAGGGCGGTGGTGATGACGACGTCGACGTCGGCGGCCTGCTCGGTGTAGATCTCCGCGGCGCGCGCGTCGTAGGCGGCGGAGGTGGCGCGGGCGTAGCCGTCGGAGGACTCCTGCGCGGCGTCGGGGACCTCCACGGCGAGGAACTCCCCGCCCAGCGACCGGACCTGCTCGGCGACCTCGGGACGCGGGTCGGTGGCCCGCACGACCGCGCCGAGGCTGCTCGCCGCGCCGATCGCCGCGAGCCCGGCGACGCCCGCGCCCGCGACCAGCACCTTCGCCGGCGGCACCTTGCCCGCCGCGGTGACCTGGCCGGTGAAGAACCGGCCGAACCGGTGCGCGGCCTCGACCACCGCCCGGTAGCCCGCGATGTTGGCCATCGAGCTGAGGACGTCCAGTGACTGGGCACGGGAGATCCGGGGCACGGCGTCGGTGGCGAGCACCGTCAATCCGCGCGCGGCGAGGTCCTCGAGGAGCCCCGGGTTGCGGGCCGGACCGACCATGGTGACGAGCGTGGTGCCCGGCGCCATCCGGTCCAGGTCCGCCGCGACGGGCGGGCGCAGCGTGAGCACCACGTCCGCCGACCACGGGTCGCCGAGCTCGGCCCCGGCCGCCGCGTAGGCGTCGTCGGTGAAGCTCGCGCGTTCCCCCGCGCCCGGCGCGACGACGACCGTCGCCCCCAGGTCGACCAGCCCGACCACCGTGGCCGGCGTCGCGGCCACCCGGGTCTCGTGCTCCCCGGCCTCCCGGGGCACACCGATGCGCACCGTCGTGCTCCCTACGTCCCACACCGGCCTCGTCGCCGGACGACCGCCGCATCTTCGTCGCCACGAGGACGCGGTAGCAGTGACCTTAATCTCCCCGGCCGAGCGCGCTGCGCGGGACGTCCCGGATCGGGACACCCGCCGGAACACACGTCCCGCGCGACGACGTTGCACCGGACATGCGCGATCTCGAGCTCTCGGTCCTGGACCTCTCCCCGGTCCCCTCCGGCACGCCCACCTCGGCGGCCCTGCACGAGACCGTCGAGCTCGCCCGCACCGTCGAGCGCGCCGGCTACCGGCGCATGTGGCTCGCCGAGCACCACGGCATCCCGAGCGTCGCGAGCTCCAGCCCCGAGATCCTCATCGGCGCCGCCGCCGGCGCGACCAGCACCCTGCGCGTCGGCTCCGGCGGGATCATGCTGCCGAACCACTCCCCGCTGAAGGTCGCCGAGACGTTCCGCGCGCTGGCCGGGCTCTACCCGGACCGCATCGACCTCGGTCTCGGGCGCGCACCCGGCACCGACCCGCGCACCGCGATCGCCCTGCGCCGCAGCCGCGAGGCCCTCACCGCCGACGACTTCCCCGAGCAGTTCTCCGAGCTCCGCGGCTACGTCGACGGCTTCCCCGCCGACCACCCGTTCGCCGGCATCGTCGCCGTGCCCGACGACGTCCCGCTCCCGCCGGTCTGGATCCTCGCGTCGAGCTACTACGGCGGGCAGGCCGCGGCCGCGTTCGGCACCGGCTTCGCCTACGCCGGCCACTTCGGCGGCGCCGACCCGGGCGAGGCAACACGCATCTACCGCCAGCAGTTCCGTCCCAGCGACGCCGCCGGCGCGCAGGACCCGCACGTCATCCTCGCCGCCGCGGTCATGTGCAGCGAGGACGCCGAGCGCGCCCGGGCCATGGGTCGCGCCCACGCGCTGTCGATGGCGCGCCTGCGCACCGGCAACCCCGGCCCGCTGCCGAGCCCGGAGGAGGCGCTCGCCCACGACTGGAGCCCCGTCGAGCTCCAGGTCGAGCAGGCGATGGCGTCGAAGACGACCGCCGGCACGCCGGCCGAGGTCCGCGACGACCTCGAGCGCCGGGCCCGCGAGGCCGACGCCGACGAGATCATGATCGTCACCCCGATCCACGACGCCGCCGAGCGGCGCCGCTCCTACGAGCTGATCGCCGAGGAGTTCGGTCCGGCCGCCCCGGGAGTGACGGGCGCCGCGCCGTCGCTCGCCCAGGTGTAGCGCTCGTGTAACCGCCCGGCAACGGCTCCCCCGCAGCGTGGGAGCCATGGCCGGGTCCCACCTGCCGATCTCCGGATCGGCGCCCGAGCAGGGCGTCAGCACGCACTGCCCGTACTGCTCGCTGCAGTGCGCGATGACGCTGACCCCGCGTGCGCACGCCGCGGGGCCGGTGCTCGAGGTGACCGGCGCGCCGTTCCCGACCAACCGCGGCGGGCTCTGCGAGAAGGGCCTGTCGGCGGCCGAGCTGCTCGGCCACCCCGACCGGCTCACGACGCCGCTGGTCCGTGACGCGCGCAACGAGCCGTTCCGCGCCGCGACCTGGGACGAGGCCCTCCAACGGATCGCCGACGGGCTGACCGTCGCCCAGGAGCGCTACGGCCCGGACGCCGCGGGCCTGTTCGGCGGCGGCGGGATGACCAACGAGAAGGCCTACCAGGCCGGCAAGTTCGTCCGGGTCGCACTGCGCAGCGCCTCGATCGACTACAACGGACGCTTCTGCATGTCGTCGGCGGCCGCGGCGGCGACGAAGGCGTTCGGGGTGGACCGCGGCATGCCGTTCCCGCTGTCCGACATCGCCCGCGCCGACACCGTGCTGCTCGTCGGCTCCAACCCGGCCGACGTCATGCCGCCCGCGATGCGGTGGTTCGCCGCCGGCCGCGACCGCGGGGCGACCCACCTCGTCGTCGACCCGCGCTACACCGCCACCGCGGCCGCCGCCGACGTGCACCTCCAGCCCGTGCCCGGCACCGACCTCGCCCTGGCCAACGGCCTGCTGCACCTCGCGGTCAAGCACCGCCTGGTCGACACCGCGTACATCGCCGAGCGCACCACCGGCTGGCCCGCGGTGAAGCGCGCGCTGCGCCAGTACTGGCCCGACCGCGTCGAGCGCATCACCGGCGTCCCGGTCGCGGTGATGGAGCGTGCGGTCCGGCTGCTCGCCGAGTCCCGGGCGACGATGATCCTCTCGGGTCGGGGCGCCGAGCAGCACGCGAAGGGGTCGGACACCGCGCTGGCGTGGATCAACCTGGCGCTCGCCCTCGGTCTGCCCGGCCGCCCGTCCAGCGGCTGGGCGACGATGACCGGCCAGGGCAACGGGCAGGGCGGGCGCGAGCACGGGCAGAAGGCCGACCAGCTGCCCGGCTACCGGATGCTCGCCGACCCCGCCGCCCGCGCCCACGTGGCGGGCGTCTGGGGCGTCGACCCCGACGAGCTCCCGCAGCCCGGCGTCTCGGCCTACGAGATGCTCGACCGCCTCGGCTCCGACGGCGGCGTCCGCGCGCTGCTGGTGATGGCCTCCAACGTCGCCGTCTCCGCCCCGCGCGCCGCCCACGTGCGCGAGCGGCTGCGCAGCCTCGACTTCCTCGCCGTCTCCGACCTCTTCCTCTCCGAGACCGCCGAGCTCGCCGACGTCGTCCTGCCCACCACGCAGTGGGCCGAGGAGGACGGCACGATGACCAACCTCGAGGGTCGCGTGCTGCGCCGCCGGCGCGCCACCGACGCCCCGGACGGCGTGCGCAGCGACCTCGCCGTGCTCGCCGACCTGGCCCGGCGCCTCGGGCGTGGCGACCACTTCGACGACGACCCCCGCGCCGTGTTCGACGAGCTGCGCCGCGCCAGCGCCGGCGGCAAGGCCGACTACGCGGGCATCACCTGGGAGCGGATCGAGGCCGAGCGCGGCGTGTTCTGGCCGTGC
The DNA here is from genome assembly GCF_028737315.1 of Actinomycetospora lemnae. Taxonomy (GTDB): domain Bacteria; phylum Actinomycetota; class Actinomycetes; order Mycobacteriales; family Pseudonocardiaceae; genus Actinomycetospora; species Actinomycetospora lemnae. Next base: position 17,259 of record NZ_JAQZAO010000004.1, on the reverse strand, counting down.
CGCTCCGAGGACGACGCGGGCACGCCGCGGCTGTTCCGGGACGGCTTCCCGACGCCCGACGGGCGCGCCCGCTTCCACGTCGTGCACCACCGCGACGCCGCCGAGACCCCGGACGACGAGTACCCCTACCGCCTGACCACCGGCCGCAGCCGCGCCCATTACCAGTCGGGCACGCAGACCCGCCGCACCAAGGCGCTGCTGGACACCGAGCCGGAGCCCTCCGTCGACATCCACCCCGACCTCGCCGCCCGGCTCGGCGTGGCCGAGGGCGGCGACCTCCTGCTGCGCACGCGCCGCGGCCGCGCCCGGGTGCGCGCCCGGCTGACCCCGACGATCCGGCCCGACACGGTCTTCGCGCCGTTCCACTGGGCGGGCGAGCAGACGATCAACGACCTCACGAACCCCGCGCTGGACCCGGCCTCACGCATGCCCGAGTTCAAGGTCTGCGCGGTCGCACTGGAAGCCGCCACCACCCGGGAGGACACCCCCGCATGATGACCACGCCACGGTTCCTGCAGGGCGCGTTCGCGTTCGACGGGCAGGGGCTGGACAAGCCGGCCCTGCTGCACCCGACGCTGACCTACACCGTGCCCGAGGGCGTGACCGGCCAGGTCCTCTACGTGCGCGCGGGCAACTCCTCCGACGAGCTCGCCACGGTCGTCCTCGTGTTCGACGGCGCGCCTGCGCGGTGGCTGCCGGTGGGCGCCAGGTCCGACATGCACGTCTCGCTGCGCGTGGTCGAGGACCTCCTCGCCGGGACCACCGTCGAGGTGCACTACTCGGCCCCGGCCGGGACCAGCGGCACGCTCGTCGTCGACTGCGGCCTGGTGGAGGTCTGATGCGCCGCCTGGTGGTCGTCGGCAACGGCATGTCCGGCGCCCGCGCGCTCGAGGAGATCCTCGCGCGGGGCGGCGGCGAGCAGTTCGCCATCACCGTCTTCGGCGACGAGCCCTACGGCAACTACAACCGCATCCTGCTCTCCGAGGTCCTGGCGAACGCGGCGGGAGACGCAGCGCAGCGGAGCTCGACCGTCGGGACCGGCGAGGCGGTGGACAACGACGACGCCGACGACCTCTACCTCAACCCGCTCGACTGGTACGACGAGAACGGGATCACGCTCCACGCCGGCGTCCGCATCGTGCGCATCGACCGGCACGCGAAGGTCGTCCTCGGCGACGACGGGTCGGTGACCCCGTACGACGTGCTCGTGCTGGCCACCGGCAGCCGCTCGTTCTTCCCGCCCGTGGAGGGCATGTGGGCGTCGAACACCGAGCTCACGCGCGGGGTGTTCGGGTTCCGGTCGCTGGACGACGCGCAGGCGATGCTCGCCCACGTCGAGGGCGACGCAGCGCAGCGGAGCTCGACCATCGGGGACAGCCACCGGACCGCCGTCGTCATCGGCGGCGGCCTGCTCGGGCTCGAGGCGGCGGCCGGGCTGCAGAAGCACGGGGTCGCGGTGCACGTCGTGCACCCGACCGAGGTGCTGATGAACCAGCAGCTCGAGGCCGAGGCGTCGAAGGTGCTGCGCAGCAAGCTCGAGCAGATGGGCATGCACCTGCACCTCGGGGTCAAGACGAACGAGATCCTGACGACGGGAGACGCCGCGGAGCGGGGCTCGACCGATCGGGGGCAGCGGCGCGTCTCCGGCGTCCGCTTCACCGACGGCTCGGACCTGGCGTGCGACATGGTCGTGGTCACCGCGGGCATCCGGCCCAACATCGGGCTCGCGATGGTGTCGGGGCTCGAGACGCAGCGCGCCATCGTCGTCGACGACAAGATGCGCTCGGTCGACGACGACGCAATCTTCGTCGTCGGCGAGTGCGCCCAGCACCGCGGCGAGGTGTACGGCGTCGTCGGCCCGCTGTGGGAGCAGGCCGCGGTCCTCGCCGACGTGGTCACGGGCGCGAACCCGGACGCCGAGTACCACGGCTCGCGGCTGGCGACGAAGCTCAAGGTCGCCGGCGTCGACGTCGCGCAGATGGGCGTCAAGGCCCCCGAGCGCGAGTCCGACGAGTTCGTGCAGTTCTCCGAGACCGGGCGCGGGGTCTACCAGACCGTCGTCATCCGGGACGGGACGCTGATCGGCGCGACGCTGGTCGGCGACGTCAGCAAGGTCGCGGCGCTGACCCAGGCGTTCGACAGCCGCTCGGCGCTGCCCGAGGAGCGCATCAAGCTGCTGTTCGACCTCGGTGCGGCCGGCGACGAGTCCGCCGCGGCCGACCTGCCCGACGACACCCAGATCTGCAACTGCAACGGCGTCTCCAAGGGCGACCTCGTCGCGTGCGTGGAGCACGGCGCCGACTCGGTGTCGGCGTGCATGGCGCAGACGCGGGCCGGCAAGGGCTGCGGGTCGTGCAAGGGCCTGGTCACGGAGGTCGTCGAGGCGGCGCTGGGTGGTGCGGGCACCGAGGACCCGGCCGACTCGTACTACGTGCCGGGCATCCCGCTGGACAAGCCGACCCTGATGCACGAGATCCGCACGCGGGAGCTCAAGAGCGTCTCGTCGGTGTTCGCGGCGCTCGCGCCCGACGGCAGGGAGCACGTCGGCTCGAAGATGGGCCTGACGGCGCTGCTGCGGATGATGTGGCCCGACGACGTCGTGGACGAGCGCGACGGCCGGTTCATCAACGACCGGGTGCACGCCAACATCCAGCGCGACGGGACGTTCTCGGTGGTGCCGCGGATGTCCGGCGGGGTCACCGACGCCGCCCAGCTGCGGCGCATCGCCGACGTCGCCGAGAAGCACGACATCCCGATGATCAAGCTGACCGGCGGGCAGCGCATCGACCTGCTCGGGGTGCCCAAGGAGAAGCTGCCGGAGGTGTGGGCGGACCTCGACATGCCGTCGGGCTGGGCCTACGGCAAGAGCTTCCGCACGGTGAAGACCTGCGTCGGCACCGACTTCTGTCGCTTCGGGCTCGGCGACTCCACGCGGCTCGGCATCGACCTCGAGGAGCGCTACAAGGGCATCGAGGGCCCGGCGAAGATGAAGCTCGCCGTGTCCGGCTGCCCGCGCAACTGCGCGGAGTCGATGGTCAAGGACGTGGGGCTGGTGGCGATCGAAGGTGGCCAGTGGCAGATCTACGTCGGCGGCGCGGCGGGCGCGACGATCCGCAAGGGCGACATCCTCGCGACCGTCGACTCCCACGAGGAGGCCATGACGATCACCGGCCGGTTCCTGCAGTACTACCGCGAGAACGCGAACTGGCTCGAGCGCACGTACGACTTCGTGCCGCGGATGGGGCTCGACCACCTCATCGCCGTCGTCGTCGACGACACCGAGGGCATCGCCGCCGAGCTCGACGCGCGGATGCAGGCCTCGGTCGACCGCTACGTCGACCCGTGGGCGGCCGACCAGACCGAGTCGACGCCGGGGCAGTTCCACGACGCGCTGCCGCTGGTCCCGTTGCCGCAGGTCCCCGTCCGGGAGGGCTCGCACCGATGAGCACCGACGCACAGCCGGCGGTCGAGGCGCGCCTCGGACCGGTCGACCAGATCCCGCTCGGCGAGGGGCGGGCGTTCCTCGTCGGCGACGAGCCGGTCGCGGTGTTCCGGCCGCGCTCGGGCGGGCTGCACGCGCTCCGGGCGATCTGCCCGCACCGCGGCGGTCCGCTCGCCGACGGACTGATCGACGGCGAGGTGGTGATGTGCCCGCTGCACAACCACCAGTTCTCGCTGGCCGACGGGACCTGCGCCACGGGCGCCGACGACGTCGCGGCCTACGCGGCCACCGAGGAGGACGGCGAGCTGGTCGTGCGCCTGCGCTGACGGTGTCTCCCGTGGTGGGCGAGGATGCGTCCGTGCCCATCACCGTGCCCACCACGGAGCGCTTCCTCGACGAGGTCGTCCTGCACACCGCGGCGTTCGCCGACGCCGTGCACACCGCGGGGCAGGAGGCGCGCGTGCCGACGTGCCCGGAGTGGACCGCGCGCGACCTCGCCGACCACCTCGGCGGCGTGCACCGTTGGTGCGCCGGCACCGTCTCCCGGCCCGGCGAGAAGCTCGTGCGTCGGGGACCGACCGACCCGCCGATGCCGGAGTCCGACGACGAGGTGTCGACCTGGCTCCTCGAGGGCGCCGCGGCCCTGACCCAGGCGATCCGCACGGCCGGCGAGGACACGGTGGTCGGCGGGTTCGGCGGGCCGGTGCCGGTGTCGTTCTGGGCGCGCCGGCAGTGCCACGAGACGCTCGTGCACCGCGCGGACGCCGAGATCGCGGCGGGCCGGGACCCGCTCGCCGACGTCGACCCGGTGATCGCCGCCGACGCGGTCGACGAGCACCTGGCGATGGTGACCCTGAGCGCCAGGCGCCGGCCCGACCTGCACGCCGACGGGGCCACGCTGCACCTGCACGCGACGGACGAGGGGCTCGGTGACGCCGGCGAGTGGGTCGTGACGCTGCGCGCCGAGGGCCCGGTCGTCGAGCACGCACACCGCAAGAGCGACGCCGCGGTGCGCGGTCCCGCCCGGGCCCTGCTCACCGTCCTCACCAGCCGCGAACGCCCCGAGGACGTCGGGGTCGACGTCCTCGGGGCGGCGGACCTGCTCACGCTGTGGCGCGAGCACGGCGGGGTCTGATCAGAGGGTGCCGGTGAAGACCGCGGGCTCGTGGTCGAAGGACGGGGTGATGTCGACCTGGGCCTCGCCGCTGTTCGTCGTCGTCGAGAAGGCCACCTCGTAGGTCATGCTGCGGCCGGGCTGCAGCTGGTTCTGCGGGGGCATGCCCGTCTCGGCGTCGAAGATCTGGGAGGCCGGGGCGCCGCCGGTCGACATCGCGGCCTGGAGCAGCACCGGGTCGAACGCGGCGCCGGTGTTGTTCGTGATCCGGACCGTGACGCTGTAGGCGTAGGGGTTCGTGGCGCCGGCCGCGTAGCGCGAGGGGTCGTACGAGGTCGGCTCGCTGACCGAGACGGCGAGGCCGTCGGCGTAGGTGAAGGTCTGGCCGAAGCCGACGGCCGTGGTGGCGGGAGCCGCCGGCGCACTCGCCGCGGGGGTGGTGGCGCCGATCGACGACAGGTCCTCGTTCAGCTGGGTCACCGCGTCGGCCACGATGACCAGGCCCCAGATGCCCAGGGCCACCGCCAGCACGCAGGCGACGACGCCGGTGACCGCGGTCTTCGTGTTGGTCGCGGCGCCGCGGCGGGCGCGGGTCACGCCGACCAGCCCGAGCACGAGGCCGACGACGCCCAGCAGGATCGCCCCCATCCCGAGCAGCGGGATCAGCCCGACGACCAGGCCGCAGAGGCCGAGCACCAGGCCGGCGATGCCCAGGCCGTTGCGCGGGGCGGCCATCGGCGCGGCGACCGGCACAGCCACCGGCACGGCGTGGCCGGTCGGCCGGGGCATCGCGGGCGGCATCGGCGGTGCCGCGACGGGAGCCATGACGGGCGCCGGCGCCGGGGCGCCCCGCGTCCCCGCGGCGGCGTGGAGCGCGGCGCGGGAGATCGGCGCGGTGGGCGGCTCGACCGAGGCGTCCTCCGTGCCGATCGGGCGCAGGGAGACCACCGGCCCCGACGGGTGCGGCTCGCGGGCTCCCGCGGCAGCGCGGTGACGAGGCGGCTGGACAGTGGTCATGGTGCGCGATCCCCCGACGAGATGTGTGGTGTCCGCCGTGCGACGGACCTGCCGCTCATGTCGTCGGGGTACGCGATCCGTTAGCAGCCCTCACCCGAACGAGTGGGTCGAGGGTCGTCGCAGGTCAGAGCGTCAGCACGAGCTTGCCGAACGTCGAGCCCTTCTCGAGCTCGCGGTGCGCGGCGGCCGCGTCCTCGAGCGGGAAGGTGCCGGCGACCCGGACCTTCAGGACGTCCTCCGCGATCAACCGCGCGATGCCGGTCAGCGCGACGCCGTCGGGCTCGACGAGGAAGTCGGTGACCCGCTTGCCCTCGGCCTCCGCCTGCTCCCGCAGCCCCTCGGGGACGCCGGACGGCACGCACACCACCAGCCCGCCGGGCCGCAGGACCGCCAGAGACGAGGGCCCGTTGATCTCGGTGAGGTCGACGGCGACGTCGATGTCCCGGGTGGCCTCGGCGATGTCCTCGGTGTGGTGGTCGATCGCGTCGTCGAGGCCGAGGGCGACGAGGTCGGCGTGCTTGCCGGCCGAGGCGGTGCCGACGACGTGTGCGCCGCGTGCCGTGGCGATCTGCACCGCGAGGTGCCCGACGCCCCCGCCCGCGGCGTGGATCAGCACACGCTGGTCGCGCTGCACGTCGGCGGTGTCGACGAGGATCTGCCAGGCGGTGAGCGCGGCGAGCGGGGTGGCCGCGGCGGTGACGTCGTCGACGCCGTCGGGGATGTGCGCGAAGTGCCGCGACGGCGCCGTCACGTACTCGCCGTAGCCGCCGGCCTGGCGCGGGAACCAGGGCATGCCGAACACGCGGTCGCCGACCGCGAACCGTGTGACGCCCATGCCGACGGCGTCGACCACGCCGGCCACGTCCCAGCCGACCGTGAAGGGCGGCGCGGCCATGTCCCCGCCGGCCGAGCCGAGGCCGGCGCCGCCCGCGCGGACCTTCGTGTCGACCGGGTTCACGCCCGCCGCCGTCACCCGGACCCGGACCTCGGTGGGGATCGGCTCGGGGACCGGCGCCTCCTCGACGCGCAGGACCTCCGGCCCGCCGGGAGCGTCCTGGGTGATCCGTCGCATGGTGGTCGGGGTGGTCGTCGAGGTCATGCTCCCGGCGTGCCCGCGCGGCGCTCGGAGCACACCCTGAGCAGGGCGGAAGTGGCTGGAGGCCCCTCGGTAAACTGGGCGTCATGGTGCAGTCCGATCCCGGCACGCGCGTGCCCGAGAAGCCGACCCTCGACGGCCTCGAGGACCGGTGGGCGCGCGTATGGGAGGACGAGGGCACCTACGCGTTCGACCGGTCGGCCACGCGCGAGCAGGTGTTCTCGGTCGACACCCCGCCGCCGACGGTGTCGGGGTCGCTGCACGTCGGGCACGTGTTCAGCTACACCCACACCGACATCGTCGCCCGGTTCCAGCGCATGCGCGGCAAGAAGGTCTTCTACCCCATGGGGTGGGACGACAACGGGCTGCCCACCGAGCGTCGCGTCCAGAACTTCTACGGCGTGCGCTGCGAGCCGAGCCTGCCCTACGACCCGGACTTCACCCCGCCCGAGAAGCCCGGCAAGCAGCAGATCCCGGTGTCGCGCAAGAACTTCGTCGAGCTCTGCGAGACGCTGACGGCCGAGGACGAGAAGGCGTTCGAGGCGCTGTGGCGTCGCAACGGCCTGTCGGTCGACTGGTCGCACGGCTACCAGACCATCGACGCCCGGGCCCGCGCGATCAGCCAGCGCGCGTTCCTGCACAACGTCGAGCGCGGTCAGGCCTACGTCTCGATGGCCCCGACGCTCTGGGACGTCACGTTCCGCACGGCGGTCGCGCAGGCCGAGCTCGAGGACCGCGAGCACACCGGTGCGTGGCACCGCATCGCCTACCACCGGGGCGAGCCCGGCGACGGGGGGCCGAACGGCGCGTCCGACGACGTGTTCATCGAGACCACGCGCCCCGAGCTGATCCCGGCGTGCGTCGCGCTCATCGCCCACCCCGACGACGAGCGCTACCAGCCGCTGTTCGGCACGACGGTGCGCTCGCCGCTGTTCGACGTCGAGGTCCCCGTGCTCGCGCACCCGGCCGCCGAGATGGAACGCGGCGCCGGCATCGCGATGTGCTGCACGTTCGGCGACCTCACCGACGTCGCGTGGTGGCGCGAGCTCGACCTGCCCAACCGCACGATCATCAACCGCGACGGCCGCCTGCTGCGCGACACCCCGGACTGGATCACCTCCGAGGCCGGGCGGCAGCGCTGGGAGGAGCTCGCCGGCGCGACGGTGCACACCGCCAAGGAGCGGATCGTCGCGATGCTCCAGGAGACCGGCGAGCTGGTCGGCGACGTCCGCCCCGTGACCCGGCCGGTGAAGTTCTACGAGAAGGGCGACAAGCCGCTCGAGATCGTCTCCAGCCGCCAGTGGTACATCCGCAACGGCGGTCGCGAGGCAGCCGGAGATCATGCGGGGGTCCGCGACGAGATGCTCGCCCGGGGCCGTGAGCTCGCGTGGCACCCGGAGTACATGCGCCACCGCTACGAGGACTGGGTGCGCGGCCTCAACGGCGACTGGCTGGTCAGCCGCCAGCGTTTCTTCGGCGTCCCGGTGCCCGTCTGGTACCCGCTCGACGGCGACGGCGAGGTCATCCCCGACAAGCCCCTCACCCCGGACGACGCCGCCCTGCCGGTCGACCCGACCACCGACGTCCCGCCCGGTTACACCGCCGAGCAGCGCGACGTGCCGGGCGGTTTCACCGGTGACCCCGACGTCCTCGACACCTGGGCCACCTCGTCGCTGACCCCGCAGATCGCGGGCCTGTGGAGCGTCGACGACGACCTGTTCGCGCGCGTGTTCCCCATGGACCTGCGCCCGCAGGGCCACGACATCATCCGCACCTGGCTGTTCTCGACGGTGCTGCGCAGCCACCTCGAGCACGACAGCCTGCCGTGGGCGCACGCCGCGCTGTCCGGGTGGATCCTCGACCCGGACCGCAAGAAGATGTCCAAGTCCAAGGGCAACGTCGTCACCCCGATGGGCCTGCTCGAGGAGTTCGGGTCCGACGCGGTGCGGTACTGGGCCGCTGGCGGGCGACCCGGTGTGGACACGGCCTTCGACCGCGGGCAGATGAAGGTCGGCCGGCGGCTCGCGATGAAGCTGCTCAACGCCTCGAAGTTCATCCTCGGGGTCGGGGTGGGGGACACGCAGCGCAGCGGAGCTGGACCCGTCGACGGGGACACGCAGCGCAGCGGAGCTGGACCCGTGGACGGGGACACGCAGCGCAGCGGAGCCGGACCCGTCGACGCCGGGGGCGAGCCCGACCTGTCCGCGGTGTCGGCGCCCCTGGACCGCGCGCTGCTCGCGCGGCTCACCGAGGTCGTCGAGAAGGCGACCGCGGCCCTCGACGACTACGACTACGCCGTCGCCCTCGAGGTCACCGAGCAGTTCTTCTGGTTCTTCTGCGACGACTACCTCGAGCTGGTCAAGTCGCGCGCCTACGGCGAGTTCGACGAGGCCGGCCGCGACTCGGCGCGCGCCACCCTCGCGGCGGCCCTGCGCGTGCTGCAGCGGCTGTTCGCGCCGGTGCTGCCGTTCGTCGCCGAGGAGGTCTGGTCGTGGTGGCAGGAGGGCTCGGTGCACCTCGCGTCGTGGCCCGACATCCACGAGCTCGCCACCTCGGCCGAGGCCGACCCGCAGGTCCTCACGGTGGCCTCCGACGTCATCGGCGGCATCCGTCGCGCGAAGTCCGAGCAGAAGCTCTCGATCCGCACCGAGGTCGAGAGCCTGTCGGTCCAGGCCGCGCCGGCCGCGCTCGAGGCGTTGCGGGAGGCCCTCGCGGACGTCCGGGCGGCCGGGCGGGTGCGCGACGTCGAGCTGGTCGTGTCGTCGGACGGCGAGCTCGTCACCACGGTCGGCGGCCCGACCGCCTGAGGTGGCCGACGACCTCCTGGCGTGGGTCGACGACCCCGACGCCGGCTGGAGCGTGGGGACCTTCGGTGCCCTCGCCGAGTTCCTGCGCGACCCCGACGAGCCGGCCGAGGTCACGCACGCGGGGGGTCGGGCCACCGTCGTCACCCCGCGCGGCGGCGTCGACGTCCGGCTGACCGAGGACGTCCGGCCCGTCGCGTGGGAGCGGCGTGCGGGCGAGAGCTGGAGCCAGGCCGTCGCGCTGTGCCTGTTCCTGCCCGCGGGCGGGCGCTCGGTCGTCACCGAGCTCGGCCCCGACGTCGACGCGCTGCGCGACGAGGACCGCGACGCCGTGCTCGTCGACCTCGGCGTCGGCGCGCCGCACCTCGAGGCCTGCGTGCGGACCAGCGATGCGGCGCTCCTGGCGGCCCTGCGGTCCGTCGAGGGCCGGCCGCTGAGCGAGGCCGGCGCGGTCGCCGGGACGCTGGTCGAGGCCGGGCCGCACCGCGTGTTCCGCACGGGCGTGGCGCGGCTCGAGGTGTTCACGCCGATCCCGCCACCGGACGGGACGAGCCCCGACGGCCCGCACACCCACCTGCTGCCGCGGCTGCTCGCCCGCGGGCGCACGCACGCGGCGACCGACCCCATCCCCGCCGGCTACGTGCCCGGCGCGACGATCCACCTCCCGCACCCGACCCGGTCCGTCGACGGCCGGCCGATCCGGGCGCGGCCGGAGCGGCACCGGCGCGCGCAGGAGGTCCTGGCCCGCTACGGCGACCCGCAGGCGGTCGCGGCGAAGGCGGCGGTGGCCGAGGCGCTGGCGACGTCGACGGCACCGCCGGCGTGGGCGCGGGAGCGCGCGTACCGGGCGACGGTGGAGCTGGCGCTGCGACAGTGCGAGGAGCTGGAGCCCGGGCACCCCCACCTCGCGGGGTGGCGTCGGGAGCTCCCGCGGGAACGGGTCGAGGGCGACGGGCAGCCGCTCACCCACGACCCGGCGCAGGGATGAGGGGCGCCGGGGCGGCCCCGGCGACCCCGGTCGGTCCTGGGGTCGGTCCTGGGGTCAGTCCTGGAGCTCGGACTGCGGCGTGATGGCGAAGCGGAACTCGTCCCCGTCGCCGCGCTCGGCGTCGGGCACCCGCTCCACGTCGAGCACCTTGTCGTCCAGGGCCGACGCGGCCTGGGGCTCGAGGAAGATGACGGCGCCGCCGCCCTCGAGCACGGTGTCGTCCGCGGCGGGCGTCGGGGCGACCGAGAGCTCGAGGCCCTCCTCCGCCATGTTCGGGGTGGCCGCGATGCGCAGACCCGACCCCTCGGGCATCTCGTTGGACTCGAGGATGGACGAGATGGCCTCGGCCGCCGTCTCCGTCAGTGCCAGCATGCCTCGTTACCATACGGGTCACGGATTGGTCACGCACGTGGATGCGCGTGCCGTCACGCGACGGATCCCCAGCTCCACGCGTCGAACACGGAGGGGAACGACAGGATGGCCCTCCCGGTGAGCCCCGAACCCACCGAACGGCGCGCTGCTGTCCTCCGAATGCTCAGCGCGTCACCGGAGGGCCTGTCGGACGCCGCCCTGGCCCGCGAGCTCGGCGGCGGCGTGCGGACCCAGACCGTCAACCAGCTCTGTCGGCGCCTGGCTGCCGAGGGCGAGCTCGAGCGCGTCGGCACCCGACCGATCCTCAACCGGCTGCCGGCGCCGAAGCCGCGGCGCGGGCGTCGGACGACGGGTGCGGGCAGCAGGACGAAGCGGTCCCGCACGGTCGCGGCCGTCCCCTCGTCGCCGGACACCGCGGACACCGCAGCACCTCCGGCAGCCGCCACCGACCCCCTCCTCGCCGGGGCGAGTCCGTCGGGAACCGACGCGTCCCCGGCGACCGAGCCGCCCACAACGGCCGACCCCGTCGTCGCCGCGCCGAACGCTTCGGGAACCGGAGCATCTCCCGCGAGTGACCCGGTGCCGCAGGTCGCGCCGGAGACCCGGACGCGGACGACGGCGGAGCCGACCACCTCCCCCTGCTACGACCCCCCGCCGTACGACGCGCTGCAGGCGTGGTCGCGGGTGGTCAACGTGCAGTCGCTGGTCGCCGGCTGGCTCGTGCGGCGGGGGGCGACGCTGCGCCGGGCCTCCGCGGACGGCACCGGCCCGGCCCGGGACCTCGTCGCGTCGCTGGACGGCGACGACGTGCACGTCGAGGTCACCGGCTGGCCGGCCGACGGGGCGCGGACCCACCCGACGACGATCGCCGGCGACTGGTTCTCCGCCGCCGAGCACGCCGCCGCCGAGCGACGTCGGGCACACCCGCGCGCGCGGATCGTCATCGCCCTGCCCGACACCCGCCGCTACCGCAGCCTCACCGAGCAGCGCGCGGCGTCGCTGGCGGGCGCGGGCACCGAGGTGTGGTTCGTCGACGCCGCGGGGTCCGTGCACGCGAGGTGAGGCTGACCTACCGGTTGCTCCCGACGGGCTCGGGGTACGACCGGCACGCCACCACGCGAACGGAAGGTCCCCATGTCCGCCGACATCACCGAGATGATCCTCGACGACCACGACTGGTTCCGGCGCCAGTTCCTCAAGCTGGCCGACCTGCGGGAGCAGCCCGAGGAGGCCGCGAAGGTGTGGAACTCGCTGGCGATCCAGCTCGAGATCCACGCGTCGGCCGAGGAGCAGCACTTCTACCCGTCGATGGCGCGCCGCGTCGACGACGAGGACGCGTCCGCCACCGAGGACGCCGTCGGCGACCACGACGAGATCCGCGAGGGCACCGAGAAGGCGCGCAACGCCACCGTCGGCAGCCAGGAGTGGTGGGACGCCATCGACGAGACCGATCAGGCGAACAACCACCACATGGCCGAGGAGGAGCGCGACGACCTCGCGCCCTTCCGCAAGGGCACCTCGCTCGCCTTCCGCCAGGAGCTCGGGGCGAAGTTCGAGCAGTTCAAGGTCGAGCACGCCGAGGGGCGCGGGCTGTCGTTCGAGGAGAAGGACCCGGAGCAGTACGTCCAGGCCGTCACCTCGCCGAGCCAGGCCTAACCGCCCTCCCCGGGCAGGTCGAACCCGATCGGCTGCACGGGGGTCGCCGGCACCGCCGCGCCCGCGTCGGCGGCGGGCGGGGCGCCGGCGTCGGTCACGAGCACGGCGGCGGCGCCCACCAGGCTCAGCGCGAGCAGGCCCGTCAGGGCGGGCACGGCCCAGCCGGGCGGGCCGCTGGGGACCGGCGTCGGCCGCGGTACCTGGACGACCGCCGTCCCGTGCGACGCGCGCATGGTGCGGGCGAGGAGCGGGAGGTCGTCGGTCGGGGCCGGGTCGTCGACGAGGTTCGGGCGCGGCAGGACCAGCGCCGCGGCACCCGCCAACGAGCTCGCCCCGGCGGGCGCGGCGACCACGCGGGCCCGCCAGGCGCCGGCGAGGTGCTCGACGACGGGGGTGTGCTCGTCGGCGACCACGACCGCGTGCGGCGCGCGGGCGCCCTCGGAGGCGTCGGCGGTGTCGCGCAGGGCGTGGTCGAGGAGGTCGGTGAACTCCGCGCGGTCGAGGTAGACCTCGGCCTCGCCGGCGGTCACGACGAGCTCCTCGCCGTCGGTGGCGCACATCAGCCGCCGCGCCTCGCGCAGCTCCCGGCCGAGGTGGGCGGCGTCGCGGCGCCCGACGGGGTCGGTCCGCCGGCGCAGCGCCTCGGCGATCTCGGGCGCGACGACCGCGAGCTTCGCGTGCACGACGCCGGTGAGCAGCGCGTCGAGCCGGGCGCCGAGATCGCCCGCCCCGCCGGTGCCGATCTCCACGCCGTCGTCCGCGGTCCGGGTCCGCCAGACGACGGGCTCGTCGCCCCGCGCGTCGACGACCACGACCGGGGTGCCGGCCGCGAAGGTCACGAGGCGGGAGCCCGCGAACGCCACGGCCTCCGGCAGCCACGACGGGTCGGGGAGGCCGGCGAGCTCGACGGCCTCGGTCAGGGCGGCGAAGCGGTGCTGGTCGAGATCGCCGGGCACGACCAGCACGAGGTGGTCCGGCGGACCGTCCTGCGCCGCGACCGCCGCGGCCAGCGAGTCACCCAGCGTCCCGGCGTCGCCGTCGACGAGCCCGACGTCGATCGGGCGGTGGTCCTCCTCGTCGACCCGGATCGCCCGGAGGGCGTCGGGCACCGCCTCGACGACCATCGTCCATCGATCCATGTGTCCCCCTCTGATGGCGCCCGACGTGGGTCCGAGCAGGCGTTCTGGTGCTCGGCTGTTCGGCCCCACGTGGCGCGGCGTTAGCCCTTCCGGGATCTTCTGCCACGATCGATACCTCGCGGTAGGCCGTTCGCCGATTGGCCAGTGACCGGGGGCATCCGTCCGGGGAACGAGGACGGGTCCTCCGGTGAGTAGTTCCCCCCATCCCGCCCACGGCCGGGTGGGGCGAGGGTGTCGTCCGTGCCCGCGACGCTCGCCGACCACGCCGGGGGAGGTGCCGTGACGAGCCCCGACGTCTCGCCGCGCGCGCGGGCGCACCCCCAGCTGGTCCCGCTGTGGCGCGGCCTCGTGGTGTACCGGGTCGTGACGCTGGTCGCGGCGCTGGTCAACGTCGCGCGCTTCGCCGGGGAGTGGGCGCGCCCGGCGCTCGGGGTGGCCGTGGTCGCCGTGATGGTCGCGTGGACCGCCGTGTCGTCGGTGCGCTACCTGCGCCGCGGCGACGCCGGCACCGCGGTCGCCGACCTGCTGATCACGGCCCTCGCCACCGCGTCGACGCTGCTCGTCGACACCCCGGAGCGCCTGGCGCAGGGCGGCTCGGTGATCACGACGGTGTGGTCGGCCGGTCCGGTGCTGGCGATGGCGATCGCGCTGGGGTGGCGGGGCGGGCTCGCCGGCGCGGTGGTCACGGTCGGGGTGCTGTTCGGCGTGCGGCGCGCCCTCGACGGCGACCTGCTCTTCGACGCCCAGCTCCTCGTCATCGCCGGGCTCGCGGTCGGGCTCGCCGCCGACACCATGCGCCGCTTGGTCGAGCAGCTGCGCGCCGCCGCCGCCCGCGAGGCCGCGACCGCCGAGCGCGAGCGCCTCGCCCGCGACATCCACGACGGCGTGCTCCAGGTCCTCGCGCTCGTCCGGCGGCGGGGCGACGAGCTGGCGAGGACGAGCACCGCCGACGACAGTGCTCCCGGCCTCGAGCTGGCCCGCCTCGCCGGCGAGCAGGAGGTCGCGCTGCGCCGGTTGATCACGTCGGCGCCGACGCCGGGTCCCGACGGCACGGTCGACCTGTCGTCGCGGCTCGCCGGGGTCCTGCCCGCCCACGCATCCCTCGCCGTGCCCGCGGAGCCGGTGCTCCTGCCCGCCACGGTGGTCGACGAGCTGGCCGCGGTGGTGCGCGAGGGCGCGGGCAACGCCGCCGCCCACGCGGGTCCCGGCGCCGGCCTGTGGGTGCTCGTGGAGGACGACCCGGCGGCGGTCACCGTGAGCCTGCGCGACGACGGCGTCGGCATCCCCGAGGGCCGGCTGGACGAGGCCGTCGCCGAGGGTCACCTCGGCGTGGCCGCGTCGATGCGGGGACGGGTGGACGCCCTCGGCGGCACCATCACGCTGCACACCGGGCCCGGCGAGGGCACCGAGTGGGAGGTCGTCGTCCCGCGGAGGAGGAAGCCGTGACGGTGCGGGTCATGGTCGTCGACGACCACCCGATCTGGCGCGAGGGCGTCGCCCGCGACCTCGCCGAGCGGGAGGTCGACGTCGTCGCGACCGCTCCCGACGGCGCCGCCGCGGTGCGCATCGCGAAGGCCGTGCGCCCCGACGTCGTGCTCATGGACCTGCAGCTCCCCGAGCTCTCCGGCGCGCAGGCGACCGAGCAGATCCGGACGGCGCTGCCCGACACCCGCGTGCTCGTGCTCTCGGCCAGCACCGAGCACGGCGACGTCATCGAGGCCGTGCGCGCCGGGGCGTCGGGCTACCTCGTCAAGTCCGCCGGCATGGACGAGCTGGTCGACGCGGTCACCCGCACCGCCGCCGGCCAGGCCGTGTTCTCCCCCGGCCTGGCGGGCCTCGTGCTCGGCGAGTACCGGCGCCGCGAGACCGAGGCCCCGGACGCCCCGCAGCTCACCCCGCGCGAGACCGAGGTGCTCCGCCTCGTCGCCAAGGGTCTCACCGCCCGCGCGATCGCCACCCGGCTGACGCTCTCGCACCGCACGGTGGAGAACCACGTCCAGAACTCCCTGCGCAAGCTCCAGCTCACCAACCGCGTCGAGCTGACGAGATACGCCATCGAGCGCGGTCTGGACGCCGACGAGTGACATGTCCTGGTTGACATGTCGTGCTGGACAGGTGGACGCTGCTCCCGTGGAGCACGGGAAGAACGAGGGCGACGACGAGCCCGGCTACTCGGTCCTGCAGCAGTTCTCCGGGCTGTTCTTCGACGTCGGCGCCCCGCTCGTCGCCTACTACGCGCTGCGGCTCGCGGGCGCGACCGACTGGGTGGCGCTGCTCGTCGCCTCGCTCGTCGCCGGGGTGCGGCTGGCGTGGGTGGCGGTGCGCACGCGCCGGGTCACGTGGTTCGCGGCGCTGATGCTCACGGTGTTCGGCGTCGGGCTCGCGCTGGCGTTCGTCGACGGCGACCCGCGATTCCTGCTGGTCACCGACTCGTTCACCACCGGGCTGGTCGGCCTGGTCTTCCTCGCGAGCCTGCTCGGCGGCACGCCGCTGACGCTCTCGGCGTACCAGACCTCGCAGCCGCGCCGGGCCCGCGAGATGGCGGAGCTCTACCGGACGCTGCCGCCCGTGCGCCGCACGTTCCGGGTGTCGGCCGTGGTGTGGGGCGTCGGCCTGCTGCTCCTGGCGATCGTGCGCGTCCCGCTGATCTACCTGCTGCCGCTCGACGTCATGGTCGGGCTGTCGACGGCCATGCTCGTCGCCGTCATCGTCGGGCTCTCGGTCTGGAACGGCTGGTACGGCGCGCGCACCGGGCCGAAGGCCCGCGCGTGGGCCGAGGCGCACGCGCAGGAGCCCACCGCTACGGCGTGACCGGCCTGGTCAGCCCGGCACCGTAGCCCCGAGCCGCGCCAGGCTCCACAGTGCCCACCCGTGCACGGCCTCGTACTGGCGCAGCCCGTACTCGCCGGCGAGCCGGCCGAACGGGACCTGCGCGCCCGGAGAGTGCTCGGCGTCCTCGGCGTCCATCAGTGGGCGCAGCTCCGCGATCCGGTCCGCGCAGTGGGCGGCGATGCCCTCCAGCAGCCGGCGCGCGTCCTCGGGCTCGAGGGACTGCACGAGGAACATCCGCAGCACCGTCTCGTCGCGCACGGTGGTCTGCTCGGGCCAGTGCAGCATCCAGCGCCGCAGCTCGAGGCGGCCGTCGTCGGTGAGCGCGTAGGTCTTCCGCCCGCGCGGGCCCGTCTCCTCGACGACGACCTGCCCGGCCTCGGTCATCTTGGCGAGCTCCGGGTAGATGCGGCTGTGGCCGGCGTGCCAGGCGTAGCGGCCGATGCTGCCGTCGAAGGCGCGGGTGAGGTCGTAGCCGCTGGCCGGGCCGTGGGCGAGCAGACCCAGGAGGGCGTGGCGCAGCGACATGGGCGCACGCTAGCAGTCCATCTGGACATGTCCAGGTCGACAGGTCACGGTGGGGCCCGACGTCGTGATCAACCGACGTGGTTCCCGAATCCCATGTGAGCACTTTCCACGGCTATAGCCGTGTGTGGTGTCTCAGCACATCTGGCACAGGTCTGTCTCAGCGCATCGGAGACAGGTTGGTGGTCCGCTGGTAGCGGATGGTGCGGTCGAGGGTAAGGCTGGCGGCGACGGTGTCGTCGATGAGCACGGTGAGGCGGTCGCCCTGCCAGAACAC
>NZ_JAQZAO010000003.1 GCF_028737315.1 Actinomycetospora lemnae | reverse complement strand
AGGACCAGGCACTCAAAGAAACCCCACGACACCACACACACGCCACCAACGACGCAAGCATGATGCCGACGAGGACAAACACACCAAACATTCAGCACACTGTTGAGTTCTCAAAGGACAACCACACACGCCTCGCCGAGGCCGTTTCCGGCCCGGTTCTTCGCGGTGATGACCACTGTACCCGATCCGATCGGGGCCGTTTCCGGGGGGTCCCGGTCGGTCCGTCCGATGATCGGACGCGGTCGGTGCGTCAGCCCCGAGGGCTCGGCGCGACCGCGGTCTTCGACTGTACCCGAGGCGCTGGGCCCCGGTCGGCTCCCGGCCGGCCGCTGTTCCGCGTCCGTTCCCCGAGTGCTCCTCTACTGTACGCGAACGTCCGGGGTGCGCCGGAACATGGGGGTCAGGTCCGGCGTCGCTCCAGGTCAGGGGCCTCGTCCGCCGCGGGGGCGGGCTCGTCGGCCGTCGCCTCGGTCGTCGCCGACGCCGGGCGACCCGTCGTCGCGAGCGAGCGCAGCATCGCGTTGTAGGCCTCGAGGTCGGCGTCACCGTCCCGGTCCGCCCGGCGGTCCTCGCGGCGCGCGGTGCGCTCGTCGGCCCGCGACCACTGCACGAGCAGCGCGATCAGGACGAGCAGCATCGGCACCTCGCCGGACGCCCAGGCGAGGCCGCCCCCGGTGGTCTGGTCGGCGAGCCGGTCGATCCACGGCATCTCGAGCTGCTGGTAGAAGCCCGACCCGATCACCGTCTTCGAGCTCATGACGGCGATCCCGAAGAAGGCGTGCAGCGGGATGGCGACGAAGAGCAGCCCGAGGCGGCCGATGGGCGGCAGCGGGCGGGGGCTCGGGTCGATGCCGACGATCGGCCAGAAGAAGATCAGGCCGACGAGCAGGAAGTGCAGGTTCATCGCCACGTGCGCCCAGTGCGTCGCGAGGGCGACCTCGAAGAGCCCCGAGAAGTACAGGACGTAGAAGCTGCCGACGAACAGCGCGAGCGCCACCAGCGGCTGGGTCAGCACCCGTGCCACCGGCGAGTGCACGGCGGCGAGCACCCACTCGCGCGGTCCCGGCGGCGCCCCCGCGCCCGCCGGTGGCAGCGCCCGCAGCAGCAGCGTCACCGGTCCGCCGAGGACGAACAGGATCGGCACCAGCATGTTGAGGATCATGTGCTGGGCCATGTGCACGCTGAACACCGCCGGCGCGTACCGGCCGAGGCCCGACGAGGTCGCCACCAGCAGCACGAGGCACGCGGCGAGCCACGCCACCGTGCGCCCGACCGGCCAGGCGTCCCCGCGACGGCGCAGGCGCCGCACCCCGGCGAGGTAGAGCCCCGCGAGGACGAGCGCGAGCGTGCCGAAGATCAGGTCGAACCGGGCCTCGGTGATGAGGCCGGCGGCCGTCAGGGGCTCGTCGACCGGGTAGCCGAGCAGCGCCTCGGTGCGCGTGGGCAACGGCGCGGGCACCACCGGCGGCGGGGTGCGCCCGAGCGCCACGGCGACGCCGAACGTCGCCGCCATGAGCAGCACCTCGAGGCCCGCGAACCGCACGAGCGCGCCCTGGTCCCCGGCCGCGAGCGTGGGCATCGTGCGACGGCGGTGCCACAGTCCGAAGGCGCCGAGCGCGACGAGCGCCAGCAGCTTGACGAGGACGAGGGCGCCGTACGTGCTCGTCACGAGGTCGGCGGGCGTGATGCGCACCAGCGCGTTGACGACGCCGGAGATCGCCAGCACGACCCAGCAGACGAGCGCGACCGCAGAGAACCGGCGCGCGGCGAGTGCGGGGTGGCGACCCTTGGCGGCGAGGTGCGTGACGAGCGCGGTGAGCCCGCCGACCCACAGCGCCGCCGAGAGCACGTGCAGCACGAGGCTGTTGCTCGCCACGTCGTGGGCGCTGCCGCCCGCGGAGTGGCCGGTGAAGGCGAGCGGGAGGAGCCCCGCGAGCGCGACGCCCAGACCCACCACCGTCGCGCCCCAGCCGAGGACGACGCGGGTCACGACGAGGGCCACCAGCGCGACGAGCGCGGTGAGGGCCCAGGCCGTCGTGGTCTCGATGCCCGTGACCGAGGCCCCGAGGATGCGCACGTCGAGCATCTCGGAGACCGGCCGCCCGTAGGCGTCGGCCGCGCTGAGCGGGATCATCAGCAGCGCCGCGGCGGACCACGACGCCGCGGACCACGACGCCACGCGGACCGCCCGGTAGCCGTCGGCCGACAACCAGCCCGACGACGCCGGAGGCGTGAAGAAGGCCGCGAACAGCAGGAAGCCGACCGTGGCGGCCGCCGCCACCTGGCTGATCGCCCGCACGACGGGCAGGGCGTAGACGGTGACGGGGCCGGGGTCGGGCAGTCCGAGGCGGGCGAACGTCGCCGCGCCCGACAGGGTGCTCAGCGCCAGGGCCACCACCGCGGCGACGGCCAGGAGCGGCCCGACCTGCGCGGCGAACAGACCGCCGGGGGCGGCACGTGTCGCGGGGGTCGGCGCCTCGGCGGTCGGCGGGGTCGTGGTGGCCACGGGACCAGGGTAGGTCGCCGTCGTGGGGTGCACGTCCGGTCGGGCTACGCTCCCCCGCGAGCCCCCGTAGCTCAACGGATAGAGCATCGGCCTTCTAATCCGACGGTTGCACGTTCGAGTCGTGCCGGGGGCGCCTCAGGACCGGCGACGGGCCCGGACCACGGCGTCGACGCCGCTGCCCGCCGCCTCCCGCGGGCGGTCCTCCGCCACGAGGATCTCCCAGCGCTCCGGGTCGAGGGCCGCGAGCGCGTCGTCGACGGACACCTGCGTCTGCCCGGACGCCCGGGTGGGCGCGCCGGTGGATGGGTCGACCGGTCGGTGGCCGACGAGCAGGAGGGTCCCGCCCGCGGCGACGCCGCTCGCGAGGCGTCGCACCGCTGCCGTCACCGATCCCGCGACGTGGACGTAGAGGCAGGTCACGAGGTCGAAGCGACCGGCCGGCGGGGTCCAGGTGCCGAGGTCGGCCTCGATCGCCTCGACGCGGTCGCCGACGCCGTCGCGCTCGGCCCGGTGACGGGCCCGGGCGAGCGCGGTGGCCGAGAAGTCGACGGCGGTGACCCGCCAGCCCCGTGCCGCGAGCCACAGCGCCTCCGACCCGTGGCCCGCGCCCGCGTCGAGGGCCCGCCCCGGGGGCAGGTCGGCGACCTCGGCGAGCAGGTGCGCGTTCGGGTGCCGACGGTCCGCCGCCGGCGCGTCGGCGGCCAGCACCTGCGTCCAGCGCCGCTCCCAGGACTCCTGGCCGTGGTCGTCGCTCACCGGGTCCTCGCGACGAGGGTCTCGAGCCCGTGGGCCCGGTCACCGAGCAGGCGCCGGCAGAGCTCGGCCTCCTGCTCGTGGGTGAAGACGCGGGCGCGGTCCGCGGTGGTGCCCGCGGTGGTGTCGGTCATGCGCCCACGCTGGCGCGCCGGCGGCGGCCGGTCGAGGAACCTTGCCGGAACGGCAAGTGCTCAGGGGCCGGCCAGGAAGTCGAGGACCTCGCGGGTCAGGCGGTCGGGGTCGTCCTCCATGAGGAAGTGCCCCGCCCCGTCGACGACGACGAGCTCGGCGCCCGGGATGTCCTTCGCGAGCCGCTCGGCGTAGGAGACCGGCTGCCACCGGTCCGCGCGTCCCCACACGATCCGCACGGGCACCGCGATCTCGCCGAGCCGGTCGGTGAGCTCCTCGGTGTAGCGGGAGTCGTAGTGGCGGACCTGGTGCTCGAAGAAGGAGGTCCGGCCGATCGACGTCCGGTGCGGGGCGAGGAAGGCGGCGAGCTCCGCACCGCTCATGACGGACTCGTCGGCGACGGTCATCGTCAGCTGCCGGGTCATCATCGCCTCGAAGTCCTGCGCCGACATGCCCGCGTCGTCCTCGTGGCGGTTGCGGATGATCTCCTGCCAGGTCTCCGAGGGCCAGGAGTCGTAGCTCACGGTGTCGATCAGCATGAGGCGGCGGGCCGTGCCGGGGTGCAGGACGGCGACGCGCTGGCCGATCGCTCCGCCGATGTCGTGGGTGATCAGGGTCGGGTGGGTGACGCCGAGCTCGTCGAGCAGCGCGAGCAGCAGGTCGGTCTGGGCGGCGACGGAGGTGTCGCGGTCGAGCGGGCGCTCGGAGTCGCCGTACCCGAGGAGGTCGTAGGTGATCACGCGGTGGCCGGCGGCCTCGACCGCCGGCACGACGTGGCGCCACTCGTGGGAGTACGAGGGCGTGCCGTGCACGAAGACCACGGGCTCGCCCTCCCCGCGGTCGCGATAGGCGAGGCGGACGCCGTCGACGAGGACGTGGCGATCGAGGAGGCTCATGTTGGGTAGACTAGTCTACCTAGCATGAGCGCACGAGGATCGGCCCGCGCGAAGCTGCTGGACGCGGCGGAGGCACGCTTCTACGCCCAGGGCGTCGCGGCCACGGGCATCGACGTCATCACCGCGGACGCGGGCGTCGCGAAGATGAGCCTCTACAACAACTTCCGGTCGAAGGCCGAGCTCGTGGCCGCGTACCTCGAGCGGCGGCAGCAGGAGCTCCTCGAGATCCACCGCCGGCGGCTCGCGGCGCTCCCGGCCGACGCGGCGCCCGGCGAGCGCGCGCTCGCCGTCTTCGACGCCTACCTCGAGCACGCCGAGGGCGCCGAGGACTTCCGCGGCTGCGGGCTGCTCAACGCGGCCGGCGAGCTGCCCGCGGGCGACCCGGGGCGGGCGACGGTGGCGCGGCAGAAGGCCGAGGTCGAGGGGCTGCTGAGGGAGGCCCTGGCGCCCCGCGAGGACGCCGACGCGCTCGCCGAGCACCTGTCACTGCTGCTCGAGGGGGCGATGGTCCGCGGCG
Organism: Actinomycetospora lemnae; assembly: GCF_028737315.1. Classification (GTDB taxonomy): domain Bacteria; phylum Actinomycetota; class Actinomycetes; order Mycobacteriales; family Pseudonocardiaceae; genus Actinomycetospora; species Actinomycetospora lemnae. The sequence goes on along the minus strand of NZ_JAQZAO010000003.1, from coordinate 539,848 downwards.
GGCTCGACGGCGACCTCGACCGTCTGCGCCGGGCCCGGGCGATGGCGGGGGCGCTGGTCGGGGCGGGATGAGGCGGAAAAGGCGTCGTCGGCCGGATCGGACGTCCCTACCGTCGCGCGCATGCCGCGCATCCTGTGCGTCGCCCTCGCGGGCCACGGCCACGTGACGCCGATGCTCCCGATCGTCTCCGAGCTCGCGCGCCGGGGCCACGACCTCGCGTTCGCGTGCGGCCCCGAGCACGCCGACGCGGTGACGCGCGCGGGCGCCGCGTGGGTGGAGCTGCCGGGGCTCCCGCCGTTCGTCCCGCCGGCCGAGGTCGGGCCGGCCGTGGTCGTCACCTGGTTGCGGCACTTCTTCGCGGCCCTCGCGCGGACCCACCCGGTGCTCCTCGCCCACGCCCGCGAGCGCCGCCCCGACGTCGTCGTGTACGACGCCACGAACTGGCCCGGGCGGCTCGTGGCGCAGGCCCTGGGCGTGCCGGCGGTGCGCACGGTGCCGAACCTCGCCGAGAACGACCACTGGCGCGGCATCGACCACGCCCTGTTCTCCGGGCTCCGCGACCACCCCGAGGCCGCCCGGCTGGGCGAGGACGTGGCGGCGTTCGCCCGCGAGCACGGCGTCGAGCTCGACGTGGCCACGACGCTCGAGGTCGTCGAGGACCTCAACCTCGTCTTCGTCCCCCGCGCCTTCCAGCCCGCCGGCGACACCTTCGACGACCGGTTCCGCTTCCTCGGCCCCGTGATCGGCGAGCGCGGCGAGGAGCCGTGGCGTCCACCGGTCGAGGACCGTCCCCTCGTCTACGTCTCGCTCGGTTCGATCTTCACCGGCCGTCCCGACGTCTACCGGGCCTGCCGGGACGCCTTCGCCGACGGGCGGTTCGCGGTGCGGATGACGGTCGGCGACGTCGACCCGGCGACGCTCGGGCCCCTGCCGCCGACGATGCAGGTGGCGGCGTGGTCCCCGCAGCTCGCGGTGCTGCGGCACGCGGCGGCCTTCGTCACCCACGCCGGCATGAACTCGACGATGGAGGCGATCCACCACGGCGTGCCGATGGTGGCCCTGCCGCAGATGCCCGAGCAGGTCGTGAACGCCGACCGCGTCGCGGAGCTCGACCTCGGCCGCCGCCTCGCCGCGGACGCGCTCACCGCCGAGGCGCTGCGCGCCGCGGTGGACGAGGTGACGACGAGCGCGGCGGTGCGCGCCGCCGTGGCGGCCGTGCGGGAGGACGCGGCGCGGGGCGGCGGGGCCGGCGCGGGCGCGGACGCCGTGGAAGGCGTCCTGGACGCGGCGGGCTTGCCCGGATCGTCCGGGTAGCGGTTGGCTCTCCGGCGTGCTCGCCCCGTTCCCCGCCTTCGCCGCGTGGCGGTTCGTCGACGGCGTCGACGGGTTCGAGGTCGTCTACCCCTCCCCCGGTCGCCTGCGCGGGCACACGTCGGCGGTGGAGGACGGCCTGCCGTACGCGGTGCGGTACGAGATCGTGCTCGACGACGACTGGCACACGCGCTCGGCGCGGGTGTGGACCGACACCCTCGACGGACCGTGCGAGGTCGCGCTGGTGTCGGACGGCGCGGGCAGCTGGACCGTCGACGGCGCGCCGGCCCCGCACCTCGACGGTCTCGTCGACATCGACATCGAGGCCTCCGCCTGCACCAACACGCTGCCGGTGCACCGGATGCCGATGCCGCTCGGCGAGGTGGTCACGGCGTCGGCGGTGTACGTCCGGGCGCTGGACCTCGCGGTGGTCCGGCTCGACCAGACGTACCGCCGGCTCGACGACCACCGCTTCGACTACACCTCCGAGGGCGACTTCACCACGCTGCTGGTCTACGACGACGCCGGGCTGGTCGTCGACTACCCCGGGGTCGCCCGCCGCTTCGCGTAGGCCCCTCTATCAGCCGTCGTTGATATCGTCGCGTCGTGCACGCCATGGACGTGCTCGGCGACCCGGTGCGCCGCCGGATCCTCGAGCTCCTCGCCGACGGGGAGCTGTCGTCCGGCGCGGTGGTCGAGCACATCCGCGCGGAGTTCGGCATCTCGCAGCCCGGCGTCTCCCAGCACCTGCGCGTGCTGCGCGAGAACGGTCTCGCCACGGTGCGCGCCGAGGGCACCCGGCGGCTCTACTCCGTCGACGCGACCGGGCTGCGCGAGGTCGACGGGTGGCTCGCGACGTTCCGGCACGTGTGGGAGCAGCGCCTCGACGCCCTGGGCACCGAGATCGCGCGGGGCAAGCGGGCCCGCCGCCGCGAGGAGGACGGGTGACGCGGTGCACGCGTGCGATCCGCGCGACACCGACTCACGAGTAGGTCACACTGGCGGACGATCGGCGCACCCGTCACACGCGGGCGCGCCTCGGGGGTCGAGGAGGCTGTCGATGGCGACCATGTCGTTCCGGGACGCGATGTTCCTGCTCGCGGAGTCGAGGGAACGACCGACCCACGTCGGGTCGCTGATGCTCTTCGACCGGCCCGAGGGCGCGGGGCCGGACTACCTCGCCGACCTGCACCGACGGCTCGTCTCCGGCGACGTCGAGGTGGCGCCGCTGTTCCGTCGCCGCGCCACGCGGGGGCTCTCGACGCTCGGCCAGTGGTCGTGGGTGGACGACGACGACGTCGACATCGAGTACCACGTCCGGCTCTCCGCGCTGCCCCGCCCGGGCCGCATCCGCGAGCTGCTCGAGCTCGTCTCCCGCCTGCACGGCAGCCTGCTCGACCGGCACCGGCCGCTGTGGGAGTTCCACCTCATCGAGGGTGTGGAGGGCGACCGCTTCGCGGTCTACAGCAAGATCCACCACGCGATGATGGACGGGGTGCGCGCGATGAAGCACCTCGAGAAGGCGCTGTCGACCGACCCGGAGCGCCGCGACATGGCGCCGTTCTGGGCGGTCGACCCGCGGCCCGGGCGCGCCAGCCGCCCGGTCGGCGAGAAGGCGCCCGCCCCGACGGGGTGGCTCGGGTCGGCGCGCGAGTACGTCGGCGGCGCGCTGCGCACCGCGGGCACGCTCGCCGAGGGCGTCGGGCAGTCGCTGAACGTCGGGCCGGCGCTCGTGTCCTCGGCCTACCGCGGGCTCGTCCAGCACGACCTCGCGCTCCCGTTCGAGGCGCCGCCGACCATGCTCAACGTCCCGATCACCGGGGCGCGCCGGTTCGCCGCCGAGTCGTGGCCGCTCAAGCGCATCCAGCGGGTGCGCGAGCGCACGGGCACGACGGTCAACGACGTCATGCTCGCCATGAGCGCCGGCGCCCTGCGCCACTACCTCTCCGACCACGGCGGCCTGCCCGACAAGCCGCTGGTGGCCGCGCTGCCCGTGGCCCTCGAGGACTCGGGCTCGGGCAACGCGCTGGGGGCGATCCTCGTCAACCTCGCGACGAACGAGCCCGACCCCGGGGAGCGGCTCAGGAAGATCCGGCAGTCGGGGCTCGCGGCGAAGCAGAACCTGCAGGGCCGCGACCCGATGACGATCGCCGCGCTGTCGGCCGTCGTCGCCGCGCCGATCGGCCTGGGCCTGGTCCCCGGGTCGTCGGCGATCAACCAGGGCTTCAACCTGATCATCTCCAACGTGCCCGGCCCGAAGGACCCGCTGTACTGGGAGGGCGCGAAGCTCAGCGGCATCTACCCGATCTCGGTGCCGCTCGACGGGCAGGCGCTCAACATCACGGTCATGTCCTACGCCGACGACATGGAGATCGGCATCACGGGCGACCGGCGGGCCGTGCCGCACCTGCAGCACCTGCTCGGCCACCTCGAGGAGGCGCTGGTCGAGCTCGAGGCGGTCGCGGACGCGGCGGACGAGTGATCACAGCCGGGCGATGACGTCGCCCAGCCCGTCGTGCACCTGCTCGAACAGGGGCAGGCGCGCGGCGTGGACGGCGGCGTTGGGGCCCGGGTGCAGGGTCTCGCCGAGCGGGATGCGCTCGGCGACGTCGACGAGCGCGTCGGGGCCGGGCGGGAGCAGGCCGACGCCCTGCATCCCGAGCAGCGCCGCGCCGAAGGCGGAGCCCTGGTCGACGGTCGGGAAGCCGACGGGCAGGTCGAGGACGTCGGTGAGCAGCCGACGCCACAGCGTGCTGCGGGCGAAGCCGCCGGTGGCGCGCACCTCGTCCACCGCGAGCCCGGCCTCGCGCATCGAGTCGAGGACGAGGCGCAGCTGCAGGCAGACGCCCTCGAGCAGGGCCCGCACGACGTGCCCGGGCGTGTGCCGCCGGTGCAGCCCGACGAGCGCGCCGGCGCCGCCGACGTCCCAGTGCGGGGCGCGCTCGGGCAGCAGATGGGGCAGGGCGAGCAGGCCGTCGGCGCCCGCCGGCACCTCCGCCGCCGCCGCGAGGAGGTGGTCGATGTCCTCGCCGAGCGTCTCGTGGGCCCAGTCGAGCACGAGCCCGCCGTTCGTGATGGCGCCGCCGACCACCCAGCGGTCGTCGGTGAGGTCGTAGCAGAACACGCGGCCGCGGGGGTCGACGGCGGGCCGCTCGACGGTGACGCGCAGGGCGCCGCTCGTGCCGATCGAGCAGGCCGCGACCCCGGGCCGCACGGCGCCGACCCCGAGGTTGGCCATCGGGCCGTCCGCGCCGCCCGCCACCACGGGCACGCCGGCGGGCAGGCCCCAGCCGGTCTCGCGCAGCCGCCCGACGACGGCGGTGGGCGCGACCGGCTCGCCCAGCAGGGCGGGGGTGATGCCGGCGATGTCGAGGGCCTCGGGGTCCCAGGTGCCGGAGGCGACGTCGAGGAGCCCGGTGCCCGAGGCGCACGAGGTGTCGGCGACGCGGGCGCCGGCGGCGCGGGCCAGCACGAGCTCCTTCATCCCTCCCCACGTGTGCGCCGCGGCGTGCAGGCTCGGGCGTGCGCGGCGCAACCAGGCGAGCTTGACCAGCGGGCTCATCGGGTGCACGGGCGTGCCGGTGCGGCGGTGCAGGTCCAGGGCGCCGTCCCGGGCGCGCAGCTCGCGGGCGACGGCGCTCGCCCGGCTGTCGGCCCAGGTGATGAGCGGTCCGAGGGGGTCGGCGCGGTCGTCGAGGGCGAGCAGCCCGTGCATGGCCGAGCTGAACGACAGGGCCGCCACCTGGGCGGGGTCGATCCCGGCGAGCGCGTCCCGGATCGCGTCGCCGACCGCCTCGTAGACCGCCTCGGGGTCCTGGACGGCGGCGCCCGGCTCGGGCTCGTCGAGGTGGTGGGGCGCCTCGCCGGTCCCGTGGTCGGCACCGTCGGGCGAGAACGCGACGGCCTTGGTGGCCGTGGTGCCGATGTCGACGCCGAGGACGAGGTCTCCGGTGACGTCGGCGCTCACAGCACGAGGCCCGCGAGGAGCACCACGACGGCCGAGGCCGTCACCACCAGCCGGGTGTCGCTCGCCGTCCACATGCCCGGCCCTGTTCCCCGACGGGGCGGCGCGCCGAACCTGCTCGCGTGTCCGCGGTGCCCCGACCTGCGTGCCCGGGGACCCCGACCTAGGCTGCTCCGCGGAGGCGTCAGGGTTCCTGGTGGGCCCCGCGGTCTTCAACACCGTAGTGGCCGAGCATCTCGGCCAGGCGGGTTCGATTCCCGTCCGCCTCCGCCAACCACCACATCTCCTCGACACCAGGGGGACCGACACGTGGGTGCCCGCACCTGGCTCGGTGAGTGGCCGATGTTCCGGCAGGCCACCGGCCCCGACCCGCTCGGGCGCGGCGCTGCCGTGCAGAGCCCCCGCACGCAGGCCCTCGGGCCACGGACCGCGGACGCCGACGAGGTCGTCAAGTCGGTCTGCCCGTACTGCGCCGTCGGCTGCGGCCAGAACGTCTACGTGCGCGACGGGCGCGTCACGCAGATCGAGGGCGACCCGGACTCTCCGGTCTCCCGCGGGCGCCTGTGCCCGAAGGGGTCCGCGTCGACGTCGCTGGTGACCTCCCCGACGCGCGTGACGACCGTGCGCTACCGGCGGCCGTACGGCACCGAGTGGGAGGACCTCGACCTCGACACGGCGGTCGACATGATCGCCGACCGCGTCATCGACGCCCGCCGCAAGGGCTGGCAGGACACCGACGACGACGGCCGCGTCCTGCGGCGCACGCTCGGGTTCTCGAGCCTGGGTGGGGCGACGCTGGACAACGAGGAGAACTACCTCATCAAGAAGCTGTTCATGGCGCTCGGCGCGATCCAGGTGGAGAACCAGGCGCGCATTTGACACAGCGCCACCGTCCCCGGTCTGGGGACCAGCTTCGGTCGTGGCGGCGCCTCGAACTTCCAGCAGGACCTGCAGCACGCGGACTGCATCGTCATCGAGGGCTCGAACATGGCGGAGGCCCACCCGGTGGGCTTCCAGTGGGTGATGGAGGCCAAGAAGCGCGGGGCCACCGTCATCCACGTCGACCCGCGCTTCACCCGCACCAGCGCGGTGGCCGACCTGCACGTGCCGTTCCGGGCGGGCGCGGACATCGCGTTCCTCGGCGGGCTCATCCACTACGTGCTGGACAACGAGCTCGACTTCCGCGAGTACGTCACGACGTTCACCAACGCCGCCGAGATCGTCGGTGAGGACTTCGTCGACGGCGACGTGAGCGGCCTGTTCTCCGGCTACGACCCCGAGACCGGGCGCTACGACCCGATCTCGTGGCAGATGGAGGGCGGGGTCTACGAGGCGCCCGCCGCCGGGCAGCGCGACCACTGGGAGCCCGAGCTGCGCGAGCACCACGCCGCGCACGCGGCCGACACCGGTGGAGGTGCGGGCGAGGCGGCGCACGCGCCGGCGGCGCCCGAGCGCGACGACACGCTGCAGCACCCGCGGTGCGTGTACCAGGTGCTCAAGCGGCACTACGCGCGCTACACGCCCGAGGCGGTCGCGTCGGTGTGCGGGATGTCCACGGCGCAGTTCCTGGAGGTCGCCCGCGCGATCACGAGGAACTCCGGTCGCGAGCGCACGACGGCGTGGGTGTACTCGGTGGGCTGGACCCACCACACCGTCGGCGCGCAGTACATCCGCGCGGCGGCGGTCCTGCAGACGCTGCTGGGCAACATGGGGCGTCCCGGCGGTGGCATCCTCGCGCTGCGCGGTCACGCGTCCATCCAGGGCTCGACGGACATCCCGACGCTCTACGACCTGCTGCCGGGCTACATCCCCATGCCCAACGCGCACCTGCACGAGGATCTGCAGAGCTTCCTCGACGCGGACGCCGCGAAGACCGGGTTCTGGGGCCACATGGACGCCTACCTGGTCAGCCTGCTCAAGGCGTGGTGGGGCGACGCGGCGACGCCGGAGAACGACTTCGCGTTCGACTACCTGCCGCGGTTGACCGGCAACCACGGCACGTACGGCATCGTCCGCGACCAGATCGACAAGAAGACGTTCGGCTACTTCCTCGTCGGCGAGAACCCGGCGGTCGGGCACGCCAACGGCAAGATGCAGCGCCTCGGGCTCGCGAACCTCGAGTGGCTCGTCGTCCGGGACATGCAGATGATCGAGTCGGCGTCGTTCTGGAAGGACGGCCCGGAGATCGAGACCGGTGAGCTGCGCACCGAGGACATCGGTACCGAGGTCTTCTTCCTGCCGTGCGCGAACCACACCGAGAAGTCCGGCACGTTCACCAACACGCAGCGGCTGCTGCAGTGGCGCCGCGAGGCGGTGCACCCGCCGGGCGACGCGCGCTCCGAGCTGCACTTCTACTTCCACCTCGGCCGCAGGATCCGGGAGAAGCTCGCCGGGTCGACCGACGAGCGCGACCGTCCCCTGCTCGACCTCACGTGGGACTACCCGACGTTCGGGGTGCACGACGAGCCGGACCCGGAGTCGGTGCTGGCCGAGATCAACGGCTTCGACGCCGACGGCAACCACCTGTCGAGCTACACGCAGATGAAGGCCGACGGGTCCACGTCGGGCGGCTGCTGGATCTACACCGGCGTCTACAAGGACGGGATCAACCAGGCCGACCGGCGCAAGCCCGGCTCCGAGCAGGACTGGGTCGCCGCCGAGTGGGGCTGGGCGTGGCCGGCCAACCGCCGCACGCTCTACAACCGCGCGTCGGCCGACGCCGACGGCAAGCCGTGGAGCGAGCGCAAGGCGTACGTGTGGTGGGACTCCGAGCAGGGCTCCTGGACCGGCCACGACATCCCCGACTTCGAGGCCACCAAGCCGCCGTCGTACCGGCCCCCCGAGGGCGCGCAGTGCGAGGACGCCCTGGCGGGCACCGACGCGTTCATCATGCAGGCCGACGGGAAGGCGTGGCTCTACGCGCCGACCGGGCTCGCGGACGGCCCGATGCCCACGCACTACGAGCCCGTCGAGTCGCCGGTGGCCAACCTGCTGCACGACCAGCAGGACAACCCGGCGCGCGAGGACATCGACCGCGCATGGAACCGGCTCAACCCGGCCATGTCGGAGACGTATCCCTACGTCTTCCTGACCTACCGGCTCACCGAGCACCACACCGCGGGCGGCATGAGCCGGTTCCTCGGCTACCTCTCGGAGCTCCAGCCGGAGTTCTTCTGCGAGGTCTCCCCCGCCCTGGCCCGTGAGCGGGGCCTCGAGCACCTGGGGTGGGCGACGCTGATCTCGGCGCGGACCGCGATCGAGGCCCGCGTCGTCGTGACCGAGCGCATGAAGCCGTTGCGCATCGGGGACCACGTGGTGCACCAGATCGGACTGCCCTACCACTGGGGGTCCAACGGCCTGTCCCACGGCGACCCGGCGAACGACCTGCTCGGCGTCGTCATGGACCCCAACGTCCACATCCAGGAGTCGAAGGTGGCCACCTGCGACATCCAGCCCGGGCGTCGACCCCGCGGACCCGCGCTGCTCGAGTTCGTCGAGTCCCACCGGCGCAAGGCCGGGGTGGAGCCGGGAGGTACCCGCTAGTGACCAACCTCTTCGACGCGTTCTCCGGGACCGCGCCGTCGCTGTCGGGCCCGCTGCCCGACCCGTCGACGGACGCGGGCTGGTCGGGGGACCATCCCAAGCGGGTCGGCTTCTTCACCGACACCTCGGTGTGCATCGGCTGCAAGGCCTGCGAGGTGGCGTGCAAGGAGTGGAACCTGGTGCCCGACGACGGCACCGACGCCTCCGATCTCTACCGCCTGACCGGGATGTCGTACGACAACACCGGTGACCTCGGCGCCTCCTCGTGGCGGCACGTGGCGTTCATCGAGGACGTCCGGCCGCACGGGACGGCGACGCCGGCGCACGGTGGCCAGGTCGGTGGTCAGCAGACCGGCTTCCTCCCCGACGGCCTGCCCGCGGTGCACGGCGGGGGCAACGGCCACACGCCCCGGGACGCCGCGACGGCGCCCCCCGACGGCGGCACGGTCGACCTGCTCGCCCTGCTGCCCGACGGCGGCGCGCACGGCCAGCAGACCCCCGACGACGAGCGCGACGTGCGCTGGCTCATGTCGTCGGACGTCTGCAAGCACTGCACGCACGCCGGCTGCCTCGACGTCTGCCCGACCGGCGCGCTCTTCCGCACCGAGTACGGCACGGTCGTCGTGCAGGACGACATCTGCAACGGGTGCGGCTACTGCGTCCCGTCCTGCCCGTACGGCGTCATCGACGTCCGCGAGTCCGACGGCGGCGCCCACAAGTGCACGCTGTGCTACGACCGGCTCGGCGAGGGCCTCGAGCCGGCCTGCGCGAAGGCATGCCCGACGAACTCGATCCAGTTCGGCGACCTCGACGAGCTCCAGGCCGCCGCCGACGCCCGGCTCGCCGAGCTGCACGGGCGCGGCGTGCAGGAGGCCCGCCTGTACGGGCGCGACCCCGACGACGGGGTCGGCGGCGACGGGGCGTTCTTCCTGCTGCTCGACGAGCCGGAGGTCTACGGCCTGCCGCCGGACCCGATCGTCACCACGCGCGACCTGCCCGAGATGTGGCGCAACGCGGCGCTCACGGCGGTCGGCCTGGGCGCGGCGGTCGTCGCGGCGTTCTGGGGAGGTCGCAAGTGACGGGACACGACGCCAACACCGAGCTGCCCGAGCGATTCGGACACGCCGAGGGCCGGGCGAACGACCGGGGCAGCGAGAAGCGCCGCGGGCGGGGCCGCAAGGGCGAGCAGCTGCAGGTCCCCGAGGCCGAGTTCCGCTCGTACTACGGGCGCCCGATCATCAAGGCGCCCGTGTGGAAGAACCCGGACGTCCCGCTGTACCTCTTCCTCGGCGGGCTCGCCGCGACCTCGGCGGGGCTCGGCGCGCTCGGCGGGGCGACGGACCGGCCCACGCTGCGGCGGACGGGACGGTTCGCGGCGGCCGGCGGCGCGATCGGCGGCACCGTCTTCCTCATCCACGACCTGCACCGTCCGGCGCGGTTCCTGCACATGCTGCGGGTGTTCAAGCCGACGTCGCCGCTCTCGGTGGGCACCTGGATCCTCTCGCCGTTCGCGACGTTCGCCGCGGCGACGGCGGCGGCCGAGGTGGCCGAGCCCGTCCTGCGCCGCCGGGGCGCGACCGGCCTCGCCCGGCTGCTGCGGCGCGCGGGCAACGCCTCGGGCGCCGCGTCGGCGGTGATCGGCCCGGCCCTGGGCACCTACACCGCGGTGCTGTTCTCCAACACCGCCGTGCCGACCTGGCACGAGGCGCACCGCCACCTGCCGATCGTGTTCGCCGGCAGTGCCGCGGCGGCCGGCGGCGGCATGGGGCTGGTCGGGGCGTCGGTGCGCGACAACGTGCCGGCCGCGCGGCTGGCCGTCGCGGGCGCCGCGGTGGAGCTCGCCGCGGGCGAGGTGATGGAGCGCCAGCTGGGGCTGCTCGGCGACGTGTACCAGAAGGGCCGGGCGCACACGCTGATGCGCGCGTCGAAGGCGTGCCTGGCCGCGGGCGCCGTCGGGACGGTGCTGGGCCGGAAGAAGCGCTGGTCGGCGGCGCTGTCGGGGCTCGCGCTCATGGCGGGCTCGGCGCTGACGCGGTTCGGCGTGTTCGACGCGGGCATCGCGTCGGCCAACGACCCGGCGCACATCGTCGTCCCGCAGCGCGAGCGCCTCGAGCAGCGGCGCTCGACGATGGACCAGGACGTGGCGCCGCCGGACCGCACCTTCGCCTGACGGGCGCGCGGTCCCGGGCCGCGCGTGTGAACCATCGACGGTCGTCCTCGTGCTGGCCGCGGCCGTGCAGGTCGCCCTGCCGTCGGCGTGGGTCGCCCGGGTGTTCGGCGCGGGCGTGCGCGGGGGTGTCCGCGGGAGCGCGCTGGCCCTGCCGTCGCTGATGTGCTCGTGCTGCGCCGCGCCGGTGGCGGTCGGACTGCGGCGGCGTGCGGCGGACCTGACCGCGACGCTCGCCTACTGGCTCGCGAACCCGGCGCTCAACCCGGTCCTGCTCGTGTTCTGCGGCGGTCCGGCTGCTGCCCGAGTACCTCGTCCTGGTCGTCGCGCTCGGCGCGTTCCGGGGGGTGCTCTTCCCCGTCGGGGCGTCCTGGATGTCGGGCACCGGCGCCGCCCTCGCCGTCACCGGGGTCGTCCTGCTCGCCGTCGCCGGCACGCTGCTGCCGATCCCGACCGGCGCCGAGGTCGCCGTGGTCGCCGCGCTGCCGGCCGTGGGGGTGTCGGGGCCGCTCGCCGCGGCCCTGCTGATCACCCTGCCCGCGGTGAGCCTGCCCTCGCTGCTCATGGTGCGCGGGGTCTTCCCGCGCCGGCTGCTCCTCGCGGTCACCGCCGCCGTCGCGGGCATCGGGCTGCTGACGTCGGTGGGGGCGCTCGCCGTCGGGCTCTGAGCGCACAATGGGCCGCGTGAGCGACGATCACCGCCGCCGGGTGCCGCGGACCGACACGGTGCTCGCCGACGCCCGGCTGGAGCCGGCGCTCGCGACGCTGGGCCGCGCGCGGGTCAAGGAGGTCGTCGTCGCGGCGCAGGGGCGTGCGCGGGCCGGGGAGATCGCGCCGGAGGCGGTCGCGGACGAGGTCGTCGCCTCCCTGCCCCGCACGGCCGCCAGCATGCGGCCCGTCCTCAACGCCACCGGGGTGCTGCTGCACACGAACCTCGGGCGCGCCCCGCTGTCGGCGGCCGCCCGCGACGCGATCGACGCGGCGGCCGGCACCACGGACGTCGAGCTGGACCTGGCGACGGGCGGGCGGGGTCGTCGCGGGGCGGGTGCGCTCGCCGCCCTGGCGGCGACGGTGCCGGACGCGGGCGGGGTGCACGTCGTCAACAACGGGGCCGCGGCGCTGATCCTGGCGGCGACCGCGCTGGCCGCGGGCGGGCGGGAGATCGTCATCGCGCGCGGCGAGATGGTCGAGATCGGCGACGGGTTCCGGCTGCCCGACCTGCTCGAGTCGACCGGCGCGCGGCTGCGCGAGGTCGGCACGACCAACCGGGTGCGGGTCGACGACTACGCCGACGCGGTCGGGCCGCGGACGGGGATGATCCTCAAGGTCCACCCCTCGAACTTCGTCGTCACGGGGTTCACGTCGTCGGTGCCGGCCTCCGAGCTGACCGGGCTGGGCGTGCCCGTCGTCGCCGACATCGGGTCCGGGCTGCTCGCGCCGCACCCGCTGCTGCCCGACGAGCCCGACGCGGCCACCGAGCTGCGCGGCGGGGTGCCGCTGGTGACGGCGTCCGGGGACAAGCTGCTCGGCGGGCCGCAGGCCGGCCTGCTGCTCGGTGACGCCGACCTCGTGCACCGCCTGCGCCGCCACCCGCTCGCTCGGGCGCTGCGCGTCGACAAGCTGACCCTGGCGGCACTCGAGGCGACGCTGCGCGGGCCGGAGCCGCCGGTGCGGGCGATGCTCGCGGCCGACGTGGACGCGCTGCGGTCGCGGGCCGGCGAGGTGGCCGCGGCGATCGGCGAGCCGGCGGCGGCGATCGACTGCGCCGCGCAGGTCGGTGGGGGCGGGGCGCCGGGGGTCGAGCTGCCGAGCGCGGGGGTGGCGCTGCCGGCCGCGTGTGCCGCGGCGCTGCGGGCCGGGGCCGATCCCGTCGTGGCCCGCGTCGAGCAGGGTCGGTGCGTCCTGGACCTGCGCTCGGTGCCGGCGTCGGAGGACGGGCGGCTGGTGGTGGCGGTGCGGGCGGCCCTGGCGGCTCGGGCATGAGGGTCGTGGCGACCGCCGGCCACGTCGACCACGGGAAGTCGACGCTGGTCCGCGCGCTCACCGGGATGGAGCCCGACCGCTGGGCCGAGGAGCGCCGGCGCGGCATGACGATCGACCTCGGGTTCGCGTGGACGACGCTGCCCGGTGACGACGAGCCGGTGGCGTTCGTCGACGTCCCGGGCCACGAGCGGTTCGTGACGCAGATGCTCGCCGGGGTGGGGCCGGTGCCGGCGACGATGTTCGTCGTCGCGGCGGACTCGGGGTGGATGCCGCAGTCGACCGAGCACCTCGACGCCCTCGACGCGCTCGGGGTGCGCGACGGGCTGCTCGTGGTCACCCGCAGCGACCTGGCCGACCCGGAGCTCGCGCGCGACGAGGCGCTGGAGCACCTCGCGGAGTCGTCGCTGGGGCGGCTGCCGGCGGTGTGCGTGTCGGGGGCGACGGGTGACGGGCTCCCCGAACTGCGGGCGGCTCTGTCGCGGCTGGTCGGCGGGCTGCCGGCACCGGACCTCGACGCCGACGTGCGCCTGTGGGTGGACCGCGCGTTCACGGTGCGGGGCGCGGGCACGGTGGTCACCGGGACGCTCGGGGCCGGGACGATCCGCGTCGGTGACGAGCTGGCGCTGGGATCGCGGACGGTCAGCGTGCGCGGACTCCAGGCGCTGGGCGAGAGCGTCGACCCGGTGCAGGCGGTCGCGCGCGTGGCGCTGAACCTGCGCGGGGTGGGGCTCGACGAGGTCGGGCGCGGCGACGCGCTGACGACGCCCGGCAAGTGGCTGCGCGGCGACGTCGTCGACGTGCGGGTGGGGCCGCCGCGCGGGTCCGACGTCGCGGTCGACCTGCCGCAGCAGGTGATGCTGCACGTCGGGTCGGCGGCGGTGGCGGCGCGGGTGCGGCCGCTGTCGTCGGAGCCGGGTGCGGAGCGGATGGTGCGGCTGACGCTGCGCGAGCCCCTGCCGCTGCGCCCCGGCGACCACGCGCTGCTGCGCGACCCGGGCGCGCACCGGGTGCTGGGCGGGGTGACGGTGCTCGACGTCCGGCCGCCGGCGCTGCGTCGTCGGGGTGCGGCCCGAGCGCGGGCCGGGGAGCTCGCGGCGACGGACGGGACCCCGGACGCCCTCGGGGAGCTGGCGCGGCGGCGGTGGATGCCGCGCGACGAGCTGGTGGCGCTCGGGGCGTCGGTGCCCGACGACGTCCCGTCGGCGGGCGGATGGCTGGTGGACCCGGGGTGGTTGCCGACGCTGGCGTCGCGGCTGGTAGCGGCGGTGGCCGCGCACGCGGAGGCGCAGCCGCTCGACGCCGGCCTGCCGGCGAAGGCCGCGGCGCGGGCGCTGGAGCTGCCCGATCCGCGCCTGCTCGACCTCGTGCTCGCCGAGCCCGGCGCGGCGTCGCTGGTCGCGGCGGGCGGGCGGATCCGGTCGCGCGACGCCGGCGGGCTACCCGAGGGCGTCCGCAGGGCCGTGGCGACGGTGCGCGCGGACCTCGCGGACGCGCCCTTCGCGGCCCCCGAGGCGTACCGGCTCGCCGAGCTGGGCCTGCGCGCCCGCGAGCTGGGCGCGGCGGTGCAGGCGGGCGAGCTGCTGAAGGTGGGCGACGGGATCTACCTGGCACCCGACGCGGTGGACGTGGCCGTGGCCCGGCTGGCTCTCCTGCCCTCGCCGTTCACGCTGTCCGAGGCGCGCCAGGCGCTGGGCACGACGCGGCGCGTGGCGGTGCCGCTGCTCGAGTACCTCGCGCGCCAGGGCCGCACCCGCCGCGACGACGAGGGCCGGCACGCCCTGCGCTGACGACCGTCGTCCTCGCTCGCACGACACGCCGGGCGCTCGGGCGCACGGGGTGTGCCAGCGTGGCGTCCACGCTGGCGTCAGACGTCAGGAAATCCGCCACGATCATCCGCCTTCCTCGCCACCCCGACGCGCGCCAGGATCACGTCATGGACCTGCGTCGCGACGTCGCCCTCGGGGCGCGGCTGGCGGCGATGCGCGCCGGCGGGCTGGCGCTGGCCCTGGCCGGCGACCCGGTGCTGCGCCTGCTCCACCGCCCGTGGATCGACGACCCGAGGTCGGTGCACCGGCAGCTGCGCGAGCCCCCGCAGCCCTACGCGAGCCGCAGCGGCGTGCTCGTCGTCGCCACCCACGCGCTGTGTCGCGACCTCGTCCGCGACCGTCGCTTCCTGGTGCGGCCGCGCGACGGGGGCTCGCTCGGCGGAGCGACCCCGGGCGCCCGTGACCCGCTGCTCGAGCCCGTCGACCTGTCGTTCCTCGGCATGGATCCACCCGAGCACACGCGGCTTCGGCGCCTCGTGGGCGGCTGGTTCACGCCGGCGCGGGTCGAGGCGTACGAGCCGCTGGTGGTCCGGCTGGCCGAGCGGTTGGTCGACGACGCGGCGCGGCGGGAGCGGTTCGACGTGGTCGCCGAGGTCGCGACGCCGCTGCCGGTCGCCGTGATCGCCGAGCTGCTGGGTGTCCCGGACGAGCACGCGGGGTCGTTCGCGCGGTGGGGCCGGGCGGTCGGGGCCGGGCTGGGCGGCGTGCGCTCGGTACGCGCGCTGCACCGGCTCGACGCCGCGGTCGGCGAGCTGCGGGGGCTGCTGGGCGGGCTGCTCGAGCAGCGGCGCCACGATCCCGCCGACGACCTCCTCAGCCACCTCGCCGCGCAGGACGCCGACGTCGAGGAGACGGTCAGCCTCGCGGCGCTGCTGCTGCTCGCCGGGTTCGAGACGACGAGCACGCTGCTCGCCAACGCCGTCGCCGCCATGACCGACGCCCGCGAGCCCTGGGCCCGGCTGGCCGCCGACCCCGGGCGTGGCGCCGACGCCGTCGAGGAGAGCCTGCGCCACGACGCGCCGATCCAGTTCACCGCGCGCACGCCGCACGAGACGGTGCGGTTCGGCGAGCGCGACGTCGCGCCGGACACCGTCGTCCTGGCGATGCTCGGGGCGGCCGGACGCGATCCCGCGGTGCACGCCGACCCGGACGTGTTCGACCTCGACCGCCCGACGCGCGGCGAGCACCTCGCGTTCTCCGGGGGCATCCACTACTGCCTCGGCGCGCCGCTGGCCCGGCTCGAGGGGCGCGTCGCGCTGGGAGTGCTGGCGGAGCGGATGCCGACGCTGCACCGGACGACGGGCGCGGTACGGCGGCGCTCGCTGCTGCTGCGGAGCTACCTGCGGCTACCCGTCGCGGTGTAGCCACGGGAGCGTGGTGTCCCCGGAGGTCGGCAGGCATCGGCGGACGTCGGAGCATCGCCACTCGGCCCGGGCCGCGGCGCTTCCCGGGTGGCGGGGGGTCGCGGATGCTCGTGGTCCTGACGTGGCTCGACGTAGCCCACATCGTCCGGGATGTGCCATATAGCAGCCGCGACGTCGACCGCGTAGGTCCCGTCGCCGGCCGTGTCCAGAGGGGTCTTCTCCTCGAGGAAGCGCTCGTGCGCGGCGTGCTCGGCACCAGGAGCGGGGCGACCGCTCGCGGTGACGACACGCCACCACGGCACAGCATGACCACCCGTCTTGAGCGCGTGCCCCACGCTGCGCGCGGTCGCGCCCTCGACGACGTCGGCGATCGATCCGTAGGTCGTCACCCGTCCTGCCGGTATCGACTCCACGATCGCGAGGATCTGCTCCATCGCACTCACGACGACTCCTCCGGGTCCACGAGTCGAAAGGTGTCGCGGCCGTAGGTCCGTCCGTTGACCTGCAGCTCGATCGCGTGTTCGCCGAGGTGGAAGGTCCGGGTCGTCCGAGCGCGGAACGAGTAGGACGTGTCGACGACGACCGCTTCACCCGGCGCGATCGACCGAGACATGATCTTGAACACCTTGGGTCGCAGCACACCGCGCGCCTTCCGGAAGTGCATGACGTAGTCGATCGCCGTCCGCGCCGGGACGGTTCCGGTGTTGATGATCCGCGCGGTGAACCGGACCTCCGCGCCCACGGGGACCTCGTGCTCGGTGACCGACGGTCCGTCCACCCGGAAATCGGCACCCTCGAACCCCATCAGCTCGAGGGCTCTCGGATGCCCCTTCTTGACCAACGTGCGCAGCGCATGACGGGCGACCCGTGGCGTGTTCTCGTCGGGGTGGTCCAGCCAGCCCGCCACGATGTCGGCCGCGAGGTCGGGATCGTCTCGCGCCAGGTCGTTGACGTGGTTGGCCACCGACCGGCGCACGTACTCCGATTCGTCGGTGTAGAGCGCGTCGACGATGGGGCGGGTGACCCCCGGCCGTCGGACCAGCTCCGGGACGCCTCTGGCCCACGGGAGGTGGGAGCGCGTCCCCTCACTGGCGAGCCGGCGCACGTGCAGGTCCACGCTGCTCGTCCATCCCGCGGCCACCGCGAGCGTCCGCTCGAACCCCGCGTCGAGCATGCTCCGGATGGCGAATTCACCGCTGAGTCGAGTAGTGAGCAGAGCGAGGACGTCCAGTGCGTCGTCGAAACTCCGCGCGGACCCCGACTCCAGAGCTCGGTCGACGACCGCCTCCGAGACCGGCCACAGCATCCACCCGGTGAACGTCTCGTCCGCGAAGGCGGCGCGGACGGCCGAGGCCGTCCCGTCGTACGTGGGCGGGAGATCGACCAGGAGGGCGTCGCGCACGATGTCGACCCGTCGGCGGAGCTTCTCCTCGCCGACGCGACTCGCCTCGAGTGCCGCCGGTCGGACGCCGGCCTGCCGGAGCGCGCCGGCGAGGTGCGTGATCAGCGCGGCGTCGATCAGCTCGTCCATGGCCCCCATGACGATCAGCCGACGCGGAAGACCGGCCAGCCGATCTCGGTGCGCCACGCCGCCGGGTCGGGTGTGTCGCGTGGCCCGACGAGGTAGCGCTCCCGCACCGGCCCGGCCACCGACATCGCGTTCTCCACCACCCACGCCCCGAGTTCGCCGTAGGTGACCTCGACGCCGTCGTGCTCGCCGACGTGGATGGTGACGGCCAGCTCCGCGGACGGCAGGTCCGCGGGGTGCACGCGTCCGGTCCGCGGTGGCGCTGCGGTCGGCAGGTACAGCAGCGCGTGGCCGCGCTCCTTCTGGAAGAGCGCGTTGTCGTAGGTGCCACCGAGGGGTCCGGAGGCCGCGGCACCGACGGCGGCCTCCAGTTCGGCCGTCGCGCCGGCGAACCAGCTCGCCACATCGTGGTGTCCGACGACGCCCTCCACCGCCGCGACCGTCCGGGCGGGCTCCGCGCGCAGCTCGACGTCGATCGGCGCGGGGTCGGGCCGGAGCAGGCGGCGCAGGGAGACCACCGCGGTACGGGTGCGGTCGAGCTCGTCCTCGAGGCGTTGCAGATGGTCCGCGACCAACGTCGCGCGAACCTCGGGATCCGGGGTCCGCAGGATCCGCCGGACGTCGTTCAGCGGGACGTCGAGTTCGCGGAGCCGGTTAATGACCTGCGCGGTCGGAATCTGGTCCACGCCGTAGTAGCGGTACCCCGTGGCCTCGTCCACCACGGCGGGTTCCAGCAGGGTCGCCTCGTGATAGCGGCGCAGGGTGCGCACGCTCAGGTGCGTCAGCTGCGAGAACTCTCCGATCGTGAGCACCCCGGCAGCGTGCACCCTCCCCCCGGGGGAGAGTCCACGGCTTGACCCTCCCGCCTCGCGAGCTCGCACGGTGGGCTCATGACACAGCACACCACCCCGCAGTCCGATGCGCTCCCGACCACCGTGCGCGACTTCCTCTCCGCGCACGTCGTCCGCGACGCCGACGCCTCGTGGTCCTGCCTCACCGAGGACGCGGTGATCGTCGACCAGGGCGAGGCCTTCCGCGGCCCGGAGCAGGTGTACGCGTTCCTGCGGGACGCCGGCTCCGAGTTCGAGTACACGACCGAGCAGATCGGTGCCCACCGCATCGACGACACCCACTGCGTGGCGGTCCTGCGGCTCGAGGGCTCCTTCCCGGGCGGTGTCGCCGAGCTCGACTACCGGTTCACGCTGCGGGACGACCGCATCGCCGGACTCGTCGTCGCCAACCACGAGGGCTGACCCGACCAGGCGACGCACAGACCGGAGACAGGAATGACCAGTACGGATCGCGATCGCCTCGAGGGGCGTCGGGCCCTCGTCACGGGCGGATCGAAGGGCTCGGGACGAGCCGTCGTCGAGCGACTGCGCGAGATGGGGGCCGACGTCTACGCGACGGCCCGGACGATGCCCGACGGGTACGACCGCCCCGACCGCTTCATCGAGGCGGACACCGCCACGGCGGCCGGCACCGACGCCGTGGCGGCCCGGATCGCCGAGACGGGGGGCGCACTCGACATCCTGGTCCACGTCGTGGGAGGCGCCTCGACGCCGCCCGGCGGGTTCGCGGTGATCACCGACGACCAGTGGCTCACCGAACTGAATCTGAACCTCCTCGGAGCGGTGCGGCTCGACCGGGCCCTCCTCCCGGCCATGCTCGAGGTCGGGTCCGGCGTGGTGGTGCACACCACCTCGATCCAGCGCGAACTGCCGCTGTACGACGCGTCCCTGGCGTACGCGGCGGCGAAGGCCGCACTGCGCACGTACAGCAAGGGACTGGCCAACGAGCTCGCCCCACGGGGCGTCCGGGTCAACGCCGTCAGCCCCGGCGGGATCGAGACCGAGGCCTACGAGGCCTTCGTCGACCGGATCGCCGAGGGCAACGGAATCACCCGGGACGGGGCGAAGCAGCAGATCCACGACTCGCTCGGGGGCGTGCCCCTGGGGCGTTTCGCGAGCACCGAGGAGATCGCGGACCTGGTCGGCTTCCTCGTCTCGGACCGCGCCTCGGCGATCGTCGGCGCCGAATACGTGATCGACGGCGGGACCGTTCCGACAGTGTGAGCCGGGATCGGTCCGATCCGGCCGCACCACCTTCTGCACGAGGGCCACGGGACCGTGGTGGGGATGTGGGAGCTGCGCCAGGTCAACTTCCGAAGGGGAGCTTTCCTGACGTTGAAGGCCAGCGTGGACGCCACGCTGGCACACCCCGGGCGCCGGTCCAGCCCGGCCATGCCGCATCGCTCCCGCGCAGAGCTACGACGCGGGGGGATCCGAGAGGTCGGCGCGCAGGGTCGCGAGGGTGCGGGTGAGCAGGCGCGAGACGTGCATCTGCGACACCCCGACGCGCTCGGCGATCTGGGTCTGGGTCATGCCGCCGAAGAACCGGAGCATGACGATCGTGCGCTCGCGCTCGGGCAGCTTGCGCAGGGCCGGCTGGACGGTCTCGCGGTGCTCGACCTGCTCGAGCTCGGCGTCCGCGGACCCCAGCACGTCGGCCAGGCGCCCGCTCGAGGGGTCGTCGACGAGCATGTCGTCCAGCGAGCTGGACCGGTACGCGTTGGCCGCCTCGAGGGCCTCGAGGACCTCCTCGCGGCTGCGCTGGAGGTGCTCGGCGAGCTCGCCGGCGGTGGGGGCGCGGTTGAGCTCCTGGGACAGGTGCGGCATCGCCGACCCGATGGCCAGGCGCAGGTCCTTGAGGCGCCGGGGCACGCGCGTCGACCACGCCTTGTCCCGGAAGTAGCGCCGGACCTCGCCGGTGATGGTCGGGACCGCGTACGACAGGAAGTCCGAGCCCCGCTCCGGCGAGAACCGGTCGACCGCGTGGATCAGCCCGACGGTCGCGACCTGCTCGAGGTCCTCCTGCGGCTCGCCGCGCTGGGCGAAACGCCGGGCGATGTGCCGGGCCAGCGGCAGGTAGCCCTCGACGAGCCGGTCGCGCAGCGCCTCGCGGCGCGGGTCGTCGGCGTCGAGCCCCGCGTGCTCGGTGAGCATCGGGACCAGGTGCTCGTAGGAGTCCTCGCTGCGGGAGCTCCCCCCGCCCGACGAGCCGCCCGCGCCGCCCGGCAGGGCGCGCGCCGCCTCGCTCACGGGTCGAGCCGTTGCTTGCGCAGGTGGATGCCGAGCCACTCCGGGTCGGCGTCGAGGACCTGGGCGTCGTCGGTGAGCGTGGTGAGGACCCGCCAGCCGAAGGTGTCCTGGCGCAGCGTGGCGTCGCCCGTGACCGGCACCCGGCAGATCACGTCGATGCGGCCGTCCGACATCGCGAACCCGCAGCGCAGCTGCCCGCCCTCGCGCGCCAGCGGCACGAGGGCCGAGCACGCCTCGTCGACCGCCATCCGGAGGTCGGAGACGGCGTCGAGGTCGAAGTCGGCGCGCGCGGCGAGGTCCGCCGCGACGGCGCGCACCGACGGGATCAGCGCGGGGTCGGCGTGCACGCGGACCTCGACGGGCGTCGGGGTCTCGGCCAGTCCGCCCGAGCCGTTGCCCGGATCGGTGGCGGTGGACGAACGATCACGCTGCTGCGGTTCCGGCGTCTGCACGGCTGCTGATCTCCGTTTCGCGGCAGGTGAGGCGGGCGGTGGCGGGGCCACCGTATCGGCGCAGGCGATGCGGACGGCAGGCCCCCGCACCGGTCATCCGGCGAGCGCGGCCTCGACCGACGGGTAGAGCGCGAACAGGTCGGTCAGCCCGGTCGCCTGCAGCGGCCGGCTCACCGGCCGCGAGTTCGCCACGAGGCGCAGCGCCACGTCACGGTTGCGGGACTCGTCGAGCGCCTCGACGAGCAGCGCGAGGCCGCTCGATCCCAGGAACTCGACGGACAGCATGTCGAGCACGAGCACCGTGGGCTTGCCCTGGAGCTCCTCGTTCACCTTGGCGCGCAGCGCGGGCGTCGTCAGCATGTCGATCTCGCCGGCCAGCCGGATCACCGACGCGCCGTTCGACCGCTGCACATCGACGCCCAGCGGGTCCTCCGCGGTGAGGTCGTCATCGGTGGCCACGGTCTGGTCCCCCTCCGGTCAGGTCGGGTGTGCTCCGGGGCGTGCGTCGAGCACTCCTCGTCGATCCACGGGCAACGTACTTGCCGTGCCGGTGAGCCTACTCGTCACCCCCCGTGGGCACCCGTTCATGGCCCGGACGGCCGCCCGGACGATGTCGCCGGACGCCCGGACGAGCCCGGCAGCGCGCGGTGACACGCCGACGACGGGCCGGACGACGCACGATCGTGACCTGCATTGGGCCGTTCAGGGGTGTTTGCCGTCTCGGAGGGCCGGGGATACCGCCGCTGCATCTCCGGTGCCGGGAGAACAGTGCCCCGTCCGGACGCCCTGACTGGGAGGACCGCCATGGCCGACATCCGCCTCCTGCCCGGCCCGATCATCGACGAGTGGGACTGGCAGCTCCACGGGTCGTGCCGTGGGATGGACTCGAGCTTCTTCTTCCACCCGGACGGGGAGCGCGGACCGCGCCGGGAGCACCGCGCGGCCGAGGCCAAGAAGGTGTGCGCGAGCTGCCCGGTGATCGAGCCGTGCCGTCGGCACGCGCTGGCCACCCGCGAGCCGTACGGCGTCTGGGGCGGTCTCACCGAGGACGAGCGCCGCGTCGCGCTGCGCGGGAGCCGCGGCGTCGAGACCCCCGCGGCCGGCGCCGTCGTCTACGAAGCCCGCTGAGGGGCTCCTCACAGGTACTGGCCGCCGTCGCCGCTCGGCGCGGGACGGCCGCGGCCCTGACGCATCTGCTCGAGCTGCCCGCGCGCGGCCATCTGCTGCGCGAGCACGGCGCTCTGGATGCCGTGGAACAGCCCCTCGAGCCAGCCCAGCAGCTGCGCCTGGGCGACGCGCAGCTCGGCCTGCGACGGCGTCGCGTCCGAGGAGAACGGCAGCGTGATCCGGTGCAGCTCCTCGCGCAGTTCGGGAGCGAGCCCCTGCTCGAGCTCGCGGATCGAGCGCTCGTGGATGTCGGCCAGCCGTGAGCGCCCCGCCTCGTCGAGCGGCGCCGACCGGACCTCCTCCACGAGCTTGCCGACCATCCCGGCCACCCGCATGACCGCGCCCGGGGACGCGACCAGGTCTCCGGTGCCCGCGCCCTCCCCCGCGCCCGACGCGGCGGCCGCCGCGAGGGCCGACGAGGGCCGTTCGTCCTGATCGCTCATGCGCCCATCATGGCGCGCCCCGGGCCGCCCGTCAGGACGACCGGCGACCGCTCCTCCACCGTGCGTCCACGACGGGCGACTCGACCTCGGGGACGCGCATGGCCCCCTGGGGGCGGGGGTACCAAGGTCCGGAGGTGAGTCGTGGACACAAGGATCGAGCTGTCCCTCGAGAACACGGGGGACGGCGAGGGCGACGCGTGGCCGGACCGGAACGGGAGCGAGCACGCGGCCCCGGGGGTGCTCGTCGCGCTGTCCGGTCCCCTGTCCCTGACCACCGCGCGCCCGCTCGTGGAGCGGGTCTGCCTCCTGATGCGCCGGTACGGCGCGGTCGTCGCCGACCTCTCGCGGGTCGACCTCGTCCACTCGGGCGCGGTGCACGCGTTCGCGGAGGCCGCCGCCCGCGCCGGTGAATGGCCCGAGGTCCGGCTGGCGCTCGCGGCCCCGGACGCGACGACCGCCGCGCTGCTCGTGAGCTCGCGCGTCGCCGAGCGCGTCCCGGTGCACCCCGACGTCGACGCCGCGCTGGCCCACCTCGACGAGCGCCCGACGCTGGTCCGCGGCTGGTGGCGCTTCGGCGTCGACCCCCGGGCTCCCGGCGACGCCCGGACGCACGTGCGCCGGGTCTGCGGCCACTGGTCGGTGGACGAGGAGGCCCGCGAGGCCGCCGAGATCGTCGTCACCGAGCTCGTCACCAACGCCGTCGAGCACGCGGAGAGCCGGTCGGTGGTCGAGGTGGAGCGCCGCGAGCACCTGCTGCGCCTGACCGTGCGCGACTTCGACCTCGCGCCCCTGCCGGAGGCGCACCTGCCCGCCCCCACGTCGCCGCGGGGGCGTGGCCTGGCGATGGTCGCCGCCGTCGCGGCGTCCTGGGGTGTCGAGCCCCACTCCGACGGCAAGACGGTCTGGGCGGAGATGACGACGGTCTGACCGGTCCCCGCGCTCCCTACGCGGCCGCGGCCAGGTGCACGACGTCGCGGTGGTCGAGCAGCTCGAGCACCGCCCGCTCGACGTGCGCGCGCATCGCCCGGTCGTCGCCCGGCGCCGATCGCAGCGCCTCGGCGATGGTCCGGCCGTGCTCGAAGTGCGAGACGATCACAGGGTCGACGTAGGAGCGCCTGCACACCGCCGGGGTGTTGCCCAGCTGCTCCGCGACCGCCTTCATGGTCCGCGTCACCGCGCCCTTCTGCTTGCGCTGCGCGCGCGGCGGGGCGCCGCCGTCGTCGCACTCGCCCGCGAGCGCCACGGCGGCCTGCACCCCCGCGTTCCAGGTGCGCAGGTCCTTGGCGGTGAACTCGTCGCCGATGAGCTCGCGCACGGCGTCGTTGACGTCCTGCGCGGTGACGTCGTGCCAGGGCCCGCGGTCGCCGCCACGCCCGCCGCGCCGGTAGGCGAGCAGGTCCTCGCCCCCGCCGCGGCGGCGCTTGAGGGAGCTGACGAGGGCGTGCACGTGCTCGTCGTGCAGCGTGATCCGCCGCGGCACCCCCGACTTGGCGGTGTACCGGAACTCGACGCCGCCGTCGCGACGCGCGACGGCGTGCTCGCGGCGCAGCGTCGCGAGCCCGAAGGACGCGTCGCCGGGCGAGTCGTCGCTGGCGTACTCCTCGTGCCCGACGCGGAAGACGCCGAGGTCGAGCATCCACACCGCGCCGGCGAGCACCCGGTCGCGACCGAGGCGGCGCCCGGCGGTGAGCCGCGCCGCGATCTCGGTGCGCGCGTCACCGATGACGTGCCCGAGACGGGCGACGCGGATGAACTTCTCCTGGTTGCGCTGCAGCGTCCACTGCTCGTGGTAGCGGTACTGCCGGCGCCCCGCGGCGTCGGTGCCGACGGCCTGGATGTGGCCGTTCGGGTCGGCACAGATCCAGACGTCCTCCCACGCGGGCGGGATGACGATCGCGCGGATGCGGTCGAGGTGGGCGGCATCGGTCACCGACGCGCCCGATTCGCGGTCGAAGTAGCTCCAGCCCTTGCCGCGACGACGGCGTCCGAGGCCGGGTCCGTAGGGCTCGACGTGCACGAGATCCACCGGCCGGGTCTACCCGCGGGTCACGCCGTACGAACGCCGTTTCTGGTGCAGATCGATCGGCTACCACCCGCCGGTGACCGACCCGGACCAGGATCTCCTCGGGCCCTGTGGCCCTGTCGATCGCCCCACCCGTGACGCGGTCGACGCGGCCGTCGTGCGCGTCCTCGGCGAGGGCGTCGAGCTCGGTGACGGCCAGCGCGACGCGGTCCTCGGCGCGCTCGTCGACGACTGCCTCGCCGTCCTGCCGCCCGCCGCCGGCAAGACCGCCGTCTACGCCGTCACGGGCCTCGTGCTGGGGGGACCGACGGTGGTGGTGTCGCCGACGCTGTCGCTGCACCGCGACCAGGTCGCCCACCTCGTCGACGCGGGCCTGCGCGCCGAGGTCCTCAACTCGACGCTCGCGAAGGGCCGGCACGGCGAGGTGCTGCGGGCCTTCGCCGACGGCGAGCTGGACGTGCTCGTCACCTCGCCCGAGCAGCTCGCGCGCCCCGACGTGCTCGACGAGCTCGCCACCGGCGAGCCCTCGCTGCTCGCGATCGACGAGGTCCACTGCGTGTGCGACTGGGGCCCGGACTTCCGCCCCGACTACCTGACGCTTGCCGTCGCGCGCCGGCGCCTCGGGCGCCCGCGCGTGCTGGGGCTCACGGCGACCGCGTCGGTGCCCGCGCGCCAGGAGATCCTCGAGCTGCTCGGCGTGCCCGAGGCGTGCGTCGTGGTGCGCGACCCCGACCGCCCGCACATCCACCTCGCCGCGCACCTCGTGCACGAGGAGGGGACGAAGTGGGAGCGGGTGGTCCGCGAGGTCACCGAGCTCGAGGGGACCGGCATCGTCTACGTGACGACCCGGGGGCACACGACCGAGGTGCGCGACCGGCTCCGCGAGGCCGGGATCGGGGCCGAGGCCTACCACGGCGGGATGAAGAACGGCGAGCGCGCGCGGGTGCAGGACGCGTTCATGGCCGGCGAGGTCCCGGTCGTCGTCGCCACCAGCGCGTTCGGGATGGGCATCGACAAGCCCGACGTGCGCTGGGTCGTGCACGGTGACACGCCGACCTCGATCGACGCGTACCACCAGGAGATCGGCCGCGCGGGCCGCGACGGCGCGCCGGCGACCGCCGTGCTGTTCCACCGGCCGCAGGACCTCGCCCGCCCCAAGCTCTTCGCCTCCGGTCGCGACGCGGGCGCGCAGGCCCTGACGACCGTGCTGACGGCGATCAGCGCCAACCCCGAGGGCGTCGCCCAGGGCGAGCTCGCCGACGCGGCCGGGCTGTCGAAGGCCGCGCTGGCGCGGGGGGTGCCGGGGCTCGTCGCGCTCGGTGCGGTGCGCCAGCTGCCCGGGCGCAGGCTCGCCCCGGGCGACGCGCTGGCCGACGGGGACGTCGACGAGATCGCGCGGGAGGCGGCCGCGCTCGTCACGCGCCGCCGCGAGCGCGAGCAGAGCAAGGTCGAGCTGGTGCGGCGGTACGCCGAGGCGACCGGGTGCCGGCGGCGCACGCTGCTCGAGGCGCTCGGCGAGTGCCGGGACGAGCCGTGCGGCTACTGCGACATGTGCGACGCCGGGCGCGCCGGGGACCCGGGCGACCGGACGGGGCTGCACGAGAGCCCCGGCCAGGAGGGCGACCCGGTGCCCGGCGAGGCCGTCCGTCACGACGCGTGGGGCCGGGGCACGGTGACGACGGTCGCCGAGGACTCGGTCGTCGTGCTCTTCGACGGCGGCGGCTACCGGACGCTGTCGTTGCCGCTCGTCCGCGAGAAGCACCTGCTGCAGCCCGCCTGACGTCACGTTTCGCGACGTCCCGGCGGAGCCGATCCCGGTGTGCATCCACGACGGAAGGTGACCGTGCTCCACGAACCGACCATTCCCACCCTGGCCCCGCCGGCCGCCGCCCCTGACATCCTGCCCACCCCCCGTCCGACCGAGGACGCCGAGGCCCCGCCCGAGGCCCTGCCCGAGGCCCTGCCCGAGGCCCTGCCCGAGGACCGTCCCGAGCGGGACTCCCCCCGTCGCCGACCCCGGGCGGTCACCATCCGGCCGAGCGGGCGCCCGGCGGCCCCGGCCGACCTGCGGGCCCTGGCCCGCCGCGCCGGACGCGACACCGTCGCGGCCCGCGAGCTGGCCGCCGCCCTGCTGTCCCGCGGGTGGGCGGTCCGGGAGGCCGTGGCGGCGACCGGCCTCGCCGAGAGCGCCGTCGCCGCGCTCGCGGGCGTCCGCCGTCCGGGCACCGCGGCCCGTGCCGTCGCCACCGACGTCGCCGCCCGCGCGCGCCGCCGCGCGGCCGGCACCGAGGAGCTCCCGCCCGCGCCGCGGGCCCGCCCCTCGGCCTGACATCCTGCTCCCCCCGTCCCACCGAGACCCCCAGGAGACGCCGGTGCCCGAGCCGGTCGAGCCGGACCTCGCCGAGCTCGCCACCGCCCACGGCGTCGCGGTGCGCTACCGCGACGCCGACGACCAGGAGGTCGAGCTCGACCGCGGCGTCGTGCTCGACGTCCTCCAGGCCCTCGACGTCGACGCCCGCACGCCGGAGGCGCTGAGCGCGGCGCTGGAGCGTCTGCGGTCGGCGGATCCCGACGCGCTGCCGGCGACGCTGGTCGTCGACGTCGGGACCACGCGGCCGCTGCCCGCGCCGGGGACGGTGACGCTGGAGGACGGCGCGCAGCGGTCGGTCGACGAGGTGCCCGCCGACCTGCCCGTCGGCTACCACCGTCTCGCGTGCGGCGACCAGGACGTCGCGCTGATCGTCGCGCCGCCCGCGCTCGAGCCGCCACCGCCGACGTGGGGCTGGATGGTGCAGCTGTACGCGCTGCGCTCGGCGCAGTCGTGGGGGTGCGGCGACTACGGGGACCTCGCGACGCTGCTGTCGCGGACCGCGTCGGAGCAGGGGGCGGGGGCGCTGCTCGTCAACCCGCTGCACGCGCTGGCGCTGGCCCCGGAGGTCGAGGCGTCGCCGTACTCGCCGTCGAGCCGGCGGTTCCTGCACCCGCTCTACGTGCGGGTGGCCGACACGGCCGCGTACGCCGCCGCGCCCGCGTCGGCGCGCTCGGAGGTGGACGCCTTGCGGCCGCCGTCGGGCGATCTCGTCGACCACGACGCGGTGTGGGCGGCCAAGCGGGCGGCGCTGGAGCTGCTGCGGCCGTACGACACCGCGGCCCCGACCGACGTCGACGCGCTCGACGAGGAGCTGCGCGACGTCGCCACCTGGTACGCGCTGGCCGAACGCCACGGCAGCGACCTGCACGCGTGGCCGGACGGGCTGCGGCACGTCGGGGACTCCGGCGTGGACGCGGCGCGGCGGGAGCTCGCGGACCGCGTGCTGTTCCACGCGTGGTGCCTCCAGCTGGCGGACGCGCAGCTGGCGGCGGCGCACGAGGCGACGTCGGGCATGGCCGTCGGGCTGATCGCCGACCTCGCCGTCGGCTGCTCGGCCGGGGGCGCCGACGCGTGGACGCTGGCGGGCGCGCTCGCGCCCGGCGTGACCGTCGGCGCGCCGCCCGACGACTTCAACCAGCAGGGCCAGGACTGGGCGCTGCCGCCCTGGCGCCCGGACGCCCTCGCGGCGTCGGGGTACGCGCCGCTGCGCTCGATGATCCGCGGGGTGCTGCGTCACGCCGACGGCCTGCGCGTGGACCACGTCGCCGGGCTGTGGCGACTGTGGTGGATCCCGCCGGGCCGCGGGGCGCGCGAGGGCGCCTACGTGCACTACGACGCGCGCGCGATGCTCGCGGTGGTGGCGATCGAGGCGTCGCGGGCCGGCGCGGTGGTGGTCGGCGAGGACCTGGGGACCGTCGAGCCGGAGGTCACCGAGGGGCTCACCGAGCACGGGGCGCTGGGCTGCGCGGTGCTGTGGTTCCAGCGGGACGCCGCGGGCGACCTGCTCCCGCCGCGGCGCTGGCACCCCGACACGCTCGGGACCATCTCGACCCACGACCTGCCCACGGCCGCGGGGTTCCTCGCCGACGAGCACGTGCGGGCGCGCGCCGAGGCCGGGGTGCTCTCGGACGTCTCGGCGGCGCAGGCCGACGCGGCGCGCGACCGGGAGGAGCTGCTCGGGCTCCTGCGCAGCGAGGGGTTCGGGGTCTCGGCGGACGCCGACGCCGACGCGGTGGTGCTCGCGATGCACCAACTGCTCGCGACCGCCCGCTCGCGGGTCGTGCTCGCGGCGTTCACCGACGTCCTCGGCGACGTCCGCCAGCCCAACCTCCCCGGGACGGTCGACGCCTACCCGAACTGGCGCATCCCTCTCTCCGCCTCCCTCGAGGATCTCCTCACCGACCCCCGCGTCCTCGCGGTGGCCCAGGCCCTCCGCTCCCGCCCCATGTGAGTAATTGGCACGCCTATAGGCGTGCCAACTACTCACATGGGGAAGCGGGTGGATCCGTCCGTCCTCGTCCTGCGTCGAACCGGGCATGGACGACCTCGACCTCGACGCGTGGCAGACGATCCGTCGCGAGCAGCACGACATTGTGACGATCGGCCAGCTCCACCGTCGTGGCTTCACCCAGCACGGCGTCGACGCCCAGGTGCGCGCCGGACGGTGGCAGCGGATCCATCGCGGCGTGTACGCCCTGCACAGCGGGCCGCTGCCCCCCGCAGCGCGGCGGATGGCAGCGATCCTCGCCTGCCGTGGCGGAGCCCTCCTGAGCCACCAGACCGCCGGTGAGCTGTGGGGGATGGTGCCCGCCGGTCCCGACGCACCGATCCACGTCACGGTCCCCTACGGCAACGCGGCGTACCGGGTCGACGGGCTGCGTCTGCACCGCTCGCGGGCGTTCGCCCACATCGGCGCGCCGGGTCTCGTGCCGCCGCGCACCGACCGGGTGCACACGCTGCTCGACCTCGCCATGGCCGCCCCGACGCAGGGGGAGGCGACCCGTCTCGTCCACGAGATCGCCGTCGCACACCGCATCCACGGGCTCCTCCTCGGCCGGGCCGTCGAGCTCCGACGACCGCTCCGCCACCGCCGCGCCATCACCGACGCCATCACGCTGCTGCTCGACGGCATCGACTCGATGCTCGAGCTGCGCTACCGGGAGGACGTCGAGGTGGCCCACGACCTCCCGGTCGGCAAGCGCCAGGAGCCGGTGGTGGTCGACGGGCACCGCCGCTACGAGGACGTCGTCTACGACCTGCCCACGGGCCGCGTCATCGTGCGCCTCGACGGCTACTGGTCGCACGCCGACAAGCTCACGGCCCTGACCGATCGGCGTCGGTCGGTCGCCGCCCTCCTCGATCACGCCGCGGCCCTGCCGTTCGGCTGGACCGAGGTCACCACCGCGCCCTGCCGCACCGCGCGCGAGGTCGAGGCGGTGCTGCGGATGGTCGGGTGGAGCGGACCTTCCCGGTCCTGCCCCCGATGCTCGTGAGTAGTTACCGCGCCTATAGGCGCCGCAACTGCTCACATGGGGAGGGCGTCGACGGCCGAGACTCCGCGGTCGGGGAGGGCGGTGGGGGACTCCTGGTGGTAGGCGCCCCCGGGCAGGATGCCGGCGGCGCCGCGGCGCGCCATCACCCGCTGCTGGGAGTACACGTCCTCGCCGTGCGCATCAGGTGGCACGTCCCGCCAGAACTCGAACCCCCCGGCATCGACCAGCGCGGCGCGGTCGAACAGCACGCACCCCGCCACCCAGGCCACCTTGTACGGCACGTAGCGCTCGGGCGGGGGCACCGGCGACCCCGGTCCGTCGAGCCCCAGCGACTCGGCCAGGTGCAGCCCGTTCGCCGCGTTGTGCAGGCGCCAGCGCTCCCAGCCCGGGCCGTCCTTGACCAGGGTCTCGGGCTGCACGCCGTCCTCCCACACCGAGAACGACGTCACCTCCCCCGGCCGCCGGTCGTCGGCGTGCCCGAGCGCCTGCATCGCCGCGCCCACCATCCCGCAGCGCAGCTCGCCCAGCGCCCGGTGCAGGCGCGCCAGCGCGCCCGGCTCGAGCCACACGTCGTCGTCGAGGTAGAGCACCGCCGGGGACGACGCCCGCGAGAGCAGGAACGCGCGCTGCTCGGCCATTCCGCGCCGGGGCAGGTGGCGCTGCAGGTCGACCTCGACCCCGCGCCGGCGCAGCCACCGGATCACCGTCCACGCGGGCGACGTGTCCCACGAGGGCGCGTCGTCGGACTGGTCCGAGACCACGAGCCGGTACGACACCCCGGTCTGCGCCGCGAGGCCCGCCAGCGTCGTCGCCAGCTCGATCGGCCGGTCCTTCGTGGGCACGAGGACGTCGACGTCGGTCACGGCGCCGACCCCCGGATGCGGTCGACGATCGCGCTGGTCGAGCGGTCGGGCAGGTAGTCGAGGATCACCGTGCGGCCGCCGTACGCGCGGACCGTCTCCGCCTCGCGCAGCATCTCGGGGGTGTAGTCGCCGCCCTTGGCGTACACGTCGGGGCGCAGCAGCTCGAGCAGCTCGACGGGGGTGTCGGCGTCGAACGTCGTGACGTGGTCGACGCAGCTCAGCGCGCCGATCACCGCGGCGCGGTCCGCGAGCGGGTTCACCGGGCGCTCGGGGCCCTTGAGCCGGGCCACCGAGTCGTCGGAGTTCAGCGCCACCACCAGGACGTCGCCGAGGCGCTTGGCCTGGTTGAGCGAGGCGATGTGCCCGCGGTGCACGACGTCGAAGCAGCCGTTGGTGAACACCACCCGCCGGCCCATGACGCGCTGCTCGTCGACGAGCGCGGCCAGTGACGCGGCGTCGAGCAGCGGGCCCTCGGCGGCGGCGACGCGCTCGGCGAGCTCGCCGGTCGCGCACACCGACGTGCCCGGCCGGCCCACGACGACGTCGGCGGCCGCCTGGGCCAGCTCGACCGCCGTGGCGGCCGGGGTGCCCGCGGCGAGCGCGAGGGACAGGGCGGCGGTGAACGTGTCGCCGGCCCCGCACGTGTGGCTCTCCGGCGCGGGGCGGGCGAAGGTGCGGTGCGCGGGCGCCTGCTCGTCGGGCAGCAGCAGCGCGCCGTCGCGGTCGAGGGTGACGACGACCGCGCCCGCCCCCGAGCGGGCCCGCAGCTC
Source organism: Actinomycetospora lemnae (assembly GCF_028737315.1). Classification (GTDB taxonomy): domain Bacteria; phylum Actinomycetota; class Actinomycetes; order Mycobacteriales; family Pseudonocardiaceae; genus Actinomycetospora; species Actinomycetospora lemnae. The sequence continues at coordinate 507,979 of NZ_JAQZAO010000003.1, read as the reverse complement.
CGGGCCCGCGGCCTCGGCGGCGGCGACGCGGTCGGGACCGCCGAGGTCGCGGCCCAGCAGCCACGCCGCCTCCCCCGCGTTCGGGGTGACGACGTCGGGCCGCGCGGGCGCCCACCGCGCCGGGTCGTGCGCGTCGACGACGAGGCGCCAGTCGCGCCCCTCGTGCAGCGACCCGACCAGCGCGACCGTCGACTCGTCGAGCACCCCGCCGCCGTAGTCGCAGACGACCACGGCGTCGGCGCCCTCGACGGCCTCGCGCAGCGCGGCGTGCACCGTCTCGCGCACGCCCGCGTCCAGCGGTGTGCGCGGCGTCGTGTCGAAGCGCGCGACCAGCGCGTCGTCGGCGAGCACCCGGCGCTTGGCCGCGGTGGGTCGCGTCGGGTCGGTGAGGACGCCGTCGGTGCCGACGCCGTAGGCGGTGAGCAGCTCGCGCACCGTCGCGGCGTCCGCGTCGTCGCCGAGCACCGAGACGAACTCGGTGCGCGCGCCGAGCGCGGCGAGGTTGGCGGCGGTGTTCGCGGCGGCGCCGGGCGAGCCACGGGTGTGGTCGACCTCGACGACCGGCACCGGCGCCTCGCGCGACAGGCGCGTCGACGGCCCGGTCAGCCACTGGTCGAGCACGGCGTCGCCGAGCACGACGACGCGCGGGGCGGCGGCGGCCAACCGCGCGGGGAGGTCGGCGGCGAGCGGGGCGGCGTCGAGCGGGGGCACGACACCGGTGTCGCGATGACCGGTGTCGCGCCGGTCGATCTCGGGGGCGGCCATCAGCGATCCGTCCTTCCGGGGGAACACCTACGGGTGCGTTCGGCGGGGTGTGTTCCCGCCGGTCGGCGCGCCGCCGGTGGCGTGGGTACTGTCGTCCTCCGCCCCGTCACGCGCCTCCGGGAGTGCCGATGGCCCAGGACCCCCCGACCGATCCCGCGCTCGAGACCGAGGGCGCCGCGGACACCACCGTCACCACCCGTTTCCTGACCCCGGCCGTGGCCGTGGTCCGTCCCGTCGGCGACATCGACACCGCGACGGCCGGGCCGTTGCGCAGCACGATCCAGGAGCAGGTCGCCGCGGGCGCCCAGCACGTCGTGCTGGATCTCTCGGGCGTCGACTTCATGGGCTCGGCCGGGTTGGCCCTGCTCATCGCCGAGCGCGAGGCGGCGATCGCCCGCGAGGGCGAGCTGCGCCTGGCCGGCGTGCCGCGCACGGCGGGCCGGGCGCTGAGCCTGACCGGGCTCACCGAGCTGTTCGACACCTACCCGGACCCCGACGCCGCGGCCGCCGACCTGCGCTGACGAATCGGTCGGAGGGGGTCCGGTCACGGGTACGAGCCCTCTTCCGACGACGTGACGACGAGCTCGCGCACCTCGCTGCCCGCGGGGCGGGTGAGGGCGTAGAGCACGGCGTCGGCGGTCTGGGCGGGGTCGTTGAGCTTGGCGTCCGCTCCCGGCTTGTACTGGTCGGGGCGGTCGTCGAAGAAGTGGGTCCACATGCCGCCGGGGATCAGCAGCGTGACCCCGACGCGGCCGGCGGTCTCGGCGGCCAGCGCGCGGGTGAAGCCGACGACGCCGAACTTCGAGGCGCAGTAGGCGGTCGCGTCGGACACGGCCTTGACCCCGAGCGTCGAGGACACCGTGACGACCTTGCCGCGCCGTGACTCCAGCTCGGGCAGCGCGGCGCGCACCACGGCGGCGGTGCCGAGCAGGTTCACCGCGATGACGCGCTCCCACTCGGCGGCGTCGACGTCGACGAGCCGGCCGCAGCGGTCGATGCCGGCGGCGGTGACGACGGCGTCGAGGCCGCCGACCTGCTCGCTGGCGCGGCCGACGGCGGTCTCGGCGGCGCGGGTGTCGGACAGGTCGACCTCGACGAAGGCGTGCCCGGCGTCGGGCGCCTTGACATCGAGGACGACGGGCGTGCCGCCGGCGGCGACGACGGCCTCGCACACGGCGGCGCCGAGGCCCGACGAGCCGCCGGTGACGAGCACGTGGCCCGGGCCCTGGCGCTGCGAGTCGGCGGCGCGGGTGGCCTCGGGGTCGGCGGCGGGGACCGGGGACGCGGCGGCGCTGGTCATGGTGTTCCTCCCGAAGGGACGGAGTCAGGACTGGTCTCGTTCTCGAGGCGCGCCAGCAGGCGGGTCGACGAGCGGCCGGCGTGGTACGGCACGGCCACGACCTCGCCGCCCCAGCTGCGCACCAGCGGTGTCTCGAGCAGCTCGTCGGTGGCGTAGTCGCCGCCCTTGACCCAGACGTCGGGTCGTAGACGGTCGAGGACGGCGCGCGGGTCGTCCTCGTCGAACACCTCGACGGCGTCGACGGCGTCGAGCGCGGCGAGCATCTCGGCGCGGTCGGCCTCGGTGACCACGGGGCGGTCGGGGCCCTTGAGCCGGCGCACCGAGGCGTCGGAGTTGAGGCAGACGACGAGGACGCCGTCCTCGCCGGCGAGCCGTCGCGCCGCCGCCAGGGTGCGGGCGTGCCCGGCGTGCAGGAGGTCGAAACACCCGCCGGTGGCGACGACGGTGGCGCCGCGGGCGCGGGCGTCGGCGACGACGTCGGTGGTCCGCGGCTCCGCCGGGCTCTCGAGCGGCGCGTCGTCCAGCGCGGCCGCGCCGCCGGCGGCGACGAACGCGGCGGCCGCGGTGACCGCGGTGCGCACGGCGTCGTCGACCGCCGACCCGTCGGCGAGGGCGACGGCCACGCTCGCGGCGAACCGGTCGCCGGCGCCGCAGGGGTCGCCGACGCGCGCGGGCGTGGCCGGCGTGACCGACGTGCCCGTGGCCCCGCGCAGCACGGCGCCGTGGCGCCCGGCCGTGACCGCGACCGCGTCGACGCCCCACTGCGCGCGCAGCGTCTCCCCGAGCGCGGCGGGCTCGTGCGGGAACCCTCGTGAGCGGTCTTCCGGGCCATGGCTGGAGAGTTCGCTCACGTAGCCCCGGGCCTCGCCCAGATTCGGGGTCACGAGCGTGGCGCCGGGGACGGGCGGCGCGCCGTTCGGGTGCGGGTCCCAGACGACCGGCACGCGGCCGGCCGCCTCGCTCAGGGCCGCGCGGACCGCGGGGTCGGCGGTGATCCCGCGTCCGTAGTCGGAGACGAGGACGACGCCGGCGCCGGCGATGGCGTCCAGCAGGTCCCGGGTCGCCGCGACCGGGTCCAGGCCGCCCTCGTCGAGGCGCAGCAGCACCCGGTCGTCGGCCAGCATGCGGGTCTTGGTGGGCGTGGTGCCCCCGGTCTCGACCGCCACGACGTCCACGCCGGCCAGCAGCTCGCGCATCGCGTCGGCGTCGGACCCCAGCGCCGTCACCAGGCGCACCGGGCGCCGGGTGCTGCGCGCGGCGAGCAGGGCGGTCAGGCCCGCGCCGCCGGGACGCTCGCGCCGTTCGGCGGCGGCGAGCACCGGCGCGGGCGCGTCGGGGCAGAGCCGCTCCACGGCGCCGAACACGTCGACGTCGCGCAGGCAGTCGCCGACCACCACGATCGAGGAGCGCGTGCGGGGGCTCACGGCACGAGCTCCTCGGCGGCGCGCGAGGTCGGGGCCGAGGCGCGCCCGGCGAGCGCACGGTCGACCATCTCGCAGATGAGGTGCACGGTCACCAGGTGCGCCTCCTGCACCGACGGGGTCTCCCCCGGCAGGCACAGCGCCTCGGTGGCCGCGTCGGCGAGCGGGTTCGGGCCGGGCCCGGTCAGCGCCCACACGGTGAGCCCGAGGGACCGGCCCGCCTCCGCCGCGGCGACGAGGTTCGGGCTGCGCCCGCTCGTCGACAGCAGGACGAGCACGTCCCCGGGGCGGCCGTGCGCACGGACCTGGCGGGCGAAGACCTCGTCGTAGCCGTAGTCGTTGCCCAGCGCCGTGATCGTCGAGGTGTCCGCGTGCAGCGCGATCGCCGACAGCGGCTCGCGCTCGCCGCGGTAGCGCCCGACGAGCTCGGCGGTGAGGTGCTGCGCCTCGGCCGCGCTGCCGCCGTTGCCCGCGGCGAGCAGCCGCGAGCCGTGCCGCAGGCGGGTGGCCAGCTCGGTGCCCCAGCGCTCGATGCGCCGCGACTCGCCCGCGAGCCCGTCGAGTGTGGCGGCGAGGCCACCGAGGTGGCGGCGCACGATCCCGTCCCCGGTCATGCCGGGCTCCCCGTGGTCAGGGCGCCGACGGAGCCGACGGCGCCGGCGATCACCTCGCCGTACACGCGTTCGTGCGCTGCGGCGACGCGGTCCCAGCCGTACTCGGCCTCCGCGCGGCGGCGCCCGGCACGTCCGAGGGCGCGGGCGCGGCGCGGGGCGTCGCGCAGGCGGGCGAGCGCGGCCGCGACGGCCGCCGGGTCGCCCGCGGGCACGTGGTGGCCGGTGACGCCGTCGACGACGGTGTCGGCGAGCCCGCCGACCGCGGCCGCCACGACGGGGCGGGCGCACGCCATCGCCTCGAGCGGGACCAGCCCGAACGGTTCGTAGGCGGGCACGCAGGCCACGGCGTCGGCGGAGCGGTACAGGGCGGGCAGGGCGTCCTGGCCGACGGCGCCGAGGAAGTGCACGCGGTCGGCGACCCCGACCTCCCGGGCGAGGCGGCGCAGCCGCGCGACCTCCGGGTCGTCGTCGAGGCCCTCGGCGCGCGGCCCGCCCGCGACGACGAGCTCGACGTCGGCGGGCAGGTTCGCGAGGGCGGCGACGACGGTGTCGACGCCCTTGCGCGGCACGAGGCGGCTCACGGTCAGCACGCGGAAGCCGTCACCGCGGGCGGCGACCGGGCCGGCCCCCATGGTCGAGCTCCGCTGCGCTCCGTCTCCCGTCGCCGTGAAGTGCTGGACGTCGACGCCGCACGGCACCACCGTCACCCGGTCGACCGGCACCCCGAGGGCGACGAGCTCGTCGACCTCCTCGCGGCAGGTCGCGAGCACGCGGTCGACCGAGGCGCCCAGGTCGCTCTCGACCGCGACGCGGCGGGCGGGGCTGGTGTCCTCGGCGCCCTGGTGGCGGCGCTTGACCGACCCGAGCGCGTGGAAGGTCTGCACGACCGGCACCGCGAGCGCGCGGGCGGCCGGCAGCGCGGCCAGCCCGGACATCCAGAAGTGGGCGTGCACGACGTCGGGACGTTCCTCGCGCCAGCACGTCGCGAGCTCGGCGGAGAACGCGTCCATGTGCTCGACGAGCTCGTCCTTGGGCACCTCGACGGGTGGGCCGGCGTCGACGTGGTCGACGGTGACGCCCGGGGCGAGCGCGACGCGTCGTGGGGTGCGGCGGTCGGTGCGGCGGGTGTGCACGACCACGTCGTGGCCGGCGTCGGCCAGGGCCAGTGCCAGCGCGCGCACGGCGACGTTCTGACCGCCGGCGTCGACGCCGCCGAGCCCGTCCGACGCCGCCAGCGGGCTCGCGTGCTCGGAGACCATCGCGATCCGCATGCGCACTCCTCCCTCGGCCCGTGCAGGGGCCGGTCATCGATCGGGGGCGGCGCGGGGCGCGCCACGGGACGAGGGGGGACCCGGGACCGGCACGTTGCTGGACCGGTCCCGCACCCCCGTGTGGGTGGTCAGACCGCGGGTGTCAGGCGGCGGGGATCCCGGGCGCGCGCCGTCGCGTCACCCTCGATCAGCTCGTCGAGCAGCAGATCCCAGTCGCTGAGGAAGCGGTCCACCCCGTGGCGGGCCAGCGCCGAGGCCCGAGCGGTGGCGCCCGCCGCGCGGGCGAGCTCCGGATCGTCGCGGTAGGTGCGCAGGCCCTCGTGGAGGACCCGCAGGTCGGTGGCGACGACACCCGCCGCGGCCGGGACGTCGACCGCGGCCTCGGTGGTCGCGAGCGCGACCACCGGCATCCCGAGCATCATCGCCTCGATCAGCGACAGGCCCAGCGAGGTCCAGCGCACCGGGTGCAGGTAGACGCTCCTGCGCGCCATCTCGGTGTGCAGCCGGTCCTGGGGCAGGTCGCCCCCGATCGCGATGCCGGGGTGGCGGACGGCCTCGCCGAGGCGCTCGCTGCCGATCCCGTAGACGTCGAGACCGACGGTGTCGGCGAAGCCCGCGAGCAGGTCGGTGCCGGTGACGCGGTGGCGGCGTACCGGCTCGTTGACGACGACGACCGCGCGGTCGAGCTCGCCGGTGTAGCGCTCGCCCGGGTCCACCACGCCGTGCTCGACGACGTGGACCGGCGCCCGCCCGGTGTCCCACATCAACGCGTTGAAGTGCGTGACGTGGACGACGGGGATGTCGTCGCGGTCGGCCATCGGGTGGCGCGACGTGGGCACGTCACCCTTGGGTGTGTTGTGCTCCACGAACACCGCGGGCAGGTCGACGCCCGGTCGCCGCCCCGTCCAGCGCTCGGTGAGCTCGATCTCCTCGGGGCGCTGGAGCACGACGGCATCGATCGTCTCGGCGCGCTCGCGCAGCTGCTCCGGGGTGGCCTCCTCCGCCCGTGCCGGCCAGTCCCAGGCCGCCGGCCGCCCCCCGCCCCAGGGTCCGCGCTCCGGCAGCACCGGCAACAGGCACGTGTGCCGCCCCTGGACGAACGCGGTGGTCCAGGAGCCGTGGACGTGCCAGTGCAGGACGGTGCGCGCCGGAGTCCGGGCTGGTTCCGGATCCGACGCCGGGGACGGCGTGGGGTCGGACGGGTAGGTCACCGGCGAGGTATTGGTTCTGCGTCTAACCGATAAACTCCGCCCACCGAACTACTACTCTCCGTACACGACCGTGGTGACGGCTCTGACGACATCGTCGCCGCGCACACGGTCGAGACACGGATGACCAGGCACGGGGCAAGTCCGCGCGCGTGTCCCACGACACGGCGCGTCCTGGTCACCGAGCAGAATCCGTGGCACTCCGTAAGGAGCCCACCGCTCCGGCGGCACCACGGGAGCGAACAGGGAGATCACCGGCACACCCACCGCGGCGGCGAGGTGGGCGGGTCCGGTGTTGCCCACGACGACCGCCCGCGCCCCGGCCAGGACGGCGGCGAGCGCGCCGAAGCCGGTACGCCCGCCGAGATCCACTCCGTGGCGGCCGGCGACCTGAGCGGTCAGCGCCGTCTCCCCCGGCGCGCCGGTCACGACCACCCGGTGCCCGGCCGCCGCGAGCGCCGCGACGCCCTCGGCCGCCCGGTGCGGCGACCAGGCGCGCGCGGGCACGGACGCGCCCGGGTGCAGGACGACGTAGTCCCCGGCGACGTCGTGCGCGGCGAGCAACGTGGCGGCCTCCCGGCGCGCGTCGTCGTCGACGGTGACGGCGAGGCGCCCGTCGTCCCCCGCCGGCAGCGCGTACCCGGCGCGCTCGGCGACGGCCAGGGCGCGCTCGGCCTCGGGGAGGTCGTCGGGGAGGTCGACGGTCGGGTCGAGCGCCGGGTCGCCCGGGCGCAGGCGGACGTCGAGGAGGCTGCCGGGGTAGTCGACCGACGCGGCGGTGATGCGGGGGACGCCGGCGAGGCGCAGCACGAGCGCGGTCGGCAGCGGCGACTGGTGGAACGAGGTGAGCACCACCGCCTCGTCGACCCCCAGGGCCGCCAGGGCGTCGACGACCTCCTCGGTGCCCTCGCGCGTCACCGGCGGCGGCTCGCCGTCCACCCATGGGCAGCGCCACACCGTGACGGCGTCGATGCCCGGCAGCAGCCCGGCCGCCTGCCGCCCGCGGGGCCCGACGAGCGCCACCACCTCGTCGGCGCCGGCGGCGACCGCGCGGATCGCCGGCCCGGACAGCAGCACGTCGCCGTCGCTGTCGAGGCGCGCGACGAGCACCCGGCGTCCGGGAGACGGAGCCTGCGCAGCTCGACCCGTGCTCACGAGCCGAACCCCAGCAGCGCCACGGCACCGAGCAGGTCGTCGGCGAGGATGCCGCGGGCGCGGGCCGCCTCGACCTCCTCCGCGCGGGTGGCCGGGGTCGGCACGAGCACCGCCCGCGCGCCGGCGGCGTCGGCCGCCCCGACGTCCGCGGCGATGTCCCCGACCACCGCGACCTCGTCCGGCGCGACGCCCAGCGCCGCCGCCGCGGCGAGCACCATGCCCGGCGCGGGCTTGCGGCAGTCGCACCTGTCGTCGGCGCCGTGCGGACACCACCGCCAGTCGGCGAACGGCCCCAGCAGCTCCCCCACCCGGGCGTTCACGGCGGCCACCTGCGCGGGGTCCAGGAGGCCGCGCGCGACCCCCGACTGGTTGCTGACGACCCCGACGGGCACGCCCGCCGCGCGGAGGCGTTCGAGGGCCGCGGCGGCGGTCGGCACCGGCTCCACGAGATCCGGGTCGCCGTTGTAGGGGACGTCGACGACGAGGGTGCCGTCGCGGTCGAAGAGCACCGCGCGGGGACGGGTCACGGCCCGGCAGCACACCACGAGACCGGCCGGCGCGCACGTCCCCCCGGTGCGACGTGGCGCGTCTCCGGGCCCGGTTTGTGGGGTGGGGCCCCGGGTACACGCCGGGAGACCGGAGCCTCGCCGGTCTGTCCGCCGCCCGCGCGGGCGTGACCGACCAGGAGGACCTGCGTTGATCAGCCCCCAGCCACCCGAACACCGGGGCATGGGTGCGCCGCGTGACGTCGAAGTGCGCGTGCTGCCCGTGCCGGAGGCGCTCGTCACCGTGCGCACCGTCGCCGGCGACCTCGCCGCACGGGCCGAGTTCACCCTCGACGTGGTGGACGACCTGCGCCTGGCCGTCGACGAGGCGTGCACGTGCCTCGCCGCGCTCGCGCGCCCCGACACCAAGCTCACCGTCACGTTCGCCGTCGAGGACGAGCGGATCGTGATGACCGCGTCGGTCTCCACGACCGGGCCCACCACCCTGCCGACCGACACGTTCGCGTGGCGCGTGCTCACCGTCCTCGCCGACGACGTGCGCGTGCTCGCCGAGGCGCCGTCGGTGCCGGGCGAGGCGCACCGCCTCGCGCTCCGCGTGATCGTCGAACGCCGCCGCGACGTCCCCCTCGCCGACGTGCTGCCCGACACCGGGACCGCCGAGGAGACCACCCCCAGGGCCACCGTCTCCCGGCTCCCCGGGCCGCCGCGGGACGCGGGTCGGTGACGAGCCCCGCCGCCGGCGCGCAGGCCGGCCCCACCGATGCCCCCGAGAACACGGATGTGAGCTCGATCGACGTCATGACCGACACCGCCGGCGCGACCGGTACCCAGTCCGCCGACGGCGACGCGACCACCGCGCCGCGACCCGAGCCGCGGGAGAAGGGCACCGAGGACCGGTCCGACGGCCGCAACGGCGGACGCAACGGCGACCGCAAGGGCTCGCGCGGCGAGTACGACCACCTCATGCCGAAGCTCGCCGAGCACGCGGCCCTCGAGCAGGGCTCGCCGGAGCGTCTTCGGCTGCGCGACGAGCTCGTGCGCGGGCACCTGCCGGTCGCCCAGCACATCGCGCGCCGGTTCTCGCGACGCGGCGAGCCGGAGGAGGACCTCGAGCAGGTCGCCACGCTCGGTCTGATCAACGCCGTCGACCGGTACGACCCGGCCCGCGGCACCGACTTCCTGTCCTACGCCGTGCCGACGATCACCGGGGAGGTGCGCCGGCACTTCCGGGACCAGGCGTGGTCGATGCGCGTGCCCCGCCGGCTCAAGGACCTCAACGTCACGCTGAGCTCGGCGATGTCGCAGATGTCGCAGACGCTCGGCCGCGCCCCCAACGCCGCCGAGCTCGCCGAGCACCTGGGCATCGGCAAGGAGGAGGTGCTCGAGGCCCTCGAGGCGTCGAACGCCTACCGCAGCGGCTCGCTCGACGAGATGCTCGTCGACGACCCGGACTCCGGCACCGTGTCCGACCTGCTCGGCGAGGCGGACGCGGCGCTCGAGCAGGTCGAGTACCAGCAGTCGCTGGCCCCGCTGCTCGAGAAGCTGCCGCAGCGCGAGCGCACCATCATCATGCTGCGGTTCTTCAAGAACATGACGCAGTCGCAGATCGCCGAGCGCGTCGGGATCTCGCAGATGCACGTGTCCCGCCTGCTCGCCAAGACCCTCGCCCAGCTGCGCGACGGCCTCGGCGACGCGCGCTAGGGACGTGTCCCCCACCGCCGTCGTCCTGCGCGACCTGGGCCTCGGCGACCTGCTCGTCGCCGTGCCCGCCCTGCGGCTGCTGCGCCGGGCGCTGCCCGACCACGAGATCGTCCTCGTCGCCCCCGACGCCCTCGCCCCGCTCGTGGCGCGGCTGCCGGAGGTGTCCACCCACGTGAGCAGTTGTGACGCCTATAGGCGTGCCAACTGCTCACATGGGCCGGACCTCGCCGTCAACCTCCACGGGAAGGGGCCGGAGAGCCACGCACGGCTGGACGCCCTGGCGCCGCGGCGGCGGATCGGGCACGCCGCCCCGGGCTGGGATGGGCCGGCGTGGACCGACGACCCCGCCCGCCCCGAGCGCCGCCGCTGGTGCGACCTGCTCGCGGCCACCGGCCTCGTCACCCCCGACGCCGCCCGCGACCGCGCCGACGACCTGACGATCCCCGGCCGCCGCGCCGTCCCCGGCGGGCCGGTCGTCGTGCACCCCGGCGCCGCGTTCGGGTCCAAGCGCTGGCCGCCCGAGCGGTTCGCGGCGTGCGCGGCGGCGCTGGCCGCGCAGGGCCACGCGGTCGTCGTCACCGGGGGCGCGGGCGAGCACGCGCTGACCGCCGAGGTCGTCGCCCGCGCCGGCCTGTCCCCCGACGCCGACCTGGGCGGGCGCACCGACCTCGCCGGCCTGCTCGACCTCGTCGCCGCCGCGTCGCTCGTGCTCGCCGGCGACACCGGCATCAGCCACGTCGCCACGGCGTTCGGCACGCCCTCGGTGACCCTCTTCGGGCCCGTCCCGCCCACCCAGTGGGGGCCGCCGCCCGGCGGGCCGCACGTCGTGCTCGGCGACGACACCGTGCGCCGTGGCGAGCGCTTCGTCGACGACCCCGACCCCGCGCTCCTCGCCGTCACCCCCGCGGACGTCCTCGCCGCGATACCGGCCGCCGCCGTCCCCGCCTAACCTCGCCCCCGTGAGGCTGCGCTACGAGCTCCTGGGCTGTGCGCTGCACGGGCACGCGCTGGTCGGCACCGACGCGGCCACCGTGCGCGCGCAGGACGCCCTGCTCGTGCGCGAGGACGCCGACGGCCTGCGCTGGCACCGCTGCCTGCGCTGCGACGCGTGGGAGCCCCGCGCGGCACCGACGACCCCGGACCGCGACACCGTCCCCGGTCCCGACGAGGTCGAGGTCCCGCTGCGCGGGCGCCCGCTGCGCGACCGGTTCGTGCTGCGCCTCATCGCCCTGGACCGCACGGTGCACGTCGTCGGCCTCACCCTGTTCGGGACCGCCGTGCTCCTGTTCGCCACCTACCGCGAGGCCTGGGGCCCGACCGCCGGCCAGATCGTCGGCATCCTGCAGGCCGGGCTCGGCGGGCCGGTCGGTCACGGCGGCCCGACCCTGCTCGTCGAGGTCGAGCGTGCCTTCGCGGTGCCCTCGTCGACGCTGTACTGGCTCGCCGCCGCCCTGCTCGCCTACGCCGTCCTCGAGACCGTCGAGGCCGTCGGGCTCTGGTACGCGCGCCGGTGGGCCGAGTACCTGACGTTCGTCGCCACCACGGTCCTGCTGGTGCCCGAGGTCTGGGAGCTCACGCACGGGCCGACGCCGACGAAGATCCTGGCGCTGGTGGTCAACCTCGTCGTCGTCGCGTACCTCCTCGTCGCCAAGCGGCTGTTCGGGCTGCGCGGCGGCGGCCGGGCCGAGGAGGCCGAGCGGGCCCACGACACGGGGTGGCCCGCGGTCGAGCGCGCCGGCCCCGGCACCGGGCGGCTGACCGCGAGCTGACCACTCGTCGATCGACGTGGACCCGGGCCCGTCCGGGGACAGGACGGTTCGCCGTCCGGCAGGTCGGCGCCGGCGGACCCCGGGCCCACGTGTGAGGTTCCTGTGACCGGTTGTGCCCCCCAGGTGCGGGGTACGTCCTGGCAGTGCCGCGCATGCTCTCGTCGTCCCGACCGGTGGCCTTCGCCCGGTCGGTGGCGGCGTCCGTGGCGGCGACGCTGCGCGGGCGTGACCTCGCCGCCGTCGCCGCCGGCCTGACCTACTTCGCGGCGATCGGCGTCGTGCCGTGGCTGCTGCTCGCGGTGTGGGGCGCGGCGCTGCTCGCCTCGCCCGCGACGATCGCCGGGTACCTCGCCGACCTGCGGATGCTGGTCCCGCCGGAGATGGGCGCGCGGCCGGTGTACGACGCGCTCGTGCGGGCGGGGCTGGAGCTCGGGTGGTGGGGCGCGCTGGTGACGATCTTCCCGGCGACGTTCTACGGCGAGGGCCTGCGCCGGGCGTCCCTGCGCCTGTCCCCGCGCACCGACCGCTTCACCGGCTGGCGCGCGCGGGTGAGCCTGCTGCCGCTGGTGCTCGCCGTGCCCGTGCTCGCGCTCGGGGTGTTCGTCACCGCCCCGCTGCTCGCCGACCTCGCCCGCACCGGCGGCTTCTGGGGCACGCTCGGCCAGGTGGTCGTCGCCTTCCACGTCTCGTTCGTGGCCATCGGGGTCGTGCTGACCTGGGGGTTCCGGGTCGTCGCGCCCGGCGGACCCGGCTGGGCCGCGACGCTGCTCGGCGCGTTCGGCACCGCGGCGGTGCTCGCGGGCTTCCTCCAGGGCTTCCTGCTGTTCCTCGCCCTGCCGATCGACCTCGGCATCCCGTTCGGCGGCCTGGACATCGTCGGCGCCACGGTCGCGATCGCGCTGTGGATGTTCGTGCTCCACGTGCTGATGCTCACCGGCTGGGCCACCACCGACGCCCTCGACCGCCGCTTCCGCGCCGCGCGGGAAGCCCGCGCCGCGCAGACGCCCGACCCCGGGCCGTCCGCGTCCGACCCCGCCCCGCTGGCCGTCGGGGCGGGACGGTGAGCCCGACGACCCACACCCGCCCGGTCACCCGGCGGCGCCCCGCCGTCCGGCCGTCGTGGCAGGCCGTGCCCTGGGTGCTCGGCGCGGGCGTCGTGGGGGTGCAGATCGCGTTCCCCCTCACCGGCGGCGGCACCCCGGCGCTGACCGTCCTCGCCGTCGCGCTCTTCGCGGCCGCCTCGGTGTCCCACGCCCTGCTGACCCGCGGACCGGCCGCGGCGGTCGGCCTGGTCGTCGTCGCGGGCGGCGGCGGGCTGCTCGTCGAGGCCGTCGGGCTCGCGACGGGTGTGCCGTTCGGCGAGTACCGCTACACGGGCTCGCTGGGCGCCGAGGTGCTCGGCGTGCCGGTCGTCGTGCCCCTGGCCTGGACGATGATGGCCTACCCGTCCCTCGTCGTCGGGCGCCGTCTGGCCGCGGCGCTCGGTCGCGGGCGGGGCGCGGTCACCGTCCTCGGCGCCTGGGCGCTGGCCACCTGGGACGTCTTCCTCGACCCGCAGATGGTCGAGGCCGGGCACTGGTACTGGCTCGAGCCGTGGCCGACGCTGCCCGGGGTGCCGGGCATCCCCGTGTCGAACTTCGCGGGCTGGCTGCTCGTCGCCCTGCTGATGATCGCCGCGCTGGACCGCGTCGTCCCGGCGCCGCACGAGGGCGACGACCGGCTGCCGCTGACCCTGTGGTGCTGGACGTTCCTGTCGTCGACGATGGCCGCCGCCGTGTTCTTCGGGCGGCCATCGGTCGCGCTGGTCGGCGGCGTGCTCATGGGGCTGGTCGGGGTGCCGCTGCTCGTGGTGCTGCGACGCCACGGGGCGCGGACGTGAGGATCACCGCGCTGGGTACGGCCGTCGGCTCGGGGCTCGCGCTCGCCTCGCTGGGCCTCACCGTCGACAACCTGCGCCGCCTGCGCGTCCCGGACCCGAGCGCGCCGCCGCCGCGCGAGCGGGTCGCCGTGCTCGTGCCCGCCCGCGACGAGGAGGCCGACATCGTCGACTGCGTGCGGGCCCTGCTCGCCGCGGTCGAGGGCTGGCCGGTCCCGGCGGAGGTCCTCGTCCTCGACGACGGGTCCACCGACACCACCGCCGCCCGGGTGCGCGCGCTCGGCGTGCGCGTCCTCGACGGTGCGCCGACGCCGGCCGGCTGGCTCGCGAAGCCGTGGGCGTGCCACCAGCTCGCCGCGGCGAGGGAGGCGACGACCGCCGACGTCCTCGTGTTCGTCGACGCCGACGTCCGCGTGGCGCCGCACGGGCTCGCGGCCACCGTCGACCTGCTGCGCCGCACCGGGCTCGACCTCGTCAGCCCCCACCCCCGCCAGCGCGCCGAGGGCCCGGCCGAGCGGCTGGTGCAGCCGCTGCTGGCGTGGTCGTGGCTGGCGACGCTGCCCCTGGGCGTCGCGGAGCGCTCGCCGCGCCCGTCGCTGTCCGCGGCCAACGGGCAGCTGCTCGCCGTCGACGCGCGCGCCTACCGCGCGGCCGGCGGGCACCCGCCCGACCAGGTCCTCGACGACCTCGCCCTGGTGCGCGCGCTCAAGCGCCACGGCCGCCGGGGCGTGGTCGCCGACGGCACACGGGTCGCGGAGTGCCGGATGTACCACGGGGCGGTGGAGGTGCGCGCGGGCTACACGAAGTCACTGTGGGCGGCGTTCGGCACCCGCCCGCGCGCCGCGGCGATCGTCGGGCTGCTGGCGCTCGTCCACGTCGTCCCGGCGCTCGCGGCCCTCGGTGGGTCGCGGGTCGGGCTGGTCGGCTACCTCGCGGGGGTGGCGAGCCGCGTGCTCGCCGCGCGGCGCACCGGCACGCGCCCGGGCGACGCCGTCGCCCACCCCGTCTCGGTGCTCGCGGTCGCCGCGCTCACCATCGACTCCTGGCGCCGCCGCCGCGCGGGCACCCTGCGCTGGCGCGGGCGCCCGGTGGTGGCCGAGACGCCGTCGCGGGCGGCATGACGCGCGCGGTCGTCGTCGGCGGGGGGCTCGGCGGGCTGGCCGTCGCCGCGCGGCTCGCCGCGTCCGGGCAGCAGGTGACGCTGCTCGAGGCGACCGAGCGCGTCGGCGGCAAGCTCGGCACGGTCGAGGTGGACGGGTTCCGCTTCGACACCGGGCCCTCGCTGGTCACCATGCCCTTGGTGCTCGAGCGACTCTTCGCCGACACCGGGGCGCCCCTGCGCGACGTCCTCGACCTGCAGCGTCTCGACGTGGCCGCGCGCTACCGGTTCGGCGACGGGGTCGCGCTGGACCTGCCCGGCGAGCGGCCGGCGATCGCGCCGGCGATGGACGACGCCCTGGGCGACGGCGCGGGCGCCCAGTGGGAGGCGTTCCTGGCGCACGCGCAGCGCGTCTGGGACGCGACGCACGAGCACTTCCTCGAGTCGCCGGTCTCCCCCGGCGGGCTCGCGCGGCTCTCGCTGCGGGTGCGCGACCTGCTCGCCGTCGCCCCGTGGCGGAGCCTGCGCGGGGTCGGCGACCGCTACCTGCGCGACGAGCGCCTGGGCCTGCTGCTCGACCGCTACGCGACGTACTCCGGCTCCGACCCCCGGCGCGCGCCGGCGGCGCTCGCGGTCGTGCCGTACGTCGAGCAGCAGTTCGGGTCCTGGTACGTCCGCGGCGGGCTGCGGCGGCTCGCCGAGGCGGTGGCCGACCGCTGCCGGGCACTCGGCGTCGAGCTCCGGACGGGGGCGCGGGTCACGGCGATCGACACCGTCGGCGACCGCGTCTCGGGCGTGCGGCTGGACGCCGGGGAGCGGCTGGCCGCGGACGTCGTGGTGGCCAACGCCGACGCGTCGACGGTCTACGGGCCCGGCGGCCTCCTCCCCCACCGCGCGTCGGCCCGTCGTCTCGCGCGCACCACGCCGTCGTCGTCGGGGTTCGTGCTGCTGCTGGGCCTCGCCGGCCGCGACCCCGCCACACCCCACCACCGCGTGCTCTTCCCGCCCTCGCGCGCGGCGTACGACGCCGAGTTCGACGCCTACCGCTCGCGGGTCCCGGCGTCGTCCCCGACGGTCTACGTCCACGCCCCCGACGACCCCGCGCTGCGCCGCGACGACGACGGCGAGGGGTGGTTCGTGCTGGTCACGGCCCCGCGCCACGACCCGGCGGGCGGCGTCGACTGGGACGCGCCGGGCCTGGCGCCGCGCTACGCCGAGCGCATCCTCGACGTCATGGCGCGCCGCGGGCTCGACGTGCGCCACCGCATCCGCTCGTGCACCGTGCGCACGCCCGCCGACCTCGAGCGCGAGACCCTCTCCCCCGGCGGCTCGATCTACGGCACGTCGTCCGACGGCGCCCTCGCGGCGTTCCTGCGCCCGGCCAACCGCTCCCCGGTCGCCGGGCTCTACCTCGTCGGCGGCTCCTCCCACCCCGGCGGCGGCCTCCCCCTCGTGACCCTCTCCGCCGAGATCACCGCCCGCCTCGCACGTGAGCAGTCGGCACGCGTATAGGCGTGGCAACTACTCACGAGGGGCCCACCGTCGTCCGTGAGCGAACATTGGAGCTATAGCTCGAAAGTCCGCTCACGTGGTCAGGCGGCGGAACACCGTCACCACGACCTGCACGAATCCGACCACGGCCAGCACCGCCGCGATCACCACCGCGACGGTGGCCACCGGCAGCCCGGGTGTCAGCACCGTGCCCAGCAGCCCCAGCGACGTCACGATCACCCGCGAGGGCCGCTCCCACACGCTCACCACGCCCACCTCGGGCAGCGCCGCCGAGGCCCGCACCGACTCCTGCAGCAGCGTCAGCGTCCCCACCCCGACCGCGAGCCACCCCGGCGCGCCCGCCAGCACCAGCGCCACGAGGAACGCCACGTCGCCGACCCGGTCGACGAGCTGGTCGAGCACCCGCCCCCACGCCGTCGCGGTGTCGGTGAGCACGGCGACCGCGCCGTCGAGCCCGTCGAGCAGTGCGCACAGCACCGCCAGCACGGCGCCGAGGAGCGCCCCCCACCGGCCGAGCAGCACCGCGAGCGGCACCGCCACCCCGCACACCAGCGACGCGAGCGTCAGCACCCACGGCGGCACCCGCCGGCGCGCCAGCGGCCGCACCAGCACGTGCACCACCCGCAGCCAGCCGAGCACGAGACCTCGCGGCTCGATCCCGCCGTGCGCCGCCGACCACCGGCGCAGGTGGTCGGGGAACGAGGTCACTGCTCCCGCACGACGTCGGCGGGGTCCTTGTCCTCGCGCAGGCCCTGGTAGCGGGGGTGGCGCAGGCGCCCGTCGGTGGTCCACTCGCCGAACCCGACCGCGCACACCAGCTCGGGGCGCACCCAGTGCTGGCCCCTCTCCCGCACCGCGTCGACGAACGGGCTCTCCGCGACCGTCAACGGGTCCAGCCGGTCGCGCAGCATCACCAGCGTCGCCGCGTCGTACCCCGTCCCGACCTTCCCGGCGTAGCGCAGCTGCCCGTCGGCGTAGTAGCCCACGAGCAGCGCGCCGAGCCCCCGCCGCGAGCCGGACGGGTCGGTCCAGCCGCCGATGACGAACTCCTGGTCGCGGACGCACTTGAGCTTGAGCCAGTCACGGCTGCGCCCGCCGACGACGTACGGCGCGTCGCTGCGCTTGGCGATCAGCCCCTCCCAGCCGTCGGCGCACGCCTCGGCGAGCAGGTCCGACGGGTCGCCCTCGAGCGCGGGCGAGCGGAACAGCGGCGCCTCGATCCCGACGACGGCGTCGAGGATCCGGTGCCGCGTCGACTGCGGCAGCCGCGTCACGTCGACGTCGTCGAGCACGAGCAGGTCGAACAGGTGCGCCTCGACCACCACGCCCGTGCGCCGCGCCCGGTTCGGGTCCTGCAGGTGCATGCGCGCCTGCAGGCTCGAGAACGTCCCGTCGGCGGCGGTGATCTCGCCGTCGAGCACGAACCGGGACGGCCCGTGCGCGTCGAGCGCCTCGACGATCTCGGGGTAGCTCGCGTCCATCGGCTTCTCGTTGCGCGACCACAACCGCGGCGCCTCGCCCCGCTCGCGGGTGGCGATCACCCGGACGCCGTCGAGCTTGCGCTCGAAGACCCAGCCGGCCCCCGGCGGATGCTCCTTGGACAGGGTCGCGAGCATCGGCGCCCGGTAGCGCACGTCCTCCGCGCGGCGCAGGGCGCGCTGCTGCTCGGGCGGCAGGTCCCACACGTCGTCGGGCACCCCGCCTTCCTACCCCCTACCGTTCCGGTCCATGAGCGAGCAGCGTCAGGACGCCGCCGACATCGAGCAGCGCTACGTCCAGGAGTACGACGAGGACGCGGCGCTGGTCGAGGGCCTCGACCCCGACAAGCCGCGCGAGCAGAAGACCACCGACCAGGTCGAGGCCGTCGGCGACGACGTCGAGACCGACGTCGAGGAGATGGCCGACCCCGAACGGTGAGGTCAGCGCGGTGACCGACCGGTAACCACACGTGGCGGGTGGTCGTGGCCTGTGCCACGATCCTCCGCCATGCGGTATCTGGTGACCGGCGGTACCGGGTTCCTGGGGCGGATGGTGCTCGCGCGCCTGCTGGCCCGTGACGACTGCGAGGCCGTCTACGCGCTCGTGCGCGAGGGCTCACGCGACCGGCTGCTGCGCCGCCTCGCCGACACCCCGGGCCACGACAAGGTCGTGCCCGTGGTCGGCGACCTCACCCGCCCCCGCCTGGGCCTGCACGACGCCGAGGTCGACGGGCTCGCCGGCCGCGTCGACCACGTCCTGCACCTGGGCGCGGTCTACGACATCACCGCCGACGACGACACCAACCGCGCCGCCAACGTCGACGGCACGCGCGGCGTCGTGGAGCTGGCCTCGCGCCTGCGCGTCGGCTGCCTGCACCACGTCTCGAGCGTCGCCGTCGCCGGCGAGTACGAGGGCACGTTCACCGAGGACGACCTCGACGTCGGGCAGCGCTTCGGCAACCCGTACCACGAGACGAAGTACCGGGCCGAGCGCATCGTGCGCGAGGAGTCGACGGTCCCGTGGCGCGTCTACCGGCCCGCGGTCGTCGTCGGCGACTCGCAGACCGGCGAGATGGACAAGGTCGACGGGCCGTACTACCTGCTCACGGCCATCTCGCTCCTCGGTCGGTTGCCGAGCGCGCTGCGGTTCGCGATCCCCGAGCTGGGCGCGACCAACGTCGTCCCGGTCGACTTCGTCGCCGACGCGATGGTCCACCTCGTGCACCGGCCCGGCCTCGACCACCGCGCGTTCCACCTCGTGCACCCGCGCCCGCAGCCGCTGTCGGAGGTCTACAACGCCCTCGCCGCGCCGCTGGGCGCGCCGCAGGTACAGGCGACGATGCCGACGGGGGTCGGCGACCTCGTGCGCCGCGGCGCCGACCTCGCCCAGCGCGTGCCCGCGCTCGCCGCGGCCCGCGACATCGCCCTGGCCGAGCTCGACATCCCGCCCGAGGTCCTGCCGCACCTCACGTTCGGGGCGCGGTTCACGGCCGAGAAGACGAACGCCGAGCTCGCCGGCAGCGGCATCCGCAGCCCCGAGATCGGCGAGTACGCCGCCGCGCTCGTCGGGTACTGGCGCGAGCACCTCGACCCCAACCGCCACCGCCGCCCCCGCCCCGGCGGGCCGCTGCAGGGCCGCCGCGTCGTCATCACCGGCGCGTCGTCGGGCATCGGGCGCGAGACGGCGTTCAAGGTCGCCCGTGCCGGCGGCGTCCCGCTGCTGGTCGCGCGGCGCACCGAGGAGCTCGAGGAGGTCAAGACCCAGATCGAGCGCGACGGCGGCCAGGCCTGGGTCTACTCGTGCGACATCACCGACGCCGAGTCGGTGGACGCGCTGGTCAAGGCCATGATCAACGACCACGCGGGCCCCGACACCGGCATCGACATGCTGGTCAACAACGCCGGCCGCTCGATCCGCCGCGGCGTGCGCCTCGAGCTCGAACGCTTCCACGACTTCGAGCGCACGATGGCCATCAACTACTTCGGCGCCGTGCGCCTGACGCTCGCCCTGCTGCCGCACATGCTCGAGCGGCGCTTCGGTCACATCGTCGACATCTCCTCGATCGGGGTGCAGACCGGCCCGCCCCGCTTCTCCGCCTACGTCGCGAGCAAGGCCGCGCTCGACGCGTGGGCGAGCATCGTCGCCACCGAGGTGCTCGGCGAGGGCGTCACGTTCACCACCGTGCACATGCCGCTGGTGCGCACGCCCATGATCGCCCCGACCCGCATCTACGACGCGTTCCCCACCGACTCCCCCGAGGAGGCGGCGGACAAGGTGATGCACGCGCTGGTCGACCGGCCCAAGCACGTCGGCACGGCGCTCGGCACGTTCGGGGCGGTCGCGGGGGCGCTGACGCCGAGCATCAAGGACGCCGTCATGCACGTCGCGTACCGGGTGTTCCCGGAGTCGGCGGCGGCGCGTGAGGGTAGTGACCCCCCGAGCCACGACGACGCGCGGACGCTCGACACGGGCCCGCTCTCGCGTGGCGCCCAGGCCATGGCCCGACTTCTCCCTGGAGTGCACTGGTGAAGACCCCGTTCGGCACCCCGACCGAGCTCGCCACCGGCCTGCGGCTGCTGACCGGGGCGGGGGTCGTCGCCCCGATCCCGCCGCACCGGCTCGCGATGTTCCCGACGGCGCTGTACCGCTACGGGTTCACGCCGACCACGGCCTACGTCGTCTCGCGCTGGCGCCACCCGGACCGCGTCGCGATCATCGACGACCGCGGCACCCTGACGTTCCGCGAGATCCACGAGCGCACCGACCGCCTCGCCCGCGCCCTCGCCGACCGCCGCGTCGGGCCCGGCAGCCGCGTCGCCGTGCTCTGCCGCAACCACCGCGGCCCGATCGAGACGATCCTCGCGGTGAGCAAGCTCGGCGCCGACGTCGTCCTGCTCAACACCGGCCTCTCGCCCGCGCAGATGAAGGCCGTGGCCGAGGAGCAGGAGATCACGACCGTCGTCTCCGACGCCGACCTCGCCGACCGCCTCGACGAGGTCCCGTCCGACGTCCGGCGCATCTGGGCGTGGACCGAGGGCACCGGCTGCTGGGGCGACGACACGCTCGAGGGCCTCATCGGCGCCGACGGCTCGCAGGAGCTGCCGACCAAGCCGCCGATCGGCAAGACGATCGTGCTGACCTCGGGCACCACCGGCACGCCCAAGGGCGCCGAGCGGCCCTCGATCGGCGGGATCGGGCCGGTCAACGCGATCCTGTCCCGCATCCCGCTGACCGCGCGCGAGCCCGCGCTGGTATCGGCGCCGCTGTTCCACACCTGGGGCTTCGCCGCGTTCCAGATCGGCTCGCTGATGGGGTCGACGCTGGTGCTGCGCCGGAAGTTCGACCCGGAGGACGCGCTGGCCCAGCTCGCGCAGCACCGCTGCACCGCCATGTTCGCGGTGCCGGTGATGCTGCAGCGCATCCTCGAGCTCGACGAGGAGGTCATCGCGCGCTACGACGTCTCGGCGCTCAAGACCGTCACCGCGACCGGGTCGGCGATGCCCCCGGCGAAGGTCACCGAGTTCCTCGAGACCTTCGGCGACAAGCTCTACATGCTCTACGGCTCCACCGAGGTGTCGTGGGCGTCGATCGCGAAGCCCGAGGAGCTGCGCAGCGAGCCCGGCACCGCCGGCCGGCCGCCCGCCGGCACCGTCGTCAAGATCCTGGGTGACGACGACCGGGAGCTCCCCGCCGACGAGACCGGGCGCATCTTCGTCGGCAACGAGATGCTCTTCACCGGCTACACCGGCGGGCGAGGGGAGACCGAGATCGTCGACGGCATGCTCGGCACCGGCGACCTCGGCCACTTCGACCGCCAGGGCCTGCTGTTCATCTCCGGCCGCGCCGACGACATGATCGTCTCGGGCGGCGAGAACATCCACGCCGGCGAGGTCGAGGGCCTGCTCGCGGAGATGGACGGGGTCAAGGAGGCCGCGGTCATCGGCGTCGACGACGAGGAGTACGGGCAGCGCCTCGCCGCCTACCTCGTGCTCGAGCCGGGCGCCACGGTCGACGCCGATCAGGTGCGCGACCACGTCAAGAACCACCTGGCCCGATTCGCCTCCCCCCGCGACGTCGAGTTCCTCGACGAGCTGCCGCGCAACAACACCGGCAAGATCCTGAAGAAGGAGCTGGGCTCGTCGTCGGCCTCGTGAGTGCCAGCGAAGTCCCGTCGCTGACACTCAACGTCCGTATCGGTACTTCGATCACATCCGGCGGGCGCCCGCGCGCATCGGTCAGACTGGTCCCGTGACGACGCCGCAGTCGGGCGGCGCGCGGCTGCGCACGCCGGCCCACCGCGTCAGCCCGCGCGCCCGGCGCTGGTGGGCGCTCCGGTCGGCGATCGGGACGCTCGTGGTGCTCGCGCCGCAGGTCGTCGCCGCCGCCCTCTGGCCGCGCGTCGCCGACGTCCTGCTCGTCACCGGCGGCCTCACGCTCGTCGTCGGCGTCGCCCACGCCCTCGTCGTGCCGCGCGTGCGCTACGCGCTGCACCGCTGGGAGATCACCGACGACGCCGTCCACACGCTGTCGGGGTGGCTGCGCCTGGAGTGGCGGATCGCCCCGATCTCGCGGGTCCAGACCGTCGACACCGACCGCGGCCCGCTGCAGCGCGCGTTCGGCCTCTCGTCGGTGACGGTGACGACGGCGTCGTCCAGCGGCGCGCTGACCATCGACGGCCTCGACGCCGGCGACGCCGTCGTGCTCGCCGACCGCCTCACCCGCGCCACCGAGCACCTCGGCGGGGACGCGACGTGACGACCGTGAGCGACCTGCCCTGGCAGCGCCTCGACCGCCGCATGCTCGTCGTGCACCCGATCGTCGACCTGGCGAAGCTGGTGCCCGTCCTGCTCGTCATCGCCATCACCGGCGGCACCGCCGACGACCGCTGGCGGCTGTGGGGCGGGCTCGCGCTGGCGGCCGCGGTCATGCTCTACGGCGTCTCGCGGTGGTTCACGACGACCTACCGCATCGGCACCGACCGGGTCGAGCTGCGCACCGGCCTGCTGCGCCGCCACCACCACAGCGTGCACCGCGACCGCATCCGCACCGCCGACCTCACCGCCAACCCCGCGCACCGCCTCTTCGGGCTCGCCGTCGTGCGCGTCGGCACCGGGCGGCGCGAGGGCGGCGAGAACGCCGAGCTGACCCTCGACGCCGTCGCCCGCGGCGAGGCCGAGCGCCTGCGGGCGCTGCTGCTGCGCGAGGCCGTGCCGGTCGGTCCCGACGCGCCCGCGGCGCCCGAGCTCGCCCGCCTGCGCTGGACGTGGGTGCGCTTCGCGCCGCTGACCTTCTCCGCGCTCGCCGTGGTCGGCGCGGTCTGGTTCGGCCTGCTGCGGCTCGCCGAGGAGTTCTCGATCCGGCCCGGCCCGCAGGTGCTCGAGGAGACCGCCGGCCGCGCGCCGATCTGGCTCGGCGCCGTGGCGCTGCTGGTCACCGCGGTGGTCGGCGCCGCGGTCGTGTTCGTCGAGGGCTGGTGGGGCTACCGGCTCACGCGTGCCGACGACGGTGGGCTCGTGCTGCGCCGCGGGCTGCTGACGCGCCGCACGCTCTCGCTCGAGGGGCGGCGCGTGCGCGGGGTCGAGCTCGACGAGCCGCTGCTCGTGCGCCTCGGACGCGGCGCGCGCCCGCTCGCCCTGACCACGGGGCTGCGCGCGGACGGCGCCGGCGAGCACGTCGGCGCGGTCGGGCCGGCGATGCCGCGGCGGGAGGCGCACCGGGTGGCCGCGGGCGTGCTCGGCGTCGGTGAGGACGAGGCCACCCGCACCCGTCTCGTCCGCCATCCCCGGGCCGCGCTGGTGCGCCGCCTGACCCGGGGGCTCGGGCCGGCGCTCGTCGTCGCCGCCGTCCTGCTGATCCTGCCGCGGGTCCCCGGCGACGAGGTCCTCGTGCCGGTCCTGCTCGGCGGGGCCGCGCTGCTGGCCGTCGACCGGATCCGGTCACTCGGGCACGCGCTGACGCCGTCGGCGCTGGTCGCGCGGCAGGGCGCGTGGGTGCGCCGGACCGTGGTGCTGCGTCGCGGAGGGGTGATCGGCTGGCGCCTCGAGCAGAGCCTCACCCAGCGGCGCGCCGGGCTCGTGACGCTGCACGCGGTGACGGCGGCCGGCCGGGGGCGCTACGAGGTGCTCGACGTCGACGTCGCCCGCGCGCTGGAGCTGGTCGAGGACGTCACCCCGGGGCTGCTCGCACCGTTCGTGATCGACGGTCGGGGGGCTCGATCGTTCGTGCGACGTTAGGGTCGGTCATGTGAGTCCCCGGTTGGTGTGGATCGACTGCGAGATGACCGGCCTCGATCTGCGGAACGACGCGTTGATCGAGATCGCGGCCCTGGTGACGGACGCGGACCTCGTCCCGTTCGGCGAGGGCGTCGACGTCGTCATCCACGCGCCCGACGCCGCGCTCGACGCCATGCCCGACGTCGTGCGCGACATGCACGCCAAGTCGGGGCTGACCGAGGAGGTCCGACGCTCCACGGTGACGATGACCGAGGCCGAGAAGCTGGTGCTCGACTACGTACGGACCCACGTGCCCGAGGGCCGATCGGCGCCGCTGTGCGGCAACTCGATCGCCACCGACCGCGGCTTCATCGCCCGCGACATGCCCGAGCTCGACGGCTACCTGCACTACCGCATGGTCGACGTCAGCTCGATCAAGGAGCTGTGCCGGCGCTGGTACCCGCGCGTGTACTACGCGCAGCCCGAGAAGGGGCTCGCGCACCGGGCGCTCGCTGACGTCCGCGAGTCGATCCGCGAGCTCGAGTACTACCGGCGCACCGCGTTCGTGCCGATGCCGGGCCCGACCACCGAGGAGGCCCAGGCCGCGGCGTCATCGGTCGTCGCCGACGACCGCGCGGGCGTCGTCGCCGCCGCGGCCGACCGGCCCGGGCCCGCGGGCGGGCAGGCGCCACCGCCCGGGGCGTGACGACCACGTTTGGGTGACGCCCGCACCCGGTATCCCGGAGCCCGGCAGCCACGCCTCCAGCACCGAGGGGCCGTCCGTCCCTGCCTCCCCCAGTGAGGAGCGCCGATGCCGCACGCCGTCACCACGCTCGGTTCCGAGAACGCCCCGGGCCGCGTCGCCACCCCCGACGACTGCACGTGGGAGGTGTGGAACGACGACCGTGGCCAGCTGCGCTGGTGCCTGCTCGTCGACGGTGCCGACACCGCCCCCGACGCCGTCACCACCGGCGTCGCGGTCCTCGAGACCGGCGGCTGGCTCGCGCGACACCGCCACAGCGCCCCCGAGGTCTACTACGTCCACGAGGGCGAGGCGGTCGTCGACGTGGGCGGCGAGGAGGTGTCCGTCGGGCCCGGGGCCGTCGTGCACCTGCCCGGCGACGTCGAGCACGGTGTGCGCGCCGCCGGTACCGGACCCGTCCGCATGCTGTTCGTCTTCCCGACCTCGGCGTTCGACGACGTCGTCTACCACTTCAGCGACGCCGCCTGAGCCGCGGTCACCGCCGTCGCCGCCGCAGCATCAGCCCGATGACGATCCCGATGACGAGCGTGATCGTCAGCGCCGCCCACTGGGGCATCACGACGACCGGGATCAGCAGCCGAATCGTCACCAGGTCGCGGTTCTCGAGGATGAACACGAGCACCAGCACGGCCAGGACCGCGGGGAGCACCCAGCCGGCGCGCCACCAGGGCGTCGCGCCGGCCGGCCGGGTGGCCTTGCGGGACGGGGTGTCGGTCATGGCGTGCCTCCGGGCGCTCGTCGGGTGACGACGACGGTGCCGCAGCCGCCGGCCCCCGACCTCCCCCGCCACGGATGAGGTGTCCCGGTCGCAACCGCCTCGCGACCGGCTTGTAGGCTGGTCACAGCTCACCGGGGACGCCCGGAGGGTCGCCATGGTGGGTGTAGCTCAGTTGGCAGAGCACTGGGTTGTGATCCCAGGTGTCGCGGGTTCAAGTCCCGTCACTCACCCGGACGGCGGCGGGACCCACCCGCTGTCGGATCGAGATCCTGGCTTTGCTAAGGTTCCCGATCACGCGCCGTTAGCTCAATGGGCAGAGCAAGTGACTCTTAATCACTGGGTTCGGGGTTCGAGTCCCTGACGGCGCACCCATCGTTGCAGGTGTCGGGCCTGCAGTGCTTCCCTCCAGGAGATCGACGGTCCGTTCACGGGCCGGAAACTCCTCCGGAGGCGCTCCACATGGCCCGTCCACCCCTCCCGCTCGGCACCCCCGGGACCATCTCCGTCGCCGAGGAAGAGCCCGGCTCCTGGGTCGCTCGCTGCCGCTTCCGCGACCACGACGGTGTCACCCGTCGGCTCCGCAAGCACGGGCCGTCGAAGACCGCCGCGAAGGCCGCCCTGCACGAGCTCATCCAGCAGCGGCAGCGAGGCAAGGTCGGAAACGGGGGCGGTCTGACGCCGGCATCTCGCTTCCACGAGGCGGCCGAGCTGTACCTCGCGAAGGTGGACCGCAAGCGCGAGGACTCGACGCACGCGCTGTACGCCTACCACCTCAACCGCACGGTCCTCCCGGCCCTGGGCGCTCTCCAACTGCGCGAGTGCACCGTTGCGCGCCTTGACGCCTTCCTCGAGGCCCTTGAGCCCCGCTACGCGCCGTCGACCCGCCGCACGCTGCGATCGATCGTGAGCGGCGTCCTCCAGATTGGGGTGCTCCACGAGGCCCTTCCGGCCAACCCGGTCCGCGAACTAGACCGCATCGAGCAGCCGAGAGGCCAGGCCAAGAAGAAGCCCCGAGGGCTGACCGTCGACGAACGGCAGGCCTTGCTCGACTGGTTTGACCAGGACTCGGACGACGATCGAGTACGCCGCCTTCAGAGAGTCGCTCGAGCGGCAGAACTTCCTGCGCTGGTGCGCTTCTCACTTGGGACCGGCTTGCGCATCGGCGAGGCGCTCGCGGTTCGCAGGCTCGACGTGAACCTCGACGGGGTGCCGGTTCGCGGACATGATGGCCCACTGCACGTCCCAGTAGTCAGCATTGCCGGCAACGTGACGTGGGTGAAGGGCAAGGGCCTCGTGCGCCACGACGGCAAGAGCGAAGCGGCCCTCCGCGTCATCCCGCTCCCCCGGTTCGCCGCGGACCTTCTCCGCGAACGTCTGGCGCAGCCGGGCGAGGACGGGTGGCCGCTGTTCCCAGCGGCCGGCCGCGACGGCCACATCACATACCGCTGGCCGTCCAACGTTCGACGGACGCTGCGATCCATTCGCGAGGAGGTGGGCCTCGACTGGATGACGCCCCACACCTGGCGCCGCACCTACGCGACCATCCTCGACGACGAGATCGCCTTCACCGACCGCATGAAGGCTGACCTCATGGGCCAGGCCGACTTCCTAAAGAACACCTACGTCAGCCGCGGCGAGCTCCACGCTGGCGCCGCCATCCTCCTCGACGCAGCCCTCACCGCGTGAGGCTTCCACTCGTGCGTCCATCTCCACCCCAGCGTGGGCTTCCACAGCTTCATAGCAGCAGGCAGCTAGGATTCCTGAGCGTCGATTTCTATCTTTGCCTCGATGCCAAGGTGCTCCCTCAAGAGATACTTTAGCTCGCCTCCTTCGATGATGCGAACGCGATTGTTCTCGCGTGCGAAAGCCTTCGCCATGGGGCTAGCCCATGCAGTGGTAACGAGAAACCCGCGAGTAGCCCTCCTCACGTCGACGACGCCCGCGAGTTCGCGAATGTCCTTGACTGGCACCGCCCTTCTGTACTGCTTGGACTGTACTGCGAACTCGCCACCACTGACGATATGCTTATGGAACGAGACAGTGTCGACGCCGCCGTCGTTGGACTGCGGAGTATTGTAGGAGATGAGGTCCATTGCGCGCAGAAGATCAGTGACCAGCTTCTCGAACCGTCGATGATGTATTGCAAGAAGGTCAAGCTTCGAATCAAGGCCCACTAGAGGGTCGGCGGGGTCGCCGATTCGCCACTTCGCCTTATCGAACTCAAGGAATGGCTCGACCGCCTCGAGCTCCATGGGGCGCTTCGAGACCTCGGCGTTGAGCTGATTCCTCAAGCAAGCAATCGGGTCGACCCGTGCGAGGTTGACCGACAAGAATGATTCTCGATCCGCTTCCACAGAGACCAAGCACGGATGAATATCGTGACCGGTGGAGGGATCGACCGCTTCGACATGGGCGTTGAGAATGATGCTGTCGAACGCCCCTTCAAGATCAGAAAGAAGGAAGCACTGGTCAAGGCAGACCAAGACGATCTGTGCAACCAAGAGAGCGTAGAGCCCAGCCATGTCGTCTCGGCGACGAGGCGTTCGCTTGAGCTCGCGTGTCTTCTTGACATAACTAATCGAGTGATGGCCCGGAACAGCCTCGCTCGCTGGCGGAAGCTCAAGCTGGACGACGACCTGCCGATGCTCTGGTCGAAATACCACCTGTTGTCCGCACCGAACCTGTTCCGGTAGGTGCGCCAGGTCGATAGCACGGGACACGAGCTCAGCCACGCCCTCCTGATCACGATCGGTGACGGCTGTTTGCAGACGTAGTCGGTCACGCTCGGCCTCGTCGACTTGCGTCTGTATTTGATGAAGCGCGCTGTGATACGCCGAGATTTCTTCCGCATACCGCGAGCGTTGTTCTTCCCGCTCCTTCTGCCACCGCGCCGTAGCCGTATGGAAGCTGTCCTCGGCGAACGTGCGCTCCGCTCGAGTTATCCGTCGCCAGAGGCCGCGACCAGGTTGTGGCTCGAAGTCGACCCACCGTGGCGGGTTCTCCACGGCTGGCTCCACAGGCGCTGTCGGCAGTTCAGGGAACGGTGCGAGATCGTCTAGAGCTAGGTGTCGGCGTTGGGCGAGGTGACGGGCCAACAGCTGCCGCAGCTCGGCCACTTCGGCCTCGAGCTCCCTGGTGAGCGACTCGGCCTCCTTGAAGCCCTCCTCGTGCTGTAGCACCAGCGCAGCGCTCTCGTTCTTTCTCGCGGCCTGCTGCTCTAGTCGCTCCGCCCGCTGCTTCTCCCGCTCGAGCTCGCGGGCCACCTGAGCCTCGACCTGAGCGTTCCGTCGCGCCTGGCGTTCTCGGCTAGCACGCTCCTTCTGGTACTGCGTCCACCACGACGACCGCGTGGCCACAGGCCTCACCTCCGCAAGCAACCTCACCAAAGCGGGCGCGGAGAAGCATCGGCCACCGCGGGGACATCGGAACTAGCCATGGCTCGGGCGAGCGCGAGATGGTTCATCACGGGCGCTCCCGACGCGGTGACGTCGAACCCATGACCCGACGGCTTGTAGGAACGCGCTGAGTCGTGTCTCGGGGCTTCTACCAGGGCCTATGCTCTCGCTCGCCTGCCTCTGGTGGCTCCACGAGCCGCTCATAGCCTCCAATTCGCCCACGATCCGCACCACGAGATGAGATCTTGGTCCGCGAGCAGAGTGACCTCGGCCGCACCCTCAGCTTCCGCGAGCTCATCACGAACATGACCATCAGAGCGCGGCGCCTCCGCGCGATGCTTCGCGCCTGCGCCGTGGTGCCGGGTGGGCTTCAAGTGACTGTTGGTGCCGAGCCACTGCGGGCCGGGGGCCGCGGCGTTCGGAGTGCCGGCTTCGCGGCGGCTCAGTCCTGCGACCGTCGCTGTGGACAGGGGGACCCTGTGCGGGGACGGGCTCACGTGTCGCTGTAGGTACGACCTGACATGTCGTTGGTCCGGCGCGTCGGACCGATCGCTCATCTCAGGGAGGGACCACCCTCCGGGCTTGTCAGCCGCCAAGCAGACCAGCCCGGAGGGGGTCGCCCGTGATCCTGCCTGTGGAGGCATGGATGGACATCAGGAGGTTCGCCCCGCTACGCGCGGCAGGGGCGACGTGGACCGAGATCGCGGCCGAGGCCGGCTGCGATTGGCGCACCGCACGTAAGTACCTCTCGCCGGACGCCCCGGTCGGCCCGCCGCGGGCGCCGTCGCGGGCGGGGACTCAGCCGCGGCTGGTCGACCCGTTCGTGGAGGTGATCGACACCTGGCTGCAGACCGAGCCGCGGCTGCGGGCGTCGGTGATCCACGAGCGGCTCGTGGCCGACTACGGGTTCACCGGGCACTACCAGCGGATCAAGAACTACGTCCGCGACGCCCGGGTCCGCCTCGAGCTCGCCGCCGACCCGAGTGAGCGGCCGCCGGCGTTGCACCGCCGCTTCGAGGTGACCGCCGGCGCGCAGGCCCAGGTCGACTGGGGCGACGAGGGCATGATCGAGACCCCGGCGGGGCGGCGGAAGGTCTACTCGTTCCACATGACGCTGTCCTACTCGCGGGACCCGTTCGTGTGCTTCACCCACGCCCAGGACTTGGCGACGTTCTTCGACTGCCACCGCCGGGCGTTCGCCCACTTCGGCGGGGTCCCGGCCACGATCGTCTACGACCGCACCAAGACCGTGGTCCGCCGTCACGTCGCCCCCCGCCAAGCGGTGCCGCTGCATCCCCAAGTGGCGGCGTTCGCGCAGCACTACGGCTTCTCGATCGACGTGCTCGCGGCCTACCGACCCACCGGCAAGGGCCGGGTCGAACGCCAGGTCCTCATCGCACGTGAGCACGTCCTGGCCGGACGCGAGTTCACCTCGCTGGTCGAGCTGGATGCCGCCTTCGAGCGCTGGGTGCCGATCCGGCGGGCCCAGACCCATCGCACCCACGGCGAGGTCATCGGGCTCCGTGCGGCCCGTGATCACGCCGCGCTCGCGACGGTGCCGGCGCGGCCGTTGCTGGTCTCGGAGTCGCACCTGCGCCGGGTCGGGCGGGACTCGATGATCTCCTTCGAGGGGTCGTCCTACTCGGTGGCCGCCCGCGCCGACGACGGGCGGGCGACCAAGGCCGGGCAACGGGTCGAGGTCCGCCTCGAAGCCACCGAGCTGGTCATCCGACGGCTGCCGCTCGATAGCCCGAACGGCACCGCGATCGAACTCGGCCGTCATCCTCGCGCCGGGCAGCGGGGGCAGCGGGTGGTGGATCCGGCGCACTGGGCAGAGCTGCCCGACGGTCACACCCGCGCCACCACCGTGGAGGCCACCCACGCGACAAGCGACGCCGCGGCGGCCCCCGAGGTCCCCGAGCCGGCCCCGACGGTCCGCACGGAGGCCATGGCCGGGCTCGCCGTCAAGGTCGTCCACCGCCCGCTGACTGACTACGACGCCCTGGCCGGGCTCGCCCCGCCCCAGCACACGGCCGAGCGCGACCAGTCGTTGGTCGGTGCGGCATGACCGAGTTGGTCACCACCCGCATCCACGACCACGCCACCCGCCTCGGGCTCCCACACCTGGCCGAGCACCTCGAGACCCTGGTCGACCGCGCCGAGGCCGACACCATGGGCTACCGCGAGTTCGTCGACCTGCTGCTCGGCGAGGAACTCGGCCTGCGCGAAGGACGACGCCTGCGCACCGCGCTCAAGCTCTCCGGGCTGCCGCACCACAAGACCCTCGACGAGTTCGACTTCGCCTTCCAACCCGACCTCGACCCCCGCAAGGTCCGCGACCTCGCCGCGCTGCCGTTCCTGCCCCGACAAGGCACCGCAGCCAGCACCGCGAGCAACGTGGCGCTGCTCGGCCCACCTGGCACCGGCAAGACCCACATCGCGGTCGCGCTGGCCGTCGCCGCCTGCCAAGCCGGCCCCTCGATCTACTTCACCAGCCTCGACGACTGCGTCCGCCAGCTCCGCGCCGCCGAAGCCGCCGGGCGCTTCGCCAAGAAGCTCCAGACCTACCTACGGCCCTCGGTGCTCGTTCTGGATGAGGTCGGCTACCTGCCCTGCGACCGCGCCGCGGCGAACATGGTCTTCCAGCTGATCAGCCGCCGCTACGAACGCGGCACGATCATCCTGACCAGCAACAAGGCCTTCTCCGAGTGGGGCCAGGTCTTCACCGACGAGGTCCTGGCCACCGCCATCCTCGACCGGTTGCTCCACCACTGCGACGTCGTCGCCATCAACGGCCCCAGCTACCGACTCAAGGACCGGACGCTCACTCCAGCGGCAGCCGCCATGCCATAGTCACCCCACGCTGGCCAACGACACGTCAGGTCGTCCCCCGACCGACACGTGAGCCCGTCCTCCGACAGACCCGTGAGGTGGGCGCCCGAACCCTCACCCGGCTACACCGCCGTCTTCGATCGTCCATCTCGCCATGCCCCGGACGCGCCAAGGTGATGACAACGGCTCCTGCGCGTACGGCGCGGGACGAAGCGCAGGGTCGGGGCCAGGGGCTAACAGGTGGGTCATGAGACGATTCAGGATTGCCACCTTCAATCCCGAGAATTGCGATGAGACTGCAACTGGGGTGCGACCGTCACTCGACGAGCGGATCGCGCTCATGCGCCCGCAGATCGTGCGCCTCGACGCCGACGTCGTCTGCTTCCAAGAAGTCAGCGCCCAGGAACGCGACGGTCAACCGCGCGACCTGCTAGCACTGCGAGCCTTGCTCGAGAACACCAACCTCGCGGGCGCCGAGCTCGTAAGTACCCGAATAGGTGGGCGGAACGGCGACCTCGCCAACGAGCGGTAAGTAGATTTCGTCTGCGCCGGGCCTCGACCGACGGTGAACATGGCCTTCTGGTCGGCCACCGCTAGTGTGATCAGGTGAAGTCGGATCTCTGATTGCCCTTGGCGGGGCGGCCCGCGCTGGACCGAGCCCGACCCGCCCAGCGCCGACGAGGCGCCCGCCTGCTCAACACCGCCTGGCGCCACCCGGAGCTGGCGGCGCGCTCGTCGCGCTCGTGCAGCGCGGCGAGATACAGCCCCACGTCGAGGCACCGGTATACGACGCAATGATCGTGGCCACCTGACCCGTCACAACGTTGCTCTCCCAGCCCCGTCCCAGCTCGTCGCTCGCTGTCGTGCCGTCGCGCACCCCGCGCTGCGTACTGCTTGGCTCTCGCCGTAGGTGCTGAAGCGGCTAGCCAGTCTCCTGCCGGCAACTCTGCGTGCCCGAGGACCCTCGACAGCCTGCAATCGGTAACGAGCGCGACGTTGGAGACGACAGCTCATCAACGGCGTTGGGGGGCGATGACAGCGATGAGGAGTATGACCACGCTCGCAGCTGAGCGCCGTGAATCTCGGTACCTGGACGTGGTCCGTTCGGCGCCCGCGCTGGCACGGCCGGGCATGGACCCATGTCGCGGGTGGCGCGCGGCGCGCCCTCGCAGACTCGGCACATGCGCAGGCACAGGGGCTCACGCGGACGTTGAATGTCTCAGCAGCCGGCCGATAAGTTTGGACGAACGACGCCGTGGATCGGGGGGAGCGCGATCGGCACATCTTCGTCGCGCTAGCTTCGGCGCTACTTGCGGCTGGCGCACAGATCACACTCTTCGCGAGCGAGCCTACCTCCGCGTGAGTCCATTCGTCATACGGCGTTGTCGCGGCCTGAACGCACTTACCCCGAGCGTCACCAGTCCCGCTCAGACTAGGCCAGTGCCTGCCGATACTGTTACCTGACGCACCCGATCACGCGGTGCACATTGCACGACGCGAAGGAGTCAGCGTTGGCCAAAGTCGCCGGACATAGTGCGGCGTCCCCGCACGCCCAGCGGCTCGCCACCCTCGCCCTAGAGCACCTGCGCGACCACCCTGCACTCAGCGTCGACGAGCTGCTCACGGCCGTCATGCGCCGCTTCCCCGGCCAACGCCGCGAGCGTTTGGCCGCACTGCTCGACGAGGCCGTCGCCACCGGTCTTCTCCACCGCGACAGCCCCGGACACATCAGCGCACCCAGCGGCCCGACCGTACGAGCCGCCGTCGCGCCCACCACCGGTTCGTCCGCCGACGCCACCGCCTCCGGTGCGGCCGTCACTACCTCGACGGTAGACACCACGACTCTGCCCGCGCCCACCGATCCTGCCGAGGTACCACGTAGCGAACCGCCGACCGATGCGCCCGACGCCGTCGGACGCGCCCTGCGCGCCGTCATCGTCGACCTCGAGTCCGTCGTGCACACCACCACCAGCGACCCGTACACCGACAAGCGGATCTACCAGGTCGGCGCCGTCCGGCTGAGCAACGACAGCGCCTGGGTCAGCGAGCAGCCGCAGTTCAGCGCCTACGTCGAACTTCCCGACGACACTTGGGTCATCCGCTCCAAGCGCGTCCGCGAGGCGCACGCCGCAGCGGCCGTCAGCCCAAGACAAGCGCTGGAGGACTTGTACGCCTATACCAACGGCACCGACTTGATCGTCACCTACAACGGCACCCAGGCCGACTTCCCGCTGCTGAGCGGCACCGCCGCCCGCGAGGACCTGCCCGACCTACGCGGCACTTACGTCGACGCTCTCTACCTCACCCTCGCGTTATACCCGACCGCAACCCGGCACGCGCTCGCGCCCCTTGCCGACGACCTCGGCATCGACCGCACCGGGCTCGGTTGGCACGACGCCGTCGACGACAGCGAGCTGCTCGCCCGCGTCCTGCAGCACTGCGCACAGACGTTCGCCGCGATGCCGGTCGACCGTCAGGACCTGCTCGCCAGCCTGACCGCCGACTCCCCCGCCTGGGCCCTGGTGCGCTCATTGGCCGCCGGGCACCTCGGCGCGCCGGAGGACGAGCTGCTTGGCGACGAGCGCGTCCACACCACAGCAGAGGTCGCCGGCGTCCTGAACTCCGACCTGGCCGGGCATACTCCGAGGCGCAGCCCCACCGGACCGGTCGGACGCACGGCGGTCAGCGTGAGGACAAGCTTGCGCGGAGCTGACGGCAAGGTCGACGTCACCGCTCTCGCCCGCGCTGTCCGTCCCGGCGCCGCACTGCGACAGCCGCAGACGCAGATGACCCATCAGATGCACACCTGGGTCGGCCAGGCCAGCTCCGGCCTGGTCGAAGCGCCCACCGGCACCGGCAAGAGCTTCGCCGTGCTCGCGGTCGCCCTGGACTGGCTCGCTGACGACCCCGACCGCACCGCGATCATCACCACCGCGACCAAGCAGCTGCAGGCGCAGCTGGCCGCCGACGTCGCGCACCTTGAAGCGGCAATACCCGGGCTGCTCAACGCCTCCGACGTCGTCAAAGGCAAGGCCAACCGGCTGTCGCTGCGCGCGCTGACGCTGTCGCTGAGCGATGCAACCGCGCTGCTTGCCGCGCCGGCCGTTCCCCGGCGCAGCCGCATCACCAGTCGTAACCGCTTCCTCGGGCGCGTCATCTTCCGCGAGCTGCTCGCCTACCTAACGCTGCGTCTCATCACCTCCACCACCGTCGAACAGTCCTGGGCTGCACACTCGGTCGACCCGGTCGACGTGCCGCTGTTCTTCACCGGCTACAGCAACAACGCCGTCAGCATCTGGCTCGAGTCGCTATCCCAAGCGAACACCGGCGAGTACGAAGCGGCCGCCCCTACACCGCTGGCCGTCCACACCGACGGAGTCAAGGAGGCCCTGCTCGGCCACCGGCTCATTCTGGCCAACCACGCGCTGCTGCTCGCCCACCTCGATGAGCTGTCCGACCTCGGCCCGGACACCCTGCTCATCCTCGACGAAGCCCACCAGCTCGAAGACAGCGCCACCGGCGCCCTGACCGCCACACTGGACTACCGCCTGGTGGAGGACCTGTACAGCGAGCTCGACAGCTGGACCCGCGACGCCCGGCCCGGCATCGAACGCGACCAGGCGACCGAAAGTGTGCGCAACCTCGGCCTGCTGCTCGACCACGAGGCGCTGCCCAAGATTGCTGGACAAGCGTTCGACGGGCGCGGCACCGGCGTCGGCGCCCTAGTCGGCTCACGCACCGTCACCCTGGCCAGCCCGTACAGCGGCGCCAGCGGCGCCGGACAGGTCCGCTACCTGATGGGCCAGCTGCTGCGCCTGTCGGGCATGTGCGACGTGCTCGTCGGTACCCTGTCGGCCTACCGCGGCGGGCACGCCGCCAGCATGAGCTTCTACGACCTCGAACGCCTCGACGCCCTCGTCGTCGGCGCAGCCGAGGTCAGCGCCACCGCGCTGAGGATCGTTGCCGACACCGACGCTGCCCTCGGCCTGCCCGCCCCCGGCACCGCCGGAATGGCCGGCACCGGCCAGGGCAGCACGCCCGGCGGCAGCCCCGGCCCAGACGACGGCCCTAGCACGGGAAACACCAACGACGACAGTTGCGCCGGAAGCGGCCCCGCACCCGACGACGCCACAGACGACCCGGGCGGCGACAACGACGAGACGCTGCCGCTCGACGCGACCGACCCTTGGGGCGAATCCGACCCTGACGACCTCGACCCCGACGCGGCCCAAGGCCCCACCGGCACGGGCGACGGCGACCTGACCGACCACACCAGGACCGGCGACGGGGCGGCACCGGCGCTGGGTGAATTGCCGCCCGGCACCACCAATCAGGTCGTATACGCCGAGGAGGTGGAAGCGCTACGCGTCGAGCTGCGCCGCTACCGCTTCCGCATCAGCACCAGCCCGATCGAGCTGCCCGCCGACGGCACCTGGCAGCAGTTCCTGGCCACCTTCGAGCGCACCTACTTCGTGTCCGCCACGCTGCGCGTCGCTGCACAGTGGACCTTCATTCAGAGCAGGCTTGGGCTGCGCAGCACCGTCCCGACCCTGCACCTGCCGACACCGTTCGATATGAAGAACCAGGCCGAGCTCCTCTGCCTGGCCGACTTCCCCTCCTGGGCCGAGCAGAGCGACGGCGCGATGCGCACCGTCGCCCACCAGCTCACCGGCTACACCCGCGAGATGATCCAGCCGGTCCTGGACGAGGACGACGAAATCCCGGACTACGATGCTCGCGGCGGCTTCGACGGCGGCGCGATGGTCCTCACGACCGCCAAGAGCACCGCCGCCGGGATCAGCCAGTACCTGTCCGAGAGCCTGCGACGCGACGGCGACACCACCCCGGTGCACAGCGCCGTCCTGCTCGGCAACCCCCGCGCCGTTCGGCAGTTCGACAGCCCCACAGACGGGGGCGGCGTCCTAGTCGGCACCAAAGGCCTGTGGCAAGGCGTCGACATCGCCGACCCCGACCGGCTGCGCCTAATCTGGTCAACAAGCTTCCGTTCGCGCCGTTCGCCGCCCCCGTGATCGAAGCGCGCCGCGCCGCCGTCGTCGCCCGCGCCGACGCCGCCCACGCCGAAGACCCCGACGCGGTCGCCACCGAGATGTACTACCTGCCGTTGGCCGCGCTCCAGCTGCGGCAGGCCGTCGGCCGGCTCATTCGCTCCGAGCAGCACCGCGGAATTGTCATCATCAGCGACCGCAAGCTCGCTGGACACACCGCCCTGCGACGCGCCTACCGCGAGACGTTCTTGGGCAGCCTTGATGCCGGCCTGCTGCGCGCCGACCCGGTGACCGGCGAGCGCACCGGCGGCAATGTCATGCCGATGACCGACGCCTGGGCGCGTATCTGGGCCTTCTACGCCCGCAACAATCTGCTCGACCCGGCCCGCGCCGGCGAGCTGTCTACGCCGCAGGCGCTGCTCGAGCACACTGTCCTGCCGCAGACCCGGCGCATCCGTGAGCTCGCTCTCACCGCCGAGGAGGTCACGCAGCACCAGGCGAGCGGCATGCTTGTCGCCGAGGTACTCAACCGCTGCGCCCAGGTCGGCGGGCTGCTCAAGCTGTCCGACACCCCCACCGGGCTCAAGAGCTCACAGCAGGCCGTTATCACCGCCGTTGCCGAGGGCCGCAACGCCCTTGGACTGCTGCCGACCGGCTTCGGCAAGAGCTACTGCTTCCAGCTACCCGCGCTTGTGCTGCCCGGCGTCACCCTGGTCATCAGCCCGCTTGTGGCGCTCATGCATGACCAGGCGCTCGAGCTCAACGGCAGCATCGGCGGCGCCGTCCGCGCCCTGGTCGCTCCGCTGCGTGAGAGCAGCAGCCGCGCCGGAAAGACCGAAATCGCCGACCAGCTGCTCAGCCGCGCCAACCATCACATCAAGCTCATCTACGCCAGCCCTGAGCGCCTCGGACAGCGACGCTTCCGACAGATTGTCACCGAAGCGGTCCGCACCGGCGTGATCAGCCGCATCGTCATCGACGAGGCGCACACGGTCGTACAGTGGGACGACTTCCGCCCATCTATGCGCCGTGCCGCACAGTTCCTGGCAAGGCTGCGCGCCGACCACGGGCTGGCTGTCACCGCGCTGACCGCCACTGCCAGCCGCACCGTCCATGCCGCGCTGCGCACCCAAGTGTTCGGCCTCGACGCCGACATCCCCACGGTCAGGAGCGCCGAGGCGCTCGCCGAGGCCAGCGCGGCGGGGTCGACCGGACTGGTCACCGTCCGGGAGAACCCGATTCGGCCTGAGCTGGCGCTGTTTCGCCGCTCGATCAGCCCTGCCGGGCCGACCGTGAACGCCGGGCTGGCTGAAGAGGTCGTCGACCACATAGAGGACCACGCGATCTTCTACTGCCTCACCGTGCGAGACGTCGTCGCGCTGCACGCCCACCTGCGCGACTATGTGGGTGATGGCACCGTGCGGGTTCGGCGCTTCCACGGCCGGCTCACCGAGGCCGAGAAGCATGCCACCATGACCGAGTTCCGCGAGGCGCCCCGGTTCAAAGACGAGGGGTTCGCGCCGATGCTCATTGTCGCGACCAGCGCCTTCGGCCTCGGCATCAACCGACCCGACATTCGCACCGTCTTCTGCGTCAGCACCCCCACGGACCTATCTCAGCTGTACCAGCAGGTCGGCCGGGCCGGCCGCGACGTCGCCGGATCCGCCACCACCGGCGCGCCCGCCGAGGGCACCACCGCTGAGATCGCGAGCGGTACCGCAGCGGCAGCCGCGACGCCGCCGGCTAACGTCGGGCTGGCGCTGCTCACCCCGCGCGGACTGCGCACCGCCCGCTTCATGACCACAAGCGACTTGCCCGCGACACTGCTTGTTCGGATGGGCAAGGCCGTCCTGGCCGTCCACAACGGCGTCTTGGACGCCGGCACCATCGCCGACCGGC
Source organism: Actinomycetospora lemnae (assembly GCF_028737315.1). Taxonomy (GTDB): domain Bacteria; phylum Actinomycetota; class Actinomycetes; order Mycobacteriales; family Pseudonocardiaceae; genus Actinomycetospora; species Actinomycetospora lemnae. The sequence goes on along the minus strand of NZ_JAQZAO010000003.1, from coordinate 469,478 downwards.
TCATCGCCGAAGACGTCGACGCCGGCCGACTCAGTCAGGACGACGCCGCCAAGTCACGCACCAGCGAGCAGTACACCTCCGGCGTTGTGCGGGCATTCGCCGCCCTGTCGGCGCTGGACGTCGTCGACGACCTCGGCGACTTCCCGCCGCTGTGCACCATCAAGCTCGGCGAGCTGCGCAACAGCGGCGATCAGGACACCGACCCGACCGAGCAGGCCGTCGTCGACGCGATCCTGGCGCTGCCGGGTCGCAGCGACGACCGCGCCAGCCTGCACCGGGCCCGGCTGCACGTCCCGAGCCTGCACCGGCACCTGAGCGCGACCGTTGAGCGCTACGCCGATCTCGCCGACGACCCGCCTAGCACGTGGCAGCTGCTGGCAGATCTGCACGACCGAGGCCAGCTCGATGTGTCCGCAGCACCCAGCCGCAAGCTCGTCACCGGAATCGCGGTGCACACTCCGACGCTGCCTGCCGGGTACGCTGTCGCGCTGGCCGGCAAGACCGCGCGCGCTGCGGAGGAGATTCGGCTCCTGCACGACTTCTTCACCGACCGCAACACCTGTGCCAACCGCAAGTTCGCCGACTACTTCGGCGTCGACACGCTGCCCGACGGATGCTGCAACACGGCCGCGAACCGGTGCTCGGCCTGCTGGGACAACGACATGACCATCCCCGTCGAGCAGAAGCCACCCGCCGCTGGTGACGCGTTCAACATGCCCAAGCCGCGTCTGGCCGGCGCCCGCACCGACAGCAGCGTCCGGCAGAAACGCCTCGACGAGCAGGTGTACCGGCTAGTCTGGGCCGACTACCGAGGCGTGCACGCGCGCGACGTGTACCGGGCGCTACGTGGCGAGGACTCCTACTACCACCCGATCCGTCGGCGTCGGGTTCGCCTGCGCCACAACCTCGTCGTGTCCCGCTACTTCGGCGCCCAGCACATGGTGAAGCTCGACCAGATCGAGGACAGCCTCGCCCGGCTGGAAGCCGACGGTCGCGTTGTACCGCTCGGACACGGCATGTGGCGCGAGCGCGGGCACGCCGACCGGGCCGCCGCCGCAGCCGGCCGCGCCGCCGCAACCGCCACGCCGCTTCCCGCCGGGACAGCCTCGTGACCACCACCGTCCCGCCTAACAGCACCACCAGCCGCCCGGACGCGGGCGCGCAGCGGCAGGTCGCACCGACCGCTCCCGAACCGACGCGCTCGGCCGCCGCCCGCCCATGGCGCCCGTACGCCGACCCCCCGCTGCTGACCCCGGCGATGACGCTGGGACCTGAATACGTCCCGGCCAGCCAGATGCAGGCGCTGCGCCGCTATCTCGGGGCGCTCGTCGCCGCCCGCAACACCCCGGTCCACGTCAACGTCGCCTTCAACGCCTGCTACTTCGGGTATGACCTGACCACCGGCTACGCCGGGGCTGCTGTGGACCCGGCCAGCTTCCCAACCATCGCGCTCGGCCAGACGATCGACGCGCTGCCCGTTGGGGCTCTAATCAATGTGGCGTCGGGCGGCGACCCCATCTGGGCAGAAGTCGTCTACAAGGAGGGCGCCCATTCCGAGCTCGGGGACGACGGCGCCGTGCCGTCCTGGCTTTCCGGCGCACCCGCCGGCGTGACCGGCCCAGCGCAGAGCGATCTGGACAGCCAGCCGATTCTGCAAGAGCGGCTCGTGCTCGACCTCGATGTCTTCGGGCTCGCGCCGACCGCCGCGCAGCTAGCTCGCCTGACCCGACGCGGCCGCTTCGACGAGCTCGGCCACGTACTCGTCGGCTCCCGCTACGCCACCGCCGAAGTCGCCGAGCTCGACGATGCCGGCTTCTACCGGCACTACCTGCTCGGCGCTGGCCACCACCTGCTGTTCAGCACCGCCGCCCCTGCGCCACTGCCGCTGCTGCTCACCGAGGACGCCGAACCCGAACAGCACCAGGCAGCGCTCGACGGGCTGTTCGCGACCGTGACCGCCGCGCTCCGCGAGCTCGACACCGCCCGCATGTGGCAGTCCTATGCCGTCTCCCGAGCCGGCCTGTCCGCCCGGCTACGCAGTTGCGATGCGCTGGGCGCTGACGACATCGCGTCGCTGGCGAGCTCTACCGCGCGTAGCGCACTTCCCGACCGGAGCCGCCGGCTTGACGCGGCCCGGCGCGTGACCTACACAGCTCTCGGATCGAGGCTGCGCTGCATCGACGGCGCCGCCGCCCCGATGCACGGGACCCGATACGCCGTCGTCGTCCTACACGCCAACCTCATCTTCGCCGACTACTTGCGCGACGATGCCAAGGACGGACTGCTGTTCGGCCAGGTGCATATGCGCTTGGACGACTCCTGGCAAGGGGGTGGAATCTGGCGGGCAGAAGCACCCGGCAGCGCTCATGCGCTGCTCGACCCGACCGTGCCCCGCGGCTTCGGCTGGGCCGAGACGCTCGTGTCTGTACCGCCTGCCGCTGTCGAAGAGCCCACTGCCGAGACCGAGCCGGAACCGGAACCGGCGGAACCGGAACCGGAACCGGAACCGGAACCGGAACCGGAAGATGGGTACGCCGACGACGAGCTCGACATCAGCGACTCACAGATCAGCTGGGCCGTCGCGCTACGCGCCGCACACATCGACGCCGGGCTGCTCACGCTGCCGCGACCGGCCGCAGACGTATTGATTAGCGACCGGCGCGACGGCACCCGCATGCGCCTGCTGCTTCACCACGACGGGTACCAGCTCGACGTCACCGACGCGACCCAGATGGCCACCGCCGACCTGCACAGGCCCCCCGCGGTGCTGACCGGCGTGTCCTGGCCGATGGACTACTTCCCCGGAATTCTGCTCACCGTCACCTGGCCCCGCAACACCCACACGCTGCGGATCACCAGCACGCTGCTGGATATGCCAGTCACCATCGACGACGAACTCGAGATCGAACACCGTTACGACCCACGCATCGTCACCCGGGACGCCCTCGACCGGACTGGCAGCAGCAGCAGCGCCACCCTGGCGCAGCGCATTCTTCGCGCCGTCCGACGCCTCGGCCTAATCGATCCTGACGGCGTTGCTCGCCTGGCACGTGATCAGCTAACCCAAGAGGTGTACGGCAGCAGCAGCGAGCAGACAGAACAGGCCCTAGACGCAGCCGTCGCGCAGCTACTAGAACGCGAGGCGCTCACCCAGGACACCGGCTCGCGTACCTCCGATGGAATCGCGTTCCCGGCCGTCGCCGGACAGCCGATCGTGCCGCTGCTCTGCTACACACCCAGCGTAGTGAACGGACCGCCGCGACCGCGCCGGTTCCAACGGCTAGACGCACGTTTCCTCAGCACGCACGTCGTCACCGGTTTCCTGCGCCGCATCGACCACCTAGGGCAAAGCGCCAGCCCGGACGCCCGCGCCAACTACCGCGAGTACCGGGCGCGGCACGAGCTGGCCGGTCCGGCCGAGCTGCCCGAGGGATGGACGTTCGTACGCCCGCACGAGCGCGGGAGCTGAGTCCCGACGCGAGCTGAAACATGCGACCGCGACCGTGGGCCTGCGGCCGGGACAGAATGCCAAGTTGACCGCGAGCTGCCACACGCGTGCGAGATGGTTGCCGCTCGCCGACAGCCGACACCCGACTTCCCGCTCACCCACTGCCCGCGGGAACCCACCGAGGAGTTCCATGGCACGCACCCGATCAGGCTGCCGCGACGATGCATACGCCAGCTACATCGTTTGGCCGCTCACTCGCGACATCAACGACGAGCTGCGCACCGCGCTCGAGCAGCTGGCCGAGGTGCTAAACACGGTCGACCGACCTATTAGCTACGTCGTCGAGGAGCTGACCACCCGAGACGTCCTCAACGCCCTGTCAGCCCTTCCGATCCGCGCCCGGCAGCACGCTCTCGAGCCGCTCGGCATCCATCTGACTCCCAAGACGCTGTCGCAGGGGCTGTGCCGCGACGTCGTTGGCAGGCTGCAGCGCGCCGACGAAGCCACCGCTCGGCACGCGGCGTTCCATCTGACCGCCGGGACGCTCTACGACGGCCTGCGCACCCTTGGTGCGCGATCCCTGGCTGACGCCGGCGGACCAGATGATCGCAGCTTAGACCAGATCGACGACGAGCTTGAGAGCCGCTGGACGCCCGCCCTGCTGCGCCTGGCGTTGTGGTCCGACGTCGCCCAGAGCGAGATGTCGGCCCGCGTGTGGAGGTGGGCGGTCGAACGGCCCTGGTTCGTTCACGGCGCAGCCGACACCCTCGCCACCGCGAGAATTCGCACCGCAGCCGAGAACGTCATCGCCCACTCCGCCGACCGCGACACCGTCCGCGAGGACCGCGACAACATGCCCGACGACCGGCCCGTCGCCCCCTCCGGTTCGCCCAGTCAGCCGGCCACAGCGCCAGAAGGCAGGAGCATCCTGCTGCCCGACTCCCGCACTACCCCGGACAGCATGCCCGTGACCATCGTCCCCGCAGACCCACAAACCTCACCTGCGGCATCTCCGGAATCTCCGGAATCTCCGGCCGACACCGAACAGGCCCTGCACGCTGCCCGCGAGTGCTTCGCGTTGGCCGTAATCTCCGCCGAGCACATCCTGGCCGACCTGCGGGCGGGCCGTGGACCCGCCGACGCCGACGTCTTTGCCGTGCGCTCCGCCCAGAGCACCTATAGCCACGCCTGCTCCGCGGTCCAGGAGGCAGGAGAGGAGGACCCCCGCGCCGAGTCCGACGTGCGGCCGACGCTGGACGAGATCGCGCGGATGCTCGCGGTGCGCGCCAGACGGGACGCCGACGCGCCGCTGCGCCTGAGCATCGCCGCAACAGCCCGTATCACCAGCGACGCCCCTGGCATCTCCGAGCACGTCGCGCAGCTGAGGTCGCTTTCCGTAGAGCTGCTGGCAGCGCACGACTGGACCGACGCTCAGCGCGCGCTGGCGCTCGCGATCGCCGCGCTGGTCGAGCTCGTCCGCGATCCGCAAGCCGCGCCGGAGACCCGCCTGGAGCTGCAGGCCCGCGTCAGCGGAGCGGTGGCTTCGCTGCCTGCTCTCGCCGTCCTCAGCATGCTCGCAAGCCAGCTGACTCTCGAAGCGCCCACCGGCACAGCTACGCCAACCGGGCAGGACTCTCAGCCGCCTGCCGCGCAGAAGCCGACGGCTATCGCAGCCGCACCGCCGCCCGAATCCGCAGCCGGTGCGCTCGCGCAGCAGGCCCCCGCCGCCGACGCTACCGACGTCAGCGTGCCGCCCGAAGCCACGAAGCCCAGCCAGACAGCCGCCGCGCCGACCCGTCCTCAGCCTGACCAGCGGCCAGCCCACGACGCACCGCTAACGGCAACTGACCCAACTGCCCAGGTCCTGGAAGCCGCTGGCACCGCTACGCCCGCGACATCTCGGAAACCCAAGCCGGTCACGACCACGGGCAGCGCGCGGACCAGGACCGTCCCGACGCGAATCGACCTGGGCGGCGCCAGTGCATCGACCACCCCTCGCACTACTACCGAGCGCAGCGCAGATCGGACAGACGCCGGTCGAAGAAGCACCGAGCAGCACGCGCCCACCCTTGGTGACGTCGAGCAGTCCGTCGCCGAGCTGCTGTCCACCTGCCGCTACGGGTTGGCGTCCCATTTGGCCGCCCGAGCCGGGTGGAGCGACACCCGCATCCGCGCCTTCCGAGTGGCCGGTTTGGCCCGAGCCGTCCGTACCGACACCGGACCCTGCGGCGCGATGCTGCGCCAGGAGCTGGCCGATCTGGACAGCAACCAGGTCGCCCAGGACAACGTAAGTCTGCTCATCGCCGTTAGCAGCCTCGTGCGCGTCGCGCTCATAACTGGCGAGCCCGCAGCTGGCGCGCTGCTCGGCGAATTCAGCAGCCGGCTCGACCCGCACCTGGCGAACATCGCCGATGAGATCGGCAGGCGCGCGCTGCGCGGCGTCTTGAACGCCACTCCAGCCCTCAACGTTTTGGCCGACGTCAGCGACGCTGAGCGGGATCTGCAGCTCATTATTGAACAAGCCCGAGTATCCGGACGGCCCCGGACGCTGCGGTTCAAGCGGTGCACCGACATCGCCAAGCGCTGGCTCGAGAAAAACGGCACTTTGGGGCGGCTGCTCGAGATTGTCGTCTCAAACGACGCTGACCGGCTCGTCGAGGTGCAGACCGGGGTTCAGCACCTATCCGACGCCGCGGTCCGCGAGCGGCAGATCGACGAGTCCGACGTCTACTTCCGCGGGCACAGTGGTAAGCCAATCGAAGGATCTGGACGACAGGACCTGCACGCGCTGATCCTCGAGACGCTCCGGCCCGTCCGCAGCTGGATCGAGTTGACCAGCGCTCTGACCCGCAGCCGCACCGGACGCGACGAATGGACCACCGGCGAGGTCGCTGACATGCGCCGCGCGGTTCTAGCCCAGCGTGACGCCGCCCTGGCCGCCCTGCTGACGCAGACCCAGACCGCCGACCCGCTGCTGGTCGCCGCCGCCCAGGCCGCACACACCAGCCTGCGGCAAACCTTCGCTATGCTCGATAGTGACGACCCGCTGCAGGCTGGCGAGCCACGCGTCACGGTCGCGCTGGACCTTGAGCTGCTTAAGGTCGATGACGTCGTCGTCACCGATGCAGGCACCCTTGAGCTGCGCAACACCGACCCACTTCCCCCGCTCATCAGCGCCGTTCATCGCGACTGGATCGAAGCGTTCGCGCTGCAACTGCAGCGTGAGAACTACCCCGCCGCGGAGTACCTGCTGGAGATGCAGGCCGCCGGCGTCTTGACCGACGATGCCCTCGGCGATGACGCCCGCAGCCGCTACAACACGGCGCTGGAACGCAGCCGCGCCGAGGTAGTCGCCGAACGCAACACTCTTGACGCCGACCTGCGTCGCGCCCGTCGCAGCAACGTCGTCACCGAGGAGGCAGACAGTGAGCTCACCGCGCTGCTGGCCAGCGCTAACCCGACTCGCGGCGACCTCGGCCAGGTCCGCGCCATCCTCGCCAGGATCAGCAAACTGCTGCCGGATTACCGCGAGCAGGCCGCGCAGCGCCTGCGCGACCGACTCGCCGCGCTGGATATCGACGACGAGGAGCGGGCTCGCATCAGCGATCCGATTGAGAAGGGCGACCTGCTCACCGCCGAGGAGCTGCTGTACTTCCAGGACGTCGGCGAGCCCGTGCCTCGTACTGACCACAGTCGGCGCGACCTGCGTGCGTTCTTCCCCGCCATCCCAGACGCGCTGCCCATGGGCGTCACCACCGAGCTGGTCACAGCCGTCCGCGAGCAAATGAGCTACGCCGGCAGCAACGTGCTCGACTACAGCCATCTGTCGCCCGACGCCGCCGAGCAGGTCGGCGAGGCACTCGGCGCCTGGCGTCAAGCCGCGACCGCGCCGGTTGCCAGCCGGCGCAGCTTGACCGAGCGCGACCTGCTGCTGCCGGCGATCCGCCTGATGGGCTACGAGTGCTCCAAGATTCGGCGCCTGGAAGACATGCCCAAGAGCGGCGAGCGCCGGTTCATTGAGATCACCGACGTCCGGCCCAACAGGGACGCGCAGATCCCAGCGTTCGGCAGCAGACTCGGCGGACGACTGCGCGTCCTGCTCGTGTGGGGTCAGCCCACCGAGGACGTGCTGATGACCTACGCCGACCACGACCAGTCCGGCGACAGCCTTCTCATCGCCCACTTCGGCACTATGAGCGCCGCTGCGCGGGCAAAGTTTGCTACCCGCGTCGAGCGCACCGGCGGTCCCGTTGCGATCCTCGACGACGCCGCACTGGCCTACCTCGCCGCCCGTGGCAACCGTCAGCTCGGCGTGGCCATGTCGATCCTCATGCCGTTCGCGGCCGTCAACCCCTACATCCGGATGAAGCGCGGCGCGGTCGCCGAGGAGATGTTTTACGGGCGCGACCTCGAGCGTGTGCAGGTCATCGACCCCGACGGCACGCAGGTGCTCTACGGCGGTCGCGGCCTGGGCAAGTCCGCGCTGCTGCGCTACGCCGCTGAAAAGTTCGAGTCCTCCGCCGAGCCCGGGCAGCGCATCGCGATCTACTTGAGCCTGGATTCGGTCGCTGCCGGTGCCGCGTTCAGCAAGGACGCCCTGTGGGTCGGGCTGCGCAACGAGCTAATCAAGCGAGAGGTGTTGCCGACCCCGACAGGAAAGGCCAAGAAAAGCGGCGACGTCTACGATCAGGTCCGCGCCGGGATGCTCGATTGGCGCAATGAGGACAGTCGCAACCGACTACTCATCCTGCTCGACGAGTCTGACCAGTTCTTCGAGGCCGACGCACCGGCCTTCCTAGACACCAAGCGGTTGCGCGACATCGGAGTGGTGACCGACAACAACGTCAAGGTCGTGTTCGCCGGTCTTCACTCGGTGCAGCGGTACGCCAAGAGCGCCCGCAACGGTCCGTTCAGCCACCTCGCGCAGCGGCCCACCGTCATCGGGCCGTTGCGCCCGCAATTCGCCGCCGACCTGTTGACCGAGCCGCTGGGTGTGCTCGGCTACGAGTTCGCCGACGACAACCTCGTCAACCGAGTTCTGGGCTACTGCTCTTACCAGCCGTTCCTGCTGCAAATGTTCGGCCATCGGCTGGTCGAGGCGTTGCACACCAAGCGGCGCGACGGCCTGGCTGTCGACCAGCCGCCTTACATGATCACCGACGACGACGTCGCTGTGGTCGAGCGCAACCGTGACCTGCGCGCCGACATCACCTCGGCGTTCCAGGACACCCTTAACCTGGACCCCCGGTACAACGTAATCGCCAATGTGCTGGCCGACCATGCCTTTCGATTCGGCTTCGATGCCCGCCTGCAGGACGCCGAACTGCGCGAGGAGTGCCTGAGCTGGTGGCGTGCGGGGTTCGAGTCGCTCGACAGCGAAAGCTTCCGTGCCTACCTCAACGAGATGGACGGCCTCGGGGTCGTCGCGCCGAACTCCGACGGGCGCGGGTGGCGGCTGCGCAGCCCGAACGTGCTCAACATGATCGGCAACCGTTCCGAGGTTGAGCGGCAGCTGCTCATGGCCGAGTCCGAATCGGTGCCCGAGACGTTCCTGGCGCTGGAGAGCCGGCCGCAGCTGTCCGACGGCAGCAGCGCGCCGCTGACCGCTGCGCAGCTCGACGACATCCTCGGCGACCACAGCACGCAGGTCCGCGTCGTCGTCGGATCGCGCGCCACCGGTCTGTACCGCGTTGACGAGGCGCTACGGGAGGTCACCAGCAAGGCGGGCGACTTCGACATCCCGCCGATCAGCGGCCGGCGCGCATTCGAGGAGGAGCTGCGCATCGGACGGGCCGGACGGCGGCGGGTCGTCATCGACGACCTGGCTAGCGTCCAGCCGCAGGCGTCGGCGCGCCTTGAAGCGCTCGAACTGGCGCTTACGCACGTACCGACCGCCGCGGGCGTCACCCGCGCCGCAGTCCTGATCTCCAGCCCGGAGCAGGCCGAGCTGTGGGACAGCGCCTTTGAGCACGGCGTCGCTGTCGCACTACACCGCTACGACCAGCAGACGTTGCGGGTCTGGACGATCACGCGGCAAATGTTCAGCCACGATGAGCGTCTACAGCGGCTCTGGAACCTCACCGGCGGGTGGCCGATGCTCGTCGAGCACGCCGCCACCCTTGCCGACAGTGAGGGCGCGCAGGAGCCCACCGCACTGGACGAGCTCGAGGCGTACGTCAACAGCCCGACCGGTCGCAGCGACCTGCTCGATGGTGTCGGTCTCATCCACGACCCCGGCTTGGCGCGCGCCTACGCCTCGATCGTCGCACTCGTCGACGACCAGAGAGTCAGCCGGGCCGATTTGCAGGTCGCCGCAGACACGGACGGCTCCGCTGCAGATGTCGTTGAGCGACTGCTGGCGCTGCAGGTATTCGACAACCACAGCGACGGCTCGTACAGCGTCGAGGCGCGCCTGCTGGCTGCCTGGCAGTCGTCGCTGACCTGACCGGCGATCCGTCGGCGATCTCCTCCCTCGAGCGGGCCGGGTGGCCGGTGGCGTACGTGGTGTCGATCGTGAGGCGAGGTAGGCCGCGAGCGGGGTGCGCCGGGCCAGGGAGCGGTGTGGGCGGCGGGTGTTGTAATCGGCGATCTCGAGCTATCCCGGGTACGGGAGCGCCCACAAGCTCAGGTGACGCGCGGGTGACAATCGTCCCTCTCCCGCGCCTCGGCCCCGCAGTCACAGTCGGCCCGGTGACGGTCGGGCTGAAGTGCTGGTCCTGGACTGATGGTCGGTGTCACCCTCAGGTGGTGGAGGTGACACCGTCAGACATCGCGGGCATCCCGCGCGTCAACATTCGAGTGCCACGATCCACCTTCGTCGCGCTCTGGCGGGCCGCGAGTGCTCGTAGCGCTGAGCACGGAGCCCGGGACGTCACCGACTGGTATGCCGGAGCAGTGGCACTGACCTGCCGCTGGTTAGCGGCTGCGCCTGTGCGAACGCCACGAGGTGGTGGATTGGTTCGATCGCCCGCGACGAGGAGGCGGATGCTCGCCTACGAGGAGCTAATCGAGGAGGAGTTCCTCGCGGCGCAGGACCTCGAGCAGCGCCGGCCTGACCTCGCCGCTCGCCCCGGTTGGTGTGAAGGAGTGCGTGCGACGTTGCGGTGGGCGTGGCGTGCAGAGGGTCCTCCCCCGCTTGAGCTGCCAGCGCTTGCCAACGCCCTCGATCACAGCTCGGACTGATCGAACGCGGTGGCATTCTCGTGATCGGCGCCCTCGTCGGTGCCCGTCTCGGCGGCGTGGTCGTCGGTCTCGTCCTGCGCCTGCCACTCAGCGAGCTGGTCGGCTCGGTGCTGCTCTTCCTCGCGCGCGTCCATCTCCTCGCGCGACCGCATCTCGGCGAGGGCTCGGTTGGCGCGCTCGATGGCTGCTGAGGTCTCGCCGGCGGTCGGGACCCGGACGTTGTCTTCGGCCACCTGAGCCGGCTCCGCCTCGGCGATCTCGCGGATGTCGGGCTCGGGCGGGGCGTGAGCGCCCTGCTGCTCGTTGGCGACTGGCTCGTCGTCGAGGACCTCGCCCGCCTCGGGCTGTTCGCGATCCGCGTTGTCAACGCGGTCATCGTCGATGTCTACGGGGCGGTCGGTGACGTCGGCCTCGGTCACGTCACGGTCAGCCTCTTCGTCTGCGACTGCCTTGCGGTGCGCCGCGAGCCACTCCCCTGCGGTGACCTCGGGCTCCGGCGCAACGTCGTCGGCGTGGCGGGCGGCGAGCTCGGCCTTCGCGCGCTCGGCGGCCGCGCGAGTCCCTGCGGTGTGCGCGAGCCACCTTGACCGTGCGGCGTCGAGCTCGGCGAGTTCGATGGCGCGAGCCGTGAGCGTGCCTGCGAGCGCCTCGGTCGTTTCGGCAGCCTCGTGCAGGCGCTCGCGTTCGGCTTGGTCGACGGCGGCTTGTGCCTCGGCGCGGCGGAGCTCGGCGTCCTGGCGTGCTCGGTCGGCGGCCTGGTGGGTGCCGGCGAGCTCGTTGGCGACGTAGCGGGGTGCCCAGGCGGCCTCGCGTTCATGAGCTCGGACCCGGACCCGGAGCTGGCCGTCGGAGAGCTCCAGCTCTTCGCGGTCGATGTCAGGGCGGCCCAGCGCTTGCCAGGCGGCGCGGTAGGACGCGTACGCCTCGACCTTTCCCGGCGCAGGTGCCGGGCCGAGGGCGTCGTCGGGGTCGTCATAGCCCTGGAGTTCGCGCCAGTTGGCGACGGTGCCAGCCGCGTCGAGCCACTCCTCTCGTTCCTGCGGGTCGGCGGGAGCTGGCCCGAGTGCCTCAGTCAGCCAGGACGGCGGGTTCTCCGCCAGTTGCTCGGCGAGCTCGGCAGTGCGTTGGTCGGCGGCGTCGGCGAGGGTCTCGAGGTAGCGGTCCCAGTCGGCGCGTCCGGTCGTAGGCCTCCATTCGCGCCAGGTCGTGCCCTGCGGGTCGAAGGTGTGGGCGTCGCGGATGCGGGCGTGGATGACGTTGGTGAGGTTGCGCGCGCCGTCGAGGGGCCGGTCGGTGACCGCGTGACGCAGGACCCGTTCGGCGTCCTGGCCGGCGATCTCGGCGCGGCGCAGCACGCGGGTCAGGGAGGCGGCGCCATCCTCGGCGGCGAGCCGGCCGCGGTCGTCACCGGTGATGACGCCTTGGGTGGCGAGACGGTCGAGCCAGCGCCCGGTGCGTTCGGTGGCGGCGAGGGCGGCGGCGTCGGCGAACAGCTCGCCAGCGGTGCGGGTGGTGGCTGCGTCGGCGGCGGACTCGGTGGCGATGGCCAGCGCGGACTGGGCGTCGAGGCCGTCGTCCTTGCCCATGACTGCGGCGAGCACGGCGATGGGGTCGCGGTGCAGGGAGTGGTCGGCGGCGAGGCCGCGGGCAGGGTCGGTGGGGCCGGTGATGGTGGTGACGTGGGCGGTGTTGGCGTCGCGGCCACGGGTGAGACCGACGTAGGCGGCGGCGCGGCTGGTGACCGGGGTGGCGACGAGGTGGCTGGTGTCGACGGTGGCGCCCTGCGCGGAGTGCACGGTGCCGGCGTAGGCGAGGGAGAGGTCGGCGCCGACGTACTCGGCGGGCAGCACGATCTCCTGCTGGCGCGTGGCCGCCTCGTCGTCGTAGGTCTCGGTGGGGGTGACGGTGAGGGAGCCGTCGTCGCCGATGGCAGTGACGCGGTAGGTCTCGCGGTTGATCGGGCCGCGCTGGTTGCCGGCGTGGCCGGTGAGCTCCCAGCCGTTGCGCCGCGCGGCGACGAGGTCGCCGACGCCGGCGTAGGTGCCATCGCGCCCGAGGAGGGCGCCGTGCTCGGCGACGCGTCCGAGGCGGACGAGCTCGGCGCGCAGGGCGGCGTTGAGCCGGTCGGCCTGGTCGTTGGTGTCGACGACGAGGATCGAGTGGCGCCCGGCGAGGGTGTCGGCGAGCCAGGCGCGTGAGGCGGAGGCTTCGGCGGCCTTGAGGTCGCCGGCGTCGAGGAGTCGCCCGTGGCGGTGGTAATCGCGCAGGACGGTCTCGTCGCCGTCACGCAGCCGCAGCGACGCGGGGCCCTCCCACTCGTGGCGGAAGCGGCGGGCCTCGGCGAGCTCGTAGCGGGTGCCGTTCTGCGCGACGAGGTCCATGGCGCCGCCGGCGCCGACGGCGGCGAGCTGGCGGTGGTCGCCGACGAGCAGCAGCTTGGCGCCGGTCGCCTCGGCGCGGGCGTGGATGGCGGTCAGGGCGGCGGTGTCGGTCATCGCGGACTCGTCGACCACGACGAGGTCCCCGGCGCGCAGGGCCCATGGAGCGTCGGCGGGGTGGGGCTGGTCGGCCTGCTCGAGTCGTTCCTGGGTCTTGAGCCAGCGGGCGACGTTGCGGGCGGTGAGGCCTTCGGCGGTGAGGATGTCGGTGGCGGCCTGGCTGGTGGCCAGCCCGAACACCCGGCCGGCGCCGGCTCCGCGTAGGTCGGGGTCGGACCAGCCGCGGGCGATCATGCCGACGACGAAGCTCTTGCCGGTGCCGGCCGGCCCGATGAGGGTCTCGACCTTCGCCCCGGAGGTGAGCACCCCGCGGACCGCGGCCTCCTGGTCGGCGCCGAGGTCGATGCCCTCGCCCTGCAACCGAGCGAGGAAGCGGTCGGCGATAGACCGCGGTGTCGCGGCGGCGTCGCCGCGGCGGCCGGCGGCGACCATGGCGCGCTCGGTGTGCACGTGGTCGGGCGTCGCGTAGAGCCGGGCGCCGGGGGCTCGGTAGGCCGACGAGCCGTCGGCCAGGCGCAGCTCGTCGGGCAGCGCCTCGGCACCCGGGCGGGCGGCGTCCAGCGGCGTCGCGAGGGCGATGCCCTGGTCGGTGAGCCGGTCGAGCAGGGTCGCAACGTCCTCGCCGTCGGCGATCCCGAGGGTGTCGGGCAGGGCATCGTTGATCGCGCGGGTGAGATCGGCGCGGGTCCACCCGGCCTTCTTGGCCTGCACCTCGGCCAGCGCGGTCTCGAGCACCGCGCTCGGCGACCACGACTGCGCCGCTGGCGGGCCTTCGTGGCGGGCGGCGAGGACGTCCTCGGCGACGCCGCGCAGCCCGCCGGCGACCTCGTCGCGCAGCTGGCGGTCGATCCGGTCGAGCAGCTGCTCGCGGGTCTCGCCTTCGTGCGACTTCGCGCGCCGGGTGGCCATGGTGGCCTGCCGGGAGAGCCGGTCACGCTCGAGGCCGTTGGCCTCACGGCCGTGGCGGGCCTCGAAATCGGCGATCAGCTCGGCGGCCTTCGCGGTGACCGCGCGCCGGCGGGAGGAGAGCAGGTCGGTGGCGGTCTCGTCGACGCCGATGACCTCGCGGGCCTTGCCGTCGGGCCGCATCGCCAATCGGACCCCGAGGGTCTGGGTGAGCCGTTCCTCGGTGGTGCGTTCCCCGACCGCGGCGGCGGCCGGGCGGAAGCGGTAGATGCTGCGCCCGTCGAGGGTGCGCCACTCCCCGTCCGGGCCCTCGACGCGGTTGAGGATCGGGTTGTGGATGTGCAGTTGCGGATCGTGGTCGCGGGAGTCGTGCTGGAAGAACGACGTGACGACCCAGTCGTGGGCGTCGACGTAGCGGCCCGCAGCCCCGCCGTGGTGCCCGACGCGGGCGTAGCCGGCGCGCTCGGCGAGGTAGGACAGGGCGGCGTTGTTGCCGGCCCAGATGGCGTCCTCGACGGCCCGGCGATACTCGCCCCATGCCGCGGCAGCCTCGTCGTCGCCTTCCGTACGGGCGGCGACCTCCTGGGCTTCGAACGCGGTGTGCAGCACCGTCACCGACTTCTGAACGCTGAACGTCGCGTCCAGGAAGGCCACGTTGTGCCGCGCCTGCTTTCCGGCCTCGATGCGCAGTTCAGCGCGACGTTCAGCCGAGGCGTCCGGCTCGCGTTCAAGCGCCGCGGCGTACAACTCGTCCTCGGTGGCATACCTGCGGCCGCGGTGACCGAGGGTCGGCACCTCGCCCCACCGCTGCGGGTCGCGGAAGGCTTCGTGGCGCGGGTCGAGGAAGTGCTCGTAGACCGCGCGCATGTCCTGCGGGTCGACCATGCCTGTCAGGCCGAGCTTCTCCGCGCCGCTTCCCCACCAGCGCCCCGGCGGCTCGCCGTCGGTGACCGCGCCGGTGTAGTAGTTCTCTCGGCCGGCCGCGACCTCGTTGAGGAGGTAGTCCGGCGAGTAGCCCGACGCGACGCTCAGCATCCGGACGACCAGCTCAAGGTCGATGCCGACTCCGGGCCAAGATCAACGGCGTGCGCGGATCGGTGGCAGCGGTTTCCGGGCCGGCCGGAGGCCGGCCTGTGCCTGGGGATCGTGATGCATAGGTGTGCGGCTCTTGATCTTTCCCTTGATCTTTTCGTCCTCCGGTCCTGTTGCTCGTGTCCGGTCGTCTGTTCGGCGTAGTGATCGGTGCCGGGAAGTGGTCGTGGTCCTGTCTCTTGTTCTTGTCCTGGTTCGTGGTTCTGGTCGGTGCTGCTGGTCGTGGTGATCGGCGCATCGGTGGTCATGGGTGGGCCTCGTCGGTGGTGTCGGGGTCGGTGGTGTTGATCAGGTGCAGGGGCATCGGTCGGTCCCGGAGCGCTTTCAGCGCGGCGGCGGCGGTGCCGCGGGAGACGCCGGCGGCGGTCTCGAGCTCGCTGACCGTCGGCCAGGCGCCGTGGCGCTGGGCGTGCCGCGACGCGGCCGCCTCGGCCCGGTCGCGCGCCGGTGACGGCGCCGCGCGGGGCGTCGAGGCGCTCGCAGCACCGCCGCCGGCGCCCTCCGGCTCGGCGTCCTCGGCCTCCGCGTCTCCTGGCGGCTGAACGGCGCCGGGGAGCGCGTCGGGTTGTACGAGAGGCGGAGTGAACGGGGGCCGGCGAACGCCGTGGTGCTGAACGGACGCCACGTCGAACGCCGGGTCCCGCGACGGCCGGGGCTGAACGGCGTGATCGGGGTCCGCGGTCGCGAGCAGGTAGAGCAGGTGTGCGACGACCGCGGCCGCGATCGCCGGCCATGCGCCCACCCCGAACCGCAGCGCCGGCGCCACCTCCACGGTGGGCCCGCCGGCGAGGTAGGCGGCCTGGGCGAGCCCAGAGAGCCCGGCCGCCGTGACGACGACCGACCACGCGTACCGGGCCGCGCCGTCGCGCAAACGGGCGGTGGCGCTGTAGGCCACCAGCGCGAGCCCGTCGGTGATCAGTGGGTAGAGCCACGCGATCCCGGTCGGCACCCGCGCCGCTACGGCGACCTCGAACAATCCGTGAGCGGTGGCGATGGCCGCGCCGAGTGCGACCGCCAGACCCGGGAGCCAGAGCAGCGCGCCCCTCGCGCCCGCTCGGGGCACCTGGTTGTCGACGTTGCCCGCAGGGTCGGTCTGATTCTCGGCCACCGCGATCACTCCGCGTCGGCGTCGCCGGCAGCGTGCGCGGCGTCGCGGTCGTCGCCGTGCCAGCGGGTGAGTTGCTCGCGGCGGGCCTGGTCCTGGAGGGCGCCGTCCTGATGCGCGGCCCCGCGGTTCGTGTCCCGGACCGCGGTGGGCCGCCTTGCGGGGTCGCGCGCTGCCTCGCGGTCGAGCTCGGCGACCGCGGCGCGGAGGTCGTCGAGGGAGCCGCAGAAGCAGTGGAACTGGTCGGGCGCGATCGCGTTCATGTGCGCGAAGTAGATGTCGCTGAGGCGGTCCCACTCGGCGCGCTCGGCGGCTTCGCGTGCGCGCTGCTCCGCGCGACTCTCGGACTGGTCGGTAGCGGTCATCGCGACCATCCCTCGCGGCCGCCTGTACCGTTCATGGCCGTGCTGATGCCGGCCCCGTTCGGCCGGTTGGTGTCCTCGGCCGCTGGCTCCGGGGGCGCGTCATCCCGGGCGGCGGCCCACCACCAGGCGATCGATGTCGCCGCGTCGGCTCCGGGGACCGGCGTGGCGCCGAGGGGGGCGCTGTTCCACCCGGGGCGGGTCTGGTGCCGTTCCCGCGAGCACGACGCAACCGAGGTCTTGAGCCGACGCACGACCCCGGGGCGCTGGCGGTCGTGCCAGTCCCCGGCCAGTTGGACCGACGCGCCCCGGCCCTCGTAGGCCGCGCGCCAGGCGTGCATGAGCCAGAGCAGCTCCTCGACGACGTCGGGGTGCCAGAGCCAGCACTCGGGCAGCACCGCGGCCCCGTCGGGGTAGCGCAGGAAGACTGCGTACAGCCATTGGCACAGCTCGTCGAGCAACGCCGCGAGGGCTTCGGAGTCGGTCGGCGCGGCCAGCCACGAGGGCGCCACGGTCGGGCCGGGCCGGGCGGGCGCGGCGGCGACGGCGTCGGCGAGCTGGGCGACTGTGCGGGCCAGGTCATCGACCCGGGTCGGCGTCCCGACGAGCGCCTCCAGGCCGCGACGCAGCCCGTCCACCTCACGGGCGAGGCCGGCGAGGGCCTCGACCCGGGCGAACTCGTCACCGTCGGTACCGCCGCGCTGTCCCGGTGGGCGGCGGGTCACCGGGGCCACCCCGGCTCGCCGTCACCGTCGCACCGCGTGTCCAGCTGCACGTCAGTGGCGCGGTGATCGTCGTCGTGCCAGCGGAGCAGCTGTTCGCGGCGCTCACCCTCGACGCTCGCTTCCCGGGCGGCGATCGTGGCCCGCAGGCCCTCGACGCGCTGGCGCAACCGCTCGGGGTCGTCAGGTTGGGCCGTGTCGTCCGCGGTGACGGGGTCATCAGCACCGGCAGCCTTGGTCACCGCACCGGTCGACGACCCGCCGCTCCTGCTGTCGTCGGAGCCTCCCTCGTCGGCAAGGTGCTCGCGAACGCGGCGGTCCTCGCCGTGCGAGTCCTGCACCGATCCACGGTCCGGCTCGTCCCGGCCGAGGCGAGGTAGGTCGTCGAGAGCGTCGCGCTCGGGCAGCGGGGCGAGCTCGGCGAGGGCCTCGAGCCGCTGGTACTCCGCCCACGCGTACGGGTCGTGGTCGTGGGCCCAGTCGGAGTGGACCGCCCGCTCGCGGGCGTCTTCCAGGGCGTCGTCGACTTCGGTGCTCGGCGGCAGCGACCAGCCCGGCGCGGCCGGGGTGTTCTCCTCGAGCCACGCGGTGCGCGCCGCGGCTTCGCCGTCAGAGGCGGGCTCGCGCCAGTCCGGGTCGCCGTAGTCCGCGGCCGGGTTGAACGGCGAGGTCTCTCTGGGGCGGCTGTCGAGGTAGGCCTCGTGCTCGTCCGCGGTCCACCGCGCTGGCTGAACCTGTGTGTCGGTGTGGGCCTGCTCGACGAGCGTCGCGCGCTCCTCGGTGGTCAGCGGGCGGACCCCGCCGGGCGCGCTCGGGTCGACCAGGACGAACCCGTCGCGCTCGGCGATCGCGGAGGAGGCCTCCCAGTCGACTGCGCCCAGGTCCTTCGCAGCGGGTCGTCCGTCGAGGCGGACGACCTGGCCGGTGTCGGTGTCGGTGTAGACGTCGGTGTCCGGGTCGTAGCCTGCGACATCCAGCCCCGCGGCCTGGGCCAGGCTCTGCGCCCGGTCTGCGCGCTCCCCCACCATCAGCTCGCTGCCAGCACCGCGGCCGGCCGCGAGGCCATGGGCGGGTTCGCTGTGGGGCAGCGCGGTGTCGAGCTGCTGGCGCCAAGTGGCGGCCTCGATGGCGAGGGCGTGGTCGTAGTCCTCACGGACCAGACCGATGTAGCCGGCGACCTGCGCCGGGACGCTGATCGCGGGCAGTCCGGCGGCGCGTCGCTCGGCCTCGTCCCACGCGGCGTCGAGGTCGCGCAGCGCCGCGGCCTGGGCGGCGGGGCTGCCGGTGTGGGCGATCTCGTCGCAGTACGCAGCCCGGGCGATCAGCTCCCGGTCGGTGAGCTGCTCGGGTGGCAGGGTCGGGTCCGGCGCCGGCCATGCGGGGTCGGCCTCGACGGTGCGGGTGTGGTCGTGGGTGGGCTCGCTCATCAAGGACTCCTGTACGAGTGCGGCGTGCTCGACGCGGTCGAGGTCGTGCTGGGCTCGTCCGCGTCGAGCGGTAGCGGTCGTGGTCGAACTCGGGGCTGCCGTCAACGCGGCTGCCTCCGCGCGCTCGACCTGCTCGGCGGCGGCAGGTCGGGAGTGGTCAGCGCAACCACGTCCGGTCGCGGTAGTCGTGGTCGTGATCGCCGAGCACGGGCGGGGCGACGGGCTCGACATCGATCACCAACGCCGGCCCGTCCTGCGATCGCGCAGGAGGCGGCGAGCTGGTGGTCCGCCGGCAGGCGTTCACCAGCCAGGGCCACCTGGCGCCGGTGCCGGCGGACCGGCTGCCCCGCGGGGCGGCGACCCGGCGCCGCAGGGCGGCGAGTCCGACGTCTGCCCACGCGCGGGCTCGCTGCCACCGGCCACGCCACCCGATCAGGACTTGTTGGCGCTGGGCGCGGACGTCGGGGCGGGTCCAGGCCATGCGGGCCCGCCCGATCACCGGAGCGATCCCGCGGCGGTAGACCACGACCTTCCCCGCCGGGAGGTTCGCGATCTGCGCCGGCGCGAGCACCGGCACCTTTCGCACCGTTCGAGAGGCGACTCGCCCGCGCATGTCGGTGGTGGTGATCCGCTCGTCGCGCTCCCCGGCCAGGGTCGACCAGAAGTGCAGGTCGGCCTGATCACGGGTGCCGCCGAACAGCAACACGGAGCCGGTGTTGTTCAAGATCGTGGCGGTCTTGTGCTCCCCGTACCGGGCGAGGAGCTGGGCGCGGGACTGGAACGGGGCGATGATCGTGACCCCGCGCCCGCCCATGTCCGCGGTCCAGTTCTCCAACGGCACCGGACTGATCAGCGCCGCCTCGTCCAACGCCAGCAGCAGCGGCGGGTCCAACCGCCCCGACGGCTTGGCGACGGCGAGCCGCCGGGCCTCGCGGGCAATGTGCCCGGTCAGCGCGCACACCAGCGGCCCGGTGTCGGCCTCCTCCGCACCGAGCAGGAACACCGTCGCCCGCCCGGCGAGCAGTGCCTCGACGTCGAAGGGCTGATCCGTGGGCGCCGCGGCGGCCGCGGCGTCGGGATGATTGAGCCACCCCAGCGCCGGCATGATCGAGTTGGTGATCGAGGTCCGGGTCCGGTCGTTGGTCTCGACGAACTGCTCCGCGGCCTTCTCGAACGACTCCACCTGCGACCGGCGCAGCAACGCCGGCACCTCACGCGAGGCACGAGCGTTGTCCGCGACCCACCCGAGCACGTCGCGCATCGACCCGCCCCCGAGCGCCGCGGCATGCAGCAGCGCCGCCAGCACCCGGCGGGCCTGGGCGTCCCACCGCTCCGCGTCCCCGTGGGTGGCCCGAGAGGTCGCGGAGACCATGTCCGTGGCGCGCTCCATCGCGGTCACCGGGTCGGTGCAGCCGGTCAACGGGTCGAAGCTGATCGTCGAGCGCAACCCGCCCAGCCCGACCGGGTTGAACACGAACACCGGCCCCCGGGACTTCTGCCGGATCGGGGCGCACAGCTCCAGCAGATCGGTCCGAGTGGACGTCACCACCGCCGCGCCCGGGGCGTCGAGGACCCGGCCGGCCAGCCAGCGCACACCATCGCCGGCCGGATCGCCCCGCGCGTCAACGACACCGCTGTCGCCGCCACCAGCAGCACCAAGATCACGAATGTGCCCATCACCGTGACCACCCGCCGTGGCCGGACGGGACGCGATCAGCCCCGTCGGCGAGCCAGTAGCCACCGTCGCGATGGCCGAGCTGGAAACGCACGCCGTCGCCGAGCATCCGCCGTGCCCAGCCTTGGGCCGCCTCGTCGGTCATCACCTCGTCGGTGCGGCCGACCAGCACCGCGTCGACGAACAGCGCCCACGTCACCGGCCCGCCGGCCGGGACCTCCCCCAACGGCAGCCCGAGCACCGTGGCCGCGACATCGGCACGGACCAGCTCCGTGCCCAGCAGCAGCGGCGCGGTCTGCCCCAGGGCTGTACTGGGCGCCGACGTCCTGCGACCTCTACTCCTCGACATCGGACCCTCCCTCCGTCTCGCGGCGCCACGCCTGCAGGGCGGCGGTCCGCCGGGCGCAGCCATCGACGTGGCCGGTCTCGCAGGCGTCCGGGTGTGAGGCGAACGGGCCGGTGTCACGCACACGCCCTCGGCAGGTCGTGCACGTCCACACCGCCGACCAAGGGCAGCCGGGCTCGCGGGACGGCGCGGGCGGGCGGTGCTCGACCAGCCACTCCCACGCCGCCTCAGCGCGCGTCCCGCCCTCGAGGGCGGCGGGCAGCTCCAACGCCTCGCCGACGTCGTCCCAGGTACGACCGGCACCCCGGGCGCGCAGCGCCCACTCCCGCAGCTGGCCCGCGGCGACGTCGGACACCAGGCGCCCCGCGCGCACCCCGGCCAGCGGGTCGTCCAGCGCCGGACGTGAGAGCTCGTGGAACCCCTCGATGGGCTCCCGGTGCTCGATCGCGTCGAACGCGGTCACCGCCACTCCGCGCACGAGTTCGCGGGTCCTCCACGCCGCCTGCTCACGCCGGCTCACCTCGAGCGCGCTCATCCGGCACCTCCCTCGGCTCCGGTCTGCTGATCACGGCGCAGTCGGGACGCCCAGCGCTCGACGGTCCGTACGCTCACGCCGAACAACCGCGCCACCTCGGGATGCGGCCGGCCGGCCTCGAGGAGCGCGCGCCACCGCGGAGCGCCCAGGCCGGTCGCGGGGCGCAGGTGGCGGCGTTCCTGCTCGGTCAGTCCGCCGGCGATCCCGTACGGCATGCGACGCAGCGCTTCGGCGAGACAGCTCGACCGCACGGGACAGCGACGACAGACTGCCTTGGCCGCCATGACCTGGGCCTGGTAGGCCGGGCCCAGCGACGCCACGGGGAAGAAGAGCTCAGGATCCTCGCCGCGACAGGCCGCCCAGGCTCGCCAGTTCTCGCGCGCTGCGCCCGCATCGGTGCCGGGCGTGAAGGGGTTCATCGCGGCCCTCCCTCGGCATCGGCGTCCTGCGTGCCCGAGAGGGCCGGGGTGGTGGCCTGGTCGACCGTCGACATGAGCGTGGAGATCGCTCCGGGCAGGCTCTGTCCGGCGGGAGTGCCGATGAAGAGCACCAGGGCGACCAGCGAGAACACGACGGCGCCGGCGGCGGAGCGGGTCTTGGCGCAGATGAAGGCGCCGAGGATCGCGAAGAGGATCAGAAGGCCGACGCTGGGCATCACGCGCCTCCCAGCATCTGGTTGTCGGGGTGCGCCATCGCGGACGCGGCGTCGGACCCGGCCGCCCACGCCTCGGCGATAGCCCGGTTCACGTACCAGCGGTTACCGATACGACGGGCCGGGAGGACGTGAGGGATGAGCCGCCGAATGCGTTGGCAATTCGTGCTGGCCGAACCGTTCTTCCCCACCTCACCGAACCAGAGCCGCGCCACCTCCTCCACGGTGATGAGTAGTCCGCTGTCGCCGCGCTCGATGACCTCGGGCGCTTTCTTGCGCTCTTCCATGTCCGCTCCCGCTCTCACGTCCCTCGTGCTGCGGCCCTGACGGCCACCACCCGTTGACGTGCTGAACGGTGCTGTGACGAGGCGTCGCGTTGCGACGCCTCAGATGTCGCATCTCTGCCGCGAGCGTCTCCCGACGTTGCGTCCGTGTCTCGTTTCGTCGTACAATTGACGCTTCCGGGAACGAGTTGGGGAGTCGGAATGGCCGATCCCGTTGTCCTGCGCGACCTCCTTCGCGAGAAGCACTGGCAGAAGTACCAGACGTTTCTTCGTGAGTACGACAAAGCCGCGGCGAGCATCGACAGCTCGTTGGTGGGTACGGCGCCGAGTCGTGCGCAGCTGCACCGTTGGCAGTGCGGTGAGCTGAAGGGCCTGCCGCATCCTCAGCACTGCGAGGTCCTCGAGGCGATGTTCCCGGGCCGCAAGGCGGCCGAGATGTTCGTCCCCGCTCAGCGCAGTGCCGCGCCCAGCACGGCCGACCTCGCGGCCGCTGTCGGGGACGGCCTCGAGGGCGTGGCCCCGGTTCCTTCGGCGTGGTCGACGCCCAGCCGTCCCGTGCCCGAGTCCTCCGGCCCGCTGCCGGTCAACACGCTTCGAGGTCCCGCCCACGACCAGGCCGAATCCCTGGCGAGAGCGCTCCAGCTCCTGGGCAGGCGTCGGCGCATCCCCGACGAGGAGATCGCGGAGCTGGCACTCCTCGCCGGCCACCTGGTCGACCTAGAGATGGAGTGCACCATCGACATCGAGCCCGACGGGTGGTCCTCGGTCACCTACCGGTTCGAGCTCCTCAACCTGACGAACGCACCGGTCAAGCGCCTCCTCCGGGAGCAGTGGTTCGAGAACACCGACGGAGTCCGCATCGAACCGCATCCCGACGGTGAGCGACGGGTCTCGATCCAACGGCTGCACGACATCGGCAACATGACGAAGTTCGCCTGCGTGCTCTCGCCACCGATCGAACCGGGCGATATCGGAACCGTGTCATATACCTCCCGCGGCGGGCGCTTCGTCCACGATCACTATTGGCAACAGTCCACTCCCCGAAACACTCGACACCTCACGCTGACGATTCGCCACCGTGGAGTGGAGATGTTGGTGGGCTGCACCGCGGTCGAAGATCAACCCGATGGCGCGCAGGTCTCCGCGATCGACGACCTCTTCTGCGTCGAGGATGACGAGGGCGCACTCATCACGTTGACCCGCGATTATCTCCAGCCCGGCCAATCAGTGACGATTCGATGGGAGGTCGCGCGTGGAGGATCGTGACTGCTTGGAACGGCTCGTTCGCGGGTGGCACGACCTCGAGAAGAAGGCCGGCTCGAGCGCGGTCATCGACTTCGACTGCGCGCCCGACGTCGTCGGGGACGACGTCCAGGACAGATTCGACGTCCTCGACCGGTTCGTCGCGTTGCGATCCGGAGGCCACGGGGACGACGTGGGTGCCGTGCTGGACGCCCACATCGCCTACCTTCGAGCGCTGCTCGGTGAACGCCTTGACTTGGCCGAGTACATCGAGCTCACTCAGGGCGCGCCCACCACAGGCTGGGCGCCCGCCTACGTCGCCGAGGTCGGCGAGCAAGCGCGCCGCGCTCTCGCGGACGTCGACGTCGCATGGGACGACCAGACGCGCACTGCTTTCGACGCCTTGAGCCCCACCGTGCCGGCGGAGGACGCCGGCGACGTGATCCGCGATTACGCGCGCGAGTACGAGGCGCAGGTCAGGAGCCTGACGGGAGCGGAGACCACCTTCGAGCTCGACGTGGAGACGGTGGAGGTCGACGCGTACTGGTCCTACTGGCTGGACGGCGAGGGCCGACGAGCTCGGCTGCGGATCAACCGGCGCAACGCGTCCTTCACCCAGGTCGACGCCTACCGCTTCGCGCTCCACGAGGTGCTGGGGCACGCGCTGCAGTACGCCAACCTCACCGACGTCTCCGAGCACACGGAAACGCCCTGGCCCCGGCAGCTCGCGATCCACTGTCCGCACCAGGTCCTCTTCGAGGGCCTGGCGCAGGTCCTTCCTCTCGCGGCGAGCCCGGACGACCCCCTCGTGCGGGCGCGGACCCGGCTCGACCACTACGTGCAGCTCGTCAACGCCGAGCTCCACCTCATGGTCAACGCCGGCGCCAGCGCGTCGGCCTGCCGTGACCACGCGCTGTCGAGGTTGCCGTTCTGGCGACCGGCCGACGTCGCATCCGCCCTTCGCGACCGGTCGCTCGATCCCCAGCTGCGCTCCTACCTCTGGGCGTACCCGGCCGGCATCGACTGGTTCCTCAACGTGCACGATCACGGCGGTAGCCTCCTCGCGGAGGTTCTGCATGCCGGTTACCAGCGACCGCTTGTCCCGCGCGAGCTCGAGCAGCTCTGGCCCGCCGGACCGCGGATCGGCGGGAACGCCTGACCTGTTCGTCTACGGCACGCTCGCACTCGACGACGTGGTGCGGACGTTGATCGACCGTGTTCCGGCGAGCGAGCAGACGAGCGCTCCCGGGTGGCGGGCGGCGCGGCTGCCGGACCTGCCGTACCCGGGTCTCGTCCGCGATTCTGAGGCCGAAGCGACAGGTCGGGTGTACACCGACCTCAGCGAGACCGAGTGGAGCGTCCTCGACGCCTTCGAAGACCCGACGTACTCCGTCGAAGTCGTGCGCCTGAGGTCGGGACGGTCGAGCCTTGCCTACGTCTGGCCCGACGAGGTGCTGGCCGACAGCTGGACGACGGGCTCGCTCGAGGGCGCCGACATGCAGGCCTACCTCGAGCGTTGCTCCCGTTGGCGCGCCGGCTGGGAGACCCGCAGCGGAAGTGGCTGAGCGCCGCCTCACCCGCTCGCGTGACATGCCGGTGTCGTCTCCCCGTCGATGTCGGTGGTGCTTCCTACCGTTCTTCCGTGCCGGAGGACTCGCCGCAGGGAGAAGACGCCCGCCCGCTCACCGTGCTCGAGCGGCTCGTGCGAGCTGGCATCGAGGAGGAGCGGCGCGCACCTGGATCCACTCGGGTGGTGCTCGCGTCGACGGCGAGCCCGTGACTGATGTCGACTACCCGGCCGAGCCTCCCCGCCGCGTCGTCCTCTACCCCGCGTGACTCCTGAAGTCCTGTCGCTCTCCGCGCGGCTCAGCGGTCCGTGCTGACGCGAGCTGTTCGAGGAAGCAGTCGAGACCGACGCGGCCGTAGAGGTCCATGGCGTCCTCTCCGGGCTCGCCGACGAGCACGCGGGCGTGGGGCAGGGCGGCGACGAGGCGGTCGAGGCAGGCGAGCCCGGGGTCGTCATGGTCGGGGACGATGACGACGTCGGTGCCCTCGAGGACCCTCGTGAGGGTCTCGATGGGCGGGCTGCCGGCACCCCCGGCCCAGGTGGTCGCATAGACGCCGTGCAGGGCGTCGCAGGAGGACTCGCTCTCGCAGAGCACGACACTCTCGCCGGCGGCCGCGGCCATGCGGACCTCGTCCTCACGGTAGAGGGGCAGATCGACCTCACGCGTGCCGAGCAGGCCCGGGACCCACTCCCCTCGCGCGTTCCGCGACTCCCACCGCATGGTCTTGGAGCCGTCGGCTCGGCGCAGCCGTTGCTTCGCGTGGTCGGGGCCGTAGAGGTGCCAGGCCTCGTGGCGGTAGCCGGCCGTCTCGCGGTGGGCAGCGGCCCTGAGCTCCGGCCATTCCCGGCGCAGCCCGCGGAGGCGGACATAGCGGCTGGGGGTGATGCGAGGCGGCCGCTGCAGGTGGTTGGGGCGCAACCCGAGAGCGCGCAGGACAGCGCTGATCGAACAACCGGCGTGACAGTGGAGCCAGGCGCCCCGATCGTCGTCGCGACGGCCGATCGCCAGGGCGGCGGAGTGCAGCCCGGTGTGTCCGTGCGCGGGGCACTGCCACTTGCGGCCGGCACGGCGACAACCCATGGCCGCGAGCACCTCACCGAGCCAGTGTTCGGGCGAGGGCGTCGGCGCGCCGGGACTGCTGCGTCGGCTGGGGACCCGCGTTGTCGGGCTCGACGTGGTGCGGACCTCGGTGTCGGTCATGACGTTCTCCTCGGGCTTGTCGGGAGGGTTCCCTGTCGAGCGGTCTCGACGCGCGTACGTGGAGTTGGGGCTCGGGGCGATGGGTGGAGGCGTGCTGTCTGCCTCCACCGCCCGAAGGGCGCCGAGCGGGCCGTCGAGGCTCGCGGTCAAGGGCCAGCCGGAGGCTGGTCGCGCAGCGACGCGTAGCGCCCTTGATCAACGTAAGAAGTCGAACGCAAGTGTTGATCTCGCGAAGCGGTGCCTCGTCGGGCTCGGTGCCCATCGGGTGAAGGCGTTCTGTGCCTTCGCCCCGGGGGCGCCGCGTCCGTCCGTGGAGGCTCACCAGCAAGGGTCGATGAGCAGAAGATCTCTCGGGCCGCGCTCGCCGAGTGACGGAGTCGGCCCGCAGGGCCGTCGATGTGGCGCGGCCCGAAGATGTTCTGCGGCCCTTGCTGGTGAGGGGCGGGCGGATCAAGCTTCCGGGCCCGACAAAGAAGTCAGTGCCGCCGCAGGCGGCTCGATCGTCGGTCTCGGCCGCGCGGCCGTGAGCAGCCCTCGGCAAGCCGCGAGCACCGCTCAGACCTGGTGGATGACTCGCCGGCCTGCTCGTCCCTGCATAGCAAGAAGCGGGGTCCCGGCCGGTGTTTCGGCTGCTCAGGCCCCGACAGCGCATAATCGGGCTTCAGTGAGACAGGCGGGCGAGCTGCTCATGATCAAGGGCGAGGTCCCTGCTCGGGCCTCCCTGGGAGAGTGGAGCTTGCACACCGGGCGGACCGGCCTGCCGGCCGGCCCGCGGTCTGAGGAGCCGCCTTGCGACTCGGGTAGGGCCTCGAGGTCGGCGGAGTCAGTGGGTCAGGCGGCGCTGATCACCTTCTCCGGGGGCGCGCCGACGCAAGCGCCCGCAGCGACGGCGACGGGCTGAGGTCGCCGGCCGGCGGCGACGTCGGGGTCCCAGGGGACGCGGCGCACGACCACGACGTGCAGCCAGCGCAGCAGCGTCGCCGCGCAGGCCGCGCGGGCCTGCATCCCGGCCAGACGGTTGTGCTCGCGGGTGGTCAGGTGCTCATGACGCGCGCGCAGCACCGGGTTGGCGTGCTGGGCGCCCCACGTGGCCCGCCACGCCGCCGTGCGCAGCTCGGGTCGCCCGCGCCCGGAGAGTCGGGAGTGACCGCGGTGCTCGCCGCTGGAGTCCTCGCGCGGGCAGAGCCCGGCGTGCTTGACCAGCGCCCGCGGGGTGGGGAACCGCGCCGGGTTCCCGCACTCGGCCAGCACCGCCGCCGCCCCGAGCACCGACACTCCCGGGATCGAGCCGACCAGCTCGGTGAGCTCGAGCTCGTCGAGCACCCCCAGCATCCGCGTCTCGACCTCGGTGCGTCGGGCGTGGACCTCGCGCCAGTCGGCGATCACGAACCCGGCCCGCTCCAACGTCCCGCGCCGATGAGCGACCAGCCCGACGGCATCATCGGTCGCGGCGAAGACGGCCTCCACGATGCGCCGACACGACCGCGTCGAACCCCACGCCGATAGCTCGTGACCCACCGCCGCGACGAACCGCGCCTGGCCCATCCGCCGCACCGCGGACAGGTCGCCGTCGCCGGCGCGAGCGAGGACCACCGCGATCGCCGCGCACCACGACGCGGACTCCAACGGGCGCTTCGCCGCCTCCAGCGCCGCGGGCCACACGCACTCGAGCAGGTCACGCAGCTGCTGGCCACACGCGGTGGACTCGGTGAGCAGCCGGCGCCGGCGGGCGCCGAGCTGGCGCAGCCGCGACCAGGTGCCGTCACTGGTCTCGGGCTCGTAGCAGCGCAGCTGGGTGGTCAACCGAGCGATCAGCATCGCGTCCTTCGGGTCGGACTTGTCCCAGGTCAGGTCCTCGCCCTCCCGGGCCCGCCACACCAGCAGGCTCTGCACACACACCATGTTCAGGCCGCGCTCCGCGGCGAGCTTCTCGAGTACCTGCCAGCGGTGCCCGGTGGCCTCGCACGCCACCGTCACCGACGAGAAGCCCGCGGCCTGGGCCTGCTCAACCGCCCAGTCGAGCACCGGGCCGAGCTCCCAGGCCCGGCACACCGCGCGGCGTCGGGCCAGCACCCGCGAGTCGTGGTCGGTCAGCGCCGCTGCCTGCTTGCGGTCGGCGAGGTCGATGCCCAGCACCGCGTTCGTCGCCGGCACGAGCGCCCGCAGCCGGTCCAGGCGCTTGTTCCGATTCCGATCACCCCGCGAAAGACCGCTAGCGTTCGGCACGGACGTCCCCCTCGATGCGTGGGAAGCCAATCCCGATCACCGCATCAGGGGGACGTCCCCCAGCCCCCGCCCGACGCGCCGTTCCTGCAGGTCTGGGGCACTTACTACCGGGAGAGCGGCCCGATCAAGCTCGCCGGGGCACACCAGACCGCGCCGCGCAGCGGCGTCGATCTCGCGCCGCAGGCCCACTGCCGCGCGGCCCCGGGCGCGCATCGGGCGCGTCGAGCCATCGCTCCGCTGAGGCTGAGAGCTACGCCGATTTCACCATCAGGTCGCGTTCGGATGTCGAATCCAGAACTCTCAACTTAGGGGAGCTTCACGCCGACACACCACTCAGGCGCCCCGGGGCCAGTCCTTCGCCACCCGACGTGTAGGTAAGCGCTGGCGGTTGCATGGCGACCACCTCCAGCGGGACCATGCGTCGGCGAGTCCGGCCCTAACGCGGCCTGGGCGGGCGCTTCGCGAGAGACCTTGCACCTGTCGGCTCACGGTCTAGAACCGTCTCCGCCGGTGGCGGGAGCGCGGGGTGCTGACGCCGAGGCGGGAGCGGTCGGCCTACGCCTGCAGTTCCTCCTCAGCGCGCTCGTCCTCCAACTCGCCCGCGGGACCGATCCTCGTGCGCTTTGCGGAATGGACCGACTGGAAACCCCTCGGTCGTCGAGGTCGTCGAGGTCGCGTACAAAGCTGCACTCACTGCGCAAGCCAGCGGTCAATTGGCCACGGCAGACCTGCTTCGCGACCTGAGACAGCGAGGGCTGATCCTGGCGAACGCCACTCCGGCTCAGGTAGGAGCCGTGGAGGACCGCCTCCCCGCCCAGATACGGGCACGGATCGCGCTCGAGCAGCCCGAACCCTCCAGGGTTCGTCATCTATCTCTTTGTTCGTCCTCGTACAGCAAGCGCACCGAGGCCTAAGAGGAGCGGGCCGAGTAGCCGCAGCAGCATGTCCAGAACCGTCCCAGTCCCAACGGTGATTATCGACGGATTTCCCGGTAATCGCAGTAGGGCGAGACTCTCTCGCACGGAGAATTCCAGGGATTCAGCAAACGATATCTGCCCCCGCTCGCCAGTCCTTTCCACCCCCGGAGCGTAGGCGATCTCCCCCGTCTCGACATTGACTGAGGAGATACGATCAGGAGTCGGAGCCAGCCTGGCAAAGGCTTGGTTCGTAAATAGAACCGCGCACACTACGATAAGGACAGCGTACGCCAAAATTGCCCGAGATGCTCTCAGTCCGTAACCAGATATCACCCAGTAAGCTGCTAGCAGCCAGCGCTCGGATCTCGATGGGACCTGCTCGACTCCATCGTTCTCAAGCCTAGAGCTGGAGTGGCGCCCACGAGGTCGTCGCGCGGACAATCGTCGCATCTCCATCTCCCCATAGTAGAAGTCAGCCGCTTCTGGCTCATCCTTCGAATCCTCCAAGCTCTTTCGCAAATTCCGGTAGATTCCAGCCACCTGAGTAGGCTGAAGGACACGGCGGTGAGTTTGCGGCCAACGTCCCAGGCTACGGAAGTAACCTTCCGGCGCACCCGCTACAGGTACATCGATCTTTGGGTTCGGCCAACGCCGCGTATGTGTTGAGCGCCAGTGCGCTTCCTCAGATAGAACCCGTCGCTGGGAGTAGGGGGACACGGACCAGCGACCAATCGTCCAGACTGGCGGCCGCCCAAACGAGCACGAACTATCCAAACGAATCTCGTCCAGCCCGTGCACTCCAAAGAAGGCACAATTGGACAGATCAATCCCCTCGAGAACGAGATCACTCACTAGAGCGCCACTCAAGGAGAAGACCTGATTCTTCGGGCTCGAGCGCTCTCCAAACTTCTTTGCTAGCTCCACGCGCAACTCGTGACGCAACTCGGGATCGCGCATCGGCCCGGCCTCCCGAAACTCGGACCACCTACCTGGCGCTCGCTCTCCTGCGGCGACGATACTCGGCTTGAGGAACTGAGCATCTGCGAGCCGGAGCTCGTCCGACCTGACAACTAAATGGATACCCTCCTTGGCCTGAAGGCTATTCGCCACGAGCATGGAGGCTGCAAGCTCCAGCCGGCATCTCGAATGAAAAGTAGCTCCAGTCAGACTGATATGTTCTGCTACCCAAGGCCCAACCGTCGACGCGTAGAACTGCGCGTCGTCGAACCGAAAGCCATACCACACACCCGCCTCCACGTTGGTGAAGGTGCCGGCCAAGGCATCTACGAAGCGGGCTGGGCCCGAAAACGAACAGGAGGTGAAATCCGCACCTCTTGCAAAGGTGGAGCTTGCGAACACTGAGGCGCCAATCACAGTGCTTCTACAAAAATAAAAGCCTCGTTCGAACACCGCCCTCGAGAAGTCGACGCTGTGGAAAGAGGCGTCTCGGAAGTCTGCTTGGCCTTTGAAAGTTGCGCCTTTGAAGACACATGGTTGCACAAAGGTCGCATACCGAAAAGACACGTCTTGGTGAAACTCAGTCAGCGTTAGATCGACCGCCCTCGTGAAACGCGACCCATCGAATTCAACTCTGCCAAGGCTGTTTGACGGAGCTGTAACGAGGCCGTCGACACGACAGGATTCTAGTCGAATTTTCGCGCCGGGCGGCCGCCTCGAACCGAGCAGGCTGAGTTCGCCCTGGATTACTGCACCCTTGAGATATATCTCGGCAACTGGCGGGAGATCGAGGTAGTACCCGCCCAACATCGCCTCAAGAATTGAGGCCCTCACGACGCGGTCCTCGCCCCACCCGTCCATCTCGACGACATTGATGGTATCGTCCTGGGACCACCACAGAGCACGAGCCTCGTCCCCTGATCTCACCGAATTTCGAGCAAGATCGACCAACTGCACCTCGGCTGGAGATCGGGGCTCAAACTCATCATCTTCCATGACTGTCTCCGCACCTCCGACGTCCCACACTGTGCGGGCCCCCGTGCCCATACATCGACCACTAGATTGGCAAGCATCGGTTGAGCTTCGCAACCACGGGTGGTACCTAACAAGAAGCCGCTCCTAGCGAGCGGGCAAGCCTCTAAGTCTGGCAGGTCCTTCACGGGCTTTGTACGGGGCCCTTCGTCTGACGAACATACATCCGCAGCGCTCGGCGTCGACTGGAGCAATTGGAGGCCGAGTACGCGCATCCGCAATCCTGTGGAGCGCGCCGAGCACGGCGGCCCGGCCCGCAGCCACCTTCGGCGACACCCTCCATCGGCGAGGGACTCACCGCAACCGCCGCCTCACCCGAGCCGTACCAACTGTCGTCGAGCGCGGCCGGCGAGGAAGGAGCCGCTCGAGTCGTACGAGTGGTCGTGACGTTGACCAACAACTCGAATCGCTACATCAACTTCGGCGAGCGCTACCATCCACAGATCAAGATCGACGGTGCGCGTACCGGCTCAGTCATCGAATCTGCGTGAACCCACCACGATCCACTTATGGTGACAGCCGGAGCACGGAGAGCAGTCAACCGGCGACTTGGCGCCTCTCGTACCCGCGAGACACTGGACTGTTCAGGTGGAACTGCTGGCGCCGTTCTCGGCCCGCGCGAATAATCTGGCAAGAAGCAGGTGTACCGCGTGGGGGGCTGATGACAGCTACACTGCCCGAGGCCTTCAAGGTAGAGGAACCCTCTGCTTCATGAGCAACGACCCGTATGACGTCTGCCGTCCGCGTTCGGTGCGCGATCGCCTGGTAACGCAGCTCATCGCAGGCGAATGGCTCAATCTGGTCCCAGACTACGAATGGCACGTCCCTGTAGGGGAAGCGGCCATGCGCGAGTGGGGGCGAGATCACGATCTCGATGCCGAGGACCTGCGCGCACTACTGTTGGGCCGTGGTCTGCCTGATCAGGAAACGGTTGACCCGCGCGGCGTGCAGTTGCGCGGAGCGCGCATCGTCGGTCGCCTCGATCTCGACCAACTCAGTGCAACCGTCCCCCTCACCCTGGTCGATTGTCGCCTCGACGAAGGCGTGACCGCCCAGGCCGCGCACCTGCCCCACCTGGCGCTGCATAGATGCTGCGTCAGCACCATCTATAGCTCAGCTCTTAACGCAGCGGGCATCCGTCTGGACGACGACCTGCACCTTACGAGCAGCGTCCTGACGACGACCGCTACAGACACTTTCGCCGTCAGCTTGGCGGGGGCGCGTATAGAGGGCGACTTTAACTGCTCCGGTTCGAAGCTGGTCAACGAGTCTGGAGCTGCGCTCGTCGCTGACCGGGCCGAGATCACTGGGGAGGTGAGCTTCAGTGGCGGCTTCTCGGCGCTTGGAGCGGGCATGGCCAGCGCCGTGAGGCTGCGCGGTGCGCGGATCACCGGCGAGCTATGGTGCCGGGAGGCGGAACTCGTCAACGAATCCGGCCCGGCGCTGGACGCCACCGGAGTGCACGTAGGCCGCGACGTCGTCCTCGCTGCCGAGCTCATCGCGCGAGGAAGCGGTGAGAACGGCGCAGTGCTGCTGAACCCAGCGAACATCGTCGGCAGCCTGGTCTGCGCCGGCGCGCAGCTGGTCAACAAGTCCGGACCAGCGCTGTCCGCCGACGGTGTCCAGGTCGGTGGCGACGTGTTCCTGACCACGGAGTTCTCAGCGTCAGGGGCCAGCAAGCGCCCCGCGGTGGGGTTGTCGCGAGCGCGTATCGGCGGGGCGCTCGTCTGTGATCGTGCGGAGCTGGTCAACGATTCTGGGCCGGCGTTGACCGCGCCCTTGAGCCGGGTCGGCAGCGCCGTGCTGCTCAGTAAAGAGTTCAGGGCGCACGGATCCGGTAAGGACGGCGCCGTGGGGCTGACGGGCGCGCACATCATCGAGATGCTCAGCTGTGAAGGGGTGGAGCTCGTGAACGAGTGCGGGCCAGCCATATCTGCCCCCGGGCTCCAGGTGGGCAGCGACGTGATCCTACTCGGCTTCACGGCGCACGGAAGCGGCGAGAACGGCGCGGTGCGGCTGCCCGGGGCAAACATCGCCGGCCAGCTCAACTGCCAGGATGCTGAGCTCGTCAACGACTCCGGGCCCGCGCTCCTCGCTGACGGAATCCAGGTCACCCGCGACGTGATCCTCCAGGGCGTCAGAGCGCGAGGAGTGGGCGAGAACGGCGCGGTACGGCTGTCCGGAGCGCGGATCACCGGCCAGCTCAACTGCCGCAGCGCGGAAGTGGTCAACGACTCCGGACCCGCGTTGACCGCCGACGGGCTCAAGGTCAGCCAATTGGTGGCCATGGACTGTGGATTCACTGCGCGCGGCAGCGGTGAGAAGGGCGCTGTGAGGCTGCTCGGGGCCCACATCGACGGCCAGCTCATCTGCCGAGGCGCGGAGCTGGTCAACGATTCCGGACCCGCGTTGACCGCCGACGGGCTCCAGGTCAGCCGCGAAGTGGCCCTGGACAGCGGATTCTCCGCTCACGGCAGCGGACAGGACGGCGCGGTGCGATTACTAAGTGCGCACATCACCGGTCAGCTCAACTGCCAAGGCGCGGAGATGGTCAACAAGTCCGGGCCGGCGTTGGTGGCCGATGGTATACACGTGAGCGGTGGATCAATCCTGGATGGCGGATTCCCGGGACACGGGGGCTGTGGGGCGGTCATCTCGCTCCGTGGCGCCAAGCTCGAAACGTTGCGGCTCGACGGGTCGACCGAGAGCACCGAGCAATGGAACCTGGACGGAGCAACTTACACGGGTATCCCCCGCCCGGACGATGTGCGGTGGTGGCTCACGTTGCTGGGCTCCAGGACGCCGGGATACGCGGCCCAGCCCTACCAGCAGTTGGCCGCGGCGTACCGGGCGGCAGGTCACGACCGCGATGTGCGCGACATCTTGATCGCCCAGCGCCGAGACCAGATCCATCGAGGCCGTCTCTCGTGGTCCGAGAAGGCGTGGGCGACGTTCACCGGATGGATGCTGGGCTACGGATGGAAGCCCTGGCGGGCCCTGTACGGGCTGATCGCGGTGTTCGTTCTCTCCGCGGTCCTCTCGACCGTGCTCGGCCACGTCGGTGCCCTCATCCGCCCACCACTGCCCGGCGTGGCCCATCAGTCCTGCTCCGTCCTGGAGCGGGTCGGGGCTGGGCTCGACTTGGGCACCCCCCTGTTCGGATCGACCACCAAGCCCAGGGACCGTTGCGTGATCAACCCCGATGCGGGGAGTGCGAGCGCGACGACGTTGGTGATCAGCACCTGGGTGCTCCAACTCGCGGCTTGGGGCTTTGCGGCATTGTTCATCGCCGGCTTCACCGGCGCTGTTCGCAAGACGTGACGCGAGACGACGAGGTCCCCGACGATGGCGCTTGAGGCGCACCCGCAATCCGGGTCGCCGCTCGACGACGCCTGGACGAGGCGCCGTCGCGATCGAGGATCACATCGGACACCCTGACCGGCGATCGCGCGCTGCGATCCGACCTCGTGCCTCGACCGCGGTGCTCGGCATCCGCAGCAGGTACCGAGGCGGATCGGCACCGAGGCAACGGTCTTGTGACGGCTGCACGGCAGGCTCTCCGGATGAGCGCAAGAGAGGGTGGGCAAGCTGTGTGCATCGTTCGCGTGGAACGCCACGATGAACATTTGTATTTCACCATCCGCACCGTTCCGAACACCCTTCGTGACGACACCAACGTCTTCCACGTCACCAACCTCTTCGAGGCGGTGCTGACTGTCAGGAGGTTCCTCGTCCAATTTGCTCTCGGTGAGAGTGAAAGTGATCGACATGCTCCGGAAGGGTGAATATTCGTGACAGCGACGTGACGGGTCGTGCGTAATAGTGTCTGAGGCGCTCACGGAAACGGAGGGTTCGACGTGGACGAGGCACCGTGGCACCTACACCTTCTCGTCGGTCCGTACCTCCAGAGCGGAGAATGCCTGAAGGCCATCCCGGAGGGCGGTAAGAGACTCCTCGCCTACGTAGCGCTGCGCCCCGCACCCGTTCCTCGGCGACTCGCCGCCGGGGCGCTCTGGCCCAACGCTGACGACTTCCGAGCGGCCGGGAACCTGCGGTCAGCGCTGTGGAGGCTACGCGCCGCCGGCGTGGACCTGCTCGTCGACGACCGCGAGACCCTCGCGCTCGACGAGCGAGTGAGCGTCGATCTCCATGTCGCCGAAGGATGGGCGGCACGAATGATCGACCGCTGCCCTCGGCCCAAGGACCTGAGGTTGATGCCCTGGTGTCGAACCGCGCTCGACCTCCTGCCCGGGTGGTACGACGAATGGGCCATCCTCGAGCGTGAACGTCTTCGCGCCCAAACCCTGGCGGCTCTGGAAGCCTTGGCCGCAGAATTCATAGAATGCGGCCGGCCAGCTCGAGCGGTGGAGGCAGCGCTTCTCGCGGTGAGTACCGACCCTTTGCGAGAATCTGCACAGCGAGCCCTGCTCGAAGCGCACCTCGCCGAAGGAAACCGCGCTCTCGCGCAGCGCGCCTTCCGGCTCTACGAGTCCGTGCTGGACCGGGAGCTCGGGGTGGCTCCATCCTCGCGGATTGTCGAGCTGTTGTATCCGAAGGCGAACGGGGCCTGGAAACGCACCGGGTGAGTCGGCCAGCCTCGCGGCCCGAGACTACCGGCCGTCGTCGGTTGGTGGCGTCGGATCGTCACCGCCGGGAACTCATACCGAGATCGGGCGTCGACCGGCTCGCGTCGCGTCCCACGCCGCACGCAGTCCGCGCCTGGCACTCGCCCGCAGAGGAGCCACGTCGACGAGCACGCCGGCCGCCTCGGCCGCCTCGCCGGGTCGACCCACGGCGATGAGCCGGTGAACGAGCGCTTCCCAGCCGTGCACCAGGTGGTGACGAACGAGCTCACGCTCGCGCTCCACCCAGTCGTCGGCGAGTCCGGGTAGGAGCCGTGGCGCGACTGGTGGGCGATGACGGATGTCGAGGTCTGCCGGGCCCTCGACGCCATCGATGAGGCGGTCGGCCCAGCGCATGGCCAGGCGGAGGTCGACGGTCGTGCCGGGCCGCAGCCAGATGGCGCCGGCGTCGCCGTCGAGGACCGTGACGCCAGCGCCGCGGAGCCGCCAGAGCGCCGATCGCAAGTTGGCGACGGCGCGGGCGTCACTGCCCGCCGGCCACAACGTGCCGGCCGCGGCACGGCGGTCCAACCACCCGCCACCCAGCACGACGAGTCCGACGAGCCGACGCGACCCCTCCGGGATCCTGCACGTCACCCCATCCTGGACGCAGTACGGGCCGTCGAAGAGGCAGAGCTGCGGCGTCACGGATTGCTCCCATGTCAAGCCGCCGCGGGCCGCAGGGCAGCCGCGGAGGTGGTCGGGGTCTGCAGGAGGTGGAACACGACGCGGGCGAGGCGTCGTTTCAGGGCTCGCAGTGCTTCCATCTTGTTGCCGCGCAGGTCGAGTCGTCGCTGGTGGTAGGCCCGAGGCCACCGGGCAGGCGGGCCTGGGTGACCGCGATGCGGTGCAGCGCGGCGTTGAGCTGCCGGTTGCCGCTACAAGCGAGCCAGTGGCGGTTCGTGCGCCCCGACGAGGCCGGGATCGGCGCCACGCCGGCGTGCATGGCAAAGCAGGCCTCGGAGCGGAACCGACCCGGCCGAGCGGTCTCCCCGACAATCTTCGCCGCGGTCAACGCCTCGCACCCAGGCAGCTCGAGCAGCGCGGGTGCGTGCTGGCGCACCCGGCCGGCGATCTCGCGTTCCAGCGCCTGGATTCGCCGGGTGCTCTCCCGGATGTCGGCGAGCAGCTCACCGGCCAGGCGAGCCAGTAGCCCCTGGTGGTGCTCATCGAGCTCGGCGGCGAGCCGGTCGAGCAGCACGAGCCGATCCAGCGCCCGGGCCGGGACGTCGAGCTCGGGGTCGAGCTCGTGGAGATGCCAGCCCAGTCGGTTCTGCATCCGGGTCCGCTCGCAGACCAGATCCTCACGATGATCGACCAGCAACTTCAGTTCCCGCGAGGCCTGGTCGTGCTCGGCGACGGGCAGCTGCGGTTCACGCAGCGCAGCCCGCGCGATCGCCAACGCATCGATCGGGTCCGACTTACCCCGCGTGCGCGCCGAGCTACGAGCCCCGGCCATCAGCTTGGGGGGCACCCGCACCACCCGCTGCCCGGCCGCGAGCAGAGCCCGCTCCAACCGGACCGACACATGCCGGCAGTCCTCCACCGCCCACACCCGCTCACCGCCCTGCGCGCGCCCATGCGCCCACCGCACCAGCACCCGGTGCCCGGCATCGGTAGCCCGACAGGTGCGCTGGGCCCGCTCCCGCCCGAGCTCGTCGACCAGCACCGCGGTGTGGGTGTCCTTGTGGACATCGATACCGACCGTGAGCACCATCGAGAGGTCTCCTCTCATCAGCCTGTGGGGTGACAGGCTGGGCCGGTCGGCGGACACACTTCAGTGGGGGCGCAGCCACGCTCCTATCTAGTCACGCCGGCCGGTCCTGGCCGCTGATGCTCGGCACAATGCGTGATCGCCAACCGAGCAGGCGGCACGGACGCTACGAGCCAGAACACCAGCGGCCAGGCTCCCAACCACCGCAACGGCGGCGACTGACCCTGACACTGAACCAGGACGCTAGCGACGAATACGTCACCCATCCGTCACTCCCGTCGATGATCCTCAGTCACCCGCCGCCGCCATCGCCGCCGCCATCGCCACCGCCATCGCCACCGCCATCGCCGCCGCCATCGCCGCCGCCATCGCCGCCGCCATCGCCGCCGCCATCGCCGCCGCCATCGCCGCCGTCGCGGACGTCGCCTTGTTGGCGCTGGGTGCCGTCGCGGTGGACGAAGGCGACCCAGTCAGTGAGGCGTGCAGGGCTCTCCATATCGGGCTGGCGCCCGAACGGCACTAGGATCTCGACGTTGTCGCGTTCACGAGACTCGGGGCGCAGTCGGATGCGTCGGCGGTGGCGGGCCTGCTCGATCGCCTGTCCGACGTCCCCTACGCCACAGTTGGCGAACGACATAGCTATCCCCGGGCCCAGCAGGTTCCGGAGTGTCTCCTGGAACTCCTGATCCGAGCGCGGGGATTCGAGGAACCCGGCTGGCGGCAGTTCCGGCATCGACGTCGCGAGCGAACCGCCCTCCCGCC
Source organism: Actinomycetospora lemnae (assembly GCF_028737315.1). Taxonomy (GTDB): domain Bacteria; phylum Actinomycetota; class Actinomycetes; order Mycobacteriales; family Pseudonocardiaceae; genus Actinomycetospora; species Actinomycetospora lemnae. The sequence continues at coordinate 431,004 of NZ_JAQZAO010000003.1, read as the reverse complement.
GCGCCGCGCGCGGTGACGTGTCCGCGGCGTCGGCGGCGGCCCGTAGTTCCTCGGCGAGGGCCTCCGATGATCTCTCGGTGCCCTGCGCGAGCACTTCGTCGATCAGCTCGCGCAGGCTCGGACGGCTCCGGCCGGGGCCACCGGCCGGGACGAGGTCGGCGTACTGGGCCTGGAACTGCAGGACCTGGGCGACGAACACGCTCCACGGCCGCATCGCGAGGCGCCGGCGCCACGCGTCGTCGGGCGCGGTGGCGGTCCGGTCGCGGCGCACCATCCAGGTGTCCACGGTCCAGGACTGGTCGTCGAGCGGGAGCAGCACGGCCACGGGGACCCCTGACGCCGGGGTCGTGGGGGCGGGCGGCGACCAATTCCGGTGCAGGGCCGTGTCACCCGGCCGCCCGGGCCAGGCCGGTGGTTCGCGGCGTTCCTCCCGGGCGAACAGCTCCGCCGCCAGCCGACCCCGGCGCTCCTCGACCGACCAGCCGTCGAAGCCGAGCTCGTGGTCGGGGACCAGGACGGCTTGCACGCCCTCCGCGCGGTACGGGACCGCGGTCGCGTCGTCGTCCGTCCGGTTCCCGCACGGCGCGCAGAGGCGCGTCCCGAGGTGCTCCGGCCCGTACACCTGGTCCTCGGGATGGATCTCGACGCGGTACCAGCTGTCGTCGGGACGGGTTGTCGGCCGAGGCACGAAGATGTTGCGCCGGGAGCGCAGGGGGCGTCCGTCGGGCGTGATCGCGAGCCCGTGGCCGACCTGGAGGCGGCCGTCGTCGAGCTGGTTGACCGCGTACCCCTCCACGACCCCGGCACCGCCGGCGGCGCCGACCGCGTAGGTGAGGTCGCGGGCGTAATCCTGGATCAGGCGGAGGTGCTCGGCCCGCAGGAACAGGCCGTCGTAGGCGGCGAGACGCGTGATCTCTCCGGCGCCTGGCGCCGCGGTGGGGGTCGTCTGATCATCGGTGGTCGTCACCACTGCTCACTCCCTGCTGCCTGCTCAATCCGGCTCAGCATCACCGCGTCGTGGCCGATCTTCTGTCCGCCGGGTGGACCGCCGACCTCGCCGGCGAACGGCACGCGCGGCTCGTCGCCGAGCAACGGGGTCGGCCCGGTTCCCCGAACGACGATCCGGAAGGTCCGGTAGCCGATCCGGCGGGGCGAGTCGAGCTCGACCTTCAGGATCTGCGTCTGGTGCTCCGCCAGGACGACACCGTCGAGCACGGTCGGCGTGCCGTCGGGCTGGTGGAGCTCGATGCCGTCCCCGTCGACCGTCGTCACGGCGCGGCAGAACTCGTCGGACCACCCCCGCCCGTCGTCGTCGAGCGACGCGACCTGAACGGCCTTCTCCCCCGAGCCGGGAGCGATGGGGCGGTCGACGCGGAACGTGAACGAGACGTCGTCATCGCGCCACCGCAACGACGAGGGCAGCAGTCGCGGGCCACCGTCGTCGCCTGCCGCCGGCACGCCGAGCAGGCCGGGCGCCAACCCCGTGAGCAGCTCCTGGATCGTCGCGGTGGGCAGCAGGGTGCGACGGACGGTGAGGTCGATGTCGTCGATCGTCACCTGTGTCGGACGGTCGCAGCCCGACCCGGTGGTCGCGGTGAGGGTGATCCGCGCGAGCAGCACGGCGGCGTCTGGGTCCGCGACGGGGAAGCGCACACCATTCTCGTCGCTCGGGAGCAACTCACCCAGCTCGATCGCGTCGAGGGCGGCCAGCTCGCGGAACGCACGGAGGAGGGCGCGGGGTCGCCGGTGGGGGTCCTCGGCCAGAACGCGGTCGCGCACGCGGTTCACCTCGGCGGCGCGGGCGCTGCCGTCGGGCAGGTGGCCCGGCAGGCCCAGGAGGTGGCGCACGCGCCGGTAGGTCAGCACCCGCCGAGGCGGTGTGGAGACCAGCCGTAGGCGCACCTGCTCGGCGACCCGGCTCTCCACCGTCACTCGCCGAGTCACGTCGCATGGATCGGCAATCGTGGGACGGTCCTCGCCCGGGCACGCACGGAACTCGGCCACCAACCAGGCCGTGAGTGGGTTGGTGGCGCCCAGTGCACACTGCTCGCGGGCCCACGCCCGGACGCAGACCGGCTCGGTCGCGGTGAGTGAGAGCTCACGCCCGTGCCCGTCGACGGCGAGTCCGGGTCCGACGGCGATCTCGCCCTCGGTGACGTCCTGACGCCGGCACACCGGCAGGCCCCACACGACGCCGGAGCCGTGCAGCCACGCGTTGTGCATCATCTGTTTGCCGCGCGGGTTGCCGGCCAGGATCCGGAAGTCGTCCTCGCCGAGCAGCATCCCGTAGGTCACGCGCAGCGCGGTGAACGGATCGTCGGGCAGCAGCGGCGCGACGTCGTCCGGCGGTATCAGGGACATCGTTCCTCCTCAGGGACCCGGTCGGGCCGGGGCCGTCCGGCGGGCGTGCGCAGCCAGCACCTCCGCGGCACGGGCGTCACGGGCCACTGCGGTGGGCTCGGCGAGCACCGGGAACGGCCGGTGGTCCTTCGCGTACTCGCGGCGCAGTGCCGTGATCAGGTGGTCTGCGGTGACAGCCCCGTCGGGGTCCTCCGCCGCAGCGAGGTAGACCGCGTCGACGGCGGCGTTGCGGATGGTGCTGCCGGTGACGTCGAAGCGACGCGCGAGGTGGTCGAGGTCGACGGCGCCGGCGAGGCGGTCGAGCGGCAGGTGCTGCTCCCAGAGCGCGCGGCGGGTCGCGGTGTCGGGCCGCTCGAACTCGACGACGAAGTCGATCCGTCGCAGGAAGGCCGCGTCGATGTTCTGGCGCAGGTTGGTCGCGAGGACGGTGAGCCCGTCGAAGTGGTCGAGGCGCTGGAGCAGGTAGGCGGTCTCGAGGTTGGCGTAGCGGTCCTGGGCGTCGCCGACCTCGGTGCGGGTGGCGAACAGGACGTCGGCCTCATCGAGCAGCAGGACCGCCTGGGTGCGCTCAGCGGTCTCGAAGGCGGCCGCGAGGTTCTTCTCCGTCTCGCCGAGCCACTTCGACACCACGCGGGAGACGTCGACGACCAGCAGGTCGGTGCCGGCATCCGCCGCGACGCCGTGCGCGGCCAGGGTCTTGCCGGTGCCGGGTGGGCCGGTGAAGAGCAGCCGCACCCCGCGGTCGGCACCCGCGCGGCGCTGCAGGTCCCAGTCGTCGAGGACCGTCGCCTGCAGCTCCAGCCGCTGGACCGCGTCGTGCAGGAGCATCGTCGCCGCGGGGTCGAGGATCGGGCGGCGCCCCCGCGGGTCCGGCGTGCGCAATTCGACCCCGGGCGGGAGCGCCGCTCCGGCCCGGGCGCGGATGACCGCCGAGACCTCCGCGAGCGTGGGGCGTTCGGCGCCCCGGGCCGCGAGATCGAGCGAGACCTGTGCGGTCAGGGCCGGGTCGAGGGGATGGCGGGCCGCGAGCGCCGGCGCGAGGTGGCCGTCGCCGGGCAGGGCCGCCCGCCAGGCGGCGCGCCGGTCGGCTACGCCGATCGGACCGGTCGGGACGGTGAGCGCGGCCCGCTCGGCGTCGGGGACGAAGGAGCCGGGAGGGGCGCACACCAGCACCGGGCCCCGGACGCCCGTGAGGTCGGGGGCCGGGGGGACCGGTCGCGCACCGGCCGTCTCGGCGGCGGTCGCGGTCGGTCCGGGCACCACGAGCAGGGGAAGGGCCGATCGTGCCGCGGCGTGCGCGACGAGCCGGCGGACGTCCGCGGCCGTCTCCACTCGGGCGGCCACGACCCGGGTCCCGGCCGCTCCGGCGAGCGCGGCAGCCCGGCTCAGGCCGATCGCGGTGCCGCTCGCGCCGAGCACGAGCGACACCGACTCCTCCGTGGCCAGCAGCGCCCGCGCGCGCTGGACCTCGGGGAGGTCGAGCCAGCCGTCGAGGCCCGCGGGCGGATCGCCGACCAGCACCCGCGCGAGCCCCGGCGGCCACGCGTCGTGACCATGCAGGGCACCCCACAGTCCGGAGGCGAGCGTCAGCGAGCGCTCCGCGAACGGCTCGCCGCCCGAGAGCTCCAGGACCCCGGCGCGGGCCGCCGGGCCCTCCAACAGCAGGCGGCGCATCATCGCGTCGTCCGGGGTGTCGCGCCGGGTGATCTCCTGGACCAGCTCGACGGTGGGGTTTGGCTCGCCGCGCGGGTGGCACCTGCGGCAGGCGTCAGCGAGGCCGTGGTGCTCCTCGGGCAGGCCCGCAAGCAGGACGAGGTCGACCTCGGCCCCGCTCAGGCCCAGTCGGCGGGCGAGCTCGTCGATCGGCACGGGCTCGCCGGGCGTCACGTCGACGGTGACGCGGTCGGCCCAGGCGCGCAGCCACGCCACCGTGTCGTCGCGCTCGGCGCTCTCCGGGCAGGCGCTCTCGACGTGGTCGGCGAACCGGCGTGCCATCGCGCCGACGCGGGAGGTCAGATCGTGGCTGCGGGCCTCGCCGGGCGGGCTACTCATAGACGTACCTGACGACGGCGCCGAGCCATGGTGTCCAGCCCGGGTCGAGGTCGAGCCCCGCACCTCGGATGCCCGGGTCGACTGCACTGTGCGGGAGATGGATCTCGATCCATCCGGGGACCGCCACCACCCGGCCGGGGCGCCGGGCGAGCCAGGCAACCGGGTCGGTGTCCGGGGGCGCGACCGCGATCAGGCGGTCGCCGGTCACCCGGGCCCACTCCACGGCGAGGGCGCTCAGGGCCCGGTCCTCGTCCTCGTCCGGCCCCGGGCCGGCGAGGACGGCAGGCGCGCGCTCCGCGTCGAGGCCGGCCAGCGCGAGGCGGGCCGGGTCGTCGGGCGCGGCGGGCACCAGGAGGCCGCCCAGGCGGTGGCGCACCCACGGGCCCGAGCGCGGGCCCACCACCGGGTCGTCGACACCCGCGTCGACGGCGGTGGCCAGCAGGAACACCAGGCCCGCCCACGCGGTCCCGATCCCCTCGGGCTCGTCGGGTCGGAACGTCTCCGGATCCGCTCCCGGATCGGGGCCGGTTCGTCGATCCGGGTCGACGGCGTCGTCGCGCGGGCGAGCGTTCGACGTGGTCGCCACCCCTGTCGGGGACGCCGCGCCGAACGATGCGGGCCGTAGCGCGGGGCCTGCCGCGGGGGCCGCACCCACGATCTCGGCGTGGTCGCGACCGGCCCGCCCCAAGGCCGCGGGGGGCGGGGCCCCCTGCGCCAGCGCACCGTGCACCCAAGCCACGCGCACCGCGGCATCCGGTCGCACGAGGGCGCGTGGGTCGGCGTCCAGCACGATCAGCACCGCCCACGCCCGGGCGGTGGCGGGGTCGGGGCGGAGCCGGGAGCGCACGACGAGCTGCGCCAACCGCGAGCGCTCCAGCCATCCCGGGTCCGCGGTCACGCCCAGATCGGTCGGCTCGACCGTGGCGGCCACCCCGGGGGCGAGGGCGGCCGCGAGGCCGCGCCAGCCGCGGGCGCCGAGGAGCCGGTGGACCGCCGGGAGCCCGGCCCGCGTCACCCCCTCCACCACGGCCGGGACGGCATCGGCGCCCGCGGCCGCCAGGCAGGCGGCGGCGACGTCCCCGACGGCACCGGGACCGGGGACGACCGACGAGGTGATCGTCGTCCCCCCCGCCGCCGGCAGGCCGGGCGGCACGACCCCCGCCTGCACCCAGGCCCACCAGCGCCGGGTGTCGCCGGCAGCGAGGGACGCGACGAGGTCGGCCAGGACGTCGGCGGTGTCGTCGTACCTGAGGACGTCTGGACCGGCCAGAGCCGTGCGGACCGCCTCAAGCAGTGCCTGTGACCAGCGCGCGCCGAGCCCGGCGGCGTCGTCCTCGGTCTCCGGGAGGACGAGCCGCACGTCGAGCCGGGGCAGGCACCACAGCCCCGGTCCAGGAGGCCGGACGTCGTCCGCGAGCGCACTCGTCCCCGATGCGGCCAGCGCGCGATCGAACCCGGCGGCGACACGACGGGCGCGGGCGGCGTCGGTGCATCGCACGACGGTGTGCGCCCGCGCCACGGTGAGCGTCGTCCCGGTCACCCGACCCGCCACCCTCCGGTGCGGCTGGTGACCCCGAGGCGGGCGCCCTCGCCCGTGGTGCCGGCGACGGCGTCCTCGCCCAGCGCCCCCTCCCCCACCCGGGGCCGCGGGTGGCCGGGCGGCGGACCGACGAAGGTGGTGAGGCCGATGTGGGCCTGCTGACCCACCACCATCCCGATCCCGAGTTCGCACACCTCGGCCACCGTGTGCGCCGGCTGGTGCGCCTCGAGGACGGCGTCGACCCGGGCCCGCAGAGTCCGGTCGAGGCACCCCGGCACGAGGACGGTGAACCGGTGCGCAGTCGCCGTGTAGCCGTCGGTGCCCGGTCGTTGCCCGCCCACCCGGAAGCCGCCGAGGCGGCCGGCGGTCGCCCCCACCGCCGGCGCCGGGCGTCCCGAGGGCAGCGCCCCGAGCACGGCGCCGCCGAGCCCACGTAGTCGCCATGCCTCCACGACGGTGAGCGGCACGCCGAGGGCGAGCTCCAGCATCCGCTGCAGGCCACGCACGGTGCCGCGGTAGCGGTAGAGCTCGAACGCCTCGGCGAGCAGCCGGCGGCGCGCATCCTCCGGCCAGTTTCCGTCGAGGGCGACGCCGAGCATCCGCGCGAGCCACGGCAGGGCCTCCGACGGCGTCCGCACTGGGTCCACCAGGACCGACCGCCGCGCGGCCCGCTCGTCGATCTCGTGCAGCAGGCCCTCGGCGGGCGCCAGCGCCCGGTGCAGCAGCCCGGCGTCCGCCTCGTGCCGGGACCAGGCCCGCGGGAGCATGTCGAGGAGTCGGTGCCCTGGGCGTTCGACGCGCAGCGCGCGGATGCGCGGGGTCGCCTGCTCGCCGCCGGTCAGCTCCAGCACGATCCACAGGTACCGCCCCGGCGGGGCGTGGACCGGGGACTCGTAGGTCTCGAAGGTGTCCCCACCGGCGACCTGCGCCCACGGCCACTCGCGGCCGGTGGGCCGGCGGTAGAGCCGCCGGGGAGTGAGTTCGGCCAGCGCCGAGATCGAGGGCAGCTGCGGAGCCGGGTCGGGCCGGCCGACGTGGGTGCGCGCCGGCGGGGCCCAGGGCAGAGGATCGGTGGCGTCGTCCTCCTCGGCGGTGAGAAAGCGCAGGCGCACGTCGGTGCCGGCGGGGACGCAGGCATCGAGGAACACCCGTCCCCATCGGGTCCGGGGACGACGCGCGTCCAGTCGGTAGGTGACCACCCGACCCGTCCGTGGGTACCGCACCCGCGGCCCGGCCGCCCGTCCGTAGCCCCACGGCGTCGTGACCGCGACGCCGCCGTCCGGCGTGGCCGCGATCGCCCCGCCGTCGTGGTCCCGCACTCCGAGCGGTTCGATCTCACCGACGCCGCGGCCGGGGACGCGTCGGAAGCGGCGCAGCACCTCGTCGCGACCGCGAGCGACGACGAGGACGCCGTCGACGGTCTCGAGGTCGGTGGCGCCGTCGACCGCGGCGACGACACGGCCGTCGACATCGGCGACCTCCCCGCTGCTCCAGAGGACAAGCACCTCGCCGTCGAGGACGGCGACCCGCCGGGCCGCGAGCCCGGGAGCCGGGGCGACCGGGGCGACCCGGCCGATCGGGCCTCGCCGTCCGCGGATCCGCAGGAGCACGTCGGCGCGGGTCAGCACGACGGCCTCGGCACCGTCGGCCGCGACGTCGAGCGGGGACGACGCCAGCGGGACCGCCCGGAGCACCCGGTCGGCCTCGAGGTCGACCACCCGCACGATGCCCGCACGGGCCTCGGTGACGTAGAGCCGGTTGCGCTCGTCCACGGCCAGGCCCAGCGGGCGCCGGCTCACTCCCGGCGGCCATGGCGCCCCCGCTCCACCAGGGTGGGGGCGCGGCTCGACACGGTCGCGGTCGGGCCACGAGCGGTAGGCCACGCCACGGCGGTCGAACACCAGCCCTGAGGGCTCGGCGGGCGCCGTGCTGACATCGGTGACCGGCGCGGACCAGTCCAGCCCGACCCCGCCGCCGTCGAGCAGCATCGTGTCCCGGTGCGCGCACCGGCCCCACTGCGTGGGGGTCGCGACGGCCGACATCGCGCGCTCGCCGTCCATCAGCACACGTCCGGTGGCAGCGGGACCAGCACGGGACCGCCCCCCGGTGGCGGCGGCGGCTCGACGCTTGGGGGCGGCGGATCGCCCGGAACGACGGCGACCGCGACGACCTCCGGGACCTCCCACTTCTCGAGGCGGACCTCGTCGGCCTCGGTCACGGTGGTTCCCGTCGTGCCGGCCGCGGCCGTGACCACGAGTCCGAGACGGAGCTCCCGCACCCACCGCACGCCCTCGACCTGCGTCGCGACCGCGGCGAGCTCGTTGCGGCCCACCGTGCGCCCAAGGTCCCAGCCCTGGCCGTCGGGGCCGTAGGGCGGCAGCGGGGCGAGGAACTGGCGCAGGATCAGCGCGACCCACCGACGCACCGCGTCGATCGGGTGCCCGGGCTCGACCTCCACCCCCACCGAGAGCGCGATCCGCCGGTAGGTCGGCGGCACGACGTAGAGCTCCGTGGTCACCAGGCGGCGCGGTTCGAGGTAGGTGACCACCCGCCGCAGGAGGTCCAGGTCGGGCTCGGGCGCACCGGGGCGACGCCGGTCTTCGGTCGGGAACACCACGACCGTGACGACGCCGGCCGCCGGTTGCGTCGGGGTGTCGGGGTGGAACCGGGCCAGGGTCTCGGCGCGCGCCACCCCGGCGACCTCGCCGGCGAGTGCGGCGACGTCCTCGGGGGTCACCGCACGGTCCCGGCGGTGCACCGCGACCGGGACCTCCTCGAGGACCTCGTCGAGGGTGGGCGCGTCCCGACCGCCGGTGGCCGGGAGCACGTTGGTCCCTTTGACGGCGAACCCGTTCGGCGGCGAGAGCGCCTTGGCGGGAACGTTGCCGGCCGCGCCACCGCCGACGCGATAGGACAGCACCCGGACCCGCTCACCGGCCTGCGGGACACGGGTGCGGGTTCCGCCGAAGCGCACGGTGCCGGTGGTCGGATCAACGGTGAACGGCCGAGCGTTCTCGTCGGCGAGGGCGAGAGTGGCTGGCCCGTCGACCTCGGTCCAGCTCCGCCACCCTCCGTCCTCCTCGACCTGCAGCCGGGTGCTGCCGACGAGCACCGGGTGCCCGACCAGACGGAACGTCTGGCCCGGTTCCCCGGTGCCGACGCCCAGCAGCTCAGGGGTCGCGGTGCGCGCCTGGTCGACGTCGACGGCGTTCAGCCCGACCCAGCGGACCCGGTGGATCGCGTCGTTCTCGTGAGCCGGCCGGCGCGCGCGCAGCCACCCGACCACCCGCGCCGCAAGCTTCGGGTCGTCGAGGCGCGGCGGAGCGTCGATCCCGCCCTCGCCGTTGTCGCCCTGCTGCCCCCGAGGGCCGGGCGGAAGGTCGATCATCACCACGCCGGTGACGGTCAGCCCTCGCGTGCTGTCCGCGGGCGTGGACAGGGCGGTGAAGGGATACGGCGCCCGCGCCGACGGCGGGTGCCACAGCTCCCAGTCGACCGCCGGCGGGTCGCCCCGCAGCGTGTCGGCGGTGAAGTCGCCGCTCGCGGCCCGCTCGAGCGCGAACGGGTGCGGATCGACGTCGGTGTCGATCGCGACCCCGAGGAAGATCGACCGGCCGGCGTCCGGCAGTGCATCGCCGACCAGCGCGACCCACAGCGCACCGTCCACGGTGGCGGCGACGTCGAGCGGCTCCGCTCCGGGTGCGGTCGGCTCCACCGGGACGTGCTCGGTCTCGTAGTAGACCGGCGGGTTCGCGGCGGCTGCGGCCTGCGCGGCGGAGGGGAGCCAGGCCACCGCGTGCTCGCGGCGCCTCTTCTCGGCCGCGGCGGCGGCGGGGTCGGTGGGCAGCGGGCCGGCGGCACGCTTCCCCATCGCGTGGGCCTCCAGCGGCCACGCGACGACCTCGCTGCGGGTGGAGAACTCGGTGGCGCCGGCCCTGCTGAGGGAGCCGGTCGGAACGGACACGCCCTTGTCCACGTCCGTGCTCAGCACGAGCAGCGTCGAGGCGATCTGCGCGGGACGCGGCTGCACCCCGAGCAGGCGCAGGAACGCGACCTGGGTGGCCTCGGGGATCTGGTTGAACCGGAACAGCAGCGACTCGCCGAGGTAGGCGAACAGTTCGAGCAGCGCGATCCCGGGGTCGCTCTCGTTGTGGTCGGTCCACTCCGGGGCGTAGACCGGGATCCGCGCGACGAGCTCGTCGCGCAGCTGGGCGTAGGTGCGGTCGTCGAGGACCGGTCCCACCAGCGTCACGGCCGGCCCCTACCGCAGGGCGAACGGGTAGACGATGTTGTCCGCCCGCAGGTCGACCCGCCGCACGTAGGCGATGTCGATCCACACGACGGTCGGCTCCTCGGCAGGGGTGACGGTGACCCCCGTCAACCGGATGCGCGGTTCCCAGAGGGTGAGCGCCTGGGTGATCTCCTCGGCGATCGCACTGCGCGTCGCCGGGTTGTTCGGCGCCATGAGGAACCGCCGCAGCCCGCACCCGAACTCCGGGAGCATGACCCGCTCCCCCGGTTCGGTGCCGATGATCGTCTCGATCGCCTGCCGCACCCGCGCCATCCCGCTCGAGTACGCCGGCTTCTCGATCGGGAACCGGAACCCGGTGCCCAACCACGCGTCGGCCGGGTCCTGCACTCGTGGGGGTGCGGTCATGCCCCGATGCTGCGCGAGCGCGCGTCACGAGCCCGTCGCCCTCACAGGGTCTTGTCGAACGATGAGAGCAAGATGGCGGGGACCGGCACCCGCTCCCTGACCCCGGCCGCCATGGGGTTGTCAGCGAACCGCAGCTGAGTCGCCTTGACCCTCGGGTGGTCCTTGGAGCCGGTGATCTGGATTTCGTAGGACGCGACGTCGTGCACGCGGCCGTCGACCACGGCCTGCAGCCGATATGCCACGCCCCCGAGACGTCGGGTGTCGGGAATCGTCGATGTGGAGGTGATCACTCGATACTGGTGACCGGGAGGGGGACCCGTCGCCAACGAGCGCATGTAGGCCTCGATGCCCTGGTTCTGTAGGTCCTGATTGACGACGCGGGGCGCGTAGTAGATCGCGTACGGGCTCTCGAATCCCGTTCCTGCGCCGAGCGTGTGAGCCCGTTCGTACTTCGGACCGGCGGCGAGATTGCCGTGCTCGGAGGCCGTGAAGTGCTCCTTCTCCTGGCCTGCCCGAGCCACAGCTGCTCCGAGCGGCGCCTCGTGACGCACGGGCCCACCGACCCTGTCTCTCCAGGCCCGAACTCCACCTGGCATCTCGATGGCGACCTTCGGCTGAGGGACGACATCCGTGTCGGCTCCGGGCCGATCCCAGAAGTCCGGGTCGGAGCTGGTGAAACTGACCTTCTTGATCGTGTAGCCGGGGGGAACCGAACTCCCTCCCGGTATCCCGCTCGATTCGGCGTCGATCTCGGCGACGTCCTTCTCGACCGGGCTCATGGCCGCGTCGACGGACCACTTGCTCCCCTCCCGGCGCGGGGTGAGAGTGGTGAAGCCCTTGTCCTTCTTGATGGCCGCGAGGCTCGCCCGGATCTCCTTCTCGTCCTGGGGGTTCTCGTGGGAGCGCCGGGCGAGGTCGGCGAGGGCCTCTTTGCCCTCGTTCCACCGCTTCTGGGCGGCCGGGTCGCGGGTCGGGACCTTGCCCACGTCCTTCTTGGCCACGGCGGGCTCGTCGGCGGGCTTGCCGACCGCGGGCTTCGCGGTCGCACCGGCCGTGGCGTCGGGCTTGGCGGGTCGGGCCGGTGCCGCTGCGCCGGCGCCTTCCTTCCACGTGCCCGGCTTCTTCGCGTCGGAGGACGTCTTCGGGGGGACCTTCTCACTGAGCAGGTCGGTCATGAACTTGCTGCCGTCGAAGGCGACCGGCGAGAACTTGATCTCCGGGACCTTCCCGGACCCCAGGACGTGCTCGACGTCGGCGCCGATGCCGAACTGGCCCGGCAGCGGGTACTCCAGCGAACCCAGCGGCCAGGTCCAGCGGTGGTCCGGAGCCGGCGACCAGAACGGACTGTCGAGATCGACGAACAGCTCGCCGCGCAGCCCGAGGAACGGCTGGGCGGCGAGCTCGAGGTGCCCGGCGACGAAGAATTCACCGCGCTTGCCGGCCTTGGGGTCGGCGAGCTCCCGGTAGCCGATGGTGGGCGTCGCCTCGACGTAGCCCTTGATGCCGGCGACGGCGGTGATCCCGACGCCTGCGGTGACCTCGTGTCCGACGAGCTCGACGCCCGCGCCGCCCTCGACCGTGATCTCCAGGCCGGCGTAGGCCGAGACGTTCAACGTCCCGGTGAGGCCGAAGTTCTTCAGGACTTCCGGCTTCGTGGAGTACGTCCCGTTCAGGGCCATGTGATCGAGCGTGGCCGGACCGATCCAGGCGACGGCCGCGGGGCGCACCTGGACAAACACGGACACGTTGCCGACCAGGGGGATGCCGTACAGCGCCTTGATCCGCGGCGCGGGGAGGTCGAGGCGGAACGGCTTCTGTTCGAACAGGGGCTTGTCCATCTTCGGAGTGATGGATCCGACGACGGTGATGTCGCCCTGGTGGTCGACGACGACCAGCGCCTCGCCGCTCAGCCAGTCCGCGAGCCGGATCCGGACTGTTCCCCACCCAGCGATGACCCTGGGTCCGGGCTTCGGCCCGGCCGGTGCGGGCGCGGCCTGCGCGGGCCCGACGGGGGCCACGGCCGGGCCTGCGGCGGCCGCGGCGGCGGGCATGGCCTGCGCGGGCATCCGCGCGTCGGTGAGGGCCTTCGCGCTCGCGGCATCGGTGGCGACGAGGGTGACCTGCCCGCTGAACCGCTCGTCGGCATACGTGACGACGCCCTGCACGTCCACCGCGCCGCCGGCGAAGGCGGCGGTGAGCTGCCCGGTGAACCCGCGCATCGCGAGGTTTCCGACCCCGCGGCCGGTGAGGGCGCCGTCGGCACCCCGCGCGAGGTCGAGCTCAACCGTCGCCACCTGCCCGACCCGGCCGGTGGCGTGGGCCTGGAACGTCACCGCGGCGTCCTCGACGCCGAACGTCCCGCTTCCGGCGAGGAACTGGCCGATCCGGAAGGACAGCCCACCCGCCCGCAGCACCAGGGTCGGGCCACGCAGCGCGTTCTCGATCCCGTCCATCTTCAGACCGTCAAGGCCGTGCCAGCCCAACGCCGCGGCGTGGTCGACGACCGCGTCGAGCAGTGCCTTCTCCCCCACCAGTGGGCGGCCGTTGCGCGCGATCGACGCCCGGCCCTCGACAGCGCCCTTCGCGATGTTGACCGCGACAACGGGCACGACACCGAACCGCTCGAGCGGCGCGAACACTGCGTAGTGCAGCGGCAGCGCCGCCCAGCCTCCGACCGACTCGTAACCCCCGGCGACGAGGCGGACCTGGAGGTCGCCCGCGGCGACCGTCCCCACGCTCACCGGGATCGACGCTCCCTTTTCTCCGGCGGCCGCGACCTGGGCGGCGACCGGCTCGGGGAGCACCAGCGGGGCACCACCCGCGAGGGCCACGGCACCGCCGCCCGCGGCGGCCGCCGGCGCGGCGGTCGGTCCGGGCGGCGCCGGCGGACCGAGCGGGGCGCGCGGCGGCGGCAGGGTCCGGGCGAGCGCCCCCGACAGCGCCCCCGGGGCCGGCGCGGCCGGAGCCTGGGGTACGGGCGCGGGCCGGGCGGGGGTCGGGAACGTGGGCGCCCGCTCCGGCGGGCTCAGCACAGGGGGTCCGTGGGTCGGCCGAGTGGTGGGGGTGGGTCCGGCGGCGCAGGCGGGGTGTCGGGGGCGAGCTCGTTCACCAGCTCCCGTCGCTGCAGTGCGCTGAGCCCGCCGAGGGCGGTCGGTGCCTTCAGCAGGTCGACGACCCTGTCCCGATCGGCCCGGTCGACGCCAAGCACGTCGGCAAGCGTTTCCCGCGGCCCGTCGGCCAGCCCACCGAACCCGCCGCCCAGCGCCGTCAGCAGGGCCGGCACGGCGGTCGGGCGTGGCCAGCAGAAGCGCAGCAGCAGCATCCACCAGAGACCGAACAGCAGGATGACCACGGGCAGGAACAGCCGGAGCACGAACATCGCGACGATCGTGATGAGCTCGATCGAGAACGAGCAGAGCTCGGCGGCACCACCTGTCGGGCGTGCCGCGGGCTTGGACGGGAAGGCACCAAAGGGCGGGGCCGGCAGCTGCGAGCCCGCGGGGGTCTCCACGGTCACGCCCGGACGCGCGGTCCCGGACCCGACCTGGCCCTCCAGCGCCCGGAGGTCCGGGAGGGTGATCCGCACCGGGCGTTGCGCGGTGCCGGCCGGGTCGAAGAACGCCGCGACACGATAAGGACGGGAGTAGTCGCTGCGGACGGCGTCGGGCGGGCAGTAGGCGGGCCGCGGCGTCACGTGATGGGGATGGGCGACGCACTGCAGGACGTAGGTGGCGTGCTCGTCGAACCGCGGCGCGCCGTCGGCGTCCAGATCGCCGGAGAAGGTCGGCACCGCCCCGAACCAGACGGAGCGGTTCCGGGCCCGTTCGCAGTCCTGCGCCGCGGTCGGTACGCGCCACATCGGCAGTTCGAGCTCGGTCTCCCCCGCGCCGGGCGGCGGGACCCCGGTGCCCGGGCCGGGCTCGAGGTCGTCGGGAGGTGGGTCGGTGGGCTCCGGTGTGGGCCCCAGAACCGCGCGGGGTACCGGTGCCCACCGTCCCCGCCCGGTGTCCTCGTCGACGTACCAGCCCTGGATCTCGTACTCGACGCTCACCTGGCCGAGGAGCGCGGTGTGGCGTGCCTTGAAGCCGGCGTCGATCCCGGCCGCCGTGAGCGCGCCGTCGAGGGTCGGCTCGTCGAGGGTCTCGTCGGGATCGGCGGCGTCGTCGGGGTTGCCGAACAGTTCGCGGGCGGCGGCGCGGACCAGCGCGCGGCGAGCCGCGAGCGACCCGCCGAGGATCGGCACGCGGCGGCGCACGACGAAACCGACCCGTGGATCGGGCCCCGGCGCGGGCAGCGGGAGCCCGGGGGCGCCGCAGAACAGTTCGATGGTCACGGCGTAGAAGCGCTGGTGGGCGGGCTGGTAGAGCTTGCGCATGCCGGTGGTGACCGTGCGCCGGGTGCTCAGCCGCTGCCGCAGCGTCGTGCCCTGACCGGGCTTGCGAGGCATCGTGAAGGTCCACCGGTCGCGCCGGTCGAAGCGCAGCGACGCCCGGGGGTCGGCGAGCAGGCTGTCGACGAAGTCGTCCCGGTCGTACTTCTGGATCGCCGGCGCGCGCTGACCATCGGAGAAGCGGTCCTGCCTCGGCGTGGCGCGCGCCCCGACGTACCAGGGCGTGCGCAGCACGATCGGATGTCCGCTCACCAGATGTTCCCTGCGCCCGGGGTGTAGGCCGGCGACATCACCATCTGCTCGGCGATGAGCGTGCCGACCTTCACGAGCCCGCTGAACGTAGACACACACGCGTCGACCTTCACCGTCGGCGCGTTGACCTCCACCGAGGCGTTCGCCCGCACCTCCACCGACGTGTCGGTCAGGCGGACCACCGCACCGGAGGCGTGGGTGATCGTGACCTCCCGCCCGGCCTCGTCGAGCTCGACGCGGTGGCCGTTGGCCATGGTCAGCCGGACCGCGCCGCCAGCGGCCGCGTCGTCGAACTCCAGTCGGCTGTCTCGGCGGGTCCGCAGCAGGCGGACGTCGTTGGCACGCTCGGGTGGATGCGGCAGCGCGGCACGCCCGTTCCATGCGGCTCCGATGACGTAGGGCCGGCGCAGGTTCCCGGCCTCGAACGCGACGACGACCTGGCTGCCTACCTCCGGCACGGCGAGCAGGCCCTGCTCCCCGTCGGCGTAGGGCGAGCACAGCGTCGCCCAGGCCCGCACGTCGCGGTCGCCGTCGACGCCCAGCCAGGGGAACCGGACCTCGACCCGGCCGAGGCCGTCGTCGTCGACGAGGTCGGTCACGATCGCCGGGTAGACCCCGAAGTACCCGGGGGCGGCGCCGTCGACGGGATGCGGCAGTGCCATCTCAGGCCACCTCGTTCAGGGTCGCCCGCTCGGCGTCGAAGCGGGTACGGAAGCCGCGGTGCAGGTCGAAGGTGTGCCGAACGGACGTGATCTGGTAGCCCTCACCCTCGAACACCGCGCCGACGTCCTGCAGGCGCACCCGGCTGCCGACGACCAGGTCCGGGCTGCCGAGCGTGGTGCCGGTGACCGTGACGAACCGGCGACCCCGGCGCAGCATCTCGGCGCGGGCCCAGGCCGCCGCCTCGGTCGCATCGAGAGCCACCTCGCGGACCCGCAACGAAGCGCTGGGCCCGAGGGCCTGGGTGACCAGGCGCGCGCCGCACCGCCCGCCGATGATCTCCTTCTCGACGACCTCCGGGCCCGCGCGCTCGTCGACGACCGCCCGGGTCGAGGCGTCGTATCCGGTCACGACGACCTCGCTGCGCTGCTCGGAGAGGTCGGCGACGAGGCGCACCGAGAGCAGCTCGGCGCCGCGGACGAGCGTGAGCTCCGTGCCCGACCGCATGGTGCGGTCGCGGAAGTGCAGGGTTCGACCGGTGCTCCACAGCTCGGCGCCCAGCAGCCGCGCACGGTCGCGCAGGAAGGCCAGGTCGCTCTGGTTGAGCTGCTGAACGACGTCGTAGCGCGGTCCGTCGGCGTCGACGTCCGCGGCCAGACCGTGGGCGTCCGCGATGTCCCGGGCGACGTCGGCATCGGTGACGTCATGGTAGGTCCGCGATCGCCGGGTCAGCCGCAGCCTCATCAGCGCGTCCTCGGCGAGGACGACGACCACCGGCGGGTTTCCGTCCTCGAGCACGAGCTCGAGGGCCGAGATCGTCCCGGCGAACACGATGCGCTGCGCGGTCGGCGGCCCCAGCGCCACTTGCATTGCCCGCCCGAGGTCCAGCGATCCGTCGAGGTGGGCCAGCGGCCCGGGCGGTCCCGGTACGCCCGCCCCGACCGCGACGAACCGAGCCTCCAGTGTGCGCAGCCCGGCGACGTCCTCACCGACCTCGAGCCGCACGCAGTCGCGGGCCAGACCCCGCTCGAGGTCGCCGTCGACGGTGAAGACCGGCGAGGTCGACGCGACCGAAGCCTCCATCATCGACGGCCCCGGCGGGTCGCGTGGGCACGCGGCGCGTCAGTCATCGAAGCCCTCCGCGGCGACGCGACAGACGAGCCACCGGACTCGGCGGGCCTCGTCGCGTGCCCGGTCCCGGTGCGACTCCGGGTCCTGACCCGGCGCGGCGACCGCGCCCGGGCCGGTGATCGGGTCGGGGGTGACGATCTCGGTGCGCAGTTCACCGATGTGGACGGCCACGTGGTCCCCTCCCGGTGCTCGGACACGGTCCGCCCAGCATCGCGGCGTCGCCGTCACCGGTCCGTCGCGTCGTCGACGGGTCAGGGCCCCTGGTCCTGCCACGGCACGCCGGAGGACGTCCCGGGACGCGCCCGGCGGGCCCGGGCCGCGCGCGAGGCCAGGCTGTGGGCGACCTCGGTGGCGCCGGGCCGGCGGCGATCGCGCAGCGGGACACCCGTCCCGTACGTCGCCGCCCGGGGGTCGGGAGCCGTCGACCCGCCGGGCAGAACAGCGGGAAGGGCCTCGGGAACGGCGCCGGCACCGCCGCGGGTCGCCACGCCGAACCCGGCCCGCGCGCCGTCCGCGGCCGCGCCGGTGATGGCGGCGGCGACCGCGCCCGCAGCAGCCGAGATGCCCCCGGCGGCGGACAGCAGCAGCCCGGGGTCCCCGGGCCCCGGGGCGGCACCCTCGCCGAGGGCCGTCGCCAGAGCCGCCGGGGACGCCACGTCGCGGCCGGCGGCGAAGCCGGGTCCCGCATCCACGACCGGGGCACCGCGCGTCTCCGGGCCCAGGCGCACCGGAGTGCCCGCCGGCAGGGCGAGCGGGCCCTCGAGCCCGCTCATCGCGGCCCGCCACGCCTCCGGGTCCCGGCCGACGCGGGCGAGCACCTGCGCGGCGCTCTCGCCGTCCTGGGCACGCACGATCTGGTCGGTGCGCTCGCTGCCCCGCTGTCCCGGGCCCGCCCCGGTCGTCCCCGGTTCGGTCGCGCCGGCGGCGTCCCTGGCACCCGCGCCCTTCTCGGTGGCCTCGTAATCGAAGTCCTGCTCGGCGATGCTCACCGCCACCTTGGCCCGCAACGGCGTGCCGTCGGGCGCGAAGTGCTCGAGGTCCTCGGCGACCTGGTCGATCACCCCGTCGAAGCACAACGTGCCCCATCGGAACCGCACCGCGGGCGGCGGGTCGCCGGGTCGGTCCCTCGGGACCTCGATGAATTGACGCAGCAGCGCGGTCCAGTCCCGCACGCTCACCCGGGAGGCGGCGCTGCCCTGCTCTGCGGTGTCGAACTCGAGGTCGAACGCCAGCGTCGACCCCTCCGTTGCGGGGTGCTGCCTCTTCTGGGTCTTCGTCGTGACCCCGCCGCGGTCGACGTTGTTCTTCCGGCTGATCTTCAGCGTGGCCGGGTTGAACTGCACCGGCACGGCCGGCCCCTGCGGCTCGACGCGGGCCTTGCGGTTCTTGCCGGCGCGACGCAGGTAGCTCAGGCGCTGGAGGGTGGCCGGCGCGAGCTCGGTCACGGTGCGTTCCCCCGTCCTGCCCCGGCCGCGCCCGGGGCGGCCCCGGTGGCCGTCCCGCTGGTCGCCGCCGTCGTCTCGAGCCGCAGCCCCTCGTGCGCGATCTGGAGCTCTTCCAGGGCGATCTCGCCGGTCTTCGCGTTCAGCGCGGGCCCGGCGACCTTGGCCGGGAGCCCGCGCACGAACGACCAGTGCGCGAGCACCCGCCGGCCCGCGGCGTCGTGGACCTCGACGTGCCCGTCGTAGCGCGGGACCGGCAGTGTCCCCGCGATCATCCCGCCGATCCAGTCCCACAGCGCGCCGTCGGCGCCGCCGCCGGCGGTCGGGACGAGCATCCCGCGCCGCAGCGTGATCGTCCCGGCCTTCACCCGCCCCACCCGGCGCACTACGCCGTCGTTGCGACCCCCCTCGGCCAGTTCGCGCAGCTCGACGTCGAGGTCCAGCCCGGAGCACTCGGCGAACCCCCCGTCACCGAGCTGGTCCGGCCCGGCCGTCGCCGCGGTGGGACGGGGCGGGCCGCTCCCGCGCGGTGAGCCGGTGAGATCCGGCGACGGGGTCAAGGTCGGTGAGGGCACCGCGGAGCGGACCAGCCGCACGCGGAACCAGAACGCGGGCACGAGGTCCAGGCGGCGCTCGTCGGGCAGGCTCACGGCTCGCTCCCCCGCTCCTCGACGCGGGTGCTGCCGTCGGCGTCCTGTGTGACCCGCAGGACGAGGTGTTCGAGCGGGACCGAGGGGCAGACGCGGATCTCGGCGACCAGCCGCCCCAGCGCCTGGGTTCGTGGCGGGTTGAGGACGTCGTCGCAGCGCACCGAGAACGACTCCGCCTCCGTGGCGCCCGCGAAGGCCCCAGCGCGCTGCAGGTCGCGCAGCAGTGCGGTGACCGTTCCGGTGAGTCCGGCGCGCAGCGGAGCGGTGTTCGGCTCGAACACCAGCCAGCGGGTCTGGCGGACCAGGGCGAGCTCGAGCATCGTCATCAGCCGGCGCACGCTGAGCTGGCGGTAGTCGGGGTCGGTGGACAGCGTGCGCGCCGATGTCAGCCGGAATCCGTCGCGCTCGGCGCGAAACACGTCGACGCCGAGCCGGTGCAGGGTGTTGTGGTCGGCGTCGGAGACGTCGGTGGCGGCGAGTACGGCCCCCGCCGCAAGGGCGTTGGCGGGGCCCCAGGGCAGGCCGAGCCGGTTCTCCCGTTCGGCGATGATCCCGGCGGCGAAGCCGCAGGGCGGCACCCACACCACCTCGGAGGTCGGGTCGAAGGGATCGACCACACCCAGCCACGGGTGGTACGCGGCAGCGAAGGAGCTGTTGAACCCGGCGCGCCAGCGGGTGATGGTCCGGGTGGGAGCGTCGCGCGGCACGTCGAGGAGCGCGACGAAACGGTGGGCCCGGTCGGCGAGCTCGACCATCCGGTGCTGGCGTCGGGAGATCTCGGCGAGCTCGGTGCCCGGGTCGAGCATCGCGACACGCCCCGGGACCGCCATCTCGAGCCGCGGCGCCGGCGGCGCGCACCCGTCCCCCGGCGGGCGCGGTTCGACGGCGACCGTCGTTGTCGGCTCCCGCGAGGCGACGAGCAGGTCGGGCGCGGCGAGCAGCCCGATCTCGGTCTCCAGCGCCATCCGGTCCAGTCCGTGCACCGGGGTGGCAGGGTCGAGATCGTCGCTCTCGGCCGGGAGCGCCCACACCGGCCCGTCGCCGGCGAAGCTTCCCGGGCCGATGGCGGCCCACCGGTCCCGCCCGGCGTGCACGAGCTCGCCGGTCCATGGGCCGAGTCCGGTGTCGGGCCGCAGGCCGTCGGCCCAGCCCCGACCAGGACTCACCAGCCGCGACCGGGTGTCCAGGACCGTGTAGGCCCACCGCGGGTGGTGGGGGTACAGCCCGAGGTCGGTGAAGACCTCGCGGCGGTCGAGGTCGGGCGCGCGGTCCTCGACGGTGATCGTCGCGGTGACGAGCGCGGCCTCCACGCTCCCGCGGGACAGTGCCGGCCCGGGGTCGAGCACCGCCACCGAGCGATCGGAGGCGTGCTCGCCCTCGATGAGCGCCACGACGCGCCGCAGGGTGCCGGGTCCGGCCCCCCGCAGCTGCAGCAGGCTGTCGGGCGGGACGACCGCGCCCTCGGGCAGGACCAGCGCCGTCGGCCCGTGAGCCGGGTGGTGGTCGCTCACCAGCCGCACGGTCGTGTCAAAGGTGCAGTGCACCTCGAGGCCGTTGCCCCACGCGCCCTCGTCACGGGCCACGATCCGGAGCGGAGAGCCCACCGGCCCGAGGCGGAGCTCGGCGCGGGCGTCGTCGGCCGCGGTGGCCGGGCTCCGGGGCAGCGGCGAGACGCGCAGCACCAGTGCCCGCCGTCCCCCCTGGACGAAGAAGGCGTGCACCGCGTGTCCGAGCAGGCCGTCGGCGGCGTCGCGCGGGGTGCCGAAGCGCCACTGGTATTCCGACCAGCTGGTGACGGCCACCGGCGCGTCGACCGGCCCGCGCGGGGCGACACCGACGAAGCCCGCGATGTCGAGGCGCTCCGGGCGCAGCGTCTTACGGGGTCGCGCCGGCTGCCACACGACACCCGGCGCGCCCAGCGAGAGACCCGCGGAGCTCACCGCGTCCACCACCGGGTCACAACGAGAGGAAGTCGATGCGCTCGGAGACGAGCTGGAGCTCCTCCATCGCGACGTCGCCGCCGCCCTTCGCGGCCAGGGTCGGCCCCACCCATTTCTTCGGCTGGGCGGCGCGCAGGGTCCACTGGCACACCGGGGTGCGGGCCTCGTCGAGCAGCGTCACCACGACGGTGCGCGGATCGAGGTCGCCCTCCCGGGTCTCCTTAAGCCAGGTGAACAGCCGCAGGTCCCCGATGATGCCGCGTTTGAGCGTGACGTCGTCGGTGGTGTTCACGTTCGGGATCTTGCGGACGTGGTTCTCGGGGTCGTTCCCATTGCGGTACTCCGAGTACTTGATCTCGTTGGCGGCCCCGGTGAAGTCGGAGAACCCGCCCACGACGTCGCCCTCGCCGCCGGCGTCGCCGAGCTTTACGGTGAAGTTGAAGTTCCCGTAGGGGTTGGGTCGGATGGCCACGACGGTGCTCCAAAGGTCTCGGGCGCGCTCAGGTGCGGCGGGCGTCGGCGGTCCACTGACCGACGCGGAAGATCACGAACTCGGCGGGGTAGGTCGGGGCCACGCCGATCAGGCAGATGAGACGCCCGTTGTCGAGGTCGTTCTGGGTCATGGTCGTGCGGTCGCAGCGCACGAAGAAGGCCTCCTCGGGACGGTTGCCCATCAGCGCCCCGCTGCGCCAGGCGACCAGCAGGAAGTCCTCGATGCTCTGGCGGATCGAGCTCCACAGCGCCTGGTTGTTCGGTTCGAAGACCGCCCACTGCGTCGATCTGAAGATCGAGTGCTCGAGGTAGATGAACAGCCGCCGCACGTTCACGTAGATCCATTCCGGGTCCGAGGACATCGTGCGGGCGCCCCAGATGCGGTTGGCCCGCCCCTCGAAGAAGCGCAGCGCGTTGACGCCCTCGGGGTTGAGCACGGCTTGGCGGTCGCCGGTCACGGTGGTCGCGAAGCGGTCCAGGCCGTAGACCACCTCGTTCGCCGGGGCCTTGTGCACGCCCCGCTCAGCGTCGGTGCGGGCGTAGACGCCGGCAACGAAGCCCGACGGCGGCAGGTCGAGCATCGGTGTGGGGCCACCGGGGTCGGGGCGGCGGCTCGGGTCGACGATGCGGACCCAAGGGTAGTACAGCGCCGCGTAGGACGAGTCGAACTGCGCTCGGAAGCGACGGACCTCCGCGAGCGAGCTGTCCTGTGGCGGATCGACGACGGCGATCCGGTAGCGCAGCGACTCGCAGTGCCGGATGAGGTCCCCGGTCGCCTGGCGTTGTGCGGCGTCGGGCAGGTCGACGATGTCGGGCATCGCCACGATGGCGATGTCCTCCACCTCGCCGAGAGCGGTGAGCCCCGTGGCGGGTTGTCTCAGGTCGTCGACGTTCGCGGGACGACCACGCAGCGCGTCTCCGTCGATCGGCTGCCCCTCGCCGCCGCCTGTAAGGTAGGCGGCTGGGGCGGCCAGCAGGGCGGTGAGCAGGGCGCCGGGGTCCGGAGTGGGGGTCGGCAGGTCGAGCCAGACGAGGCTGAACTCGTCGGGCGGGTCCTCGGCCTCCAGCACCCGGGTGATCGCCCGGGAGTGGGGTTCGCGGAGCTCCATCTCGCTGTAGACGTCGGAACGCTCGCTGCCGAACGTCACCGTCACCGCGAGCGTGATGTGGAACCCCTGCACGTTGGCGGGCACCGGGGTGACGGCGCCGCCTGCCCCGACGAAGCCCAGCGCCCCCTGCTGGTCCCGGCCCACCACCCGGATGGTCGGTGCCACCGGCAGCGTCCTGTCGTCGGGGCGGGCCGCCGCGGCCGGCAGCACCTCCACCGCCGCCCCCTCGCGAACACCGCGGAGCTCCCACCGACGATCACATTGCCGCTGCGCCGGAAGCCCGTGGCAACCTGGATCCGCCGGCCCGCCACCCCGGGCCAGCGTGCCCGCCACACCGCCATCGGGGTGCCCCTGGCCGGGATCGGCAGGGACGCGAAGGTGGCGGCGACGTCGAGCTGCGGGTTGGCTCCCGTGGTCATCGTCGGGGCGAACACCCGGGAGACGTAGAGCCGACGGCCGCCGTTGGCGAAGAAGGCGCGGGCGGCGTGGGCGAGCCGGCACGTCGTCCCGTCGACGAGCAGCCCGCCGAACGCCCGCTCGTACTCGGTGATGCTGGTGACCAGGGTGGGCTCGGGCAGCATGCTCAGGCGATCACCGGGCAGGTTGTAGGGCACCGGGCCGTACTCGGTGCGCCCCGCCATCCCGAAGGTCGCGGTCGGCACGCCCTGGACCGGGCGGGACCGGAAGCTCGTCTCCTCGACGTAGACGCCGGGGGTCAGGTATTCGGGCATGGTCAGACTCCAGGGGTCACGGGCGCGGGACGAACGTCTGGTCGGGCAGGACGCGGGTGCGTCCGACGGTGAGCGCGACGACCTGATCGGCGGCGGCGCGGTAGCCGGCGGGCGGGGTGATGCCGCGGGCGAGGTCGTCCTCGGGCGGCGGACCGGTGGCGCCCGAGGCGACGGGCACCAGGCCCAGGGACTCCGGGGGCAGGGTCGCGAGCGGGTCGCGGGGGTCGAGCGTCGGGTCGGGCGGGGGGCCCGTCGGCGGGCCGTACACGCGCAGGACCGCCGGGTGCTCGTCGACGTCGACGGGGACCGCCCCGGCGTCGGCGACGACGAGCAGCACCTCGCCCGCGCGGTCGCCATGTCCCCACGCCACCCGGGCGCCCAAGGCTCCGGCGAAGAGCACGGCCCGGACCCAGGGCACCGGGGCGCCGGAGGGCCGGACGACCCGGAACCGCAGGGTCGTCGCTCCGCGGGGCACGCTCGTCGCCGGCCCCGGCAGCAGCCAGGGCCGCACCCGGCGGGCCCAGGCCGGGACGAACGGCCCGCCCTCCTCGGCCGCGAGGATCGGCCCCGGTCCACGGACGACCACGTCGAGACGGCGGGGCACCCAACGCGCGACCGGGTCGTCGAGACGCAGCCGCACGACGACGTCGGCCTGCTGGTCGGCCTGGTGCTGCACGGACGCGTCGTAGGTGAGCACCGCGCGCCCCGCCGCCCCGGAGGGTAGGTGCTCGGCGGGGTAGCGGGGCAGCGGGTCGCGGGCCCGCCGCGCGACGTGCATCGACCGTCGCGTCTCGCGGCCCACGCGCACCCCGACGGCCGGGCCGCCGGTGATCCCGTCCCGGGGCTCGACGGCCAGGGCCGACCGATGCAGCACCGGGGCGGGGCCCCAGGGCGAGTCGACGTTCCCGAGCGGGATGGGTGCCGGGCTCATCGCAGCGCCTGCGCCCGGGCGGCGACCGTGGTGACGGCACCGCCATCGTCGTCGCCGGCCCCCTCGATCACCACCACCCGCACCTGGTACAGCAGATAGGTCCGGAAATCGGCGGTCAGGGCCTGGAAGGCCTCGCTCATCGATTCGAGCGCCATGTCGTCGGGAACGATCTGCAGGCTCTCCTCGGCCGCGAAGCCGCCGTCGGGGTGCAGGGTCGGGCCCTGGAGCAGGTTCTCGGCTTCCAGCACGCTCGCCGTCAGCCCCAGCCAGCGCAGCTCGTTCTCGACGAAGTCGTCCCATGCGGTGAGCAGCAGGTGCATCCGGAGAGGGATGCGCGGAATGCCGTCGGCAGCCGCGACCGCCGACCAACCCGGTCGTGTCTCCCGATCCACCGAGATGCGGTAGCAGTACACGGACACCGCCGGGAAAGCGATCTGTGCGCCCGGCGTGCCGACCGCTTCGAGGTCGGCGGTCCCGACCATGACCACTGAAGGCCGACGGTCGCCGGGCGGAATCGTGGCGCGGAACCGGCGGTCGAGCAGCTCGACGATGCTGCGCATCGTCGCGGCGAGAGCGGCATGACCAGCCATGTCGCGCAGCGTGGGGAGGGCGGCGTCACGGTCCCGTCGCGCGCTCCCCACCGGGTCGCGCCTCGAGCACGAGCGCGGTGCAACGGTCGCGTGACGTCCGTTACGCCACGGTCGCGTCTCCGCGACGCGAGGAGGTCTGCAGATGAACGCGGACGAGAAGGCCGACCAGTCCGCCGGCGACAAGGACGACACACCGTCGGAGCTCGCGCGGCTGTCCTGCTGGATCCGACGCGCCGAGCGGCAGGCGGAAGTGGCCGGGGAGAAGAAGGGCGACCTCGCCGACCTCAGCACGCGCTACGAGGCCGCGCGAGCCGCCTACAGCGAGGCGTGGACCGCTGCCGACGTGGCGATCGGCGCTGCCCGCAGCGACCTGGAGGCCGTGACGAAGGACGTGGGGTGCAAGCTCGAGGCGGACGCCAAGAAGCGCCTCGACACCGCCTGGACGTCCACCGCGAAACGGCTGAACGAGTGCGCAAAGCCGGACCACGCGCCCTCGGTCCCGGACTGCAAGCCCGATACCACGAAGGAGAAAGGCGAGACCGCGGCCTCGCTCGCCGGCCGCGTCCACGATCTCCGGGTCCAGGCCGAGCAGCGGCAATCGCTCGTCGAAGCACTGCTCGAGGAGATCGACGACCTCCCCCGGCGGGTGAAGGACGTGGAGGACGAGATCGCTGCCCTCAAATCGGACCTCGCCGCGCCGAGTCCCGACCTCGCGCGCCTCTATGCTCGTGCCCTGGTTGCCGGCTGGCGCCTCGATCACATCCACCGAGGCTTCGCCGATATCGACATATACGTCGATCTCGTGCGGCAAGCCACCGTGGGGCTTTACCAGTTGTGGCAGGCCATCGCGATTCTGGAGGGTCGACAGGCGTACCGGGCGTGCCTGGCCGATGCGAGCCCGGCCGGTCCGTGCGCAGTGCTGCTCGCCGATCCGGTCGCCGACCTGCTCAAAGGAGGGACAGACGGCGGCAGAGCGACGGGCGGTGGTGGCGCAGCGGCAGGTGGTGTGGGAGCGGCCGCAGGTCTCGGCGCCGCGGCGGCACCTGACGACGACGCCGCTAGGGGTGGCATCACAGGGGACAGATGACGGCGGCATAGGGACATGATCGTCGGCGCAACGGCGGCGGACGCGGGTACGGGCTCGGAGCGCCTGGTCCTGGCGCTGGTCGGGCCGCTGATCACCGTGATCCTCGGGAACTCGTCTCGGGCCTCGTGCTCTGGCGACGTCGTGAGCGAGTGAACAGGACCGACGTAGAGCCGGGGATCAGGCGAACGTGCGAGCACCTATCGGGCGTGTCGTCGCGAGCGCCTCGAGCAGCCGTTGCGGACATGATCGACCCGGCCCCCTTGCTCTTGGGTCAAGCCCAGGGGCGTGGTGTAGCGCGGTCGCGTGATCCTGTTGTTGTGGGTTAGGCGCTCAGCGCTGGGACGATGTCGGTGTTGGCCCCTTCGGCGGTGTCGGGGGTGGTGATGGCGGCGCGGGCTCGGGCGAGGGCGTCGAGGCCGAGGTAGCGGCGGCCTTCGGCCCATTCGTCGTGTTGTTCGGCGAGCACGGCGCCGACCAGGCGGATCACTGCGTCGCGGTCGGGGAAGATGGCGACCACGTCGGTGCGCCGGCGGATCTCGCGGTTGAGCCGTTCCTGGGGGTTGTTCGACCAGATCTGTCGCCAGATCTCGCCGGGGGAACACGGTGAAGGCCAGCACGTCGCCGCGCGCGCGGTCGAGGTGGTCGGCGACCTGGGGAAGCTTGTGCTCGAGGGCGTCGAGGACGCGGTCGAACTGGGCGTGCACCGCCGCGGCGTCGGGCTGGTCGTAGACCGAGTGCAGCAGGGTCTTGACCCACGGCCAGCTGCTCTTGGGGGTTACGGCCATGAGGTTGGCCGCGTAGTGGGTGCGGCAGCGCTGCCAGGCCGCGCCGGGCAACGTCGCGCCGATGGCCTCGACCAGCCCGGCGTGGGCGTCGCTGGTGACCAGCCCGACCCCGCCCAGGCCGCGGGCGACCAGATCGCGGAAGAACGCCAGCCAGCCGGCGCCGTCCTCGGCGCTGGAGACCTGCAGCCCGAGCAGCTCGCGGTGCCCGTCGGCGTTGACCCCGGTAGCGATCAGGGCGTGCACGTTGACCACCCGGCCGGCTTCGCGGACCTTGAGCACGAGCGCGTCGGCGGCCACGAACAGGTACGGGCCGGCATCCAGCGGGCGGGTGCGGAACGCCGCGACCTGCTCGTCGAGGTCGGCGGCCATGGTGCTGACCTGGGACTTCGACAGTCGGGTGATACCGAGGCTCTCGACGAGGCGCTCCATGCGCCGCGTGCTCACCCCGAGCAGGTAGCAGGTGGCCACCACGCTGGTCAGCGCGGCCTCGGCGCGGCGGCGACGCTCGAGCAGCCACTCCGGAAAGTAAGTCTCCCGGCGCAGCTTCGGGATCGCCACGTCCAGCGTGCCCACCCGGGTGTCGAAGTCGCGGTGCCGGTAGCCGTTGCGGTGATTCACCCGGTGCTCGCTGCGTTCGCCGTGCCCGGCGCCGCACACCGCGTCGGCCTCGGCCGACATCAGTGTGTCGATCATCGTGGTGAGCAGCGAACGCAGCAGGTCCGGACTCGCCTGGGCCAGGTGCTCGTGCAGGAACTCGGTGGGGTCGATACTCGGGGCCGCGGCCATCGCGTGGATCTCTCCGATCTTGAGCGGGAACTCAGTTCGAAGGATCACGCGGTGGCCGCCCTACACGACGTCGCCACGCCGGTCAGCGCGGTCGGTACACCACTCTGCTCAGTGCCAGGGTAATCACCGACCCGACCGGCTCGCTCCACCACTCTGTGCCCGCCTGAGGCTTAGTCCGCTTGTGCGGCCGGTCGAGTCCGTCGGACCGACCGGCGTGGCTTGATAGGAGCGTGGCACCGCCCCCACTGAGCTATGCCCGCCGGCCGGTCCTGCCGCCCTCCAGGACAGCCGAAGGGAGACCCGCCCATGGTGGTTCTCGGGATCGATGCTCACAAGCGCAGCCACACCGTCGTCGCGGTCGATCATGCTGGTCGCAAGCTCGGCGAACGCACCCTGACCGCGACCACATCCGATCACCTCGCGATGCTCACCTGGGCCGAGCAGTTCGGTGACCAGCGCCAGTGGGCGGTGGAAGACTGCCTTCACCTGTCTCGCCGACTCGAGCACGACCTCCTGGCCGCCGGCGAGAGCCTGGTCCGGGTGCCGCCCAAGCTGATGGCGCAGACCCGCGACAGCGCCCGCACCTACGGCAAGTCCGACCCCATCGACGCCCTCGCCGTCGCCCGCGCGGTGCTGCGCGAACCTGACCTGCCCACCGCCCGCCTCGACGGGCCCGCCCGCGAGGTCCGCCTACTCGCCGATCACCGAGACGACCTCGTCGCTGAACGGACCCGAGTGATCAACCGGCTGCGCTGGCACCTCCACGAGCTCGACCCGTCCTGGGCCCCGCCGGCTCGTAGCCTCTGGCGGCCGAAGAACCTGGCCACCGTCACCGAACGCCTCAAGGACCTGGCCGGCCTGGTGGCCCGCCTGGCCCGCACCCTGGTCGAACGCTGTCGCGAGCTCAGTGGCCAGATCGCCGAACTCGACCGCGAGCTCAGCGAGCTCGTGGCCCAGGTGGCACCCACGCTGCTCGAACTCTGTGGATGCGCCACCCTGACCGCGGCCAAGATCGTCGGTGAGACCGCCGGCGTCGACCGGTTCCGGTCCCGGCACGCCTTCGCCCGCCACAACGGGACCGCCCCGGTACCTGTCTGGTCCTCCAACCGGGCCCGCCACCGGCTTAGCCGCGTCGGCAACCGCCAGCTCAACGCCGCAGTCCACCGCATCGCCATCACCCAGGCCCACTACCACCCCGAGGCCATCGCGTTCCTCGAACGCCGGCGAGCTGCCGGCGACTCCAAGCTCGAGTCGATCAGAGTCCTCAAACGACGCCTCTCCGACGTCGTCTACCGAGCGCTCCAGGCCGACCTACAGCACACGCCCCGAGCCTCGCACCGTCGCCTGACAACCACGTTGACATAGGAGCAAGTGGACGCCACTTGCTCTTGCACCAGCGCGGTCGGTCAACGACCACCTGCGGAACTGTCACCTTACGTCGGCATCGGGGTGAGCCATCGCTTGCGCGAGCACGAGCCGGCGCATGATCGGTCATTCGCCCTCTGGTCCTGCCGTTCGACCTGCGCCATAGCTTGACTGCGAGCGGTCGGTCTGGTCGAGCCCGCCCTCGAGGTCGGATATGTGGTCGAGCCCCACCGTGAGAACGTCCGCAATTCGATCTATTCGAGGACGCGCCTCATCACCCCTCCGATTCACCGCGTTCGGCGACAAGGGCACATGCACTCCCAGCAGGGCGGCAGAGGCGGTGATGACGGGCGCGACGACGAAGTCCCGGACCGTGTGCGAGGAGAGCGACGACCTCGGCATTTCGCCGGATCTCGTCGCGCACCTGCCCCGGCCGAGGCAGCCCCGTCCAACAGCACGAGCCCCTTGGGTACCCGACAGATCGAGAATCTCGTTCCGAATGCTCTCAGGTGCTCGTTGGCGTCCCGCAGCTCTTCGACTCGGGTCGTCGCGAGGTCGCAGATTCTTGGAAGCGACCCGGCCACTACCAACGTTCCGACAACTCCTCAATCGAAGCGGCACCACAAGACTTGGATTCGTGCCATGTTCCGTCGGGATTTCCGTTGTTCCGCCTAGCGCGTAAGGGTTGATGGCGATCATCGCAGCGGCTGACGCTTTTGCGAGTACTGCATGGATGACTCTGCTTTCAGGGGCGGCCAACAATTCCACCCCGACGTCATCAATCCCGTATCACGTGATAGCCGCAGCTGTCCGTTTGACGGCTGCCGTCGTGGACTAGTTGGACAACCCTGCAAGCGTTACAACGTGGCCGGCGTTTCAAACGCCGGTTGAGGTCGCCGGACGCGGTGAGGACATCGTCGATCGCGGGAGACGGGTGATGCCCGCGGCGCTGTCGGTGCCGACGTTGTCGGGCACCGACTCCCGAGGGAGCACCTCGCCGCCCGAGGCGTCGGCGGCGGCGCCGAGGAGGGTGTCTGGGCCTCGTTGGCCGCCCTGGCGTCGTGGTCGGCAGGGCTTCGGCGAACAGCTCCACTTACCCGCCGTCGAGCGAGACCGGGTTGCCCTCGGCCAGGGTCCAACACGCGAGGTGCGAGTGCCGTCATCATCTCCCGCCCCAAGGCGGCGGTGTGGATCGCCGCTGACCTCCTCAAGCTCGGCGCCGAGCGCTCCAGCTCGAAGAGCAGGTCCGCCGGCGGGGTGTCCTGCACGGTTTCCCGGGCGAGTACCTCGCGCACAGCCAGGGTGAGAAGTCGTTACGACGAGGCGCGAGACCGGCCGCTTAGGTGTCCGCTTATGCCAGATCACGTTCCTCACTGACACACCATCGCTAACGATCGATGCTGAGCAGCACCGTTGCTGACCAGCACGAACGAGCAGCAGGCTTCACCACAACCACCGTGACTCTTGTCCACTGGGTTCGGGGTTCGAGTCCCTGACGGCGCACTCTTTCCGCTGGTCACGCACCGTGGAGCGATCTTCGATGTGACTCCAGATCGTTCCGGGGCACGCTTACTCCTGACGTTCTCGCCCAGGAAGATCGTTCGCGCCGGCCCCGACCGGTTGAGAGGTCGCCGCCTTCGAGCCGTGTCCGTCGCCTGCTGAAGGACTGTCGGAGTGGACCTCCCAGAAGCCAGCCGCTCGCTGCGACGTGCGTCGAGGTCACCTGGCGAGGGCGACTCAGGTGGACAGGCGCTGCTGGGGGACCTCGACCAGGCGAGGGCCGTCGGCGGACAGGGCTTCCTTCACGGCGGTGGTGAGTTGGGTGAGGCTCGTGGCGCGGGTCGCGGGTACTCCGTATCCGGCAGCGATGTCGGTGATGTCGATGTCGGGGAGGTCGAGGGCGGGAACGTTCTCGAACTGCATCACCTGGGCGAAGTTCTTCAAGGCGGCGTACTCGCGGTTGCGGGCGACGACGAACACGACCGGTACGCGGTAGTGCGCGGCGGTCCAGAGCGCGCTCACGGTGTAGTGCAACGCGCCGTCACCGAGGACGGACAGCACGCGCCGCGACGGGTCCCCCAGCTGCAGGCCGATCGCTGCGGGAAGGCCCCATCCGAGCGCTCCCGCGTCGGGGAAGAAGAGGCTGCCCGGACGGGAGAGATCGAACCGGTCCCAGGTGGTGTCCACCGAGGTCCACTCGTGCGCGATCACGGTGCTCTCGTCCTTGGCGGCGTCGAGCGCGTCGATGATGGCCTCGGCGCTGAAGGCGGGACCTGGTTCGTCGAGCGGCCGGGGCCGGGCGAGAGCAGCGAGGGGCGCCCGCTCGCCGGAGGGGGTCGTGTCGGCGAGCCGGGTGAGGGCATCGGACGGGTTGCCGATCAGAGCGCGACCGACGGGGCTGCGGGCCGCTTCGTCGGGGTCCGACGTGACGGTCCAGAGCTCGGTGCCCGCGGGGAGGTAGTCGCCGTCAGCGAAGACGTGGTATCGGAAGATCGCGGTACCGAAGGCCATGGCGAGGTCGTGGCCGTCGAGCGCGCTCGCGACGCCAGGGATGTCGGAGGGCAGGATGCCCCGGTAGTTCGGATGGCGGGTGGGGAACGGGCAGCGCGACGGACTGGGTGCGACGTACACGGGCAGCGCGAGGTTCTCGGCCAGCCGGGCTGCTCCGTCCCAGCCGGCAGCGTCGTCGGTGCCGGGCCCGAGGATCATGACGGGGTTCGAGGCTGCAGCCAGCCTGCTGCGTATCAGCGCCAGCGACGGCTCGGCCAGCACGGGGTCACCGTGGACCGCCCGGATCTCGAGCTGCGCGAGGGCACCGGCATCGACATCGTGGTCCCAGTCGTCGAGCGGCAGTGAGAGGTAGACCGGCCCGGCCGGGGCCGATCTCGCGAGCAGGATGCCCCTCGACAGTGCGTGCGGGACGTCTTCGGCGCGGAGTGGCTCGTTGCTCCATTTCACCAGCGGCCGTGCCAGCGTCGGCGCGTCGACGTTGGTCAACAGTGCCCCCAGGGCTGCGTAACGACGAGCCTGCTGACCGGAGGTGACGATGACGGGGACATGCCCGGCCTGGGTGTTGGTGAGGTTGCCCATCGCGTTGCCGGTGCCGGCCGCGGCGTGCAGGTTCACCAGGGCCGGCTGGCCCGAGGCACGGGCGTAGCCGTCCGCCATCCCGATGGCTGCGCCCTCCTGCAGCGCGTGGATGTACTGGAAGTCGGCCGGCAGGTTGCTCAGCAAGGGCAACTCGTTCGACCCGGGGTTGCCGAAGATGGTGCGGATCCCGTGGGCGCGGAGCACCTCGTAGAACGCGTCGCGAACGTTCACCGTGTGTCACTCCCGGTCCTCGGACGATGGGGCTGGGGCCCCGGCGTCATCTGCGCCCGGTCCTCGGGCCCACAGGGCGCGCATGTCGCGCAGCACCCACGTGAGGGCGCCGTCGGGGATGAGGTATCCGGCGATCCCCGTGGTGTGCAGCATGTCGTAGGCCCGCCCGGAGACGTCGGCGAGTCGCGCGGGGAGGTCGGCCTCCTGCTCGGGCGGAGCAGGGACGACCGCGGTGATCGTGTCCGGCCTCTGCTCGATGACCTCGATGCGGTAATCGCCGTCGACGATCGCGCCGAAGTACGCAGCGAGAGCCGCCTTCGGGTCGGCCACCAGCTCCGCGCGCTTCTCGGGATCGGTACTGACCAACCGATAGTGCTCGGCGACGCGGTCGCCGCTCACTGCTCGTCCTGGCCGGTGCGGCCGCGGAACTGCTCGCGCATGCTCAGCAACGCCAACTTGGCGTCCTGCGACAGGATCCACACGAACTGGTCGCCGCTGCGCCACAGGTCCATCTGGTTGACCACGCCGCCTGGCTCGCCGTCGGGGGACGCGGGTGGGATGACCAGGTACAGGGTGTCCCGGCGCTGGACCCGGACGTCGAGGCGCATGCCGTCGGGGACGTCGACGCCCAGTCTCGACATCGCCGCCGCGGGGTCCTGGAGGACAGCAGGATCGCCCCAGGCGAGCGCCGTGAGCGCCTGCTCGAGATCCGTCATGGCGAACCCATCTCGTGGGGGCCTCTCACCGATCCCCCGGAGACGGGCACGGTGGTCACCTCGAGCCAGCTCTCCCCCGCGTAGTGCACGGTGTTGCGGGACAGGTAGGGCGGGACGGGGAGATCGAACTGGGCGTAGCCCTCGCGGACGTCGCTGCGCAGCAGGTCCGAGCGGCTGGCGAGCTCGAGGCGCAAGGTCTCGCCGACGCACAGCCGGGTCGGCGCGGGCGTCAGGCTGAAGCGCAGGACGACCGCATCGCCGGGCACCAGCGGCTCGCGCCGCCCGGAGTCGATCGCGATCTCGATCGCCGTGCTGCGCGCGACGTCCTCGGTGCGGGCCACGGGCCGGATGGCTCCCATCGACAGGTGGTGGAGAGTGCCGGCGGTGTCGACGCGCGAGAGCCGGGCGAGGACGTAGGTGTCGATCTCGTTGCTGCTGACGCTCAGCCGGGCGGTGACCGCCCCGGCGAGGTGGAGGTCCTCGGTGATGGGGAGGTCGAAAGCCAGGGTCTGGTTGGCGATCTCGTCGAGGCCGCCGAGAACCGGGACGCCGAACGGCACGGCGACCCAGGAGTTGGCTCCCGGAGGCGTGCGCTGCGCGTCGAGCCGATGCTTCGCGTGATCGTCCCCGCCGGAACCGAGGTAGAGGCGCGTCACCTCCCCGTCGGGCGGTGGGAACGCGGTGGAGGTGGCGAACCGGTCGGCGCCGTCGAGCCAGTAGCGCACGGGTGGCTGCGCGTCGTAGCCGTTGTCTACGTCGCGCAGGATGTGGTCGAAGAACGCGAGCGCCTCGCCCTGCCAGGCGTACACGGGCAGGTCGAACCGGGGCGGACCGAGGATCATCCACTTGCGGTCGGCGGGGGTCGCGGCGTTCTCGAACAGGTCGTAGCTGCCGAACTGGTGCAGGTTGAAGTACCCGAGGTTCTGCACCACCGTGAACGGGACCTGGACGTCGCCGAGGACGGGTGACGAACCCTCGGGGATCGTGGACTCCTCCCGCGTCTTCTCGTCGAAGATCCAGTGGGTGTAGACGCGCCGCGCCCACTCGACCGGGGTGCTCGCCATGAAGGAGTCGAACATCCGGTCGGCGTTCCTGTGCACCAGCTTCTCGATCAACGGGTGGAGCGGACCGTTGGTGAGGTGGCTGATCAGAGCCCGGCGGTTCGGCGCCATCCGCTTGGTGTAGTTGGCCTCGGTGTAGTTGCCGCCCATCCACAGAGCGAGGAAGAAGCTGGCCGGCACGCCGCCGAACTGCACGAGGTGCCGGAAGAAGTCGGTGCACATCTCGTTGGCGAAGAACGCCCGCAGAGCGGGCGGTCGTCGGGCGGCGACCAGGGGCTGGGTCATGCCGTAGTACGAGGTGCCGAAGAGCACGACCTGCCCGTTGCACCAGGGCTGCTCCGCCGCCCAGGCGATGACCTTCTCGTGGTCGTCGACGTCCTGGGGGTCGAAGAACATGACCTGCTCACCGGTGGAACGGCCCATGCCGCGGCGCTCGACGATCACCGGGCAGTACCCGCGGTCGGTGAAAACCGGCGGCGAGCCGATCTCGTTGGTGCCGGTCGGGACGCCCGCGGTGTGCCATTCGGTGCTGTAGCCGCCGAACGAGACGACCGCTGGGTAGCGGCCGGGCGTCGACGGCGTGTAGACGTCTCCGTTGAGCGTCACTCCGCCGCCCACGGGGATGCGCTGCCCGGCGAGGACGTGGTTGCCGAGCCCGGACATCGCCACGGCGGCCGGCTGCCACCCGGCGTACTGCATGCCCGCAGTCGAGCCCTTGAGCGGAATGCTCACGTGGGACGTCATGAGACGACGCCGTCGAGGTGGGACTCCGACGTCGTTCCTGGAGTCGCCGCGTCCGTCGCCCCGGGCGGGATGTTGTGGTTGATCCGGAAGACGTTGCCGGGGTCCCAACGGGTCTTGATCTCCACGAGACGGGTCCAGATCTCGGGCTCGTAGGCGGCCCGGACGTCGGCGGGGGTGACGTGGGGGCCGGCGAGGAAGTTGACCAGCGCGCCGCCGTCGCTCCAGGGCGCGAGGTCGTCGAGCAGGGCCTGCTCGGCGGCGCCGTCGGACGCACGAGAGCCGGCGGGGTGCGGGTACGCGGTCGTGTAGACGGTGACCGCACCGTGGCGGTGCCCGACGGCATTGGGTACCGCGGGCTCGCGGGCCAGCGCCCCGCCGAGCTGTCGGAGCTCGACGCCGAACGACGCGTCGGGCCCGGCGTGGCGCAGCACGGTCGCCACGGCGTCGTCGTCGGCGCTGTGCAGCACCAGCGAGCGGGTGTTGGTCGCCCGCGGCGTGGTCGGGTCGTTGTGGATGGTCCCGACATCGGTGACCGGCATCGTCCGCACGGTGTCGAGCAGCGGGGTCGCCGCGCGTCGGAGCGGTGCGATGACCTGCTCGCAACGCTCCGAGGTACCCGTCGAGCTGACACGGACCTGGCAGCACCAGCGGCCCCGCACCGCCGACGGCACGGTCGCGAGATCGGGGAAGAGCATCAGGGCAGCCGACAGGCTGAGCTCGTCGGGGGCGTCGCGGCCGACGGCGAGCAGCGCGGAGAGGACCTCGGCAGCCGCCTCGCCAGGGAAGAACAGGCCACCGCCGTAGAGCTCGGCCAGCTCCACCAGCTCGACCTGCATCCCGGTGACGACCCCGAAGTTGCCGCCGCCTCCGCGCAGCGCCCAGAACAGGTCCGGGTGCTCCTCCGCGGTGACCACACGCAGCTGCCCGTCACTGGTCACGATGTCGAGTCGGCGCACGTGGTCGGCCGAGAACCCCCACCGCCGGCCCAGGACTCCCAACCCGCCGCCCAGGGTGTAGGAGACGGCGCCGACCGCGGGCGCGGAGCCCGCCAGCGGCGCCAGACCGAACGGCGCCGCCTCGCGCAGCACCCGGCTCCAGATCGCCCCGGCCTCGAGCCACGCGGTCCGGTCGGCGGGGTCGACCCGGACCCCGTCGGCCCGGCGCGTGGTGATCAGCAGGGCGTCGTCGGCGGGCACGGTGATGCCATGACCGGTCGCCTGCGCACCCACAGCGAGACCCGCGTCGCGCGCGTAGCGCACCGCGGCGAGCACATCGGCCGGGCCCGTCGCCCCCACGACGATCGCGGGCCTCTGGCTCACCGCCAGATCGAAGCCCGCGAGCTCGTCCTCGTAACCCTCTTCCCCGGGCCGCAGGACAGGGCCCGCCACCCGATCGGCCAGGTCGCCGACCGCCGTGGCGGTCATGCCGGGCACCGATCCGTCGACGCTTGGAACGACACGACCGCCAACCCCTCCGCCGGCGGCAGCGAAGCCGGACAGCGGGGCGACGACGCCGGGCCATCAGCCTCAGCCGCAGTGCTCCCGGCGCGCACGCCGATGCATCCCGGCTCGCCGCTTCCCGACACGTCTCGGTTCGACGTCTTCATCACGTGCCTACGCCCCCTGTACTCGCCGTCGACATCGACCAGGTCTCGCTCCGCAGCTCCGCCGTAGGCACCGCATCGCGCGGCTTACATCTCCCTCCACCGAAGGACCTCACGGGAAGGTCCGGAGGACCCGATCTCGGGGGCCGCGCGCCCCTGACCTCTGGACGTGGACCATCGGGAGGCGATCGATGTCTCCGTGGACCGGGCCGAGACGCACGCCGCGCACGAGCCGCCCCCGCTCAGCCCGCGCCTGCAATGAGGAGTGGTCTCGCCGACGCGCTCCTTCGGTTCGAGAGGCCCTCGGGATGTCGTCGATCCCGCGGTGAGCTGGACGTCTCGATCCACCCGTGGCGCGCTGAGATCCACCTGCCACGCGTCACGTCCCGCCGCAGCCAGGCGACCGACGCACTCGATCCGCAAGTCAGCGGTGTACGCCAGCCGACACGACGTCCACGGTCCAGCCACGCGCGGTGGCCCACTCCGGCCCAGCGACCTCGACGACGAGAACACCCGCTGCGCCGAGCCCGTCGATCAGCGCCGCCGAGTCGTCACCAGCCCGACCCGAGGCCATCGCCCCGGTGGTCGGTGCACCTCGGGCCGTCGACGAGGTATGTGGGCGCATCGGACCGCGGGAGAGGCATGAGCAGCTCGGAGACCGTGACGAGGGCGAGGTCGTGCTCGTCGGCGAAGGTGCGCAGTTCTGCCTCGTTCGCCAGCGCGGCCGGACGGTCGGCCGAGACCAGCACCGTGAACGCGGTCGCCGGGCAGAGCGCGGGCGCGAGGACGGCGAGCGTCTGTGCCGCCTCGGCGAACGTGGGGTGGGCGGGCAGGCTCACGGAAGGGACGCGGTAGGGGACCACGTGACCGGGGCGGGTGAAGCGGGTCGGGTCGTGGGTCGGGTCCGCGAGAGCGGCGATCGTCGCGGCCCGGTCGGCGGCCGAGATGCCGGTGCCGCGTCCGACGAGGTCGACCGACACGCGTTGGGAGCTCGGGAGGTCGTCCTGGACCGCCGCCGGCGGGAGGCGCAGCTCCGTACAGGCCCGTGCGGTGAGCGCGACGCCCAGATGGCCGGAGCCGTGGCGCACGGCGAACGCCGTCATCTCCGTCGTGGCGTGCTCGGCGGCGAAGACGAGTTCTCCGACACCGCGCACGTCGTCGACGAGGACGACGCCCTCGCCGCGGGCGAGCCGGCGCACGGCCCTCTCCACCTCGGCGCCCGTGGCGGCGAGCTGCTGAACGGGCACGTCGTTCCCCTCTCGGGAGGTGGTCGTTCCCAGGACAAGGTGTTCGGCACGGTTCGGCTCAGAGCAGACAGCTGCCGGCGTCGATCGCGAGCGCGGCGCCCGTGATGAACCGGGCTTCGTCGCTGGCGAGGAACAGCAGCGCGTTGGAGATGTCGACGGGTTCCACCCAGGGCACCGGGAGCAGCTGCAGCCGACCCGACGCCTCGGCGAACTGCTCCCTCGTCGCGCCCGGCTTGCCGGTGAACAGGTCGTAGATCGGCTGGTTGTGGATCATGTCGGTATTGACCTGGGTGGGGTGGATGCTGTTGACCCGGATGCTGTCCGGGGCCAGCTCCATCGCCAGGGTGCGGGTGAGCCCCACGATCCCGTGCTTGGCCGAGACGTAGTGCGCCATGTTCGCGTAACCGCGGGTACCCGCGACCGAACTCGTGAGGATGATCGAACCGCCCTCCCCGCCGGCCTTCAGGCGAGGGATCGTGGCCTTGACGGTGTGCCACACCCCGCTCAGGTTGATGTCGATCATCGTGCGCCACTCGTCCTCGGGGAGCGACTCAGCCGGCGTCGGGGTGCCGACGACACCCGCGTTCGCGCTGACGATGTCGAGGCGACCGAGCTGGCTCACCCCGTCCTCGACGGCGGCCTCCACCGCGTCGATGTCGCGCACGTCGGCCGTCCTGGCCACGATCCGCCGGTCGAGGGCCTTCACCTGACGCACCGTCTCGGCGAGGTCCTCCTCGGTCGCGGGGTGGCTCACCTCGTACGGGACCGCCTCGCAGATGTCGACGGCGATGATGTCGGCGCCCTCCTGCGCCAGCCGCAGTGCGTGCGAGCGACCCTGCCCGCGCGCAGCACCGGTGATGAAGGCGACCTTGCCTTCGACCCGTCCAGTCATCGGATGTCCTTTCCGGTCAGGTGTGTGACCCCGGTCCGAGGCGGCGGAACCGGCTGCCGTGGAAGATCAGGGGGGCGACGCCGGGTCGGCCGCGCACCGCGTGGACCAGCAGGAGGACGATGTCGTGGTCTCCGGCCGGCACCTCGCCGTGGAGGCTGCAGTCCAGCCACAGCGCCGCGCCGTCGACGACGACGCTCCCCTCGTCGGTGACCTGCCACGTCGTCCCGGTGAACCGGTCGCCTGCCGCGCCCGCGAGTCGACGGCACACCTCCTCCTGGTCCTCGGCCAGCACGCTCAGGCCGAGGCGGCGCCCGGTCCGCAGGACCGGCCACGTCGTGGACTCGTGCCGCAGGTTGATCGCGACGAGCGGAGGCCGCAGGGACACAGTGGTGAACGAACTGGCCACGAGGCCGACGGGCCGGCCGTCGATCGCGGTGCACACCGCTGCGACTCCCGAGGGGAAGCACCCGAAGGCGCGGCGGAGCTGTCCGTCGTCGGTGACGGGCTCGAGCACGGCTACGGCCGGCCGCCGTGCGGGACGTCGACCCGCATCGTCAACAGCCGCGACTCGTGGGTGGCGGCTCGCGCGGCGGGATCGAAGTCCGGGGCCGAGCAGAGGTAGAGCGTCCTGCCGTCCTCACCGCCGAGCATGCAGGCGAACACACCGGTGCCCACGGGCACCTCGTCGAGGACCGTGCCGCCCTCCCGGACCCGGATCACCTTCCCGTTCAGGGCATCGGCGATCCACAGTGCGCCCTCGGCGTCGAGGCAGCACCCGTCGGGCGCCACCTTCACCTGGCCCAGCACGGCCGCGAAGTCGCCAGCGTCCGGCACGTCTCCGAACTTCGCCCACACCCGACAGCTCGTCAGGTTCCCGTCGGCATCGACGTCGAAGGCGGTCACCCGGTTCGCGAACGTCTCGCCGACCAGCAGGACGCCGTCGTCGGTGATCGCGCTGCCGTTCGGGAAGTGCAGCCCGTCCGCGACCTCGTGGACGCTCCCGTCCGGGTCGACCCGGACCAGGCAGGTCGGTGCCGGGTCCGCACCGGCGCCGAGGTCGAACCCGAAGTTGCCCACGTACGCGCGGCCCGCGGCGTCGACGACCATGTCGTTGAGGTTCCCGCCGACGTGTCCGCTCAGGTCCGCGTGGACGACGACCGTCCCGTCGCGCTCCTGCCGCAGGAGGGTGCGGTCCCGGGCCGAGACGACGAGGAGCCGGCCGTCGGGGAGCCAGCCGAGGCCACCGGGCTGGTGGGGGACGTCGAGCTCGGTGCGCAGATCGGAGCCGTCCGCCGCCGCGGAGAGCACACGGTTCGTGTAGAAGTCCGACATCCAGATTCGGCCGTCGTGCCAGCGCGGGCATTCCAGGAACGACATGCCGGTGACCACGGGGGTGAGCGAGGTCATCCACCGACTCCTTTCCCGTCGTGTCGTCGTCGGGGGATCGAGAATGGTGGTCGGCAGTCTGGCAGTCGTGGAACCGCCGGCGTTGTAGCGTTCTGCGACACCGTCTCCGACGACGGCTGTAGCGCATCGCTACACCGCCACGACCCGGGTCCGTCCTAGCTTCGCGGGACGAGAACGGCGATAGAGGCCGATCCCGAGGAGAAACGGAGACCTCCCGTGAAGGCGAGCCTTCAGCTTCTGTTCCAGAACCCCCAGGAAACCGGCCTGACGGACGCGCAGCTCTACGCCGCGGAACTGGGCCTGGCGGACCTGGCCGAGTCGCTCGGATTCTCGGCCGTCTGGTGCGTCGAGCACCACTTCGACGCCCCCTACTCGATGTGCCCGGACAACACGCAACTCCTGAGCTACCTCGCCGCGCGCACCGAGCACATCGAACTCGTCCCGGGCGCGATCATCCTGCCGTGGTGGTCCCAGCCGCTCCGGGTCGCGGAGAAGGTCGCCCTGCTGGACGTCCTCGCCGGCGGCCGCGTCCGCCTCGGGCTCGGCCGCGGGCTGTCCCGCAGCGAGTACGCATCCATGGGCATCGACATGAACGAGTCCCGCGACCGCTTCGACGAGGCCGCCGAGCTCGTGCTCAACGCCCTCGACACGGGCAAGGCCGTGGGTGACGGCCCCTACTTCCACCAGCCCGAGGCCACCCTGGCGCCGGCTCCACCGAAGGGGTTCCGGGACCGCATGGTGTGCATCGCCATGTCCCCGGACTCGCTCGGCGTCGCCGCCCGGCTCGGGGCAGCGATGGCGACATTCGTCCAGTTCCCGATCGAGCAGCACGCACCCTTGATCAAGAACTACCAGGACGAGTTCCGCACGGCGCAGGGACACGAGCCGCCCCCGCCCACCCTGACCGAGTTCGTCTACTGTTCGGAGGACCCGGAAGAAGCCGAGAGGATGGCCACCGAGTACATCTCCAAGTACTTCATCTCCGTGGTGAAGCACTACGAGTTCGCCGGCGTCCACTTCGGTGAGACGAAGGGTTACCAGTCCTACGACGCCGTCGCGGCCATGATCCGCGAGGCCGGCCAGGAGGCCGCGGCCCAGGGCTACGTGCACGCGCAGACGTGGGGAACTCCCGACCAGATCCTCGAGAAGATTCGCCACCGTCGCGACGTCATCGGGGAGTACGACCTGAACTGCGCGTTCTACTACGCCGGGCTGCCGATCGAGAAGGCGGAGGCGAGCATGCGGTTGTTCAGCGAGAAGGTCATCCCGGAGCTCAAGGCGTTCTGAACGGTGTAGGGGTGGGCCGGTCGGCGGCCCACCCCTGCCCTGACCGCCGCCACCGTCCCATCTTGCTACACCCCGCCGAACGCGTCGCCCGCTAACCTGCGACCTGCGCACTGCCGATGGAGGCGGACGGAGGCTCCGGTCGATGATCTCGCGAACCGGGGTGCTGCACCGTGGCCGGTGACGAGGTCGTGCGCTGGCTCCGCGCATTCTCCCGCGCGCGGGACGAGTTCCTGTCGTCGTCGGTCACCCGGCTGCCTCCTCCGGCCGGCCTGATCCGTCCCACCGTCCACGCGTCGTGGCGCCGGTCGCGGTTGCAGGGCCTCGATCCGGACGAGGTCGAGCCGCACCACCTCGACGACGTCGACTCCGACCACTACCTCGCGCGGGCGGTCGCGCCCGTGGTGAATCGGCGCGAGGTCGCCCTGGAGCACGGGGCGTACGCGCTCGTGCTCACCGACAGGGACGGTCGGCTGCTCCACCGATGGGTCAAGGCACCTCGCCTCGCCGAGGCAATGGACGCGCTCGGGGTCGCGCCGGGTACGACGATGGACGAGTCGGTCGTCGGGACGACCGCCCTCGTGACCATGCTGACCGGCAGCCCGGAGATGATCCGAGGGCCGGAGCACTACTCGGACCGGCTCCGGGACTTCACCTGCGCGAGCGCGCCGATCGTCCATCCGATCAACCGTCGGCTCCTGGGCAGCATCTCCCTCGTCTGTCGCCTCCGCGACACCGCGCCCGTGATGCTCCCGTGGGTCACGGAGATCGTCGCGGCCGTCGAGGAGGGCCTCCGTCTGCGCTCGGCTCGACGGGAACAGCAGCTCTTCGACGCCTACACGAGGCACAACCGGGATGCCCGCCATCCCGTCGTCGCCCTCGACTCGTCGACGATCATCACCAATGCCGCAGCGGCCCGTCTGCTCAGCGGGGTCGACCAGAGCATGCTGTGGGAGCACGCACGCCGGACCCTCGTCGGCCCGAGCGGCCCCAGCACCCTGACCCTGCCGAACGGTCACGTCGTCTCCGTCGACTGCCGCGCCGTGTCCGACGACGAGGACGACGCCGGCGCGGTGCTCCTGATCACGAGGCGTGCCGTGCCCTCGACGGTCGACGACACCTGCGCGATCACCGGGACCGAGCGCGGACTGCCCCGGCTCACCGGGCGGAGCCAGCACTGGCAGGCGCTCTGCCAGCAGGTCATCGCGCTGAGGGGGGTCCGGTCGTCGGTGCTCGTGACCGGTGAGCCCGGGACCGGACGCCTCTCCGTCGCCCAGGCCCTGCAGGGGTGGCAGGACGTCCGTGTCCTCGACGCCGCCGACGCCGCCTCGCGCGGGCGCAGGGGGTGGTGCCGCGCGCTCGAGGCCGAGCTGGACGGCGTCGACGCCTCGTTGGTCATCCGGCATGTCGACCTCCTCGACCCCGCACTGGCGCAGGCGACGCTGGCGACCCTCCGCCGGGTACCGCCCGCCCGGCTCCTGGCGACGGCCGACCGGAGCATCCACGGGACGAGTCGGCCCAACGCGCTCCTCGACTCCTTCGCCGCCGTCGTCGAGGTCCCTCCCCTGC
This sequence comes from Actinomycetospora lemnae, assembly GCF_028737315.1. Classification (GTDB taxonomy): domain Bacteria; phylum Actinomycetota; class Actinomycetes; order Mycobacteriales; family Pseudonocardiaceae; genus Actinomycetospora; species Actinomycetospora lemnae. The sequence goes on along the minus strand of NZ_JAQZAO010000003.1, from coordinate 388,209 downwards.
GCGATCGTCTCGACGATCTCCACGACCTGGTCGCGGCGTTCACCGACCGCGCCGGCGGCCGCGGCCGGGTGGAGTGGACTCCGGAGGCGATCCAGACCCTCAGCCGGGTCGACTGGCCCGGCAACCTCAACTCCGTGGATGCACTCGTCCGCCGGCTCGTGGCGGACACGGCGGGTGGCCGCCGTCGGATCACGGTCGAGCACCTGCCTCCCGAGTACCTCGCACGGGGAGCGCGGCGGCCGCTGGCCACCCTCGAACAGACCGAGGCCACGGCGATCCTGAACGCCCTGCGGGCCGCGGGCGGCAACAAGAACCAGGCCGCCCTCGCCCTCGGGATCGCTCGGTCGACCCTCTACCGCAAGGTCCGGGCCCTCGGGCTGGACCTGACCACCACGGTCTACTGACGCTCGAACCCGACACCGGGCGTGAGTCCAGCCGGCGGGTCGAGGGCGGCGCGCGGTCGCTCCGACATGTGGGCACCTCTCGCGACGAGGACTGCACTCGGTACAGGGCTGGACCACACCACGGGCACTCCAGCGCGACGAGCATGCGCCTGAGAAGCGGAGACACGGCGAGCGGGCGAGGCCGCGCGTCTCGTCGGTCCGGGGTTCCGTGGAATCGCTGACGAGGCGACGAACACCTCAGATGCCCATGGACCTCCGGTATCGGGAGGACCCACCGGATGGGCCGGTCCCTGGTGCTCCCCGGGACGGTGCACGCTCGGGCTGCTCCTCGCCGGGCACGTCTGGGTATCACCCGGTGCGGACGGACGGGGACGGGAGACGGTGATGGCACCACGGGCGGTCTGGAGCGGGGCGATCACGTTCGGTCTCGTGACGATCCCGGTCGGGCTCTACAGCGCGACCGAGGACCACACCATCCACTTCCACCAGTACGTCCGCGGCACGTCCGATCGCGTCCGTGTGCAGCGGGTGAACGAGCGCAGCGGCGACGTGGTGCCGAACGACGACATCGTCAAGGGCCGCGAGGTCGACGACGAGATCGTCGTCGTGGAGCCCGACGAGCTCCGCGACGTCGCCCCCGGACGGTCCCAGGCCATCGACGTCGTCGAGTTCGTCGACCTCGCCGAGATCGACCCGGTCTACTTCGACCGCACCTATTGGGTGGCGCCGAGCGATGACAGGTACACGCACGCCTACGGGCTGCTGTGCCGGGCGCTGGCACGGAGCAACCGCGCCGGCATCGCGACCGTGACCATGCACGGGCGCGAGCACCTGACCGCGCTGCGCGCCGACGGTGACGTACTGGCGCTGCAGACGCTGTTCTGGGCCGACGAGGTCCGCGACCCCACCGAGCAGCTCTCCTCGCTCCCCGTGCACGACGAGCCGAAGCAGCAGGAGCTCGACACCGCGATCCAGCTCGTCGATGCGATGACGACGACCTGGAAGCCCGACCAGTACGAGGACACCTACACCGCGCGCGTCGAGCAGCTGATCGCCGACAAGCGCGAGGGCCGCGAGGTCGTGCCCGCGGAGGCGCCGGCGGAGGCCACCGACGTCGGCGGCCTCCTCGAGGCGCTGCGCCGCAGTGTCGAGGCCGCGGGCGGCCAGGCGCGGTCGGGCGACGGTGGCGGACCCGACGGCAACGGCGACGGCGACGGCGACGGCGACGGGGACGGCGAGGACCTCGCCACCCTGAGCAAGTCCGAACTGTCCCGACGGGCCCGCGAGCTCGACATCTCCGGGCGGTCGTCGATGAACCGCGACGAGCTCGCGCGGGCCGTCGCCCAGGCGCGGACGTCCACCCGGGCGTCCTGACGACGGCGGAACGCGACCCGGGGTCGACTCCCTCGAGTCATCGTTCTCGGGGAGCGGGCGTGGAGCACGCAGCCGAGCGCCCCGCCGCCAGCAGCGCCGCGCGCGACCCGGTCTGCGCGCTCAAGGTCGGCCCGACGCCGGTCGGCGCTGCAGCGCCCTCATGTGCATCCGGCGCGCGGTGAGGGCGGGCCACGACAAGATCATCACCACGAGACCGGCCTGCACGACGAGACCGAGTGCCAGGAGCGCGATCGCGAGGGCCACACCCACGGCCGCGAGCACGACCCGCCAGGCAGCCCGTCCGCGCCACGTCCACTGTCGCATCCGTCGGGCGAGGACGGGGTCGGCGAACGCGAGCTCGCGTTCGACCTCGTCCAGCACGTGCCGGTCTCGATCGCTGAGCATTCGACCCGCCCTCCTCGCCACACGGTGCGCCGCCGCGGCTGCTTCCCCGTCGTCGACACCCCGCCGACGCGTCCTCCCCCAAGGCACTCCCGGGCAGGCTGTCGGGGTAGGACCGTCGGCCCTGCCCCTGGGGGCCGCGGGGCCCTCGTGAGCGGCCGCCGGCCGCATCGTCGTCATCGAGCGATGTCGGCCGGGCCCGGCCAGGGTGGCTCAGGGCGACGGCCTCAGGTGCGGTCGAGCCGCGGAAAGACGATCTCTCGGATGACCAGCAGCACGGCGGCGGCGACCGGTATGGCCACCAAGGCTCCGATGACGCCCAGCAGTGCGCCGCCGACCAGCACCGCGATCACGGTGAGCACGGCGGGGACGTCCACTGTCCTACCCATGATCTTCGGCGTCAGCAGGTAGTCCTCGACGAGCTGGTACACCACGAAGAAGCCGACCGTGGCCAGCGCCAGAGGCCAGGACACGGTCAGGACCACCAGTGTGGTCAGGACGCCGCCCATCACGGGCCCGACGACGGGGATCAGGTCCAGTAGGGCGACCAGCACCGCCAACGACAGTGCATAGGGCACACCGAGGATCAGCAGCCAGACGAACGTGGCCGCGCCGGCGACCACCGATATCACCACATTGCCCAACACGTAGCCCCCGAAGCGGACGCAGGTGGCGTCGCCGATCAAGACGGCGCGAGGCCGCCGTGAGGCCGGCGCCAACCGGTACGCCGCTCGGCGGATCCCGGGCAGTGTGGCCAGGAAGTACACCGTGAGCACGACGACGACCACGGTGTCGCCCAACCAGCCCAGGACCGCCAACCCTGCCCCGAGCACACCATTGATCAGCATCGAGCTGTTGCCGGCGAGGGCCTGCTCGAGGTGTTGCTGCAGTCCGAACCGGGCGTCGAGCTGCCCGATGGTCGAGCTGCGGTCCTGCAACAGCTGCAGGTACCGCGGCGTCTGCCCCAGGAAACCGGCCGCCTGCTCGATCATCGGGGGAACGGCCAGCGCCAGGAAGCCGCCCACGATCACCACGAATCCGATGCAGACGAGGGTGACCGCGAACCCGCGCCGCAGCCCGCGGCGGGCCAGCCAGGACACCGCCGGCTCCAACCCCAGCGCGACGAACAGTGCGACCCCGATCAGGACCAGGACGCCGGCCGCGACGGTGACCAGGTGCACCAGGGCGATGACGACCGCCACGCCGAGCGCCGCGCTGAGCCCGATCAGGAACGGCGAGCGGCGATTCAACGGCGAACCGAGGGGGCCGAGGGGCTGCTGCGTCGTGCTCGAGCGCGCGGCGTTCGCCTCGGCCTCGGCGATCGCTCCCTCCGCGTCGAGGTGGGGCTGCGCCACCGAGGGGTGATGCCCACGCTCCGCGTTCGCCACCGGGCCGCCGTCATGCGATGTGGGGCCGCGCGGGCCACGCGCACTCCCCGTGTGTTCAGCCATCGCTCGGGATGACCCTGCGCTGTCAGGGCGAAACCAGCATCGTTCCTGCTCGCGGGCGGTTCCTGCGGGACGGGGCGAGTCGCCGATCAGCTCGCGGGTGTTCGACAGGTGCCCGCGCGGGCAAGTACAGAGGGTCGCGCTCTCCGTGTCGCCCTCCGGACGACGCGGGTAGACGGCAGCCGACGGCGACGGAGGTCGTCGTCGCGAGCCCGATGGGTCCAGCAGGTGAGGAAGGCGGTCCGTCAGTGTCCGAGATGTCCGAGCGTTCCGGGCTGAAGGTCGACGAGCACCTGCGAGCGTTCGTCGAGGACGAGCTGCTCGCGCAGGTCGAGATCACCCCTGAGCAGTTCTGGTCGACCCTGGCGGATCTGCAGGAGCGGTTCGCGCCCCGCATCGCGACGGCGCTGGCCGAGCGGGACGATCTGCAGGGCAAGATCGACGCCTGGCACCGCGAGCACGGCGCGGGCTCCCGGGACGACTACGAGAAGCTGCTGACCGATCTCGGCTACCTCGAGCCGGAGCCGTCGAGCGTCCCGACGATCGACGTCGACCGGGTCGACCCGGAGATCGCCGAGGTCCCCGGCCCGCAGCTGGTGGTGCCGTCCACGAACGCGCGGTTCTCGCTCAACGCCGCGAACGCCCGCTGGGGCTCGCTGTTCGATGCGTTCTACGGCACCGACGCGCTCCCCCAGGACCACGAGCTCGCCCCGGGCTACGACGAGCAGCGCGGCGCCCAGGTCATCGAGGCCGCCGACGCGGTGCTCGACGAGCTCTTCCCGCTCGAGCGCGGGAGCCACGCCGACGTCACCGCCTACCGGGCGTCGACCGACGGGCTGGTCGCCGACACGGCGGACGGCACGGTCGGCCTCGCCGACCCGTCGGCGTTCGCCGGCTTCAACGCGCCGGACGCCGACGGCCGCGGAAACGTGCTGCTCGTCCGCCACGGCCTGCACGTCGACCTGGTGATCGACCCGTCCACGCAGGTGGGACGCCAGCACCACGCGGACGTCAGCGACGTCGTGCTCGAGTCGGCGGTCACCACGATCGTCGACCTCGAGGACTCGGTGGCGACGGTCGACGGCGAGGACAAGGCCCTGGCCTACCGCACGTGGCTCGGGCTGATGACCGGCGACCTGGTCGCGGAGTTCCCCAAGGGCGGGAAGACCGTCACCCGCCGGGTCCACCCCGACCGCGAGTACACCGCCCCCGACGGCTCGGCGCTGACGCTGCCGGGTCGCTCGCTGATGCTGGTCCGCACCTGCGGGCACCACATGACCACGAACGCGGTGCTCACCGCGGACGGCGAGGAGGTCGCCGAGGGCGTGCTCGACGCGCTCGTGTGCGCCGTCGCCGCCCTCCACGACCTGCGCGGGCTCGGATCGCACACCAACTCCCGCGCCGGCAGCGTCTACGTCGTCAAGCCCAAGCAGCACGGGCCGGCGGAGGTCGCGCTGACCGTCGAGCTGTTCGCGGCGGTCGAGGAGGCCCTCGGCCTGGACACGAACACGCTCAAGATCGGCATCATGGACGAGGAGAAGCGGACGACGGCCAACCTGTCGGCCTGCATCGGCGAGGCCGCGCACCGCGTGATCTTCGTGAACACCGGGTTCCTCGACCGGACCGGCGACGAGATCCACACCTGCTTCGCCGCCGGGCCGGTGCTGCGCAAGGGAGACATGAAGTCGACGGTCTGGCTGCAGACCTACGAGGACCGCAACGTCGACGTCGCCCTGGCGGCCGGCTTCGAGCACCGCGCGCAGATCGGCAAGGGGATGTGGGCCAAGCCCGCCGCCATGGCCGAGATGCTCGAGCAGAAGATCGGGCACCCGAAGGCGGGCGCGAACACGGCATGGGTGCCCTCGCCGACCGCCGCGACGCTGCACGCGCTGCACTACCTGCGCGTCGACGTGCACGCCGTCCAGGACGAGATCGCGCAGCGGGAGACGGCCGACCGCCGGAACCTGCTGGAGCTCCCGCTCACCGACCCGAGCACCCTGTCGGACGACGAGGTGCGCCGGGAGCTGGAGACCAACGCCCAGTCGATCCTCGGCTACGTCGTGCGCTGGGTCGGGATGGGCATCGGCTGCTCGACGGTGCCCGACCTCGACGGGGTCGGGCTCATGGAGGACCGCGCGACGCTGCGGATCTCCAGCCAGCTGATCGCGAACTGGCTGGAGCACGGCGTCGTCGACGCCGACACGGTGCGGGAGACGTTCGTGCGCCTGGCCGCCCTGGTCGACGAGCAGAACGAGGGCGTGGCCGGCTACCCGCCGATGGCGCCGGACCCGGACAAGAGCGAGTCGTTCCAGGCCGCCCTCGAGCTGGTCTTCACCGGCGGGACCGAGCCCAACGGCTACACCGAGCGTCCCCTCACGCAGTGGCGCCGGAAGGCCAAGGCCCACGCCTGAGGGAGCAGGGGGTCGTCGATCCGGCGTCACCGTCGGCGTGACCCGGCGACGACCCCGTCCACGTAGACCCACCGCCCCGCGTCCCGGAGGAACCGGCTCCGCTCCTGCTGGACCCCGGCACGCCCACCGCGCTCGTGGTGGGCGCGGAACTCGACGACACCCTCGGCGTCGAACGGGCCACCGCCGACGCGCTCGAGCACCTCGAGCCCTGTCCAGCGCACCCCCGGATCGAGCTCCAACGTCGCGGGTCGGGTGTCCGGGTGCCAGGTGCGCAGCAGATGGTCGACGTCGCCGCGGACGAAGGCCGTGTACCGCGACCGCATCAGGGCCTCCGCCGTCGGCGGCGCGGCACCGTCGTCGCCCAGGTAGCGACCGCAGCACGCGCCGACGTCCTCGAGCGATCCGCACGGACAGCGACGGGTGTCCACGGCGCCGAGCATAGGTCGCCGCGAGGTCGCGACGACGGACGTCGAGAGACCGTCGGGCTGCGCAGCGGTGCCTCCTGCCTGCCGGGCGGTCGGCCCCGGCGGACGGGTCGACGGTGCCGACGTCGACGACGCCTCCACGGGCTACCTCCGACGATGCACAATACGCGCTTCTTGACACGCGAAATATAGATCGTACTATCGGGAGCGCATCGCAGCGCCGAGATCCGACGGAGAAGGTGGACCTGCTCCGTGGTGATGCGCGACCCACACAGAAGGGCTCGATCGTGCGGAGACCACATCTCCTGCTGCGGGTCGTGGCCGATGTCCTCGACCTGGGAGCGGAAGCCGTCGCGGCGGTGTCCCTACTCGCCGTGAGCCTCGTCGAGTCGCGTCCCGCCGGGACCGGAGCGGCGACGACGACGACGATCGAGCAGCCCCGTCCGCAGCCCGCCCCGCCGCGCGCCGTCGCCGGTTGATCGCCCGCTGCCGCATCCTGGAGAGACACCGCCATGCCCGATCCCCACGGAGTCTTCGACGACGATCGCGCCGGCCGGGCCCGACCGCTGGACGAGCACGAGCAGCGCCGCCTGGACGACATCGCCGCCTGGCTCGATCTCACCGACGCCCGGTTCGGCGCCCGCATGCGCCGTCTCGGCCCCCGCCCGCCACGTCGCGTCGACCCTCCGCGAGATCGACCCCGGGCGGATGGGAACGGACCCGGGACCGACGACGGGTCCGAGCGGCGACGACCGGCGATCGCCGACCCGGGACCGGGCGGTGGCGAACCGATGGACCAGCGGAGCTGGAACCGACTGGTCCAGGTCGCCGCGGTGCTCACCGTGGCACTGATCCTGCTTGCGGCCTTCCTCCCGGGCCCGTGGGCCGTGTTGGCGATCAGCATGCTGGCCACCTTCGTGCCCTTGCTGGTGATCGCGATCTACGCGCTCCGCCTTCCCGCCGAACCGGACCCGCACGACACCTCGAGCTGACCGGCCACTGGGGCTCCCGTCACGTCAGGCCGCGCCACGACCATCCCCTCGTACGATGCTCGATGCGCGAATCGCGCTGTGGCGGAGTGGGCGTGCAGGCACGATCCGGGGAGTGCGACGTGGTCTCGACGAACTGGGCCGAGCAGCAGGCCGACGACGTGGACGCACACGGTCACACCTCGTCGGGATGGACCTTCCTGACCAACCACGCGCACGTGCTGGTCGCCTTGGCTCGCGACCCCAGGATGCGCCTGCGCGACGTGGCGCTGCTGGTCGGGATCACGGAGCGATCGGTGCAGTCGATCGTTGCCGACCTCGAGGCCGCCGACTACCTGCGCCGGGCCCGGGAGGGACGCCGTAACCGCTACGAGGTGAACCCGGCCGGGCCTTTCCGTCACCCCGCCGAGCGCGATCACGCGGTCGGTGAGCTCCTCGAGCTGTTCACCGACGACACGGCGGGCCACGGTGGCTCCGCCGAACGACGACTCTAGACACACGAATATTAGTTCGTGTATTGTGCGTCGTGAGGGGAGTACCTCGATCCTGGACTTCGTCGTCATCACGGTGTCGCCCGACATCCGGCGAAGCCACTCACCGCCTGCCGTGCCGACGTGCCGCGGCGATGAGGGAGGGAGACCTCACCACCGGAGCCGTGGCCGCGGAACCCGTGAGCACGGCCAGCTGGGAGGTGAGACATGCCGGCATGCCTCGAGAGGTCGCTCGCGCACGAGCCGTCGACGGAGCCCGTGATCGCGATCGACGAGGCGGCGCGAGAAGGCGGAGGCCTTCCCGCCCCTGCACGCGACCGCCCCGACCGCGACGACCACCTGCTGGTCGGGGTGCGCGACGAGACCGACGTGCAGACCACCCTCGCCGAGGCGGTGGATCGGGCACGGTGTGAGGACCGGGCCCTGCTCGTCGCCCTCGTCCGTCCCCAGGCGCCGCTGAGCACCGACGCCGTGATGCAGCAGCGCGCTGCCGACCGCGCCACGAGGGATCTGGTCCGGCGGCGTGTCCTGGTCCGCGCCATGTGCGCCGAGGCCGGCGTGCGGCTCGACGACATCCGCACGATCGCCCAGCCGTGGCGCCTCGGCGCACGCGGGCGGGAACGAGCACTCCGGCGGCGTCTCCACGCCCTCGCACGCACTCTGGGAGCCGAGCTCCACCCGCTCCCCCCACGCCACGGCGGCGACGACGTCAGCCACGCACAACACCGTCCGGCCTCGACGCGCCCCCCGTTCTCGACGCCCCTCGACGACGCGGGTCTCCGGTGAGCGCTGTCGAGTCCGGCGTTCCGCCTCGCGTCCGGATCGTGCTGCGGGGGTGATCGGGCGTCAGGGCCCCGTCCCGACCTCCACGGTCCGCTTCTTCTTGTCCCTCTCGTTCTCGACCGCGCCCCACACGAGGACGGCGACGACGGGCGCCATCGCGACCGCGACGGCCTTGACGGCAGGGCCGAGCACTCTCAGGGCAAGGCCGGTGATGACCATGACGCTCCTCGGGTCGGGGAGAAGAAAATACCCCCGACGACGCAGCACATGCGCCTCGACGAGGCACCCGATCAGCCCCGCCCGTACTCCGGCGCCCAGCGGGTCCGGTGGACGGCGGCGCGCAGGTCGTCGTCGGAGGCCGGCGGGGCCACGCCGTCGGCGACGGCTTGCCGGGCGACGGCGAGGGCGATGTCGTCGGCGACCCGGCGGACGTCGGCCCACGGTGGCAGCAGCGGCGCGTGGGGGTCGGCCAGGGCGGGCGAGGCGGCGCCGAGGGCACCGGCCGCGGCACGCATCATCGCGTCGGTGACCCGGGTCGCCCGCGCCGCGGTCACGGCAAGGCCCACGGCCGGGAAGATGTAGACGTTGTTGCACTGGGCGACGGGCACGTCCCCGTCGTCCTCGCGGTGCAGCGGCGGGAACGGCGAGCCGGTGGCGATCAGGGCCCGCCCGTCGGTCCACGCGTCGAGGTCGGCGGGGCGGGCCTCGGCGTTGTCGGTCGGGTTGGACAGCGGGAAGATGATCGGCCGCTCGACCCGACCCGCCATGGTCCGGACGATCGTCTCGGTGAACGCGCCCTGCGCCGTGGACAGGCCGACCAGCACCCCGACCTGCACGTGGGCCACCACGTCGGCCAGCGACGGCAGCCCGGTGACCCCCCAGCCGGCGACGGCGGCCGGGTCGTGGGCGAAGGCGCGCTGGGCGGCCGAGAGGTCGTCGCGGTCGGTGGTGAGCAGGCCGCGGACGTCGACGACCCAGCACCGGTCGCGGGCCTCGTCGGCGGACAGGCCCTCGTCGACCATGGCCTGGCGGACCATCTCCATCACCCCGATGCCCGCGGAGCCGGCGCCGAGCATCACGACCTGCTGGTCCCGCAGCGGAACCCCGGCCACCTCGGTCGCCCCGCGCAGGGCCCCGAGCGCCACGGCGGCGGTGCCCTGGATGTCGTCGTTGAAGGTCAGCAACCGGTCGCGGTAGCGCTCGAGGATCGGGTGGGCGTGCGGGGTCGCGAAGTCCTCCCACTGCAGCAGCACGTCGGGCAGCTCGTCCTGCACCGCGGCGACGAACGCCTCGACGAAGGCGTCGTAGTCGTCGTCGCCGATGCGGTGGTGGCGCCAGCCCAGGTAGAAGGGGTCGTCGAGCAGCGTCGGGTTGTCGGTGCCGACGTCGAGCAGCACCGGCAGGGTCCGGGCCGGGTCGATGCCGCCGATGAGCGTGTAGAGGGAGAGCTTCCCGACGGGGATGCCCATGCCGCCCACGCCCTGGTCGCCGATGCCGAGGATGCGCTGCCCGTCGGTCACGACGATGACGTCCACCTCGCGCTGGCGACGGTTGCGCAGGGCCTCACGGAGGTGGTCGCGGTCGGGCCAGGACAGGTAGAGCCCCCGTGGGCGGCGCCAGATCTCGGAGAACCGCCGGCAGCCCTCGGCGACGGTCGGGGTGTAGACGAGCGGGAGCGCGGTCGGCACGTCGGCGGCGAGCACGGCGTAGAACAGGCGCTCGTTGCGGTCCTGCAGGGCGCGCAGATAGATGTAGCGGTCGAGGTCGGTGGCCTGGCGGCGCACCTCGCCCCACGACCGCGCCACCTGCTCGTCCAGCGTCGTCACCGCGTAGGGCAGCAGCCCCAGCAGACCCAGCTCGCGGCGCTCCTCGTGGGTGAACGACGTCCCCTTGGTCCGCAGCGGGTCGTCCAGCACGTGGCCGGCGTCCTCCTCGGTCACGACGCCCCCCCTCCCCGCGTCCGTGGACCATCGGTGATGTCGGACGCGGTCGTCGCACCCTACCGTCGCCCGTATGGCGCAGGACACAGGAACGTTGGGGGCAACGTCGTCGGCCTGTGCCCCACCGCGAGTCAGCGGGGGACGGCGTCCGGCGAGAGGTCGCTGCTCGGGGCGTTGCCCCCGACGACCGGGGTCAGCGTGACCGTCCACGTCGTGAACTGCGTCGAGGTCGTGGTGAACGTGAACGGGTCGTCGTAACGGGTGGCCTGGCGGGCGGCGGTGAACCCGCGGAGGTCCTCGTTCCACCCCTCGCCGGTGGCGAAGTAGATGTCGTAGGTGCCGTCGGGGACGTCGCTGATCGTCGCGGTCTCGCCGGCACGCACGTAGAAGCCGCGGATCACCTGCTGCCCGGACGCCAGGGTGACGTAGGCGTCGGTGCTCCCGCCGTTGACGGCGGTCAGCTCCCCGTTCCCGCTGCGTCCCTGCTCGACGATCACGGCGCCGGTCGCGGGTCGGGGGCCCTTCGGCGTCGGAGCGGGCGTGACCGGCGCCGGGGCCGCCGTGGTGGAGGCGGGCACCGGGGCGGGTGCGGCGGCGGTGCCGTCGGACTGACCGAGACGGGCCAGCGTGACCAGACCGAGGACGACCACGGCCACGGCGAGCAGCACGTTGCGCGCCGTCCGGGGGCGCGGGCCACCGGGTGGCCGTGCAGGACCCGCCGGACCCGCCGGACCCGCCGCCGGACCGAAGGGCGGCGGACCCGGTGGCGCCCCGGGCGGCGGCGGGGGCCAGGCCTGGAGACCCGCGGGCGGGGTCGCGGGGGCGAACGGGCCCGCCCACGGCGCCGGCGGCGTGGGGTGGACGGAGCGCTGGGAGGGGACGGGCGGCACGCCCGGGAACGGCCCGTTCCACGGGGTCTGGTCGTGGTGCGTGTGGGGTGTGGTCATCGCGTCCCCCTCGTGGAGCGGGACCGCCCGGTCGGCGTGTCCCGGATACTCACGAGCGTGCTCGCCGGTGACGTGGGTCACGAGGGAGACGGCCCCCTGACCGGGGTGGGGCTACCCCCACGCCGCAGCGGGACGACGACCCGACCCCGACGGCCAGGACCCGGGACGGCAGGGCCGGCGCGTCCGGCGCGTCCGGCGACGAGCGAGCCGGTCGGTCATGCCGGGGGCGTGGCGCAGACGGCGACGAAGGCCAGACCGTCGCGCCCGGCCCGCAGGTGCCGGGACGACTCCACCGTGACGGCGATGTACTGCCCGGGCTCGACGGGCGTCTCCTCCCCGTCGACGACCACCCAGCCGTGCCCGCTCAGGATGGCGTAGGCGTCCTCGGCGTGGTCGTCACGGTGGTCGTGGGGAACGGTCTCCTCGCCGGCCGGCAGTTCGATCTGGTACAGCCCGAAGGCCGTGATGCCGAGCGCCTCCCCGACCCGCTTCTCGAAGGGGCTCGCGGCAGGGTGCGGGCCCCGTCCGGTGTCGAGGTCGGCCGGGTCGACGATCTGGTAGCTCACGCGCGGAACCTACGCGGCCAGGATCTCAGCGCCTCCCGAGCAGGTGCTCGACGGCGAGCCGCTGCACGCGGGCGAAGCCGTAGCCCTGGGTGCGGGCGCGGTCGATGTCGAAGTCCTCGTACGCGGAGCGGTCGGCGAGCAGGTCGGCGTAGGTCTCGCCCTCGCCGAGGGTGGGCTGCGCGAGCTCGGGGACCCAGGCGGCCGCGAGGGCCTCCTGCACCTCGGGGTCGGCGCGGAACGCCCGCGCCTTCTCCCGCAGCGCGAGGTACGTCTCCATGTTCGCCAGCGCCGACTCCCACACGCCCTCGATGCTCTCGGTGCGCAGCGGCTTGTAGTCGAAGTGCCGGGGGCCGTCGTAGCCCGGCCCGCCGCCCGCGGAGCCGTTGTCGAGCAGGTCGACCGTCGAGAACGCCTGCAGCAGGTCGCCGTAGCCGAACACGAGGTCCTGGTCGTAGCGCGGGCCCTTCTGCCCGTTGAGGTCGATGTGGAACAGCTTGCCGGCCCAGAGCGCCTGCGCGATGCCGTGGGTGTAGTTGAGCGTGGCCATCTGCTCGTGCCCGGTCTCGGGGTTGATCCCGACCATGTCGGCGTGCTCGAGCTCGTGGATGAACGCCAGAGCGTGGCCGATGGTGGGCAGCAGGATGTCGCCCCGGGGCTCGTTGGGCTTGGGTTCGAGGGCGAACCGGATGCCGTAGTCGTGGTCGACCACGTACTGCGCGAGCGTGTCGATGGCCTCGCGGTAGCGGTCGAGCGCGGCGCGGACGTCCTTGCCGAAGTCGACCTCCGAGGCCTCCCGCCCGCCCCAGAACACGTAGGTGTGCGCGCCGAACTCGGCCGCCAGGTCGAGGTTGCGCATCACCTTGCGGATCGCGTAGCGGCGCACGCTGCGGTCGTTGCTGGTGAACCCGCCGTCCTTGAACACCGGGTCGCCGAACAGGTTGGTGGTGGCCATCGGCACCACGAGCCCCGTCTCGTCGAGGGCACCGCGGAACTCCCGGACGATCCGGTCCCGCTCGTCGGGGCTGCTGCCCGGCGGGATCAGGTCGTCGTCGTGGAAGGTGATGCCGTAGGCACCCAGCTCGCTGAGACGGTGGACCGCCTCCACCGCGGCGAGGACGGGACGCGTCGCCTCGCCGAACAGGTCGCGGGCCTGCCAGCCCACCGTCCAGAGCCCGAAACTGAACTTGTCCTCGCGGGTCGGCGCGGCCATGGGCCATCCCCCTGTCTCGACGTCGGGACGAAGCGTCCCGCCACGACGCCGGCCCGGCAATCGACGGTCCTCACGACCCGTCCCCGACCGTGAGCACGATCTTGCCCTGGAGGTGGCCCCGCGCGGCGTGCGCGTGGGCCTGCGCGGCGTCGGTGAGCGGGAACGTGCTGTCGATCGCCACGCGCAGCACGCCCTGGTCGAACAGCGCGGCGAGCTGGGCCATCTGCGCGCCGCTGGCGCGGACCTGGGTGGCCGAGACGGTCACGCCGGCCGCCGCCACCTCCTCCGGGTCGTACCGGGCGACGTACACGGGGAACAGCGAGCCACCCCGCCGCAGGGTGCGCAGGAAGCGCCCGCTCGTGGGGCCGCCGACGACGTCGACCACCAGGTCGGCGCCCGTCACGGCCTCCTCGGGGCGCTGTGCCGTGTAGTCGATGAACTCGTCGGCCCCGAGATCGCGCAGGAACGTCTCGTGCCGGCCCGAGGCGATCGCGACGACGCGGGCGCCCTGCCACGTCGCGAGCTGCACCACGACGTGCCCGACACCCCCGGCCGCGCCGTTGACCACCACGGTCGTCCCCGGGCCGAGGGCCACCGGGGAGTGCCGGGCCTCCTGGAAGGGCGACGGGTGGTCGTGCCCGAGCTCGACGAGGAACTGCCAGGCCGTGAGGGCCGCCATCGGCACCGCGGCCGCGTGGGTGTGGTCGAGGCTCGCCGGCTTGCGGGCGAGGTCCCGGGCGGGCGCGGTGACGTACTCGGCGTAGGCGCCGGCGTCCATGGTCTCGGGGAAGCGCAGCAGGCCGAAGACCTCGTCGCCGACGGCGAACTCCGTGACGCCGTCCGCGACGGCAGCCACCACACCGGAGACGTCCGTACCGAGCGTCATCGGCAGGTCCATCGGGGGACGCAGGTGCGCCGGCACCTCGGGCATGCCCGCGCGCAGGTACCAGTCCGGCGGGTTGAGGCCCGCCGCACGGACGCGGACCAGGACCTCCCCCGCCGCCGGCACCGGCACCGGCACCTCGTCAGCGCGCAGCACCTCCGGGCCGCCGAACTCGTGCTGCCGGATCGCCGTCATGGTCGTCGACATGCGCACCTCTCCCCTCGTCGAGCGCCCCACCCCTAAGCGGAGCAGTGCTCAGAATATTCGGAGCGGTGCTCCGTGTGTCAAGCTGGTGGCATGCGGGCGGACGCCAGGAAGAACTACGACCACCTCCTCGAGGTCGCTCGCGGGGTCGTCGCCGAGCACGGCGCGGACGCCTCCCTGCGCGACATCGCCCGCCGGGCGGGCGTCGGGCTCGGCACCCTCTACCGCCACTTCCCCACCCGGGAGGCCCTGCTCGAGGCACTGCTGCGCACCAGCTTCGACGAGCTGACCGCGCACGCCGCGGACCTCGAGCGGACCGGCACGCCGGAGGAGGCCCTCCTGACCTGGGTGCGTGACTGCACCCGGTTCACGACCACGTACCACGGGGTCACCGAGATCATGGTGGCGGCGATCGAGGCCCCCGACTCGGCCCTCCACGCGTCGTGCGTCGCGCTCCGCGCCGCCGGCGCCCGGCTGCTGCTCCGGGCGCAGGAGGCCGGCGTCGCCCGTCCCGGCATGGACGGCACCGACCTCTTCGCGCTCATCGCCGCCCTCGCGTGGCTCGGCGACCAGGCCGCCCTCGCCCCGCGCGCCGAGCACCTGTTCGACGTGATCGCCGTGCCGGCGCTCGGAGGCCGGGACGTCGTCCGGGGCACGGCGTGACCGGGCTCCCGGCGCTCGTCGAGGACGTCGACGACGTCCTCCCGGACCAGCGCGAGGCCGCCGTCGAGGCCCTCATGTCGCGCACCCACCTCGACATGGCGGTGCGGCTCGCCCCGGACCGGCCGCGGTCGGCGTTCCGGGCGCGGGTCCGCCGCCACCGGCTGCACGACCTCACGATCGTCGACACGGCCTGCGACCCCTGCAGCGGCGTCCGGAGCCGACGGCGGGCGGCGCGGACCTCCCCGGCCCTCGACGAGGTCGGCGGAGCTTCCCGCCTCTTCCGGTCCGCCGTGCTCGAGCCGACGGCGTCCGCGACGCAGCTCCTGGCCGGCTACCTGGACCTGCTGGCGCGCAGCGGCGCACAGCTCGACACCGCGGCGCGGGGTGCCGCGCGCAACGCGGCGCTGGAGCTGGTCGCCGCCGCGCTCGCCGGTGCGGGCCCGTCGTCCGGGACGCATGTCCCGACCCCGCCGCGCGCCCTGGTCGACGCCTGGATCGAGGGGCAGCTGCCGAGCGGCGACCTGCGACCGGAACGGATCGCCGCCGCCCAGGGCGTCTCGGTGCGCACGCTGTACCGCATGTTCGAGGAGTCCGGGGAGACCGTGGCCGCGTACGTGCGCACCCGACGTCTGGCGCGGGCGCGGCACGACATCGTCACCACCGCCGGGACCATCACCGACATCGCGATCCGCTGGGGCTTCACCGACGCCAGCCACTTCAGCAGGGCGTTCCGCGGCGCCTACGGCTACTCCCCGAGCGACTACCGCGAGCGGTTCTCCGCCGTCTGCTGACGCTGCCGCGCCGCGAGGTCGGCAGCCGATGGCCGGTTCGTGGCACGGCGACACCAGCCGCACGCGGGACGCACCGACCAGCATCACTCCTCGAGATCGCCGGATCGAGGAGGATCGCGTGCCTGTCGAGGCTGTCGAGGACGTCGAGTTCACCGCCCAGGGCGCCACCCTGCGCGGCTGGTTCTACCCGCCACCCGAGGGGCATGGCGCCGGCCCCTGCGTCGTCCTGCAGACCGGCTTCTCCGGGGTCAAGGAGATGGCGACGCCCGACTACGCCGAGGTGCTGCAGGCCGCCGGACTCGCGTGCCTGGTCTACGACCACCCCGGCTTCGGCGCGAGCGACGCCCTCACCCCGACCCCGCGCCAGGAGATCGACCCCTGGCAGCAGGTGCGGTGCATCCAGGACGCGATCTCCTACGCGCAGTCGCGACCCGAGGTCGACGCCGACCGCATCGGGCTCTGGGGGACGAGCTTCGCGGGCGGGCACGCCATCGTCGTGGCGGCGAGCGACCGGCGCGTCAAGGCCGTGGTCACACAGCTGCCCCTGATCTCGGGCTCACGGACCTTCGACGACGTCCGACGTGTGCCGCTCGTCGACTGATCCGGGTGAGGACGACGACGGCGAGGACGCCGCCCTCGTCGACCGCCTCCGGCGATACTCCTCGCGGAGGAGATCCCCTCGGCTCACCACGCCGACCATCCGGTCGTCGTCGTCGACGACGGGCACCATCCGCAGACCCCGAGAGACCATGGCTCGGGCGAGATCGTCGGTCGAGGTGCTGGCGCGCACGGTGACCAGGTCGCGGGACATCGCACCGCCGACCGTGCGCGGCAGCGGTGTGCGCCGGCCGGTGAGCCGGTCGGGCAACAGGTCGGCCTCGCTGACGACGCCGACGAGGTCGTCCCCGCTCAGCACCGGCAGCGCCCTCCAGCGGTTCTGCGTCAGCAGCGCGGCGGCGGTGTCGACCAGGGCGTCCTCGTCGACGCAGATGACGTCCTCGAGGGGAGTCATCACGTCGGCCGCACACCGTCCCCCGCGGCCCCCGGACCGCCACCCCCGGTGATGCGGTCTCCCCGGGGTGAGGCGGTCGAACCACCGCCCCACCGGGCCCCCTCGCGGAGGTCGGCGCAGGATGTCGCCGCGGGTGACGATCCCGACCACCACGCCCTTGTCGACGATCGGCATGGCCCGTCGTTCCCCGTAACGACGGAGTCGGTGGGCGATGATGCGCACGTCGGCGTCCGAGGTCATGAACATCGGGGTTGTGGTCATCACCTCTCCGACCGGTTCCCCCACGCGATCGTGCACGACCGCGGCGCGGAGCAGGTCCGAGGTGGTCACGATGCCGACGAGGCGGTGCCGGTCGTCGACCACGGGCAGCGCGCTGAAGCGGTTCTCGGTCAGCACCTCGGCGGCCCGTTCGATCGTCGTCTCGGGGAACGCCGTGACGACTCGGCGGGTCATGACGTCCCGGGCCCGTAGCACCATGGCTCGAGCCTGCGGCCCGGGACGGGCCGTCCACCCTGGCGAACATCCCGAGATCGGGGACCCTTGGTCCCGGGCGAGCGGCGGCGCGTGGTCCGTGGTCGCATCGCTCCCACGGTCGCCGTCGCCCCGGCGCCGTCGACCGTCGGCAGGTCGACCGGCCGGCGCATCCGGGACGAGCGGTCCTCGTCGCGAGGCCCACGACGGCGACACTGCCCTCGTGGGCAGCACCCGGTGGAACGACCTCGATCCCCGACTCCAGCGAGCCATCGTCTTCGGCGCCGGACTCGAGTTCGGCCTGAAGATCGCGGCACTGATCGACCTCGCGTCACGACCCCGTGAGGAGGTCCGGGGAGAGAAGGCGGCGTGGGCCGCCGCCATCACCCTGGTCAACGCCGCCGGCCTCGTGCCGATCGTCTACTTCCTCCGCGGGCGGGTCGGGCGCACCCGACCGTCGTGATCCCTCGGCCGATCGTCAGGGTCGCCGGCCGGGCCGGGTCCGCGTCGTCGGACGCCCGGTCACGTCCTCGCCGCGACGGTGGCCCCCCGCGTGCCCGCGAGCGGGTGGTGGGGACTCCCCGGCGGCGGCACGACCGCGACCGGGCACGGGGCCCGGTGCACCATCCGCCGGCTGACGGACCCGAGGACGAGCCCGGCGAAGCCGCCCCGTCCGCGGGTGCCGACCACGAGCAGCCGCGCGCCCTGAGCCTGCTCGAGCAGGACCCGCGAGGGATGGGACCGCTCGAGGACGGTGGACACGGCGACGTCGGGGTGCTCGGCGGAGCGCCCGGCGAGCTGCTCGGCCAGGACCCGGTGCTCGTCGACCGAGATCGCCCCCCAGTCGAGCAGGGGTTCCAGCTCGGGGCCCAGGAGCGTGTCCCACCAGGTGTGCACGGCGACGAGCGGGCACCCGGCGGCGTCAGCGGCCTCCACCGCGAAGTCGATCGCCGCGTCGCTGGCCGGGGACCCGTCGACCCCGACGACCACCGGTGCCTCCGCGTCCGTCCCCTCGTTCCCGCGCACCACGACGACCGGCCCCGCGGCGTGGGCGACCACCGTCGAGCCGACCGATCCGGTGAACGGTTCGCCGAGGCCGCCCTCTCCCCCTGCACCCACCACGAGGAGCCCGTCGCCGGCCCGGTCGAGCAGCACCGGCGCCGCCGGGCCGTGGACGAGCTCCTCGGTGACCGAGAGCTCCGGAGCGACCTCGCCGGCTGCCGCGACCGCGCGCTCCGCGGCGTGCTCGGCGCGGTCGAGGAGGTCCTGCTGGAGGCGACGCCACATCTGCGGATCGGCGATCACCGCCGGATCGACATCGTCGTGGGCCAGCACGATCCGCAGGCCGCGGCCGCGCCGGGCCGCTTCACGGGCGGCCCACCGCACCGCGCGCAGGGACGGCTCCGAACCGTCGACACCGACCACGACCGATCCCGGGGAGCGGCCGGACCCACCCGCGCTCACGCCGCCACCGCCGGCTGCGCGACGAGGAGACCGACGTGGGCACCCGTGACGCCGTCGTCGAGCAGCCGCTCGACGGGCAGACCGAGGCCGTCGACCCTCCCGATCCTGACTCCCGCGTGGTCCTCGCCATGACCGGCCCGTTCCGTGTCCATCACACGCCTCTCTGCCGATGAGCCATCGCCCATCCCGTCGGCAACGGTTCGCCGGGAGCCCGGACGGCGCCCGGGCCGTCCGGGCAGGAGGAGCAGGCCGGTGGTCGCGAGCTACCCACGGGACGGGTGAGGTCCGGGCCGACCCGCGCCCGGGAGACAGCGCCCCCGCCCGAGCGGACCAACCGCGGGCGTCGGGCACCCCCCGTCCCGACCGGTCACCGCTTCCCGCGCACCACGGTCACCGGGCAGGTCGCCCGGAAGAGGCACCCCACAGCGACCGATCCCAGCAGCAGGCCGGCGACCGGTCCGCGACCCCTGTGCCCGACCACCAGCTCGTCCGCACCCTGCGCCGCCTCGCTCAGCACGTCGACCGGGTCCCCCGGCAGCGCCAGCACCTCGACATCCCTCGGGAGCTGCGTCCCGTCCCGCAGTGCGGCGAGCGCCTCGTCGGTCATCCGCCGCGCCGTCGCCAGGTCCTCGCAGGCGGGGACGGGCCGACTGGGTGCCGGTGCGACCTCCGCCGGTCCCAGTCCGCGAGCGCGCATCCACTCCGGTGGCTGGTAGGCCGTGACGACGCGCAGGCGGGCGCCCCGCGCCGCCGCCGAGCGCGAGGCGTGGCCGAGGGCCCGGCACGAGGCGTCGGACCCGTCGACCCCGACCACGACCACGCCCGTGACGAGGCCGGAGCGGGGATCGGGTCCGGGCGCCGTGCGATCTGTCGAGTCCATCCCGGGGGTGTCAGGTCCGCGCCAGCCGGACAGGGGCGAGATGGTCGACGAACCACGTGCGAGCGAGCGCGGCGGCCAGTTCGAGCGTGCCGGGCTCCTCGAACAGGTGGGTGGCACCCGGCACGATCTCCAGGCGGTTCTCGCACCGCAGGCGGGCCTGGGCGCGCCGGTTGAGCTCGATCACCGGTCTGTCGTGCTCGCCCACGATCAGCAGCGTCGGTGCGCGCACCTCCCCCAGACGCGGACCGGCGAGATCCGGTCGTCCCCCGCGCGAGACGACCGCCGCGACGTCCACCTGGGACGCCGCGTACAGAGCCGCGGCCGCACCGGTGCTCGCGCCGAAGTAGCCGACGGGCAGCTGGGCGCACTCGGGTCGGTGCGCCACCCACTCGGTCACCCCGACGAGCCGGCGACCCAGGAGATCGATGTCGAAGACGTGGCCGCGGCTGGTCTCCTCCTGGGGCGTGAGCAGGTCGACCAGCAGCGTCGCCAACCCGGCCCGCTGCAGGACCCCGGCCACGTACCGGTTGCGCGGGCTGTGACGGCTGCTGCCACTGCCGTGGGCGAAGACGATCACTCCGGCGGCCCCGTCCGGGAGGACGAGCCGGCCCTCGAGCTGGACCGCCCCCACCGGGATGCGGACCTCTGAGGTGTGCGGGGGCGGGTCACCGTGGGCCGGCGCCGACGGCGTCGGTTCCTCGTGCACCGCCCGCCGCAGCAGGTCCGCGACCTCCTCGTCGGCGACCTGGCTGAAGTCGCCGTAGGACTGGCCCACCCCGAGGAACCGGTGCGGGAGCTCCAGGCACACCAGCTCGTCGACCTCCTCACGCAACCGCGCCGCGGCGTCGGGAGCACAGACCGGTGCGGCGAGCACGACGCGCACCGCGCCCTGGGCCCGGGCGACCTGGCACGCGGCACGAGCCGTCGCCCCGGTCGCGATGCCGTCGTCGACGAGCAGGGCGGTGCGCCCGGACAGCGGGAGCCGGGCGCGGTCGCGACGGAATCGTCGGGCACGGCGCTCGACCTCACCCCGGCCCCGGCGCTCGATCTCGGCCAGTTCCGCCTCGCTGACGTGCGCCCAGTGGAAGATGCGCTCGTTGAGCACCAGCACGTCGCCCTCACCGACCGCCCCCAGGGCGAGCTCGGGCTGGAACGGCACCCCCAGCTTGCGCACGACGATCACGTCCAGCGGCGCGCCGAGCACTCGGGCGACCTCGGCGGCCACCGGGACGCCACCGCGTGGCAGGCCGAGCACGACCACGTCCTCGGTGCGCAGGTGCTGCAGAGCGCCGGCCAGCTGTCGCCCGGCGTCGACACGATCGATGAACCCCATGTCCTGCCTCCCCGACCACGGCGATGGCTCACCCGCGACCCTCGCCCTCGCGCCGGATCGCGGCACGGTCGCGGGACCCGGCGGGGCGGGACCAAGGCCCCGGCGCCTCCGTGCCGCTCGGCTGCACCACGGTGCCGGGGTCGCGTACGCCTGACGGGGCTGCCCGCCCGCTCACCGCGAGGGCACCAACGGGCGGAAGACGACGGTGCGGGCCTCGGCCGGCGGCGTCTCGGGACCGCTCCAGTACTCCTCCCACATCGGGCCCGTGTCGTCGACGCGGCGCCCACGAGCGGTGGCCCCTCGGCCGAGTGCCTCGTAGGCCTTGTCCAGCTCGTCGTACGGCCCGACGTGCGTGGTGGTCGCGACCTCGACCTCCGGGAGCCGGAACGGCTCGACCCCCTCGCCCGGCTCGACGTCGCTCTCGACGACGAAGCCGGAGGTGACGGAGAAGGCGTCCTCGTCCGCCTCGAAGACGGAGACGGCCGGACCGGTGATGGGCACCCCGGTGCGGGCGAGGTGGACGGCGACCTTCCGGAAGGCCTCGCCGGCCTTCGCCGCGATGTCCGCCGCCCGGGCCTCGTAGCGGACGGCGGCCAGCCGGCGTCCGGTCTCGTGGGTGATGGTGATGTCGTCGTGGCCCATGGGTCGTCCTTCCTGCCGCTGGGGTTCGGGACGCAACCGGGAACGGGCCGCCCGCGCCAGGGACCGAAGTCCCGTGACGACGTTCAGCGACCACCAGGACACGGTGGCGGCGGGCAGCACGGTCCTCCCTTCAGCTCCCGCTTCGAGGCCGTTCGCCCCTGACGGGGCCGGCGATCGCGGCCGACGCTGGCCAGGTGGGCCTGGTGCGCAAGGTGATGCTGGCCGCGGCGTCAGCGGGTGCGATCGATCGGTGGGTCCGTCCTGCCCTCATGCGGTGGGGTGCGACCGACGCCGAGGTCAACGACGCCTTCCCCGGCGGCGACCTCGTCCCCGGCGGAACCCGGTCCCCGACGATGGCGGTCACCATCGAGGCGCCGCCCCACCAGGTCTGGCCGTGGCTCGTGCAGATGGGGTGGGACCGCGGAGGCTGGTACTCCTGGGACCACCTCGACAACGCCGGCCGCCCGAGCGCGACGGAAGTCCATCCCGAGTGGCAGGACCTCGCCGTCGGTGACCAGCTCCGGTACTGGGCGCTGGGCCACGTCGTCGACGCCTACCGGGTCGCCGTGCTCGACCCTCCGCACTTCCTGTGCCTGTACGGGTGCACCGACCTGCGGGGACGCTGGCTCGAGCCCGACGACCGGCGTCCCGAGGCCTACATGGAGGGCACCTGGGGATTCCGGCTCGACGAGACACCGCACGGGCACACCCGGCTCGTGATCAGCGGTCACCAGGTGTTCCGTCCCCGCTGGATCGAGCGATTCCTCGTCCCGTGGCTGTTCGTCCTGCTCGTGTGGCCCATGCAGGCCCGGATGACCGTCATCCTCAAACGCACCATCGAGAGCGCGGGGACGTCGGCGCCACCTCCGTGAACGCGCTCGCCCCCGCACTCGAGCGCGCCCGGGCTGGTCCACCCGCACACGGCAGCCGTCCCGCGGATCGCACCTCGTCGGTCGAAGTCCCACACCACGAGGACGAGCTCGGGCTCCACACCAGTGTCGTAACGTCCCCGGGCCTGCGTGCCCCACTCGAGGGTGGCGGCGGGGCGGCCGTTCTCGGTCAGGACCGGCACGCCCGGCTGTACAGGTCACCGTCGACGAACCCGGCGAACACGCGCTCGCGAGGGCAGCCGACCTCCATGCTCGCGGCGTGGCCGGTGCCGCTGACGACCTTTCCGGCGCCGGACCGGTCACCGGTGGCACGCAACCTCAGGTCATCGTGCGTCGCTCCCGGTCGAGGCGACTCGCCGAGTGCCGGCGAGCAGGACGACGGCGAGGACGACCAGCCACAGCAACCAGGCCCCGATGCTGACCCGCTCCGACAGGCCCATCCACGGCGTCGGCGCCCCGGCCGCCAGCTGCGGGGCCTGCGTCCCGGTCAGGGCGCCGAAGACGAGGACGACGAGCGCCGAGACCACCGAGTACACCCGGAACCCGGTCGAGAACGGCACCGCCGCCGCCGCGATCATCCCGACGATCAGCAGGACGGTGACCCCCGTCAGCACGATGTGCCCGAGATCGTTGGACGGCATCGCGCCCGCGGCGACCAGCAGGGCGCGCGAGGTCATCGGGAACGCGAGGGCGACAAGCCCGACGAGCCCGCACGCCACGATGAGGCCGCCGGCGACCAGCAGGGAGCGCCGGCCCGCTGCGGAGCGCCACACACCGACGCCGAACGCGACCATCAGGGCGGTCCCCGCCGGGAGCAGCACGGCGAGCTCGAGGGTCCGGACCGGCGACCCGATGGCGGACAGCTCGCTGATGTTCTGCGCGAGCCGGTCGTAGCCGGGGAACCGGCCCGCGGCGAGCACGTCGTTGCCCACGACGTAGAGCAGGGCGTAGGCGATCCCGCAGGAGAGCAGGACGCGGGTGAGCGCCTGGCTGCCGGTGCCCGGACGGGACCGCTCGACCGGGCTCGGTTGCTCGAGTGTCGACATGGCGCACGCCCTCCCGCTGCGTCCCGACGTCGGTGCGTTCCGCAGCGTGGGCCGGACGCGCAGCGCCGGGCAGAGGCCGGGAGGACCGGGCCCGCAGGTCCCTCGGCACGGGGACGCGGCCGCCGCCGGGGTCGTGCGCCAGGACGTTCGCCCCTGCCTCCTGTCCTGTCGTCCGGCCTCGGGCGGCTCGGACGGCTCGGGCGGCTCGTCGCCGACGGTCACGTCGTCCTCGCGGCGCGCGTGGGACCGGGCGCCGGCCCGGCGCACCCACGGGGGCGGCCAGGCCGACGCCCGGCAACCCGGAGCCGCGGGTGACCATGCGTGCAGACACCGTTCGAGCGGGTCTCGGCGCCACGCGCCGCCGGCCGGCGCGTGCACGCAGACCCACGGCGTACGACCTCCGCGGTCGTGACCTCCGCGTGGGTGCCCGTGCTCCGGGTGGGCCCGCCGACCGAGGGGGGCGGCGTTTCTCCTCCACACCGACCGTGGCTCCGCGGCGGGCCCGACCCCGACGATGCGGTGACCCCCCGTCCCGGGACAGGACCGAACGTCCCGGATCCCCGTCCCCTGCAGACCTGGTCGGGCACCGCGGTGCGCCCGTCTCCGGGGGACCACGTCGAGGTCGGCCGCGGGCAAGGGCCGTTCGGGGACCGCGGGGTGCGGGCGGTCGGGCGCCCGGGAACGGGACCTTCGGCGGCTGTCCACGCATCCGGACCCGCCCACGCTGGGTGGCCACCGACCGAGGAGACCGCCGTGACGACCGTGCAGGACACCGTGCCGCAGCCCGTCACCACCGGTGACGAGATGGCGGACCTGATGCGTTTCCACCGCGACACCACCTGGACCGGCACCATCGCCGAAGGGGGCGCGGGGCCCGGGACCCCGGCCATGACGGCCACCGGCGCCGCGACCCACCACCGGATCCAGGACGGCCGGTGGGTCGTCGGCGACCACCGTCAGGAGCAGTACCTGCTCGACGGCACCCACGTCGAGAGCCGGCAGCTCCACTGGGTCGCGGGATGGGATCCCGCACGTCACGAGTACCGCGCCGTGCTGGCCGACTGCCACGGCCACGCCGAGGTGATGTCCGGCCACATCGACGGTGACCGGCTCGTGTTCGAGTCCACCGGCGACCCCACGGTCCGGACCCGGCTCACGTGGGAGCTGCAGGGCCCGGACGAGCTCGTCCGGCGCAAGGAGACGAGCGTCGACGGCGGCCCGTGGTCGGTCGTGGAGGAGTACCGCTGCACGACCGCGCCCGGAGCCGGCGGGCACTCGCGCTCGAACGAGGCCGTCCGGACGTTCAACAAGTACGTCCTCAACCCGCTGATGCTGCGCCTGGCCGGGCGACGGCACTGGTACGCGGCGCGGATCGAGCACGTCGGGCGCCGTTCCGGACGCGCGTACGCCACCCCCGTCGCCGCGCGACCCGTGCCCGACGGTTTCGCCCTCCCCCTGCCGTACGGCCGCGACACCGACTGGTGCCTCAACCTCCTCGCCGCCGGGGGCGGAGCCGTCACCTTCGACGGCCGGCGCCGGACCGTCACCGCGCCGCGCGTCGTGCCCGCGGCCCAGGTCACGGAGAGCTTCAGCCCCTCCTGGCAGCGGATGCTCGCCGGCGTCCCCGAGTTCCTGCTGGTGACCGCCGACCCGCCCGACCGCGGCGACACCGACGCCTGACGCGCAGGCTCGACGCCGCAATCCCTACCCGAGCGCGGGGACGATCGCCTCGATGAGGTGCGGGCCCGGCTCGCCGTGGGCCCACCGCAGGGCGTCGAGCAGGTCCTCGGTCGTCTCCACCCGTCGTGCCGGGACGCCGTAGCCGGTCGCGAGCGACACGAAGTCCGGCGTCGGGTCGGTGAGGGTCAGCATCCGCCCGGCGCGCCCGGAGTGGGCCGCCTCCCCGGCGCCGGTCCGCGCCAGCTCCACGCGCAGGATCGCGTAGGCCGCGTTGTTGATCAGCACGGTGGTGACGTCGAGCTGCTCGCGGGCCTGGGTCCACAGCGCCTGCAGCGTGTAGAGGGCGCTCCCGTCGGCCTGCACCGCGACGACCGGCCGCTCGGGGGCGGCGACGGCCGCGCCCACCGCCGCGGGCGGCCCCTGACCGATCGCGCCGCCGGTGAGCGCCAGCTGGGTGTGCGGGGCGGCGGTCTGCAGGGCCGGGGCGAGCACGGCCGCGGCGGTCAGCGACTCGTCGACCACGATCGCGTCCTCGGGCAGCGTCGCCGCGACCGCCGCGCACAGCGAGCGCACGTCCAGCGGCCCGGGCGCGGGCTCCGGGGTGTCCCGCGGCGCCGGCTCGGCGACCGCGTCCGGCGCCACCTCGGCGGCCAGCGCCTCCAGGGCGGCGGCCGCGTCGGACGCCGCGTCCGCGAGCCCGACCACGGCGGCGCCGTCGGGCACCAGGTCGCCGGGGACCCCGGGGTAGCCGAAGAAGGACACCGGGGAGCGCGCGCCCGCCAGCACCAGCGACGACGCCCCGTCGAGCTGCTCGAGCGCCTGCTCGGCGAAGTAGGCGAGCTTGTCGACGCGGGGGCGTCCGGCGCCGGTGTCCCAGCGCCGCGGGAACGTCTCGACGAGCAGGCGGGCACCGGTGGCGGCGGCGACGCGGCCCGCGGCGTCCATCGCGCGGGCGGTCAGCGCGGGGCCGCCCAGCAGGATCACCGCGCCGGCCTCGCGCACCGCCTTCGCGGCGGCCGCCACGCGGGAGGGCGCCGGCGGGAACGGCGCCGCGACCGGCAGCGCGGGCGCCAGGGCGCCGCCCTCGGACCACGACACGTCGGCCGGCAGGACCAGCGTCGCGACCTGGCCGCCGCGCTCGGCGGTCGCCGCCACGGCGCGCACCGCGTCGTCGGCGACGTCGCGCACGTCGCCGCAGGTGTGCACCCAGCCCGAGACCGTCCGGGCCAGCGCGGTGATGTCGGACTCGAGCGGGGCGTCGTGCCGGACGTGGTCGGTGGCGTGCGCGCCGACGACGCAGAGCAGCGGGGTGCCGGCCCGCCGCGCGTTGTGCAGGTTCGCCATGCCGTTGCCGAGCCCCGGCCCCAGGTGCAGCAGCACCGCGGCG
The DNA here is from genome assembly GCF_028737315.1 of Actinomycetospora lemnae. Taxonomy (GTDB): domain Bacteria; phylum Actinomycetota; class Actinomycetes; order Mycobacteriales; family Pseudonocardiaceae; genus Actinomycetospora; species Actinomycetospora lemnae. The sequence continues at coordinate 361,473 of NZ_JAQZAO010000003.1, read as the reverse complement.
GGCCGTCCGGTGATCCGGGCGTGGGCGTCGGCCGCGCCGGTGGCGACGCCCTCGAACAGGGTCAGCACGCCCCGCATCTCCGGGACGTCGTCCAGGGCCTGCACGAAGTGCATCTCGGACGTGCCGGGGTTCATGAAGCAGACGTCGACACCCGCCCCGACCAGCGAGCCGACCAGGGCCTCGGCGCCCCTCACGCGGCGCGCCGGTCGCGGGTGGTGGACGGGGAGCACCACGAGATCGTCATGGGTCCACCTCACACGGTCCGGGGCCGGTGGCGGAAGTGGGGGCGGCGGCTCCTGCCGGCCCGCGGGCGACCGGGTCCGGCGGCCCGGTCGGGTGGCTGTCAGGCTGGCGCCGCCCGTCGGCGACGAAGCGAGGTCTCGATCATGCCCACCGTTCCGGCCACGGACGCGCTCGGCTCGCCGGGCGCGCGGTGGGACCAGGCGCTGGCACGGGCCGGGCACGCGCCGCGCCGTCCCGGTAACCGCCTCACCCTGCTCCGCGACGGGGCGGCGACCTTCGACCAGTGGCTCGCGCGGATCGCCGGGGCGCGCCGCTGGGTGCACTTCGAGAACTACTTCTTCATGGCCGACGAGATCGGCCGGCGGTTCGCCGACGCCCTGTCGGAGAAGGCGCGCGCGGGCGTGCCGGTGCGCGTGATCTACGACCCGGTCGGGTCGTCGAGCGTGCCGCGGCGCTACTGGGACGACATGCGGCGTGCGGGCGTGGAGGTCCGCGCCGCGAACCCGCCGTCGCTGCTCACCCCCCTGGCCGGGCTGTGCCGGGACCACCGCAAGATCGTCGGCGTGGACGGGGTGTACGCCTCCACCGGCGGGGTGTGCATCTCCGAGGCGTGGGTGCAGCACGCCGAGAACGGTCTGGTCTACCGCGACACGGCGGTCGGCATCGAGGGCCCGGCCGTCGCCGACCTCGAACTCGCCTTCGCGCGGATGTGGGCCACCGTCGGCCCGCCGCTGCCCCCGGGCGAACGCCTCGACGAGACCCCCGGCGACGTCGCCCCCGCCGACGGTCACCCGGGCAGCGCGGAGGCCCGCGTGGCGCTCCAGGCGCCCGGACGGCTGCGCGCGCTGCGGATCATGGAGCTCGCGATCCTCGCCGCCCGGGACCGACTCTGGATCTCCGATCCCTACTTCCTGTCCACACCGCGGCTGAGCCGCGCGCTCCTCGAGGCCGCGGCCGACGGCGTCGACGTGCGCGTGGTGGTGCCCGCCACGAACGACCACCCCTCGATCGGCGCGCTCGAGCGCGCCGGCTACGGGCGCGCCCTCGACGCCGGCGTGCGCATCTTCGAGTACCTCGGACCGATGATGCACGCCAAGACCACCGTGATCGACGGCCACTGGGCGCGCATCGGCTCGACCAACCTCACCGCCGCCAACTTCGTCACCAGCTGGGACCTCGACCTGCTCGTCGACGACCGCCCCTTCGCCGAGGAGCTGGAGGCCCTCTTCGAGCACGACTTCGCGCACTCCCGCGCGATCGAGCCCGGCGGCACCCACCGGCCTCGCGACGGGAAGCCCTGGGGAGCCCGCAGCGCCGGGCGGCGGTCACCGTTGCGGCGCGCACCCGGCGTCCCGGCCTCGTTCTCGCGGCTCGGCGGCGAGCTCCTGCGCGTGGCCCGGGAGCCCTCCCGGCCCCGCCGCCGGACCGCCACGGCCGCGGCGGGCGCCACCACGATCCTCGCCTCCCTGCTCGCCGCCCGGTTCCCGCGCCTGCTCGCCTGGCCGCTCGCCGCGGTCGGGACCGCCCTCGGGGCCTCCCGGCTGCGGCGGGCCGTGGACGACCGACCGACCGACGAGGGCGGCTGACGCCGACCGCCGGTGGGCAGTTCGCCGGGCCGTCCGCCGCCCGGCTCGAGGTCAGCGCCGCGGCAGGCTCGGCTCCGGGGCCGGGCCACCCGACGGCTGCCAGCCGGGCGGGCCCAGGACGTAGCCGAGCCGGTCGCGCCAGCGGCGTGCCGCCCGGACGTCCCGGGCGATGTCGCCGTAGTGCCCGTACTGCAGCCGCAGCAGGTCGTAGGTCTCCACGGGCGTGGTCAGCCCGTACGACGGTCGCCGCTCCTCGGCGGCGAAGGTGCCGAACAAGCGGTCCCAGACGATGAGGATGCCGCCGTAGTTGCGGTCGAGGTACTCCGGGTCGCGGCCGTGGTGCACGCGGTGGTGCGACGGCGTGTTGAACACGTACTCGACGGGCCGCGGGAGCTTGTCGACGAGCTCGGTGTGGACGAAGAACTGGAAGACGAGGTTGACGCCGAACGCGGCGTACAGCGTCCACGGGGCGAAGCCGAGGAGCGGCAGCGGCAGCCAGAAGAAGAACTCGAACCAGGGGTTCCACTTCTGACGCAGGGCGGTGCCGAAGTTCATGAACTCGCTGGAGTGGTGCGCCTGGTGGCCGGCCCAGGCGATCCGGACGCGGTGGCTGAAGCGGTGGTGCCCGTAGTAGCCGAGGTCGACCCCGAGCACGACCAGCACCCAGTACCACCACGTGTCGGTGGGCAGGTGGAACGGGGCGAGGTGGAGGTACACGACGCTGAACGCCAGGAAGGTGACGACCTTGAACAGCGTCAGGAACACCAGCGACACGACGCCCATGGAGATCGACGTCCGCGCGTCGCGCAGGGCGTAGCCCGTGACCGAATCGTCGTGGTCGAGCCACCGCAGCGCCGCGAGCTCGATGAGGATCGCCAGGACGAAGAACGGGACCGCGTACGTGACCGGGTTCTGCATGGGGTCGAGCAATGCGTCCATCAGCCCTCCTGTGATATGACCTCAGGGTAAGTTACCTCAGGGTCATATCTGCGCGATAGGGTCGGACCGTGGCTCCGCGACCGAACGCCGGGACGAAGGGCGTCCCGCGCGCCGATCGGGAGCAGGAGATCGTGCGGGTCGCGTCGGTGGCCTTCGGCACCGACGGCTTCGCCGCCACCGGCGTCGCCGACGTCGCGCACGCCGCGGGAATCTCCAAGGCGCTGGTGTACAGCTACTTCGGCTCGAAGGAGGGCCTCCACGCCGCGTGCCTCGCCGAGGCCGGCGGCCTGCTCGCCGCGGAGATCGAGCGGGTCGCGCGCGACGGGAGCGCCGGCGTCGAGCGGGGGGTGCGCACCCTCGCGGCGATGTTCGCCGTGCTCGACGACCGCCGCCACGTCTGGCGTCTCCTGCGCGACCGCACGGCCCCGGCGGACGGACCCGCGGCCGAGGTCGTCGCGCAGTACACCGCCCGCATCGAGGCCCTCGCCCGGGACGGCGTCCTCGAGCTGCTCGGCGACGCCGGGACCACCGACGAGCTCGACGTGTCCGCGATGGTCCGGACGTGGCTCGGCATCGTCGACTCGCTCATGGACTGGTGGGTGGCCCACCCCGACCAGGGCGCCGAGGAGATGACGCAGCGGGTGGCCCGGCTGATCGCGGCGCTGGTGTCCGACCAAACCCGTCGCCGCGGCCCCGCCCCCGGCGACGCGACACCGGCGCCGACCCCGCAGCGCTGAGCAGGGCGTCGCGGCGGAGACCTCGAACGACCCGCGCGGAGGGCCGGCCCCGGACTTCGTCCCGGGGGGAAGGAACCGCGTCCGGGACCGGCACCACCATGGTGGCACTCCGCCGCGCGTCGCGCTCCCGGGTCGACGACGTCGACGGCTCGCGGGCGTCAGTGCGACGTGCCCACCGCGTGGATCTCGAGGTCGTCGACGTCCCGGGGACCCACCCCGACCGGAGGCCGCCGGTGCCGCCAGGGCCGCGCCGCCCATCGCTGCGCCCAGGCCGGCGTGGAGATCAGCGGGAGGAACCCGGCCCAGAAGTCGTTCACCAGGTCCCACAGCGGCGTGTCACCGCACCAGCCGTCGGACATCGTCGCCCGGCCCGCGAAGCCCGCGACGACCTCGCCGGCGACCCACACGGGGTCGGCCTCGTCCCGGAGCAGGCCGGCCTCCTGCGCCTCGACGAGCAGCTCCTCGGCCTGGCCCCGCCACCAGGCACTGACCTCGCTCAGGGTCGGCGAGGCGACGACGCGGTCACGCAGCACGCGCCCCGCACCGCGCACGATCGGGTCGTCGAGCCGCACGATCACGGCGTCGGTCAGGAGGACCAGCGCCTCGAGGGGGTCACCGGCGACCCGACGGACCGCGGGCAGGACCCGGTCCCACGACTCGCTCATCGCCGCGACGAGCGCCTCCGCGACGGCGTGCTTGGACGAGAAGTGGAAGTAGAGCGCGCCCTTGGTCGGGGCGCCGTTGCCCACCAGCTCCGCCAGCGCCGTGCCGTGGAAGCCCTGGACCGCGAAGCGCTCGCCCGCCGCCGCGAGCAGCGCACGCCTCGTGGCCCGGGACCGCGCCTGCTGCGGGGCCCGTGTCGCGTCCGTCGCCGACATCGCGTCGTTCGCCACGGCACCTCCGTCCCGCCCGGTCGACCTGCGCCACCGACCCCACAGCCTGCCGGTCGGCATCCACCCCCACCAGGGGGAGCCCACCGGACGGTGTCCCGTCGGCCGGTCAGCTCAATTCCTGGCCGACGAGCGCGTCAGGTGGCCATCGAGCGGATCGAGCCCTTCCCTCAGAACCGTACCGCTGGGTACGGTTCTGGCGCGGGCCTGGTGTGTCGGGGGCCCTGATCCGCGGACGGGGGGAGGCGACGTCGCCGGGAGGGGGGCCGGCGACGTTGTCCCCCGTCCGTCCCCGACTCGCGTCCCCGCGGTCAGCGGAGCTGCTGCACATCCGGTGACGCGGTCGCCCGGACCGCGTCACGGATCAGCGCCGCGACGGCGTCGGGGCGGGACACCGTGACGGCGTGGGAGGCCGTGACCTCCACGGTGTGCGCGCCCGCGCGCTCCCCCATGAACCGCATCGAGGCGGCGGGGATGGCGAGGTCGTCGGTCGTGACGAGGTTCCACGACGGGATGGTCTTCCAGGCGGCCGTCGTCGCCGGCTCCTCGAGCGCGGCCGAGGTGATGGGGCGCTGGGTGGCCGCCATCAGGTCCGCGACGTCCTCGGGGACGTCGGCGGCGAACACCTTCCGGAACTCCTCCGGCCGGATGGAGAGGTCGCTGCCGGTGCCGCCGCCGGGCAGCGGGATCGGCACGGTGTCGAGGGCGGCACCCAGCTGGGCACCGGGGAACTGCGCGGCCAGCTGCGAGGTGCTCTCACGCGGCTCGAGGATGAAGCTCGCGACGTACACCAGCGCCCGGACGCCCGGGTGGCCGTCGGCGGCCTCGCTCATCACCGACCCGCCGTAGGAGTGACCGACCAGCACGATCGGGCCGGTCACGCCGTCGAGGACGCTGCGCACGTAGGCGGCGTCGTCGTGCAGGCCGCGCAGCGGGTTCGCGACGGCGACGACGCGGTGGCCGTCGCCCGCGAGGTCCCGGATCACGCCGTTCCAGCTGGAGGAGTCGGCGAACGCCCCGTGGACCAGGACCACGGTCGGCGTGTCGGCGGGATTGCTCATGAGGTCCCTCTTCGGTGTCGGGACGGCACCGGGCCGTCCGGGGAGGTCGAGCAGGGGGTCGGTGGAGGCCACTGGCCTGCCGACATGCAAAATATTGCACTCCGGCTAACGGGGGTCAAGGAGTGTCGCGTTGACAGACGCGGGCGTTCGGGATGCGGTGTGCTGCATGCCGGTACCCGGGGGTCGCGGACTCGTCGCCAGGTCGCTCCTGCGGGAGGACGCCTACCGGGCGATCCGGGACGCGATCGTCGACGGCACGCTCGCCCCGGGCGAGCGCCTCGTCGACGCCGACCTCGTCGAGTGGCTCGGCGTCAGCCGCACCCCGGTGCGTGAGGCCCTCGCGCGGCTGGAGCAGGCGGGTCTGGTGCAGACCAAGCCCGGCCGCTACACGATGGTCAGCCCGCTCGACGTCCGCGCGGCCCGCAACGCCCAGTCGGTCACGGCCGCGATGCACGAGCTCGCGGTCCGGGAGGCGCTGCCCGACCTCTCCGCCACCGAGCTCGACGCGATGCGGAGTGCCAACGCGCGCTTCGCCGACGCCCTGCACCGCGGCGACGCCGACGCGGCCATCGCCGCCGACGACGACTTCCACGGCGTCCTCGTCACGGCCAGCGCCAACGACGCCCTCCGCGAGGTCCTCGAGCGGTACACGCCCGTGCTGCGCCGCCTGGAGCGACTGCGCTTCTCCTCGCTGAGCGGCCGGGACTCGGTCGCGCAGCACGAGCAGATCATCGCGCTCTGCGAGGCCGGGGACGTCGACGCAGCGGCCGCGGCGAACCGCGCGAACTGGCAGACGCTGGCCGCGCTCATCGACAGCCTGGACGGCGGTGGCCCCACGGCGTCGTCGTGATCCGCGTCAGAGGGCGAGGTCGATGACGGTCTTGCCGACCGCGTGGCCGTTCTCCACGTCCGCGAGGGCCTCGTCCGCGTGCTCCAGGGACCGGACGGCCGTGATCTGCGGGTCGAGGACGCCCTGCACCATGAGGTCGGCGACGCGCTCCAGGGTCGCCCGGTCGGTGTGGCGCTCCACCATCGCGCCGCCGATCTCGACCACGCCGGGGTCCCCGACGGCGACGACCCGCGAGGGCTCGACGGCGAGCGGCGCCACGACGCGGAGGGCGGCACCGCCGACCGTGTCCACGATGCCGTCGACGCCCTCGGGGGCGACCTCCCGCAGGAGCTCGTCGACCGGGCCGCGGGTGTAGTCGATGAACGTCGCCCCCGTCGCGGTGGCGACGGCCCGCTTGGCGGTGCTCCCGGTGCCGACGACCTCGAGGCCGCGGGCGCGGGCGAGCTGGGCGGTGGCCAGGCCGACGCCGCCGCCGACGCCGTTGACGAGCAGCCGGGCGCCTGCCGGCAGGTCCAGCTGGTCCAGCACGTCGAGGGCGGTGGTGCCCGCCACCGGGATCGTCGCCGCCCAGGTGTCGGACAGACCGTCCGGGGTCCGGGCCGTGGCCGAGCCGAGCAGCACGGTGCTGTGCGCGTACGTGCCGGCACCGGTGAGCGCGAACCCGACGACGCGGTCGCCGACGTCGAGCCCGCGTACGTCGGCCCCGACCGCCGTCACCACGCCCGCCGCCTCCATGCCGAGGACCTGCGGGAACGGCACGGCCCCGTTGAGCGCCGGGAGCACCCCGGCGCGCAGCAGGTGGTCGATCGGGTTGACCCCCGCCGCGCGCACGGCGACGGCCACTTCACGGGCCGCCGGCACCGGGTCGGGCCGGTCGACGAACTCCTGGACCTCCGGCCCCCCGAAGGCGCGATATCCCAGTGCACGAGGCACGTCCGGTCCTCCCCGTCGTCGCCGGGCGCGGCCCCGGTGGCCACCCCTTCGGCGTGATCGACGCTAGGACCTGACGCCGGTGGCAGTTTCGAGCGATCGTGACGGGGCTCACGGACGGCGGCCGTCAGCTGGTCGCGCTGTCGAGGCCGATGACGTGACCGAGACGCTGCTGCTTGGTGCGCAGGTAGCGCAGGTTGTCCGGGCCTGCGGCGGGCGGCAGGCCGACACGCTCGAGGATCGCGAGGCCGTAGCCCGCGAGCCCGGTGTACTTCGCCGGGTTGTTGGTGATCAGCCGGAGCCGGGTGACGCCGAGGTCGGCGAGGATCTGCGCACCCGTGCCGTAGGTGCGGGTGTCGACGGGCAGGCCCTGGGCCGTGTTCGCGTCGACGGTGTCGAGGCCCGTGTCCTGCAGGGCGTAGGCACGGATCTTGTGCGCCAGGCCGATGCCACGGCCTTCGTGTCCGCGCAGGTAGACCAGCACCCCGGCGCCCTCCGCGGTGATCGCGCGCAGCGCCTGCTCGAACTGCGCGCCGCAGTCGCAGCGCAGGGAGCCGAGGACGTCGCCGGTCAGGCACTCACTGTGGACCCGCACCAGGGCGCCGCGTGGTGAGCGACCGGCGGCCGCCACGTCGCCGTGGACGAGCGCGAGGTGCTCGGTGCCGTCGACGGTGGAGCGGTAGGCGACGGCCCGGAAGAGCCCGAACGCGGTCGGCATCGCGGAGGTCGCCACGTGCTCGACGAAGCTCTCGGTGGCGCGACGGTGGCGCACGAGGTCGGAGATCGCGACGACCGGCAGGTCGTGCTCGGCCGCGAACCGGACCAGCCCCGCCCCGCGGCGCATGCCGCCCTCGTCGTCGACGATCTCGCCGATGACCCCGACCGGGGTGCGGCCGGCCAGCCGGAGCAGGTCGACGGCGGCCTCGGTGTGGCCGGCCCGGACGAGGACGCCGCCGTCGCGGGCGCGCAGGGGGAAGACGTGGCCGGGACGGCGGAGATCGTCGCCGCGGGTCGCGGGGTCGGCGAGGGCGGCGATGGTGCGCGCGCGGTCCGCGGCCGAGACGCCGGTGCCGGTGGCCACGTGGTCGACGGTCACGGTGAAGGCGGTGCCGTGGGGGTCGCCGTTCGCGTCGACCATGGGCGGCAGACCGAGGGTGTCGGCGCGCTCGCCCGTCATCGGGGCGCACACGATCCCGGTGGTGTGCCGCACGATGAACCCGAGCTGGGCGGGGGTCACGGCGTCGGCGGCCACGACGAGGTCGCCCTCGTCCTCGCGATCGGCGTCGTCGGTGACGACAACCATCCGGCCGGCGGCGAGCGCCGCGACCGCGCGCTGCACCGACGTCGTCGACGGCAGCTCGGCCACGGGTGTGTGCGGGCCCGGGGCGGTGTCGGTCATGGTGGTGTCCTCTCGCGCGACGATTCCTGCTGCGACGCTAGGAATCCCGAAGGGGCCGCCACCATCCGTTCCGCGCGGGCCATTGACCGATGCCCGCAGGTCGCCGTCAACGGATGTGACGGCGCCGTCCGCGGATAGTCGTGGCCCGCGGTCGGTCGCTACTTTTCGGCCCATGGACGAATGGTCGGCGGACGCGACCCGCATCGAATCCACGCACCTGCGCCACGTGCTCGGCCACTTCGCGTCGGGCATCGTGGTGATCACGGCGATGACGCCGGACGGGCCGGCGGGATTCACCTGCCAGTCGTTCAGCTCGCTCTCGCTCGACCCGCCGCTCGTCTCGTTCTCGCCGGCGCGCACGTCGACCACGTGGCCCCGGATCCGCGAGATCGGGCACTTCTGCGTCAACGTGCTGGCCGACGGCCACCGCGACACGAGCACCGCCTTCGCGCGCTCCGGCGCCGACAAGTACGCCGGGGTGGACTGGTCGCCCGCGCCGTCGGGCTCGCCGCGCCTCGACGGGGTGGTCGCCTGGATCGACTGCACGCTGCACGGCGAGTTCCCCGGCGGCGACCACACGATCGTCGTGGGCCGTGTCCGGTCCCTCGACGCCGACCCGGAGCTCGCCCCGCTGCTGTTCCACCGGGGCGCGTACGGCGTCCTCGCGGTGGGCGGCGAGGTCTAGCCGCGGTCGCGGAGCGTCTCGCGGGGCAGCTCCCCGAAGCGCTCGCGGTACTGCTGGGCGAAGCGGCTCTGGTGCAGGAAGCCCCAGCGCAGCGCCACCTCCGTGACCTGCACATCCGCGGGGTGGCCGCGCAGGAGCTCGGCACGGACGTGGTCGAGACGCAGGCGTCGCAGGTAGCTCATGGGGGACTCCCCGAGCTCCTGCTGGAACGTCGCGTGCAGGGTGCGGACGCTCAGGCACCCGACCCGCGCGAGCTCCTGCGGGGTGAGCGGCTCGTCGGCGTGCTGCTCCATGTACTCGAGCACCGGCCCCAGCCGGCCCCGGCGCACGGGGTCCGCGGGCGCGGCGAGCGCGTCGCTGTAGCGGTGTCGGCCGGCGTGCAGCAGCTGGGTCACGATGAACGCCTCGAGCTGCTCGCGCGCCAGGGGCATCTCCCCGAGGCCGCCGGGCCGGTCGAGCTCGCGGGCGAGGAACTCGACCGACGACAGCAGCGTGCGCCCCACCGGGGTCGTGAGGTCCACCCCGAAGTCGAAGTCGACGACGTCGTGCACCGGGCGTCCGAGCTGGTCACCGAGGTGCGACTCCAGCGTCACCCGCGGGATCTTGAGGTGCCACTGCTCGGCGTCGGCGGACCAGTGCACCGTGGTCGTGTGGTGCGGGAGCAGCACCAGCCCCGACCGGCCGGCCGCCGTCACGCGCCGGGTCCCGTCCGAGCGCTCGCCGTTCGTCTCCCCGGCGATCGTCAGGTTGACGTGGTAGTTGTCCTCGGTCGGCGGCATGACCAGCGTCGCCGGCGACTGGTAGGTCAGGTAGCCGAAGGTGAAGAGCCGGTCCGACGTCGCGTTGAGCGTCATCGCGATGTCGCCCGTCGGCGCGCGCAGGTCGTGGGCCAGGTAGACACGGGCGACGGCCTCGCGGGCCTCGTCGAGGTGGCGCGTGTCCAGCACCGCGTGCTCGGTCAGCCGCCCGCGAGCCGCACCGGGCTCGTCGTCGCTCCGGATCCGCATGCGTCGACACCTCCTCGTGCCGTGGCGAGGCCCCGCTTCCCCGAACCGTAGGGGCGCTGCCCGCCGGCGAACAGCCGATGAGCGCGACCCGCCATCCGTTGCGTGCAGGAACGGCTCCGCCCCCGGTGCGCTGCGCCACGGCACGCCTGCACGGAGCGGATCGGCGCGTGCCGTCCGCGGATATCGGCACCGTTCCCCGACTTCCTAGCGTCGGTGCATTCCTCCCGCCGTTCCCGGCGGGACCGACATCAGGGAGAGACGTCGATGACGACATCGCTGGAGGAGTTCGGCCTCTTCGTCAACGGGAAATCCGTCGCGGCCGCCGCCGGGGGCACGTTCGCATCGCAGAACCCCTACACCGGCGCGGCGTGGGCACGCCTCGCCGACGGGCGCGCCGAGGACGTCGACGAGGCCGTCGCCGCCGCCCGGTCCGCCTTCGAGGGCGAATGGGGGCGGATGACGGGGTTCCAGCGCGCCGCGATCATCCGGCGGTGCGGCGACGCGATCGCGGCGAACGCCGAGCGCCTGGCCCGACTCGAGGTCAACGATTCCGGCAAGCTGCTGCGCGAGATGCGCGGGCAGCTGACCAGCCTGCCGCAGTGGTACTACTACTTCGCCGGGCTGGCGGACAAGGTCGAGGGCCGCACGGTGCCCCCGGTGAACCCGAACTACTTCGGCTACACCCAGCGCGAGCCGGTCGGCGTGGTCGGCGCCATCACGCCGTGGAACTCGCCCCTGCTGCTGCTCACCTTCAAGCTGGCCCCGGCGCTGGCGGCGGGCTGCACGATGGTGGTCAAGCCCTCCGAGCACTCCCCCGCCTCGACCGTGGCGTTCGCCGAGGTCCTCCACGAGGCCGGCCTCCCCGCCGGCGTGCTCAACGTCGTCACCGGCTGGGACCGCGCCACCGGCGAGGCGCTCGCCGCTCACCCGGGCGTCGACAAGATCGCCTTCACCGGGTCGACCGCCACCGGCGCGAAGATCGCCCAGGCCGCCGGCGCCAACATCAACCGCGTCACGCTCGAGCTGGGCGGCAAGTCACCGCAGATCGTGTTCCCCGACGCCGACCTCGACGCCGCCGCCAACGGCCTGGTGGCCGGCGTCTTCGCCGCGACCGGGCAGACCTGCATGGCGGGCTCGCGCCTCATCGTGCACGCGGACGTGCACGATGCCCTGGTCGAGAAGGTCGCCGCCCGCGCCGAGGCGATCGTGCTCGGCGACCCCACCGAGGCCGCGACCGAGATGGGACCGGTGGCCAACCGCCCGCAGTACGAGAAGGTCCTGGGCTACCTGCGCGGCGCCGCGGACGAGGGCGCCACCTTCGCCTCGGGCGGCGGCCCCGACGACGAGCGCGGTGGGCTGTTCGTCCGGCCGACCGTCATCACCGGCGTCACCCCGGAGAACACCGTGGTCCGCGAGGAGGTCTTCGGGCCGGTGCTGGCCGCCTACACGTTCACCGACGAGGACGAGGCCCTCAAGCTCGCCAACGACACCCCCTACGGCCTCGCCGGCGCCGTGTGGACCAAGGACGTGCACCGCGCACACCGCGTCGCCGCCCGGCTGCGCGCCGGCACCGTCTGGATCAACGCCTACCGCGTGATCGCACCGAACATGCCCTTCGGCGGCTTCGGCTCCAGCGGCATCGGCCGCGAGAACGGGGTCGACGCCATCGCTGAGTACACGGAGAACAAGTCCGTCTTCGTCGAGCTCACCGGCGGCACCCGCGACCCGTTCCAGCTCGGCTGACGCGCCCCACCCGACGACACCCACCCCGACGAAGGAGACCCCGTGACCGTCACCGCCAACGAGCGCCTCGGCCTCGCCCCCACCGACCCGCGACCCGCGAGCGAGACGCGCCCCCTGGTGGACCGCACCCTCACCAACCCGCTGTTCGGCGACCAGAAGATGAAGCTCGGCCTGTTCGGCGTGAACTGCTCCTACGGGCTGATCATGAGCCACGCGCCGAGCACCTACGAGATCACGTGGGCCCACACCAAGGAGATCGCCCAGCGCGCCGACCGGATCGGCTTCGACGTCCTCGTCCCCGTCGCCCGGTGGAAGGGCTTCGGTGGCTCCACCAACTTCAACGGCAACTGCTTCGAGACGTTCACCTGGGCCGCCGGCGTCGCCGAGGCCACCGAGCGGATCGCGGTCGCGTCGACCTCCCACCTCCCGACCGTGCACCCGATCGTCGCGTCCAAGATGGCGACCACCATCGACCACATCTCGGGCGGGCGGTTCGCGCTCAATCTGGTCATGGGCTGGGTCGCCCCCGAGATGGAGATGTTCGGCTCCGAGCAGCGCGAGCACGACGAGCGCTACGCGTTCGGCCAGGACTGGCTCGACTTCGCTGACCGCCTCTGGAGCGAGGAGGGCACGTTCGCCGTCCACTCCCGGTACTTCGACGGCGAGCTGCTCGAGGCCTATCCCAAGCCCCACCAGGCCCCGCGCCCGGCCCTGCTCAACGCCGGCAACTCGGCGTCGGGCATCGAGTTCTCCGCCCGCAACGTCGACATCAACTTCGCGTCCCTCGACACCCTCGAGAACATCCGCGCGTACAGCGACAAGGTCCGCGCCAAGGCCCGCGACGACTACCGGCGGGAGATCCAGGTCATGACCTACGGCCTGGTGGTCTGCCGCGACACCGAGGAGGAGGCGCAGCGCGCCTTCCAGCAGGTCGTGGACGAGGGCGACTGGGGCGCGGCGGGCAACGTCATCAAGATGGCCACCTCCGGGGCCAGCCAGTCGTTCGACCACGCCGCGACGAAGATGCAGGAGCGCTTCATCGCGGGCTGGGGCGGCTACCCGGTCGTCGGGACCCCCGAGCAGGTCACCGAGAAGCTCGGCGAGCTCAACGAGGCCGGCATGCAGGGCATGATCTTCGGGCTCATCGACTACAACGAGGAGCTCAAGTACTTCGACGAGAACGTCATGCCGCTGCTCAAGCAGGCGGGGCTGCGCCACTGAGACGGCACCCGGCGACGGTGAGGGGCGCGGGGACGCCGCGCCCCTCACCGTCCGGGCGGGAGCCCCCCAGCCGCCCCGGCGCTGCCCCTCAGCGCGCGCGCCGCCCCAGCGCGAGAGAGGTGCCGAGCACGGCCAGGCACACGGTCGCCGAGAGGAGGTTGTCCTCCACCCCGCCGACCCTGTTGGCCGGTGAGTCGCCGAACTCCTCGTCGCTCAGCGCCGTGCCCGGGAAGGCGGCGGCGCCGTACATGCCCAGGTACGGCACGGACACGATGGCTGCGGCCATCACGCGGTTGTGGTCCGGATCGCCGTGCGGCGAACGCAGCAGCCGCAGCCCGAGACCACCGAGCACGGCGCTCATGACGATGTACTGCGCGTTGTGGAACTTGGCGTGACCGGGCCAGCGGGGATTGCGCATGTGCTGTCTCGCCGTCTCCGGCAGGACGGCGTCCACGAGCAGTGCCCCGACGGCGGTCCCCGCGGCGACCAGGCCGACCAGCACGCCTGACGCCGTCTTCCTCGAACTCATGATCGGACCTCTTCTCGGGTTCGCGGCCACGGAGGGCCTTCGGTCGGGACGAGTGCGCGGAGGAGGTCCGTCGCGGCCTCGGTGAGCTCGGTCAGGTCAGCGCCGCCGTCGCCCTCGGCCCATCGCGCGTACGCCGTGGCGAAGACCTGGATCCCCACGCGCGTCGCGAGACGGGCCGCCTCCTCCTCGACCCCGCGTCGCCGCAGGGCCCGGACGACCTCGGTGGCGATCTCGTCCTGCTTGATCAGCTCCCGTTCCAGGAGCCCCGGGTTCGCCGCGATCACGGCGTGCCGCCGGCGCTGGATCTCGGCGCCACCGACGTCCCAGTCGAACTGCGCCAGGGCGGTGGTGACCACCCGGAGCGGCTGCGTGACGTCGGGGGCGTCGAGGACCGCCTGCACGATCGCCGTGCGGATGCGGTCCGATTCGGCGAACAGCACCTCGCGCTTGTCCGGGAAGTACCGGAAGAACGTGCGGGTCGTGACCCGCGCGCGCTCGGCGATCTCGACGACGCTCGTGTCCTCGAAGCCCCGTTCCTCGAACAGCTCCAGGGCAGCCGTCGTCAGACGCTCCGCGCTGCCCTCTTCCCATCGGGGCACGGCCACCCACCCCCACCGGTGTCGTCCACGTCGACCTCGTTCTCCACCTCTGGCCGCATGATGTCGCGGCGTGACATCACGCTAGCACCGATGTCACGCCATGACATCAACGACTTCTCGACCGGGCAGGTTGGCCAGGTGTCCCGACCGTCTGGACTTCCGCGACCGGTAGGCCCTGGTGGCGGGCCTCGCGGAACGGGCGATCGCGGTCACCGAGGACCTGGCGGACGGGGCGCGCGAGCGCGGCGCCGACCTCGCCTGGTGGTCGCGCTCACGCCCGCGAGCGCGTGAGGATGCGCGATCGGTCGTGTCCAACCGAATGAGGTCGACGGGCGGCGCCGCCCGACCGGGGGCGGCTCCGTCGACACGAGAGGGAGGACCGCCATGAGCACCCCGTCCAGCACCGCCAGCACCGCCAGCACCGCTCCGGTCCCGGCCCGCGGCGCCACCGCCGCGGTCGCTCTCCCGGCGGACGGCTCGACGCTGAACACGCCGCAGGGCAGGACCTCGATCGCCGACGGCGTCGTCGCCAAGGTCGCCGGGCTCGCCGCCCGCGAGGTCGACGGCGTGCACGGCTTCGGGGGCGGCGCCGCGCGGGCCCTCGGCGCGCTGACCGAGCGCATCCCCGGCGGGCGCTCCTCGTCGAGCCGAGGCGTGTCGGTGGAGGTCGGCGAGCGCCAGGCCGCCGTCGACATCACCGTCGTCGTCGAGTACGGCGTCTCGATCGCCGAGCTCGCCCGCGCCATCCGCCGCAACGTCATCGGTGCCGTCGAGCAGATGACCGGGCTCGAGGTCGTCGAGGTCGACGTCACCGTCGTCGACCTGCACATCCCGTCCGACGGCGACGCCGACGACCAGGGCGCTGACACCACCGCGTCGGCGCGGGTCCGGTGACCCCGTCGACCGGGCCCGTCGCGGACACCCTTGCCCCGCCTGCGCCGCGCCCTGGACGTCAGCAGCGTGCCGACCCGTCCGCACGCACACACGAGACCGCCCGCCCACGCCGGCGGCGTCAGGACGTGCGGGTCCGGGTGCGGGGCGTGGTCGCGCTGGCGGGGCTCCTGGCGTTCTACGTCATCGGCGGGGTCCACCGCTTCGCCCCCGACCTCTGGACGCTGCCGGGCCACTGACGCGCGCGGCCCGAGCTGCCGGATCAGGTCGTCCGGTACCGGGTGGCGAGACGCGGGATCTGGCCGGCGAAGGCGGCGAGGTCGGCGGGACACGGCCTCGAGCAGCGCGTCGTCCTCGACGCCCGGGGCGCATACGACCTCGCGATCAGGGGCCCGGCGGTCCCCCGTCGAGCGGACCGTGCCGTGCTGCGCCTCGAGGAGGGCGCCCCAGCGCGCGGCCGCCGATCTCGACGTCACCCGGCGCGGGATCAGGACCCGACGCCGGAGGCACCGCAGGGGGCGGCCGTACCGCGAGCCGCGCCGTTCGTCGCGGGCGGGGTCGGAGCGCCCGTCGCGGACGGCAGCGTCGCCGCGTAGCGCTGCACGCGCCGACCCCGGAGCACCGCGACCAGCACCGCCCCGGCGGCGAGCACCGCCAGCGGCGGCTCGACCAGCAGCAGCCCGGCGGCGACCAGCGCGCCGGCGAGCGCCAACAGCTGCCACCGGCGCAGCGCGGCACGGCAGCGGACCTCCTCGGCGGCGACCTCGCGCGGGTCGGCGTCGGCGGGCACCGCCGGGGCCGCCCCGGTCTCCTCGCTCCGCAGCGCGAGCCAGGCGTTGGCCACGGCGGCGAGCCCGAAGACCACCGCCCAGACCGTCGCCCCCTGCGTCGCGCGGACGCCGGCCAGGGCCAGGAACCCGACCGCGAGCACCACGTGGCGCCACGTCACCGTCGTCCTCACGCGATCGCCCCCACCAGCTCGAGGATCGCGACCACGCCGCAGACCGTGAGGAACAGCGAGCCGAGCGCGACGAGCACGCGCAGCGTCCTGCTCATCCGGTAGGGCCCCGGCAGGTTGACCCTGTCGACGTAGAGCAGCCCGGCGCCGTAGATGCCGCAGGCGAAGACGCCGCCGAGGATGGACGCCGGCGTGACCAGGTCGGTGAAGCTCAGGTCGGAGAGGATCGCGACCAGGGCGATGATCCCGGTCCAGCCGTAGACGAGGGGCCGGATGCCGCGCTGACCGCGTGCCCGCACCTTCTCCGACACGGCCGCGAGGCTCTCGTACGCGGTCCAGGAGTACGCCTCCCAGAGCGCGTAGATCGTCCCGAACAGGACCATGACGATCGCGACGATGTAGAAGTACTCGAACACGGGCGCGACGACGCCGAAGAACTGCGACTGGTAGGTCAGGACGTCGTTCTCCTCGGGCACCTGCTGCTGCGCGCCGAGGATCGTGGCGCCGTTCATCATGAAGGCGGCGGCGATGACGCCCAGGGCCAGGAACGCCGCGAGCATGTCGAAGAACGGTGCCCGGCTCCAGGCGCGCGCGGTGGCGACGTCCTCCGGCGTGGTCGACAGCGGGATCGGCGCGCGCTCGTCCTGCGCCGCCAGGTCCTCCTCGATGCGGGCGGCGTCGCGGTGGCCGAGCATCCCCCACTTCTTCTCGCGCAACATGCCGGTGTAGCCGATGTAGTCGTACATGCCGCCGCCGAGACCGCCCATGAACACCGCGAGCTCGACCCACACCGACGTCTCCGCGACGTCGGGGTACCGCTCCGCCACGAACGGCGCGTAGTCGGGGAAGACCGGCAGCAGTCCGCGCAGGGCGGCGAGCCAGTCCGGGTTCGACACGAACACCGCGATGAGGACCAGCAGCACCATGAGCCCGGCGATCGCGACCTGCACCTTCTCCAGCACCGCGTAGCCGCCGACGAAGGACAGCACCGCCGCGAGGAGCAGCACGCCGATCGCCCACAGGGTGGCGTTCCCGAACCCGAGGGCGTCGAGGTAGTCGCCGAGGGCGGTCGCCACGCCGCTGGCCCAGCCGGGGAAGGAGGCGAAGCAGATCACCACGAGCACGATCGGGAACCACCCGCGCGGACCCGGCAGGACCCGCGCGAAGCGCCGCATCGGGTGCTCGCCGGTCAGGGTGATGTAGCGGTTCGAGGCGTAGACCAGTGCGCCCTTCGCGACGCAGCCGACCACGACGGCCCAGAGCACCGCGTAGCCGAAGACCGCACCCTCGCGGGAGGCGAGGATGGACTCGCCGCTGCCGATCGTCAGCGACGCGATGATCGCTCCGGGTCCGAAGTACCGCAGAGCGGTCGCCACCCCCACCCGTCGCTTCCGCAGCGCCGCGGGCGCCTCGGGCGGACGGAGCACCGGGCTCGGGTCCCGGCTCGTCTCGGTGGCCATGGTGCGTCACCCCATCCGTACGACGTCGGACGTCCCGAACCGCTCGGCGACGAGCTGCTTGACCCCGCGGGGGAAGTCGCGCTCGGCGGCGAGGTGGGTGGGCGTGAACTTGCGCATCGCGTCGCCGTCGCCGGCGAAGGCCGCGGCGCAGAGCTCGGGGGCGACGTTGGCGAGCGCGAGGATGCCGCCCGCGCAGCCGAGCGCCCCGGCCATGTGCATCAGCCCCGGCTGCCCGGTCCAGACGGGCCCGGCGTACGCGTCGACGGTGGCCAGCAGCCGGGTCGCGTCGCCCGAGGAGTCCTTGCAGCCCGCGACGGGCAGCGAGGGCAGCATCTCCACCGGGATCCCGGGCGGGGAGACCGCCGGGAAGTGGTACGCGAGCACCGGCGTCGAGCCCGCCGCAGCGGCGATCTCGCGGTAGTAGCCGCTGGGATCGGCCAGGCCCCGCGGGGTCCGGGCGATGACGGCGTCCACCCCGGTCTCGGTGGCCCGCGCGGTGACGCGGGCCGCCTGGTGGGTCGACGCGGCGCCCGTGCCGCCGATGACGACGGCGTCCCCGACCGCGGCGCGCACGGTCGCGAACAGCCGCAGGCGCTCGTCGTCGTCGAGCGCGTCGGCCTCGCCGGTCGTGCCGGCCACGACGACCGCGTCGACGCCGAGGTCGACCAGCCGTGCGGCGAGGTCGGCGGTGGCGTCGGCGTCGAGCGCCCGGTGATCGTCGAACAGCGTCACGAGGGCGACGCCGACGCCGGTGAAGACGGGATCCATCTCGGTACCTCCTCGTCGGAGTTGTCCAGTGGGGTTCAGTGGGACTCGCGCGGGACCTCGGCGCCGCTGTGTCCGACCAGGAAGTCGAGGTCCGCGCCGCGGTCGGCCTGCTGCACGTGCTCGGTGTAGAGCCGGGTCCAGCCGCGGCGGCTGGGCGCCGCGGGCGGCCGCCACCGCGCGCGCCGCTCGGCGAGCTCGTCGTCGTCGACGTGCAGGACCAGCCGCCGGCCGGGGACGTCGAGCTCGATCTCGTCGCCGGTCTCGACCAGCGCGAGCGGGCCGCCGACGGCGGCCTCGGGGGCGACGTGCAGCACGACCGTGCCGTACGCCGTGCCGGACATCCGTCCGTCGGACACCCGCACCATGTCGCGCACCCCGCGCTCGAGCAGCTTGCGGGGCAGCCCGACGTTGGCGACCTCGGGCATCCCCGGGTAGCCGCGTGGCCCGTTGTTGCGCAGGACCAGCACGGTCGACGGGTCGCACTCCGGGGCGTCGAGCTCGTCGGCGACCGCCCGGTACTCCTCGGGCGAGTCGAAGACCAGCGCGCGGCCCCGGTGCCGGCGCAGCTCCGGCGACGCGGCCGACTGCTTGATCACCGCACCGTCGGGCGCGAGGTTGCCGCGCAGGACGGCGGTGCCGCTGCCCGCGGGCGCCAGGGGCTCGGCGAACGGGCGGATGACCTCGCGGTTCCAGCACGCAGCGTCCGTGAGCGCGTCGCCGACGGTGCCGCCCGCGACGGTCGGGCGCTCGAGGTGGAGCAGGTCGGCGATCTCGGCCATCACCGCCGGGAGCCCCCCGGCATAGCAGAGGTCCTCCATGAGGAACCGGCCCGAGGGCTCGAGGTCGACGAGCGTCGGGACGTCGCGGCCGAGGGCGTCGACGTCGTCGAGCGAGAACGGCACGCCGAGGCGGCCGGCGATCGCCGCCAGGTGGATGACGGCGTTGGTCGAGCCGCCGATCGCGGCGTTGACCCGGACCGCGTCCTCGAACGCCTCGCGGGTCATGATCGTCGAGGGCCGCACGTCGTCCCGGACGAGGTCGACGATGCGCTGGCCCGCACGCTGCGCGGTCTCGTCGCGGCGGGCGTCGACGGCGGGCCAGGTCGCGGAGTACGGCAGCTGCATCCCCAGCGCCTCGACCAGGCACGCCATCGTCGACGCGGTGCCCATCGTCATGCAGTGCCCGGGCGAGCGGGCCATCGCGCCCTCCGCGACGGCGCACTCCGCCGGGGTGATCGTGCCGGCGGCGAGCTCCTCCTCGAAGCGCCACACCTGCGTGCCCGAGCCCAGCTGACGACCCTGGTAGCGGCCGCTGAGCATCGGCCCGCCGGTGACCACCACGGCCGGGAGGTCGACGCTGGACGCGGCCATGAGCAGCCCGGGCGTCGTCTTGTCGCAGCCCGAGAGCAGGACCAGCCCGTCGAGGGGGTTGGCCCGCACCAGCTCCTCGGCCTCCATCGCGAGGAGGTTGCGGTAGAGCATCGCGGTGGGGCGCAGCAGCGTCTCGCCGAGCCCGGTGCACGGGAACTCCCGCGGGAACCCGCCGGACTGCCACACGCCCCGCTTGACCGCCTCGGCGACGCGGTGCAGGTGGGCGTTGCAGGGCACCAGCTCGGACCACGTGGTGGCGATCCCGATGACCGGGCGGCCGTCGAAGACCTCGTCGGTGACGCCCTGGTTGCGCATCCAGGAGCGGTGGATCATCCCCGACCGGCCCTCGGCACCGAACCAGGCCGTGCTGCGTCCGCTCATCCCCGGCCTCCCGCGGTCGTCAGGTGGGCGCGGACCCACTCCTCGACCTCGACGACGTGGGTGGTCGCCGCGGTCCACGCGGCGAGCGAGTCCCGCGCGCGCAGGGCGCGCAGGATCGCCACGTGCTGGTCGTGGGTCCAGGACAGGACGTCGTGCTCGACGAGCGCGCGCCAGATCCGCACGCGGGCGGTGCGTCCCGCGACGGCGGCGGTCAGCGACGCGAGCGTCGCGTTGCCGGCCGCGGTGGCGATGGCGGCGTGGAAGTCGAGGTCCGCGGCGACGAGCCGTTCGGGGTCGTCCAGCCCGCGCATGTGCTCGAGCCGGTCCTGGAGGTCCTGCAGGGCCGCCTCGTCGATGCGGGTCGCGGCCAGGGCGGTGGCGCCGGGCTCCAGCACGCGGCGGCACTCGAACAGCTCGGCGACCCCGTTCTCGCCGACGAGGTCGAGGAACGTCCCGCTCGCCCGCACGAGCCGGTCCGGCCGCAGGTCGCTGACGAACGTGCCGTCCCCGCGCCGCACCTCGAGCACGCCCGCCCCCGCCAGGGTGCGCACCGCCTCGCGCAGAGACAGGCGGGAGACGTCGAGCTCGGCCGCCAGGTCGGCCTCCGGCGGCAGGCGCTCCCCCGCCGAGAACTCGCCGTTCTCCACGCGGGCGACCAGCGCCCCGATCACGCGGTCGACGACGCTCCCGGTCCTGGTGCTCCCCGCGGTCCGCGTCACGTCGCGGCCCTCCAGGCCGAGCCGTGGGGGAAGGCGTACGCGGCCCGTGACGCCGGGAGGATCTCGGCGCTGTAGCCGGGCCGTGCCGGCGGGAGGTAGGACGGCCCCCGCATCCGCACCGGGTCGACGAAGTGCTCGTGCAGGTGGTCGACGTACTCGATCATCCGGTCCTCGCGGGAGCCGCTGACGGCGACGAAGTCGAGCATCGAGAGGTGCTGGACGAGCTCGCAGAGCCCGACACCGCCGGCGTGCGGGCAGACGGGGACGTCGTGGGCGGCGGCGAGCAGCAGGACCGCGACGGCCTCGTCGACACCGCCGGGCCGGGCCGCGTCGAGCTGGCAGACGCCCATGGCGCCCGCAGCCAGGAACTGCTTGAACATCACCGCGTTGTGCGCGTGCTCGCCGGTGGCCACGCGGGTGGGGGCGATGGCGCGGGCGATGGCGGCGTGGGCGAGGACGTCGTCGGGGCTGGTCGGCTCCTCGAACCACCAGATGTCGTAGGGCGCGAGCGCCTCGGACCAGCGCACGGCCTCGGCGGCCCCGAGTGTCTGGTTGGCGTCGATCATCAGGCGGCGCCCCGGCCCGATCACCTCCCGCGCGAGCGCGCAGCGGCGCACGTCGTCGGCGAGGTCCCGCCCGACCTTGAGCTTGACCGCGTCCCAGCCCGCGGCCACGACCTCGCGGCACAGGCGCGCGAGCTTGTCGTCGTCGTAGCCCAGCCACCCCGCGCTGGTTGTGTAGGCCGGGTAGCCCTCCTCGCGCAGCCGGGCCTCGCGCTCCGGGCGTCCCGGCACCTGCTTCTCGAGCATCTCGAGGGCGGCCTCGGGGGTCAGCACGTCGCGCAGGTAGCGCCAGTCGACGAGGTCGACCAGCTGCTGCGGGGTCATGTCGGCGAGGACCTTCCACACCGGCTGACCGGCGACCTTGCCGATGAGGTCCCACGCGGCGTTGACCACGGCGGCGAGCCCGAGCTGGATGGTGCCCTTCGCCGGCCCGAGCCAGCGCAGCTGGCTGTCGGCCTGCAGGTACCGCGAGAAGGCGCCCGGGTCGGCGACGAGCTCGTCGACCGGCCACCCCCGCGCCCGCCGGCCGATGGCCTCCGCGGCCGCGACGGCGAGCTCGTTGCCGCGTCCGATGGTGAACGTGAAGCCGTGCCCCTCCAGCCCCACGTCGGTGTGCAGCACGACGTAGGCCGCCGAGTAGTCGGGCGCCTCGTTCATGGCGTCCGACCCGTCGAGCGCGCGTGACGTCGGGAAGCGGAGATCGACGGTCTCCACGTCGACGATGACCCCGGGCATCTCACTCCTCTGACGTCTCGACCTCGTCGTCAGGCGCCTACCACACGGAGCAGCGGCTTCTTCACCGTGCCAGGGCAAGACATCAGATGTCTAGACGTTGCCGGCCGGGCGTCACCGCGAGCCGGCGGCCACCAGCCTCGCGGTGATCGGCGCGAGCGCGACACGACGACGAACGGGTCCCGCCGGATTCGACATCGGGCCTCGAACCGTCGGCACGGCGTGCGGCACGATCGCGGCATGTGCCGCAACATCCGGGTCCTGCACAACTTCGAGCCCCCGGCCACCGACGGCGAGGTGCACGAGGCCGCCCTCCAGTACGTGCGCAAGATCAGCGGCGCGGCGCGGCCCTCGAAGGCCAACGAGGAGGCCTTCGCCCGGGCCGTCGCCGAGATCACGGCGAGCACCCGCACGCTGCTCGACGAGCTGGTCACCACCGCCCCGCCGAAGGACCGCGAGGTCGAGGCGGCCAAGGCCCGGGAGCGGGCGCGCGAGCGCTACGCCCGCTGACGTCGGACCTCCCCGGCGAACCTCGATCCGCCCGGACGAGCCGCTCGCCTCACCTCCGGCGGATGAGGCCCGAGCCGGGGTGCCCGGCCCACGATGTGGGCCCGCGACCCAGGGACGGCGGCCTCGTCGGGAGGACGGCATGTTCGAGGAAGCTCTGCGCGAGGGCGTCGAACGGGCCCAGGACGGCCTGCGGCGCGCCCGTCGCGAGGACCTCCCGTACGAGGCGACCGCGCACGCCGCACGCCTGCTCGATCTGCTGGACCGCGCGCACGACGCCGGCATCGACACGACGAGCTGGGTGGACCCGGAGCTCGTGACCGCGGCGCAGGCCCTGGCGGGAGACCTGTGACGGGACCCGGCGCGGCCGGTTCGAGGCACCCGCGCGCCGTCCGCCGGGGGTGACGGGCGCCGACGGCGAGGCGCCCGCCGAGAGCGCTCTCACCGCGGCTTGGCGATGACCATGACGGCGAGCCGCCAGTCGAACCAGGGCGCCGGCGGCGCTGCAGCGATCGCGCGCGCGAGGTGGCCGTCGAACAGGGCGTGGGCGACGGCGCCGCGCCGGTCCGGGTCGAGGCCCTGGAGCAGGGACGGACCGAACGACACGCGCAGGGCGGCGGCGACGGTGGCCGGATAGCCGGCGGGGCCGTCAGGGTCGGCCCGGCGGGTCTGGTGCCACAGCGGGTCGCCGAGGTCCACGAGCCGCAGCTGCTCGAGGACCAGGTCGCTGCCGTCGACGAACGGGGCCTCCCACTCGGCCGCGGTGCGGTACCACGCCGGGATCGTCATCGCGGACCGTTCCGTGTCGGTGACGGTGCCGCGCTCGACCAGGACCTCCAGGCCGCGGGCGACCTCGTCCATCGCGCGCTCCGCCCCGGAACGACGGTCCCGCCCGTCGCCGTGGGCGGCACCGACGACGACCACGAGCCGCGCCCCCGGCAGCATCTCCGACGCCCTCGCCGTGAGGAAGGCGCGCCAGTCGGTGGCACCGGCCCGCGCCCAGGCGTCGTACTGGCCGGCGGTCGCGGTGCTGAACCAGAAGCCGTCCAGGGGGCCCGGGACCGCGCTGAGCCAGTGCACGGCGATCGAGCTCCAGCCCAGCCCCACCGAGGCGTCCGGGAGCAGCTGCTCATAGAACGACCGGCCGACCGCCGCCGTGTAGACGCCGGGCCGCCGGTAGCTGCCCGGGTCGTCGGCGACGGTGCGGAAGAGCGAACCGAAGTCGTTGTCCGGCAGGTCGGTGTGGACCACCCAGATCGGCTGGTGCTCACCGCGCACGTGCCGGACGACCTCCACCGCCGCGCCCACCGGCGCCAGGGAGTTGCGGCCCTCCGAGGCGCCGTAGTCCGCGATCGTGACCGTGCCGGCCGGACCGACGGGGGCACTCGTCGCGGCGACGCGCACCTGGTCGAGACCGAAGGTGGCCGACGCCGCCTGGGCCGACGCGTGGGCGTTGTAGTGCCCGCCACCCTCCATCGCCGTGGACATGGCTTCAGGCTAGGACCTGGGGGCCGTCAGCCCGAGCTGACGCCGATCCGTGTCGGCTCCCGCGCGTCGACGACCGCCGGCGGGATCAGCGCCCGATCAGCGCGCCCGCGTCCGCGAGCCGGGGCGGCGGCTGAGCACGCGTTCCGTGGAGGCCGTCGTCGGGGTGGTCGGGGCCGGCGCGGGCGCCTCCACCGGCGTGGGCGGCGTGTCCGCGGCCCTCTCACGGCCGCGGGGCAGGCAGCACTTCTTGTACTTCGCCCGGGACCCGCACCAGCACGGGTCGTTGCGACCCGGCGGCCAGGGCAGTCGGGGACCGGGCGCGGGATCACCGTCGTCGGCGGCGTCACCACCGTCCGACAGCATCGCGGCGACCAGCTCCGGGGTCGCGACCTCGACCTCGAGGACCTCGCCCTCCGCGTCGGCCGCCTGCAGCTCGCCCTCGACCAGCGCGCGGTGGGCGTCCCAGTCGCGCCCGAGCTCGTCGGCCATCGCCGGGTGGGCGGCGAGGAGCTGCGCGAGCGCCGCCTCCGGGAAGAACACCAGGTCGGGCGCGGACTCCAGGTCGTCGGCGAGCGCGTCGTACTCGTCGGGGGCGAGCCCGAGATCGGCGCGCACGTGGCGCCGGGTCACGACCAGCTCGTCGACCACCTCCGCCACCTCGAGGTGCTCCTCGGACCCCTCGGTCGCCCGCTCCTCGCGCTCCACCGCGGTGAGCAGGGCCGCGGTGAGCCACTGCTCGGCGAGCTCGCCGCGCCCGTTCTCGGTGAGCGCCTCGACGATCGGCGACACGGCGTCCGCGTCGCGGTGCAGCAGGGGGCGCAGCGACGCGAGCGACGCCATCCCCTCGTCCTCGCGCCCGAGGCGCAGCAGGCGCTCGGCGTGGTGCGCCGCCAGCCACGACGCGTCGAGGGTGCCGTTTCCCGTGGTGGTCGCGCGGGCCGAGAGGGCGAGGGCCTCCTCGTGGTCCCCGGCGCGCTCGCGGGCCTCCGCCGCGAGGCTCAGCGCGTAGCCGGCGTCGTCGGGATCGGCGAGCCGGCCCCCGTCGACCGCGTCGACCAGCTCCCGGGCGTGGGGCCGCGGGTCCCGCGCGGTCTGCAGGTCGGCGCCGATGCCGTCGAGGTCGTCCGAGGTCAGGATCGGGGCCACCGCCAGCACCGTAGTCGTGAGCCGGTCCGTGTGGTGGAGGGCTGCGCTCGGGCCGCACGGCCGCCCCGGCGCCCGGCCGATGCTCTACCGTGCGCAGGGTCTTCGTCACCTCGGGCCGCCGGCTCGGGTGAGGCCCAGGACCCGGCTCGGGCGTGGACGCGACGCACACCGCTGCACGCGCCGGCAGGGGATGTTCCAGGTGGACGACGGCCATGACCCGTTCCGTGGCGGCCTCTGCGCCGACGAGCCCCGTCGTCGGCGCATGGCCGCGCTGCTCGACCGCCGGGGATCGGCCGACCTGACCCCGTCGTCCCGCCGATCGCACCGTCTGCCCGGCCTGCACCGCCTCGAGCGGGTCTGCGCCGTCGCGGTCGACGTGGTCGGTGTGGACGGCGCCGGGATCACCGTGATGGGCAGCACCGAGGACGGGCTGGGCGGACTCCGCGACCAGCTCGCCGCCACCGGGACGGTGAGCCGCCGTCTGGAGGATCTCCAGCTCACCACCGGCGAGGGCCCCTGCCTGGACGCCTACCGGGACGGGAGGCCGGTGCTGGCCGCGGACCTGGCCGGCGAGCCGGACCGCTGGTTCGGCTTCGGGCCCCCGGCGGTCGCGTCCGGGGCCGCGGCAGTCTTCTCGCTGCCCCTGCAGGTCGGCGTGATCCGGTTGGGCACCCTCGATCTGCACCGCCGGACCGCGGGCCGGCTGTCGACCGAGCAACTGGCCGACGCGCTGGCGCTCGCCGCGCTGGCCACCGAGACCCTGCTCGAGCTCGCGGAGGACCAGGGCGACACGACACCCGAGGACCAGGGAGACGAGGGCCGGACGGGGCCGCCGGGCTGGCTGTCCGACGTGCACGCCGACGTGCACATCGCGTCCGGCATGGTGTCGACGCAGAGCGGCATCGACGTGCCCTCGGCGCTGCTGCGCATCCGGGCGTACGCGTTCGCCCACGAAGAGCCCATCCAGCAGGTGGCTCGACACATCATCGACCGGGACCTGGTCCTGGCGCACCCCGACGACAACGGTTCCGGACACGGGCCCACCGCACCCGACGAGGAGGGGGAGCCGTGACCAACAGCCGCGAGCCCCAGGTGATCGACACGTTCCTGACGCTGACCGACACCCTGACCCGCGACTTCGACGCCCTGGACATGCTGACCACGCTCTGCGAGAGCTGTGTCGACCTGCTCGACGTGTCGGCCGCCGGGGTCATCCTCAGCGACGGGCAGGGCGGCCTGTCCGTGGCCGCCGCCTCCTCCGAGCGGTCCCGCCTGCTCGGGGTCTTCGCGGTGGCCATCGACGCCGGCCCGTGCGTCGAGTGCGTGCGCACCGGCCGCCCCGTCATCAGCGAGGACCTCACCGACGCCACCGCCGCCCGGATGTGGCCGCGCTACGCCACCGGCGCCCAGGAAGCCGGTTTCCGCGCGACCCACGCCCTGCCCATGCGGCTGCGCGACGAGGTCATCGGCGTGCTGACGCTGCTGCACACCGATCGGCACGTCATGGCGGAGGGCGACGCCCGGCTCGGCCAGGCACTCGCCGACGCCGCCAGCATCGGGCTGCTCCACGAGCGTGCCCTCCGTCGCGCCGAGGCGGTCCAGGAGCAGCTCCAGGGGGCCCTCAACAGTCGCGTGATCATCGAGCAGGCCAAGGGCGTGCTCGCCGGACGGGGCGACCTCAGCCCGGAGGACGCCTTCACCGCGCTGCGCAGTCACGCCCGCGCCCGGGGGCTCCGCCTCACCGAGCTCGCCCGCGACGTCGTCCAGGGCACCGTGGACGTCGCCGGGATCGTGCCGCGGACCCGCTGAACGCCGACGACCGGTGAGCGACGACCGTCACGGTTCCCGCGACCCGGAACGGTGTTCCCCCGTCGTCGGAACGGGCAGCCGTTGAGTGGTCGGTGAATGGCTCGACGAGCCCGCTGATCCTCCGTGTCGCCGAGTTCACCACGAGCAGGCGCACTCTCCGTCCTCACGCCGTGGGACTCGCCCCCGGACCTGGCCTCAAGGCCGCTCACCAGGGTGCGGGCCTCTCCGACAGGCGCTGATCCCCGCGCGGGCACCACGACGGTGCCGATGGGCACGAGCCCCTCAGGCCGTCGTCGCTCGAGGGCGGTCCTCTCTCCACACGCAGGAGTCCTCTTGGCACAGACAGGCAATTCCAGCTCGGCGACCCGCCGCTCGGCGACCCCCGACGAGTCGGCCGACGCGACGGCGCGCACCACCCCGCGCTCGCCGGAGAAGGCGCGTCCGCAGGAGACCGCCGCCGGGTCACGCCCGAAGGCCCGTACCCGGCCGGAGGGCGCCACCGCCGACACCGGCGGCACCGCCGACTCGCGGCCCCAGGGGCGACCGGGTCCGCAGGGCCCGGCCGGCGACAAGGGCCCGGCCGGCGACAAGGGCCCGGCCGGCGACAAGGGCCCGGCCGGCGACAAGGGCGCTGCTGGACCCACCGGTCCTGCCGGGCCCCAGGGGTCGGAGGGCGAGCAGGGCGAGCAGGGCCTCCGCGGCGAGCACGGCGAGCAGGGCGAGCAGGGCCTGCGCGGCGAGCAAGGCCTCCGCGGCGAGCACGGCGAGCAGGGCGAGCAGGGCCTCCGCGGCGAGCACGGCGAGCAGGGCGAGCAGGGCCTGCGCGGCGAGCAGGGCCTGCGCGGCGAGCAGGGCGAGCGGGGGGTCCACGGCTTCCCCGGTCAGCAGGGCGCCCCGGGCGAGCAGGGCGAGCAGGGCCTGCGCGGCGAGCAGGGCCTCGCCGGCGAGCAGGGTGCTCCCGGTCCCCAGGGTCTCGTCGGCCCGCGCGGCGAGCAGGGCCCCGAAGGCGAGTCCGGACCGACGGGCCCGCAGGGCGCTCCGGGTCGGCAGGGCGAGCCGGGGCCGGCTGGTCCTCCCGGGCCGCAGGGAGCTCCCGGGGTGCAGGGTGAGCCCGGCCCGGCAGGACCGCAGGGTCCCGCGGGTCCCCAGGGCGAGGCCGGTCCGGCCGGTCCCCCCGGCGCGCCGGGCGCCCCCGGACCGCAGGGCGCTCCCGGCCCGCAGGGCCGTCAGGGCTGGGCCCCGGGCCCGGCCGGGCGCTCCTCGAACGGGCACGGTCCCGCCGCCGACGAGTCGCCCGCGGACGGCGTGGACGGCGCGGAGGGCGCGGACGGCGCGGACTCCGGTGACGGCCACCGGCGCACGAGCGGGCGATCGTCGACCACGGCCACCGAGGTCATCGGCGCGACCCTGTTCCTCCCGGTGCAGGTCGCGGGCTCGATGGCGCGCTTCGCCGCGGGCACCGTGGCGATGGTCGCCCGGGGTCGCCGCTCCTGAGTCCACACGACGGCGGGGACCTGTGGTCCTCGCCGTCGTCCGTGCACGACACCGAGGGCGGCGTCCGGACTCCGGACGCCGCCCTCGGCGTGTCGTGCCGTCCTGGGAGCCCGGGTCGATCGGGTCGATGACGGCACCCTTGCCGGTCAGGTACGCCCAGGGCTCGTGCCCGAACTCGCAGATGTCGGTGGGCGCGAAGGTGTGCGGCGACGCCGGGAGCACGGCGGAGCGCCGACAGGTGTTGCGCACAACCGAATCCGGTCCCATGCTGGGCGTACGGTCCCCGCCGACCGGACCGCGGGCTCCTCGACGGAGGTCGCCGTGGTCCTCGGCCACGACCGGACGGTCCCCCGGCCCCGGTGCTGTCGCGTCGCCGATCTCGTGCGACGCCGCTCTGCGATCACCGGAAGGGCTGAGCGCCCGTGCACCGAGCTCCCGATCCGTCACCAGCCGTGCCGATCCCCCCGAGGACCGGACCCGGCACGACATCGCCGCGACCGACCCTCACCGTCCACCATCCGCGGCCCGATCGCGTCCTGGTCCGGGTCCACGGGGACGTGGACCTCGACACGGTCGACGACCTGCGCCGGGCACTCACCGACGGGGTGGGGTCCGACACCGTCGGCGGACGCGCGCCCGACGTCGTGGTGTGCGACCTCGGCGGGGTGACCTTCCTGGGCGCGATCGGTGTCGGCGCCCTCGTCGAGGCCGACGAGACCGCCCGCCGGTGCGGCGCCCGCCTGGTCCTGGTGGCGACGACCCGCCCGGTCGTCCGCGTCCTGCGGATGTGCGGTCTGGACCGGCAGCTGCCGATCGTGTCCCGGCTCGCCGACGTCCTCGATCAAGCCCACGTCTCGGGGCTCCCCGAGGTCCCCGCGCCGAGGGATGCCTCGTGAACCCCGACACGGGCCCGCACGAGGAGGATCCGTTGGACCCGGACCGCGCCCGGCGCAACCCGCAGGACGCGGTGGACGCGCTCGAGCACCGGGTGCTCGGTGGGCCCGAGCACCGCCTGGACGGCGGGTATCCCGACGACCTGGCGCCCGGCGAGCAGGACGACCGCGTGCCCGACGCCGACCCCGACGGAGCCGCGGACGGTTCCGGACCGCCCGCAGCGGCCCTCGAGCTCGACGTCGATCCCGAGGACCAGGGCAGCGCGGCCGTCGCTCCCCGCAACCCCGATTGAGGCGTGCCGCGCCACCGCGTACAGCTCGTCGTCGCCGGGCACGCCGACACCGGACGCGCTCGAGCGCGGCGGGACGACCCGGTCGTCAGTCCGGGCGGGTCCCCGGGCCGTTCTCCTCCACGAGGGCGGCGGCGAGCGCGTCGTAGGCGGTCCCGACGAGGCCGAGACGGTCGACGAGGCGGTCGGTGTCGACCTCGGCCTCGGCCACGGTGCTCCCGTCGGAGGACAGCGTGATGCGGGTGCGCGACCCCAGGGGCTGGACCCGGGCGCAGCGGCCGTGCGCGTCGAAGACCGATCCGCCGCCGTCCTCGGAGAACTGCGGCGCCGGACCGTCCCCGTGGCGGGCGTGCGCGGACTCGACGGCGCCGCGCAGCGCCCTGGCGGACCCCGCCGGGGCGAGTGGCCCGTCGCCTCGGTCGACGCCGTCGGGCGACGGGACGTCGGCCATCACCTCGGCCGCGCCGGGGCCGGGGACGACCGCAGCGGCGCGCCGACGGCGTGCAGGTGACGCAGGACCTGCCCGTAGGAGTCGAGCGCGCCGGTCCGGGTGTAGGGCAGCGCGTGCTCGGCGCAGAACGCGGACACGAGCAGCTGGGCGCGCCGCAGGTTGGGTCGCGGCATGCCCGGGAAGAGGTGGTGCTCGACCTGGTGGTTGAGCCCGCCGAGGACGTAGTCCACGACCGGCCCGCCCCGCACGTTGCGGGCGGTCAGGACCTGCTTGTGCAGGTGGTCGAGGCGCCGCCCGGGCTCGATGATCGGCATGCCCTTGTGGTTGGGCGCGAACGCGAGCCCCATGTAGACCCCCCACACGCCCTGGTGCACGACCGCGAAGACGACCGCCTGCAGCGGCGTGAGGACCCAGAACAGGGCCGTGAGGTAGCCGATCGCGTGGACGGCGAGCAGGGCCGTCTCGAGGCGGCTGCGGCGCAGCTCGCCACGCACCGCGGCCTGCGCCGACGTCATGTGCAGGCTCCAGCCCTCCAGGAGCAGCAGCGGGAAGAACAGGAACGCCTGGTGGGCGACGATCCAGCGCGCGGGACCTCGACGGTCGGCGACCTGCTCGGCGCTGAACGCCAGCACCGGGATGTCGATGTCGGGGTCCTCGTCGGCGTGGTTGGGCTGCGCGTGGTGGCGGTTGTGCTTGTCCACCCACGCGCCGAAGCTCATCCCGACGAGGCAGCCGTGCAGGTACCCGACGACGTCGTTCGCCCGCTTCCGGGCGAAGATCTGCCGGTGGCCGGCGTCGTGGCCCAGGAAGGCCAGCTGTGTGGAGACGAGCCCGGCGAACACCGCGGTCAGCATCTGCCACCACGACGCGCCGAGCACGACGAAGGCCGCGACGCCCAGGCCCGCGAGGACGTGGTTCAGGGCGAACAGGCCGAGGTAGGCGCCGTGGCGTCGGCGCAGGAGCCCGGCCTGCTTGACCGTCCGGACCAGCTCCGGGAACAGGGCCTGCGGTGGAACGGTCGACGGTGCGGGGGCCGCGCCGGCCGGGGGAACGCCGATCACCGCCGTGGGGGTCGGTTCCATGCTCTCGCCTTCGTGGGCAGCGGGCCGCCGGTATACGCCGGCGAGGGGTTCTGCGAGTGGTGGACGGACGCGCGCGCGACTAGCGTCGCGAGCGGACCGCCCGGTGATCGGGTGGCGTGTCCCCGGACCCCGGACACCGTGTCGGTCACGTGGTGCCGGGGGTCGTCGGTGCACATCCATCCGCGGGTGCTCGTCGTCTGGACCACGGGTGACGCCGTCCAGGTCCTGCTGACCGGGTGGGCACGGCCACCGCTCGTGGAGTCCCTCGAGCGCGCCGTCGACGACCTGATCCGCGCCGGGGGGCGGCACCTGAGCGTCGACCTCACCCGGCTGCAGGGCCGCGACGTCCCGGTCCTCGAGCTGCTGGCCGCCCTGAGCCACCGCCTGCGGTGGGCGGGCGGTTGCCTGCACGTCGACGGGCTCGGACGGCGGCTCGTGACGGCCCCCGAGGTCTCGTCCTTCCCCGAGCTGTTCGGGGAGGTGGCGACCCGGCCCACGGCCGATGCCGACGCCTGCGGCTGCGGCGTCGGCACCCGGTGAGAGGGCCTGTGGCGTGGGCACGGAGAACTCCGGATCGTCGATCAGGGAGGGGCGCGGGCGCGCCGGTCTCAGGACCGGGCACCGCCGGGCAGCGACATCCGGGCGATGGTGGCGAGCACACCGGCGTACTGCCGGTGCAGCGGTCCGCTCGTGTACGGCAGCCCGTAGCGCTCGCAGAGGGCGCGGACCGCGGGGGCGACCTCGGCGTAGCGGTTGGACGGCATGTCCGGGAACAGGTGGTGCTCGATCTGGTGCGAGAGGTTGCCGGTCATCAGGTGCAGGAGCGGCGGGCCGTCGAGGTTCGCCGAGCCCAGCAGCTGGCGCAGGTACCACTGGCCGCGGGTCTCGCCGTCGAGCTGCTCCTCGGCGAAGGTCTCCGCGTCCGCCGGGAAGTGACCGCAGAAGATCACCGCGTGGGTCCAGACGTTGCGCACGACGTTCGCGGCCAGGTTCGCCGCGAACGTGGTCGGCGCCGACAGCCCGGACAGCAGCGGCCAGCGGACGTAGTCCTTGGCGATCTGGCCCCGGACCTTGCGCCAGAGGCCTCCCAGCTCGGTGCGGGCCTGCGCCCAGGGCTTGCGCCCCGCCGCGACCTCCTCGAGCTCGATGTCGTAGATGGCGATGCCGTACTCGAACCCGAGCGCGAGCCCCCCGTTGATCAGCAGCTGTACGAGGTGGTGCGGCTTCCAGGGCTGCTCGGGGTCGACGCGCAGCGTCGCGTAGCCGATGTCGCGGTCCTTGCCGAGCACGTTCGTGTACGTGTGGTGCACGTAGTTGTGGGAGTGCTTCCAGCCGTCGGCCGACGACGCGGAGTCCCACTCCCAGGTCGAGGAGTGGATCTCGGGGTCGTTCATCCAGTCCCACTGCCCGTGCAGGACGTTGTGGCCGATCTCCATGTTCTCGAGGATCTTGGCCACCGAGAGCGCGGCCGTCCCGCCGATCCACGCGGGCGGCAGGACCGAGACGAGCAGCAGGGCGCGCCCTCCGGTCTCGAGGCCGCGCTGCACGGCGATGACGCGCCGGATGTAGCGGGCGTCGTCGTCGCCGAGGTCGTCCATCACGCCGCGGCGGATCCCGTCGAGCTCGGCGCCGAGGGCCTCGACGTCGGCGGCCGAGAGGTGAGCGGTCGTCGGGGTCGTGGCGGTCGTCGGGGTCGTGGCGGTCGTCGGGGTCGTGGCGGTCGTCGGGGTCGTCCGTGCCAGGGTGGTCGAGCTCAAGTGGCCTCCGTGGCCTCGTGGTCGTCGCGTCCGACCGGCCCCGAGTGGGCCGGGGGTCGAGAGGCGAGGAGCACGGGGTCTGGGCACCAGCTCGCCGAGCGGTCGGGTGTCCCGGCCGCAGCACGTTCGTCCGGAGGATATCCCGTTCGCGGGATCCCCACGCGTGGACGAGGGGTAGTGCACAACCGCATCCGGGGTGCATCCGGGGCGTCAGCGCCGCGGGTCCTCCGGCCAGGCGTGCTTCGGGTAGCGCCCCCGCAGCTCCGCGCGCACCTGCGCGTAGCCGGTGTCCCAGAACGACGCGAGGTCGGCGGTCACGGCCGCCGGGCGTCGGGCCGGTGAGAGCAGGTGGACGACGACCGGCACCCCGGCCAGCACCGGCGCGCGCTCCCACCCGAACGCCTGCTGGACCGTCAGCGCCACGACCGGCGCCGTGGGGTCGGTGTAGTCCACGCGGACGGTGCGTCCGGAGGGGGTCGTGACGGCGGTCGGGGCGAGCTCGTCGAGCCGGCCGGCCTCCGACCACGGCACGAGGTGCCGCAGCGCCGAGGCGACCTCCACCCGCGCGAGGTCCGCCCGCCGGCGCACCCGCGTGAGGTCGAGCCACTCGTCGAGCCGGGCCAGCAGGGACGCGTCGTCGACGGCCGGCCACGGGTCGCCGCGCGCCGCGTGCAGGAACGCCAGCCGGGCACGTAGCGCCGTCGCCGCGTCGTCCCAGCGCAGCAGTCCGAGGCCCTCGGCGGCCAGGCCGTCGCGCACCGCGGCCGCGACCGCCGCCCGGTCGGGGTCGGTCAGGGGCCGGCGGGCCAGCACGATCGCGCCGAGGCGCTCGCGGCGCTCCGCGACGACGTCGCCGTCCTCCCAGGCCACCACCGCGTCGTCGCGCCACCAGCCGGCGGCGGCCTCGCGGGCGAGGTCCTCGTCGATCGGCGCGGCGAGCCGCACCCGCGCGACCCGGTCGCCCGGACCGCGCACGGCGTCGGCGACGGCGATCCACGGGCTGCCCCGCAGTCGCGACTCCGCCGCGAGCTCGACCCCGGTGCCACCGGTCGTCAGGTACTCGCGCGCGTCGGCGGCGCGGGCCCGGGCGAGGCGGTCGGGGTAGGCGAGGGCGACGACGGTCGCCGGGCCGTCGGAACGACCGCCCCGAGGCGGGAGGCCGTCCACCTGCCGGAGCCGGCGGACCTCGGCCCGCCACCGCGGGTCGCCCCTGGCCCGGCGCAGGCGCTCCTCGAGGTCGTCGGCGTCGCCCGTGACGTCGGCGGCGAGCAGCGCCACGACCTCGGTGGCGGTGTCCCGCCCGACGATCTCGGCGCCGTCGAGCAGCGCGCGCCCGAGCCGGGGGTGGACGCCGGCCGTGGCCACCGACCGCCCCCGCTCGGTGATCCGTCCGTCGCCGTCGACGAGGCCGAGCCCGCGGAGCACCTCGCGCGCGGCGTCGAACGCGGCGCTCGGCGGCGGGTCGAGCAGGGCCAGCCCCGCGCCGTCGGGCGTGCCCCACCGCGCCAGCTGCAGCGCGAACCCGGCCAGGTCCGCGTGCGCCACCTCGGGGGCGTCGTCGCGGTCGCGGTGCGCGTGCTCGGCCTCCGACCAGCAGCGGTACACCCTGCCGGGCGCCTCCCGGCCCGCGCGCCCGGCGCGCTGGGTCGCCGAGGCCTGCGACGCGAGCACCGTGACCAGGGCGTCGAGGCCGCGGGCGTGGTCGGTCCACGGTCGGCGGGAGAGCCCCGCGTCGACGACGACCCGCACCCCCGGCACCGTCAGGCTCGTCTCGGCGATCGACGTGGCCAGGACGACGCGACGCCCCGTCGAGGAGCCGGCGAGGACCGCGTCCTGGTGCGCCGCGTCCTGCCCGCCGTGCAGGGTGAGCACCTCGGCCCCGACACCGCCGAGGCGCCGGGCGACCTCGTCGATCTCCCGGCGTCCGGGCAGGAAGACGAGGACGTCGCCGTCGGCGTCGGCGAGGGCGCGTCGGACGACCGTCGCGACGTGGTCGAGCAGCGCCGGCTCCACCCGCATCCCGCGCGGCGGCGGCACGGGACGCGGCGGCGGGCTCCAGACGACGTCGACGGGGTGCAGCGGGTCGGGCGCGGTGACGACGGGGCCGTCGAGGGCGACGGACAGGTCGTCGGCGGCGGCCGTGGCGGACGTGGCGAGCAGGCGCAGGTCCGGACGCAGGGCGGCGCGCGCGTCGGCGGTGAAGGCCAGCGCGAGGTCGGTGTCGAGGTGGCGCTCGTGGCACTCGTCGAGGACGACGGCGTCGACGCCCGCGAGCTCCGGGTCGCGCTGCAGGCGGGCGACGAGCAGGCCGGTCGTGACGACCTCCACTCGCGTCCGCGGGCCGGAGCGCCGCTCGCCGCGGATCGCGTAGCCGACCCGCCCGCCCACCGACTCGCCGAGCAGCCACGCCATCCGTTGCGCCGCGGCGCGCACGGCGACACGGCGCGGCTCGGCGACGAGGACCCGGCCGCCGACCGACCCGGCGAGCGCGAGCGGCACCAGCGTCGTCTTGCCCGTGCCGGGCGGGGCGACGAGGACGGCCGCCCCGCGCTCCCCCAGCGCCGCCCCGAGCTCCGGCAGCGCCGCGCGCACCGGCAGGTCGAGGTCGACCTCGTCGATCACGGCTTCCGGTCTACCAGCCGCGTCACCCTGCGCGTCGGTCCTCAGTCGGTGCTCCGCGCTCGCGGCGGTGGTGGCCCGGGTGGAGGCGGAGTGCGAGGCCCGATCCGTGGCGATGAGGCGACCGAGCCGGTGTCGCCCGTCCTCAGACCGCGGCCAGGGGGCGCAGCGCGCTGCGGTGGACGACGAGCGGGCTGTGGCCGTCGTCGACCAGGACCTCGTTGACCCGGCACACCACGATGAGGTGGTCCCCCGCGACGACGTCGTCGACCACGGTGACGGTCAGCGCCAGCGGCGCGTCGCCGACGACCACGGCGCCGCCCTCGCGCACCTCGGTGACCACGTCGCGGAAGCGCTGCTCGGCGGGTCCGGCCAGCGCGCGGGCGACGCCCTCGTGGTGCGCTCCCAGGACACTGATCCCGAGACGCGGGACGAGCCGCAGGAGGGGCCACGTCGCAGAGCCGGCCCGCACGCAGATGCTGACGAGCGGCGGATCGAGCGACACCGGGACGAAGGTGCTCACCGCGAGGCCGACGGGCGCACCGTCCACCTCGGCGCACACACCGACCACCCCGGTGGGGAACCGCCCGTAGACGTCACGGAGCTCGTCGCCGTCCAGGGGGACGGGCACCTGGCGAGGACGCACCGGATCGGGTCGGGGCGTCGTGGAGATGGTCACTCGGTCGCTCCGCGGCGGTGTCGGGTGGCGGAGGGGCGTCAGCCCCGCGGTCGTTCGTCCAGGACCCGCCGGGCCTTGAACGTGGTCTCGGGGAGGGTCCCGGGCTCGAGCAGCGTCACCGGTACGCGGATGTGGACGCTGCGGCGCAGCGCGTCCTCGACGCGCCGGACCAGCTCCTCGCGCCCGTCGATCGACAGCTCGCCCGACGCCCGGTGGGTGAGCTCGGCCTCGACCGTCATCTCGTCGAGCGCACCCACCTTGCTCACCCGGATGCGGAACTCGGGACCGAGCTCCGGCACGGTGCGCAGACCGGTCTCGACCGCGCTCGGGAAGACGTTGGCACCACGGATGACGAGCATGTCGTCGAGGCGGCCGAGGATCCCCTCGGGGAGGCGCGGATAGGTGCGCCCACAGGGGCAGGGATCGGTGGACATGAAGGTCTCGTCCCCGGGCGCGAACCGGATCATCGGCTGGGACTCGCGCCAGAGGTGTGTGTAGACCACGGCACCGCGCTCGCCGGCGGGCACCGGCGTGTTGAGGTCGTCGGCGGCGGCGACCTCGGTGAACACCTCGTCGGTGATGAGGTGGGTGCCGGTGCCGGCCTCGCAGCCGACGCTGGTCTGGAACGGGTACATCTCCGAGGTCGAGCCCGCGTCGCTCGCGATCGCGCCCCAGCCCTCCTCGATGATCTTCCGGGTGCCGGGCAGGCTGCCTCCCGGCTCGCCGCCCACGAGGATGCGCCGCACGCTGCTCGCCGCGAGGTCGATGCCGAGGCGCTCGGCCACCGAGAGCAGGTGGATGCAGTAGGACGGTGTGGCGCTGAAGACCGTCGACCCCAGCGAGGTGATCAGCTCGAGGTGCCGCTCGGAGTCGGTGACCCCGAGGGGGAACACCGTCGCACCGATGCGCTCGGCGCCCTGCACGACGCCCCAGCCGCCGAAGAAGAGCCCGAACGGGAAGCCGATCTGCACCAGGTCGTCGGGGCGGATGCCGGCGCACCACTGGGCCATCGCGTGCACGTCGGCGGCGCGCCGCCAGTCGCCGTGCGAGACGGCGTACATCGTCGGCGTCCCCGACGTCCCCGACGAGCCGTGGATGCGGGCGATCTGCCCCGGTGCGAGCTCCGGGGTGTAACTGCCGAAGGGCGGATGTTCGCGCTGGTCGGCGATCAGCATCTTCTTGGTGATCACCGGGACCTTCGTGGTGAAGTCCTCGATCGAACGCACCTGGTCGGGGTGGAAGCCCCGGGCGTCGTAGAGCCGCCGGTAGAACGGCAGCTCGGCGTACGCGTAGCGCAGCTGGTGCTGCAGGCGCTCGAGGATGGTGCGGTCGCGCTCGCCGGGGCTGCGCGTCTCCCGCTCCTCGTCCCAGAAGCGCGGGAAGCCACGGTCGTCGAGGGCCGCGATCGCCCGCGGCCGGGCCTCGGTGGTCACTGCGCCGGCCGCACGACGATGCCCTGCGCCTCGGCGACGTCCCAGTAGGAGTGCAGCCCGCGCACGTGCTGGCCGCCGTCGACGGGGATGAAGTGGCCGGTGATCCGGCCCGCCGTCGGCGACATCAGGAAGAGCGCCACGTCGGCGATGTCCGAGGGCTCCTGGTGCCGCGGGGGCCCGACCAGCGTGCGGTCGAGGAACTCCTGGCCGATCTGTCCCACGGTGAAGCCCGCGCCCAGCGGAGTGTTGACCGTGCCCGGCCCGATCGCGTTGACACGGATGCCGTGGCGTCCGAGCTCGCCGGCACAGACCTTGGTGAAGTTCATGACGCCGGCCTTGGCGGCGCAGTAGTGCCCGAGGCCGTCGGTGGCGGCGATCGCGTTGAGCGAGGAGATGTTGACGACCGAGCCGCCCCGGCCGGCCGCCATCGCCCGGCGGGCGAACGCCCGCGTGCACAGGAAGGTGCCCTTGAGGCAGGTGTCGACGATGAGGTCCCACTCCTCCTCGCTGCAGTCGACGACGAGCGACAACGACGCGGTGCCGGCGTTGTTGACCAGGTGGTCGACCGTGCCGAACCGGGCCTCCGCGACGTCGAACGCGGCCTCGACGTCCGCGGCCACGGCGACCGAGCCCTCCGACCAGGCCAGACGCTCGCCGCCGGCGAGCTCCTCGCCGGCCGTCTTGACGTTGGCCGGCTCGATCTCGAGCCCGACCACGTTCGCGCCCCGCTCGAGCAGCGCGGCGGCGATCCCCTTGCCGATGCCGCTGCCGGCCCCGGTGACCAGGGCGGTCTGTCCGGTGAGGTCCATGGATCTCCTTCGGTCGTCGGGGTCGTCGGGGTCGTCGGGGTCGTCGGGGGGGTCGTCGGGGGGGTCGTCGGGGGCGTCGTCGGGGTCGTCGTCGGGCGCGTCGTCGGAGGCCGTCGCGGCCGTCGGGGCGGACGTCGCGCGGGACCGGCGCCGGGGGGCGGCGCCGGTCCCGTGCTTCGTCGGCTGGCTAGCCGGCGCTGCCCTGGGTGTTCCAGCCGCTGTCGACCGGGAGGATCTCGCCGGTGCGGAACGCGGCGTCGTCGGAGAACAGGAAGGCCGCGGCCGCGGCGACGTCCTCCGGTCGACCGGGGCGCGGGATGACGTGGGCGGCCTCGAAGGTCTTCCTCATGCTGTCGGTGACGCCGGCGAGGATCGGGTGATCCCGGCCGGCATCAGGCGATGCCGAGCGCGACGTTCGCCATCTTCCGCCGGCGGGCCATGCGCTGGTTGGCCTGGAACTGCGGCATGACGTAGCGGGCGAACATCTCCAGGGAGCGGTTCCACTTGTCGGTGGTCACCCAGTCCCGGCAGTTGATGAGCAGCGTGCCGAATCCACCGGTCTCCTCCTCCAGCTCCCGGATCTGGCGCGTGCACTCCTCGGGGCTGCCGACGATCCAGGGGATGTTCTCGACCATCCAGTCGAGCGTGAGGTCGGCGTCGGTCATCCCGTCACCGATCTTCATCAGGGCGCCGAGACCGAGCCCGAACAGGTAGTCGTAGGAGAGCTTGACGCCCTCCCGGATGTCGCGGAGCGCCTGGTCCTTGTCGTCCGTGACGTAGACCTCGCGCACGATCCGCCAGTTCTCCCGGGTGACGGACTCGGCGATGCCCGCCCTGTTGCCCGCCTCCAGCATCGCGGCGCCCATCGCCTTGAGGTCCGGGGCGTCCATGTACGTGCCGTTGTCGGTCGGGGCGAAGTGGACGCTGAGCGGCTTCCAGCCCTTCTCGCCGCACTTCGCGTAGTTGTGGGTGCCGGTCAGGCCGGCGATCGCGAACGGCGGCACGTCCTGGTACGGGCCGACCTGCAGCTGGCGGTCCTCGTACTTCCAGTACACGCCCTCGTAGCTGACCGGGTCCTCGGAGGTCAGCAGCTGCCAGATGATCTCGAGCGCCTCGTTCGTCCGCGGCGCGGCCTCCGAGGGCTCGAGGCCGAACAGCGCCTTGTCGGTCGGCAGCCCCCCGCCCCCGAAGCCGTACTCGAGTCGGCCGTGCGTGAGGTGGTCGAGGAAGGCGAGACGCTCGGCGACCATGAAGGGGTCCTGGTACGGGAGGTTCACCACGCCGGTGCCCAGCCGGATCCGGTGGGTCAGCGCCGACGCCTTGGCGATCATGAATTCCGGCACCGGGACGTTCTCGTACCCGCCCGTGTGGTGCTCACCGATCCAGAACTCTGAGAACCCGAGCCGCTCCGCCTCGACCACCGCGGCGATGTCGCGGTCGTAGGAC
Organism: Actinomycetospora lemnae; assembly: GCF_028737315.1. Lineage (GTDB taxonomy): Bacteria > Actinomycetota > Actinomycetes > Mycobacteriales > Pseudonocardiaceae > Actinomycetospora > Actinomycetospora lemnae. The sequence continues at coordinate 321,309 of NZ_JAQZAO010000003.1, read as the reverse complement.
AGCGTCCAGTTCTCGATCGGCGGGTGCTCCGGCATGGTGAAAAAGCCGAACTTCATCGATCGGTCCTCCTGCTCGACACGAGCACGCACTCGGGGGGCGGGGTCCTCGTTGGCAAACGAAGGTTTGCCATCGGCACGGGCTTCACTGTGGTCTGCCTCACCAGCGCTGTCAAGGCTCGCGATCAGGCCACGACGACGCCCCGACCACGCCCCTGCGCGCCGTCCAAACCTCCCGGCACGCTGTTGTTGTCCGACTTCGTGTTTGCTTACATGGTCGCCAGCCGAGAAGCGGGAGCGCACATGTCCTCTCCGACGGGCGCCGATCCGCGCCCGGCGATCCGCCGCACCGCCGAGGGCGACTGGGTCGTCGTCGGCCGCCGTTGCCGTGCCTGCGCGGAGCCGGTCGCCTACGCGTGGCCGCGGTGCCCGTCGTGCGGGTCCGCGGTGGAGCCCGCGCACTTCGGTCCGCGGGGGACGGTCTGGAGCAGCACGGTGGTGCGCATCGCGGTGCCCGGGCACGCGCCGCCGTACTCGCTGGCCTACGTCGACCTCGACGACGGACCGCGGGTGCTCGCCCACGTGCCCGGCCGGAACGCCGACGAGCCGACGCCGATCGGCAGCACGGCGCGGTTGATCGGCGTCTCGGACGACGGCGACCTGCAGGTGGAGGTGACCGGGTGACGGCCCGTGGCACGGTGGCCGTCGCCGGGGTCGGCACCTCGCACTTCGGGCGCCAGCCCGACCGCGACCTGCTGACGCTCGCGTACGACGCGGTGCGGGAGGCGTTCTCCGACGCCGGGAGTGAGCGCGTCGACGCCGTCTGGGTCGGCACCGTGTTCGCCCCGGCAGGGGTGGCCCAGCGCGTACTGCGGGCCATGGGGATCACCGGCATCCCGATCGTCACCGTGGAGAACGCCTGCGCCAGCGGCACGACGGCGTTCGTCGAGGCGCACGAGGCCGTCCGCACGGGGCGTCACGGGCGGGTGCTCGCGCTCGGTCTCGAGCAGATGAGCACCGCGTTCTCCGGCGCCATCACCCCGGAGACCACCGACCCCGAGGGACGCACCGGGCTCGCCATGCCCGCGATGTACGCGATGAGCGCCGCCCGCTACCTGCACACCGGCGCCGTGACCCCCGAGCAGCTCGCGGCGGTGTCGGTGAAGAACCACGCGCACGCCGTCCACAACCCGCGCGCGCAGTACTCCGGGCACCACACCGTCGAGCAGGTCCTCGCGTCACGCATGATCGCCGACCCGCTGACCCTGCTGCAGTGCTGTCCGACGTCCGACGGCGCCGCCGCGGCGGTGCTCACCCCGGCGACCGGCGCTGCCGGCGAGGTGGTCGTGCGCGGTGCCGCGCTCCGCAGCGGTACGCCCTGGAACCACCGCTCCCCCCACGTCTGGGGGCACGACGTCGTCGCCGACACGACCCGCGACGCCCTGGCCGCGGCCGACCTCGACGCCGCGAGCGACGCCGACGTCCTCGAGGTCCACGACGCCTTCACCATCGGCGAGATCGTCACCACCGAGGCACTCGGTCTCGTGCCGCCCGGCGAGGGCGGGAAGGCCGCCGCCGGCGGGGTCACCGCGCTGGGCGGCGCGCACCCGGTCAACCCCTCCGGCGGGCTGCTGTCGCGCGGCCACCCCCTGGGGGCCACGGGTCTCGCGCAGATCGCGGAGATCACGTGGCAGCTGCGGGGCCGGTGCGGGGCGCGGCAGGTGGAGGGAGCACGTCTCGGGCTCGTCGAGACCATGGGCGGCGGCGTCTCGGTCCTCGACGGCAACGCCTGCGTCGTGACGGTGCTGGAGTCCCGGTGACCGCGCAGCACATCGACCTCGAGCGCGCCGACCTGCTCGCCCCGGAGGCCGTCGCCGACCCGTATCCGCTGCTCGCCGCACTGCGCGAGCACGACCCGGTGCACTGGAGCCCCCGGTACCGCTCCTGGTTCATCACGCGGTACGACGACGTGGTCGCCGCGCTGCGCGACGAGCGCTTCTCGTCCGACCGGATCACGCCCTACCGCCGCGCGAAGCTCGAGGGCCCGGACGCCGACCCGGGCGTGCGCGCCGCGTTCGAGGTGCTCGAGGGCTGGATGGTGTTCAAGGACCAGCCCGACCACAAGCGGCTGCGTCGCCTGCTCGGGCGCGCTTTCACCCCCCGCGCGGTCACGCAGATGACCGCGGCGGTCGAGGAGATCGCCGCGGAGCTCCTGGACGACGTGGTGCGGCGCGGTCACGGATCCGTCGACCTGATCGGCGACTTCGCCTATCCCCTGACCGCCTCGGTGATCGCCGACATGCTCGGCGTACCGCGCGAGGACCGCGAGCAGTTCAAGGACTGGTCCGACCAGATCACCGGGCTCGTCTTCGGCGGCATGGGTGACGCGACGCGGCACACGGTCGGTGCCCGGGGCATGGCCGAGCTGACGTCGTACCTGTCGGGGCTCGTCCGCGACCACGAGCGGCGCCCGGCCGACGACCTGATCTCCGCCATGATCAGCGCCCGGGACGACCGGGACGCGCTGAGCCACGACGAGGTCATCGCGACGGGGGTCCTGCTGCTCTTCGCCGGCCACGAGACCACGACGAACCTCATCGGCAGCGGCGTGCTGGCGCTGCTGCGGCACCCGGCCCAGCGCCGGCTCCTCCACGAACGCCCCGAGCTCGTGGGCGGCGCGGTCGAGGAGGCGCTGCGGTTCGACGGCCCGGCGAAGACCGTTGCCCGCGTCATGGGAGCCGACGTCGAGCTGCGCGGCCGGGTGCTGCGCCGCGGGGAGCGCGTCTTCCTCAGCCCCTCGTCCGCCAACCGCGACCCCGAGGTGTTCGCCGACCCGGACACCTTCGACGTCACCCGCGAGAAGGCCGGCCAGCTCGGGTTCGGCATCGGCGCGCACTACTGTCTCGGCGCGCCGCTGGCCCGTCTCGAGGCGTCGATCGCGATCCCCCGCGCCTTCGCCCGACTGCCCGGGCTCCGGCTCACCGACGAACCGCTGCAGTGGCATCCCGTGCTGCTGTCGCGTGGCATGCAACGCTTCCCCGCGCGCTTCACGCTGCCCTGACCACCCTGACCACCCTGACCGCCCTGACCACCCCGACCGCCCGGAGTGCGCCATGCCCCGTCCCAGCCGATGGCCGGAGATCCTGCAGGCCGCCGGCCAGGAGTTCCGCGAGCACGGGTACGAGAACGCGACCCTCGAGGGCATCGCCACCCGCGTCGGCATCCTCAAGGGCAGCGTCTACAACTACGTCGACAGCAAGGAGGACCTCCTCCTCGCGGTGGTCGAGCAGCCCGCGCGCGCCCTGCTCGCCGAGCTCGAGCGTCTGCTCGCCGACACCGACAGCGGCGTCGCCGTCCGGCTCCGTGAGCTGGTGCGGATGCAGGTCCGGATCTTCAGCGAGTACTACCCGGCCGCGTTCGTCTACCTCGAGCACCTCGGGCGACTCGAGCAGTCGGCCCGCTTCGCCGAGTTCCGGCGGATGGACGCCCGGTACATGGAGGCGGTCGAGGCCCTCGTGGCCGAGGGCGCGGCGTGCGGCGAGTTCTCGTTGGCCGCAGAGCCCCGGATCGTCGCGCGCGCGATCGTCGGCATGATCGACTGGATGCAGCACTGGTTCACGCCGCACGGCGAGGAGGCCGACATCCGACTCGCGGACCAGCTGTTCGCGCTCGCTCTCGGCGGTCTCGCGGCCGGGGGCAGCATGCGCGCCATGCTCGGCGCGCTGCCCGAGCCGCTCGTGGTGGAGTCACCGTCGTGAGCGACCCCTTCCGCCTCGACGGACGCGTCGCCGTCGTCACCGGGGCGTCGTCCGGGCTCGGCGCCCACTTCGCGGTGGTCCTCGCCCGGGCCGGCGCGGACGTCGTCGTGGCGGCCCGGCGCGCCGACCTGCTCGAGACGGTCGCGAAGACCGTCGTCGCCGAGGGCCGGCGCTGTCTCGCCGTGCCGACCGACGTCACCGACGCCGCGCAGTGCGCCGCGCTGGTGGACGCCGCGGTGGGCGAGCTCGGCGGGGTGCACGTCCTGGTCAACAACGCGGGCGCGGGCTACGCGCGCCGCAGCGAGCGCGACGATCCCGCCCGGGCCGCTCGCCTCCTCGAGGTCAACCTCCTCGGCGCCTACCAGGTGGCCGCCGCCGCCGGACGGGCCATGATCGCGGCAGAGACCGGCGGCGCGATCGTCAACGTCTCCTCCGCCCTCGCCCTCGCGACCAGCGACGTCCCCCAGGCCGCGTACTCGGCGTCCAAGGCCGGGCTCCTCGGCATGACGCGCGACCTGGCGCGCCAGTGGGCCCGCCACGCCATCCGGGTCAACGCCCTCGCGCCGGGGTTCTTCGAGTCCGAGATGACCGCGCCGCTGCTCTCGCGGAGCGACGGCGCCGCGTCGGTCCGGGCGATCACACCGCTCGGCCGGGTCGGTCGTCTCGACGAGCTCGCCGGGCCTCTGCTGCTGCTCGCCTCGGACGCCGGGTCCTACATGACCGGGACCACCCTCGGCGTCGACGGCGGCATGGCCATGCACTGACCACGTCGTCGGAGGGAGCGCGCGGTGCGGAGGACGCTGGGAGCGGAGTTCGCGGCGGCGTTGCACCGCTACCGCGACCGGTCCGCCGTGGAGGCGGCCGGACGGAGCTGGACCTTCGGCGACGTCGACGCCTGGTCACGCGCCGTCGCCACGCAGCTGCGGGCGCACGGGGTGGCGGCCGGCGACGCCGTGGCGCTGTACCTCGCGAACGGGGTCGAGTTCGTCGTCGCGGACGTGGCGGTGGCGCTCCTCGGCGCGGTGAAGGTGCCGGTGAACCCGCTGCTGCCTGCCGACACCGTCCGGTACATCGTCGCGGCCACCCGGGCGCGGGTCGTGATCGTCGACCCCGGGCTCGGGGTGGAGCTCCCCCCGGAGGTGCCGGTCATCCCGGTCGACGACCTCGCCGATCCGTCCCGGCCCCCCGTCACGTCACCGGCGGTCGTCGGTCCCGACGCAGCTGCGGCGATCTACTTCACCGGGGGGACGACGGGGCGCCCCAAGGGCGTCGTGCACACACAGGCCTCGACCGTCGCCGTCCAGTACGCGCAGCTCCTCGAGGCCGAGATCGTGCAGGACGACCGGCTGCTGCTGACCACGCCGCTCGCCCACGCCGCGGGACTGTTCGCCCAGTCCGCGCTGATCCGGGGCGCCACGAGCGTCATCGAACCGGGCTTCGACGTCGACCACGTGCTCACCGCGCTGCGCACCCGCGCGATCACCTGGACCTTCCTCGTCCCGACGATGCTCTACCGCCTGCTCGATGCCCTCGACGGGCCGGAGCCGCTCGGTCTGCGGACGGTCGTCTACGGCGCGGCGCCGATCACGCCCGACCGCCTCGCCCGTGCCCTGGAGGTGTTCGGGCCCGTGTTCGTCCAGCTCTACGGCCAGACGGAGTGCCCGAACTGGGGCACGCGACTGGCCAAGGACGACCACGACCCCGCCCGTCCCGAGCTCCTCGACTCGTGCGGGCGGGCCTCGATCATGGCCGACGTGGCCGTCGTCGACGACCGCCTCGAGACCGCACCGGCGGGGACGACCGGCGAGGTCTGCCTGCGGTCGCCCTACGTCCTCGAGGGCTACCTCGACGATCCGGCGGCGACGGCCGACAAGTTCCTGCCCGACGGCTGGATCCGCACCGGCGACCTCGGGTTCCTCGACGACCGGGGCTACCTGCACCTGCGTGACCGCCGGGCCGACATGGTGATCAGCGGTGGCATGAACGTCTACTGCAGCGAGGTCGAGAACGTGCTCGCCGGCCACCCCGCGGTCTCGCGGGTCGCGGTCATCGGCGTCCCCCACCGCGACTGGGGCGAGGCCGTCCACGCCGTGGTCGTCCCGGAAGGGGCTGCCGACGCGGACGAGATCCTGACCTGGTGCCGGGACCGGCTCGCGGCGTACGCGCGTCCGAAGTCCGCCGAGCTCGTCGACGACCTGCCCGTCACGCCGTTCGGGAAGATCGACAAGAAGGCGCTCCGGGCCCCGTACTGGGCGGACCGCGAGCGGTCGATCGGGTAGTCGCGATCGTCTCCGGCGTCCTCGGGACGGGCGACGCGTGCCGTCAGCGCCGAGCGTCGTCGACGATCCGGCGGGCGAGCCCGACGGCGGTGTCGACGGCCGCGTCGCGGGCGCCGTCGAGGCGGTCGCGGTAGGCGGCCTGGACGTAGAGGCCGTCCACGACGAGCCAGAGGCGTTCGGCGACCTCGCGGGGGTCGGCGGCCCCGAGGCGGGCCACGAGCTCGTCGACCCGCCCCCGCGAGTGCTGCACCATGGCGCGCGCGACGGCGACCGGCGCGGACTCCTCGCCGGGGAACTCCGCGAGCAGGTTGCGGAAGGCGCAGCCGCGGAAGTCGCGTCGCCGGACCTGCGCGCCGACCTCGGCGACCAGCGCGACGAGCTGGTCGCCGGGGTCGTCGCCGGCCGCCGCCACGGCGGCGTCAGCGGCACGCTCGACGCGCTCGCGGGCGCGGGCCAGGTACGCCGCGACCAGGTCGTCCTTGGTCGGGAAGTGCTGGTAGAGCAGGTTCTTCCCGGTGCCGGCCTCGGCGACGACCTGCTGGGTGCCGATCGCGCGCACCCCGTGCGTGTAGAACAGCCGCGACGCGACGTCGAGGATGCGCTCGCGCGTGCCGGGGTCGGGCGTGCGGGGCACCGACGATCACTCCTTCACAGCTCGAGGCCCTTCGGGGGGCCCGCCAACGCCTCCTTCAGCGTGCGGCTCGGGACGTCGGCGAGCACCTCGTCATCGTCCCCCGCGACCGCGTCGAGGATGCGCGCCGCCACGTCCGGCGCCGCGATCTTCGGCACGTCGAGGTGGGCCACCATGTCGGTGTCCATGAACCCCAGGTGCACCCCCACCACGCGTGTGCCCTGCGCCCGCAGCTCGGCGCGCGCGCTGTTGGTGAACGACCACGCCGCCGCCTTGGTCGCACCGTACGAGCCCGCCCACGGCGCCGCCGCCCAGGCCAGCGCCGAGAGCACGTTGACGACGGTGCCCCCGCCGCGGCGCGCGAGCACGGGCGCGAACGCGCGCAGGACCGCGACGGGGCCCCAGTAGTTGGTCTCCATCTCGGCCCGCGCCCGCTCGGGATCGGCGGTCAGCAGGGACCCGGCGCCGCCGACGCCGGCGTTGTTCACGAGCAGGTCGAGGTCGTCGGCCCGTGCGGCGGCCTCGCGGATCGTGCGCAGGTCGGTGACGTCGAGGCGCAGCGGCACGACGCGCGGGTCCGGGTGCGCGAGGTGACGCGGGTCGCGCGCGGCGGCGTACACGGTGCCCGCCCCGCGGGCGAGCAGCTCCTCGACCAGCGCCGCGCCGAGGCCGCGGTGGGCGCCGGTGACCAGGGCGTGGGTCCCGGTGACGATCATCGGTCGAGCCTCTCGACGATGGTGGCGTTGGCGGTGCCGCCGGCCTCGCACATCGTCTGCAGGCCGTAGCGCCCGCCGGTCTGCTCGAGGACGCCGAGCAGGGTGGTGGCCAGGCGGGCGCCGCTGGCGCCGAGCGGGTGCCCGACGGCGATGGCGCCGCCGTGGACGTTGACCCGGGACGGGTCGGCGCCGGTCTCGGTGAGCCACGCCAGGACCACCGACGCGAACGCCTCGTTGACCTCGAAGGCGTCGACGTCGCCGAGCGCGAGCCCCGCGCGGGCGAGGACCTTGGCCGTGGCCGGGATGATCCCGGTGAGCATGAGGACCGGGTCGTCGCCGGTGACGGTGGCGGTGTGCACGCGCGCCCGGGGCGTCCAGCCGTGGGCGGCCGCGACCTCGGAGGTCGTGACGAGCAGCGCGGCGGCGCCGTCGTTGACGGGGCTCGCGTTCCCGGCCGTGACCGTCCAGTCGATCGCGCCGAAGCGCTCGGTCCAGCGCGGGTCGGCGAACGCCGGACGCAGGCCGGCCAGCGCCTCGGCGGTGGTCCCGGGGCGGACCGTCTCGTCGGTCTCGAGCAGGGCGACCGAGCCGTCGGCGCGGGCGGCCTTGAGCGGCGCGACCTCGCCGGCGAAGCGGCCCTCGGCCCACGCCGCGGCGGCCTTCCGGTGGCTGGCGAGGGCGAACTCGTCGAGCTGCCCGCGCGAGAGGCCCCACCTCCGCGCGATGAGCTCGGCGCTCACGCCCTGCGGGATGAGCCCGGGCGCGTAGCGCGCGCCGACCGACGGGCCGGCGACGTCCTGGCGCACCCCGTCGACCAGCGCCTGGCTGCCGATCGGGATGCGCGACATCGACTCGACGCCGGAGGCGATCGCGATGTCGTAGGCGCCGGCGACGACGCCCTGGGCGGCGAACGACAGGGCCTGCTGGCTCGAGCCGCACTGCCGGTCGACCGTCACCCCGGGCACCGACTCGGGGAAGCCCGCGGCGAGCGCCGCGAAGCGGGTGGTGTTGCCGCTCTGCTCGCCGACCTGGCCGACCGCGCCGCCGACGACGTCGTCCACGTCGGCGGGGTCGAGCCCCGTCCGGTCGACCAGCGCCCGCAGGACGTGCGCGTGCAGTTCCACCGGGTGCACCCCGGCGTAGGCGCCGTTCGGCTTCCCCTTGCCGAGCGGTGTGCGTACGGCGTCGACGATGACCGCGTCCCTCATGGCTGCCTCCTCCGAGTCGGACCGACCGGTCCCGGACCGATCGGTCCGATCGTGCTCCTCGTCGTGGCGAGACGCAACAGCCCGTCGCGCCGCTCACGCCGCCGGCCGGCCACCCCTCCCCGCGGCACCGAGCCGCAGCGCCGAGACCAGGAAGAAGACCCCGCCGAGCAGCGCGTAGCCGGCCACGCCCACCAGCGACGCCCCGGCGCCCGACGCCATGAGGACGAACGCCACCCCGGCCAGCACCGACAGACCGCCGCTGGCGACCATCGACCACTGGCCACCGAGGCGGCGCCGCGGCACGGCGACGGCCAGCTGCACGAGCCCGGACACGACGGCCCAGGCCCCCCACACCCGCAGGACGGCCGGGGCGCCCGAGGTCAGCGCCAGGGCGAGCCCGACGGCGGCGACGACGCTGATCGCGACGTTGGTGACCAGGACCCCGGTCGACCCGCCGGCCCGCGCGTGGCGGGCCTCGACGACGGCGGCCGCCGCGTCGACCAGGGGGTACAGCACGAGCAGCACCGCGGCCGCGACGCCGACGGTCGAGGCGGTCAGGAACAGCAGGACCGCCCAGACGACGGCGAAGACGGCCCGCGCGGCGTGGAGCCGCCGGAGCGTCGGGACGGCACCGAACCCGGCCGGGGCGGTGGCGGTGGCGGTCATGACGAGTCCCTTTCATAGAAAGAAAGACCGTTCTCTCTGCGGTCCACAGCGAGGTTGGCACACCGCGGCGCGGCCGGCAAGACCGATCGTTCTTTCTGCTACGGTCGAGCCGTGACGACACCGACCCGCCCCGGCCGCTCGGAGGCCCGGGAACGCCTGCTGAGCACCGCGAGCGAGCTGTTCTACCGCGAGGGGATCCGGGCCGTCGGGGTCGAGCGGATCCTCGGCGAGGCGCCGGCGACGAGGGCGACGTTCTACCGGCACTTCCCCTCGAAGGAGGACCTCGTGCTGGCCTACCTGGCCGGCGTCGACGCCCGCACCCGCGCGGCGGTGCAGGCCGCCACCGAGGGCGCGGCGTCACCGGCCGACGCGCTGCGGGCGATCGGGACGTCCGTCACCGACGACCTGACCGACCCGGCGTTCCGCGGGTGCGCCTTCCTCAAGGCCGCGGCCGAGTACCCCGACCCCGACGACCCGGTGCGCCGGCTGATCCTCGACCACCGCGCCTGGTACGTGGCCACGCTGACCGCGCTGTTCGCCCAGGTCTTCGACGACTCACCGCGGCGCGGCAGGCCCGAGGACGCCGCGGCCCACTTCGCGATGATGCGCGACGGCGCCATGACCGGCGCCGCCCTCGACGGCGCCGAGAGGGTCGGCGAGGCGTTCCGGCGGGGCCTCGAGGGCCTGCTCACCCTTCTCCACTGACCGCGAGCTCCTCGCTCGAGGGTGGGTTGGGGTGCTGGGTCCGGGGGAACTGCCTCGGTGAGGACGCCCGCGGCTCGAGTCGCCGGCGCCCGAGGGCGCGGCCGGGGCACGTGGTGCCGCGGCCGACGAGGAACCGAGGGTGCGATGGCACGACGACAGGCGGTCGTGGACACGGCGGCGGGCCTCGTGCCCTTCGGACACCTGGGCTGGGCCTACCGCACCCGCGACGAGTTCGGTCTGCAGGCCGCTCGCTACCTCGCCGACGGCCTCGCCGAGGGCCAGTGGGTCGAGTACGTGGGCGCCGGCGACCCCGCGGACCTGCACCGCGAGCTCGCCGATCTGCGCCGCTCCGGGGCCTGCGACGTCGACCCGGACCGGGTGGCCGTCACCCCGATCCACGAGTTCTACGACATGCCCGCCGACGCGGACGTCGTCGACCCCGACGTCGCGGTCCGGCGCCGGATGGCCGCCACCGAGGAGGCGGTCGCCGCCGGGTACACCGGGTTCCGCGCCGTCGTGGACACCACCCCGATCGTCGGGACGCCGGCGCAGCGGGAGTGCTTCGCGCGCTTCGAGTTCCTCATCGACCAGAAGATGGCCGTGATGCCGGTGTCGGCGCTGTGCGCGGTCGACGCGCGCGCACTGGGCGACGCCGCCGCCGAGCTGACCTGCCTGCACCCCCTGACGAACCCCGGTGCCGCCCGCTTCCGCCTCTACGCCGACCCCGCGGTCGACGCCGCCGTCGCGGGCGAGATCGACATGGACAGCTCGGCCGGCCTGCTGCGGGCCCTGGACCGCATCGGGCCGCTCGGCCTCGGCCACACCCTCGTGCTCGACGCCGCCGAGCTCGAGTTCGTCGACCACCGCGGGCTCGACGCCCTCGAGCGCTACGCCCGCGACCTCGACCGCGACATCGTCCTGCGCACCAACCGCACCGTCATCGGCCGTCTCAACGACCTGCTCGAGCTGAGCCGCGTGCACGTGATCGAGGCCCCGGCGTGCACCGACCGGGAGCCCGGCGTCGAGGAGGACCTGCTGACGCGCCTGGCACACCGGGAGCGCCAGCTCGCGACGCTGCCGGACATCGAGCAGGCCAAGGGCATGCTCGAGCACGCCCTCGGCCTGACCGAGAGCCAGGCGTTCGACACCCTGGTCCGGCTCTCCCAGCACACCAACACCAAGCTGCGCGAGGTCGCCGTGCTCCTGCGCGACGAGCTGGCCGGCACCGCCTCGGACCGGACCCGACGCACGGCCGAGGAGCTGATCGTCCGCCTCCACGAGCGCCTGCGCGCCCGCGACTGACGTGCGCGGGGCGAGGTCGCTCCCCGTGATCCCCTGGTCACCGACGCGTGCCTTCTGTTCTGATCTGGGCCCCTCCGGTGGCCCGACGGCGCACCGGTCCGCACACCCGGGAGGACACCGTGGACCAACCGGCCCCGACCCTCGGGACGACGCCGCTCCTGCTGATCGCGGTCGGCGCCGTCGCCCTGCTCCTCGTGCTGATCATGAAGTTCCGGCTCCACGCCTTCGTCTCCCTGATCGTCGTGAGCGTGCTGACGGGCGTCGCGACGGGACTCCCGGTGACCGAGCTCGTCGACACGCTGCTCGACGGCTTCGGCTCGACCCTCGCCGAGGTCGCCCTGCTCGTCGGCCTCGGGGCGATGCTCGGGAAGCTGCTCGAGGTCACCGGCGGCGCGCAGGTGCTCGCGGACAGCCTCATCTCCCGCTTCGGCGAACGGCGCGCGCCGGTCGCGCTCGGCGTCGCGTCCCTGCTGTTCGGCTTCCCGATCTTCTTCGACGCGGGCTTCGTCATCCTGCTGCCGATCATCTTCACGGTGGCGCGCCGTTTCGGGGGGTCCCTGCTCCTCTACGCCCTGCCCTCGGCCGGGGCCTTCGCGGTGATGCACGCGTTCGTCCCGCCCCACCCGGGTCCGGTCGGCGCCGGCAACCTGCTGGGTGCCGACATCGGGCTCCTCGTGGTCGCGGGACTGGTGGTCGGGCTGCCGACGTGGTTCCTCGCGTCCTACCTGTTCTCCCGGTGGATCGGCGCGCGCATCGACCTCCCGGTGCCCACGGTGTTCGGGCAGTACACGGGCGACCGCAGGGCCGAGGACGGGTCCGACGAGGGCCGCGGGTCCGACGAGGGCCGGGACGACGGGTCGACCGGAGGGCCGGCCGGCTCGTCCGCCGGCACCGTCACCGAGACGCCGGTCCGGGCGCCGGCGTTCGGCACCGTCATCACGCTGCTCCTCCTCCCGCTGGTGCTCATCCTGTTCAACACCGGCCTGAACACGCTCGCGACCTATGGGGCCGTGTCCGAGGACGCCACCTGGGTCGCCTCCCTGCGCCTGATCGGGGAGACCCCCATCGCGCTGCTGATCACCCTGCTCGTGGCGGTGGTCGTCCTCGCCCGCGAGCGGTTCAGCCGCGACGAGGTCGAGGAGCTGCTCAACTCGTCGCTCGGCCCGATCTGCTCGATCATCCTGATCACCGGCGCCGGCGGCATGTTCGGCGAGGTCCTGCAGGCCAGTGGCATCGGGACGGCGCTGACGGAGTCGCTCAGCGCGCTCGGCCTACCCGTCATCGTCGCCGCCTTCGTCATCGCCCTGTGCCTGCGGGTGGCGCAGGGCTCGGCGACGGTCGCGCTGCTGACGACGGCGGCCCTCGTCGCACCGGCCGTCGCGGCCGCCGGGATGTCGCCCTTCGACGTCGCGCTCGTGGTGATCGCCATCGCCGGCGGCTCCACCGCGCTGTCCCACGTCAACGACTCGGGCTTCTGGCTCGTCGGGCGGTTCCTGAACATGGACGTCTGGACCACCCTGCGCACCTGGACGGTCATGGAGACCCTCATCGGCGTGATCGGTTTCCTCATCGCCGCGGCGCTCAGCCTCGTCGTCTGAACGCCGCGGCGGCAGGCCCGGCGCCCGCTCCGGGTCAGCGACGGGTGACGTGGCGGGTCGGCCGGTAGACGAGCTCCTGGGTGTGCCCGTCGAGGGTCCGCTGCTCGAGCAGCTCCAGGTCGAAGTCCTCCATGCCGCCGAGGACCGGCTCGGTGCCCGTCCGCCCCGTGAGGACGGGGAAGATCGTGATCTGCAGGCGGTCGACCAGCCCGGCGGCCATGAGGGCCCGGTTGAGCGTCAGGCTGCCGTGCGAGCGCAGCGGCACGTCGGACTCCGACCTGAGCCGGCGGACGGCGTCGACGCCGTCGCCACCCACCACCGTGGCGTCGGGCCAGTCGAGGGGCTCCTGCAGCGTCGACGACACCACCGTCATCGGCATGCTGCGCATCCGGTCGACCCACGGGTCCCGCACCTCGGAGGTCTCGGTGCTCGCGGCCAGCATCGCCGCGAACTGCCGGTACGTCGTGGCCCCGAAGACCATCCGCTGCGGCGCGGCGAAGGAGGCGAGGCGGTGCTCGAGGAGCTCGGGGCCCTGCTTGCCCCAGTAGCCGCCCCAGTCGCCGTCGCCCCCGTAGGAGCCGAAGCCGTCGAGGCTGGAGAAGACGTCGAGGGTGTAGGTGGCGGTCACGGTGTCCTCCGTCGGACGGTAGACCGGCCCGGTGCCGGTCCCTCACCCTGGCGACGAACGCACCCCGGCCGGATTCGACACCGCGGCGGAGCAGATTCCGCCAGGGTCGACGCGGCCGTCTCGCGCCGATGACGGCAGTGGGCATCGTGCGCACGATCGACCAGCAATCAACATCACGACACGACGTTCGGTCGTCCAACTGTCTCCCGCCCTGGACACTCGTCCACCCTGTACTCGATGATGGGAGCGCCACGACGGCACCGGCGGTCCTGATCCCCGCGGCGATCCCGCGATCGGCCGGCCGCCCCTCACCACCACCCCGGTAGAGGAGTCACGGTGACGCCCTTCCAGCTGCTCACGCCCGACGGCGAGCTGGCCGACGACCCGGCCGCCGCGACCGTCGACGCGGACCTCTGTCGCGGGCTCTACCGCGACATGGTCCTGGCCCGTCGCCTGGACGCCGAGGCCTACAGCCTCCAGCGCCAGGGCGAGCTCGGGCTCTGGCTGCAGTCGTGGGGCCAGGAGGCCGCGCAGGTCGGGTCCGTCCGGGCCCTGCGCGACACCGACTGGGTCTTCCCCTCCTACCGCGACCACGCCGCGGCGATGTGCCGCGGGATCGGTCCGGAGGAGCTGCTGGCGCAGTGGCGCGGGGTCCGCCACGGCGGGTGGGACCCGGCGCGGCACCGGTTCCACATCTACACCCTGGTGCTCGCCGCCCAGCTCCTGCACGCGGTGGGGTACGCGATGGGTGCCCGGCTCGACGGCGCCGACGAGGTCGTCATGACCTACTTCGGCGACGGGGCGAGCAGTGAGGGCGAGGCGAGCGAGGCGTTCAACTGGGCCGTGACGCGCGCCGCGCCGGTGCTGTTCTTCTGCCAGAACAACCAGTGGGCGATCTCGACGCCCACCACCGCGCAGTTCGGGGCGCCGCTGCACCAGCGGGCCGCGGGCTTCGGGCTCGCCACCCAGCTCGTCGACGGCAACGACGTCCTGGCCGTCCACACGGCCACCGCGCGGGCCGTCGACGGGGTGCGCTCCGGGGAGGGGCCGGCGCTGATCGAGGCGGTCACCTACCGCATGGCGGGGCACTCGACGTCCGACGACCCCACGCGCTACCGCAGCGACGCCGAGCTCGACCACTGGCGCGCGCTCGACCCGATCGACCGCCTGCGCCGCCTGCTCGACCGGCGGGGGTGGGCCGACGACGGTTTCCTCGGCGACCTCGACACCGAGGCCGAGGACCTCGCGGTCGAGGTGCGCCGCGCGTGCCGAACGATGCCCGACCCGGACGCCGACGCGATGTTCGCCCACACCCTGAGCGTCGAGACGCCGGCGCTGGCCGCCGAGCGCGCGGGCTACGCCGCGTACGCCGCCTCGTTCGTCGACTGAGCCGGAGGACGACGTGCTCAACCTGTCCCAGGCCGTCAACCGCGCCCTGCGCCACGGGCTGGAGTCCGATCCGAAGGTCATGGTCATGGGCCAGGACGTGGGCCGCTCCGGCGGCGTGTTCCGGGTGACCGACGGCCTGCAGAAGGACTTCGGCGCCGACCGGGTCATCGACACCCCGCTGGCCGAGGCCGGCATCGTCGGCACCGCGATCGGGCTGGCCATGCGCGGCTACCGGCCGGTGTGCGAGATCCAGTTCGACGGCTTCGTCTACCCGGCGTTCAGCCAGATCACCTCCCAGCTGGCCAAGCTGCACGCCCGCTCCGGCGGCCGCATCACCGTGCCCGTCGTCATCCGGATCCCGGTCTCGGGCGGCATCGGCGCGGTCGAGCACCACTCGGAGTCGAACGAGGCCTACTTCGCCCACACCGCGGGCCTGCGGGTGATGTGCGCGGCGACGCCCCAGGACGCGCACTGGATGCTGCGCCAGGCCATCGCGGGCGACGACCCGGTCGTCTTCTTCGAGCCCAAGTGCCGGTACTGGTCGAAGGGTGAGGTCGCCGAGAGCGCCGACGACCCGCTGGTCCTCCCCGCCGACGCCGCCCGCACCGTCCGCGAGGGCAGCGACGTCACGCTGCTGACCTGGGGCTCGATGGTCGAGACCTGCCTGTCCGCCGCCGCGGTCGCCGCCGAGGAGGGCCGCTCGATCGGCGTGATCGATCTGCGCTCGCTCTCCCCCATCGACACCGACACCCTCGTCGACGCGGTCCGGTGCACCGGACGCGCGGTGGTCGTGCACGAGGCGCCGACCTTCGGCGGCCTCGGCGGCGAGGTCGCCGCCCTGCTCTCGGAGCGCTGCTTCACCAGCCTCGAGGCCCCGGTGCTGCGCGTCGGCGGGTTCAACGTCCCGTACCCCGCCGCCCGGCTCGAGGAGCACTACCGCCCCGACCTCGACCGGGTCCTCGACGCCGTCGACCGGGTCCTCGACTTCTGATCACCATCCAGGAGACACCGTGAGCACCGAGACCTTCACGCTCCCCGACGTCGGGGAAGGGCTCACCGAGGCCGAGATCCTGGCGTGGCACGTCGCGGTCGGCGACGACGTCGCGGTCAACCAGGTCATCGTCGAGGTGGAGACCGCGAAGGCCGCCGTCGAGCTGCCGTGCCCGTACGACGGCACCGTCGCCGCGCTGCTGGTCGGCGAGGGCGAGACGGTGCAGGTCGGGGCGCCGATCATCTCCGTGACGGTCGGGGCGGACGACGATGCGGGTGGCACCGCCGCGCCCGAACCCTCCGCGCCCGAGTCCTCCGCCGCGGAGGAGGGCAGCGGGAGCGTGCTCGTCGGCTACGGCACCAGCGCCGCGCGCACCGGACGCCGCCGTCGCCGCTCGACGACGCCGGATACCGCGCCCCCGCCGGCGCCCGCGCCCGCCGACGCGCGGACGGCCGCCTCCCGCCCCGGCCCTCCCCCGGCGACGCCGCCCGTGCGCAAGATGGCCAAGGACCTCGGCGTGGACCTCGCGGCCGTCGCGTTCGACGGCGACCGCATCCGCCGCGAGGACGTCCGCCGCCACGTCGAGGCCACGACCGGCGGGAACGGGACCTCGGCGCCGGCCGTACCCACCCCGGAGACGCCGGTATCCGACGAGCGCCGGGTGCCGATCAAGGGCGTGCGGAGGGCGACCGCCGCGGCGGTGACCGCGAGCGCGTTCACCGCGCCGCACGTCACCGAGTTCGTCACCGTCGACGTCACCGCGATGACCGAGACCGTCGAGCGGCTCCGGGCCCACCCGGCGTTCGCCGACGTCCGGGTCACCCCGCTGCTGCTGGTGGCCCGGGCGCTGCTGTCGGCCGTGCGCCACTTCCCCGACATCAACGCCCGGTGGGACGAGGAGAACCAGGAGATCGTCCACCCGCGCGCGGTCAACCTCGGCATCGCCGCGGCCACCCCGCGCGGGCTGGTCGTGCCGAACGTCAAGGACGCGGCGGCGCTGACGCTGGTCGACCTCGCACGCGCCCTCGCCGACCTGACGACCACCGCCCGCGACGGCCGGACCACCCCGGAGCAGATGGCCGGCGGCACGATCACCATCACCAACGTCGGGGTGTTCGGGGTCGACGCCGCCACCCCGATCCTCAACCCGGGCGAGGCCGCGATCCTGTGCTTCGGGGCGGTCCGCCGCCGGCCGTGGGAGTACCGGGGCGAGATCGCGCTGCGCGACGTCACCCAGCTGTCGCTGTCGTTCGACCACCGCCTGGTCGACGGCGAGCTCGGCTCGCGGGTGCTGGCGCGGGTGGCCGCCGTGCTCGCCGACCCCGCCGGCGAGCTACTCCTCGACTGACCCGTCGCCCGCCGGCGGCCGGTCCATCGCCACCCGCTGGCGGCGGTCGAGGATGATCATCGTCTCGCTGTGCTGGAAGTCGGCCACCGACCACACGGCGCCGAGCAGCACCTCGCGCAGGTGGTGCTGGTCGCGGACCAGCAGCGACAGCACGAGGTCCCACCGGCCGGTGACCAGCTGGATCGCCCGGACCTCCTCGATGCCCCAGAGCAGGTCGATCGTGTTCTCGACCGGGCTGCCCTGGCGCAGCTCGATGGCGACGAGCACCTCGAGACCGAACCCGAGCGCCGACGGGTCGACGTCGAGGCTGAACCCGCGGATGACCCCGCGCTCCTGCAGCCGCTCCAGACGCTCGCCCACGGCGCCCGGGGACATGCCGATCTCGCGGGAGAGCTTGCGCGCCGACGCCCGCGGGTCCGCGCTGAGGAGACCGAGCAGCTGACGGTCGACGTGGTCGACCCGCCGCGGTCCGTCGCGCTCGGCCATCCGCACCCCTCTCCGGTTCGACGCAGCGTAGCCGTCGCGGACATCCGCCCCGGGTGTCGCGCCGGGGCTCCGTCGCAGCAGCGGAGCGCGGACAGCGGTGTCGACCGGGTCGGTGCGGCAGAATCCCGGGCACGCGCGCAGCACGTCGAGGAGAGGGGCGACCTCATGGCTCCCGAGGCTCGACGATGAGTCGATGCACGTCGACAGATGTTAGTGTTCCGCCGTGGAAGCCAACGAGAACCTCGCGTTCGACGCCCTGTCGGACCGGATTCGTCGTCGCATCCTCAACGTCCTCGGCGAGGAGGGCGAGCTCAGCGTCGGCGAGATCGTGGCGCACATCGACGCCGTGGGGCGGACGACGGTCTCCAGCCACCTGCGCGTGCTGCGCACGAGTGGGGTGGTCATCGAGCGCAAGAGCGGCCGCAACCGGTACTACTCGCTCGACCGCGAGGGCACCGCGCGCGACGCGTTCACCTACCTGCAGTCCCTGCTGCACGCCGGTCTCGACGCGGTCGAGACCTCCACGCCCCGGGCGTCCGACGCCGAGCCGGAGGACCGCGGGCGCGGCGCCGGCTGAGGGCGCGAGCCCGCGGTGACCACGTTCGTGGCGGCCGACCGGGTCGTCGACCTCCCGGTCGAGCGGGCGTTCGCGCTGTTCGGCGACCCGGAGGCCCCGGGGTGGCTGTTCGGCGCGCGGTGCGACCGCGTCGTGCCGGGTGCGGCCGTCAGCCTCCACCTGCCCGCCGACGGGCGCGGGCTCGGCGGCGACCTGTCGATCCTCGGCCGCTTCTCCAGGGTCGTCCCGGGCGCCCGGGTCGAGATCGAGCACACCCAACCCTGGCGCGGCCGGCTGGTGCTGCGCTTCCGGGGGGCCGGCCCACGACGCACCCGCGTCGTCGTGCAGATGACGCTGCCGCCGTCCGGGGTCGACTGGCTGATGCACCGCGCCGGCATCCCCCTGCCCGAGCCCGACGACGACCAGGCCGTCCGCATCGGCGCCCTCAGCACGATGTCCGGCGCCGGCGCCGTCTTCGCCGCGTCCTCGCAGGCCATGGCGGAGCTCGCCGTCGCCGAGGTGAACGCCGACGGCGGCGTCGCCGGGCGCCGGCTCGCCCTGCTCACCGCCGACGACGCCACGGACCCCGACCAGGCCGCCCGCGAGGCCCGCCGGATGGCGCGCCTGGGCTGCCGGGCGATCTTCGTCAACTGCACCTCGGCGAGCTTCGAGGCCGCCCGCGACGCGCTCGCGCTCACGGACGTCCTCCTGGTGCACTCGGTCATCAACGAGGGCGGCGGCGAGACGCCCCGGGCGATCCGGCTCGCCGAGCGACCGCGCACGCAGGTCGAGGCGCTGATCGCGCCGATGATGCGGGCCTCGGGCGCCCGGCGGTGGTTCCTCGTCGGCCACAGCTACGTCTGGTCGACCGGCGCGCACGCCGACGCGCGCGCCGCGATCGCGCGGGCCGGCGGCCACGTCGCCGGGGAGCGCCTCGCGCCGATCGGCGCCACCGACTTCGCCACCGTCATCGAGGCGGTCCAGCGGTCGGGCGCGGACCTCCTGCTGTCGTCGCTCAACGGCGAGAGCGAGGTCGCCTTCCAGCGGCAGTCCGAGGCCGCGGGCCTGCGGCAGACCGTGCAGGCCGCGTCGCTGGTCCTCGACGAGTCCACGCTGTCGCACATCGGGGAGCGGGCGGCGGAGGGCCTGCGGACCGCGCTCGCCTACTTCCAGGACGGGCCGGCGGACGGCAACGGCGAGCTGCTCTCCCGCTACCGCTCCGCGCACGGCCCGTGGGCCCCGCCCATCACGACGCTGTCCGAGACCGTCTACGAGGCCATCCACCAGTACGCGCGCGTCCTCCACCGCGACCCGGACGGCCGAGCGGAGGCCCACGCCCGCGCCCTGCTCACCCGGACCAGCGCGGGCTGCGACGCCGTCGGGGCGCGCACCCTCGTCGCGCCGTCGCTCTACACCGCCGTCGCCTCGCGCGCCGAGCTGCACATCGACGACGTCGTCACGACGCCGCCGTCTCCGCCGATCGTGACGGGTGGCGGGCGTCGAAGCCCCCGAAGCGCCAGATGAGGGCGGCCCCGCCCCACACGACGACGAAGAACCCGACGATGACGTAGCCGAGCAGCTCGAACTCGTCGGCGAGCCCGGCGTAGCCCGCCAGGGCGGTCATCCCGAGGTCGTCGGCCAGCACGCCGGCGAGGTAGACGCTCGCGATGAACCCGGCGACGGTCACGGTCGCCGCCGTGGTGGCGATGTTGTAGAAGAGCCGCCGCGCGGGGTTGCGGTTCGACCACGCGTAGGCCGCCGACATGAGGACGCCGTCGACGGTGTCGAACGCGCTCATGCCGGCGGCGAAGAGCAGCGGCAGCGTCAGGGCGGCCACCAACGGCGCTCCGCCGGCCGCACCGCCCGTGGTCGACGCCGTGGTCGCCGACAGCGTGAGCAGGGTGACCTCCGAGGCGGTCTCGAGCCCGAGACCGAACAGGACGCCCAGCGGGTACATGTGCCAGGAGTGCTTGATCAGCGTCCGGGCGCGGCCGCCGAGGACGCGGTTGACCACGCCCCGATCGAGCAGCTGCCGCTCGAGGTCGGCCTCGTCGAGCCGGCCGGCGCGCAGGTCGAACCACGACCCGACGACGCCCTTGAGGACGAGCGCGTTGAGCACCGCGACGAGGCCGAGGAAGACCATGGCGACGACGGTCGAGACGGCGCCGCCGACCTCGCGCCACCGGTCGATCGTCCCGTTGGTGACCGCGGCGCCGGCCGCGGCGGCGACGACCAGCGAGAGCACCACGACGACCGACGAGTGCCCCATGGCGAAGAAGAAGCCGACGCCGACCGGGCGCCGACCGCGCTGGACCATCAACCGCGTGGTGTCGTCGATGGCGGCGATGTGGTCGGCGTCGAAGGCGTGCCGGACGCCGAGGACGTAGGCCAGGACGCCGGCGCCGGCGAACGCCCCGGCACCGAGCGGGCCCGAGGTCAGCGACAGGTAGAGCGTCCACCCGACCACGTGCAGCGCGGCGATCACGGCGACGATCGCCGAGAGCTGCAGGCGCTCACGCGACGTCCACCTCGGTACCGCGGCGACGGCTGACGTCACGGAGCCTCCTTCGACGACGGGCGGGCCGACGCTAAGGCTCCCGACCTCTACATGTCGATGGTCGTCGTCGCGTTCGGCGGGGCACGACACACCATCCGGGCACGCCGCAACGCGGCGGCAACGCCGTCACGTGATCGGAACCTGTTGATGCGTTCATCCGCATTGACATATTGGGGTCGGGCTTCCTAGCGTGCGCCAGGTCACAGGAGCCGCCGCACGATCCCGGCTCGATCCCGACCACCCCGAAGGAGCACGCCCCATGCCCCTCCCCGACCCGGACCGCGCCGCGCTGGAGAAGGTCGCCGAGCACTACGGGCTCGGGCTGTCGAGGGACGAGGTCGACGAGTACGCGCCGGTGGTGCAGGGGCTGCTCGGCTCCTGGAACGCCGTGGAGGAGCTCTACCGGGCCGAGGCCGCCCCGAGCGCCCCGCAGCGCGCGTGGTCGCGACCCGAGCCGGGCGAGAACCCCTACAACGCCTGGTACGTCACGACCTCGATCACCGGGTCGTCCACCGGCCCGCTCGCCGGGCGGACGGTGGCGGTCAAGGACAACACCGCGGTCGCCGGCGTGCCGATGACCAACGGGTCGGCGCTGGTCGAGGGCTACGTGCCCGCCGAGGACGCGACCATCGTGACGCGGCTGCTCGACGCGGGCGCCACGATCACGGGCAAGGCGGTCTGCGAGGACCTCTGCTTCTCCGGCGCCTCGATCACCGCCAGCACCGGGCACGTCGAGAACCCGTGGGACACCACCCGGACCGCCGGCGCGTCCTCGAGCGGCAGCGGCGCGCTCGTCGCGGGCGGGCACGTCGACATGGCCACGGGCGGCGACCAGGGCGGCTCGATCCGCATCCCCGCCGCCAACTGCGGCCTCGTCGGGCACAAGCCCACCTGGGGCCTCGTCCCCTACACCGGTGCCTTCCCCATCGAGGCCACCATCGACCACGTCGGCCCGATGACACGCACCGTGCGCGACGCGGCGCTGATGCTCTCGGTCATCGCGGGACCCGACGGTCGCGACCCCCGCCAGCCGGCCGGCCTCGTGCCGGACGACTACCTCGCCGCGCTCGACGCCGGTGGGTCGGGCCTGCGGGTGGGCGTCCTGCGCGAGGGCTTCGGACGCGACGAGTCCGAGCCGGAGGTGGACGACACGGTCCGCTCGGCGATCACCGCGCTCTCCGACGCCGGCATGGCGGTCAGCGAGGTCTCGGTGCCGTGGCACCTCCACGCGCCGAAGATCTGGGACGTCGTCGCGAGCGAGGGGGCCTGCTCGCAGATGATCGACAACTTCGGGTACGGCCTGAACTGGAAGGGTCACTACGACCCCGCGCTGATGGACCACTTCGGCACGCGCTGGGCCGAGGACGGCACGCGGTTCGCGGTGACGGTGACGCTGGTCCTCCTGGCCGGCCGGTACGGCCTGCAGACCGGGCACGGCAAGTACTACGCGATGGCCCAGAACCTGGCCCCGAAGCTCTCCGCGGCCTACGACGCGGCCCTCGCCGACGTGGACATGCTGGTCATGCCCACGCTGCCCCTGCGGCCCACGGTCCGCCCGGCCGCGGACGCCCGGCCCCCGGAGATCCTCGCCCGCGCCCTGGAGATGCTGGGCAACACCTGCCCCTTCGACGTCACGGGCCACCCGGCGATCTCGGTGCCCGCAGGCCTTTCCGAGGGGCTGCCCGTCGGGATGATGCTGGTCGGCCGCCGGTTCGAGGACGCCACCGTGCTGCGCGCCGCGCAGGCCTTCGAGCAGGCCGTCGGAGGCTTCCCGGCGCCCTCGCAGAGCGCCGTCCCCGCCTGAGCCGCACCCGGACCCCGACCGACCCGACCTCGACCGACCCCACAGGGAGGCATCACCGATGGACGGAATCCACGACCTCGGCGGCAAGCAGGGACACGGCCCGGTCGTCCACCCCGACGACGAGCCCGTCTTCGGGTCGGCGTGGGAGCGCAGCGTCCTCACGATGTTCCCGGCCATGGCCCTGGCCGGGGCCTTCAACATCGACCAGTTCCGCCACGGCATGGAGCAGATCCCCGCGGCGGAGTACCTGACCTCGCGCTACTACGAGCACTGGATGCACTCGATGATCCACCACGGCACCCACGCCGGGATCTTCGACCCGGAGGAGCTCGAGCGGCGCACGCAGCACTACCTGGCCCACCCCGAGGAGGGGGCGCCCAAGGCCTCGAAGCCCGAGCTCGTCGAGACCCTCAAGCAGCTCATCCCGACGGGGATGGACGCCCGCCGCGAGGCCGACATCGCGCCGGCGTTCCGGGTGGGCGACAGGGTGCGCGTCCGGCCCGACGCCTCGACGACCCACACCCGCCGCGCCGGCTACGTGCGCGGGCACGTCGGGGAGATCACCCACGCCCACGGCACCTACGTCTACCCGGACTCCAGTGCCTCGGGGCTCGGCGACGACCCGCAGCACCTCTACACGGTGAAGTTCGACGCCGCCGACCTCTGGGGCGACGAGCCCGGGGCGGCGAACACGGTGCTGCACATCGACCTGTGGGAGCCCTACCTCACCACCCCCTGACCGCCCCTCCCCCACACGCATCGAAGGGACGCCGACATGACGTCGACGCAGCAGAAGATCCAGCCCGTCGAGGGCCTGGCCAAGCACAGCGACGAGGAGCTGGCCGCCCGGGCCAAGGCGATGGAGTCGATCCTGGTCGAGAAGGGGATCATCGGCACCGACGCCATCGACTACATGTCCTCGGTCTACGAGAACGAGGTCGGCCCGCAGCTCGGCGCCCAGGTCGTCGCGAAGGCCTGGACGGACCCGGAGTTCAAGGCGCGGCTCCTCGCCGACGCCACCGAGGCCTGCAAGGAGCTCGGCTTCTCCGGCATGCAGGGCGAGGAGATGACCGCGCTCGAGAACACCCCGGACGTCCACCACCTCGTCGTCTGCACGCTCTGCTCCTGCTACCCCTGGCCGGTGCTGGGCCTGCCCCCGAACTGGTACAAGTACCCCGCCTACCGGGCCCGCGCGGTGCGCGACCCCCGTGGGGTGATGAAGGAGTTCGGGCTCGACCTGCCCGAGAGCGTCGAGGTCCGGGTGTGGGACTCCAGCGCCGAGCTGCGCTACTTCGTGCTCCCGATGCGGCCCGAGGGCACGGAGGGCTGGACCGAGGAGCAGCTGGCGGGGCTCGTCACCCGCGACTCCATGATCGGTGTCGGCGACGTCCGCCACCCGGAGGGCTGACGTGCAGACGATCAACGAACGGCCCTCGCCGGACACCAAGCCGCGCGTGGACTCGCTGGTCGACGTCCTGCCGTTCAACGACCGGATCCCGCGCCACGACGGCGAGGTGGCCTTCGACCAGGCCTGGGAGATCCGGGCGTTCGCGATGACCGTCGCCCTGCACGAGCGGCTCGGCTTCCCCTGGGAGGAGTTCCAGGCCGAGCTGATCGGCGCGATCGAGCGCTGGGAGGCTGCGCAGTCCGACCTCGAGCAGTGGAGCTACTACGAGCGGTGGCTGGCCGCGCTCGAGGAGCTCGCCCGCAGCAAGGGCTGGGTGACCGGCGAGGAGCTCGACGCCAGGACCCGGGAGATCCTCGACCAGCCCTCGACGATCGACCACCACCACGCCGTGCGCGACCCGGTGGCGATCGTCCCCGCCGGGCAGGGCGCGTGACCGGCCCCGACGGGCCGATCACCACCGAGACCGTCGCCGGCCTGCTCGCGGCGTGGGTCCCCGCCGCCAACGCGCTCAGCGCCGCCGCGGCGTTCCGGGCCGCCACCACGTTCCACGACCAGGTGCCCGCGCTGGTCGGCGGGCGCTGAGCCGCACGACGACGGCCTCCGTCACGGTCGCGCTGCACCTCGGCGCCCTCGCCGCGCCCGTGACGCACCCGATGACGAGCTGATCACAGGCACGGACGGTTGCGCCCCCGCGCCCGACGGGAACCCGCGCCGATGACCGGTGCAGACCACGGCCCGACGCAGGACGACCTGGCCGCGGAGCACGACCGCGGCCGCCACCACCACCAGCAGGGCCCCCGCACGCGGCGGGACGAGAAGGCCCCCGCGGACGGGCGCGGCCGGCGGGGCGTCCTCGTCGGCGCCGCCATCCTGCTCGTCCTCGTCGCCCTCGCGCTGATCCTCGGGCTCGTCGTGCTCTGAGCCGCCGCCCCCGAGATCATCACCCGGACGGTCGATGATCCCGGCCACGAGGGCCGCGGGTGACGACGCGGTGAGGCGCGCGTGGTCGCGTTCCTGCGGGAGCACGGGCGCCGGTAGGCAGGGTTGCCGGTGCCCCGCGGTCGGGTAGGCGCAGGGACGCCCGACGGTGCCACCGTGACGGCCCCACGGGGGCCGAGGGCGAGCCGAGCCGACGACGATGGGGAGTGCGTGGTGACGCCAGCCGCCGGCCTCCCACGACCGGCCGACCCGGTCGTGCGGCGGGCCGTGCAGTTCATCGACCGGCACGCGGGCGACGGCATCTCGGTCGCGCAGATCGCCGCCGCGGCGCGGGTGGGAGCGCGGGCGCTGCAGGCCGCGTTCCGCCGCGAGCGCGGCCAGACCCCGCGCCAGTACCTGCGCGCGGCCCGGCTCGAGGGCGCCCACCGCGGCCTGGCCGTCGCCGATCCCGCCCGCGGCGACACCGTGGCCGCGGTCGCCGGCCGCTGGGGCTTCACCAACGCGGGCCGCTTCGCCGGCGAGTACCACCGCCGCTACGGCCGGTCCCCCCGCACCACGCTGCGCGAGGACCGCACCGGCGACGAGGGCGGCCCCGGTCTGCCGGACCCGCGGCGCACGGCCGCCGCCATGCGCTTCCTCGCGGCGCGTCCCGCCCAGCGCCCCGGCCCGGCCGTGCAGATCGCGCTGCTCGACACCGACGGGGTGATCGTGTGGGTCAACCAGGCGTGGGCCGACTTCGGCGTGGCCCACGGCGGTGACCCCGCCCGGACCGGGGTCGGCCGCTCCTACCTCGCGGTCAGCGACGCCGCGGCCGTCGACGACCCGGTCAGCGCCACCGTCTCGGCGAACATCCGCGCCGCCCTGCGCGGGGAGCTGCCCGTCCCGGCGCTCCTCGCGGTGCCCTGCCCCACCCCGCAGCGCCCGCTGGTGATGGACGTGCTGATCTCCACCCGCCGCGACGACGACGGCCACGTCCTCGGCGCCACCGTGACGCTCAGCGAGAGGCGGGGACGAGCCGGGCGGTGAGGACGCCCGTGCGGGCGAGCCATGCGTCGATCCGGCGGTGTCGGCCCCTTCCTCCCGTGGGTAATCCTCTTCGCATGGCGTCCACACAGGAGCGCGACGAGCCCGAGCACGTCACCCAGGACGCGACCGAGCGTGTCGGCGAGGACATGGCGGGCACGCTGGAGCAAGCCGCGCGCGACTTGCTGGACCGGGGCGAGGAGGGCGTCGAGCACACTCTCCGGCTGGTGGTGCGGGGCGCGATCCAGACGGTGCCGCACGTCGAGGAGGCCGGGATCTCGCTGGTCGAGGACGGTCGGCGGGTCGAGTCGTACGTCCCGAGCAGCGACATCGTCCAGCAGATCGACGAGCTGCAGAACGACCTCGGCGAGGGACCGTGCCTGGACTCCATCTGGCACGAGCAGCGCACCGTGGTCGACGACATGGCCGAGGCGGACCACCGGTGGCCCCGCTACGCGCGCGCGGCGCGGGAACTCGGCATCGGCTCGCTGATGTCGTTCCAGCTCTTCGCCGAGCGCGGCAGCGCCGGGGCGCTGAACCTCTACGCCTCGCAGCCGCACGTGTTCGACGAGAGCACCGCCGACGCCGGTCGGCTGTTCGCCGCCCAGGCCGCGCTGGTGCTGCACGGCGCCCAGCGCATCCAGGGCCTGCACACCGCGCTGGCGAGCCGCGACGTCATCGGGCAGGCCAAGGGCATCCTCATGGAGCGCTTCGGCGTCGGGCAGGCGCAGGCGTTCTCGATGCTCGTCGAGTCGTCGCAGAACACGAACATGAAGCTGGCCAAGGTCGCCGAGTGGCTCGCCGGCGAGGTCGAGAAGAAGGGCGCACACCGCCGGAGCTGAGGGGGGCGTCGTCGTCCCCGGACCGGGAGTCTTGCGCTCACGCGGTCCGGTGGACCGCGACGAGGGCGATGTCGTCGTCGTGGGCACCGCCGGTCAGCGTCGCGACGAGACCGTCGCAGGCCTCACCGGTGATCGGGCGGGGCAGCCCGACCACGGCCGCGAGCAGCCACTCGATGCCCTCGGTGAGGTCGCGGCTGCGGCTCTCGACCAGGCCGTCGGTGTAGAGCAGGAGGTCGGTGCCGGGCGGGAACGCCGCGGTGCGCTCGCCGAACGTGCTGCCGACACCCAGCGGCTGGGCCATGGCCTCGCCGAGCTGCTCGAGGGTGCCGTCGGCGTGGCGCAGGACCGCCGGCAGGTGCCCGGCGTTGGCGTAGACCAGCCCGTCCCCGGGGGTGTGCACGGCGTAGAAGCAGGTGACGAAGGTCGGGTCGGCGAAGGCGTCGAGCAGCGCCGAGACGTGCCGCAGCACCTCCGAGGGAGCCAGGCCGAGCAGGGCGTAGGAGCGGATCGCCGTGCGCACCTGGCCCATGACGGTCGCGGCGGTGACGCCGTGGCCGACGACGTCGCCGATCACGTAGGCGGTCGCCCCGGCGGCGAGCGGGACGACGTCGAACCAGTCGCCGCCGATCTTGTGTCCGGTGGACGCGGGCAGGTAGCGGGTGACCAGCTCCACCCCCGGCACCGCGGGCGCCTCGGGCAGCATGCTGCGCGACAGCTCGCGGGTGAGGTTGCGCTCGCGCTCGTAGAGCTGCGCGTTGTCGAGCGCGATGGCGGAGTAGCCGGCGATGCCCTCGGCCAGCGCCTCGTGGCGTCCGGTGAACCGGCCGGGCTCGGGGTGGCCGAAGAAGAAGCCGCCGAGCACCTGCCCGCTGGTCGGGCTGATCACCGACACCGCCAGGTAGCTGCGCACGGGCAGGTGGCCCTCGGGCATGCCGTGGTAGGGCGCGTTGTGGCCGAAGCGGCGGTCGCTGGTGATGTCGTCGCTGCGCACCGTGCCCGTGCCGTCGAAGGTGGGCGCGAAGACCTCGGTGTTGCGTGGCATCGGGAACCGCGAGAACGCCTCCCGCGGCACGCCGGACAGCGTGTACAGGGTGTAGGACTCGCCGAACCGGTCGACGAGGTTGTAGAAGAACGCGCCGAACGCCGCCCCGACCGCCGTCGTCGCGGCGTCGGTGGCGTCCTGCACGAGCGTGTCGATGTCCAGCTGCGCGGTCAGCCGCCGCCCCACCGACTGCAGCGCGCCGATGACGGCGGCCTCGGCCCGCAGGCCGGCGAGGGCCCGGTGCAGCCCGCCCGTCGCGGCGGCCACCGCCTCGGCGGCGACGCGGTGGGTGTGGTCGACCGTCGCGCGGGCGACGAGCGCGACGCCGCCGCCGGCCGCCCGGTCGGCGACGACGATCGCGGCGGTCGCGCCCGGGAGACGCGCGGCGAGCCGGTCGTCGTCGGGCACGACGACGCCGGGGCCGTCGGCCGCGGCGCCGCACAGCGCGGCCACGGCGTCGCCGTCGAGCGGCACGCGCTCGACCGGCACCGGCCGCCCGTCCGGACCGCGCACCGTCGCGGCCAGGGCGGTCAACAGCGTCTCGGCGTCGGGGCCCGGGCCGTCGGCCGTGTCGAGCATCGCGGACATCCCCCGGCTCAGCCCCGGGCGAGGGCGTCGGCGAGGGTCGCGTGGATGTCGAGCTCGTCGGTGAGCCGGGTCAGCTGGAGCGGACGCAGCACGAGACGGCCCGTCGCGACGACGCGGACCCCGACCTCGCCGCGCAGCTGCCGTCTGGCGCGGACGAGCTCCGCCATGCCCGAGGACGCCAGGAAGGTCACCGCGGTCAGGTCGATGACGATCAGCCGCGGCCGCAGCCGGGCGGCCCGCTCGACGGTCCGCCGCAGCGTCGGCGCGAGCGCGAGGTCGAGCGCGCCGCCCACCGTGAGCACCACGCCCTCGGGCACCTCGTCCAGGGCGACCGTGCCCGCGGGCTCGTCCTCGAACGAGCCCCGCTCCGCCGGTCCACCCACGGTCACGGCGGCCATCCTTCCCTGTCGGGCGCCGCGGGGCGACCGTCACGACCGCTCGATCCGACGACCCCGCGGACCGGGCCGGAGCGGCTCACGCCGGCGCGTGGGCCAGGATCGCGGCGCGGTCGGGCTTGCCCTGCTCGGTCAGCGGGACCTCGCCGAAGGGGACCACGACCAGCGTCGCCGCGACGGTCTCGCCGTGCTCGGCGGCCACCGCCTCCCGGCACGACGCCGGGTCGATCTCGCCGCGCGGCCAGGCCTGCACGGCGGCCACCCGGCGGTCGTGGTCGGGGTCGGCGACGACCACGGCGTAGCGCACCGCGGGCAGGCGCATCAGCGTGTCCTCGATGCCGGTCGGGGTGACCAGGCGTCCGTCGACGACCGCGCAGTCGGCGGCGCGCCCGAGGACGTGCAGGTGGCCGTCGGCGCCGAGGCGGCCGAGGTCGCCGGTGCGGTACCAGCCGTCGACGAAGTGCGCGGCCTGCTCGGCCGGCCGGCGGCGGTACCCGTGCGCCATCGCCGGCGAGCGCACCTCCATGACGCCGTACGCCGGGTCGAGGGTGCCGTCGTCGCGGCGGAACCGGACCTCCACGCCGGGCAGGACGCGCCCGGCGCTGGTGGCGCGCTCGGGGTCGTCGGGGTCGTGCTCGGCGGGGCGCAGCGCGCTGACGATGCCCATCTCGCTGGCGCCGTAGGTGTGCTGGATGACCGGGCCGAGGCGCTCACGGGCCCGGCGGCGCAGGGCCGGTGGCGCCGACGCCCCGATGTGGGTCAGCGTCCGCAGGCTCGACAGGTCCCGGCGCGCGACGTCGGGGTGGTCCATCAGCGCGACGAGCTGGGGCTCGACGAGGAACAGGTCGGGCGGTCTGTGGGAACACCACGACCAGCCGCGGGTCGATCTGCTCGAGCTGGCGGGCCCGCCGCTCGGCTCCGGGCGGCGCCGACAGGTACACCGCGCCCGCGTCGATCAGGTGCGTGGCGTAGCGGACCGCGAGCGCGTCGGGGCGGTTCGGGGCGTACTGGGCCACCAGGTCACCGGTGCCGACCCCCAGGCTCGCCAGCGCGCGGGCGTAGCGGTGGATCGACGCCAGCAGCTCCGCGCCCGTCGTCTCGCCGTCGGGGTGGCGCAGCACCACGCGCTCCCCCGCGGCCGCCGGCGCGGCCACGATCTGCTCGACCGAGGGGTGCACCTCGGCCGTCGTCGAGGTCGGCGGCGCAGCCGCGGTGTCGGTCACGCTCTGTACCGTCCTGCTGTTCGGTGACGGGCCTATCGGCCGAGCGGGTGAGCCTTCACGCGACCGTCACGACGGAACGGAGCGAGACGCCCTCACCATCGCCGCCGCAGCGCGAGGATCTCCCGGAGCGCCATGAGCAGCGCGAACACCGCGAACACCAGCCCGAGGACCTCGGCGTCGAGGGCCAGGCCGAGCACGGCACCGGCGATCACGCCGGGCGCGGCGGTCAGCCCGAGCAGCCACCCCCAGCGCGCCGAGGCCGTGCCCTGGCGGGCGTGCACCACCGATCCGACGATCGAGTTCGGGATGAACATCAGCAACGACGTGCCCGCGGCGACGTGCAGCTCGACGCCGAAGAGCAGGACGAGGGCCGGCACCGCGAGCAGCCCGCCGCCCAGGCCCATCGCGCCGGACCACGCGCCGATCACCAGCCCGACCAGGACGGTCGTCGGGACGACGAACCACGGGTCCGCGAGGACGTCCGCCGGCACCAGGGCGTGACCGAACACCGTCGGGTCGACGGCGTCGAGCGTGAACTTGCCCGCGGTCAGCAGCAGGATCGCGATGAGCAGGACGCGCAGCACGGTCTCACGCGCGCGGGCGAGCAGCCACGGCCCCAGCAGTCCGCCGACCGTGCCGCCGACGAGCATGCCGGTCCCGACCCGCAGGTCCAGCGCCCCGCCGCCGACCGCGTAGGCCGCGGCGCCGGCCACGCAGACCCCGATGTTCGCGATCGTCGACGTGCCGTGGACCCGCGCGCGGGTCATCGCGGTGAAGCGGTCGAGCGCGGGCACGAAGAGCACTCCGCTGCCCCCACCGATCAGCCCGCCGACGACGCCGCCGACCACACCGATCGTGGCGATCCCGGGGCGGGACCCGCCCTCGCTCCCGACGTCGTGTGCCGTGCCGCTCACGCGGACCACGGCGACTCCTCTCGCGGGCCGGGCAGTGGGCCGGTCAGTGGGCCGGTCGTGGCCCCGGCGACGGCGCCATGTCGTGGCGCGATCGTTGACCGGACGAGCCTAGCCGCGCCGTTCAGTCCGGCAGGGTGCGCGTCTCGACGACCCGCAGCCCCAGCGCCTGCAGCCGGACGAGCCCGCCGCGCCGCCGGGACGAGGCCGACCTGACGATCACGCTGACCCGCGCGCAGCTCCTCGGGCTCCTCGGCGGGGCGGGCACCGACGGGATCGAGTTCGACGGCGACCGCGACGTGCTGACGACCGTCCTCGACCTCACGGACCAGCCGGTCGCCGGCTTCCGGATCGTCCGCCCGTAGCCGGTGAAGGTGGTGCTGGGCCTGGCGGTGGCGGTCCTCGTGCTGGCGGTGCTGGCGGTGCTGGCGGTGCTCGTCGGCCTGGCGGCCGTGCACATCGTCCCGGCGGTCTCCGAGATCAGCTCGCTGGTCGCCGACCTGCCCGCCCGGCTCTCGGCCCTCGGCGAGCGGTTCGGCGGGCCGGGCAGCACCGCCGGGGCCGCGCTCGCCGACCCGGCCCGGCACGAGCAGCTCCAGCAGGCGCTCTCGGCCCCACCGGACGGGGCCGCGACCGACGGCACCTCGCACGACGGCACCGCGCCGGTGTCATCGGCGCCATGACCGCTCGACGACGGCGCGCCCGATGCCCCGACCGCCGGTGACGACCGCGGTGTGGGTGCTCATGGGCGCCGTCGTCGGGAGGGTCGGGGCGAGGTCACGCCACCGCGCGCCGCCGGCGGCCGTACGCGCCCACGTGGCTGCTCACGTCGAGCAGGACCGCCAGCACGAGCCACAGGACATCGAGACCGCCGATGCCGCCGGGCACGACCAGCACGTACACCAACGTCGTCCACGGCAGGAAGATGAAGCCGAGGATCGGCACCAGCAGCGTCCCGAACGCGGCGTCCCACACCAGCGGCGCGAGGAGCCACCACACGATGATCACGGCCCGGGGCCCGAGCAGGAGCAGGATGATGAGCAGGCACACGCCACCGTCGTAGTGCCGCGGGCACCCGGCCGTCCCCACCCGTGGGGGATGAAGCCGTGGGCCGTCACGGGACGAGGGCACGCACCTCCGCCTCGACGCCGTCGAGCGCCGCGACGAGCGAGCCGGCGTCGGGGTCCTCGAGCCAGCGGGTGAGGGCCTCGGTGACGCAGGCGATCCCGATCCCGGCGACGAGCCGCGCCCGCTCGCGCCGGTACCCGCGGCGCTCGAGCTCGTCGACCAGCAGCTGCTGCATTGCCGCGTGCTTCATGCCCTCCCGCGCCTGCAGCGCCGGCGTCCGGGCGGTGACCCGGGCCCGCCGGACCATGAGGTCGCGGTCGGGCTCGACGAGGGCGGCGACCGAGCGGGCCGCTCCGGCGAACCCGTCCGTGACGCACAGCGGGTCCATGACCAGCACGTCCGACCGCGGGCTGCAGGCGGAACCGGACGCCTCAGAGGGGGACGCGGGGTCGGCCGCCGGGTCGGGGTCGTCGGTCGGGGTCGATCCAGGGTGGTGGGGTGAACCAGGGCAGCCCGTCGACGATGGTGACCTGCCAGTGGCCGTGGTGGATGAGCCGGTGGTGGTAGCGGCAGAGCAGCACCAGGTTGGCCAGGCAGGTGTCGCCGCCCTGGCCCCAGTGGCGGATGTGGTGGGCGTGGCAGCGGCGGGGCCGGCGGTCGCAGCCGGGGTGGGCACAGCCGCCGTCGCGCAGGTTCAGCGCGCGGCGCAGGGCGTCGGGCACGGTGCGGGTGGCCCGCCCGATGTCGAGGGGTTCGGCGCGCGAGCCGAGCACCACGGGCACGACCTCGGCATCGCAGGCCCAGCGGCGCACCGTCGCGGCGGCGACCCGCTGCCCGGAGTCCAGGGTGGCGTGACCGATGGCCGCGCGCAGCCACCGGTGATCCATCGTGATCGTCAGCAACGCCCGCCCCGCCCGCTCGACAGGTGCCGACGGGCGTGCGGGCGTCGGGCGCGGCTCGGGGCGGCGCGGCACCGGGATCAGCGCATCCTCCTCGGCCGCGGTCCCGCTGGGCCCGGCCTCGCCGGGCTCGCCGGGCTCGCCGGTGTCGGGGTCGGGTCCGTCGATGTCGGTGTCGATGCCGGTGTCGTCGATGTGGGTGGTCAGGCCGCCGGGGCGGCGGGCGTCCTGGACCAGGTCCTTGAGCCCGTCGGCCCGCCGGCGCCCGAGCTCACGCCGGTCGTCGGGCCCGCACGGCTCGGACAGCCCGTCGATCACCTCGCAGAACGCCTCGGCATCGAGCGGATCGTGCAACCGGCCCTTGAACGCCAACGACCCGTCCCGGCGCCGCCGCACCCACACCAGCTCATCGCGACAGTCCTGCCCGTCGTCCGGGGCCACCCCGTCGGGATCCAGCCGCGCCAACAACGCCTCGGCGGCCTTGGCCAGCTGGCGCGGGGCCAGCCACGTGGCCTGCTCGGCCAACGTGGCCTCCGCCTGGCCCCACTGCTCGACGCTCACGCTGTCCACCCGCTCCAGGCGCGCCATCGTCCGCCGGATCACCGCCACGTGCCCCGGCCCGATCTCCCCGGCCGCCGCGACCGTGGCCGTGGCCGCCAGCCGCGGCGGCAACGACTCCCCCAGCAACGACACCCTCGCGGTGAGGTCGGCGGCCTCGTCGCACCACCGCTTCGCGTCGTGGGCGTCCACGTGCCACAGGTCGCCCACCAGCCGGGAGGTCCCCCGATCGCCTGTCTGCTCGGCGACCCCGGCGGCCTCCAGCGCGGCGATGTCCTCCAACAACCGGAACTGCTCGGCGCGCAGGGCGACCATCCGCGCCCGGGCACGCTCGAGCAGCACCCGCCCGGCCGCACCCACCCGTTCGCTCACGTGTTCGAACCTAGCCCCGACCCCCGACACTCCCGCCCCGAACGCTGAGACCCGTCTCAGGGGAGTCAGCGCGGGTGCAGGAGATCGCCGAGGCTGGTGTGCCCGGCCTGCCCGCCGGAGAGCGGCTCGCCCATGACGACCTCGATACCGGTCACGAGCAGGAGGGCCAGCACGAAGACGATCAGCGCGGCGCCGAGGCGGGCCGCGGCCGCGGCGACCCGGCCGCGGGGCCGGCCGTGCGCCGGCCCGCCGCCCCGTCCGACCCCGGCGAGGTGGATGCCCGGCGGGGTCACGGGACCCCGGTGGTCTCCGTGGGACACGGGACGCACCCGGTACGGCGTCCCGGCCCGCTTCCCGGTCTGGTCGGCCCCGTCCATGGGCCCCTGTACCCCGGGCGTCGCGAGCTGAGTCACGGGCGGTACCGGCAGGCGCACCGCTACCGCGGCGCCACCGCGGCCACCGGCCGGGCCCAGGACGCCCGGCCGTCGCCGGCGACCGGGATGGCGGGGCCTCCCGTGACCTCGGGACGCAGGGTGGCCTGGCCGAGCCCCCGCACGCGGGCCAGCACCTCGCGCCCGGCCCGGCCGCCCTCGCCCGTGACCAGACCCTGCGCGTCGAGCCCCGCCGCGCGGGCGAGGTCGACCGCCCGCGCGGCGGCGGGCGCCTGGGTGACCACGACCGCCGAGGCGACGCCGAAGACGTCGTGGGCGCGGCGCATGGTGTGCCAGGTGTCGAAGCCCGCGTAGTCGGTGAAGACGTCCTCGGGCGCGACCCCGGCGGCCAGCGCGGCGTCGCGCATCGCGTCCGGCTCGTCGTAGTCCGGGCGGCCGTGGTCGCCGGACACGAGCAGCTTCTGCACCCGCCCGTCGCGGTAGAGCGCGACCGCGGCGTCGACCCGCTGCCGCACGACCGCGCCGAGCGTCCCGTCGGGCCGCACCAGCGACCCGGGCACGATGGCGACCTGCGCGGGGCGCACCGCGGCCACCTCCGCGGTCACGGCGTCGTCGGTCCGCCCGACGACCACGACGTTCGCCGCGGTCACCACGAGGACGGCGAGCAGCACGCTCGTCAGGAGGATGGTCACGACGACCCGCCACGGTCCCTCGCCGTCGGCGCTCACGTCAGGTGCGCGGCGAAGAAGACCGCGAGGCGGTCGACGGCCCGGTCGACGTACGCGGGGACGTCGTACATCTCGTAGTGCCGCGCCCCCTCGACGACGAGCACCTCCTCGGCCGCGGGCGCCAGCCGGGCGAGGCGCTCGCCGTCGGCCCGGGAGCCGGTGGTGCCCGCCTCGCCCGCGACGACGACCTGGACGGGCTGGGTGAGCAGCTGGTCGGCGAGGTGGAAGGCGTCGAAGCCGAGGATCGCGGGGTCGCTGCGGACGTGCCGGCGGTTCGTCGACCGGGGGTGGTGGCCCCGCGGGGTGCGGTAGTACGCGACGGCCTGGAGCAGGTCCACGTCGGTGACACCGGCGGCCCGTGCGTCCTCGACGGTGTCGGGCAGCCACGGCTGCCGGGCCCCCTCGCCGTCCGCCACGTCGACCGGCGCGGCGGCCAGCGCGTCGAGCGTGCCCGCGACCCCCGCGGGCGTCGCGGCGGCCATCGCGCGGAAGGCGCCGCCGATGTCCGAGGCGACCACGGTGCCCAGCGCGCGCAGCCGGTGGTCGGTCATCGCGGCCCGCACCGCGTAGCCCCCGCCGGCGCAGATGCCGAGCACGCCGAGCCGCTGCGGGTCGATCCCGGGCCGGCGGCGCAGGTGGTCGACGACCCGGCGCAGGTCGGCGACCCGCTCCGCCGGGTCCTCGAGGTCGCGGGGCTCGCCGCTGCTCTCGCCCTGGAAGGCCGGGTCGAACGTCACCGCGACCCAGTCGCGGTCGGCGAGGCGTCGCGCGTAGGTCGCCCCGATCTGCTCCTTGACGCTGCTGCCCGGCGTCGCGAGCACCACGGCCGGGAGCGGCGCACCGTCGAGCCCGTCGGAGAACCCGTTGGGCACGTGCAGGTGAGCGGCCAGGTCGATCCCGCCCCGGGGGATCGACGACGAGATCACCGACGACACAGGACTCCTCTCGGACGCCAGGGACGCGGACCCGTCACCGCGACGCACCGGCCGGGGCGCCGAGGACCGACAGCAGCTGGAGCTTCTCGTGGCTCTCGCTGCCCGGGACGGCGGTGTAGACCAGCAGCAGGTGCGACTGCTCGGGGTCGAGCAGCGTCTGGCAGTGCAGTTCCAGCGCGCCGACCTCGGGGTGGACGAGACGCTTGAGGTCGCTCGACCGGACGCCGATCTCGTGGGCCTCCCAGAGCGCGCGGAACTCCTCGCTCTGCGGCAGCAGGAGCTCGGCGAGACGGGCGGCCTGCGAGTCGGGACCCCGCAGCGTCACGACGGAGCGCAGGGCCGAGGCGTAGCGCCGCGAGAGGAACGCGTGGTCCTCGGGCGGGTACAGCGCGCGGCCGGCGGGGTCGGTGAACCACCGGTAGCCGATGCTGCGCGCCGGGCCCGTGTAGTGGGTGGTGTCGCCGGTGAGCGCGACGCCCATCGGGGTCTGGCGCAGCGTCTCGCCGAGCTCGGTGACGATCTCCGCGGGGGTGTCGACGAGCCGGTCGAGGATGCGCAGCAGGCCCGGGCTGATGTGCTCGCTCGCCGGCCCGCGCACCGGCGGCTGGTGCCCCGCGAGCCGGAAGAGGTGGTCGCGCTCGTCGAGCGAGACGTGCAGGCCCAGCGCGATCGAGGCCATCATCTGCTCCGAGGGCTGCGGGCCGCGCTCGCGCTCGAGGCGCGCGTAGTAGTCGGTCGACATGTGACACAGTGCCGCGACCTCCTCGCGCCGCAGGCCGCTGGTGCGGCGACGCTGCCCGCGCGGCAGGCCGACGTCCTCGGGCTGCAGCGACTCCCGACGGCGCCGGAGGAACTCCGCCAGCCCGGCCCGATCGATCATCGTCGTCCCGCCTCCCGTCCGCGCCGGTGTCCGGTCCCTTCCTATCCCCGGACCCGGCGGGCAGCCACGGATCGTCGATCCCCCCGTGCGGCCGCAGGATGGGACACGGAGCGAGAGGGATGTACCTTTCGCATCGGGTGAACCAGCCGCCCTTCCTCCCTCGCCGTGCCCGGCGGAGGCGGCGGCATGCATCGCGCGCGAAAGGCACCCACCTGATGACGGCGGACGACCTCCGGACCTCGGACAACGACCTCATGGTCACCATGCGGGCCGCGCTGCAGGACCTCATCGACAAGCGCAGCATCCGCGACCGGGACGCCCTGCTCACCCAGCTGGTGACCGCGGCGGTCGCCCTGATCCCGGCCGCCACCGGAGGCGGCATCCTGCGCACCGAGGAGCTCGAGGTGCGCTCCAGCCACGCCACCGCGCCGGCCGTGCACGAGCTCGACCAGTTCCAGAGCGAGCTCGGTGAGGGCCCGTGCGTCGAGGCCGCCGACGAGCCGCCCGAGAACGGCGTCCTGCTCGCCCGCGACCTCGCCGGGGAGGACGCCGCACGCTGGCCCCGCTTCGCGCCGCGCGCCGTCGAGGCCGGCTTCCGGTCGATCCTGTCCGCGTCCGTGACCGGGAGCACCGGCGGACGTCGCGCGGCGCTCACCCTCTACGCCGCCGACGCCGACGCCTTCGACGAGCACGCCGTGGTCACCGCCGGCGTGTTCGCCGGGCACGCGGGCGCGCTGCTCTACGGCGCCGACCACGCCCAGCTGCTCGGGGCTGCCCTCGACAGCCGCGACACCATCGGCCAGGCCAAGGGCATCCTCATGGAGCGCTTCGCCCTCGACGGCGAGGAGGCGTTCGCCCTGCTCGTCTCGTCGTCACAGGACACCAACATGAAGCTCGCCGACGTCGCCCGGTGGGTCGTCAAGGAGGCCTGCGAGCGGCGCGCCCAGCGGGGCTGACCCGCGGCCGACCGGCACCGGCGTCACTCCGGGACGACGACGACCTTGCCCCGCAGGGTGCCCGCGGTCGCCTCGGCGTGGATCGTCGAGAGCTCCGGCAGGGACACCCGCCGGTCGACGTCCACGTGCAGCTCGCCGCGGTCGACCAGGGCCACGAGCTGCGCCAGCTGCTCGGCGTCGCTGCGGACGAAGACGTCGACGGCGCGCACGCCGCGGGCCTCGTCGGCGGGTGCGGGCGTCCGCGGCACGGTGTTGACGACGACGCCGCCGTCGCGGACCAGACCGACGAGCGCGCTGAGCTGCTCGGGGGTGACCGGGGCCAGGTTGAGCAGGACGTCGACGGGCTCCGTGACCGCGGCCGTCACCTCGGTGGCGGTGTGGTCGACGACCTCGTCCGCGCCCCGCGTCCGCAGGCGCTCGGCGCTGCGCGGGCTCGCGACGGCGATGACGTGGGCCCCGGCGTTCTTCGCGAGCTGCACGGCGTAGCCGCCGACCCCACCCCCTGCGCCGTTGACGAGCACGCGGTGCCCGGCGGTCACCTTCGCGTCGTCGACCAGCGCCTGCCACGCGGTGAGCCCCACCATCGGCAGGGCGGCGGCGTCGGCGAGCGGGATGCTGTGCGGCGCCGTCGCCAGGACCGCGGCGGGGGCGACCACGTACTCCGCGGCCGCGCCGTCGGCCACCATCGGCAGGAAGCCGACGACCTCGTCGCCGACGCGCCGGCCCTCCACGCCCTCGCCCAGCGCGTCCACCGTCCCGGCGACCTCGATGCCGGGCACGTGCGGCAGGACCACCGGGAAGGGGCCCTGCAGGTAGCCCCCGCGGATGCCGTCGTCGACGAGGTTGAACGCCGACGCCGCGACGCGCAGCCGCACCTCCCCCGCGCCCGGGACGGGCTGCTCCACGTCCTCGTACCGCAGGACCTCCGGGCCGCCGTACTCGTGGAAGCGCACTGCCTTCATGGGGAGCCGTCCTCTCGAGACAGGGTCTGCTCGACCAGTGCTTCGAACTCGAAGTACTTGCTGGCGAACGCTAGACCTGCTTCGAATTCGAAGCAACTAGACTCGAGTGATGTCCGGAACACCGCACGACCCGCCCCACGACGTGGATCCCGTGCGGCTCGGCGCCTACTTCGCGCTGATCGAGGTGACGAGCCTGCTCCGGCACGCGATCGAGCAGCAGCTGCACGAGGACGGCGGCCTGACCTTCGTGCGGTTCCAGGTGCTCATGCGCCTGCACCGGTCCCCGACGGGGAGCCACCGCATGACCGACCTGGCCGACGCGGTCGTCGTCAGCCGCAGCGGGTTGACCTACCAGGCGGGCCTGCTGGAGAGGGCCGGCCTGGTCGTGCGCAGCCCGTCCCCCGACGACGAGCGCGGCGTCACGATCACCATCACCGACGCGGGCCGCGCGCTGCTCGGGCGGGTGCTCCCGGGCCACGAGGAGGTCGTCGGCGACCTGCTGTTCGAGCCGCTGTCGCGCACCGACGCACAGACCCTCGCCGACCTGCTCGCGCCGGTGCGCGACCACATGCGGGCCGCGCCGCCCCGCTCCGTGGTGTCCCGGCGCCGCGGGGGTCGGGCCGCTCGCGACGGGTGAGGCCGACCGATCGGCCCCGCCGGATCAGCCCCGGCGCGCCAGGCCCACGGCCACGACGAGGACGATCGCCGCGGCGCCCGCCAGGAGCGCCACGGCGGCCCCGAGCAGCAGGCCCAGCGTCCCGGCCAGCAGGATCGCGGCCACGAGCGACGCGGTGAACCCGCGCACCCCGGCCTCGGTGCCCTGCTGACCGGGAGCCGGCGCCAGACGCGCGGCGAGGTCCGGATCCGTGCGCGCCAGCTCCGTGGTGAGGTCGCGCAGGACCCGGCGCTCCGCGCGGCTCATCGGTTGCGGGGATCGGAGCCGGGCATGTGCTCCTGGCCGGTCTGACCGGCCGCCGCCTCGCCCATGCTCGGCGCCCCGGAGCCGACGTGCGCCTCGAGGCGCATCCGCTCGGCGAGGTGCGGGTAGTGCAGCTCGAACGCGGGCCGCTCCGAGCGGATGCGCGGCAGCTCGGTGAAGTTGTGCCGCGGCGGCGGGCACGAGGTCGCCCACTCCAGCGAGTTGCCGTGACCCCACGGGTCGTCGACCTCCACCGGCCGCCCGTAGCGCCAGCTGTGGAACACGTTCCACAGGAACGGCAGGGTCGACGCGCCCAGGATGAACGCCCCGATCGAGGAGATCGTGTTCAGCGTGGTGAACCCGTCGCTTCCGAGGTAGTCGGCGTAGCGGCGCGGCATGCCCTCGTTGCCCAGCCAGTGCTGCACCAGGAACGTCAGGTGGAACCCGATGAACGTCAGCCAGAAGTGGACCTTGCCGATGCGTTCGTCCATCATCCGGCCGGTCATCTTCGGGAACCAGAAGTAGATGCCGGCGTAGGTGGCGAACACGATCGTGCCGAACAGCACGTAGTGGAAGTGCGCGACGACGAAGTAGGTGTCCGAGAGGTGCCAGTCGAGGGACGGGGCACCCAGGAGGACACCGGTCAACCCGCCGAAGAGGAACGTGACGAGGAAGCCGAGGGCGAACAGCATCGGGGACTCGAAGGTGAGCTGCCCCTTCCACATCGTGCCGATCCAGTTGAAGAACTTGATGCCGGTCGGCACGGCGATGAGGAAGGTCGTGAAGGCGAAGAACGGCAGCAGGATCGCGCCCGTCGCGTACATGTGATGGGCCCACACGGCCACCGAGAGCGCGCCGATGGCGATCGTCGCGAAGATCAGGGTCTTGTAGCCGAAGACGGGCTTGCGGCTGAACACCGGGAAGATCTCGGTGACGATGCCGAAGAAGGGCAGCGCCACGATGTAGACCTCGGGGTGGCCGAAGAACCAGAACAGGTGCTGCCACAGCAAGGCGCCGCCGTTCTCCGGCTCGAAGATCTGGCTGCCGAGGTGGCGGTCGGCGGCCAGGCCCAGGAGTGCGGCCGTGAGCACCGGGAACGCGAGCAGCACCAGGAACGTGGTGATGAAGATGTTCCAGGTGAAGATCGGCATCCGGAACATCGTCATGCCCGGCGCACGCATGCAGGCGATGGTCGTCACGAAGTTGACCGCGCCGAGGATCGTGCCGAGACCGGACACCACCAGGCCCAGGATCCACAGATCGTGCCCGAGCCCCGGGGTGTGGACCGCGGTCGAGAGCGGCGTGTACGCGAACCAGCCGAAGGAGGCCGCACCGTCCGGGGTGACGAAGCCGGAGATGACGATGAGGCCGCCGAAGAGGAACAGCCAGTACGAGAAGGCGTTCAACCGCGGGAACGCCACGTCCGGCGCCCCGATCTGCAGCGGCACGATGTAGTTCGCGAACCCGAACAGGATCGGCGTCGCGTAGAGCAGCAGCATGATCGTGCCGTGCATGGTGAACAGCTGGTTGTACTGGTCCGCCGAGACGATCTGCAGGCCGGGTCGGGCGAGCTCGGCACGGATCAGCAGGGCCAGCAGGCCGCCGATGAGGAAGAAGCCGAACGACGTGCCCAGGTAGAGCAGGCCGATGTCCTTGGGATCGGTCGTCCGCAGCAACCGCACGACCGTCCCCGCGGAACGACGTGCGCTCGGGGTACGGCGGCGTGGAGACGGGCTTGGGCACGGTCGAGGTCATGACGCTCCTGGCGACGATGCGGGGAATCCGCGAGCGCCATGAGGGTTGACACTCACCGACCGAGACGGGACGGCGTGGGTGGACCAGTCGGGCTCGACGTTAACACCGCGTACGGCGGCGGGCAGGTCCGGAGCGGGCCCGGTCGCTCAGAGCAGGCCGTGGGCGCGGGCGTTGGTGATGACCTGGGCGCGGTTGCGGGCGTCGAGCTTGCGCATGACGTTGTGCAGGTAGGTCTTCACCGTGTTCGGCGAGAGCCGCAGCCGCTCGCCGATCTCGCCGTTGGTGTGGCCGGCGGCGACGAGGCGCAGGACGTCGTACTCACGCGGGGTCACCGGCGCCTGCGCCGTCCCCGGTCCCGCCCCGCGGTACGTGCCGGTGCGCGCCACCTGCCGGATCGCGTCGCCGAGCACCACCCCCGACGCGTCCTTGACCAGCAGCCCGACCGCGCCGGCCGCGAGCGTGGGCGCGACCGCCGAGTGCTCGGGGAACGCGGTGAACAGCAGCACGCGGCTCGCCGGCGACACCGCGCGCAGACGTGGCACCACGTCGGCGGCCAGGGCGTCGGGCAGGCGCAGGTCGAGCAGAACGACGTCGGGCCGCTCCCGCGCGCACGCCGCCACCGCGCCGGCCCCGTCCGCGGCGTGCCCGGCGACCTCGATGTCGCTGTGCCGCCCGAGCGCCGTCACCACCCCGTCGCGCACCACGGGGTGGTCGTCGACGACCAGCACCCGGACCACCCCGGCACGCACGACCCTCAGCCCGGCAGCTCG
The DNA here is from genome assembly GCF_028737315.1 of Actinomycetospora lemnae. Classification (GTDB taxonomy): domain Bacteria; phylum Actinomycetota; class Actinomycetes; order Mycobacteriales; family Pseudonocardiaceae; genus Actinomycetospora; species Actinomycetospora lemnae. The sequence goes on along the minus strand of NZ_JAQZAO010000003.1, from coordinate 279,126 downwards.
AGGCGCCACGTCGTCCCGCCCTGCGGGTCGGCGACGACGCGCAGCGTGCCGCCGAGCCGGTGGACGGCGTCCGCGCTGGCGGCGAGCCCGACGCCGGGCTCGTGGTCACGGGACAGCCCGTCGCCGTCGTCGGTGACGGCCACGACGAGCCCGCCACCCGGGCGCGCGGCCACGCTGACGACGACGGCCGCGGCGTGCGCGTGCTTCTCGACGTTGAGCAGCGCCTCGCGGACGGCGGCGACGACCACCTCGGTGCGCGACGGCGCGAGCTCCGGGGGGTCGTCGAGCACGACCAGCTCGGCGGGCACCCCGGTGCGGTCGCTGAACGCCGAGCAGTCCGCGCGCAGGGCGACCGAGAGCGCGAGCGCGGCGGGCGAGGCCCGCAGGGTGCGCAGGGAGTCGCGCAGCGCGGCCGACGCCTCGCTCGCCTGGTCCTGCAGGCGGCGCAGGCGGTCGGCGAGCTCCGGATCGGCGCCGAGCGCGTCGGACAGGCCGGCGACGCCCGACCCGATGGCGAAGAGCAGGGCACCGACGCTGTCGTGCAGCTCGGCGGCCACGCGGCGGCGTTCCTCGTGCACGGCGACCTCGCGGGCCAGCCGCGCGCGCTCGGCCACGGCCACGGCGAGGGCCACCTCGTCGGCGACCGCCTGGGCCCGCGCCGCGGCCCGCCCGCCGAAGCTCCCGTCGGCCCGCGCGCCGACGGCGAGCACCCCGAGCAGCCGGTCGTCGCGCCGCACCGGCACGGCGAGCAGGCGGCGCACGCCCTCGAGGTCGATGAGCCGATCGAAGGTGTGCGTGATCTCCGCGGACCCGAAGTAGTCGTCGACCCAGGCGGGCGTCCCGGTGCCGTGGACCTTGCCGGTGAGGCCCAGCCCGCGCGACACCGTCAGGCCGCGCAGCAGCCCGGTGCGGTCGCCGGTGAGCTGGGCGAGGGTGAGCTCGGGGGCGTCCTCGTCGACGGGCTCGGCCAGCCAGGCCACGTCGCCCTCGGTGGCGAGCAGGTCGAGGGCGGCCCGGACCGCGGCGCGCCGGTCGAGCAGGCCGACGAGCTCGGCGTGCTCGCGGCTCAACGGTGCCGTCGGGTCCACGAGCTCATCGAATACCGGTCGCACGGCCGTGTCACGGGGTGAACTGCTTGATCAGCTCGCGGCGCATGATCTTCCCCGTCGACGTGGCCGGCAGCGCGTCGACGAACCGCACGAGCCGGGGCCGCTTGTAGGCCGCGAGGTGCTCCCCCGCGTAGGCGACGAGCTCCTCCTCGGTCGGGTCGGTGCCCGCGACCGGGACGACGTAGGCGCAGGCCAGCTCGCCGCGCACCGCGTCGGGCACCGGCCCGGCCGCGACCATCGCGACCTTCGGGTGCGCGGCGAGGACCCGCTCGACCTCGGCCGGGTAGACGTTGTAGCCGCCCGTGATGATCATGTCCTTGCGGCGGTCGACGACGAAGACGTGCCCGGTCGCGTCCATCGTCGCGACGTCGCCGGTGTGCAGCCAGCCGTCCGGCTCGATCGTCTCGGCGGTCGCCTCCGGGTTGCCGTGGTAGCCCGACATGACGATCGGGCCGCGCACCATCAGCTCCCCCGGCTCGCCGACCGGGGAGTCGCGCCCCACGTCGGCGAGGTCGGCGATCCGCAGCTCGATCCCGGGCAGGGCCACCCCGATCGATCCCGGCACCGGCGGCGCGTACAGGGCGTGCGTGGTGCCCAGGCCCGCGATCTCGGTCATCCCCCACAGCTCGATCAGCGGGGCGCCCGACCGGTCCTGCCACCGCTCGATCGTCGAGAGCGGGATCGTCTGCCCGCCGACCGTGCAGCGGGTCAGCGACGACAGGTCCGCGTCCGCGAGGCCGGGGTCGGCGAGCAGCATCGCGTACATCGCCGGCACGCCCTCGAACAGCGTCGCGCGGTGCTCACCGATGAGCCGCAGCGCCTCGCCCGGCGCGAACCGCTCCATGAGCACCACCGTGCCGCCGGCGAGGAAGGTCCCGTTGATGACGACGTTGCCGTAGACGTGCGGGGCCGGCAGGGCCGTCACCACGACGTCGTCGGGTCGGCGGCCGTGCATCGTCGCGGTGAGCGCGCAGTTGAGCAGCACCGCGCGGTGGCTCTGCACCGCGCCCTTCGGGTGTCCGGTGGTGCCGGACGTGTAGCCGATGGTCGACGGCGCGTCGGGGTCGACGGTGACGTGCGGGACGGGGTCGTCGCCTCCCAGGAGCTCGTCGAAGGCCAGCGCGCCCTCCGGGCGGGTCGAGCTCCGCTGCGCGGCGTCCCCCTCGACGTCCCCGAACGCCACCACCGTCCGCAGCTCGGGCAGGTCCCGGGTCAGCTCGAGCACCGTCGGGGCCTGCTCGGCGCTGGTGAACACCGCCGCCGCGCCGCAGTCGCGCAGCACGAACGCGAGCTCCTCCGGGGTGAGCATGACGTTCACCGGGTTCACGACCGCGCCGGCCTTGAGCGCGCCGTGGTACGCGACCACCCACTCCCACCGGTTCTGCGCGTACAGCGACACCGGCTGCCCGCCCCGCACCCCGCGCGCCACCAGCCCGGCGGCCACCCGGTCGCTCAGCGCGTCGAGCTCGGCGAACGAGAGCGTCCGCGTCGCCGTCACCAGGGCCGTCTTCTCGCCGAAGCGCGCACCGACCGTGCGCAGGATGTCGCCGGGTCCGTCCATGGCGGGCACGACACCGCACCGGCGCTCCCCGCGGCACACCCGAACGGGTGTGGCGGCGCCGTCGGCCCTGCGTACGGTCGTGGCGCATGACGGTGACGGCGGGGTCAGCAGGGACGGCAGCGACGTCGACGACGCCGGCGAGGGTCCTCGACGAGGCACAGCTCGGCCACCTGAAGCACTGGGACGACCTGTCCCGGCGCCTGCCGCACGACTGGTCGCTCATGCAGGGCAAGGGCGCCGGCGAGGACGACTTCGGCAGCTACCGCTTCCAGCTCGCCTACATGGTCTACGGGCTCGCGCTCACCCACCGCCACCGCCTGCCCGCCGCGCCCGGCCTGTTCCGGCCGACGATCCAGCGCCTGATCGACAAGCTGCTCATGCCCGACGTCTGGCTCTACTGGCGCGACGTCTCCCGCGGCGGGATGGTCATGAACGCCCACCTCTCCGACGGCTACCACGAGGAGTGGGACCCGGTGGTGCGCGACAACATCATGTACTCGGCCTACGTGCAGTCCTGCTCGCTGCTGCACGACCACCTCTTCGCCGACGACCGCTACGCGCAGCCCGGCGCGCTCACCTTCGAGCACTGGTCGTTCTTCTGGGGCGGCGAGCCCAAGCGCTTCGCCTACGACCGCGACTCGCTCAACGAGCACCTCTACTGGCAGATGGTGCAGAACGGCTACCTCGGGATCGCCTGCGAGCCGAACTGCGTGTTCCAGATCTGCAACCAGCCCGCCATCCTCGGCTTCCGGCTCCACGACGTCATCACCGGCGGCGACCGCGCCGGCGAGGTCGTCGCCGGCTACCAGCAGGCCTGGGCGGACTTCGGCCGGCTCGACGACACCGGCCACTACAACCAGATGATCCTCGAGGACTCGAGGGTCGTGCGGCCGAACGCCCTGCAGGCGCCGTGGGTGGACGCGTGGTGCGGGGCGCTGATGAACACCTGGAACCACGACTTCGTGCACGAGCACTACCCGCGCCAGGTCGCCGACTTCCTCGAGCCCGGCCCCGACGGCACGATCGCGGTCCGGTCGACGCCGGCCATGGAGGTCATGGGTCAGACCGTCGTCAACGACACCTGCGACCTCGGGTGGGTGGCGGCGTGGGCCTCGGAGATGGGCGACCGCGCCACCCTCGACGGCATCCTCGCCCACGCCGACCGCTTCATGGCGCCGACCTGGCGCGACGGCGCGCTGTACTACCCGCGCAACGACACGGAGAACGACGCCGAGGGCCATCGCACCGGGATCGAGCCGATGACCGGCAACGTCCTGCTCGGCTACGCGCGGCTCGACGTGCCCGACGGGCTGCACGAGCTCTACCAGCACCCGTGGGGTCCCGAGCACGTCGCCGAGCCCGCACTCACCGAGGTCGGGCGCGACGTCGAGGTCAGCCGCGCCGAGGTCGTCGACGGGGTGCTGCACGCCCGGCTGCGGCGGCGCGGCCTCGACGCCGACGGGACGGTGGTGCTCGGTCGGGTCCCCGACGGCGCGCGGCTGCGGGTCGACGGCCAGGAGGTGGCGGGGACACCCGTGCCCGAGGGCCTGCGCCTCGACGTCCCGGCCGGGCCGGCGCACGACGTCGAGCTCGTGCCGTGAGCGCCCCGACCGGCCGACCCACCCAGATCGCCTTCGCGCTCGTCGACCACACCGGGCGGCCGGTCACCCTCGACAGCTACCGCGGCGATTGGCTGCTCGTGCAGTTCGGGTTCACGTCCTGCCGCGTCGTGTGCCCCCGGGCCCTGACGAAGCTCTCCGCGGCGCTCGACGAGCTCGGACCGCTCGCCGAGGAGGTGCGCCCGCTCTACGTCTCGGTCGACCCGGAGCGCGACACCCCCGAGGTCATGCGGGCGTTCCTCACCGCCTCCTACCCGCGGTTCACCGGGCTCACGGGCACGCCGGCACAGGTCGAGGCGGCCAAGGACGCGTTCCGCGTCTTCGCCCGCCGGCGCCCCGACCCCGACGACCCCGACGGCTACGCCGTGCCGCACACCGCGATCACCTACCTCGTCGGCCCCGACGGGCGGGTCGCGCGCCACTGGCCGGACACCGCCGACGCGCACACCGTCGCGTCGGACCTGGCCGCGACGATCCCCGGCCGGCCGTCGACCTAGCTCCTCGACTCAGCGGGCGTCGAGCAGCGGCAGCACCTCGCGGGTGAAGAAGCGCCCGTCGGCGGGGTTCGAGAGCGTCCGCGCGACCGACGCCGGGGGCACCCAGCGGGCCTCGGGGTTGGCCGGGTCGAGCGGCTCGAGCGCCGCCTCCGGGCTGCGGAAGAGGAACAACGTGATCGTCTTGCTCTCGGGCAGCCCGTAGCGGAAGCCGAGGCGGGTGTAGGAGCCGAGCTCGCGCACCAGCTCGAGGTCGGCGAGCCCGCACTCCTCGTGGATCTCGCGCCGCGCGGCCTCGAGCACGTCCTCGCCGTCCTCGAGGTGGCCCTTGGGCAGCGACCACGTCCGCGCCCGCTGCCGCACGACCGCCACCCGTCCGTGCGGGTCGACGACCACCCCGCCCGCGGCACGGCTCCGGAACATGACCGCCAGTGTCCCCGCCGGGGCACCCTTGCCGCTCGTCGGGACGACCCCTGGTGACCGGACCGCTCCGCTCCGTATGGTGTTCATCACACCAATTTCACCTATCCGCCCGACGGAGGGCCGGAGGAGGTCGAGCCATGGATCCCGACCCGGGTGCACGCCCTGCCCCGACCGCCGCCGAGACGCGACGGGTCGCGGGCGCGACGCTGATCGGCACGTCGATCGAGTGGTTCGACTTCTTCGTCTACGGCGCGGCCGCCGCGCTGGTGTTCAACAAGCTCTTCTTCCCGACGGCGAACCCCCTGACCGGCACGCTGCTCGCGCTGTCGACGTTCGGCGTCGGGTTCGTCGCCCGGCCGTTCGGCGGCGTCGTCTTCGCGCACTTCGGCGACCGCATCGGCCGCAAGTCGATGCTGGTGCTGTCGGTCGTGATGATGGGCGGCGGGACGTTCCTCGTCGGGCTGCTGCCGACGTACGAGACGATCGGGGTCGCCGCGCCGATCATCCTCGTACTGCTGCGCATCGTGCAGGGCATCGGCCTGGGCGGGGAGTGGGGCGCGGCCGCGGTGATGGCCGTCGAGTACGCGCCGCCGCACCGCCGCGGGTTCTTCGGCAGCTTCCCGCAGACCGGGGTGCCGGCCGGCATGCTCATCGCCAACACCTCGCTGCTGATCATGTCGGCGATCGTGTCGGACGAGGCCTTCCTGTCCTGGGGCTGGCGCGTGCCGTTCCTGGCCTCGATCGTGCTGGTCGCCGTCGGCATCGTCATCCGGCTGCGGGTGGCCGAGTCGCCGGTGTTCGAGCAGGCGAAGTCGGCCGGCAAGATCGAGCGCCAGCCGGTGCTCGCCGTCCTGCGCCGCCAGCCGGGGAACGTGCTGCGCGCCGCCGGCCTGCGGTTCGCCGAGAACAGCACGTTCTACATCCACACCACGTTCGTCCTGACCTACGGCACGGTCGTGCTGGGGATGCAGCGTGGCGACCTGCTGCTCGCGGTCATCGTCTCGTCGGCGATCGGGCTGGCCAGCATCCCGTTCTACGGCTGGGCCTGCGACCGGTTCGGCCGGAAGCCGGTCGTGCTGTGGGGCTCGCTGGTGCTGCTGCTCATGAGCTGGCCCTACTTCTGGGCGCTCGACACCCGGTCGGTCCCCCTGATCGTGCTGGCCACCGTGATCGCGGTGAACGTCGGCAACTCGGCGGTCTACGCGCCGCAGCCGGCGTACTTCTCCGAGCTCTTCGAGCCCGAGGTGCGCTACAGCGGGGCGTCCATCGGGGCGCAGGGCGCGAGCGTGTTCGCCGGCGGCCTGGCCCCGGTGATCGCCACCGCGCTGCTCGACGCGACCGGGGGCTACGACTGGATCGCGGTGTACATGTCGGCGATGGTGCTGATCACGATCGTCGCGGCGCTGCTCTCGCCGGACCCGTACCGGGCGTCGCTGCGCCGGGGCGAACCGGTCCCGGTGTAGTCAGTCCTCCCGCAGCGCGCGACGCAGGATCTTGCCCGTGGTGGTGCGGGGCAGCTCGTCCAGGAACTCGATCCCGGCGGGCACCTCGTGCGCGGCGAGCCGTGCCCGGACGTGCGCGCGCAGCTCGTCGGCCAGCTCCTCCGACGCCGTGACCCCGGGCCGCAGGACGACGAACGCCTTGGGCACCTGCCCGCGCCGCTCGTCGGGGACCCCGACGACCGCGGCCATGGCCACGGCCTCGTGCCCGCCCAGGCTCTGCTCGATCTCGCCCGGGCCGATCCGGTAGCCGGCCGAGGTGATGACGTCGTCCTTGCGGGACTCGAACCACACGTAGCCGTCCGCGTCCTGGCGGGCGAGGTCGCCGGTGAGCAGCCACTCCCCCCGGAACTTCTCCGCGGTCGCCGTCGGGTTGCGCCAGTACTCCAGCATCGTCGAGGGGGTCCGGCGGTCGAGCGCGAGCTCGCCCACCGTGTCCAGCACCGGCTCGCCGTCGTCGTCGAGCACCACCGCCGTGAACCCGGGCAGCGCCTTGCCGAGCGACCCCGGGCGGACGGGGTAGACCGACGCGCAGTTGCCGATGCAGGCGTTGAGCTCGGTCTGCCCGTACCCCTCGTTGACGGTCGCGCCGAAGAACTCCTCGCTCCACTTCAGCAGGTCCGCGCCCAGGGCCTCCCCGCCGGACGCGACGGACCGGAACGCGAAACCGCCACCCTCGATGCCGGACGCCCGGATGACCCGCAGGGCGGTGGCCGGCAGCAGGGTGAGCGTGACGTCGAACGTGCGCATGAGCCAGACCGCGCGCTCCGCGCTGAACGCCGGCTCACGGTCGACCACCACGGGCAGGCCGTGGAACCACGCCGGCACGAGGATGTCCATGATCCCGGCGATCCAGGCCCAGTCGGCCGGGGACCACAGCACGTCGTCCGGCTGCGGGTAGAACTCGAAGATCGCCTCGAACGCCGGCAGGTGCCCGAACACGATGCGGTGGGCGTGCAGCGCGCCCTTGGGGTCGCCGGTGGTGCCCGAGGTGTAGATGAGGAACGCCGGGTCCTCGGCCGCCGTGTCCACCGGGGTGAACGCCGGCGACGCGGCCGCCAGGGCGTCCTCGTACGACGCGGCGCCCGCGCCGCCGATCACCAGCAACGGGATCGGCTCGCCGCCGTCGTCCAGCGCCTCGCGCACCCGGTCGGCGTTGGCCGCGGCGGTCACGACGGCCTTCGCGCCCGCGTCCCGCAGCCGGTAGCGCAGGGCGTCGGGCCCGAACAGCGACGACAGCGGCAGGGCGATCGCGCCCATCCGGAACATCGCGACGAAGCCGACGCCGGTCTCGAACGACGCCGGGCTGACCAGCCCGACGACGTCGCCGCGCCCGACGCCGAGCGCGGCCAGCGCGTTCGCGAGGCGGTTCGCGGACTCCGTGACCTCGCCGAACGTGTGGTCGTGCGAGGTGCGGTCCCGCTCGACGACCGTCAGGGCGCGGGCGTCCGGGTCCTGCCGGTCGGCGCACGCGACCCCGAGGTTGAAGCGCTCCGGGATCGCCATCGTCGTGAAGTCGACCTGGCGCCAGAGCTCGTCGTAGCTCGACGCCGGGCGCAGCAGCGGGTGCTCCACGGCACCTCCCCCGGGTCCATGGGTGACGACGGTCACACGGTAGGGCGCCGGGGCCGGGCCGGGAAAGCCGTGTCAGCGCCCCACGTCGCCCGACGCGCGCTCGGGCGGGAAGGCCATCTGCGGGTGGTGGGGCACCTCGGGTGACGACGAGTCAAGCGGCACCGACACCGAGCGGACCAGGCCCAGCTGCGTCGACTGGCGCGGGAGGACGGCGTCGAGCAGCCAGTCGGCGGCGGTGCGCAGCCGGTTGCCGGGCATCGAGAGCAGGTGGTAGCCGCGGGCCACCGTCTTGGCGGGGAGGCCGGCGAGGCGCAGGTGCAGGGGGTTGGCGGCGGCGTCGGTGCCGCCGAGGTCGACGACGAACCCGAGGTCGCGGTGCTGGTACGGGCGGCACCGGCCACCCCGCAGCGACGCGGCGACGTTGCGGCCGGCGAGCTTGCCCTGGCGCTCGGCGTGCTGGGCCGTCATCGCGGTGTACTTGCCGGGGCGCCCGGGGTCGGGGACCGCGGACGCGTCACCGCAGGCGAAGACGTCGGGGTGCCCGGGCACCTGGAGGGTCCGGTCGACGACCAGCCGCCCCTCGGCGAGCTCCAGGCCGACGCCCTCGATGAGCGGATCGGGGCGGACGCCCACGCACCAGGCGAGGGTGCGGGTCGGCACCTGCTCGCCGCTGCGCAGCCGCACGCCGTCCTCGGTCACCTCCTCCACCGTCTCGCCGGTGCGCACCTCGACGCCCCGGTCGCGCAGGACGCGGTCGGCGGTGCGCCCGAGGTGGGGGTCGAGGCCGGAGAGGACCTCCCCCCGCGTGACGAGCAGCCAGCGCACCTCGTCCGCGGCGAGCCCGCGCGAGCGCGCGAGGTCGCGGGTGAACAGCACGCCCTGGGCCGCGACCTCCGTGCCCGTGTAGCCCGCGCCGACCACGACGAACGTGCAGCGGGCGCGGCGCTCCTCCGGGTCGTCGGCACCCGCCGCCAGGTCGATCTGCCGGATGAGGTGGTCGCGCAGGTAGAGCGCCTCGGGGATGCCGCGGAAGCCGTGTGCGTAGCGGCTGAGCCCGGGGATCGGCATGAGCTTGTGCACACTGCCGACCGCGAGCACGAGGCGGTCGTACCCCGTGGTGTGGTGCCGGCCCTCGGGGTCCATCCACCGCACGGTCCGCGCGTCGAGGTCGACGTCGTCGACCTCCCCCTGGGCGTGCGCCACCCCGCGCGGCAGGGTGTCGGCCAGCGACACGGAGATCCGCCGGGGCTCGACGACACCGCTCGCGACCTCGGGCAACAGCGGCAGGTAGAGGAAGTAGTTGGTCGGGCTGACCAGAATGACCTCCGCGCTGTCGCCCACCGTGCGGGCCAGCGCCTTGACGGCGTTGTAGCCGGCGAACCCGCCGCCCACGACGACCACCCGGGGCCGTCCGTCGGTCCGCTCCCCCGGTCGGCCTGCTCCACCCGCCGAGACCGCCTCGTCCCCTCGCGTCATGGCGGCAGGCGTCCCCCTCGGCTCCCGCCGCGAAACCGCGTGATCGCCGCCTACGCTGGAGGACGTGCTCCTCGACGCCCGGTCGGCCTGAGTGCCCCCGGTGCTGCGGCTCCGGACCCGGCCCCGCAGCGGTGCCCGCCCGCTGGCGACCTTCACGACGGCGTCCCTCGCCTTCGTCGTCGCCTGCGCGGCGGCCGGCGTCCCCGCGCCGCTCTACGTCGTCTACCAGCAGACGTACGGCGTCTCGACGGTCGCGCTCACCGGCGCCTTCGCGATCTACATCCTCCCGCTGCTCGCGGCGCTGCTGTGCTGCGGCAGCCTGTCCGACCACCTCGGCCGGCGGTGGGTCGGCGTGCCGGCCCTGCTGGTCGGCGCGGTCGCGTGCCTCGTGCTCGCCACCGTCGACTCGGCGGCGCCGCTGATCGTCGGGCGGGCGGTCCAAGGGCTCTCGGTCGGGCTCGCGCTGTCCGCCCTCGGCGCGTTCGTCGTGGACCTGACGCCGCCGTCGCGGCCGGGGCTGGCCGGCGCGGTGACCAGCGGTGCACCGCCCGGGGGCATCGCGATCGGCGCACTCGCCTCCGGCGCCGCGGTGCAGCTCGCGCCGGGCGGGGCGCCGGTCTGGTCGTTCGTGGTCGTCGCCGCGCTGCTCACGCTCGCGGCGATCGCCGTGGTGCTCCTGCCGGAGACGGTGACGCGCGGGAGCGGGGCCGCGGCCGTGCGGTCGCTGCGGCCGGTGGTCCGGGTCCCGACGAGCGCGCGCCCGGTGTTCGGGCTGGTCTGCCTGCTGGTCGCCGCGACCTACGTCCTGGGCGGCTTCACCCAGGCCCTGTCCCCGTCGCTGGCGGTCTCGGTGCTCGGGCGGGGCGACCTGTTCAGCGGGGCGCTCACCGTCGCCGTCTACCACCTCGCCGGGCCGGTCGCGGGCCTGACCGCGAACCGGCTGCGCGCCACCCGGGCGCTCGCGGGTGGGGCGGCGGGCCTGGTGGTGGGCGTCGCCGGGTTCGTCGGGGCGATCGCCGTCGGGAGCTTCGCCGCGTACCTCGCCGCGGCCGTCGTCGCCGGGGCGGGCTTCGGCGTCGCGTTCGCCGGGGCCATGCGGGTCCTGCTCGAGCGCAGCCCGGACGGCGCGCACGCCGGCACCCTCAGCGCGGTCTACCTGTTCTGCTACCTCGCCGCCGCCGTCACGAGCATGGTCGCCGGGGTGGCCGTCGACGTGTGGGGTCTGGCGCCGGTGGCGGTCGTGCTGTTCGGGCTCGTCATCGTCATGGTCGCGGTGGGCGCGGTCGGGTCGGTGCTGCGCGTGCGCTCTGCGTGATCCCTGCGCCGACGGGGCGATCCGATGCCCGCGGGCGTGCGCCGTCCGGGTGTCACGATCCGGCCGACCGAGGGACACGCTGGGCGACCGTCGGCCGCATCTCGCTACCCACCGTCACTCGTCAGCGTGACGGTGTCCCGAGGCGTCACCACTCCTCGGAGTGGTCGTTGGGAGGTCGTGGTCACCGACCGGGCCGCCTGCCCGGCCGCGTGACCGCGCTCCCCCGACATGCTCTCCGAGGAGTACACACGTTGATCAAAAAGCTGGGTGTGGTCACGGTCGGCGTCGCCGCGAGCCTGCTCGCCGCCGCCCCGCTCGCGTCGGCCACCGAGTGCCACGACGAGCACGAGCACCACGAGCGCGAGTCCAGCGGAGACTGCAACGTCACCGGCGGCTCGGCCGAGGCGAACGGCGGCATCAGCGGCGACTCGTTCCTCGGCAACGCCCTCGCGCAGGCCCCGGTCGGCGGCGCCAACATCCTGAACATCTCCTGCAACGAGATCCTGAACGACAACCTCAGCGGCAACTCGGTGTCGATCGACGTCCTCTAGCACCGACGCCCGATCGCCGGCTGACGGGGCGCGGCCTCCTCGACCCGCCCCGTCAGTGCTGCGGTCGACCCGTGGCGTGGTGCAGGTACCGGGTGAGGGCGAGCTCCGTGCCGCCCGGCCCCGACTCGACGGCCACGTCGTCGACGAGCTGACGCATCATCGCCAGCCCGCGTCCGCGGCCGGTGGTCTCCCGCCCGGGCGCCTGCCAGATCCCGTCGTCGCCGACGGTGATGACCAGCGCGTCGTCGACGGCCCGCGCGGTGAGCGTCATCGTGCCGACCGACGACGCCGACACGAAGGCGTGGTCGCAGCAGTTCTCGAGCGCCTCGGACGTCGCCATGACGAGGTCCTCGACGAGGTCGGCGTCCAGGTGGTCCTCGCCGAGCCACGCCGACAGCCGGTGGCGCAGCGTCCGCACGTGGTCCGCGCGCGCGGGCACGCTGACCCGCAGGGGTTCGGGCCAGGCGGTGTCGTCGTCACCGGCGGCGTCTGGTGTCGTCATCGCGGCGGTGGGATTGCCCCGGCACCGCCCTCCTCAACCCGGTGCAGCCTCCCTCGACCGGTCGGACGCATCACCCCCCGGGACGCCGTCCCGCCCGGATGACCAGCAGCGCGGTGTCGTCGAGCGCCGCGCCGTCGGCGTGGGCGTCGACGGCCGCGAGCACGCCGTCGGCGGTGACGTCGGCGCTCCCCGCCGGGTCGAGGCCCTCGACGACCGCCAGCAGGCCCTCGAGCTCCAGCTCGCCACCACCGGCCGGACGGGCCTCGGTGACGCCGTCGGTGACGAGGATCAGTCGGTCGCCGACGTCCAGGGCCACGCGCTCCAGGGCGACCCGCGGCTCCTCGCGGATGCCCAGCGCGCGGCCCCCGCCCTCGAGGGCGACGACGGTGCCGTCCCGGCGCTGCAGGACCGCCGGCGGGTGCCCGGCGCTCGCGACGCCGATCGCGAGCCCCTCGGCCTCCGTCCGCGGCGCCATGCCCGCGTAGACGGCGGTGACGAAGCTCGGGCGCTGGTCGAACCACACGTGCAGCACCCCGTGCAGGGCCGCGAGGACGGCGGCCGGGTCCTCGTCGGTGTGCCCGAGCGCGCGCACCGTCGATCGCGCCAGCGCCGTGGTCCGGGCCGCGTGGGGGCCCTTGCCGCAGACGTCACCGACGACCGCGCCCCAGCCGTCGGGCGTGGGGAACAGGTCGTAGAAGTCGCCGAGCACCGAGGCGCCGGTGCCGGGCCGGTGGCGGGCGGCGACCTCGACGCCGGGGAAGGCGGGCAGGCGCGCCGGCAGGAGGCTCTGGCGCAGGGTCGCGGCGAACTCGTCGGCCTCCGCGGCGTGCTCCTCGGCGAGCTTCGCCAGCCGCTGCGCATCGGCGGCGAGCTGGTCGGACGTCGCGGCCTGTATCCCCGCCGAGCGGGCCTGCTCGCGGTAGCGGACGACGGCGGCGTCCGCCTCCCGGGCCTGGACCCCGGCCTCGCGGGCCTGCCGGCCGGCCTCCGCGGCGGCGTGGTCCGACGCCGCGGCGCGGCGCGCGGCCGCCGACCCCTCGGCCCGCGACCGGGCCAGCGCCGAGCGCAGGGCGACCTCGCCGGTCGCGGCCTGGGCGAGGGTGGTCAGGACGTCGCGGTCGTGGTCGGACCAGGAGTGGCGGTCGGCGTCGACCGCGCACAGCACCCCGATCGCCGCGCCCTCCGGGTCGCGCACGGGGACGCCGGCGAAGGCGCGGACGTCGGTGAAGGTGGTCTCCACCCAGCCGCGGGCGTGCGGCTCGTCGCCGGCCTCCTCGACCCACGCGGCCGCGTCCTGCCCGAGCACGACGGAGCACAGCGACCGCTCGACCGGCGTCCCCCGCTGCCGGGCGTCCCGCGCCGCGGGCGTCGCGGTCCCGGGCCCGGCCGCGCTGCGCAGGAAGGCGCGATCGTCGCTGACGAGCCACACGGCCCCGAGCGCCACGCCGGTGAGCGAGGTGGCCAGGCGGGCGAGCCGGTCGAACGCGTCGTCGGCGTCGGCGTCGAAGAGGCGCGCGGGCGCCCGGCCCGCCGACGTCGCCACGGCGCTGTCCCTGATGGTCGCCACCGCACCTCCCCGGTCGTCGGTGAACGACACCATCCTGCCCTGGGACCACGCGGACGCCGACCACGTCCGACGACCTCACGCTGCGCCGTCGGACCGGGACGTCACCGCGCGGCGTCGTCCCCCGGCGGCCGCCGCCGGGCGATGGCCTCCTCGCGCAGCCGCCAGGCGTCCGCGACGGGCCCCAGGTGGCGGAGCTTGTCGGGATTGACCACCGTGCGGATCGTCTGGATGCGCCCGTCGGAGACGTCGAGGGCGAGCACCGCGACGAGGAGGCCGTCGCGGTCGCGCACGACGACGCCGGGCTGGTCGTTGACCTGCTGCGACGCCACCTCGGCCACCCCGTCCATGAGCGTCGCGAAGCCGGCGAGGAGCCGCGCGACCCGGGTGGGACCGGCGACCGGGCGGGCGAAGGCCGGACCCTTGCCGCCGCCGTCGGCGACCGCCGACACGTCGGCGGCGAGGAGCTCGGTGAGCCCGTCGAGGTCGCCCTCGCGCAGCGCGTCGACGAAGCGGGCGGCGAGCTCCTCGCGCTCGCGACGGTCGGCCTCGAACCGCGGGCGCCCCTCCTCCATGTGCCGGCGGGCGCGCACCGCGAGCTGCCGGCACGCCTCCTCCGAGCGCCCGACCGCCCGCGCGATCTCCGGGAAGCCGAACCCGAACACCTCCCGCAGCACGAACACCGCGCGCTCGGTCGGGGTGAGGCGCTCGAGGAGCAGCAGCGCCGCCATCGACACCGAGTCCGCGAGCTCCGCCGAGCGCTCCGGGTCCTCGTACGGGTCGTCGAGCAGGGGCTCCGGGAACCACGGCCCGACGTAGGCCTCCCGTCGCACCCGCGCCGAGCGCAGCACGTCGATCGCGACGCGCGTGACCACCGCCGAGAGGAACGACTTCACCGACACCGGCTCGGTCGTCGACGACTCGTAGCGCAGCCAGGTCTCCTGCACCGCGTCCTCCGCCTCCGCGACGCTGCCGAGGATGCGGTAGGCGATCGCGAACAGCAGCGACCGGTGCGCGGTGAACTCCTCGGTGCGGGTCACGCGGCCGACCCTGCCGGAACCGGACGCGTGGCCGCGGCGTGCGGCCACCGCACGGCGCCGGGGAACCGGCGCTCGACGCCGATCGCGGCCACGGTGCCCCGGGTCTGGAACCACTTCGTGGCCAGGGCCGTCCGCCCGGTGACCGCCCGGCCCCGCGCGGTGTCCCGGCGGTCGGTGGGCTGCAGCACGGCGTGGCGGCGGCCCAGGCTGACCACGCGGGCGGTGAAGCCGAGGTCGAGGGGGCGGGCGTCGGGGGTGCCGAGCGCCTCGGCCACCAGGAGGTCCGCCGCGTGCGCGGCCGACGGGAACGCGTACTGGCAGGACATGCTGTAGCGGCCGCCGCCCGGCGCAGGGGCGTGCCCGGCGTCGCCGACCGCGAGCACGTGGTGGTGGGTGAGCGCGCGCAGCCGCGTGTCGGTGAGCACGGCGCCGCGCTCGTCGACGCCGAGCCCGGCGTTCCAGGCCAGCGACGGGGCGGAGAACCCGCCGCACCAGACCGTGAGCGCCGCGGGCAGCGCGTCGCCGTCGTCGAGGAGCACGCGGTCGGGTTCCACGGCCGTCACCCTCCTCCCGCCGACGGCCTCCACGCCCAGCGTCCCCAGGGTGCGCCGGACGTGCTCGGCGCCGTGCGGGGTGAACCACGCGCCGACCTCCCCGGTGGTCACCAGCCGGACCCGCAGGTCCGGGCGGCTCTCGGCCAGCTCGGCGACCGTCTCGAGCCCGGTGAACCCGCCCCCG
The DNA here is from genome assembly GCF_028737315.1 of Actinomycetospora lemnae. GTDB lineage: Bacteria > Actinomycetota > Actinomycetes > Mycobacteriales > Pseudonocardiaceae > Actinomycetospora > Actinomycetospora lemnae. The sequence goes on along the minus strand of NZ_JAQZAO010000003.1, from coordinate 263,660 downwards.
ACGACGGCGACGTCCGACCCGGCGCCGACCCCGTCCAGCGCCTGCCGCAGACGCCGGGCGGCGCCGATGTCGCCCACGGCGTGCGCGTGCTCGCCGCCGGGCACCGGCACCTCCGTGGTGCTGCCCGTGGCGAGGACGAGCCGGTCGAACGGGACGGTGCGGGGCCCACCGGGACCGGCGACGACCGCCCGGCCGGTGTCGAGGCCGAGGTCGGTGACCTGGCCCTCGACGAACCGGACGCCCGTCCCCAGCATCGTGGACAGGGTCGGCGCGGGGACCCGCTGCCCGACCGCGACGTGGTGCAGGCGGAGGCGGTTGACGAAGCCGGGCCGTGGGTTCACGACGGTGACGTCCACCCGCCCCGCCGCCCGTCCGGCCAGGCGCACGGCGGCCGTGGCCCCCGCGTACCCGGCACCCACGACCAGGACCTGCATGCGCTGCGCTGCTGTGCTCATGTCCCCCAGACGAGACGGGCGGCCCGGGCTGTGACACCGGCCGGCGGTGCCGGGCGCGGCGGGGTCGTCACGGGGTCGATCAGGCCCGGCGGCGTCCCGTCACGTCGGCCTCGGCGCGGGTGACGAGGCGGTCGAGGTCGATCTCGGCCGGCAGCCCCGCGCCGCGCGCGTGGGCGACGGCGGCGTCCAGGAGGCGGGCGACGCGGTCGGCCACCTCGGTCTCCACGACCCGCACGCGTCCCGGCACCGTCAGGCGCACCCCGACGTCGTCGGGACCCCGCCGCAGCGAGACGGCGACGAGCCGGGCGTCGGGGTGCTCGGAGCGCACCAGGTCGACCACACCGACCAGCGTGGTGGGTCGCGCGGGGCGCCGGGAGCCGCAGCGCCGCGCCGTCACGCACTGTTCGCGCACCCGACATCACCGGACGTCAGGCGCCGGTCCGCAGGTCGTCGAGCGCGGTCGCCACGAGCGCGTCGTCGCCGGTGTCGAGGCCGTGGACCACCGCGTAGCAGGGGCCCACGGCACGCCAGTCGCGGGCGCGGGCGGTGAGGTCCTCCCCGTAGGCCTCGATCGCCGCGGGCGCGTGGCCGGTGTCGAGCAGCAGCCACTCGAGGTCCTTGGCGGGGTCGCCGGCGCGGGCGTCGCCCCAGTCGATGACGCCGGTGAGCTCCCCGTCGACGACCAGCACGTGCTCGGCGCGCAGGTCGCCGTGGACGACGGCGGACGGCGGGACCTCGCGCAGGCGGTCGAGGGCCGCCCGCAGTCGCCGGTCGTCGGGCAGGCGCGGGGCGACCTCGGTCTCGAAGCGCGCGAAGGCGCGGCGTCGCCACCCCGCGGTGGTGGCGGCGTCGGGCAGGCCCCGGGCGACGGCGTCGGCGAGCGGGACGTCGTGCAGCGCGCGCAGGAACGCACCGAGGCGTCGGGCGTGGTCAGCGGTCGGGGCGTCCAGCGCGGAGCCCGGGACCAGCGCGTGCCGCACCGTCAGGGGTGCCTCGCCGACCACGACGGGCCGGGGCACCGCCAGCGGCAGCCGGTCGGCGAGCCAGGGCAGGAGGTGGGTCTCGCGACGCAGGCCGGCCTCGGCGTCGGGACGGCGGGCGGTGCGCTCGACCCAACGGTCGTCGACCAGCACGGCGACGCGGTCCCACCCGGTTCCGAGCGGGACACGGCGGGGCACCGTCCCACCGTGACGGACGCCCGCGCGCGCCGCGCGCCGGCGAGGAGGAGGATGGTTGTAGGAACAACCATCCGAGCCATCGGAGGAGCCCCATGACGCAGGCCGAGCGCCGCCCGCTGCTGCAGATCATCGTCGCGAGCACCCGCCCCGGGCGGATCGGCGACCCGATCGCGCGCTGGTTCGCCGACTACGCGCGGGCCTCCGAGGGCTTCGAGGTGGAGATCGTCGACCTCGCCGACGTCGACCTGCCGATGTTCGCCGAGCCGGAGCACCCGCGCCTGGGCCGCTACACGCTGGACTCGACGAAGGCCTTCAGCGCGACGGTCGCCCGCGCGGACGCCTTCGCGATCGTGCACCCCGAGTACAACCACAGCTACAACGCCGCGCTGAAGAACGCGCTCGACCACCTCAACCAGGAGTGGGCCGGCAAGCCCGTCGCGCTCATCGGCTACGGCGGCGTCGCCGCGGGTGCGCGCGCCGCCGAGGCGCTCCTGCCCGTGCTGCTCGCGCTGCGCATGGTGCCGGTCGCCGCCACCGTGCCGATCCCGTTCGCGGCCAAGCACGTCAGCGGCGAGGGCGACGCGCGCACCTTCGACCCCGCGCCCGAGACCGAGGCCGGCGCCAAGGCCGCGCTCGACGGGATCACCGAGTGGCTCGGGACGCTGGGGCTGCGCGGGGCACGCTGAGGCGGCTCCTCAGGCGTCGACGGTCCGGGTCGCGGCCAGCTCGCTGAGCAGCGGGCGGAGGGACGCGGACGCCGGAGAGCTCGGCGGGGTCGGGCAGGGCACCGACGATCGCCGCCGTCTCGATGCCGAAGAGGACCTCGCCACCGGTGTGGTCCCGAACGGGCGGGAAGTACCCGAGCCGCGTGCTCAGCTCCCTGCGACGAGGGCGGCGAGGCCCGGTCCCGCGAGCTCGTCGGGGCGCACCGGGCGCCCGCTGACCGCGAGGAGGAGCGCCAGCGCCGTGCCCCGCACCTCCGGGCCGTCGCCGATCACGACGTCGGCGTCCGTGGCCCGCAGACGCAGCGGGGCCATGCGCTCCTTCGCGCCGCCGAACGACGCCGGGGTGCGCACCTGGAGCCGGAGCGCGCGGACGACCGCGTCGATCGGGTAGGTGTGCGCGAGGCCGAGGGGCCGGCGGACGTCCTCGCCGTGCACCACCTCCTCGACCAGGCGGGTGTCCAGCGGCGCGGGTGGCGACCCGGTCCGCGTGACGACGCGGGCGAGCCGCTCGAGGGTCTCCGCCGGTGCCGCCCCACGCTCGCGGGCGACGCCGCGCTCATTGAGCCGGTCGAAGTCGAAGCGGGCCCGGACCAGCGCGGCCACGAAGCCGAGCTTCGTCGTCCGGGCGCTGTCGACGAGGTGGGCGACGACGTCGTGCACGCTCCACCCCGCGCACGCTGACGGCGTGTCCCACCGCGCGGCGTCGACCCCGCGCAGGTCCTCGACCAGCGCCGCGCGCTCCGCGTGCACCATCGTCCAGACGTCGTCCACGGCGGGTCCTCCCGCGATCCTGTCCATGCCGGGTGGGACGGCCGGCACGGCGGAGAATCATCGCCCCGCCGTGGGGCACCCCCCGGCCATGGCTCCCACCCGACCGCTCGCCCTCGTCACCGGTGGCTCGTCCGGCATCGGCTACGAGCTCGCCGCCGAGCTCGCCCGCCGCGGCCACGACGTCGCGATCTCCGGGCAGAGCGGGCGCGTGCACGAGGCCGCGGTGTCGCTCCGCGAGCTCGGTGTCGACGTCTTCCCGCTGCAGGCCGACGCCGCGACGTACGAGGGCGTGGAGGCCTTCTGGACGTTCGTCGCCGACCTCGACCGCCCCCTCCACGTGGCCTGCCTGAACGTCGGCGTCGGGGTCGGTGGGGCGTTCGCCGACACCGACCTCGACGACGAGCTGCGCATGATCGCGATCAACTGTGCGGGCACCGTGCACATGGCCAAGCGCGTCGTGCGCGCGATGCTCGCGCAGGGCCCGGACCAGGGCGATCGGCGCATCCTCGTCGTCTCCTCGACCTCGGCGACCACCCCCACCCCGTACGAGCCGGTCTACGGGCCGACCAAGGCGTTCGGGTTCTCCTTCGCCGAGTCGATCCGCGAGGAGCTGCGCGCCGACGGCATCACCGTCACCGCGCTGCTGCCCGGGGCGACCGACTCCGAGTTCCACCACCGCGCCGGCATGGGCGACACCCGCTTCGGCGACGACAGCTGGAAGAACGACCGGACCCAGGTCGCGCGCCAGGGCATCGACGCCCTGATGGCGGGCGACGACCACGTCGTCGGCGGCGACGAGGCCACCCAGCAGCAGGTGGCCGAGAACCGGCAGATGTCCGAGCCCGACAAGGCCGCGCGGCAGGGCGAGCTGGCCCGCCCGTCGCGCTGACCGCTGCCCCCATCCCCGAGGTGTCTCCGCGTTCAGAGGGGGACGCGGGGCCGTCCGCCGGGGCGGGGTCGTCGTTGGGTGTCGACGACCCAGGGCGGGGTGAACCAGGGCGTGCCGTCGACCATCGCGATCTGCCAGCCGCCGCGGTGGACGAGCTGGTGGTGGAACCGGCAGAGCAGGCACATGTTGTGCAGGGCGGTGTCGCCGCCGTCGAGCCAGTGGCGGATGTGGTGGGCGTGGCAGCGTCGGGGGCGCCGGGTGCAGCCGGGGAACGCGCAGCCGCCGTCGCGGAGGTTGAGCGCGCGGCGCAGGGCGTCGGGGGCGGTGCGCTGGCGGCGGCCGACGTCGAGGGGTTCTGATGTCGATCCGAGGATCATGGGGACGATCTCGGCGTCGCAGGCCCAGCGGCGCACGGTGGCCGGGTCGACGGGGTGCCCGGAGTCCAGGGTGCCGTAGCCGCCGCGCTCGCCGAGGGCCGCGCAGAGCCAGCGGTGGTCGATGGTGACCGTGAGCAGCGCGCGGCCGGGCCGCTCGGTCCAGCTGCCGGCCGGCGTCGAGGGGTCGGGGCGGCGCGGCGCGGGGATCAGCGCGAGCGGGCGCTCGCCCTCGCAATGGGTGTCCTCGGGCTCGACGTCCGTGCCCGGCTCGACCTCGGGCCCCGCGTCAGCGCACGGCTCGCCGTCGCGGGTGGCCGCGCCATCGGTGTCGGCGTCGGTGTCGATGTCCGTGTCGGCGTCGGGTGCGGGCTCGTCGTCGCGGTGCTCGTGGCGGGTGTCGGTCGCCAGGCCGCGGGGGCCGCGGGCGTCCTGGACGAGCTCGGTGAACGCGTCGGCGTTGCGCTTGACCAGGCCTCGCTCGTCCTCCGCGCCGGCCGGCGCGGCGAGGACGCCGAACACCTCGATGACCATCTCGGCGTCCATCGGGTCTCCGAGACGGCCCTTGAACACCAGCGACCCGTCGCGGCGCCGGTGCAGCCGCAGCTCGTCGAACTCGTCCTGCCCGTCGCGCGGGGCCGCACCGTCGGGGTCGTAGAGATCGACGATGCCCTGGGCCAACCGTCGCAGCAGCCGCGGCGGCAGCACCCGCGCCTGCTCGGCCAGCGTGCGTTCCACCCCGCACCACTCCTGGGCCGGCGGCGGGGTCGCGAGCCCGGCGAGGTGGCGCATCGTCTCCCGGATGATCTTCACATGGGCCGGGTCGATCGCGCCGGCGGCCAGCGCGTCGGCGGTGGCCGGCAACCGGGCGGGCAGCAGCTCCCCGGTCACCGCGGTCCGCGCGCACAGGTCGCCGGCCTCGGCCACCAGGCGCGTGGCGTCGGCGCGGTCGAGGTTGTCCCGGTCGGCGAGCAGCGCCTCGGTCGAGCGGTAACCGGTGGCCACCGCGGTGCCGAGGTCGGCGAGCGCGGCGATGGCCTGCAGGCGGCGGTGGTAGCCGGCGCGCTGGGCGACCACGTCCGCGCGGGCACGCTCGAGCGCCTCCCGCTCGGCCGCACCCACCTGTTCGCTCATGTGTTCGACCGTAGCCCGGACCCCCGACACCCAGACCCCGAACGCTGAGACCGCCTCAGGAACCCTTCGCCCGGTCCTGCTCCACCCGCGCCAGGACCTCGTCGGAGATCGCCGCCCAGGCCTCGACCTGCCGGTCGTCCAACCCGTCGAACACCAACGCCCGCACCGCCTCGACGTGCCCCGGCGCCGCCTGTTCGATCGCCCGACGGCCCTCGATGCTCAGGACGATGAACGCCCCGCGCGCGTCGTCGGGACAGTCCTGGCGCTCCACGAGGCCGCGCTTCTGCATCCGCGCGAGGTGGTGGGACAGCCGGCTCTTCTCCCACTGCAGCCCGTCGGCGAGCTCCTGGACGCGCAGGGGCGCGTCGCGTTCGCTCAGGGCCACGAGCACGTCGAAGTCGGCGAGCGAGATCCCCGATTCGGCCTGCAGCCGGCGTCCGAGCTGCGCCTGCAGCTGCGCCTGCATCGCGAGGTATCCGCGCCACGCGCGCTGCTGGTGGTCGTCGAGCCACCGGGGGCCGGCCATGTCATCGATGCTACTCGTTGACGTGTCACCGAACAGGAGGCAAGATAGGTGACACGTCAACCTCTACCGGGGAGAGTCCGATGACCGTCGACACCGCCACCCTCGACGCCGAGCGGGACCGCATCCGCGACGCCCACCTCAAGCCCCTCGCCGAGCGGCCCGCGTCCACCGCGCGCGGGCTGCACCACACGGCCCTGGTGTCGAGCGACGTCGAGCGGACCGTGCGCTTCTACCAGGACGTGCTCGGCTTCCCGCTCACCGAGCTGATCGAGAACCGCGACTACCCCGGCTCGTCGCACTTCTTCTTCGACATCGGCAACGGCAACCTCGTCGCCTTCTTCGACTTCCCCGGCCTCGACGTCGGGCCCTACGCCGAGGTGCTCGGCGGCCTGCACCACCTGGCCATCAGCGTCGAGCCGGAGCGCTGGTCGGAGCTCGTCGCGCGCCTCGAAGAGGCCGGCGTCGAGCACGAGGTCCACAGCGGGGTGTCGGTCTACTTCCGCGACCCCGACGGCGCGCGCATCGAGCTCATCGCCGACCCGCTCGGCGAGATGTACGGCCACCAGGTGCTCTGAGCCCCTACCGCGGCGAGGCGCGCCGCACGGGGTCGTCCTCGAGCTCGGCGCGGTCCCAGTCGCCGTGGTCGGCGGCCGCCTCGTAGGTGTCCTGGAGGAACTCGAGCAGCGTGGCCTCCGGGTCCGCGCTGGTGCGCACGGCCTCGTAGGGCAGCAGGAACTGGCCGCCGGCCTCGTAGTAGTACGCCTCGGCGGGGCGCACGGGGTGCTCGCGGAAGCCGGCCGGCTCCGGGTAGGCGTAGGCGTAGAAGGCGCCCTCCTCGCCGCCGCCCGGCCAGAACCCGGCGCTGGACAGCTCGTGCGAGTAGCCCTCGACCATCACCCAGTCCCCGCAGTTGGGCGCGCCGCCGGGGTGGTCGGGGGCGCGACGTCCGGAGAAGCGGGTGACGGCCATGTCGAAGCTGCCCCAGAAGAAGTGGACGGGGCTGACCTTGCCGATGAAGCGCGAGCGGAACTGCGCCAGCACGCGGTCGGTCGCCACGAGCTGGCCCCAGAAACGGTGCACGGCGTCGGCGTCGTAGCTCGCGTGCTCGTCGTCCTCCTCGAACGGGATCGCGCGCACGACCTCGACCGGCCGCGTGCTGATCGGGATGTCGAGACCGAGGTCGTCGAGCGCGCGGCGCGTCTCCGCCCAGAACGCGGACACCGGCTTCGGCTCGAGCGTGACCGTGCGCTCCTCGCCGCTGCTCACGCGGAGGCGCAGCCGGTGGGCGACGAAGTCGAACTCCGCGTCGAACAGCCGCCGGCCCCACGGGACGGACGAGGTGGTGAGGCCGCGCGGCGAGACGTAGAGCGGCACCTGCCACCAGTGGTTGACCATCGGCGCCGCCGCCAGGCGGATCTTGCCGATCACCTGCGTCCACATGTGCAGCGTGTCGCGGGTGTCCTCCCAGTCCGCGACGCGCAGCGACGGCCAGCCCTCGTCCATGGTCATGGCCGCGAAGGTACGCGGCCCCGACCTGGCTCAGCCCGGCATGTGCGGGACGGGCAGGGACGGACGGGGCGGCACCGACGGACGTCTTCCGTACAGGACGCCCGGGTCCGCACGCTGGGCCCATGGACGCAGCGAGCATCGAGCGCGCCGACGAGGGCGGCTTCCCCTACCTCCTGCACGAGGGCGAGGCGCCCGTGCGGGCGCAGTGGTACTTCCGCACGCAGACGCGGCTCCCGGTGGCCGTGCACCGCTGGGTGTTCCCGCCCGGCGCGACCGAGGGCAACCACGTCCACCCCCACGACGAGCCGCTCGACGAGCTCTACCTGCTCGTCGCGGGCCGGGCGACGATGACGCTCGGCGAGCAGCGGGTCGAGATGGTCGCCGGCGACGCGCTGCTCGCCCCCGCGGGCGTCGAGCACGGGGTGCGCAACGACGGGCCGGAGCCCGCGGAGTTCGTCGTCGTGTGGGGGCGGCCCGGCGAGGGCTTCGACTGGACGCCGTACGGGACGGGCCGGGCGGCGGCGGAGGCCGCGACGACCTGACCCGAGGGGCGGGCGACGGTCAGTCGTGGTCGGGCCGGGGGGTGCGGAACGGCGGGGTGGGGCGGTCGCGCAGCTCGTCGGCGAGGGTGTCCCCGTCGGGTTCGGGGTCCGGGAAGACGTCGGGGGCGTGGTGCTCGCCGGCGCCCGAGGCCTCGGTCGGGGCGCCCTGGCCGGAGTCGGCGGCGGTGATGTCGTCGGACCCGTCACGCCCGGGCACGATGAACGGCTCGTCGGTCATACCCGACCCTGACGTACGCAGGCGAACGGCAGGTGAACCCGGCGGCGCACCGGCGCGGCCGCGCGGTGTCCCGACCGGCGGGATTCCTCGCACGGTGTCCCCTTCTCCCGCCGTGTCCAACGTATAGCGCGTCGGGGGTCTTGCCGCAAGACCCGGGTCGTCCCGCACCATTCTGCGCATCGCACCGCCGATGTGGCGAGGAGGCTCGTGTCGGATCAGGGACACATCGAGGAATTGCGCTCCGAGCAGCGCTACGTCGCCGGGCTCCACGCGCGCCTGGACGCCGAGCGCGGGCGGACGCGGCGGGCGCACCGCGATGCGCTGCGCAGCGACGGCGAGTCGCCGACGGACCGCGACGTGCGCGTCCGCGCGCTCGCGTCGCAGGTCAGGCGGCTGGACGTGGCCGACAGCGGCCTGTGCTTCGGGCGGATCGACACCGAGACCGGCGAGCGCCGCTACATCGGCCGGATCGGGATCCTCGACGAGGACGACGAGTACGCGCCACTGCTGCTGGATTGGCGCGCCCCGGCAGCACGACCATTCTACACCGCGACCGGCGCACATCCGGAGGATCTGCGCCGTCGTCGCCAGTTCCACACGCACGGGCGCCGACTGGTCGATTTCTCCGACGAACACTTCGGCGAACTCGACGGGGAACTCGACGGGGAGTCCGGCGGCGACGAGGCCCTGCTCGCGGCGGTCGACGCGCCGCGCGGCGAGGGCATGCGCGACATCGTCGCGACGATCCAGGCCGAGCAGGACGAGATCATCCGCCTCGACCACCCCGGCGTCACGGTGATCGAGGGCGGGCCGGGCACGGGCAAGACCGTCGTCGCCCTGCACCGCGTCGCGTACCTGCTCTACACACAGCGCGAGCGCATCGCGCGGCACGGCGTGCTCGTCGTCGGCCCGAACCCCGCGTTCCTCGACCACATCGGGCGCGTGCTGCCGTCGCTGGGCGAGACCGACGTCGTGTTCGCGACGCCCGGCTACCTCGTCCCGGGCCTGTCCGTCACCGCCGAGGACACGCCCGCGGCCGCGCGCGCCAAGGGGTCGCTCGCGATCCTCGACGTGCTCGCGAACGCGGTCGCGGACCGCCAGCAGGTGCCCCACGAGCCGCTGGAGATCGAGCTGCAGGACCTGACCGTGCGCATCGACGCCGCCACCGCGCAGTGGGCCCGCGAGGAGGCGCGCGCGAGCGGGCGCCCGCACAACGAGGCGCGGGCGGTGTTCCGCGAGGTCGTCGTCTACGTCCTCACCGAGCGGGCGATCACGCGGATCGGGCGGGGCTGGCTGACCCGCGACGACCGCACCGCGTGGGAGCAGATGCGCACCGAGCTGACCGACGAGCTCGCCGAGCACGAGGGGTTCGCCGCCGCCCTCGACGCGCTCTGGCCGGTCCTGACCCCGCAGGACGTGCTGGCGACGCTCTCCACCTCGCCGGAACGGCTGCGGGCCGCCGGCGCCGACCCGGCGCTGCTCCGCCCCGTCGGCGACGCCTGGACGGTCTCCGACGTGCCGCTGCTCGACGAGCTCGTCGACCTGCTCGGGCGCGACCCGACGGTGGTGCGCGCCGAGGAACGCCGGGTCGCGGCCGAGGAGCGGGCGGAGGCGGAGTACGCCGCCGGCGTCATGGAGATCCTCACGCTGGACACCGAGGAGCTGGACGAGGACCTCGGCGTGCGCGTCGACGACCTCACCCACGCCGGCGTCCTCGCCGAGCGCTTCGAGGAGACCGACACCCGCGAGCTCGCCGAGCGCGCCGCCGCGCACCGCGACTGGACCTACCGCCACGTCGTGGTCGACGAGGCCCAGGAGCTCTCGGCGATGGACTGGCGCGTGCTCATGCGGCGCTGCCCGGGTCACGGGTTCACCGTCGTCGGCGACCTCGCGCAGCGCCGCTCCCCCGCCGGGGCGACGTCGTGGGGCGAGGTGCTCGACCGGTACGTGCCGGGGCGGTGGGTGTACCGGTCGCTGACGGTCAACTACCGGACGCCGGCCGAGATCATGGCCGTCGCCGCGGGGGTGCTCGCGGCGTTCGCGCCGGACGTCGAGCCGCCGGAGTCGGTGCGGGCGAGCGGCGTCGCCCCGTGGTCGCGGCAGGTCGGCGCGGACGAGCTGCCCGCGGCGATCGCGGCGTTCGTCGCCGACGAGCAGGGCCGGCCGGGGACCAGCGTCGTCATCGGCCCGCCCGACGTGCCCGGGGCGACCGCGCCGTCGGCGACCAAGGGCCTGGAGTTCGACGCCGTGCTCGTCGTCGAGCCCGAGCGGATCCTCGCCGACGGCCCGCGCGGACCGGCCGAGCTCTACGTCGCCCTGACCCGCGCGACCCAGCGCCTCGGCGTGCTGCACCACGCGCCGCTGCCGGCGGTGCTGCGGGGGCTCACGGAGGTGGGGGCCCCGGTGCCGTCGTAGCACGGGGACGATGGGCGCGTGGCCACCGCGATCCCGCACACCGAGGCGGTCCTGCGGCTGCCCTGCCTCGGTCCCGAGCCGCTGCCGCTGGGCCGCGCCCTCGACGCCCTCGTCGGGTACGCGGGCGCCCGACGGTGGCTGCGCCTCCGGTCGCCGGGGACGCCGGAGGGTCGCTGGGTGGCGGTGCCGGCCTACGGGTGGGCGCGGTTCGACACGCGCCCGGCCGCCCACGGGCTCGACGCCGAGGTCCTGCTGGGCGAGGGCCTGCACGGGCGCCTCGACCGCGACGGCTGGCAGGCGGTCCACGACGCGCTCACCGCGACCGCGCCGATCGTCGACGCCCTCGTCGCGCAGGCCGCGGGGCGCGCGTTCTGGGACCTGCCCGACGAGGAGCTCTCGGTCCTCGGCGAGCCCGGGACCGTCGGCGCGCTGCTGCGCCGGCTCGGCGAGGAGGCCGGGCCGTACGGCGCCCACGTGCTCGCCGCCCGGCACCACGCCCACCCCGACCTCGTCCCGCACCTGACGCGCACCACGCGCCGCGCCCTGCTCCCCCACCTCGAGGAGGGCGACAGCGGCGTCGAGGCGGTGGTGCACCGGGACCTGCGTGCCAACGCCGACGCGTTCGCCGCCCTCGAGGCGGCGGTCGCGGCGGCCGTCCCCGATACCCGCCCGACGCGCCTGCGCCTGCACGACGTCCTGCTCTGGCTCACGACCACGCTGCGCCGCGCCCACGCGGAGGATGCCGGCCGGTCAGGCGAGGAAGCGTGACCGGTAGCGCCCGGCCAGCACGAGCAGCGCGAGCTCGACGACGACGGCGCTGACGACGAGCTCGGCGTCGAGGTAGCCCAGCGCGACGTTGACCCCGGCGAGGGCGACGAGCAGGCCCGCGCGGCACAGGCGCACCCCGACCCGGTCCCGGCCGAGCGTCAGCGCACCCGCCGCGAGCACGAGCAGCACCCCGACGACGGCCTCCCCCGCCGACGCGACGACGAGCATCGGTGGGCGCGTGCCCGGCGGCACCACCCGGTCGTCGAGGACGATGCTGACGTCCGGGTCGCTGCTCCAGAGCGCGACGAGGACGACCAGCCCGACCAGCGAGAGCAGGCCGAGCAGTGCCGACCCGGTGATGAGCAGCAGGCGGTGCGCCCAGCGGGGGAGGAGCAGGGACTCGGCGCGCAGGAGGGCGCGGACGGCGGCGTGGTGCTCGGTGGGCGTCCTCGCGGGCGCGGGCTCGCGGTGGCGCGCCAGCACCGACACCCCGAGCACGCCGAGGAACACGCCGTAGATGATCGGCGCGGCGAGCGGGGTGAAGTAGTCGTTGCGGGCGGTGATGAACTTGCCGACCTCGTCGACGAAGAGCCCCGACCCGACACCGACGCAGACGGCGGCCACCCGCGGCACCCAGTCGTTGCTCCACAGCAGCGCGACGAGCCCGCCGAGCAGGAGCAGCAGCCCGCCCCACAGCGCGTGGGCCAGGTGGTACTCGCCGCCGCCGATCTGCGGGTAGCCCGTGAGCTCGAGGTAGAGCCGCGTGACGACGACGGTGACGCCGAACGCCACGGCCACCAGGCGCACGCCGGCCGCGGCGTCGGGGCGCAGGACCGGGGCGCGGGAGGGCGGCGGGACCGCACATGGCGCGGCCGGGGGTGCCGTGGCGGTGGGCGACCGGTCGTCCTCGTCGTCCGACGCGGGCACCGCGGTCGTCGTCATCGCGTCCCCCCGCACAGTTCTCGGTGCTCCGACGGTAGTGAGCGGGGCAAGCGGTCCGGTGCGGGTCGCCCGGATGCCCGCGTGTGGGAGGGCGGGTGCCGGGTCACCTAGGTGGCATGGCAGCGGACGAACCGGTCGACTCGCCGGCGGGCACACCGGCCGACGTCGTCGCCGCCTTCGAGGAGATCCCCGCCGTGCTCTGGGCGTTCGAGGGCCCCGAGCACCGGGTCGTCGCCGCCAACCGCGCCGCGCGGGCGACGATGGGGTTCCGGGCCGGGATCGTCGGGCGCCCCATCCGGGAGGTCGCGCCGGAGCTCGAGGGCCAGCAGGTGTTCGAGACCCTCGACGAGGTGTTCACGCGCGGCGAGCCGGTGATCGGCGACGAGCGGCGCATCCTCGTCGACCGCGACGGCGACGGTCGCCTCGAGGAGGACTGGTTCTCCTACACGTTCGTCCCCACCCACCACGCCGACGGCTCGGTGCGCGGCATGACCGTGCACGTCGCGCGGGTCACCGACGAGGTCCTGCGGCGTACGCAGGCCGAGCGCTCGGCCGCGGAGTCGGAGCGCCGCCGCGCGGCCGCCCAGGACCTCGTGCTCACCCTGCAGCGCTCGATGCTGCCCGCCGGCCTGCCGGTCCTGCCGCGGGTCCGGCTCGCCGCGCGCTACGTCGTCGCCGAGCGCGAGCTCGCGGCCGGCGGGGACTGGTTCGACGCGGTCCCGCTGGACGACGGCCGGCTGGCGGTGGTGGTGGGCGACGTCGTGGGCCACGGCGCCGAGGCCTCCGCCGCGATGGGCCGGCTGCGCGCGGTCGGCGGCAACGCGCTCGCGGGCGGACGGGGGGTCGCGGGCACGCTCGCCGAGCTGGACCGCTTCGCCGCGCGCGAGCGCACCACCCGCGCGGCGACCGTGTGCGTCGCCGTCCTCGACCCGCGCAGCGGCGCGCTCGAGGTCGCGGCCGCCGCCCACCCGCCCCCGTTCGTCGTCACCGCCGGCGGCTCCGCGCGGTGGGTCACCGGCGGCGTCACGGGCCCGCTCGGCACCGGCGCGCCGGCGCCGACGCCGGTGCGCGACACGCTCCGCGCCGACGAGGTGCTCGTGCTCTACACCGACGGCCTCGTCGAGCGCCCGGGACACACGCTCGACGAGGGCCTCGCGGCGCTCGCCCGGACCGCCGTGGCCGCCGGGCACGAGGACGTCGAGGCCGGCACGACCGTGCCCGCCGCGCGGGTCGACCGGATCGCCGCGCTCACGGTGGAGCGCATGGGCTGGACCGGCGGTGGCCACGCCGACGACGCCACCCTGCTCGCGGTGCAGCGCACGGCGGCGCCGCCGTCGCCGCTCGCCGTCGAGGTCCCCGCCGAGCCCCGCGGCCTCCGTCGGGTGCGCCGGGCCCTCGACGCGTGGCTCGACGACGTCGGCGTGGGCGAGGACGACGCGTCGGCGCTGGTCCACGCGGTGGGCGAGGCCGTCACCAACGCCCTCGAGCACGCCCACCCGGAGCCGCCCGCCGACGGCGTCGGCGCCCGGGTCGACGCCGTCCTGGACGACGGCGGGCGGGTGCACGTGACGGTCGCCGACGCCGGACGCTGGCTGCCGGCCCCCGAGGACGCGGGCGGGCGCGGGCGCGGGCTGATGATGATGCGCGGGCTCGTCGAGCGGGTGGACGTGGCCACCGGGCCCGGCGGCACCACGGTCACGCTCGTGACGCCGGTGCGCCGCGACGTCCTCGTCGGCTCCTACGGCGACGAGACCGCGGCCACGGTCCGCGACACCGGCGAGGACCTCGCCACCGAGCTGCGCGACGACGTGCTCGCGGTGACCGGACCGATCGACGCCGAGACCGTCGAGCGCTTCCGCCACCGCGTGCTCGAGGCCGCGCGCGGCGGCGCCCGCGAGGTGACGGTCGACCTCGACGGCGCCTCGGTCTTCTCCAGCTCCGCGGTGCAGGCCGTCCACGACCTGCGCCGCGACCTCGCCGGCCTGCGACTGCACGCGTCCAGCGACAGCGTCGCCGGACGCGTCCTCGCCCTCACCGGCCTGGACGACCTGCGCAGCGAGACCGCGCAGGCCTGACCGCCCGGGCCGGCTCAGCCCTCGTCGGCGGCCTTCTGCAGCGCACGCTCGACGGTGGTGCGGTCGCGGTGGTCACGCTCGTGCTCGAGCGCCCGCTGGGCGGTGTCCGGCTCCATGCGCCGGGCCTCCTTGGCCGCCTCGTCCGCCTTCAGCTCGTCGAGCTCGGCGCCCTTGCGCTCCTTCTTCGCCGCGGCGGTGTTCGGGACGTCGCCCTGCCCGTTCTTCGAGGCCTCCCGCTTGCGCCGGCGGGTCTCCTCCTTCTCCTCGTCCGGCATCTGCTCCCACGCCTTCTTCGGCAGGTAGCGGTCGGTCTCGCCGTCGCCGCGGGCCTGTGTGGAGCCGTCGGCGGTCTGCCACTCCTCGTCGGTCCACTGGGCGAGGCTGCGCTGGGCGTCGGTGGGTTGGTCGGGGTGCTCGTAGCCGCCGCCCTGCTTCTCGTACTCCTGCGTGAGCAGCTGGCTCTTGCGGGCCGACCACTTGCCCGGGGCCCCGCCCCTGTCGGACTGCTTGATCTCCTCCTTGAGCTCCTCCCGCAGCTCAGGGTGGGTGTAGTCCTTCGCGTAGTCCTGTGCGCCCTTGGCCATGGTGGCGGTTACCCACCCTGGCCGAACCCGCCCTCAGGTCGTCCGGGGCCGGCGGCCGCCGCGGGGCCGCAGGGTCACGCCGGCGTCGAGCAGGAGGCGGCGGACGTGACCGAAGCTGCGGCCGGTGTCCTCGGACAGACGCATGAGGCTCACGCCCGCCGCGTACCGCTCGACGAGGTACCGCGCGAGCGCGGCCCGGTCCGTGTTCTGGGCTCGTCCTGCCGTCGACCCCGCCTTCGTCCCTGCCTTCGACACCGCCGTCGACACCGTCTGCGACACCAGCGATCTCCCTCCGTCGGCCTGCGCACGACGGTAGGGACCCGCGGGCGTCGTCCCGGGAACCGTCCAGGATTGAGACATGACCTCCCTGTGGCCCGAGACCCCGCCGCCGTCCGCCGAGGAGGTCGCCGCGCGGGTGCGGACCGAGCGCCGCGGCCACGTCCTCCTGGTGCGCATGACGCGCGGCGACAAGCGCAACGCCGTCGACGCCGCCATGACGATCGCGCTCGACCGCGCCCTCGACACCCTCGACGACGACCCGGAGCTGCGCTGCGGCGTGCTCAGCGGCGGGCCCGAGGTGTTCTGCGCGGGCACCGACATCGCGGTGGGGCCGGGCGCGCCGACCCCGCGGGGCGGCAACTACGGCGTCGTCGCCCGGCGGCGGACGACGCCGCTGGTCGGCGCGGTCGAGGGCATCGCGTTCGGCGGCGGCTTCGAGATCGCCCTGGCGTGCGACGTGCTCGTGGCCGGGCGCACCGCGCGCTTCGGGCTGCCGGAGGTCGGGCTCGGGCTCGTCGCCAACTGCGGGGCCCTGTTCCGCGGGCCGCGGGCGCTGCCGCCGATGGTGGCGCGGCAGATGCTGCTCACCGGCGACCCGCTCGAGGCCGCGCGGGCGCACGCGCTCGGCCTCGTCGGCGACCTCGTCGAGCCCGGGCAGGCCGAGGAGCACGCCCTCGCGCTGGCCGAGCGCATCGCGGCGCGCTCGCCGGTCGCCGTGACGGCCACGCTCGCCGCCCTCGACGCCGCGCTGCAGGACGCCGACGCGCAGGGCTGGGCCGACACCGAGGCCGCCGTCGCGCGCGTCCTGGCCGGCGAGGACCGCGTCGAGGGCGTGTCCGCGTTCTTCGAGAAGCGGCCGCCGGTGTTCCCGGGGCGCTGAGCGCCTACTGCTCGGGCCGCTCGGCCCGCTCGGCCCGCTCCCGCTCGCGGGCCTCGACGTCCTCCCGCGAGCAGAAGCCCCGCCCGTGGCGCTTGCGGCAGAGCAGGCCGAGCAGCGCGCCCTGGTCGTCGACGACGGCCAGGCGCCGGCCCGTCATGGCCTGCCGGACCGCGTGCAGGTCGGCGTCCGGCGCGACGGTCCGGCCGTCGAGGCGTCCCCGGTCCACGACGGCGCCGGACGCCGGCGCGCCCTCCAGGTCCCCGCGCTCGACGACGGCGAGCAGCTGGGGACCGTCGACGACGAGCACCGCGTGCACGTGGTCGTCGGCGAGCACCGCCCGCGCCTCCGCGACCGTCGTGTCGGGCGTGGACGTCTTGGGGCACGCGAGCATCGCGTCGGCGACCGTCGCCCCGGCCGGCGGCGTGCCACCGCGACAGAGCGCCGCGGACGGGGTCGTCATGGCGGGCCTCCCGGCGCGGTCGTTCCACGGTCGACTACAGCCCGGCGAGGGGCTCGGGGATCGGGTCGTCGGCGACCTTCTCCACCTCCACCAGATTGTCCGAGTAAACCCCGGCGTTGCCCAGTTGGTTGTGCCGATCGGCGGTGATCGTGTTGACGGTGCTCCCCGACGCCTTGTCCTGCCAGTGCCCGACGTTGGCCATGACCAGGCCCGGCATGACGATGTCGTCGACCACCGCAGGGCCGCAGAAGCCGCCGCGGTCGTTGAACACCCGGACCATCTCACCGTCGAGGATGCCGCGCCCGGCCGCGTCGTCCGGGTGGATCCACACCCGCTGGTCCCCCTGGGCGCGCTGCTTCGACTCGGCGTTGGCGTACTGGCTGTTGAGGAACGCGTGCGGCTTCGGCGAGACGATGTTCATCGGGTAGCGCTCCGCCAGCTCCGGGTCGGACTCCGGCGACTCGAACGGCGGCACGTAGTCCGGCAGCGGGTCGACGGGCTCGCCGGGCTGCATGGCCTCGTACATCGACCGCCACACCGGCACGACGAAGTTGCCGCCCTCGGCGAGGCTGGACCGGAACTCGCACTTGCCCGACGGCGTCGGGAAGTTGCCCTCGGCGTGCGGGGCCCGCTCGTGGGGCAGCCCGACGTTCAGCCGCGCCCAGCCGGTCTCCTTGAGCGAGTCGTAGGTGATGCCCTGCAGCGCCGGGGCGTCCCAGTCGTGGAAGTCGCGCAGCATCTGCTCGTCGGTGCGGTCCCAGTAGTCGTCGGTGAAGCCCATGGTCCTCGCGAGCCGGCGGAAGAGCTCGGAGTTGGGGACGCACTCGCCCGGCGGCGCGATCGCGGGCTGGTTCAGCGAGATGTAGAGGTGGCCCCAGGTGACCATGATGTCGAGCTGCTCGGCCTGCATGGTGGCGGGCAGCACGAGGTCGGCGAACTTCGCGGTGTCGTTGACGAAGTGGTCGCTGACCACGGTGAACAGGTCGTCGCGCATCAGGCCCGCCATCGTCTTGGCCTGCGCCGGGCCCTGCGAGACGGGGTTCGAGTTGTAGACGAACAGGGACTTGATCGGCGGGTCGAGCGCCATCTCGCCCGTGAGCGCCATGCCGAGGTCGAGCTCGTTGATCACCCGGGTGCCCTCGGGGATCCACTCCGGCATGCAGATCTTGTCGAAGAGCGTCGGGAACTCCCAGATCGGCATCTCCATCGTCCCGCCGCCGACGTGGCGCCACGCGCCGACGAGCGCGGGCAGCGACGTGATGGCGCGGATCGCCTGCCCGCCGCCGCGGCTGCGCTCGATCGCCACGCCCTGGCGGATGGCCGCCGGCTGCGTCGTGGCGTACTCGCGGGCCAGGGTCCGCACGTCCTCGGCCGGGACGCCGGTGATCTCCTCGACGCGCTCCGGCGGGTACTGCGCCGCCCGGGCCGCCAGCTCCTCGAAGCCGACCGTGTACTTCGCGACGTAGTCGTGGTCGACGAGGTCCTGCGCCACGATCTCGTGGATCATCCCCATCGCGAGCGCGCCGTCGGTGCCGGGCCGGATGCGGATGTGCCAGTCCGCCTGGCGGGCGGTCCGGGTCCGCACCGGGTCGATGACGACGATCTTCGCG
This sequence comes from Actinomycetospora lemnae, assembly GCF_028737315.1. Classification (GTDB taxonomy): domain Bacteria; phylum Actinomycetota; class Actinomycetes; order Mycobacteriales; family Pseudonocardiaceae; genus Actinomycetospora; species Actinomycetospora lemnae. The sequence goes on along the minus strand of NZ_JAQZAO010000003.1, from coordinate 245,306 downwards.
CCGTGGTTCTTGCGGGCCTCGAGCAGGAACGGCCAGCCGTGGAGGTTCGTGCTGGTCATGTTCATGCCCCACACGACGATGTAGCGCGAGTGCGCCATCGACTCGACGTCGAGGCCGCCGGTGCCGCCCACGGTCATGTGCCAGGCCGTCGACGAGCCCGACTCGCAGTAGGTCTTCTCGGCGACGCTCGCGCCGAGACGGTTGAAGAACGCGTCGCCGGCGGTCAGGCCGTTGATGACGCCCTGGTGGCCCAGGTACGCGTGGGGCATGATCGCCTGCGGTCCGTGCGCGGTGATGATGTCGGTCCAGCGCGACCGGATCTCCTCGAGCGCCTCGCCCCACGTGATCCGCTCGAACTGCCCGGCGCCCTTCGGGCCGACCCGCCGCATCGGGTGCAGCAGGCGGTCCGACTGGTAGTGGTGCTCCGGGAAGTCCTTGAGCTTGACGCACAGGCCGCCGCGCGTCATGGGGTGCTCCGGGTCGCCCTTGACGTCGACGAGACGGCCGTCCTCGACGTGGTAGAGCATCGCGCAGGTGTCCGGGCAGTCGTGCGGGCAGGCACCACGGATGATCTTCAGGTCGCGTGCGAGCGTCATGGTCGCGTACCTCCGCGCGGCGGGTCTCGGGTGGTGGCGGCGCGGGCACTGCCCGTCGGCCGTTTTCCCAGTCACGCAGCGCGGAATTGCGTGCGCATGACACGCCCGTAACGCCCGCGTCAATCGAGGGGACGTCTGCATCTGCAGGTAGAAATGACATCGAGACGTTTCTTCTCGATGACGCCGCAGCTCAGGGCGTTGCCGGCTCGTCGTACCAGCAATTGCAGCTGTCGGCGGACGACGCCGCTCGCTACCTTCCCGACAACGGATTCCCCTCCCCGAAGGAAGTGCGCCAGATGGTGACCCAGACCTCCGAGTACGCCCGTTCCGCTGCCACCGCGGACGAGTGGGAGCCGTTCATGGCCGGCGGGGAGGCCGTCGGCGAGGTGCACTGGATCCGCACGGAGGGCGCGGAGGGCGCCACGCTCCACGTCGGCCTCTGGCGCTCGGAGCCGCAGAGCTTCCCCTACCCGTTCACCGCCGACGAGACGATCCACGCCCTCGAGGGCGAGCTCGTCGTCGACCTCGTCGAGAGCGGCGAGCAGGTCGTCCTGCGCCCCGGCGACGTGGCGTCGTTCGTCAAGGGCACGAAGTCGACGTGGACGGTCACCGAGCCGTTCAAGAAGCTCTTCGTCATCAGCGGCTGAGCCGTGTGCTACTCGGTCAAGTCGATCGAGGACGTCCGCCGGCTCGTCGTCGCGACCCGCGGCCTGGCCGGCCTCGCCGGCGCCCCGGCGCTGGTCGCCACCGCCTGCCGGCGCCTCGCGGACCTCGTCGACACCGACGTCGTCGCCGTGGCCCTGCTCGACGGCGACGACACGCTCGTCGTCGGGGCGTCGGCCGGCCCCGTGCCCCTCGAGGGTCTGCGCCTCCCCCGCGGGCCCGGGCTGGGGTGGCGCGCGCTGCGCCGGGCGATGGTGACGACGACGGGCGACTGCGCCGCCGATCCCGACGCCGACGCGCTCGCCCGGGCGGTCGCCGCCGACGGGGTCCGGGGGCTCGGCGCCGTCCCCGTCACGTGGGGCGGCAACTGGCTGGGCGTGCTCTACGCGGGTCGGCGGGGCGGGCGGGTCTCCCCGCACACCACGTTGCTGGTGAACGAGTTCGCCGCGTCGCTCGCGCCGCTGCTGGTCAACGCCGTCCGCGCCGAGCAGGCCGGGCGGATCGCCGTGGCCGAGGAGCGCCGGCGCATCGCGCAGGAGCTGCACGACACCGCGGGCCAGCTCCTGTTCCGGATCTCGATGTCGGCGAAGGAGATCCAGCAGGGCGCGGCCGACACGGCGGGGACGGTGGCGGCCGCCCGGTCGATCGAGCTCGTCGCCGCGGAGGCGTCGGGCTACCTGCGACGCGCGATGCACAGCCTCCTGCCCGCCGACGACGCCCTGCCCGTGACCCTGCGCCGCGACGTCGCCGCGTTCGCCGCCCGTGCGGGGATCACCGCCGAGCTCGTCACCCTCGGCGAGCCGGCGCCCGCGCCACCCGAGGTCGAGGGGCTCCTCGTGGCCGTCCTCCGCGAGGCGCTGCACAACGTCGAGAAGCACGCCGGAGCGGGCGCGGTGCTGGTCTCGCTGGCGTACCGCCCGCGTGCGGTGTCCCTCGCCGTCGAGGACGACGGCAAGGGCCTGCCCGACGACCTCGCCCTGCACCCCGTGGCCCGCCGCGGGTCCGGGCTCGGCATCCCCGGGCTGCTCCAGCGCGTGGCCGGGGTCGGCGGCGAGCTGACCGTCACCGGCAACGACGACGGCGGGACGAGCCTGCGCGCCACCGTGCCGACCGGGCGCACGTCGTGACGGGGGTGACGGCGCGGCCGCGGGTGCACTCGGTGCTCATCGCCGACGACCACCCCCTCGTCGCCCACGGCATCCACCGGGTGCTCGCCGCCGCGCCCGACGAGTTCGTGGTGGTCGCCACCTGCCACTCGGGTGCCGACACCCTCGCCGCGGCCGCCCGCGAGGCACCCGACCTCGTCCTGCTCGACGTCCGCCTCGGCGACCGCAACGGGGCGGACCTCTGCCGCTCGCTGGCCGCCGAGGCGCCCCGGGCCCGGGTGGTCATGCTGACGGCGTTCAGCGACACCGAGAACCTGCGCCGGTGCCTCGAGGCGGGCGCCGCGGGCGTGCTGCTCAAGGGCTCACTCGACCTCGACCTCGTCGGGGCGCTGCGTGAGGTCCGCGACGGGCGGATGGTCGTCGACGACGGCATCGCCTGCGCGCTCGAGGCCGCCGGCGGGCTGCTCGCCGACACCGCGGTCCCGCGGCTGCGGCCCCGCGAGGTCGAGGTGCTGCGGCTCATGGCGGCCGGGCGGACCACCCGCGACATCGCCGCCGACCTCGACCTCACCGTCAACACCGTGCGGACCTACACCCAGGCGTTGATGACACGCCTCGGGGCGCACACCCGCGTGCAGGCGATCGTCCTCGCCCAGCAGCTCGACCTCATCTGACCCCGTCAGTCCGACCGGGCACCCGGGAGCCCGGGCGGCACGACCATCGCCTCCGGGGCGTCGGGCAGCGCGAGGGTGGCCCGCGCGGTCGGGCGGTGGCCGAGGAACGCGGCGCGGTTGGCGTGGCCGAGCAGCAGCGGCAGCAGCTCGCGCGCGGTGATGCTGCCGTACCAGCCGGCGCACGCCGGGCCCTCGCCGAACGCCGTGACGGCGTCGGGGCGCACGGTGGGCCCGGCGACGACCAGCGGGGTGGGGTCGCCGGTGTGCAGCACCCCGCCCGTCGAGGGCGTGGCGTGGTCCCCGGTGACGGCGACGACGGCGTGCTCGGCGAGCGCGAGCAGCGGCGCGAGCCCCGGGTCGGCCGCCTCGAGCACCTCGAGCTTCGCCCGCGGGTCCTTGGTGTGCCCGGCGTCGTCGGTGGCCTTGGTGTGCACGTGGACGAACGCCGCGCCCTCGTCGAGGAGATCGCGGGCGGCGGCGAGCCGGTCCTCGAGCTCGGCGCCGAGGTCGGTGCGCGGGTCGAGGGAGGGCGGCACGTGCCGGCTGCGCAGGCCGAGCAGGGCCGCGAGACCCCGGTAGAGCCGGGTGCTGGTCACGGCCGCACCGGGAACGCCGACCTGTTCGACGAACCCCGGCACCGGCCCGCGCACCCCGGACCACTTGGTCGTCAGCACGTCGAGCGCCGGCAGCCCCCGATCGCCCCGGGCGGCGTTGCGGGGGTGCTCGACGAGGGCCGCGCGCACGGCGAGCAGCAGCGCGGTCAGCGTGTCGGCGGTGGGCGCCGCGTCGGGGGCGTCGTCGTGGGGGAGCACCCGCAGCCAGGGGTGGCGGTCCTCGAAGAAGGGGTCGGAGTCGGTGACGGCCCCGGCGGACGGGCCGGCGTGGTCCGGCAGCACCAGCAGCGCCTCGCCCCGGCTCCCGAGCGGTGCGAGCCGCACCCCGTGGCCCGCGGCCACCTCGCCGACGACGTCCAGCAGCGCCGCCGCGTCCTCCCCGTCGGTCGACGCGACGCGCCCGGTGATCCACACCCGGCCGTCGGGGCCCACCGCCGAGGTGCGCAGCGCGGCGTGGGTGACCGCGACGTCCGGCGGGACCTCGATCCCCGCGCCGAGCGCCTCCAGCACCGCGCGGCCCGGGAACGGCACGTCGGCGTAGCCGAACACCGCCCAGTGCGCGAGCTCCGACGACGGCGCCCGGCCCCACCCGAACGGCAGGTGCCAGCCGGAGGCTCCGCGGGCGGCGAGCTCGTCGAGCACCGGGGTGTGCGCCGCCTCGGACGGCGTGCGGCCGCCGAGCTCGGGCACCGGCCGGTCGCCCAGGCCGTCGAGGACCACGAGCACGACGGGCAGCCGGTCGTCGTCGAGCCGCGGCTGGCCCTCGCCGTACCCGGGCGGTCTCACGCGCGGCTCGCCCGCCGGCCGAGCAGGTCGCGCAGCACCGGGACGGTCGCCGGCGGCACGAGGGACACCCAGCTGTCGTCGCGGAACCCGGCACGGATCGTCGCGGCGTCGAGCTTGGTCGCCGGGTCGCCGTCGACGACGACCACCGCGTAGCCGCCGTCGGCGAGCCGGCCCGCCTTGTCCGCCTCCCACGCCGAGTACGCGCGCACGTACTGCACCGCGTCCCGCGGCACGTACTCCGGCCACAGCTGCGGGCGGGTGAGGTCGAAGGGGACGACGGTCGCGCGGTCGGCCAGGCCCGCCCCGGCGAGCGCGGCGGCGAGGAGGCGGGCGCGCTCGAAGTAGGTGAACGGGTTGGCGTCGTCGGTGTGCCGGTGCGCCGAGGTGGCGGCCGCATGGCGCGCCCCGGTGTCGGGGTTGGTGACGGCGACCACGAGGTGATCGTGCTCGGCGAGGGCGAGCGCGAACAGCTCGAGGTGCTGGGCGTGCACCGGCTGGAAGCGCCCGGTGACGGCGGCGAGGCTCACCGGCTCCGACCGATCACCGCGAGCCCCGCAGCAGCCCGCGGGCGATGGCGTTGCGCTGGATCTCGACGGTGCCCGCCGGGATCTTGAGGTTGCGCGCGATGCGGAAGAGCTTCTCCTCCGGCGACCCGAGCCGCAGGCCCGTGCCGCCGTGCACCTGCACCGCGCGGTCGGTCACGCGGAAGAACGCCTCGTCGTTGATGACCTTGACCAGGCTCGTCAGGCGCGGCGCGTCGGGGTGCAGCGGCATCCCGAACGCCCCGCCCGGCAGGTCGTCGAGCTCCGCCTGCGCCTGCAGGGAGGCGGCGCGCGCGGCGTACAGGTCGGCGTCCATGTCGGCCAGCATGTGCTGCACCGACTGCAGCTCGGCGATCGGCGCGCCGCCGGAGGTGCGCGTCCGCGCGCGGTCGAGGGCCCGCTCGAGCAGCCAGGAGCCCCAGCCCGCGCACATCCCGCCGCGGCACAGCCGCCGCCAGTTGATCCACGCCATCGCCAGCGCGAACCCGTCGCCGACCTCGCCGACGACGTCCTGCGCCGGCACCCGCACGCCCTCGAGGTGCAGCTCGCCGGTGAGGCCGTCGTTCAGCATCGTCGGGATGTCGCGGCCGCGGGTGAAGCCGGGGCTCGCCGCGTCGACGAGGAACATCGACAACGAGCGGGTCCCGGCCCCGGGCTCGGTGACGGCGACGACCTGCACGACGTCGGCGAAGTGCGCGTTGGTGATCCAGGCCTTGGTGCCGTCGAGGATCCAGTCGTCGCCGTCGGGACGCGCGCGGGTCTTCATCGCGAGCACGTCGGTGCCGACGGCGATCTCGGTGTTGGCGAACGCGGCGGTGATCTCGCCGGCCACCAGCGGGTCGAGCCAGCGCTCCCGCGCCGCCGGCGAGCAGTGCTCGATCGCCGGGTTCGGGCCCTCGGTCCAGGCCAGCGCGGCGAGGCCGAGGCCGAGGCCCGCGTGCCGGTAGACGAACTCCTCGACGTGCTGCATCTCCGCGCGCGTGAACCCGCCTCCACCCACCTCGCCGCCGACGTGCGGCGTGTACAGCCCGGCCGCCGCCGAGCGCCGCTGCACCTCGCGGCGCGCCTCCCACACCGCCGGGTGCATGCGGCCGGCCTCGTCGAGGCGGGGGTTGAACGCGGTGCCGACGTCCTGCTCGGCGAGGTCGGCCTCCAGCGGCGCCACCTCCGCCTCCAGGAACGCGGCGAAGCGCGTGGTGTAGTCGGCGACGCGGTCGGTGCGGCCCGTGGTCACGCGCATGCCCTACGGCGCGCGGGGAGGTCCCGTCAACCGGCCGGCGCTCGCCGGTCTGCCTCTACCCTCGGGGGTGTGCCGCTGCTGACCGCCGGGGACTCGACCCTGCTCGTCGTCGACCTGCAGGAACGCCTCATGCCCGCGATCGCCGGGGCGGACGCCGTGCTGGAGAACACCGGCCGCCTCGTGCAGGCCGCGTGCCGGCTCGGGGTGGGCGTCGCCGCGACCGAGCAGAACCCGGAGGGGCTCGGGCGCACCGTCGGCGTCGTCGCCGATCTGCTGCCCACGCCCGCCGTCGCGAAGACGTCGTTCGCCGCCGACCCGGACGTCGCCGGCCCGGGCACCGTCGTCGTCGCCGGGTGCGAGGCGCACGTGTGCGTGCTGCAGACCGTGCTCGCGCTGCGCGCGGCGGGTCGGGAGGTCGCCGTCGTCGCCGACGCGGTCGGCAGCCGCCGGGAGGCCAACCGCGACCGCGCGCTCGACCGGGTGCGCGCGCACGGCGTCGACGTCGTCACCACCGAGATGGTCGTGTTCGAGTGGCTGGGCTCGAGCGAGGACGCGGCGTTCCGCGAGGTCCAGAAGCTGATCAAGTGACCGCCCTGGCCTCGTCGTCACCCTTCCGCTAACGTTCGTCTTCGCTGACGGAGGTGCGCGATGACCGAGGACGACGACCCGGAGGGCGTGACGCTGCGCGCCCTGGTCGAGCCGCGGCGCCGCTCGATCCTGCGCCTCGTCGCGCACGACGAGCTCTCCGCCGGGGAGATCGCCGCCGCGTTCGACGTCACCCGGCCCGCCGTCAGCCAGCACCTCACCGTGCTCAAGGACGCCGGGCTGCTCACCGAGCGACGCGAGGGCACCCGCCGGCTCTACCGCGCCCGCCCCGAGGGCCTCGACGGCCTGCGGGAGTTCCTCGAGGACATGTGGGCCTCGTCGCTGGACACCGCACGCCGCCTCGTGGAGGCCGGCCGAGAGAGTGGACACAGGGGGATCGCCGATGACGAGCACCACGCCGCGGGCTGACACCGCCACCGTCACCACCCTGCGCCGGCCGCCGATCCGGCAGGCGACGATGGTGCGCAGCACCCGCGAGCACACGTTCGACGTCTTCGTCGCGACGATCGGGCAGTGGTGGCCGTTGCAGCCGTACTCCGCCGGCAAGGAGCGCGTGCGCACGGTGGAGGTCGAGCCGCGCCTCGAGGGCCGGGTCTTCGAGCGCTGGGACGACGGCACCGAGTGCGACTGGGGCCGCCTGCTCGCGTGGGAGCCGCCCGCGCGGCTCGTGATGTCGTGGAACATGACCCCGGAGCCCACCGAGGTGGAGCTGACGTTCACCGCCCTCGGACCCTCGCTCACCCGCGTCGCCGTCGAGCACCGTGGCTGGGAGGCCCTGTCCGACGCCCAGCTCGGCGAGGACTGCGCCCGTCCCGGCGGCTACCTGGGCGGCGCTTTCGTCCAGGGCTGGACCGAGGTGCTCGGCCGCCTCGCCGCCGCCGCCGAGGCGAGCTGACGGCGGGCGCGTCCCGCCCCGCGTCCGGATACGGTCGCCGGACCGGGACCGTCGCGGACGTCGGACCCGGGGAAGGGACGACGGATGCGGATCACGGCGCTGTGGCGGTACCCGGTGAAGTCGATGCTCGGCGAGCCCCTGGAGGTCTCGCGGGTGGACGCGGGCGGGGTCGCGGGCGACCGCGCGCTCGCGCTGGTCGACGACGTGACCGGCATGGTGGCGACGGCCAAGCACCCCCGGCTGTGGCGCGGCCTGCTGCGGTACACGGCCGCGTCCGGCGACGGCGGGGTACGGATCACCTCGCCCGCCGGCTGGACCCGTGACGCCCTCGACCCGTGGGTCGTCGACGCGCTCGCCGGCGAGCTCGGCCGTCGCGTGCGGGTGGCGACGGACCGGCCCGCGGCGGCCTCGGTCGAGCGCCCGGACCCCGAGGAGGTGCTGGACCGGGGCGTCGAGGCCGAGGTCGCGGCGCCGACGCTGGAGATCGCCCAGGGCACCACGGGCGGGTCGTTCGTCGACCACTCCCCCGTGCACGTCATCACGACCGCGACGCTCGCCGCGACGGGCGCCGAGTCCCTGCGCTACCGGCCGAACATCGTCGTCGAGACCCCGGACGGCACCGACCCCTGGGTCGAGAACACCTGGATGGGGCGCGAGCTGCACCTGACGCGGGACGACGGGTCGACGGTGACGCTCACGGTGTCGTTGCCGACGCCGCGCTGCTCGGTGCCCACGCTCGAGCACGGCGACCTGCCGCGCGCCCCGCACGCGGTCCGCGAGCCGATGCGCGCCAACCGGGTCGAGGTCCCCGGCTTCGGCGTGCTGCCCTGTGCCGGTGCGTACGCGCAGGTCACAAGGGGTGGCGAACTGCGGGTCGGCGACACCGTGACCCTGGGCGACGCGCCGTGACGGTGCGGGTCGAGCGCCACGACGCGGTCACCGTCGTCAGCCTCGACCGCCCCGAGCGGCGCAACGCCGTCGACCGCGCCACCGCCGAGCGCCTCGCCGACGCCTTCCGGGCCTTCGACGCCGACGACGACGCGGCCGTCGCGATCCTGCGCGGCGAGGGCCCGTCGTTCTGCTCGGGCGCGGACCTGCAGGCCGTCAGCACCGGTCACGGCAACCGCGTCGACCCCGACGGCGACGGGCCGATGGGGCCGACCCGGCTGCAGCTGTCGAAGCCGGTGATCGCGGCGGTGCACGGGCACGCGGTCGCGGGCGGGCTCGAGCTCGCGCTGTGGGCCGACCTGCGCGTCGCCGACACCACGGCGGTGTTCGGGGTGTTCTGCCGGCGCTGGGGCGTGCCGCTCATCGACGGCGGGACGGTGCGCCTGCCCCGGCTGATCGGGCGCAGCGCGGCGATGGACCTCGTGCTCACCGGCCGGCCCGTCGACGCCGACGAGGCGCTGCGCCTCGGCCTCGCGAACCGCGTCGTGCCGGCGGGCCGGGCGCTCGACGCGAGCCTGGAGCTCGCCCGGACGCTCGCGGCCTTCCCGCAGACCTGCCTGCGCCACGACCGCGCGTCGCTGCTCGAGCAGGAGGGGCTCGACGAGGACGAGGCCCTGCGCCGCGAGTTCGCGCACGGACAGATCTCGCTGCAGGCCGACACCGTGGCCGGCGCGACCCGCTTCACCGAGGGCGCGGGGCGGCACGGCTCGGGGGTGTGACGAGGGGGTCACGGCGGCGGCGGTCGGTGGCATGCTGGCGCCGTGACCGAGCCGGCGCCGCCTCCCTCCGGCCCGCCCTCACCGCGCATCGGCACCGCGGAGCGGGACGCGGCCCTGGCGGCGCTCGACGCCCACCTCGAGGCCGGGCGTCTCGACGTCGAGGAGTACGGCGAGCGCAGTGCCCGGGCCGCCGAGGCGCGCACGGCCGCCGACCTCGAGCCGCTCTTCTCCGACCTCCCCGACCCGCGCCCGCCGTTCGGTGCCCGCCCGGCGGCGCCCGCGCCGGCCGCCGCTCCGGCGCCGGACCGCGCCCCGGCCACCCGCCGTGAGCCCGGCGCGCTCGCGCGGTACGGGCCGGCGATCAGCGGCGCGCTGCCGATCCTCGCGCTGGTCCTGTTCCTCACCGTCCCGATCCCGAACGCCTGGGTGTTCTTCCTGCTCATCCCCCTCGGCGGCTGGCTCTTCGCGAGCTCCCGGCGCGACGGGAGATGACCCTCGACCCGCGCCCCGCACCGGAGGACCATGCGCTGCACAGGCGGGCGGTCGGGGCGAGGGACACGGGGTGAGGACATGACGCACGCGGCAGGGCCGGCCGGTCCGAGTGGCGCACCGACGGTGCGGATCGCGCACGGCGGGCGGCGCTCCACCAAGCCGTGGCAGATCCTGTCCGCGATCGCCCTGCTGGCGATGGGCGGCATCCACCTCTGGCTGGTGTTCAACGGCACCGGTGGGGTGCTCGGGAACCTGTTCATCCTCAACGCGATCGGCGCGCTGGTCCTCGCGGTCGCCGTGGTCGTCACGCGCGGGGAGCTGCTCGCGATCTCCGTCGTGCTGGGCCTGCTGTTCCTCGCCGGCACGCTCGCGGCCCTGGTGCTCGCCCTCACCGTCGGGCTCTTCGGCATCCGCTCCAGCCTCGACTACGACCTGGCGCCGACCACGCTCGTCGTGGAGTCGATCGGCACGCTCGTCCTGCTCGTCACCACGGTGCTGGTGCTGCGGCAGCGGCGCCGGGTCTAGAGGGACGGCAGCGTCTGCGCCCGGCCGAGCAGCGGCCGCAGCGGGTCCCCGACGTCGGCGAGGCGGTCGAGCGCGGTCCGGACCGTCCAGCGGTCCGGTGTCAGGTCCGGGTCGTCCAGCTCGTCCCAGGTGATCGGCATCGAGACCGGCGCGTCCGGGGACGGGCGCGGGCTGAACGGCGCCACGAGGGTCTTGTTGATCGCGTTCTGCGTGTAGTCCAGCCGCGCGAGCCCGCGGCGCCGGTCGGTGTGCCACTCCCACGACACGAGCTGCGGGACGGTCCGGCCGACGGCGCGCGAGAGCTTCTCGACCCACGCGCGGGTGTCGTCGAAGGTGTAGCCGTCGGCGATCGGCACCCAGATCTGCACGCCCCGCTTGCCCGTCACCTTGGGCGCCGCCTCGGCGCCCACGTGCGCGAGGGCGGTGCGGTAGAGCCGGGCGAGCACGAGCACGTCGGCGAACCCCACGGCCGGCCCGGGGTCGATGTCGATGAGCGCCCAGGTCGGCTGGTGGACGTCGGGCAGGCGTGACGTCCACGGGTGCAGCTCGATCGCCCCGTAGTTCGCCAGCCACACCAGCGCCGGGGTGCTGTCGACGACGAAGTACTGCTGCGTCTCGTCGGGCGCCGCCTCCGGGTTGCGCCAGCGCCGCAGCCACCCCGGCGCGTGGTCGGGGACCTCCTTCTGCCAGAAGCCCGGGCGGGCCGTGCCGTCGGGGTAGCGGTGCAGGTTCACCGGCCGCCCGGCCAGGTACGGCAGCAGGTACGGGGCGATCCGGGCGTGGTAGCGGATCAGCTCCCGCTTGGTGACGGGCGGGCCGGCCTCGCCGGGGACCAGCACCTTGTCCAGGTTGGTCAGCGCGAGCTCGCGCCCGCCGACGGTCCAGCTCCCCCGCGCGCCGAGGGCGTCGAGCGCGGCCAGCTCGTCGTCGGACGCCGCGGCCTGCTGCGCGGGGTCGTCGGGGGCCAGCGGGACCTCGGCGTGCTCCGCGGGCGCCTCGGACACCCACAACGCCGTCGGGGCGGCCGCGACCTCGTCGTTGGTGCGCCCGCTGGTCACCGAGTGCGGGTGGTCCTCCGGGTCCCAGCCGTCGACGGCGTGGTCGTCGCGCTTGTGCACGAGCACCCACTGCTCCTTGCCGTTCGAGGAGCTCGACGAGCCGTCCCCCCGTCGCCGGACCAGCACGAACCGCCCGCGCAGCTTCTCGCCCTCGAGGTCGAAGTGCAGCTCCCCCGCCGCGAGCGCCGCCGCCGGGTCGTCGGTGCGGGCCGGCGTCCACGTGCCGCGGTCCCACACGATGACGTCACCACCGCCGTACTGGCCCTTCGGGATGACGCCCTCGAAGTAGGCGTAGTCCATGGGGTGGTCCTCGGTGCGGACGGCCATGTGCCGCGCGGCGGGGTCGAGCGTCGGCCCGCGGGGCACGGCCCAGCTCGCGAGCGCGCCGTCGACCTCGAGGCGGACGTCGTAGTGCAGCCGCCGGGCGCGGTGCCGCTGCACCACGAAGATCGGCGTCGCGTCGCTCGGGGCGCCCCCGGCGGGCTCGGGCGTCGCCGCGAAGTCGCGCATCGCGCGGTAGGTGGCGAGCCGGTCGTCCCCCGACCGGGTCGGCGGGGTGACGAGCGTCCGCACCCACGCCGACGACCGGCGCCCGGACGCGTAGCCGGTGTCGCGGCGCTTGGCGACGACCCCGGCGAGCCCCTGCTCCCGGGCGAGCGCGAGCACCGCGGCGGGCGCGGCCTCCGTCGTCGCCGGCGCCACCGCCACCCGTGGCCACGCGTCGAGCCCGAGCTCCTCGAGGCGGGCGCGCCGCTCGTCCCACGGGCGGTCGCGCAGGTCGTCACCGTCGACGCAGAGCACGTCGGCGAGGTAGAGCGAGACCGCCGCCTCGTCCCGCGCCCGCTCGTCCGGGGCGGTCCGGGCGGCGCGGTCGGCGAGCAGGTCGGGGCGGGGTCGGCCGCGCTCGTCGAGCACGACGACCTCGCCGTCGAGCACCAGGCCGTGCTCGTGTCGAGGTGCGCGATCTCGGGGTAGGAGCCGGTCACGTCCCGGCCGTCGGCGTCGGTCAGCCGCACGCCGCCGGGCACGGTCGTGACCAGCACGCGGACCCCGTCCCACGTCAGTTCGGCCGCCCACCCGGGCCCGGTCGGCGGGGTGCCGTCGGTCGGGAGCATCGGACGCTCGGGCCCGGGACGTGCTGCGGTCACCCCGCGGCGGTACCCGATCCGGGCCGGGCGGGTAGCCGGGGGCCATGTCACGACCAGAGCAGGCCCAGCAGGACGCGCAGGACGAGTCCCTCGACGCCACCGACGTCGACCCCACCGGCAACGCGGTCGACAACGACGCCGTCGCGGCGAAGGACAGGGCCGCACAGGACACGGGGCAGGACACGGGGCAGGACACGGGACAGGACACGGCGCCGGGAACGGCAGCAGGGTCTGGGCGCGAGCACGAGGGCGACGAGGAGGAGGCCAGCCCGACCTGAGCCGGTCCGACCCGGCGCGGCCGGCGTGCCCGTGGGCTACCGTCGCGGCGATGACGGACCGGGCCTGGATGAGCTGGTCGGGCGGCAAGGACGGCGCGTTCGCGCTCGCCGCCGCCCGCGCGGACCCGGGCGTCGAGGTCGCGGGGCTGCACACCACGGTGCGCGCAGGCGGCGCCGGCAGCGAGGTGGCGGCCAGCTACGTCCCGCTCGCGCTGGTCCGGGCGCAGGCCGCCGCGCTGGGCCTGCCGCTCGCCACCGTCGAGCTGCCCGCGCCGTGCCCGGACGACGTCTACGAGGAGCGCACGCGCGCGTCGTGGGCCCGGCTGCGCGGGGACGGGGCGACGCAGGTGCTCTACGGCGACCTCTTCCTCGCCGACATCCGCGCCTTCCGCGAGCAGGCCCTCGAGGGCACCGGGCTCGCGGCGCGGTTCCCGCTCTGGGGGCGCCCGACCGCCTCGCTCGCACGGGAGATGCTCGCGGCCGGGGTGCGGGCGGTGGTCGTGTGCGTCGACCCGGCGCGGGTGCCCCCGGCATGCGTGGGCCGCGCCTGGGACGCCGAGCTGCTGGCGGAGCTGCCCGACGGCGTCGACCCGTGCGGCGAGAACGGCGAGTTCCACACCCTCGTCACCGACGGCCCCGGGTTCGCCCGCCCCGTGCCCGCGACGGTCACGGGCACCGCCGAGCGCGACGGCTTCGTCACGGCCGTTCTCGCCTGACCTGCTGCTCGCTTGATCCGCTGCTCGCCTGCCAGGCTGCACGCATGGCTCCTCGTCTGCGGGAGGTCGCCGACGGCGTGCACCTCGGCGCCCTCGTCCCCGCCGGTCTCCTGCACACGGTGCTGCTCGAGGGCCCCGAGGGCGACGTCGTCGTCGACGCGGGGTTCCCGTGGTCGGCGCGCCGCCTCGTCGCGCTGCTGCGGGGCCGCGACGTCGCCCTGCACGCCGTGACCCACGCGCACGGTGACCACGTCGGGTCCTCGGCGTGGCTGTGCCGTCAGACGGGCGCGCCGCTCGCGATGGGCGAGGCGGACGCCGGCCGGTTCGAGGGCGGGCGGCTCGACACCCACTCCGGCGCGCTCGGCCGGCTGGTCCTCGCCCCGTTGGCGCGGGAGCGGCGCCCGGTCGACCGGCGCCTGCGCGAGGGCGACCACGTCGGCGGCTTCGAGGTGCTCGCCGTGCCCGGCCACAGCCCCGGCACCCTCGCGCTGTGGCGGGCGGAGGACCGCGTGCTCGTCGTCGGCGACGGGCCGGTCAACGTGTCGACCGATCCGCGCTCGCCCCGGTGGCTGCCCCTGCCGCGCGGCCTGCACGACGACCCGGCGGCCGCGGTGGCGTCACGCCGCCGCCTGGCCGAGCTGCGTCCGGCGCTCGTCGTCGCGATGCACGGCCACCCGGTGGCCGACCCCGACGCCTGGGCCGCGGCCGCGCCCTGAGCTGCCCGCGAGGGGGGTGCGAGCAGGAGATCCGGGCGTAACGTCGCGAGATGGCCAAGGACCCGAAGACGAAGAACAAGCGCGAGGACCCGGTCGCGACGGCGCTCACCGCCCCGGACACCCCCGTCGACGAGCCCGGCTCCCCGGCGGTCGTGCCCGCCACCGGGCCGTCCGAACGACTCTCGACGAGCGCCGGGGCGAGGACCTCGAACTCGCCGGCCGCCTCGACCGCCGTCGCCCGCCGCGACGCCGCGCCCGCCACGCGCGACGTCACCGACACGGTGGTGTCGGTCGCGGCCGACGCCGCCCACGTCGTGCAGCGGGTGCTCCCGCACCGCGCGCCCGTCTACCTCGGCGGCGCCGCGCTGCTCGTCGTCGGGATCGTCGACCTCCCCGTCGTCGCGGGCGGCGCGCTCGTCTACGAGGCGCTGCGTCGCTGGCACCCCGCGGCCACCTGAGCCGCACCTGCCCCGGCACACCGGTGCGCGGACCGCCGAGGGCGGCCCGCGCACCGTGTGAGGGGTGTCAGTCCTCGGCCTTGACGGCCAGGACCGGCACCGGGCTCTCCAGCAGCAATCGCTGGGCGACGCTGCCGAGCAGCGCCTTGCTCACCGGCGACCGGCGCTTCATCCCGATGACGAGGCGCTGGACGTCGGGTCGCTGGTCGATCTCGTCGAGGACGGCCTCCGCGGGGTCGCGGTCCTCCGGCCCGTGGCGCTCCAGGAGTGTGACCTTCATGTCCTCGGGCAGGCCCGAGACGTCGATGGTGTGCAGGGTCAGGTTGAGGACGACGAGGTCGGTGTCGAGCAGCCGGGCCTCGCCGGCGCCCGCGTGGAGGGCCTGGGGGCCTTCCCGTCCCTCGGGGACGGCGACGAGCACGGTCATGGTGGGTCCTTCCGGGGAGAGCGGGGCGGGTCAGGCGTACTGGCGGCGGAACTGCTCCTCGAGGTCCTCCAGAGAGCGCCCCCGGGTCTCCGGCACCGAGCGGTACACGAAGATCAGGGCCAGCACGCCGAGGGCGACGAAGATGAAGAACGTCGGCGCGATGCCGAGGTTCTCGACGACCACGGGGAAGCCGAGCGAGACGACGGCGTTCGACAGCCAGAGCACGAGCACGCTGATGCCGATGGCGAGGCTGCGGATCTTGAGCGGGAAGATCTCGGCCAGCAGCAGCCACACCAGCGGGCCGATCGTGCCCTGCATGAAGAAGACGAACAGCACGACGAACACCAGGATGAACCAGGCCTTGGCGGTGCCGTCGGGCAGCAGCGTCGCGGACAGACCGACCAGCAGGTGGAAGAACGTCGTCAGCGCGAAGCCGCCGAGCAGCAGCGTCCGACGGTTGATCCTGTTCATGACGAGCAGACCGACCGTGATGCCGAGGACGCTGAACAGGCCGTTCGCGGTGTTGGCGATGATCGCGGCGCTGTCGGAGAAGCCGGCGTCGCCGAGCAGCTGGGTGCCGTAGTACATGATCGAGTTGATGCCGGTGAACTGCTGGAACATGCCCAGGCCGGCGCCGAGCAGGATCAGCCGGCGGATCCAGCGCACGCCCAGATCGCTCGCCCCGGCGGTCTTCGCGGCCCGCTCCTCCTCGGCGAGCTCGTGCACCTCGGCCATCTCGGCGCGGGCTCGCTCCGGGGTGCGCACCTGCTGGAGGACGGCGAGGGCCTCGTCGTCCCGGCCCTGCGACACCAGCCAGCGGGGGCTCTCGGGCATGCGCAGCATCCCGACGAACAGCGCGATCGCCGGCAGCACGGCGACGACCAGCATGACGCGCCAGACACCGGGGTTCTCGCCCCAGATGTTGAAGATGATCGCGTTGATGACGAAGGCGGCGAACTGGCCGCTGACGATCATGACCTCGTTGCGGGTGACGATGCTCCCGCGACGCTCAGCCGGGGCCACCTCGGCCAGGTAGACGGGCACCGTCGCGGACGCGCCACCGACCGCCAGGCCGAGGACGAAGCGGAAGAACGCCAGCACCGGCCAGGTCGGCGAGAGGACGCAGCCGATGGTGGCGAGGGCGAAGAGGATCGCCAGCAGCAGGATGTTGTGGCGGCGGCCGAACCGGTCGGACAACGCACCGCCCACGAGCGCCCCGATGGCCGCGCCGAAGATCAGGATGCTGACGACGATGCCCTCGGTGAGAGCGGTCAGGCCGAGGTCGGCGGTCATCGGCTCGAGGGCGCCGTTGATGACGCCGGTGTCGTAGCCGAACAGGAGCCCGCCGAAGGTGGCGACGACGGCGATGATGCCCAGCCGCTTCGAGTGCGGGCCGGGCACGTCCGGCGGGAGAGCAGACCTGGCCGGCTGCTCGTTGTAGGTGGTCATGACGTGGCGCTCCCCGTTGAGGAATGGCGTGACGAGAGGTGTCGGGCTCGGCGAGATCAGTCGCGGGCATCGTCCGGGAAGCGTCCCCGGGGCCGTCGAGGTCGACCGAATATCCCTGGTGACGACGAGGATGACCGTGGAGTGTGATCGAAGTCAAGAGTTTGGGCGACAATTCCTTGTCCCCCTTTGTATAAAGATCGACATCCCGCTGACCAGCGGAGACAAGAAAGAAGAAGCCTGGGACGCCGCCAAGGCGCCCCAGGCTTCCGAGGATCGTGGACCGCATTTCTCCGACAGTTCTTCACTACCTGCCGAGAGCACGCGGCGAGGAATTCTCGAGACGATGAGAAAGGCTCGCGACGGACACCCGGCCGGCACGCCCCTCGTCCGCCCCCGCGGTGTCGCGCGATGACGGAGAAGTTACGGGGACGGCGCGTCGGTCGTCAAGACTTTGTCTTGACATTATGT
Source organism: Actinomycetospora lemnae (assembly GCF_028737315.1). Taxonomy (GTDB): domain Bacteria; phylum Actinomycetota; class Actinomycetes; order Mycobacteriales; family Pseudonocardiaceae; genus Actinomycetospora; species Actinomycetospora lemnae. The sequence goes on along the minus strand of NZ_JAQZAO010000003.1, from coordinate 228,182 downwards.
CCAAGTCGTCACCCTCGACGCCCGTCTCCGGCATGTGGGCACGCCGAGGACACCCGCGGGCCGGTCGAGGACCGACCGGCCACGGGCCGCGGGGCACGCGTCAGCTGTTGCGGGGGAACCCGAGGTCGAGCTCGCCGGACTCGCCGCGGCGCGCGGGGTCGATCCAGCGGGTGGTGACGACCTTGCCGCGGGTGAAGAAGTGCACGCCTTCGGTGCCGTGGGCGTGGGTGTCGCCGAACAGCGAGTTCTTCCAGCCCCCGAAGCTGTAGTAGGCCATCGGCACCGGGACCGGCACGTTGATGCCGATCATGCCGACCTCCACCTCGTTCTGGAACCGGCGGGCAGCGCCGCCGTCATTGGTGAAGATCGCCGTCCCGTTGCCGTACGGGTTGGCGTTGATCAGCGCGACGGCCTCGTCGTAGGTGTCGACGCGGACCACGGACAGCACCGGGCCGAAGATCTCGTCGGTGTAGATCGACATGTCGGTGGTGACGTGGTCGAACAGCGTCGGCCCGACGAAGAAGCCCTCCCCCTCGGCGTCGGGAGACACGCCGCGCCCGTCGACGACCAGCGACGCCCCGGCGGCCTCGCCGGCGTCCACGTAGCCCGACACCCGATCCCGGGCCGCCGCCGTGACCAGCGGGCCCATGTCGCAGCCACGACGACCGTCGCCGGTGCGCAGCCCGCGGGCCCGCTCGGCGATCTTCTCGACCAGCGCGTCGCCGCACGACCCGACCGCGACCACCGCGGAGATCGCCATGCAGCGTTCGCCGGCCGAGCCGAAACCGGCGTTGATGGCCTGGTCGGCGGCGAGGTCGAGGTCGGCGTCGGGCAGCACGACGGCGTGGTTCTTCGCCCCGCCGAGGGCCTGGACGCGCTTGCCGTGCGCGGTGCCGGTCTCGTAGACGTAGCGGGCGATCGGCGTCGAGCCCACGAAGCTGACGCTCTTGACGTCGGGGTGGGTCAGCAGCCCGTCGACCGCGACCTTGTCCCCGTGGAGCACGTTGAACACGCCGTCGGGCAGCCCGGCCTCACGCCACAGCTCGGCGAGCCACAGCGCCGCGGAGGGGACCTTCTCCGAGGGCTTGAGCACCACGGTGTTGCCCGCGGCGATCGCGATCGGGAAGAACCACATGGGGACCATCGCGGGGAAGTTGAACGGGCTGATGATCCCGACGACCCCGAGCGGCTGTCGGATCGAGGACACGTCGATGCCGGTCGACGCGTTCTCGGTGGCCGAGCCCTTGAGCAGGTGCGGCATCCCGCACGCGAACTCCACGACCTCCTGGCCGCGCGCGACCTCGCCGGCAGCGTCCGAGAGCACCTTGCCGTGCTCGGACGTGATGATCGCGGCGAGCTCGTCGGCGCGGGCGTTGAGCAGCTCGCGGAACCGGAACAGGATCTGCGTGCGCTTGGTCAGCGACGTGTCGCGCCACAACGGGAAGGCGTCGCGGGCCGCGGCGATCACGGCCTCGACGTCGGCCTCGGTGGCGAACGCGACCTGCCGGGTCACCTGGCCCGTCGCCGGGTCGGTGACGTCGCCGAGGCGATCGCCCGTCGACTTGAGGGCGGCGCCGCCGGCCCAGTGCTGCAGGGTCTCCATCAGGGGTTCCTCCCGGGTGCGGACTCGAGGACGGTGTCCGAGCCGAAGTGCTTCGCCACGAGGGCGGTGATCGTGTCGCGGTCGCTCGTCACGACCTCGGTCGCGCGCTCCTCCCAGCCGAACACACAGTGGGTGAGCGTGCCGTCGAAACCGGCCGCCGCCAACGCGGCGAAGACGGCGTCGAAGTCGACCTCGCCGGCCCCCATCGGCGCGTGCTGGTGCACGCGGACGGTGGACCCGGGCGGGTTGACGATGTAGCGCAGGCCGCCCGACGCGGCGTGGTCGAGGGTGTCGGCGAGGTGCACGTTGGTGACGCGGGCGCCGGCGCGGGCGATGATCCCGGCAGGGTCGTTGCCCTGGTGGAACGTGTGGGGGGTGCAGTACAGGAAAGTGACCCAGTCGCGGTCCAGCCCAGCGACCATGTCGACCGCGGCGTGCCCGTCCTCGATGAAGTCGTCGGGGTGGGGCTCGAGCACGAGGCGGACGCCCTCGCGCTCGAAATCCGGCGCCAGTTCCTCGAAGGAGCGCAGGAACATCGCCTCGGCGTGCTCGGCGCCCTCGGGCCGGCCGTTGAACTCGGTGTTCATCGTGTCCACGCCGAGGTCGACGGCGATCTGGATCGCGCGGCGCCAGGCGCGGACCGCGGCCTGTCGCGCGTCCTCCGACGGCCCCGACCAGCGCAGGACGGGCAGCACCGAGGAGATGCCGACGCCGGCGTCAGCGGCGCGACGCCGGACCGTGGCGACGGTCGCGGAGTCGACGCGCGGGTACTGGAAGAACGGGATGAAGTCCTCCTTCGGGGAGAGCTCCATCCACTGGTAGCCGGCGCGCGCGACAGCGTCGGGCAGAGCGGTCACCGCGTGCGTGCGGTGGAACATCTGGGCGTCCAGGGCCAACTTCACGATCGGTCCTCCATCCCCGTCTCGATGCGCTCGCCCTTCACGACGGCGGCCACACCGGCCTCGCAGATCGCGGCGGCGGCGTAGCCGTCCCAGCTGCCGGGGCCGTCGACGGCGTCGCCACCGGAGGCGATCCCGGCGCGCGCGGCGTCGACCCAGCGCTGCATCTGGTCGTCGTAGGCCTGCCCGAAGCGGGCGACGAAGTCCGGGGTGATCGTCCCGCCCCAGGTTCCGCCCGCCCGCTTCGTGACCACGTTCTGGTCCAGCCCGATCAGCGCCGAGCCGCGCTCGGCGACGATCTCGGTGCGGACCTCGTAGGCGATCCCGGTGCGCACGAAGATCTCGATCGTCACGAGGGCCCCGGACTCGGCCTCGAAGAGCACGAGCATCGGGTCGGAGACGCCCGCGGGGGCCTCGGCGGTCGGGCGGCCCCGCACCACGCTGACCGCGGCGATCTCCTCGCCGAGCAGGAAGCGCGCCGAGTCGGCCTCGTGCACGACCGAGTCGCGGATCATGAACTCGGAGTCGAAGAACTCCGGCACCGCGGGGTTGCGGTGGGCGCAGTGCAGCATGAGCGGCGCGCCGAGGTCGCCGCCGGCGATCATCTGTTGCAGCGCGGCGTACTCGCGGTCGAAGCGGCGCATGAAGCCGACCTGGATGAGCCGGCGGCCGAGCTCGGTCTCGCGGCGGTACACCGCGGCCGCGGTCGCCGCCTCGGTGGTCAGCGGCTTCTCGCACAGGACGGGCTTGCCGGCCTCGAGGCAGGCGAGCACCTGGGCCTCGTGTGCGCTGCCCGGGGTCGCGATGACGACGGCGTCGACGTCGTCGGCGGCGATGGCCTCGGCAGGGTCGGCGACCACCCGGGCGCCGATCGGGTCGCCGACGCGGTGGGCCTGCTCGTCGGAGACGTCACTGACCACCGTCACGCGGGCGCCGCGGGTGCGCCGGGTGAGGCTCTCGACGTGGAACGAGCCCATCTTGCCGACGCCGAGGACGGCGATGCGGATCTCGTCGTTCACGAGCGGATCTCCTCTCCGGCCGGCGTGCCGATGCGGACCGAGCCGGTGCCGCACGAGCCGAGGTAGGTGTGGGTGCGCTGCGCGATCGGCAGCGGCTGGTCGGGCGGGCAGGGGTACATGTCCTGCTCGACGATGGCGAAGACGTCCAGCCCCGCCTCCTCGATCGCGCCGAGGACCTCGGGCATCGAGGGCACGCCGTACGGCGGCTCGATCATCGCGCCGGCCTTGACGGCGTCCGGGAACGGCAGGTCCTCGGCCTCGACGCGGTCGATGACGGCGGGGTCGACCTGCTTGAGGTGCAGGTAGCCGATGCGTTCGGGGTACTTCCGGATGATCGCGACGTTGTCGCCGCGGTAGTAGGCGACGTGCCCGGTGTCGAGGCAGAGGTTCACGTAGCGCGGGTCGGTCGACTCGACGAAGCGCTCGATCTCGGACTGGTAGCCGACGTGCGAGTCGGCGTGCGAGTGGAACTGGACGCGCAGGCCGTACTCCTCGAGCACCCGGCGACCGAGGGTGTCCATGCCGGTCGTCAGGCGGTCCCAGCCCGCCACGTCGAGCGTCGGCGACTCCAACGGGGCCCCGGTCTTGTGGTCGCGCCACGGCTCGGGGATGACGACGAGGTGCTCGCCGCCCACGGCGCGGGTCAGCGACGCGACCTGCGTGACCTGGTCCCACACGTGGTCGAAGCTGTCCGGCCGGTGCAGGTGCTCGAACACCGTGCCCGCCGAGACCGTCAGGCCGTGGGTGCGCAGGGTGTCGGCGAGCTCGGTCGGGTCGGTCGGCAGGTAGCCGTACGGGCCGAGCTCGATGACGTCGTAGCCGGCGGCTGCGACCTCGTCGAGGAAGCGGTCAGCCGGGGTCTGGTCGGGGTCGTCCGGGAACCAGACGCCCCAGGAGTCGGGAGCGCTGCCGACACGGATGGAGGTCACGAGGACACCTCTTCGCTGGGGTGGAGGAAGCCGCGCTGGGTCGACTTCGCGTCGTCGTAGGTCTTGCGGGCGCGCTGGGTGGACTCGAGCGAGGCCACCTCGGCGACGGGGACGTCCCACCAGGAGCGGGAGTCAGGGGCCGGCACGAGCGGGTCGGTCTCGACGTGGACGACGACGCTCTCGGTCGCGGCCTTGGCCGCGCCCAGGGCGGCGGCGAGCTCGTCGGCGGTGCGGACGGGGATCACCCGCACGCCGAGGGACGCGGCGTTGGCTGCGAGGTCGACGGGCAGCCGCTCGCCGTCGAGCCGGCCGCTGTCCGACCGGTAGCGGTAGCGGGTGCCGAAGCGCTGCGAGCCGAGCTCCTCGGACAGCGCGCCGATGGAGGCGTAGCCGTGGTTCTGCACGAGGACGGTGATGACCTTGACGCCCTCCTGCACGGCGGTCACCAGCTCCGTGGCCATCATCAGGTAGGAGCCGTCGCCGACCATGACCACGACGTCGCGGTCGGGGCAGGCCATGGCGACGCCCACGCCGCCGGCCACCTCGTAGCCCATGCACGAGTAGCCGTACTCGACGTGGTAGCCCTTCGGGTCGCGGGTGCGCCAGAGTTTGTGCAGGTCACCGGGCATGGAGCCCGCGGCGCAGACGACGACGTCGCGCGGGTCGGTCAGCTCGTTGACCATGCCGATCACGGCGTTCTGGGTGAGCAGCCCGTTCGACTCCTGCGCGGCGTGGGCGGCGTCGACCGTGCTCTCCCACTCGGCGTCGAGCCGGCGGTACTCGTCCTCGTAGCCGGCGTCGACGCGCCACCCGTCGAGGGCCGCGGTCAGCGCCTCGAGCGTCTCGCGGGCGTCGGCGACGACGCCGATGCCCGCGTGCTTCACCGCGTCGATGCCGGCGAGGTTGACGTTGACGAACCGGACGTCGGGCGCCTGGAACGCCGTGCGGCTGGCGGTGGTGAAGTCGGAGTAGCGGGTGCCGATCCCGATGACGACGTCGGCGTCGCGGGCGAGCGCGTTGGCCGCGGTGGTGCCCGTGGAGCCGACGGCGCCGAGGCACTGCGGGTGGTCGAAGGCGAGCGTGCCCTTGCCGGCCTGGCTCTGGCCGACGGGGATGCCGGTCGCCGCGCAGAAGGCGGCGAGGGCGTCGGTCGCCCCGCTGTAGTGCACACCGCCGCCGGCGACGACCAGGGGGCGGCGGGCCGACCGGATGGCCTCGGCCGCCCGCGCGACGGCCGCGCGCTCGGGCAGCGGCCGCGCCACGTGCCAGACGCGCTTCGCGAACAGCTCGACCGGCCAGTCGTGGGCCTGGGCCTGCACGTCCTGCGGGAAGCAGACCGTCACCGCGCCGGTCTCGGCCGGGTCGGTGAGCACCCGCATCGCGGCCAGCATCGCCGAGGGCAGCTGCTCGGGGCGCCACACGCGGTCGAAGTAGCGCGAGACCGGGCGGAAGCAGTCGTTGACGGTGACGTCGCCCGAGTCCGGCAGCTCCAGCTCCTGCAGCAGCGGCGACGCCGCGCGGTCGGCGAAGGTGTCGGCGGGCAGCAGCAGCACCGGCAGCCGGTTGATGGTGGCCAGCGCGGCGCCGGTGACCATGTTGGTCGCGCCCGGCCCGACGCTCGTGGAGACCGCCCAGGTCTGCAGGCGGTCCTTCATGCGGGCGTAGGCGGCCGCGGAGTGCACCATCGCCTGCTCGTTGCGGCCGAGGACGTAGGGCAGCTCGTCCGGATCGGCGAGCTCGGCCTCGAGCAGCGCCTGCCCGATGCCGGCGACGTTGCCGTGGCCGAAGATGCCGAAGCAGCCGGCGAACAGGCGCTGCTCGACGCCGTCGCGCTCGGAGTACTGGGCGCCCAGGAAGCGGACGAGGGCCTGGGCGACGGTGAGGCGGACGGTGCCGTGGGTCGGGTCAGTCATCGGTGGACACCAATCGCGGGTTCGCCAGACGAGGATCAACAGCCTGGTCCGCCCACGTGGCGCGGACCCAGGCCTGGTCGGGGTGGTCGGTGATCTTCCAGGCGCGCTCACCGGGGCCGGCCATGACGTTGAGGTAGTACATGTCGTGGCCGGGGGCGGCGGCGCACGGGCCGTGCCAGCCGTGGGGCACGAGCACCGTGTCGCGGTCGTGGACCTCGACGAGGAGGTCGACCTCCCCCGCCGGGGACCCGCTGGTGCGGTGGAAGCCGAGACCGGGCTCGCCGTGCGGGCCGGGCGCGATCTCGTAGTAGTAGATCTCCTCGAGGGCCGACTCGGTGTCGGTCTCCTCGTCGTGCTTGTGGGCCGGGTAGCTCGACCAGTTCCCGCTCGGGGTGACGACCTCGACGGCGATGAGGCTGCCGGCCTCGAACACGCCGGCGGCGCCGAAGTTGCGGACCTGGCGGCTGCACCGCCCGGCGCCGCGCAGCTCGACGGGCACGTCCGCGACGGGCACGTGGCGGAACGGCAGCACGACGTCGGTGCGGGCGCCGGTCAGCGCGATCCGCACTGGATGGTCGAGCTCCGCTCCGCTGCGTCTCCCGGCCGGCCCCTCCGCGGCCCGGATCGTCGCCGTGGTGCGGACGGGCAGGTAGGCGACGTCGGTCGGGCCGGCGAAGACGTCGGTCCGGCCGGACAGCACGTACTCTGTGGTGCCGTCGGTGACCGTGACGCCGCCGGACAGCGGGACGACGATCATCTCCTCGTCGCCGGTGTCGAGGGTGTGCGCGGCGCCGGCGGGGAGGGTCAGGGTGCGCAGGCTCGAGTGCGTCCAGCCGGCGACCGCGGGCGTCACCTCGAGGTCGTAGCCGTGGGTGGCGGCCGCGCCCGCGGGCAGGTGCAGCTCCGAGCGGGCCGGGGCGCTCACGCCGCCACCCCCGGGCGGACCATCGCGACGGCGGTGTCGACGGCGCCGGCGACGTCGTCGTCGGCGGGGTAGAGCAGGGTGCGCCCGACGATGAGGCCGCGCACGCTGGGCAGGGCGAGCGCCCGGCGCCACGACGCGTAGGTCTCGTCGGGCGCCGTGGTCGGGTCGCCCCCGAGCAGCAGCGTCGGCAGCGTGGTCGCGTCCATGACGCGCTCCATCTCGTCGACCACCGGCAGCTTCATCCAGGTGTAGGCGCTGCCGGCGCCGAGGCCCTGCGCGATGTGGATCGACCGGATCACGGCGTCGGCGGACAGGTCGTTGACGACCTTGCCCTCGACCCGCCGCGAGATGAACGGCTCCACCATCGCGACGGTCTGCGCCCGGTTGAGCTCGGTGACGGCCTCGGCGCAGGCCTGCAGGGTCGCGACCGTCGCCGCGTCGTCGTAGTCGATGCGGGTGAGCATCTTGGCGGCGTCGAAGCCCGACTCGACGGTGCCGCGCACGTCGTAGCCGGTCATGCGGTCGTCCATCTCGAACCGCGCGCCGGCGAGGCCGCCGCGGTTGAGCGACGAGACGACGACCTTGTCCTCGAGGGCGCCGAGCAGGAGCAGGTCCTCGAGGATGTCCGCCGTCGCGAGCACACCGTCGACGCCCGGACGGGCCAGCGCCGCGCACAGGCGGTCGAGCAGCTCGGGACGGCTGGCCATGGCGTCGGCACGGCCGGAGGCCGACAGCGCGCCGCGAGCGGGGTGGTCGGCGGCGACGATCATGAGGCGGCCGTCGGCGGGGACGAACGGGCGCCGGCGGCGGGCGGCGAGGAGCTTGGCGATGCGCCCGGGCTCGGTGGCCCGGATCGCACGGACCTCGTCGTGGGTGGCGGCGAACTCGCTCACGGCAGGGTGCCCTTCTCGAGCAGGTGGTCGATCTCGTCAGGGGTGGGCATGGCGGTGGAGCACTCGAGCCGCGCGGCGACGATCGCGCCGGCGGCGTTGGCCCGCTGCAGCACGGTCGCGAGGTCCCAGCCCGCCAGCAGGCCGTGCGCGAGCGAGCCGCCGAAGCTGTCGCCGGCGCCGAGGCCGTTGAACGGGGTCACCGGGATCGGCGGCGCGACGACCCGCTCGCCGGACCGGGTCTTGCCGAGCACCCCGCGGGGGCCCTGCTTGACGACGGCCACCTCGACGCCGGCCTCGAGCAGTGCGTCGGCGGCGCGCTCCGGGTCGGTCTCCCCCACCGCGACCTCGCACTCCTCGCGGTTGCCCACCGCGACCGTGACCTGGCCGAGCACCTTCTGGACCTCTGAGGTGGCGGTCGCGGCGTCGGGCCAGAACATGGGGCGGTAGTCGAGGTCGAGCACGACGTGGCTGCGCCGGTCGCGGGCGGCGAGCACGTCGTGGTGGGTCTGCCGGCTCGGCTCCTCCGACAGCCCGGTGACCGACAGCCACAGCAGGTCGACCTGCCGGACGGTGTCGAGGTCGACATCGACGGTGCGCACCTGCAGGTCCGGGGCGGTGGGCCGGCGGTAGAACCAGAGCGGGAAGTCGTCCGGCGGGAAGATCTCGCAGAAGGTGACGGGCGTGAGGTGGTGCGGGTCGGTCACGACGTGCGCGTCGTCGACGCCGAGGCGGCGCAGCTCCCGGCGCACGTACCGGCCGAACGGGTCGTCGCCGACGCCGGTGATGATCGCGGCGCGCCGACCGAGACGGCTCGCGGCGACGGCGACGTTGGCGGTGGTGCCGCCGAGGAACTTGCCGAAGGTCTCGACGTCCTCGAGGCCGATCCCGGTCTGCAGCGGGTAGATGTCGACGCCGCTGCGACCGAACGTCAGGACCTCCGGCACGGTGCGCGGGGCGGTGCTCATGGGCTGTCCTCGGCTGGCTGGTCGGCTGGCTGATGGGTCTCCCGCCGTCGCTCCGTGGCGCGGCGATGACGAGGACGTTAAGCAGCGCGACCCGGCAGCGTCAATACTTTGTCCAGACATAGAGTCATAGAGACGAATGGACGCCGACCCGCTACGCTGGCCACCATGACCGTCGCCTCCGGGCCCGTCGAGCTGGACATCGACCTCGATCGCTCCAGCCCGGTGCCGCTCTACCACCAGCTCGCGGTCGCCCTCGAGCGCGCGATCGGCGACGGCCGCCTGCGCGCGGGCGACCGGCTGGAGAACGAGCTGGCCATGACCACCCGCCTCGGCCTCGCCCGCCCCACGGCGCGCCAGGCGATCCAGGAGCTCGTGCGCAAGGGCCTGCTGGTTCGCAAGCGCGGCGTCGGCACCCAGGTCGTCGCCGCGCCGCCCATTCGCCGCGACGTCAAGTTCTCGAGCCTGCACGACGACCTCGCCTCGTCGGGCCACGAGCCGTCGACGGAGCTTCTCGAGCGCGCGGAGGGCACCCCCGCCGAGCTGGGCGTCGACGAACTCGTCGAGGTCGACGAGCCGCTGACCTACCTGCGTCGCCTGCGCCGGGTGGACGGCGAACCGCTCGCGATCATGTCGAACTACCTGCCCGCCCGGTTCCGCCTCGAGGACGACGACCTGCGCGAGCGCGGCCTCTACGCGACCCTGCGCGCACAGGGCGTCGGCTTCGCGATCGCGCACCAGACGATCGGCGCGCGCCTGGTGACGACGGAGGAGGCCGGGCTGCTCGGCGAGACCGAGCCCGCGGCGTGCGTGACGATGCAGCGCCTCGTCTACGACGACACCGGACGCCTCGTCGAGCTCGGCCGGCACATCTACCGCGCCTCGCAGTACTCCGTGCAGACCTCGCTGGTGATCTGACGGCGCTCCCCTAGGTCGGGTGGGCGGCGCGCAGCACGTCGGCCCACACCGCGGTCTTGGTGCGGTGCGGGGGCTCGGGGACGAGGCCGTGACCCGTCAGGAACCCCGCGACGGCCTCGGCGGTGACGCGGGCGTCGGCCGGCGCGCAGCGCGCGGAGAACTCCTCGAGCACCCGACCGCCCGGGAAGCGGCAGCGCTCGTGGCGGGCGTGGGCGAGCCGGCACTGCGGCCGCGGCACCGAGCCGCGCTCGATGTCCAGCGGCCCGTGGACGCCGAGCGCCGCCTCGGCGAGGTCCGGCACCGCGCCCGCGAGCAGCGCGGCCTGGTCACCGGTGAGCAGGTCGTGCACGTCGACCCGGCCGTCGCGGCACGCCGACGCGCGCCCGGCGGGGACGGGCTCGCGCACCTGGGTGCTGCGGAAGACGGCGCCGGGCAGCACGTCGAGCTCCACGCGCACGCCGGGCGGCGGGGCGCCGCCGGGCACCGGGTCCTCGCCGCGGACCCGGACCGTGAGGTCCCAGCGGTCGCGCCCGCGGTCGCGCAGGCGGACGTGGACGCCGCGGTGGGCCAGCGCGAGGTCGGGCGTGTCGAGCAGGTGCAGCCGCCGGGTCCGCACGCGCCCGTGGCGGCCCGCGAGGCGCAGCGTCGAGCCCTCCCGGGGCACGAGCAGCACCTTGAGCTCGACGCTCTCGGCGCCGGCCTCGGCGATGCTGCTCCACGTGGCGTCGCCGGGCGGCGGGAAGCCGAGAGCCGTTGCGAGGTCGGCTCCCCACAGCGTCCGTGGCCGCTCGAGCATGCGCGCTCCTGCCGACGCGGACGTCGCGGATCGGGGGCGGCGGGCGCCGCGGCACGCTGCTCGACCGCGGTCCGACGACCGTAGGCGATGACCCCGGGCCGGGTCACCTCGTCGAGAGATCCGCTCGGCCGTCCGGAGCACGGATGACGCTCGGCGGCGGCTCACGCCGTCCGCTGCTTGCCCTCCCACAGCTCGCCGCCGGTGAGCACGTAGACGAAGGGCACGACCGGCACGAGGGCGAGGACCGCCCAGACGATCTTCGCGGTGCCGCTGAGCTCCGGGCGCACGATGAGGTTGAGCCACACGAGCACCACCGCGACGGGGTGCAGGAAACAGACCAGCAGCTCGGCGAGCTTCTTCATCGTCGCGTCCGCGGGTGTTCGGGGTCGCCCGGAGGGCCACCGAGGAGCCGACCGTAGCGGGAACGTCCGACGCCGCACCAGACTCCCGATCACCCCGGCGCTCCCGGCACGAGGGCCCGCAGCACCGCCTCGACGTCCGCGGCGGTCCACGGCGCAGGGTCGCACCAGCAGCGCAGGAACAGGCCGTCGACGGCCGCGCCCACCGCCACCCGCTTCCGCGGATCCGGGACGACGGGGGCGAGCGCGGCGTCGAGCGCGCGGGTCCAGCGCTCCCATTCGTCGCGCAGCCCGGGACGGCGCCCGGCCTGCAGGCACAGCTCGTACTCGGCGTCGATCGAGCCCTCGGGCCCCACCGCCCCGGCCGCGACGAGGGCCGCGAGCGGGGGCAGGGGGTCCGCCTGGCGCGCGCAGCGCTCGAGGGCGCCCACCCACTCGTCGTTGACCGCGGCCAGCGTCGCCTGCAGCAGCGCGTCGACGGTCGGGAAGTGGTAGCTCACGAGGCTCGGCGCGAGCCCGGCCTCCGCCGCGACGGCCCGCTGGGTCACCGCGGCCACCCCGCCGCGCGAGATGACGCGCATCGTCGCCTCGCGCAGCAACCGCCGGCGCTCCTCGCCCTTGCGGCGGCGGCCGTCGGTCGCGGACAGCGTCTCCGTCACGCCGTCTCCGTCACGCCGCGCCCGTGTTCCGGGCGCCGAGCTCGAGGGCGAGGACGCCGGCGATGACGAGCGCGATGCCCCCGACCTGGATCCACGTCAGCGACTCGCCGAGGAAGAGCGTCCCGGCGATCGCGACGAGGGCGACGCCGGCGGCGGCCCACACGCCGTAGGCGACGCTGACCCCCAGCCCGCGCGCGAGCGCCTGGGAGAGCAGCGCGAACGTCGCGAGGTAGCCCACGACCACGACGATCGAGGGCACGAGCCGCGTGAAGCCCTCGGAGAGCTTGAGCGACACGGTCGCGACGACCTCGCAGAGGATCGCGATCGCGAGCAGCAGGTAGGCCACGGGAGGCACCTTCCGGAGAAAACTGGTCAGCCGCCCAGGATTCTACGTGTCCGCTGTGCTGCTGGCTGATGGAAAGCGTGCCGAAGTACCCTCTCGCCCATCCGAGGCCGCTCGGTCATACTCGGTTGCGCGCGACCGATCGAGGAGAGTGGGATGACGGACGGCGGGAGCGGACCGGAGCCGGTCCTGCGCTACCGGTGGGCGAGCACCGATCCCGAGGCCGCCACCGAGTACGTGCGCAAGACCTACACCGACCTGGCGCCGGTGGACGTGGCCCCGGAGGACTTCACGTTCTGGGTCGAGGGCGCCGCGGCCGGTGCCCTCGAGATCAGCCGCCTGCGGCACTCCGGCGGGCTGCGCACCTACTCCCAGCCGACGGACGCGCTCGTGGTCGTCGAGACCCTGGAGGGCGGCCCCACCTGGGTCGACGACGGGAGCGGCCGGGTCGCGGGGCGGCTCAAGCTCCTGCCGAGCTGGGCGCCCTACGAGACCGGGTGGGACGACGTCACCGCCCGCGTCTGCATGGTCGACCAGGCCGAGGTCGTCCGGGTCGGCGCGGAGCTCGCGGGGCTGGAGCGGGAGGCCGTCGCCTTCACGGGGTCGGCGCCGGTCTCGCCGGCGCTCGCGGACTACTGGTCACGCCTGGTCGCGCACGTCGACGACGTGCTGGGCTCCGACGAGCTCATGGCCGCGCCACTCGTCCGCGCGAACCTCGTGCGCCAGCTCGCCGTCGCCATGCTCGCGACCTTCCCGAACACGGTCCGGCACGCGCTGTGCGGCCCCGGCGGGCACGACGAGGACAACGCCGAACCGGGCACGGTCCGCCGGGCCGTCGAGTTCATGGACGCCCACGCGCACGAGGACATCGGGCTGACCGAGATCGCGGAGGCCGCCCGGATCGGCCCGCGGTCCCTCCAGCTCGCCTTCCGCCGCCACCGCGACACCACGCCCCTGGAGTACCTGCGCCGGGTGCGCCTCGAGAGCGCCCACCGCGACCTGCAGGCCGCCGACCCCACGCGCGGCGACCGCGTCGAGACGATCGCCGCGCGCTGGGGGTTCGGCCACCCGGGCCGCTTCTCGGTGGTCTACCGGGAGCACTACGGACGCTCGCCGAGCGCGACGCTGCGGCACTGAGCGGTCGCGCGGCTCCCTCTCCGGGCTGCTCAGCGACCCCGGCCGGTGAGCGCGTCGCGCACCCGGTCCACGAGACCGGTGCCCGGGGCGAGGGCCGCGAGCTTCCCGCCCTCCGACGGCGCGCCGGGGTGCGGGCGCGTCGGCGCCGTGTACTCGGTCGACTGCAGGCGACGGCCGATCTCCTCCCGGTGCTCCTTCGACACCGCCGCGGCGAGACGGGGGAACAGGTACTGCTCCTCCTCCCCCACGTGCTGGGCGATGAGGTTGGTGAGGATCCGGTAGGTGATCCAGAAGTCGCCGCTCTTCGCCGGGAGTCCCTCGAGGCGCTTCATGGTCCGCTCGGCGTCGTCGTGCTCGGCGATCTCGCGATCGGCGAGGGCGTCGCCGTCGTCGAGGACCTCGCGCACGAGCGGGTAGAGGTGCACCTCCTCGGCCACCGAGTGCTGCACGAGGCGGGTGACGACCTCCCGGGCGGTGTCCTCGACCTCGGACGCCGAGGAGCCGAACCGGGCCTCGAGCTCGGCGAAGAGCCGCTCGACCTCCCGGTGCTCGGCGGACAGGAGGTCGATGAAGTCCGTGGACTGCTCGTTCGACTGCGGGGTCTGTGGCGTGGTGGTCACGGGGTGACTCCCGTCTGGGCTCGCGGGTGGTGCCGACGGCTGGGACGTCAACCGGCCGCGGTGTACCCACTCGCACCGGACTCCTCGCCCTGCCGCCGGTGGACGATCACGGCGAGCGGCCGGACCGACACCGCCGCCACGGCGAGCGCGAGCTGCAGGACCGTCGGGCCGTCGAGGGCGTGCGTCACCAGGCCCGCGGCGACCAGGGCGAGCGAGAGCACCGCGGCGACGGCCACGACGCGGCCGGGCGAGGGCCGGGGCACGGGGACCTCCTCGGGGTGGGCCGGCGGACGCCGGCGGGGACGACGTGCCGCCCGTGGGCGGACCCGTGCGGGGCACGGGACCGCCCACGTGGGGGCGGACGGCCGTCAGGCCTGGCCGGACGCGCTCCGGCTGCCGTTGCGGGTCCCGTCGGGACGCTGGCCGTTGGGGCCGCCGGGCACCGTCGCGTAGAGGTACGGGTCGGCCGACGGCGGCGTGGGCTCCGGCGCCAGCGGCTCCGGGCTGTCCACGTAGCTGAAGTCGCCGCGCCCGTCGGGACGCGGCCCCGAGGCCCAACGGCCCTGGGCCGAGTCGCTGCCCGCCGAGAGGTTCCACAGCTGCCCGGAGTACTCGTCGAACTCCTCGTCGATGATCCCGGACGGCACCGGGTCGTACTCGAGGCCCTCGTCCTTGAGCTCCTCGATGGCGGCGAGCCACTGGTTCTGGTGCATCGAGTCGCGCGCCAGGTTGAACTTGAGCATCTTCTTGACGCCGGGGTCGTCGGTCATGTTGTAGACGCGCGCGGCCTGGATCTTGCTCTGGCCCTCGGCGGCCGCGTTGACGCGGAAGTCGGCGAGCAGGTTGCCGCTCGCGACGATCCACTTGCCGCTCCACGGCGTCCCGGCGGAGTCGGCGAGCACCGGGCCGCCGCCGGAGACGATGGAGTGCTGCGGGTTCTGGCCGCCGACGATCGCGGCGAGCATCGGGTTGTCCTCACAGGCCCGCGCGGTCTGCTCGGCGGGGGCGCCCTCGAGCAGCTTCGCGATCATGTTCGAGATCATCTCGACGTGGGCCAGCTCCTCGGTGCCCGTGTCGAGCAGCAGGTCCTTGTACTTGCCGGGGATGCGGCAGTTCCAGCCCTGCATGAGGTACTGCATCGCGACCGTGAGCTCACCCCAGTGACCGCCGAGGAGCTCCTGGAGCTTCATCGCGAAGACGGGGTCGGGACGCTCGGGGGTCGACTCGAACTGCAGGCCCTTGTAGTGGAAGAACACGGCACTCCTCGCGGGGGGTCGCGGAACGGGACGATCACGCCGGATCTCCGGCGACCGGGGAGACAGTGCCGGGCGGCCGTGTACGCCCTGTGCCGGCGCGTGTACCTCCGGTCGTCGCGATCGGCGTTCTCCCGAGCGCACCGACGGCGTCACGAGACACGTCACGGGATCCGTCACGGGAGGCGTCACGGCACCGTCACCCCCGGCGGCACCGGAGCAGGCGACCGGGTCGTGCGCGACGCGGTTTGTGGGGAACGGGGTCGGGAACCAGGAGTGGGACGCAGGTTCACCACCGGGAGCCGCACCGCGAGTCCGCGACTCAGGATGTGGAGGCCTCGTGGAGCCGACCGCACACGCCGAGCTCTCGGTGCTCGGCCGCATCTCCTGTCGCTCCGGCGGTCGACCGCTGCTGCTCGCGCCGCGCGGGGAGCGCCTGCTGGCGTACCTCGCGCTGCAGCGGACGCCGGTCCGGCGCGACCAGGTCTACGGCGCCCTGTGGGGCGACTCGTCCGACGCCCGCGCGGCGTCCAACCTGCGCTCGACCCTCTGGCGCCTGCCCCGCACGGAGGCCGGCCCGCTGGTCGAGGTCGCCGAGGGTCACGTCGGGCTCTGCCCCGGCATCACGGTCGACCTGTGGCGTCTCGAGGGCGAGGACGTCGAGGAGTGCGAGCAGGTGCTCCTCGCCGGGGACCTCCTGCCCGGCTGGGACGACGACTGGGTCTCCGTCGAGCGCGAGCGCTACCGGCAGCTTCGCCTGCACGCCCTCGAGGAGCTGTGCGCCGCCCGCCGCAGCGCGGCGCGGTTCGCCGACGCGCTGCGGCTCGGGCTCGTGGCGGTGCAGACCGAGCCGCTGCGCGAGACCGCGCACCGGCAGGTGATCGAGGTGCACCTCGCGGAGGGCAACGCGGGCGAGGCGCTGCGCCAGTACGACGCGTTCCGCCGCCTCCTGCACGCCGAGCTGGGGCTCCCGCCGTCGCCGGCGATGCGCCGCCTCGTCGACACGGTGCTCGACGCCTCGGCGGCGGTCTGACATCGCGGTCCGTCATCACGGTCTGGCATCACGGTCTGGCATCACGGTCTGACATCGCGGTCTGACATCTCGGTCCGACATCGAGTGTGCGAACGGTGTGGTCGAGGGCAGCGGATCGGGTAGTCGGGCGCTCTCCCGACCCGACCACGAGGAGGTGGTGGCCATGGCCACCCGCTCGACGTCCCCGATGACCCGCACCCCGGTGCAGGTCGTCGCCCTGATCTTCGGAGTGGTGTTCCTGCTGGTGGGGGTGCTGGGCTTCGTGCCGGGCATCACCACCGGTGACGGGCTCGCGCTCGCCGGACCGCACTCCGGGGCCATGCTGCTCGGCCTGTTCCACGTGTCCGTGCTGCACAACATCGTGCACCTGCTCTTCGGCGTCGCCGGACTGCTCGCGGCCCGGACCGCACCCGCCGCCCGCAGCTACCTGCTGATCAGCGGCGTGATCTACGCGGTGCTCGTCGTCTACGGGCTGCTCGTGCCGTCCGACAGCGCGGCGAACTTCGTGCCGGTCAACGGCGCCGACAACGCGCTGCACGTCGTCCTCGCCGTGGCGATGCTCGCCGCCGGCCTCGCGCTGGGCCGTGGTGCCGCGCGCGTGCGTCGCTGACGTCCGGCCCCTGTCGTGCGGCGCTTCACCCGAGAGGCGGCGCACGTGTGGGCGGTCCGGCGCACCGGGGACCCGCCGGTGACCGCACCCCCGCCGTCCCGGGAGGGACCTTCGTGACCACCGCTCTGCGGACCCGGCCCGCCGACCGCCTCGGCCCCGTCGACCGCACCGTCCTCGCCCTCGGCCGCGGAGCGCTCGCCGGCCTGCTCGGCACCGCGGCCATGACCGTCTCGAGCACGATCGAGATGCGCCTGCAGGGCCGCGGGTCGTCGACGACCCCGGCGCAGGCCGTCTCCGAGGTCACCGGCGTGCGGCCCGCGGACGACACCGCGCAGCAGCGGCTCAACACCCTCGCGCACTGGGGCTACGGCACCGCCTGGGGCCTGGGCCGCGGTGCGCTCGACCTCGCCGGGCGCCGCGGCCCGCTCGCGTCGGCGATCCACCTCGCGGCCGTCCTCGGTGCCGAGCAGGTGATGATGCCCGCGCTCGGCCTCGGCTCGCCGACCCCGCGCTACGGGGCGTCCGCCGCGGCCACCGACGCCCTGCACCACGTCGTCTACGCCGGCGCGACGGGACTCGCGTACGACGCCCTCGTGGGTCGCTGAACGACCGTCACGCGGGCCGGTCGACCGCGAAGATCTGCAGGTCCCCGGGGGTGCCCTTGAGGCGCGTGTGCCAGCGCTTGCGGCGCACGCGCAGGCTCGCCTCGTCGAGGCGCGCGAGCAGCTCGCCGCTGACGAGGACCTCGCCGGGGCCGGCGCGGTCGCCGAGGCGCGCCGCCGTGTTCACGGCCACGCCGAGGTAGTCGCCGCCCACCCGGCGCGGCCGGCCGAGGTGCAGGCCCGCGCGCATCCGGGGCGTCCAGCCGTCGGCGTGCACGTCCGCGAGACGCGTGCGCGCGGCGAACACGGCCTCGAGCGCGGCGGCGGGGTCGGCGAACGCCGCCATCATCCCGTCGCCGAGGCGCTTGACGACGGTGCCCGCGCGCTCGGTGACCGGCTTCTCCCAGGCCTCGCTGACCTCGCGCAGGACGCGCTGCACCTCGTCGTCGCCCGCCTGCAGCGCCCAGCGGGAGAACTCGACGAGGTCGGTGAACACCAGCGCCACCTCGCGCTCGCCCGCCCCGCCGCCGAACCGCTCGAGCACCGCCTGCCAGAGCTGCAGCCCGCCCAGCGAGACCTCGCGCGTGACGCCCGGCCGGTCGCCGGTGAGGTCGACGACGGCGCGGCCCACGAACTCCGCGTGCTTCGCGCCGCCGAGCGAGAGCGGGTCACCGAAGTGCGCGTCGCCGGGCAGCGCGCGGCGCACCCGCTGCACCGCGGCGCGCAGCCCCTCGGAGCGGTCGAGCTCGCGGGCCCGCCGTCCCGCGGTGCTCAGGGCCGCCCGCCACCGTGCGGACCGGCTGCCGGCGGCGGGTGTCTCGTCGTCGGTCATGCGGTGATCCTCGTGCACGTCCCGATCACCGGCCGGTCGGTGGTCGGCTCAGAGGTCGGCCCGGCGCTCCGCGAGCGTGGCCGCGACGTCACGCAGCTTGACGTTGAGGTCCTGGGACGCGCGGCGCAGGACGTCGAACGCCTGGTCGGCGGGCAGGCCGCGCCGCTCCATGAGGATGCCCTTGGCCTGGCCGATGACGTCGCGCGAGTCGAGCGCGGTCTGGAACTCGACGTCGCGCAGCTGCGCGGCCTCGGTGACCGTGACGTACGCCAGCGCGGTCGACAGGTGGGCGGCGAGCAGGATCCCGGCCTCGCGGTCGGTCTGCCCGAAGCCGCCGGTGCCGCGGCGGTAGAAGTTCAGCGCGCCGCGCAGCGGTCGCTTCTCGCCGACGGGGAACAGCCCGACCGCGAAGACGCTGCCCACCCCGAGCGCCGCGGCGGCGGGCCCGAAGCGGGGCCACTGCTCGTCCCGGGCGAGGTCCTCGCTGCCGGCGACACCGAGCCCGCCGGCCTCGAGCGCGCGGACACACGGCCCCTCCTCGTGCCGGTACTGCTCCTCGTCGAGCCGCACCGCGAGCTCGTCGGAGTAGGCCGGGGTCGCGTAGCCGTCGCGGCCGCCCCTCTCCCGGCCGGCCCGCCGCAGCGTCACGCTGACGACGTCGGCGGTGGGGACCAGGCGCGCGCCGAGGTCCACGACACGGGTGAGGACCTCGTCCATGCCGCCGACCTCGGGCGTCGCCAGCAGGGTGTGCGTCAGCTCACCGACCGCCTGCGCGAGCAGGCCGACGCGGGGGCCGGCGCGCGTGCCCCCGTTGACGGGGAAGTCGTCGTTGCCCTGCGCGCGCTCGGTCGCGTCCTCGGCCGCGAACGCCCGGCGCTCGGCGTCCCAGTCGACCTCGCTGCCGGTCACGCCGTCTCCCCTCGCCCTCGTCCCGACGGCCGTACCCGTCGTCCGTCCGTTCCTACACGACGACCGCTGCTCATGCGGCTGGTGACCGGCCGGCCAGGACGACCGCCACCTCACCGGCCAGCGCCGTGTTGCCGAGGTACACCGCCGTGTTGACCTCGAGGCTGCGCCCCTCGGTGGCGCGGTGCACGTGGTCGAGCAGGAAGGGGGTCGTGTCGTGACCGGTGACGCCGCCCGCGTCCGCGGCGGCGAGCGCGGCGTCCAGCACCGCGCGGTGCTCCGCGACGTCGAGCTGCGCCGCGGCGGCGACGGGGTTCGCCAGCAGCACCGCTCCGGGCAGGCCCAGCGCGTCACGGGCGCGGATCACCGCGGCGGCCTCCGCCGGCGCGTCCACCCGCGCGGGCACGGGCACACCGGCGTCGGTGACGTAGAAGCCCGGGAGGCGTCGGTGCGGTAGCCGAGCACCGTGACGTTCAGCGTCTCGAGGCGCTCGAGGGTCGCGGGGACGTCGAGGATCGACTTCACGCCCGCCGACACCACGGTGATCGGTACGCCGGCGAGCGCGACGAGGTCGGCGGACTCGTCGAAGGTCGTGGACGCGCCCCGGTGGACCCCGCCGAGCCCGCCCGTCGCGAACACCCCGATCCCCGCGCGGTGGGCGAGCCAGGCCGTCGCGGCCACCGTCGTGCCCCCGTCGACGCCGCGGGCCACCGCCGCCGGGAGGTCGCGCACGCTGAGCTTCTCGACCCGGTCGCCCTCGGCCAGGCGCGCCAGCTCCGCGGCGCCGAGGCCGACGACGGGCTGCCCGGCGACGACACCGATCGTCGCGGGGACGACGTCCGCGCGCCGCAGCAGGTCCTCGGCCGCGCGGGCGACCTCGAGGTTGCGGGGGCGCGGCAGGCCGTGCGTGACGATCGTGGTCTCGAGGGCCACGACCGGCCGCCCGGCCGCGACCGCCGCGCGGATCTCCTCGGACACGAGCACCGTGCTGTCCTCCCGAGCCTGGTCCGGGTGCCGCCGACGATGAGAGTCTGCCGCGCGTGAGCGGATACACCGTCGCGGACCACCTCGTCGACCGGCTGGCCGAGCTGGGGGTGGACCGCGTCTTCGGCGTCCCCGGCGACTACAGCCTCGCCATGCTCGACCACGTCACGCACCACCCGACGGTGCGCTGGACCGGGTGCACCAACGAGCTCAACGCCGGCTACGCCGCCGACGGCTACGGACGCCTGCGCGGGATCGCCGCGCTGTGCACGACGTTCGGTGTCGGCGAGCTCAGCGCCATCAACGCGATCGCCGGCGCCTACGCCGAGCACGTCCCGGTGGTGCACGTCGTCGGGGCGCCCGCGCTGACGGCCCAGGCCCAGCGGCGTCCCGTGCACCACACCCTCGGCGACGGGGTGTTCGGCCACTTCACCGCGATGCACGCCGACATCACGTGCGCGCGGGCCTCGCTGACGCCCGAGAACGCCGTCGCCGAGATCGACCGGGTGCTGCGCGCGGTCCGCGACCGGCGCCTGCCCGGCTACCTCGTCGTCCCCGCCGACGTCGCCGCCGCGCCCGTCCCCGAGGCCACGACGCCCCTGCCCCCGGCCGTCGACACCACCGACCCCGAGGCACTGGCGGGCTTGGTCGACGCCGCGCGGCGCCTGCTCGAGACCGCGGCGTCGCCCGACGACGTCGCCGTGCTCGCCGGGCTGATCGTCCACCGGCTCGGCGCCGCGGAGACCCTCGCGGACCTCCTCGCCGCCGGACCCCTGCCGCACGCGACGACGCCGTGGGCGAAGAGCCTCGTCGACGAGAGCGCCCCGCGCTTCGCCGGCACCTACACCGGGGCGGCGAGCCCGCCGGCCACGCGCACGGCGGTCGAGGACGCCGCGGTGCTGATCGTCGCCGGCGTGACGTTCACCGACCTCGACAGCGGCATGTTCACCCAGCACATCACCCGCAACCGCACCATCGACGTCGGTCCGCGCTCGGCGACGGTCGGGGCGGCGACGTTCGCGCCGGTGGAGCTGCCAACGGCGCTCGCCGCGCTGCGCCCGCTGGTCGCCGAGGTCGCCGCGCGCCGCTCCGGCCCGGCGCCCTCGGAGCCCCTCGCCGCGCCCACGCCCGCCGCCGACGCCGCTCCGGACGACCAGGCGCTGAGCCAGACGAGCCTGTGGCGGGAGGTCAGCGCGGCGCTGCGCACCGGCGACGTCGTGCTCGCCGACCAGGGCACGAGCTTCTACGGCATGGCCCCGCACCGCCTGCCGGCCGGCGTCACCTTCGTCGGCCAGCCGCTGTGGGCCTCGATCGGCTACACGCTGCCCGCGCTGCTCGGCACGTGCACCGCGCACCCGGGGCACCGCGGGGTGCTGCTCATCGGCGACGGCGC
Source organism: Actinomycetospora lemnae (assembly GCF_028737315.1). Taxonomy (GTDB): domain Bacteria; phylum Actinomycetota; class Actinomycetes; order Mycobacteriales; family Pseudonocardiaceae; genus Actinomycetospora; species Actinomycetospora lemnae. Next base: position 206,594 of record NZ_JAQZAO010000003.1, on the reverse strand, counting down.
CGCGCAGATGACCGCCACCGAGCTCGCGACCGTGCTGCGCGAGCGCATCCCCGCCGTGATCGTCGTCGTCGACAACGACGGCTACACCGTGGAGCGCGCCATCCACGGGCCCGCCGAGCCCTACAACGACATCGCGCGGTGGGACTGGCCGACGCTGGCCCGCGCCATGGGCGACGGCGAGCACCTGGCGGCGACCCGCGCGACGACGGTGGGCGAGCTGCGCGCGGCGTTCGCGGACGCGACCGAGCACCCCGACCGCGTCACCCTGGTCCAGGCCGTCGTGCCGCGCGACGACGTCCCGGACCTGCTCGCCGCCCTCACCCGGGTGCTGGGTGCCCGCCCGACACCGGAGCCCGCGCCGGAGCCGGCGCGCTGACGGTCCGGCGCCGCTCGCGGCGCAGCTCCCGCCCACCGCGGGCGTACCAGGCGGCCATCAGCGCGACCGCGAGCGCGACCTCGACCGCGCTGCCGCCGTAGTACATGACCTGCGCGCCGAGCCGGATGTCCGCCGCGCTCCCGGCCTCGGCGGGCAGGAGGCGCGCGTACATGAGCTTGGCCAGCACGTCGTGCCCCGCGGCCGCGACCAGCAGCGTCAGCAGCGCGCCGACCGTGCCGGGGCGGCGCGGGAGGGGGTCGGGGCCGACGAGCAGGGTCGCGAGCAGGAAGCCGGCGAGCACCATGTGCAGGTCGACCAGCGCCATCAGCGCGGGGTGCGCGTGGGCGAGGGCGAAGAGGTCGGTGAGGTAGAACGCCGCCATCCCGCCGAGCTCGAGCACGAGGACCGCCGGGGGCCACGTGACCACGCACGCGGGCGCGCTGTGCAGCACGGCGAGCAGGTGACGGCGGCCCGGGGTCGGCAGCGCGCGCAGCGCCAGCGTCACGGGCGCGCCCAGCGCGAGCAGCAGCGGCGCCACCATCGCGAGCAGCAGGTGCGCGACGACGTGCACGACGAACAGGTGGTGCGCGTGTGTCGCGAGCGGCGGCAGCAGGGCGATCCCGAGCGTGGCCACCCCGGCGGCCGCGGCGGCCCACCGTCGGAGCGGCCAGCAGTCACCCCGGCGGTGCAGCCGCAGTCCGGCCGCGAGGTAGGCCCCGGCGACGGCCAGCAGCGGCAGCGCCGGCCACCAGCCCGTGCTCACCGCGACGCCACGGGCCGGGCCCGCCCGGCGAGCAGCACCGCGCCGACCACGATCCCCAGCGCGCCGCTGATGTTCCAGGCGAGGTCGTAGGGCAGCAGGTCGACCTCGTAGCGGATCTGGTGCAGCCCGAGCACCTTGTGCTGGAACAGCCCGTCGTAGACCTGGAACGCGCCCCAGCCCAGGAACCCGCCGCCCCACACCCGCTTCGGGACGGTGGCGTGGCGGCGCTGGAGGTCGGCGAAGAGGAACAGGCCGACGACGATCGCGAGCCACCCGCCGGCGTGGAAGAACCCGTCGGACACCAGGCCCGCCTCGAGCGTCGACCCGTCGTAGAAGTGGTGCCAGTGCAGCAGCTGGTGGAAGACGGTCTCGTCGATGAACGCCGCGACGCCCACGCCGATGAGGACACCGGCGAGGACGGACCGGCCGGTCGCCGGCCCCGCTGCTGTCGTGGTCATGCGGCGTGGTGCCCGGCACGAGCGGGGCGCACACCGGGTCAGGCGGGCGGCAGCGTCCGGTAGCCGGGGTGCACGCCGGGGGCGAGGCCCCGGTCGGCCGCGACCTTGGCGAGCAGCTCGCGCAGCCGCGCACGCTCGCCGGGGTCGAGGGCGGCGAGCAGGTCGTCGTCGTGCTCGCGGGCGACCCGGCCGATGTCCGCGAGCAGGGCCGTACCGGCGTCGGTGAGGTGCACGGCGTGCAGGCGCCGGTCGGCGGGGTTGCGGCGGCGCTCGACGAGCCCGCGCTCCTCGAGGCCGTCGACGAGCGCGACGAGCCGGGTCGCGGGCGTGCCGAGCCGGTCGGCGAGGGCCTGCTGGCTGCTGCCGGGCGCGCCGGCGATCGCGCGCAGCAGGCCGGTCTGGGGCGGGGTCAGGTCGAGCTCGCCGATCCGCTGCGCGAAGGCCTGGGCGGCGTGCGTGCCCAGCTGCGTCAACAGGAACGCGCTGCCCACGGGCGGGACGGGTGCGTGCACGAGGACGACGATAGCCGTGGACGAACCGTGCCACGACGGATACCGTTACACCTTGTCATCGTTTCCTCGGAGAAGGACCTGTCGTGGCCACCACCCTGCCGCCTGCCGTCCGGGCCCCCACCTGGCCGCGGGTGCTGTGGCTCGCCGGCGCGGTCCTGCTCGTCGCGATGGTCGTGCACGTCGTCGCCCTCGTGCTGCTCGGCGGGCCGGTGAGCGGGCCGGTCTCGCTGCGCAAGCCCGCGACGTTCGCCGAGACCGGCTGGCTCCTGTGCTGGTCGGTCGCGCTGGTCCTGCCGCAGCTGCGCACTCGCGCCTGGCAGCGCCACGTCGTCGGCGCGACGGTGCTGGCGTTCGGGTTCGGCGAGACCGCGATCATCGGTGTCCAGGCGTGGCGGGGCGTCCCGAGCCACTACAACTTCGCGACCCCGCTCGACACCGCGCTCATGCGCGGCGGCGCGGCCGGCACCGCCGCGCTGTTCGTCGTCGGGATGGTCGTGCTGCTCGTCGCGACGCTGCGCTCGCGCGACGCCGCGCCGCCGCTACGTCTGGGCGTCGCCGCGGGTGTCGTGGTGCTGCTCGTGGGGTGCGCGATCGGCATGGTCATGATCTCCACCAACAGCGGCGTCTACCGCGGCGGCATCGGGAGCGGGTTCGGCCGCAGCGGTGCCTACCTCGGTCCCGACGCGGCCGTGGTCGGCCCCGACCTCGCCGGCTTCCGCGCGGCCACCGCGGGCGGGGACCTCGTGCTGCCGCACGCGATCGGCGTGCACGGGCTGCTGCTGCTCGCGGTGCCGGCGGTCCTGCTCGCGGGCACCACGCTGCGGGGGCGCCTCGCCCCGGTCGCGACGATGGTCGCGGCGGTCGGGGTGGCGCTGGCCGTGCTGCTCGTGCACGCGTTCCGGATGCTGCCGCTCGAGGCCCTCGGCACCCCCGCGCTGGTGGCGCTGGCGGCGTGCGCCGGGGCCTACCTCGCGGCGCTGGGCGTCACGGCGCCGGCGGTGCTGCGGCGGGCGTGATCGCGAGTTCGGTGACGAAACCGCCGATGTGCGGGGGCCGGTCACCGGGATCGTGATCTCAGCGTGCGGCGCAGGCGCCCCAGGAACGAGTCCGGGTCGCCCACCAGCTCGTGCCAGTGCGTGCGCAGGACGACCCGAATCGCGATCACGACCCCGGATCGCCCCAGATCGCGGCCGACGCCGCGAGGGGGTCGGGGACGTCGGTCGGATCGGGGTCCCAGCGGCGGGTGGTGCCGCCGGCGCCGTACCGCGGCCACCCCGGATCGCCGGTCGTCGCGAACGCCACCCACGCCCGCCGCAGCTCCGCCCCGAGCGCCCCCGCTGCGGCGGGTGGCGGCGCGCCGAGCATCCGCGCTGCGGGGCGGGTGTCGGTGGTCCCGAGCAGCAGCGGCACGTCGAGCCCGTGGCAGGCGCCGAGCCGCGGGCTGCGCCAGGCGAGCTCGGCGGTCCACACCGGGCCCGCGTGGGCGCGGGCGGTGCGCCGCGCGGGCAGCCGGTGCAGCGCGTCCGAGATCAGGAGCACGACGGCCTCCTCGACGTCACCGGCGAGGGCACGGTAGGCGTCGCCGGCCGCGCACTCCAGCCCGAATGCCGTCGCGACGTCGGCGGGGTCGGTGCCGGCGGGCGGGAGGGGGAACGACCGCGCCTCCTCGCGCATCCAGGTCACGAGCAGCGGCACGTCGGGACGCGGCCGCTGTGCGAGGCCCTCCCACGGCTGCCCGACGACGAGATCGCCGTCGACGACCGGCCCGAAGGCGCTCACCCCGTCGGCGGGCCCCCGCAGCGGCGCGTCCTGGGCGTCGACGATCCGCTCCGGGGGCAGGTCGAACCCGCTGACCGTCGGCGCGACGCCGAGCGCGGCGGCGAGGCGCGCGGTCACCCCGGCCGCCTCGTCGCGGGTGCGGAAGCCGCCGTGCACGCTCTGCGCGACCGCACGGTGCAGCAGCCCCTCGGTGGTGGGCGCGGCGAGCAGCACCGCCACCGACGCCGCGCCGCCGGACTGACCCGCGACCGTCACGCACCCGGGGTCGCCGCCGAACGACGCGACGTGCTCGTGCACCCAGGTCAGCGCCGCGACCTGGTCGAGCAGGCCCCGGTCCTCCGGCGCGCCGGGCAGCGACGCGAAGCCCTCGGCGCCGAGACGGAACCCGACCGTGACGACCACCGCGCCGGCCGCGGCGAGCGCGCCCCCGTCGTGCAGGGGCATCCGCGGCGATCCCCGCACCCACGCGCCGCCGTGGAACCACACGACGACCGGCAGCCCCGACCCGCCCGGGTCCGGCGTGAACACGTTCAGCGTCAGCGGCCCGAGGCCGTCCGCGGGGTGCCACGGTGACGGCGCGCCCGGCGCGGGCGGGCCCTGCGGCACGGCCGGACCGAAGGCCGTCGCGTCGCGCACCCCGTCCCAGCCGGTCACCGGCACCGGCGCCGCGAACCGCCGCGGCCCCACGGGCGCCTCGGCGTAGGGCAGGCCGAGGAAGACCCCGAGGCCGTCACGGTCGAGCCCGCGCACCCGTCCCGCCGACGTCGCCAGCTCCACGGGCCGGCACCGTAGTCGAGGCCCCCGCCCTGTCCGACGGATCCACGACGCCGCCGTCCGCTCCGCGCGAGGATCACGGCCATGACGACCGAGACCCGGCTGGTGCGCACCGTGATCGCCCGCGACTGGCGCGAGGTGTACGCCTACGCCGCCGACCCGCGCCACCTCGTCGACTGGGCCGCGGGGCTGGCGAGCGCGCAGGTCGAGCCCGCGCCCGACCGCCCCGGGACGTGGACCGCCGACTCACCGCTGGGGCACGTCGAGATCACCTTCGCGCCGGCCAACGACTTCGGCGTGCTCGACCACGTCGTCCGCCTGCCCGACGGCACCGACGTCGACAACCCGCTGCGCGTCGTGCGCCTCGACGACGGCGCCGAGGTCGTCTTCCACGTCCGGCGGCGGCCCGGGATGGGCGACGACGACTTCGCCGCCGACGCGGACGCCGTCGCCCGCGACCTGGAGACGCTGCGGCGCATCCTCGAGAACGGGAGCTGAACGTCCGGTCGCGGCGACCCACGATCGTCACCTGCGCGGGCTACGGTCCCCGTATGGCCGACCGCCAGCCCGAGTCCATCGCGTACCCCGGCCCCGGCTCGCGTCCGTTCCGGCGCGACCTCGAGCCGACGCTCCCCCACGTCATCGTGCTGTTCGGCTGCACCGGCGACCTCGCGAAACGCAAGCTCCTGCCCGGCCTCGCCTACCTCGCCGAGTCCGCGCTGGCGCCCCAGATCCGCATCGTGGGCACGGCGATGGAGGACATCGACACCGAGCAGTTCCGGGCCCTCGCCCACGACGCCGTGCAGAACTTCGGGATGCACCGGCTCGGGGAGGACGACTGGGAGGACTTCGCCGCCCGTCTGACCTACGTGCCCCAGAGCGCCGGGCCGGAGGGCCTCACCTCGGCGGTGAAGGAGGCGCAGTCGCAGCTCGGCGACGACGCGCGGCTGCTGCACTACCTCTCGGTGCCGCCGCGGGCCGCGCAGGCCGTCGTCGAGATGCTGCGCGACGCCGACCTCGTCGGCGGCTCCCGGGTGATCATGGAGAAGCCCTTCGGGCACGACTTCGAGAGCGCGGTCGAGCTCAACGACTTCGTGCACGAGGTCTTCGACGAGTCCCAGGTCTTCCGCATCGACCACTTCCTCGGCAAGGAGGCGGCGCAGAACATCCTCGCGTTCCGCTTCGCCAACGGGCTGTTCGAGCCGATCTGGAACCGCAACTTCATCGACCACGTCCAGATCGACATCCCCGAGGAGCTGGGGCTGGACACGCGCGCCTCGTTCTACGAGGCGACCGGTGCGTACAAGGACATGGTCGTCACCCACCTCATGCAGGTGATGGCGTTCGTGGCCATGGAGCCGCCGACGGCGCTCGAGCCCCGGTCGATCAGCGAGGAGAAGAACAAGGTCTTCCGCTCGCTGCTGCCGATCCATCCCGAGCACGTCGTGCGGGGGCAGTTCGGCGGCTACCGTGACCACCCCGACGTCGCGAACGACTCGGACACCGAGACGTTCATCGCGCTCAAGGTCGGGCTCGACAACTGGCGCTGGGCGGGCGTGCCGTTCTACCTGCGCACCGGCAAGCGCCTGGCCGAGGGCCAGCGGATCATCTCGATCGCGTTCAAGGAGGCGCCGCGCACGATGTTCCCGCAGGGCTCGGGCGTCGGCACCCAGGGCCCGGACCACCTGACGTTCGACCTCGCGGACTCCTCGCGCGTCTCCCTGTCGTTCTACGGCAAGCGCCCCGGACCCGGGATGCGGCTGCAGAAGCTCTCGATGCAGTTCTCCACCCAGGAGACCGGCGAGGCCGCCGACGTCCTCGAGGCCTACGAGCGCCTGATCCTCGACGCGATGCGCGGCGACCACACGCTGTTCACGACGTCGGAGGGCATCGAGTCGCTGTGGGAGCGTTCGATCCCCCTGCTCGCCGACCCGCCGCCGGTCAAGCCGTACCCGGTCGGTTCCTGGGGGCCGAACGCCATCCACCAGCTCATCGCGCCGAACGCCTGGCGCCTGCCGTTCGAGCGCGGCTGGCGGGAGAGGAAGTAGCCGGTCAGTCCGGCAGCATCGGCATCTCGAGCCCCTGGTCGCGCCCCAGCAGCGTGCCGCGCGTGACCGCCGAGAGGCCGTAGCGCTCGCGCACGTCGTCGACCGCGAGGTCCAGCGCTGCGCCGAGGGCCGGGGAGTGGTGGGCCTCCCCGGCGAACGGCAGCTCGAGCTGGGCGCCGCCGGTGTCGTCGAGGTTGCCGACGGCCACGCCGAGCATCGTCAGCCCGCGCTCGGCGATGAGCGGCGCGGCGGCCTCCGCGAGCAGGCGGACGGCGCCGAGGACCGCGTCGTGCTCGGCCGTCGCGACGGTGAGGGTGTGCGAGCGCGTCGCGCGCGTGAAGTCGGCGAACCGCAGCCGCAGGGTGACCGTGCGCCCGGTGCGCCCGGCACGGCGCATCCGGCGGGTCACGCGGTCGACGAGGCCCATGAGCACGGCGTCGGTGCGCTCGGGTGAGACGGGCCCGCGCCCGAGCGCGCGCTGCGCCCCCACCGAGCGGCGGCGCCGTCCGCCCTGCACCCGGCGGGGGTCGCGGCCGTGGGCGAGGGCGTCGAGGTGACGCCCGGCGGCGCGGCCGAGCAGGGACTCGAGGGTCGGGGCGCCGATCGCGGCCAGGTCGCCGACGGTGGTGACGCCGTGGCCGCGCAGCTTGCGCGAGGTCACCTCGCCGACGCCCCACAGCACCTCGACCGGCAGCGGGTGCAGGAACGCCAGCTCGCCGCCGGGCTCGACCACGAGCAGCCCGTCCGGCTTGGCGACCCGGCTCGCGACCTTGGCGAGGAACTTCGTGTTCGCCACGCCCACGGTGATCGGCAGGCCCACGTCGGCGGCGACCTCGCGGCGCAGCCGCGCCGCGATCTCCGCGGGCGGGCCGGCGAGGCGGCGCAGGCCGGAGACGTCGAGGAACGCCTCGTCGATCGAGATCGGCTCGACCAGCGGCGTCACCGAGTCGAACACGGCGAACACCGCCCGGCTCGCGCCGCTGTAGGCCTCCATCCGCGGCGGGACGACGACCGCGTCCGGGCACAGCGCACGCGCCATCCGCCCGCCCATCGCCGTGCGCACCCCGCGGGCCTTGGCCTCGTAACTGCAGGCGAGCACGACGCCCCCGCCGACGATGACCGGGCGCCCGCGCAGCGCGGGGTCGTCGCGCTGCTCGACCGAGGCGTAGAAGGCGTCGAGATCCGCATGGAGGATCGTCGGCTCGCCGGACACGAACACACGTTCGCACAACCGACCGACGACGGGCAGCGTCGACGGGATCTCTCCGTCCGCCGCCAAAAAATCTTCAACCGGTACTTGCACAAACCTGCAGACGGAGATACAACTATGGCATCGGAGTCCTCCACAGCGCAGTACGTCGAGGGAAGGAGATGACCGATCGTGCTGCTGAACTACGACCCCTTCGACCCGTTCCGCGCGCTCGAGCGCCTCGCCGGCGCCTCCCGGCAGCAGGCCGTGAGCGGGATGCCGATGGACGTCTACCGGGCCGGTGACCACTTCGTCGCCTCGTTCGACCTCCCGGGCGTCGACCCGGGCTCGATCGACGTCTCGGTCGACGGCAACGCGCTCACCGTCACGGCCGCGCGCACCGCGCCGAGCAGCGACGGCGACTACCTCGTCGCCGAGCGACCCCGCGGGCGCTACAGCCGCCAGCTCGTGCTGGGCCGCGACCTCGACCTCGACAAGCTCCACGCCTCGTACACCGACGGCGTGCTGACGCTGACGATCCCCGTCGCCGAGCGCGCCAAGCCGCGTCGCATCGAGATCGAGCACGCCGCCGCGACGACCAGCATCGAAGGGACCCCCGACGAGCACCGTGAGGAGGCGCCGACGTCCTGACACCCACCGACACAACACCCACACCGACCGACACCGACACGTGAGCACCCGCCGGGCGCCCCGGCGGGTGCTCACGCACGTCTCGCACCCAACTGCCCGGGAGGAGGGCCCATGGGCGTCGAACGGCTCGACGACCACGACTATCCGTCGCTGACCATCGGGCAGGCCGCCGACCTCATCGGCGTCGCACCGGCCTTCCTGCGCAGCCTCGACGCTGCCGACCTGCTGCACCCGGAGCGTTCGGAGGGCGGTCAGCGGCGGTACTCGCGCCGGCAGGTCGACTTCGCGGCCCGCGTGCGCGCCCTGTCCGACGAGGGGCACACCATCGCCGGGGCGGCGTCGATCCTCACGCTGCGCGGCGACCTCGCCGACGCGCAGCGCGACCTCGCCGCCGCGCGGGCGGAGCGCGACGAGGCCCGTGCCGAGCGCGACGAGGCCCGGGCCGACCTCGCCCGGGCGCACGACGAGCTGGAGGAGCTGCGCGCGGAGTAGGGCGAGCCTCAGTGCTGGGGTCGGTCCCGGAGGCGCAGGATCGGCACGGGCGGATCAGCCCACCACGACAGCGGTGGGCCCGCGCAGTCGGGTGACGATGGGGGGAACATGGCCCGCATGGCCACCACAGCCAGGCGCCGACGCCCGGCGGACCTCGTGCTCGAGGGCGGCGGGGTCAAGGGCATCGGGCTCGCCGGAGCGGTCGCCGCGATGACGGACCGCGGCTGGGAGCCGCACCGCATCTCGGGCACCTCGGCGGGCGCCCTCGTCGGGGCGATGGCCGCCGCGGGCGCGGCGGGCGAGCAGCTCGGCGAGATCACCGCACGGCTGAACTTCCGCGAGGTCGCCGACCGCAGCGGCATCGCCCGCCTCCCGCTCGCCGGGCCCGCACTCGCGTTCCTCGGCGGGCAGGGGCTCTACCAGGGCGAGTGGCTGCACACGTGGGTGGCCGAGGAGCTCGCCGCCCTGGGCGTGCACACCTTCGGCGACCTGCGGATCGACGACCCGTCGCTGCCGCCCGCGCAGCGCTACCGGCTCGTCGTCACGTGCTCGGACCTCACGCTCGGGCAGCTGGTGCGGCTGCCGTGGGACTACCGCACCGTGTACGGCCTCGACCCCGACGAGCAGCCGGTCGCCGACGCGGTGCGCGCCTCGATGGCGATCCCGTTCCTGTTCAAGCCGACGACGCTGACCAATGCGCGCACGGGCGTGACCTCCACGCTCGTCGACGGCGGGCTGCTCTCGAACTTCCCCATCGACTCGCTCGACCGCACCGACGGGCGCGAGCCGGCGTTCCCGACGTTCGGCGTCACGATCACCACGGCGCCCAAGCCCGGGATCGGCGACAACGTCGCGCTGTTCCACTCGCGGTGGTTCGACATCCCCCAGCCGGCGCCGCTGCGCCTGCTGGAACAGCTGATCACCACGATGATCCTCGGCCGCGACCAGGCCGTGCTCAACCAGCCCTGGGTCGCCGCGCGCACCATCCACGTCGACGCCGGCGCCGTGGGCCTGCTCGACTTCGGCATCACCCCGGCCCGCGCCCGTGCGCTCTACGACGCCGGCTACGTGGCCGCCGAGGAGTTCCTCGCCCGCTTCGACTGGCGGGCCTACAAGCGCCGCTTCCGGCGCGACAGCCAGGAGGCGATGGCCGGGTCGATCGGCGGGACGCGATGAGGCCCGCGCCGACGGCGCGCCGCGCCGGACGGGCAGACTCACCCGGGTGAGCACCGCCGGCGCGCGCGCCCGCGCCGAGCGCGCGGCGCGCGAGCGTCTCGTCACCTCGTTGCTGCGCGAGCTGGACCCGCCGGTCGCCCGGGACGGGGACACCCTCTTCCTGTCGGTCCCCGCCGGCACGCTCGGCGTGACGCTGCGCCACCGCTCCCCGACCGGGCACCACCGCCTCGCCGGCGCGGTCACCCTCGACGGGCGGCCCGCGAGCCACGACGAGGTGGTGCTCGCCGTCCTCGAGACCGTCGGGGAGGGCGAGCCGGTGGACCACCTCGCCGACATCGTCGCCGACAGCGTCGCGCGGACGGCCCGCTACCTGGACGCGCCCGCCGCCCCGACCGGCGACCGCACCCGCGACGCCGAGCAGGCGGTGCGCTACGGCCACCCGTTCCACCCCACCCCGAAGAGCGCCGAGGGCCTCGGCGACGACGACCTCGCCGCCTGGGCGCCCGAGCTGGGCGCCTCGTTCGTCCTGCACCACCTCGCGCTGCGCGACGACGTCGTCCTCGCCGACGGTGCGCCGCCGACGCCGCCGGCCGCGGTCGCGCCCCACGTCCCGGCCGGCTGGACCGCGCTGCCGGTGCACCCGTACCAGGCGCGCGTCCTCGCCCGTGACCCCACGCTCGCGCTGCTCGAGGCCGAGGGCAGCGCGCGGTGGCTCGGGCCGCTCGGCGACCCGGTGTGGCCGACGTCGTCGGTGCGCACCGTCGTCGACACGGTGACCGGGGCGTCGTGGAAGCTCCCGCTGCGCGCCCGCCTGACCCACTTCGTGCGCACCACCCCGCCCGAGCACGCGCGCCGGGCCCTCGACGCCGCGCGCGTCGTCGCGCACCTCCCGCCCCTGCCATCCGGGTTCGGCGTGATCGCCGACCTCGGCTTCGCCACCCTCGACCCCGCGGTCGGCGGCGAGCGGCTCGCCGCCGACCTCACCGTCATCGCGCGCGCCCCGTTCCCCGCGGGCGGCCCGCGGGTGCTCGCGGCGGTGCTCGAGGACGGGCCGGCGGGCGAGGAGCCGCCGCTGCTCGCGGACGTGCGGGCCGCCGGCGACGTCCACGCGTGGCTGCGGCGCTGGCTCGCCGTCTCGCTCGTGCCGATGCTGCACGTCTTCGGGTCGGCGGGCCTCGGGTTCGAGGCGCACCCGCAGAACACGCTGGTCGTCACCGACGACGACGGGTGGCCGACGGCGTGCCGGGTGCGCGACCTGGAGGGCGCGCACGTGCGCCGCGACCGCCTCCCGGCCGGCCTGGCCGCCGACTCGCCGCTGGTCTACTCGCCCGCGGAGGCGTGGCAGCGGCTGCGCTACCACGCGGTGGTCAACCACCTCGCCCTGCTCGTGGCCGTGCTGGGCCGGCACACCGTCGGCGAGGAGCCGCTGTGGGCGACGGTCGCGGCGGTGCTCGACGACGTCCGCGACCCCGCCGCCCGGCCCTGGGCCACGGACCTGCGCACCACCCCGACCCTGCCGGCCAAGGCCCACCTGCGCAGCTGGGCCGCCGGGCGCGGCGAGGACCCGATCTACGTCGAGGTGCCCAACCCGATCGCCGTGGAGGCTCGGTAGGGGTCGAGCCCCGTCGTGTGTCCCGGTGGAGGATGGCCCCATGAGCTTCACCCACGTCGTCACCTTCAGCTGGGCCGGCCAGGCGGCCGAGGACCCGTCCATCCCCGACGGCATCGCCGAGACCCTGCGCGGGTGGATCGCCGACGCCGATCTGCCCGGTCTGCGGTCGTGGACGTGCGGGCGGGACGCGGGCCTCGCCGAGGTCAACGCCGACTTCGCGGTGGTCGCGGTGTTCGACGACGTCGACTCCTACCTCGCCTACCGCGACGACGCCGAGCACCAGCGGATCATCCGCGAGCACATCGCGCCGTACGTGGGGCAGCGCACGACGGTGCAGTTCGCGGGGTGACGATCGGCCCCGCCGGATCCGGGGCATGATCGGGGCATGACGGGCTTCGAGCTCGGGACCGACGGCCCCGGCACCATCCTGGTCGGGGTCGACGGGTCGATCACGTCGCTGCGCGCCGGCGCCTACGCCGCGGGCCTGGCGCGCCGGCAGCACGCCCACCTGCTGGTGGTGACGGTGGCGACGACCTCGTCGCTCGCCGCGATGGCGCCCGGCGCGCTGGCGGTGCTCTCCGACACCGCGGAGCAGCTCGCCGCCGAGGTGCAGGACGAGGCCAAGCGCTACCTCGAGGACCTCGCGCTCACCGGCGAGCTCATCCGCGTCCAGGGCGACCCCTACGCCGAGATCGTCCGACTGGCCGACGAGCGCCGCGTCGACCTGGTGGTCGTCGGCGCCTCGACCAGCGCCGGTCACCGGATCGTCGGCTCGCTGGCCGGTCGGCTGGTGCGTGCGGGGAAGTGGCCGGTCACCGTCGTGCCGTGACGGGACGCGACGACGGGATGGAACGGCCCAGCGAATCACCCGGACGCACCAGCGAACGATCACGCAGGGCACCTACAGTGAGGCGGGTCACTTGTCCCTGCCCGCCCTCGAGGTCGCCGTGGCCACACCGCTCACGCCCGCCAGCCCCACCCATCTCGCGCCGTCGTACGCGACGCCGGCCTGGCTCCTGCGCGGGCTCACCAACGAGCCCGGCGTGCTGAGCCTCTACGCGGGGCGGCTGCGGCTGGTGACCGCGGAGGGGGTGGTGTTCGACGCCCCGCTCGGCGCGGTCGAGCGCCTCGCCTTCCCCTGGTACCAGGGCTCGGGCGGGCTGCGGGTGACGGTCGGCGGGCGGCGCCACCGGGTGACGCTGAGCCGCCCCAAGGGCGCCGCGTTCCCCGCCTCGCGCCTGCTCGACGCGGGCTCCCGCGCCGACGCGGGCTCCGACCGGGCCGCGCCCGTCACGGTGCACACCGCGCTGCAGGGTCGCGGCGCCGGCCGCGTGTGGCGCACGCTCCTCGACGCCTGAGCGCGCGCGGTCCCGCAGCGAACCCTGTCGGCGTGCTCGGCTGGACGTTCGCGGCTTCTGTGCGCGCGAACTCCGCGGTGATCAGCCCATGTTCGGCTGGCCGTTCGAGGCGCCCAGGCCGCCGTCGACGGGGATGTGCGCGCCGTTGACGAACCGCGCGTCGTGGCTCGCCAGGAACGCGATGACGTCGGCGACCTCGGCGGGCTCGGCCGGGCGCCCCATCGGGATGCGCCGGCGGAACGCGGTCATCGTCTCGTCGTCGGAGCGGATGCCCGCCGACATGTCGGTCGCGGTCAGGCTCGGGTGCACGGCGTTGACGCGCACGCCCTCGCTCGCGTGGTCGAGCGCCATGGCGTTGGTCAGGTTGGTGACCGCGCCCTTGGCGGCGTTGTAGGCGGCCATGCCCCAGTCGCCGCCGAGGCCCGACACCGAGCCGACGTTGACGATGCTGCCGCCGCCGGCCCGCAGGTGGGGCAGCGCAGTCTTCGAGGCGTAGAAGACGCCGTCGACGTCGGTGGCCATGACGCGGCGCCAGGCGTCGCTGTCGAGGTCGGCGACGGTGCCCGGCTCGGCGATCGCCGCGTTGTTGACCAGCGTGTCGAGCCGCCCGTGCTCGCCGACGACGTCCTCGACCAGCGACGTCACCGCCTGCTCGTCGGACGTGTCGGCGACGCGGGTGAGGATCGTCGAGCCCGCCGGCGCGTCGGCGGCGACCTTGTCGAGCTTCTCCTGCGTGCGCCCGGTGATGACCACCGTCGCGCCCTCGGCGCCGAAGCGGTGGGCGGTGGCGGCGCCGATGCCCGACCCGCCGCCGGTGACGATCACGACGGAGCCGGTGAACCTGCCGGTGGAGCGGCCCTCGGCCACGAGTCCTCCTCGGAACGGTTGAAGACTTGACCGTTCGCGGATACCCGCGTCTGCCGGCCTCACCCGTGGTGTCGAGCAGCTCACGTCGAGTGGCGGGTCAGCGGTACCTAGGTCACGCTGACCTACGTGTGGGTGGACGTGCTGCTCCTGGGTCAGCTGGCGCGACGGCCGGCGCACGGCTACGAGCTGCGCCGGCGCATCGAGGCGGCGACCGGCATCAAGCTGCACAACAACTCGCTCTACCCGGCGCTGAAGCGCTTCGGGGAGGCCGGCGCCGTCACCCGCACGCTCGAGCCGCAGGAGGGCCGCCCGCCCCGGCACGTCTACACGCTGACCGACGTCGGGCGGGAGCTGCTGCACGACCAGCTCGCCGACCTCCCCGACGAGCTCGCGGGCGACGAGGCCGAGTTCCTCGCCCGCCTCGCGGGGTTCGGGCGGCTCACCCCCGCCGAGCGTCGGGCCGTCCTCGACGCGCGGGGCCGGGTGCTCGCGGAGCGCCGGGCGCGCCTCGCGGGCCTGGCCGAGGCCGCCGCGCCCGCGTCCGCCGACGACCCCGACGCCGCCGACGACCCCGACGCCACCGACGACCCCTGGGCCGCGCTCGTCCTCGACGAGGTCCTGCGCCGCATCCGCGAGGAGCAGGGCTGGCTGGACCGGCTCGCGCTCCGCGCCGACGACCCGACCACCACCGACGTCCGCACCGAGGAGAGGCAGCGATGACCAACGGGACCACCATCACCACCTCGACCGCGCACGACGACGCCCCGGACCTGCCGCAGCTGCCGTTCCCGCGCGAGGACGCGCTGACGATCTCCCCGCTCTACGAGCGCCTGCGCGCCGCGGGCCCGATCACGCGGGTGCGCACGCCCGCCGGTGACGCCGTGTGGCTCGTGTCGCGCTACGAGGAGGCCAAGGCCCTCTTCGCCGACCGTCGCCTCGGGCGCTCCCACCCGCAGCCCGAGCAGGCCGCGCGCGTCTCCGACGCCGGCGTGATGGCCGGGCCCACCGGCGACCACGAGCACGAGGACGACGACCACACGAGCATGCGGCGCCTCCTCACGCCCGCGTTCTCGGCGAAGCGGATGCGCCGGCTGCACGACCGGGTCGCCGAGCTCGCGGACGGCCTCGTCGACGACCTGCTGGCGGCGGGGTCGGACGTCGTCGACCTGCACGCCGGGTTCTCCGTGCCGTTGCCGATCTTCGTCATCTGCGAGCTGCTCGGCGTGCCCGTCGAGGACCGTGCCTACTTCAAGGGCCTCTCGGAGCGGATGGCCACGCTGACCGGCGACGACCCGGCCGTCGCGCGCGCCGAGTTCGAGCGCTACACCGCCGGGCTCGCCGAGGCCAAGCGCGCCGAGCCCGGCGAGGACGTCATCTCCGACCTCGTCGCCGCCCAGGCGCACGACCCGCGCCTCACCGACACCCGGGTCGCCGAGCTGACCGCCGGCCTGCTGTTCGCCGGGCACGAGACGACGGTCAACCGGCTCTCGCTGGGCGTGGTCCTGCTGCTGGTCAACCCGGTCGTGCGCGACCGGCTCGTCGGCGACCCGGCCGGCTCGGTCGACGCGATCGTCGAGGAGGTCCTGCGCCTCGCCGAGCCCGGCGGGATGGGGCTGCTGCGCTACGCCCACGAGGACGTGACGGTCGGCGAGGGGGACGAGCAGGTCACGATCGCGCGCGGCGACGGCGTCGTCATCGTCACCAGCGCGGCCAACCGCGACGAGCACGCCTTCGACGCCGCCGGCGCCTTCGACCCCGATCGCTCGCCGAACCCGCACCTGTCGTTCGGGCACGGGCCGCACTTCTGCATCGGGGCGAGCCTCGCCCGCACCGAGCTGCGCGTCGGCCTGACGACGCTGTTCACCCGCCTGCCCGAGCTGCGCCTGGCCGTCGACCCGACCTCGCTGACGCTGCACACCGAGCGCCTCACCGGGGGCCTGGACGAGCTGCCGGTGCGCCTCGCCCCCGAGGCCGGCTAGAGCTCCTCGCGGCGGGTCACGAGCGTCTCGGCGACCTCGCGGAGCTTGACGTTGAGGTCCTGCGAGGTCCGCCGGAGCAGGTCGAAGGCCTGGTCGGAGGTCAGCCCACGGCGCTCCATGAGCACGCCCTTGGCCTGACCGATGACGTCGCGGCTCTGGAGGGCCTCGCGCAGCTGCGACTCCCGCAGCTCCGCGGCCGTCCGGGCCTGCACCGCGGCGATCGCCGTCGCGGCGTGGGCGGCGAGCACGAGGGCGTGGTCGCGGTCGGCGGCGTCGAGGCCGTCGCTGGTCCAGGAGTAGAAGTTCAGCGCGCCGAAGCGGGGCGGCTCACCACCCGGGAACATGCCGGTGGACAGCACCGCGCCGAGCCCGAGGCCCTCCGCCGCCTGCCTGCCGAACGTCGGCCACGGCGCGTCGGGGCTCGCCATGTGCGCCATCGAGGCGCCGACGCCGGTGCTGTGCATGGCGGTGTGGCTCGGGCCCTCGCCCACCTCGTCCTGCAGCGCGTCGGCCTTGTACGCGACGTCGTGGCTGGCCGCGACGGTGTCGAGCCGCCCGTCCGGGTTGCGCAGCACGACCGACACCACGTCGGCGCCGGGCACGATCGCCCGCGCGGCGTCCACGACCCGCTCGACGATCCCGACGACCCCCGTCTCGGCGGGGACGGCGAACAGGGCGTCGGCGAGCGCCACGAACGCCTGGGCGAGGCGCCCGTCGATCGCGCCGGAGCCCGACGTGCTGTCGAGGGTCATGTCGAGGTGCACCTTCACCGACTGTGCGGGAACACGGAACCTGCGGATTATCCGTGATCCCGCGCGACGGCCGGCGACCAGGTCGGCCCCGTCTCCCCCGGTGACCGGTCCGTCACCGTGCGATGAGCTGCCCCAGGCGCTTGGTGAGCTTGACGTTCTCGCTGTAGTCGACGGGGACGACGATGACCGAGGGCTTGTCGCGCTGGTCGAACGCCTCCTTGAGGGCGGGCCGCAGCTCGTCGGCGGCGCCGAGCCGCCGCGCGTGGCAGCCGAGACCCTCGGAGATCTTGACCAGGTCGGGCGACTTGAACTCGGTGCCGAAGTGACGGCCGAACTCGACCTCCTGCTTCCAGGAGATCAGGCCGTAGTCGTTGTCCTCCCACACCAGGTTCACCGGCGCGACGCCGAGGCGGGTGGCCGTCGCGAGCTCGGCGCCGTGCATGAGGAAACCGCCGTCGCCGGAGATCGTCACGACCCGCCGGTCGCCGGCGACCAGGGAGGCCGACACGCCGCCGGGCACCGCGATGCCCATCGAGCAGAACCCGTTGGAGATGATGCAGGTGTTCGGCGCGTAGGTCGGGTAGTGGCGCGCGATCCACATCTTGTGGGCCCCGACGTCGCTGATGAGGATGTCCTCGTCGCCCATCTCGGCGCGCAGGTCGGCGAGGATGCGCTGCGGCTTCATCGGGAAGTCGCCGGTCTCGCGCTCGGCGGACGCGCCGGCCTCCTGGATCTCCTCGGTGAGGTTGCGGCGTGCGCGCGCGTGGCCCTCGAAGTCGGGGAAGTGGTGTGCCTCGGTGAGGCCCTCGTTGATCGCCCAGAGGGTGGCGGCCACGTCGCCGACGATCTCGACGGTCGGCCGGTAGGACATGTCGACCTCGGCGGGGTCGAAGTCGATGTGCAGCAGGCGCTTGGTCCGGCCGATGTTCCAGCGGGCCGGGGGCCACTCGACCATGTCGTAGCCGACGGCGATGACCAGGTCGGCGGCCTCGAACACCTCGGTGACGTAGTCGCGCGACCCCAGCCCGACGGCGTAGAGGCTGCGCTCGTGGCGGTCGGACAGCGCGCCCTTGCCCATGAACGTCATGCCGGCGTAGATGCCGGTGGCCTCGACGAAGCGCTGGAGCTGGCGGCTGACCCGCGTCCGCACGCAGCCCTGGCCGACCAGCAGCACCGGGCGCTCGGCCCGGGCGATCAGGTCCAGCGCGGCGCTGATCGACTTCTCGTCGGGCACGGGCCGGCGGACCTTCTCCGGCGGCACGATCGGCGCGGACTCGACCTCGTGCTTGGCGATGTCCTCGGGCAGCTCGACGTGCGTCGCGCCCGGCTTCTCGGCGACGGCGAGCTTGAACGCCTTGCGCACGACCTCGGGGATCGTGCTCTCGTCCCGCAGCGACGTCGTCCACTTCGTCAGCGGGGCGAACATCTCGTTCACGTTCATCGCCTGGTGCGATTCCTTGTGCAGGCGCGTGGTGGCGCCCTGCCCGGTGATCGCCACGACCGGCGAGTTGTCCATGTTCGCGTTCGCCACGCCGGTGACGAGGTTCGCCGCGCCGGGGCCCAGCGTCGACAGGCAGACCCCCGCCTGCCCGGTGAGCCGCCCGTAGACGTCGGCCATGAAGGCCCCGCCCGACTCGTGGTGCGTGGGCACGAAGCGCACCGACGACTCGCGCATCGACATCAGGAGATCGGCGTTCTCCTCGCCGGGGACACCGAAGACGTACTCGACGCCCTCCGCCTCGAGACAACGCAGGAACAGGTCGCTGGCCCTCATGTGTCGGTCCACTCCCGAGGATCGGCGCGCATCGGACCACGGTTTGATGCCCAGGGTGCGCGCTCGGCACACCCCGGACAGCGTCCGGACTACCCCGAACCGGCCCGCGTGAGGGCGAGCTCGCGCGGAGAGCGGTTGCGCGAGCTCGTGCTCGTGCCCGTCCCCGCCCCGGTGTTCGACGCGTCGGTCCCGCCGTCGCCCGAGGCGCCGTCGCCGAGGGTGCCCGCTCCGCCGGGGCCGTCGGAGGCGCCGCCCTGCTCGGCGCCCGCCAGGTCCGACACCGACGCGAGGCTCTCGCCGATCTTGAGGTCGTTGAGGAACAGCGTCGCGGGCTGGGCGTCACCGTCCGCGTCGCGGTAGATGCCCGTCTTCAGGTAGTCGAAGGAGTCGATCATCGTGCCGCGCGGGGGGCGGAAGTCCTGGAGGACCTGCTGCCCGTCGCGGTGGACCGACACCGACCCGCCGCCGACCTCGAACTCGATGTCCAGCTGCACGGCGAGGTTGCGGCCGGCCTGCACGGGACCCAGGTCGCGGACCCGGTCGCCGACGTTGGCCAGCCACAGCCGGCCCTCGACGATCTCCAGCGCCACCGGGGGCGAGGTGTTGGTGCCGCCGTCGTGCAGCTGCCACACGACCTGCCAGTCCGGCGTGTCCACCGGGAAGTCCGGCGGCAGGAAGGCGCTGTAGCCGAAGAACAGGTGCTGGCCGGCGCGGATGTCCTGCGCCTCCTCCGGGCGCACCTCGGACCGCTTCGCGCCGTCGGGCACCTCGAGCTTGACCACCTGCCGGCCCGGCACGTTGGGACTCTCGACCTCCTCCGGGTCCAGCCCGCCGCCCTCGACGTTGCCGCCGTTGGACTCGCGGAACCCGGCGAGCCCGGACGTCAGCGCCCACAGCGCGCCGGTGTCCCCGCCTTCCGAGCCGGTGCCGGTGCTGCTCCCGGCGTCGGCGTCCTCGTCCCCGTCCGTGCTGTTGCCGCCGCTGCCGCCGTCGCTCGCGCGGCCGGTCCCTCCGTCACTCGCGCTGCCGGAGCCCCCGGCCCCGCCCGACGGGGCCCCCGTGGTCGTGCTGGGCCGCGTCGTGCGGTCTGAGCTGCCGCCGCCACCGTTCGACGAGCCCTCGTCCGGCGGCGTCGTCGATCGCGGCTGGGACCCCGTGCCGTCCTCCGCCGCGGCGCTCCCGCCGCCGCCACCGGTGCCACTGCTCCCGCCGCCGCCACCGGTGCCACTGCTCCCGCCCGAGCCCCCGGACCCGGTGCCGCCCGTCCCACCACGGCCGGCGGCCCCGCCCTCGTCGGGCGGCGTCGTGGACCGCGGCGGGGAGGCGGAGCCGTCGTCCGCCGCGCCCGAGCCGCCGGAACCCGAGCCACCGGACCCGGCGCCCGTTCCTCCGCGGCCCGCCGCGTCGTCCTCGTCCGGCGGCGTGGTCGGACGCGGCGGGGACACGGCGCCGTCGTCGCCCGTGTCGGGGTAGAGGTCGTCGGGGTAGGGGTCACCGCCCGCGGGCGGCTGCGTGGCCCCGGGACCCGACCCCGGCTGCCCGGACCCGTCGGGCACGGTCCTCTCCGGCGCCGTCGTCTCGGGCGCCGTCGTCTCGGGCGCCGTCGTCTCGGGCTCCGTCGTCTCGGGCGCCGTCGTCTCGGGCGCCGTCGTCTCGGGTGCCGTCGTCTCGGGTGCCGTCGTCTCGGGTGCCGTCGTCGGCGGGCCCGTTCCGGTGCCACCCGGCTCGCCGGTGTCGTCACCACCGGGCGCCGTCGTCCCCGGTGCCACGGTGCCGGCACCGGGCGGGCCGGTCGTGGTGGTCGCCCCCGCGGACCCTCCCGGCGCCGGGGTGGCCGCCCCCGGCGTGCCCGTCGGCGCGGCGCCGGTGGACGCGGGCGCGCCGGCGGGGTCGGCGGCGGGTGCCCCGGACCCGGCCGCGGGGGGCAGCGAGCTGATGAGCCGGCCGAGCGAGTCGGACGCCCAGCGCGTGACCGGGGTGTTCGGCGCGACGTCCAGCCGCGCGTACCCGGTGTGGGCGGGCGCGGCGACGGCCTGCTCGAGCGGGGGCGTGGTGGTGCCCGGCGCGGTCGAGCACACCGGGTCGCCGGGCGCGCAGACCTGGATGGTGCGCGACGCCAGCGACCCGAACCCGCCCTCGCGCGCGGGCAGCACGCCCTGCCCGTCGACGCCGTCGGGGACGGTGCGGACGGAGGGATCGCGGGCGGGGTCGCCGAACAGCCCGACGGCGACGACCCGGTCGGCGGGGACGCGCGCCTCCTGCCCGCTCCCGATCCGCGCGGCGACGTCGCCCGCGACCTGGGCCCCCTGCGAGTAGCCGAAGAGCATGACCCGGCTGCCCGGACACCCGGCGAGCTGCGCGGCGACCTGGTCGGCGAGCGCGGTGACCGCCTGCTGCTCGCTCGCGGCGTACGACTCCCCCACCTCCGGCCCGGGCACGGCGACCACGGCCAGGCGGTTGCCCACCTGCCCCACCAGCGGCTCGGTCAGCGCCGCGAGCGTCTCGCCGCCGGCCGCGCCGCTGCCGTTGACCGCGAACAGCGTCACGTCCCGGCACTCGGCGGGCGCGCCCGGCGCCGCGAGCGTCACCACGCCCGTCCCGCCGGAGAGCAGCGCCACGACGAGCACCGCCGCGACGGCGAGGACGCCGACCGGCGCGTGTCCGACGAGCCCGCCCCGCACCGACCGCCGCATCTCGCCCTCTCACCGGGATGCCCGGCCGTGGCCGGGGCGGGGCGGGGACCGGCCGGCGGCACCGACGGACGGCGCAGCGCGGCACGGGTCGCCCTCGCGCGGTCAGCTTCGGTGACCGTCGCGGCGCGTGGGTGCGGTTCCGGAGAACTCGTCGCGACCGTTCCCGATCGCACACGCCCCGCAAGGGCTAACCGAGCGCGTCACGCAGGAACGCGACCTGCAGCAGGAGCAGGTTCTCGGCCACGACCTCCTGCGGAGTCATGTGCGTGACGCCCGACAGCGGCAGCACCGTGTGCGGGTGCCCGGCCGCGAGCAGGGCCGAGGAGAGCCGCAGCGTGTGCGCGGCGACGACGTTGTCGTCGGCCAGGCCGTGCACGACCATGATCGGCCGCTGCGGGTCGCGGGTGCCGGGGTCGGACAGGATCGACGACCGTTCGTAGGCCTCGGGGTCCTCGTCGGGGTGGCCGAGGTAGCGCTCGGTGTAGTGGGTGTCGTAGAGGCGCCAGTCGGTGACGGGCGCCCCGGCCACCGCGGCGTGGAAGACGTCGGGGCGGCGCAGCACCGCGAGGGCCGCGAGGTAGCCGCCGAACGACCAGCCGCGGATGCCCACGCGGTCGAGGTCGAGGTCGCCGACCTGCTCGGCCGCCGCGTGCAGGGCCGCGACCTGGTCGTCGAGCACCGGCGTCGCGAGGTCGCCCCGCACCGCCCGCTCGTAGGCCGGGCCCCGTCCGGGCGTGCCGCGGCCGTCCGCGACCACCACCGCGAAGCCCTGGTCGGCGAACCACTGCGAGGTCAGGAACATCCCGCGCGTCGCCAGGACCCGCTGCGAGTGCGGGCCGCCGTACGGGTCGAGCAGGACCGGCAGCTTCCGCGAGCCCGGCCGGTGGTCGCGCGGCAGCAGGACGGCGACCGAGGGACCGCCCGGGTCGGTCGCGACGCGGCGCACCGCGGGCTCCAGGCCCGGCGACTCGGCGTGCGACGTCACGGCCACCGACCGCCCGTCGCCGCGCAGAACGGTGGTGCGGGTGCCGTCGGTGTCGAGGTCGCCGCCCGCGAGCACCGTCGTCCCGCCCGCGCGCCGGCCGCCCCACACCCCGTGCTGCGGGCTCACGCGCGCGGCGCCGTCGGCGCGCGACCACGTCCACAGCGTGCGGTCCTCCGGGCGCTCCGCGGCGCTGAACAGCACGACGTCGCCGTCGACGTCCGCGACGGCCTGCACCTGCAGCCCCGGCGGGGTCACCGGCTCGTCGCCGACCAGCAGCCGGCGGGTGTCGTCGCGGTCGGCGCAGCGCACGAGGGAGCCGTCGGCGAGGTGGGCGGGCACGCCGGGGACGAGGTCGACCCACACCGCGTCCTCGTCGGACACGAGCACGCCGGAGGTGCCCTCGTCCGGGTCGACGCGGCGGACGTCGACCCGGCGCTGGTCGCGGGTCGAGACGGTCACGAGCAGGTCGTGCGTGTCCCACGTGACGTCGGCGAGGTACTCCGTGCCCTCGCCGAGGTCCACGGGGACGCGGGTGCCGTCGAGGTCGACGAGGTGCAGGGTCACCATCGCGTTCGGCGTACCGGCGGCGGGGTAGGCGTTCTCGACGGGACGC
This sequence comes from Actinomycetospora lemnae, assembly GCF_028737315.1. GTDB lineage: Bacteria > Actinomycetota > Actinomycetes > Mycobacteriales > Pseudonocardiaceae > Actinomycetospora > Actinomycetospora lemnae. Next base: position 183,743 of record NZ_JAQZAO010000003.1, on the reverse strand, counting down.
CGGTCGGGGTGCGCCGGGTCGGCGATCCACCACCGCGGCACGGGGGTGTCGTCGACGCGGGCGACCGCGAGCTGGCTGCCGTCGGGCGACCACCAGTACCCGCGGTAGCGGTTCATCTCCTCCGCGGCGACGAACTCCGCGAGCCCCCACGTGATGTTCGGGCCGTCGTCCGGGTCGGGCCCGGCGAGGACGTGCGTCGTGCCCGTGGAGAGCTCGTGGACGTGCAGGGTCCCGCCGCGCACGAACGCGACCCGGGCGCCCGTCGGGTCCGGCCGCGGGTCGACGACGGGGCCGTCGACCGGCAGCGGCGCGGGCTGCGCACCCGGCACCAGCTCGACGGTGAACGCGCGGCCCGAGAGCACGAACACGGCGAGCCGCGCGGCCGCGTCGAGGGCGTACTCGACGACGCCGCCGGACTGCTCGCGCACCCGCTCGCGCCTCGCGCGCTCCTCGGGCGGCAGGTCCTCCTCGCCGGGCACGTCGAGCTCGCGGGGATCGACGAGCAGGTGCTCCTCCCCCGAGGCGACGTCGAGCAGCCAGAGGCAGGTCACGGGGTCGTCGCCGGCCCGGCTGCGCAGCAGCACGACCCGCGCGCCGTCGGGCGAGACCGTCGGGCGCCGGGGTGCGCCGAGGGTGAACCGGCGGGTGGCGGCCTGGCGGCGCGGGAAGGAGGCCGGAGGAGCGGACGCGGCGGGGTCGGCGGGCACGCCCCGCAGTGTGCCGCGCGGCCGACCGCGACGGGCGAACCCGGTCGCGGCCCTTGGATAGGCTCGCAGCCGTGGTGGAGACGGAGCGGCGCATCGCCCTGACCGGGATCAAGCCCAGCGGCGAGCCGCACCTGGGCAACTTCGTCGGCGCGATCCGGCCGGCGCTCGAGCTCGCGCGCACGGCGGAGTTCGAGTCGCGGTACTTCATCGCCGACGAGCACGCGCTCACCGGCACGCCGGCGTCCGGCGACGTCGCCGCGTGGACCCGCTCGGTGGCCGCGACGTGGATCGCCGCCGGCCTCGACCCCGAGCGCACGATCTTCTACAAGCAGTCCGACGTCCCCGAGACCTTCGAGCTGACCTGGATCCTGTCCTGCGTCACGGGCAAGGGACTGATGAACCGCGCCCACGCCTACAAGGCCGCGCGCGACCGCAACACCGCCGCCGGCGAGGAGCCCGACGCCGGGATCAACCTGGGTCTCTACAACTACCCGGTGCTCATGGCCGCGGACATCCTCGTCATGGAGTCCGACCTCGTGCCGGTGGGCCGCGACCAGCTCCAGCACGTGGAGATCGCCGCCGACGTCGCGGGCAGCTTCAACCACCGCTACGGCGACGTGTTCCGGCTGACCGTCCCCGAGGCCGTCGTGCCGCCCGAGACCACGGGTCACACGCTGCCCGGGCTCGACGGCCGGAAGATGAGCAAGTCGTACGACAACTACATCCCGCTGTTCCTGCCCGCGCCGCAGCTCAAGAAGCTGGTGCGTCGCATCCCGACCGACTCGACGCCGGTCGAGGCGCCGAAGGACCCGGACTCGTCGGCGGTGTTCCAGATCCTCGCCCAGTTCGCCGACCCCGACGTCGTCGCGGACACCCGCAAGCGGCTCGAGGCCGGCGGCGTCGGGTGGGGCGAGCTGAAGAACCAGCTCGCCGAGGTGCTGGAGGCGCAGCTGGGTCCGCTGCGGGCGCGCTACGAGGAGCTGGTCGCCCCCGGGAGCGAGCTCGACGCGATCCTCGCCCGGGGCGGGGAGGTCGCCCGCGAGCAGGCGTCGCGGGTGCTGCGCGGCGTGCGGCGCGCGGTGGGCGTCGAGGTCTGACGGCTCGGGTCAGCTGAGCGTGGCGCGGTCGGCGGGCGCGGCCCGTCGCGGCGCCGGCAGGTCGGCCGGCTCGTCCCAGCCGCCCTGGCGCTCGAGCTCCTCGAGCGTCTCGGGGACGGCGGGGAGCTCGCCCACCCACAGGCGCAGCGGGCCGGTGTCGAGGGGGCGCAGGGCGCCCTCGGGGTCGGTGGCCTCCGCCCGCCGGCGCAGCCACGTCCCGAGCGCCAGCGCGGTGACCACCGAGGCCAGACACCACACGACGACGAGGACAGCGACCCACACGAGGACCGGCACGAGCACCTCCGACATCGGGGAGCGGGACGCGGTGACCGAGCGTGCCCGGGGGACCACCGCGTGCGTTGCCCAGAGGATGACATCCCCGAGGTGCCGCAGGGGACGTTCTCACTCGATCGGACGTCCCGACTCCGACCGTCGGGCGCATCACAGCGACCATCTGATGCGAATTTTGACCGTTCGGCGCCCCGCAGGGCCCGTTCGTCGCGGAGACGGTGTCGCCGCTGAACGCGCTCTCAGCTCGCGTCCAGGGCAGCGGCGATACGCCCGGCGATCGCAGCCGACTCGTCCGGGGAGCCGTACGGGTGCCGGGGTCCGAGGAAGAACCGGAGCCCGTCCTTGGGACGGCGCGGGATGACGTGCAGGTGCAGGTGCGGCACGGACTGGCTGATGACGTTGTTGATCATGATCAGCGACCCCGGCGCCTCCATCGCGGACTCGACCGCCCGCTGGAGGCGCTGGGCCAGCGCGAAGAACCCGGGCACCTCCTCGGGCGGCAGGTCCGCGAGGGTCGGGACGTGCGTGCGCGGGACGAGCAGGACGTGCCCGTGGAAGACCGGCGAGGTGTCCAGGAACGCCTTGGTGGCCGGTCCGTCGTGGACGACGTCGGCCGGCGCGTCCCCGGCGACGACCGCGCAGAAGGCGCAGGGCTTGGTCGGGCGCGGCGGCACGGGCCGAGCCTGTCAGGCGCACCGACGGACGTGACGCCGGGCCCCGGGGACGCACACGGGGGCCCGGCGCGTTGCACCGGGCATGGGTGCACCGAGGTTGCTGGTGATCGGTCACGAGGTCTCGCCGGAGACGGTGCTCGTGCAGGCGGGGACGCTGGCGAGCTGGGCGGCCGACCGCGGGGTGGAGATCGTCCCGGGGACGGCGGGGCAGCCGCTGCCCGCGCCGGCGGACCTCGACGCCGTCGCGGTGCTCGGCTCCACCCGGGGCGCGTGGGACGACGACGTGCCCTGGCTCACCGACGAGATCGCCTACCTGCGCGCGGCCGTCGCCGCCGACGTGCCGGTGCTCGGCATCTGCTTCGGCGGCCAGCTCCTCGCGCGCGTGCTCGGCGGCACGGCCCACCCCGCCGACGGGCGCGGCGAGCACGGGTGGCGCGAGGTCACCACCGCCGCGCCCGACGTCGTCGCCGACGGGCCGTGGATGGAGTTCCACTTCGACAGCTTCACCCCGCCGCCGGGCACGGAGGTGCTCACGTGGTCGGAGCGCTGCAGCCAGGCGTTCCGGGACGGCGCGCACCTCGGGGTCCAGTTCCACCCCGAGATCACGCCGACCGGGTTCGAGACGTGGGTGGCGCGGTGGACGGGCACGCCGCTCGAGGCGCGCCTGCCCGAGCTCGGCATCGACGTCGACGCGCTGCGGGCCGAGACGGCCGACCGGGCCGAGGCGTCGCGCGCGGCGAGCTGGGTCCTGTTCGACGCCTTCGCGGCGCGGGCGGGTCTGGTCGCCCGTGGTGCCGCCGAGGGTGCTCTCCCCGACGGCGCTCGTCTCGAGCCCGCTCGTCCCGAGGCCGCTCTCCCCGACGGCGCCGCCCGGTGACCGCCGCGGAGATGAAGGTCCGCATCGGCATCGGTGCCGGACCCTCGCGGCACGACCCGGCCGCGGCCACGCTCGAGCTCGTCGACGGCTGCGAGGCGCGGGACATCGACTCGGTGTGGTTCCCCGACCGCGTCGCCGCGCCCGCCGTCGAGCCGCTCATCGCCCTCGGATGGGCGGCGGGCCGCACGCACTCGCTCAAGCTCGGCACCGGCGTCGTCGTGCTCCCGGGGCGCAACCCCGCCGTCGTCGCCGCCCAGCTGGCTTCGCTGGCCGCGCTCGCGCCCCGGCGCATCCTGCCCGTGTTCGGCCTGCGCCCGGCCACCGCCGCCGAGCGGACGGTCTACCCCGTGCCGGGACCGCGCGCCGCGGTGTTCGAGGAGGCCCTCACCGTCGTGCGCCGCCTCCTGACCGAGGAGTCGGTGACGTTCCACGGCAGCTTCTTCGACCTCGACGAGGCCGTCGTCGAGCCCCGTCCGGCGCGGCCGCTGGACCTGTGGCTCGGCGGGCTCGTGCCGGCCGCGCTGGAGCGCGTGGGGCGCCTGGGCGACGGGTGGCTGGCCTCGTTCGTCACGCCCGCCGAGGCGGGCGCCGCCCGCGCGACGATCGCCGCCGCAGCCGCCGACGCCGGACGCGAGGTGGAGGACGACCACTACGGCACGAACCTGCTCGTCCTGCCGCCCGACACCTCGGACGCCGACGCCGACCGCGCCCGGGCCGCCTCGGTGCACCGGCGCCCCGAGCTCGACCCGCACGACCTCGTCGCCGACGGGTGGGAGGACGCGCGCCGGCGCGTGGAGCGCTTCGTCGACGAGGGCATCACGAAGTTCGTCGTGCGCCCCGCCGTCGCGCCCGCGTCGTGGCCGGCGTTCCTCGACGAGTTCGCCGAGCACCTCGTGCCTCTGGAGACCTCGACCCCCGGGATCTAGACGCCCCGGCTGCCGAGGACACGGGTGAGCGCGATCTCCAGGACCACCCGCTGCGGGTTCTCCCGCGGCACCCGGTAGCGCTGCGCGTAGCGGTGCTCGGCGTCGGCGACGGCGTCCGGGGCGTCGCGGACCACCGCGAGCCCCTCGAGCGTCGACCAGCGCCGCCCGTCGACCTGGGTGACCGCCACCCGCGCCCCCTCCTCCCCCGCCGCCCGCACGTGGCGCGCCTTGGCGCTGGTGCCCGAGGTGATGACGCGCGCCATCGCCGTGTCGAGGTCGAGCACGGCCCCCACCGGCACGACGTGCGGCGAGCCGTCCCTGCGCAGCGTCGCGAGCGTGCAGAGGTGGCGCTCGGTCCAGAACTGCGCGAACTCCTCGCCCCGGGCGCGCAGGTCGGCCGGGCTGACGGTGGGTGTCGGGCTCACCCGCCGATCGTGCCGTCCCGCCCGCGGCGCGCGATCACCCGCCCGCCGCGGGTGACCGCGTGACGGTGCCGGCGAGCCACGCCCAGAACCGCGGGTCCATCGGCGACGTGGTCGGGATGACCATCTGCGGGTCGGTCTCGGCCGCCTCGCCGGAGTCGGAGCCGGACCCGGAGTCGGACCCGGAGTCCGAGCCGGAGTCCGAGCCGGAGTCCGAGCCGTTGCCGATGCTCTCGCCGATGACGTTGGCGTCGTCCGCGGAGTCGCTCTCCCCGGCGGCCGTGGTGCGCCGCGACGTGGGGCCGGAGCTGCCCTCCGCGTCGGTGCTGGACTCCTCCTCGGCGGCCGAGCGCGTGGTCGAGCGACGCGTGGTCGGGTCGGAGGACTCATCATCGGCCGTCGGCCGCGTGCTCGGGTCGGACGAGGAGTCGGAGGAGGACTCGCTCGACGTCTCCTCCGGGACCGCGGTGGTCGTCCGCAGCCGGGTCGACGTCGCGTCCTCCGCACCGGCCGAGGAGCCTGCGTCGTCGTCCTCGCTGCCCTGACCGCGGCCCGGCGTGGTGGTCCCGGGCGCCGAGCGCTCGTCCGCGTCCCGCTCGCCGGTGGGCAGGAGCGAGCCGGCGTCGCCCTCCGCGGGTTCCTCGGTCGCCGTGGCCGGGGTGCGGGTGGTCAGCGAGGCACCGGTCGTCGGGTCGACCGTCGTGGTGGTGCCCGTGGACGGGTCGACGGTGGTGGTGACGCCGGTGGACGGATCGGTGGTGGTCGTCGGCGCCTCGGAGCCGCCGCGGCGGTCCTGGCCGGCGCCCGGCACCTCGGTGGCGTCCGAGGGCAGCGGCCAGCCCTCGGGCGTGGTGCTGGGCAGGCTGCGGGCGGCGCCGTCACCGGGGGTGGTGCTGGCCCCGGTGGACGCGTCCGCGTCGTTGCCGGGCTGCCCGTAGGTGGGCCAGCCCTCGGGCGTCGAGGCGGGCGCCTCGGAGCCGGTCGGGAGCTCCAGGGTGGGGCCGCCGGTGGTCGTCGGCGGCGTGGCCTCGTCCGTCGTGGTGCGGGCCGGTGCGCTCGCCGGCTCGTCCGCGCCCTCGGCCCCGTCGCCCGCAGGCGTGCGCCGGGCCGGCGGCCCCTCGGGCTCCTCGCGCTCGTCGCCGTCGGGGAGCAGGTCGGGCAGCAGGCCACCGTCGCCCTGCTCCTCATCGCGGCCGTCGTCACCGCCGTTGCCGCCGCCGTTGCCGCCGCCGTTGCCGCCGCCGTTGCCGCCGCCGTTGCCGCCGGCACCACCGCCGCCCTCGCCACGGCCGCCGGCACGTCCCGGGGCACCCTCGTCGCCGGCCGCGGGGCCACCGCCGCCGTTGCCCCCGGGCAGGAGGTCCGGCAGCAGGTCGCCGTCACCGCCCCGGTCACCACCCCGGTCACCGCCCCGGTCACCGCCGGCGTCCCCGCCGCGGCCCCCGGGCGAGCCGGTCGGCTCGTCGCGCGTGGGGTCGGGCAGCAGCGGGAGGTCGAGCACCGGGCCCGGGTCGTCCGCCGTCGGTGTCCCGCGCGGCACGGTCGGCTCCGCGGGACCCGCGTCGCGACCCGGGCCGTCGGGGACCGTCGGCAGGGCCGGCGCGGGCGAGCTGCCGGCGCCGGGCAGCGGCACCGGGTCGAGGCTCGGGACCAGCTCGTCGAAGCCGGGCGGCGGCGTCACGGGCTGCTCGGAGCCGGGGAACGCGGGCTCGCCGGGCGCGGCCGGCGCGGTGCCGAGTGCGCGCGAGCCCGGCAGCGGGATCGGCGTCAGCGGCGGGGCGACGTCGTCGGGCAGTGCCGGGTCGGGCGCCGCCGGGCCGGGCGCGCCGTCGGGGAGGGCGAGGGGTGCGCCGCCGGGGTCGTCGGCGGAGGACGAGCCGGACGCGGCGGGCTGCTCGGACGTGGTGGGCGCGTCGGTCGCGTTGCCGGTGAGCCCCGCGGCCTCGTCGCGGGGGCCGGCCGGCACCACCGCGGTGCCCACACCGACGAGCGCAGCGACGAGCGCCACCGCGAACAGCGAGGTGATCACGATGTTGCGCGGCGTGCGGAACGGCCACGGTCGCGGACGCGGTGCCGGATGCCAGCCTCGGGACGAGGTGGACGGCATGCAACCCCCTTCGAACCAGCCCGCCCCCGACAGCGGCCCGGGCCCCACGGCCCCGGAGATCCGTACGGTACGCCGCGCGTGTGTCCGCGGTCAGCCGTTCGGTGATGTCCGCGGAGATTCGGACAGGCACCATGGAGGGCGTGGGTGTCGAGCCCGGGGCGCGCGTCGTCGCGCGGACCCCGACGCAGAGTCGGCCCAGTCCGCACCTCGATCTGGATCTGGCCGCCGTGCGCCGCGCCTATCGCGCGATGCGCACCGCCCTGCCCGGGATCGAGCTCTGCTACGCCCTCAAGGCGAACCCGCACCCCGACGTCCTGGCCCTCCTCGTCGCCGAGGGCGCGTCGTTCGACCTCGCGAGCGTCGGTGAGCTCGATCTCTGTCTGCTGGCCGGCGCGGCACCCGCGTGCCTGTCCTGGGGCAACCCCGTGAAGAAGGTCACGGACGTGCGCGCCGCCCGCGCCGCGGGCGTCACCCGCTTCACCACCGACGCCCCCGCCGACGTCGACCTGCTCGCCCGCGAGGCGCCGGGCGCGACCGTCGGGGTCCGGCTGGCCGTCGGCGACGACGGGTCCGCGACGCCGTTCGCCGGGAAGTTCGGCGCGAGCGAGGACGAGGCCGTCGCGCTCCTGGCGCGGGCGCACGCGGGCGGTCTCGACGCGGCCGGCATCGGCTTCCACGTCGGTTCGCAGCAGAGCGACCCCCGCGCCTGGGCGCGCGCGATCGACGGCGCCGCCCGGGTGGCCGCCCGCCTCGGCGAGCACGCGCCGCGGGAGCTCAACCTCGGCGGCGGCTTCCCCACCCCGCACGCCGGCGCCCGGACCCCCGACGTCGACGCCTGCGCCGGCGCGATCCGGGAGGCCCTCGCCCGGCACGGCTCGTGGTGGCGACCGCGCGCGTTCGCCGAGCCCGGCCGCGCCCTCGTCGCCGACGCGGGCGTGCTGCGCGCCGAGGTCGTCCTCGTCACCGAGCGCGCCGGGCGCCGCTGGGTCTACCTCGACGTCGGCCGCTACCAGGGCCTCGCCGAGACCGAGGGCGAGATGATCGTCTACCGCCTGCGGACCCCCGGCCGCGCCGGCCCCACCGGTCCCGTCGTGCTCGCGGGGCCCACCTGCGACGGCGACGACGTCCTCTACCGCCGTGCCGACGTGCGCCTGCCCCTCGACCTGGCGGCCGGCGACGTCGTCGAGCTCCTCGGCGCCGGCGCCTACACCGCCAGCTACGCCTCGGTGGGCTTCAACGGCCTGCCCCCACTGCCCACGTACACGACCTGACGCACGAGAGAAGGTGGACTTGACGACGACACCCGTCACCCCGACCGCCCCCGACACCGCCACGTTCGCGGGCCGGCACGTCCTCGCCGAGCTGCGGGGGATCGACGCCGCGGTCCTCGGCGACGAGCACCGCGTCGCCGAGGCGCTGCGCCGGGCCCTCGACGCCGGCGGCGCGACCGTCCTCGACGTCGTCGCGCACCGGTTCGAGCCCCAGGGCACGACGGTCCTGGCCCTGCTCGCCGAGTCGCACGCGTCGGTGCACACCTATCCGGAGGCGTCGGCGGCGTTCGTCGACGTCTTCACCTGCGGCGTGCAGGCCGACCCGGAGATGGTGGTCGACGCGCTGGGCCGGGAGCTCGACGCGCGGGAGGTGCGGGCCCAGGTCGTCGCCCGCGGGGCCGGGCTCGCACCCGCGGCCGGGGGCCGGGAGGTCGACGAACCCCTCGCCGCCGGGATGCGCCGGCGCTGGCGCCTCGACGAGGTGCTCTGGCGGGGCCGCACGGACTGGCAGGACATGGTGGTCGCGCGCACGGCCCAGGGCGTCTCGCTCTTCTGCGACGGCGAGCGCCAGTCCACCGAGGCGACCCAGCTCGTCTACCACGAGGCCCTCGCCGTGCCGCCGATGCTGCTCGCCGACGAGCTGCGCTCGGTGCTGGTCGTGGGCTCGTCGGAGGGCGTCGTCTCGCAGCTCGCCGTCGCCGCCGGAGCCACCCGCGTCGACCACGTCGACATCGACACCGAGTGCGTCCGCCGCTGCGCCGAGCTGCTCCCCTACGGCTACACGCCCGAGGAGCTCGCCCGGGCCGAGGCCGGCGACGGCCCGGTGCGCGTGCACTACGCCGACGGCTGGCAGTTCCTCGCCGACGCCGCCGCGCGCGGTGACCGGTGGGACGTCGTCATCGTGGACCTGCCCGACGAGCCCGTCGAGGTCACCGACCCGGCCCAGCACGCCCGCCTCTACGGCGCGGAGTTCCTGCGCCGCTGCCGCGACGTCCTCGCCCCCGGCGGCGTCGTGTGCTCGCAGGCCGGCTGCCCGACGCTGTGGCGCAACGACACCCTCGGGCGCATGACGCGGCGCTTCGACGAGGTCTTCGCCACCGTCCTGCCGTACTGCTCCGACGAGCACGAGTGGGCGTACCTGACCGGGCGCGTGGACGACGTCGACGACCCCGTCGAGCTCGCGGCCTCGCGCCTCGACCGCTTCCCGACGCTGGCGTCGATCGACGCCGACGCCCTGCGCCGCGGCGCGGTCCTCCCGTTCGCACTCCGCGCGTCGGTCGCGTAGGCCGCCCGGAGCGAGGGCGTCCTCCGCTGCGTCCGGCGCAGCGGGGGCGTCCCTCGCTCCCCGGTCGGTGCGCGAGCCTCACGCCCCCGACAGCGCCGCCGCGAGCTTCTCCGGGATGCCCGGGGCCTTGGACCACGCGCCCGTCGCCTCGTCCTTCACGACGACGACGTAGACGTTGCGGCCCGTCACCGCGACCTCGTCCGCCGAGCGGTAGACGCTGAACCCGAGCGTGAAGCTCGTCGTCCCCTGCCGCTCGCAGACGACCTCGACCCGGGCGTCGTCGCGCCACCGCACCGACCCGCGGTAGTCGAGCTCGGAGTGCACCACCATGACGTCCACACCCGCCGCGATGAGGTCGGGGTAGGACATCCCGGCGTGGTCGAGGAAGCCGGTGAAGGCCTCGTCGAACCACGTCAGGTAGTGCCCGTTGAACACCACGCCCTGCTGGTCGACCTCCGCGTAGCGCGGGACCACCGGGAACGCGTAGGTCATCGGCTCGAGCTCCCCCATCGGCGTGCTGTCCTCGATGCTGCCTCTCCCGGGGTCACTGGCGCAGCTCCGGGAAGTCCTCGTCCCGGTACTCCCCCTCGGGCGCGGCGCCGGCGGACGGGTCGGAGCGCAGGTCGGTCTCGCGGGTCCGCAGCTCGACGCGGCGGATCTTCCCGGAGATCGTCTTCGGCAGCTCGTAGAACTCCAGGCGCCGCACGCGCTTGTACGCCGGCAGGTTCTCGCGCGCGTGGCGCAGGATCGCCAGCGCGGTCTCGCGTGAGGCCTCGTACCGCGACGAGAGCACCACGTACGCCTTGGGCACGGCCAGGCGCAGCGGGTCGGGCGAGGGCACGACCGCGGCCTCGGCGACGGCGTCGTGCTCGATGAGCACGCTCTCGAGCTCGAAGGGGCTGATGCGGTAGTCCGATGCCTTGAACACGTCGTCGGAGCGGCCGATGTAGGTGATGTACCCGTCCGCGTCGCGCGAGCCGACGTCGCCGGTGTGGTACAGCCCGTCGCGCATGACCTCGTCGTTGCGCTCCTGGTCGTCCTTGTAGCCGACCATGAGCCCGAGCGGGCGCTGCGCGAGGTCGATGCAGATCTCCCCCTCGTCGCTGCGCTCCCCGCTGACCGGGTCGACCAGCACGATCGGGTAGCCGGGCAGCGGCCGCCCCATCGAGCCGTCCTTGACCGGCTGGCCGGGCGGGTTGCCGATCTGCAGCGTCGACTCGGTCTGCCCGAACCCGTCGCGGATCGTCATGCCCCAGGCCTCGCGGACCTGCTCGATGACCTCGGGGTTCAGCGGCTCCCCGGCGCCGACGAGCTCGCGCACCGGCACCTGCACGCGGGTCAGGTCGGCCTGGATGAGCATGCGCCACACGGTCGGCGGCGCGCAGAAGGTGCTGACGCCCTTCTCGACCATGATGTCGAGCAGCCGGTCCGCGTCGAACTTCGTGTAGTTGTAGATGAAGATCGTCGCCTCGGCGATCCACGGCGCGAACACGTTCGACCACGCGTGCTTCGCCCAGCCCGGCGAGGCGACGTTGAGGTGGACGTCGCCGGGCTGCAGGCCGATCCAGTACATCGTCGACAGGTGCCCCACGGGGTAGCTCGTGTGCGTGTGCTCGACGAGCTTCGGCTTCGCCGTCGTGCCGCTGGTGAAGTAGAGCAGCAGCGTGTCGCTGCCCTTGGTGGGTCCGTCGGGGGTGAACTCCGCGGGCGCGTCGTAGGCCGCGGCGAAGTCCAGCCACGGCTCGGTGATGCGGGCCTCCGTCCCCGAGCCGACGGCGATCCGGGTGTAGTCCCCGGGCACGTCGTCGAACTTGTCGACGTCGACGTCGCGGACCACGACGTGACGCGCGTGCCCACGGTCGATGCGGTCGCGCAGGTCGGCCGGGCCGAGCATCGGCGTCGACGGGATGAGGATCGCGCCGAGCTTCATCGCCGCGAGAATCGTGTCCCACAGCTCGACCTGGTTGGCGAGCATGAGGATGATCCGGTCGCCGCGGCCGACGCCCTGCGCGCGCAGCCAGTTGGCGACGCGGTTCGAGCGCTCGCTCATGTCGGCGAACGAGTACTTCTGCTCGCGCCCGTCCTCCTCGACGATCCACAGCGCCGGGCGCTGGGCGCTGCCGGGGTCGGCGCCGATGGCGTCGAAGTGCTCGAGCGCCCAGTTGAACTCGTCGAGCTGCGGCCAGTCGAAGTCCCGCATCGCGGCGTCGAGGTCCTCGCGCCGCTCCAGCAGCAGGTCCCGCGCCCGGCGGAACTCGGTCGCGGCCTTGCTGAGCTCGGGCACTGCGGAGACCTCCTCGTCAGTCCGGCCACGCAGCCGGTGGCGAGGCGGTTCTACCACCTCGCCGCCGACGTCGGGCCTCCCTACTTGAACAGCTTGCGGAGGATCAGCAGCCCCACGAGCGCGCCGGCGGCGTAGACGGCGTACTTCACGCGGGGGTCCGCCCACTTCTGCGCGGCCATCTCCTTGCCCTGCTCCGAGAGGCGCTGGGGGTTCGCCCGCTCGGAGAGCTCGTCGAGGGCGCCGGCCAACGCCTCGCGGGCCTGCTGGATGTCCTTCTCGATGGCGTCCGCGTCCCGTGCCACGGCACCTCCCGTTGGTCGTCTCGTCGCCCGGACGGTCCTCGCTGGGGAGGCGACCGGCGTGTGGTCGGCGGCTATCCTGCCCGCCCGTGACCGCCGATACCCGCCTGGCCCCCGGTCAACCCGCCCCTGACTTCTCGCTCACCTCCGATCGTGGCGAGACGGTGTCGCTGGCGGACTTCCGGGGACGCCGCGTCCTCGTGTACTTCTACCCGGCCGCCATGACCCCGGGGTGCACCAAGGAGGCCTGCGACTTCCGGGACAACCTGGCGACGTTCGACGACGCCGACGTGGCGGTGCTGGGCATCTCGCCGGACAAGCCCGAGAAGCTCGCGAGGTTCCGCGACAAGGAGGGCCTGACCTTCCCGCTGCTCTCCGACCCCGACAAGGGCGTCATGCAGGCCTGGGGCGCCTGGGGCGAGAAGACCATGTACGGGAAGACCACCACCGGCGTCATCCGCTCGACCTTCCTCGTCGACGCCGACGGGAAGATCGAGGAGGCCCAGTACGCGGTCAAGGCCACCGGCCACGTGGGCCGGCTGCTGCGGGACCTGAAGCTCTAAGGGGGTGCCGGCGGCGGGAGTCGAACCCGCACTGCCACCCTCCTAAGGGGTGTGCCTCTGCCTTTGGGCTACGCCGGCTCTGCCAGTTGGTCTACCTCTTCCGACCGCGGGCGCACCACGTCTCGGTCTGCGAGTGACAGTTGGCGCAGAGGATACGGAGGTTCTCGAGGCGGTTGTCGGTGTGGTCGCCGTTGGTGTGGTCGAGTTGCAGCGAGAGGGGTCGGCCCAACCACTCCGAGAGCCCGCAGACCTCGCACCGCTCCTCCTTGAGCCCGGCCTTCACGAGCCGCACCCGCAGCTTCGCCGAGGAGATCACCGAACCCGACACGAGCAATTCCTCCAGCGGTCGCGCGCCGCGACCCGGGAACGTCCTGCCGCGCGTCGACGCCCGGCCGGTGAAGTGCGACGTGTCGAGGCCGAGGTGGGCGATCCGGGCGCTGATGTAGCGGTGCATTCCGCCACTCGGGCGATAGCCGAGCTCACGGAGGACGTCGGACGTCGTGGCGACGCGTCGGACCACGTCGGCGAGGTCGCCGTCGGTCCAGTCACCGCGGCGTCGCGTCCGTGGCGTCAGGTCGAGGTGCGAGGTGTCGAGACCGAGCCGGCGGATGTGAGCGAGGAGCACGCGATAGCCACCCGGCGCGACGCCGAGGGCGACGTGCACCTGACGGAGATTGGTGCTCGCGGCGACGGCGTCGCGGAGCTGCTCGTCGGTCCAGGATCGTGCGGGGGGCATGACCCCATCTTCGTCGAACACGCGTTCGAACGAGGCCGGTTCCGCTGAACTCCTACAGGAACGCCCGCACCGCCGCGGCCACCTCGTTCGCCGCCTCCAGCGGCACGAAGTGCCCGACGTCCTCGAGGTGCCAGACGCCGCGCAGGTCGCTGAACGCCTGCTCCAGCCCCTCGGCCAGGCGCGGCGGGAAGAGCGGGTCCTGGTCGCCCCAGAGCACCGCCGTCGGCACGGTCACCGGCGCCGGCGGGTCCTGGCCGCGCAACGCGAGCGCCGTGCGCAGCGTCGCCGAGCCCGAGCGGTACCAGTTCACCGACACCGTGAACGCGCCCGGGCGGGCGTAGGCCTCGACGAGGTCGTCGGTCGCCGCCGCGATCCCCCGGTGGCCCCAGTGCGACCAGAAGTGCTCCAGGTACGCCCGCACGGTCGCCGCGGACCCGTCGACCAGGCTCTCCACGAGCCCGAGCTGGTGGAAGTCCTGGTACCAGAACTCGGCGCGGTGGTCGTCGTCGAGCGCCGCCCGCGCCGCACCGGGATGGATGGCGTTGCCGAGCACGAGCGCGCGCACGCGGTCGGGCCGGGTCCGCGCGAGGTGGGTCGCCGTCGTCCCGCCGACGTCATAGCCGACGAGGACGGCGTCGTCGAACCCGAGGTGGTCCATCACCTCGAGCACCGCGGCGGCCTGCGCGTCGCGGCCGAAGTCCGACGCCGGCCGCTGCTCGTCGCCCGGCGTGAACGACGCCCCGAAGCCCAGCAGGTCCGGCACCACGACCTGCGCGTCGCGCTCGAGCAGCGGCAGCAGGGCGCGGTAGTCGGTCGCGGCCCCGGGCCAGCCGTGCAGGCAGACCACCGGGACGCCGTTGCCCTCGTGCGCATAGGCGATCACGACGCGGTCTCCGATCTCTCCACGGCAAGGACCCGGAACCCCGCATGGGACGACAACCGCGACGTCGGGTGCCCCTGCTCGCCCAGCCACCGCGCCAGGGAGTCCGAGCCCAGGTTCTTGCTGACGACCAGGTACGACGACCCGTCGACGCGCGGCAGCCACCGCAGCAGCAGCTCGTGCAGCGCGGCCTTGCCCGACCGGATCGGCGGGTTGGACCACATCTCCGCGAACCGCACCTCGTCGGGCACCTCCTCGGGACGGCGGGCGCGGACGTTGGTCAGGCGGGCCGTCGCGGCGTTGGACCGGACGAGGTCCAGCGCGCGGTCGTTGACGTCGACCGCCCACACCGTCGACCCCGGGCGCTGCGCGGCGAGCCAGAGCGCGATGGGGCCGTAGCCGCACCCGAGGTCGAGCAGGTCGCCGGTCTCCGCCGGGTCGGGGGCGTTCTCGAGCAGGATGCGCGTGCCCTTGTCGAGGCGGCCGCGCGCGAACACCCCGGCGTCGGTGGTGAGGTCGAGCGCGACCCCGCCGATCTCCAGCCGGTAGGAGACCGGGTCGGAGGCCGACGTGGGCTGCTCGGAGAAGTACTGGTCGGTCACGGCATGACCGGACACGGAGCGAAGCGGAGCTGGACCACGGGATCAGGCCAGCTCGGGGAGCCGAGGGATCAGCGCCCGCAGCGCCCGCGCCCGGTGCGACACCGCGTCCTTCTCCTCCGGGGCCATCTCCGCCGAGGTCCGCGACTCGCCCTCCGGCACGAACGCCGGGTCGTACCCGAAGCCGTTGGTGCCGCGCGGCAGGCGGATGAGGGTCCCCGGCCAGCGCTCGACGACGACGACCTCGCGCCCGTCGGGATGCGCGGCCGCCGCGGCGCAGACGAACGCGGCGCCGCGCCGTTCCTCCGGGACGTCGGCCATCTGGTCGAGGAGGAGGGCGAGGTTGCGGGCGTCGCGCTCGAGACGGTCGCCCGTGCGGCCCGACCAGCGCGCGGAGAGGATGCCGGGCATCCCGTTCAGCGCGTCGACGGCGAGGCCGGAGTCGTCGGCGACGGCCACGAGCCCCGTGGCCCGCGCCGCGTCCCGGGCCTTGGCCAGCGCGTTCTCCTCGAACGTGGCGCCGACCTCGGGCGCCTCGGGGAACTCCGGGACGTCGCCGAGCCCGACGACCTCGACGCCCTCCGCCGTGACCATCCGCCGCAGCTCCGCGAGCTTGGCGTCGTTCCTCGTCGCGAGCAGGATCCGGGACACGGAGCGGTGCGGAGCTCGACCCATCGGCTCTGTCACGGCAGCTCCCCGGGGTAGGGCTCGGCGAGCGCGGCGGCCTGGAGCTCGGTGAGGCGCGCGCAGCCGGCCAGCGCCGAGTCCAGCATGGCGTCGAGGGTCGCGCGCGTGTAGGTGGCGCCCTCGCCGGTGCCCTGGACCTCGACGAGCGTGCCGGTGTCGGTGGCGACGACGTTCATGTCGACCTCGGCCCGCGAGTCCTCCTCGTAGGGCAGGTCGAGGCGCACCCGCCCGTCGACGACCCCCACCGACACGGCGGCGATCGAGCACGACAGGGGCTGCGGGTCGGCGAGGCGCTTGTGGGCGCGCAGCCAGGTCACGGCGTCGGCGAGGGCCACGTAGGCGCCGGTGATCGCCGCGGTGCGCGTCCCGCCGTCGGCCTGCAGGACGTCGCAGTCGATCTGGATCGTGTTCTCGCCGAGCGCGCGCAGGTCGATCGCCGCGCGCAGCGCCCGCCCGACGAGCCGGCTGATCTCGTGGGTGCGCCCGCCGACGCGCCCCTTGACCGACTCACGGTCGCCGCGCGTGTGCGTCGCCGAGGGCAGCATCGCGTACTCCGCGGTGAGCCACCCCAGCCCGCTGCCCTGCCGCCACCGCGGGACGCCCTCGGTGACGCTGGCCGCGCACAGCACCGTGGTCTGCCCGAACGAGACGAGCACCGATCCCGCCGGGTGCTGCTGGAACCCCCGACTGATGCTGATCTCGCGGAGCTCGTCGTCCGCCCTGCCGTCGCTGCGTGCCACGGGCGACCACCCTAGGTCTCACCCGGCACCGCACCGGCCGTCGGGCCTAGCGTGGACCCTCGTGCGTACCGACGGCCGGACCGGCCTCGTGCTGTTCGCGAGCTGTCTCGCGCAGTTCATGGTCGTGCTCGACGTGTCGATCGTGAACGTCGCGCTGCCGGCGATGCGGGAGGCGCTGGGGTTCGACGCCGAGGGCCTGGCCTGGGTGGTCAACGCGTACACGCTCGCCTTCGCGGGCTTCCTGTTGCTCGGCGGCCGGGCGGCGGACCTCTTCGGACGCCGGCGCGTCTTCCTCGTCGGGCTCGCCCTCTTCGGCCTGGCGAGCCTCATCGGCGGCCTGGCGAACGACCCGGCCCTGCTGCTCGCCGCGCGGGCCGTGCAGGGCCTGGGCGGCGCGGTCCTCTCCCCCGCGTCGCTCGTGATCCTCCAGACCACCTACCCCGAGGGCGCGGACCGGTCGCGGGCGTTCGGGTGGTGGTCGGCGATGGGCGGGGTCGGCGGCGCCGCGGGCGGGCTGGCCGGCGGGGTGCTCGTCGCCCTGCTGAGCTGGCGCTGGATCTTCCTGGTCAACGTGCCGGTCGTGGTCCTCACCGCGCTGCTCGCCCTCGCCGTCGTCCACGAGACGCGCGCCGAGGAGCGGCCGGGCCTCGACGTGACGGGCGCGGTCCTCGTCACCGGCGGGCTCGTGGCGCTGGTCTACGGGGTGGTGTCGCTGGAGTCGGCACCGTGGACCTCGCCCCGCGTGCTGGGTGGGGTGGCCGCCGCGGTGGTGCTGCTGACCGCGTTCGTGTTCTCGCAGCGGCGCAGCCGCCACCCCCTCGTGCCGCTGTGGGTGTTCCGCATCCGCTCGGTGACCACGGCGAACGTCGTCATCCTGCTCATCACGTCGTCGATGTTCTCGATGTGGTTCTTCGTCTCGCTGCACATGCAGGGCGTGCTCGGGTTCGACGCACTGACCGCGGGGCTGGCGTTC
Organism: Actinomycetospora lemnae; assembly: GCF_028737315.1. GTDB lineage: Bacteria > Actinomycetota > Actinomycetes > Mycobacteriales > Pseudonocardiaceae > Actinomycetospora > Actinomycetospora lemnae. The sequence continues at coordinate 166,325 of NZ_JAQZAO010000003.1, read as the reverse complement.
CTGCCGCAATCGTTCTCGATCGTCATCGGCTCGCAGATCTCGTCGTGGCTGCTGCCGCGCATCGGGGCACGGGCGCTGATCGTGGGCGGGGGCACGCTGACCGCGGCGGGCTTCGCGTGGTTCGCGCTGCTCACCCCGACCACGAGCTGGGTGGCCGGTGTCCTCGGGCCCGGCATCGCCGTGTCGCTCGGCATGGGCATCGTCTTCCCCGCGGTGACGACGGCCGCGACGAGCGGGGTCGAGGCCGGGCTCGCGGGGCTGGTCAGCGGGCTCGTGACCACGTCGCGCCAGATCGGCGGCGCGGTCGGGCTGTCGGTGCTCTCGACGCTGGCGGCGGCGCACACGGCGTCGGTGACGGCGACGGGCGCGGCCGCCCCGGTGGCCGCGACCGCGGGCACGACGCGGGCGTTCGCCGTCGCGGCGGTGATCGTGCTGGGGTCGGTCGTCGCGGCCCTGTTCCTGCCGGCCCCGCGGAAGGCGGCCGCGCCGGAGCCGGCCCGGACCTGAGCTCAGATCGTGTAGTGCCCGTCCGGCACGACGAGCTCGGCCGGGCCCGAGAACTCCTCGCGCGCCTCGGCCAGCAGCGCCGGGCCGTCCGCCCAGGCCGGCACGTGCGTGAGCAGGAGCCGCTGCACGCCGGCCTCGCGGGCGATGCGGCCGGCCTGCCGGCCCGAGAGGTGGACGCCGGGCGGGCGCTCGGGACCGTCGGACCACGTCGCCTCGCACAGCAGCACGTCGGCGCCACGGGCGAGGTCGACGAGCTCGCGGCACGGCCCGGTGTCGCCGGAGTACACGAGGCTGCGGCCCTCGTGCTCGAGGCGGACGCCGTAGGCCTCGCACGGGTGGTCGACCGGCGCGCTGGTCAGCGCGACGGGACCGACCGCGGTGGGGCCGTGGACGAACGGCCGGTGGGAGAACACGTCGGTGAGGTCGGTGGCGACGCGCTCGTCCGACGACGGCGCGTAGGCCACGGCGAGGCGCACCTCGGACTCGGTGGGCCCGTGCAGCGGGATGACCTTGCCGGGGCCGTCGGGGTGGTAGCGCCGGTGGACGATCAGGCCGGAGACGTCGGCGCAGTGGTCGGGGTGGAGGTGGGAGAGCACCAGCGCGTCGAGCTCGAAGGGGTCCATGTGCCGCTGGAGCACACCGAACGACCCGTTGCCGAGGTCGAGCACCAGGGACGTGTCGTCCGCGCGCACGAGGTAGCCCGAGGCCGGGGAGTGCGGTCCGGCGCCGCTGCCGGAACACCCCAGGACGATCAGTTCCACGGGCGCACCCTACGGGCCCGACCTACCCGAACGCACAGGGCAGGGGACCGCTCCGGTCACGGAACGGGCACGATCTCGCCCGGCGCGCTCACGGCACCGCGGGCGTGCCGGGCGGGGTGCGCCGGCGGTCGGCCGTGACGGCGATGCGCGCGGCGAGGATGCCCCCGATCGCCCCGCACAGGTGGGCCTGCCACGAGATGCCCGGGTTGCTCGGCAGCACGCCCAGCAGGAGGCCGCCGTAGATCAGGAAGAGGACGACGGCGAGCACGATCTGCCCGGCCGACCGGGCGAAGAAGCCGCGGACCAGCAGGAACGCGAACCAGCCGAAGATGATCCCGGAGGCGCCGATCGTCGAGCCGGGGCTGCCGATGAGCCAGGTGCCGACGCCGCTGACGATCCAGATCACCGCCGTCACCGCGATGAACTGGCCCAGCCCGCCCGCGAGCACGAGGAACCCGAACACGAGCAGCGGCACGGTGTTGCTCGCGAGGTGGTCGAAGCCGCCGTGCAGCAGCGGCGCCCACAGGATGCCGCCGAGCCCGTCGAGCGTGCGCGGCACGATGCCGTCGTCGTCGAGGCCCTGCGGCGGGTCGAGGGAGACGAAGACCGTGCGGTCCGCCAGCTCGAGGAGCCAGAGGACGGCCACGATCCCGACCATGAGGACGGCCGCCCGCAGCGGGTGCGCGGGCAGGAGGCGGGGTGACGGACGCGCCGGGCTGGTCACGCCCTCGAGGTTACGGCCGCGCGCGCCGGATCCCTGTGGGTTCGACCCGGGGGTTTCCAGGGGAGACGACCCCTGGACGCTACGCCCAGAGCTGGCCCTCGAGGGCCTCGGCGGCCTCCTCGAGCGTGCCGGAGTAGGCACCGGTGGACAGGTACTTCCACCCGCCGTCGCACACGACCATGACGATGTCCGCCTCGTCGTCCGCGCCCGCCGCCTTCTCGGCCTGGGCCAGCGCGGCGTGGAGGATCCCGCCGGTCGAGATGCCGGCGAAGATCCCCTCCTGCTCGACCAGCTGGCGGGTGCGCCGCAGTGCGTCGTAGGCCCCGACCGAGTACCGGCCGGTGAGCACGTCGGGGTCGTAGAGCTCCGGGACGAAGCCCTCGGCGATGTTGCGCAGCCCGTAGACCAGCTCGCCGTAGCGGGGCTCGGCGGCGATGATCTGGCAGTCGGGCTTGTGCTCGCGCAGGTAGCGCCCGGTGCCGACGAGCGTGCCGGTGGTGCCCAGCCCCGCGACGAAGTGGGTGATCGTCGGCATGTCCCGCAGGATCTCCGGCCCGGTGCCCTCGTAGTGCGCGAAGGCGTTGGCCGGGTTGCCGTACTGGTAGAGCATCACCCAGTCCGCGTGCTGCGCGGCGATCTCCTTGGCCGTGGCCACGGCCTGGTTCGACCCCCCGGCGGCCGGCGAGAAGATGATCCGGGCGCCGTACATCTCGAGCAGCTGGCGCCGCTCGGCCGAGGTGTTCTCGGGCATGACGCAGACCAGCTCGTAGCCCTTGAGCTTGGCGGCCATGGCCAACGAGATGCCGGTGTTGCCCGAGGTCGGCTCGAGGATGGTGCAGCCGGGCGTGAGCCGGCCGTCGGCCTCGGCCGCCTCGATCATCCGCAGCGCCGGCCGGTCCTTGATCGACCCCGTCGGGTTGCGGTCCTCGAGCTTCGCCCACAGCCGCACGTGCGGCGCGGGCGAGAAGGACGGCAGGCCGACCATGGGCGTCTCGCCCAGGGCGTGGATCAGGGAGTCGTACCGGGCCATGGGCCTCTCCTGGAGCGCAGCGGTGCGCTGGTCAGCGGGCCCCGCCCGCGACCGCGGGCAGGATGGTGACGGTGCCGCCGTCGGGCACCTGCGCGTCGAGGCCGCCGCTGAAGCGGACGTCCTCGTCGTTCACGTAGACGTTGACGAACCGGTGCAGCGCGCCGTCGGTGACCAGCCGGTCCTTGATGCCGGGGTGGTTGGCCTCGAGGTCGGTGATGACCTCCTGCAGCGTCGAGCCCTCGGCCTTGACCTGCTTCTCGCCGCCGGTGTGCGTGCGCAGGATGGTCGGGATCGAGACGGTGGCGGACACGGATTCCCTCCGGTTCGTGGTGGTGCTCATCGATCGCGGCGTACCGCGGGGTCCTGGCACGGACAGCGTCCCACGGTCACGCGACATTCCGTGACCCGTCGAGACGGCGCCGACGGGACGGGCGCGGGCGGCGTGGGGCCGTCAGGGTGCGGCGGGGTCCGGGACGTCGGCCTTGTCGGGGACGTCGGGGGTGCCGGTGTGGGCGAACATGTAGTTCTCCACGACCTGCACCTCCTCCTCGGTGACCTCGCCGTCGACGATGCGGTACGAGCGCAGCTCGTGGTGCTCGGGATCGCGGGTGCCCACCAGCACGTAGTGCGCGAACGGCTCGCTCGCCAGCGAGATGTCGGTGCGCGACGGGTAGGGCTCGGTGGCGGTGTGGGAGTGGTAGACGACGACGGGGACCTCGTCGTTCGCGTCCATCTCCTGGTAGACCCGCAGCTGCTCCATCGAGTCGAAGCGGTAGAACGTCGGCGAGCGCTCGGCGTTCTCCATCGGCACGAACCGCTGCGGCCGGTCGGAGCCGTCGTCGGGGCCCGCGAGGATGCCGCAGGCCTCGTCCGGGTGGTCCCGGCGGGCGTGCGCGACCATCTGCTCGACGAGGTCGGCCCGGATCACCAGCACGCCTCCACGATACGGAACGCGGGGCCGGTCAGCTCGCCGCTACGCCGTCAGGGTCGTCACCAGCGAGTCCTGCAGCCAGGTCAGCCAGTGGTAGACGGGCAGGTGGTCGGCGCGGGGGTCGTCGGCCGGGAGCTGCTCGGGCATGTCCTCGGTCACCTCGAGCGCGACGCCGAGGGCGAGGCGCACGTCGTTGACCGCGGCGAGCCACTCCTCGGCCTGGGACGGGGCGAGCTCGACGCGCCCGCCACCGGGCGGGCAGGTGGCGAGCACCGTGGCGATGGCGGCCTGCTTGGCCTCGATGAGCTCGGGCTCGCGCACCGAGCGCAGGGCCGCCGACAGCTCGCCCGCGTCCTCCTCGGCCGACGAGGCGAAATCGGGCAGCAGGCGCGCGAGCACCGGGTCGTCCGGCGGGGTGGACGGACCGGTGCGGATGCCCGTCAGCGCCGCGAGCTCGTCGTCGGGCGACTCGGCCCCGCGGCCGGTGAGCATCTGCTCGACCTGGCCCATCAGGCCCCGCAGCACCGACGCCTCGGGCCGCTCGAGGACCGCGACGTAGCGCACGCGGTCACCCCGGCCCTGCCGTTTCCAGGCCTTCACCCTCGCTAGCTCGCCCGCTGCATGGTCGCCCAGAGGCCCGCGGCGTGCAGGCGGGCGACGTCGCCCTCGACCTTCTCGCGGCTGCCCGACGACACCGTCGCCCGGCCCTTGTGGTGCACGTCGAGCATCAGCGCGGTGGCCTTGGCCTTGTCGTAGCCGAAGAGCTTCTGGAACACGTACGTGACGTACGACATGAGGTTGACGGGGTCGTTCCACACGATCGTCTGCCACGGCGTGTCGGCGAGGGTGGCCTCGTCGACCTCCGCCTCGGTCCGTTCGTCGACCTCGGGTTCGGCCGGAGCGGACAGGACGACGGGAGGCGGCACGGAGCGCAGCCGAGCTGCCGCGCCGGAGGCCGAGTACATGCCTCCATCGTGACACCTCGGCGGCGCGACCCGCACGGGGGCGGGCGGACCCGCGCGACCCCTACTGTGGTCCGTGTGACCTCACCGGGGCCGAGCACCGCGCTCCTCACCGACCAGTACGAGCTCACGATGCTCGACGCCGCCCTCGCCGACGGCACGGCGCAGCGCCGGTGCACCTTCGAGGTGTTCGCGCGCAGCCTGCCGCACGGGCGGCGCTACGGCGTCGTGGCGGGCATCCCACGTCTGCTGGAGGCGCTGTCGCGGTTCACGTTCGACCAGGCCGAGATCGACGTCCTGTGCGACGCGGGCGTGCGCGACCGGGTGGCCGAGTACCTGTCGGGCCACCGCTTCTCCGGCGACATCATCGGCTACCCCGAGGGCGAGCTCTACTTCCCCGGCTCCCCCGTGCTCTCCGTGACCGGGACCTTCGCCGAGTGCGTGCTGCTCGAGACCCTCGTGCTCTCGGTGCTCAACCACGACTGCGCGGTCGCCTCGGCCGCCGCGCGCATGACCACCGCCGCCAACGGCCGCCCGCTGATCGAGATGGGCTCGCGGCGCACCCACGAGGAGGCCGCGGTCGCCTCGGCGCGCGCCGCGTACCTCGCCGGGTTCGCCGCGACCTCGAACCTCGAGGCCCACCGCCGCTTCGGCGTCCCGACCACCGGCACCAGCGCGCACGCGTTCACGCTGCTCCACGACAGCGAGGCGGAGGCGTTCCGGGCCCAGGTCGACGCGCTGGGCGTCGGCACCACGCTGCTCGTCGACACCTACGACATCACCCAGGGCATCGCGACCGCCGTCGAGGTCGCGGGCACCGGGCTCGGCGCGGTGCGCATCGACTCCGGCGACGTCGGCGTCCTCGCCCAGCGCGCCCGCGCCCAGCTCGACGCGCTCGGCGCGACGGGCACCCGCGTGGTCATCTCCGGCGACCTCGACGAGTACGCCATCGCCGCGCTGCGCGCCGAGCCGGTCGACGCGTACGGGGTCGGCACCTCGGTGGTCACGGGGTCGGGCGCCCCGGCCGCGGGCATGGTCTACAAGCTCGTCGAGGTCGACGGGCGGCCCGTCGCCAAGCGCAGCTCGTCGAAGGAGTCGCGCGGCGGGGCGAAGTCCGCGGTGCGCCGGCACAAGCCGACCGGCACCGCCGTCGAGGAGGTCGTGCACCGGCTCGACGCCGAGGTCGAGATCGGCGAGCACGACCGCGTCGTCCCCGTCCCGCTGCTGGTCAAGGGCGAGCCGGCGGGCGAGCTGCCGACCCTCGACGAGTCCCGCGAGCACCTGCGCCGCGGCCTCGTCGCCGTGCCCTGGGAGGGCCTCAAGCTCTCCCGCGGCGAGCCGGCGATCCCGACGACCCAGGTGCCCTGAGCCGTGTCAGCGAAGTGCCGTCGCAGACGTTGAGTGTCCGTATCGGTACTTCGATCACTGGGCACGGCGCTCGTAGGCTCGGGGCATGACGACCGCACTCATCGTCGTGGACGTGCAGCTCGACTTCTGCGAGGGCGGCTCGATGGGTGTCGACGGCGGCGCAGCGGTGGCCGCCGCCATCTCCCACCACCTCGGGCGCGAGCGGGCGCGCTACGCCCACGTCGTCGCGAGCCGTGACTACCACGAGGACCCGGGCGACCACTTCTCGTCGACGCCGGACTACGTCGACACCTGGCCCCCGCACTGCCGCGTCGGGCACCCCGGCGCCGCGTTCCACCCCGACCTCGACGTCCACCGCCTCGAGGAGGTGTTCTCGAAGGGCCGGTTCGAGGCGTCCTACTCGGCGTTCGAGGGCCGCGACACCGACGGGCAGCTCCTGGCCGACTGGCTGCGCGAGCGCGACGTCGACGCCGTCGAGATCGTCGGCATCGCCACCGACCACTGCGTGCGCGCCACCGCCCTCGACGCCGTGCGCGCCGGCTTCGCCACGCACGTGCGCCTCGACCTCACGGCCGGTGTCCTCCCCCGGACCACCGCACGCGCGCAGGAGGAGATGGCCGGTGCCGGGGTCACGCTCACGGGGTCGCCGCACTGACCGGCGCGCCCGAGGGAACCGATCGGGCCTCCTCGTAGTCTGAACCGTCGTGGGAGACGCGAGCACGGACACGATCGCCGGGCCGCGGCACGAAGCGCAGCGGAGCTCCAGCGCCGGCGGCGGCACACCGCCCCCGGTGGCCGAGCTGCTCGCGGCGGCGGTCTCGGCGCTGGGCGGCACGGAGCGCGAGGGCCAGCAGCAGATGGCCGCGGCGGTGGAGCGCGCGCTGCGCACGGGCGAGCACCTGGCGGTGCAGGCGGGCACGGGCACGGGCAAGTCCCTGGCCTACCTCGTGCCCGCGGTGCGCCACGCGCTGGAGGGCGAGCAGGCCGTCATCGTCGCGACGGCGACCATCGCGCTGCAGACCCAGCTCGTCGACCGCGACCTCCCCCGCCTCGCCAAGGCTCTCGAGCCCGAGCTCGGCCGGGCCCCGACGTTCGCGATCCTCAAGGGCCGCGCCAACTATCTGTGCCTCCACAAGATCCAGAGCAGCGCGCAGGCCGAGGACCCGGTCGACGAGCAGCTGTTCGACCCGTTCCAGGTCTCGGCGCTCGGGCGGCAGGTCACGCGCCTGCACGAGTGGGCCGAGAAGACCACGACCGGCGACCGCGACGAGCTCGTCCCCGGCGTCACCGACCGCGCCTGGCGCCAGGTGTCGGTCTCGGCCCGGGAGTGCCTGGGGGCGGCGCGGTGCCCGGTCGCCGAGGACTGCTTCTCCGAGCACGCCCGGCACGCCGCCGGCGCCGCGGACATCGTCGTCACCAACCACGCCATGCTCGCCATCGATGCGATCGACGGCCGCGCCGTGCTCCCCGACCACGACGTCGTGGTCGTCGACGAGGCCCACAACCTCGTCGACCGGGTCACCTCCGTCGCCACCGGCGAGCTGACCTCCGCCACCGTCACGGCCGCCGCCCGCCGCTGCGGCAAGCTCGTCGACCAGGCGATCTCCGACGCCCTGCTCGACGCGGGCGAGGGCCTCGGCACGGTGCTCGAGGACGTCGTCCCCGGCCGGTGGGAGCACCTGCCGGAGGGCGTCGCGCGGATGCTCTCGTCGATCCGCGACCGGGCGTGGGCGTGCCGCCAGGCGCTCGGCCCGGACCGCGACAAGGGCCGCGACGACGACGCCACCGCGCGGAAGTTCGCGCTGGCGCTGGTCGAGGAGGTCCACGACGTCGCCGGGCGCCTGCTCACCGCGTTCGACCGCGAGGACCCGGCGACGCGCCCCGACGTGGTGTGGTGCTCGGAGACCGAACGGAACTCGACCACCGTCCGCGCGCTGCACGTCGCGCCGCTGTCGGTGGCGGGCCTGCTGGCGTCGCGGCTGTTCGGCCGGTCGACGATCGTGCTGACGTCGGCGACGCTCGCGCTGGGCGGGTCGTTCGACGCCCTGGCCCGGCAGTGGGGCCTGCCCGTCGGGAGCTCGCGGGAGATCACCGAGCCGATCCCCGACGACGGCTCCGCTCACGGCAACGACCCGGCCACCAACCTCGTCTGGCACGGCCTCGACGTCGGCTCGCCGTTCGCGCACGCGAAGGCCGGCATCCTCTACGTCGCCCGTCACCTGCCGCCGCCCGGGCGCGACGGCCTGTCCCCGGCGATGCTCGACGAGATCGAGGGCCTCGTGCGGGCCGCCGGCGGGCGGGCGCTGGGGCTGTTCTCGTCGATGCGCGCGGCGAAGCAGGCCGCCGAGGACCTGCGGGGACGCTGGGACGGCACCGTGCTCTGCCAGGGCGACGACTCCACCGGCACGCTGGTCACGAAGTTCGCCGCCGACGTGGAGAGCGTGCTGTTCGGGACGCTGTCGCTGTGGCAGGGCGTGGACGTGCCGGGCGAGTCGCTGCAGCTCGTCATGATCGACCGCATCCCGTTCCCCCGCCCGGACGACCCCCTCGTGTCCGCCCGCCAGCGCGCCGTCGACGCGCGGGGTGGCAACGGCTTCCTGACGGTGTCGGCGACGCACGCGGCGCTGCTGCTCGCCCAGGGCGCTGGGCGGCTGCTGCGCGGCACCGGTGACCGGGGCGTCGTCGCCCTGCTCGACTCCCGCGTCGCGACCAAGCAGTACGGCGGCTTCCTGCGCGGGTCCCTGCCGCCGTTCTGGACGACGCAGGACCCGGCCGTCGTGCGCGGGGCGCTGGAGCGGTTGCGGGGCGCCTGAGGGCGGGCGGGCTCACCCGTCCGGAACACCTGGCGGCCGATCTCGGTGCGCCAGCGCGTCGGGTCGGCGGTGTCGCGGGGGCCGACGAGGTAGGTCTCCTGTACCGGGCCGTCGACGAGCAGCGCGTGTTCGACGAGGTGGGCGCCGAGCTCGCCGTAGGTGACGTCGATGTCGTGGTGCGCCCCCACCGGGGGCACGACGAGCTGCGCGCCTGGCGCCGCGACGTGCCCGACGTCGCGTACACCCTGCTGCGCGCCGAGCCGACGGGCGACGGCGCGGAGGCGGACGTCGTCATCGCCGGCGACTTCCCCGGCAGCCCGGTGGAGCTGCACTACACCGTCGACCTCGGCGATGAGGGACGGATCGCGCGCCTGGACATCAGCCCGCGCGCCTCGTGATCGTGGGGCCTTTCCTGACGTCCAGTGCCAGCGTGGACGCCAGGCTGACACACCCGTGTGTCAGGGCAGGGTCGCGAGGAGGGCGTCGGCGAGGCGGTCGGGGGCGGCGGGGGCGCGGCGGAGGAAGAGTTCGGGCTCGATCAGCTCGAGCTCCATGACCGCCGGCTCGCCGTCGAGGCGGACGAGGTCGACGCGGGCCACGGGCACGGTCACCGGCGCGGCGGCGAGGGCCGCGTCGGCCACCGCCACCTCGCGGTCGGTGGGCGTGTGGTCGTCGAGGCGCCCGCCGTGCTTCTCGTGCACGAGGAAGCGGCCGGCCGCGGGGACCTTGCGCACCGCGTGCGACCACGTCCCGCCGATCTGCACGAGCGACACCTCGCCGTCGCGGCCGATGCTGTCGACCGCGGGCTGGACGAGGACGTCGCCGTCGGCGAGGAGGTCGGCGACGGTGCCGTGCAGGTCGTCGGGCCGGCCGAGGTGCGTGCCGCGGCCGCCCGCCGACACCGCGGGCTTGACGACGAGGGGCCCGGACCCCAGGTCGTCGGGCACCGCCGCGCCGCGCTCCAGCAGGGTCGTCGGGACCGTCGGGACGCCCGCGCCGGCCAGCTCCACCAGGTAGCGCTTGTGACTGTTCCAGCGCAGCACGGGCAGGGGGTTCACCAGCCGCGTGACGGCCGCGACCCGCTCCGCCCAGGCGAGGAAGTCGTCGCGGCGCTCGGTGTAGTCCCACGTCGTGCGCACGGTCACGAGGTCGGCGTCCGCCCAGTCGACGGCGTCGTCGTCCCACGCGACGTCCACGGCGTCGACGGCCCGGGCCGCGAGCGCGGCGAGCAGCGGGCGGGTCTCGGCGTCGGAGCGCTCGCTGCGCACCCGGGAGCCGGCGACGAGGACCCGGGTCACGCGGTCTCCCACCGACCCGTCCGAGCTCCGCTGCGCTCGGTCTGCCCACGCTCGGCCAGGCAGGTCACCGTCCCCGGCGCGACCTCGGTGAACCCGGCGTCGCGCACCGGCACGACGCCGTGCTCCTCCCACGCCGCGCGGCCGCTCGGGTCGGCGTCGAGCGCGCGCACCCAGCCGGCCCAGGCCTCCCGGGACGCGGGGCGCACCGAGCACCGCAGGGCCGCGGCGGGGTCGCCGCCCTCGGCCGCGAGCACCGTCGCGAGGATCATGCTGGCGTGTCCGACCTGGGCCGCGGCCTTGCCGACGGTCTGCTCGACCTCCGGGCTCAGCCAGATCACCGGCCGGTCCGCGGCGGGCGGACCGGGCTCGTCGGCGGGCAGGTCGGTGCCCCCGATCTGCAGGCGCCGCACCTCGTGGGGAACCTCGTCGACGGGCCCCGGCACCAGCGCCCGCACCAGCTCGTCGACCGTCACGCCCTCGATCTCCTGCACCGCGCGCCAGTGCGCCGTCCGCGCCCGCCGCGAGAGCTTGCGGATGCGCCCGGCCCCGGCCCACGCGGCGACGGCGTCGTACCAGGGGCCGTCCGGGGCGGCGCGCTCGTCGAGGCACAGCGCGAGCGCCGCGGACGCCGCGGCCTCCAGCACGGACGTGCGCGTCGGGCCCTCGCGCTCCAGGCGCAGGACCAGCGTCATCGCCCGCACGACGCCGTCGGCCGGCTCCCCGTCGTCGGAGCCCGAGGGCACCGGCCCCTCGACCAGCCACGGCGCGACGCGCGCGGCGAGCGGGCCGAGGGCAGGACTCAACGCCTGTCCGTGCTCCGGCACGGTCAGGCGCCCGCGCGGGCGGAGCTCACAGAGGCACCCGGCGCAGGAGCCCCTCGGCCGCGTCGGCGTGCTCGATCTCGTCCCGCGTGACGCCGAGGATGAACAGCACCGCGTCCAGGTACGGGTAGGACAGCGCGGTGTCGGCGGCCGCCGCCACCACCGGCTTGGCGTTGAACGCCACACCGAGCCCCGCCGCGGCGAGCATGTCGAGGTCGTTGGCGCCGTCGCCCACGGCCACCGTCTGCTCCAGCGGCACCTCGGCCTCGTCGGCGAAGCGCCGCAGCGCCTCCGCCTTGCCCGCGCGGTCGATCACGGTGCCGAGCACGCGGCCGGTGAGCCGGCCGTCGACGATCTCGAGCTCGTTGGCCGCCGAGAAGTCGAGGCCCAGGTCGTCGACGAGGCGGTCGATGATCGTCGAGAACCCGCCGGAGACGACGCCGCAGCGGTAGCCCAGACGCTTGAGCGTGCGCACGGTGGTGCGCGCTCCGGGCGTCAGCTCGAGCTCCGCGGCCACCTCGTCGAGCGCGCTGACGGGCAGGCCGGCGAGGGTCCCGACGCGCTTGTGCAGCGACTCCGCGAACTCGATCTCGCCGCGCATCGCCGCCTCGGTGATCGCGCGGACCTCGTCCTCGCAGCCCGCGCGGGCGGCGAGCATCTCGATGACCTCGCCCTGGATGAGCGTCGAGTCGACGTCGAACACGATGAGCCGCTTGGCCCGCTGGGCGAGCCCGACCCGCTGCACCGCGATGTCGCAGCGCGCCCGACGCCCGGCGGCGGCCAGGGCCTGGCGCAGCGCGGTGTCGCTCGGCGGGTTGAGCGACGGCATCGAGACCCGCAGCTCGAGGCCGGTCACCGGGTAGTCGGCGATCCGCCGCACCCGGTCGATGTTGACGCGCAGCGCGGCGAGCCCGCGCGCGACCTCGGCGAAGTTCGCCGCGGTGATCGGGCGCCCGAGCACCAGCACGACGTGGGTCGAGAACGGGTGCACGGCCGAGGCGTCGCCGCCGGTCTCCACGCTCACCGACAGGCCGAGCGACGGCATGGTCAGCTCCAGCGCCGCCTGCAGCCGCGCCGGGTCGCCGGGCAGGGTGACCAGCGCCGACAGCGTGATCCGCCGGTGGATGGTCGCCTGCTGCACGTCGAGCATGGCCGCGTCGTGCTCGGCCAGCACGGCGAACAGCGCCGCGTTGACGCCCGGGAAGTCCGGCCCGGTGACGGTCACGAGGACCGGCACCGGGTCGGGCTCGACGTCGGGCGTCGCGGGCGAGCCGGGCTCGGTCAGCACGAGCGCCGGGATCTCGCCCTCGGACGGGTCGTCGGGGACCGCGCGGCTCACTTGTTCCGGGGGTCGGAGCCGGGGATGTGCTCCTGGCCTGTCTGCCCCGCCGCGGCCTCACCGATGCTGGAGTGCCCGGACCCGACGTGGGCCTCGAGGCGGATGCGCTCGGTGAGGTGCGGGTAGTGCAGCTCGAACGCGGGCCGCTCGGAGCGGATGCGCGGCAGCTCGGTGAAGTTGTGCCGCGGCGGCGGGCACGACGTCGCCCACTCCAGCGAGTTGCCGTGACCCCACGGGTCGTCGACCTCCACCGGGCGGCCGTAGCGCCAGCTGTGGAACGCGTTCCACAGGAAGGGCAGGGTCGAGGCGCCCAGGATGAACGCGCCGATCGTCGAGATCGTGTTCAGCGTGGTGAACCCGTCCGTCGCCGCGTAGTCCGCGTAGCGGCGCGGCATGCCCTCGTTGCCCAGCCAGTGCTGCACCAGGAACGTCATGTGGAACCCGATGAACGTCAGCCAGAAGTGGAACTTGCCGATCCGCTCGTCCATCATCCGGCCGGTCATCTTCGGGAACCAGAAGTAGATGCCGGCGTAGGTGGCGAACACGATCGTGCCGAACAGCACGTAGTGGAAGTGCGCCACCACGAAGTACGAGTCGGACACGTGGAAGTCCAGCGGCGGGCTGGCGAGCAGCACGCCGGTGAGGCCACCGAACAGGAACGTCACCAGGAAGCCGATCGAGAACAGCATCGGCGTCTCGAAGGTCAGCTGGCCGCGCCACATCGTGCCGATCCAGTTGAAGAACTTGATGCCGGTCGGCACGGCGATGAGGAAGGTCGTGAAGGCGAAGAACGGCAGCAGGATCGCGCCCGTGGCGTACATGTGGTGGGCCCAGACCGCCACCGACAGCGCCGCGATCGACAGCGTCGCGTAGATCAGCGTCTTGTAGCCGAAGATCGGCTTGCGGCTGAACACCGGGAAGATCTCGGTGACGATGCCGAAGAAGGGCAGCGCCACGATGTAGACCTCGGGGTGCCCGAAGAACCAGAACAGGTGCTGCCACAGGATCACGCCGCCGTGCTCGGGCGCGAAGAGCTGCGCGTCGAGGTGGCGGTCGGCGGCGAGGCCGAGCAGCGCCGCGGTGAGGATCGGGAAGGCGAGCAGCACGAGCACGACCGTCACGAGGATGTTCCACGTGAAGATCGGCATCCGGAACATCGTCATGCCCGGGGCGCGCATGCAGACGATGGTCGTCACGAAGTTGACGCCACCGAGGATGGTGCCGAGACCGGAGACGACGAGGCCGACGATCCAGACGTCGGCGCCGAGGCCCGGCGAGTGCACGACGTCCGAGAGCGGCGTGTAGGCGAACCAGCCGAAGGCGGCCGCGCCGTCCGGGGTGAAGAACCCGGAGATGACGATGATGCCGCCGAAGAGGAACAGCCAGTACGAGAAGGCGTTCAGCCGCGGGAACGCCACGTCCGGCGCCCCGATCTGCAGCGGCACGATGTAGTTGGCGAAACCGAACAGGATCGGCGTCGCGTAGAGCAGCAGCATGATCGTGCCGTGCATGGTGAACAGCTGGTTGTACTGGTCCACCGACAGGATCTGCAGCCCCGGCTGCGCCAGCTCGGCGCGCATCAGCAGCGCCATGAGCCCGCCGATCAGGAAGAACCCGAACGACGTGATCAGGTACAGGATCGCGATGTCCTTCGGGTCCGTCGTCTTGAGCATCCGCCCGACGACCGACCCGCGCTTCGACTCCCGCGCCGGGTACGGCGTGGTCGCGATCGGCTTGGGTGCGACGGCGGTCACGAGGGCCTCCTGCTCACGATGCGTCTCCTCCACCCCGGCGGCCCGATCGGCCGCGCGTGCGGACGCCAGGATCGTAACCGCCGCGCGGCACCCCGGCTCGCCGGGTGGACCCTCCCACGACGTCTCGTCGTAGACCAGCCGGGGGCCACGCGCGACGCCCCGGCGCTCAGCCCGGACGCACGGTGCGGGTCTCGTCCGGGTGGCTCACCGGCGCCACGTCGTCCGACCGCTCGCGGTCGGGGGCCGGGCCCCGCGAGGTCTCCGGGCGTTCCCCGGTGCGGATGATCGGCAGCCGCTCCACGGCCCCCGCCGCGCCGGCCAGGGCGTCGTCGACGACCCGCAGCGCGCCGGCGCCGCGCCCGCCGAGCAGCTCGCCGACCTGCTGGAACCGGTCGCGGGCGCGGTCGAGCACCGTCAGTGGCAGCGCCGAGAGGACCTGGCCCGGCGGCCGCCGGGACACCACGGGGTGCGGACGCGTCGGCGACGTCAGCCGCAGCAGGCCCCACTGGAGCCCGAGCAGGCGCAGCTGCCACGGCGAGAGCTCCTCCTGCAGGCGCGGCAGGAGCTCGTCCTCCTCGCTGCGCACGTCCTCGTCGAGAGCGGCGAAGGCGCGCTCCATGAGCTCGGCGTGCTCGGGGTCACGCGCGTCGGACCGGTCGAGCCGGGCCACCAGCTCGTCGACCTCCTGGTGCTCCTGCTCGATGTGCAGGCTCAGGGGGTCGCCCTCGGGCAGCACGCGGCGCGCCGCGGGGAAGAGCACGGCCTCCTCGGCGAAGGCGTGGGTGAACACCAGGCGGGCCAGCGCCCGCAGGGCCACCTCGTGCTCGCGACCGCCGGTGGCGAGCGTCGCGCGGGAGCGGTCCATGAGGTGGTCGAGCCGGACGTGGTCGCGGCGCTGGAGGGTCAGGATGCTCACCGGCCCGCCGAGGGCGGCGTCGTCCTGCTGGGCGATGGAGGTCGTCACGAGGGCCTCCCGGGCCATCGGGGCGCCGCGCAGCGCGAGACGGCGTGCCGCGGCGTGGTGGGCGCGAGGCGGCGACGGATTCGGCTCGGACCTGCGCGTGACGCCCGTC
The DNA here is from genome assembly GCF_028737315.1 of Actinomycetospora lemnae. Taxonomy (GTDB): domain Bacteria; phylum Actinomycetota; class Actinomycetes; order Mycobacteriales; family Pseudonocardiaceae; genus Actinomycetospora; species Actinomycetospora lemnae. The sequence goes on along the minus strand of NZ_JAQZAO010000003.1, from coordinate 150,944 downwards.
GCGATACCCGATCGCGGCGGCCGACGAACAGGTCGCCGGGCCTCGGCCCGGCCGGGACAGGACCTCGGCGTCCGTGACGAGCAACCGGGCCCGGAACGCCGACGAGGCCCGTACCTCGCCGACGATCGTCGGTGGAGGCGGGCCTCGTCTGTCGGGTGGAGCTGAGGGGACTCGAACCCCTGACCCTCACACTGCCAGTGTGATGCGCTACCAGCTGCGCCACAGCCCCAACGCGACGCAACGTTACACGCCGGTGGCCGGCGACCGACGCCGGGGGGTCCCCACCAGGGGGACCGTGCAGGACGCGCCGGAGATCGGTCGGTGGCGCGACGAAGGAGCGCTGACGGCCGCATCTCCTGGGCGCGACGGACTAGAAATCGCGGCGGCCGTGCTCCTGTTCGAGCACCGCGTCGAGGTCGGAGAGCCGGTCCATCGTGGCCACCGCGCGGGCCGTGCGCTGGTTGCCGCGCAGCAGGGCCTGGTGCCGGTGCACGAACTGCCAGTAGCCGGCCGTGAAGGGGCACGCCTTCTCCCCCACGCGCACCTTGGGGTCGAAGGCGCAGTCGCCGCAGTGGTCGGACATCTTGTTGATGTAGGCGCCGCCCGACGCGTACGGCTTGGTGGCGAGCTTCCCGCCGTCGGCGTGCTGGCTCATGCCGACGACGTTGGGCGGCATCACCCAGGCGAACCCGTCGACGAACGACGTCGTGAACCACTCGGACAGCGCGCTCGGGCGGTACTCGCGCTGCAGGGCGTGGTTGCCGAGCACCATGAGGCGCGGGATGTGGTGCACCCAGCCGCGGTCGCGCACGCCGCCCAGCGTCTCCGACAGGCACGCGGCGGTGACGGCGTCGCCGTCGAGCTCGGTCCACCAGGTCGGCAGGGCCGTGCGGTGGTCCATCTCGTTGCGCTGCGTGTAGCCCTTGCCGAAGTGCCAGTACAGGTGCCAGATGTACTCGCGCCAACCGAGGATCTGGCGCACGAAGCCCTCGACGGAGTTCAGGCGCGCGGTGCCGTCGTGGTAGGCCTGCTCGGCGGCGTGGACGGCCTCGAGCGGGTGCAGCACGCCGAGGTTCTGGGGCACCGAGAGCAGCGAGTGCGCCATCCACGGGTCGCCGGACAGGATCGCGTCCTCGTGCGGCCCGAACGGGTCGAGGCGGTGCTCGACGAACCGGGTCAGGGCCTGCCGGGCCTCGTCCGGGGTGACGGCGAACAGCCGGGGCCCGTCGACGCCGACGGTGAGCAGGTCCCCCTTCTCCGTGGCCGCGTCGAGGTCGCGGCGGACCTGCTCGTCGATCTCGTCCTCGGTGGGCCACCACGGGTCGGGCACCCCGAGGGTCGCGCGGTCACCCTTCTTCGCGGCTCTCGGTGGGGGCTCGCGGTTGTCGTGGTCGAGGTTCCACCGGCCGCCCACGGGGCTCTCGCCCTCCATGAGCACGTCGAAGCGCCGGCGCTGGTTGCGGTAGAAGTTCTCCATCGTGAACGAGTCCTCGTCGCCCGCCCAGGCGGTGAACTCGGCCCGCGGGCGGGCGAACGTCGTCGGCGGCAGCACCGCGGCGACGAGGCCGTCGGCCTGCAGGCGCTCGACGAACTCGACCGCGGTGTGCGAGGTCGGCTGGTGCACGACGACCGGGCGCCCGACCTTCTCCAACGCCTCGCGGTAGCCCTCGGTGCGGTGGTACGTGGCGCGGTCGCCGAGGTCCGCGTCGAGGTGGCGCATGCCCGAGAGCACGAGGTGCAGCTTCTGCCGGTGGTAGCGGCGCCGGCGCAGCACGCCCGCCGACTCGACGAGGACGACCTCGCGCTCGGCGTGCTGGGGCAGGCCGTGCACGGCGGGGCCCAGCTGGTCGCCGAACACCCACAGCGGCGCGTCGTGCTCGGCGCCCGCGTCCTCCAGGGCCTGGTCGACCGCTTCGGTGTAGGTGTCCTCGACACCCGCGGGGACGCTGGTGCCGCGTCGGCTCATGCGGCGCGGGTGCCCGCCTCCTCGGGGACCGAACCGCGGCCCAGTCGCGCCCACACGACCAGGGCCACGAGGGCGACCGCGGCGCTGAGCACGAAGGCGGCCGGGAACGACGCGCGCTCGGCGAGCGCGCCGGCCGCGATCGGGCCGACGATGGCGCCGACGTCGGCGGCCATCTGGAACCCCGACAGCGCGGGCCCGCCGCTGCGCCGCGACCCGACGAGGTCGGCGACCGCGGCGCCCTGGGCCGGCTGGAGCAGCCCGGCGCCCGCGCCCGCGATCGCGGAGGCGCCGAGGAGGATCGCGAGCCCCGGGGCGCCGGACACCTGGGCCAGCGCGATCGACCCGGTGCCGAGGGTGACCAGCGCCAGGCCGGCGACGACCACCGGGCGGCGCCCGCGCCGGTCCGACAGCCCGCTGGTGGCGAGCAGGACGAGGCCGTCCCCGACGGCGAAGACCGTCAGCGCGATCCCGGCCCACAGCGGCTCGCGCCCGAGCGCGACGGCGACGAACAGCGGCACGAGCGCGACCCGCACGCCCTGCACGGCCCACCCGGTCGCGAGGCTCGAGACGAGCGCCGCGCGGTACTTCGGCAGGCGCAGCGCGGCCCCGAGGGTCAGCGGCGCCTCCTGCGTGCCGTCGCGGCGCACCCCGACCTGGCGGGAGCGTGCGAGCAGCGCCCCGACCACGATGGTCGCCGCGACCAGGGCGAGGGCGTAGACGACGAACGGCGCGCGGAGGTCGACGGCCACCAGGGCGCCGCCGAACGCGGGCCCGGTGACGCCGCCGAGCAGGAACGCGCCGGTGAACAGGCCGCTGGCCTGCCCGCGACGGCCCTCGGGCGCGAGCCGGAACATCAGGGAGAACGCGGAGACGGTGAACATCGTCGAGCCGATGCCGCCGAGCCCGCGGAAGACGAGGAGCTGGACGTAGCTCGTCGCGAGCGCGCACGCCCCGGTGGAGGCCGCGACGACGAGCAGGCCGGTGAGGTACATCGTGCGCTCGCCGGTGCGGGCGACGAGCCGCCCCGACACCGGCGCGAAGAGCAGCCGCATGACGGGCAGGGCGCTGACCACGGCCGAGGCCGCGGTGACCCCGACGCCGAAGCTGCTGGCGAACACGGGCAGGGCCGGGGCGACGATCCCGTAGCCGGCGGCGACGAGGAAGCTGCCCGCCAGCAGCGCCCAGACCTCCCAGGGCAGGCGCGCACGCTCCGGGGGGTCGGGGGGCCCGTCGGGCGTGCGGTCCCGCTGCGGTGCGGCACCCATTCCTGCTCGGGGGCTCCCTCGCGCTCGGTGTGTCGGCGGCCGCCCGCCAGTCTGCCCCTCCCCCGGCGGTGCCGCCCGGGAGGGGCGCGTGATCAGTGCCCCGTCCTCGTGGGCGTCCCGGCGGGGCTGCCGCCGATCAGGGCGCGGCGAGCGTGGCGCCGCGGGGCGCGGTCGGCGCGGTCGTCGTGGTGGTCGGCCCGGTCGGGCCCGTCGTCGGCCCGGTGGTGGGGCCGGTGGTGGGCCCGGTGGTGGGGCCGGTGGGCACCGTGGTCGGCGGGACCGTGGTGGGCGGCACCGTTGGCGGCACCGTCGGCGGCACGGTCGGCGGCACGGTCGGCGCGACCGGCACCGACGGGCCCGTCGGTCCGGGCAGCGTCGTGACGTCGCTGGTGATCGGGCTCGGAGAGGTCGTGTCCCGGACGGTGGTCTCGTCCGCGCCGCTCGCGTCGTCCGAGCCGTCGGAGCCGTCCCGCGACACCGGCTGGTCGCGGCCGGTCGGGGCGCCGGCGGAGCCACCGCCACCGGCCCGGACGCGGGCGCGGCCGGGGTGCTGCGGTCGGACAGGCCCGCCTCGCGCGGGGTGCCGGGGTGCTCGCCGGACCAGAGGACGAACCCGGAAGCCGCCGCGACGGCCAGCACCGCGCCCCCGAGGGCGGCGACGCGCAGGCCCGCACCCCGCCGGCGCCGGCGGGCGCCGCGCGGGGCCGCGGTCGCGGCCGCGAGCACCGGCTCCGGGGACGCCGCGGGCGACGACGCCGCCGCGGGCTCCCCGACCGGCGTGGGCGCCGACGGGCGCGACGACGCGAGCAGGGCCGCGGGCAGGGCGACGACGCTGGTCTCGTCCTCGTCGACGTGGCGCAGCGCCTCGGCGACGCGGGCGAGGGACTCGGCGGCCGCGCGTGCCGTGACCTGCCCCGCGGTCATCGCCGCGAGCGCGTCGTGCAGCGCGGGCGCGGCGGGCGCCTCGGGGTCGAGGACGAGGGCCAGGGCGTGGCCGAGGTCGGCGACGTCGTCGTCCGGGCGCGGCAGGGCGGGGGTGACGATCGCGGTGGGCTCGCCCGGCTCGAGGGCCGGGGCCTCGCCGGTGTCCGGGCTCGCGACCGGCGCCGGGTGCAGGGCCGCGGTGAAGCCGGTGAGCCAGGCGTACGGCGCACCCGGGGTGCCGCCGACGACGACGCTCGCCGGCCCGATGTGGCCGTGCACCACCCCGCGGCCATGGGCGTGCGCGAGCGCGGAGGCGACCTGCGCGCCGATCTCGGCGACCGCGAGCGGCGACCAGCGGGCGAGATCCGCGGCGGGCTCCAGCCCGCGGCCGGTGACGCTCTGCAGGACGAGCGTGCTCTCGGTGTCCTCGGCCAGCCCGTCGACGTCGAAGACCTCGACGAGGTGGGCGTGGTGCAGCGCGGCCAGGCGGCGGACCTGCTCGGTGCGCACGACGAGGTCGTCGCCGCGCACCGGGGGCAGCGTGACCATCGCGACCTCGCGGCCGAGCACGGCGTCGAGGCCGCGGGTCGCGGCGTCCACCGCGCCGGGCGCTCCCGGCCACGCAGCGCCACCGGGCGTCTCGGGCGGGGGACCGTCGTCCGGGGCGGACGGGGGCGCGTCGTCGGGCTCCGTGGCCACGGCGCACCTCCCTCGTCCTCGTGCTCCTCCGGACGAGTGAGCACCGGACATCAACGGTAGCGCTCACCCTCACGCTGAGTCGACCGGCCTACCGGACAGAGCCGATCGGCCGAAAGGACGAGGCCGACCGCCCGGACGACGACGGGCCGGGGAGCGTGTGCTCCCCGGCCCGTCGGTCTCCCACCGGTGGAGGTGCCGGGAATCGAACCCGGGTCCTCCGATCAGCAATCAGGACTTCTCCGTGCGCAGTCCGCGTCGTCTCTGCTCGGATCCACCGGTCCTGCGGACGGGCCGGTGTGACGATCCCAGTCACTGTGCGGTGTCCCGACGGGCTCCGTGACCGAGCCCGCCGGTGGAGTCATCTAGCTGATGCCGGCGACCGGGCCGATGACGAACCCGGGCCGACAGACTTCCCTACTCGCTGTCAGGCAGCGAGCTGGAAGTCGCGCTGAGAACTCTCGGCGCTTAATTCATCGCGACGCATGGTTAACGAGATCATCGTCGCCTTCCTCGGCACGCTTCTCCTGATGAACCACTCGGAGTCGAAACCAGTCACCCCCTCGGCGCCCGCGCGGTGCGGACGGCCATCGATCATAACGCGGACCCCGGCCCGTTTCATCCCGTCCCCAGCAGCCGCGCCGGGGTGTCGTGCAGGACCCCGCGCAGGAACGCCGTGCCGAGGCGGTCGTCCGCGGCGGCCCACCCGGCGATCGCGGCGAGCTGCTGGTGGTAGGCGTACGGGATGTTCGGGAAGTCGGTGCCGAGCACGACGCGGTCGGCGACGTCGACCAGCCGCGCGGGCCAGTCGGCGGGCACCGGCGCGAACGACTCCGTGAACGGCGTGCCGACCATCGTCGTGTCGAGGTGCACGTTCGGGAACCGCTCGAGCAGCCGCAGCGTCGTGTCGTACTCCGGCAGGCCGGCGTGGGCGATCACGGCGGTGAGCCGGGGGTGGCGCTCGAGCACCTCGGCGAAGACGTCCATCCCCGTCCAGGTGCCCTGACGCGGCCCGTCCCCGCAGTGGGTGATCACCGGCACGCCGGCCTCCGCGATGAGGCCCCACGCGGCGTCGAGCAGCGGGTCGCGGGGGTCGTAGTCGCCGACCTGGACGTGGGCCTTCACCGCCCGCGCACCCGCGGCGAGCGCGTCGCCGAGGTAGGTCGTCACCGACTCCTCCGGGTAGAGGGTCGCGGTCGGCACCGCCTCGGGCACCTCCGCGGCCCACTCCAGCGACCACGACGTCAGCCACGCCGCCATGCCCGGCTTGTGCGGGTACACCAGCGGCGCGAACGTCCGCACCCCGAACCCGCGCAGCAGGTCCAGGCGCGTCTGCTCGGGCTCCCGGTAGTGGATGGGCCAGGCCATCCCGTAGTTCTGCTCGGCCTCGTCGAAGAACGCCCAGACCTTCTGCAGCATCCGGTCGGGCAGGAAGTGGACGTGGATGTCCACGAGGCCGGCGACCCCGGTCGCCGCCACCCAGGCGGGCACGTCGGCGTCGTCCACCGGCGGCGAGGCCAGCGGGTCGCGCAGCGGACCGGCCATCACCAGCCCTTGATCCGCCGCCCCACGACCCGCTCGGCCTCGCGCTTCGCGTCGCGCTCGGCCATGGCCTCGCGCTTGTCGTGCTTGGCCTTGCCGCGCGCGAGCGCGAGCTCGACCTTGCACAGGCCGCCACTGAAGTAGAGCGAGAGCGGCACCAGCGTGTGCCCGGTCTCGCGGGTCTTGCCGACGAGCCGCGCGATCTCGGAGCGGTGCAGCAGCAGCTTGCGCGCGCGCCGCGGCTCGTGGTTGGTCCAGGAGCCGAAGTCGTACTCCTGGATGTGCAGGCCGCGCAGCCACACCTCGCCGTCGGTGACGGTGGCGAACGCGTCGTTCAGCGACACGTGCCCGGCGCGCAGGCTCTTGACCTCGGTGCCCTGCAGCGCGATGCCGGCCTCGTAGACGTCGAGGATCTGGTAGTCGTACTTGGCCTTGCGGTTGGTCGCGACGACCTTGCGCCGCTCCTCGGGACGGTTACTGCTGGCCTTCGCCGGCGCCGACTTCGTCTTCGCCATCCCAGCACCTCCCTCGCGCCTACGACCTGACGTAGAGCCTCAACGTCACGTACCCCGTGGCGGTGGCGATCACCGCGCCGACCACCACCAGTACCGGTCCAACGTATCCGAGCACGTCGGTCATCCCGATCGGCGGGATCGTGTTGGCCAGGAGCCTCCCGGACAGCAGGTTGTCGAGGAAGAACACCTTGCCGGCAACCAGCCCGGCCGTCGCGAGCACCGCCCCGACCACGCCGGTGACCACCGCCTCGATGAGGAACGGCACCTGCGTGTACCAGCGGGTGGCGCCGACGAGGCGCATGATCCCGACCTCGGTGCGCCGGGTGAACGCCGAGAGCTGGATGGTGTTCGAGATCAGCAGCACCGCGGCGAGGGCCTGCACGATCGCCAGCCCGAACGTCGCGTTGCGCACGCTGCCGAGGAACGAGAAGAGGTCGGCGACCGTGGCCCGCTGGTCGACGACGTTGCGCACCCCCGGCCGGCCGGTGAACCGGTCGACGATCTCGCCGCCCCGCAGCGGGTCGGCCATCGTCACCCGCAGCGTCGCCGGCAGGCTCTGCGGGCGCACGAGCTGGAGGATCGACTGGCCGGCGTAGATCCGTTGGAAGCGCGCGAACGCGGCCTCCCGGCTCTCGTAGTCGACGGACGCGACCAGCGGGTCGGCCTCGAGCTCGGCGCGCAGGTCGCGGCACAGGGGGCTCGAGCAGTCCGGGTCCTCGGCGCTCGTCGGCTCGTCGAGGGCGACCTGGACGGCGATGAGCGAGTAGTAGAGGTCCTCGGTGCGGTCGATCGTGCGCACCGCGAGCAGGCCGGCGCCGAGCAGGCCCAGCGAGATCGCGGTGGTGATGACCATCGCGAGGGTCATCGTCAGGTTGCGCCGCAGCCCGACGAGGGCCTCGCGCCAGACGAAGAGCATCTACCTGGCCACCCCGTAGACCCCGTGGTGGTCGTCGCGAGCCAGCCGGCCGGACGACAGCTCCACCACCCGGCGACGCGCGCTGTCGACGATCTGGCGGTCGTGGGTCGCCATGAGCACCGTCGTGCCGGTCCGGTTGATCCGCTCGAGCAGCGTCATGATCCCGGTGGCCGTCTCCGGGTCGAGGTTGCCCGTGGGCTCGTCGGCCAGCAGCACCAGCGGCCGGTTGACGAACGCCCGTGCGATCGCCACCCGCTGGGCCTCGCCACCCGAGAGCTCCGAGGGCATCCGGTCGGCCTTGCCGCCGAGGTCGACCATGTCGAGCACCTCGGGGACCACCGTGCGGATGGTGTGCCGCGGCTTGCCGATCACCTCGAGGGCGAAGGCGACGTTCTCGGCGACGGTCTTGTTGGGCAGCAGACGGAAGTCCTGGAACACGCAGCCCATGCGCTGGCGCAGGCGCGGCACGCGGCGGCGGGCGAGCCGGCCGACGTTCCAGTTGGCCACCCAGACGGTGCCCCGGCTCGGGACGTCCTCGCGCAGCAGGAGCCGCAGCAGCGTCGACTTGCCCGACCCGGAGGGACCGATGAGGAAGACGAACTCGCCCCGCTCGACGTCCATGGTCACGTCGTCGAGGGCCGGCCGCGTCGACGTCGCGTAGACCTTCGAGACGTTCTCCAGCCGGATCACGGCCCGGGATGCTACTGAGCGGTGATGATCTCCCCGACGCGGCGGTGTCGACGTGCCGCTACGCGGCGGCTTCGTTCTGCTTGCGCCACCGGATGCCGGCGTCGAGGAAGTCGTCGATGAACCCGTCGAGCACCTGCGAGGTCTGCGACGTCTCGTGGTTGGTCCGCAGGTCCTTGACCATCTGGTACGGGTGCAGGACGTACGAGCGCATCTGGTTGCCCCAGCTCGAGCCGGAGTCCTTGAGCGAGTCGAGCATCGCCCGCTCCTCGGCGCGACGGCGCTCGAGCAGCTTCGCGGCGAGCACCGTCATGGCGGTGGCCTTGTTCTGCAGCTGGCTGCGCTCGTTCTGGCAGCTCACGACGATGCCGGTGGGCAGGTGGGTCAGGCGCACCGCCGAGTCGGTGGTGTTGACGCCCTGCCCGCCGGGACCCGACGAGCGGTAGACGTCGACGCGCAGGTCCTTCTCGTCGATCTCCACGTGGTCGGTGGACTCGACGACGGGGGCGACCTCGACGCCCGCGAAGCTCGTCTGCCGGCGGCCCTGGTTGTCGAACGGCGAGATCCGCACCAGGCGGTGGGTGCCCTGCTCCACCGAGAGCGTCCCGTAGGCGTAGGGCGCCGTGACCTTGAACGTGGCCGACTTGATGCCGGCCTCCTCGGCGTAGGAGGTGTCGTAGACCTCGGTGGGGTAGCCGTGGCGCTCGGCCCAGCGCAGGTACATGCGCATGAGCATCTCGGCGAAGTCGGCGGCGTCGACGCCGCCGGCCTCGGCCCGGACGGTGACCAGCGCGTCGCGCTCGTCGTACTCGCCGGAGAGCAGCGTGCGGACCTCGAAGGCGTCGACGTCGGTCTTGAGCGCCGCGCGCTCGCTGTCCGCCTCGGCCCGCAGGTCGGTCGAGTCCTGGCCCGACTCCTCGTCGGCCATCTCGTAGAGCGTGCCGAGGTCGTCGAGCCGCGAGCGCAGCGACTCGGCCCGCTTGAGGTCGGCCTGCTTGTGGGTGAACGCGCTGGTCAGCTTCTGCGCGGTCTCGACGTCGTCCCACAGGTCGGGGGCCGCGACCTGCTGCTCGAGCTCCGCCACCTCGCGCCGCAGACCCTCGAGGTCCATCGCCGCCTCGACGCTGTCGAGGGAAGCGGCGAGGTCCTTCAGCTCGGTCGCGGTCGCGTCGTCCACTCCCCCAGCGTAATCGCCCCGCGGCCCGGCCCTCCGACACGCCGCGGCGGGGGCGGCCCGGCCCCCTACGGGCTCCCGACGACGAACGCCTCGCGCTCCGCCGCCGCCCCCTCGCGCAGCGCGAGCACGGCGGCGAGCGTGATGAGGCAGACGACGACCATGTACACCGAGACCGACAGCGAGGTCCCCGTCGCGCCGATGAGCGCCTGGGCCACGAGCGGGGCGAACCCGCCGCCGAGCACCGCGCCGACGGCGTAGGCGAACGAGGCACCGCTGTAGCGCACGGGCGCGGGGAAGAGCTCGGCGTAGGCGGCGGCCTGCGGGCCGTAGGTCAGGCCCAGCCCGACGCCGAGCACGGCCACCGCGAGCACCATCCACGGCAGCGACGCCGTGTCCAGGAGCAGGAAGAACGGGAACGACCAGACGAGCAGCAGGATCGTCCCGACGAGGTAGACCCGGCGCCGGCCCACCCGGTCCGACCACGACCCGCTCCACACGATCGCCACGCCCCAGACGACCGCGCCGGCGATCCCGACCGCGAGCATCGTCGAGCTCGGCAGCCCGAGGACCCGGGTGCCGTACGAGGTGATGAAGGCGATGAGCAGGTAGCCGATCATGTTGTTCGCGATGAACAGGCCGATCGCGACGAGCAGCGCACGCGGCTGGTCGCGCAGCACCGCGAGCATCGGCGCGGAGCGGCGGGCGCGCTGCTCGCGCAGCTGGGTGAACACCGGGCTCTCGTCCACCCGGGCGCGCACGAACAGCCCGACGAACACCAGCACGATCGAGAGCAGGAACGGGATGCGCCAGCCCCACGCCAGGAACTGCTCGCGGCTGGTCGACGTCGACACCAGGAGGAACACGAGGTTGGCGAGGATCAGGCCGATCGGCACGCCCACCTGCGGGTAGGTGCCGAAGAAGCCGCGGCGCCCGGGTGGGGCGTGCTCGACGGCCATGAGCGCCGCGCCGCCCCACTCGCCGCCGGCCGACAGGCCCTGCAGCAGGCGCAGCACCAGCAGCAGGATCGGCGCGGCCACGCCGATCGCCGCGTAGGTCGGCAGGAGGCCGACACCCACCGTCGACAACCCCATGATCAGCAGGGTGGCGACGAGCATGCCCTTGCGCCCGAGCCTGTCGCCGAGGTGGCCCGCGACGATCCCGCCCAGCGGGCGCGCGATGAAGCTGACGCCGATGGTCGCGAAGGAGGCGAGCAGCGCCGTGCTGGGGTCGAGCGCGGTGAAGAACAGCTGGCTGAACACCAGCCCGGCCGCGCTGGCGTAGATGAAGAAGTCGTACCACTCGATGGTGGTGCCGACGAGGCTCGCCAGCGCCACCCGCCGCACGGCGGTCGGGCTCGGCTCGGTCGTGGACCGGCTCTGTGGGGTCTGCGTCATCGCGGGCTCCCTGGTGTCGGTGCGCCGGACCGTAGCCAGGCGCACCGGCACCGGGGAAGGGACGAGGCCGGTCAGACCTTGGCGACCGGCTCGTAGCGGCTGAAGCGGCGCGTGAAGCTCGCGGTCCCCGACGTCAGCGCCCGCAGGTCCACCGGGTAGCGCAGCAGCGCCTGCTCGGGCACCTCGGCGCGCACGACGGTGGTGCCGGGCGCGCCCGGCTCGGTGCCCACCACGCGCCCGTGCCGGGACGCGAGGTCGCCGAGCACGGCGCCGAGCTGGGCGTCGTCGACGGTGACCTCGACCTCGTAGAGCCGCTCCATGACCACCGTGCCCGCGGCGGCGACCGCCTCCTTGATCGCGAGCGACCCCGCGGTCTGGAACGCCTGGTCCGAGGAGTCGACGCTGTGGGCCTTGCCGTCCACGAGCGTGACGCGCACGTCCACCACCGGGCGCCCCGGCGTCACCCCGGCCTCGAGCTGGGCGCGCACACCCTTCTCGACGCCCGGGATGTAGGCGCGCGGGATCACGCCGCCGACGATCTTGTCGACGAACTCGACGCCCGACCCGCGCGGCAGCGGCTCGATCTCGATCCGGCACACGGCGAACTGCCCGTGCCCGCCGGACTGCTTGACGTGGCGGCCGAGCCCGGTGGCGGGCCCGGCGACCGTCTCGCGCTCGGGGACGGCGACGTCGGTGACCTCGACGCTCGCCCCCGACGCCCGCAGGCGCGCGAGGACGACGTCGGCGTGCGCCTCGCCGGTGCACCACAGCACGACCTGGTGGGTGTCCTCGTTGCGCTCGACGCGCAGCGTGGTCTCGGTGGCGGCCAGGCGCGCGAGCCCGCGGGCCATGGCGTCCTGGGCCGAGCGGTCGGCGGTGACCGCGACCGGCAGCAGCGCCTCGGGCAGCTCCCAGCCGTCGAGCCCGACGGGGTCCTCGGCACCGCACAGCGTGTCGCCGGTGCCCACCGGCCCGAGACGGGTCAGCGCGCAGAGGTCCCCGGCGACGCACCACGGCACCTCGCGCAGCGTCGCCCCCAGCGGGGCGTAGACCCGGTTGACGCGCACGGTCTCGGCCCCCGTGCGCACCTCGCCGGCGGTGCCGCCCGGGTCGGCGTCGTGGGCGCCGTCGCGCGGGGCGGGGATGCGCAGCGGGTCGGCGCACACGGTCAGGGCGGTGTCGGGGCGCAGCCGTCCGGAGAACACGCGCACGAGCGAGACGCGGCTGCCCTGCGCGTCGGTGCCGGTGTGCACGACCTCGGCGACCAGCGGGCCGTCGGGATCGGGGTCGACGGGGGCGTGCCCGGCGCCGTCGGGGGCGTGCGCGGGCAGCGGCGGGTGCGCGGTCGGCGGCGGCACGGCGTCGACGACGAGGTCGAGCAGGGCGTCCAGCCCGGCGCCGGTCGGGGCGCACACGCCGGCCACGGGCACGAGGGACCGCCGCGCGACGGCCGTGGCGAGGTCGGCGCGCAGGGCGTCGAGCGCGACCGGCTCGCCGCCGATCCACGCGTCGAGCAGCGCCTCGTCCTCGCTCTGCTCGATGAGGGCCTCGACGAGCTCGCGACGCAGGTCGTCCGTCTCCTCGGCCGTGGGGTCGTCGCCGGCCAGCAGCGGGTGGACGGTGACCGACCCGTCGGCGCCGCGCTCCGACCGCGTCACGGGGACGAGCACCTCGCCCGACCCGGCGGCCACCTCGCGGCACGTGGCGAGCGCGGCGTCCACGTCGGCGCGGGCGTGGTCGAGGCGGCTGAGCACCAGGACGGCGGGCAGGCCGGCGCGGCGGCACTCGGCGAGCAGCGCCGACGTCGGGGCGGCCACGCCGTCGGCGGCGTCCGCGGTCCCGACGACGAAGAGCACGGCGTCCGCCGCGCGCAGGCCCGCACGGACCTCGCCGAGGAAGTCCGGGCAGCCCGGGGTGTCGATCAGGTTGATCTTGACGTCGCGGTGGACCAGCGACGCGACGGACGGCGCCACCGACCGCTGCTGGCGGCGCGCGTCGGGGTCGTGGTCCGTCACGGTGGTGCCCGCGGCGACCGAGCCGGCCCGCGGGATCGCGCCCGTCGCGGCGAGGAGCTCCTCGACGAGGGTCGTCTTGCCCGCGGCCATGGGTCCGACCACGGCGACCGAGCGCACGGCGGCCGGATCGTCCGGCGCGAGCTCCTCCGCACGCCCGCCCCGACCTCTCCGCACGTTGTCGGCCTTCCCGCCCATGACGACCACCTCGCAAGTCCCGACCCGTCGTCGCGTCGACACCCTCAGTCCACCGGAGTGACCGAGATCACGACAAGGGGTCGGGCCGCACGAGCTGTCAGACCTGCGCGACGCCGCCGTCGACGGCGAGCACGGACCCGTTGACGTAGCTCGCGGCGTCCGAGGCCAGGAAGGTGGCCGCGGCGGCGATCTCCTCGGGGGTGCCGTGCCGACCCAGGGGGATCGTCTCCTCGGCCTGCGCGCGGACCTCCGCGGGGACGAGGTCGAGCAGGCCCGGTGTCGGGACCATGCCCGGCGCGAGCACGTTGACCCGGAAGCCGTACCGGCGCGAGCTGTGGGCCCAGCCGCGGACGAGGTGGTGCACCGCGGCCTTCGTCGCCGCGTAGACCTCGAGGCCGGGCTGCGGACGGGTCGCGGCGGTCGAGCCGGTGACGATGACCGACGCCCCGGACCGCAGCAGCGGCAGGGCCTCCTGGACGGTGAAGATCGTCCCCCTGACGTTGGTGGCGAACTGGGCGTCGACCTGGTCCTCGGTCACCGCGCCGAACGCGGCGTCGATGCCGATCCCGGCGTTGGCGACCACGACGTCGACGTGACCGGCCCGCTCGCGGACGGTCTCGTAGAGGGCCTCGAGATCGGCGCGCACGGCGACGTCGCAGACCACGGCCGTCACGTCCTCGCCGAGCTCGGCGACCGCGGTGTCGAGCGCCTCCTTCCGGCGGCCGGTGATGAACACCGTCGCGCCCTCGTCGCGGAAGGCGCGCGCGATCGCGAGCCCGATCCCGCTGCTGCCCCCGGTGACCACCGCGACCTTGTCCGCGAGGACGGGCATGCCGTCCACCTCCTAGTTGTTGACCGTTCCGTCCAGAACACCCTCGCCGATCTGGACCGAACGGTCAACATCTTCGGAGAAGTTCTGGCCCGACAGGTCCAGAACTCGTATCGTCGAGGCGTGCCGCGCCCCCGGGAGTTCGACGAGGACCGCGTCGTCCTCGCCGTCCGCGACGCGTTCTGGGACCGGGGCTACGCGGCGACCTCGATGGACGACCTGCTGCGCGTGAGCGGGCTGGGCAAGGGCAGCCTCTACGGGGCCTTCGGGGACAAGCACCGGCTCTTCCTGCGGGTCCTGCGCGAGTACGACGACGCGAACCTGCGCGGGTTGCGCGAGCGTCTGGAGGCCGCGCCCCGCGGGGTCGACATGGTGCGCGAGTTCGTGCTCGGCGTGGCCGGCGACCCGACCGGGGCCGCCGCCCGCCGGGGCTGCCTGCTCGCCAACAGCACCGCCGAGCTCGCCACCAGCACGCCGGACGTCGCGGCCGAGGCCCGCCGCAGCTACGACGCGATCACGGCGCTCCTCACCGAGGCGCTCGAGCGGGGACAGCGCGAGGGCGACGTCGACCCCGACGCCGACGCCGCCGAGACCGCCCGCGCGGTCCTCGCCGCCCAGCTCGGGGTCGTGGCGCTCGGCCGGACCGGGATGGACCTCGCGGAGCTCACCGCGGTGGCGCGGTCGGCCCTGGCGCGGTTGCTGCCCGCGCCGTCGCGGTAGCGCGCCCGGGCCCGACCGCCTCGGTCGGTGTCAGTCGATGGTGAGCGCCGCCAGCCGCTCGCGGTGCTCGTCGGCGGATCCGAACAACGGGGCCCGGCGGCGGGCGCGCTTGTAGAAGAAGTGCGCCTCGTGCTCCCAGGTGAAGCCGATGCCGCCGAAGAACTGGATCATCGCGCCGGTGGCCGCCCACGCCGCGTCCGACGCCTTCGCCTTGGCCACGGCGACCGCGATGTCCGCGCCGGGGTCGTCCGTGTCCAGCGCGTGCGCGGCGAAGAGCACCGCGTGCTCGGCCATCGTCACGCCGACGTGCAGGTCGGCCATCGTGTGCTTGATCGCCTGGAACGACCCGACCGGCGCGCCGAACTGCTTGCGGTCGCGGTCGTAGTCGACGGTGCGGGTGAGCGCCTCGCGGGCGACACCCACGAGGTCCGCCGCCGTGAGCACGGCGCCCCGGGCGGTCACCGCGCCGACGGCCTCGCCGCCGGAGAGCGTCCCGCCCGTGAGCAGTTCGCCCGGGGTGTCGGCGAGCTCGACCGCACCGACCCGGGCGGTGCCGTCGTAGGTGCGCTGGTCGCGCACCGACAGGCCCTCGGCCCCGGCCTCGACCAGGTAGAGCCCGGGCGCGCCGTCGGCGTCGGTGGCGGCGACGACGAACAGGCCCGCGACCGCCGGGTAGTCGACGGGCGAGGCCGTGCCGGAGAGCCGCTCGCCGGAGGCGTCGACGGTGATGCCGCGCCCGCTGCGCCCGTCCCACGATCCCGCCTCGCCGCGCAGCGCGACGGTGCCGACGGTCTCGCCGGCGGCGAGGGCCGGCAGCCAGGCGGCCTGCTGGGCGGGCGAGCCGGCGAGGCGCAGGGCCTCGGCGGCGAGCACGGTGGTGGTCCAGGGCCCGGGCGCGACGGCGGCGCCGAGCTCGCGGGCCACGACCTGCGCGTCGAGCAGCCCGAGGCCCAGGCCGTCGTGCTCCTCGGGCACGAGCACGGCGAGGGCGCCCTGGTCGGCGAGGCCCTTCCACAGCGTCATCGGGTGGCCGTCGCCGTCGGGGTCCTCGACGACGGCGCGCACGGCGTCGAGGTCGAAGCGGTCGGCGACGAACTCGCGGACGGTGGCGGCGAACGCCTGCTGGTCCTCGGTCAGCGCGAAGAACACGGGCGGGGGCTCCTCTACCGTTTCTCTACCGTGGCAGGCCGAGCACGCGCTCGGCGACGATGTTGCGCTGGACCTGGGACGAGCCGCCCCAGATGGTGACCGACCGCGACCACATGGCCTGGGCCTGGTACGGCGTGAGGTCGACGTCCGGGCGCGGGCGCTCGAGCGACGCCTCGGGGCCGAGGACGTCGTCGAAGGCCTCCCACAGGTCCTGGAACGTCTCCGACCACTGCAGCTTGGTCATCGAGGACTCGGCGCCCAGGTCCCGGCCCTGCTCGACCTGCGTGAGGATGTGCATCGCGTGGTAGCGCAGGCACTCGAGCTCGACCAGGCAGTTCGCCATCTTCTGGCGGGCCACCGGGTCGTCCGAGCGCCCGAAGCGGCGCATCTGCTCGACGATCTCGTCGTACTGCCGCCGGAACTCGGTGTACTGCCCGACGCCCGAGGCGCCGCGCTCGAACGACAGCAGCAGCATCGCCGTGCGCCAGCCCTGGCCGATCTCGCCCAGGCAGTCCTTCACGGGGACGCGCGCGTCGGTGAAGAACACCTCGCCGAACTCGCTGGCCCCGCTCATCTGCTTGAGCGGGCGGGCCTCCACGCCCGGCTGGTGCATGTCGATCAGCATCATCGACAGGCCCTTGTGCCGCTCCGAGCCGGGCTCGGTGCGCACGAGCGTGAAGATCTTGTCGCCGTGCATCGCGTTGGTGGTCCAGATCTTCTGGCCGTTGACCACGAAGTCGTCGCCGTCGCGCACGCCCCGCGTCGACACCGCCGCGAGGTCCGACCCGGCGCCGGGCTCGGAGAAGCCCTGGCACCAGATGACCTCGTTGCGCAGCATCGGCCCGATGATCTCGGACTTCTGCTCCGGCGTGCCGATGGCCATGACGGTGGGCGCGAGGAAGGTCAGACCCAGCACGTTGACGGTCTGCGGGGCGTGCGCCCGCACCGTCTCCTCGTCGTAGATGGCCTTCATGCCCGGCGTGCCGCCGCGGCCGCCGTACTCCGTCGGCCACTGGATGCCCGAGAAGCCGGCCGCGGTCTTCGCGGCCTCCCACTCGCGACGCAGCCGGAACGACTCGTCGTCGTCGAGCGAGCGCCAGAAGCCGGGCTCGGCCCACTCCGGCGGGATGCTCCCCGCGAGCCAGTCCCGCAGCTCGGCGCGGAACTGCTCCTCCTCGGCGGTGTAGGTCAGGTCCACGGGCGTCACTCTGGCACGGCCCACCGACGGCCGCAGAGCCGGCTACCCACCGGTAGGAGGGGGGCGGTCAGGGGGCGCAGCGCAGGACGCCGCGGTCGGCCTTGAGGGCCAGGACCCGCCGGGCGCTCTCGTCGATGCGCGCGGCGAAGGCCGGGTCGGCGGCCTCGTCGACCAGCGCGTCGACCATGGGCCCGACGTCGTCGGGCTCGATGGTGAGCACCTGGTCGCCGCCGGCGGCGACGAAACGCACGGCCCGCTGGCCCACGGGCACGTCGGCGACCGCCCGGGCGGCGCCGACGTCGTCGGTGGTCACGACGCCGTCGAAGCCGAGCCGCCCCCGCAGCAGGTCGGTGACGACCGTGCGGGAGAACAGGGCGCGCTCGTCGGGGTCGATGCGGGCGTAGACCGCCGAGGACATCATCACCACGGGCGCACCGGCCGCGATCCCGGCGCGGAACGAGGCGAGTCCCGGGTCGTCGACCGTGGTGCGCGTGTCCGCGGCGCCGGCGAAGTCGGTGTTCTCGCGCACGCGCCCCAGGCCCGGGAAGTGCTTGAGGGTGCTGTCGACGCCGCCCGCGTCCATCCCCTCGACGAACGCCGCGACCGCCCGCCCGACGCGCGCCGGGTCGGTGCCGAACCCGCGGTCGAGCGCGCCGACGGGCTCGTTGGCGTCACCGAGGGCGGGGTCGACGACGTCGGCGACGGGCGCGAGGTCGAGCGTCACCCCGGCCTCGGCCATCTCGCGGGCCCAGCTCTCGGCGTCGGACCGCAGGCCGGCGACGTCGCGGCCCTGCACCGACGCGGACGGGATGCGCGTGAACCCGGCCCCCGCCAGGTCCTGGACCTTGCCGCCCTCCTGGTCGGTCGCGATCGTCACCGGCACGCGCGCAGCGTCCTGCACCTCACGCGTGGTCGCCGCGACCTGGGCGGCCGAGGCCTCCCCGCCCGCCGCGTCGGTGAGGATCACCCCGCCCGCGCCGGCGGCCAGGGCCTCGCGCCCGTCCGCGGTCAGCCCGTCCGCCGGCACCCCGGCCATGATCAGCTGCGCGGCGCGCTGCCGCGTGTCGAGCCGGTCGAGGGTGCCCTGGACGCAGCTCGCGGCGGGGTCGGGCGCGGTCCCCGGCGCCGCCTCCGGTCCGGCGGCGGAGGGGGCGGCCGAGGGGGCGGCGGAGCGCCCGCCCGACGTCGGGGCGGGGCCGGGCGCCGGCTCGCCGCAGGCGGCCAGCGCCAGGGCGGTCACGAGCGTCGCGGCGGCGGCGAGGACGGGGAGGCGTCGGGCACCGGGCATCGTGACGGGATTGTGCCGTGTGGTCGGGTGGGCACCGGTAAGGCCTCCGAGGTCGTCGGGGATCCGAGGTCGACCGTGCCGTCGGCCCCCGAGCAGGACAGGATGGCGAACGATGACCGCCACGCGCCGGACCCGCACGCTGCACGGCCAGCAGATGTCCTACGTCGAGGCGTGCCCGGAGGTCACCGGCGACGGGGATCCGGAGGTCGTCGTCCTCGTCCACGGCATCGCGGGCAGCGCCGAGACCTGGGCCCCGGTGCTGCAGGCCTTCGAGCGCTCGGGCTGCGACCGGCTGCTGCTGGCCCCCGAGCTGCTCGGCCACGGCGAGTCGGCGGGCGTCGGCGGCGACTACTCCCTCGGCGCCTACGCCAACGGGCTGCGCGACCTGCTCGCGGTGCTCGGGCACCGGCGGGTCACGGTCGTCGGGCACTCGCTCGGCGGCGGGGTGGCGATGCAGTTCGCGTACCAGTTCCCCGAGATGTGCTCGCGGCTCGTCCTCGTGTCGTCGGGCGGGCTGGGGCGCGGGGTCAGCCCGCTGCTGCGCCTGGCCTCGCTGCCGGGCGCGGAGTACGTCCTGCCGGTGCTCGCGTCCACCGGCGTGCTCGCCCTCGGCGTGCGGGGCCTGCGCCTCGCCGCGGCCCTGCCGTCGTTCGGCGAGGACTCGGTGTCGCTGCGCGAGACCGCCCGCCACGCCGCGTCGCTCACCGAGCGCGCGCACCTCGACGCGTTCGTCGACACGGTCCGGGCCGTCATCGGGCCGTGGGGCCAGCGCGTCAGCGGCACCGACCGCCTCTACCTCACCGAGGGCCTGCCGACGATGATCGTCTGGGGTGCGCGGGACCCGGTCATCCCGGTCGGGCACGCCCGGCGCGCGGCGGGGCTCGTGCCGCACGGCCGTCTCGAGATCTTCGACCGGGCGGGGCACTTCCCGCACTGCGACGAGCCCGCTCGCTTCGCCGGCCTGCTCACCGAGTTCTGCGACGCCACCGAGCCCGGCGAGCTGTCGGTCGCGAGCCTCGGTCCGCGGGTGGCGGCGCGCCGGACGGGGTGAGCGTCAGGCCGACCGCGGGTGCCGGCACTGGTAGGCCAGCGCCGGGGGCAGGTTGCGCCACACGGTCGGGGTGACGGTCACCTCGGTGAACGCCTCCTCGAGCACCCCGCGGAACCGGCGCTGGGTGGGGAAGCGCCGCACGTGGCTGTAGGCGAACGTGGTGAACGTCGCGCCGGGGGCGAGCACGCGCGTGACCTGGTCGATGATCCCGCGCTGCGCCGACTCCGGGAACAGCGTCCACGGCAGCCCGCTGATGACGGCGTCGACGCGGTCGACCCCGGCGTCGGCGAGCAGCTTCTGCAGGTCGGCGGCGTCGCCCTGGATGACCTCGAGCCACGGCCGCGTGCGGCGCAGGTGCTCGACCATCCCCGGGTCGATCTCGACGGCGATGTGCCGCGCGCCCGTGGGCAGGCGGCGGCGCAGGGCGGCGCTCACGACGCCCGTCCCGGGCCCGAGCTCGACCACCGTCGGCTGTCCCTCGGCCGGGGCGACGGAGGCGAGCAGGTCGGACAGCGCCCGCCCGCTGGGCGCGACGGCGCCGATGACGGCCGGGGAACGGACGGCCGAGGTCACGAAGGTGAGGAGGTCGCGCACAGGACTCACGCGGGACACAGTGGCAGCTCCGGGGGTGGGTCGCCCACTCGAAGGGGCACCGTGTGGGCAACGGCGCGCGCGGGGCCGACGGAACAGGCGGGGGACGCCGCGGAACGGCTCAGGGGAACGGCTCAGGGGAACGGCTCAGCGCGGGTCGACCACGCGCATGAGGATGAAGGTCACCAGCAGCAGGATCATGATCGACAGATCCAGGCTGATGTTCCCGATCCGGACCGCGGGGATGAGCCGGCGCAGCAACTTGACCGGCGGGTCGGTCACCATGAAGAGCACCTCGAGCCCGGCTGCGGTGCCCCCGGCCGGACGCCAGTCGCGCGCGAAGCTGCGCACGATCTCGACCACGAGCCGGCCCACGATGAACAGCCACAGCACGAACAGCGCGTAGTACACGAGCAGGCGGGCGAGCTCCATGCCTCCAGAGTGCCTGATGTGTCGGGGTCGCCGGTCACGGCCCTCGTCGCGCGTTCCCGAGGGGTGGCTCCTGCGCGCTCGGACGATTGGCTACCGTCAGCCCCGCTGCCTCGATGGTGGTCGCTTCGACGGGTGGAGGTCCGGTGGTCGTCCTGGTGCCCGTCGACGAGCGGCTGACGGGCCCCGGCGCACCCGGTCTCGCGGAGCTGCGCACGGTGGGGGTCGAGCCGCTGGTCGACGCCGTGCTGCGCAGCGAGGGTCCCGACGAGGAGCCGTTCGGCGCCCCGGCGGCGTGCGACACCCCCGCCGGCGGCCTCCCCCACGCCTCCATCGAGCCCTGCACGTTCCTGGCCGTCGATCCCCGCGACCACCAGGTCGTCGGCACCTGCGGGTTCCGCGGGCCCCTGCGCGGCGGGCGCGTCGAGATCGCGTTCTGGACCTTCCCGCCGTTCGAGGGCCGCGGCTGGGCGACGGCGATGACCCGCGCCCTGGTCGCCCGCGCGTTCGCCGACCCGGCGGTGCAGACGGTCGTCGCCCACACCCTGCCCGAGCGGGCCCCGGCGGCCAGCGTGCTGACCGCGAACGGCCTGGTGCGCGTGCAGTCCCGGCGGCGCGACGAGCAGGGCCCCGGCGGGGCGCGGCGCGGCAAGGTGTGGCGCTGGGAGTCCCACCGGCCGATGCGCGCCCCCTCGCCCACGCGCTGACGTGATCCTGCACCTCTGCACGCGTGACGAGCTCGAGGCCCTGCGCCGCGACGGGGCGCGCCGGCCGCCGTCGCTCGACGAGGTGGGGTTCGTGCACTGCTCGGACCCGGGCACCGTGCACCTCCCGGCCGCCCGGCTCTTCGCGGGCCGCACCGACGTCGTGGTGCTCGTCGTCGACCCCGCGCGGCTGGACGTCCCGGTGCGCTGGGAGCCCGGCGTCGGTGCCGGCGGGACGGAGGACCCGCGGGGCCCGTGGTTCCCGCACGTCTACGGCCCGCTGCCCCTCGACGCCGTCGTGGCCGTGCACCCGCTCGTGGCCGAGACGGACGGGAGCTTCCGCCCGCCGGAGGGCATCGCGGCGCCCTGAGGAACGACCCCGGGAACGACGACGGCCCCCGACCGGATCGGTCGGGGGCCGTGTCGCGCGTAGCGGGGACAGGATTCGAACCTGTGACCTCTGGGTTATGAGCCCAGCGAGCTACCGAGCTGCTCCACCCCGCGCCGTGCCCGTGGCCCTGGGCTGGGGATCCCGTCGTCCGGAGAGCCTCCGGCGACGGTGTCGTAGCGGGGACAGGATTCGAACCTGTGACCTCTGGGTTATGAGCCCAGCGAGCTACCGAGCTGCTCCACCCCGCGCTGCGTTGTGTCTCCAACAGTACACCGGCGCCCACCCCGCTCCGCGGAGGGGGGTGGGCGCCGGCGTCCGGTCGGCGGGGCCGTCAGCCCCCGGCGGTCGCCCCTTGCGCGGGCGTGGCCGGCGAGGCTCCCGTGGCCGCCCGGAAGCGCTGGATCGCGGAGTCCAGGGCGGCCTCGGCGTCACCGATGCCCCGGAAGTCGCGAGCCGCCTGCGCCTGGGCCAGGCGGTCGAGGGCGTCGTTCATCGCCGTCACGGCCTCCGAGAGCTCGGGGCTCAGCGCCTGCCCCGGCGCGCCGCTCGGCAGCGGCCCACCTCCGGTGTTGGCGCCGGGGGTCGGCCCCGTCGGCGCCTGCTGGGTCGACCCGAGCCCCGGGACCGTGAGCCCCGGCGGCAGGGGGACGCCCTGGAACGCGGCCTGCAGCGCACCCTGCAGCGTCGGCGCGTAGCCGATGTCCCCGTTGTTGAACCGGGCGATGACGCCGAACAGCTGCGGGAACGACGTCTGCGCGTTGCGCTCGACGTAGATCGGCTCGACGTAGAGCAGCCCGCCCGCGACGGGCAGCGTCAGCAGGTTGCCGTACTGCACCTGCACCGGGGTCCCGGACTGGCGCAGCGGGAACAGCCCCTGGTTGACCGAGTTGCTGGTCAGCAGCTCGGCCTGGACCTGCTGGGGGCCCTGCGGGCCGCGCTGGTCGCCGGTGAGCTGGGCCGGTAGCTCGAGGACCGTCATCTGACCGTAGGTCTCGGGCTCCGAGCTCACCGACAGGTACGCCGAGAGGTTCGGCCGCGACAGCGCGAGCAGGGTGCTCGTGATCTGGAACTGCGTGTCCGGCGCCGCTCCGGGCCGCGGGTCACCCGCGAGCAGGTAGTACGGCGGGATCGCGGCGTTCGCCTCGCGGGTGGGGTCCTCCGGCACGGTCCAGAAGTTCTGGGTGGAGAAGAAGTCCCGGGGGTTCTCGACGTGGTACCGGGTGAGCAGGTCACGCTGGACCTTGAAGATCTCCTCCGGGTAGCGGAAGTGGGCCCGCAGGCTCGGCGAGATCTCGGCGGCCGGCCGCACCACGCCCGGGAAGGCCCCCATCCAGGTGCGCAGCACCGGGTCCTGCTCGTCGACCTGGTAGATCCGGACCTCGCCGCTGTAGGCGTCGACGGTGGCCTTCACCGAGTTGCGCATGTAGCCCACCGAGCCGGGCGAGCCGGCGGGGCGCAGCGAGTCGCTCGTGGCCTGTCCGAGGCCGACCTGCTGGGCGTACGGGTAGCGCGGCAGCGTCGTGTAGCCGTCGACGATCCACTGCAGGCGGCCGTCGACCACCGCGGGGTACGGGTCGACGTCGGTGCGCAGCCACGGCGCGACCTTCTCCACCCGCTCGACCGGCGTGCGGTTGTACATGATCCGCGAGTCGGAGCCGATCGAGCCGTTGAACAGGATGTTCCGCTCACCGTAGGCGGCGGCGAAGACCAGGCGCTGCGCCCAGTTGCCCAGCGGCACGCCGCCGGGCCCCGTGTAGGCGTTGGCCGGGCGTCCGGGGCCGTCGAACTCCCGGGGCGCCGAGCCGGGGTTGCCGCCGACGATCGCGTAGTCGTCGGTGCCGCCGACGAACTCGCCGTAGTAAATGCGCGCGCCGTCGGGGCTCAGGCCGAACGGCCCGGGGTTGCTCGAGTCGCTGACGGAGAACTCGGGCAGGCCGCCCTGGCTCGCCTCGGCGTTGCTGGGGACGTTCACCCGATCCGCCGGCGCCGAGACGATGCCCTGGCCGTGGGTGTAGACGAGGTGGCGGTTGATCCAGTCCTGCTGGTTGCCGATCAGCGCGTCGGGGTTGATCTCACGGGCCGCCAGCACGAAGTCCTGACGCTGCCCGTTGACCGTGTACCGGTCGATGTCGAGCTGGGGCGCGAACGCGTAGAAGTTCGTCAGCTGCTGCTGCACCGCGAAGGTGCGGTTCAGCCGGGACGGGTCCTGGATGCGGATGTTGTTCAGCGTCGCCTGGCTGTTGGCGACGTCCTGCGGGGGGACCGCGGCGTTGCCCGCCGCCGAGGCGACCTGGGGCGCGTAGGGCACGACGCCGACGTTGCCGAGCCCGAAGGCCTGGCGGGTGGCGGCGATGTTCCAGGAGATCGACTGCGCCTCGCGGTCGATCGCGTTCGGGCGCACCGAGACCTGCTCGAGCACCGCGGGCCAGGCCGCGCCGACCAGCACGCTGGAGAGCACCAGCAGCGCCAGCGCGATCGCCGGGATCTGCAGGTTGCGCAGCACGACCGCGGAGAAGAACGCCGCGGCGCAGATCACCGCGATGATCAGCAGGATGAGCTTGGCCGGCATCGCCGCGTTGAGGTCGGTGTAGGTGGCGCCGAAGAAGTTGGCGCCGCCCTCGGCCGCCTTGCGGTCGGAGAAGAGCAGCTCGTAGCGGTCGAAGAAGTAGGCGACGGCCTTGAGCAGCACGAACGTGCCGGCGAGCACGGCGAGGTGCGCGCGGGCGGGCGGCGCGACGGCG
Organism: Actinomycetospora lemnae; assembly: GCF_028737315.1. Taxonomy (GTDB): domain Bacteria; phylum Actinomycetota; class Actinomycetes; order Mycobacteriales; family Pseudonocardiaceae; genus Actinomycetospora; species Actinomycetospora lemnae. The sequence continues at coordinate 126,561 of NZ_JAQZAO010000003.1, read as the reverse complement.
CCGTTGCGCCCGGCGAGGCGGATGCCGCCGAAGAGGTAGTGCGCGATGAGCGCGGCCACGAAGCTCACGGCGATCGCGACGAACAGCCAGCTCAGCAGCCAGCGGTAGAACGGCAGCTGGAAGACGTAGAACGCGATGTCGTGGCCGAAGACCGGGTCGGCGACGCCGAACGGCGTCGAGTTCAGGAAGAGCTGGACGGTCTGCCAGTCGGCCTGCGCCGAGAGCCCGGCGATGAGCGCGACGACGGCGGGGATGCCGATCGCGAACCAGCGCGGCCGCGAGAGCACCACGGTGCGGTAGCGCGCCACCGGGTCGTCGGCGGCGCCGGCGCCCGCGACCGGCACGAACACCGGCCGCACCCGGTAGGCGATGACGAGGTTCAGCGCGAGCAGCCCGCCCATGAGCACGGCGGCGACGACGAACTGCAGGACGCGGGTCCACAGGATCGTCGTGAAGACGCCCCGGAAGCCGACCTCCCCGAACCAGGCCCAGTCGACGTAGACGTCGACGAGCCGGGCACCGCCGAGCAGGACGACGAGCGCCACCGCGCCGACGATCAGCAGCGTCTTCGTCCGTCGCGACAGCTGGGGCGTCGCGGTCGGGGGCCGGTTGGCCACGGGGTCACACTCCTGCCAGACGTGGTTCTTCCGCGCGGGCGAACCCGGGCGTGCGCCCGCCACTCTACGAACACGGTGTGGGGTTGCCGTGGCCCGGCATGTCCGGATCCCTCGCGCCCTGCTCGGGGACGGAGGGAGCGGATCCCGCCCCTCGGGCGCGGCCCCACCGGGGACGTCACCTGGGACGTCGCCGCGTCAGCAGGGAGCGGGCGGGCGTCCCTCGCGCACGGCCTCCAGGGCGGCGATCCCCTCGGCGAGCGTCCCCACCCGCGCGAGCGTCAGCCCTTCGGGTGCCTCGGCGACCGCCTCGGCACAGTTGCCCGCCGGGACGAGGAAGACCTCGGCGCCGTCGTGGCGCGCGGCGTCCATCTTGAAGCGGATGCCGCCGATGTCCCCGACGCGGCCGGTGGCGTCGATCGTGCCGGTGCCGGCGACGACGTGGCCGCCGGTGAGGTCGCCGGGGGTCAGCTTGTCGACGATCGCCGACGCGAACACCAGCCCGGCCGACGGGCCGCCGATGTCGCCGAGGCTGATGCGGACGTCCACCGGGGAGTCGACGATGTTGGTCGGGGTGACGCCGAGGAAGCCGCGCGGGTCGCCGTCGGGGCGGGCGGCCGCGACGACGGTGACGTCGGTGGGCGGGCCCGGGTTGCCCAGCGGGCCGCGCTGCACCGTGACGGTGACCGGCTGGCCCGGACGGGTCGGCGCGAGCGCGTCGACGACCTCCTGCGGCGTCGTCACCGGGCGCCCGTCGACGGCGACGATCCGGTCGCCGGGCGAGAGCAGCCCCGCCGAGGGCGACCGGTCGAGCACCGAGCCGACCTGCACGGCCGTCGGGTAGCCGAGGTGGCGCAGCGCCGCGGCCTCGGCGTCGGTCTCGGACTGCGCGAACTGGCGGGTGTTCTCCTGGTCGACCTGCTCGCTGGAGCGCCCCGGCGGGTAGACCGACTCGCGCGGCAGGACCTGCTCCTCGCCCGACGCCCACATCGCCATGGCGCCGAACAGCGTGACCTGCGTCGTCACCGCCACGGTGGTCATCCGCAACTGCCCGGACGTGGGGTAGACGGGCACCGGACCGGTCACGTCGACGACCGTGCGGCCGTCCTGCCCGCTGCCGAGGACGTCGAACGTGGGACCGTCGCCCAGCGCCACGAACGGCACCCGGACCGTCGCGCCCAGCAGCCCCAGCACCCCGGCCAGGACGAGTCCGAGCGCGAGGGTCGCGCGCAACCGGGTCACGGCGACACAGGGTAGTGACCGGGGGCGGGGTGGGCCGGGCGGGGACGCTCCTCGCCGGTTCCTGGGAGTCTCCTGGGTGTTCGCCGTGGGCGTGCGCGCACACCCCCGCGGCACGTCGTACCCGCGTACCGTCGACACCATGAGTGACCTGCCCTTCGGCTTCGGGCCCTCCGATCCCGACGACGAGTCCCGCCGTTCCGGTCCCGGGGGCGGTGCGGGCGGCGCGGGCTTCGGATTCGGCCTGCCCGGCATGAACATGGGCGGTCTGCCGGGCGGCGCCGGCGGGCCCGGCGGGTTCGACATGGGCCAGCTCGGGCAGATGCTCACCCAGCTGGGACAGATGCTCAGCCAGTCGTCCGGCCCGGGCGCCGAGGGCCCGGTGAACTACAAGCTGGCGACGCAGATGGCGCACCAGCAGCTCGGTGCGGAGGGCGGGGTGGCCCCGACGGCCGAGCAGCAGCGCGCCGCGGAGGAGTCCGTGCGCCTCGCCGAGCTGTGGCTCGAGGACGCCACGACGCTGCCCTCGGGCGCCTCGCAGGTCGCCGTGTGGTCGCCGGCCCAGTGGATCGACACGACGATGCCGACCTGGCAGCGGCTGTGCGACCCGGTGGCGCAGCGCGTCGCGGGCGCCTGGGTCGAGGGCCTGCCCGAGGAGGCCCGCCAGATGGCCGGGCCGATGCTCGGCATGATCTCGCAGGTCGGCGGCATGGCCTTCGGCTCGCAGCTCGGCGCGGGCCTCGCGCAGCTCGCCAAGGAGGTGCTGACCTCCAGCGACGTCGGCCTGCCGCTCGGACCGGAGGGCACCGCGGCGCTGCTGCCCGCCGCCATCGCGACCTTCACCGAGGGGCTCGACCGCCCGGCCGGCGAGGTGCTCGTCTTCCTCGCCGCGCGCGAGGCAGCCCACCAGCGCCTGTTCGGGCACGTCCCGTGGCTGCGCCAGCGGCTGCTCGCCACCGTCGAGGAGTTCGCGCGCGGCATCCACATCGACACCTCGCGGATGGAGGAGCTCGCCCGCGAGGTCGACCCCACCAACCCGGCGTCGCTGCAGGAGCTCATGAGCTCGGGGATGTTCGAGCCGCAGACCACCGAGTCGCAGAAGGCGGCGCTGCGCCGCCTCGAGACGCTGCTCGCGCTGGTCGAGGGCTGGGTCGACGTCGTCGTCGCCGACGCGGTGGGCGACCGCCTGCCCGGCGCCGTCGCCCTCGGCGAGACGCTGCGCCGCCGGCGGGCCTCCGGCGGGCCGGCCGAGCAGACGTTCGCCACGCTCGTCGGGCTCGAGCTGCGTCCGCGCCGCCTGCGCGACGCCGCCGCCCTGTGGCGCCGCCTCACCGACGAGCGCGGCATCGAGGGCCGCGACGCCGTGTGGGCCCACCCCGACCTCATGCCGACCGCCGACGACCTCGACGACCCGTCCGCGTTCGTCGGGCGCCGCAAGGGCGTCGAGGGTGCCGAGGGCTCGGGTTCCGGAGGCTCGGGTTCCGGAGGCTCGGCGAGCGAGGCGGGGACGGGCGAGAGCTTCACCGACCTCGACGACCCGCTCGCCCGCCTCGAGGCCGAGATGAAGGCCGAGCAGGAGGCGCGCGACCGGTCCGGCGAGTCGGGCCGGTCCGGGGAGGAGCCGGACGACGAGGGCAAGAGCAGCTAGTCCTCGTCGGGCTCCTCGGGGTCGTCGGGGTCGCCGTCGGTGTCGGTGATCGGCAGCCCGGCGCCCGCGGCGAGGCCCTCGAGGTAGCCGATCGCCCGCTCGCTGCGCGGGTAGGCGGCCTCGGCGGCGCGGAAGGCCGGGCCGTGGTGCGGCTCGCGCAGGTGCACGAGCTCGTGCACGAGGACGTGGTCGAGCACCCAGCCCGGCACGTCGCGCAGCCGCTCGGACATCCGGATCGTGCCCTCGGTCGGCGTGCACGACGCCCAGCGCGTGCGCATGGGCCTCGTCCAGCGCACCGACGCCGGGCGGGGCCAGGCGCCGTCGGGGGCGATGGGGTCGAGGTGGGCGCGGGCGAGGCGGTCGGCGCGCGCGGCGAGGTCCGCGTCGCCCGCCCGGCGCCCGGGACGGCGGCGGGTGTCGGCCCGCTCGAGCCGGCGCAGCGCCTCGTCGACCCAGCGCCGTTCCTCGGCCCGCGACATCGACGCCGGGATCTGCACGACGACCTTCTCGCCCTCCCGCCGCCACGCCACCGTGCGCCGCCGTCGCGCGCTGCGGCGCACCTCCACCTCCGGCTGCGTGTCCGCCACGTCACCGAGGGTAGGAGTCGGATCCGGACGGGTCGCCGGTGCGTCGAAGCAGGTGTGCTCCCAGCTCCCGTCACGTCCCTCACCCCGATCCCGCCCCTCCCCGACCGGCCCCTCCCCGACCGGCCCCTCCCCGACCGGCCCCGCCTGCGCCGTCCCGCGCTGCACCGGTCGGCCGGCGTCCTGCAGTTCGGCGCCGGCGCGCCCGACGTCCTCGTCGTCGACGGCCTCACCCCGCCGCTCGCGCGCATGGTCGCGACCCTCGACGGCACCCGCCCGGTCGCGCGCGTGCTCGCCGAGGCCGTGGCCGCCGGCTCCTCCCCCGCGGCCGCGCAGGCCCTGCTCGACCGCCTGCACGCCGCGGGCCTGCTCGCCGCGCCCGCCGCGGCGCCGACCGACCGCCGCGTCGTCGTCCGCGGCGCCGGGCGGGTCGGGGTGGCGATCGCGTCGCTGCTCGCCGCGGCCGGCGTCGGGCGGGTGCTCGTCGAGGCCGGGGGCGTCGTCACACGGGACGACCTCGGCACCGGCCTGCTCGCCGCCGACGTCGGCCGCCCGGCGCAGGCGGCCGCGCAGGACGCGGTCGCCCGGTCCGCGCTCGCTCCCCCGCCGCCGGGCACGCCCCCCGCGCGGCGGTGGCTCGCGGCGCGGGCCGACCTCGTCGTGCTCGCCGAGGGCGCGCGGCCCGACGCGCTGGCCGCGCACCGGCTGGTCCTCGACGGGCGCGCGCACCTGCCCGTGGCCGCCGAGGACGGCACGGGGTGGGTGGGCCCGCTCGTGCTGCCCGGCGCGACACCGTGCCTGCGCTGCGACGACCTCGCCCGCACCGACGACGACGCCGCCTGGCCGCGGGTGGCCGCCGAGCTCGCGGCGCACCGGGCCGTGGTGCCCGTCGCGCTCGCGGCGGCCACGGCGGCGGTGGCCGTCACCGAGGTCCTCGCGGTCCTCGACGGCGGCCCCGCCGTCACGCGCGGCGTGGTCCTCGCGCTCGGGCCGGACGGCGCCCGCGACGCCCGTCCCGTGCGCCGGCACCCCGGGTGCGGCTGCGACGCGCTGCGTCCCCGGCGGGCCGGGACCGGTGGGCGCGACATCACGTCCGGGGCGACGGTCCTGGTCACGGAACCGGGCGGGCCCGTGACGACCGGGGCGGCGTGACCTGATCGCGCCGTCACTCCCGGCGAGGGGGAGAATCGTCCTCGTGACCGATGACATCCCCCGCCGGTCGGTCCAGCGGTCGGCGCGGCTGGCCTCGCTGCCGTTGGGCTTCGCCTCCCGCACCGCCGCCGGCTGGGGTCGGCGCCTCGCCGGGGGCGACCAGGGTCAGATCTCCGCCGACGTCGCGCGGCGCGGTGCCGAGCAGCTCTTCGCCGTGCTCGGCGAGCTCAAGGGCGGGGCCATGAAGTTCGGCCAGGCCCTGTCGGTGTTCGAGGCCGCGGTGCCCGACGAGCTCGCCGAGCCCTACCGCGAGGCGCTGACCCGGCTGCAGACCGCGGCGCCGCCGATGCCGACCGCCCGCACCCACCGCGTGCTCGCCGAGCAGTTCGGGCGCGGGTGGCGCGAGCGCTTCCGCGAGTTCGACGACACCCCGGCCGCCGCGGCGAGCATCGGCCAGGTGCACCGCGCGGTGTGGCACGACGGCCGCGACGTGGCGGTCAAGGTCCAGTACCCGGGCGCGCAGGAGGCCGTCATGGCCGACCTGCGCCAGCTGCAGCGCTTCAGCCGCATGGTGCAGCCGCTCGTGCCGGGCATGGAGATCAAGCCGCTGCTGGCGGAGCTCCGCGACCGGATGGCCGAGGAGCTCGACTACCGCGACGAGGCCGACGCGCAGCGCGCGTTCGCCGCGGCCTACGACGGCGACGAGCACGTCGTCGTGCCGCGGGTGGTGGCGTCGGCGCCGAAGGCGATGGTCTCGGAGTGGATCAGCGGGACGCCCCTGTCGGCGATCATCCGCACGGGCGAGCCCAAGGAGCGCGACCGCGTCGGCCTGCTGCTCTCGCGCTTCCACTTCTCCTCGCCCGCGCGCGTGGGGCTGCTGCACGCCGACCCGCACCCGGGCAACTTCCAGCTCCTGCCCGACGGCCGGCTCTGCGTGATCGACTTCGGGGCCGTCGCGCGCCTGCCCGACGGCCTGCCGCGCGAGCTCGGCGAGATGCTGCGCCTGGCGGTCGAGGACCGGGCCGACGAGCTGCTCGAGCTGCTGCGCGCGCTGAACTTCGTCCTGCCCGGCGTCGACATGAGCCCCGACGAGGCGATCGCGTACCTCGGGCCGCTCACCGACCCGCTGCGCACCGAGAAGTTCCACTTCACGCGTGCATGGCTGCGGGGGCAGGCCGACCGGCTCGGCGACCTGCGGCGGCCGGAGTTCACCACCGGGCGCGGGCTGAACCTGCCCCCGCAGTACCTGCTCGTGCACCGCGTGACGCTCGCGTCGGTGGCGGTGCTGTGCCAGCTCGACGCGGAGATCCCGCTGCGCGGCGTCTTCGAGGAGTGGCAGCCGGGCTTCGCGCGCTGAGCCCGCGGAGCCGGCCGGCCCTCCTCCGGGGCCCGGTGCGCACGCCGGTGTCGACCAGGGCGCACCGGGCCCCCCTCTCCCCCTCGTGGGGTCCGGGAGACCGGGTGGGTCTCGGGGGGTCAGGCGACGCCGGCGGCGGCCCGGGCCGCGGCGAGCTCCGCGTCGCGGGCGAGGTCGGCCTTGGACGGCCGGCCCCGCGGCTTCTTCCGGGCGATGACGGCACCCCGGTCGAAGATCTCGCCGCCCCACACGCCGCAGTACTCCCGCCGCTCGAGCGCGCCGGCGAGGCAGGCCCGCCGCACGGGGCAGTCGCCGCAGAGCAGCTTGGCCCGTTCGAGGTCGGCCGGGAGGTCGGAGAACCACAGGTCCTCGTCGGCGAGCCGGCAGGGGAGGTCGACGGTGGTCAGGGCGTCGAACAGGTCGACGTCGAGGGTCTCGGGTCCGGTCTCGGGGGCGGTCGGGACGGCGAGTCCGGCGGGGGACACGGTCTACCTCCGGTGGGCGGTCGGCGGGGGCCGGGAGCCGCGGAGGATCCGTCGTGGCGTGAGACGACGGAGGCCGCGGGTCCCTGGTGCGGGTCCGCGGCCTCGTGGTGTCCGGTGGTGTCCTAGATCAGGGACTCCACCGCGAGGGCGCGGACGATCGCTGCGGGGCGGTCGGGAAGCGGAGATCGTTCTGGCGGCGGGGGCGCAGCTCCTGCGGCATCCCCGGCTGCTCGCACACGGCGGCGATGCCGACCAACGGCCTCGCGTCCGTGCTCGAGCGCCAGCTCGCGACGTGGCGACCGGTGCCCGCGAGAGTCACGATGTCCATCGTCACGAGCCCCCTTCCTGGTCTCCACGTGGCGTGTGCCCGACCGGCAGCCTCGTGCGCCGGTGTGTGATCGACCGTAGGGGTGCCCCGCGAACCGGGGCAACGCATTTTCCGGAAGATTCTCCGGCGATCTCCCGTCCGGTCACCGGCGAGCGACGACCGGCCTACGACGCGTGCTCGCGCACCAGGGTCAGCACGTCCGCGCCGTAGCGCTCGAGCTTCGAGGACCCGATGCCGGGGATGGCGACGAGACCCGACGGGTCGTGCGGGCGCTGCTCGGCCAGCGCGATGAGCGTCGCGTCGGTGAACACGACGTAGGCCGGCACCGACCGCTGTTTCGCCTCCGCCGAGCGCCAGGCCTTGAGGGCCTCGAGCAGCGACTCGTCGACGTCGGAGGGGTGGGTGCTGCAGCGGCCGAGCTTGGCCGACCCCGGGTCGCCGAGCGGCTTGCCGCACAGCCGGCACGTCGGCTTGCCCCGCGACCCCCCGTTCTCGCCGCGCCCGGTGGGTACGCGGGCGGCCGGGTGCTCCTCGGGCACGAGGCCGTAGAGGAAGCGGCTGCGCCGCCGCGAGCGCCGCCCGCCGGCGTTGCGCGAGAGCGCCCACGACAGGCGCAGGTGCACGCGCGCCCGCGTCACGCCCACGTAGAACAGCCGGCGCTCCTCCTCGACCGCGTCGTCGTCCCCGTCGGCGTGCTGGATCGGCAGCGTGCCGTCGGTGAGCCCGACGAGGAACACCGCGTCCCACTCGAGGCCCTTGGCGGCGTGCAGGGACGAGAGCGTGACGCCCTGCACGGTCGGCGGGTGCTGGGCCTGCGCGCGGGTGGTGAGCTCGGCGAGGAACGCGGCGAGGTCGGCGTCGGGGACGGCCGCGACGAGCTCCTCGGCGAGCTCGGCGAGCGCGCGCAGCGACTCCCACCGCTGGCGCGCCGCCCCCTGCCCGGCCGCGCCGGCGGGGGGCTCCTCGGTGAGCCCCTGCTCGCCGAGCACCGCGCGCACGAGCGTGACCATGCCGGCACCCCGCGCGTCCTCGGGCGCGCGCGTCGCGGCGGTGCGCAGCGCGGCGACGGCCGTGCGGACCTCGGTGCGCTGGAAGAAGCGCTCGCCGCCGCGGACCTGGTAGGCGATGCCGGCGTCGCCCAGCGCCGTCTCGTAGACCTCCGACTGCGCGTTGACCCGGTAGAGCACCGCGATCTCCGCCGGCGCCACGCCCTCGTCGATCAGCTCGCGGATCGCGCTCGCGACGGCCGCGGCCTCGGCGGGTTCGTCGTCGTGCTCGGCGAAGTCCGGGGCGGGGCCGGGCGGGCGCTGGCCCTCGAGGCGCAGCCGCGACCCTGCCGCGCGCCCACGGGCGGCGCCGATCACCGTGTTCGCCGCCGACACGACCTGCGGGGTGGAGCGGTAGTCGCGCACGAGGCGCACGACCGTGGCCTCGGGGAAGACGCGCGGGAAGTCGAGCAGGTACGACGGGCTGGCGCCGGCGAACGAGTAGATCGTCTGGTTGGCGTCGCCGACGACGGTGAGGTCGTCGCGGCCGCCCAGCCAGGCCCGCAGCAGGCGGTGCTGGGCCGGCGTGACGTCCTGGAACTCGTCGACGACGAAGCAGCGGTAGCGCTCGTGGAACTCGTGGGCGACCTCGGGGTGCTCCTCGAGCGCGGCCGCGGTGTGCAGCAGGAGGTCGTCGAAGTCGAGGACCTCGGCGCGGTTCTTCAGCGCCTCGTAGGTCTCGTACACCGCCGTGACCTGCTCCACCGGCGCCGGGACGTCGCGGGCGGCCTTGCCCGCCGCGGCGGCGTAGTCGGACGCGGGGACCAGCGAGGCCTTGGCCCACTCGATCTCGCCGGCGAGGTCGCGCAGGGACTCGCGCGTGGTCGGCGCCCCGGCGCGCTGGGCGGCCTGGCCGACGAGGCGCAGCTTGCCCTCGAGCACCTCCCACGGCGCGCCCCCGACGACGCGCGGCCAGAAGTAGCGCAGCTGGCGCAGCGCCGCGGCGTGGAACGTGCGCGCCTGGACCGGCGGCTGACCGGACCCGCCGACGCCGAGGTCGCGCAGGCGCGTGCGCATCTCGCCCGCCGCCCGCGCGGTGAACGTGACGGCCAGGACCTGGCCCGACCGGACGTGCCCGGCGGAGACGAGGTGGGCGATGCGGCGGGTGATCGTGCGGGTCTTGCCCGTGCCCGCGCCCGCGAGCACGCAGACCGGGCCCCGGGGCGCGAGGACCGCCGCGCGCTGCTCGGGGTCGAGCCCCGTCGTCGCCCTGCTCCCGTCGCCGCCACCCACGACCCCATGGTCTCAACCCGGACCGACAGCGAGGGGCGGGACTCCTCCGAAATCTCCACGACGACTGTCGGACCCCTCTGCCACGGTGGAGGAGTGCCACCAGCCATCGAGGCCGAGGGTCTCGTCAAGCGCTTCGGCGCCACCACCGCGCTCGCGGGCGCGAGCCTGTCGGCCGCCGAGGGCACGGTCCTCGGTGTGCTCGGCCCCAACGGCGCGGGCAAGACCACGGCGACGCGCGTGCTCGCGACGCTGCTGGCGCCCGACGAGGGGCGGGCCCTGGTCGGCGGGTACGACGTCGTCGCCGAGCCCCACCGGGTGCGCTCGCTCATCGGGCTCACCGGGCAGTACGCCGGGGTCGACGAGGCGCTGACCGGCACGGAGAACCTCGTGCTCATCGCCCGCCTGCTCGGGCTCCCGCGGGCCGCGTCGCGGCGGCGGGCCGCCGAGCTGCTCGAGCAGTTCGGGCTCACCGAGGCCGGCGGGCGCGCGGCGCGCACCTACTCGGGCGGCATGCGCCGCCGGCTCGACCTCGCCGCGTCGCTGGTCGGGCGCCCGCGCATCCTCTTCCTCGACGAGCCGACCACGGGGCTCGACCCGGCGAGCCGCAACGAGCTCTGGGACATGGTCCGCTCGCTCGTCGGCGAGGGCGTGACGGTGCTGCTGACCACGCAGTACCTCGACGAGGCCGACCAGCTCGCCGACGACATCGTCGTCATCGACCGCGGCACGGTCGTGGCGACGGGCACGCCCGACGACCTCAAGGCGCGCGCCGGGGCCGCGGTGCTGCAGATGCGCCCGGCGCGCGCCGAGCAGCTCGCGGTGGTGGAGCGCGTCGCGGGCGAGCTGGCCGGGGCGACGCCGACCGTCGAGCACGGCACGGTCGCCGTCGCCGCGCCCGACGAGGCGCTCATGCCCGCGGTCGTGCGCCGCCTCGACGACGTCGGCGTGCGCCTCGCCGAGCTCACCCTGCGCCGGGCGACCCTCGACGAGGTGTTCCTGGCGCTCACGGGCCACCGCGCGGTCGAGCCCACCGACGAAGCCCTCGACACCCGGGAGACGGCGTGACCCTCGACCGCACGGCCGACCGCACGGACCCGGCCCGACCCGCCGACACCGACCTCGGCGCACCGGCGGCGCCGCGCCGGGTGACGCCCGCGCAGTGGGCGAGCCAGTCGCTGACCATGGCGTGGCGCAGCCTCGTGCAGATCAAGCACAACCCGTCCGAGCTGCTCGACCTGTCGATCCAGCCGATCATGTTCGTGCTGCTGTTCACGTTCGTGTTCGGCGGCGCGATCTACGGCTCCGCCGACGCCTACCTGCAGTTCGCGCTCGGCGGGCTCATCGCGCAGAACGCGCTGTTCCTGACGATCTACACGGCCACCGGGCTGGCGACCGACCTGCAGAAGGGCACGTTCGACCGCTTCCGCAGCCTGCCGATCGCCCGGTCCGCGCCGCTGTCGGGGCGCATCGTCGGCGACGTGGTGCGCCAGCTGTGGTCGCTGGTGGTGCTGCTCGTGGTCGGGGTGGTGCTCGGCTTCCGGATCACGACGAGCCCGGTCGCCGTGCTCGCCGCGTTCGGGCTGCTCGTGGCGTTCACGCTGGCGTTCTCGTGGACGTCGGTGCTGCTCGGGGTGCTGGCGCGCGACCCGGAGAAGGTGCAGATCTACGGCTTCACCGTGCTCTTCCCGCTCACCTTCGCGAGCAACGCCTTCGCGCCGACCCAGACGATGCCGGGCTGGTTGCAGGCGTGGGTGGCGATCAACCCCGTGACGCGGATGGCCGACGCGCTGCGCGGGCTGCTCGTCGGCGGTCCGGTGGCGGCCAACGCGATCGCGACGCTGCTGTGGGGCGTCGCGTTCGCCGCGGTGTTCGGGCCGCTGGCGGTGTGGGCCCTGCGCACGCGGGTCTGAGGTCGACGGTCGCCGCACGCGACGCCCGGGCTCCCGAGGGCCACGATGGAGGCATGACCGAGCAGCTCGTGCGCCCCACCCTCGAGGCCGGCGGGATTCCCGACGACCTCGTCGAGCGAGCCGTCGTCCGTGCCGACCAGTGGGCGCGGGCCGGGTCGGCGGCCGAGCAGTCGGGACCGTCGGCGCAGCTCGCCGCGCTCATGCACGACCCGGCGGGCGTCGACTTCACGCTGCGCTTCGTCGACCGCGTCGCCCGCCCCGAGGACGACGAGGTCGCCGCGCGGGAGCTCGCCCGGCTGGCGGGGCCGCGGGCGCCGCTGCCGGCGTTCATGGAGGGCCGCGACCGGGCGCTGCTGCGGGCCGGGGCGCTGGCGGCACCACGCGCGCCGCGGGTCGTGGTGCCGCTGGCGCGGCGGCGGCTGCGGGCGCTCGTCGGGCATCTCATCGTCTCCCTCGACGGCCGGGCCGGCGGGCGGGGGCTGACCCGGCGGCTGGCGCAGGCGCGCGAGGAGGGCTTCCGGCTCAACCTCAACCTGCTCGGCGAGGCCGTGCTCGGCGAGGACGAGGCCGACCGGCGCCTCGAGCGCACGATGGAGCTGCTGCGCCGCGACGACGTCGACTACGTGTCGGTCAAGGCGTCGTCGGTGGCGAGCCAGCTCGTGCCGTGGGACCTCGAGGGCAGCCGCGACCGGCTCGTCGAGCGCCTGGTGCCGCTCTTCGAGCTCGCCCGGGACACCGGGTCCTTCGTCAACCTCGACATGGAGGAGTACAAGGACCTCGACCTGACCGTCGCCGTGTTCACCGCGCTGCTCTCGCGGCCGGGGCTCGAGGGCGTGCCGGCCGGCATCGTGCTCCAGGCCTACCTCCCCGACGCGCTCGGCGCGCTCACCGAGCTCGCCGGGTTCGCCCGCCGCCGCGTGGCCGCGGGCGGCGCGCCGATCAAGGTGCGGCTGGTCAAGGGCGCGAACCTCGCGATGGAGCAGGTCGACGCCGAGCTGCACGACTGGCCGCAGGCGCCGTACACGACCAAGGCCGAGGTCGACGCCAACTACGTCCGGCTGCTCGACCGCGCGATCGGCGGCGACCTCGTCGACGCGCTGCGCCTCGGCGTCGCGAGCCACCACCTGCACCACCTGGCCCTGGCCGTCGAGCTCGCGGCCGCGCGCGGCGCGGAGCGGCAGATCGACGTCGAGATGCTGCAGGGCATGGCGCCGGCGCAGGCGCGGGTGGTCGCGCGCGACGTGTCGGAACAGCTCGTGCTCTACACGCCCGTGGTGCACGCGGGCGACTTCGACGCCGCCGTCTCCTACCTCGTGCGCCGGCTCGAGGAGAACGCCTCGCCGGAGAACTACCTGTACGCGCTGTTCTCCGACGCCGGGGTGACCTCGTACGTCGACCGGTTCCGCGCCTCGGTGCGCGACCGCGACGCGGTGTCGGCGAGCCCGCGGCGCACGCAGGACCGCAGCACCGAGCGCCCGCACCTCCCGGCATCCGATGGTCCAGCTCCCCTGTCGGCGTGCTCCCCTGATCGCTCCGTGTCCCGCCGGTTCCGCAACGAGCCCGACACCGACCCCTCGCTGCCCGCCAACCGCGCGTGGGCGCGCAGGGCGATCACGACCCCCGCCCCGCCCGCGCGCGAGCCGGAGATCACCGACCCGGCCGCGGTCGACACGGTCGTCGAGCGCGCCGCAGCGTCGAGCTGGGGCGCGCGGCCGGGCCCCGAGCGCGCCGCCGTGCTGCGGGACGCCGCGCGGGCGCTCGCCGCGGCCCGGGGCGAGCTGCTGACGGTCATGGTCGGTGAGGCGGGCAAGACCATCGCCGAGGCCGACCCCGAGATCTCCGAGGCGATCGACTTCGCGGCGTACTACGCGGACCGGGCCGAGGACCTGACGGGAGACGCAGCGCAGCGGAGCTCGACCCGTCGGGACGGCGCGCCCTTCACCCCGGACCGGGTCGTCGTCGTGACCCCACCCTGGAACTTCCCGATCGCCATCCCCCTGGGCGGCTGCGTCGCGGCGCTGGCGGCCGGGGCGTCGGTGGTGATCAAGCCGGCGCCGCAGGTGCGCGCCTGCGCGGAGGTGGGTGTCGCGGCCCTGCACCGGGGCGGCATCCCCGCCGACGCGCTGCAGCTCGTCCACACCGCGGAGGGCTCCACGGACGACACGGCCGGGCGGCGCCTCGTCACGCACCCCGCGGTCGATCACGTCGTGCTCACCGGGGCGTCGGAGACCGCGGCGCTGTTCCGGTCGTGGCGCCCCGACCTGCGGCTGGTCGCCGAGACGAGCGGCAAGAACGCCCTGGTCATCACGCCCAGTGCCGACCCGGACCTCGCCGTCGCCGACCTCGTGCGCTCGGCCTTCGGGCACGCCGGGCAGAAGTGCTCGGCGGCGTCGCTGGCGATCCTCGTCGGGTCGATGCGATCGTCGCGCACGGCGGCCGGGGCGCGGTTCCACCGCCAGCTCGTCGACGCCGTCCGCACCCTGCGCGTGGGCCACGGCAGCGACCCCTCGACGACGATGGGCCCCCTCATCGGGCCGCCGGACGCGAAGCTCGAGCGGGCGTTGACCCGCCTCGATGCGGGTGAGCGCTGGCTCGTCGAGCCGCGGCAGCTCGGCCCGACGCTCTGGACGCCCGGCGTGAAGGAGCCCGTGGCGCCCGGGTCGTGGTTCCACCTCACGGAGTGCTTCGGCCCGGTGCTGGGGCTCCTGCACGCGGCGGACCTCGACGAGGCGATCGCGCTGCAGAACGCCACCGGCTACGGCCTGACCGGGGGCCTGCACGCCCTCGACCCGGACGAGATCGAGCACTGGACGGAGCGCGTCGAGGTCGGCAACGCCTACGTCAACCGCCACATCACCGGCGCGATCGTGCAGCGGCAGTCGTTCGGGGGCTGGAAGGGCTCGGTCGTGGGGCCCGGGGCGAAGCCGGGCGGGCCGAACTACGTCGCGCAGTTCGGGACGTGGCACGACGGCCCCCTCGACGCGCTGCCGTCGGCGCCGCTCGAGGCCGCCGCGGCCGAGCTGCTCGCCACCGCCGCCCCGGACTTCGGCCCCGACGACCTGACCTGGCTGCGCGCCGCCGCCGGGTCGGACGCCGCGGCGTGGCGCGACGAGTTCTCCGTCGAGCACGACCCGACCGGGCTGCGCGTGGAGGCGAACATCTTCCGGTACCGGCCGCTGCCCGCGCTGCGGCTGGTCGTCGGGCCCGACGCGCGCCCCCGCGACGTGCTGCGCGTGCGCCTCGCCGCGGCCTGCGCGGGCGTGCCGGTGCACGAGCTCGACGGGCCGCCCCGGCCCGGCGAGCGTCTCCGTGTCGTCGGCACGCCGTCGGACGAGCTCCGGCGGGCGGCCGCCGAGGCCGGGTCGTCGCTGGTCGAGGCCCCCGTGGTGGCCGACGGGCGGCGGGAGATGCTGACCGTGCTGCGCGAGCAGGCGGTCAGTGTGACCCGTCACCGGTTCGGCCACGTGGAAGCGTGAGCCGCCGCCGCGCGTTGTACGGGCCGTGGCACAGATGACGATGTACACGACCAGCTGGTGCGGCTTCTGCCGGCGGCTGAAGATGCAGCTCGACCGCGAGGGCATCGGGTACGCCGAGGTCGACATCGAGCGCGAGCCCGACGCCGCCGAGATCGTCACGAAGATCAACGGCGGCAACCGCACGGTGCCCACGGTCGTCTACCCCGACGGCAGCGCGGCGACCAACCCGAGCTTCGCCGAGGTCAAGACGACCCTGGCGCGCGTCGAGGCCGCGTCCTAGAACCCACGAACGGGGACTTCGCGCGCCTAGAAGCTGCGAACAGCACGTTCGCTGACGACACGCCTCACCCGGCGGCGGCCCACGCCTCGAGCATGGCTCGGGCGATGGACACGCCGCCGGGCAGGATGAGCTCGCGGCCGCTGCCGGCCTCGAAGGCCGTGCCGCCGACGCCGCCGGCGCTGCGCGATCGCCCACCCACCCCGCCGTCGCGGTGCGACCACGCCCCCGCGTCCAGCGCCCGCTGCAGCTCGGCGCGGGTGACCCAGCGGGCGCCCTCGATCTCGCCCTCCTGCAGGCGGAGCGTCTGCTCCGGGTCGGCGACGGCCGTGAAGCCGATCATGAGCGAGCGCGGGAACGGCCACGGCTGGGACCCCAGGTACGAGATCGTGTGGACCTCGACGCCCACCTCCTCCGCGCACTCGCGGGCCACGCACGCCTCGAGCGACTCGCCGGCCTCGACGAACCCCGCCAGCACCGAGTAGCGCCCCGCCGGCCAGATCGGCTGGCGCGCCAGCAGCACGCGGTCGGCCCCGTCGTGCACCAGGCAGATCATCGACGGGTCGGTGCGCGGGTACTCCTCGTGCCCGTGGGCGCGGCAGAGCTGCGCCCAGCCCGACTTGATCGCGTCCATCTCCGAGCCGTCGCGCGCGCAGAACCGCGAGCGGTCGTGCCAGTTGAGCAGCGCCACCGCCGTGGTCAAGAGCCCGGCGCTGCGGGCGTCGAGGTCGGCGCCGGAGCTGCGCAGGTCGGTCCAGTTCTCGTGGTCCGGCCCGCCGCCGGCGCGCTCCCACTGCTCGGCGGTCATGAACCCCGAGCCGGCGTCGTTCGACTCCGCCTCGGCCGGGTCGGGTACGCGCACCGCCCAGTACGCGGTGCCGCCCTCCTCGCCGAGGAGCACCGCGCCCTCGGGGATGTCGTCCCCCACGCCGGTCGTCGGGGCGAACGCGAGCGTCAGCGTGCCGTCGTCGCCCCGCTCGACCGGCGTGCGGCCGTGCGGGTCGACGAGGACCACCTGGGCGTCCGGCCAGAGCCTCTTGACGTGCTCCGGGTCGACGCGCAGCTGCTCGCGCCGGTCGACCGTGGAGCGCGACAGCGACGGGTCGGCGTCGAGGTGGAAGGCCGCGCGCAGGTCGGGTCCCGCGGTCCCCGTCACGAGCGGATCTCCACGCCGCCCAGCGCCCGCAGCGCGTCCGCCGTGCCCGCGGCGTCCGCGACGACGACGCCGGTGAACCCGGTGGGCGCGAAGAACGTCGTGGCGGCCGCGGCGACCTCCTCGACCGTCACCGCCTCGACGCGCCCCGGGTGCTCGCGCAGCCACGCCGAGGACAGCCCGTACGCGGCGAGGCCGGCGAGCGTCGAGGCGTAGCCGGCCTGCGTCGTCATCGAGATCAGCAGCGAGCCGACGAGGTAGCGCCGCGCCGACTCGACCTCCTCCGCACTCGGCGGCACCACCGCGAGGCGCCCCAGCTCGTAGCGCGCCTCGAGCAGGGCCGCGGCGGTGACCTCGGACGCGACGTCGGTCTCGACGAGCAGGACCGCGCCGTGCGGGTCGAGCTCGAGCGACGACGACGCGTGGTAGGTGTAGCCCTTGTCCTCGCGCAGGTTCTCCACCAGCCGCGACGAGAAGTAGCCCCCCAGCGTGAGGTTCGCGAGCTGCAGTGCCGCGTAGCGCGGGTCGCTGCGGCCCACCGCGGGCGCCGAGAGCCGCAGCTGCGACTGCACCGCCCCGGGCCGGTCGACCAGCAGGAGGTCCTGCGCCGTCAGCGCAGGCAGCGGCCCGAGGGCGCTCGCGTCCCCGCTCGACCAGCCCGCGAGGGCGGTCTCGACGCGGGCCACGGCGTCGGCCGGGTCGAGGTCGCCGACGAGGACGAGCACCGAGCCGCCCGGGCGCAGCGCCGCGGCCTGCAGCGCGCGCACCGCGTCGGGCGAGACGGCGGAGACCTCCTCGGGCCGCGGCATCTCCCGCGTGACCGGGTGGGTGCCGTAGCGCCGCTCCTGCAGCGCCCGCCGCGCGATCACCGACGGCTGCGCGGACGCCATCTCGATCCGCTCGACGAGGCGCTCGCGCTCGCGGGCCAGCTCGTCCTCGGGGTGGGTCGCGTCGAGGAGCAGGTCGGCGAGCACGTCGAGCAGGGTGTCGAGGCCCTCGGCCAGGGCGTGCCCGGACACCGAGAGGCGCTCGGGGTCGACCGAGAAGCCGATCTCGCCGCCGACCCCGGCCAGGTCGTCGTCGATGCCGACGCGGCTGCGGCGCCGCGTGCCGGACAGGATCGTCGTGGCGAGCAGCTCGGCGACCGCGGCGTGGTCGGAGCCCGCCGCGCCGGCGGACCCGGCCGTGTCGGCGAACGGCACCCGCAGGCGCATCTCGACCATCGGCACCTCGGCCCGGCGCACCGCGATGACCCGCAGCCCGGACGCGAGGACGGTGTCGACCTCGTCGGGGGCGGGCACCGCGCGCTGCGGGCCCAGCGGCGGGAGCGCGCGGGGCCCGGTGGGCGTGCTGCCGATCTCCTCGGCGCTGCGGCGGGTCGGCGCGCTCATGCCCCACCTTCGGGCGTCACCGTGAGGATCGCGCGGGCGTCGGGACGCAGCGCGCCGGCGGCCGCGGCGACCGCAGCGGGCTCGACGGCGGCGAGGCGCCCGGGCAGCTCGTCGGCGAGCTCGGCGCGGCCCTGCACCAGCTCGGCCGCCCCGAGGGCGAGCATGCGGCTCATCAGCCGGTCGTGCTCCCGGTGCAGTGACGAGGCCCAGCGCGCGGTGACCCGGCGCAGCTCCTCGGCGTCGGGGCCCCGCGCGGCGAGCCGGGCGAGCTCGTCGTCGACGGCGGCGACGACGCGGTCGGTGTGGATCGTCGCGGGGTGCACGGCGGTGATCGTGAAGGTGTCGGGGTCGCGGGCGTCGAGCGGGGCGCCCATGAGCCCGGCGGAGGCCGAGACGTCGGTGACGAGCTGGTCGCCGTAGACGAGGCGCTGGGTCAGCCGCGCGGCCTCCCCGTCGGTGAGCAGGCTCGCCAGCACCGCGTGGGCGAGGTAGCCGTCGAGGTCGGTGGCCGGGTCGGGCAGGCGGTAGCCGAGCGCGAGCGCGGGCAGCGGGGCGTGCGCGTCGATGACCGCGTCGCGGCGCTCCCGGTCGGGCGGCGGCTCGGCGAAGCTCGGGCGCGCCGGCACCGGGCGGGCCGGGATGTCCCCGAAGTGCTTCTCGACGAGCGTCGCGGCGTCCTCGACGTCGATGTCGCCGACGACGGTGAGCACGGCGTTGCCCGGCGCGTAGTAGGCGTCGAAGAACGCGGCCGCGTCGTCCAGGTCCGCCTGCTCGAGGTCGGTGAAGTCCCCGTAGCCGTTGTGGGCGTTCGGGTACGTGTCGTAGAGCACCGGCGGCAGCAGGATCCAGGGGAAGCCGCCGTACGGGCGGTTGAGGACGTTGAGCCGGATCTCCTCCTTGACCACGTCCACCTGGTTGCGCAGGTTCTCCTGCGTCAGGCGGGGCGCGCGCAGCCGGTCGGCCTCGAGGAACAGCGCGCGCTCGAGGGCCGCGGACGGCAGGACCTCGAAGTAGTTCGTGTAGTCCTGGTGGGTCGAGCCGTTGAAGACCCCGCCCGACGACTGCACGTGGCGGAAGTGCGCGAGCTTCTCCAGGCTCTCCGAGCCCTGGAACATGAGGTGCTCGAAGAGGTGCGCGAACCCCGTCCGGCCCTCCGGCTCGGAGCGGAACCCGACGTCGACGTGGACGGCGACGCCGACGACGGGGGCGGCAGGGTCGGGCACCAGCAGCACGCGGAGCCCGTTGTCGAGCACGCGGCGCGCCAGCACCTCGCTGGTTCCCTGGGGGGCGGTCACGCTGGAGGTCACACGATCAGAGCCTAATCGCGGTGCGGTCCGGAGGCCGGACGGCGCGGCCCGGCCGCCGCACCGCGGGTGCGGGGCCGTCCGGACCCCCGGGTCGTGGTGCGCGTGGAGGGCTGCCGGCGTCCGACGTCGAGGGCGGCGGGCCGCCCCGCCCGGGCCGACCGACCGGGGCGCGCAGCCGGCCGGTGCGCGGTGCGGCGGGCCGCCGGCCGCGGCGTCGCCGGGCCGCTCGCGGTGGTGGTGACGCGGCGGGCGGGACGGCGCGCCGGGGCGGTCGCCGCCCGGCGGGAGCGCTCGCGGACCACCGCGACGAGCAGCCCGGCCATCCCCAGCCCGGCGACGCCGGTGAGCAGGATCGCGAGGCGGTCGGTGAGCGGGGACTCGGCGGGCTCGGGGTCGACGAGGGCGGCGGACGAGCCCGTGCCCAGCACCCGGGCCGGCGCGTCGGCGGGCTCGCTGCCGACGAAGGCCATCCGCACGGTGAGGTGCGAGCCCATCGGGGTGCCGCAGCCGTCGAGCGGCATGAGACGGCGCCCGGCCGGGCCCTCGACGGCGATCGTGTCCCGCGGGTCCTCGCCCAGGCACGGGGCGGTGGCGACGACGGTCGCGGGGCCGACGGTCTCGACGGCCGCCGGCGCCGCGTCGGTCCCCGCGTCCGCACCGTCGCCGTGCGCCCCGACGGGGAACGCCGCGAGGATCAGCCAGAGCGCCACGCCCGCGCCGACCGCGAGGGCGAGGAGCACGCCGAGCACCGGACCGCGCCGGGTGCGACGCGTCGGTCGACCTGCTGATCGACCGCCCCGCACCAGGTGGGAACGATCCAGATCCGACCTCGCCGCGGTCCCCGTGAACGACACGGGCGGGATTCAAACACCTGCGACGCACCCACGTTCGAGGTATCCACCACACACGCGATCCGGCGTCTGCTACGGCGATCCGGGCACGGCCGACCCGTGCCCGCGGCCGTCGGCGCGGCCCCGTCCCACCGGAGAGCGACGGACCGCCGACCTTGAGGCCGCCGTGCGGGTGATCTTCGGTCGACGGGCCGCCGCGCCGGGGCCGCGTGACACGATCGGCTGACGCTCCGGACGCGTCAGGCTCGTCGAGCTGCGTCGGGCTCCGTCGGGCTCCGTCGGGCTCCGCCGGGCTCCGTCAGGCGAAGGCGTCCACGCCGGTCCGCTCGGCCGAGACGGCCCACAGGCGGGCCGCGGCGTCGGGGTCCAGGGCATACGGCCGCACGCCGTGGGCGCCCGCCTCCTGCGCCACCGTGGCGACCTCGCAGTCCTCGAGGTAGAGCCCGCCGAGGCCCGCGAGCTGCGGCGACGTCGCGGCCCACACCTCGGTGGCGGCGCCGGCCCCGGGCGTCTTGAAGCCGGCGGCGGCCTCCGGGGTCGGGTTGCCGTCCTCGTCGACCCAGCCGAGGGCGACCATCTCCTCGCGCGGGAGGTGGCGCTGCAGCGGGGTCAGGATCCCGCCGGGGTGCAGCGAGAACGCCCGGACGCCCTGCGGGGCGGCGAGCCGGTCGAGGTGCAGGGCGAACAGGACGTTCGCGGTCTTCGCCTGCCCGTACGCCTGCCACTTGTCGTACGGCTCGGTGCGCCAGTCGAGGTCGTCGAAGCGGACCGGCGAGCGGTGGTGCCCACGGGACGACACCGAGACCACCCGCGGGTCCCGCCCGCGCGCGATCGCCGGCCACAGGCGGTTGACGAGCGCGAAGTGCCCGAGGTGGTTGGTCCCGAACTGGGCCTCCCAGCCCGGGCCGACGCGCGTCTCCGGCGTCGCCATGATCCCGGCGTTGTTGATCACCATGTCGATGGCGCGGCCCGACGCGAGGAGGCGGTCGGCGAAGGCGGCGACACTGTCCTGGTCTCCGAGGTCGAGGGCGTCGGTCTCCACGCCCTCCAGACCGTCGAGGGCCTCCTTCGCGACGTCGGGACGCCGGGCCGGGACGACGACGTGCGCGCCGGCCGCGGTCAGGGCGCGCGTCGCCTCGAGCCCGAGCCCCGAGTAGCCGCCGGTGACGACGGCCAGCCGCCCGGACAGGTCGAGGCCCGCGAGGACCTCGGCGGCGGTGGTGTCCTTGCCGAAGCCGGAGCCGATGGGGTGCTGCTGTTCGATCACGCACCCGACGCTAGGCCTTCGAGTGCGCTCGAACGCAAACTCCTCGGAGCGCGACGATCACACGCCCCGGTCGCCCAGCATCCGCCACAGGTGCGCGGTCGCCTCGGCGCCGGCGAGCAGCAGGGGCACGACGGCGCGCTCGTCGGGGGCGTGGATGCGGTCCGAGGGCAGCATGACGCCGAGGAACGCCAGCGGGGCGTCGAGCTCGGTGGCGAGCAGGGCCTCCGGCCCGCTGCCGCCCTCGCGCGCCGGCAGCACCTCGGCCCCGAGCGCCGCGCCCATCGCCTCGCGGATGGTCGTCACGAGCGTGGAGTCGACGTCGCAGATCAGCGGCGGGACGCCCGGGCCGCCGGCGATGACCTCGGCGGTGATGCCGGGCGGGGTGTGCGCCTCGACGAAGGCGCGGATGCCGTCGAGGACACGCGCCGGGTCCTGGTCGGCGACGAGCCGGAACGTCAGCTTGGCGATCGCCGAGTGCGGCACGATCGTCTTGTGGCCGGGGCCGTCGTAGCCGCCGTGCAGGCCGTTGACCTCGGCGGTCGGGCGCGCCCAGAGCCGCTCGTAGGTGCTCCAGCCCGCCTCGCCCGCGGTGGCCTGGGCGCCCGCCGCCGAGGTCGCGAGCCACGCGGGCTCGTCGAAGGGCAGCGCGGCCCACGCGGAGCGCTCGGCGTCGGTCGGCGGGCGGACGTCGTCGTAGAACCCGGGCACCTGCACGCGGCCGTCGTCGTCGTGCAGCGCGGCGACCAGGCGGGCGAGCTCGGTGACGGGGTTGGGCACGGCGCCGCCGAACTGCCCGGAGTGCAGGTCGACCGAGGCGCCGCGGAAGACGATCTCGGTGTCGACCATCCCGCGCATGCCCGTGCAGACCGTCGGCGCGTCCCGGCCGACCATGCCGGTGTCGGTGACGACGATCGCGTCGCAGGCCAGCGCGTCGCGGTGCGCGGCGAGCAGCGCGTCGAGGTGCGCCGAGCCGGACTCCTCCTCGCCCTCGGCCAGGAGCTTGAGGTGCACCGCCGGGCCGTCGGCGCCGGTCGCGGCGAGGTGCGCGGCGACCCCGAGCCGGACCATCGCGAGGTGGCCCTTGTCGTCCGAGGCGCCGCGCCCGCGCAGCTCCTCCCCCACGACCTCGGGCTCGAACGGCGGATGGGACCAGCCGTCGGCGAGGTCGGCGGGCTGCACGTCGTGGTGCCCGTAGACCAGCACGGTCGGGACCGTGGGGTCAGCCGGATCGGCGGCGGGCCAGGAGGCGAACACCGCGGGCAGGGCGTCGGTGTCGTCCCAGACCTCGACCTGCGGCCAGCCCTCCGCGCGCAGCCGCTCCGCGAGCCACGCCGCGGAGCGCGCCACGTCGCCGTGGTGTCCGGGGTCGGCCGAGATCGACGGGATGCGCAGCCACTCCTGGAGGTCCGCGACGAACGCCTCGGCGCGGGCGGCGACGGCGTCCGCTTCGGTGCTGGTCATGCGCGCCACGCTAGTTCGCGGACCGCGTACGACACCGCCCGGCCACCGTCTTCCGGCGACCGGGCGGGAAGTCCTCGGGAGTCAGCGACGCGGCAGGATCTCCGCGCGGCGCACCCAGGCCACGACGCCGAGCAGCACGCCGAGGATGACCGGCGTGTACCAGAAGCCCTCGGAGAGGAAGAACAGCTGCGCGCCCGTCGCGCCGACCATGAGCGCCACCAGGCACGCCGCGGCGAGGCCCGCGAGCCGGGGCACGAGCAGGCCGATGCCGCCCGCGATCTCGAGCACGCCGACGACGTACCGCAGCCACTGGCCCGCGCCGAGGTCGGTGAAGATCTGCACGGCGTAGGCCTCGCCGACCAGCTTCGGCGCACCCGAGCCGATGATGAACATGAGCGCGAGCAGCACCTGCAGCGTCCACAGCGCGATGGTCGCCCCGCGGGAGCGCGTGGGGCCCGACGCGGTCGACGGGGTCGGGGCGGTCGCGGCGGTCATCTCGGTCCTCCAGGGGCGGCGGGGCGGTGTGGCCAGCCTGGTGGAGGTGACCGTCCTACGTCAATACCTCCTACTTGCTCATTCGTACTTTCGTCCGCCGCGGCGATCGGCTTCGCTGGCCCGATGATCCCCGCGGGATGGACACCCCCACCGGAGTTCACGACGCGCCCCGTGCTCGAGGGCACGGTCGGGATGGCGGCGGCGACGCACTGGGCCGCCGCCGCGACCGCGATGGGCGTCCTCGAGCGTGGCGGCACGGCGTTCGACGGTGCGGTCGCCGCGGCGTTCGTCCTGCACGTCACCGAGCCGCACCTCAACGGGCCGGGCGGCGACCTCGTCGCGGTGTTCGCCACCGCCGACGACCCGACGCCCCGGGTGCTCGACGGGCAGGGCCCGGCGCCGGCCGGGGCGTCCGCCGCGGCGTACCGCGACCAGGGCCTCGAGCGCGTCCCGGGCTCGGGCGCGCTGGCGGCCGCGATCCCCGGCGCGGTCGAGGCGTGGCTCCTGCTGCTGCGCGACCACGGGACCTGGGAGGTCGGCGACGTCCTCGCGCCGGCGATCGACTACGCCCGCGACGGGGTGCCGGCGGTGCCGCGGCTGGCGTCGACGGTCGCGACGGTGGCCGACCTGTTCCGCGAGCACTGGCCCACGTCGGCGGCGCTCTGGCTGCCCGGCGGGCGGCCGCCCCGGCCGGGCGAGGTGGTCCGCAACCCGGCCTGGGCGGACACCCTCGAGCGGCTCGCCGCCGCCGCGCAGGGCCGCGACCGGGCCGCCCGCATCGACGCCGTGCGCACCGTGTGGGCCGAGGGCTTCGTCGCCGAGGCGGCCGTCGCCGCGGCCCGCACGCCCCACCGGCACTCCTCGGGCACCGACCACGCGGGCGTGCTCACCGTCGCCGACACCGCGGGCTACCGGGCGCGGGTCGTCGACGCCGCCGTCGGCGAGTTCCGCGGGTGGCGGGTCGCCAAGTCGCCGGCGTGGGGTCAGGGCCCGGCGCTGCTCGCGGCGCTGGCGGTGCTCGACGGGTTCGACGACGCCGACCTCGACCCGGGCACGGAGACCGGCGCGCACCTCGCCCTCGAGACGATCAAGCTCTCCCAGGCCGACCGGGACGCCTGGTTCGGCGAGTCGGCGGACCTCGACCCCGCCGACCTGCTCGCCGACCTCCTCGCCCCCGACTACGTCGCCGCCCGCCGCGCCCTGATCACCGACGAGGCCTCGCCGGACCTGCGGCCCGGGCGCCCGGGCGGGCGCGACCCGGTGCTCGCCGACCTCGCCCTGGCCGGCGCCGGGATCGGCGGCACCACCGACGGCACCGTCGGCGAGCCCACCGTCACCCTCGCCGGCGAGACGAAGGGCGACACCTGCCACCTCGACGTCGTCGACCGCTGGGGCAACATCGTCTCGGCGACCCCGTCGGGTGGCTGGCTGCAGTCGTCGCCGACGATCCCCGAGCTCGGCTTCGCGCTCGGGACGCGCCTGCAGATGACGTGGCTGCAGGAGGGGCTGCCCGCGACGCTCACGCCCGGGCGACGCCCGCGCACCACGCTGACCCCGACGCTCGTGCTCGACGACGACGGCCCCGTCACCGCCTTCGGCTCGCCCGGCGGCGACCAGCAGGACCAGTGGCAGCTGCTCTACCTGCTGCGCACGCTCGTCGGCGGGTACGACCCGCAGCAGGCGATCGACGCGCCCGCGCTGCACACGACGTCGTCACCCAGCTCGTTCTGGCCGCGGGGCCGCGTGCCGGGGGGCGCGGTGGTCGAGGACAGGCTGCCCGACGCCGTCGTCGCCGGGCTCGAGCGGCGCGGGCACCGCGTGACCCGCAGCGGGCCCTGGACGCTCGGCCGGCTCTCGGCGGTCGGGATCGACCGGGCGCGCGGGCTGCGCTGGGGCGCGGCCAACCCGCGCGGGATGCAGGGCTACGCGGTCGGGCGGTGACGGCGGCGCTCTGCCAGGGTGCTGATCATGACCCGCTCTCCGGCGCCCCCCGCACCGGCGGCCGTGCTCGCCGGCGGCCTGCTGACGATGGGCGTGCTGCACGGCGTCGCGCCCCGTCCGTTCGACACGCTCGTGCCGCCGTGGCTGCCCGGCTCGCCCCGCCTCTGGACCTACGCCAGCGGTGTCGCCGAGCTCGCCGTCGGGGCCGCGGTGGCGGTGCCGCGCACGCGACGCCTCGGCGCGCTCGCGGCCGCGGCGCTGTTCGTCGCGGTGTTCCCGGCGAACGTGCAGATGGCGTGGGACTGGCGGCGCCGCTCCTGGCCCTGGCGCGCCGTGGCGTACGGCCGCCTGCCACTGCAGGCGCCGATGATCGCCCACGCGCTGCGGGTGCACCGCGGGGCCGGCTGACGCCGGCCCCGCGGGCCCCTCCCCGACCCCCCGGCTCCGATCCCCGACCGGAGTGGCCTACAGCCCCAGCCCCGCGCCCCCGAAGACCCCGGCCGGGTCGACGCGGCGGCGCACGGCGTCGATGCGCGCGCGGGTCGCCGGCGTCCACACGAGCTCCGGGCGCGCCGCGGCGACGGCGGGGTTGATCCAGTTGAGGCTCGTCTGCGACGCCGCCGAGGCCGCCAGCCCGTCGAGCAGCTGCGCCGCGACCGCCGGCACCACCGCGCGCAGCTCCGGCGGGAACGGTCCGACGACGCCCGCCAGGAACCGCGCGTCGCGGGCGACGACCCCCCGGCTGCCGCGCTGGACCGCGCCGGCGATGTGGCGCAGCTCGACGAGGAAGAGCGGGAGCTGCTGGTCGGGGCCGGCCAGCGCGAGCACGGCGTCGACGCCGGCCTCGTCGAGGTCGGCGAGGAAGCGCCCGTCGGCCCACGCGGGCATGGGGTCGACCGGGTCCAGGTGGATCCCGTCGATCGCCGCGTAGGGCATCACGTCGAGCATGTCCATCATCGGTGTCGCGACCGCGCGCATCGGCGCCACGAGCTCGCGGCCCTCCTCCGCGCTGCCGAGGTGGGCGACGCGCAGGTGGGCGACGGTCCGGCCCCGCAGAGGCGGCGGGACCGACTCGATGTCGGGCGCCCGCAGGATCGCCACCGACGTCGTCGTCTCCTCGGGCAGCGTCGGCGCCCAGGCGCGCCAGGCGTGCAGCACGGCCGGGATGTCGGCGGCCTCGTAGATCAGGCCGCCGCCGTAGAGCTGCGACAGCTCGACGAGCTCCATCTCGACCTCGGTCACGATGCCCGCGGCGTCCTTGCCGCCCAGCACCACGTCGAACAGCTCGGGGTCGGACGCGGCGGTGACCTCGCGGATCGCCCCGTCCCCGGTGACGAGCTGCACGCGGCGCACCCGGTCGCTCGCGTAGCCGTACTTCCGGGCGAACGGCCCGACGCCGCCGCCGACGACGTAGCCCGCGACGCCGACGTCGGTGGTCGACCCGTTGAGGCCCGCGAGCCCGTGCGGCGCCGCGGCCTCGACGAGGCGCGCCCACTTCACCCCGGCGCCGACGATCGCCCGCCGGGTGACCGGGTCGACGTCGACGCGGTCCATGCGCCGCGTGGTGACGACGAGCGTGCCCCGCTGCGCCACGTCGCTGTGCCCGGTGGCGAACACGCCGACCCGGATCCCGCGGGCGGCGGCCCACCGGACGGCGGCCGCGACGTCCTCGGGACCCGTCGCCCCGACGACGGCGACCGGGGCGTGCTCGGGACCGAGGTTGTAGGCCGCGAGCTCGGCGACCACCTCGACGTCCTCGGGACCGAGCACCGGGCCGGCGACGGTCCGTCGCAGCTCGGCCAGTGCGTCGTCCTGGTCGACTGCGGCGGTCGGGGCACCCAGCTCGGTCATCGCACGCTCCGTGGTCGTCGACTGGTCCGTCAGCGTGATGCTGCGGCTGGCGACGACGCTAGAGAGTCACGGAGCGTGCTACAAGCCCGATTTGGGTCGCCGGATCGTGACACTCCGTCAGATCGGCTCCGGCCCGGTGCTGACGGACCGTGGTCGCGCTGTGGGGTGCTCGTGTCCCTCAGCGCTCGTGGGTCGGGTTGCCGCGCGGCCGGATGGTGGCGTGCGGCAGCGCGGGCGCGGGCAGGCGGGCGGCCGCTCCCCGGCGGCCGTCGCGGCCCACGTAGCCCTCGACCTCGCCGAAGCGCTCGTCGCCGGCCTCCCACGCGGCGCGGAACGCGACGATCTCCTCGTGGCTGCGGCCGACGAAGTTCCACCACATGACGATCTCCTCGCCGAAGGGCGGACCGCCGAGGAGGACGACGCGGGCGTCCTCGTCCGCGCCGACCTCCACCGTGGTCCGGCCGGGCGGGAGGACGCCGAGCTCACCGCGCTCGAGGGGCTGTCCCTGCAGCGTCACGCGTCCCCGGTCGACGAGCACGCCGTGCTCGAACGTGGCGTCGACGGGCAGCGTGAGGCGCGCGCCGGGCGCGAGGAGGATCTCGGCGCCGAGCAGCGGGGTGGCGGTGGCGACCGGGGACGCCGACCCGGCGAGGCTCCCGAGGAAGACGCGCGCGGTGGCAGGGGTGTCGGTCGCGCCGTCGAGTGTCACCGGCTCGGGCACGTGGTGGGCGAAGGCGCGGGGCACGTCGCGCGCGTGGTCCGGGAGGGCGACCCACAGCTGGACCCCGTGCAGCACGGTGGTGTCGGGGGTGCTGACCTCGGAGTGCGCGATGCCGTGCCCGCCGGTCATGAGGTTGAGCTCGCCGGGGCGCACGAGGGCGTGCGTGCCGAGGCTGTCGCGGTGCTCGACCTCGCCGGTGAACAGCCAGCTCACCGTCGCGAGCCCGGTGTGCGGGTGCGGCGGGACGTCCATGCCGCCGGACGCCGCGGTGTCGTCCGGGCCGTAGTGGTCGACGAAGCACCAGGCGCCGATCAGCGTGCGCGCCCGCTGCGGCAGCGTGCGGCGCACCGTCATCGCCCGGGGACCGCCGAGCGGCACCGCGCGGGGCGTCAGGACCTCGACGGGAGCGTCCGTCCCGCCCGGTGCGCTCGCGAACTCCGGGGGCGCGACCTCCGTGTTGCTCACGTCCTCGATTGTGCGCCCGATCGCCGCGTGCTCATCGGGCGTCGGGCGCGCGGGGCGCTCAGCGGGGGTCGATGTCGACGTCCGGGGGCGGACCGTCGTCGCGGTCGGGGTCGGCGTGGGGGTCGTACGGCGAGGCCGCGGCGGGCGGGGGCTCCGGGTCGCCCTCGGGCGCGCGTTCCTCCTCGGGCACCGCGGCGACGAGGGCGCGCAGGCCGGCGGCGTCGAGCAGGTCGGCGGGGCTGACGGTCTCGTCGTGGCGGACGTAGTGCAGGGCCGCCCGGACCCGCTCGACCGGGATGCCCGACAGCGACGACCACGCCAGCCGGTACGCCGCGAGCTGGACCGCGAGCGCCGGCAGCGCGTCCTCGCGCGGGAGCCCGCCGGTCTTCCAGTCGACGACCGTGGCGCCCCCGTCGGCGTCGGCGAACACCGCGTCGATGCGGCCGCGGACCAGCGTGCCGGCCACCTCGGTCTCGAACGGCACCTCCACCGCCACCGGCGTGCGGTTCGCCCACCGGCTCGCGGTGAACCGTTCGCGCAGCTCCGCGGCGTCCGCGGCGCCGGCCGGGTCGGCCGCCGCGTCGGCGTCCTCGTCGGCGGCGCCGGGCAGCTCGTCGAACTCCAGCAGCTCGGTGGCCGAGAACCAGCGCTCCAGCCACGCGTGGAACTCCGTGCCCCGCCGCGCCCGCGGGTCGGGTGGGCGCGGGACGGGGCGGCGCAGGCGGCGGGCCAGCGCGCCGGGGTCGGCGGCGAGGTCGACGAGCTGGCTCACCGAGAGCTGTGGGGGCAGCAGCACCCGCGCGTGGCGGTCGCGCGCCGCCGCCCGCTCGGCGAGCAGGACCTCGATGTCCGCGGCCCAGCCCTCGGGGTCGGGGGTGGCGGCGGCGTCGGCGTGGACGGCGTCGTCGGCGGCGGCGTCGGCGTGGTCGGCGTCGGCGGGGGCGGCGTCGGCGGCGTCCGTGCTGACGTCCTGGGGCGCCGCGGCCCGCCGGGCCCGGGCCGCCCGGACCAGCGCCGCGCCCTCGTCGACCGCCGCGCGCCGGGACCCGAGCGGGTCGACCGGCCACGCCGCCTCGTGCACCGCCGCCGCCATCGGGTTCGGCTCGCCCTCCTCGGGCGGCTCGGCCCAGGTGTCGACGACACCGCCCCGCCCGGCGGCCACGAGCTCGCCCACCTCGCTGAGCAGCTCCGACGGCCCGCGGGGGCTGTCGCCCGTCTCGCCCCACCAGTGCCCGGACACGAGCAGGGCGTGCTCGGCGCGGGTGAGCGCCACGTAGAACAGGCGGCGCTCCTCGACGAGGCGCCGGTCGTCGAAGGCGCGCTCGTGGGCGTCGAGGCGCTCGGTGACCTCCTTGCGGTCGGCGGCGTCGTCGAGGTCGAGCGCGGGCAGGTCGGGGCGGTCGCCGCGCAGGTCGACCGGCAGCGACGCCACCGACGTCAGCCACGACCCCGACCGCTTCGCCGCCGGGAACACCTTGTCGACGACGTGCGGCAGCGCCACCAGCTCCCACTCGAGCCCCTTGGCCGCGTGCACCGTGAGCACCTGCACCCGCGTCCCGCCCGTCGCCGGGTCCGCGACGTCGACCTCGCCCGGGGCCAGGCCGTCCTCGGCGTCCTCGGCGGCATCCAGGTAGGCGAGCAGCGCCGAGACGGTCGCGGTGCCCCCGGACGCGGTGGCGCCGGCGGTGAAGTCGGCGACGACCTCGGCGAACGCGTCGAGGTGCGCCCGGCCGGTGGGCCCGGGGCGCGTCGCGGTCTCGACGTCGAGCAGCAGCACACGCTCGACGTCGGCGACGAGGTCGACCAGCGGGGCGGTGACGCGGCGGCGCAGCAGGCGCAGCTCGTTCGCGAGGTGCGTGAGCCGCTCGTACCCGGCGGCCGAGTAGCGCGCGGGCGGGCCCGGGTCGTCGAGCGCGTCGACCAGCCCGGCACGCTCGGCGTGCTCGCCGGGCAGGGCGGCGGCGACGGGGTCGGGGACCGCGTCGCTGACGGTGGCGGGGTGGGCCGTGTTCGCTGCGGGCGCCGCCAGCTCGCGCGCCCGGCGCCACAGCGCGGCGAGGTCGGCGCCGCCGATGCGCCAGCGCGCGCCGGTCAGCAGCCGGACCGCGGCCCCGCCCGCGAGCGGGTCGACCACCAGGCGCAGCGCCGACACGACGTCGCGCACCTCGGGCTCGTCGAGCAGCCCGCCGAGACCCACGACCTCGACGGGCAGGTCGCGGGCCCGCAGCGCGGCGGCGAGCGCGCTCATGTCGGCGCGCCGGCGCACGAGCACCGCCGTGGTCGGCGGCTCCGTGCCGGCGTCGGCGGCCGCGCGCCACCGGTCGGCGACCGCGTCGGCGACCCACGCCCGCTCCGCCTCGACGTCGGCGTGCAGCGCGACCCGGACGTCGCCGGCCGGCGCGCCGGGCCGGGGCCGCAGCTCGTCGACCGGGACCCCGGAGGCCCGCAGGGGCTCGGCGACCTCGTTGGCCAGCGCGAGGACCTCGGGCGGGTTGCGGAAGCTCGTCAGCAGGCCGTGGCGCGTCGCGGCGAGGTGCTCGCCGTCGGGGCCGACGCGTGGGAAGTCGGTGACGAAGCGGGGCAGGTTCGCCGCGCTCGCGCCCCGCCAACCGTAGATCGACTGGAAGGGGTCGCCGACGGCGGTGACCGTCGTGCCGCCGTCACCGCCGTCACCGCCGTCACCATTGTCGCCGGCGAAGAGCGAGCGCAGCATGATGCGCTGGGCGTGACCGGTGTCCTGGTACTCGTCGAGCAGCACGGCCCGGAACGCGTCGCGCTCGGCCGCCCCGACCTCGTCGTGGCCCTCGGCGAGGCGCGCCGCGGCGGCCATCTGGTCGGCGAAGTCGAGGCAGCGCTCGGCGCGCTTGCGCGCGGCCAGCTCCTCGACCAGGGGCAGCAGGGCCGCACGGAACCGCTGGGTGGCGACGCGGTTCGCGAGGGCCTGGGGCAGCGCGGGACGCTGCCCCTTCGCCGGCGGGGCGTCCTCGACGGCGCGGGCGAAGCGCTCGGCGTGCCCCCGCAGCGCCGCCGGGTCGGCGAGGTGCTCGCCGAGCTCGCCGGCCAGCGCCTGCACGAGCGCGGTGACGGTGGCGGGCACGCGGTCGGTGTCGAGGTCGGCGGCCCAGGTGGCGACGATCCGGTGCGCGAGCTGCCACGACGCGGTCGGCGAGAGCAGGCGCGCGCCGGGGTCGACGGGCAGGCGCAGGCCGTGCTCGGTGAGCAGGCGCCCCGCGTAGGCGTGGTAGGTCGAGATCGTCGGCTCGCCGGCGCGGGCGGCGAGGCGCCGGTCGCCGGATGGATCGAGCTCGTCGAGGAGGTTCGACGCCCCGAGCACACGCAGGCGACGGCGCACCCGGTCGGCGAGCTGCCCGGCCGCCTTGCGCGTGAACGTCAGGCCCAGCACCTGCTCGGGGCGCACGAGGCCGTTGGCGACGAGCCAGACGACGCGCGCGGCCATCGTCTCGGTCTTGCCGGAGCCGGCGCCGGCGGTGACCAGCGCGGGCTCGAGCGGCGCCCCGATCACGGCCGCCTGCTCCTCGGTGGGCCGGCGCAGGCCGAGGCGCTCGGCGAGCTCGACGGGGTCGATGAGCTCGGTGCCCGGCGGCGCGAGCGCGGTCACGGGACCTGCCTCCCCGAGACGTGGACCGGGCAGGCGGTGCGCACCGGGCACCGCGGGCAGGCGTCGTTCTCGCGCCCCACGAACACCGGCCCCTCGGTGGCGCGCGCCGCGGCACCGACGTGCTCGCGCCACTGCGCGAGGCCCTCGTCGTCGAGCGGTTCCTGCGCGCGCTCCTTGGCGGCGGTCCCGGCGCGCGAGAGGTAGACCAGGCGCGCCCCGCCCGGGGTGGAGCGCGCGGCCGTGCGGTCGGGGCCGGCGAGGGTCTCGGCGAAGGCGCCGAGCGCGGTGGCGAGCTGGTAGACCGCGAGCTGGGGGTGGGCCTGAGCGTCCGCCTTCGAGATCGGCGTCTTGCCCGTCTTCACGTCGATGATCACCGGGCGGCCGCGGGTGTCGATCTCGAGGCGGTCGACCCGTCCGCGCACCCGCACCCCGTCGGTGACCGCGACCTCGAGCTCGCGCTCCACCGCGGCCTCGGTGAGCTGCGCGCGCGTCTGGTCGCGCCAGCTCAGGAAGCTCGCCAGCATGCGGCGGGTGTTCGCGAGCTCGCGGCGGGAGAACCACGGCGCGCCCGCGTCGACCGACGCCCACGCGACGTCGAGCGCCTCGTCGAGCTCGCGGGCGTCGGCGCCCTCGGCGGCGCGCTGGACGAGGGCGTGCACGAGCGAGCCGGTGACCGAGGCGAGCGAGTCGGTGTCGTCGCCGCCGTGGGTCTGCAGCGCCCAGCGCAGCGGGCAGGTCAGGATCGTCTCCACCGCGCTCGGGCTGATCGCGATCGGCCCGGGCGGGCGCAGCGGCGCGTCGGTGGACGGGGTGAGCAGGCCGTACCAGTCGTCGGGGTCGGCGCCGGGCACGCCGGCGTCGGCGAGGCGCGCGAGCCCGTCGGCGGCTCGCTCGCGGCGCCCGGGCTCGGCGTCCGGGTCGGTGACGACGCGGCGCAGCTCGCCGACCAGCTCGGCCAGGACCAGCGCGCGCCCGGGGCGGCTGCGCGGCCTCGTCGCCTCGGCGGGGTCGTCGGTGGTGACGCCGCCGTCGACGTCGTCGAGGAAGCGCGAGGGCGTGACGTCCTCGGCCTCGACCGCGCTGACGTGCACCGCGCGCCGGGCCCGCGAGAGCGCGACCGCGAACAGCCGGCGCTCCTCGGCGAGGAGCGGCGCCTGGCCCGCGACGGCGGGGTCGTCGGGGATGCCGGCGAGGACGTCGACGAGCCGCTCGACCCCGAGCAACGTGCCACGCCGGCGCAGGTCGGGCCAGGTGCCCTCCTGCACGTCGGGGATGATCACCACGTCCCACTCCCGCCCGCGCGCCGCGTGGGCGGTGAGCAGGGCGACCGCCTCGCCGTCGGGGGCGCGCGGGGCGAGGGTGTCGGCGCGGATGCGCTGGTCGTCGGCCTGGGCGACGAAGCCGGCGACGGTGCCGCCGGGCAGGTCCTCGACGTAGCGGGCGGCGCGCTCGACGAGGGCGACGACGGCGTCGAGGTCGCGGTCGGCCTGCGCGCCGGTGACGCCGCCGCGCTCGCTGGCGGCGACCCAGCGCCGTTGCAGCCCGCTGCGGTCCCACACGGCCCAGAGGACGTCGGGCACCGAGGCGCCCGCGTCGATGGCGCCGGCCGCGGCCGCGAGCAGCTCGCCGACGCGGGCGAGCGGCGCGGCCTCCGACGGGCTGAGCAGCGCGAGGGGGTTCTTCTCCTGCGCGATGTGGTCGAGCAGGGCGTCGACGAGCAGCGCGTCGCTGGGCGTGTCCGCCGCGCCGCCGCCGGCCTCGTGGCGGCGCAGCAGCCCGCGGCGCAGCCGGCGCACGGCGAGCGGGTCGGCGCCGCCGAGGGGCGAGGAGAGCAGCGCGAGGGCGGTGTCGGCGTCGAGGCGCTGGGGGTCGGCGGCGCAGCGCAGGACCGTGAGCAGCGGGGCGACGGCCGGCAGCGCGGCCAGCGGGGTGTCGTCGGCGGGGACGGCGAGTGGGACGCCCGCGGCGAGCAGGGCCCGGCGCAGGGGCGGGAGCGAGCCGGCGACGCTGCGCACGAGCACGGCCATGCGGGACCAGGGGACGCCGTCGGTGAGGTGGGCGCGGCGCAGCCGGTCGGCCACCGCGGCGGCCTGGCGCCCGGTGGTGGCGT
The DNA here is from genome assembly GCF_028737315.1 of Actinomycetospora lemnae. Classification (GTDB taxonomy): domain Bacteria; phylum Actinomycetota; class Actinomycetes; order Mycobacteriales; family Pseudonocardiaceae; genus Actinomycetospora; species Actinomycetospora lemnae. Next base: position 92,580 of record NZ_JAQZAO010000003.1, on the reverse strand, counting down.
AGACGTCGACGGTGACGAGGCCGTCGTCGTCTCCCCCGTCGTCGTACGCCTCGCTCGGGGTCGGTGCCGTCCGCGTCCGTCCCGGGCCCGTGCCCGGCAGCGCGGCGACGACGCGGGCGACGGCGGCGCGCAGGGCGGGCCGGCTGCGGTGGTCCGGGTGCAGGACGACGGTGGCGAGCCCGCCGGGGTCGGCGTCGCGCAGCAGCGCCGGGTCGGCGCCGCGGAAGCCGAGCACCGAGGAGTCGGGGTCGCCGGCGAGCACCCAGTCGTCGGCGGCGGCGCCGAGGGTGCGGGCGAGCTCGACCTGCTGGGGGTCCATGTCCTGGACGTCGTCGACCACGAGGTGGCGCACCGCGGCCCGCTCGGCCTCGAGGAGCTCGGGGTCGGTGACGAAGGCGTCGAGCACGGCCGCGACCAGCTCGGCGGCGTCGAGCGGGGGCGCGCTGGCCAGCGGGTTGGCGGAGCCGGCCGCCGCGCGCAGGAGCGTGACCTCCTCGTACGTGCGGTAGAAGCGCCCCGCGGCGATCCAGGCGGGCACGCCGTGGCGCTTGCCGAGGTCGGCGAGCTCGCGGGGCCCGGCGCCGCGCTCGGCGGCGCGGAGCAGCAGATCGCGCACCTCGCCGGCGAACGCGGGCGCCTCGAGCGCGGGGCGCATGCGCAGCGGCCACCCCGACGGCACCCCGGCGCCCGCGACCTCGCCGGCGAGCAGCTCGCGGACCATGGCGTCCTGCTGCGCGCCGGGCAGCAGGCGTGGCGGGGCCTCGCCCCGGCGCTCGGCGTGGCGGCGCAGGACCGCGAAGGCGTAGGAGTGCACGCTGCGCACGAGCGGCTCGGCGACCGCGCGGGCGGGCCGGTCGGTGTCGTCGAGGGCGCGTCGCCGCGCGGCGATGCGCTCGCGGAGGGCGGCCGCGGCGCGCCGATCGCCGACGAGCACCAGCGGGCGCGCGTCGGGCTGCGCGTGGAGCAGGCGGGCGACCCGCTCGGCGAGCAGGGTGGTCTTGCCCGTGCCGGGCCCGCCGAGCACCCGCAGGAAGCCGGCGTCGTGCTCGAGGACGCGGCGCCCGGCGTCGTCGAGCACCAGCTCGCCCGGCACCCACGCCGCGGCGCGGCGGAGCTCGGGAGCGCGGTCGCCGCTCGTCGGGAGGCTCACGGGCACCACTCCACCACGGCCCCCCGACACCGCCGCGGATGCGGGTGGGCGCGCGGGCGCACGGGGTGTGCCAGCCTGGCGTCCAGGCTGGCGTTCAACGCCAGCGAAGGCCCCACGATCATGAGCGCCCCGCTGCCGTCGAGGAACGCGGCTGTGCTGGACTCAGCTCGTGGACGAGGCCCGGCACGAGCGGATCCGCGCGGCGGTGCTGGCGATCCCGGAGGGGTGGGTGGCGACGTACGGCGACGTCGCCGCCGAGGCCGGCGAGCGCTCGGCGCGCGTGGTGGGCAAGGTGCTGAGCGAGGACGGCGCGGACCTGCCCTGGCACCGCGTGCTGCGCGCCGACGGCTCCAGCGCGCCGCACATCCTCGACGAGCAGCACGCCCGCCTGCGCGCCGAGGGGGTCGAGATCCGCGACGGGCGCGTCGTGCTCGCCCACCACCGCCTCGCGAGCGGGTGGCTTTCCCGTCGTTGAGCGACAGCATGGACGCCAGGCTGAGACACCAGGCTGAGACACCTCAGCCGCCCGGGGACGGGTCAGCCGCGCCGGTAGAGGTCCAGGTGGGCGGCGGCCGCGGCGTCCCAGGTGTGCGCCGCCGCCAGCGCCCGGCCGACGGTCGCGTGGGCCGGGTCGAGCTCGGGGTCCCCACCGTCGAGCACCCGCCCGATCTCGCGCGCGAAGCCCTCCGGCCCGTCGGCGAAGCGCGCCGCGCCCGCGAACACCTCGCGCAGCACCGGCAGGTCCCGCGTCACGAGCGGCACGCCCGCCGCGAGCGCCTCCATCGCCGCGAGCCCGAAGCCCTCCTTCGTCGACGGGAACGCGAACACCGCCGCGCCCGCCACGAGCCCCGGCAGCTCGGCGTCCTCGACCGGCCCCAGCACCACGGGTGACACCCCCAGCGCCGCGGCCCGCGCGAACACCTCGTCCCGATACCCCCGGTAGTCGAACAGCGTGTCCCCGCCCGCGACGAGCAACGGGACACCGGGCAGGAGCGCCATCGCCTCGACCAGCTCCAGCGTCCCCTTCCGCGGCTCGATGCCGCCGACGGCCAGCACGTAGCGCCCGTACCGCGCCCGCCACGGCTCCCCCGCGCCGGAGGCGGCGGCCGCGGAGAAGCGCGCCGCGTCCACCCCGTTCCCGATCACCGCCGGCGACCGCCCCCACCCGTCGCGCACCTCGGCCGCCACCGCCGCCGACACGCACACCAGCGCCGCCGGCTCCACGATCGCCCGCTCGTGGCAGGCGGCGAGCTCGGGCGTCGTGAACCGGTCGAGGTGGTGCACGGTCCGCCACAACCCGGCGTAGCCCCGCGCGCGACCGACCGCGTTCGCCGTCAGACAGTCCTGGGCGTGCACCACGTCGGACGCACCCTCGAAGGCGTCCCCGAGCAGCGCGATCGACCGCAGGATCCGCTCCCCCACCGACTCGCCCTCGATCTCGGGCACCGGCACGAGACGCACGGTCACCTCGGGGGCGACCGCCCGGAAGAACCCCGTGTCCCCACCCCGCGCGAGCGCCCACACCGTCACGTCGTGCCCCGCCCGCGCGAACGCCTCGGCCAGCGCGAGCGTGTGCACGACCCCGCCGCGCGGCTTCGTCGAGTACGTCAACAGCGCGATCTTCATCAGCCGTAGGTCTCCGGCCGGCGCTCGGCGAGGTGGTGCAGCACGGCCCGGGCCGCGCCGACCGCGCCCGGCAGGTCCACCTCGGCGACGGCCAGCCCACCCTTCGACCAGGTCCGCGCGAGGATCTCCCCGCCCGGGCCGACGACCTTCGCCCGGCCCAGGAAGTGCAGCGCCCCGTGCCGCCCGCTCTGGTTCGACGAGAGCCACACGACCTGGTTCTCCGCGGCCCGCGCCTGGTCGTAGAGGTCGAACAGGCGCGCCTGGCGGTCCTGCGCCATGCGCGGCGCCCGGTTGGTCAGCGACGTCGGCCAGGCCGACAGGCACGCGATGACCTCCGCGCCGTCCACCGCCAGCGCCCGCGCGGCCTCCGGGAACGTCTTGTCGTGGTCGATGAGCAGGCCCATCCGCCCGAGCGGGGTGTCGAACGCGGAGAAGCCGTCGCCGGCGCGGAACAGCGGCGCGATGCCCGCGGGGAGGTGCACCTTGCGGTGCCGCCCGAGGATCCCGTCCCCGGACAGGCAGACTGCCGCGTCGTAGCGCACCGGGCCGTCGCCGTCGTCGGGACCCAGCTCGCTGTAGCCGAGACAGACGATCATCTCGCCGGCGATGTCGATCACCGACCGCACCTCGTCGCCGTTCGGCTCGAGCAGCGGCGGCAGGCAGTCGACGTCGGGGTGGCGCAGGTCGGTGAGGTACCCCCCGAGCGCCCCGTCGGGCAGCGCGAGCAGCGCCACCCCGGCGTCCCGCGCGTGCGAGATGATCATCTTGATCCGGTCGAGGTCGAACCCGACGTCCCGGGTGAAGTGGGCCGCGGCGGCGGCGAGGCGGACCACCCGTCGACCTCCTAGCCGGCCCGGGCCGCGACGGGCGCGAGCGGTGGCGCGTCGTACGACGCCGGCCGCCGGTCGCGCAGGTGGCCCATGAACCGGCGCGCGGCGTCCACCGCGTCGTCGACGTCCACCGACGCGACGGCCAGCCCCGCCTCGGTCCCCGTGGTGTCGAGGACCTCCCCGCCCGGGTCGACGATCTTCGCGCTCGCCACGAGCCGCATGTCCCCGAACGTGCCGGCCTGGTTCGCCGACACCCAGACGATCTGGTTCTCGAGCGCCCGCGCACGGTCGAAGAGGTCGAAGCGGCGGGTCCAGCGGTCGTCGGCGAGCACCGGCGCCTGGTCGGTGCGCGACGCCGGCCACGCCGACAGGCACACCACGACCCGGGCCCCGTCGACGGCCAGCGCCCGCGCGGCCTCGGGGAACGCCTTGTCGTAGCAGATCATCATGCCGAGCCGGCCGACCGGCGTGTCGAACGCGGTGAACCGGTCGCCCGCGGCGTACGAGCTGTGCTCGTTGAGCGGCTGGTGGACCTTGCGGTGGTGCCCGAGCACGCCGTCGCCGGTCACCGCCACCGCGCTGTTGTACGGACGCCCGCCCGACGCCGCGTCGCCCCGCTCGCAGAAGCCCGCGGTGACGACCGTGTCGCCGGCCAGCGCGATCAACCGCCGCACCTCGGGGCCGTCGACGTCGAGCTGCGGCGGCACGTCCACCGGTTCCCCCGCCCCGCCCGAGTCGTGCAGCGACGACAGGTACCCGCCCAGCGCCGCCTCGGGCAGGGCCAGCAGGTCGGCGCCGGCCGCGCGGGCCTGACCGAGCAGCTCCTCGATCCGCGCGAAGTCCTCGTCGAGGTCGCGGCCGAAGCCCGCGGCGGCGGCCGCGAACGTCCTGACGGTCATGGGGTGGTCCCTTCGGTGGTCCGGGCCCGGTCCGGTCCTGGTGCGCCGGCGCCGCCGCGGGGCGCGGCCCCGAGTCCGGTGACGCCGCCGGCGACGGCCTCGGTGGTCTCGCCGTCGGGCCAGCGCAGGGCGACCCCGGCGGTCCCGGTCACCGTGTCGGTGAGCTCCCCGCACACGGCGCTCGTCGCCGGCCCGGCCGACGGCGCGGGCGCCCCGGGCTCGTCGGCGGTGAGCAGCGCGAAGCCGGGGAAGCAGGTCAGCCAGTCGGCGGGGGTCGCGCCGGCCGGGCGGGGCACGGCGGCGACGTCGAGCACGGCGCCGGTCCCCGACGCCTCGGCGAGCATCCCGAGCGTGCCGACGACCCCGGCCATCGACACGTCCTTGGCCGCCGCCGGCCGGTGCGCCGCGCGCGGGCCGATCGCGCCGACCATGGCCCGCAGGTCGGCGGGAGCGCGCGTCGACGTCGAGTCCCACTGCCGGCCGGTGTAGCCGGGACGCCAGGTGCCGTGCAGGTCGGCGGTCAGGCGCACGGCCATGCCGGGCCGGCCGCCGGAGGCCGCGACGGGCGTCGTCGTCCGGCCCAGCGCGGTGACCGCCAACGAAGCGGGCACCTCGAGCTGCGTGTGCCCGCCGATCACCGGTACCCCGTAGGCCTCGGCGGCGGCGCGCAGGCCGGTCAGCACGCGGTGGGCGAACGAGGCGTCGCGCGCGCCGACGGCGTCGAGCAGCGCGATGGGCTCGGCACCCATGGCGGCGAGGTCGTTGACGTTGACCAGCACCCCGCACCAGCCCGCCCACTCCGGGTCGCGCTCGACCATCGCGGGCAGGATCGCGTCGCAGGCCGCGACGACGTCGCTGCCCGGCACGGGGGCCCCGTCGTCGCCGACGTGCGCACCGCTCCCGGCCAGGCCCGCGACGAGCTCGCCGAGCGGGGCCTTCGTCGCCGCGACGAGGGCGGCGAAGCGCCCGACGGGCCGGCGCATGCGCACGTGCGGCCGGCCGGCGACCGTCGTCGCGCGGACCCGCTGCCAGCCCAGCCGGCGGAAGAGGGTCTCGTTGGCGGCCTGCACGTCGGCCTCGAACCGCAGCACGCCCGCCGCCTCGGCGCGGGCGCAGGCGGCGCGGACCAGGGCGGCCCCGACGCGGATCCCGGCGCGGCGCCGGGCCGTCGGGGCGACGACGAGGCGGCTGCCCGTCCACCAGCCGAGGTCGGGGCGGGCGGTGTCCGGGTCGACGGGTGCGAGACGCACGCCGCCCAGCACCTCGCCGGCGCCGTCGCGGGCGACGAGGACGACGGCGCGCGGGTCGTGGTCGTGCTCGTCGAGGTCGCCGGCGATGTCGTCGCGGAACAGGCCCTGCTCGTCGACGAACACCGCGCGCCGCAGGGCCCGGTGGGCGACGACGTCGGGGTGGCGGGCGTCGGTCGCGGGCGCCTCGGTGATCGTGACGTCACGGGCGGGCCGGCGGGAGCGGCCCCCGAGGATCTCGTCGGCGGCGCCCAGGTCGTCCAGGAGCGACATCGTGCTCAGCCCCCCGCCGCGGACAGCGCCGAGCACGCGCCGCACGCCGCGCAGCCGGCGGCCTGGTCGGCGCCGCGCATGCCGGCGGCCTGCAGGACCTTGGCGACGCGCGCGGTGACCTCGGCGAGCAGCTCCGGGTCGGGTGCGGGGTCGCCGTCGGCGAAGGCGAGCGTGCCGGGGATCGGGCGGTAGGGGACGACGAAGGGGTAGACGCCGCGGTCGACGAGCTCGGCGGCGCCGGCGACGAGCTCGTCGGGGTCCTCGCCGAGCCCGACGATGAGGTAGGTCGACACGGCGTTCGGGCCGAACAGGCGCACGCTCTCGTCCCAGGCGAGCCGGTACTGGCTCAGGGGGACGGTGGCCTTGCCGGGCATCCAGCGGGCGCGCACGGCGTCGTCGAGGGACTCGACGTGGATGCCGATCGCGTCGGCGCCGGCCTCCTGGAGCTCCTGCAGCGCGGCGAGGTCGGACGGCGCGGGCGGCTCGCACTGGACCTGGATCGGCAGGTCCGGCACCGCGGCCTTGATCGCCCGCACGCAGCGGGCCAGGTGGCGGGCGCCGCGGTCGCGGCCGTTCGACGTGCCCGTCGTCAGCACCATCTGCTGCACGCCGTCGAGGCGGACCGCGGCCTCGGCGACCTCGGCGAGCTGGTCGGGCGTCTTCACCGCGGTGGTCGCGCCGGTGCGCAGCGACTGCTCGATGGCGCAGAACCGGCAGCGGTCCTGCTCCCCGTAGCGCACGCAGGTCTGCACGACCGTCGTCGCCAGCACGTCGTTCCCGTGCAGGCGCGCGATCTTCTCGTAGGGGACGCCGTCGGCGGTGGTGAGGTCGTAGAAGGCGGGGCGGGCGACGGTGGCGACGTCGACGCCGAGGTCGGTGACGCCGCCGTCGGGCCCGGTGCGCACCAGCCGCCCGTCGTGCAGGCGGTAGGGGCTCGCGGGGTTGATCGGGATCGTGGTCCTGAGGCCGTCGACGAGGACGTGGCCGTCGGCGGACGGGCCGGCGCCACCGGGGCGGCGCAGGGGGATCGAGGCGCCGAGGTCGGTGGTGGTGGTGGTGCTGGTGGTGCTGGTGGTGTCGGGGAGGTCGAGCGCGACGCCGCGGACGGCCAGTGCGGAGCGGGCGGCCACGAGGGGATCGGTTGGCAGCCCGGGATCGGACGACATGGGCGGACCTCCTGTGCTCTCGACGCGGGATGGCACGGGGCCGGTGCGGGTCGTCCCGCACCGGCCGCGGCGCGTCAGAGCTGGTAGGTCGAGTTGATGATCGCGCCCTTGCGGGCGTAGTGGATGAGCGCGTCCTGGACGTCGAGCGGGTGCGTCGGGATGACGCCCTCGATGAGGTCCTCCTCGCGGGCGCCGTGCAGCGACAGCCCGAAGCGGCAGCAGTAGACCTTGCCGCCCTCGCTCATGAACGTCTTGAGCTGGTCGTTGATGTTGTGCTCGCCGGGGAACGCCGAGGTGCCCGTGGTGGGGAACCCGCGCGTGGCCAGGCAGTTCAGCGAGCCGGGGCCGTAGAAGTACATGGCCGACTCGAAGCCCTTGCGCAGCGCGCGGGTCGCCTGGAGGACGGCGACGAAGCTGACCGACGACTCGTGCGCGATGCCGTGCACGAGGGTGAAGTAGGTCTCGCCGTTCTCGGCCTGGAGGTCGGGGAAGACCTTGGTGCCGCCGTAGATGCTCGAGCCCTCGGGCAGCGACGGGTGCGGGATCTCCTCGAGGCTCTTCTTCTCGACGTCGGAGAGCTCGGTGCTGGTCATGGTTCTCCTCGGGCAGACACGGTGGGACGGCGCGCGGGCGTGCGACGCCGGGGAGGATGAGGGGAGGGAGCGGGGTCCTCGCCGACCCCGCGGGAGGAGCGTCGGGACCGTTCCTCGCTGCGACCCAGCACACCAACGGCCGATTTCCGAAGTGTTTCCTCGTGACTACGAGGGCGGGTCGTCCTCCCCCGCGTGTTTCACCGCCGTGACCCGGCCCGCGTGCTGGAGGCGTCTGACGCACGGGGTGTTGTCAGCCTGGCGTCCACGCTGGCGTCCAACGCCAGGAAACACGCCAGCTCGATCGCTCGTCCCCACCCCCGGCGTCTGTCCACAGGCGCGGCGGCGCGGCTCACGCTCCCGCGCGGTCCTCCCCCACCGTCGTCGCATGCGCAGAGGCGAGTGGGCGGTGACCCCCGAGGTGCTGTGGGCGGCGAGCAACGAGGGGGTGATCGCCGTCCGGGAACTGGTGCTCCTCGGCGTCCCCGAGACCACCGCGTATCGCCGGTGTCGCGACCGCGGTCCGTGGCAGCGCCTCGGCCCGGGCATCATCGCGCTGCACAACGGGACACCCACCTGGCGCCAGCTGCTCATCGCCGGCCTGCTGCACGGCGGCCCGGACGCGATGATCACGGGCCGCGCGGGGCTCCGCCTCCACGGTCTGCGGCACGGTCCGGCGCCCGACAAGGTCCACCTGCTCATCTCCCACGCGCGCCAGGTCCGCAGCTGGCGCACCTTCCACGTGGAGCGGACGTCGCGACTGCCCCGGCCCGTCGAGCGCGCCGGTCTCCCCGTCGCGCCGCTCACCCGGGCCCTGCTCGACGAGGCCCGCCTCATGACCGACCCGACGGCCATCGCCGGCCTCCTCGCTGAGGCCGTCCAGCGATGGCTCGTCACGCCCGAGGAACTCCTCGAGGAGCTCGACGCGGGGTGCCGGAAGGGCAGTTCCGCCCCGCGGACGGTCCTGCGCGCCGTCGCGGGAGGTGCCCGATCGGCGGCGGAGTTCGACGCGCGGGCCTGGTGGCTCGCGCAGCCGGAGCTGCCGGCGGCGCGGTTCAACGTCCGCGTCCGCGACCTGTCCGGCCGCACGGTCGGCGTCGTCGACGCCCTCGTCGAGGACGTCGGCCTCGCCTGGGAGATCGACTCCGTCGAGCACCACTTCGCCACCCCCGACCAGGTCGACGCGACCGCCCGGCGTCAGCGGGCCCTGCGCGCCGTCGGGCTCCACGTCGTCAGCACCCGCCCGTCGCAGCGACGCGACGACGAGGTGGGCGTCCTGCGTGACCTCCGGGACGGGCTGGCGGTCGCCGCGGCCCTCCCGGCACCGCGGGCGACCTACGAGGACGACATCCCGCGCGCGAGCTGATGCCGGGATCGAGCTGGGGGATTTCCTGGCGTTGGACGCCAGCGTGGACGCCACGCTGAGACACACCCCGTGTCCAGCCGCCCTCGAGGGCTCGCTCGGGGGGGTGGGGTCGGAGGCGGGGGGTCAGCGGAGGGTCGGGGTGGAGCCGTCGCCCGTCTCGATGCCGCCGGCGGGGTAGTACGTCGTGCCCGAGGAGTAGCCGGTGGTCGCGACCGCCAGGTTGTTCACCACGCTCGACAGGAACACGGTGATCGACTCGCCGGCTTCGCCCAGGGTCGAGACGCCCTGGCGCGTGTTCGAGGCCGCGTCCTGGGGGTTGGAGATGATCGCGAACAGCACCAGGATGATGACGATCGTGCCGATGACCCGGGCGAGCATGGTCACAGCATCACCCCATCGTGACGCCGAGTAAACCTCGGGGTGGCGCTCAGTCGTTGAGCAGCCGGTCGAGCGGCACGTCCGTGAACCCGATCGGAGGAGGAACGGCCTGCGCCCGGTCCACATCCGGCGGGCCGACCGGTCGTCGCGGCTCGGGGACCCTCGACGGGATCGGTCGGGGCCGGCGGACCGTCCGCGCGAGGAGGCGGTCGCCGACGACCGTGCCCAGGTAGGCGTCGGACGGATCGAGGACGTCGTCGCGCGGCTCCGGCGTCGGCTCGCCCGGCCACGGGAACCAGCCGATCCACCGGTCGCCGGTGTTCCACAGGTACGGCAGCCCCGGCCGGTACCAGGCGATCCAGCGCCCGTCGGACGCGAAGAGGCGCACGACGCCCCCGACCGGCGTCCGGCCCCGGGCGGTCACGCCGCCGCCGCGCGGTAGCGCCGGACGACGACGTCGACGACGTCCGGGTGCTCGCCCAGCGGCTCGGCGACGACCGCCGCGCCCGCGTCGGCGAGCCACCGGTGGAACGCGCCGGGGGCGAGCAGCCACGTCGCCACCACCACCCGCGGCCCCCGCGACCCCGCCGACGCCACCACCGACGCCACCCGGGGCTCGCCGCCGGCGATGTAGCCGACCGGCACCTCGTGGCCGACCCGGGCCGTGAGCAGCGCCGCCGCGGTGTCGAGGTCCGCCCGGGCGCGCGGGTCGTTCGACCCGGCCGCCGCGAGCACCACCGTGTCCCCCGGCTGCGCGCCGGCCTCGGCGAGCCGGTCGAGCAGCACGCCCACCAGCTCCGGATCGGGCCCGAACGCCTCGGCCACGACGACGTCGGGGCGTCCGGTCGCCGCGAGCTGCTCGGGCACGTCGACGCGCACGTGGAACCCGGCGGCCAGGAACGCCGGCACGACCACCACCGGGCCGGGGAGCTCGGCGAGCGCCTCGGCCATCGTCGGGCTCACCACGTCGGCGTACGCCAGCCGCACCTCGACCTCCGGCACGGCCTGCGCCACCGCGGCGGTCAGCCGCTCCCACGTCGCGCGGCCGGCGGCGTCCTGCGTGCCGTGGGCGAGCAGGAGCAGGGCGGGAGCGCTCACACGCCCGCCACGGCGCGCGCGTGCTCCTCGAGCCGTTTCACCATCGCGCCCAGGCGGAAGCGCTCCGGGGCGATGCCGATGACCCCCAGGCGCTCCAGCGGCGCGGCGGTGACCGGGCCCACGCAGCAGGCCAGCACCCCGCCGCCGTCGGCGCCGGCGCGCAGCGCGTCGACCACCTCGGCGCGCATCCCCCGCGCGTCGGCCCGGTGCACGAGGCCCTCGACCGCCGGCGCGCTGGTGAACGTCACGGTGTCGACCTCGCGCGCCACGATCGCGTCGATCAGCGCGTCGACCGCGGGCAGGTCCGGCGGCGGCTCCCACCGGTAGACGTCGACCGTCGTGACCGCGGCACCGGCCGACCGCAGCGCGGCGAGGAAGTGGGTCATCGGGTCGCCGTGGCGCTGCACCACGATCCGCGTCCCGGCGACCCCGGTCGCGAGCAGGTGCTCGAGCACCTCCGGCGACGACTCGGTCGCGTCCGCCGACCACGCCTCCCGCAGCCCGGCGCCGCGGATCGCCCCGCGCGCCTTCGGGCCGCGCGCCAGCAGCGTCGCCGACGAGAGCACCCGGTGCAGCTCCTCGCCCAGCCCCCAGCCCTCCGCGACCGACAGCCACCCCCGGAACCCCTGCCCGGTGGTGGCGACGACGATCACCGGCGGGTCGGCGAGCAGCGCCCGCGTGGTCTCGGCGAGCTGCGTGTCGTCCTCCAGCGGCACGATCCGCATCGTCGGGCCGTGCACGACCTGCGCGCCCTTGCGGCGCAGCAGGTCGAGCTGGTCGTCGGCGCGGCGGTCGGCCGTCACGCCGACCCGCCACCCGCTCAGTGGCCCGCTCACGATCACGCCTCCAGGATAGGTCGCGGCGCCGCGGCACACCGGCGGACAGGGATCAGACCTCCGCGTACGAGACCCGCGTACCCGTCGTCGGGTCGGTCGCCGCCGTGGCGCTGCGCATGTAGACGGCGAACGTCACCACCATGCAGGCCGCGTAGAAGACCAGGAACGCCCAGAACGCCGGCGCGCCCGACTGCGTGGACTGGAACGACGACCGGAAGGCGAGGTTGATGAGCAGGCCGCCGAACGCGCCGACGGCGGCGGTGATCCCGATCGCGGCCCCGGAGATGCGCCGCGCCCACAGCAGCGCGGTCTCCTGGTCCCACCCGCGCTCCTCGGTCGCGGCGAGCGCCTTGGTACGGAAGATCGACGGGATCATCTTGTACGTCGAGCCGTTGCCGATGCCCGACGTGATGAACAGCAGCACGAACCCGACGGTGAACAGGGCCAGCGAGTCGATGCCCGACGCGGCGATGCAGATCACGGTGGACACCGCCATCGCCGCGAAGTTCCAGAAGGTCACCCTCACGCCGCCGACGCGGTCGGAGAGCCAGCCGCCGACGGGTCGGATCAGCGACCCGAGCAGCGGCCCGATGAACGTCACCGCCGCGGCCTGGAGCGGGGTGCGGCCGAACTGGTTCTGTAGGACCAGGCCGAAGGCGAAGCTGTAGCCGATGAAGGACCCGAACGTCCCGATGTAGAGGAACGCCATCACCCACGTCTGGGCGTCGCGGGCGGCCTCCTTCAGGGCGCCGCCGTCGTTGCGCACCGACGAGATGTTGTCCATGAACAGCGCGGCGCCCGCGAGCGACAGCACGATCAGGGGGATGTAGACCGCGAGCAGGAGGCGCGGCGCGTCGGGCCCCGCGGTCGCGATGATCAGCAGGCCGACGAGCTGGATGACGGCCACACCCAGGTTCCCGCCGCCGGCGTTGATGCCGAGCGCCGCGCCCTTGGCCCGGTCCGGGAAGAACGCGTTGATGTTGGTCATCGACGAGGCGAAGTTGCCCCCGCCGAGCCCGACGAGCGCCGAGATCACGACCAACGTGGTGTACGAGGTGCCGGGCTCCATGAACACGGCCAGCAGGATCGTCGGCACGAGCAGGAGCGCGGCGCTGATCACCGTCCAGTTCCGCCCACCGACCACCGCGACGGCGAGGCTGTAGGGCAGCCGCAGCGCCGCCCCCACGAACGTCGCCACCGAGACCAGCAGGAACTTGCCGGCGGCGTCGATGCCGTAGTCGGGCCCCATGAAGAGCACGAGGACGGAGAACAGGGTCCAGATCGAGAACCCGATGTGCTCGGAGAAGACCGAGAACCACAGGTTCCGGTTCGCGATCCGCTTGCCCGTGCGCTGCCAGAACGTCTCGTCCTCGGGGCGCCAGTCGTCGATCCAGCGTCCGCGCAGCAGGGCTGGCGCCATCGTCTCGCCTCCTCACCCGGCCGCAGGGCAGCCGGTCGGTGGTGGAGAGGCGGACGTTAGGAAGCCGGTGTGACGGCGGTGTGACCCTGTGTTGCCGCGGCGCAACCGCGCCGTGCGGGCCGCGTCACGCCGGGAGGTCCGCTCAGGACGGCGGCAGCAGGCTGCCGACGAGGCGCGCCGCGTGCTCGAGGCCCTGCAGCGACTCGCGGGTGCACGACGGGTGCTGCGCGTGCACGGCGAGGCGGAACAGCAGCGCGTGGAGCAGCATCTGGGGCCACTGCACGAGGTGCGCCCAGCGCGTCAGGATCCCGGGGTCGGCGCCGCCCCAGGCCAGCGCGTCGATGACGACGACCGCCGCCGCCCACTCCACCGGGCGCCAGAACGGCACGAGGTCGAGCACCGCGGGCGGCGCGCCGGGGTCGGAGGGGTCGAAGAGCACGGTGCCGAACAGGTCGCCGTGCACGAGCTGGGACGGGCGCTCGAGCGGGCGCCGGCGGCGCGCGAGCTCGCCGAACAGCGTCCCGCCGGTCTCGGGGTCGAGCGCGACCGTGCGCTCGCCGAACGCGGCCCGGTCGGCGCGGGCGAGCAGGTCGTCGCGGTCGTCGACCAGGCGCGGGCGATCCAGGCGCGCCGTCGCCCGGTGCAGGCGCAGGGACGCGGCGACGACGTCGTCGTGGCGCGGCTCGACGCGTCCCGCGACGTCGTGGCTCGCGGCCCAGCCGGCCACCACGCGGCGGCCGTCGCTGGCGCGCACCGGCCGGGCCAGGCGCAGCCCGTCGACGCCGACGGCCGCGAGCTCCTCGATCGCGCCCGCCGACCACGCCGCGAGCACGGTGTCGGCGACCGGGCGCAGCACCAGCGAGTCGCAGCGCCACGCGGGTCCGGGCAGGTCGGGGCGCGGCCGCGGCACCGCGTCCCGCACCCCGAACGCGGTGCGGACGTGCTCGGGCGGGCCGTGCTCCAGGCGCGGGTCCGACCCCGCCGTCCCGGCGCTCGCGCCCGCATCGGCGTCCTCGGCCTCGGGCGAGGGCGCCGTCTTGTGCGTGGGCGCGGCGGTCACGCTGCGCACGCTACTCGCGCGCGGGGAGCGACCCCTTCAGCCCGACCCGGCGTGTCGGCCCACGTCAGGGTCCAGCTCGGTCCCTACCAGACCTTGTACGGCAGGAACTTGCCGTTGAACGTCAGCTTCACCCGGTCGCCCTTGGGGTCCTCGACGCGCTCGAGGTCGAGGGTGAAGTCGATGGCGCTCATGATGCCGTCGCCGAACTCCTCGCGGATGAGCTCGTGGATGCTCGTGCCGTAGACCTGCAGGGCTTCCTGCAGGCGGTAGGTCACCGGCTCGGTCGGGTCGTGGGCGAGGTCGCCGCGCACCGGCGGCAGGGTCAGCGCGTCGACGGTCTCGTCGTCGAGGTCGAGCAGGTCGCCGATCGTGCGCGCCTGCTCGGCGTCCAGCGGCTGCTGCCCGAGCAGCGCCGACGTCGTCCACACCAGCGACCGGTCCAGTGCCTTCGCGAGCTCGGCCCAGCTGACGCCGCGGGCCTCCTTCGCGCGCACGATGTCGCGGCCGGCCTCGAGGCGGTCGTCCTTGTCCGTCATCTCCGCGTGCTCCTCACTGCTGCGGGACTGCTGCGGGGGGGTGGCCGGACGTCACTGTCCTCAGCTCTCGCGTGCCTGTACCCGGGCGAGGCGCGCGGTCCACCGGTCGCGGGTGTCGGGGTCCGCGGCGTAGCGCGCGAGCAGGGCCGGGTCGGGCTCCGGCGGGCGGCGCGGGACGTCGAGGACCCCGGCGGCGGGGTGCAGCGGCGTGGTGACGACGTCGCCCGCGAGCAGGTCGGCGGTGCCCAGCCCGCACGCGTACGGCAGCTCCGGCAGCGCGCCGGCGAGCGCGAGCCCGGCCGCGAGGCCCACCGAGCTCTCCACCGCCGACGACACGACGCACGGCAGCCCGATCTCCTCGGCCACCCGCAGCGCCGCGCGCACCCCGCCGAGCGGTGCCACCTTGAGCACCGCCACGTCGGCGGCCCCGGCGCGGGCGACGCGCAGCGGGTCCTCGGCCCGGCGGATCGACTCGTCGGCGGCCACCGGCACGTCGACCCGCCGGCGCACCGCGGCCAGCTCGTCGACCGACGCGCACGGCTGCTCCACGTACTCCAGCCCGCCCGCGGCCCGCGCCAGCGCGGTGATCGCGGCGACGGCGCCGTCGACGTCCCAGCCGCCGTTCGCGTCCACCCGCACCCGCCCGTCCGGGCCCAGCGCGTCGCGGACGGCCTCGACGCGGGCGAGGTCCTGGCCCGCGTCCTGCCCCTTCTCGGCCACCTTGACCTTGGCCGTGCGGGCGCCGGAGGCGCGCACCATCCGGTGCGCGTCCTCCGGACCGACCGCCGGCACGGTGGTGTTGACCTCGACCCGCTCCCGCACCGGCGCGGGCCAGCCGTCGTGCGCGGCCTCGCGCGCGCAGCGCCACCAGGCGAGCGCCTCGGCGTCGTCGTACTCGACGAACGGGCAGAACTCGCCCCACCCCGCCGGGCCCTCGACCAGCGCCAGCTCGCGCGTCGTGATCCCCCGGAACCGGGTGCGCATCGGCAGCGCGACCACGGAGACGCCGCTCATCGCGCCTACCCTAGATCGGTGCGCGCCGTGGAGCCGGTCCCGACCGACGGGAGCCCGCAGGCCGCCGCCCGCCTCGCCGAGCTCGCGGCCGCCGCGCTCGACGGCGAGGGCCCCGCGGTGCTGCCGACCGGGCCGGGCGAGCCGCCCCCCGCGTCCGATCTCCTCGCCCCCGTCGACGACGACGTCGCGGCGATCGTGACGACCACGGGCTCCACCGGCGACGCCAAGGCCGTGCTGCTCCCGGCGAGCGCCCTGCGCGCCTCGGCCGACGCGACGTCCCGGCGGATCGGCCCGCCCGGGCGCTGGCTGCTCGCGCTGCCCGCCCACCACGTCGCGGGCCTGCAGGTGCTGCTGCGCTCCGCGCACGCCGGCCGGCCTGCGGCGGCGATGGACCTGCGCGAGGGCTTCCGCCCCGACGCCTTCGCCGCGCTGACCGGAGAGGCCGGCGCCGCCTACACCTCCCTCGTGCCCACCCAGCTCGTGCGCCTGCTCGACGCGGGCGGCGACGTCCTCGACGCGCTGCGGTCGTTCACCGCCGTGCTGCTGGGCGGCGCCGCCGCGGACGTCGCGCTGTTCGAGCGGGCGCGGGCCGCGGGGGTCCCGCTCGTCACCACGTACGGCATGAGCGAGACCTGCGGCGGCTGTGTCTACGACGGCCGCCCGCTCGACGGTGTCACCGTGGACCTCGAGCCCGACGGGCGCATCGTGCTCGGCGGGGCGACGGTCGCGGCGGGCTATCGGGGGGCGGTGTCCGAGGCCGACCGCGCGGCGTTCACGGGAGACGGCTTCCGCACCAACGACCTCGGCGCCTGGTCCCCCGACGGTCGCCTCGCGGTCCTCGGACGCGCCGACGACGTCATCGTCACCGGCGGCGAGAACGTCGCGCCCGCCACCGTCGAGCGCGCCCTGCTCGCCCAGGACGGGGTGCGCGAGGCGTGCGTCGTCGGGGTGCCCGACCCGGAGTGGGGCGCGCGCGTGGTGGCCGCCGTCGTCGGCGACGGGCTCGACGGCGAGGCGCTGCGGGCCGCGGTGGCCCCGGGTCTCGGGCGGGCGGCGCCGCGCGCGGTGACCGTGCTCGACGCCCTGCCGCTGCGCGGGATCGGCAAGCCCGACCGGGCGGCGCTGCGGACCTACCTGGACGACTCCTTGGGCGGCTCCTTGCGCGGTAGCGACCGCACGTAGGCGACGCCCTCGCCGACCCAGCCCTGCAGCGCGGCGTCGTCGAGCTCGCCCTCGACGTCGAGCCAGCCCCGCAGCTCACGCCCCCGCATCTCCATGGGGCCGGCCCCCGGGCGCTCGAGCAGCACGTCGGCGCGTGCCGGGTCGACCCGCACCATGAGCACGCCCCGGCTGCTCGCGCACACGGTCATGTGCCCGCCCAGCAGGAACGCCTGGCCGCCGAACATCCGCTTCTCGGTGAGGTCGTCGTGCGCCGCCAGCAGGGCGCGCAGCCGCTCGGCGAGCTCGGTGTCGTACGCCACGGCCGGAGTATGGCGCGCCTCAGGCCCCGTCCCCACCCTCGTCGTCGCCGTCGCGGCTGCGCAGCGCGCTCGTCATCGCCGTCTCGAGGTGGCTGATGTCCTCGCGCAGCAGCGCCAGCGCCGCCCACGGGCCGCCCTCGACCTGCCGGCCCTCGTGCCGGCGGACCCCGGAGAGCGCGACGTCCACGAGCACGTCGGCGACCGCGTCGGCGTCGCCGTCGTGGTCCGGGCGGTACCACCAGGCGACCCAGTTCGCGGTGCCCAGCATCGCGAGCGCGACGGTCCGCGCGGGCAGGGGCCGGAAGTGCCCCGCCGCCACGGCCGTCTCGATCATCCCGGTGAGCAGGTGCAGCACGCGGCGCCGGGCCGCGCGGTGCACCTCGGCGATCTCCTCGGGCAGGTCGGGCTCGCTGCGGTCGAGCAGCCGGAAGCGCGACGTGTGGTGGGCGTTGTTCACCACGATGCGGCGCAGCGCGAGCTCGACGCGCTCGCCGGCGTCGAGGTCCTCGCGCGCCGCGGACTCCTCGAGGATCTCCACGACGCGCTCGAGGACGTCGCGGACGAGCGCGGCGAGGATCTCCTCCTTGTTGCTGACGTAGTGGTAGAGCGCGGGCCGGCTCACGCCCATGGCGTCGGCGATGTCCTGGAACGACGTGTTCGCGTAGCCCTTGGTCGCGAACAGCCGGCCCGCGTGCTCCAGCAGCTCGTCGGCCACCAGCCGTCGGCGGCTCTGTTGCCGTGCCATCCCCACCCCCGGCGCCGCGCGACCCTGGACCGCCCCATCGTGCCCGTCGGCGCCCTACCCCGCGCAGACGAGGTCGGTGCGCCCCGCCACGAGGCCGGCGGCGAGGTCGCCGAGGGTGTCGGGCGGCCCCTCGACGACGACCAGCGCGCCGGTCTCCTCGCGCAGCCGCTCGCCGACGTCGAGGCGGGTCAGCACGGCGCCGCGCGCCGCCGGCCCGGTCAGCCAGAACCCGCGCCACCCGCGCTGGGCGAGGTCGTGCAGCCGCTTGACCAGGACGTCGCCCTCGGCGCTCCACGGGTCCTCGAGGTCGACCTCGACGCGGGCCAGGTCGCCGACGACGTCCCCGGGGGGTGCCGAGAGCCGCTCCCGCTCGGCGGCGTCGAGCAGCCGCCCGGCCCAGCGTCGACCGCCGTGCTCGAGCGGCCGGTCGAGCACCCACGCGAGGATGTCGTCGTGCAGGGCGTCGACCGCGGTGCCGGCGTAGGCCGCGAGCCCGCGGCGCACGACGTCCGGGTTGGTGCCCGCGAAGCGCGTGAGGTCGACGTTCCCCGTGCGGGTCATGTAGGCGACCATCAGCTGGTCGACCGGCAGGTGCGTGCGCTGCGGGAACGAGTCCCACCACAGCCGGCTGCGACGCGCGAGCTCCTGGAGGCGCTCCACCTGGGGCCGGCGCTCCGCCTCGTAGGTGCGCAGGGCGGCCGGCAGGTCGTCGGCGGCGTGCACCGCGCGGACCAGCGCGATCGCGTCCTCCATCGCGAGCTTGGTGCCCGAGCCGACCGAGTAGTGCGCGGTGTGCGCGGCGTCCCCGAGCAGCACGACGTTGCCGTGGGTCCACCGGTCGCAGTGCACGGTGCGGAAGCGCAGCCAGCGGGTGCGGTTGCCGATGAGGCGGTGCCCGCCGAGCCGGTCGGCGAAGGCGTCCGACAGGTACGCCAGCGACGCGGTGTCCGACGCGTCGGGCGGCGTCTCCTCGGTCGAGACGTCGAACCCGGCCGCCCGCCACGTCGCCTCGTCGGTCTCGACGAGGAAGGTGCTGCGGCCCTCGGCGTAGGGGTAGGCGTGCGTGACGAACGTGCCGTGCGCGGTGGTGGCGGGCGCGAAGATCGCCGTGTCGAGGGCGACGCCGACACCCGCCCAGAGGTAGAGCCCGCCGGCGACGTCGACGTGCGCGCCGAGCGCGTCGGCCAGCGCGGTGCGCGTGCGGCTGTTGACGCCGTCGGCGACCACCACGAGGTCCGCGTCCAGCTCCTCGAGCGCGACGCGGCGCCCGTGCTCGATCTCGACGCCCGCCGCCTGCGCGTGCCGGGTGAGGATCGCCAGCAGCTCCGGGCGCGCGATGCCGATCAGCGCGCCGTTGTGCACCCGCGCCTCCCGGTCGCCCACCAGCATCCGCATGTCGTGCGGGCGCCCGGCGGCGAGCATGTCCGCGAGCGTCGCCGGGTCCGCGGCCTCGAGGTTGCGCTGGGTCCGCGCGGCGATCGCGACGCCGAACCCGAAGGTCGTCGCCGGCGTCGACTGCTCGTGCACCACGACCCGCGCTGCGGGGTGCGCGAGCTTGAGCAGGCGCGCGGCGTAGAGGCCCGCCGGTCCCCCGCCGAGCACCGCGACGCTGTCCACCCTCACGACGGGCTCCCCTCGTGCTCGAGCTTGGCGGCGATGTCCGCGCGCAGGTCCTTCTTCGAGACCTTGCCGACCGACGTCAGCGGGAACGCCGCGACGGCCTCCACCCGCTCCGGGAGCTTGAACCGCGCGAGCCCCTGGTCCAGCAGGAACGCGGTGAGCTCGTCGAGGGTCGGCGCCGCTGTGCCCGCTGGGCCGGCCGGCACGACGTAGGCGCAGATGCGCTCGCCGAGCACGGCGTCGGGCATGGCGACGAGCGCGGCGCCGTGGACGGCCGGGTGCCGCACGAGCAGCTCCTCGACCTCCTCCGCGTGGATCTTCTCGGCCCCGCGGTTGATGACGTCCTTGATCCGCCCGTCGATCGCGTAGTACGGGACGCCGTCGACGACGTGGCGCGTGACGAGGTCACCGGTGCGGTAGAAGCCGTCGGCGGTGAAGGCGTTCCTGTTGTGCGCCTCGGCCCGGTGGTAGCCGGGGATCGTGTACGGCCCGCGGCAGGCCATCTCGCCCAGCTCGCCGTCGGCGACCTCGTCGTCGGTGCCGACGTCGAGCACGCGCACCTCGTCGGCGGGCGAGATCGGCGTGCCGACGGTGTGCCGGCGCACCCACAGCGGGCTCTCCGGCGGCGTGTACAGGAACATCCCCTCGGCCATGCCGAACATCTGCTGGGTCGGGATGCCCAGCTCCGCCTCGAGGCGGTCGAGCAGCTCGACCGACGGGCGCTGACCGCCGAGGGCGAAACGCCGGATGCTGCCGAGGTCGGCGTCGCGGGCCCGCGGGTGGTCGAGCAGGCGGATCGCGACGGCGGGCGGCACCACGGGCACGACCGTGACGCGCTCGCGCTCGACCAGCTCCAGCACCGTCTCGGCGTCCGCGCCGGGCGCGAGCACGAAGGTCCCGCCCGTGAGGTGCGCGGGCTGCAGCGCCGCGGCGATCCCGGCGTTGTGCATGACCGGCAGCGGGTGCATCACCACCGAGTCCTCGTCGAGCTCGAGGGCCCGGGCCCAGGCCAGGGAGTTGTAGGCGTACTCGTGGTGACGTCGCGGGGCGACCTTGGGCAGGCCCGTCGTCCCGCCGGAGAGCTGGAACGCGACGACGTCGTCGGGGTCGGGTCGCGGGAGCGTCGTGGCCTCCCCGGCGCCCGTGGCCAGCAGCTCGTCGAACGCCACGGCACCCGCCGGCGCGGCGCCGCGGACGACGACCAGCGTGTCCAGCCCGTCGACGGTCTCCTGCAGGCGCTGCCCCTCGGCGACGAGGTCACGGCGGGGGACGTCGGCCTGCACGAGGTGGCCGCGCGCGCCGGTGTGCTCGGCGAGCAGCCCGATCTCGCGCACGCCGTGCTGGGGCAGCGTGCACACGGGCACGATGCCGGCCTTGACCACGCCGTAGTACGCGACGACGGTCTCGGCGACGTTCCCGAGCTGGAACACGACCCGGTCGCCCGGGCGGAGCGCGGTGCGCGTGAGCAGCCCGGCCGCGACGGCGTCGCTCGCCGCGTCGAGGTCGCGGTACGTCCAGCGGGACCCGGGCGTGACGAGCGCGGGGTGCTCGGGGCGGCGGCGCATCGCCGCGCGCAGGACCTCGCCGAGGGGCTCGGCGCCCCAGTGGCCCTCGCGCCGGTAGCGCTCGGCGAGCTCGGGCCGGAACGCCGGTGACGCCAAGGCGGGCGGTTGTGTGAAGGCTGTCCGGGCCGGCGGGGTCGTCGGTGCTGTCGGGGCGGCCTCGACCGACATGGTGTCTCCTCCTCTCCGTCGACGCGGGTGTCAGGCCTGGACCCG
Organism: Actinomycetospora lemnae; assembly: GCF_028737315.1. Taxonomy (GTDB): domain Bacteria; phylum Actinomycetota; class Actinomycetes; order Mycobacteriales; family Pseudonocardiaceae; genus Actinomycetospora; species Actinomycetospora lemnae. Next base: position 71,467 of record NZ_JAQZAO010000003.1, on the reverse strand, counting down.
GGCGGGCGGGGCCGGGGCCGCTCCCGGGCTGCCGGTGTCGTGGGCGGTGCGGGCGGGGTCGTCGGCGGGGTCGTCGGCGGGTTCGTCGGTGCTGGTCGCGCGGGGCACCAGGGCGCAGGCGAGCGCACCGAGGACCGCCACCAGCGCGAAGATCGCGACGTTGCCGCCGAGCCCGACGCCGGCGGAGAGCAGCGCCCCGCCGAGGACCGGGCCCGTCACGGCGCCGAGGCGGCCGACGCCGCTGCTGACCCCGAGCGCGGTGGCTCGGCTTGCGAGCGGGTGGTGGGCGGCGACGTAGCCGTAGACGACGATCTGGTTGCCGGTGGTCGCCGCGCCGGCGACGAACACCAGCGCGTACAGCACGACCGTCGGCAGCGGCACCGCGATGAGCAGCAGCGACGCCGTCGCGAGCACGAACAGCGTGGTGGCGATCCAGCGGCTGCCGAAGCGATCGGCGAGGGATGAGCCGACGAGCCCGCCGACGATCGCGCCGAGGTTGAGGACCAGCAGGAACGCCAGCGCCGAGCCCAGCGCGTAGCCGGCGCCGCGCATGAGCTGCGGCAGCCAGGTGTTGAGGCCGAAGACCAGCAGGAAGCCGCAGAAGTTGGCGACCACGAACAGCAGCGTCGCCACGGCGGCCCGGCCGCGGAACAGGGCGCGGACCTGTCCGCGGGCCGCGCGTCCGGCTCGGGCGACGAAGCCGGGCGACTCGGGGAGCAGCCAGAGAGCGAGCGGGACGAGCGTGACCAGCGGCAGCGCACCCACCGCGAACAGCACCCGGAAGCCGGCGGGCTCGAGCAGGAACAGCGCGAGCAGCGCCGCGAGCACACCGCCGAGCGGGAAGCCGCACAGCATCAGGCCGTTGATCATGTGCCGGCGGGCGGCCGGCGCGACCTCCATGACGAGGGCGATGGCCGTCGGCGGGATGCCGCCGAAGCCCAGCCCGCCGAGGAACCGGAAGACGCCCAGCGCGAACGGCGTCGGGGCGAGCGCGGCCAGCAGCATCATCAGCGAGAACCACGTGAGGGCGACGATGAAGAGCCGGCGACGCCCGAAGCGGTCGGTGAGCGTGCCCGCGGTGATCGCGCCCAGGAACATGCCGAGCAGGGCGTAGCTCCCGATGGCGCCGACCTGCGCCGGCGTCATGTCCCACTCGGGGTGTGCCAGCAGCGCCGGCACCGCCGAGCCGTAGACGATCAGGTCGTAGCCGTCGAAGACGATCGCGCCGAAGCAGATCGCGACGGCGGCCGCGGCGCTGCGCGGCGAGATCCGCGGGGCCGGAGCGGCGGCCGGGGCCGTGGATGCCGGAGCTGGTGATTCCGAGGACGACACCGTCGTCTCCCTTCGTGGTGACGCCCGCAGAGGGTGGCGGGCGTCACCAAAGGTAGGGCCTGGTCGACACGAGTGTCAATGTTTCGACAGTGGTGAACAACGCCCGCACCCGCGGGTCTCCGTAGGCCCACCGGGCTCGGGTCAGGCAGCGACGCGTGCTCGTCCTCCGAGCCGGGGTTGTCGTTCCGGGTCGATCCAGCTCGGCGGCGTGAACCAGGGCAGTCCGTCGACGATCGCCACGGTCCAGTGCCCGTGGTGGACGAGCTGGTGGTGGAACCGGCAGAGCAGGGTCAGGTTGTCCAGCGCCGTCTTGCCGCCGTCCTGCCAGTGGTCGACGTGGTGGGCGTGGCAGCGCCGTGGGCGTCGGGTGCAGCCGGGGAACGCACAGCCTCCGTCGCGGACGACGAGCGCCCGGCGGATGGCCTCGGGGACGGTGTACGACAGCCGCCCGACGTCGAGGGGCTCGGAGCGGCTGCCGAGGACCATGGGGACGATCCCGGCGTCGCACGCCCACCGACGCACGGTGTCGACGTCGACCGCGACGCCGGAGTCCAGCGTGCCGTGCCCGATCGCCGCGCCGAGCCAGCGGTGGTCGATGGTGATCGTCAGGAGCGCCCGACCGGCTCCGGCCGGCTCCCGGGACGATCGGGGACCGCGCGGCTCGGGGATCGGTGCCTGCTGCGTCGGGTCGACCTCGTCGGCGTCGGCGCCGGCGGCCTCTGAGGGACCCTCACCCTCGGGACGGGCGTCGGCGGCCAGGCCGGTGGCGCCGAGGGCGTTCTGCGCGAGGTCCTTGAGGGCGTCGGCGTGGCGTCGCGGCAGGTCACGGTCGTCGTGGGCACCGGCCGGGGTGGACAGCACGTCGAACACCTCGACGATCGTCTCGGCGTCGAGCGGGTCCTGGATGCGGCCCTTGATGGCCAACGACCCGTCCCTGCGGCGCACCAGGCGGAGCTCGTCGAACCGGTCGGCGTCGTCCGGCGGAGCGACCCCGTCGGGGTCGAACTCCGCGATCAGCCGCTCGGCGACCGTGCGCAGCATCCGCGGCGGCAGCCCCGTCGCCGCCTCGGCCAGGATTCGCTCGCACTCGGCGAGGTCGACGACCGAGATGGCCTCCAGCCGCCCCAGCCGCGCCATCGTCCGCCGGATGACCGCCACCTGCTCCGGGCCGGTCCGCCCCTCGGCCAGCGCGACCGCCGTGCACGGATAGCGCGGCGGCAGCAGCTCGCCCTGCAGCGACCGACGGGGCACGAGGTCCTCGGCCTCGTCGACCCACCGCTTCGCCTCGGCCCGGTCGACCAGCCCCAGATCACCCACGAGCCGGTCGACGACACGGTCGCCGGTCTGCAGGGCGACGCCGAGCCGGTCGAGCTCGGCGATGTCCTCGAGCCGCCGGTAGTACTCGCACCGGGACGCGACCAGACGTCGCCGAGCGCGGTCGAGCGCCTCGCGCTCCGCCGGCCCGACCACGTCTTCGCTCATGTGTTCGAACGTAGACCGCACCCCCGACAGTGACGGCGCTGGACGCTGAGACCGCCTCAGCAACCACCGGGCCCGCCTCGGGCGCACCTCCTAGGCTCCCGGCCCATGGTCGACACCGACGCCCCGCTCTTCGACCCGACCGCGTGGCGGGAGGTGCCGGGCCCCGACGTCAGCGACTTCACCGACATCACCTACCACCGCCACGTCGAGCTGGGCTGCGTGCGGATCGCGTTCGACCGGCCGGAGGTCCGCAACGCCTTCCGCCCCCACACCGTCGACGAGCTGGCGTCCGCCCTCGAGCACGCCCGCACCAGCGCCGACGTCGGCGTCGTGCTGCTGACGGGCAACGGGCCGTCGACGAAGGACGGCGGGCACGCCTTCTGCTCCGGCGGTGACCAGCGCATCCGCGGGCGCACGGGCTACCAGTACGCGGAGTCCGAGACCGAGGTGTCCGCGGACGAGAAGGGCCGCGCCGGGCGACTGCACATCCTCGAGTGCCAGCGGCTCATCCGGTTCATGCCGAAGGTCGTCATCGCGGTCGTCAACGGCTGGGCGGCGGGCGGCGGGCACTCGCTGCACGCCGTGGCCGACCTGACGCTGGCGAGCGCCGAGCACGCGCGGTTCAAGCAGACCGACGCCGACGTCGGGAGCTTCGACGCGGCCTTCGGGTCGGCGTACCTGGCCCGCGCGGTCGGCCAGAAGTTCGCCCGCGAGATCTTCTTCCTGGGCCGGACCTACACCGCCGAGCAGATGCACGCGATGGGCGCGGTGAACGAGGCCGTCCCGCACGCCGAGCTCGAGACGACGGCGATCCAGTGGGCGCGCGAGATCCTCGGCAAGTCACCGCAGGCGCAGCGGATGCTCAAGTACGCGTTCAACCTCCCCGACGACGGCCTCGTCGGCCAGCAGCTCTTCGCCGGCGAGACGACCCGCCTCGCGTACATGACCGACGAGGCCACCGAGGGCAAGGACGCCTTCCTGCAGAAGCGCGCACCCGACTGGAGCCCGTTCCCCTGGTACTACTGAACCGGCGGCGTCGTCACAGGTCAGTCGTTCGGTCAGCGGCTGTCCGCGACCGGCGTCGGTACGGTCTTGAAACCTCTGACGATGAGGTACACGCCGAACGACAGCTCCCAGATGAACTCGGGGATGGTCGCCAGGCCCTGCACGGTACCGCCGCGGTCGATCACGTCGAACATGACGGCCACACTCGACAGGACGAGCAGCGGGCCCCCGATCAGTCCCACCACTGCCAGTCCCTTCGGAACCAGTCCTGACCGGAACATGAGGAAGCCGAGGATCATGCCGTTCGCGACGCCCGCGAAGATTCCTGGGCCCATCAAGAAGGCGCGATCATAGATCGCCGCGAAGACCAGTCCCAGGCCTGGGTCCGCAACTGCAGCGCCTTCCTGTCGCATGAAGATGAACGTCAGTGCGCTGACGATGCCGATGGCGATGAAGATGGCCTCGACCAGGCGGGCAGCAACGTAGCTCAGCGCGAGGCCTTCGCTGTATCGCCTGAAGATCACGTAAGGCACGACAGCTGTGCCGACGTTGGCCACGATCAGGATGAGCTCGAGCAGAGCGCCCGACGCAACACTTGCCGTGGGATCGAACCCGGACCCCGAGATGGACTCAGGAGCCTCCCTCAGAGGGGCGTAGAAGACGAAGTACGCCGGTATCGACGTGGCAAAGGTGATCACCATCAACCAGCCCGTCAGACTGGCGACCTTGCGCGCATTTCTCGGCGGCTGTTCGGTCGTATCCCGAGGAACGGTTGTGGTCATGATCGCCCTTCCCGGTGCAGCACTCCGTGTTCGCGCACGGGACGTCAAGGTCCCGCTCAGTGGACGGCGTGCCTAGCCACCGTCCGGCCGAAGGCCGGCGAGAAGCCACACTGAGACGTGCGGAGGGTGTCTGCGCGGTTGCCCACCGCTCAGGCTTCTGACCGTCAGAAGACGGCTCGATACACGCTGTGTCGGAGGCGGTCCGCTGGCTTTCCGAGCAGGTCGCCCGTCAGGCCTCGAGCTGACGCGCCGGGACGACGTGGACGGGTGGGCCCTGGAGTCCGAGCTCGCGGGCGATGGCCGGGATCGCCGGGTCCGCGAGGAACCCGTCGTAGTCCTCCTGGTCCCAGTCGAAGACGGACCACATCCGGTGCGGGTCGTCGGGATCGACGTAGGCACGGGCGGCGCGGCAGCCGTGCTGTCGCCGCTTCTCCACGCCGACGGTCTCGAAGATCTCCAGGAACCGATCGGGGTCGGTGACCCGGGCGACGGTGACGATCACGGTCTCTGCTCCTTCCGCCGTGGACCGACCGGGACGCTAGGAACTCGACGACGGTCGAGGTCAAGGCGCGCCTGATCGGAGCTGGGAGCAGGTCCGTTGCCCACCGGGACGGCGAGCACGTCGGGTCCGGGTGAGTTGAGCACGGGCACCCGGCGGGGAAGCCCGGGTCAGGCCGACGAGGCCGCGCCCGCCCTCGCCGGCTCCGCCGCCAGCGGGTCCTCGTCGGGGCCGTCGTCGGGACGCCCCACCATCAGCGACCCGACCACGCAGATGAGGACGTTGACCGCGAGGCCGACGAGCCCGCCGGGCACGCCGCCGAAGTCGTCGACACCCGCGACGGTCAGCCCGCCGGAGAGGAGCGCCCCGGCGAGCATCCCCCAGAACGCCGGGCCGGCGGCCATCCGCCGCCAGTAGAGCCCGAGCATGAACACCGGCGCGAGCTGCACGATCAGTTCGAACTTCAGCACGAAGATCTCGTACAGCGTCCCGGGCGGGTTCCACGCGAGGACGAGGAGGATCGCGACGGCGACGACGCCCGCGACCTTCCCGACGAGCACCTGCCGCTTCTCCGACGCGTCCGGCGCGATGTGGCGCCCGTAGATGTCCCGGGAGACGACCGACGAGAACGCCAGCAGCGCCGAGTCGGCGGTGGAGACGATGGCCGCGACGACCCCGCCGAACAGCAGGATCATCATGAGGTAGAAGACGACGTTGATGCCGGCGACCTGGTTGGCGATCATGCCGACCAGCTGCTCGGAGTCGTCCTCGGAGAGTCCGGGGAAGAGCTGGGTCCCGACGATCCCGACCACGAACACGACCGCCGTCGTCAGCAACGGCATCCACGCCATCACGGCCAGCGAGCGCTTGAGCGTGCGCTCACTGCGGGCGGCGTAGATGCGCTGGATCGCGTGCGGGTAGACCGCGGCGCCGAGGCCGATCATCACGATCATCGACAGCCATTCCACCGACGTCGCCGTCTCCGGTACCGCGACCTTCTCCGGGTCGGTCTGGGCCAGGGCCGCGGTGACACCACCGAGGTCGCCGCCGACGAGGTAGAGCGCACCGAAGAGCAGCACGCCGATCCCGACGAGCAGCGCGATGCCCTGCATGACGTCGGTGAGCGCGACGGCACGCATCCCGCCCGACCAGGAGTAGACGAGCATGACGAGCACGAACGCGATGACGCCGACCTCGTAGGGGATCGTCGTCCCGGTCAGCCCGGCGATGCCCTGGCCCATGGCCACGAGCTGCTCGAGCAGGTAGTTGGCGAGTCCCCACAGCATGAGGACCGCGACGAGGATCGTCAGCTTCCCCGACCCGAAGCGGTGCCGGACCCAGTCGGTCGGTGTGATGAACCCTTCCCGCTTCGCCACGACGTACAGGCGCGGCGCGAACAGCAGGTACGCCGCGATGACGGCGATCATGAACGGGACCGACTGCCACCAGCTGAAGCCCGACCGGTACGCCTCGGGGGCGTAACCGACGATCGAGTTGCCGCTGTACTGCGTCGCGTAGAGCGTGAAGAACAGGGCGACGAAGCCGAGGCCGCCGCCCGAGAGGTAGTAGCTGCGGGCGGACGTCGACGTCGTGCCGCGCCCGGCCCACCACCCGATGGCCAGCATGACCACGGCGTAGGCGCCGAGCACGAGGACCCCGCTCGTGCCGGAGAAGCTCAGGCCGTTCACGGGCGCACCTCCGCGTCCTGCTCACGGGCCGCCGCCGCGGCCTCCTCGGCCGGCTCGGCAAGGTTCCAGGCACGCAGGCACGCCCAGCACGTCAGCGCGCTGAAGGCGAGGGTGGCGGCGACGCTGATGAGCAGCCAGAACGGGATGCCGCCCACGAGCGGCTCGATGGTCCCGGCCGGCAGGTAGAGGGGCACCCCCGCGAGCACGACGACGCCCATGGCGACCCAGAGCCACGGGAATCGGACGGGTTCGCGCAGAGGTGGGCCCTCCGCGGGCGGCGTCGCGGTCTGATCGGGTCGTCGTCGGTCCATGGTGCTCCCGTCGTCGTGGGCGGTAGCGCGGTGGAACGCGCGGTGGGTCAGCGACCGTCGGGGTCGCGCGAGGAGCGCAACGTGGCGCCCGCGGCCCGGATGTGGGCCTGCATGACCGCGGCCGCCCAGTCGCCGTCGCCGGCGGCGAGGGCCTCGACGAGCTCGCGGTGCTGACCGAAGCTGCGACGCAGCTCGGCCTCCGAGTAGGTGTGGAACGTCCGGCGCACCACCGGCACGTCGATGAGGCGGACGAGCAGGTCGGGCAGGAGCCGGCCGGCGGCGCGGTGTACCGCGCGGTGCAGCTCCATGTTGAGGCGGGTGATCTCGTCGGCGGCGCGCCCGTCGGGGGCCTCGGCGAGCGCCTCCATGCGTGCGCACAGATCGCCCAGCGCGACGAGGTCGACGTCGCCACCGATCGCCGCGCGCCGCGCCGCGTGTCCCTCGAGGAGCGCCCGCAGCTCCACGAGCTCGGCGATGTCGTCATCACGCCAGCGCACGACCTCCGCGCCCCGCCGCGGGGTGACGACGACGAGCCCGTCGGCCTCGAGCCGGCGCAGCGCCTCCCGCACCGGCGTCCGGCTGACGCCGAAGCGCTCGGCGACCTCCTCCTCGCGCAGGCGGGAACCCGGTGCGCAGCGACCGCCGAGGATCTCGCCGCGCAGCTCCGCGTGCACGCGGGTGGCCGACTGTGACACCGATCATCTCCCCTTGCTCTGTGTACAAGCTAGGGAAGACGTCGCGGGCGAACAAGGCCCAATGGCGACGAACTACCGAGCGGAGTCGATTCTTGTGTACAAGAAAGCCGGTCAGCGGTCCGCGTCGTCGTCGGACCAGTGGTGCCGGCCGGTCCGTCGGGGCGGGTCGGACACCGGGCGACGCGGCCCGGGCGGGCCTCGGCGAACGACAGCACCGGCTCGTCCCTCGCGGACGGCACGAGCGCGGTGAGCCCGTCCGGGGGCGACGCGGGCCCGGACGGCGGCCGTCCCGGCGCCGGGGTCGGGCGGGGCCCGGGACGACTCGTGGTGGCCCGGCCCGGCGTGGGCGTCGGCGAGGGCACCCGGGGCGGCGGCGCGGGCAGCGGGGGCGGCGGCGCCGGCAGCGGCGCCCCGGTCGGCGCCGGCCCGGGACGCCCGGGACGTGCGGTCCCCGCCGTCGACCGGGCCGGTGGGCGCGCCACCGGTCCGGCGACGGGACCCGGAACGGCACCGGCCCCGGCCGGGACGGGCGTGTAGCGACCGGTGCCCGGTCCTGCCCCGGCCGTCGGTGTCCCCGCCGGCGGCGACGGGACCGGGCCACGGTGCGTCGGCGCCGGACGAGGGCGGGGCCGGGCGACGACGCGGTCGGCCGGACCCGACGGCGGGGCGGGCGGCGCGGCGCCGACGACCCGGCCGAGGAAGGCCCGCAGCGAGCCCTGGGAGAGCGCCGAGGTCTCGCCGCTCTCGACGTCGGTGGGGATCACCGGCGGCCGGGGACCGACGACGGCGCGCTGGGCGGGACGGGCGTTGCCGCGCCCGTCGGGCAGGACCGAGAGCGTGCGGCCCGCGGCCAGGTCCTCGACCCAGCCGAACGCGAGCACCGCCACGACGATCAGCCACACCGCGATGGCGAAGTGCTGGCCCTCGGAGTCCCAGCCGAACAGGTCGCCGATCTGCGGCGCGACGGCGATCGCCACGTTGTGCCAGAGGTAGATCGTGATCGCGCGGGCGTTGACCACCGTGACCAGCCGCCCGAGCACCGGGACCCGCTCGAGCCAGGCGACCTGCGGGTTCATCCGCAGCACGAGCAGCACCGCGCCGAAGGAGACCAGCGCCTGGGCGAACGGGATGTCGTTGAGGTCGACGCCGTCGTCGCCCGCGGGGTGGGTGAACGCCCAGACCAGGCCGCCGGCGACGAGCACCACCGCGGCGCACGAGGAGATCCACGGCGCGAGGCGCCGCAGGGTGCCCTCGCGGTGGGCGAAGCCGAGCATCCAGCACGCGGCGAAGGTGGCGCCGTCGACGACCGCCGGGCCGGCGGCACCCCACTCCCCCAGCGGTGAGCCGGCCAGGGCGTCGAGACCCACCACGACCAGGGGCACGGCGAGCGCCACGAGCGGGCGGCGGCGGAAGGCCCACAGCATCAGGGGCGTGAGCAGCACGAACCAGAGGTAGGCGCGGATGTACCAGAGGCCGATGACGGCGTCGGCGCCCCAGTCGCTGCCGGGCGGGTCGATGAGCGGGAAGAGCCAGTACAGGAGGTCCGACCACACCAGCGGCGAGGTCACCGTGCCGTCGGCGTCCTGCGCGGGCCACCCGTGCCAGAGCATCACCGGCACCGCGAGCAGCCCGAAGAACCACAGCGGGGGCAGCAGGCGGCGCAGGCGGTGGCCGATGACGTCGAGGGCCTCCCCGCGGCGCAGCGACTGGACCATGAGCGATCCGCCGAGCGCGAACATCACGCCCATCGACGGGAAGACCATGCTCATCCAGCCGCCGCCGAACGCGTGGTAGGTGACGACGCGCAGCAGCGCGATGGCGCGCAGGAGGTCGAGCCAGCGCTCGCGCCCCCCGCCGCGCGGTGGCGCGACCGGGGTCTCGGACGACGCCGGCGCCGCGTCCGGCGCGGGCCCGCGGGTCACCGGCGGGGCGGGGAGGCGGTCGGCGGCGGGGCGGGAGCGGCCGTCCTGACCCGCCGGTGCCTGGAGGTGCTCGGCGACGGCGCCGACGCGCTGCAGCTTCTGCCAGCGCACGCCGGCCCCGGTGACCGCGCTGATCACGGCCTGCACGAGCACCACGTACATGAGCTGGCGGTACATCAACTGCTGCACGGGCAGCGCCCACAGCGGTCCGAGCGGCTCGCCGTCCATCCGGAACGCGAGCACGCCCGCGATCACCTGGAGCAGCAGCATCGAGCCCCAGAGCAGCAGCGCCACCGCCGGGTCGCCGAAGAGCAGCCCGTAGACGAACAGCAGGTCGACCAGGGGCGCCGCGAGCGGCAGCGCGACGTGGAAGACCGCGACGTGGGCGAGCCCGAGACGGCCCATGCGCCCCGACGCCCCGCGCTCGCGCAGCGCGCGGCGGTGCTTCCAGAGCGCCTGCATCGTGCCGTAGCTCCAGCGGAAGCGCTGGCGCCACAGCTGCCCGGCGCTGACCGGCGCCTCGGTCCACGCGAGCGCCTTCTCGGCGTAGACCACGCGCCAGCCCGCGCGGCCGAGGGCGATGGTGAGGTCGGTGTCCTCGGCGAGGGTGTCCGACGACAGGCCGCCGACCTCCTGCACGGCCTCCCGGCGGAACGCGCCCGCCGCGCCGGGGATCGTCGAGATCGAGCCCCAGGAGTCCTGCACGCGCCGGTCGACGTTGAAGCCGACGACGTACTCGAGGTGCTGCATCCGCGGGACGAGGCGGTCGCGGTTGGCGATCTTGACGTTGCCGGCGACGGCGCCGACGTCCGGGTCGGCGAAGGGCGCGACGAGCTCGGCGACGGTGTCCGGCTGGAAGATCGTGTCGCCGTCGATCATGACGATGAGGTCGTGCCGCGCGGCGGCGACGCCGCGGTTGAGCGCGGCGGACTTGCCGGCGTTGGCCTGGCGCACCACCCGCACCCGCGGCAGGGCCAGGTCCTCGAGCAGGTCCGCGGTGCCGTCGGTGGAGCCGTCGTCGACGACCACGACCTCGAGCGGGTGGCCGCTCGCGAGGATGGAGCGGACGGTGGCCTCGATGTTCTCGGCCTCGTTGTAGGCCGGCACGACCACCGACACCGGGTCGGTCACCGGCTCGCCCCACGAGAACGCGGGATCGCGACGCCGGCGGGCGTGCCGGCGGGCGACGACGAGCATGACGACGAGCCGGGCGATGACCAGCCCGCCGACGCCGACGAGCGCGATCTCCATGAGGGTCACGACGCCCTGCGCGACCCCGACGGTCGCGAGCAGCGCCTGGCCGACCACGCGGTCGCGCGACGGGGCGGGCTGCCCGTACGGGCCGAGGCCGGCCGCGTCGCTGACCGTCGTGAAGCGGTAGCCCTGGGCCTGGAGCTGCGGGATCAGGCTGTCGAGCGCGGCGACGGTCTGGGAGCGATCGCCGCCCGCGTCGTGGAGCAGGACGGTGGCGCCGGCGCCGTGCTGCGGGGTCGCGTTGCGCACGATCGCCTCGACGCCGGGGCGCTGCCAGTCCTCGCCGTCGACGTCGGTCAGCACGGTGACGTAACCGGCCTGGCCCGCGGCGACGACGGTGCCGTAGCCCGGGTCGTCGAGGGCGTCGGAGGTCGACGAGAACGGCGGGCGCACGAGGTGGGTCGAGATGCCGGTCGCGCCGGCGATCGCCAGCTCGGTGTCGGCGATCTCGCGCTCGCGGCGCCAGGTCGAGACACCGGCGAGGTCGGGGTGCGTGAAGGTGTGGACGCCGAGCTCGGAGCCGGCGGCGACGATCCGCTGGGCCATGTCGGGGTGCTGGGCGACCATCGAGCCGACGACGAAGAAGGTGCCGGGCACCCGGTGGCGCGCGAGCACCGCGAGGATCTGCGGGGTCCACGTCGGGTCGGGGCCGTCGTCGAACGTCAGCGCGACCGTGCGGTCGGGCAGGTGCGCGGAGCGGACGGGGTCGGCGCGGGCGTCGATGATCGGCCCGCCGGCGGCGATGCCCGGGGGCACGGCGTCGTGGCCCTCGGGCGCGCGGGCGTGGGCGTCGTTGCCGATGCTCGCGTTCACGAGCCCCGACACCGTGAGCACGGTGAGCACCATGGCCGTCAGGACGACCGTCATCGTCCAGACGCCCCAGCGTCGTGGCGGACGGGTGGACCGTCTGCTGCGCACGCTCGTCACCGTGCGTCACCCCCTCCCCGCCTCACGTGATGCGGCCGTGTCCCGACCGTCACCTCGTCGTGTGTCAGACGATATCCGCGGGTGGGACGTCGTCACGCGGCGTGGGTGCCGTGCGGGGTCGCCGAGAGGCCGTGACGAGGGACGGCGCGCCGGGTCCGTGTCCGCTCGTCCCCCGGCGTCCGGTTCGTCCCGCGCCCGGGGTCGCTCCCCGACCCGACGAGGCCCCGACCAGGGAGGCGATGCCCACAGGAGCGCCGCGCGCCGGGGCTCGTGCGACGGCGCGGCGACACGCCGGGGACGGCCGCCGGCGGGCACGCGGCAGGGGTTGCGGAACGCCGCGCGAGGGCCTCGATACACCCCGCCGCGGTCGCGGAGCGTGATCGTCGGGGCGGTCAGGCCGTCGTCGCGCTCCGCGACCGGAGCGGGGACGTGCTCGGGGGACCTCGCTTGCGCCGCGAGGGTGCAGACGCGACGGTCGGCGTCGTGAGCAGCCCGTCGGAGACGCGCCCCGCCCGCCGGGGCTCCTCGCTCGTGCGCCGGCTGCTCGTGCTGGAGATCGCGACGGTGGTGCTCGCCGCGGTGATCGCCGGCGGGGTCAGCGCCTGGAACACGCGCGAGACGATCGAGCGCGACGCCGCCGACAAGATGGTCGCGGTGGCCGTGGCACTGGCGGCCTCGCCGGGGCTCGCCGACGCCGTGGCCGCGCGCGATGTCCCGCGGGTCCAGGCGGCGGCCGAGGCCACGCGGATCGGCACGGGCGTGTCGTTCGTGACCGTCATGGACCCGGCCGGCACCCGCCTGAGCCACCCCGAGCCCGCGCGGATCGGCGAGACCTACCAGGGCACCTTCCTGCCCGCGGCCGCCGGCGCGACGCTGGTGGAGACGTTCCCGGGCACCCTCGGGTTGTCGGTGCGGGCGATCGTGCCGGTACGCGGTGTGGAGGGAGACGCAGCGCGGCGGAGCTCGACCGGGCGGGACGGCGCGGTGGTCGGGATGGTCGCGGTCGGGCAGCTGCGGGTCCAGGTGGCCGACCGCATCGCGCGGGAGCTCGCGATCCTCGCGCTGGCGGCGGCGGTGGCGATCGCGCTCGGGGTGGGGCTCGCCGTGGTCGCGGCGCGCCGGGTCAAGCGCGACACCCTCGGCCTGGAGCCCCGCGAGATCACCGCGCTGCACCGCCACCACGAGGCCGTCATGGCCGCGATGCGCGAGGGCCTGCTGGTGCTCGACGCGGGCTCGGGGCGGGTGGTCGTGCTCAACGCCGAGGCCGCGCGCCTGCTCGGGCTGCCCGCCACCGTCGCCCCGTCCCGCGCGGCGGGGCCGACGCTCGCGGAGCTGGGCGTCGACCCGGCCCTGCAGGAGCGCCTCGCCGACCGCTCCCCCGTCACCGACGAGACGCTGCTCGTGGGCGAGCGATTGCTGCTGGTCAACCGCACCGAGCTCGCCCGGGAGACGGAGCGGAGCGGAGCTCGACCCGACGACACCGATCCCGACGTCGTCGTGACCCTGCGGGACCGGACCGAGCTGGAGGCGATGACCCGCGAGCTCGACGACGCCCGCTCCGTGACCCGCGCGCTCCGCTTCGCCGCGCACGAGCACGCGAACCACCTGCAGGCGGTGTCGACGCTCATCGAGCTCGGCGCCGGCGACGACGCCCGCGAGCTGGCCCAGCGCTGGACCCGCGACCTGCTCGCGGGCGCCGACGGCGAGCTGCGCGACCGGATCGCCGACCCCGCGCTCGCCGCCCTCGTGCTCGACAAGGCCGCCGACGCCCGCGACCGGGGCCTGGAGCTGCGCGTCGGCGACGACACCGCGCTCGCCGACGCCGACGCCGGCGACGAGCAGGCGTCGACCGACCGGGTCACCGTCGTCGGCAACCTCGTCGACAACGCCCTCGACGCCGCCCTGCAGAGCGCGCACGCCGGCGAGGGCGGGGTGGTGGAGCTCGACGTGCACGCCGCCGGCGGGGCCGTGGTGATCCGGGTGGCCGACGACGGCCCGGGGCTCGCCGACCCCGACGCCGCGTTCACGCCCGGCTGGTCGACGAAGGACGGCGACGGCCCGCCCGGGCGCCGTGGTCTGGGGCTCGCGCTCGTGCGGCGGGTGGTCGACCGGCGGCGCGGGAGCATCGAGGTCGAGCCCGGTCCCGACGGCCGCGGGACGGTGTTCACGGTGACGCTGCCGGTGGGCGCCGCCCCCGGTCGCCGCGCTCAGTCCCCGGCCGCGAGCCGGTAGCCGACGCCGCGCACGGTCACCACGACGCCGGGCGCGTCGAGCTTGCTGCGCAGCGCGGCCACGTGCACCTCGAGCGAGTGCAGACCGGCCTCGAGCCCCGGGTCGTCGGGCGCGAGCCCCCACACGTCGTCGAGGAGGTCCGCGCGCGACACCACGGCGCCGTCGCGGCGGGCGAGGGCGGCGAGCAGGTCGAACTCCTTGCGACGCAGGGCCACCTCGCGGCCGGCCACCTCGACCACGCGGCGGGACAGGTCGATCCGCAGCGGGCCGGCCTCCACCACGGGCGCGACGACGTGGCCCGCGCTGCGACGCAGGACCGCCTCCATCCGCGCGGTCAGCTCGTCGATCGCGAAGGGCTTGACGACGTAGTCGTCGGCGCCGCTGCGCAGGCCCAGCACGCGCGCCTGCTGGTGGCCCCGGGCGGTGACGGCGATGACCGGCACCGACGACCGCGCCCGCAGCCGCCGGCACACCTCGACGCCGTCGAGGTCGGGGAGGCCGAGGTCGAGCAGCACGATGTCGGGCGGGTCGGTGGCGGCGTCGGGCCCGGTGACGGCCTCCAGCACCCCCGCGCCGGTGCCGACGGGCGTGACGCGGTACCCGGCGGCCCGCAGCGCGGCGGCCAGCGCGTCACGGACCGCCTCGCTGTCCTCGACGAGGACGACCTTCACGTCGCCTCCCCTTCCCCGGCCCTTTCCTCAACTCATCCCCAACTCCGCGTCCTCGACCTCGCACGGAGGGTGATGCGTCCCTAGCCTCACGCTGCGGTGAGACCCACGCCACCCCACACCGGGGAACCGCGGGCCGGAAGGAGACGACGATGTCGACCACGCAGGCGGAGGCACCCCCTCCGGGACCGTCGGGCACCTCACGGAGCCGCAGCCGGGTCTTCACCCAGCTGTGGTTCTGGGTGGTCGTCGGCATCGCGCTCGGCGTCGTCGTGGGCCTCGCGGCGCCCGGCTTCGCCTCGGACCTCAAGTTCCTGCCCGACATCTTCATCCAGCTCATCAAGATGATCACCGCGCCGGTCATCTTCTGCACGGTGATCGTCGGGATCGCCTCGATCGGCAGCCTCGCCACGGCCGGCGGCATCGCGGTGCGGGCGCTCGCGTACTTCCTGCTCATGACGCTGGTGGCGCTGGGCCTCGGGCTGCTCGTGGTCAACATCGTCCAGCCCGGCGCCGGCTTCCCGCCGATCCCGCCCGACCCCGAGACCCTCGCCGAGGCGCAGGCGGACGTGGCCAGCGGGTCCCAGGGCGGCGGCGCGCTGGAGTTCATCGAGAACACCCTGCTGCCCGACAGCTTCGTCGGCCCGTTCGTCGAGAACGAGATCCTGCGCGTCCTGGTGCTGGCGATCCTCGTGGCCGCCGCGACCTCGATGCTCGCCCCGGCCCTGCGCAAGCGCGTCGTCGGCGGGATCGACCTGTTCGCCAAGGTCATCTTCGGCATGATCCGCCTGATCATGTTCCTGGCGCCGATCGCGGCGTTCGGCGGCATCGCCTACACCGTCGGTGCCCTCGGCGGCGAGAGCCTCGGCAACCTGCTCGCGCTGATGCTGACGTTCTGGGGCACGTGCCTGATCTTCGTCGTCGTGGTGCTCGGCGCCGTGTCCGCGTTCTCCGGGTTCAACGTGTTCAAGCTGATCCGGATGATCAAGGACGAGATCCTCATCATCGTCGGCACCTCGTCCTCGGAGACGGTGCTGCCGCGCCTGCTCGCCAAGCTCGAGTCGGCGGGCGCGTCCCGCTCGACGGTCAGCATGGTGCTGCCGACCGGCTACTCGTTCAACCTCGACGGCACCTGCATCTACCTGACGATGGCGGCGCTGTTCATCGCCCAGGCCGGCGGGCAGGACCTCCCGTGGGGCGTGCAGCTCGGGCTCGTCGCGCTCATGCTGCTGACCTCGAAGGGCGCCGCCGGCGTCTCCGGGGCGGGGCTGGTGACCCTCGCCGCGTCGCTGCAGGCCTTCGGCGGCGAGTTCTACACGACGGAGTCGATCGCCATCGGCATCGCGATCATCGCCGGCATCGACCGCATCATGAGCGAGGGCCGCGCGCTGACCAACGTCATCGGCAACACCGTCGCCACGATGGTCGTCGCGGGCTGGTGCGGGGAGCGCGACGACGAGCGCTTCCACGCCGCGCTCGACGACCCGTCGCTGGTCCGGGACGCGATCGAGCAGGAGACCCACGGGGACCTCGACCACGACGAGGACGACACCACCGCGACCGACCGCACCCCGGCCACCGCCGGCGCGCGGTAGGGCCACCCGGAAAGACACGAACGCGCCGTTCGCTGCGCTGGAAGCAGCGAACGGCGCGTTCGTTCGTCCTCGGTGATGCCCTCGGTGGCCCCTCGGTGGGGCCCTCGCTGGGGGCCGGGCCTCAGTAGGTGGGCAGCGAGGTGTCGACCTGCTGCGCCCAACCGGTGACGCCGCCGCCGACGTGCACCGCGTTGGAGAAGCCCGCGTTGTGCAGCGCCGAGAGCGCCTCGGCGGAGCGGACGCCCGACTTGCAGTACAGGATCGTCTGGCGGTCCTGCGGGATCTCGGTGAACGCCTCGCCCGAGAGGATCTTGTCCTTCGGGATCAGCTTGGCGCCGGGGATCCGCACGATCTCCCACTCGTGGGGCTCGCGGACGTCGATGAGCTCGAACTTGTCGCCCGCGTCCATCTTCTCCTTGAGCTCGGGCGCCGTGATGGTGTGCCCGGCCGCGGCGGTCTGGGCCTCGTCGGAGACGGTGCCGCAGAAGGCCTCGTAGTCGATGAGCTCGGTGACCTCGGTGGCGTTCGGGTCCCGACGGATCTTGACCTCGCGGTACTCCATGTCGAGGGCGTCGTAGACCTTGAGCCGGCCCAGCAGCGGGTCGCCGATGCCACAGATCAGCTTGATGGCCTCGGTGACCATGATCGAGCCGATCGACGCGCACAGCACGCCCAGCACGCCGCCCTCGGCGCACGACGGGACCATCCCCGGCGGCGGGGGCTCGGGGTAGAGGTGCCGGTAGTTCAGGCCCTGGCCGTTCGGCGCGTCCTCCCAGAACACCGAGACCTGGCCCTCGAACCGGAAGATCGAGCCCCAGACGTACGGCTTGCCCAGCAGCACCGCCGCGTCGTTCACCAGGTAGCGCGTGGCGAAGTTGTCGGTGCCGTCGAGGATCAGGTCGTAGTCGCGGAAGATGTCCAGCGCGTTCGACGAGTCCAGCGGCGTCTCGTGCAGGTTGACCGTGACGAACGGGTTGATCTCGGCGACCGACTCCTTGGCCGACTGCGCCTTCGACTTCCCGATGTCCGACTGCCCGTGGATGACCTGGCGCTGCAGGTTCGACTCGTCGACGACGTCGAAGTCGACGATCCCCAGGGTGCCCACGCCCGCGGCGGCCAGGTAGAGCAGCGCCGGGCTGCCGAGGCCGCCGGCGCCGACGACGAGCACCTTCGCGTTCTTCAGACGCTTCTGCCCGTCGACACCGACGTCGGGGATGATCAGGTGGCGGCTGTACCGGGCGACCTCGTCCTTGGTCAGCTCCGCGGCCGGCTCCACCAGGGGCGGCAGGGATGCCATGACGGCGCTCAACTCCCCATCTCTTCTGCTCGGGTCCTCACGACGCACAACCGCCGCGCTCCCCGCCATGTTCCCCGGCCGGGGACGTGACGTCAGCCGACGGGCGCGACGGGACCCTGAGGGTAGGGCCACGCGTTGGGCCGGCAGACCTTCCCGTCGCGGGGGATCTGCGTGCCCTGCGGGTTCTCCTCGGTGAGCTGCGCGAGGTAGTCGTTCGCCGTCCCGAAGCTCTGCTGCATCATGATCGGCGCGAGGGCGCCGTTCTCCGGGCAGGGCACGTGCGGGTTGTCGAAGACGTGCCCGACCTCGTGGTTGAGGGCGTACTGCCGGTAGAGGCCCAGCTGGCCCTCGAACGCCGCGCCGCCGCGGACCCAGCGGCTGCCGTTGATGAGCACGCGCCCGATGTCGGACTTCCAGCACGACGCCTCGTAGCGCAGGGAGTAGCCGCACAGCCCGCGGATGGTCATCTGCGCGGAGAGGCTGACGCGGAAGTCGGGCACGCCGGTGTCGATGCGGCGCACCGCGATCTGCCCGGAGCCGATCCAGCTGCGCGGGTCGGTGAGGGTGGCGTCGACGGCGGTGGCGTAGGCCTGCTCGCCCTCGGGCACGACGATGCCGTCCTCGACCTCGACGGTGTAGGTGTAGACGCGACCCGTGCCGGCCTGGGGCGTCGTCCCCGGCACCACGTGCCAGGTCCCCGAGCCCGTCACCGGGAACGCACCGCCCGCGGGCAGCTCCGCCGAGGGGATGTCGACGTTCTGGCCCACGCCGCGCGGGGCCTCGGTGACCACCGGCGTCGGCCGCTCGGGCGGTGCGAGCAGCGGCGACGCCGACCCCGCGTCACCGTCGGGCGACACCGCCTCGACGACGGCGAGCACGGTGAGCACCACCAGCGCCGGGATCACCCAGGTCCGCCAGGAGCGCAGCACCGACTTCCGCGGCGCCGAGCGCGCGGGCGGGCGCGCGCCGGCCCGGCCCCGTGGCGCCGTCGCGGGCCGCGATCCGGCGCCGGGCCGGGACCCGGTCCGCGGCCGGTCGCGGACGGCGGTCGAGGTGGGCTCGCGCCCGGGACGGCCCGCTCGCGGCGCACGCCCGTCCCCCGTCGGGGAGGCGTCGAGCGGGGAGTCGGCCGGGGCCTCCTCCCCGTCGGCGGGGCGCCTGGCCGGCCGGGTCACACGGGCACTGTGCCACACGCCTCCGGTCCGGCCACGCCCCGCGGCAGTCGATCACGGACTCGGCGTGCCGCCGCGTCCAGCCGGCCACGCACGGTCCCGCGCGCCCGCACCGGGGTTCCCGCGGCCGGCCAGGAGCCGTCGGCGGCGGCGTCGACCAGCCCCAGCACGGCGCGGGCGACGGTCTGCGGGCGCTCGATCTGCGCGACGTGGCCGACCCCCGGCAGCCGCAGCAGGCGCCCCGCGGGCAGGGCGGCGGCGGTGTGCGCGGCGCGGTACACGCCGACGAGACGGTCGACCTCACCCCAGACGACCAGCGTCGGCGCGCGCACCCGCGCGGCGGCCGCCCGCAGCGAGCGCGGCGACGGGGCCAGCCAGGTGCCCAGCAGCCCGAGGAACGACCGGTGCAGGGCCTCCGGGGCGTGCGCGAGGGCCGCCCGCTCCTCGGCCTCCTCCGCGGCCATGGCGAAGGCGCGGGGCCCGACCCGGTCGGGGTCGGCGTGGCACAGGGCCATGGTGCGGGCCAGGCGCTCGGCCGGCGTGGCCGCGGCCTGCTCGGCGCGGGCGCTCGCCCCGAGCAGCGGCAGCAGGGCCAGCGCCGCGCGCCGGCCGCCGAGGCGCGAGGGCAGCGGGCGCAGGTCGGGCATCGCGGGGCTGACCAGGGTCAGCGTGCGCACGAGGTCGGGGCGCTGGGCGGCCACGAGCAGGGACACCGCGCCGCCGAGGGAGTTGCCGAGCAGGTGCACGGGTCGGGTGCCCTGCCGCTGCAGGTCGTCGAGGTAGGCGATGACCGTCGCGGCGTGGGCCGCCGGCCGGTAGTCGCCCGACGACGGCGGCGGCGTGCGGCCGAAGCCGGGCAGGTCGACGGCGAGCCCCCGGAAGCGGGCGGACAGCGCACCGGCGAGCTCGGTCCAGTTGTTCGACGAGCCGCCGAGGCCGTGGACGTAGACCGCCGTCTCCCCCGCCGGGCCCGGCGTCTCGCGGACGTGCAGCGAGCCCGACCGGCCGACCGGCACCACGCGCCCCGGCCAGTACGGCGTCGGCGCCGTCGCCGTGCCGGTCGGGCCGAGCGCCGACGGGTCGGCGAGCGGGGGCGCGGGCACGTGCGGACCCGCCGCCGCGTCGTCGCGGACGGACCAGGACCGGCCGGTGGACGGCGCGGGACGACGGACGATCACGCGCACCATCATGCGGTGTCCCGCCGGTGTCGTCACGGTGACGCCCGGGTGGACGGGAGGCGGACTCCGACCCCGCCGGGCATGAGCCCGGAGATCACCCGGAGATCGCCGCACGTCGGCGCCCCGCGCGCCGCGACCCGCACGGACGTCACCCGATGGGTAGGGTCGGGCGACCGAGGCGGCCGAGACCGGCGCCGCCCGGCGGACGACGGTTGGTTGGGGGCGGGGGCCATGAACGGGCAGGCGAGCCTTCCGGGCAGCCCGGGCACCCCGACGGGGCGCCCGCGCATGACCCGCTCGGCGCGGCGGGCCCAGCTGCTCGAGGCCGCGCGCGACGTGTTCGGCCACCGCGGCTACCACGCGGCGGCGATGGACGAGATCGCCGAGCGGGCCGGGGTCAGCAAGCCGGTGCTCTACCAGCACTTCCCCGGCAAGCTCGACCTGTACCGGGCGCTGGTTCAGGGCGCCGCGGACGACATGGTGCGCACGGTGCGCGCGGCCATCCGCTCGACCACCGACAACAAGGCGCGCGTCCAGGCCACGATCCAGGCCTACTTCGACGTCGTGTCCTCCCGCGACGGCGCGATGCGCCTGGTCTTCGAGACCGACACGCGCGCGACGCCCGAGATCGCGGGCCTCGTCGACCGCGCGACCTCGGACTGCATCGACGCCGTCACCGAGGCCGTCACCACCGACGCGGGCCTGGAGCCCGAGCGGGCCCGGTTGCTCGCCGTCGGGCTCGTGGGCCTGTCGACGACGGCCGCGCGCTACTGGCTCGACGCCGGCCTGCAGCCGCCGCGCGAGGACGCGATCACGCTGATGTCGCAGCTCGCGTGGCGCGGCATCGGCGGGTTCCCCCGCCAGGAGGGCTGAGACCGGGGCGGGTCTCCCCGCCCCGGCCACCGGGTGGCTAGCTGCCGACCCCGAAGCCCACGCGACGCCCCTCCGGCGGCCCGATCTCCACGTAGGCGATGCGAGCCGAGGGGATGACGTACCGACGGCCCTTGTCGTCGGAGAGCGCGAGCGTGCCGCCGTTCGAGGCCAGCGCCTCGTCGACGAGCGCCTGCACCTCGTCGGGCGACTGGTCGCTCGCGACCACCAGCTCGCGCGGGCTCTCCGCCACGCCGATCTTGACCTCCACGCGTTCCTCCGCTCGAGACTGCTGTGTCGTGCCCGTACCGCTCGACGTGCCCGTGCTGCTCGACGTGCCCGTGCTGCTCGACGTGTCGGTCGTGCCGTCGCGCTGTGCCCGCGCGAGGCTAGTCCACGTCCGGCGTCCGGGCGGGCTACAGGCCGAGCGCCGCCAGCCGCCTGGAGTGCCGCGACTTCAGCGCCTTGAACACCGCGCCCCGCGACGCCCCGCCGAGCAGCGCGGCGGCCGCCTGCGGGTGCTCGTCGAGGACCTCGGCGGCCGCGGCGAGCGTCTCGCCCAGCAGTCGCCGGCCCCACATCGCGAGGCGCCCGGCGGTGCGCTCGTCGACGATCAGCTCGCCCACCGCCCGCTCGGCGAAGGCGTCGAACCCGCTCTCCCCGGCGGCCTCGCGGCCGGCGTCGGGGCCGCGCAGGAGCTCGGACGCGTCGCTGTCGTCGGCGGCCCCCGAGGCGGCGACGAGGTCCACCGCGAGCGTGCGCCCGACGTAGGCGCCGACGAGCGCCTCGCCCCAGTCGCGGGACGCGGTGCGCGCCGCGAAGGAGTCGAGCACCGGGGCGAAGGGGGCCATCGTGGTGATGAGGTCCACACCCCGCTGCGCGAGGTGCGCCCGGACGCGCTCGACGTGCGCCATCTCGACCGCCGCGAGCGCGGCCATCTCGGCGCGCCCGGTCAGGTCCGGGGCGAGCGCGGCGTCGGCGGCGAGCCTGGTGAACGCGGTCAGGGCGCCGTAGGCCACGGCGCCGAGCAGGTCGACGGGCGGGTCACCGGACGGGTCGGTGCTGGTGGCGGGGCGATCGCCCCCGGGCTCGCTCACGGCCGCCCACCCTAGGGCTGTGACGCGCTGGGGCGGGCGACGACTCGGCCACGACCGCCGGTGACACGGGTGTCCCGGGGCGCCCGGTACCATGGAGGCGTCCCGCGGTGGCATGCATCGTCGCCGACCGCCCGGTCGCCGTCGTGCGCCGCGAGACGCACCCGAGCGTGCGGGCGCCTCCGCCGGCTCTCCCGCGTCCGGTGACGTGGGGTCGCGCTCCGACGAGGGAGCGGGCCCGTGCACCAGTGCGCACCGTCGCCGACCCCGGACGTGGTCGAGCCAGCCGGCCCGCCTCGCGCGCACGACGCGAGAGAGGCAGACCCCTGACCACCGTCACCACCGACCCCCGTTCCGACTCCGGTCCTCCCGACGACGAGCCGGTCGCCGCGCCGCTGCAGGCCCGCGCCCCCGTCACCGAGGACGCCCCCACCTTCGCCGAGCTGGGCGTCGACCCCACGATCGTCGAGGCCCTCGCGAAGGTCGGCATCGAGCGCACCTTCGCCATCCAGGAGCTGACGCTGCCGCTGGCCCTCGCCGGCGAGGACGTCATCGGCCAGGCGCGCACCGGCACCGGCAAGACCCTCGGCTTCGGCGTCCCGCTGCTGCAGCGCCTGGGCCGCCCCACCGACGACGGCACGCCGCGCGCGCTGATCGTCGTCCCCACCCGCGAGCTGTGCGTGCAGGTCGCCAAGGACATCGAGACCGCCTCCCAGGGCCTCGGCACCCGCGTGGTGTCGATCTACGGCGGGCGCCCGTACGAGCAGCAGATCGCCGCCCTGCAGCGCGGTGTCGAGTTCGTCGTCGGCACCCCGGGGCGCCTGCTCGACCTCGCCCAGCAGGGCCACCTGGTGCTGGCCAAGGTCAGCGGCCTGGTGCTCGACGAGGCCGACGAGATGCTCGACCTGGGCTTCCTGCCCGACGTCGAGCGCATCCTCGGCATGCTGCCCGAGAAGCGCCAGACGATGCTGTTCTCGGCGACGATGCCCGGGCCGATCATCACGCTGGCCCGCACGTTCCTCACGCAGCCGACGCACATCCGCGCCGAGCAGGTCGACGCCAGCGCCATCGGCGAGAAGACCCAGCAGTTCGTCTACCGCGCCCACGCCCTGGACAAGGTCGAGATACTGGCGCGGACCCTCCAGGCCACCGACCGCGGGCCGACCATGGTGTTCACCCGCACCAAGCGCACCGCGAGCAAGGTGTCCGAGGAGCTCGCCGAGCGCGGCTTCGCCGTCGGCGCCGTGCACGGCGACCTGGGCCAGGGCGCCCGCGAGCACGCGCTGCGCGCGTTCCGCGAGGGCCGCATCGACGTCCTGGTCTGCACCGACGTCGCCGCCCGCGGCATCGACGTCACCGGCGTCACGCACGTCGTCAACTACCAGTGCCCCGACGACGCCAAGACCTACATCCACCGCATCGGGCGCACCGGCCGCGCGGGCAAGACGGGCATCGCCATCACGCTCGTCGACTGGGACGACCTGCCCAAGTGGAAGATGATCTCCGACGACCTGGGGCTCGGTGCCCCGGAGCCGCCGGAGACGTACTCCAGCTCGCCGCACCTCTACGCCGACCTCGGCATCCCCGAGGGCTCGGGCGGGCGCGTGGCCCGGCGCCGCCGCCCCGCGGAGGAGGAGGCCGAGGACGGCCCGCGCCGCGAGACCCGCGAGAGCGGCGGGCGCGGCCGGGGCCGGTCGCGCGACGGCCGTTCCGGCGGTCGCGAGGGTGACGCCGAGGCCGGTGAGGAGTCCGGCGAGGACGAGGGCCGGCGGCGTCCGCGCCGGACGCGCTCGCGCACCCGCCGCCGCGCCGGCGAGGTCGTCTCCGGTGACGGCGCCGAGGGCACGGAGACCGGCACCGACGCCGACACCGAGCGGCACGAGGAAGCCACCAGTGACGCGGACGGGGGCTCGACCGAGACCCTGACCGAGGGCTCGGGCGAGGGCTCGGGCGAGGGCTCGGGCGAGGGCGGCCGACGCCGTCGCCGCCGTCGGGGCGGCCGCGGATCGGGTTCCCGGTCCGGCGCGAACGGTGCCTCGCCGGACGGGTCCGACGGCGCGGGCACCGCGCCCGCCGAGGCCGCACCCGCGGCGTCCACGACCGAGTAGGGCCACGCGCCGGTGAGCTCGCCGACGTCGGCCCGCACGCCCGGGTCCGCCGACCCGGGCGACCGGTCGAGGGACGGGTCCCCGCGCCCGTCCCGGCTGCCGCGCCCGGAGCGGCGCAGCCGCGGCGACCTCGTCGCCGTCGCGTTCCTGGTGGTGGCGGCCGTCGTCGGCACACTGCTGGTGCTGGCGTCCGGTGACGCGGCGGACACCGAGCTCACCCCGGCGTCGCCGCCGCTGCAGCCCGGCGCGGACGGCCCCGTGCCGACCGCCCTGGGCGAGGTGTGGCGGGCCGCGAGCCCGGCCACGCCGGCGCCGCTCGCGGTCGGCCCGGCCGTGGTCACCGCGGGCCCGGACGGCGTCGTCGGCCACGACCCGGTCACCGGCCGCGAGGCGTGGCGCTACAGCCGGCCCGAGGCGCCGTGCACCGTCGGCACCGGGTTCGGCGACGTCCTGGCGGTGTTCCGCACCGACGGGCCGCTGGGCACGTGGTGCTCCGACGTCGCCGCCCTCGAGCCCGACACCGGCACCCGCGGCCCCGCCCGCAACGCCGACCTGCGCGAGGGCACCCGCCTGCTCGCCGACCGCGACCACGTCACCGGCACCGGCGCGGACCACGTCGAGACCTGGCGCTCCGACCTCGTGCTGACCACCGAGGTCGGCCGCGTCGCGACGCCCGTGCAGCCGCCCGACGCCCAGCCGCGCGCGGAGTGCACCAACGGCTCGATCGCCGTCGGCGGCGGCACCGTCGGCATGGTCCAGCGCTGCCCCGGCGAGGACAGCGACCGGCTGACCGTCGTCGACGCCGACCCGCAGAGCTCGGAGAAGCCCGAGGAGCGCTCCAGCACCCCCCTCGGGGTGCGCGGCGCGCGGCTCGTCGCGCTGACCGACCAGCGCGCCGCGTGGGCGGCGCCGGACGGCACGCTGCACGTGGTCGGCACCTCGGCCGACGCCGAGACGCTGATCCCCGAGACCGTGTACCCCCTCGGCACGGCGGCCGGCCCCACGACCGACCCGACCGACCTCGCGGCGACCGTCCGGCCCGTCGGCCCGGTCCTGCTGTGGTGGACGGGCACCGCCACCGTCGGGCTGGACGCGGGCGACCTGCGGCCCCGCTGGACCCTGCCCGGCACGCTCGGGGCGGGCGCGGCGTGGCCGGGCAGCGCGCCCGCGGCCGTGGCGCTCGTCCCGGTGCCCGACGGCCTCGCCGTCGTCGACGCCGCGACGGGCACCCCCCGCGGCCCGGTCGTCCCGGTCGCCCGGGGCGGGGACCCGACCGCCCCGGTGGCCGTCGCCGCCACCGGCACCACCGTGGTCGAGCTGCGCGGATCGACCGTCGTCGCCCTGCGCCCGCCGGGCTGACCGCACCGCCGCCCGCACCACGTCACGGCCCTTCCGGGCCTGTCATGCGGCAGACTCCCCGAGGTGGGCCGCCCCGATCACCCCGGCACCGCCGCGCCGTCGGACGGCACGGCGGACGACACGGCGGACGACGGGCTGGACGGTGCGGTGGCTCGTGAGGCCACCGGCGTGCCGGCCGGCCCGCCCGACGCCACGCCCGCGCTCCCGGTGGGCCGGGGCCGGGCCCAGCGCCACCCCCACGGTGCGCGCCGGGTCACGGTCCCGTCGTCGCTCGGTCCCCTCGCGGCGCTGCGGGCCGAGCCCGACGCGGCGGCCGCGATCGAGGGCCGGCCCGCCACGGCGCTGCTGCTGCCCGGCTACTCCGGCTCGAAGGAGGACTTCGCGCCGCTCATCGACGCCGTCGCCGCGGGCGGCATCGGGGTGCTCGCGCTCGACCTGCCCGGCCAGTACGAGTCGCCCGGCCCGGCCGCCGAGAGCGAGTACCAGCCGGACCGGCTCGGGCCGGTGATCGCCGGGATCGTCGCCGACGAGGTCGCCGCCGGCCGCCGGGTCCTGCTGCTCGGGCACTCGTTCGGCGGGCTCGTCGCCCGCGCCGCGGTGCTGGCCGGGGCGGCGGTGCGCGGGCTGACGCTCATGGACTCCGGGCCCGGCGAGCTGCCCATGGGCCAACGGCGGACGAACCTCGACGTGCTCGAGCCGATCCTGCGCCGCCGGGGCATCGAGGACGTCATCGCGCTGCGCGACGCGTCCGGGGAGTGGTCGTCGAAGGACCCGCAGGTCGTCGCCCTGCTGCGCGAGCGCCTGCGCCGCTCCACGGTGACCGGGCTGCTCGGTATGGGCGACGCGCTGCGCGCCGAGCCCGACCGCACCGCCGAGCTCGTCGCCGCCGTCCGGGCCCGCCGCGTGCCGTGCCTCATCGTCTGCGGGATCGACGACGACGCCTGGCCGGTGAGCATGCAGCGCACCATGGCCGACCGCCTCGAGGCCGAGTTCGCCGCCGTGCCCCACGCCGCGCACGCGCCGAACGTCGAGAACCCGACGGCCCTGCTCGACGTCCTCGTCCCGACGTGGCGCACCTGGCTGCGCGACGACCTGCTGGGCTGACGGGCCGCTCAGGCCCACCAGCTGATCGCGAGCAGCAGGAAGAGGATCACCGGCACCGACGCGGCGGCGAGCACCGCCACCCCGGAGGAGGTGCGGCGGTGCGCGGCGATCGCGGTCGCGCCGACCGCGACGACCGCGCCGAACAGGTGCGCGGCCACGGTGTCCACGCCCGGCCCGGGCCCGCCGAGGAGCCACGGCGCGGCGACGACGACCACCGCGAGCACCACGAGCCCGCCCGCGAGCACGCGTGCCAGGGCCACGAGGCGGCGGCGGGTGCCGGCGAGGCGGTCGGGGCGTCCGGTGCGCGCGATCGCCCCGGTCGACAGGCCCGAGGGCGGGGTGGGCCGGCCGACGGCGCGCGCCCGCTCCCGGCGGGTCGCCGCGCGGGGCACGCCGGCGGGCGAGGTCCAGCGCTCGGTGGAGGTCGGGCGCCAGGAGCCGGTGGCGGTCACGCCGGGGGCACCGCGGGCGCCGGGACCGCCAGGTGCGCCCCCGCGGGGCGGGATCGGCGCCTCGCCCCCGCTCCACGGCCGCGGTGGCGTCGGCTGCGTCTCCGGCCCGTCCGGGCGTCCCGGGTCCGGCTCGGCGGCGCTCACGGCGCGAGCCCCGACCAGGCCGGCTCCGCGGGCGCGGCGGCGCGTCCCTCCGGGCAGTGCCGCCGGACCTCGCAGGCGCCGCAGCGGGGCCCGGGCAGCGGGGGGAAGAGCTCCTCGGCGCGGCGCGGGTCCTCCTCGAGCACGTCGGCGGCCGCACCGAGCGCGGTGGCGCCGGCCTCGGCCCGCTCGCGGTGGGCGGCGAGCGAGGCCTCGTCGTGGTCGGCGGCGGCGATCGTCCCGCTCGGCAGGTGGTGCAGCTCGACCCGGCGGCACGGGCGGCGCAGCGTGCGGCGCGCGGCGAGGACGTAGAGCGCGAGGGCCGGCGAGCCCGCGGCGTCGGCGGCGTCGGGCACCCGGCGGCCGGTCTTGTAGTCGACGACGACGACCTCGCCGTCGCGGTCGTCGAGACGGTCGGCGCGACCCTCGGCGACCATCGCCCCGACGGGCGCGGACAGCCACCGCTCGAGCCCGACGACCTCGCCCACCGGCTCCGGCGCGTCGACGACGCCGTGGCGCTCGACGTAGTCGCCGACCCACGTCCGGGCGCGCTCGCGGTACTCGGCGGCCTGGGCGTCGTCGCGGAAACCCTCCGACGACCAGTGCCGGTCCACCTCCAGGGCCGCGCGGGCGGCGCTGCGCCGGGCGGGGCGCTCGCCGAAGACGGCGTGCAGCGCGTTGTGCACCACGGCGCCGAGCGTGCTCGCCGCCCGCGGCCCGCCCCGCGGCGGCGCGGGGCGGTCGAGGTAGGTCAGGCGGTAGCGGCGCCGGCAGTCCTGCCAGGTGGCCAGGCGCGACGGGGTCACGCGGACCAGGCGGGCGGGCATGCCGTCCAGACCCAGCTGCATGCTCATCGCCTCCACCCTAGGCGGCGCCGGGAGAGCGTCCGTGGTCCGGTTCCGCTGCGCTCCGCGTCCTCAGCCCGCGAGCACCTCGGCCCCCGTCGCGCGCGCCGCGAGGGCCTCGAACTGGTCCCGCGCGGTGGTCTCCGCGGCGATCGGGGTGGACTTGTTGGTGCCGTGGTAGTCGCTCGAGCCCGTGACCAACAGGCCCTCGGCCGCCGCGACCTCGTGCAGCGCCGCGCGGTCGTCCGCGTCGTGGTCGGGGTGGTCGACCTCGATGCCCACGAGACCCTCGCGCGCCAGGTCCGCCAGCACCGACGCCTCGACCACCGGACCGCGCCGCCGGGCGAAGGGGTGCGCGAAGACCGGCACGCCACCGGCGGCCACGATCATCGCGATCGCCCGCGCGATCGGCGTGTCCTCCTTCTCGACGTAGTACGGGCCGTCCTTGCGCAGGATGTGCTCGAACGCCTCGGACACCGACCCCACCACGCCGGCCTCGACGAGCGCCTGCCCGAGGTGCGGGCGCCCGGCGGGCGCGTCGGCGGGTAGGCGGGCCAGCAGCGCCTCGCCGTCGACGGGGAGCCCGCCCGCGGCCATCCGCTCCCCCATCGCCCGCACCCGCTCGCGCCGCGAGGCCCGCAGCCGCTCCTGCTCGGCGAGGATCTCGGGGGCGGCGGGGTCGAAGAGGTAGCCCAGCACGTGCGCGGTGACCGTCCCGCCCCGCCCGTCGGGGCTCTCGGTGGAGAACTCCGCACCACGCACGAGCGTGAGCTCCGCAGGACGCGCCCGGGTGGCCTCGTCCCAGCCCGCCGTCGTGTCGTGGTCGGTCAGCGCGAGCACGGTGACGCCGGCGGCCACGGCCGTGGCGACGAGCTCGGTCGGCGAGTCGGTGCCGTCGGAGACCGCGGAGTGGGTGTGGAGGTCGATCACCCGGCCAGTATCACCGGCCGGGCCTCAGCGCCGCCGTCCCCGCGCGCCGCCGAACCCGGACCCCGGCAGCGTGTACGAGCGGGTCTGGCGCTTGTCGCCGAACACCAGCTCGGAGATGGCCTCGTAGACCTCTTCGGGGTCGGGCAGGAAGTCGATGCGGTTGAGCGCCTGGATCTGACCGGCCGACTCGATGACCATCGTCCCGTAGCCGAGCAGGCGGCCGTTGAGGCTGCGCTCGAACGTCAGGTCGGTGACCTTGGTCAGCGGCATCATGCCGACCTGGTGGGTGAAGATCCCCTTGGTGAGCATGACGCGCTTGTCGGTGACGACCACCTTCTCGACCCACCACTCGCTGACCTTGTAGCTGGTCTTGAGCAGCACGAGCAGCGCGCCGTACCAGAACAGGTTGTCCAGCACGACGTTCTGCGGGAGGAACGCCGCGCCGAGCGCGAGCAGGACGAACAGGACGACGGCCTGCAGCACCTCGCCGACGATGACCGCCCAGTGCCGGCGGAAGCGGATCACCCGCCGCTCGGTGGGCAGGACGTACTCGTCGACCTCGCGGGGTGCCAGCACGTCGGACCTCCGGACCTAGAACAGCGCCTGGATGAATTCCACCACTGCAGCCGCCGCGTCGCCCAGGATCGTCAGGATGCTGAGCACCAGATCCGCCGAGCCCTGGGGCTGGGAGATCACGAAGAAGAGCAGGAACGCGACGCCCACGAAGATGCCGATCTTTCTCGCGTTCACCAGGATCCCTCGCGGTCGTCGCCGTGGTCGTGGGCAGTATGGGTCGTCCGGGCCGTGACGGACATCCGGCCACGGGTGATACTAGGGTGATCTCGTGTGACGATGCGTGATCCCCAGGTGGCGCTCGGCGCGTCGCGTGGTGTGGCGGGTGACGTGGTGTGCGTCGGGGGCATCGTCACCGACGCGCGGGGCCGCCTGCTGCTCGTGCGCCGGGGCCACGATCCCGAGGCCGGACGCTGGTCGCTGCCCGGCGGGAAGGTCGACCCGGGCGAGACGACGGTCGCCGCCACGGCGCGCGAGGTCGCCGAGGAGACCGGGCTCGACGTCGTCGTCGGCGAGGAGGTCGGGCACGTGCGCCGGCCCGCGCCGGACGGGCGGACGTTCGTCATCCACGACTTCCGCTGCCGGCTCTCCGACGCGTCCGACCCGGCGACGGAGCCGCGCGCGGGTGACGACGCCGCCGACGCCCGCTTCGTCGACGCCGCCGCCTACGCCGCCCTCGACGCGGCCGGTGAGCTCGTCACCGGGCTCACCGCCGCGCTGCGCGGGTGGGACTGCCTGCCCCGCTAGTCGCGCTGCGGGACCGGGCGGCGGGGCTGCTCCGCCTCCACGGCCTCGTCGGTGCCCTCGGACGCCGGGCGCTTGGGCACCATCACCTTGCGGCGGTAGATGCACACCACGACGCCGTCCTGGTTGTAGCCGATCGTCTCGACCTGGACGACGCCGCGGTCGTTCTTCGACGACGACTCCTTCTTGTCGAGCACCGTCGACTCGCCGTAGATCGTGTCGCCGTGGAACACCGGCTTGACGTGGCGCAGCGACTCGACCTCGAGGTTCGCGATGGCCTTGCCCGACACGTCGGCCACCGACATCCCGAGCAGCAGCGAGTAGACGTAGTTGCCGACGACGACGTTGCGCCCCTGCTGGGTGCCCTCGGCGTAGTGGGAGTCGAGGTGCAGCGGGTGGTGGTTCATCGTGATGAGGCAGAAGAGGTGGTCGTCGTACTCGGTGACCGTCTTGCCCGGCCAGTGCTTGTACGTGGCGCCGACCTCGAACTCCTCGAAGTACCGACCGAACTGCACGGATCCGCCTCCTGAACGTCTCTGGTCGAGAAGGCGCCGCGTCCGAGACCTGTGACTCCTCGGTCCGACGGCGCCGACGAAGGTCGCTAGGATGACGGACCGACCGAGTTCGTGTCGCGCGAGGCGAGGGAGGTGAGACGTGGACGACTCCTATTGCAGGCCGGCTGCCCTGCCCCCGAGTACGGGCCGCGTCCCCTCCCGTGGGACCACCCGGCGCTGACGCGTCCGCGGGTGGTCCGGGAGGGACGCGGTGGCTGGATGTCCGAAGTCCGCACCCCGTCCGGTCCCCGGAGGTCGTCATGCCTGCCCTGCCCACCCTGCGCAACGCCGGAGCCCGCGTGATCCGCCCGGGTCGCGCAAAGGACCCGCGGGTCCCCCACGTGCCGCTGGCCGCCTTCGTCGTCGACTGCGCGGTCTACGTCGACGGCAGGCGGCTCGACGGGCACTGGAACCACCGTGACGCGATCGGCGAGGTCCGCCGGCGCGGCGAGGGCTTCGTGTGGATCGGCCTGCACGAGCCCGACGCCGAGCAGATCCACGACATCGCCGAGGTGTTCGGCCTGCACCCGCTGGCCGTCGAGGACGCCGTGCACGCCCACCAGCGCCCGAAGATCGAGCGGTACACCGGGGCCGCGGGCGGCGGCGACGACATGCTGTTCTCGGTGTTCAAGACCATGCGCTACGTGGCGCACGCGTCCCCGACCACCGCCAACGAGATCGTCGAGTCCGGCGAGCTCATGGTGTTCCTGGGCCGCGACTTCGTCGTCACCGTGCGCCACGGCCAGCACTCCGGGCTGCGCCGGGTGCGCCACAACCTCGAGGCCGACCCCGAGCACCTCGCCCAGGGACCGGCGGTCGTGCTCCACGCCGTCGCCGACCACATCGTCGACTCCTACCTCGACGTCGCCGCCGGCGTGGAGAACGACATCGACGTCATGGAGACCGAGGTGTTCGCGCCGTACACCGAGGTCGGCGCCGAGCAGATCTACATGATGAAGCGCGAGGTGCTCGAGCTGCGCCGGGCCGTGACGCCGCTGGTCACGCCCATGCGGCGGCTGACCGAGGGCTACTCGCCGCTCGTGCCGTCGGAGGTGCGCAGCTACTTCCGCGACGTCGAGGACCACCTCGCCACCGTGGCCGAGCGCGTCGCGTCGTTCGACGAGCTGCTCACGACGCTGGTCGACGCGGTGCTCGCGAAGATCACGCTGCGCCAGAACAACGACATGCGCAAGATCACCGCCTACGCGGCCCTGCTCGCCGTGCCGACGATGCTCGCCGGCATCTACGGCATGAACTTCGACTACATGCCCGAGCTGCACTGGGAGTTCGGCTACCCGGCGGTGATCCTCGCGATCCTGCTCATCTGCGGCGTCCTCTGGCGGACGTTCCGGAAGAACCGCTGGCTCTGACCGGGTCGGCCGGCCCCGGGCAGCGCGCCCGCCGTCGGACGGTCTCAGGAGGCAGGGGCGGGGAGGTCAGCCCTCGGTGCCCATGGCGAGCTTGCCCAGCATGTCGCGGGCCTTCTCGGCGTTGCGGGGCTGGCAGAGGACGTCGTAGCGCCCGGCCACGAGCTGGCTCTGCGAGGTGAAGTCGCGCCGGCCGCGGGAGGCGCCGTAGGTGATCGCGCCCGACACGACACCGAACACGATGCCGATGACGAGGCCGGTGAGGATCGAGGCGAGGCCGCCGGTGGGCGAGAGCAGCGACAGCACGAGGCCCACGAACAGACCCAGCCACGCCCCGGACGCCGCGCCGGTGAGCAGGACGCGGCCCCAGGTCAGGCGACCGATGACCCGCTCGACGAGCATGAGGTCGACCCCGACGATGGTGACGTCGGCGACCGGGAAGTCGTTGTCCGCCAGGTGGTCGACAGCGCGCTGCGCCTCCTCGTACTTCGCGTACGAGCCGACCGGCCAGCCCGACGGCGGCTCGGGGAGGTTCGGCAGCCCGGGCTGGGCGCCAGGGCGGTTCCCGGTGAACGGCGCAGTCACGACGATCCCTCGCTGTCTTCCATACGGTCCAACTGGTACGTCAACGCCTCGCCCGGCCCGGGAGTGCCCGGACCGGACGGGGTGTGACGCAGGACCGTACCGCCGCCCGGCGCCGTCGAGCGATCAGCGCAGCTTGTAGTCCTTGAGCAGACCGCGGCTGATGATCGTCTTCTGGATCTCCGAGGTGCCCTCGCCGATGAGCAGGAACGGCGCCTCGCGCATGAGGCGCTCGATCTCGTACTCCTTGGAGTAGCCGTAGCCGCCGTGGATGCGGAACGACTCCTCGGTGACCTCCTTGCAGTACTCCGAGGCGAGCATCTTGGCCATCCCGGCCTCGACGTCGTTGCGCTCGCCGCGGTCCTTGAGGCGCGCGGCGTTGACCATCATGTGGTGCGCGGCCTCGACCTTGGTGGCCATCTCGGCGAGCTTGAACGAGATCGCCTGGTGCTGGGCGATCGGCTTGCCGAAGGTGGAGCGCTGCTGGGCGTACTCGATGCCGAGCTCGAAGGCGCGGATCGCGATGCCGCAGGCGCGGGCGGCGACGTTGACGCGGCCGACCTCGACACCGTCCATCATCTGCGCGAAGCCCTTGCCGGGCGCCGCGCCGAGGACCTGCGACTGCGGGATGCGGAAGCCGTCGAACACCATCTCGGTGGTGTCGACGCCCTTGTAGCCCATCTTGTCGATCTTGCCGGGGATGCTGAGGCCCTCGGCGACCTTGCCGAAGCCGCGCTCCTTGTCGACGAGGATCGTCGTCAGGTTCTGGTACGGCTTCTCGGCGCCCTCGTCCGTCTTGACCAGCACCGCCGACAGGTTCGACGACCCGCCGTTGGTCAGCCACATCTTGGCGCCGTTGACGACGTAGTCGTCGCCGTCGGCCTTCGCGCTGGTCTTGATGGCCGCGACGTCCGAGCCGAGGTCGGGCTCGGACATGGAGAACGACCCGGTGATCTCGCCGGTCGCCATCTTCGGCAGGTAGTGCGCCTTCTGCTCGGGCGTGCCGTGCTGGCGCAGCATGTAGGCGACGATGAAGTGGGTGTTGATGACGCCCGAGACGCTCATCCACCCCCGGGCGATCTGCTCGACGACCAGCGCGTAGGTCAGCAGCGACTCGCCCAGACCGTCGAACTCCTCCGGGATCATGAGCCCGAACAGGCCCATCTCCTTCATCCCGTCGACGATGTCCTGCGGGTAGACGTCGTCGTGCTCGAGCTGCTGCGCGTGCGGGATGATCTCCTTGTCCACGAAGTCGCGGACCGTGGACAGGATCTCCTGCTGCACATCGGTCAGGCCGGCGGTCTGGGCGAGGCGTGCCATGCGTGGTGCTCCTGGGCGAGTAGAAGTTACCGGCGAGTATCGCCTTAGCTCTCCGGCGGCGTCCACCGCTCGCCGCGGGTCATGCCCGCGGCGCGGCCCTTGCCGGCGATGACCAGCGCCATCTTGCGCGACGCCTCGTCGATCATCTCGTCGCCGAGCATCGCGGAGCCCTTGGCGCCGCCCGCCTCCGAGGTGAACCACTCGTAGGCGTCGAGGATGTTCTCGGCGTGGTCGTAGTCCTCCTGCGACGGCGAGAAGGTCTCGTTCGCGGCGTCGATCTGGCCGGGGTGCAGCACCCACTTGCCGTCGTAGCCGAGCGCGGCGGCGCGGTTCGCGACGCGGCGGAAGCCGTCGACGTCGCGGATCTGCAGGTAGGGGCCGTCGATGGCCTGCAGGTCGTTGGCCCGCGCGGCCATGAGGATCTGCATGAGGATGTAGTGGTAGGCGTCGCCCTCGGTGTAGCCGGGGGGCTGCTCGCCGACCACCAGCGACTTCATGTTGATCGAGGCCATGAAGTCGGCGGGGCCGAAGACGATGGTCTCCAGGCGCGGCGACGACGCGGCGATCGCGACGACGTTGTTCAGCCCGCGCGCGTTCTCGATCTGCGCCTCGATGCCCAGCCGGCCGACCTCGAGGCCCATCGTCTTCTCGATCTGCGTGAGCAGCATGTCGAGCGCGTGGACCTGCTCGGCGGTCTGGACCTTCGGCAGCATGATCGCGTCGAGGTTGGCCCCGGCGCCCTCCACGACCTCGGTGACGTCGCGGTAGGTCCACTCGGTGGTCCAGTCGTTGACGCGCACGACGCGCGTCTTGCCCTCCCAGCCGCCCTCGTTGAGCGCGGCCACGATCGTCTTGCGGGCCTCGGGCTTCACCAGCGGCGCGCAGGCGTCCTCGAGGTCGAGGAAGATCTGGTCGGCGGGCAGGGTCCGGGCCTTGTCGATGAACTTCTGGCTCGACCCCGGCACCGCCAGGCACGACCGGCGGGGGCGGTTCACGACACTCACGAGACTGCTGACCTCCTCGTCGTCCGTCCGCGGGCGCTCGGGGCACGCCGCGGGCTGGTCGCCGATGCTGACACGGACCGTCACGGAGCATCGGTCGAGGTGGCGACCCTCTCACCGGTGACTCGATCCAGCCGGACGGCACGACCGGCGGCGCGCGACCGTTAACCTGCTGCGGTGACTACCGCCATGTCCAGGGTGTTCGTGGCCCGCATGGTCGGGCTGCCCGTCCTGGGCCCGGACGGCGAGCGGATCGGCCGCGTGCGCGACGCGGTCTGCGCGGTGGCGGTGGGCCCGCGGCCACCCCGCGTGCTCGGCCTCGTCGTCGGGGTGGGCTCGCGGCGGCGCATCTTCGTGCCGATGCTGCGGGTCACGTCCGTGGACGCCGCGGCGGTCACGCTCGCGACGGGGCAGGTCAACCTGCGGGCGTTCGCGCAGCGCCCCAACGAGGTGCTCGTCGTCGGGGAGATGCTCGACGCCCGCGTGCGGGTGGTCGACCACGACGCCGACGCGCAGGTCGTCGACGTGCTCATGGAGCACCAGCGCAGCCGCGACTGGCTGGTCACGCGCCTCGCGGTGCGCGAGCTCGTCGGGCGGCTGGGCCGGCGGGGCCCGGTGCAGGTGCTGCCGTGGGCGGCGATCTCCGGGCTCTCGCTCTCGGAGTCCGGGCAGGGCACCGAGCAGCTGCTCTCGACGTTCGAGGACATGCGCCCGGCCGACATCGCGCACGCGCTGATGGACCTGCCCCAGCGCCGCCGGCACGACGTCGCCGACGGCCTGGGCGACGACCGGCTCGCCGACGTGCTCGAGGAGCTCCCGTCGTCCGAGCAGCAGGACCTCCTGCGCCACCTGTCCACCGAGCGCGCCGCCGACGTGCTCGAGGAGATGGACCCCGACGACGCGGCCGACCTGCTCGCGGACCTCCCCGGCGCCGAGTCCGAGGAGCTGCTCGGTCTCATGGAGCCCGAGGAGTCCGAGCCGGTCCGGCGGCTGCTGACCTACTCGTCGGACACCGCGGGCGGGCTCATGACGCCCGAGCCGATCGTGCTCCAGCCCGGCGCGACGATCGCCGAGGCGCTCGCCCACGTCCGCAACCCCGACATCACCCCGGCGCTGGCGTCGATGGTGTTCGTCTGCCGGCCGCCCACGGCCACCCCGACCGGGCGCTACCTCGGCTGCGTGCACGCCCAGCGGCTGCTGCGCGAGGCGCCGTCGGACCTCGTCGCGGGCGTGCTCGACGCCGAGCTCACGCGCCTGGGGCCCGAGGCGTCGCTCGCCGAGGTCACCCGCTACTTCGCGACCTACAACCTCGTCTGCGGGCCCGTCATCGACGAGGCCGGGCACCTGGTCGGGGCCGTCACCGTCGACGACGTCCTCGACCACCTGCTGCCCGAGGACTGGCGCTCGCAGCCCGACCCGGAGCCGACCCCCACGACACGGGCCGCACCCACCGGAGGCGGCCGTGCCTGAGCCCACCACCCGCCGGCGCCTGGACCAGCCCGCCGGCAGCCGCCGACTGCGCCTCACCGTCGACACCGAGTGGTTCGCGCGGGTCGCCGAGCGCCTGGCCCGCTTCCTCGGCACCGGCACGTTCCTGCTGTGGCAGTCGATCCTCGTCGCCACCTGGATCGCGCTCAACGTCTTCGCGATCAGCCTGCAGTGGGACCCCTACCCGTTCATCCTGCTCAACCTCGCGTTCTCGACGCAGGCCGCGTACGCCGCGCCGCTCATCCTGCTGGCGCAGAACCGCCAGGACGACCGCGACCGCGTCTCCCTCGAGGAGGACCGCATGCGCGCGGGACGGCTGTCGGCCGAGACCGAGTACCTCGCCCGCGAGCTGGCGTCGATGCGGCTGCAGCTCGGCGAGGTCGTCACCCGCGACTACCTGCGCGGCGAGCTCGAGCAGGCCCGGGGGGTCCGGGAGGGCGCGCGGGACGGCGAGCGCCCCGGCAAGCCGGACAAGGCCCTGGAGAAGGCGGTCACGAAGGCCGTGGACCGGGCCGTCGACCGGGCCGTGAACCGCACGCTCGACGACGCGGTGGAGCGTGCCCTGGTCCGCGCCCTCGAGCAGCGGGCCATCGCCGCCGAGGGTGACCGGACCAACGGGCGCTGAGCCGCGCCGCGCTCGAGGAGGGGTGACGCGCACCGCCTCCCGTGCCGGAGCCCCTCAGGTGACCGGCACGTAGCATGGCGGTGAGCCGACGGGGGCCTCACGCCCCCGCCCCGGTGCCCCGGCGGGTCTCCCCGCGGTGCGTGGGGCCGGGTGTCCTCGAGATGTCGAGAAGGGTCCGATGGCCGCAGCACCATCCGTCGACGCGATCCGGTCCGCACTGGCCGGCGTCGAGGATCCCGAGATCCACCGTCCGATCACCGAGCTGGGCATGGTCAAGGACATCAACGTCCTCGACCACGGCAAGGTCGAGGTCGGCGTCTACCTCACCGTGGCCGGGTGCCCGATGAAGGAGACGATCACCCAGCGGGTCACCTCGGCGGTCTCCGCCGTCTCCGGCGTCACCGCCGTGTCGGTCGACCTCGACGTCATGAACGACGAGCAGCGCCGCGAGCTGCGCAAGACGGTGCGCGGCGACGCCGACGAGCCCGTCATCCCGTTCGCCCAGCCCGGCTCGCTGACGCGCGTCTACGCCGTCGCGTCGGGCAAGGGCGGGGTCGGCAAGTCGTCGGTGACGGTCAACCTCGCCGCCGCCATGGCCGACCGCGGCCTGTCGGTCGGCGTGGTCGACGCCGACATCTACGGCCACTCGGTGCCGCGCATGCTGGGCACCGACGACCGACCCACCAAGGTCGACGACATGATCATGCCGCCGCAGGCCCACGGCGTGAAGGTCATCTCGATCGGCATGTTCACCCCGGGCAACACCCCGGTCGTGTGGCGCGGGCCGATGCTCCACCGCGCCCTGCAGCAGTTCCTCGCCGACGTGTTCTGGGGCGACCTCGACATCCTGCTGCTCGACCTGCCCCCGGGCACCGGCGACATCGCCATCTCGGTCGCGCAGCTCATCCCGAACGCCGAGCTGCTCGTCGTCACCACGCCGCAGCAGGCCGCGGCCGAGGTCGCCGAGCGCGCCGGCGCCATCTCGCTGCAGACCCGCCAGCGCCTCGCCGGGGTCGTCGAGAACATGTCGTGGATGGACATGCCCGACGGCTCGCGACTCGACCTCTTCGGGTCGGGCGGCGGGCAGGCCGTGGCCGACTCGCTGGCGAAGTCGGTCGGCGGGAACGTGCCGCTGCTGGGCCAGATCCCGATCGACACCCGCCTGCGCGAGGGTGGCGACGCCGGCGTCCCGCTGGTGCTCAGCCAGCCGGAGTCCGCCGCAGGCGCCGCCCTGCGCGCGGTGGCCGAGAAGCTGTCGGTGCGCTCCCGGGGCCTCGCGGGCATGTCGCTCAACATCTCGCCCGCGGGCCGCTGAGTCACCTCGCCGGCGGCGGCGCGGTCCGGGGTTGCAGCGAACGCGCTGTTCGCTGCTTCTAGGCGTACGAAGTCCGCGTTCGCTCGCGGGGTCGCGTTCGCCTCCGGTGTGCGAACGCGCTGTTCGCTGCTTCTACGCGTACGAACAGCGCGTTCGCTGCAACACCCGCTCAGTATCCGCGCGCCCGGTACGCCGCGCGCTGCTCCTTGGTGACCTGCTTCCAGCGCCCCCGACGCTCGGCCGCGAGCCGGGCGTCGGTGCGCGCGGCCGCCCACTCGTCCTCGCGCAGGAGCTTGCGGTAGGCCTCGAGCCGCCGCGCCGGGAGCGTCCCGCCCGCGACGGCCTCCTGCACCGCGCAGCCGGGCTCGTGCTGGTGCGCGCAGTCGGTGAAGCGGCACCCCTCCCCGAGCTCGACGACGTCGGTGAAGGCGCGGTCGATGCCCTCGGCGGCGTCACGCACGCCCACCGCCCGCAGGCCCGGGGTGTCGACGAGCACCCCGCAGTGGTGCGCCTCCGGCGCCGCAGCTCCGCAGAGCTCCGTGCGGCACGGGAGGGGCAGCAGCTCGCGGTGCACCGTCGTGTGGCGGCCCTTGCCGTCGACGGCGCGGACCGCCCCGGTCGCCATCGCCTCCACGCCGAGCAGCGCGTTGGCCAGGGTGGACTTCCCGGCGCCCGAAGGCCCGACGAGGACGGTGGTGCCGCGCGCGGCGGCCGCGACCTCGGCGAGCCCGTCGCCGGTCACCGCGCTGACGGGCACGACGTCGACGCCGGGTGCCGA
This sequence comes from Actinomycetospora lemnae, assembly GCF_028737315.1. Taxonomy (GTDB): domain Bacteria; phylum Actinomycetota; class Actinomycetes; order Mycobacteriales; family Pseudonocardiaceae; genus Actinomycetospora; species Actinomycetospora lemnae. The sequence continues at coordinate 32,178 of NZ_JAQZAO010000003.1, read as the reverse complement.
GTCGGCGAGGTCGGTGAGCGCCTCGACCAGCGCCCCGTCGTCCCGGTCGATCTTGGTGAGGACGACGACGGGCGTCGCGCCGCCCTCCCACGCGAGGGCGAGCAGCCGTTCGACGCGACCGGGCCGGAGCCGGGCGTCGAGGGGCACGACGACGAGGACCGTGTCGACGTTGGCGGCGAGGACCTGCGCGTCGGAGCGCCCGGAGACCGTCGCTCGAGTGAGGGCGGTGCGCCGGGGCAGGACGGCGCTGACGGTGCCGTCACGGACGAGGACCCAGTCGCCGACGGCCGGGACATGCCCGCGCGGATCGGCGTGGACGCGGTCGTCGGCGGTGAGGACGTCGACACGGCCGCGGTCGACCCGGGCGACCCGGCCGGGCACGGCACCGTCGGGCACGAGCGCGTTCCACGCGTCGTCCCAGCCGTAGCGGGTCAGGGTGGTGTGGTCAGGGGTGGAAGCAGAGAGCACGGGAAGGGGACCCTTCGAGGAGCCGCCGTCGGGCGACGGCGGGCGGGAGCTCTGGTGCGCCCCGTGAGCACCGTGCGCGCAGCACTCAGTGCGAGCCGGTCGGCGTCACCAGGAGGTGCGTCGGACGGCGCCGTTGATGGCGCCCGTGCGGGCCGCCATGGCGTTCACTCCTCGAACAGTCCCCGGGATTCGACCTCCCCGGACGGAGCCAGCATGCTCCCCGCGTCCCGGACTGCGCCATCCCTTTTCGCGGACGGCATCCACTCGGCGCCATTGCCCGCCCGATCGCCAGGTCCCCGCAGACACGAACGGCGACTTCGTGCGCGTAGAAGCCGCGAACAGCGCGTTCGCTGCGACGACGCCGAGCCTCAGGCCACCTGCAGCGACCGGCGCGACAGGCCCCACATGGTGCCGTCGATCGTCGTCGTCACCGGGGCCTCGGGGTCGGTGGCCGCGCCCAGGGTGACGAACAGCGGCACGAAGTGCTCGGCCGTCGGGTGCGCGTAGGGCATGCCCGGCGCCTCGCGGAAGCGGTGGAGGGTCTCGAGGTCGCCGCGGTCGAGGGCCTCGGCGGCCCAGGCGTCGAAGTCGCCGGTCCAGCCCGGGGTCTCCTGCCCGCCGAGCATCTCCGGGGTCAGGAACGGCAGGCCGTGGGTCATGAAGCCCGAGCCGACGACCAGCACGCCCTCGCCGCGCAGCTCACGCAGGCGGGTGCCGATGGCGAGCAGGCGCTCCGGGTCCTCGGTCGGCAGGCTCATCTGCAGGACCGGCACGTCGCCGAGCGGGTACATGACCTTGAGCGGCACCCACGCCCCGTGGTCGAGGCCGCGGCGCGAGGTGTGCACGGGTTCGCCGTCGGGCAGGGTCGCGGCGACGCGGGCGGCGAGCGCCGAGGCGTCGGGCGTCGCGTAGGTCATGCGGTAGAAGCGCTCGGCGAACCCGCCGAAGTCGTACACGAGCGGCGTGCCCGCCTCCGGGCTCGACAGGGTCAGCGGCGCGGACTCCCAGTGCGCCGAGACGATGAGGATCGCCCGCGGCGTCGGCAGCCGGTCGGCCCAGGCACCGAGGCGCGTCATCCACTCCGCGTCGTCGAACAGCGGCGGCGCCCCGTGGCTCACGTAGAGCGCGGGCAGCGGTCCGTCCTGCGGGGTCCACGACGCGCGGCGGGCGGCGCGCTCCCGGGCGGCCGGCTCGTACGCGTCGAACGCCGCTCCCGGGTGGGCGGTGGCGAACGGGTCCATGGCGAGCTCCTCGTCCAACGATTCCACCGCCGACACTACGGGCTGTGGGTTGAAGCATCAAGTAACATGGGTCCCATGGACGAGACGCCGTGGCTGGACGACGCGGAGCAGCGGGCGTGGCGCCGCACGGCCGCGGTGATGACGCTGCTGCCCGCCGCGCTCGACGCCCAGCTCCAGCGTGACGCCGGCCTGACCCAGTTCTCCTACCTGACGCTCGCGATGCTCTCCGAGACGCCCGGGCGCACGCTGCCCATGAGCGCGCTGGCCGCCACCGTGAACTCGTCGCTCTCGCGGCTCTCGCACGTCGTGGCGCGCCTGGAGCAGCAGGGCTGGGTGACGCGCGAGCCGTCGCCGGAGAGCGGGCGGGTCACCGTCGCGCGGCTCACCGACGCGGGCATGGAGAAGGTCCGCGAGACCGCGCCCGGGCACGCCGCGGAGGTCCGCCGGCTGATCTTCGACGCGCTCGACGACGAGGGCGTCGCGTCGCTGGCGTGCGTCACCGCGGCGATCCTGGGCCGCCTCGACCCGGCCGGCGGGATGCGGGCGAACCCGCTCAGCCGCGAGGCCCACCCGGTCGACGACCGACCCGCCACGGGGTGATGTCGGGCGGCACGCCCTTGCCGCGGCGGCCGCGGAGCGGGAACGCGGCGAAGCGCTCGGCGTCGAGGAACGCCCGGCTCGTGCTGGAGACGCAGACCTCGCCCGGCCCGGCCGCGTCGGTGATCCGGGCGGCGATGTTGACGTCGCGGCCGTAGTAGTCGCCGCCGAGCTGCTGCGGGGTGCCGACGTGCACCCCGGCGCGCAGGGCCAGGCGGTGCCCGTCGACGTCGATCTCGCCGACCGCGTCGCGCGCCGCCAGCGCCACCTCCACCGCGTCCTCGACGCTCGGGTGCACGGCCATCAGCCCGTCGCCGAGCCGCTTGACGACGCGCCCGCGCCGGCGCACGAGGGGCTCGACGGCCGCGCCGACCCGGCGCAGTGCCGTCACCGCGACGTCGTCGCCGACCTCGAGCGTCCAGTCCGAGAACCCGGCGAGGTCGGTGAACAGGACGACCACCTGCTCGTCGCTGTGCCGCTCCTCGACGCCCGCGTGCGCCTGCCAGACCTGCAACGCGGTGAGCCCGACCTCGCGCAGCACGCTCGGGCGGGTCGCCGCGAGCGGGGCGAGCTGGGCCGCGAGCCGCCCGACGGCGTCGTCCCCGGTCGAGAGGGGGTCGCCGTACGTCGCGTCGCCGGGCAGCCGGGACCTCGCCCACTCGACCGCAGCGAGCAGCCGCGGGTCGGAGTCGAGCCGGTGGGCCGCCTCCAGGACCCGGCGGCGCACCGGCTCACGCTGATGCGCGAGCACGTTGACCGACGGTAACAGCCGACCCGCCACCGACCCTCGCCCCCGAGCACCTCGTGAGGAGGGACACGGGGCTCACGTGGCGTCGGGATCCAGCGGGGCGCTCTCGCCCGGGCCCAGCGGACGGCTGGCCTCGGGGCGGCGGGTGGGCGTGCCGGGCGCCGGGGTGGCGGGCAGCGCCGCGGCCGTGCCGGCGGCGGTGCTCGCCGTGGTGCCGGCGGTCGACCCCGGCGTCGGGGACCCGCTCCAGGTGCCGTCGGCGGGCGGCTCGGTGAACAGGTGCTGGCGCACCGCCCGGCGCGGGTCGAGGTCGCGGACCGACCGCAGGTCCTCGAGCGGCTTGCGGAGCTCGTCGAACTCGGGCCCGAGCTCCTGGCGCAGCTGGTCGCGCGCGCCGGTGGCGTAGTCGCGGATCGTCCGCACCGTGTTCGCGACCCACGCCGCGGCCGCCGGGAGGCGCTCGGGGCCCAGGACGAACAGGCCGACGAGCGCGAGGACGATCAGCTCGGGCCAGCCGATGTTGTCGAACACCCCTGCCCCCTAGAGCGTGACCTGCAGCGTCAGCGGACGGCCCTGGCGCACCACGCCGAGCGTGACCACCTGGCCCGGCGGGTGCTCCCGCACGGCCACCACGAGCTCGTCGGCGGACGCGATGGGCCGGTCGTCGACCCGCAGGACCACGTCGCCCTCCAGCAGCCCGGCACGCGACGCGGGTCCACCCTGACGCACGTTGAGCACCTGCGCACCGTCCGCGGCGCCGTCCGTGACCGACTTCGCGTTCACGCCGAGGTCGCTGTGGGTGTAGCCGCCGGTGCGGATGATCGACTCGGCGATGACGCGGACGTCGTCGATCGGGATGGCGAAGCCGAGGCCGATCGAGCCGCCCTCGCCGCCGCCGAGGGTGCGGATCGCGGTGTTGATGCCGACGACGGCCCCGGAGGTGTCGACGAGCGCGCCGCCGGAGTTGCCGGGGTTGATCGCGGCGTCGGTCTGGATGGCGTCGATGACGGGGTTGGCCTCGGCGGACTCGGCGTCGAGGCGCACCGGGCGGTCGACCGAGCTGACGATGCCCTCGGTGACCGTGCCCGCGAGGCCGAGCGGCGAGCCGATGGCGATGACGCCGTCGCCGACGCGCAGGTCGGAGGAGCGTCCGAGCTGGGCGACGACGGGGTTCGCGATGTCGACCTTGACCACGGCGATGTCGGTCTGCGGGTCGCGGCCGACGACGCGCGCGGGCGCCCGCAGCCCGGAGGCGAAGACGGCCTCGAGGGTGGCGCGCGGGTCGGTGGCGGCGAGCTCGACGACGTGGTTGTTGGTGACGATGTAGCCGTCGGGTGTGAGCACGACGCCCGAGCCGGTGCCGCCGCTGGTGCCGGCCTGCAGCTCGAGCGAGACCACCGCCGGGGTCACGCGGCCCGCGACGTCGGCGACGGATCCCGGCGGGCGCTCGCGGCCGACCTCGACGGGGGTCAGCGTGGCGCCCGGGTCGACGAGGCTGTCGGCGCCGCCCGCGACCGCCCACCCGACGACGCCGCCGACCCCGCCGAGCAGCAGGGCCACCACGGCGAGGAGAGCCAGCGCGGTCGGCTGGACGCGCCGGCCGAGGAGGAGCTCGCGGGCCGACAGGCGCGGGCCCACCGGGCGGGCCGCCTCGCCGGGCCGGGACTCGCCCAGCGCCGGGCCGCCGAGCTCGGCGCCCGTGTCGGGGTCGCGCCAGGGGTCGGCGGTCGCGGTCTCGCCCGCCCAGAAGTCGTCGGGCGTGTCGGTGGGGCGCTCCGGGGGCCGGTCGGGCCGCTGCAGCGAGGTGGTCGCGCCGCCCGGGGGGCGTCCGAACGCCGCGGTGAGCGCCGGGGCGGGCGCGTCGCGGTGCGGGGCCGGCCGACGGCCGGGGTCGCCGTTGCGGGCGCCGAAGCCGCCCTCGACCCCCGCGGGCCGGCCGAAGACGGCGGCGAGCTCTCGCTCGTCGGGGGCGGGGTGGCCGTTGCCGGGAGCGTGGGCGGCGCCGTTGACGCCGTTGGTGCCGTGGGACGCGCCGTTCTCGGGCACCGCGCCGTGGCCGTTCGTCGGTGCCGGGCCGTGGCCGTTGCCCGCCGCGTGGCCGTTGCCCGCCGCGTGGCCGTTGCCCGAGGCGTGGCCGTTGCCGGAGGCGTTGCCGGAGGCGTTGCCGGAGCCGTTGCCGGAGCCGTTGCCGGAGCCGGCGTCGCCGTGACCGGCGTCCGGGCCCGGCTCGGGGCGCGGATCGGTGGGTCCGCTCATGACGCCTCCCCGCGGGGGGCGGCGGGCCGCAGCCCGGGCTCAACGGTGGTGCTCATCGCCCCTCCACCGTAGAGCCTCGGCCCGCGGCACGCGTCGACACGGTCACAGCGTGCGACCGCCGTGGTGAAGGGTGCGTCAGGGGGCGCCGGGTCCGGGCAGGCCGGGTGCGGACGGGGTGGTGGTGCTCGCGCGGACGGCGAGGTCGGCGGCCGCGGCGGTGGGCGTGACGGTCGGCGCGACGACGACCGGGCCGCCGGACGAGGAGGCCGGCGCGGTGCCGGACACGACGGCGGGGCCGGACAGGGCGGCCAGCGCGGCGGCGCCGACGACCACCCCGGAGCTCAGGGCGACGGGCACGCCGAGGGTCCGCCGGCGGGAGCGGCGGCCGCGGGCGGGTGTCTCGGCGGGGACGACGAGCTCGCCGTCGGGGCCCACGGCCAACCCGGCGGGCGGCTCGGGCAGCGGCGCGGCGTCGGGGATCGAGCACAGGGCGCTGAGCAGCGAGCTCGGCACGGCCGGGCCCCCGGCGGCGCGCACGCGGCGGCGCGCCTGGCGCTGCGCGGCGACCTCGGCGGCGCAGGACAGGCAGTGGTCGACGTGCGCGGCGGCGCGCCGGGCCGGACCGGGCGGGAGCTCGTCGTCGACGAACGCGACGACGGCGTCGAGCGCGAGGTGGCCGGCGTCGGTGAACCGCCGCGGCCAGCCCCCGGTGCGCCCGGAGATCACGAGGACCGCCGTGGGCCGGCGCCGACCCGGTCGGCGGCACGGGACTCGAGGGCGGCGCGCAGCGACTGGCGCCCGCGGTGGATGCGGCTTCGCACGGTCCCCAGTTTGACACCGAGGGTCGCCGCGATCTCCTCGTACGAGAGACCTTCCACGTCGCAGAGCACGACGGCGGCGCGGAACTCGGGCGCGAGGGCGTCGAGCGCGGCCTGCAGGTCGGGGTCGAGGTGGGCGTCGGACCAGACCTGCTCCGGGTCGGGGCCGCCGCCGGGCAGGCGGTCGGTGTCCTCGGGCAGGCCCTCCATGCGCAGGCGGGCGCGGCGGCGGACCATGTCGAGGAAGAGGTTCGTGGTGATGCGGTGCAGCCAGCCCTCGAACGTGCCGGGCTTGTAGCCGGCGAGGGACCGGAACACGCGGATGAACGTCTCCTGCGTGAGGTCCTCGGCGTCGTGGGCGTCGCCGGTCAGGCGGTAGGCGAGGCGGTAGACCCGGTCGGCGTGCTGGCGCACGACGTCGTCCCAGGTCGGGGGCACCCAGGCGTCGGCGGCGTCGGCGAACGGCTCGGTCGTGGTGCTGTCCTCCGGGCGCTCGAGCAGGGCCGTCGCCGAGCCGCCCACCGGACCGGGGGAGGCGGTGTCGGCGGCGGGGACGGGTCGGTCGGGCATCGGCGGGCGCGCTCCTCGGCTCGTCGGGGCGGCGCCGGTCGGGGGTGCCCGGCGACCTGGCCACCACTGTGGCGGCCCGTGATGTCACGGGGGTGAGGTCGGCCTGAGAGACCCCTGAGTTTCCGGACGGGGCGGTGACGCGTCCCTCACCCCGACCGTGTCGGCGGCGTGTCGGCGCGGCACGCCGCCCGGGAGCGTCCACGCGATCTAGCCTGCTCGAATGGCGACGGGACGCCCCGGGGGGCGCGGGGGCGGGGGCGTGCGCGGCTCGTCCCGCCCGCTGCGGGCCGTCCGGCGCACCCCCGAGGCCCCGACCGGTCCTGTGGCCGTCGGCGACGCCCCGGAGCCCGACGCCGAGGCCGTGCGCGCCCGCGCGCGGACCCGGCTCGCCGAGCGGGCGGAGGCGTTCCTCGCCGAGGACGAGCTGCTCGCCGACCTGCGCGAGCGCTCCGCCGCCGAGGGCGTCGTGGCCGTCGCGCCCGCCACCGCCGCGGCGCTGACGTTCCTCGCGGCGTCGACGCGGGCACGTGCGGTGGTCGAGATCGGCACCGGCCTGGGCCTCGGCACCGTCGCCCTCCTGCGCGGGATGCCGTCCGACGGCCTGCTGACCACCATCGACCCCGACGGCGACCGCCAGGTCCGGGCCCGCGCGGCGTGCGTCGAGGCGGGGTTCGCGGCGAACCGTGTGCGCATGATCAAGGGCACGTCGCGCCAGGTGCTCCCCCGGCTCTCCGACGCCGGCTACGACCTCGTCGTCGTCGACGGTGTCACCACCGAGTTCCCCCGCGACCTCGAGGCGTCGTTGCGGCTGCTGCGCCCGGGCGGGGTGGTGGTCGTCGACGACGTCCTGTGGTCCGGCCGCGTCGCCGACCCGGTGCGCCGCGAGGCCGTCGCCGGCGCGCTGCGCGAGACCGTGCGCCTCGTGCGGGAGGACGAACGCCTGGTGCCCCTGCTGCTGCCGGTGGCCGAGGGCCTGCTCTGCGCCGCGCGGCGCTAGCTCCCGGCGCGTCCGGCGACGAACTCGACCAGCGTCCGGGCGGCGAAGCCCGTGGCGCCCTTGGCGACCTCCTCGTGCGGGCTGTCGCAGCGCGCGGGGCCGGCGATGTCGAGGTGCGCCCAGGGCTGCCCGTCGGTGAAGCGGCGCAGGAACAGGGCCGCCGCGATGCCGCCGGGGCCGCCGGGCGCCTGACGGACGTCGGCGATGGTGGAGTCGACGTCGGGGTCGAGGTCGGCCGACAGGGGCATCGGCCACCACGCCTCCCCCGTCGCCGCGCCGGCGTCGACGATCGCGGCGCGCAGGGCCGGGTCGCTCGCGAACACCCCGCCCGTGCGCACGCCGAGCGCGACCTTCATCGCCCCGGTCAGCGTGGCGACGTCGACGACGACGTCGGGCCCGAGCACCTCGAGCGCATAGGCGATCGCGTCGGCGAGGACCATGCGGCCCTCGGCGTCGGTGTTGGTGACCTCGGTGGTGGTGCCACCGCGGTGGCGCACGAGGTCGCCGGGGCGGTACGACGAGCCCGAGACGTGGTTCTCGGCGAGCGGGACGAGCCCGGTCACCCGCACCGGCACGCGCAGCCGGGCCAGCGCCCGCAGGGCGGCGACGACCGCGGCGCCGCCGGCGCAGTCGGTGCGCATGTCCGCCATGCCGGCGTTCGGCTTGATCGAGATACCGCCCGTGTCGAACGTGATCCCCTTGCCGACGAGCACGACGTGCCCGGCGGCGGGGTCGGCGTCGGGCGGCGACCAGGACAGCTCCAGCAGCCGCGGCGGGCGTGAGGAGCCGCCGCCGACGGCGAGCACGCCGCCGAAGCCCTCCGCGGCGAGCCAGTCCTCGTCCCGCACGGTGACCTCGAGGCCGCGGGCGTCGGCAACGAGCTCGCCGGCCGTGGCGGCGAACCAGGCCGGCGACTTGGCGCCCGAGGGCGTGTCCGCGAGGTCGCGGGCCCGGGCGGTCGCGGTGGCGAGCTCCACGGCGCGCTCGACGGCGTCGTGGTGCTCGGCGGGGACGTCGAGGTGCACGCGCACCCGCGGCGCGGCGCCGTCGGGGCGGACGGTGAAGCGGTGCGAGCCGAGGACGACGCCGATGGCCAGCGCGGCCCAGTCGTCGGCGGTGGCGGGACGGTCCTCGTCGCGGTCCGGGCGCAGGAGCGCGCTGCGGGTGCCGTCGGCCACCGCGTCGCCGAGGGCGTGCGGGGGCGCGTCCCGGACCGCGCGGACCGCCGCCGCGCCGGCGGAGCGCCAGTCGCGGGCGCGGCCCTCGCCGACCCCGACGAGCCAGCTCGCCGGGGGCTCGCCGGGCAGCGCGACCACGGCGCCGGCCGACGGTCGCCAGCCGGGCGGGGCGCCCTCGACGACCGGGGTGGCCGCCTCGTCGGTCTCGCTGCTGTCGGTCTCGCTGCTGTCGGTCTCGCTGCTGTCGGTCGCGCTGGTGCCGGTCTCGCTGCCGCCGGTCTCGCTGCCGCCGGGGTCGTCACTGCGGTCGTCACCGCGGGCGCCGCCGTCGGCGGTGCTGCTGTCGGTGTCGTCGTCGGGGGTGCGCCCGTCGCGCCGTCGCCAGCGCAGCACGGCGACGGCGCCGGCGGGCGTCTCGGGGGTGAGGACGGCGAGCGGGGTGGGCAGCGCCGGGGCGGCGAAGGCCGCGTCCACGGCACCCTCGCTGCTCGCCCCGGCGGCGCCGTCCGGCCCGGCGGGCGTCGAGGTGCTCAGCCGACCACGCCCTGCAGGGCCTCCCGCAGGTCGCCCGCCTCGTCCGCCGTCATCTCGACGACGAGGCGCCCCCCACCTTCGAGCGGCACGCGCATCACGATGCCGCGCCCCTCCTTGGTGACCTCGAGGGGACCGTCACCGGTCCGGGGCTTCATGGCCGCCATAGCGTGCTCCCTCCACGAACTGGTCGTCTTCGCCCTCCCGTCGCCCGAAGGGACGACCGGGAGCGAGCGCCGTGTGACAGGCGACGATTCTTCCCTATGGTCCCGACCGGCACGACACCGGAGCGATCATCCGGGCGTGTCCTCCCCGGTCAGGGCTGTTCCCGTGCCGTTCCCGGCCCCCGCCGCGCGGAAGCATCCGGCCACGTGGTCGTCGACCATGCCGGTCGCCTGCATCAGGGCGTAGCACGTCGTCGGGCCCACGAACCGGAAGCCGCGGGCCCGCAGCGCCTTCGCCATCGCCGTCGACTCCGGTGTGGTCGCGGGGACGTCGGCGAAGCTCGGCGGCGCGGGGCGCGGAGGCGGGGCGAACGACCAGAGCAGCGTGTCGAGGTCCTCGTCGCGCTCGGCGAGCCCCAGGACGGCGCGGGCGTTCTCGATGGTGGCCTCGATCTTCGCCCGGTTGCGGACGATGCCGGCGTCGGCGAGCAGGCGCGCCACGTCGTCGTCGCCGAAACGGGCCACGGCCTCCGGGTCGAACCCCGCGAACGCCGCTCGGAACGCGGGCCGCTTGCGCAGGACCACGAGCCACGAGAGCCCCGACTGGAACGCCTCGAGGCTGATCCGCTCGTAGAGCGCGTCGCGGCCGCGCAGCTCCCGCCCCCACTCGGTGTCGTGGTACTCCGCCAGCAGCCCGTCCCCGGCGCCCCACGGGCAGCGCCCCACGCCGTCGGCACCGACGACGGCGGTCAGCACGGCGGTCACCGGGCTCTCCACCGGGCGCTCACCGTGGCACCACCCGTGCTCCTCGCCGTGTTCCTCACCGGGCCCTCACGGTGCCACGTCCCGCTCGCAGCGGCGGGCAAGCTCCTGCAGCGACCGCTGCAGACCCCAGGCGAACGCCGGCTTGACCACCGGCCAGCCGAGCGCCCCGAGGGGGCCGAGCGGCAGGTCGAGCTGCTCGCTCCACACGAACGTCGCCGCCTCGCGCCCGTCGTCGCCCCTCCGTTCCAGGACGGTGAAGACACCGCTGCCCCGCACGACGTGACCGGTGTGCCGGACGGTGGCCCGGTGCGGCGGGTCCCAGCCGACGATCTCCATGGTGTCGGTGACCCCGAGCGGACCCACACCCGTGGTCGCGGCCAGCTCCGAGCCGATGCTCGTGCCGTCGCCGCGCGTGACCTTGACCGACGTCCCCAGCATCCACTCGCCCTGGGACTCCCAGTCGGTGACCTCGTGCCACACCGTCTCGACCGGGGCGTCGACGTCCACCGACACCGTGATCTCGCGCCGCGCCATGTCCGCTCCCCGCTCGCCGCTCCCCCGCCGCTCAGCGCCGCGGGCCGTCGACGCCGGACGTTCCCCGCAGCGCGCCCGACGACGCGCCGGGTGCGTCACCGCCGGCCGCGGTCCCGACCGTCCCCACCGATCCCGCCGTGCTCACTGTGCCCGCCGTGCCAGCTGTGCCCGCCCTGACCGTCGGGTCGGTGGGCGTCGGGTCGTCGAGCCCGTCGGCCCCGGATCGGCCGTGGCCGTTCGTGCGCACCACCGTCGCGGGCTCGACCGGCGGGCCGGCGTCGGGCGATCCGGGAGCGCCAGGAGCACCGCCCTCCATCGCCTCGACACGGGCCCGCAGGGCGTCGACCTCGGCCGCGAGGCGCTCGAGCGCCCAGTCGACCTCGCTGCACTTGTAGCCGCGCAGGGTCTGCTGGAAGCGCAGGTCGCGCACGTCACCGCCCGTGAGGTCGCGCGCGGGCAGCCGCGTCGGCGTGGCGCCGGGCGGCATCGGGGCCAGCTCCTCGCCCCGGCCGAAGACGAAGGCGGCGAGCAGGTAGACCGCGGCGGCCACGAGGCCGACCACGATGACGTACACCAGCGCGCTGCCCATGCCCCCGATCGTAGGTGCCCGCCCCGACACGCCCTGCCGGCTACCGCCCGTCAGCTCCCGGTGGCGCGTCGTGTCGTGAGCGACGCCAGCGGCGGGCGGTCGGTGGTGGCGACGGCCTGCTCGTCGGGGAGCCAGTCACCGTCCACGGGGACGAACTGGGTGAGCGGGTCGCTGCCGGGATGGCCGGGGACGCAGCGGCGCAGGACGGCGTCGAGCACCTCGGCGGCCGTGGCGCCGAGGGCGCGCAGGCTGCGGTGGCGGTGCTTGCGCACGCCGAGGTCGACCTGCGCGATCGCGTCGAGGCCCCGCTCGCGGTGGGTGTCGAGCAGCAGGCCGATCTCGACGCCGTAGCCGGCGGCGAACGGCAGCGACTCGAGCAGCTCGCGGGTGGCGGCGTACTCGCCGCCGAGGGGCTGCACCACGCCGGCGAGCTCGGGGCGCAGGGCTGCGAGCGCGGGGCGCGCGGTGAGCTCGGTGACCCGTCCCCCGCCCGTCAGGGCCGCGTCGTGGTCCGCCATCCCAGCAAGCGGAAGCCGTAGCGGCCGGTGGTAGAAGCCCTTGACCAGCGCGACCCCGTCGACGGTCAGCAGCGGGCCGAGCAGGTGGGTGACGAAGTCGGGGCCGAGGTCGACGAGGTCGGAGTCGAGGAAGACGACGAGGTCCCCCGACGTCGCGGCCAGCGAGCGCCACAGCACCTCGCCCTTGCCCGGCCGGACCGGGACGTCGGGCAGGACCGCGTCGCGCGCCACGACCCGGGCGCCGGCCGCGCGGGCCCGCTCGGCGGTGGCGTCGGTGGAGCCGGAGTCGACGACGACGAGCTCGTCGACCAGCGTGCCGAGCAGCGGGCGCACCGCCGCCACGACCCCGCCGACCGTCGCCTCCTCGTCGAGCGCGGGCAGCACCACCGACACCGTGCGCCCGCGCTTGGCGGCGGTGAGCGCCTCGGCGGTCCAGTCCGGGTGCGCCCAGGTCCGGCGCGCGAACCAGTCCTCGGTCCCGTTCCTCACCGGTGCGCCTCCGGCGCCTGTGAGCAGCGCACCGTCATGCCAGCGCCCGCACGGTCCGGACCGGGGCGCGGTCGCCGCGGATCGCCGACACCATGTCGACGACCCGGCGTGTGGCCGCCACCTCGTGCGCGCGGAACATCCGCGCGCCCGCCCACGCCGCCACGGCCGTCGCGGCGAGCGTGCCCTCGAGGCGCTCGGTGACCTCGGTGGTGCCGAGGGTCTCGCCGACGAAGTCCTTGTTCGACAGGGCCATGAGCACCGGGCGCCCGAGCGCGACGAGCTCGTCGAGGCGGCGCAGCAGCTCCAGGCCGTGGAAGGTGTTCTTGCCGAAGTCGTGGGTCGGGTCGACGAGGATCCGCGACGGGTCGACGCCCGCGCGCTCGTGTGCCCGCGCCTGCCGCTCGACCTCGGCGACCACGTCGGCGACGACGTCGGTGTAGCGCACGCGGTGCGGGCGGGTCCGGGGCACCGCGCCGCCGGTGTGCGAGCAGACGATCCCGGCGCCGAACTCGGCGGCCACCTCGCCCAGCTTCGGGTCGACCCCCGCCCACGTGTCGTTGATGAGGTCCGCGCCGGCCGCGCAGACCTCGCGCGCCACCTCTGCCCGCCAGGTGTCGACGCTGATCGGGACGTCCGGGTGGCGCTCGCGCACGGCGGCGACGGTCGGCAGCACCCGGCGGAGCTCCTCCGCGACGTCCACCCCGGGCCCGGGGCCGGCCTTGACCCCGCCGACGTCGACGACGTCCGCGCCCTCCGCCACCACGCGGTCCACCGCGTCGAGCGCCGCCGACGGGTCCCAGGCGGCGCCGCGGTCGTAGAACGAGTCCGGGGTGCGGTTGACGATCGCCATCACCGCCACGCGCCCGTCCGCGGGCAGCAGGGGCCGCGCCGGCCGAGGGGTGGTCATCACCCCGATCCTGACACGGCCCGCGGGGTGCGGGCCGGGTCGAGCGCGTCGAGGGCGGTCGCCACGGTCGTCGTGCGCACGACCCCCGACATGCCCCGGGCCGTGACGAACCCGGTGCCGCGCAGGTCCTCGAGCCAGGCGAAGAGCGGGTCGTAGTGGCCGTCGGGGTCGAGCACGACCACCGGCTTGGCGTGCATCCCCAGCGCGTGCGACGTCCAGGCCTCGAACAGCTCCTCGAGCGTGCCGAGCCCGCCGGGCAGGGCGAGCACCGCGTCGCTGCGGGCGTCCATCTCGGCCTTGCGGGTGCGCATGTCGCCGACGACGACGAGCTCGTCGCACTGGTCGTCGGCGACCTCGAGCGCCACGAGCGCCTCGGGGATGACCCCGACCGTGCGGGCCCCGCCCTCCCGCGCGGCGCGGGCGACGGCACCCATCATCGAGACCCGTCCACCGCCCGAGACGAGGCTCCAGCCCCGCGCGGCGATCGCGGCGCCCACCTCGCCGGCCAGCGCGATCGCCGCCTCGGGCACGGGTCCCGACGCGCAGAAGACGCAGACCCTCACGAGCCCACGACCTCGCGGAAGCCCTCCTCGACGATGGTGACCACCTCGTCGATGTCGTCGGTGAGGTGGATGAGGTCGACGTCGTGGCGGCTGATCGTCCCCGCGTCGACGGCGGCCCCGGCGAGCCACTCGACGAGCCCGCCCCAGTAGCTCGTGCCCAGCAGCACGACCGGGAACCGCGTGACCTTGCCCGTCTGCACCAGCACCAGCGCCTCGAACAGCTCGTCGAGCGTGCCGAAGCCGCCGGGCAGGCAGACGAACGCCTGGGCGTACTTGACGAACATCGTCTTGCGGGCGAAGAAGTAGCGGAACCCGACGCCGAGGTCGACCCACGGGTTGAGGCCCTGCTCGAAGGGCAGCTCGATGCCCAGGCCCACCGACAGCCCGCCGGCCTCCGCCGCCCCGCGGTTGGCGGCCTCCATGACGCCGGGCCCGCCGCCGGTGATGACGGCGTAGCCCGCGTTCGCCAGCGCCCCGCCCAGCGCCATCCCGAGCGCGTAGTCGGGGTGCTCGCGGGGCGTGCGCGCCGACCCGAAGACCGTCACCGCGCGCGGGATCTCGGCGAGGACGCTGAAGCCCTCGACGAACTCGGCCTGGATGCGCTGCAGGCGCCAGGCGTCGGAGTGCACCCAGTCCGCCGGGCCCCGGGAGTCCAGAAGGCGCTGGTCGGTGGTGGAGCTCAGCCGTGCCGGGTCGCGGTGCTCCGGGCGACGGCGGTCGATGGTGGTCGGGCGCGGCGCGGTGGCGTCAGTGCCCGCCGGGTCGTCGTGGAGCATGCGGCCGAGCCTAGGAGGCCGACCCGAACGAGGCCGGACCGCCGGGTCCACGGTTTGGGTGGGCCCGTTGCGTGGCACGCCCGGGGTGGTTGAAGCACGAACCACTTCTCGGAGGAGGACCACCCGTGGCGACGGTCACGCCCAAGGTCGCGATCATCTACTACAGCTCCACCGGCACCATCCACGAGCTGGCGCAGGAGTACGCGAAGGGCCTGGAGAACGCGGGCGCCGAGGTGCGCATCCGCAAGGTGCGCGAGCTCGCGCCGCCGGAGGCCATCGCGTCGAACGAGGCCTGGCAGCGGAACGTCGACGCCACCGCCGACGTGCCCGAGGCCACGGCGGACGACGTGCTGTGGGCCGACGCCGTCGTGTTCGGCTCGCCGACGCGCTACGGCAACATCGCCGCGCAGCTCAAGCAGTTCATCGACACCCTCGGCCCGCAGTGGGCGCAGGGCCAGCTGGCCGACAAGGTGTACTCGGGCTTCACGTCGACCTCGACCGCCCACGGCGGCCAGGAGTCGACGCTGCTCGCGCTCTACAACACGATCCACCACTTCGGCGGCGTGATCGTGACCCCGGGCTACACCGACCCGATCCAGTTCACGGTCGGCAACCCCTACGGCCCGTCGCACGTCGACGGCCAGGGCTCGATCCCGATCTCGGACGACACGCGCCACGCCACGCAGTACGCGGGCCAGCGCATCGCCACCGTGACCCGCCAGCTCGTCGCGGGCCGCAGCGAGGTCGCCGCGATCTGAGGCGGCGGCCGACCTGACCGAAGGGCACCTCCGCTCGCGTAGATCGAGCGAGGGTGCCCTTCGGTCAATAGGGGGCGCGACTCGCACCGTTCCGGCGAAGGGCGCCTCTCGACCGGTAGATCGAGCGGAGGTGCCCTTCGGTCGGAACGAGACGACGGCTCAGGCGCGCGTGAGATAGGTGCGCAGGACGTCGGCGGCCTCGGAGATCGCCGCGACCGGCACCGACTCCTCGCGCGTGTGGGCGAGGTTCGGGTCGCCCGGGCCGAAGTTCAGCGCCGGGATGCCGAGCGCCGCGAACCGGGCGACGTCGGTCCACCCGTACTTCGCGACGGGCACGGTCCCGGTCGCCGTGACGAAGTCGGCCGCGGCGGGCGCCGACAGCCCCGGCAGCGCGCCCGGGGAGGCGTCGGTCTCCGTGAGGTCGTACCCCGCGAGCACCTCCGCGACGTGGACGCGCGCGTCGTCGAGCGAGCGGTCGGGCGCGAAGCGGAAGTTGACCGTCACCTCGCAGACGTCGGGCACGACGTTGCCCGCCACCCCGCCGGCGACCTTCACCGCCTGCAGGCCCTCGCGGTAGACGCAGCCGTCGATGTCGACCTCGCGCGCGGTGTACTCCGCCAGCCGCGTCAGCACCGGTGCCGCGGCGTGGATCGCGTTCGTCCCCAGCCACGAGCGCGCCGAGTGCGCGCGACGGCCCTCGGTGCGCACCACCACCCGCAGCGTGCCCTGGCACCCCGCCTCGACCTGGCCGGACGTCGGCTCGCCGAGCAGCGCGAGGTCGGCGTCGAGCCAGTCGCGGTGCTCGCGCTCGAGGCGCCCGAGGCCGTTGCGCGACGCCTCGACCTCCTCGCAGTCGTAGAGCACCAGCGTGACGTCGTGCGCGGGCTCGACGAGCGCGGCGGCGAGGTGGGTCATCACCGCCACCCCGGACTTCATGTCGCTCGTCCCGCAGCCGTACAGCGTCCCGCCGTCGCGCCGGGAGGGGACGTTGTCGGCGATCGGGACGGTGTCGAGGTGCCCGGCGAGCAGCACCCGGCGCGGGCGTCCGAGGCGCGTGCGGGCGAGGAGCGCCTGCCCCGAGCGCAGCAGCTCCAGGTGCGGCGCCTGGCTCGACAGCGCGGCCTGGACCGCGTCGGCGAGAGCCTCCTCGTCGCCGGACACGCTCGGGACGTCGACCAGCGCGGCGGTCAGCGACACCGGGTCGGCGAGCAGGTCGAGGGTCACGGGCGGGGCACTCACGCTGCCGGAGGCTAACCGGGTGTTCGGTCCGTCCGGCGCAGGTCCCGCCCCCTCACCCGGTCGGGCGCTCACCGTCAGCCCCCGGACGGGTCGCGCCGCGGCCGCCCCAGCACCCCGAGCGCCGCGACCAGCAGCACGACCGCGAGCACGGGCACCGACCACCGCGCGACGTCGAGCAGGACCGCCGCGACGGCGGCGCCGCCGACGAGCGCGCCGAGCTGGCGCAGCGCGACCACCCGCCCGCGCGACCCGCCGGCGACGAGCGCCGCGAGGCCCCCGGTGAGCGTGCCGGTGAGGTACGTCGTCGACTCCCCGAGCCGCAGCGCCGTGGCGCTCTGGGCGCCCATCGCGAGCGACGCCGCGGCCAGCAGGACGAGGACCACGGCCCCCGACGCGGTGGCCCCGACCAGCACCCACGCCACCGCGAGCGCGACGAGCACGACCAGCTCCGCGAGGAGCGGCCGGGCGACGGACCCGGCGCGGCGGCGCCACGCGTACGACCACACCACGACCCCGACGGCGAACCCGAGCACCGCGAGCGCCGGCGGCCACAGCGCGCGCGTGTCGCCCCGGCCCGCCGCCCCGCCGGCCGTGACGAGGTTGCCGGTGACGACCCCCGCGAACGGCCCGCCCAGGCTCGTCACCGCCCAGAGGTCGACGACACCGGCGACGGCGGCCAGCAGGGTCGAGGCGGTCGCCACCCGGCCGGGCGCGCGCCGGGTCGCCCCGGTCGCCGGTGCGGTCACGGCCGCCAGCCTGGCGGACGACTAGCCTGGCGCGCGATGAGCACCCCCGCGCCGCCGTCCCGCGCCCTCGGCGTCGGACTGGCCACCGTCGCCCTCGACGGCACCGTCCTCGACACCTGGTACCCGCTGCCCGAGCTGGTCGACGCGGGCGACGACATGGCCGAGGAGCCGGGCACCGTGGTCGTGCCGGCCGGGGAGCTCGAGCCGTCGCTGGTCGACGCCCTGGGCACCGACCGGGACCGCGGCGTCGAGGTCGTCGCCGTGCGCACCGTCGCCGACCTCACCGGCCCGCCCGCCTCGGCGTACGACGTCTACCTGCGCCTGCACCTGCTCTCGCACCGCCTCGTGCAGCCCCACGGCGTCGACCTGACCGGCATCTTCGGCCACCTCGCCAACGTCGTGTGGACCAACCACGGCCCCTGCCCGGTGCCCGAGTTCGAGATCGTCCGTGCCCGGCTGCGCGCCCGCGGGCCGGTCACCGTCTACGCGGTGGACAAGTTCCCGCGCATGGTCGACTACGTCATCCCCTCCGGCGTGCGCATCGGCGACGCCGACCGCGTGCGCCTCGGCGCGCACCTCGCGAGCGGCACGACCGTGATGCACGAGGGCTTCGTCAACTTCAACGCCGGGACGCTGGGCACCTCGATGGTCGAGGGCCGCATCTCCGGCGGCGTGGTCATCGGCGACGGCTCGGACGTCGGCGGCGGAGCGTCGATCATGGGGACGCTCTCGGGCGGCGGCAAGGAGGTCATCGCCATCGGCGAGCGCTGCCTGCTGGGCGCCAACGCCGGCATCGGGATCTCGCTCGGCGACGACTGCGTCGTCGAGGCCGGCCTCTACGTCACCGCGGGCACGCGGGTGACGCTGGACGACGGCACCGTGGTCAAGGCCGTCGAGCTCTCCGGACGTCCCGGCCTGCTGTTCCGCCGCGACTCGACCACCGGCACCGTGCACGCCCTGCCGCGCACCGAGGGCGCGCGGGTGGAGCTCAACGCCGCCCTGCACAAGAACTGACCGCCCCGGCGCGCCGCCCTACCGGCTCGTAGGGTGGACGTGTGGACGTGGAGGTCACCCGGCTGCCCGGGATCGGCACCAAGCAGGAGTTCGACACCGCGTCCGGGCGCCGGATCGGGGTGCTGACCCACCGCGACGGGCACCGGGAGCTCCTGGTGTCGGGACGCGACGACCCGGACGCGTGCAGCGCGTCGGTGGCGCTGTCGGACGCCGAGGGCCAGGCGCTCGGGACCCTGCTGGGCGCGCCGAACCTCGTCGCGCAGCTGCAGGACCAGCAGCGCGAGGTCGAGGGCATCAGCACCGCGCAGTTCCCGGTCGGGGCGGGCTCGCCGTACGACGGTCGCCCGCTGGGCGACACGGCCATGCGCACGCGCACGAGCACGTCGATCGTCGCCGTGGTGCGCGACCACGTCGTGTCGCCGTCGCCGGGCCCGGAGTTCGTGTTCGTCGCGGGCGACCTCGTCGTCGTGGTGGGCACCGGCGAGGGCCTCGGCCAGGCCGCGGCGATCCTCGAGAACGGCTGATCGTCGGGTGCACTCGACCGCCCTCTCGCTCATCGAGCTGGGCGCGCTGTTCTTCGGGCTCGGCGTGCTCGGGCGGGTCGCCGGGCGCCTGGGCATCTCGCCGATCCCGCTCTACCTGCTCGGCGGGCTGGCCTTCGGGTCGGGCGGGCTCGTGCCGCTGGAGGGCATCGAGCCCTTCACCGGCGTCGCCAGCGAGGTCGGCGTCGTCCTGCTGCTCCTGCTGCTGGGCCTCGAGTACTCCGCCTCCGACCTCATCGGCGGCCTGCGGCGGTCGTGGCTCGCCGGGATCGTCGACATGGTCCTCAACGCCGCGCCCGGGGCCATCACCGCGCTGATCCTGGGCTGGGGCCCGCTGGGCGCGCTCGCCATGGCCGGGGTGACGTGGGTGTCGTCGTCGGGCATCGTCGCGAAGGTCCTCGACGAGCTCGGCCGGCTGGGCAACCGGGAGACCCCGGCCGTGCTGTCGGTCCTCGTCATGGAGGACCTCGCGATGGCGCTCTACCTCCCGATCACCACCGCCGCGCTCGCCGCGCTGGGCTTCGCGGCGGGGCTGCGCACGGTCGCGATCGCCGTCGTGCTCCTGGTCATCGTGCTCGTCGTCGCGCTGCGGTTCGGGCGGGTGGTCTCGGCGGTCGTCGAGTCCCCGAGCTCCGAGGTGTTCCTGCTGCGCGTGTTCGGCATCGCGCTGCTGGTGGCCGGCGTCGCCTCGCAGCTGCAGGTCTCGGCCGGCGTCGGGGCGTTCCTGCTCGGCATCGCGATCTCCGAGGACACCGCGGAGAGCGCCACGCGCGTGCTCGCCCCGCTGCGGGACCTGTTCGCGGCGGTGTTCTTCGTCGTCTTCGGCCTCAACACCGACCCGCGCCAGATCCCCGCGGTGCTGCCGGCCGCGATCGTGCTGGCGATCGTGTCGACGGCGACGAAGCTCGGCGCGGGCTGGTTCGCCGCCCGCCAGATCGGGGTCGGGCGGCTCGGCCGCTGGCGCGCGGGCGCGGCGCTCGTGGCCCGCGGCGAGTTCTCGATCGTCATCGCCGGGCTCGCGCTGACCACCGGCTCCGTCGATCCCGGCCTCGCGCCGCTGGCGACGACGTACGTGCTGCTCATGGCCATCCTGGGCCCGGTCGCCGCGCGGGTCGTCGAACCCGTGCACGCCGCGCTCACGCGCCGTGTGCGGCCGTCGCCGGGCTGACCCGAGCGGCGGGCCCGGAGGGTCGGGAGCTCAGGAGTCCTCGTAGGTGACCCGTCGCGGGCCCAGCCGCACGACCGCGACGCCCTGCACGACCACGGCGGCCAGGATGACCACCAGCGCCGCCCGGAACCCCGCGAGGTCGATGAGCACGCCCATGACCGGCGGGGCGAGCGCGGCGAGGACGTACGCCGAGCCGAGGGTCAGCGCCGACACCGACGCCGACGTCGCGCCGTCCGGGGTGCGCCAGGCGACCACGGCGAGGCCCAGCGGGAAGCCCGCGCCCACCGCCACCGACGCGAGCACCACCCAGGGCCACGGCCCCACGATCGGCAGCACGGGCGCCACGAGGATCCCCACCACGCCGACCCCGGCGCACACGACGCAGAACGCCGCCCACGGCGCCCAGGCCCGCCGGCGCTCGGCCAGGAGCGGCACGAGCAGGGCCGCGGGGATCTGGACGACGTTCCACACCGACAGCACGACCGCCGCGCGGGCGGTCGAGGAGCCCTGCGCCTCGTAGAGCGGGGCGAGCCAGGTCAGCCACCCGTAGAACTGCACCGACGACATCGCCTGGAACAGCACCGCGAGCCGCGCGAACCGGTTGCGCCACGGCAGCCGGACCGGCGGCGCCTGCGTCACGTCGTGCAGACGCCGGGTCGCCGGCCACCACACCACCAGCGCGAGCACGGCGGGCACCGTCCAGGCCGCGAGCGCCCACCACCACCCGCCGAGCAGGTCCTGCAGCGGCAGCGCGGTCAGCGAGGCGACGGTGGCGCCGCCCATCATCGAGACCGTGTAGAGGCCGGTGGCGGCACCGGCGCGGTCGGGCAGGTGGTCGCGGACGACGCCGGTGATCGCGACGCCGACGACGCCGATGCCCAGCCCGATCGCGAGGCTCCCGACCAGCAGGGGCACCGCCGCGGGCAGCCCGTGGGTCAGCGTGCCGAGCGCGATCGCCGACACGCCCAGCGCCGCCGCCTGCTCGCGTCCCGTCCGGCGGGCGAGGGCGGGCGCGGCGAACGAGCCGGCGCCCATCATGAGGATGGTCGCGGCCTGCACGAGCCCCGCGAACCCCGCCGAGACACCCAGGTCGGCGCGGATCGTCTCCAGCAGCGGCGGATAGGCCGACAGCGCGGCACGCAGGTTGAGGCCCAGCGCGAGGACCGCGAGGAGGACGACGACCGGCCGCACCGGCTGCCGGGTCTCCGGGGGTGTCACTCCGCCAGGCGTCGCGCGGCCGCGGCGATCCCCTCGTCGGAGGCCGTCAGCGCGACGCGCACGTGGGACGCGCCCGCGGGCCCGTAGAACTCGCCGGGGGCGACGAGGACACCGCGCGCGGCGAGGCGGTCGACGGTGGCGCGGCACGGCTCGCCGGCGGTCGCCCAGAGGTACAGGCCGGCCTCGGAGTGCTCGACGCGCAGGCCGGCGGCCTCGAGCGCGGGGCGCAGGACCGCGCGGCGGGCGTCGTAGCGCGCGCGGGCGTCCGCGACGTGGACGTCGTCGGTGAGTGCAGCCGTCATCGCCTCCTGCACGGGGCGCGGCACGATCATCCCGGCGTGCTTGCGGACCTGCAGCAGGCCGGCCACCAGCGCGGGGTCACCGACGACGAGGCCCGCGCGGTAGCCCGCGAGGTTCGACGTCTTCGACAGCGAGTGCACCGCGAGCAGGCCGGTGAGGTCGCCGCCGTGCACGACCGGGTCGAGCACCGACGTCGTCACCACCCCGGGCCCGGGCAGGGCGAGGTAGCACTCGTCGGCGGCGACGACGGCCCCGAGCTCCCGGGCCTCGGCCACCCGCGCGGTGAGGGCGGCGGCGTCGAGGACGCGCCCGGTGGGGTTCGACGGCGAGTTCAGCCAGACCAGCCGCGTGCCCGCGGGCAGCGGCTCGTCGTCGCCCACCCGCGCCGGGTGGGCACCGGCGAGCTGGGCGCCGACCTCGTAGGTGGGGTAGGCGAGGTCGGGGAAGGCGACGAGGTCGCCCGCCCCCAGTCCCAGCAGCGTCGGCAGCCACGCCACCAGCTCCTTGGAGCCGATGGTGGGCAGCACGGCGTCGGGGTCCAGACCCTCACCGGCCGACGCGGCGGCGCCGTGCCGGCGTCCGAGGGCCTCGACCGCGGCCCGGCGCAGCGCCGGCGTGCCCCAGGTCTGCGGGTAGCCCGGGGAGTCCCACGCGACGCGCAGGGCCTCGCCCACCGCGGCAGGCACGGGGTCGACGGGCGTGCCGACCGACAGGTCGACGACCCCGTCCGGGTGGCCGCGCGCGACCGCGGCGGCCCCGGCCAGGCTGTCCCAGGGGAAGTCCGGGAGCGCCGGGAACCGGACGCTCGTCGGCATCCTCACGGGTCGAGCTCCGCTCCGCCCCGTCTCCCGCGCAGTCACTCCCCCTGCGGCGGCAGGTCGGGCACCGGGCCCGCGTCGCGGTCGACCTTGCCGACCTTGGAGGCGCCGCCGGGCGAGCCCAGCTCGTCGAAGAAGTCGACGTTCGCCTGGGTGTAGACCGACCACTGGTCCGGGACGTCGTCCTCGTAGTAGATGGCCTCCACCGGGCAGACCGGCTCGCACGCCCCGCAGTCGACGCACTCGTCGGGGTGGATGTACATCATCCGACCCCCCTCGTAGATGCAGTCGACAGGGCATTCCTCGATGCACGCCTTGTCGAGCACGTCGACACACGGTTCGGCGATCACGTACGTCACGTCTGCTCCTGCTCCTCACTCACGAAAGTCCGACACGACCCGGACCCACGCGTGGTGGTGTCACGCGGCCTCGGGGCACGTCTGCGGCGAGTATTCCGGTCGTCGCCGCGTCATGCCCGTGCGGGGGCGTCCAGATTGCCGCACAGCGGCATGTCGGCGGTCACACCCCGGGTGCCCCGTCAGGCCCTGCCCTGCTCACGCGCCACCCACCGCGCCGCCGCGCGGGCGGCCCGCTTGAGCCCGGAGCGCTCGCTGCGGTAGCTCGCGAGGGCCCCGACGACGGGCAGGTTGGCCAGCGCGCGCCAGAACCGGTTGCCCTGCGGGCGCCGGTCCAGCTCGCCCTGCAGGCCCCAGAGCGTCTTGCCCATGCGCCACAGGGCGCTGGCCAGCGCGGACAGGTGCCCGCGCTCCTCGCGCTCGGTGCTCACCGCCCCCGCCAGCTCGCCGGCCTCGCGCTCGACGTCGGCGGCGTGCGGGTCACCGTGGCGGCGCGGGTCGACGTCACGGCCGAAGAGCACCGACGCGAGCAGGCGCACCTGCTCGTCGCGCCCGTCCATGCCGTGCTCGCTCGCGATCGCGCAGACGACGAGGCCCTGCGCGGCGAGCCCGAGGATGTCCGAGACGGGCAGCCGGCGCGCCAGGGCGCCGCCGATGCCCGGGATCGAGGCGACCACCGAGGTGAAGCGGCCGACCCGCGACACCCACCACCGGTCGCGCTCCTCGGGGCTCATCGCCTGCCAGCGCGGGGTGCCGGGCAGCTTGGAGGTGGCCAGGCGGTCGAGCACCCGGGCGCGCACGGTGCGGAAGGCCCGCCCGACCTTGCCGCGGCGGGTCGTCGGCACCGGGGCCGTCTCGTGACCGCCCTGCTGCAGCTCGAGCGCGCGGCGGCGGGCCAGGCGACCGAGGCGGAAGGGGTCGGCGTCGCGCAGGCCGCGCAGCACCGGGCCGGTGGCGGCCACGAACGGACGCAGGACGCGGACGACGTGCTCGTCCGGGATGGCGGGCATGGCGGCTCGTTTCCCGACCGCCGCCCGGCTCAACCGTCGGCGGACGGCGCGGGGACGCGCTCGGCGCGACGGGCGGCCCGCGCCGAGCGCCACGACAGCGCCAGCGCGCCCGGCACGACCCCGGCGCCGAGCAGCAGGACCGCGCGCCAGTCCGGCGGCAGCACGCCCGCGCCCGCGGGGCTCCACAGCCCCGCGACGAGGACGGTCAGCGTCCACGCCGCCAGCGGCACCGCCGCCGCGCGCCCCCGGGGGCGCGCCGCGTCCGCGGCGAGCACGAGCACCGGCGTCGTCACCAGCGCCACCAGCGCCGCGAGCGGCAGCGGGATCCCGGCGTCGGCGGTGCGCAGGGTCAGCCACGCCATCTCGGTCCACGCGAGCAGCACCGCGTCGATCGCCAGCAGGACCACGGCCACGATGGCCACGACGGGCGGCAGGGTGGGGGTGCGCGGGTCGTCGGCGCCGGTGGTGGTGGTGGTGGTGGTGGAGCGTGGGTCACCCTCGCTGCCTGCCACGCGCCCGGGGACTCCCTCGCTCCCCCCGGCTGGGCTCCCCCCGGACCCGCTCACGAGGGCGGGAACAGGTCGTCCGGCGGGCTCGCCGGACCGCGCAGGTGCACGAAGCACTCCACGGGCAGCACGGGCTGGGCGAGGCCGTTCGACAGCGCGAACACCGGCGGCTCGCGGCCGTCGTCGTACACCGCGATCTGGGTGGCGTGGGCGCGCAGCGCGGCGAGCTTGCGGACGCGCGCCCTGCCCAGCGGCACCCGGGTCGTGATCGTCGCGTCGGGCACCGTCGGCAGGTCCTCGACGGGCGGCACGGGCAGCCCGAGCCACGACCGGCGCCGCAGCACCGCGAGCCCGGCGGCGACCTCGTCGCGCGGTGCGGCGGTGGCGACGACGGTGACCGTGGCCGCGTCCGGGTCGACGGCCTCCACCGCGGCCATCGTGATGTCGTGGGCCCGCACGTGGTCGGGGTGGCCGTAGCCGCCGTGCGCGTCGTAGGTCACCACCACCTGCGGCCGCACCTCGCGCAGCACGTCGGTCAGCGACGCGACCTGCGCGTCGAACCCGTCCGGGCCTGCGAACGCGCCCGCCGCGATGACCGCCGGCGCGGCCGCGAGGATGCCCTCGCCCACGCGCTCCATCCCCGAGTCCTGCCACGTCCCGGCGCCCGCGAGCCAGCGGTGGTCGGTGACGCCCAGCGCCGCGCACGCCGCCGCGAGCTCGCCCTCGCGGTGCTCCCCCAGCGCCGCGCCGGACAGGTGCGCCAGCTCGGGCGGGATCACCTCGCCCTGCTCGCCGCGGTTGCACGTCACGAGCGTCACCGGCACGCCCGCCGCGGTCGCGAGGGCCATCACGCCGCCACAGGTGATCGTCTCGTCGTCCGGGTGGGCGTGGACGAGCAGCAGCGGACCGGGGCTCACGAGCACGTGACCGTAGGTGCTCGACGCGGCGGGCGCGGCCACCGGGTATGACGTCACAGCGGCGCGCGGGAGGAGAGCGGTGACGGAGCTGGTGTGGTCGGTGTCCTGGGAGACCGACCTGGACGACGCGGAGCACGAGCCGCTGACCGCGCTCCTGGCGCGGGCCTACCCCGCCGAGACGGACCGGCTGGTCGGGGGCCGCAGCTGGACCGGCGCGCGCCCCGAGCTGCGGATCGTCGCCCGCGACGGCGGCGTCCCCGTCGCCCACGCCGGGATCATCCGCCGGTTCCTGCGCGCCGACCCGCACCACGGACCGGGTCGCGACGTCCTCGTCGGCCACGTCGGCCTCGTCGCCGTCGACCCCGACCAGCACCGCGGCGGCGTCGGCCGGGCGCTGATGGCGCAGGTCGTCGACACGCTCGTGGGCCTCGACGTCCCGTTCGGGTTCCTGACCTGCGGACCCGATGTCGAGGGCTTCTACCGGGCCGTGGGGTGGACGCGGCTGCCCGGCGTCGCCGTGCGCATGGTCAGCATCGACGACTGCGTCGTCACCGACCAGGACCCGGCCATGGTGCACGCGGCGGGCCGCCCGCTGACCGACTGGCCCGCCGCGAGCGTCCTCGCCCAGGACGGGCGGGGGATCTAGCGTCTCGCGGTGATCGAAGTACCGATACGGACACTGGGTGTCAGCGACGGCACTTCGCTGACACGGGGCGTGCTACTCCGCGCGCACCAGGTGCGGGGGTTCCGCGAAGTGGCAGGCGGCGGGGTGGTCGGTCGACGGGCGCACCTCGAGGGCCGGCGGGTCCTGCGCGCAGATCGTCGCCGCCTTGGGGCAGCGCGTGCGGAACCGGCAGCCCGAGGGCGGGTCGACGGGGCTCGGCACGTCGCCCTCGAGCCGGATCGGCTCGCGGCGCCCGCGCAGCGACGGGTCGGGCACCGGCACCGACGACAGCAGCGCCTGCGTGTACGGGTGCGACGCCCGCGTGTAGATCTCCTCGGCGGTCCCGGTCTCGACGATCGACCCGAGGTACATCACCGCGACCCGGTCGCAGAGGTGGCGCACGACGCCGAGGTCGTGGGCGATGAACAGGTAGGCCAGCCCGAACTCGCGCTGCAGCTCCGAGAGCAGGTTGAGCACCTGCGCCTGGATCGAGACGTCGAGCGCCGACACCGGCTCGTCGCACACGATGACCTTGGGCCGCAGCGCCAGCGCCCGCGCGATCCCGATGCGCTGGCGCTGCCCGCCGGAGAACTGGTGCGGGTAGCGCCGGATGTGCTCCGGGTTGAGGCCGACGACCTCGAGCAGCTCCTGCACGCGCCGCTGCCGGTCGGCCTTGGGCGCCACCTCGGGGTGGATGTCGAAGGGCTCGCCGACGATGTCGCCGACCGTCTTGCGCGGGTTCAGCGAGGTGTAGGGGTCCTGCAGGACGATCTGCATGTCGCGGCGCCACGCGGTCAGCGCCGAGCCGCGCTTGGCGAACAGGTCCTCGCCCTCGAAGGTCGCCGTCCCGCTCGTGGGCGGGATGAGGCGCATGAGCACCTGGGCGAGCGTCGACTTGCCGCAGCCCGACTCCCCGACCACCCCGAGCGTCTCGCCCGGGTGCAGGTCCAGCGACACCCCGTCGACGGCGCGGACGTGGCCGACGGTCTTGCGGAACAGCACGCCGCGGGTGACCGGGAAGTGCTTGACCAGGTCGCGCACGGACAGGACGGGCTCGGTGCTCACCGCGACACCACCTCCTGCGTCGACGGCCGGTCGGACCCCTCGGCGGCGAAGCGCTCGGCGAAGTGGCAGGCGGCCTGGTGCTCGGTGGCGTGCTGGGTGGCGGACGCGGGCCCGATCTCCCGCAGCGGCGGCACCTCGTCGGTGCACACGTCCACCGCGGACGCGCAGCGCGGGTGGAACGGGCAGCCGTTCGGGATCGCCGCGAGGCTCGGCGGGAGGCCCGGGATCGGGCGCAGCGGGGCGCCCGCGACCCCGCCGGCGCCACTGTCCACGCGCGGCACCGACTCCATGAGCCCGCGCGTGTACGGGTGCCCGGGGTGCGCGTAGAGCGTCGTGGCGTCGGTGTGCTCGACGATCCGCCCGGCGTACATCACCGCGATCCGGTCGGCGACCTCCGCGACCACCCCGAGGTCGTGGGTGATGAGGATCAGCCCCATCCCCCGCTCGCGGCGCTGCTCGTCGAGCAGCTCCATGATCTGCGCCTGCACGGTGACGTCGAGGGCCGTCGTCGGCTCGTCGGCGATGAGCAGCTCGGGGTCCAGCGCCAGCGCCATCGCGATCATCGCCCGCTGCCGCATGCCGCCCGAGAACTGGTGCGGGTACTCCTTGACGCGCTGCTGGGCGTTCGGGATGCGCACGAGGTCGAGCATCTCCGCCGCGCGCACCATCGCGTCCCTGCGCGACATCCCGCGGCGGAAGCGGAACTGCTCGGCGATCTGGAAGCCCACCGTGTAGACGGGGTTCAGCGCCGACAGCGCGTCCTGGAAGATCATCGCCATCGACTCGCCGCGCAGGAGCCGGCGACGCTCGGGGTCGGCGCCGAGCAGCTCCTCGCCGCGGAAGCGCACCGAGCCGCCGGTGATGCGCCCCGGCGGGGCGTCGAGGATGCCCATGATCGTCTGCGCGGTGACGCTCTTGCCCGACCCCGACTCGCCGAGCACCGCGAGCGTCTCGCCCTCGTCGACGTGGTAGCCGACGCCGTTGAGCACGTGCGCGGTGTCCGGGCCGCGGCCGAACTCGACGCGGAGGTCGTCGACCTCCAGCAGGCGGGCCCCGCTCACGGCGGTCACCGTCCCCTCGGGTCGAAGGCGTCGCGCACGGCGTCGCCGAGCATGACGAAGGCGAGCACCGCGACGACCAGGAAGGCCGCCGGGAAGAACAGCGCCTGGGGGATGTCGGCGACGCGCTCCTGGGCCTCGGAGATCATCACGCCCCACGACACCACCGGGTCGCGCAGCCCGATGCCGAGGAACGACAGCGTGGCCTCGGCGCCGATGAACACCCCGAACTGGATGGTGGCGAACACCAGCACCGGGGCCAGCGTGTTCGGCAGGATGTGGCGGGCCACGATGCGCCACGGCCCCGCCCCGAGGGCGCGGGCGGCCTTGACGTAGTCCTGCTGGACGGCCTCCAGCGCCGCCGCGCGCATGATGCGCATGGCCAGCGGCCAGGACAGCACGACGATCGTCAGCACCACCTGCGTGACGATGCGGACCTCGCCGACGATCTGTCCCGGCTTGTTGAACGTCGTGAGGATGACGATGCCGCCGAGGATGAACGGCAGGCCCGCGAACACCTCGGCGAACCGCGAGATGACGCTGTCGCCCCAGCCGCCGACGTAGCCCGCGGCGAGCCCGGCCACGGATCCGAGGACGACCGTGCCCAGGCTCGCGAGCAGCCCGACGGTCAACGTCGGCGCGGCGCCGTGGATGGCCCGCGCGTAGATGTCGTGGCCCTGGAGGTCCCGGCCGAAGATCGCGTCCGGCGACGGGTCGGCGCCCGAGAGGGCGAGGTCGGCCGCCTGCGGATCCACCGAGGTGAACAGCGTCGGGAAGAGCGCCATCACGAGCAGGACCCCGATGAGCGTCGAGGCGATCCAGAACAGGGGGCGGTGGCGCAGCTGGTCCCACCCGTCGGCCCACAGCCCGCCGGTGGGCTCGGCGTCCGGGCCGGTCCCCGTCGACGCGGCGGCCCCGGCCGTGCGGAGGCCCGGTGCGGTCTCAGTCATAGCGGATCCTCGGGTCGAGCACGGCGTAGAGCAGGTCGACGAGCAGGTTCGCCAGCAGGAACACGACGACGAGCAGGGACACGATCCCCACGACGGTGGCGATGTCCTGCTGCTGGATGCCCCGGAAGACGAGCCCGCCGATGCCGCGGATGTTGAACACGCCCTCGGTGACGATCGCCCCGCCCATGAGCGCGCCGACGTCGTAGCCGAGGAAGGTCACCACCGGGATGAGGGAGTTGCGCAGCATGTGCACCCCGACCACGCGGCGGCGCGGGAGGCCCTTGGCGACCGCGGTGCGCACGAAGTCGGCGCGGGCGTTCTCGACGAGGCTCGTGCGCGTCAGGCGGGCGACGTAGGCCATGGACAGGCTCCCCAGCACGAAGCCGGGGACGATGAGCTGCCCGATCGTCGGGTCGCCGGGCACCGAGGGCCGGATCCACCCGAGCTCCACCCCGAGCACCTGGCGCAGGACGAGGCCGGTGACGAAGACCGGCAGCGCGATGAGCACCAGGGTCGAGACGAGCACGAGGTTGTCGACGAACCCGCGCCCGCGCAGGCCGGTGAGCACACCGGCCGCGACGCCGATGAGGGCCTCGATCACCACGGCCACCAGGGCCAGCTGGATCGTCACCGGGTAGGCGTCGGCGATGAGGGTCGACACCTCGGTCCCGGAGAACGTCTGCCCGAAGTCGCCGGTCAGCAGGGCACCGAGGTACTTGAGGTACTGCAGGACCAGCGGGTCGTCGAGGTTGTACCGCTCGGTCATCTGGGCGACGTAGGAGGCCGAGCACTCCCGCTGCCCGCACTTGCCCGCGAACGGGTCGTCGGACAGACCCCAGACCAGGACGTAGACGATGAAGGTCGTCCCGAGGAACACCGGGACGAGCTGCAGCAGGCGCCGCAGGGTGTAGCGGCCCACGCGTCAGCCCTGCGGGTTGAGCCGGTAGGTCGTGGTGTCCTGCCGGTTGAGCGGGTTGTGCTCGGCCTCGGCCACCCGCGCGGAGTTGCCGTAGATCACCGGGCGGCTCCACAGCGGGATGTTCGGCATGTCGCCGAGGACGAGGCGCTCGGCCGCGGCGTAGCCCTGGTCGGCGGTCGCGATGTCCGGGGCCTGGTCGGCCTGGCTCAGCGCGGCGTCCACCGCGGGGTTCGAGTACACGTAGTCGTTCGTCGAGGCGTTCGTGCGGTACAGCTGCGTCAGGAACGTCTCGATGCTCGGGTAGTCGCCCTGCCAGCCGTTGCGGAACAGGCCGGTGAACCCGCGGTCGTTGGCCAGGCGCCGCTGCTCGGAGAACGACGGCACCGGGGTGTACCGGGCGTCGATGCCGAGGGTCTGACGGATGCTGTTGGCGACGGCCTGCATGTACGGGTCGTGCCCTCCGTCGGAGTTGGCGGTCAGGGTCAGCGGGCCCTGGAAGCCGCCGGCCTGGGCGAGCAGCTGCTGGGCGCGCTGCGGGTCGAAGGTGCAGGACTCCCCGCACTGGCCCGGCACGTAGCCCTCGGCGGCCGACGTCGCGTAGCCGGTGGCCGGCCGGTACACCCCGCCGAAGATCTGGTTCACGATCGCCTGCCGGTCGATGGCCATCGAGATGGCCTTGCGCAGGTCCGGGTTGGCGAAGCGCGGGTCGTAGAGCGGGAAGCCGAGCGAGTCGGTGACCAGCCCCTCCTTCTGGTGCGCCCCCGCCCCGAGGTCGGTGCGCCACCGGTCGCCGGCCAGGGCGGCGCTGGGCATCGCGCGGACGTGGTCGAGGTTCCCGGACACCACGTCGTCGTAGGCGGTCTGGATCTCGGAGTAGACGCGGAACTCCAGGCGCTGGGCCTGCGGCTTCACCGAGCCCGCGTACTGGTCGTTGCGCACCAGCGTCAGGTTCTGGTTCGGCGTGCGGGACTCGAACCGGAACTCGCCGTTGCCCACCGGCGCGGCCTCGTAGCCGGCGCGGTCGGTGAAGAACTTCTGCGGCATCGGGTAGTACGCGGAGTACCCGAGCGTCAGCGGGAAGATCGTGAACGGCGCCTTGAGCGCCACCGTGAACGTCTGCGGGTCGACGACGCGCAGTCCGCGCATGGTCGGTGCGGTCGGCGCCTCGGTGGAGACCTCGTCGTAGCCGTCGATCTTCTCCATGAACGACTGCGCCTCGGCCGCGTTGGGGCCGTAGGCCGTCCAGTTCCAGGAGTCGACGAAGCTCTGCGCCGTCACCGGGGTGCCGTCGTGGAACGTCCAGCCCGGCTTGACCCGGATGGTGAAGTTCCGGTTGTCCGTCGTGGTGATCGACTCCGCGACCTCGTTGCTCGGGTCGGCGGTGTCCACGTCGTACTTCACGAGCCCGGCGAACAGCGCGTCGATGACGTCGCCGCCGTTCTGCTCGGTGGTGTTGCCCGGGATCAGCGGGTTCTCGGGCTCGCCCCACTCGATGCTGATCGTCTGGGCGGACGGGTCGTCGCCGCCCCCTCCCCCACCACACGCGGTGGCGACCAGCGCCACGGCCAGCGCGGCGGCCCCGGCCGTGACCAGACGGCGCATCGACAACGTTCCTCCTCGACGGTTCCGACCGGCTCGCTCGCGCGGCGCGACCGCGTCGTCACGGCGCGTCACTCGGTCGCGCGAAACCTTAGCGTTCACCAAGAAGCCCGCAAGAGTGGCCGGGAACGTTCACGTGAACCGTCCCGGACGCTGACCTCCCTCGTGGGTCAGTTGATGCCGTCGTCGCCGCGCTGGGTCGCGGGCGGCGGGGTCCACCGGTCGGCGCCGGCGAACGGGCTCTCGGTGAGCGGCGGCACGACGACGTCGGTCCGGTCGGCGGGCCCGACCAGCACCGACGCGGCCTGGAAGAGCGGGATCGTCGGCAGCGACGACCACAGCGACGGCTCGGCGAGCGCGAGCGCGGTGTCGGTGGAGACGGCGCCGGACGACGCCGCGTCGAGCAGCGACTGCAGCGCCGGGTCGCAGAACCCGGACGGCGTCAGCGCCTCGGAGGCCTGGGGCTCGGCGAGCTCCTCGGCGAGCTCCTCGACCTCGTCGGCGTCGGGCGTCGTCGCGGCGGTGGAGGGGCCGGCGGCGTCGGTGGACGTCGGCGCGGTCCCCGTCGCCGACGCGGGGGGCGCGGCGCTGGTCGGCGGGGACGTGCTCGTCGGCGCGGCCG
>NZ_JAQZAO010000031.1 GCF_028737315.1 Actinomycetospora lemnae | reverse complement strand
TGCTCGTGCTCAGGACATCGGAGACAGGTGATGTCTCAGCACATCGCGGACACTGAGTAGGCCCGCCGGGTGGGCTGGTCGTGATCGTGGCCAGCCTGCCGGGTTGTGGGCAGAACAGGGTTCGAGATGGATCCGGTGCTCGTGGCCGCGGTCGCGCGGGTCGCTGCCGGCGAGAAGGTCAACGTCAGTCGGGTGTGCCGGGACTGCGGGGTGTCCCGCGCGGTCTTCTACCGCAAGCTCGACCGGTTCCTCGAGCACGGCAGCGCGGGCCTGACACCGCGCTCGCGGGCGCCACACACCCATCCGACCAGCACCCCGGCCCATGTCGCCGAAGCGGTGGTGCGTGCCCGCAAGGAACTCGCCGACGAGGGCTGGGACCACGGCGCCCAGACAATCCGGTGGCGGCTGCTCGACATTGCCGCCACCGGGGTGCACCCCGGCGGTGGGCCGGTGCTCGAGCGCGGCGAGGTCCCGTCGCGGGCCACGATCCACCGCATCCTGCTCGCCCGGGGCCAGATCACCCCGCAGCCCCGGAAGCGCCCCCACCGCGGGCGACGGTTCGTGCATCCCGCGCCGAACGCGGTCTGGCAGATCGATGGCACCACCACCGAGCTCGCCGACCGCACCCGCGCCACGGTCGTGCAGATCATCGATGACCACTCGCGACTCGACATCGCCTGCCACGCCGCGGCCAGCGAGAACAGCCAGGCGGTCTGGCAGGCCCTCTCCGCGGGCTTCGCCGCCTACGGTCACCCGGCCTGCGTGCTCTCCGACAACGGCACCGCCTTCTCCGGCAAACGCCGCCAGTGGCCCCTGGTCGAGACCGAACGACGCCTGGCCCGACTCGGGATCACCACCATCGTCTCCTCGGTCGGGCACCCCCAGACCTGCGGGAAGAACGAACGCGCCCACCAGACCCTGCAGCGCTGGCTGGCCGCCCGCCCCACCCCGCACACCCTCGACGAGCTCCAAACCCTGCTCGAGGCCTACCGGCGCGGCTACAACCACCGCCGACACCAAGCCCTCGACGGCGACACCCCCGCCCAGCGCTTCCACGCCACCGAACCCGCCCACCCCGCCGGCCCCGCCCCCCACGTGGCCGGACACCTCACCCGCACCGTCTCGACCACCGGCGTGATCCGCTTCAGCGGCGCCTCCATCGGCCTGGGCCGACACCACGCCGGAGCCACCGCCGAAGTGTTCTGGCAGGGCGACCGCCTCACCGTGCTCATCGACGACACCGTCGCCGCCAGCCTTACCCTCGACCGCACCATCCGCTACCAGCGGACCACCAACCTGTCTCCGATGCGCTGAGACAGACCTG
>NZ_JAQZAO010000030.1 GCF_028737315.1 Actinomycetospora lemnae | reverse complement strand
TGCTGACGACGGCTGAAAGCTGACCCCTTGGCGACGGGTGAATCTGGACCCCCTTGCCGTTAGTGAGGGGTGCTGAGCGTGGAGGACTGGGCGGAGATCCGCCGGTTGCACCGGGCTGAGGGGATGCCGATCAAGGCGATCGTGCGCCAGCTCGGGGTCGGTCGGAACACGGTGCGTCGGGCGCTGGCCGCGGACGCGCCGCCGAAGTATCAGCGTCGGGCGAAGGGCTCGATCGTCGACGATGTCGAGCCGCGCGTGCGGGAGCTGCTCGCCGAGTGGCCGACGATGCCAGCGACGGTGATCGCCGAGCGGATCGGCTGGGACCGGTCGTTGACGGTGCTCAAGGACCGGGTTCGGGAGCTGCGCCCGCAGTATCAGCCGCCGGATCCGGCCTCGCGGACCGAGTACCGACCCGGCGAGCTCGCTCAGTGCGACTTGTGGTTCCCGCCGGCGCAGGTGCCGCTGGGAGCCGGGCAGGTCGGGTCGCCGCCGGTGCTGGTGATGGTGTCGGGCTACTCGCGGATCATGGCCGCCCGGATGCTGCCGTCCCGGCAGAGTCCGGACCTGCTGGCCGGGCACTGGCATCTGCTCAGCGGCTGGGGCGCAGTGCCGCGGGCGCTGGTCTGGGACAACGAGCCCGCGGTCGGCTCCTGGCGCGCCGGGCGCCCGGTCCTGACCGAGGCCATGAGCGGGTTCCGGGGCGCGCTGGGGATCAAGGTCGTGCAGTGCCGCCCGGGCGACCCGGAAGCCAAGGGCCTGGTCGAGCGGGCCAACAAGTACCTGGAGACCTCATTCCTGCCGGGCCGCGGGTTCAGCTCGCCGGGCGACTTCAACGGCCAGCTCGGGGTCTGGCTGGCCCGGGCCAACCAGCGCCACCACCGTCGACTCGGCTGCCGCCCGCTCGACCGCTGGAAGGCCGACCGAGACGCGATGGTGGCGCTGCCGCCGCTCGCGCCGGCCAGGGCAACCTCGGGCTGGACGACCAGCCTGCGCCTGCCGCGGGATCACTACGTCCGCCTCGACGCCAACGACTACTCGGTGCACCCGAGCGCGGTCGGGCGTCGCGTGGTGGTCAGCGCTGACCTCGAGCAGGTCACGGTGACCCTTGCTGAGGGTCGCGCCGCGGCTGGGGACGTTGTCCGCGTCGCCCGCCACGACCGCTGCTGGGCCCGGCACCAGACGATCACCGACCCAGTTCACGCCGATGCCGCGGCCTGGTTGCGTCATGCCCGCCGCGATCAGCCGGTTGCGGCCGCGCACGACGAGGTCGCCTACCGCGACCTCGGCGACTACGACCGCCTCTTCGGCCTGGTCGACGACCTCGACGCGCAGGCTGTCTGATGCCGCCGAAGAACGCAGGCACCCCCGCGACCAGTGGCCGCAACGTGGCCTCGGAGCTGGCGTTCCTGACCCGGGCGCTCAAGGCGCCCTCGCTGGCGGCTGCGGTCGAGCGGCTGGCCGAACGGGCCCGGACCGAGTCCTGGACCCACGAGGAGTTCCTGGCCGCCTGCCTGCAGCGTGAGGTCGCTGCCCGCGAAGCCCACGGCGGTGAGGGCCGCATCCGCGCCGCCCGCTTCCCCGCCCGCAAGTCCCTCGAAGACTTCGACGTCGAGCACCAGCGCTCCCTCAAGCGCGAGACCCT
>NZ_JAQZAO010000002.1 GCF_028737315.1 Actinomycetospora lemnae | reverse complement strand
GTCCGCGCCCGCCACCGCCGCTTCACCCCGCACACGTGGACCAACGGGCTCGGCCTGCTCGCGAACCTGCACGTCGCGGCCGGCGTCGGTGCCGGGCCCTACCTCGAGTTCCCCGACGACCCGGCCGCCCGGGTCGCCCAGGAGGAGATCTTCGGGCCGGTCCTGGCCGTGAGCACCTGCGACGGCCCGGCGGAGGGGATCGCCGTCGCCAACGGCACGCGCTTCGGGCTCGCGGCGTCGGTGTGGAGCGCGGACCTCTCGACCGCGCACCGCACGGCGGCCGCGCTGCGGGCGGGCACCGTGTGGGTCAACACCTTCGACGCCGCGTCGGTGACCACGCCCTTCGGCGGCTTCGGCGACTCCGGCGGCGGCCGGGACCGCGCGCTGCAGGCGCTCGACGCGTCCTCCGCGGCCAAGACGACCTGGTACGCGCTGTGAGCGGGCCGGTCACGACCTCGCCGTGCGCCGGCGTGGCGGCGGGCACCTTCCTGTCCGGCGCGGGGCCGGTCGTCGACTTCGGGCCCGGCGCGGTGGCCCGGATTCCCGACCACCTCGCCGGGCTGGGGGCCCGCCGCATCCTCGTGGTGACCGACGCCGGGCTGCGCGCGGCCGGGGTCGTCGACGCGGTCACCGGCCCGCTCTCCGCGTCCGGGGTCGGGGCCGAGGTGTTCGACGCCGTGCGCGGCAACCCCACCGTGACGGTCGTCGAGCAGGGCGGCGAGCACGCGCGGGCGCTCGGTGTCGACGCCGTCCTCGCCCTCGGCGGCGGGTCGAGCCTCGACGCCGCCAAGGGGATCGCGCTGCTCGCGCCCAGCCCCGGCGCCCGGGCCGACGGCAGCGGGGCGACGCCCGCCGCGGGGCTGCCCGTGGTGGCCGTGCCGACGACGGCGGGCACGGGCGCGGAGACCAACGGCTTCGGCGTGCTCGAGGACCTCGACACCCGGCAGAAGGTCTACTGCGGCGACGCCAGCGTGGTGCCGCGGGTCGCCGTCCTCGACCCCGAGCTCACCTACGGCCTGCCCGCGGGACCCACGGCCGCGACCGGTGTCGACGCGCTGGTCCACGGCCTCGAGTCGCTGGCCTCGCGGGGCCGCGACCCGATGTCCGAGGCCTTCGCCGCCGAGGCGGTGCGCCGGGCGTGGGCGTGGCTGCCGGCGGCGGTGGCCCACGGTCAGGAGACGGAGCGCAGCGGAGCACGACTCGACGGGACCGCTCGACGGGCGCGCGCGGAGATGCTCGTCGCCGCGCACCTGGCCGGGCAGGCGCTCACGCGCAGCGGGCTGGGCCTGGTGCACGGGTTCGCGCACGCGCTGAGCCTGCACACGGGCGCGGTGCACGGCCTCGCGCTGGCCGCGGTGCTGCCGGAGGTGGTCGCCTGGCAGCTCGACGCCGAGCCCGCCGGGTGGGGGCGCGCCGCCGAGGCGGCCGGGCTGCCGGGCGCCGCGGCGCTGCCCGACGCGCTGGCCGCGGTGCTGGAGACGGTCGGGACACGGGTCACCGTCGCCGACCTCGGCGCCCGTCCCGAGCAGCACGAGGCGCTGGCGCGCACGGCCCTCGCCGACCCCGTGACGCGCAACACGCCCCGTCACCCCGGGTCGGTGGCGGAGCTCGTCGCGCTGCTGGAGCGCTGCTGACCGTCACTCCGTGCCACCGACGGCGCCGGATTTGTGGTTGTGCAACAGGTTTGCTCCCCGATCCCTCGCTGCGCGCGTAGAGACCGGGGCAAGGCGGTCCTTACCGTCGAGAGTGATCGACCAGCGGGCACACGTGGGCGACGACCCGACCTCGTAGCCCCGCTCCCCCGGATCCCTCAGGAGGACCCGTGACCGCACTCGAGACGATCCCCGAGCACGTCACCCGCATCAACGACGCCAAGACGCCGACCGGACCCGGTCGCCCGGGCGCCAGCACGGCCCACATCACCCCGTCGACCGAGCACCTCACCGTCGAGGACATCGAGCGCCTCGGCGCCGAGCTCGAGCGGCTCCGCGAGCGCGTCATGTCCTCGCTCGGCGAGGACGACGCCCGCTACATCCGCCGCGTCATCCGCGCCCAGCGCGGCCTCGAGGCGGCGGGCCGCGTGCTGCTGCTCGGCGCGCTGTTCCCGCCGGCGTTCCTCGCCGGCACCGCGTCGCTCGCCCTCGCCAAGATCCTCGAGAACATGGAGATCGGGCACAACGTCCTGCACGGGCAGTGGGACTGGATGCGCGACCCGGAGATCAACTCCACGACGTGGGAGTGGGACCACGTCTCGACGGCCCGCAGCTGGCAGCAGACCCACAACTACCTGCACCACACGTACACCAACGTGCACGGCAAGGACCGCGACATCGGCTACAACGTGCTCCGGGTCGACCCGGAGCAGGAGTGGAAGCCGATCTACCTCTTCCAGACCGTCACCAACGCCGGCCTGGCGATGATCTTCGAGTGGGGCATCGCGGCCTTCGACCTCGAGCTGGACCAGATCCAGCGCGGCGAGGCCACGTGGAAGGACAAGCTGCCCGAGCTCAAGGCGATGGGCCGCAAGGCGGGCAAGCAGGCGCTCAAGGACTTCGTGGTCTTCCCGGCGCTGTCCGGGCCCTCGTTCGTGCCGGCGCTGGTGGGCAGCGTGCTCGCCAACGTCATCCGCAACATCTGGTCCCACGCGGTGATCTTCTGCGGCCACTTCCCGGTCGAGGTCGAGACCTTCGACGAGGAGCGGCTGGAGGACGAGTCGCAGGCCGAGTGGTACGTGCGCCAGATGCTGGGCTCGGCGAACATCGAGGGCTCGGTCCTGCTGCACGTCATGACCGGGAACCTGTCGCACCAGATCGAGCACCACCTCTTCCCGGACATGCCCTCGCGCCGCTACCGCACCATCGCGCCCGAGATCCGTGACCTCTGCCGCCGCTACGGCCTGCCCTACCACTCGGGGCCGATGTGGAAGCAGTACGGCGGCGTGCTGGCGAAGATCGCCCGGCTGTCCTTCCCCGGCGGCCACGAGCGCACGCTCAAGCAGCGGCTGCGCGCCCTGCCCTTCGGCCGCCGCCGCGCCGAGTCGCTGCGCGGGCGCCGCGCGGAGGCCGTCGCGGCCTGAGACCCGTGCCCGCGGCTCCGGTGGCCCGAGCCCTCAGCCCTCGGCGAGGGACGGGCCGCCGGCGCGCAGGGCCAGCGCGACCTCGAGGCGCCCGACGGGGTCGTCGAGCACGCCCGCGAACGCCTCGCGCAGCCGCGCGAGCCGGTAGCGCACGGTCTGCGGGTGCACGTGCAGGCGCGTCGCCGCCTCGGCGACGTCGCCGTGGGCGTCGAGCCACGCGGTCAGCGTCGTCACGGCCCGGTCGCGCGCCGTGGCCGTCATCCGGCGCAGCGGCTCGAGGCGCTGGGCGACGAGGTCGGCGGTCAGCGTGACGTCGGCGTGCAGGAGCAGGACGAGCAGGTGGTCGTCGGCGCGCACGAGGCCGTCGTCGGGCAGGTGGCCGTCCTGCTGCAGCGCCCAGGCCGCGCGGGCCCGGGTGACGGTGCGCGGGGTCTGGTCAGGTGTCACCGTCGGTCCGAGGACCGCGGCGGTCCCGCGCAGGGCGTCGGCGACGGCGTCGAGACGTCCCGGCCCGTCGGGGTCGGGCACGAACACCACGCCGACCCGGTCGACGACCGACGCCGCGATGTCCGGCGGCAGGCGCCGGCAGACCGTCGCGAGCGACTCCTCGGCCACGACCAGCGCGCCCACCGACTTCGGCGGCGCCCACTCCGCCTCGCGGGCCAGGGCGTCGAGCTCCGGGGGCTCGGGGGCCGGCGTGCGGCACAGGCGCTCGACGAGCGCGTGCTGGCGGGCCTGGCGCGACCCGGCCGCGAGCGACTGCTCGTAGGCGTAGCCGGACACCGACGCCGCTGCGAGCTGCTCGATGTAGGCGAAGAGGGCCTCGGCCAGCCGGAAGATCGCGTCGGGGCCCAGGCCGAGGTCGTCGGCGGCGCGGTCGCCGTCCCCGTTCCCGGTGTCGCTCGCCGCCGCTATCCGCCGCCACAGCACCCGCGAGCCGATCCGGTAGGCGCTCTGTAGGGCGTCCATCGTGCGGCCGTGGCGGTGCTCGACGCGGCCGAGCTCGAAGTAGACCCGGGTGTCGGGCAGTGCGGCGTCGGTGCCCAGCAGGTCGAGGAACTGGTCGAGCGCCACCGACACCCCGAGGCGGATGCGGCGCCCGAACTCGCCGTCCATCGACAGCGCGTACTCGGCGACCTCGGCGCGCACCGTCGCGATGATCTCGTCGCCGGTGCCCAGCACGATCGGGCGCAGGCGGGCGCGCGCGGTCGCCGGCACGTCGGCCCACGGGTGCCGTCGCGATGCGTCCGTCACCGGGCACACACCGTCGCTCACCCCGCCAGTGTCGCAGGATCGCGGAGGGACGCCAGGATCCGAGCGCCGTCAGCGTCGGGGACGTGGCGCACGTGACTCGGCGCGCCACCGCGGGGGCGGGGGGTCCACGATGGCCGCGTGACCTCGCCGGTGCGTGCGCTGCCGGGCGCGCTCCGGAGGACGCTGCAGACCGAGCTGCGCGAGCCCGGCGCGCGCACGGCCCTGCTGGTGGGCACCGTGGCGCTGCTCGTCGCCGGCTCCGGGCTGCGGCCGCTGACCCGGCGCTGGCCCGCCGCGGTGGTCGGCAGCCTGCTCTCCTCGACGGCCACCGAGACCCCGCGCGCGACCGCCGTGCTCGTCGGGGCGGCCGCAGGCGTGGCGGTGCGCCGGGGCGCGGCGGGCAACCCGGCGGGCCGCGTCGGGCTCGGGGCGGCGGCCGCCGCGGTCGCGGTGCTCCTGGCGCTGGACCGCGGCGCGCGGGCCGACGCCGAGACCCTCGCCGACGCCCTGTCCGCCGAGCTGGGGCCGGTCGATCTGTCCGCGCGCGGAAGGGTGCTGGGCTCGGTGCTGGCCCGCCGGCGCTACGCCTCGGCGCGCGACGTCGCCTACGGCCCCGACCCGGTCGCGAACCTCCTCGACGTCTGGCGCGACCCGGAGCTCCCGCGCGACGCCCGGGCGCCGGTGCTGCTGCAGATCCACGGCGGGGCGTGGTCGTCGGGCAGCAAGGCGGCCGACGCCCACCCGCTGATGGCGCACCTCGTCGCCCGCGGCTGGGTGTGCGTCAGCGTCGACTACCGCCTCGGGCCCGCCGAGCGCTGGCCCGCGCAGATCGTCGACGTCAAGCGCGCGCTGGCCTGGACCCGCGCGCACATCGCCGAGCACGGCGGCGACCCCGACCGCATCGCCATCACCGGCGGCTCGTCGGGCGCCCACCTCGCGGCGCTCGCCGCGCTGACGCCCGGGGCCTGGCAGCCGGGGTTCGCCGACGCCGACACCTCGGTCGCCGCCGCCGTCTGCCTCTACGGCATCTACGACCTGACCAGCGACGACGGCAGCGGCACCCTCGACGAGCTGCTCGCCGAGACGATGATGCCCACGGTGCTCGACGAGGACGCCCACCCCTACGTCGCCGCCTCCCCGGCCGCGCGCGTGCACCCGGACGCGCCCCCGTTCATGGTCCTGCACGGCACCGGCGACGCGATCGTCGTGCCCGCGCAGAGCCGTGCCTTCGTCGCGCGGCTGCGGGCGGTGTCGCGGGCGCCGGTGGTGCACGCCGAGCTCGCGCGCGCCCAGCACGGCTTCGACCTCGTGCCCACCGCCCGCACCCTCGCCACGGTCCGGGCCGTCACGGCGTTCCTCGAGGCGGTGATGGGGACGGGGGCGGGGACGGTGGTGGGGGACGCCACCGCCCCCGCGACCGCGCCCGCCACCCGGCGTCGCCGGGGTCGATAGGCTCGGGGAACCACCCTCGACACCGGAGGAGAGACCGTCGTGTCCTCGCTCGCCCCGCCCCAGCCCCTCGTCGCCGACAGCGTCCGGGTGACCGCGGGCACCACGGCGGGCCAGGCGGTCCGCGATGCGGGGTTGCCGACCACGGGTCCGCAGACGGTCGTCGTCGTGCGAGCCCCCGACGGCACGCTCAAGGACCTCGCCTGGAGCCCGGCCGAGGACATCGACGTGCAGCCGGTCGCGGCCGACACCGAGGACGGGCGCGCCGTGATCCGCCACTCGGCCGCACACGTGCTGGCCCAGGCGGTCCAGCAGATGTTCCCGGAGGCCAAGCTCGGCATCGGCCCGCCGGTCACCGACGGCTTCTACTACGACTTCGCCGTCGACCGCCCGTTCACGCCCGAGGACCTCGAGGCCCTCGAGAAGGCGATGCGCAGGATCGTCAAGGCGAAGCAGCGGTTCGTGCGCCGCGAGTACCCCTCGCTGGAGGCCGCCCGCGAGGAGCTGGCCGACGAGCCGTTCAAGCTCGAGCTGGTCGACCTCAAGGGGTCGGCCGAGGACGACGGCGTCGACACGTCGGAGATCATGGAGGTCGGGGCGGGCAACCTCACCGCCTACGACAACGTGCACGCCCACACGGGCGAGCGCGTGTGGGGCGACCTGTGCCGCGGCCCGCACATCCCCACCACGGGCTTCATCCCCGCCTTCAAGATCACGCGCAGCGCCGCCGCCTACTGGCGCGGCGACCAGCGCAACGCCCAGCTCCAGCGCATCTACGGCACGGCGTGGGAGTCGCCGGAGGCCCAGGACGCCTACCTGGAGCGGGTCGCCGAGGCCGAGCGCCGCGACCACCGCCGCCTCGGCGCCGAGCTCGACCTGTTCAGCTTCCCCGACGAGATCGGCTCGGGCCTGCCGGTCTTCCACCCCAAGGGCGGCATCGTCCGCAAGGAGCTGGAGGACTACAGCCGCCGGCGTCACGCCGAGGCCGGCTACGAGTTCGTCAACACCCCGCACGCCACCAAGGGCGAGCTGTTCCAGGTCTCGGGCCACCTCGACTGGTACCGCGAGGGCATGTTCCCGGCGATGCACCTCGACGCCGAGTACGGCGAGGACGGCGAGGTCAGGCGGCAGGGCGTCGACTACTACCTCAAGCCGATGAACTGCCCCATGCACAACCTGATCTACCGGGCGCGTGGGCGGTCGTACCGCGAGCTGCCGCTGCGGCTCTTCGAGTTCGGCACGGTGTACCGGTACGAGAAGTCCGGCGTGGTGCACGGGCTGACGCGCGCCCGCGGGTTCACCCAGGACGACGCGCACATCTACTGCACGCGCGACCAGATGCGCGACGAGATCCGCTCGCTGCTGCAGTTCGTGCTCGACCTGCTGCGCGACTACGGCCTCGACGACTTCTACCTCGAGCTCTCCACCCGCAACCCCGAGAAGTCGATCGGCTCGGACGAGGCGTGGGAGGAGGCGACCGAGGTCCTGCGCGAGGTCGCCGAGGGCGCGGGCCTCGACCTCGTCCTCGACCCGGGCGGTGCCGCGTTCTACGCGCCGAAGATCTCGGTGCAGGCCAAGGACGCGATCGGGCGCACCTGGCAGATGTCGACGATCCAGGTCGACCTCATGCTCCCGGACCGCTTCGAGCTCGAGTACACGGCGCCGGACGGCTCGCGGCAGCGGCCCGTGATGATCCACCGCGCGCTGTTCGGGTCGATCGAGCGCTTCTTCGGCGTGCTCACCGAGCACTACGCCGGCGCGTTCCCGGCCTGGCTGGCGCCGGTCCAGGTCGTCGGCATCCCGGTCTCGGGCGACCAGGCCGAGTACGTCGCGCAGGTCGCCGCCCGCCTGCGGGCCGAGGGGCTGCGGGTCGAGGTCGACGACTCCGACGACCGGATGCAGAAGAAGATCCGTACCCACACGCTGCAGAAGGTGCCGTTCCTGCTGCTCGCGGGCGGGAAGGACGTCGAGGCCTCGGGCGAGCGGAGCGACGGGTCGGTGTGGAACGGCGCGGTGTCGTTCCGGTTCCGCGACGGCTCGCAGCGCAACGGCGTGCCCGTGGACGACGCGGTCGCGGCCGTCGTCGACTGGGTGCGCCGCCGCGAGAACGCCTCCCCGGACGCGGAGAAGTTCACCCCCTGATGTCGGAGGACGTGGGCCGGGAACCGGGAGACGGAGCGCAGCGGAGCTCGACCATGGGGGCGACGGACCTGGACGAGCTCTGGGGTGCCGGCACGCCCGACGGCTTCCGCCGGCTGTGGGCACCGCACCGGATGGCCTACATCGCGGGGGAGACCGGGACCGGCGAGGAGTCCGGCAAGTGCCCGCTGTGCCGCATCCCGACCCTGTCCGACGGGGACGGCCTGGTCCTGCACCGCGGCGAGCGGGTGTACGCGGTGCTCAACCTGCACCCGTACAACCCCGGGCACCTCATGGTCGTGCCGTACCGCCACGTCGCCGGCCTCGACGAGCTCGACGAGGGGGAGTCCGC
The DNA here is from genome assembly GCF_028737315.1 of Actinomycetospora lemnae. Lineage (GTDB taxonomy): Bacteria > Actinomycetota > Actinomycetes > Mycobacteriales > Pseudonocardiaceae > Actinomycetospora > Actinomycetospora lemnae. The sequence goes on along the minus strand of NZ_JAQZAO010000002.1, from coordinate 666,638 downwards.
GGAGCTCGTCGCCGTGACCCAGCAGGCGGTGCGGGCGCTGCGCGCGGTCGCGGCGCCGCACGGGTTCAACGTCGGCATCAACCTCGGCCACGTCGCGGGCGGGTCCCTCGCCGACCACCTGCACCAGCACGTCGTCCCGCGCTGGGGCGGCGACGCCAACTTCATCACCGTCGTCGGGCAGACGAAGGTGATCCCGCAGCTGCTGGCCGAGACGCGGTCGCGGCTCGCCGAGGCGTGGCCGGGCGACGGCGTGCAGCGGAGCTCGACCCGTGGAGTGAGCTCGTCGTGATCAACGAGTGGGCCCGCGCCGCGATGAGGGGCGGGGTCGAGCCGACGGCGGCGTGGCTGGTCCGCCGCGGCATCCACCCGGACGCCGTCACGATCTTCGGCACGGTCGCGTCGACCGCCTCGGCCCTGCTGCTCATCCCCACCGGACACCTGTTCGCGGCGTCGCTGATCGTGTGGGGCTTCGCGATGCTGGACGTGCTCGACGGCGCGATGGCCCGCGCCCGGGGGGTGAAGAGTCCCTTCGGGGGCGTGCTCGACTCCGTCGGCGACCGGCTCGTGGACGGCGCGGTGTTCGCCGGCATCGCGTGGTGGGCGTTCACCGTCGACCGGCCCCTGCTCGCCGCGCTCGCGCTCACCTGCCTCATCACCGGCCAGCTCATCTCGTACATCAAGGCGCGCGCCGAGGCGGCCGGCCTGCGCGCCGACGGTGGCCTGGTCGAGCGCGCGGAGCGGCTCATCCTCGGGCTCGGCGGCTGCGGCCTCGTCGGCCTCGGCGTGCCCTACGCCCTCGATGTGGCGCTGTGGCTGCTCGCGGTCGGGTCGGTGATCACGGTCGGGCAGCGGGTCGTCGCCGTGTGGCGCAGCGCCCGCGACCAGTACGGCGCGGCCACCGGACACACCCCGGAGCGGCAGCAGTCCGGTGAGCCCGGGGAGCCGGCCGAGTCCGCCGAGCCCCGCCGGACGACCCCGGACGACGGGGCGGGGGGCACGCCGTGAGCGCGCGGACCCTGTCGCTGCCCGCCCTGCGGTCGCAGGTGGCGGAGCGCGCGGGCGAGCTCGGCTACGCCGCGGGGTGGCGCCTGGTGCGCACGATCCCGGAGCCCGTGGCGCGGTGGGCGTTCCGTGCCGGGGCCGACCTCGCGGCGCGCCGCGGCGGGCCGGGCACCCGGCGGCTGCGCGCCAACCTCGCCCGCGTGCGCCCCGACCTGGGTCCCGAGGCGCTCGACGCCCTCACCCGCGCCGCGCTGCGGTCGTACGCCCGGTACTGGCGCGAGGCCTTCCGCCTGCCCGGCACGGACCACGCGGTGCTCGCGCGCCGGCCCGTGGTGGAGGGGCAGGAGCACCTCGACGCGGCGCTGGCCGCCGGGAAGGGCGCGGTCGTCGCCCTGCCGCACTCGGGCAACTGGGACATGGCCGGGCTCTGGCTGGTGGCGCACTCGGGGCGCTTCACCACGGTCGCGGAGCGGTTGAAGCCCGAGTCGCTCTACGAGCGGTTCGTCGCCTACCGCGAGTCGCTGGGCTTCGAGATCCTGCCCATGACCGGCGGCGAGGCCCCCGTGCGCGGGCTCCTGCGGGCCCTGCGCGAGGGCCGGGTGGTGTGCCTGGTGGCCGACCGCGACCTCTCCGCCCACGGCGTGCCCGTCACGTTCTTCGGCGCGCGGGCCACGATGCCGCCCGGCCCCGCCTCGTTGGCCGCGACCACCGGCGCGGCGCTCCTGCCGGTCGGGCTGTGGTTCAGCACGGATCCGGTCACGGGGGAGGAGGGCTGGCACTTCCGCATCCACCCGCCCGTCCCCGTGCCCGGCCGCGAGGCCGTGCCCGCGGCCACCCAGCGGGTCGCGGACGCCTTCGCCGGCGACATCGCCGAGCACCCCGAGGACTGGCACATGCTCCAGCGCATCTGGACCGACCCGGCCTGACCGGCTCGCCGGCGGGTCGTGTCGTGGGGAGCATGCGACGTCGCGGAACGGACGGGCGCTCCGCGTCGGTGTGTCGTCGTTCGCGGACGAGGTGACGTGGAGCACACGTGCGCGCGGTAGAGTTCATCTCATGAACACGGCGTCACGCCCCGGCTCGCCGGCCGGCCTGCGCGACGCGAACCGCCGCCGGGTGCTCGACGCCGTGCGCGCGGGCGGGGCCCCGACCCAGGCCGAGATCGCCGCGGTCACCGGCCTGGCGCCGGCGACGGTGTCGAACATCGTGCGCGACCTCGGCGCCGCCGGCGTGCTCGCGGCCGGTGACGAGGTCCGCGGGGGGCGCCGGGTGCGCGCGGTCCGCCTGGTCCGCGGGGCCGGCGTCGTGGCCGGCATCGACGTCGGGCACCGGCACGTGCGCGTGGCGCTGGCCGACGTCGCCGCCCCGGCCGTCGCCGCGGCCCCCGAGCGCACCGAGGTGCGCGCGGACCTGCCCGACGGCCACGGGGTCGCCGACGGCCTGGCCACGGCCGCCGACCTGCTCGAGCGGGCGCTGGACGAGGCCGGGGCCCGGCGCGCCGCGCTGCGGGGGGCCGTCCTCGGGCTGCCCGCCCCGCTCGACCTCGCGACCGGGGCCGTCGGCGCCTCCGGGGTGCTGCCCGGCTGGGTGGGCGTGCCCGTGGCCGGCCGGGTCGCCGAGCACCTCGGCGTGCCGAGCTGGGTGGACAACGACGCGACCCTCGGCACCCTGGCCGAGCAGCGGTGGGGCGCCCTGCGGGGGGTCGACGACGGGATCTTCCTCAAGCTCTCCGACGGGGTCGGCGCCGGCCTGGTCCTGGACGGCCGGCTCTACCGCGGTCCCGACGGCACCGCCGGCGAGATCGGCCACGTCGCCGTCGACCCGGGGGACCGGTTCGCGGCGGTGTGCCGGTGCGGGCACCGTGGCTGCCTCGAGACCCTGGTGTCGACGCGCACCGTGACCGCCATGCTCGAGCCGCTGCTCGGTGCCCCGCTCACGGTCGCCGACGTGGTCGCCCGCGCCCGCGACGGCGACGCGCCCTCGGCCCGGGTCCTCGCCGACACCGGGCACCACGTCGGGGTCGCGCTCGCCGGCCTGTGCACCGTGCTGACCCCGCGGCGCATCGTCGTCGGCGGGGAGCTCGCCCAGGCCGGTGACCTGCTGCTGGGCCCGTTGCACGCCGCACTCGGGGCGGCCGCGCTGCCCGGCACCACGCGCACCGCCGACGTGGTCGTCGCCGAGCTCGCCGAGCACGCGCCGGTGCTGGGGGCGCTCGCGCTCGCGCTCGACCGCTGCGCCGTCTGAGCGCGCGCTCCACCGGCCGGCGGAACGCTCCGGACGGGTGGTGTCCCAGCGTGCGGGCGGGGCCCTGGTGGTCCAGGATGCGCGACGCTGTGTTCATCCGTTGACGACGTCCGGGTGCCGTCCTAGCCTGTGGTTCGCATCACACGACACCGGCGCCCCGAGATGCGGAGGCCCCTCGTGACCGTGCCCGCAGACGACGGGCGGGCTCCGCAGCGCGGCGCGCCCGTCACCACGACGGCGGACCGGTTGCCGCACGCGCTCGACGCCCCCGAGGTGTCGCAGCGCCTGGCCGGGCGCCGCCCCGCGGTCTTCCTCGACTACGACGGGGTGCTCACCCCGATCGTGCCGCGGCCCGAGGACGCGATCATGAGCGACGCGATGCGCGACGTGCTGCGCTCACTCGCGGCCCGCTGCCCGGTGTGCATCGTCTCGGGACGCGACCGGGCCGTCGTCGCCGAGCTGTCCGGCGTCGACGACCTCGTCATCGCCGGCAGCCACGGCTTCGACATCCACGACCCGCAGCGCGGCGTCATCGAGCACGAGGCCTCGCGCGGCTGGGAGGACCTGGTCGCCGAGGTCACCGAGCGGGTCCGCACCGGCGCCGCGGCGATCGAGGGCACGCAGGTCGAGCCCAAGCACGCCTCGGTCGCCGTGCACGACCGGCACGTCGCCGACGCCGACCGCCCGCGCGTGCAGGAGCTCGTCGACGCGGTCCTCGCCGAGCACCCCGGCCGGCTGCGCGTCACGCCGGGCAAGTTCGTCCACGAGATCCAGCCGAAGATCGACTGGAACAAGGGCAAGGCCGTCGAGCACCTCATCGGCGTCCTCGACCTGGACCACCCCGCGCCAGACGGTCGACCCAGCGTGCCGATCTACCTCGGCGACGACATCACCGACGAGGACGCCTTCCGCGCGCTCGCCGCCCGGGGGAGCGGCGATGGTGATCACCGCGAGCCCGGACTGGGCATCCTCGTCATCGACCCGTCCGATGCGCCGTCGCGCGACACCGCCGCGACGGCCGTGCTCGCCACGGTCGACGAGGTCGCCCGCTTCCTCGACGGCCTCGCCCGCTGAGTCCGCCGGCCCTGCCGAGCCCGCTCCCACGACCCGCCGCCCGCTCCTGGAGACCGGAGACGTCCGTGACCACGACGACGACCGAAGACCAGACCCCCAGCACCACGACCGACGGCCGGAGCACGCCGTCGTCGTCCGACGTCCTGCCCGGCGGCGCCGTCGCCGACGACTTCACGCTCACCTGGACCGGCCTCGAGCCCGACGACGAGGGCCTGCGCGAGGCGCTGACCAGCACCGGCAACGGCTACTTCTGCACCCGCGGCGCGGCCGAGTGGGAGGACACCGACGCGCCCCGGCACTACGCCGGCACCTACGCCCACGGCGCCTACAACCGCGAGACGACCATCCTCGGCGGCCGCCCGGTCCTCAACGAGGACCTCGTCAACCTGCCGAACTGGCTCGTCCTCAAGCTGCGCATCGAGGGCGAGGAGGCCATCCGCCTCGACAACGTCGAGGTGCTGGACTACCGGCACTCCTACGACATCCGCACCGCGACCGTCAGCCGCGTCTTCCGCTTCCGCGACCGGGCCGGGCGCGAGACGACGCTGCAGAGCCGGCGCTTCGTCTCGATGGCCCACAGCCACCAGGCGGCGATGGAGTGGACGGTCACCGCCGAGAACTGGTCGGGCCGCATCGGGATCGTCTCGGCGATCGACGGCCGCGTCGACAACACCATGGTCGCCCGCTACCGCGACCTCGAGGGCCGCCACCTCGACCCCGTCACCCCGCGGACGTTCGGGCCGGAGATCATCGCGCTGAAGGTGCGGACCCGGCAGTCGAACCTCTACGTCTCCGAGGCCGCCCGCACGCGGGTCTACCGGGGCCGGGGCCGCGGCTGGGAGAAGATCGAGCCCGCCCGCACGCTCCACCAGATGAACGACTACGTCCAGCAGGTGCTCGACCTCGACGTCACCGAGGGCGAGACCGTGCGGGTCGAGAAGATCGTCTCGTTCTTCACCAGCCACGACAACGCGATCACCGAGACGCTGACCGCGGCCGGCCGCCACGTCGAGCGCTACCCCGACTTCGCCGGCTGCCTCGCCGAGCACGTCGACGCCTGGGACGAGTACTGGGACGTCTGCGACCTCGAGGTGCCGCGCGAGCCGCGCGTCCAGCTGCTGCTGCGCTTCCACATGGCCCACGTGCTGCAGGTGTGCTCGCGGCACACCGCGCGCCACGACGCGGGCGTCCCCGCCCGCGGGCTCAACGGCGAGGCCTACCGCGGGCACGTGTTCTGGGACGAGCTCTACGTCTACCCGTTCCTCAACTACCGCCTGCCGGAGATCACCCGCGGCCTCCTGATGTACCGCTACCGCCGCCTCGCCGAGGCCCGCGCGGCCGCGGCCGAGGCCGGCTACCGCGGGGCGATGTTCCCCTGGCAGTCGGGCAGCGACGGCACCGAGGAGACGCAGGTCGTCCACCTCAACCCGCTCTCGGGCCAGTGGGACCCCGACCACTCCCACAACCAGCGCCACGTCAACGCGGCGATCTTCTACAACGTCTGGCAGTACTACCAGGCCACCGACGACCTCGAGTTCCTGCGCGACTACGGCGCCGAGCTCATGCTCGAGATCGCCCGGTTCTGGGCCTCGATCGCGCACCGGAACCCGAACACCGGCCGCTACGAGATCCACGGCGTGATGGGGCCCGACGAGTTCCACGAGCGCTACCCGGGCGCCGAGGACGGCGGGCTGCGCAACAACGCCTACACCAACGTCATGGTGGCGTGGATCTGCGCGACCGCGCCGAAGGTGCTCGCGCTGCTGCCCAAGAGCCGCCGCCGCGCGCTGCGCAGCCGCCTCGGCATCACCGACGACGAGATCACGCGCTGGTCGGAGATGTGCACGTCGATGATGGTGCCGACCCACCTCGACGACGACGGCCACGCGGTGATCACCCAGTTCGAGGGCTACGAGGCGCTCACCGAGCTCGACTGGGAGGGCTACCGGTCGCGGCACAAGAACATCCAGCGGATGGACCGCATCCTCAAGGCCGAGGGTGACGACCCCGACCGCTACAAGCTCGCCAAGCAGGCCGACGCGGTCATGCTGTTCTTCCTGTTCGGCGACGACGAGCTGCGTGAGATCTTCTCCCGGCTCGGCTACGACGAGATCGCCGACGACGGCGACCTCGCGCGGCGCACCATCGCCTACTACGACCGCCGCACCTCGCACGGCTCGACGCTCTCGCTCGTCGCGCACGCCGCGGTGCTGGCCGGCATCGATCCCGAGAGCTCCTGGGAGCGCTTCCTCGTCGCCGTCGAGTCCGACATCGGCGACGTGCAGGGCGGCACCACCAAGGAGGGCATCCACATGGGGGTCATGTCGGGGACCCTCGACCTGCTCCAGCGGGCCTACCTCGGTGCCGGGGCCCGCGACGGCGTGCTGACGTTCTCGCCGCGCCTGACGCCGCGCCTCGACGGGCTCGCGCTCTCGCTGGTGTTCCAGGGCACGACGCTGCGCGTCTCGGTGGGCGACGGCGCGCTCACCGTCGCCGTGCAGTCCGAGGGCTTCAGCCACCCGGTGCGCATCGGCCTCGGCGACGAGGTGCGCGAGCTCGGCGCCGGCCAGGAGTGGACGGTGCCCCTCGACCCCGACGGCCGCATCCGTGCGGGCTCCTCCACGGCCGCGACCGTGACGTCCGGCGCGGGGGACGACGGCACCGCCCCCATCTCGACGACCACCGGCGGGCACGACCACGAAGGGAACGGCGCATGAGCGGCACGGCACGGTCCGGATTCGGCGGAGCGATCTTCGACGTGGACGGGGTCCTCGTCGACTCGCCGCACGAGGAGGCCTGGCGCGAGTCCCTGCGCGAGCTCATGGAGGGCCCGTGGTCGGACATCGTCGACCAGACGAGCTGGTCGCCGGAGAAGTTCACGCCGACGCTCTACCACGAGCGGATGTCGGGCAAGCCGCGCACGGCCGGCGCGACCGCGGCGCTCGAGTACTTCGGCGTCCCCGACATCGAGCGGCGCGTGCAGGAGTACGGCGAGTACAAGCAGGAGATGATCATCCGGCTGATCTCCGAGGGGCGCTTCTCGGCCTATGACGACGCCGTGCAGTTCGTGGTGAGCGTCAAGCAGTCCGGCATCCCGATCGCCGCGGCGTCGTCGTCGAAGAACGCCAAGCTGTTCCTCGAGCGCGTCGACCTGTCGCGCTTCGGCGCCGAGGGGAACCTGCACGGCTACTTCGACGTCGACGTCTCCGGCCGCGACTTCGCGCAGGGCAAGCCCAACCCGGAGATCTTCCTGACCGCCGCGTCCGAGCTCGGCGTCGAGCCCGCGAACGCGTTCGTCGCGGAGGACGCGGTCAACGGCATCCAGGCGGCGAAGGCCGGCGGGTTCGGTGCGCTCGGGGTGTCCCGTGCCGACGACGTCGACGCGCTGGCCGCCGAGGGGGCCGACGTCGTCGTCACCGACATGGGCGAGATCGACCTGTCCGCACTCGCGCGCGGGGAGCTGGTGAAGAAGTCATGAGCGAGCTGACCGTCGGCGTCGACGTCGGTGGCACCAAGATCGCGGCGGGGGTCGTCGACGAGGCGGGCAAGCTGATCGCCTCGACCCGCCGGGAGACCCCGGCGACCGACACACGGATGGTGCTCGAGGCCATCGCCGACGCGGTGCGGGAGCTGCGCAGCGGTCACGAGATCGTCGGTGTCGGCATCGGCGCGGCCGGCTTCGTCGACGCGGGCCGCGCGAAGGTGATGTTCGCGCCGAACCTCGCGTGGCGCGACGAGGACCTGCGCGGCCAGCTCTCCGTGGCCCTCGACCTGCCGGTGGTCGTCGAGAACGACGCGAACGCCGTCGCCTGGGCGGAGTCCCGCTTCGGGGCGGGCCGCGACCACGACGACCTCGTCGCCATCACCATCGGCACCGGCGTGGGCGGCGGCATCGTCACCGGCGGGCGGCTGGTGCGTGGCGGGTTCGGGGTGGCCGCGGAGATCGGCCACATCACCATGGTCCCGTACGGGCGCCGGTGCGGCTGCGGGCTGCAGGGCTGCTGGGAGCAGTACGGGTCGGGGCGCGCGCTGCTCACCGAGGCCCTCGAGATCGCCCGGCACTCGCCGGCCTTCGCCGCGGGCCTCATCGCGGCGGCCGGCGGCGACCCCGAGGCGATCACCGGGGAGATGGTCACCGCGACCGCCCAGCAGGGCGACGTGGGCGCGCTGCACTGCTTCGACGAGATCGGCCGCTGGATCGGCCTCGGTCTCGCCCAGCTCGCGGCGGTGCTCGACCCCACGCTCTTCGTCATCGGCGGCGGCGTGTCCGCCGCGGGCGAGGTGCTGCGGGGCCGGGTGGAGGAGGTCTTCCGGGCCAACCTCACGGGACGCGGCCACCGGCCCGTCGCCGAGGTACGGCTCGCGGAGCTCGGGTGGGAATCCGGCATGGTCGGCGCCGCCGACCTCGCCCGGACCAATTTCGACAGTGCCGTACCGGGGAGTGACCGATGACCAGTCCAGGATCGGGGTCGGGCGCGCCCGGCTCACGGGAGAAGACGACCGCCAAGGCGATCCTCATCTCCATCGTCGCCGCCGTCGGCGGCTTCCTCTTCGGCTTCGACTCGAGCGTCATCAACGGCGCCGTCGAGGCCATCAACGCACAGTTCGGGCTGGAGAACAGCCCGTTCCTGTCCGGCTTCGCCGTGGCGGTGGCGCTGCTCGGCTCGGCCGTCGGCGCCTGGTTCGCCGGCCCGACGGCCGACCGCTACGGGCGCGTCCGCGTCATGCTCATCGCCGCCGCTGCGTTCGCCATCAGCTCCGTGCTGTCCGGCCTCGCGTTCGCGGTGTGGGACCTCATCCTCTGGCGCTTCATCGCCGGCATCGGCATCGGCATCGCCTCGGTGATCGCGCCCGCCTACATCGCCGAGATCGCGCCCGCCCACATCCGCGGACGCCTGGCCTCGCTGCAGCAGATGGCCATCGTGCTCGGCATCTTCGTCGCGCTGCTCTCGGACGCCCTGCTCGCCTACGGCGCCGGGTCGGCGGCCAACGTGCTGTTCCTGGGTGCCGAGGCGTGGCGCTGGATGTTCATCGTCGGCGTCATCCCGGCGATCATCTACGCGGTCCTCGCCCTGCGGATCCCCGAGTCGCCGCGCTACCTCGTCGCCAAGCAACGCAACGAGGAGGCCGCGCGCGTGCTGGCGAGCGTCAACGGGACGAGCGTCGACGCCGTCCAGCCCAAGATCGCCGAGATCGCCGAGACGCTGCGCCGCGAGGACAAGCCCAGCCTGCGCGACCTCACCGCGCCCGGCACCGGCCTGCGCCCGATCGTGTGGGTCGGCATCCTGCTGTCGGTCTTCCAGCAGTTCGTCGGCATCAACGTGATCTTCTACTACTCGACGACGCTGTGGCAGGCCGTCGGCTTCTCCGAGCAGGACTCGTTCACCGCGTCGGTGATCAACGCCCTGATCAACGTCGTGTCGACGATCGTCGCCATCCTCATCGTCGACAAGGTCGGCCGGAAGCCGATGCTGCTCGGCGGCTCGGCCGGCATGGTCGTGACGCTGACGATCATGGCCGTCGCGTTCTCGCAGGCCGTCGAGACGGTCGGGGCCGACGGTGAGCTGTCGCCGAGCCTGCCCGGCGTCTGGGGCCCGGTCGCCCTGGTCGCCGCGAACCTCTACGTGGTCTCCTTCGCGGTCACGTGGGGCCCGGTCGTCTGGGTGCTGCTCGGCGAGATCTTCCCGAACTGGCTGCGGGCCGCCGCGCTCGCCGTCGCCGCGGCCGCGCAGTGGTTGGCGAACTTCGTGGTCACGGTGACGTTCCAGGCCCTCGCCGACCTCAGCCTGGCGTTCGCCTACGGCATCTACGCGGCCATGGCCCTGATCTCCTTCTTCTTCGTCAGCCGCTACGTGCAGGAGACGAAGGGCAAGGAGCTCGAGGAGATGGTCGGCTGACCCGCCGCTGATCACCCCGCCGCTGATCACCCGGCCGAGGGGCACCTCCTGTGCGGGGTGCCCCTCGTCCTGCTGCTCAAGGCCCCGGGCCGCGACGGGGAGCCCACGCGGCCGTCGTTAGGCTGGGCGCGCCATGCGCATCGGGATCGTGTGTCCGTACTCGCTGGACGTGGCCGGCGGGGTCCAGGCGCACGTCCTCGACCTCGCCCGCGCGCTGACGGGCCTGGGCCACCGCGTCGACGTGCTCGCGCCGGCCGGCGAGGACACCCCGGTGCCGGCGGGGGTGACGCGCGCGGGGCGCTCGCTCGGCATCCCGTACAACGGCTCGGTCGCCCGGCTGACGTTCGGGCCGGTGTCGCTCGCGCGGGTCCGGCGGTGGCTGCGCGACGGCGACTTCGACGTCCTGCACGTCCACGAGCCCACCGCGCCGAGCCTGTCGTTCCTCGCGCTGGTCGTGGCCAGCCAGGAGGATCGGGTCGGCCCGGTGGTGGCGACGTTCCACACCTCGACCCCGCGCTCGCGCACCATGACCTTCTTCGAGCCGGTGCTGCGCCCGCTGCTCGAGCGCGTCACCGCCCGGATCGCGGTGTCGCCGCTGGCGCGCCAGGTCTACGTCGAGCACCTCGGGGGCGACGCCGTCGAGATCCCCAACGGCGTGGACGTCGCCGCCTTCGCCGACGCGCCGCCGCTGCCCGGGCACGCCCACCACGGGAACGGGGCGACGGTCGGCTTCGTCGGCCGCTACACCGAGCCGCGCAAGGGGATGCCGCTGCTGCTCGAGGCGCTGCGCCCGCTGGCCACGACCCGTCCCGACCTGCGGCTCGTCGTGGTGGGCCGGGGTGACGAGGACGAGCTGCGCGAGCAGGCGGGCCCGGAGCTCGCCGACCGCATCGAGCTCCTCGGCGCGGTCGACGAGCCGACCAAGGCCTCGATGCTCGCCTCGGTGGACCTGCTCGCGACGCCCAACACGGGCGGCGAGAGCTTCGGGGTCGTGCTCGCCGAGGGCATGGCGGCCGGGGCGCCGGTGGTCGCGAGCGACATCGACGCGTTCCGCCGCGTGCTCGGCGAGCCGCCGGCGGGCGTCGCGGTGCGCAGCGGGGACGCCGCGGCGTGGGGCGCGGCGATCGCCGCGCTGCTCGACGACCCCGCCCGGCGCGACGCCCTGCGCACCGCCGGCCGGCGTCGCGTGGCGGCGTTCGACTGGTCGGTCGTCGCCGCCGCCGTCCTGCGGGTGTACGAGGTGGCCGTGGCGGCCGATCCCCGCCGCGTGGGGGCGAGTCCGCTCCCGAGAAGGGCGGACCGCGCGCCGGCCGGCGCGGGCCACGACCTACCGTCCTCCCCGTGACCCTCCTCGGCCCCACCGGCGTGCTGGTGGTCATCGTCGTCACCGCGGTGCTGCTGCTGGTGATCGTCACCGCGGCCGTGCTGATCGGCCGGGCCCGCCGGCTGGACCGGTTGCACGTGCGCACCGACGCCGCGGCCGCGGGGCTCGCGGCCGTGCTCGACCGGCGCGCGGCCATCGTCCGGGCGATCGCCGCGACGGCCGGCCCCGTGGCGCTCGCCGACGCCGACCGGCGGGCCCTGCGGTCCGCGGCCCGGGCGGCCACCGCGACGCGCGCCGCCGGCGAGGGTGTCCTCGACGCCGAGCGCGAGGAGACCGAGAACGACCTCACCCGCGCGCTGGCCCCGCTCGACACCGCGGCCCTGCCCGCCGACCTCGCCGCCGAGCTCGCCGACGTCCACGCTCGGATCTCCGTCGCGCGGCGCATCTACAACGACGCGGTGCGTGACACCCGCGCCCTGCGCGGGCGGCGGATGGTGCGCTGGCTGCGCCTCGCCGGCACGGCCCCGATGCCCCCGTACTTCGAGATCGCCGAGCCGGGTCCCGACGGCGTCGTGCTCGAGCCCGCCGCGGTGCGCGTGGCGCAGGACGCGGTGCGGGCGGTGGTCGTCGACGACGACGGGCGGGTGCTGTTGTTCGAGGGCGTCGACCCGGCCCGGCCGGCGGAGGCGTTCTGGTTCGCCCCCGGCGGCGGCGTCGCGACGGGCGAGGACCCCGCGGCCGCCGTCGCGCGCACGGTGGGGGAGGAGACGGGCCTCGCCGTGGACACCGAGCAGGTCCGCGGGCCGCTGTGGGTGCGCGAGGTGGTCTTCGAGGCTGACGGCACCACCTACGCCGGGCGCGAGCTCTTCCACGCCGTGCACGTCCCGTCCGGCGACATCGACGCGACCGCGTTCACCGAGCACGAGGCCCGGACCGTGCGCGGGCACCGCTGGTGGACCCCGGCCGAGCTCGCGGTGACCCTCGACGTCGTACACCCGCACCAGCTGCCCGACCTGCTCGCCGACCCGCGCGCCCTCGAGCCGGGCCCGGTGCCGCTCGCGATCCACTAGCCCACGACCGCCTCCTCGTACGCGGCCCCGACCGGGATCTCGGTGATCACGTCGACGAGCACGCCGGCCGGGTCGGCGACGATGAAGTGGCGCTGGCCGAACTCCTCGGAGCGCAGGTCGAGCTCGGGGCGCAGGCTCCCGCGGACGACGAGGCGCTGGTACTCCGCGTCGACGTCGGGCACCTCGACGTTGAGCAGCAGCCCGCGGACCTCCGCGCGGAAGCCGGCGGGCACGGTCGGGTGGTCGGCGGCGACGAACGCCAGCTCGTGGTGGCCGCGGCGCAGGCTGACGTACCAGTCGACGGCGAAGACGACCTCGAAGCCGAAGTGCTCGACCCAGAAGCGCCGCGAGGCCTCCACGTCGGCGACACCGAGGACGGGGTAGAAGCCGGTCGGGTCCATGACGGTTCCTTTCGCGTACCTTTGGTACGTCAGATGGTGCTCACGTACCATCGGTACGTCAAGTGGGGCGGGGAGGCGTCGTGGCCGGGGTGCGGGTCGAGCAGAAGGCGCGCACGCGTCGCACGCTCGTCGGGGCGGCACGCACGCTGTTCGCCACGCGCGGCTACGGCGACGTCGGCCTGGCCGAGATCGTCGCGGCCGCGGGCGTCACCAAGGGCGCGCTGTACCACCAGTTCGACGGCAAGACCGCGCTGTTCCGGGCGGTGCTCGGCGAGGTCCTGGACGAGGTCGCGGACGCCGTCGTCACGGCGGCGCGGGCGGCGGGCGACGACCCGTGGGCGCAGCTGCGGGCCGGGTGTCGGGCCTTCCTCGTGGCGAGCACCGACCCCGCCCGGGTCCGGATCGCTCTCGTCGACGGCCCCGCGGTGCTCGGGTGGGCGCAGTGGCGCGCGCTGGACGAGGCGACCTCGCAGCGCCACCTCGTCGAGGCGCTCGAGGGCCTCGTCGCGCGGGGTCTGCTGGCGCCGCGCCCCGTCGCCCCGCTCGCGCACCTCCTCGGCGGGGCCATGAACGAGGCGGCCCTGTGGCTCGCCGACGAGCCGGACGCGCTCGAGCCGGCGTGGACGGAGCTCGCCGCGATGCTCGACGCCCTGCGGTGAGGGTGCGCGCAGGGTGCACCGCATCACGTCACCCGGACCTCACCCGGCCGTACGATCGCGGGGGACCCCTCAACCGACACAGCCGTCGTACGCGCACCGGAGGACCACCGTGACCAGGCCCGACACCGCTCACACCACCGGCACCGGAGGGGTCAAGCGCGGCCTCGCCGACATGCTCAAGGGCGGCGTGATCATGGACGTGGTCACCCCCGAGCAGGCGAGGATCGCCGAGGACGCCGGCGCCGTGGCCGTCATGGCCCTCGAGCGCGTGCCCGCCGACATCCGCGCCGACGGGGGTGTCGCCCGGATGTCCGACCCCGACATGGTGCGCGGCATCGTCGACGCCGTCTCGATCCCGGTGATGGCCAAGGCCCGCATCGGCCACTTCGTCGAGGCGCAGGTGCTGCAGTCGCTCGGCGTCGACTACGTCGACGAGTCCGAGGTGCTCACCCCCGCCGACGAGGCCCACCACATCGACAAGTGGGCGTTCACCGTGCCGTTCGTGTGCGGGGCGACCAACCTCGGCGAGGCGCTGCGGCGCATCGGCGAGGGCGCGGCGATGATCCGCTCGAAGGGCGAGGCCGGCACCGGCAACGTCGTCGAGGCCACCCGGCACATGCGGGCGATCCGGTCGGAGATCCGGGCGCTGTCGCGCATGGACGCCCAGGAGCTCTACGCCGCCGCCAAGGAGCTGCGCGCGCCGGTGACGCTGGTGCAGGAGGTCGCCGAGTCCGGGCGCCTGCCGGTGGTGCTGTTCACCGCGGGCGGCATCGCGACCCCCGCCGACGCCGCGATGATGATGCAGCTCGGCGCCGAGGGCGTGTTCGTCGGCTCGGGCATCTTCAAGTCCGGCGACCCGGCGCGCCGCGCCGAGGCGATCGTGCGGGCGACGACCTTCCACGACGACCCGGACGTCATCGCCAAGGTCTCGGCGGGGCTCGGCGAGGCGATGGTCGGGCGCACCACCGCCGACATGCCCGACTCGGAGCGGCTCGCCACCCGCGGCTGGTGAGGCTCACCGGACGATCACACCGGCGCGTGGGACGATCGGCACGATGACCACCTCGCACGGCTCCCCGCGCCGGCTGGTCGACCTCCAGGGACAGGCGCAGGCCCCGTCGCAGCCCCCGTCGGAGGCACCCGTCGACCCGGACGCCCGGACCGACGTGATGCGGGCGGTGGGGGACCAGCCCCCCGCCGCACCCGCCCCTGCCCGCCGGCAGCCCGCCGAGGAGCCCGAACCGGTCGAGGAGCCCACCCGGCGCAACGGCATGGGCACCCCGGCGCTGGTGCTCGGCCTGCTCGCCGCCGCCACGTGCTGGACCGGCTGGGCGGGCGTGGTGCTGGGGCTGCCCGCGGTGATCGCCGGCTACCTGGGGGCGCGGCGCGCGTTCCACGACCTCGCGACGGACGGCGCGTCGTCGCTCGGCGGGCTCGTCGCGGGCGCCGTCGGGCTCGTCGTCGGCGCGGTCGTCGTGTGGCCGACGCTCTTCGGCTCCGGCGGGTTCGGCGACGGGCTGACGCTCGACCAGTGCATGGCCCAGTCGACGACGGCGCGCGAGATGCACATGTGCAAGTCGCAGCACCTCGCCGAGTTCAACCAGCGCTACCCGAACGCCGCCGAGTGAGGGCCGCTGGCACGATGCCGGCATGACGTCGGCGCCGCCCCCTGCCCGGCAGGACCGCGACCAGCGGGACCCGCGTGAGCGCGACGGCGGGCTCGGCACCGCCGCGCTCGCCCTCGGCCTCGTCGCCGCGGGGACGGGGCTGACCGCGGCCCTGTGGGCCGGCATGGACTGGCTGGGCTGGGTCGCCCTCGTGCTGGGCCTGGTCGGGCTGGTCGTGGGGTTCATCGGCTCGCGGCGCGCGTTCCACGACCCGCAGCGCAGCGGCGGGATGTCGCTCGGTGGCTTCGTGCTCGCCCTCGTGGGGCTGATCGTCGGGGCGTGGCTGGTCGTGCCCGGCCTGCTCGGCATCGGCACGTTCGGCGAGGGCCTGACCCTCGACGAGTGCATGGCCCAGGCCCAGGGCCAGCAGGAGGAGCGCATGTGCGCCTCCCAGCACCTCGACGAGTACCGGGCCCGCTTCGGGGATCCGGGCGGGACCGGCGGCTAGACGGATATCGCGCCGCCCGATCGGTGACCCCCACCGGATGAGTGGTCACCAGCAGGAGCACCCCGGGTACGAGCACGCGATGACGCCGCCGAGCGACTGCGGCGAGGAGAGCTACACCGGCTCCGGCCGGCTGACCGGCAAGGTCGCGCTGATCACGGGCGGCGACAGCGGCATCGGGCGGGCCGTCGCGATCGCCTTCGCCCGCGAGGGCGCCGACGTCGCGTTCGGGCACCTGCCGGCCGAGGAGGAGGACGGCAAGGAGGTCGAGCGCCTCGTCACCGACGCGGGCCGCCGCGCGCTGCGTCTGCCCGGCGACCTCACCGACCCGCAGGCGTGCCGCGACCTCGTCGCCCGCACCGTCGAGGAGTTCGGCCGCCTCGACGTGCTGGTCAACAACGCGGCGTTCCAGATGGTCCGCGACCGCCTCGAGGACATCCCGGACGAGGAGTGGGACCGCACGATCGCCACCAACCTCGATGCGATGTTCCACATCACGAAGGCCGCGCTGCCCCACCTCGGCGCGGGGGCGTCGATCATCAACACGACGTCGATCAACTCCGACAACCCGCCGCCCGGGCTCATCGCCTACGACACGACGAAGGCCGGCATCGCCAACTTCACCGCCGCGCTGGCCCGCCAGTACGGCGACCGCGGCATCCGCGCCAACAGCGTCGCGCCCGGCCCGATCTGGACCCCGCTGATCCCCGCGACGATGCCCGCCGAGGCCGTCGAATCCTTCGGCCAGGACACGCCGCTGGGGCGCGCGGGCCAGCCCGTCGAGCTCGCCCCGGTGTACGTGATGCTGGCCTCCGACGAGGCGAGCTACGTCTCGGGGGCCCGGATCGCGGTCACCGGCGGGACACCGATCCTGTGACGGCCCGGCGGCCGCCCTCACTGCCACTGCACCTGTCCACCCCGGTCGCGCGCCACGTCTTCGGCGGGCGCGCGATCGTCGACCGCCTGGGCCGCGACGACCTGCCCGGCGGCCGGATCGCCGAGGCGTGGGAGGTCAGCGACGTCGACGGGACGGCGTCGGTGGTCGTCGACGGGCCGCTCGCCGGGCGGCCGCTGCGCGAGCTGGTCGCGACCTGGCCCGAGGAGCTCCTCGGGCCGGGCTGCGACGACGCGGTCTTCCCGTTCCTCACCAAGCTCATCGACGCCGCGGGCACGCTCCCGGTCCACCTGCACGCCGACGACGAGACCGCCCGGCGGCTCGAGGGCACGCCGACGGGCAAGACCGAGGCCTGGCACGTCCTGGACGCCGCGCCCGGAGCGACCGCGCTGTGCGGCACGCAGCCCGGCGTCGACGCCGACCGCCTGCGCGAGGCCCTGCTCGCGGGCGACTTCGACGACGTGCTGCGCCGCCTGCCGGTGCGCGCGGGCGAGACCATCTACGTGCCGGGCGGGACGCTGCACTCGTTCGGCCCCGACACCCTCGTGCACGAGATCGAGCAGACCTCCGACGTCGTGCAGCACGCGATGCCCTGGCACATGGAGGACGGCTCGCCGGTCCCGCCCGGCGAGCAGCGGGCGAACATCGAGGCGCTGCTCGCGGAGTGGGACCCCGCGCCGCGCCCGGAGTTCCGGCCCGGGCTCGCGATCGACGTCGACGACGGCGTCTCGCGGGTGGTGCTCACCGCCGGGCCGTACTTCGCCCTCGACCGCTGGCGCGTCGCCCGGCGCGCCGCGATCGACGTCGCCTCGGCGACGGTGCTGACCAACGTCGGCGCCCCGGTGCGGCTGCGGGTCGGCGACCACGTCGAGGGCCTGGGTCGCGGGCGGTCGGTGCTGCTGCCGGCGGCGCTCGGGTCGGTCACCGTCGAGGGGCCGGCCGACGTCCTCGCCGGCTACCGCCCCGACCTCGAGCGGGACGTGTCGGCGCCGCTGCGGGCGGCGGGGTACGGGGCGGACGCGGTCGCACGCCTGGGTGCGGGAGACCGTTGACCCGGATGCGAGCGGCGCGCTCCGCCGGGCCGGGCCGGGGCTCCCCGGTCCGTAGCGTGGGGGAGCATGAGCCGCCCCCTGACACCGCTCGAGGTCTGGACGCGCGCCGTGCGGATCTACGTCGAGACGCCCGTGAAGGCGTGGGACGAGGGCGTGACCGCCGTCGCGCTGTCCCCGATCACGGCGTGGACGCGGGCCGCGAGCTCGATCGCCGAGGCCCCGATCGACGCCTGGAGCCGGGGCGCGAAGTCCGTGGTCACCGCCCCGATCAGCGCGTGGGGCCACGCGGCGACGTCGGCGACCCAGCGCGTGCTGCGTCTCGTCCTGCCGCGCTGACGGGTTCCTAGACTGGAGGGCGTGAGCGCACCCGTCGGCGTCCTGGCCCTCCAGGGCAACGTCCCCGAGCACCTCGACGCCCTGCGTGCGTGCGGGGCGGACGCCCGACCGGTGCGCCGCCCGTCGGAGCTCGCCGAGGTCGCGGGCCTCGTGCTGCCGGGCGGCGAGTCGACGACGCTGTCGAAGCTGCTCGAGGCGTTCGAGCTGCTCGAGCCCC
This sequence comes from Actinomycetospora lemnae, assembly GCF_028737315.1. GTDB lineage: Bacteria > Actinomycetota > Actinomycetes > Mycobacteriales > Pseudonocardiaceae > Actinomycetospora > Actinomycetospora lemnae. The sequence goes on along the minus strand of NZ_JAQZAO010000002.1, from coordinate 648,355 downwards.
TGCGCGAGCGCCTGCGCGCCGGGATGCCGGCGTTCGGGTCGTGCGCCGGGATGATCCTGCTGGCCCGCGAGGCCGTCGACGCGCGCCCCGACCAGCACCAGCTCGGCGCGCTCGACATCACCGTGCGCCGCAACGCGTTCGGGCGTCAGGTGCAGTCGTTCGAGACCGACCTCGCGGTCACCGGCATCGCCGGCGGCCCCGTGCGGGCGGTGTTCATCCGCGCGCCGTGGGTCGAGTCGACGGGACGCGGCGTCGAGGTGCTCGCCCGCGTGCCCGGGACGGTGCGGGGCCCGGCGTCCGGCAAGATCGTCGCCGTCCGCCAGGGCCCGGTGCTGGCCACGGCGTTCCACCCCGAGCAGACCGGCGACGCCCGCCTCCACGACCTGTTCCTGCGCCAGGTCCGCGACCGCGTCACGTCCGCGGGGTGAGGCGGTCGCGGATCAGCCGCGTGGAGCCGGCGGGCAGGCTCGCACACCCCGCGGCGGGCGTCCTGGCCATGCGCGTCGGTGCATGACTCCGTCGCTGGATATCGGGGACGCACCCAGCTCGGTAGGCTCCTCGCGACGCCGTTGTCGACGCCCGAGGAGGACGCCCGTGCGCTACGCCGACTGCCCCACCGTCGAGGCGTCCGTCCACGTCGCGGCGCCGCCCGCGCGGGTGTGGCCGCTGGTCAGGGACATCGGGGTCGTCGCCGAGACCTCCGAGGAGCTGCAGGAGGCGCACTGGCTCCCGGCTCCGGACGGGCCGGGCGAGGGCGAGGAGCCGGCGGTCGGCCATCGCTTCCGCGGCCGCAACGCCCACCCGCAGGCCGGCGAGTGGGAGACGGTCTCGACGGTCGTCGAGTGTGACGAGGCCCGCTGCTTCTCCTGGGTGGTCATGGACCCCGACAACCCCACCGCGACGTGGCGCTTCACGCTCACGCCCACCGCCGACGGCACGGAGCTGCGCCAGTGGGCCCGGATGGGGCCGGGGCCGTCGAACCTCAACGGCGTCATCGAGCGCATGCCCGACAAGGAGGAGCGCATCGTCGCCGGGCGCGTGCGCGAGTGGCAGCAGAGCATCGAGCGCACGCTGGCCGGGATCAAGGAGCGCGCCGAGCGGTGAGGGCGCGATGAGGACGGCGACGACCATCGAGGCCTCCGGCGCGCCGTGGGGCGAGACGGTCGACTTCGTCGTCGAGGCCGAGCGCCTCGGGCTCGACGTGTGCTGGGTGGCCGAGGCGTGGGGCTCGGACGCGCCGTCGCCGCTGGGCTACCTCGCCGCGCGCACCGAGGGGATGATGCTCGGGTCGGGCATCGTGCAGGTCGGCACCCGGTCGCCGGCGCTGATCGCGCAGACCGCGCTGACCCTGCAGACCATGTCGCAGGGCCGCTTCCTGCTCGGCCTGGGCAGCTCGGGGCCGCAGGTGCTCGAGGGCCTGCACGGCGTGCCGTTCGCCCACCCGCTGGGGCGCATGCGCGAGACCGTCGAGGTGGTCCGCCGGGTGATGGCGGGGGAGAAGGTCACCTACGACGGCCGGCACGTGACGCTCCCGCTGCCCGGCGGCGAGGCCCGGCCGATGCGGGTGTCGGTGTCCGCCGACGTCCGCGTCCCGATCCACCTCGCCACCCTGTCGCCGCGGATGCTGCACCTGACCGGCGAGGTCGCCGACGGCTGGCTCGGCACGAGCTTCGTGCCGGAGGGGGCGGCCACGTCGCTGGAGCCGCTGGCCGCGGGCGCGGCGGCGGCCGGGCGCACGCTCGCGGACCTCGACCTGTGCCAGGGCGCCGAGGTCGCGTTCGCGCGGGACGAGGCCGAGCTCGCGACCATGCTCGACGACCGGCGCGCGGGCCTCGCGTTCAGCCTCGGCGGCATGGGCTCGGCGACGCGGAACTTCTACCACGACGCCTACGCCCGCCAGGGCTTCGCCGACGTCGCCGCGGAGGTCCGCGCGCTGTGGCAGGCGGGGCGGCGGGAGGACGCGGCTGCCGCGGTGCCGCGGGACATGGTCGTCGCGACGACGCTGATCGGCACCGAGGACGGGGTGCGCGCGCGGCTGCGGGTGTGGCGCGACGCGGGGATCACGACGGTGCGGCTCTACCCCGCCGGGGCGGACCTCACGGCGCGCCTGGAGACGCTGGCGCGGGCGATCGAGCTGGTGCGGGAGGTCTCGGCATGACGGAGGTACCCCTGCGCTGGCGCGACCTCGACAGCGGCGCCTGCTCGATCGCGCGCACGATGACGGTGCTCGGCGAGCCGTGGACGGTGCTCGTCGTCCGTGACCTGCTGCACGGCGTGCGACGCTTCGACGACCTCGTCGCCCACCTCGGGATCGCGCGCACGGTCCTCGCCCGGCGTCTCGCGGCGCTGGCGGAGGCGGGGCTCGTGGAGACCGCGGAGTACCGCGAGCCGGGGCGTCGGACCCGCCGCGAGTACCGCCTCACCGACGCCGGGCAGGACCTGCGCCCGGTGCTCATGGCGCTCATGGAGTACGGCGACCGGCACCGCGCCGACGAGCCGCCGGTGGTGGTGCGCCACGAGGGCTGCGGGGAGCCGGTGACGCTGGTGGCCGAGTGCGCCGCCGGCCACCGCGTCGGCGCCGGCGACCGGGTCCGCAGCACGCCGGGGCCCGGCGCGCGCGGCCCGGACCCCGGCTGACGACCGGGAGGTCGCTCAGGAGGTGGCGGCCTCGGCGACCCGGTCGATCGTCTGCCCCATCTGCTCCTCGGTGACCAGCGGGAAGAAGCCCTTGAACTGCTCGTCCCGGACACCGCTCCAGTCGTAGGTCTGGGTGACCTCGGTGCCCGTGCCGGACGGCTCGAGCCGCCAGCGCCACACGTGGCCCTTGCCCTCCACGTCGCCGAGCTTGTCGGTGTAGCCGTCGAGCGGGTGCAGCTGCGGCGCCCAGGCGATCTCGCGGTCCTGCTCGTAGGTGGTGACGGTGTTGAGCATCTGGTAGTCGCCCAGCGCGTCGTTGCGCATGTTCATGACGAACTGGTCGCCGACGCCGCTGACCGTCGCGTTGCCCTCGACGCCCTGGAGCATGCCCGCCCCGTCGAACTCGTGGTGACGCCCCGGCGTCGCCAGCAGCGAGAACAGCTGGTCGGGCTTGGCGTCGACGGTGCGGGTGACGGTGATCTGCTCGCTCATGGGGTCCCCTCCGTGGTCGTGACGGGGGTCTCGTGCCCGGCCCGCGCGCGCCACAAACGGTGGGGCACGACCAACCGGAACCGCTCCCCGTCAGCGCCCCGGCGGCGCCACCCGGTAGACGGCGTCGGCGCCGTCGTCGGTGACGTACACGGCGCCGTCCGGGCCGGGCACGGCCGCGACCGGGCGCCCCCAGCGCGAGCCGTCGGGGCCCTGGAAGCCGCCGACGAGCGTGCGCTGGCCGTCGAGGCCGCCGCCCCGCCAGCGGTAGAACGACACCTCGGGCGCCCGCGGCGTCTGCCGGTTCCACGAGCCGTGCACCCCGACCAGCGCGCCCTGCCCGTACGGCGCGGGCAGCGTCCCGAACGCCATCCCGAGCGGCGCGGAGTGCGCGCCCATCGTCTGCTCGACCGGCGTGAGGGTCGCGCACTCCAGCGCCCGCCCGTCCGGGTTGGTCTCGGCGTCGGCGACGAACGGGACGTCGGAGGGGTCCAGCGCGCTGTTCGGGACGCCCGGGTCGACGTCGGGGTCGGGGTTGCAGTACGGCCAGCCCACGTCGCGTCCCGGGTAGAGGCGCACGAGCTCCTCGGGCGGGTGGTCGTCGACGTAGTCGGGGATCACCCGGCCGCGGGCCGAGCCGTCGTCCTCGCCGTAGGGCCGGTCGTAGGGGAACGGGATGTTGTCGCGGTTGTTCACGGCGGACCAGACGGCACCGTCGGGGGCGACGGCGAGCCCGGTGCCGTTGCGCACGCCGCGGGCGAAGGGCTCGGCGGGCCCGCCCTCGGGCGGGACGCGCAGGATCGCGGCGCGCTGCGGCGTCGACTCGCGGTCCTGCGGCGAGACGTTGCCGGTCGACCCGACCGAGACGTACACCGAGCCGTCCGGGCCCACCGCGACGCTCTTGAGCGCGTGGGCGTAGGCCCCACGCAGGTCGGGGCTGCGCGCGTCGGGCAGGCCGTCGACGACCGTCGTCGCCTCTCCGAGCCGCCCGCCGGCGTACGGGTACGACCGCACCGCGTCGCTCTCCGCGACGTAGAGCGTCGAGCCCGAGAACCACAGCCCGTGCGGCTGGGTCAGGCCGCCGACCAGGGGCGTGCTCGTCGTGCCCCCGGGCCCGGCGACGAGGCGCACCACCTCGCCGGCACCGGGACGCGAGACGAGCAGCGCGCCGTCCGGGGCGAACGCCGCGAGCCGGGCGCCGGGCACGCGCGCCCACACCGCGATCGACCAGCCGGCCGGCACGAGGGCCTGGCGCGCGGTGTCGAACGGTTCCGCGCCGAGCCCGGGCGGCACGGTCACCGGCGTCGACACCAGGCCCTCGGTCGCGGCACCGGCCGGCGCGGGACCGTCACCGGGGCCGGCCGAGGCGGTCCGGGCCGGGTCCGGGGGCCCCGCCGGCGGGGTGGGGGCGGCCGCGCCGCCACCGCACGCGGCGACGAACGCGAGGACCGCGAGGACCGCGAGGACCGCGAGGACCGCGGCGAGCAACCCCCGCGACGGGTCGAGCTCCGCTGCGCTGCGTCTCCCTCGATCCATCTCGACCCTTCGTCCACGGCGCCCGGCGGATCGAGCCCACCACACGCCCGGCGCCACTCCGCGGCGGGTCTCCCTAGCCGGGCAGGATCAAACAGCTCGACGTCGCCTCGGCCACCAGCCGCCCGGCGCCGTCGACCAGCTCCGCGCGGGCCAGCGCGGTACGGCGTCCGGCGTGCACGACGTGGCCGGTGGCGCGGCAGGTGCCGGAGTCGGCGGTGAGGCGGCGCAGGAACTTCACCGACAGGTCGAGGCTGGTGTAGCCGACGCCGGCCTCGAGGGTGCTCTGCACCGCGCAGCCGGTGGCGGAGTCGAGGAACGTCGCGTAGACGCCGCCGTGCACCGAGCCGATCGGGTTGTAGTGGTACTCGGCGGGGTCGAGCGTGAACACGACGCGGCCGCGCTCGACGGACTCGATGCCGCCGCCGACCAGCGTCATGATCGGGGGCGGGGGCAGCGTCCCGTCGGCCATGGCCTGCAGGAAGGCGAGCCCGTCGCGGCCGGTCGCCTCGGCGGCGAGCGCCCGCGGGTCCGACCAGGTGTGGGTGCGCTCGCGCGTGGTGACGTCCATCGGGCTCCCTGTCGTCCGGGGGTCTCGTCGGGGTGTCTCTTCTGGGTATCGCACTGATACTCAGCTGTGTCGGCACCGTACCGTCCCGGAGCCACGGCGAGGACCTCGGTAGACTGGATCGTTGGATGCGTGCGCGGCGGTGAGCCGCGCGTCAGTGCCGGCCGGGCCCCCGGGAGCGGCGCCGCGGGAGGTCCCGCGAGACGGACGCGCGAGACGAAGGGCGGGAGACGATGAGCGGCCACTCCAAGTGGGCGACCACGAAGCACAAGAAGGCCGCGATCGACGCGAAGCGCGGCAAGATGTTCGCGAAGCTGATCAAGAACATCGAGGTCGCGGCCCGCACCGGCGGCGGTGACCCGTCGGCCAACCCGACGCTCTACGACGCCATCCAGAAGGCGAAGAAGACCTCGGTGCCCAACGACAACATCGACCGCGCCGTCAAGCGCGGGTCGGGTGCCGAGGCCGGCGGGGCCGACTACCAGGCGATCACCTACGAGGGCTACGCCCCGGGCGGCATCGCGGTGCTCATCGAGTGCCTCACCGACAACAAGAACCGGGCCGCGGGCGAGGTCCGCACGGCCATGAACCGCAACGGCGGGGCCATGGCGGACCCGGGCTCGGTGGCGTACCTGTTCAACCGCAAGGGCGTCATCATCGTCCCCAAGGCGCAGGCGTCCGGCGAGCTCGCCGAGGACGACCTCCTGCTCGCCGTGCTCGAGGCGGGCGCCGAGGAGGTCAACGACTACGGCGAGAGCTTCGAGGTGCTCACGGAGGCCTCCGACCTCGTCACCGTGCGGACCGCCCTGCAGGAGGCGGACATCGACTACGACTCCGCCGAGGTGTCGTTCGTGCCGTCGATGAACGTCGAGGTCGACGCCGACGGGGCCCGCAAGGTGCTGCGGATCATCGACGCGCTCGAGGACTCCGACGACGTCCAGAACGTCTACTCGAACTTCGACGCCTCCGACGAGGTCATGGCCGAGGTCGGCTGAGGCCGATGCCCCTCGCGCCCTGCGTCGTCGCCGTGCTCGACGCGGCCGACGCCGGCGAGGCGCTGACCGTGCAGTACGCGGCCTACCTCTCCGAGGCGCGCCGCTACGGCACCACCGAGATCCCTCCGCTGCGCGAGACGGTCGCCGAGCTCGCCGCGGACCTCGGGCGTCCCGACGTCCGGGCCTTCGGCGCGTGGGTCGGGGAGCGCCTGGTCGGGTCGGTGCGCCTGCGCGGGGGCGGCGTCGGCACCGGGTCGGGGTGCGTCGAGCTCGCCCGGTACTCCGTCGCGCCCGACGCGCAGGGGCACGGCATCGGGCGCGCGCTGATGGAGCGCGCCCACGCCGAGCTCGCGGCCGGCGACGTGAGCTGGCTGGTCACGGGTGCACGCAGCGACGAGAACCTGCGCCTCTACCGGCGCGCGGGCTACGAGGAGACCGGCCGGCTCGTCGACAGCGCCGGCGTGGAGCTCCTGCGCCTCGAGCGCGTGGCACCGGTCTGACCGTGGCGCGGCTGGTCACCGCCCTGCTCGGGGTCGCCGCCGCGGTCGTGGCGGCCTGGGTGCCGTTCTGGTGGTGGGCCCCGACGGGTTCCGCGGCGGCCTTCGCCCTGCTCGCCCTGACGCCGATCGTCGCCGCGCTCGCGGTGGTGGTGGCGGTGCTCGCCGGGGTTCTGCGCCGGTGGGTGCCCGCGGTCGTCGCGCTGGTGGCGGCCGTCGTCCTCGCGGTCGTGGTCGTCCCGCGGGCCCTCGGCGACGACGACCCGGCCGTCCCGCCCGGCCGTCCCGGCAGCGCGACGGTGACGGTGGCGTCGGTGAACCTGCAGTTCGGGCGGGCGGACCCGGCGTCCGTGGTGGCCCTGGTCCGCGAGCACCGCGTCGACGTCCTCGGGCTGACCGAGCTGACGCCCGCGTCGGAGCGCGCGCTCGCGGCGGCGGGCCTGACCGCGGAGCTGCCGTTCGTCAGCTCGCGCGCCCGCCGCGGGGCGGGCGGCACCGCGCTGCTGGCCCGCCAGCCGCTCGCGCCGTCCGGGATCGTCCTGCGCGAGGGCGTGTTCGCGCAGGTCGAGGGCCGGCTCCTCGCGCCCGGCGGGCCCGTCGACGTCGTCGTCGCCCACCCCGCGGCGCCGGTCTTCCGCGACGACCCGGAGGGCTGGGCGCGGGAGATCGCCGAGCTCCCGGCCCCGGCGTCGTCGGGCGAGCCGCCGCGCCTGATCGTCGGCGACCTCAACGCCACCCTGGACCACCGCCCGCTGCGCACGCTGCTCGCCGGCCCGTGGGAGGACGCGGCCGACGCCGTCGGCGCCGGCCTGCGGGGCACCTGGCCGACCGACCGGGCCGTCCCGCCGTTCGCGGCGATCGACCACGTCCTCGTGTCGGGGCCCGCGAGCCCGGTCGACGTGCTCACCCGCGAGCCACCGGGCACCGACCACGCGGGCCTGGTGGTGACGCTCGCCGTCGACGGCGGGCGTACGGGGGTCACGCCGGCGCCGTGAGCTCCCGGCCCAGCACACGGCTCCACGTCGCGCGCTCCGCCTCCGGCACGGCGACGGGATCCTCGAACGGGGTGACGGCGAGGCGGCCGTCGTCGGCGCTCCAGGTGGCCACCACCCGGCCGTCGTCCACGACCACCGGCGCGATCCAGCCCGCGGCGCGGCTCACCTCGCGGCGGTGCCCGGGCGGCACGAGGTCCGGGTCGGCGGTTCCTGCGCCGAGCACGTAGGGGTCGAAGGGGCCGAGGAGGCGCCGGTCGACGGGGCCGGCACCGTCCAGGTCGTCGAGGTCGGCGGTGCGCGCGTGGCGGGTCCCGCCGTCGACGGTGACCTCGGTGAGCGTGCCGTCGGCGACCAGGTCGGCGAACCAGCGCCGCAGCCGCGCCTTCGGGGTCCCGCCGCGCAGGAGCCAGGCGTCGAACGCGGTGGGCGTCGCCGGGCCGTGGGCGGCGAGGAAGGCGGGCACGACCGTGCGCGCGGCGTCGTCGGGGTCGGGCAGGCCGGGCCAGTCGCGGACCGCGGTGCGCGGGCTCGTGAACGTCACGCGGGTGCCGGTCGGCGGGCCGTGGCAGAGCAGCCCCTGCCAGGCCAGCGGCTTGAGCACCGCGCCCCAGCCCGACCCGAGCGCCGCGGAGAGGTCGGTGTGGCCGCTGTGGGCGACGAGGGCGGCGGTGAGCTCCTCGCGGGTGAGCACGGCGCCGTCGGCGAGCACCTCGACCACCGCGGCCTCGAGCGCGCGCATCTGCTCGGCGGTCGCGAACTCGCGCTGCCAGGAGCCCTTGTCCCAGGTCCGCGCCGCGGCGAGGAGCGCGAGCAGGGCGGGCGCCTGGTCGGCGGCGAGCAGGTGGAGCGTGCCGCGCGCCGACCACGTGCGCACGAGCGTGCCGGCGGCGAGCGCGGCGTCGACGGTGCCGTCGTCGGCGCGGCCCGTGGCCGTGCGCGACGCGACCGCCTGCGCCGCGGCCGAGGGCACCTGCGCCTGCACGCCGAGCAGCCGGCGCGCGATCGCCACCGGCCCCTCGCCGTCACGGTCGGCGAGGTGCTGGCGGCGCAGGCGGAAGCGGCGGACCTGGAGGGCGGTGGTCCTCACGTCTCCTCGAACGACCGCGACCCCTGCGGCTCGGTGTCGCTGACCTCGACGTCGCTGACCCGGGCCTGCGGCGACCCCTCGCGGGCCCAGGCGATCATGCGGTCGACGGCGTCCTCGTCGCCCTCGACGAGCATCTCGACGGTGCCGTCGTCGCGGTTGCGCACCCATCCGGTGACGCCGAGCCCGTTCGCGGTGTCCCGCGCGCTCGACCGGTAGAAGACTCCCTGCACCTGACCGTGGACGACGACGTGCTTGCTGGCCACGGGGCCTCCTGGAGAGCTCGAACATGTGTTCTACTGGGCGGCGATGACCGCAGCATGGACGCCCTCGCTCTTCGGCGGGGGCGAGAGCGCCGAGGGCCCGGGCGTGGACCCGACGGTCGTGCCGCGCCGCATCGTCCTCGACGATCGCTCGTGGGTCGACCTGGCCCCCGCCTGGATCACCGGGGCGGACGCGTGGTTCGACACGATCGTCGCCGAGGCGCCGTGGGACCAGCGCCGGCGTCGCATGTACGACCCAGCCAGTGGACGATCCGGGACCGTCATGGAGCCGCGGCTCACCTGCGGGTGGCGCATCCACGAGGCGCCCGACCCGATGCCCCTCGTCGCCGCGGCGCTCTCGGAGCGCTACGGCGTGCGGTTCGACCGCGTCGGCTGCAACTACTACCGCCACGGCGACGACTCGGTGGCCTGGCACGGCGACCGCGTGCGCTTCACCCACGCGGCACCGATCGTCGCCATCGTCTCGCTGGGCGCGCCGCGGCGCTTCGGGCTGCGGCCCATCGGCGGGGGCGCGTCGACGCGGCTGACCGTGGCCGGGGGCGACCTCCTGGTCATGGGCGGGCGCTGCCAGCACGAGTGGCAGCACACGGTGCCGAAGTGGCCGGGGGCCGGTCCGCGGGTCAGCGTGACCTTCCGGCACGACGACCCGGGGCCACGGCCCGAGCGCCCCTAGATCGGGATCTCGCTCGTGTCCCCGTCGGGGCGCGGGCCGTGCAGCCGGCGCTCCTCCTCGGCGATGCGGACGTCGTTGATGCTCGCCTCGCGCCGGGCCATGAGCCCGTTGTCGGCGAACTCCCAGTTCTCGTTGCCGTAGCAGCGCCACCACTGCCCGGCGGCGTCGCGGCACTCGTACTGGAAGCGCACGGCGATGCGGTGGCCGCCGTAGGTCCACAGCGACTTGCGCAGCACGTAGTCCCGCTCGCGCTCCCACTTGCGGGTCAGGAAGTCGACGACCTCCTGCCGGCCGGTGACCCACTCGTCGCGATTGCGCCAGACCGTGTCCACCGTGTACGCGAGCGCGACCTTCTCGGGGTCGCGCGTGTTCCACGCGTTCTCCGCGGCGAGCACCTTGGCCCGCGCCGACTCCTCGTCGAACGGCGGGAACGGCGGGCGGGGCTCCTCGGTGGGGCTGGTGGTCACGGTGGGTCCTCCTCGCGGGTGGCGCCGGCGCGGGCCAGCATGCCGATCCCGCCGTCGCCGGTCGATGATCAGGGGCGATGTCACGGACGTCGGGAGCCCCGGCGGGTGCGTGAGGGCGCCCGTGATCACCGGGACACGCCGGTCCGGGGGCCGAGGGCCGGGTCGCGGGCCGGGCGCCGCGTAGCGTCGGAGCCCATGCGGGTGCTGGGCGTCGACCCCGGGCTGACCCGGTGCGGTCTGGGCGTGGTCGAGGGTGGCGGCGGGCGGGCGGTGCGCGCCGTGGCCGTCGACGTCGTCCGCACCCCGCCCGAGGCGGACGTCGCCGCGCGCCTGGGCGCCGTCGCGGACGTCGTCGAGGCGTGGATCGCGGAGCACCGTCCCGACGTCGTCGCGGTGGAGCGGGTGTTCGCCCAGCACAACGTGCGCACGGTGATGGGCACGGCCCAGGTCGGCGGGGTCGTGGCGCTGGTGGCGGGCCGCGCGGGGCTGCCGGTGGCGTTCCACACGCCCAGCGAGGTCAAGGCCGCGGTGACGGGCTCGGGGCGCGCGGGCAAGGAGCAGGTGACGACGATGGTCACCCGCGTGCTCGCGCTGGAGACCGCCCCGCGACCGGCCGACGCCGCCGACGCCCTCGCGCTCGCCGTGTGCCACTGCTGGCGCGCGCCGATGATCGCGCGCATGGCGGAGGCCGAGGCCCGCGCCGCCGAGGTCGCCAAGCACCACCGCGCCCGCCTCGCCGCCGCGCGTCGCGCCGCCCGGTGACGCTCGCGCACGTCACGTCGGCGGACGGCACCCGGCTCGCGGTCGAGACGCTGGGCGCGGGCCCGCCCCTCGTGCTGACCACCGGCGCGCTGCAGGACCGGGCGAGCGTGCGGCTGCTCGCCGAGACCCTCGCCGACCGCGCGACCGTCCACCTCTGGGACCGCCGCGGCCGGGGCGACAGCGGCGGCGCGCCCGACCCGTCGGTGGACGCCGGGGGCCCGGACGGCGAGGACCTGGTCGCCGCGGAGGTCGCCGACCTCGCCGCCGTCGTCGCCCACGCCGGGGGCACCCCCGCGCACTACGGCCACTCGGCCGGCGCGGTCCTCGTGCTCGAGGCGGTGATGCGGGGCGTGCCGGCGGCCCGGGTCGTCGCGCACGAGCCGCCCTGGGGTGGCGGCGACGACGATGCCGCTCCGCGTCGGGCGCTCGCCGACGCCGTGCTGTCCGCGCTGCGCGAGGGCCGGCACGACGACGCCGCGGCCGCGTTCCTCGACGGCTTCCCGGCGGCCGCACCCGCCCCGGTCGCGCGCCTGCGCACCACCCCGTTCTGGGCGCGCACCGTGGCCCTGGCCCCCTCGTTGCCGTGCGACGTCGCCCTCGTCGCGCGCGGGCCGGTGCCCGTCACTCGGCTCGCCGGCCTCGCCGTCCCGCTGCTCGCCCTCGACGGGGGCGCGAGCCCGGCGTGGGTGCGCACCGGCGTCGACGCCGTCGCCGCCGCGGTCCCGAGCGCGGAGCGCCGCACCCTGCCCGACCAGGCGCACGTCGTGCTCCCCGCCGTGCTGGCGCCGGTGCTGGCGGAGTTCCTCCTGGCGTGACGACGCCGAGGGGCGCCGTCGGCTCTCCCACGCCCGTCGGACCGGGCACCGTGGCCCCTTGCCCGACGGGGGAGCCCGGGCGCGGCGGTCCGCGGGAGCGTCGGGGGTGGCCGGTAGCCTTCGAACGCATGTTCGTCGGGGAGGACCGGAGGGTCGTGCGGTGATCTCGTCGGTGCGGGGGGAGGTCCTGGCGGTCGGGCTCGACCACGCCGTGGTGGAGGTCGGCGGGGTGGGGCTGGCCGTGCAGGCCACGCCGGGGACGCTCGCCCGCCTGCGCCGCGGTCAGCAGGCGCGTCTCGACACCGCGCTGGTGGTCCGGGAGGACTCGCTGACGCTCTACGGGTTCGCCGACGCCGCCGAGCGCGAGATGTTCCTGCTGCTGCAGACGGTGTCGGGCGTGGGGCCGCGGGTCGCGCTCGCGACGCTGGCGGTGCTCGACCCCGCGGCGCTGAGCCACGCGCTCGCCGACGGCAACCTCACGACGCTGATGAGCGTGCCGGGCATTGGGCGCAAGGGTGCCGAGCGGCTGGTCGTCGAGCTGCGGGACAAGGTCGCCCCGCCCGGCCCCGCCGGCACCGACGGCGAGGTGGCGAGCAGCCCGGTCGCCGCCGGCACCCTGCGCGACCAGGTCGTCGAGGCGCTGGTCGGCCTCGGCTTCGCCGCCAAGCCCGCGGAGAAGGCCGTCGACGAGGTGCTGGGCGGCAACGGCAGCGGCAACGGCAGCAGCAACGGCACCTCGGACTCCTCGGCCGTGCTCCGGGCCGCGCTGTCGCGCCTCGGGCCGGCGCGGTGAACGACCACGACGTCGAGGGCAGCCTCCAGCGCGCCCTCGACGCCACGGTCGAGGACGGCGAGAGCGACCTCGAGAACCGCCTGCGCCCCGCCCGGCTGGGGGAGTTCATCGGCCAGCCCCGGGTGCGCGAGCAGCTCGACCTCGTGCTCCAGGGCGCGCTGCGCCGCGGCCGCCCGCCGGACCACGTGCTGCTCTCCGGCCCGCCCGGGCTCGGCAAGACGAGCCTCGCGATGATCATCGGCCACGAGCTCGGCAGCGCCGTCCGCATCACCTCGGGGCCGGCGCTCGAACGCGCGGGCGACCTCGCGGCGATGCTGTCGAACCTGCTCGAGGGCGACGTCCTGTTCATCGACGAGATCCACCGCATGGCCCGGCCCGCCGAGGAGATGCTCTACCTCGCGATGGAGGACTTCCGGGTCGACGTCGTCGTCGGCAAGGGCCCGGGGGCGACGTCGATCCCGCTGGACGTCGCCCCGTTCACGCTGGTGGGGGCGACGACCCGTGCCGGCGCGCTCACCGGCCCGCTGCGCGACCGCTTCGGCTTCACCGCGCACATGGAGTTCTACGAGCCCAGCGACCTCGAGCAGGTGCTGACGCGCAGCGCCCGCATCCTCGAGGTCGACCTGCGCCCCGACGGCGCCCGCGAGATCGCCGGCCGGTCGCGGGGCACGCCGCGCATCGCCAACCGCCTGCTGCGTCGGGTGCGCGACTACGCCGAGGTGCGCGCCGACGGGGCGGTCACCCGCGAGGTCGCCCGCTCGGCGCTCGCCGTGTACGACGTCGACGAGCTGGGTCTCGACCGGCTCGACCGGGCCGTCCTCGGCGCGCTGGTGCGCTCGTTCGGCGGGGGACCGGTCGGGGTGTCGACGCTCGCGGTGGCCGTGGGGGAGGAGCCCGGCACGGTCGAGGAGGTGTGCGAGCCCTACCTCGTGCGCGCCGGGATGCTCGCCCGGACGCCACGTGGGCGTGTCGCGACGCCCGCGGCGTGGCGCCACCTGGGGCAGGAGCCGCCCGCCGACCGGAGCGATGACGACCGGGGCCAGGGGACCCTGTTCGCCTGAGCTGGCAGACTCGGAATCGGACAGTGCGGGGTGCGAGACGTACGCGCCCGCCCGGTGATCGGAGAACGATGGACCTGATCTTCCCCCTGCTCATCCTGTTCATGATCGGTCTGGTGTTCATGTCCAGCCGGCAGCGCAAGAAGCAGGAGAACCAGCAGAAGGACCTGCAGAACAGCCTGCACGTCGGCGACGTCGTCGTCATGACGTCCGGCATCAGCGGCACGGTGGTCGACGTCGACGACGAGCGCACCATCGACCTGGAGATCGCGCCGGACGTCGTCACCACGTGGCTGCGCGCGGCGGTGCGCGAGAAGCTCGTGGCCGAGGAGGCCGTGGTCGACGTCGACGGTGACGCGGCCGACGCCGCCGACGCGCTGCCCGAGTCGTCGGTGCCCACCGAGTCCACCCCGGTCGTCGACGGCACGCCGACGGCGGACCGGAAGGACCCCGCGCACCCCACGACGGACACCAAGTCGGACACGACGGACAACGTCTCCTCGCCGCGCTCGTCCTGACGCTGCGCACGACGTGTAGCGGGCGGGGCGGCGCGGGGAGCGTCGGGCCCGGCGCCTACCCTCGCGTCGAGCCCCTCCCCGGCTGACCCCACCCGACCTCCTGGAGCAACGCAGCGTGGCCCCTCCGACCGTGCGCTTCTCACCTGGGCGCTACCTCGCCGCCTTCGTGGTGATCGTGGCCGCGCTGTACGGGCTGGTGTTCTTCACCGGGGACGGGTCGCCGACGCCGAAGCTCGGCATCGACCTCCAGGGCGGCACGCGGGTGACGCTGACGGCGCGCACCGAGACCGGTGCGGCGCCGACGCCCGACCAGCTCAACCTGGCGCGCACGATCATCGACCAGCGCGTCAACGGCCTCGGGGTGAGCGGTGCCGAGGTCGTGCAGGACGGCAACAACCTGGTCATCACCGTGCCCGGCCAGGAGGGCGACCAGGCCCGGTCGCTGGGGCAGACCGCGCGGCTGTACTTCCGCCCGGTGATCGGCGGCCCGATCCCGGCGCAGCAGCCCGGCCAGCCCGGGCAGCCGGGCCAGCCGGGCGCGCCCCCGGCCGAGGGCGCGGCGACACCCGGCGGCGCGACCGGCGCCGGCACACCCGGCCAGACGCCGGGCGGGCAGAGCGCCCCGATCGCCGCGCCGGAGCAGCCGCCCGTGCCGACGCCGCCGCCCGGGGGCGGTGTCGCCGGCGGCGGCACGTCGCAGGACCCGCGCCAGGCCCAGGCCATCGCCGAGGCCAAGGCGACCCGCCAGAGCGAGGACCCGGCGGTCCAGGAGCAGGCGGCGCTGGCGCTGGACTGCGCCGTCGAGGACCCGCTGCGCGGCTACGACGACCCGACGAAGCCGCTGGTCACCTGCAACCGCGAGGGCACCGAGAAGTACCTGCTCGGCCCGGCGATCCTCTCGGGCACCGACGTCGCCAGCGCGACGCCGAACCCGAACCCGCAGGGCGTCGGCTGGGTCATCAACCTCGCGTTCAAGTCCGAGGCCGCGGGCACCTGGGCCGACTACACCAGCGCGAACGTCAACAACTCGAACGCGGTGGTGCTCGACTCGCAGGTCGTCTCGGCCCTGCGGATCGTGCAGCCGCTGCTCGACGGCAACGCGCAGATCTCGGGCAACTTCAACCAGGGCTCGGCCACCGACTTCGCCAACGTGCTGCGCTACGGCTCGCTGCCGCTGTCGTTCGACGTGTCCGAGGCGCAGACCGTGTCGGCGACCCTGGGTCTCGCCTCGCTGCAGGCCGGGCTCATCGCGGGCGTCGTCGGCCTCGCGCTGGTGTTCCTCTACTCGCTGTTCTACTACCGCGCCCTCGGCGTGCTGACGATCCTGTCGCTCATCCTGTCCGGGCTCGTCGTCTACGCCGTGCTCGTGCTGCTCGGGCGCGGGATCGGCTTCACCCTCGACCTCGCCGGCGTCGCCGGGTTCATCGTGGCCATCGGCATCACGGCGGACTCGTTCGTCATCTTCTTCGAACGGATCAAGGACGAGGTCCGGGAAGGGCGGAGTTTCCGGTCCGCGGTGCCCCGGGGCTGGGTGCGGGCGCGCCGGACGATCCTGTCCGGCGACGCGGTCAGCTTCCTCGCGGCCGTCGTGCTCTACGTCCTCGCGGTCGGCCAGGTCAAGGGCTTCGCCTTCACCCTGGGCATGTCCACCGTCCTCGACCTCGTCGTGGTGTTCCTCGTGACGCACCCCCTGCTCGCCCTCGCGTCGAACTCCCGCCTGTTCGCGAGCCCGGCCTGGTCCGGGCTCGGGGAGGTGGTGCGCCACGCGCCCCGGTCCGGCTCCGGCCCACCCCGTACGGGCGGGCGACGACCGGCGGGCCGGCCGGGCACGTCGGGCTCGTCCGGCGCTGCCTCGTCGCGCGCCGGCGCCCGGGCAGGCGCGGGCACCGCCCGCAGCCGCACGCAGCGCGGGGGTGACCGATGACCCACTCCACGGGACCCACCGGCCGCCGCCCGCAGTTCCACAGCGGGACGGGCGAGCCGGTCGGCGGCGAGCGCCTCGACGACCTGGACCGCGACGACCTCGCCGACCGCGACGAGGACGCCGACCTCGACGACGCACGGGACGAGCCCGTCGACGACACCGCCGAGGCGCCCGCAGCGGGCACGCCCCGCCGGCGCAGCCGGCTCGACGCGCTCTACCGCGGCAACGGCGGGCTGGACATCGTCGGGCGGTCGAAGACCTGGTACGCGGTCTTCGGCGCGGCCTTGATCATCTGCATCCTGTCGATGGTCATCCGGGGCTTCAACTTCGGCATCGACTTCGAGGGCGGCACGAGCGTCCAGCTGCCCGCCACGGGGGCGAACGGGCCCATCGAGACCGCCCAGGTCGAGGAGACCTACCAGCAGACGCTGGGCTTCCCGGCCACGACGGTGCAGAGCGCCGGCCAGGGCGCGACGTCGACGATCATCATCCGCTCCGAGCGCCTCGACATCGCGCAGGTCGTGGCGCTGCGGGAGGCGCTGTTCGACCGGTTCCAGCCGCTCGGCGTCACCGGGGCGCCCGACCCGAACGCGATCTCCGACAGCGCGGTCAGCGCGAGCTGGGGCGGGGAGATCACGCAGCAGGCGCTGATCGCGCTCGCGGTGTTCCTCGTCCTGGTGACGATCTACCTCTCGTTCTACTTCGAGAGACGCATGGCGTTCGCCGCCCTCGTGGCGCTGGCCAACGACATCATCATCACCGCCGGCGTGTACTCGCTGGTCGGCTTCGAGGTCTCGCCCGCCACGGTCATCGGCCTGCTGACCATCCTCGGGTTCTCGCTCTACGACACGGTCGTGGTGTTCGACAAGGTCCGCGAGAACACCCGCGGCCTGCTCGGGCTCACGCGGCGCACCTACGCCGAGGCCGCGAACCTCGCGGTCAACCAGACCCTCATGCGGTCGCTGAACACCTCGCTCATCGCCGCGCTCCCGCTGATCGGGCTCTTCGTCATCGGCGTGGTGCTGCTCGGCGTCGGCGTGCTCGGCGACCTGGCGCTGGTCCAGCTCGTCGGCACCATCGTCGGGGCGGCGTCGTCGGTGCTGCTCGCGACGCCGATCGTCGTGGACCTCGCGATGCGCGACAAGCGCTGGGCCGCGCAGGCCGAGAAGGTCGCGGCGCGCCGGGCCAAGGCCGCGCGCAAGGCCGCGGCGCCCGCGGGCGACGGCGACGGGTCGGCCGCCTCGGGCACGTCGGGCCCCAGCACCGACGTCCTCGACACCCGCGAGGTCGCCGCGGCCGGGGCGGGCCGGTCGGGCACCCCCCGCACGGGGAGCGCCGGCAGCCGGGCCGCCGCCGGGGCGGGCGCGCCGCGTCCGGGTGCGCGTCCCGCGGGCAAGGCCGGCCGGCCGTCGGGCAAGCGGCGCCGGTGAAGGCCCCCGGCACGGACACCGGCACCGACTCCGGCACCGATCTGGGCGTCGTCGCCGGGCTCCTGCGCGACGTCCCGGACTTCCCGACGCCGGGCATCCGGTTCTGGGACCTGTCGGCCCTGCTCGCCGACGGCGCCGGGCTCGCCGCGACCACCCGCCTGCTCGCCGCGAGCGCCGGGGCGGGCGAGCACGCCGTCGACGTCGTCGTGGGCATCGAGGCGCGCGGCTTCCTGCTCGGGGCGGCGGTGGCGCACGCGCTCGGCGTGGGCGTCGTGGCGGTGCGCAAGCAGGGCAAGCTCCCGGTGGTGGCCGCGCGCCGGTCCTACGAGCTCGAGTACGGCTCGGCGACCCTCGAGCTCCCCGCGGACGTGCTGCGCCCGGGCGAGCGGGCCCTGCTGGTGGACGACGTGCTCGCCACCGGCGGCACCGCGGCCGCCGCGTCCGAGCTGGTCGAGGGCGCGGGCGCGGAGGTCGCGGCGATCTCCATGGTGCTCGAGCTGCCCGCCCTCGGCGGGCGCGCGCGGCTGGGCGACCGCCCCGTTCACACCCTGCTCGCCCGCTGAGCGCACACCGCCGCGCCGCCGGTCGCAGCCCGCGCCGCCGGACGGAGGGCGCCCCTCGTGACCGCCGACCCGCTCCCCGCGCCGTGACCGACGGCCGTCGGACCGTCCGTCGCAGTGCGGGCGCCGCCCCGACCGTGGCGGCCGCCGCGGCCCACGCGTACCGATCGTGGGCGACCGATGGCCCGATCGGGCCCCGACCGTCCGGACACGTCGCCCGTGCGGAGATACCCTGGATGGATTCCGGGCGTGCCGGCACAGGAGTGCGACGGACCGGCCGGAGGAGAGGGGACGACGCGTGAGCCAGGACGTCGACGCCGCGGGCACGCCGCTGTCCACCGGGCCGGGCTCCCCACCCGCCACGAGCACCGGCTCCGGTCCCGCCGACGTGTCCTCCGCCTCCGAGGACGCCGTCCTCGACGCCGCCGGCCTCTCGCCCGCGCGGCCGATCAGCCCCACGCGCCCGCCGTCGGCCACCCGCCGCGTCCGCGCCCGCATCGCGCGGCGCATCACCGCCCAGCGCTCCGGCGCGGTCAAGCCGGTGCTCGAGCCGCTGGCCGCGGTGCACCGCGAGCTGCACCCGTCGGCGGACATGGCCACGCTGCAGCGCGCCTACGACACGGCCGAGCGCTTCCACGACGGCCAGATGCGCAAGAGCGGGGACCCCTACATCACCCACCCGCTGGCCGTCGCCACCATCCTCGGCGAGCTCGGGATGGACACGACGACGCTGGTCGCGGCCCTGCTGCACGACACCGTCGAGGACACCGACTACTCGCTGGACAAGCTCTCGGCGGACTTCGGCGCCGAGGTGGCCCACCTCGTCGACGGCGTCACCAAGCTCGACAAGGTCCAGCTCGGCGCGGCCGCCGAGGCCGAGACGATCCGCAAGATGGTCGTGGCGATGGCGCGCGACCCGCGCGTGCTCGTCATCAAGCTGGCCGACCGGCTGCACAACATGCGCACGATGCGCTTCCTCAAGCCCGAGAAGCAGGCCAAGAAGGCCCGCGAGACCCTCGAGGTGCTCGCGCCCCTGGCCCACCGGCTGGGGATGTCGACGGTCAAGTGGGAGCTCGAGGACCTCGCGTTCGCGATCCTGCACCCCAAGCGCTACGACGAGATCGTGCGCCTGGTGGCCGACCGCGCGCCGAGCCGCGACACCTACCTGCGCACGGTGATCGACGAGGTCTCCGGGCAGCTCACCGAGGCGCGGGTGAAGGCCGAGGTGCTCGGCCGACCGAAGCACTACTACTCGATCTACCAGAAGATGATCGTCAAGGGGAAGGACTTCGACGACATCCACGACCTGGTGGGCGTGCGGGTGCTCGTCGAGGACGTCCGCGACTGCTACGCCGCGATGGGCATGGTCCACGCGCTGTGGCAGCCGATGCCCGGGCGGTTCAAGGACTACATCGCCCAGCCGCGCTTCGGCGTCTACCAGTCGCTGCACACCACGGTGATCGGGCCGGACGGGCAGCCGCTCGAGGTGCAGATCCGCACCCACGAGATGCACCGCACCGCCGAGTACGGCATCGCCGCGCACTGGCGGTACAAGGAGACCAAGGGCGCGCACAAGAACGGCTCGGCCGGGGACGGCACCCTCGAGCTCGACGAGATGGCCTGGATGCGCCAGCTGCTCGACTGGCAGCGCGAGGCCGCGGACCCCGGCGAGTTCCTCGAGTCCCTGCGCTACGACCTCGCGACCCGCGAGATCTTCGTCTTCACGCCCAAGGGCGACGTCATCACGCTGCCCAGCGGGTCGACGCCGGTCGACTTCGCCTACGCCGTGCACACCGAGGTCGGCAACAAGTGCATCGGCAGCCGCGTCAACGGCCGCCTCGTCGCGCTCGAGCGCGAGCTCGAGAACGGCGAGGTCGTCGAGATCTTCACCTCGAAGGCCGAGGGCGCCGGGCCGTCGCGCGACTGGCTGTCGTTCGTCGCCTCGCCGCGGGCCAAGCAGAAGATCAAGCAGTGGTTCGCCAAGGAGCGCCGCGAGGAGGCGATCGAGGGCGGCAAGGAGGCGATCACGCGCGAGGCGCGGCGCACCGGCCTGCCGCTGCAGCGCCTCGTCTCCGCCGACTCGATGACCGCGCTGGCCCACGAGCTGCGCTACCAGGACGTCTCGTCCCTGTACGCCGCCGTCGGCGAGCACCACGTCTCGGCCCGCCACGTCGTGCAGCGCCTCGTCGCCCTGCTCGGCGGGGTGGAGCAGAACGAGGAGGAGCTCGCCGACCGCGCGACGCCCTCGACCGTCCAGCGCCGCCGCGGGACCGGCGACGTCGGCGTCGTCATCGACGACATGGAGGACGCCGACGACTCCTCCGACGTCTGGATCAAGCTCGCGCGGTGCTGCACGCCGGTCCCGGGCGACGGCATCCTCGGCTTCGTCACCCGCGGCGGCGGGGTCAGCGTCCACCGCACCGACTGCACCAACGCCGACGAGCTGCGCAGCGAGCCCGAGCGGCTGGTCAACGTCCACTGGGCGTCGTCCTCGAGCGCGCTGTTCCTCGTCGCGATCCAGGCCGAGGCGCTCGACCGGCACCGCCTGCTCTCCGACATCACCAAGGTCCTCGCCGACGAGAAGGTCAACATCCTCTCGGCGTCGGTGACCACGTCCCGCGACCGCGTGGCGGTCAGCCGCTTCTCGTTCGAGATGGGCGACCCCAAGCACCTCGGGCACGTGCTCAAGGCCGTCCGCAACGTCGAGGGCGTCTACGACGTCTACCGCGTGACCTCGGCGAGCTGAGGGTCCCGCCGGCGACTCAGGAGGTGCGTCGGCGGATGAGGCCGGAGAGGCGTCCCCGCAGCCGCGAGGGCGAGGACCCGGTCGCGAGCCACTCGGGGCGGGCCGAGTGCGGGTCGAGCGGGTTGACCGTCGCCGGGTCGACCTCGCCGTCCGAGGGCCGGACCAGCGAGCGGATGCCGGAGTCGAGCACCGTCACCAGCGGCACCGCGAGCAGCGCGCCGGGGATGCCGGCGAGGACCAGGCCGCACGCGATCGGCAGCACGACGGCGAGCGGGTGCAGCTTGATCGACCGCCCGAGCAGGAGGGGCTGGAGGATGTAGCCCTCGATGTTCTGCACGAGCAGCAGCAGCAGGACGACGAGCAGGGCGTCGGTCAGCCCACCGCTGACCAGGGCGACGAGCACCGCGACGACACCGGTGACGACGGCGCCGAGGGTCGGGACGAAGGCGCCGAAGAAGATCAGCGCGGCGAGGGGGACGGCCAGGGGCACCCCGATGAGCCAGAGGCCGACGCCGGCGGTGATCGCGTCGGCGGCCGCGACGAGGACCGTCGCCCGGGTGTAGCCGACGAGGGAGGCGAAGGCGCGGCGGCCGGCGACGTCGGCCCGGTCGCGCGCCGCCTTCGGGACCCCGGACAGCACGAAGCGCCAGACGATGCCGCCGTCGTAGACGAGGAAGATCAGCGTGAACAGCGTCAGCAGCATCTCGGTGAACAGCTCGCCGACCGTGCCGACGGCGCCGAGCGCGCTGGTGGCGAGCGTCGCCTGGCTGGACTGGAGGTAGGCGATGGCCTGGTTGCCGATCGCCGTGAACTGCTCGTTGTTGAGCCCGAGCGGTCCAGTGCGCAGCCACTGCTGGATGCCGGTGAGGCTCGCGGTGAGCTGGGTCGTGAGGTCGGGCAGGCCGGAGATGAAGGCGAGCACGACGCCGTAGAAGACGCCGCCGACGATCGCGATGCCGGCGAAGAGGACCAGCGCCGTCGCGAGCGCGTGCGGCACGGGACCGAAGCGCCGCGACAGCGCGTGCGCCTCCGGCGCGAGCAGGGAGGCGGCGATGACCGCGAGCACCACCGGGATGAGCACCGCCTGCAGCAGGCCCATGACGTAGAGGACCGCGTAGCCCGCCGCAGCGAGCAGCAGCACCCGCCAGGCCAGGCCGCTGGCGATCTCCAGGGCGACCGGGACCTCCCAGCGCCGCGCCGGGGTCACGACAGGAGACGGTCCGCGGTCGACGGTGCTGCCGCCGGTGACACCGCCGGGGAGGTCGCCGATGTCGCGTGGCGGGCCCGCGGCGACGGCGGGTCCCGGGTCGTCGGGACCCGGGGGATCCGCCGCCGCGCTCATCGGCTCACCGTAGTCGGACGCCCGCCCGTCGGCTCCGGGTCCGCCGGAGCGCTGCTGGATCGGTGCAGTGCTGGCTAGCATGGGACCGTGAGCCGACGAGCCAAGATCGTGTGCACGCTGGGGCCCGCGACCTCCACCCCGGAGGCCATCCGCGACCTCGTCCGCGCCGGGATGGACGTGGCCCGGCTCAACTTCAGCCACGGCACGCACGCCGAGCACGAACGCATCTACCGGCTCGTCCGCGAGGCGGCGGACGCCGAGGGCCGCGCGGTCGGCATCCTCGCCGACCTCCAGGGCCCGAAGATCCGGCTGGGGACGTTCGCCGACGGCCCGCAGATGTGGGCGACCGGCGAGACGGTGCGCATCACCACCGAGGACGTCGAGGGCACCCACGACCGGGTCTCCACCACCTACTCCGGCCTCGCCGACGACTGCCGCGTCGGCGAGTCCCTGCTGGTCGACGACGGCAACGTGGCCCTCGAGGTCACCGCGGTGGAGGGTCGCGACGTCGTCGCCCGCGTGGTCGAGGGCGGCAAGGTCTCCGACCACAAGGGCATCTCGCTGCCCAACACCGCGGTGTCCGTGCCGGCGATGAGCGACAAGGACGAGGCCGACCTGCGCTTCGCGCTCGGGCTGCGCGTCGACATGATCGCGCTGTCGTTCGTGCGCTCGCCCGCCGACGCCGAGCTGGTCCACAAGATCATGGACGAGTACGGCGCCCGCCTGCCGGTGATCGCCAAGCTGGAGAAGCCCGAGGCCGTCGACGCGCTCGAGGCGATCGTGCTGGCCTTCGACGCGATCATGGTCGCCCGCGGCGACCTGGGCGTCGAGCTGGCGCTGGAGGACGTCCCGCTGGTGCAGAAGCGCGCGGTGCAGATCGCACGCGAGAACGCCAAGCCGGTGGTTGTCGCCACCCAGATGCTCGAGTCGATGATCCACAACTTCCGGCCGACGCGCGCCGAGGCGTCCGACGTCGCCAACGCGGTGCTCGACGGCGCCGACGCGGTGATGCTCTCCGGCGAGACGAGCGTCGGCTCCTACCCGATCGAGACGGTGTCGACGATGGCCCGCATCGTCGCGGCGGTCGAGGTCGGGCCGGCGTCGGTGCCGCCGATCCAGCACGTGCCGCGCACCCAGCGGGGCGTGGTGACCACGGCGGCGCGCGACATCGGGGAGCGGCTCAACGCCCGCGCGCTGGTGGCGTTCACGCGCACCGGCGACACGGTGCGCCGCCTCGCGCGGCTGCACACCCGCCTGCCGGTGCTGGCGTTCACCCCGATCCCCGAGGTCCGCAGCCAGCTCTCGCTGAGCTGGGGGGTGGAGACGTTCCTCGTGGACTGGGCCGACACCACCGACGCGATGATCCGCCAGGTCGACGCGTGCCTCCTGGAGATCGGGCGCTTCGCGGCGGGCGAGCTCGTCGTCATCGTCTCCGGCTCGCCACCCGGCACGGTCGGCAAGACCAACCTGCTGCGCGTGCACAAGATCGGCGAGGACAGTCGCTGAGGTGACGGACACGGCGCACCGGTTCGACGCCCTCACCGCCGAGCACATGCGGGCCGGCGGGTCGTGGAAGTGGTCGACGCCGGGGGAGTGGCACGGGCACGGTCGGTCGGGCCTGATCGGGGCGTTCGTCGCCGAGATGGACTACCCGGTGGCCGACGCGGTGGCGGACGCGGTGCGGGCGAGCGCCGACGGGTCGCGGTTCGGCTACCTGCCCGACGACTGGGTGGCCGACATGGCGGCCGCGACCTCGGCGTTCTGGGGCGACCGGTTCGGGTGGACGCCAGACCCCGCGTGGGTGCGCCCGGTGCCCGACGTGCTGACCGCGTTTACGGCGACGGTCCGGCACTTCACGCGCCCGGGCAGCGCGATCCTGCTGCCGACCCCGGCGTACATGCCGTTCCTCACGGTGCCGGCGATGCTCGACCGGCCGCTCGTGCAGGTGCCGATGGCGCGGTCCGGCGGGCGGTTGGTGCTCGACCTCGACGCGATCGACCGCGGTTTCGCCGACGGGGCGGGCCTGCTGGTGCTGACGAACCCGCACAACCCGACCGGGCGGGTGTTCGACGCCGACGAGCTCGCCGCGGTGGCCGAGGTCGTCGAGCGGCACGGGGCGCGGGTGTTCGCCGACGAGATCCACGCGCCGCTGACGTTCTCGGGCGCGCGCCACCGGCCCTACGCGACGACGTCCGCCGCGGCCGCGGGGCACACGATCACCGCGACCTCGGCGTCGAAGGCGTGGAACACCCCGGGGCTGAAGTGCGGGCAGGTCATCCTGTCCGACGCCGCCGACGCCGAGCACTGGACGGCGACCGGCTACCTCGCCGAGCACGGCACCGCGACCCCCGGCGTGCTGGCGACGACCGCGGCGTACCGCGACGCGCGCGGCTGGCTCGACGACGTGCTCGCCTACCTCGACGGGAACCGCGCCCTGCTCGCCGCGGCCGACCTGCCCGGCATCGACGTGACGGTCCCCGACGGCACCTACCTGGCGTGGCTCGACGCCCGCGGGCTGGGGCTGGACGAGCCCCCGTCGGCGTTCTTCACCCGCGAGGCGGGCGTGGTCATGACCGACGGCGCGGCGTGCGGCGAGGCCGGCCGCGGCGGCATGCGGCTCAACATCGCCATGGCCCGCCCCGTCCTCGCCGAGGCCCTGGACCGCATCGATGCCGCCGTCCGACTCATGTGAGCGATCTTCGGTGCTACAGCACCGAAGATCGCTCACGAAGGGTCGCGGCGGTCCGGCGGGGCGATCAGGTAGTTGTGGACCTCGGCCATCGTGACCTCGGGGCGGTCGATCCCGAGGTGCTCGAGGACCGGGGCGAGCCGCCCACCGACGAACCGGTCGAACGCCTCGGCCGACTCCCACACGTCCACGCCGCGGAACCCGTCGTCGGTCGGGACCGTGTAGTGGAACAGGCAGCCGGGTTCGGAGTCGCCGCCGCGGCGGAACTCCAGACGCCGGAGCAGGTCGTCGTACGTGGTCAGCGAGACCCCGTGGAAGGTGGTCTCCACCGCGATCGCCATCGTCGCCCCCCGTGGTGCGTGACACGGTCCCCGACGTCATCGTCGCGGGTGCCGGGGACGCCCGCCAGGCTCCGTCCGGCCGCTCAGCCGGGCCAGGGGAGGTCCTCCGGAGGGAGCCCCGAGGCGAGCAGCGAGGCGAGGTGGTCGCCGCGGCGGGTGGTGAGCTGGTCGATCTGGGTGCGGCAGGAGAACCCGTCGGCGACCACCGCGGTGTCCTCGGCGGCCCCGCGGACGCGGGGGAGCAGCACCTGCTCGCCGCACGCCACCGACACCTCGTAGTGCCCCTCCTCGAACCCGAAGTTGCCCGCGAGCCCGCAGCAGCCCGAGTCGAGGACCTCCACCTCGGCGCCCGCTCGCGCCAGCACCGCCGTCTCCGCGCCGTAGCCACCGGTGGCGTGCTGGTGGCAGTGCTGCTGGACGATGACGTCGCGGCCGGCGAGCCCGGGCGGCGTCCAGTCGGGGGCGCGCTCGGCGAGCAGGCGGCCCAGCGTCGTCGTCGCCGCCGCGATCGCCTCCGCACGCGGGCCGGGCAGGAGGTTCGGGGCGTCGTCGGTGAAGACTGCGGTGCAGCTGGGCTCGAGGCCGACGATCGGCATGCCCTGGCCCACCGCCGGGGCCAGCGCGTCGAGCGTCCGCCCGAGCACGCGCTTCGCGACGTCGAGCTGGCCCGTCGTCACCCACGTCAGCCCGCAGCACAGCTCCTGCGGCTTTCCCCGGGTCGAGCTCCGCTGCGCCACGTCTCCCGGCAGTCGCACCCGGAACCCCGCGGCCTCCAGCACCCGCACCGCGTCGGCGCCGGCCCGCGGGTGCAGGAACTCGGTGAACGTGTCCGGCCAGAGCAGCACCTCGCCGCGCGTCGCCGTGCCGCCCTGCGGGAACGGCCCGCGGGCGCGGTACCAGTGCGAGAACCGCGGGGTGGCGAACGTCGGGATCGTGCGGCGGGCATCGATGCCGCCGGCGCGCTTGAGCAGGCCCGCGGCCCGGGACGACGTCAGGCGGTTGACCAGCGGTGCCAGCGGCGACGCGACGCGGGCGATGGCGGGCAGCCAGCCCATCGACAGGTGCGAGCGCGGGCGGCGCCACGGCCGGCCCTCGTAATGGTGGTGCAGGAACTCGGCCTTGTAGGTGGCCATGTCGACGTTGACCGGGCAGTCGGACAGGCAGCCCTTGCACGCCAGGCACAGGTCGAGGGCGTCGCGGACCTCGGTCGAGCGCCAGCCGTCGTGGATGGGCGAGTCGGCGTGGCCGCGCAGCATCTCCCACAGCAGCCGCGAGCGTCCGCGGGTGGAGTGGTGCTCCTCGCCGGTGACCCGGTACGAGGGGCACATGACGTCGCCCTCGGTGCGCCGGCAGCGCCCCACGCCGATGCAGCGCTCGATCGCGCGGGTGAAGCGGCCGTCGTCGGACGGGTAGGCGAACGCCGACGGCGGGTCGGCGGGGTCGTAGTCGGCGCCGACGTGCAGGTGCTCGTCGAGGCGGTAGGGGTGCACGACCTTGCCGGGGTTCATCCGGTTGCGCGGGTCGAACACCGCCTTCACCGACTCGAACGCGTGCACGAGCTCGGGGCCGTACATGCGCTCGAGCAGCTCGCCGCGGGACTGGCCGTCGCCGTGCTCGCCCGAGAGCGACCCGCCGTACTTCACGCACAGGTCCGCCGAGCGCTCCATGAACGACCGGTAGGCCGCGATCCCGGCGGGCGAGCCGAGGTCGAACGGGATGCGCGTGTGGATGCAGCCGTGCCCGAAGTGCCCGTAGATCGCGGTGCCCTCGGTGAACCCGTACTCGTCGACGAGCGCGACCCACTCGGCCAGGTAGTCGGCGAGCCGGTCGGTGGGCAGGGCCGCGTCCTCCCAGCCCTCGTAGTTGTCGATCCCGGTGCGCGGATCGCGGGCGGACACCGCCAGCGCCGACTCGCGGATCGCGAAGAGCTCGGCCTGCTCGGCGCGGTCGGTGACGGTGAGGACGGAGCAGGTCCCCTCCAGTTCGGCGGCCAGGGCCCGCGCGCGTTCCTGGGCCCGGCCGGCGTCGTCGTCGCGCATCTGGGCCATCAGCCAGCTGTGGCCCGCGGGCATCGCGGCCATCGCCCGCTGGTGCACGCCCTTGGCCCGCTCGAACTCGACGATGTTGCGGTCGATGCACTCCAGGAAGTGCGGGGCGTGGGGGAGGATCGTGTCGACGGAGCGCGCGGCGGCGACGACGTCGTCGAACCCGAGCACCACCAGCGCGGTCTCGGGCGCCTCGGTGACGAGGTCGAGCTCGGCGTGCAGCACCGTGACCAGCGTCGACTCCGACCCGACCAGCGCCTTGGCGAGGTCGAAGGACGAGCCGGGCACGAGGTCGTCGAGGTTGTAGCCCGAGACGCGCCGCGGGATGTCGGGGAAGCGCTCGGCGACGAGCTGCGCGTGGTCCTCGGCGATCGCCCGCAGGCCCCGATAGATCTCCGCGCGGCGCCCGCCGGCGGCCTGGATCGCCGCGTACTCCTCCGCCGAGGTCGGCCCCACCCACATCCGCAGGCCGTCGTAGGTGAGCACCTCGAGGCGCCGGACGTTGTCGGCGACCTTGCCGAACACCTGCGCGGTCGATCCGCAGGAGTTGTTGCCGATCATCCCGCCGAGCGTGCAGCTGACGTGCGTCGCGGGCTTCGGGCCGTAGATGAGGCGGCCGGGCAGGGCGGCGTTGAGGTCGTCGAGCTTGATGCCGGGCTCGACGACGCAGGTGCGCTGCTGCTCGTCCACCGAGACGATCCGGGTGCAGTACTTCGACCAGTCGATCACCACCGCGGCGTTGCAGCACTGGCCGGCGAGGCTCGTGCCGCCGCCGCGGGACAGCACCGGCACGTCGTGCTCGCGGCACACCGCGAGCGCGGCGACGCCGGCGTCGATCGTGCGCGGGACGACGACGCCGATCGGGACCTGGCGGTAGTTCGAGGCGTCGACCGCGTAGGCGGCGCGCGAGCCGGCGTCGAAGCGGACCTCGCCGTCGACCCGCGCGGCGAGGTCCCGGGCCAGCGCCTCCTCGGGGCCCGACGGAGGGCTCTGCGGGCGCGTGCGCGGGGAGGGCAGGTCGACCGTGGCCACCGTCCGACCTTGGGCGCCCCTCGTCCCCGGCGCAAGTTCTCCCTCTCGTGAGCACTTTCCACGGCCATGGGCGGCGAAAGTGCTCACGAGGGTGCGGGAGGATGACGGCGTGGAGAGCGACGAGGCCGTCGGTGCGCTGCTGGGCAAGGTCCAGCGCGTCGCGGTCGTCGGCGTCTCCGACCGCTTCACCCGCCCCAGCTTCCGCATCGCCGCCTACCTGCTCGACCGCACGGCGTGGACGGTCGACCTCGTCAACCCGCACGTCGTCGAGACGCTCGGCCGGCTCTGCGCCCCGACCCTCGCCGACGTCCCCACCCCGGACCTCGTCGTCGTCTTCCGCGCGCCGGAGGCCTGGGACGCGGTCGTCGACGAGGCCGCCGCGGCCGGGGCGGGCGCGGTGTGGCTGCCCGGCGGGGTCGCCGACGCGGACACGACGGCCCGGACGGTCGCGCGCGCTCGGGCCGCCGGCGTGGCGGCCGTCGCCGACCGCGACGTGCGCGCGGAGCACAAGCGGTGGTGCGCATGAGCGACGTCGTCCGTGAGCCCGGCCGCCTCGAGGTCCGCGCGCCCCGCACCGCGCCCGCCGTGGCGCTCGCGACCGCCGTCGTCGGGCTCGCCGCGGGTGTGTGGCTGGTGCTCGGAGGCGGGACGGCGAGCGACGTCGTCGGCGTCGTGCTCGTCGTCTTCTTCGGGATCGGCGCGGTGCGGGCGGCGATGCGCCTGGTCCGCTCGCGCCCGCTGCTCGTCGCCACCGCCGAGGGCATCGACGACGGCGGGTCGATCGTCGCGGCGGGCTTCCTGCCCTGGTCGGAGCTCGGGTCGATCGACGTCCTGCCCGCCCGCGGCGGCGGGATGCTCGTCATCGGCGTGCGCGACCCCGAGGCGGTGCTCGCGCGCACGACCCCGGCCCGGGCGAAGGTCGGCCGCGCGCAGGCCGGGCGCCTGGGCAGCCCCGTCGTCCTGCCGCCGACGGTGCTGCCGGTGCCCGCCGAGGAGCTCGCCGCCGACCTGCAGGCACTGCGCCCGGACGACGCATGAGCGTCCACGAGCGGCGCCGCCACGCGATGGTCGCCGAGCTGCGCCGCCAGGGCATCCGCGACGAGCGGGTCCTCGCGGCCATGGCCGCGGTGCCGCGCCACCGGTTCGTGCCGGCCCACCGGGCGCACGAGGCGTACGGGTCGGGCCCGCTGCCGATCGCCTGCGGGCAGACGATCTCGGCGCCGGCGATGGTCGCCGCGATGGCCGAGGCGCTCGGGCTCACGGGCCGCGAGCGCGTGCTCGAGGTGGGCGCGGGCAGCGGCTACGCGGCGGCGGTGCTCTCGCGCCTCGCCGCCGAGGTCGTCGCGATCGAGTACCACCCGTCGCTGGCGGCCTCGGCCCGCGCCGCCCTCGCCGCGACCGGGCACCCCGTCGAGGTGCGCCACGGCGACGGCCGCCTCGGCGCCCCCGACCGGGCGCCGTTCGACGCGATCTCCGTGGCGGCCATGGCCGAGGGCGAGGTGCCCGCCGCGCTGCTCGAGCAGCTCACCGACGACGGCGTCCTCGTCTGCCCCGTCGGCCACGGCCGCCACGGCGACCTGCTCCGCGTGTTCGCGGACGGCCGCGAGGAGCGGCTCATGGCGGTGTCGTTCGTCCCGCTGCTCTGACGTGCACTGCGTGCTGGCGAGCAGAAAAGAGTGCTACAGCACGCTTTTCTGCTCACCTGCGCGGAGCGCACCACGCGGGGGCACCCGGGTGGGCATGAGCGACGTCGTCCCTCCCCGGCCCGGCCTCGCGGCCGACGCCAACGTCCCGGCCGCCGAGGCCCCGGCGCTGCGGGAGCGCGCGGCCGCGGACCCCGAGGCGTTCTGGCTCGAGCAGGCCCGCCGGCTGGAGTGGACGACGCCGCCGACCGAGGCCTACGACGGCGCCGACTTCCCCTTCGTCCGCTGGTTCGCCGACGGCACGCTCAACGTCGCGCGCAACTGCGTCGACCGGCACGTCGACGCCGGGCAC
The DNA here is from genome assembly GCF_028737315.1 of Actinomycetospora lemnae. GTDB lineage: Bacteria > Actinomycetota > Actinomycetes > Mycobacteriales > Pseudonocardiaceae > Actinomycetospora > Actinomycetospora lemnae. The sequence goes on along the minus strand of NZ_JAQZAO010000002.1, from coordinate 618,083 downwards.
GGCGAGAAGACGGCGCTGCTGTGGGAGGGCGAGCCCGGGGACGAGCGCCGCCTGACCTACGCCGACCTGCAGGCCGAGGTCGCCCGCTGCGCGCACGCGCTGACGGCGCTGGGCGTCGGGCGCGGCGACGTCGTCGTGGTCTACCTCCCGGTCCTCGTCGAGACCGTCGTGGTCATGCTGGCCTGCGCCCGGATCGGCGCGGTCCACTCGATGGTCTTCGGCGGCTTCTCGGCCGAGGCGCTGCGCTTCCGGGTGGTCGACGGCGCCGCGAAGCTCCTCGTCACCACCGACGGCCAGTACCGGCGCGGGCGGACGGTGCCGGTCAAGGACAACGCCGACGCCGCGGTCGACGGGGTCGACAGCGTCGAGCACGTCCTCGTCGTGCGCCGGACCGGCCAGGACGTGGCGTGGACGCCCGGGCGCGACGTGTGGTGGGACGAGGTCGTGGCCGGGCAGCCGGCCGAGCACGAGGCCGAGGCGCTCCCCGCCGAGACGCCGCTCTTCCTCATCTACACGTCGGGCACCACGGGGAAGCCGAAGGGCCTCGTGCACACCATGGGCGGCTACCTCACCCAGACCGCCTGGACCGCCTGGGCCTGCTTCGACCACCGCCCCGACGACGTCTACTGGTGCCAGGCCGACCTCGCCTGGGTCACCGCGCACACCTACGAGGTGTACGGGCCCCTGGCCAACGGCGTCACGCAGGTGCTCTACGAGGGCGCGCCGGACGCCCCGCACCGCGGCCGGCACTTCGAGATCGTCGCCAAGTACGGCGTCACCGTGTACTACACGGCGCCGACGCTGGTCCGGACGTTCATGCAGTGGGGCGAGGACGTCCCGGCGGCCCACGACCTGTCGTCGCTGCGGCTGCTCGGCTCGGTCGGCGAGGCGATCAACCCCGAGGCGTGGCGCTGGCTGCACACGCACGTCGGCGGCGGGCGGTGCCCGATCGTCGACACGTGGTGGCAGTCGGAGACGGGCGCGGCGATGGTCGCGCCGCTGCCCGGGGCCACGCCGCTCAAGCCCGGCTCGGCGACCCGGGCGCTGCCGGGCCTGTCGGTGCGGGTCGTCCACGAGGACGGCAGCACGTGCGCCCCCGACGAGGGCGGCCTGCTGGTCGTCGACCGCCCGTGGCCGGCGATGGCGCGCACCGTGTGGGGCGACCCCGACCGGTTCGTCACCTCCTACTTCGCCGACTTCCGCGACCGGGGCTGGTACCTCGCCGGCGACGGTGCCCGGATCGACGGCGACGGGTACGTCTGGCTCGAGGGGCGGGTCGACGACGTCATGAACGTCTCCGGGCACCGGCTGTCCTCGATCGAGGTGGAGTCGGCGCTGGTCAGCCACCCGCGGGTCGCCGAGGCGGGCGTCGTCGGGGCGCCGGACGCGACCACGGGGCAGACGATCGTCGCCTTCGTCGTGCTGCGCGACGGCGACACCGCCGATCCCACCGACGACCTGCGCGCCCACGTCACCCGCGAGCTCGGGCCCGTGGCCCGCCCGTCGCGGGTGGTGGTGGTCGACGCGCTGCCGAAGACCCGCAGCGGGAAGATCCTGCGACGGCTCCTGCTCGGCCTGACCCGTGGCGAGGAACCGGGCGACACGACCTCGCTCGTCGACCCCGAGGGCTTCGCCGCCCTCGCCGCGGACTACCGCTGCTGATCCACCCGCGTCAGCGCGAACGACTCCGGCGCCAGGGTCAGCGACCCGTCGCCGACGTCCACCCCGGACGGGGCGTAGAGCACCTCGCGGGCCGGGACCGGCAGGGTCGCCGGTGCCCCGCCGAGGTTCACCGCCAGGCGCAGGGTCCCGCGGTGCACGACGAGCGTGCGGGCCTGCGCGTCGTGGTCGACGCGCACCGGGTCGAGGTGCGGGTCGGTGAGCTCCGGGTGGGCGCGGCGCAGGGCGATGAGCTCGCGGTACACCCCCAGCAGTCCGGCGTGGGGCTCGCGCGTCGGCTCCGACCAGTCCAGCTTCGACGCCTCGAACGTCGCGTCGGCCGTCGGGTCGGGCACCTCCTCGGCGCCCCAGCCGTGCTCGGCGAACTCCTTGGTCCGCCCCTCGCGCACCGCGACCTGCAGGTCCGGGTCCTCGAAGCCCACGAAGAACGCCCACGGGGTGCGGGCGCCCCACTCCTCGCCCATGAACAGCATCGGCGTGTAGGGCGAGCAGAACACCAGCGCGGCCCCGCACCCCAGCAGGCCGGGCGAGAGCGTCGCCGAGAGCCGGTCGCCCGAGGCGCGGTTGCCGACCTGGTCGTGGTCCTGCAGGTAGGCCAGGAACCGGTGCCCGGGTGTGCGCAGCAGGTCGACGGGCCGCCCGTGGAGGCGGCCGCGGAACGTCGACCACGTGCCGGCGTGGTGGAACGGGTGGTGCAGGACCTCGGCCAGCGTGGCCAGGTCGCCGAAGTCGACGTAGTAGCCCTGGGTCTCGCCGGTGAGCGTCGAGTGCAGGGCGTGGTGGATGTCGTCGCACCACTGCGCGTCCAGGCCGTAGCCGCCGGCCTCCCGCGAGGTGATCAGCCGCGGGTCGTTGAGGTCGGACTCGGCGATGAGTGTCAGCGGGCGGCGCAGGTGGGCCGAGAGCGACGCGACGTGGTCGGCCATCTCCTCGAGCAGGTGGGTGGCGCGGGCGTCGCGCAGGGCGTGCACGGCGTCGAGGCGCAGCGCGTCGACGCCGTAGTCGCGCAGCCACATCGTGACGTTGTCGAGGATGTAGGCCCGCACGGTGTCCGAGCCGGGCCCGTCGAGGTTGAGCGAGGGCCCCCACACGTTCTCGCCGAGGAAGTAGGGCCCGAACCGGTCGAGATAGGCCCCGGACGGCCCGAGGTGGTTGTAGACGACGTCGAGCACGACGCCGAGACCGCGTGCGTGGCAGGCGTCGACGAACCGGCGGAAGGCCGCGGGCCCGCCGTAGTTCTCGGTGACCGCGTACCAGAGCACGCCGTCGTAGCCCCAGCCGCGCGTGCCGTCGAAGGCGTTGACCGGCAGGACCTCGACGAAGTCGACGCCGAGCTCGACGAGGTGGTCGAGGCGCTCCTCGGCGGAGGCGAACGTGCCCTCGGGCGTGAAGGTCCCGACGTGCATCTCGTAGATCACCGAGCCCGGCAGGGACCGTCCGGTCCAGGCCGCGTCGGCGGGGGAGGGCTCGACCTCGACCAGGCGCGACGCGGCGTGCACCCCGTGCGGCTGCCAGCGCGAGCGCGGGTCGGGCAGCGGGTCACCGCCGTCGAGGGAGAACGCGTAGTCGGTGCCGGGCCCGGCGTCGGGCACGCTCGCGTGCCACCACCCGCCGGTGCCCGCCGTCATCGGCTCCGTCCGGCCGCCCGGCCCACTCAGGACCAGCCCGACCGTCGTACGGTCGGGGGCCCAGACCGCGAACTCGTGTGTCACGGCCCGATGCTTCCCGACGGGCCGGTCGCGCATGCGCACTCGCGGCCGACCATGATGGTCGCCGGGTGCGACGACGCTCACGCGCGCGGGACGGGCACGACGGGCAGGAAGGGGAGGCGATGAGCACGGAGCCCCGCTCCGGCACGTCCGACCTGCTCGCCGGTGGGGGCCGGGTCGGTGCCGACATGGCCGGCGTCGACTGGGCCGCGACCCCGGTCGGCACGCCCGAGGAGTGGCCGACGCCGCTGCGCACGATCGTGCGCATGCTCCTGACCTCGCGGTTCTCCATGTGGATGGCGTGGGGCCCGGAGCTCACCGTCTTCTACAACGACGCCTACTGGCGCGACACCCTGCAGGCCAAGCACCCGTGGGCGCTGGGCAAGCCCGCGCGGGTCATGTGGTCGGAGATCTGGCCCGACATCGGCCCGCGGATCGCCTCGGTCCTCGACACCGGCGTCGCCACGTGGGACGAGGACCTGCTGCTCTTCCTCGAGCGCTCCGGCTATCCCGAGGAGACGTACCACACGTTCTCCTACAGCCCGCTCGCCGACGCCGACGGCTCGGTGGCCGGGATGCTGTGCGTGGTCACCGAGACCACCGAGCGCGTCATCGGCGACCGGCGGATGGCGACGATGCGCGACCTCGCGACGGCGATGGGCCCGGCGCGGTCGCGCGGGGACGTGCTGCAGGCGGTGGAGGGCACGCTCGGGGAGAACGACCGCGACCTCCCGTTCGCGCTGGTCTACCTGCTCGACGAGGACACCGGCGAGGCCCGCCTGGCCGCGAGCGCCGGCGCCACGCCCGGCTCGCCCGTCGCGCCGCGGGTGCTCGCGGACGGGGCGGGGCCCTGGGCGGCGGGGCTGTCGGGGGAGTCGGTCGTCATCGACGACCTCGCCGCCCGCTTCGGCGACGCCGTGCCCCGCGGGGCCTGGGACCGGCCGCCCGGGCAGGCCGTGCTCGTCCCGCTCGCGGCGGCACCGGGCACGGGGCCCGACGAGGAGACCGCGGGGCTCGCCGGGTTCCTCGTCGTCGGGGTCAACCCGCACCGGCCCTACGACGAGCGGACCGCGAGCTTCCTGCAGCTGCTCGGCGGCCAGATCAGCGCGGGGCTCGCGCACGCGGGCGGGTTCGAGGCCGAGCGCCGCCGCGCCGAGGCACTCGCCGAGCTCGACCGCGCGAAGACCGAGTTCTTCTCGAACGTCAGCCACGAGTTCCGCACCCCGCTGACCCTGATCATGGGACCGGTCGAGGACCTGCGGGCCGCGCCGACGGTCGATCCCGAGCGCTGGCGCGCCGAGCTCGAGGTGGTGCACCGCAACGGCCGGCGCCTGGGACGGCTGGTCAACAGCCTGCTCGACTTCTCGCGCCTCGACGCGGGACGGCGCCAGGCGCGGTACGTGCCCACCGACCTGGGCCCCGCCACCGAGGAGCTCGCCGGACTGTTCCGCTCGGCGATGGAGCGGGCCGGGCTGGAGTACGTGGTCGACTGTCCGTCCACGGGGCGCCCGGTCCTGCTCGACCGGGCCGCGTGGGAGCAGATCGTGCTCAACCTGGTCTCCAACGCGCTGAAGTTCACGACGGCCGGCCGGGTGTCGGTGCGGGTCGAGACCGCGGACGACGCCGCGGTGCTCCACGTCGCCGACACCGGCGTCGGGGTGCCCGCCGACGAGCTGCCCCGGCTGTTCGAGCGCTTCCACCGCGTCGAGGGCGCGGGCGGGCGCTCCGGCGAGGGCAGCGGCATCGGGCTCGCCCTCGTCCGCGAGCTCGTCGGGCTGCACGGCGGCGAGGTCACCGCGAGCAGCGAGTTCGGCGCCGGCACCACGATGACCGTCCGCCTGCCGTTCGGGCGGGCGCACCTACCGGCCGACCGGGTCGTCGACGTGCTGGAGCCCGTGCCCGACGCGCCCGCCCCGCCGTCCGCGGACGCGGAGTCGTTCGTCGCCGAGGCGATGCGGTGGCTGCCCGAGGGCGACGACGACGGCGAGTCCGAGCCCCCGGCCGGCGCCCCCGACGCCACGCGCGGCCGGGTGCTCGTCGCCGACGACAACGCCGACATGCGCTCCTACCTGCACCGGCTGCTCGCCCCGCGGCACGCCGTGCGCCTGGTGGCCGACGGCGAGGAGGCGCTGGCCGCGGCGCTGGCCGACCCGCCCGAGCTCGTCGTCTCGGACGTGATGATGCCCCGCCGCGACGGCCTCGAGCTGCTGTCGGCCCTGCGCGCCGACGAGCGCACCGCGCGGGTCCCGGTGCTGCTGCTCTCGGCGCGTGCCGGGCAGGAGGCCGCCGTCGAGGGTCTCGCCGCACGGGCCGACGACTACCTGGTCAAGCCCTTCACCGCCCCGGAGCTGCTGGCCCGCGTCGACGCGCACCTCCAGCTGGGCCGGGCGCGGCGCCGCGCGGAGGCCCGGTTCACCGCGATGGCCGACCTCGCGCCGGCGATGATCTGGGTGGCCGACCCCGACGGCGCACGCACCTTCCACAACACCGGCTGGCGGCGCTTCACCGGGCGCGCCGACGCCGACGACCGCGGGACGGCCTGGCTCGCCGGCGTCCACCCCGAGGACCGCGGCCGCTACCGCGCGCTGCGCGACCGGGCGATCCGCGCGGGGGAGGGCTGGGAGGCCGAGTACCGCCTGCGTCGCGGCGACGGGGCGTACCGGCGGGTCTCCGAGCACGCCGTCCCGCTGCCCGGCGACGGCGGGGTCACCGGCTTCGTCGGCAGCTGCGTCGACGTCCACGCGCGTTGGCTCGAGGCCGAGCGCCAGCGGTTGCTCGCCCGCGTCGGGGCCGAGCTCGACGCCGAGCCGGAGGTGGCCGGCCGCCTCGAACGCCTGGTCCTCCTGCTCGTCGAGGTCGGCCTCGCCGCCCGCGCGGCGGCCCGTCCCCTCGACGACGAGGGCGAGCCCGGCGAGGGTCGGGAGGCGCGGCGGCCGGACAGCACCACCGACGTCGCCGCGCCGTCCGAGGCCACCGCCGTCCCGCTGCCCGCCGGGACCTTCGGCGACGGCGAGCGACGGGCCCTGGAGCGGCGGTCCGCGGCCACCGAGGCGGGCGTGCTGCACCTGCCGCTCGTGGTCCGCGACCACCCGGTCGCCCTGGTCACCCTCGAGCGCGGCGACGGCGCGCCGGGCTGGAGCGACGACGACCGCGACCTCGTCGAGGAGATCGCCGCACGCGCCGCCCTGGCGCTCGACAACGCCCTGCTGCTCGCCGAGGAGCGCGCGACCGCCGCGCGCCTCTCGCTGCTGCAGCGCGCCAGCACCCAGCTCTCCGCGGCGGCCACGCCGGTCGAGGTCGCCGAGGTGACCGTCGGGCACCTCCGGGCGCTCTTCGGCGACACCGCCCGCGTCGCGGTGTTCGAGTACGACCCGCGCACGGGCGCCCTCGCCCCGCTCGCCGCGGAGAACGGCGACCCGCCGGTCGTCGGCCCGGACCGCTCGGACCCGACGCTCGTCGGCGCCGCGGTCGACGGCGGGGAGCCGTTGTGGCTGGTCGGCGGGCACGACGGGGCGTCGAGCGACCACCCGGTGCTGCGGGCGCTCATGCGCGACCGGGGCATCCGGGGCGCGATGGCGCTGCCGCTCGTGGCCGCGGGGGTGACCGTCGGCGCGATCGGCATCGGGCTGCCCGACCGCGCCCGCATCTCGCACACCGAGCGCAGCGCCCTCGTCGCGCTCGCCGAACCGTGCGGGATCGCGCTGGACCGGGCGCGCCTCTACCGCGCCGAGCACCAGATCGCCGACACGTTGCAGCGCAGCCTGCTGCCGCAGGGCCTGCCGACCCTCGACCGCATCGGGCTCGCGGTGCGCTACCTGCCCGGAGCCACGGGCACCCAGGCCGGCGGCGACTGGTACGACGTCGTCGACCTCGGCGAGCACCGCATCGCGGTCGCGGTCGGCGACGTGGTCGGGCAGGGCACGGCCGCGGCCGCGGTCATGGGCCAGCTGCGCACCGCGCTGTCGGGCTACCTCCTCGCCGGCCACGGCCCCGCCGAGGCCCTCGGCCTGCTCGACGGCCTGACCTCGCGGATCCCCGGCTCGCAGGCGTCGACGGCGATGTGCCTGATCCTGGACACGGTCACCGGCGAGTTGCGCCACGCCCGTGCCGGGCACCTCCCGGCCCTCCTCGCGCCGGCCGACGGCTCCCCGGTGCACTTCCTCGACGACCCCGCCGGCCACGGCCCCCTGCTCGGCCTGCCGCCCGGCCTGCGCGACCACGGCGAGGCCGTGACCACGATCGACCCCGGCACGGTGCTGGTCCTCTACACCGACGGGCTCGTCGAGCGGCGGGACGAGACCCTCGACGAGGGGTTCGACCGCCTGGTGACCTCGGCGGAGCGCCATCGCGACGCCGACCCGTCGACGCTCGCGAGCGCCCTGCTCGCCGATCTCGGCACGCGCTCCGACGACGTCGCCCTCGTCGTCGCCCGGTTCGTGCCGCCGCCGCTGGAGCTCGTCCTGGTCGCGCGCCCCGACTCGCTCGCCGTCCTGCGCCGCCGCACCGCGCGGTGGGCGCGGGCCGCCGGGGTCGGCGAGGTCCCGCTCGGCGATCTCCAGCTCGCCCTCGGCGAGGCCGCCACCAACGCCATCGAGCACGGCTACCGCGACGACGAGGGCTCGGGCCAGGTCGAGGTGGGCCTCGCGCGCTGCGACGACGGGTCCGTGGAGGTCCGCGTGGTCGACCACGGCTCGTGGCGTCCCGTGCCCGACGACCCCGGCTTCCGCGGACGGGGGCTGACGCTGCTGCGCGAGGTGACGCGCGACGCCACCGTCACGCCCGTGTCCGGCGGCGGCACCCAGGTCGTCTTCCGGGTCCCGCCCGACGAGGAGGACGAGGACGTCACCGGGTCGCAGGGGTCCGAGTCGCAGGGGTCCGAGCCGCGGGGGTCCGAGCCGCGGGGGTCCGAGCAGCGGGTCGTCGGCCGGCCGGCGCACCTGGAGGTCCGCGACGACGACGGCGGGCGGCACGTGGTGCTCCGCGGCGACCTCGACCTGGTGGGGGTCGCGGCGTGTCGCGACGCGGTGGACGCGGCGCTCGTCGACGCGGCGACCGTCGTGATCGATCTGCGCGACGTCGGGCACCTCGCGAGCGCCGGGGTCGGCATGGTGCTGCACGCGCTGCAGGACGCGCGCGGGCGCGGCGCCGTCGCCCGCCTGCGGACCGCGCCGGGCAGCCCGGCCGCCCGCGTGCTCGCCCTGGCGCTGCCCGGCGAGACCGGGATCTAGCCGCCCGTCCGCCCCAGTCCGGCCTCGCGCGCCCGCACGATGGCCTCGGCGCGGTCCGCGACGTGCAGCTTCGTGAAGATCGCCGAGACGATGTTGCGGACGGTCTTGGGCGACAGGAACAGCGCCGACGCGATCTGCGGGTTGGCCCGGCCCGCGGCGACGAGGTCGAGCACCTCGCGCTCGCGGGCCGTGAGCTCGGGGAACACCTCGACCGTGGCCTGCCGCGGCGCGAGGAACTCGACCACGCGCCGGGCCAGCGCCGGGCCGAAGATCGCGTCGCCCTCGGCCACCGCGGTCACCGCGCGCACGATCTCGTCCTTCGTCGCGCCCTTGAGCAGGTAGCCGCGGGCGCCGGCGCGCAGGGCGGCGAAGACGGTCTCGTCCTCCTCGCTCATCGTCAGCACGACGACGCCGATCGAGGGGTCGGCGTCGACGATGCGCCGGGTCGCGGCGATCCCGTCGAGCTCGGGCATGCGGACGTCCATCACGACGACGTCGGGGCGCAGCGCCGCCACCGTCTCCACGGCCGCGGCCCCGTCGGTCGCGGTGCCCACCACCTCGAGCCCGTCGACCGTGGCCAGCAGCCCGGCCAGGCCGTCGAGGTAGACGGGGTGGTCGTCGGCGAGGACGACCGTGATGGGCCCGGTCACGGGTCCTCCAGGGGGATCTCGGCGGCGACGACCGTGCCGCCGTCGGGTGGGCAGGACACGCTCGTGCGTCCGCCGAGCTCGGCGGCGCGCTCCCGCAGCGACAGCGTCCCGACCCCGGCGACGACGTCGGCGCCGATGCCCCGCCCGTCGTCGGTGACGGTGACGACGAGCCGCCCGGGCCGGCGCTCGAGCAGGACGATGGCTCGGCTCGCCCCGGCGTGGCGCACGACGTTGGTGACGGCCTCCGAGGCGATGCGGAAGGCGGCGACCTCGACGGCGGCGGGCAGCTCGCCCGGCTCGCCATCCACGACGATCTCGAGCCCGTCGTCCGAGAGCCGCCGGGCCTGGGCCCGCAGGGCGCCCGCGAGCCCGAGCTCGTCCAGCGCGGGTGGGCGCAGGTCGTGGACGAGGCGGCGCACGTCGGTGAGCAGGGCCCCGACGTCCGCGACGGCCTGCGCGAGCACCCCGTCGGCGGCCGCGGGGTCCGTCGCGGCGAGGCCGCGGGCGGTCTCGATGCGCAGGGTCACCGCGCCGAGCCCGGGGCCGACGCTGTCGTGGAGGTCGCGACGCAGCCGCCGGCGCTCCTCCTCGCGCGCGGTGACGAGGTCGACCCGCGCCTGCTGCAGCGACGCCGACAGGGCCCCGGCCCGCGCGGCGCCCGCGGCCTGGCGCAGCAGGTCGCCGAGCAGGCGCTGGTCGGCCTCGGAGAGCCGCCGGCCCTCCGCGACCGCGACCCGGCCGATCGTCTCGTCGCGGTAGCGGATCGGGAGGGCGACGGTCGGGCGGTCGGTGTGCCCGTGCTCGACGACGGCCTGGGCGCCGTCCGCCCGGTCGATCTCGACGCGCACGTAGGGCAGGCGGAACGCCTCGGCCACCGAGCGGGCGAGCGCCGCGAGCTGCTCGCCCGGCGCGGCCGCGGTCTCGAGCCGCCCGGCGAGGGTGGCGACGGCGGCGTACGGGTCGTCGCGGGAGCCGCGGGTCAGGCGGCGGGCGGCGCGCCAGAGGCGGCTGCGCAGCGGCGTGTAGAGCACGGCGACGACGGCCACCGCGAGCAGCGCCGAGTCGCGCCCGCCGAAGGCCGCGCCGGCGACCAGCAGCACCAGCCCGTCCACGGCGAGCACGAGCACGCCGAGGGCGAGGGCGACGACCGTCGTCGGCAGCAGCCGGTCGATCTCGTAGAGGCGCTCGCGCACGGCCGCGGTGGCGATCGCCCCGGAGGTCACGGTGATCGCGACGAGCAGGGAGAGCGTGGGCCACGGTGCGGGCAGCAGGACGCCGACCCCGACGAGCAGGACGTCGACCAGACCGGCCCAGACCAGCCAGCGCAGCTGGAGACGCCGCCGCCCGCGCGCGCGGTGGTGGCGGACGGCGACCACCACGAACGGCACGACCATCCCCAGCGGCACGAGCGCGAAGGCGACGCCGAGCAGCTGCGGCCAGAACGGCAGCGGGATCGAGTGGGGGTCGAGGTCGAGGGCCGCGACGCGCGGGGTGAACGGCATGCCGCTGCGCGCCTCGACCTCGCGGGACGGCACCACGAGCAGCACCAGCGGCAGCAGGGCGGTGCCCGCGAGGCTCGCGAGGGCGACCGGACGCCCGATCCGCCCGCGGGGCAGCCGGCCGTCGGGGAAGAGCAGGATCACGAGTGGCAGCGCGAGCAGCAGGAACGCGCCGTAGCGGGCGCTGACGGCGTAGGCGAACGACGTGCCCGGCAGGCCCGGCGTGACGTAGAGCCCCTCGACGATCCAGGCCGACGCCAGGCCCGTCAGCAACCAGCCCGCGCCCGCCGCGGTCAGGACCCACCCGACGGGCCGCCCGCGCGGGTCCGCGCCGCGCAGCACGAGCAGGCCGGCGGCGAGCAGGACCGGGCCCGCGAGGATCTCGATGATCCCGCCGCCCTCGTCCGGCCCGGTGACGACGTCGCGGTGGCGGACGGCGAGGGCGACGCACAGAGCGAGCACGACCAGCCCGGCCAGCGCGATGAGCCCGAGGAGGAGGTCGCGGGCGCGTCCCGTCTCCTCGGCGGTCACGAGCGGTGGCGGGGCCTCGGGCTCGTCGACGACCTCCGCGCTCGCGCGCTGCTCGGTCGTCGGTCGCACGCGACTGATCGTTCCAGGTCGGGGGCCCCGTGTCCCCGCGCCGCGGTCCCGTCGTGCGTCCCGAGTCGTGTCCCGGCGGCTCGGGACATCGTCGGGACGATCACGGGGCGCGCGGCCCTGCCGGGGCGGGACGGCCGGCGCGCAGAGTCCTCGCCATGCCACCGGCCGCCCGCCGCGACACCGACCGTTTCACCCGGGAGCCCGCCATGACGACGATCCGCACCACGCCCGCCCGTGTCCGTACCGACGCCGCCGCCGGGTCTGCGGCGACGCCGACCGAGGCCGTGCCCGCCCCCGGCGCCGCGCCCGGCTCCGGGAGCCCGGGGGTGCGCACCCCCGGGGACGGCGCCCTGCGGGCCCTCGGAGCCGGCCTCGCCGTCGGCGCCACCGCGTACGGCATCCCGTTCATGCTGTTCGGGGCGCAGGAGGCGGGCCTCGGCCGCTTCGTGATCGACCTGACCGGCGTGTTCTTCCAGCTCGGCGTGTTCTGCCTGCTGGCGGCGATGTGGCGCACGCAGGCCGCGGGCACGTCGCGGCTCGCCCGCACCATGATCATCGTGGAGTCGGTGGTCCTGGGGCTCGCGACCGTGCAGTCCCTGACGACGCTGCCGGCGATGGGCGGCGAGTGGAGCACCCTCGCGACGGTCCTCGACCCGTTCTGGCCGCTGTCGATGCTGGGCATGGCGATCCTCGGGGTGAAGGTGGCCGTGGCCGGCCGGTGGCGCGGTGCGCTGCGGGCGTGGCCGGTCGTCGCCGAGACGTGGATCGTCGTCGCCCTGCCCGCGATGATGCTGTTCGGCCCGGTCGTCGGCTCGATCGTCGCCGGCGCGCACTTCCTCGTCGGCTACGCGACCCTCGGTGTCCTGCTGGCCGTGCGCCCGGGCCTCACCCGCCGCTGACCGCTCGCTCGGTGCCGACCGAAGGGCCCCTCCGCTCGATCTAGTCGAGCGGAGGGGCCCTTCGCTCATCTCACGTTCCCGGGCGACCGATCAGGGGCAATCGATCGGCATGGAGTACCGCACTCTCGGACGGTCGGGCCTGCGGGTCTCGACGATGACCATGGGCACGATGACCTTCGGCGGCAAGGGCGGGTTCTCCAAGCTCGGCAGCACCGACGTCGAGGGCGCCACCCGCCAGATCGACCTGTGCGTCGACCACGGCGTGAACCTCGTCGACACCGCGGACATGTACTCCGCCGGCGTGTCCGAGGAGATCGTCGGGCAGGCGACGAAGAACCACCGCGACGACCTCTACCTCGCCACCAAGATGCGCTTCCCGATGGGCGACGGCCCGAACGACGGCGGCGCCTCGCGCTCCCGCATCGTCCGGTCCTGCGAGGACAGCCTGCGCCGCCTCGGCGTCGATCACATCGACCTCTACCAGCTGCACGGGTGGGACGGCGTGACGCCGCTCGAGGAGACCCTCGAGGCCCTGGACACGCTGGTCTCCAAGGGCAAGATCCGTTACATCGGCTGCTCGAACTACTCGGCCTGGCACATCATGAAGGCCCTCGGGGTGTCCGAGCGCCGCGAGTACCAGCGCTTCGTCTCCCAGCAGATCCACTACACGCTGCAGGCCCGCGAGGCCGAGAACGAGCTGGTCCCGGTGTCGATCGACCAGGGCCTCGGCATCCTCGTCTGGAGCCCGATCGCGGGCGGGCTGCTCTCGGGCAAGTTCCGGCGCGGCCAGGACGACCCGGAGACCTCGCGGCACCTCGGCGAGTGGTCCGAGCCGCCGGTCCACGACCGCGAGCGTCTCTACGACATCATCGAGGTCGCCGCGGAGATCGGGGACGCGCACGGGGTCTCGGTCGCGCAGGTGGCCAACGCGTGGCTGCTGCGCAAGCCCGGGGTCACCTCGCTCGTCATCGGGGCCCGGACCGAGGAGCAGCTCACCGACAACCTCGCCGCCGCCGAGCTCGCGCTCACCGACGAGGACGTGCGCCGCCTCGACGAGGTCTCGGCGATGCCGCTGCTCTACCCCTACTGGCACCAGAAGAACACGATCACCGACCGGCTCTCGCCGGCCGACGCGTCGCTGCTGGCCTGACGGGTCCCCGGGACACCCCGCACCGCCGGGGTGTCCCGGGACCGCCGGCCCGATCCGTCCTGGTCGCGCCCCTGTCCCTCGGGCGGTTCGGGGCGGGACGCTGGGAGGGCCGCTCCGCCGACCCGCCTGGAGGACGCCGTGCGCGCACCACCGACGCTCCACCACGTCACCTCCGCCGACGGCACGCGCCTCGCGCTCGAACGGGTCACCGACGGACCCCGCCCGCTCGTGACCTTCGCCGGCGGCCGACGGGCAGGGCGGTCTGGGCGGGGACCGCCCGGGAGCTCGACGGCCGCTTCGCGGTGTGGCTCGCCGACCGGCGCGGCAAGGGCGACTCGGGGGACACGGAGCCGTACTCGTTCGACCGCGAGCACGAGGACCTGCGCGCGATCGCGATCTGGTTCGACGGCGAGGCGGTGCTCGCCGCCCACTCCTCGGCCGCGGTCTGCCTGCTCGGGGCGGCGGCGGACGGGCTGCCCGCGTCGACGCTCGTCGTCGACGAACCGCCGTGGCCGCTCGGCGGCCGCGACGACCCGACCGGGGCCCTCGATGCGATGGAGGCGCGGCTCGCCGCCGGCGACCCGGAGGGCGCGCTGGAGATCGGCCTGCTGCGCCTGGTCGGGGTGCCGGAGCCCGCGCCGGCGGGGATGAAGCAGGCCCCCGGCTGGGCCGAGCGCGTCGCCAACGCTCACACCTGGCCCCGCGAGGGGCGGGAGCTGGAACGCATGCCGGCGGGGACCGACGTCCTGCGTGACGTGCGGCTGCGCACCGTGATGCTGCTCGGGGAGCAGAGTCCCGAACATCTCCGACGCTCGACCGCAGCGGTGGCCGACGCCCTGCCGGACGTCGAGGTCGTCGACCTGCCGGGCCAGGGGCACACCGCGCTGCAGACGGCGCCGGCGCTCGTGGCGGATGTCCTCCGGCGGCATCTCTGACGGCTTCCGGGTCAGGTCTGGACCCGGGATGCTCCGTGGCGTCAGCAGCATCCCGGTCGCCGTGGCGACGGTGGGCCGCGAGCGGGACCGCGACGTCGACCAGGGCGCGTGGGTGCGGGCGGACCGCCGCCGGTGATCTGCGGCGCAGGGTCGGCCGGAGATCGTGTGTCTCGACGTGCATGCGGGCCTTGGACGCCGAAGCCGACGCCGGTGGCGTGCCGCTCCTGTCCGGGCACTGATCGGTGGCGCCCCCTGATCCGGGTCACACTCCGCGATCGTCCATCCTGGACGGGCGACGAGGAGGGAGGCGCCGGTGCCCGGTCGACGCACGGCGAAGGCCGTCCAGCACGAGGAGAACAAGCGCACGATCGTCGAGCTGACCGCGTGGATCACGGTCGCCGCGGCGATGCTCGTGGTGGCGCTGCACGCCGGCATCTCCGCGTCCTCGACGGCGGCCGACGTCCCGCGGGTCACGACCGCCGAGTACCGCTGAGCGGCGCGTGATCGAGCTCTGGAACATCTCGCGGGCGCTCGGCCTCGTCGCGCTCCTGATGCTGGGCGTCGTGCTCGCGCTCGGCGCGCTGCACAACACCTCGCTGACCACGCTCCTCGGCCAGGCGCTGCCGCGGTTCGTGCTCGTCGCGCTGCACCGCAACCTCGCGCTGATCACCGTCGTGTTCGTGGTGCTGCACGTCGTGACCGTGCTGGTCACGCCGTACCTGCCGCTGCGCTGGTACCACGTCGTGGTCCCGGGGACGGCGTCGTTCAACCCGTGGCCGGTCGGGTTCGGGGCGCTCGCGCTCGACCTGCTGCTCGCCGTGGTGATCTCGTCGAGCCTGCGGAAGTACCTGTCCAAGCGCGCCTGGCTCGTCGTGCACTGGACGTCCTACGTCTGCTTCCCGGTGGCCGTCGCCCACGCCGTCGCCAACGCCTCGCTGCGCGGCGGGACGTGGTGGACGCTCGTGGTGCCGTTGGTCGCGACCGCGCTGGTCGTCGCGGCCCTGCTCCACCGCCGCGCCGCGCGCCGCCGCCCGTCGTCGGTGCCCCTCGCCGACCGCGGGCGCACCGACCCCGCCGAGGCCCGGAAGGCCGCGGACCACGCCACCGGAGCCCAGCCCGCGGTGGGCGGCGAGGAGCCGGCGAGCGAGGATGCAGCGAACGCGCGGTTCGCTGCTTCTCTGCGAACGACCGCGCCGTTCGCTGCGCAGCTCGACGACCACGCGGGCGAGGACGAGGGCTCGTCGGCCGGGCGGCACGCCGCGGACCCCGGGGACGGCGCGGACGCCGACGCGCGCACCGACACCCTCGGCGGCCCCGAGGCCCCGACCGTCGCCCTGCCCCCGCGCCCGCGCCGCCGCTGAGCCGGCCCGCTGGCACCAGCGAGCGGGGAGTTCGAGCGCCTAGAAGCCGCGAACAGCGCGTTCGCTGCGATCCGGGCGAGCCGCCAGCGCGCGTGAACGGGGAGTTCGCGCGCGTAGAAGCCGCGAACAGCGCGTTCGCTGCGATCCCGGCGAGCCTCAGCGCGGGTCGGCCGCGTTGCTCGCCTCGGCGGCCTGCTCCGCGCGCATGCGCTCGAGCTCGCCGATGAGGGTCTTGGCGTCGTAGGGCCCGAGGTGGCGCTGGGGCACGGCGTCGCCGGCGGCGAGGTAGAACGTCGGCGTGCCGGGCAGGTCGCTGCTGCTGGCGTCGATCTCGTCGTCGGCGACGTGGTTGTGCGGGCCGCCGTCGCGCAGGTCCTCCTCGAGGCGGTCGATGTCGAGCCCGAGGTCGGCGCAGTAGCGCAGGAGGTCGTCGTGCTCGAGGGCGTCGGCGTGCGCGAAGAACGTGTCGTGGACCTCCCAGAACCGTCCCTGCGCGGCCGCGGCCTCGGCGACCTCGGCGGCGTCGCGGGCGTGGGGGTGGTACTCCTCGAGAGGGAAGTGGCGGAACACGTAGCGCAGGTCGTCGCCGAAGTGCTCGCGGACCTGGCGGATGTTGCCCGTGGCCTTGCCGCAGAAGGGGCACTCGAAGTCGCCGTACTCGACGATCGTCAGCGGTGCGTCGACGGGCCCGCGGACGTGGTCGCGCTGCAGGTCGACGGGGCGCAGCAGGTCGCGGGAGGGCTCCTCGGGCAGCGACGACCGGGCCACCCGGAACACCACCGCGCCGAGCCCGAGCGCGATGAGCGACGCCGCGAGGACCCCGACCCGGGCCTGGTCGGCGAGGGCCTCGTCGGCGAGCGCGAGGTCGACGATGAACAGCGAGATCGTGAACCCGATGCCCGAGAGCGCCGCGCCCCCCGCGATCTGCGGCATCGTCAGCCCGGGCGCGAGGCTGCCCGGGCGCAGCCGGTGCAGGAGCGCGGTGGCGCCGGTGATGCCGACGAACTTGCCGCCCACGAGCCCGAGCACGACGCCCCAGGTCAGCGGCGACGTCGCGGCCGCACGCAGGGTCTCGGCGGTCAGGGGCACGCCCGCGTTGGCCAGCGCGAACACCGGCACGATGATGAAGGCGCTGTAGGGCTGCCAGAGCCGCATGAGGCGCTCGTTGACCGACACCGCACGCTCGAGCCCGAGCCGGGCGCTGCGCGCGTACTCGGGGTTCGGCGACTGGCGGAAGGCCCGCGCGAGCGCCGCCGCCCGTTCGACCTCCTTGCGCTTCGGCGGGTACACGGGCAGCAGCAGGGCGATGAGCACCCCGGCGAGCGTCGCGTGGACGCCCGACTCGTAGAGCGCCACCCAGGTCACCACCGAGACGACGAGGTAGCCGCCGCCGCGCCAGACCCGCAGCCGTCGCAGCTGCCAGATCAGGAGCAGCCCGCCCACCGCGACGAGCAGCGGGACGAGGTTCAGCTCGTCGGTGTAGACGAGCGCGATGATCGCCAGCGCGCCGATGTCGTCGGCGACCGCCAGCGTGAGCAGGAAGATCCGGAGCCGCTCGGCGCGTCCGGGACCGATCACCGCCAGCGCGCCCAGCAGGAACGCCGTGTCGGTGGAGATCACGACGCCCCAGGCCGCGGCCTGGGGTCCGGTCGGGTTGAGCAGCAGGAACAGCACGGCGGGCAGCGCGAGGCCGGCGACGGCCGCGGTGAGCGGGACCGCCGCCTTCGACCGGTCCCGCAGCTCGCCGAGCGCAAACTCGCGCTTGACCTCCAGGCCGACGACGAAGAAGAACAGCGCCATGAGGCCGTCGTTGACCCAGTGCTGCAGGTCGAGGTCGATCGACATCTCGCCGAACGAGATCGCCAGGTGCGTGTGCCAGAACGCGTCGTAGGACGCACCCCACGGCGAGTTCGCCCAGACCAGCGCGAGCACGGTCGCACCGAGCATGAAGACCGCCGCGAGCGACTCGCTCGAGTCGCCGCGACGGGCCTCCGCGATCCGCTCGAGGACGCCGTGCCACCGGGGACGGTTCTCCGTCACGTCGGTCATGCGGGGCAGTCTCAGGCAGGTCGGACCAGCAGCGCCACGGGGTAGCGGTCGAGGAGCTGTGTGAGACGCGGCGCAGCGCCGTCGACGGCACGTCCGGTCACGACGTCGGTCCAGTCGTCGGCGCCGCCGGGGAGCGGGAGCACGGTGTCGCGCCAGCCGCCCGCCGCCTGCAGGCCGACCGGCAGCCGGGTGGCGACGGCGACCAGCCGCTCGCGCCCCGCCGGGCCGCCCCGCGCGAAGGCGAGCGCGTGGTCGGCCGCCTCCCCGGAGGCCGGCAGCGGCGCGTAGCCGTCGAACAGCTCGGGGCGGAACCGGCGCAGGCGCAGGGCCGCCGTGACGACCGCGAGCTTCGTCGCCGCGACCTCCTCGAGGTCGTCGGCGTCGACCGCCGGCGACCATCCGCTGTCGAGGCGCTCGAGCAGCCGCCGGCGCAGGTCGAAGTCGACCGGGCGCCGGTTGTCCGGGTCGACCAGCGAGTACTCGAAGAGCTCGGTGCCCTGGTAGACGTCGGGGATGCCGGGCCCGGCCAGCTGCAGCAGCTTCTGGCCGAGCGCGTTGGACCGGCCGTGGCGGTCGATGCTCGCGACGAACGCCTCGATCTCGGCGACGGCGTCCGCGTCGCCCAGCACCTGGGCGGGCCACGCCGCGATCGCCTCGTCGACCTCGGGCACCGCGTCGACGTGTGCGGTGACGAGCTTGGCCTCCTTGGACGCCTTGGTCAGGTAGCCCTGGAGGCGCTCCTCGGTGAGGGGCCAGGCCCCGAGCACCGACTGCCACGCCAGCAGCTCCAGCGACGGCGAGGGCAGCGGGTGACGCGCCGCCGCGATGCGCAGGAACGCGCCCCACTCGGCGGTGAGCTCGCTGAGCACGGCCAGGCGGGCCCGGACGTCCTCGCTGCGCTTGGTGTCGTGGGTCGAGAGCGTGGTCATCGTCGCCGGGGTCGCCGCGTCGCGGGCGGCGGCCTTGGTGTGGAACTCGACGGGGGAGACCCCGAAGCGGTCCGGGGCCCCGCCGACCTCGTTGAGCGCGACGAAGCGGTTCCAGCGGTAGAACGTGGTGTCCTCGACGCCCTTGGCCGTCACCATGCCGCTGGTCTGCTCGACCCGGCGGGTGAGCCGGCCGTCGGGCTCCGCGGTCATCGCCGCGTGGATCCGCCGGAGGATCTCGGCGAGCTCGGGCCGCGCGGTGGCCGCGGTGTCGACGGCGCGGTCGAGGTCGGCGCGGCCCTCGGGCAGGTAGGAGCGGTAGACGGGGTAGGCGCCGAGCAGCTCGGCGACCGCGTCCTGCACCTTCTCCGGGTCGTCGTCACCGGGCACCAGCGCGGCGATGCGCTTGACCTCGGCCACGAGGATCTCGTCCGTGACCAGCCGCTTCGCGACGTGCTCGGTGACGGACAGGCCCTCGCGGGACCCCGTGTGCTGGGCGGTCACGGCGTCGATGAGCGCCTCGCCCCGCGGGTCGACGAACAGGCCCTGGACCTCGCGCAGCGCCTCGTAGCCCGTGGTGCCGTCGACGGGCCACGACAGCGGCAGCGCCTCGTCCGGCCCGAGGATCTTCTCGACGAGCAACCACGCATCCTCACCGAGCGCCGCCCGCAGCCGCCGGACGTAGGCGCCGGGCGCGGTCAGCCCGTCGGGGTGGTCGATGCGCAGGCCGTCGAGCTCGTTCGCCGCGCGCCAGCGCAGGACCTCGGCGTGGGTGACGTCGAAGATCGCCGGGTCGTCGACGCGCACCGCCGCGAGGTCGGAGACGTCGAAGAAGCGGCGGTAGGTCAGCTCGGCGTTGCCGCGCCGCCAGTGCACGAGCCGATAGTGCTGGCGCTCGTGCACCTCCTGCGGCGTCCCCTCCTCCCCGGTGCCCGGGGCGACCGGGTAGCGGTGCTCGTAGTAGCGCAGCTCGGAGCGGTCGTCGGAGAGCGTCAGCTGCTCGACGTCCTCGGGCGAGCCGAGCACCGGGACGAGCAGCGGCTGGGTGAGGTCGGCGTCGTACCAGTCCGCGTAGGGCGAGTCCGCGCCCTCGCGCAGCAACGACCACCACGACGGGTTGGCCTCGGGCACCGCCACGCCCATGTGGTTGGGCACCAGGTCGACGAGCACGCCCAGCCCGGCGCTCCGCAGCGCGGCGACCAGCTCGCGCCGGCCCTCCTCGCCGCCCAGCTCGTCGTTCGCCCGCGTGGGGTCGACGACGTCGTAGCCGTGCATCGAGCCGGGGGAGGCCTGCAGGATCGGCGAGCAGTACAGCGCCCCGACGCCCAGCCCGTCGAGGTAGCCGACGAGGTCGCGCGCGGCGGCGAAGGGCTGGTCGGGCGAGAGCTGGAGCCGATAGGTGGACGCCGGGATCACGCCTGCTCCGTCACGTCGGTGCGCTGCAGCAGGAGCATCGAGCGGGAGGTGACCGTGAGGACGTCGCCGCCCACGCGGTCGTCCAGGTCGTCCGGCAGCGGCGGGGTGTTCCAGGTCTGGGTGGTGCGGGTGGTGCCCACGACGACCTCGCCGGTGGTGGTGTCGAGCACGGTGGCCCAGCGGTGCGGGAAGCCCTCGCCGGGCAGCGTGACCTCGACGTCCTCGTGGTGGGCGTTGAAGATCAGGAGGAAGGTGTCGTCGACGACCCGCTGGCCGCGCGGGTCGCTCTCGAGGATGCCGTCGCCGTTGAGGAACACGGTGAGCACGGCGGCCTCGCCCGACTCCCAGTCCTGGTCGGTCATCTCCTCGCCCGACGACGTGAACCAGGCGATGTCGCGCTGGACCTCCGGCTCGCCGGCGGCGGGCCGGATCGGGCGGCCGTTGAAGAAGCGGCGCCGGCGGAAGACCGGGTGCGACGCCCGCAGCTCGGAGACCTTGCTCGTGTAGTCCATGAGCTCGGAGTCCGACTTCTCGGGCGACCACTCCATCCAGGAGATCTCGGAGTCCTGGCAGTAGCCGTTGTTGTTGCCGTACTGCGTGCGCCCGATCTCGTCGCCGTGCAGCAGCATCGGCACGCCCTGCGAGAGGAAGAGCGTCGCGAGGAAGTTGCGGCGCTGGCGCTGGCGCAGCTCGAGGATCGCCGCGTCGTCGGTGGGGCCCTCGACGCCGTGGTTCCAGGAGTTGTTGTCGTCGGCGCCGTCCTGCCCGCCCTCGCCGTTGGCCTCGTTGTGCTTCTCGTTGTAGGAGACCAGGTCGTTGAGGGTGAAGCCGTCGTGCGCGGTGACGAAGTTGACCGACGCGTAGGGCCGGCGGCCGTCGTCCTGGTAGAGGTCCGACGAGCCCGTCAGGCGCGACCCGAACTCGCCGAGCGTGCCCGGGGTGCCGCGCCAGAAGTCGCGCACCGTGTCGCGGTACTTGCCGTTCCACTCGGTCCAGCCGGGCGGGAAGTTGCCCACCTGGTAGCCGCCGGGGCCGACGTCCCACGGCTCGGCGATGAGCTTCACCTGCGAGATCACCGGGTCCTGCTGGACGAGGTCGAAGAAGGTCGACAGCCGGTCGACGTCGTAGAACTCCCGGGCGAGGGTGGATGCGAGGTCGAACCGGAAGCCGTCGACGTGCATCTCGGTGACCCAGTAGCGCAGCGAGTCCATGATCAGCTGCAGCGTGTGCGGCTGCCGGACGTTCAGCGAGTTCCCGGTGCCCGTGTAGTCCATGTAGTACTGCGGCTCGTCGTCGACGAGGCGGTAGTACGCCTGGTTGTCGATGCCGCGCATGGACAGCGTCGGGCCCTGGTGGTTGCCCTCCGCGGTGTGGTTGTAGACGACGTCGAGGATCACCTCGATGCCCGCCGCGTGCAGGTCGCGCACCATCGCCTTGAACTCCTGCACGTGCGCGCCGGGTGCGGGCGCGCCGGTGATGCCGACGCTCGCGTAGCCGTAGTGCGGCGCGAAGAACGCGATGGTGTTGTAGCCCCAGTAGTTGCGCAGTCCGCGCTGTACCAGCGCGTCGTCGTGCACGAACTGGTGCACGGGCATGAGCTCGATGGCGGTGACGCCGAGCCGCTGCAGGTGGGCGATCACCGCCGGGTGCGAGACGCCCGAGTAGGTGCCGCGCATCTCCTCGGGGACCTCGGGGTGCAGGTTGGTCAGGCCCTTGACGTGCGCCTCGTAGATGACGGTGTCGTGGTACGGCGTGCGCGGCGGGCGGTCCTCGTGCCAGTCGAAGAACGGGTTGACCACCACGGACTTCGGCACGTGCTGTGCCGAGTCGTCGTGGTTGGTCTCGTCGGGGTCGTCGAAGTGGTAGCCGAACAGCGCCTCGTCCCACGCGTAGGTGGTGCCGAGCGTGCCGTCGAGCGCCTTCGCGTAGGGGTCGATGAGCAGCTTGTGGCTGTTGCAGCGCAGCCCCTGCTCCGGGTCGTGCGGGCCGCGCACCCGGTAGCCGTAGCGCTGGCCGGGGACGACGCCGGGCAGGTAGCCGTGCCAGACGAAGCCGTCACGCTCGGGCAGCGGGACGCAGGTCTCCCGGCCCGCCTCGTCGAACAGGCAGAGCTCGACACCCTCGGCGACCTCGCTGAACAGGGCGAAGTTCGTCCCGGCGCCGTCGTAGGTCGCGCCCAGGGGATAGGACGTGCCGGGCCAGGGCTGCATCGGGCTTCCTCCGAGGGGGTGGGGGGTGAAACGCGGACGGGGTGCCCGAACGTGCCCGCCGAGAATACGGGCGGGGCCGACGACCCGACCCGGGCGACGCCGGCATCGCTACGATCCCCGCCGTGGCCACCGTCTTCACCAAGATCATCAACGGCGAGATCCCGGGACGGTTCGTCTGGTCGGACGAGCAGGTGGTCGGGTTCCTGTCCATCAACCCCCTCGGGCCCGGTCACGTGCTGGTCGTGCCTCGGGAGGAGGTCGACCAGTGGATCGACGCCCCCGACGGCCTGTTCGAGCACGCCATGGGGGTGGCGAAGACGATCGGGACCGTGATCCGTGACACCTGGTCGCCGCCGCGCGTGGCGCTCATGGTCGCGGGCTTCGAGGTGCCGCACCTCCACGTGCACGTCCACCCCGCCTGGGGGCTCGAGGCGTTCGACTTCTCCCGGGCCGAGAGCGACCCGGACCCGGCGGAGATGGACCGGCACGCCGAGGCGATCCGCGCCGGGCTGCGCGCCGCCGGGCACGGCGCCGCCGTCCCGGACGCCTGACCGCCCGATGCAGCTGCTGCTCGTCCGCCACGCCGAGCCCCTCGCGGCGACCGCCGAGCCGGGGGCGGCGGGCGCGGACCCGGCCCTGTCCGCGCGCGGGCAGGAGCAGGCGGACCGCTTCGCGACGTGGCTCGCCGGCGGCCCCGACCGCGACGGCGTCGCCGAGATCGTCACCTCGACGATGCTCCGTGCCCGGGAGTCGGCGGCCCCGGCCGTGCGCCTCCTCGGCACCCCGGAGCCGGCCGCCGTCGAGGACCTGTGCGAGTTCGACCGCGGGCGCGGGTCCTACCGCCCGGTGCACCTGCGCGACGACGCCGACGAGGACTGGCAGGCCATCCGGTCCGGGGTGTTCCCGTCGTACGTCGACGGCCCGGCGTTCACCGCGCGCCTGGTCGGCGCCCTCGACGCGGTCGTCGCGCGGCAGGACCCGCGGGCCACCGCGGTGGTCGTCTGTCACGCCGGCGTGATCAACACCTACGTCACCGGGATCCTCGGCATCGACCGTCCGCTGACCTTCCCGCTGCACCACACGTCGGTGACCCGCGTGCTCGTCTCGCGGTCGGGCGCCCGCCGGGTGAGCTCGGTGAACGAGACCCAGCACCTCGCCGGGCTGCTGTGATGTCCTGATGGCCGAGGCGGGGGAGGACGCGCAGGTCGACGAGCAGGGCGACTGGCTCGGGCCCGAGCGCCTGCTCGCGTTCAGCGACGGTGTGGTCGCCATCGCGCTCACCCTGCTCGTGCTGCCCCTGGCCGAGCTCGTCCCCGAGGTCGCCGAGCCGGAGACCTCCGGGCTGACGGTCATCACCGACAACCTCGCGGCGATCGGCAGCTTCGTCCTGAGCTTCGCGGTCATCGCGCGCTTCTGGGCGGCCCACCACCGGGTCTTCGACCGGGCGCGGCGGGTCAGCCACACCCTGGTCGGGGTCAACACGGCGTGGCTGTTCACGATCGTCGTGCTGCCGTTCCCCACCGAGATGATCGCCTCGTTCCCCGAGGACCCGTTCACGCTGCGCTTCTACGTCGCGACCCTGTTCGCGAGCAGCGCCCTGCTCACGGTGACCGCGGTGCTCGTGCGCCGCTCGCTGCCGGGCGACGAGGCCCAGGGCCTGCGCAACACGGCAGCCGGCGGCACCGCCCTGCTGTTGCTCCTCGTGCTCGTGGTGACGCTCGTGGCGCCGTCGCTGGGCTACTGGCCGCTGCTGCTGCTCTTCCTGACCTCGCCGATCGAGCGCGTGCTCGGGCCCCTGGTCGAGCGCCGCCTCGCGCGTCCCCCCTCCGGCTGACCCCTCCGGCTGACCACGCCCTTGTCGGCGGCCTCCGCACCGGCCAGGCTCGACGGGTCACGGTCGGTGGGGGAGGCGCATGAGCACGGCGACCGCGCCGCGCGCCCGACGGCGCACGGTCCTGGCGGCGATGACGGTCGCCAACGCGATGATCCTCGTGGACCAGACGGCGGTGCCGCTCGCGCTGCCCGACATCGCGCAGGACTTCGGCGTGAGCTCCCAGCTCGTGCAGTGGGTGCTCACCGCGAGCCTGCTGCCGCTCGCGGGGCTGCTGGTGCTCGGCGGGCGGCTCGGCGACCTGTTCGGGCGCCGGCGGGTGTTCCTGCTCGGCTCGGTGGTGTTCGCCGGTGCCTCGGCGGTCGGGGGCCTGGCGCCGGACTTCGCGGTGCTGCTCGCGGCGCGGGTGTGCCAGGGCGCGGGCGGCGCGCTGATGCTGCCCGCGACCGTGGCCATCCTCAGCGACGCCTTCGACGCGAAGGAGCGCGGCCAGGCGCTCGGCACGATGGGCGGCGTCGCGGCCACCGCCGGCGCCCTCGGCCCGACCATCGGCGGCCTGCTCACCTCGGGGGTGAGCTGGCGCGCGGTGCTCCTGATCAACCTCCCGCTCCTGGTGGTGACGCTGTGGGCGACGCTGCGCGCGGTCCCGCCCGACGGCCCGCGGCGCAGCGGGGTGCACGTCGACCTGGTCGGGGCGGCGCTGCTGGGCTTCGTCCTCGTCGGGCTCGTGTTCGGGTTCGCGCAGACGACCACCGAGGGGTGGACCGCGCCCGACGTCGTCGTCTCGCTCGCCGTGGCCGTCGTCGCCGCCGTGGTGTTCGTGTGGTGGGAGCGGCGCACCGCGGACCCGCTGCTCGACCTGGACCTGCTGCGCGAGAGCCGTGACTACCGCGGTGCGACGGTCTCGCAGGGCATCGCCGGCATGGCGGAGATGGGCCTGGGGCTGATCCTGCCCCTCGCGCTGGTGCTCAACCTGCGGCTGGACCCGGCACTCGCGGGCCTCGCGCTGCTGGCGACCACGGTGCCGATGGTGGTCATCGCGCCGCTGGTCGGCCGCTGGTACGACGCCGCGGGCGGGCGGCCGCCGCTCGTCGTCGGGTTCGGGCTGCTCGCCGTCTCCGGGGTCCTGCTCGCGCTCGGGATGCCGCAGAACGCGTTCTGGTGGCTGCTCCCGGGGCTGGTGGTCTACGGGGTCGGGCTCGCGGTGGTGCTCACGGTCAACGACCCGGTGAGCCTCGACACCGTGCCCGAGCACGCGCACGGCCAGGCCTCGGGGGTGTCGGCGACCGCCGAGCAGGGCGGGGGCGCGATCGGGATCGCCCTGCTCTACGCCCTGCTGCACCTGACCTACCTGCAGGCGCTGGCCGATGGGGCCGCCGCCCGCGGCCTGCCGCCGCTGAGTCCTGAATCCGGGGCCGAGCTGCGCGACGCGATCGAGAACGCCGAACAGACGGGGCTGCGGCCCTCGACGTTCGACCCGCGGGTCGTCGAGTACCTCGAGGTCGCCGAACGCGCGTCGGACCAGGGCTACGTCGTCGCGTTCCTCGCGGTCACGGTGCTCTCGGTGATCGGGATCGTCACCTCCGCCTGGCTCGTGCGCCGGCCCCCGGACCCCGACACGGCGGTCACCGAGGAGGAGACGCCCGACGTGGCGTGGGGCGAGGACGGCACCCGCGACGGACCGGGAGGCACCGTCACCCCAGCGTGACCTGCGCGCCCGTCACGCTCCCTACGGTGGGGCTCCCGCCCCGCGGCCGACAGGAGACGCCGTGCCCGTCACCCCTCCCACGCCCGAAGAGCTCGCCGCCCTGGCCGAGCGCGACCGCCTCGGTCTCGACCCCGAAGGACTCGCGGCCTTCGCCCCGCTCGTCGAGGGCTCGTTCGGCGCCTACGACCGCGTCGAGGAGCTGTGGGCCGCCCAGGCGCCGACCGCGCCGGACCGCGCCTGGTCGTGGCCCGCCGAGGGCGAGAACCGCTGGGGTGCGTGGTACGTGCGCTGCCGCGTCGAGGGGGCGCCCGACGGCCCGCTCGCCGGGCGCACGGTGGCCGTCAAGGACAACACCGCGGTCGCCGGCGTGCCGATGGCCAACGGCTCGCGCCTCGTCGACGGGTACGTCCCCCAGCGCGACGCGACGGTCGTGACGCGCCTGCTCGAGGCCGGCGCCACCGTCACGGGCAAGGCCGTCTGCGAGGACCTCTGCTTCTCCGGGGCCAGCCACACCTCGCACACCGGGCCCGTGCGCAACCCGTGGGATCCGACCCGCACCACCGGCGGCTCGTCGAGCGGCAGCGCGGCCCTGCTGGCGGCCGGCGAGGTCGACCTCGCCACCGGCGGCGACCAGGGCGGCTCGGTGCGCATGCCCGCGGCCATGAGCGGCATCGTCGGGCACAAGCCCACCCACGGCCTCGTGCCCTACACCGGCGCCTTCCCGATCGAGGCCACGATCGACCACCTCGGGCCCATGACCCGCACGGTCGGCGACGCGGCGCTCGCCCTCGGGATCATGGCCGGCCCCGACGGCCTCGACCCCCGCCAGCCCGACGCCCTCGCGCCGGTCGACTTCCTCGCCCAGATCGCCCGCGGCGCCGAGGGCCTGCGGGTCGGCGTCGTCACCGAGGGGTTCGGGCACGAGGGCCTCTCGGTGCCCGGGGTCGACGCGAGCGTGCGGGCGGCGCTCGACGTGCTCGCGGGCGCCGGGCTGTCGGTCGAGGAGGTCTCGGTGCCGTGGCACCGGCACGCCTTCGACGTGTGGACGGTCGTCGCCACCGACGGGGTCGTCGCGCAGATGATCGAGGGCAACGGCTACGGCATGAACTGGGAGGGTCTCTACGACCCGGACCTCATCGCGCACTACGGCGGGCGCCGGGCCGAGGGCGGGCACCTCTTCTCCGACACCGTGAAGATGGTGACCATGGCCGGGCGCCACGCGCTGGCCCGCGAGCACGGGCGGCACTACGCGATGGCGCGCAACCTCGTCCCGACGGCCCGCGCGGCCTACGACGCGGCGCTCGCCGAGCACGACGTGCTGGTCATGCCCACCGTGCCGATCCTGCCGACGACGCTGGTCGCCGAGGGTGCGCCGGCGGCGGAGAGCGTGACCCGGGCGCTGGAGATGATCATCAACACGGCGCCCACCGACGTCACGGGTCACCCCGCGACCTCGGTCCCGGCCTCGCCGGTCGACGGGCTGCCGGTCGGCATGATGATCATCGGTCGGCGCTTCGACGACGCCACCTGCCTACGCGTGGCCCACGCGTTCGAGCAGGCGGTCGGGGGCTTCCCCTCGCCGCCGGGGCTCGAGGCGCGGGCGGCGGTGCCGGCGGGCTGAGGGCGCGCCGGGGTTCCTGAGCGAAGGGCCCCTTCGCTCGGATAGACCAGCGAGGGGCGCCCTTCGCCAGCTCGAGGCGCCGGCCGAGGAGCGCGTTCAGCGTGATCGGCAGGCTCGGCGACCTGCGCGCCGTGCCCCCTCGCCTCGTCCTGCGCCGGGAGGCGGCGCCTACTGCAGGTAGTCGTGCACCTGCTTCTCGGTCGCGTAGCCCGGGTCGCCGCCGAAGTCCCGCCCCGCGCGACGGCGTCGCAGGGCGTCCCAGCACTGGTCGAGCTGCTCCTCGATCTGCGCCAGGCGGGCCCGGTCCTCGTCGTTGATCGCCTCCCCGTGCCCCCGCAGCCGGTGCTCCTCGTCGACCAGCGCGTGGATGGTGCCCAGGGTGTCGTCGTCCGCCATGTGAGCGAGCCTAGCCCCGCACCAGCGCCACGAGATCGCGGACGCGGGCGTCGGGGAGGTAGGCGCGCCCGATGCCGATCCCGACCCGCGGGAGGTCGGCCTCGTCGCGGTAGAGCAGGAACATCGGCTCATAGCGCGGCTGGAACTTGGCCTTGAAGGTGTGCAGCGAGCGGAAGCCGTAGTAGGGCTCGAGGAGCTCGCCCATGCGGTCGAGGACGCGGTCGAGCACCTGCGCGTCGCCCTCCCCCTCGGCCCGGGCCAGCGGCGCTCCGGACAGCGACAGGAACCGCGCGCCCTCGGCCTGGAACGTCAGGCACGCCGAGGCGATGAGGTACTCGACGACCGCCCGGAACCCCTCCTGCCGGCGGCGCATGACGTCGAGGGTCCAGCCGACCACGACGCGCTCCGACGGGTCGAGCTCCGCTCCACTCCGTCTCCCGGCGGGCCCGTACACCGGCAGCCACGAGGTGACGCCGTGGACGGTGCCCTCGGCGTCGACGGCGAGGCCGGTGCGCACCTCCGGGTCGAGGGCCTCCTCGACCCCGCCGAGCGTGAAGCCCATCTCGGGCAGGCCCTTGTCGCCGACCCACTCCTCGGAGATCGCCCGGACCTGCGCCACGACCGACCGCGGCTCCTCGGCGAGGTGCACCATCCGGTGCTCGATGCCCGCCTTGCCGGCGCGGTTGAAGGCGCTGCGCACGTTCTGCCAGGGCTTGCCCTTGAACTCGAGGCCCTCGAGGTCGATCAGCGTGTCCTCGGCGACCTGCAGCGCCCGCCAGCCGTCGGCCCGCGCGACGTCGGCGAGCGCCTCGGTGGTCGAGAACAGGCACGGCACCCAGCCGGAGCGCTCGGCCATCGCCCGGAAGTCCTCGAGCGCGGCGGACCGGTCGGCGGGGGCGACGATCGGGTCGCCGAGGGCCACCGCCACCCCGGCGTGGGCGCGGTAGGCGGTGACCCCGTCGGTCCCCGTGGTCGAGGCCCGCTCCGCTGCGTCTCCGGTGTGCGCGAGGTACCGGTTCTCCGGCCACGTCGCCATCCACGACAGCGTCGACCCGCCGTGGCGGTGCAGCGCCTCGCGGGCGACCTCGGGGCCACTGGCCGCCGCTCCGGAGCGACGGCGCAGCCGCCGGCGCGACGGGACCGCGAAGGCGTGGCGGCCCACGACCAGCCACACCACGAGCGCCGACCACAGCACCGCGTTCGGCACGAAGACCGCGAGGCCGACGAGCTCGACCTGGTCCATCTGTTCGGTGGCCTGCGCGTACACGACGACGCCGACCACGACGAGCCCCAGGAGCAGGTAGAAGGCGCCGAGCAGCAAGCCCGCCACCCACGCCGGGCGGCGCCCGCGGCGCAGTCCCTCGGCGAGCAGCAGCGCGATCGCCACCGACACCAGGGTCTCGACGACCGTCGAGTCCGAGGCGGTGTTGCCGAGGGGCCCGACGACCGGCACGACGAGGGTCAGCACCCGGATCACGGCGATGACGACGAGGCCCGCGGCGGCCACCAGGCGGAACTCGCGGCGGCCCGGCCGCCCGGCGGGTGACGGCACCGCGGCGGGCCCGGCGAGCCGGCGGCCGAGCGGCAGCGCGACGGCCAGCGCGAGCGTGTGGGCGGCGTCGGCGAGGTGGCCGAGGAAGAGCAGCCCGACGAGCGCGATCCCGGCCAGCACGAGGCGCAGCCGCAGCCGCCACGGCGCGTGGAGGGTCGCCGACGCGACGGCGAGCACGGCGAGCACGCCGGTGGAGACGCCGCCGGTCAGCGCACCCGCGAGCGCCACCGCCCAGACCCAGCCGGACGCCGCGAGCAGGGCCACCAGGCCGGTCGCGGCGAGCACCGCGGCCAGCTGGCCGACGACGAGCACGAGCGCCGTGCGCCCGGAGCCGAGGCGTCCCTCGGCCCACCCGAGCCCCACCGCCGCGACCAGGAGCCCGAGCACGGCGCCGACCGGGTGCGCGCCGACCAGCGCGGCCGACAGCGGCGTCCACACGTGGCCCTCGGCGAGCGCGGGCACGCCCGTGAGCACCGAGGACGCCCAGGACCGGTCGGCCGCGGGGCTCCAGAACGCCCCGGTCGCGATGCCGGTGACCAGCAGCAGGAGCACCGTTGTCGCGGTGACCGGCCGCCAGCGGGCGACGCCCTCGACCCGCGCCCGGGCGGCACCCAGCCGCTTCGGCGACTCCCGGCCGTCGGAGGAGTCGGAGGAGTCGGAGGAGTCGGCGGGGCCGGCCGGGTTCGCCGGCTCCCGCGGGGCGGTGACCGTCATCGGCGATCTCCTGAGCTGTCACACAGCGCGATGTCCCGCTCGCTCGGTGCGGCTGAACGGGTGAGCGTGCGACGAGTGTCCGACGGGAGCCTGCCGATGACAATCCTCTGGGTGATCGAACGTCTCGACGTGGGCGCGCGCGACCGTCACGATCACCGGCGTGGAGACGAGCGAGACCGGCGGCCGTGACCGGCGCCTGCTGCTCCTGTCGGTGTGGGCGTCGGCGGCGTTCGCCCTGATCTCGTCGGTGTGGGGGGTGCTCAGCGGCTCCTCGATGATCGTGTTCGACGGGCTCTCGTCGTTCGCCAGCATCGGGCTCTCGATGCTGGCGGTGTTCGCGCTGCGCACCTCGCGGCGCGGGGCCGACGAGCGCTACCCGTGGGGGCGGGAGTCGTGGGAGCCGGTCGTCGTGGTGGTCAAGGCCGTCGCGCTGGCCGCCCTGTGCGTGTACGCCGTGGTCGGCGGCATCACCGACCTCGTCGCCGGCGGCCGCGAGGTCGCCACGGGGTGGGCCCTCGCCTACGCGATCGTCGCGACCGTCGCCGGCGTCGTCGTCACGGTCCTCATGCGCCGGGGCGGCCGGTCGGACCTCGTCCGGGCCGAGGCCGCCGAGTGGTTCGGCGACACCCTGCTCTCGGTCGGCGTGCTCCTCGGGTTCGTCATCGCGGTGGTGCTCGTGGCCAGCGGGCGTCCCGACCTCGCCGCCTACGTCGACCCGGCCATGGTCGTCGTCGTGTCGCTCGCGTTCCTCCGCATCCCGGCGCGCCTCATCGGCGGGGGCATGCGGGAGATCCTCGCGATGGCGCCGCCGGCGCAGACCCAGGCGGAGCTCGACGACGCGGTCGAGGCGGTGCGCGAGGAGTTCGGGCTGGCCGAGGCGTTCCTGCGGGCATCGAAGGTCGGCGCGCGGGTCGACGTGGAGGTGGACTACGTGGTGGGGGAGGGGTCGTCGGTGCACACGGTCGCCGACGGGGACGTCGTCCGGCAGGCCCTGCACGACCGGCTCGCGGCGCTGGGCCACGAGCGCTCGGTGGTCGTCGCGTTCACGACCGACCGGCGGTGGGCCCTGTGAGCGGGCGCGAGGTCGTCGTGCACCTGACCCGCCCCGAGGACCTGGTCACGGTCGATCCGGCGGGCCTCTACGACGACCCCGACGCCCGCAGCGTCCCGGGCGCGGAGGAGATCGTCGACGAGCTCCTGGCCCGCGGGCGGCCCGGGCGCCACGACCGGGTCGTGGTGACGCTGCCGCCCGCGACGGCCGGACCCGACCCGGCGGCGACGGCCGCGCACCTGCAGACCGTCCTGCGCCGCTGGTGCGTGCGTCGCAACGAGCGGGGCGAGCGGGAGGGCGCGGTGCTGTGGCGCCAGGGCCTGAACTCGCTGCGCCCGGGCATCCCGCTGTTCCTGATCGGCCTGCTGTTCTCGACCGGCTTCCTCGAGCCCGACGTCCCCGCGTTCCTCCAGGACGTGCTGGGCAACGGGGTCTTCCTCGTCATCGCGTGGGTCGGGCTCTGGTACCCGCTGGACCTGTTCTTCTTCGCGCGCCTGCCGCTGCGCCGCGAGCACCGGGTGCTGGACGCGCTGCTCGCCATGCCGGTCGAGGTCCGTGTCCGCGAGGTTGCCCCACGCGAGTGACTCCAGCCGCCGCTCGGGTGAGGCGGGGTGCAGGCGGTGTCGCTCCGGGTGGATCCTCGCGCGCGCGAGCGTCGGACGGGGGGCGTCA
This sequence comes from Actinomycetospora lemnae, assembly GCF_028737315.1. GTDB lineage: Bacteria > Actinomycetota > Actinomycetes > Mycobacteriales > Pseudonocardiaceae > Actinomycetospora > Actinomycetospora lemnae. The sequence goes on along the minus strand of NZ_JAQZAO010000002.1, from coordinate 586,226 downwards.
TGGGTGTCGGGGGCACGGCCACGCGGGAGGGGGAGTGGCTGGACCTCGTCGCCGACCTCGTCGCCCGGCCGCTCACCACCTGGCCGGTGGACCGCGTGCTCCCGCTGCTCGCGCGGTCGTTCGACGCCCCGGCCGGCGCCTACCACGGGCAGGAGGCGTGCGGTCCGGTCGAACGACGACCGTGGCCACCGGACTTCTACGACGACCGCCTCGCCGACGTCCAGTGCTGGAGCCGGCTCCACGCCGCGACCGACCACCCGCTGCTGCGCTACTACCTCGCCACCGGGCGGGCCGAGGTCATGCAGGTCGCCGACGTTCCGGACCGCGTCGCCGACCACCGCGTGCAGCAGCGCTGGCGGGCCGTGTGCGACGACCTGCTCGGCAGCGACGTCGTCTCCCAGGTCTCGCTGCCCGTGTGCCTGGACGAGCGCACCCACCGCGCGTTCCTCGTCGGCCGTGCCGACGAGTACTCGCCGCAGGAGATGGGCCTGCTGCGCCGGGTGCAGCGCGTGCTCGTCGGCCTCGACCGCCAGATCAGCGCGCACGCCCGGTGGGCGGCGCGGACCGGGGCGCTCGCCGCCCCCACCGCCGAGCAGGTCGGGCTGACGCCGCGGGAGAGCGTGGTCCTCGACATGCTCGCCACCGGCGCCACCGCCCGGGCGATCGCGCGGCGCCTCACGGTCGGCGAGCGGACCGTCCAGAAGCACCTGCAGCGGGTCTACGCCAAGCTCGGCGTCGCCGACCGCCTCGCCGCCGTGCAGCGCGCCCAGCTCCTGGGCCTGCTCCCACCGCCGGCCCTGGGCTCGGCCACCTACCGGTCCAGCATCGCTTCCTCGTAGTCGAGCCCGCGGAGCATGTCGCGCAGGATGCCCTCGTCGATGCGGCCCATGTCGCGGAAGCGCACGAACGTCTCGCGCTCGGCGCTGAGCATGCCGCGGCGCAGGCGGTTGAACACGACCGAGGGCGCCTCGCCGATCTCCTCGTCGGGGCGTCCGAGACGTTCCCACGGCTCGTTCGCGCGGTGCTGCGCCCAGGTCCGCAGCTGCTCGGTGACGTGCGCCGGCGTGCTGTCGTCGCTCATCTCCTCGAGGCGGTGCAGCGCGGCCTCGGCGGCGGCCTGCTTGACCTGGGCCTCGTCGAGGACGTCGCGCTGGGCGCCCTTGTCGCGCACGTGCAGGCGCTGGATGAGCGTCGGCAGCGTGAGGCCCTGGAGCAGCAGGGTGCCGACGGTGACGACGAACGCGGCGAAGACGACGACGTTGTAGCCGGGCATCGCCGGGCCGGTGTCACCGCCGTGGGGGATCGCGAACGCCGCGGCCAGCGTGACCACGCCCCGCATCCCCGCCCAGGAGATGACGAACGGCACCCGCCACGACACGGCGGGCCCTCGTCGTCGCACCTTCGGGAGCAGGCGCGGGAGGTAGATCGTCGGGTAGACCCAGGCGAAGCGGGCCAGGATCGTCACGACGAGCAGGGCCAGCGAGACGAGCAGGATCCGCCCGGCGTCGTCCCCGAGGCCGTCGACGACGATGCGCAGCTGCAGCCCGATGAGCGCGAACACCAGCGCCTCGAGCAGGGTGTCGAGCGCCTTCCACACGGCCTGGTCCTGCAGGCGGGTGGCGTAGCCCGCCTCGGGGGCCTTGTGCCCGAGGTAGAGGCCCGCGAGGACGACCGCGAGCACCCCCGAGGTGTGCAGCTCCTCGGCGAGCAGGTAGATGGCGAACGGCACGAGCAGGCCGACCGAGCTCTCCAGCACGCCGTCGTGCAGCGCCATGCGCACGCGGTGCAGCAGCCAGCCCGCCGCCGCACCGATCGCGACGCCGCCGACCGCGGCCAGCGCGAACTCCTCGAGCCCGGCGAGGATGGTCGCCCCGGTGCCGACCGTCGTCGTCGCGAGCGCCGCGGCGAGCAGCACCCGGAACAGGGTCAGCGCCGTCGCGTCGTTGAGCAGGCTCTCGCCCTCGAGGATCGTCATGATCCGCCGCTGCAGGCCGAGCCGGCGCCCGATCGACGCCGCGGCCACGGCGTCCGGGGGCGCGACGACCGCCCCGAGCACCAGGGCACTCGCGAACGGCAGCTCGGGCACCAGCAGCCACGCGACGACGCCGACCACCGCCGTCGTGAAGACGACGAGCCCCACCGCGAGCTGGCTGATGCGCTGCAGGTTCTCCCGCAGCCGCAGCGTCGAGCTCTCCAGCGCCGCCGAGTACAGGAGCGGCGGGAGGACGAGGAACAGGACGAGGTCGGGGTCCAGGGGCACCGACGGCACGCCGGGGACGAACGACACCGCGAGTCCGACGACGACGAGCAGCAGCGGCGCGGACACCGAGAAGCGGCGGGCGATCGCCGAGACGCCCAGCGCGACGACGAAGACGACGAGCAGGGCCCGCGGGTCGGTCTCGGTCACGGGGTCGAGGGCTCCGGGGCCGAGGTGTCCTCCCGCGACCGCAGCAGGTCGAGCTCGCTCCTGGTGGGCTTCTCGTGGACGCTGACGGCGTAGCCGCCGCCCTCGTAGGGTTCCTCGCCCTCCCAGTCCGCCGTGCGCGTCACCGGGCGCAGGCCCGCGGCGGCGCACCCGTCGTCGTAGGCGGCGAGGGTCGGGAACGGGACGCCGTCGGGCAGCGTGAAGGGCACGTGCTCGGCGTCGAGCCCGAACCCGGCGACCAGGAGGCCGCCGGGGCGCAGGTGACGGGCCAGGACCTCGATCACCGCGGCGTGCGTGCCCGGCGTGAGCAGCGGCCACAGGTTGCCCGCGGCGACGACGGCGTCGACGGGGTGGTCGAGGCGCAGCTCGGTGAGGTCGACGAGGCGCCAGTCGAGCTCCGGAGCCGCGGCCCGCGCCTGGTCGAGCATCGAGGCGTCCAGGTCGGCGCCGACCACCCGGTGCCCCAGCCGCGCGAGCGCGATGGCGACCCGCCCGGTGCCGCAGCCCGCGTCGAGGACGTCGCTCGGCCGGCCGCCCAGGAGCGCGTGCACCCGGCGCGCCTCGCCGTCGAGGTCCTCGCCCTGCGCCGCGAGGTCCGCGAACCGGGCGGCGTAGCCCGGTCCGGCCGTGCCGCCGGTGACCGTGAGCCAGGGATTGTCGGGCACCGGCACACTGTAGGGCCGGGTGTGGTGGCAGTGTGGTGTCCTCCGTCCGGGGGTATCGGAGGCGTGCGGCACGTCGCGTGTCGCATGCGTATACGTGCATGTATGGTCGGCGCCGTGGGTCACGGACACGGTCACGGCGGCGCCGCCGACGACCGCCGGCGCCTCGGCCTCGCGCTCGCCGTCACCGCCCTGGTGGCGGTGGTGGGTGCGGTCGGCGCGGTGGTCACGGGCTCGCTCGCCCTGCTCGCCGACCTCGGCCACGTCGGCACCGACGTCGTCGCGCTCGCGACGGCGGTGATCGCCGCCGGCCTCGCCACGCGGCCCCCGTCCCGACGGCGCACCTTCGGGCTGGGGCGCGCCGAGGTGCTCGGCGCCGCGCTCAACGCCGTCCTGCTGCTCGGGGTGACGGTGTGGGTCGCCGTCGAGGCCGTCGAACGGATCGCCACGCCCACCGAGGTGCCCGGCGCCGGGCTGCTCCTCTACGGCCTCGTGGGTCTCGTCGGCAACCTCGTCTCGCTCGCGGTGCTGCAGCGTGGCGGGGGCGGGATGAACGTGCGCGGGGCCGCGCTGCACGTGCTCGGCGACGCCCTGGGCTCGGTCGCGGTGCTCGCGGCCGCGGTGGTCACGCTGACCACCGGCTGGGTCTACGCCGACACCGTCGCCTCGCTGGTCATCGTCGCGATCCTCCTGCCGCGCACCGTCGGGCTGCTGCGCGAGACCGGGCACGTCCTGCTCGAGGGCACCCCGGCGGGCATCGACGTCGACGACGTCCACGCCGCGCTCCTCGACGTCGAGGGCGTCGCGGAGGTCCACGACCTGCACGTCTGGTCGATCAACGACCGCAGCCCCGCCGTCTCCGCGCACCTCGTGATCTCCGACGAGGGCTGCGCCACCGCCGACTGCGGCGAGCACGGCGTCCTCGACCGCGCGTCGACCCTGCTGCGCGACCGCTTCGGCCTGCACCACAGCACCCTGCAGATCGAGGCCCTCGAGCACGCCGACCACGAGGAGGCCTGCTCGCCGCTGCCCGCCGTCGAGGGCGTCAGACGGCCGTGACGAAGGCCCGGCGGTGCTCCGAGGGCGTGCGTCCGTAGACCTCGAGGAACGCCGTCCGCATCGTCTCGGTGGAGCGGAAGCCGCAGCGTGCGGCCACGCGCGCGAGCGGGACTTCCGTGGTGGTCGCGAGGTGGGCGGCGGCCTCGGTGCGCGCGCGGCGGACGTGCTCGGCGGGCGTGCGCCCGAGGTGGGCGCGGAACAGGCGCGTGAGGTGCCGCTCGCTGACGCCCGCGCGGGCGGCGAGCGCGGCGGCGCCGAGGTCGCCGTCGAGGTGCCCGGCGACGTGGTCGACCACCCCGCGCACGACGTCGTCGGCGGGGACCGGGGCGGCGACGTGCACGCTCATCTGGGCCTGGGTGCCGGGACGTTGCAGGTAGGTGACGAGCGCCCGGGCGACCTGGCGGGCCAGGGCCGGCCCGTGGTCCTCGTGGACGAAGGACAGGGCGAGGTCCAGCGCGCTGGTGACACCGGCCGAGGTGGCGATCTTCCCGTCCCGCACGAAGATCGGGTCGGGGTCGACGTGGACCGCGGGGTGCGCGCGGGCGAGCTCGGGGGCGAACCACCAGTGCGTCGTGGCCCGGCGCCCGTCGAGCAGGCCGGCCGCGGCCAGGATGCTCGCCCCGGTGCACACCGACGCGACCCGCCGGGCGTCGCGCGCGAGGCGCCGGACGTGGGCGAGGAGCACCGGGTCGGCCGCCGCCCGGGGGCTGCCGAGGCCGCCGACCACGACGAGCGTGTCCACCGGGCCCGTGTACTGCTCGAGCGCCCCGTGCGCCTCCAGGCGCAGGCCGGGCCGGCAGGTGATCGCGTGCCCGCCGGGGGTCAGGAGCGTGACGGCGTAGGGCGGGTCGGCGCCGAGGTCGTTGGCCGTCGAGAACGTGGAGCTCACGCAGGCGACGTCGAGCAGCTCGGCGTCCTCGTAGCCCACGATGACCGTCGCGCCCACGGCCGGGAGCCTAGCGCCGAGTGTGTCCCGTCGGACCCCTTCCGCAGGATTCCGGACACGACCTCGTCGATACCCCCGAGGGGTATCGGTGCCCGGCCATGCTCCTCGGCCATGACGACCCACGACACCGCACCCGGCACCACCCACGTCCGCCGGTCCCTGCTCCGGGCGCTCGCGCGGCGCTGGCCGATCGCCGCGGGCCTGCTCGCGGCCGGCGCGAGCCTCCTGACCGGTCCCAACGGTGCCGCTGACCTCTCCCTGATCGTCGTCATCGCCGCGTCCTGCTACGTCGCCGCCGCGGCCTTCGCGCGCCCGGCGATGGCGTGGTGGTGGGTGGCGGTGGCCACCGCGCTGGTGGTGGCGTCCAAGGTGCTCGACGTCTCGCCGCTGCTCGTGAACGCGGTGGCGGGCAGCGCGCTGGTGGTCGTCGGGGTCGTGCTCGGCGTCGCCCGCCCGGCGCTCGCGCGGCAGACGGCGGGGTTCGTGGGCTACGGCCTGGTGGCCCTCCTGGCGCTGGTGCTCCCGCCCGGCCCCGGTCTCGCGCTCGCCGCGCTGACGCTCATGGCGCACGGGGCGTGGGACCTGTGGCACCTGCGGCGCCACCGCGACGAGGTCCCGCCGGCGCTCGCCGAGGCCTGCGTCGCGCTCGACGTGCCCGCCGGCCTGGCGGTGCTGGTCCTGGCGTTCCTGGTGTGAGTGGTTCCATGGTCGGCGTGACGGTCACGCACACGGTGGTGGAGAGCCCCCTCGGCCCGCTCACCCTGCGCGCGGACGACGGCGTGCTCTCCGGCCTCTTCATGACCGAGCACCGGCACGGGCCCGCCGCCGACGCCCTCGGCGACGGCGACGACGACGGGCTGCCCGCCGCCCGCGAGCAGCTCGCCGCGTACTTCGCCGGCGAGCTCACCGCCTTCGACCTCGACCTGCACGTGCACGGCACCCCGTTCCAGCAGCGGGTGTGGGCGGCGCTGCGGGAGATCCCGTACGGCGCGACCGTGACCTACGGCGAGCTCGCCGCGACGATCGGGCAGTCGACGGCCGTCCGCGCCGTGGGCCTCGCCAACGGCCGCAACCCGGTCAGCATCGTCGTGCCCTGCCACCGCGTCGTCGGGGCGAGCGGCTCGCTCACCGGCTACGGCGGCGGCGTCGAGCGCAAGCGGGCGCTGCTCGACCTCGAGTCCGGCGCGCCGGTCGGCCTGTCGCTCGACGCCTGACGCGCCGACTGACCGTCAGCGACCGTCGCCCGTGCCCGCCTGCGCGGCGCGCTGGGCGGCGGCCTCGCCGTCGGGGTCGAACCATGGGTGGCCGGCCGGGGCTCCGGAGCCGGTCCCGGCCGCCGCGCCCGACCCGGTCGGCGCCGGCGCGCCGTTGCCCGGCCCCGCGCCGGAGCCGGTGCCGGTCGTGCCGGTCGTGGCGGTCGTGGCGGTCGTGGCGGTCGTGGCGGTCGTGGCCGGCTCGTCGAGCTCGTCGGCCGCGTCGGTCTCATCGAGCTCGTCGGCACCGTGGATGTCGTCGGCACCGTCGATGTCGTCGGCGTCCGCCGCCGGCTCCTCATCGACATCCTCGCCGACGACCACGGTCTCGGTGTCGCCATCATCCGCTGCCGAGGCTTCGGGAACCGAAGCGTTCGCCGGCGTCGAGGTGTCCGAGCCGGCGTCGCCGACGGCAGATGCTCCGGGCACCGACGAGGTCGCCGCGATCGAGCCCGTCTCGCCGGCGAGGTCGTCCTCGTCGTCCGCGGGCTCCGCGTCGGGGTCCGGGTCGGGGTCCCTGACGGCGGATGCTCCGGAAACCGAAGCATCAGGCGCGACCGGGGCGCCCGCCACGCCCTCGAGGTAGCCCGGGTACTCGGTGGTCGCGGGGTCGTCGTCCTCGGCCCCCTCGTCGGGGTCGCGGGTCTCGTCGGTCGACCCCGCGGGTCCGGTGCCGTCGGCCTCGGCGGCGACGTCGGTCTCAGCAGCGACGTCAATCTCGTTGGGGCCCTCGGGCAGCTCGTCGCCCGCGTCCTCGGGCCTGTCCTCGGGCACCGGCTCCTCGTCGCGCGGGCCGACGGTCGGGACGGGCGCGGCGAAGGGTGGCGGACCGGCCGGGCCGCGACCGGGCGGCGGGCCGACGGGTCCCGGCCGCGAGATCGACGGCAGGGGCGAGCTGCCGGGCCCACCCGCGGAGGTGCCGGGCCCACCCGTCGGGGCGCCGGGCCGGCCGGCGCCGGACGTGGGCAGGGGACCGGTCGGCGGCGCGAGGTCGGGCGGGGCGCCGGGGGTCGTGGTCGCCGCCGCACCGAGACCCACCCCGGCACCGGCGGCCCCCGCAGCGGCGCCGACCGGCAGCAGGACCGTGCCGGCGTCGGCGACCACCTGGTCGCCGCGGTCGTCGAGCAGGGCGTGGCGGCCGGTCGGGGTGCGGTCCTCGGGCGCCGGCGGCAGGCGGCGGAAGAGCGCGATGAGCAGCAGCGTCCAGGACACGACCTGCAGCAGGATCAGCACGAGCCCGAGGGCGCTGGCGACCGGCAGGAGGGTCTGGTCGGACAGCCCGAAGACGTGCAGCGAGGTCTCGGCCACGAGGAACGTCGAGATCAGCGTGACGACGAGCTGCACCGCGAGCCCGGCGATGGCCGGTGTCGCCACCGCGGGGATCGTCCGACGGCGGAGCACGGCCACCACGAGCCCCACGAGGACGGGGATCCCGACGGGGAGCAAGGCGGCGGCGATGCGGGCGCCCGAGTCGAGCATGGCGACGAACCTAACGGAACGGGACCGAACGACCGAGGAGCGACCTCACCGATGCGGGTCGGCAGTGGCGCAGCGTCACCGGGCACACGCGGTGCGTGGTCAGGACGCCGAGCCGGGCGCCCCGGCGCGTGCCGCTGCCGCGCAGGTCGTAGCGCAGCAGGACCGGGCCGAGCGTGCCCGCCCGGTCCACCCAGAACGTGAAGCGCGCCGGGCGGGGCGCGCGGCCGCGCGTGCTCGCGGCGGTCATGTCCGCCAGCATGGGCGTTCGTGGACAGGGAGACGACCGGCGGACAGGGCAACGTCACCGCCTCCCGTGCTGCTCCGGACGCCGACGCCGAGCGGGTCCGGACGGTCCTCGCGGAGGCCGACGCCGTCGACGGGTTCTTCGCGATCTCCACGCGCGTCGAGGAGTCCGCCGACCCCTCGTGGCGCCCGCTGGCCGAGCTCCTGGCGGTGCCCGACGAGGGGCCCGACCCGGTGGGGGAGCGCCTCGACCAGGTCGCCGCCGGGCTCGGCGCCGACCGGCGGGTCGCGGCGTCGCTGCTGGCGCAGTCGCTGGCGTCGCGGTCGGTGTCGGTGCTGCTCGCGACGGCCGCGGCCGGCGTGCTGCCCGACCTCTCGCCGGCGACCGTGCTCCACGCCCGTCCGTGGCCGGGCGGGCCGGTGCCGCTGTGGGTCGACCCCGAGCGGCTCACCGGCGTCGAGCTCGGCCCGCCCGACGACCCCGCAGCGGCGGCACTGCTCGCGCGCGCCCTCGCCGAGGAGCACGTCGCCCCGCTCGTCGCGGGCATCCGGGCGCGGGCGTCGGTGTCGGCGCGGGTGCTGTGGGGCAACGCGGCGGGGGCGCTCGGCGGGGCCGTGCGGGTCCTGGGCGGGGCGCGCCCCGACCGCCACGCCGCGGCGCTCGCCCTGGCCCGCGGGGTGCTCGCCCAGGAGCCGTTCGCCGGGCTCGGGGGCTTCGTGGCCGACCCCGGCCACCCCAGCGGCCTCGGGTTCCGCCGCACCACGTGCTGCCTGTACTACCGCGTGCCCGGCGGCGGGATGTGCGGCGACTGCGTGCTGCAGGGCAGAGAGCAGGTCGGGTAGCGGGTCTACAGCGGCGGCCACACCACGAGCAGGCGACCGGCCCCGAGCAGCGAGAACACCCCGACCAGCAGGAACAGGGCCACCCAGATACCGGCCGGGACGCCGGTGAGGCGCTCGAGCTGGTCGGCGTCGGAGTCGGGCGCGCGGCGCCGGGAGCGCTTGCGCTGCACCTCGAGCACCGTGCGCAGGCCGCCGACGATGAGGAACCACGTCACGAAGCACGCGAACCCGTACTGCACGTTCGCCGAGCCGTAGGCCGCGACGACGACGAACACCGCGCCGGTGAGCACCACCGAGAACACGCCGTAGGCGTTGCGGATGAGGATCAGGGTCGCGAGCAGCAGGATCACGGCGATCACGAGCATCGCGGCGATCTCGTCGGCGGCCACGAGCGCCGCCGCGCCGACCCCGAGCAGCGGCGGCGTCGCGTAGCCGGCGGCGGCCGTCGCGACCATGCCGGGGCCGTCGCGCCGCCCCCGCGACACGGTCACGCCGGACGTGTCGGAGTGCAGCAGGATCTTGGTCAGGGTCCGCCCCGAGCAGATGGCGACCAGGGCGTGCCCGCCCTCGTGCGCGATCGTCACGACGTTGCGCGCCAGCCGCCACGAGCCGTGCACGCCGACGACGAGCAGGGCGACGAGACCACCGAGGATCACCAGGGTGGCCTGGGTCTGCCCGAGGCTGAGCTGGTCGAGACCGTCGAAGGGCAGCTCGAGGGCGGTCGCGGGGCCGGTCGTCACGATGGGTGCACGGTAGCGGCGACCGCCGACGATCACGGGTCCGCCTCCTCGCCCTGTCACCGCCCCCGGACCTCGTCACCTCCCGGTGAGGCGGTCATGCTGGCGGCGTGACGGAGACCGTGGGGCCGACCGACGTCCGCATGGGCACCGCCCGGGGCCGGTGGATCCTGCTGACGACGGTGCTCGGGTCCGGGCTCGCGATGCTCGACTCGACGGTGGTCAACATCGCCCTGGAGCGCATCGGGTCCGAGTTCGACGCGAGCTTCGCGGCGCTGCAGTGGACGGTGAACGGCTACACGCTCACGCTCGCCGGCCTCATCCTGCTGGGCGGCTCGCTGGGCGACCGGTTCGGCCGCCGCAAGATCTTCGTCATCGGGGTCGTGTGGTTCGCGGTGGCCTCGGCGCTGTGCGGGCTCGCGCCGTCGATCGAGTTCCTCGTCGCGGGGCGCGCGCTGCAGGGCGTCGGCGGTGCGCTGCTGACCCCGGGCAGCCTCGCGCTGATCTCGGCGTCGTTCCACGGCGAGGACCGCGCGGCGGCGATCGGGGCGTGGTCGGGCCTGGGCGGCGTGGCGGGGGCGGTCGGCCCGTTCCTCGGCGGCTGGCTCGTCGAGTGGACCTGGCGCGCGGTGTTCCTCATCAACCTGCCGCTGGCCGCGGTCGTCGTGGCGGTCGCGCTGCGCCACGTCCCCGAGTCGCGCGACCCGCAGGCCGTCCCGCACCTCGACGTCCCCGGCACCGTCCTCGCGGTCGCGGGTCTCGGCGCCCTGACCTGGGCGCTGACGGCCGCAGGAGAGGGCGGTTCCCCGGTGTCGGCGATCGTCGGCGGCGTCCTCGGGGTGGTCGCGCTGATCGGGTTCGTGCTGGTCGAGCGCCGGTCGCGGGCGCCGCTCGTGCCCGGCGAGCTCTTCGCCAACCCGCGCTTCACCGGCACGAACATCATCACGCTGCTCGTCTACGGGGCGCTGGGCGTGAACTTCCTGCTCGTGGTGCTCCAGCTGCAGGTCGTGGCCGGGTTCAGCCCGCTCGCGGCCGGGACGGCGACGCTGCCGATCACCGTGATCATGCTCGCGCTCTCGGCGCGGTCCGGTCGTCTCGCCCAGCGGATCGGCCCGCGCTGGCCGATGACGATCGGGCTCCTGCTCGCGGCCGCCGGCATGCTGTGGCTGCGCGGCATCGGGCCCGACACGTCGTACCTGACCGACGTCCTGCCCGCCGTGGTGCTCTTCGGGCTGGGGCTCGCGGGCACCGTCGCCCCGCTCACCGCGACCGTCCTCGACGCCGCCGACGACCGCCACGTCGGCATCGCGTCGGGGGTCAACAACGCCATCGCCCGCGCGGCGGGCCTGCTCGCCGTCGCGCTGATCCCCGCCGTGGCCGGCATCTCGGGCCAGGACTACACCGACCCGCCCGCCTTCGCGGAGGGCTTCGCGAACGCCATGGCGATCGCCGCGGGGCTGCTCGTCGCCGGCGCCGTGCTCTCGGCGGTGCTGCTGCGTCCCGGGCGCACCGCCGAGCCGCCCCCCACCCGCTTCCGCACCGAGGACTGCCCGCACTGCGGCATCACCGCGCCGCAGCAGTACCCCCGCGACTAGTCCCGCGACCGACCCCGGACCGCCGCCACCACCTCGTCGGCGTCGTCCTCGGTGTTGTGCAGGTGGAACCCGAGCCGGGCCGCCCCGCCACGCACCGCGCAGCGCACGCCCGCGCGACCGAGCCGGTCGGGGGCGTCGGGGTGGCGCACCGACACGATCGCCGACTCGGCGGGTGGCAGGTCGAGGCCCACCCGGACGCGGTTGGCCAGGCCGACGGAGTGGTCGCGCACGGCCTCGGCGTCGAGCGAGGCGATCCACGGCAGGGCCACGGCCGCGCCGACCTGGGCGAGCCAGACGGGGGAGAGGTCGAAGCGGCGGGCGTCGGGGTGCAGGCGCAGCGGCAGCCCGTAGATCGCGTCCCAGCCGCCCGCGTACCAGCCGGACTGGACGGGTGCGATCCGCTCGGCGAGGCGGTCCGAGAGCGCCATCCACGCCGCGCCGCGGGGCGAGAGCAGCCACTTGTACCCGCCGGCGACGACGACGTCGGCCCACGAGAGGTCGGCGGGCAGCCAGCCCAGCGACTGCGTCGCGTCGAGGACGACGAGCGTGTCGGGGCCGACCTCGGCGCGCAGGGCGTCGAGGTCCACCACCGCCCCGTCGGCCGACGCCACGACGCTGACCGCGACGACGTCGGCCGCCCGGGTGCGCTCGGGCAGCTCGTCGAGGGGCAGCTCGACCACCTCGTGGCCTGCCGAGACGAACGGGAACGTGACGCTGGTGAACTCGCGGTCGGCGGTGAGCACCCGGGCGCCCGGCGGCAGCGACGCGGCGACGAGCCCGAGCAGCCCCGAGACCGCGGTGCCCAGCACCACCGACGACGCCGGCACGCCCACGAGCTGCGCGAACGCCGCCCGTGCCGTCGCGACCGGCGCGTCGAACTGCGGCGCCGAGGTCTCCGCCCGCCCCCAGGCCGTGACCGCCTCGGTCACCGCGGCGACCACCGGCTGCGGCGGCAGCCCGATGGACGGGGTGTTGAGGTAGACGCCGTCCACGTCGAAGGTCGTGCCGAACGCATCACGCACGATCTTCAGATTAGGCGTCGGTGGCGGGGGTGCGCGACGGCGTGCCTCCTCGAGGGGGGAACCGCCGGAGGCGCATCGCCACCCCCGGGGGTACGCGTGTCACACCGACACGGTGGTTCCGGGCGGGTGGTCGTCGATCACGCGGAGCGAAGTGGTGTGATGCTTCCGTGACCTCCCACCGGCCGCCGCGGTCGGGGCCGGACGGACCACCGGGACATCCCCGTCCACCCGGCTCCGGCGGGCCCGTCGCCGCGCCACCGCGCCACCGCAGCGGCCACGGTGGCCACGGCGCGCCCGCGGACCCGTGGGCGGACGCACCCGGCGGCGCCGGTGTCGCCGTGCTCGCACCGCCGCCGCCCGTCCGGCGGCACCCCGTCCCGACGGCCCACGCGACGCACGTGGCGCCGCCGCCGCGACGCCGCCCGGGTGCCCCCGACGCGGGACCGGGCGTGCGTCCGGGCGGGCACCCGCCCGCGGGACGTCACGGCGCACCCGAGCCGCGGCCCGGCACCGGCCACCCGGTGCCCGTCCCGGCCCCCGACCGCGCGGGTCCGCGCCACGGCGGCCGCCACGCCGGGGGCACGGTCACCGCGCCGCCGCCCGTCGGCGTCGACCCCAGCCCGTCCGGACGTCACGGACGCCCGGAGACCGCCCTAGCCACCGCCGCCGCCACCGCCGCCGCGCCCGCCGCAGCACCCGCCCGCCCCGCCCCGGCCCGCGCGGCGACGGCACGCGCCGCCGACCCCGTGCCCCGGGAGGCCCCGCGCCGTCGGACCGCGACCGGCACCGCGCCGGGGCTGCCCGTCCCCCTCACCCCCCGCCGCGCCGACGAGGCGCGCCGGAGCGGGCGCGCCGACACCGCCGACCGCGCCGTCACCGGCGGGCACCGCGCAACGGGCGGCCCGCGTCCGCGCACCGGCACGACACGCACCACCACGGCCACCGCGGCCTCCGGGGCGGCCACCGCGGCGGCCACCGGGGCGGCCACCGGGGCCGCCCCCCGGCGCCGCGGTCTGTCCCGCGGGCTGGGCGCCGCGATGGTCGGCGCCCTCGCCGCGGGCACGGTGATCACCCTGGACACGGTCTCGACCGGCACCGCCGACCCGCTGGCCTCGGCCGACCGCCTCCTGGCCGAGCTGCCCGGCGGCGACGAGCCCGTCGAGTCGGTCGGGCCCGCCACCGCCCCGGACGCGCCGCGGGTCGACCTCGCCGCCGCCGTCGCCGCGGGCGAGGAGGCGGGTGCGCAGAACGGCGCGACGGTCGGCGTCGCCGCCATCGACACCGCGACCGGGGAGCTCGCCCCCGGCTCCGGCGGCGACCAGCGCTTCGACACCGCCTCGCTGGCCAAGCTCTTCGTCGTCGTCGACATGCTCCAGCGCCAGCGGGACGGCGAGGTGACCCTCGGTGCGCGCGACCTGCGCCTCGTGCGCGCGGCGCTGAGCTCCAGCAGCGACCCGGCGATGAACGCCCTGTGGTCCCAGTACGACGGGCCGGGCGCGATCACCCGCGTGTCGGAGGCGATCGGCCTCGAGGACACCACCCCGCCCGAGGACACGTCGCAGTGGGGCGAGGTGCAGACCTCGGCGCGCGACATGGCGAAGCTGCTGCGGCACATCCAGGTCGAGCTGCCGCCGCCCGACCGCGACCTGGTGCTCGGCTCGATGGGCCAGGCCGTGCGGATCGCCGGCGACGGCTTCGACCAGGCCTTCGGGTTCCTCGACGGCCGCACCCCGGTCAAGCAGGGCTGGATGTGCTGCATCGCCGGGCGCGCCGAGGTGCACTCGGCGGGCGTCGTCGACGGGCGCTACATGGTCGCGGTGCTCACCAGCCAGCCCCCGGGGTACGACCAGGCCCGCCAGGTCGTCAACGCCGCGGCGGGGGCCGTGCGCGCGCGGCTCGGACCGGTGCCCGACGCCCGGTAGCCTCGGAGCACACCCGGCGCGAGGAGGGTCATGCACGGCTACGCGGACCACAAGGACGACCACCTGCGGCGGTTGCGCCGGATCGAGGGCCAGGTCCGCGGCATCGCCCGCATGATCGAGGACGACAAGTACTGCATCGACGTCCTCACCCAGGTCTCCGCGGCGACGCGGGCGCTGCAGAACGTCGCGCTCGGCCTGCTGGAGGAGCACATGAACGGCTGCGTCGTCGACGCCGCGAAGGCGAGCGACGAGCAGGCGGCCGAGAAGGTCCAGGAGGCCTCCGCGGCCATCGCCCGCCTCGTCCGGTCCTGATCAGGCGCGGGCGGGCGCCGTGCCCTCGACGCGGGCCCGCAGCTCGGCCGCGAGGGCCTCGACGCCCCCGAACCGCCGGTCGACGACGAGCTGGGTCACGACCGCCAGGAGCACGGACGGCCACTCGATCAGCCCGACGATCCCGGCGCCGAGGTAGAGCCCGTAGAGCACCAGGCTCGACGTCTCCGGGGTGTGGGCCCGGACCCAGAGCTTCACGGCCTCCTCGTCCCCGCGGTCGAGCGCGGCCAGGAGGTCCGGTGCGTCCCCGGGCTCCGGCGCGGTCTCCGAGGGCAGCGGGGGCGTGCGGGTCGGCGACCCGTCCGGCACGGCGGCGAGGTGGGCGCGGGTGGCGGGCAGGGCGGTGGTGCCGTCGGCCATGGGGTGTCCTCCGGGGGTCGGCGGGGTGAACACGTGCTGTCGGGCAGGCGTACCCACCCTAGGCGGCCGAGGGACGCCGGATCTCCGCGAAACGGTCAGCCGGGGAACAGCGGGTCGAGCGCGCGCCGGCGCTCGGCGCGGTCGAGGCCGCGCAGGTCGGCGACCCCGTGCTCGGTGACGACGACGTCGACGTCGTGGGCGCCCGTGGTCACCGGACGGGAGAGCCGCTCGACGCGGGTGGAGCGCCCACGGTGCTGCGACGCCAGCGCCACGACCGACAGCCCGCGGGGCGAGCGCGCCGCCGCGGCGGCGTAGTCGGGGTGCCCGCCGATGCCGCCGACCAGCGCGTCCGCGGTGCCCTCGACGTTGACCTGACCGTCGAGGTCGATCTCCACCGCGGTGTTGACGGCCACGAGCGGCGGGTCGGCGGACAGCCGGCTCAGGTCGTGGGTGTGCTCGATGCGGTGCAGCACCGGACGCCCGGCGCGCCCGCGGACGTCGGCCCAGCCGTAGAGCGCGGCGGTGCCGACGAGGTAGGTGGCGACGGGGTC
The DNA here is from genome assembly GCF_028737315.1 of Actinomycetospora lemnae. Taxonomy (GTDB): domain Bacteria; phylum Actinomycetota; class Actinomycetes; order Mycobacteriales; family Pseudonocardiaceae; genus Actinomycetospora; species Actinomycetospora lemnae. The sequence continues at coordinate 570,799 of NZ_JAQZAO010000002.1, read as the reverse complement.
GCCGATCAGCAGCCCGGCCTCGTCGAGGGCGACGACCCCGTCGCCGAGCAGCCCCGAGTCGGTGCGCACCCGCACCCCGGCCGCCCGCACCCCGTCGACGACGGCCGCGCCGAGCTGCCCGGGGCCCCACTGCAGGCGCACCCCGTCGGTGAGCAGGCCCGCGACGTGCCGCCCGATCGCGGCGTGCTCGGCGCTGGGCTCGCCCGAGGGGACGACGTGTGGGCCGTCGTCGACCTCGCCGAGCACGAAGACCTGCGCGTCGGGCAGGGGCGGCCCGGACGCGGCCCGCGGCAGCCCCCGGTCGAGCACGACGGCGAGCGGGACGCCCAGGTCGATCACCGCGCGGACCCAGCCGACCTCGGCGCCGAGGACCGGGCCCACCGGCCCGGGCGCCGCGGCCACCACGAGGACGTCGGGGCGCAGCGGACCCGCGACCAGCGCGGGCACCGCCGACAGGCGCGCCGGCACCGCGCGCACGTGACCGGCGTCGACGGCCCGGCGCAGGCCCCAGCCGGGCATGACCGTGCGGGCGTCGGCGAAGGCCTCGAGGTCGAGCCCGTCGGGCGCGCCGGGCAGCCAGCCGGTGACCAGGCGCAGGTCGCCGCGCTCGCGGGCGAGCTCGGAGAGCAGCGGGTACGCCGCGCGCGGGCTGCCCGTGCCGTCGGCCAGCGCGATGCGCGCGCCGGGCCGCACGAGCCCCGCGAGGATGCTCCCGTCGAGCGTCATGATCTCCGATCCAAGCAGGGTGGGCCGCGCACGTGGAGCGAGGGTCACCCTGGCTGCGTGGCACGCGGCGAGGAGTTTCTCGCTCCACCACGCGGGCCGGCTCAGCCGCGGGCGGCCGACCCGAGCAGGCCCCGGGCGATGATCACCTGCTGGATCTGGCTCGTGCCCTCGTAGATCCGGAACAGGCGGGCGTCGCGGTAGAAGCGCTCCACCGGCACGCCGCGCATGTAGCCCGAGCCACCGTGCACCTGCACCGCCCGGTCCGCGATGCGCCCGACCGCCTCCGAGCAGAAGTACTTCGCCGTCGACGGGCCCATCGTGGTGTCCGAGCCGTCGTCGTAGGCCCGCGCGGCCTCGCGGACCAGCGCGCGCCCGGCGTGCCAGTCGGTGACCGAGTCGGCCACGAGGCCCTGTACGAGCTGGTAGGCAGCGATCTTGTGCCCGCCCTGCTCGCGCTCGGTGGCGAACAGGCGCATCTCCTCGACCAGGCGCGCGGACATCCCCGTGCACAGCGCCGCGATGTGCAGGCGCCCGTGCGCGAGGCAGCGCATCGCGGTGACGAAGCCGCGGTGCAGGCCACCTCCCCCCTCCTCATGGTCTCCGCCGACCAGGTGCGACGCCGGCACCCGGACGTCGTCGAGGTAGACCTCGCAGGTCCACGAGCCGCGCTGGCCCATCTTCGCGTCGTGCTCGGAGAACGAGACCCCGGCCGCCGACGTGGGCACGAGGAACGTGGAGATGCCCTTGGCCGGCGCGACCGTGTCGTCGCCCGGCCCACCCCGAGTGCGCGCGAAGACCATGAGCACGTCGGCCAGCGGGGCGTTGGTGATCCAGCGCTTCGCCCCGGTGATCACGAACTCGTCACCGTCCCGGACGGCGCGCGTCGTCAGCGACGACGGGTCGGAGCCGGCGTCGGGCTCGGTGAGCGCGAACGACGCCACGACCTCGCCGGTCGCCAGCCGCGGCAGCCACTCGGCCTTCTGCTCCGCGGTGCCGCCGGTGAGCAGCACCTGGCCCGCGATGCCGTTGTTGGTGCCGAACATCGAGCGCAGCGACGGGGTCGTCCAGCCGAGCTCCATGGCGAGCTCGACCTCCTCGGCCATCGACAGCCCGATGCCCCCGTACTCCTCGGGGATGGCGAAGCCGTAGAGCCCCATGGCCTTGCACTGCTCGCGCAGCTTCTCCGGGACCTCGTCGGCCGCCTCGATCTCGTCCTCGCGCGGCACCACCTGCTCGCGGACGAACTCGCGGACCGAGGTCAGGACGTCGGCGAAGTCGGAGGCCTCCATGGCGGACACCGTGTCACGTCGCGCCGGGCTGCGCCGTCCTCCCGGTACCACGTCACGAGAGGAGTCCCCCGATGGCCCGCATCCCCCTCGTCGGCGACCGCGAGGCCGGCGTCCTCGGCCGCCTGGCCTACGCGTTCGCCCGCCGCCGCTTCGGCGACGTCCCCGAGCCCTTCGCCGCCCTGCGCCACCACCCGGGCCTGTTCTGGACCGCGGCGGTGGCCGAGTCGCTCACCGAGAAGGTCGCGACGGTCCTGCCGGCCCGCCTGCGCGAGCTCGCCGTGTACCGCACGGCGACGCAGGTGGGCTGCGCCTGGTGCGTCGACTTCGGCGAGATGCTCTGGATCCGCGAGGGCCTCGACGCCGACCACCTGCGGCGCGCCGCGGCCGACGGCGCGCCCGACGACCCGGGCTTCGACGCCGACGAGCGCGCCGTCCTCGCCTACGCCGACGCCGTGACGGCCCAGCCGCCGACCGTCACCGACGCCCAGGTCGCCGACCTCGACGCCCGGCTGGGCCACGCGGGCCTGGTCGAGCTGACCCACCTCGTGGCCGTCGAGAACCAGCGCGCCCGGGAGAACGCCGCCCTCGGCCTGCGCGCCCAGGGGTTCGCGGCGTCGTGCGAGGTGCCCGTCAGGCCCGGAGCTTCTCGGGGGTCATGACGACGTGCACCCCGACCGCCCGGCCGTCGGCGACGGTGAGGACCCCGACCATCGGCGGCCCCACCTGGTCCGGGGCGGGCAGCAGCATCCCCACCTCGCCGTTCACCGTCACCGGGCGGACGGCCGCGAGCAGCTCCGGCCCGGTCTCCTGGGCGAGCGCGACGAGAAGCCGCGCGATCCGGTCGGCCCCGCGGACCACCCGGCGGGCGGCCTTGACGATCCCGCCGCCGTCCGTGCGCAGCTCGGCGTCGGGGTGCAGGACGGCGACCGGCGCCGGCACGTCGCCCGCGGCGAGCGCCGCGAGGAACGCGTCGAGCACCCGGCGCTGCTCGGGTGCGGGGACCGGGTCGGGGAGCCGGCCCGCCGCGGTCGCTGCAGCCACCGAGCGCCGGGCCCGCGAGGCGTGCTGGCGGGCCGTCGTGGTCGTGCAGCCGAGGACCTCGGCGACGTCGTCGAAGCCGACGCCGGCGCCGTCGTGCAGGACGAACGCGACCCGCTGGTCGGGGGTGAGGTGCTCGAGCACGAGCAGGGCGGCCATCCGCACGTCCTGCCGGGCGGCGACGGCGTCGAACACGTCGTCGGGACCCGTGGTCACCAGCGGCTCGGGCAGCCACGGCCCGACGTAGCGCTCGCGGCGGGCGGGGGCCGACCGCACCCGGTCCAGGCACAGCCGCGACACCGTCGTCGCGAGCCACGCCCGGACGTCGCGCACCGCGGCCCGGCCCTCGTCGCCGAGCCGGTCCCAGCGCAGCCAGGCGTCCTGCACCGCGTCCTCGGCGTCGGCGCGCGAGCCCGTCAGCCGGTAGCCGACGGCGAGCAGGTGGGGGCGGTGCTCGGCGAGCGGGTCCGCGGTCACGCCGACGGGTCTACCGCACCCCCCGCATCGCGCGGCGGATCCACGGGCTCAGCGCGAACAGCGCGAGGCCCAGGACGATCGCCGCGGCGCCGGTGATGCCGAAGTAGGCGCCCTCGGTCTCGGGGGAGTAGAAGCCCGCGAGCGTGCCCGCCAGCGCCGAGCCCAGCGAGATCGACAGGTAGAACAGCGCCACCGCGAGGTTGCGGAAGGCGGCGGGCCCGACGCGGGTCGAGAGCGAGAGCCCCACCGGCGAGAGGTTGAGCTCGGCGAGCGCGAACACCAGCAGGATGAGCACGATCGCGAGCACCGGCGTGGTGTTCACGCCGCCGCCGGCCCAGGGCAGGAACAGCAGGAACGCCGCGCCCATCCCGCCGGCGCCGAGGGCGAACTTCACCGGCGTCGACGGGGCCCGGTCGCCGAGCGTGGTCCAGAGCACGGCGAACAGCGGCGCGAGCACGATGACCCAGAACGGCTGGATCGAGTTCACCCAGGCGATGGGCATCTCCCAGCCGAACAGGTCCCGGTCCAACCGCGTGTCGGAGTAGAGCGTCACGACGGTGAACTGCTGCTGGAACAGCGACCAGAACACCACGCTGCCGAGCCACATCGGGATGAACGCCCGCACGCGGCTGCGCTCGTCGTCGTCCACCTCCCGGCTGGTCAGCATGATCGCGAAGATCACGATCGAGATCACGGCGACGACGATCGCGACGCTCGTCGACAGGGTGGCCGCCGACAGGACGCCGGTGGCGAAGCCGACGCCGACGAGCACCACGACGGCGACCGCGACGACGGCCGGGCGCACCCAGGCGCCGGTCGGCAGCGGGTTGGGCACGACGGCCGCGCTGGCGGGCAGGCCGCGCCGGCCGAGCGTGTAGATCGTCAGGCCGAGCGCCATCCCGATGGCGGCGAGCCCGAACGCCCAGTGGAAGCCGGCCAGCTCCTGGGTCAGGCCGGTGAGGAGCGGCCCGACGAGCGCGCCGATGTTGACGCCCATGTAGAAGATCGAGAAGCCGGCGTCGGCGCGCGGGTCGTTGCGGTCGTAGAGCGAGCCGACCACCGTCGTCGCCGAGGTCTTCACCCCGCCGCTGCCCAGGGCGACCAGCACGAGACCGACCGAGACACCGGCGACCCCGGGCAGGACCGCGAGGGCGAGGTGCCCGGCCATGACCGCGATCGCGGAGACGAACAGCGTCCGTTCGGCGCCCAGGAGACGGTCGGCCACCCACGCGCCGACGACGGCCGCGAGGTAGACCAGGCCGCCGTAGGCGCCGATGACGCTCGTCGCGGACGCCTCGGGGAACCCGAGCCCGCCCTCGGTCACGGCGTAGTACAGGTAGTAGGCCATGACGGCCTGCATCCCGTAGAACGAGAAGCGCTCCCACAGCTCGACCGAGAACACGGTGCCCAGGGCCAGGGGATGGCCGAAGAAGCGGCGGTCGGTCGAGCCGGTCGTCGCTGTCGTACCCGGGGGGGTCGTCGTCACGGAGAGCAGGGTGCTCCTCGCGGAGCGCGATCGCCAGCAGCCTCACCGAGATTCGACGCCCGTTCGTGTCGACACCGAGCGAGGAAACGGGCACTCTGCGCCACCACGCGCGGCGCGGTGCCGGGCGGTCGGGAGGTGAGCACCGTGTACGTCCAGAACGACACCCCGCTCGGCGGGTCCCTGGCCCTGAGCTCGCTGGTCGCGGTGCTCCCGCTGCTCACGCTGTTCGTGCTGCTGGGCGGTCTGCGGATGCGCGCGTGGCTCGCGTCGCTGATCGGGCTGGCCGTCGCGCTGGCGGTCGCGATCGTGGCCTACGGCATGCCCGTCGGGCAGGCGCTGCTGGCCGGCGCCGAGGGCGCGGTCTTCGGGTTCTTCCCGATCCTCTGGATCGTCATCAACGCGTTGTGGATCTACCAGATGACGGTGTCGACGGGACACTTCGACGTGCTGCGCCGATCCTTCGGGTCGGTCTCCGACGACCAGCGGGTCCAGGCGGTGATCATCGCCTTCTGCTTCGGCGCGCTGCTCGAGGCGCTCGCCGGCTTCGGCACCCCGGTCGCGATCTGCACCGTGATGCTCATGGCCCTGCGGTTCAGCCCGCTCAAGGCTGCCGTGGTGGCGCTGGTGGCCAACACCGCACCGGTCGCCTTCGGCGCGATCGCCGTGCCGATCACCACGCTCGCCTCGGTGACCGGCCTGCCCGAGGAGGCCCTCGGGGCGATGGTCGGGCGGCAGACCCCGATCCTGGCCCTGTTCGTCCCGTTCGTCCTCGTCGCGCTCGTCGACGGCGCCCGGGGTCTGCGCGAGACGTGGTCGGTGGCGCTCGTCGCCGGGGTCGTCTTCGGCGTCGCGCAGTTCGTGACGTCGAACTACATCTCCCTCGCGCTCACCGACATCGTCGCCGCGCTGCTCGCGGCGGGTGCGGTGGTCCTGCTGGTCCGGGCCCGCCCGCCCCGACGCAGCGCGGTGGTGACGGACGCGTCGGAGGACGCCCGGGAGTCGGTGGGCGTGGCCGGCGGTGGGTCGGCCGGGGGAGGCGGCTCCGGAGGCGGTGCGGCCAGCACCGACGCCCCGGCGGGCTCCGACCACGACGACCACAGCCGGGACACCCGCCGGGACGTCGTCCTCGCCTACGCGCCGTACCTGATCATCATCCTGCTGTTCTCGCTGCAGCAGATCCCCGTGATCGACGACGCCCTGAGCGCCACGACGGTGAAGTTCAACTGGCCCGGGCTCAACGTCCTCACCGAGGCGGGGCGGCCCGTGTCGACGCAGGCGTTCACGTTCAACTGGCTGGAGTCGGCGGGCACGATCCTGCTCATCGCCGGCATCGTCACCGCGCTGGTGCTGCGCGTGCGGCCCGGCGTCGCCGTCGCCGCCTACGGGCGGACGCTCGTGCAGCTGCGCACCGCCATCGTCACGGTCATGGCCGTGCTGGCGCTGGCCTACGTCATGAACACCTCGGGCCAGACGCTGACCCTGGGCGGGCTGCTCGCCGGCACCGGCGGGTTCTTCGCCGTGCTCTCCCCGGTACTGGGCTGGCTGGGCGTCGCCGTGACCGGCTCGGACACCTCGGCCAACTCGCTGTTCGGCTCCCTGCAGGTCACCGCCGCCCGGGGTGCCGGTCTCGACCCGATCCTGCTCGCGGCGGCGAACAGCTCCGGCGGCGTCCTGGGCAAGATGATCTCGCCGCAGAACCTCGCCATCGCCGCCTCGGCGGTGTCCATGAGCGGGCGCGAGGGCGAGATCTTCCGCAAGGTGCTGCTGTGGAGCCTCGTGTTCCTGGCGGGGATGTGCGTGCTGGTACTGCTGCAGTCGACGCCGGTACTGGGCTGGATGGTCGTGCCCGGCTGATCGGGACGGCGGAGCCGGACGAACCGTTCGGCGACTGTTCACCCGAACGGGGATCGCGGACCGGGCGGACCGGGAACCGGGTGGTTTGATCGTCCTGCATGCCGTCGGGACGCGCGGAGGGGTTCATGGATCCGGTCGTCATCGCCGTCATCGTCGCGGTCGCCGTCCTCGTGATCGGGGTCGTGCTGGTCGTCGTGGCGCGCAGCCGCTCGCGGTCGCGCCGCGCTGCGCTGCGCAGTCAGTTCGGCGGCGAGTACGACCGCGTCGTCTCCGAGTACGGCGTCAGGGATGGGGAGCGCGAGCTGCGGGCCCGTCTCAAGCGCCGTCGGGAGCTGGAGATCCGCGAGCTCGACGAGGGCGAGCGCGACCGGTTCGGCAAGGCGTGGGACTCGGCGCAGTCGACCTTCGTCGAGAACCCGTCGACGGGCCTGCGCGACGCCGACCTGCTCGTCCAGCAGGTGATGCGGGAGCGCGGCTACCCCAACGAGCGTTTCGAGGACCGCGCCAAGATGATCTCGGTCGACCACCCCGACCTCGTCGAGCGCTACCGGGCGTCCCACCGCACGGTCACCGACGTCGAGGAGGGCAGCGCGGGCACCGAGGACATGCGCCAGGCGATGGTCGACCAGCGCTACCTGTTCGACGCCCTGCTCGGCGGCGGGGACGCGGCGCGGACCCGACGGATGTGAGCGCCCCGGAGGCCGGGGCCGGGTCGGGCGCCGCGCCGGTCCTGGCGGACCGCTACGAGCTGCGCGGGCTGATCGGCCGCGGCGGGATGGCCGAGGTGCACCGGGCGCTCGACCGGGAGCTCGGGCGCACGGTCGCGGTGAAGCTGCTGCCGGCCGAGTTCCGCGGCGACGCCGAGTACGGCGGGCGCCTGCGCGACGAGGCCCGCGCGGCGGCGGTCATCGACCACCCGCACGTCGTCGCCGTGCACGACGTCGGGTTCGCCGAGGGCGGCGAGGTCTTCGTCGTCATGGAGCTCGTGCGGGGGCGCACCCTGCGCGACGAGCTGCGCGACCGCGGCCGCCTCCCGCCGGACGAGGCGGCGTCGGTGCTGGTGCCGGTGTGCGAGGCGCTCGCCGCCGCCCACGACCGCGGGATCGTGCACCGCGACGTCAACCCGGGCAACGTCATGCGCTGCGAGGACGGCACCGTCAAGCTGATGGACTTCGGCATCGCACAGGTCGCCGACGTCGAGGGCTTCACCGGCACCGGCGTCGTCATGGGCACGGCCGCGTACCTCTCGCCCGAGCAGGTCCGCTGCGAGCCGCTCGACGGGCGCTCGGACGTCTACGCCGTGGGCTGCACGCTCTACGAGCTGCTCACCGGCGAGATCCCGTTCCGCGGCCCGAGCTCGGTCGAGGTGGCCTCGCAGCGCCTGCGCGAGTCACCGGTGCCGCCGCGCGAGCGCGAGCCGGCGATCTCCCCGGACCTCGACGCCGTCGTGCTGCGCGCCCTGGCCCTCGAGCCCGCGATGCGCCACCACGACGCCCGCGAGCTCGCCGACGACCTGCGCCGCTTCGCCGCGCCCGACCCCGTCCGGCGCACCGAGGTGATCACGCGGCCGGCGCCCGACGCCCCGGCCCGGCGTGGCCCGGCGGGCACCCGGCCCCAGGACGTCCCGCACGAGGGGCCCGACCCGGGCGAGAGCGAGCCGTGGTCGGCGGTCCGCCGCCTCGGGATCGCGCTGGTCGTGCTCGCCGTGCTCGTGCTCGTCGGCGCCGGGGCGCTCCTGGCCCTGCGCTGACCGGCGTATCAGCGAAGTGCCGTGGCAGACACTCAACGTCCGTATCGGTACTTCGATCACTCCTCGGCGCGGCTCAGGGCTGGCCGATCCGCCGCAGCGCGAGGCGCCCGTCCGCCGGGCCGGCCTGCTCCCACGCGCCGGAGGTGACGGTCCAGGTCCGCCCGTCGTAGGTGACGCTCTCGAGCGCGAGCCGCTCCGCGTGGGCGACGAGCCACGTCGCGATCGCCCACCCCTCCTCGGCCGGCTGCGCGCCCGACAGCCGCCGCGTGCCCAGCTCCGCGGCGGCGAGCTCGGCGACGGCGCCGCCCGAGGGGTCGGCGGGCGGAGCGGCGGGCAGGTCCGTGCAGGTCCACGACGCCGGCGCCTGCCCGAGCAGCGACACCGCCATGAGGCGCGCCTCGGGCTCGTGGTCGGCGTACGCCTCGGGGAAGCCGCTGCGCTGCACCGTCTGCGCGGCCACGGTGACGTCCATGCCCGCCCAGCCGGGGACCCGCAGGAGCGCGGTGTAGAAGGCGGTCGTGCTGTAGACGGGGTCGAGGATCTCCTCCTCGGAGCCCCAGCCCTGGCTCGGGCGCTGCTGGAACAGGCCGAGGGAATCGCGGTCGCCGCCGCGGAGGTTCGCCAGCCCCGACTCCTGGATGGCGGTGGCCAGGGCGACCGTCACGGCGCGGTCGGGGACACCGAGACGCCGGCCGACCCCGACGATCGTCGCCGCGCTGTCGGCCTGCTCCGTGCTGAGCGTCCACGTGGCGGGCAGGCCGGGGGAGTCGGGCGGCGCGGTGATCGTGCAGCGGGGACGGGCGGCGATGTCGCTGCGGGCGAGCACGACGATCAGGGTGACGAGCAGGGCGAGGACCGCGAGGACGACCGCGACGACCACCGCGAGGCGGGCCGGCGCGCCGATCGGGGAGCTCAGGACGACCCTCCCTGCGACACCTCGGCGCGGTGCTCGGCCACCGACGCGACGACCTCGGTGAGGAAACGGTGGACGACGGCCAGTTCGGCGGGCGTGTAGCCCCCGAGCACGGCGTCGAGGCGGGCGGCGAGCGGCCCGAAGAAGGCGCGCCCGACGTCGGCGCCCGCGGGGTCGTGGTGCAGCGTCACCCGGCGGCGGTCGGCGCCGTCGCGGCGGCGGTGGAGGTGCCCGAGGCGCTCGAGCCGGTCGACCGCGGCGGTCGTCGCCCCCGATGACAGGCCGACCTCCTCGCCGAGCCGCCCCGGCGTCAGCGGGTCGCCGTCGCGCTCGGCGCGCAGGACGGCGAGCAGCGCCGCGGCATCGGTGCGGTGCAGCCCCTGCCCGGCGGCGAAGGCGTGCCCCAGCCGCCCGGCCTCGTCGGCGTAGGCCTGGAGCAGCTCGACCAGGTGCTCGCGCTGCTCCCGGCCACCGTCCGTCACGGGGTGCAGCCTAGCGGCGATCGCTGTACTCTCGACAATCGAGAGGTTCGACGATGGAGGAGTTCCGGGTGACGACGTCGGTGCGGTCGCGGGTGACGGTGGCGGACCGGGTGCGGGCCGGGGCGCTGCTGCTCGGCGCGCTGGTGCAGGTGGTCGCGGGCGGGCTGGGCGGCTCGGGTGCGTTCGGCCTGTCGGTGGGCCAGGTGGCGCAGGAGAACACCACGGTCGTCATGCCGGTGCCCGCGGCGTTCTCGATCTGGGGCGTGATCTACGCGGCGCTGCTGGTGCTCGCTGTGCGCGGCGTGCTGCCCGGCCAGCCCGAGCGCCCGGTGCAGCGGGCCACGGGCTGGTGGCTGGTCGCGTCGGCGGCGCTCAACGCCGGCTGGATCCTCGCCTTCTCTGCGCAGGCGGTCCTGCTCGCGCAGGCGGTCATCGTCGCGCTGCTCGTCGTGCTCGCGGTGGCGCTGGCGCGGCTGACCGCCCACCCCGCGGACGGGGCGGCGGACCGCTGGATGCTCCACGGCCCCGTGGCGCTCTACGCGGGCTGGGTCAGCGTCGCGACCGTGGTCGGCGCGGCCACCACGGGCACGTTCCTCGGCGCGCCGGGCACCGGCGGCGTCGCGACGGTGCTGGGTGCGCTGGTCCTGCTCGTGACCGGGGCGATCGCCGCCGCCGTCGTCGCCCGCACGGCCGGGGCGCTGCCCTACGCGGCGTCGGTGGTCTGGGCGCTCGGGGCGATCGTGGTCATGGGCCCGCCGCTCGCGGTGACCGTCGCGGCGCTCGTGGCCCTGGTCGCCGTCGTGGCCGTGGCGGCCCGGCGCGTGCTCGCCGCGCCGCGGGGTCGGCGGGTGGCGGCGGCCTTCGGGTGACGCGGTCCGCCCTCGCTGCGACGCCCCGCCCCGCGTGGTGAGGGGATCACCGAGCGGAGGAGGGCACGCGGGTGCTGGTGTGGCTGGTGCGCGTGCTGGCGGTGGTGTGGCTGCTCGGGGTGCTCGTCGTCGCGGTCGGCACGTACGCGCCGCGGCTGCCGGTCGTCGGCTTCCTCCGGTCCTTCGTCACCGGGCAGTACCCGCTGCACGCGGCGCTGGCGGCGCTCGCCGGGGTCGGGCTGGGCGTGCTGGCCCGGGTGCTCGGGGCGCGGACCGACGGCGCGGTCGTCGCCGGCGTGGCGCTCGTCGCCGTCGTCGCCCTCGTCGGGGTCCTCGTCACGCAGGCCCGCGCGTCGGACACCCGGATCGACTGGTGGCAGGCGCTGACCGTCACCGGGCAGCCCGACGGCGGACCCGACCGCACCGAGCCCTACGCCGTCGACGAGCTCGGCCGGCCCCTGGTCCTCGACCTCTACCGGCCCACCGGGCCCGGCGCGCACCCGGTGGTGGTCTGGGTGCACCGCGCGCTGCGGGCCGCGGGCGTGCCGGGACGGCTGGTCGAGGTGCCGCACGCCGACCACGTCTTCGACTTCCCCTTCGGCAGCCCGGGCGCCCAGGCGACGCGGCCGCAGGTGGCCGCGTTCCTCGCCGAGCACGTGGGGACCCGCACGCCGTGAGGATCGAGGAGGTCGCCGACGGCGTGCACCTCGTGCGCGGGTCGGCGGTGAACTGGGTGCTCGTCGTCGACGGCGAGGCGGTGACGCTGGTCGACGGCGGCTACCCGGGCGACGCCGCAGCCGTGGAGGCCTCGCTCGCGGCCGTGGGGCGCGCGCCGGGCGACGTGGTCGCCGCCCTGGTCACCCACGCCCACGTCGACCACGTCGGCGGGCTCGCACCGCTGGTCGCGCGCCACGGGATCCCGGTGCTGACCAGCCCGGTCGAGGCACGCCACGCCCGCCGCGAGTTCCTCGAGCAGGCGGGCCCGGCCGACGTCGTCCGGAACGCCTGGCGTCCACGGGTGCTGACGTGGGCGGTGCACGCCGCGCGGCTCGGGGCCCTGCGCCAGGTCGCGCTGTCGGAGGCCCGCGGGATCGCCGGGGGTGCACCGCTCGACCTGCCCGGCCGCCCCGTCCCGGTCGCCACGCCCGGTCACACCAGCGGGCACACCGCCTACCTGCTCCCCGACGCCGGCGTGCTCGTCACCGGCGACGTGCTCGTCACCGGGCACCCCACCAGCCCGCACCACGGACCCCAGCGCCTACCCGCGTTCTTCGACCACGCGCGCGCCCCGCTCGAGCCCCTGGCGGGGCTGGCGGCGGATGTGCTGCTCCCCGGGCACGGACCGGCCTGGCGTGGCACGCCCGCCGAGGCCGTGACGCAGGTCTCCCGACGCGAGGGGTGATCGTGGTGGACTGCCCCGCATGACCGATCGGGGGACCGAGGACGTCGTCGCGGGCCAGCAGCCCCGCCGGCGCTGGAGCATCGTCGGACCGGGCATCGTCGTCGCGGCGACCGGCGTGGGCGCGGGCGACCTCGTCGCCACCCTCGTCGCCGGCGCCGAGTACGGCTACACCCTGCTGTGGGCGGTGGTGCTCGGCGTCGTCGTCAAGATCGCGCTGGCCGAGGCCACCGGCCGCTGGCACCTCGCGACCGGCTCGACGATCTTCGCGGGCTGGCGCTCGCTGGGCGCGTGGACGACCGTCTACTTCGTCGTCTACGTCGCGATCTGGGGGTTCGTCTACGGCGCGACGGCGATGACGTCGTCGGCGCTGCCGCTGGCGGCGATGTTCGGCGGCTCGATCCCGGCATGGGGCATCCCGTGCGGCCTGGTCGGGCTGGTGCTCGTGTGGTTCGGCTCGTACCCGCTGTTCGAGAAGATCATGACGGTGCTCGTGGGCGTCATGTTCGTCGTCGTCGTGGGGCTGGCGATCCTCGTGCTGCCCGACGTCCCGGCGATGCTCGCGGGCCTGGTCCCGACGCTGCCGGAGGGCTCGGGGATCTACACGCTCGGCCTCGTCGGCGGCGTCGGCGGCACGGTGACGATGGCGGCGTACGGCTACTGGGTCAACGCCAAGGGCTGGCGCGACAGCTCCTGGATGAAGATCATGCGGCTGGACAACCGCGTCGCCTACATCACCACCGGCATCTTCGTCGCCGCGATGCTCGTCGTCGGCGCGGAGCTGCTCTACACGGCCAACATCGCGCTGGTCGAGAGCGACCGCGGCCTGCTCGACCTCGACGCGATCCTCGCCCAGCGCTTCGGCCCGGTGATCGCGACGCTCTTCCTCGTCGGGTTCTTCGCGACGTCGTTCTCGTCGCTGCTCGGCGTGTGGCAGGGCGTGAGCCTGATGGTCACCGACTTCGTCCGCACCCGCCGCGAGGCCGTCGCCAGGACGCCGGAGGAACTCGCCGCGGCCGGGCAGCTCTCCGAGGACGCCGAGCGCAGCCTGCCGTTCCGGGCCTACCTGCTCTGGCTCACGTTCCCGCCGATGGTGCTGCTGTTCCTCGGGCGGCCGTTCGCGCTGGTCGTTGCGTACGGCGCGCTCGGGGCGTTCTTCATGCCGTTCCTGGCGATCACGCTGCTGTGGCTGCTCAACAGCAGCCGCACGCCGCGGGAGTGGCGCAACGGCTGGCTCTCGACGACCCTGCTCGTCGGCGCGGCGGTGCTCTTCGGCGTCCTCTGCGTCACGGAGCTGATCGACACGTTCGGCTGAGTACGTGAGCGAACTCCAGAGCCATGGCTCGAGAGTTCGCTCACGACGGGGTCAGAACGTCAGCACCAGCCGGCCGCGGACGCCGCCGGCCTCGAGGCGCCGGTGGGCCTCGGGCGCCTTGTCGGCGGGGATGGTGTCGGCGACGCGCAGGGTCAGCACACCCTCCTCGGCCTGGCGGCGCAGCGTCTCGAGGGCCGCGTGGTCCTCGGCGACCTCGCGCACCAGCACCGGGTGCCACGTGATCCCGCGTTCGTCGGCGCCCCGGTGACCGCGCACCGTCGCGATCTTGCCGCCGTCGCGGACCGCGTCGAGCAGCGCGTCGCCCTGCAGGGACGCGTCGACGACCGCGTCGACCCCGCCCGGCTGGTCGTCGCGGATGCGCTGGGCCACGTCGTCACCCCGCCGCACGACGACGTCGGCGCCGAGCTCCCGCACCAGGGCCTCGTCGGCCTCGGACGCGTCCGCGACCACCGTGAGCCGGTCGGCCTTCGCGAGCTGCACGACGTAGCCCCCGAGCGCGCCGGCGGCGCCGGTGACCGCGAGCGTCCCGCCCGGCGCCAGCGCGAGCGTGTCGAGCGCGAGGCGGGCGGTCAGGGCGTTCATCGGCAGCGTCGCGGCCTCGACGATCGACGCGGTCGCCGGCGCCCGCACCACGGAAGCGGCGGGCACGACGACGTGCTCGGCGTAGGCGCCGTGGCTGCCGTCGGGCACGACGATCGCCATCGCCGCGTCGCCGACGTGCAGCTCGGTGTCGGTGCCCTCGCCGATCTCGTCGACCTCGCCCGCGGCGTCCATGCCCGGCACGTACGGCGGCGGGTCCTTGCGCTGGCGCTCCGCGCGGGAGCCGTCCCGGACGAGGGTGTCGGTGGGGTTGACCGCCGCCGCCCGCACGCGTAGCCGGACCTCGCCGGGACCGGCGTGGGGGTCGGGCAGCTCGACGACCTCGAGGGCGTCGGGGCCTCCGTACGAATTCACTCCGATGGCACGCACATCCCCGGCCTACCCGGCGGGGTAGACCGGGACGCGTGACGCCCCCGGTGACGCCCTCCACCCGCCGCTTCCGCGTCGTCGACAGCCCGATCGGCCCGCTGACGCTCACCTGGGACGACGAGCGCGACGCGGTCGTCGGGGTGCACGTCCACGACCAGCGCGAGCGCGAGCCCGACCCGGCCTTCGGCGTGCCCGACGACGGCGCCTGCGCGGGCCTGGACGCCCTCGCCGCCGAGCTCGACGAGTACTTCGCGGGGGAGCGGGAGCGGTTCTCGGTGCCCGTCGACCCGCCCGGGACGGCCTTCTCGCGCGCGGTGTGGGCGGCGCTGGCCGAGGTGCCCTACGGGTCGGTGACGACGTACGGCGCGCTCGCGGCGGCGGTGGGGAAACCGCGCGCGGCCCAGGCCGTGGGGACCGCGAACGCTCGTAATCCGGTCAGTCTGCTCGTTCCGTGTCATCGCGTCGTCAACGCCGCGGGCGAACCCTCGGGTGGGGGACCCGGTATCGCACGCAAGCGATTGCTGTTGGCACTGGAGCGTCGGACCCCTTGACCCCGCCCGTGCCGGGAGTACCGTCGGAGGTGTCGCTGTGGTGCCGGCCACACGAGCTGAGGGTTGGTCCGCACCGCGCACACGACCGCAGTGGAATGACCGGGAAGAGGTGATGGATTGGACGCAGGGAAGACCCCGCACCGCATCACGAGGACCCGGTCGTCCCGGCGCCGCACCGCGCACGGGAGCTGATCCACACCAGACTCCACGCCGCTGAGCGCAATCAGTCGGTCGGTGGGACGACCGGGACCGTGCGGGTCCCGAGCTGACACTTCCTCCCAGATACGAACCGGCGTCCCCGTCACGGGGGCGCCGGTTCGTCTGTGTGCGGGGCCGGGTCCTCGGCGGTGATCAACGGGGACTTCGGACGCGTAGAAGCAGCGAACAGCGCGTTCGCTGCGTCCCCCGGCGCGCCTCAGTAGTGCACGACCCCGCGCTCGCCGCCCGCGGCCGCGACGGCGCCGCCGGTGACGCTGACCGCGCGGGGCGAGGCGAGGAACGCGACGACGTCGGCGACCTCGTCGGCGGTGATGATCCGCCGCAGGCTGGTGGCCTGCGCGAGCTCGGCGCGGACCTCGTCCTCCGAGCGCCCGCTCGCCGCCACCCGGTCGGCGATCATCCCGGCCGTCCGCTCGGTCTCGGTGTAGCCCGGGTGCACGACGACGACGCCGACGCCGTGCGGGCCGAGCTCGTCGGCGAGGTTCGCGGTCAGCGCGGCGACGCCGACGTTGCGGATCGTCCCGGCGATCGACCCCGTGCGCCGCGCGTTGAGGCCCGAGATGTTGACGATCCGCCCCCAGCCCTGGGCGGTCATGTGCGGCGCCACGGCCCGGGCGGTGCGCAGGTAGCCGAGCACCTTGGTGTCGACCTCGGCGAGCACCGCGTCGTCGGTCAGCTCGGTCAGCGGCGGGATCGACGTCCCGCCCGCCGGGCGCGCCGCAGCGTTGACCAGCACGTCGACGCCGCCGAGCTCGCCGACCGCCCGCTCCACCATGGCGCGCACCGCCGTGTCGTCGGTGGTGTCGGCGACGACCGGCAGCACCGTCGACGCGGGCCCGGCCGAGCGCACCCGCCCCGCCGCGCCCTCCAGCGTGTCCGCGTCGCGGCCGACGAGCACGACGTGCGCGCCCTCGGTCGCGAGCGCCCGCGCGCACGCCAGGCCGATGCCGCGCGAGGCGCCGGTGACGATGGCGACCCGCCCGCCCAGGTCGAGGTCCACGCTCAGCTCCAGTCGTAGAAGCCGCGCCCGGACTTCTGCCCGAGCTCGCCGCGCTCCACCTTGTCGCGCAGCAGCTGGGGCGGGGTGAACCGCGGGCCGAGCTCCTGCGTCAGGTGCTCGGCGATCGCCAGGCGCACGTCGAGGCCGACGACGTCGGTCAGGCGCAGCGGGCCCATGGGCCAGCGGTAGCCCAGCTGCATGCCGGTGTCGATGTCCTCGGGGCTGGCGACGCCCTCCTCGACCATGCGGATCGCCTCGAGCCCCACGGTCAGGCCCAGGCGCGAGGTGGCGAAGCCGGGCGCGTCGTTGACGACGATCGACGTCTTGCCCAGCGCGTCGACCCAGTCGCGGCAGGCCTGCGTCGTCGCCTCCGACGTCCCCGGGTGCACGACGAGCTCGACGAGCTTCTGCGCGGGCACCGGGTTGAAGAAGTGCATGCCGATGACGCGCTCGCCGGGCAGCTCCGCGGCGATCGCGCCGATCGACAGCGACGAGGTGTTCGACGCGAGCACGGCCTCGGGGCAGGCGCGGGCGGCGGCGCCGAGCACCGTCTGCTTGACGTCCACCCGCTCGGGCACCGCCTCGACCACCAGCGCGGTGTCCGCGGGCAGCTCGTCCACCGCCGTGGTGGGCGTGAGGCGGGCGACGAGGTCCTCGCGCGTGGTGCCCTCGGGCAGCTTCCCGCGCTGCGCGGCACCGTCGAGGCTCGTCGACACGGCCTGCGCCGCCGCGTCCAGCCGGGACCCGTCCGCCTCCACGAGCACCACCGGGGAGCCGGCGGCGAGCAGGACGTGGGCGATCCCGGCGCCCATCGTGCCGCCGCCGATGACGGCGGTCGTCGGGCGTGCGTCCATGCGGTGGGACCTCCTCGAGCGATCGTTCCGTGGGCCCGTGTCATAGCACGGCGGGCCCGCGCAGCGCCGCCGTGACGTGGTCGGGCATGAGCACCGCGTGCCGGGCGACGTCGCCGAGGAAGCGGTTGGTCAGGGCGTCGGGGTCGGCGCCGGTGTAGGCCGCGAGCTCCCGCTCGACGCGGGGGACCGGGCGGGCGACGGTGCCCGGGAAGTCCGTCGGGACGATCGCCGCGGGCACCAGCGACGGCCCGATCCCGGCCGCCGTGAGCAGGGGCGCGACGGCGGTCTGCTCGGTGCGCACCGCCACCCGCGGCCGGTAGCCGACGCGCTCGCAGGCGTCGAGCAGGACGTCGGCGAGCGCGTGGTCGGGCGCGTACTGCACCCACGGGACGTGCTCGAGGCGCGTGAGGGCGATCTCACCGCCGGCGGGGGCCATGACGTCGTCGGGGCCGAGGTTCGGCGGCAGCAGCACGACCATCTCCTCCTGGCCGAGCGTGCGCTGCCGCCCGCGCCACCGGGCGGGCACCGGCCCGACGCCGACGTCGGCCTGCCCGTCGGCGATGGCCGCGGCCAGCGCGTCCCCGTGGCGGTGCTCGAACAGGCGCACGGTGACGTCGGGGTTCTCGGCGCGCCACCGGCGCAGCACGCCGGGCAGCAGGCCGAGGCTCACCGAGTAGACGCAGGCGATGCGCAGCTCACCGCCCTCGGAGCCGGTGACCTGACGCGCCGCGGCGTGCCCGCGCTCGGCCGCGGTGACCGCCGTGCGGGCGTGGGGGAGCAGGGCCCGCCCGGTGGGCGTGAGGTGCACCGCACGCGGGAGGCGGTCGAACACCGACCCGCCCAGCTCTTTCTCCAGCGCCGCGATCTGCTGCGACAGGCCGGGCTGGGTGACGAACAGCCGGTCGGCGGCCCGGGTGAACGAGCCCTCCTCGACGACGGCGAGGAAGGACTCGAGCTGCCGCAGGGTCGGTGCCATCAGCTCATCTTATGGATTCTGGCACTGAACTTCTTCGACTTATGGCGGCTGGCGGCGAACCGTGGATCGGGACGACAGCAAGCCCGTCGAACCCCCGAGGAGCTCCCCGTGCCTCTGGCCCTGCTCGCCCTCGCCCTGGGCACCTTCGGCATCGGTACCACCGAATTCGTGATCATGGGCCTCCTGCCCGAGGTCGCCGGCGCCCTCGGCGTCCCGGTCAGCGAGGCCGGCCACCTCGTGTCCGCCTACGCGGCCGGCGTCGTGGTCGGCGCACCCCTGCTCGCCGTCGCCACCGTCAAGCTCCCGCGCCGCCCGGTGCTCATGGCGCTGATGGGCGTGTTCGCCGTCGGCAACCTGCTCTCGGCGATCGCGCCCGGGATGGGGTCGCTGCTGGCGGTCCGCTTCCTCACCGGCCTGCCGCACGGTGCGTTCTTCGGGGCGGCGTCGGTGGCCGCGGCCGCGATGGTCGGCCGCGACCGGCGCGCCACCGCCGTCTCGCGCGTGTTCCTGGGCCTGACCATCGCGAACGTGGTCGGCGTGCCGCTGGGCACGCTGCTCGGCCAGGCCGCCGGCTGGCGCGCCACCTTCGCGGTGGTCGGCGTGATCGGTCTGCTGGCCGTCGCCGGGATCGCCGCGTTCGTGCCGGCCGCGCAGCCCGCGGCGCCCGGCCGGGGTGCGCTGCGCACCGAGGTCGCGACCCTGCGCCACCCGCAGGTCGTGCTCGCCCTCGCCGCCGTGGTCTTCGGCTTCGGCGCGATGTTCGCCTGCTACAGCTACGTCACCCCGATGCTCACCGAGGTCGGCGGCTTCTCGACGGCCACGGTCACGCTGCTGCTCGCCGTCGTGGGCCTGGGCATGACCGCGGGCTCGGTACTGGGCGGGCGCGCCGCGGACCGGGCGCCGATGACGACCCTGTACGCCTGCCTCGTGGCGCTCGCCGGGGTCCTCGTGAGCTTCGTCGTCACGGTGCACCACCCCGTGCTCGCGGTGCTCTCGCTGTTCGGCGCGGGCATGTTCTCGCTGGCCCTGGGCCCGGCGATCCAGACGCGCATCCTCGACCTGGTCGGCGAGGCCCCGACGATGGCGTCGGCGGCGATCCAGTCGGCGTCGAACATCGCCAACTCCCTGGGCGCCTGGCTCGGCGGGATGGTCATCGCCGCGGGCCTGGGCTACCTCGCCCCGGCGGTGGTGGGCGCGGTGCTCGCGGTCGTCGGCCTCGCCGTCCTCGGGCTCTCCGGGGGCCTGGAGGTCCGCGTCCGTCGCCGCGACGCCCGGGCCGCCCTGGCCGCCGCCTGACCCCCTACGTGAGCAGTTACCACGCCTATAGGCGTGGTAACTGCTCACATGGCGACGTGGTCACAACGCCACCACGAGCAGCACCGGCACGCTGACCAGGGTCGTGAGCAGCGCTGCGTCGCGCGCCAGCGGGACGCCGGTGGCGAAGCGCACGGCGTAGCCGAAGACGTTCTGCGCGGTCGGCAGCGCCGCCGAGACCACGACCGCGAGCAGCGCCGGGCCGGTCAGCCCGAACGCCGACCCGATCGCCCAGGCCAGGAACGGGTGCACGAGGTTCTTGAGCACGATCACCGCGCCGAGGCACACGGGGTCGTCGTCGCGGCCCGGCCGCTGGGCGTGGGCGAGCGAGAGCCCGAACGCGAGCAGCATCGCCGGGACCGCGAGGTCGGCGAGCAGCTCGACCGGCTCGAGCAGGCCCTCGGGCACGGCGACGCCGGCCACGTTGAGCACCAGGCCCGCGACCGTGGCCAGCAGCAGCGGGTTGCGCAGCGGCGCGACCACGGCGTCCGCGAGGCCCGGCTCCTCACCCCGGCGGCGCGCGGCGACGACGTCGAGCAGCGTCGTGTAGGTGGGCGTCAGCACGGCCAGCTGGAAGATCAGCGACGGCGCGATCTCGGCGGCGCTGCCCAGCGCGTAGGTCGCGATCGGGATGCCGAGGTTGCCGGCGTTGAGGTAGCCGCTGGCCATCGAGCCGACGACGGTCTCGCCGCGCGGGCGGCGCCGCAGCAGGCCGACCGGGACGTAGAGCAGGCATACCGCCACCGCCGCGAGCGCGGTGACGACGAGGCCGGTCGAGAGCACGCGCGCGACGTCGGCGCGCAGCAGGGTGACGAAGAGCAGCGCCGGGCTCGCGACGAAGAAGGCGACACGCGAGAGCGTCTCGGTCGCCCCGTCGGGCAGGACGTCGAGACGCCCGACGACGACCCCGACCGCGACGACGACCCCGATGACGAGGAAGCCCTCCAGCACCCCGCTCACCGGTCGACCACGCCCGGCACCCTAGGAGCGCTGCGCACCCCGCGTGGCGTGCCCTACGGTCCCGTGACCATGGGCATCCTCGACCGCTTCCGACTCGACGACCGCGTCGCCGTGATCACCGGCGCCTCCTCCGGGCTGGGCGTGGTGTTCGCCACCGCGCTGGCCGAGGCGGGCGCCGACGTCGTGCTGGGCGCCCGGCGCGCCGAGAAGCTCGAGGACACCCGCAAGGCCGTCGAGGAGCGCGGGCGCCGCGCGCTCACCGTCAGCACCGACGTCGCGTCGCCCGACGACTGCCGCGCGCTGGCCGACGCCGCCGCGACCGAGTTCGGGAAGATCGACATCCTGGTCAACAACGCCGGCATCGGCACCGCCTACCCGGCGACCAAGGAGACCCCGGACCAGTTCCGCCAGGTCATCGACGTCAACCTCAACGGCTGCTACTGGATGGCCCAGGCCGTCGTGCCGCACATGCCGCAGGGCAGCGCGATCGTCAACGTCTCGAGCATCCTCGCGCTGACGACGGCCGGCCTGCCGCAGGCCGCCTACTCGGCGTCGAAGGCGGGGCTGCTGGGCCTGACCCGCGACCTCGCCCAGCAGTGGACGCCGCGCAAGGGCATCCGCGTCAACGCGCTCGCCCCGGGCTTCTTCACCTCGGAGATGACCGACAGCTACCAGGAGGGCTACCTCGAGAAGATGATGCCCCGCGTGCTCGCCGGGCGGATCGGGGATCCGGAGGAGCTCGCGGCGTCGCTCGTGTGGCTGGTGTCCGACGCGGGCTCGTACGTCACCGGGACCACCGTCACGGTCGACGGCGGGGTGACGACCACCTAGCGGTCGGGTAGCCCGGCGGTCATGGACGACACCCTCACCGAGGAGCAGAAGCTGACCGCCCGCGCCGTGCTCGAGCGCGAGGGACGTGGGTTCGCCGAGGAGATCGGGCTCGGACGCACCAACAACCCGGCGAGCCTGTTCGGTCTGCTCGTGGCGGCGGTGCTCGTCGCCCCCCGCGGCGAGGCGACGGGTCCCGCGCGCGCCGCGCACGAGGTCACCAACCGCTGGCACACCGCCTCCGACCTCGCGGCGGCGAACGAGAAGGACGTCGCGAAGGAGCTCGGCGCCGCCGTCGAGGGCTTCGACCGCGACGACGACCGCGACGACAGAGCCTCCGGCGACGCCGGGACGCTGGTGGCCCTCGCGTCCTCGCTGTCGGCGGACTGGGGCGGCGACCTGCGCGCGCTGCGCGACGAGGCCGGCCGCGACCCCGCCCGCGAGCGCGAGCTGCTCACCGCCCTGCCCGGGGTCGACGACGCCGTCGCCGACGTGTTCCTGCGCGAGGTGCAGGTGCTCTGGGAGGAGGTCTCCCCGTTCGCCGACGACCGCGCCCTGCGGGCCGCGGCGACGCTGGGGCTCGGCGAGACGGCCGCGGACCTGGCCCGCTACGGCAGCGACGCCGAGAAGACCGGGCGCCTCGCCGGGGCCCTCGCCCGGATCGAGGTCGAGGGCTCCCACGACGAGGTGCGGCGCACGGCCTCGTCGTAGCGACTACGGGGTCGTCGCGGACTCGTCCGCCGCCGCCAGCGCCTCGGGCAGCACGCGGGCGGCCTCGAGCAGGCTCGGCCCGTACCACGTGAGCAGACGCCCGCTGACCAGCGCGGACGGCGCCTCGAACGCCTCCGGGCCGTCGTCGGCGGTGAAGCGGTACGGCTCGTCGGGCAGCACGACGAGGTCGTGGGCCGGCAGGTCGGCCGGGTCGAAGCGCGGGTAGCGCTCGGGGCTGTCGGCCAGCACGTTCTCGACGCCGAGGCGGGCGAGCACCGACCCGGTGAAGGTGTCCGACCCGACCGCCATCCACGGCTTGCGCCAAATCGGCACCACGGCCCGGCGGGTGTGGTCGGGCAGGGCCAGCGAGTCCCACGCCGCGCGGGCGCCGTCGATCCACGCCGGGCGGTCGAGCCCGCACGCGGCGAGCACGCGCTCCAGCGAGCGCAGGGCGCCGTCGACGGTGCGGATGTCGGTGACGTAGACCGCGAGGCCGGCCGCGCGCAGCTTCTCGAGCTCCTCCGGCTTGTTCTCCTCGGCGTTGGCGAGCACGACGTCGGGCGCCAGCGCGACGATCGTGTCGATGTCGGGGTTCTTCGTCCCGCGGACGCGCGTCACCCCGTGCTCGTCCAGGTCGTCGGGGTGGGTGCACCAGTCCGTCGCACCCACCAGCAGGCCCGGCTCGGTGACCCCGACGGCCTCGGTGAGCGATGGGACGAGGCTGACCACACGCCTGACGGTCGCGGGGAGCGGGACGCGGCGGCCCTCGTCGTCGACGACGTTCATGCCCCCAGCGTGCCACCCGAGCGAAGTCCGATACCGTCGGTACCGGCATCTTCTGCGTGACCGGAGGCACACCGTCGTGGATCGTTGGGCGTCGGGCATCGACACCGCGTGGCTGCAGCTCGAGCAGCCCGCCAACCGCATGGTCGTGCACGGGGTGCTGTTCTGCGACGGGCCGGTCGACGTCGCGACGGTGCGGGAGCGGGTCGCGGAACGGTGGCTGCCCGCCTACCCGGGGCTGCGCCAGCGCCCGACGTGGTCGCCGAGCGGCCTCGGGCCCGTGCGGTGGGTCGACCACGACCCCGACATGACCGCGCACGTCGACACCGTCGCCCTCGAGGCGCCGGGCGACGACGCCGCCCTGACCCGGCACGTCGGGCGGTTGATGTCCCGCCCGCTGCCCCCCGACCGACCGTGGTGGGCGATGCACGTGCTCACGGGCTGGCAGGGGTCCGGCACCGCGGTGATCGTGAGCATCCACCACGGCCTGGCCGACGGCGTGGCGCTCAACCACCTCTTCCACGCGCTCGCCGACGACCCACCCGGCACCGACGAGGGCACCCCGGTCGCCTACGCCGCCCCGCCGAAGCGCCGGCGCGGGGTGCGCGACGTCCGGCTCGTGCGCCGCGAGATCCCGCAGCGCCTGCGCCGGCTGACCCGCACGGTGGCGGGGTCGTCACGGCCCGGCGGCGCGCAGGAGCTGGCGGCGACGAGCACGGCGATCGGGCGCTCCACCGCGCTCATCGTCCGCCCGCCCGCGGACGCCGCGACGGCGCTGCAGGGCGAGCTGGGGACGGCGAAGTCGGCGCGCTGGACGCGGTCGGTGGACCTCGCCGCGGTGAAGCAGGCCGGCAAGGAGCACGGCGCGAGCGTCAACGACGTGCTGTGCGCGGCGATCGCGGGCGCGCTGCGGACCTACCTGGGGGAGGACACGCCGCGCCTGCGGGCGGTCATGCCGACGAACCTGCGCCGCCTCGACCGCCCGGTGTCGCACTGGCTGGGCAACGAGTTCGGGCTCGTGCTGCCGACGATCCCCACCGACGAGCCGGACCCGGGCCGGCGCGTCGAGCGCGTGCACCGGGTGATGTCGGAGATCAAGCGCACCAACCAGGCGCTGGCCACGTTCATCGGGATCGCGGCCGCCGGGCACGGTCGCGCCGCCTGGACCCAGGCGCTCGTCGGGCGCTACGCCGAGGCGGCGTCGCTGATCATCACCAACGTCCCCGGCCCGGTGCGCGAGCTGAGCCTCGCCGGCACGCCGATCCGCGACCTGCTGTTCTGGGTGCCGTGCTCGGGGCGCCTGGCCCTGGGCGTGAGCATCCTGAGCTACGCCGGGCGCGTGCGCCTCGGCGTCGCCGCCGACACCGGCGTGCTCGGCGGCGAGGACGGTGTCGACCGCTTCGTCGCGGCCCTGGAGGACGAGCTCGGTGCGCTTCGCGCAGGTGAGCAGGAAGAAGGGCTGTAGCCCTTCTCTCTGCTCACCTGGGCGGAGCTCACATGGAGCGCCGGTACTGCCCGCCGACCTCGAAGAACGCCTCGGTGAGCTGGCCCAGGGTGCAGACGCGCGCCGCGGACATCAGCTCGGCGAAGACGTTGCCGCCCGAGGTGGCGACGTCCTGGAGCCGGCGCAGGGCCTCCGGCGCGGCGTCGGCGTGGCGGGCCTGGAAGTCGGCGACCCGCTGCAGCTGCCCCTGCTTCTCCTCCTCGGTGCCGCGGGAGAGGTCGAGCTCCGGCGCCTCCTGCTCGGCGTCCTCGGGCGGCAGGAAGGTGTTGACGCCGACGATCGGCAGCGTCCCGTCGTGCTTGCGCGACTCGTAGAGCAGCGACTCGTCCTGGATCTTGCCGCGCTGGTAACCGGTCTCCATCGCGCCGAGCACGCCGCCGCGCTCCGCGAGGCGGTCGAACTCGGCCAGCACGGCCTCCTCGACGAGGTCGGTGAGCTCGTCGATGACGAACGAGCCCTGCAGCGGGTTCTCGTTCATCGACAGGCCCCACTCGCGGTTGATGATCAGCTGGATCGCCAGCGCGCGGCGCACCGACTCCTGCGACGGGGTGGTGACGGCCTCGTCGTAGGCGTTGGTGTGCAGGGAGTTCGCGTTGTCGTAGAGCGCGCACAGCGCCTGGAGCGTCGTGCGGATGTCGTTGAAGTTCATCTCCTGCGCGTGCAGCGACCGTCCCGAGGTCTGCACGTGGTACTTCAGCTTCTGGCTGCGCTCGTTCGCCCCGTAGCGGTCCCGCATCGCCACCGCCCAGATGCGGCGCGCGACCCGGCCGATGACGGAGTACTCGGCGTCCATGCCGTTGGAGAAGAAGAACGACAGGTTGGGCGCGAAGTCGTCGATGTCCATGCCGCGCGCGAGGTAGGACTCGACGTAGGTGAAGCCGTTCGCGAGCGTGAACGCGAGCTGCGAGATGGGGTTCGCCCCGGCCTCCGCGATGTGGTAGCCGGAGATCGACACCGAGTAGAAGTTGCGCACCCCGTGCTCGATGAACCACTCCTGGATGTCGGCCATCATCCGCAGCGAGAACTCGGTGGAGAAGATGCAGGTGTTCTGGCCCTGGTCCTCCTTGAGGATGTCGGCCTGCACCGTGCCCCGGACGTTGCGGTACGCGTGCTCCGCGAGCTCGGCGCGCTCGTCGGAGGACGGCTCCCGCCCGTGCTCGGAGCGGAACGCGTCCACCTGCTGGTCGACCGCCGTGTTGAGGAAGAACGCGAGGATCGCGGGCGCCGGGCCGTTGATCGTCATCGACACCGAGGTCGTCGGCGACGTGAGGTCGAAGCCCGAGTAGAGCACCTCCATGTCGTCGAGCGAGGCGATCGAGACCCCGGACGTGCCGACCTTGCCGTAGACGTCGGGCGGGGTCGCCGGGTCGTGGCCGTAGAGGGTCACCGAGTCGAACGCGGTCGACAGGCGCTTCGCGGGCGAGTCCTGCGAGAGGTAGTGGAACCGGCGGTTGGTGCGGAACGCGTCGCCCTCGCCGGCGAACATGCGCGCCGGGTCCTCGCCCTCGCGCTTGAACGCGAACACCCCGGCGGTGAACGGGAAGTGCCCGGGCAGGTTCTCGCGGCGCAGGAAGCGCAGGACCTCCTCGTCGGCGGTGAACGGCGGCAGCGCGACGCGGTTGACCTTGTTGCCCGAGAGCGTCTCCCGCGTGAGCTGGGTGCGCAGCTCCTTGTCGCGCACGTGGACGACCATCTCGTCGCCGGCGTAGGCCTCGACCGTCGCCGGCCACGCGTCGAGCAGGGCCGCGGCCTCGCCCGGCAGGTCGCGCTCGGCCTCGGCGAGCACGGCGGGCAGCTCGCCGGCGTCGCGATCGCCGAGGGCCTCGACGGCCGTCCGCAGCGCCGCGCGCCGGCGCGCCGCCGCGACCATCGCGTCCGTCTGCTCGTGGTAGCCGCGCACCGTGCCCGCCACGTCGGCGAGGTAGCGGGCGCGCTCGGGCGGGATCGAGGCGGCGAACTCGGTCGAGGTCTTCGTGTCCGGGATCGTCAGCCGGCCCTCGCCGACCGTGAGGCCGTGCTCGCCGAGCAGCGTGCGCAGGTGGCCGTAGAGCGCGGTCACGCCGTCGTCGTGGAACGTCGCGGCGCTGGTGCCGAAGACCGGCATGTCCTCCCACGACGACGAGAACGCGTCGCGGTTGCGGACGAGCTGGCGCGCGACGTCGCGACGGGCGTCGTCGGCCCCGCGGCGCTCGAACTTGTTGATGGCGACGGCGTCGGCGAAGTCCAGCATGTCGATCTTCTCGAGCTGCGACGCGGCGCCGAACTCCGGTGTCATGACGTAGAGCGAGGCGTCGACGAGGTCGACGATCCCGGCGTCGCCCTGCCCGATGCCCGGCGTCTCGACGATGACGAGGTCGACCCCGGAGGCGCGCAGCAGCAGGATCGCGTCGTCGAGGTGCTCGGGCAGCGTGCCACCGCCGCCCCGGGACGCCATCGAGCGGAAGTAGACCTGCGCCCCGCCCAGGGAGTTCATGCGGATGCGGTCGCCGAGCAGCGCGCCGCCGCCCTTGCGCCGGGTGGGGTCGACCGCGAGGACCGCGATGCGCAGCTTGTCCTCCTGGTCGAGGCGGAAGCGGCGCACGAGCTCGTCGGTCAGCGACGACTTGCCCGAGCCACCGGTGCCCGTGATCCCCAGGACCGGCACCTGCTTGCCCTCGATCGTCGATGTCGCGCGCTCGCGGACGTCGTCGGGCAGGGCGCCGGCCTCGGCCACGGACAGGGCGCGCGCGAGGGTGGCCGGCTCGCCGGTGAACACGCCGTCCCAGCTCGACGGGGGCTGCGCGCCGAGGTCGACGTCGCACGCCCTGATCATCGTGTTGATCATGCCCGGCAGGCCCAGGCGCTGGCCGTCGGTGGGGGAGAAGATGTGCTCCACGCCGTGGGCGTGCAGCTGGTCGATCTCCTCCTGGACGATGACGCCACCGCCGCCGCCGTAGACCTTCACGTGCCCGGCGCCGCGCTCGCGCAGCAGGTCGACCAGGTACGAGAAGTACTCCAGGTGCCCGCCCTGGTAGGAGCTGATGGCGACGCCGTGGGCGTCCTCCTGGATGGCGGCGGTGACCACCTCGTCGACCGACCGGTTGTGGCCGAGGTGGACGACCTCCGCGCCCTGGCGCTGGAGGATCCGCCGCATGATGTTGATCGCGGCGTCGTGCCCGTCGAACAGGCTCGCCGCGGTGACGAAGCGGATCGGGTGGGTCGGGACGTACAGCTCGTCCGTCATGCTTCCCTCGCAGTCCTGTGGGCGCCTCCCGCAAATAGTAGGACGTCATAGCGTTTGACGTGGGGCGACGCGTGTCACTCACGCAACGAAGTCGTCGCTGGGCTCAACGGGTGACAGGTGGGTGTACGAAACCCGGAGATGATTACTGTGCGTCGAGGATGACAGGAGACTTCCTCCGGTCCGCGTCCCACCCGCTCCTTCCCCCCGGGAGACCGCCTTGACCACCCCGACCACGCCGCCCGGTCCGCCCGCCGACCAGGGCGTGCCGTCCGCCCCGACCACCGTCGTCGGGCAGCCGGGGTACGCCCAGCCCGGGTACGGCGCGTACCCGCCGCCGGGGAGCGGCGGGTACGGCGCCCCGCCCGCGTACGGCCAGCCCGCGTACGGCCCGCCCGCGTACGGCCAGCCCGCGTACGGCCAGCCCGCGTACGGCATGCCGCCGACCGGGGCGGTGCCCGGCTACGGCCCGCCGGCGCCCCGCGGGCGCGGGTGGATCGGCTGGCTGGTCGGCGGCGTCGCGCTCGCGCTCGTCGCGGGCGTCGTCGGCGCGTTCCTGCTGTTCTCCGGCGGCGGCACGCTCATCGCGGTGTCGACGACCGGCGCGGCGATCCCCGACGCCGACCCGAACGGCCTCACCGTGCCCCTCACCCTCGACGGCTCGGGCACGGTGCAGTCGGTGCACGTCGAGGCGTCGATCACCCACCCCTACACGTGCGACCTCACCGTCGTGCTGGTCTCGCCGCAGGGGACGCCGGTGACCCTCGCCGACCCGCCGACCTGCAGCCGCTCGACCCCGGACCTCGAGGTCAACCTCGACAGCACGACGCCGGGCAGCCCGCTCGCCCCGTTCGTCGGTCAGGAGGCCGGCGGGGAGTGGCGGCTGCAGGTCGTCGACGCCGTCGGCATCGACCAGGGCTCGCTCACCGGCTGGGGCCTGACGGTCCAGACGAGCTGAGTCGCGTCCCTCGCTCGTCGCGGGGCCAGCTCAGCGGGTGCGCTCGGCCTGCAGTGCGAGCACCCCGACGAGCGAGCCGGAACCCAGCAGCTCGCCCGTGAGCGCGAGGCGCAGCGCCTCGGCGAACGGGATCCAGCGGGCGCGGCCGGGCTCGTACGGATCGAGCGGGCGGTCGCCGGGCTCGCTGTCGGTCCAGACGTGCACCGACATCGGTGAGACGACCATGCCGGGCAGCGGCTCGAAGCTCACGAGCGTGCGCCCGGGGCCGGCGGGGCGGCGGCCGGTCTCCTCGGCGGCCTCCCGGGCCGCGGCCTCCTGGGGGTCCTCGCCGGGCTCGACGACCCCGCCCGGCAGCTCCCACCCCTCCCGGTCGACGACGTGGCGGTGGGTGCGCAGCACGAGCACCCGGTCCTCGGCGTCGAGGACGAGCGCCACGGCCACCTGGGGGAGCACCGCCCGTTCGTGGTCGAAGCGGTCCCCGGCCGGCGCAGTGACGTCCTCGACCTCGACGCGGAGTGTCCGTCCGGCATACGCCGTGTGCCGCGAATGGACGACCCAGGAATGGTCCGGTTGCGGTGTGTCCTCGTTCATGCGGCGGGGTAATTGGCAGTCCCGAGCAAGTGATCAATTCGTGACCGAGGAGTAGTAGCAGTGATCATCCTGGGCGTCATCCTCATCATCATCGGTGCCATCACCGGCATCTCGATCCTCTACACGATCGGCGCCATCCTCGCTGTCGTCGGCCTCGTGCTGACGATCCTGGGCGCGGTGGGCCGCGGGGTGGGCGGCCGCAAGACCTACTTCTGATCCCCGAGCGCGACGTGCGGCCCGTCCCCTACGGGGGACGGGCCGTTCCCGTCCGTGGCGCGGCGTTCGCGGTCCAGGCGCGCGACGAGCTCGGCCGCCGGCTCCCCGGTGACCGCCCCGTGGCCCGTGCCCGCCCAGAGGTGCACCGCCTCGACGTCGCCCATCCGTGACGCCGCGGCGCGCACCGGCCGGGTGAGGTGGTGCAGCTCCGGATAGGCCGCCGGGGCCGCGGCCGAGTGCTCGCGGGTGAAGCGGTTGACCAGCGCCCGCGCCGGGCGCCCGGTGAACGCCCGCGTCACCACGGTGTCGCGGCCACCCTCGCGCAGCGCCGCCCGGTGCGTCGCCGACGTGCCGGCCTCCGGCGCACCCAGGAACGCGGTACCCAGCCCGACGGCGGCCGCTCCCAGTGCCAGCATCCGCGCGACCTCCCGCCCGTCGTGGAGCCCACCGGCGGCGACGAGCGGCAGATCGGTCGCGGTCCGGATCACGGGCAGCAGGCGCTCGAGCGGCTCGGCGCCCGCCTCCGGGTCGCCGCCCGAGTCGAGGTGCACCCCGCGGTGCCCGCCCGCCTCGCGGCCCTGCACCCACAGCGCGTCGAAGCCCTGGACCTCCGCGGCACGGGCCTCCGCCACCGACGTCACCGTCGCGACGAGGCAGGCCCCGGTGGCGCGCAGCGCGGCGAACCGCTCGGCCGAGGGCAGCGCGAACGTCACCGACACGACGGCGGGCCGGTGCCGCGCCAGGACGGCGATCTTGTCGTCGACGGCGTCGTCGTCCACCCGCGGTGCCCCGAGCTCGACGCCGTACCGCTCCGCCTCGCCCTGCAGCGTCCCCGCGTACTCGCGGACCGCGGCGGCGCGCGCGGCGGGGTCCGGGTCGGGCGGCGCGGGGAGGAAGAGGTTCGCGCCGAAGGGCCGGTCGCTGCGGGCCCGCAGGTCCGTGAGCTGCTCGTCGAACGCCTCCCCGGTGAGGTAGCCGCCGGCGAGGAAGCCCATCGCGCCCGCCTCGGCGACGGCGGCGACCAGCGCCGGGGTGGACGGACCGCCCGCCATGGGCGCGGCGATCAACGGCACGTCGAGCGGGGGCAGCGTCGGCACGCCCGCATCGTGCCCCGCACCGCTCCCGGTCGCCGCCCCTATCCGGTGCCGCCGTCCCGGAACCGGTACTCGCCCACCGCGTCCCAGGGCCCGCCCCGGTAGCGCCACAGCCCCAGCCCGGTGATCGTCGCCGTCCACGGCCGATGGGTGGCCGCGAGCTCGGCGAGGGTGGCGCGGGCGGTCGCCGGGTCGACCTTGTTCTGCACGGTCACGTGCGCGCGCAGGCGCTGCTGGTCCTGGCGGGTGAGGTCGCCGGCGAAGCGCTGCGCGATCGCCCGGTGCACGTCCCCGAGGCCCGGCGCGTCAACGGGGTGGGCGACGCCGCGGCCCAGCGAGACCGGGGCCTCGATCGTGGCGGTGATCGGCGCCCGGTCGGTGACCTCGTCGAGCACGGCCGCGACCTCGTCCGCCCGCTCCCCGGGCAGCGCGTGGAAGAGCGTCAGGTGCGCGCCGACGACCCGCCGCCCCGCGGGGAACCAGCGCCGGCGCCGGGCGTCGAGCTCGTCCTGGCTCGCCGCGTCGAGGAGGGCGGTGACGACGAGGGGGTCGGTGTCGGTCACCGGCCCGCCCGCCAGCCGTCGGCGTCGTCCCAGGCCTGCAGCGTCCGGGGGCTCGTGAAGCGCCGCTCCTGCCCGGTCCGCGGGTCGGGGAACGCGAGCTCGCGCGCGAGCAGCTGCAGCGGAGCCCGGAAGTCGTCGAGCGGCACGTCGCGCACCTCCGGGTAGAACGGGTCCCCGAGCAGCGGCACGCCGAGCGAGGCCATGTGCACCCGCAGCTGGTGGGTGCGACCGGTGTGCGGCGTGAGCCGGTAGCGCGCCAGCCCGTCGCGGTGCTCGAGCAGCTCGACCAGGGTCTCCGCGTTCGGCTCGCCCGGGACCTCCTGCGCGGTCACGACGCCGCGCTCCTTGACGATGCGGCTGCGCACCACGCGGGGCAGGTCGAGCGCCGGGTCGTGCGGCGCAACGGCCTCGTAGACCTTCGTGACGCGCCGGTCGCGGAAGAGGTTCTGGTAGGTGCCGCGCCGCGACGGGTCGACGACGAACAGCACGAGCCCGGCGGTGACGCGGTCCAGCCGGTGGGCGGGGCTCAGGAACGGCAGGTCCAGCCGGTGGCGCAGCCGGACGAGCGCGGTCTCGCGGACGTGGCGCCCCCGCGGGATCGTCGCGAGGAAGTGGGGCTTGTCGACGACGACGACCTCGTCGTCGCGGTGCACGACCTCGACGTCGAACGGCACCGGCGCCTCGTCGGGCAGGTCGCGGTGGAACCACACCACCGAGCGGGGCACGAACGGCGCGTCCGGGGCCAGCGGCCCGTCGTCGCCGACGATCCGGCCCTCGGCGAGCATCGCGTCGACCCGCGCGGGCGGGACCGGCAGCCGCTCGACGAGGTGGTCGCGCAGCGTCGCCCACGGCCCGTCGTCGGGCATCCGCACCCGCGCGGGGTCCAGCCCGTCCCGGGGCGGGAGCGGGGGGCTGCGGCGGGGCACGCCGTCGAGGTTAGATCAGCGCGGTCGCGAGCCCCGTGGTCACCATGTCCAGCGTGGCCTCCGGCACGGTGCGGTAGCTCGAGCTGCCGCGGTGCCGCCACATGCGGTCGGCGAAGTCCCAGGCCAGGTCACGGGTGCCGGTGACGAGGATGTCGCCGAGGACGTTGCCCGCGCGGTCGAAGAACGATCCGTCGCCGCCGACGTCCGACCACGGGGCGTCGAAGCGGTTGCAGAGCTCGTCCATGTTGCGCTCGAAGATCGTGTTGATCGCGAGGTAGTCGGCGTACTGCTGCTCGACGGTGCCCAGCGGGACGCGGTGGCGCTCCCAGACGTCGAGCAGGGCGAACGCGAGGTCGAAGTTGACGTGCGCGTTGACCCCGGCCGCCGCGAACCGCCACGGCGCCGTGTCCTCCTGGCGCCGGTCGAACAGCACCCGCCAGCACCGCGGCGCCCCGGAACCGCCGCCGGCGTGGGCGACGATCGCGTCGAGGTAGCGGCGGGCGAACGCGATGTCCAGCTCGATGATGAAGTCGCCCGGGCACGTGAAGAGCCCGCCCTGCCGGTAGGCGTCCAGCACGTCGACGGTGATCTGGTGGTAGAGCCGGGTGAAGCAGGCGACGCCGTCCTCGGGACCCTGCGGGGGCAGCTTGGCCGCCCGGTCCGCGATCCGGTCGAGGGCCTTGATCACCTTCTCGACGTCCTCGGGCCGCGGGTCGGAGAGCTTCGCCAGCGCCTTCGCGTTGGCCTGGGGCGACTCAGCCACGGTGACCTCTCTCCGATCCGGTGGGTCGGGCGCGGACGCGCTGGAGCAGCGCCGCGGCCTGGGTGCGGGAGCGGGTGCCGGTCTTGGCGAGCACCCGGGAGACGTGGACCGCGACGGTGCGCTCGCTGATGTAGAGCCGGTGGGCGATCTCGCGGTTCGACAGCCCGTCGGCGAGGACGGCGAGGACCTCGTGCTCGCGGGCGGTCAGGGCGGCGAGCTCGGGGGCCACCGCGCCGCCGGACCCGCCGTGCGCCGTCGTCACCGCCGCGTCGCCGGCGTGGACGATGTCGAGGCGGGCCCGGCGCGCCAGCCGCGCGATCTCGTCGAGGAACGGGCCCGCGCCCATCTCGCTCGCGGTGGCCGCCGCCGCGCGCAGCGCCCGGGCCGCCTCCCCGCGCCGCTCGCCCGTGTCGAGCAGCGCCTCGGCGCGCCGCAGCAGGGCGTAGGCGGCGGGGTAGCGGTTGAGCTGCGCGCTCCACATCTCGGCGACCTGCCCCCACGCCACCGGGTCCGACGCCCCGGCGGCGCGCCCGGTCTCGGCGTGGCACATCCGCACGTAGGCAAGGACGACGCGGCGCAGCGCGGGCACGGTGTGCGGGATGCGTTGCTCGAGGTGGGCGACGTGGCGGGCGAGGCGGTCGAGCGCGGCGCGGTCGGGGGCCATGCCCCGGGCCGCCGCCTCGGCCTCGGCGCGCAGCCCGTGCCAGACCAGCGGCGCGACGAGGAAGACGTCGTCCGGCGTGTGCTCGGCGACGTCGAGACCCCGCGCGACGAGGGCCCGGGCGAGGTCGGGGCGCCCGCGCCACATCTCGACCCCGGCGCGCAGGGTCAGCAGCGGCACCCGGTAGCGCGAGGCCACGGTCCCGCGCCGGGGCGGCGTGCCGGCCCGGCCGTCGGGCGCCTCGCCGTCGCCGCCGCCCGCCGCGAGCAGGTCACCGGCCTCCTCGCCGGTGCCGTCGAGCGCGAGGAGGTCGACGGCGCGCAGGTCCTCGTCGGCCTCGACGAACTCGCCGCGCCCGACCTGCAGGCGGCACCGCGCGAGGCGCACCTCGAGCGCGTCCGCGCCGGTGGGGGAGAGCGCCCAGGCCTCGTCGACGGCGTCGGAGGCCTCCGACCAGCGGCCGAGCCGGAACAGGCCGTTGGCGGCGGTGGCGAGCAGCCGCACGCCCGCGGACCGTGCGAGCCCGAGATCCCGCATGCGCGCCACGCCCTGCCGGGCGATCTCGACGCCCTCGTGCAGCTCGCCCAGCGGGCCGGAGAGGAGGTCCGCCCAGGACTGGTAGGCGCGCCCGACCGCCGCGGCGTCGCCCGAGCGCTCGGCGATCATGAGCCCGTCGGCGACGGCGGCGAGCCCGGCGTCGGGGTTCTCGAGGTAGGCCAGGGCGAAGCCCAGCGTCGCGAGCATCGGCGCCTGCTCGGCCTGCTCGCCGTGCCGGCGCGACACCGCGAGCGCGCGCTCGGCCTCGCGCCGGGCGCCGCGCACGTCCCCGGTGATCAGGAGCGCCTCGGCGTGCGCGGCGTGCACGGCGGCGAGGGCGGGGTCGTCGCCGACGCGCCCCGCGGCCCGCCCGGCGTCGTCCAGCACCGCTACGGCGTCGCCCGTGCGCCCGGCGTCGAGCAGCGAGCGCCCGAGCCGCACCACCGCGGGGAGCTCGGCGGCCCCGGCCGCGGCGGGGTCGGGCACGAGCCGTTGCAGCAGGTCGACCGCGGCGTCGTACTCGCCGGCCAGCCGGGCGGTGTCGGCGGCGCGGGTCAGGAGGTCGCCCGCGTCGGCGTCGGCGTCGGCCGGGGGCAGCGCCGGGGGCCGGTGCCCGGGCAGGACCCGGGCCGACGGCGGGAGGGCGCGGGCGGCGACGAGGGCCAGCGCGGCCATCCACTGCCGGTACGCGGTGCCGAACTCGTGCATCTGCTCGGCGACGGTGGCCGCGTGGACGACGGCGGGCAGCGCCCGCTCGGGGTCGTCGGCGCGGGCCCAGTGGTGGGCGCGCCGCAGCGTCACCGCCGGACCGTGGTCCGGGTCGGACTCGCGGCCGTCGCCGAGGACGGCCTCGTACGCGAGGGCGTAGCGGCGGTGCAGGCCGCGGCGCTCCCCGGGCATCAGCTCGCCGGCCACCACGTCGCGCATGAGCCCGTGCCGCAGCGCGTAGCCGTCGACCTCGGGATCGACGACGACCATCGCCGCCTCCGCGGCCTCGCGCAGCGCCGCGAGCAGGTCGTCCTCGTCGTCGGCGCGGACCACCTCGGCGAGCAGCCGGTGGGGGACCGGCTCCTCGCCGAGCGCGAGGGCGGCGACGACGGTCCGGGCGAGCGGGCGCAGCCCGGACAGCCGGCCCAGCACGAGCCCGCGCAGGCCGGGGGAGAGGCCGTCCGTGGCGCCGTCGGCGACGGCGGCGAGGGTCTCGGCGATGATGAAGGGGTTGCCGCCCGAGCGGCGCCACACGAGCTCGGAGAGCGCCGTGTCCCCGCCGTCGGCCCGCACGATCTCGGTGACGACCGCCCGCGGCAGCGGCCCGAGCTCGATCGCGCGCACCGCCCGGTCGCGGGTGAGCTCGGGGAGCATCCGGCGCAGCGGGTGGGCGGCGTCGAGGGCCTCCGAGCGGGCGGTGGCCACGAGCAGGACGCGCTCGTCGGCCAGGTGCGCGACGAGCGAGACGACCAGCTCGCGGGTGGTGCGGTCGGCCCAGTGGAGGTCGTCGACGACGACGAGCACCGGGACCTCGGCGGCCACCGCCACGAGCACCCGGCGCACGAGCTCGAGCAGGTGCCCGCCCGAGGGCGGCGGCGTCCCCGGCCCGGGGTCCAGGATCGGGGCGAGCTCGTCGCGCCACGGTGCCAGGGCCGCGCGCGCGACCAGCACCGGGGCCGACGCGTCGTCGGGGGCCCGCAGCAGGCGCCGCAGCCCGGTGGCGACCGGCCAGAGCGGCAGCTGCTCGCCGACGTCGACCGCCGCGCCGGCGACGACGACCCCGCCGTCGGCCTCGACGCGGTCGGCGAGGCCGCGGACCAGCCGCGTCTTGCCCGCCCCGGCGTCGCCGGTGAGCACGACGGTCAGCGCACCGTCGGTGCGGGCCCGGTCCCAGCAGCGGGCGAGGACGGCGGCGTCCGCGGCGCGCCAGGGCCCGACCCCGCCGGCGTCGGCGTCGGATCCCCCCTGACCTGGCACGACGGAAGACGCTAGGCCGGACGAAACGACGCCGTCCAGTGGCGTACGCAGGCCCCGTCCTACCTAGTCATTTCTTCTGATGTGCCGCTCACGCGTGATCGGCGAGGCTCTCCCCGAGGGCGGGTCGACGGTCGTCGGGGGACCGGGAGGGAGTCGCTCGGACGTCCTCGCGCTCGCCCCGCCGTCCCCGGCCGGGCGCGCGACGGGAGGGGGAGGCGGGGCAGCGGGCGCCCGGGGGGACGCCGGCCGGGCCCCGCCTCCCCTTTCCGCGTTCGCTGCGGGGGAGCTCAGCCCCAGAGCCGCTCGGTGGCGATCGCGGCGCCCTGGCTCAGCGCCCGGAACTTCTCCCACACCACGCTCGGGTGCACCTCCGGCGAGTAGCTCGCCCGCGAGGAGAACCCGCAGTCCGCGCCGGCGATGACGTTCTCCCGGCCGACCACCGAGGCGTACCAGCCGATCATGTCGGCGATCAGCTCCGGGTGCTCCACGTAGTTCTGCGCGTGACCGAGCAGGCCCGGGATGAGCACCGACCCCTCGGGCAGTGCGAGGTCCTGCCAGATCTTCCACTCGTGCATGTGGCGCGGGTTGGCGACCTCGAAGGAGTAGCCGCCGGCGCGGATGCCGAGCATGTACGGCGCGACCTCGCCCATGCCGATGTCGTGGATCCGCGGGCCGTGGTTGAGGCCGTAGCAGGTGTGCAGCCGGATCTTCTCGGTCGGGATGCCGCGCAGGCTGTGGTTGACGATCTCGGCGTGCTCGCGGGCGGTGCGGTCGCGGTCGGCGGGCTCGAGGGTCGGGTCGGAGAGGATCTCGATCAGCCACGGGTCGTCGACCTGCAGCAGGAACCCCGCGTCGACGATCGCCAGGTACTCCTCGCGCAGCGCCTCGCCGACGGCCTCGTAGTACTCCCGGTCGGTCGCGTAGTACTCGTTGCGTCCGAAGCCGCGGGGCGAGGTCGAGGGCAGGAACGCCTCGACGACGCCGGAGACGCCCGCGAGCGCCTTCTGCAGGTTGGCCAGGTCGGTCTGCAGCTCGTCGTGGCCGGTGTAGCGCACCGGGCCCGTGCAGGCGATCTCGACCATCGGCGCGACCGTCTTCGTGTACTTGCCGAGGTAGCCCTCGTAGTACTCCGGGAACGCGTCGATCTCGACCTGCCACGACGGCGGCAGGAGGCGCTCCCCGGAGTCGGGGGCGAAGCCGTCCAGCCGGCGCTGGATGTAGGTCGCGAAGCTGACCTTGCCCATCTCGCCGTCGGTGACGACGTCGATCCCGGTCTCGCGCTGGCGGGCGACGGCGTCGGCGACCGCCTCGGTGACCTGCCGGGCGAAGAGGTCGGCGTCGTACGGACGGCCGTGCTCCTTCTCCCGCATTGTGTCGAGCAGGGCCTCGGGCCGGGCGAGGCTGCCGACGTGGGTCGTCAGGACACGGTCGGTGCTGCGCTGCATGTCACCGACGCTAGGAGGGCCGCGGGGAGCCGGGCACCACGTCGTTCCGGTGGGGCGAACGCCCCGGCATGCCTCAGCGCCCGGTCGTCAGGGCCACCGTCGCGGGGGGCAGCGGCGGGGGCACCCGGGCGTGCAGCCCCTCCTCGACGCCGGCGGCGAGCGCCAGCAGCCGGCCCTCCGACCACCGCGGTCCGATCAGCGAGAGCCCCACCGGCATCCCGTGCGACATCGCCATCGGGACGCTGGTGCTGGGGTAGCCGGCGGTGGCCGCGGGCCCGGCGGGGCTGACCGAGAAGTGGTCGCCGTTGACGAGGTCGGTGGGCCAGGCGGGGGCGTTGGTGGGCGAGACCAGGGCGTCCACGCCGGCCAGCGCCGTGTCGAGGTCCGCGCGGCTGCGCGACGTCGCGTCGGCACGGGCCGCCCGGTAGCGCGGGTCGGTGACGTCGCCGCGGGTCGCCGCGGCCTGCTCGAAGAGATCCTGCCCGAAGAACGGCATCTCCCGGCCCGCCTGCTCGCGGCCGAACGCGATGAGCTCCTCGAGCGAGCGCGGCCCCGACACCCCCGGCGAGCGCAGGTAGGCACCGAGGTCGTGCGCGATCTCCGTCGTCAGCGCGGCGTTGGCAGCGGCCTTCGCCCGGCTCGCGTTCGGCAGGCCCACGGGCTCGACGAGCTCGGCACCCAGGCTCCGGAGGCGGTCGAGCGCGGCGGCGTACGCGGCGTCGGTCTCCTCGCTCGAGCCCTGGTCCTCGCGCAGGACGCCGAGACGGACGCCGGTGAGCGGGCGGGGCACGACGGTCGGGGTCACCGGGTGCGCGTCGGCCTCGGCGGTCGACGGGTCGGCGGGGTCGGTGCCCGCCACGACCGACAGCACGAGGGCCGCGTCGCGCACCGAGCGCGCGATCGGGCCGACCGTGTCCTGGGCCAGCGAGTACGGCACCACGCCCGTGCGGCTGACCAGCCCGGTCCCGGGCTTGACGCCCACGACGCCGTTCGTGCCCGCCGGGCAGACGATCGAGCCCGACGTCTCCGTGCCGAGCGCGACCGGGACGAGCGCCGCCGCCACCGCGGCCGCCGAGCCGGAGCTCGAGCCGCACGCGGTGCGCGCGGGGTCGTAGGGGTTGCCGGTGGTGGCGCCCGTCGCGCTCCAGCCGCTCGCGGACTGCGACGAG
This sequence comes from Actinomycetospora lemnae, assembly GCF_028737315.1. Taxonomy (GTDB): domain Bacteria; phylum Actinomycetota; class Actinomycetes; order Mycobacteriales; family Pseudonocardiaceae; genus Actinomycetospora; species Actinomycetospora lemnae. The sequence goes on along the minus strand of NZ_JAQZAO010000002.1, from coordinate 532,403 downwards.
CGGGCTCCCGCCCACGCCGTCATCGTCGTCGTCCCGAGCACGACCGCGCCCGCATCGCGCAGCCGGCGCACGGCCTCGGCCTCGGGCGGGCGGGAGTCGGCCAGCGCCAGCGAGCCCGCGGTCGTCGGCAGGGTCGGGCCGACGCTGGTGTTGCCCTTGACCATCACCGGGATGCCCTCGAGCGGCCCGACTCGTCCGGCGGCGCGGCGGGCGTCGCTGGCGGCGGCCTGGTCGCGGACCGTGGGATCGACGGCCATGACCGCGTGGATGCCGGGGTCGACGGCGCGGACGCGGTCCAGCGAGGAGGCGGTGAGCGCGGCCGCGGTCAGCCGGCCGCGCGCCATCGCGTCCTGCAGCGTGGCGAGGTCGGCGGTCTGGAGGTCGAGGCTCGCCGGTGCGGTCCCGGCGGGTGGTGTCTCCGCCGCAGCCGGGGTGCTCGGTGGGGGTCCGGCCTGGCCCCCGGTGGCCACCGGACGGTCGGCGCAGCCCGCGACCAGGGTCGCGAGCAGGGCGAGGACGGCGAGGAGGAGGCGCATCAGGGGTGGGGGTGTCCGTGGGTCCCGGCGGTGGTGTGGGGGTCGGTGGCGTCGTCGGTCACGTCGGTGGCGGTGCCGGAGGCGAGCCCGGTGCCCACGGCGGTGAGGTCGGGGACGGGCCGGCGGGCCCGGCGCCGGCGCACGACGTCGGCGAGGCCGAGGGCGGCGGCCGCGAGGACGCAGGCGAGCACCACGGCGAGCCCCGCGGCGAGCGCCGTGCCGAACTGCTGGCCGGACGCCGCGAGCACCGCGAAGAACACCGTCGCGACCAGCGCGATGCCGATCGACGAGCCGATGCGCTGCGCGGTCTGCTGCATCCCGCCTGCGGTGCCGCCCTGGTCGGTGGGCACGCGCTGGAGGGTCAGCGCCTGGTTCGGGGTGATCACGAGGCCGCTGCCGATGCCGGCGACGAGCAGCGGCAGGGCGGTGAGCAGGCCGGTGGACGGGTCGGTGCGCACCCGGACGACCAGCAGGGTCGCGAGGATCCCGAGGGCCATCACGAGCGTGCCGGCCAGCACCAGCGGGCGCCCGACCCGCGCGACCACGCGCCCGCCCCACGCCGCCGCGACCGCGGACCCGACGGCGTAGGGCATCGTCGCGAGCCCCGCGAGCAGGGCGGAGTAGCCCAGGCCCTGCTGCAGGTAGACCGTGAGCACGAAGAAGATCGCGGTGGAGCCCGCCATGTAGAGGGTGCCGAGCGCGGTGCCGAGGACGTAGCCGGGACTGCGCAGCACCCGCTCGTTGAGCAGCGGGTCGTGACCGCGCCGGGCGTAGCGCCGCTCCCAGGCGACGAAGCCGACACCGACCACGAGGCCGACCGCGAGCGTCCACCAGGGCGCGGCGGCCGGGTCGCGCTCGGCGAGCACCACCGGCAGGAGCACCCCGAGCACCGCGACGCCCAGGAGGACCGCCCCGATCGGGTCGAGGGAGGTGCGGGTGCGCTGGTCGGGTGCCGGGTCGGCGGGCAGGAGACGGGGCGCGAGCGCGAGGGCCGCCGCCGCGAGCGGGAGGTTGACGAGGAAGACCCAGCGCCAGCCCTCGCCCGGCCCGCCGGCGGCGATGAGCAGCCCGCCCAGCAGGGGCCCGATCGCCGTCGACGAGGCGTTGACCGCACCGAAGACGCCGAACGCCGTGCCGCGCTCGGTCCCGCGGAACATCTGCTGGATGAGGCCGAGCAGCTGCGGGTTGACCAGACCACCCGCGAGCCCCTGGACCAGGCGGGCGACCACGAGCCACGTCGCGTCCTGGGCGAGCCCGGCCGCGAGGCTCGCGAGGGCGAAGAGCACGAGGCCGGCGACGAGCACCCGCTTGCGGCCCCGGCCGTCGCCGAGCCGTCCGGCGGGGACGAGGGCGAGGCCGAACGTCAGCGTGTAGCCGGCGACGATCCAGGACAGGTCCGCCGGGCTCGCGCCCAGACCGTCCTGGAAGGCGGGCAGGGCGACGTTCACGATGCTGACGTCGACGAAGATCATGACACCGGCGAGCATGCAGACCGCGAGGGCCCGCCAGCGTCCGGGGACGGGTGTCCCGTCGTCGGTGCGCTGGTGATCCGTCGCGGGCACGGGGCCGTGGCTACCCGTGCCCGCGACGCGTCATGTCCCGGCGTGTCGCATCACCGAGGTGGTGGCGATCCTGGCGACCGGTGCCAGCGTGGACGCCAGGCTGGTAAGCCCGCTCAGCTCCGGGCGCGCTCCAGGTCGGCGGAGACGCGGGCGGCCGCGCGGCGCACGCCCTGGACGACGGCGGGCTTGCGGGGCCCGAGGATGCGCGAGGTCGGCGCGACCACCGACAGGGCGGCCACCGGGTGCGGCCGCCCGCCGCGGGTCAGCGTGATCGGCGCGGCGATCGACGACCAGCCGGGCTCGAACTCCTCGCGGGCCGTGGCGTAGCCCTGTTCCCGGGTCGAAGCGAGGATCTGGCGGTAGCGCAGCGGGTCGACCACCGTGAACGGGGTGTAGCGCTGCAGGCCCCGCTCGAGGATCGCGGTGACCAGCGCCGGGTCCGCGGCGGCCAGCACCCGGCCGGCGCTGGACGAGTGCGCCGGGTTGCGGCGGTGCTCGCTGCGGAAGCGGACGTTCATGGTCGCGGCCTCGGCGCGCTCGACGTAGAGCACGTCGGTGCCGACGACCACGCCGAGCTGGATCGTCTCGCGCAGCAGCTCGCGCAGCTCGCCCATCGCGGGCAGGGCGACGTCGCGCAGCATCAGCCGGTCGACGGCGAGCTGGCCGTACTCGAACAGCCGCAGGCCCAGGCGGTAGCGCCCCGAGCCGGTGCGCTCGAGCAGACCACCGGTGGCCAGCGCGGCGAGCATCCGGCACGCGGTGCTCTTGGCGATGCCGAGCCGGGTGGCGACGCGCGTGGCGCCGAGCTCGGCCTCGTCGGCGAAGCAGTCGAGCACCGCGACGGCCGTGGCCACCGACCGCAGCGGCGAGTCCTCCTCGCCGACGCCACCGGCGGCGTCGAGGTCGAGCGGGGGGAGGGACAGGACGGTCATCGACTCACGACTCCCCGATCTCTTCCCACCGCGGGAACTCGTCCGGCGGCGGCACGTTCACCTCGGTGACCCGGTTGCGGTACGACACGAAGGCGGTGCGGCAGCCCTCACGCATCTTGACCCGGATCTCCTCGGTGTTCAGCGGCTCGCCCGGGTCGTAGCCGTGGGCCCACGTGGCGAACGCCCGCATCGGCCCGGAGTGCGTCGCGGCGAGGATGCGGCGGTGGCTGACCGAGCCGTCGGGCTGCGTCGACTCCGTGATCAACCGGTGGAACCCCCGCCAGAAGCGGCGCACGCACATCGCCGGCGGCTCGAAGTACATCATCGGGATCGTCAGCCACTCCTGGATCGGGTCCGCCCCGCCCAGCTGCGTGCGGTAGAAGCGGTCGATCTCGACGAGCCAGCGGGGCCGGTCGCCGACGGCGAGGCGCTCGAGGGTCTCGTTGGTGGCCTGGTACTGCCGGAACGCCGAGGTGACGTCGCGCAGCCCGTCCGGGGTCCACACCCCGAAGTTGCGCAGCTCCGGGATCGGCTCCTTCTCGGTGACCTCGGCGTCGATGCCCCACATCTGGAGGCCGTCGGTGACGCCGTTGTAGAGCTGGTCGGCGGTCTGGCGGGCGCGGTTGGTGTCGGCGCAGACGAGGCGCACGCGGTCGCCGTGGTCGAAGCGCCGGGCCAGCTCGTGGCCCCGGCGGTGGGCCTGCCAGCCGCCCATGGGCGTGAGGCCCGCGTCGGTGGAGTAGCCCTGGGTGATGCCGTGCCGGATGATCGAGATCTCGCAGACGATCTTCTCGGACGCCCGGCGCTCCATGGGCGCCGCGACCTCCTTGCCGCGGCTCGCCTCGGCCAGCGCCGGTGTGAAGGTCCGGCCCTCGTACTCGACGGTCTCCGCCGGGGCGGCCCCGCGCTCGCGGAAGCGGCGCAGGTACAGCGGCGTGCCGTCACCCTCGGGCGGGGCCTCGGGTGCGGCCGGCGCGGCCGCGGCGCTGGCGCGGTCGGAGGTGGGCGCGTTGTCCCCGCCCCGGCGCGAGCGGTACCGGGACAGGTAGTCGGGGGCCTCGTACCGGTGCACCGAGCGGGCGTCGGGCCGGTCCTGGGACGCGGAGCGCAGCGGAGCCGGACCCCGTTGCTCAGTGCCGGTCACGAGTGCACCGTGAAGAAGCGCTCGTTGACCTGGCGGTGGTAGTAGAAGATGGCGCGCCCCATCTCCTCCTCGGTCCAGGTGATCGGCTCGAAGTCGGGGTCCACCCAGTAGCCGCCGGTGAAGAGCTCGTTGCGGTTGCCGGCCGGGTCGAAGAAGTAGGTCGTGTAGCCGCGGGTGACGCCGTGGCGCGTGGGGGCGACGTCGATCGTCACGCCGTGGTACGCGAGCGCGTCGGCGGCCTCGCGGATGCCGTTCCAGTCGTCCATCCAGAACGCGAAGTGGTGCAGCGCCCCGTTCGGCCCGGTGATGACGGCGATGTCGTGCGGGGTGTGGGAGTGCTCGAGGAACGTCGCGAGCTGGTGGCCGTCGTTGGCGAGGATCTGCTCGGTGAGCCGGAACTCGAGCAGCTCGGTGAAGAACGCCGTGAACGCCTCGACGTCCTCGGCCATGACGAACAGGTGGTCCAGGCGCGGCGGCGCGATGCCGATGAGGTCCTGGGGCCGGGGCGGCGGGTTCGTCCGCGGCAGCATGTTGCCGATGCGCTCGGTGCCGTGCGTCAGCTCCACGAGGTGGCCCGACGGCGCGTCGAAGCGGATCGCCTCGCCCCACCCCGGGCCGAGCTCGCGGGCGGCGAAGCGCTTGACCGGCACGCCGGCCGCCTCGAGCTTCGTCGTGAAGTGGTCGAGGTCGCCGGCCTCGTTGAGCTTGAACGACATGTGGTCGAGGCCGTAGGTGGGGGCCTCGCGCAGGATCACCGAGTGGTGCTCGCGCTCGTCCCAGCACTTGAGGAACACCCGCGGGGCGCCGTCCCTCTCGTCGCGCGCGGTCTCCACGAGGCCCAGGACCTCGGTGTAGTAGGCGGTCGCGAGCTCCAGGTCGGGGACCCGGACCTCGACGTGCTGCAGCCGGATGATCCGGTCGGAGGTGGTGGCCACGGTCGACGCTCCTTCGATGGTCGGACCCTGCGAGCAGGTCCTCGTCACGTGTGCATCCGCAGGAAGCGCTGGCTGACGACGTTCTCGTAGTAGAAGAGGCCCTTGCCGAAGTTGTCCTCGGTCCAGGTGAGGATCTCGGTGTCGGGGTCGACCCAGTAGCCGCCGGTGAAGACCTCGTTGCGGATGCCGAGCGGGTCGAAGAAGTAGATGGTGTTGCCGCGCGTGACGCCGTGGCGCGTCGGGCCCTGGTCGATCTGGACGCCGTTGTAGGCGAGCGTGTCGGCGGCCTGGCGGATGTGGTCCCAGTCGTCGAGCCAGTAGGCCCAGTGGTGCAGCGCGCCGTTCGGGCCGTTGACGATGGCGATGTCGTGCGGGGAGCGGGTGTTGCCCGCGAGCCACACGCCGAGCTGGTGGCCGTTCCCGTCGAGCACCTGCTCGGTCATGCGCATGCCGAGCACGTCGATGAAGAAGGCCGCGGACTCCGCGACCTCCTCGGCGTTGACCAGCATGTGGTCCATGCGCGGGGGCGCGATGCCGGGCAGGTCGGGCGGCGGCACCGGCGCCGGGTTGCGCTTGCCGAGCACGTTGCCGGTCTTCTCGATGTCCCAGACCAGCTCCATGATCTGGCCCGACGGCACCTCGAACCGGATCGACTCGCCCTGGCCGACGGCCTCGCCCCGGCTGACCCGCGACGTCGGGCAGCCGTACGCCTCGACCTTCTTCTCCAGGTCGTGGAGGTCGTCCTCCTCCTCCACGCGGAAGGTGAAGGAGTCCATCCCGGTGCGCGGGTTGTAGCGCATCCGCAGGGAGTGGTGGTCCTCCTCGTCCCAGCACTTGAGGTAGACGCAGTCCTCGGTCCGCGCGACCTGCTGGAGGCCCATGACCTCGGTGTAGTACGCGGTCGAGAGATCCAGGTCGGGCGTACGGACGTCCACGTGGGCCAGGCGCAGGATTCCCATGCCTCGGCTCCCTTCGGGCTGCCATCCGGCTTCCTTGACGGCGCGACGCTAACCGCCCTAGCGTTCCGGAAGGAAGCAGCAGCGTTCCGCACACCGGAACGCGGGCTCTTGACTCAGGCTCGACGGAGGGGGACGGCATGGCGGACCCGATGGCGATGCGCCGCGCGGTCGCCGGCTACGTCGAGGGCGTCCACCGGGCCTACCTGCAGCAGGCGACGACGTTCCCGCCCGCGGTGCAGGGGCGCCTGCCGCTGCTGGCCGCCGGACGCCTCACCGTCGCGGCGGTCGGCGCGCGCAACCTGCACATCCTCGCCACCACCGAGGGCCTCGGCCCGCCGCGCGGGCAGGAGGTGGAGGTGCCGGGGTCGGCCGAGGGCCTCGAGTGGGTCGTGCGCTTCTACGACCCGGTCGTCGTGCCCGCCCTCGGGCTGATCGACGAGTCCGACGGCCCGGCGTCGGAGAAGGTGCGGGCCGCACTCGGCATCTCCACGGTCGTCTACCACGTCGTCACCCAGCCCGGCTCCGGTCTGTCCCCGCACCACGCGGGCCACGTCGGCTCGGGCCTGGCGAGCGCGCACTCGGCCGCGGCGCGCGACTTCGAGCGCCTGCGCGACCGGGCCCGGGGCCGCGAGGCGCTGGTCGACGAGATGGAGGGCGCAGCGGTCGCCGGGCTGGCCCGGGCCCAGGTGCTGCTGGCCCGCGCGATCCGCCCGTACGACGCGGCGGTCGGCGAGGCCGTGGACGCCGCCCTGCGCCCGGGCGCGACGCCCGACCCGGACGCGGTGCGCAAGGTGCTGCTGGCGTCGTTCACGGAGGAGCCGGCGTGAGCGACGCGCCCCTGCAGACGGTCACCAATGCCGCGCGGCTGCTCAAGGCGTTCCTCACGCGCGAGGAGTCGCTCGGGGTCTCCGAGCTCGCGCGGCGGCTGGGCCTGGGCAAGAGCGCGGTGCACCGGCTGCTGACCACGCTCGCCGCGGAGGGGCTCGTCGAGCAGGACCCGCACACCGGCGGCTACCGCCTCGGTCTCGTCGTCTTCGAGCTCGGCGAGGCGGTGCGCGTGCACATGGACCTGCACGCCGCGGCCGGGTCGGTGCTCGCCCACCTGCGCGAGGAGACCGGCGAGTCCACGCAGGTCGGGATGCTCGACGGCCACGACGTCGTCTACGTCGACCGCCTCGAGTCGAGCCACGCGCTGCGGCTGTTCACCGAGACCGGTCGCCGTGTGCCGGTGCACTGCACCAGCTCGGGCAAGGTGCTCATGGCCTTCGCGCCCGAACCGGTCCGCGAGCGCTACCTCGCCACCGCGACCCTGGCCCGCCACACCGAGCACACGCTCACCGACCCCGACGAGCTGCGCCGGGCGCTGGCCACCGTGCGCGCCCGGGGCTGGGCCGACGCCGTCGACGAGCGCGAGATCGGCGTGGCGTCCCTCGCGGCCCCCATCCGCGACGCGCGCGGGGTCGTCGTCGCCGCGATCGGCATCGGCGCGCCGGTCAGCCGGTTCCGCGCGATCCCCCGCAAACGCCTGGCGCGCACGGTCGTCGAGGCGGGCGAGGCCGTGTCCCGCCGTCTCGGCTGGTCGGAAGAGGCACCCCTACTCGAGAAGGAGAGCTGAGTGGCCGTCACCGACGCCCCGGACGATCCGATCAAGGCGAAGGCGCGTGCGCTCTACGAGGCGCGGCGCACGCGGGTGCCGATCCCGCCGTTCACCGACAGCGAGCCCGACCTCGGGATGGCCGACGGCTACGCGATCCAGCAGGAGCTCGTCCCGCTGCTGCTGGCCGACGGCGACCGGGTCGTCGGGCACAAGGTCGGCGTCACGTCGGCGGCGATGCAGAAGATGATCGGTATCGACACCCCGGACTACGGCCCGACGCTGGCGTCGACGGTCTACCGCGACGGCGACGCGATCCCGCTCTCGCGCTTCATCCAGCCCAAGGTCGAGGCCGAGATCGTCTTCGTGCTCGGCTCGCGGCTGCAGGGCCCGGGCGTCGGGCCCACCGACGTCGCGCCCGCGATCGCCGGGGTCGCGGCGGCCATGGAGATCGTCGACTCCCGCATCGTCGACTGGCGGATCAAGCTCGCCGACACCGTCGCCGACATGGCGTCCAACGGCGCGGTCGCGGTGTCCTCGCGGCTCGTGCCGCTGGCGGGCCTCGACACCCGGCTGATCGGGATGACGTTCACGCGCAACGGCGAGCTCGTCGACACCGGGGCGGGCGCGGCGGCGCTGGGCGACCCGCTGGCGGTGGTGGCCTGGCTGGCGAACGTGCTCGGCGAGGCCGGCGTGGCGCTCGAGCCCGGTCACATGATCATGACCGGCGCCCTGCACGCGGCGGTCCCGCTGGCCGCGGGCGACGTGTTCCGCGCGGAGTTCGACCGGCTGGGGCCGGTGACGATCAGGGTGGTGGAGGACTGATGGACACGAAGCATCAGGGGGAGCACGCCGACAGGGGAGCTGGACCATGAGCGGCGCGGACGTCCAGGAGCTGGCGGCCCGGCTGACCAAGGCCGTCACCGAGCGCACCGCGATCGACCCGCTCACCGACGACGTCACCGACCTCGACCTCGAGACCGGGTACGCCGTCCAGCGCGTGCTGCGCGAGCAGGCCGGCCCGCGGGTGGGCTGGAAGCTCGGGGTGACGTCGCGGGCGAAGCAGGCCCAGGTCGGGGTGTCCGACCCGGTCTGCGGGTTCCTGCCGGGCAGCGCGGCGCTCGACCTCGGCGCGCCCCTGCGCACCGGGGAGCTGATCCAGCCCCGCGCCGAGCCGGAGATCGTGTTCGTGCTGGGCCGCGACCTGGCCGGCGAGCACGTCACCGCGGCCGACGTGCTCTCGGCGACCTCCGGGCTCGCGGTGGGCATCGAGATCCTCGACTCCCGGTTCCGCGACTACCGCTTCACGATGGCCGACGTGGTCGCCGACAACACCTCGGCGGCGCGCTTCGTCGTCGGCACGCCGGTGCCGCCGGCGGGCATCGACGTGCGCCTCGTCGGCGTGCTGCTGGAGAAGAACGGCGAGCTCGTCGCCACCGCCTCGGGCGCGGCGTCCCTGGGCCACCCGGCGGCGGCCGTCGCCTGGCTGGTCCGCCGCCTCGCCGCGTCGGGCGAGGGCCTCGCCGCCGGCGAGGTCGTCCTGTCCGGCGGCCTGACCGCCGCCACCCCCGTCGTCGCCGGCGACGTCGTGACCGTGACCATCGACCGCCTCGGGACGGTCGAGCTCGCCTGTACGTGAGCGAACTTTCGAGCCATAGCTCCGAAGATCGCTCACGAGGACCGGAGGCAACGCCATGCCGCTCGTGCAGATCACCCTCGCCCGGGGCCGCAGCCCCGAGCAGCTCGCCGCGCTGGGGGAGGAGGTCACCGCCGCCGTGACGCGTGCGGTCGGCGCCCCGGCCGAGAACGTCCGGGTCGTCGTCACCGAGTGCGAGCCGGAGCACTGGTTCGTGGGCGGTGAGTCGCTGGCGTCGCTGCGGGCCTCGGGCCGGCGGTGACCCCGCCGTGAGTCTGGTGCGCGTCGACGCGCCGGGCGTCGTCACCAGCGACGATGGCCGGCGCTTCGTCGTGCTCGCGGTCGAGGACGGCTACCGCGTCGTCGACGCCGTGTGCCCGCACAACCGCGGTCCGCTGGAGCAGGGCTGGGTCCGCGACGGCCACACCCTCGTCTGCCCGTGGCACTGGTACCGCTTCGACCTGGACACCGGCGCGTGCCCGACATCCCCGCAGCACGTGCTCGGCGTCCACCCGCTGCGCGAGGTGGACGGCGTCCTGTACGCCGACGTCGGCGACCCTCCGCGGGCGCTGTCGTGGTCGGAGCGCCTGCGGGCGCACGCCCGGGAGTAGCCGCTCCGTCACGTCCGTCCGGTTCCCGCTCGCGGGGCGGACCGGGTGGGGGAAAGGGGACCATCGGCGTGGCCGGTGGGAGGTATGTTGCCGCGCGTGTCCTCCCCCTTCGGCGGCTCCGGGTCCGAGGACCCCCAGCGCTCCGAGTCGTTCGGCTCCCAGCCCACCCAGTACGGCCCGACGGCCGATCCCTCGGCCGCCCAGGCGGGTCAGAGCCCCTACGCCCCGGGGCAAGGGCAGCAGGGGCAGGGCCAGCAGGGGCAGTACGGCCAGTCCGGCCCGCAGCCCTACTACGGCGGCTACGAGCAGCAGGGCTACGGGCAGCCGGGGTACGGACAGCAGCAGGGGTACGGCCAGGGCTACGGCCAGCCCCACGCCCAGCCCGGCTACGGCCAGCAGGGCTACGGTCAGCCGGGGTACGGCCAGCCCTACGGTCAGCAGGGGTACGGGCAGCCCTACGGTCAGCAGGGGTACGGCGCGCCCTACGGTCAGCCCGGCTACAACCCCTACGGTCAGCCCGGCTACGGCCAGCCGCCGAAGAAGAACAAGGCCCTGCCCTGGATTCTCGGTGGCGTGGCCGTCCTCGTCGTCGCGATCGTGGCGGTCGTCGTCCTCGTCATGACGCTCGGCGGCGGGCCCGTGCAGGCGGCGTCGACCCGGTCGGTGCCGATCCCCGACGCGAGTCCGGCGGGCATCACCGACGCCCTCACCCTCGACGGGTCGGGCACGGTGTCGGCGCTGCAGGTCAACGCGACGATCTCGCACCCGTACACCTGCGACCTGGTGGTCTCGCTGCGCTCGCCGCAGGGCGCGTCGGCCGTCCTCGCCGACAGCAACGACTGCGACCGCAACCGCCCCGGCCTCGTCCTGGCGCTCGACAGCCGCCAGCCCGGCAGCCCGCTGGCCCCGCTGGTCGGCCAGCAGGTCCAGGGGCCGTGGACGCTGGTCGTCGCCGACGGCGTGGCCATCGACCGCGGCACCCTCGACGGCTGGAACATCACCGTCGAGCGGTAGCGCCGGCCGACCGCCCCGGGGCCGGCTCCGTGCTCGTCCCGGAGTCAGGTGGGGACGCGGGGACGTCCGCCGGGTCGGGGTCGTCGTCCGGGGTCGATGATCCAGGGTGGGGTGAACCAGGGGCGCCCGTCGATCATCCGGATCGTCCAGTGGCCGTGGTGGACCAGCTGGTGGTGGAACGAGCACAACAGGCACATGTTGTCGAGCGCCGTCTCGCCGCCGTCGAGCCAGTGATCGACGTGATGGGCCTGGCAGCGGCGGGGCCGGCGGTCGCAGCCGGGAAAGGCGCAGCCGCCGTCACGCAGGTCGAGCGCTCGGCGGATGGCGTCGCCGGCGGTGCGCTGCGCGCGGCCGACGTCGAGGGGTTCGGACCTCGAGCCGAGGACCACGGGGATGACCGCGGCGTCGCAGGCCCAGCGGCGGGCGGTGGCGGGGTGGACCCGCGCTCCGGAGTCGAGCAGGCCGAAGCCGCCCCGCTCGCCGAGGGCCTCGCGGAGCCACCGGTGGTCGATGGTGATGGTGAGCAACGCCCGCCCGGGCCGCTCGACCCGCGGCGCACCGCCGGCGGGGTGGCCGCGGCGCGGCTCGGGGATCGACGCCGATGGCGCCTCGCTCTGGTCCTCGGGCCGGCCCTCGGGGCCGGTGGTGTCGGTGGCGATGCCGCGGGGGCTGCGGGCGTCGGCGACGAGGTCCTTGAGCCCGTCGACGCGGCGCCGAGCGAGCTCGCGCTGGTCCTCGGGCCCGCACCGGGTGGCGAGCCCGTCGATGACCTCCAGGAACGCCTCGCCGTCCACCGGGTCGCCCATCCGCCCGCGGAACAGCAGCGTGCCGTCGCGGCGGTGGCTGAACAGCAATTCGTCGTCCCGGCTCCGGGCCTCCTCGGGCGGCTCGTCCCCGTCGGGGTCGAGGTGCGCGAGCAGCCGGTCGGCCACGGCCTGCAGACCCCGCGGTCCCCACCGGGTGGCTTCGTCGGCCAGGGTCTGCTCGGCGTCGGCCCACGCGGGCGCGGGGAGGCCCTCGACGCGATCGAGGCGGCGCATGGTGGTGCGGATGATCGCGATGTGGGCCGGACCGATCTCGCCGGAGGCGGCCACGGTGGCGGTGCAGGGCAACCGCGGCGCCAGCGCCTCGCCGAGCAGCGAGCGCCGGGGGCACAGGTCGCGGGACTCGGCGACCAGCCTGCGGGCCTCCGCGGCGCTGATGCGCCAGAGCTCTTCGAGCAGCCGCTCGGTCGAGCGGTCACCGGTCACCTCCGCCACCGCGGAGCGGTCGAGCTCGGCGACCTGCTCCAGGCGCGTGTAGCCCTCGCGGCGACGGGCGAGCTCGCCGACGCGGGCACGCTCGAGCGCGGCCCGTTCCGCCGGCCCCGGCTCCCGTTCGCTCATGCGTTCGAACGTAGACCCGACCCCCGACAGCGAGGGCGCGCCGCTGAGACCGTCTCAGCTCCGAGCTGTGGTCCGGAGGTCTCCGGTGCGAGCCGTCAGTGCTCCGGCTCGTGCCCGACCACGGTCTCGCCGGTGGTCGTGACCTCGCCCGTCCAGCCGCAGGTCGCGCACCAGCAGTAGAACCGGCGGGCGTCGCCCTCCCAGAACTCGGTCGCGAGCCCCAGGTCGCGGGCGCACGCCGGGCAGAACCGGGGGGCGTCGCGGCGGTGGGCCTCGACGTCCGCGGCGAAGCGCCGGTCGATCTTCGCGCCGGGGGAGCCGTCGGGGACCGTCACGGCGGACAGTCTCACCGCGGGATCAGTCCCGAGTCCACCTGTGCCGAGGTGTCGGGCGGGAGCGTCGCGGTGCCGATGCCCCCGGCGGGGGTGAACGACGGGCGTCCGGCCTCCTGGTCCGCCTCGACGCGCGCGGCCGCTGACAGGTGCACCTGCCGGATGGTCTCGAGCGCGGGGGAGTAGCGCGTGGAGCCCATCCGGCAGAAGTCCAGCGCGAAGGTCGCTCCGCCGGCGTGGAACTTGTCCTTCTCGCAGGGCAGGTCGATGCGCTCGTGCGGCTCGCGGATGGTGCCCAGCGGGTCCTCGCCCTTCGCGACCGCGGCCATCTGCTGGCGGAACATCTTGCGCAGCATGGCGACGCCGATGTCGGAGCGGCCGAGGTGCTCGGTGGTCCGGTCGGTGATCGGCCCCTGCGTCACCCAGGCCATGATGTCCTGGCCCTCGACGTAGTTGACGACGTGGTGCCCGCGCTCGTCGAACACCGGGATCTCGTAGTCCGGCACCGTCTGCTGCTCCACCGGCTCGTAGCCCTCGGGGGCGTGGACGGTGTAGAGCATGAACCGGGTGGTCGTGCGGTTGATCGGCACGCGGATCTGCATCTGGTGGATGCCGCCGCCCCCGACCCGCATGTTGTACGGGAAGACCAGCGGGTGCCCGACCTTCCAGTCGTCGTTGTCCTCGCTGGCGCCGGCGAGCACGCGGCGCTTGATGATGCCCCACTCGAAGGCGTCGAACCCGATGCGCTGGTGCTTCTTGCCGAACGACGGCGGGGCCTCGAAGCCCTCGTGGCGTCCGATGAACTCGAAGTAGCGCCCGTGCAGGTGCTCGACGTGGTGCGGGTCGACGGCGTTCTCCATGACCTGCACGTAGTTGCAGGGGATGTCCGCCCAGCCGATGTCGCGGAACCCGTCCATGACGTAGACGTCGAAGCGCGGCAGCAGCGGCGCCGGATCCGGCCCGACGTAGGCCCACACGAGCCCGCCGAGCTCCTCGACCTTGCCGGCGGTGGCGCGCACCCGTTCCTGGAAGTTGGTGTTGTCCTTCTCGGCGGGCTGGTCGGTGCACGCGCCGTCGGTGTCGAACTTCCAGCCGTGGTACGGGCAGCGCAGCCCGTCGCCCTCCACGACGCCGTAGGCCATCGACGCCTTCCGGTGCGGGCAGGGCTCGGGGATGATCCCGTACCGCCCGGACGGGGAGCGCCACAGCGCGAAGAAGTCGCCGAGCAGCTCCACCCGCTTCACCGGGAACTCCTCGAGCTCGCGGGTGAACGCGACGGGGTACCAGTAGCGGCGCAGCACCTCGCCCATCGGCGTGCCGGCCTCGACGGCGGTGAGTTCCTCGTTCTGCTCGGCGGTCAGCACGTGTGCCCTCCCGGGGTGTGGCGGTGCCCCCGACGCTAGGCAGCGTGCGCACCGCCGAGAAGGGCGCCGTCCCGCTCCGCGGGACGGTGCGCTGCGCGCAGGTGAGCAGAGAGGAGTGCTGCAGCACTCCTTTCTGCTCACCTGCCGGCTGGCACCCGGAACCGCCGCCGGTACGCGAGCGGGGACAGGCCGACCGTCTCGGCGAGGTGGGCGCGCAGCGACGCGGCGGTGCCCAGCCCGACGGCCGCGGCGACACGATCGACGGGCAGGTCGGTGCCCTCGAGCAGGCGCCGCGCGCGGGCGAGGCGCTGCGCGACCAGCCAGGCGTGGGGTGAGGTCCCGGTCTCGGCGCGGAAGCGGCGGGTGAAGGTGCGCACGCTCATCGCCGCGTGGGCGGCGAGGGCGGCGACGTCGAGGTCCTCGTCGAGGTGCTCGAGCGCCCAGGCCCGCGCCGCGCCCGTGGCGCCCGCACCGGCCGCGGGGAGGGGGTGGTCGATGAACTGGGCCTGGCCGCCGTCGCGCCAGGGCGAGACGACGAGGTGGCGCGCGACGGCGTTGGCGACCTCCGCGCCGTGGTCGCCGCGCAGCACGTGCAGGCACAGGTCCAGCCCGGCGGCGAGGCCCGCGGAGGTGGCGACGTCGCCGTCGTCGACGAACAGGACGGACTCGTCGACCGCGAGGTCGGGGTGGAGGCGACGGAGGTCGTCCGCCCGGGCCCAGTGTGTCGCGACGCGGTGCCCGGCGAGCCGCCCGGCCGCGGCCAGCACGAAGGCGCCCGTGCAGATCGACAGCCAGCGGGCGTGCGCGGGCACGGTGTCCAGGGCCGCGAGCAGGTCGTCGGGCAGCACGCCGTCGCGGCGGGCGGGCACGTAGTGGGTGCCGGGGACGATGACGGTGTCGGCGGCGGCGAGCGCCTCCGCTCCGTGCTCGAGCAGCAGCGAGAAGCCGGCGGTCGACGCGACGCGCTCCTCGAGACCGCACACCCGCACGTCGTAGAGCGGGCCGTCCGGTCCCTCCGCGGTCCCGAACACCTGCGGCGGGATCTGCAGGTCGAAGCCGACGACCTCGGGCAGGGCGAGGACGGCCACGACGTGCGGCCGCGGACCGACGGGACCAGCCATGGCCGGATTCTTGCACGAGTTGGCGTTCCGGCCACTGGTCCACGTCCGGCCCGTCCCGCAGGCTGTCCCCTCGTGACCGAGACGCGGCCCGATGCCCCGACCCCGAGCGCGCCCCGCACCCGCACGTCGGCCTGGCCCTGGGCCGTCGCCGCCACGGCGTTCGTGACCCTGCTGGGCGCCTCGGGCTTCCGCTCCGCGCCCGGGGTGTTCGTCGAGCCGCTGCACGCGGAGTTCGGCTGGTCGACGGCGACGATCTCGTCGGCGGTGTCGCTGAACCTGCTGCTCTACGGGGTGGTGTCGCCCTTCGCCGCGGCGCTGATGGAGCGCTTCGGGATGCGGCGGGTGGTCAGCATCGCGCTCCTGCTCGTCGCCGCGGGCAGCGGGCTGACGGTGTTCATGAGCGCGGCGTGGCAGCTGGTCCTGCTCTGGGGCGTGCTCGTCGGCGTCGGGACCGGCTCGATGGCGCTGGCGTTCGTCGCGACGGTGACCGGACGCTGGTTCGTCGCGCGCCGGGGCCTCGTCTCCGGCGTGCTCACCGCCGCCCAGGCGGCCGGTGGGCTGGTGTTCCTGCCGCTCATGGCCCACCTCGCGGGCTCGGTCGGCTGGCGCCTCGCCTCGCTCGTCGTCGCGGCCGGCGCGCTGGTCGTCGTCCCGCTGGTCCTGCTCCTGCTGCGCGACCGCCCGTCGGACGTCGGCACCGTCGCCCACGGGGCCGCGCCGGGCGAGGCCGAGCCGGAGGAGGTGGTCACGACCGGAGCCGCCCGCCGCACCGTCGCCGTGCTCGCCGACGCCGCCCGCGCCGGGACGTTCTGGCTGCTCGCGGGCGGGTTCGCGATCTGCGGGGCGACCACCGTCGGCCTGCTCAACACGCACTTCGTGCCCGCCGCCCACGACCACGGCATGCCCGCGACGACGGCGGCCGGCCTGCTCGCGGTGGTCGGCGTCTTCGACGTCGTCGGCACGATCGCGTCGGGCTGGTTCACCGACCGCGTCGACCCGCGCAAGCTGCTGGCCGTCTACTACGTGCTGCGCGGCGCGTCGCTGGCGTTCCT
The DNA here is from genome assembly GCF_028737315.1 of Actinomycetospora lemnae. Classification (GTDB taxonomy): domain Bacteria; phylum Actinomycetota; class Actinomycetes; order Mycobacteriales; family Pseudonocardiaceae; genus Actinomycetospora; species Actinomycetospora lemnae. The sequence goes on along the minus strand of NZ_JAQZAO010000002.1, from coordinate 516,226 downwards.
GCCCTTCCTGCTCGCGCCGACCGCCGCGCCGCCGCTGTGGGCGTTCATCATCTTCTACGGGCTCGACTGGGTCGCGACCGTGCCGCCGACGGTCGCGCTGTGCCGGGAGCGCTTCGGGGCCCGCGCCCCGATCGTCTTCGGCTGGGTGTTCGCGGCTCACCAGCTCGGCTCGGCGATCGCCGCGGTCGGCGCCGGCCTGGTCCGCGACCTCACCGGCGCCTACGACGGCGCGTGGTGGGGCGCGGGCGCGCTCTGCGTCGTGGCCGCCGGGCTCTCGCTCGCGATCTCTCGGCGGGCGGGGATACCGTCGGTGCGGTGACGATCTCTGTACGTCCCCCGGCCGGCGACCGCGACTGGGGCGGGCGGCTCCCGCGCAACGAGACGCTCGACCTCGACGACGACCAGCGCGCCGCCCGCGAGGAGATCCTCGAGCGCTCCGCGCGCTGGGCCGAGCGCGCCGGGTTCGCGCCCACCGACGACGCGGGCGGGCTGATCGGCCCGTTCAACGCGTTCGCGCTGCGGCCCGCGCCCGGGCGGGCGTTCAACCGCTGGGTGCAGACCGACCAGCGGGGCTCGTCGCTGCCCGCGCCGATCCGCGAGGTCGTCATCCTCACCGTCGGCGTCGCCTGGCAGGCCGACTACGAGATCTACGCCCACGTCGCGGTGGCCCGGACCGTGGGGCTGTCCGAGACCGTCATCGCCGGGCTGCGCGCCGGGGACACCGACGGCTTCGCGCCCGACGAGCTCGCCGCCCACCGCTTCACCGACGAGCTCGTGCGCACCCACCGCGTCACCGACGCGACCTACGCGGCCGCCGTCGACGCCTTCGGCCGTGACGGGGTGCTCGACATGGTCCACCTCGCCGGCATGTACCTCGCGACCTCGGCGCTGCTCAACGCGTTCGAGGTCCCGGCGCCGCCGATCCCCGAGCCCTAGCCTCTCGGGCATGGCGGCGCGCCCGAGCTGGGAGCTGAGCTCGGTGCGCAACGCCGCGCGCCTGCTCAAGGAGTTCTCGGTGACCGACCGGGAGCTGGGGGTGGCCGAGCTCGCCCGCCGCCTCGGCCTGGGCACGAGCACCGTGCACCGCCTGCTCGCGACCCTCGCCGACGAGCGCCTTCTCGAGCGCGGACCGACGGGCACCTACCGGCTCGGGCTCGCCGTGCACGAGCTCGGGGCGACCGTCGCCCCGCACGTCGGGCTGCACGAGGCGGCGATGCCGGCGATGGCGGGCCTGCGCCACGCCACCGGCGAGACCGTGCAGCTCGCGGTGCTCGACGGCCTGCACTCGGTCTACGTCGAGCGCCTCGAGAGCCCGCACACCGTGCGCATCTTCGCCCGCGTCGGGACGCGGCTGCCGGCGACGACCACGAGCACGGGCAAGGTCCTGCTCGCGGCCCTGCCGCCCGAGGACCTGGACGCCCGGCTCGCCGACTGGACCCCCGAGCGCCCCACCCCGCACTCGATCGCCGACCCCGCGACGCTGCGCCGGCGCCTGCGCGACATCGCCGCGCGGGGCTGGGCGGAGAACCGTGAGGAGAGCCGGCTGGGCGTCGTGTCGGTGGGCGCGGTGATCCGCGACGCCGCGGGGGCGCCGGTGGCCGCGGTCAGTGTCGCCGTCCCCGTGGACCGGGCCGCCGCCGCGACGATGCGCCGCTACACGACGCTGGTGACCGACACCGCCGACGTCATCACCCGGCGACTCGCCGCTGGAGCAGGAGGCTGACGAACGCGACGAGCCCGAGCAGCGCGACGATCCCGGCGAAGACGACGCCCGCGGTGACCAGCCCGAACGCCGCCGACGCGACGCCCTCGCCGATCACCGGCAGCGAGATGCCGACGTAGAGCACGAGGAAGAAGCTCGACGCGACCTCGCTGCGCCGCTCGGGCGGGCTGCCGGCGTTCACCGCGCCCAGCCCGGCGCGGAAGCTCATGCCCTGCCCGACGCCGGCGACCGCGGCCCCGGCCACGAGCAGCGCGAGCGAGGCCAGCGCGAGCGCGGCCCCGACGCCGGCGACGCCGATCACGAGCGCGGCGCAGCCGACGAGCAGCGCGGGGCGCAGGGACAGCCGCGACGACGCGATCTGCCCGACCGTCGACGCCCCGAGCAGCGTGAACACGACGAGCCCGGTGACGAGGTGGTCGCGCACGCCGAGGACCTGGCCGAGGAACGACGGCGAGACCGCGGTGAACAGGCCGAGCACCGCGAACCCCGCGAACCCGGCGATGGCCGCGCGGACGAACACCCCGCGGACCTCGGGCGGCACCGACACCCGTTGCGGGCGCCAGCTGACCGGCCCCTCGGAGCGCCCCGTCGGCTCGACCACCGCCCACAGGAACGCGCCGACGACCACCACCATGACGATGTGCACCGCGTACGGGAGGTACAGGGGCGCGGGCAGGTACTCGGCGAGGGCGCCCGCGACGACGGGGCCCAGGCCCAGCCCCAGCATGTTCACGCACGCGGCGACCAGGCTGTAGCGGTTCTGCCGGCCCTCCGGCGCGAGGTCGACGAGGGCGGCGGTGGCGGTGCCGGTGAAGATGCCGGCCGAGAGCCCGGAGAGCAGGCGCCCGACGAAGAGCGCCGGGAGGTCGTCGACGAGGAACACGGCGCTGGAGACCGCGGCGAGCGCGAGGCCCGGCAGCAGCACGGCGCGGCGTCCGAGCTGGTCGGACAGGCGCCCGAAGAACAGCAGGGCCACCGTCACGCCCACGGCGTACGTCGCGAAGACCAGGGTCACCATGACCCCGCCGAAGCCCAGCTCCTGTTCGTAGATCGGGTAGAGCGGCGTCGGCAGCGTCGCGCCGAGCATCGTGACCAGGAACGCGAGGGCGACGACCACCGCGGCCGCGGGGCCCCGCAGCCCCCGGGTGGTGCGGGTGGTCTCGGTCGACGAGCTGATGGTGGTCCTCCGTCCGGTGGTGCACGATCGCACGCCGGACGGCGTGTTCCCCGGCCGCGCCGGCCCCATGCCGGCGAGTCCGGGGTGTGACCGACTAGCGCCCCGGGATGGGCTTGCCGGAGAAGAGGTACTTCTGGGCCAGGGCCACGGGGTCGTACGCGGTCGGCGCCGCCTCCTCGGGCGCGGCGGTCACCGTCACGGGCCGGGTCTGCACGATGCAGACCGGGTCGCCCGCCCGCCGGTGCCGGCTGATCACCCACTCCACGTCCACCGGGTAGCCGTAGTGGTCCTCGATGGCCCGGACCGCGGCGCAGATCGCGCCGACCTGCTCGTCGTCGAGCACGCGGCGGTCGGCCAGCTTGGCCGGCATGTCGATCTCGGTGACCGCGCCGACGGCGAAGTCGAACGCCGACACGATCCGCTTGTGCGCGACGTCGTACTTGAGGACCCGACCGTCGGCCTTGCCGATCTCGACGTGGTCGGGGTCGACGAGGCCCTGGACGATCGCCTCGCCCCAGCCCCAGCTGGTCTCGACGACGATCCGGTCGGACTTGCCGGTCACCGGGTGCACCGAGAACGCCACGCCCGACGCGCGGGCGTGGATGAGCTCGATGACCCCGACGGCGATCGGCATCGCGTGGTGGCTGATGCCGCGGCGCAGCCGGTACGCGAGCGCGCGGCCGGTGAACAGCGAGCCCCAGCAGTTGCGGACCGCGTCGAGCACCCGTTCGATCCCCGACACCCCGAGGTAGGTGTCGAAGATGCCGGCGAACGAGGCGTCGGCGGCGTCCTCGCCCGTGGCCGACGATCGCACCGCGACCGGCACGTTGACGTCGACGCAGCGCAGGCAGAGCTCCTCGTAGGCCTCGGTGAGCCGGGCCGTGAGGTCCTCGCCGATGGGCGTCTCGCGGAACATCGCGCGGATCTCGGCCGAGGCCTCCTCGACCTGCGCCTCGGACGGCGCTGACGCCTGCGACCCGAGCCGCCCGATCACCGCGTCGATCCGCGCGTCGAGGCCCGACTCCCGGCAGTGCCGGGCGTAGGCGTCGACGGTGACGGCGAAGCCCTGCGGGACCTCCACCCCCGACTGCAGCAGCTCCGCGAGCCGCCCCATCTTCGAGCCGCCGACCGCGATCGCCCGCTGCGGGTCGACCTCGTCGATCCAGACGACGGCGTCGCAGCTGTGGACCATGAGGTCCGGCGTCTCGGCGGCCATGCGTACCTCCGGGGCGGCGGTCACCCGGCGACTCCCGCGGGGGCGTCGGCGGCGGTGTCCGGGGTGGTGGTGGGGGCCTTGCTCAGGATCGTGACGGTGCCGTTCGTGCCGTCGACCTCGATCTCGTCGCCGTCGGAGATCGACAGCGTCGCGACGCCGACCGCGGTGACCGTCGGGACGCCGTACTCGCGCCCGACGATCGCCGCGTGGGACAGCATGCCGCCTCCGTCGCACACCGCGCCCGCGATCTTCCCGAACGCCGGCGTCCAGTTCGGCGAGGTCGACTCGCAGACGAGGATCGAGCCGGGCTCCAGGCGGTGCAGCTCGTCGGACGACTGGAGCACCCGGGCGATGCCCCGCGCGGTGCCCTTCGCGGCGGCGACGCCCGACATCACGGTCTGCTTCGCGGCGTCGGGGTCCTGCACGGCCTTGATCGACGCCGGGTTGAGCCCGAAGATCTCGATGAGGACCGGGTCCTCGACCGACTCGGGGATCGTCCCGAGCACCTTCGGCATGTCCCCGCGCTTGGCGTGCCAGTGGTCGAAGTACTGGCGGCGATCCCGGACGAGGCTGCGCAGCTCGCCGGCGTAGGGACGCCGCCCGCTCGCGACGTCCTGCAGCTCGGGCCAGAACAGGTAGAGCATGTCGTCCTGGTGGTCGGCGCCCTCGCGCCGCGCCAGCTCCTGGCAGCCCCAGCGCAGCGGCAGCATGACCTTGAGGTCGATGTAGTAGTTGTGGTCGTCCTGCCACCAGGGGAAGTTCGCGGCCTGGTTGGACGCGAGGCCGGCGTCGAAGACGGCCTGCTCCTCCCGGGTCAGCCCGGCGCGGGCGTTGTCGATGGCCTCGTCGCGCTCGGCGCGCGCGTTGCGGGCGGCCGCCTCGAAGTCGTGCTCGTCGTCCTTCTTGAGGAACGTCTTGACCAGGCCCAGCGGGATCGTGTTGTCCTCGATCCAGCTCGGCACGCCGACGTCGCAGGTCGCCTCGGCGCGCCAGCCGTAGATCTGCAGGAAGTCGTCGAACTCGGTCAGCCAGACCGACGCGGCGCCGCCCTGGCGGCCCAGCGCCTCGCGCAGCTGGTGCGGCTCGTTCTCCTCGAAGACCGCCGCGAGGCCGACCTGGCGGGCCTTGAGGGCGAGCTTGTAGAGCTCGCGGTCGGTCTCCATGATCTTGGTGTCCTCGCCCTGGAGGAACTTGCCGATCTCGGCCGGGTTGATCCCCATGTCGGCGCAGGCCCCGTAGAAGCCGAGGAAGTTCGCGAGCATCGGGTACATGACGCCGAAGTGGATCTCCATCGAGCGCTTGTGGTAGCGCCGGGCCTGGGTGAGCAGGTCGGTGAGGTCCGGGATGCCCGCGAAGTCGACGCCGCGGAAGTACTGCCAGGTGGCCTCCAGCTCGTCGCGACCGGCCTCCCAGATGGGGCGGTAGTTCTGCAGGAAGTGCGGGAGGTTGGTCGCGATGCGGTTGGCACGGGCCCCGATCTCGCGGGGGTCGGTCTCGGGGAGCGCGCAGCCGTAGAGGTGCGTGCCGGCGAAGCGGGCGGTGATCCCGCGGCCCGGCGGGAGGGGCAGCGCCTCGGCGGCGTGCTGGGTGCCCCAGCAGTAGCCGTCCGCGCTCCACAGCGTCGCCGCCAGCGGGGTCAGGCCGCGCGACCAGTGGAAGTCGAGGAACCAGAAGCCCTGCTCGTCCCCGGGCCTGAACGGGCCCGCCGCGTCCACGATGTACGGCGCGGCGAAGTGCTCGGGCCGGTAGCCCGGGTACCACTCGCCCGTGGCGAACTCGTCCACCGGCACCACGTTGGCCATCTGATCCTCCTCGACGATGAGCGCACGATCACCGTTCATCGCCTCGGCGCTGTGAGGCAAGCAACACGTTCCGCCACCGGGAACGTTGCTCGCCGCCGAACGGGCCCCTGGTGTGCCACTCGCGGCCGCCTAGGGTCACGCGCTGTGGGAGATCGTGCGGGCGAGCCCCTTGCCGTCGTGGTCGGCGCCACCGGGGCGCTGGGCGGGGCGATCGTGCGGCGGCTGCGGGACCGCGGCCTGCCGGTGCTCGCCGTCGCCCGTTCCCCGGAGGCGGTCGCGGCGCTGGCCGCCGACGACGAGGGCGTCGTGGCGTGCGCCGCGGACATCGGAGACGACGCCGCCGGCCCGGTGATCGCCGAGGCCCTGGCGGCGCACGGGCTGCCGGTGCGGATGCTCGTGCAGGCCGCGGGACTGCCCGCGCTGGGCGGCCTCGACGTCGTGGAGCCGGCGGCGCTCGGCGCGGCGGTCGCGCTCAAGGTCGGCGGCCTGCTGCGCCTGGTCCGCGCGGCCGAGGGGTGGCTGGGCGAGGGCTCGCGGATCGTCGCCCTCGGCGGGCACTACGGTGTCGAGCCCTCACCGCACGTACCGGGCGCGGGGGTCACCAACGCGGCGCTCGCGAACCTGGTCCGCCAGCTCGCCGACGCGTACGGCCCGCGGGGGATCACCGCGCACCTCGTCGCGCCCGGTCCTGCCGACACCGAGCGCCTGCGCCGGCTCTCGGGCGCGCAGGCCGACGCGCGGGGGATCGACGTCGAGGACGTCCTCGCCGAGCGGCGCGCCGAGTCCCCGCTGGGCGCGCTCGTCACCCCCGACCAGGTCGCCTGGGCGGTCGCGACCCTCCTCGACCCCGAGGCCTCGGCGCTCACCGGCTCCACCCTCGCCCTCGACATGGGCGCGCGGCGGGGCGTCTGACCTGCCCTCACCCCGGCGCGACCGCCACCACCGCCTCGACGACGGCGGGTCCGTGGCCCAGCACGGCGTCGTTGTGGTCGGCCCCGGGGACGGCGACGACCCGCCCGCCGGCCGCCGCGGCCACCGCCCGGCTCTGCGCGGGCGGGATGATGCGGTCGGCCTCGCCGAGGACGACGACGGTCGGGACGCGGGTGCCGGTCACGGTCGCGACGACGGGGAAGCGGTCGACCAGCAGCGCGCGGACCGGGAGGAACGGGTAGGCGAGCTCGCCGACCGCGGCGAGGTCGACGAACGGCGAGCGCAGCACCATCCCGGCGGGCGGCGCCTCTGCGGCGAGCCGGGCGACCACCGCCGAGCCGAGGCTCTCGCCGAGGTAGACCAGCCGGTCCGGGACGACGCCGCGCTCGCGGACGAGGTGCTCGCGCGCGGCGCGGGCGTCGGCGAGCAGCCCCTCCTCGCTCGGGCGCCCCGGGTTGCCGCCGAAGCCGCGGTAGTCGAACAACAGCACGTCGAACCCGCGCGCGGTCAGCGCGGCGGCGAGGGGCGCGCGCAGCGACCGGTCGCCGGCGTTCCCGTTGGCGACCAGCACCGTGACGTCGCGGCGCTCCCCGCGCGCCGGCAGGAACCACGCGCCGAGGCGCAGCCCGTCGGCGGTGGTGAGCGCCACGTCCTCGCCCTGCGCGAGCACCGTGCCCGCCGACGGGACCGGCCCGGACGAGGGCAGGTAGACCAGCGCGCGCTGGAACCACCACAGCCCGGCGACCAGCACGAGCGCCGCCACGAGCAGCACCCCGACGACCGTCACCACCGCGCGCACCCTCGCCCCACCTCCCGGTGTCCGACCCTGTCTGCCCGATTCGTACCGTCTCCGGCACGGGCCGGACCGGATCGTGGGAGGTGCTCGTGGACGTCGCGATCGTCGCCGAGGAGGCCGCGGGGGCACGCGCGTTGCAGCGTGTCGCCCGCAGCGACCACCGTCCCGCCGTCGTGCTGACCGCGAGCAGCCCCGACGAGGCCGGCTCCGTGGCCGCGACGGCCGCGGGCCTGGGCGTACCCACGCTGCGCGCCGACCGCGTCCGCGACCCCGCCCTGGCCGACGACCTGCGTGCGCGCGGGGTCGACGTGCTGCTCAACGTCCACTCGCTGCACCTCGTCCGCCCGGAGGTCCTCGACGCGCCGCGGGTCGGCGCGTTCAACCTGCACCCCGGACCCCTGCCCGAGTGCGCGGGTCTCAACGCCCCGAGCTGGGCGATCGCGCGGGGTCACGCGGAGCACGGGGTGACGCTGCACTGGATGGAGGCCGGGATCGACACCGGCGACGTCGTCGAGCAGGTCCGGTTCCCGATCACGGACGAGGACACGGGGCTCACGGTGTCGGTGCGCTGCATCAGCCACGGGCAGGAGCTCGTCGACCGGCTGCTCGCCCACCTCGATACGGGCACCGTGCCCCGCCACCCCCAGGACCCGTCGGCGCGGCAGTACTTCGGGCGCGGGGTCCCCCACGAGGGCCGGGTGCCCTGGTCGGCGCCCGCCCGCGAGGTCCTCGCCTTCCTGCGGGCCTGCGACTACGGGCCCTACCCGTCGCCCTGGGGCGTCCCGCGGACCTGTCGCAACGGCGCCGAGGAGATCGGGGTCGTGCGCGCGGCGGCCACCGGGCGGTCGTGCGCGGACCGCACGCCCGGCGAGGTGGACCGCGACGACGAGGGCCCGGTCGTCGCCACCGCCGACACCTGGATCCGGCCGCGCCGTGTGGTCGTCGACGGCCGGGGCACCGACCCGGCCGAGGTGCTGACGCCGGGGGACCGGCTCACCTAGATCACCTGCAGCCCCAGCGCCCGGCACACGTCGGCCGCCTGCTCGGTCGAGACGATCGCGCCGCGCAGCACCGCCGGCGTGTCCGGGGTGATCTCGCCGAGGTCGGCCCCGCGCAGGTCGGCGCCGGTCAGGCGGGCGTGGGTGAGGTCGGTGCCGCGCAGCGCGCAGTCGGTGAAGACGGTGTCGCGCAGGTCGGCGCCGGAGAGGTCGGCGTCGGAGAGGTCGACGCGCTCGAGGCGCCAGCCGCGCAGCGCGGCGTCGGCGAGGCGGGCGAGGGCGAGCGAGCAGCCGTCGACGGTGAAGGTGACCGCGAGGCTGCGCATCTCCGTGAGGTCGGCGCCGATCATGCGGCAGTCGCGGAACGCGGTGTCGGTGAGGCGGGCGCCGACGAGGCGCGCGCGGGAGAGGTCGGCGCCGAACAGGACCGCGTCGGTGAGGTCGGCGTCGGTGAGGTCCGCGCCGGCCAGCGAGCCGCCCTCGACCGCGACGCCGTCGAGCACCGCCCCGCGCAGCCGCACCCCGGCGAGGTCGCAGCGGTCGAGCACCGCGCCCGTGAGGTCGACGCCCGAGAGGTCGAGTGCGGCGAGCCGGCAGCGGCGCAGCACCCACGGCCCGCCGCGGCCCAGGGCGTCGCGGACCTCCTCGGGATCCGCGTCCGTGAGGTCGGCGTCGAGGACCTCGGGGCCGTGGGCGAGGGCGTCGGTCACGCCCGGGAGTCTCCTCAGCCGGGGATCGGCGCGCCCGAGGGCATCCCGGCGGCGACGAACTCCTGGTAGATCGCCTCCCACGCCGGTGTCCGGCCGCCGCTCGGGGCCACCGGGGTGCCGGCGACCGCCGCGTCGAGGGCGTCGAGGCAGAGCTCCCAGCCGGCCGCGTTGCGCGCGGCGGCGGGCTTCTCGTCGATGAGGTGGGTGAACGCCAGGCGGCTGCGCCCGCCGTCGAGCGCCTCGACCTCGAACCACAGCTCGTCGCCGCCCCACGAGAACGCGACCCGGCGCGGCGGCTCGTGCACGAGCACCGTGCCGGTGCCGCCGTCGCCCGGGGTCTCGAAGGTGTAGGTCACGGTGGCCCCGGGCTCCCAGGACTCCGGCGCGACGCCCGCCGGGAACCAGTGCACGAGCTCGGCGGGGTCGGTGAGCAGCGCGAACACGCGCTCGGGGGCGTGGTCGTACTCGCGGACGAAGCGCAGCGCGGGGCGTCCGTCGATCTCGAGGTAGGTGCCGGTGCGGGTCACGGGGTGTCCTCCCGGGGGTCAGCTGTCTCGTCGAGACGCCGCTCGAGGGCGTCGAGGCTGTCGGACCACAGCCGCCGGTACGGGGCGAGCCAGGCGTCGAGGGCGGCGAGCGGGGCGGGGTCGATCTCGTAGACCCGCCGCTGGGCCTCGGGCCGGGCGCGCACCAGCCCCGCCTCGCGCAGCACCCGCAGGTGCTTGGACGTGCTGGGCTGGCTGAGCTCGAGGGCGTCGACGAGCTCGCCGACCGCACGCGGGCGCACCCGCAGCAGCCCGAGCATCGCCCGCCGGTGCGGGTCGGCGAGCGCCGCCCACGTGCCGGTGTCGGGTGCGGTGGTCACGGCGCCGAGCATGCCCTATGGGGAATATTCCACGCAAGGCATGCGGTGTCGCGGCCGGTGTGGACGGGTGATCAACGGGGAGTTCGCGCGCGTAGAAGCCGCGAACAGGCCGTTCGCTGCTACCGGGACGCCCGCGCCGCGATCTCGTCCCGGCGGGCGCCGGAGGCCGGGACGCCGCCGATGGCCCAGTCGTCGGGCGGGACCTGGACGATCCGCCCGCGCACCCGCGAGCGCTCCACCCCGAGGTGCTCGACGATGACCTCGGTGAGGTCGGCGAGCAGGCGGTGGCGCTGCTCCACCGGGCGGCCCTCCAGCACGACGGCGGTGAAGTAGGGCGCGGGCGCGCCGCCGGCCTCCCCGCCCACCACGACGTCCCCGCGGGCGTGCGGCGTCGCGAACGCCCGGATGCGCTCCAGCGGCGACCCGAGCACCTCGGCGTAGCGCCGGCTCGCCTCGTGCAGCAGGCGGGTCACGTCGTCGGGATCGTGGTCGCCCTCGACGAGGTGGATCTCGAGGACGGGCACGTCAGCCCTGCTCCCGCTCGCGGGCGAGGTCGAGGGCGATGTCGATGATCATGTCCTCCTGGCCGCCGACGAGACCGAGCTCGCCGCAGCGGCGCAGGATGTCGGGCACCGGGACCTTGTAGCGCTCGCCGGCGTGCTCGGCGTGGAGCAGGAAGCTGGAGTACACCCCGGCCCAGCCCTGGGTGATGGCGTTGCGGTCCATCTTCGGCCAGCGGTGCAGGTAGGGGCGCACGACGTCCTCGGCGGCGTCGAGCAGGGCGGTGACGTCGAGGCCGGTCTCGATGCCCATGCGGTCGAACACCGCGGCGAGCACCTCGGTGGGCGAGTTCCCCGATCCGGCGCCGAGCGCGCACAGCGAGCCGTCGATCTCCTTGACCCCGACCTCGGCGGCGATCACGGAGTTCGCGACGCCGAGCGAGAGGTTCTGGTGGCCGTGGTAGCCGACCCACGCCTCGTCGCCGACCTCGGCGATCAGCGCCTCGAAACGGGCGCGGGCGTCGTGCATGAGCAGCGCGCCCGCGGAGTCGGTGACGTACGGGCACTGGCAGCCGGCGTCGACCATGATCCGGGCCTGCTTCGCGAGGTCCTCGGGCGAGGTCCGGTGGGCCATCATGAGGAAACCGACGGTCTCCATGCCCAGGTCGCGGGCGACCCCGAAGTGCTGGGGGCTGACGTCGGCCTCGGTGCAGTGGGTGGCGACGCGCACGACGTCGGCCCCCGCGTCGCGGGCGCGGCGCAGGTCGTCGACCGTCCCGATGCCGGGCACGAGCAGCACCGCGATGCGGGCCTGCTTCGCCTCCTCGCGGGCGGCGGCGATCAGCTCGAGCTCGTTCGTGTGCGAGAAGCCGTAGTTGAAGCTGGAGCCGCCCAGCCCGTCGCCGTGGGTCACCTCGATGACCTCGACGCCGGCCCGGTCGAGTGCGCGGACGGTGTCGCGCACCTGCTCGACCGTGAACTGGTGCGCCTGCGCGTGGCTGCCGTCGCGCAGGGTCGTGTCGGTGATGCGGACGTCGTGCCTGATCTCGGGCCGGCTCATGCCGCCACCTCCGTCATCTCCGCGGCGACGAGCTCGCCGACCTGCGCGGCGGCCGCCGTCATGATGTCCAGGTTGCCGGCGTACTCGGGCAGGAAGTCGCCGTTGCCCTTGACCTCGAGGAACACCGCGACCCGGCCGCACCCGCCCCACTTCTCCGAGGGCGGGTCGAACTGGGGCTCGGCGCGCAGCGTGTAGCCCGGCACGTACTGCTGGACGCGCTCGACCATCGCGTGGATCGAGGCCCCGACGGCGTCGGTGTCGGCACCCTCGGGCAGCGAGCAGAACACCGTGTCCCGCATGATCATCGGCGGCTCGACGGGGTTGAGGATGATGATCGCCTTGCCGCGCTCGGCGCCCCCGACCTCCTCGACCGCGCGGGCCGTGGTCTGGGTGAACTCGTCGATGTTGGCCCGCGTGCCGGGCCCGGCCGACCGCGAGGCGGCCGAGGCGACGATCTCGGCGTAGGCCACCGGCGCGTCCCGCGAGACCGCGGCGACGATCGGGATCGTGGCCTGGCCGCCGCAGGTGATCATGTTGACGTTCGGGGCGTCGAGGTGGTGGGGCATGTTCACCGCCGGGCACACCATGGGCCCGAGGTGGGCCGGGGTCAGGTCGATCGCGCGGATGCCGGCCTCGGCGTAGCGCGGCGCGTTCGCCTGGTGCGCCTTCGCCGAGGTCGCCTCGAACACGATGCGGGGCAGCGGGTCCTGGCGCAGCAGCCAGTCGACGCCCTCGGCCGACGCGGGCACGCCCATCGCCCGCGCCCGATCGAGGCCCTCGGACTCGACCACCCCGACCATCGCCGTGACCTCGATCCGCGCGCTGCGCGCGAGCTTGGCCAGCAGGTCGGTGCCGATGTTGCCCGGCCCGACGATCGCGGCCGGGACCTTCGCAGGCGCAGTCATGACCGCAGCGTGGCACCGGCCGCGCGGGGCGCGGAAGCACGACGTTCCCCTGACCGGGACGGCCTCTCAGCACGCCGCCCGGCGCCCGGCATCCGCGACACGCCGGTCAGGCGTGCGGGTAGCCCCGCGCCGCGTAGTCGAAGCCGCCGAGCTCGAGGCGCTCGTAGCCCGCGGCCTGGGGTGAGGCGTAGTAGGCGCGGATCTCGGTGATGCGGCCCTCGTCGTCGAACTCGTACCACTCCGCGCCGCGCAGGATCACCCCGAGCGAGCCCTTGTGGTGGGTCCACTCGCACACGGCCTGCCGCCGGGCCTCGTCGACCACGATCGCGTCGACGGTCCACGACGACCCGCGCTCGCGGGCCGCCGTCGCCCAGCGCTCCCCGATCACCCGCGCGCCGACCCAGGGCCCGTCGTACATGTCCGGCGGGAAGTAGTGCCGCGCGTCGTCGGCGAGGTGCGCGGCGACGGCGTCGGCGTCCCCGGCGGTGCAGGCGTCCATGTAGCCCCGCACCGTCGCCTCGAGCTCCGCGGCGGTCGTGCCGCCGACGCGTGCTGGTGTGCTCACCGCGCGAGCATGCGGAGCTCCCGACGCCCCCGGCAAGGCCGGTCCCCGAGGCCGGAACGACGGCCACGGGCCAGGATGCACCCCGTGACACCGAGCGGACGCGTGCGGCAGGACGAGGTCTACCGGGGCGGGATCACGGGGCGGCGGCCGGTGGTGCCGACCGCGTTCCCGGCGCTGGAGCGGCGGGCGCGCCGGGTGATGTCGCGGCGCGCCCACGCCTACGTCGCCGGCGGCGCCGGCAGCGAGGAGACCGTCCGCGCCAATCGGGCGGCCTTCGAGCGCCACCGCATCGTGCCGCGGATGCTGCGCGGGGTGGGGGAGCGCGACACCTCGGTCGAGATCTTCGGCCACCGCCACGAGCACCCCCTGCTGCTCGCCCCGATCGGCGCCTGCGACCTCGTGCACCGCCGCGCCGACCTCGCCGTCGCCGAGGGCGCCGCCCACGCGGGCGTGACGATGATCGTGTCCAACCAGGCCGGCCACCCGTCCGAGGAGATCGCGCCGCGGGCGACGGCGGGCTGGTGGTCCCAGCTCTACTGGTCGACCTCCGACGACCTCGTCGACAGCTTCCTGGCCCGCGCCGAGGCGGCCGGTGCCGGCGCGGTCGTCGTCACCCTGGACACGACGACGCTCGGGTGGCGCCCGCGTGACCTCGACCTCGGGCACCTGCCGTTCGCCCGCGGCCTGGGCATCGCGCAGTACACGTCCGACCCCGTCTTCGCCCGCCTCACGCAGGAGACCGCGGACAGGGCCTCGGACGCGAAGCGCAGCGGAGCCGGACCATCGACGCGGCGCCCGTCGCCGACGCCCACGCCGGCGGCCGTGCGCACGCTGCTCGAGATCAGCCGCCACCACCCCGGCGCGTTCCTCGACAACCTGCGCTCGCCGCTGCCGCGCGCCGCGGTCGAGACGTTCCTGCGCGTGTACTCCCGGCCGACGCTCTCCTGGGACGACATCGCCACCCTGCGCTCGCGCACGCGCCTGCCCGTGGTGCTCAAGGGCGTCCTGCACCCCGACGACGCGCGCCGCGCCCTGGACCACGGCGTCGACGGCGTGCTCGTCAGCAACCACGGCGGGCGCCAGGTCGACGGCGGCGTCGCGGCGCTCGACGCCCTGCCCGGGGTCGCCGAGGCGGTCGACGGGCGGGCACCGGTACTGCTGGACTCCGGCATCCGCAGCGGGTCCGACGTCGCCCGCGCGCTCGCCCTCGGCGCCACCGCGGTGTGCCTGGGCCGGCCCTGGGTCTACGGCCTCGCGCTGGCCGGGGCGGCGGGCGTGTCCCAGGTGATCCGCGACGTCCTCGCCGAGCTGGACCTCACCCTCGCCCTCGCCGGTGCGCGCACCGTCGCCGACCTCGAGCTCGCCCCGTTCGCCACGGCGGAACCCGCCGTGCAGGCGCGGGGCTGATCACGCCAGGGTGGTCGGCATGGTTCGGGAGACGGACGATCAGGGGGAGCACGCCGATCGGGGAGCTCGACCCGACGGGCGGGTACTGCTGATCCGCCACGGCGAGACCCACGGCTACTTCGACGACGTCGGGCTCACCGAGCACGGCGAGGAGCAGTGCCGCGCGAAGGCCGCCGAGCTCGCCGCGGACCTGCCCGACGGCGCCGCGATCGCGATGGTCCACGCGCCCACGGCCCGGGCCACCGCGACCGCGCGGACGCTCCGGGCAGTGCTCGCCGCCCGCCGCGACGACCTCGACCTCGGCGACCTGCGCCCCGACGCGCGGTTCGACAGCCTCCAGTTCCTCCACGACGGCGCAGCCCGGGAGTCGTCCGGGGTGGCCGCCCACCGGCTGCGGTTCGAGGAGAACGGGGCCGGCGTACCGGACTGGGTCCGCGCCTACGACCGCTTCGACACCGACTACGGCGCCGGCTCGCGCCTCGGTGGCCCGATCGACCGCTGGATGGACCTCGTCAGCCTCCACTTCGAGCCGCCCCAGGTGATCGCCTACCGGGCGTGGGCCGGGATCCGCGCCCTCGGGGACGGGACCACGCTGGTGTCCTCCCACTCGGCGCTGCTGCGCGGCTTCGCGGCCGCCGCGCTCGGGCACGACCCGGGCGAGCCGCGCAACCTCGAGCACGTCGAGGTCCTCCACGACGGCCGGCGCGCGCTCGTCACGTTCCGTGGTGAGAGCGCCGAGGTCGACGTGCCCGCCGAGCTGCCGCCGTGGCTCGACGCGTCCTACCTGGAGGCGGGGGAGCGGGCCACCCACCGCTGGTGACACGGACCCGTCGCCGGGTCGTGACGTTTCGGGCCCCCGGACCCCGCCGATTCCCCTGGGCCAACGCTGTCCAGATCGGGGAGCCCCCTCCATGTCCCTCGCCGAGACCCTCGCCCGCCTGCGGGCGCGCCTGACCGGGGAGAGCGGTCCCGTCGGCCCCTCCCGCTCGTCCGACGGCGACGAGTCGGACGCGGGCCACGACCCGCGGACGGCGGCGTCGCGCGTCACCGGCGGCGCCCACCCCGAGAACCGCGGCGACCAGGGCTCGGTCACCGGCACCGGCGAGACCGACACGTTCGTCGGCCGGGCCGCCGGCCGCGACCTCGGCTACGCCGGCGAGACCGGCGCCGAGGCCCGCCGCGAGGCCGAGCGGGACGAGCGGGACGAGCGGTCATGAGCGGTGGCGGCTCGGGTCCGATGCAGGCGAACCACCAGGTCGTGTGGGTGCACCGCGTCGGCGCAATGGTCGTCGCCGCCGTCATCGCGGTGTTCGGCGTCCTCGGCTTCGTCGGCGGCCTATCCTTCTTCGACACCCAGGGCGCCCCGATCGCCGGGCTGTCCACCAACGGCGCGCTGTCGACGATCTCGATCGTCACCGCGGTCGTGCTCGTCGCGGCCGCGATCCGCGGCGGGCGGCTGTCGTCGACCGTGATGATCGTGGTCGGGACGCTGTTCCTGGTCTCGGCGTTCGTCAACCTCTGGCTCATCGGCACGCCGTACAACCTGCTGGCCTTCCGCCTGCCCAACGTCTTCTTCTCGATCGGCGCGGGCCTGGTGCTGCTGTTCACCGGTGCGTACGGGCGGCTCTCGGCGAAGCTGCCGAGCGACAACCCGTACAAGCAGCAGCGGCGTCCCGACGACCCGCAGGACCACGGCGACGCCGCCGAGGCGCCCGAGGACTCCCACCGCCAGCCGCGCCCGTCGTCACCCGCCGAGGCCGACGCCGACGCGGCCATGGCGGCGGCCGAGCGCGCGCTCGTCCAGGGCGCGGCCGACGAGGACCAGCGCCGGCGCCTGGCCGCGGCCGAGGGCGCGCGGACCCACGAGGAGCGCCGCGCGATCTGGATGGGGTTCGACCGGTCCGACGAGCCGTCCGACCACCGGCTCGAGCACCGGTCCGACCAGCGGGGCACGACCATGGCGTGATCACCCGACCTGGTCGCCCGACCTGGTCGCCCGACCTGGTCGCCCGACCTCGACCCGACCTGGCCGTCCGGCCCCTGGCCCCGCCGTCGTGCGACTGATAGACGTGGACGCATGACCGTGAGTGCGCCCGCCGCCGTCCGCGTCGAGGTCGAGGGGTCGACCGCGGTACTCACCCTCGACAACCCGAAGCGCCGCAACGCCCTGTCGGTGGCGACGATGACCGAGCTGACCGCCGCGCTGCGCGACGCGTCCGCCCGCGACGGGGTGCGCGCGATCGTCCTGCGCGCCGAGGGACCCGCGTTCTCCGCCGGCCACGACCTGTCCGAGATGGTCGACCGGACCCTCGACGAGGAGCGCGAGGTCTTCGCGGTCTGCACCGAGCTCATGACCACCCTGCACGCGGTGCCCCAGCCCGTGATCGCCGCGGTCCAGGGGGTCGCGGTCGCCGCGGGGTGCCAGCTCGTCGCCGCCTGCGACCTCGCCGTCGCCGCCGACGTCGCCGTCTTCGGCACGCCCGGCGTGAAGATCGGCCTGTTCTGCTCCACGCCGATGGTCGCCGTGACGCGCGCGATCGGGCGTAAGCGCGCGATGCAGCTGCTGCTCACCGGCGAGACGATCGACGCCGCCACCGCCGCCGACTGGGGCCTGGTCAACCAGGTCGTCGCACCCGACGCCCTCGACGGGGCGGTGCGCGAGCTCGCGGCCAAGGTCGCCGACGCCAGCGCCGTCACCCTGCGCATCGGCAAGGAGGCGTTCTACCGCCAGGTCGACCTGCCCGAGGACGCGGCCTACGAGCAGATGCAGGAGACGATGGCGACGAACGCGATGACCTGCGACGCGCAGGAGGGCATGTCCGCCTTCCTCGCCAAGCGGGCCCCGCACTGGCAGCACCACGAGTAGCGCGCCCCCGCACCCGCCCGACCCCCCGAGGCAAAGGAGCCCCGCCATGGCCTTCCCCGGCCTGCAGCACGTCGCGATCACCGTCTCCGACCTGGATCGCAGCACCGAGTGGTACAACCGCCTCCTCGGTGCCGAGCCGGTGCTCGTGGAGGACGAGGAGGGCGGGGAGTTCCGCCACGTGGTGTACGCCCTCGACGGCGGCACGCTCTTCGGGCTGCACACGCACATGGGCAAGGAGTCGAAGGACCGCGCCGACGAGCGCCGCACCGGGCTGGACCACATCAGCTTCGGTCTCCCGGGCACCGCCGAGCTCGAGCAGTGGCGCGACAAGCTCGACGAGCTGGGCATCGAGCACGGCGGCATCAAGAAGGCGCACTACGGCTCGGGCATCTCCTTCCGCGACCCCGACAACATCGCCCTCGAGTTCTTCATCGCGCCCGGCACCTGAGCCGGCGTCGCCCGCAGCGAACGCGCTGTTCGCTGCTTCTACGCGCGCGAAGTCCCCGTTGATCACCAGGAGCACGGGGTGGTTGACCGCGGAGGTCTGGTCCTAGAGAACAACTCGACAGGTCGGTAGAAGTATCCGGTGGTAGGGTGCGGCTATGGCTGCACGGCGGGACTACTTCGACGGCTGCGGCGCCGCCCACGCGCTCGACCTCGTCGGGGAGCGGTGGGCGCTGCTGGTGGTGCGCGAGCTGGTGCTCGGGCCCAAGCGGTTCACCGACCTGCGGGCGGGCCTGCCGCACGCCAGCCCCAACGTCCTCTCCCAGCGCCTGCGCGAGCTCGAGGACGCGGGCGTGCTGCGCCGGCGCCGCCTGCCCCCGCCCGCCGCGTCCGCCGTCTACGAGCTCACCGAGTGGGGCCAGGAGCTCGAGCCCGTGCTCCAGGCCCTCGGCCGCTGGGCCGCGCGCTCGCTCCCGGAATCCGACAGCATCAAGGTCGACTCGTTCGTCCTCTCGCTGCGCACGATGTTCGACCCGGCCCGCGCGGCCGACGCCGACGTCACGCTGCAGCTCGTGCTCGACGACCAGCCCTTCCGCACCCGCCTCGCGCACGGCGTCCTCGACATCGAGCGGGGCGAGGTGTCCGGCGCCGACGTGACGGTGCGCTGCTCGCCGACCGTCCTCGCCGGCGTCGTCTACCAGGACCTGTCGGTGGAGACGATGCAGGCCGACGGCGCGCTCGAGCTCGCCGGCGACCCCGCGGCGCTCCAGGCGCTCGTCGACGCCGTGCACCTGCCGGAGCGCCTGCCCGCCTGACGGAGCCCCTGCCCGCCTGACGGAGCCCCTGCCCGCCTGACGGAGCCGGGAGGCCGTCACAGGCGCTCGAGAAAGCGGACGACCTCGGAGGTGAAGAGGTCGGTCCCGGTGTCCATGGCGACGTGCGCCTGCCCGGGCATGATCACGACGCGGGAGTCCGGCAGCGCTGCGTCCACGGCGTCGACGGCCGCCCGGAACTCGGCGGGGCTCTCGCCGCCGCTCAGCAGCAGTGTCGGTACCGCGAGGTCCCGGAAACGCTCCGGATCGAACCGGTAGGACCGGACCGCGCGCAGTTCCCGCGGGATGGTGTGTGCGGTCGCGACCCGGGCGCGGAAGGCGGGCTGGGACCGCATGGCCGTCACGGCCTCCGGCGGCACGTGCGCGACCTCGCGCGCCATGGTCGCGACCACCTCGTCCCGGTCGCCCGCCTGCAGCAGCGCTTCCAGCCGCTCGACGACGTCGGACGGGCGCGACGCCGCGCCCACCATGTCAGCGGCGGGCTCGTAGAGCACCAACGCACGGACGCCGTGGCTGAGCAGGGCGGCCTCGAGGGCGCACAACCCACCGTGCGAGTGGCCGAGCAGGGTCACCGGCTCACCGATCGCGTCCACCACGGCGGCCACGTCCTCGACCTCCCGCTCGAGGGCGTAGTCGTCGGCGTCGCCGCTGCCGCCGCGACCGCGACGATCGACGGCGTAGACGGTGCATCGCTCCTCGAGGGCCGGGAGCACGGGTGCCCACCGGCTGCGGTCGGCCGACGTCCCGTGCACCAGGACGAGGGGTGGTCCCTCACCGCTGCGCCCGTAGGCGATCGGCGTGCCGTCCTTCGACGTGACCGTCTCCTGGGGCATGGGTCCCCCGATCTCGATGCCGGGCACCCGTGCCTCGGTCCGGCCCGCGCCCGTGGTCCGGCCCGGTGTAGCAGACGGTCGCCGCCGTGGCGAGGTACCGGCACCGCAGTGGCGGGGGAGCTACCCCTCGTGGGGCCGGGCGGGCCACTCCGGCACGAGGTCGGTGTGGTCGCGCGTGCGCCGCAGCGGGAACCGGGGCGCCCGCTTCTCGAGGAACGCCGTGACGCCCTCGGCGGCGTCGGCGTCGCGGCCGAGCTCGACGATCGCCCGCGAGTCCAGGGCGTGCGCCTCCCACGGCGAGGCGGCCGAGAGCATCGACCACATCATGTGCCGGGTGACGGCGACCGACACCGACGAGGTGTTCTCGGCGACCTCCCGCGCGAGGCCGTACGCGGTGTCGAGCAGCGCCTCGTCGGGCACGACGCGCGCGACCAGCCGGCCCTCGAGGGCCTCGGCGGCGTCGAACACCCGGCCGGTCATCGCCCACTCCATGGCCCGCGAGATGCCCACCACCCGCGGCAGGAACCAGCTCGAGGCCGCCTCCGGCACGATCCCGCGGCGGGCGAAGACGAAGCCGAAGCGGGCCGACGCGCCCGCGAGGCGCACGTCCATCGGCAGGGTCATCGTGGCCCCGACGCCCACGGCCGCGCCGTTGATCGCGCCGATCACCGGGACCTGCAGCGCCGCGAAGCGCAGCGCCACCACGCCGCCGCGGTCGCGCCCGACGCCGCCGACCTCGCCGTAGCGCGCCGCCTTCGTCTCGGACGGGTCCCGGCCGCGGTCGTCGAACGTGCTGCCGCCCTCGCCGAGGTCGGCGCCCGCGCAGAACGCCCGGCCCCGCCCGGTGACGACGAGCGCGCGCACCGCGTCGTCGGCGTCGATCGCGTCGCACGCGGCCACCAGCTCGTCGCACATGCGGCCGGTGAACGCGTTCATCCGGTCCGGCCGGTCGAGCACGATCGTGGCGATCCCGTCGGTGACCGAGTACTCGATCTCCGTGTAGGCCCCGTCGTCCGGCACGCCCGACCTCCTCGTCGCTGGAGCTGGTGTCGTCCGCACCCTCCCGGTCCCGGGCGCAAACGGTCAACCCTGACCGCTCCCTGACGGCGGTTGCGCCGGACGGCCCACCGGTCCACAACGAGCCGGTCTCGGGTGTCGCTGAGCGTGGACACCGTCCCGACCGGGTAGGAAGGTCGTGAGTCCGGGTCGACGGCGAGGTCACCCGTTCCCACCCGGCGCACCGGCGCCCGAGGAGGACCCGTGACGACCATGACGCCCGACCCGCCGATCCCCGCCGAGAGCTCGGACCCGCTCGAGGTCGTCGTCGACCTCCCCGCGGGCTCGTCGGCGGCCACGCTGAGCTGCCGGCTCCACGGCGTCATCGGCGGGGCGGCGACGGGCACGGCCGCGGCGCTCACCGTCGTGGTCGAGGCCGGCGACCGGGCCGCCGACCCCGACGTCGCCCGCGTCCTGGCCTGCGCCCGCGACTGCGCCGTCAGCCGCGGGCTGGGGTTCGTCGTCCGCTGAGCGACGCCGGCCCCGAGCCGACCCCCGCCCCGAGCCGGCCCCTCGCTGAGCCGACACCTGTCGGTCCGGCGTGCTTTCCTGGAGCCATGTCGTTCGTCCATGGGCACCCGCGCGAGTCGGGCTGGGTGATGAGCCACTACCGGCGTCCCCAGCACGCCGGGGACGACCAGCTCGACCTGTCCCTGACCGCAGCCCTGCCCGCGCCGCGCGCGCAGCAGGACGAGGCCGAGCAGGGTCAGGACGAGACGCCCGAGGACGCCGACGAGCCGGACACCCGCGCCAGCGTGCGCTCCATCCCGCGCCGCACCGCGTCCACGAGGTAGGGCCGCAGCCGCTCGGGCTCGACGATCGCGTGCACCGAGCCCATCTCCTGCGCCCGGGCCACCGAGTGCTTGGTGTCGAACTCGTCGGCCACCTCGCCGAGCTTCTCCGAGCGCACGACCGGCCGGACGTCCGCGAGCTCCGCGCGCAGCTCGGCAACGTCCTCGCCGCGCTCGAGGCCCTCGCTGATGCGGCTCTCGAGGTCGGCGACGCGCGGGTCGGCGGCCGTGCGCTTGGCGACCTCACCCGAGAAGACGACCGCCGCGGCCGGCGCCCCGCCGATCACCGAGGCGTAGGAGCCCTCGACCGCGGCGATCTCCATCTCGTCGTTGAGCGTCCCGGAGAACACGACGAAGGCGCCGCCGTGGTAGCGGGAGACGACGCAGAAGACGATCGGCCCGTCGAAGTTGACCACCGCCCGGCCGATCTCGGCGCCGTACTCCAGCTGCAGGCCGCGCAGCGACTCGGGGGAGCCGTCGAAGCCCGACAGGTTGGCGAGCACCACCACCGGCCGGTTGCCGCTCGCGGCGTTGATGGCCCGCGCGGTCTTCTTCGACGAGCGCGGGAAGAGCGTGCCCGCCGTCCACTGCGCCGGGCCGTCGACCGGGGGCGGCCCGCGCCGGGGGAGCGGCTTGGACTCGATGCCGATGAGCTCGACGGGGTGGCCGCCGAGGTGGGCGTCGAGCACGACCACCGACTCGGCGGCCTGCATGTCCGCCCAGCGCTCGAGGGTGGGGTGGTCGGTGTCGGCGACGCCGCCCATGAGGGAGCGGATGTCGAAGGGCTTCTTGCGCTCGGCGTTGACGGCCGGGTCGAAGATCTCGCCGAGCCGGGTGAAGCCGTCGCCGTGGTGGGGCGCGCTGCGCACGTCGCGCTCGACCGGGTCGTCGGTCACGGCCTGGCGGGGGAAGCGCTCGCCGGGCACGACGTAGGTGTGCGCGTAGTGCGCGAGCAGGACGTCGACGGCGCCCGAGAGGTCGGGCGCCCAGTACTGCGCCTCGCCGTTCGGGCCCATGATCCGGTCGTAGCCGCCGATGCCGTAGTTGTCCTCGGCGGAGACGCCGCCGGAGTAGTCCAGCGACTGCTTGCCGGTGAGCACCATCGCCGAGTCCGGCGTCATGATCAGCACGCCGCGGGTGTGCATGAGCATCGTCGCCTCGGCGTTCCAGTAGGGCTGGGCGCCGACGTTGATGCCGGTGACGACGACGTTGATCTCGCCGCCGTCCTGCGTGAAGTCGATGATCGCCCGCAGCACCCGGGAGATCCAGTCCATGTTCTCCGTCCCGGAGTCCATGGCGATCTTCGCGCCGGCCGACACCGCGTACCACTCGATCGGCACACCGTGCTCGCGCGCGAGGTCGATGGCGGCGAGCACCCGGCGGCACTCGGGCTCGGCGATCGCCCCGAGCGCGCGGGTCGGGTCGCCGAGCAGCACGATGCGCGTGAGGCCCTCGGGCTGGCGACGGGTCGGCGTCGACACGATGCCGAGCACGAAGTTCGCCGTGTTGGCACCGTAGGGCCGGTCGACGGGGACCGGCGCCAGCGTGTCCGGGTCGAGGTCGTACTCGCTGAACGTGCCCGGCTCGCCGTCGGGGTCGGGGCTGCGCGTCATGAGCGGGATCAGCTCGTAGGGGTAGAGCGCGCCGCGCCGGGCCGCCTTGATGACCTTCTGCGTGTAGGCGTCGAGCTCGCCCATCGGGTGGCTCGGCGGGTCGGTGACCCGCAGCGTGAGCCCGGCGCCCGGCGGACGGCTCATGCGCAGGACCAGCTCGCGCTCCGGGGTCCGGAACCGCACCATGACCTGCTCGATCCCCAGCGACTCGGTGCGGGGCGCGAGCGTGCGCACGATGCCGTCGAGCTCGGCCAGCGGCACCTCGACGACCGGCCAGACGTAGAGCAGCACGCGGTTCCAGCGCAGGCCCGCGAGGTCGGCGTCGGCGGCGCGCGCCGAGCGCAGGCTGTCGAGCGCCGCGTCGAGGACGGCCTCGACCTGGGGCAGCGCGCGGATCGAGCCGTCGTCGTCGCGCAGCACCGTGAGGTCGCGGACGTCGCCGGTGACGATGAGCCGCTGGTCCTCGGGGACGTGGCGGCCCCGGGCGTGGAACAGGTGCACGTCGGTGGCCGACGGCAGCCGCGTGAGCTCGAAGTCCCGCAGCCGCCACAGCCCGAGCCGCTCGGCGACCATGGGGTGCAGGCCGCGGAGGGTGCGGTCCTCGACCGGGAGACGGAGCGCAGCGGAGCTCGACCCATCGGTCGGGGCGCCCTCGTCGTCGCCGCGGAAGGTGAACCAGCTCGTCGCCGCCCCGCCCTGGGCGCCCTCGCGCACCGTGCCGCGGATGCCGACGGTCACGCGCCCGACCGCACCCGGGACGGTGCCGATCGAGTCGCGGATCCGCGCCGCACGCTCGTCGGGGCCGTCCGGTGACTCGGGGCCGCGCGGGGAGGTCACGTAGAGGTCGACGAGGACGGTGTCGCCGGCCGGCAGGGCCTCGATCAGCTGGTGGAGGTCGGTCGAGACCGTCGCCGGCGCGGTGGCGCCCTCGGACTCGTCGACGGTGGCGACGGTCGCCAGCACGACGTACGAGGCGCCGTCGTGGGTGTAGCGGGCGATGAGCAGCGGGCGGCCGTCGTGCTCCTCGACGCGGACGTCGCCGAGGTCGCGGATGAGCCCGTAGTAGCGCCGGGTCATCACCTCGAGCATCGCCGCGTGGTGGCGGTCGCCGAAGACGCCGAGGATCGGCTCCCCGGACGCGACGATGTCGTCGATCTGCGCCGACCGGGTCGCGGGGTCGTCGGACAGGGCGTCGAGCTCGGCCCGCACCCGCTCCTGGGTCTGCTCGCGCTCGCGCTCGATGAGCGGGGCGTCGAAGCAGCGGAACCGCACCTGGCGCGCGAGGTCGCCGATCTGCGGGTGGCGCACCTGCGTCGCGGCCACGAGGTGGTCGAGCTCGGCGCGGTAGGCCTCACCACCCCCGGCACGGTCCTGCCCCACCGACTCGGGGCGACGCAGCCGCGCACCGAGCAGCGCCGCGACGACGGGCAGGTGCGCGCCGGCGCGGCGGTGGGCGAGGAACATGCGGTAGAGCGCGGGGCCGAGCAGCTCCGGCGCCGCGGTGAGGTCCGGGACGCCGTAGTGCGCGAGCGCGCGGCGCAGGCGCAGCCGGAAGGACTCGGGGAGCACCTCCGCGTCGGGGTCCCGCGAGCGCAGGTAGGCGTGGAAGTACTCCTGCGGGTTGCGCGTGGACTCCTCGTCGACGGCGGTGTCGTCGAGCTCGCCGGGCCCGGCCTCGAGGCGGCGGTTCCGGGAGAGCGCGGAGAGGTCGGCGACGATCCGCAGGATGCCGATCTCGTCGGAGAGCAGGTCCGGGTCGTCGGCCGGGAGCTCCTCGCGGGCCCGGTCGAGCGCGTCGAGCAGGGGCCGGGCCTCGCGCTCGTCGACGTCGTAGCCCAGGACGAGTGCGCGCAGGGCCGCGAGGACGTCGCGGGCGCGGGTGCGGGCGTCGGCCTGCTCGTCCTCGGGCCGGGGCGGGGCGAGGGCGGCCAGGCTGATCCGGCTCTCGCCCGCCGCCTCGGCGGGGTCGTCGGCGTCGGGCTCGAGGCGGACCAGGCGTGTGCCGCCCTCGACCTGGGTGTTGGCGTCGACCAGCACCTCGGCGACCCGGCCCGCGACCGGCGCGCGCAGCGCCGTCTCGAGCTTCATGCTCTCGACGACCGCGACGGTGTCGCCCTCCGCCACGGTGTCGCCGGGGGAGACGGGGATCGAGACCACCATCGCCGGTGCGGGCGCGCGCACCAGCCCGGCCTCGCCGCCCGCGATGCGGTGCACGGCGCCGTCGACCTCGACGAGGTAGTCCGGGCCCTGGGCCACCGAGAGCACGCCGAAGGTCTGCCCGCCGACGGTGAGGCGACGTTCGAAGCGCCCGGAGCGCTCGACGACCACGTCCACCCCGGCGCCGTCGCCGTCGAGCACGACGCGGTAGTGCGACGGCCGCGTCCGGGCCACGCGCAGCCGGTAGGACTCGCCGACGACGCGGACGTCGACCTGGTGCCACACCTCGTGGCCGACCTCGGGCCGTCCGCGCTCGGCGGAGAGGAACAGCCGCCCCTGCTGGCGGAACTCGTGCGCCTCGTGGGCCTCGACCGCCGCCGCGAGCAGCGCGACGTCGACCCGCCGCGGCGGCGTGTAGCCCTCGGCCATCATCGTGTCGAGCCACGTCGTGTCCGCGGTGCCCTCTCGGACCTCGGGGCGCGAGAGCAGGTCGAGCAGGAACGCCTTGTTGGTCGTGCCGCCCTCGACGACCACGGCGGTCTGGCGGATCGCCCGGGCGAGCCGCGCGCGGGCCTCGTCGCGGTCGCGGCCCCAGGCGATCACCTTGGCGATCATCGAGTCGTACTGCGGGGGGATGACGTCGCCGGCGGCCACGCCGGTGTCGACGCGGATGCCCGGCCCCGCGGGCAGCACGAGGTGGCGGATCGCGCCGGGCGCGGGCGCGAAACCGCGCTCCGGGTCCTCGGCGGTCAGGCGCGCCTCGATGGCGTGGCCCGAGGCCGGCGGCTCGATGGGGTCGACGTCGCCCAGGACGTCGGCCAGCGCGCCGCCCATGGCCACGTGCAGCTGGAGCTTGACGACGTCCACGCCGGTGACCGCCTCGGTCACCGGGTGCTCGACCTGCAGCCGGGTGTTGACCTCCATGAACGAGAGGACCTCGTTCCGCGGGTCGTAGAGGAACTCCACGGTGCCCGCGTTGACGTAGTCGGCCGCGCGGGCGAGGTCGGCGGCGCTGCGGCGCAGCAGCCGGTCCTGCTCGACGTCGAGCGCGGTCGAGGCGGACTCCTCGATGACCTTCTGGTTGCGGCGCTGGACGCTGCAGTCGCGGACCCCGAGCGTCACCACCCCGCCGTGGCCGTCCGCGACGACCTGCACCTCGACGTGGCGCCCGCCGCGCACGGCGCCCTCGAGGAACACGGTGCCGTCGCCGGCGGTCCGCTCGCCCTCGGCCGAGGCGCGGGAGAAGGCGTCGTCGAGGTCCTCGGCGCGCGCCACGAACCGGATGCCCCGCCCGCCGCCGCCCGCGGTCGCCTTGACCATGAGCGGGAAGCCGATCTTCTCGGCGGCCGCGCGGGCGGCCTCGACGTCGGCGACCGGCCCGCCGCTCCACGGGGCCATCGGCACGCCGACGCTCTCCGCGATGCGCTTGGACTCGATCTTGTCGCCGAGCCGGCGCATCGTCTCCGAGCCCGGCCCGACGAACGTGACGCCCAGCCGCTCGCACAGGGCCGCGAACTCGGCGCGCTCCGAGACGAACCCCCAGCCCGGCCAGACCGCGTCGACGCGCCGGGCGACGAGCGCCCGTTCGAGCTCGGCGAGGTCGAGGTAGGGG
This sequence comes from Actinomycetospora lemnae, assembly GCF_028737315.1. Classification (GTDB taxonomy): domain Bacteria; phylum Actinomycetota; class Actinomycetes; order Mycobacteriales; family Pseudonocardiaceae; genus Actinomycetospora; species Actinomycetospora lemnae. The sequence continues at coordinate 489,367 of NZ_JAQZAO010000002.1, read as the reverse complement.
ACCGGCCCCATGTCCTCGGGGTCGTCGGGGCCGATGAGCACCGCCTCGTCGGCCTCGCGCACGGCCATCGCGTGGCGGTCGACCGCCGTGTGCACGGCGATGGTGCGGATCGGGGGGAGCGCGCCCTCGTGCTCGGCGTTCCACTCCCGGACGGCGTTGATCAGGCGCATGGCGGGTTCGCCACGGTTGACGATCGCGAGACGCTGGAACGGACGAGGGGGCACGCTCACGGTCGCCGACCCTAACGGCGACGAGGGGTCGCGCGAGTCCTCGCGGCGGCCCTCTACGCCGGCAGGCGGAAGATCCGCGTCGCGGGTGGACGCCGGACCGGTTCAGTCGCGCGTGGGAGGCCCGGGGAACGTGAGCAGACCGGGGACGTGCCCGACGCCCCGCCCGCCCCGGCGCGGGACGGCGACCCGGTCACGCGGGGCCTCCTCGCGCAGGGCCCGCAGGAGGTCGGTCACCGACCGGCCCTCGCCGTGCGCACCGGACGGGGCACCGGATCGGGCGGGCTCCGACGCGGCGAGGTCGGTGAAGATCGGCGTGGGCTCCATCGCCGGCGACGCTAGCCGTGGGCCTCGTCCCTCGGCCGGACCTGCCCACGATCGTGGGCGGTGGCGTCACCCTCCTGCGTGGGCTGCGTGGTCGGGCTCCGCTGCGCTCCGCCTCCCGGCGGCGGGGTCCGCAGGACCCGGACCAGCCGCACGACGACGCCCACCGCCGCGAGCCCGCCGAGGGCGACGAGCACCGCCGTGCCCCACCCGTCGAGCGCGCCCTGGATGAGCACCGCGTGGCCCACGCCGAGCACGACGACGAGCCCGGCGAGGCTCCCGTGCACGAACCGCCAGGTGGCCACCGACCAGGGCAGACGCCGCCGCAGCAGCCCGAGCAGCGTGACGACGACGAGCAGCACCGTCGCGAACAGCGCCATGCGGGCCCGCGTCGGCCCGTCGAGCGACATGGAGTAGAGCGCGTCGTCGGGACTCTCGACGAACAGCGCGACCACGTGCACGGCCACGAGCGCGGCGACGATCCCGCCGACCCGGACGTGCGCGCCCACCCGGCGCCGCGTCAGCCACGGCTGGACGGCGAGGGCGGCGACCGCGACGCACGCCGCCAGCGTCGAGACCACGAGCACCGGCGAGGCCTGGGCGAGGTGCGGAGCCGCCAGCGCGAGGGTGACGAGCAGCGCGCCGCCGAGCGCGGCGACCGCGACGAGGCCCCTCACGACACCGGTGCCAGGGTCAGGTCGACGACGGCGAGGGTGTCCTCCGGGTGCAGGACGTGGCGCTGCCAGACCGACCGCCACGGGCTCTCGTCGGGGTCGTGGGCGACGTGGACGTTGGGCTCGCCGAACTGGGCGACGGCCGGGTCGCTGGCGACGCGGTAGCGGCCGTCGGGACCCGTGAGCACGGTCGTGCGGTTCTCCCGCTCGCTGCCGAGCGCGGTCTGCAGCCACACCTGCACGGGCACGCCCGGCAGCGGGCGGCAGGCGGTGTCGCGGACGGTCCCGGTGATGACCAGCCCGCGGCCCAGCGGCACGTCGAGCGGGGCGTCCTCGCGGTAGTTGTTGTCGCCGCCGGGGTTGGTGATCGTCGGGGCGCACGACGCGCCGGGCACGGGCGGGGGGAGCGCGGCGGCCGGCGCGACGGTCTCGCCGCCGGCCTCGCCGACCTGGCGCGCGCCCGTCCCCGACTCGTCGGAGTTCCAGAGCGCGGCGGCGATCACCGCCACGAGCAGCACGACCGCGCCCACCGCGACGGGGTGCGGGCCGGTGCGGGTGGTGGGCACGTCACCAGGGTGCCCTGCGCGCGCGTCAGGCGGGCACGCGGGCGAGCACCACGGAGTTGACGACGTCGGTGTGCGGGTGCAGGACGGCCAGCGGCTCCAGCCCGCCGAGCCCGTCGTCGGCGACGTCGAGCACGGGGTAGAGCAGGCCGCGCAGGGAGTGCGCGCTGCGCGCCAGCACGGTGGCCCCGGGGCGCATCTGCGCCCGGACGTGGGCGAGGGCCGTGGTCTTCGCGTCGGGGTCGAGGCCGACGAGGGCGGCGACGCAGACGAGGTCGTAGTCGGCGAGGTCGTCGAGGTCGAGCACGTCGCCCTCGCGGACCGTCACGTCGTCGCCGAGGGCCCGGGCCACCGCGTCGCCGAGCGCGACCGCCTCGGCGTCGACGTCGACCGCGTCCACGGTGACGCCGTGGCGGGCGAGCAGGAGCGCCGAGAGGGGCAGGGGTCCGGCGCCGACGAACAGGGCCCGCCGCGGCGCGAGCGGGGCGTGGCCGGCGACGGCGTGGTACTCGATGCGGGTCAGGTCGCGGTAGTTCTGCAGGTAGGGGAAGCGCTCGAGCGCGGCGGCGGGGTCGTCGGCGGCCAGGACGCGGCGGGCCCAGGCGCGCTCCAGGGCGTACTCGCCCGCCGAACATCGCGCCCGCAGGTCGGGGAGCCGGCCGGTGAGCTCCGGGTCGGCGAGGACGGCGTCGACGACGTGCCCCGGGCGCGGGGCCACGGCCAGGCCGACGAGGCGGGTGAACAGCGCGTCGGTGCCCGGGCCGGGCTCGAGCGTCGGGGCGGCGACGAGCGCGTCGTGCAGGGCGAGGATCTCGGCGAGGAGCGCGGCGGGTGCGTGCGCACCCGCGTCCGCGGCGGGACGCTCGGGGGTGCAGGCCCGCACCGGCAACCGGCTGGGGAGGTCGAGCGGGCGTTCGGCACGGCTGCGGGCGGGTCGGGCGGCAGGACGGTCGAACGGGGTGCTCATCGGGAGTGGACCTCCACCGGGCGGGGCGTCGTCGGCCGGTCACCCATGGAACACGATCTGTCGCCCTGGCACGATACGTAAACGTGTACGCAACTGACAACGTCGCCGGCCCGCGCGCGTTCGCCCGTCTGCCCGATCCGGCGTCCGTCGACGTGGCGGTCGAGGGCCTGCGGATGCTCGCCGACCCGACGCGGTTGCGGATGTTGTGGCTGCTCTGCGGCGATGAGCTGGACGTCTCGACGCTCGCCGAGCGGCTCGGGGCGACGCGGCCGGCGATCTCGCAGCACCTCGCGAAGCTCCGCCTGGCGGGCCTCGTCACCCAGCGGCGTGCCGGACGTCACGTCCTCTCGCGTGCGCGGGACCACCACGTCGGCGAGCTGCTCGACGTGCTCGTGCACGACGCGGGACACCGTCGGGCGATGACCGCGCACCCCGCGCCGGAGGCGCCGTAGGGTCCGGCGCCGTGGGGGAGGGAGCACCGCAGGCGGCGTCGGCACCGGACGGGCGGCTGGGCGAGGTCGTCGACGCGCTGGCCGCGGGGCGCACCGCCGCGCAGGTCGTCGACGGCGAGGGCCGCCTGGCGTGGGTGTCCGAGCAGATGCAGCTGCTGGCCGGCGTCGACGAGGAGACCGACCTCGGGATCGGGCACCACCTCGACGAGGTCCTCGAACGCGAGGTCTGGCACGACCTGCTGACCGCCGAGGCCGCCGAGACGTTGCGTCACGAGCTGCACCCGCGCCTCGCCGACCCGGAGACGGCGCCGCTGTGGGTGCTCGCGCTGGACCTGCGGGTCGGCGGGCGCCGGCGCGGCGTCGGCATGCTCGGGGTGACGCTGCGCCATCCCGACGGGAGCCCGCTGGGCGCGGTGCTGATCTACGCGCCGCTGCTGCCGGCGCGGGTGCTGGCGCTGGTCAGCGAGGGCGACGAGGCGATGTTCACGCGGATGGCGGACCTGTCCGCGCCCGCCCAGCGCCCGGCCGCCGTGGTGTTCGCCGACATCGACGGCTCCGGCCCGCTGTCGCGGCGGCTGCCGACGCCGGTGTACTTCGAGCTGGTCCGGGGCGTGACGACGGCGTTCGACGAGCTCGTCGGGCGCCACGGCGGGATCGTCGGCAAGCACGCGGGCGACGGGGCGAGCGCGTACTTCCTCAGCGACTCCCACGGGTCCGACGCGGCGGCGGCGAGCGCGGCGCTGCGGACGGTCCAGGAGCTCCCGGGCGTCGTGGCCGACGTCGTCGCGGACCTCGCCGAGAGCGGGGCGGAGATCCACCGCCAGGACTGCCTGATGAACATCGGCGCGCACTGGGGCGCCGACCTGTTCATCGGGCAGATCGTCACCGGCGGGCGCCTGGAGGTCACGGCGCTGGGCGACGAGGTCAACGAGTGCGCCCGCGTCGAGCAGGTGGCCACCGGGGGTCAGCGCCTGGTGACGAAGAACCTCGTCGAGCGCCTCGACGAGGACACCGCCGGTGCGCTGGGCCTGCGGCCGCGCAGCCTGACCTACCGGATGCTCGCGGAGCTCACCCGCAACGGCGGCGCGGCCGGCGGGAAGGCCGAGCGCGACGCCGGGTCGCTCGCGGTCCACGATCTGGGCCCGAGCGGGCTACGGTGACCGGCGTGAGCGCCGCCGAGAAGTCGTCGTTGATCAGCGAGGAGGAGCGGCAGCGGCTGACCGCCGCCCGCGACCGCATCCGCGAGGAGTTCCTCTTCTCCCGCGAGCACCGGCCGCCGTCGACCGGCAAGGGCATCCACCACACGGCCCTGATCTGCCGCGACGTGCGCACGACGGTGGAGTTCTACCAGAACGTGGCCGGCTTCCCGGTCACGGTGCTGTTCGAGAACCGCGACCTCGCGGGCTCGACGCACTTCTTCTTCGACGTCGGCAACGGCAACTGCCTGGCCTTCTTCGACCTGCCCGGCGTCGAGCCCGGCCCCTACGACGAGGTGCTCGGCGGGCTGCACCACATCGCCATCTGCGTGCCGGGCACCCAGTGGTACGGGATCAAGAGCCGGCTCGACGAGCGCGGGATCGAGTACATGGTCGAGTCGCAGGTCTCGATCTACACGCGCGACCCCGACGGCGCCCGCGTCGAGTTCATCATGGACCCGCTCGGCGAGATGTACGGCGAGGACACCGTCTGACCCACGGGTTGGTCAGCGTGGCGTCCACGCTTTCACTGGGTGACGGGAAAGCCCCCACGATCACGGAGCTCAGCAGCCCGACACCGCCGTGCCGCCCGAGAGGTCCTGGCGGGCGGCGGCGGTGCCGTCGCGCAGGCGCGCGAGGTGGTCCCCGACGAGCCGGGGGTCGGCGGGCCGCGGCGGGCGCGCCCGCACCGGCGGCCGGATCGTGCCGGGCGCCAGGCGGGCGGCGGGCTCGCGGATCGGGAGCCCGGCGGCCGTGAGCTCCGGCGTCGGCGCGTGCAGGGCGCTGCGCGCGGCGTCGTACCCGCCGTCCGCGGGCGAGGCCCAGGCCGGGTCGTCCTGCGCCGGGGCCGTCCCGGCGTCGAGGAACCAGGCGGAGAGCTCGTCGAAGATGGGCTCGTCGTCGGCCGGGCGACGGTGGGCGCCCCGGGTGCGGTTCGGCGGCTCGCTCCGGAACGCCGTCTCCTCGGGGCCGCCGTCGAACAGCGATGACTCCTGACGGGCCCGCGCGACCGGCTGCTCCGGGATCGTCGGCTGGTCGAAGGCCCCCGTCGGCTCCGAGCCGGCCGGGACCGCCGGCAGGTTCGGTGCCTCCCGCGGCGGGGGAGGCGGCGGGACCGTCGGGACGACCGGGATCTCGCGGGACGCGGGCGGAATGACCACCTCGGGCCTGGGCGTCGGGCGCGGGCCCACGTCGGGCTCGGACGGCGCCTCCGGTGCCGCCGCCGACGGGCCGGGGGAGGGCCGCGCGGGGCTCCAGCGCGACATGAGCTCCCGTACCTCGGCGTCGTCGACGGCCGGCACCCGCACGACGGGGACGCCGTAGCGGCGCAGGCGGAGGCGGAACCGCTCGGGGAGCTCGGCGTGGCGCATCCCGTCGAGCTGCTCCAGGTACTCGCCGCCGGGCGCCGGTCGGCCCGCGAACGGCAGGTCGTCCCGGACGAACCGCCACAGCGCGCGCAGGCGCTCGCGGCCGTCGAGGACCACCTCGCGCTCCTCCCCGCTGGCGATGACCAGCGGCGGGATCGGCCAGCTCCGCACGACGGTGTCGACGAGGAGCTGCTGGCGGCGTGTGTCCCAGGTGCCCGTGCCGGACCAGTCCGGGTCGAGCTCCCCACGGCCGATTCGCGCGAGCAGCACCTCGAGCTCGACGACGGTGTGGTGGAGGTCCATGGCTGACTCCGGGGCTGGCGGGTCCCGATCGCGCGACGGCCGACGCCCGGGGAGTCGAGCGTCGTCGCGCATCGTAGGAGGCCAGGTGCCCCGCGCGGGCGAGAAGGACACCACTGGGCCTTCCGCACGAACGGGGCAGCGCGGCCCGGTCGTGATGATCGTGGCAGCTTTCCTGTCGTTGGACGCCAGCGTGGACGCCAGGCTGGAACACCTCGCGAGCCTGGGCAGGGGCGCTCGGCTCAGCGGCCCTGCCAGACCGGGGCGCGCTTCTCGGCGAAGGCCGCGGCGCCCTCGCGGGCGTCGTCGCTGTCCAGCACCGGGCCCAGGATCTCGCCCTGGCGCCGCCAGACCTCGTCCGCCGGCCAGGTCGGCGACTCGACGATGACCTGCTTGCTCGCGCGCACCGCGAGCGGGCCGTTCGCGCCGATCCGCCCCGCCAGCTCGCGGGCGCCGTCGAGCGCGGCGCCGGGGGCGGTCAGGTGGTTGACCAGGCCCCAGCGGTGGGCGTCCGCCGCCGACATCGGGTCGCCGGTGAGCGCGAGCTCCATCGCCACCGCGCGCGGGATGCGCGTGGGCAGGCGCAGCAGCCCGCCCGCGGCGGCCGCGAGCCCCCGCTTGACCTCCGGGATGCCGAAGCTCGCCTCCTCCGAGGCCACGACGAGGTCGCACGAGAGCGCCAGCTCGCAACCCCCGGCGAGCGCGGGACCCTCGACGGCGGCGATCAGCGGCTTGGCCGGCGGGCGCTGGGTGATGCCGGCGAAGCCCCGGTCACCGACGTGCGGGCGCTCGCCGCGCAGGAACGCCTTGAGATCCATGCCGGCGCTGAAGAAGCCGCCCGCGCCGGTGAGGATGCCGGTGACCAGCGCGTCGTCGCCGTCGAGCTCGTCGAGGGCGTCGGCGATGCCCTGCGCGACCGCGGTGTTGACCGAGTTCCGTGCGCGCGGCCGGTCGATCGTGATGACCAGCGTCGTGCCCTCGCGCTCGGTGCGCAGGACCTGCTCGTCCGTCGACGGCGAGCTCATCGGGGAGCCATCCGGATCGCGCCGTCGAGACGGATGGTCTCGCCGTTGAGCATCGGGTTCTGCAGCATCGAGACCGCCATCTGCCCGTACTCGGCGGGGTCGCCGAGACGGCGCGGGTGGGGCACCGAGTCGCCGAGCGCCTTGCGGACGTCCTCGGACAGCGTCGCGAACAGCGGGGTGTCGAACAGCCCCGGCGCGATGGTGTTGACGCGGATCAGCTTCGAGGCGAGGTCGCGCGCGGCGCACAGCGTCATCGACACGACGCCGCCCTTGGACGCCGAGTAGGCCATCTGCCCGATCTGGCCCTCGAACGCGGCCACCGACGCCGTCATGATCATCGCGCCGCGCTCGCCGTCCACGGGCTCGGTGCGGGCGATCGCGGCGCCGCCGAGGCGCAGGGCGTTGAACGACCCGAAGAGGTTGACGCGCACGACGCGCTCGAAGGCCTCCATGTCGCCCGGCTCGCCGTTCTTCTCGACGACGCGGGTGAGGCTGCCGATGCCGGCGCAGTGCACCAGGGCGCGGAACGGCCCGGCGGCCTCGGCCGCGGCGACGGCCTGGCCCAGCGCCTCGGCGTCGGTGACGTCGGCGGCCACGAACTCGCCGTCGAGGTCCGCGGCGACCTCCTTGCCGTTGGATGACGGCAGGTCGGCGACGACCACGCGCCCGCCGGCCGCGGTGATCGCCTTCGCGGTGGCCAGGCCGAGGCCCGACGCGCCGCCGGTGACGAGGGCCGAGACGCCCTGCAGATCCATGATCGAAGTCCTCCCGTGGTCGTGGTGCGGACCGCACCGTAACCAGTCAGGACTGACCGTGTCACCGGGTCCGGCTGCCGGCGCGCGTCCCGGTCACCGCGGCGGCGACGCCCGCGACCCCGAGCACCAGCAGGGCGGCCACGACGACCGCCGCCCACGGCGCGACCGTCTCGATGAGCACGCCCGCCAGCGGGGAGGCGATCGTCGCGCCGACCATGAGCGCCGAGCTGTGCAGCCCGGTCGCGACGCCCCGGGCGGCGTCCGGCGCGAGGCGCCCGACGGTCTCGGCGGCCGCGGCCAGCGCGGGCGCGCAGAAGGCGCCGGCGGGCACGAGCAGCAGCGTGATCGTCCACCACGGCCCGCCGAGGGCCACCGGCAACGACCCGACGGCGAGCAGCGCGAGCAGCCCGGCCGTCGGCGGCGTCCGGCGCGCGGCACCGTAGATCCAGCCGCCGAGCAGCGACGCCGCGCACCAGACGGTGTTGGCGAGCGCGAACCACGCGGTCTCGTCCCGGGCGGTGAGCATCGCGACGACGGCGAGCTCGGTCGCGGTGAGCATGAGGATGGCCGCGCCGGTCGACGCGAGGGCCACGAGCATCGGGCTGCGCAGCCACGCTCGCAGCCGCGGCGGACGCTCCCCGTGGGCGACGCCCGGCGGGCGCACGGGCGGGTCGAGCACGGCGAGTGCCGCCACCGCCAGCACGAACGCGGCGCCCACGACCCAGGGCCCGCTGCCGGGCAGGGTCAGCGCCACCAGCGTCCCCAGCGCCGGCCCGACGGCGTAGGTGACCTCGACCGACATCGCGTCGAGCGCGAACGCGGGCCGCTGGTGCCCGGCCGGCACCGACGCGGCCAGCGACTGGCGCACGATCGAGAACGCCGGCGGCATGAGCAGCCCCGCGACGAGGGCGGCGGGCACGAGTGCGGTGGCGCCCAGCAGCGGCACGACGGCCCAGAACACCGCCTGCACGACGCCGCACAGCAGCAGGACCGGGCGCAGCCCGTGGCGGTCGATCAGCCGGCCGAGCAGCGGCGCCCCGAGCGCGACGCCCGCGGTGACCGCGCCCCCGACGAGCCCCGCGGCGGCGAAGCCGCGGTCCATCCCCACCGCGACGTGCAGCGTGAGGAAGACCCCGACCGCGGTGACGGGCAGCCGCGCCGCGAACCCGATCCCCACCAGCGGCGTGAGACCGGGCAGGCGCAGCACCGCGCGGTAGGTGGCGAGCGCACCGGGGCTGCCGCCGACCGCCGTGTCCGCCACCCCTCCATCATCACCCGCGCGTGCACCGCGATTCCCGCGACGATCACCCCGGGCACGTCTGTCCGCCTCCGCGCGCGGGCACACTGCCGACCATGACCGCCCCGACCGACCCGCCCGTCCTGCCCACCGCGAGCTACGCCGTCACCGGCGCCACGGGCCACCTCGGGCGCCTCGCGATCGACGCCCTCCTGCGGCGCGACGTGCCGGCGCGGAACGTGTTCGCCCTGGTCCGGGACCCGGACCGGGCAAAGGACCTCGCCGACCTCGGGGTCGGCGTCCGCGAGGCCGACTACGACCGCCCCGACACCCTCGGCCCCGCCCTCGAGGGCATCGAGCGCCTGCTGCTCGTCTCGAGCCCGACGGTCGGCAACCGCCTCGAGCAGCACACGAACGTCCTGCGCGCCGCCGACGCCGCGGACGTCGGGTTCGTCGTCTACACGAGCGTCCTGCACGCCGACGAGACCGAGCTGGCGCTCGCCCCGGAGCACGCCGCGACCGAGGACGTCCTGCAGGGCTCGGGCGTGCCGTTCGCGGTGGCGCGCAACGGCTGGTACGTCGAGAACTACACCGGCCGCCTCGACGAGTACCTCGCGCGCGGGGAGATCGTGGGCGCCGCGGGCGACGGCCGCGTCTCCGCCGCGACCCGCGCCGACTACGCCGAGGCCGCCGTCTCGCTGCTCACCGGCGACATCGCCGACCAGCAGGGCTACTGGGAGCTCGGCGGCCCCGCCTTCTCGATGACCGAGCTCGCCGCGGCGATCACCGAGGTCACCGGCACCGAGGTCACCTACCGCGACCTGCCCGCCGAGGAGTTCACCGACGTCCTGCGCAGCGCGGGGATGGACGAGGACACCGCCGCCTTCGTCACCGGGCTCGAGCTCTCCACCGCCCGCGGCGAGCTGGAGACCGACAGCCCGGCGCTGGAGAACCTCCTGGGCCGCGCGCCGACGTCACTGCGCGACGCGATCCGCGCGGCGCGGTTGTAGCTTCGCCGCTCATGGAGACCTTCCACGGACGCGAGGAGCTGGTCGCGTCGCTGGGTCGCGAGCTCGGGCCGGGGGAGTGGCTGGAGATCGGCCAGGACCGGATCGACGGGTTCGCCGACGTCACCGGCGACCACCAGTGGATCCACGTCGACCCCGAGCGCGCGGCCGGCGGGCCGTTCGGTGCGACGGTGGCGCACGGGTTCCTCACCCTGTCGCTGGTGCCGCTGCTCCTCGACGGCCTGCGCCGCGTGGAGGGCACGCGGATGGGGCTGAACTACGGCCTGGAGCGCGTGCGCTTCCCGTCCGCGGTGCGCTCGGGCACCCGGGTGCGGGCGCGCTCCACGCTCGTCGACGCCACCGACGTCGGCGAGGGCGGGCTCCAGCTGGTCACGCGCGTCACCATCGAGGTCGAGGGCTCGGCGAAGCCGGCGTGCGTCGCCGACCTCGTGACCCGCGCCTACTTCTGACGCGCGCTCACCCCGCGACGGGCCACCCCGCCCGGCCTGCTCGCCCGTCGAGGAACCGCGTGTCGACGCCGGTCTGGCGGTCGGGGTGCGCGGTGAGGAACGCCCGCACCCGCGGGCAGAGCGGCACGATGCGGTAGCCCCGGTCGCGCAGCAGCGTGATCGCCCCGTCGAGCAGGGCGGCCTCCGCGTCGCTGCCCGCGCGGCCGACGTGGGTGAAGGCGAGGACCGCCGCGTCCGCGCGCAGCCCGTACTCCACGTAGCCGAGCGCGGCGCCGTCGCGGCGCACCTCGACGCGGGACCGCACGTGGTCGTACGCGATCTCGTAGTGCTCCACCGCGGTCCCCCGACCCTGCGTACGACGCCTGCCACTCAGCGTGGTCGGTGCCGCCCGAGGGCGCAAGACGGCCGTCGCCTCGGCGAGTGACCGACGACGTCTGCTGAGACGGATGGGGCGTCCGGTGCGACGAACGGACCCTCTGCCGTGTCCTTTCGAGGCCTGTCGCCGGGGTGGGGGCATGTGGCGCAGCGTCGCCGGGTAAACCTCCGTTCACATCGGCTCCGCGTCATGGCGGCGCCGGCGCGAGGAGGTGGTCGTATGGACGCCCCCACACCGATCTGGCGATCGGCCGACCCCGGTGCCGAGATACTGCCGTTCCCGTCCTGGTGGCTCACGGCCACCGATCTCGCGCGGGCCTCGGTCGAGACCGCCGCGTGGCACACCGTGCGGCACGTCCTGCCGAAGGGCGGACGCGGCGACGGGCGCCCGGTGCTCGTCATCCCCGGGTTCTGCACCAGCGACATCGCCACCCGTGCCCTGCGCGCCCACCTGCGCACCCGCGGCTTCCACACCCACCGCTGGACCCTCGGGCTCAACCGCGGGTTCACCGACGAGATCCTCGACGGGCTCATCGACCGCTTCGACGAGCTCCACGCCCGGCACGGGCAGAAGATCGCGATCGTGGGCTGGAGCCTGGGCGGGCTCATGGCGCGCTGGCTCGCGCAGCTGCGCCCCGACGCCGTCGAGCGCATCGTCTGCCTGGGCTCGCCGTGGCGTGCCGAGGCCGCGGAGAACCGGGTGTCCGGCGCCTTCCGGGCGGCCGAGCGCCACTGGGGCTTCTCGTCCGACACCGCCGACGTCGTGGACCTCATCCGCCGACCGGTGCCGGTGCGCTCGATCGCCGTGTACTCGCCGTTCGACGGCCTGCTCCACGGCGAGGGCTGCCGGCAGGACGACGGTGACCTCTGCGAGAACGTCGTCGTGCCGGGCAGCCACTGCGGGTTGACCCACAACCCGGCCGCGCTCGTCGCCGTCGTCGACCGGCTCGAGGTGCCGCTGGACCGCTGGCGACCCTTCCGCTGGACGTCGGCCGTGTCGCACGGCTTCGCGGGGGACGGCCGCACGCCCGAGCAGCGGGAGGGCGTCACGCCTCCGGTGCCGGTCGCCGCGGTCGCCTGAACCGGGTCGGTTGCCCACGTCCGACCGCACCGACACGGTCGGCCGGGCGAGATGCGGATCTCACAGCCGTCCTCCGGCCGGAGGTGTACGACGGTCGGTAGGAGGTGTGCATCAATGGCTGATGTCTCCCGGCTGCCGTGGGCGATCACCGATCACTGGGACTGGCAGCGACACGCCGCGTGCCGCGGCATGAACTCCGACGTCTTCTTCCATCCCGACGGCGAGCGCGACCCCCGGCGCAGCCAGCGTGTCGAAGCAGCGGCACGCATCTGTGCGGGGTGCGCCGTCCGTGAACCGTGCCGTGACTGGGCCCGCCGCGTCGCCGAGCCCTACGGGGTCTGGGGCGGCGAGAGCGAGCAGGAGCGCCGCGAGCACCTCTCCCGCGTCCGCACCGACCGGAGCGCCTGACCGCCGAGCACTCTCGCGACGGTGGCAGGCTGGTGACCATGGACACGCCGACGGTGTGGGCCCGTGCTCACCTCGCGGACGGGGACGGGCGGGTGGTCCACGTCGACGTCAACGGACTGGCCGTCCCCTGCACCGTCCCCGCGGACGACGGCGTGCCGGAGGGGGCGACGTCCTACGGCCTGCTCGCCGCGTCCCTGTCGTCCTGCACCGCGATGTCGGTGCGCACGTTCCTGCAGCGCTGGGAGTGCGCCGGCAGTCCGGTCGAGGTGGACGTGGCGTTCGAGTCCGGGTCCCCGCCGGTCATGCACCGCCGCGTCCGCCTCGCCGCCGACCTCGACGAGGACGCCCGCCGCCAGCTCGCCGCCGTCGTCGACAGCACCCCGGTGACGATCCTGCTGCGCGACGCGCTCGTCATCGTCACGCAGCTGGACGTGCGGGCGCCCTGACCCGGCCCCTGGTCAGGCCCCGCCGTCCAGCAGCGTGTGCAGCCGCACGATGCGCCCGTCCACGGTGAGGGCGATGTCGGTGCCGGTGACGACGGGGTCGCCGTTCGCGGGACCGAAAGCCCAGGTCAGCACGCCGAGGCGCCGCTGGTCCGGGCGGGCGCGGTGGGGCGGAAGACGAAGGTCGACGGCGCGTCGGCGAGCAGCGCGGACACCTTGGCGTCGATCGCGTCGCGGCCCCGCACCGCGCCGTCGGGGTCCTGGAACAGCACGTCGTCGGCGTAGAGCTCGGCGATCACGGCGCGGCGCCGCTCCTCGTCGCGCTCGCCGAACACTTCGAGCAGGTTGCGGGTCAGGATGTCCTCGACAGCGGCCATGCGCCGATCATGCCCGCGTCACGACCGGGGCAGCGTGGTCGTGAACACGCGGTGCGCCGCGGCCTTGACCTGGTCGGGCAGCAGCCCGTTGACCAGCGCCTGGGCCTTCACCATCGGGGACCCGCCGACCACCGTCGTGCGGCCCTTCTCCAGCGCCGCGTACCCCTGGGCGGCCACCTTCGCGGGGTCGTCGACGGCCGAGCGGGCGATCAGCGTGCCCTCGAGGCCGGCGCGGCGGAAGAAGTCGGTGTTCGTCGGGCCGGGCATCAGCGAGGTGACGGTGACGCCGGTACCGCGCAGCTCGTCGGCCAGCGCCTCGGCGAGCGACTGCACGAACGACTTCGCCGCGTTGTACACCGGCTGGCCGGGCCCGGGCATCGTCGACGCGATCGAGGAGGTCAGCAGGAGCTTGCCCCGGCCCCGGGCCCTCATGTCGCTGAGCACCAGGTGGGCCAGGTGCACCACGCCGCGGACGTCGACGTCCACCAGCCGCAGCTGCTCGGCGACGGGGGAGTCGAGGAAGGTGCCGCCCAGCCCGACGCCGGCGTTGAGGGCGGCGGCGTCGAGGGGGCGCGGGACGGCCCCGGCCAGCTGCGCGACCCCGGCCTCGGTCCCGAGGTCGGCCTGCACGGCGAGCACCTCGACGCCGTGCTCGCGCAGTGCCTTTGCCGCGTCGTCGATCGCGGTGTCCTCCGCGTTGACGACGAGGTCGTGGCCGTGGCGGGCGAACTGGTGGGCGAGCTCGAGGCCGATGCCGCGCGAGGCGCCGGTGACGAGGGCGAGGGGGCGTGCCATGCGGCCGGGCCTACCCGGAGTCCGCGTCGGCGCACGCGTCGGCGAGACGCTGGAATACCCGTAGCCACTTCAACGCTTGTAGCTACTATCGAGCACGAGTGATGGGGTGACGAGATGACCGAGCTGCTGCTGGTCCCCGTCGACGACAACGTGGTCTTCCCGGGGATGACCGTGGTGGTGCCGGCCGCCGAGGTGGGGCCGGTCGAGGCGGGCGAGCAGGTCCTGCTCGTCCCGCGTCACGAGGGGACGTTCGCCGCGGTCGGCACGGTCGCCGACGTCGGCGGACGCACACGCCTGCCGAACGGGGTGACGGCGGTCCAGCTGACCGGCGTCCACCGCGGACGGGCGGGCACGGGCCGGACCGACGACGAGGGCCACCTCCGCGTGGAGGTGGAGGCCCACCCGGACGCGGTGGAGCGCGACGGCCGGATCCGCGAGCTGGAGACGACGTACCGCGCGGTGGTCGAGGAGATCCTCGAGCTGCGCGGTGACGACGGGCGGGTGTCGGCGGTGCTGCGCGGCATCGACGAGCCCGGGGCCCTGGCCGACACGTCGGGCTGGGCGCCGGAGATCCCGTACGACGACAAGGTGGCCCTGCTCGGGACGCTGGACGTCCGCGAGCGCCTGGAGCTCGCCCTGCGCCTGCAGCGCGAGCGACTCGCCGAGCTGCAGGTGCGCAAGTCGCTGCGCGAGGACGTCGAGTCCGGCGCGGCGCGCCAGCAGCGCGAGTACGTGCTGCGCCGCCAGCTGGAGGCGATCCGCAAGGAGCTCGGCGAGGGCTCCGACGAGACGGGCTCCGGCGAGGACTACCGCACGAAGATCGCCGAGGCCGGCATGCCGGACCACGTGCGCGAGCAGGCCGAGCGCGAGCTCGCCCGCCTGGAGCGCGCCGGCGACCAGTCCGGCGAGTCGTCGATGATCCGGACCTACCTCGACTGGCTGCTCGCCCTGCCCTGGGCGGAGCGCTCCGAGGAGCAGCTGGACCCGGCGGCCGCGCGCGGCGTCCTGGACGCCGACCACACGGGCCTCGAGGACGTCAAGGACCGCATCGTCGAGTACCTGGCCGTCCGCAAGCTGCGCCGTGACCGCGGCGTCGAGGACGACGGGAAGGCAGGGACGATCCTGACGCTGGTCGGGCCGCCCGGCACCGGCAAGACGTCGATCGGCGAGTCCGTGGCCCGCGCGATGGGCCGGCGGTTCGTCCGGATGTCGCTCGGCGGTGTCCGTGACGAGGCCGAGATCCGCGGCCACCGGCGCACGTACGTCGGCGCCCTGCCCGGGCGTCTGGTGCGGGCGCTGCGCGACGCGGGCACGATGAACCCGGTGATCCTGCTCGACGAGGTGGACAAGGTCGGCGCCGACTGGCGCGGCGACCCGTCCGCCGCGCTGCTGGAGGTCCTGGACCCGGCGCAGAACCACGCGTTCCGCGACCACTACCTCGACGTCGAGATCGACCTCTCGCAGGTGGTGTTCCTGGCGACGGCCAACCAGCTCGACACGATCCCGGGCCCGCTGCTCGACCGCATGGAGGTCATCTCCTTCGACGGCTACACCGTCGAGGAGAAGGTCGCGATCGCGCGGGACCACCTGCTCCCGCGGCAGATCCGCGGCGCGGGTCTGACGGTGGACGACGTGACCGCCGACGAGTCGGCGCTGCGCCTCGTGGTGTCGGAGTACACCCGCGAGTCCGGCGTCCGCCAGCTCGACCGCGAGCTGGGCAAGCTGACCCGCAAGATCGCCACGGAGATCGCGTCCGGCTCGGCCGGGGTCGTCGTGGACACCGACGTGGTGCGCAGGCACCTGGGGCGGCAGCGGGTCTTCACCGAGGCCGTCGAGCGGACCGCGGTGCCCGGCGTCGCGACCGGCATGGCCGTGACCGGCGCGGGCGGCGACGTCCTGTTCATCGAGGCCGCCGGGATGGCGGGCGACGAGGGCCTGGTCCTGACCGGGCAGCTCGGCGACGTCATGAAGGAGTCGGCCCGGATCGCCCTGTCGTGGGTGCGCTCGCACGCCGCGGAGCTGGGCATCGCCGAGGACGCGTTCACGGGGCGCTCGTTCCACGTGCACGTCCCCGCGGGCGCGATCCCGAAGGACGGGCCGTCGGCCGGCGTCACCATGGCGACGGCGCTGGTCTCGCTGCTGACCGGCCGCCCGGTGCGCCACACGGTGGCGATGACCGGCGAGCTGACGCTGCAGGGTCGCGTGCTGCCGATCGGCGGCGTGAAGCAGAAGGTGCTGGCCGCGCACGCGGCGGGCCTGACGCAGATCGTCGTCCCGGAGCGCAACCGCGCCGACCTCGACGACGTCCCCGCCGACGTCGCCGAGCAGCTGGAGTTCCACCCGTCCATGACCATCGACGAGGTCCTGTCGGTGGCGCTGGAGCCGGCTCCCGAGCCGGCGCTCGGGATGGCCGCCTGACATGTGCTCACGGGAGCCGGTACCGCCCGAGGTGCGCGCGCTGACGGCACTGCTGGAGCGACGCTGGTCGCTCTCGGTGCTCTACGCCGCGCACCTCGGTGCGGTCCGGTTCTCGGAGTTCGAGCAGGCCCTCGGTCAGGTGCCGCCCGCGACGCTCGCGGCGCGCCTGGCCGACCTCGAGGCGGCGGGGCTCATCGAGCGGCGGGTGCTCGACACCCGCCCGCCCCGCACCGAGTACGCCCTCTCCGCCGAGGGCCGGCGCCTCGCCCCGCTCCTGGAGGCGCTGACCACGTGCAGCCGCGACCGGCGACCCCGTTGACGGGGGGTCCTACGCTCACGGCGTGAAGGTGCTGCTCCTCGAGAACATCCATCCGGTGGCCGCGGACGCCCTGCGCGCCCGGGGCTTCGAGGTCGACGTGCGCTCGTCGTCCCTGAGCGGCCCCGAGCTGGTCGACGCCCTGCCCGGGGTGTCCCTGCTCGGCATCCGGTCCAACACCACGATCACCGCCGATGTCCTCGACGCCGGCAAGGACCTGCTGGCCGTCGGCTGCTTCTGCATCGGCACCAACCAGGTCGACCTCCCCGCCGCAGCCGAGCGCGGGGTCGCGGTCTTCAACGCGCCGTTCTCCAACACGCGCAGCGTCGTCGAGCTGGTGCTCGGCGAGATCATCGCGCTGGTGCGGCGGCTGCCGGAGAAGACGCAGCGCATGCACGAGGGCATCTGGGACAAGTCCGCGCGCGGCAGCCACGAGTTCCGCGGGCGCACGCTCGGCATCGTCGGGTACGGCAACATCGGCACCCAGCTCGGCAACATGGCCGAGGCCGTCGGCCTGCGCGTCATCTTCTACGACACCGCCGACCGCCTCGCCCACGGCAACGCCCGCCGCGTCGACTCGCTCGAGGCGCTGCTGGCCGAGGCCGACATCGTGAGCCTGCACGTCGACGGCCGTCCCGGGAACGCCGGCCTCTTCGGCGCCGAGCAGTTCGCCCAGATGAAGCCGCGCTCGATCTTCATCAACGCCTCGCGCGGCATGGTGATCGACGACGAGTCGCTGCGCGAGCACATCCTGTCCGGGCACCTCGCCGGCGCCGCGATCGACGTCTTCCCGATCGAGCCGAAGGCCCAGGGCGACGCCTTCGAGTCGCCGCTGCGCGGGCTCGACAACGTCATCCTCACCCCGCACGTCGGGGGCTCCACGCAGGAGGCGCAGGAGGAGATCGGGCACTTCGTCAGCGGCAAGCTGCTCAACTTCGTGACCACGGGCGTCACCGCGCTGTCGGTGAACCTCCCGGAGGTCGCGCTCCCCGCCGCCCCCAAGGCCTTCCGCACCGGCTTCCTGCACACCAACACCCCGGGTGTCCTGGCGGGGATGAACCAGGTCCTCATCGACCACGGCGTCAACGTCGTCAGCCAGGCGCTCGCGACGCGCGGCGAGCGCGGCTACGTGCTCACCGACACCGACAGCGCCATCCCGGACGAGGCGCTGTCGGACCTGCGGCAGTCGTCCCACACGGTCTGGTTGCGGACCTGGGCGTCGTGAGGGTGCGCCCGTCGTGATCGACAGGTCCTGGCGACCATGACGGGCGCCCGCTCGACGCGCTGAGCGGGCCCCGGGAGCCTCGGTGGGCGCCCTCTATGCTGGCGCGGACCGAGGAGCGCGGTCCGACGCAAAGCTACTGGACCATTCGGTCCGCCCCTGTAGACCAATCGGCAGAGTCGATGGACTCAAAATCCATACAGTGTGGGTTCGAATCCCACCGGGGGCACCGGCAGATCTCCCTGCCGGCGCGCGTTACGGCGTGCTCAGGAGGCAAGCGTCACCGTCGGGGGATCCCGTCCCGGCAGGTACGCTCCTGAATCGAAACGGCCTGCTCCGACGGTCGTCGCCGGCCCTCCGGCCGCGGCCCCGGGCAGGTCGGCCGTTCCTCCCAGGTCTCACCGGGGCGGCCCGACGAGGGCGGCGCGACGAGGCGATCACCGAGGAGCCGCTCATGAGCCAGTCGGCCGACACCATCAGCGAGACCGCGAGCGCTCCGGAGGGCCAGGTCCCCGCCGGACTGCGCGTCGTGGTCGCGGAGGACGAGGCCCTCATCCGCCTCGACCTCGTCGAGATGCTGCGCGAGGAGGGCTACGAGGTCGTCGGCGAGGCCGGCGACGGGGCGGAGGCCGTGCGGCTCGCCCGCGAGCTCCGTCCGAACCTGATCATGATGGACATCAAGATGCCCGGTACCGACGGGCTCGAGGCCGCGCGCACCATCGCGGGTGAGCGGCTGGCGCCGGTCGTCATGCTCACCGCGTTCAGCCAGCGCGAGCTCGTCGAGTCCGCGCGTGACGCGGGAGCGATGGCCTACCTGGTCAAGCCGTTCTCCAAGACCGACGTGGTGCCGGCCATCGAGCTGGCCGCGTCGCGGTTCGCCGAGGTCACCGCGCTGGAGGCCGAGGTCGCGGGACTCACCGAGCGGCTCGAGACCCGCAAGGCCGTCGAGCGCGCCAAGGGCCTGCTCATGGCCAAGAAGAAGATGTCGGAGCCCGACGCCTTCCGCTGGATCCAGCGCACCGCCATGGACCGGCGCACCACCATGAGGGCCGTCGCCGACGCGGTGGTCGAGACGTTCGGCTGACAGTACGCAGCGTGAGTGCCCCGACCGGGTGACAGGCGCTCGCCCAGCAGCCTGCTGACGCACTGACCAGGACAGACGCGTCCCTACCGTCCCCTGCGCGGCGGTCGCTCCGCCGTGACCTACCGTGGGCCCTCGCCACGCACCGGACGGCGAGGGGTTGAGGCGAGTGGGCGCGCGACGGCGACGTCGGTTCGGCATGGTCGCGGCGCTCTCCGCCGCCGTCGTCCTCCTCGCCGGGTGCGGGGGCGCGGGCGGGTCGTCGGGCGACGGCGGCGACTGCGACACCAGCCGCGGCACGCTCGTCGTCGGGCTCGTGGCGCCGCTGTCCGGGGAGCTGGCCTCGGTCGGGCTCGGCATGAAGAACTCCGCCGACCTCGCGGTGAGCCAGGCCAACGCGCGCTGCGCCGTGCCCGGCTACCACCTCGCCGTGCAGAGCCAGGACGACCGCGCCGACCCGGCGACCGGCGCCGCGGCCGCCCGGACGCTCGCGCAGGACCCGTCGCTCATCGGCGTGCTCGGGCCCTTCAACTCCTCGGTGGCGCAGGCCATCCAGCCGGTGCTCAGCGACGCGGGCGTCGTACAGATCTCACCGGGCAGCACCGCGACGTCGCTGACCCGGGGCGCCAACGCCGTGACCGCGCCGCTGCGGCAGTACCAGACGTTCTTCCGCACCGTCGCCACCGACGCCGTGCAGGGCCCCGCCGCCGCGACCTACCTGACGCGCGTCGAGGACCGGCGCCGCGTCGCCGTCGTCTCCGACGGCAAGACCTACGGTGAGGGCATCGCCGAGGAGTTCGCCAAGCAGCTCGCCACCGAGGGCGGCCAGGTGGCCGTCCGCGTCACCGCCCCGCCCGGGTCGCCCCGCGACGCGGTGGTCTCGCGCGTCGCCGCCGCCCGGCCGGACGCGGTCTTCTACGGCGGCGAGTACCCCGAGGGCGGGCCCCTGTCGGCCGCGCTGGCCGCGGGCGGCGTCACCGCACCCGTCATGGGCGGCGACGGCATCGTGAACCCCGGCTTCGTCACCGCCGGGGGCCGGGAGGGCGACCTCGGCACGTCGGTGGGCCCGCCGCCGGAGACGCTGCCGGCCGCGCGGGACTTCGTCGACGCCTACCGCCGCGCCGGCTACCCCGAGAGCATCGGCTCGTACGGGGCCTTCACGTTCGACGCGGCCAACGTCCTCGTCGACTCCGCCGTCCGCACCCTGGGCGACGACGGCGAGTGGAGCCCCGCAGCGCGCCCGGAGATGGTCCGCGCCGTCCAGGGCTTCCACGGCGACGGCGTGACCGGGCCGCTGTCCTTCGACCGCTTCGGCGACGTCAGCCGCGACGCGGTGACGGTGTACCGCGTGCAGGCCGGTGGCTGGTCGGTCGTCGGCCCCGCCGACTGAGCCCCGACCAGCGGATCTCCAACCGTCACGAGCGGATCTCCGTCCTGATCGGACGTCACGGTCCGAACACGACGGCCCCGCCGCTTGCGCGAGCGCCGCCGCACGCCTATACCTTCCACACCCGACCGGGCGAGCGATCACGCGGACCCGACGAGAATCCTGACAGCAGGTGACGGAGGTGGACGTGATCCGACGACGGCTCGCAGCCGCGGGTGCGCTCGTGGCGGCGGTGGCGCTGGTCCTCAGCGGCTGCGCCAACCAGGGGGGCGGTGAGCAACAGGGCGGAGGACCGGCGGCCGGTGCGCCGAGCCAGCCGACCAACGCGGAGCTGCCCGCCGGCAACGGTCAGGGGCGCTGCGCGCCGGGCACGTCGATCGGGTACGCGGGCACCATCGCCGGGCAGAACGCCGCCCTGGGCATCGCGATCGTGAACGCCGCGCAGCTCGCGGTCGACCAGCACAACCAGGCCAACCCGAACTGCCAGGTGACCCTGGTGCGCGCCGACACCGGCGGCACCCCGGACACCGCGGTCGGCCCCACCACGGCGCTGATCAACAACCCGGCCGTCCTCGGCATCGTGGGCCTGCCGTTCTCCGGCGAGTCGCGGGCCGTCGGCCCGGCCCTCAACGCGGCCGGCCTGGTCAACATCACCCCGTCGGCCACCAACCCGAGCCTGACGCAGAACGGCTGGACGAACTTCTTCCGCGGCCTCGGCAACGACGCCGTCCAGGGCCCGGCGGTCGCCCGCTACATCCAGCAGCGGCTCAACGCCCAGAACGTCTGCGTCATCAAGGACGACTCGGACTACGGCATCGGTCTGGCCACCCAGGTCAGCCAGGTGCTCGGCCCGGCAGCCGGCTGCCAGATCGACGTGAAGACCAACCAGCGCGAGTTCTCGGCCATCATCGGCCAGGTCCAGCAGACCAACCCGCAGGCGATCTTCTACTCGGGCTACTACCAGGAGGCCGCGCCGCTGATCCAGCAGCTGCGTGACGCCGGTGTGCAGACCACCTTCATCGGCCCGGACGGCGTGAAGGACGAGCAGTACGTCGTCAACGCGGCCGGTTCGGCCGACGGCACGCTGCTGTCCTGCCCGTGCGTGCCGCAGGAGGGCTTCACCGACTTCACGAACGCCTACCGCCAGGCCTTCGGCGTCCCGCCGCAGACCTACTCGGCCGAGTCGTACGACGCCACGACGATCCTGCTGCGGGGTCTCGACCAGGGCATCGCCGACCGCGCCGGGCTGCTCAACCACGTCCGCAACTACCAGGGCCAGGGCCTCACGAAGTTCTTCCAGTGGAGCCCCACCGGCGAGCTGACGAACACGCCGGTCTGGATGTACCGCGTCCAGGGCAACGCGATCGTCACGGACAGCCAGATCTGACCGACCCGTCCGGCACACTCGGCCGCGTCCCCGCGCAGCGTCGCGCGGGGGCGCGGCCGTCGGGTGTCGGACACCGTGATCCACCCGTCTCCCGACCGGCGCCGCCCGCGAGGGACACTCCCGTCCATCCCCCCGTGCCCGCCCCGTGCGGGCGCCCGACGCCCCCGGGGAGCGCGTCATCTCCACCGTCCTCGACCCGGCCGTGCTCACGCCGCTGGTCGTGCACACCGAGGCCTGGATCAACTTCGACGTCGGTCTGCTGATCGACCGGTTCTGGGCGAACACGATCAACGGGCTCGCCTACGGCAGCATCTACGCGCTCGTGGCCCTGGGCTACACGCTGGTCTACGGCGTGCTGCAGCTGATCAACTTCGCGCACTCCGAGATCTTCGTGATCGGCGTGTTCGGGGTCTACCTGACGTTCCTCGGGCTCGGGTTCGAGCCGGGCGCGCTGCCCAACCTGCCGCTGGCCGCGATCATCCTCGACCTGATCCTCGCGGGGATCGTGGCGATGGTGGTCGCCGGGATCGCCGCGGTCGGCCTGGAACGGGTGGCCTACCGACCACTGCGACGGCGCAACGCGCCGCGCCTCGCGTTCCTCATCACCGCGATCGGTGCGTCGTTCGCGATCCAGCAGGTCATCCGCATCGTGCGGGGCTCGAACCCCGAGGGCACGATCCGCCTGCTGCCGCCGTCGCCCGTGTTCACGATCTTCGGCGCGCCGGTGACGAACCTGCAGATCGTCATCATCCTGGCCTCGATCGCGATGTTCGTGGTCGCCGACCAGTTCGTGAACCGCAGCCGGCTGGGTCGCGGCATCCGGGCGGTCGCGCAGGACCCGGCGACGGCGACGCTCATGGGCGTCAACCGCGAGCGGGTCATCATGATCACGTTCCTGGTCGGCGGCGTCCTCGCCGGCGTGGCCGCGCTCTTCTACCTCATGACGATCCCGCAGGGCGCGGTGTACAACGGCGGCTTCCTGCTCGGCATCAAGGCGTTCACGGCCGCGGTGCTCGGCGGCATCGGCAACCTGCGCGGGGCGCTGCTCGGCGGCCTCATCCTGGGCGTGGCCGAGAACTACGGGCAGAGCCTGTTCGGCGGCGACTGGCGCGACGTCGTCGCGTTCGTCCTGCTCGTGCTCGTCCTCATGTTCCGCCCGACGGGCATCCTGGGGGAGTCGCTGGCGAGGTCGCGCGCATGACGGACACGAAGCGCAGCGAAGCTGGACCATCGGTGCGAGCCCGCTTCGCCGCCGTGTCGCACTGGTGGAACGGGCAGAGCCGGCCCGTCCAGTGGGCCTACATGGTCCCGGTCGTCCTGTTCCTGCTCGCCCTGCCGGTGCTCAACCCGCCGATCATCACCACCGAGCCGTACACCGACTTCCCGATCTCGCTGTTCAACGCGGCGGTGTTCGCGCTCATCGCGATCGGGCTCAACGTCGTCATCGGCCAGGCGGGCCTGCTCGACCTCGGCTACGTCGGGTTCTTCGCCATCGGCGCCTACACCGCGGCGCTGCTCTCGAGCCCCGACTCCGAGCTGGGCGTGCGCTACCCGTGGCTCGTCATCGTGCCGATCGCGATGGTGGTCACGATGATCTCCGGCGTCATCCTCGGGACCCCGACGCTGCGCCTGCGCGGCGACTACCTCGCGATCGTCACGCTGGGCTTCGGCGAGATCGTGCGGCTGCTCGCCGACAACGTCGACCCGCTGCGCGGCAACCGGGGCTTCCAGAACATCGCCCGCCCCGGCGGCGAGTTCCCGGACGGCACCCCGATCTTCAGCCAGACCGACGCGCTGGGCTTCTACTGGCTCGCGGTGATCATCATCGTCATCGTGCTGCTGTTCATGGGCAACCTCGAGCGCTCGCGGGTCGGGCGCGCGTGGATCGCCGTGCGCGAGGACGAGGACGCCGCGGAGCTCTCGGGCGTGCCGACGTACCGCTTCAAGATCTGGGCGTTCGCGATCGGCGCCGCCGTGGGCGGCCTGTCCGGCACGCTGTTCGCCGCGCAGGTCGGCTACGTCAACAACCAGCGCTTCGACGTCACGACCTCGATCCTCTACCTCGCCGCGGTGGTGCTCGGGGGCCAGGGCAACAAGGTCGGCGTCATCGTCGGCGCGTTCCTCGTCTCCTACATCCCCGACCGGTTCCAGTTCGAGCCGCAGTACCGGTTCCTGGTCTTCGGCATCGCCCTGATCGTGCTGATGATCTTCCGCCCGCAGGGCCTGCTCGGCATGCGCCAGCACCTGCTGACCTACGGCCGGCAGGCGTACCGGAAGCTGTTCGGGGCCGGGGCGGCGGTGGCGCCGAGCGGGCTCTCGGCGTCGTCGCGGGCGCGCGGCGACCTCCCGGAGACCACACCCGACGACCACGCGGGCACCTCGCCGCGCGGAGGTGGGGAATGAGCGCAGGAGACGACGTGCAGCGGAGCGCGACCCCGGTGGGGGCGACCCACGAGAGCACGTCGACCAGCCTGGACGTGCCGCCCTCCGAGGAGGGCATCCTCGAGTCCCTCGAGCACATGGGCGCCGCCGAGCGCGCCGAGCACGACGCGGCGGTGTCGGCGAGCGTCGCCCCGGCCCGCGACTTCGCCGTCGCGCAGGGGGAGACCCTGCTCGCGGTGGACGGCCTCACGGTGCGCTTCGGAGGCCTCACGGCGCTCGACGACGTCAGCTTCGACGTCAGGCGTGGCGAGATCCTCGGGCTGATCGGCCCGAACGGTGCCGGCAAGACCACGTGCTTCAACATCATGACCGGCGTCTACCGGCCGACCTCGGGCGACGTCCTGCTCGAGGGCCGGTCGCTGGCGCGGATGAAGCGCTACCGGATCATCCAGGCCGGCGTCGCGCGCACGTTCCAGAACATCCGGCTCTTCGGCGCGATGACCGCGCTGGAGAACGTCGTCGTCGGCACCGACGCGCGGCACCGGACGTCGGTGCCGGGGGCGCTGCTGCGGCTGCCGCGCCACCGCCGCGAGGAGCGCGACGCGGTGGAGAAGGCCATGGCGCTGCTCGAGTTCGTCGGCATCGCCGACCGCGCCGCCGACAAGGCCACCGCGCTGCCGTACGGCTACCAGCGGCGTCTGGAGATCGCCCGCGCGCTCGCGACGGAGCCGAAGCTGCTCTGCCTCGACGAGCCGGCGGCCGGCTTCTCGGCGTCGGAGAAGGACGCGCTCTCCGAGCTCATCCTCAAGATCCGGGACGACGGCTACACGGTGGTCATCGTCGAGCACGACATGCGCGTGGTGCTCGGCGTGACCGACCGCCTCGTCGTGCTCGACTTCGGCCGCAAGATCGCCGACGGCCTGCCCGACGAGGTCCGCCGCGACCCCGCGGTCATCTCGGCGTACCTGGGCGGCGCGGTCGAGGACGCCCCGGCGGGCGCGGGGGAGGAGGACGCATGAGCATGCTCGAGCTGGAGGACGTGCACGTCGCCTACGGGCGGATCCAGGCCCTGCGCGGGATCTCCCTGCGCGTCGAGGAGGGCCAGATCGTCGCGCTCATCGGCGCGAACGGCGCGGGCAAGACGACGACGATGAAGGCGATCTCGGGGATCCTCGGCCTGCAGTCCGGCACGATGCGCTTCGAGGGCGAGGACCTCACCGCGATCCGGGCGGACCTGCGGGTCGCCAAGGGCATCAGCCAGGTGCCCGAGGGCCGCGGGATCTTCCCGGGCATGACGGTGGCCGAGAACATCGACATGGGCGCCTACCTGCGCAGCGACCGGCGCAGCCCGGAGTTCGCCGCCGACCTCGAGCGGGTCTACGAGCTCTTCCCGCGCCTGGCCGAGCGCCGCTCCCAGGCCGGCGGCACGCTGTCGGGCGGCGAGCAGCAGATGCTCGCCATGGGCCGCGCGCTCATGGCCCGCCCGCGCCTGCTGCTGCTCGACGAGCCGTCGATGGGGCTCGCGCCCCAGTTCATCGCGCAGATCTTCCGGGTCATCGAGGAGATCAACGCGCAGGGCACGACGGTGCTGCTCGTGGAGCAGAACGCCACCCAGGCGCTCGGGCTCGCGCACGAGGCCTACGTCATGGAGACCGGCGAGGTCACGCGCTCGGGCACCGGGGCGGAGCTCCTCGCCGACCCGACGATCCAGGACGCCTACCTCGGGGTCAGCTGAGGAGCGACGCGCGCTCAGGCCACGGGCACCGGCTCGCCCTCGGACGGGACGAACGGGGAGTTCGTGCGCGTAGAGGCAGCGAGTCCAGGGGAGCACGCCGATAGGGCGTTCGCTGCAGGCCCGGACCCGAGCCCCAGGGTCCCGGCCACCGCGGCGTCGAGGGCGGTGACGGGGTCGGGGTCGACGGCGTCGTGGCGCCAGGCGACGTGGCCGTCGGGACGGACGAGCACCGCGCCGCCGCCCTCGAGCCGGTAGCGCCGGGCCAGCCGGCCGTCGGGGTCGTCGAGGTGCGGCGCGTCCACGCCGACCGCGGCGGCCGCCCGCCGCCAGGACTCCTCGGCCGTGACGAGCGTCAACCGCCCGTCCCAGAGGTCGAGCGTCGAGCGCCGCCGACCGTCGACGTGGACCCACACGTGCGGGGCCCGCTCGCCGGGGGCCGCGCTGAGCCGCGACGGATCGACGAGCGCATGGTCGGCGTACCGGGTGCCCAGGTCGCCGACCATGCCGTCGGCGGGGTCGGTCTCGCCGGCCCGCACCGAGCGGCGCGCGTTGCGCTCGCCGACCGGCCGGCGCTCGGAGACGTAGCTCGCGAGCAGTCCCTCGCCGGCGCGGCCCCGCGCCGCCCAGGCCAGCTTCCAGCCCAGGTCGTGCCCGTCGTGCACGGCGGTGTTCAGCCCGACGGCGGCGATCGGCGTCATGCGGTGCGCCGCGTCCCCGACGAGGAACGCCGCGCCCGCCCGCGAGGCGCTCGCGAGCTCGGCGGCGAGGTCGAACGCGGCGGTGCCGAGCAGCTCGGGCTCCAGGTCCGGCACCCCCGTCGCGGCGCGCAGCATCGCGACCCACTCCGCGTCGGTGGGCACGGCGTCCGGGCTGACGCCGAGGCGGGCGAAGCCCCAGCGGTCGGTCCCGGCCGCGGTCCCGAAGGCGATGAGCAGACCCGTGCCCTCCGGGTGCGTCAGCCAGTACAGCGCGTGGCGCGGGCCGCGGAGGACACCGGAGAGGTCGGCGCGGAAGAGCACCTGGGCCGCGGGGCCCAGGCCCCCGAGGGGCTCGGTGGCGATCCCGAGGGCGGTGCGCACGCGGCTGCGCGGCCCGTCGGCGCCGACGACGAAACGACTGCGCACGGTGTCCGGCGCGCCGGTGACCGTGTCCTGCACCCGGGCCCACGCGCCGCCGTCGTCGACGGCGAGGTCGGTGAGCTCCGTGTCGAACCGCACCTCGACGCCCGCCGCGCGAGCCGCCTCGAGCAGGATCGGCTCGAGGTGGTCCTGGGCGCAGCAGGCCGGGTACGTCGGGCTGACGGCCAGCGCCTCGCGGGGGAACGGGAAGCCGAGCGTGCCCTCGGTGAGCTCGCCGTCGGCGAGGGTCACCCCGGTGGCGCTGCGCGCGATCACGGTCGAGCTCGCGGCGCGGACGGCGTCGGCGACGCCCCAGGCGCGGAAGATCTCCATGGTCCGCGTACTGAGCCCCGAGGCCCGCGGATGGATCGAGGTGCTGCGGTGTCGTTCCACGACGAGCACCTGCGCGCCGTGGCGCGCGGCCGAGATGGCGGTCGCCAGGCCCGCGGGGCCGGCGCCGACGACGAGGACGTGGGGTGTGTGCTCCATGCCGTCGAGGGTGGTGGCCCGGCCCGCCCCGCACGTCCGTGGTGACTACCGATCCAACGCCCAGCTCCGCAGCCCCCCGCGGTCCGTGGTGCCGGTCTTGGCCAGCAGCCGGGCCACGTGGGTCTCGACGGTCCGGGTCGAGAGGTGCAGGCGGGCGGCGATGTCGGCGTTGGTGCGGTGGTCGGCGACGAGCGCGAGGACCTCCGCCTCGCGTGCGGTCACGCCGAGACGTCGCAGGTCCGGGGCCACCCCGTCGCCGGAGCGGCGGGTGGGCGCGCCGGCGGCCCGCAGCAGGTCACGGCACGTCCGGGCCAGGGCCCGCGACCCGGCGTCGTCGCCCTGTTCGTGGACCGCGAGGTCGGCGCGCAGCGCGGGCACCGGGTCGCCCCAGCCGTCGCGCACCGCCGCCTCGAGGACGATCGTGCGCAGCAACCGGTGCCACCACGGCCAGTCCGCGAGCTCTGCGGCGGCCGCGGTGACGAGGGCGTCGGCCTCTGCGGCGCGTCCGGCGCGTCCCGCCGCCATCGCGTCGGCGTAGACGAGCGCCGCGCGGTTGGGGACGGCGACGAGCACGGGGTGCCCGCGCAGGCGGTCGCGGGCCTGCGCGTCGCGGTCGCCGAGGGCGGTACGCAGCAGGGGCCAGAGGCCGTAGAAGGGGACCGGTGCGGCGCTGCGGTGGTCGAGCACGGCGGGCACGGCGCGGTCGACGAGGTCCGCGGCGCGCGGCAGGTCGTGGGCGAGCAGTGCGGTCAGCGCCGGCACGAGCGGGCCGAGGACGACGATGTCGGCGGGGAGGTCGGCCCGGGTGTACGCCCTCGCGAGCAGCGCGTCGGCCCCGGCGCGGTCGCCGGAGAGCGCCGTCGACGCGGCCGCGAACAGCTCGGCGGTGCCCTGCAGGGTGGCGAGCCGCAGGCGGCCGAGCTGCTCGATCGCCGGGTGCAGGATGGCCAGCGCCGCCCGCGGCCCGCGGACGTGCAGCGCGGCGTCCGCGCGCAGCAGATCGGCCTGGGCGGCGCGGGCGAGCATGCCGTGGCGCTCGGCCAGGTCCCGCGCCACGTGCAGGTCGGCGGCGCCGGAGTCGCCCCGGCTCATGCGCCGCGCTCCGAGGGAGAACAGCGCCTCCACCCGCCACGGCGTCAGCCCGTGCTCGGCGGCCACCGCCGCCGCGCGGAGCACGAGGGCGTCGGTGTCGGGCTCCGTGTCCGGCGACGCGACGGCACAGCGGGCCAGCACGAGCAGGGCTTCGCAGAGGGTCGCGGCGGTCTCGCTGCTCCCGTCGCGGGCCAGCGCCGCCTCCGCGGCGGCCACCGCCTCCCGGGCCCGCGGGGTGGCGACGGCGGTCGCGCCGGCCCCGAACGCGGCGTCGGCACCCAGCACGAGCGAGCGCGGGTCGTCGGGGCGAGCGGCGCGCCCGATCCACTCGCCGGCCTCGCCGTAGCGCCCACCGAGCACGGCGGCACGGGCCAGGCGCAGGCACAGCTCGGCGTGCTCGTCACCGGTGACGTCACCGAGGGCGGCCTCCCCGAGGGCGAGCGCGTCCGCCGCCGCTCCGCGCAGCGTCAGGACCCGCACCCGCTCGGCGGCGACGCGGCCGGGGGCCGCGCCCAGGGTCTCGGCGCGGCGCAGGAGCTCGTCGGCGTGGCCGAGGGCGCCGCGGTCGGCGTCGCGGCGGGCGAGGTCGAGCAGGAGCGCGACGGCGCGCCGGTGGTCCCCGGACTCGGCGTGGCGGGCGGCGGCCGCCTCCCGGTCGCCGGGCGCGTCGCGGGCCTCGAGCGCCGTGGCCACCCGCCCGGCGACGGCGGCGCGGTCCGGCGGCAGCAGGGCGGCGAGCACCGCGTCGCGGGTCAGGGCGTGGCGCCAGGTCAGGTGGTCGACGGCGGGTGCCAGCAGCCCCGCGGCGACCGCGGCCCGCAGCCCGTCGAGCACGGCGTCCTCGACGACGCCGGTCGCGGCCGCGAGCAGGCGGTGGTCGGGGTCGCCGGGCGCCACGGCCGCGGCGTCGACCACCACCCGCGCGGTCGCGGGCAGCGTCGCCAGGCGGCGGGCGACCAGCACGGCCCAGCTCGGCGGCACCGTCCCGTCGCCGGCGTCGAGGAGCTCGGTGACCAGGAAGGGCAGGCCCTCGGACCGGCGCACCAGGTCGGCGACCGACGCGCGGCCGGCGCCGTCGGACGCCGCGAGCGCCGCCACCTGGCCGGCGTCGAGGCGGGCCGGGCGCAGGACGGTGACGTCGGGGTGCGCCGCGAGCGCGACCACGGGGTCCGCGGTGGTCACCGGGCTCGCCGGACCCTCGTCGTCGCGCGCTCCCAGCGCGAGCACGACCGGCACCCGGCACACGGCCCCGGCGAGGTAGCCCAGCAGGTCGTGGGTGTCGGCGTCGGCCCAGTGCAGGTCGTCGAGGACGAGGACGGCGCCCTCGGGGTGGAGGGCGGCGAGCAGGGCGAGCACGCCCTCGCCCAGGACGACGGCCGCGTCGAGGGCCGGTCCCGCCGGTGACCCGACCGGCCCGTCGACGCCCGCGCCCGGCACGAGCCGGGCGAGCGCCGCCCGGAAGGGCCGCAGCCGGGGGGAGTCCAGCGGGGGCGCGCCCCGCAGGGACGGCGCGAGCGCCTCGGCGAGCGCGCGGTACGCGCCGCCCCCCGCGACCGCGCGGCCGGTCAGGACCCCGAGCCCGGCGCCTGCCGCCACGTCGGCCACCTCGGCGAGCAGCCGGGACTTGCCGATGCCCGCCTCGCCCGTGACCAGCAGCGTCCCGCCCGTGCCCGCGCGCAGCCCGTCGACCCGGGCGCGCACCACGGCCCGCTCGGCCTCCCGGCCGACCAGCGGGCGTCGCGGCGCCACCATCCGCCCATTGCAGCGCGGTGGTGCGCGTCTGACCAGGGGCTCAGCCGCCGGACCCCGGCGGGCGCGAGCGGTAGACGCAGGTCAGCTTCGCGGTGCAGACGCGACGCCCCTCGTCGTCGCTGATGACGATCTCGAAGGTGCCGATCGTGCGGCCGACCGACAGCGGCGTGCAGACGCCGGTGACCTTCCCGTCGAGGGCCGAGCGGTGGTGGGTGCAGTTCAGCTCGAGGCCCACGGGCATCCGCTCGGGCCAGCCGTGCAGCGCCGCGGCGGTCGACCCGAGGGTCTCGGCGAGCACGCCGTTGGCGCCGCCGTGCAGCAGGCCGAAGGGCTGCCGGTTGCCGGTGACGGGCATGGTGCCGACGACCCGGTCGGGGTCCCACGCCGTGATCTCGATGCCCATCCGCGCCGCGAGCTGCTCGTCGGGGTACTGGACGTCGATGTCGGGGACCGCGGCGGACTCCGGGGCCGAGGAGCTGGTCATCCCCGCAGGGTAGGGCGGGACCCGGGGCGGGGCCGCCCGGGCGCCCGGGGTGTGTCAGGGGTCGCCCCTAGACTCGGTGTGTGGCTCCGACCAGCACGGCAGCGCCGACCTCAGGCCAGCCCGAGACGACCCCGGACGCGCCGCCGAGCGGACGCGGGCGGCTGCTGCTGCTCGACGGGCACTCGCTGGCCTACCGGGCCTTCTTCGCGCTGCCGACCGAGAACTTCAACACCACCACGGGGCAGACGACGAACGCCGTCTACGGCTTCACGTCGATGCTCATCAACCTGCTGCGCGACGAGGAGCCCACCCACGTCGCGGTCGCGTTCGACGTCTCGCGCCAGACCTTCCGGGCCGAGACCTACGCGGCCTACAAGGCCAACCGCAGCTCGACGCCCGACGAGTTCCGCGGCCAGATCGACCTCATCAAGGACATCCTGGCCGCGCTCGCGATCCCGGTGCTCGCGGTGGAGGGCTACGAGGCCGACGACCTCATCGCGACGCTGACGACGCAGGCGGTCGCGCAGGGGATGACGGTGGCGATCTGCACCGGCGACCGGGACGCGTTCCAGCTGGTCTCCGACGACGTCACGGTGCTCTACCCGCGCAAGGGCGTGTCGGACCTCGTGCGCTACACGCCCGAGCAGGTCATGGAGCGCTACACGCTCACCCCCGCGCAGTACCCGGACTTCGCGGCCCTGCGGGGCGACCCGAGCGACAACCTGCCGAGCATCCCGGGCGTGGGGGAGAAGACGGCCCAGAAGTGGATCCGCGAGTTCGGGTCGCTCGACGCGCTGGTCGACCGGGTGGACGAGGTGCGGGGCAAGGCCGGCGACGCCCTGCGCGAGCACCTGTCGTCGGTGGTGCTCAACCGCCAGCTCACCGAGCTCGTCCGCGACGTCGAGGGCATCGGCATGGGCCCGGAAGACCTGGTGGTCCGGCAGTGGGACCGCGACGCGGTGCACCAGCTGTTCGACAACCTCGAGTTCCGGGTGCTGCGCGAGCGGCTGTTCTCCACGCTCACCGCGGCGGAGCCGGAGGCCGAGGAGGGCTTCGAGGTCCGCGGCGCCGCGCTCGAGACCGGCGCGGTGGCCGACTGGCTGGCCGACCACGCCCGCGACGGCAGCCGCGTCGGCCTCGCGTTCCGCGGGACGTGGGCGCACGGCACGGGCGACCTCGAGGGCATCGCGCTCGCCGCGGCCGACGGCGAGTCGGCGTACGTCGACGTCCGGGCGGTCGACGAGGCGGACGAGAAGGCGCTCGCCGCGTGGCTCGCCGACGTCGACGTGCCGAAGGCCGGGCACGAGGTCAAGGGGCCGAGCCACGCGGTCCGCGCGCGGGGCTGGCGCCTCGACGGGGTCACCAGCGACACCGCGCTCGCGGCCTACCTCGCCCGTCCCGGCGAGCGCAGCTTCGACCTCGCCGACCTCGCGCTGCGCTACCTCCGTCGCGAGCTGCGCGTCGAGGACAGCTCCGAGGGCGGTGACCAGCTGACCCTCGACGGGGGCGAGGAGGAGGCCGACACCGCGCTCGCCCAGGCCGAGATGCTGCGCGCGCGGGCGGTGTACGACCTGGCCGACAAGCTCGACGCCGACCTGGCCGAGCTCGGCGGCACGGCGCTGCTCACCGAGCTGGAGCTGCCGCTGCTCGCGGTGCTGGCCGACCTCGAGGCCGCCGGCGTCGCGGTCGACATCAGCGCGCTGCACGACCTCGAGTCGCAGTTCGGGGCGCGCGTGCAGTCGGCGGCGCAGCAGGCGTACGACGTCATCGGCAAGGAGATCAACCTCGGGTCGCCGAAGCAGCTGCAGGTGGTGCTGTTCGACGAGCTGCAGATGCCGAAGACCAAGCGCACCAAGACCGGCTACACCACCGACGCCGACGCGCTGCAGACGCTCAACGAGTCGAACCCGCACCCCTTCCTCGAGCACCTCCTCGAGCACCGCGACGCCACGCGGCTGCGGGTGACGGTCAAGGGGCTGCTCGAGTCGTGCAGCGACGACGGGCGCATCCACACGACGTTCAACCAGACGATCGCGCGCACCGGGCGGCTGAGCTCCACCGAGCCGAACCTCCAGAACATCCCGGTGCGCACCGCGGAGGGCCGGCGCATCCGCGACACCTTCGTCGTCGGGTCCGACTCCGCCGACGGCGCGTTCTCCGAGCTCATGACCGTCGACTACTCGCAGATCGAGATGCGCATCATGGCGCACCTCTCGCGCGACGAGGCGCTGATCGAGGCGTTCCAGTCCGGGTACGACTTCCACTCCGCCACGGCGGCGCGGGTGTTCTCCGTCGGCGAGGACGAGGTGTCGCCGGCCCAGCGCGCGAAGATCAAGGCGATGAACTACGGCCTGGCCTACGGGCTGTCGGCCTACGGGCTCTCCGCCCAGCTCCGGATCTCCACCGACGAGGCCAAGGAGCTGATGGAGGAGTACTTCGCCCGGTTCGGCGGGGTGCGCGACTACCTGCACCAGGTCGTCGCCCAGGCGCGCAAGGACGGCTACACCAGCTCGATCCTCGGTCGCCGCCGCTACCTGCCCGACCTCACGAGCGACAACCGCCAGCGTCGCGAGATGGCCGAGCGGATGGCGCTCAACGCCCCGATCCAGGGCAGCGCGGCCGACATCATCAAGGTCGCGATGCTCGGGGTGCACCAGGCGCTGCGCGACGAGGGCCTGCGCTCGCGGATGCTCCTGCAGGTCCACGACGAGCTCGTGCTCGAGGTCGCGGCGGAGGAGAAGGAACAGGTCACCGAGCTGGTGCGCCGCGAGATGGGCGCGGCCTTCGAGCTCGACGTACCGCTCGAGGTGTCGGTGGGCTTCGGGCGCTCCTGGGACCAGGCGGCGCACTGAGCCCGAGCCGTGCTGCCGAGCGTCACCAGGAGCGACGGGCGTCTCACTTGGTACGCGGCGGTACCACGCGCTACGGTGGTACGCGTGAGTACCGAGCACCTCGACGTGGTCATCGTCGGCGCCGGGCTGTCCGGGATCGGGACGGCCTGCCACCTCGAGCGCGAGCTGCCCGACCACCGCTACGCGGTGCTCGAGGCGCGCGAGGACCTCGGCGGCACCTGGAGCCTCTTCCGGTACCCGGGCATCCGCTCCGACTCGGACATGCACACCCTGGGCTACCGGTTCCGTCCGTGGAGCAGCGCGACCGCGCTCGCGGACGGCCCGTCGATCCTGGAGTACGTCCGGGAGACGGCGCAGGAGTTCGGCGTCGACCGCAAGATCCGCTACGGGCACCGCGTGACGCGCGCGTCCTGGGACTCCGACACCCAGCGCTGGACCCTCGACATCCCCGGGCGGGCGCCGCTGACCTGCTCGTTCCTGCTCATGTGCTCCGGCTACTACCGCTACGACCGCGGCTACACCCCGGAGCTGCCGGGCATCGACCGCTTCGGCGGCACCGTGGTGCACCCGCAGCTGTGGGACCCCGAGCTCGACTACGCCGGCAAGCGCGTCGTGGTCATCGGCAGCGGCGCGACGGCCGTGACGCTCGTGCCCGCCATGCTCGACGGGGACGGCGCCGCCGCCCACGTCACGCAGCTGCAGCGCTCGCCCAGCTACGTCCTCTCGATCGGGCGCACCGACCCCGTCGCGGCGACCCTGTCCCGGTGGCTGCCCCGCGCGGTCGCCGACCCGCTGACGCGGGCGAAGAACATCGCCCAGATCATCGCGCTCTACCAGATCAGCCAGCGCTTCCCGCGGTTCGTGCGCGGCCTGCTGCGCAGGGCGACGCAGTCGTCGCTGCCGGAGGGCTACGACGTCGACACCCACTTCAACCCGCGGTACGACCCGTGGGACCAGCGCATGTGCATGGTCCCCGACGGGGACCTGTTCCGGGCGATCCGCCGCGGCGACGCCGAGGTCGTCACCGACACCATCGACACGTTCACCGAGACCGGCATCCGCCTGACCTCGGGGCGCGAGCTCGAGGCCGACATCGTCGTCACCGCGACCGGGCTGACGCTGCAGATGTTCGGCGGCGCCGAGGTCGTCGTCGACGGCGAGCCGGTGCACCTGCCCGACACCATGGCCTACAAGGGCATGATGCTCTCCGGCGTGCCCAACCTCGTGTACATGATCGGCTACACGAACGCCTCGTGGACCCTCAAGGTCGACCTCGTGGCCGAGTACGTCGTGCGGCTCCTGCGCCACCTGCGCGACCGCGGTCTGGGCGTCGCGGTCCCCGAGCGGGACCCGTCGGTCGAGGAGGCCCCGTTCCTCGATTTCGGCGCCGGCTACGTGCAGCGCTCGATCGACGAGCTGCCGAAGCAGGGCACGCGGGCGCCGTGGCGCCTGGCGATGAACTACGCGATCGACGCGGTGTCGCTGCGGCGCAGCCGGGTCGACGACGAGGCGATGCGGTTCGTGCCGGCGAGCGCCGCCCGGGTGGCCGCCGACGAGCGCGCGGCGGGCTGACACCCTCCGCCGAGGGCGACCGACCGCTCGGTATGGCTCCGCGTCCGCGTGGGTAGACCACGACCGAGGCGCTGCTCGACCGATCACCGACGGTGGCCGTCCGGGTCCGAAGCGTTCGGTCCGCTTGCCCTGGTCCGGCCGGCCCACGGGCTGCGGCCGGTCGCCGCCCGGTGCCCCGAGCGGTACGGCACACCACCCTTCGGACGGCGTACCGCGAGACTCTTTCGGACGCAATTTCGGGCGCGTCGCGCGCCGTCGTTGCTCCCGTCCGTTCAGCGCATGCCCCGGACTCCTCCCGGCCGTCGCGTCGTGCGTCGTCCGGACGCGAACTGTGGCGGTTCCGGCTGCGCTCCGTGAAGTCGTGCACGGCCGATCGGGCCAGGGGAGGCCGGATCGTCGTACTCGTGCAGGAAGGGTGAACGGTGCGTGTACGGTTCCGCGCGATCGTCCCGGAGGGGCCCTGGAACGGACGACGGCCGAGAAGGACGGTGGAGCGACCGCATGACCCGTGTCATGGACTACCTCCCGCGCGGGGACATGGTCGACGACGCGGCGTGGCAGCGGCGTCACCGCTTCCTGCTGATCGTGCTCCTCGTCGTCGCGCCCAGCCTCGCCGTCTTCGGGCTGGCGGTGGGGGCGAGCGGCCTGGTCACGGCGCTGATCGCGCTGATCCCCCTGGCCGCCGCGGCGGGCGGCTGGTTCGTCCCGGGCCGGCACGCGGGTTCGCTGGTCGTCACCGCGGGGCTCACCGCCTCGTGCGCCGGCCTCGTGATCCTCTCCGGCGGGTACATCGAGGCACACTTCTCGTTCTTCGTGATCATCGGTTTCCTGACCCTGTACCAGTACTGGGTCCCGTTCGTGTTCAACATCGTCTTCACGACGCTGTCGCACGGACTCGGCACGCTGCTCGTCCCGACGCTGATGTTCAACCACCACGCCGCGCAGCACTCGCCGTGGGTGTGGTCGCTGATCCACGGGTTCGCCGTGCTGCTCGCGTGCATCGGCGTCGCGATCTTCTGCAAGATCACCGAGGACGAGCAGCGCCGCCGCGGCGCGCTGACCAAGGAACTGCACGACGCCCGGGTGCGCCAGCAGGAGTTCACGTCGGAACTGCTGCTCAACCTCGCCCGGCGCAACCAGAGCATGTTCCACCGGCAGCTCGACATCATCAACGACCTCGAGGAGCGCGAGCGCGACCCTGACGCCCTCGCGGACCTCTTCCGCCTCGACCACCTCGCGACGCGCGTGCGCCGCAACGCCGAGAGCCTGCTCGTGCTCTCCGGCGAGCAGCCCGCGCGGGTGTGGTCGGCGCCGGTGGCCCTGCGCGACGTGGTGCGCGCCGGCGTCGCCGAGACCGAGGACCTCGACCGCGTCACGCTCGTCGTCGACGAGCGCCCGCGCATCGTCGGGAGCACGGTCGCCGACCTCACGCACATCATCGCCGAGCTGGTCGAGAACGCGGCGCGCTACTCGCCGCCGTCCGCGCCGGTGGTGATCCAGAGCCGCGCCTACCACCGCGCGCCGGGCGCCCACCTGCTCGTCATCGAGGACACCGGCATCGGCATGCCGCCCGCGGAGCTCACGGCGGCGAACGAGCTGCTCGCCGACCCGCAGGAGGTCGACGTGTCCGCCGCGGCCCGGCGGCTGGGCTTCCACGTGGTGTCGCGCCTCGCCGAGCGGCACGGGATCGAGGTGTCGCTGACCCCGACGCCCGGCTGCGGCCTGACCGCCGTGCTCATGCTGCCCGCGGCGCTCTTCGCCGAGACCACGCCGACCGCCCCCGGCGGCGGTGACCGGTCCTTCCAGCGCGTGCCCGCCTCCGCGGTGCCCGTGCCGCGTCGCGGGTCGGCGGACACCGGCGAGCACACCCCGGCGTACGGGAACGGCACGGGGAACGGGACCGGGGCCCTGCCTGCGCCGCCGGTCTCGGGCCCGATCCCGGTCGACGGCCGGCACGCCTGGCCGGGCCGGGACGACCCCGCCCGCCCGGACGGCGACCCCTTCGCCGACGACACCGGCGAGCGCCCCCGCCGTCCCGCCCACGCCGCGCCCGGGGCCGACGACGCGGACGACGCCGAGCCGGCGGCGATCCCCGGCCCGCTCGGCGCGGACGGGACCGGCCCCCACGGAACCGGGGCCCACGGGACGAGCCCGCACGGCACCGGCACGGACGGGACCGGCATGGACGGGACCGGCACGGACGGCGCGGACGCGGGTGCGGCGGCGGTCGTCGGGGCGGGCGATGCGCACGACACCGTCGAGGACGTCCCGGCGCCCGACGTCTCCGGTGCGATCCCCGCGGCCCGCCGCGGCCTGATCCACCCGATCGTCGTCCCGCCGCCCGCGGCGTCGGACGAGGGCGGCCCGGCCCCGACCCCGACCCCGACCTCGATCCCGACCCCGACTCCGGCGCCGGCTGCGGCCTCTGCCCCGGCCCCGACCTGGGGCGCCGCGCCCGAGGCGCCGACGCCGCGCCGGTCGGACGAGGACGCCCCGGCCGTCGTCGGCCCCCACGGGCTCGTCCTCGCCCGCCGCCGGCCCCAGACCCACCTGGCGCCCGAGCTCATCCGCCGCACGCCGTCGATCCCGGCGGCCACCGTGTCCCACGCCGCCCGGTCCGTCCCGCCCGTGGGCGGCAACGGACATGCCGGGCCCGGGGGCAACGGCCACGGCGGGCCGGTCGGCAACGCCCACGGCGGCAACGGCCGCGGCGACCGTGGCGCGATGGACGCGCTGTCGGCGTACCAGGCGAGCCGGGCCGCGGCGCGCTCGGCGATGGGCGGCGCGGACGGCGGCCGGCCGTCGGGTCCCGACCCCGACCACCACCC
Source organism: Actinomycetospora lemnae (assembly GCF_028737315.1). GTDB lineage: Bacteria > Actinomycetota > Actinomycetes > Mycobacteriales > Pseudonocardiaceae > Actinomycetospora > Actinomycetospora lemnae. The sequence goes on along the minus strand of NZ_JAQZAO010000002.1, from coordinate 451,209 downwards.
GCAGCGCGGGCGCACCCCCGGGAGGCAGACGTGAGCGCACCGACCGACAGCGGACTGGACTGGCTGCTCTCGGACTTCGCGAAGGGCACGCACGGGGTGCGCCACGTCCTCGTGGTGTCCGCCGACGGGCTCCGGCTCGCGGTCAGCGACGGCGTCGACCCGCACCTCGCCGACCAGCTGTGCGCCGCGGTGTCCGGGCTCGTCAGCCTGGCCCGGGGCACGGCGACGCTGCTCGACGCCGAGCCCGTCACGCAGACCATCGTCGAGATGGACGGCGGCTACCTGTTCGCGACGTCGATCAGCCTGGGCTCCACGCTGGCGGTGGTCACCGACCGCACCGCCGACATGGGCCTCGTCGGCTACGAGATGACCATGCTCGCCTCCCGCGTCGGGCACGCCCTCACCCCGGGCGTGCACCACGGACGCGGTGGCGCCGCGTCCGCACCGTGAGCGTGGACCGCCGCCAGCGACCGCAGACCGAGGGCGGACGGGTCGTCCCGAACTACGCGTTCACCGCCGGCCGGACCCGGTCGGTCGCCGGCACCGACATGCCCATCGAGGCCCTGGTCACCGCCACCGAGCTGGGACTCGCGAAGGCGCCCGGCATGCCGCCCGAGGCACGGGCGATCGTCGAGGCGAGCACCGTGCCGCAGTCGCTCGCCGAGATCGGCGCGCTGCTCGACGTCCCCGTCGGCGTCGCCCGGGTGCTGGTCAGCGACCTCGCCGCCGAGGACCACCTCGCGGTCCACCTGCCCCTCGTCGGGGCCGACGGCCGTCCCCGACGCGAACTCCTGGAGAGGCTGCTCGATGGTCTCCGCGCACGGTGAACGGGCGGTCGGCGGTGCCCCGCCCGCCGAGCACCGGAACCTGCTCCCGCTGAAGATCCTCGTGGCCGGCGGCTTCGGCGTCGGCAAGACGACCCTGGTCGGGGCGCTCTCGGAGGTGCCGCCGCTGTCGACCGAGCAGCGGATGACGAGCCTGTCCGACGGCGTCGACGACACGAGCATCGTGCCGGACAAGACGACCACGACCGTCGCCATGGACTTCGGCCGCGTGACGATCGACGACGCGCTCGTGCTCTACCTGTTCGGCACGCCCGGGCAGTCGCGCTTCTGGTTCATGTGGGACGAGCTCGCGCGCGGGGCGGTCGGTGCGGTCGTGCTCGTCGACCTGCGCCGCATCGACGACTGCTTCGCCGCGATCGACTACTTCGAGAACCGGGGCGTGCCGTTCGTCGTCGCCCTCAACGAGTTCCCGGGCACCCAGGGGGTCGACGACGACCTCGTCCGCGACGCGCTCGCGGTGCCCGAGGGCTGCCCGCTCGTCCACGTCGACGCCCGGGACGACGCGTCGTGCACCCGGGCGCTGATCACCCTCGTCGAGCACGCCCTGGCGCACAGCGGGTAGTCACCGCAGCGCCGCCGCCGGCCGGACCTCCCACAGCGTCCACAGCGGCCGGTAGCCGTGGCGGGGCCAGAACACCGACGAGACCGGGTTCGGCGGGTTGTAGTAGAGGTAGGTCCCGCGGGCCCCGGGCGGCTGGAGGACCGGCAGGGCGGCGGCGACGAGCGCGTGCCCCACGCCGCGGCCGCGCTGGCCGGGCAGCACCGAGGCGCAGTTGACGTAGCCCCAGCGCCCGGGGGGCAGCAGGCCGGCGAGCCAGCTGCCCGGCGTCGCGTCGGTGAGCCCGCACTCGAGCAGCCCGACCATCCGGCCGTCCCGCTCGGCCACGAAGATCGGCTCGCCGCGCGCCCAGCGCTCGCGCAGGGCGGCCCGCTTCACCGCCTCGGCGTCGGGGCGCAGCACGCTGCCGCCGACCATGCTCGAGTAGGCGATCTCGTGCATCGCCAGCTCGACGCAGCCCTCGAGGTCGTCCTCGCCGGCGGGCCGCACGTCGAGGCCCGGGTCGCGGTCGACCACACCGGCGAGCGGGCCGGGGCGGCGCACCGCGAGGACCGCGAGCGGCACGAGGCCGTGGTCGAGGAAGGCGCGGGCCGCGGCGACGTCGCGGCTGGGCCAGGTGACGACGGCGGCCGAGTCGGCGGCCGCCCGCACGCGCCCCGGCACGCGGGCCGGCCACTCCGCGAGCAGCCCGTCCGCGCCGCGGCGCCCGCTGCGGCCGAGGACGGGGTGCAGCTCGGTGACCTCGGCCGCCGACCACAGCAGGGGCGCGCTGCCCGCCGGCCAGCTGTGCTGGGTGACGACGCCCGCGGCCTCGCCGCCCGGTCCGTCGCCCACCACGATGACGTCGCCGGGCGGGGGCAGGACCGCCGGCGGCAGGTCGGCGTCGAGCTCGGCGAAGCGCGCCTGCTGGTCGCGCAGCAGCTCGGTGAGCACGACCTCGGGGGAGCGTCCCGACGGCGTCGCCCGCGACCGGCCGATCACGACACGGTCCCCGGTCGCCGGCAGCAGAAGATCGCCGTGCCGGGGAACAGGCGCCCCCGCAGCGGCGACCACTGGCCCCACACCTCGTCGAGGTCGTCGGGCCACTCCGGCTCCACCAGCCGCTCGAGCACCAGCCCGGCGCCGACGACGTCGGCCACCCGGTCGCCGAGGGTGCGGTGGTGCTCGACGTAGACCACGCGCCCGTCGTCGTCGACCTCGGCGTAGGGCGTGCGGTCGAAATAGGACTGCGAGACGGTCAGCCCGTCCGGGCCCGGGTCGTCGGGGAACATCCAGCGCATGGGGTGGTTCACCGCGAACACCCACGGCGCCCCGGGCCGCAGCACGCGGGCCACCTCCCGCATCACCGCGCCCGCGTCGGCCACGAACGGCACCGCGCCGAAGGCCGAGAACGCCGCGTCGACGGTGGCGTCGCCCAGCGGGATCGCGCCGGCGTCGGCCTGCACGAGGGGGACGCTCGTCCCGGTGCGGGCGTCGGCGGCCCGGGCGTGGGCGAGCATGCCCGCCGAGAGGTCGATCCCGACGACGCGGGCGCCGAACCCGGCGAGCCACCGCGAGCAGGACGCGGCCCCGCAGCCCACCTCGAGGACGCGGGCGCCCCGCAGGGCCGCCGGGTCGCCGAGCAGGCGGGCGTCCGCCTCCCGCAGGCGCTCGGGACACCAGACGAAGTCGTCGTCGCCGAGGAAGGCCCCGTGCTCGGCCTGGTAGTCGTCGGCGTCGGCGTCCCACCACGCCCGGCTGGCCGCGCTCGACTCCGCCGCCCCGACCGGCCGGCGCGCGATCCCGGCCGACCCGAGGAGCTGCTCGGCCGGCACGCGCCCGCCCTCGACCGAGGGTGGGGGAGGCGTCGGCACCGGGGCATCCTGACACGCCCGGACGCGGGGGCGACCTCCGATGCCCGGGCGCCACCCGATCACGACACGCCGAGCCCGCACCCTGCGACACGCCGAGGCGGAGCAGGGGGTGCCCCGATTGCCGGGCCGTGTCGGACGCGGTTACGATGAAGGTCCACGTCAGTGGTCTCGCCCTGTCCGCGTGCTCCTCGCCTGCGGGTGGGCGGACACCTCGTCTCCGGTCTCGTCCGCGGGTTCGCCGGTGCACGCGTCAGGACGACGGCTCACTTCCGTGGTGTCCCTGCACGCTCGATCTGACCATGTTCCCGGAGCCGTCCACCGTATGTCCATCGACACCCACACCGCCCCGACGACGACCAGCCCCCAGGTGGCTGTGAACGACATCGGGTCGGAAGAGGACTTCCTCGCCGCCATCGACCAGACGATCAAGTACTTCAACGATGGCGACATCGTCGAAGGCACCATCGTGAAGGTCGACCGGGACGAGGTCCTCCTCGACATCGGCTACAAGACCGAGGGCGTCATCCCCTCGCGTGAGCTCTCGATCAAGCACGATGTCGATCCCAACGAGGTCGTCGCCGTCGGCGACGAGGTCGAAGCCCTCGTCCTCCAGAAGGAGGACAAGGAGGGTCGACTGATCCTGTCCAAGAAGCGCGCCCAGTACGAGCGCGCCTGGGGCACGATCGAGCAGCTCAAGGACAACGACGAGCCCGTCAAGGGCACCGTCATCGAGGTCGTCAAGGGCGGCCTCATCCTCGACATCGGCCTGCGCGGCTTCCTCCCGGCCTCGCTGGTCGAGATGCGTCGCGTCCGCGACCTCCAGCCCTACGTGGGCAAGGAGATCGAGGCCAAGATCATCGAGCTGGACAAGAACCGCAACAACGTCGTCCTCTCCCGCCGCGCGTGGCTGGAGCAGACCCAGTCGGCGGTGCGCAGCGAGTTCCTCAACCAGCTCGCCAAGGGCCAGATCCGGTCCGGCCAGGTCTCGTCGATCGTCAACTTCGGTGCGTTCGTCGACCTCGGCGGTGTCGACGGTCTGGTGCACGTCTCCGAGCTGTCCTGGAAGCACATCGACCACCCGTCCGAGGTCGTCGAGGTGGGCCAGGAGGTCAAGGTCGAGGTCCTCGACGTCGACCTCGACCGCGAGCGGGTCTCGCTGTCGCTCAAGGCGACGCAGGAGGACCCCTGGCGTCAGTTCGCCCGCACTCACCAGATCGGCCAGATCGTGCCCGGCAAGGTCACGAAGCTGGTGCCGTTCGGTGCGTTCGTGCGCGTCGACGAGGGCATCGAGGGCCTGGTCCACATCTCGGAGCTGGCCGAGCGCCACGTCGAGGTGCCGGAGCAGGTCGTCCAGGTCGGCAACGACGTCATGGTCAAGGTCATCGACATCGACCTCGACCGTCGCCGCATCTCGCTCTCGCTCAAGCAGGCCAACGAGGGCATGACGCCGGAGACCGAGTTCGACCCGGCGCTCTACGGCATGGCGGCCGAGTACGACGACGCGGGCAACTACATCTACCCCGAGGGCTTCGACCCGGACACCGGCGAGTGGCGCGAGGGGTACGAGTCGCAGCGCGAGGAGTGGGAGCGGCAGTACCAGGCGGCGTACGCCCGGTACGAGCAGCACATCGCCCAGCTCCAGCGCACCCAGGAGCAGGAGGCGGAGGCGGCCGAGGCCGCGCCGGCCAACTACTCCTCGGGCGGCCCGTCCGCCGAGGGCGACCGCGACGACGACGACGCCTCGGACCCGGGCCAGGGCCCGCCGTCCCAGAGCGGCGGCGGCGCGCTGGCCAGCGACGCCCAGCTCGCGGCGCTGCGCGAGAAGCTGTCGGGCGGCTGATCACCCGGTAGCGAGGCTCGACCGACGGGCCCTCACCCCTCGCGGGGTGGGGGCCCGTCGTCGTGTGCGGGGTGGTGGCAGCGAACGTGGTGTTCGCTGCTTCTACGCGCGCGAACTCCCCGTTGATCGCCGGGCCGGTCCGGCGAGGGGCACGTCGCGCATGATCATTGGGCCGGCACAGCTGCCGGACGTACCGGTCGCCCGGCCGCCGCGCGCGATCGTGGTGGTGCGGAGCGAGGGGCCCGTTCGCTGCGTGAGAGGGCAGCGAAGGACGCCCTCGCTGCTCGCCGGAGGACCGGCGAGCGGCTCAGGCCGCGGCCGGCATCCCGGGCGTCGCGGGCGCCGGCTCGAACGCCGGGCGCAGGTGCCGCGAGCCCGCGAGGAAGCGCTCGACCAGCCCGCGGCGGGCGATGTGCGGCACCGCCAGCGCGGCCTCGACCTGCGGCAGCGTGCGGCACCAGACGAGTCCGGGGGCGCCGAGGCGGTGACGTCCGGCGGTGCGGCGCGAACGGAACACGCGCTTCTCCCTCGAGTCGTGTGGTGCGGGTGAGGCAGCACCGTAGCGTTGTGACTCGTGTGGCGCGAGTGACTCGCCGCGCGACTCTCGACCCCGGGTCGAGTGAATCCGATGGCCGGTGGGCAGACTGCGGGCGTGCTGAGGCTCGGGCTCACCGGCGGGATCGGGGCGGGGAAGTCGACGGTGGCGGAGACGCTCACCGAACTGGGCGCGGTGGTGATCGACGCCGACCGGATCGCCCGCGAGGTCGTCGAACCCGGCACCGACGGGCTGGCCGCGGTCGTCGCGGCGTTCGGGGAGGACGTCCTCGACGAGGACGGCGCCCTGGACCGGCCCGCGCTCGGGCGGATCGTCTTCGGCGACGACGCGAAGCGTCAGCAGCTCAACGGCATCCTGCACCCGCGCATCGGCGCCCGGACGGCGGAGATGGTGGCCGAGGCCCCCGACGACGCGGTGGTCGTCCACGACGTGCCGCTGCTGGTGGAGAACGGGATGGGCGCGGCGTTCGCGCTGGTCGTCGTGGTGGACGCCCCGGTCGACGTGCGGGTCGCGCGCCTGCAGGAGACCCGCGGCATGAGCGTCGAGGACGCCCGGGCCCGGATCGCCGCCCAGGCCGACGACGACGCCCGCCGTGCGGCCGCCGACGTGTGGCTGGAGAACGCCGGGGCCGCCGGCGCGCTGCGCGAGCAGGTCGAGCGGCTCTGGCACGAGCGCCTCGTGCCGTTCGCGCGCAACATCGAGCACGGCGAAGCGGCACCCGTCCCGACCGACGTCGTGGCCCCGGCCGACGACCGTGACGTCGTCGCGCAGCGCCTGGCCGCGCGGCTGGCCGTCGTCGGCGGGGAGCGGGTGCGCCGCGTCGAGCACGTCGGACCGGGCGCGATCCCGGGCCTGCCCGCCCCGGACGTCGTCGACCTGCTCGTCGTGGCCGACCGTCCCGGCGACGAGCTCGCCGAGGCCTTCCGGGCCGCGGGCTTCCCGCGCACCGGCCCCGGCCGCCACGGCTCCGCCGACCCCGCCCGCCCCGCCCGGGTCCTCGTGCTCGACGGGAAGAGCCGCCGCGAGGCGAAGCGGGCCACGGCGATCGTCGAGGCCCGCGACCGCGCCCGTCGGGACCCCGACCGCGTGGCCGCCGACCCCGCCGCCGTGCGCGCCGAGGTCGCCCTGCCCTGATCAGGACGGGCGGCTGTGCAACGCCCGGCTGACCTGCTCGGCGTCGAGGTCCTCCGGCGCGGCGGTCAGGCCCGGTCCAGCGACCCGAGGCCGAGCGAGTCGGTCCACGTTCCGAGGTCGTGGCGGGTGTCGACGAGCTCGCCGAGCACGCGGTGCACCGTGCTCATGGCCTCGTCGGCGTCCGCGGGCGCGAGGACGCCCCCGGCGACGGCGGCGGCGAAGTCGGCGTCGTGGACGACACGGGCCGGCCGCCCGGGGACGACCTCGAGGCCGAGCAGGAGGTCGGTGCAGCGCCACTGCGCGCCGTCGACGGCGATGCGCACGGCGCCGATCTCGGTGGTGGCCTCGGCGGCGTCGGTGTCGCGCGGCAGCCGCCGGCGCAGGCGCAGGCCGTGGTCGGCGACGTACCAACAGGTCTCGGCCAGCACGAACGGGTCCTCGGGGCTCAGCACCGTCGTCCGCAGGCCCCACGGGGTGACGCGCCATCGGTCGAGCGCCTGCTCGAGGACCTGGTCGGGCGCGAGGAGGTGGGTGCGGGTAGCCGTCTGGGTGTCGACGACCTCGACCAGCTGGCGGGAGACGACGGGGCTCACGGCGGAGGACCCTAGGACACCCGTCAGGGGGTATCGGCGGCGACCCCTACCCGAATAGCAAACCTGTCATTCACGCTGTGATGCGCATCACGTCCACGTCAGGGTGACGTCCTGCGGGGCCAGCCATCGCTCCAGGTCGTGGCCGTGCTCCGCGAGTCCGGCGAGGGTGCGGTGACTCGTCGTGAGCGCCCGTTCGGCGCGCTCGGGGTCGAGCAACCCGGCGGCGACGGCCTCGACGAGCTCGTCGAGGTCGAGCACCTCGGTGCGCTCGCCGGTGTGCACGACGAGGTCGACGTAGTGGTCCTCGGTCCACCACGTCGTCCCGTCGCGGGTGACGTCGACGATGTCGATGTAGTGGTCCTGCATCCGCTCCTCGCCGGGCTTCCAGGAGAAGTCGGTGACGCGGATGCCGAGTGCGGGCAGCAGCCACGAGCGCAGGTGCGTCAGCGTGGGGTGGTCGGGCATCGGGCGCGACACGTAGAGGCCGAACGTCTCCTCGCGGTAGACGTCGACCGCCCGCACGAACCCTTTGGGGTCGGTGTTGGTGCGGGCCGCGACGTCGAAGGTCTCGGTCTTCGGCGCGTGGATGCCCACGGGCCGTGACCCTAGTGCGCGCACGACGGCACCCGCCCCCGTGCGACACGGGAGCGGGTACCGGACGGCCGATCGGGGGTCAGGAGGGGTCCTTCTCCCCGGAGGCGACGGCCGGGTCCATCCACACGACCTCCCAGACGTGACCATCCGGGTCGGTGAACGAGCAGCCGTACATGAATCCGTGGTCCTGGGCCTCCTTCCACTCGCCCCCGCCGTGGGCGAGTGCGGCGGCCTTGAGCCGGTCGACCTCCTCGCGGCTGTCGGCGGAGAGGGCGAGGAGGACCTCGGTGGTCTTCTGGGCGTCGGCGATCTCGCCGACGACGAAGTCGCCGAAGCGCTCGGTCGTCTGGAGCATCGCGAAGACGTTCTGCTCGATGACGAGGCAGGCGGTGCTGTCGTCGCTGAACTGCTCGTTGACCGTGAAGCCGAGGGCGCCGAAGAAGGCGCGGCTGGTGGCGACGTCGGCGACGGGCAGGTTGACGAAGATCGATCGCACGGTGGTCTCCAGGGGTGTCGGGGCTGGTCAGGAGCGGGCGCGCACGAAGAAGGGGATGAGGGCGCCGACGGCGAGGTGGACCGCGACGAGGGCGACGCGGGTCGCGGTGGTGGCCTCCACCAGGAAGACCGGGATCATCGAGGCGGCCACGATCACCGTGGCGAGCACGGTCCAGATCGCCGTGCCGTACCGGGTGAGGCGCTCGAGCAGGGCGAGCACGGCCCAGCCGGCCAGGCCGAGGACCACGGTGACCTGCGTGGTGACCAGGGCGTCGATGCGGACCGTGCCCTGGCTGTCGGCGATCCAGTAGTCGGCGCCGGCGAGACGGCCGACGAGCCAGACCGCGAGCGCCACGACGAGCGTGGCGACGACGCCGAGCGTCCGCCGTCGGCGGCGGGCGGTCGCCCGGGCGCGGACGGGGGAGGCGCCGGCGTCGGTGGTGGCGGTCGGGGCCGGGGCGGTGAGCGACATGGTGACCTCCGTCGTCGGAGAAACTGTGTCCTAAGGACACTGTGTACGATAGACACAGAAGTCGCGACGAGGCAAGGACGGATCGGATGAGCAGCACGACCGGGACGGACCCGGCCGCGGGCCCCCTCCTGTGGCGGACTCCCGAGGAGCCGACGCGCGGTCCGCGCCGCGGGCTGACCCTCGACGAGGTCGCGTGGGCGGCGGTCCGGGTGGCGGACCGGGACGGGCTGGCCGGGCTGTCGATGCAGCGGGTGGCCGCCGAGGTGGGGCTGACGAAGATGGCGCTCTACCGCTACGTCGCGAACAAGGAGGAGCTCGAGGCCGTCATGATCGACGCGGCCGTCGAGGAGCCGCCGGGCGCGGACGCGCTGACCGGGACGTGGCGCGAGCAGGCCGAGGAGTTCGCACGGATGGTCTCCGACGTCTGGACGCGGCACCCGTGGCTGCCGTGGGTGACGGTCGGCGAGCGGGTGATGGGCCCGCGCGAGGTCGGCTGGGTCGAGGCGGCGGTGCGGGTCTTCGAGCCGCTCGGGCTGGCCCCCGACGAGCGGATGGACGCGGTGTCGATGCTGTTCGGGCACCTGCGCACCACCCTCGCGACCGCTTCCGCCGGCACCCGGCCGTGGACCGCCGACCCCGAGGGCGGCAGCACGATGCGCGACCTCGTCGCCGCCCACGCCGACCGCTACCCGGCGCTGACCGCGGTGATGGCCGACCCCGGCCGTCCGGTCGTCTCCCGGTGGGACTTCGGCCTGCGCTGCCTGCTCGACGGGTTCGCGGCCGCCGCGGAGCGCCGGGAGGCCTCGCGGTGAGCGCGACCCCGGCGGTGCTGCACCGCTACCTCGCCGCGCTCGACGCCGGCTCCGTCGACGACGTCCTGGCCTGCTTCGCCCCGGCCGGGGAGGTGGCGTCGCCGCTCTACGGGACGATGCCGGCCGCGCGGTTCTACCCGGACCTGTTCGCGGACTCCGCGCCGTCGAGCACCGAGCTGCGCCGCGTGTACGTCGACCCCGCCGACGACCGGGAGGTCGCGCTGGCCTTCCACTACGCGTGGGTGCTGGGCGACGGCACGCCCGCCCCGTTCGACGTCGTCGACCTGGTGACGCTCACCGACGACCGGGAGCGGATCGCCCGGCTGACCATCTGCTACGACACCGCGCCCCTGCGCAGCTCGTGGCAGCGGGTGGCGAACGGGGCCGGCTGAGACCGCTCCCGGCCCCGTTGTCGGGGGGCGCGGTTAACCTCGATCCCATGGCGTTCGCGACAGAGGTTCCGGGGTCGGCCCGCGAGGGGGAGAACCCCGAAGGGCTGCCCGACGAGGCCCTCGCGCACTCGGAGTTCCGTCCGGTGGGCGAGATCGAGCGCACCGGGGGGCACTTCGAGGTCGTCAGCCCGTACGAGCCGGCGGGCGACCAGCCGGCGGCCATCGAGGAGCTCGAGAAGCGGGTCAAGGCGGGCGAGCACGACATCGTGCTGCTCGGCGCGACGGGCACCGGCAAGTCGGCCACCGCGGCCTGGCTCATCGAGCGGGTGCAGCGCCCGACGCTGGTGATGGCGCCGAACAAGACGCTGGCGGCCCAGCTGGCCAACGAGCTGCGCGAGCTGCTGCCCAACAACGCGGTCGAGTACTTCGTCTCGTACTACGACTACTACCAGCCCGAGGCGTACATCGCGCAGACCGACACCTACATCGAGAAGGACTCCTCGATCAACGAGGACGTCGAGCGGCTGCGCCACTCGGCGACGTCCAACCTGCTCTCGCGCCGCGACGTCGTCGTGGTCGCGTCGGTGTCCTGCATCTACGGCCTCGGCACACCGCAGTCGTACCTCGACCGGTCGGTGCAGCTGACCGTCGGCGACGAGCTCGACCGCGACCAGCTGCTCCGCGCCCTGGTCGACGTGCAGTACACCCGCAACGACATGGCGTTCGCCCGGGGCACGTTCCGGGTCCGCGGCGACACCGTGGAGATCATCCCGGCGTACGAGGAGCTCGCGGTCCGCATCGAGTTCTTCGGCGACGAGATCGAGTCGCTCTACTACCTCAACCCGCTGACCGGCGACGTGGTCAAGCAGGTCGACGACGTGCGCATCTTCCCGGCCACCCACTACGTGGCCGGCCCGGAGCGCATGGAGAAGGCGGTCAAGGCCATCGAGGCCGAGCTCGAGGAGCGCCTGGCCGAGCTGGAGCGCCAGGGCAAGCTGCTCGAGGCCCAGCGGCTGCGCATGCGCACCACGTACGACATCGAGATGATCCGCCAGGTCGGGTTCTGCTCGGGCATCGAGAACTACTCGCGCCACATCGACGGCCGCGGTCCGGGCACCGCACCGGCCACGCTGATCGACTACTTCCCGCAGGACTTCCTGCTGGTCATCGACGAGTCGCACGTGACGGTGCCGCAGATCGGCGGCATGTACGAGGGCGACATGTCCCGCAAGCGCAACCTCGTCGAGTACGGGTTCCGCCTGCCGAGCGCCACCGACAACCGCCCGCTGACGTGGGAGGAGTTCGCCGACCGCATCGGGCAGACGGTCTACCTGTCGGCGACGCCGGGCGACTACGAGATGCGGATGGCGGGCGGCGAGTTCGTCGAGCAGGTCATCCGCCCCACCGGGCTCGTCGACCCCGAGGTGGTCGTCAAGCCGACGAAGGGCCAGATCGACGACCTCGTGGGCGAGATCCGCACGCGGGTCGACAAGGACGAGCGCGTCCTCGTCACCACGCTGACCAAGAAGATGGCCGAGGACCTCACCGACTACCTGCTCGAGCTCGGCATCAAGGTCCGCTACCTGCACTCCGAGGTCGACACGCTGCGCCGGGTCGAGCTGCTGCGCCAGCTGCGGTCGGGGGAGTACGACGTGCTCGTCGGCATCAACCTGCTCCGCGAGGGTCTCGACCTGCCCGAGGTGTCCCTGGTGGCGATCCTCGACGCCGACAAGGAAGGGTTCCTGCGCAGCGAGCGCTCGCTGATCCAGACGATCGGCCGCGCGGCCCGCAACGTGTCCGGCCAGGTGCACATGTACGCGGACACCGTCACCGAGTCGATGCAGTACGCCATCGACGAGACCAACCGGCGTCGCGAGAAGCAGATCGCCTACAACCGCGAGCGGGGCGTCGACCCGCAGCCGCTGCGCAAGAACATCGCCGACATCCTCGACCGGGTCTACCGCGAGGCGGAGGACACCGAGGAGTCGGTGGAGATCGGCGGGTCGGCGCGCAACAGCTCGCGCGGGCGCCGCGCGGCGGGCGAGGCCGGCGGCGGCCGGGGTCACTCCGGCGTCGTCGAGCACCGCGACACGTCGGGCATGGCGCGCGCGGAGCTCGCGGACCTCATCCAGCAGCTCACCGACCAGATGATGGCCGCGGCCCGCGACCTGCAGTTCGAGCTCGCCGGGCGCCTGCGCGACGAGATCGCCGACCTCAAGAAGGAGATGCGGGGGATGGACGCGGCCGGGGTGAGCTGAGGGTCCTCAGCCCAGCAGCCCGCCCGCCACCTTCAGGTCCGCGACGAAGCCGGCCAGCATCTCGTCGCGGTCCTGCCCGCGGTCGGGGTCCGCGCGCAGGATCGCCGACGGGTGGATCGTCGGGACGAGCGTCATGTCGTTCCAGGGGCGGGGTTCGCCGCGCTCGGCGGTGATCCGGAACTTCGACCCGAGCAGCGCCTTCCCGGCGGTCGCGCCCAGGGTGAGCAGCACCTGCGGCTTCACGAGGGCGAGCTCGGCGTCCAGCCACGGCCGGCAGGCGCGGATGTGCCCGGCCTTCGGCGTCTCGTGGATGCGGCGCTTGCCCTGGTAGCGGAAGTTGAAGTGTTTGACGGCGTTGGTGACGTAGGCGTCGTCGCGGGCGATCCCGGCCTCGTCGAGGGCCTCGTCGAGCAGGCGCCCGGCCGGTCCGACGAACGGCGCGCCCTGCCGGTCCTCCTGGTCGCCGGGCTGCTCGCCGACCATCACGAGGCGCGCCGTCGCCGGCCCGGCGCCGAACACCGTCTGCGTCGTGTCGTGGTGGAGCTCGCAGCGCGTACATCCCGCCGCCTGCGCGCGCAGGGCGTCGAGGTCCGGCGGCAGGTCCGTGGTGGTGTCGGCGGCACCGGGGTGGGCGGCGTCGCCGAACAGGTCGAGCGGCTCGGTCACCGGACGGGGGTGCCCACTGCTCGCCACCGGGAACACGACCCCGCCTGACGCACGGGGTGTGTCAGCCTGGCGTCCACGCTGGCGTTGGACATCAGGAAAGCCCCCACGATCACCGGCGCGGCGCCCGGGTGCCGGACGCGGGCTGTCCGCCACCACGGCCACACTGTCCGCCATGGCCCTGGGAGTGCAGATCACCGTCGACGCCCACGATCCGCGCCGGCAGGCCGAGTTCTGGGCGCTCGCGCTCGACTACGTCCGCCAGCCCCCGCCGCCGGGCTTCGACTCGTGGGAGGACTTCGGCGCGAAGGTCGGCATCCCGGAGGACGAGTGGGACCGGCTGGACGCGGTGATCGACCCGGCCGGCGCCGGCCCGCGCGTGCTGTTCCAGAAGGTGCCCGAGGACAAGACGGTGAAGAACCGCGTCCACCTCGACGTCAACGTCGGCGCCGGCGCGGACGACCGGAAGGCCGTGGTGCAGGCCCACCGCGAGAAGCTCGAGGCCGCCGGGGCCCGGTTCCTGCGCGAGGTCGACGAGCCGGCGGGCTGGTGCCTGGTCATGGCGGACCCGGAGGGCAACGAGTTCTGCCTGCAGTGACCAGGTCGGCCGCCGTGATCGGCCGCTGCATCTCGACCCCCGCGAGGGTCACGCCGGCGGGCGTCGGGACGTCGACGCGGCGCACCTGGGTGAACCCGAACGCCGTGTCGAGCGGGACGCCGGGCAGCGTCGCCATGAGCACCAGGCGCGTGAAGCCCTCCTCGCCTGCGGCGCGGACGCTCGCCTCGAGATCGCCCGGCCCAGCCCGCGGCGATCCCCGGGACGTCGGCGTCGGTCGCCGTTCGCGGCGTGGGCGGCGTCCCGCGCCCGGGTCTGGCTCATGTGCACCCTCCAGCGCGGTCTATGGCGCCGGTCACGACGGCTGCCTAGGCTGCGGCGAGGTCCGTCGTCGATGTCGGGAGGTCACCGTGCCGCACCCCGACGACGGCGTCTGCGCGGTCACCCGCAGCACCGACCTGCGCCAGCACGCCCGGCTGCTCCACCAGGCCCACGACGCGCGGCTGTCGGGCAGCCGCCCGACGACGCCGCTGCGCCGGGTCGTCAGCCGGTCCTGGGACCGTGTGCTGTCGTACGGCGTCGCCCCCGACGGGCGGTCGCTGGACGACCCCGCGCCGCTCGAGGTCGTCGAGCGCCGCCGTGCCGAGTCGCCGATCAGCGGGGTGCTGCCGCAGCTGCGCGCGAGCCTCACGGCGGTGGCCGAGGACGCCGAGCACGTCATGGTGATCACGGCCGCGGACGGGTTCGTCCTCTGGCGCGAGGGCGCCGTGCGGGTCGGCCGGCTCGCGGACGACCTCGGCTTCCTCCCCGGCGCCGACTGGACCGAGGAGTCCGTCGGCACCAACGCCATCGGCACCGCGCTCGCCGAGCACGCGTCGGTGCAGCTCTTCTCCGCCGAGCACTTCGTCCGTGCCCAGCACCCCTGGACCTGCACCGCGAGCCCGATCCACGACCCGCGCACCGGCGAGATGCTCGGCGTCGTCGACCTCTCCGGGCCCGCGCCGACGGTCCACCCGACCACCGTCGCCCTCGTGCACACCGCGGTCCGTCTCGCCGAGACCGGCCTGTGGGCGGCGCACGAGACCCGCCTGGAGAGCCTGCGCGCCGTCGCGGCCCCGGTGCTCGCGCGACAGACCGGCCCGGCGCTCGTCGTCGACGACCACGGCTGGGTGGCGGCCGCGACCGGACTCGCGCCCCGCGACCGCGTCGGCGTCCCGCAGGCCGGCGAGGCGATGCTCGTCCACGGGCTCGGGGCCTGCCTGCCCGACCGCATCCCGGGCGGCTGGTTGCTCCGCCCGTCCGACGGCGCCGGGCCCGGGCGGACCCGCCTGCGCCTCGACCTGGACGCCGACCCGCCGGCGGCGCTCGTCGAGGGCCACGAGGTCTGGCGGCACACCCTCGGGCGCCGCCACCTGCAGATCGTCGCGCTGCTGATGCAGGCCGGGAGCGCCGGGCTCGACGCGGCCGCGATCAGCCGGGCGCTCTACGACGACGCCGACCACCTCGTCACGGTGCGCGCCGAGCTCTCCCGCCTGCGCCGCGTCCTCGGGGGCCTGCTCGCCGCCCGGCCCTACCGGATCGCGCCCGGGGTGGAGGTCGTGCCCCCCTCGCCCGCCGACACGGCGCGGCTGTTCGGCCCCGGCAGAGGTGCAACACCGCTGCAACCCTGGTCGTGACCCGGGTCACCCTCGTGGGATGTCCTCGAGGCAACCCCCGGGAGGACCCATGAAGGCTGCTCGCTTCCACGGTCGTGAGGACGTCCGGGTGGAGGACGTCCCCGAACCACACCCCGGTCCGGGCCAGGTGCAGGTCGCCGTCGAGTGGTGCGGGATCTGCGGCACCGACCTCCACGAGTTCCTCGACGGCCCGATCTTCACGCCGACGCCGCAGGCGCCGCACCCGCTGACCGGCGGGGCCATCCCGATCACGCTCGGGCACGAGTTCTCCGGCGTCGTCGCCGAGGTCGGCGACGGCGTGACGGGCGTGTCGGAGGGCGACCGCGTCGTCGTGGAGCCCTACGACGTGTGCGGGACGTGCGTGGCGTGCCGGTCCGGGCGCTACAACATCTGCCGGCAGCTGGGCTTCATCGGCCTCGACGGCGACCAGGGCGGGTTCGCCGAGAAGATGGTGGTCGACCAGCGCTGGGTGCACCCCATCGCCGGCCTCACCACCGAGCAGGGCGCGCTCGTCGAGCCCCTCGCCGTCGGCTACCACGCGACGAAGCTCTCGGGCCTGCAGCCGGGGCAGTCGGCCGCGGTGTTCGGGTCCGGGCCCATCGGGCTCGTCACGGCCGCGGCGCTCAAGGCGTGCGGGGCCGGGCAGGTCGTGGTCGTCGAGCCGGCCGACGCCCGCAAGGCCAAGGCGCCCGGCGCCGGCGCCGACCACGTCCTCGACCCCACCGAGGTCGACGTCCCCGAGGCGATCCGCGAGCTCACCGACGGCGCCGGCGCGGACGTGACGTTCGAGTGCGCCGGCCTCGACCCGGTCCTCGCGCAGGCCGTCGCGTCGACCCGCCCCGGCGGCACGTGCGTCAACGTCTCGATCTGGGGCCACCCGGCCACCTTCGACGTCAACTCGCTCGTCTTCTCCGAGATCCGGCTCATCGGCTCGCTGGCCTACGCGGGCCGCCACCGCGAGGTCATCGACCTCATCCGCGACGGCGTCGTCGACGTCGGGCAGTTCATCACCGGCCGCATCGCCCTCGACGACATCGTCGACCAGGGCTTCCGCGAGCTCATCGACCACAAGGAGACCAACGTGAAGATCCTGGTGCACCCGTGACGGGCCCGGGCGACGAAACGCAGCGGAGCTCGACCACCGACGCCGGGGACAACGCCGCGGGGACGCGCGTCGCCGTCGTGACCGGCGCCGGGCGGGGGATCGGTGCCGCGATCGCCCGCCGGCTCGCGAGCGACGGGCTGGCCGTGATGGTGTCCGACATCGATCCGTCCACCGCGCAGGAGGTGGCGCAGGAGATCACCGACGCCGGCGGGCAGGCCGCGTCGACCGCCACCGACGTCGCCGACCGCGACGCCTGCTTCGCCCTGGTCGCCGCGACGCGGGAGCGGTTCGGGTCGATCGACGTCATGGTCGCGAACGCCGGGATCGCGCAGGTCAAGACCCTGCGCGAGGTGACGCCCGAGGACCTGCAGACGATGCTCGGGGTCAACGTCGGCGGCGTGCTGTGGTGCCTGCAGGCGGCGGCCGAGGCGATGATCGAGCAGGGGCACGGCGGGAAGATCATCAACGCGGCGTCGATCGCCGGGCACCAGGGCTTCGACCACCTCGGGCACTACTCGGCGTCGAAGTTCGCCGTGCGCGCCCTGACGCAGGCGGCGGCCAAGGAGCTCGCGAGCCACCAGATCACCGTCAACGCCTACTGCCCCGGGATCGTCGGCACCACGATGTGGGACGAGATCGACGAGGGCCTCGGTGGCTACCTCGGCACCGGGAAGGGCGAGGCGCTGCAGCAGTACTCGCAGCTCATCGCGCTGGGCCGGGTGCAGACGCCGGAGGACGTGGCGTCGTTCGTCTCCTACCTGGCGAGCCGGGACGCCGACTACATGACCGGCCAGGCGGTGATGATCGACGGTGGGATCGTCATGGTGTGAGCGCCGGTTCAGGCGTCGAGCTCCACCCGGGTCGCGGTGTTGTCGTGGACGTTGGTGACCCAGAGATCGTCGCTCACGACCTGCATCGCACCGATGTTGGCGCCGATCCCGGTGATGGGATCCCCGGACGGCGCGCCGGTGGCGAGGTCGATGCGACGGATGTCGTTGGTGAAGGGGAAGGCCGCCCAGCCGACGCCCCGACCCACGTCGAACCAGGAGGCGGCGCCCAGGTCGATCTGGGGCCCGACGGTCAGCGTGGCCGTGTCGATTGGGCGCATGGTGAAGCGCACCTGGTCGGCGGGCGCGTTGACGTCGCCCAGCACGACGTAGAGCGTCCCCCCGTCGATCTCCATGCCGCCGACGTCGCTCGAGAACGTCAGCGGTCCGCCCACCACCGACTGTCCGTCCGGGGTGAGCACCGACAGGCTGCGGTCCCCGGAGTTCGCGACGTAGAGACGGTGGTTGGCGTAGACCATCGCCATCGGTGCGCGCCCCACGGGGAACGGCGGCGTCGGGTCGGCGGCCTGTCGTGCCATGTCGATACGGGTGACGACGTTGGCGTCCCGGTGGCTGATCCACA
Source organism: Actinomycetospora lemnae (assembly GCF_028737315.1). Taxonomy (GTDB): domain Bacteria; phylum Actinomycetota; class Actinomycetes; order Mycobacteriales; family Pseudonocardiaceae; genus Actinomycetospora; species Actinomycetospora lemnae. The sequence continues at coordinate 433,396 of NZ_JAQZAO010000002.1, read as the reverse complement.
GGAACCCGTCGCCCGCCGCGATGCTCGAGATCGCGGCGGGCTGGTTCGTGTACACGGTGGTCACGGCACCGGTGGCGATGTCGACCCGGGTCACGGAGTCCGTCCAGTTGTTGACCCAGACGGCGCCGCCGTCGATCACGAGCTCGTAGGGCGTGCCGCCCACCTGGATCGTCTGACTGCTCATGGTCGTCGGGTCGATCTTCGAGATCGTTCCGTCGTCGTTGTTGGCGGTCCAGATGAAGCCGGCTCCGGGCTCGACGTCGAGCGCGTTGCGCCCGATCGGGACCGGTGCGCCGACGATCCGGCCGACGCCGTTCGAGGCGACGAGGGGGAGGACGGTCGCGGCGAGGAGCACCACAAGTGCGACGGCGGCGAGCGGGACGCCGGCCGTCAACCACCGCGGGCGTCGGCGGGGCGTCGGCGGCGTCGAGCCGGTGGGCGGCCACGACGCCGGGGGTGCACCGGGCGGCCAGGAGGTCCCGGGCGCGGGTGTCTGCCCTCCGCGCGCGAACAGCGAGCCGACCTGCGGGGAGCTGATGGGAGGCACGCCGGTCGGCGGGACGCTCATGGGCGGCGCGCCGGTCGGAGCCCCACTCCACGGGCCGGGAGCGCTGCGCGGCGCCGGGATCACCGGCGGGGGCACGACCGTGGTCGTCGCGTGCGGGGAGGAGGGGCCGGGCGTCCGGGGTCCAGCGGACCCGGCCGCTTCGGAGAACGCTCGCGCCAGCTCGACCGTCGTCGGGAATCGGTCCTCCGGGCGCTTGGCCATGGCGCGCCGGACGACACCGTCGAGCCGATCGGGCAGGCCGGGGACGAGTGAACCGAGCGCGGGCGGGCTCTCCGAGAAGTGAGCCCACATCAGCGCCGGGGCCGTGTCGCGCACGAACGGCATCCGTCCGGTGAGGCACTGGAAGAGCACGCATCCGAGCGCGTAGACGTCGACGCGTGCGTCGACCTCGCCGTCCTCGTACTGCTCGGGAGCCATGTAGCCGGGCGTGCCGAGGAGGACCCCAGTGCCCGTGAGGCCGCGCGGGTCGGCGGTGGCCCGACTCAGCCCGAAGTCCGTGAGATACGTGTGCGGGCGACCGTCCGCGGTGCCGACGAGGATGTTCGCGGGCTTGACATCACGGTGGACCAGACCCTGCCGGTGGGCGGTGTCGAGCGCGCCGGCGGTCTGCGCGACCACCTCGGCGGTGAACGCGGGCTGGAGTCGGCCGCGTTCACGCAGGAAGGCGCCGAGGTCGGGTCCGTCGACGTACCGCATCGTGACCGAGAGCTGACCCGCGTCGGAGTCGGCAGAATAGATCGGGACGATGTGGGGGTGCTCGAGCGCCGCCGCGATCTCGCACTCGCGGCGGAACCGCTGCCGGAACTCCTCGTCGCTCGCAAGCGCGCCGCGCACGACCTTCACGGCCACGGTGCGGTTGAGCGCTATCTGGAAGCCGCGGTAGACGACACCCATCCCACCGCGACCGATCTCCGCGTCGAGGCGAGCACCGCCGACCACCACACCGATCGTCGCCTCGCTCATGGTGCCCCCCTCCACCTCGATGACATGCTGTCACCGTCATGGAGCGACGGGATGCGCTAGAAGGGTGAGGCAAGGCTGCTGTCGCCGAGCAGCGTCGCCGTCGTCGTCACGCGGTGTTCCTGGTTGTCGGCGACAACCAGGCCGGGGGTGTCCGTGTTGACCATCGGAGTGGCGGGGGTAACATGGTCGACGTGCAGGCAGTGCGACTTCGCCGAGAGGTAGTACTTCGGCGCGCCGGGTGAGCCAGGGCCCCGGCGCGCCCCACCGCTCGTCCCGGTAGGGGCTCGCAGCGGTCCGCCGAGACCTGGCTCGGATCCACCTTTCGCACGGATCCACAGGAGCCCCGTCGTGACCACGCTCGAGCCGGCCCCCACCCGCCGTCTCTCCCGCCTGCCCCGCCCGTTCACGATCCTCACCACGGGCGGCATGCCCGGGGTCATGGACCTCGCGTCGGCGCTGTGCTCGTTCGGCTACCGCGTCCCGGATTTCTCGGTGGACGTCCACGAGGGCGTCAGCTGCAGCTGCATCCAGTGCACGGTGGCCCTGACCAGCGCGGAGTGCGCGGAGTTCGCCGACCGCGTCCGCACCCTGCCCGGCGTGCTCTCCGTCGAGCCCTCCTGCTGACGCTCAGCGGCGCATGATGGTCGGGTGAGCGACGACGCCCGACGTGACCGCGGACCCGACGACCGCGGCGGCCCCGACGACTGGTCGAACCCCCTCGAGCAGCTGATCGGCCGGCTCGTCGAGGGCTTCGGCGACCTCGGCAACGCTGGGGGCGGATTCGGCGGCTCGGGCGGGTCCGGCGGGCCGGGCGGTGGTGGCCGCACCGACACCCGCACGCCCGTGCTCGACCGCTTCGGACGCGACCTCACGGGCATGGCGCGGGCGGGGAAGCTCGACCCGGTGGTGGGCCGCGAGCGCGAGGTCGCCGCCGTGCTGGAGATCCTGGGACGACGCACGAAGAACAACCCGGTGCTGGTGGGCGACCCGGGCGTCGGCAAGACCGCGATCGTCGAGGGGATCGCCGCCCGGATCGCCGAGGGCTCGGTGCCCGGCGCGTCGGGACAGCGGGTGGTGGCGCTCGACCTCGCGGGCCTGGTCGCGGGGACGAAGTACCGCGGCGAGTTCGAGGAGCGGCTGCGACGGCTGGTCGACGAGGTCACCGCGACCGACCGCGGCGTCGTCCTGTTCCTCGACGAGCTGCACACCGTCGTCGGGGCGGGCGCCGGTGTCGAGGGGACGATGGACGCCGCCGACATCCTCAAGCCGGCCCTGGCGCGCGGGGAGCTGCAGGTCGTCGGGGCGACGACGATGGAGGAGTACCGCCGCCACGTCGAGTCCGACCCGGCGCTCGAGCGGCGCTTCGCCCCGATCACCGTCGACGAGCCGACCGTCGAACAGACCGTCGCGATCCTCGACGGGCTGCGCGAGCGCTACGAGCAGCACCACGGTGTCCGGCTGCCCGAGGACGTGCGCCGCGCCGCGGTCGAGCTGACGGCCCGGCACGTCCGCGACCGCTTCCTGCCCGACAAGGCGATCGACGCGCTCGACACCGCCGCCGCGCGCGTCCGCCTGCGCCGCGGCGCGGACCCGGGCGCGTCGCGGACGGTGGCGGTCGAGGACGTCGCGCAGGTCGTCGCCGACCGGACCGGCCTGCCCGTCGCGCACCTCACCGACTCCGAGCGCACCCGGCTGCTCGAGCTCGCCGACCGCCTGCGCCGCCGCGTCGTCGGCCAGGACCACGCGCTGGAGGCGGTCACCGACGCGGTGCTCGCGGGCCGGGCGGGCATGGGCCAGCCGGGCCGGCCGGTGGCGTCGTTCCTGTTCGCCGGGCCGACCGGGGTGGGCAAGACCGAGCTGGCGCGCGCGCTGGCCGAGGCGCTGCACGGCTCCGACGAGCGCCTCTTGCGCCTCGACCTCGGCGAGTTCCGCGAGGCCCACACCGTCAGCCGCCTCACCGGCGCGCCGCCCGGCTACATCGGCCACGACCGTCCGGGCGAGCTCACCGAGGCGGTCCGGCGGACGCCGTCGTGCGTCGTGCTGCTCGACGAGATCGAGAAGGCGCACCCCGACGTGCTCGCGCTGCTGCTCGGGGTGCTCGACGCCGGCCGGCTGACCGACGGGCGCGGGCGCACGGTGTCGTTCGCCGACGCCGTCCTGATCATGACGAGCAACCTCGGCGCCACGTCGCTGACCGAGGGCAAGGACCCCGACGACGCGCGGGGCAGCGTCCTGACCGCGCTGGCCCGCGCGCTGCGCCCGGAGTTCCTCGGCCGCGTCGACGAGGTCGTGCTGTTCACGCCGCTCGACCAGGAGGCCCGGCGCGCGGTGGTCGAGCTGCTCCTCGACGGGACCCGCGAGCGCCTGGCCGCCCAGGAGATCGGGCTGACGGTCACCCCGGCGGCGATCGACGCCATCGTCGTGCGCGGCCACGACCCGGCGCTGGGCGCGCGGCCGATGCGCCGGGTGGTGACGCGCGAGGTCGACCGGGCGCTGTCGCGGCGGATCGTGGCCGGCGCGCTGCGCCCGGGCGGGCACGCCACCGTCGACGCGCCCGATCCGGACGGCCCGCTGACCATCGAGATGGGCCTCCCGCCGTCGTGAGCAGAAAGAGGTGCTGGGGCACCTCGTTCTGCTCACCAGCGCGCAGCGCCCCTATTCGACGGTGACGCTCTTGGCCAGGTTGCGGGGCTTGTCGATGTCGCGGCCCAGCACCGCCGCGCAGTGGTAGGCGAGCATCTGCAGCGGGATGCCGAGGATGATCGGGTCGAGCTCGGGCTCGAGGCGCGGCACGCGCAGGACGGCGTCGGCGAGGCCGTCGGGGAGCTCGGCGTTGGTCACCGCGATGACGGGCCCGCCGCGGGCGCGGATCTGCTCGATCGTGCTGATGTTCTTGGCGAGCAGCTCGTCGTCGGGGACGACCACCACGCACGGCATCTGGGCGTCGACCAGCGCGAGCGGGCCGTGCTTGAGCTCGGCGGCCGCGTACGCCTCGGCGTGCACGTAGGAGATCTCCTTGAGCTTCTGGGCGCCCTCGCGGGCGACGGCCGCGCCGCGCACCCGGCCCAGGTAGAACATCGAGCGCGCATCGGCGTAGCGCCGGGCCACCTCGGCGACGGCGTCGCTCGACTGCAGCGCGGTCTCCACGGCGTCGGGGAGACGCCGCAGGCCCTCGACGAGGCGCGTGCCGTGGGCGGCGGAGAGGTCACGCACGCGCCCGAGCAGCAGCGCGAGCAGCGTGAACGACGTCGCCATCGAGCTGAACGCCTTCGTGGACGCGACCGACACCTCGGGCCCGGCGTGCAGGAACATGCCGGCCCCGCACTGGCGCGCGATCGCCGAGCCGATGACGTTGACGACGCCGACGACCCGCCCGCCCTTGCGCTGGAGCTCCTCGACGGCGGCGAGGGTGTCGATCGTCTCGCCGGACTGGCTGACCGCGACGTAGAGGGTCTCGGGGTCGACGAGCGGGTTGCGGTAGCGGAACTCGCTGGCCTGCTCGGCGTCGGCGGGGATGCGGGCGAGCTCCTCGACCAACCCCGCGCCGATCTGCCCGGCGTAGAGCGCGGACCCGCAGCCGAGGAACGTCACCCGGCGGATGCCGCGCAGCTCGCGCGGGTCGAGGCGCAGGCCGTCGAGGCGGGCGGTGGCGAAGCGGGTGTCGAGCCTGCCGGCCAGGACGCGGCGCAGGGCCGCGGGCTGCTCGTGGATCTCCTTGGACAGGAAGTCGGGGTGGCCGTCGAGCTCGTAGTCGGCGTCGTCGACGTCGACCGTCGTCGGCGGTCCGAGGCGCGAGCCCTCGTAACCGGCGGCGGTGAGCGTCGCGAGCTCGCCGTCGGCGAGGAAGACGACCTGGCGGGTGTGGCGCACGAGCGCGGCGACGTCCGAGGCCACGAACATCTCGCCGTCGCCGAGGCCCAGGACGATCGGGCTGCCGTTGCGGGCGACGACCAGCTCGTCGGGGTTGCGGGCGTCGAGCACGACGAGCCCGTAGGTGCCCTCGACGACGCGCAGCGCCTCGCGGACGGCGTCCTCGAGCGTGCTCGCGCCGCCGTCGAGGGCGCGGGCGACGAGGTGGGGGAGGACCTCGGTGTCGGTGTCGGAGCGCAGGGTCACGCCGTCGGCGACGAGCTTGGCCCGCAGCTCGTCGGCGTTCTCGAGGATGCCGTTGTGCACGACGGCGATGCGGCCCGCGGCGTCGGTGTGCGGGTGGGCGTTGCGCTCGCTGGGCTCGCCGTGGGTGGCCCAGCGGGTGTGGGCGATCCCGGTGCGCCCGGGCGCGTCGTCCTCACCGACCGCGGCGCGCAGGTCGTCGACCCGGCCGACCGACCGGGTCGTGCGCAGCGCCTTGCGGTGCGCGACGGCGAGGCCCGCCGAGTCGTACCCGCGGTACTCGAGGCGGGCGAGCCCGTCGACCAGGATCTTCGTCGCCGGACGCGCTCCGACGTACCCCACGATGCCGCACACTGCGCGGTCCCCCTTCAGCCGTAGACGATGCGTCGCAGGCGCCGCTCGCTCACCGGGCCGGGCGCGACCGGTCGGCGCGCCAGCTCGTCGGCGATCACCGTCCAGATCTCGGCGTTGCGGCGGTCGCGGGCCTGCAGCTCCCGGTGCCGGCGGCGCACGAACTCCTCGGTGGTCTCCGAGTAGTAGGCGACGACGTCGGCCACCACGCGCGCGGCGACCTCACCGGAGAGACCCGTCGACGCGGCCACGTGGCGCACGAGTTCGGGGTCCACATCGATACAGGGTGCCACGGATCGGTCTCAGGACCAGTTTCCTGCCCGATATCGGGCAGAAGAGTGCTCAGAAGGGACGATCTCGAGGTGCGACGACCAGCTCGAGGAGCCAGTGTCCCGCGTGGAGGACGGCGGCCGACACGGGGTCGCGCACGTGGGCGGGCTCGAGCCGCGAGGGGCACGGTCGGCAGGTCGCCAGCCGCGACGATCATGCGCTACGTGCCGTTCGCCGCCACCCGCAGCGCGACACGCCCGGGTGCACGGACCGCCGGCGAGGTGGTGGCGATCCTGGCGTCCCGTGCCAGCGTGGACGCCAGGCTGGCACACCCCGTGCGCCGGTCACCCCCGGGGCGACGACGGGCGGCAGGGGAGGGTCAGCTGGTGATGTCCTTGCGGCGGAAGTACCAGACGGCGGTGGCGCCGAAGGCGATGCACCACACCAGGGCGAAGAGGACGCCGTTGGCGAGGTCGCTGCCGTCGACGTCGAGGGTCAGCAGGTCGGCGAAGGCGAAGACCTCGTGGGTGGGCAGGAGGTTGCGGATCGAGCCCAGCGCGTCGACCGTGTCGAGGATCTGGGACAGGATCGACACCAGCACCGCGCCGCCGACCGCGCCGAGCGGGGCGTCGGTGACCACCGAGAGCAGGGTCGCGACGCCCGCCACCCACAGCAGGTGGATCGCCAGGTAGGCGACGGCGAGCAGGATGCGCACCAGCGCGGTGCCGTAGGGCAGCGACTCGCCGGTGGGGGAGAGGTAGTCGCCCGCCCCGTAGACCAGCGTGCCGAGCAGCACGGCCACCACCGGCAACGTGACGAGCGTGGCCAGCGACAGCAGCGCGGCGACGATCGCCTTCTGCCGCAGCAGGCGCACGCGCGGCACCGGGATCGCGAGCAGGTAGCGCAGCGACGACCACGACGCCTCGCTCGCCACCGTGTCGCCGAAGAAGAGCGCCACGACCACGACGAACAGGAAGCTCGCCGAGGAGAACAGCGCGAACACCGCGAAGTTGACCCCGGAGGCCTGCGCGAGGTCGGTGAGGCTGGTGGCCGCGGCACCGGGCGTGGGGTCATCGCCGACGGAGAACGCGATCCAGAGGATCACCGGGAGCAGGGCGAACAGCCCGAGCGTCACCTGCGTGCGCCGGCGCCGCCACTGGCGCGCGAGCTCCACGCGCACCGGCAGCGTCCAGGCCCCGTCCACCGTCGTGCTCACGAGCCCTCCTGCCCGATCAGCGCGAGGAACGCGTCCTCGAGACGGCGCCGTGGCCCGACGCCGCGCACGGAGAACCCGGCCTCGACCAGGGTCCGGACGACCTCGGCGCGGTCGACGCCGCCGAGGTCGACGAGCACCACGTCGGTGTCGGCGGGGTCGGGCTCGACGTCGCGCACCCCGTTGCGTCCCCGCAGCACCGAGACGGCCTCGTCGCGGCGGTCGGCGACCGTCACCGCGACCTGGCCGCCCGCGACGAGCTCGGCGACCTCGCCGGTCGCGACCACCTTGCCGCGGTGCATGACGACGACGTGGTCGCAGGTCTGCTCGACCTCGGCGAGCAGGTGGCTGGACACGAGCACCGTCCGGTCGCCGTCGCGGGCGTAGGACCGCAGCACCTCGCGCATCGCGTGGATCTGCGGCGGGTCGAGGCCGTTGGTGGGCTCGTCGAGCACGAGCAGGTCGGGCAGCCCGAGCATCGCCTGGGCGATCGCGAGCCGCTGGCGCATGCCCTGGGAGTAGGTGCGCACGGCCCGGTCGACGGCGCTGCCGAGCCCGGCGATCTCCAGCGCCTCGGAGAGCCGGGCCTCCGCGCGGGGCCGGCCGGTCGCGGCCCAGTACAGCTCGAGGTTGTCGCGCCCGGTGAGGTGCGGCAGGAACCCGGCGCCCTCGACGAACGCGCCGACCCGGCCCAGCACGGGCGCGCCCGCGACGACCCGCCGCCCGAAGATCCGCAGCTCGCCGGCCGTCGGGGCGATGAGCCCGAGGAGCATGCGCAGTGTCGTCGTCTTCCCGGCGCCGTTCGGCCCGAGCAGGCCCAGGACCTGGCCCCGCTTGACGGTGAACGAGACGTCGTCGACGGCGACGAGCCCGCTGGTCCACGCCTTGGAGAGCCCGCGCACCACGAGCGGGGTGTCCGCGAGCCCCTCCTCGAGCGCGAGCGCCCCGCCCGGTTCGAGGTCACGACGGCGGCGCCGGACCGCGAGGACCCGCGCCACCAGCCACGCGACGAGCACCCCGAGCAGCAGCACGCCCGCGGCCACGAGCGGGGCGGTCGGCACCGAGGTCCCGCTGCGCACGTCGCCGGGCACGGTCGGCACGGCGAGCGTCGCCGGACCCGCGGAACCCGCCAGCCCGATCCGGTACACCGCGGGCTGGACCGCGGCGGCGTAGGCCTGGTCGGTGGTGGACAGGACGACCTCGAGACGGTGGCCGGCGGCGAGCGTCGCGACCACGGCCGGGAGGCTCACCGTCACCTCGGTCGGCGTCGGACCCGGCGCCGGCAGCCGCAGCGGGGAGACCGCGCTGCCCAGCAGCGTGCGGCTGCCGGGCGCGCCGTCGCCCGCGGCCACGTCGTAGACCTTGGCGAAGAGCACCGGCTCGCCCGCGGGCCGCCCGGGCACCGACGCCACCGTCACCCGGACCTGCGGCGACCCGGCGACCACCGTCCGCGCGGGCAGCGGGTCGGTCGAGAAGCGCGCCGCCTGGCCGGGCAGGTCCGTGGCGAGCCGGCCGAGCAGGGCCGCGGTGCCCCCACCCGAGCCGCCGCCACCCCCGCCGCCGCCCGAGCCGCCGGCACCGCCCGAGCCCCCGTCGTCGGCGTCCTCGTCGTCGCCCGCACCGCCCCCGGCGGCACCCCCGGCCAGGCCCGCGAGCCCCGGCACCGACGAGATCGCCGACGGCGCGCCGCCGGCGGGCGCGACGACGTCCTGCGGGTCGCCGCGCAGGGGCAGGGCTGTCTGCGCCGTGCCCGCGCCCCCGTCGAGCCCCGGATAGACGCTCGCGGTGATCGTGCGCTGGGTCGGCGCGCGGCGCGCCTGCACCCCGGAGGGCACGACGTAGGTGAACGCGGTCCCGGGGTCGGGGGCGGTGCCGGCGAGGTGGTGGTCGAACCAGGCCTGCATGCGCTCGGTGGTGCGCCGGTCCGGGCCGCCGCCGTCGTGCCCGCCCGCGAACCAGCTGACGGCGACCGTCCCGCCGCCCGCGGCGATCTGGCGCGCGGTGGCGTCGGCCTGGTCGAGCCCGAAGAGGGTGTCGCGCTCGCCCTGGACCAGCAGCGTCGGCGCCGTGATGCGCCCGGCGACGCTCGCGGGCGAGGCGCGGGTGAGGACGTCCGCGAGCTCGGCGGGCTCGCGGCCGGAGGTGACGGCCGCGACGTACCCGGCGCAGATCTCGGGCAGGAACCGGCCGCAGACCTGCGGCGCGTCCTGCTCCTGGCCCGGCGCCGGTCGCGACCCGCTGCCGAAGAACAGCGCCGCCCACGCCCGCTTGAACACCCCGTCGGGCTCGGCGGCGCTCGCGGCCGGGGTGGCGGCGGGCGGGACGCCCGCGCGGTCGGGGAAGAGCGCCTGGCCGAGGTCGTTCCAGGTGATGACGGGGATCGTGGCGTCGACGCGGCGGTCGAAGCCGGCGAGCAGCAGCGACAGGGCCCCGCCGTACGACGCGCCGGTGGCGCCCACGCGCGGGTCGCCGGGCGCGTCCTGGCGCACCTCCGGGCGGGCCGCGAGCCAGTCGACGAGCGCGGCGGCGTCGGCGACCTCGTAGTCCGGGGAGTTCAGCGCGATCTGCCCGGTGCTCGCGCCGAAGCCGCGCGCCGACCACGCGAGCGCCACGTAGCCCCGCTCCGCCCAGGTGCGTGCCTCCGCGGCCACCGACTGCTTGCTCCCGCCGAAGCCGTGCGCGACGAGCACCGCGGGCGCCGGCCCGGTCGTCGCCGGCAGCCAGAGCGTCGCGTCCAGGCTCTGCGGCTGGTCGCGCGCCGGGCCGTCGCGCACCTCGATGCGCAGGTCCTCGCTGCGCACCGTCCCGACGCCACCGGGCGGGGGAGCGGCGGCGACCGTCGACAGCCCGAGCAGTCCGACGGCGAGCACGACCCCGAGGACCCGGAGCGGGCGGTAGATCACCCGCGCACGCTATCCCGCGGCGCCTGAGCCGGTCGTGAGCAACTCAGTGGCCGCCGCCGAGCGGGCCGGGTGCGCAACGCCACCCCGGGGTCGACGCACTCCGCCCTCACACGGCTGCCACACTGGCTCGCGGAGGGGAGTATCCCCACGCGTCGGCCTCGTCAGCACGGCCGCCGGACCGGTCGAGGTGACCGGTGCCGGTGCCCGGGGCCGTCGGTCGCCCGGTCCCGACCAGGATCGGGGCGGCGGGAGAGACCTCCGGTGTCCACGTCTGCCCTGACGTCGCCGGAGATCGGAGTCCCCGCCGTATGTACGTGCCGTTCTGGGTCTGGGCCCTGACCATCGTGGGCCTGCTCGCGGTGCTCGCGCTCGACCTCGCCATCGTCGGTCGCCGCCCCCACGAGGTGGGCGTCCGGGAGGCCGCGCGCTGGGTCGGCGTCTACGTCGGACTCGCGGCCCTCTTCGCCGTCGGCCTGTACCTCGTGGCCGGCCAGGACCCGGCGACGGCGTTCGTCGCGGGCTACGTCACCGAGTACTCGCTCTCGGTCGACAACCTCTTCGTCTTCCTGCTGATCATGAGCGCCTTCGCGGTGCCCAAGGTCCACCAGCACCGCGTGCTGCTCTTCGGCATCCTCATCGCGCTCGTGCTGCGCGGGGCGTTCATCCTCGCCGGCGCGGCGGTCATCGAGCGGTTCAGCTGGGTGTTCTACCTGTTCGGCGCGTTCCTCGTCCTGACCGCGATCAAGGTCGTGATGGGCAGCGACGAGGAGGAGTTCGAGGAGAACGCCCTGCTGCGCCTCGTGCGCCGCGTCCTGCCGGTGACCGACGACTACGTCGGCACCCGATCGGTCGTCCGCCGCCGCGACGCCCAGGGCCGGCTGCGGCTCACAGCCACGCCGATGCTCATGGTCATGATCGCGATCGGCATGACCGACCTGCTGTTCGCGCTCGACTCGATCCCCGCGATCTTCGGCCTGACCACCGACCCCTACATCGTCTTCACCGCGAACATGTTCGCGCTGATGGGGCTGCGCCAGCTCTACTTCCTGCTCGGCGGGCTGCTGGACAAGCTCGTGTACCTGTCCTACGGGCTCGGCGTGATCCTCGCGTTCATCGGCGTCAAGCTCGTGCTCGAGGCGCTGCACACCAACACGCTGCCGTTCCTCAACGGCGGCGAGCCCCTGGCCGTCCCGACCATCGGGATCGAGCTCTCCCTCGGCGTCATCGTCGGTGTGCTCCTGGTCACGACGATCGCGAGCCTCGTCAGGGTCCGGTTCTTCCCGGCCCCGCCGACGGTCGAGGACGGCGAGGACGACCCGGAGACGGCGTCCACGGGCGCGGACCGGACGCCGGGGGCCTGATCGCCTCACCACGCGGCCACCCGCCGTGCGTTTCGGTGGCACCCTCGACGGGAGATGCAGGAGAGCCCCGTCGGGACCGTCGGGTGAGGGGAGTCGGGACGCCGGTGGCGGCATGGTCGGGGCGGGTGCTGTGGCGCTGGGCGGTGGTCGCGGTCGTGGCGGCGCTGCTCGTGGGGGTCCCCGCGACGATCGCGGCCCGACCGGGCGACGCCCGCGCCGACCCCGAGCAGCTGCGTGACCTCGTCGCCGCGTCGGCCGACCGGCCGTGGACGGGGTACGCCGAGGCCCGCGCCGCGCTCGGGCTGCCGCGGATCGCGCAGCTCGCGGACGTCACCACGCTGCTCTCCGGCGTGACGCGCATGCGCGGCTGGTACGCCGCCCCGGACCGCTCGCGCGTCGACGTGCTGTCCGCGGTGGGCGAGCGCGACCGCTACACGACCCCACGCGGGCAGGCCGTCTGGGACTACGGAGCGGAGCTGCTGACGATCGTCGCCCGCGACCCGCAGGTGCGCCTGCCCCGCCCCGAGGACCTGCTCCCGCCGGAGCTCGCCCGCCGGCTGCTCGCGGGCACGACGGCCGCCGACCCGCCGACCGAGCTGCCGTCGCGCCGGGTCGCCGGGGTGGACGCGGCCGGGGTGCGGGTCACCGTCGCCGACCCGGGGACGACCGTCGGGGCGCTCGACGTCTGGGCCGACCCGGCGACCGGCCTGCCGGTCGCGGTCGAGGTGCGCGCCAGGGGGGTGGCCGACCCGCTGATCACCACCGCGTTCGGCGAGCTCACCCAGGGCCCGCCCGACCCGGCGGCCCTCGAGCCGCGCCGCGGCCCGGGGGCCGGCGTCACCCGCAGCCCGACCTCCGACCTCTTCGGCGTCCTCGGCCGCGGGGACGGCTCCTCGCTGCCCGCGAGCCTCGCGGGCCGCGAGCGGGTGCGCCCGGAGCGCGGCTTCCCGGCGCTCGGGCGCTACGGCACCACGCTGGGCCAGCTGATCGCCGTGCCGCTGCCGCCCGACCTCGCCGGCACCCTGCTCGCGGGCATCGACCGCGCCGGCGCCGGCCGCACCCTCACGGTCGAGGGCCAGGGCTCGGCGCTGGAGACCCCGCTGCTGACCCTCGCCGTGGTCCGCAGCGAGGACGGCGCGCAGGCCTGGGTGCTCGCGGGCCTCGTGCCGCCCGCGGCGATCGACAGCGGCGCCACCGACCTGCTCGCGGGGGGCCGGACGTGAGCGCGGGCAACGGGACGACCCAGCGGATCGGCGCCCGCCGCGACCCGGGTCGCCTCGTCATCGAGACCCGCCGCCTGACCAAGCGCTACGGCGCCCACACGGCCGTCGACGACGTCGACCTGCACGTCGCCGAGGGCGCGCGCTACGGCTTCCTCGGCCCCAACGGCTCGGGCAAGACGACGATGGTGCGGATGCTGCTCGGCCTCGTCTACGCCACCCGCGGCGAGATCACGGTGCTCGGGCGGCCGGTGCCGTCGCGGGTGGCCGAGGTGCTCCCCGAGATCGGGGCGATGGTCGAGGGGCCGGCGGCCTACCCGCACCTGTCCGGGCGCACCAACCTCGCGCTGCTCGACGCCGCGGGCCCGCGTCGCGACCGTGACGGCCGGCGACGCCGCGACCGCGTCGAGGAGGTGCTCGAGCGCGTCGGACTGGGCGCGATCGACCGCCGCCCGGTGCGCGCCTACTCGCTCGGCATGCGCCAGCGCCTCGGGCTGGCCGGGGCGCTGCTCAACCGCCCCCGCCTGCTCGTGCTCGACGAACCCACCAACGGTCTCGACCCCCACGGCATCCGCGAGGTCCGCGACCTGCTCCTCGAGCTCAACGCCGCGGGCACCACCGTCTTCCTGTCCAGCCACCTGCTCGCCGAGATCGAGGCGCTCTGCACCACCGTCGGCGTCGTCGACCGGGGCCGGCTGGTGCTCGAGGACGACCTCGACGCGGTGCGGGGCCCGACGGGCCGGCTCGTCGTCCGGACGCCGGACCCGGACGCGGCGGCGCGCGTGCTCGGGAGCGCGGTGGCCGAGCGGCAGGACCACACGCTGGTCGTCGAGGCGGCACCGGGCGGCCCGCCCGCGCTCGCCCGCCACCTCGTCGAGCACGGCGTGCCGCTCGACGGGCTCGTCGAGCAGCGCCGGAGCCTGGAGGACGTGGTGGTGGCGTTGACGGGACCCGGATCGGACACGTCGCGGGCGTCCCGCCGGAACGGGGCGCGCCCGTGATCGCCGTCGAGCTCGTCAAGCTCATCCGTCGCCCGCGGACCTGGGTGGCCGTGGGCCTGCTGTGCCTGCTGCCCGCGGTGGTCGCGGTCTTCCTCGCCACGACGCGCATCGCCCCGCCGCCGGGGCAGGGGGCGGCGTTCCTGTCCGCGGTGCTGCAGTCCGGCTCGCTCTACCCCGCGGCCGCGCTGGCCCTGGTCCTGCCGCTGTTCCTGCCGATCGCGGTGGCGGTGGTCGCGGGCGACGCGGTGGCGGGGGAGTCGTCGCAGGGGACGCTGCGCTACCTGCTCGTGCGCCCGGTGCGCCGCACGTCGCTGCTGGTGGCGAAGCTGGTCTCGGTCGTGGTGTTCGTCGTCGGGTCGGTCGTGGCGGTCGCGGGCACCTCCTACGTCGTCGGGGTCTCGCTGTTCGGGGCGGGTGACCCGGTGGCGGTGGTGCGCGCGCTGCCCGAGGTCACCGGTGGGGGTGACGACGCCGTCGCCGGCACCGGGCCCGCGGCGCCCGCCGGCGGCGGGGGGCAGGTCGGCAGCTCGGACGCGGCCTCGGGCGGGCAGGCCGGCGCCACCCGGCCCGGCGCCGACACCGGTGACGGCGCGGTCGTCGCCGACGACCAGGCCGCCCGGGAGCGCGCGCAGGCGTCGGTGTCGTCGCTGTCCGGCGAGGCGCTCTCGCCCGCCGACCTCGCCGCCCGCCTGCTCGGGGCGATGGGCTACGTGACGGTGTCGATGCTCGGCGTGGCGGCGATCGCGCTGTTCCTCTCGACGGTCACCGCGTCCTCCCTCGGCGCGACCCTCGGCGCGCTGGCCGCGCTCGTGACCAGCCAGGTCCTCGTCAGCCTCGACGCCGCCGCGGCCGTCACCCCGTACCTGCCCACCCGCTACTGGCTGGCATGGGTCGACTTCTTCCGCGACCCGATCTTCCTGCGCGACATCACCGCAGGCCTCTGGCTCCAGGCGGGGTATGTCGTCGTGCTCATGCTCGCCGCCTGGGCCAACTTCACGACCAAGGACGTGACGAGCTGAAACCGCCGTTCGGCCGGTAGTGGGAACGACAGGGCCGCGACTACGGTTCCTTGACACCGAACCACTCACGGACAGTGAGATCTCCTCGTGCCAGCAAGCGACGCGCTCGTGCTCCTCGTCGAGGACTCCCCGCAGGACGTCGAGGCCGTCGGCCGCACGCTCGCCCGGGCGCACCCCGGCGTGCGCCTCGAGGCCGTCGGCGACGGCACCACGGCCCTCGAGCGCCTGGCCGACCCGGGCGTCGAGCTCCCCGACCTCGTGCTGCTCGACCTCAACGTGCCGGGTCTCGACGGGCACGGGGTGCTCTCGACCGTCCGGCGGCGGGCGCCCCTCGACGGGCTGCCGGTGATCGTGCTGACGTCCTCCACGCACCCCCGCGACGTCGAGGCGTGCTACCGCGCCGGCGCCAACAGCTACGTGGTCAAGCCGGTCGACCTCACGGCGTTCCAGGAGGTGCTGCGCGGCGTCTTCGCCTACTGGCTCGGCACCCTCACCGAGCACGGCAGCGTGAACCAGAACGAGCTGCCCTGACCCTCGGCGGACTCCACGCCGATCCGCCCCCCGTGCCGCTCGACGATCCGGCGGCTGATCGCGAGGCCCATGCCGACGCCGTCGGCCCGCCCCGGGTGCAGGCGCTGGAACGGGGCGAAGACCTGGTCGCGACGCTCGGGCGGGATGCCGACGCCGTTGTCGCGCACGTACACCGCGCAGTCGTGCTCGCCCGATCCGGGCGGGAGGGGACCGAGGCCGACCTCGACCCAGCGCGGCTCGTCGGCCGCGTACTTGACGGCGTTGACGACGAGGTTGGTGAGCACCTCGCCGAGCTGCACGCGGTCGCCCCGCACCGCCGGCAGGCGCCCGTCCCGGCGCAGCTCCACGCCCGCGTCGCGGCAGCGCTCGGCGACGACGGCGGCGACCTCGTCGAGGACGCCCTCCAGGTCCACGACGACGGGGTCGAGGTCGCCGCGGCCCACCTGCGAGTAGCGCAGCAGGGAGTCGAGCAGCTCGTCCATGCGGACCGCGAGCAGGCAGATCGTGCGCAGCCGCCGCAGGGACTCGGCGTCGAGCGCCGGGGCGTCCTCGAGCACGAAGCCCGCGGTCTGGGCGATCGCGCGCAACGGCTCCTTGAGGTCGTGGGAGGCCGCGTAGGCGAAGGTGTCGAGCTCGGCGTTGCTGCGGGCGAGCTCCGCGTTCCAGGCGGCGAGGTCGTCGCCGCGGCGCGCCGCGAGCTCGGCCGCCACCTCCGCGCGGACCTGCTCGTCGACCTGAACGGCGAGCAGCAGCACGGTGAGGAGCAGCACCGCGAGCAGCATCTGCAGGTAGACGTGGCTGACCCCTGGGGCCACGCCGAGCGTCGCGGAGAACCCGAGACCCGCCGCCTCGCCCTGGGCGGCGGTCAGTGCCGTCCCCAGGCCGACCACCGCGACCGCGCCGACGCCGAGCCGCAGCGCGACCCAGATCAGCAGGAGCGTCGGCAGGAAGACCAGGACCAGCGTCTGCGACCAGAACAGGACGGCGGTGACGGCGACGGCCGCGACGGTCGCGGCGGCGGTGGCGAGCACGGTCCGGCGGGTCCAGGGCAAGGTGAGGACGCTGATCACCGCGGTGCCGACGACGAGGACGGCGAGCCCGTCGCCGAGCCACCAGCGGGCGACGAAGAGGTACCAGGGCCGGTCGCCGCCGGCGAGGGCCGCGACGAGCGCGCCGACGAGCCCGCCGACGAGCGGGGCGGCCAGGACGGCGCCGAGGAGGAAGCCGGTCAGGTCGCGCCGGCGGCTCAGGTCCGGCCGCCCGTGGGCGACGGCGCGGGTCAGCACCGCGCCGAGTGCCGGCTCCACGGTGTTCGCGACGGCGTAGCCGACGGCGGCCGTGAGGCCCAGCCCGGTCGCGAGGTCGATCGCGACCTCCGCGACCGCCGCGGCCAGGAGCACCGCGGGCCACCACCGTCGGCTGAGCACGCACAGCAGCGCCACCGTCCCTCCCGCCGCGGGGAAGAACGACGGGCCGAGCCCGTTGGGGTCGAACCACGACATGGCGGTGATCGCCCCGGCCGTGTAGCCGAGCCCGGTGACGAGGAACACCAGGCCGTGCCGAGCCGCCACCGGGAGGCGGGCGAGCGCCGGGCCCAGGGCGGCGAGCACGGACATGAGCCCATCGTGGGCGGCGGGCGGTGGCGCCCACAGCCGCCGTTCGTCAGATGACCGGGCGGTAGCTCAGGACTCCCGCGCACCCTCGGTGCGCAGGTCGTCGCACTGCGTGGAGTCGGCCGTGGGCAGGGGGCCGGTGCCCAGGGCGCGCAGGACGAGCCCGACCGAGAGCGGGTCGGTCGGGAGCCGGGAGTGGGTGACGACGGCGTCGGAGCACACGTCCTGCAGGCGCACGGCGTCGGTGCCCGGCAGCTCGGCCGAGTCGGGCGGGGTGACGGTCTCGTCGTCGGCGCTCCACAGCGAGAGCCAGGGCAGGCCCGGCGGCGCGGTGGCGAGGCCGGTGAGCAGCGCGCTGCCGGGGGCGAGCTGCTGGCAGGCGCGGGGGCACGCCCCCGGCACGAGCGCCCCGCCGGCCGCGGCGAGCTCCGCGCCCCGCAGCGGCGAGCCGAGCGTCACCACGCGCCGGACGGCGGGGGCGGTGCGGCCGCGGTCGAGGTAGACGCGCGTCGCGACCCCGCCCGCCGAGTAGCCGACGACGTCGACCGACGGGGCACCGTCGTCGAGGAGCCCGCGCACGGTGTCGTCGATCGCCGCGCCCTGGGCCACGAGGTCACCGGTGCCGCCCGACGGCAGCTCGACGATCACCGCGCGCCGGCCCTCGGCCCGCAGCCGCTCGGTGAGCGCGAGGAACGCGGCGCGGTTGCCGCCGTAGCCGGGCACGAGCACCACGGCGCCCGGCACGGCCGGGTCGGCGGGCGGCGGGACGCGGAACTCACGCGCCACCCCCACCCCGATCAGCACGACCACCACGGCGAGGAGCGCGAGCAGGGCGAGCACGAAGGCGCGCCGGCGCGGGGCCAGTCCGCCGAGCGGTGCCCGCTCGGGCCAGGACGCCGGGGGACGCCGCGGAGCGGAGCTCGACCCGGGCGGCATGACGACCAGTGTGCCCGGGACGCGGCACGGGTCGCCGTGAGACGGTGATCGCGTGGCCGCTCCCAGCACCGTCGCCAACGCCGACGCCGCCGCGCTCCTGGCGCGCCTCGAGCCCCTCCACTCGATGATCTACTTCGTGCCCGAGACGGGCGAGGAGATGGCCGAGCTGGGCATCACCCGCGGCGCGGACCAGTACTTCGCGCAGCGCTCGGCCCCGATGGGCCCGGTCGGGCCGGGTGTCGTCACGGCGACGTTCTTCAACTTCAACCCCGCGCGCGTGGCGCGGTCGGTGCCCGCGGTGTGGTCGCTCGCCGCGCCCGCCGACGTCGTCAACGCCCGGCTGCGCGGCGCCGACCGCGCCCTGCGCCGGCTGCTCGGCGGCGCCGCGTCCTCGGCGGCCGTGACCCGGGCGTCGGAGCTCCTGCGCAAGGCGTGCGAGGGCGCGGCCCCGGAGGACCGCCCGCTCTACGCCGCGCACGCCGACCTGCCCTGGCCCGAGGAGCCCCACCTCGCCCTGTGGCACGGGGTGACGCTGCTGCGCGAGCACCGCGGCGACGCCCACCTGCACGCCCTCGTCTCCGCCGGTCTCTCCGGCCTCGAGGCGCTGGTCACCCACGTCGCCACGGGCCGCGGGTTCACCGTCGAGTTCGCGCAGCGCAACCGCGGCTGGTCGCCCGAGCAGTGGGCCGAGGCGAGCGCCGGTCTCGCCGAGCGCGGTCTGCTCGACGCCGACGGTGGGCTCACCGAGGCGGGGACGGCGCTGCGCGCGGAGGTCGAGGACCACACCACGCGCATGTCGCTGGGCCCCTGGCGCCACCTGGGCGCCGAGGGGGCGGCGGAGCTCGCCGAGACCTCCCGGCCGCTGTCGAAGGCGGTCCTGCCGGCGTTCGCGGTCGAGGGCGTCTTCGCGCCCCGCTCGCCCCGCGCCCAGCAGGGCTGACCTCAGCGCAGCTGCTGCGGCGTGCCCGTCGTCCCGTCGACCTGCGTGCGGCTCCCGCGCCGCGCCAGCCAGATCCCGCCGCCGACGACCAGCGCCACCGGCACCAGCCACAGCAGCGCGCCGACCAGCCACTGCACGAGCGGCCAGACGACCCCGCCGACCACCACGAGCGCGCCGATCCCCACCAGTACCCAGACCACGATCCTCATGACGTCGATGCTGGACCTCGCTGCGGCCGCGCGGATCGGGGTGCACCCTGAACCCGGTCTCGGGGTCGGGAGGGGTGCACATGCGGGTGGTCGTGGTCGGCGCGGGCATCGTGGGGCTGGCGACGGCGTACACGCTGTCCCGAGCGGGTGCCACGGTGCGCTGCCTCGACGCCGGCGAGCCGATGGGCGCGCGCTCGGCCGGTGACACCCGCATCTTCCGCGTCGCGCACGGCGACCCCGGGCTGGTGGCCGAGGCCCGGCGCGCCTCGGAGCTGTGGGACGACTGGTCGATGACGGCGGGCCGCACGCTGGTCGGCGGCGAGCGCGCGATCGTCAGCGGCCCGCGGGTGCCGGTGTGGTCGGCGGCGATGACGGCGGCCGGCGCGATCCACCGCGTCGTCGGGGGGAGACGGAGCGTCCCGGGGAGCACGCCGATAGCAGAGCTCGACCTCGGGGACGGCGTCCTGCACGACCCCGCGGGCGGCGTGCTCGACCTCGCCGCCGCCGGGGCGTTCCTCCGGGAGGCGGTCGGGCCCGAGCGGGCGGAGGTCACGGCCGTGGACCGCGACGGCACCGTCCACCTCGCCGACGGCCGCGAGGAGCGCGCCGACCGCCCCGACGCCGTCGTCGTCGCCGCGGGTGCCGGCACGCCCGCGATGGCCGCGCCGCTGGGCATCGACGTCCCCGCGGAGCTGGAGCACCACGCCCGGTTCACGTTCGCCGGTCCCGCCGACCGGCCCTGCCACCTCGACGGACGGCCCGACGGCCCGCTCGCGAGCACCTACCAGCACCGCACCCGCGCCGGGCACTGGGCGGTCGGCGGGCACCTGCCCGACGAGGACACCGCGTGGGAGCTCGGCGCCGAGGAGGTCGCGCGCCGGTCACGTGCCGCGGTCGTCGACCACGTCCGGCGTCACCTGCCCGACCTCGACCCGACGCCGGTCGGCGAGCTGCGCTGCACCCCGATGCGCGGCGCCGGGGACGGCGTGCACCGGGCGCGGGAGGGCGCCGTGCACGTGGTGTGGGGCGACAACCTGGCCAAGCTCGCGCCCCGCATCGGGGAGCTCGTCGCGGCCGACGTGGTGGGGGACACGCCGGTCGGCGGCGGTGCCCGAGATCACGCCCCGTAACCTGGAGGGGACGTCCACTCCCTTTTCCGGCTGGAGTTCCTGCGTGTCCGTCACCGCCCCCGAGCGTCCCGAGCCCACCACCGGGCGCCCCGACCTGCGCAACGTGGCCATCGTCGCGCACGTCGACCACGGCAAGACGACGCTGGTGGACGCCATGCTGCGCCAGTCCGGCGCCTTCTCCGCGCGTGCCGAGCTGGTCGACCGGGTCATGGACTCCGGCGACCTGGAGCGCGAGAAGGGCATCACGATCCTCGCCAAGAACACGGCGATCCACCGCGACGGCGTGACGATCAACGTGATCGACACCCCGGGCCACGCCGACTTCGGCGGCGAGGTCGAGCGCGGGCTGTCGATGGTCGACGGCGTCGTGCTGCTCGTCGACGCCAGCGAGGGCCCGCTGCCGCAGACGCGCTTCGTGCTGCGCAAGGCGCTCGCGGCGCACCTGCCGGTGATCCTGGTCGTCAACAAGACCGACCGGGGCGACGCCCGCTGCGCCGAGGTCGTCGACGAGTCCCTCGAGCTGCTCCTCGAGCTGGCCACCGACCTCGGCCTGGACGACGACGTCGTCGCGAACCTGCTCGACCTGCCCGTCGTCTACGCCAGCGCCCGCGCCGGCAAGGCCTCGACCGAGCGCCCGGCCGACGGCACCGTGCCGGACTCGCCGGACCTCCAGCCGCTCTTCGACATCCTCATGTCGCAGGTCCCGGCCCCGACCGACGACCCGGACGGCCCGCTGCAGGCGCACGTCACCAACCTCGACGCCTCGTCGTACCTCGGGCGCATCGCGCTCTGCCGCGTGCGCTCGGGCCGCATCCGCCGCGGTCAGCAGGTCGGCTGGTGTCGCGCGGACGGGTCGGTGACCCGCGTGAAGGTCACCGAGCTGCTGCGCACCGAGGCCCTCGAGCGGGTGTCCACCGAGTACGCGGACGCCGGCGACATCGTCGCCGTCGCCGGCATCGCCGAGGTCACCATCGGCGACACCCTCGCCGACCCCGAGGACCCGCGTCCGCTGCCGCGCATCACCGTCGACGAGCCGGCGATCGCCATGACCATCGGCATCAACACCTCGCCGCTGGCCGGGCGCGACCCCAAGCCGGGCACCAGGCTCACCGCGCGCCTGGTGAAGAACCGCCTCGACTCCGAGCTCGTCGGCAACGTCTCGATGCGCGTCCTGCCCACCGAGCGCCCCGACGCCTGGGAGGTCCAGGGCCGCGGCGAGCTCGCGCTGGCGATCCTCGTCGAGCAGATGCGCCGCGAGGGCTTCGAGCTCACCGTCGGCAAGCCCGAGGTCGTCACGAAGAAGGTCGACGGCAAGGTCCACGAGCCGTTCGAGCGCCTCTCGGTCGACGTCCCCGAGGAGCACCTCGGCGCGGTCACCCAGCTCCTCGCGGCCCGCAAGGGCGAGATGCTGGAGATGGCGCACTCGGCGTCCGGCCAGGTCCGCATGGAGTTCCGGGTGCCCGCGCGCGGCCTCATCGGCTTCCGCACCGAGTTCCTCACCGAGACCCGCGGCACCGGCATCGCCAACCAGCTCTTCGACGGCTACGGCCCGTGGGTCGGTGAGCTGCGCGCCCGCATCTCCGGCTCGCTCATCGCCGACCGCCCGGGCCCGGTGACCCCCTACGCCATCCAGCAGCTCTCCGACCGCGGCGACCTGTTCGTCGGCCCGACCACCCCGGTCTACGCCGGCATGGTCGTCGGGGAGAACGCGCGGGCGGACGACATGGAGGTCAACATCGTCCGCGAGAAGAAGCTGACCAACATGCGCTCGTCCACCGGCGACGAGCTGGTCCGCCTCACCCCGCCGCGGCAGCTGTCGCTGGAGCAGTCGCTGGAGTTCTGCGCCGAGGACGAGTGCGTCGAGGTGACGCCCTCCGCCGTCCGCATCCGCAAGGTGATCCTCGACGCCCAGGAGCGGCACAAGGCGCGCAACCGCGCCAAGCAGCCGCGCTGATCGGGAACCCCGACGGCGTGACCGCACGTTGGACGATCATGCAGGCAACGGCCGCCGCCCCCGGCGGAGGCGGGATCGCCGGCTGGGCGAGCGACCTCATGGCGACGCTCGGGGCGCCCGGCGCCGGGATCATCGTCGCGCTCGAGAACGTGTTCCCGCCGATCCCCAGCGAGGTGATCCTGCCGCTCGCCGGGTTCGCCGCGGGGCGCGGCGAGTTCTCGGTGCTCTCGGCGATCGCGTGGACCACCGGCGGCTCCGTCGTCGGGGCGGTCGCGCTCTACCTCGTCGGCATGCTCGCGCCCGAGCACCGGGTGCGCCAGGCGCTGTCGAAGATCCCGATGGTGCACGTCGAGGACGTCCAGCGGGCCGAGGCGTGGTTCGACCGGCACGGCCGGTGGGCGGTGTTCCTCGGGCGGATGGTGCCCGGCATCCGCAGTCTCGTGTCGCTGCCCGCGGGGGCGCGGCGGATGCGCTGGTGGGAGTTCGGGCTGCTCACGGGGCTGGGCAGCCTGATCTGGAACTCGGTCTTCGTCTACGGCGGCTACGCCCTGGGCACGCGCTGGTACCTCGTCGAGCGGTACTCCGGGGTGTTCCAGGTGGTCGTGCTGGTGCTGCTCGCCGCGCTCGTGCTCGTCATGCTCGTCAAGCGCTACCGGCGCCACCGCAAGAAGGTCGCGGCGATGAACGCCCCGACCGAGGTCATCGACGCGGTGCCCGAGCGGCCCGAGCGCTGAGGCGCGCCCCGGGGTTCCGCCGACGCGCGTCCGGGTAGCCGCAGCGGTCCCCGGTCGAGCACGCGCCGGTTCTCTCGGCGTCCCCGGCGGGCGCCACCCCCCGAGGAGGCGCACATGGCGCGACTGGCGGAGATCGGACGCGAGGAGGCCGCGGAGTACCGCGGCGACAGCACCCAGCCGGTGGCGTCGCACGCGGCGTTGCTCGGCGTCTACCTCGTCGTCCTGGCGATCGCGACCCTGTCCGCCCGGGCCGCGGGGCGGGAGCTGCCCGAGCACGTGTCGGTCAAGGACCTGGTGACCATGGCGCTGGGCACCCACAAGATCTCGCGAGCGATCACCAAGGAGTCGGTCGCGAGCCCCGTCCGCGCGCCCTTCACCCATCACGGTGGTCCTGGCGGCCCCGCCGAGGTGATGGACGAGCCCCGCGGCGAGGGCGGCATGCGCCACGCCGTGGGCGAGCTGCTGACCTGCCCGTTCTGCCTCGACGTCTGGATCGTCAGCGCCTTCGGCCTCGGCCTCGTCGTCGCGCCGCGGCTGACCCGCCTCGTCGCGGGCAGCTTCTCGGCGCTGGCCGGCGCGGACTTCCTGCAGCTCGCCTACGCCCGCGCCCAGCAGGCGGCGTAGGGCCGGGGCCGGGGAAGGGCCGTCACCGCTCCTCCTGCGGGCGACCCTCCTCGGCCCAGCGGGTGTGGAAGGTGCCCTCGCGGTCGGTACGCCGGTAGGTGTGCGCCCCGAAGAAGTCGCGCTGCCCCTGGATGAGGGCCGCGGGCAGCCGCGAGGCGCGCAGGGCGTCGTAGTAGGCCAGCGCCGTCGAGAACCCGGGCGCCGGGATCGCGAGCTGCGCGGCGACGGCCACGACCCGCCGCCAGGAGTCCTGCGCGCCGGCCAGCGCCTCGGAGAACGAGGTGTCGGTCAGCAGCGTGGGCAGGGCGGGGTCGCGCCGGTAGGCCGCGGTGATCTCGTCGAGGAACCGGGCGCGGATGATGCAGCCGCCGCGCCAGATGGAGGCCACCGCACCGAGGTCGATCGACCAGTCGTACTCGTCGGCGCCCGCCTGGATCTGGTTGAAGCCCTGGGCGTAGGCGACGATCTTCGAGGCGTAGAGGGCCTGCTCGATGTCCTCGGCGAAGCCCTCGGCGCCCGCGCCCTCGAGCACTCCGGCGGGCCCCGGGAGGCCGCGCGCGGCGTCGCGCAGGTCGCGGTGCCCGGACAGCGAGCGCGCGAACACGGCCTCGCCGATGCCCGTCACGGGCACGCCGAGCTCCAGGGCGCCCTGGACCGTCCAGCGGCCGGTGCCCTTCTGCTCGGCCTCGTCGGCGACGACGTCGACGAAGGGCTTGCCGGTGTCGGCGTCCACGTGGTCGAGCACCTCGGAGGAGATCTCCATGAGGTAGGAGTCGAGGCGCCCGGAGTTCCACTGCCGGAAGGTCTCCGCGATCGCCGACGGCTCCATCCCGAGGCCCTTGCGCAGCAGGTCGTAGGCCTCGGCGATGAGCTGCATGTCGGCGTACTCGATGCCGTTGTGCACCATCTTGACGAAGTGGCCCGCGCCGTCGGCCCCGATGTGGGTGCAGCAGGGCTCGCCGTCGACCTTCGCCGAGATGTCCTCGAGCAGCGGGCCGAGCGCGTCGTAGGCCTCCTTCGGCCCGCCCGGCATGATCGAGGGCCCGTTGAGGGCGCCCTCCTCGCCGCCGGACACGCCCATGCCGACGAAGTTGAGCCCCTTCTCCGACAGGGCCTTCTCGCGACGGCGGGTGTCGAGGAAGTGCGCGTTGCCGGCGTCGATGA
The DNA here is from genome assembly GCF_028737315.1 of Actinomycetospora lemnae. Taxonomy (GTDB): domain Bacteria; phylum Actinomycetota; class Actinomycetes; order Mycobacteriales; family Pseudonocardiaceae; genus Actinomycetospora; species Actinomycetospora lemnae. The sequence continues at coordinate 408,579 of NZ_JAQZAO010000002.1, read as the reverse complement.
CGACGTCGCCCTGCTCGAGCAGCGGGACGAACTCGTCGATCACCGCGTCGGTCGCGGCGCCCGCCGGGACCATCAGCACGATCCGGCGCGGGCGCTCCAGGGAGTCGACGAACTCCTGCGCCGACTCCGCACCGATGAACGCGCCCTCGTCGGAGAAGTGCTCGACCAGGTCCCGCATCCGCTGGGCACTGCGGTTGTGCACCGCCACCACGTGCCCGTGCCGGGCGAGGTTGCGGGCGAGGTTCCGCCCCATCGTGGCCAGGCCGCTGACGCCGATCTCGGCTTTCGCACTCACGCGGTGCAGAGTGCCCACCCGACCGTCCGTCACACCAGGGCCTGTCGTGATCGACCGTCGGCGGTGTCGCGGGAGTTCACCGGACCGTCATCCGGCCGTCGGCCGAATCCCGGCGGGCCCTGTCGCCGGCCCGCTGTGATGGCGGGCGTGACGGGGACCCCGGGCGCGCAGGATCGCTTCCGCCGGCTCTGCGCCGGCGTCGTCGGTGTCCTGCCGGGACCGCTGGGCCGCCTCGTCGCGCCGAGCATGGTCGGGTTCTGCCTGGTCAACGGCTTCACGTTCGCCGTCGACCTGCTGCTGCTCACGCTGCTGATCGACGTCGCGCGCCTCCCGCTGTGGCTCGGCATCACCATCGCCTACGGGACCGCGTTCACGCTGAGCTTCCTGCTCAACCGCTGGCTGAACTTCGACCCGGAGCGCCCGGTGGGCGTCCAGGTGGTGCTCTTCGTCGCCGTCGTCCTCGTCAACTACGCGGCGATCGTGCTCGGCGTGACCCAGGGGCTGGCCGCGGTCGGGGCGCCCTACCAGCTCGCCCGCCTCGCGGCCGGGGCCTGCGAGGCGGTGTTCATGTACGGCGCGATGCGGTGGGTGGTGTTCGGCCGCCCGTCGCTGCGGCGCTCGGGCTACGAGCCACCGACGTCCAGCGTCTCTTCGTGATCCGTCGTAACGGTTCGTCCCGGTTCGCCGCTCTGCTCCCGTGACGGCGACCCGTGAGGGGTCGCGAGGAGACGGGGGCGGGATGGACCGGGGGACGACGACGGGGCGCGGACGGGTGGTGGCCGCGGCCGCCACGGTCGGTGCGGTGCTGGTGCTGCTGGCCTCGACGTTGCTGGTCGCGGGCTCGGCCGCGGCCGCGCCGGCCCCGACGCCGCTGCGCACCTGCGAGAGGTTCGGCTCGTTCCCGCTCGGCGGGGGCGTGTACGTGGCCGCCAACAACGTCTGGGGCGCCGACACCCCTCAGTGCATCAGCAACTCCGGGGCCCGCGGCGACTCGGGCTTCGTCGTCGACACGGCCGGCCACGTCAACACCACCGGCCCGGCGGGCTACCCGTCGATCTATCGGGGCTGTGTCTACGGCTACTGCACCGGCGGGAGCCCGTTCCCGCGGCGCGTCGACCAGCTCGGCACCGTGACCTCGTCCTGGAGCACCAGCGGGCCGACCGACCCGGCGAGCACCTACAACACCGCCTACGACCTCTGGTTCGACCCGGACGCGAACCAGCCCGGCCGCAACACCGGGGCCGAGCTGATGGTGTGGCTGAACACCACCGGCGTGCAGCCGATCGGCACGAAGGGGCCCGCCGTGACCATCGCCGGCGCCTCCTGGGACGTCTGGCAGGGCACGCTCGACGGCCTGCCGGTGATCTCCTACGTCCGCACCGTCGGGACGACCTCGGTGAGCAACCTGCCGCTGCACTCCTTCGTGGCCGACGCCACCGCGCGGGGTGTCGTGCAGCCGTCCTGGTACCTGACCAGCGTCCAGGCCGGCTTCGAGCCGTGGACCGGCGGCGCGGGGCTGCGGACGATCTCCTACTCGGTCACCCAGAAAGGCCGCTGATCAGCTCGGACGCCTACCCTGGGCACGTGCTGTCCCGGATCGACCTGCGCGCCGCCGTCCCCGCCCCCGCCGAGCTGCGGTCGATGCTGCCGCGGGCCGCGGTCGACGTCGACGCCGTGGTCGAGCGGGTGCGTCCGGTGATCGACGCGGTGCGCGAGCGGGGGGCCGAGGCGGCGCTCGACTACGCCGAGCAGTTCGACCGGGTGCGCCCGGCGTCGGTCCGGGTGCCGGCGGCGGCGCTGCGCGAGGCCCTCGACGGCGTCGACCCGGACGTCCGCGCGGCGCTGGAGACGTCGATCGAGCGGGCGCGGAAGGTGCACGCCGACCAGCGGCGCACCGACAGCACGACGCAGGTGGTGCCCGGAGGGACGGTCACCGAGCGCTGGGTGCCGGTGGCCCGCGTGGGGCTGTACGCGCCCGGCGGGCTCGCCGTCTACCCCTCGAGCGTCGTCATGAACGTCGTGCCGGCGCAGGAGGCGGGCGTCGAGGGCCTGGTCGTGTGCTCGCCACCCCAGGCCGAGTTCGGCGGGCGCCCGCACCCGCTGGTCCTCGCGGCCGCGGCGCTGCTGGGCGTCGACGAGGTGTGGGCCGTCGGCGGTGCCCAGGCGGTCGCGCTGCTCGCGTACGGCGGGGTCGACACCGACGGCAGCGCGCTCGAGCCCGTCGACATGGTCACCGGCCCGGGCAACGTCTACGTCACCGCGGCCAAGCGGGTGCTGCGCGGGCGGATCGGCATCGACTCCGAGGCGGGCACCACCGAGATCGCGGTGCTCGCCGACCACACCGCCGACCCGGTGCACGTCGCCGCCGACCTCGTCAGCCAGGCCGAGCACGACCCGGCGGCCGCGTCGGTGCTGGTCACGACGTCGCCGGAGCTCGCCGACGCCGTCGACGCCGAGCTCGAGGCGCAGGTGTCCACCACCAAGCACACCGAGCGGATCACCACGGCGCTGTCGGGTCCGCAGTCCGGGACGATCCTCGTGGCGTCGGTCGACGACGGGCTGCGGGTGGTCGACGCCTACGCCGCCGAGCACCTCGAGATCCAGACCGACGACGCCCGCGGGGTGGCCGCCCGCGTGCGCAACGCCGGCGCGGTGTTCGTCGGCCCGCACAGCCCGGTCTCGCTCGGCGACTACTGCGCGGGCTCCAACCACGTGCTGCCCACCGGCGGCTGCGCGCGCCACTCCAGCGGCCTGTCGGTGCAGACGTTCCTGCGCGGCATCCACGTCGTCGACTACTCGGCGGACGCGCTCGCCGAGGTCGCCGACCGCGTCGTCGCCCTCGCCGACGCCGAGGACCTGCCGGCGCACGGGCAGGCCGTGACGGCACGCTTCGGCACGCGGAAGCCGATCTGATGTCCGACGTCATCGGCGCTCGTGTCGTCTCCCGGGGTGTCGCGCTCTCCGACCTCCCGCTGCGCGACGACCTGCGCGGGCGCAGCCCCTACGGCGCCCCGCAGCTGCAGGTCCCGGTCGCGCTCAACACCAACGAGAACCCCTTCCCGCCGCCGCCCGCGCTGGTCGACAGCGTGGCCGCGGCGACCCGCGAGGCGGCCGCGACGCTGCACCGCTACCCCGACCGCGACCACGTCGCCCTGCGCTCGGCGCTCGCCGCCTACCTGTCGCGCGCGACGGGCGTGCGCCTGGCGACCGAGAACCTGTGGGCCGCCAACGGGTCGAACGAGGTGCTCCAGCAGCTGCTGCAGGCCTTCGGCGGACCCGGGCGGCTCGCGCTCGGCTTCGAGCCGTCGTACTCGATGCACCCGATCCTCGCCGCGGGCACGCGCACCGCGTGGGTCCCGGCGCCGCGCCGCGACGACTTCTCCCTCGACGCCGCCCAGGCCGTCGACGTGGTGCGGGAGAAGCGCCCCGACGTGCTGTTCGTGACGACGCCGAACAACCCCACCGGACAGTCGATCGAGCTCGACGAGCTGCGCACGATCGCCGAGGCGGCGCCGGGGCTCGTGGTGGTCGACGAGGCGTACGTGGAGTTCTCGTCGGGGCCGAGCGCCGTGGAGCTGCTCGAGCCGCTGGGGCACAAGCTCGTCGTCAGCCGCACGATGTCCAAGGCGTTCGCGTTCGCCGGCGGGCGGCTGGGCTACCTCGCGGCGGCGCCGGCGGTGATCGAGGCGCTCATGCTCGTGCGCCTGCCCTACCACCTCTCGGCGCTCACCCAGGCCGCCGCGCTGGCCGCGCTCGAGCACGCCGACGAGACCCTGGCGCTCGTCGCCACCCTGTCCCGCGAGCGCGACCGCATCGCCGCCGCGCTCGCGGACCTCGGCGCCCACGTCGTCCCGAGCACCGCCAACTTCCTGCTCTACGGCGGCTTCCCGGCGCGGCACGCGGACGCCCACGCGGCGTGGCAGGCCTACCTCGACGCCGGCGTGCTCGTCCGCGACGTCGGCATCCCCGGGATGCTGCGCGTGACGGTCGGGACGCCGGCGGAGAACGACCGGTTCCTCGAGGTCAGCGCGGACGTCCTGCGTCCCTGACCGGCCTCGGCGACCGGCTTCAGCTCGCCGCCGCGTCCCGGGCCGCCTCGCGGGCGGCGCGCAGGCGCTCGACCACCGGCTCGCGGGGGTGGGCCGGGGCGGGCGCGCCGAGGTGCGTGACGCGCAGCTCGGCCATGAAGTCCTCCCACATCGCGGGCCCGCCGGCCTCGAGCAGCTCGGCGCGCACGGCGAGCTCCTCGGTGGTCTCGCGGTGGCGCAGGCCCCAGGAGCCGAGGGCGACGAACACCGGGATCAGCTGGATCGAGGCCTCGGTGAGGCTGTAGGTCGCGCGGCGGCCGCGGCCCGGGTCGTCGCGGGTGAGCATCCCGTCGTCGACGAGGCGGTGGAGCCGGTCGGCGAGGATGTTCGAGGCGATGCCCTCCTCGGAGCCCGCGAGGATCTCGCGGAAGTGCCGCTTGCCGCCGAAGGTGATGTCGCGCAGCACGAGGAGCGTCCAGTGGTCGCCGAGCGCCTCGACCGCCCGGTTGATCGGGCAGCCCGACCGTCCGTCCTGCCGCATCGCGCACCTCCGGAGCGAGAACTGGTTGCACTTTACCACTGCACCGCGCTAGCTTCCCCAACACCGGTTGCGAAGTGCAATCACTACGGCGAGGAGGACGCCATGGCCCGTCTGCGCGTGCACGCGTTCACCATCACCCTCGACGGCTTCGGCGCGGGGGTGGACCAGCGGCTCGACGCCCCGTTCGGCGACGGGGTCGAGGGGCTGCACGACTGGATGGAGCCGAGCTTCTCCCGGAGACGACGCGGAGCGGAGCTCGACCACGGAGACAGCCGGGGGACCGGCGTCGACGACGCCGCGTTCCGCGCGGGGGAGGAGAACGTCGGCGCGACGATCATGGGACGCAACATGTTCGGGCCGGTGCGCGGCGCGTGGCCCGACGAGAGCTGGCGCGGCTGGTGGGGCGAGGACCCGCCCTACCACCACGACGTCTTCGTCCTGACCCACCACGCGCGGCCGTCGCTGCCGATGGACGGCGGCACCACGTTCCACTTCCTCGAGGCCACGCCGGAGGAGGTCCTGGCCCGCGCGACCGAGGCCGCCGGCGGCAAGGACGTCCGCCTCGGCGGCGGCGTCGCCACCGTGCGGGCGTTCCTCGCCGAGGGCCTGGTCGACGAGCTGGACCTCGTGGTGGCGCCGATCCTCGCCGGCGCGGGGGAGCGGCTCTTCGAGGGCCTGCGCGACCTGCCCGCGGGCTACCGGGTCGACGCGCTGACCCCGGGCGAGTCCGGCGTGGTGCACGCTCGCGTGGTGCGTCGCTGAGCGACGGGCTACGGCCCCTGCCAGACGCCGCTGCCGTCGAACTTGTCGCGGCCGCCGAGGAAGCGCCGCATCGGGCGGATGTGCCAGCCCGTGCCCTTGCACCGGGTGCACTTGCGGTAGGTCACGCTGCCGAACGGGGCGTGGATGCGTCCGGAGAAGTTCGTGCACCTCTTGCAGCGTTGCCGGGGCCAGCGGAAGACCGAGAAGACGTACGCCACGACCACCACCGCGACGACGACCCAGATCAGCGTCACGCCGTCCACGGCGTCCCCCTCGCCCTCCGGAGCGATCGCCGACCCGCCGCCCCTCGTCCGTGTCGCCGGGACCTCCGGACGTGTCGGTGAGGTCGACGTTAGGTGACGGGCCGGCCGAGCACGATCGGCCGTTCGGTGCTGCCGACAGCGCCCGACGGCGGTGCGTAACCTGGGCACCGTGAGTCGCACGGGACGCGTGGAGCGCGTGACCAAGGAGTCGAGCGTGCTCGTCGAGGTCGACCTCGACGGCACCGGCCGCACCGAGGTCGCCACCGGGGTGCCGTTCTTCGACCACATGCTCGACGCGCTCGGCAAGCACGGCGCGCTCGACCTCGTGGTCCGGGCCACCGGCGACGTCGAGGTCGACGCCCACCACACCGTCGAGGACGTCGCGATCGTGCTCGGCCAGGCGCTCAAGCAGGCGCTCGGCGACAAGTCGGGCATCCGGCGCTTCGGCGACGCCTGGATCCCGATGGACGAGGCGCTCGCGCACGCCGTCGTCGACGTCTCGGGACGGCCCTACTGCGTGCACACCGGTGAGCCCGAGTCGATGGCCGGGTTCGTCGTCGGCGGCCACTACCCGACGGTGCTCAACCGGCACGTGTTCGAGTCCATCGCCTTCCACGCCGGCATCGCCCTGCACGTGCGCGTCACCGGCGGCCGCGACCCGCACCACATCACCGAGGCCGAGTACAAGGCGATCGCCCGCGCGCTGCGCGCGGCCACCGAGCCCGACGCCCGCCTCGAGGGGCCGGCGTCGACCAAGGGCGTCCTCGAGTCGTGACGGCGGGACACCCCGCGCGGGGGAGCCGGACGCCGTGAGCGGGAGCAGCGTGCTCGTCGTCGGCCTTCTCGCCCTGAGCGGTTTCCTCATCGGTGGCGTCGTCAGCTTCTGGTCGCGCAACAGGGTCGCGGCGGTGATCCTCGGGGTGCTCGCGGCCCTCGCCCTGGGCGGGGCGGTCCTGCGCCTGCTCCCGGCCTGAGACGATCTCCGCCGGTCCCCCTCGGATTCGGCGGGTGGCGACGGCCGTGCGGGGGGACAATCCTCGCGCACATCAGCACCGGGGGAGGCGCCGTGGACGTTCGGGGGCCCGTCCCACCCCCCGTCCCGGACCCGGCCCCGTCGCCCGACGTCGCGGCACGGATCGCCGAGCTCGCGGCCCTCGACGACGCGGCCGACACCGCCACCGTCCGGCGCATCTACGACGAGTGGGCCCCGACCTACGACGACGAGGACGTCGCGGCCGTCCTCGGCTACCCGTCCCCGGAGCGGGTCGCGGAGCGGGTCGCGTCGCTGGTGCGTCCCGACACCGACGTCCTCGACGTGGCGTGCGGCACGGGCCTCGTCGGCGCGGCGCTCGCGGCCCGTGGCTTCCGGTCGCTCGACGGGCTCGACGTGTCGCCGGCGATGATCCGCCGTGCCCGCCGCCGCCGCGTCTACCACGATCTCGGGCCCGCCGACCTGCGGCGCGAGGTGCCCGGCGCGGCCGCCAAGTTCGGCGTCGTCACCTGCGTCGGCGCGCTCGGGCCCGGCCACCTCGGTCCGCCCGCGCTCGGCGGCCTCGTGCGCGTCCTGCGGCCGGGCGGGCTGCTCGTCGTCGCGACCACCGACGAGATCTGGGCGGCCGGGCCCTACGAGGCGGCGGTGCGGCGGCTGGTCGACGGCGGGCACGTCCGGCCCCACGACGGCGACCAGGACGACGGCCACGTCGACGAGGGTCCGGGGCGGCTCGTGGTGCTCACCGCGCGCGAGGTCCCGGGCCCGGGACGCTCGGTAGCCTGGTGGTCGTGAGCTCGCCCGCCTCCGCACCCTCCGCACCCTCCGCACCCTCCGTGCCGCGCCCGCCCTCGCGGACCCCGCGCGTCGTCGTCCTCGACTACGGCTCGGGCAACCTGCGCTCGGCCGAGCGGGCGCTCGAGCACGTGGGCGCGGACGTCGAGGTCACCGCCGACGGCCGCGCCGCCCTGGACGCCGACGGGCTCGTCGTCCCGGGCGTCGGGGCGTTCGCGGCGTGCGCGGCGGGCCTGCGCTCGGTGCACGGCGAGCGGCTGATCGAGCAGCGCCTGGCCGGCGGGCGTCCGGTGCTCGGCATCTGCGTGGGCATGCAGGTGCTCTTCGAGCGCGGCGTCGAGTTCGGCGAGGAGGCCACCGGCGCCGGCCAGTGGCCCGGCACCGTCGAGAAGATCCGCGCCGACGTGCTGCCCCACATGGGCTGGAACACCGTGCGCGCGCCCGAGGGCAGCGTGCTGTTCGACGGCATGACGCCCGACACCCGCTTCTACTTCGTGCACTCCTTCGGCGTGCGCCGCTGGGAGCAGGAGGCGCCGGAGCACTTCCGGCCGGCGATGGTGACCTGGGCGCACCACGGCGAGGACTTCGTCGCGGCCGTCGAGAACGGGCCGCTGTCGGCCACCCAGTTCCACCCCGAGAAGTCCGGCGAGGCGGGGGCGCAGCTGCTCTCGAACTGGCTCGGGGCGCTGCGGTAGAAAACGGGAGACGGAGCGGAGCGGAGCTCGACCCGGAAATCCCGCCGCGGCCGGTGTCGAAGACGGCCCGCCCCGTTCGACGCCCGGGTGAGCGGCGGGGCAGAGGGTCCCGCCGACGGTCCGCGAGGAGAGCCCGATGCGCTACATGCTGATCATGTCGGCCCCGGAGTCGATGGTGGTGGGCGGCGCCGACGCCCCGTCGCCCGAGGAGGCCTTCGAGGCCATGGGCCGCTACAACACCGACCTCGTCGACGCGGGCGTCCTGCTCGCCGCCGAGGGCCTCACACCCAGCGCCGACGGCTTCGTCGTCACCCACGACGGCGAGCAGCCCTCGGTCACCGACGGCCCCTTCACCGAGGCCAAGGAGCTGGTGGCCGGCTTCTGGATCCTCGAGGTCGCCTCCCGCGAGGAGGCCGTGCAGTGGGCCCGCCGCTGCCCGATCGGGCCGGGCGTGCGCCTCGAGGTGCGGCGCATCGCCGAGCTGGCCGACCTCTCCGACATCGCCCCCGCCGAGGTGCTCGACGCCGAGGCCACCCTGCGCCGGCGGATCGCCGAGCGCGAGCAGGTCTGACCCCCGTCCACCCCGAGCTCCCCGACGACACCCCAGGAGGACCGAGATGCGCTTCATGCTGCTGCTCAAGTACGACGAGGCCGCCCAGGCGGAGACGCCGCCCGACCCGGCCGTGTTCGAGGAGATGGGCCGCTTCAACACCGCGATGGTCGACGCCGGCGTGCTCCTGGCCGGCGAGGGCCTGCTGCCCAGCGCCAAGGGCGCGCTCGTCGCGTTCGACGGCGAGGAGCCCACCGTCACCGACGGCCCGTTCGCCGAGGCCAAGGAGCTGGTCGGCGGGTTCTGGATCCTCCAGGTCGACTCGCTGGAGGACGCCGTGTCGTGGGCGCGGCGCGCGCCGTTCCGCCAGGGCGAGCGCATCGAGGTGCGCAAGGTCGCCGAGGCCGAGGACTTCGAGGGCATCGCCCCGCAGGAGGTCCTCGACGCCGAGGAGGAGCTGCGCGCGCGTCAGGCCGAGCAGCACGGGTCCTGATCCTCGGACGATGACCACGGCCACCGATCCCTACACCGTCCTCGAGACGGTGTGGCGGATGGAGTCGGCGCGCATCGTGGCCGGCGTCGCGCGCGTGGTGCGCGACGTCGGTCGTGCCGAGGAGCTCGCCCACGACGCCCTCGTCGCGGCCATGGAGCAGTGGCCCGCCGAGGGCGTGCCGGACAACCCCGGCGCGTGGCTCGCGGCCACCGCCCGGCGGCGCGCGATCGACATGATCCGCCGCGAGCAGACGCTCGCGCGCAAGACGGAGACCCTCGAGGCGGGGGAGTCGGGCGTGGTGCCGGGCGCGGACGCGGCGGTCGGGGACGGGGCGGCGGCCGTCGGTGACGAGGTCCTCGCGCTGCTGTTCGCCACCTGCCACCCCGCTGTGGCGCGCGAGTCCCGGGTGGCGCTGACCCTGCGGCTGTTCGGCGGCCTGACCACCGACGAGATCGCCCACGCGTTCCTCGTCCCGTCGCCGACGATTGGGCAGCGCATCTCCCGCGCCAAGAAGCGCCTGGCCGGGGTGGGCCCGGAGGCCCTCGCGGTCCCGGTCGGCGACGAGCTGACCGCGCGCCTCGGCGCCGTGCTCGAGGTGATCTACCTCGTGTTCAACGAGGGCTACGCGGCGACGACCGGCGTCGACTGGACCCGCCCGACCCTGTGTGTGGAGGCGATGCGGCTCGGGCGGGTGCTCGCCGCGCGCAGCCCCGGCGAGGCCGAGGTGCACGGCCTCGTCGCGCTGATGGAGCTGCAGGCCTCGCGGCTGCGGGCGCGCGTCGGCCCGTCGGGCGAGCCGGTGCTGCTCGGCGACCAGGACCGCGCGCAGTGGGACCGGATGCTCATCGGCCGGGGGCTCGCCGCGCTCGCGCGGGCCGAGGAGACGATGCCGCGCGGCCGGTACACGCTGCAGGCCGCGATCGCCGCGTGCCACGCTCGCGCGCGGTCCACCGACGACACCGACTGGGCCGCGATCGCCGGGCTCTACGCCGAGCTCGCGGCGCTGGCCCCGTCGCCGGTGGTGGAGCTGAACCGGGCGGTGGCGGTGGCGCGCGCCGAGGGGCCGGAGGCGGGGCTCGCGGTGCTGGCGCCGCTGGCGGACGAGCCGGCGCTCGCGGGCTACCACCTGCTGCCCGCGGTGCGCGCCGACATGCTCACGACCCTGGGTCGCGTCGACGAGGCCGTCGCCGAGCTGGACCGGGCCCTCGAGCTCGTCCGGACGGTGGCCGAGCGGGAGCTGCTGGAGCGGCGGCGCTCGGCGCTCGCGGGCACCTGAGCGGCCACGGCTACGATCGCGCGCCGTGACCATCGACCTGCTCCCTGCCGTGGACGTCGTGGACGGCCAGGCGGTCCGCCTCGTCCAGGGCGTGGCCGGCACCGAGACCGGCTACGGCGACCCCCTCGACGCGGCGCGCGCCTGGGCCGCCGAGGGTGCGCAGTGGCTGCACCTCGTCGACCTCGACGCCGCGTTCGGCCGCGGCTCGAACGCCGAGCTGTTGGCCTCGGTGGTCGAGCAGGTCGACATCAAGGTCGAGCTCTCCGGCGGCATCCGGGACGACGCCTCGCTGCGCCGGGCGCTCGACACCGGCTGCGAGCGCGTGAACATCGGCACCGCGGCGCTCGAGGACCCGGCGTGGTGCGCGCGGGCGATCGCCGAGTTCTCCGACCGCGTGGCGGTCGGGCTCGACGTCAAGATCACCGAGGGGCGGCACCGGCTCGCGGCGCGCGGGTGGGTGTCCGACGGCGGCGACCTGTGGAGCGTGCTCGCCCGCCTCGACGCCGAGGGCTGCGCGCGCTACGTCGTCACCGACGTCGGGCGCGACGGCACGCTGACGGGCCCGAACATCGAGCTGCTCGAGGCCGTGTGCGCCCGCACCGACCGTCCCGTGGTGGCATCGGGCGGGGTGTCGTCGCTCGACGACCTGCGCGCGCTCGACGCCCTGGCCCCGATCGGTGTCGAGGGCGCGATCGTCGGCAAGGCCCTCTACCACGGCAACTTCACCCTCGCCGACGCCCTGGCCCTGACCCGTACGTGAGTACTTTCGTCGGCTATAGGCGACGAAAGTACTCACACAGGACGCGGTTAGGCTGGATGCCATGGGTGTGGCCGTCCGCGTGATCCCCTGCCTGGACGTCGACGCCGGCAGGGTCGTCAAGGGCGTCAACTTCGTGGACCTGCGCGATGCCGGCGACCCCGTCGAGATGGCGCGGCTCTACGACGCCGAGGGCGCCGACGAGCTGACCTTCCTCGACGTCAGCGCCTCGTCCGGGGAGCGCGAGACCACCTACGACGTCGTCCGGCGCACCGCCGAGCAGGTCTTCATCCCGCTCACGGTCGGCGGCGGGGTGCGCACCAACGACGACATCGACAAGCTGCTGCGCGCCGGCGCGGACAAGGTCGGCATCAACACCGCCGCCATCGCCCGCCCCGAGTTCCTCGGCGAGGCCAGCCGCCGGTACGGCTCGCAGTGCATCGTCCTGTCCGTCGACGCCCGCCGCGTGCCCGCCGATGCTCTCCCGCCCTCCCGGCCGACGCCGTCGGGCTTCGAGGTCACCACCCACGGCGGGCGGCGCGGCACCGGCATCGACGCCCTCGAGTGGGCCCAGCGCGGCCAGGAGCTCGGGGTCGGGGAGATCCTGCTCAACTCCATGGACGCCGACGGCACGAAGGCCGGCTTCGACCTGGAGATGCTCGCGAAGGTGCGCGCGCTCGTCGACGTCCCGGTGATCGCCAGCGGCGGTGCGGGCGCGGTCGAGCACTTCGCGCCGGCGGTCGCGGCGGGGGCGGACGCGGTGCTCGCGGCCAGTGTGTTCCACTTCGGGATCATGCGGATCGGCGAGGTCAAGGACGCGCTGCGCGCCGACGGGGTGGAGGTCCGGTGACGCTCGACCCGGCCGTGGCCGACCGTCTCAAGCGCACCCCCGACGGCCTGGTCTGCGCCGTGGTCCAGCAGTACGACACCCGCGAGGTCCTCATGGTCGCGTGGATGTCCGACGAGGCCCTGGCCCGCACGATCGCCACGCGGGAGGGCACGTACTGGTCGCGGTCCCGCGGCGAGCTCTGGATCAAGGGCGCGACGTCGGGGCACGTGCAGAAGGTCGTCGAGGTCCGCCTGGACTGCGACGGCGACACGGTGCTGGTGCTCGTGGACCAGTCCGGCGCCGCCTGCCACACCGGCGACCACACCTGCTTCGACGCCGACGTGCTGCTGCCCGCCGAGGCCTGACTCCTCGCCGTCGGCCCGGGCCTCACGTCGTGAGGGCCCGCCTCCCGCCGTGACGGACGAGGGGCCGACGGGCCTCGGGAGTCCCACGGAGGCAGCACATGAACGGCACACTCACGACCGTGCCTCGCGCACCCATCGCCGTGTCCCGCGCCCGGGCCGCGCCGGACTGGCGGGCGGCGGCCGTGCTGCTCGACGAGTACCGGCGGTGGCTGGCGGACGCCGTCGCCATCGACCTGACGGTCGCGCAGCCGCGGGCGAGCACGGAGTTCTCCGACCTGGAGCGGTACTACCGGCCACCGGAGGGCGTGCTGGTCGTGGCGTCCGTCGGCGGACGGCCGGCGGGGATGGCCGGCGTGCACCGGCTCGCCGGTGCCGTCGGTGAGCTCAAGCGGATGTACGTCCGGCCCAGCGCGCGGGGCCGGGGCGTCGGACGGGCCCTGCTCGTCGAGGCGATCGCCGCAGCGCGTGATCTCGGCTTCGTCGAGCTCCGGCTGCAGACCAAGCCGACGGTCATGGCCGTTGCGGACCGGCTGTACCGCGAGCACGGTTTCGTCGACATCGAGCCGTACGCGGACCTCGGCGTCGAGGGCGTGGCGGACCTCGCCCTCGCCCTGCGTGCCGACGCCACGGGTCGGTGACCACCCCCCGCCTCGCGCGGCGGGCGGTGCAGGGCACGTCGTGGTTGCTCGTCGGCGTGGCCTCGCTCGCGACGGCTTCGGCACTGGGGACGGTCACCGCTCTCGGCGCCCTGGCCGGAGGGATCACCGCCGGGTTCGGATCGGCCGCGGGCACAGGTCACGCGGTGTTCGCCCTCGCCGTCTCGACGTCGTTGCTGGCGGGCGCCGTGACGGGGCCACTCGCCCAGCGGCGCGGGGCACGTCCGTTGCTCGCCGCCGGCGCGGTGCTGCTCCCGGCCGGCCTCCTCGCCGTCGCCGCCGCACCCACGCTGCCGGTCGCCGTCGTGGCGGCCGTCCTGGGCGTCGGCGGCGGCGCCGGCTGCGTGCTCGTGCCGATGCTGACCGTCGTCGGGATCGGACCCGCCCCCGGCCGGGCGTCCGCGATCGCCCTGGTGTCCGCGGGCGGCGCGGCCGGCAGCGCGGTGCTCGTGCCGGCCGCGACGTGGGTGGCCGACGGGTACGGGCCGACGGCCGGCCTGCTGGCGTTGGGCGGTGTCACGGCGGCGGTGCTCGGCGCCGGGGCGGCCGTCGTGCCCGCGACCGGGTCCACCCGAGCCGCACGGCCGGCGGTGGTGACGGCGCTGGTGGCGGCGGTGGAGCCGGCGGCGGCGCCGGCCGGTGCCATCCGCTGGTACCTCAGCAGCGCGGCGGTCTCGGCGGCGGTGTTCGTCCCCTTCGCACACCTGCCCGCGTACGCGTCGGCGCACGGCTCGGGGCTCTCGTCCGCCGCGGCGATGGTCTCGGTGATGAGCGTGGCGAGCCTGGCGGGACGGCTGCTCTTCGCCGCTGTCGCGCTCCGGGTCGGCACCTCCGCGGCCCTGCGAGCGAGCGCGCTCGGGTTGGGCGCGGCGCTGGCCTGGTGGCTGGTGGCCGGACCGCGGCCGCTCGCCGTCCTCGTGTTCGCGGCCGCCTTCGGGACGTGCCACGGCGGGTACGTCGCGTCGCTCCCCGCGGCCCTCGCCGAGCGGTACGGCCCGGCCGGGCTCGGCGGCCGGTTCGGCGCGCTCTACACCGCGACGGCCGTGGGCGCGCTGCTCGGCCCCGGCCTCGCCGGGGCCGTGACGGTGTGGACCGGGCACCCGGCGCCGGCCATCGCGGTCGCCGCCGGTGCGGCGCTCGGCGGGTGCGCCCTGCTGCCCGGGACCCATCAGCCCACGCGCCAGGCGACGTCGTCCTCGGGGGCGTAGCAGCACCACGTCCCGGTGCGGACCGCGCTGCGCAGGTGGCGGCCGAGCTGCGGGTGCACCTCCTCGAGCCGTCGCAGCGCGGCCCGGATCCGCCAGGTCACCGCCGAGCGCGCCCGCTCGCCGGTCCCGCCCGGTCGCCGGGCACGCCCGTGCAGGCCGGTCGCGGCGGTCAGCTGGTCGACGAGCAGGTCGAGCTCCAGCCGCGCCGCCTCGGCCCGCCCGCGGTCGCCGGCGTGCTCGGCCTCGTCGAGGTCGTCCTGCAGCCGGCGGATGCGCGCCTCGTAATCGCGGCGGGCCCGGGCGTCGAGGACCTCGCCGCCGGCGGGCTGCTCGACCGCGGCGCCGATGAGCTCGGTGCTGTGCACCTCCCGGCCCGGGCGGGCGAGCAGGGCCGCCAGGTCGTGCATCCCCTTCGCGTCGGGGAGACGGACGGTCTGCCCGGCGTACGACACCGTCCAGACCGCGCCGTCGAGCCGGAAGCGGTTCGGTCCCCGCGGCGGCGTCGCGTCGCCCTCCGGCGGGACGTCGGCGGTCTCCGGCGCCGCCGGGCCGCGCAGCGCGTCGAGCTCCCGCCTGGCCAGGGCGACGGCCTCGCGGAGAGGCGGCGCCACGACGTCGCCCTCCGTCGGCTCCTCGGCGACGAGATCGGACCACGGCCACTCGTAGAGGGTGAGCGTGTGGGCGTCGCCGGCGGCGGCGCGCAGGGCCGCGGCCGCCTCGGCGCGCCCGGCCGTGCCGACCAGCACGGCCACCCACCGCAGCGTCACCCGCAACGGGAGGGTGTGCCCGATGCGCACGAACAGCTCCAGCGCCGCGGCCAGCCGGTCCGCGGCCTGCGCCGGGCCGTCGTCCCGCAGCGCGATGCGGGCCAGCGACCAGGAGCACGGTCCCTCCACCAGCGGGTGGCCGCCGTCGCGCGACCGCTGGGCCACCCCGAGCAGCAGCTTCCGGGCGAGCGCGGGCTCGGTGGGCACGAGGAGGTTGGCGCGGATCAGCGCCGCGAGGACCTCCGGGAACCCGCCGCCGGCGGCCACGGCCTGCGCGTGGGCCTCGTCGGCCTGCCGCGCCGCGTCCCCGAACCGGCCCAGGGCGACGAGGGCACTCGCCCGGTAGGTCCGCATCTCGCTCGCCCACGCGGGGGCGCCGCGGGTGTCGGCGGCGGCGACCGCGCGATCGGTCCAGGCGAGGGCCCGCTCGGGCCGGCCGGCCACCACCTCGTGGAACGACAGGGTGCGCAGCGCGAGGACCTCGGCGAACGGGCTCGGGTCGGCGGACAGGGCCGCCCCGGCGACCTCGGCGGCGCGGTCGGTGCTGCGGACGGCCATGTGAGCGAACGCGGTCACCGCGGCGAACTCCGCCCACGCCGGGACCCGCCGATCGCGCCAGCGCTCGAGCAGGGCCTCGCCGAGCTCGGCGACGGGCTCCGGCCGCGCGCGGTACACGACCCGCACGAGCTGGCGGACCAGGACGACGGCGCGGGCCGGCCCGTCGTCACGGTCGAGGCACCAGCGCACCGCGTTCAGCACGTCGGTCGGGGTCCCGAGCCCGTGAGGGCCGAGCGGTGCCGCGTCCGGGCCCCCGGACAGTGCCTCGTCCCACCGCGTC
This sequence comes from Actinomycetospora lemnae, assembly GCF_028737315.1. Taxonomy (GTDB): domain Bacteria; phylum Actinomycetota; class Actinomycetes; order Mycobacteriales; family Pseudonocardiaceae; genus Actinomycetospora; species Actinomycetospora lemnae. The sequence continues at coordinate 392,473 of NZ_JAQZAO010000002.1, read as the reverse complement.
GCCCCGGCCGGCTCGACCAGCCGGTCGACCCGGCGGTCCCGGACGGCCTCGAGCTCCCCGCGCTCGGCCAGCCGCGCGCGGGCGAAGGCGCGCAGCGTGTCGAGCAGGCCGTACCAGCTGCGGTCGGCCTGCTGGCGCACGGTCAGCATCGACCGGGAGACGAGGTGGTCGAGCTGCTCGACGACCTCCAGGACGTCCGCCCCCGGAGCCCCGGCCACCGCGCGGGCCTCCTGCGCGGTGAAGCGGCCGTCGAACACCCCGAGCCGGTCGAAGAACCGGGCGGTGGGGCCGGGCAGGCGGGCGTAGGACCAGGCGATCGCGGTCTCCAGGCTCCGGTGCCGTGACGGGCCCCGGTCGCGGGACCGGCTCAGCAGGTCCAGCCGCTCGTCGAGGTGGGTGAGGATCTCGGCGGGCGTGAGGCTGCGGGTCCGGGCCGCGGCCAGCTCCAACGCGAGCGGGAGGCCGTCGAGCCGTCGGCACAGCGCCGCGACCGCCGGCGCGGAGTCGATGTCGAGGGTGACGTCACTGCCCGCGTCGCGCGCCCGCGACAGCAGCAGCGCCGCCGCGGGCGAGTCCCGCAGGTGCTCGGGGTCGTCGTCGTCCGGCAGGGCCAGGGGCGACAACGGGACCACCCGCTCGCCGGGCAGTTCCAAGGGCTCGCGGCTGGTGGCCAGTACCGAGATCCCCGGGGACGTCGCCAGCAACCGGCGGGCGGCGTCCGCGGCCGCGTCGAGCACGTGCTCGGCGTTGTCCAGCACGACGAGCATGCGGACGCCGCTGAGCCCGACGACCGCGGCGTCCAGCGACGGGAAGCCGAGGGCCTCGCCGACGGCGACGGCGACGTCCTCGGCGCGCGTGACGGCCGCGAGCTCGCACACCGCCGTGCGTCCCGACCCCTCGGCTGCGACCGCCAGCGCGAGCGCCGTCTTGCCGACCCCGCCGACGCCGGTCACCGTCACCAGGCGGGACGCCGCCAGGTGCGCGCGCAGCGCCGCCAGGTCGGCGTCACGCCCCAGCAGCACCCGTGCATCGTGGCGCGGGGCGCCGCCGGACCGGTAGGTCCGCGGCGGCTGCCACTCAGCCGCCCGGTGGCGGGGACCTGCGGTCCCACACGGCGATGCACCACAGCTCCGCGCCGTCGTGGTAGCTGCTGATCACCTCGAACCCCGCTCTCCGGTGGGCCTTCAGCGACACCGCGTTGCGCGCGGCGATCTCGGTGACGCACAGCTCGACGCCGCGCGGCGCCCGGTCCACGGTCTCCCGGTAGAGCCGCCCGAGCAGGCCCCGTCCGCGGAAGGCGCGGTCCACGCAGACCTGGCCACCCACCACGAACTCGTACGTCGACAGCGGTCGGCCCCGGTAGACCGTCCGGTCGAACTCGTCGAACATCGGCACCAGCTGGGGCATGGTGTCGCGCAGGGCGACCGACATCGCCAGGTTGTAGCCCACGACGACGCCGCCGCTCGTGGCGATCACCTGCGGCAGCGCGGCCGCCATCGTCCGCAGGAGCGGGACCGTGTGCTCGGCGAAGACGAACCCGTGCGTCGCCTGCTCGTCGGCAGCGACCCGGTCGCGCAGGTTGCGCCGCTGCAGCTCCACGATCTGCTCGAGGTGGCGGTCGCTCGACGCGACGTCGACGGCGATCGTCGCGAGCGGTCCCGCACCCGGGTGACGGTCCACGGTCATCTCGTCCTCCTCGTCCCGCGGGCGCTCCGCCCGCACCCCTGCCCGCGTGGGGAACGCCCTCCCGCCGCGAGGCGGCACCTCACCCGGCCTCCGGCAGCCCGTCCCGCTCGGCCGCGACGGCACGGAACGCGTCGACGGCCGCGCGGACGGCCGCGGTGCCGCGGTCGGTGCGCCAGACGGCGTCGATGCTGCGGCGCAGGCACGGGTCGGTGGCGACGACGGCGACGCTCGCCGGCAGCGGCGGTCGCGCGAGGCGGGGGACCAGTGCCGCGACGCCGATGCCCGCGACGAGCTCGATGTGCATCCCGAAGCCCCGCACGCGGCACGTCACCCGCGGCTCGAGCCCGGCCGCGCGCAGCGTGTGCACCAGCCAGGCGCCGGCGCGGTTGTCGTCGCCGTCGGCCACCCAGTCGAGGTCGTCGACGTCGCCGAGGTCCACCGGTCCCCGGCCCGCCAGCCGGTGGTCGGCGGGCAGCAGCAGGTCGATGACGTCCTCGCACAGGCGCGCCCGCGAGGTGCCGGGCGGGATCGGCGCGGGCAGGCCCTCCCAGTTCTCGACGACCGCGAGGTCCAGGTCGCCGGCGAGCACCGCCGGCAGCGTCTCCTCGGCCTCCCCGTCGGCGAGGGCCACGCGCAGGTCCGGGTGCGCCGCGCGCAGCCGGGAGAGCGTGGGCGGGGCGAGCGCGTGCACCGAGGTCGGGATCGCGCCGATCCGCAGCTCGCCGACCACCTCGTCGCGCAGCCGGTCGAGGTCGAGCCGGGCGGCGGCGACCCGGGCGAGGATCTCCGTGGCGTGCTCGGCGAGCATCCGCCCGGCGGGCGTGAGCCGCAGTCCCCGCCCGGCGGGCTCGGTCAGCGGCGCGCCGGCGTCGCGCTCGAGCTTGGCGAGCTGCTGGGACACCGCCGACGGCGTGAGGTGCAGCGCGCCCGCGGCGCCGGCGATCGAGCCGTGACGCGCCAGCGCGTCGAGGGCGCGGAGACGGTCGAGCGCGAACACATCAGCGAACGTAACGGGTCGGGGCCAGGAAACCTCGCTGGTCGGCAACGGTCGCGCCCCCGACCATCGAGGACGTGACCCGCTCCCTCGCCCGCCCCGACGCCCACCCCGTCCCCGCCCCGCGGGTCGACGCGCGGCTCGTCGCGGTGGCCGGGAGCCTCTGCATCGCGTTCTCGCCGATCTTCATCGCGCTCGCGGGCACGAGCCCGGGGACCGCCACCTTCTTCCGCTGCGCGCTGGCCCTGCCGCTGCTCGTGCCCCTGGCGGTCCTGGAGCGGCGCCGCCGGCGGCGCCGCGCGGCGTCGACCGGGAACCGCCCGTTCGTGCTGCTGCTCGGCGGGGTGCTCCTCGGGCTGGACATGACGCTGTGGGCGGAGTCGGTGCGCACGGTCGGCGCCGGGGTGTCGACGGTCGTCGTCAACGCGCAGGTCGTGATCCTGCCGCTGCTCGCGTTCCTGGTCCTCGGCGAGCGGGTGCGGCGCACGTTCGTGCTCGCGGTGCCCGTGATGCTCGTCGGCGTCGCGCTCGCGGGCGGGCTGGTCGGCGGGAGCGAGGCGGTGGTGGGGTCCGCGCCGGTCCGCGGCACGGTCACCGCGCTCGTCGCCGCCGTCGCGTACGCCGGCTACCTGCTGTTCGTGCGGCTCGGGGCCGGGCCGGGCCAGCGCTTCACCCCGGTCGCGATCGCCACCGTCGGCGCGGGCGCCACGTCCTTCGTCGTCGGCTCGTTCTGGCAGGGCGTCGACCTCGCCCCCGGCTGGCCCGCGATCGGGTGGCTCGTCGCGCTCGCGGTCGTCGGGCAGGTGACCGGCTGGGTGCTCATCGCGTCCGCGCTGCCCCGGCTGCCGTCCTCGACCGGCGCCTCGATCCTGCTGCTCCAGCCCGTCGGCGCGGTCCTGCTCGGCGCCGTGATCCTCGGCGAGCGCCCCGGCGTGCTGCAGCTGCTGGGCTGCGCGGTGGTGCTCGGCGCGGTGGCCGTCGCCGCCCGGGTCCGCGCGGCGCCGCCGCCGGAGCCCGCGGGGGAGCCGGCGGTGGAGGCGACCGGAGAGGCGGGGCGCGCCTGATCAGGGGCGACCTGGTGCCCGTGGTGGGCGGTCCCGGGGTGCGTGGTGTGCTCGTGATCTCCGGGGGCCCCCGATCGGCACGTCCGGCAGGCGACGGAGCCCGATGACCACGCGCGTGGCGCCGGACCCGGTTGCCGGGGGCTGTCGGGGGAGGGGGCCACAATGAGGTCCGTGTCCGCGTCCGCCCCCTCCGCCGCCCCTCTCGGCGTGGTCGCGCCCGACCGGGCGGGGTTCCACGCGCTGGCCGCGCACCACCGCGTCATCCCGGTGACGCGGCGGCTCCTGGCCGACGGGGAGACGCCGGTCGGGCTCTACCGCAAGCTCGCCGGGCGGCGCCCCGGCACGTTCCTGCTCGAGTCGGCGGCCCACGGCGAGTCGTGGTCGCGGTGGAGCTTCGTCGGCGCCCGCAGCGCCGCGACGCTCACCGAGACCGACGGGCGGGCCACCTGGACCGGCCAGGTGCCGGTGGGCCTGCCCGGCGGCCCGGACGACGAGGAGGGATGGGACGACCCGCTGGCCGTCCTGCGCGAGACGCTGCAGCGCCTGCGCACCGACCCGCTGCCCGGGCTGCCGCCGCTCACCGGCGGGCTCGTCGGCTACGTCGGTTACGACGCGGTGCGCCGCCTCGAGCGGGTGCCGGAGCACGCGCAGGACGATCTGCACATCCCCGAGACGGTCATGCTGCTCGCCACCGACGTGGCCGCGCTCGACCACCACGAGGGCACGGTCACGCTCATCGCCAACGCGGTGAACTGGGACGACAGCCCCGAGCGTGCCGACGCGGCGTACGACGACGCGATCGCCCGGCTCGACCGCATGGCCGCCGAGCTCGCCGCGCCCGCCCCGTCGACGGTGGCGACGGTGTCCGCGGCCGCGCGCCCGGGCCCCGACGTCGTGCGCCGCCGCCGCTCGCCGGAGGAGCACCACGCGGCCATCGAGGTCGCCAAGGAGCGCATCCGCGCCGGCGACGCGTTCCAGGTGGTCCTCTCCCAGCGCTTCGAGGCCGACACGGCGGCCGACGCGCTGGAGATCTACCGGGTGCTGCGGATGACCAACCCCAGCCCGTACATGTACCTGCTGCGCCTCGAGGACGGCCAGGGCCGGCCGTTCGAGATCGTCGGGTCGAGCCCCGAGGCGCTGGTGACGGTCCGGGACGGCGTCGCCACCACCCACCCCATCGCCGGCACGCGCTGGCGCGGCGTCGACGCCGAGGAGGACACCCTCCTCGCGAAGGACCTCCTCGCCGACGAGAAGGAGCGCGCCGAGCACCTCATGCTCGTCGACCTCGGGCGCAACGACCTCGGTCGCGTCTGCGTGCCGGGCACGGTGACGGTGCGCCGGTTCTTCGAGATCGAGCGCTACAGCCACGTGATGCACCTGGTCAGCACGGTCACCGGGCGGCTCGCGCCGGGGCGCACGGCGTTCGACGCGGTGGCCGCCTGCTTCCCGGCCGGCACGCTGTCCGGCGCGCCGAAGCCCAAGGCCCTCGAGATCATCGAGGAGCTCGAGCCCACGCGCCGCGGTCTCTACGGCGGCATCGTCGGTTACCTCGACTTCGCCGGCGACGCCGACACCGCCATCGCGATCCGCACCGGCCTGCTGCGCGACGGCGTGGCCTACGTGCAGTCGGGCGGGGGCATCGTCGCCGACTCCGACCCGGTGGCCGAGGACGCCGAGTGCGTCAACAAGGCCCGCGCGGTGCTCGCCGCCGTCGCGGCGGCCGGCACCGTCGCCGCGCCGCAGACCGCCGCCTCGGCCACGGCGGAGGCCGGTGCCGGTGACGGCGCCGGTGCTCCTGCCGACCGCGTCGGCGATCCCGAGCCGGCCGTGCCGTGACCGTCCCGCGCCGCCCCTCCGCCCCGCCCGGGCGCCTGCTCGGGATGCTCGCGGTGCTGCTCGCCGTGGCCGCGGCGGTGCTGTGGGGGGCGTCGCGGCTGACGTGGGTCAGCCAGGTCGTCGAGGGCGTCCCGGGGCCGCGCACCAGCACGGCCGACGGCGCGACCGCCGAGCCGATCCTCGTGCCCTGGGCGCTGCTGTGCCTGGCCGCCGTCGGCGGGCTCGTCGCGACGGCGGGCTGGGGGCGCCGGGTCGTCGGCACGCTCGTGGCCGTCGCCGGGCTCTGGGCGGTGCTGCGCGCCGCCACCGGGCTGGTCGCCCCCGCGACCGAGGCGCTGCCCGTCGGTGTGCGCCCGGGTGACCGGCCGCTGCCGGCCGAGGCCGTCGTCGGCGGCCCGCTGCTCGCGCTGCTCGGGGGGCTGCTCATGCTCGCCGCGGGCCTGCTGACGATCCGCTGGGCCGCGGTCCTGCCGCGGATGGGCGCGCAGTACGACGCGCCCGGCGCGGCGGGCGGGCGGCCCCGTCCCGCCGACCCGGACCGCGCGCTGTGGGAGGCCCTCGACGAGGGACGTGACCCCACCGGGGAGCCCACGCACGGACCGACGAGCCACCCCACCCACGAGGCGGAGTCACCGCCGCCGGACGGCACGCGATCCGGACGCTCCGACGGGGTGGCAGGACCTCCGGGAGGGGCGGGTTAACATGGAGCGAACTCGGACGGGGGAAAGGGGCAGACCCGGCGTGAGCGTCCTGGAGCAGATCCTCGAAGGGGTCCGAGCCGACCTCGCCGCCCGGGAAGCCGCCGTCCCCTTCGACGTCATCAAGGACAAGGCGGCCTCCGCGCCGCCCGCGCGCGACGCGCTCGCCGCCCTCCAGGGCCCCGGCATCGGGGTCATCGCGGAGGTCAAGCGCGCGAGCCCCTCCAAGGGTCACATGGCCGACATCCCGGACCCGGCGTGGCTCGCCGGCCGCTACGTCGACGGCGGCGCGCGGGTCATCAGCGTGCTCACCGAGCAGCGGTTCTTCGGCGGCTCGCTCGACGACCTCGACGCGGTGCGCGCGACGGTCGACGTCCCGGTGCTGCGCAAGGACTTCGTGGTCGGCACCTACCAGGTGCACGAGGCGCGGGCCCACGGCGCGGACCTCGTGCTGCTCATGTGCTCGGTGCTCGAGCAGAACGCCCTCGACGCGCTCGTCGACCGGGTCGAGTCCCTCGGGATGACGGCCCTGGTCGAGGTGCACAACGAGGAGGAGGCCGACATGGCGCTGCGGGCCGGCGCCAAGCTCGTCGGCATCAACGCCCGCGACCTCCACACCCTCGAGGTCGACCGCTCGGTGTTCAGCCGCATCGCCCCGGGCCTGCCCGGCGAGGTGATCCGGGTGGCCGAGTCCGGCGTCCGCGGGCCGGGCGACCTCATGACCTACGCCGGCCACGGCGCCGACGCGGTCCTGGTCGGCGAGTCGATGGCGACGGCCGAGGACCCGCGCGCCGCGGTGCGTCAGCTGGTCACCGCCGGGTCGCACCCGGCGTGCCCGAAGCCCGCGCGCTGACGCTGCGCCGTATCCCCCTCGCCGGCCCTCGTAGCATCACCGGCGTCCCCTCCGCCGCGCAGGAAGAAGCACCACGATGACGTCGGCCAGCTCGGGTCTCGCCGGGACCACGCACGAACCCGACGAGGCGGGGCACTTCGGCCCCTACGGCGGCCGGTACATGCCCGAGGCCCTCATCGCCGCGGTCGACGAGGTCGCCGCGGAGTACGAGAAGGCGCGCCGCGACCCCGAGTTCCTCGCCGAGCTCGACCGCCTCCAGCGCGACTACGCCGGGCGCCCGTCCCCGGTCACCGACGCGCGGCGCCTCTCGGAGCACGCGGGCGGAGCGCGCATCCTGCTCAAGCGCGAGGACCTCAACCACACCGGCTCGCACAAGATCAACAACGTGCTGGGCCAGGCCCTGCTGACCCGGCGCATGGGCAAGACCCGCGTCATCGCCGAGACCGGCGCCGGCCAGCACGGGGTGGCGACGGCGACGGCCGCGGCGCTCATGGGCCTGGAGTGCGTGGTCTACATGGGCGAGGTCGACACCGAGCGCCAGGCGCTCAACGTCGCGCGGATGCGGCTGCTCGGCGCCGAGGTCGTCCCGGTGACCACCGGCTCGCGCACCCTCAAGGACGCGCTCAACGAGGCGTACCGCGACTGGGTGGCGAGCGTCGAGCACACCCACTACATCCTCGGCACCGCCGCCGGCCCGCACCCGTTCCCGCGGATGGTCCGCGACTTCCACCGCGTCATCGGCCTCGAGGCCCGCGAGCAGGTGCTCGCCGCGTACGGCCGGCTGCCCGACGCCGTCGCGGCGTGCGTGGGCGGCGGCTCCAACGCCATCGGGATCTTCCACCCGTTCCTCGACGACGAGGGCGTCCGGCTCGTCGGCTTCGAGGCCGCGGGCGACGGCGTGGAGACCGGCCGGCACGCCGCGTCGATCACCGGCGGCTCGCCCGGCGCGCTGCACGGGGCGATGTCCTACCTGCTGCAGGACGAGGACGGGCAGACGCTCGAGACGCACTCGATCTCGGCGGGCCTCGACTACCCGGGCGTCGGCCCCGAGCACGCCTTCCTCGCCGACTCCGGCCGCGCGACCTACGAGCCGGTCACCGACGCCGAGGCCATGGAGGCCTTCCGCCTGCTGTGCCGCACCGAGGGCATCATCCCGGCGATCGAGTCCGCCCACGCGATCGCGGGCGCGCTGCGCCTCGGTCCGCAGCTGGTCGCGGAACTCGGTCCCGACGCGACGATCCTCGTCAACCTCTCCGGCCGCGGCGACAAGGACGTCGACACCGCCGCGCGGTGGTTCGGCGTCGTCGACCCGGAGTCGCTGCCGACCGAGCCCCCGCCCGGGCCCGTCGACGCCGACGGCGCCGTGGCGAGCGGGGAGCGGGAGCTGTGACCGCCTCGCTCACCGGTGTCGACCGCCTCGGCGAGGTCTTCGCCGCCGCGAAGGCCGAGGACCGCGCCGCCCTCATCGGCTACCTGCCCGCCGGCTACCCGACGGTGAAGGGCTCGCTGGGCCTGCTCACGCAGGTGCTGGACGCCGGCGCGGACCTCGTCGAGGTCGGGCTGCCGTACTCCGACCCGGTGCTCGACGGCCCCGTGGTCCAGCACGCCGTGGAGACCGCGCTGCGGGCCGGGGTCCGGGTGCGCGACACGCTCGGGGTCGTGGAGCAGCTCGCCGCCCGCGGTGGCCGCGCGGTGGTCATGACGTACTGGAACCCGGTGCTGCGCTACGGCAGCGGGCGGGAGGGCGGGGGAGGCCCGGCCGCCTTCGCCCGCGACCTGGCGAACGCCGGCGGGCTCGGCGTCATCACCCCGGACCTCGTGCCCGACGAGGCCTCGGGACCGACGGGCTGGCTCGCCGCCGCCGACCGCGAGGGCATCGCCCCGATCTTCCTCGTCGCGCCGTCGTCCACCGACGAGCGCATCGCCGCCACCACCGCGGCCACGCGGGGCTTCCTCTACGCCGCCTCGACGATGGGCGTGACGGGCGCCCGCGACGCGGTGTCCGGCACGGCGTCCACCCTCGTCGCCCGCGCCCGCGCGCACACGGACCTCCCGATCGGCGTCGGTCTCGGTGTGCGCAACGGCGCCCAGGCCGGCGAGGTGGCGGGCTTCGCCGACGGCGTCATCGTCGGCTCGGCGCTCGTCAGCGCGGCCGAGCACGGGCGCGCGGCCGTCGCGCGGCTGACCACCGAGCTCGCCGCCGGGGTGCGGGGCCAGCACACGGGGCGCTGACCGTCGGGCGATAGCGTGGCGGCCGTGCTCCCAGCGGTGCAGACAGCGGCCACGGCTCTGCCCATGTCTCTGCCCACGTCTCTGCCCACCTACCTGCCCACCTACCTGCCCAGCCCGCCCCAGGGCGTCTGGCAGCTCGGGCCGGTGCCGCTGCGCGCGTACGCGCTCTGCATCATCGTCGGGATCGTCGTGGCGATCCTCTGGACCGAGCGCCGCTTCGTCGCCCGCGGCGGCGAGCCCGGCACCGTCACCGACATCGCCGTGTTCGCGGTGCCGTTCGGGCTGACCGGTGGGCGGCTCTACCACGTCGCCACCGACTGGCCGACCTACTTCGGGCCTGGCGGCGACCCGGTGGCCGCGCTGTACATCTGGCAGGGCGGGCTCGGCATCTGGGGCGCGATCGCGCTGGGCGGCGTGGGCGCCTGGATCGGGTGCCGGCGCCGCGGGGTGCCGCTGACGGCGTTCGCGGACGCCGCCGCGCCCGGCATCGTCACCGCGCAGGCCATCGGCCGGCTGGGCAACTGGTTCAACCAGGAGCTCTACGGCGCCCCGACGACGCTGCCGTGGGGCCTCGAGCTCTACCGCCGCGTCGACCCCTCGACGGGCCTGCCCGACAACCTCGCCGGCGTCGCGCTCGACACGACGCCCGTGGCGGTCGTGCACCCGACGTTCCTCTACGAGCTGCTCTGGAACCTCGCCGTCGCCGCCCTCGTGGTGTGGGCCGACCGGCGCTTCCGGCTCTCCCACGGCCGCGCGTTCGCGCTCTACGTCGCGGGCTACACGGCCGGCCGCTTCGTCATCGAGCTGATGCGCACCGACCCCGCGACCCGCGTGTTCGGCGACGTCCGGATCAACGTCGTGGTCTCCGCGCTGGTGTTCGCGGGGGCGGTGGCCTACCTCGTGTGGATGCGCGGCCGTCCGCGGGAGGTCTTCGGGCGCGCGGCGGACCAGGGCCCCGACCCGCACGGCACCGGCGAGGCCCCCGGCGACACCACCTCCGATGCCGGTTCGGGCGACGACGGCCCGGGTACGTCGAATCCCGTGACACGCAACGGAAGTACCGGGGACCCGGACGAGGACCAGCGCTCCGAGAACGAGGCGCAGGTGCGGTACTCGGAGCGGACGCCCGCGGCGGCGCCCGGCGGCAAGGGCGGGTCGGCCGACAGCAGCAGCGTCGACGCGGAGCCCGCCGACCCGGAGCAGGAGGAGGACGCGCCGGCGGAGCCCCCGTCGGCCGCCAAGAGCTAGCCGCATCACACGGGCGCCGGCCGTTCACCGGCGCGCCACACGGTCGTCCACGGACTACCATCGATCGCGCACCGCGCAGGACGTCGGGGTCCCGCGCCGCCGGTCCGTGCCCGTCCCCGGACGACGACCTCCGTCGAATTCTCCGGGACCTCCACGGACCCGCTGCGCATCCGTCCTGGGCCATCGTCGTCCCCGGGTCACCCACCACCCGTCCCGTGACGACGAGGAGGCACCGATGGCCGTACTGCCTGGCGCATCGACACCGGGTCGGCAGGGGCTGTACGACCCGGCCCACGAGCACGACGCCTGCGGTGTCGGCGCGGTCGCGCACGCCCGCGGCGTGGCGAGTCACGACATCGTGCGCGACGCCCTGACGGTGCTGCACAACCTCGACCACCGCGGCGCGGCCGGCAGCGAGCCGACCAGCGGCGACGGCGCCGGGATCATGATCCAGGTGCCGGACGGGCTGCTGCGCGCCACCGTCGACTTCGACCTGCCCGAGCCCCAGCCCTCGCCCGACGGCGGGGCGCCCGTCCTCGCCTACGCCACCGGGCTCGCGTTCCTGCCCGCGGACGCGGACGACCGGGTCAAGGCGGTGTCGCTGCTCGAGCGCATCGCCGCCGAGGAGGGGCTCGACGTCCTGGGTTGGCGGGACGTGCCCGTCGACCCCGAGGGCGCCGACGTCGGGTCGGTGGCGCGCGGGGCGATGCCGCACTTCGCGCAGCTGGTCGTCGCGACGCCCGATCGGTCGGCGAGCGGCCTCGCGCTCGACCGCCTCGCCTGGATCCTGCGCAAGCGCGTCGAGCGCCAGTCGCAGGAGGAGGGCTGCGGGGTCTACATCGCCTCGCTGTCGAGCCGCACCATGACCTACAAGGGCATGCTGACCACCGACCAGCTGCCCCTGTTCTTCCCCGACCTGCGCGACGACCGGCTGGTCAGCGCCATCGCCGTCGTGCACAGCCGGTTCTCGACCAACACCTTCCCGAGCTGGCCGCTGGCGCACCCGTACCGGTGCATGGCGCACAACGGTGAGATCAACACCATCCGCGGCAACCGCAACCGCATGCGGGCCCGCGAGGCGCTGCTCGCGACCGACCTCTTCCCGGGCGACCTGCAGCGCGCGATGCCGGTGTCACCGGAGGCGGTGTCCGACTCGGCGAGCTTCGACGAGGTGCTCGAGCTCCTCGTGCTCGGCGGCCGTGCGATGCCGCACGCGGTGATGATGATGATCCCCGAGGCGTGGGAGAACCACGCCGAGATGCCCGCCGACCAGCGCGACTTCTACCGGTTCCACGCCACGCTGATGGAGCCGTGGGACGGTCCGGCGGCCGTCGTGTTCACCGACGGCACGCTGATGGGGGCCACCCTCGACCGCAACGGCCTGCGTCCGGCGCGCTGGTGGCACCTCGACGACGACCGGGTCGTGCTCGCGAGCGAGTCCGGCGTCCTGGAGGTCGACCCGGAGCACGTGCTGGCCAAGGGCCGGCTGCGGCCGGGGCGGATGTTCCTGGTGGACACCCGCTCCGGGGCGAGCGCAGCGACGGGGGAACAGGGCGTGGGGATCGTCGACGACGACGCCTACAAGAGCGCGCTGGCCGCCGAGGCGCCGTACGGCGAGTGGCTGCACGCGGGCCTCATCCGGCTCGACGAGCTGCCGGCGCGCGAGCACGTCGTGCACACCCACGAGTCCGTGATGCGCCGTCAGCAGACGTTCGGTTACACCGAGGAGGAGCAGCGCATCCTCCTCGCGCCGATGGCGACGACGGGCGCCGAGCCGCTGGGGTCGATGGGCACGGACACGCCCACCGCGGCCCTCTCGTCACGGGCCCGGATGCTCTACGACTACTTCGTCCAGCTGTTCGCCCAGGTCACCAACCCGCCGTTGGACGCCATCCGCGAGGAGCTCGTGACCTCGATGGCGCGAGCGATCGGTCCCGAGCAGAACCTCTTCCACCCGGGGCCCGCGTCCTGCCGCCAGGTCGTGCTGCCCGACCCGGTCATCGACAACGACGACCTGGCCAAGCTCATCCACATCAACGACGACGGCGACATGCCCGGCTTCGCCGCCACCGTCATCAGCGGCCTCTACGAGGTGGACGGCGGCGAGCAGGCGCTGCGCGAGGCGCTGGACCGCGTGCGGCGCGAGTCGTCGGAGGCCATCGCCGCCGGCAAGCGCATCCTCGTGCTCTCCGACCGCGACTCCGACGCGCAGTGGGCGCCGATCCCGGCCCTGCTGCTGGTCTCCGCGGTGCACCACCACCTCGTCGGCACCCGGGAGCGCACCCAGGTGGCGCTCGTCGCCGAGTGCGGCGACGCCCGCGAGGTGCACCACGTCGCGCTGCTGCTGGGCTACGGCGCGGCGGCGGTCAACCCGTACCTGGCCTTCGAGTCCATCGAAGACATGATCAACAACGGGTGGCTGCAGGGCGTCGACTGCGAGCAGGCCGTCCGGAACTTCATCAACGCGCTGGTCAAGGGCGTGCGCAAGGTGATGTCGAAGATGGGCATCTCCACGGTCTCGGGCTACACCGCGGCGCAGGCGTTCGAGGCGCTCGGGCTCTCGCAGGAGTTCGTCGACGAGTTCTTCTGGGGCACGTCGTCGAAGCTCGGCGGCGGCGGGCTGGACCTCGTCGCCCGCGAGGCCGCCGAGCGCCACCGTCGCGCGTACCCGGACAACCCGGGGGAGCGCAAGCACCGCAAGCTCGAGGTCGGCGGCGAGTACGCCTACCGGCGCGAGGGCGAGCTGCACCTGTTCAGCCCCGAGACCGTCTTCCTGCTGCAGCACTCCACGCGCACCAGGCAGTGGGACGTGTTCAAGAAGTACACGGCCGAGGTCAACCGGCTGCTCGAGTCGGGCGGCGCGCTGCGCGGGATGTTCCGGCTGAAGACGGAGGAGCGGACGCCGATCCCGCTCGAGGAGGTCGAGCCGGCGACCGAGATCGTCAAGCGCTTCGCGACGGGCGCGATGTCCTACGGCTCGATCTCGGCCGAGGCGCACACCGACCTCGCGATCGCCATGAACAACATCGGCGGCAAGTCGAACACCGGCGAGGGCGGCGAGGACCCGGTCCGGCTCTACGACCCGTCGAAGCGGTCGTCGATCAAGCAGGTCGCGTCCGGCCGCTTCGGCGTGACCAGCGAGTACCTGGTGAACTGCACCGACATCCAGATCAAGATGGCGCAGGGGGCCAAGCCGGGGGAGGGCGGCCAGCTCGCGGGCCAGAAGGTCTACCCGTGGATCGCCGAGGTGCGGTACTCGACGCCGGGCGTCGGACTCATCTCACCGCCGCCGCACCACGACATCTACTCGATCGAGGACCTCAAGCAGCTCATCCACGACCTCAAGAACGCCAACGAGCACGCCCGCATCCACGTGAAGCTGGTGGCCTCGGTCGGCGTCGGCACGGTCGCGGCGGGGGTGGCCAAGGCGCACAGCGACGTCGTGCTGATCTCGGGCTACGAGGGCGGCACGGGCGCCGCGCCGCTGACCTCGCTCAAGCACGCCGGCGCGCCGTGGGAGATCGGCCTGGCCGACACCCAGCAGACGCTGATGATCAACGGTCTGCGCGATCGCATCACCGTGCAGGTCGACGGCCAGATGAAGACCGGCCGCGACGTCATCATCGGCGCGCTGCTCGGCGCCGAGGAGTACGGCTTCTCGACCGCCCCGCTCGTCGTCAACGGCTGCATCATGATGCGCGTCTGCCACCTCGACACCTGCCCGGTCGGCGTCGCGACCCAGAACCCGGAGCTGCGCAAGCGCTACACCGGCCGGCCGGAGTTCGTCGAGAACTTCTTCTGGTTCGTCGCCGAGGAGGTCCGCGAGCACCTCGCCGAGCTGGGCTTCCGCTCGCTCGACGAGGCCATCGGGCACGCCGAGCTGATCGACGGCCGCGAGGCGATCGACAACTGGAAGGCCCGCGGCATCGACCTGACGCCGCTGTTCACGGTGCCCGACGTGCCCGAGGGCGCGTCGACCGACCGTATCCGCACCCGGGAGCAGGACCACGGCCTGGACCGGGCGCTCGACCGCACGTTGATGCAGCTCGCCGAGGGCGCCCTGGCCGACGCGACGCCGGTGCGCCTGGAGATGCCGGTCCGCAACGTCAACCGCACCGTCGGCACCCTCACCGGCGCCGAGGTGACGCGCCGCCACGGCCGCGACGGGCTGCCCGACGACACGATCCACGTCGAGCTCCACGGGTCGGCGGGCCAGTCGTTCGGCGCGTTCCTGCCGCCGGGGATGACGCTCGACCTCGTCGGCGACGCCAACGACTACCTGGCCAAGGGGCTGTCCGGCGGGCGGGTGATCGTGCGGCCCGACGACCGGGCCCCGTTCGCGGGCACCGCCGAGGAGCGCCACGTCATCGCCGGCAACGTCATCGCCTACGGCGCGACCGGCGGCGAGGTGTTCCTGCGCGGGCAGGTCGGCGAGCGGTTCTGCGTGCGCAACTCCGGCGCGCTCGCCGTCGTCGAGGGCACCGGTGACCACGCCTGCGAGTACATGACGGGCGGGCGCGTCGTCGTGCTCGGCACCACGGGCCGCAACCTCGGCGCGGGCATGTCCGGGGGCATCGCCTACGTGCTCGACCTGCCCGAGAGCCGGGTGAACAGCGAGATGGTCTCGCTCGACGCGGTCGACGACGAGGACGCCGACTGGCTGCACGGCATCGTGGTGCGCCACCAGGAGCTCACCGGGTCGCCGCGGGCGGCGGCCCTGCTCGCCGCGTGGGACGACACCGTCCGCCGGTTCACCAAGGTGATGCCCGACGACTTCCGCCGCGTCCTCGACGCGACGCAGCGCGCCCAGGCCGAGGGGCGCGACCCCGACGAGGTGATCATGGAGGTGGCGGCCGGTGGCTGACCCGCGCGGGTTCCTCAAGTACGAGCGGCAGGACAACCCCAAGCGTCCGGTCGAGCAGCGCCGCACCGACTGGCACGAGCTCTACGCCCCGCTGACCGACCCGGAGGTCCGCGCGGGCACGCAGACGCAGGCCGCGCGCTGCATGGACTGCGGCATCCCGTTCTGCCACTCCGGCGGGGCGGGCTGTCCGCTCGGCAACCTCATCCCCGAGTGGAACGACCACGTGCGGCGGGGGGAGTGGGCGCGCGCGACCGAACGACTGCACGCGACGAACAACTTCCCCGAGTTCACGGGCGCGCTGTGCCCCGCGCCGTGCGAGGCGGCGTGCGTCCTGTCGATCACGAGCCAGCCCGGCGCGGTGGCGATCAAGCGCGTCGAGTGGTCGATCGCGGAGAACGGCTGGCTCGACGGCCACGTCACGCCGCAGCCGCCCGCGATCAGCACGGGCAAGCGGGTCGCCGTGGTCGGATCCGGGCCGGCGGGTCTCGCCGCGGCCCAGCAGCTCACGCGCGCCGGCCACGACGTCACCGTCTACGAGCGCGACGACCGCCTCGGCGGGCTCATGCGCTACGGCATCCCGGAGTTCAAGTTCGAGAAGTGGGAGGTCGACCGGCGCCTCGAGCAGATGCGCACCGAGGGCACCCGCTTCGTGACGAACTGCGAGGTCGGGGGCGACGACATGCCGGTCGAGCGCCTGCGCGCCGACCACGACGCGGTGGTGCTCGCGGTCGGGGCGCTGGCCGGGCGCGACGACCGGACGATCGAGGGCCGCGACCTCGAGGGCATCCACCTGGCGATGGAGTACCTGGTCCCGGCCAACCGCGAGTGCGAGGGCGACGGGCCCTCGCCGATCAACGCGCGCGGCAAGAACGTCGTCATCATCGGCGGCGGCGACACCGGCGCCGACTGCTACGGCACCGCCACCCGCCAGGGCGCGATCGGCGTGCACCAGCTCGACCAGTACCCGCCGCCGCCGAAGACCCGCGAGGAGTCGTCGTCGCCCTGGCCGACCTGGCCGTACGTGTTCCGCACCCCGCCGGCGCTCGAGGAGGGCGGCGAGCGCCTGTTCGCGACGGCCGTGCGCCGCTTCGTCGGCGACGACCGCGGCCACGTGCGGGCCGTCGAGCTGTCGTCGGTGGAGGTGCGCCGCGACGCCGACGGGCGCCGCGAGGTCGTGCCGACCAGCGAGGAGGTGCACGAGATGCCGTGCGACCTCGTGCTGTTCTCCATCGGCTTCACCGGCCCCGACGACATGCCGCTCATCCCGGGCCTCGGCCTCGAGCGGACGCCGAAGGGCTCGATCGGCTGCGGCTCGGACTGGCAGACCGACGCCCCGGGCGTGTTCGTCTGCGGCGACGCCCACCGCGGCGCCTCGCTCATCGTCTGGGCCATCGCCGAGGGCCGCTCCGCCGCCGCCGCCGTCGACCGCTACCTCGACCCCGACGGCGCCACCGACCTCCCCGCGCCCCTGCACCCCAACGCCGTCCCCCTGAGCCCCGCCGGCTGAGGTGGTGCCAGCGAAGTGCCGTCGCGGACACTCAACGTCCGTATCGGTACTTCGATCACTCCTGGACCGGCGTGATGTGCGTCAGCACGCACCGCCAGCCCGCGGGGCGTCGGACGAACACGTCGCTCGTCCACTCGTCGGCGGGGATGTCCTGTCCGCCGTACTGGGCGGTGGACAGGACCCGCACGCTCAGCACGGCGGTGTCGCCGTACACGCGCACCCGGCGCTCGCCGACCCCCTCCATGCGTGTGTGCCCGAGGGCCCCCGAGCGGACGAAGGACAAGAAGTCCTCGCGGCTCGTCACGCCCGTCCACGAGACGATGGCCCAGTCGTCGTCCATGAACGCGGCGATGCGGTCGGCGTCGTCGGAGCAGATCGCCGCGGCCCAGTCGTCGACGAGGGCGATCAGCTCCTGAGCGGTGGTGTCGGTCGTCGCCATGCACCGACGGTAGGGCCCGCCCGCACGAGGCGTCTTGGACGAACCGGACCTACGCCCGGACCGCCGCCACCTCGTCCACGAACGCCGCGACGGCGTCGTGCACGGCGTCGCGGTCGTGCTCGTTGAGGACGTCGTGGAGGTCGCCGGGGAACGTGACCACGCGGGCGTCGGGCAGCTGGTCCGCGGTCAGACGGGAGTGCTCGACCGGCACGACCGGGTCCGCCTCGCCGTGCACGAGCAGCACCGGTACTCCCGGCCGGCCGGCGGCCAGCCCGTCGGCGACCTCCGGCCAGGTGTCGGTGACCGCCTGCAACGTCTCCCGCCGGAAGCCGCCGTGGTGGGTCAGCGGGTCGTGGAGCAGGGCGTCGACGTACTCGGGGTGCGTGCTCAGCCCCTCGCGCGGGTCCTCGGCCGGGGTCTCCGGCTCGCCGAGCGCGAGCCACTCGTGGATCCAGTCCTGCGACCGCATCGGCGCCGCCGAGAGCACCACGGCGTCCGCCACCCCGGGCGAGCGCTGCGCCAGCAGGACCGCGGCGAGCGCCCCGCCGGAGTGGCCGACGAGCGTCAGCGGCACCTGCGGGTGGTCGGCACGGGCGATCTCGGCAAGGGTGCGGGCGTCGTCGACCAGCAGGTCCCACGACGCGATGAGCGCCCGCTCGCCCTCGCTGCGTCCGTGGCCGACCGCGTCGAGGGCGTACACGGCCTGGCCCTGCGCCGTGAGCCGCCGCGCCAGGGCGTCGTAGAGACCGAGGTGCTCGCCGTAGCCGTGCAGCAGCACCACGGTGCCGCGGACCGGGGTCTGCGGCGACCAGCGGTCGTGGAAGACGGTGCCGGCGGAGCCGGGGAACGTGGGCATGGCGGGTCCTCCCGTCGGGTCCCGCGCCGGGGGGTCCGGCGCGGTGTCCCGACGGTGGCGCCCCGCGCTGTCAGGACGCTGCCGGAACGCTGCCGGACTACGGCGCGGGCGGTGCCGCCACCACGGCGCGCTGGATCTGCACCGGGATGTTCGGTGCCCCGCCGCCCGCCTGGTTCGAGCCGTCGTCGCCGCCCGCGCCGACGCGGTCGAGCACGGCGAGCCCCTCGGTCGCGATCCGCCCGATCACCGAGTACTCCGGCGGCAGCGCCGAGTCGCCGTAGACGAGGAAGAACTGGCTCCCGGTCGAGCCGGGCTGGGAGCTCTTGGCCATGGCGACGAGGCCGCGGGCGTACGTCGACGCCTGGCCCTCGGCGCCCGGGTACGGCGGCAGGCCCTGCGGGGGCTCCTCGGCGTACTGGTACCCCGGCCCGCCCGCGCCGGAGCCGGTCGGGTCGCCGCACTGGAGCACCTGGAGACCCTGGCCGGTGACGAGGCGCGGGCACGGGGTGTCGTCGTAGAAGCCCTGCGACGCGAGGCTGACCACGGCGTTCACCGCGCACGGCGCCGACGCCCGGTCCAGTGTCAGCGGGATCGCACCCTGCGAGGTCTGCAGGTCGACGTTCACCGTGCCGGTGGCCGGCGGGTTCGGGTCCGGTGGGGTGTTGGGCTTGGCGGCCGGCTCCGAGGGGTTGTACTGGCAGGCCGGCGCGGCCACCGGCTCGGGCTCGCTCGGCCCCGACACCAGGAAGTAGATGCCCGCGGCGACCGCGACCACGGCCACGACCGCCACCACGGAGATCAGCGCCAGGCGCTGCCGACGGCGCTTCGCCCGCTCGGCCCGCCGTTCGATCTGGCGTTCCAGCTTGCGCTTGGCGGCCTTCCGGCGCTGCTCGTTCGTCGGCACGGCGGACATCGTAGGAACCGCGCCGACCGGTCCCCGTGAGGGTCTCGACTAGGCTGGTCGGGTCGCCGATCCCACCACCGTGCGAGCCGAGGAGGACGAGGACGTGCTGGTCGAGGCCTTCGCGGCCGGGGTGTTCCAGACCAACTGCTTCGTGGTCGCGCCCGGACCCGGGGAGTCCGCCGTGGTGGTCGATCCGGGCCAGGACGCCGAGGAGGGGCTGCGCGAGGTGCTCGCGCGCCACCGTCTGACCCCGGTGGCGGTGCTGCTCACGCACGGGCACATGGACCACATGTGGTCGGTCACGCCCGTCTGCGACGGCGACGACATCCCCGCCTGGATCCACCCCGAGGACCGGCACATGCTCGCCGACCCGCTCGGCTCCGTCGGGCCGATGGGCCAGCAGATCGCCGCGATGTACCCGGGGCTGGAGTTCCGCGAGCCGCGCTCGGTGGAGGTCCTCGCCGACGGCGCGGAGCTCGAGCTCGCCGGCCTGCGCCTGACCGTCGACCACACGCCGGGGCACACCCGCGGCTCGGTGGTGTTCCGGTCGGCCACCGAGGAGGGCCAGCCGTTCCTGCTGGCCGGCGACACGCTCTTCCAGGGCAGCATCGGGCGCACCGACCTGCCCGGCGGGAGCACCGAGGAGATGATGGCGTCGCTGCGCGACAAGATCCTCTCGCTGCCCGACGAGACCGCGGTGCTGCCCGGCCACGGCCCGATGACCACCGTCGGTCAGGAGCGCACCTCCAACCCGTTCGTGCAGGGCCTGACGAGCGCGCCCGGACGGCACCTGTGAGCGCGCAGGTCCCGCCCGGCGGGTTCGCCGCGCCCAAGGGCATCCCGGAGTACGTCGGGCCCGAGTTCACGACGGTGCGCGACACGCTCGTCCGCGAGGCCGACCGCGCCGGCTACGCGCACATCGAGCTGCCCGTCTTCGAGGACACCGCGCTCTACGCCCGCGGGGTCGGCGAGTCGACCGACGTCGTGTCCAAGGAGATGTACTCGTTCGACGACCGCGGCGGCCGCTCGGTGACCCTGCGCCCCGAGGGCACCGCGGGCGTCGTCCGGTCGGTCATCGAGCACGGCCTCGACAAGGGCGGGCTGCCGGTCAAGCTGCGCTACGCCGGGCCGTTCTTCCGCTACGAGCGCCCCCAGGCCGGGCGGTTCCGCCAGCTGCAGCAGGTGGGCGTCGAGGCGATCGGTGTCGACGACCCGGCCCTGGACGCCGAGGTCCTCGCCGTCGCCGACGCCGGCTTCCGCGCGCTGGGCCTGCGCGGCTACCGCCTCGAGATCACGAGCCTCGGCGACGCCACGACCCGCCCGCAGTACCGCGCCGAGCTGACCCGCTTCCTCGAGAAGCTCGACCTCGACGAGCCCACCCGCGAGCGCGCCCGCATCAACCCGCTGCGGGTGCTCGACGACAAGCGCCCCGAGGTCCGCGCGCAGCTCGAGGGCGCGCCGCTCATGGTCGACCACCTCTCCGACGAGGCCGCCGCGCACCACGCCGCGGTCAAGCGCTACCTCGACGACCTGGGCGTCGCCTACGTCGAGAACCCGTGGATGGTGCGCGGGCTCGACTACTACACGAAGACGACCTTCGAGTTCGTCCACGACGGTCTGGGCTCGCAGTCGGGCATCGGCGGCGGCGGGCGCTACGACGGGCTCATGGCCGAGCTCGGCGGGCCGGCGCTCCCGGGCGTCGGGTTCGGCCTCGGCGTCGACCGGGCGCTGCTCGCCTGCCGCGCCGAGGAGGCCGGGCACGACGTCGCGGGCCGCGTCGAGGTCTTCGGCGTGCCGCTGGGCGAGGCGGCCAAGGAGCGCCTGGTCGGCATCGTCGGCGCGCTGCGGCGGGCCGGCATCCGCGCCGACCTGGCCTACGGCAACCGCGGGCTCAAGGGCGCGATGAAGGCCGCCGACCGCTCCGGGGCCCGCTACGCGCTCGTGCTCGGCGACCGCGACCTCGAGG
This sequence comes from Actinomycetospora lemnae, assembly GCF_028737315.1. GTDB lineage: Bacteria > Actinomycetota > Actinomycetes > Mycobacteriales > Pseudonocardiaceae > Actinomycetospora > Actinomycetospora lemnae. Next base: position 371,326 of record NZ_JAQZAO010000002.1, on the reverse strand, counting down.
CCGGCGAGATCCAGCTCAAGGACCTCGCCGACGGCAGCCAGAGCGCGATCGCCCTCGACGGCGCCGCGGCGGCGGTGGACCGCGCGCTGCAGGACGGCTGATCAGGCCAGGCCCAGCACCCGCGCCGCGTTGTCCTTGAGGATCGCCGGGCGCACGCCGTCCGGGATGTCCAGGTCGGCGAACGCGGCGAGCCAGCGGTCCGGCGTGATCACCGGGAAGTCGGAGCCGAACAGCACCTTCTCGCGCAGCTGCCGCGACGCCGCGCGCACCAGCTGCGGCGGGAAGTACTTCGGCGACCAGCCCGAGAGGTCGATGTAGACGTTGGCCTTGTGGCCGGCGATCGAGATGGCCGCGTCCTGCCACGGCACCGACGGGTGGGCGAAGATCATGGTCAGCGACGGGAAGTCGGCGGCGACGTCGTCGAGCAGCATCGGGTCCGAGTACCGCAGCTTGAGCCCGGCGCCGCCGGGCAGGCCCGCGCCGATGCCCGTCTGGCCGGTGTGGAACAGGGCCGGCACGCCGGCCTCGGCGATCGCCTCGTAGAGCGGGTAGAAGACACGGTCGTTGGGCTCGAAGCCCTGCAGCGTCGGGTGGAACTTGAACCCCCGGGCCCCCTGCTCGACCAGCCGGCGCACCCGCGCCACCGACGCCCGCCCGCCGTGCGGGTCGACCGAGCCGAACGGGATGAGCACGTCCGGGAACGCCGCCGCCCGCTCGACGATCTCCTCGCTCGACAGCGGCGGGTGCCCGGTCTGCGCGGGGGCGTCGACGGTGAACACGACCGCGGCCATCGACCGCTCGCGGTAGTGCGCGGCGATCGCCTCGACGGTGGGCGTGCGGTCCTGGTCGCTGCGGAAGTACGCCGCCGAGGCGTCGAGCAGCTCGTCGGTCAGCGCGAAGCAGCCGTGCGCGTCCTGCTCCACGTGGGTGTGGACGTCGATGGCGGTGAGGGTCTGGAGGTCCATCGCGGGATCCATCAGTGCTCCCGTGCGGTCAGGACGGCGCGGATGACCGCGTCACGCCGGGCGAGCAGGGTGTCGGCGTCGGTGCCGTCGACGGCCTCGGTCACCTGGGTGACGAGGCGGTCGGCGAGCTCGGGGGTCATGGTCGGGGTGCCCAGGTCGGCCCACAGCGCCTCGGTGCCGGGGTGGAGGTGCTCGAGGACGTGCGCGAGCCCGCCGGCGCCGCCGGAGAGGTGCTGGCCGGTGATCGGTCCGACGGCGGCCCAGCGCAGCCCGGGGCCCTCGGTGATCGCGGTGTCGACGTCGGCGACGGTCGCCACCCCGCGATCGACCAGCGAGTACGCCTCGCGCCACAGCGCGGCCTGGAGCCGGTTGGCGAGGTGGCCGGGCAGCTCGGCGCGCAGGCGCAGCGGGGTGCGGCCGACGCCCGCGTAGAACGCCATCGCGGCCTCGACGGCCGCCTCCGACGTCGCCTCCCCGGGCACGACCTCGACGAGCGGGACGAGGTGCGGCGGGTTGAACGGGTGCCCGACGAGCACCCGCTCGGGGTGGCCGGGCACCCCGCGGGCGAGGTCGGTGGGCCGCAGCATCGACGAGCTGCTCGCGATGACGACCTCGGGGCGCGCCGCGGCGTCGAGCGTCGCGAGCAGCGCGTGCTTGACCTCTAGGCGCTCGGGGCCGTTCTCCTGGACGAAGTCGGCGCCGGCGACGGCCTCGGCCGGGTCGGGGGTGAAGGCCACGCCGTCGGGGAGCCGCTCCTCGGCCCCCGGCGCCGGGTCGGTGGCGACGACCTCGTGGCCGTGGGCGAGGAACAGGCGCGCCCAGCTCCCGCCGATCACGCCCGTCCCGACCACCGCGATCCTCACGGCGCGAGCCCCACGAACGCGTCCAGCGCCGAGGCGTCGGCCAGCGAGTCCCGCGAGGCGACGGCGTCCGGGTCGGCCCCGAGCAGGATCCGCTTGGCGGGCACCTCGAGCTTCTTGCCCGTGCGGGTCCGCGGCACGCTCGCGACGGCGTGGACGCGGTCGGGCACGTGGCGCGGCGAGAGGGCGGAGCGCAGCTCGGCGCGGACCTTGGCGACGAGCGCGTCGTCCACCACGTACCCGGGCGCCGGGACGAGGAACAGCAGCAGCTCGCCCGGCCCGCCGGCCGGGTCCTCGAGGTGCACGACGAGGCTGTCGGCGACCTCGGGCATCTCCTCGACCACGGCGTAGAACTCGGCGGTCCCGAGCCGCACGCCGCCCCGGTTGAGCGTCGCGTCCGAGCGCCCGGACACGACGACCGAGCCCGACGGGGCGAAGCGCACCCAGTCGCCGTGGCGCCAGACGCCGGGGTAGGTGTCGAAGTAGGCCGCGCGCAGCCGGGAGCCGTCCGGGTCGTTCCAGAAGCACAGCGGCATCGACGGCATCGGCGCCCGGATGACGAGCTCGCCGCGCTCGCCGACGACCTCGTTCCCGTCCGGGTCGAAGGCGGCGGCGTCGACCCCGAGCTCCGGGCCGGAGATCTCGCCCTCGACGACCTCCTGCCACGGCCCGCCCTGCACGATCCCCGTGCAGACGTCGGTGCCGCCGCTGCCGACGAGCAGCAGCACGTCCGGGCCGAACTCCTCGGCGACCCAGCGGTAGCCCTCGGGCGGCAGCGGGCTGCCGGCCACGCAGACCTGGCGCAGGGGCCCGAGGTCGTTCTCGACCGCGGGGTGGACGCCCTGGCCGCGGCAGGCCATGAGGAAGCCGGGGGAGGCGCCGAAGTGCGTCGCGCCCGCCCGGGCGGCCAGGCGCCACTGCCAGGACACGTCGGGGTGCAGCGGGTTCCCGTCGACGAGGATCAGCGTCGCACGGTGCAGCAGGCCGCTGACCAGGGCGTTCCACATCATCCAGGCCGTCGTCGTGAACCAGAGCATGCGGTCGCCGGGCTGCACGTCCCAGGCGAGGCCGTGGTTCTTGAGGTGCTCGACGGTGATCCCGCCGTGCCCGTGGACGATCGCCTTCGGCGGGCCGGTGGTGCCCGAGGAGAAGAGCACGACCAGCGGGTGGTCGAACGGGACCGGGTCGAAGGCGGGCTCGGCGGGGGTGCCGACGAGCTCGGCCCACGGCGTCGCGTCGGGGACGGTGCCCGGGCCGTAGGGGACCTCGACGACGTGGCGCACGGTCGGCAGGGCGGCGCGCACGGCGGCGACCTCGTCGGTGCGGTCGATCGGCTTGTCGCCGTAGACGTAGCCGCCGACGGCGAGCAGGACGGTCGGCTCGATCTGCGCGAACCGGTCGACCACGCTGCGCGCCCCGAACTCCGGCGCGCACGACGCCCACACGGCTCCGAGGCTCGCGGCGGCGAGGTGCGCGACGACCGTCTCGGGGATGTTCGGGGCGTAGGCGACGACCCGGTCGCCGCGGCGGACCCCGAGGCGCTGGAGACCGGCGCGGGCGCGGGCGACGGCGTCGCGGAGCTCCGCCCAGGTCCAGGTCTGGTCGTCGCGGGTCTGGGAGTGGGCGAGGAGAGCCGGACCCTGGGGATCGATACCGGCGTCGTGCGCGAGCGCCTGCTCCGCGTAGTTCAGCGTGGCGCCCGGGAACCATTGCGCGCCCGGCATCTCCCGGCGCGCGAGCACGGCGGTCGGGGCGTCGTGGAACCGCACGCCGAAGAACTCGGTGACCGCGGACCAGAAGCCGTCGAGGTCGGTGACCGACCAGCGGTGCAGGGCGGCGTAGTCGTCGAACCGCAGCCCGCGCTCGCGCGCGAGGTACGCGACGAAGCGGGCGGTGACGGTGCCCTCGGGCGGCTGACCCATCGGCGCCATCTAGCGCACCTTCCCGGCGCGGCCCGCGAGGAAGGCCGTCATGCGGTCCTGGGCCTCGCTGCTGCTCGAGGAGATCGCGGCCATGAGCGCCTCCATGAGGTAGCCCTCCTCGTCGCGCGCGGCGGCGATCCGGGGCAGGGCCTGGAGCACGGCGAACGTGCTGACCGGCGGGTTGGCGGCCACCCGGTGGGCCAGCTCGAGGGCCTGGGCGAAGCCGCCGCCGGGCTCGGTGCGGTAGGTGGCGACGCCGAGCGCGAGGGCCTCCTCGGCGTCGAGGACGCGGCCGGTGAGCATCATGTCGGTCATCCGCGGCACGCCGATGAGCTTGGGGATGCGCACCGACCCGCCGCCGCCGACGAACAGCCCGTGCCGGCCCTCGGGCAGCGCGAAGAAGGCGCTGGGCTCGGCGACCCGGATGTGCGTGGCCGCGGCGAGCTCCAGCCCGCCGCCGACGACGGCGCCCTTGAGCACGGTGACGACCGGCAGGCGCCCGTGCTCGATGCGGTCGAAGACGCGGTGCCAGAACCGGGAGTGCTCGACGCCGGTGACGGCGTCGGTGGCGCCGAGCTCGGCGAGGTCGAGGCCCGCGCAGAAGTGGTCGCCCTCGGCGTCGAGGACGACGGCGCGCACGTCGGCGGGCGGTGCGGTGAAGAAGGTCTCGAGGCCGCGCACCGTGGTGTCGTCGAGCGCGTTGCGCTTGGCGGGGCGCGCGAGCCGCAGGACCGCGACCGGCCCGTCGCGGTGGAGCGTCAGGGACCGGGGCAGCAGGGACGCCACGGTGTCGTCCGGTTCGGGGGCGGTGCTCATCGGACTCCTCCCGCCGCGGGGACCGCACGTCCCCGCAGCTCCACACGGCGGATCTTGCCGGTCGCGTTGCGGGGCAGCGCGTCGACGGCGACCAGGTACTTCGGGATCTTGTAGCGGGCCAGGTGCGCCTCGAGGTGGGCGCGCAGGGCGTCCTCGTCGAGCGCCCGACCCGGCCGGAGCTGCACGTACGCCGCGCCGACCTCGCCCCAGCGCTCGTCGGGCACCCCGACGACGGCGGCGTCGGCGACCTCGTCGCGCGCGACGAGCACGGCCTCGACCTCGGCGGGGTAGATGTTCTCCCCGCCGGAGATGATCACGTCCTTGACCCGGTCGACGACGTCGGCCCAGCCGTCGTCGTCGACGCGCAGGACGTCGCCGGTGCGGAACCAGTCGCCGTCGACGAACGCGGCCGCGGACTCCGCGGGACGCTCCCAGTAGCCGCCGAAGACGTGCGGGCCGCGCACGAGGAGCTCGGCGGGCTCGCCGGGCAGCCCGTCGCGGACGCCGTCGCGCAGCATCGCGGTGTCGGTGAAGAAGTGCGGGACGCCGACCGAGACGGGCCGGCCGGGGTCGCCCTCGCGGGGCACCATGCACACGCCGGGCGAGGCCTCGGTCATGCCGTAGCCCTGTTGCAGGCGCACGCCGCGCTCGAGCCAGGCGCGGGCGACGCGTTCCTGCACCGGCGAGCCGCCGTAGAGCACCGTGTGCAGCGTGCCGAGCTCCGCGGCCTCCCAGCCCGGGTCCTCGACCATCATCTGCAACATCGTGGGCACCGCGGAGAAGCTCGTGATGCCGGCCTCGCCGATGCGGGCGAGCACCGCGCCCGGGTCGAAGCGGGGGAGCGGCTCGACCGAGCCGCCCTTGAGCAGGGTCGGCAGGGTGATCTGACCGAGGCCCACGCAGTGGAAGAGCGGGGCGATGCACAGGGCGCGGTCGGTGCTCGCGACGTCGGTGTCGGCGAGCTGGTTGACGGTGTTCCAGGTGAGGTTGCCGTGGCTGAGCACCGCGGCCTTCGGTCGCCCGGTGGTGCCCGAGGTGTAGAGGAGGATCGCCGGGTTCTCGGGGCCGACGTCGGGCGCGTCGTCGAGCGTCGGGCCGTTGGTCGCGACATCCTCGAAGCCGGCGTCGGTCCAGGTCACCGGGCAGGGCGGGGCGGCCGCGGCCACGAGCGCCGCGGCGTCCTCGCCCGCCACGAGGAGCGCGGCGCCGGAGTCGGCGAGCATGTAGGCGATCTCGGCGGGGGCGAGACGGTGGTTGAGCGGGACGACGATCGCGCCGAGGCGCCAGACCGCGAAGAAGGTCTCGAGCACGCTGACGGCGTTGACGCCGACCTGGGCGACCCGGTCGCCGGCGCCGACGCCCCGGGCGCGCAGGTCGGCGGCGAGGCGGTCGACGCGCGCCGCGAGCTCGCCGTAGGTCAGCGTCCGGCCGGGACCGACCAGCGCCGGGCGGTGCGCAGCGGCCCGGGCCCGGCGAGCCGGCCACGTCCCCAATCCGGGGACGAGGGCAGCGCGCGGCGTCGCGCTCATGGCACACTCCTTGAAGTATCAGGAATCTTGATACTAGAGCGCGTCGCGCGGGAGCGGAAGTGGACGAGGGGGGACGACGGTGGCGGCACCGGGAGCGGAGCCGGGGGTGGCGGCGTCCGGGCCGTCGCTGCTCTACGCGGTCAAGCAGGTCGAGCTGGCGGTGCGCGCGCGCCTCGACGACCTGCTGCGCAGCACCGGCGTCACGGTCCCGCAGTGGACCGCCCTGACGGTCCTCGCGCGCCGTGAGGGGCAGACGGGGGCGGAGCTCGCCCGCAACGCGTTCGTGAGCCCGCAGGCGATGGGGGACCTGCTCGCCGCCCTCGAGCGCGGGCACTGGATCACGCGCACCCCCGACCCCACCCACGGGCGGCGCGTGCTCATCGGGCTCTCCGACGAGGGTCGCGCGCTGCTGGCCCGCGTCGAGCCCGGCGCCGCCGACGTCGAGGAGCGCATGCTGACCGGCCTCGCCTCCGACGAGCGCGCCGCCCTGCGCACTCTGCTGAACCGCTGCCGGACGAACCTCATGTGAGCGGAATTCCGAGCTATAGCTCGGAATTCCGCTCACGGAGGTCGGTCGGTCGCCTCCTCGTCGGGGATGACGTCGAGGGCGGCGGCGCCGGTGCGGGCGCCCGGCTCGAAGGTCGTGTACAGGTCGCGGAACAGGGCGTGGGCGGGCTCGGCGGGCCAGTCGGGCGGCAGGTGGCGCCGGGGCAGCCGGGGGTCGCGGCGGATCGCCTGCAGCCAGTCGGTCTGCAGGACGAGCTGGGCCGCGAGCGGGTCGGGCAGGTGCGGGCGCGACGCGGCGTCGCCCCAGCGGGCCCGGAACGCCTGGTAGCGCGCGGCGAGGGCGGGCAGGTCCCAGGCGTCGCGGACGAGGGCGTCGACGTCGGTCCCGTCGAGCGCGCGGGCCCCGAACGCGCGCAGCCTCCCCTCCAGCCCCAGTCCGTCGGCGAGCGCCCGGACGTCGACGTCGCCCGGCGCGATCCACAGCCCGCCCTGCAGGGGCCCGAACCCGGCCCACGACAGGCGCGCCCGCAGCAGGTGCCGCTCGCGGGCCCAGGCGTCGGGCAGCGAGAACGACAGCAGCGTCCAGGACCCGTCCCAGTGGGTGTTGACGACGTCGGTGCGCCAGATGCGCGCGTCGCCGTCGCGCAGGACCTCGCGGGTCGCCGGGGTCGGGCCGACGTAGACCTGCCGCCCGCGGCGTACGCGGTGGATCTGGTCGCGGCGCGCCATGCGGCTCACCGTCGAGCGGGTCGCGTGCTCGGAGACGCCGGCGCGGCCGAGGACGTCGACGAGGCTGCTCGTCGCCACGTGCACGCCGCGGCCGAGCAGGTAGCCGCCGAGGAAGGTCAGCAGCATCGCCTGGGGTCGGGGTGCGTCGGCGTCCGGCTCGACGTCGGGCTCGACCTCGACGTCGTGCTGGGGCTCGACGTCGTGCTCGGACACGCGGGGCAGCGTAGCGCTCATGATGTTGGGCACATCGTTGACGGCCGTCGGCGAGATGCCTACATTGACCCCGCGATCCCGTGACCGCGACCACACACGACGAGGAGGTCCGGCGTGGCCGAGGCCGACGCCCGCTCGCGGACCCAGCTCCGGCGGGCGGTGCTGTCCAGCTACCTGGGCAGTGTCATCGAGTACTACGACTTCCTGCTCTACGCCACGGCGTCGGCGGTCGTGTTCGCCAAGGTCTTCTTCTCGACGCTCGACCCCCTGGTGGGCACCGTCGCGAGCTTCGGGACGCTGGCCACCGGCTACCTCGCGCGGCCGCTCGGCGGCATCCTGTTCGGGCACTTCGGTGACCGCGTCGGGCGCAAGAAGATGCTGGTCGTGACCATGACGCTGATGGGCGTCGTCAGCGTGCTCATCGGGGTGCTGCCCACCTACGCCCAGATCGGCGTCTGGGCCCCGATCCTGCTGGTCCTGCTGCGCGTGCTGCAGGGTGTCGCGGTCGGCGGCGAGTGGGGCGGGGCGGTCCTCATGTCCGCCGAGCACGCGACGTCGCGCCGCGGGCTCTGGGCGAGCTTCACCAACGCGGGCGCGCCGAGCGGCATGGTGCTCTCCACGGCCGCGCTCGCCGGGGCGGCGGCCGTCGCGGGCGAGCAGGGCTTCCTCTCCTGGGGCTGGCGCATCCCGTTCCTGCTCTCCGCGGTGCTGCTCGCCGTCGGGCTGTTCGTGCGGGCCCGCGTCGAGGAGACGCCGGTGTTCGCCCGCGCGAGCAGCGACGCCGCGCCCTCGGCACCGCCGCTGCTCGAGGTGCTGCGCCGCCACCCGCGCAACCTGCTGCTCTCGATCGGTATCGGGTTCGGCGCCTTCGTCGCGCAGGGCGTGCTCACCACGTTCGTCATCGCCTACGCCGTGCAGGCCGGCTTCGCCCGCCAGACCGTGCTCAACGCCCTGACGGTGTCCTCGATCGCCGCGATCGTCGGCATCATCGGCTTCGCGGCGCTGTCGGACCGGGTGGGCCGGCGCCCGGTGGTGCTCGTCGGGGCCCTCGCGATGACGGTGTGGGCGTTCCTGCTCTTCCCGCTGGTCGACTCGGGCTCGACCGCGCTGCTCGTGCTCGGCGTCGTCGTCGGCCAGGGCGTCGTGCACGCGGCGATGTACGGGCCGCTGGCGGCGCTCTACACCGAGCTGTTCTCCACCCGCGCCCGCTACACCGGGGCCTCGCTGGGCTACCAGGTCGCGGGCATCGGGGCCGGGCTCGGGCCGGTCGTGTTCGCGAGCCTGCTGCAGGGCTCGGGCAGCGCGCTGCTCGTGTCGGTGGTCATCGCGGCCTGCTGCGTGCTCACCGTGGTCTGCGTCCTCGCGGCGGGGGAGACGAGCCGTCGCGGCCTCGACGACACCGACGACACCGACGCGCAGCCGGCCACCGTCCGCCCCCGGAGCGACACGACGACCGCCTGAGGATCCGCCGGGTCCGGCGTCGAGCTCGGGACGAGCGGGTCACGACAGCACCGCGGTCGTGGTGCCCGGGGCGTCGGTGCCGAGCCACTCGCGGCCGAGGCGGGCGAGGGTGCCGTCGCCGCGCAGCTCGTCGAGGACACCGTCGAGCCGATCGGCCAGCTCGGCGTCGTCGCGGCGGACGGCCACGCCGATCTCCTCCTGCGTGATGCCGGTCTGGACGACGGCGAGGCCGGGGCGGTCGCGGGTGAGCCAGCGCATGACCGGCTCGAGCTTCATGAAGCCGTCGACCCGGCCCGCGGCGACGTCGTCCAGCGCGATCAGGATGTCGTGGTAGGCGTAGTGCCGGACGGCCGCGACCCGGCCGGCGCGGGCGAGCTCCTCGGCCACCGGCTCGGAGGTGTTGCCCCGCTGCACCCCGAGGATGCCGCCGGCGAGGTCGTCGACGGTGCGGACGTCGGGGTGGCGGCGGCGGTCGACGACGAGGCTCTGGCCGGAGCGCACGTGCGGGCGGCAGAACCGGGCCAGCGTGCGCCGGTGCGCGGTGATCGTCGCCCCGGAGGCCACGACGTCGTACGAGCCCTGGTCGAGGCCGGCGAAGATGCCGTCGAAGTCGTCGGCCTCGTAGCGCACGAGGACGTACTCCCGCCCGAGGCGCCGGCACACCTCCTGCATGACGGCCGGGTCGAAGCCGATCGCGCCGCCCGCCTGCGCCGTGCCGTCGAGCTCGAACGGGGGATCGGGCAGCGCCGACCCGACCCGTAGCGGGGCGCTCTCGTCCACGCGCGACAGCGTGCCGCACGGGTGCGTCCGTGGGGAGGTGTCCGGTGGGCGAGGGCGCTGGTCGGCGATCGCAACCCGATCGTCACCCACGGACTTCACGCCTGCCTCACGCTGTGCGCTCCGGGGGCGAGGAGAAGGGGACACGGATGGCGGAACAGGTCGAGTCGACTCCGGGATCGGGCACGGGGAGCAGCGACTACCTCGCCGCGCGCCAGCTGCGGGCCGGCTCGGCGAGCTGGGTGCTGCTGGCGGGGCTCGGCGTCGCGTACGTGATCTCCGGCGACTACGCCGGCTGGCACTTCGGTCTCGCCCAGGGCGGCTGGGGCGGGCTCGCGGTCGCCGCGGTGCTCATGGCCGTCATGTACACGTGCATGGTGCTGGGCCTGGCCGAGATGTCCTCGGCGCTCCCGGCGGCCGGCGGCGGCTACACCTTCGCCCGCGTCGCCATGGGTCCCTGGGGCGGCTTCGCCACGGGCGCGGCGATCCTCCTCGAGTACGCCGTCGCCCCTGCGGCCATCGCGACCTTCATCGGCGGCTACGTGGAGTCGCTCGGCCTGTTCGGGATCACCGACGGCTGGTGGGTCTACCTCGCCTGCTACGTGGTCTTCGTCGGCGTGCACCTGCTCGGCGTCGGCGAGGCCCTCAAGGCCACGTTCGTCATCGCCGCGATCGCCGTCGTCGGCCTGGTGCTCTTCGCGGTCGGCGGCATCCTGTCGTTCGACGCCGCGAACCTCACCGACATCCCCGTCACCGACGCCGCCGGCGCCTCGCCGCTGCTGCCGTTCGGCCTGGTCGGGGTGTGGGCGAGCTTCCCGTTCGCGATCTGGTTCTTCCTCGCCGTCGAGGGCGTCCCGCTCGCCGCCGAGGAGGCGCGCGACCCCGTGCGCGCGGTGCCGCGCGGCATCATCGTCGCGATGGCCGTGCTCGTCGTCGCCGCGGCCGCGGTGCTGCTGCTCGCACCCGGCGCCCAGGGCGCCCAGGCGCTGTCGGAGAGCGAGAACCCGCTGGTCAGCGCCCTGGAGACCGGGCTCGGCGGCCCGTCCTGGCTCTCGACCACCGTCAACTACATCGGCCTGCTCGGGCTGATCGCGAGCTTCTTCTCGATCATCTACGCCTACTCGCGGCAGACCTTCGCCCTCTCGCGCGCGGGCTACCTGCCCCGCGTGCTGTCGAGGACCAACAGCCGCAAGGCCCCGACGCTGGCGCTCGTCATCCCGGCGGCGATCGGCTTCGTCCTCGCCGCGTTCGGCAACGGCGACATCCTCATCAACCTCGCCGTGTTCGGGGCGACCCTGTCGTACGTGCTGATGATGGTCGCCCACCAGGTGCTGCGGGTCCGGAACCCCGAGCTGCCGCGGCCGTACCGGACGCCGGGCGGGCGCATCACCACCGGCGTCGCGCTCGTCCTCGCCCTCGCCGCGGTGGTCGCCACGTTCCTCGTCGACGTCGTCGCCGCCCTCTGCGCGCTGGGCGCGTTCGCCGTCCTCATGGCCTACTTCGGGCTGTACTCGCGTCACCACCTCGTCGCGGCCGCGCCCGACGAGGAGTTCGCGGCACTGGCGAAGGCGGAGGAGGAGCTGGAATGAGCATGCCGGGGCGAGCGCAGCGACGGGGGACGTTCCAGACCACGCTCGGGGGCCACTCGTACTCGTTCGCCGACCTGCGCGATCTGCTCGCCAAGGCCACCCCGCTGCGCTCCGGCGACGTGCTCGCCGGCGTGGCCGCGGAGTCGGCCGCCGAGCGCGTCGCCGCCCAGACGGTGCTCGCCGATGTGCCGCTCGCGCACTTCCTCGACGAGGCCGTCGTGCCCTACGAGGACGACGACGTCACCCGGCTGATCATGGACTCGCACGACGCCGAGGCGTTCGCGCCGGTGCGCTCGCTGACCGTCGGCGGGTTCCGGGACTGGCTGCTGAGCTGGGAGGCCGACACCGCGGCGCTCACGGCGCTGGCCCCCGGCCTCACCCCGGAGATGGTGGCGGCGACGAGCAAGCTCATGCGCGTCGGCGACCTCGTCGCCGTCGCCCGCAAGACCCGCGTCGTCACCGCCCTGCGCACCACGATCGGGCTCGAGGGGCGGCTCGCGACGCGGCTGCAGCCCAACCACCCCACCGACGACGCCGTCGGCATCACCGCCTCGCTCGTCGACGGGCTGCTGCACGGTGCCGGGGACGCGGTGGTCGGGATCAACCCGGCGACCGACCGGCCCTCGACGGTCCGCGCGCTGCTCGAGCTCGTCGACGACGCCCGCCGCCGCCTCGACGCCCCGATCCAGTCGTGCGTGCTGACCCACGTCACGACGACGCTCGAGCTGCTCGAGCAGGGGGCGCCGGTCGACCTGGTGTTCCAGTCGGTCGCCGGCACCCAGGCGGCCAACCGGGGCTTCGGCGTGACGCTCGACCAGCTCCGCGAGGCCCATGCCGCAGCCTCCGAGCTGCACCGCGGCACGGTCGGCGACAACGTCACCTACTTCGAGACCGGGCAGGGCTCCGCGCTCTCCGCGGACGCCCACCACGGCGTCGACGAGCAGACCCTCGAGGCCCGCGCGTACGCGGTGTGCCGGGCGTTCGACCCGCTGCTGGTCAACACCGTCGTCGGCTTCATCGGGCCGGAGTACCTCTACGACGGCAAGCAGATCCTGCGCGCCGGGCTCGAGGACCACCTCTGCGGCAAGCTGCTCGGCGTCCCCATGGGCGTCGACGTCTGCTACACCAACCACGCCGAGGCCGACGCCGACGACACCGACACGCTGCTGCTCACGCTCGGGGCGGCGGGGTGCGGGTTCGTCATCACCGTGCCGGGCGGCGACGACATCATGCTCAACTACCAGTCGCTGTCGTTCCAGGACGTGCTGCAGGTCCGCCAGACGCTCGGGCTGCGCCCGGCGCCGGAGTTCGAGGCGTGGCTGGGCTCGGTGGGGCTGCTCGACGACGCCGGGCGCGTGCCGCAGCTCGTGCCCGAGCCGATCCGGGCGCTGATGGCATGACGACGACCGATCCGTGGGAGACCCTGCGCGCCGCCACCCGGGCGCGCGTCGGGCTCGGCCGCGCCGGCGACGGGCTGTCGACCGCCGAGAACCTCCGCCTCGCCGCCGCCCACGCCCAGGCCCGCGACGCCGTGCACACCGCGCTGGACGTCGACGCGGTCGTCGCGGCGCTGGGGGATCGGGCCGGGCCGGTGGTGCGCTCGCAGGTCGCCGACCGGACGGAGTACCTGCAGCGTCCCGACCTGGGGCGGCGGTTGGCTCCCGACCACGGGCTCACGGAGGGCGAGTACGACCTCTCCGTGGTGATCGCCGACGGGCTCTCGGCGCGCGCGGTCGCCGACCACGCCGTCGCCGTCGTCGACGCCCTGCTGCCGCGGCTCGAGGGCTGGTCGGTGGCGCCGGTCGTCGTCGCCCTGCAGTCCCGGGTGGCGCTCGGGGACGAGATCGCCGCGGCGCTCGGGGCGCGGATGGTGCTCGTGCTCATCGGCGAGCGGCCCGGGATGTCGTCGCCGGACTCGCTCGGCGCCTACCTGACCTGGGAGCCCCGTGCCGGGCGCGTCGACTCCGAGCGCAACTGCGTGTCCAACATCCGCCCGCCCGACGGGCTCGGCTACGACGCCGCGGCCGAGGTGCTCGCGGCCCTGATGCACGAGGCCTTCCGCCGGCAGCTGACGGGCGTGGAGCTCAAGGACACCGGCGCGGCCCTGCCGCCGGCGGCCGGCTGAGGTCTCCGTCCCCCGGCGCGGCGAGTACGTCGCCCGGAGGTTGCGCGACGTGCCATCGGCTGATCTTGATCCCCCATGCGGATGAACGATTCCGTCACCCCTCCGTGTCCTCGTCGTTACTCGGTGCGTGGTGGCCGACGGCGACCACGTCATCCAAGGGGCGGAAGGACACCACACGCATGGGTCTTCACAGGGCGAAACTCGGTCGTCGGGGGATGGTCGCGCTGGCGGCCACCGGGGCCCTGATCGTCGGCGGCGGAGCCGCGACGATGGTCGGAGCGGGCAACGCCGCACCGCTCCCGGAACTGCCCGGCGTGCCGGCGCTCCCGGGCGTCGGCACGACGTACGTGACGCCGGAGGACGAGCTGGCGCCGTTCACGACGCTCGACACGCGTCCTCCCGGGACCGCCGCGGTCGACGACGAGTTCGGCGCGCCGACGGGCGGGGGCGAGGCATCCCTGCACCTGGAGACGCCCGACGACGCGGCGAAGGCGTCGATCGTCAGCCGCGAGGACGCGGGCACGCCGCTCGCGGAGTGGATCCCGACGGCGGCCTACTCGGCCTACCAGGGTGCCGCCGAGAGCGCGGTCCAGTTCCCGAGCCTGCAGCTCATCGTCGACTTCAACGGGGCGGCCGAGGGCGGCTTCTCGACGCTGACCTACGAGCCCGCCTACAACGCGGTCAGCACGGCGCCCGGTCAGTGGAACCGCTACCAGGCCGGTGCGGGCGACTGGTGCTCCACGCGCGCCATCCCCGGCGTGATCGAGGAGTCCCAGCGGTCCTGCTCGGGCGGGGGCGACAAGCCGCTCGCGGAGTACATCACCGCCCAGCCCGACATCATCGTCAACGGCGTGGTCGTCAACCAGGGCAGCGGCAACCCCGGCCTCGACGCGGCCGTCGACCTCGTCTCGACGCCGAGCACGACCTACGACTTCGAGCTCACCGAGCCCGAGGTGCCCGGCACCGACCCGTGCGAGGAGCCGACCGTCCCCGGACTGCCCGGTGAGGGCGGGGAGAACGGCGGCGGGAACGGCGGCGGGACCGGTGGCGCGAACGACGGCCACGAGGACGGCGGCAAGGACGAGCCCGAGGGCCACGCGCCGAACGCCGGCCACGAGAAGCCCGACAACGGTCACGGGGAGGGCGGCCAGGAGCAGCCCGGCCACGAGCAGCCCGGCGACGGCGGCCACGAGCCGCCGATGTGCGCCGGGTCGTAGTCACGGCCGCTGACCCCGGCCGGTCCTTCACGGCCGGACCGCTGACGCGGACGACGCCCTCGCTGCTCCCGGAGCAGCGAGGGCGTCGTTCGTCGCGGGGGAGGAGGTGGCGCGCCGGAGGTCAGGAGTACGTCACGCACCCCGCCGCGCTCGGCCGGGTGCGTGCGGCGCTCCGGATCTCGGGCGGCGCCCTCCTACTCGCCCGAGCGCCCCCGGCGTCCGGAGGGCAGGCGGTCCACGAGGCGTCCGAGGCGCTCGGTGGTGCCCTGCAGCGGGGCGAGGGCGTCGGCGAGGACCTTGATCTGCTCGTCGAGGTCGTCGATGCGCCCGGCGAGGGTGCGCAGGTCCGGACTGACCTTCTGCAGCTCGCCGGCCGCGGTCGTCAGCGACGTGTCGAGGTGCTCGAGGCGCGGCGGCACGTCGGGGAACGTGGTGTCGGCGTGCCGGGCGAGGGTCTCGACGTGCTCGACCGCGGCGCTGAGCTTGCGGACCTCGTCCACCGCGCTGGCCATCTGCTGCAGCGACGGCGCGGCCTCGGCGAGGGCGTGGAGGTCGTCGACGGCGGCGGTGAGGGCGTGCAGGTCGTCGACCGCCCCGGCCAGCGACGACAGCGTCGGGACGGCCTCGGCCAGCCGGGCGATCGTCGGGACCGCGTCGGCGAGGGCGGCGACGGTCGGGACGGCGTCGGCGAGCCGGCCGACCGAGGGCACCCCGTGCGCGATCTGCGCGACGGAGCCGGTGGCCCCCGCGATCGTGCGCAGGTCGCTCGTGGCGCCGGCCAGCGTGCCGAGGTCGTCGACGGCCCCGGCGATCTGCTGCAGGGTCGGGACGGCGCCCGCGAGCTCGGCGAGGTGCGGCACGGCGGCGCCGAGCTCCTGCAGCGCCGGGGCCACCTCCGCGAGCCGGTCGAGCACCGGCGCGGCCTCGCCCAGCTGCTGCAGCGCCGGCACGGCCCCGGCCAGCGCCGCGATGTCGCCGCGGGCCTCGCCGATCTGCTGGAGGGCGGGCACGGCCGAGGCCAGGGTGGCGATGTCGCCGCGGGCCTCGCCGATCTGCTGGAGCGCGGGCACGGCCCCGGCCAGCGCCGCGATGTCGCCGCGGGCGTCGCCGATCTGCTGGAGGGCGGGCACGGCCGAGGCCAGGGTGGCGATGTCGCCGCGGGCGTCGCCGATCTGCTGGAGCGCGGGCACGGCCTGGGCGAGCGTGGCGATGTCGCCCCGGGCGTCGCCGATCTGCTGGAGCGCCGGCACGGCCTCGGTGAGTGCGCGGATGTCCGGCACCGCGCCGGCGATCGCCTGCAGGGCCGGGGCGGCCTCGGCGAGGGCGTGCAGGTCGTCGGTGGCCTGCCCGAGGCGGGTGAGCGCGGGCGCGGCGTCGGCGAGCCGGTCGAGCGACGGGACCGCACCCGCGATCCGCTCGAGGATCGGGACGGCGCGGGCGATGGCGTGCAGGTCGTCGACGGCGCCGGCGAGCCGGTCGAGGGCGTCGGTGGCGTACGACAGGCGGGTCAGGTCGGGGGCGAGCTCGTCGAGGGTGCTGCGCAGCCCCGAGGCGACGGGCAGGAGCTGCTCGAGCATCGACACGAGCCGCGGCACGGCGCGCAGGGCGTCGGCGACGAGCGGGCTGAGGTCGGCGGTGGTGCGGGCGCCGGAAGTGGCGATGTCGGCGATGCCGCGCACGATGGAGGGCCCGTTCAGCGTGAGCTCGACGGCCGTGCGGGTGGAGGCCACGACGAGGGCGCGGGCGGTGTCGAGGATGCCGCTGGGGGCGGACTCGACGGCGCGCGGCAGCGCCCGGGGGGCGGGACGGCTCATGCGGGCTCACTCCGGGGGCTGGTGCTGACGGCGCGGACGACGACGGCGGCGAGGAGCGTGGTCAGCGGGACGGAGGCCACCAGCCCGATGCTGCCGACCAGGGTCCGCACGATCTCCTGCGCCACGTCCTCCGCCGTGAGCAGGTCGCCGAGACCCCGCCCCGCCAGCCCGAACAGCAGCAGCAGGGGCAGCGCCGCCCCGGCGTAGGCGAGCACCAGCGTGTTCACCGCGGAGGCGACGTGGTCCCGACCGACACGCATGGCGGAACCATAGAGGTCGTTCAGCCGAGTGGCCGGGTCTGCGCGGTGCAGCTCCCAGACGGCGCTGGTCTGGGTGACGGTGACGTCGTCGAGCACCCCCAGCGCGCCGATGATCACGCCGGCGAGCAGCAGGCCGCGCAGGTCCAGCCCCGGTCCGAGCACCCCGGCGAGCTCCGAGGCCTCCTCGCCGAGCCCGGTCAGGCGGGACAGCGCGGCGAAGACCACGGCGAGGACGCCGATCAGCCCGAGGCTCGCGAGCGTCCCGAGGGCGGCCGTCGCGGTGCGTGCCGAGACGCCGTGGGTCAGCGGCAGCACGACGCCGACGATGAGCCCCGACGCCGTGAGCGCCACCGGGACCGGCGACGACCCCGTGGCCAGCGCCGGGAGCACGAACAGCGCGAGCACCCCGAGCGTCACCCCGAGCGCCACCAGCGCCGCGAGCCCCTGCCAGCGCCCCAGGAGGACGACCGCCAGCGCGAAGGCGGCACCGAGGACGAGCAGCGGGGTGCCGCGCTGGAAGTCGACGATCGTGTAGGTCAGCGGGTCGGCGGGGTCGCCGCCCGCCCAGCCGAGGACGACCGGGTCGCCGACCGCGAACCGCGGCGAGCCCGGGGTGGCCGGGACGAGGGTGAGGATCGAGGTGCCGGGCGCCGGGCCGTCGGTGAGGCGGACGGTGACGGCCACGCAGCCCTCGCCCGGGGCGGGGGCGGGCAGGTTGGGGTCGGTGCAGTCGGACTCGCCCGCGGCGCGCAGGACCTCGCCGTCGACCGGGGTCTGCGAGCCGAGGCCCGGGGCGCCCTGACCAGTCGCGGCGCGCTGGGCGACCGCGGCGTACTCACCCGGCGAGGGCGCGAGCGTCACCAACCCGACGAGGACCGCCAGCGCGCAGGGGACGAGGAGCGCGGCGAGCAGGACGCGCACCCGCCGCGCCGAGGCCCCCTCGAGCCCCCCGCCCTCGTGGCCGTGGCCGTGGCCGTGGCCGTGGCCGTGGCCAGGGCCCGCGCCCTCGACCGGCCGCCGTTTCCCCGACCGGGACGTCGCACGGGGTGTGCCAGCCTGGCGGCCACGCTGGCGTTCAACACCAGGATCTCCCCCAGCTCGACCGCCATCGGCACGCCGCCGACGCGGGGCCTCGGTCTCCGACGCGACCGGCTCGCCGTCGACCCGGATCGGTCCGGTCGGCGCGTCGTCGTCCCCGTCACGCAGAGCCGCCGCCGCGCGGGTGCGGCGTGCCGGTGGCAGCGGGGAGGTCACCGCGCCATCATCGCCGGGCCCGCGGTGCTGTCTGAGATGGGGGCTTTCCTCGCGTTGAGTGCCAGCGTGGACGCCAGGCTGGCACCTCAGGTGCCGGGAGAGGCCAGCTTGCCGCCGAGGCGCAGGACGGGCTCGGGTGCCTTGGTGGCGAGCTTCATGAACACCTCGCCGGCCCGGGCGCGCGTCAGCGACCCGTGGCCGAACTTCCGCGACAGGCCGCGCTTGTCGCCGGGCAGGCGGTGGTGCACGGGCTCGGCGGTGGAGTCGGGGTCGGACAGCGTCCGCCCGATGACCATCCGCTGGATCTCGCTCGTGCCCTCGAAGATCGTGTAGAGCTTGGCGTCGCGGTACCACTTCTCGACGGGCAGGTCGTCGACGTAGCCCCAGCCCCCGCAGGTCTGCACGGCCTGCTCGGCGGCGCGCACGGCGACCTCCGAGGCCTTGAGCTTGGACATCGAACCCTCGCCGACCTGGAACGGCACGCCGTTCGCGGCCATCCACGACGCCCGCCAGGTGAGCAGGCGCGCGGCGTCGATGTCGGCGGCCAGGTCGGCGAGCGGGAACGACACGCCCTGGTTGGCGATGATCGGCCCGCCGAACGCCTCGCGGTCGCGGGCGTAGGCGCAGGCGTACTCGAACGCCGCGCGCGCCACGCCCAGCGCCATCGCCGCGACCATCGGGCGGGTCTGCTCGAACGTGCCCAGGGCCGCGGCCTTGCCCTCGCCCCGGCGCGCCTTCTCCAGCTTGTGCTCGAGCTTGTCCTCGCCGCCGAGGAGCTGGTCGGCGGGGATGCGACAGCCCTCGAACTTGAGCTCGGCGGTGTGCGAGGCGCGGTGCCCGAGCTTGCGCAGCCGCCGGACCTGCTCCATGCCCGGTGTGTCCTTGGGCACGACGAACATCGCCTGGCCCTTGGTCCCCAGCTCGGGGTCGACGACGGCGTTGACGATGGTGACGTCGGCGATCCCGCCGTTGCCGATCCAGATCTTCTCGCCGTCGAGCACCCAGGAGTCGCCGTCCTTGCGCGCCCGGGTCTGCAGGTTCGCGACGTCGCTGCCGCCCTGCGGCTCGGAGACGGCGAGGGCGGCGAGCTTGATGTCGCCGGGCTCACCGAACATCTCCGGGGCCCAGCGGGCGAGCTGCTCGGGCGTCCCGGCCTGGTTGAGCGCCGAGAGGGCGAGGGCGGGCAGGACGACGGTCAACCCGATGCCGGCGCAGCCCCAGAAGATCTCCTCGAGGAACAGCGGCAACGACAGGCCGGTCGGGTCGGCGATGAGGTCGGCGTAGAAGAGCGGGCTGTAGAAGCCCTCGCGCGCCGCGCGGTCGACGATGTCCCAGGGGCACTCCTCGGCGGCGTCGTACTTGGGCGCCGCGGGCCGGATGACGTCCTCGGCGAAGGCGTGCGCGCGCCGCACCAGCTCGTGGTGGGCCGGGGTCAGCTCGAGGGTGAAGGCACTCATGGCCGGGCCTCCCGCTGCGTCGTCTCCACCACCGGACGCCACCTCCTGGTCCCGGAGCTCTGCTCCATCCTGCTGTTACCACCCAGTACCGCGTACCGACGGTACCGAAACGTGGCTCAGGAGCGGACGAGGCCGACCGGATTGCCGGGCGGGAAGGCGTGGCCGGCGACGACGGCGTCGGAGAGCGGCGTGAGGAGCTCGGCGAGCCGGTCGGTGCCCTCCCGCCCCAGCGCCGCCCAGGGGCGGGCCGCCAGGCGGTCGGTGGCCGACTCGATCTCGTCGTGGCCCGCGCGTCCCGCGTCGGTGAGCCGGCCCGCGTCGTCCAGCCAGCCGCGCCCCCGGAGCTCCGCCGCGCCGGCGGCCCAGTCGTCCTCGTCGAAGCGACGCGCCTGCCGGGTGGTCGAGCCGTTGAGCTCCCCGGCGGCCTCCTTGAGCCGGTGCGCCGCGACCGGTCCGAGCCCGGACGCGACGAGCACCGCCACGTGGCCGTCGCCCCGGTGCTCGCGCAGCGTCGTCATCGCCTGCCACAGCGCGCGGACGGGCTCCTCGGGGCGGGGGAGCGCCTGGTTCGCGGCGCCGAGCACCCGGCCCTCGACGTCGGCGGCGTCCGCGGCCGCGCCGGCCAGCTCGGCGGCCTCGGCGATCTCCGGCCGGTGCGCCGTCTCCTCGCCGAGCAGCCGGTGCAGCGCGGCGCCCGCACCGATCGAGCGCGCGGTCAGGCAGCGCTCCGGGTCGGCGAGCTCCCAGGCGTCGGGCAGCGCCCGCTCGAGGCGCAGGCGGTGGAAGCCGTGGAAGGCGGCGTACGCGACCTCCGGACCGACCGCGCCGAGCGGCGCCGAGCGCTGGGCGACGTAGGCCATCCAGAACCCGCGCAGCCCCACGGCGTCGGCCGCGGTGCGGGCCTCCACGGTGAAGTAGGTGACCGCGTGCAGCGGCTCGAACAAGGTCCAGAGGCGTCGGGCGTCGTCCACCCCCATGATGGTCCTCGCTGTCGGTGGCTTGCCGCACCCTCGAACACGTGTTCGAATGGTTCGGTGCGGTGGGACGAGCAGAAGGTCGCGGGCGGGCCCCAGGAGCTCCCGGGCATGCCCGCGCTCAAGGGGCTGGTGCGCAGCGTCCGGACGCCGGAGTTCGCCGACATCACCTTCCACGAGGTGCGGGCGCGCTCGGTGCTCAACCGGGTGCCCGGGGCGTCGCCGATGCCCTTCTCCTGGACGGTGAACCCGTACCGGGGGTGCAGCCACGCGTGCACCTACTGCCTCGCGCCGGACACGCCCGTCCTGATGGTCGACGGCACGAGCGTGCGGCTGGCCGACGTCCGGGTCGGCGACCTCGTGGTGGGCACGGCGATGCGTGGCGGCGTGCGCAGCCTCGTCCCGACGCCGGTCCACGACGCGTGGACGACGACGAAGCCCGCCTGGCGGGTGCGCCTCGTCGACGGCACGACGCTCGTGGCGAGCGCGGACCACCGGTTCCTCACGCCGCGGGGCTGGGTGCACGTCCGGCCGGAGGGGTGCGCGGGGACGGAGCGGCCGCACCTGCGGGTCGGCGACGTGCTCGTCGGCGCCGAGACCCTCGCCGACGAGGCCTTCCGCCGTCCCGGCTCGCCGCCGGTGGCGCCACCGCCGCCGAATGATGCCCCCGGCGGGCGGGCGGTGGTGGCGGTCGAGGACCTCGGCGGTGAGCGCCCGCTGGCCGACCTCACCACCGGCACCGGCGACTTCGTGGCCGACGGCGTCATCAGCCACAACTGCTTCGCCCGCAACACCCACACCTACCTCGACCTCGACGCGGGCGACGACTTCGACCGCCAGGTCGTCGTGAAGCTCAACGCGCCCGAGGTGCTCGCCCGCGAGCTCCGCTCGCCGCGCTGGGCTCGCGAGCACGTCGCGATGGGCACCAACACCGACCCCTACCAGCGGGCCGAGGGCCGCTACGCGCTCATGCCGGGCATCATCCGGGCGCTCGGCGGCACGGGGACGCCGTTCTCGATCCTCACCAAGGGCACGCTGCTGGCCCGCGACCTGCCCGAGCTCACCGCGGCGGCGCGCGACGTCCCGGTCGGCGTGGGCGTCTCGCTCGCCCTGCTCGACCCCGAGCTCCACCGCCGCGTCGAGCCGGGCACGCCCACGCCCCGGGCGCGCCTCGACCTCGTGCGCCGCATCCGCGACGCCGGGTTGCCGTGCGGGGTGTTCGTCGCCCCGGTGCTGCCCGGGCTCACCGACACCGACGAGCACCTCGAGGCGCTGCTCGGCGAGATCGCCGCCGCGGGCGCGAGCGGGGCCAGCGTGCTCGCCCTGCACCTGCGGCCGGGCACGCGCGAGTGGTTCCACGCCTGGCTCGCCCGCGAGCACCCCGAGCTGCTCGAGCGCTACGCCGCGCTCTACCGCCGGGGCGCCTACGTCGACGCCGCCTACCGGACGGACCTCGCCGCCCGGGTCCGGCCGCTGCTCGAGCGCCACGGACTCACCGGCGGCGGGCACGCGATGGGTGGGCGGCAGGGGTACGGCGAGGGCATCGACGGGCGCGAGGGCAAGGGCGGCTGGCCCGACGGGTCGATGCCGCCGCCCGCGGTGCCGGAGGAGGTCGTCACGGCGCCCCCCGAGCAGCTCTCCTTGCTCTGATGGCTGATGTGGCGGACGCCAGACCGGTGTCGGGGGCAGCCGCTACCATCGAACACGGGTTCGACGACGGCTACCAGGTGGTGCCGGCGGAGCTCGAGGAGACGCCCGCCGGCGCCGCGCTGGCCGCCGTCCTGGAGCGGCTCGATCCGCGGCGGGTGTCGCCGTCCGAGACGGTGCGCCTGGTGGCCGCCCAGCGCCGCCAGCTCGCGCACCAGCAGGCGTGCTTCCACGCGTGCGCCCGGGAGGCCGCGCTGGCGGATCCCGACGCGCCGGGTGGGCGGGCCGAGCGGGACGTCGCCGAGTCCGGTGACGAGCTGCGGGCGGTCCTCTCGGCGTCCCGGACGGCGGTGGCGCGGTTGCTCGACCTCGCGGACGCCGCCCAGCGCCATCCTCGCCTGGGCGCGGCATGGCGGGCGGGGGAGGTCGATGAGCAGCGGGTGGCGATCCTGGTGCGCTGGACCGCGGCCCTCTCGGTGGAGCACGCCGCCGCGGTGATCGCGGAGCTGATCGACCAGGCCGGTGCGATGACGCCGTCGCGCTTGATCGACCGGATCCAGGCGCTGGCCAAGGCGCTCGACCCGGCGTGGGCGGAGAAGCTCTACCGGCAGGCTCGCCGTCAGCGTCGGGTCCGGGCTCGGTGCACCGACGCCGGCACGGTCAACCTCTCGGCGTTGGACCTGCCGATGCCCGGCGGGGTGCGATCGGTGCGGCGGATCAACGCCCTCGCCGCCCGGTCGCAGGCGGCCGGACGTCCCGGGCTGATCGACACCATCCGCGCCGACGTCGTGCTCGCGCTGTTCCATCCCGACAACGCCGGCGCCGACGACGCCGCGATCGTGGCCGCGGTGCTCGCCATGGGCCACGACGACGACCCCCGCCCGCGCCGCGTCCCCGATCCCGCCCAGGCCCCGCCCGACGACCCCACACCGCCGGCCGACCCGACTCCGACCGACGCCCCGACCCCGACCTCGACCCCGACCTCGACCCCGACCGGCGACCCGACCCCGCCCGGCAGCGCGCCTCCTCACGCAGCCGACCCGGCCGTCGGCACCGACGACGCGCTGGGCGCCACGGGCGGGCGCCGACCGACCCGGCAGTCCCGGTTCGAGCTGCGGGTGGGGCTGAACACGCTGCTCGAGCTCGACGAGCGGCCGGCGCGGTTGCCCGGCTTGGGCGTGATCACCGCGGGCCTGGCGCGCGAGCTCGCGGCCGCCCACGCCGACGCGGAGTGGCGGGTGGCGGTCACCGACGACAGCGGAGTGCTCATCGCCGCACTGCTCGCCGGTCGCCGACCGGCACACACGACGACGACCCCGCAGCAGCCACCCCTCGCCGGGGCACCGCGCCCGGTGGTCGAGCTGCACGTCTCCGAGGCGGGGCTCGCGCGGCTGCGACCACGCGAGCACGACGGCTGGGCGCCCTTCCTCATCGACCTGCAGCAGCAGCTGAGCCGTTGGCGTGCGGCCCACGACGAGGATCTCGCTGCCCAGGAGGCCGAACGTCGTGCCGCTGAGCCCGAGCGGCCGTGGGACGACCCCCTCGACGTCGAGGCCTGGGCCCGGATCGCCGCACGACGACGGGCACGGGCGCACGAGGCCCTCGCGCGCTTCCCGTCCGCGGCGCTGCGGCGCTGGATCACCATGCGCGACCGATCGTGCGTGTTCCCGCCCTGCGGGGCCTCCGCGCTCGCGGCCGAGATCGACCACACGCACGCCGTCACCGACCACGGACGGACACTGCCCGCCAACCTCGACCCGGCGTGCGGACACGACCACGACCTCAAGGACCGGGGATGGACCCTCACCCAACCCCGGCCCGGGTGGTTCCGCTGGACCAGCCCCACCGGTCACACCTAGAGCGCGGACCCCGGCCCGTGGTCGACGACCTCCCCGCCCCGCGACCTCCGACCACGCCGTCGAGCACCGAACCACGCGGGTACGCCGACGACGGACCGGCCTGGGACAGCCCGCCCCCGTCGGCGCCTGCGCAGCCACCCCCACCTCCGGCGATGGCTCCCGAGGAGGACCCGGATCCGCCGCCGTTCTGACCAGCCGCCGCCTCACTAACCTCTGGTCATGGACCTTGACGAGGCGCGGCAGGTGCTCCGCGAGCAGCACCACGCGGTACTGGCCACCCGGCGGGGCGACGGGGCGCCGCAGATGTCGCCGGTGGCGGTCGGCGTCGACGACGACGGCGCGGCGGTCGTCAGCACGCGGGAGACGGCGGTGAAGACGAAGAACCTGCGCCGCGAGCCCCGGGCGTGGCTCTGCGTGCTGCCCGACGGCTTCTTCGGACGGTGGATCCAGGTCGAGGGCAGCGTCGAGATCGTCGAGCAGCCCGAGGCCCTCGAGGGCCTGCGGGCGTACTACCGGCAGGTCGCGGGCGAGCACCCCGACTGGGAGGAGTACGACGAGGCCATGCGCCGGGAGCGCCGGGTGCTCCTGCGGGTGCACCTCGACCGGGCGGGTCCGACCGTGAGCGGCTGAGATCGCGGTGGAACCGGGTCGATAGCCTCGGGGGCGACGGATCCGTCCCGAACCGACCCAGGAGCACCACCCCTGATGATGCGCTCGCACCCCGCCGGCACGCTGCGCGCCGAGCACGTCGGCGCCACGGTCACCCTCGCCGGCTGGGTGGCCCGCCGGCGTGATCACGGCGGCGTCGTGTTCATCGACCTGCGCGACGCCTCGGGCGTCGTGCAGGTGGTGTTCCGGCTCGGCGACGTGGCCGAGGAGTCCCACCGGCTGCGCGCCGAGTTCTGCGTGCAGATCACCGGCGTCGTCGAGCAGCGCCCCGCGGGCAGCGAGAACCGCGAGCTGGCCACGGGCGAGGTCGAGGTGAGCGCCACCGCGCTCACCGTCCTGTCGGAGTCGGCGCCGCTGCCCTTCCAGCTCGACGAGCACGGCTCCGAATCGGGGAGCGTCGGCGAGGACACCCGCCTGCGCCACCGCTACCTCGACCTGCGCCGCGAGGGCCCGGCGTCCGCCCTGCGGCTGCGCAGCCGCGCCAACAAGATCGCCCGCGACGTGCTCTCCGACCGGGACTTCGTCGAGGTCGAGACCCCCACCCTCACCCGGTCGACGCCCGAGGGCGCGCGCGACTTCCTCGTCCCGGCGCGCCTCCGGCCCGGCAGCTGGTACGCGCTGCCGCAGTCGCCGCAGCTGTTCAAGCAGCTGCTCATGGTCGGCGGGCTCGAGCGCTACTTCCAGATCGCGCGCTGCTACCGCGACGAGGACTTCCGTGCGGACCGCCAGCCCGAGTTCACGCAGCTCGACATCGAGGCGAGCTTCGTCGACCAGGACGACGTCATCGCCCTCGGCGAGGCGGTCATCACCGCGCTGTGGTCGGAGCTCGCCGGGTACGAGATCCCCACGCCCATCCCGCGGATGCCCTACCTCGAGGCGATGGCGCGCTTCGGCTCCGACAAGCCCGACCTGCGCTTCGACATCGAGCTCGTCGAGCTGACCGACTACTTCGCCGACACGCCGTTCCGCGTGTTCCAGGCTCCCTACGTCGGCGCGGTCGTCATGCCCGGCGGGGCGTCGCAGCCGCGGCGCACGCTCGACGGCTGGCAGGAGTGGGCCAAGCAGCGCGGCGCCAAGGGCCTCGCCTACGTGCTCGTCGGCGAGGACGGGACGCTCTCCGGACCGGTCGCGAAGAACATCACCGACGCCGAGCGCGAGGGCCTGGCCAAGGCCGCGGGCGCGAACCCCGGCGACTGCATCTTCTTCGGCGCCGGCACGCCGGCGGAGGGCCGCGCCCTGCTCGGCGCCACCCGCAACGAGATCGCCCGGCGCCTCGACCTCATCCCCGAGGGCTCCTGGTCGTTCGTGTGGGTCGTCGACGCGCCCCTGTTCGAGGCGGCCGGCTCGACCGACGACGTCGCGGTCGGGGAGGGGCAGTGGACGGCGGTGCACCACGCGTTCACCTCGCCCACCCCGGACTGGATCGACCGGTTCGAGGAGGACCCGGAGCACGCCCTGGCGTACGCCTACGACCTCGTCTGCAACGGCAACGAGATCGGCGGGGGGTCCATCCGTATCCACCGCCGCGACGTCCAGGAGCGGGTCTTCGCGCTGATGGGGCTGAGCCCCGAGCAGCAGCAGGAGAAGTTCGGGTTCCTGCTCGACGCCTTCGCGTACGGCCCGCCCCCGCACGGCGGCATCGCGTTCGGCTGGGACCGCATCTGCGCGCTGCTCGCCGGGGTCGACTCGATCCGTGAGGTCATCGCCTTCCCGAAGACCGGCGGCGGCTACGACCCGCTGACCGCCGCGCCGGCCCCGATCACGGCCCTGCAGCGCAAGGAGGCGGGGGTGGACGCCCCGACCAAGCCGGCCGCGCCGGTCAAGCCGCCGGAGCGGCCGGTCCAGTGAGGGAGCCGGAGCGCGGCGGAGCTCGACCCGGGCGTGGTGAGACCCGTCCGGGTCGGGTGACGTGAACCGGCTGCGGGTCCTCTGCCCGGACACCGAGGCCGGGCTCGTCGACCGCGTCCTGGGCGTGCTGCACGACGAGCCCGGTGCCGTGCACGTCGTGCGGGTGCGCGGGGCCGCGGTGGACCCGCGCGGGGACGTCGTCGAGGCCGACGTCGCGCGGGAGGCCATCGACGACGTGCTCGACGCGCTGCGCGAGCTGGGCTGCGCCGAGCGCGGCGGGATCGTCCTCGAGACGCTCGACACCGTCGTCTCCGACGCCGCCGACCGGGCCGAGGCGGCGGTCCCCGGCGAGGGCGTCGACGCCGTCGTGTGGGCCGAGCTCCTCGGCCGCACCGGGCAGTCGGCACGGTTGTCGGTGACGTTCGTGGTCATGCTGACCATCGCCTGCCTGCTCGGGGCGATCGGCGTCGTCACCAATTCCCCGGTCACCGTCGTCGGCGCGATGGTCCTCGGTCCGGAGTTCGGGCCGCTGGCCGCGCTCGCGGTCGCCACGGTGCGCCGCGACGGCCCGCTGGCCCGCACCGCGGCGCTCGCCCTCGGCGCGGGCTTCGCCATCGCCGTCACCGTGACCGCCCTCGCCTCGGCGGGGGCGGAGGCGATCGAGCTCATCCCCGAGGACGCGCTGACGAACCTGTCGGGCGTCGAGTTCGTCTACCAGGTGGGCCCGTTCTCCCTGGTCGTGGCGCTGCTCGCCGGGATCGCGGGCATGGTGGCGCTCATCGCGGGGGAGGGCTCCGGCGTGCTCGTCGGGGTGTTCATCTCGGTGACGACGGTGCCCGCCGCGG
This sequence comes from Actinomycetospora lemnae, assembly GCF_028737315.1. Lineage (GTDB taxonomy): Bacteria > Actinomycetota > Actinomycetes > Mycobacteriales > Pseudonocardiaceae > Actinomycetospora > Actinomycetospora lemnae. The sequence goes on along the minus strand of NZ_JAQZAO010000002.1, from coordinate 343,989 downwards.
GGTTCGCGGCGGTCGCGGTCACGCTCGCCGACTGGCCTCGCGCGGCCAGCTCGCTGCTGCAGCTCGTCGTCAACGTGGCCGGGATCGTCGTCGCGGGAGTGATCGTCCTGCTGATCGTCCGGGCGTTCCGGCGACGCCGCGGTGTCCCCGAATCCCTCCCGACGCGCTCACGGTCGGGGTAGAGTCCTCCGGCTGATGGCTCCCCTGACGACGGACGACGCGGACACCTCCGACGGTCACGCGGCCGGCGCTCCCGGCTCGGCCGATCGGACGGCGGAGGCCGTCGCGCTGGCCGAGGAGCTGCTCACCCGGCGCCACGGGGCGACCGTGCGGCTCGCCGAGCCCGTCGATCTGGGCGGCAGCTCCCGCTCGCTCGTGGTCCGGGTGCGGGTGGCCGAGAACCCGTTCTCGCTGCCGCGCACGCTCGTCCTGAAGCACTACCTCGACGAGCAGGGGGGTCCGGCACAGTCCGGCGAGCAGAGCACCGTGCGCTTCCGCTACGAGGCCGCCTCCTGCCAGCTGCTCACGGCCATGCCCAGCGAGGAGCGCGCGAGCCCGATGCTCGTGGCGAACGACCCGGTGCACCGCCTGCTCGTGCTCGAGGACCTCGGGCGCTGCTCGACGCTGGCCGACCGGCTCGAGGAGCGCGACGCCAAGGCCGCCGAGCGGGCGCTGCTCGGCTGGGCCCGGGCGCTCGGGCGCATGCAGGCGGCCACCGCAGGCCGCGAGGACGACTTCGGGGCGCTGCTCCGCCGCTTCGGCGAGCGCACGTGGCGCGACCCGCTGGCCGACGACGCCCGCGCGGCGCTCGCCGAGGTGCCCGACCAGCTGGCCCATCTCCTGCGCGTCGAGGCCGCGCCGGCCGCGGTGGCCGAGGCGCGCAGTGCCGCGAGGCTCCTCGGTGGGTCGGGCTACCGCGCGTTCAGTCCCGCCGAGGTCCGCCCCGACAACTGCCTGCTCACCGGCAGCGGCTCGCGGTTCCTCGACTTCGAGTGGGCCTGCTTCCGCGACGTCGCCCTCACCGCGGCGTCGCTGCGCCTGCCGCTGCCCAGCGGCGGGCCCGCACGGGCGCAGCCGCCGGGCATGGCCGAGGCGATGGTGGCGGCGTGGCAGGCGGAGATCAGCCCGGTGTGGCCCGACCTCGCCGACGCCGACGTCCTGCGCGACCGTCTCCTGCAGGCCGAGGTGCTGTGGGTCTGGCTCTCCACCCGCGCGCTGCTGCCCGCGGTCCTCGGCACCGTCGACACCGGGCGGGCGGCGCGGGTCGTCGTCGCCGACCCGGGGGAGGACACACCCGCGGTGCTCAGCGCGCTGTGGCGCCGCGTCGGCACCGACGCCGAGCGCGCGGGCCGGGTGGCGACGGCCGAGCTCGCGGCCGCGGTCGTCGCGGCCCTGGGCCGGCACGGCGGCGAGGCGGGGCTGCCGCCCTACCCGGCGTTCGCGCGGCGCTGAGCTCGCGCCGGCTGGCCGCTCAGGCTGCCAGCGGCGCCCGGTGCACGAGGGCGTCCGCGGCGGGTCCCGACCACGCCGCCGCCCCGTCCGCGGCGAGCGCCTCGGCGGGCCGACGCCCGGCGAGCAGGAGCAGCAGGGCGTCCGCGTCGACGTCGACGACGTCCGGAGGCGTGTCGCGGTCCGGCGCGGCGGGGTGCCCGTCGACGACGTGCACGGTGCGGTCGAGCACCGCCGCGTCGTCGCCCGGCGCCCGCACGACGAGCCGGACCGACGCCGCCCGAGGCCCGACCGCGGCGACGAGGAGCCGGGGCGCGAGGTCGACCACGAGACGCGCGGCCGCGAGGACCGCCGGTGCGTGCTCGGCGAGGTCGACGGGCAGACCGAGCGCGGTGCGCAGGTCGTGGGCGTGCAGGCAGAGGTCGAGGCAGGAGGCGCCGAGCACGGGGTCGCCCGCGTCGAGGCCCGCCATCCGCAGCGCCTCGCGGTGCCGGGCGCCCGCCAGCGAGGAGCGCAGGCGCGCGGGCGCGGCGTAGTGCACGCCGCCGTGCTCGCCCGCGAGGTGCGCGACGAGGTCGCCGACCGTGGGCTCCGGGCCCGGGGCGTCGCGCGTCCAGTCGTCCGCGGCCATGCCGTCCACCGCGTCCTCGGCCGACTCCCACAGGCCGAGCACCGCCGCCGCCGTGTCCATGCTGATCGCCCGCCCCGTCGTCGGTCCGCGCCCCGCCCGACGGTATGTGATCCACGACACAGGAACAAGGAGCGACGGCCCCGCGCTTCGGATGACCATGAGCACCGTCGAGAAGGCCCGAGAGCTCCAGCGCCTGCACAGCGACCCCGAGCTGCTCGTCGTCGTCAACGTGTGGGACGCGATCACGGCCAGGACCGTCGCGAACACCCCCGGCACCAAGGCCCTCGCCACGGCGAGCCACGGCATCGCGGCGTCGCGCGGCTACCCCGACGGCGAGGTCATCCCGCGCGACGAGATGATCGCGGAGGTCGGGCTCATCGCCCGGCAGACCGAGCTGCCCGTCACCGCCGACCTCGAGGGCGGCTACGGCGACCCGGGCGGCACGATCGCCCGCGCCATCGACGTCGGGGTCGTCGGGGCGAACCTCGAGGACCAGCTCAAGCCGCTGTCCGAGTCGGTCCGGGCCGTCGAGGCGGCCGTCGCCGCGGCGGAGAAGGCCGGCGTGCCGTTCGCGCTCAATGCCCGCACCGACGCGTGGGTGCGCGGCGGCGACCGTGACCCGGAGGTCATCCTCGACGACGCGATCGAGCGCGGCCGCGCCTATCTCGAGGCGGGCGCCACGAACTTCTTCGTGCCCGGCAAGCTCGACGAGGAGACGATCCGGGCGCTGGTCGACGCGCTGGGGGAGCGCACGGTCAACGTCATCGGCGTGCCCGGCATGCCCGGCACCGCGCGGCTGGCCGAGCTGGGCGTCGCCCGCTGCTCATTCGGCCCGTGGAGCCAGAACGTCGCCCTGACCGCGCTCGCGCAGCTGGCCGAGGACGCCTACGCCGGCGGCGGCCTGCCCGAGGGCACCCGCAAGCTCAACTGACCCCCCACTCACGTACGGGTCGAGAGGAAGCGGCCGATGCGCTCGAGGGCCTGCTCGAGCAGGGGGAGCGCGGTGGCGTAGGAGCAGCGGACGTGGCCCTCGCCCGACGGCCCGAAGACGTCGCCGGGCACCACGGCCACCTTCTGCTCCTCGAGCAGCTGCTCGGCGAAGTCCTGCGAGCTCAGCCCGCTGCTGCGGATCGACGGGAACGCGTAGAACGCCCCGCCCGGCTCGGGGCACGTGAGCCCGAGCTCGTCGAGGCCCTTGACGAACAGCCGCCGGCGCCGGTCGTAGTCGGCGACCATCTCGGTGACGTCGGGGTCCGCACTCTTGAGCGCCTCGATCGCCGCGACCTGGCTGACGTGCGGCGCGCAGAGCATCGTGTACTGGTGGATGCGGTGCATGAGCGCCGCCACCGGCTCGGGCGCGCACACGTAGCCGACCCGCCAGCCGGTCATCGCGTACGACTTCGAGAAGCCGTTGAGCAGCACCGTGCGCTCCCACGCGCCCTCGACGGCGGCCGTGCTGGTGTGGGTGCCGGTGTAGGTCAGACGGTCGTAGATCTCGTCGCTGACCAGCCAGAAGTCCTCGCGCGCGGCGAGCGCCGCCAGGGCGGTGAGGTCCTCGGCGCTCTGCGCGGCCCCGGTCGGGTTCGACGGCGAGCCGAACAGCACGGCCTTCGTCCGCGGGGTCACCGCCGCGGCGATCCGCTCGGCGTCGAGGCGGTAGCCCTGCGCCGGGTCGGCCGGCACGGGCACCGGCACGCCGCCCGCGAACGCCACGCACGGCTGGTAGGCCACGTACGACGGCTCGGGGACGATCACCTCGTCGCCCGGGTTGAGCAGCGCCCGCAGCGCCAGGTCGAGGCCCTCGGAGACCCCCGACGTCACCAGGCACTCGTCGGCCGGGCGGTAGCGCAGGCCGTGGCGCGCCTCGAGGTCCGCGCAGATCAGCTCGCGCAGCTCGAGCAGCCCGGAGTTGCCGGTGTACGTCGTCGCGCCGCGCGTCAGGGCGTGGATCGCCGACTCGCGCACGCCCCACGGCGTCGGGAAGTCGGGCTCGCCGACGCCGAGGGTGATGACGCCGGTCATCGTCTGGGCGAGATCGAAGAACTTGCGGATGCCCGACGGGGGCATCGCCTCGACGACCCGTGAGAGCGGCTTCTGCGGCGTCATCAGGGCATCACCGAGAGCCGGTGGTCCGGCTCGGGGTCGATGAGCAGCTGGCCGTCGTCCTTGTAGCGCCGCAGCAGGAAGTGGGTGCTCGTCGCCGTGACGCGGTCGACGCCCGAGAGCTTCTGGGCGACGAAGTCCGCGACCTCCTTCATCGAGGCCCCCTCCACCTCGACCCGCAGGTCCTGGGCGCCGGACACGAGGTGCACCGCCCGGATCTCGCGGAAGCGGGCGATGCGCTCGGCGACGTCGTCGAACCCCCGGCCCCGCTCGGGCGCGACGGTGACGTCGACGAACGCGGTCACGCGGCTGTCGCCGAGCCGGTCCCGGTCGACCACCGTCTTGTACCGGCGGATCACCCCGTCGGCCTCCCAGCCGGCGATGGCCGCGCGCACCTCGTCCTCGGGGATGCCGGTGAGCGCCGCGATCCGTTCGGGCGTCGCGCGGGCGTCGGACTCGAGCACGGTGAGGATCTCGTGCATGGGGAACGACCCTAGTCGTCCCCGACGTCGCCGACCTGCGGAGCCGCCCCGTGCCCGTCCAGCCGCCCGTCCAGCCGCCCGTCCAGCCGCCCGTCCAGCCGCCCGTGCACCTCGTCGCCACCGGCGGCACCATCGCCAGCACCGGCTTCCCGGGGGCGCGCCGGGCCTCCCGCGACGGGCGCACGCTGCTGGCCGACGCCGGGGTGACCGACGACGTCGAGGTCACCGACGTCGAGACCGCCGGCAGCTACGCGATGGGGTGGGACGACCTGCGCCGGCTGCACGCCGCGGTGACGGCCGCCCTCGACGCCGGGGCCGAGGGGGTCGTCGTCACCCACGGCACCGACACGATGGAGGAGAGCGCCTACGGCCTGGACCTCCTGCTCGAGGACCGCCGCCCCGTGGTCCTCACGGGCGCGCAGCGGACCGCCGACGAGCCGGGCGCCGACGGGTCCGCCAACCTGCGCGCCGCGCTCGACGTGGCCGCCGACCCCGAGGTCCGCGGGGACGGGGTGCTGCTGTGCTTCGACGGCGAGGTGTTCGCCGCCCGGGGCGTCACCAAGCGCCACACCCTCGCGGCCGGCGCCTTCGGCGGGTCGGTCGTGCACCGCGTCGTCGACGGGCGGGTGCGGCGGGTGTCGCACCCGGTGCGGCGCCCCGCCCTGCCGCTCGTGGCCGCCGACCCGCCGCGCGTCGACGTCGTCGCCGCCCACCACGGCGCCGACGGCGCCCTGCTGCGCGCGGCGGTCGGCGCCGGGGCCCGGGGCGTCGTGCTCGCCGCGCTCGGGATCGGCAACGCGGCCCCGGACGTGATCGCGGCGGTGGGCGAGGCCGTGGCGGACGGGGTGACCGTCCTGCTCGCGAGCCGGGTCGCCGAGGGCCCGGTCTCCGCGCGCTACGCGACCGGCGGTGCCGCGCTCGTCGAGGCCGGCGCGCAGCCCGTGGGCGAGATGACGCCCTGGCAGGCGCGGATGCTGCTCGGTCTCGCCCTCGCGGCTGAGCCGGAGGACCCGCGGGCACTCCTCGCGGAGCACCTGACCTGAGGAGGAACACCGCATGGCCGCTGGGAACAAGGAGATCCTCGTCGCCTTCGGCGTCGACGTGGACGCCGTCGCCGGCTGGCTCGGCTCGTACGGCGGGCAGGACTCGCCCGACGACATCTCGCGCGGGCTGTTCGCCGGCGAGGTCGGCGTCCCGCGGCTGATCGAGCTGTTCCGCCGGCGCGGGATCACCCAGACCTTCTTCTGGCCCGGGCACTCCGTCGAGACCTTCCCCGGCGAGTTCGACGCCTGCGTCGCGGCCGGCCACGAGATCGGGGTCCACGGCTACAGCCACGAGAACCCGCTGGCCATGAGCCGCGAGCAGGAGGAGACGATCCTCGACTACTGCACCGAGCTCATCGAGCGCCGCAGCGGGCGCCGCCCGACCGGCTACGTCGCGCCGTGGTGGGAGTTCAGCCGCGTCACCAACGAGATCCTGCTCGACCGCGGCTTCCGCTACGACCACTCGCTCATGCACCGCGACGTCACCCCGTACTACGTGCGGGTGGGCGACCGGTGGACGCCGATCGACTACGACCAGCCCGCCGAGTCGTGGATGAAGCCGCTCGAGCGCGGCCAGGAGACCGACCTCGTCGAGATCCCGGCGAACTGGTACCTCGACGACCTGCCCCCGATGATGTTCATCAAGGGCAGCCCGAACAGCCACGGTTTCGTCAACCCGCGCGACATCGAGGAGATGTGGCGCGACCAGTTCGACTGGACCCATCGCGAGTGCGACTACGCGGCCTTCACCATGACGATCCACCCCGACGTCTCCGGGCGCCCGCAGGTGCTGCTGGCCCTCGAGCGGCTCATCGACCACATCGACGGCCACGACGGCGTGCGCTGGGCGACGTTCGACGAGATCGCGCAGGACTTCGTCGCCCGGAACCCGCGCTCCTGAGGGGCTCGCGATGTGTGGTGCGTGCGGGTCGGGGCGGGTGCGGGCGCCGTGGGAGGACACGGTCGGCCCGCCCGACCCCGGCGCCTCCCGCCGCCTCGCCGCCGCCCTGACCCGCGCGCTCGCGCCGTGGCGGTGGCGGATCGTGCCGTGGGCCGGGGGCTACACGGTCACCGGTCCGCAGGGCGCCCTCGCGCCGGCGCACTCGGTCGACGAGATCGTCGCCCGGGCCCGCGCCGCCCGTCCGGGGACGCCGCCGGTGGACACCGCACCGGCCGACGGCCTCGCCCTCGCCGAGGCGATCGTGCGGGTGGCCGTCACCGCCCGGTACCGCGGTGGCCCGGTCCTGCTGTCGGGACCGGACCCCGGGCCGGCCCGGCGGCTCACGACCCGCGACGGCGTCGCGGTCGACGTGGTCCCGCGTGCCGGGACCGCCTGGGGCGTCGGCTGACCTCGCTACCGTGCGGGGCATGAGCGAGGACGGGCTGTTCGAGGTGGAGGCCGCGGGGTCCGCAGCGCCCGCGGGCCCGGACCCCGACCGACCCGTGACGCGGGGCGTCGTGGAGGACCGGTGGGAGACGCAGCGTCGGGGGGAGCACACCGACAGGGGAGCTCGACCCTCGGACGGGGCGCCGTCCAGCGGTGTGACGGCGCCGCTGGCCGTCCGGATGCGCCCGGCGAGCCTCGACGAGGTCGTCGGCCAGCAGCACCTGCTCGCCCCCGGCGCGCCGCTGCGGCGCCTGGTCGAGGGGGCGGCGCCGGCGTCGGTGCTGCTCCACGGCCCGCCGGGCACGGGCAAGACGACGCTCGCGCGCCTCATCTCGCAGGCCACGGGCCGCGCGTTCGAGGCCCTCAGCGCGCTGAACGCCGGGGTGAAGGAGGTGCGCGGGGTCATCGAGGTCGCCCGCCGGCGTCTCGCGGCGGCCGAGCCCCGGCGCACCGTGCTGTTCATCGACGAGATACACCGCTTCTCGCGCACCCAGCAGGACGCGCTGCTCGCGGCCGTCGAGGACCGGGTCGTGCTGCTCGTGGGCGCCACCACGGAGAACCCGAGCTTCTCGGTCGTCGCCCCGCTGCTGTCGCGGTCGCTGGTCCTCGGCCTGCACGCCCTCGACGACGAGGCCGTCGGCACCCTGCTGGACCGCGCCGTCGCCGACCCGCGCGGCCTCGGCGGCGCGGTGACGCTGCAGCCCGAGGCCCGCGCCCACCTCGTCCGCCTCGCCGCGGGCGACGGCCGGCGCTCCCTGACCGCGCTCGAGGCCGCCGCCGACGCCGTCGGGGGGACCGGCGGGAGACGGAGCGGAGCGAAGCCCGACCTCCCGGTGGAGATCACGCTCGCGGACGTCGAGCGGGTCGTCGACGAGGTCGCCGTGCGCTACGACCGTGCCGGCGACCAGCACTACGACGTCATCTCGGCGTTCATCAAGTCGATCCGCGGCTCCGACCCGGACGCGGCCCTGCACTACCTCGCCCGCATGATCGTGGCGGGGGAGGACCCGCGGTTCATCGCCCGGCGCCTCGTCGTGCACGCCAGCGAGGACATCGGGCTCGCCGACCCCACCGCGCTGCCCGCGGCGGTCGCCGCCGCGCAGGCCGTCCAGCTGATCGGCCTGCCCGAGGCGCGCATCAACCTCGCCCAGGTGACCATCCACCTCGCCACCGCGCCGAAGTCGAACGCCGTCATCACCGCGATCGACGAGGCGATGGCCGACGTGCGCCGGGGCGCGGCCGGGCCGGTGCCCCCGCACCTGCGCGACGGCCACTACGCGGGCGCCCAGGCCCAGGGCAACGCCGTGGGCTACGTCTACCCGCACGACGACCGGGCCGGTGTGGTCGCGCAGCAGTACCCGCCGGACGAGCTGGTCGGTCGCGACTACTACCGCCCGGGCGGGCGGGGCGACGAGCGGGACCGGGCGAACCGGCTGGCGCGCCTGCGCGAGGTCGTTCGCGGCGTCCCGAGCTGAGTGGTGCCGCGGGCGCGCCCCCCGGCCGCCCGCGGCACCACCCAGTCTTCGGGACCAACGACACCGGGGTTTCGGTGGACGCGTCCTGCGCCGTCCGGCCGCGTCCCGGACAGCGTCCGGACGGCGGCTGTGCAGGGGATGTGCCCGTGACGGATGATCTCGGCGGGTCCGGGGGGACTCGGGGACCGGGGGGACATGACGAACGGGGAGACCGCGGGCGGGCCGGGGACCGGCCGGGGCACGGACAGCGACGGGCGGACCGACTCGCCCGCGCGGTTCTGCACGGACTTCCGCGACGTCCTGCGGGCGCGCGACGTGTCGTTCCGGCGGGCCGAGGAGCTCTCGGGCTGGGGCAAGTCGACGATCGCGGCGGCGACGCGCGGGCCGGGGCTGCCGAACGGCGACCTCGTCACCGACGTGCTCGCCGCCGTCGGCCTCGAGCCGGACGAGGTGGCGGCGTGGCGGACGCGGCACGCCCGGCTGCGCGACCCTCCGCCGGCCGTCGACACCCCGACGCTCCCGCCGGCGACAGAGGCCGCACCGGAGCCCGCGGCACCGTCCGCGCCCGGCCGTCGCTCGACCCGCCGCCGGGTCGAGATCGCGGTCTTCGTCCTGCTCGTCGCGCTCGTGGCGGGCCTCGCGACGGCGCTCGTGCTCGTCCTCGTCGCGCCGCCCTCTCCGGAACCGCGCACGGTGCTGGTCCAGAACCGGGTCGCGATCGGCCCGGGCGACCTCGTCGAGGACCGGACGCCGTCGTACCTGTCGTCGCGGCCGGTCGCCTACTGCGCGCGCATCCCCGGCTGCAAGATCCCCGGCACGGACGTGTGGAGCGGCGCCACGTTCGAGGCGGTCTGCCAGCTCACCGGCGAGGTGATCACGAACGCCGACCTGACCTCGACGAGCATCGGCCAGAACCCGAACGCGGCGGTGTCCGAGGTCTGGCTCGGCGCGCTGGCCCCGGACGGGCGCGTCGGCTACATCTCCGAGGTCTACCTCGCGCCGTCCTACCGCGGCGGCCTGGGCCTGCCGCCCTGTTGATCTGCTCGACCCGGCGGGTGGGCGAGGGCCCCGGGCCCGCACGGTAACCTGCCGCCACCTGCGCCAGGTGGCGTCCGCGACACCTCCTCCGGGGGGTGGGGGCGGATGTCGGTCCTCCGGACCTGCCACGCACCCAGCACCGAGGAGGAGACCGTGTCGGTCGGCCAGATCGCGGCGATCATCGCGGCGGTGGCGTTCGTGATCCTGGTGGTGCTGCTCGCCATCCCGCTGCTCAAGCTCGGGCGGACGCTGGACGAGGCGACGATCGCGATCCGCAAGGCCCACGAGGGCACCGAGCCGCTGCTGTCGGACGCCAACGTCACGCTCACCTCGGTGAACACCCAGCTCGAGCGCGTCGACGGCATGACCGCCAGCGCCCAGGCCGTCGCGGCCAACACCAAGGCGCTGACCACGCTGTTCACGGCGACGCTCGGCGGTCCGCTGGTGAAGGTGGCGGCGCTGTCCTACGGGCTGCGCAAGGCCCAGCAGGCCCGCAAGCTCAAGAACGGGTCGCCGGCGAAGAGCAAGTCGAAGCGGAGCGTGCGCGCATGAAGCGTCTGTTCTGGGTCGGCGTCGGCGTCGCGGTCGGCGTCACGGCCACCCGCAAGGTCAACGAGCTGACCCAGAAGGCCACGCCGGCGGGCATCGGCACCAGCCTCGGCGAGGGCCTGCGCGAGCTCGGCGCGGGCCTCGGTGCGTTCGGCGCGGAGGTGCGCGCCGGAATGAACGAGCGCGCCGAGGAGCTGTACGCGATGGTGGAGGACACGACCGAGATCCCCGTGCGGCCCGAACCGCCGACGTCGGCCCGTCACGCGCGAGCGCCCCGGCGGGGAGCCTCGCACGCCCGCTGAGGCCTGCCCCCGCGTTCTGCGTCCCACCCGTTTCACCTCCAGAGCAGGACGAAAGTGCAGACCCACGAGATCCGCCGACGTTTCCTCGCCCACTTCGAGAACGCCGGTCACACCCCCGTCCCCAGCGCCTCCCTGATCCTCGACGACCCGACGCTGCTGTTCGTCAACGCGGGGATGGTGCAGTTCAAGCCGTACTTCCTCGGCGACGCCCCGGCCCCGTACGCCACGGCCACGTCGATCCAGAAGTGCGTGCGCACCGGCGACATCGAGAACGTCGGCCACACCACCCGCCACAACACGTTCTTCCAGATGGCGGGCAACTTCTCCTTCGGCGACTACTTCAAGGAAGGCGCGATCCGGCACGCCTGGTCGCTGGTCACCGGGAGCCTCGAGGACGGCGGCTTCGGCTTCGACCCGGAGCGCATCTGGGTCACCGTCTACGAGAACGACGACGAGGCCGAGCGACTGTGGCAGGAGGTCGCCGGCCTGCCGATCGAGCGCATCCAGCGCCGCGACGGCCGGGACAACTACTGGGACATGGGCGTCCCGGGTCCCGGCGGGCCGTGCTCGGAGATCTACTACGACCGCGGGCCCGAGTACGGGGTCGAGGGCGGGCCGGTCGCCGACGAGGACCGCTACCTCGAGATCTGGAACCTCGTCTTCATGCAGGACGTCCGCGGCGCGGAGAGCCCGAAGTACGGGGCCGCCCCGGTGGGCGAGCTGCCGCAGAAGAACATCGACACCGGCCTCGGCGTCGAGCGCGTCGCGTTCCTGCTCCAGGGCGTCGACAACGTCTACGAGACCGACCTGCTCCGCCCGGTCATCGACCGCACCCAGGAGCTCACGGGTCGCCGCTACGGCGAGTCCGAGGCCGACGACGTGCGCTTCCGCGTCATCGCCGACCACGTCCGCACGGCTGCGATGATCATCGGCGACGGCGCCACCCCGGGCAACGAGGGCCGCGGCTACGTGCTGCGCCGGCTGCTGCGCCGGGTCATCCGCAACGCCCGCATCCTCGGGTGCACCGACCCGGTGCTGGTCGACCTCGTCGGCGTCGTCCGCGACGCGATGGGGCCGTCGTACCCGGAGCTCTACACCTCCTACGAGCGCATCGCCGCGGCGTGCCGCACCGAGGAGGAGAGCTTCCTCGCCACGCTCGCCACGGGCTCGAAGCTCTTCGACAGCGCCGTGGCCGAGACCCGCTCCGGCGGCGGCACCACCATCGCCGGCGCCAGCGCCTTCGCCCTGCACGACACCTACGGCTTCCCCATCGACCTCACCCTCGAGATGGCCGCCGAGCAGGGGCTGCAGGTCGACGAGGGCGCGTTCCGCACGCTGATGGACGAGCAGCGCGCCCGCGCCAAGGCCGACGCCGCCGCCCGCAAGCAGGGCGGGGCCGACGCCCACGCCTACCGCGAGATCCTCGAGCGCGCCGGGCTCACGCAGTTCCTCGGCTACGAGCTGCTGCACGCCGACGCCACGATCGTGGGGCTGATCGTCGACGGCGAGTCGGTGTACACCGCCGGCGAGGGCAGCCGCGTCGAGGTGCTGCTCGACCGCACCCCGTTCTACGCCGAGGGCGGCGGGCAGCAGGCCGACACCGGGCGCATCGTCGGCGACGGTTTCGTCGTCGAGGTGGACGACGTCCAGACCCCGGTGCCGGGCCTCGAGGTCCACCGGGGCCGGGTGACGCAGGGCGAGGCCGTCCGCGACGCCGCCGTGCACCCCGAGGTGGACATCGAGCGCCGGCACGCCATCTCGCGCTCGCACACCGCCACCCACCTCGTGCACGCCGGCATGCGGCGGGCGCTGGGTGACGCCGCCGCCCAGGCCGGGTCGCTCAACGCTCCGGGTCGGCTGCGGTTCGACTTCACCTCGCCCGGCGGGGCCGTGCCGGCGTCGGTGCTCACCGACGTCGAGGACGAGGTCAACTCGGTGCTGCTGGGTGACGACGAGGTGCGCCCGTACGTCACGTCGATGGACGAGGCCCGCCGGCTCGGGGCCGTGGCGCTCTTCGGCGAGCGGTACGGCGACGAGGTGCGCATCGTCGACATCGGCGACTACTCCCGCGAGCTCTGCGGCGGCACGCACGTCGGCCGTACCGGGCAGCTGGGCCTGGTCAAGCTGCTCAGCGAGGGCTCGGTCGGGTCGGGCGTGCGGCGCGTCGAGGCCCTCGTCGGCATCGACGCCTTCCGGTTCCTCGCCCGCGAGCACGTGCTGGTCAACCAGCTCGCCGAGCAGTTCCGGGCCCAGCCCGACGAGCTGCCCGACCGCATCGCCGGGGTGGTCGACCGGCTGCGTGCGGCCGAGAAGGAGCTCGAGACCATCCGGGCCCGCGAGGTCCTGTCCTCGGCCGGCTCGCTCGTCGAGGGCGCCGAGGACGTCGGCGGCATCGCGCTCGTCGCCGCCCGCACGCCCGAGGGCGTCGGGGGCGGGGACCTGCGCTCGCTCGCCGGCGACGTCCGCGGGCGGATGCAGGGCCGGCCGGCCGTCGTGGCCCTGTTCGCCCCCGACGGGGACAAGGTGTCGTTCGTCGTCGCCACCACCGAGGGCGCCCGCGAGCGCGGCCTCGCGGCCGGGGACCTGGTCAAGGCCTTCGCCCCCGCGGTCAACGGCCGGGGCGGCGGCAAGCCGGACCTGGCCCAGGGCGGCGGCAGCGGGGTCGCCGGGGTGGACGACGCCATCGCGGCCCTGCGCGCGGAGGTGAGCCGCGCTGGCGGCTGACGAATCGGTGAGCGGCAGGCGTCTGGGGGTGGACGTCGGCAGCGTGCGCATCGGTGTCGCGCTGTCCGATCCCGGCGGCGTGCTCGCGACGCCGCTCGTTACCCTCGATCACGACGGAGCCGGCACCGACCTGGACCGGCTCGTGGCGCTCGTCGACGAGCACGAGGTGGTCGAGGTGGTCGTGGGGCTTCCCCGGACGCTCGCCGGTCGCGACGGTCCGGCCGCGCAGACCGCGCGGGAGTACGCCGACGCCCTCACGCGCCGTCTCGGCGACCGCGACGTGCCCGTCGTGCTCTCCGACGAGCGGCTGACCACCGTGAACGCCACCCGGACGCTCTCGGACCGGGGCGTCAAGGGCCGCAAGCAGCGGCGCGTGATCGACCAGGCCGCCGCCGTCGGCATCCTGCAGGGTCACCTCGACGCCCGCCGGGCGCACCGTGCGCCCGACCGCCCGGAGGACTCGTGACCGGACGTCACGGCGGGCTCGGCCGACCGGGCCGGCCCGACGGCCGCGCGCCGCACCCCGAGCGCCGGCTGGTGCGGATGTCGCCCGCACCCGGCCGGCCATGGGGTCGCGCGGCGGGCTCGTCGCAGCACCCGCCGCAGCACTCGACGCAGCAGCGCCCGTCCCAGCACCCGTCCCAGCACCCGTCCCAGCACCCCTCCCCGCGGCCCGGCGTCCACCCCGACGCCGAGACCGACCGGCACGTCGCCGCGGACTGGCGGCCCTGGTTCCCCGACGACGACGCCGACACCGAGACGACGGCCACGGCCGGGAGGTCCGGACGCCCCTCGGCCGATCCCGCCGGCGGCGCGGACGCCGACGCCGGGTGGCTGCTGGGCGACGACGAGCCGGAGGACGACGCTCCCGCGCCGCGCGGTGGGGAGACCGGGACGGAGGCTCCGCCGCCGGACCGCCGCCGGCGTCGGTGGCTGTGGCCGGCCGTCGCCGGGATCCTCGTGCTCGCGCTGGTGGGCGGAGTGTTCTTCGCCCGCGACCTGCTGCCGCTGCTCTTCCCTCCCGACTACGAGGGCCCGGGCACGGGTCGGGTCGTCGTCGAGGTCGCCGACGGCTCGTCCACCCGCGCGATCGGGGAGGAGCTCGTCGCCGCCGACGTCGTCGCGTCCGCGCGGGCGTTCGGCGACGCCGCCGAGGAGGACCCGAACGGGCGCGGCATCCAGCCGGGCTTCTACGAGCTGCGCCGGCAGATGTCCGCGGCCGGCGCCGTCGACGCCCTGCTCGACCCCGCCAGCCGGGTCGGCCGCCTGGAGATCCGCAGCGGCACGCAGCTCGACGACACGGTGGGCGCGGGCACGGCGACGGTGCCCGGCGTGCTGTCGGCGATCTCGCGCGCCACCTGCACCGTCGACGAGGCGGGGGCCGAGCGCTGCGCCAGCGTCGACGACCTGCGCGCGGCGATGGCCGAGACCGACCCCGCCGAGCTCGGGGTGCCGACCTGGGCGCTCGAGGGCGTGCGGCGGGCCGAGCCGAACCGGCGCCTCGAGGGTCTGCTCGCCCCCGGCACCTACGACATCGCGCCGGGCACGGGGGCGCGCGAGGCGCTGGCGGCCGTCGTCGCGGCGTCGGTGCCGCGGCTGGAGGCCGGCGGGCTCCTGGCCGACGCCGAGGCCGCGGGGGTGGCGCCGTACGACGCGCTGATCGTGGGCTCGCTGGCCGAGCGCGAGGGCGTCGCGGCCGACTTCGGGAAGGTCACGCGGGTCATCGTCAACCGGCTGGCGGTGCCGATGCGCCTCCAGTTCGACTCGACGGTGAACTATCCCCTCGACCGTCAGACGCTCCTGACCAGCCCTTACGACCGCGCGCGCCCCGGCCCGTACAACACGTACCTCAACCTCGGGTTGACCCCGACCCCCATCGGCGCGGTCAGCCCCGAGGCCCTCCGCGCGGCGCTGGAGCCGACGCCGGGGCCGTGGGTGTACTTCGTGAAGTGCCAGACCGACGGCATCTCGTGCTTCGCGGTGACCCCGGAGGAGCACGACGCCAACCGGCGCCTGGCCCAGGAGCGCGGGGTCTACTAGCTCGTGTCGATGGGTCGGGCTCCGCATCGCTCCGTCTCCCGCCGCGCCGCGGTCCTCGGCTCGCCGGTGTCCCACTCGCGCTCGCCGGTGCTGCACCGGGCGGCGTACGCCGCGCTCGGGCTCGAGGACTGGACCTACGAGACGATCGAGTGCACCGCCGAGGAGCTGCCGGGCCTCGTGCGCGGGCTCGACAGCTCGTGGGCGGGTCTCTCGGTGACCATGCCGGGCAAGCGGGCGGCGCTGGAGACGGCGACGACGGTCTCGGCGCGCGCCGCCCGGGTCGGGGCCGCGAACACGCTCGTGCCGCGCGACGGCGGCTGGGCGGCGGACTGCACCGACGTCGACGGCGTCGCGGGCGCCCTGCGCGCCGCCGGGATGCGCCCCCCGACGACCGCCGCCGCCATGGCCGACGTCGTGGTGCTGGGCAGCGGGGCGACGGCGTCGGCGGCGCTGGGCGGGGTGTCCGAGGTGGGCTCGGAGGCGGTGACGCTCGTCGTGCGCGACACGGCGCGGGCGGCCGGGACGCTCGAGGTGGCCCGCGCGCACGGGTTCGTGCACCGCGCCGTGACCTGGCCCGAGCTCGAGCCGGCCGACCTCTCGCGGGCCGCGGCGCTGGTCAACACCACGCCCGCCGGGAGCATCGACGCCGACCTCGCCACCTGGATCGTGGCCGCGCTGCCGGAGTGGGCGGTGGTGCTCGACGCGGTCTACCACCCCTGGCCCACGCCCCTGGCCGCCGCGGCCGCGGTGCGCGGACTGTCCGTGGCCACGGGCCTCGACATGCTGCTCCACCAGGCCTTCGGGCAGGTCGAGCAGTTCACGGGCCTCCCGGCGCCGCGTGAGGCCATGCACGCGGCCCTCGCCGCCACCGCCGACCTGGCCCTCCTGCCCCTCCCCACCTGACGGCTCGGGGCATCCTCGCCGGCCCGACACGCCGAGGGCGGACCGGCGCACGGGGTGTGCCAGCCTGGCGTCCACGCTGGCGTCCACCGGCAGGAAAGCCCCCAGCTCAGGGCTGGACGGACGAGGCCGGTGGAGCCTGCTGTCCCCATCGTCCCGATGCGTCCACAGGCGGACGGCGCAGTGCGTGACGGCAGGCCCGGGTCGGGCGCAGGCTCCGATCCGTGACGACAGTGCTGGTGGCCGCCCTCGGCGGCGGTGGGGCGGGCGCGCTGGTCGGCGTCGGGCTCCGGACCGCGCTCGCCCGGATGCGGCGCGGAGCGCTCGTCCCGCGGCGCGCGTGCGGCGGGGCGCTCGCTGTGCTGTGGGCGGTCCCGGTGGGTCTCGTCGCCGCAGGCACGACACCGGCCGCGTGGCTCCCGGCCTGGCTCGTGCTCGGCGCGCTGGTCGTGGCGGGGAGCGCGGTCGACCTCGCCGCGCACCGCCTGCCCGACGCCCTCACCCTGCCCGCCGCCGGCGCCTCGCTGCTCGCCCTCCTGCCGCTCGGCGCTGCGGCGATCGCGGCGGGCGCAGCGGGCGCGCTGCTGCTCGGCGGGGCCTTCGCGGCCGTGCACCTCGCGGCCCCGGGCGCCCTCGGCGCCGGCGACGTCAAGCTCGCCCCAGCACTCGGCGGACCTCTTTCCGCGGCGTCAGCGGTCGCCCCGGTGCTCGCCGTCGTGCTGGCCGCGGCGGGCGTGCTGGTGCTGGCGTCGACACGCCGCGCGCGCCGCGTCCCGTTCGGTCCTCCGCTGCTGCTCGCGGCGTGGGTCGTGCTCACCGTGAGCCTGGCCGCCGGGTGGGCACCGTGATCGCGGCGTCGTGGAACGATGGGCCCGTGTTGCGGTGGTTGACGGCAGGCGAGTCGCACGGGGCGGCGCTCACGGCGGTGCTCGAGGGCATGGTCGCGGGCGTGTCGGTGAGCTCGAAGGAGGTGTCGGCGGAGCTGGCGCGGCGACGCCTGGGCTACGGGCGTGGCGCGCGGATGAGCTTCGAGGCCGACGAGATCGAGCTCTCGGGAGGCCTGCGCCACGGCGTGACGCTCGGCAGCCCGGTGGCGATCCGGATCGCGAACTCCGAATGGCCGAAGTGGGAGACGGTCATGTCGGCCGACCCCGTCGACCCCGCCCTCATCGAAGGCCGCGCCCGCAACGCGCCGCTGACCCGTCCCCGCCCGGGGCACGCCGACCTCGCCGGCATGACGAAGTACGCGTTCGACGAGGCCCGCCCGGTCCTCGAGCGCGCCAGCGCCCGTGAGACCGCGGCCAAGGTCGCGCTCGGCGCGGTCGCGAAGGCGTTCCTCGCCCAGGCGCTGGGGGTGGAGGTGCTCTCGCACGTGGTCAGCCTGGGCACCGCCGACGCGACGCCCGGCGCTATCCCGATGCCCGGCGACGGCGAGCGCATCGACGCCTCCCCGGTGCGCGCGGTCGACGAGGCGTCGACGGCGGCCATGGTGGCCGAGGTCGACGCCGCCAAGGAGGAGGGCGACACCCTCGGTGGCGTGGTCGAGGTCGTCGCCCACGGCCTGCCGGTGGGGCTCGGCTCCTACGTCCAGGCCGACCGGCGCCTCGACGCCCGCCTCGCCGGCGCCCTCATGGGCATCCAGGCGATGAAGGGCGTCGAGATCGGCGACGGCTTCACCACCGCCCGCCGCCGCGGCTCGCAGGCCCACGACGAGATGCACCTCGCCGCGCCCGGCATCAGCCGCGCCTCCAACCGCGCCGGCGGCATCGAGGGCGGCATGACCAACGGCGAGCCGCTGCGCGCCCGGGTGGCCATGAAGCCGATCTCGACGGTGCCCCGCGCGCTGGCGACGGTCGACACCGCCACCGGCGAGGCCACCACCGCCCACCACCAGCGCTCCGACGTCTGCGCGGTGCCCGCGGCCGGAGTGGTCGCCGAGGCCCTGGTCGCCCTCGTGCTCGCCGACGCCGCCCTGGAGAAGTTCGGCGGCGACTCGCTGCGCGAGACCACCCGCAACCTCGCGGCCTACACCGCCGCCATCGACCCGCACCTGCTGCGGAGCGAGCCGTGAGCCCCGTCGCGGTCCTCATCGGCCCGCCGGGCGCCGGGAAGTCGACGGTGGGGGAGCGGCTGGCGGCCCGCCTCGGCGTGCCCTTCACCGACAGCGACGCGATCGTCGAGGCCGAGCAGGGCCGCGCGATCAGCGACATCTTCCTCACCGACGGCGAGCCCGCCTTCCGGGTGATGGAGCGCGAGGCGGTCGCCAGGGCCCTCGCCGAGCACGACGGCGTCCTCGCCCTCGGCGGCGGCGCCCCGATGACCGAGGGCGTGCGCGCCGACCTCGAGGGCCAGCCCGTGGTCTTCCTCGCGGTCGGGCTGGCCGCCGGCGTGCGGCGGGTCGGCCTGTCGACGGCGCGGCCGCTGCTCGCCGGCGTCAACCCGCGCGCGACGTTCTCCGCGCTGCTGCAGGAGCGCCTGCCGGTCTACCGGTCCGTCGCCCGCCACGAGATCGCCACCGACGACCTCGAGCCCGACGCCGTCGTCGACGCCGTGCTCGCCGCCCTGGCCCTGGAGGCCGACCGTGCCCGCGGGTAGCGCCACCGAGCAGCGCATCCACGTCGCCACCGCCGCCCCCTACGACGTGGTGGTCGGCCGCGGGATCACCGGCGCGGTCGCCGAGACCCTCGCCGGCACCACGACGGTCGTCGTCTGCCACCAGCCCGCGGTCGCGGGGATCGCGGGCGCGGTCCGCGAGGCCCTCGAGGCGCAGGGCACCCGTGTGCACCTGCTCGCGCTGCCCGAGAGCGAGGACGGCAAGGACCTCGCCACCGCCGGGCGCTGCTGGGAGGAGCTCGGGCGCCTCGGCGTGACCCGCTCCGACGCGCTCGTGGCCGTCGGCGGGGGAGCGGCGACCGACCTCGTCGGCTTCGTCGCCGCCTGCTGGATGCGCGGCGTGCGCGTGGTCCACGTGCCGACGACGCTGCTGGCCATGGTCGACGCCGCGGTCGGCGGCAAGACCGGCATCAACACCGGCGCCGGCAAGAACCTGGTCGGCGCGTTCCACGAGCCCGCCGCCGTGGTCGCCGACCTCGACAGCCTCACCACCGTCAGCCGCGCCGAGCTCGCCGCCGGCATGGCCGAAGTGATCAAGACGGGGTTCATCGCCGACCCCGCGATCCTCGACCTCGTCGAGGCCGACCCCGCCGCCGCCCTCGACCCGGCGGGCGACGCGCTCGGCGAGCTCGTCGTGCGCTCGATCAAGGTCAAGGCCGACGTCGTGGCCGCCGACCTGCGGGAATCGCACCTGCGGGAGATCCTCAACTACGGGCACACGCTGGGCCACGCCGTCGAGCGTCGCGAGCGCTACCGGTGGCGCCACGGCGAGGCGGTGTCGGTGGGCCTGGTGTTCGCCGCCGAGCTGGCCCGTCGAGCCGGGCGCCTCGACGACGCCACGGCCGACCGGCACGCCGCCACCCTGCGGGCCGTGGAGCTCCCGACGACCTACCCGGCGGAGGCGTTCGACGAGCTCGTCGACACCATGCGCCTGGACAAGAAGTCGCGCGGCGCGATGCTGCGCTTCGTCGTGCTCGACGGGCTCGCGAACCCCGGCCGGCTCGAGGGCCCCGACCCGGCGGACCTCGCCGCCGCCTACGCCGCGCTGGCGAGCTGACGGCGCGGAGACGGCGCGGAGGCGACGGCGGAGACGGGCCGAGGGCCGGTCGGTGGCTCAGCCCTTCGGCCGGCGCAGCCCGAACTTGCGGCGCGGGCCCCGCTCGGGCTCGGCCGGCTCGTCGCCGTGCCGGCCCTCGCCGCCCTGACCGCCGTGCCCCTCGAGGTCCGCAGCGTTGACCGCCGGCTGGCTGCCGGTGGGGTCGAGCGGGCCACCCGGGCGCGGGAAGCCGGGCAGCACCGCGACCACCGGCGGCTCCAGCGACTCGGGCACGTCGGCGGTCGTGCCCGCCGAGCCCGACGATGACACCGCGCCCGCCGCCTCGCTCCCGAACGGCGAGGACACGTCCTCGCCGGCCGGGCGGACCGTCGACACCCGGCGCTGGCCGGCCAGCCGCGGCGCCTCGGGCATCCGCTCGCGCTCGGTGATCTCGGGACCCGCGAGGCCGGGCCCCACGGCCCCAGGACCCGCACCCCCGGGCTCCGCGACCTCGGCACCCGCGGGGACCCGCTCCGGCGAGCGCCGCCGCGGCGTGCGCACGCCCGCGACCGCCGGCTCAGCCGTGCGCGCCGCGGCCGGCACGACGCCCACCCGGGCCGCGGCGCGCGCGGCGGAGGGGGCGCGGGGGTCGGGCATGACGTCGGCGCGGTCGAGCGCGGCCTGGCGCGCGACGGCGTCGTCGTCGGCGTCGAGCATCGGGTCGTCGGTGCCTTCGCCGTGGCGGCGCATCGACAGCCAGCCCAGGCGGGACCCGACGAACACCGCGGCGAGGATCAGCAGCGCGGTGAACGACGCCCGTCCGACGAGCGCGGACTGGAGGTCGGCGACGCCGGTCTCGTCGACGAACAGCGCGAGCAGGATCCAGCTCAGCAGCCCCGCGGCCGGTGCCGTGGCCAGCGCGGCGAAGAACCAGGTCCACTCCGGCGGGCGCCGGTCGAGCACGATCTCGCCGCCCACCCAGCCGATCACGATGGCCGCGACGGCCAGGAGCAGCAGGACGCTCCAGAGCCGCAGCATGTCGGGTGACCAGGACCGCAGGGCCACGAACGCCGCCTGCGCGACGCCGAGGACGGGGGTCAGCACGAGCGCGCGCAGAGCCCAGGGACGCAACCGGACCGAGGCGGGGAGCACACGGACACCGTACGACCCGCCCTCTTCTACGCTGACGGGTGTGGAGCCCACGCGTCCGGAGCGCGCACCCGGCGGGCACGCGCGACGCCGTGACGCGCTGCGCCGGCTCCTGCGCGAGGGCGGCCTGGACGCGCTGCTCGTCACGGATCTGGTCAACGTCCGCTACCTGACCGGGTTCACCGGGTCGAACGCGGCGCTGCTCGTCCACGCCGACGACGAGGCCGACCGCGGCGAGGACCGCACCGTGCTCGCCACCGACGGCCGCTACACCACCCAGGCGGCCGCCCAGACCCCCGACCTCGCGGTCCTCGTCGAGCGGGCGTGCGCCCCGGCCCTGCTCCGCGACCGGGAGGGCCGCGACCACGAGGGCATCGTCGGCTTCGACAGCGCCCACGTCACCGTCGACGGCCACGCCGACCTGCTCACGGCGCTGGAGCACGGCGAGCTGCGGCGCGCGCCCGGCCTCGTCGAGACCCTGCGGGCGGTCAAGGAGGCCGGCGAGGTCGACGCGCTGCGCCAGGCGTGCGCGGCCGCGGACGTCGCGCTGGCCGGGATGATCGCCGCCGGCGGGCTGGTCCCCGGGCGCACCGAGCGCGAGGTGGCCCGCGACCTCGAGGAGCGCATGCGCGAGGCGGGCGCCGAGGGGCCGTCGTTCGACACGATCGTCGCGGCCGGCGCCCACGCCGCGATCCCGCACCACCGGCCCACCGACGCACCGCTCGCCGATGGCGACCTGCTCACCATGGACTTCGGCGCGCTCGTCGACGGCTACCACTCCGACATGACCCGCACGGTCCTCATCGGTACCCCCGCGGACTGGCAGCGCGACCTCCACGACCTCGTCGCCGAGGCCGCCGCGGCCGGGCGCGCGGCCCTGGCCCCGGGCGTGGCGACACGGGACGTCGACGCCGCGGCGCGCGACGTCATCACCGCGGCGGGGTTCGGCGAGCAGTTCGTGCACGGCCTCGGCCACGGCGTCGGGCTCGTCATCCACGAGGCTCCGGCGGTGTCCGCGACCGCGACCGCTACCCTGGAGGCAGGGATGACGGTGACCGTCGAGCCGGGGGTGTACCTGGCCGGACGCGGCGGGGTCCGGATCGAGGACACGCTGGTCGTCACCGACGACGGTGCCGCGCCCCTCACGCAGAGCCCCCGGGATCTCGAGTTCCGGGACGACCCGTAGGAGAGAGCGCTCCCGTGGCGACGACGAACGACCTGAAGAACGGCATGGTGCTGCGGATCGACGGCAACCTGTGGTCCGTCACCGAGTTCCAGCACGTCAAGCCGGGCAAGGGCGGCGCCTTCGTCCGCACGACGCTGAAGAACGTCATGACCGGCAAGGTCGTCGACAAGACCTTCAACGCGGGCACGAAGGTCGAGACCGCCAACGTCGACCGGCGCGACATGACCTACCTGTACCGCGACGGCGACGACTTCATCTTCATGGACGCCGCCGACTACGAGCAGGTGCCGGTGCCGGCGGGCACGGTGGGCGACCAGTCGCGCTTCCTCCTGGAGAACCAGGAGGTCCAGGTGTCGTTCAACGACGGCGTGCCGCTCTACATCGAGCTCCCGGCCTCGGTCGAGCTCGAGATCACCCACACCGACCCGGGCGTGCAGGGCGACCGCTCCACCGGCGGCACCAAGCCGGCCACCGTCTCGACGGGCGCCGAGATCCAGGTCCCGCTGTTCCTCGAGACCGGCACCAAGGTCAAGGTCGACACCCGCGACGGGCGCTACCTGGGCCGCGTGAGCAGCTGACGTGACGTCACCCGCGACCCCCCGCAAGGGGTCACGCTCCAAGGCCCGCAAGCGGGCCCTCGACATCCTCTTCGAGTCCGAGGCGCGGGGCGAGGACGCGCAGGAGGTCCTCGCCCGGCGCATCGCGGGCGCCGACGCGCCGCCGGTCTCGGACTTCGCGGCCTCGCTCGTCGAGGGCGTCGTCGCGCACCGCGACGAGATCGACGAGGTCATCTCGTCCTACTCGCGCGGGTGGACGATGGAGCGCATGCCGGCGGTCGACCGGATGATCCTGCGGATCGGGGTGTACGAGATCCGCTGGTCGGAGGACGTGCCCGACCCGGTCGCCATCGACGAGGCCATCGACCTCGCGCGGGAGCTGTCCACCGACGACTCGCCGCGGTTCGTCAACGGGGTGCTCGCGGGGGTGTCCTCGGGGCGTCCGGGCACGGTCGCGCCGCCGAGCCCCGACCGTGTCGAGGTCCCGGCGGGCGTCGAGCTGGCGCCGGCGGACGAGCAGGCGCCCGCCGACGACGGGCCGCGCGAGGGGTGACCCGCGCGCGAACGGGGAGTTCGCGCGCGTAGAAGCAGCGAACCGCCCGTTCGCTGCGTCAGGTCACTCGTCGATCGCCCGCGCCACCCGCGCCTCGGGCGGCAGGACGCCCCAGTCGACGAGCTGGTCGGACAGCTCGCCCGGGCTCATGTCGTAGATGATCGCGAGCGAGCGCAGGTCCTCGTTGCGGATCGAGAGGACCTTGCCGTTGTAGTCGCCGCGCTGGCTCTGGATCGCCGCCGCGTAGCGGGCGAGCGGCCCGGCCTTCTCGGCGGGCAGCTGCTGCAGCCGCTCGAGGTTGATGACGATCTTGGCGGCGGGCTCCGACCCGGAGGGCACGCGACCCTCGGGCAGCAGCTCGGCCACGGGGACGCCGTAGAAGTCGGCGAGCTCGGCGAGCTTCTGGACGGTCACCGCGCGGTCGCCGCGCTCGTAGGACCCGACCACGACGGCCTTCCACCGGCCGCCCGACTTCTGCTCGACGCCGTGCAGGGACAGCCCCTGCTGCTGGCGGATGCCCCGGAGCTTCGACCCCAGCGCCTTCGCGTAGTCACCCATCTGGCGGACACCCCGTCCTCTCGCGTCGCTCGGCTCGCCCCGCCCGTGCACCCAGCGAAGTCGATACGGAGAGTGATGATGCGCCCCGGGTCGTCACATGGTCAAGCCGGGGATCGGACGGATCGTCGCCGGTGTGGCTCGCTGCACTCGTCCGAGCACGGACCACGGCGCGTAGTGCCCCGGTCCGAGCAGGGCGACGACGACGGTCACACCGGCACCGACCGGACCGGCGCGTCGTCGCTGATAGTGTCGGAGCGAGTCCTGACCGACATCCTTTAAGAGCCGTCCGGCGAGGCGGAGAAGGAGGGTCCCCCGCGTGCCGTCACGGCGCCGGGGCGCACCCGGGTCGGGTGGCGCGAGTGCCGAGGGTGAGCGCGAGCTCCTCTCGGCGGCGGATCTCGCGCGCACCGTGGCCCGGGTCGCCCACGAGATCATCGAGCGCACCGCCCCCGACGGCGGTACCGCTCCCGTCGTCCTGCTGGGCCTGCCGACCCGCGGCACCTACCTCGCGCGCCGGCTCGCCGAGCGCATCGGCGAGATCACGGGTGCCGTCGTGCCGACCGGCACCCTCGACCCCACGCTCTACCGCGACGACCTGCGGCTGCGGCCCACCCGCGCCCTCGCGGAGACCGAACTGCCCCCGGGAGGCATCGACGACGCGGTGGTCGTGCTCGTCGACGACGTCCTCTTCTCCGGCCGCACCGTCCGCGCGGCGCTCGACGCCCTGCGCGACCACGGCCGCCCCCGCGCGGTCCAGCTCGCGGTCCTCGTCGACCGCGGGCACCGCGAGCTGCCGATCCGGGCGGACTACGTCGGCAAGAACGTGCCGACCAACCGTTCCGAGGACGTGGCCGTCCGCCTGGTCGAGGTCGACGGGGAGGACGGGGTGAGCCTGCGGTGACCGGGACGGACACGAGCATCGGCCTGCGCCACCTGCTCTCCACCGAGGGGCTGCGCCGCGAGCAGGCCGAGGCGCTGCTCGACACGGCCGCGGGGATGGAGCAGGCGCTGACCGGCCGCGCGGTGCGCAAGCTGCCGACGCTGCGGGGGCGCACGGTCGTCACGCTCTTCTACGAGAACTCCACCCGGACCCGCGTGTCGTTCGAGGTCGCGGGCAAGTGGATGAGCGCCGACACGATCAACGTCAGCGCCTCCGCCAGCTCCGTCAGCAAGGGCGAGTCCCTGCGCGACACCGCGGCGACGCTCGGGGCCGTGGGCGCCGACTGCCTGGTCGTGCGCCACCCCGCCTCCGGCGCCCCGCACCGCATCGCGGCCTGGCTCGACCGGGTGGGGCACTCCCACCTCGGGCGGGACGGGCACGTGGCTGTCGTCAACGCCGGCGACGGCACCCACGAGCACCCGACGCAGGCGCTCCTCGACGCCGCGACCCTGCGCCGGCGGCTGGGGCGGGTCGAGGGCGCGCACGTCGCGGTCGTCGGCGACGTCCTGCACAGCCGCGTCGCGCGCTCCAACGCCCACCTGCTGGCGACGCTGGGCGCCCGGGTGACGCTGGTGTCGCCGCCCACCCTGCTGCCGGTCGGGGTCGAGACCTGGCCGGTCACGGTGTCTCACGACCTCGACGCGACCCTGGCCCAGGGCCCGGACGCCGTGATGATGCTGCGCGTGCAGGCCGAGCGCATGCACGGCGCCTTCTTCCCCTCGGCGCGCGAGTACGCGGTGCGCTTCGGGCTCTCGCAGCAGCGCGCCGACCACCTGCCCGACCACGCCGTCGTCCTGCACCCGGGCCCGGCCGTGCGGGGCATGGAGATCGCCAGCTCGGTCGCCGACTCGGACCGGGCCGCCATCGCCGAGCAGGTCACCGCCGGGGTCCACGTGCGGATGGCCGTGCTGTACCACCTGCTCGCGGGGGAGGACGTGGCATGACGACCACGAAGATCACGGGTGTCCGCCCCTACGGCGAGGACGCGGCCGACCTCTACGTCCGCGACGGCCGGTTCGTCGACCCGGTGGACGACCCCGACGAGACCCTCGACGCCGGCGGGCTGATCGCCCTGCCCGGGCTGGTCGACCTGCACACGCACCTGCGCGAGCCCGGCGGCGAGGAGGCCGAGACCGTCGAGACCGGGTCGGCCGCGGCCGCACTGGGCGGCTACACCGCGGTGTTCGCGATGCCCAACACCGATCCGGTGGCCGACTCCCCGGTCGTCGTCGAGCACGTGTGGCGGCGCGGGCGGGAGGTCGGGCTGGTCGACGTCCACCCGGTCGGCGCGGTCACCGTCGGCCTCGAGGGCTCGAGGCTCGCCGAGATGGGGATGATGGCGGCCTCGCCGGCCGGAGTCCGGATGTTCTCCGACGACGGGCGCTGCGTGAACGACCCGCTGGTGATGCGCCGGGCGCTCGAGTACGCCCGCGCGCTCGACGCCGTCGTCGCCCAGCACGCCGAGGACCACCGGCTGACGGTCGGCGCCCAGGCCCACGAGGGGCCGGTCGCGGCGCGCCTCGGGCTGGCCGGGTGGGACCCGGCGGCCGAGGAGTCGATCGTCGCCCGCGACGTCATGCTCGCCGCGACGGCGGGCGCGCGCCTGCACGTCTGCCACCTCTCGACGGCCCGCTCGGCGGAGGTGCTGCGGTGGGCCCGCGAGCGGTACGACGTGCGCGTCTCGGCCGAGGTCACGCCCCACCACCTGCTGCTCACCGACACCGCGGTGCAGGAGTACGACCCGGTGCACAAGGTCAACCCGCCGCTGCGGCCGGCGGCGGACACCGAGGCGCTGCGGCGGGCGCTCGCCGACGGGACGGTCGACTGCGTCGCCACCGACCACGCGCCGCACGCGGTGGAGGCCAAGGACTGCGAGTGGTCCGCGGCACGGCCCGGCATGCTCGGGCTGCAGACCGCGTTGCCGGTGGTGGTGACGACGATGGTCGCCACCGGCCTGCTCGACTGGCGCGGCGTGGCCCGCGTGTGCAGCGAGACGCCGGCGCGCATCGCCGGGCTGACCGACCAGGGGCGTCCGCTGACGCCGGGGGAGCCCGCGAACCTGGTGCTCGTCGACCCCGACGCCACGTGGACCGTGCGGGGCGCGGAGCTCGCGAGCCGGGCGGAGAACACCCCGTACGAGGGGATGGAGATGCCGGTGTCCGTGGTGCACACCATGCTGCGGGGCCGGTGGACGGTGCGGGACGGGAAGGTAGTGGCAAGTGAGCGATGAAGCCGTGCTGGTCCTCGAGGACGGCAGCGTCCACCGCGGCGAGGCCTTCGGCGCCCGCGGGCGGACGCTGGGCGAGGCGGTGTTCGCCACCGGGATGACCGGCTACCAGGAGACGCTGACCGACCCCAGCTACCACCGGCAGATCGTCGTGGCCACGGCGCCGCACATCGGCAACACCGGGTGGAACGACGAGGACGACGAGTCCGTCCGCATCCAGGTCGCGGGCTACGTCGTGCGCGACCCGGCCCGGCGCCCGTCGAACTGGCGCTCGCAGCGCGACCTGGCCGAGGAGCTCTCCCGCCAGGGCGTGGTCGGGCTCGCCGGCGTCGACACCCGCGCGATCACGCGGCGCCTGCGCGAGGCCGGCTCGATGCGCGCCGGCATCTTCTCCGGCGACGCGCTGGCCGACGCGACGACGATGCGCGCCGCGGTGCTCGACAGCCCGGCGATGACGGGCGCGGACCTCGCCGGCGCGGTGACGACGGGCGAGGCCTACACGGTCCCGGCCGTCGGCGAGACCCGCTTCCGCGTGGCGGCGCTGGACCTCGGCATCAAGGCGAACACGCCGCGCATGCTCGCCGAGCGCGGTATCGAGACCCGCGTGCTGCCCTCGACGGCGACGATCGACGAGCTCCTCGACGGGGCGCCGGACGGGGTGTTCCTCTCCAACGGCCCGGGCGACCCGGCGACGGCGGTGCACGCCGTCGACCTCACCGCGGAGGTCCTGCGCCGCGAGGTGCCGCTGTTCGGCATCTGCTTCGGCAACCAGATCCTCTCCCGCGCCCTCGGGCTCGGGACGTACAAGATGCGCTACGGCCACCGGGGGATCAACATCCCGGTCGTCGACCACACCACCGGCACGGTGGCGATCACGAGCCAGAACCACGGCTTCGCGGTCGCCGGGGAGCCGGGCGCGCGGGTCGCCTCGCCCGCCGGCACGGTGCACCTGAGCCACTCGTGCCCGAACGACGGCACCGTCGAGGGCGTGACCTGCGAGGACGTGCCCGCGTTCAGCGTGCAGTACCACCCGGAGGCGGCGGCCGGTCCGCACGACGCCGCGGGCCTCTTCGACCGGTTCGCGGACCTGATGGGGAAGAACTGATGCCGCGCCGCGACGACATCCACCACGTCCTGGTCATCGGCTCCGGGCCGATCGTCATCGGGCAGGCCGCCGAGTTCGACTACTCGGGCACCCAGGCGTGCCGCGTGCTGCGGGAGGAGGGCCTGCGCGTCTCGCTGGTCAACTCCAACCCCGCGACGATCATGACCGACCCGGAGATCGCCGACGCCACCTACGTCGAGCCGATCACCGTCGAGCACGTCACCAAGGTCATCGAGGCCGAGCGGGAGGGTGGGACGCCGGTCACCGCGCTGCTCGCCACGCTCGGCGGCCAGACCGCGCTGAACACCGCGATCGCCCTGCACGACGCGGGCGTGCTCGAGCGCTACGGCGTCGAGCTGATCGGCGCGGACATCGACGCGATCCAGCGCGGCGAGGACCGGCTGAAGTTCAAGGAGATCGTCCGCTCGATCGGCGGCGACGTCCCGCGCAGCGAGGTCTGCCACTCGATGGACGAGGTGCGCGCGACCGTCGCCGAGGTCGGGCTGCCCGTCGTCATCCGGCCCAGCTTCACCATGGGCGGGCTCGGCTCCGGCCTCGCGTACACCCACGACGAGCTCGAGCGCCTCGCGGGCACGGGCCTCGCGGCGAGCCCGGTGCACGAGGTGCTCATCGAGGAGTCGGTGCTCGGCTGGAAGGAGTTCGAGCTCGAGCTCATGCGCGACGGCAAGGACAACGTCGTCGTCGTGTGCTCGATCGAGAACGTCGACCCGATGGGCGTGCACACCGGCGACTCGGTGACCGTCGCGCCGGCGATGACGCTGACCGACCGCGAGTACCAGGTCATGCGCGACACCGGCATCGCCGTGCTGCGCGAGGTGGGCGTCGAGACCGGCGGCTGCAACATCCAGTTCGCGATCCACCCGACCACCGGGCGCCTCGTCGTCATCGAGATGAACCCGCGCGTCTCCCGCTCGTCGGCGCTGGCCTCGAAGGCCACCGGCTTCCCGATCGCGAAGATCGCGGCGCGGCTGGCCGTCGGCTACACCCTCGACGAGATCACCAACGACATCACCGGCGAGACCCCGGCGAGCTTCGAGCCGACGCTCGACTACGTCGTGGTCAAGGTGCCGCGGTTCGCGTTCGAGAAGTTCCCGGGCGCCGACCCGACATTGACGACGACGATGAAGTCGGTCGGCGAGGCGATGGCGCTGGGCCGCAGCTTCCCCGAGGCGCTGAACAAGGCGCTGCGCTCGGCGGAGACGAAGTCGCTGGGGTTCTGGACGCAGCCCGATCCCGACGAGACGGCCGAGGAGGCGCTGCACCAGGCGTCGCTGCCGCGCGACGGGCGGCTCTACGCCGTCGAGCGCGCGCTGCGCCTCGGGGCGAGCGTCGGGCAGGTCAGCGAGGCCTCCGGGATCGACGCGTGGTTCGTCGAGCAGATCGAGGGCCTGGTGGTGCTGCGCGGGGAGCTCGCCGACGCGCCGGTGCTCGACGAGGTGCTGCTGCGGCGGGCCAAGCGCTCCGGGCTCTCCGACGCCCAGATCGCCGCGGTGCGCCCCGAGCTCGCCGGTGAGCAGGGCGTGCGGGCGCTGCGCCGGCGCCTGGGGGTGCGGCCGGTCTACAAGACCGTCGACACCTGCGCCGCCGAGTTCGCCGCCCGGACGCCGTACCACTACTCGGCCTACGAGTCCGACCCCGCGGCCGAGACCGAGGTCGAGCCGCAGACCGAGCGCCCCAAGGTGATCATCCTGGGCTCGGGCCCGAACCGGATCGGGCAGGGCATCGAGTTCGACTACTCGTGCGTGCACGCCGCGTTCAGCCTGCGCGCGGCCGGGTTCGAGACCGTCATGCTCAACTGCAACCCCGAGACGGTCTCCACCGACTACGACACCTCCGACCGGCTGTACTTCGAGCCGCTGACCGAGGAGGACGTGCTCGAGGTCGTCCACGCGGAGCAGGGGAGCGGTCGCGGGGG
This sequence comes from Actinomycetospora lemnae, assembly GCF_028737315.1. Taxonomy (GTDB): domain Bacteria; phylum Actinomycetota; class Actinomycetes; order Mycobacteriales; family Pseudonocardiaceae; genus Actinomycetospora; species Actinomycetospora lemnae. Next base: position 314,006 of record NZ_JAQZAO010000002.1, on the reverse strand, counting down.
GCCGGGGCTGGTCGGCGTGGTCGTGCAGCTCGGCGGGCAGACGCCGCTGAAGCTCGCGGCCGGGCTCGAGGCGGCCGGGGTGCCGGTCGTCGGGACGCCGCCGGCCGCGATCGACCTCGCCGAGTCCCGCGGCGCGTTCGGGCGCGTGCTCGCCGACGCCGACCTGCCGGCCCCGCCGTACGGCACCGCGACCAGCTTCGAGGGCGCCCGCGAGATCGCGGCGTCGATCGGCTACCCGGTGCTGGTGCGCCCGTCGTACGTGCTCGGCGGGCGTGGCATGGAGATCGTCTACGACGACGAGACCCTGCGCGACTACATCGCCCGCGCCACCGAGGTCACGCCCGACCACCCGGTGCTCGTCGACCGCTTCCTCGACGACGCCATCGAGATCGACGTCGACGCGCTCTGTGACGACGAGGGCGAGGTCTACCTCGGCGGCGTCATGGAGCACATCGAGGAGGCCGGGGTGCACTCCGGCGACTCCTCGTGCGCGCTGCCGCCGATCACGCTCGGTGTGGCGGAGCTCGCGACCGTCCGCGAGTCGACGGTCGCCCTGGCCCGCCGGCTCGGGGTGCGGGGCCTGATGAACGTCCAGTACGCGCTCAAGGACGACGTGCTGTTCGTGCTCGAGGCCAACCCGCGGGCGTCGCGCACCGTCCCGTTCGTCTCCAAGGCCACCGGTGTGCCGCTGGCCGGCGCCGCGTCGCGGGTGATGCTCGGGGCGACGATCGCGCAGCTGCGGGCCGAGGGCGTCCTGCCCGCGGCCGGCGACGGCGCGGACCTGCCGCGCGAGCACCCCGTCGCGGTCAAGGAGGCGGTGCTGCCGTTCCACCGGTTCCGCCGCCCCGACGGCCGCGGGGTCGACTCGCTGCTCGGTCCGGAGATGAAGTCGACCGGCGAGGTCATGGGCATCGACCGCGCCTTCTCCACCGCCTTCGCGAAGGCGCAGGCCGCCGCGGCGGGGCCGCTGCCGACGCAGGGCAAGGTGTTCGTCTCGGTGGCCAACCGCGACAAGCGCTCGCTGATCTTCCCGGTCAAGCGCCTCGCCGACCTGGGCTTCGCGATCCTCGCGACGGCCGGCACCGCGAGCGTGCTCGAGCGCAACGGCATCCCGTGCGAGGTGGTGCGCAAGCACTTCGAGGGCGCCGACAACATCGTCGACCGCATCGCGGCCGGCGAGGTCGACCTCGTCGTCAACACGCCGGTCGGGCACGCCGGCCCGCGCGTCGACGGCTACGAGATCCGGGCGGCCTGCCTGGACGTCGGCGTCCCGTGCGTCACGACCGTGCAGGGCGCCGCGGCGGCCGTGCAGGCCGTCGAGGCGGCGATGCGGGGCGAGGTCGCGGTGACGCCGCTGCAGACCTTCCACGCGCGCCTGGCGGCGGCGCGGCAGGGGGCGGCGCACACCGACGGCGTCGGTGCCGCGCGCGTCGAGCCGGCCCCGGTGGCGGTGGGCGGCTCGTGACCCCGTTCCGCACGCGGCTGCGCGAGGCGGTCGCCGCCCACGGGCCCCTGTGCGTCGGGATCGACCCGCACCCGGGCCTGCTGGCGGCGTGGGGCCTCGACGCCGACGCGGCCGGGGTGGAGCGCTTCGCGCGCGGGGCGGTCGAGGCGCTCGCGGGGCACGTGGCACTGCTCAAGCCGCAGGTCGCGCTGTTCGAGGTGTTCGGCGGCGCCGGCATGCTCGCCCTCGAGCGGGTGCTCGCCGACGCCCGCGACGCCGGGGTGCTCACCGTCGCCGACGCCAAGCGCGGCGACATCGGCTCGACGATGGCGGGCTACGCGCGGGCCTGGCTCGCCGACGGCGCCCCGCTCGCGGCCGACGCGGTGACGCTCTCGCCGTACCTGGGCGTGGGCGCGCTGGCGCCGGCGCTGGACCTCGCCGTCGCCACCGGCCGTGGCGTGTTCGTGCTCGCCCGGACCTCGAACCCGGAGGCGTCCGGGGTGCAGTCGGCGCAGGCGTGGGTGGGTGGCCCGGGAGGTTCCCCGCGCCGGATGCGCGAGGTGGCCCAGTCCGTCGTCGACGCGCTGGCCGACCACAACGCCGCGCACCGCGACGGTCCGGGCGACGGCGCCGCGGGCGTCGTCGTCGGGCTCACCCGCGGCACGACCGGGCGCGACCACGGGCTGGACCTGTCCGCCCTCGGCGGGCCGGTGCTCGTGCCCGGGCTCGGCGCGCAGGGCGGCACGCCGGACGACGTGGCGGCGGTGTTCGGCGGGGCGGACGCGCCGGACGGACCGGGCGGGGTCGGGGGACCGGTGGTGCCGGTGAGCGCCCGGGAGGTCCTCACCGCGGGCCCCGACCACCGAGCGCTGAGAGCTGCGGTCGGCGCGCTGAACGGGACGCTCACGGGGTAGTCAGGTCCGGTGGGTGCCGATGGTCGGAGATCACGCTCCGGTGGGCGCGACCGGCGTCCGACCTGCGGACACTCCCGCCCCACGGACTGTCGGTGTCGGCCTCGCGCGGTACGTTCGCCAGCACCCGTCAAGCCATTCGCCATCACGGGGCCGCCCCTGCGGGGAGCCGGACCCGTCGTCACGACCCCCGGAGGAGAACGTGGCATTACCCGAGCTGACCGAGGAGCAGCGGGCCGCGGCGCTGGAGAAGGCCGCCGCCGCTCGCCGTGCCCGGGCCGAGCTCAAGGAGCGGCTCAAGCGGGGAGGCACCAGCCTCTCGGAGGTGCTCGAGCAGGCCGACTCGGACGAGGTGCTCGGCAAGATGAAGGTCTCGGCGCTGCTCGAGGCCATGCCGGGTGTCGGCAAGGTGCGCGCCCAGCAGATCATGGAGCGCCTCGAGATCGCCCCGAGCCGCCGCCTGCGCGGTCTGGGCGAGCGGCAGCGCAAGGCACTGCTCGACGAGTTCTCCGGCGAGTGAGCCGGTGACCCCTTCCCCCGCCCGTGGGCCCGGCCGGCTGATGGTGCTGGCCGGGCCGTCGGGGGTCGGGAAGAGCACGGTGGTCGCCGAGCTGCGGCGCATCCACGCGCCGATCTGGTTCAGCGTCTCGGCGACCACCCGGGCCGCCCGGCCCGGGGAGGTCGACGGGCGCGACTACCGGTTCGTGTCGGCCGCCGAGTTCAACCGGATGATCGCCGAGGGCGAGCTGCTCGAGTGGGCGGAGATCCACGGCGGGATGCACCGGTCGGGGACGCCGCGCGCCCCCGTCGACGAGCACCTCGCCGCGGGCGAGCCGGTGCTCCTCGAGCTCGACCTCGCCGGGGCGCGGGCGGTGCGCGCGCAGCGCCCGGACGCGCTGTTCGTGTTCCTCGAGCCGCCGTCGTGGGAGGTCCTGGTCGACCGGTTGATCGGTCGCGGCACCGAGGCCACCGAGGTCGTCGACCGCCGTCTGGCCACCGCGCGCGAGGAACTGGCCGCCCGCAGCGAGTTCGACGTGACGGTGGTGAACCACGACGTCGGGGAGACCGCACGCCGGTTGGTAGAGTTGAGCGTCGGTCCTCCCGTCGACGGCGCCGAGCGCGCCGGCCGGAGGGCCGTGTCGACAGACTCATCCCCTGCGCCGGACCGGTCCGCGTCCGGCGCGACCTCTGCAGGAGCGAGCGAGTGAGCATTCCCACCGGACGGGCCGGCAGCATCCTCGAGGGGCCGGAGGGGATCACCAACCCCCCGATCGACGAGCTGCTGGAGACGGTGAGCTCCAAGTACGCGCTGGTCATCTACGCGGCCAAGCGCGCCCGTCAGATCAACGACTACTACGCCCAGCTGGGCGAGGGGCTGCTGGAGTACGTCGGCCCGCTCGTCGAGCCGGGCCCGCGCGAGAAGCCGCTGTCGGTGGCCATGCGCGAGATCCACTCCGGCCTGCTCGAGCACACCGAGGGCGAGTGACCTCCCCGACGTGACCGAGCAGCAGTCCCGACCCCGGGAGATCGTCCTCGGGGTCGCCGGCGGCATCGCCGCCTACAAGGCCTGCGAGGTGCTGCGGCGCCTGCGCGAGGCCGGACACCACGTGCAGGTGGTGGCCACCCGGGCGGCGCTGGAGTTCATCGGCGCGGCCACGTTCGAGGCGCTGTCCGGGCGCCCGGTGCTCTCCGGCGTCTTCGAGAACGTGTACGACGTCGAGCACGTGGCCCTCGGGCGGCGCGCCGAGCTGGTGGTCCTCGTCCCCGCGACGGCCGACCTGCTCGCCCGCATGGCCCAGGGCCGCGCCGACGACCTGCTGACCTCGACGCTGCTGACGGCCCGCTGCCCCGTGCTGGCGGCGCCGGCGATGCACACCGAGATGTGGGAGCACCCCGCGACGGTCGACAACGTCGCGACGCTGCGCCGGCGCGGCACGATCGTGCTGGAGCCCGCCTCCGGGCGCCTGACCGGCGCCGACACCGGGCCCGGCCGCCTGCCCGAGCCGGCCGAGATCGCCGAGTTCGCGCGGCTGCTCCTCGAGTGGGGTGCGGTCACCGACGGCGAGCCGTTCCCGCTGCCCCGCGACCTCGAGGGTCGGCGCGTCGTCGTGTCCGCGGGTGGGACGGCCGAGCCGCTCGACCCCGTGCGCACCCTGGGCAACCGCTCGTCGGGCCGCCAGGGCTACGCGCTCGCCCGCGTGGCGGCCCAGCGCGGGGCCGAGGTCACGCTGGTCGCGGGCACCACGGCCGACCTCGACCCGCCCGCCGCGGTCGAGCTGCGCCGCGTGCAGACGACGCGTGAGATGCGCGACGCCGTGCTGGACGCGGCGAAGGCGGCCGACGTCGTCGTCATGGCCGCCGCGGTCTCGGACTTCCGGCCCGCGGCGCTGTCCGTCGGCAAGATCAAGAAGGGTGACGAGCCGCCCTCGATCCCGCTCGAGTTCAACCCCGACATCCTGCGCGAGCTCGTCACCGAGGACGTCCCGCGCCGCCTCGTCGTCGGGTTCGCCGCGGAGACCGGCGACGAGCACGGCAGCGTGCTCGACTACGCGCGCGCCAAGCTGGAGCGCAAGGGCTGCGACCTGCTCGTCGTCAACGCCGTCGGCGTCGGCAGGGCGTTCGAGGTCGAGGACAACGAGGGCTGGCTGCTGGGCGCCGACGGCACCTCCGAGCCCCTGCCGATGGGCTCGAAGGCCGCCCTCGCGGCCCGTGTCTGGGACGCGGTGGCCGAGCGGCTGCGCTGATCGGGGCAATCCCACGTTCTGCTCATGAACACAACCGTTCTGTGACAGGTGTGGCATTCAGGCAGGTCAGCGCCCTCGCACTTCGTGGGGATGCCGTTAGTGTGGACGGGTCCCATTGTCGAGGCAGGGAGAGATTGTGCCCGCTAGGCGTCTGTTCACCAGCGAATCCGTCACCGAGGGCCACCCAGACAAGATCTGTGACGCAGTCAGCGACGGCATCCTGGACGCCCTGCTGGCGCAGGACCCGAAGTCGCGCGTCGCGGTCGAGACGATGGTCACGACGGGCCAGGTGCACGTCGCGGGCGAGGTGACCACCAACGCCCAGGTCAACTACGTCGACATCGTCCGCAAGACGATCCTGGACATCGGCTACGACTCGTCGGCCAAGGGCTTCGACGGCGAGAGCTGCGGCGTGTCGATCTCGATCGGCGCGCAGTCGAAGGACATCGCGCAGGGCGTCGACGAGGGCTACGAGTCCCGGGTCGAGGGCAACGAGGACGAGATCGCCAAGCAGGGCGCGGGCGACCAGGGGCTGATGTTCGGCTACGCCGACGCCGACACCCCGGAGCTCATGCCGCTGCCGATCGGGCTGGCCCACCGCCTGGCCCGCAAGCTCACGGCCGTGCGCCGCGACGGCACGCTGCCGTACCTGCGCCCGGACGGGAAGACCCAGGTCACCATCGCCTACGACGACGACAAGCCCGTCGGCGTCGATACCGTGGTCCTGTCGACGCAGCACGCCGCCGACATCGACCTGGACAACCTGCTGGCGCCCGACATCCGGTCGAAGGTCATCAACCCGGTGCTCGAGGGCATCGACCTCGACTCGTCGCAGACGCGCGTGCTGGTCAACCCGACCGGCCGCTTCGTCACCGGTGGCCCGATGGGCGACGCCGGCCTGACCGGCCGCAAGATCATCGTCGACACCTACGGCGGGTACGCCCGCCACGGTGGCGGCGCCTTCTCGGGCAAGGACCCGTCGAAGGTCGACCGCTCCGCGGCGTACGCCATGCGCTGGGTGGCCAAGAACGTCGTGGCCGCCGGCCTGGCCAAGCGCGTCGAGGTCCAGATCGCCTACGCGATCGGCAAGGCCGAGCCCGTGGGCGTGTTCGTCGAGACCTTCGGCACCGCCCAGGTCGACCCCGCCAGGATCGAGAAGGCGATCCACGAGGTCTTCGACCTGCGCCCCGGCGCGATCGTGCGCGACCTGCAGCTGCTGCGCCCGATCTACCAGCCGACCGCGGCGTACGGCCACTTCGGCCGCGACGACCTCGACCTCCCCTGGGAGCGCACCGACCGCGCCGACGCCCTGAAGTCGATCGCGAGCTGACACCTGCGCGTGTCAGCGTGGCGTCCACGCTGGCGTTGAACGCCAGGATCGCCACCACCTCGCCCGCACGACACGCCGGCCCGGCACCCCAGCACGCTCGGGGTGCCGGGCCGGCGTCGTGTCGTGGAGATCAGGAGCACCCCGGGCACGCTCCGACGGGGACCGGAGGTGCGTGACGTACTCCTGATCAGCCGGCTCGGCAGAGGGCCACGGGCCGGTCGGGGCGTTCTGGTAGACCGGGGCGCGTGAGCGAGACGGGCGAGGCGCTGTTCGCGGCGCCGCGACCCGTCGAGAAGCCCGACCCGCCCGCGAAGCCCGCGCCGACACCGACGAAGCCGGCGCCGGCGAAGAAGCCCCACCGCAACGAGCGCCTGCCCGCCGCGGAGCGCCCGGTCGCCACGGTCGCCGTCGACGTGAACCTCGCGCACCTCGACCGCACCTTCGACTACCAGGTCCCCGAGCAGCTGGCCGCCGACGCCGTGCCCGGCGCGCGGGTGCGGGTGCGCTTCGCCGGGCGCCTGGTCGACGGCTTCGTGCTCGCGCGCGAGGAGACCAGCGAGCACGACGGGCGCCTGGGCTGGCTGGAGAAGGTCGTCTCGCCCGAGCCGGTGCTCGGCCCCGAGCTCGCGGGGCTGTGCCGGGCGGTCGCCGACCGCTACGCGGGCACGCTCGCCGACGTCCTGCGCCTCGCCGTCCCGCCCCGCCACGCCCGGGTCGAGGCCGAGACCCCGCCCGAGCGCCCGGAGCCGCGCGCGCCCGCGCAGCACGGCTGGGGTGCCTACCCCCGCGGGCCCGCGCTGCTCGAGGCGCTCGCGGCGGGCCGCGGGGCGCACGCCGTCTGGCAGGCCCTGCCCGGCGAGGACTGGCCCGCCCGGCTCGCCGAGGCCGCGGCCACGACGGCCGCGGGCGGGCGCAGCGCGGTGCTCGTGGTGCCCGACCGGCGCGACCTCGACCGCGTCCAGGCCGCCTGCGAGGCCGTGGCCGGCGCCGACGCCGTCGTCGCCCTCGCCGCCGACCTCGGGCCCGCCGAGCGCTACCGCCGCTGGCTCGCCGTGGCCCGCGGGGACGTGCGCATCGTCGTCGGCACCCGCGCGACGGCGTTCGCCCCCGTCCGCGACCCCGGGCTGATCGCCGTGTGGGACGACGGCGACGACTCCCACGCCGAGCCCCGCGCGCCCTACCCCCACGCGCGCGACGTCGCCATGACCCGCGCGCACCGCGACGGCGCCGCCCTGCTCGTCGCCGGGTTCGCGCGCACCGCCGAGGCCGCGCTGCTCGTCGCCAGCGGCTGGGCGCACGACGTCGTCGCCGACCGGACGACCGTCCGCGCCCGGGGCCCGCGCGTCACGGCGATCGGCGAGGACGACCGCCAGCTCCTGCGCGACCCCGCCGCCCGGGCCGCGCGCATGCCGTCGGTGGCGTTCGAGGCCGCGCGGGCCGCCCTCACCGCCGGCGCCCCGGTCCTCGTCCAGGTGCCCCGACGCGGCTACCTGCCCGCCGTCGCGTGCGGCAACTGCCGCGAGCCCGCCCGCTGCCGCCGCTGCGCCGGCCCGCTGGCCCTGCCGAGCCACGGGGACGCCGCCGCCCCCACCTGTCGCTGGTGCGGGCACCCCGATCCCGCCTACCGCTGCGGCGCCTGCGGGTCGCCGCGCCTGCGGGCCCTCGCCGTCGGGTCGGAGCGCACGGCCGAGGAGCTGGGGCGGTCCTTCCCGCAGACGGTGGTGCGCACCTCCGGGGGCGGGTCGGCCGTGCTCGACCACGTGCCGGCGAGCCCCGCGCTGGTCGTCGCCACCCCCGGCGCCGAGCCCGTGGCCGAGGGCGGCTACGGCGCGGCGCTGCTGCTCGACGGCGCGGTGCTGCTCGCCCGTCCCGAGCTGCGGGCGGGGGAGGAGACGCTGCGCCGCTGGTTCGGGGCCGCCGCGCTCGTCCGCCCCGCGCCGGAGGGGGGTCGCGTCGTCGTCATGGCCGACTCGTCGAACGCCGCGGTCCAGGCGCTGGTGCGCTGGGACCCGGTCGGGCACGCCGCCACCGAGCTCGCCGCCCGCACCGACCTCGCGCTGCCCCCGGCGATGCGCATGGCCGCGGTCGACGGCCCGCCGCCCGCCGTCGCCGACCTGCTCGCGGCGCTCCCCGCGACGGTCGAGGTGCTCGGCCCCGTCGAGCTGCCGCCCGGCACGAAGCTCCCGGGCGCCGAGGAGCGCACCGAGGGCGCCGAGCGCTGCCTCGTCCGCGTCCCGCGCACCGAGGGCCGGACGCTCGCGCGGGAGCTCCACGCCGCCCAGGCCGTCCGGTCGGCGCGCAAGGAGCGCGAGCCGGTGCGCGTGCTGCTCGACCCGCTCGACCCGCTCTAGCGAGCACAACCACACGGTTGACCACGTCGTGCACCCGTGCCAGTCTCGTCAACCGACAGGTTGAACACGCGGGAGGAGCCCCGATGACCGCCGAGACCCCGGCCGACCGCCACCGCCGCGTCGCCGCCACCTTCACCGACCGCGTCCGCGGCACCGCCGACTGGGACGTCCCGACGCCCGTGCCGGCGTGGACGGCGCGCGACGTCGTCGGGCACCTGACGACGTGGTTCCCCGCCTTCCTCGTCGGGTCGGGCGTCCCCGTCCCGGCGGGCCCGAGCGCCGACGACGATCCCGTGGCCGCCTGGGACCACCAGGTCGCCGCGGTCCAGGCGCTGCTCGACGACCCGGAGACCGCCGGCCGGGAGATCGCCAACCCGCACCTCGGCGCGATGACCGTCGCGGCCGCGACCGACAGGATCTACACGACCGACGTGCTCATGCACACCTGGGACCTCGCCCGCGCCACCGGTCAGGACGACCGCCTCGACCCGGACGAGTGCGCCGCCCTGGTCGCGGGCATGGAGCCGATGGAGGAGGTCATCCGGGGCTCGGGGCAGTACGGGCCGCGCGTGCCGGTGCCCGACGACGCCGACGCGCAGGCCCGGCTGCTCGGCTTCATCGGCCGCGACCCCGCGTGGAAGCCCTGAGAAGAGGACTACGCTGGACGGTCGAGCCGTTGCCAGGGAGCCGTCCCGAGCTCCCGTCGAGAGAAGGATCGATGACCGTCCAGCCGTTGCGCCTGTTCGGCGACCCCGTGCTGCGGACGAAGGCCGACCCGGTGGTCGACTTCGACCGCGAGCTCGCCACCCTCGTCGCGGATCTCCAGGAGACGATGCGCGACCAGGGCGGCGCGGGCCTCGCGGCGCCCCAGATCGGCGTCGGCCTGCGGGTGTTCGTGTTCCGCGCCGACGGCGTCGAGGGCCACATGGTCAACCCGACGTGGAACGCGGCCGACGACACCGAGCAGTTCGGGCCCGAGGGCTGCCTGTCGATCCCCGGCCTGCGGTTCGACTGCCGGCGCTTCGAGCACGTCGTCGCCACCGGGTGGGACCTGCACGGCGAGCCGCAGACGGTCGAGGGCACCGCGCTGGTGGCCCGCGCGATCCAGCACGAGACCGACCACCTCGACGGTGTCCTCTTCCTCGACAAGCTCGACCCGGAGACCCGCCGCGAGGCGATGAAGGCGATCCGCGAGGCGCCGTGGTTCGACCCCGCCGCGCCGCCGACCGTCAAGCAGAGCCCGCACCCGCTGTTCGGGCGAGCCCTGTAGCCCGTGCGCCTCGTCTTCGCGGGCACCCCCGAGCCCGCCCTGCCGTCCCTGCGCCGCCTGCTCGCGAGCAGGCGCCACGAGGTCGTCGCCGTCGTCACCCGCCCCGACGCGCCGGCCGGTCGCTCGCGCCGCCCGCAGCGCAGCCCGGTCGGCGCGCTCGCCGACGAGGCCGGGGTGCCGGTCCTGACGCCGGCGAAGGCCTCGGAGCCGGAGTTCCTGGCGCAGCTCGCCGACCTCGCGCCCGACTGCTGTCCCGTCGTCGCCTACGGCGACCTGCTGCGTCGCGAGGCGCTCGCGATCCCGCGGCACGGCTGGGTCAACCTGCACTTCTCGCTGCTCCCGGCGTGGCGGGGCGCCGCGCCCGTGCAGGCGGCGATCCGCGCCGGCGACGAGATCACCGGCGCGAGCACGTTCGCGCTCGAGGAGGGCATGGACACCGGCCCCGTCTACGGCACGGTCACCGAGGAGATCGGCCGCCACGACACCGCCGGCGCCCTGCTCGAGCGGCTCGCCGCGTCCGGCGCGGGCCTGCTCGAGCACACCCTCGACGGCATCGAGGACGGCGAGCTCGTGGCCGTACCCCAGCCGGCCGACGGCGTCTCGTACGCCCCGAAGGTCACCGTCGACGACGCCCGCGTGCCCTGGACCCTCCCCGCGCCGGCCGTCGACCGGCTCGTCCGTGCCGTCACGCCCGCCCCGGGCGCCTGGACGACGTTCCGCGACGCCCGGCTCAAGCTCGGCCCCGTGCTGACCACCGGCGAGCCGGACCTCGATCCGGGCACGATCCGCGTCGAGCGCCAGCGGGTCCTCGTCGGCACGGCCACCGCCACCGTCGCCCTCGGCGACGTCCAGCCCGGCGGCAAGAAGCCCATGCCCGCGGTCGACTGGGCCCGGGGCGTGCGCCCCGAGCCGGGGGAGCGGTTCGAGTGACCGGGGCGAGCGAAGCGACGGGGTGCGCATGACCGACAGCTCCGTCCCGCCCGGCGGGCACCGCTCCGGGCGCGGCCCACGCCGCAAGCCGGACGCCAAGCGCCGCAGCGGGCCGCCCCGCGGACGCCAGGGCCCGGCACGCCCGCCGAGCGGCGACCCCGCCCGCGAGGCCGCCCTCGACACGCTGCGCGCGGTCCGCGAGGACGCCGCCTACGCGAACCTGACCCTGCCGAACCTGCTGCGCGAGCGGCGGATCACCGGCCGCGACGCCGCGCTCGCCACCGACCTCACCTACGGCGCCTGCCGCGCGCAGGGCCTGCTCGACACGGTGCTGGGGGCCTGCTGCGACCGCCCGCTCGCCGATCTCGACGGGGTCGTGCTCGACGCCCTGCGCCTCGGCGCCCAGCAGCTCCTGCGCACGCGCATCCCCCCGCACGCGGCGGTGAGCTCGGTCGTCGAGCTGGTCCGCGCGCGGGCGGGCTCGCGGCCGACCGGGTTCGTCAACGCCGTGCTGCGCCGGGTCGCCGAGCGGGACGAGGCCGCGTGGGTCGACCGCCTCGCCCCGGCCGACGCCCTGGGCCGGCTCGCCCTGGCCCACGCCCACCCGCGGTGGATCGCGGAGGTGTTCGCGCAGGCCCTGGGCGGCACCGATGAACTGGCTGCCGCCCTCGCCGCCGACGACGCCCGCCCCGCCGTGCACCTCGCCGCGCGGCCCGGCGAGATCAGCGCCGAGGAGCTCGCGGCCATCACCGGCGGCGAGGAGTCGCCCTACTCGCCGTACGGCGTGCTGCTCACCGAGGGCGGCGACCCGGGCGACCTCGCCCCGGTCCGCGAGGGCCTCGCGGTGGTCCAGGACGAGGGCAGCCAGCTCGTGGCGCTCGTCGCCGCCCGCGCGCCGGTCGAGGGGGACGACACCCGCTGGCTCGACCTGTGCGCCGGGCCGGGCGGCAAGGCCGTGATGCTCGGGGCGCTCGCCGCGATCGAGGGCGCAACGCTCGACGCCGTGGACCGCGCACCGCACCGCGCGCGGCTGGTCGAGCAGGCCACCGAGGGGCTGGGCGTGCGCGTGCACACCGGTGACGCCCGCGAGATCACGCTGCCCGAGGAGGCCTACGACCGCGTGCTCGTCGACGCGCCCTGCACCGGGCTCGGGGCGCTGCGCCGGCGTCCCGAGGCCCGCTGGCGCCGGCAGCCCGAGGACGTCGCCGAGCTCACCGAGCTCCAGCGCAGCCTGCTGCGCGCCGCCCTCGAGCGCACGCGCCCCGGCGGCGTCGTCACGTACGCGACCTGCTCGCCGCACCCCGAGGAGACCACGGCCGTCGTCGTCGCCGTCGCGGCCGAGACCGGAGCCGAGCTGCTCGACACCCCGGCGCTGCTGCCGGAGGTGCCGGACACCGCGGCCGTTCCAGGGGTCGAGCTCCGCTCCGCTGCGTCTCCCGTCGACGGCCCCGGCGTGCAGCTCTGGCCCCACCGCCACGGCACCGACGCCATGTACGCCGCCGCCCTCCGGAGGCGCTGAGGACCCCGCCCGGCCCAACGACAGCGACGAGGCCACTACCATCAGTCACGTGGCGCGTGCCCCGATGATCGCTCCGAGCATCCTGTCCGCCGACTTCGCGCGCCTGGCGGAGGAGGCGGCCGCGGTCCCGGGCGCGGACTGGCTGCACGTCGACGTCATGGACGGGCACTTCGTGCCGAACCTGACGCTCGGGCTGCCGGTCGTCGAGGCCCTGGAGCGGGCAACGGCGATCCCGCTCGACTGCCACCTGATGATCAACGATCCGGACCGCTGGGCGCCCGGCTACGCCGAGGCCGGCTCGCGCAACGTCACGGTGCACGCGGAGGCCGCCCACGACCCGCGCAAGGTCTCGCGGGACATCCGGGCGGCGGGCGCGCTCGCCGGTCTGTCGATCAAGCCGGGCACCCCGCTCGAGGACTGGGTCGAGGTGCTGCGCGACTACGACACCCTGCTCGTCATGAGCGTCGAGCCCGGGTTCGGCGGGCAGAAGTTCATGCCCGAGGTGCTCGACAAGGTGCGCACGGCGCGGCGGCTCGTCGACACCGGGCACCTCAACGTCCTCGTCGAGATCGACGGCGGGATCAGCCGCGACACCGTCGAGCAGGCCGCCGAGGCGGGCGTCGACTGCTTCGTCGCGGGCTCGGCGGTGTACGGCGCCGACGACCCCGAACGGGCGGTGGAGGCGCTGCGCGACCAGGCGGCACGGGCGTCGGCGCACCTGGCCGGACGATGAGAGCGGCATCACCACCGTGGTGATGCCGGGGCCCCGCGTCCTGAGGATGATGGCGGGCGGGCAGCGGGGCTCGACCACCGAGAACGAGGAGACCGCAGTGTTCACGGGGATCGTCGAGGAGGTCGGCGAGATCGTCGACGTCGTGGCGGGGGAGGACTCCGCGCGGCTGCGCGTCCGTGGCCCCGTCGTCACGTCCGACGCCCGCCCCGGCGACTCGATCTCCGTCAACGGTGTCTGCCTGACGGTCGTCGAGCCCTCCGACGGCGAGTTCGGGGTCGACGTCATGGGCGAGACGCTGCGCCGCTCCAGCCTCGCCGGCGCCACCGCGGGCAGCCGGGTCAACCTCGAGCGCGCCGTCGCCGCCGGTGACCGGCTGGGCGGGCACATCGTGCAGGGCCACGTCGACGGCGTCGGCACCGTCGTCGAGCGCACCGAGCACGAGCAGTGGACGACGGTGCGCTTCCGTGTCAGCGGTCACGAGGACGGCGGGGCGGGCCTGACCCGCTACGTCGTGGAGAAGGGCTCGATCGCGGTCGACGGGGTGAGCCTCACCGTCACCGAGGTCGACGACGAGACGTTCGCGGTCGGGCTCATCCCGACCACGCTGCGCGAGACCACACTGGGGGAGCGCGCCGTGGGGTCCACGGTCAACCTCGAGGTCGACGTGGTCGCCAAGTACGTCGAGCGGCTCGTCGGGGCCCGGCTCGGCGGGCAGGACACCGGTACAGGGCAGGGGAAGTAGGAGTACGTGGACGGCTTCGAGCACATCGAGTCGGCGATCGCCGCGATCGCCGAGGGCAAGGCCGTCGTCGTCGTCGACGACGAGGACCGCGAGAACGAGGGCGACCTCGTGTTCGCGGCGGAGAAGGCCACGCCCGAGCTCGTGTCGTTCATGGTGCGCTACACCTCGGGCTACATCTGCGTGCCGCTGACCGGCGAGGCGTGCGACCGGCTCGACCTGCCGCCCGCGCACTCGATCAACCAGGACCGCCACGGCACCGCCTACACGGTGTCCGTCGACGCGCGCGAGGGCATCGGCACCGGCATCTCCGGCACCGACCGCGCGCACACCATCCGCGTCCTGGCCGACCCCGCGTCGGGCCCCACCGACCTCTCGCGCCCCGGGCACGTCGTGCCGCTGCGGGCCCGCGAGGGTGGCGTGCTGCGCCGCCCCGGGCACACCGAGGCGGCCGTGGACCTCGCGCGGCTGGCGGGCCTGTCGCCGGCCGGCGCCATCTGCGAGATCGTGTCGCAGAAGGACGACGGCGACATGGCCCGCTTCGACGAGCTGCAGGTCTTCGCCGACGAGCACGAGCTGCCGATCATCACGATCAAGGACCTGATCGCGTACCGGCGCCGCTCGGAGAAGCAGGTCGTCCAGGTCGCGCACGCCAACATCCCCACCGACCACGGCACGTTCGTCGCCTACGGGTACGACTCGCTGCTCGACGGGATCGAGCACGTGGCGCTCGTGCACGGCGAGATCGGCGACGGCGAGGACGTGCTGGTGCGCGTGCACTCCGAGTGCCTCACCGGCGACGTGCTCCGCTCGCGGCGCTGCGACTGCGGGCCCCAGCTCGACGCGGCGATGGCCGCCGTCGTCGCCGAAGGACGGGGCGTCGTGCTCTACGTGCGCGGCCACGAGGGCCGGGGGATCGGCCTGATCCACAAGCTGCAGGCCTACCAGCTGCAGGACGCCGGCGCGGACACCGTCGACGCCAACCTCGCGCTCGGCATGCCCGCCGACGCCCGCGACTACGGCACCGGCGCGCAGATCCTCGCCGACCTCGGCATCAAGTCGATGCGCCTGCTCACCAACAACCCCGAGAAGCGCGCCGGGCTCGAGGGCTACGGCCTGGAGATCCTCGGCCGCGTGGCGCTCCCCGCCCGCGCGACGCCGGAGAACCTGCGCTACCTGCGCACCAAGCGCGACCGCATGGGCCACGACCTCGAGGGCCTCGACTCGGAGCAGGACACCGTCGTCGCGCAGACGACCGACGGGTCCGACGCCGCCGTGGGCGGGACCCGGGCATGAGCGGCGAGGGTCGCCCGCAGGCCGAGGTCCCCGACGCGGCGGGCCTGACGCTCGGCATCGCCGTCACGCGCTGGAACTCGGGCATCACCGACGTCCTGCTCGAGCGGGCCCGGGACGCGGCGGCGAAGGCCGGGACGGCCGAGCCGACGGTGGTACGGGTCGCGGGCGCCATGGAGCTGCCGGTGGTGTGCCAGGGCCTCGCCGAGCACCACGACGCCGTGGTCGGGCTCGGCGTCGTCATCCGCGGCGAGACCCCGCACTTCGACTACGTGTGCGACGCCGTCACCGCCGGCCTCCTGCGGGTGGGTCTCGACGCCCGCACGCCGGTGGGCAACGGCGTGCTGACGGTCAACGAGGAGGCCCAGGCGTGGGCGCGCGCCGGGACGCCGTCCTCGAGCGAGGACAAGGGCTTCGAGGCCACCGTCGCGGCGCTGGACGCGGCGCTGACGTTGCGGGGGCTGCGGCCGTGACCGGGCCCGTCGTGCCGCCCGAGGCCCTCGACATCGGCGAGGTCGAGCTCGAGGTGCGGCCCAGGCGCATCCGCTGGGTGGCGTGGCTGCTCGCGATCTTCCTCTTCGCGTTCTTCGGCGCCGGGGCGCTGCTGGTGTTCGCCGCACCGTCGGGCTTCATCTTCCGCGCCGCCGACCAGGTCGCCATGGTCGTGCTCGGGGCGATCCTCGCCGGCTGCGCGCTGCTGTTCACCCGCCCGCGGCTGCGGGCCGGGCCCGGGGGGGTGGAGGTGCGCGCGACGATCCTGACCCGGCGCGTGCCGTGGTCGGAGGTCGTCGCGGTGAGCTTCCCCGACGGCGCCCAGTTCGCCCGCCTCGACCTGCCCGACGACGAGTACCTACCGATCTCGGCGCTGCAGGCCGTCGACCGCGGGCACGCCGCGCGCGGGGTGTCGGCGCTGCGCCGGCTGCACGCGCAGTACCACCGGGCCGACTCCCAGGCCTGATGGACGCCTACGAACTGCTCTTCCGGCACGTCGCGACGCGGGTGCCCGCGGAGCTGACCCACCGCGTCGGCGTCACCGCCCTGCGCGCCGCGACGCCGGTGCTGCCCGCGCCGTCCGCGGACGTCGCGCCCGTCGAGGCCATGGGTCTGCGCTTCGCCAACCCGCTCGGCGTCGCGGCCGGCTACGACAAGGACGCCGAGGGCGTGCGCGGCCTCGCGCGGCTGGGGTTCGGGGCGGTGGAGGTCGGCACGGTGACCGCGCGCCCGCAGCCGGGCAACCCGCGCCCGCGGCTGTTCCGCCTGCCGGCCGACCGGGCGCTGGTCAACCGGATGGGGTTCAACAACGCCGGCGCCGACGTCGTCGCGGCCCGCCTCGCGGCGCTGCGGCAGCGGGGTGCGGGCACCGTGGTCGGCGTCAACATCGGGCGTTCGAAGACCGCGTCCGACGCCGTCGCGGACTACCGGTACTCCGCGCGGGTGCTGGGCCCGCACGCCGACTACGTCGTCGTCAACGTCAGCTCCCCGAACACGCCCGGGCTGCGTGACCTGCAGGGCGTTGACGCCCTCGAGCCGCTGCTCGCCGCCGTGCGCGACGAGGTCGGCGCGACGCCGCTGCTCGTGAAGATCACCGCCGACCTGGACGACGCGGGCGTCGACGCCGTCGCCGACCTGGCCCTGGCGCAGGGGCTCGACGGGATCGTCGCCACCAACACGACGGTCGCGCGGTCCGATCTCGCCTCGGCACCGGACGTGGTCGAGGCGGCGGGGGCGGGCGGGCTCTCCGGCGCACCGCTGGTGGGACCCGCGCGGGCGGTGCTGGCGCGGCTGCGGGCGCGCGTGGGGGAGCGGCTGACGCTCGTGTCGGTCGGCGGGATCGACTCGGGCGCCGAGGCCCGCGCCCGCCTCGAGGCCGGCGCCACGCTCGTGCAGGCCTACACCGGGTTCGTCTACGGCGGCCCGGCCTGGCCGCGGCGGGTGCTCCGGGAGCTCGCCGCGTCGTGAGCAGTTTCCGCGGCGATACGCGGGGCAACTGCTCACGCATGAGTGCACCCGCCCGGAGGCCCCAGGTCGTCCTGTTCGACCTGTTCGAGACGTGCCTGCAGCTGGAGGGTCTGCGCCCCCGGATCGAGGCGCTGGGGCGCCCCGGTCACGAGCTGGAGCTGTTCTTCGCGCGGCTGCTGCACCAGGGCATGGCGATGACGCTGGCCGGCGAGGCGCCGCCGTTCGCGACCGTCGCCGCCGACATGCTGCGACGCACCTGCGGGCGCGACCTCACCGACGACCAGGTCGCCTCGGTGCTCGACGGCTTCCGGGAGCTGCCCGTGCACCCCGACGTCGCGCCGGCGCTGCAGCGGCTCGCCGAGGCGGGTGTGCCGGCCTACGGGTTCACGCACGGCTCGGCGGAGGTCGCGGGCGCGGCGCTCGAGGCCGGCGGGGTGCGCGACCGGTTCACCGACGTCATGTCGTGCGCGGAGCTGAAGATGTTCAAGCCACCGGCGCGGGTCTACCACTGGGCGTGCGAGCGGACCGCGACGCCGCCCGCCCGGACCGCGCTCGTGGCCGTGCACTCGTGGGACGTGCACGGCGCGGTGTCGGCGGGCCTGGTCGGCGGGTTCTGCGAGCGCCTCGAGGGCCGCATCCCCGACGCCGTCGCCCGCCCGCACGTCACCGCGCCCGCCCTCGACGACGTCGTCGAGGGCCTGCTGGCCCTGCCCGAGGAGCCCGCGCCCTGACCCTCGTGAGCACTTTCCACGCCTATAGCCGACGAAAGTACTCACGAGAGGGCTCACCGAGCGGTGACGGGGTGCGCGGGCAGACTGGTCACCGCAGGATCACGATCACTTCCACGAAGACGGAGGCCTCGGTGCCCACCACCACCGGACCCAACCGCCGCACGGTCCTCTGCGGGCTGGCGGCCGCCCTCGCGGTCCCCGGCGCGCTGGCGGCGTGCTCCTCGAGCGCCGGGTCGGCCGCCCCCGCACCCGCGCCGGCCTCCCCGGCCCCCGGCGCCGCTCCCGCGCCGCTCGCCACCGTCCCGCTCGCCGACGTCCCGGTCGGTGGCGGCACGGTCCTGCGCGGCGGCGAGCGCCCGGTCGTCGTCGTCCAGCCCGCCGCCGGCACGGTGCGGGCGTTCGACGCGACCTGCCCGCACCAGGGCGCGACGGTCGCCGCGCCCGAGGGCGGCGTCATCACCTGCCCCGCCCACCAGAGCCGGTTCGAGGCCGCCACCGGCGCGGTGCACGAGGGACCGGCCGAGCGGGGTCTCACCGAGCTGCCCGCACGCGTCGTCGACGGCACGGTGCAGGTGAGCTGAGCCTGCTCGCGCTGCACGCCCTCTGGTCGCCCGGGCGCGGCGTCTGCCTGTGGGCCGAGGACCCCGATCTCCCCGCCCACAGCACCAGCCGCGCCCGCCGCGGCGCGCGCCCGCACCCGTTCGCGGTGCCGGCCGACCGGCTCGCGGCCGTGTGGGGCACGACGAGCGCCACCGCCGGCGTCGCCGTCCTCGCGCTGCCCTCGGACGCCGACGCCCCGCGGGACTCCGACGACCTCGACCGCGAGGAGACCGGCCCCCACGCCGGCGACCCGGTGCTCGCCGACTGGACCGTCCCGGTCCTCGAGCTCCCGCCCGGCGCCCCGCCGCCCACCCCGCCCGCCGGCACCGTCGCGAGCGCCTCGGTCGTGGCCCTGCGCGCGGTCGACGCGCTGGCCGCGGACCTCGTCACCCGCGGCCGCGTGCTGCCGGCGCCGGACGAGGAGGCTCCGGGAGCCGGCCTGGTCTGGCGGCCCGTCCTCCAGGGCCCCGACCTCGTCGCCGCCGACACGCTCGCCGCCGCCCTGCCCCCGGTGTGCCGCTGCGAGCAGGTCGCGGGGGAGGAGCCGGCGAGCGCCGCGGCGGTGGTCGAGGCGGCGCTCGCGGCGGCCGTCGACGCCCACGCGCGCGCCCGCCTCACCGGCAGCGAGGAGCTCGCGACCGCCCCGGACTGGGCGCACGCCCTCGGCGACGAGCCGGTGCTGGGCGACCCCGCCCCGCCCGACGGGCTGGTCGCCGGGCTGCGCCGGTGGGCCGTCGTCGGCGCCCCGCACGCCGGGCCCGCGCGGGCGTCGTTCCGTCTCGACGAGGTCGTCACCGACCACCTCGGGCACGCCCTCGACGAGCCGGAGCCCCTGTTCCGGCTGACGTTCGCGCTGCAGTCCGCCCAGGACCCGAGCCTGACCGTCGACGCCGACACCGTCTGGCGCGACCCGACGGCCCTGCGCCGCTGGCTCGACGACCCCGCCGAGGTCCTGCTGGGCGAGCTGGGCCGCGCCGCCCGCGTCTACCCGGAGCTCGCCGAGGCACTGCGCGTCCCGCGGCCCGGCGGCATGGACCTCGACCTCGCCGGCACGCACCACTTCCTCGCCCACGTCGCCGCCGACCTCGACCGCGCCGGCTTCGGCGTCCTGCTGCCCGCGGGCTGGCGCGCCGGGCCCGCCCGCCTCGGGCTCGCCGGTGCCGGGGGACAGGCGCGGCCCGACGGCGTCGTCGACACCGGCGCCAAGATCGGCAAGGACGACCTCGTCGACTTCACCTGGCGGCTCGCCGTCGACGGCGAGGAGCTGTCGAACGCCGAGATGGACGCGCTGGTGCGTGCCAAGGCCCCGCTCGTGCGGCTGCGCGGGCGCTGGGTCGCCGTCGACCCCGAGCGCCTCCGCGACGGCCTGGCCTTCCTCGCCGAGCGGCGCGAGCGCCCGACCGTCGGCGACGTGCTCCACCTCGCCGTCACCCACCCCGACGACGTCCCCGCGCCCCTGCCCGTGGAGTCGCTGCGCCTCGACGGCGAGCTCGGTGACCTGCTCGCCGGCGGCACCACCCTCGAGCCCCTCGACACCCCGCCCGGCGTCCGCGCGACCCTGAGGCCCTACCAGCGCCGCGGGCTGTCGTGGCTCGCGTTCCTCGCGCGGCTGCGACTCGGCGGGGTGCTCGCCGACGACATGGGGCTCGGCAAGACGCTGCAGGTCCTGGCCCTGGAGTCCCACGAGCGCGCCGACGCGGACGTGGGCCCGACCCTGCTCGTCTGCCCCACCTCGGTGGTCTCGACGTGGCGCCGGGAGGCCGAGCGGTTCGTCCCGGAGCTGCGCGTCGCGGTCCACCACGGGGCCGGGCGGTCCGAGCCCCGCGAGGCCGCCGACGGCGCCGACCTCGTCGTCACCTCGTACGGCACGCTCGTGCGCGACACCGACGCGTTCGCCGAGCTCGCCTGGCACCGCGTGGTGCTCGACGAGGCGCAGATGGTCAAGAACAACCGCTCCCGCGGCGCCCGGGCGGTCCGCCGCCTCGACGCCGAGCACCGCCTCGCGCTGACCGGCACGCCGGTCGAGAACCGCCTCGCCGAGCTGTGGTCGATCATGGACGCGGTCAACCCGGGGATGCTCGGCAGCGCCACCGCCTTCCGCGAGCGCTACGCCGTCCCCGTCGAGCGCCACGGCCGCGTCGACGTCGCCGAGGACCTGCGCCGGCGCACCCGCCCGTTCCTGCTGCGCCGGCTCAAGACCGACCCGGCGGTCGTCGACGACCTGCCCGAGAAGATCGAGACCGTCGAGCGGTGCGGGCTGACCGCGGAGCAGGCCTCGCTCTACCGGGTCGTCGTCGACGAGATGCTCGGCGAGCTCGACGACGTCGCACCGGGCATCGAGCGGCGCGGGCGCGTGCTCGCGGCGATGACGAAGCTCAAGCAGGTCTGCGACCACCCGGCGCTGCTGCTGCACGACGGCTCCCCGATCGGGCGGCGCTCGGGCAAGATCGCGCGGCTCGAGGAGATCCTCGCCGAGGTGCTCGCCGCCGGGGACCGCGCGCTGCTGTTCACGCAGTTCGCGGCCTTCGGCGACATGCTGGCCCCGCACCTCGCGGCCCGGTTCGACACCGAGGTCGCGTGGCTGCACGGCGGGGTCTCGCGGCGCGCGCGGGACACGATGGTCGAGCGCTTCCAGCGCGGCGACGGCCCGTCACTGTTCCTGCTCTCGCTCCGGGCGGGCGGGACCGGGATCACGCTGACCGCCGCCCAGCACGTCGTGCACCTCGACCGCTGGTGGAACCCGGCCGTCGAGGACCAGGCCACCGACCGCGCCTTCCGGATCGGCCAGAAGCGCACGGTCGGGGTCCGCAAGCTGGTCTGCGCGGGCACGCTGGAGGAGCGGATCGACGACCTCATCGCCGGCAAGCGCGAGCTCGCCGACCTCGCGGTGCGCGACGGCGAGGACTGGCTCACCGACCTGTCGACCGACGAGCTCGCGACGGTGCTGCGGCTGGACGCCGAACCCGAGGAGGTGGACGACGACGATGGTGCGTGAGACGCGCTCGGGTCCCCGGTTCCGCGAACGCTTCCCCGAGAGCGGCGCCGAGTTCGGCAAGCGCAAGCCCGTCGAGGACGGCATCGTGGCCCGCAGCCGCCGGGGCGCGATCGGGGAGTCGTGGTGGTCGGGGCGCTTCCTCGCGGTCCTCACCGCGCTCGGCGTCGGCGGGCGGCTCGACCGCGGGAAGACCTACGCCCGCGCCGGGCAGGTGATCGACCTCGCGATCGAGCCCGGCGCGATCACCGCGACCGTCCAGGGCAGCCGTGACGAGCCCTACCGCGAACGGATCGGCCTGCGCCCGTTCGCCGACGAGGCCTGGGACGCGGTGCTCGACGCGCTGGCCGCCGACTCCTGGTACGCCGCGGCCCTGCTCGCCGGCGAGGTGCCCGACGACCTCGAGGACGTCCTCGCCCGCGTCGGGCTCTCGCTGTTCCCGCAGGGCTCGGGCGAGCTGCCGATGGACTGCTCGTGCCCCGACTGGTCGGTGCCGTGCAAGCACCTCGCGGCCGTCGCCTACCTCGCCGCCGAGGAGTTCGACGTCGACCCGTTCGCGCTCCTGCGCTGGCGGGGCCGCGACCGGGCGACGCTGCTCGCGGCCCTGCGCGACCGCCGCGACGCCGGCGCCGGCGCCCCCACGGCGCTCGCGGACCTCCTCGACCGCTTCCACCGCCCCGGCGTGCCCGTCCCGGACGCGCCGGCGCACCCGCGCGCCCCCACGTCCGACGCCCTGCTCGACGAGCTGCCGCCGCTGGACGTCGGCGGCGAGGACGTGCGCGAGGTGCTGCGCCCGCTCTACCGGCGGATGGCGGAGCCACCGGCGTAGGTTCAGCACCGTGGAGCCTGATCAGCCCGAGAACCCGATCACCGTCCTCGTGGTGGTCGCCCACCCCGACGACATCGACTTCGGCAGCGGCGGCTCGGTCGCCACCTGGACCGACGCCGGCCACCGCGTCGTCTACTGCCTCATCACCGACGGCGACGCGGGCGGGTTCGACGAGGAGATCACCCGCACCGACATGGCGTCGCTGCGCCGCGAGGAGCAGACGGCGGCCGCGGCGATCCTCGGTGTCGACGAGCTGCACTTCCTCGGCTGGCCCGACGGCCGCCTCTACGTCACCCACGAGCTGCGTCGCGACATCACCCGGGTCATCCGGCAGGTCCGCCCCGACCGGGTCGTCACCCAGTCCCCGACGCGCAACGTGCGCTCGATGTACGGCAGCCACCCCGACCACACCGCGGCCGGCGAGGCCGCGATGTGCGCGGTCTACCCCGACGCCCGCAACCCGTTCGCCCACCCGGAGCTGCTCGCCGACGAGGGCCTGGAGGCCCACACCGTCTCCGAGGTGTGGATCTCCCACATGGGCGAGGGCGCCGACCACTACGTCGACACCACCGCGGCCTTCGACCGCAAGGTCGAGGCCCTGCGCGCCCACAAGAGCCAGACCGCGCACATGGACGACCTGCGCGGCCGCATGTGGGGCTGGGGCCGTTCGCAGGCCAAGGCGGCCGACTTGGGGCCGGACCGCACCGCCGAGGGCTACCTCGTCCTCGACACCCGGTAGGAGCTCCTGCCCGGTGGCCGACACCACGCCGTGAGCGACACGACGCCGCGAGGGGTTTACCGACCGTGTCCGGGAGGTCAGCCTGGACGTGGAACGCGGGGCCGATGCCGCCCCCGAGGGCCCGGAGATCAGCTCCCCGCGTGAAGGAGGTCCCCATGAGCGACGTGTCGTGGCTCGGCAATCGGGTGCAACTGCAGGAGATCGAGGACACCGACCTCACCTACCTGCAGTGGCGCCGTCCGTGGCAGGGGTCCCTCCGGGGCTACCTGGTCGTGGGGTCCGAGGAGCGGGCCCTGGTCGAGAGTGCCGTGGAGGAGGCCGCCCACGGTCTCCGTGAGCACCCGCGCCTGGACGCGGCGGGGGAGCCCACGAACCTGGAGGCCTTCCTCACCGACGTCCTGGGCCGCCGTCCCGGCGAGCCGGCGCCGGCGGACGCCACCCCCTCGCTCTGAGGTCGGGGGAGACGCTCCGGGTCGCCGCAGCGTCTCCCGCTCGACCGTCTGGCCCGAGGACGACACGCCAGTGACACGCCGCGACACGCCGTCCGACACGCCGATTCCACCCATCCGGGTGCACGCCGGACGGCCGGACGGACGCGCCTACGCTGGGGGTCACCATGGCCGACCCGCAGACGTACCGACCCGCCCCGGGGAGCATCCCGGAGGCGCCCGGCGTGTACCGGTTCTCGGACGAGAACGGGCGGGTCATCTACGTCGGGAAGGCCAAGAGCCTGCGCAGCCGGCTCAACTCGTACTTCGCCGACGTGGCCGGTCTGCACCCGCGCACGCGACGGATGGTCACCACCGCGGCGGCCGTGCAGTGGACGGTGGTCCACACCGAGGTCGAGGCCCTCCAGCTCGAGTACAACTGGATCAAGGAGTTCGACCCGCGGTTCAACGTCCGCTACCGCGACGACAAGACCTACCCGGTCCTCGCGGTCACGCTGAACGAGGAGTACCCGCAGCTGCGGGTCTACCGGGGTCCCCGCAAGAAGGGCGTGCGGTACTTCGGGCCCTACGCCCACGCCTGGGCGATCCGCGAGACGGTGAAGCTGCTGACGCGGGTGTTCCCGGCGCGCCAGTGCTCGGGCGGGGTGTTCAAGCGCCACGGGCAGATCGGGCGCCCCTGCATGCTCGGCTACATCGACAAGTGCGCGGCGCCGTGCGTCGGCCGCGTCAGCGCCGAGGAGCACCGGCAGATCGTCCTCGACTTCTGCGACTTCCTCGCCGGCCACACCGACCAGCTCATCGGCCGCATCGAGAAGGACATGCAGGTCGCCGCGGCCGACATGGACTTCGAGAAGGCCGCGCGGCTGCGTGACGACGCGGGGGCGCTCAAGCGCGTCGTCGAGAAGCAGGCCGTCGTGCTCGGCGACGGCACCGACGCCGACGTCGTCGCGTTCGCGACCGACGAGCTCGAGGCCGCCGTCCAGGTGTTCCACGTCCGCGGCGGGCGGGTCCGCGGCCAGCGCGGCTGGGTCGTCGAGACCGAGGCCGACAGTGACGTGCCGGACCTCGTCGGGCAGTTCCTCGCGCAGTTCTACGGCGAGCAGGCCGCGCTCGCGGGCTCCGCGGACGACGCCGTGCAGCCGGTGCCGCGCGAGGTGCTCGTCCCGGCGATGCCCGACGACGCGCCGGCGCTGAGCCAGTGGCTCTCGGAGCTGCGGGGCTCACGGGTCTCGCTGCGCGTCGCCCAGCGCGGCGACAAGCGCACGCTCGCCGAGACCGTGGAGCGCAACGCCAAGGAGGCGCTCACCCAGCACAAGCTGCGCCGCGCCGGCGACCTCACCGCGCGCAGCGCCGCCCTCGAGGAGCTCCAGGAACAGCTGGGCCTCGACACCGCGCCGCTGCGCATCGAGTGCACCGACGTCAGCCACGTGCAGGGCTCCGACGTGGTGGCGAGCCTCGTGGTGTTCGAGGACGGGCTGCCGAAGAAAGCCGACTACCGGCGCTACTCGATCCGCGGCGGCGCCGAGGGCGGCGACGTCGCGGCGATCGCGGAGGTGGTGCGCCGGCGCTTCGCGCGCTACCTCAAGGAGACCGCGGAATCAGGGGAGCACGCCGACAGGGCGCCCGACCACACCGACACGGCGTGCGCGGGGGAGACCAGCGACGGTGCCCCGGCCACCGGCGAGGTCGCGCCCGACGAGGGCCCGCTGCCGGGCATCGACCCGACGACCGGCCGCCCGCGGAAGTTCGCGTACCCGCCGAACCTGCTGGTCGTCGACGGCGGCGCCCCCCAGGTGGCGGCCGCGGCCGAGGTCCTGGGCGAGCTCGGGATCAGCGACGTCGCGGTGGTGGGGCTGGCCAAGCGCCTGGAGGAGGTCTGGCTCCCCGGCGAGGAGGACCCGGCGATCCTCCCGCGCCAGAGCGAGGCGCTCTACCTGCTCCAGCGCGTCCGGGACGAGGCGCACCGCTTCGCGATCACCTACCACCGCCAGAAGCGCTCGACGCGGATGACGGCGTCCGCGCTCGACGGCGTGCCCGGGCTGGGCGAGGCCCGGCGCACGGCGCTGCTCAAGCACTTCGGCTCGGTGCGCAAGCTGCGGGCCGCGACGGTCGAGCAGATCACCGAGGTGCCCGGCGTCGGCCGGCGCACGGCGGAGGCGGTGCTCGACGCGCTCGACGACGGAGACGCAGCGCAGCGGAGCTCGACCATCGAGACCGGGGGGACGGCATGACGGACCGGGCGGGGGCACCCCCGCACCCGGGCGGGATCGAGGTCGCGATCGTCTCGGGGCTCTCGGGCGCCGGGCGGAGCACGGCCGCCAAGGTGCTCGAGGACCTCGGCTGGTTCGTCGTCGACAACCTGCCGCCCGAGCTGATCGAGACGATGGTCGACCTCGGGGCGCGCTCGTCGGGGCAGGTCACGCGGATCGCGGTGGTCATGGACGTGCGCAGCCGCGCGTTCACCGCCGACCTGGGGGCGGTCATCAAGGAGCTCGACGCCCGCGGCCACCGCCCGCGGGTGCTGTTCCTCGACGCGTCGGACGCCGTGCTCATCCGCCGCTTCGAGTCGAACCGCCGCTCCCACCCGCTGCAGGGCGACGGGCGCCTGTCGGACGGCATCCGCGCCGAGCGCGAGCTGCTCGCCCCGCTGCACGACCAGGCCGACCTCGTCGTCGACACCTCGAACCGGTCGGTGCACCAGCTGCGCACGGCCATCGAGAGCGCCTTCGGCGACGCCGCGGCCGACGTCGGGCACAGCGTCACCGTCGTCTCGTTCGGCTACAAGCACGGGCTGCCGCCCGACGCCGACCTCGTCGTCGACATGCGCTTCCTGCCCAACCCGCACTGGATCCCCGAGCTGCGCGAGCACGACGGGCGCGAGGCCGTGGTCTCCGACTACGTGCTGTCCCAGGAGGGCGCCGAGGAGTTCCTCGAGCGCTACCTCGAGCTCCTGCGCCTGGTCGGCGCGGGCTACCGCCGCGAGGGCAAGCGCTACCTGACCGTCGCGGTGGGCTGCACCGGCGGCAAGCACCGCAGCGTCGCGATCGCCGAGGAGCTCGCCCGGCGCATGACCGGCGAGGACGGCGTGCGCGTGACGGTGTCGCACCGCGACGTGGGGCGCGAGTGAGCGCCGGCGACGGGGAGCGCCCTGGGGGGAGGCCCCTCAGGGCCGTGGCGCTCGGCGGTGGCCACGGGCTGCACGCCACGCTGACGGCCCTGCGCCGGCTGACCGACGACATCACCGCGGTCGTGGTGGTCGCCGACGACGGCGGCTCGTCGGGCCGCATCCGCCGCGAGCTGGACATCCTGCCCCTGGGCGACCTGCGCATGGCGCTGGGCGCGCTGGCCGGCCAGGAGAACGCGGGTCCGGAGAACACGCTGTGGCAGCGGGTCTTCGAGCACCGCTACGGCGGCCACGGCGCGCTCGCGGGCCACGCCGTCGGCAACCTCCTGCTGGCCGGGCTGGTGGAGGTCCTCGACGACCCGGTGGCCGCGCTCGACCAGGCCTGCCGCCTGCTCGGGGTCACCGGCCGGGTGCTGCCGATGAGCACGCAGCCCGTCGACATCGAGGCCGACGTCACCGGCATCCAGCCCCGCCGGTCGGGCCCGGCCGGCGGCGATCAGGACCGCGACGTCGCCCACCGCATCCGCGGCCAGGTCGCCGTCGCGACGACGCCGGGGCGCGTGCAGCAGGTGCGCCTCGACCCGCGCCGGCCCAAGGCGTGCCCGGAGGCGGTCGAGGCGCTGCGGACCGCGGACGTCATCACGCTGGGTCCGGGCTCGTGGTTCTCGAGCGTCCTGCCCCACCTGCTGGTCCCCGAGCTGTTCACGGCGCTGGTCGAGAGCGAGGCCCGCAAGGTCCTCGTGCTCAACCTCGCCCCGCAGCCCGGCGAGACCTCCGGGTTCTCGCCGGAGCAGCACCTCGAGGTGCTCGCGGCGCACGCGCCCCGTCTGCGTCTCGACGTCGTCGTCGCGGACACCAGCGCCGTCCCGGAGCCCGACCGCCTGCGCCGCGGCGCCGAGGCGTTCGGCGCAGACATCCTGCTCACCGCCGTCGGGGCCTCCGACGGCAGCCCCCGGCACGACCCCGAGGCCCTCGCCGAGGCCCTCGCCGACGCCGCCCACCACCGTGTCGAGCAGTCGGCCGGGGCAGCGACGAACGGCGTCCACGGCGGCGCCACCGTGCCCGGGGCCGACCCCCGCCCGCACCAGGAGGAGGACCGAAGGTGGCCATGACCGCAGCGGTCAAGGACGAGCTGAGCCGGCTCGCGGTGTCGAAGACGTGCTGCCGCCGCGCCGAGGTGGCGGCCCTGTTGCGCTTCGGCGGGGGTCTGCACATCGTCGGTGGGCGGGTCGTCGTCGAGGCCGAGCTCGACACCGGCGCCGGCGCCCGCCGCCTGCGCGGCGAGATCCACGACCTGTACGGGCACAACCCCGAGGTCCACGTCCTGTCCCAGGGCGGCCTGCGCAAGGGCACCCGCTACGTCGTGCGCGTCGCGACCGACGGCGACTCGCTGGCCCGCCAGACCGGCCTGCTCGACCCGCGCGGGCGTCCCGTCCGGGGCCTGCCGCCGCAGGTCGTGTCCGGCGGCGTGTGCGACGCCGAGGCCGCGTGGCGCGGGGCGTTCCTCGCGCACGGCTCGCTGACCGAGCCCGGCCGCAGCTCCGCGCTGGAGATCACGTGCCCGGGCATGGAGGCGGCGATGGCGCTGGTCGGCGCCGCCCGCCGGCTCGGCGTGGTGGCGAAGGCCCGCGAGGTCCGCGGTGCCGACCGGGTCGTGGTGCGCGACGGCGACGCGATCGGCGCGCTGCTCACGCGCCTGGGCGCCCACACCTCGGTGCTCGCCTGGGAGGAGCGCCGCATGCGCCGCGAGGTGCGCGCGACGGCCAACCGGCTGGCGAACTTCGACGACGCCAACCTGCGCCGCTCGGTGAAGGCGGCCGTGACGGCGTCGGCGCGGGTCAACCGGGCGCTGGAGCTGCTCGGCGAGGAGGTGCCCGACCACCTCGTGCAGGCCGGGCGCCTGCGTGTCGAGCACGAGCAGGCCTCGCTGGAGGAGCTGGGCCAGCTCGCGGACCCGCCGATGACCAAGGACGCGGTGGCCGGGCGCATCCGTCGCCTGCTCGCGATGGCCGACAAGAAGGCCAAGGACATGCGCGTTCCGGACACGTCCTCGGTGGTGACCGAGGAGATGTCGGAGATGGCCGACCGCTGAGCGTCGCGGACGACGTGACGTCGTTCGCGGGACCCGGCCGACGCCGCCGGAGCCGTTAGGGTGGCGGCCCCACGGGGAACGCCGTCCTCCGAGCGCAGTGCGGCGTGGACACCCCTGGTCAGCACGACCGACGCACGAGAGGCAGGGCGAGGCGCAGTGACGGTCCGCATCGGGATCAACGGGTTCGGTCGCATCGGACGCAACGTGTTCCGCGCGCTCGAGAAGCAGCGCGCGGCGGGCACCGCGGACATCGAGGTGCTCGCGGTCAACGACATCACCGACAACAAGACGCTCGCGCACCTGCTGCGCTACGACTCGGTGCACGGCCGCTTCGACGGCACCATCGACGTCTCCGACGACGCCCTCGTCGTGAACGGCAAGACGATCAAGGCGCTGGCCGAGAAGGACCCGGCGGCGCTGCCGTGGGGCGACCTCGGCGTCGACGTCGTCATCGAGTCCTCGGGGATCTTCACCGACGCCGACTCGGCCGGGAAGCACCTCAAGGCGGGCGCGAAGAAGGTCGTCATCTCGGCCCCGGCCAAGGGCGAGGACCTCACGGTCGTCATGGGCATCAACGACTCGTCCTACGACGGCAGCCAGAACATCCTGTCCAACGCCTCGTGCACGACGAACTGCGTCGCGCCGATGATCAAGGTGCTGCACGACGCGTTCGGGCTCGAGACCGGCTTCATGTCGACGATCCACGCCTACACCGGCGACCAGCGGATCCACGACGCCCCGCACAAGGACCTGCGCCGGGCCCGCGCCGCCGCGTCCAACATCATCCCGACGACGACGGGTGCCGCCCAGGCGACCGCGCTGGCGCTGCCCGAGCTCGAGGGCCGCCTCAACGGCCTGGCCTACCGGGTGCCGGTCAACGACGGCTCGGTCACCGACCTGACCGCGACGCTGAACACCGACGTCACGGTCGAGCAGGTCAACGACGCGTTCAAGAAGGCCGCCGAGGGCGAGCTCAAGGACGTGCTGGTCTACACCGAGGACCCGATCGTCTCCACCGACATCGTCGGCGAGGCCGCGTCGTGCACCTTCGACGCCGGCATGACCAAGGTGCTCGGCAACCGGACCGTGAAGATCGTGGGCTGGTACGACAACGAGTGGGGCTACTCCAACCGCGTCGTCGACCTGACCACGCTCGTGGGCTCGAAGCTCTGATGAGGACCGTCGACGACCTCGTCGGCGAGGGGGTGCAGGACCGCTTCGTCCTGCTGCGCGTCGACCTCAACGTGCCCCTCGACGGCTGGAACATCACCGACGACGGGCGCATCCAGGCCGCCCTGCCGACGGTCCGCAAGCTCCTCGACGCCGGGGCCAAGCTCGTCATGACGGCGCACCTGGGCCGTCCGAAGGGCGGCGAGCCGCCGGGCCGCGACCGGCTGATGAGCCTGTCGCCGGTGGTGGCGCGGCTCGGTCAGCTGCTCGACCAGCGCGTGCACCTGGCCGAGGACGTCGTCGGCCCCTCGGCGCACGAGAAGGCCGAGGCGCTGGAGGCCGGCGAGGCGCTCGTGCTCGCCAACGTGCGCTGCGACCCCCGCGAGACGGGCGACGCCCGGGAGCGCGAGGAGCTCGCGAGCGCGCTCGCCGAGCTGGTCCCGGGGGGCGCGTTCGTCTCCGACGGCTTCGGCGTCGTGCACCGCGAGCAGGCCTCGGTGGTCGAGGTGGCCCGCAAGCTCCCGGCCTACGCCGGCGACCTCGTCGCCCGCGAGACCGAGGTGCTGCGCCGGCTCGTCGGCGACCCCGAGCGGCCCTACGTGGTGATCCTCGGCGGCTCGAAGGTCTCCGACAAGCTCGGGGTGCTCTCGAACCTGCTGCCGAAGGTCGACAAGCTGCTGGTCGGCGGGGCGATGTGCTTCACCTTCCTCGCCGCGCAGGGCCACGACGTCGGCGGATCGAAGCTCGAGTCCGACCAGGTCGACACGTGCAGGGAGCTCCTGACGAAGTACGCCGACACCCTGGTGCTGCCCACCGACGTGGTCGTCGCGTCCGAGTTCGCGGCGGACGCGCAGACCCGGACGGTGTCGGTGTCGGAGATGCCCGAGGGCTGGCTCGGCCTGGACATCGGCCCGGAGACGGTGTCGGCGTTCGGTGCGGCGCTGGCCGACGCGGCGACGGTGTTCTGGAACGGGCCGATGGGCGTGTTCGAGATGGAGCCGTTCGCGGCGGGCACCAAGGGCGTCGCGGAGGCCGTGGCGTCGACCAGCGCGTTCAGCGTCATCGGCGGCGGCGACTCGGCGTCGGCGATCCGGGCCGCGGGGCTGGACGAGGGCCGCTTCGGCCACATCTCCACCGGCGGCGGGGCCTCCCTCGAGTTCCTCGAGGGGCACGTGCTGCCGGGCATCGCCGTCCTCGAGTCCTCCCATCGCTCCGCTCGCCCCGGTGAGGAGTCCTGATGGCGCGCAAGCCGCTGATCGCCGGCAACTGGAAGATGAACCTCAACCACCTCGAGGCCATCGGGGTGACGCAGAAGCTCGCGTTCGCCCTGCCCGGCAAGTACTTCGACGTCGTCGACGTCGCGGTGCTCCCGCCGTTCACCGACCTGCGCAGCGTGCAGACGCTGGTCGACGCCGACTCGATGCCGATCACCTACGGCGGCCAGGACCTCTCGCCCGAGGACTCCGGGGCGTTCACCGGTGACGTGTCGGGGGCGATGCTCGCGAAGCTCGGGTGCACGTGGGTCGTCGTGGGGCACTCGGAGCGCCGCACGATCCACGGTGAGGACGACGAGCTGGTCAACCGCAAGGTGCACGCGGCCCTGCGCCACGGCCTCACGCCGATCCTGTGCCTGGGGGAGGGCGAGGAGGTCCGCGACGCCGGCGGGCACGTGGCGCACTGCACGGGCCAGCTCGACGGCGCGCTCAAGGGCCTGTCGGCCGACGACGTCGCCAAGGTGGTCGTGGCCTACGAGCCGGTGTGGGCGATCGGCACCGGCAAGACCGCCGGGGTCGCCGACGCCCAGGAGGTCTGCCACGCGCTGCGTGAGCGCCTCCGCGAGGTGCACGGCGCCGGGGTCGCCGACCGCGTGCGCATCCTCTACGGCGGCTCGGTGAAGTCGAACAACGTCGCCGACCTCGTGAAGAGCGACGACGTCGACGGCGCGCTGGTCGGCGGGGCGAGCCTCGACCCCGAGGGCTTCGCCGAGCTGTGCGCCCTCGCTGCGGGTGGCCCCCTGCCCTGACGCCGGGTGCACGATGCCCCGTTCGGCCGACGGGTCCTGACAGGACCGTGACCGGGGCGGGGTATCGTGCACCACCAGCGCCGATCCCGCACATCGGGACGGCCAGAGCCCCACCCGGCCGGGTGGGGTCGGCTCCCGGAGGTCACGGACACCGACATGCGACTGTTCCTCGACATCCTGCTCATCGCGTCCAGCGTGCTGCTGGTGCTGCTGGTGCTGCTGCACCGCGGGCGGGGCGGCGGGCTGTCGTCGCTGTTCGGCGGCGGGGTGCAGTCGAGCCTCGCCGGGTCGAGCGTCGTCGAGAAGAACCTCGACCGCCTCACCCTGTTCGTCGGGGCCATCTGGCTGATCTCGATCGTCGGCACGGGGCTGCTCGTCAAGATCGAAGGTTGACGGGTGGCCCGGGTGCCGAGCGCCCGGCCGCCCCTGGACGCGGAGGTACTCCGGCGATGGCGACTGGCAACGCGATCCGAGGCACCCGGGTGGGTTCGGGCCCCATGGGGGAGTCCGAGCGCGGGGAGAGCGCGGCGCGCACCGTGGTCTCGTTCTGGTGCTCCAACGGGCACGAGACGCGCCCGTCGTTCGCGATGGACGCCGAGATCCCGACGACCTGGGACTGCCCGCGCTGCGGCCTGCCCGCCAACACCGACGAGAAGAACCCGCCGCCGGCCAAGCGCACCGAGCCGTACAAGACGCACCTGGCCTACGTGAAGGAGCGTCGTTCGGACGCCGACGGCGAGGCCCTGCTGGACGAGGCGCT
Source organism: Actinomycetospora lemnae (assembly GCF_028737315.1). Lineage (GTDB taxonomy): Bacteria > Actinomycetota > Actinomycetes > Mycobacteriales > Pseudonocardiaceae > Actinomycetospora > Actinomycetospora lemnae. The sequence goes on along the minus strand of NZ_JAQZAO010000002.1, from coordinate 281,274 downwards.
CGCGAAGCTGCGCGCGAAGCGCGGGGAGAGCTGACCCGCCCGCCCGCGAGCTGACATGATCCGGGCCATGGCGGCCCCAGCTGACACCACAGACACCCGCTTCTCGCTCCCGCAGTCCGCGCTGCCCACGGCGTGGTTCAACGTCGCACCGCACCTGTCGGACCTGTTCGGGGCGCCGTTGGACCCGCCGCTGCACCCGGCCACGCGGGAGCCGGTCGGCCCGGACGACCTCGCGCCGCTGTTCGCCCAGGAGCTCATCGGCCAGGAGATGGCGACCGACCCCTGGATCGACATCCCGGGCGAGGTCCTCGACGTCCTGCGCCTGTGGCGGCCCACGCCGCTCGTGCGCGCCCGCCGGCTCGAGGCCGCGCTGGGCACGCCCGCGCGCATCTACTTCAAGGACGAGTCGGTGTCGCCCGCGGGCTCGCACAAGCCGAACTCGGCGGTGCCGCAGGCGTTCTACAACGCGAAGGAGGGCATCACCCGGCTCACCACCGAGACGGGTGCGGGCCAGTGGGGTACCGCGCTCTCGTTCGCGTGCGCGCAGTACGACGTCGAGTGCGCGGTCTACATGGTGCGCAAGAGCTTCGAGCAGAAGCCCTACCGCAAGGTCATCATGGAGACCTGGGGCGGCACGGTCGTCCCGTCCCCGATCGACGACCCGTCCCACCCCGGCTCGCTCGGGGCCGCGATCTCCGACGCGGTCCGCGACGCCGTCGGTCGCGACGACACCCACTACGCGCTGGGTTCGGTGCTCAACCACGTGCTGCTGCACCAGACGGTGATCGGGCTCGAGGCCCAGCAGCAGCTGGAGAGCGCGGGGGAGACCCGCCCGGACGTCGTCATCGCGCCGTGCGGCGGCGGGTCGAACCTCGGCGGCATCGCGCTGCCGTTCCTGCCCGACCCGTCGGTGCGCCTGCTCGCGGCCGAGCCGGCGTCGTGCCCGACGCTGACGCAGGGCCGCTACGAGTACGACTACGGCGACACCGCCGGCTTCACGCCGCTGATGAACATGTACACGCTGGGCCACGACTTCGTGCCGCCGGGCATCCACGCGGGCGGGCTGCGCTACCACGGCGACTCGCCGATCATCTCCAAGCTCGTGCACGAGGGGCGGATGGAGGCGGTGGCGCACCGCCAGCGGGCGGTGTTCGAGGCGAACGTGCTGTTCGCGCGGGTCGAGGGCAAGGTGCCGGCGCCCGAGGCGGGCCACGGGATCGCGTCGGTGATCCAGGAGGCGAACGACGCGACGGCCAAGGGCGAGGAGCGCGTCATCCTCTTCAACTACTGCGGCCACGGCCTGCTGGACCTCGCCGCCTACCAGGAGTACCTGGCGGGCGACCTCGTGGACGAGCCCTGAGCCCTGGGCCGGGCCCTGATCACCCGGTGCCGGGGAGCGGCGCCTGCCCGTCGTCGTAGACGAGCTGCTCCCCGGCGACCCGGACGCCGTCGGTGGGGCGGTGCTCGGGCGTCCGGCCGTCGTGCATCAGGTGGCGGACCGCCGCACCGCGGACGAGCAGGGCGTGGTCGGCGACGAGACGGCGGTGGCAGCGCCACCACACCGACTCCGAGCACAGGATCGCGGTCGGCTCCCCGGCGGCGAGCAGCTCGGTGACGGCGTCGCCGAACACCGGCGTGCGCATGTGGGCCGCGTAGCCGGCGAACGAGCGGTCGCGCAGCGCGGTGTCGGGGGAGTCGGCCGGGCGGCTGCGGCGCCCGTCGAGGCGCTCGTCTCAGCGGTAGGCGACGCCGTGGTCGGCGAGCACCGGCCCCAGGGCCTCGCGGGCGACCGACGGGTCGCGACGGCTGCCGGGGTGGCGGCGGACGTCCACGACCGCCGCGACCCCGGCCTCCGCGACGAGCCGCGCGACCGCGGGGCCGTCGAGCGTGCCGTGGCCGACGGTCCAGAGCGTGTCCACGCGCCGGGGGTACCCGGTGTTCCGGGCACCGGGAGGGCCCTCGCGTGCCGCCGCCGCCCGTGATGGGCTGCCCGGCATGGTGACGGTGCGCGAGGCGTCCCTGGCCGTGCTGCGCGGCCACGGCATCACGACGATCTTCGGCAACCCGGGCTCGACCGAGCTGCCGATGTTCCGGGACTTCCCCGACGACTTCCGCTACGTGCTGGGCCTGCAGGAGTCCGTCGCGGTGGGCGCCGCCGACGGCTACGCCCAGGGCACGGGCCGCGCGGCGCTGGTGAACCTGCACTCCGCGGCGGGCGTGGGCCACGCGCTGGGCAACGTGTTCACCGCCTTCCGCAACCGCACGCCGCTCGTGCTGGTCGCGGGGCAGCAGGCGCGCTCGCTGCTCGTCGGCGAGCCGTTCCTGTTCGCGGAGCGCCCGGCGGAGTTCCCCGAGCCCTACGTCAAGTACAGCCGCGAGCCGGCGCGGGCCGCGGACGTGCCGGCGACGCTGGCGCGGGCGATCCACGTCGCCACCACGCCGCCGTGCGGGCCGGTGCTGGTCTCGGTGCCGGTCGACGACTGGGACCAGCCCGCGCCGGCCGTGCCCCCGCACACCGTGGTCGGGACGGTCGCGGGCGACCCGCAGGCGCTCGCGCAGGTCGCCGACGAGCTGGCCGCCGCCCGCGCGCCGGCGTTCGTCGTCGGCGGGGAGGTGGACCGCGACGGGGCGTTCGACGACGTCGTCGCCCTCGCCGAGCGCCACGCCGCGCGCGTGTACGTCGCGCCCATGTCGCCGCGCTGCGGCTTCCCCGAGCGCCACCGGCTCTTCGGCGGCTTCCTGCCCGCCGCGCACGACGGCATCCGCGCCGCCCTCGACGCCCACGACGTCGTCGTCGTCCTGGGCTCGCCGGTCTTCCCGTTCCACACCGAGGGCGCGGTGCCGGGCGACACCGCGGTCCCCGACGCCACCACGCTGGTGCAGCTCACCGAGGACCCGGCGCACGCGGCGTGGACGCCGGTCGGCACGTCGATCGTCACCGGGGTACGCCACGGGGTGCGCGCGCTGCTCGCCGGGCCGACGCCGCCGCGGCGTCCGTTTCCCGCGCCCGGGGTGTCGGCCGGCCGCGTCGCCGCCGACGGGGACGTCATCACCGAGGAGCTGCTGCTGCAGACGCTCGCCGACCTGCGGCCCGCGGACTCGGTGGTCGTCGAGGAGGCGCCCGCCACCCGCGGCCCCATGCACGCGCACCTGCCGTTCGACCGCGCCGCGAGCTTCTACACGTGCGCGAGCGGCGGCCTGGGCCACGGGCTGCCCGCAGCGGTCGGGATGGCGCTGGCGCGCCCGGAGCGGGTGGTGGCGCTGGTCGGTGACGGGTCCGCGATGTACGGCATCCAGGCGCTGTGGTCGGCCGCGCAGCTCGGGGTGGCGCTGACCGTCGTCGTCGTGCACAACGCCCGCTACCGCGCGCTCGACCAGTTCGCCGAGCACTTCGGCATCACCAAGCCCGTCGGCACCGCGCTGCCGGGCCTCGACTTCGTCGCGCTCGCCGCCGGGCAGGGCGTCGCCGGCGTGCGCGTCGAGCGTCCCGACGAGCTCGAGCCCGCCCTCGCCGAGGCGCTGCGCTCGCCGGGGCCGGTGGTGCTGGACGTGATCGTGGCCTGAGGTCGCTAGTCGCGGACCACCACGACCGTGCAGTCCGCGTGGATGACGGCGCTCAGCCCGACCGAGCCGATGAACCGGCTGGCCAGGCCGCCGCGCCCGCGGTGGCCCACGACGAGGACCGAGGCCCCGCGCGCGTGGTGGAGCAGGACGGTCGACGCCGGCCCCATGGCGACCTCGGTCCGGACCTCGGGCACCGCCAGCCCGCGCTCGCGGCGCGCCGCGGAGACCTCCTCGACCGCGGCGGCCACCTCGCGCTGGGCCGCGTCGTGCAGGACCCGGGCGTCGGGGACGAGCCCTTCCGCGGTCGACCACACGTCCGGGCCCGCATAGGCCGTGATGGCGTGCACCGCGACGCCCCGGCGCGCGGCCTCGTCCATCGCCCACGCGAGCGCGGCGCGGGAGCCGTCGCTGCCGTCCACGCCGACGGCGACGTCACCGGTGCGGGTGGGGGCCGGTTCGGACACGTCGTGCTCCTCCCGACGATCACCAGGGCGTCCGATCATGCCGCGCGCCCCGGCGGCCCGCGAGCGCCCGGTGCTCCGCTGCGACGTCCGTCCCCGATGTCCCGATCGCCCGATCGGGCGGACGGGATCAGGCGTCGGTGGGGATGTTCCGCAGCTCGACCGGGCTCGACTTCACGACCGCGGTCACGGTGGCGGCGTGGTCCTGCCAGATCTCGAGGACACGGTCGAGGTCGGCGACGTCGCGGACCTGCACGCGCATGAGCAGGCAGTCCTCGCCGGTGATCTTGTGGCACTCGACGACCTCGGGCTGGCGGGCCGCGAGCTGCTCGGAGATCTTCCCCTGGCCCAGCGCCGGCCGGACGCGCACCCACGCGGCGATCGGGTAGCCGAGCGCGGCCGGGTCGATGTCGAGGCGGTAGCCCCGGATGACGCCCGTCCGCTCGAGCCGCTGGACCCGCTCGGTGACCGCCGGGGCCGACATCCCGATGCGCCGGCCCAGCGCCGACATGCTCTGGCGGGGGTCGGCCTCGAGCTCCGCGAGGATGCGCCGGTTGGTCTCGTCGAGCAGCTTGTCGTTCTCCAGGCGCTGGGTGCCCCGGGCTTCGGATACTGCAGTCATGTCGCCACTATCCCCGTGAGTTCGCCATGGAGTCCAGAGCTCTGGCCTTCGAGAATTGTCCTCATCAGCGCAGGGGTGCGAGGGGATGGTCGAGATGGTCACGTTCTGGGGAGTGCTGCTGGTCCTGGGGTTCCTGGCGGTCGCGCGCTACGGCGTCGACAGCCGCGGTGAGCAGGACCCGACGGGTCGCGACCCGGCCTGGCCGGTGACGCGCCGGCCGCACACGGTGCGCGGGGACGCGGTGCTGCTGGGCGAGCTGGCCCGCCGGGTGGCGGCCCACCGGCAGCTGTGGGCGGCGTACGACCGCAGCCTGCGGCCGTGGGAGACGGAGCGCAGCGGAGCTCGACCCGAGTAGTGGGAGACGGAGCGCAGCGGAGCTCGACCCGAGTAGTGGGAGACGGAGCGCAGCGGAGCTCGACCCGAGTAGTGGGAGACGGAGCGCAGCGGAGCTCGACCCGAGCAGTGGGAGACGGAGCAGGCGCGGTCGGGGCTCACACGACGGTCGTGAGCGTGGAGGTCCCGACGCCGAGGGAGTCCCACGCCTCGGCGAGCCGGGCCACGGCGTCGTCGAGGGCGTCGGGGGTGAGGGTGTAGGGCAGGCGCAGGTACTGCTCGAACGCACCGCCGGTGGCGAACCGGGGACCGGCGGCGAGGTGGACGCCGAAGCGGCCCGCCGCCTCGACCAGGGCGCTCGAGCGGGGGACGCCGAGGTCGACCCAGAGGCTGAAGCCGCCCGAGGGGTTCGGGACGCGCCACTCGGGCAGGGCCTCGGCGAGGGCGGCGCGCAGGTGGTCACGACGGTGCGCGAGCACCCGGCGGCTCTGGTCCACGAGCTCGTCGAGACGCTCGACGAGACCGACGGCGACGAGCTGCTCGAGGACGGGGGTGGAGATGTCGTCCGACGAGCGGGCGGCCGCGATGCGCCGCAGCAGGGTCCGCGGGGCCCGCAGCCAGCCGATGCGCAGCCCGCCCCACACCGTCTTCGAGAGCCCGCCGGTGGTGATCACCGGGGTGCCGCCGGCGCCGGCCCAGGCGCCGAGGGGCGGCGGGACGGGGGTGTCGAGCCACATGTCGCGCAGGCAGTCGTCGACCACCAGCGTCACGCCGTGCCGCCCGGCCGCGGCGACGACGGCCGCCCGCGTCTCGGGAGGCATCACCGCGCCGGTCGGGTTCTGGTGGTCGACGACGAGGTAGCCGAGCGTGGGCGAGGACGCGCGCATCGCCGCGGCGAGGGCGTCGAGGTCCCAGCCGGGGCGGCCGGTCGCCGCGTCGTCGACCATCGCGACCGGCACCGCGCGCGCCGAGGCGTGGCGGCACAGCTCGATGGCGCCGGGGTAGGTGGGCTGCTCGATGAGCACCCGGTCGCCGGGACGGACGAGCGTGCGGGCCACGAGGGAGTGGGCGTGCTGGGCGCCGGCGGTGATCATCACCTCGTCCGCCGAGGTGCGCAGGCCCTGCGCGGTGAGCCGGGCGGCGACGGCCTCGCGCAGCGCGGGCAGCCCGAGGACGTCGTAGCCGGTGCTCGCGAGGTGGGTGGGCAGCTCCGCGAGCGCCCGCGCACCGGCCTCGGTCACGGCCTCCATGGGTGCCCAGGGCGCGGCGTGGGCGAGGTCGATGACCTCGCGGCCCGGCACCTGGGCGGTCGGCGTGCCCATCGGCGCGAACGGCGCGAAACCGGTGGCGCCGACGTGCAGCGTGCCGTCGAGCGGCGCCGGCGGCCCGCCCGGCCCGGACGGCCGCGCGGAGGGCACCGCCGTCCACGTGCCCGAGCCGCGCCGGCGCACGAGGTGGCCCGCCTCGCGCAGCTCCTCGTACGCCGCGGCGACCGTGCCGCGCCCGACACCGAGGGCGCCGGCGAGCTCGCGCTCGCTGGGGACCCGCGTGCCCACCGCCAGGCGTCCGTCGGCGAGCAGCGAGGTGATGCGCCCGGCGAGCGCGGCCTGCGCGCTGGCCCCCGGGCCACCGCTCTCGCGCCAGCCGGCGAGCAGGCGGGCGAGGCTCCCGGCACCGAGGTGGTCGTCCATGACCGAGCATCCTGCCACTTCTGCCACCTTGGCTGCCACTCCTGCCGAGGTGGCCCTGGGCAGAGCTGCCACTGCAGGCCACTGTGAAGGACGACCAGCCACGACCTGAGGAGGAATCCCATGGCCACCATCGTGTTCGGCGTCCTCGTCGTCGCCGCTCTCCTCGCCACCACGCGCTACGGCGCCGACTCGCGCTCCGGTGGCGACCCGACCGGGCGGGACCCTGCGTGGTCGTCGGCCCCCACGCGCCAGCACACCCCTCGGCGAGACCTCGCGCTGGGCCGCGCCCTGGCCGCCCGGTGGGCCGCCTACCTGCGGCTCTGCGACATTTACGAGCGCGAGCTGCGTCCGTGGGAGGCGCCGCCGGCGGAGCGGACGCGCCGTTCGATCGCCTAGAGGCGGCGAACAGCACGTTCGCTGCCCGGGGTCAGAGCTGCGCGGCCGCCGCCTCGTCGAGCAGCCACAGCGTCCGCTCGGTGCCGCGCAGCCCGGCGAGCGGGACGTCGACCTCGGACGCGCCGCCGTGCGCCCGGGCGATCGCCTCGGCCTTGCCCCCGCCGGCCGCCACCAGCCAGACCTCGCGGGCGTGACGGGCGGCGGGGAGCGTGAGGCTGACGCGCGTGGGCGGCGGCTTCGGGCAGTCGCGCACCCCGACGACCCCGGCCGCGGCCGCGTGGACGGCGGGGGAGTCGGGGAAGACCGACAGCACGTGGCCCTCGGGCCCGCAGCCGGCGAGCAGCACGTCGAACGCGGGGATCGCCGCGCCGCCGCCGAGCCGGGACGCCGCGGCCGACAGCGTCTTGGCGTAGGCGTCGGCGGCGAGGTCCGGGTCGCCCCCGCCGGCGTCCTCGGGGGCGTCGGACGCCGCCATCGGGTGGACGCGGGCGGGGTCGAGGGGCAGCGCGTCGAGCAGCGCCTCGCGCGCCTGGGCGTCGTTGCGCTCGGCGTCACCGGCGGGGACGAAGCGCTCGTCGCCCCAGAAGACCTCGACCGTGGGCCAGTCCACCTCGTCGCGCCGGGACGAGCCCGCGACCTCGCGCAGCATCGCGATCCCGATCCCGCCGCCGGTGAGCACCACCGACGCCGACCCGCGCGCGGCCTGGGCCTCGGCGAGTGCGGTGATCAGGCGGTCGGCGGCGTCCCGGGCCGTCGTCTGCTCGTCGGCGTGGACGACGACGGTCGGTTGCCCGCCCCCCGAGGTCATGCGCTCACCTTCCTCGACGGCCGCGAGCGTCCGGCCGGCACCGCCTCGAGCGCCTCGGCGAAGATGTCGTCGGGGTCGAGACGGCGCAGCTCCTCGGCGAGGCACTCACGGGTGGTGCGCCGCGACAGGGCCACGCGCCGGTCCGGCTGCCCGGACTGCGAGAGGACCGCGCTCTTCGCGTCGAGGCGTCGGAGCTCGACCGCGCCGCTCGCGCGCTCGAGACGCACCGCGGCGATCTGCCCGCCCTGGCCGCCCGGCACGTCCTCGGACTTGCGGCTCACCGGGCAGCCCAGCCGCGAGGCGAGCCAGCCGGCCAGGAGGTCGGTGGACGCCGAGTCCGCGGCGCCGGTCACCGACGCGGCGGTGATCCGCTCGTGCGGCGGCTGGTCGAGCGCCGCGGTGAGGAGCGCACGCCAGCTGGTGATCCGGCTCCAGGCGAGGTCGGTGTCGCCGGGGTGGTAGCGCTGGCGCAGCTTGCCCAGCGCCTTCGACGGCGACTTGGCCTGCGCGACGTCGGTGATCCGGCGCCCGGCGACCGACCCGACGGGGTCCTCCGCGGGCACCGCCGGCGCCTCGCCCGGCCACCACGCCACGATCGGCGCGTCGGGCAGGAGCAGGGGCACCACGATCGCGCCGCCCTGGTCGGCCAGCGGCCCGTACATGCGCAGGACGATGACCTCGCTCGCGCCGGCGTCGCCACCGATGCGGATCTGGGCGTCGAGCCGCGACGCGGCCCGGCGCACCCCGCGGGCGAGGACGAGCACGCGGCACGGGTGCTCGCGGCTGGCGTCGTTGGCGGCCTGGATCGCCGCCTCGGCCTCCGGGCCGTCCTCGGTGATGATGATCAGCGTCAGCACCCGCCCGAGCGCCACCGCGCCCGCGCTCTCGCGCAGGTCGACCATCGTGCGGTTGACCGCCGACGTGTCCGTCGACGGCAGGTCGACGATCATGTGTCCCTCTCCCTCATGGACGCCGCCAGACGCGACCGGTGCGCTCGAGCACGAGGTCGGCCGAGCGCGGGCCCCAGGTCCCGGCCGGGTAGCTGTCGGGCGTGCCCTCGCGGTGCCACTTCGCGATCACCGGGTCGAGGATGCGCCACGACAGCTCGACCTCGGTGTTGGTCGGGAACAGCGACGGCTCGCCGAGCAGGACGTCGAGCAGCAGCCGCTCGTAGGCCTCGGGGGAGGCCTCGGTGAACGCCGTGCCGTAGCCGAAGTCCATCGTGACGTCGCGGACCTCCATGCCCGAGCCCGGCACCTTCGACCCGAACCGCAGGGTGACGCCCTCGTCCGGCTGGACGCGCACGACCAGAGCGTTCTGGCCGAGCTCCTCGGTCATGGTCTGGTCGAACGGCAGGTGCGGGGCCCGCTTGAACACCACGGCGATCTCGGTGACGCGCCGGCCCAGGCGCTTGCCGGTGCGCAGGTAGAACGGCACGCCGGCCCAGCGGCGGGTGTTCACCTCGCACGTGATCGCCGCGTAGGTCTCGGTGACCGAGTCCGGCGGGAAGCCCTCCTCCTGCTGGAGGCCCTTGACCTCGGTCGAGCCCTGCCAGCCGGCGGCGTACTGCCCGCGGGCGGTGGTCTCGTCGATCGGCTCGGCGAGCGTCGTCGCCGACAGGACCTTGATCTTCTCCTCGCGCAGGTCGTCGGGGGAGAAGGAGACCGGCTCCTCCATCGCCGTCAGCGCGAGCAGCTGCAGCAGGTGGTTCTGGATGACGTCGCGCGCCGCGCCGATGCCGTCGTAGTAGCCGGCGCGCCCGCCCACCCCGATGTCCTCGGCCATCGTGATCTGCACGTGGTCGACGTGGTGGGCGTTCCAGATGGGCTCGAACAGCTCGTTGGCGAACCGCAGCGCCAGCAGGTTCTGGACGGTCTCCTTGCCGAGGTAGTGGTCGATCCGGAAGACCGAGTCCTCGGGGAAGACGTCGTTGACGATGCCGTTGAGCTCCTGCGCCGAGCGCAGGTCGTGCCCGAAGGGCTTCTCGATGACGACGCGGCGCCACACGTCCCCCTCGTCGTCGGCGAGGCCCGAGCGCGAGAGCTGCTTGCACACGGTCGGGAACGCCGACGGCGGGATCGACAGGTAGAACGCGTGGTTGCCGTTGGTGCCGCGCTGGGCGTCCAGCTCGGCGACACACGCCGCCAGCCGGTCGAACGCCTCGTCGTCGTCGAAGGTGCCCTGCACGAACCGCAGCCCCTCCGACAGGCGGTCCCAGACCTCCTGCCGGAAGGGCGTGCGGGAGTGCTCCCGCACCGCGTCGTGCACGACCTCGGCGAAGTCCTGGTCGGCCCAGTCGCGGCGCGCGAACCCGACGAGCGCGAAGCCCGGGGGGAGCAGGCCGCGGTTGGCGAGGTCGTAGATGGCGGGCATCAGCTTCTTGCGGGCCAGGTCACCGGTCACGCCGAACAGGACGAGACCGGAGGGCCCCGCGATCCGCGGGAGGCGCTTGTCGCGTGCGTCCCGCAGCGGGTTGGTCCACTCCCCGTGGACCCCCGCGTGTCCCGACCCGAAGGTCACCGGCCCACCACCCCGTCGTCTGGTCGAGCTCCGCTGCGCTTCGTCTCCCGCACCGCGTTCGCGAGCGCCACCAGCCCGGCGGCGCGGTCCGCCAGGTGCAGCCGCAGGACCGGCCGCGGCGTGCCGCCGTTCTTGGCCGCCGCGAGCACCCCGGCGTCCCCGCGCGCCTGCGCGTGCTCGAGCGTGCCGAACGTGAACGGCTGCCCGGGGATGGCCAGGTCGTCGGCCACCGAGCCCGTGATCTGCAGGAACACGCCGTTCTGGTGCCCGCCCTTGTGGTACTGACCGGTCGAGTGGAGGAACCGCGGCCCCCACCCGAACGTGGTCTGCAGCCCCGTCGCCTTCGCCAGCTCCGGGCGCAGCGTCGCGAACGAGGCGTCGTCGAGCCGGTCGAGGTAGGCCTGGATCGCGATGTAGCCGTGGTCCGGCGCCGCGTCCACCAGCGCCTGGATGGCGTCGATGACGGTGTCCGGCGTCCCGAGCCAGCTCGCGTCGCCCGCGGCCCGGATCTCGACCGGGCCGTCGGTGGCGATCGGGGCGTCGTCGGCGGCGGCCCCACCGTCGCCGCCCGACCCGTCGCCGGCCGCGGCCAGCAGGTCACGCGTGGCCTGCTTGGCGGACTCGACGTCGGGCTGGTCGAACGGGTTGATCCCGAGGAGGCGCCCGGCCAGCGCGACGGCGTGCTCCCAGAGCAGGAACTGCCCGCCGAGCGTGCCGGTGACCGACACCTGTGCGCCGGACTCCGCCGGCCCGACGGCCACCGCGGTGGCGTCGCTGCCGTGGTCGCCGAAGCCCGGTGCACTCCCTGGATCCGCATCGGGGCTGCCCTCCACGACGACCGGGAGCAGACCGGTGCCCTGCTTGCCGGTGGACTCGGCGATGAGCTGCTCGGCCCAGTTGCCGAAGCCGACCAGCCCGGAGCCGGTGTCGGCCAGCACGACCTTCTCCGCGCCGGCGCCGTGCGCCGCCGCCATGGCCGCGGCGAGGCGGATCGCGGGGTTGTCGGCGCTGTCGCGCGCGAGCTCCGGGGCGACCGCGGCCGCCTCGTCGAGCAGCGCGCCCACGTCGACGCCGGTGAGCGCCGAGGGCACGAGACCGAACGCGGTGAGCGCCGAGTAGCGCCCACCGACGCCCGGGTCGGCCTCGATGAGCTTGCGGTAGCCCTGGTCGCGGGCGAGGTCCGCGAGCTTCGTGCCCGGGTCGGTGACGACGACCATGCGCGAGGCGGCGTCGATGCCGTTGGCCTCGAACACCTCGGCGAACACCCGGCGCTGGCTGTCGGTCTCGACGGTGCCGCCCGACTTCGACGACACGACGAGCACCGTGCGGGACAGGTCGCCCGCGAGCGCGTCGGAGACCTGCATCGGGTCGGTGGTGTCCAGCACGACCAGCGGGAACTCGCCACCGATCGCCCCGCCCGACCGGGTCGCGCAGATGACCTCGGGGGCCAGCGACGAGCCGCCCATGCCCGCGAGCACGACGCGGTCGACGCCGTCGTCGTGCAGCTCGCGGCGCAGGGCGGTCAGCTCGTCGACCAGCGGGCGCGAGGTCTCGTGCAGGGTCACCCAGGCGAGGCGCTTGCTCGCCTCGGGCTCGGCGTCCGGACCCCACAGGGTGGCGTCGCCGGCCGAGAGCTTCGACGCCGCGGCGTCGCCGACGAGCTTCTCGACCAGCGCGTCGGCGGCGTCGGAGAGCCCGGAGTCGACGATGTCGACCTCGACGCCGCCGCTCACTGCGCCTGCTCCGGGCTCCGGCGGGTCAGCTGGTCGGACACCGTGGCGGTGAGCTCCTGCCAGGAGTCGTCGAACTTCTGGACGCCCTCGTTCTCGAGCGTGAGGAAGACGTCGTCGATGTCGATGCCGACGTGGCTGAGCCCCGCGAACACCTCGCGCGCCGCCTCCTCGGTGCCGCTGACCGCGTCGCCGTGCAGCTCGCCGTGGTCGGCGAACGCCGTCAGCGTCGCCTCCGGCATCGTGTTCACGGTGTTCGGGGCGACCAGCTCCGTGACGTAGAGCGTGTCCGGGTAGGCCTTGTTCTTCACGCCGGTCGAGGCCCAGAGGGGGCGCTGGGCCTTGGCCCCGGCGCCCTTGAGCGCCGCCCACCGCTCGGTGCCGAACACCTCGAGGTAGGCCGCGTAGGCGAGGCGGGCGTTGGCGATCGCCGCGGTGCCGCGCAGGTTCAGCGCGGCCTCGGTGCCGATGGCATCGAGGCGCTTGTCGACCTCGGAGTCCACGCGCGAGACGAAGAACGACGCGACCGACGCCATCGACGACAGGTCGTGCCCGTTGGCGCGGGCCTGCTCCATGCCGGCGAGGAACGCGTCCATGACCTGGCGGTAGCGCTCGACCGAGAAGATCAGGGTGACGTTGACGCTGATGCCCTCGGCGAGCGTGCGCGTGATCGCCGGGATGCCCTCGAGGGTCGCCGGGATCTTGATCATGAGGTTGGGCCGGTCGACCGTCTTCCACAGGTCGGCGGCCTCGGCGACGGTGCCCTCGGTGTCGTGGGCCTTGCCCGGGTCGACCTCGAGCGAGACGCGGCCGTCGACGCCGCCGGTGCGCTGCCACACGCTGCGGAAGACGTCGCAGGCGCGCCGGACGTCCTCGGTGGTGAGCTCGCGGATCGCCTCCTCCACCGAGGCGCCGCGGGCGGCGAGCCCGTCGAGGTCCTCGGCGTAGTGGTCGGCCTGCGCGAAGGCGCTGGCGAAGATCGTCGGGTTGCTGGTGACGCCGACGACCTCGTACTCCTCGATCAGCGAGGTGAGGTTGCCGGACTCGATGCGCTGGCGGGACAGGTCGTCGAGCCAGACCGACACGCCGGCCGCGGAGAGGTCGGCGAGGGGGGTGTTGCTGGCCATGGGGTCCTCCTCGGACTGCGGACCGGGATCAGGAGCGCTCGGCGCGCTCGGCGGCGCGGGCGAGCGAGCGGCGTCCGGCCTCGACCACGTGCTCGGTCGTGAAGCCGAACTGCTGGAACAGGGTCTTGTAGTCGGCGCTGGCCCCGAAGTGCTCGATCGAGACGCACTCGCCGTCGTCGCCGACGAACTTGTGCCACGACTGGGCGACGGCCGCCTCGACCGAGACGCGCGCCGTGACCTCCGGCGGGATGACGTGGCGGGTGTACGACCGGTCCTGCGCCTCGAACCACTCGACGCAGGGCATGCTCACCACGCGCGTGGGAACGCCCTCGGCCTCGAACACCTTCCGCGCCTCGACGGCGAGCTGCACCTCGGAGCCGGTGGCGATGAGCACCAGTCGGGGCTGCCCGCCGCTCGCGTCGGCGAGGACGTAGCCGCCGCGGCCGACGCCGTCGGTGTCGGTGCCCTCGAGGATCGGCAGGTTCTGCCGGGTCAGCGCGAGGCCGGCGGGCCCGGTCGGGTTGTCGAGGATGTGCCGGACGCACGCGGCGGTCTCGTTGGCGTCCGCGGGACGCACGACCGACAGGCCCGGCACCGCGCGGAGCGAGGCGAGCTGCTCGATCGGCTGGTGGGTGGGCCCGTCCTCGCCGAGACCGATCGAGTCGTGGGTCCAGATGTAGGTCGTCGGCAGCTTCATCAGGGCCGCGAGCCGGACCGGCGGGCGCATGTAGTCCGAGAAGATCAGGAACGTGCCGCCGTAGACGCGGGTGCCGCCGTGCAGCGCGATCCCGTTGAGGATCGAGCCCATGGCGTGCTCGCGGACCCCGAAGTGCAGGGTGCGGCCGTAGGGGCTCATCCGGCCCCACATGTTCGTGGAGACCGTCGATGGGCCGAACGAGTCGGCGCCCTTGATCGTGGTGTTGTTCGACTCCGCGAGGTCGGCCGACCCGCCCCAGAGCTCGGGCAGCACGGGGCCGATCTCGCCGAGGATCTTCTGCAGGGCCTTGCGGGTGGCGACCGGGTCGCCGCCGGCCTCCCAGGTCGGGAGCTTCTCGTGCCACCCGTCGGGCAGCTGGCGACGGGCCATGCGCTCGAGCAGCGCGCGGCGCTCGGGGTTGGCCTCGGCCCAGTCGGCGAACTGCTTGTCCCACTGCTCGTGGGCGGCCTTGCCGCGCTCGCCGACGCCGCGGGTGTGCTCGAGGACGTCCTGGTCGATGTGGAAGTGGGCGTCCGGGTCGAAGCCGAGGATCTCCTTGACGGCGCGGACCTCGTCCTCGCCCAGCGCCGCGCCGTGCGCCGCCCCGGTGTTCATCTTCTCCGGCGCGGGATAGCCGATGATCGTCCGCAGCGCGATGAAGCTGGGACGGCCGGTCTCGGCCCTCGCGTTGGCCAGCGCCTCGCGGATCCCGACGACGTTCTCGCCGCCGCGCACCACCTGCGTGTGCCAGCCGTAGGCCTCGTAGCGCTTCACCACGTCCTCGGACAGGGCGACGGTGGTGTCGTCCTCGATCGAGATGTGGTTGTCGTCGTAGATGACGACGAGGTTGCCGAGCTGCTGGCGGCCGGCGATCGAGCTCGCCTCGGCCGTCACGCCCTCCTCGATGTCACCGTCGGAGGCGATGACGTAGATGAAGTGGTCGAACGGGCTCTCGCCCTCCGGCGCCTCCGGGTCGAACAGGCCGCGCTCGCGGCGGGCGGCCATCGCCATGCCGACCGCCGACGCGAGACCCTGGCCCAGTGGGCCGGTGGTGATCTCGACGCCGGGCGTGTGGCTGTACTCCGGGTGGCCCGGGGTGGCCGAGTCCCAGGTCCGCAGCTCCTGCAGGTCGCGCATCTCCAGGCCGTAGCCGGCGAGGAACAGCTGCAGGTAGAGCGTGAGGCTCGAGTGTCCGGCGGACAGGACGAAGCGGTCACGGCCCTGCCAGCCCGGCGCCGCCGGGTCGTGGCGCATCGTGTGCTGGAAGAGCTCGTAGGCCAGGGGGGCGAGGGACATCGCCGTCCCCGGGTGACCGTTGCCGACCTTCTGGACGGCGTCGGCGGCGAGCACGCGGATGGTGTCCACGGCCTTCTGGTCGAGGTCGGACCAGTCGTCCGGACGGTGCGGGGTCAGGAGCGCCTGGATCTCGTCCGGGTCCTCGCTCGCGGGCTGCGTGCTGCTCACATCGGTCGCGGTCACGAACCGTGCCTTTCCTGCGCGTGTCGTGCGCCGTGGGCGCGGCCACGACGCGTCGGTCCTTGCCCGGGCTCCGGCGTCGGACGGCGGCGTCGCACGACCACGTGCCCCGGCCCGGGCGATGCTCCCACGGGATCGATTCGGGTCCGCACCACGGCGGCTCGGACCTGCATCGATCCTCCGTCATGGCACGCCAGTGCGTATACCCTCCGCGCCCCTCACGGACACCGGACACCTATGATCGCCGGGTCGTTCGGCGAGCGGTCCCGACCGCGTCACGTGCCCGTGACGTGTCGGACACCGCACCGCCCGGGGGACGCCCCCCGCGAGCGCGCGGAGCCGCGGGGGTGCAGACTTCCCCGACGACAGCGTGTAGGAGACGCGCGTCGTGCCAGGAGCAGTTCCGTCCACCACAGCGAGGTGCCCCCGAGTGAGCACGGCGGTCGGCCCGGTCCCCGCGACGCGGCGGGGCGGTCTGCTCACCACCGTGCGGGCCTACCTGGCGCTGACCAAGGCCCGGATCATCGAGCAGCTGCTCGTGGTCACGGTGCCGGCGATGATGCTCGCCGAGCGGTCGGTGCCGTCCCTCTGGCTCGTGCTGGCGGTGCTCGTCGGCGGCGCCGGCGCCGCGGCCAGCGCGCACGCGTTGAACTGCGTCGTCGACGCGGACATCGACGCGAAGATGGCCCGCACCCGCAAGCGTCCCCTGGCCCGCGACGCGGTGCCCCGCTCGCACGCCCTGGTCTTCGGGCTGCTGCTCGGCGCGGCGTCGGCCGTGTGGCTCGGGCTGACCGCGAACTGGGTCGCGGCCGGCCTGTCGGTCGCGGCGATCGCGTTCTACATCCTCGTCTACACGCTGCTGCTCAAGCGCCGGACCTCGCAGAACATCGTCTGGGGCGGCGCGGCCGGCTGCATGCCGGTGGTGATCGGCTGGGCGGCCGTGACGGGCACCGTGCAGTGGCCCGCCCTGGTGCTCTTCGCGATCATCTTCTTCTGGACGCCGCCGCACTTCTGGGCGCTCGCGATGCGCTACCGCGACGACTACGCCGCGGCCGGCATCCCGATGCTGCCCGTCGTCGCCTCGCCCCGGCGCGTGAGCCGCCAGATCGTCGCGTACTCCTGGGCGATGGTGGCCTGGTCGGCGCTGCTGATCCCCGCGACCTCCTGGATCTACCTGGGGGCCGCCGCGCTCGGCGGGATCTGGTTCCTCGTCGCGGCCCACCGCCTCGACCGCGCGGTCAGGCGTGACGAGGTGGTGCAGTCGATGCGGCTGTTCCACCTCTCGAACACCTACCTCACCGGGCTCTTCGTGGCCGTGGCGGTGGACTCGGCCATCGGCTGGCCGGTCTTCGGCTGGCCGTTCTAGGCTCCGCTAGACCCACAGCCGCGGCGCGGACGGCCGTCGCGGGAGGCGTCCGCGCATGTCCGGGACGTCGCGCCACCGCAGCCGGTCGAGGCGCGCGGAGAACGCGACGATGCGCTCGACCACCTGCGCCACGGGTTGCTCGCCGCCGGCCCCGAGCGACACCACCTCCCACCCGTGGTCGAGCAGCGCGCCCGCGCGCGACCACGCGTCCGCGGGATCGCGGTCCACGAGCACGCCGCCGCGTGTCCCCGGCCAGGCCAGGTCGAGCTCGGCGACGACCTCCTCGGTCGCCGCCACCGTCACCACCGCGCCCACCACCGGGGTCGGCAGGCGCGCGGACAGCACCCCGAGCCGCACCCGGGTGCGCCGGGGCGTGTCGGTCCGCGGGTTCATCAGGGCCGCAGCCGCGCGCACCCGGGCCATCCCACGCTCGCCGGTGTGCCGGTCGGCCAGCGCGACGACGTCGGCCCCTCCGAGCCCGCAGCGCCGGGCGAGGGCGTCGGCGACCACCACCGCCTCCACCGTGGGCAGGCGGCGGGCGACCTCGAGGACCGTCCGCGCGGGCGAGGTGAGGCGCAGGACCGCGCCGTCGCTCCCGTCCGGCCACGTGACGACCTCGTCCTGCGGCAGCGCGGCGCGCCGGACGTCGAGGTCTCCCCGCGATCGGATGCCCGCGCCCGGCACCAGGACCTCGGTCAGCCCCGAGAGCTCCGTGGTGGTGGTGACGTCCGCGACCGCCGCGCCGGCGCCCCAGAGCACCGCCGCGGCCGTCCCCGTCAGGCTCCCGTCGGGGTGGCGCAGCATCGCGGCGCGGGCCAGCGTGACCTGGTCGACGGCCGTCCCGGCGCTCACGTAGACGTCGTGCCCGAGGGGGACGAATCCCGGCCCGCGGAGCCGTCCCGGCGTGAGGAGGCCACGCCCGACGGCTTCGGACCCGCGGAACGGTCGCTCGAGGTCCATGCCGGCTTCGACGCAGCCCGCGCCCGGGCGGTTCCGTGCGCCGACAGCTCTCCATCTCGATCTCTCGAGAGTGTCCGGGCTGCTGGACACTGGCGACACTCTCGGGAGATCGATCTGGAGGTGCGCGGGACCCCCTCGCCGTCGGCACGAGCCGACGCGACGAGCCCGGATCGACGACGGCCCGCGCCGCCCCACGAGATCGGGGCCTGCTGACACGCCACGGCGTCCGAGACGACCTCTCTCGTTCGATCTCCCGGGAGTGTCACCACGGCGGTGCGCTGACGACATCCTCGAGAGATCGGGACGGAGAGCTCACGGCAGCAGGAGCAGCTTGCCCGTCGTCCGGCGCGACTGGAGGTCGCGGTGGGCGGTGGCGGCGTCGTCGAGGGCGTAGCGGCCGCCGATGCGCACCGACAGGTCGCCGGCCGCGACCGCGGAGAACACGTCGGACGCCCGGGCCGCCAGGGCCTCGGGGGTGCGGACGTGCCAGTGCAGGGACGGGCGGGTGAGGTAGAGCGAGCCGCCGCTGTTGAGGCGCTGGGGGTCGACGGGCGGGACCGGGCCGCTCGCGGCGCCGTAGAGGGCCAGCACGCCCCGGATGCGCAGGCTCGCCAGGGACGCGTCGAAGGTGGCGGCGCCGACGCCGTCGTAGACCGCCGCGACGCCTTCGCCGTCGGTGAGGGCGCGGACCCGGTCGGCGAGGTCGTCCCCGTACCGCAGGGTCTCGTGCGCGCCGGCCCCGCGGGCCAGGGCGTCCTTCTCCTCCGACGAGGTCGTCGCGAGCACCCGGGCTCCGAGCGCGCGGGCCATCTGGCACAACAGCAGGCCCATGCCCCCGGCGCCGGCGTGCACGAGCACGACGTCGCCCGGCGCCACCGGGTAGGTGTCGTGGAGCAGGTAGTGGGCGGTCATGCCCTGGAGGACCACCGCGGTGGCGGTCTCGAGGTCCACGGCGTCCGGGACGGTGACGAGCTCGGCGGCCGGGACGGTCGCGAGCGTCGCGTAGGAGCCGAGGGTGTTGGTCCAGACCACGCGGTCGCCGGGCGCGACGGTGGTGACGCCGGCGCCGACGGCGCGCACGGTGCCGCCGCCCTCGAGGCCGGGCACGAAGGGCAGCGACGTCGGGTAGGTGCCGGTGCGGAAGTAGGTGTCGATGTAGTTGACGCCGATCGCCGCGAGCTCGACGAGCGCCTCGCCCTCGCCGGGCTCGGGGTCGGGCAGGTCGGCGGGCTCGAGCACCTCGGGGCCGCCGAGGCGGGTCACGCGGATGGCGCGCACGTCAGGACCTCCCGGCCAGCGCGGGAGCGGGGACGTCGGAGGCCGCGAGCGTCACGGCGTCCGGCTCGGCGGTCGCCGACCACAGCCAGGCCGTCGCCGCGACGATGACCACGGCGCCGAGGACGTGCAGTGCCACGAGGAGCTCGGGGACGCCGAGGGCGTACTGGACACCGCCGAGCGCTCCCTGCGCGAGCGTCAGGACGACGAGCACCCGCAGTCGCACGATCACCGCCCGGGGCGCGCCGACCGCGTGGACCATGAAGCCCACGCCCACGAGCAGGCCGAGGAACGCGAACAGCAGGTGGGCGTGCGCCGTCGCGAGCGAGGGGAGCGGGATCGCGGCCAGGCGGGGGGTGGCGGCGTCGCCGCCGTGCGGTCCGGCGGCCGTGACGAGCGTGCCGGCCACGAGCAGGGCGACGAGCACGACCGAGGTCACGACCAGCAGCCCGCGCAGCGCCGGCGCGACCGCGGGGCGCCAGGGCGTCCCCGGCGGCGCGGCCACGGCGGCGGGGGAGGACTCGCGCACGAGGAGCACGGCGAGCCAGATGAGCGGGATCGTGACGAGGAAGTGCGGCGCCACCGTGTACCAGGCCAGGCCCGCGAGCACCGTGATCCCGCCGATGACGGCCTGCGCGACCACGCCGAGGGGCATCGTCGCCGCGAGGAGGATCAGCCGGCGCCGGCGCGGGCGGACGTTGATCGCGGCGAGCAGGCAGGCCCCGGTGACGAGCACGAGGGCGATCCCGAGCAGGCGGTTGCCGAACTCCACCCACTGGTGCAGGACCGCGATCTCGGGGTGCGGGACGGGCACGAGGCTGCCCGGGAAGCACTGGGGCCAGGTCGGGCAGCCGAGCCCGGACCCGGTGACGCGGACGACGGCACCCGTGACCGCGATGCCCGCCTGGCCGACGACCGCGGCCATGGCGAGCCCGCGCATCAGCCGGGGCGGGGTGGCGGGGAGGCGCTCCAGCACGAGGCCGATCCTAGGACGCGCAGCGCTGCGGAGCCGGATCAGTCCTACGACCGGTCGTAGGCGCGCTCAGGACCAGCGCACGGTCCGGACGGCGATGCCGCCGGCGACGACGGTCCAGGCGAGCAGGACGACGACGTGCACGGTCGACGGGGTGCCGCCGACCAGGGCCGTGCGCAGCCCCTCGGCGAGCGCCCCGGACGGCAGCAGCTGCACGACGGTCGCGAGCGGACCGGGCAGGGCGGCGGCCGGGACGAGGACCCCGCCGGCGAAGAGCAGCACGAACCACACGATGTTGGCGACGGCGAGGACCAGTTCCGCGCGGAGGCTGCCACCGAGCAGGACGCCGACCGCGCCGAAGGCCGCCGTGCCGAGCACGACGAGCAGCACGACCCACCCCGGCGAGCCCGCGCCCGGCCGCCAGCCGAGCGCGACGGCGACCGCCGCGAGCACGACGACCTGCACGAGCACCACGGCCGCCATCCCGCCGAGGCGCCCGAGCACGATGAGCCAGCGCGGCACCGCCGTCGCGGCGAGGCGGCGCAGCACCCCGTAGCGCCGGTCGAAGCCCAGCGAGATCGCCTGGCTCGTGAAGGCCGTCGACATGATGGCGAGTGCGAGGACCGTGCCCAGCGCCGACGTCGCCCGCGGCTCGGGCAGCGGGACGACGCGCAGCAGCGTGAGCCCGACGAGCAGGGCGAGCGGGATGACGAGGGTGAGCAGCACCTGCTCGCCCTGGCGCAGCGCGAGCTTGGTCTCGAGCAGCACCTGCGTGGCGAGCATGCGGCCCAGGGACCCGCGCCCGGGTGCCGGGGTGAAGGTGCCCGCCTCGAAGGTCACGACCGCAGCTCCCGCCCCGTGAGCTCCAGGAACACGTCCTCGAGGCTCCGGCGGGCGACCCTCAGGTCGTCGGCGAGCACGCCCTGGCGCGCACACCACGACGTCACCGCCGAGAGCACCTGCGGGTCGATCGAGCCCTCCACGAGGTAGCTGCCCGGCGTCGGCTCGGAGACCGTGCACCCCTCGGGCAGGGCGTCCGCCAGCAGGCGCAGGTCCATCCCGGCCGCGGCGCGGAAGCGCAGCTCGCGGTCGGCGCCGGCGGCGGTGAGGTCGTCGGGCGAGCCCTCGGCCACGGTGCGCCCGTGGTCGATGATCACGATGTGGTCGGCGAGGGTCTCGGCCTCCTGCATGAGGTGCGTGGTCAGCAGGACGGCGACGCCGTCGGCGCGCAGCGCCCGCACCAGGTCCCACACGAGCCGCCGGCCCTGCGGGTCGAGGCTCGCGGTCGGCTCGTCGAGGAACACGAGCTCGGGGCGCCCGACGACCGCGCAGGCCAGGGCGAGGCGCTGCTGCTGGCCGACCGAGAGCCGCTTGTAGGGCGTGCGGGCGCAGGACGCGAGGCCGAGGGTCTCGACGAGCCAGTCGGGGTCGAGCGGGCGCGCCGAGCACGTCGCGACGAGCCCGACCATCTCCCGCACGCGCACCCCGGGGTACGCGCCGCCGCCCTGGGGCATGACGCCCAGGCGGGCGCGCAGGGCGTCCGGCGCGCCGGCGGGGTCGGTGCCGAGCACCCGGACCTCGCCCGCGTCGCGCCCGCGCAGGCCCTCGCACACCTCGACCGTCGTGGTCTTGCCCGCGCCGTTGGGCCCGAGCAGGGCGAGCACCTGGCCCGGCGCGAGGTCGAGGTCGAGCCCGTCGACCGCCGCGCGTCCCTGGTAGCGCACGACGAGGTCGCGCACCTCCAGCGCGCGCACGGCTCCCGACACGCTCGACAGCCTAGGTGGCCGGTGCATCGGGTCGAGCTCCGCTCCGCTCCGTCTCCGGAGTCCGCGGCACGCGCCCGCGCACCGCGGCCAGCGGCACCAGGGCGAGCAGCGCGGCCGCGGTGATGGCCATGGGCAGCTGGTAGGTGCGGAACGAGAAGTCCGCGCCCGTCGGCGGCACGAGCAGGGCGACGATCGCGCAGACCGCGACGGCGAACCCGCGGATCTTCGGGTCCCGCACCGACGCGGCGAGCGGGACGACGGCCCACAGCAGGTACCAGGGATGCAGCACGGGTCCGGCGAGGAACACCGCGCCGAAGCCGTAGCCCATGCCGGCGACGGCGTGCAGGCGCCCGTTGAGCACCATGAACACCAGCAGCACGCACACCAGGGCGGCGACGCCGAGACCGGCCGCGCGCGTGAGGTCGAGGACGGCCTCGGTGTGGTCGCCGAGGCCGAGCAGCCCGCCGAGCCAGCCGCCGAGCACCCCGAGGTCGGTGGTGACCGAGAGCCAGCTGCGCAGGAGGTTCGGCACGGCGAGGGCCTGGATCCACCCGAAGCCCAGCCCGCTGCCCACCGACACCGCGGCGACCGTGCCGAGCCCGAGCACCGAGACCCCCGCGCCGTAGCGCACCAGGCGCGCGAAGCCCCCGCCGCGCTCGTGCGCCACGTGCGCGGCGAGGAACCCCAGGGCCACGACCGCCGGGATCTTCCCGGAGGCGCCGAGCCCGATGAGCAGCGCACCCAGCACCCACGAGCGCCGCATGCCGATCTCCATGCCGGCGAGGACGACGCCCAGCATGATCGCGTCGTTGTGGATGCCGCTGACCAGGTGGAACAGCACCAGCGGGCTGATCGCGAGCCACAGCGCCGCGATCGGCTCGACGCCCGCCCGCCGTGCGAGGTGCGGCACCGCCCAGATGACGAGGCCGAGCGCGGCGAGCGCGAGGACCCGGTGCAGGTAGATCCCGAGCACGATGTCGTCGCCGGCGATCCCGGTGATGAGGCGCCCGAACGTCAGGAATCCGGGCCCGTACGGCGACGGCGTGGTGCGCCAGATCGTCGGGATGCTCGCGACCAGCGGGTCCGAGAGCCCGAGCGCCTGCGCCGCGCCGTAGATGTAGGGGTCGAAGCCGCGCGAGACGACCTCGGCCTGCGACAGGTAGCCGTAGACGTCGGTGGAGAACAGCGGCGGCGCCACGGCCAGCGGCGCCATCCACATGACGAGGATGCGGGTGAGCTGGCGCACCGAGAGCCGCACGCGCGCCGGCCACGCGAGCCGCCCGAGCCACAGCCAGGCGAGCACGAGCATGCCCATGCCGAGGTAGGCGAGCGTCAGCGACACCGTCGGCATGCGGCCCCACAGGCCGAGCACCCGCGTGCCGAGCAGCGGGTTGTACGCCGGCGCGGGCGTCGCCCCGCAGCCCAGCGCGCCGACCGCCATGAGCAGCGAGCCGGTGGTCCCGAACCGCCGCACGGTGCGCAGCCGGCGCCGCTCGTCGGGCGTCGGCGGGGGCGGCGTGGCGCCCGGAGGCGTCACGGCGGGGGCGTCTCCGGGCACGTCGGCAGGCGCCTGCAGGGCCTGCGCAGCGCCGGTCACGGAACGGGACGATACCGAGCGCAGTGACGAGCCCCGCCCGCCCTACCGCCCGCCCTACCCGGACGGTGGGCGCAGGTGAGGTGACCCTGGGTGAGCGCGATCACCGGCCCGATCCGGGGGGTCCGCTTTGCCGGGCGCCGACAAATACGCAAGACTGGTGTTGTCAAAAGGAAGGCGAGCCTTGGTCATCGCGAGGAGGTGGGGACCATGAGCGGTGTCGACGGCCACGACGGCCGGACCCGGGACCTCATCGTCCGCCGGCTGCTCGAGCACGGTCCGACCACGGCGATGGACCTCGCCGGCGAGTTCGGGCTCTCGGGCGCGGCGGTGCGTCGCCACCTCGACGCGCTGGTCGCCGACGGCACCGTGGTCACCCGGGACGCCCCCCGCGCCTCGGGCCGGGGCCGCGGCCGCCCGGCGCGCCAGCACCTGCTCACCGAGCAGGGCCGCCGGCGCGCGGGACGCGGCGAGGCCGACGTCGCCGAGCTCGCCGTCGCCGCCCTGCGCGAGCTCGCGGGGGTGGCGGGGGAGGACGCCGTGCGCGCGTTCGCCCGCCGGCGCATCCTCGGTCTCCTCGCCGAGCACCGCGAGGGTGTCGAGGCGCAGGACGACCGTGCGGCCCGGGTCGAGGCCCTGGCCGGCGCGCTGTCCCGCGAGGGCTACGCGGCGTCGTCGCGGCCCAGCAGCGGCACCGGCGCGCAGCTCTGCCAGCACCACTGCCCGGTGGCCGGCGTGGCCGCCGAGTTCCCGCAGCTCTGCGAGGCGGAGACCGAGGTCTTCGCCGAGCTCCTGGGCACCCACGTCCAGCGGCTGTCCACCATCGCGCGGGGCGACGCCGCGTGCACCACCCACGTTCCCCAGCCGACCACCACCGACGTCAAGGGAAGGCAGGTCGTATGACCACCTCCGCGGAGCGGACCACCGCCCCGGCGCCCGAGCTCACCCAGGAGGAGACCCTCGCGGCGCTCGGGACCTATCAGTTCGGGTGGCACGACAGCGACGTCGCCGGGGCGAGCGCGCAGCGCGGCCTGAACGAGGCGGTCGTGCGTGACATCTCGCAGAAGAAGGACGAGCCGGACTGGATGCTCCAGCTTCGGCTCAAGGCGCTGAACACGTTCGACAAGAAGCCGATGCCGCAGTGGGGCTCGGACCTCTCGGGCATCGACTTCGACAACATCAAGTACTTCGTCCGGTCGACGGAGAAGCAGGCGGCGACCTGGGACGACCTGCCCGCCGACATCAAGAACACCTACGACAAGCTGGGCATCCCCGAGGCCGAGAAGGCCCGCCTGGTGTCCGGCGTCGCGGCGCAGTACGAGTCCGAGGTCGTGTACCACCAGATCCGCGAGGACCTGGAGGAGCAGGGTGTCATCTTCATGGACACCGACACCGGGCTGCGCGAGCACCCGGAGCTGTTCGAGGAGTACTTCGGCTCGGTCATCCCGGCCGGCGACAACAAGTTCTCCGCGCTGAACTCGGCGGTGTGGTCCGGCGGCTCGTTCATCTACGTGCCCAAGGGCGTCCACGTGGACATCCCGCTGCAGGCCTACTTCCGGATCAACACCGAGAACATGGGCCAGTTCGAGCGGACGCTGATCATCGTCGACGAGGACGCCTACGTCCACTACGTCGAGGGCTGCACCGCGCCGATCTACTCGTCCGACTCGCTGCACTCCGCGGTCGTCGAGATCGTCGTGAAGAAGGGCGGCCGCTGCCGCTACACGACCATCCAGAACTGGTCGAACAACGTCTACAACCTGGTCACCAAGCGCGCCAAGGCCGAAGAGGGCGCGACGATGGAGTGGGTCGACGGCAACATCGGCTCCAAGGTGACCATGAAGTACCCGGCCGTCTGGCTGACCGGGCCGCACGCCAAGGGCGAGGTGCTCTCGGTGGCGTTCTCCGGCGAGGGCCAGCACCAGGACGCGGGCGCCAAGATGGTGCACCTCGCGCCGCACACGTCGTCGACGATCATCTCGAAGTCGGTGGCCCGCGGCGGCGGTCGCACCAGCTACCGCGGCCTCGTGCGCGTCAACAAGGGCGCGCACCACTCGCGGTCGACGGTGAAGTGCGACGCGCTGCTGGTCGACACGATCAGCCGCTCGGACACCTACCCCTACGTCGACGTCCGCGAGGACGACGTGACGATGGGCCACGAGGCGACGGTCTCGAAGGTCAGCGAGGACCAGCTCTTCTACCTGATGTCCCGCGGCCTCACCGAGGACGAGGCCATGGCGATGATCGTGCGCGGGTTCGTCGAGCCCATCGCGCGCGAGCTGCCCATGGAGTACGCGCTCGAGCTCAACCGCCTGATCGAGCTGCAGATGGAGGGCGCTGTCGGATGACCGACGCACCTGTCGCTTCCACCGGGGGCGGTTCGACGACCGCCCCCGGGTCCCCGGTCCTCGACGTGGACCCGGGCATCAAGACCGCGTCGTCGCCGAAGCTCGCGCCGTGGGAGGAGCGCCACACGTCCTACGACGTGGAGGCGTTCGAGGTCCCGCGCGGGCGCGAGGAGCAGTGGCGGTTCACGCCGCTGCGGCGCCTGCGCGGCCTGCACGACGGCTCGGCGAGCGCCGACGGCGCCGTCTCGGTGTCGGTCCAGGCCGGCTTCGGCGACAGCGCGTCGGACCTCGCGGGGTCCGGCACGCGGCTCGAGACGGTCGGGCGCGACGACGCCCGCCTCGGCGACGGCGGCATCCCCGCCGACCGCGTGGCGGCGCAGGCGTGGTCGTCGTTCGACCAGGCCCACGTCGTGGTGGTGAACGAGGCGCGCTCGGACGACGAGCCGCTGACCGTCACGGTCACCGGGCCGGGCGAGGGCAAGGTGGCGTTCGCGCACCTGCAGCTGCGCCTCGAGCACCACGCCGAGGCCGTGGTCGTGCTCGACCACCGCGGCTCGGGCACGGTCGCCGCCAACACCGAGTTCGTCGTCGCCGACGGCGCGAAGCTCGAGGTCGTCGAGGTGCACGACTGGGCCGACGACGCCGTGTACGTCGGCGCCCAGCACCTCTCGGTCGGCCGCGACGCCACGATCCGGCACAGCTCGGTGACCCTCGGCGGCGACCTCGTGCGCCTGTCCCCGGTCATCAACTACCGGGCCCCCGGCGGCGACGTCGAGCTCGACGGCCTGTACTTCGCCGACGGCGGCCAGCACTTCGAGCAGCGCCTGCTCGTCGACCACTCGGTGGCCCACTGCCGCTCGCGCGTGATGTACAAGGGCGCGCTGCAGGGTGCGGACGGCGGAACGGCCGCCCACACGGTCTGGATCGGCGACGTGCTGATCCGCAAGGCCGCCGAGGGCACCGACACCTACGAGCTCAACCGCAACCTGCTGCTCACCGACAACGCCCGCGCCGACTCGGTGCCGAACCTCGAGATCGAGACGGGCGAGATCGTCGGCGCCGGCCACGCCAGCGCGACGGGACGATTCGACGACGAGCAGTTGTTCTACCTGATGGCGCGCGGCATCCCCGAGGCGCAGGCGCGCCGGCTCGTGGTGCGCGGCTTCTTCGGCGAGGTCATCGCCAAGGTCCGCGTCCCCGCGCTGCGCGACCGTCTCGAGGCGGCCATCGAGGCCGAGCTCGAAGCGATCAACACCTGAGCACCCACCACACGTACCCGTAGTGAAAGAGGCCTGATGTCCACCCTCGAGATCCGCGACCTGCACGTCGAGGTCGAGACCGAGTCCGGTCCCAAGGAGATCCTGCGCGGCGTCGACCTGACGGTGAGCTCCAACGAGACCCACGCGATCATGGGTCCGAACGGCTCCGGCAAGTCCACGCTCGCGTACTCCATCGCGGGCCACCCGAAGTACCAGGTCACGAAGGGCCAGGTGCTCCTGGACGGCGAGGACGTGCTGGCCATGGAGGTCGACGAGCGCGCCCGCGCCGGGCTGTTCCTCGCCATGCAGTACCCCGTCGAGGTGCCCGGCGTCTCGATGTCGAACTTCCTGCGCTCCGCGGCCACCGCGACCCGCGGCGAGGCGCCGAAGGTGCGGCACTGGGTCAAGGAGGTCAAGGGCGCGATGTCCGACCTCGAGATCGACCCGGCGTTCGCCGAGCGCAGCGTCAACGAGGGCTTCTCCGGTGGCGAGAAGAAGCGCCACGAGGTGCTGCAGATGGCGCTGCTCAAGCCGAAGTTCGCCGTCCTCGACGAGACCGACTCGGGTCTCGACGTCGACGCGCTGCGCGTCGTGAGCAAGGGCGTCAACGACTACAAGGCCGCCTCCGACGTCGGCGTCCTGCTGATCACGCACTACACGCGGATCCTGCGCTACATCGCGCCGGACAAGGTCCACGTGTTCGTCAACGGCCGGGTCGCCGAGTCCGGTGGACCCGAGCTCGCCGACGAGCTCGAGGAGAACGGCTACGAGCGCTTCATCGGCGCGAAGGAGGAGCAGCCGGCATGACCGCCATCGCACCCACTGACGCGGGTGCGACCCTGGATGTCGCGAAGATCCGCGAGGACTTCCCCATCCTGAGCCGCACCGTTCGGGACGGGAAGCCGCTGGTCTACCTCGACTCGGGCGCGACGTCCCAGCGGCCCCGCCAGGTGCTCGACGCGGAGCGGGCGTTCCTCGAGACGTCCAACGCCGCCGTGCACCGCGGGGCCCACGCGCTGGCCGAGGAGGCCACGGACGCCTACGAGTCCGCGCGCGAGCGGATCGCGGCGTTCGTCGGCGCGGACATCCACGAGGTGGTGTTCACCAAGAACGCGACCGAGGGGATCAACCTCGTCGCCTACGGCATGAGCAACGCCTCGGTCGGCGACGGCGTCGACCCGGCCGCCGAGCGCTTCCGTCTCGGGCCGGGCGACGAGGTCGTCACCACCGAGATGGAGCACCACGCGAACCTCGTGCCGTGGCAGGAGCTCTGCCGGCGCACCGGGGCGACGCTGCGGTGGTTCTCGGTGACGCCCGACGGGCGCCTCGACCTCGACTCGGACGAGGCGCGCTCGGTGATCAACGAGCGGACCAAGGTCGTCGCGTTCACCCACCAGTCCAACGTGCTGGGCACCGTCCCGCCGGTGGAGGAGCTGGTGCGGCGGGCGCGCGCCGTCGGTGCGTACACGGTGCTCGACGCCTGCCAGTCGGTGCCGCACGCCCCGGTCGACCTGCACGCGCTCGGCGTCGACTTCGCCGCGTTCTCGGGGCACAAGATGCTCGGGCCGTCGGGCATCGGCGTGCTCTACGGGCGCGCCGAGCTGCTCGAGGCGCTGCCGCCGTTCCTCACCGGCGGCTCGATGATCGAGATGGTCCGCATGGAGGGGGCGACCTACGCGCCGCCGCCCGCGCGGTTCGAGGCCGGCGTGCCGATGACGTCGCAGGCCATCGGCCTCGGCGCGGCCGTCGACTACCTCTCGGCCATCGGCATGGACGCGGTCAAGGCGCACGAGAACGAGCTGACCGACGCCGCGCTGCTCAAGCTGCAGGACCTGCCGGGCGTCGCGATCGTCGGCCCGCGCACCACCGAGGCCCGCGGCGGCGCGGTCGCGTTCACGATCGAGGGCCTGCACCCGCACGACGCCTCGCAGGTGCTCGACGACTCGGGCATCGCGGTCCGCGTCGGCCACCACTGCGCGTGGCCGCTGCACCGGGCCTTCGGCGTGCAGGCGTCGATCCGCGCGAGCTTCCACGTGTACAACACGATGGAGGAGGTCGACGCGCTCGTGGCCGGTGTGCGTCGGGCCCAGGAGTTCTTCGGGGTGGTGCCACAGTGAAGCTCGACTCGATGTACCAGGAGATCATCCTGGACCACTACCGCAACCCGCACGGGCGCGGGCTGCGCGACCCCTTCGAGGCCGAGGTCCACCACGTCAACCCGACCTGCGGCGACGAGGTGACCGTACGCGTGCACCTCACCGGCGGCGAGGGGCTCGACGCCAAGGTCGAGGACCTGTCGTACGACGCGCTCGGCTGCTCGATCAGCCAGGCGGCGACCTCGGTGGCCCACGACCTGCTCGTCGGCCACACCGTCGGGGAGGCCTTCGAGACGCTCGAGGCCTACCAGACGATGGTGCAGGGTCGCGGCAAGGTGGAGCCCGACGAGGACGTGCTCGACGACGCCGTGGCGTTCGCCGGCGTCGCGGCCTACCCGGCGCGCGTGAAGTGCGCGCTGCTCGGCTGGCTGGCGTTCAAGGACGCCGTGGCCCAGGCTCAAGCTGGAGGTACCTCATGAGCGACGACACCGTCACGCGCGGCGCGGCCGGGATGCCCGAGGCCCCGGCCGCCACCGCCGACCTGCCCTCGGTCGACGACCTCGAGGAGGCGATGCGCGACGTCGTCGACCCCGAGCTGGGGATCAACGTGGTCGACCTGGGCCTGCTCTACGGCATCGACGTCCACGGCGAGGAGTCCGGCGCCGTCGTCACCCTCGACATGACCCTGACCTCGGCGGCCTGCCCGCTGACCGACGTCATCGAGGACCAGGCCCGCGCCGCCCTCACCCAGGGCCCGGGCGGGGGGCTGGCCAAGGACGTGCGGATCAACTGGGTCTGGATGCCGCCGTGGGGCCCGGACAAGATCACCGACGACGGCCGCGAGCAGCTCCGCGCGCTCGGCTTCACCGTCTGAGCGGACCGCCGCGCGCCGGCAGGACCGAACGAACGGCGCTCTCGCTGCGATGGCAGCGAGAGCGCCGTTCGTGCGTGCGGGGCGGGCGAGCCTCGGTGATCAACGGGGACTTCGCGCGCGTAGAAGCAGCGAACAGGACGTTCGCTGCTACCCCCGCCGCTCCCGGATCACGTGCGGGCGCAGGTGGCGGTAGCCGCGCACCGAGAGCTGGGGCACCGCGCGGATGTCGAGGTCCAGGTCGGTGGCGCGCAGGGCCTCGGTGAGGTCCTCGTCGACGAGCACCGTGCCCGGGCGGGCCTCGGACGTCAGGCGGCTGGCGATGTTCACGACCGGCCCGTAGACGTCGCCGTAGCGGGGGAGCACCTCGCCGAGCGCGAGGCCGACGCGCAGGGTCGGGCGGCCCTCCTCGTCGGGCACCTCGTCGTGGAGCCGGAACGCGATGTCGACGGCGTCCTCGACGCGCTCGGCCACGAAGAGGATCTCGTCGCCGAGGGTCTTGACGATCCGCCCGTGCCGGCGCGCCACGACCTCGGTGCACACGGTCTCGAAGCGCTCGAGCAGCGCGCGCAGCTCGACCTCGTCGATCTTCCGGCTCAGGCTCGTGAACCCGACGATGTCGGCGAAGCCCACGACGACGCGGTTCTCCGACGACCCGTCCTCGGGCGGGTGCGCGAGCGTCGCCAGCATCCGGCCCGCGGTGACGGCGAGGTGGCGGCGCCAGACGTAGGACTGGAGCTCCTCCAGCGTCGGGACCAGCGCCTCGACGGCCTCGACGATCGCGTCCGGGTCGTCGGCCTTCCCGGCGGCGGCGATCGTGCGGCGCACGAGCGTCGCCTGCCACTCCGCGAGGCGTCCCAGACCCTGGCCGAGGGCGCGCGCGACGGCGAGCTCCTCGGCCTCGTCGAAGGTGTCCTCCTCGAGGAGGCGCCCCGACAGCTCGAGCGCGTCGACGTCCGCCTCGGCGAACCCGCGGACGTCGTCGGCGGTGGCCGGGAAGCCGAGCGCGCTCCACAGCCGCGCGGTGTGCTCCGGGGTGAACCCGGTGCGCTGCTGCACCTCGCCGCGGGTCATGGTCCGGGGCCCGCGCAGGAGCAGATCCTCGATCCGCTCCTGCGCCCGCGCCCACCGCTCGCTGTCGGTGGAGGCGGGGTCCGGACCGGCCGTCACGTGGTGTGGACGATGAGGACGTCGCTGCCGGCGCGGCGGGAGATGCCCTGCGGGACCGAGCCGAGCAGCCGGCCCGCGAGGCTGTTGAGGCCCCGGTTGCCGACGACCACCAGGTCGGCCTTGCGGTCGGCGACGACCTCGACCACGCGGTCGATCGGGTCGCCCTCCACCGCGACGGTGTCGATCTCCACCGGGCCCTTGGCGGCGGCGCGCTCCCGGGCGTCGCGCAGCGTCTCCTCGGCGGGCGTCGAGCCGACGACGTGGAACGCCGCGTCCTCGCCGAGCGCCTGCTCGGCCTCGCCGGTCGACTTCGCCGGCTTGTAGGCGCAGATGATCAGCAGCAGCGCCTTCGCGTCGGCCGCGATCGTCGCCGCCCGGTCGACCGCGCGGTACGACGACTCCGAGCCGTCCGTCCCGACGGCCACGGTCTGGTAGGCACCCATGGCGGAAGTCCCCTTCTCGTCGGTGGCGGGTCACGAACCCGTCACGATGCCGGTTCGCGAGCGTACCGTTACTGCTCCGTTCGGACGCTGCGGGCCCCGAGGAGCGTTCCCCTGATCAGGTGGACGCGCAGCCGCGGTGTCAGCCGTCCGAACAACGACGACATGGCCGCCACCGATGCGGTGACGTCCTCCCGCGCGTCGAGGTATGCCCGGCGGTGCGCCGGCGGCAGCGTGAAGAACCGCTCGAAGAACGCGGGCACCTCCGCCGGCGGCATCGCCAGCAGCGTCTCGAGCCCGCGGCGACGCAGGGCGTGCACGGTGAGCGCGCCGGGGGAGCGGATCACCCGACGGGCCGCGCGAGCGACCCCGACCGGCTCGGTGCCACCGCGCAGCGCGTCGGCGAGCACCGTGGCCAGGCGCGGGGCGAGGCGCAGCGACGTCGCCAGGCTGAAGCCCGACGCCGGGTGCACGAGCGGGTCGGCGGCGCCGATGGCGACCACGCCCGACGGCGAGCGGTGTCGCGGCGAGTCGACGGGGAAGCGCACCTTCTCGACGTCGGCGGGTGCGTCGGGGATCTCGGCCTCGGCGAGGCCCGCGGCGCGCAGCCGGGCCCGCAGCCGCGCGCGCAGCTCGGGCATCGGCAGCCCGGGGCGGCGGGCGAGCGAGGTCTCCTCGAGCAGCACGCGCTCGTCGTCGAGGGGGATCGCGTAGAGGAACGTCGGCCAGCCCGGGCGCCCGTGGGCGGGACGCCAGTCCATGAACAGCAACCGGTCGCCGCTGACGCGCGCCGCGACCTCGCGCGGCACGACGACGCCGAACGCGGTCTGCTCGGCGCGCGGCGGCCCGGCGTCGAGCTCGCGGGCGGTGCCGCGGCGGCCCAGGGCCTGCCGGGCGCCCGTGGCGTCGACGACGACGCGGGCGGTGACGCTCGTGCCGTCGTCGAGCAGGACCGCGGGGTGCCGGCCCGGCCCGGCGGGCACCGCGCCGACGCCCCGGCCGCGCCGCACCGCCACCGCCGGGTCGGTGAGGTGCGCCTGGAGCGCGGCGGTGTCGAGCACGACGTACTCGTCGTCGAGCTCGTGGGTGCGCTGCGCGATCGCCACCCCCCGGCCGCGGGCGGCGACGACCTCACCGGGCAGGTCGTCGGGCAGCTCGTGGGACCAGGCGCCGTAGGTGTGGGTCCACGGACGGTGGGGCTTGGGGTCGACGATCAGGGTGCGCAGGTCGCGCGCCGCGCAGGCGCGCGCCAGCGACCGGCCGGCGGGACCGGCCCCGGCCACGACCACGTCGGCGACCGGCACGGCCGCGCCGGGGCTCACCGCTCGCGGTCCCGCTCCGACTCGGCCCGGGTCATCTCCTCGAGCGCGGCCCGGTCGGCCTTGGCGCGCGCGTTCCAGCGCCGCATCTCCGGCGGGTAGCCGGTGACCGTGACGTCGTGGCACGCGACCTTCACCGAGCGCGCGAGCTTCTCGGCGGCCCGGGGCGTGCCGACGCGACGGCGGGTCCACTCGCCGTCGAAGGCCACCGCGACGACCGTCGTGTCGGTGGCCGTGGTCTCGGGCTCGACGTAGAACGCGACGCCCTCGCGGCTCCGGGCGAAGGCCCGGAGGTGCTCGAGATCGGCGCCCGTCGCCTCGCGGTCGAGCACCTGGCGCTGCCCCCCGGCACCGGCACCGCTCCCACCGCCGCCGCGGCGCCACCTGCTGAAGAGCCCCATGGAGACCACCTCCCGATCACCACCCATTCTGCCCGCACGTGGTTGTGGTGGCCGTTTACGTGCTCCCGGTCGCGAGGAGGCCGCCGTCGACGCGCACGGTCTCACCGGTGATCCACGCGGCGGCGTCGGAGACGAGGAACCCGACGAGGGCGGCGACGTCGCCCGTGGTGCCGAGGCGCCGCATGGGGTAGCGGGCCGCGATCTCCTCCTCCTGGCCCGACCACAGCGCCTCGGCCATCCGGGTCTTCACCAGCGCGGGCGCGACGGCGTTGACGCGGATCGCGGGCCCGAGCTCCCAGGCCAGCTCCTCGGTGAGCCGGATCAGCGCCGCCTTCGACGCCCCGTACGCGCCGATGACGCCGCTGGAGCGGAAGCCGCCGACCGAGGCCATGTTGACCACCGCGCCCCCGTGCTCGCCCATCCACGCCCGGTGGGCCTCCTGCACGAAGCCCAGGGCGGCGACGACGTTGACGTCGAAGATCTTCGCGACCGCGCCGAGGTCGGCCTCCATGAGCGGGCCGTACTGCGGGTTGGTGGCGGCGTTGTTGACCAGCACGTCCAGCGACCCGAAGCGCTCGACGGCGGCGTCGACCGCGCGCGCCCGGGCCGCCGCGTCGCCCGAGTTGCCCGCGACGGCGAGGACCCGCTCCGGAGCGCCGAGATCGGCCAGCGACGTCACGGCCTCGTCGAGCTGACCCTGCTTGCGGGCGGTCAGGGTCACCGACGCGCCGCGGTCGAGCAGGTGGCGCGCGACGCCGAGGCCGATGCCCCGGCTGGCGCCGGTGATCAGCGCGGAGCGGCCGGCGAGATCCTGCGCGGGGGGAGTGGCCTCGGTCATGCGCGCACCCTAGAGCCGAATCCGGGTGCGGGGGCCGCCTACACTGGGAGGGTCAGCGTGGCGCTGTGCTCCCGGTCGGCGCCCGCACCGATCCCCGTCCTCGAGGACCTCCCCGTTGATCACCGCGACCGATCTCGAGCTGCGCGCCGGCTCCCGCGTCCTGCTCGCGGGGGCGACGCTGCGCGTCCAGCCGGGCGACCGGATCGGGCTGGTCGGGCGCAACGGCGCGGGCAAGACGACGACGCTGCGGTCCCTGGCCGGTGTCGGTGAGCCGTACGGCGGCGTGATCCGTGCGACGGGCCCGGTCGGCTACCTGCCCCAGGACCCGCGCGAGGGCGACCTCACCGTCCTCGCGCGCGACCGGGTGCTCTCCGCGCGCGGTCTCGACGAGCTGCTGCGCGAGATGGAGAAGACCCAGACCGCGATGGCGGAGCTGGCCGACGACGCGGCGCGTGACAGGGCCATCGCGAAGTACGGGCGCCTCGAGGAGCGCTTCGCCGACCTCGGCGGCTACGCCGCGGAGAGCGAGGCCGGCCGCATCTGCTCGAACCTCGGCCTGCCCGGCCGGGTGCTGGGCCAGCCGCTGCGCACGCTCTCGGGCGGGCAGCGCCGCCGCGTGGAGCTCGCGCGCATCCTCTTCGCGGCCAGCGGCGACGGCGCCGGGTCGAAGGCGGCAGGCAACGCCGGCACCACGCTGCTGCTCGACGAGCCCACCAACCACCTCGACGCCGACTCCATCGGCTGGCTGCGGTCGTTCCTGACCGCGCACGAGGGCGGGCTGGTGGTCATCAGCCACGACACCGAGCTCATCGGTGACGTGGTGAACAAGGTGTGGTTCCTCGACGCCACGCGCGGCGAGCTCGACGCCTACAACATGGGCTGGGCGAAGTACCAGCAGGCGCGCGCCGACGACGAGGCCCGGCGACGCCGCGAGCGCGCCAACGCCGAGAAGAAGGCGGGCGCGCTGCAGGCCCAGGCCGCGAAGATGGGCGCGAAGGCGACGAAGGCGGTCGCGGCCAAGCAGATGGCGCGCCGCGCGCAGGCCATGCTCGACGGGCTGGACTCCGAGCGTGTGGACGACAAGGTCGCCCACATCCGGTTCCCGTCGCCGGCCCCGTGCGGGCGCGTGCCGATGACGGCCGAGGGCCTGTCGAAGACCTACGGCTCGCTCGAGGTGTTCACCGGCGTGGACCTCGCGGTCGACCGCGGGTCCCGCGTGGTCATCCTCGGGCTCAACGGCGCGGGCAAGACGACGCTGCTGCGGATCCTCGCCGGCGCCGAGACCCCCGACACCGGCGAGGTGCTGGCGGGCCACGGCCTGCGCACCGGCTACTTCGCGCAGGAGCACGACACGCTCGACATGGACCGCTCGGTGTGGGAGAACGCGCGCAGCGCCGCCCCGGACACCCCCGAGCAGCAGCTGCGCACACTGCTCGGCGCGTTCATGTTCAGCGGCGAGCAGCTCGAGCAGCCCGCCGGCACGCTGTCGGGCGGCGAGCGCACCCGCCTCGCGCTGGCGGGGCTCGTCTCGTCGGCGGCCAACGTGCTGCTGCTCGACGAGCCCACCAACAACCTCGACCCGGCCAGCCGCGAGAAGGTGCTCGACGCCCTGCGGCGCTTCGAGGGTGCGGTCGTGCTCGTCACCCACGACCCCGGGGCGGTCGAGGCGCTGGAGCCGGAACGCGTGATCCTGCTGCCGGACGGCACCGAGGACCATTTCTCCGCCGAGCACCTGGAACTGGTCGAGCTGGCCTGACCGGCGCGCTGTGCAGGGAGTTCGTGCAGGTCCCGAAGGATCCGACGAACGGACGTCGATCACGCCGATCGGCCGAACCGCTTACCGATCACGACAATTGTGCCGTGGCGCACACCCCGCTCGCCGATCATCATGGTTCGACCGGACCTGCGGTCGGACGAGGGGTGAGATCGAGATGGCCGATCTGAAGAAGGGTGCTCGGATCACCGGCACCCAGCGCGACAAGCTCGCCACGGATCTGAAGAAGAAGTACGAGAAGGGTGCGAGCATCCGCTCCCTGGCCGAGTCCACCGGCCGCTCGTACGGATTCGTGCACCGCGTGCTCTCCGAGTCCGGGGTCACGCTGCGCGGGCGCGGTGGCGCCACGCGCACGAAGAAGAAGTAGCGCACCCGGCTCGTCCCGGGGTACCCGCACGCCGGGAGGACCCGGCGGACCACCACCCGCCGGCCCCGCGTCGCGTCCCTCCGCTTGACCTCGACCTTGGTCGAGGTCGCACGCTCGCGGGGTACTCGGTCCTCACGAGCGACGGGAGCCGGCGTTGGACGCCTGGTCGTTGATGATGTCCGCCGCCCGGGCGGATCAGGTGCCCCGGTCGGTGCCGAAGGGGACGCTGCCGCGGATCTGGCGCTTCGCCGCGCGCCACCACCGGATGCTCGCGGTCTTCCTGCTGCTGGCCACGGCCTCGGCGGTGATCGGCGTGGCCACGCCCGTGCTCGCGGGGCGGGTCGTCACGGCGATCACCGGCCGGTCGGCGCCGTCGGTGGTGATCACGCTGGCGCTCGTCATCGCGGGCCTCGCCGTGGTCGACGCCGGGCTGACGCTGTTCGAGCGGTGGCTGTCGTCGCGGATCGGCGAGGGGCTGATCTACGACCTGCGGCTCGCGGTGTTCGGCCACGTCCAGCGCATGCCGCTGGCGTTCTTCACGCGCACGCGCACCGGGTCGCTGGTCAGCCGGCTGAACAACGACGTCATCGGGGCGCAGCGCGCGTTCACCTCGACGCTCTCGGGCCTCGTCACCAACGTCATCCAGTTGGTGCTCGCGGTGGTCGTCATGCTGGCTCTCGCGTGGCAGGTGACGCTGCTGGCGCTCGTCCTGCTGCCGGTCTTCCTGCTGCCCGCCCGGCGGATGGGCCGGCGTATCGCCGCGCTGCAGCGCGAGTCGGCGGACCTCAACGCCGCGATGACCGGGCAGATGACCGAGCGCTTCTCCGCCGGCGGCGCGACGCTGGTGAAGCTCTTCGGACGCCCGGAGGCGGAGGCCGCCGATTTCGGCGAGCGGGCCGACCGGGTCCGGGACGTCGGGGTGCGCACGGCGATGGTCAGCCGCGTCTTCCTCACCTGCCTGACCCTCGTCGCCGCCCTCGCCCAGGCCCTCGTCTACGGCCTCGGCGGCTGGCTCGCGGTCACCGGCCAGCTCGACGCCGGCACCGTCGTGAGCCTCGCGCTGCTGCTCACGCGCCTCTACGCGCCGCTGACGGCGCTCTCGACCGCCCGCGTCGACGTCATGAGCGCGCTGGTGAGCTTCGAGCGCGTCTTCGAGGTCCTCGACCTGCAGCCCGCGCTCACCGAGCCCGAGCGCCCGACGCCCCTGCCCGCGGGCCCGCTCGCGGTCGCCGCGCGCGGGGTGCG
Organism: Actinomycetospora lemnae; assembly: GCF_028737315.1. Lineage (GTDB taxonomy): Bacteria > Actinomycetota > Actinomycetes > Mycobacteriales > Pseudonocardiaceae > Actinomycetospora > Actinomycetospora lemnae. Next base: position 243,787 of record NZ_JAQZAO010000002.1, on the reverse strand, counting down.
GTTCACCTACCCGTCGGCCTCGTCGGTGTCGCTGGCCTCGCTGGAGGAGGTCACCCGGCTCGACGACCGGCGGGGCCACGAGGTCCTGCACGGCGTCGACCTGGAGGTGGGGCCGGGGGAGATGCTCGCGCTGGTCGGGCCGTCGGGGGCGGGGAAGTCGACGATCGCCTCGCTCCTGCCGCGCCTGTACGACGTCGACGAGGGGCAGATCACGATCGGCGGGGTGGACGTGCGCGATCTGTCCTTCGCCGACCTGCGGGGCGCCGTGGGTGTCGTCACGCAGGACGGGCACCTCTTCCACGACACGGTGCGCGCCAACCTGCGCTACGCCGCCCCGGACGCGACCGACGAGGAGCTGCGCGCGGCGATGGTCCGCGCTCGCCTCGGGGAGCTGCTCGACGAGCTGCCGGCCGGGCTCGACACGGTGGTGGGGGAGCGGGGCCACCGGCTCTCCGGCGGCGAGCGCCAGCGCCTCACGATCGCGCGCCTGCTGCTGGCGTCGCCGCGGGTGGTGATCCTCGACGAGGCCACCGCCCACCTGGACTCGGAGTCCGAGCAGGCGGTGCAGGAGGCGCTGACCGAGGCCCTGGTCGGGCGCACCTCGGTGGTCATCGCCCACCGCCTGTCGACCGTCCGCGCGGCGGACACGATCGCCGTCGTGGAGCACGGGCGCGTCGTCGAGCAGGGCACGCACACCACGCTGCTGGAGCGCGGTGGGCGGTACGCGGACCTCTACCACACCCAGTTCGCCCCGCCCCGCGCGGCGGCCTGAACGGCCCTCGCGCGGGGCCGGGGAGTGACCTTCGCATCCGGGACAACCCGTTCCCGGACCCCTGCGAGGGCCCTGACCCGCGTGTAGCGTCGTCCCGGTCCGTGTGCGTCCACCAGTCGGCGCCGGCGGTGATCGTCGGTGCCGGCCGGTCCAACAAGGAGGCCCCGTGCCGGCTCGGACATCCTCCGTACACCCCACCGGCGGCCACGGCGCGCCGGGAGGTTTCGCGACGACCCGACACCGCGTCGCGATCGACCCGAACGGCCCGGTCCCCGACCGGGCGGCGGCCGAGGCGTACGTGGCGTCGGTGTGCTTCAAGCACGGGCCGCCGCGCCTCGTCGGCACCGAGCTCGAATGGCTCGTCCGCCACGACGACGACCCCACCCGCCCCGTCGACCCCGACCGCCTGGCCCGGGCCCTCGGACCCCACGCCCCGGCCACGCTCTCGCCCCACCCGCCGTCGAACGGCTCCGGCCCCGCCCCGCTCCCCGCGGGCGGTGTGATCACCGTCGAGCCCGGTGGGCAGGTCGAGATCGCCAGCCCGCCGCTGCCCGGGCTCGGCGCCCTCGTCCGCGCCGTGCGCGCCGACCACGCCGCGCTGCGCGGGCTCCTCGCCACCGAGCGCCTCACCACCGTCCCCCGCGCCGGCGACGCGCTGCGCCCGCCCCGCCGGGTGCTGCAGGTCCCGCGCTACGCGGCGATGGAGGCCACCTTCGACCGCATCGGCCCGCACGGGCGCACGATGATGTGCTCGACGACCGCGGTCCAGGTGTGCGTCGACGCGGGTGAGGGCGAGGAGGTCGCCCGCCGCTGGGCGGCGCTGCACGAGCTCGGGCCCGTGCTGCTCGCCGCGTTCGCGAACTCCCCGGCGGTGCACGGGCGCCGCACCGGCTGGAAGTCGTCGCGCTGGGCGGCCTGGATGGCCCTCGACCCCGAGCGCACCGGCCCGCCCCGCGTCCTCGGCCCCGACCCGGCCGCCGAGTACGCACGGCGCGCCGTGGACACCCGGCTGCTGTGCGTCCGCCGCGAGGACGGGGACGGCGACTCGTGGGCGGCGCCGGACGCGACGTTCGCGCAGTGGGTCGACGGCGCGCTCGCGCCGCCGCCGACCCGCGCCGACCTCGACTACCACCTGACGACGCTCTTCCCCCCGGTGCGGCCCCAGGGGCACCTCGAGGTCCGGTACCTCGACCAGCAGGCCGGCGACGAGTGGGTCGTGCCGCTGGTCGTCGTGGCCGCGCTGATGCACGACCCGGACACGGTGGCCCGCGCTCGCGCCGCGGCCGAGCCCGCGGTGGGCCGGTGGGCGGCCGCCGCGCGCCACGGCCTCGCCGACCGCGTGCTGCGCCGCGCCGCCGGTGACGTCTTCGAGCAGGCCCACCGCACCCTCGCCGGTCCCGCGTTCGCCGACCTGCCCCCCGACGTGCGCGAGCTCGTCGACCGCGTCATCACCGAGCGCGTGCTGCGCGGCCGTTCCCCGGCCGACGAGCCGCTCGACCCCGCCGAGACCTTCCTCCCGCCCGACCCCGTCCCGGTGATCCCGGACGAGCTCGACGACCAGATCGCCCCGGACCGCCCCGACACCCCCGAGGGCGTCCGATCCCTCCAGCGAGGTGAGCGCCCGTGACCGCCACGGATCCCGCACCCGGCCGCACCGACACCGCCGACACCGCCGACACCGCCGACACCGCCGACACCGCCGCCCTGCGCCGCCGGCTGGCCGCCGAGCTGGCCGCGGCCCGCGCGCGCACGCGCGCGCTCACCCACGACGTCTTCGACCCCGACGACCCCGACATGACGCGCCAGCACTCCCCGCTGATGTCGCCGTTCCACTGGGACGTCGCGCACATCGCGAACATGGAGGACTTCTGGCTGGTGCGCCGGGGCGCTCCCGACACCGAGATCACCGAGGGCGTGCGGGAGGACGTCGACGGGCTCTACGACGCCTTCACCAACCCCCGGGCCGGCCGCACGCAGCTCCCGCTGCTCGATCCCGCCGAGGCGCGGGTCTACGGCGACCGCGTGCGCGAGCGGGCGCTCGAGCACCTCGAGGCCGGGAGGTTCGACGAGCGCCGCACGCTCGCCGGCGGCTTCCTGTTCTCCATGATCGTGCAGCACGAGCAGCAGCACGTGGAGACGATGCTCGCCACCCACCAGCTGCGCGCCGGGGCGCCGGTGCTGCACGCCGACCCGCCCCCGCCGTCGGTGGTGCCGGGTCTCGCGGGCACCGAGGTGTTCCACCCGGGGGCGACCTTCCTGATGGGCACCGGGGACGCGCAGCGGGCAGGGGAGCACGCCGATGGGGGAGCTGGACCATCGAGCTCCGACGAGCCGGCGGCGCTGGACAACGAGAAGCCCGCGCACCCCGTGACGGTCGCGGACTTCTGGCTCGACGCCGCGCCGGTGACCAACGCCGAGTACGCCCGGTTCGTCGACGCCGGCGGCTACGACGACCGGCGGTGGTGGTCGGAGGCCGGCTGGGAGCACATCCGTGCCGAGGGCTGGACCGCGCCGATGACGTGGGAGAAGGACGACGGGCGCTGGTACCGGACCTCGTTCGGGGTGCGCGAGGAGATCCCGGCCGACCAGCCCGTGCTGCACGTCAGCTTCCACGAGGCCGCGGCGTACGCGGCGTGGGCGGGCAAGCGCCTGCCCACCGAGGCCGAGTGGGAGCTCGCCGCGCGCTACGACCACGCCACCGGCACCACCCGCCGCTTCCCGTGGGGCGACGAGGACCCGACCCCCGAGCGCGCGAACCTCGACCAGCGCCACCTGCAGCCCGCGCCTGTGGGTGCCTACCCGGCCGGCGCCTCCCCGCTGGGCGTGCACCAGCTGATCGGGGACGTGTGGGAGTGGTGCGACTCGGGGTTCGAGGGCTACCCGGGCTTCGAGCCGTTCCCGTACAAGGAGTACTCCGAGGTCTTCTTCGGCGGCGACTTCCGCATGCTGCGCGGCTCGTCGTTCGGCGTCGGGACCCCCAACGCGCGCGCGACCTTCCGCAACTGGGACCTGCCGATCCGCCGGCAGATCTTCTCGGGCTTCCGCTGCGCCCGGGACGCCTGACCGACGTGTGCCGCCACCTGGCCCACGTGGGCCCGACGCCGGTGACGCTCGCGTCGCTGCTGACCGAGCCGTCCCACGCGCTGCTCGTCCAGAGCTACGCCCCCGCCGACATGCGCGGCGGCGGCACCGTCAACGCCGACGGGTTCGGCGTCGGCTGGTACGTGAGCGATCTTCCGAGCCATGGCTCGAAAGATCGCTCACGAGGACCGGCGCTCTACCGGCGCGACGACCCGATGTGGACCGACGCGTCGTTCCTCGACCTCGCGCGGGCCGTGGAGACCACCGCACTGGTGGCCGCGGTGCGCTCGGCGACGGTCGGCATGCCGGTGTCCACCGCCGCCTGCGCGCCCTTCCGGGACTCCGCGGACGGCGGGCGGCTGTTCAGCCACAACGGCGTCGTGCGCGGCTGGCCCCACAGCATGGCCGACCTCGCCGGCACGCTGGCGCCGGTCGACCTGCTGACCCTCGACGCCGCCACCGACTCCGCCCTGCTCTGGGCGCTGGTCCGCGCGCGGCTGGCGGCCGGCAAGGACCCCGCCGACGCGCTGGCCGGCGTCGTCGCCGACACCCTCGCCGCCGCGCCGGGTTCCCGGCTGAACCTGCTGCTCGGCGACGGCGAGCAGATCGTCGCGACGGCCGTCGACCACGCCCTGTCCTACCGCGTCCGTCCCGACGGCGCGGTGACGGTGGCCTCCGAGCCCCTGGACGACGACGCCGCCTGGGTGCCGGTGCCCGACGGCTCGCTGCTCGTCGCCCGGGCCGGTGCGCCGCACGTCCCGCCCGCCGTGACCGTCACGGCCCTGTAGCCGCGCTCTCCCGTTCCCGACGCCGTGAACGCCGGCGCGCCCGACCGCGGGCGCGCCCCGACCCCAGGACGTGACCCGACACCGATGAGCCTGCCCGCGCTCGACGTACACCTCACCGCCGCCGACGCCGACGCCGCCCTCCGCGCCGACGCCCGGCGGGGCCTGACCTCGACCCCGAAGGTGCTCAGCCCGCAGTGGCTCTACGACGCGCGGGGGAGCGAGCTGTTCGAGCAGATCACCGCGCTGCGGGAGTACTACCCCTTCACGGCCGAGCGTGAGGCCCTCGCCGAGCACGCCGACACCATCGCCCGCGCCGCGGCGGCGGACACCCTCGTCGAGCTGGGATCGGGGTCGTCGTCGAAGACGCCGATGCTGCTCGACGCCCTCGACCGCGCCGGCACCCTCCGCCGCTACGTGCCGGTGGACGTGTCGCCGTCGGCGCTCGAGGAGGCGGTGCCGGGGCTGATCGAGGCCTATCCGGGGCTCGACGTGCACGGGGTCGTCGCCGACTTCACCAGCGACCTGCGCAGCATCCCCCGCGACGGGCGGCGGCTCGTGGCGCTGCTCGGCGGGACGCTCGGCAACTTCGAGCCCGGGGACCGCCAGGCCTTCCTCGCCGCCCTCGCCGACGAGCTCGACCCGGGGGAGGCGTTCCTCCTCGGGACCGACCTCGTCAAGGACGAGGCGACGCTCGTGGCCGCCTACGACGACGCCGAGGGCGTGACCGCGGCGTTCGACCTCAACGTGCTCGCCGTGCTCAACCGCGTGCTGGGCGCCGACTTCGACCCGGACGGCTTCGAGCACCTCGCCGTCTGGGTGCCGCAGGCCAGCCGCATCGAGATGCGCCTGCGGGCCCGGCGCGCGATGCACGTGCGGGTGCCGGAGCTGGACCTCGAGATCGACTTCGCGGCGGGCGAGGAGATGCGCACCGAGATCTCGACGAAGTTCACGCGCGAGGGGATCCGCGCGGAGCTGGACGCCGCGGGGTTCGCCCACGACGGGTGGTTCACCGACCCGCAGGGCCGGTTCGCGCTGTCCCTCGCTGTGCGTCGCTGAGGACGGGCCCGCGTCAGCCGCGGTGCAGCCGGGCGAGGAGCCGCCAGACCGGCCGCTGCACCGCCTCGGGCACCCCGGCGAGGGCGAACGGGAGCCCGTGCCGGACGTTGATGGCCGCGAGCTCCCGCACCGGCGGCACGCGGCCCGCCCGGGCCAGGGCGCGGAACTGCTCCTCGAGCGGCCCGGCGGGCTCCTCGGTCGCGCGGATGCGGGCGGGCTCGTCGAAGGGGTTGGCGAAGGCGTGCACCACCGTCGGGGGGACCACCGCGGTCTCCCCGACGCGCAGCACGCGGGTCTCCCGCCCGACCGTCACGCGCAGCCGTCCCTCGAGCACCGTGAACGTCTCGGTCTGCGCCCGGTGCCGGTGCCGCGGCGGACCCGCGAGTCCGGGCGGGAGCAGGCCCTCGATCTCGAGGACGCCGTCCGCGTCACGGCCCGACCGCAGGATCGTGACGGTCTCGCCGGTGGGCAGGTGGAGCACGCGGGCGTCCTCGGGGTGCTCGGTCATCGCGGCACCTCCGGGCCGGGTCGCGGGACGGCGTCGGGCCTCATCGTGCGGTCTCGAGGGGCGGCCCGGCCACCGGGCGCGGCGCGGTGGTCGACCGGAGGCGACGCCACAGGGCGACGAACGCCAGCGCGGCGGTGACGGCGCTGCCCACCAGGCGCACCCGGTGCCCCGCCACGAACTCCGCCGCGACCTCCCGCAGGTAGGCGGGGGAGTGCATGCCGATCGGGTCGACGAACATGATCGTGTTGCGCGGCCAGAAGAACGCGGCGGAGAAGAGGAACTCGCACGTGACGAACACGGCAGCCGCGCCGACGACCCACCACCGCAGACGCCGGTCCCGCCAGGTGAGCACGCTCGCGGCGAGCAGGGTCAGCACCGTCGCCGCGCCGAGCGGCGGGTAGTAGTCGCCCGGGCCGGCGACGACGAGGAACGCGCGGGCGCGTTCCAGCGACGCGGGCGGGTCGTCGAAGATGTTCGGGTAGAGGATCACGGTCTCGGCGGCGATCCCGCCGAACGCGGTCATCGTCGTCCAGACCATCGCGGCGAGCACGACGGTGGTGAGCGTGGCGCGGGACATGCGGAGCCTCCTCGGTCGAGCGGTGCGGGCGCTCGACGACGCTAGGGACGCCGCGGCGGTGGGGCGTCCGGGCGGTGGCGTGCGCCGGTGTCGCTCCTCGACGTACGACCGGCGCGGCGAGTGACGCCTCCCGACGACGGTGCGGGCGCGGGGACCGGGCCTACGCTGCGGCAGGGTGGAGCCCGCCCGTCCCCGCCGCCTCGAGGTGGCGCTCGCCGTCGCGGTCCTGGGCCTCGTCGCGGTCGCGCTGCTCACCGACCCCGGCTCGCCCGCCCGGGCCGTCCTCACGGCCGGGTGCGCGCTGGTGGTCGCGGCCCTGGTGCTCGCCGCCGGGCGGTGGCCCCTGCCGGCCCTCCTCGCGACCGCGGCGGTCCTCGTCCTGTATTACGCGCTCGACCTCCCCGCGGTCGGCCTCGCCGCGCCGATGGCGCCGGTGCTCTACCTCGCCGCCGAGCGCGGGCGGGTGCTCGCCGCCGCGGTGGTCGGTGCGGGACTGCTCGCGGTGTCGGTGGGCGTCCGCCTCCTCGAGGGCGACGACCTCACCGTCCTGCTCACGTTCGGCCTGGTGACCGACGCGGCCCTCATGACGGCGGTGATCGCGCTCGGCGACGCCGTCCGCAGCCGCCGCGTGGCGCAGGCGGAGTTCGCCCGGCGGGCCGCGGCCGCGGACGAGGAGCGCCGGCGCGACGCGGCGCGCCAGGTCGACGCCGAGCGTGTCCGCATCGCCCGGGAGCTGCACGACACCCTGGGCCACACGATGTCGATCGTGACGATGCGGTCGGCGGTGGCGCAGGAGGCCCTCGCGGACCGGGCGTACGCCGAGGTGGGCGCGTCCCTCGACGCCATCCGGGCGGCGAGCGGCGGCGCCATGACCGAGCTGCGCGCGACGCTGGGCACCCTCCGCGCCGAGGCCGGCCGGGAGCCGGCACCGGGGATCGACCAGCTCCCCGCGCTGGCGGAGCGGGTGCGGGACGGCGGGCTCCCGGTCGACCTGCGGGTGGCGGGCGAGGTGGACGCCCTGCCCGTGGTCGCCGGCACCACCGCCTACCGCGTCGTGCAGGAGGCGCTGACCAACGCCCTGCGCCACGCCGACGCGACGCGCGCCGTGGTCCGGGTGGACGTCGGAGCGGCGGACCTCACCCTGCTGATCACCGACGACGGGCGCGGTGGCCCGCCGGGACACGCCGGGGACGCCGGCCACGGGCTGCGGGGCATGGCCGAACGCGTCGAGCTGCTCGGCGGTGAGGTCGCGGCCGGCCCCGGCGTCGACGGCGGCTACCGCGTGCACGCCCGCCTCCCCCTCGGCGGGGGAGCGGCGTGAGCACCGTCGCGGTGGTGATCGTCGACGACCAGCACCTCGTGCGGGAGGGCCTGCGCGCGCTCCTGGAGCGGGCGCCGGACATCCACGTGGCCGGGGAGGCCGCGGACGGGGCGGCCGGCCTCGCCGTCGTCCGGACGGTGCGCCCGGACGTCGTCCTCATGGACGTGCGGATGCCGGGCACCGACGGGCTCCGGTCCGCTCGCCAGATCGTGGCGGACCCGGTCCTCGCCGACGTCCGGGTGGTCATGCTGACGACGTTCGACGACGACGAGTACCTCTTCGAGGCGATCCGGGCGGGCGCCGCCGGGTTCCTGCTCAAGGACACCGCTCCCGACGCCCTCCGCGAGGCGGTGCGCACGGTCGCGCGGGGCGACGCCCTGCTCTCGCCGGCGGTCACCCGTCGCGTGCTGGCCGCGGTGGCCGACCGCCCCGCCGTGGACCCGGGCCGGCTGGCCGGGCTCACGCCGCGGGAGCGCGAGGTCCTCGCCCACGTCGGCGCGGGCCTGTCCAACGCCGAGATCGGCGCAGCGCTGTACCTCAGCCCGGACACGGCCCGGACCTACGTCGGGCGCCTCCTCGCCAAGCTGGGCGCCCGCGACCGGGCGCAGCTCGTGGTCGCGGCCTACGAGAGCGGGCTCGTCCGGCCCGGAGAGCGCTGACCGACGCCGTCGGCCGACGACGCGACCGACGAGACCGTCGGTGGCGGAGGGGTCGCGCCCGGGCCGGACGGCAGCGTCGGGCTCCGGGGCGACATCGCCGACAGGGGGGCGAGCGACGGCGCCGGGGCCGACGGTCGTGGGCCGTCGGCTCGGTCGGGGGATCCGTTGTGGGGGTGGTCCTGGGGGTCGTCCGTGGCGGCGGCGCCGTCGGGGCCGGGCGCCTCGACCACCCAGCTGCCGTTCACCGGACGTCGCTGGAGCGTCGGCCCGGCGGTCAGCGCCTCCACCGACACCGTGCGCAGCCGCAGGCGGGCCTTGGCGACGTGGCGGGGGGCGCCGCGGACGACGACGGCCACCACCAGCCGCTCTCCGTGCGGGTCGGGCACGGCGTGGAGCAGGTGGTGGTGGCCGTCGTCGGTGCTCACGGACAGCTCCGTGAGCGTCGGGGTGATCGCGAGGGCGGCCCGCACCATGTCGGCGTGGGCCGCCCCCAGCAGCTCGAGGTCGGCGAGCGCGGGGTGCTCGCCGGGGTCGTCGACACAGCCGTCGAGGACCAGGCCGCTGTCGGCGTCGACGAGGGTGGCGGCGACGATGCGGCGGTCGTCGAGCAGCGGGCGGAGCACCGCCGACAGCCCGTCCGACCGCACGCACGTCAGGTGGCGGTGTCGCCCCACCCTCGCCGCTCCCGTCCGTCGACCGTCGTCAGCGCCGCCCGACCTGCTGGTAGTAGCCCTGGTCCTGCTGCGGGACGGCCGCCGCCGACGACGGGTCGTCGAGGTAGAAGCGCTGACCGATGATCTTCAGGTCCCGGCGGGCCATCGCGAGGTTCGCCTGCTGGCGGTTGAGCACCAGGTAGAAGAACATCTTGTCGTCCGGGTTGCCGTAGATCGGCCGGATCAGGTGGTACTGCGTGTCGAGGGTGATGAGGATGTCCTCGATCGTCTCGCGCAGGCCCAGCTTCTGCATGACGTCGAACTTGGCGCGGACGACCTCGCTGTTGCCGGGCGCGGCGACGTCGAGGTCGAACTCCGCGCTGCCGCCCCGCGAGCCGAGGGTCATGCCGCTGTCGTAGTCGACGATGGCCACGGCGAACGCGCCCTTGATGTTGGCGGCCGCGTTGAGGGCGTACTCGATGTCACTCATGGATTCCTCCGTGTCGGGGTCGCTCCGGGGGAGCGGGTGGTCGGTTCGGGGGTGGTGCCGGCGAGCGCTGCCTGGGGCGCACGGCCCAGGCGGAGCAGGCCGGCGAGGACCCGCCGCAACGTCTCGGGGTCGGTGCGCCAGCGCTGGCCGAGCACACCGGCCGAGTCCCGCGGCGGGGACGGGCCCCGGTCGCCCTCGGTGGCGGCGGGGGCCGGGTTCCGGGCGGCGGCCGGCAGCGACGCGCCCGGGGGCCGGCGGGGGGTCGGCAGGGCCACGGCGGCCGGTGGGGCCGGGGTCGACGGTGCCGTCGCCGGAGCGAACAGCGCCGCGGGTGCGGACGGAGCCGCTGCCGGTGCGGACGGAGCCGCTGCCGGTGCGGACGGAGCCGCTGCCGGTGCCGACGGAGCCGACGGTGCCGACGGAGGCGACGGAGCCGACGGAACCGGTGCCGACGGAGCCGGTGCCGACGGAGCCGGTGCCGGTGCCGGTGCGGACGGAGCCGCGGCGGCCGGTGCGGACGGCGCAGGCAGGGCGGCCGGAGCCCGGCTCGGCGAGGCCGCCGGAGCGCTGGTCGCCGGTGTCGTCGACGGCGCTGTCGACGCGTCGGTGGGTCGGCGGTCCGGCCGGGTGTTCCACCGGCCCGCAGGGGAGGGGGCCGTGGACGACGCCGGGGTCGGCGTGGTCGACAACCGGCCCGCGGGGAGCTCGACCGGCCGGGCCGGGGTGGAGCTCGCCGCGGGAGCTGGATGGGCGCGCGCGCCGGTGACGGCCGCGAGGCGCCGGCGGGCGAGGGCCAGGTTGCCGTCGGCGCGGCGCACCCGCAGGTAGATCCAGGTGCTGCCGGCCCGACGCAGCAGGTGGTACGCCGCATCGGTGGTGACGATGAGGTCATCGAGGGCGAGAGCCCGGTCGGCCGCGACGGCGGCCGCGCGGCGCCCCCACGTGAGCACCGTGGGCGCCGTGCCCTCGTCGGCGCCGATCTCCGCGATCACGCGCCGTTCGGGCGCGTCGGCGTCGAGGGCGAGCGCTTGGGCCAGGCCGGGCAGGTCACGCAGGGGTTCGAGCAGGCCGGGGTGCGGGGTAGCGGCGGCCGGGGCCGGTGGGGCCCCGGGAGCAGGCCCTGCAGGGGCCGGGCGCGTCGCCGCCGTGGTCACGGAATCCTCTCGCTGCCAGCTCGATGACATCACGAGCCTAGCGCATCGGTGACGCTCTGCAATTGGCCAAACGGGTACGGCTGCCTGTCCGGGTGATGCAGCGGGCCGTCCGGAGACTGATCGATTACTCTACGCCGAACGGCCCTACGCGATGAGCGTCTGCTCTGTCCGTGCCGCGAATCTACGCCGAGCGGGACGACCGGGCCGTCACGCCGACGCCCGCGGCACGAGACGCGACCAGAGCCCGCCGCGACGGTCGCCCGCCCCGGGGGCGGGCTCGCCCGCGGCCGAGCAGCACGACGGGCAGCGCGAGGCCGGGGGAGACGAGAGCGACGAGGCCCAGACGGTCGCCTCGCAGAGCGCCTCGAACCGCCCGTCGCCGCCCTGCGCGGCGAGGAACGCCGCGTCCGAGACGGCGTGGTCGGCGCCGTCGACGGCGCACGTCAACCACATGAGCCGGCCCCCGGTCGGGCGCCTCACGACGCGAGGCCGGCGACGTCGTCGGGACCCAGGAGGTCGTCGTAGGCGCCGCGCTTGACGTCAGCGAGGAACGCGCTCATCTCCGCGACGGAGAACAGGAGGGCCGGACCCTCGGGGAACCGCGAATTGCGGACCGCGACCCGGCGCGCCGGCACCGGCGCGAGCTCGACGCAGTTGCCCTGCTTGCCCGAGCGGGCGCTCTTGCGCCACGTCACGTCGGGAAGGCCGTCCTGTGCGTTCGGCACCTGGCCCATGCGACCGCCTCGCTCATGTGCACGTGCATCCGACAGTGCACCGACACTAGCAAGCGAAAGGATCATCTGCACGTGCACGCCCGGGCCCGTCGCCGGGCCGGCTCAGCGCTCGGCGACGAGCTTCGTGAGGTACTGGCGCGTCTCGTCGGGCGTCAGCGCGTCGACGGCCACACGGTCCATGACACGGCTGTAGGCCTCCACCTCGGGCCGCTTGTCCAGGTAGACGGCGGCGGTGAGGTGCTCCTGGTAGACGAGGTCGGGCAGCTCGGGCTCGGCGAAGCGCAGGATCGAGAACGTGCTCTCGGCGGCGTAGCCGCTCAGCGTGAACGGCAGCACCTGGACGACGACGTTCGGCAGCGCCGAGAGCTCGAGCAGGCGCTCGACCTGGGCGACGAGCGTGCCGTGGCCGCCGATCGGCCGGTGCAGCACCGACTCGTCGATGATCGCCCACAACGTCGGCGCGTCGCGGCGCCCGAGCATCTGCTGGCGGCGCATGCGCACGGTGAGGCGGCGCTCGTCGTCGGAGGTGGCCCGGTCCGGGTGGCCCGAGGTGATGACGGCGCGCGCGTAGTCCTCGGTCTGCAGCAGGCCGGGGACGAACAGCAGCTCGTAGGTCTGGATGCGCGAGGCGCTCATCTCCAGGCCGACGTAGTCCTCGAACCAGTCGGGCAGGACGTCGCCGTAGGGCTGCCACCAGCCGGGCTCGTTGCTGCGGCGGGTCATGTCGAGGAGCAGCTCGCGCTCGCCCTCGTCGGTGACGCCGTACATCGTCAGCAGGTCGGCGACGTCGCGCTCCTTGAAGCCGACCTTGCCCGCCTCGAGGCGGCTCATCTTGGAGTCCGACCCGCGGATCGACCACGCGGCGTCGGACCGGGCCACCCCGGCCCGCTCGCGCAGGCGGCGGAGCTGGGCGCCCAGGATGATGCGGCGTGCGGTGGGGCCGGCGCCCTCCGCCCCGCCGTCGGCCCCGGTCTGCTCCCGCTCGACCACCGTCGTGCGCTCCCCGTTGTCGTCCGGCCGCCGGAGACCCCCGGCTCGTACCGCCGAGCACGAGAGGTTACACGCCCGACGCAGCGTGTGGTCGTTCCCTGACCCGTCCCGGGCCCTGCGCCGTTACCCTCCTAGGGTGAGCGCCCGTTCGCGACCGCACGCCTGATGGGAAGCAGATGACCGCTGCGCACTCCTCGTCCCGCTCGGGGTCCGCTCCCGCCTACATCGACACGTCGAGGGCGAGCATCGCGCGGGTCTACGACTTCGCGCTGGGCGGCAAGGACAACTACCCCATCGACCGTGACGTCATCGAGGACCTCCGCCGGGCGGCGCCGGAGGCCGAGATCCTCGCCGTCGACAACCGCGCGTTCCTCGTGCGCGCGGTGCGCTTCCTCGCCGGCCAGGTGGGGATCGACCAGTTCCTCGACTGCGGGTCGGGCCTGCCCACCGCCGAGAACACCCACCAGGTCGCCCAGCGGTTGCGGCCCGAGGCGCGGGTCGTCTACGTCGACAACGACCCGACGGTCGTCGCGCACGGGCGTGCGCTGCTGGAGGAGAACGAGCTCACGGCCTTCTCCCCGGGCGACCTGACCGAGCCCCGGCAGGTCCTCGAGGACGCGGTCGTCCGCCGGGCCCTCGACTTCGACCGGCCGATCGCGCTGCTGCAGGTCGGGACCCTGCACCACTACGACGAGGGCCGGCTCTCCATCCCGGAGCTCATGTCGCAGTACATCGAGGCCCTGCCCTCGGGCTCGTACGTGACGATCGCACACTTCCTCGACCCCGAGGACGAGGACAGCCAGCTCGCCCGCCGCATGGAGGACGTCTTCGTCCACAGCCCGATGGGCACCGGACGCTTCCGCACGCGCGACCAGATCCTCGCGATGCTGCCCGGCCTCGAGCTCGTCCAGCCCGGCCTCGTGCGGTGCTTCGAGTGGTGGCCGGACGGCCCGCAGCTCAAGCCCGTCGTGGCCGCCCAGCGCTGCATCGCGGGCGTGGTGGGTCGCAAGCCCTGAGCGACACGGACCGGGCGCGCTGGGACGCCCGCTTCGCCGACCTCGAGCCCGTCCAGCCGGGCCCGCCGAGCGCCCTCGCCGGTCGCGAGGACCTCGTGCCCACGACGGGCCGGGCCCTCGACGTCGCCTGCGGGCGCGGCGCGGTCGCCGTCTGGCTCGCCCGGCGGGGCCTCGCCGTCACGGCCGTCGACGTCTCGCCCGTCGCGCTGGCGGCCGGTCGGGCCCTGGCGCCGGAGGTGCGCTGGATCGAGGCGGACCTCGACGACGGGCTGCCCGCCGCCGGCCCGTTCGACGTCGTCGTCTGCCAGCGCTTCCGCGACCCCGCGCTCTACCCTGCCCTGGTCGACGCGCTGGTCCCGGGCGGGCTGCTGGTGGTGACGGTGCTGATCGGCGAGGGCGCCTTCCGCGCCGCCCCCGGCGAGCTGCGCGCGGCGTTCGGACACCTCGACGTCCTGCACCACGAGGACGGCGATCACGAGGCGAGCCTCGTGGCCCGCCGTCCCCTCACGTCGGCGGGCGCCAGTCCAGGATCCCGTCGAGCCCCCGGACGGTGACCGCGGTCGGGACCAGGCGCCCGAGGCCGTCCCGCACGCGTCATCGCGTGCGGCGTCGCCGACGAGCACGGTGCGCCCGGCCACGGTGCGCCGCAGGGGCGGCAGCCAGCGCAGCTCCGTGACCAGCGCCGCCGCCGAGTCGGCGCGGTCGAGCAGCGCCGGGATCGGGTCGTGCCAGCCGGCGAGGCGGCGGCGCAGGGCGTCGAGGTCGGACGCGGCGGGCTCGCCGGCCGGGACCACCGCCCACAGGTGGACGCGGCCGCCGCCGTGCGGGGCGATGCCGGCGCAGGCCCCGACGCCCCCACCACCAGCGCCCGTCCCGCCACCTGGGCGGGGTGCCCCGACGCACCCGGCCCAGACGTGCTCGGACGACGGGCCCCGGCGGCGTCACGACGTCGCCGTCGAGCGCGGCGGCGGGGCGCGGGAGATGAGCGCCACGCGTGCACCTCGGCCGGGCTGCCCCACTTCACCGGCGCGGCACGCGTGTGATCGGTCGAGGATGGTGCTGACGGTGCGCGGGGTCGATACTCGACGGACCGGCGGCAGGGCCGACCGGGTGACACGAACGAGGAGGCGCCGGGCGTGGGTCAGCTGTTCATCGACGGAGCGTGGACCTCAGCGGTCGACGGGGGGCGCCGGGAGATCCGGTCTCCCGCGGACGGGTCGCTGGTCGCGGAGGTCGACGAGGCCGGGGCGAAGGACACCGAGCTCGCGATCGCGGCGGCGCGGCGGTCGTTCGACGACGGCCGGTGGTCGTCGGTCCCGGCCGCCGAGCGGGGTGGGCTCCTGCTGCGGGTCGCCGACCTGCTCCAGCGCGACAAGGCCCGGCTCGCCCAGGCCGAGACCGACGACACCGGCAAGCGGCTCGCCGAGTCCGAGATCGACATGGACGACATCACGAACTGCTTCCGCTGGTTCGGCCACCTCGCCGCCAGCGACGACGGCCGGCTCGTCGAGACCGGTATCGCCACCGCGCGCAGCAAGGTCGTCCACGAGCCCGTCGGCGTGTGCGGGCTCATCACGCCCTGGAACTACCCCCTGCTGCAGACCGCCTGGAAGGTCGCGCCGGCGCTCGGCGCAGGGTGCTCGTTCGTCCTCAAGCCCAGCGAGCTCACGCCGCACACCGCGATCATCCTCATGGAGCTGCTGGCCGAGGCCGGCGTGCCCGACGGCGTCGCCAACCTCGTGCTCGGGGCCGGGGCGACGGCCGGGGCGCCGCTGTCGTCGGACCCGCGGGTCGACATGGTCAGCTTCACCGGCGGGCTCCTGACCGGCCGGAAGATCATGGAGTCGGCGGCACCGACCGTGAAGAAGGTGGCCCTGGAGCTGGGCGGCAAGAACCCGTTCGTCCTGTTCGCCGACGCCGACCACGAGACCGCCGTCGACAACGCCCTCACCGCGATCTTCCTGCACTCCGGACAGGTGTGTTCCGCCGGCGCGCGGCTCGTCGTCGAGGAGTCCGCGCACGACCGGATCGTCGACGACCTCGTGGAACGGGCGCAGCGGATCCGCCTCGGCGGCCCCGACGACCCCGAGACCGAGACCGGCCCGCTGATCTCCGCGGCGCACCGCGACAAGGTCGAGCGCTACGTCGCCGCCGGGATCGCCGAGGGCGCCGTGCTGCGCTGCGGGGGCGAGCGCCCCACCGACGAGCGCCTGGCGAACGGCTACTACTACCCGCCGACGATCCTCGACCGCTGCACCCAGGACATGTCCGTGGTGCACGACGAGTCGTTCGGCCCGGTGCTCACCGTCGAGACGTTCACCGACCTCGACGACGCCGTGCGCATCGCCAACGACACCGAGTACGGCCTGGCCGGCGCGGTCTTCTCGTCCGACCACGGGACGTGCGAGGAGGTCGCCGCCCGCCTGCGCCACGGCACCATCTGGATCAACGACTTCGGTCCGTACGTCCCGGCCGCCGAGTGGGGCGGCTTCGGCCACTCCGGCGTCGGCCGCGAGCTCGGGCGCGCCGGCCTCGCCGAATACCAGGAGGCCAAGCACATCTGGACCAACACCCGGCCAGGACCGACCGGGTGGTTCCCCTCCTCCACCAGCCGTTCCACACCAGGGAGTGGTTCGTGACCAGCGCCAACCACAGCGGCAGTACCGGCAGCACCGGCAGCACCGACCACGAGGACGTCAGCGAGTTCGGTTACAAGCCGAGCCTCGTGCGCTCGCTCGGCAGCTTCCACACCTTCGCCGCCGGGATCAGCTACATCTCGATCCTGACCGGCACGTTCCAGCTGTTCTACTTCGGCCTCGGCTCCGGCGGACCGGCGTACTGGTGGTCGTGGCCGTTGGTCTTCGTCGGCCAGCTCATGGTCGCGCTGTGCTTCTGCGAGCTCGCCGCGCGCTTCCCGGTGGCCGGTTCGATCTACAACTGGTCCAAGCGCCTGGCCAAGCCGAGCACGGCGTGGCTCGCGGGCTGGACGATGCTGACGGCGTCGATCGTCTCGATCGCCGCGGTCGCGCTGGCGCTGCAGGCGACGCTGCCCGAGCTGTGGTCGGGCTTCCAGTTCATCCCGGACCCGACCGGCGAGGACACGACCGCCCAGGCGCTCAACGGTGTCATCCTGGCCACGGTCCTCATCCTCTTCACCACCGCGATCAACGCCTTCGGCACCCAGTTGATGGCGCGCATCAACTCCGCCGGCGTGTTCATCGAGCTGATCGCCGCGGTGCTGCTCATCGTCCTGCTCGCGGTCAACATCGTGCGCGGTCCGCAGATCGTGTTCGACACCGGCGGCATCGACGCGAGCGGCCGGCCGCTGGGCTACGCCGGCGCCTTCCTCGTGGCCATGTTCGCCTCGCTCTACGTCATGTACGGGTTCGACACCGCGAGTTCGCTGGCCGAGGAGTCGCACGACCCGCGGCGCAACGCCCCCAAGGCGATCCTGCGGGCGCTCTTCTTCTCGTTCCTGCTCGGCGGGCTCATCCTGCTGTTCGCGCTCATGTCGGCTCCGGACCTCAGCGACCCGAGCTTCTCGAGCCTCGGCGGTCTCCAGAACCTCATCCTCGCGGTGCTCGGGGGACCGGCCGGCTCGGTGATCCTCGTCGCGGTCGTCATCGCGGTCATCGTCTGCGCCCTCGCGGTGCACGCCGCGGCGATCCGCCTGGCGTTCGCGATGAGTCGGGACAACAACCTGCCCGCCGGCCCGAAGCTGTGCACGATCAGCCCCCGGTTCGGCACGCCGGTGGTCGCCTCGGTGGTCATCGGCGCGCTCGCGATCGCCCTGCTGCTCGTGACGTTCAGCCCGCAGATCTACACGGTGGTCACCTCGATCGCGATCATCATGATCTACACGGCCTACCTGCTGGTCACGGTGCCGATGCTGGTCCAGCGCCTCCGCGGGCGGTGGGAGCCGCGCGAGGGCGCGTTCTCCCTCGGGCGCTGGGGCCTGCCGGTCAACATCCTCGCCGTGCTGTGGGGCGGGGTCATGGCCGTCAACCTCGCCTGGCCGCGCAACGAGGTCTACAACGCCAGCGAGCCGTTCCACTGGTACCTGCAGTGGGGCGGTGTCCTGCTGCCCGGCGTCATCCTCGGGGCCGGGTTCGCCTACTACTGGACCGTGCAGCGCCACAAGACCGGCGTCGTGGCCGAGCACGCCCGCGTCGACAGCACGCCCACCACTCCCCGGACGGAGGCCCCATGAGCAGCCCGCAGACGTCGGGACGCGAGTTCGACTACGTCGTCGTCGGTGGCGGGACCGCCGGCTCGGCGGTGGCCGCACGGCTCTCGGAGGACCCGGAGGTCTCGGTCCTGCTCGTCGAGGCGGGCCCGTCGGACGTCGGCGACCCGGCGATCCTCAACCTCTGGCGCTGGATGGAGCTGCTCGAGTCCGGCTACGACTGGGACTACCCCATCGAGCCGCAGGAGTTCGGCAACTCCTACATGCGCCACGCGCGGGCCAAGGTGCTCGGCGGCTGCTCGTCGCACAACTCCGCGATCGCCTTCTGGGCGCCGCGGGAGAACCTCGACGACTGGGAGGCCCAGGGCTGCACCGGCTGGGGCGCCGACGAGAGCTACGCCTTCTACCGCAAGCTCGAGACCGCGCTGGACGGCGCCGACCAGGCCGAGCCGCCGGGCCGCGGGACCGACGGGCCGGTGACGATCCGCTCGATCGCGCCGAAGGACCCCTGCGGGCGAGCGCTGCTCGAGGCCTGTGAGCAGGTCGGGCTGCCGGTCACGCCGTTCAACACCGGGCGGACGGTGCTCCGCGGCGCCAACTGGTTCCAGGTCAACGCCAACCCCGACGGCACGCGCAGCTCGGCGTCGGCGGCGTACCTGCACCCGATCATGGCGCAGCGCAAGAACCTCGAGGTCTGGACCGGCTACCGGGCCGAGCGGCTGACGTTCGACGACTCCGGCCCGCGCCCGCGCGCGACCGGCGTCGCCCTGCGCACGCCGGACACGCGCTGGACGATCGAGGTCACCGCGCGCCGCGAGACGATCGTGTCGGCGGGGGCGATCGACGGGCCGAAGCTGCTCATGCTCTCGGGCATCGGGCCGGCCGAGCACCTGCGCTCGGTGGGCATCGAGGTGCGCGTCGACGCACCGGGCGTGGGGGAGAACCTGCAGGACCACCCCGAGGGCCTGGTCCAGTGGGAGGCCCTGCAGCCGATGCCGACCGAGTCGGTGCAGTGGTGGGAGATCGGCATCTTCGCCGGGGCCGAGGGCCGGACGACGCCGGACCTGATGTTCCACTACGGCTCGGTGCCGTTCGACCTCAACCTGATCCGCTACGGCTACCCGTCGAGCGACAACACGTTCTGCCTCACGCCGAACGTGACCGGCGCCCAGTCCACGGGCACCGTCCGGCTGCGCACGCGCGACTTCCGGGACAAGCCCGCCGTCGACCCGCGGTACTTCACCCACGAGCACGACCGCGAGGTGATGATCCGCGGGGTGCGGGTGGCGCGGGAGATCGCGGCGGCGCCGGCCCTGCAGGACTGGGTGGGCAAGGAGCAGGCGCCCGGCGACGCCGCCCAGACCGACGAGGAGATCTTCGACTACATCTCGAAGACCCACAACACGGTCTACCACCCGTCCTGCACGGTGAAGATGGGCCCGGACTCCGACCCGATGGCGCCGGTGGACCCGCAGCTGCGCGTGCGCGGCGTCGACGGCCTGCGCGTCGCCGACGGGTCGATCATGCCGGACCTGATCACGGTCAACCCGTGCATCACCACGATGATGATCGGCGAGCGCTGCGCCGACTTCATCCGCAACCCCCGCTGACGGCGTCCGACGGCGGCGGTGGCGGGTCCCGCGGGACCCGCCACCGAGCAGGGGGTCGAGGTGCGCGGCGCAGCGTCCGGGATGTCCGGAGCGCTGCCCACGTCACCATGCGCATGTCCACCGGGCCCTCCGGGGCATCCCGGCTCCCATGGCCGACTCCCAGGGCACGGTGATCCTCGACGTCGACGGGACCCTCGTCGACACCAACTACCACCACGCGCTCGCGTGGTACCGGGCGTTCCGTCGCTACGACGTGACGGTGCCCGTGTGGACGATCCACCGACACATCGGCATGGGCGGCGACCAGCTCGTCGGGGCCGTCGCCGGTGACGACGTCGAGCGCGCGCACGGCGACGAGATCCGCGCCGCCTGGACCGAGCAGGCGGACGCGATGCTCGACGAGATCAGCGCCCTGCCGGGCGCCCACGAGCTGCTCGTTGCGGTGCGGGACGCCGGGTTCGGGCTGGTGATGGCGAGCTCCGGCAAGCCGCACCACGTCGAGCGCTACGCGGAGCTGATCGAGGCCGGCGACCTCGCCGACGCCTGGGTGAGCTCGGGCGACGTCGAGCAGACGAAGCCCGCGCCGGACCTGCTGCAGGTCGCCATGGAGCGCATCGGCGCGCAGGCCGCCGTCGTCGTCGGCGACTCGGTGTGGGACTGCCGCGCGGCCGCGCGCGTCGGCCTGCCGTCGGTGGCGGTGCGCACCGGCGGGTTCTCGAACGAAGAGCTGCGCGAGGCCGGGGCGACGTCGGTGTACGAGTCCGTCGACGAGCTGATCAAGGACGTGGCCGGGCTCGAGCCCCGCGAGGCGACGGCTCCGCAGTGACCGAGGGGCACCCTCGCTCGCTCGGTGCGACCGGAGGTGCCCCTCGCTCGGAGCCGTCGAGGACGCCTCAGGACGCCGAGCGCTCGGCGTCCCGGGTCCACTCGCCGCGGTTGGCGGCGCCCGTGACGCGCACGCGCTCGGCGAACGCGTCCTGGGCGGCCGCGACGTTCTCCTCCGCGCCGCCCCAGACCGACATCGGGCGGCCCTGCAGCGCGCGGGCGTAGGAGAAGCTCACCGTCCAGGGCTGGGGGCCGCGGCGCGCGATGGCGTCGAGGTTGGCGTTGGCCTGCTCGTCGTCCTGCCCGCCGGAGAGGAACACGATCCCGGGCACGGCCGCCGGGATCGTGCGGTGCAGCACCTGGAGGGTGCGGTCGGCGACCTCGTCGGGACCGGCCTGGTCGCTGCCCCCGTACCCCGAGACCACCATGTTCGTCTTGACGATCACGCCCTCGAGCGCCACGCGCTGGCGGCGCAGCGCCTCGATCGTGGCGGCGAGGACCGCCTCGGTCACCTCGGCCGAGCGGTCGATCCCGTGGTCGCCGTCCATGATCGACTCGGGCTCGACGATCGGCACCAGGCCCGCCTCCTGCGCCAGCGCGGCGTACCGCGCCTGGCCGGTGGCGTTGAGCTCGATCGCGGTCGCGCTCGGCAGCGTCTCGGAGACGCTGATGACCGAGCGCCACTTGGCGAAGCGCAGCCCGAGGTCGGCGTACTCGGCGAACCGCTCGCGCAGGCCGTCGAGCCCCTCGGTGACCTTCTCCCCGGGGAAGCCCGCGAGGTCCTTCGCGCCCGCGTCGACCTTGATGCCGGGCACGATGCCGCGCCCGCGCAGCAGGTCGACCATGCCGGTCCCGTCGAGGGCGTCCTGCCGGACGGTCTCGTCGTAGAGGATCACGCCCCCGAGGCGCTCCTCGACGTCCTTGGTGGTGAACAGCAGGTCGCGGAAGCGGCGCCGGTTCTCCTCCGTGGACTCGACCCCGACGGCCTCCAGGCGCTTGGTGATCGTCCCGGTGCTCTCGTCGGCGGCCAGGATGCCCTTCCCGTCGGCGAGGATCTCGCGTGCGGTGTCCTGCAGTGTCGTCACGTCGGCCATCGCTACTCCTTCCGTCGTGCGCAGGGTTGACCGCGACGGCGCGCGGCATGCTCGCCCGCGACGTCCACGGAAGTTAGGGTGACCTCACCTGGCGGTGACGGAAGGGGCACGTGTGACGGCGGCGTCGACTCGTCCGGCGGTCCGGTTGCGACGCGCGGTGGTGCGCGCGGTGGCGCGCCCGACGCCCCGGGTGATCCGGGTGACCCTCGCGGGCCCCGAGCTGGCGGACCTCCCGGTGGTCGCGCCCGACGGCTACCTCAAGCTCTTCTTCCCCCGCCCGGACGAGATCGAGCCGCACGTGCCGGCGCTGGAGGACGACGACGTCGGCGGCTGGTTCCGCCGCTACCTCGCGCTGCCCGACGACGTCCGCCCGCCGATGCGCACCTTCACGCTGCGCCGGCGCCGCGAGGACCCCGTGGAGTTCGACGTCGACTTCGTCCTGCACGACGAGGGCCCGGCGCGCGACTGGGCGCTGCGCGCCGTGCCGGGCGAGCACATCGCGTTCACCGGCCCCTACGGGCTCTACGCGCCGCGCGACGAGCACGACGGCGTGCTGCTCGCCGGCGACGAGACCGCGGTGCCGGCGATGGCCGCGATCGTCGAGGACCTGCCGCCCGGGCGGCGCGCGGTCGTCCTCGCGGCCGTCCGGGACGTCACCGAGCAGCAGCGCTGGGAGACCGCCGGCGACGTCGAGGTCGTGTGGACGACGCCCGACGCGCTCGCCGACCGTCTCCGCGAGCTCGACCTGCCCGGCGAGCGCCCGTACGTCTGGCTCGCCGGCGAGGCGTCGCAGGTCAAGCTGATGCGCCGCCACGTCGTGCGCGAGCGCGGCGTGCCCAAGGGCGACGTGTGCTTCACGGGCTACTGGCGTCGCGGGCGCACCGAGGAGCAGGAGGTGCGCGCCGCGATGGACGGCACCGCCGAGCCCGCCGAGGACTGAGCCTTCCCCAGGACGGGGCGAACGCGCCGTTCGCTGCTTCTAGCGCAACGAACAGCGCGTTCGCTCGATCCAGGCCGGGCTCGCTCAGCCCAGCATCTTGCGCAGCACGTACGGCAGGATGCCGCCGTTGCGGTAGTACGCCGCCTCGCCCGGGGTGTCGATGCGCAGGCGGGCGTCGAACTCGATCGCGTCCCCGCCGTCCGACGGCGTCGCGGTGACGTGCACGGTGTCGGGCACCTCGCCGTCGTTGAGCGCCGTGACCCCGCTGATCGCGAAGGTCTCGGTGCCGGACAGGCCCAGCGAGTCCGCGTTCTGGCCCTCGGGGAACTGCAGGGGCAGCACGCCCATGCCGACGAGGTTCGAGCGGTGGATGCGCTCGTAGGACTCGGCGATGACCGCGCGCACGCCGAGCAGGGTCGTGCCCTTGGCCGCCCAGTCGCGCGACGACCCCGAGCCGTACTCCTTGCCGGCCAGGACGACGAGCGGGGTGCCGGCCTCCGCGTAGTTCATGGCCGCGTCGTAGACGTAGGCCTGCTCGCCGCCGCGGCTGTAGTCGGCGGTCCAGCCGCCCTGGGGCAGCTCGGCGCCGTCGCCGGTGGTGAGCAGGTTGCGCAGCCGGATGTTGGCGAAGGTGCCGCGGATCATCACCTCGTGGTTGCCGCGGCGCGAGCCGTAGGAGTTGAAGTCCTTGCGCTCGACGCCGTGCTCCTTGAGGTACTGACCGGCCGGCGACTCCTCCTTGATCGAGCCTGCGGGGGAGATGTGGTCGGTGGTCACCGAGTCGCCGAGCTTGAGCAGCACCCGCGCGCCCTCGATGTCGGTGACCTCGCCCGGCTCCCGCGACATGCCCTCGAAGTACGGGGGCTTGCGCACGTAGGTCGAGGACTCGTCCCAGGTGAAGGTCTCGCCCTCGGGGGTGGGCAGCGAGGTCCACCGCTCGTCGCCGGCGAAGACGTCGGCGTAGCCCTCGGTGAACTGCTCGGGGGAGAGGGCCGAGGCGATGACGTCCTGGATCTCCTGCGGCGAGGGCCAGATGTCCTCGAGCGTCACCGGGTTGCCCTCGCTGTCGTGGCCGAGGGGCTCGGTGGCGAGGTCGAGGTCCATCGTCCCGGCCAGCGCGTACGCGACGACCAGCGGCGGGCTCGCCAGGTAGTTCATCTTGACGTCGGGGTTGATGCGGCCCTCGAAGTTGCGGTTGCCCGAGAGCACCGCGGTGACCGCGAGGTCCTCGTCGTTGACCGCCTTCGAGATCTCCTCGGGCAGCGGGCCCGAGTTGCCGATGCAGGTCGTGCAGCCGTAGCCGACGAGGTTGAACCCGAGCTTCTCGAGGTAGGGCAGCAGGCCCGAGCGCTCGTAGTAGTCCATGACGACCTTCGAGCCCGGGGCCAGCGAGGTCTTCACCCACGGCCGGCGCTCGAGGCCCTTCTCGACGGCGTTGCGGGCCAGCAGGGCCGCGCCGACCATCACCGACGGGTTCGAGGTGTTGGTGCACGACGTGATCGCCGCGATCGTCACCGCGCCGTGGTCGAGCTCGAGCTCCGTGCCGTCCGACAGCGTCACCGGCGTGGGGTGCGAGGCGCGCCCGCCCGGGTCCGCCGGCTGGCGGTGGACCCGCGGCTTGTCGGCGTCACCGTTGGGGTGCTCCGCGGGCGGGTCGGAGGCCGGGAACGACTCGCTGTCGGACTCCTCGGACTGGCTGCGGGGCTGCTCGTCGTCGGAGACGTAGTCCGGCAGCGACGCGCGGAACGACTCCTTGGCCGCGTCCAGGCGGATGCGGTCCTGCGGGCGCTTCGGGCCGGCGATCGACGGGACCACCGTCGAGAGGTCCAGCGACAGGGTCTCCGAGTAGTCCGCCTCGGCCGCCGGGTCGTGCCAGAGGCCCTGTTCCTTGCAGTAGGCCTCGACCAGCGCGACCTGCTCGTCGTCGCGGCCGGTGAAGCGCAGGTAGTGCAGCGTCTCGTCGTCGATCGGGAAGATCGCGCACGTGGAGCCGAACTCCGGGCTCATGTTGCCGATCGTGGCGCGGTTGGCCAGCGGCACCGCGCCGACACCCTCGCCGTAGAACTCGACGAACTTCCCGACGACGCCGTGCTCGCGCAGCATCTCGGTGATCGTCAGCACCAGGTCCGTGGCGGTGGCGCCCGCGGGCAGCTCGCCGGAGAGCTGGAAGCCGACGACCTTCGGGATGAGCATCGAGACGGGCTGGCCGAGCATGGCCGCCTCGGCCTCGATGCCGCCGACGCCCCAGCCCAGCACGCCCAGGCCGTTGACCATCGTCGTGTGTGAGTCGGTGCCGACGAGCGTGTCGGGGTAGGCCTGGCCGCCGCGGCTCATCACGACCCGCGCCAGGTGCTCGATGTTGACCTGGTGGACGATGCCGGTGCCCGGCGGGACGACCTTGAACTCGTTGAACGCCGTCTGGCCCCAGCGCAGGAACTTGTAGCGCTCCTCGTTGCGCTGGTACTCCAGCTCGACGTTGCGCTCGAAGGCGTCGGGGGTGCCGAAGAGGTCGGCGACGACCGAGTGGTCGATGACGAGCTCGGCGGGCGCGAGCGGGTTGACGCTCGACGCGTCGCCACCCAGCTCGGTGACGGCCTCACGCATCGTGGCGAGGTCGACGATGCAGGGGACGCCGGTGAAGTCCTGCATGACGACGCGGCCGGGGACGTACTGGATCTCGGTGTCCGGCTCGGCCGTGGGGTCCCACTCGGCGAGCGCGCGGATCGAGGCCTCGGTGGTGACGACGCCGTCCTCGGTGCGCAGGAGGTTCTCGAGCAGCACCTTGAGGCTGAAGGGCAGGCGCTGCGAGCCCTCGACCGCGGCGAGGCGGAAGATCTCGTAGGACTGGCCGCCGACCTCCAGGCTGCCCTTGGCCCCGAACGAGTCGACGCTCTGCGGCGCGGCTGCCGTTGCGCCGTCGGACTGGTCTGGCGAGCTCACGGGCACGTTCCTCCTTGTTTCCTCACGGCCGCGGCGAGTGGCGTTCGCGCGCGACCGGGGTCGCTTCCCATCCCGGCGGCCTCGTCGAGGCGGTCCCGGGCCGTCCCCACCTGCACGGGCCGGCCGAGGCCCGTGCGGAGTGGTGGTCCGCCGTCGCTCGACCCGGGGGTCGGGCGGGAGTCTCGCGCACCCTCGCGGTGCCCGCACCCCCGCCCTGCCAGCCTACGACCAGGTACCCGGACGGGCCGCCCGCCGTGCACCCCCGCGGAGCTCGATCGGGGCCCACGAGCGGGCGATCCCCGCCACATCGCCGCGTGTCGGAGCCCGACGACGGCTCGCCCGACCGGGAGGCTCCGGGCGCTCGTGCCGGCCGGTCGACGGGGGAGGAGGCGGCGTGCGCGCGCTCGTCACCGTCCCGGCCCTGGTCGCCGCCCTGCTCGTCACCCTGCTCGCCGCCGTGCTCGCCCTGACCCCGACGCTCGTCCCGGTCGCCGCGGCCGGCCCCGGGGCGCCGGCGCCGGTCGAGGATCCCGCCGACGACGCGGGCTCGCTCGTCGCGCGGATCGCCACCGCCCGCGCCGCCCTCGACGCCCTGACCGCCGACCTGGGGCAGCGCCAGGAGCTCGCGAACCGCGCCCTCGCCGACGAGGCCGCCGCGCGGGTGCGCGCCGACGAGTCCCGGCGGGTCGCCGAGGAGAGCCGCCGCGGCGCCGACGCCGCCGCCGCGGACGCCGAGCGGGCGCGCGCCGAGGTCGACGCGTGGGTGGCGGCGTGGTTCCAGCAGGCCGACGTCCTCGGCCCGCTCTCGGTGCTGTCCGGCGCGGCGGGTCCCGGCGACGTCGTCACCGCCGACCAGCGCGCCGCCCTCGACCGGGCCGAGCACGCGCGGATCGAGGCCGCCAACGCCGACTCGCGGGCCCGGGCCGCGCGGATCGTCGCCGACGCCGAGGCGGTGCGCGCCGCCGACGCCCGGACCGCCGCCGAGGCCGAGCTCGCCCGGGTGCGGGGCGACGCGGACGCCCAGCAGGCGCAGCTCGCGCAGCTCACCGCCGAGCGCGACGAGGCCGAGGGCCGCCTGCGCGCGCTCGAGGACGCCGACCCGGGGCTCGCCGCCCAGCGCGACCGCGCCGAGGCCTTCGAGGCCGCGGCCACCGCGCGCGACGCCGCCCGCGACGCCCGGGTGCGCGACGCCGCGCGCGCCGGGCTCACCCGCGTCGGCCTCGCCCGCACCGAGGCGGAGGACCCGCTCGCCGCGGCCGGCATCGCCACCGACGGCATGTCGGACACCGTCGAGCAGGTCCTGGCGCGTGCGCTCTCGCAGCTCGGCGTGGTCTACGCGTGGGGCGGCGGGGACGCCGACGGGCCGACGCAGGGCATCCGCGACGGCGGCGTGGCCGACGCGCACGGCGACTACGAGAAGACCGGCTTCGACTGCTCCGGGCTCATGATCTACGCCTTCGCCGCCGCCGGGAAGGAGCTCCTGCACTACAGCGGCTACCAGGCCGAGGCCGGGCGGCAGGTGCCGCTGGCCGAGCGGAAGCCCGGCGACCTCCTGTTCTGGGCGGACGACGACGGCGCGGGCGCCGTCCACCACGTCGCGCTCTACCTGGGGGACGAC
Source organism: Actinomycetospora lemnae (assembly GCF_028737315.1). GTDB lineage: Bacteria > Actinomycetota > Actinomycetes > Mycobacteriales > Pseudonocardiaceae > Actinomycetospora > Actinomycetospora lemnae. The sequence continues at coordinate 216,775 of NZ_JAQZAO010000002.1, read as the reverse complement.
CAGATGGTCGAGGCGCCCGAGTCGGGCAAGACCGTCCGCATCGCGCCCGTGCGGATGGACGAGGAGATCCTCCCGACCGTCACGCGACTCGTCTGACCTGTTCACCGCACCCACACCGGCCGCCCGGTTGCCTGGGAGGACGACGGGTAGCGTGCCGCCCCGGACGTCCACGTCCGGTGTGGGCGGGAGAGACCGCAGTCGGGGAGGAACACCGGTGACCGAGCCCGGTAGCGAGCAGCAGGGCCAGACGGGGCCGTCGGGACCCTCGACGCCCGCGCACGACGCCGAGCAGCTCGAGCGGACGGTGCTCGAGGTCAAGCGGGTGATCGTCGGCCAGGACCGCCTCGTCGAGCGCATGCTCGTCGGCCTCCTGGCCAAGGGGCACCTGCTGCTCGAGGGCGTGCCCGGTGTCGCCAAGACGCTCGCGGTGGAGACGTTCGCGCGCGTGGTCGGCGGGTCGTTCGCCCGCATCCAGTTCACGCCCGACCTCGTGCCCGCCGACATCCTCGGCACGCGCATCTACCGCCAGGGCCGCGAGGAGTTCGACGTCGAGCTCGGCCCGGTCGTGTCGAACTTCGTGCTGGCCGACGAGATCAACCGCGCGCCGGCCAAGGTGCAGTCGGCGATGCTCGAGGTGATGGCCGAGCGCCACGTCTCCATCGGCGGGCAGACCCACCCGATGCCCGACCCGTTCCTCGTGCTCGCCACGCAGAACCCCATCGAGAACGAGGGCGTCTACCCGCTGCCCGAGGCGCAGCGCGACCGCTTCCTGTTCAAGATCCTCGTCGAGTACCCGACGGCCGACGAGGAGCGCGAGATCGTCTACCGGATGGGCGTGAGCCCGCCGTCGCCGCACCGCGTCCTCGACCCCGGCGAGCTGCGCCGCCTGCAGGACGTCGCCGCGCAGGTGTTCGTCCACCACGCGCTCGTCGACTACGTCGTGCGCCTCGTCGTCGCCACGCGCTCGCCGGCGGAGCACGGGATGGCCGACGTCGGCGGCTGGGTCGCCTACGGTGCCTCGCCGCGCGCGTCGCTGGGCATCATCGCCGGCGCCCGTGCCCTCGCGCTGGTGCGCGGGCGGGACTACGTGCTGCCCCAGGACGTCGTCGACATCGCACCGGACGTGCTGCGCCACCGCCTGGTGCTGTCCTACGACGCGCTGGCCGACGGCGTGCCCGTCGACCACGTCGTCACCCGCGTGCTACAGACCGTGCCGCTGCCGCAGGTGTCGGCCCGTCCCGTGGGGATGGGGCCGGCGCCCGTGCCGGCGGCGGGTCGGTGACCTCGCCCGGCACCCCGCCCGACGACACGCCGGCCGCGCGGGTGCCCGAGCTGGGCCCGCGGCCGCCGAGCGCCCCGGCCCCGACGACCCCCGCCGGCGATCCGCGCCCGGCCTGGGCGCCGCCGCCGACCTCGCCCGTGCCGTCGGGTGCCGACGTCGCGGGGGAGGGCACCCAGGCCCGGCTCGCCGCCTCGCTGCGCACCCTCGAGCTCACCGTGCGGCGTCGCCTCGACGGGCTGCTGCAGGGCAACCACCTGGGTCTCGTGCCGGGCCCGGGCACCGAGCCGGGGGAGCCGCGGCCCTACCAGCCCGGCGACGACGTGCGGCGGATGGACTGGGCGGTCACCGCGCGCACCACCGAGCCGCACATCCGCGAGACCATCGCCGACCGCGAGCTCGAGACCCAGCTCGTCGTCGACCTCTCGCCGAGCCTCGACTTCGGCACGGCGGCCTGCGAGAAGCGCGACCTGGCGGTGGCCGCCTGCGCGGCCGTCGTGCACCTCACCCGTGGCGGGGGCAACCGCGTCGGCGCCGTCGTCGCCACCGGGGACCGCACGCTGCGCCTGCCCGCGCGCGGCGGCGAGACCGCGGCCCGCGAGCTCCTGCGCCGCATCGCCGCCACCCCGCCCGCGCCCGAGGGCACGCGCGGCGACCTGCCCGGCGCGCTCGAGGCCCTGCGCCGCCCGCCGCGGCGGCGCGGGCTGGTCGTCGTGGTGTCCGACTTCCTCGGCGACGTCGACTGGGAGCGCGCCCTGCGGGCCCTGCGCGCGCGCCACGACCTGCTCGCCGTCGAGGTCGTCGACCCGCGCGACGAGGAGCTGCCCGACGTCGGCACCGTCGTGCTCGCCGACCCCGAGACCGGTCGGCGCCGCGAGGTCACCACCACCCCGACCCTGCGCCGGCGCTTCGCCGCCGAGGCCGCCGCCCACCGGGGGCGCGTCGCCGCGGCCCTGCGCGGCTGCGGCGCCGGGCACCTCGTGCTGCGCACGGACCGCGACTGGATCGCCGACGTCGTGCGCTTCGCCGTCGCCCGCAAGCGCGGCTGGTCGGGCGGCTCGTCGACGGGGATCGTGCCGTCCCCGGCCCGGACAGGGGTCGAACTGCACTCCGCTGCGTCTCCCACCGGGATCCGCTGATGTTCGCGCACCCGTGGTGGTTCCTGCTGCTGATCGTGGTCGCCGCGCTGGCGGTGGGCTACTGGTGGATCAACCGGCGGCGCCAGCGCTACACGATGCGCTTCACCAACCTCGCGCTGCTCGAGCGCGTCGCGCCGAAGGGGCCGGGCCGGTGGCGCCACGTGCCGATGGTGCTGGTCCTGGTCGCGCTCGTGCTCATGACGATCGCGCTCGCCGGTCCGCAGGGCACCGCGCAGGTGCCCCGCAACCGCGCGACGGTGATGCTGACGATCGACGTGTCGCTGTCGATGCGCGCCACCGACGTCGAGCCCTCGCGCCTGCAGGTCGCCCAGACCGCGGCCTCGGCGTTCGCCGACCAGCTCCCGGCCGGGATCAACCTGGGGCTGTCGTCGTTCGCCGCGACCCCGTCCACGCTCGTCACGCCCACCACCGACCGGCAGGCCGTGAAGAACGCGATCGGCAGCCTGCAGCTCGCCGAGTCGACGGGCACCGGTGACGCGATCCGGGCGAGCCTCGCCGCGATCCGGGCGTTCGGCAGCCAGATCCGCGGCCCCGAGGGCCCGCCGCCGGCCCGGATCATCCTGCTCTCGGACGGCAAGCAGACGACGCCGACCACCGACCCCGCCGACGACCGCGGCGCCTACCCGGCCGCCGCCGAGGCCCGGGCCGCGGGCGTGCCGATCTCGGCGATCTCGTTCGGCACCGAGTACGGCGAGATCGAGATCGACGGCCGGCCCGTGTCCGTCGCGGTCGCCGACGACCAGATGCGCGAGATCGCCCAGGTGTCCGGCGGCGACTTCCGCCGCGCGTCCACCGAGCTCGACCTGCGCGAGACGTACGCGAACCTCGCCGAGCAGGTCGGCTACGAGGAGCGCACCGTCGACCTGTCCGGGCGCTGGTTCCTCGCGGCCACCATCCTCGTCCTGCTCGGCGCGGCCACGGCGATCGTCACGGGGCAGCGCCTCCCCTAGCTAGATGTGGTCGACCGTCAGCCGGTCCACGAACGCGCGGATGTCCGCGATCGCCGCGCGGTGCTCGGCGGGCAGCGCCTGCCGGAAGATCATCTCCGCGCCGTGGGTGATGCCGAGGTGCACGCGCCCCTCGACCGGGACACCGGCGGCGAGGAGCTTGCGGTAGTACGCGAGGCCCTCGTCGCGCAGCGGGTCGAGCTCGTTGACGGTGATGACGTGCGGCGGCAGGCCCGCGAGGTCGTCGGCGGTCGCGAAGTACGGCCAGGCCAGCGGGTCCTCGGCGTGCCGGCCCTCCGGGTCGTACTGGGCGACCAGCAGGTCCATCAGCGCGCAGTTGATGAAGTAGCCGTCGTTCTCGATCATCGACGGGAGCTCGCGCAGCTTGCGCGCGCGGTCCCACCCGTAGCCGCCGCTGATGTAGGGCACCGAGGCGTACACGCCGTCGATGGCCTCGAGGTCGCCCGAGCGCTTGGCGCGCAGCGTCGTGGCGAGCACGAGGTTCGCCCCGCCGGACTCGCCCTGGAGCACCAGCCGCGTGAGGCCCAGCTCGCCGCGCTGGTCGTCGAGCCACCGCACGGCCGTCGCGCAGTCGTCGAGGCCCGCGGGGAAGGGGTGCGGGCCGAGCTCGGTCCACGCGTTGCGGAACCCGACCCGTACCGCGACGACCCCCGTCAGGGCGAGCTCGCGGCACCAGCGGTCGTGCACGCGGGTCTCGGCGTCCAGGATCGTCATGCCGCCGCCGTGGAGGTAGACGACGCCGGGCAGCGGGCCCGCGACCCCGGCCGGGCGGTAGAGGCGCAGCGGTACGAGGTGCCCGTCGGGCGACGCGACCGACGTGTCGGTGATCTCGACGGCGTCGTCCGGGGCGTCGCCGGGCAGGTCGAGGGGGAGGCTCGCGTACAGGCCGCTGAACGCGGCGTGCAGCCCGCCGACGGCCTCGGACACCGCGTCGCGCCCGGCCTCGCGGGTGATCGGGGGCTCCGCGGCCGGGCCGTCGAGGCCGACCGCGGCCAGCGCCGCGACGAGGTCGGGCTTCGCCCGCGGGTCGGTGCGCAGGTCGAGGGCGGGGTCACCGAGCCGTCCCGGGAGGGTCGGCGAGGCGTCGGTCGCGGTCACGGGGTCCTCCCGGCTCGACGAACAGTATTGATCGACTCGCGATCGAGCCTATGGCGTGGCCCACACGCGGCCAAGAGCCGTTCGGCCGCCCCTACCAGCGAGTTCCGGTGGGCCCCGGGGCGCGATGTGGGTAGCCTTCCGCCGCTGCCACGGGCCGGCTCCGGCTGCGTCCGGCGGCGACCGTCCCCCCACCGAGAGGAGTCGCGTGAGCCGCGTCGTGCTGGTCACGGGAGGCAACCGCGGGATCGGGCTCGCCACCGCGCGCGAGCTCGCCGAGCGGGGGAACACGGTGGTGGTCACCCACCGCTCGGGCGAGCCGCCGGAGGGGCTGCACGGGGTGCAGGCCGACGTCACCGACTCCGCCGCCGTCGACGCCGCGTTCTCGCAGGTGGAGTCGGAGCACGGCCCGGTCGAGGTCGTCGTCGCGAACGCCGGCATCACCCGCGACGGGCTGCTCATGCGCATGCCCGAGGACGCGTTCACCGAGGTGCTCGACGCCAACCTCACCGGCGCCTGGCGGGTGACCCAGCGGGCGATCCGCGGCATGGTCAAGGCCCGCTTCGGGCGCCTGATCTACATCTCCAGCGTCGTCGGGCTCACCGGCGCGCCGGGCCAGGCCAACTACGCCGCCTCGAAGGCCGGCCTGGTCGGGCTGGCCCGGTCCACCGCCCGCGAGCTGGGCGGGCGCGGGATCACCGCGAACGTCGTCGCACCCGGCTACGTCGACACCGACATGACCGCCGAGCTCACCGACAAGCGGCGCGAGGAGATCCTGAGCTCGATCCCGCTCGGCCGCACCGCCGCCCCGGAGGACATCGCCAAGGCCGTCGCCTGGCTCGCCTCCGACGACGCCGCCTACGTCACCGGCGCGGTGCTGCCGGTCGACGGCGGCATCGGCATGGGTCATTAGCACCGGCCACCACCCACCGCATCCATCAGGGAGGAACGCGTCCGTGTCTGGACTGCTGGACGGCAAGCGCATCCTGGTCACCGGGATCATCACCGACGCCTCGATCGCCTTCCACGCGGCGAAGGCGGCCCAGGAGGCCGGCGCCACCGTGGTGCTCACCGGCTTCGGACGCCTGTCGCTGGTCAAGCGCGTCGCGCAGCGCCTCCCGCAGGAGGCGCCGGTGATCGAGCTCGACGTCCAGAACCAGGAGCACCTCGACGCCCTCGCCGACAACGTCCGCGAGCACGTCGACGGCCTCGACGGGGTCCTGCACTCCATCGGGTTCGCGCCCATGGACGCCCTCGGCGGCAACTTCCTCAACACGCAGTGGTCCGACGTCGCGACCGCGGTCGAGGTCTCGGCCTACTCCTTCAAGTCGCTCGCCATGGCCTGCAAGCCGCTGCTGGGCCGCGGGTCGTCGCTGGTCGGCATGGACTTCGACAACACCGTCGCCTGGCCCGGCTACGACTGGATGGGCGTCGCCAAGGCCGCGCTCGAGGCGACCACGCGCTACCTCGCCCGCGACCTCGGTCCCGAGGGCATCCGCGCGAACCTCGTCGCGGCCGGCCCGGTGCGCACCATGGCGGCGAAGTCGATCCCCGGTTTCGACACGTTCGAGGAGGCCTGGGTGCAGCGCTCGCCGCTGGGCTGGGACCTCGGCGACCCGACGCCCGTCGCGAAGACGATCTGCGCGCTGCTGTCGGACTGGCTGCCCGCCACCACCGGCGAGGTGGTCCACGCCGACGGCGGCTACCACGCGATGGGCGCCTGAGCCCTCACTCCCCGCGCGGGTGGTCGATGGCGAGCGCCCGGTACAGGGCGGCGCAGATCGCCACCATGAGCAGCGCGAACGGCGTCGCCACCAGGATCTCGGCGTTCTGCAGCGCGTCGAGCCCACCGATGACCAGCAGGGCGGCGGCGAGCGCGGCCATGATCACGCCCCACGTCAGCTTGCTGCGCCGGGCCGGGTCGAGCCCGCCGCCGGACATGCTGCCGAGCACGACGGTGCCCGCGTCCGCGCCGGCGACGAAGAAGATCCAGACGAGGACGAGCACCAGTACCGCGGTGAACCCGAAAGCGGGGTACTCGCGCAGGAACCGGAACGTCGCGAGCGCCTCGTCCTGGCCGGCCGCCGCGCCGATCGCCCCGCCGGTGCGGGCGTCGGCGTCGAGTCCCGCACCGCCGAGGACCGAGAACCAGACGATGCTGAAGATGCTCGGGGCGACGATGACGCCGAGGACGAACTCGCGGATCGTGCGGCCGCGCGAGATGCGGGCGATGAACGCGCCGACGTAGGGCGCCCAGGCGATCCAGGTCGCCCAGAAGAAGATCGTCCAGTCGGTGAGCCAGGACGGGCCGGCGAAGGGGTAGGTGCGCAGGCTCATCGGTACCACCCGCGCGAGGTAGTTCCCGGTCTCCTGGGTCAGCAGGTTGAGCTGGAACGTCGTCGGGCCGAGGACGACGAAGTAGGCGAGCAGGACCACCGCGAGCACCAGGCTCAGCTGGCTCAGCCGGTTGACGCCCTGGGAGATCGGGGTCGACGCGGAGAGCATGTAGCCGACGGCGGTCACGGCGATGACCGCGAGCGAGAGGGTCACGCCGCCGGGCACGCCGAACACGTCAGCGAGCCCCGCGGTGATCTGCAGCGTCCCGAGCCCGAGGGACACCGCCACCCCGAACAGGGTCGCGACGACGGCCAGGACGTCCACGGCCGTGCCGAGGGGACCGTCGACCCGGTCGCCGAGCAGCGGGCGCAGCACCGCCGACAGGCGCAGGCTCGCGCTGCCGCGGTTGAAGCTCGTGTAGGCCACGGCGAGCGCGACCACGGCGTAGACCGCCCAAGGGTGCAGCGTCCAGTGGAAGAACGCGTACTGCATCCCGACCTCGGCGGCCTCCGGCGTGCCGGGCACCGCGGTACCGGGCGCGGGCTCGCGGGCGTGCATCACCGGTTCGGCCACGCCCCAGAACAGCAGCCCGACCCCCATGCCGGCCTGGAACAGCATCGCGAACCACGCCCAGCGCCCGAACTCCGGCCGCGCGTCCGGACCGCCCAGCCGTACACGGGAGAAGCGCCCCAGGGCGAGGTAGAGCGCGAACACCACGAAACCGGAGGTGATGAGGAGGTAGGCCCAGCCGAGGTGGGCGACGACGGCCGAGACGGCGGCCGTCAGCGCCGCCCCGACCGGGCCGACGGCGAGGAACGAGACGGCGACGAAGGTCGCGGAGATCCCGACCGAGATCCAGAAGACCGGCCCGAACTGCCGTTCCGCTCGCTCGTCGGCCGGGGCGTCGGTGGTCGGCGCGGGCTCGGTGTCGGTCACGCCCGCGCGTGTACCCGACGGTGGGTCGGGGGATGCTGGCCGCGTGAGCGGTGATGGGTTCGACGCGGTGCTGGTGCTGTCGTTCGGGGGACCGGAAGGTCCCGACGAGGTGCGGCCGTTCCTCGAGAACGTGACGCGCGGGCGCGGGGTGCCGTCCGAGCGGCTCGACGCCGTCGAGGAGCACTACCAGCACTTCGGCGGGGTCAGCCCGATCAACGAGCTCAACCGTCGCCTCGTCGCCGACCTGTCCCGGGCGCTGCGCGAGGCCGGCCGCGATCTGCCGGTGTACTTCGGCAACCGCAACTGGCACCCCTTCGCCGAGGACACCGTGACGGCGATGGCGCAGGACGGCATCCGGCGGGCCCTGGTCTTCGCGACGAGCGCCTACGGCGGCTACTCCGCCTGCCGGCAGTACCACGAGGACATCGCCCGGGCCCGCGAGGCGGCGATCGACCGCACGGGCGCGGCGCCGGACCTCGTCAAGCTGCGCCACTTCTACGACCACCCGCTGTTCGTCGCCGCGGTCGCCGACGGGGTCCGCTCGGCGCGCGAGCGCCTCGACGCAGGGCACGACACGCGGCTGGTGTTCACGGCGCACTCGATCCCGGAGTCGGCCGACAGGACCGCGGGGCCGCCGGAGGAGGGCGGGCACCGCTACTCGCGGCAGATGGCCGACGCGGCGCGGCTCGTCGCCGAGGCGGTCGGGGCACCCGAGCACGACCTCGTGTGGCAGTCGCGGTCCGGCCCGCCGCAGATCCCGTGGCTCGAGCCCGACATCGTCGACCACCTCGACGACCTGCACGACCGCGGCGTCGTCGCCGTCGTCGTCAGCCCGGTCGGGTTCGTCTCCGACCACCTCGAGGTCGTCTGGGACCTGGACAACGAGGCCGCCGAGCACGCCGAGAAGCTCGGCATGGGCTTCGTCCGGGCCGCGAGCGCGGGATCGGATCCGCGGTTCGTGGAGATGATCACCGAGCTGATCGCCGAGCAGGTCGACGGCGCCCCGGTCCGCGGCCTCGGCAGCGCGCCGCGGGCGGGCGTCGGGTGCAACGGCGAGCTCTGCCACCCCGGGTGCTGCGAGCCGGCCCGCCGACCCGCACAGCGCCCCGGACGCTAGTCACCGCCGGTCGCGACGGCGCCGACGTCCCTGCCCGGGATGTGCACGACGCTGCCGTGGCGGGTCGCGTCGGTCATCTGGTCCTCGGCGACGAGCACCAGGGCCCGGGCCGCCACGGGGTCCAGTTCGTCGGGCAGCTCGGCGCGCACCGACGTCCGGCCCGTCCGGCGGACCCACCAGGCCGTGCCGTGGTCGTCGAGGAGCGTCAGCCGGGTCACGCCCGCGACGGGGCGGTGGCGCCAGCGCAACCGCGTCCCCCGGCCGTCCTCGAAGGTCGTGTCGACGCCGCCCGCCCGCTCGGCGACGGTCACCCGAATCGCCGGGCCCTCGGACGTCACCTCGTAGGAGGTCGCCCCGAACGGCTGGAGCCGCGGGACGACCCGGCATCCGGGCTCGCCCGCCACGGCGACGGTGGCGGGGAGGATGCGGCCGCCGGTGGGACGGCGGGTCGCCGTCACGCGGGCGTCCGGGAGCTCCTCGAGGGTGATCCGGCCCCGCGTCGCGTAGCGGTCGGGCCACACGAGGTCGACGCGCCGTCCACCGCCGTACTCCGCGACGTCCTCGACGGGCGCCTCCTCGAGCGCGCGGATCGCCAGCACCAGGCTCGTGAGGGCGGTCGGGGTGCTGATCACCAGCGCGAAGAACGCGAGGACCGTGAGGCGGACGAGGCCCTCGGGCAGCATCCCGTCGGCGTCGCGCCACCGGTCGGTGAAGGCGAGGTGGACGACCGGCGCGCTGGCCAGGGCGACGAGACCCGACGTCAGGAGGACCCAGAAGGGGGCACGGCGAGCGGTCGCGAGGCGTGAGCGGCGGACCGGGACCGCCGGGCGACGCGTCGACGTACCCGGCGGCGGGGGAGGAGCGACCACGGGACCACCGTGCCCGAAGGTCACTGTCGGTGACAGCTTGTGTCACCGTGATGGAGTAGCGCCCGGAGACGATCCGGGGACGGATGAGTGCCGCCCCTCCCGTGTGGACAATGATCGTGAGCGTGGCTAGTGTCGCCCGTCACGTGGCCGGTGATGCATGCATCGCCGGGTGCGGCGGTCCCGCTCGACGTCGGGGAGGTGCGGCAACGGTGCTCGCCCGATACGGGACCGCGCGCCGTCACCCACCGCGACCCCGAGCCCTCCGGCCCGCCCGCACCACGTCGACCGGGACAGGTACGCGAGGAGCGGAGGAGCGGCTGAATGGCTGCCAGTGGCGAGATCAAGGTCAGCATCTTGGACTGCGGAGCGATGACCGCGGACCTGACGTGGCTGCTGCTCAAGCCGGGGCGGTCGATCCGCCCCCGTCAGATGCGCGACCAGCCCACCGAGTGGGCCGACGTCCCTACCCACACCGTCCTCGTCGAGACGCCCGACGGGACGATCCTCTGGGACACCAGCTGCCCGCGTGACTGGGAGGAGCGCTGGGGCCCCACGGGTCTGCAGGACTTCTTCCCGTACGAGAAGGTCAGCGAGGAGGAGTACCTCGACTCGCGGCTGCGCCAGATCGGCGTCTCGACCGACCAGATCGACTACGTGGTCCTCTCGCACCTGCACTTCGACCACTGCGGCAACGCCGACATGTTCAAGGACTCCTCCGCGAAGCTGATCTGCAGCGACAAGGAGAAGGAGTGGGCGTTCGGCTTCGACGGCCTGTTCAACGGCGCCCACCTCAAGACGGACTACGAGGACCTGAACTGGGAGACGGTCTCGGGCGACACCGAGTTCCTCCCGGGCGTCACGCTGCTCCAGACCCCGGGGCACACGCCCGGCACCATGTCGATGCAGGTCGACCTCCCCGACAGCGGCACGATGATCTTCACGTCGGACGCCGTGTACATGGGGGAGAGCTACGGCCCGCCGACGACGCCGGCCGCCATCGTCAACGACATGGGCCAGTTCTACTCGTCGGTCGAGAAGATCCGCGGCGTGGCCGAGAAGACCAACGCGACCGTGGTGTTCGGGCACGACGCCGAGCAGATCCACCAGCTCAAGACCGTGGGCAACGGCGGCGGCCACTACACCTGATCGACACCTGATCGGAGAGCACACCAGGATGACCGTTCCCCCGGTCCCCAGCGAAGAGTCGGTCTTCACCTGGGGCGCCCCGCCCCTGAAGTTCGGCGCCGGCGCCTGCGACGAGATCGGCTTCGACCTCGCCCAGTACGGCGCGAAGCGAATCCTCCTCATCACCGACCCGGGCATGCAGCAGACGGGCCTGCCCGACCGCATCGCCGACCAGATCCGGCGGTACGACATGACCGTCGAGATCTTCGACGGCGTCCACGTCGAGCCCACCGACGACTCGATGAACAAGGCCATCGGTTACGCCTCCGAGCAGGGCCCGTGGGACGGGTTCGTCGCGGTCGGCGGCGGGTCGGCGATCGACACGGCGAAGGCCGTCAACCTGCTGACGACCTACCCCGGCGACCTGATGGACTACATCAACAAGCCGGTCGGCAACGCCCAGGTCCCCCCGGGCCAGCTCAAGCCGCTGATCGCGGTGCCCACGACGGCGGGCACGGGCTCGGAGTCCACGGCGATGTGCATCCTCGACGTGCTCTCGCTGCGGGTGAAGACGGGCATCAGCCACTGGCGGCTGCGCCCGACGCTGGCCGTCGTCGACCCGCTGCTGACGATGACCCTCCCGCCGCAGGTCACCGCGGCGTCGGGCATGGACATCGTCTGCCACGCGCTCGAGTCGTACACCGCCCGCTGGTACACGACGTTCGACCGCAAGAAGCCCGAGGAGCGGGTGACCTACTGCGGGTCGAACCCCGTCTCCGACCTGTGGTGCGAGAAGTCGATGTCGCTGCTCGCGCGCTCGTTCCGCACGGCGGTGGAGCGGGGCGACGAGGACGTCGACGCCCGGATGGACATGATGATGGCGGCGACCTTCGCCGGCATGGGCTTCGGCAACTCCGGGGTGCACATCCCGCACGCCAACGCCTACCCGATCGCCGGGCAGGTGCGGGACTTCCGCCCGGCGGGCTACCCGCAGGACGAGCCGATGGTGCCCCACGGCATGTCGGTCTCGCTGACGGCGCCCGAGGCGTTCCGGTTCAGCTTCGAGTCCGCCCCCGACCGCCACATGGCGGCCGCGCGGCTGCTCGGGCCGAACGCGGAGACGCAGTCGAACGCCGCGGAGCAGCTGCCGCACGTGGTCACCGAGCTGATGCGCGACATCGACATCCCCAACGGGATCGGCGCGGTCGGCTTCGGCGAGGGCGACATCCCCGACCTCGTCGACGGGACGATGAAGCAGCAGCGGCTGCTCGCGACCTGCCCGCGGACGCCCACCGAGGACGACATCGCGGACATCTTCCGCAAGTCGATCGAGAACTGGTAGCCGCGTGCCGATCTACGACTACCGCTGCGGGTGCGGGGCGCGGTTCGACCGGCTGGTCGGGCTGGACGCGCCGGCGCCGGCGTGCCCGGAGTGCGGCGGCGAGACGCGCAAGGTGCCGTCGCGCCCGGCGCTGACCGGGACCGCGGACGCCGGCCTGTCCAAGGAGCAGATGCCGCAGACCTGGCGGGGCACCTACAACGGCGACCGGGAGTACGTCACCGGCATGCAGCGCAAGTGGGAGCAGCGCCAGCGCCTCGAGGCGAAGCACCCCGAGCTCCGCGGGGACACGCGCCCCGTCGCGGCGCACGAGGGTCGGTACGAGCAGGCGCCGCTGCGTGCGGGGGAGCCGTACCTGGGGCACTCGTCCGGGTCCGGCACCACGAAGGAGTCCGGCGGCGGGTCGTCGTCCGGGCACGGCCATGGCCACGGTCACGGTCACGGTCACGGTCACGGTCACGGCCACTGATCCACGGTGACCGAGGGACGCCCCCGCTGCGCACGTCGCGGCGGGGGCGTCCCTCGTTCCCGGTCAGGCGGCGGTGAGCGCCCGCACGGTCTCGGCGACGGCCGCGACCCGCGCCGCGCGCACGGCCGTGGCGAGCGGGCGCAGGGCGTCGGTGCGGGCGAGGGTGGCGGACGACGAGACGGCGCCGCCCGGGTCGTCCCCCGCGGCCGCGACGACGATCGCCTCGACCTCGTCGGCGTGCTGGAGCACCCGCAGCGGGCGCCCCGGGGTGCCCGCCGGCCAGGTCGGACGGGGGCGGCGGCGCAGGGCGTCGGCGATCTCCTCGCGCACCCCGGCGCGGGGGCGGGCGACGTCCATGGCGGCGAGGGTGTCCGCGGCGTCACGCACCGATCCGCGCAGGTCGTGCTCGGCCTCGGCCAGGCTCGGGTGCGGGGCGGGCGGGACGTCGTCGACGAGGTGCACGGTCCAGCGCAGCACGCCGTCGGCGACGGGGGACGGGACGGCGGCGAGCCCCGCGCCGGCCAGCACCGCGCACTCGCCGGCCTCCATCGCGGCGATGCGCAGCGCGTCGGGGCCGGGCAGCCCGCGGACGTCGCCCGGCGCGGGCATGACGAGGCGCGCGTCGGGACCCAGGGGACCGACCCGCCGGCGGGCGAGGACGAGCAGGGCGGCGAGGCCGGTGCCCGCGCGGTCCGGGGTCGGCAGGTCGGTGACCGCGGCGGCGGCCGTGTCCGCGGCGACCACGTCGTGGGCCTCGGACCACGGGGTCAGCGCGTCGAGGACGTCGTCGGCCGCGACCGGGCCGGCGAGCCACGCCGCGCTCCACACGGCCAGGGAGGCACTGGCACAAGGCACCCGATCAACGCTACCGGGACCTCGCGGGTGGAGCCGGCGAGGTCGGCGGTGCCCCACGTCGCCGCGAGGGGCACGGTCGGCAGGCGCCGGGGCTCGTCGATCGCGCCCCCACGGGCGTGTCGGCCCCGGACGATCACCACGCACCGTTAGCGTCGCCGTCCGTGGCGAGGACGCAGGGCCGGGGCATGCACGGCTCCACCGGGGACGCCGGATTCCGCACGACCGGCGGCGCCGTGCGCGTGCCGGGGCGGGGCGGGTCGCCCTCGTCCGGGGCCGGGCGCACCGGCGGGCTGCCGGGGCTCGCGCCGCACAAGCCCGCGCGCGAGGTGGTCTCGGTGGTCGCCGAGCCCGGGCTGGTCGTCGAGGACGCCGCCGAGACCTTCTGCGGGGCGGTGATCCGGGCCGACGTCCGCGAGGTCGTGCTGGAGGACGCCGCCGGTCGTCGCCGGCTGTTCCCCAACAAGCCCGCCGCGTTCCTGCACGAGGGCCGTCCGGCGACGCTCGTGCCGCCGCAGCGCGCGGCGGGCCCGGAGAAGGCCGCGACGCAGCAGCGGTCGGCGTCGGGGTCGCGGCGGGTCGAGAACGTCCGCGCGCGCACGGCGCTCCCGCACCGCATCTGGGTGGAGGGCCTGCACGACGCGGAGATCGTCGAGCGGGTCTGGGGTCACGACCTGCGCGTCGAGGGCGTCGTCGTCGAACCCCTGCACGGCGCCGACGTGCTGGTGGAGGCCGCGCGCGAGTTCGGGCCGGGGCCGGACCGGCGTCTCGGGGTGCTCGTGGACCACCTGGTGACCGGGTCGAAGGAGTCGCGGATCGCCGAGGGCCTGCGCCGCGACCTCGGGCCCGCGGCCGCCCACGTGCTGGTGCTCGGGCACCCGTACATCGACATCTGGGAGGCCGTGAAGCCGCGGACGGTCGGGATCGAGGCGTGGCCGACGATCCCGCGCGGCATCGAGTGGAAGCGCGGCGTGTGCGAGGCGCTGGGCTGGGGCGACGAGCGGGCCGGGGCGCGCCGGGTGCTGTCGTCGGTGTCGACGTGGACCGACCTCGAGACGCCCCTGATCACCGCGATGGAGCAATTGATCGACTTCGTCACCGTGGGTGCCTGAATCGGCCCGTCGGACGAGTGGTGTCTGGCACACTCAGCAGTGTGATCCCGCTGCTGTGGGCGATCGCGGGGGTGGTGCTCGTCGCGGTCGAGCTCGTGACCGGCACCTTCGTGCTGCTCATGCTCGGGCTCGCCGCGCTCGTCACCGCCGGGGCCTCCGCGCTCGGCGCCCCGCTCGGGGTCGACGTCGCCGTGTTCGGGCTGTCGTCGCTGGTGCTGATCCTGCTCGCCCGCCCCGCACTACAGCGCCGGGTGCGCACCGACACGGCCGACGGCACCGTCAACGCCGGTCCCCAGGCGCTGCTCGGCACGCAGGCCGAGGTCGTCGAGGCCATCACGCCGGGTGACGCCGGCACCGTGCGCATCGGCGGCGCGCTCTGGACCGCCACCGCGCTGCACGACGACGCCGCGCTGCGCCCCGGCGCCGCCGTGGTCGTCGTCGACATCCGCGGGGCGACCGCCGTGGTCACGGGCACCGGCCCGTCCGGCTCCGACCCGACCGGCGCCGACCCCTCGGCCCACCCGTCCCGCCCGCCCCTGCAGGGAGAGAGCTGATGGAACCCGTCACGCTCGTGCTGTACGTGGCCATCGCGGCCGCGCTGATCCTCATCATCACGGCGGTGGTCAAGAGCATCACGGTCGTCCGCCAGGCCGAGGCCGCGGTCATCGAGCGGCTCGGGCGCTACCAGCGCACCGCGGCGCCGGGCCTGACGTTCCTGCTGCCGTTCATCGACCGCATCCGGGAGCGCGTGGCGCTCTGGGAGCAGGTCGTCTCGTTCCCGCCGCAGCCGGTGATCACCCAGGACAACCTGACGGTGTCGATCGACACCGTCGTGTACTACCAGGTCACCGTGCCGCGCGACGCCGTCTACGAGATCTCCGACTACATCAACGGCGTCCAGCAGCTCACCACGACGACGCTGCGCGACGTCGTCGGCGGCATGAGCCTGGAGGAGGCGCTGACGTCCCGCGAGACGATCAACTCGCGCCTGCGCCGGGCCCTCGACGACGCCACCGGGCCGTGGGGGCTGCGCGTGGTACGCGTCGAGCTCAAGGCCATCGACCCGCCGCCGTCGATCCAGGACTCGATGGAGCGGCAGATGAAGGCCGACCGCGAGAAGCGGGCGATGATCCTCACCGCCGAGGGCCACCGCGAGGCCGCGATCGCCGAGGCGCAGGGCAACAAGCAGGCCGCCATCCTCTCGGCGGAGGGCGCCAAGCAGGCGGCGATCCTCGAGGCCGAGGCCGACCGGCAGTCGACGATGCTGCGCGCCCAGGGCGAGCGGGCCGCGCAGTACTACCAGGCCCAGGGCGAGGCGAAGGCCATCGAGAAGACCTTCGCGGCGATCAAGGCCGGGCGCCCGACGCCGGAGCTGCTCGCCTACCAGTACCTCCAGACGCTGCCGCAGATGGCGCAGGGCGAGGCGAACAAGGTCTGGATGGTGCCGAGCGACTTCGGCAAGGCCCTCGAGGGCTTCACCCGCATGCTCGGGGCGCCCGGCGAGGACGGCGTCTTCCGCTACCAGCCCTCGCCCGACGACGGCACCACGGCGTCGCGCCCCGGGGCGGACGACGCCGACGTCGCCGACTGGTTCGACACCAGCACCGACCCGGAGATCGCCAAGGTCGTCGCGGCCGCCGAGCAGCACGCCGACGCGGCGATCGCCGAGCCGGAGTCGAACGGTGCCGGTCGCCACGCCACCGGCGACGGGCAGACCGACACCCGCTGAGCCGGAGCCCACCTCGTAGATTGGGGGCATGCTGGACCGCGCCCTCGTCGACGGCCTGTTCCCGGACGACCTGCCCGAGCCCGCCGAGCTCGAGGAGCGCTACCCGCCGCGCGACCTGGGCGGGCGGGACGGTCAGCCGGGGCTGGTCACCCGCTTCGGCCCGAGCCCCACGGGGTTCGTGCACGTCGGGGGTCTCTACACGGCGATGGTGTCGCGCGACCTCGCGCACTCGACGGGCGGCGTCTACGTCCTGCGCATCGAGGACACCGACCAGAGCCGCGAGGTGGCGGGCGCTGACGAGCAGTTCCGGCGCGCGTTCGAGGCGTTCGACCTGGTGCCCGACGAGGGCGACCTGGAGATCGGGGCCCTGCCGGCGCCGCGCGGCGACTACGGGCCGTACCACCAGTCGGCGCGCGCGGCGATCTACCAGACCTACGTGCGCGAGCTCATGCGCCAGGGGAAGGCCTACCCCGACTTCGCCACCAAGGACGAGCTCGCCGCGATCTCCGACGCGCAGCGGACGCTCAAGCTCCCGACCGGCTACTACGGCCGCTGGGCGCCGTGGCGCGACGCGAGCGAGGACGACGTCCGCGCGGCGCTGGACGAGGGCAAGCCGTGGGTCGCGCGGTTCCGGTCCGACGGCGTGGTGGGGGAGCGGTTCGCGTTCTCCGACCGCCTGCGGGGCCGGGTCGAGATGGAGGACAACCACAACGACGTGGTCATCCTCAAGTCGTCGGACAACCCCGTGCGGCTGCCGACCTACCACTTCGCGCACGCCGTCGACGACCACCTCATGCGCACCACCCTCGTGGTGCGTACCGAGGAGTGGCTCTCGTCGGTGCCGGTGCACCGCCAGCTCTTCGCCGCGCTCGGGTTCGAGCCCGTCGACTACGCCCACCTCGCGCCGCTGATGAAGCAGGAGGGTGGGTCGAAGCGCAAGCTCTCCAAGCGCAAGGACGCCGAGGCGTCGGTCGACTTCTACCTCGAGGCCGGCTACCCCGTGCCCGCCGTGCAGTACTACCTGCGCGGGCTGGCGAACCCGCGGCTGGCGGAGGTGCCGCTGCCCGAGGCGCTGGCGACGCCACTGCGCCTCGACGAGTTCGGGCTCGCCGGACCGCTGGTCGACACGGTGAAGCTCAGCGACATCTCCGCCGACCACATCGCGACGCTCCCCGGCCCGGACGTCCTCGCCGGCGTGCGGGCGTGGGCCGCGGAGTACGACCCCGAGGTCGTCAAGGTGCTCGACGCGAACCCGGAGCTGGCGGCCGCGGCGATCGACGTCGAGCGGGTCGGCGTCGAGAACCCGCGCAAGGACCTCGCGAAGTGGTCGGACTTCCGCGAGGCGTACGGCTTCTTCTTCCCCGAGCTGTTCACCGACGTCACCGACCCGGCCGACGAGCGCTTCGGCGGCCTGGACCCGGCCCTGGTCCGGGCCGTCGCCGCCGACCTCGCCGACACCTACGTCCACGAGGGCGACCAGCCGACCTGGTTCCAGCAGATCCGTGACCTGGCGAACCGGCACGGCTTCGCGCCGAACCCGAAGACGTACAAGAAGGACCCCGACGCCTACCCGGGCATGCTGCGCGACGCCGCCAACGTCGCCCGCGTCGCGATCACCGGCGCGCAGCGCAGCCCCGACCTCTACGAGGTCACCCGGGCACTCGGCGCCGACGAGGTCGTCCGGCGCCTGCGGGCCCTGGCGGGCTGACGTGTACGTCCGCACCGACGACGGCCGGCGGATCGCCTACGACCGCGAGGGGTCGGGCGGGCGCCCGCTGGTGCTGGTCGGTGGGCTGGGGCAGATGCGCGCGACCGACACGGCCACCCGCGCGCTGACCACGGAGCTCGCCGGCCGGGGCTTCGACGTCGTGCACCACGACCGGCCCGGGCGCGGCGACTCCGGCGGCGAGGCCCCGTTCTCGCTGGCCGGCGAGGTCGCGGCGATCTCCGCGCTGGTCGACGAGGTCGGCGGGCGTGCGGCGCTCTACGGCAGCTCGTCGGGCGGGGCGATCGCGCTGGCCGCCGCGGCGCAGCTGGCCGGGGTCGACCGGCTGGTGCTGTGGGAGGTGCCGCTGGGGACGGCCGGCGGTGACGACGCCCGGGCCTGGCACGCCGGCATCGTCGAGCGCGGAGCGGCCGGCGACCCCGAGGCGGTCCTGCGGTTCGCGATGGAGGGCATGCCGCCGGGGTGGCTCGACGAGATGCTCGCGGGCCCCGACCGCGATCGCTACCTCCGCCTCGCCCCCACCACCGCCGCCGACGCCGAGGCGCTGGCGTGGGCCGCCGACGCGCTGGCGGACGGCACGCTCCCGCGCGCCGTCACCGTGCCCACGACCGTGCTGACCGGCAGCGCCGCCTGGCCGTTCTTCGTGGAGGCCGCCGACGCGCTGGTCGCGGCGCTGCCCGACGCCGCGCGCGCCGAGGTGCCCGGCGCGGAGCACGGATGGGCGCCCGCGGACATGGCCGCGGTCCTGGAGCGCGTCCTCGGCTGACGTCGCGGGGTTCGTCCCGGGCCCGTGGTCCGGGTCAGTGCTCCCCGCCGTCCGGTGCCTCCTCGAGCCGGTGCGCGCTCCACGCGATGAGCCTGGCCCGACGACCGGCGCGCCGAGTGAGCGACGGTGCGCATCTTCCCGGAAAGTCACCGGAACATTCCGTCGTGGCCCGGACGTCAGACGCGGCGAGATCATCCCCAGCCGAGCGACGACGAGGTGCGCCGTGCCTGCCCTGCCCCCCGAGACCACCCTGCCCGCCACGAGCCGGCACGCCGCGACGCGCCGCCCGGTGCTCGGCGCGCTCGCCGTCGCGCTCGTCGCGGGCGGCCTGCTCGCCGGGTGCAGCGGCGGCTCGAGCACTTCGGTGAGCTGCCGCGGCGCCGACTGCCGGGCGACGGTCACCGGCGCACCGGTGGAGGTGGACCAGCCGGACGCGAACCAGTCGACGCGCTCGGCCCGCAGCACGAAGCGCCGGCCGCCGCGGGACAACGACGGGGTGGACTTCGGGGTCACCGCGATGGGCCCGGGCTGGGTGGACGTCGAGGACGACGGCCGCGTGACCCGCGTCCAGCAGGGTGGGACGTTCGTCGAGGACGGGTCGACGGTGCGCCTCGAGTCGTCGGACGGCCGAACCGCCGTGTTCACCTTCCGTCGGCGGTGAGCGGGCGGCGATGATCGGGGGGTGGCCGAGACCGTGAGCGACCCGATCCCCGTCCGCCTCCACCTCGGCGCGCACGCCCCGACCGCCGGCCTCGACCTCTCGGGCGTGGCCGTCGTCGGCGACACGATGTTCCTCGCGCCGGACGAGGGCTCCTCGCTCCTGCGGCTGCGCCGCGTTCCCGGCGGCTCGTTGGACTGGGAGGACCCGCAGGAGGTCCCGCTCCACGACGCGGTCGGGCTGCGCGGCACGCCCGAGGACGAGGTCGACGCCGAGGGTCTCGACGTGGTCGACGGGTGCCTGTGGGTCGCCGGGTCGCACAGCGCCAAGCGCCGGCGGGTCAGGCCGGAGACCCCGCTCGACGAGATCGGGGAGCGGCTCGCGCGGGTGTCGCCGGAGAAGTCGCGCCGCGTGCTGGCCCGGCTCCCGCTGCGCGAGGGACCGGACGGATGCGTGACGGTCCCGGCGGGGGAGGAGGTGCGCGGGCTCGGAGTGGCGGCGCGCCTGCCGTCGGGCAAGCGGGGTCTGTGGGGCGCGCTGGCGCACGACGAGCACCTCGGCCCGTTCCTCGGCATCCCGGGCAAGGACAACGGGTTCGACGTCGAGGGCCTCGCCGTGCGGGACGCGTCGGCCGGCGGGGGCGTGGTGCTCGGCTTGCGGGGCCCGGTGCTGCGCGGCTGGGCGGTGCTGCTCGAGGTCGCGGTGCACGCCGACGGGGCCGAGCTCGCGCTCGACGGCGTGACCAAGCACTTCGTGGACCTCGAGGGCCTCGGGGTGCGCGACCTCGCCCGCGACGGCGACGACCTGCTCGTGCTGGCGGGGCCGACGATGGTGCTCGACGGCCCGGCCCGCGTGCTGCGCCTGCCCGGCGGCGCGGCGGGACCGCTGCCGCCGGCGACCCGGGCCGAGGAGCTGACGCTGGTCACCGAGGTCGCGGTCGGGCGGGGCTGCGACCGGCCCGAGGGGCTGGCCGCCCTGCCGGAGGGCCTGCTCGTCCTACACGACACCCCCGCGCCCCACCGCCTCGACGGCGAGCACCTGGTGGGCGACCTGTGGCACGTCTCCGGGAGGCCGTGAGGCACCCCTCGCGGTCGCCGTGTCGCCGACACCGGCCCTCTTGCCGCCGTGCGGGACCGCTCCTACCGTGTGACGTGGACCACTTCCACACCTCGTATCCGAACGCCCGGAACCGAGGAGCTCTGTCGACCATGTCGACCATCCCTCGCGACGTACCCACACCCATCGTCACCACGCCGTACCCGGCGCGGGAGGCGAAGCGCGGGTCGGGGTTCGCGCACTACCTGCGGACGACGGACCCGAAGGACATCGCGATCCTGTACCTCGTCACGTCGTTCGGGTTCTTCCTGATCGGCGGGCTCATGGCGCTGCTCATGCGCGCCGAGCTGGCGCAGCCGGGGCTGCAGATCCTGTCGGTGGACCAGTACAACCAGCTGTTCACCATGCACGGCACGATCATGCTGCTGCTCTACGCCACACCGATCCTGTTCGGGTTCGCCAACTACATCGTGCCGCTCCAGATCGGGGCGCCCGACGTGGCGTTCCCGCGGTTGAACGCCTTCTCGTACTGGCTGTTCCTCTTCGGCGGGTCCATCGTCCTCTTCGGCTTCTTCACCCCGGACGGCGCGGCCGCCTTCGGCTGGTTCGCCTACACGCCGCTCTCGGACGTCGTGCACTCGCCGGGCCTCGGCGCCGACCTGTGGCTGCTCGGTCTGGTCGTCGCCGGTCTCGGCACCATCCTCGGTGGCGTCAACTTCGTGACGACCATCGTCTGTCTGCGCGCCCCGGGCATGACCATGTTCCGGATGCCGATCTTCACCTGGAACATCCTGGTGACGGTCATCCTGGTGCTGATGGTGTTCCCGATCCTCACGGCCGCACTGCTCGGCCTGGAGGCCGATCGGCACCTGGGCGCGCAGCTCTTCGCGCCCGAGCACGGTGGGGCGATCCTGTGGCAGCACCTGTTCTGGTTCTTCGGGCACCCCGAGGTCTACATCGTGGCGCTGCCGTTCTTCGGCATCGTCACCGAGGTCTTCCCGGTGTTCAGCCGCAAGCCGATCTTCGGCTACAAGACGCTCGTGTTCGCCACCGTGGCGATCGGGGCGCTGTCGGTGGCCGTGTGGGCACACCACATGTTCGCCACCGGGGCCGTGCTGCTGCCGTTCTTCGCCTTCACGACCTACCTCATCGCCGTGCCGACCGGCATCAAGTTCTTCAACTGGATCGGCACGATGTGGCGCGGCCAGCTGACGTTCGAGACGCCGATGCTGTTCTCGATCGGCTTCCTGGTGACGTTCCTGTTCGGTGGCCTCACCGGCGTGCTGCTCGCCAGCCCGCCGCTGGACTTCCACGTGTCCGACTCGTACTTCGTGGTGGCGCACTTCCACTACGTGCTGTTCGGCACGATCGTGTTCGCCACCTACGCCGGCATCTACTTCTGGTTCCCGAAGATGACCGGCCGGATGATGGACGAGCGCATCGGCAAGGTCCACTTCTGGCTGACGTTCATCGGGTTCCACCTGACGTTCCTGGTGCAGCACTGGCTGGGCAACGAGGGCATGCCGCGCCGCTACGCCGACTACCTCGGGACCGACGGCTTCACGCTGCTGAACACGATCTCGACGATCGGCGCGTTCATCCTGGGCGCCTCGACGCTGCCCTTCCTCTGGAACGTGTTCCACAGCTACCGCTTCGGCCGGCCGGTGGAGGTCGACGACCCGTGGGGTCACGGCAACTCGCTGGAGTGGGCGACCTCGTGCCCGCCGCCGCGGCACAACTTCACCGACCTGCCCCGCATCCGTTCCGAGCGCCCGGCGTTCGAGCTGCACTACCCGCACATGGCCGATCGTCTGCGGATGGAGGCGCACACCGGCAGCGGCGCCCCGAGCATCGGCGAGAGCGCCGCAGGGGCCACCGGACAGGAGCACCTGCCCGGCTCCGACCCCCGGAACCGGTGATCGGGGCGCCTACACGTTCATCGCCACGTACTTGATCTCGAGGTACTCGTCGATGCCGACGCTGCCGCCCTCGCGGCCCAGGCCCGACTGCTTCCAGCCGCCGAAGGGCGCGCCGGCGTTGGACACCATGCCCTGGTTGAGCCCGACCATGCCGGCCTCGAGGCGCTCGGACAGGCGGATCGCCCGGCTCAGGTCCCGGGTGTACAGGTAGCTGACCAGACCGAACTCGGTGTCGTTGGCCGCGCGGATCGCCTCGTCGTCCTCGGTGAACGTGAAGATCGGCGCGACCGGACCGAAGATCTCCTCCTTGGCCAGGCGGGCGGAGGTGGGGACGTCGGCGAGCACGGTCGGCGGGTAGAAGTAGCCCGCGCCCGAGGGCACCTCGCCGCCGGTGCGCACCGTCGCGCCCTTCTGCACCGCGTCGTCGACGAGCTCGGCGACCTTGTCGCGCTGATCGGCCTCCACGAGCGGCCCGACCTCGACGCCCTCCTCGGTACCGCGGCCGACCTTCATGTCGCCCATCCGCTCGGTGAGCTTCTTCGTGAACTCCTCGGCGACGTCGGCGTGCACGTAGAACCGGTTCGCCGCGGTGCAGGCCTCGCCGATGTTGCGCATCTTGGCCAGCATCGCGCCCTGGACGGCCTCGTCGACGTCGGCGTCGGCGCACACGACGAACGGGGCGTTGCCGCCGAGCTCCATCGACGTCTTGAGCACCTGCTCCGCCGACTGCTGCAGCAGCTTCTGCCCGACCTCGGTGGAGCCGGTGAACGACAGCTTGCGGATGCGCCCGTCGGTGATCAGCGGGCCCATCACCTTGCCGGTCGACTTCGTCGTGACGACGTTGAGCACGCCGTCGGGCAGGCCGGCCTCGGCGAGGACGTCGGCCAGCTTCAGGATCGTCAGCGGCGTCAGCGAGGCCGGCTTGATCACCATCGTGCAGCCCGCGGCGATCGCCGGGCCGATCTTGCGGGTGCCCATGGCCAGCGGGAAGTTCCACGGCGTGATGAGCAGGCAGGGCCCGATGGGCTGGCGCATGACGAGCACGCGGCCGCTGCCGGTCGCGTTGACCTTCCACTCGCCGCTGATCCGCACGGCCTCCTCGGAGAACCAGCGGAAGAACTCGGCGGCGTAGGTGATCTCGGCCTTCGACTCGGCCAGCGGCTTGCCCATCTCGAGCGTCATGAGCATGGCGATGTCGTCGGCGCGCTCGGTGATCAGCTCGAACGCGCGGCGCAGGATCTCCCCGCGCTCGCGCGGCGCGGTCGCCGCCCACTCCGGCTGCGCGGCGACGGCGGCGTCGAGGGCGGCCATCCCGTCCTCGGGCGAGGCGTCGGCGACGTCGCAGAGGATCTCGCCGGTGGACGGGTCCTCGACCCCGAACGTCCTGCCCTCGGTCGCGTCGCGCACCGACCCGCCGATGATCAGCCCCTTCGTGACCTCGTCGATGACACGGCGTTCCCGGTCGGTCTGCATGGGTGCCCTCCCGCCTCGACGCGCCGCGGTGGTGTGACGCGTCCTCCGTGGCGGCAAGGTGCCCCCGTCCCCGCAGGCTCATGCCGCCCGTCCGGCCTAGGCTCCGTGCCCGTGCTGCGCATGCCCGGCCCGTTCCGTCCCCACCGCCACGTCACCGCCCGCCCCGACCTCCCGCACCGGGTGGGTCCGGACGCCACGGCGGTGGTGGTCGGCGGCGGCGTCGCGGGCGTCAGCGCCGCCCTGGTGCTCGCCGAGCGCGGCGTGCGGGTCGAGCTGCTCGAGGCGGCGCCGCAGCTCGGGGGCCGTCTCGGCACGTGGGACCGGCGGCTGGCCGACGGCAGCGAGGTGATCGTCGAGCACGGCTACCACGGCTTCTTCCGGCAGTACTACACGCTGCGCGACCTCCTGCGCCGCCTCGACCCGGAGCTCGGCTTCCTGCGCGACGTCGGCGGCTACCCGATCGCCAGCCGGCCCTCGGTCGGGTGGGAGCCCGAGGACTTCACCGACCTGCCGCGCACGCCGCTGCTCAACCTCGTCGCGCTCGTGCTGCGCAGCCCGAGCTTCAAGCTCGGCGAGCTGCGCCACGTCAACGCCGACGAGGCGCTGGCGATGCTGCACTACGACCCGGTCCGCACCTACGCCGAGCACGACCACCGCAGCGCGGCCGAGCTGCTCGACTCGCTCGGCTTCTCCGACCGCGGCCGGGCGATGCTCTTCGAGGTCTTCGCGCACTCGTTCTTCAACGTCGAGCAGCGCTACTCGGCGGCCGAGTTCCTGGCCATGTGCCACTTCTACTTCACCGGCAACCCCGAGGGCCTGGGCATGGACGCCCCGGTCGACGACTACCGCACGACGCTCTGGGACCCCTTCACCCGGCTGCTCGAGAAGCACGGCGCGACGGTGACGACCGGTGCGCGAGCGGTGTCGCTGCGCCCGGACGGGGCGCGCGGCTGGGCGGTGGACGTCGAGTCCGAGCCCGCGCGGCACGCCCGCCACCTCGTCGTCGCGACCGACGTGCCCGCCACCCGGGACCTGGTGGCCGCCTCCCCGGAGCTCGTCGCCGCCGCACCCGGGCTCGCGCGGAGGATCGCCGCGCTGCCGAGCGGCGAGCCGTACGTGGTGGCGCGCCTGTACTGCGAGGGCGACGTCGACCCGGCGCGCGCCCCGTTCACCGGCGTCACCCGCGAGCGCGTGCTGGACTCGGTGAGCCTGTTCCACCGGCTCGAGGGCGGGTCGGCGCGCTGGGCCCGCGAGCGCGGCGGGTCGGTCGTCGAGCTGCACTCCTACGCCTGCCCGCCGGCCGCGTCCCGCGACGACCTCGTGGCCGCGATGCGCGACGAGCTCACGGCGCTGTGGCCCGAGGCCGCGGACCTGCGCGTGCTCGACGTCGAGGCCCACCGCTACACCAACGCCCCGGGCTTCGACCCCGGCTACCACCTCGTGCGCCCCGGCGTCCTCACCGACGCCCGCGGGCTGCGCCTGGCGGGGGACTGGGTGGCGTGCGAGGTGCCGTCGGCGCTGATGGAGCGCGCGGCGGTCACCGCGGTCACCGCCGCCAACGACGTGCTGCGCGAGGAGGGCGCCGGCCCCGAGCCGATGCGCTCGATCCGGCCGCGGGGGGTGCTGGCGGGCCGTCGGTGAACGGCCTGCCGGACGAGATCGCTCACACGGGGCGAGCGCGGCGGGCGCAGCGGCGACGCGATACCGTCTGCCCGCGCCGACGGGGGTCGGGGCCCCGGCGGAGAGCCGGGACGATCTGGGAGGGACCCGAGTGCCGAACCGACGGACGGCCGGGCGCACGGCGGCCCTGGCGGGCGTGCTGCTCGCCGGAGGCATCGCCGTGAGCGCCTGCGTGTTCCCCGCCGAGCCGGCCCCCGGGTCGCCGTCGAGCCCGAACGGCTACTCGACCGAGGGCTTCCCGCCGCCCGGCCCGGCCCCGCAGCCCGGCGTCATCACGCCCGACCCGGTCGCGCCGCCGGCCCCGGCCGACGCGCCGCGTCCCGAGGAGGGCCCGGTGCCGACCGAGGGCCCGCGCACCAGCGTCGGCGAGGAGCCGGAGCCTTCCGAGCCCGCGCCGCCGCCCGGCAGCTGAGTCACTCCTCCGGCTCGGCGGTCCCGGCGGTCGGGGCGTACGTGCACAGCAGCACGCCGACCACCCCGATCGCGCCGCTGACCGCGAACACCGCGAGCATGCTCGGCGAGAGCGTGCCCGTGACCGCGTCCCCCAGCAGGACGACCGCCGACGTGCCCGGGACCAGCCCGACCGCGGTGCCGCCCAGGTAGTGCCGCCAGCGCACGCTCGTCAGCCCGAACGTGTAGTTCAGCGGGGCGAACGGGATCGCGGGCACGAGCCGCGCCGACGTCACGGCGAGCAGGCCGCGGGCGGAGATCCGCTCCTCGAGGACCCGCACGCGGCCCGCCCCGAGCCGTCGCGCCGCCCGGCCGCCGAGGCGGCGGACCAGCGCGAACGCGGCCGCCGCAGACACCGTGCTGGCCACCAGGCAGAGCGCGAGCCCGACCCACGGCCCGAACAGCAGGCCCGCCGAGAGCGAGAACGCGGTGCGCGGCAGGGGCGACGTGGTCACGACGGCGTGCACGAGCAGGAACGTCACCGGCGCCCAGACACCGAGCGCGGCGACCCGGTCGCGCACCTCGAGCGGCGTCGGCAGCGGCACCGTGAGCAGGAGGACGACCACCGCGAGCACGGCGGCGGCGAGCACGACCCAGCGGGTGGGGCCGGAGGTCAGGCGCAGCGCGGCCACCCCTCCACCTCGCCGGGACACAGACCCCGTCGAGGGTACCTAGGCGACGCGCGTGAACAGGCCCTGGTAGGCGACGACGAGGCCCGCCGCGTCGACGGTGATGCCGTACTCGCCGTAGGTCGGGTCGGCGTAGGTGTACGTCGCGAGACCGCGGGCGTCGTCGGGGCCGCGGCGGTAGACCTGGCGCACGCGGTGGACCGCCAGCGACGGCACGTCGAGCCACGCGACGTCGATGGCCGCCTCGCCGCCCACGGGCAGGCCCAGGCGGCGCACGGGCAGGGCGTTGGTCAGCGGGGAGGCCGAGACGTCGACGTCGGTGCAGCCACGCAGCTCGGGCCAGGGGCGGCCGTCGAGGGTCCACTCGCCGAGCTGGTCGACCGAGAGCGTGACGCGCTCGAGCCCGTCGTCGGCGAGCACCTCGACGAAGACGGTGCGGGTCAGCCAGGCGCGGTCGGCCACCACGGAGAAGCGCAGCGACCAGGGCCCGGCGTCGTCGCGCATCACCGCGGAGCCGTCGAGGAGGTGCGCACCGTCGGGGTGCTCGGCGTCGGGCGTGAAGTCGGAGACGGCGCCGTGGGCCAGGCCGTCGGCGACGTCGAGGCGTCGCCACAGTGCGGAGTGCAGGGCCACCGGTGGATCGTGGCAGACACGGTGCGCACGATTGACGCGTGCCGGACGCAGGCGCGTGGCACGATCGCGACTTCATCGGTCCGGCGCGGGGAGTCACCGGCGCGAGGAGGGAGCGTGCCCG
The DNA here is from genome assembly GCF_028737315.1 of Actinomycetospora lemnae. Lineage (GTDB taxonomy): Bacteria > Actinomycetota > Actinomycetes > Mycobacteriales > Pseudonocardiaceae > Actinomycetospora > Actinomycetospora lemnae. The sequence goes on along the minus strand of NZ_JAQZAO010000002.1, from coordinate 189,277 downwards.
AGGTGAGTGGTCCGTCGTCCGGCTCGTCGTCGGGATCGCCCGGCGAGGACGAGCCCCGGGAGGCGCGCGGCGACGAGCGCACGCCTCCGGAAGGCACGCCCGGCCCGTCGTCGGTCCCGGCCTGGGACCCGAGCGGCGGCGACGCCGGCTCGTCCGGTGCCGCGCCGACCGAGGTGCACCGGCCGGGGGAGGGGCAGGGCTTCGCGCCGCCGGACGCCGGGAGCGGGAGCGGGAGCGGGAGCCAGGGTCAGGCCGCGGACCAGGGCAGCGACGCGGGGTCGAGCTTCGCCCGGCCCGAGGCGAGCCAGCCGACCTGGGGCGGGGCCGGGCAGGGTCAGGCGGGCTACGGGCAGCCGGACTACGGCCAGCAGCCCGGGTACGGGCAGCAGCCGGGGTACGGGCAGCAGCCGGGGTACGGCCAGCCCGGCTTCGGGCAGGCCGGGCCCGCGGGCTACGGGCAACAGGGCTACGGCCAGCCGGGATACGGCCAGCCGGGGTACGGCCAGCCCGGGTACGGGCCGCCGGGCCAGCCGGGCTCGCCCGGCTACGGCCAGCAGGGGTACGGCCAGCAGGGGTACGGGCAGCAGGGGTACGGCCAGCCCGGGTACGGGCCGCCGGGTCAGCAGGGCTACGGCCAGCCCGGCTTCGGCGGCGTGCCGCCGCGGGCGCCCAAGCCCGGGATCGTGCCGCTGCGGCCGCTGGGCGTCGGCGAGATCCTCGACGGTGCGCTGGGCTACATCCGCGCGCACCCCAAGATCGTGCTCGGGACGTCCGCGCTGGTGGCGGTGGTCAGCGGGCTCGCCCAGCTGATCGTCACGCTGGTCGCACCGGCGCCGACGCCGCCGCTGGGCGGATCGCCTGACCTCTCCCGCCTCACGGAGCAGGTCGCGGGCTCGGGGGCCTCGTCGCTGATCACCGCCGTGATCACGTTGATCGCGACGGCAGTGCTCACCGGCATCGTCATGGTCGTCATCAGCCGGGCGGTGCTCGGGGCACCGGTGGACGCCGGCGAGACCTGGCGGGCCGCCCGGACGCGCATCTGGGGGCTCATCGGCGTCGCGCTGCTGATCGGGCTGATCCTCTTCGGTGTGGTGCTCGTCGGGGTCGTCCCCGGGCTGCTCCTGCTGCTCGTCGACCCGGTCGTCGGCGGCATCGTCGTCGGCATCGGCGTGATCGCCGCCGTCGTCGTCGCCATCTGGCTGGCCGTCATGCTCTCCCTGGCCACCCCCGCCTACGTGCTCGAGGGCATCGGGGTCACCGAGGCGCTGCGCCGCTCGTGGTTCCTCGTCAAGGGACGCTTCTGGCCGGTGCTGGGCATCCAGCTGCTCGGCGCGATCATCGCGTTCGTCGTCTCGGCGATCATCGCGGTGCCGTTCGGCATCATCGGCGGCATCGCGGCGTTCGGCGGTGGCGCCGGCGGGGGCGCGACGCCGCTGCCGCTGCTGCTGCTCACCGCGCTCGGCGGGATCATCGCGAGCACGCTGACCACGCCCTTCCAGTCCGGGGTCACCGGCCTCCTCTACGTCGACCAGCGCATGCGCCGCGAGGGCTTCGACATCGAGCTGCAGCGGGCCGCGGCCGGCGGACGCTGATGGACCCGGTGGGGCCCGTCCCGCCCGGCGCGCCGGGCCCGGGCGCGGTCCCGATCGACATCGGCGCCGACCCCGCCCGCGAGCTGGCCCGCGAGGAGCTGGCCTGGCGGGCGTACCAGGAGGCCGCCCCGGACCCGGTCACGGCCGCGCTGCAGTGGCTCGCCCGGCGCCTCGACGAGCTGCTGCGCGCGGCGTCCGCCGTCTCGCCGGGTGGTGGGTGGGGGCTGCTGGTGCTCGTGGTGGTGCTGGTGGTCGTGGTGGTGCTGGTCCGGCGCCGGTTCGGTCGGGTGGCGCGCGCGGCGGCCGCACCCGGTGCGGTGCTCGGCGACACCGAGCGCACCGCCGCCGAGCACCGCCGCCTCGCCGACCGCCACGCCGCCGCCGGCGCCTACGACGACGCGGTGCGCGAGCGGATGCGGGCGATCGTGCGCGCGCTCGAGGAGCGCACGATCCTCGAGCCCCGCCAGGGGCGCACGGCCGGCGACGCCGCGCGGGAGGGCGGGCGGGTGCTGCCCACCGCGGCCGGCGAGCTGCGAGAGGCCGCGCGCCGGTTCGACGAGACCGTCTACGGCGGTCGCCCGGCCGACGCCGACACCGACGCCCGCCTGCGCGCGGTCGACGCCGCCGTCGCCGCCACCCGCGCGGTGGAGCCCGCGTGACCGCCGGAGCGCCCGGCCCGACGAGCACCCCGGTGACCGAATCGCCGCCCGGCGCGGTGATCAACGGAGACTTCCGACGCGTAGAAGCAGCGAACAGGCCGTTCGCTGCCAACAGGGGCGGGATCCGCCGCTGGCGCGGGCCGGTGCTGGTGGTGGCCGCGGTGCTGCTCGGCGCGCTGGTCATCGCCCTGCTCGGCGCCGCGCCCCGCACGGGCGGGCTGGACCCGGAGGCCGCGTCGCCCGAGGGCTCGATGGCCCTGGCCCGCCTGCTCGAGGGGCAGGGGGTGCGCGTCGAGCCCGTCGCCGACCTCGACGCCGCCACCGCCGCGCGCGGCCGCACGGTGTTCGTGACCTTCCCGGAGCGGATGAGCACCCGCCAGCGCGAGACCCTCGCGGCGGCGGGCGCGGACCTCGTCCTCGTCCGCCCCGACGAGCGCTCCCTCGCCGCTCTGGCCCCGGCCGTGCGCACCGAGCTGCTCGCGCTCCCCGAACCCACCGACCCCGCCTGCGGGCTGCCCGCGGCCGTCCGCGCCGGCCCGGTCGACCTCGTCGGCGCCGCCTACGCCACCGACGACCCGGCCGCCCAGCGCTGCTACCCCGTGGAGGAGCCGGTCGGCGCGAGCTCCCTGGTGGCGGTCCGCGACCGCGGGCGCACCGTCACCGTCGTCGGCGACGCCGCCCCGTTCACCAACGATGTCCTCGACGAGCAGGGCAACGCCGCGCTCGCCCTCAACCTCCTCGGCGCACACCCCGACCTGCTCTGGTACCTCCCGGTCCCGCCGCCGGCCGAGCCCGGCCAGGAGCGGAGCACCACCGAGCTCCTACCGAGCGGCTGGGTCTGGGGTCCGGTGCAGCTGCTCGTGGCGGGGCTCGCCGTGGCGCTGTGGCGGGGGCGGCGGCTCGGTCCGGTCGTCACCGAGGACCTCCCGGTCGTCGTGCCCGCCGGGGAGACCGTGCGGGGCCGGGCGCGCCTCTACCGGCGCGCCGGGGCCCGCGACCGCGCGGCGGCGGCCCTGCGCGGCGACGCCGTGCGCGACCTCGCGGCGCGGCTCGGGGTCCCGCGCGGCGCGGGGACGCGGGCGGTGGTCGACGCCGTCGCCGCGCGGACGGGCCGGCCGGTGGGGGAGGTCGGGGCGGTCCTCGACGGCCCGGTGCCCGCCGACGACCCCGCGCTCGTCACCCTCGCCGGAGACCTCGACGCGCTGCGCCGGGGCGTGCGGGACGCGACCGGACCAGCACCGCGCGACGGACGGGATCCGGCGCCGTGATCGGATGGCGCACGGCGGGGACCGCGGGGTTCCCGGGGAGGGAGGGCCGCGTGACGGGCACGGGCGACACGACGGCCGTGAGCACGGGGGGCGAGCGGACCGACCGGACCGTCACCGGTGACGAGGCCCGCGAGGCCCTGCTGGCCCTGCGGCGCGAGGTGGCGAAGGCCGTCGTCGGGCACGACGCCGCGGTGACCGGCCTGGTCATCGCCCTGCTGAGCCGGCGCCACGTGCTGCTCGAGGGCGTCCCGGGCGTCGCGAAGACCCTGCTCGTGCGGTCGGTCGCCGCCGCGCTCGCGCTCGAGGACCGGCGCGTCCAGTTCACCCCCGACCTCATGCCCGGCGACGTCACCGGCTCGCTGGTCTACGACGCCCGCAGCGCCGAGTTCTCGTTCCGGCCCGGCCCGGTGTTCACGAACCTCCTGCTCGCCGACGAGATCAACCGCACCCCGCCGAAGACGCAGGCGTCGCTGCTGGAGGCGATGGAGGAGTTCCAGGTCTCGGTGGACGGGGTGCCGCGCCCGCTGCCCGACCCGTTCGTCGTGGCCGCGACGCAGAACCCCGTCGAGTACGAGGGCACCTACCCGCTGCCCGAGGCCCAGCTCGACCGGTTCCTGCTCAAGCTCGTGCTGCCGCTGCCCGCGCGTGACGACGAGATCCGGATGCTGGGCCGGCACGCCGAGGGCTTCGACCCGCGCGACCTCGCCGCCGCCGGGGTGCGACCCGTGGCCGGGCCGGAGCACCTGCGCGCCGGGCGGGCCGCCGTGTCCCGGGTGACGGCGCGGCCCGAGGTGCTCGCCTACGTCGTCGACCTGTGCCGGGCGACGCGCTCCTCGCCGTCGCTGCGGCTCGGCGTCTCGCCCCGCGGTGCGACGGCGCTGCTGCTCGCGGCGCGCTGCTGGGCGTGGCTGTCGGGGCGCGAGTACGTGACCCCGGACGACGTGCAGGCCCTCGCCCCGCCCGTCCTGCGCCACCGCGTGGCCGTCCGCGCCGAGGCCGAGCTCGAGGGCGTGACCGCCGACGGGGTCGTGACCGGGGTGCTCGGCGCCGTGCCGGTACCGCGCTAGACGAGGCTCGACGAGATGGCCGTCACCGGGCGCCTGGCGCTGCTCGTCGCGCTGGGTGCGCTGGTCGTGGGCCTGCTCTGGCCCTCGGGCACCGGGGTGCTCGTGGTCTCCGGGGTGCTGGCGCTCGCCGCGCTCGTCGACGCGCTCGTCGCGGTGCCGGTCCGGAGCCTGCGGCTGGAGCGCGAGCGCGAGGGGATCGCGACCGTGCGCCTCGGGACGTCGCTGGACGTCGCGCTGCGCGTCGCGAACCCGGGCCGGCGGCGGGCGGTGCTGGTGCTGCGCGACGCGTGGGAACCCTCGGCGGGCGCGGTGCCGTCGCGCCACCGGCTGATCGTGCCGCCGGGGGAGCGGCGCCGGGTGGTGACGACGCTGACCCCGACGCGGCGGGGCGACCGGGACGCCGTGCGGGTCACCGTCCGCTCCATCGGCCCGCTCGGGCTCGCCGCCCGCCAGGGGCGCCGCGACGTCCCGGCGCGCGTGCGGGTGCTGCCGGCGTTCGGGTCGCGGCGCCACCTCCCGTCGCGGCTCGCCCGGCTGCGCGAGCTCGACGGCCGGCGGGCGGTGCAGATCCGCGGGCAGGGCACCGAGTTCGACTCGCTGCGCGAATACGTCGCCGGCGACGACGTGCGCTCGATCGACTGGCGGGCGTCGGCGCGGTCGAGCGAGCTGGTCGTGCGCACCTGGCGTCCCGAGCGCGACCGGCACGTCCTCGTCGTCATCGACACCGGCCGCAGCGCCGCGGGCCGGGTCGGCGACGCACCCCGGCTCGACGCGGCGCTCGACACCGCGCTGCTGCTCGCCGCCCTCGCGTCCCGGGGCGGCGACCGCGTCGACCTGCTCGCCCTCGACCGCGAGGTGCGGGCCTCGGTGCTCGGGGCGACGGCGGGCGACCTGCTCCCCGCGCTGGTCACGGCCATGGCGCCGCTGGAGCCCCGCCTCGTCGAGACCGACATGCGCCTGCTGGCGTCCGCGGCGCTGGCGCGGGCGGGGCGGCGCAGCCTCGTCGTGCTCGTCACCGGGCTGGACGAGGCGGCGGTCAGCGAGGGCCTCGACCCCGTCCTCGGACCCCTGCTGCGCCGGCACACGCTGCTGCTCGCCGCCGTCGCCGACCCCGAGCTCGCGACCATGGCCGCGGGCCGCGGCGACGCCGAGGCCGTCTACACCGCCGCCGCGGCCGGCGCCGCCCGCGACGCGCGCCGTCGCACCGCCGAGCGGCTGGCCCGCCGCGGTGTCGAGATCGTCGACGCGGCTCCCGACGACCTGCCCCCGGCCGTCGCCGACCGCTACCTGGCGCTCAAGGCCGCGGGCCGGCTCTAGCCGAAGTCGGCGGGGGAGAACGCGCGCGGCTCGACCAGCACCAGCCAGTTCCCGGAGTTGTCGCGCATGACCGCCTCGATGCCGTAGGGACGCTCGGCGGGCTCCTGGGTGAACTCGACGCCGAGCTTCGTCAGGCGCTCGTACTCCGCGCGGCAGTCGTCGGTGGTGAGCCCGAACCCGCCCATGGACCCGCTCGCGAGCGCGCGGCGGACGGCGCCCGCCATCTCCTCGTCCAGCGGCGGGCCGGGGACCATCAACGTCACCTCGAGCTCGGGCTGCTCCGGGTGCTTGACCGTCACCCAGCGGAAGCCCTCGCCCATGCTGACGTCGGTGCCCTCCACGAACCCCATCACGTCGCAGTAGAACTTCTTGGCCTCGTCCTGGTCGGTGACGTACAGCGTGAACAGCGAGATGTTGGTGATCATGCGGAGGATTCTCCTCGCGCAGGCTCAGCCGTCGGCTTCTCCGAAGTTGCTCGGTCGGGATCGATGGACCGGCTCCGCTCCGCTGCGCGGTCGGGATCGATGGACCGGCTCCGCTCCGCTGCGCGGTCGGGATCGATGGACCGGCTCCGCTCCGCTGCGCGGTCGGAGAGCCCGTGCATCAACACGAAGCAGCCCGGGATGCGCGGCGGTCCGGTGGCGGCCCAGCGTGCCTGGTACTCCGACGGGCTGCAGCCGACGAGCCGGCGGAACCGCGTCGAGAACGACCCGAGCGCCGAGTACCCGACGAGCCAGCACACCTCGGTGACGGTGAGGTTCGTGGCGCGCAGCAGGTCCTGGGCGCGCTCGACGCGGCGCTCGGTGAGGTAGGCGTGCGGGGTGCGGCCGTAGGTGCGGGCGAAGCAGCGCAGGAAGTGGTACTTCGACAGCCCCGCGGTCGTGGCGAGCGCGTCGAGGTCGAGCGGCTCGGCGTAGTACCGGTCGATGCGGTCGCGGGCGCGGCGCAGGCCGACGAGCAGGTCCTCGGGGACCACCGTCGTCACCCCGCCGCCGGCAGGGCAGCCCCGCGACGGTCGGCGGCGAGGTCGGCGAGCGCCGGGGCGGTCGCGCCGTGGCGGCGCACCAGCGTGACGCCCCAGAGCACGTACGCGACGAACCCGAGCTCGGCGACCACACCGATCCCGATCCGCGCCGCGGTCGGCAGCCCCGACGGCGTCACGAACGCCTCGATCACGCCGGAGATCAGCAGCAGCACCCCGACGCCGAGCGCCACCCCGACGGTCGTGCGGCCCTGGCGCGCGAGCGACTCCGACCGGCTCAGCGGGCCGGGGTCGATCCACGACCACCCCAGCCGCAGCCCCGCCCCGGCCGCCACGAACACCGCGGTGAGCTCGAGCAGGCCGTGCGGGGTGATCAGGCCGAAGAACAGGTCCGCGCGCCCGTTCGCGGCGAGGATGCCGCCGGAGATCCCGATGTTGACGACGTTCTGCAGCAGCACCCAGAGCACCGGCAGGACCAGCACCCCCGAGACGAGGCAGACCGCGGCGAGCCAGGCGTTGTTCGTCCACACCCGGGCCGCGAACGACGACGCCGGGTTCGAGCTGTAGTACGCGGCGAAGTCCTGTTCCACCAGCTGCCGGGTCTCCGCCGGGGGCAGCAGCGCCGCCTGCACGTCGGGGGAGCGCGCGACCCACACCCCGACCGCGACCATGACGACCGAGCACACCGTCAGCGTCGTCAGCCACCACCGCCACGACGCGGCGAGCGCGACGGCGAAGCCGACGCCGGCGAAGCGGGTGAGGTCGCGCCACGACGCCGACGTCGACCCGGTGATCGCCGTCCGGGCGCGTGCGACCAGCGTCGAGAGCCGCGCGACCAGGGCGGGATCCGGCGAGGTGGACCGCACGACCGACAGGTGGGTGGCCGTCCGCTCGTACAGCGCGACGACCTCGTCGACCTCGTCGCCGGTCCACCGACGCCGGTCGAGCAGGTCCGCCAGGCGGTCCCACTCGGGCCGGTGCGCGGCCACGTACGCGTCGACGTCCACGATCGCCGATCCTCCCACCGAACCGCGCGCCCGCTGGCACGATGGCGCCGTGGACCGGGTGGTGATCGGCGAGGCCGTCGAGCTGGACGTCCGCACCGCCCGCCTGCCCAGCCGTGCGCTGGGCCTCGCGCTCGACGTGGTCATCATGGCCGCGCTGCTCGTGACGGTGCTGCTGACGATGTCGCTCGCCGGGGCCGAGGTCGACGAGGCGCTCGGCGCGGCGGTCAGCATCGTGATCACGGTCGGGGTGTTCGTCGGCTACCCGCTGCTGTGGGAGACGCTGACGCGCGGCCGCTCGCCCGGGAAGTACGCGATGGGGCTGCGGGTGGTGCGCACCGACGGCGGGCCGATCGTCTTCCGCCACGCCCTGGCCCGCGCGCTGGCCGGCTTCATCGTCGACTTCGGCCTGCTGTCGCTGTTCACGGGGCTGATCGGCGTCGTGGTGTCGGCGAGCTCGGCCCGCGGTCAACGGGTCGGCGACCTGCTGGCCGGCACCCTCGTCGTCCGCGAGCGCCTGCCCCGGTCCGGCCTCGACAGCCTCCCGCCGGCCGACCCGCGCCTCGCCGCCTGGGCGCAGCAGTGCGAGCTCGCGAAGCTCCCCGACGACCTCGCGCTCGCCGCTCGCCAGTTCCTCGTCCGTGCCGGCCAGCTCGCCGGTCCGCGCCGCGCCGAGCTCGGGGGACGGCTGGCCGCCGACGTCGCCGCCCGCGTCGCCCCGCCCCCGCCGCCCGGGGTCCCGCCGGAGGCCTACCTCCTCGCCGTGCTGGGGGAGCGCCGCCGGCGGGAGTCGGCGCGGCTCGGCGGATCCGCGTGGGGTGCGGGGGCGACGCCGGCGTCACCGTTCGGCCCTCCTGCGGGCGGGCCCGGTGCGGACGGCCGGCCCGGTGCGGACGGCCGGCCCGCTGGTCCGGCGGACACCCCGCCCCGCGGCGCCGACCCCGCGCCGACATCGGGCGGGTTCGCCCCGCCGAGCTGAGCCGGACGACGCGTCGAGGAACGAAGGCATCGCCTCGAGGGGAGCACCCCTTCCCGCCCGCCGTCGGGCGCCGGGTCGTCCACCGGGAACGCATCGGCAACCGAAGCATCGCGAGGACGTGACCCGGCCCGACCCCGGAGCACGGCCCGGGACCGCGGCTTGTCACGATCGGGCCGTGCCCTCCGACCCCGTGCCGACCCCGGCCTCGACCCCCGCGCCGACCCCCGCGCCGACCCCCGCGCCGACCTCGGTGCCGAGCCCGACGCACCCGGCGGACAGCCCGCGGGACCCGGGCACCGACGGGCACCGGCGGCCCGGGATCGCCGTCGCCGCGCTGGTCCTCGGCGTGATGGCGCTGGTCAGCGCGTGGACCGGCTGGGGCGGGCTCGCGCTGGGCCTGCTCGCGGTGGTGGTCGCGCTCGCCGCCCTGGCCCGCCTGCGCGGACGTCCCGGCCGGCGCGGGCCGGTGGTCGGCCTCGCGCTGGGGGCCGTCGCCGTGGCGATCGCCGTCGCGGTGGAGTGGAGCACGCTGGCCGGGGCGGTCACGTACCTGGAGACCGGCGGGGTCCGCACCCTCGACGAGTGCATGCGCCAGGCGCAGAACGAGAAGGAACAGCACGTCTGCAAGTCGCAGCACCTCGACGAGTACCGCGCCCGCTACCCGGACCGGCTCGACCCGTGACTCGCCGCGCGATCGTGGCGGGCACGGCCGCGCTCGGCCTGCTCGCGGCGGCCGTGGCGGTCGTCGTCCGCGGGCCGGTCGGCTACCCGGAGCTGGGTCTGCCGGATCCCGGTGTGGTGACGCGGGTGCTCGTGCCGCTGCTGCGGACGGTCGTCGACCTCGCGGCGGCGGGGACGATCGGCGGGCTGCTCGTCGCGCTGGTGGTCGCCACGCCCGCGGCGGGCACCGGCGCGTTCGGCGACACCGGCCGGCGGGCCCTCGGCGTCGCCCGCTGGACCGCCTGGACCGGCGCGGGCGCCGCGGCGCTGTCGGTGCCCGCGACGCTGGCCGACTCGACGGGCGGGCGGCTCCCCTCGGGCCCGGACCTCGTCACCGTCATGCTCGCGCGCGGCGAGCCGGTGAGCTGGCTCCTCGCCGCCGTGCTGGGCGTGGTGACGGCGGTCGCGGCGGGGGAGGTCCGGCGTTGGAGCGGCGGCGCGGGCGTGCTCGCGGTGGCCGTGGCGGCGCTGCTCGTCCCGGTGGCCACGGGGCACGCGGCGGACGGCGTCGGCCACGACCTCGCCCTGCCGGCGACGGCCGCGCACGTGGTCGCCGCCGCGGTCTGGACCGGCACGCTCGGGGTGCTCGCGCTCGTCGGCGGCGACGCCCGGGCCCGCTGGCGGGCCGCGCGGATCGGCACCGCGGCCGGGGTGGTCACGATCGCGTCGGGAACGCTCGCCGCCGTCGTCGCCGTCACCGGCCCCGGCGGACCGGCCGCGGGCCTCGACTGGACCGTCCTCGTCCTGCTCACGGCCGCACTCGGCGTGGTCGCGGGCGGGGCGCTGTGGCGCCGGCGCACCGGGCGGGCGGCGTGGCCGGTCGAGCTCGCGGTGCTCGCCGTCGTCACGGGCCTGTCGGCGGTCGCGACGCGGGCGGTGCCGCCGGTCCAGGCGCCCGGCGCCGCGACCACGCCGACGGCGGTCCTCGGCTACGGGCTGGCCGCGGCGCCGACCCCGGAGGTCCTCGCCACGTCCTGGCGGCCCGAGCTCGCGGCGCTCACGCCGGCGGTCCTCCTCGCCGCGCTCTACGCCGGGGGCCTGCGGCGACTCGCCCGCGAGGGTGCGCGCTGGCCGCTCGGGCGCAGCGCCGCGTGGTTCGCGGGGTGCGCGCTGCTCGTCGTCGCCACCTCGTCGGGGCTCGGGCGTTACGGGCCGGCGGTGCTCAGCGTCCACATCGCGGGCCACATGCTCGTCGCCACGGCCGTGCCGCTGCTCTGGGTGCTCGGCGCGCCCGTCGTGCTCGCGCGCCGGACGCTGCCCGAGGCGCCGCCCGGCGGACCGGAGGGTCCCGCGGAGTGGCTGGAGCACCTGCTCGCCGCGCCGACCCTGCGGTGGGCGAGCCACCCCGTCGTGGCCCTCGCCCTCGTCGTCGGCTCGCCGGCGCTGCTCTACCTCACCCCGGTGTTCGCGCTGACGCAGCCGCTGGGCTGGCTCCAGCCGCTCATGACCCTGTGGTTGCTGCTGGTCGGGGTGCTCTTCCTCGGCCCGCTGGTCGCCGGGCCACCCGACGGGCCGGGTCTGCCGCACCTCGCGCGGCTGACCTTCCTGCTGGCGTCGATGCCGGTGCACGCGCTGGTCGGGCTGGCGCTGCTGGCCGCGGACCACCCGGTGTCGCGGACGCCGGTGCTGCCCGCCGACGGGGGGAGCGGGCAGATCTTCGTCGACGACTTCTTCGTGCGCCTGCGCCTGCCGTGGGCACCGGACCTGCTCGCCGACCAGCACCTCGCCGGCGTCCTGACCTGGCTGCTCGGCGACCTCCCGCTGCTCGCCGCGGTGCTCGCCGTGCTCGTCGCGTGGTCGCGGCGCACCCGGACCGAGCACGCCGACGTCCTCCTGGGGCTCGGATCACGCTGAACCGTCTCGCCATGTGGGAGGACTTTCCTGCGGAGTGGGCCTCGCTCGCGTAGAACAAGTACCCGTGCGATCCCGTCGACGCTGGGCCGTCCTCGCCGCGGGGGTGGCGGCGCAGACCGCCGCGTCCGCCGTGGTCTACGGCGTGCCCTTCCTCGTGCCGAGCCTGCGCGACGAGCGCGGGCTCTCCCTCGCCGCGGTCGGCGTGGTCGTCGCGGCCCCGACGCTCGGGCTCCTCGTCGCGCTGATCGCCTGGGGCGCCGTGGTCGACCGGGTCGGCGAGCGCCTGCCGATGGCGCTCGGTCTCGGCGCCTGCGGCCTCCTCACCGGCGGGCTCGCGCTCCTCGCCCCGTCGTCGCTGACGGTCGCGGTCGTGCTGCTGGTGCTCGCGGGCATCGGGGCGGCGTCGGTCAACGCCGCGAGCGGACGTCTCATCATGGGCTGGTTCGACGTCGAGGAGCGCGGCCTCGCGATGGGCATCCGGCAGACCGCGCAGCCCCTCGGGGTCGCCGCGGCCGGGCTCGTGCTGCCGACCCTCGCCGCGCGCGAGGGCTCGCTGCCCGCCCTGGGCTGGCCCGCGATCGCCTGCGTGGTGTGCGCGGTCGTCGTCGTGATCGTCGCCGTCGACCCGCCGCGCACCCCCCGCGCCGCCGGCGAGGCCCCGCCCGCCTCGCCGTACCGCAGCGCGGTCCTGCCCCGGGTGCACGCGGCGAGCGCGCTGCTCGTGCTGCCGCAGTTCGCGGTGTCGGCGTTCTCGCTGGAGTACCTGGTCCGCGAACAGGGCTGGTCGCCGGGCGCCGCAGGCGTGTTCGTGGCCGTCGCGCAGCTCGCGGGCGCGGGCGGGCGGATCGCGAGCGGATGGTGGTCCGACCGCGTGGGCTCCCGGCTGCGCCCGATGCGCCTGCTCGCGATCGCGAGCGCCGGGGTGCTGCTCGTGTTCGCCCTCGGCGACCTCACCCTCGGGCTCGTCGCGGTCGCCGCGATCGCCGCCGGGTCCGTCATCACCGTCGCCGACAACGGCCTCGCGTTCACGGCCACCGCCGAGATCGCCGGCACCGCCTGGTCCGGGCGTGCGCTGGGCGTGCAGAACACCACCCAGAACATCGTGGCCACCGCCGCGCCGCCGGTGCTCGGCGTGATCATCGGCGTCTCGAGCTACGCTGCCGGGTTCGCCCTCGCCGCCCTGGCGCCGCTCGCGGCCATCATCGTCACCCCGGTCGCGTCGGAGCCCGTCCCGGAGCGGGTCGCGGCCCGCGCGGCGGCGGGTCCCGCGGGGCCGGACGGCGGAGACTGATCGCGTGCCCTGGACCCTCCGGCGCGCGGTCGACGCCGACGCCGAGCGCATCGGCGAGATCACCGTGGCCGGATGGCGCCACGCCTACCGCGGCATCGTCGCCGACGACCGCCTCGACGCCCTCGACCCCGCCGAGGTCGCGGAGCGCCGCCGCGAGGTGATCGCGGCGCGGGAGCCGATGGCGGTGTTCGTGGCCGTCGACGAGCAGGGCCGGGTGCGGGGTTACTGCACCGTCGGGCCGTCGACCGATCCGGACCTCGCCGGCGACACCACCGGAGTGAGCGGCGTGCTGTACACCCTCTACCTCGACCCCGAGGTCATCGGCACCGGCGCGGGCGGGCTGCTCCACGACGCCGGCGTCGCCCACCTCGCGGCGGCCGGCTTCGCCCGCGCCACGCTGTGGGTCTACACCGCGAACACGAGCGCCCAGGCGTTCTACGCCCACCGCGGCTGGTACGCCGACGGCGAGCCCTACCTGGGCCCGGGCTGGTCGGCGCCGGCGACGCGGTGGGCGAAGGAGCTCTAGACCCCCGTCAGACCAGGAACCGGAATGCCGGCGACCCCGGCTCGAGCGCCTCGATCTGCAGCGGCGAGCGGGCCATGCGCTCGAGCAGGGGCTCCAGGTCGTCCCGCGACCCGATCTCCACGCCGACGAGCGCCGGGCCCGACTCGCGGTTGTCCTTCTTGACGTACTCGAAGCGCGTGACGTCGTCGTCGGGGCCCAGCACCTCGTCGAGGAAGCGCCGCAGCGCGCCCGGCTCCTGCGGGAACTCGACGAGGAAGTAGTGCTTGAGGCCCTGGAAGCGCAGCGAGCGCTCGATGACCTCGGCGTAGCGCGAGACGTCGTTGTTGCCGCCGGAGAGGACGACGACGACCCGCTCGCCCGGCACGAGGTCGAGGCCGGGGCCGTCGGGGCGGATCGCGGCGCCGGCGAGCGCCCCCGCGGGCTCGGCGATGATCCCGTCGGTCTGGTAGAGCGCGAGCATCTCGGTGCAGACCAGGCCCTCGTCGACGGCGACGAGCTCGGCGCCCGAGCGGCGGATCAGCGGGTAGGTCACGGCGCCGGCCTTGCGCACCGCGGCGCCGTCGACGAACCGGTCGAAGCCGTGCTCGTCGAGCACCACCGGGCTGCCCGCGTGCAGGGCGGCGGCCACGTTGCGCGCGCCGGCGGGCTCGACGCCGATGACCCGGGTGCGCGGGTGGGTGGCCTGCAGCCAGGTCGCGGTGCCGGCGAGCAGCCCGCCACCGCCGACCGGGACGACCACCGTGTCCGGCGCCTCGCCGTCGAGCTGCTCGACGATCTCGGCCATCACCGTGGCCTGGCCGGCGACCGTGCGGGTGTCGTCGAAGGCCGGGACGAGCGTCGCGCCCGTCTCCTCGGCCCACCGTGTCGCCGCGGCCGACGACTCGTCGTAGGTGTCGCCGTCGACGACCAGGTCGATCATCTCGCCGCCGAGCGCGACGATGCGCTCGCGCTTCTGCCTCGGCGTCGTCGAGGGGATGACGACGCGCCCGGCCACCCGGTGCGCGGCACACGCGAACGCGAAGCCCTGCGCGTGGTTGCCGGCGCTGGCGCACACGACGCCGGCGGCGCGGGCGTCCTCGTCGAGCTGGCTGATGAGGTTGTAGGCGCCGCGCAGCTTGTAGGAGCGGCCGACCTGCAGGTCCTCGCGCTTGAACCACACCTCGGTGCCCGTGGCGGCCGACAGGCGGGCGTTGCGCTGCAGCGGGGTGCGCTCGGCAATACCGGACAGACGCTCCGACGCCTCGAGCACCTGCTTCTCGAAGGTCGTACCGCCGTCGCGCGCCATGGGGGTCCCGCTCCTGTCCTACCGGCTGTCACCAGGGGTTGATCCATCGATGGTAGGTGCCCCCGGAGGCGCGGCCCGGCCGGACCCCGAGAGATGCCCGGGTCGCGTACGTCGAGACGCTGACGACAGCGGCGCGCCCGGCCCCTAGCGTGCCCGGGGTGACCCTGGATGTCCGGTCCTGGTGGCCGTCCGCGGCCGATGTGGGGCTCGGCGCGCTGCTCGGTGCCGTGTGCCTCGCGGGCACGGCGCTGACCGCGACCCCGGCGGACCGGCCGTGGTGGCCCGGTGGGGCGGCGCTCATCGTCGCCGGTGCGGTCGTGCTCGCGTGGCGGCGCCGCGCGCCGGTGGTCGTGCTGGCGCTGGTGTTCCTGTGCGTCGCGCCCTACTACTGGCTCGGCCACCCCGACGGCCCGGCGTCGCTCATGGTCGCCGTCGCCACGTACACGGTGGCCAGCCGGCTGAGCTGGCCGCGCTCGGTCGGGGTCGGCGTGGTCCTGTTCGCGGCGTGGGTCGGCGTCGAGCACGTCGTCGCCGCGCGCGAGGGCGCCCCGCCGTCCACCGACCGCGACCACCTCATGTGGGTGGTCGTCATCGTCGCCGTGGGCGTCGCCGTCGGGGGTCTGCGTCGCGCCCAGACCGCGGCCACCGAGCGAGCGCAGGAGCAGGCGCGGCGCCGGGTGGAGCAGGAGCGGCTGCGCCTGGCCCGCGAGGTCCACGACGTGGTCTCGCACAGCCTCGCGATGATCGCGGTGCAGGCGGGCGTGGGCGCGTACGTCGCCGACCGCCGCCCCGAGCAGGCGGTCGCCGCGCTGCTCGAGATCAAGGAGGCCAGCCGCGCGGCGCTCGCCGAGCTGCGCAGCACGCTCGACGTGCTGCGCGAGTGCGAGCCCGGCGACGCGCCGGGCCTCGCGCGCCTCGACGAGGTCGCGCGGGTCGCGGGCCTGGCGGGCGTCGAGGTCGAGGTCCGGGGGAGCGCGGGGCGGCCGGACCCGGCGGTCGACGGGGCGGCGTTCCGGATCGTGCGCGAGGCGGTCACCAACGTCGTGCGCCACGCGCGGCAGGCGCGCCGGGTGGTCGTCGACCTCGCCCACGACGGCGGGGACGTGCAGGTCCGGGTGGCCGACGACGGCGGGCCGGTCGACGCCGTGACACCGGGCCACGGCCTGCGCGGCCTCGCCGAGCACGCCGCCGCGGTGGGCGGGCGGTCGTCGGTGGCGCCCGGCCCGGACGGGGTGGTCGTCGAGGCGGTGCTGCCGGCGGTGTCCCGGTGATCACCGTCGCGCTGGCCGACGACCAGCAGCTCGTCCGCGCCGGGCTGCGCGTCCTGCTCGAGACCGAGGACGGCTTCACCGTGGTCGGCGAGGCCGCCGACGGCGAGGAAGCGGTCGCGCTCGTCCGCGCCACCCGCCCCGACGTCGTCGTCATGGACGTGCGGATGCCGGGCGTCGACGGGCTCACCGCGCTGGAGACGATCGTCGCCGACCCGGAGCTCGCGACCACCGCCGTGCTCGTCCTGACCACCTTCGACCTCGACGAGTACGTCTACCGCGCGCTGCGCGCCGGCGCCTCGGGCTTCCTGCTCAAGGACGCCGAGCCCGCCGACCTCGTGCGCGCCCTCGCCCTGGTGGCGCGCGGCGACGCGCTGCTGGCCCCCACCGTGACCCGCCGGCTCATCGGCGAGTTCGCCCGCCGGCCCCAGCCGCACGTGTCCGCGGCGCGCCTGGACGTCCTCACCCCGCGCGAGCGGGAGGTGCTCGCGCTGGTCGGCGCCGGGCTCACCAACGACGAGATCGCCGCGCGCCTCGTCATCAGCACCGCCACCGCCCGCACCCACGTCGGGCGGCTGCTCACCAAGCTCGACGCCCGCGACCGCCCGGCCCTCGTGGTGATCGCCTACGAGACCGGGGTGTGCGCTGCGCGCAGGTGAGCGCTTCGGAGTGCTGGAGCACTCCCTTCTGCTCACGAGTGCCGGAGGCGCACCTCGGGGTCGCTACGCCCCCGCGCGTACGCCGCGGACACGTCGTCGCGCCGACGCCCCGGCACCACGCCCGCGGCGACGCTGCTCGCCGTGTCCCCCCTGTCCCGGCGCTCCTTCCTCGGCGCCACGCTCGCGGCCGGTGTCGCGGCCGGGCTCGCCGCGTCCGGCTGCTCCACCGGCGCGCCGCCGGTCCGGCCCCGGCCGGCCGCGCGCCCGCTCGCGATCCCGCCGCTCGCGCCGTCGTCCGTCGACGCCGGCGGCCGGCGGGTGTTCGGGCTGACCGCCGCGCCCGGCACGTCCGCGTTCCTCGACGGCCTCGCCACCCCGACCTGGGGCTACGGCGGCATGCCCTTCGGCGGGCCGACGCTCCGGGCGCGGCGCGGGGAGGAGGTCGTCGTGCGGGTCACCAACCGTCTGCCCGAGACCACGACCACCCACTGGCACGGCATGACCCTGCCGGCACGGATGGACGGCGGCCCGCACCAGCCGATCGCGCCCGGCGAGACGTGGGAGGCGTCGTGGCGCGTCGAGCAGCCCGCCGCGACGCTCTGGTACCACCCGCACCCGCACGGGGCGACCGAGCGCCACGTCCACCGCGGCCTGTCCGGCCTCTTCCTCGTCGACGACGACGTCCCCGTTGACCTGCCCGACCGCTACGGCGTCGACGACGTCCCGGTGGTCCTCACCGACCGCGGCCTCGCCCCGGACGGCGCGTTCGACGAGCAGCACCGCAACGCCGTCGGCCTGCTCGGCGACACGGTGCTGGCCAACGGCACGGTGGCGCCCTACCTCGACGTGCGCACCAGCCGGGTGCGCCTGCGGGTGCTCAACGCGTCGCCGGCGCGGAGCTACCGCCTGTCGGTCGGCGCCCCGGTCTCCCTCGTCGGCGTCGATGGCGGCCTGCTGCCGGCCCCGCGGGTGGTGGACGACGTCCTGCTGACGCCGGGGGAGCGCGCGGAGATCGTCGTCGAGTGCGCGCCCGGCCGGCGCATGGTGCTGCGCTCCCTGCCCGACGACCTGGGGGCGGTCAACGGCGTCGCCGCGGCTGCGGGCGGCGCGGACAGCCTCGACCTCCTCGAGCTCCGCCCCGCCGATCGGCTGGAGGCCTCGCCCCCGGTGCCCGCCGTGCTGTCGCGGGAGGCCCCGCTGACCGAGGGCTCGACGGTGCGGCGCTTCGTCCTGGCGAACAACCGGATCAACGGCCTCGCGATGGACCCGACCCGCGTCGACGAGGTGGTGCCGGTCGGCGCGACCGAGACCTGGGAGTTCACCAACCGGCACACGCTGCCGCACAACATCCACGTCCACGACGCCCGCCTGCAGGTGCTCGACGTCCCGGCCGCCGCGCGGGCGTGGAAGGACACGGTCGCCGTCGCGCCGGGGACCACGGTGCGGGCGCTGGTGCGCGTGGGCCCGTACGCCGACCCGGAGGTGCCCTACATGCTCCACTGCCACCTGCTGCGCCACGAGGACGACGGCATGATGTTGCAGTTCCTCGTCGTCGGGCCCGGTCAGCGGCCGGCGACGACGATCGCCGCGGGGCACGACCATGGGTGAGGGCGGCGTCGTCCGGACGCTGTTCCGGGTGGTCGTGGTGCTGCACGCGGCGATGGCCCTCGCCCAGCCGGTCGCGGCCGGCGCGATCCTCCAGGCCTCGACGCTCGGGCTGGCCGTGCACCAGGCGGTCGGCGGCGTCCTGCTGCTCGTGGCGTTCGTGCAGGTCCCGTTCGCGGTGCTCGCCTGGCGCCCCGGACGCCTGCCGGCCTGGCCGGTCGCGGTGTCGGTGGGCCTGGTGGTGGTCGAGACGGCGCAGGTCGCGCTGGGCGCCACCGGCGTGCTGGCCGTGCACGTCCCGCTGGGCGTGGCGATCGTCGGCGCCGCGGTGGGGCTGGCGTGCTGGGCGGTGCGGGCGCGGCCGGTGACTCGAGCGACCCGGGGACCCGTGATCGTTGCGGGTGCTCCGCGGACCCGGTGAGAGCGGGTCGATGGAGCAGCGGGGCGGATCATGCGGCGGTGGCGGTCGCGGCCGTGATCGTCGCGAGGACGGCGGCCGGGTCGGCGTCGAGGGCGTGCCAGTCGACGCGCAGCACCGTCCAGCCGGCGAGGACGAGGGCGTTCTGGCGTGCGTGATCGCGGCGGAAGGCCGGTAGCTCGCGGTGGTACGCCCAGCCGTCGACCTCGACGAGCACGCGCGGTCCATGAGCTCGGCACCGTGGTGCAGGCCCAGCTCGGCGGCGGCGTCGACCACCGCGCCGGCCTTCGGCACCACCCGCACGCCCTGCACCGTGGCGCACACCTCCACCGTCCGACGCACGACCTTCACGTCGCCGCGCGATCGCACCCTCCGCGTCGGGGGCACGGCGAAGCGCAGGACGTCCGGGGATTCGTCGAGGAGCCGCCACCACCAGGCCGCGCCGGCACCGATCAGCGTCGCCGAGGGACCGAGCCACAGCGACGCCGCTCGCACCCGTCCCCGCGGGCCGAGCTGGTGGGCCGTCGACAGGTAGACGCGAGGCCACCGCAGCGTCCACAGTCCGTGGGCGAGGCGGTGGTCGATCGCTCCGCGGGTCAGACCGCAGGCCAGGGCCTGCGCACGGGAGATCACGCCGTCCTGTCGGCGCAGGAGGGCGGCGAGGTCGTTCTCGGTGTGCACACGGGCTTCGACGCAGCGCGCAGCGGGTGCGTGGAGCACCTGGGGCGATCTCGCCGCAGATGAGCGGTGCCTGACGCCGTCCCTGCACTCCCGACCGGACCGCCGCGATCGCGAGGCGCTGTCGGTGGCCGCGCAGGACTGTCCTGCACCTCCGCGCCCTCCCGAGCGAGCTCGCGGCGTGACCCCGCGGGTGGCTGGGCCACCCGGCCCACTGCGGCCGGCGGATATCCTCGACGGTGCACGCCACGACCACCGCGGGAGAGGACGCATGAGCGAGACGATCGAGTTCCAGGCCGAGGCCCGTCAGCTGCTCCAGCTGATGATCCACTCGATCTACTCCGACAAGGACGTCTTCCTGCGGGAGCTGATCTCGAACGCCTCGGACGCGCTGGACAAGCTGCGGCTCGAGTCCTACCGCGACAAGGACCTCGAGGTCGACACGTCCGACCTGCGCATCGAGCTGGAGCAGGACGCCGAGGCCCGCACGCTGACCGTCCGCGACAACGGCATCGGCATGACGCGCGACGAGGTCGTCGAGCTCATCGGCACCATCGCGAAGTCGGGCACCGCCGAGATGCTGCGCCAGATGCGCGAGTCGCAGGAGGCGCAGGCCGAGGACCTCATCGGCCAGTTCGGCATCGGCTTCTACTCGAGCTTCATGGTCGCCGACCGCGTCGAGATGGTGACGCGCAAGGCCGGCGCCGCCGAGGGCGTGCACTGGGAGTCGACCGGCGAGGGCACCTACACCCTCGAGCCCGTCGCGGACGCCCCGCAGGGCACCGCGATCACGCTGCACCTCAAGGCCGAGGACGCGGAGGACAGCCTCCACGACTACGCGAAGCCCGACGTCGTCCGGCGCATCGTCAAGCGCTACTCGGACTTCATCACCTGGCCGATCCGCCTGCTCAGCGGCGAGGACGAGGGCGACACCGATCCCGTCAACTCGCGCAAGGCCCTCTGGGCGCGGCCGCCCTCGGAGGTGACCGACGAGGAGCTCACCGAGTTCTACCGCCACGTCAGCCACGACTGGCAGGAGCCGCTGGAGACGATGCGGCTCTCCGGCGAGGGCACGTTCGAGTACCAGGGCCTGCTGTTCCTCCCGAGCCATGCGCCGATGGACCTGTTCATGCGCGAGGCCCGGCGCGGGGTGCAGCTCTACGTCAAGCGCGTGTTCGTCATGGACGACTGCGAGGCGCTCGTCCCCGAGTACCTGCGCTTCGTCAAGGGCGTCGTCGACGCCGCGGACCTCTCGCTCAACGTCTCGCGCGAGATCCTCCAGCAGGACCGCCAGATCCAGGCCATCCGCAAGCGGCTGGTCCGCAAGGTGCTCCAGACCGTCAAGGCCCTGCAGGAGAACGAGCCGGAGAAGTACCGCACCTTCTGGGGCGAGCTGGGCCGGGCGTTCAAGGAGGGCCTGATCACCGACCCGGACAACCGGGAGGCGATCCTCGCCGCCAGCTCGTTCCCCTCGACCCACTCCGCCGACGAGGACACCACCCTCACGGCGTACAAGGAGCGGATGCCCGAGGGCCAGGAGGCGATCTACTACCTCACCGGCGCCAGCCGCAGCAGCATCGAGAACTCCCCGCACATCGAGGCGTTCCGGGCCAAGGGCTACGAGGTCCTCCTGCTCACCGACCAGGTCGACGAGGTCTGGACCGACACCGTCAGCGAGTTCGACGGCACCCCGATGGCCTCGATCGCCAAGGGCGACGTCGACCTCGGCGACGAGGACGTCCCGGAGGGCTTCGACGACCTCCTGAGCTGGATGGGCACCGAGCTCGCCGACGACGTCAAGGAGGTCCGCCTGTCGTCGCGGCTGACGAGCTCGCCGGCCTGCCTCGTCGGCGACCCCGGCGACCTCTCGCCGATGCTCGAGAAGATGTACCGGGCGATGGGCCAGGAGCCGCCGGTGACCAAGCGGACCCTCGAGCTCAACCCGAAGCACGCGCTGGTCAGCGGCCTGCGCGACAAGCAGGGCGCCGGCGAGGCCGACCCGGACGTCGCGCGCCTGCTCTACGGCATGGCGCTGCTGGCCGAGGGCGGCGACCTCAAGGAGCCGACGGCGTTCGTCAACACCCTGGCCGAGCGTCTGCAGAAGACGCTGTGAGCGACGCCCCCGTCCTCCTCGGCGTCGACAGCTTCGTCGCCCGGGTCACCGACCCCGACACCGAGCGGGTCGTCGGCCCCGAGGAGCGCTTCGAGCACCTCCTCGACGAGATCGCGCTCGCCGACCGGGTGGGCCTCCACTCCTACGGCATCGGCGAGCACCACCGCAGCGAGTACTTCGACGCCGCGCCGCCGGTGATCCTCGCCGCGGCCGCTGCGCGCACCGAGAACATCCGCCTGCGCAGCGCGGTCACCGTGCTCTCGGCGGCCGACCCGGTGCGGGTGTTCCAGGAGTTCGCGACGATCGACCTCATCTCGCGCGGCCGGGTCGACCTGGTCGTCGGGCGCGGGTCGTTCGTCGAGGCGTTCCCGCTGTTCGGGCTGGCGTTCGAGGACTACGACGACCTCTTCACCGAGAAGCTCGACCTGCTGCTCAAGATCAACGAGTCGCCGACGGTGACGTGGTCCGGCAAGCACCGCCCGGCACTGAGCAACCAGCCCGTCTACCCGCGGCCGTCGCAGGAGCGCCTGCCGATCTGGGTCGGCGTCGGTGGCACGCCCGAGTCGTTCGCCCGCGCCGGCCTGCTCGGGCTGCCGCTCATGGTCGCGATCATCGGGGGCGAGCCGCGGCAGTTCGCGCCGCTCGTCGACCTCTACCGGCGCGCGGGCGAGCACGCGGGGCACCCGCCGGAGGCGCTGCGCGTGGGCCTGCACTGCTTCGGGTTCGTCGGCGACGACGTCGCGAAGGCGACCAACGCCTTCTACCCGGGGTGGGAGGAGATGTTCACGACGGTGGCGGCCGAGCGGGGCGGGATGCCGCCGACCCGTCGCGCGTTCGACGCCATGCGCGGGCCGGACGGGGCGTTCTTCGTCGGGGACCCGAAGACTGTGGCGGACAAGGTCCTGCGGGTCTCCGAGCAGCTCGGCGGCGTCGAGCGGATCAACCTGCAGATGACCAACCCGCGCCTGCGCCACGCGGACCTGTTGCACTCCATCGAGCTGCTGGGCACCGAGGTCGCGCCGCTGGTGGAGAAGGGCTGACGGCGGGTCAGTCCCCGTCGATCCGGGCCCGCAGGGCCTTCTTGTCGACCTTCCCGCCGACGTCGCGGGGCAGCGCCTCGACGATCTCGAGGCGCTCGGGCAGGTACCACTCGGTCGTGCCCTGGTCGAGCAGGTGAGCGCGGAGCCCGTCGAGGGTCGGGTCGCGCCCGTCGACGGGGACGACGACCGCGGCCGGCGCCTCGGCCTGGTCGCCGGGGTGGTAGGCGACGAGCACGACCTCGGCGACGTCGGGGTGGGTGGCGATGAGGTCCTCGACCTCGGCGCCCGGGATGATCATCCCGCTGGAGCCCTTGATCTCGTCGGAGTCGCGGTCGACGAACTCCAGCTCGCCGGTGGCGTCGCGCTCGGCGATGTCCCCGGTGGCGTACCAGCCGTCGTCGTCGAGCGGGGACCAGACCTGGCGTCCGTCGCTCGAGTCGAGGAGTCCGATCGTCACCTGCGGCCCGCGGACGGCGACCTCCCCGAGCCCCTCGTCCCCGCCGGGGACGGTGCGCAGCTCGCGCTCGAGGCCGGGAACGGCGTGGCCCATGGTGTGCCAGGACGTGCCCGGCACCTCCTGCCCGCGCGAGACGCCGCCGCCGGGCACCTCGGTCATGCCCCAGTGGATGCGCAGCACCGCGGGCAGCCGGTCGGCCTTGCGCAGGACCGCCCGGGACAGCGGGGCGCCGCCGAGCGCGATCATCCGCAGGCTCGCCGGCGCGTCGACGGCGCCGTCGGGCCCGAGGGCGTCGAGCAGGGCGTCGTAGCCGCTGGGGCCGACGAGCAGGTGCGTGACCTGCTCCTCGTGCACCGCGCGCAGGACCGCCTGCGGCGAGCCGTCGTCGTCGAGCACCGCGCAGTGGGCGTGCAGCAGGGGGCTGAGCACGCTGGTCATGACCCCGATCGCGTGCGTCGCCACCGAGGGGGTCATGACGCGCGGGTCGGGGCCGGGGTCCTCGCACACCAGCGCGCCGAGCGTGCCGCGGGTGCTCGCGTGCAGGGTGTTCGCGGTGTGCAGGACGGCCTTCGCGGTGCCGGTGGTGCCCGAGGTGAACAGCACCAGGGCCACGTCGTCGGGCCCGATCTCCCGGCCGCGGGGCGGTGGGTCGCCGGCGGGCAGGTCGTCGAGGTCGAGCAGGCCGGCGCCGTCGTCGTCGGCGACGAGCACCGCGTCGGTGGCCGCGATCCGCTGCTCGACCTGCGACGGCCCGAGCGAGGCGGGCAGCGGCACGGCGACGGCCCCGAGGCGCGCGCAGGCGTGGAACAGCGCCACGGTCTCCCAGCGGTTCGACAGCCGGTAGGCCAGGCGATCGCCGGGTGCGACGTGGCGGTGCAGGGCGGCGGCGAGGCGCTCGACGCCCTCGGCGAGGTCGCGGACCGACAGCACGCGACGGCCGCCGCGGGACCGGTCGACGAGGATCGTGCGGTCGGGGTCGCGGGCGAGCTCGTCGCGCAGGTCGTCGAGGTGGGTGCGGTCCCGCCAGTGCCCGGCCTGCCGGTAGGTGTCGGCGGCGGCGGGCAGGGTCGGTCGGGCGACCACGTCCGATCGGGCCATGGGACGGGTGCTTCCCGCCGGACCGGTCGTGGGAAACCGGAATGCCCGGCGGGCGTCGCGAGCTGACACCGGTGGACCGTCGAGGGGAGGCAGACCGTGAGCCGGGTGGCCGCGCTGTACGTCGCGCCCGAGCGGAAGGCGCCCATGGTGCCGGTGGCGAGCGTGGAGGCCGAGGCGGGCCGGGGCCTCGTCGGCGACCGGCACCACGGCACGCGGCACCGGCACGTCTCGGTGCAGAGCCGCGACGAGCTCGCGGCCGCGACCGCGGCGTTCGGCGCGTCCGTGCCCGAGGAGCTGACCCGGCGCACCCTCACCCTCGACCACGGCGCGGTGCCGACGACGCCGGGCGCGCGGCTGGTCGTCAGGGGCGAGGAGGGCGACGTGGTGCTCGAGGTCGTCCGCCGCGCGGCGCCGTGCCGGGTGATGGACACCGAGATCGGCCCGGGCGCCCGCGCCGCGCTGCACGACCGCGGCGGCTCCATCTGCCGCGTGCTCACCTCGGGCACGATCACCGTCGGCGACGAGGTCGAGGTCCCGGCCGCCTAGCGGCTCGCGCAGGGCCCGACGGTGGCCGCGATGCCGTCGTGGTCGGAGCCGGGCAGCGGGAAGCGCCGCGCGTCGTCGCCGCACCAGCCGGGCCCGGCGAGCAGGTGGTCGATGCGCAGCAGGAACAGGCGCCACTGCGTCACCGACGTCGGTCCGGCCCACCCCGACCGCATCGCGTCGGTGAGGCCCTGGTCGACGAGCAGGCGGTAGTCGCGGGCCCGGTCGGTCGAGTTGAGGTCGCCGGCGACGACCACCGGTCCGGGCTCGCGGTCGACGCGCGCGACGGCGGCCTCGACGAGACGGTGGTGCTCGGCGGGCGTGGCCTGGTAGCTGCCGCTGCCCGTCCACCAGGGCCGGGGCACGTGCATCGCGTAGAGCACGAACGGCGACCGGCCCTCGACCGCCGCGCGCAGCCCCGGGAAGTCGGGGCCCTGGGCCTCCAGCAGCCGCACGGGGACCCGGCTGTACACCCCCACCGACGGGGTGCCGTCGACGAAGACGCGGAACGGGTAGGCGGCTCCGAGGCCGGCGTCGATGCGCGGCGAGTTCTCGACGACCACGAGCACCTCGGCGTCCGCCGCGCGCAGCGGCGTGACCGTCGAGGTCAGACCCGTGACGTTGGCGCTCGCGACGGTGACGCCCCGGCCGGGCGCCACCGGTCCGGCGTCGTCGGGGGTCCACGGCCCGACCACCGCCACCGTGCCCGCCACCAGCAGCGAGACCGCGGTGACGACGCCCCACCACCGCCCGAGCGCGACCGACGCCACGACCGCGAGGCCGACGACCAGGGGCAGCACGATCGCGAGGGTGTCGCCGACGAGGCCCAGCCCGTCGCGCACCGGAAACCACGCCCAGGGCAGCGCGGCGAGCAGCAGCCACCACCACGGCGAGGAGCGGAGACGACGGGAGCGCACGGGCCTGACGGTGTCCCGCTCCACCTGATCGACGGTACCGACCCGGACGTGTGGGAGACCGTCAGTCGAGGCGGAGGACACCGAAGGCCGCGCCCGCGGGGTCGGCGAGGGTGGCCCGGCCGTCCTCGACACCCGCCAGCACCGTCTCGCCCGCGGCCTGCGCGGCGCGCAGGGTGACGTCGACGTCGGCGACGCCGAACACGGGAGCCAGTGGGAGCGCGTCACCGGCGAGCGCGAGCCCGGCGAGCGGTCCGTCGGGCCCGTGACCGACGAGCCGGCCCGGCGCCCCGTCCTCGACCCAGCGCGCCGCGACCGCCACGCCGTCGTGGCGCAGGAGGCGGTGCTGGTGGTCGGCGCGCACCGCGTCGTCGACCGTCCAGCCCAGCACCGCGGCGTAGAAGGCGGCCGCCGCGTCCGGGTCGTCGACGTCGAGCTCGGCGAAGCACGGCACACCGCGCGCATCGCTCATCGCGCGGCACTCCTGTCCGACGGCAGCGGGCCTCAGTGTGACCCGGCCCGTGGCGGCGGGGAAGCGCGTCAGACCTGCCCGGCGAACGCGACGACCGCGCCCGGGGCCTCGTCGCTGCCCGGGACGTCCTCGCCGGCGGGGGTCTGGTCGGCCTTCGAGACCTCGACCGTGGCCTCGGTGGGCCCGGGGTCGGGCAGGGCGAAGCGCACGGGGAAGGTGCGTTCCTCACCCGGTCCGAGGGGGCCGTCGGGGCCGTCGCCGACGGGCGGCGCCTCCCGGTCCTCGGGCTCGCCCGGCACGGTCGCGTCGAACCCGAAGCGGGACAGGTCCTCGGCCGCCGGCGTCCCGTTCCGGACGGTGACGGTCACCTCGAGGCTGCGCGGGAACGGCGTCCCCGGCGGCGGCGGACCCACGACGGGCGAGCCGACGGTGACCGTGTTGCCGTCGGGGAATGCGTGCGTCGCGCCGAACGTGAGGGGCACCACGTCGGGGGCGGCGTCGTCGGCTGGTGAGTCGGGGGCTTCCCCGGCCGGAGCCGCCGACGGAGCCGGTGTGGCGGGCGGTGCGGGCGGGGCGGCCGGCGGCGACGAGCACGCCGCACCGAGGAGCAGCACCGCGGCCGCCACCCCGGCGAGCAGGCATCGCGCGGTCCGGGCGGCGGTCACGACGCGGCCGCGGTGGCGGTCGGGGCGGCGGTCGGGGCGAGCTGCGCGACGTGCAGTGGATCGGCCATGCCGACGAGCACCGCGCGCGTCCCGACGTAGGGCTCGCGGCCGTGGGCGGTCCGCACGTTGTCGACGAGCAGCAGGTCGCCGGCCTCCCACGGCTCGCGGAGCGTGTGCCGTTCGTAGACCTCGTTGACCAGGGCGACCACGTCCGCACCGACCTCCTCGCCGTCGCCGAAGCGGGTGGTGAACGGCAGCCCCTCCTCGCCGAACACCTCCAGGAGGAACGCGCGCACCTCGTCGTCGAGGGTGTGGGCGTTGAGGAAGGCGATCTGGTTGAACCAGCACCGCACCCCGGTGACCGGATGCCGGGCGATCGCGGGGCGCCGCTGCCGTGTCCGCAGCCCGCCGTCGTCGCGCCACGCGAACTCGATGCCGTGGCTGCGGCAGTAGTGCTCGACGGCGCGCGGGTCGTCGGTGCCGAAGGCCTCGCTCCAGGCCGCGCCGATCTCGTCGCCGTAGGAGCGGTCGAGGCGCCAGCCCTCCCGGTCGCAGCGTGCGACGAGCTCGGGCGGCAGGGCCTCGAGCACCGCGGCGGCGTCGGCGATCGCCGTCTCGCCGCCCGCGGTCGGGGCGACGAGGCAGGCGAACATCATCGTGCCGGGGAACTGCAGCCCGTAGCTCAGCTCGTGGTGCAGGCACATCCGCTGCTGCGCCGGCCACTTCGTCGACGAGTACGCGCCGCCCGGGTAGGGCTGGCGCGGCGCGAACGCCTCCCGCTCGGGCAGCAGCCCGCCGGGGGCGAGGGCGCGCAGCGCGGCGCCGGCGTCGACGTCGTCGCGCAGCCCGAGGCCGCGCAGCAGGACCGCGCCGTGGGCCAGGACCGCGCCGCGCAGGGCGTCGCGGTGCCGGCCGAGCCAGCCGACC
Source organism: Actinomycetospora lemnae (assembly GCF_028737315.1). GTDB lineage: Bacteria > Actinomycetota > Actinomycetes > Mycobacteriales > Pseudonocardiaceae > Actinomycetospora > Actinomycetospora lemnae. Next base: position 161,876 of record NZ_JAQZAO010000002.1, on the reverse strand, counting down.
GGGTCGCCGTCGGCGTCCACGACCAGCTGCGGGGGACGGCCGGGCGGGCGCTGCACGGCGAGGTCGGGGTGGGACATCGCGGTTCCTCCGGGGTGGACGTCAGGACGCGGGGACGAGGTCGGCGGCGGTGCGCACGATGCCGGCGGCGGCGGCCGGGCGGGTGCGGAGGAAGTGGTGGCCACCGTCGTCGAGGACGTGCAGCTCGACGTGCCGGGCGAACAGCGCCCAGTCCCGGTGGCTCGCCTCGCGCCCGGCGGTGCTCGGGTCGTCGGCGGCGAGCACCACGGAGATCGGCGTCGCGAGGCGGACGGCCGGCGGGTCCTCGAGGGCGCCGACCAGGTACGCGTGCGCGGCCAGGCAGTCGTGGCGGAAGGCCGCCGCCGCCCGCGCGGCGGAGCGGGGGTCGAGGTGGGGCTGCACCGCGTTCCCGGCCAGCAGGTCCGCGTCGCTGCGGGCCGCCAGTTCGGCGGCGTCCCGGCGCCGGGCGTCGGCGTCGCCGAGCAGCTGCGCGCCGATCACGACCCGGCGCGCGGGCGTGCCCCGGTCCTCCAGGCGCCGGGCCACCGCGACGGCCATCGCGGCACCGGCGGAGTGGCCCCACAGGACGACGGGCGCGGCGCGGTCGGCGACCTCGGCGGCGACCCGGTCGGCGACCTCGTCGAGCCCGGCCAGGGCACCGTCCCCGCCGTCCGGGTCGTGCCCGGGCAGCTCGACGGCGTGCACCGCGAGCCCGCTGCCGCGCAGCGCCGTGGCCAGCGGCCGGAAGTTCACCGCGTGCCCGCCCGCGGGCGGCAGCCCGACGAGCGTGCCGCGCCCGCCCTCGCCGGGGTCGGAGAGGGCGTGGAGCAGCCCGGTCGTCGGGGCCGGGCGCTGGTCGATGAGCGCGGCGAGGTCGGCGAGGACCGGGTGGCGGGTGACCTCGGAGAGCGACACCTCCTTGCCCAGGCGCAGCACCATCGTGACGGCCTGCAGCGACGAGCCGCCCCGGTCGAAGAAGTGGTCGTGACGCCCGATCGCGTCCGCGTCCACCCCGAGCAGCGGCGCCCACACCGCGGCCAGCCGCCGCTCGGTCGGTGTCATCGTCGTCCCCCCGTCGGGATCGTGCCGGGCGCCATCGCGCGGGCCGGGTTGCCGCCCCAGTACTCGCCGGGCGGCACCTCCTCACCCTTCATGAGGAACGTGTCGGGGGCGAGGACCGCGCCGTCGCCGATCGTCGTGCCGTAGTGCGCGAAGGCGCCGACGCCGAGCGTCACGCCGGCGCCGACCGTGATCACCTCGGACTTGAAGGCGCCGTCCTCCTGCGAGTGGCACTGCAGCACCGTCTGGGCGTTGAACGTGCACTCGTCGCCGATGGTGGTGAAGGTCCGCTCGGTGAGGTTCACGCCGTCGTCGAAGACGCGCTTGCCGATCCGGACGCCGAGCATCCGCCAGACGAGGTTCTTGTAGGGCGTGCCGTTGAACACCACGACCCAGTCCGGCAGCGCCACCTTCCAGAACCGCTCGTGCCGCCAGAAGGAGGGGTCGTAGATCGAGCGGCCCTCGGGCGCCCGGCACTGCAGCCGCGCCACGCTGCGCTCGACCAGCACCAGCCACAGCGTCCCGAAGACGAAGATGAGCAGCTGCGCCACGAGCATCTCGATCGCCCCGAGGCGCACGGGGACCGACGCGATGCACGCGACGAGGGCCGCCATGCCGAGGAAGAGCCACCAGCGCACGAGCAGGAACAGCGCCATCGTCGTCGCGTTGTGCCGGTTCTTGCGCCGCAGGCCACGGGCGAGCTCGTCGCCGCCGAGGTCGAGGGCGTCGTCGCGGGCGACGGAGCGGGGGATCTCGAAGCTCGGCGAGCCGAGCAGCCCCACGCCCTCCCGGACCGGGCCGTCCACCGGGACCATCACCTTGGTCGCGAGCAGGCAGTCGTCGCCGGTGCGCCCCTGGGGCGGGTAGTGGATCCGGTTGCCGAGGAAGTTGCGGGCGCCGATCCCCGTCGTCGACACGCGGAACGACGTGGCCGAGTAGTCGGCGTTCATCACCGACAGGCCGTCGGCGACGACCGTCCCGCTCCCGACCCGCGTGAGGTACGGGTTCTCCTGCTTGACCGCCATCCCGAAGTTCGAGCCGGTCTGCACCAGCGGTCGCAACCGGTAGCCGAGCCGGCCCAGGTAGTGGGCGATGGCGGAGCTGTCACCGAACAGGTAGGTGAACGCCGTGACGTTGGTCAGGCCGGAGACCCAGCGGTGGCACCAGTAGTGCACGCCGTAGAGGGCGTAGACGCGATCGGGACGGACCCCCAGGGCGAAGAGCCGGGGCAGCGTGGTGACGACCAGCAGGCCGACCAGCACGAGCCCGAAGACCCCGATCACCGACACGAGCAGGGTCTCCATCCAGAACAGGCGGCTCGTCAGGGCCCCGGGACCGGGCTCGATGAGTGCCCGGAGCTGCGGGATCTCCAGCACCAGCAGGGCCGTGCCGCCGGCGGCGAGCGGCAGGACCACGGCGAGCAGGACGGCCAGCGAGACCACCGAGTAGGCGACCTTGCGCAGCGCCCCGCACCGCATCGGCGGGACGGTCGGGTACGCCGTGGGCGCCTCGCGGGCGGGGGAGCCGTGCCAGGTCGCGCCGGCGGGCACGGACTGTCCGCGGTGCAGCGACGAGCTGTGCCCGAGGGTCGCACCGTCGCCGATCGTGGTGTCGATGTCGAGCACGACGTTCTCGCCGACGACGGCGTCCCGCCCGATGGTCACCGGCCCGGTCTGGATCCGGCCGTCGTGGGCGCGGTAGCCGGCGAGGAACACGTCGTTGCGGACGAGGGCGCCCGCCCCGACGGTCAGGAGGTCGGCGCAGACCGGCACGGGTCCGGAGAGCAGCACGGCGCCCTTGCCGACCCGCGCCCCCAGCGCCCGGAGGTAGAACGGGTAGATCGGCGTGCCGACGAACAGCACCAGCGGGCTCGACTGCACGAGGACCCGGACGATCCACAGTCGCAGGTAGGTCAGCCCCCAGATCGGGAACTCGCGGGGCCGCCACCGCCCGACGAGCAGCCACTTGAGCGCGATCGGCAGGATCGAGAGCACGGCGAAGGCGAAGGAGCCGACGGCCACCGACCGCAGGTAGAGGTGCAGCTCGTCGGGCGCGAGCGCGAGCCACTCGAACGCCCAGGTCACGATCGTCGCGGCAACGTACGTGTAGCCGAGGACGAAGAGCAGCTGCGCCGCGCCGCAGAGCACGTAGGCGACGCGGCCGGCGCGGGGGACGGGCTCCGGCTCCGGGTCCGGCTCGGGTGCCGGCTCGTCCGCCCGGGGCGCCGGGGTGGTCGTCGTGGTCGTCGTGGTCGTCGTGGTCAGTGTGGTCGTCGGCGCGAGGGCGGTCGCCAGCTGAGCGACGGTGGGGTGGGCGTAGACGTCCTGCATCGCGATCGAGGGCAGGTCGGGGTGCTTGCGGACCCGGGCGCAGAAGCGGGCCATGAGCATCGAGTCGGCGCCGAGGTCGTCGAACACGTGCGCGTCGACGGGGACGTCGTCGCGGTCGAGCGCCCCGGCGAGGATCTCGGCGAGCAGGGCCTGCGTGCGATCGGGGGGAGCCGGCGCGGTCGCGGGCGGTGCCGGCGGGGTCGCGGGCGGTGCCGTCGGCGGGGGCGCGGGCGGTGCCGTCGGCGGGGGCGCGAGAGCCGCGACGGACAGGGCGACGGTGGGGGCGCTGTCGGCCGGGGGCGCGGAGGTCGTGACCCGGACGCGAGGGCGCGAGGAGGGCGGGAGCGAGGGGAGCGGTGGCGACGGCGGGAGTGGCGGCGGGAGCGGCGGGAGCGGCGGCACCACCGGGACCGTCACCGCGGCCCGCCGCGGGACGGTCATCGCCGTCGGACGGGAGCCCCGACCACCGGCGTCGACGAGCCGCCCGAGGAACTCGACCTCGCCGTCCTCGGTGGCGCGGCCGAGGTCGCCGGTCCGGACGACGCGGCCCGAGGGGTTGCCCGGGATGCCGAGGGGGTCGGGGACGAAGGTCTCGCGGTCGAGCTCGGCGCGCCCGACGTAGCCGCGGGCCACCCCGGCCCCGGCGAGGCCGATCTCGCCGACCGCGCCCGGTGGCAGGGTGCGGGCCGGCCGGCCGGGGTCGAGGACGACGACCCGACCGGTGGGCAGCGGCACGCCGAGCGTGGCGGCCCCGTCGGGCCGGAGCTCGGTCCACAGCGCCGCGACGGTCGCCTCGGGCGGGCCGTAGATCCCGACGAGACGGCGGCCCGGGCGGTGCCAGCGCGCGACGAGGTCCTGGGGGTACGCCGGGCCCGGGACGACGACGAGGCGCAGGTCCGGCAGGTCCTCGTCGATCCCGGCGAGCAGGTCCGGGGCGGCGCACAGCACGGACACGTGCTGGGCACGCAGGTGGCGGCCGAGGGCGGCCGGCGCCCGCTCGACGCCGCTCGGCGGGACGACCACCGTGGCCCCGCGCGCCCACGGGAGCCACGTCTCGAGCACCGCGAGGTCGGAGCCCGGCGCCGCACCGCGGTGCACGCGGTCCCCGGGCCGCAGGCCGAGCACGTCGGCGAGCACCCGCACCAGCGCCACGGCCGCGGTGTGGTCGACGGCCGTGGCCCGCAGCCCGGCGTCGTCGGTGGTGGGGACGACGTAGGCGAGCGCGTCCCGGCGGGGACCGGACTCCACCTCGAGCAGCGCGCGGGGGTCCTGCTCGGCGATCAGGGCGGCGGCCCGGTCGACGGCGACGACGTCCGCGCCCGCCGCGAGCGCGGGCCCCGTCAGCTCCGGGGTGTCCCGGTCGGTGGCGAGCAGGGTCGTGGCCCCGACGTCGGCGAGCAGCGTCGTCGTGTCGTCGGGGGACAGGCCGGGGGCGACCGTGACCGTCGCCGCGCCCAGCCGTGCGAGGGCGAGCAGCGCGAGGTGGGCGGCGTCCGGGCTGTCGAGCCGCAGCGCCACGCGGTCGCCCCCGCGCACCCCGTGGAGGCGCAGGTAGCGCGCGAGGCGGTTCGCGTCCGCGTCGAGCTCCCCGTACGACAGGGTGCGGTCAGGGATCTCCAGCGCGGCCGTGTCGAGCCGGTCGGCGTCCCGCAACGACGCGCAGCGCACCGCGACGAGGTCGTCGAGGCGTTCCCCGGCGCGGGCACGGGGGCCCTGGGCCTCCCGCCCGTCGATGAGGACGTGGTCGGCGTGGGACGGGTCGGGCGCCGGCGGCCCCGCGAGGCGGAGCAGCGGGCGCCCCGTGTCGGATCCCGTCGGCGGGATCGGCAACCGGGACGCCATCGGTCAGGCCGATCGGGCGTCGACGACGGGTGCCTCCCGCCCGAGCACGGAGTCGCCGTAGTGCTCGAGCACCCAGGAGCGCGAGTAGACGGTGTCGAGGTACCGCTCGCCCATGTCCGGGGCGATCGCGACCGCCGTGAGACCGGGCACGCCGTGCCGCTCGAGCCACGCCGTGGCGCCGCTGACCACCGTCCCCGTCGAGCCGCCGAACAGGAAGCCGCGCGAGGCCAGACGGTGGCAGGCGCGGACGGTGTCCTCCTCCTCGACGCGCACGACGTCGTCGACGAGCGACGTGTCGAGCTGCGGTGGCGGCACGCTCATGCCGAGACCGGGGATCAGCCGCCGCGAGGCCGGGCCGCCGAAGCTCACCGAGCCCACGGCGTCGACGGCGACGATGCGCACGTCCGGGTTCCACCAGCGGAACCACCGCGCGCAGCCCATCAGCGTCCCGGTGGTGCCCGCGCCGACGAACAGCACGTCGAGCTCGGGGAACTGGCGGGCGATCGCCGGCGCCGTCGTGCGGTGGTGTGCCCGCCAGTTGGCCGGGTTGGCGTACTGGTCGAGCCAGACGTATCGAGGGCTCGAGGCGCAGAGCCGCTGGATGTGGTCGAGGCGCGCACCGAGGAAGCCGGTCACCGGGTTCGGCTCGGTGACGGTGTGGACGTCGCTGCCGAGCGTGCGGATGAGCCGGCTGGTGGTCTCGTTGCAGCGCGGGTCGGTCACGCAGAGGAACCGGTAGCCCTTGCTCGCCGCGACCATCGCCAGCGCCACACCGAGGTTCCCGGACGACGACTCGACGAGGATCGACCACTGGTTGAGGAGCCCGTCGCGCTCGGCCGCCTCGACCATCCCGAGGGCGGCCTTCAATTTGATGGACCCGGCGAAGTTGAATCCCTCGCACTTGAGGAAGAGCGAGTGACCGGTCATCGCGCGCAGGTCGACGAACAGCTCGTCCTCGTTGTACTGGAGGGGATCGGAGATGATGGTCACGACGGTTCCCCCCGTTGCGTTGCGTGCTCGACCGACGACGGAGAATGGTTGACCCGCGCACACGGAATCGATGACCCGGCGTGGGCCGGAATGCGTTCGGGCCACCGGGGGGCAGGCCGACCGGGGTCCTCGCCGCGCGGCGTCCCGAGGCGCATCCCGACCGCCCGGCACCCCCGGCGTCGTGCCCGTCCTCCGCTCGCCCCACCCATGGCGACCCCCCGCACTCCGTCGTGCCGGCTCTCGTGTTCCAATTCACCGGGACTCCCTGCTTCGTTACTCACCGGTGCAGATCTAGCCTCGTTGTTCACTCATTCGGCGTAGCACGACGTGCAGATTCTGCTGTACTGCGCTGTATCCGGGGCCATCCGCTCGCCGTGAGTGACGACCTCATGACAGGTGAGTCGTCCGCTCGGGGTCACCGCGCTCGCTCGATGTCCCCCTCCGCGGTCGGTGCGGACCGCCGCTCGACGCGCCGGCGTCCCTGGGGCCAGGCGTACTCCGACGGAGGCCGAGGCGTCCCCCCCCGGGGCCCGCCCGTGCTCGTCCCGCCCGGCGACGTGGACGTCCGCGGTCCCACGGCCTCGGAGCGATAACGATTCCTTGTCGTCGCCGACCGGCGGGTGCACAGTCGGGGCTCCCCGACGTGCGGGCGATCACTCGTGTGGTGCCGCCACCTCCGGTTCCGCCGTCGCGAAGTGCGACCGTCACGCGGGGAAATCGGTGCACCGCAGGCGCCGTGGGTGGGGGAGACCGTGTTGATCGACGACCTCGACGGGCAGGCAGAAAGGGCGTCGCGGGGCGACCGCCCGGCGCTCGAGGAATTGCTCGGCATCCTGACACCGGTCGTCGAGCGCTATTGCCGGGCGCGGTTCGGCGGCCAGGAGCGGCCGATCACCTCGACCGAGGACCTGACCCAGGACGTGTTGCTCTCCGTCATCACGGCGCTGCCGCGGTGGCGCCGCGGCGACGGGCCCTTCCTCGCCTTCGTCTACGGGATCGCGGCCCACAAGGTCTCGAACGCCTTCCGCTCGCTCGGTCGGGACCGCAGCGCCGCCACCTCCGACGTGCCCGAGCTGCTCGACACCGCCGAGGTCGCCTCCGGTCCCGAGCAGCAGGCCATCGACGCCTGGACCCGCTACCGACTGGGGCGCCTGCTCGAGTACCTGCCCGACCGGCAGCGCGAGGTCCTGGTCCTGCGCACGGTCGTGGGGCTCTCGGTCGACGAGGTCGCCCACGCCACCGGCATCACGGCCGGCGCGGTGCGCATCGCGCAGCACCGGGCGCTCTGCCGGCTGCGCCGCGTGCTGGAGGGCGACCTCGCCGCGGGCCGGCGCCCGGCGCGGGGCGTCGGCCCCCAGGACCGCGCCGTCCGCGACCCCGCGGTGCGCACCGGCGGTGTCGGGTGATCGGCGACTCCCCCGGCTGCGCGGACTGCGCCGGCTGCGGTCCCGCGGGCAAGGGACCGGAGTCGTGCGACCACCTCCGGTGGCGGCACGGGCTCATCGACGACGACGCCTTCCTCGACGACGTCGCCGCCGGGACGCACGCGGTCGCCGAGCCGGCGGTCGACCACCTCGACGAGGAGGTGGAGCGGGAGCTCGCCGCGACCCTCCTGGCGTGGCGGGGGAGCGTGTGCCGGTGCCCGCAGACGTGGTCGATCGACGTCGACCGGGCGGCGGCGCTGGTCGCGCGGGCCCGCGCGGCGGATCGTCCCCGTCGGCTCACCCCTCGCCGCACCCTCACCGCCGCGGCGCTGGTCGGCCTGGTGGTGGTGATCGTGTGGTCGGGCCCCGGCTCGAGCCCGTCCGCGCCGACGGTCGACGACGCCGTCGTGCTGGCGTCGGCGGACCTCGACCAGGCCGCGGCGGCGATGCGGCGCGGTGACCTCGACCAGGCGAACGACGCGCTGGCCCGGGCCGACCGACGGCTCGCCGTGGTGCCGCCGACCGGCGACGACCGCGAGGCCTCCGAGGTCCGCGCCCGCTGGCGGGCGCTGCACGACGAGGTGGAGACCCGGCCGGACCCGACGCGCCGGTCCACGCCCGGCTCCGGGAGCGCACCGCGGGGGTCGGAGCCGTCGCGGACGCCGGAGCCCTCGCGGACGTCGGAGCCCTCGCGGACGTCGGAGCCCTCGCGGACGTCGGAGCCCTCGCGGACGTCGGAGCCCTCGCGATCCTCGGGATCCCCGCGGACCTCGCCGCGCTCGCCGGAGAGCGCGCTGGCTGCCGCGCCCGAGACGGGATCGTCCGCGGAACACCCGTCCCGCACGCCGACACACACGCCCTCGGTCCGGCCCCCGCTCGGGCCGGGTGACACGGACGACCCCGACCCGAGCACCGACCCGAGCACCGGGTCGAGCCGGGAGGAGAGCCCGGGCTCGGGGACGGACCGGGAGCCCGAGCCGGTCACCCGCCCGCGCGCGGAGCGTCCGGACACGCCCGAGCGCCCCGACACCCGCGAGCGCCCGCACACGCGCGAGCGCCCGGACAGCCACGAGCGCCCGGACGGCCAGGAGCGCCGGGCGCGCCCCGACACCGAGCGCCCCGACAACCAGGAGCGCCCAGCGCGCCCCGACACCACCGAGCGCCCCGACCCCACCGGACGTCCGGATGCCGACGAGACCGACCCGCCGGAGGCGGCTCCGACCCGCGAGTCCGCGCCACCGCCCTCGACACGGCTGGAGACCACCGCCGCGTCGCCGGTGCGCGAGCGGCCCTCCCCGTCGCCCCGGTCGCGGGACCGCGAGGAGCGGGCCGAGGAGCGGCAGGCCGAGGACGAGGCCGACGAGCAGACCGACGAGGACGACGCCGAGCACGAGGAGCGGGACCGGCACCGCGACGGTGACCGCGACCGTGAAGACCGCGAGGACGAGGACGCCGACGACTGACGGCCGTCGGTCCCCGGTCGGAGACCCGCCCCGGGAAGAGAAGAGAGAAGTGTGTCCGAGGGGGGACTTGAACCCCCACGCCCTACTAGGGCACTAGCACCTCAAGCTAGCGCGTCTGCCATTCCGCCACTCGGACTTGCGTGGAGCACAGCGTAGACGACGCCGCGCCGACCGATCACGGTGGGTGGCAGGATGCGGCGCATGGGTCGTGCCGAGGACGAGGTCGTGACGCTGACCAGCGAGCTCATCCAGATCGACAGCCAGAACACCGGCGATCTCGCGACGACGACGGGCGAGGCCGAGGCCGCCGCCTACGTCGACGCGAAGCTGCGGGAGGTGGGCTACGAGACGGAGGTGGTCGAGTCGGGGGCGCCGGGGCGGCACAACGTGTTCGCCCGGCTCGCGGGGGCGGACCCCGACCGGCCGGCGCTGCTGGTGCACGGCCACCTCGACGTCGTGCCGTTCGACGAGAGCGAGTGGTCGGTCCACCCGCTGTCCGGCTCGGTCCAGGACGGCTACGTCTGGGGCCGCGGCGCGGTGGACATGAAGGACATGGACGCGATGATCCTGGCGCTGGCGCGCCAGTTCGCGGTCGAGGGCACGGTGCCGCCGCGCGACCTGGTCTTCGCGTTCCTCGCCGACGAGGAGGCGGGCGGCGCCTACGGCTCGCACTGGCTCGCGGAGAACCGCCCCGACCTGTTCGCCGGCTGCACGGAGGCCCTCGGCGAGGTCGGCGGCTTCTCGCTGACGCTCGGCGAGGACGTGCGCGTCTACCCGGTGATGACCGCCGAGAAGTCGATCGCCTGGATGAAGCTGCGGGTGCGCTCGCGTCCCGGCCACGGCTCGATGGTCCACGACGAGAACGCCGTGACGATCCTCTCCGAGGCCGTCGCGCGCCTCGGCCGCCACCGCTTCCCGCTGGTGCTCACCGAGTCGGTGCAGGGCTTCTTCGACGAGGTCTCGGCGCTGACGGGCATCGAGTTCCCCACCGACTCCGCCGCGGCCCTCGACGGCGCCGTCGCCAAGCTCGGCGGGGTGGCCCGGGTGGTGGGCGCGACGACCCGCGACACCGCGAACCCGACGATGCTGCAGGCCGGCTACAAGGCCAACGTCATCCCGTCGGTGGCCGAGGCGACCGTCGACTGCCGCGTGCTGCCGGGCCGTCAGGAGGCCTTCGAGCGGGAGCTCGACGAGCTGCTGGGGCCCGACGTCGAGCGCGAGTGGATCCGCAACCTCGAGGCCGTCGAGACCTCCTTCGACGGCGAGCTCGTCGACGTCATCACGCGCGCGGTGCAGGAGGAGGACCCGCAGGCGCACACGCTGCCCTACATGATGTCGGGCGGGACCGACGCCAAGGCGTTCGTGAAGCTCGGGATGCGCTGCTTGGGGTTCGCCCCGCTGCGCCTGCCCCCGGACCTCGACTTCACCGCGCTCTTCCACGGCATCGACGAGCGGGTGCCGGTCGACGCCCTGCAGTTCGGCACGCGGGTGCTCGAGCGCGTCCTGCTGCGCGCCTGATGCGCGCCTGGCGGGTGCCGCGGCTCGGCCCGTTCGCCGAGGTCCTCGAGGTCGCCGACGTCCCGCGCCCCGAGCCGGGGGAGGGGCAGACGCGGGTGCGGGTCGCCGCGGCCGCCCTGAACTTCGCCGACATCCTCCACGTCTCGGGCGAGTACCAGGACCGGGTGCCGCCGCCGTTCACGCCCGGCCTCGAGGTGGCCGGGGTGACCGACGACGGCCGGCGCGTGTTCGGGCCCGTGGTCATGCCGCACGGCGGGTTCGCCGAAGAGGCGCTGCTGCGCACGACGTGGACCTGGCCCGAGGGGATGAGCGCGGCCCAGGCGGCGGGGTTCTTCGTCGCGTACCAGACCGGCTGGTGCGCGCTGCACCACCGCACGACGCTGCGGGCGGGGGAGACGCTGCTCGTCCTCGCCGCGGCGGGCGGGGTCGGCGCGGCCGCCGTCCAGCTGGGCACGGCCGCCGGGGCGCGCGTCATCGCCGTGGTGGGCGACGAGGACAAGGCCGCCGTGGCGTGGCGTCTGGGCGCGCACGAGGTGCTCGTCGACCCGGACGACCTGGTCACCGCCGTGCGGGAGCTCACCGACGGCCGCGGCGCCGACGTCGTCTACGACCCCGTGGGCGGCGACACCTTCGACGCCGTCCGCCGCGCGGTGGCGTGGGAGGGACGGCTGCTCGTCATCGGCTTCGCCGGCGGACGTCCCGCCGACGCGCCCACCAACCACGCGCTGGTGAAGAACTACGACGTGGTGGGCGTCCACTGGGCCGCCTACCAGCAGCGCTCACCGGACCTCGTGGCGAGCTGGCAGCGCGAGATCGAGGCGTTGTGGGACCGGCGCGCGATCGACCCGCTCGTGGGCGCCGAGTATGCGTTCGACGACCTGCCCGCGGCCATGACCGAGCTCGCGGCCCGCCGGACGACCGGCCGCGTGGTGCTCCTCGCTCCCTGACCCGAGGGCCCAGTCCGACGTCGCGCAACGGGCGCGCAATGCCCCGCGCGACCGTGCCCCTGTCCGTGAGACCTCCTCGCGGACGGCACCGAGCAGCAGCCAGGGGTGGAGGACGCCATGACCGACCTCGGAGTACGTGCCCGCACGGGGACCACCGTCGGCGTGGCCCCCACCCGGGAGGCACTGGTGACGCGGGCCCGCGCCCTCGTGCCGGTGCTCGCTGGGAACGCAGCACAGGGTGAGCGGGACCGTCGGCTGACCGATGAGGCCGTCGCCGCGCTACGTGGTGCCGGCATGTTCCGGCTGAGCGCACCCCGACGCGTCGGTGGCGACGAGGTCGACACCCGGACCTTGATCGACGTGTCCGCCGAGCTCGCCCGCGGAGACGGATCCGCATCCTGGGTCGTGGCGCTCATGAACACCGGTGCTTACCTGGTGGGCCAGCTCCCGGACCGCGCCCGCGACGAGGTGTTCGGCGCGGACCCGCACGCGGCGGTGTGCGCGCAGCTGGCGACGACGGCGACCGCACGCCCGGTGGACGGCGGGTTCGTCGTGAGTGGCCGGTGGGCGTGGGCGTCGGGCAGTCCGTGGGCGACCTGGTCGATGTCGAGCGCCCCCCTGCTCGACGCCCAGGGCGAGCTCGCGGACCTGCGCGCCGTCCTCATCCCCACCTCGGCGATGACCGTCGAGGACACCTGGTTCGCGGCCGGGATGGCCGCCACGGCCAGCAACACCTTCGTCGCCGACGAGGTGTTCGTCCCGGACCACCGGACCCTGTCGATCCCGGAGATGGCACAGGGCGGGGGACGGCGCGAGCACGATGACGAGCCGCTGTACCGGTCGACCAGCTTCAGCGCCCTCACGTTGACCATGACGGGTCCGTTGCTCGGGCTGGCCCGGGCAGCCCTGGAGAAGGTCCTCGACACCGTGCGCACGGGCAAGCCGATCGCGTACTCCGTCTACGAACGCTCCCTCGACGCCCCGAGCTACCGGCTGGCCGTCGCGGACGCGGCCGGTCTGATCGACACCGCGACGATGCACGTCCACCGGTCGGCGGAAGCGATCGACACCGCCGCTCTGCGTGGTGTGCAGCTCGACGTGTTGACCCGCGCACGGGTGCGCAGTGACATCGCCGTCGCGATCGCGCGGTGCCGGGAGGCGGTCGGACTGCTGCTCGACGTCGGCGGCGCGAGCAGCTTCGCGCAGTCCAGCCCGCTGCAGCGCACCTGGCGCGACATCGAGATCATCTCGCGGCACGGTCTGCTCAACGCCGCCCTCGGCCGGGAGATCTACGGCCGAGCGCTCCTGGGCGTCGAGGACCAGGTCGCTGCGCTGTTCTGACCGTCGACCGGTCCGGACGCAGTCGCCGCGCCGCGGTGTTCCCGGGAGCTCCTCGACTGCGTCCCTGAGCCGGGCGACGAGCGGGCCCTCGACAGCTCGTCCGCGGCGGACCGGAGCACCGATGCGCAAGATCGCGTCGAGGTCGACACCACCGACGCAGTTCGCTCAGCCGGCGCACGGCGGCCGGTCGCGATCACGGGGCCTGTGCGGGCGTCGGTCTCGACGCGATCATGCGCCCAGGTCTCCCGAGGGCCACCCCGGGTCTCAGGTCGCGAGCCCCGCGACCAGCGAGCGGGAGAGCTTGCGCCGCAGCCACACCTTCCGGGTGCCGTCGGCGTAGAGCAGCGTGCGGGCGAGCTCCCAGCCGCCGAACTCGGCGCGGATGCCGAGCTGCACGGTGGCCGAGATGCGCGTCACGTCCGGAGGCAGCCGGACGGGCTGGTACTCCCAGTCCCCTTCGACCACCGCCGAACCCACGAGAGCCCCGCCATCGCGGGCACCAGCGTCGTTCACGAGCCGACCACCTCCGGGACACCTGACGGAGCGGGAACCACCGTACGCACAGGCGGTCATCGCGCGCACGCATCGGAGCCCGGCCGTGGGCCCTGGATCGGATCACTCCCAGGGCGGGAGGTCGGGCTCCTCGGCCTCGTCGTCGGGCTCCACGGGCGAGCTGACGTCGTCGAGCGCACCCCGGATCGCCGAGGGCAGCACGAGCTCCTCGGCGGCCAGGGACCCGAGCAGCTGGGCCCCGTCCCGGGCCCCGACGACGGGCGCGACGACGCCGGGCCGGTCGCGGACCCAGGCGAGCGCGACGGCCAGCGGCGAGGTGCCGAGCCCGTGCGCGGCGGTGACGACGGCCTGCACGATCCGCGCGGTGCGCTCGGTGCGGTGCCGCCCGACGTAGCCCGCCAGGTGCTCGGAGGCCCCGCGGGAGTCGGCGGGCACGCCCTCGCGGTACTTGCCGGTGAGCACCCCGCGGCCCAGCGGCGCCCACGGCAGCAGGCCGAGGCCGTGGTGCTCGGCGGCCGGCAGCACCTCGGACTCCACCGAGCGCTCGAGCAGCGAGTACTCCGACTGCACCGACACCAGCGGCAGCGACGTCAGCGACTGCCGCGTCGCCGCCGACGCGACCTGCCAGCCCGCGTAGTTCGCGACGCCGGCGTAGCGGGCGCGGCCGGTGGTCAGCGCCACGTCGACCGCGGCGAGCGTCTCCTCCAGCGGCACGTCGTCGTCCCAGGCGTGCAGCTGCCAGAGGTCGACGTAGTCGGTGTTGAGGCGGTCCAGCGAGTCGTCGAGGGCCGTGAGCAGGGCCGCGCGGGAGGCGCCGCCGCCGAAGGGACCGTCCTCGCGGCGCGCGCCGGCCTTCGTCGCCACGACGACCTCGCTGCGCGGGATGACGTCGTCGAACAGGCCGCCGAGGATCCGCTCGGCCTCGCCGCCCGCGTAGACGTCGGCGGTGTCCACCAGCGTGCCGCCGGCGTCGAGGAACGCGAGCAGGGACGCGCCGGCCTCGTCGGCGTCGGTGTCGCGGCCCCAGCTCATCGTGCCCAGGGCCAGCCGCGAGACCCGCAGCCCGCTAGTGCCCAGGCGTCGCTGCTCCACGGGGATCCACCTTACGAAGAGGTCACGGAGGAGCCCCCGGGGGCACGCCGTCACGTCACCGCGGGTGGTCTACCGTCCGTCGCCGTGACGGCAGGAGCACCGATGGGCTGGCTCGAGGCGGTGGTCCTCGGCATCGTGCAGGGACTCACCGAGTTCCTGCCGGTCTCGTCGTCGGCGCACCTGCGGATCACCTCGGCCTTCTTCTTCGGCAACGACGCGGGGGCGGCCTTCACGGCGGTGACCCAGCTCGGCACCGAGACCGCGGTGCTCATCTACTTCTTCTCCGACATCTGGCGCCTGCTCAAGGCCTGGTTCGTCGGCCTCGCGAGGCGCGAGGAGCGCGGCTACGACTACAAGCTCGCCTGGTACGTGATCCTCGGCTCGATCCCGATCGGCGTGCTCGGGCTGGCGTTCGAGGACGCCATCAAGGGGCCGGCGCGCAACCTGTACCTCAACGGCGCGGTACTGATCGTCTTCGCGCTGGTCCTCGCCGCCGCCGAGCGGTACGGACGCCAGCGGCGGGGCCCCGACCAGCTCACGCTGCGCGACGGCCTCGTCATGGGCTGTGCCCAGGCGATGGCGCTGATCCCCGGCGTGTCGCGCTCGGGCGGGACGATCACCGCCGGACTGTTCCTCGGGCTCGAGCGCGCGGTCGCCGTGCGGTTCTCGTTCCTGCTCGCGCTGCCGGCGGTGTTCGCCTCGGGGCTGACCCAGATCCCCGACATCCTCGACCCGTCCGCCGCCGACGTGCAGGGCAGCCTCGTGGTGCTGCCGAGCATCCCGCAGATGATCGTCGCCACGATCATCGCGTTCGTCCTCGGCTACGCCTCGATCGCCTGGCTGCTGCGCTTCGTCGAGAACCACACGATCTACGTCTTCGTCTGGTACCGCGTGCTGCTCGGGCTGATCGTGCTGCTCGCCGTGAGCAACGGGGTCGTCCCCGCCACGTAGGGTCGGTGCTCGTGACCACCGTGATCCTCCTGCGCCACGGCCGGTCGACGGCCAACGTCTCGGGCGTGCTCGCCGGTCGCAGCGCCGGCGTCGGCCTGGACGACCACGGGCGGTCCCAGGCCGAGAAGCTCGTCGACCGGCTCGCCGAGCTGCCCCTGGCCGCGGCCGTCACCTCGCCCCTGCAGCGCTGCCGGGAGACCCTCGAGCCGCTGCTCGCCGCCCGCGGGCTCGAGCCGACCGTGGAGGAGGACCTCTCCGAGGTCGACTACGGCGACTGGACCGGCCGCAAGCTCGGGGAGCTCGGCAAGGAGGACCTCTGGAGGGTCGTCCAGGCCCACCCGTCCGCCGCGGTGTTCCCCGGCGGCGAGGGGCTGGCCGGCATGCAGGCCCGCGCGGTCGCCGCGATCCGCCGCCATGCCGCGCGGATCGCGGCGGAGCACGGCGAGAAGGCGCTGTGGGTGGCGTGCAGCCACGGCGATGTGATCAAGGCCGCCGTGGCCGACGCCCTCGGCCTGCACCTGGACTCGTTCCAGCGGATCGTGGTCGACCCCTGCTCGGTCAGCGTCATCAGCTACACCCCGACGCGGCCCTTCGTCGTGCGGGTCAACGACACCGGCGGGGACCTGTCCGCGCTGGTGCCGAAGCCGGACTCGGAGGAGCCGGGCGGCGACGAGAGCACGGCCGCCGCGGGCGACGACGCCGTCCCCGCGGAGGCCACCGTCGGGGGATCGACGGGAGTAGCATGAGACGGCCGTCCACGTCAGAGGACACCGTCCCTCGGCGGCGCCCCGCCCGGAGTCCTACGATCGAGATGCCATGCCCAGGGTGATCCACGTCTTCCGCCAGCCCGACCGGTTCGTCGCCGGGACCGTCGGGCAGCCCGGTGAACGCTCCTTCTACCTGCAGGCCACGGAGCAGGCCCGCAAGGTGAGCGTGCTGCTGGAGAAGCAGCAGGTCTCGGTGCTCTCGGAGCGGATCGGCACCCTGCTCGAGGAGGTCTCGCGCCGCTTCGGCGCCGAGGTCCCCGTCTCGGTGCCCGAGGAGGAGGTCGACACCTCGCCGCTCGAGGTGCCGGTCGAGGAGGAGTTCCGGGTCGGCACGATGGGCCTGGGCTGGGACGCCGAGTCCCGCAACGTCGTCGTGGAGCTGCTCGCGGTCACCGAGGAGGAGATCGACGAGTCCGTCGTCCTCGACGACACCGACGAGGGCCCCGACGCCCTGCGCGTGTTCCTGTCGCCGGCCGGGGCCCGCGCGTTCGCGACGCGGGCCGAGCGGGTCGTCTCCGCCGGTCGTCGCCTGTGCCCCCTGTGCACCCAGCCGCTCGACGCCGCGGGTCACATCTGCCCGCGTCAGAACGGCTTCCGCCGCGTCACCAGCCCCGAGTAGGCGCGTGGACGCGGAGCGGAACCCGACCCACCGGCCCGACACCTCGGAGTCCGAGGAGCTGCTGCTCCACGGGCGCATCGAGGTGGAGGGACGCCTCACCGAGGCGTCGAACACGACGTTGCTGTGCTCGATCTCGTGGGGCGGCGTCGAGGAGCGGTGCGTCTACAAGCCGGTGCGCGGCGAGCGCCCGCTCTGGGACTTCCCGGACGGCACCCTCGCCGGCCGCGAGGTGGCGACGTACCTCGTCAGCGAGGCGGCCGGCTTCGGCGTCGTGCCGCCGACGGTGCTGCGCGACGGGCCGTTCGGGCCCGGCATGGTCCAGCGCTGGATCGAGACCGACGACGAGCGCGAGCTGGTCGACATCCTCGCCCCCAAGGACGTGGGCAAGGGCTGGCGCACGGTGCTGCGCGCGCGTGGGATGGATGGCGACCCGGCGCTGCTCGTGCACGCGGACGACCCGGCGCTGCGGCGGATGGCGGCGCTCGACGTCGTCGTCAACAACGCCGACCGCAAGGGCGGGCACGTCCTCGCGGGCCTCGACGGCGGGGTCTACGGCGTCGACCACGGCATCTGCCTGCACCGCGAGGAGAAGCTGCGCACGGTGCTGTGGGGCTGGGTGGGCGAGCCCCTGACCGAGGACGTCGTCGAGTGCCTCCGCACGCTGCGGGCCAAGCTCTCGCCCGGGAACCCGGCCGGCCTGGACGACACGCTGCACGAGCACCTGACCCGCGCCGAGGTCGGTGCCCTGCGCTCGCGGGTCTCGCGGCTCCTCGACGCGAACGAGCTGCCCGCCCCCGGGGGCCGCTGGCCCCCGATCCCGTGGCCCGCGTTCTGAGCCACTGACCTGACCGACCCCACGTGAGCGGACTTGCGACCTATAGCTCGAAAGTTCGCTCACGTGGCCCCCTGATCCGAGGTGCCCCGCCGTGCCGTCCGCACGCCGCGATCCGCGCTGGCCGCGCGACTTCCACCACCGCCGCACCGCGGGCCTGCTGAACCCGCTGCAGGTGCTCGAGCTGGCCCGCTCCATGCCGGCCGGCGCCGAGCGCACCGGGGCGCGGGTGCCGGTGGTCGACGCGCGGCCGCTCCCGCCCGCCGGGCCCGGCGAGATCGCGGTGACGTGGCTCGGCCACTCGTCGGCGCTGCTGCGTGTCGACGGCGTGACGCTGCTCGTCGACCCCGTGCTCGCCGGCGGCATCCCGGGTGCCCGCCGCCGCCTCACCCCGCCCGCGCTGACGCCCGAGCAGCTGCCGCCGCTGGACGCGGTGCTCCTCAGCCACGACCACTACGACCACCTCGACGCGCCGACCCTGCGCCGGCTGCCGCGCGAGACGCCCGTGCTGGTCGGGGGTGGTGGGGCGCCGTGGTTCGCGCGCCGGGGGTTCACCGACGTCACCGAGCTCGACTGGTGGGAGAGCACCCGCGTGGGGGGCGTCGCCGTCGAGTTCGTGCCCGCCCACCACTGGTCGCGGCGGACGCTCTTCGACACCTGCCGCCGGCTGTGGGGCGGCTGGGTCGTCACGGGTGCCGACGGCCGCAGCGTCCTGCACGCGGGCGACACCGGCTACGGGCCCTTCCCGGCGCGCATCGGCGCCCGGCACCGCCACATCGCGGTCGCCCTGCTCCCGGTCGGCGCCTACGCGCCCCGCCGGCTGCTGCGCGGCGTGCACATGGACCCCGCCGAGGCGGTCCGCGCGGCCGGGGACCTCGGCGCGCGCCGCGTGGTCCCCATCCACTGGGGGACCTTCGTGCTCTCGGGCGAGCCGGTGCTCGAGCCGCTCGAGCGGGTCCGCGAGGAGTGGGTCCGGACGGGGCGGGACCGCGCCGACCTCTGGGACCTCCCCATCGGTGGGACGCGGCTCCTGTGAGCTCGCCGACCAGCCCCGTCGTCCCCCCACGTCGCTCCGGTCGCGCCCTCGCCGTCTGGGGCGTCGCCGTCCTCGCCTACATCGCGGCCGTGCTGGGCCGGTCGTCGCTCGCCGCGACCGGCGTCACCGCCGCCGAGCGCTTCGACGTCTCCTCGGGCGTGCTCTCGCTGCTCGCGGTGGTGCAGCTCGCCGTCTACGCCGCCCTGCAGATCCCGGCGGGCGTGCTCGTCGACCGCGTCGGCCCGCGCCGGGTGATCGCCGGCGGGGCCGTCCTCGTCGCCCTCGGGCAGGTCGTGCTCGCGCTCGCGGCGCCGTTCTGGCTCGCCGTGGCCGGGCGGATGCTCGTCGGCGCCGGCGACGCGGTGACCTTCGTCAGCGTCCTGCGCCTCATCCCGTCGTGGTTCCCGGCGCGCCGCGTGCCGCTCTACAACCAGCTCGCGGGCATCCTCGGCCAGCTCGGGCAGGTGGTCTCGGCGGTCCCGCTCGCCGCGCTCGTCGTCGGCACCGGCTGGACGCCCGCCTACCTCGCGGCCGGCGGCACCGCGGTGCTCGTCGCCGTCCTCGTCGTCGCGGTGGTGCGCGACGGGCCCGCCGGCGCGCCGGCGCCGGCGGGAGACGGAGCGGAGCGGAGCTCGACCAGCGCAGGCAGCCCGGCGGTCCAGGGCGGCCTCGGGGCGGCGCTGCGCGAGCCCGGCGTGCGGCTGGCGTTCTGGTGCCACCTCGCGTCCCCGTTCCCCGGCAACGTCTTCGGGCTGCTCTGGGGCTTCCCGTTCCTCACCGGCGGCGAGGGTCTCGCGAGCGGCACCGCGCGCGGCCTGCTCGCGCTCTACGTCGTCGCGGGCATCGCGGTCGGGCCGGTGGTCGGCACCCTCGCCGGGCGCCTCCCGCACCGCCGGGTCACGCTCGTCGTGGCCAGCACCGTCGCCCAGGCGCTGATGTGGGTCGTCGTCCTCGCCTGGCCCGGCCCCGCGCCCCTGGCCCTGCTCGTGCTGCACGTGGTGGTGCTCGGCAGCGGGGGACCGGCCTCGCTCGTCGCGTTCGACATCGCCCGCGCCGCCGTGCCGCCGCAACGGATCGGGCGTGCGTCGGGGATCGTCAACGTCGGCGGCTTCGTCTCCACCGTGCTGGTCGTCCTGCTCGTCGGCGTCGCGCTCGACCTGCAGGGCGCGGGCACCCCGGACACCTACACGCTCGAGGCCTTCCGCGTCGCGATGCTGGTGCAGGTACCGGTGTGGGCGGTGGCCCTCCTCGGGATCGCCCACTCGCGACGGCGGGTCCCGGGTCAGTCGGCCGCCGACGGGAAGCGCGGCGCCCGCTTCTCGCGCAGCGCGGTGTAGCCCTCGACGACGTCGGGGCCCATGAAGGTCAGCATCTCGTAGGCCGCCGACTGGTCGAACGTGGGGCCGGCGCTGCGCAGCCAGTTGTTGAGGGTGCGCTTGGTGAGCCGGATGGCCTGCTGGCTGCCGGTCGCGAGGACGTCGGCGACGCGCAGGGCCTCGTCGAGGACCTGGTCGCGGGGCAGCGCCTTCGCGACCATGCCGAGGCGCTCGGCCTCCGCGCCGGTGACCATCTCGCCGGTGAGCAGGTAGTAGCGCGCCTTGGCCATCCCGGCGAGCAGCGGCCAGATGATCGCCGCGTGGTCGCCGGCGGCGACGCCGAGCTTGACGTGCCCGTCGCCGAGCTTGGCGTCCTCGGCCGCGATGGCGACGTCGGCGAGCAGCGCGACGACCACCCCGGCGCCGACCGCCACCCCGTTGATCGCCGAGACGATCGGCTTGTCGCAGCCGATGACGTTGTAGACCATCTCGGACATCTCGCGCAGCATGTGCTGGACGCGGTCGTAGTCGCCGGCGATCCGCTCGACCATCGCGAGGTCGCCGCCCGCGGAGAACGCCTTCCCGGCCCCGGTGATCACCGCGACGCGGACGTCCGGGTCGGCGTCGACGTCGCGCCACACCCGCGCGAGCTCGCCGTGGAGCTCCTCGTCGGCGGCGTTGTACTTGTCGGGCCGGTCGATGGTGATGAGCAGGACGCCGTTGTCGCGGCGCTCGAACGTCAGCTGGCGGTAGTCGTCGAGGGACACGGGGACCTCCCGGGGTCGGGGTCAGCTCGTCGGGGTCAGCTCATCGGGGTCAGCTCATCGACAGGCCGCCGCTGACCGACAGCGTCTGGCCGGTGATGTAGGCGGCCTCGGGCGAGGCGAGGAAGGCGACGGCGTGCGCGATGTCGACCGGCTGCGCGAGCCGGCGCAGGGGGATCGCCCGGACCAGCGCGTCGTGCAGCTTCGGGTCGTGCTCGGTGACGGCGGCGAGGAGCGCGGTGTCGGTCGGCCCGGGGCTCACGCAGTTGACGCCGATGCCGTGGCGGGCCATCTCGCGGGCCGTGGTCTTGGTGAACGCGATGATCCCGCCCTTGGCCGCGGAGTACACGGCCTCGCCGGACGAGCCCACGCGCCCGGCGTCGGAGGCGAGGTTGACCACCCGCCCGCCGCCCTGGGCGACCATGAGCGGCAGCACGGCGTGGGAGGTGTGCAGGACGCCGTAGAGGTTGACCGCGATGATGCGGTCCCAGTCGGCGGGGTCGGACTCGACGAACGGCCCGATGACGTCGATGCCGGCGTTGTTGACCAGCACGTCGATCCGCCCGTGCCGTTCCTGGACGTCGGCCACCATCGCGTCGACCGAGGCGCGGGACGCGACGTCGGTGGCGAGGCCGATCGCTCCGCCGCCCACGGTCCGGGCGGTGTCCTCGGCGTCGGTGCCGTCGACGTCGGTGGCCACGACCGTCGCACCCTCGGCGGCGAGCACCTCGGCGATGCCGCGGCCGATGCCCCGCCCGGCCCCGGTGACGACGGCGACGGCACCGTCCAGCCTGCCCATGCCGGTGATCGTGACACGGCGCGAGCGGACAGCGTCAGCCCCGGGTCAGCCCCGGGTCAGCCCCGGGTCAGCCCCGGGTCAGCCCCGGGTCAGCCCCGACCGACCAGGCGCGCGTAGACGATGACGTTGTCGGTGTACGAGTGGCCGGTGCGGTCCAGCGCCCCGCCGCACGTGATCAGCCGCAGTTCGGGGCCGGCGGTGTCGCCGTAGACGTCGCGGGTGGGGAACCAGTTCTTCGACACCTGCACCGTGCCGACCACCGCGAACACGGCGACCGACCCGTCGCGGCGGGTCACGGTGATCCGGTCGCCCGCGGTCGCCGCCGCGAGGTCGGCGAACACGCCGCGCCGCCCGTCGCCGTCGACGTGCCCGACGAGCACCGCGGGCCCCCGCTCGCCGGGGGTCGGTCCGTGCCGGTACCAGGCGGCCTGCTCGGGTGTGTGGACCGACGGCACCTCGATGCGCCGCCGCTCGTCCACCCCGACCGGCACGAGCGAGGAGCACGCGTCGATCCGGTCGACGGTCAGCGCGACCGGCTCGGACGCGGGCATCGGCGTCGCGCCGGCGCGCCACGGTGCCGTCGCCGGCGGGCAGGGGTCGGCGCGGGCGGCGGTGGCGACGCCCATCGCCGCGCACCCGGCGGCCAGCACGAACGCGAGCACGGCGAGCGCCCGCACCACGAGCGAGGAGTCGGGGGCGGGGAGCGGGCGGCGCCGTCGGGCGCGACGATGCCGGCTCACCGCCGCGACGACGCCGGACGGGCGTACCGGGCCCGCAGCGCGGCCACGCCCACCAGCACGAGCCCGGTCACCGACCACCACGCCACCGACGGCGTCACCAGCCCGTCCTCGGGCGCGGTCACCTCCGGGGTGACGTCGGCGCGCGAGCCGTCGCCGGTCGGTGCGGACCCCACCGGGATCACCGACACCTGCCCGCCGTCGGCGACCTCCTCGTCCGCGATCTCGTCCGCGATCTCGTCCGCGATCTCGTCCGCGACCTCCTCGGCCCCCGCGGTGTTCGCCGGGTCGCCCTGGTCGCAGGCGAACCCGTCGTCGTCGCGGTCGAGTGCGGGACGGTAGCCCGGCGTGCCCGCCGGGATGTTCGAGACGCCGGCGGCGAAGGCCTCGGTGCAGGTCGCGTCGTCGACGGCGAGCGCGGCAAGGGCGGGCCCGGCACCACCGAGCAGCAGGAGGGCCGACACCCCGGTCACCAGCACGGATCGCGGCACAGATCGCGGCACGGATCGCTGCATGAACTCCCCCGACGACGCCCCCCGCCCCGCGCGGGGAGAGGCCCGCAGTCAACTCCGGTGAGTGTCGAGACAGCACGCAGCGTGACGGCGCGTCGCGGGCCACCTTCGGGGGATTCGTCGCCCGGGTCCGTTCGGCGGCGCTGCCCGGGACCGTCCGTACCCCGCTGTCGGCGGCCGGATCGCGATCGTCGTCGTAGCGTGGGGGAGGTGAGCTCCACCTCTGCTCCCTCCGTACCCACCGATCTCCCCACCACCGCCGGTGAGCTGGCCCGCAGCGGCCACCCGGCGGCGACGGTCCGCAGCGTGCGGACCGAGCTGCGTGACAACCTGCTGGCCCGCCTGCGGGACGGCGTGGATCCCTGGCCGGGGATCGTCGGGTTCGACCGGACCGTGCTCCCGCAGTTCGAGCGCGCGGTCCTCGCCGGACACGACGTGGTGCTGCTCGGCGAGCGGGGTCAGGGCAAGACGCGGCTGCTGCGCAGCCTCGTGAACCTGCTCGACGAGTGGACGCCCGTCATCGAGGGCTCCGAGCTGGGCGAGCACCCCGCCGAGCCGATCATCCCGGCCAGCCGCCGGCGGGTCGCCGAGATGGGCGACGACCTGCCGATCACCTGGCGCCACCGGGACGAGCGCTATGCCGAGAAGCTGGCGACGCCGGACACCTCGGTGGCCGACCTCATCGGCGACGTCGACCCGGTCAAGGTCGCCGAGGGCCGCAGCCTGGGCGACCCGGAGACGATCCACTACGGCCTCGTCCCGCGCGCGCACCGCGGGATCGTGACGATCAACGAGCTGCCCGACCTCGCCGAGCGCATCCAGGTCGCGCTGCTCAACGTCATGGAGGAGCGCGACATCCAGGTCCGCGGCTACACGCTGCGCCTGCCGCTGGACATCATGCTCGTGGCCAGCGCGAACCCCGAGGACTACACGAACCGCGGGCGGATCATCACGCCGCTCAAGGACCGGTTCGGTGCCGAGGTCCGCACCCACTACCCGCTCGAGGTCGAGGGCGAGGTCGCCCTGGTCCGCCAGGAGGCCCACCTCGTCGCCGAGGTGCCCGACCACCTGGTCGAGGTGCTCGCGCGCTTCACCCGCCACCTGCGGCAGTCCGGCGCGGTCGACCAGCGCAGCGGCGTGTCCGCCCGCTTCTCGATCGCCGCGGCCGAGACCGTCGCGGCCGCCGCGCTGCGCCGTGCCGCGGTGACCGGCGAGGAGGCCGCCGTCGCCCGGCCCGTCGACCTCGAAGCCGTGCCGCCGGTGCTGCGCGGCAAGCTCGAGTTCGAGTCGGGCGAGGAGGGCCGCGAGGCCGAGCTCCTCACACACCTGCTGCGCCGCTCGATCACGGAGACCGCCCGCGCCCGCCTGGCCGGGGTCGACCTGACGCCGCTCGCCGACGGCGTGTCGGCGCTGGAGGGCTCGCGCCGGGTCGTCACCGGCGACCGGGTGGCCGCGCGCCAGGTGGTCGACGCCCTGCCGTCGATCTCGGTGGTCTACACGGTGGCCGAGCGCCTCGGCGCCGCCGGCACGGAGGCCCCCGGGCCGCTGGCCAGCGCCGTCGAGCTCGCGCTGGAGCACCTCTACCTCACGCGCAAGCTGGCCAAGGACAGCCTGAACAGCGGGGACGCCGACGACGGGACGGTGGCGTATGGCGGCTGATCCGACAGATCCGGGCGGCCCGCACAGCGGCCGCTACTCCTACGGCCGGTACGACGACGGCCCGGACCCGCTCGCCCCGCCGTTCGACCTGCGCGAGGCGATGGACGAGCTGGGCCGCGACGTCATGGAGGGCACGTCGCCGCGGCAGGCCATGCAGGAGCTGATGCGCCGCGGGCTGGGGGAGCAGCGGGGTCTCGACGACCTCATGCGCCGGCTCAACGAGCGCCGCAGCCGGCTGCAGCGCACCCACCGGCTCGACGGCACCCTGCAGGAGGTCCGCGAGCTGCTGGAGCAGGCGCTCGAGGCCGAGCGCAACTCGCTGCAGGCCGAGGACTCCGACGACGCCCGGTTCCGCGAGATGCAGCTCGACGCGCTGCCGCCCTCGCCGGCGGGCGCGGTCCGCGAGCTGGAGGACTACGACTGGCGCAACGCCGAGGCGCGCCAGGCCTACGAGCAGATCCGCGACCTGCTCGGCCGGGAGGCGCTCGACCAGCGCTTCCAGGGCATGAAGCAGGCGATGGAGAACGCGACGCCCGAGGACGTCGAGGCCGTCCGCGAGATGATCTCCGACCTCAACGACCTGCTCGAGGCGCACGGCCGCGGCGAGGACACGACGGACCAGTTCCGCGAGTTCATGGGCAAGCACGGCCAGTTCTTCCCGGAGAACCCGCAGAACACCGACGAGCTGATCGACCTGCTCGCCGAACGCGCGGCGGCGGCCCAGCGGATGATGAACTCGCTGTCGGCCGAGCAGCGTGCCGAGCTCGAGGGCCTCATGCAGCAGGCCTTCGGTGACCCGCGGCTGGCCGAGCAGCTCGGGCGTCTCGACCAGCAGCTGCAGGGCCTGCGGCCCGGCGAGGACTGGCAGGGCCGCGGCCGCTTCCGCGGCGAGGACCCGCTCGGCATGGGCGAGGCGACCCGGGCCATGGAGGAGCTCGGGCAGATGGACGCCCTGGCCGAGCAGCTCTCGCAGTCCTACCCGGGCGCGCGCATGGAGGACATCGACCTCGAGGCCCTCGAGGCCACGCTCGGTGAACAGGCGCGGGTCGACGCGCAGCGGCTCGCGGAGCTCCAGCGCGAGCTCGAACGCCAGGGCGTGTTCCAACGCGCGGCCGACGGCTCGTTGATGCTCTCGCCGAAGGCGCTGCGCCAGCTCGGGCAGTCGTCGCTGCGCGACGTGGTGGGATCGCTGTCGACCCGGCGTGGCGAGCGCGAGACGCAGCGGTCGGGAGCGGCGGGGGAGGCCACGGGCGCCACGCGGCCCTGGTCGTTCGGCGACACGGAGCAGTGGGACGTGCCGCGGACCCTGCTCAACGCGGAGATGCGGCACGCCTCGGGCGACCCGCGGGCCCTCGACGTCACCGACGTCGAGATCGTCGAGACCGAGCAGCGCACCCGCGCGGCCGTGGCGCTCTGCGTCGACACCTCGTGGTCGATGGTCGCCGACGGCCGCTGGGTGCCGATGAAGCGCACCGCCCTGGCGCTGCACCACCTCGTCTCGACGCGGTTCCGGGGCGACGCGCTGCAGCTCGTCACGTTCGGCCGGCACGCGAAGGAGGTCGAGCTCGGCGAGCTGACCGCCCTGGAGGGGGCGTGGGAGCAGGGCACGAACCTGCACCACGCGCTGCTGCTGGCCGGGCGGCACCTGCGCAAGAACGCCGACGCGGCACCGGTCGTCCTCGTCGTCACCGACGGCGAGCCGACCGCGCACCTCGAGCCGGACGGGCACGCGACGTTCGACTACCCGCCGAGCCCGGAGACGCTGCGGGCGACGCTCGGGGAGGTCGACGCGCTCGCGCGGCTCAACGCGGCGATGACCGTGTTCATGCTCGGCGACGACCCGCGGCTCGAGGCGTTCGTCGACCTCGTGGCCCGGCGGGCCGGTGGGCGGGTCGTCAACCCGGACCTCGACGGGCTCGGCGCGGCGGTGGTGAGCGACTACCTCGCGAGCCGCCGACGACGCTGAGCACATCAGCGGACAGCTGGGTGCCCCAACCGGGTGGACGAATCGCGGGCAACCGGGCGTCACGACCACGAGGGGCAACAGCGCGTAGGCTCGACGGTGGCTGGAGCCGATCCCCCCCGCGGCTCCTGGCCACCCCGGCCGGGTCCGTCATCCCGTGCGGGGCCGGCGTGCTCGCCCACGCCGCGCCCCGCCGACACGACCCGGCCGGGGTCCCGATCGGTCTTCGGTCCAGCGCCGGCGAGCGGTTCGCCACCAGGACGGCCCTTCTCGCCGGGAGCGGGCATAGGCTCGGGGTCATGCGAGCGTGGTCATCGGTCGACGTCCCGCGGATCCCCGGCAGCGCACCGCCGTTGCGCCTGCACGACACCGCCAGCGGCGGGGTCCGGCCCACCTCGCCCGGGGCCACCGCGCGGATGTACGTCTGCGGCATCACGCCCTACGACGCGACCCACCTCGGCCACGCGGCGACCTACCTGGCGTTCGACCTCATCAACCGCCTCTGGCTCGACGCCGGCCACGACGTGCACTACGTCCAGAACGTCACCGACATCGACGACCCGCTGCTCGAGCGCGCCGACCGCGACTCCGTCGACTGGGTCGTGCTGGGCATGCGGGAGACCGCGCTGTTCCGCGAGGACATGGCGGCGCTGCGGATCCTCCCGCCGCGCGACTTCATCGGCGCCGTCGAGGCCGTCGACGAGATCAGCGAGCTGGTCGGCAAGCTGCTGGCCAGCGGGGCGGCCTACCGCGCCGACGACGAGCAGTACCCGGACGTGTACCACGACCACACGGCGACGCGGGACTTCGGCTACGTCTCGCGGTACTCCGACGCGCGCATGCGCGAGATCTTCCCGGAGCGCGGCGGCGACCCCGACCGTCCCGGCAAGCGCGACCCGCTCGACGCCCTGCTGTGGCGCATGGCCCGCGACGGCGAGCCCTCGTGGCCGTCCGACCTCGGCGAGGGCCGGCCCGGCTGGCACGTCGAGTGCGCCGCGATCGCGCTCAACCGCCTCGGCGACCAGTACGACCTCCAGGGCGGCGGCTCGGACCTCGCGTTCCCGCACCACGAGTACGGCTCCGCGCACGCCGAGGCCCTGACCGGCGCGCACCCGCTGGCCCGGCACTACTGCCACGCCGGGATGATCGGGCTCGACGGCGAGAAGATGTCGAAGTCGAAGGGCAACCTCGTCTTCGTCTCCCGTCTGCGCGGCGACCGCGTCGACCCGATGGCGATCCGCCTCGCGCTGCTCGCGGGGCACTGGCGCACCGACCGGTCGTGGACCGCCGACGTCCTCACCGTGGGCCAGGCGCGCCTGCACCGCTGGCGCGAGGCCGCCGCCGCGCCGACCGGACCGGACCCCGAGGACACGATCGCCCGGGTGCGTACCCACCTGGCCGACGACCTCGACACCCCGGGCGCGCTGGCCGCGCTCGACGCCTGGGCCGACGAGGTGCTCGCGCGCCGCGACGCCGCCGGCTGGACTCCCGAGGGCCCCACCCGCGTCGCCGACGCCGTCGACGCGCTGCTGGGGGTCACGCTGCGCTGAGGCCGGGTACGCGGGGGCCATGGCTCAGAACGTCCTCGGCGGCGAGCTCGCCGACTGCGGTCACGACCCGAAGACCGGCTTCTACCGCGACGGCTGCTGCGAGACCGGCCCGGACGACGCGGGCGTGCACACCGTGTGCGCCCGCGTCACCGCGGAGTTCCTGTCGTTCTCCGCGGAGCGCGGCAACGACCTCACCCGCCCGGACGCGGACTTCCCGGGGCTGCAGCCCGGCGACCGCTGGTGCCTGTGCGCGACCCGGTGGAAGGAGGCCCTGGACGGCGGCGTCGCCCCGCCCGTCGTCCTCGAGGCCACCCACGCCCGCACGCTGGAGTGGGTCGACCTCGCCGACCTGGAGGCCCACCGCGCGCCGGAGTAGACGCGGCTCCTGCCCGCGACCGCCCCACACGCCGCGCCGCGATGCGGTAGGCATCGCCCTGTGCCGTCGGACCCGCCCACCGCGACCCAGGTCCAGGCGCACCGGTTCGCCGTGCGCCGCCTGGAGTCCGCGCTGGTCGGCCGCGACCCGACGCCGCGCCACGACCCCGGCCGCCGGCAGGACCGCGCCCTGCTCGTGGGCGCGGTCCTCGGTGTGCTGGCGCTCGTCGGGTTCGCGGTCGTCGGCCTCGTCCGCGGCGACGAGGGCTGGCGCGACGAGGCCGTGGTGCGCGGGGAGCCCTCCGGCGCGCTCTACGCGGTCGCGCACGGCCCCGACCGCCTGGTCCCCGCGCTCAACCTGACCTCCGCGCGCCTGCTCGCCGCGGCGGCGGGCAACGCCCCGGACGCCGGCGGGCTCCTCGGCCCGCCCGTCCCGGTGCGCGACGACGCCCTCGCCGAGGCCCCGCGCACCGCGCCCGCCGGCATCCCCGGCGCGCCGTCGGTGCTGCCCGACCCGGCCGCCCCGATCGCCGACGCCTGGGCGGTGTGCGACCGCGCGACCCTCGACCCCTCGGTGCCCGACCCCGCCGCCGACCCCGTGATCACCACCGTCGCGCTCGGCGGGCTCCCCGCACCCGGGCGTCCGCTCGCGGGCGAAGAGGCGCTGCTCCTGCGCGGGCCGGACGGGTTCTGGCTGGTCACCGCGGGTCGGCGCGCGCAGATCTTCCCGGACGCCGGCTCCGTGGTCCGCGGCCTCGAGCTCACCGGCGCGCGGGCCCGCACCGCCAGCTCGGCGCTGCTCGGCACGCTGCCCGAGGCGCCGCCGCTGCGACCGGTCACGGTGCCCGGCACCGGCACGACCCCGACCGAGTCGCGCACCGCCGCGCTGGGCGTGCCCGTGGGCGCCGTCGTCAGCCCGGACGGCGTCCGCTTCCACCTCGTGGCCGCCGACGGGGTGCAGGAGGTACCGGCGGTCGTCGCCCAGCTGGCGAGGTTCGCCAACCCCGACCCGGCCGCCGACCCCGGCATCGCCGCCGTCCCGGCCGGGCGCCTGGCCGACGCCCCGCGGGTGTCGGTCGTCGACGTCGCCGCCTACCCGGCCACCTTCCCGCGCCTGGTCACCTACGACACGGCCACCACCGTCTGCGCGCGCCCCGACGCCGCGGGCACCACCGCCGTCTTCGCCGGTCCCGGGCTGCCCGGGCCGGTCGAGCCGACCCCGCTCGTCGGGCCCCCGCTCGACGGCGCCTGGGTCGCGGGCGGGGGCGCGTACGCCCTCCCCGTGGCGCCCGGAGGGGCGGGTGACCCCGCGACCGGCGTCCTCGTCGACCCCGGCGGGCGCGTGTTCGCCGTCCCCGACCCCGGCGCGGCGGTCGCCCTCGGCCTCGGCGGTCCGCGTCCGGCGCCGCGCGCGGTGCTCGACCTCCTCCCGCGCGGGCCCACCCTCGATCCGCTCGCCGCGCAGACCGCCCGCTGAGGCCGCCCATCCGGCAGGGTGCGGGGCATGGCGGACGTGCGGACCTCGGCGCGGCGGGGCGCGCTCTCCCCGGCCTGGGCGCTGTGGACCGTGGTCTTCGTCGTCGCCTTCGGCACGAACGTCCCGACGCCGCTGCTGCTGGTCTACCGCGACACGCTCGGGCTCGCCCCGACGACCCTCACCGCGGCGTTCGGGGTCTACGCCGCAGGCCTCATCCCCGCGCTCCTGCTCTCCGGCCCGGCGTCGGACCGCCTCGGGCGCCGCCCGGTCGTGGTGCCCTTCGTCGTGCTCGCCGGGCTCGTCTCGGTGCTCTTCCTCGCCGCCGGCTCGTCGGTGCTCGTGCTCTTCCTCGGGCGGTTCCTGCAGGGCGCGGTGTCCGGGGTGGTGTTCAGCGTCGGCACGGCCTGGCTGGGGGAGCTGGTCGCCGAGCCCGGGCGCTCGGCCCGGCTGACGACGATCGCGCTCGCCATGGGCTGGGCCGGCGGGCCGCTGGTGGCGGGGCTGCTCGGGCAGTGGGTGGTGCTCCCGACCGTGCTGCCCTACCTCGTGCACGTCGCGCTGATGATCGGCGCGGTCGCGCTGCTGCCGGGCATCCCGGAGACGCTCGGCCCCGAGCGCCGGCGCGCGGGCGGGCCCCTCGTCAACCTCGGCGTCCCGCCGGGCACGCGGTGGGCGTTCGTGCTGGTCGTGGTGCCGATCGCGCTCGGGGTGTTCGCCTTCCCGTCGACGGCGGTGACGGTGCTGCCGCTGCTGCTGACCCCGCAGATGCCCGGCGTCGCGGTGGCCGTCGCGGGGATCGTCGCCGGCGTGACGCTGTCGACGGGCGCGCTGGTGCCCCCGCTGCAGCGCCGGCTCGGCGC
Organism: Actinomycetospora lemnae; assembly: GCF_028737315.1. Classification (GTDB taxonomy): domain Bacteria; phylum Actinomycetota; class Actinomycetes; order Mycobacteriales; family Pseudonocardiaceae; genus Actinomycetospora; species Actinomycetospora lemnae. The sequence continues at coordinate 131,122 of NZ_JAQZAO010000002.1, read as the reverse complement.
CGCGTGGTCGGGGCCGGTCGGGCTGGCGCTCGGCGCCGCGGGGCTCGGGCTCGCGCTGCTCTCGCTGGTGCTGACGGCCTGGCCGCTGCTGCTGCCGGTCGCGCTGCTGCTCGGCGCGGGGTACGGGCTGTGCCTGGCCTCGGGGCTGGCGATCGTCGCGCGCCTGGCCGTGCCGAGCGAGCGCGGCGCCCTGACCGGCACCTTCTACGCCTGCGCCTACCTCGGCTTCGGGGTGCCGTTCCTGCTCTCGGCCCTCGCGGGGGACGGCAGCCTCGCCGGCCCGCTCGCCGGGCTCGGCGTCGCCGCCGCGGTGGTCGCCGCGCTCCTGGCCCTGCCCGCCGCCCGCCGCCTCGGCACGCGCTGATCGGCGGCGTGGGAGCGAGGGGGCCCGCGACTCAGCGCCGCGGCACGAGCACCGCGGCCCCGAGGAGCAGCACACCCGCGAGGCCGAAGGCCGCGACGGGGGAGAGGTGGTAGGGCCCGAGGAAGATCGCCGGCGCGGCTGCGGCCCCGAGGAACCGCCCCGCCTGGACCACCGAGACCCCGCCCGCCGTCCCCCCGCGCAGCACGAGGGTGTTGACGCCGACCAGCACGCACTGCGCGGCGACGCCCGCGGCCGCCCACACCGCCCCGATCGCCACCACCGAGGGCAGGAGCCCGACCGCGGCCACGAGCAGCGCGCCCCCGACCGCACCGGCGCGCACGAGCACCCCGGGCCCCAGCCGGTCGACCCCGCCGCCGACCACGCGCGCGGTGAGGAGCCCGGCGATCCCGAACCCGGTGAGCAGCGCCCCGCGCAGCCCCGCGCCGACGGCGAACGCGTCCTCGACCCGCAGCGCCACGAGGAACGCCAGCCCGCCCAGCGCGCCCCAGGCGAGCCCCGCGACGAGCCCGAGCCGCAGCACCGACGGCCGCCACGCGTCGCGCAGCCGCGGGCGCTCGTCCCGTGCACCCGCCGCGTCGGCGGGCAGTCCGGCCGCCGCGAGCAGGGCCGCGACGACGGCGACGCCGACGAACGCCCCCCGCCAGTCGACCTCGGCGGCGAGCCCGCCGACCAGCGGCGCGAACGTCATCCCGGCCGCCTGCAGGGAGCCCATCACCCCGAGCGCGCGCCCGAGCCGCTCCGACGGGGTGGCCGCCGCCAGCGCCGCGAGCAGCAGCGGGGTGGTGAACGCGTTGGCCGCGCCCTGCAGCGCCCGCGCGCCGAGGAAGAGCCAGCCGCTGCCGGCCACCGCCGCGAGCAGCGACACCGCGACGTAGGCGACGTAGGCGATCCGCACCGTCCGGGCCGCGCCCCAGCGCTGCCCGAGCGTCCCGGACACGAGCATGAGCAGGGCGAACGGCAGCAGGTAGGCCGTCAGCGACGCGGACGCCGCCGCGGGCGAGAGGCCGAGGTCCGCGCCGAGCTCGGGCAGCATCGACGCGGTGATCCCGCCGCCGAAGGGGCCGAGGAAGCCCCCAGCGTAGAGCGCCGCGACGCGGACACGGTCGAGCGCTGGGCGAGGTGGTGCCGCGGAGGTCGGGCGGGTCACCGCTCCCAGGGGCCCTTGCCGGGACCGGGCGGACCGCCCGCCGTACCCCCGGGCCCGCCGGAGCCGCTGCCCGGGCCGCGCCGGCGCAGGTAGCGCTCGAAGTCGGCGGCGATCTCCTCGCCCGAGGCCTCCTCGAGGTCGGTCTCGGCGTCGCCGGCCTCCTCGAGCGCCTTGACGTACTCGCGCACCTCGTCGTCCTCGTCGGCCATCTCCGAGACCGTGCGCTCCCACTTCTCGGCCTGCTCGGGCAGCGCGCCGAGCGGCACCTCGACGTCGAGGACCTCCTCGACGCGCTGGAGCAGGGCGATCGTGGCCTTCGGCGCGGGCGGCTGCGAGACGTAGTGCGGCACCGCGGCCCAGAACGAGATGGCGGGGATGCCGGCCTGCACGCAAGCGTCGTTGAGCACGCCCGTGATGCCGGTCGGGCCCTGGTAGCGCGAGCTCGAGAGCCCGTAGCGGGCCGCGGAGGCCTTGTCGAACGACGAGCCGGTGACCGGCACGGGGCGGGTGTGCGGGGTGTCGGCCAGCAGGGCGCCGAGGGTGATGACGGTGGTGACGCCGAGCTCCTCGGCCTTGGCGATGATCTCGGCGACGAACGACCGCCACCGCATGTTCGGCTCGATACCGCGCACGAGGACGAGGTCGCGCTCGGACCCGGGCGGGCGGCAGAGCGTGAAACGGGTGGTCGGCCAGTCGATGGCCCGGCTGATGCCGTCGACCAGGCGCACGGTCGGACGCGAGACCTGGAAGTCGTAGTAGTCCTCGGGGTCGATCGCGCCCAGCTCGGTGGCGTCCCAGTTCAGGGCGAGGTGCTCGACCGCGGTGCTGGCGGCGTCACCGGCGTCGTTCCAGCCCTCGAACGCACACAGCATGACCGGGTCCGACAGTTCACGAGCAGGGATCCCGGGGTCGTCGGAGACTGACACCGGCCCAGCTTACGTGTCGTGACGAGGCTCGCAGTGCGCCCGGCGCTGCTCCTCGATCACGTTACGATCGTGTGATGACTACTTCGAGTGAGTCTGGATTCCTGTCCGCTCTGCATTCCCGAGTACTCATCGGCGATGGTGCCATGGGCACCGCACTGCAGGACCAGGACCTCTCTCTCGACGATTTCCAGCAGCTCGAGGGCTGCAACGAGATCCTCAACGTGTCGCGTCCCGACGCGGTCCTCGCGGTCCACCAGGGCCACCTCGAGGCCGGCGCCGACGTGATCGAGACGAACACCTTCGGCACGAACTGGCCGAACCTCAACGAGTACGACATCGCCGACCGCATCCGCGAGCTCTCCCTCGAGGGCACGAAGATCGCCCGCCAGGCCGCCGACGAGTACTCGACGCCCGACCGCCCCCGCTTCGTCTTCGGCTCCAACGGCCCCGGCACGAAGCTCCCGACGCTCGGCCACGCGCCGTTCGCGCAGCTGCGCGACGCGTACATCGAGTCGGTGCTCGGCCAGCTCGAGGGCGGCGCCGACGCGATCCTCGTCGAGACCTGCCAGGACCTGCTCCAGTCGAAGGCCGCGATCCTCGGGGCCTACCGGGCGATGGACCAGTACGGCAAGCGCGTGCCGGTCATCTGCCACGTCACCGTCGAGCTCACGGGCACGATGCTCGTCGGCTCGGAGATCACCGCGGCGCTGACGGCCCTCGAGCCGCTCGGCATCGACGGCATCGGCCTCAACTGCGCCACCGGCCCCGCCGAGATGAGCGAGCACCTGCGGGCCCTGAGCCGCCAGAGCCGCATCCCGGTCAGTGTGATGCCCAACGCCGGCCTGCCCGAGCTCGGCCCGAACGGCCCCGAGTACCCCCTGCAGCCCGACGAGCTCGCCGACTACTGCGCCTCGTTCGTCACCGACTACGGCCTCCAGCTCGTCGGCGGCTGCTGCGGCACCACGAACGACCACGTGCGCGCGCTCGCCGAGAAGTGCCGCGACCTCACGCCCACCGACCGCAACCCGCAGCCGGAGCCGGGCATCTCGTCGATGTACCACTCGGTGCCGTTCCGCCAGGACACGGGCCTGCTGATGATCGGCGAGCGCTCCAACGCCAACGGCTCGAAGGCGTTCCGCGAGGCGATGGTCGAGGACGACTACGAGAAGTGCGTCGAGATCGCCAAGGCGCAGACCCGCGAGGGCGCGCACTGGATGGACCTCTGCATCGACTACGTCGGGCGTGACGGCGTCGCGGACATGGACCGCCTCGCCCACGACGTCTCGACGGCCTCGACGCTGCCGGTGGTGCTCGACTCGACCGAGCCCGAGGTGCTGCAGGCCGGGCTCGAGCAGCTCGGCGGCCGCTGCGCGATCAACTCGGTGAACTACGAGGACGGCGACGGGCCGGACTCGCGGTTCCAGAAGATCATGCGCCTCGTCCACGAGCACGGCGCCGCCGTCGTCGGCCTGTGCATCGACGAGGAGGGCCAGGCCCGCACCGCGGAGTGGAAGACCCGCGTGGCGTTCCGCCTCATCGAGGACCTGACCGAGAACTGGGGCATGCGGGTCGAGGACATCATCATCGACTGCCTGACCTTCCCGATCTCCACCGGTCAGGAGGAGGTCCGCAAGGACGGCATCGAGACGATCAACGCGATCAAGCAGCTCAAGGAGCGCTACCCCGAGGTCCAGACGACGCTCGGCCTGTCGAACATCTCGTTCGGCCTCAACCCGGCCGCGCGCCAGGTGCTCAACTCGGTGTTCCTCAACGAGTGCGTCGAGGCCGGGCTCGACACCGCGATCCTCAACGCGTCGAAGATCCTGCCGTTCTCGCAGATCGACGAGGAGCAGCGCGAGGCCGCGCTCGACCTCGTCTACGACCGCCGCGAGAAGCACGACCCGCTGCAGCACTTCATGAACCTCTTCGAGGGCGTGTCGGCGCAGTCGGCCAAGGACGAGCGGGCCGAGAGGCTCGCCGCGATGCCGCTCTTCGAGCGCCTCGCGCAGCGGATCATCGACGGCGACCGCAACGGCCTCGAGGAGGACCTCGACGCCGGCATGCAGGAGAAGGACCCGCTCGAGATCATCAACACCGACCTGCTCGGTGGCATGAAGGTCGTCGGCGAGCTGTTCGGCGCGGGCAAGATGCAGCTGCCGTTCGTGCTCGCCTCGGCCGAGGTGATGAAGGCGGCCGTCGCCCACCTCGAGCCGCACATGGAGGCCACCGAGAACTCCGGCAAGGGCAAGATCCTGCTGGCGACGGTCAAGGGCGACGTCCACGACATCGGCAAGAACCTCGTCGACATCATCCTGTCCAACAACGGCTACGACGTCGTCAACATCGGCATCAAGCAGCCGATCAACGCGATCCTCGAGGCCGCGGACGAGAACAAGGTCGACGCGATCGGGATGTCCGGGCTGCTGGTCAAGTCGACCGTGGTCATGAAGGACAACCTGCAGGAGATGAACGACCGCGGGGTCGCCGACAAGTACCCGGTGCTGCTCGGCGGCGCGGCACTGACCCGTTCGTACGTCGAGAACGACCTCGGCGAGCTGTACCAGGGCGACGTCCGGTACGCGAAGGACGCGTTCGAGGGCCTGCGGCTCATGGACTCGGTGATGACCGGGGAGGGCCCCTCCGAGGAGGAGAAGGCCAAGATGGCCGAGCGCAAGGAGCGCCGCGAGCGCTCCGAGCGCATCAAGGCCAAGCGCGAGGCCGAGGCCGGCGAGGAGAACCCCGCGTTCGACCCCGACGCGATCTCCGACGTCGCGCGGCGCATCGAGGTCCCGACGCCGCCGTTCTGGGGCACGCGGGTCGTGCGCGGCCTGCGCCTGGCGGACTTCGCGGCGATGCTCGACGAGCGCGCCACCTTCTTCGGGCAGTGGGGCCTGCGCGGCCAGAAGGGCGACGAGGGCCCGTCGTACGAGGAGCTCGTCGAGACCGAGGGCCGCCCGCGCCTGCGCTACTGGCTCGACCGGCTCCAGGCCGAGGGCATCACGAGCCACGCCGCGCTGGTCACCGGCTACTTCCCGGTGATCTCCGAGGGCCAGGAGGTCGTCGTGCTCGACGAGGCCAAGCCCGACGCCGGCGAGCTGCACCGCTTCGCGTTCCCGCGCCAGAAGCGCGACCGGCGCCTGTGCCTCGCCGACTTCTTCCGCACCCGCGACGAGGCCCGCGAGCTCGGCGGCGTGGACGTCATGCCGATGAACCTCGTGACGATGGGCCAGCCGATCGCGGACTTCGCGAACACGCTGTTCGCCGACAACTCCTACCGCGACTACCTCGAGGTGCACGGCCTGGGCGTGCAGCTCACCGAGGCGCTGGCGGAGTTCTGGCACCGCCGCGTGCGCGAGGAGCTGACCTTCGCCGACGGCTCGACGATGGCCGACCAGGACCCGGCCGACGTCAACGAGTACTTCAAGCTCGGCTACCGCGGCGCCCGCTTCTCGCTGGGCTACGGCGCCTGCCCGAACGTCGAGGACCGGGCGAAGATCGTCGACCTGCTGCAGCCCGGGCGGATCGGCGTCGAGCTCTCCGACGAGGACCAGCTGCACCCCGAGCAGTCGACCGACGCGTTCGTGGTGCACCACCCGGAGGCGAAGTACTTCAACGCATGACCGACCTGCAGGCGGTCCTCTGGGACATGGACGGCACGCTGGTCGACTCCGAGCGGCTCTGGGACGTGTCCCTGGCCGACCTCGCCGCCCACCTCGGCGGCGAGCTCTCGGCCGAGCTGCGCGAGGACCTCGTCGGGTCGTCGCTGCCGCGCTCGGTGTCGGCCGTGCGCGCCGCGGCGGGGCTCGACCCGGGTCACGAGGACGGCGTCGCCGCCGACGGCCGGTGGCTGCTCGAGCGCACCAAGCTGCTCTTCGCCGAGGACCTCCCCTGGCGCCCCGGCGCGCGGGAGGCCCTCGCCGCGGTGCGGGAGGCGGGGCTGCCGACCGCCCTCGTCACCAGCACCTACCGCGAGCTGACCGACGTCGCGCTCGACACCATCGGGCGGGAGTTCTTCGACATCACCGTGTGCGGCGACGAGGTGTCGGCGACCAAGCCGGACCCCGCGCCGTACCTGCGGGCCGCGGAGCTGCTCGGCGTCGTGCCCGGCGCGTGCGTCGCGGTGGAGGACTCGCCCACCGGTACGCGCTCAGCGGTGGCCGCGGGCGCGACCGTCGTCGTGGTCCCTTCGGAGGTGTCCGTACCGCCGGGGGAGCGCCGGGTGCTGCGCGAGAGCCTCGTCGGGCTGTCCGTCGACGAGCTGCGCGCGGCGTTGTGGACGAGCAGGGACGACCACCGGTCGCGAGCCGGCGCACGGTGAGCGCTCGGTGACCGTTCGGCGCACCCCCGATGGGGCCGGCAGTGTGCGACCGGTTCCACACCCGTGCGACGATGCCTCGACGTGAAGACGTTCGAGGAGCTCTTCGACGAGCTCGAGGGCAAGGCGCGGGACCGACCGGCCGGATCCGGGACCGTGGCCGCTCTGGATGCCGGGGTGCACGCCCAGGGCAAGAAGGTGCTCGAGGAGGCCGGCGAGGTGTGGATCGCGGCCGAGTACGAGACCGACGACAAGCTGGCCGAGGAGATCTCCCAGCTGCTCTACCGCGTCCAGGTCATCATGCTCGGCCGCGGGCTCTCGCTCGCCGAGGTCTACAAGCACCTGTAGTCGACACCCACGGGGGTGTCGGGAGGAGAAGGACCCATGCTCCGCGTCGCCGTTCCCAACAAGGGATCCCTGTCGGAGGAGGCGTCGACGATGCTGCGCGACGCCGGTTACCGGCAACGGACGGACAGCCGCGACCTGAGCCTGCACGACGAGGCCAACGGGGTCACGTTCTTCTACCTGCGGCCGAAGGACATCGCGACCTACGTCTCCGAGGGCCAGCTGCACCTGGGCATCACCGGGCACGACCTGACCGAGGAGTCCAGCGCCTCGGTCAAACAGCTGCTCCAGCTCGGGTTCGGGCACTCGAAGTTCCGCTACGCCGCGCCCGCCCGCAACGAGTGGACGATCCAGGACCTCGCCGGCAAGCGGATCGCGACGTCGTACCCGCGCCTCGTGCGGGCGAACCTGGCCCAGCAGCGCATCGCCGCGAAGGACGTCATCCGCCTCGACGGGGCGGTCGAGATCTCGATCGAGCTGCAGGTCGCCGACGCCATCGCCGACGTCGTCAGCTCCGGGCGCACGCTCGCCCAGCACGGCCTGGTGACCATCGGGGACCCGATCACCGAGTCGCAGGCCGTGATCATCGACCGCAACGCCAAGTTCGACCAGGTGCCCGACTCGGCGGAGACCGAGCGGTCGAAGTCGCGGTTCGTCGAGCGCCTGCGCGGCGTCGTCTACGCCCGGCGCTACGTCATGCTCGACTACGACTGCCCGCGCGACCTGCAGGACCGCGCGGTGGAGCTGACGCCGGGCATCGAGTCGCCGACCGTCGCGCCGCTGTCGAACGAGAAGTTCGTCGCGGTCCGCTCCATGGTCGAGCGCAAGCGGGTCAACGACATCATGGACGAGCTCGCCGACCTGGGCTGCACGGGCATCGTCACCTCGTCGCTGCAGTCGTGCCGCGCCATCGGCGCGGGCAACGGGCAGCGCTGACGTCCTGTCCGACGGTCCGGCCCCTCAGCGGGGCCGGACCGTCAGCGCCTGCGCGGCGCGGCCGACCGGGCCGTGCTCGTCGTGCAGCACCGAGAACGCCGTCCCGAGCCCCTCGGGGCCGATGACGCTGTCGGCGTCGAGCCCGATCCACTCGCCCCGCGGGGCGCGGTGGACGTGCAGGGTCAGGTCGGTGTTGACGAACAGCCAGTCGTTGAGGTCGAGGCGCGCGGCGGCGCCGTTGGTGGAGTCGGCGATCGAGGCGAGCCGCTGCCACGGCGTCGGCTCCTCGCCCTCCACGACCGGGACCCGGAGCCGCCCCCACGCCTGTCCCGGCCCCGATTCGCCGAGGTGGCCCGTGAGCCAGCGCCAGTCGATGGCGTCGAGGTAGCCGGGCAGCCAGCCCGCCGGGCTCGGGATCGCCCGGCCCGCCTCGGGGCCGGGCATCGACGGGCCGGGCGCGGTGGCCGCGCCCGCGGTGTCGGTGACGGCGAGGCGCCAGCCCGCGGCCCGCGCGACCGCCCGGCCGGCGGCGGCGAGCTCGGCGACGACGAGCTCGATGGTGCGCCCGGCGCGCTCGACCCGGGCGGACACGGTGAGCTCGCCCATCGGCACCCGGCCGAGGACCTCGACGGTCAGGCGGGAGAGCAGCATCTCCTCGCGCGGCGCGCACTGCTCCAGCGCGCGGACCAGCAGCGCGCTGGGCGGGCCCATGTGCTGGCCGTCGGGGAACCAGGGACCTGCGGTGGACCCGGTGGCGAGCACCCGCTGCACGCCGGGCGGGTCGTCCGCCCCGGGCGGCAGCAGGCGGAAGAAGGGCTCGGTCACGAGCGCGGTCACGGGGCGTCTCCCACGGTCTGTCCGGAAGGCTCTGCGGAGCGGGGGCGGGGCACGGGCAGGGGAGCGGGCGTGCCGGGCGTGGCGGGCGTGGCGGGCGTGGCTGACGTGGCGGGCGTGTCCCCGGGCCATCCCGGATAGGGCGGCGGCGTGCCGCCGTGCGCGGGGCAGCGGTCGCGGAAGGGGCACCACGTGCAGCCGGGGCCGGGGTTCGGGCGGAAGTCGCCGGTGGGCGCGGCCCGGGTGATCGCGGCCCACACCGCGGCGAGCACGCGGGCGAAGCGGTCGAGCTCGTCGGCGGTGGGCCGCAGGGTCAGCGAGGTGGTGTCGGCGAGGTGGAGCAGCCGCAGCCTCGGCACCACGCCCCGCGTCCGCGCGAGCAGCAGCGCGTAGAAGCGCACGCCGAACAGCGTCCGTCCCTCGGCGTGGACCGACGGCGCGGGCCCGGACTTGTAGTCGACGACGGTGAGCCCGCCCGGCCCGGTGTCGAGGCGGTCGAGGTAGCCGCGCAGCGGGGAGCCGTCGGCGAGCTCCGCCTCGACGCGCAGCTCGCGGGCCTCGGAGGTGACGGTGCGCGGGTCCTCGAGGGCGAAGTAGCGGGCGAGCAGCCCGTCGACGCCCGGGTCCTCGCCGAGGAGCGCGCGCTCGCCGGGGTCGAGGGCGTCGAGCACCTCGCCGGCGAGCGCCCGCGCGGCACCGGGCTCGCGCGCGGCGGGCTCGAGGGCGTGGAGGCGCTCGAGCACCGCGTGCACCACGGTGCCCCGCAGCGCGCCGGGCGAGGGCGTCTCGGGCAGCCGGTCGACCGCGCGGAAGCGGTAGAGCAGGGCGCAGCGCCGGAAGTCGGCGGCCCGGGAGGGCGAGAGCGCGGGCGGACGGGGCGGGGCCTCGACCTCCGCCCCGTACTCCGCCACCGTCTCCGTGCCCACGATCGTGAGGCTAGATCACGCCACCGACATCCCCGCCGGCTTCGCCCGTGGGGGTGCGCAGGCGCGCGCCGGTCCCGAGTGGCGCGTCGCGCATGATCGACGGGCTCGGTGACTCGCCGAGCGTGCCCCTCGCCGCGTCGACCCGAGGCTCCGGCCCGCGCGAGCCGGTGCCTAGGGTGGCTCGCCGTGCAGAGCGAGGAGGCCCGGGCCGACGAGACGGCCGCCGCCGTCGAGGCCGCGGAGGTCACCGGGGTCCCGGACGACGCCGCCTCCGAGGTGACCGGGAGCGAGGCCGCCGAGCCCGTCGACGAGGAGCGCGGCCCCGCCCGCAGCGGCCCGTTCCGCCCCGGCGACCGGGTGCAGCTCACCGACCCGAAGGGCCGGCACTTCTCCCTCGTGCTCGAGCGCGGGCAGAGCTACCACACGCACCGGGGTGCGATCGCCCACGACAAGCTCATCGGCGCCCCCGAGGGCAGCGTCGTGCACTCTGCCGCGAACACGCCGTACCTCGCCCTGCGGCCCCTGCTGCCCGACTACGTGCTGGCCATGCCGCGTGGCGCGCAGGTGATCTACCCGAAGGACGCGGCGCAGATCCTCATGTGGGGGGACGTGTTCCCGGGCGCGCGGGTGCTCGAGGCCGGCGCCGGGTCGGGGGCGCTGACCTGCAGCCTCCTGCGCGCGGTCGGGCCGGAGGGGCACGTGCGCTCCTACGAGATCCGCCCCGACCACGCCGAGCACGCGGTGGCGAACGTCGAGCGCTTCTTCGGCGAGCGCCCGGAGAACTGGGACCTGCGGGTCTCCGACCTCGCCGACCACGACCCCGGCGAGCCCGCGGACCGGATCGTGCTCGACATGCTCTCGCCCTGGGAGGTGCTGCCGGTCGTGCGCGACACGCTGGTCCCCGGCGGCGTGCTGGTGGGCTACGTGGCGACGACGACGCAGCTCTCGACGCTCACCGAGGCGCTGCGCGAGCAGGCGTGCTGGACCGAGCCGCAGGCCTGGGAGGCCATGGTGCGCCCGTGGCACAGCGTCGGCCTGGCGGTGCGTCCGGAGCACCGGATGATCGCCCACACGGCCTTCCTGCTGACCGCCCGGCGACTCGCCGACGGCGTCACGCCGCCCCGCGTCCAGCGCCGCCCCAGCCGGGGCTGACCCTGCGTGAACAACAGGGCCCCGAGGTGCTGGAGGAATCACCCTGGGTGACGTGGCGCAAGGGGGGCGCGTGAGAACTCCGTCACCGGGACGCTACTCCACGGACACCTCGATTCGCGGGTACGGTTGCGCCACGGAGTAGCGGAGGAGGGCGCCGTGACGACTGACGACGACCCCAGGGGCCGATCCGACCACGGCCGGGACCGCGAACACGACCGTGGCTCGGCGGACATGGCAGCACAGGTGCGCTTCCTCGAGGACGAGGTCGCGCTGTTGCGTCGCAAGCTGACCGAATCCCCGCGGCACGCGCGCATCCTGGAGCAGCGGCTGGGCGAGGCGCAGCAGCGCGTCGCGCAGCTGACGGAGCGGAACGACAAGCTCACGGAGACCCTCAAGGAGGCCCGCGCCCAGCTCGTGGCCCTCCGCGAGGAGGTCGACCGGCTCGCGCAGCCGCCGTCGAGCTACGGCACGTTCCTCGAGGCGCACGACGACTCCACGGTCGACGTGTTCACCTCCGGACGCCGCATGCGCGTCGCGGTGTCGCCCGCGGTGGAGATCGCCGACCTGACCCGCGGGCAGTCCCTGCGGCTCAACGAGGCGCTCACCGTCGTCGAGGCCGGCACGTACGAGCGCATCGGCGAGGTGGTCGCGCTGCGCGAGGTCCTCACCGAGGAGGACGGCACGCGCAACCGCGCCCTGATCATCGGGAACGCGGACGAGGAGCGGATCGTCCACCTGGCCGACTCGCTGCTCGCCGACGGCGCGCCGGAGCTCAAGGCCGGCGACTCGCTGATGGTCGACACCCGCGTCGGCTACGCGTACGAGAAGGTCCCCAAGGCCGAGGTCGAGGAGCTCGTCCTCGAGGAGGTCCCCGACGTCGCCTACACCGACATCGGCGGGCTCTCGCGGCAGATCGACTCCATCCGCGACGCGGTGGAGCTGCCGTTCCTGCACGCGGACCTCTTCCGGACCTACCAGCTGCGCCCGCCGAAGGGCGTGCTGCTCTACGGCCCGCCCGGCTGCGGCAAGACGCTCATCGCCAAGGCGGTGGCGAACTCCCTGGCGAAGAAGGTCGCCGAGACGCGCGGCGAGGACAGCCGCGACGTCAAGGCGCACTTCCTCAACATCAAGGGCCCGGAGCTGCTCAACAAGTTCGTCGGCGAGACCGAGCGGCACATCCGGATGATCTTCCAGCGGGCCCGCGAGAAGGCGTCCGAGGGCACGCCGGTGATCGTGTTCTTCGACGAGATGGACTCGATCTTCCGGACGCGTGGCTCGGGTGTCTCGAGCGACGTCGAGACGACGATCGTCCCGCAGCTCCTCAGCGAGATCGACGGTGTCGAGGGGCTCGAGAACGTCATCGTCATCGGCGCCTCGAACCGTGAGGACATGATCGACCCCGCGATCCTGCGTCCGGGGCGGCTCGACGTGAAGATCAAGATCGAGCGTCCCGACGCCGAGGCGGCGCAGGACATCTTCTCGAAGTACCTGATCGACGGGCTGCCGCTGCACGAGGACGACGTCGACGAGTTCGGCGGCAACCGGGCGGCGTGCCTCGAGGGCATGATCGAGCGGGTCGTCGAGCGGATGTACGCCGAGACCGACGACAACCGGTTCCTCGAGGTCACCTACGCCAACGGGGACAAGGAGGTCCTGTACTTCAAGGACTTCAACTCCGGCGCGGTCATCGAGAACATCGTCGGGCGGGCGAAGAAGTCGGCGATCAAGTCCGAGCTGGAGAGCTCGCAGCCGGGCCTGCGCGTGCAGCACCTGCTGGACGCCGTCGTCGACGAGTTCGCCGAGTCCGAGGACCTGCCGAACACCACCAACCCGGACGACTGGGCCCGCATCTCGGGCAAGAAGGGCGAGCGGATCGTCTACATCCGCACGCTGGTCACCGGCAAGGGTGCGACGCAGGGCAAGGAGATCGACACGGCGTCGAACACGGGCCAGTACCTCTGACCGGCCGGTACCTGTGACAGTGGGTACCGTGTAGGCCATGACCGACGAGTCGCCCCGGCCGTCCCGCCAGGACCGCAACGAGGTCCGCGGGGCGGCCGGTGTCGCGTCGGAGGCCGTCGACATCATCTCGCGTCCGGTGCAGGGCACCCACGAGGCGATCTCCGGCACCGTCTTCGGGGTGCTGCGCCGCGTCGGGCTGGGGCGGGCGTCGAAGCCCGTGCAGGTGATGCACGACGGCATCAGCACCGGGGTCTACGCGGCCGTGCGCGGCATCTCCCACCTCGCCGGGCGGGGGATCGGGGCGGCGGCCGCCCTGGCCCGTCCGGGCGAGTGGCGCCCCGTCACGGGCACGCCGACGGGCGCGGTGCTCACCGGGGCCGTCAACGGGCTGGTCGGCGACCACATGGTCGCCCTCGACAACGACCTCGCGGTCCCGATGACGCTCTACACGGCGACGGTCGCCGACGACGACCCCCACGCCGAGCTCCCCGGCGACCCCGAGGCGCTGCGCGCGGTGGTGTGCGACCACCCGGAGCGCGACCTCACCCGCCTCGTGCTCTTCGTCCACGGCCTCGGCGAGACCGAGCACGCCTGGCGCCTCTACGGCGAGGCCAGCGCGGGGGAGGGGTACGCCGAGCGGGTCGCGTCGGCGACGGGGGCGACGCCGCTGCTCGTGCGCTACAACACCGGACTGCCCATCGCCGACAACGGCGTCGCGCTGTCCCTGCTGCTCACCGACCTGTGGCGGCGCTGGCCCGAGGAGGTGGCGCGCCTCGACCTCGTCGGGCACTCCATGGGCGGGCTGGTGCTGCGCCACGCGTGCCACCACGCCGTGCGCACCGGGCAGCCGTGGGTGGGGGCCGTGCGCCGGATGATCTACCTCGGCTCGCCGCACCGCGGGGCGCCGCTGGCCCACCGCGTCGACCAGATCGCCACGCAGCTCTCGCGGTGGTCGCGGTCGCTCGCGGCACGGAGCGGCGCGGAGCTGGCGCCGGGCATCAGGACGTGGGGCGAGTTCCTGGACCGGCGCTCGGCCGGCATCCGCGACCTCGTCGCCGGGGTGTCGGACACCGAGGTGCCGTTGCTCGCCCACGCCTCCCACCACGCCGTGGCCGCGTGCGTCACGAGCTCGGCGCACCACCCGCTGGCCAACGCCCTGGGCGACCTGCTCGTGCCCGTCGACTCCGCCGGCGGCGCGGTGGCCGACGTCGAGCCGCTCACCTCGTCGCACCACTTCCACCTGCTCAACGACCCGGACGTCCACGAGCACCTCATGCGCTGGCTGACGGCGGAGGACGAGCAGGCCTCGTGACCGAGCCCGCCGTGACGCGCCGGGCCCACCGGGCGCGTCTCGTCGTCCTGGGCGCGCTCACCGCCGCGGCGCCCCTGAGCCTCGACACCTACCTCCCGGCGCTGCCGGCGCTCACCGCCGACCTCGCGACGAGCCCGTCGGTCGCCCAGCTCTCGCTGACCTCGTGCCTCGTCGGCCTCGCGCTCGGACAGCTCGTCGCGGGACCGCTGTCCGACGTGCTGGGCCGGCGGCGCCCCATGCTGATCGGCGCGGCGGGGTTCGCGGTCGCGTCGGTGCTGTGCGCGGTGGCGCCGAGCGTCGAGGTGCTCGTGGGCCTGCGGCTGGCGCAGGGGCTGCTCGGCGCGGTGGGGATCGTCGTGGCGCGGGCGGTGGTCCGCGACACCAGCGACGCGACGACCTCGGCCCGCTCGTTCGCGACGTTGATGCTGGTCAGCGGGGTGGCGCCGATCGTCGCGCCGGTGCTCGGCGGGCAGCTCCTGCGCGTCACGAGCTGGCGCGGGGTGTTCGTGGTCCTCGCGGTGTACGGGGTGCTCACCGGTCTCGCGGTGCTCGTGCTCGTGCGCGAGTCGCTGCCGCGCTCGCGCCGGCGGGCGGGGAGCGCGGCCGCGACCATCGCGTCGTTCCGCGTGCTGCTGGCCGACCGCCGGGTGGTGGCGTGCGTGCTCGCGGCGGGCCTGACGTTCTCGGCGATGTTCGCCTACATCTCGGGCTCGACGTTCGTGCTCCAGGACCTCTACGGGCTCTCGCCGCAGGGGTTCTCGGGCGTGTTCGCGGCGAACTCGGTGGCGATCGTGACCTCGGTGCAGGTCGCGGGCCGGCTGGCGGGCTCGGGGAAGGTGCGCCCGGAGCGCCTGCTCGTGACCGGGCTCGGGGTCGCCGTGGTGGGCACCGGGGTGCTGCTCACGTCGGCGGTGCTCGGTGCGGGGCTCGCCGGGGTGATCGCCGGGCTCGTCGTCACCGTCGTCGGGGTGGGGCTCGTCCTGCCCAGCGCCACGACCCTGACCCTCGCCGACCACCCCGAGCACGCCGGCAGCGCCTCGGCCCTGCTGGGGACCGCCCAGTTCCTCGTCGGGGCGGGCACGGCGCCGCTGGTGGGGCTCGCGGGCGGGCGGACCGCCGTGCCGATGGCGGCGACGATGGCCGGCGCGGTGGTGCTCGCCGCCGTCGTCTTCGGTGTCCTGTGGCGGGGCGCCCGCCCGGAGACGTAGCGGAGCGGAGCTCGACACATCGGGCCGGAACGGGCCCCGGGCGCCGGACGCAATTAGGGTCGAGGCATGACCGCGCGCCGCATCATGGGCACCGAGATCGAGTACGGCATCTCCGTCCCCGGCGACCCGGCGGCGAACCCGGTGATCACGTCCACGCAGATCGTGCTGGCCTACGCCGCGGCCGCCGACGTCCCGCGCGCCCGCCGCGCACGCTGGGACTACGAGGTCGAGTCGCCGCTGCGCGACGCCCGGGGCTTCGACCTCGGGCCGAGCGCCGGCCCGCCGCCGGACGCCGGCGACCTCGACGACCTGGGCGCCGCCAACGTCATCCTCACCAACGGCGCGCGGCTCTACGTCGACCACGCGCACCCGGAGTTCTCCGCGCCCGAGGTCACCACCCCACGCGACGCCGTGATCTGGGACAAGGCGGGGGAGCGGGTGATGGAGGACGCCGCCGAGCGCGCCGCCACCGTGCCCGGCACGCCGCGCATCCAGCTCTACAAGAACAACATCGACAACAAGGGCGCGAGCTACGGCTCCCACGAGAACTACCTCTGCGCCCGCCAGACCCCCTTCCCGACGATCATCACGGGGCTGACGCCGTTCTTCGCCTCGCGGCAGGTCGTGGTCGGCGCGGGCCGCGTCGGGCTCGGGCCGTCCGGCGACGAACCGGGCTTCCAGCTCTCGCAGCGCGCCGACTACATCGAGGTCGAGGTCGGGCTGGAGACCACGCTCAAGCGCGGCATCATCAACACCCGCGACGAGCCGCACGCCGACGCCGACAAGTACCGGCGCCTGCACGTCATCATCGGCGACGCGACGCTCGCGGAGTACTCGACGTTCCTCAAGGTCGGCACCACCGCGCTGGTGCTCTCGATGATCGAGGCCGGCGTCCGGTTCGACGACCTGCGCCTGCTCGAGCCGGTGCGCTCGGTGCACCGCATCAGCCACGACCCGACGCTGAAGACGCTGGTCGACCTCTCCGACGGCCGCAAGATGACCGCGCTCGACATCCAGCGCGCCTACCTCGAGCGGGCCTGGAAGCACGAGGAGACCACGGGCGACGGCGAGATCGACCCGATGACCCGCGAGGTGCTCGACACCTGGCAGGAGGTCCTCGACGACCTCGACACCGACCCGCTGCGCTGCGCCGACCGCCTCGACTGGGTCGCCAAGCTCAACCTGCTGCAGAGCTACCAGCAGCGCGACAACCTGCCCTGGGACTCGCCGAAGCTGCACCTCATCGACCTGCAGTACGCCGACGTGCGGCAGGCCAAGGGGCTCTACAACCGCCTGGTGACCCGCGGGTCGATCAAGCGCCTGGTCACCGAGGAGGAGGTCCGCGCGGCGGTGACGAACCCGCCGGAGGACACCCGTGCCTACTTCCGCGGGCGCTGCCTCGAGCGCTACCCCGCCGAGGTGGCCGCCGCGTCGTGGGACTCGGTGATCTTCGACCTGGGCCGCGAGTCGCTCGTCCGGATCCCCACGCTCGAGCCCCTGCGCGGCACCCGCGGGCACGTCGGCGAGCTCATCGACAACTCCGCCGACGCCACCGCGCTCGTCGAGGCGCTGACGCGGGGATAGGCCCGGGATCGACGCGGGACACGGGCGGAGCGCCCGGACGATCGGTAGTGTTCACGGCGCAGTACCGAGACCCGGGAGGCAGCCATGGCGCAGGAACAGACCCAGCGGCAGGGCGGGGGCGACGACGGCGACGGCGGCGAGGACACGACCGCCGCCGGCCAGGAGCGCCGCGAGAAGCTCGGTGAGGACGTCGACACGATCCTCGACGAGATCGACGACGTGCTCGAGGAGAACGCCGAGGACTTCGTCCGCGCCTACGTCCAGAAGGGCGGCCAGTAACCTCCCGGCGGAGGTCCGTCCTCCGTTCGGTCCCCAGAGAGTCCGCCGCCCCCGCGGCCCGGTCGCGCCGGGCCCGGGGGCGGCGCTTCATCATCCCGATCGCCCCGATCGGTGAGCCCGATCCGTCAGCCCGACCCACCCCCGATCCGACTGCACAGGAGCGCCCCACCGATGGAGCCCTCGTCGGCCCTGCCCCCGGCCTACTTCCACGCGGGGACGGCCTCGTTCGTCGACTTCCTGCGGGAGGTCCGGCCCGACCTGCTGCCCGGGGCGAGCGCGCGGCCGGTGACGGCCGAGCAGGCCGGTCCGGGCGGGAGCACCACCGCGGCGCACGGCACGACGATCGTGGCCGCGACGTTCTCCGGCGGCGTCGCCATCGCCGGTGACCGGCGCGCCACCATGGGCAACCTCATCTCGTCGCGCGACATGCAGAAGGTCTTCATCACCGACGACTGGTCGGCGGCGGGCATCGCGGGCACCGCGGGCATGGCCGTCGAGGCCGTCCGTCTGTTCACCGTCGAGCTGCAGCACTACGAGAAGCTCGAGGGCGTCCCGCTCACCTTCGACGGCAAGGCGAACAAGCTCGCCGGGATGGTGCGGGGCAACCTCGGCGCCGCCATGCAGGGCCTGTCGTTCGTCCCGCTGTTCGTGGGGTTCGACGTCGACGCCACCGACCCGGCCCGCGCCGGCCGGATCATCTCCTACGACGTCGTCGGCACCCGCAGCGAGGAGACCCACTACGCCGGGGTCGGCTCCGGCTCGCTGTTCGCCAAGTCCGCGCTGAAGAAGCGCCACGATCCCCAGGGCTCGCGCGACGACGTCGTCCGCACCCTCGTCGAGGCGCTCTACGACGCCGCCGACGACGACTCGGCCACCGGCGGGCCCGACACCATCCGGGGCATCAACCCGGTGGTCGTGACGATCGACGCCGAGGGCGCGACGATGCTGACCGACGACGAGGTCGGCGCGGTCGCCGACGCCGTCGTCGCCGGGCGCCGCGAGCGGCCCGGCGGCTGACGCCCACCCCCGAGACCCCACCCCCGAGCACAGACCCAGGAGCGCTCCCCGCCATGACGATGCCGTTCTACGCGTCGGTCGACCAGCTGATGCGCGACCGCTCGGACCTCGCGCGCAAGGGCATCGCGCGGGGCCGCAGCGTCGTCGTGCTGACGTTCGCCGGCGGCGTGCTGTTCGTGGCGGAGAACCGGTCGAACTCGTTGCGCAAGGTCTCCGAGATCTACGACTCGATCGGGTTCGCCGCGGTCGGCCGGTACAACGAGTTCGAGAACCTGCGCACCGCCGGCATCCGCTACGCCGACGTGCGGGGCTACACCTACGACCGGCGCGACGTCTCCGGGCGCTCGCTGGCCAACGCCTACGCGCAGATCCTCGGCGCGAGCTTCATCGAGCAGCAGAAGCCGTTCGAGGTCGAGCTCTGCGTCGCCGAGGTCGGCGAGACGCCCGAGCGCGACAAGCTCTTCCGGATCACCTACGACGGGTCGATCTCCGACGAGCCCCGCTTCGTCGTCATGGGCGGCACCACCGAGCCGATCAGCGCGGCGCTGCGCGGCTCGTACGAGGCCGACCTGGAGATGCGCGACGCCCTGCGCATCGCCCTCGAGGCGCTGCAGTCGGCCAACGGGTCGTCGTCGGGCTCCTCGTCGTCCTCGTCCTCGTCGTCCACCTCGTCGGCCGGCGAGGTCCTCGGTGTGGACGCGCTCGAGGTGGCCGTGCTCGACCGGTCCCGGCGTCCCCGCCGCGCCTTCCGCCGTGTCACCGGGTCGGCGCTCGCCGCCCTGCTGCCCGGCGACGCGTCGGCGGCGTCGGACGGCGGGGAGAGCGCCGAGGGCACCGACACGGGCGCCGGCGACGAGGTCTCGGGCGCGGGCGGGGCCGACCCGCAGGCCTGACGAGGAGCTCACGCGCGGTATCGATGCCGCGGATGGCCTTCCGCGTCCGCGCGAGGGACACCACGCTGGGCGGGTGCGGGCACCGTCGTCGTCACACCTGGCCAACCTCGACCTCAACCTGCTGGTGTCACTGCGCGAGCTGCTGCGCGAACGCAACGTGACGCGGGCGGCCGCGCGGGTCGGGGTCACGCAGCCCGCCGCGAGCGCCGCGCTCTCCCGGCTGCGCCGCCACTTCGACGACGAGCTGCTCACCCGGCACCACGGCAGCTACGTGCTCACGCCGCTCGGCGCGCAGCTGGCGGAGCAGGTCGAGGGCGTGTGCGCGGCGGCCGAACGGCTCTTCGGCACGGGACGGCGCTTCGACCCCGCGACGACCCGGCGCGGCTTCACGCTGCTGCTGGCCGACTACACGATCGCGGTGCTCGGCACGGCGCTCTCGGCGGCGCTCGCGGCGCGTGCCCCGGGCGTGGAGCTGCGGCTGCGGCTGGTGCGGGAGGCGTTCACCGCCGACATCGGCGAGACGAGCCGGCTGATCGACGGGGTGGTGGCGCCGCCGTCGCCGCGCTTCGACCGTCCTGACCTGCGGTCGGTGGAGCTCTTCCGCGACCGGTGGGTCCTGCTGCTCGACGCCGACCACCCCGCCGCGGACGACGAGCTCACCCCGGCCGCGCTGGCCGTCCTGCCCTGGGTGGTGCCGTTCGCGCCCGACCGGGGGTTCTCGACGGCGGTGCCGATGACCCGCGAGCTCGCCCGTCTCGGGATCGAGCCCGACACCCGGGTGCGCGTCGAGAGCTACCTCGCGGTGCCCCACCTCGTGGCCGGCACCGACCGGGTCGCGCTGGTGCAGGAGCGGCTGGCCCGGGAGGTCGCACCGCGGCTCGGCCTCGTGGTGCGCGAGTGCCCGGCGTCCGAGCGCGCCCCGGCCGCGGCGGAGATCCGGGAGCGGTTCTGGTGGCACGCCGACCTCGACGGCGACCCCGGCCACCGGTGGCTGCGCGAGCTCCTCGTCGAGCTCGGCGCCGAGGTCTGACCGTCACCCACCATCAACGCGGTTGATGGTGAGGCAGCGCGAATCGCTATTTCCGCGCGCTCGGTGTCCCTTCCTAGCGTGTGACGCATGCCGCACCCGCTCACCGACCTCCCGGTCCGCACCGTCGTGCGGGATGCGCTCCTGCACCCGGCCGACCCCGCCGAGCACCGGGTCGACGCCGACGTCTGCGTCGTCGGGGCCGGCATCGCCGGGCTGTCGGCGGCCGTGGAGTCGGCGCGCCTCGGCCGCGACGTCGTGCTCGTGGACGCGCTGCCGGTGCTCGGCGGGCAGATGGTGAACTCGCTGATCGGCCTGTTCTGCGGGGCGTTCGGCAACGCCCCGGAGCACCGCCGGCTCACCTACGGCCTGCTCGACGACATCTTCACCGACCTCGGCGCGAGCGGCGACCTCTTCTACCGCGTCGGCCACACCATCACCGTCGGCTACGACGAGGTGCGGCTCGGGCGCTGGGTGGAGGACACCGTCCGCGAGCACGGCATCAAGGTCCTCACCGGCGCCTCGCTGGTCGGCGTCGACCGCGAGGGCGAGCGGGTCCTCGGCGCCCGGTTCGCCACCCGCTACGGCGCGGTCGACGTCCGGGCCCACGGCTTCGTCGACGCCAGCGGCGACGCCGCCCTGTGCTGGGCCGCGGGCCTGCCCTGCCGGCTGCCGGAGCGGGAGATCTACGGCAGCCAGCAACTGGTGGTCGAGCACCTCGACGAGTCCGACCCGCCCGAGCCGGCGGACCTCGCGGCGCGTGTCGCGGCGAAGGCCGCCGAGTACGGGCTGCGCCGCCACGACGGCCTCGCCTTCTACTTCCCGGGCCGCGGCACCGCGGTGCTCAACATGACCCACATCGAGGCCCCGCTCGACCCGATCGCGGCCGCCGAGGCGCAGCTCGAGGGCAAGGCGCAGGCCGACCGCGTGGTGGCGTTCCTGCGCGCCGAGTTCCCCGAGGTGTTCGGCAAGGCGTCGGTGCGCTCCTACGGGCTGCCCGGCCGCCGGCAGACCCGCTGGGTCGCGGCGGCGCACCAGCTCACCGTCGACGAGGTCCGCGCCGGCACCCGCTTCCCCGACGCGGTGGCCCGGACCGCCTGGCCGATCGAGCTGCACGACACCCCGTCCGGCTACGTCTGGGAGACCTTCGGGCCCGACCACCTGCACTACGTCCCGCTGCGCGCGATGACGCCCCCGGACACGGCGAACCTCGTGGTCGCGGGCCGCTGCGTCGACGGGGACGCCGCCGCGCTCTCCAGCGTGCGGGTGATGGGCCCGTGCGCGGCGATGGGCCACGCCGCGGCGCACGTCCTCGACCTCACCGGCCCCGACGGCACCGTCCACGACGTCCCGACCCACCGGGTCGCGGAGCTCACCGCCCGCATCCGGCCCAACGTCGAGGACTGAGGCGACCGACGATGATCCTCACCGACGACGACCGCCGCCTGCGCGACGGCGACGAGGGTCCGGCGGTGGCGGCCGCGATGGACCTGCTCGTGCGCTACGGCGAGGCACTCGACGCCGAGCGCCTGTGCGACGTCCGCAACGTCGCGGGCACCACGACCCAGCCCTCGCCGGTCAAGGCGCGCCTGGTCGCCGAGGGCGGCTGGGACCGGGCGTTCTCGATCATCAACCTCGACGCCGACGACACGCTGCCGATCCCGCCGATGGCCGTCCCGACGTGCCAGCTCCAGCACGGCTTCGGCCGCGACGCGGTCGGTGTCGTCCCGTACGCCCCCGAGATGGTCGCGCTGCAGGACGACGCCGAGGCGTTCGTCGGGGCCCGCGGGGTCTCGGTGCTCGCCACCTGCACGCCCTACCAGGTCGGCAACCTCCCGGTGCGCGGCGAGCACTGCGCGTGGATGGAGTCCTCGGCGGTCGTCTACGCCAACAGCGTGCTCGGCGCCCGGACCAACTGCGAGGGCGGCGCCTCCACCGGCGCCGCGAGCCTGACCGGGCGGATCCCGTGCTGGGGCAACCACCGCGACGACGAGCGCCGCGGCACCCACCACGTGCGCGTCGAGACCCCGGTCGCGAGCTTCCTCGACTGGGGCCTGCTCGGCTACGCGGTCGGTGACGCGGTCCAGGAGGGCCGGCCCGTCGTCACCGGCGACCTCGCGCTGCCCGACCTCACCGACATCAAGCACTTCGGCGCGGCCGCGGCGTCGTCGGGCGGGGTGGAGCTCTACCACGTCCCCGGCGTGACCCCGGAGGCCCCGACCACCGAGACGGCCTTCGGGGGCCGGCCGCCGCGGGAGACCGTCGTCTTCGGGCCGGCCGAGCGCCGCGCCGCCCACGAGCGGCTCAACGACCAGGGCACGAGCGAGGACGTCGACTTCGTCCTGCTCGGCTGCCCCCATGCCTCGCTGGACCAGATCCGCGACGCGGCGCGCGCCCTCGAGGGCCGGCGTCTCGCCGACGGCACCGAGCTGTGGATCATGGCGCCGCGGGCGCTGGCTGCCGTCGCCGAGCGCTCCGGGTACACCGCGGTCATCGAGGCCGCCGGCGGGCGGGTGCTCACCGACTCGTGCCCGGCGATGTCGCGGACCGCGCCCACCGGCACCCGGGTGTTCGCCACCGACTCGGCCAAGCAGGCGCACTACCTGCCCGCGATCCTCGGGATCGAGGCGTGGTTCGGCACCACCGCGGAGTGCGTCGACGCCGCCGTGACCGGTCGCTGGCGGGGTGAGCTGCGGTGACCGACCTCCGGCAGCCCGCGACCGGGAGCCGCGTCGTCCTGCGCGGGCGCACCGTCGTCCCCGGCGTCGTCACCGGCGAGGCGCTCGTCTCCCCGGAGACGATCTCCGGCTGGGGCGGCATCGACCCCGCCACCGGCACGATCATCGAGGCCCGCCACCCCCTGGCCGGCGTCTGCTTCACCGGGAAGATCCTCGTCTTCCCCGGCGCCAAGGGCTCCTCGGGCTGGTCGGGCTTCTTCCAGACCACCCGGCTGCTGGGCACCGCCCCGATCGGCATGGTCTTCGCGGTCACGACGACGAAGGCGGCGCTCGGGGCCGTGGTCACCCGCGTGCCCGCCCTCGCCGACCTCGACGCCGACCCCGTCGCGGTCCTGCGCACCGGCGACCGCATCCGGCTCGACGCGACGGCCGGGGTCGTCGAGCTGCTGGACCGGGCCGACCCGACGGACAGGACGGACACGACGGACACGACGGACACGGCTGCGGGGGAGGACCGATGAGGGTCGCGGTGATGCGGGCCGACGAGCTCGCCCCCGGCGAGCACCGGGTCGTGCAGGTCGGGCGGCGCTCGATCGGCGTGTTCCGCGTCGGCGACGAGTACTACGCGCTCGCCGACCACTGCCCGCACCAGGGCGGCCCGCTGTGCCGCGGTCGCGTCGCGCCGCTCGCCAGCGCCGGCGCGCCCGGCGAGGTCGCGCTCGACCCCGACCGGCTCTTCGTCGCCTGCCCCTGGCACGGCTGGGAGTACGACGTGACCACCGGCCAGTCGTTCCTCGGCCCGGGGGAGGCGCCCGTGCGCAGCTACCCCGCCGAGGTCCTGCCGGGAGATCACGCCACCGTTCCCGCGCCCGACCCCGCGACCGGCCGCGTCCCCGGCCCCTACGTCGCGGACACCTACGCGGTCACCGTGGAGGACCGCGTGGTCGTCGTCGACACCTCGGCCCGTCGAACAGCAGCCCCGGTCACCGGGGTGGAGGAGACACCGTGACCGACACGCTCGCCCCGCCCGGCACCGCGACCCGGCCGCGCCGCAAGTCCCGCACCCCGATCGTCGACGCCGACATCCACCCCGCCGTCACCCCGCAGCGGCTGGTCCGCGAGCTGCCCGAGCCGTGGCGGCGCCGCTACGAGCGCTTCGGCGTGCGCGGGGCCGCCCCGCCGGCGATCTACCCGCGCACCCGCAACGGGGGCATGCGGGCGGACTCCCACCCCGCCTCCGGGCCCCCGGGCAGTGACCTCGGGCTGCTGCGCGAGCAGCTGATCGACCCCTACGACGTGGCCGCCGGCGTGCTCATCCCGCTGCAGGGCCACACCTGGGGCGCCGAGGAACCGGCCTACGCCGCCGCCCTGTGCCGCGCGCTCAACGACGTCCTCGTCGCCGACTTCCTCGATCCCGAGCCGCGCCTGCGCGCCAGCATCTGCCTCGCCCACGAGTCGCCCGAGCACGCGATCGCCGAGATCGAGCGCCGCGCCGGGGACCCCCGCTTCGTCCAGGTGCTCTTCCCCAGCGGCACGCACCTGCCGCTGACCGACGCCAAGTACCGCCCGGTGTTCGCCGCCGCGGCCGAGGCCGGCCTGCCGATCGGGATGCACCTCGGCGGCACCGAGGGCCACCGCGGCGACGGGTGGCCGTCGTTCTACCTCGAGCAGCACGGCTGGTACGGCAACGCGATGGCGATGGCGCTGACCACGCTCGTCGCCGGGGGCGTGTTCGACGCCGTGCCGGGACTGCGCCTCGTGCTCGTCGAGGGCGGGCTGACCTGGGTGCCGTCGACGCTGTGGGGCCTCGACGAGGCCTGGGCGCGGTTCGCCGACGACGTGCCGTGGCTGCAACGCCCGCCGTCGGAGATCGTGCGCGAGCGGTGCTGGTTCACCACGCAGCCGATCGACGAGCCGGAGAACCTGGAGCACCTCGCGGTCACGATCCGCCAGAGCGGGCTCTCCGACCGCATCCTGTTCGCCTCGGACTACCCGCACTGGGACTTCGACGACCCGGTGACGGCACTGCGTGTGCTCCCGGCGGACCTGCGCCGACCGATGATGGCGCGCACCGGCGCGGCGCTCTACGGCGTCGACCTGCCGGAGGGGGCGTCGTGACGGCGGCGGACGCGGTGAGCGGGGCCGTCGACACCGACACCCACGTCGCGCCGGCGTCGCTGGACGCGCTGATGCCCTACCTCGCGCCGTTCTGGCGCGACTACGCGGAGGGCGCCGCCCTGCGCCTCGACCCCGCCCAGGCCGGCGCCTACCCGCCCGGTGCCACCGAGGGCCCCGCGCCGGCGGACGTCGCGACGCTGCGCGAGCGGGTGCTCGACGTGCCCGCCCCGGGCGGGGTGCCGGTGCGGACGGCGGTGCTCAGCGCCACCTCGGCCTTCGACGTCAGCCGCAACCCCTACTACGACGCCGCCCTGTGCGGGGCCCTCAACGACTGGGTCGTCGAGCACTTCCTCGACCGGGACGACCGGCTGCGCGGGGGCGTGGCGGTGCCGTCCGGCGACCCGGAGGCGGCCGTCGCCGAGATCCACCGCCGGGCCGGCGACCCGCGGTTCGTCCAGGTGCTGCTCCCGGTCCGCGGCCACGACCACCGCTACGGCCACCGCCGCTTCCTGCCCGTCCTCGAGGCCGCGGCCGAGACCGGGCTCGCGGTCACCCTGCACGCGTGGGGCCGGGCGGGGAGCGCCGCCACGCCCACCGGGTTCACCCACACCTACCTCGCCGACTACCTCTCCCAGGGCCACCTCGCCCAGGCCCAGCTCACGAGCCTCGTCGTCGAGGGGGTCCTCGACCGCCTGCCCACCCTGCGCGTGGTCGTCGCCGAATGCGGGTTCTCCTGGCTGCCGCCGCTGCTCTGGCGGCTCGACAAGGAGTGGAAGGGCATCTGGCGCGAGGTGCCGTGGGTGCGCCGCCCGCCGTCGACGTACCTGCACGAGCAGGTCCGCTTCACCGCCACCCCGGCCCACCTGCCGACCGACCCCGCCGAGCTCGCCGACGCGCTCGCGGTGATCGGCGCGGCGCGGCTCGTCATGTACGCGGGCGACCACCCCCACGTCCACGGCGACGGCACCGCCCGTCTGCTCGCGGCGCTCGGCCCCGCCGAGCGGGCCGCGGTCCTGGGCGGCACCGCGGAGGAGTTCCTCCTCCGCCGCGGGCCCGCCCCCGGCTCGTCCACCCCCCGATCGCACCGTCGCGAGGAGGCCCCCCGATGACCACCAGCCGAAGCCGCCGACCGTGGGTGCGCATGCTGGCCGGCCTGCTCGTCGCCTGCGCGGTCCTGGCCGGGTGCGGGGAGGGCGACACCACCGACGACGGCCGGCAGCGGATGACGTTCCTCAACATCCTGCCGATCGAGTCGCTCTCCTACGCCGCGGAGCTGATCGCGGACACGCGCGGGTTCTTCGCCGCCCGCGGGCTGGAGGTCCGGTTCGAGGCCACCCAGGGCTCCGCGCCGGCGATCCAGACGCTGCTGGCCGGGTCCGCGGAGATCAGCCGCATCGGCGACATCGAGACCATGATCGCGGCGGGGAACCGTCAGGCGCCCCTCGTCGGGATCGGCGAGGTCATCCACCGCGGCACGATCCGCGTGGTGTCCGCGGACGACGACCCGATCACCCAGCCCGCCCAGCTGCGCGGCAAGCTCATCGGGACCCCGTCCGAGGGCGGGACGAGCTCGATCACCCTCGACCTGCTCGCCGCCTCGGCCGGCGTGCCCCCGGCCGAGGTGCGGCGCCAGGTCGTCGGGCTCGCGCCCGGCGTGTTCGACCTGCTCACCGCGGGCCGCATCGACGGCTACATGGTCTCCCTGGACACCGCGGTGCTCCTGCAGCGCACGCGTCCCCAGGCCGTCGTCCTCGACCCCAACCAGTCGATCTCGGCGGGCTCGCAGATCTACGCGACGTCGGCGCAGACCGCCCGGGACCCCGCCGAGCAGGACAAGCTGCGCCGCTACCTCGCCGCGATCGACGACGCGGTGCGGTTCATCGTCGCCGACGAGGCGAACGGCTTCGCCGGGACGATGGCCGCGATCGGCGCGAAGTACCAGGTGCCCGCGCTGCGCGACCCGGAGACCGCCCGCCTCGCGCTCGCCGCCTACGTCGACTCCTACACCGCCGGCGAGAGCCTCACCGGCATCTCGCCCCAGCGCTGGCAGCAGACCTACGGCGAGATCGTCGGGGTCGGGCAGCTGCCCGCCGGCCTCGACCCGAACCGGTGGCTCGACACCACGCTCGCGCCCGCCGGGCCGTCCTGACCCGCACCACGCCGACCGGACACACGCACCGCACCAGGTTGAGGAGGCGGCGATGACGACGCAGCAGACCCCCACGGCGACCACGCCGACGTGGACCCCACCACCCGTCCGGCGCGACGAGTTCGACGCGCCCGGCGACACCGCCGAGCCCATGGGCTCCCGCGCCGTCGGGCTGCGGGTCGCGGGCGTCGACAAGACGTACGCGACGCGGCGCGGGGACGTGCACGCCCTGTCGAACATCGACCTCGAGGTGGGCCGGGGCGAGTTCGTCTCGCTGGTCGGGCGCTCGGGGTGCGGGAAGACGACGCTGCTGCGGGTGCTGTCGGGCCTGCTCGCGCCGACCGCGGGCACGGTGGAGGCAGGGGAGCGGCCCGCCTGGGTCGCGGGGCGGCGCGACGACACGGTCTTCGCGGAGTTCGGCCTCGTGTTCCAGGAGGCCAACCTCTTCCCCTGGTTCACGGTGCTCGACAACGTCGCGCTGCCGCTCAAGCTGCGCGGGGTGTCCAAGGCGCAGCGGCGAACCCGGGCGGCCGAGCTGTGCGCGACCGTCGGGCTCTCGGGGTTCGAGGACTCCTATCCCCGCGAGCTCTCCGGCGGGATGCGCCAGCGGGCGGCGATCGCGCGCGCCCTGGCCTGCGACCCGTCGGTGCTGCTCATGGACGAGCCGTTCGGCGCCCTGGACGCGATGACCCGCGACCGGATGAACCTCGAGCTCCAGCACATCCACGCCGTCTCGGGCACGACGGTGGTCTTCGTGACGCACTCGATCAGCGAGGCGGTGTTCCTCGCCGACCGCGTCGTGCTGCTGACCCCGCGGCCCGGACGCATCCGGTCCGTCACCCCGATCGACCTGCCCCGGCCGCGCTCGGTCGAGGTCGAGGCCACCGCGGAGTTCGGCGAGCTCGTCGTCGGGCTGCGCCGGCAGCTGGACGAGGAGGACTGAGCCGTGACCACCTCACTGGACCGGGACACCGACACCCGCACCGACGGCGACCCGGCGCCGCGTGCCGTCGACGCGGACGCCACGCCGGCGGAGGGCGAGTCGCCCTGGATGCGGCGGCTGCCGTGGGTCAGCGGGCCGCTGATGCTGCTCGCGCTGGTCGGCGTCTGGCAGTTCGCGGTGTCCGTGGTCGGCGTCTCGGAGTTCATCCTCCCCGCGCCCGCGGCCGTCGTCGGGGCGCTGGGGGACCTGTTCGCCGACCCCGAGATCGGCAGCCACATCGGCATCACCCTGCTCGAGGTGCTCGCCGGGTTCGGCATCGCGCTCGTCGTCGGGATCGCGGTCGGCGCCACCCTGGGACGCATCGCGTGGCTGCAGCGCGCCGTGCAGCCGGCGCTGGTCGCGCTGCAGGTGGTGCCGAAGGTGGCGTTCGTGCCGATCTTCGTCATCTGGTTCGGGTTCGGCCCGACCTCGAAGATCATCATGGCGGCGCTGCTGGCGTTCTTCCCGATCATGCTCAACGTGATGCTCGGGGTGCGCTCGGTGGACCGCGGCCACCGCGACGTGATGCGGGGGCTGGGCGCGAGCAAGTGGGCGACGTTCCGGGACATGGAGCTGCCGACGACGCTGCCCTACGTCTTCGCGGGCGCCGAGGTCGCCATCGTGTTCTCCGTGATCGGCGCGATCGTCGGGGAGTACCTCGGCGGCAGCCAGGGCCTCGGCTACCTCGTCGTGTCGAGCCTCAACGCCCTCGACGCACCGCGGCTGTTCGCCGTGATCGTCCTGCTGGCGGTGCTGGGCTCGCTGCTCTACGTCGCGGTGACGACGACGAAGAAGCTCGTCATCCCCTGGCACGACTCCGTGCGCACCGGGGTCTGAGCCCTACACCTCGCGGGGCCGGTACACGGGGATCGCGCCCGGGGCGATCCGGAAGACGAAGCGGTCGGCGTCGGGCTGCACCTCGCCGTCGGTCGCGAGGCCGACGGGCGGCCCGACGACCCGCACCGACAGCCGGGTGCGGGTGTTCGCCACGTACACGCGGCTGCGCGAGAGCGTGCCCGCCAGCACCGAGACCACGAAGCGGGTGCGGGAGAACGGCACGTCGGCGCGCAGGAACCGCACGTCGAGCACGCGGGCGTCGAGGCGCGGCCGGAACAGCGGGGCCATGCCGCGCGGCTCGTAGCCGCCGTTGCCGACGAAGAGCAGCCAGATCGTCCGGCGCTTGCCGTCGAGCTCGACGACCAGCGGCGACGCCTCGGCGAGCACGCGCACCAGCGCGAACGCGGCGGAGGGCCACTTGCCCCAGCGCTCCTCCCAGCTCTCGCGGAGCCGGACCATGTCGGGGTAGCCGCCCAGGCTCGCGGTGTTGACGAACGCGACGCTGCGGGTCTCGCCCTCGTCGCCCGCGGTGATGTCGACGACGCCGACGTCGACGAGCACGGCGTCGCCCTCACGGGCCGCGGTCAGCGCCGTGGGGGTGTCGTCGATCCCGACGTCGCGGGCGAAGTGGTTCAGCGTGCCCTCGGGCAGCACCATGAGCGGCACCCGGCGGCGTTGGGCGAGCCCGGCCAGCGCGGCGACCGACCCGTCGCCGCCGGCCACGCCGATCGCGCGCGGCTCGGTGCCGTCGGCCGTGGGGCGGTCGAGGGCGGCCTCGACCTCGTCGACGAAGTCGATGCCCGGCTCCGGCACGATCACCTGCGCGCGGGGCAGCACCTCGTGGATCTCCGACGGCGGCGCCGGCGGCTCGGGCTCCCCGTCGGTGTCCCCGACCCCGATCACGGGCGCCACGATCTGGCCGAGGGTCTCCAACGGCCCGGGCGTGCCGGCCGAGCTGTTGGCGACGACGACGAGCCCGGCGCCGTCCCCGAGCGCCGGTGCGTCCCCGGCCGGTCGGGCGCGGGCCGGGGCGTGGCGTACCACGGGCCACCAGCGCCGGGTCAGCAGCGCCACGCCGATGCCGAGCCCGGCGCCGGCGACGACGTCCTCGACCGTCCGCTCCCCGAGGACCACCCGGGCGGTCGACACGCCGATCGCGACCGGGGCCAGCACGCCCCCGAGCAGCGGCGACTCCATCCCCGCCGCGGTGACGAACGCCGTCGAGGACGCCGCATGCGCGGACGGGAAGCGCCGGCCCCGGGGCGGTGGTGCGCCGACGGCGCGGCAGCTCCGCTCCGCGACGTGCCGCAGGGCGCGGGGCAGCAGCGGCTTGGCCAGCGCGTGGGCGATCGCCGAGGTGGCGGCCGCGGCCATCACCCCGCGCACCCCGGCGCGCCGCCGCGGACCCCGCCCCGAGGCCATGAGCCCGCCGGCCACCACGGCCCAGAGGAGCCCGCGGTCGGCGGTGCGGTCGAGGCGCGCGAGCCAGCGGGGCAGCACGGGGGAGCGGTCCACCCCGGGGAGGTCGCTCACCGGGCCGTCGCGCGGTGCGGCCAGCGCGCCTCGTCGCGCCGGTAGACGGGGACGGGGTGGTCGGCGACCCGGTAGCGCAGCCGGCGGCCGCGCCCGACGACCTCGCCGTCGGCGGCGACGTCCACCGGCCCGTCGAGCAGCTCGATGTCCAGCGACCGCATGGCGCTCTCCTGGTAGATCCTGTTGTGCCCGAGCACGCCGGTGGCCAGGGCGAGGAACGCTCTCGCCCGGGCCAGCGGCCGGTCGGCGCGCAGGTAGCGGACCTCCAGCACGCCGGTGTCGAGCCGGGGCCGGTACGACGGCACCATCCCGGTCGGCACGTAGGGCCCGTTGCCGACGAACAGCATCCACACCGACCGCTCCACTCCGTTGAGGCGGACACGGATCGGCCGGCTGCGCGCGAGCGTCACGAGCAGGGCAACCACCGCCGCGGGCCATTTGCCCCAGCGCTTCTGCCACCGCTCGCGCAGGCGGACCATCTCGGGGTAGCCCCCGAAGGCCGAGGTGTTGACGAAGACGATCCGGCGCGGCTCCTGGCGGCCCTCGGCGTCGGCGTGCAGCCGCAGCTCCCCGAGGTCGACGGCGACGGCCTCGCCCGCGCCGGTCGCGTCGATCGCCTCCTGGGCGTCGTAGACGCCGACGTCCCGGCCGAAGTGGTTGAGCGTGCCGGCGGGGACGACGGCGAGCGGCAGGTCGAGGTCCTCGGCCACCCGGGCCGCGGCGGCCACCGAGCCGTCGCCGCCGGCAATGCCCACCGCCCGCACGCCCGGCTCGCGGGCGGCGTCGATGAGCGTCTCGGCGAGGTCGGCGCCGTCCTCGAGGCGCAGGACGCGGGCGCGGGGCAGGGCCCCGACGAGCTCGTCGTACGGGTCGACGCCCGCCCGCCCCGAGCGGGTGTTGACGAGCACGACCAGGCCCTCGCCCTCGGGCAGCACGGGCGCGCCGGCCACCGGGCGGGCGGCGGCCTCGTCGATGCTGCGCAGCGGGAGCCAGCGGCGGGTGGCCAGAGCGGAGCCGGCCCCGAGCGCGACGCCGGCGGCGACGTCGCTGGTCCAGTGCACGCCGACGTGCACCCGGGAGTAGGCGACGGTCGCGGCCAGCGGCACCACCCAGGTCGCCGCCTTCGGGCTCTCCATCGCGACGGCGGCGGCGAACGCCGCGGCCGAGGCGGCGTGGCCGGAGGGGAACGACGACGAGGTGGGCGGGTCGTCGAGGGACCGGTGGTCGGGCAGGAGCTCGGCGGCGGGGCGGCGCCGGGGGACCAGGGGCTTGAGCACGGCGTTGGCCACGAAGCTGGCCCCGGCGATCGCGAGCACCCCGCGCAGCGCGCCGCGGCGGGTGTGCCGGGTCCCGGCGGCGAGGACGCCCGCCACGGCGAACCAGAGCCTGCTGTGGTCGGCGGAGCGGCTCAGCGCGGCCAGCGCAGGGTCGGCGACCGTGTAGGGCAGGGCCCCGATCACGGTGGTGATCCGGCAGTCCTGCTCGTTGACGTCGGCCAGGCGCCGCCGGCTGCCCCGCGCCCCCTGCCGCACCCGGTGGCCCACGCCACGGGAGATGTCGGTTGCCAGTCCTCGAGCGGGGAGCGCCACGGCGTCGACCGTAGTGATCGGGCCCCGCCGGTCCCGTCCCGGTGCCCTCCAGGTCCCGTCCAGCCCCGCGGCAGCGGGGCGACGCGGGGGTGACCCGGGCCGTCGGAGAGGCCACAACGGCGGGTCCGCTGGCCTAGGGTGGAGGGATGCAGCGGAGGATTTACGGGGTCGAGACCGAGTTCGGTGTCACCTGCACCTTCCACGGCCAGCGGCGTCTCTCGCCCGACGAGGTCGCCCGCTACCTGTTCCGCCGGGTCGTGTCGTGGGGCCGGTCGTCGAACGTCTTCCTGCGCAACGGGTCGCGGCTCTACCTCGACGTGGGCAGCCACCCCGAGTACGCCACCGCGGAGTGCGACTCGCTGACCCAGCTCGTCGCGCACGACAAGGCGGGCGAGCGGATCCTCGAGGACCTCCTGCTCGACGCCGAGCGGCGCCTCGCCGACGAGGGCATCGGCGGCGACATCTTCCTGTTCAAGAACAACACCGACTCGGCGGGCAACTCCTACGGCTGCCACGAGAACTACCTCGTGGGCCGGTCGGGCGAGTTCTCGCGCATCGCCGACGTGCTGCTGCCCTTCCTCGTCACGCGCCAGCTCATCGCCGGCGCCGGCAAGGTGCTCCAGACGCCGCGCGGCGCGGTGTTCTGCCTGTCGCAGCGCGCCGAGCACATCTGGGAGGGCGTCTCCTCGGCGACCACCCGGTCGCGCCCGATCATCAACACCCGCGACGAGCCGCACGCCGACGCCGAGCGCTACCGCCGCCTGCACGTCATCGTCGGCGACTCGAACATGTCCGAGGTCACCACGCTGCTCAAGGTGGGCACCACCCACCTCGTGCTCGAGATGATCGAGCAGGGCGTGCAGTTCCGGGACTTCACGCTCGACAACCCGATCCGCGCGATCCGCGAGATCAGCCACGACCTCACGGGGCGCCGCCCGGTGCGCCTGGCCGGGGGCCGCGAGGCGAGCGCGCTGGACATCCAGCGCGAGTACCACGCCCGCGCCGTCGAGCACGTCGCGCGCCGCGGCTCCGACCCGATCACCGACCGGGTCGTGGAGCTCTGGGGCCGCACCCTCGACGCGGTCGAGCGCCAGGACCTCTCGCTCATCGATCGCGAGATCGACTGGGCGATCAAGCACCGCCTCGTCCAGCGCTACCGCACCCGCAACGACCTCGGCCTCTCCAGCCCCCGCGTCGCCCAGCTCGACCTCGCCTACCACGACATCCGCCGGGGCCGGGGCGTGTTCGACCTGCTCCAGCGCAAGGACATGGTGGACCGGGTCACCGACGACGGCGAGATCGAGGCGGCCAAGGACACCCCGCCCCAGAGCACGCGGGCCAAGCTGCGCGGCGACTTCATCGCCGCCGCCCAGGCCGCTGGGAGGGACTTCACAGTGGACTGGGTCCACCTCAAACTGAACGACCAGGCCCAGCGAACCGTCCTGTGCAAGGACCCCTTCCGCGCCGTCGACGAACGTGTCGACCGTCTGATCGCCACCTTGTAACGGAGGCCACGTCGGCGGCGTGCGTCGGGGGCGCACGAGGTAACCACGATCGCACTCACCGACGACGCCGAGGACGGCACGAGATCTCGATGGAGCACCAGCCCCGCACCTCCCGCCTGCACGGCCCCGTGGCGGCGCCGAGCACGCTGCACGACGCCTCGCCGGTCCCGATCGACACGTCGGTCGTGGGCACGGTGCTCGGCGGGCGCTACCGCGTCGGCGAGTGCATCGGGGCCGGGGCCATGGGGGTGGTCTTCACCGCCTGGGACCGACGGCTGCGCCGCACGGTCGCGGTGAAGCAGCTCGCGGCCCGCCACCGCGACGCGACCGAGGAGCACGTCGCCCGCGCCCGGGCGATGCGCGAGGGCCGGATCGCCGCGCGCGTCGTGCACCCGCGGGCGATCGCGGTGTTCGACGTCGTCGTGGACGGCGACCACGGCTCCGGGCACGGCCCCTGGCTGGTCATGGAGTACCTGCCCTCGCGCTCGCTGGCGGCCGTGCTCGCCGAGCAGGGGCCGCTCGAGCCCCGCGAGGCCGCGTGGGTGGGCGCGCAGGTCGCCGACGCGCTCGGCGCGGTGCACGAGGCGGGCATCGTCCACGGCGACATCAAGCCCGGCAACGTGCTGATCACCGACGACGGCGTCGCGAAGATCACCGACTTCGGGGTCTCGCGGGCCACCTGGGACACGACGTCCACGGGCGGCGGCATGGTGGCCGGGACGCCCGGCTACTTCGCGCCCGAGGTGGCCCGGGGCGGCGACCCGTCGCCCGCCTCCGACGTGTTCTCCCTCGGCGCGACGCTCTACGCGGCGGTCGAGAACGAGCTCGTCTGCGGGAGCCACGACAACACCCTCGCCGTCCTGCACGCCATGGCCGAGGGCCGGCTGCGCCCGGCGACCCGCGCCGGCGTGCTCGGGCGTCCGCTCGCGGCGATGCTGCGCCTCGACCCCGAGCACCGGCCGGGCACCGGCGCCGTCGAGCGCGCCCTGCGGGCCCGCGCGGGCACCCAGCCGTTCATCCCGGCGCCACGGCGGGCTCCCGCGGAGAGCCCCGACGCCGACGGCGCGGCTGCCGGAGCCGCCGGTGGGGCTGCTGGCGCTGGCGCCGCCGTTGCCGGGGCCGACCCCGACCCGGCCGGCGTCCCGGCCCCGCGCCGTCCCGGCACCGCCGACCTGCCCCCGACGGCGGGGGCGCTGCCGGCGCTGACCCCGGACCCGGGGATGGACCCGGAGATGGACCCGGCCGTCGAGCCGACCCACGCCCCCTCTGCGGGGGAAGCGGACGGAATCGATCCGGACGAGCCCGCCGCGACGCCGACCCCGGCCGCGGCGAGCGGCCCGGCGGTCGGCCCGGAGCGGGTCGGCGGGCTCGGCGCGACCGCGGCGGCGTCGTCGCCGGCGCGGCCCGGGTTCGTCACCGCCCCGACCCGGGCGGTCGCGTCGGGCTCCGACCGCCGGCGCCCGTCCCGCTGGTCGCGCCCGCGTCGGGCCACCGCGGTCGCCGCGGCCTCCGCGGTCGTGCTCGCGGGCGGCATCGGCGTCGCGGTGGCCGCGGGCACGGGGACCGGTACGGTCGCCGCCCCGGCGCCGGCGCCCGTCCCGACCTCGGCGCCGCCGGAGCCGGCCCCCGCCGACCCGCTGGGCGGCACCGACCCCGAGATGCCGACCCCGAGCGTCGCGGCCCCGCTCTCGCCGAACGACCCCTCCGACCTGCTGTCGAGCGGCGACCCGGCGACGGTCGTCGTCGACTACTACGCGGCCCTGCCCGGGAACATCGACGGCGCCTGGGCGGTGCTCTCCGACGAGGCGCGCGACGAGTCGGGCGGCTACGAGGGGTACCAGCGCTTCTGGTCGAGCATCCGCGAGGTGCGGACGTCGAACGTCTCGGTGCGCGGCGACACCGTCACCGCGGACATCGAGTTCACCACCGAGCGCGGCCGGACCAGCCGGGAGAACTACCGGTTCGAGGTCGACCGCGACGACGACGGCCAGGTGCGCATCCAGCGGGCGCAGCGCAGTTCGGATTCCAGCTGACGCGCCGGGGCACCGGCGTTCGAACACGTGCGCGAGGAGTCGTAGGCTCACGGGGTGTCGACGAGCCCGTCCGCGCGCGCCGAACGCCTGGTCAACCTGGTGCTCTGCCTGCTCTCGACGCGCCAGTACCTCAGCGCCGAGCGCATCCGGGCGACGGTGCCCGGCTACGCCGACGTGGCGTCGGACGAGGCGTTCTTCCGGATGTTCGAGCGGGACAAGGCCGAGCTGCGCGAGCTCGGGGTCCCGCTGGAGACCGGTCGGTCGTCGCTGGCCGAGCCCGTCGACGGCTACCGGATCGCCCGCGGCGACTACGAGCTCCCCGACATCGACCTCGCCCCCGACGAGGCCACGGCCGTCGCGCTGGCCGCGCGGCTGTGGGACTCGCCGGCGCTCGCCGGGGCGGCCCGCACGGCGCTGCAGAAGCTGCGGGCGGCCGGGATCGCCGTCGACCCGGACGCCGCGTCCGCCGTGCAGCCGCGACTGCAGGCGGCCGAGCCGGCCTTCGCGCCGCTGCTGGCGGCCAGCCGGGCGGGACGGGTCGTCACCTTCACCCACCGGTCGCACCCCGCGGCCGAGGCGCGCACGCGGACCGTCGAGCCGTGGGGCGTCGTGTCGTGGCGGGGGCGCTGGTACCTCGTCGGGCACGACCGCGACCGTGACGACGTGCGCTGCTTCCGCCTCTCGCGCATCGGCGACGACGCCCGCGCGATCGGGCCGCGGGGCGCGGTGAGCCGTCCCGCCGACGTGGACCTCGTCGCCATCGTCGCCGCGTCCGCCGGCCCGCCGCCGCCGACGGGCCGGGCGCGCATCCGGCTCGTCCCGGGTCGGGCGGAGGGGCTGCGGCGCGGGTCGCGGCCGGATCCCCAGGGCGACCCGGACGTCGTCGAGATCGACCTCGGGCGTATCGACATGGCCGCCCGCTGGGTGGCCGGGCACGGCCCCGACGCCGTGGTCCTGGAGCCGCCGGAGCTGCGGGAGGCGGTGGTGGGGCTGCTGCGGGGGTCTCTCGTGTCCGCCCCCGACACCGTCGACGTGGGGAGCGCGCGATGACCGCCGGCGTCTCCGAGCGGCTGCCCCGCCTGCTCACCCTCGTGCCCTACCTGCTGGCGCGGCCCGGGATCGCGGTGGCCGACGCGGCCGCGGACTTCGGCGTCCCCGAGGCCCAGCTGCGGCGCGACCTCGAGCTGCTGTGGATGTGCGGGCTGCCGGGCTACGGGCCGGGCGACCTCGTGGACCTGTCGTTCGAGGGCGACACGGTCACCGTCACCTTCGACGCCGGCATGCGCCGCCCGCTGCGCCTGTCGGGCACGGAGGCGGCCACGCTCGCGGTCGCGCTGCGTGCCCTGGCCGACGCGCCGGGCGTGGTCGACGCCGACGCGGTCCAGCGCGCGCTGGCGAAGATCGAGGACGCGGCCGGGCGGGTCGGCGACAGCCCGGCCGAGACGGGCGAGCCCGCGGGCGAGGGCGTCGCGGTCGGCCTGGGCCGGCGACCGGGGCGGGCGGAGGACGCGGTGCGTCGGGCCGTCGAGACGGGCCGTGCCCTGCGCCTGACCTACTACTCGGCCTCGCGCGACGCCGTCGGCCGCCGCGACGTCGACCCGATGCGCCTGCTCCTCGTCGACGCGTCCGCCTATCTGGAGGCGTGGTGCCGGCGGGCCGAGGGGGTGCGGCTCTTCCGCCTCGACCGCGTCGACGACGCCGAGGTGCTCGACGAGCCCTCCGCTCCGCCGCCCGGGGCGCGGGGCCGCGAGGGGTCGGGGGAGGATCTCCTGCGCCCCGACGACGGCGCGTTCGTCGCCGCGCTCGTGCTGCACCCGGCGGCGCGCTGGGTCGCCGAGTACTACCCGGTCGAGGACCTGCACGCCGACGACGACGGCTCCGCCCGTGTGACGATGCGCTACGGCGACCGCGACTGGATGGTGCGCCTGCTGCTCGGGCTCGGCGACGCGGTGGAGGTGCTGGCCCCGCCGGACCTGGTCGAGGCCCGCCGGGCCCGGGCGCGCGAGGCGCTGGCGGTGTACGGCGCGGAGGGCTGAGGCCACCGCCGGCCCGGCGTCAGCCGATCTCGCGGAGGTCGCGGTCCTTGCCCTCGCCCGACACGGCGACGGCGACGAGGCCGAGGAGGGTCATCCCGATCCAGGCCGCCGCGACCAGCCACAGCGACCCGCCACCGACGAGCACGAGGGCCGAGGCGATGACCGGCATCAGCCCGGCCCCCAGCGCCGCCGCGATCTGGTAGCCCATCGAGGCCCCGGTGTAGCGGATCCGGGTGGGGAAGAGCTCGGCGGCGAACGCGCCGTACGGTCCGGCGACGAAGCCCTGGATCACCGCGAGGCCGAGGAACAGGGCGAGGAAGACCGTGATGACGCTGCCCGAGTCGAGGAGCAGCATGATCGGCACGGCGAGCAGCACCGCGGCCACGTTGCCCCCGAGCATGACGGGTCGGCGGCCGATCCGGTCGGACAGCCGGGCGGCGATCACGACCATCACGATCACGCACACCCCGGTGAGGGCCTTGACGTTGAGCACACCGGTCGGTGAGAGCTGGAGCTGGGTGACGGCGTAACCGATCGCCCACACGCCCATCAGCCCCTGGGCCGCCTGCCCGGAGAGACCGGCGCCCACGGCGACGAGCAGCCGGCGCGGGTAGCGGGTGACGACCTCGCCCACCGGGACCTGCTTCTCCTCGGCCGCGGCCACGGCCTCCTGGAACACCGCCGACTCCGCCGTGCGCAGGCGGATGACGAGCCCGATGACCGCGAGGACCGCGCTGAACAGGAATGGAACTCGCCAGCCCCAGGACAGGAAGTCCTCGCGGGCAGCATCGTGAAGGCGCTGAGCACCAGCGTGCCCGCGATGGTGCCGGCGGGGGCGCCCATGTAGGCGACGGACGCGGCGAACCCGCGCGACCGTTTGCCGGCCCGCTCGAACCCGAGCAGCATCGCGCCGCCCCACTCGCCGCCGACCGCGACACCCTGCAGGATGCGCAGGAACACGAGCAGCAGGGGCGCCGCGACGCCGATCTGCGCGGTGCTCGGCAGCAGCCCGATGAGCGTGCTGACGACGCCCATCAGCACCACCGACACGACCAGCATCGACTTCCGGCCGACCCGGTCGCCGAGGTGCCCGAACACGATGCCGCCGATCGGGCGGGCGAAGTAGCCGGCGGCCAGCGTCCCGAACGACAGGATCTGCGCGACGCCGGGGCCGACCCCGGTGAAGAAGACCGCGCCGAAGACGATGCTCGCCGCCGTCGCATAGAGGATGAAGTCGTAGTACTCGATCGTCGTGCCGATGAAGCTGGAGGCGAGGACCCGCCGCATCTCCCGCGGGGACGCCTCCGTCGTGGTCCCGGGGGCCGGGTCCGTCGTGCTGGTCATCAGGCCACCTCCGTGCGGTCATGGGCGGTCGGTGCGGCGAGGTCGAGGACGTCGAGGACGTCGAGGTCGTCGGGCACCAGCACCCGGCCGCGGAACGTCGCGGCCGCGGCGTCCCGGAAGGCACCCGGCGGGGCGTCGCCGGGCACCAGGTGGTGCAGGCCGAGCGCTCGGGCGCCGGCCCGCGTCGCGAGCTCGCCGGCCTGCTCGGCGGTGGTGTGGGCCCGGCGGTGGTGGGCCATCGTGGCCTCGCGCATCGCCGCGTCGTGGTAGCGGCGGCCCATGGCCGCGAGGTCGATGGCCTCGTGCAGCAACAGGTCGGTGTCGCGCGCGAGGTCGACGAGGTTGGCGCAGGGCGCGGTGTCGCCGGAGATCGTCACAGAGCCCTCGGCGGTGTCGAAGCGGAACGCGAACGCGGGCGCGGTGGGCGGGTGCTCGACGAGGACGGCGGTGACGACGACATGCTCGTCGCGGTGGACCTCGAACGGGGCCATCGGCGGCGCGACCCGCGTGTCGGGGTCGAACCCGGTGCCCGGCGGCAGGGTGATCTCCCGGACCGCGACGTGGTCGGCGGGACGGCGGGTGAGGGAGTCGAAGATGCGGTCGTTGAGGTCGGTCGCGTGGGCGGCGCACAGCAGCTCGACCATCGTGGCGGTGCCGGGGGTCGGATCGGCGGGCGCCACCGGGTCCGGCCGCCGGGCGGCGTGGTCCGACAGGGACGGCAGCCCCCCGCGCGGCCCGGGCCCGTACACAGCCATCGGCGCGACGGCGGGGTCACGGCGCTCGAACAGGCCGAAGAGCAGCCACGGCGCCAGGTCGGCGACGTGGTCGGAGTGCAGGTGGGTGAGGAACAGGGCCCGGACCCGGTCGAGCGGCAGACCGGCCCGGGCGAGCTGGCGGCCCGCACCCTGCCCGGCGTCGACCACGTAGACCGCGTCGCCGACGACGACCGCCGTGGCGATCCCGCTGCGGGCGGCGGCGGCCCCGGGCCGATCCCACCATCGCGGGCCACCGGCCGTCCCGAGCATCACCACGTGGGGACCGGTCATGGCGCTCCTTCGCGTCGAGTGCGTGTCGCGGTGCGGGAGCACCGCCGTCGACCAGCACTGTCGCCCCGGCCACTGCCGAGGCATAGCTGTTTCTCCTCGGCCTCTGCATAAGCTGAGCTTGTGAACGACGTCACGCTGCGTCAGCTGGAGTACCTGGTGGCGATCGCCCGGGATGAGTCGATCTCGCGAGCGGCAGTGCGCTGCCACGTCTCCCAGGCCGCGATCAGTCAGGCGCTGCGCGAGCTGGAGAGCAGCCTCGGGGTCCAGCTCGCCGTGCGGCGGACCGCGAAAGGCGTCCACCTCACCCCGGCGGGCCGCACCGTGGCGAACCGGGCGCGCGGCGTCCTGCAGGACGTGCGGCAGCTCGTCGGCGACCCCGCGACGGGACCCCTGACCATCGGCTGCTTCCCGTCGCTGGCGGTGCAGGTGGTGCCCGAGGTCGCCGCGCTCCTGCACGACCGGTTCCCGGAGGCGACCCTCGAGGTGGTGGAGGGGCCGGCGGCGGTGCTCCAGGACCGCATGCTGCGAGGTCAGATCGACGTCTGCTTCCTCTACGAGATGCAGCTCCAGTCCGAGGTCACCTCGGTCCTGCTGCGCGAGCGACGCTTCAAGGTCGCCCTGGCCGCCGACCACCCGCTCGCCGCCCAGTCCGAGGTCCGTCTCGCGGACCTCGCCGGCCACCCGGGAGCGCTCCTCGACATCGAGCCCGCGAGCTACCTCAACGAGGCGCTGCTGGCCCGCTTCGGCGTGACCCCCCGCTTCGTCTACCGCAGCTCCGACGTCGCGACCGTCCGCGCGCTCGTCGGTCGCGGTCTCGCCTGGGCGTTGCTCATGACCGAGGTCGCGGCGAGCCACGACGGGCGGCCGCTGCGCTTCCTGCCCATCGTCGAGGACGTCGGGACGAACTCGCTGGTCGCCGCGCTGCCGCGGGGGATCGGGCCCGCCGGGCTCGTCGAGCACGTCCTCCGGCACTGCGCGACCGTGCTGCCGCGCTGAACGGCCACCATCCCCGCACGGAAGGCGTATCATCGAACACGTGTTCGATAGTGGGTGGTGCGCCGCGGCCGCGGTCGCGCCTGCCCGGCCGACGTGGTCGGAGCAGGCGCCGGGTCCGGCCCTGGCCGCTGCCCTCGCGGCCTCCGCGCCGGTCGACGTCGTGGACGACGAGGGGTTCGACGCCGTCGAGCGCCTGGCGGCGTGGGAGGCGCTGGCGGCCTGGACGCAGGCGCGGCTCCACCAGGAGATCGCCGACTATCTGCACGCCCGCCAGGGGCGGGTGCGGGGGGAGGGGCGCGGGGAGCTGGCATCGCAGTCGGTCGCGATGGAGGTCGCGACCGTCGGCCGGGTCGCCGCCCGCACCGGCGAGATCCGCGTGCACCAGGCGGACATGCTGGTCGAGCGCCTGCCCGGCACGCTCGCGGCGCTCGACGCCGGGCGGATCTCCCTCTCCCACGCCCGCGTCGTCATCGAGCAGACCGAGCAGTGTTCCGCGGAGACGGCGCGGACGCTCGACGCGACGCTCTGGTCCCGCCCGCCCCGCGACCGGACGCCGACACAGCTCCGCGAGACCGTGCGCCGGCTCCTCGCGCGCCTCGATCCCGACGCCCTCCGGCGACGGCCCGAGCAGGCCCGCCGCGATCGCGAGCTCCGGTACTGGTCGGACGACGACGGCGCCACCGGGGTCATCCAGATGCGCATGCCGGCCGACCAGGCGCGCGGCGTGTACGCGGTCGTCGACGCCACGGCCCGCGCGGCGGGCGACCCGCCCACGGGCGAGCAGCGCACCCTCGCGCAGAGGCGCCTCGACGCCGCGCGCGACCTCATCCTCGACGGCGCCACCGCCCGCGGGAACGCCGCCTCCTCGGCCTGCTCCGGCTGCTCCGGCTGCCCCGCCTCCGACGACCACGACGACGACGAGTGTTCGGCGCCCACGGACGACGGCACGGTCGGTAGCGCGGCCGCGGGTGACGACTCGGCTCCAGCGGGCACGCCGACCTGCGGTGACGAGGGCGCCGACCAGGGCGCCGACCAGGGCGCCGACCAGGGCGCCGACCAGGACACCGACCACGACGCCGACCACGACGCCGACCACGACGCCGACCGGGACGCCGACCGCGAGCCCACCGAGGTCCCGCGGCATGACGGCCGCGGCGCCGACACGGGCTCACCGGACACGCGTCCCGGTCGCGACGCCCGGCGCGGGATCTGCGGCCGGTCCCCGTCGCCGGTGCGCACCGAGGTCCGGATCACCATCGGGTGGGACGTGCTCGCGGGTCTGTCCGAGCGCCCGGCCGAGACGGAGGGCCACGGGCCCCTGCCGGCGCTGCTCGCCCGCCGCCTCGCCGCCGACCCGGACGCGATCTGGCGGAGGTTGATCACCGATCCGGTGACCGGCGTCGCCGAGCACCTCGAGTCCACCCGCTACCGACCACCACCGTCGCTCCAGGACTTCGTCCGCTCACGGGACCTCACCTGCGCGGCGCCCGGCTGCCGCATCCCCGCCGCCCGCTGCGATCTCGACCACGTCGTGCCCTACGACCACGGTCACCCCTCCGGCGGCGACGGGCGCACGACCCGGGCCAACCTCAAGCCCTGCTGCCGGCGCCACCACCGGGCCAAGACGCTCGGCGACTGGAAAGCCTCCTGCGCCCCGGACCCGGAGGGCGGGCCGAGCCCGGTCGTGGTCTGGACCTCGCCGTCGGGGCACCGGTGGTGGGTGCGCTCGCCTCAGCTCGAGCCGCCGCCGTGGGAACGCGGCCCCGACACCGACCCGGAGGATACCGACGCCGCACTCGCGGCGACGGCCGCCCCGTCGCCCACCGCGACGCCCGTGTCGGCCTCGTCCGGTGCGGCCGCCGCGTGAGCGCCGCGACGGGGAACCCCGTACCCCGCGCGCACGGTCGTTCACCGTGCGGTCACCCCGCCCGGTTAGGGTCGGGGACGTGCCGTACCTGTGGAGCGTCGTCGCGGTGGTCGCCGCGCTGGTCGGGATGGGGCTGGTCGTCGCGGCGCTGCTCGGGCCGGTCAAGCGCTTCGGTCTCGTCGCGGGCGTCGCGAAGGAGCAGATCGGCCGGGACGTCGGGCTCATCAGGGCGCGGGTGGCCGCGCTCAAGGTCCGCCTCGCCGAGCGCCGCGCGTAGCATCAGCGGCACCGTGGAAGGAGCCACACCGTGAGCGAATGGGTCATCGTCGCGATCGTCGGCGTGGTGCTGCTGTTCAGCGCCAGGAAGCTGCCGGACATGGCGCGTGGGCTGGGACAGTCGATGCGCATCTTCAAGGCCGAGACGCGCGGCCTGCGCGAGGACGAGAAGGCCGGCCAGGCGAACGCCGAGCCGCAGGCCCCGGGCCGCCAGCTCGACGAGGGCACGTCGTCCACCACCTCGTCCAGCCCGTCGACCACGCCGTCGACCGGCACCAACGGCACCGCCCAGCAGGACGCGACCCGGTCCCAGCCGGGCTCCACCTCGTCCTGAGCCGGACACCGAGCCGGATCGCCCGCCGCCCGTGACGTCGCAGGACGCGCCTCGCAACGCCGCACGACCGGACGGCTCGACGTCGCGCGCCCGCTGGTGGCGCAGCCTGCGCTGGCCCGGCGCGCGCCGCCGGGCCAACCCCGAAGGGACGATGACGCTCGTCGAGCACATCTACGAGCTGCGGCGCCGGCTCGCGATCGCGCTGCTCGCCGTCACGGCGGGCACCGTGCTCGGCTTCTTCTGGTACACCGCCTACCCGTTCGGCCTACCGTCGCTCGGGCAGCTGCTCACCGACCCGTACTGCGCGTTGCCGCCGGAGAACCGGGTGCAGATCGGCGGCGGGGAGCAGTGCCGGCTCGTCGCGTTCGGTGTGTTCGAGCAGTTCACGCTGCGTCTCAAGGTCGCCGCGACGGCGGGTGTGCTCATGTCGAGCCCGGTCTGGTTCGCCCAGATCTGGGGCTTCATCACGCCCGGGCTGTACGCGAAGGAGAAGCGGTTCGCGTACACGTTCGTCACGGCCGCGGTGGTGCTGTTCACGGCGGGCGCGGTGCTCGCGTACTTCGTCGTCACCCAGGCCCTGCAGTTCCTGTTCACCATCGGCGGTGACATCCAGGCGACGGTCCTGCGCGGGTCCGACTACTTCGACCTGCTGGTCGCCCTGCTCGTCATCTTCGGCGTGAGCTTCGAGCTGCCGCTGCTCGTGATCATGCTCAACCGGGTCGGCGTCATCTCGTACGCGCAGCTCAAGCGGTGGCGCCGGGGCCTGGTCTTCGGCCTGTTCGTCTTCGCCGCGATCGCGACGCCCGGCCAGGACCCGATCTCCATGCTGGCGCTCGGGGTCTCGCTGGTGCTGCTGCTCGAGTTCGCGATCCAGATCGCCCGGGTGCATGACAAGCGCGAGGCCCGGCGCCCGCTCGAGCAGGGCTGGAGCCGGATCCCGG
This sequence comes from Actinomycetospora lemnae, assembly GCF_028737315.1. Classification (GTDB taxonomy): domain Bacteria; phylum Actinomycetota; class Actinomycetes; order Mycobacteriales; family Pseudonocardiaceae; genus Actinomycetospora; species Actinomycetospora lemnae. The sequence goes on along the minus strand of NZ_JAQZAO010000002.1, from coordinate 86,610 downwards.
AGTGGAAGGGCCTCGACCCCGACCAGCCGTCCCCGCTGGACGACCGCCTCGGGGCGCCGGGCCCCGCCCCGAGCCCGTCACCCGGCCCGTCACCCCGGATCGAGCCGCTGGGCGACGACCAGAGGACCGACCGGGGGAGCGACGGCTCGGCCGAGCGGTGGGACGTCACCTAGAACAGCAGGACGTCGCCGAGATGTGACACTGTGGAGACGTGGCCACCCGCTCTCCCGCCGAGGCCTACGCGCAGGCTCGCACCCGCGCCGCACACCCTCAGCTCGGCCGCTTCGAAGCGGAGCTCTCCTTCGAGCTCGACGACTTCCAGCGCCGCTCCTGCCTGGCCCTCGAACAGGGCCACGGCGTGCTGGTCTGCGCCCCGACGGGCGCGGGCAAGACGGTGGTCGGCGAGTTCGCGGTGCACCTCGCCCTCGCGCGCGGCCAGAAGTGCTTCTACACGACGCCCATCAAGGCGCTGTCGAACCAGAAGTACACCGACCTCGTCGAGCGCCACGGCGCCGACGCCGTCGGCCTGCTGACCGGCGACGCCGCGATCAACGGCAACGCGCCCGTGGTGGTCATGACCACCGAGGTGCTGCGCAACATGCTGTACGCCGAGGCGCCGGCGCTCGAGGGCCTGGCGTACGTCGTCATGGACGAGGTCCACTACCTCGCCGACCGCTTCCGCGGCGCCGTGTGGGAGGAGGTCATCCTCCACCTGCCCCAGCACGTGCAGCTCGCGTCGCTCTCGGCGACGGTGAGCAACGCCGAGGAGTTCGGCGACTGGCTGGTCACCGTCCGGGGCGACACCACCGTCGTCGTCGACGAGACGCGGCCGGTGCCGCTGTGGCAGCACATGGTGGTCGGGCACCGGATGTTCGACCTGTTCGCCGAGGAGCGCCGCGGCGGGCAGTCGCAGCTCAAGGTGGACCCGACGCTGGTCCGCGCCGTCGCCGAGGTCGACCGCGGGCCCTCGATCCGCGGTGGCCGCGCGCGGTCCGGCCCGCCCGGGCGGGGCGGGCGCAACGGCGCGCGCGGCGGTCCCGGCCGCTCGGGGCCGCCCGGGCGTGGCGGGCCGTCGGGGTTCCGGCCGCCGTCGCGGGTGGACGTCATCGAGCGGCTCGACGCCGCCGGCCTGCTGCCCGCCATCACGTTCATCTTCAGCCGCGCCGGGTGCGACGCGGCCGTCACCCAGTGCGTGCGCTCGGGGCTGCGCCTGACCGGGCCGGACGACGTCGCGGCGATCCGCGAGGTCGTCGAGCGCCGCACGGCCGGGCTGCCCGACGCCGACCTCGAGGTCCTGGGCTACTGGGAGTGGCGCGACGGCCTCGAGCGCGGGGTCGCCGCGCACCACGCGGGCATGCTGCCGGCGTTCAAGGAGACCGTCGAGGAGCTGTTCGTCCGCGGGCTGGTGCGCGCGGTGTTCGCCACCGAGACGCTGGCGCTGGGCATCAACATGCCGGCGCGCACGGTCGTGCTCGAGAAGCTCGTGAAGTACAACGGCGAGGCGCACGTCGAGCTGACGCCGGGGGAGTACACGCAGCTCACGGGCCGCGCCGGGCGCCGCGGGATCGACGTCGAGGGCCACGCCGTCGTGCTGTGGACGCCGGGTGTCGACCCCGAGCAGGTCGCCGGCCTCGCCTCGACGCGCACCTACCCGCTGCGCTCGTCGTTCCGGCCCGGCTACAACATGGCCGTCAACCTCGTCGACCGCCTCGGCGTCGAGGACGCCCGCGAGCTGCTCGAGCAGTCGTTCGCCCAGTTCCAGGCCGACCGCAGCGTCGTCGGCCTCGCCAAGCGCGTGGAGCGCAACCGCGAGGCCCTCGCCGGCTACGCCGAGGCGGCCGGGGGCAACGGGGGCACCGGCGGCGAGCAGTCCCCGGACGCTCCGGACTTCGACGCGTTCGCCGAGTACATGGACCTGCGTCGGCGGGTGTCCGAGCGCGAGAAGATGCTCTCGCGCCAGGGCCGCTCGGCGCAGAAGGCCGAGGCCGCGTCGTCGCTGGAGAACCTGCGTCCCGGCGACGTCATCGCCGTCCCCGGCGGCAAGCGCGCCGGGCTGGCCGTCGTCCTCGACCCCGGCATCGACCGCAGCCCGCGCGGGATGGAGCCCCGGCCGCTGGTCCTGACCGAGGACCGCTGGGCCGGGCGGCTCTCGCTCACCGACTTCCCCGAGGCGGTGACGGCGCTCGGCACGATGAAGCTGCCGCGCAAGGTCGACCACCGGATCCCGCGCGTTCGTCGCGACCTCGCCAACGCGCTGCGCGAGACGGGCATCGAGCCGCCGCTGCGCCAGGGGTCGGCCCGACGCCGGCGCGGCGCCGAGAACGAGGACAGCGAGCTCGCCACGCTGCGCCGCGCCCTGCGTGCCCACCCGTGCCACAGCCTGCCCGACCGCGACGACCGGGCCCGCTGGTACGAGCGCCACCAGCGCCTCGAGCGCGAGACCGAGCAGCTGCAGTCGCGGGTGCGCTCGACCACCCACTCGCTCGCGCGCACGTTCGACCGCATCCGCGGCCTGCTCACCGAGCGCGGCTACCTCGACGACGCGCCCGACGCGAAGCAGACCGTCACCGAGCACGGGCGGCGGCTCTCGCGGCTGTGGGGGGAGTCCGACCTGCTCGTCGCCGAGTGCCTGCGCCACGGCGTGTGGCGCGGCCTCGGGCCGGCGGACATCGCCGCGCTGGCGTCGTCGCTGGTCTACGACAGCCGGCGCGACGACGGTGGCGTGCCGCGGGTGCCCGACGACGCGACCTCCGCCGTCGAGCAGACCGTCCAGCTCTGGCACGACCTCGTCGCCGACGAGCGCCGCCACCACCTCGACCGCACCCGCGAGCCCGATCTCGGCTTCGCGTGGCCGGTGCACCGCTGGGTGCGGGGCGACTCGCTCGCCACGGTGCTCGCCGGGGCCCGCGCGCACGGCACCGAGCTGTCCGCGGGAGACTTCGTGCGCTGGTGCCGGCAGGTGGTCGACCTGCTCGACCAGATCCGCGCCGTCGCGGGCGCCGAGGACACCGTCGGTCGCGCCGCCGGCGACGCGGTGCGCGCCATCCGACGCGGGGTCGTCGCGGTGGGGGAGGGCTGAGTGAGCGACCGGCCGGACGAGGGGACCACCGAGGGCGCCTCGCCCTGGGCGCGACCGGACGGCGGGTCGGAGCCCGCTCCTGCGGGTCCGGAGGCGGGCACCGAGGCCGGCCCGAGCGGGCCGACCGCCCAACACACGCGTTACGACCAGCCCGCCGAGCCGGCGGCATGGGGTGGCCAGGCGGGCCAGGCGGGCCGGCCCGGCACCGGCAGCTTCCCGGCCGCACCCGGTGGGTACGGGCAGGCCCCGGCGTCCGGGCAGCCGGGGTTCGGCCAGGGCCAGGGCGTCGGGCAGGGCCAGGGCTGGGGCCAGACTCAGGGCTTCGGGCAGGCCGGGTACGGGCAGACGCAGAGCTTCGGTCAGCCCCAGGGCTACGGCCAGACCCAGGGCTACGGCCAGACCCAGGGCTACGGGCAGACCCAGAGCTACGGCCAGACCCAGGGCTACGGCCAGACCCAGGGCTACGGCCAGACCCAGAGCTACGGCCAGACCCAGGCCTACGGGCAGGGCGGCGGGCCCGGCACCACGGTGTGGGCGCCACCCGGCGGGCAGCCCGGCGGCGCCCCTCCCGGCTGGGGGCAGCCCGGGCCCGGCTGGGGCGGGCCGTATCCGCCGCGGCCGCGCAGGCGCTTCCCCTGGAAGGCCGTGGGCATCGTCGTCGGGGCGCTGCTGCTGGTCGCGGTGGTGATCGTCGGGCTGCTGGCGTTCGTCGTCGGGCCCCGCTTCGCGCGGGTGGACGTCCTCGACGCGGACGCGGTGGCGCAGGGCGTGACGCGGGTGGTCAGTGACGACTGGCGGCGCCAGATCACCGACGTCTCGTGCCCGGAGGACCAGGAGGTCCGGCCCGGGGTGCGCTTCACGTGCTCGGCGACCGTCGACGGGCGCCCGGTCCAGGTGCCGGTGACGATCGTGGACGCGAACGGCACGTACTCGGTCGGCCAGCCACGCTGATGGCCACGCTCGACGACGTCCGCCGCCTCGCCCTGGCCCTGCCGCGGACCAGCGAGAAGGTCTCGTGGGGCTCGGCGGCCTGGACGGTGTCGTCGAAGGGCTTCGTCTGGGAGCGCCCGCTGCGCCGGGCCGACGAGGCCGCCCTCGCGGAGGCCGGGGTCCCGCTGCCCGAGGGCGACGTGCTCGGCCTCCACGTCGCCGACGAGGGCGTCAAGCACGCGCTGATCGCCGACGACCCCGACGTCTACTTCACGACGCCGCACTTCGACGGCTACCCCGCGGTGCTCGTGCGCCTCGAGCGGATCGGGGTCGACGAGCTGCGGGAGCTCGTCGAGGAGGCCTGGCTGCTGCGCGCACCGAAGACCGTCGCGCGGGCCTGGCTCGCCGACCAGGGACGGTAGGGCGCCCTCGTCCCGCGGGGTGGCCTGCGGAGCCCCGGATCGGCAGGCCGTGGTCGTCGCCGCGGCGCCGGGCGAGTGTCGACGACACACGCCCGAGCGCAGAGGGGACGGTTCACGTGGCCGCATCGACGGACGACGCAGGAGAGGCACCGCCGACGAGGACGGGCCGCCGGGTGTTCACGCGGCGGTCGGTGCTGCAGATGTCCGCCCTCGGGGCCTCGGCCGGGCTGGTCGGCGTCGCCGCCGGCCGGGCGACCGCGCCGGGGGCGGAGACCCCCGACTGGACCGCGGCGGACATCCCGCCGCAGACCGGGCGCCGCGTGGTCGTGACGGGCGGCAACGGCTACCCGCAGGACGGTCGCAGCGGGCTGGGCTACCACCAGGCGCTCGGGCTCGCCCTGGCGGGCGCGGAGGTCACGATCGCCTCGAGGAACCAGGAGCGGGGCGAGGAGGCGGCCCGCCGGATCCGCGCAGCGGCGCCCACCGCGACCGTGCGGTTCGAGCGGCTGGACCTGGCGGACCTCCGTTCGATCACCGCGTTCGTCGAGCGCCTGCGGGCCTACGGCGACCGCCTCGACCTGTTGGTCAACAACGCGGGCGTCATGGCACGCCTCCACCGCGAGGTGAGCGTCGACGGCTTCGAGCGGACCTTCGCGACCAACGCCCTCGGTCCCTTCGCCCTGTCGGCCCAGCTGCGCCCGCTGCTGCAGAACGGGACCGACCCCCGGATCGTCTGGATGTCGAGCCAGCGCGGCCACGGCGGCGCCGTCGACTTCGACGACCTCCAGAAGGAGCGGGCCTACGACCACGGCCGCGCCTACGACGACACCAAGCTCGGCAACCTGCTGCTCGCCTTCGAGTGCGACCGCCGCAGCAGGGCCCTCGGCTGGCGGATCACCAGTCTCGCGGCGCACCCCGGCGTCGCCCGCACCAACATCGTCCTGGACGGCCCCGGCCCGGACACCGCGGAGGGGTGGCGCTTCCGGTACCTGCCCGTGATGTTCCAGGACCCGGCCCAGGGCGCGCTGCCGATCCTCTATGCGGCGACGTCGTCGCAGGCGAACGGTGGCGGCTACTACGGTCCGCGGGGCGTCGGGGAGATCCGTGGCCTGCCGGGGATCACCACCGTGCCGGAGAACGCCCGCGACCCCCGTCTGTGGTCGGCGTACTGGGAGACCCTGCAGCGGCTCAGCGGTGTCTCCTAGGGCGCGTCCTCGCCCTTCAGGGCGGCGACGAGCCGGTCGACCGAGCCCGTGAGGTTCCACCGCTCGGCGAGGTCGGTGAGCTTGTCCTCGTCGAGGGGCGCGTGGGGGAGGGGGCGGCGCTCGCCGGTCCAGTCGATCGGGGCGTCCGGCGCGACCCGCACGACCTCCGGCGCCTTGACCAGGTAGTCGCCGGCCTTCGCCATCTTCGCGCGCACGGCCGAGGACATGCGGGTGTCGGAGCGGTCGAGCACCGCGTTGATCATCTCGTCCCACGACCCGAACCTCGACACCACCTGCGCCGCGGTCTTCTCCCCGATCCCGGCGACGCCGGGCAGACCGTCGGAGGGGTCGCCGCGCAGCATCGCCATCTCCGCGTAGCCGTCCCCGGCGCGGGACGTCGGGACCCCGTAGCGAGCGGCGACGTCATCCGGGCCGTAGAGCTCGTACTTCGAGACCCCCCGGGCGATGTAGACGATCCGCACCGGGCTGGGCTCGTCACGGACGAGCTGGAGCAGGTCGCGGTCACCGCTGACGACCTCGATCGCGTCGGTGGCCTCGGTGGCGCACAGGGTGCCGATGACGTCGTCGGCCTCGTAGCCCTCGGCGCCCGCGGTCGGGATCCCGGCCGCGGCGAGCACCTCGAGGATGAGCTCGACCTGTGGGCCGAGCTCCGGCGGTGCCGCCTCGGCGTCCGGGGCGCCGCCGACGGGGGAGGAGGGGTCGCCCATCGTCGGGTCGACGCGGTGGGCCTTGTACGACGGGATCGCCCGCACGCGGAACGCCGGACGCCAGTCGCGGTCGAGGCACGCGACGAGGGAGCCCGGCCGCCGCTCGCGGACCAGCCGGGCGACCATGTCGCAGAACCCGCGTGCCGCGTTGACCGGCGTTCCGTCCTCGGCGGTCAACGTCGCCGGCACGCCGTAGAAGGCGCGGAACCAGAGGCTGGCCGAGTCGAGCAGCATCACCGGCGCGTCGGGCTGCGAGGGTCCGGCTCCGGTGCGCTCCGCGTCCATGGTCGGAGAGCTTCCCACGTGCCCTGCGCGTCCGGCCGGGCGCCGAGGGTCACCGTGCTTGACGGCCCGCCCTCGGCGGGAGTGCCCTGGTCCGGGCAGCGCACCCCGGGAGCCGCCATGGACACCGTCGTCGTCGGCGCAGGACCCACCGGGCTCGTCGCCGCCGTCGCGCTGGCCCGCCGCGGCCACCGCGTGACGCTGGTCGACGACGACCCCGGCCCGGTCACCGACGAGCGGTGGGTGCGGCGCGGGGTGATGCAGTTCCACCACCCGCACGCGTTCCGGGCGCAGGCCCTCGACGTGGTGCGCGCCGAGGTGCCCGAGGTGATCGGCGCGCTGCTCGCCCGCGGCGCCGAGCCGATGACCGTGGACCCGACCGCCGCGCCCCCGAACGACGGCGAGCTGGCACCCGGGACGGGGCTGCGCTGCCGGCGGATGGTGGTCGAGCGCGAGCTGCGCCGGGTCGCCGACCGCGAGCCCGGCGTGACGCGGGTGCCGGCCCGGGTGCGCGGTCTCCTCGCCGAGCGGGGGCGCGCCACCGGCGTGCGGATCGGGGACGGCCGTCTCGACGCCGACCTGGTGCTGGTCGCGGCCGGACGGTCGGGCCGGGTGGGCGAGGGGCTGCGGGCGCCCGAGGAGTCCTCCGCCTGTGCCTCGGCCTACGTCTCGCGGCAGTACCGCCTGCGGCCCGGGGCCGAGCCGGGGCCGCAGAACTCGGTGCTCGGCGCGGTGGCGCTGCACGACGGCTACACCGTGGTCGTCTTCCGGCACGACGCCGGCGTCTTCTCGACGCTGATCGCCCGGTCCGTCGCCGACCGGCGGCTGGTCGGGCTGCGCCACGAGGCCGCGTTCGACGCCGCGGCCCGCGCGATCCCGCTGCTCGCCGCGTGGACCGACCCGGCGCGGGCGCACCCGATCACGCCGGTGCTGCCGGGCGGGCGCCTGCACAACACCTACCGCGGTCAGCTCGACGACGCCGGCCGGGTGCCGCTGCCGGGGACGGTGTTCCTCGGCGACGCGGTGTGCACCACGAACCCCATCGCGGGCCGCGGGGTGGCGACGTCGTTGATGCAGGTCGAGCGCTTCCTCGCCCTGGTCGACGAGCACGGCGCCGACCACGTCGCCACCGTGCTCGCCCTCGACGCGTGGTGCGACGAGCACCTGCGGCCGTGGTTCCTCGACCACCTCGCCACCGACGCCGCCCAGGCCGCTCGGTGGGCGGGCGAGGACGTCGACCCGACCCGGCCCCCGACCTCGGACCTCGTGGTGTCGGCGACCGAGGTCGACCCGACCCTGATGCGCGTCGTCGGCCCGTACCTCGGGATGACGGCCCCGCCGGGCTCGCTCGCCGCGGTGCACCCGCGGGTCCGGGAGATCTACGCCTCCGGGTGGCGGCCGTCCGTCGCGGAGGGTCCGACGGTCGGCGAGCTGGCGGAGCTCGTGTCCTCGTCGGTACCCGTGCCCGCGACGGCCCGGGCGTAGCCGGCGCCGGCCGCCAGCAGGACCAGCCCGGCGCCGAGAAACGCCGCGACGCGGGCGAGGCCGTCGAGCGCGGTGAGGTCGAAGGTCAGCAGCTTGACCACCGCGGCCACGACCAGCACCCCGCCGAGGATGCGCGGCAGCGCCGACTGCAGGCCGCGGACCAGCAGCACCAGGGCGAGCGCGGTCCACGACACGGTGACCAGCACGTGCCCGGTGAGGAACGCGCCGCGTGTCGGCGACACCAGCAGCGCGCCCGCCACGACCGTGCCCGTCGCGCCGTAGAGCCCGACCGCGCCGAGGCCCGCGACGGCCGCTGCGGCCCGGCCGCGGTCGGCCAGCGCCCCGAGCCGGGCCAGCGCGACGATGCCGGCGGCCGCGACGGCGACCAGGAGCACCGACGTGGCGAGCGCCCCGGCGAGCTCGCCGACCACGCCCGTCGTCGCGGCGCCGCCCGGGGCGGTGAGGACGAAGGGGCGGGTGGGGAAGTCGGCGAGGAGGTCCGCCGGCGCGTCGACGGCCAGCGCGGCGGCCCCGCCGACGAGGGCGAGCGCGGCGGCGGCGACCAGCGGCCCCGGGCGTCGGGTGGCGGCCGCGGCGACCGCGAGCACGGCGGCCTCGGCGAGCAGCGGCACGGCGGCCGGGCCCGAGCCGATCGCGATGAGGGTGGCGACGAGCAGCGCGGCCGTGCCGGCGGTGCCGGCGACCAGCGCGAGCGCGCGGTGCCCGACGGGGGCGGCCGTGCGGTCCAGGGCGACGACGGCCAGCAGCAGGGCGACCGCGACGCCGCCGGCGACCAGGGCCCCGGGCACGCGGGCCAGCCCCGGGGCGACGAGCAGGACCGGGAGCACCGGCGCCCCGAGCAGCGCCGCGGCGATCGCCCGGCCGGGCGCGCCGACGAGCACGGCGGACACCCCGCCCGCGACGAGGACCGCGAGCACGGCGAGGGTGGTCGGCAGGTCGGCGAACGTCCCGCCCGCGAGGAAACGGACCGCGGCACCGAGCGCGGCCAGCGTGGTCGCGAGCGCGGCGACGGCGGCCACGACGGGCCAGGCGCGGCGGCGGGCGACGGCCACCGCGGCGACCTGGGCGGCGAGCAGCAGCGCGACGAGGGTGGGGGTCGGCGCGCCCACGACCAGCGGGGCCGCGAGCGCGGCGGCGACGAGCACGCCGAGCGCGAGGCCGCGGTGCCGCCAGCGGTCGGCGAGCGCGAGGCCGCCGGCGGTCACGACCAGGGCGAGCGGGGCGGCGAGCGCGAGGGGGAGCAGGGCGTAGAGCGCGACGGCGGCGACGTCGGCGAGGAAGAGGGTCGCCACGCCCGTCGCGACGAGGGCGACGGCGCCGGCCGGGGCGTCGCCACCGGTGCCGGTGCGGCGCCGCACCACGATCCCCGCGCCGGCGAGCGCGAGGCCGAGCAGCGCGCCCCCGGCCACCCGCGCGCCGGGGCCGAACCAGCCCCGGTCGGCGGCGAGGACGAGCAGCAGCACGACGCCGAGGACGGTGGTCGCGGCGCCGGCGACGGCGATGAGGCGGGCCGGGGTCCAGGCGATGCGGGGTGCGCGCGGCGGGCGGGGCACGCGCGGCGGACGCGGCGGGCCGGGCGGCGCCGGCGGCCCCCAGGCACCGGGCGGCACCCAGGGGCCGGCGGGCGGCTGCTGGGGGCCCGGACCCGGCACCGGACCCGGCACGTGGCCCGGGACCGGACCCGGCACGTGGCCCGGGATCGGATCCGGCACCGGGACCGGCCAGGACGGCGGCGGGGTCAGCGGCGGGGTCAGCGGCGGGACAGGGCCCGGCACCGGGGACCCCGACGCCGAGCGCGCACCTCGCAGGGCGGTGCGGATGCGGTCGACCTCGCGGGCGACGCCGGCGAGGTCGTCGTCGAGGCGGGCGAGCAGCGCGTCCTGGGACACCGGGCTGGTCATGCCCTGCAGCGTTCCGCCCGGCGGGCCCCGGCTCCAGGGGACATCTACTCAGCTATCGGTCCCGCGCGTCCTGCGTGACGTCGACCTCGATCGGGCACGAGGATCACGCCGGACCGGCACCGCCGGGAGTCCACGACGAGGGGAGAGTTCGGAACCATGGGCGACATCGCGTCCAAGCTCGACAAGGAGTACGAGAACAAGTCGGCGCAGGAGATCGCCGACGCGCCGGTCGCCGCGCTGCAGGGCGTCAGCGAGGACGACGCGAAGAAGCTCCAGGAGGCCTTCAACATCAAGACGGTCCGCGACCTGGGCACCAACAAGTACTTCCTCTGGGCGCAGGCGTTCGCCAAGCTCGCCGAGTGACGTCACCGGGCGCGCCCCGGGTCCTCCCCGGGGCGCGCCCGCCCGGCATCCGCCTGACCTAGGCTCGGCGACCATGAGCACCACCGACCACGTCGCCGCGCGCCTCGAGCGCGCGCGGGCCGCCGCCCGGCAGGCCGGGGTGGACGCCCTGGTCGTGACCCCGGGCCCCGACCTGCGGTACCTCACCGGCGTCGTCAAGCACTCGCACGAGCGGCTCTCGGCCCTGCTCCTGCCCACGGACGGCGACCCCGCGTTCGTGGTCCCGACGCTCGAGCGCCCGGGCCTCGACGGGTCGGCGATCGAGGCGATGGACGTGCTCACCTGGACCGACGGGGTCGACCCGCACGCGCTCGCGGCGTCGCGTCTCGGGGCCCCGGCACGGGTCGCCGTGGCCGCGGACATGCCCGCCCTGCACGTCCTGGGCCTGCGCGACGCCCTGCCCGGCGCGACGCTCGAGCTCGCCACCCCGATCCTGCGCCAGCTGCGGATGCGCAAGGACGCCGAGGAGATCGCCTCGCTGCGCACGGCCGGCGCGGCGATCGACGACGTCCACGCCCGCGTGCCGCAGTGGCTGGTCGCGGGGCGGACCGAGGCCGAGGTCGGCGAGGACATCACCCGCGCGATCGTCGAGACCGGGCACGCCGAGGCCGCGTTCGTCATCGTCGGCTCGGGGCCCAACGGGGCGAGCCCGCACCACGAGGTGTCCGACCGGGTGCTCGCGACCGGGGACGTCGTCGTCGTCGACATCGGCGGCCCGCTGCCCGACGGCTACAACTCCGACTCGACACGCACCTACGTCGTCGGCGAGCCCGACGCCGAGGTCCGCGACGTCTACGCCGTGCTGCAGCGCGCGCAGGCCGCGGCGGTCGACGCGGTGCGCCCGGGCGTCACGGCCGCGAGCATCGACGAGACCGCCCGCGCGATCATCCGCGACGCCGGCTACGGCGAGTACTTCGTGCACCGGACCGGCCACGGCATCGGGCTCGAGGTGCACGAGGAGCCCTACATCGTCGACGGCAACGACCTCGTCCTCGAGCCGGGCATGGCGTTCAGCGTCGAGCCCGGCATCTACTTCCCGGGCCGCTGGGGCGCGCGGATCGAGGACATCGTCGTCGTCACCGACGCCGGCTGCGAGCCGGTGAACCGCCGGCCCCACGACCTGCAGTCGTGCTGACGGCCGACCCTGGATCCGAGCGAAGGGGCCCTTCGCGCGATCTACTCGAGCGAAGGGCCCCTTCGCTCAGGTCGTGGCTGCGGCCGGTCGGCGCCGTCGTCGCCGGGCTCCTGCTCTACGTCGCGTTCCCGCCGTTCGGGGCGTGGTGGGCGGCCCCGTTGGGGATCGCGCTGGTCGTCGCGGTCGTCGACGGCCGGCGCCTGCGGACGGCGGGCGGGCTCGGGCTGCTGGTGGGCCTGGCCTACCAGTGGCCGCTGCTGCACTGGACCGGCGAGTACGTCGGCGCCGTCTGGTTCCTGCTGCTCGCGGCGCTGACGGTGGTCGTCGCGGTGCCGGTCGCGCTGCTGCCGCTGGTGACGCGGCTGCCCGGCGCGCCGCTGTGGGCGGCCTGCCTGTGGACCGCCGGCGAGGCGGTCATCGAGCGGTGGCCGTTCGCGGGCTTCCCCTGGGCCAAGCTCGCGTTCGGGCAGCCCGGCGGGCCGTTCGCGTCGCTGGCCTCGCTGGGGGGCGCGCCGCTGGTCACGTTCGCGGTCGCGCTGTCGGGCGCCGGGCTGTGGGCCCTGGTGGTGGCGCTGCGGGGACCCCGGCGGGGACCGGCCGTCGCGGGCGCGCTCGTCGCGGTGCTGCTCGGGCCGGTCGTCGGGCTCGCCGCGTGGCCGTCGGTCGCCGCGGACACGCCCGGCCCGACCGTCACCGTCGCCGCCGTCCAGGGCAACGTCCCGCGCGCCGGGCTCGACTTCAACGCCCAGCGCCGCGCGGTGCTCGACAACCACGTGGCGCAGACCCGCCGCCTCGCCGAGGACGCGCGCGCCGGCCGGACCCCGCGGCCCGACCTGGTCATCTGGCCGGAGAACTCCTCGGACATCGACCCGCTGCGCAACGCCGACGCCGGGGCGGCGATCCAGGCGGTCACCGACGAGGTCGGGGTGCCGGTCGTCGTCGGCGCGGTGCTCTCGGGGACCCGCGGCGCCGACGGCACGCTGGTCCAGGGGCCGCGGAACACGGCGATCGTCTGGCTGCCCGGCACTGGACCGGCCGCCACGTACACCAAGCGGCACATCCTCCCGTTCGGCGAGTACATCCCACTGCGGGCGATCGCCGAGCAGGTCTCGCCGCTGGTCGACCGCGTCGTCGACTTCGAGCCCGGCACCGGTTCCGGTGTCCTGCCGGCCGGGCCGGCGCGCCTGGGCGTCGTCACCTGCTACGAGGTGGTGTTCGACGACGCCGTCCGGGACGCCGTGCGCGGGGGAGCGGACCTGCTCACCGTGCCGACGAACAACGCGACGTTCGGCTACAGCGACATGACCTACCAGCAGCAGGGCATGTCCCGGCTGCGCGCGATCGAGCACGACCGGGCCGTGGTGATCGCCGCGACGAGCGGGCAGAGCGCCGTCGTCGCGCCCGACGGGACGCTGCAGGCCCGCACCGGCGCGCTGTTCACCCCGGGCGTGCTCGTCGAGCGGGTGCCGCTGCGGACCACGACGACGCTCGCCACCCGCGTCGGTCCGGCGCCGGAGTGGGTGCTCGCGGCCCTGGGGGTGGGGGCGATCGTGGCGGGTGCGGTGCGGCGTCGGCGGGGCAGCGCGTGAGCGGACCCGCCCCCGACGGGTCGGACGTGCTGGTCACGGTGCCGACCTTCAACGAGCGCGAGAGCCTGCCCGGGCTCGTGACGCGGCTGCTCGCCACCCTGCCCGGCCTGCGGATCCTCGTCGTCGACGACGGCAGCCCCGACGGCACCGGCGCGCTCGCGGAGACGATCGCCGCCGTCGAGCCGCGGGTCCGCGTGCACCACCACGCGCCGCGCGCGGGCCTCGGCGCGGCGTACGTGGACGCGTTCCGGCGGGTGCTGGACGACGGGTGCGCCTTCGTCGCCGACGTCGGGTGGATCGTGCAGATGGACGCCGACGGCTCGCACGCGCCCGAGGAGCTCCCGCGCCTGCTGGCCGCGGCCCCCGAGGCCGACGTGGTGCTGGGCTCGCGCTACGTCCCCGGCGGTGGCACGGAGGGCTGGGCGTGGCACCGCCGGCTGCTCTCGCGCGCCGGCAACGTCTACTCCCGGCGCGCGCTCGCCCTGCCGCTGCACGACGTGACGGGCGGTTACCGCTGCTTCCGCCGGTCCGCGCTCGCCGGCCTGCAGATCCCGACCGTCGCGTCGGAGGGCTACTGCTTCCAGGTCGACGTGGCCTTCCGCGTGCAGCGGTCGGGCCTGCGGGTGCGCGAGGTGCCGATCACGTTCGTCGAGCGCGCGCACGGCGAGTCGAAGATGAGCGGCGAGGTCGTGCGCGAGGCGCTGTGGCGCATCACGTCGTGGGCCGTGCGCGACCGGGTGCGGCGGCGGCGAGCACGGCCGCGCTGACGGGCCTCACGACCGGGCGATCCGGCGGACCGTCTCGAGGTCCTCGCGGAGGGCCTCGACCCGCTCCGCGCCGAGGGCCGCGGCGATCCGCTCCTCGAGGTCGGGGACGAGGTCCTGGGCGATGGCGACGACCTCGCGCCCGCGGTCGGTGGGTCGGACGAGCTTCGCCCGGCGATCGCGCGGGTCGGGCTCGCGGACCAGGTAGCCGCGGGACTCGAGGTGGATCACGAGCTCGGCCATGGCCTGCTTGGTGATCTGGGCGCGGTCGGCGAGCTCGCTGACCGTCGTCCCCGTCTCGTCGAGGTACTGGAACACCGCGCCGTGCGCCGCCCGCACATCACCGTGCCCGCGCTCCGCGAGCCGGGTGAGGACGAGGTCGTTGAGCGCGATGAACGCCTCCCGCATCAGCACGGCCAGGTTGGTGGGCCGCTCCCGGCCGGCGGTGCGGGGCCGAGGCCTTGACATTCGACAGGGCTCCTGTCTGAATCGGCAGATGGACAAGCTACCTGTCGACTATGCCACCTGCGACTGTCTCCGGCTGGGCACCGACGAGCTCGTGGTGCTCATGAGCACCGCCGAGTCCGGCGGCGACCTGTTCGCCGTCGAGCTCCGCATGCCCCCGGGCGGCGGACCACCGGTCATGCACCGCCACGAGCCCAGCGAGGTCTACTGCGTCCGCCGCGGCGAGCTCACCTTCTACACCGGCGAGCTGCTCGCGGACGGCGGGTGGACCCGGGTGCGGCGCGTCGTCGCCGGGCCGGGCGACGTCGTCCCGCTGCCCGGCGGCACACCGCACACCATCCGCAACGAGTCCGACACCGACGCCGTGGCCTTCGGCGTGCACGCGCCCGGCGCCGTCATGGAGGGCTTCGCCCGCGCCGGAGCCGCGCTGGCCGCCGACGGCCCGCCGGCGATGGCCGACGTCCTGGCCCTCGCCGCCCGGCACGGGGTCGAGCTGCTGGGCCCGATCCCGGATCCCCGGTCGGCCGGCGCGACGGCACGTGGATGACACCCTCGCGCACACGAAAGGACCGCCGCGGCCGGGTGGCCGGGGCGGTCCTCGTCGCGTACCTCGTGCGCGCTCAGGCGCTCTCGGAGCGGCGCTCCTTGAGCAGACCGAGGCGCTCGTCGAGCAGCTCCTCCAGCTCGGGGACCGAGCGGCGCTCGAGCAGCATGTCCCAGTGGGTGCGCGGCGGCTTGGCCTTCTTCTGCTCGGGCTCGGTGCCGTCGATGCGCTTGCCCTCGTCGCCGTGCAGACGGCACTCCCAGGTCACCGGCGCCTCGGCGTCGTCCGAGAACGGCACCTCGAAGTCGTGGCCCTTGGGGCAGCGGTAGGCGAAGGAACGGCGGGGGGCGAGGTCGTGGTCGCGGTCGGTCTCGTAGCTGACGGCCCCGAGACGGCTGCCACGGAGGACGCGGTCGGCCATGATGGTGTCCTTTCCTCGACTGCGTGTGCGCCCGAGACGCACGGCCGCCGGGCACGGGGTGGTCAACGCCGGACCGTCGCTGTTCGTTCCCGCGACCGCCGGTGTTCATCCCCTCCGTGACCGGTCTCACCGATCCGGCTGCACACGGGGCGAATACCCGTACGTCACAACGCCCACACGGCCCCGGTTGTGCCCGACCTGCCTCACCCCGTCCCGTCGGCGGGCGCCGTCCACGTCCCGCGGGTGACGAGGACGTCGCGCAGCAGGTCGGGGCGGTCGGTCATGATGCCGTCGACGCCGAGGTCGAGCAGGCGGTGCATCTCGGAGGTGCGGTCGACGGTCCAGGCGTGGACCTCGACGCCGAGCTCGTGCGCCGTGGCGATCATGGCCCGGTCGATCACCGTCATCACCCCGAACCGCACCGGCAGCTGCGCGAGGTCGCCCCGCACGCGCAGCGCCCGCCGCAGCGGCCCGCGTACCGGGGACACGGCCAGCGCCCGCAGGCGCAGTGCCGACCGCGACGCGATCCCCGTGACGACGCGGTCGCCGTACCGCGCGCGCACGGCGTCCAGCCGCCGCTCGTCCATGCTGGCCACGGCCACGCGCTCGGCGACGTCGTCGCGCTCGAGCAGCCGCAGCATCGGCTCGAGGGTGCCGGGGGCCTTGAGGTCGACGTTGAACCGCGTGTCGGGCAGCGCCTCGAGGACCTCCTCGAGGCGTGGGAGCGGTTCGCGCCCGCGCAGGCGGACGTCGGCGAGGTCGGCCCACGGCATGCTGCGCAGGACCCCGGGGTGGCCGGCGACCCGACGCAGGGTCGCGTCGTGGTGGACGACGAGGACGCCGTCGGCGGTGGCGTGGACGTCGGTCTCGAGGTGCGTGTAGCCCTCGAGGGACGCGCGCCGGAAGGCGGCGAGCGAGTTCTCCAGACCGTCGAGGTCGCCGATGTGCCAACCGCGGTGCGCGAACGCGCGGGGGACGGGACCGGCCAGGAACGGGTGGGTCGACCGGGTCACGGGGCCCGAGTGTGCCCGGTCGCGGGACGCGGCGCTGGGTGCGGCGACCCTGGCGCACGGTCCGGCACGGTCCGGCACGGCGCCGCGCGGCCCGACCATCCGTGCCACGATGACTGCTGCAGATCGCCGTGATCGTTCCCACGTTTCGGGGAGAGGCCGGGCCACCTTGGGGGCGCGTGTGTACGTGCCGTAGTCTTGGCGATCACACTGGGCTGAGGGGGAGCGCAGGATGTCGAAGCGGTCGGGGGGTGAGCCCTCGTGGTGGTCGTCGGGCTCCGTCCCCGACGAGCTGCCCGCCTGGGCGCGCCGTGGTCTCGAGGAGGCGCCCGCCGACCTGACGCCCTCCGCGCCCGTGCCGTCGGGGCGCCACCGGCGGCGCCGCGGCGCGGTCGCGGGTGCCGGCGCGGCCGGGACGCACCGTCTCCGCGGCTGGGGTCTCGCGGCGGCCTCCGTCGCCGCCGCGGCCGCGGTCGTCCCCGTCGCGATCTCGACGCTCGCCGACAGCGGCGAGAACACCGCCCTCCCGCGCGTCGGCACCTTCCCGGTGGTCGCGCCGGGTGACCTGGAGGGTCAGGCCCCGCCCGGCACGCGCACCGTGCCGCGCAGCCCCGCCGACGCCCCGGCCACCGGCTCCGACGCGGCGGTGCTCCCGCCGCTGGCCGACCCGACCGTCGCCGTCGCCCAGCCGCCGCGCACCGTCACCCTCGCCCCCCGCGCGCTGCGTGAGGACGACGAGACCACCAGCACCCGCCGACCCACCTCGACGACCACCACCGACGAGGACGAGGAGACCCCGACCCCCCGCGACGACGACGAGGGCGAGGGCGGCGAGGACGGGGGCGGCTCGTCCGGCGGCGGTCGCGACGGCGGCTCGGGCTCGTCGGGTGGCTCGTCGGGTGGCTCGTCCGGTGGGTCCTCGGGTGGTTCCTCCGGTGGATCCGGCGGATCCGGTGGCTCGCGGGGCGGTGGACTCGTCGGCGGCGTCGGTGACGCCGTCGGGGGCGTGGTGAACGGCGCCGGGCGCGCCGTCGGCGGCGTCGGCAACTCCCTGCTGCGCTGACCGCTACCCGGCCGACGGCGCCTCGGGCAGCTCGGGGCGGGTGACGCCCTCGCCCAGCGCGGCGGCGTACAGGTCCCCGTGGGCCTCGACCCGGGCCAGCACGTCGGCCGGCGAGAACGTCAGCTCCCGGACCTCGCGGGCGGCCTCCACCTCGTCCCAGGTCAACGGCGTCGAGACGGTCGGCGCGCCGTTCGCCGCCCGCGCGCGCAGCGAGTACGGCGCGACCGTGGTCTTCGCGGTGTTGTTCTGGCTCCAGTCGACGAAGATCTTCCCGCGGCGGCGGTCCTTGGCCATGATCGAGGTGACCCGCCGCGGGGTCTCGCGGGCGAGGAGCTCGGCGACGGCCTTCGCGTAGGTCGACGTGCGGCCCGGGTCGTCGACGCGCACCGCGGCGCTGACCTGCATGCCCTTGCTGCCGCTCGTCTTCGGGCAGGGCGCGAGGCCGTCGGCGGCGAGCACCTCCCGCACCCGCTCCGCGATCCGCGCGCAGTCGACCACCGTGGTGCCCTCGCCGGGGTCGAGGTCGAAGACGAGCTCGTCGGGCGGCTGCACCCGGTCGTCCTCGTCGACGCGCCACTGCGGCACGTGCAGCTCGAGGACGGCGAGGTTCGCCAGGTAGACGAGCGTCGCGAGCTCCTCGACGACCACGAAGTTCGCCGTCGCCGAGCCGCGGCTGCTGCCCGGGGTGGGCACGGTGACGCTGCGCAGCCACTCGGGGGCCTTGGCCCCGGCGTTCTTCTCGTAGAACGACGGCGCCGAGATGCCGTCCGGGAAGCGGCGCAGGGTCAGGGGACGTCCGGCGAGGTGGGGGAGCAGGGTGTCGGCGACGCGGGCGTAGTAGTCGACCACCGACGCCTTGGGGACGTCGGGGTAGAGCTCCTTGTCGAGGTTCGACAGCCGCAGGCTGCGGCCTCCGACGGTCACGCGCGGCGACTGGGCGGAGGCGTCCCGCGGCGGGGCCGCCGTGTCCGTCTTCCGGCGCTGGACGAGCCAGTCCTTCTCCTCGTGATCGTTCCTGCCGTCGCGGTCGGGCTTGAAGAACACGAAGCGCCCGGACACCCGCTCGCCGTGCAGGGTCACCGCGACCTCGCTGTCGGACCACTTCTCGGTCTCGTAGCGCCCGGAGTCCCAGATCGTCATCGACCCGCCGCCGTACTCGCCGGCCGGGATCTCGCCGTGGAACTCGAGGTACTCCAGCGGGTGGTCCTCGGTGTGCACGGCGAGCCGCGGCGCGCCGGGCTTGTCCGGCAGGCCCCGCGGCACCGCCCAGCACACGAGCACGCCGTCCCGCTCGAAGCGCACGTCGTAGTGCAGCCGGCGGGCGTGGTGCTCCTGGACGACGAAGCGGTCGCCGGCGGGCCGGTCCGACGACGTCAGCTCCGCTCCGCTGCGTCCCGCAGGCCCGCCGACCTGCCCGAACGGCTCCGGCGTGCGCGCCGGGTCCCGCTTGGCGTTGTACTCGGAGAGGTCGGGCACGGGTCGTGGTCTACACGACGCCCCCGTCGGCGGTGAAGCCGAAGAACCCGAGCATCGCCGTGGCGGCGTCGGGGCCCGACGGGTCGGCGTACGCGACGCCCGGCCTCCCGCCCGACCACGCGTGGCCGAGCCCGTGCACGGTCCACGACTCCGCGAGCACCCGCCCGCCGGGCTCGGTGCAGCGCTCGCGCGTCCAGCGCCGGCCGCCGTCGACCTGCCCGCTCGTGCGGTCCCGCTCGACCCGACCGGCCCGGCCCAGGGCCGAGCGCACGACGGCGTCGGCGTTGCCGGGCGCCACGGTCCGGTCGCCGTCGCCGTGCACGACCACCAGCGGCACCGGCCCCGCGTCGGCGACGTCCGCCGGGGGCGACGACATGGCCGCGAACGCCGAGCCGACGTCGCGGGCGGCGCGGTGGGGGAGCCCGGAGTGCACGCCGGCGCCGCAGAACACGTCCGGGTGGGTGGCGGCCATGACCGCCGCCATCGCCGCGCCGGCGGAGAACCCGGCGACGGCGACGCGCGCGGTGTCGGTGTGCAGCTCGTCGGTGACGGCGCGGGTGATCGCGGCGATGATCGCCGGCTCGCCGCCGTCGCGGGTCTGGTCGCCGGGGCGGAACCAGTTCCAGTAGCCCATCGCGTTGGCCTGCCGGGACTGCTCGGGGTAGACGACCGCGACACCCGCGCGCGCGGCCGCCTCGTCCATCCCCGTGCAGGCGGCGAACCCGTCGGCGTCCTGCGTGCCGCCGTGCAGCATGACCACCAGCGGCGCCCCGGACGGCAGGCCCGGTGGGACGAAGAGCCGGTAGGCGCGGCGGTCGCCGCCGGCCGACGCGGCGC
The DNA here is from genome assembly GCF_028737315.1 of Actinomycetospora lemnae. GTDB lineage: Bacteria > Actinomycetota > Actinomycetes > Mycobacteriales > Pseudonocardiaceae > Actinomycetospora > Actinomycetospora lemnae. The sequence goes on along the minus strand of NZ_JAQZAO010000002.1, from coordinate 66,851 downwards.
CGCGCGTCACGGTGCCCGCGGCGCGGTCGGAGCCGGTGCCGCCGGAGCTCGGCGTCGGCATCCCGGACAGGGGCGAGGCCATCGGGGCGGACATCGGTGAGGACATGCCCGACATGCCCGGCAGGCCGGTGCCGAGGCGTTCCTGGATGCGGGCGGTCGCGTCCATGAGCCGGCCCTCGCGCACGAGCCGGGTCGCGTCGGACCAGCCTCCCTGGGTGGCCGCCGCGCCGGCGGCGGTGCTGGCGGCCGTGCGGATCGCCTCGGTCAACATCCTGCGGGCACGGGACACGGCGACCTCCGGGGGTCGGTGGTGGTGGAGCGTACGGAGCGGCTCAGACGATCCGGGACGCCAGCGCGGCCTTCACCGCGCGGCTGGCCCGGAACGCCCCGAGCACCTCGACCGAGGCGATGGTCGCCAGGGCCAGGTCGGGCGGGACGTCGTCGGCGACGGTGGCCAGCCCCAGCACCCGGACGTGCACCTGCTCGCCCGCGTCGCGCAGGGCCTCGAGGTCGCGCCGGGTGAAGTGCTGGGTGCCGAGGACGAGGGTCCGGCGCGCGACGGTCTGCTCGATCGCGCGCTCGCTGGTGGCGAGCTGATTGCGGACGGCGGTGCGGATGAAGTCGGTGCGGGTGGTGAAGAACCCCTCCTGCACGAGCAGGTCGATCCGGCCGAGGTCGACCGGGCCGAGGTTGACCGTGATCTTCTCGGTCCGCTCCGGTTCAGCGACCACGACACCCTCCCGAAGCCATCCATATGGATGGTGCACGGAGGGCGGGCCGCGCGCAACCTCAGGGTCGCACGGCTCGTCGACCAGGCCGGTCGCTCGACGAGCAGATGTCCGGGCACGGACCGCGGTAGCGTGCGGCCCGTGACCACCACGGCGACCACGGCGGCGTCGACCGGGGTGGAGCCCCCGGCGGACGGCCTCGTGGTCGTCGTCAAGCAGGACTGCCCGACGTGTCAGCTCGTGGCGCCGGTGCTCGGCGAGCTCGTGGACCGCGGCGCGACCGTCTACAGCCAGGACGACCCCGCGTTCCCGCCCGGCGTCGAGGTCCGCGACGACACCGCCCTCGACGCCAGCGTCGCGCTGGGCATCGACGTCGTGCCGACCCTGCTGCGCCGCGAGGGCGGGCGCGAGACCGCGCGGGCCGAGGGGTGGGACCGGGCGACGTGGCGGGAGCTCTCGGGCGTCGCCGACCTCGGCGCGGACCTGCCCGACTGGAAGCCCGGCTGCGGCTCGCGCACCCACGACCCGGCGGTCGCCGACGCGATGCTCGTGCGCGCCCGCGGCCACGAGCTCACCGCCCGCCGCGTCGAGCTCGCCGGGCTCGAGGACGAGGCCGAGGCCCTCTACGACCGCGGCTGGACCGACGGGCTCCCGGTCGTCGCGCCGACCCCGCCCCGCGTCCTGCGGATGCTGGCCGGCACGACCCGCGCGCCCGACGAGGTCGTCGCCGTCGTGCCGCCGAACCTCGTGCCCGCGACCGTCGAGAAGGTCGCGATCAACGCCGTCCTCGCCGGCTGCCGGCCCGAGTACCTGCCGGTGGTGCTCGCGGCGGTCGAGGCCGTGTGCGCCGAGGAGTTCAACGCCCACGGCCTGCTCGCCACCACGTGGGGCGCGGCGCCGGCGGTGCTGGTCCACGGGCCGGTCGCCCGCCGGATCGGGGTGAACAGCGGCGGGAACGCGCTGGGCCAGGGCACGCGGGCGAACTCGACGATCGGGCGCGCGGTGCAGCTGGTGATCCGCAACGTCGGCGGCGGGCGGCCCGGCGAGGTCGACCGGGCGACGCTCGGCCAGCCCGGCAAGGTCGGCCTGTGCTTCGCCGAGGACGAGGAGAGCTCGCCCTGGGAGCCCCTGTCGGTCGGGCGCGGGGTGCCGGCCGGGACGTCGGCGGTCACGGTGTTCGCGACCGAGGGACCCCGCGGCGTCGTCGACCAGATCTCGCGGACCCCGGAGTCGCTGGCCCGCTCGCTCGCGGTCGCGCTGCGCGGGGTCGGGCACCCGAAGCTCGCGCCGGGCTTCGACGCGATGCTCGTGCTGAGCCCCGAGCACGTCGCGGTGTTCGCCGAGGCCGGGTGGGACCGGGCGCGGTTCACCGCCGCGCTCGCCGAGCTGCTCCTGCTCCCGCCCGAGGAGCTCGCCCGCGGCGCCGACGGCATCGAGGAGGGCGTGCCCGAGCCCACCCGGCCGCGCCCGAAGTTCCGCCCCGACGGGCTGCTGGTCGCCGTCGCCGGCGGGGGAGCGGGCAAGTTCTCCGCCGTGCTCGGCGGCTGGGTCGGCGGGCCCGGCGGCAGCAGCCCGGTCACGCGCGTCATCGAGGAGGCCTGATGGTCAGCCCTGTCACCGTCGTGCTCGACCCGACCGACGAGTCCCGCCCCGCCGCGCGCACGGTCGGGCCGCGCCCCGACGACCTCGCCGGGCGCACGGTCGGGCTGCTCGACATCGCCAAGCCGCGCGGCGACGTCTTCCTCGACCGGCTCGCGGATCTGCTCACCGAGCGCGGCGCGACGGTCCGCCGCTACGCCAAGCCGACCTTCACCAAGCCGATGCCCACGGACCTGCGCGCGGAGATCACCGCGCAGTGCGACGTCGTGATCGAGGCCCTCGCCGATTGAGGCTCGTGCACGTCGTGCAGTGTGCACGACCTCGCCGCCCTCGAGGCCGACGGCGTCACCGCCACGTTCGTCGCGTCCAGCGAGTTCGTGACGGCCACCGACGCCCAGGCCCGCGCGCTGGGCTTCGCGTCGGTGCCCGCGGTCTACGTCGCCCACCCGATCCAGGACCGCACCGACCCCGAGATGGCGGCCCTCGCCGACGAGGCGCTGCCCCGGGTGCTGGCGGCGGTCACGGGAGCGTCCCCGGCCGGGTAGGACTCCCCACCCCGCCGGACACGCCGCGTGGCACAGCGGACACGGTGCGTCGAGCGTCCGCTCGGGTGGCACACGGAACATCGGAACATCGGTGCTCCGGGCCTCACAGCGGGCATACGCTCCCTCGGGATCCGGGAGGGAGCACCCAGATGACGGTCGGCTCATGACGACGGTGACGGACGCCGAGACCGCCCACCGCCGCGCGGTGGACGCGGTGCGGGCGGGTCTCGCGGCGCTGCCCGCGGACGCCCCGGTACGGCTGCGCAAGAAGACCTCGAACCTCTTCCGCTTCCGCGGGGGAGCGGGCGGGCTGACCGTCGAGGGCCTCGACCGCGTCCTCGCGGTCGACCCCGAGGCGCGCACCGCCGACGTCGCGGGCATGACCACCTACGAGCACCTCGTCGCGGCGACCCTGCCGTACGGGCTGATGCCGCTGGTCGTACCGCAGCTCAAGACGATCACGCTCGGGGGAGCGGTGGTCGGGCTCGGGATCGAGTCGTCGTCGTTCCGCAACGGCCTGCCCCACGAGTCGGTCCTCGACGCCGACGTGCTCACCGGCACCGGCGACATCCTCTCGACGCGAGCACCAGCGGCCGGCTCCGCAGGCTCCGCGTCCGGGGACCACCCCGACCTCCTCTCGGGACTGCCCAACTCCTACGGGACGCTCGGCTACGCGCTGCGCCTGACGATCGAGCTCGCGCCGGTCCGGCCGTTCGTGCGGCTGCGCCACGTCCGGTTCGGCACCGCCGAGGAGGTCGCGCAGGCGCTCGCCGAGGTCTCCGCGTCACGGACCTGGGAGGGGCAGCGGGTCGACTTCTGCGACGGCGTCGTCTTCTCCGCCGACGAGCACTACATGACCGTCGGCGAGATGGTCGACACCGCGCCGTACCTCTCGGACTACACCGGCCAGCAGATCTACTACCGGTCCATCCAGGAGCTGCCCAGGAATTCAGGAGTCGCAGTCGACTTCCTGACCATCCACGACTACCTGTGGCGCTGGGACACCGACTGGTTCTGGTGCTCGCGGGCGCTCGGCGTGCAGCACCCGGTGGTGCGCCGGCTCTGGCCCGCGCGGTACCGGCGCTCGGACGTCTACCGCCGGATCGTCGCGCTCGACCGGCGCACGGGCCTGTCCCAGGCCCTGGCGCGCCGCGGTGGCGTGGCCGGCGTCGAACCGGTCATCCAGGACGTCGAGGTGCCGGTGGACCGGCTGGCGGAGTTCCTCGCGTTCTTCCACGACGAGATCGGGATCAGCCCGATCTGGTTGTGCCCGCTGCGCCAGCGTGACCGGCGCAGCTGGCCGCTCTACCCGCTCGACCCCGACACGACCTACGTCAACATCGGGTTCTGGTCCGACGCCCCGCTCGCCGAGGGCCAGGCGCCGGACCACCACAACCGGCGCATCGAGCAGGTGCTCATGGGGCTGGACGGCCACAAGTCGCTGTACTCGACCGCCAGCTACACCCCGGACGAGTTCGACGCGCTCTACGGGGGGACGACCTACCGGGACCTCAAGGCTCGGTACGACCCGGACGGCCGTCTCCCGGACCTCTACACCAAGACCGTGACGGGCTGAGGAGGATCGCCGTGCAGGTCGCCGAGATGTTCCGACCGGTGCTGGGGGAGCAGGCCCCTGTCGCCATCCGTGCCTACGACGGGAGCACGTCGACGCCGGGCGGCGCCGACCCCGTCGCCACCGTCGACGTGCGCAGCGAGACGGCCCTCGCCTACCTCGCCGGCTCGCCGAACAGCCTGGGCCTCGCGCGGGCGTTCGTCTCCGGGCACCTCGACGTGGACGGCGACATCTACGAGGCCCTCAGCGCGATGAGCGAGCTGACGGTGTCCGACGTGCCGCCCTCGACGCTCATGCGCATGGCCGCGCGCCTGGCCCCGCTGCGGCTGCGCCACCGCGTCGCCCCGCCGCCCGAGGAGCACCGCCAGCACGGGCGCCGGCACTCCAAGGACCGCGACTCCGAGGCCATCGAGCACCACTACGACGTCTCGAACCGGTTCTACGAGATGGTCCTCGGGCCCTCGATGACCTACACGTGCGCGGTCTACCCGTCGGAGACCGCGACGCTGGAGGAGGCCCAGGACACCAAGCACGCGCTGGTGGCCGAGAAGCTGCGCCTCGAGCCCGGGATGCGGCTGCTCGACGTCGGCTGCGGCTGGGGCCAGATGTCGATGCACGCCGCCGAGAGGCACGGGGTGCAGGCGCTGGGCGTGACGCTGTCGCGCGACCAGGCCACGTGGGCGCAGAAGGAGGTCGCGCGCCGCGGGCTCGGGGACCTCGTCGAGATCCGTCACGGCGACTACCGCGACGTCACCGAGACCGGCTTCGACGCGGTCAGCTCGATCGGGCTCACCGAGCACATCGGGCGGCGCAACATCCCGGGCTACTTCAAGTTCCTCTACGGCAAGCTGCGCCCGGGCGGGCGGCTGCTCAACCACTGCATCACCCGGCCCGACGCGCACCACCGCGCCCACGCCGACCCGTTCATCGACCGCTACGTCTTCCCCGACGGCGAGCTCCTGCCGATCGGCTGGCTGATCTCGCAGATGAACGGCGCGGGCTTCGAGATCCGTCACGAGGAGAACCTCCGCGAGCACTACGCGAGGACGCTCGCGGGCTGGTCGGCGAACCTCGAGGCGCACTGGGACGCCTGCGTCGAGGAGGCCGGGGAGGGGCGCGCCCGCGTGTGGCGGCTCTACATGCCCGCGTGCCAGGTGGGGTTCGACCTCAACAACATCCAGCTCCACCAGGTGCTGGGGGTCAAGCTCGGCCCCGGCGCGCGCTCCGGGTTCCCGCTGCGCCCCGCGTACTGAGCACACCGCGCGGCGGGGTGTCGTCGGGCCCGCGCTCCTCGTCGGGCGCCCCGAGGACACCCCGCAGCTTGGCCACCGCGCGGTGCTGGGCGACGCGGACCGCGCCCGGCGTCGACCCGACCGCGACCGCCGTCTCCTCGGCCGAGAGCCCGACGACGACGCGCAGCACGAGGATCTCGCGCTGCTTGGCCGGCAGCTGGGCGAGCAGGACGCGCATCTCCGCGCTGGCCGACGCCTCGAGGGCGTGCTGCTCGGGACCGACGGCCTCGGTGAAGCCCTCGGGTACCTCGTCGGTGGGGTCGGAGCGGTCGCGGCCGGCGTGGCGGTGGGCGTCGACGACCTTGTGCGCCGCGATGCCGTAGACGAACGCGAGGAACGGCTTGCCCTGGTCGGTGTAGGTCGGCAACGCCTTGAGGACCGCCAGGCACACCTCCTGCGCGACGTCGTCCGCGGCCACACCGGCGCGGTCGGTGCCCAGCCGCGAGCGGCAGTAGCGCACGACCAGGGGCCGCAGGATCGCGAGCAGCTGGTTGAGCGCGGCCCGGTCGCCGGCCACGACGGCCGCGACCAGCCGGTCGATCTCGTCGGATTCCTCGGTCACCGGCGCCCCCACCGGTGTCCTGGTGCAACCACGGTTCCCCCCGAGCACGCCCGGACCGTGGGCCCGGACCTTCCACTGAAAGTGATCGACCGTCACGCAGCGGAGACAGGTGTCCCGTGACGCGACCCGGCCGTGACCCCACCGTGCTCGATCAGGTGGGCAGTGGGAAGGAGGCGCGCGGTCGGCGGACGGACTGTCCGCCGGGCGGCCGATCGATCGTGCCCGATTCAACGTCCGGCCACGGACGAGCCTCCGTCACCGGTCGACACGCGACGGCGAACGGATCTCGGTCACCGACATGGCCCAACGGCCCGCCGAGGCCGTGCCGTCGCCACGTCCTCGACGGCGTGACACGCGGTGCCCGGGCTCCTGCAGGTCGGTATCGATCCGATAATCGACATTATGTCATCTCGTCAGGAGGGAACCGGGGACGGCCGATCGTCGATCTCTCCCCTCCGTGACCTGGACTGACCTACGATGCCGACCGCGACGGTCCCGGGCTCCCGCGGGGCCACCGGGGGGCGGCGTGGACAGCGAGGACCGTGGCGGCAACGGCCGCGACGACGGCGGCCCGGGCGGCCCCGTGGACGCCGCCGGTCCGGACGGCCCGGCGGACGGCGACCGGTTCGGCCGGTACCGCCTCGAGGGCCTCATCGGCTCCGGCGGCATGGGCGACGTCTACCAGGCCATGGACACGCAGCACGACCGCGTCGTCGCCCTCAAGCTGCTCCCCGCGCTGTTCAGCGGCAGCGCCGAGTTCCAGGAGCGCTTCCGTCGCGAGTCCCGGATCGCCGCCCGCCTGCGCGACCCGCACATCATCCCGATCCACGACTTCGGCGAGATCGACGCCCGCCTCTACATCGACATGCGCCTCGTCGACGGCGGGACGACCATCGCGACGCTGCTGCGCGACGAGGGCCCCCTGCCGGCCGCCCGCGCGGTCCACCTCGTCGCGCAGGCCGCCGAGGGTCTCGACGCCGCGCACGGCGACGGGCTGATCCACCGCGACGTCAAGCCGTCCAACGTCCTCGTCACCGCGCGCGACTTCGTCTACGTCATGGACTTCGGCATCGCGCACGCCGTCGGGCAGACGAAGTTCGGTCTGACGATGACCGGCTCGACGGTCGGGACGATCGACTACATGGCGCCCGAGCGGTTCGTCAACGGGCCCGTGGACCGGCGGGTCGACGTCTACGCCCTCGGGTGCCTGCTCTTCCAGTGCCTGACCGGACGCCCACCGTTCGAGGCCGCCGAGGCGCCGGCGCTGATGTACGCCCACGTCCACGGCGAGCCGCCGCGGCCCGGCGACCTCGTCCCCGACGTCCCCCCGGCGCTCGACGAGGTCGTCGTCACCGCGATGGCCAAGGACCCCGACGACCGCTACCCCACGGCCGGCGCGTTCGGCGAGGCCGCCCGCCGCGCCCTCGGGAGCGGCGGTGGCGGACGGACCCGCGTACTCGCCGGCGAGCACCTCACGACGCCGGTCCCCCACGGCACGCGTCCCTCCGATCCGGGGACGGACGACCGCCCCCCGCCCGCCGGGGCTCGTCCCTCCGGTCCCGCACCGTCCGGTTCCCGGCCGTCCGGACCCGGGCCGTCTGGACCTCCGCCGCCCGGTTCCCGGCCGTCCGGGCCCACCCCGTCCGGGCCCCTGCCCGCCGCTGCCGGCCCGGGGGCGGTGTCGGGAGCGGTCGGCGCGGCACCGACCGCCGCCGTGCACACCGGGCCCACCGGCGGCCGCCCGGCCACGGGACCCGAGGACCGGGGCACACCCGCCGCTCCCCCGGCGACCCCACCGACCCCACCGGCCGAGCCCCCGGCGTCCGACGGCGCGGGCTCGGCGCCGTCCCGACGCCCCGGCCGGCAGGCCCTGCTCGTGGTCGCCGGCTGCGTGGTGATCGTGCTCGCGGTCGTCGCGGTGCTGCTCGTGGCCCTGCGCGAGCCCGACGCGCCGCCGCCGGTGGCCTCCGCCGGCGCCGCGGTCAGCGCCCCCACGGCGACGGTCACCGGGTCCGTGCCGACCCCGCCCACACCCGGCTCGCTCGCGGTCGCACCCGGCGGGCGGATCGCGTACGTCGCCAACCGCGAGCCGCGCGTGATCACGGTCGTCGACCTCCTCACCGGCACCACGCGGCGCACCATCCCGGTGCCCGCCGCCCCGCCGCGGTTCATCGCGTTCTCCGCCGACGGCGCCCGGGCCTACGTCAGCGCCTACACCGACGACGACGCGGTGAACGTGGTGTCGGTGATCGACACCGCCTCGGGCGGCATCGTCGCCGTCGTGCCCGTCGACCGGCGGCCCTACGCCCTCGCGGTCGCCCCCGACCAGCGCAGCGTCTGGGTCCCCAGCCACGACGACGCGACCATCGACGTCCTCGACACCACCTCGCTCACCATCACCCGGCGCATCGATGTCGCGCCCAACCCGCACTGGATCGCGTTCGGCGGCGGCCGCGCGTACGTCGCCAACCACGAGTCGGACCTGGTCACGGTCCTCGACCAGACCACCGGCGCCACCCGCACGACCGTGCCCGTCGGCCGGAGCCCCCACGCGCTCGCGGTCTCCCCCGACGGCACCCGCGTCGCCGTCGCGAACTACGACGGCAACGGGGTGTCGTTCATCGACACCGCCACCGACCGCCTCGCGGTCACCGTGCCGGTGGGCCGCGGCCCGCAGTACGTGTCCTACGCGGGCGACGGGCGCCACGTCTACACCGCGAACGTGCAGGACGGGACGGTGTCGGTGATCGACACGACGACGTCGACGGTGTCGGGCACCGTGCCGGTCTGCTCGTCGCCGACGAGCGTCGTGGTGGTGCCCCCGGAGAACACGACCGCCCGCGTGAGCTGCCTCGACGAGTCCCGGCTCGCCGTGCTGCGGATCGCGGAGTGACGCCGGTCGGCGGCGGGGCGCGGGAGGTCGCCGGAGCCTAGGCTCGCCCGCGGTGGCGGAGCGGAGCACGCGGTGGCCCGGCGCGGCGGGCCGGTGGGCCCTGCTCGGCGTTCTCACCGCCGTCGCCACCGTCGCGCTCACCGTGCTGGCGGTCCCCTCCGCGGCGCTGTTCGCCGGGCTCCTCGTGGCGACGGTCGTCGCGCTCGCCGGCCTCGGGCCCCGGGCCGTCGCACCCCGCGCCACGTCGGCCGCGCAGGCCGTCATCGGCGTCGTCATCGGCCTGCTCGCGCGCCCCGAGACGCTGGGCGCCGTGGCCGCCGACTGGCTGCCGGTCCTGCTCATCAGCGTCGGCACCCTGCTCGCGAGCATGGCCGCGGGGCTGCTCATGGGCCTGCAGCGCGGGGTGTCGCCGCTGACCGGGGTGCTCGCCCAGACCGCCGGCGGCGCGTCCGGGCTCGTCGCGATCAGCCGGGATCTGGGCGGGGACGAACGCGTGGTGTCCGTGGTGCAGTACCTGCGGGTCGGGCTGGTGACGGCGGCGATGCCGGTGGTCGCGGTCGTGGGCTACGGCGCCGCGCACGTCGACGGCGCAGGCCCCGCACCCACCGCCGAGCCGGCGGCGCCGTGGTGGCTCGGGATCGCCGTCCTGGTCGGGTGCAGCGTCGTCGGCGTGCCCCTCGCCCGCCTGCTGCACGTCCCGGCCGGGTCGCTGCTCGGCCCGATGGTGGTGGCGGCGGGCCTGAGCCTCGCGGGGCTGGTCGGCGCCGCGAGCGTGCCGAGCCTGGTCGTCGACCTCGCCTACGCGGTGATCGGGTGGCAGGCGGGCCTGCGGTTCACCCGCGCGGCGCTGGTCACCGTGCTGCGGGTCCTCCCCCTCGCCACGGCGCTCATCCTCGCGGTGATCGTCGTCTGCGCGGGCCTGGGGCTCCTGCTGTCGTGGGTCACCGGCATGACGCTGCTCGAGGGCTACCTCGCGACCACCCCCGGCGGCATCTACGCCGTGCTCGCGACCGCCATCTCGTCAGGCGTCGACGTCACCTCGGTCGTCGCGGTGCAGGTGCTGCGCGTGCTGCTGATGCTGCTCGTGGCGCCCCTGCTGGCCCGGGTGGTGGGACGCCGGGCGCCCGGGCCGGCGTGAGGATCACGCCCACGACACCTTCGAGAGATCGACGTGGAGAGCTCCGTCAGGACGTCGGTCGCAGCCGCCCGAGCAGCGGGATGGCCGCGATCTTCTCCTCGGTCAGCGCGTCCCAGTCGATCCGCCCGGGGTGGCGGGCCTCGCGGGTGCAGGTGACGACGCGCTCAGCGGTCACGATGAGGTCGAGGCGCACGTCGTGGTCGGTGACGGGGATGTCGCCGACCGGGACGATCTGCTGCTCGTGCACGGTCGTGACGACGGGCGTGTCCGGCGCGACGAGCCCGGCCTCGCTGGCGACCGCGAACTCGAGGTCGGAGAACCCGCCGCCCTTGCCCAGCCGCGCGCCCTGCTCGTCGACGGCCACGCACCCGGTGACGACGAGGTCGACCGGCTCGAGGTCCTCGACGGCCACCGTGCGCCCCGACCGCGACGCCCCCTTGATCGACGACGCCTTCCGCGGGGTGTCGGCGAGGTGCTCGGGGTCGAGCAGGAAGAACGGCGCCTCCTCGGCGAGGCGCGGGACGGCCATGTAGACGGTCTTCCCGTCCTCGAGCGCGCGCTGGCGCACCGGCCACTGCGCGGCGTCCGGGTTGCACTTCAGCGTCCGCGCCCGCCGCCAGACCTCGGTGCCGCGCAGGCGCTCGGCCGCCGCCTCGGCTCCGCTGACGTTCGGGATGCGCCCGTGCGCGCCCGGGAACCGCGCGAGCTTCCCGTCGCGCAGCGCGTCCCAGACCCGCTCCCGGACGGCCGCCTTGGCCTCGTTCACCTCCGCCGGTCCCCCGGCGTCCACGTCGTGCCGGCGTGCTGCTCGTGCCACGGCCGACACGCTAACGGCAGCTATTGACAAATATTCTTGTCAATGTTGTCGTGGGTGCCGTGCTCGACGTGGACGTGATCGACGAACCGGCCGCCGCCGCGGCGGCCCTCGACCCGTTGCGCGCGCGCCTGCTGGCCGCGCTCGCCGAGCCCGGATCGGCCTCCACGCTGGCCGGACGGGTCGGCCTCACCCGACAGAAGGTCAACTACCACTTGCGCACGCTCGAGGCGCACGGCCTGGTCCGCGAGGTCGGGCAGCGCGCGAAGCGCGGGCTGACCGAGCGGCTGGTCGAGGCCTCCGCCGCCTCCTACCTCGTCTCCCCCGCCGCACTCGGCGAGGCCGGGAGCGACCCCGGACGCGTCTCGGACCGGCTCTCCGCCCGCTACCTGCTGGCCCTCGGCGGGCGGCTGGTGCGCGAGGTCGGCGACCTCGCCCGCCGCGCCGACGCCACGGACAAGCGCCTGGCCACCCTCGCGATCGACACCGAGATCGCGTTCGCCTCGCCCGCCGACCGGGCCGCGTTCGCCGACGAGCTCGGCGCCGCGGTCCGCGACCTCGTCGCCCGCCACCACAGCCCGGGCGGGCGCCCCCACCGCCTCGTCGTCGGCGCGCACCCGGTGCCCGCGCCGACACCCGACCCCGCCCCCGACTCCCCGGAGGACCCGTCATGACCGAGCACGACCCCCGCACCGTCGACCTCGAGGTCACGGTCCCGGGCACGCCCGAGCAGGTCTGGGACGCCATCGCGACCGGGCCCGGCATCAGCTCCTGGCTGCACCCCACCCGCGTCGACGAGCACGTCGGCGGTGCGTTCGGCTTCGACATGGGCGGGTCCGAGGAGGCGGCCCACGGCGCCCCGCAGGGCACGGTCACCGCCTACGACGCCCCGGAGCGCTTCGCCACGGAGACCACCTGGTCGATCGGCACCGGGAGCACGACGCTCGCCACCGAGTGGCTGGTCAGCACCCGCGACGAGGGCACCTGCGCCGTGCGGATGGTGATGAGCGGCTTCGGCGCGGGCGACGACTGGGACGACGAGATCGACGCCCTGCGCGAGGGCATGGGGGTCGCGCTGGAGACCCTGCGCCTCTACCTCGCGCACTTCCCCGGCCGCCGGCCCGCGACGGTCCAGGCCGGCACACCGCTCGGCGGCCCGGCGCCGGACGCGTGGTCACGCCTGATCGGGGGCACCGGCCTGCCGGAGGCCCGGGTCGGCGACCGGATCGCGCTCCACGGCACGCCGGCGCTGGCGGGCACGGTCGAGCGCCTCTCCCCCGGCCGGTGGCACCAGGCCGCCGTCCTGCTGCTCGAGACGCCGGCACCGGGTCTCGCGGGCCTCGTCGCGGCGGGCCGGGACGCCCACGCGTCGGTGCACCTGACCTTCTTCGACGGGCCGGGGATCGACGCCGCCGCCGTCGCCGACCGCGAGCGGCCTCGCTGGCACGCCTGGCTGGAGACCGTCGCGACCTCCGCCGAGGAGCTCCGATGACCCTCAGGCCCCGCGCCACCGCCCGGGTGGGACGCCGTGCTCGGCACGGAAGCGACGCACGAAGTAGCCGGCGTCGCGGAACCCCACCCGGGCGGCGACGGCGGTCACGGTGAGGTCGGTGCCGGCGAGCAGCCGCCGGGCCTCGCGCAGGCGCCGCTCGGTGATCCACTGCTGGACCGTGCGGCCGGTGCGCCGGCGCACCACGGTCGTCACGTGACCCGGCGTCAGCCCGACCGCGTCGGCGACGTCACGCAACGACAGGGGCTCCCGGAACCGGTGCTCGACGACGTCGAACACCGCCGCGAGCAGGGGCTCGTCACGGTCGCGGAGCTCGTCGGTGACGACGGCGTCGAGCCGCGTGAGCCCCACGAGCAGCAGCGTCAGGTACGCCCGGACCGCCGCGCCGGCGCCCTCCCGGCGCTCGCGGAGCTCGACGTCGAGGGCGCGCACGTGCTCGACCCACCGCGCCCGCTCCTCGTCGGGGAGCGTGAAGCGCTGCCAGCCGACCCGTCCGTGGCCGACCAGCGGCGCGAGCAGCGGGTGCGAGCGCCACGAGACCAGCGAGCCGGTGGTCGCCGGGTCGACCACGTCGGCCGGGAACCAGACCATCCACAGGTCGGTGTCCGCGGCGAGGTGCCCGGCGTGCGGGGCGACGACCGCGCCGGGGGCGAGCACCGCGACGTCGCCCGCGGCGAGCGGGACGTCGCGGTCGTCCACCCGCAGCGCACCGGCGCCGGCCTCGACGAGCAGGAGCACGAGGAAGTCGTGCGCGTGCGGGGCGGCGATCGGGGTCCCGGCGGGCGGGAGGTCGGCGACGTGCGAGACGCCGCGGCTGTGGCGCACCGTGACGTCGAGGCCGTCCGGCGAGCGGGGGTAGTCGACGACCAGGACGCCCTCGGCGTCCGAGGATCGTCCCATCGCGCCCGACCCCCGTCCCTTGTCGCCTGGTGGGCCCCCGGGGAGCGTGGACGACGACACCGAATCGCGTCCCACGAGGAGATCCCAGCATGTCCGAGCCGGAGCCCGCCACCCCGGGACCGCGAGCCTTCCTGCCCGCGATGGCCCGGGAATCGTTCCTGCCCTGGTACGACCTGACGAGCCGCCTGCTCGGTGCCGGCCCCGCCCACGCCCGGCTCGTCGCGCAGGCGGCCCCGCCGGCCGGCGGGCGGGTCCTGGAGATCGGCTGCGGCACCGGCAACGTCCTGGTCGCCGTGGCCCGGCGCCACCCGGACGTCGAGCTGATCGGGATCGACCCCGACACGGCCGCCCTCGACCGGGCGCGCGGGAAGCTGCCGGACCGGGTGCGCCTCGAGCACGCCTACGCCGACGACCTCCCGCTGCCCGACGCCCACGTCGACCGCGTGCTCTCGTCACTGATGTTCCACCACCTGCCGCCCGACCAGCAGCGCGGCGCGCTCCGCGAGGCCCGCCGGGTGCTGCGCCCGGGCGGGTCGCTGCACCTCGTCGACATGGAGGGCGAGCTCTCGCGGGGTCCGCTGGCGCGGCTCGTGAACGCCGGGATGCGGTGGACGGCGCGGGGCCGGGGCGACCAGGGACACGGTCACGGACACGGGCACGGGCACGGGCACGACGACGGTGACGAGCCGCGCCGGCACCTCACCGGTGCCGACGAGGTCCTGGCGCTGATGGGCGAGGCCGGCCTCGTCGACGCCGCGGTGGTCGAGCGCCGGCGCTGGACGCTCGGGACGCTGGCGTTCTACTCCGCGCGCGTGCCTGCCTGATCGCGCGCCGCCGCCCTGATCGCCGCGACCGATCGGCTGATGTCCGCGGGTGTCGTCGACCAGTTCGACACCGAGAACCGCAGCGCCGGCCGGTCCTGCCACACCGTGGTGCCGACCCAGCAGGTGCCGTCGCGGGCGATCGCGGCGGCGAGCTCGCGGGCGTCGCCGTCGCGGGGCCGGACCAGGACCTGGTTGAGCACGACGTCGTTGAGGACCTCCAGGTCCGGGTCGCCGGCGAGCTCCTCGGCGGCCTGCCGCGCGAGCGTGCAGCAGCGCTCGACCAGCTCGGCGACACCCGCGCGCCCGAGGTGGCGCAGTGCCGCGTGCACCGGGAGCGCGCGGGCGCGCCGCGAGCTCTCCGGCACCCGGCTCGAGGGGTCGGCGCCGGCCAGCGGGAGGTAGGCGGCCGAGGTGCTCATCGCGGCCGTCAGCGCCGCCCGGTCGCGGACGATCGCCATGCCGCAGTCGTACGGGACATTGAGCCACTTGTGCGCGTCGACCGTCCACGAGTCGGCACGCTCCGCCCCGGCGACGAGGTGCCGGTGGGCCGGGGACGCCGCGGCCCAGAGCCCGAAGGCGCCGTCGACGTGCAACCACGCGTGCTCCCGGGTGGCGACGACGTCGGCGACCGCGTCGAGCGGGTCGCAGGCACCCGTGTCGACCTGGCCGGCCTGCCCGCACACGAGCACCGGGCCGTCGATGGCCGCGAGCAGGTCCCGCAGCACGTCGGCGCGCATCCGTCCGTGGTCGTCGGCGGGGACGCGCACCGCCCGCCCCGACCCGAACCCGAGCAGGCGCAGGGCCTGCAGGATCGTCGAGTGCGCGTGCGCGCCGATCACCACCGTCGGCACCGGCGCCCCGGCCAGCCCCTCCGTCCCGACGTCCCAGCCCACCGCGGCGAGCAGGGCGTGCCGGGCGGCCGCGAGGCCGACGACGTTGGCCATCTGCGCGCCGGTCGTGAACCCGACCGCGCACTCCCCCGGCAGCCCGAGCAGGTCGAGGACCCAGGCGCCGGTGACCTCCTCCACCGCCGTCGCGGCCGGCGACATCACGCGCGCGGCGACGTTCTGGTCCGCGGCGGCGGCCATCCAGTCGGCGCCGAGCGCGACCGGCAACGCCCCGCCGGTGACGAACCCGAAGTAGCGCGGCCCGGGCGTCGCCACCAGCCCGGGCTCGAGGGCGGCCGCGAGGTCGTCGAGCACCCGGTCGGCCGGCGTGCCGTCCTCGGGCAGCGCGCCGAGACGCGCGCGCAGGGCGGCACCGTCGTCCGCGTCGTCCACCGGGCGGCCGACGGGCCGGTCGGGCAGCGACGCGAGCCAGTCGTCGGCGAAGCGCCGGGCACGGTCGAGGACGGGGTCGAAGCGCGGGTCCGCCACGGGACCGGACGCTAGACCGTCGGGCGCTCGACGGCGGGGGCCTCGACGGCGGGGGCCTCGACGGCGGTGCGCCGCGCATGCGCCAGCGCCCAGGCGCCGAGCAGAGCGACGACGAGGACCTCGGCCAGCGCGAGGCCGCGCTCGAGCAGGCCCAGCGGCACCGCGCGCCACCACGGCACGCCGGTCACGCCGCGAAGGCCGATGGCCCCCACGATCGGCAGGAACGACGCGAGCGCCAACCAGGAGCCGAGGCGCACGCCGCGCAGGTGGGGCCGCGCGGCCGGGTCGCGACGGTGCCGGCGGGCGAGCAGCAGCGCCCCGAGCGGCAGCGCGAGGAACGCGACGAGGCTGGCGTAGCGGTGGATGTAGCCCGAGACGCTCGGGCCGATCGACCAGTTGGTCTTCTCGAACGCCACGACCAGCAGCAGCCCGACGCACCAGGCGCCGAGCAGGACCACCGACAGCGAGCGGGCCGGGGTCAACCGGGCCGCGACCAGCGCCGCGATCACCCCCGCCGACCCGAGCGCGAGCCCGACGACCGCGACGTCGAACAGCCAGCCGCCCTCGACCACGGCGTACTCACTGATCGTGCGACGCACCGGGTCGATGCGCGCGGACGGGCCGACGAGGTGCATCGCGCCGATGACCACGAGCGCCAGCAGCACGGCCGCCATCCCGGCCCGCGCACCGGGTGCCACCACGCGGTCCGGCGCCGCCCCGGAGGTCATCACGTCAGGGGTCGTCACGCCGGGACCAACGCCCGGCCGGTCGATCACGTTCCCGCGACCGCCCGCCGACTGCGGAGAATGTCGCAGATCGACGACGAGCCTACTGCGCGGTACTGCCGTAGCTTCCGCCGGAAATGCCGTGCCTCCTGCGGCACAGCATTCGCGGCCGTTCGGTGGAGAAAGTGCGGCGATCTTTCCTGTTACCGCCGTTCGTGCGACCGACGGTAGCAGTTCCCGTCATTATCCGGTACATCGTGTCCGGGACACCGGGAATCGGCGGCACACAATTCTCCCCGGCATGGTCGAGACCATGAGAGCGGCACAGCGCTACGACCAGGTCGTCATCACCGGGCTGGCGCACCTCGACGCCCCGGACGTCGTGAGCTCCACCGAGCTCGAGGACCGCCTGGGCGACACCCTGGCCCGCCTGCGCATCACGCCGGGCCTGCTCGAGAAGCTCTCGGGCATCGTCGAGCGTCGCGTCTGGGACGAGGGCACGATGCCCAGCGAGGTCGCCGCGCGGGCCGGCGAGGAGGCCCTGGCGCGCAGCGGCGTCGACCGCGACGCGATCGGCGCGCTGATCAACACCTCGGTCAGCCGCGACCACCTCGAACCGTCGACCGCGAGCATCGTCCACGGCCGGATGGAACTGCCCTCCGAGGCCGTGAACTTCGACCTCGGCAACGCCTGCCTCGGGTTCCTCAACGGGATGAACCTCGTCGCGACGATGATCGAGCACGGCGAGATCGACCACGGCCTCGTCGTGGCCGGGGAGACCAGCCGCTTCGCGATGGAGTCGACGATCGCGCGGCTCGCGGGCCCGGAGGCCACGCGCCACATGTTCCACGAGCAGTTCGCCACGCTCACCGTCGGCTCCGGCGCGGTGGCCATGGTGCTCTCGCGCGCCGACGGGCCGGGCGGGCACCGTTTCCTCGGCGGGCTCGGCCGGGCCAGCACCACCGGCAACGCCGACCTCTGCGTCGGGCAGGCCGACGAGATGCGCACCGACACCCGTGGCCTGCTCATGGCGGGCATGGAGCTCGCCGGGCGCACGTGGAAGGAGGCCGTCGACACCTTCTCCTGGGACGCCGCCGGCTACGACGTGTACTGCCTGCACCAGGTCAGCAAGGTCCACACCCGGGCCGTCGCCGAGCAGCTCCAGCTCGCCGAGGAGCGCTTCCCGTCGCAGTACCCGCGCCTCGGCAACATCGGTCCGGCCGGCGTGCCGACGGTGCTGAGCAAGGCCGTCGAGGACGGCACGGTCACCGACGGCTCGCGGGTGATGCTCATGGGCGTCGGCAGCGGGATCAACGCCGCGGCCGCCGAGGTGCTGTGGTGATCGGGTCGGTGATCGGGTCGGTGATCGGGTCGCTGCGGACGCGGCCCTCCCCCGACGACCTGGCCGCCCTGACCGTCGCGGGCCACCCGTCGACGCCGCGGTCGGTCGAGATCGGCGGGCACCGGATGTCCTACGTCGACGAGGGATCCGGCCCGCCCGTCCTGCTCGTCCACGGCAACCCGACCTGGTCGTTCTACTGGCGCTCGCTGCTCGCGGCGCTACCGGCCGCCGGGATGCGGGCGATCGCGCCCGACCACATCGGGATGGGCCGCTCGGCGCGCCCGAGCGCCGACGAGTACCCGCACACCCTGCGCCGCCGCGTCGACGACCTCGGCGCGTTCGTCGACGCCCTGGAGCTCGACGAGCCGATCTCGCTCGTCGTCCACGACTGGGGCGGGCCGATCGCGCTGTCCTGGGCCGTCGAGAACCTCGAGCGCCTCGACAAGGTCGTCCTGCTCAACACCGCGGCGTTCCCGCTCCCGGCGGGCCACCGCCTCCCGTGGACGCTGCAGGTCGCGCGGCTGCCCGTCGTCGGCGACGTCGCGGTGCGCGGCCTCGGTGCGTTCTCCCGCGGCGCCCTCGCGCTGGGCACCACCCGCCGTTGGCTGCCGGCCGAGGCCCGCCGCGGCCTGCTCGCGCCGTACGCGAGCCCCACCCACCGGACCGCGGTCCACGCGTTCGTGCAGGACATCCCGACCGATCCCGGGGACCCGGCGCAGCCCGTGCTCGAGCGCCTCGCCACGAGGCTGCCGCTGCTCGACGAGCTCCCGGTCCAAGTCTGGTGGGGCCTGCAGGACCCGGTGTTCGACGTGCGGATCCTCGACGAGCTCGCCACCTACCTGCCCCACGCCGAGGTCCACCGCCTCGCCGACGCCGGGCACTACGTGCTCGAGGACGCCGCCGATCGCATCGTGCCGGGCGTGCGGGACTTCCTGGCGGGGTCCCCTTGACCGCCGTCGGGTCCCCCACCTCGCTGGACGACCTGTTCGTCGCCCACGCCGCCGCCGACCCGCGACGCCCCGCGCTCGTGCTCCCGGGGCCGCTCGGCACGCACCGGACCGTCGACTTCGGCACGCTCGCGCGCCGCGTCGAGGACGCCGCCGCCGGGCTCGTCGCCGCCGGCATCGGCCCGGGCACGCGCACCGCGCTGCTCGTCCCCCCGACCGCCGACTTCTTCGTGCTCGCCCACGCCCTGCTGCGGGTGCGCGCGGTGCCGGTGGTCGTCGATCCCGGCATCGGCCTCGCGCGGGTGCGGGACTGCCTCGGCGAGGTCGCCCCGGAGGCGTTCGTCGGGGTCGCGAAGGCCCACCTGGCCCGCCGGGCGCTGGGCTGGTGCCCCGACGCGCGGATCGCGGTCGCCGCCGGGCCGGTGCCCGTCCCCGGCACCACGTGGCTGCGCCGGCTCGAACGCGACGGCGCCCGGACCGGCCCGGTCGCCGTCGTGCCGCCCCCGCCCGACACCCCCGCCGCGATCCTCTTCACCAGCGGCAGCACCGGCCCGCCCAAGGGCGTCGAGCACTCCCCCGCGGGCCTGCTCGCCCAGGCCGGGCTGGTCCGTGACCTCTACGGCCTCGGCCCGGGCGACGTCAGCCTCGCGACCTTCCCCCCGTTCGCGCTGTTCGGGCCGGCGCTGGGCATGACGACCGTGATCCCGCGCATGGACCCGACCCGCCCGGCGAAGGTCGTGCCGGGACGGCTCGTCCGCGCCGCCCGGCGCACCCGCGCGACGGTCATGTTCGGCTCCCCCGCGGTGCTCGACCGGCTCGGGCGCGGCGCCCCGGCGGGCACCCTGCTGCCCGACCTGCGCCGGGTCGTCTCGGCCGGCGCGCCCGTCCCCCGCGAGACCCAGCGCCGCGTGCTGGCCCTCCTCGGGGCCGGCGCCCAGGTCCACACCCCCTACGGCGCCACCGAGGCCCTCCCGGTGACGACGATCGGCAGCGACGAGCTGTTCGCCCTGCCCGACGACGGCATCTGCGTCGGGCGGCCGGTGCCCGGCGTCGACGTGACCCTGATCCGCGTCACCGACGGGCCGGTGAGCTCGGTGGCGGCGGCCGGCGAGGTCGCGCCCGGCGAGGTCGGCGAGGTCGTCGTGCGCGGTCCGGTGGTCCGCGCGGGCTACGCCGAGCGGCCCGAGGCGACGGCCGCGGCCACGGTCGACTGGGACGGGGTGCCGGCCCACCGCACGGGCGACCTCGCCTCACTCGACGCCCAGGGGCGGCTGTGGTTCGCCGGCCGGGTCGCGCACGTCGTCCACACCGCCGACGGCCCGCTGTACAGCGTGCCGTGCGAGGAGGTGCTCAACCGGCACCCGGCCGTGCGCCGCTCCGCGCTGGTCGGGGTCGGGCCGCGGGGTGCGCAGCGCCCGGTGCTCGTCGTCGAGCTCGCGGCGCCGACCCGGCTGGACGACGCGCTGCGGGCCGAGCTCCTGGACCTGGCCGCGGACGACCCGCGCACCGCGACGGTCCACACCCTGCTCGAGCACCCGGGCCTGCCCGTCGACCCGCGCCACAACTCGAAGATCGACCGCCCGGCGCTGGCGGCCTGGGCGACGCGGGAGCTGGCGTGAGGGCGCTGGTCACCGGGGGCGGCGGCTTCCTCGGCGGCGCGGTGGTCGACGCCCTGCTGGCGCGCGGGGACACGGTCACCAGCGTCGCCCGCGGGGACTACCCGGACCTGCGGGCCCGCGGCGTGCACACGGTGCGCGGTGACCTCGCCGACCCGGCGGTGGCGCGCGCGGCGGTCGAGGGCGCCGGGGGCGTCGACGTGGTCCTGCACGTCGCCGCGAAGGCCGGCATCGGCGGGCGCACCGCCGACTTCCGCCGCAGCAACGTCGAGGCCACCCGCGTGCTCCTCGACGCCTGCCGTGACGCCGGGGTGCGGCGGCTGGTGTTCACGAGCACCCCGAGCGTCGTGCACACCGGCGGCGACCTGCACGGCGGCGACGAGTCGTTGCCCTACGCGACGCACTTCGACTCCGCCTACCCGGAGACGAAGGCCGAGGCCGAGCGCCTCGTGCTCGCGGCGAACGGGCCCGACCTCGCGACCGTGGCCCTGCGCCCGCACCTCGTGTGGGGTCCCGGCGACACCCAGCTCGTGCCCCGCATCCTCGACCGCGCGCGGCGCGGGCAGCTGCGCCTCGTCGGGGACGGCTCGTCGGTGATCGACACGACCTACGTCGCCGACGCCGCCCGGGCGCACCTCGACGCCGCCGACCGCCTCGCGCCCGGGGCCGCCTGCGCCGGGCGGGCCTACTTCATCACCTCGGGCGACCCGCGCCCGATCCGCGAGCTCATCGACGGCATCCTCGGCGCGGGCGGGCTCCCGCCGGTCACGGGCACCGTGCCGCGGCCGGTCGCGGTCGCCGCCGGCGCGGCCGTCGAGGCGGTGTGGTCGCTGCTCGGGCGCACCGACGACCCGCCGATGACCCGCTTCCTCGCCCGCCAGCTCGCCACGGCGCACTGGTTCGACATCGGCGCCGCCCGCCGCGACCTGGGCTACGAGCCGCAGGTGCGGCTCGAGGAGGGGTTCGCGCGGCTGGCGCGGTCACTGGCGACGGCCTCGGGCTGAGGGCTCACGCGATCCAGCCGGACCCGTCGGCGTCGAACGGCCCGGCCGCGCCGATCCCGTCGGCGAGGCCCACGCAGCGCTCCCCCGCGAAGACGCCCGCGCGGTAGTGCAGGCCGTCCGGGGCGGTGTCGAAGGGTCGAGCTCCGCTGCGCTCCGTCTCCCGATCCACCGCGAGGACGACGTCGTAGGTGCGCGGATGGGCGACCTCGTCGACGTACTGCACGTCCCACGCCACCGGGGCGAGGTCCTCGGGCGGCCCGCCGTCGGGGTCCCCGAGCCGCGCGGACTGCCAGGACGCGACCGCGTCGGCGTACCAGGACAGGACGGCGACGTTGTTGACGTGCCGGTTGGTGTCCACGTCCCCGATCCGCGTGGTGATCCGGTGCGCGTGGGGGTAGCGCGCGTACTCGCGGCGCGCGGCCTCCGGGCGGGGCGCGGCGTCGCCGGGCTCGTCGATGACCAGCGCGGCGAGGTCGGCGCGCAGCTCGTCGGGCAGCCCGCTGGGGCCCGCGCCCGTCGCCAGCACCGTCACCGAGTCGGACACCGCGACGCACCGGTCGCCGGCGAAGACGCCGTGGCCCCAGGAGTACGACGACCTGCCGATGCGCCGCACGCCGGAGCCGATGCGGTGGTCCAGGCCGGGGGTCACCGGGGCGAGCCGTCGGATGCGCTGGGCGGCGAGCAGGATGCGGAAGCTCGAGAACCCGCCGTCCTCGACGAGCCGGCGGAACCGGGGCAGGCCCGCCGCGACCCGCGCCTCCTCGAACCACCGGCCCAGCGCCACCGTCGTCACCCGGCCGTCGCCGCCGAGGTCGGCGTAGCGCGGGGCCACGGTGCGCAGGACGGGGAAGGCGGCCGCGTCGGTCAGCGCGCCCTCGCCGGGCAGGGTCGGGCCGGCGGGGAGCACCGGGGCGGGGTCGGCCATGCGGGCCATCGTCCCCACCGCGTCCGCCCCGCACCCGGCGCCGCCGACGGGATCACATGTGACGGGCGACCCCGGGGCACCCGGGCGGTGTGACGCCGTCCGTGACCTTCCCGCCCGGGTTCTTCGACCGCGCCGACGACGGCGACGACGCCGCCTTCTACGGCCCGCCCCGCCTCGTCCAGCACATCGACGACGGCGCGATCGCCGCGGTCGGCGCGTTCTACGACGAGATCGGGGTCGACGGCGACGTGCTGGACCTCATGAGCTCGTGGGTGTCGCACCTGCGCACCCGCCCGCGCCACCTCACCGTGCTCGGGATGAACGCCGCCGAGCTCGACGCCAACCCGATGGCCGACGAGCGGGTGGTCCGCGACCTCAACGCCGACCCGACGCTCCCCTTCGCCGACGCGTCCTTCGACACCGTCGTCTGCACGGTCTCGATCGACTACCTGACCACGCCGGTCGCGGTGTGCGCCGAGGTCGGCCGCGTCCTGCGGCCCGGCGGCACCTTCGCGCTGACCTTCTCGAACCGCTGTTTCCCCACCAAGGCGATCCGCGGCTGGCTCGCCGCCGACGACCGCCAGCGCGCCGCGATCGTCGCCACCTACCTGCGCGAGGCCGGCGCGTTCGCCGAGCCGGTGGCGGAGCGGCGGGAGTCCACCGACGACCCGGTGATCGCGGTCCACGCGCGCCGGCTCACTCGCTGACGAGCCGCTCCAGCACCGCCCGCGTCTCGGCGTCGGCGGGCACGAACGACTCCAGCGACAGCTCGTCGAGCGTGACGTCCCAGGCGGCGCCGAAGTGCGTGATCGTGGAGTAGAGCC
This sequence comes from Actinomycetospora lemnae, assembly GCF_028737315.1. Taxonomy (GTDB): domain Bacteria; phylum Actinomycetota; class Actinomycetes; order Mycobacteriales; family Pseudonocardiaceae; genus Actinomycetospora; species Actinomycetospora lemnae. The sequence goes on along the minus strand of NZ_JAQZAO010000002.1, from coordinate 43,714 downwards.
GCAGGTCGCCCGCGGGGAGGGTGAGGTGCAGCGGCAGCATCACGTGCGCCGCCCCGGCCGCCGGGCCGGTCGGGGCGGGCGGGGCGTAGCCGGTGAGCTCGTCGCGCAGCGCGACGAGGCGCGGGTCGCCGGTGAGGTCGGTGAGGCGCTCGAGGCGGTGCAGCAGGTGCCCGGCCCACTCGGCGAGGTTGCGGACGTGGGGCGCGAGCCCGTCGGGGTGCAGGCTCAGCCGGTAGACGTTGACCGGCGGCGTGAGCAGGGCCGGGTCGAGCAGCGCGAGCAGGGCGCCGACGGCGCGGTTGGCCATGACGACGTCGCCGCAGCGGTCGACGACGAGCGCGGGGAACGGTTCGTGGCCCGCGAGCAGGTGCTCCAGCGCGTCCCGGACGGCGTCGAGGGCGGCCGCGTCGAGGCGCGACTCGCTGTAGGTCGGGGCGAAGCCGGCGGCGAGCAGCAGGGTGTTGCGCTCGCGCAGCGGGACGTCGAGGTGCTCGCACAGGTCGACGAGCAGCTCGCGGCTCGCGCGGGCCCGCCCGGTCTCGACGAAGCTCAGGTGGCGGGTGGAGACACCGACGTCGAGGGCGAGGTCCATCTGGCTGCGCCGGCGGCGGGTGCGCCAGCCGCGCAGCAGGTCGCCGGGCGCGGGGCGGGACTCCAGGGTCGTCACGGGTGCCGACGTTAGGGCTGCGCCCGGGACGAGGGCCATGACCTCCGAGGTCATCGACCCGGTTACCCGCGCCGCCGCAGGCTTCTCCCCGACAGCCGCACCGGCCCCGAGGAGGACACCATGACCGCCACGACCACCCCCACCACCGCCCCCACCACCGACACGCACCGCGCCCTGCGGGGGTTCCTGCGCCTCGACGCCGCCGCGTCCGGCGCGCTCGGGATCGCCGCCGCCGCGGGCGCCGGGGTCCTCGACACGTGGCTGGGCCTGTCCGGTCCGCTGCTGCTCGGCGTGGGCGTGTTCCTCGTCGTGTACGCCGCCGGGCTGGTCGCGCTGGCCGCGCGGCCGGCGATCCCCCGCCCGCTGACCTGGGTCGTCGTGCTCGGGAACAGCGCCTGGGTGCTGATGAGCCTCGGGCTCGCCGTCGGCGCGTGGGAGCAGCTGACCGTGCTCGGCGCGGTCGTCGTCCTCGCCCAGGCCGCGGCGGTCGCCGTGTTCGCGGACCTGCAGTGGGCGACGGGGCTGCGCCGGCCCTGACGACCCGACGACCGGACGTGACGGCCCGTCCCGCTCGCCTCGCGAGCGGGACGGGCCCGTCGTCGTGCGCTCAGGACCGCCGGAGCAGCCCGGGCCGGCGCCACGGTCGCGGGAAGCCGAAGCGCACCGAGACCCCGGGCGAGGCGGCGACGTGGTCCGGCGGCCGTCCCGCGAGGTCGGGGAAGCCCGCGGCGGCGAGCAGGGTGTCGTCGAGCTCGCGCAGCTCGGCGTGGTGCAACGGCCAGGGCTCGTGCACGTTCGGGACGTACCAGTCGACGCCGAGGTGACGTTCGTGCAGGCCCCAGCGGGCGGTGAGGAAGTCCTCCAGCGAGCCGGAGCCTGCGGAGCTCGACCCGGGGGACGGTCCGCTCTCGACGGCCTCGCCCACCCGGATCCGCACCCGGCTGGGGTGTGGCCGCTCCGTGACGTAGGTCCGCTCGTCACCGTCGTCGGCGACCTCCATCGAGGCCCAGCGGTACGGCAGCCCGAACGCCGCCCGCGCCCCGGCGACCACCGCGAGCCGCGAGGCGTCGAGGCTCCGGAAGACGATGCCCCGCACCCCGCGCTCGTCGACGGTGTAGAGCCGGACGTTGGTCTCGGGGAACGTGCCCAGCCACGGGATCGACGGCCCGCGCAGCACTCCCGCACCGACCATCCGGAACGGCACGAGCCCCACCCAGGTCGCGCCGTCGTGCACGTCGGGGTGCACCCCGGGTGGGAGCAGCGGGGCCACCTGCGCCGGGTCGAGCGCCCAGTGCAGGAACGCGACGTCGCACCAGCGCTGGGTCATCATCGTCGGGCCCGTGTAGCCGGGGGCCTCGCGGGTGACGGGCTCGATGGAGGCGCTCACGCCGGGGTCATCCCCGCAGCGGACGGGACCACGCATCTCCGTCCCGGGAGGGACGCGGACGCGGGGTGGTGGGCGCCACGATGACGTCATGCGCACCGCCGAGGACCTGGCCCTGCTCCTCCACGAGCCCGACACCGGCGCGCCGCTCGTGGACTCCACCTCGCTGCCCCGCGCGCTGGCCGGGGCCGTCGTGCTCCAGCTGGTCCTGGACGGGCGTGCGCACCTCGCCGACGGCGGGCGCTGGCGCGGCACCCGTCTCGTCGTCGACGACCGCGGGCGCACCGGCGACCACGTCCTCGACCTCGCCCTCGAGCGCCTGCCCGACGACGCCTCCCCGAAGTCGGCGATCGAGAAGCTCCAGGGGCGGGTCCGCGACCCGCTGATGGCCGGCCTCGTCCACGACGGCGCGCTGCGCCTCGAGGAGCGCGCGTTGCTCGGGATCCCCCGCTCCCCCCGCTACCCCGCCGCCGATCGGACCCGCCGCGACGCCGTGGTGGCCCGCCTGCGGGCGGTCCTCGTCGACGGGGCCGCGCCGAGCCGGGACGACGCCGCGCTGGTCGCGCTCGTGCGCGCGGTCAAGGCCGAGCACGAGCTGCTCGACGCGCCGCGCCGGGAGCTGCGGGATCGCAGCAAGGTCGTCGCCGAGGGCGAGTGGGCCGGCGAGGCCGTCCGGCGCGCGATCGCCGACGTGCACGCCGCGGTGGCGGCCGCCGCGGGCGCGGGGGCGGTGGCGGCGAGCAGCTGACGTGGGGGCACGGGAACAACGCCTGCGGCGCGCCGGGTTGTGCCTGGCAGTCCCGCTCCCGTCCCAGGAGGTCCTCGTGGCCCTGACGATGTTCGGTGGCCCGCTGTCGCGGAAGGTCCCCGAGACCCGCACGTTCACGGTCGAGGGCCCCGCGCACTCGCTGCTGCTCGAGCCGTTCACGCGGCGCGTGCGGGCCGAGGTCGACGGGGTCACCGTGCTCGACACCACCGACGGCGCCCTGCTCTACGAGACCGGGCTGCCCCCGCAGCTCTACGTGCCCGAGGAGGACCTGCGCGCCGACCTCCTCGAGCCCAGCGACACCGTGACCCACTGCCCCTTCAAGGGCGACGCCTCCTACCGCTCGCTGCGCGTCGGCGACCGCGTCATCACGGACGCGGTGTGGGCCTACCCCGACCCGAAGCCCGAGGCGTCGTGGCTCGCCGGGCGCGCGGTGCTCGCCGTCGAGGCCGCCGACCGCTGGCTCGACGAGGACGACGAGGTCATCGGACGGCTGCCCGACCCGTACCACCGCGTCGACCTGCGCCGCACCGGCCGCCGGATCACCGTCACGACCACCGACGGCGCGCCCGTCGCCGACGCGGACGGCGGGGTCCTGCTCGGCGAGACCGGGCTGGTCGACCGCTTCTACCTGCCGCGCGAGGCCGTGACCGCGACCCTCGAGCCGTCCGAGAAGCGCACGGTGTGCCCGTACAAGGGCCACGCGACCTACTGGTCGGTCCGCCTGCCCGACGGCCGCGTGCTCACCGACGCCGCCTGGTCGTACGAGACGCCGACCGACGAGTCGCGAGCCATCGAGGGGCTCGTCTGCTTCGCGCACGACGAGCTGACGGTGACCGCGAGCGTCAGCCGCTGATCACTCCGGGACGGGCTCGGTGCCGGGCTCGACGTCCCGCCACCGCACCGCCGCGTCGCGCAGCACCTGGGCCTTGCCGGCGTAGCGGGCGGTCTCGGTGATGAGGTGGAGCAGGATCCAGCGCAGCTCGATGTGCCCGCGCCGGTCGTCGCGCACGGCGTCGTCGAGCGACTCGGCGCCGGCCAGCGCGTCGCGACCCTGCTCGCACGCCTCGAGGTAGGCGCCGACGACCTCCTGGGGCGTCTCGACGTCGGCGAGCCGGTAGCCGGGCTCGTCCTCGTCGACGTAGCTCGGCGCGTGCCGGCCGCCGCGGCCGCCCCAGCGCTCGACGAGCCAGGTGCGCTCGACCTCGGTGAGGTACTTGACGATCGCGAGCAGGCTCGGACCGTCGGCGGGCACCCGCCGCCGCAGGGTCGCCACGTCCAGCCCGTCGAGGGCCACGACGACCAGCGCGCGGAAGTAGTCCAGCCAGCCCTCGAGCGCCTCGCGCTCGTCGGCCACCTCGGGTGGCGAGGGTCGGCGTTGCAGGGGCGCCTGGAACAGCACCGGCTCTCCCGGAGTCGTCTCGCTCACACCTGACACACCGTCTGTCGTCGACCGGACGCGGAACGTTACACGCCGAGAGTGATCGTCATTCTTCGACGAGGATCTCGAGCGCGGGCAGGGCGGCCTCGAGTGCCGCGCGCTGCTCGGCGTCGAGCCGGTCGAGGCGCTGCGCCAGCGAGGCCGTCCGCTCGGTGCGGATGCGCCGGATGGCGTCGTGCCCCTTGTCCGACAGGTGGATCAGCGCCGACCGGGCGTCCTGCGGGTCGGGCGTGCGCACGAGCAGGCCCGCGTCATCGAGCGCGGCCAGCACGCGGCTCATCGTCGGCGGGGTGACCGCCTCCCGACGGGCGAGCTCGGAGAGCCGCAGGGGGGCGTGGTCCTCGAGCGTGGCCAGCACCGACGTCTGCAGGGGCGGCAGCGCGGCCGCGGAGTCGACCCGGATGCGGCGGTTCAGGCGGCCCACGGCCAGCCGCAGGCGCGACGGGAGGTCGGGATCGGACGAACCGGACCCACCGGACGGCCCGCTGAACGGCTCGGCCTGGGTCCCGGCGGCGGAAGTGGACATACCGCATGGTCCCACGACGAGGGTCGGCGCAGGTGGAGGCGCAGGCCTCACCTGGACGCGGCACCCGGCTCAGAGCTTGCGCAGCCGGATCCGCCGCACGGTGTGGTCCCCGCCCTTGGTGAGGACGAGGTCGGCCCGCGAGCGGGTCGGCGCGATGTTCTGCCGCAGGTTCGGGCCGTTGATCTCGTCCCAGATCGTCCCGGCCCGCGCCCGCGCGGCGTCCTCGTCCATCTCCGCGTAGCGCCGGAAGTAGGACGCCGGGTCGCGGAACGCCGTCTCGCGCAAGGCCAGGAACCGCTCGACGTACCAGCGCCGCACGTCGCTGGGGTGGGCGTCGACGTAGACGGCGAAGTCGATGAGGTCCGAGACGGCGAGCGCGCTCGCCCGCTCGCCGGTCTGCGGCGCCGGCTGGAGCACGTTGAGGCCCTCGAGCACGAGGATGTCCGGGCGCGAGACCACCCGCTGCTCGTCGAGGACGTCGTAGACGAGGTGCGAGTAGACCGGCACCGGGACCTCGGGCTTGCCGGCCTTGATGTCCGAGACGAACCGCAGCAGCGCGCGCCGGTCGTACGACTCGGGGAACCCCTTGCGCCCCATGAGCCCCCGTCGCTCGAGCTCGGCGTTGGGGTGCAGGAAGCCGTCGGTGGTGACGAGGGCGACGTCGGGGTGGTCGGACCAGCGCGCCAGCAGCAGGCGCAGCAGGCGCGCGGTCGTGGACTTGCCGACCGACACCGAGCCCGCGATGCCGATGACGAACGGCGTCGCCTCCTCGTCCTGGCGCAGGAAGGTGCGGTAGGCGTCGAGGAGACCGGCATTCGCGCGGACGTGCAGGTCGAGCAGGCGCGAGACCGGCAGGTAGACGTCACGGACCTCGTCGAGGTCGACCGGGTCGCCCAGCGACCGCAGCTCCTCGAGCTCCTCGGCCGTCAGCGGCACCGCGCTCGTGTCGCGCAGCTGGGCCCACGACGCGCGGTCGAAGTCGACGAACGGGCTGCCGCTCACGGGCCCGTCATCCCCCGCGCTCCGTCGCACATGGCGGGACATTGTTCTCGCGACCGTGGGGTCCGCCGCCACCGCGTGCGGCGCAGGTCACCGAACCGGGCCCGCTCACGCCTGCTGGGCGGTCGACGTCAGGGCGTACTCCACCACGCACACCTCCGGCGGCAGGCCGAGCACGTGCACCACGGCGGCTGCGATGTGCTCGGGCGTCAGGCCCAGGGCGTGCATCCGTTCGCGGAAGGATCTGACGTCCTCGCGCCCCGGCTCGTCGGCGGCCAGGAGGTCGGTGGCCACGAAGCCCGGCGCCACGGTGGTCACCCGCACGCCGCGCGGGCCCGCCTCGCGGCGCAGGGTCTCGTCGACGGCGTGGGCGGCGTGCTTGCTCGCCGCGTACACCCCGCCGGCGGCCGTCGGCACACGCCGCCCGGACATCGACGAGATCGTCACGAAGCTGCTGCCCCCGCCGAGGTGCGGCAGCGCCGCGTGGGCGGTCGCGAGCAGGCCGGAGACGTTGACGTCGAACACCTCGCGCCAGCGCTGCGGGTCCGTCTCCCCCACCGCCCCGAGGTGCAACGTCCCGGCCGCGGCCACCACGGCGTCGAGCCCGCCGAGGTCCCGGACCAGCCGGTCCACGGCGTCGGTGACCGCCGTCGCATCGGTGACGTCGGCGACGGCGGCGTGGCCCCCGACCTCGTCGGCCAGCGCTGCCAGACGATCCGCACGCCGGGCCAGCAGCCCGACCACCGCGCCGGCGTCCGCGGCCGCCCGCGCCACCGCCGCCCCGATGCCCGACGACGCGCCCGTGACCAGGACCCGCCGGCCCTCCAGTGCACCCACGGCCGATCACCGTAGAGGGGACGGCCGGTACCCGCGGCTACGCTCGTCGCCATGGCGAACGTGGCGACGAACGACCGGGTCTCCCGCGAGGAGCTCGACGCGTTCCTGCGCACGCGGCACAAGGCGATCGTCGTCACCCACCGCCGCGACGGGGGTGAGCAGACCTCCCCGGTGACCCTCGGGATCGACGCCGAGGGCCGCCTGCTCGTGTCGACCTACCCGGAGCGGGCGAAGGTCGGCAACGTGCGCCGCGACCCGCGGGTGGCGATGTGCGTGCTCTCCGACGACTTCGACGGCCCCTGGGTGCACGTCGAGGGCACCGCGGAGGTGCTCGACCTGCCCGACGCGCTCGAGCCGCTGTGCGAGTACTTCCGGTCCATCTCGGGCGAGCACCCCGACTGGGACGAGTACCGCGAGGCGATGGCGAAGCAGGGGAAGTCGCTGATCCGGCTGACGGTCGAGCGGTGGGGGCCGATCGCCACCGGCGGGTTCCCGGCCCGGCTGACTCGGTTGACGACGGGCTGAGGCGGGGACTCGAACGATCGTGGACGTCCTCCTGTCGGTGCTGGGCCTGGTCGGGTTCGTCGCCGTCACCTTCACGACGGCGATCTTCGTCGCCGCCGAGTTCTCCCTGACCAGCCTCGAGCGCAGCCAGATCGACAACCACGTCGCCGAGGTGGGCGACCGCCGCGCCAAGATCGTCCAGCGGGCCCACCGCAACCTGTCGTTCGAGCTCTCCGGCGCCCAGCTGGGCATCACCATCACCACGCTGATCACCGGCTACCTCTCCGAGCCGGCCATCGCGACGCTGATCTCCCCGCTGCTCGAGGACGTCGGCCTGCCCCCGGGCGCGGCCGTCGGCACGGCGGCGATCATCGCGCTGGTCGTCGCCACCGCGCTGTCGATGACCTTCGGCGAGCTCGTGCCCAAGAACCTCGCCATCGCGCGCCCGCTGGGCACGGCGCGCATGGTCGCCGGTCTCCAGGCCGGCTTCTCCCGGATCTTCTCCTTCTTCATCAGCGGGCTGAACGGCTCGGCGAACTGGATCGTGCGGCGGCTCGGGATCGAGCCCGCCGAGGAGCTGCGCTCGGCGCGCTCGCCGCAGGAGCTCGGCTCGCTGGTGGCCACGAGCGCCCAGCAGGGCACGCTCGACGAGGGCACCGCCGAGGTCATGGCGCGCTCGCTGCGGGTCAGCGAGCGCCGCGCCGACGAGCTGATGACCCCCCGCGTGCGGGTCGAGTCGCTCTCCCAGGACGACACGGTGGACGATCTGCTCGCCGCCACCGTGCGCACCGGCTTCTCCCGCTTCCCCGTGGTCGACCGCGACCTCGACGACATCAAGGGCGTCGTGCACGTCAAGCAGGCGTTCTCCGAGCCGCGGGCCCGGCGGGCCACCACGAAGCTGCGCAACCTCATGCGGACGGCCACCACGGTGCCCGACTCCCTCGACGGCGACGAGCTGCTCGACCGCCTGCGCGGGGCCGGGCTGCAGATGGCGCTGGTGGTCGACGAGTACGGCGGCACCGCCGGCATCGTCACCCTCGAGGACCTCGTCGAGGAGATCGTCGGCGACGTCCGCGACGAGCACGACCGCGGCGAGGCGGCCCGCGTGCGCGGCGAGGGGCCCGACAGCTGGATCGTCTCCGGCATGCTGCGCCCCGACGAGCTCGAGGACCTGGTGGGCTGGGGATTCCCGGAGAGCGAGGTCTACGAGACGCTCGCGGGCTACGTCGTCGCGGAGCTGCAGCGCCTGGCCAACGTCGGTGACGCCGTGACCCACGACGACTGGCAGCTCATCGTCACGCGCGTCGACGGCCGCCGGATCTCCGAGGTCCGGGTGGTGCGCCCGCCGAAGGTCGAGGCGGCCGCGGTCACCGTGAGCGGGGCGGAGGAGGGCTCGTGAGCGACACCGTCGCGCTGCTGCTGATGATCGCGCTGCTCGGGGCCAACGCGTTCTTCGTCGGCGCCGAGTTCTCGCTGATCACCGCACGCCGTGACCGCCTCGAGGCCCTGCAGGCCGAGGGCACCTCCGGCGCCTCCACCGTGCTGCGCGCCTCCGAGCACCTCTCGATGATGCTCGCCGCCGCCCAGCTCGGGATCACGATCTGCTCGCTGGCCCTCGGCTCGCTCGGCGAGCCCGCCGTGGCCCACCAGCTCGAACGCGTGCTGCTGCCGGTCGGGGTGCCCGAGGTGCTCATCCACCCGATCGCGTTCGTGGTCGCGCTGACCATCGTGACGATCCTGCACATCGTCATCGGCGAGATGGTCCCCAAGAACATCGCCATCGCCGGGCCGGAGCGCACGTCGCTGTGGCTCGTCCCCGCGCTGGTGGCCTTCCTCAAGGTCACGCGGCCGGTCATCGTGGTGCTCAACTGGGTGGCCAACCACGTGCTGCGGCTCTTCGGGGTGACCCCCGTCGACGAACGGGAGGCGGCCTACACGCCGCAGGAGATCGCCGACATGCTCTCGGAGTCACGCCGCGAGGGGCTGCTCGACGCCTCGCAGACCCGGCGGCTGACCCAGGCGCTGAGCTCGGCGGAGCACACCGTCGCCGACGTCATGATCCCGCTCGACCGGGTCACCGTCCTGCCGCCCAACCCCACGGTCGGCGCGGTGGAGGAGGCCGTCGCCCGCACCGGCTTCTCCCGCTTCCCCGTCCAGGCCCCGCTCGCCCCCGACGCCCACCCGCGCCTCGACGTCCACCGCCACGAGCTCGGCACCACGCCGATCTCCCCCGGCGAGGGCGACGAGGTGCCCGACCACGAGCCGGTGGTCGCCCTCGACGGGTACCTGCACGTCAAGGACGTCCTCGACCTCGGTGACGCGGACGGCGACGGCCGCTCCGACGACGAGGCGGGCGACCAGCCCGTCCCGGCCGACCGGGTCCGGGCGCTGCCCGAGCTGGCGCTCTCCGCGCCGGTGGACGAGGCGCTGGCGGCCCTGCGGCGCGAGGGCTCCCACCTCGCGCGGGCCGTGGACGAGGAGGGGTCGACCGTGGGCCTGGTCGCCCTGGAGGACCTCGTCGAGGAGTACGTGGGCACGGTGCGCGACAGCACGCACGTCTACCGGTCGGGGGCGCGGACGTGACGGGTGCCGGCACGCCGCCGGTGCGGTCCGACGTCCTCGTCGTCGGTGGCGGCATCAGCGGCATCGCCTGCGCGCGGGCGCTGGCCGCGGCCGGCACGCCCGCCCGGGTGCTGGAGCGCGCGCACCGCGTCGGCGGGCGGATGACGAGCCGGCCGCTGCCCCCGGGCGCCGATCACGTGGTGGACCTCGGGGCCGCCTACTTCACGGTGCGCGACGACGAGTTCTCGGCCGTCGTCGACGACTGGCACGCCCGCGGGCTCGCCCGCCCCTGGACCGACACGCTCGCGAGCCACGACGCCGACGGCACCTGGTCGTCGAAGCAGGGCCCGCAGCGGTGGTGCGCGCCCGGCGGGCTGCGCTCGCTGGTCGCCGACCTCGCCGAGGGGGTGGACGTCGCCACCGGCCACACCGTCGAGGTCGTCACCCCCGGCCCCGCCGTCGACGGGCTCGCGGCCCGCGCGGTCGTGCTCGCGATGCCCGATCCGCAGGCCGCCCGCCTCCTGCACCCTGCCCTGCGCGCCGGCGAGGTCGTCGCCGGCCGGGCGTGGGAGCCGGTGATCTCCGTGGCTCTGGGCTACGGGCACCGCTCCTGGGAACGCTTCCCCGCCGCGTTCGTCAACGGGCACCCCGACGTCGACCTCGTCGCCGACGACGGCGACCGGCGCGGCGACGACGCCCCGGTGCTCGTCGCGCACTCCACCGCCGAGCGCGCCCGCCGCCACCTCGACGACCCCGACGGCGCCATCCCGCCCGTGGTCGCCGCGGTCACCGCGCTGCTCGGCCTGGACGACGCGCCGGCCTGGACCCACGCCCACCGCTGGTCGTACGCGAGCCCGGCGGAGCCGCGCGAGCACGACTTCCTGCTCACCGACGACCTCGTCGGGCTGTGCGGCGACGGCTGGGGCAGCCCGAAGATCGAGACGGCCTGGCGCTCGGGCACCCTGCTCGGCCGGGCGATCGCGGACCGTCTCGCCTGCTGAGGACGCCGCCCGTCGACGGTGGTGACGACGAGCGGTCCCGGCGTCGCGCGGCGTGACCGCCGACCGCGCGGTGCTCCCCGCCCGCCGTGGAGCAGGCAACCCCGCCGGATCCCCGCGTCCGGTTCGTCTACTGTCGCTCACGGAACGGTCACGAGCAGGTCACGGCTCCCCCCACGGTTGACCTCGCTCTCCCCGATCGGCGACCACCGACCCCGACGGTGTCGCCGGGCCGTTCCCGTGAGTGGAAGGCAGCACGTGACACGGCAACGCTCCCCCAGGGGCCGTGACGCGCACGAAGCACCGCGTCGACGCGAGCCCCGCACCGTCCCGTTCGTCATGCCCGTGGGCGCCGTCCGCGGCGGCTCCCGGCACCGCTCCCCCGGTCGCTCGGCGATCCGGCACGGCGCGCTCGCCGCGGGCCTGACCGGCAGCGCGCTCGCCCTCGTCGGGCCGGCGGTCATCGCCCTGCCCGACCAGGACCCGCAGGGCGCCGCGACCACCCTCGAGCTCTCCGCGCAGGGTGCCGCCCTCGCCGGCCCGTCCTCGTCGGCGTCCGGTGCGCGCTCGGCCGTCGCCCCCGTCAGCGGCCCGGGCACGAGCGCCGCGTCGGCGGACCTCATCAAGGCGACCGAGCGCGACCGCGCCGCGGACGCCGCGACCGCCCGCGAGGCCCGGGCCCGGGCCGCCGAGGAGCGGCGCGCGCAGCAGGCCGCGCAGGAACGGGCGGCCGAGCAGGAGCGCACCGCCTCGGTGACGAACTGCGGGGCCTCGGGCTCCTACGGCGGGGTCGCCGACTCCGTCCAGGAGGTCGGCAACGCGATGGAGTGCGTCTTCCCCGGCCACGACGTGCTCGGCGTCGGCAGCCGCGGCGGGCAGTCCGACCACCCGGACGGCTACGCGCTCGACTTCATGACCACGAGCGGCGACGCGATCGCCGACTGCATCGTCGAGAACAAGGACGAGCTCGGCGTCTCGTACGTCATCTGGGACCAGCGGATCAACACCGGGTCCGGCTGGGAGGGCATGGAGGACCGCGGCGGCGCCACGGCCAACCACGAGGACCACGTGCACATCTCGTTCGAGCGCGGCGGCTCCCCCGACGTGTCGGCACTGCGCAGCTGCAAGTAGGACTTCACAGCGCCGTGACACGCCTGGTCCACTGAGCGGGTGTCGACGGAGACGAGCGGACCGAGCACGGACAGTGATCTCGGCCGGCGGACGCTGCGCAAGGTCGTCCGCCGGCTGATGCCCCTGCTGGGGCTGCTGTACTTCGTCAACTACCTGGACCGCGTCAACATCGGCTTCGCCGGCCCGAACGGCATGAACGCCGAGCTGGGCCTGACCGCGACGGTGTTCGGGCTGGCGTCGGGGATCTTCTTCGTCGGCTACCTGCTGCTCGAGGTGCCGAGCAACCTCGCCCTGCACCGCTTCGGGGCGCGGCGGTGGATCACCCGGATCCTGGTGTCCTGGGGGATCGTCGCGACGGTCATGGCGTTCACGCCGAACGCCACCGTCCTGATCATCCTGCGGTTCCTGCTCGGCGTCGCCGAGGCGGGCTTCTTCCCCGGGATCATCCTGTACCTGACCTTCTGGTTCCCGGCCGAGTACCGGGCGCGGGCGGTCGGCTGGTTCATGGTCGCGGTGCCGGTGTCGACCGCGGTCGGCTCGACGGTCAGCGCCCTGATCATCCAGGCGGGCGACGGGCTGTTCGGCCTGTCGGGCTGGCGGGTGATGTTCCTGTTCGAGGGCATCCCGGCGATCCTGCTCGGGTTGCTCACCCTGTGGGCGCTCACCGACCGGCCCGAGGACGCCCGCTGGCTCGCCGACGACGAGCGGCGCTGGCTGCGGGCCCGCCTCGACGCCGAGTCCGCCCAGGTCGAGGCCGCCGGCCACTGGCCGCTGCGCCGGGCGCTGACCGCGCCCCGGATCCTCGTGCTGGCCTTCGTCTACTTCGGCGTCACCTACGGCCTCTACGCGCTCGGCTTCTTCCTGCCCACGATCGTCGCCGGCTTCGAGCAGCAGTTCGGCACGAAGCTCGACACGATCGAGAAGGGCCTGGTCACGTCGGTGCCCTACGCCGTCGCCGCGATCGGGATGGTGCTGTGGAGCCGCGCGGCCGACCGGGCCGCCGCGCGCACCGACGGCGGCTTCCTCGCCGGCGAGAGCGGGCGGCGCTGGTGGCTCGCACTGCCGATGCTCGTCGGCGGCATCGCCATCCCCATCGCGCTCTACCTGCAGGACCCGTTCTCGGCGATCGCCGCGGTGACCGTCTGTGCCGTCGGCATCTGCTCGGCGCTGCCGACGTTCTGGCCGCTGCCCTCGCAGTTCCTCACGGGCGCCGCCGCCGCCGGCGGGATCGCGCTGATCAACTCGCTGGGCAACGTCTCGGGCTTCGTCGCCCCGTACGTCACCGGCGGCCTCGCCGACCTGACCGGCAGCCAGCGCGCCGGACTGTGGGTGGTCGGCGTCGTGACGGTCCTCGCGGCCGTCGTCGCGCTGGTCATCGGACGCCGGACGAGTCACGGGGCGGCCGCCGCGAACGCGCGTTAGGCTGCCGTTCCTCCGCTCGAGGGTGAGGGGACCGACGTTCGCACGCTCGAGAGGGACGGCCGTGCCGACACTCGACCGCGCCGCCTGGTTGCGGCGCAAACCGGTCACCACGATGGCTGCCGAGAGCGGCGCCGACGCCTCCGCGGGGCACGAGGGCGGCGAGCTCAAGCGTTCGATCGGCCTCGGCCAGCTCGCGGCGATCGGCATCGGCGCCACGGTCGGCACCGGCATCTTCTTCGTGCTCTCCGAGGCGACGCCGGAGGCCGGGCCCGCGGTGGTCCTGTCGTTCGTCATCGCCGCGATCACGGCCGGGCTGACCGCGCTCTGCTACGCCGAGCTCGCGTCGGCGGTGCCGGTGTCCGGGTCGTCGTACTCCTACGCCTACGCGACGCTCGGTGAGGCGGCGGCGATGGCGGTCGCGGCCTGCCTGATCCTCGAGTACCTCGTGTCGTCGGCCGCGGTCGCGGTGGGCTGGTCGGAGTACCTCAACGCGCTGTTCGAGGCGACGATCGGCCTCCGGGTGCCCGACGCCCTGTCCGGCGCGCCCGGAGCGGGCGGCGTGTTCAACCTGCCCGCCGTCGTCCTCGTCGTCCTCTGCACGCTGCTGCTGGTGCGCGGGGTCAGCGAGTCGGCCGCGGTCAACGCCGTCATGGTGGTGATCAAGCTCGGCGTGCTGCTGCTGTTCGTGGCCATCGCGTTCACCGCCTTCACCGCCGACAACTTCGCGCAGTTCGCGCCGCTCGGCGTCGGCGGCATCGGGGCGGCGGCGGGCACGGTGTTCTTCTCGTTCATCGGCCTCGACGCGGTGTCGACGGCCGGCGAGGAGGTCCGCGACCCGCGCCGCAACCTGCCGCGCGCGCTGGTGCTCGCGCTCGTCGTCGTCACCGTGGTCTACCTGCTCGTCGCGGTGTCGGCGCTCGGGGCCCAACCGTGGGGCGAGTTCGAGGGCCAGGAGGCCGGCCTCGCCGCGATCATGGGCGAGGTGACCGGGGCGGCCTGGCCGGGCATCGTCATCGCGGCGGGTGCCGTCATCTCGATCTTCAGTGTCACCCTGGTGACGATGTACGCGCAGACGCGGATCCTGTTCTCGATGAGCCGCGACGGGATGCTGCCGCCGCTGCTCTCGCGGGTGAACCCCCGCACGCTGACCCCGGTGCCGACCACCCTGCTCGTCGGCGTCGGCGTCGCCGTGCTGGCGGGGCTCGTGCCGCTCGACGTCCTCGCCGACCTGGTCAGCGTCGGCACGCTGGTGGCGTTCTGCGTGGTGTCGGTCGGCGTCATCGTGCTGCGGCGCACCGCGCCCGACCTGCCCCGCGGGTTCCGCGTCCCGGGCTATCCGGTGACGCCGATCCTCTCGATCGCGGCGTGCCTGTACCTCATCGTCGGGCTGCAGTGGATCACGCTGGTGGTGTTCGTGCTCTGGCTCGCGGTGGCGCTGGTGTTCTGGGCGTTCTACGGGGCACGGCACTCACGCCTGGCCGCCGCGGCGGGCGACGCGACCGGTGGGGAGCGCCCGTGACCGTCCTCGTCGGCCACCTGCCCGGCACCGACCCCGACGGCCGCGCGATCGTGCTCGGCGGGCGCCTGGCCCGCGCGCTCGGCGGCCCCCTCGTCCTGTGCACCGTCACCGGCCACGGCGAGGACCCGGCCCCGGAGCCGGCGACGCCCGCGGTCGAGGGCGTCGAGGTCGAGGTGACGTCCATCGCCGACCGCTCGGTGCCCGGCGGCCTCGCCCGTGCCGCGCACGCCCACCAGGCCGCGGTCGTCGTGCTCGGCGACGCCCCGCCCGGCCCGGGCTCGATCGGCGCCCGCCTCGCCCGCGCCGCCGACGTCCCGGTCGCGCTCGGGGGCGACGGCGCCCTGCACGAGGGCCCGATCACCCGTGTGACCTGCGCGTGGGGCGGCGGGCGTCACGCCGGGCGGGTGCTCGCCACCGCCGCCGACCTCGCGCGGCGCACCGGCGCGACCCTGCGCGTGGCGTCGTTCGGACCCCAGCGCGAGCGCACCGTGCCGCCCGAGGCGGGGCTGCACGCCGAGCAGATCGTCGTCGAGCAGTGGCGCGAGCAGATGCAGGACGCCCAGCGCGCGGCGCTCGCCGCGCTCGGGGTGACCGACGCCGAGACCCTCGCCCACGCCGCCGCCACCGTCGAGGACGCGGTGACGGGCATCGGCTGGGACCCCGGCGAGCTGCTCGTCGTCGGCGCCAACGCCGCCGGCACCGCCACCCGCGTCCTGCTCGGCGACCCCGGCGCCGCGGTGCTGCGCGCCGCGCCCGTGCCCGTCGTCCTCACCCCGGGGACGACGACCCTGTCCTAGGTGTCCTCGGCCCTCCCCCCGGTGGCCCCCGCCGCGCGCCGCTCCCGCGGGGTCATGCCGTAGGCCTCCTTGAACCGGCGGCTGAAGTGCGCGGCGTCGCGGAAGCCCCACTCGTGGGCCACGGTCGCGATGCCCTTGTGGCGCGCGCCGGGCCGGCCGAGCTCGTCGTGGGCGGCCTCGAGCCGCCGGGCGATGATCGTCTGCTCGAGGCTGGTGCCGGCGTCGGCGAACAGCGCGAAGAGCCGGCGTCGCGAGACGGCGTGGACGGCGGCGATCTCGTCGGCGTCGAGGTCGGGGTCGCGCAGCCGCTGCCGGACGTACTCGTGGACCTGCGCGAGCAGGGTCTCCCGGCGCACGCCCGGGTCGCGCCGGCTGGTCGAGGCGAGCAGCGCACGGACGAGGTCGATGGTCGCCGACCCGATCGCCGCGGCCTGCTCGGAGGCGGCGAGGCGGTCGGCGGCCTCGAAGAGGTCCACGATGTGCCGCGTGACGAGCCCCGCGAGCGGGCCGGCGTCGAGGCGGGGCCCCGCGTCGCGGACGACCTCGACGGGCAGGGCGAGCGCGTCCAGCGGCACCTGCAGGGCCCGCGAGGCGCCCGACGTGGCCCAGGAGAAGGCGAAGGGCGCCGAGAGGTCGACCACCATGAGCCGCCCCGGGGCGACGGTCTGCTGGTGACCGAACTGCTCGTGGCGAGCGGTGCTGCGCTCCTGGACCGCGAGCGCCACGATCGGCGTCTCCTCCCGCCGCGCGCGGCGCACGTCGCGGGACATGGCCACACCCGACGACTCGCTGCGGAAGAGCGCGAGGCGGCCGAGCTGCCAGAGGTCCATGCGTGCGTGGAGGTCGGCGTGGGGCGCCAGCGTGACGGTGGCGGCGCTCGTCTCGGCCATCAGCGTCGTGACGAGCTCCGCACGCGCGGCCGGCGGGGCGTCGCGGGAGTCGAGCACGAGCATGGTGACCGAGCGTAGAGACCCCGGACGGAGACTCCAAGGCTCCGGGCGCACCGTGGGGCAAGAACCGCGCACGCTGCGACAACTCCGGCACCAGTGCTCTACCTACGGTGATCACACCGTAGTCCGATCGAGGAGAGCACCGGGATGACCGACGCCCAGCAGACCCCCGACACCATCGTCCTCGTCCACGGCTTCTGGGTGACCCCGCGCTCCTGGGAGCAGTGGGTGGCCCACTACGAGGCCAAGGGCTTCCGGGTCATCGCGCCCGCGTACCCGGGCTTCGAGGTGGAGGTCGAGTCCCTCAACGCCGACCCCTCCCCCGTCGAGGCCCTGACGATCCCCGCGATCATCGAGCACCTCGAGGAGATCCTGCGCGGTCTGTCGTCCCCGCCCATCATCATCGGGCACTCCGCCGGCGGGGCGTTCACCCAGATCCTGCTCGACCACGGCTTCGGGGCCGCCGGCGTCGCCCTGAACTCGGCGCCCACCGAGGGCGTGCCGGTGATCCCGCTGTCGCAGGTCAAGGCCACGTTCCCGGTGCTGAAGAACCCGGCCAACCGCCACCGCGCGATCCGCTACGACTTCGCGCACTGGAACTACGCGTTCACCAACACCTTCCCCGAGGAGCAGGCCCGCGCCCTCTACGAGCGCTATGCGATCCCGGTGTCGGGCAGCATCGTGTTCGAGGGCGCGCTCGCCAACCTCACGCCCGGCCACCAGGGCACGTGGGTCGACTACCACAACGACCGCCGCGCGCCGCTGCTGTTCGTCGCCGGGAGCTGCGACAACATCATGCCGCCGAAGGTGCAGTGGTCGAACGCGGCGCACTACCAGAGCGAGAAGACGATCACCGAGGTCGTCGAGTACGGCGGCAGGCCCCACCTCCTGCCCGCCGCGCCGGGCTGGGAGGAGATCGCCGACTACGTCCTGGCCTGGGCGCTGCGCCACGCCACGACCCCACCGCCGATCGTCCCCGAGGCGGAGGCGCCGACCGAGGCGATCACCGTCTGACCGCGTGGTCGTGCCCCACCGCCGTCGGTGTCAACGGCGGTTGACAGGCCCGGGTGTGTCAACCTAGATTGACGGCCATGGCTGATGCGACGGCGGTGGCGGCGGCGGCCTCCTCGCGGGACCCGGCGACCGGGCTCGCGGCGGTGGCGTCGTTGCGGACGCTGCTGGAGTCCCTCGAGGAGCTGCAGGTGCGCAACGCGCGCGATCAGGGGTGGTCGTGGCAGCAGATCGCCGACGGGCTGTCGGTCAGCCGGCAGGCGGTGCACAAGAAGTACCGCCGCGTCGTCGACTGACGTCCAGGAGGGCGATGTGTTCGAACGGTTCACCGACCCGGCGCGCCGGGTCGTCGTGCTCGCGCAGGAGGACGCCCGCGAACGCGGGGACGACACGATCCGCAGCGAGCACCTGCTGCTCGGCGTCTGCCGGGCGACCGACACCCGCGGCGCCGCGCTGCTCGCCGCGCGCGGGGTGACGCTGCGGGTCGTCGAGGACGATCTCCGCCGCTCGGTGGTGTCCGACCGGGACGCCCTGGCGAGCGTGGGGATCGACCTCGACGAGGTCCGCGAGCGCGTCGAGGACACCTTCGGCCCCGGCGCGCTGGAGAACACCCGGGCCGCGGGCATGCGCCGGCGGCGCCGCTGGGGTCACATCCCGTTCGACCGCGGCGCGAAGAAGGTCCTGGAGCTCGCGCTGCGCGAGGCCATCCGGCGCGGCGACCGGACCATCGGCACCGAGCACGTGCTCCTCGGGATGCTGCACCGCGAGACCGGCCGGGCGTCGACGCTGCTCCACGCCCGCGGCGTCTCCCTGCGCGAGGTGCGCTCGGCCGTGGACGTGTGGCCGTCGGCCATGTGAGCAGGAAGAAGGGCTACAGCCCTTCTTCCTGCTCACCTGCGCGGAACGCACCTCAGTCGGCGAGCTCCTCCAGCGGCGGGCAGGAGCAGACGAGGTGGCGGTCGCCGTGGGCGGCGTCGATCCGGCGCACGGGTGGCCAGATCTTCGCCGGGCGCCCGCCGGCCGGGAAGGCGGCCTCCTCGCGGGTGTAGGGGTGGTCCCACGTCCCGCCGAGCACCGACCGCGCGGTGAACGGCGCGTGGACCAGCGGGTTGTCGTCGGCCGGCCACTCCCCCGACTCGACGCGGGCCACCTCGCCCCGGATCGCGATCATCGCGTCGCAGAACCGGTCGATCTCGGCGAGGTCCTCGGACTCGGTCGGCTCCACCATCAGCGTGCCGGCCACGGGGAACGACATCGTCGGGGCGTGGAAGCCGTAGTCGGCGAGGCGCTTGGCGACGTCGTCGACCGAGATGCCCGAGGCCTTCGTCAGCGGGCGCAGGTCGAGGATGCACTCGTGGGCGACGAAGCCGTCCGGCCCGGTGTAGAGCACCGGGAAGTGCTCGTGCAGGCGCTTCGCGACGTAGTTCGCCGCGGCCACGGCCGTCAGCGTCGCGCGACGCAGGCCGTCGACGCCCATGAGCCGGACGTAGGCCCAGGAGATCGGCAGGATCGATGCCGACCCCCACGGCGCGCCCGCCACCGGGCCGACCCCGGTCGCCGGGCCGGCCGTCGGCTGGGCCGGGTGGTTCGGCAGGAACGGTGCGAGGTGCTCGGCCACGCCGACCGGGCCGACGCCCGGCCCGCCGCCGCCGTGCGGGATGCAGAAGGTCTTGTGCAGGTTCAGGTGGCTGACGTCGGCGCCGAAGCGGCCCGGCCGGGCGAGCCCGACCAGCGCGTTGAGGTTGGCGCCGTCGACGTAGACCTGCCCGCCCGCGTCGTGCACCGCGGCGCAGACCTTGCGCACGTGCGGCTCGTAGACGCCGTGCGTCGACGGGTAGGTGATCATGATCGCGGCCAGCGCGTCGCCGACCTCCGCGATCACCTCGCCCAGGTGCTCGCGGTCGACGTCCCCGCGGTCGGTCGTCTTGACGACCTTCACCCGCATCCCCGCCGAGATCGCCGACGCGGCGTTGGTGCCGTGCGCCGAGGCCGGGATGACGCAGACGTCGCGGTGCTCGTCGCCGCGGCTGCGGTGGTAGGCGCGGATCGCGAGCAGCCCGGCGAGCTCGCCCTGGGAACCGGCGTTGGGCTGCAGCGAGACCGCGTGGTAGCCGGTGAGGTGGACCAGCCAGTCCTCGAGGTCGTGGATCACCCGCAGCATCCCCGGCGCGTCCGACGCGGGCGCGAACGGGTGCAGCTCGGCGAAGCCGGGATAGGTGATCGGCTCCATCTCGGCGGTCGCGTTGAGCTTCATCGTGCAGGAGCCCAGCGGGATCATGCTGCGGTCGAGCGCGACGTCCTTGTCGGCGAGCTCGCGCAGGTAGCGCAGCAGCGCGGTCTCGCTGCGGTGCCGGTGGAAGACCGGGTGGGTGAGGTACGACGACGTGCGCGCGAGCGACGCGGGGATCGCGTCGCCGGTGGCGGCGTCGAGGTCCTCGGCGTCCATCTCCCCCGCGCCCAGCGCCCGCCACAGCGCGCGCAGGTGCTCGCGGGTGGTGCGCTCGGAGCAGGAGACGCCGACGTGGTCGGCGTCGACCTCCCGCACGAGGATTCCCTCGGCACGACAGGCCGCCACCGCGCCGGCCGCGCCGCCCGGGACGTGCACGAGCACGGTGTCGAAGAACTCGCGGTGGACGACCTCCACGCCGCCCTTGACCAGGCCCGCGGCGAGCACGGCCGCCATGCGGTGGGTGCGGCGCGCGATCGTGCGGAGGCCCGTGGGCCCGTGGTGCACGGCGTACATCGCGGCGATCACCGCGAGCAGCACCTGCGCGGTGCAGATGTTGCTCGTCGCCTTGTCGCGGCGGATGTGCTGCTCGCGCGTCTGCAGGGCCAGGCGGTGGGCGGGGTCGCCGTCGGCGTCGACCGACGTGCCGACCAGGCGCCCCGGCAGCTGGCGGGCGAGGCCCTGGCGCACGGCGAGGAACCCGGCGTGCGGGCCACCGAAGCCCAGCGGGACGCCGAAGCGCTGGGTCGAGCCGACCGCGACGTCGGCGCCGATCTCCCCCGGCGGGGTCACCATCGCCGCCGCGAGCAGGTCGCAGGCCACGACGACCGCGGCACCGCGCGCGTGAGCGGCCTCGACGACGGCGCGGTGGTCGCGCAGCGCGCCCGAGGCGCCGGGGGCGGCGAGCAGCAGGCCGAAGAAGTCGTCGGTGGGCAGCGCCACCCCTTCTCCCGTCGCTCCGCTCGCCCCGGTGGTCACGTCGACCACCTGCAGCTCGATCCCCAGCGCCTCGGCGCGCGTGTGCAGCACCGCGATCGTCTGCGGCAGCGTGTCGGCGTCGACGAGGAACCGCGACGACTTCGTCTTGTCCGCCCGGCGCAGCAGCAACATCGCCTCGGCCGCGGCGGTCGACTCGTCGAGCATCGACGCACCGGCGACGTCGAGACCCGTGAGGTCGCAGACCATCGTCTGGAAGTTCAGCAGCGCCTCGAGCCGGCCCTGGGAGATCTCGGGCTGGTACGGCGTGTACGCGGTGTACCAGGCCGGGTCCTCGAGGACGTTGCGGCGGATCACCGGTGGGGTGATCGTGCCGTGGTAGCCGAGGCCGAGCATCGGCTCGAGGACGGTGTTCTGCGCGGCGAGCCCGCGCAGCTCGTCGAGCACCTGGGCCTCGGTCGCCGGCGGGGGCGGCGCGGCGCCCGTGGCGTCGTCGGACCAGTCGGCCGGGTCCGTGCGGATCGACGTGGGCATCGCCCGGTCGGCGAGCTCCTCCAGCGAGCCGACGCCGACCGTGTCGAGCATCCGGGCGAGGCCGCGGGCGTCGGGACCGATGTGGCGGTCGGCGAAGGGGACGCCGTGCTCGAGAGCGGCGAGCGGGGCTGCATCCCAGGACGAGTCCCAGGACGAGGAGGGTGCGGGACCGTGCGATGCGTTCATGACGCCTCCGGTGCAGGGCGGGCTGGGGCCTCGCGCTCCGGACGTCTCCGTCCGTCACGCGGCCTCCCCCTCTGCCGCTGCCCGCTCCCGTGCGGGCGCCTGAGAGCTTCGCCGGTGAGGTGGGCTCACCCTCGGCTTGCACCATCGGCGGGCTCGCGCTCCGGGCAGGACCCGGACCGGTCACCACTTTCCAGAGGTCGTCTCCTCCGCGCGGTCGGGGTGCCTGAGAGGTTCCGGGGAGGAGTTGCTCCTTCGGCGCCTGCGTCCAGAGGCTTCTGACTGCAGGTCTCTCCCGCGCGGTGTCCAAGAACGACGCGATGAGGGTAGCGCAGATGGTGCCGACGCCCCAGGACCCGCGTGGCCGCCGTCACCCGGCTCGTCGCGCCTCGGGCGCTCGTCCGACCGGGCCCCTCGCCGGCGATGCCGTCAGCCGGCGGTGCGCGTCCCCCGGGCCCGGCGGGAGGCCAGCTCGTCCTCCGGCGCGTGCTCGACGACGGCGGCGTCGGCGCGCTCGGCCGGGAAGCGCGAGATGCTGCCGGAGATCTCGCGCATGGCCCCGCCGACGGCGATGCCGAAGACGCCCTGGCCGCCCTGGAGCAGGTCGACGACCTCCTCCGGCGAGGTGCACTCGTAGACCGTGACCCCGTCGGAGAACAGGGTGATGCGGGCGAGGTCGCGCACGCCGTGGCGGCGCAGCTGCTCGACGGCGACGCGGATGTTGTTCAGCGAGACGCCGGTGTCGAGGAGGTTCTTGACCACCTTGAGGACCGCGAGGTCCTTGAACGAGTACAGGCGTTGCGAGCCGGAGCCGGTGGCGGTACGGATGCTCGGCACCACGAGCTTCGTGCGCGCCCAGTAGTCGAGCTGGCGGTAGGTGATGCCCACGATCTGGCACGCGGCCGGACCGCGGTAGCCGAGGACGTCGCCGGTGCCCGGACCCGTGTCGCCGAAGAGCTCGTCGGCGAACAACAGGCCCTGCTCACCCTCCGGGCCGAGGGGCTCGAGCTCGGGGCCGGCGGGACCGCCGTCCTGACCACCGCTCACCGACTGCCTCCCTCGTACCGTGGTGTCGCCGACGGTACGAGCGGCGGAGACGGGGGTCAACGCGACGCGCGGCGACTCTCGACCTCGAGTTCAGGGTGAGAGTAGCGGGCCGCCGGACACGCTATGTGTCCGCCCCTCGGAAGTCCTCCGGGGACACGGAGTCGAGGAACTCGCGGAACTTCTCGACCTCGTCCTCCTGCTCGTCGGGGATGACGAGCCCGGCCTCGGAGAGCACACCCTCCTCGGCGTGGATCGGCACGCCCACGCGCAGGGCGAGGGCCACCGAGTCGCTGGGGCGGGCGGACACGCGCACGTCGCCGTCGAAGACGAGCTCGGCGTAGAACGTGCCCTCCTGCAGATCGATGATCCGCACCTGCTCCAGGCGCCGGTCCAGCGCGCCCAGCACGTCCTTGAGCAGGTCGTGCGTGAGCGGACGGGCCGGCTTGACGCCCTGCTGCTCGAGGGCGATGGCGGTGGCCTCCACCGACCCGATCCAGATCGGGAGATAACGGTCGCCCTCGGCCTCCCGCAGGAGGAGGATCGGCTGGTTAGCGGGGAGCTCGACCCGCACACCCACGACACGCATCTCGCTCATGCGACTCGCCCTCCTCCTGGTCGGGCCCGCAGGCTCCGTCTCCCAGCCCTCGGTCGACGACCCGTGACGCTACACGCTCCGCGACCGCCGCGCGCGCGTCCGAGGGACCCGCCCGGAGCGCGTCGCCGAGCGGGCGCGGGCCTCGTACGGAGGGCTCGTGCCGGGGTCGTGACGCTCCTGTCACGGCGATGTGACGGCCGTGCCGGGCGCCCCGCTGAACGGTGTCAGCGCTCGTGTCAGGGCGGGTGTCAGGGCGGGTGTCAGCGCCGCAGGCCGTGGCGCAGACCCGCGCCGACGAGCAGGGCGTGCAGGCGCCCGGAGAGCGCCGCCAGCTCGGCCGAGAGCTCCTCGGCGCGCCGGGCCGCCTCGGGGCCGCGGCTGCGCGCCACCGGCGTCACGAGCTGCGCGAGCAGCCCGACCTCGCGGTCGGCGCCGGCGCGCACGGAGCGCAGCAGGCGGGGCTCGACGCCGAGCCGGGCGAGCGACGCCGCGGTGCGCGCGACGAGCACGTCCTCGGGCTCGTAGCGCCCGTCGGCGTCGGGACGCAGGATGCCGTGGCTCTCGAGGCCGTCGAGCAGCGTGGCGTCCACGCCGTCCTCGGCGAGCAGCACGTCGCGGCCCACGGTGTCGCCGCGCGCGACCCCGGCGATCGTGCCGTCCGGGTCCTCGTCGGGCTCGACGCGGTCGGCGACCGAGGCGAGGCTGCGCACCCGCGCCGTCGCCCCGGCGCTGGGGCCGCCGCCACCCGTGGAGGGACCCGAGGGGCCGCCGGGGCCACCGGGTCCGCCCGGTCCGCCCGCGTCGACGGCCGGACCGCCCGCGAGGGCCACGCCGGTGTTCCCGGCACCCCCGCCGACCGGCAGGTCCCCGGGTAGCGACGGGCCGCCGGGCACCGGGTTCCGGTCGAACTCCTCGAGCCGGGACCGGATGACCTTGAGGGGCAGGTAGTGGTCGCGCTGTGCGGACAGGACGAACCGCAGCCGGACGACGTCGTCGTGCGAGAACTGGCGGTACCCCGCCGGCGTGCGGGCCGGGCGGATCAGCCCCTCGGACTCGAGGAACCGGATCTTGGAGATCGTGATCTCCGGGAACTCGGCCCGCAGCGCGTCCAGGACCGAGCCGATCGAGAGGGGGGCTCCCCCCGGCTCGGGCAGCCCGGCGGCGGTCACTCCAGCCCCGCCCCCGCCCCGGCCGACCCGCCGTCGCGGGGGCCGGTGAGGAACACGAGACGGAACTTGCCGATCTGCACCTCGTCGCCGTTGGCGAGCACCGCGGTGTCGACCGGCTCGCGGTTGACGTAGGTGCCGTTGAGGCTCCCGACGTCGACCACCACGAACTCCGCGCCGTCGCGGCGGAACTCCGCGTGACGGCGGGAGACGGTGACGTCGTCGAGGAAGATGTCCGAGTCGGGGTGGCGACCGGCGCTCGTGGTGTCGCGGTCGAGCAGGAAGCGCGAGCCCGCGTTCGGACCGCGCTTCACCACCAGCAGCGCCGAGCCGGCCGGCAGCGCGTCGACCCCGGAGACCGGGGCGCCGCGCGACTCGGTCTCGGGGTCGGCCAGGAAGTCGGCCCGGAAGACCGACGTCGTCTCGCCCTGACGCTCGGGGGGGACCGGGGGACCGCCTGTGCTCACCGTGCTCCTCCGTCGTGTCGTGCTCGTCCAGGTCGTCCCGCCCGTCCCCGGAGGCCGTCGCGCGGCGCGGTGGAGGCGCCGGTGCGGGGCTCGGTGACGGATCGTCGCGAGGTGGCCGACACGGTACCGGTCCCCGTCACGGGGTCGAGGCCCTCCCCACCCACCGTGAGCGGACATCGGCGTGCCGTGGCGGAGCGTGCAGGGCGGTGCCCCGTCGAGTGCCGCCGGCCACCCCGACCGTGCGTCAGGAACCGTCGACGAGGTCCTGGTAGCCGGCCGCGTCGAGCAGCTCGTCGACGGCGCGCGGGTCGGGCACCCGCAGCTCCATCATCCAGCCCGAGCCGTAGGGGTCGGAGTTGATGAGCTCGGGGGTGTCGGACAGCGCGTCGTTGACCGCCGTCACCTCGCCGTCGAGCGGCGCGTAGATCTCCGAGACCGACTTCGTCGACTCGACCTCCGCCACGGACTCGCCCGACGTCACCGACGCCCCCACCGACGGCAGCTGGACGAAGACCACGTCGCCGAGCTGGTCCTGCGCGTAATCGGTGATGCCGACCCGCACGACGGAGGGGTCGGCCTCGGTCGCCGTGATCCACTCGTGCTCGGCGGTGTAGCGCAGGCCCTCGGGGACCACGGGCGGCTCCTCATCTCGTCGGCTCACACGGCTACCGCCGCGTACGGGCGGCGGCAGGCTAGCGGGCGAGCGGGGCGATGTCATGGTCGAGCGTTGCTCGGCTCCCTCTCCGAAGGCGCGCGGACGAGCTGGATCAGGTAGAGCGCCCCCGACCACAGGTGCAACGCGATGCCCCAGGCGGTGAAGGCGTAGGCGAACGGTCGGGCGAGGTCGGCGCCGGGCCAGTCCATCTGCGCCAGCAGGAGCAGCGGGAACGCGTAGAGCAGGTTCAGCGTCGCGGCCTTGCCCAGGTAGAGCACGGGGAACGCGAGGTAGCCCTTGCGGCGCAGCAACGGCAGGGCCAGGGAGACGACGAGGTCGCGCCCGAGGATGAGCGCGAGCACCCACCACGGCACGATCCCGCGGATGAGGAACGCCACGAGCGCCGCGACGGTGTAGAGCCGGTCGGCGAGCGGGTCGAGCAGCTCCCCCAGACGGCTGTACTGGTCGAGGGCGCGCGCGATGCGCCCGTCGAGCCAGTCGGTGACGCCGCTCGCGACCAGCACGACCAGCGCCCAGCCGTCCGCCTGCGGCCCCAGGAGCAGCCACAGGAACAGCGGCACCCCGAGCAGGCGCACGAAGCTCAGCGCGTTGGGGACGGTGAGCCAGCGCTCGTGGGCGAGCTCCCGGAGGGTCACGCGCGCAGTATCCCCGCGGCGCTCGCCCTCAGCGCGCCGTCCAGCCCATGTCCATGATCACGGGCGAGCCGGTGAACGACGACCCCGCGCGCGTCTGGAGGAAGGCGACGACGTCGGCGACCTCGGCGGGCTCGATGAGCCGCTTGCTCGCGTGCGGGGTGAGGATGACCTCCTCGAGCACCCGGTCCTCGCTGATGCCGTGGGCGCGCGCCTGGTCGGCGATCTGCTTCTCGACCAGCGGGGTGCGCACGTAGCCCGGGCAGACGGCCGTGGCGGTGATCCCGTCCGCCGCGCCCTCGAGCGCGAGCGTCTTCACCAGGCCCAGCACCCCGTGCTTGGCGGACACGTAGCCCGCCTTGAACGGGGACGCCGCCAGCGCGTGGGCGGAGGCGATCGCGACGAACCGCCCGCCCTCGGGCGCGGCGCGCAGGGACTCCCAGGCGTACTTGGCGAGCAGGAACGGGCTGGTCAGGAGGATCCCGAGCAGCGCGTCCCAGCGGTCCTCGTCGAAGTCGGCGACCGGGGACACGTGCTGGAACCCGGCGTTGGCGACGACGAGGTCGAGGCGCCCGAAGTGCTCGAGCGCGGTGTCGACGGCCGCGCGGTTGCCCTCGCGGGTGGTGAGGTCGGCGCCCAGCGAGGGGCCGGGCAGGGTCTCGTCGCTCTTGAGGTCGACGCCGAGGACCGACCACCCGTCGCCGTGGAGCCGGTCGACGATCGCGCGCCCGATCCCGCTTCCCGATCCGGTCACCACGGCTGCTCGCTGCTCGCTCTCCATGCCCCGACCGTAGGCTCTCGCGGCGTGATCGTCCCCGACCCACGGGTCGCTGCGTCCCCCGACGGCCCCCCGCACGGCCGTCCTGACGGCCCGGCCCTGGGCCTCCCGGCCCAACCCGCTCCCCCGGTGCCCGACGCCCGGCGGATCGCGATCCTGCGCGCCAACGGCATCGGCGACTACGTCGTGGCCGAGCCCGCGCTCTCCGCGCTGCGCGACGCCTACCCCGACGCCGAGATCACGCTGCTCGGCGCGAAGCACCACGAGGCGCTGCTCGCGGGCCGGCCGTCACCGGTGGACCGCGTCGTCACGGTGCCGCTCGTGCCCGGTGTGCGGGTGGGTCCCGACCCGGACGCGAGTGAGGAGGAGGTCGAGGCCTGGTGCGCGGAGCGCCGCGCCGAGGGCTACGACCTGGCCGTGCAGCTCCACGGCGGCGGGCGGAACTCCAACAAGCTCCTGCTGCGCCTGGGCGCGGAGGTGACCGTCGGCGCCGCCACCCCCGACGCGCCGCGACCCGACCGCTGGGTGCCCTACTGGCCCTACCAGCACGACACCGTCCGCTGGCTGGAGGTCGCGGCCGCGGCGGGCGCGCCCACCCGTCGCATCGAGCCCCACCTCGCCGTGACCGAGGCCGACCTCGCGGCCTCGCGCGCCGTCGTGCCGCCCGGCGACGCCCCGCTGCTCGTCGTGCACCCCGGGGCCACCGACGCCCGCCGCTGCTACCCGGAGGAGCGCCTCGGCGCGATCGCCCAGGACCTCGCCGACCTCGCCGACCTCGCCGACGGCGCCGGCCGTGGCGCCCGCGTCGTCGTCGCCGGCGGGCCGAGCGAGGCCGACCGGGTCGCGCGGGTGGTCGCGGGCATGCGCACCGAGCCCGAGACGGCCGTCGGCACCCTCGACCTGCCCGCGCTGGTGGGGCTCCTGTCCCGCGCGACGATGGTGCTGGGCAACGACTCGGGCCCGCGCCACCTCGCGGGCGCGGTGGGCACGCCGACGGTCGCGGTGTTCACCTACGCGAACCTCGCCGACGTCGCCCCGCTCACGCGCACCTGGCACCGCGTGCTCGTCTCGTGGCACGGCGGCTGCCAGGTGTGCGGGCGGCGCGTGCTCGACGGCTGGTGCGGGCACGAGGCCAGCGCCACCCACGACGTGCCCGTCGAGGAGGTCCGCGAGGCGGCGCTCGACCTGTGGGGGCAGGCGCTCAGCGCACGCGGAGGGTGACGCCGTCCTCGGGCGCGACGATCTCGCCGATCACCGGGTGGCCGGGGATCTCGCCGGCGAGCAGCAGCCCGCCCGAGGTCTGGGCGTCCGCGAGCAGGAGCGCCGTGGTCTCGTCGACGTCGATCCGCGCGTGCGGGCGGACCCAGTCGAGGTTGCGCCGCGAGCCGCCCGGCACGTTGCCCGCCGCGGCCGCCTCGCGGGCGCCGTCGAGGAACGGGACGGCGGCGCTGTCGATCACCGCGGTGACGCCGGAGGCGCGCGCCATCTTGTGCGCGTGGCCGAGCAGGCCGAAGCCGGTGACGTCGGTGCCGGCGCGGATGCCGGCGGCGAGCGCGGCGCGAGAGGCCGCGGCGTTGAGCGTGGTCATGACGGCGATGGCCTCCGCGAACGACTCGCCGGTGGCCTTGTGCCGGTTGTTCAGCACCCCGAGCCCGAGCGGCTTGGTCAGCGTCAGCGGCGTGCCCGGGCGGGCGGCGTCGTTGCGGATGAGCGCGTCCGGGTCGGCCGTGCCCGTCACGGCCATGCCGTACTTGGGTTCGGGGTCGTCCACCGAGTGGCCGCCGGCGACGTGGCACCCGGCCTCGTCGGCGACCGCCAGCCCGCCCCGCAGCACCTCCGCCGCGAGGTCGTAGGGCAGGACGTCGCGCGGCCAGCACAGGAGGTTCAGCGCGATCACCGGCCGCCCGCCCATCGCATAGACGTCGGAGAGCGCGTTGGCGGCGGCGATGCGGCCCCAGTCGTAGGGGTCGTCGACGACCGGGGTGAAGAAGTCGGTGGTCGCGATGATCGCGAGCCCGTCGCGGATGCGCACCGCCGCGGCGTCGTCACCGTCCTCGAGCCCGACGACGAGCTCGCCCTCGCGCGCGGTCGACGGGGACGGGGTGAGGCCTCGGACGACGTCCTCGAGCTCGCCGGGCGGGATCTTGCAGGCGCAGCCGCCACCGTGGGCGTAGCCGGTGAGGCGAGGGGTCGTGGTCGTCACACCCCTGTTCTACAGGCGGTGCAGGCCGTCCAGCACGCGCTGCATGATGTCGAGCGACGGCGCCCCGGACGTGGCGACGGCCCGCGGGTGCACGAGGAGCAGTCCCGCGCCCGCCATGTCGTCGATGATCACCCGGGCCACGCCGAGCGGGACCGCGAGCAGCGCGGCCACCTCGGCCACCGACCGGGGGTCGTCGACGACGTCGCCGACCGCGACGTGCTCCGGGTCCTCCAGCGGAGGGCGCGGGGACGGGATGGACACGAGGGTCTCGACGGCGAGGTCGGCCCGCGCCCGGGTGCGCCCGCGCGTGCGGACGTAGGGGCGCACGCGGGTGCGGGTGCTCTCCGGCGGCGGGGGCGCGGTGATGAACAGCGGGATGGTCGGCGCGTCGTCGGGCTCGGGCTGGCGACGGGCCGGCGGCGGCGCCTGCTCCGGGACGGCGGCGTCCTGCTCGGCGGCGCGGGCGGCCTCCTTGCGGGCCCGGCGCGCGTGGGAGCCGAACCGGGCACCGGTGAGCGGGAGGCTGCCCGACTCGCCGGGCAGGACGAGGCCGCCGGACGCGTCCGCGGTCCCCTCGGCGGTCCCGTCGGCGGTCCCGTCGGCCGTCCCGTCGGTGGTCCCGTCGCTGCTCCCGGGCGTCGCGTCGGGGGTGTCCTCGGGCTCGGGGACGTCGTCGTCGAGGGGGCGCGGGAAGCGGGCGCCGGTGCGCCCGACCCGCCCGCGGCGGCGGCGGCGTGCGCCGACCGGGCCGTCGGACCCGCTCTCGCCTTCGCTCACGCTCCGCTCCCCCTCGGTGGCCACGAACGGCCCAGTGCGGACCGCTGTCCCCCGCCCGCGCGACGGACGCGACGGTCACCGGACGAACAGGAGGCAGGGTCACGATAGAGCAGGTCTCGGTCCGATCACACCGTCCGCCGGGCCCGGTGGGTGAGAGCGCGATCGTCGTGACGTGGCGTGACATGTCCGTTACTCGGTGACAGTGACGTCACGTCCGTGGGACGAGTCGATAGCGACCGGATCGGACGCGGTGTCCTCCGGCGACGGCCCGCTGTGCAGGGACTAAGCTCGTACCCAGCCCCATCTCGGACCTCTCTCCGTGGGGCTGTTTCCACATCGGGGCTCGGGGTCGTCGTCGTTCCACCCGGTTCGCCGGGACGGCGATTCCGGGCCCCGTTGCAGGCTCCGTCGCGGGCTGCCTCGCGCCGCCGGTCGCGCTACCCCTGGGGACCGCGCACGCGGATCCGCTCGTCACCGAGGGCCACGACGTCGCCCGGCACCACCTGGCGACCCCGTCGTGACTCCCCGCGTCCGTTGACCGTGACCTCGCCGGCCTCGAGGACCTCCCGGGCGGCCGCGCCGTGCTCCACGAGGTCCGCGAGCTTCAGCAGCTGGCCGAGCCGGATGGTCTCGTCCCGGATCTCGACGTCCCTGATCGGACTCCGGCCCGCGGGCGCTCGCTGCTCCACCGGGCGAGTGTGCCCCGCGCCTCCCCCGCGGAACCCGGCACCGTGCGTGAGCCGGTGGTGTGATGGCGCCGATGGTCGCCCTGCTCGTCGTCGCCGGGTTCGCTGCCGGGCTGTCGGGCTCGATGGCCGGGCTGGCGTCGCTCTTCTCCTACCCCGCCCTCCTGGCGGTCGGCCTCTCCCCCGTCGCCGCGAACCAGACGAACACCATCGCGCTGGCCGTCAGCAGCGTCGGCTCGATGCTCGGCTCGCGCCCGGAGCTGCGGGGCCAGGCGCCCCGGGTGCTGCGGCTGCTGCCGCTGACGATCCTCGGCGGCGCGATCGGCGCGGGCCTCGTGCTCGTCACGCCGTCGGAGGCCTTCGCGCTCATCGTGCCGTTCCTCGTCGCCGGTGCCTCGCTGGTGCTCCTGCTGCGCCCGCGCCCCGACGCCGCGCCGGTCACCTCGCGCGGCGGCCGCGCGGCCACGGTCGTCGGCGTCGTCGCCGTCGGGGTGTACAGCGGCTACTTCGGCGCGGCCGCCGGGGTGGTGATGATGGCCCTGCTCGTGCGGGCCCTCGCCGACAGCCTCGTGCGCGTCAACGCCGTGAAGAACGTGCTGCTCGGGGCGTCGAACGCCGTCGCGGCGGTCGGGTTCGCGGTGCTGGGCGAGGTGTCGTGGTCAGCGGCCCTGCCCCTGACCGCCGGCCTGCTCGTCGGCAACTACTGCGGCCCGGCGATCGCCCGCCGCCTGCCCCCGACCGTCCTGCGCGTCGGGATCGCGCTCGCGGGCCTGGTCCTCGCCGCCGTGCTGCTAGCCCGGGCCCTGTAGGCGCACCCGTATCGCCGCGAGGGCGTCCCTCGCTGCGTCCCACGCCGCCAGGGCGTCCCTCGCTCCGCGACCCTGCGCGCCTACAAGGTCTGGCCGCCGTCGACGGTGATCGTCTGCCCCGTGATCGCGCGGCTCTCGACGAGCCCGAGCACCGCGCGGGCCACGTCCTCGGGCGTCGTCTCGCGGTCGAGCAGCGCCGACGCCGCGAGCTCCCGGCCGCGCTCCTCGTTGCCGGCCCACCACCGGGTCAGCACGAGGCCCGGCGCCACCTCGTTGACCCGCACCGGGGCCAGGGCGCGGGCGAGCGAGCGCGTCAGCCCCTGGAGCGCCGACTTGCTCACCGCGTACGGCAGCGACGACCCGTTGCCGGTCTGCCCCGCGATCGAACCGATGTTGATCACCACGCCGTCGTCGGCGGCGCGCAGGTCGTCGGCCGCGGCCCGGGCGCAGTACCAGGGCGCCATGAGGTTGATCGCGAGCAGCTGCTGCCAGACCTCGTCGGTGGCGCCCTCGAGGTCGTCGAGGGGCAGCGGCACGGTGGCGCCGGCGTTGTTGACGAGCACCTCGACCGGCCCGAGCCGTTCCCGCACCTCGTCCACCATCGCGCGGACCGCGGCGTCGTCGGTGACGTCCGCCCGGACCGCCAGCGCGCGGCCGCCCTCGGCCTCGATCTCGGCGACCGTGGCCTCGGCCTCGTCGGACGAGCGCCGGTAGGAGATCGCGACGGCGCGCCCCGAGCGGTGCAGGGTGAGGCTGCAGGCGCGGCCGATGCCGGTGCCGCCGCCGGTGACGAGCGCGGTGCTCACGAGCTCAGCTGGCGCTTGACCTCGCCCGACACGCGCCGCCCGTCGGCGCGCCCGGCGACCCGCGGCTGCACGACCTTCATCACCTGGCCCATCTGCCTGGGCCCCTCGGCGCCCGTCTCGTCGATGGCCGCGGCGACGAGCGACGTCAGCTCCTCGTCGGAGAGCTGGGCGGGCAGGTAGTCGGTGAGCACGGCCTGCTCGGCGCGCTCCCGTTCGGCGAGCTCGGTGCGGCCGGCGCCGTCGAAGGCCTCGGCGGACTCGCGGCGCTTCTTCGACTCGCGCCCGAGCACCGTGACGACCTCGTCGTCGGTGAGCTCGCGGTGGCTCTCACCCGCCACCTCCTCGGTGTTGATCGCGGACAGCGCCATCCGCAGCGTCGCCACCCGCACCTCGTCGCGGGCCTTCATCGCGGTGGTGAGGTCGCTGCGCAGTCGCTCTTTCAGCTCGGCCACGACCCCACCGTAGTCACGTGACCCGACGCAGGATCGGCGTCGGCATGACGCGCAGGACCCGGCCGAGGACCGCCCACGGCCAAGCCGGCACGTAGGCGTGCGCCGGCGCCTTCTCGATGGCGTCGACCATGGCCCGCGAGCCGGTGGCGGCGTCGACCGAGAACGGTCTGCTCAGGCCGCCGTTGAGGTCGGTGCGGATGTAGCCGGGCGCCAGGGTGGTGACGCGGATCGGCGTGCCCGCGACGTCGACGCGGATGCCCTCGGCGAGGTGCGAGAGCGCCGCCTTCGTCGCGGCGTAGGTCGTCTGCGCGCCGCGCAGCCCCCGGTCGGCGGCCACCGACGACACGACGACCAGGTGCCCGGAGCCCTGCGCCCGGAAGATCTCCATGGCGGCCTCGCACTGCGCCAGCGCGGCGACGAAGTTGGTGCGCGCCGTCGCGAGGTTGGCGTCGAACCGCCCGGTGCCGATCGGCGCGCCCTTGCCCAGCCCGGCGTTGACGACCACCCGGTCGAGGCCGCCGAGCTCGTCGTGCAGCGCACGGACCGTCCGGAAGACGGCGTCGTGGTCGTCGACGTCGAGCGCGGCGACGGCGACGCGGACACCGGTCGGCGCGAGCTCCTCGCGCAGCGCCTCGAGACGGTCGAGGCGGCGGGCGACGAGCGCGAGGTCGTGGCCCCGGGCGGCGAGCTCGCGGGCCATCCCCGCGCCCAGGCCGGAGCTCGCTCCCGTGATCAGGGTCGGCATGGACCGACTGCCTACCAGGCTCACCGGTGCGCGAGCACGTTCACCACCACGCCCTGCGGGGTCCGGACGAAGAAGCGCCGCACGCCCCAGGGCTCGTCGGTGAGCGGGTGGACGATCTCGTAGCCGGCCGCGACCGCCTGCGCGTGCACGGCGTCGACGTCCTCCACCTCCACCGACACCCGGCTGTCCTCGGGCGCGGTGGCGTCGCGGGAGATGAGCTGCACCTGGACGGCGTCCGCGGCGCGGTGGTTGACCACCCAGCCCATGTCCATCGGCGTCTCGAGCCCGAGCAGCCCGGTCCAGAAGGGGGCGTCGGCGACGGGGTCGGCGACGGTGAGGTTGGGGACGATGCGGCGCACGGTCATGGCGGCGAGCCTGCCCCGGGCACGGTCGACCGTCTTGCAGGAATCGGAGGCCGCCACGGAGTCCGCGGCTGTGGTGTTCTCCCCGACGTGGCGGACGACGAGCAGCTGCGCGCCGCGCTGAGCGAGGACCTCGACGCGGGGTTCGAGGCGCTGGTGCGCACCCACGGGGACGTGGTGCACGCGGTCGCCCGGCGCACCGCCGAGCGGGCCGCCGACGCGGAGGACCTCGCCGCCGAGGCGTTCCTCCGGGCCTACCGGGCGCTGCGCGGCTACGACCCCGACCGCATCGCCCGGCTGGACCTGCGGCCCTGGCTGCTCACGATCCTGCTCAACACCGCCCGCAACGACCGCCGCGACGCCGCCCGCCGCCCCCGCACCGACGGCGCCGCCGACCCGCCCGACCGCGCCAGCCCCGCTCCCGGACCCGCCGAGCGGGCGGAGGGCACCGACCTCGGCGACCGGCTCGCCGCCCTGCTCGCGACGCTGCCCGTCGCCCAGCGCACCGCGGTGGTGCTGCGCCACGTCGTCGACCTGCCCGTCGCCGAGGTGGCCGCGGTGCTCGCGTGCAGCGAGGGCACCGCCCGCTCGCACGCCGCCCGCGGGCTCGCCGCCCTGCGCACCCGCCTGACCAGCACGGAGGAGACCTCATGACCGACCCGGTGCTCGCGGCGCTCCGCGACCTCGCCGAGCCCGCCCCCGCGACCCTCGCCGACCGGGTCGTCGACGGCTGGCTGCGCGTCCCCGGCCCGCTCGGCGAGGTGTACGCCGTCGTGGGTGCCCGGGGTGTGCGGCTGCTGCGGCCGGCGGCGTTCGCCGGCGAGCTCGACGCGTTCCTCGAGGACTACCGCAGCCGCCACGGCCGCCCAGTGCGCCCGGCGCCGCGCGCCCCCCGCGGGCTGCTGCCGGCGCTGCGGGGCCGCGGCGAGGGACCCGCCCTCGACCTCGGGGACCTGACGCCGTTCGCCCGCGAGGTCCTCGCCGTCACCGCCCGCATCCCCGCGGGTCAGATCCGGCCCTACGGCTGGGTCGCCCGGGAGGCCGGGCACCCGGCCGCGGTGCGGGCCGTCGGCACGGTGCTGGCGCGCAACCCGGTGCCGCTGCTCGTGCCGTGCCACCGGGTGGTGCGCTCCGACGGCGACGTCGGGCAGTACCTCTCGGGGCGCGCGGACAAGGTCGCCCTGCTCGAGCGCGAGGGGGTGGAGCTCGCGCACCTCGAGGCGCTCGCGGCCGCGGGCACCCGGCTCGTCGGCAGCGACACCACGGGCGTCGTATGCTTCCCGACCTGCCACCACGCCCGCCGGATCACCACCGCCCACCGGCACGGCTTCCCGAGCCTGGCGCGCGCCCGCGCCGCGGGCTACCGCCCCTGCCGCGACTGCCGCCCCTCGTGAGCGGACTCTCCAGCCATAGCTCGCAAGTCCGCTCACGAGGGCTCAGCGCGCCGGGGAACCCGCGTCGACGGCAGCAGGTCGCCGACGTCGGGCACGAGGGTCGGACAGGTCGGACAGGTCAGACGGGCGTCTTCTCCCCCGCCGCGACCGGCACGGTGACGGTGTTGCCCGCGGGCGGGAGCGGGCAGGTCGCCGAGGCCGTGAACGCGCACGGCAGGTTGATCGTGCGGTTGAGGTCGATCGACACCGACCCGTCGGCCGCCGGCGGCGCGGTGCGCAGGACGCGCCCGCCGCCGTAGGTGCTCTCCCCCGAGGTGCCGTCGCGGAAGTGGAGCTTGAGCTCCTCGCCCGGCTCGCCGTCGCCCAGGGCCACGAGCTCCTGCTCCTCGCCGCCGAGGGTGAAGCGCACCGTGCCCACGGCCGTCGGGTGGAACCCGAGGCCGTCGACGACGGTGTCGACGTCGATCCGGCGCGGCGCGTCCCAGGCCTCGAAGCGCCCGGTGACGATCCACTCGGCGTCGACCGGGAACGCCGGCACCCCGGCGAACCGCTGCCGGGTCGGCGCCTGCGGGTCGCGGATACGCAGCGCGAGGTGCTCCTCGCGACGGATCACCTCGACGCGCCGCTCCCCCACCGCGACGAGCACGCCCGGCTTGCCGTCGACGGGCTCGACGCGGGTGGTGCCGTCGACGGGCGCGCCGTCCACGGACACGCCGTCGGCCGCGCTCGCCGAGATCTCCACACCGCCGTCGACGGCCCGCCACGTCCCCGGGAGCTCCGGGTAGGTGCGGGCAGCGTCATCGGCCCCGTCGAGCCAGTACAGCGCGGTGAGGCTGAGCCACCCGTGCGGGGCGCGGAGGGTCTCCTCGCGCTCTGCGTGCCAGGCGGCCCAGCTCGTCGCGAGGTCCTCCTCGACGGCCGTCACGCCTGGCTCGTCCCGGTGCTCGCCTCGCGCTTCGGCAGGACCCAGCCCGGGCGGACGAAGTGGCAGGTGTAGCCCCAGGGCATCTTCTGCAGGTAGTCCTGGTGCTCCGGCTCGGCCTCCCAGAACTCACTGGCCGGCTCCACCTCGGTGACGACCTTGCCCGGCCACAGGCCCGAGGCGTCGACGTCGGCGATCGTGTCGCGCGCGACGCGCTCCTGCTCGGGAGTCGTGTAGTAGATCGCCGACCGGTAGCTGCGACCGATGTCGTTGCCCTGCCGGTTCTTCGTCGACGGGTCGTGGATCTGGAAGAAGAACTCGAGGATCTCGCGGTACGAGATCACCTCGTCGTCGAACACGACCTCGACGGCCTCGGCGTGGTCGCCGTGACGCCGGTAGGTGGCGTTCGGGGTGTTCGGGTCGCCGGAGTAGCCGACCCGGGTCGAGAGGACGCCCGGCCGCTGGCGCAGCAGCTCCTGGGCACCCCAGAAACACCCGCCGGCCAGGATCGCGGTCTGAGTGGCCACCGATTTACCTCCTCGGTCTCGCCTGCACTCGACACAACGCGGCGGGCCGGACGGCTGTTCCGGCGGAGGCCGGACGGGTGCAGACGGTTGTGTGCCACTCGTGGTGACATGCTCCGCGCCGTGAGCGAGCAGCGCATCGAAGTCACCCGGTGGATCGACGCCGAGCCGGCGACCGTCTTCGACGTGCTGCGGGACCCGCACGGCCACGTCGCCATCGACAGCTCGGGCATGCTCATGTCCGCGACCGGCGAGCCGGTCCAGGGCGTCGGCGACCGCTTCACCGTCCACATGGACCGCGAGGCCCTCGGCGACCGCCCGCTCGGGCGCTACGACGTCGACGTCGTCATCACCGTCTACGACCAGGACCGCGAGATCGCCTGGACGATCGAGGGCCAGGTGCGCCCGTACATCGGCCACGTCTACGGCTACCGGCTCGAGCCGGCCGAGGACGGCACGCGCGTGACCTCGTACCACGACTGGTCGGCCATCCACCCCGAGTGGGCCGCCCGCGACATCTTCCCGGTGATCAACCCGCACTCGATCCAGGCGACGCTGGGGATCCTGGCCCGGACGGTCCAGAAGGACTGACACCAGGAGCGACGCCCAGCGGCACCTCCGCACCGACGTCCCACGTCTCGGTGCGCACGAGGAGCTGCACGGCCTCGACGCGCACGGTCAGCGGCAGCCGGGGCGCGAGCGCGGCCTCGGCTCGGCGCAGGGCCGCGGTCGAGGCGGCCCGGCGCAGCCCGACCGTCAGGTGCGGGACGAGCTCGCGGTCCTCGCGCGCCAGGTCGGGGAACGCCGCGTGGACCCGCTCGGCGATCTCCCGAAACGCGTCCACGGCGTGCTCCCCGTCGGGCGCCAGCCACAGCACGCGCGACCCGAACCACCGCAGCTCGCCGAAGGTGCACGAGAACGCCGGGACCGGCGCCACCGCCGCCCGCAGCGTCGCGAGCGTCGTCGCCGTGACCTCGGCCGGGACGACGAACGGGTACACGAGCGTGAGGTGCGCGCCCAGGCCCCGGCGCGCCGTCGGGTCGAGCTCGTCGCGGAACGCCCCGACCAGCGGCTCGGCCTCCGGGACCAGCGCCGCGATCATCGTGCGACGCGCGGTCGGGTCGATCGGTGGGTCGATCGGTGGGTCGGCGGGCGGGTCGGCGGGCGGGTCGGCGGGCGGGTCGGCGGGCGGGTCGGCGGGCGGGTCGGCGGGCGGGTCGGCGGGCGGGTCGGCCACGACCCGAGCATGCCGCCCGACGAGGCGCTCCCGCAGGTCGGGCGGCCCGTGGCACGATCCACCCGATGACCGGCCGAGCGTCCCACGAGGAGCACCTGCGCGACCTCGCGCGGCTGCGCCGCGTCCGCGACCGGATCGACCGTGAGTACGCCCAGCCGCTCGACGTCGAGGCGCTGGCCCGCGGGGCGCACATGTCGGCCGGGCACCTCAGCCGGGCCTTCCGCCGCGCCTACGGCGAGTCGCCCTACAGCTACCTCATGACCCGCCGCATCGAGCGGGCGATGGCGCTGCTGCGCCGCGGCGACCTCAGCGTCACCGAGGTCTGCTTCACCGTCGGCTGCTCCTCGCTGGGCACGTTCAGCACCCGCTTCACCGAGCTCGTCGGCATGTCGCCGAGCGCCTACCGCCGCGACGCGTCCCACGAGGCCGAGGGCATGTCGCCGTGCGTCGCCCGCAAGGTCACGCGACCGATCAGGAATCGAGAAGCACCGGCCGCGGCGCCCTCCCTAGCGTGAGCGCCATGGCGAGCACCGACATCACGATCTACCAGGCCTACCTCCCGCACGACGACGCGAAGGCCGCGATCTCCTTCTACCGCGACACCCTCGGCTTCGAGGTGCGCAAGGAGGTCGAGTACGGCGACATGCACTGGATCACCGTCGGGCCGCCCGGCCAGCCGGGCACGTCGATCGTGCTGCACCCCCCGACGGCCGACCCGGGGATCACCGACGACGAGCGGCGCGTCGTCGCCGAGATGATGGCCAAGGGCACCTACGCCGGCATCAACCTCGCCACGCCGGACGTCGACGCGACCTTCGAGCGCCTGCAGGCGGGGGACGCCGACGTCGTCCAGGAGCCCACCGACCAGCCCTGGGGCGTGCGCGACTGCGCCCTGCGCGACCCCGCCGGCAACATGATCCGCATTTTCGAGGTGAAGTGACGGCCGTCCCGCCGAGCACCCGACCGACCAGCAGGGAGACGGAGACCCGATGAGCACGGCCACGACGGAGACCACCTGGTCGGACGGGACGGCGGGCGCCCATCCCGCCGACGGCCACGACCGCATCCGCGTGCACGGCGCCCGCGAGAACAACCTCAAGGACGTCAGCGTCGAGCTGCCCAAGCGCCGCCTGACCGTGTTCACCGGCGTCTCCGGGTCGGGCAAGAGCTCGCTGGTGTTCGGCACGATCGCCGCCGAGTCCCAGCGGATGATCAACGAGACCTACAGCGCGTTCGTCCAGGGCTTCATGCCGACACTCAACCGTCCCGACGTCGACGTCCTCGACGGCCTGACCACGGCGATCGTCGTCGGCCAGGAGCGGATGGGCGGCGACGTCCGGTCGACGGTCGGCACCGCCACCGACACCGGGGCGATGCTGCGGATCCTGTTCAGCCGGCTCGGCGAGCCCCACATCGGCGGGCCGCAGGCGTTCTCGTTCAACGTGGCCTCGATCAGCGGCGCCGGGGCGGTGACGTTCTCCAAGGGCGGGCGCGAGATCAAGGAGCGCCGCGACTTCAGCATCACGGGCGGCATGTGCCCGCGGTGCGAGGGCCGGGGCACCGCGTCGGACTTCGACCTCACCGCGCTCTACGACGCGAGCAAGTCGATCAACGAGGGCGCGATCACGATCCCCGGCATGAGCATGGACGGCTGGTTCGGCCGCATCCTGCGCGGCTGCGGGTTCTTCGACCCGGACAAGCCGATCGCGCGCTTCACCGAGCGCGAGCTGGACGACCTTCTCCACAAGGAGCCGACGAAGCTCAAGATCGAGGGCATCAACCTCACCTACACCGGGCTCATCCCGCAGATCGAGAAGTCCTTCCTGTCCAAGGACCGGGAGGCGATGCAGCCCCACATCCGCGCCTTCGTCGACCGCGCGATCGTCTTCACCGCCTGCCCCGAGTGCCACGGGACGCGCCTGTCCGCGGCCGCCCGGTCGTCGACGATCGCGGGGAAGAACATCGGCGAGGTCTGCGCGATGCAGATCAGCGACCTGGCGGAGTGGGTGCGGGGCCTCGGCGAGGCGACCGGAGACGGAGCGAAGCGGAGCTCGACCATCGAGGGCGTGGCGCCGCTGCTCGGGTCGCTGTCGGCGACGCTCGACTCGTTCGTCGAGATCGGGCTGGGCTACCTCTCGCTCGACCGGCCGGCGGGCACGCTGTCGGGCGGCGAGGCGCAGCGGACGAAGATGATCCGGCACCTCGGGTCGGCGCTCACCGACGTCACCTACGTCTTCGACGAGCCGACGATCGGGCTGCACCCGCACGACATCGCGCGCATGAACGACCTGCTGCTGCGCCTGCGCGACAAGGGCAACACCGTGCTCGTCGTCGAGCACAAGCCGGAGACGATCGCGATCGCCGACCACGTCGTCGACCTCGGGCCCGGCGCCGGCACCGCCGGCGGCGAGATCGTCTACGAGGGCGACCTCGAGGGGCTGCGGCGCAGCGGCACGCGCACCGGGCGGCACCTCGACGACCGGGCGTCGCTCAAGACGTCGGTGCGGACGCCGACCGGGGCGCTCGAGGTGCGCGGGGCCGACGCGCACAACCTGCAGGGCGTCGACGTCGACATCCCGCTCGGCGTGCTCGTCGCCGTCACCGGCGTGGCGGGGTCGGGCAAGAGCTCGCTGATCCACGGATCGATCGCCGGCCGGGAGGGCGTGGTGGTCGTCGACCAGGCGCCGATCAAGGGCTCGCGGCGCAGCAACCCGGCGACCTACACCGGGCTGCTGGAGCCGATCCGCAAGGCGTTCGCCAAGGCCAACGGCGTGAAGCCGGCGCTGTTCAGCGCGAACTCCGAGGGCGCCTGCCCCAACTGCAACGGCGCCGGGGTGATCTACACCGACCTCGGGATCATGGCCGGCATCTCGACGGTGTGCGAGGTGTGCGAGGGCAAGCGGTTCGACGCCTCGGTGCTCGAGTACCGGCTGGGCGGGAAGGACATCAGCGAGGTCCTGGGGATGCCGGTGGCGGAGGCCGTCTCGTTCTTCGGGTCCGGCGACGCGAGGACCCCGGCAGCCCACAAGATCCTCGAGCGGCTCGTCGACGTCGGCCTCGGCTACCTCACTCTCGGGCAGCCGCTGACGACGCTGTCCGGCGGCGAGCGCCAGCGGCTCAAGCTGGCCACGCAGATGGCCGACCAGGGCTCGGTCTACGTCCTCGACGAGCCGACGACGGGCCTGCACCTCGCGGACGTCGAGCAGATGCTGGGCCTGCTCGACCGGCTCGTCGACTCGGGGCGGTCGGTGATCGTCATCGAGCACCACCAGGCGGTCATGGCGCACGCCGACCACGTCATCGACCTCGGACCGGGCGCGGGCCACGACGGCGGGCGGGTGGTGTTCGAGGGGACGCCGGCGCAGCTCGTCGCGGACCGCTCGACGCTGACCGGGCGGCACCTGGCGGAGTACGTCGGGGCCTGATCAGGACGTGGCTGTCCGGGCGACCCGGTCCAGCACGAGCGCCAGCGGCGGCCACGCGGCGTGTCCCCGGCGCGTCACCGCCGACGCCCGCAGGTGCACGCCGGGGTCACGCAGGGGCACGACCGCGATGCCGGGGCGGCGCGGGCGGTCCTGCGGCAGCAGGCCGACGCCGAGGCCCGCGAGGATGAGGTCCTCGACGAGGTCGAGGCTGTCCGCCTCGTGCGTGATGCGCAGCGGGAAACCGGCCATCGAGGCGAGGGTGCGCAGGACCTGCTCGTCGGCGGTGTTGCGCGAGTTGCCGATCCACGCCTGGTCGCGGAAGGCCGCGACGACGCCCGCGGCGTCGGGGGTCGCGTCCGGCGCCGCGGCCTCGGGCACGGCGAGGCCCCACGGGGTCGACCACAGCGGGGACGCCGTGAGGTCCGGGTCGAGGGGTGCGGGCGCGAGGTCGTAGTCGTAGGTCAGGGCGAGGTCGATGCGGTCGGCCATGAGCATCGCGTGCGCCTCGGCCGGCTCGTACTCGCGGATCGTCAGCGTCACCAGCGGGTGGGTCGCGGCGAGCGCGGCGACGGTCGGCATGAGCGCCCGGCGGATCGCCGTCGCGAACCCCGCGACCCGCACCTGCCCGCGCGGCTCGGCGTGCGGGTCGAGGTCGCGCTCCGCGGTCTCGACCGCCGCGAGGATCGTGCGGGCGTGCTCGGCGAGGCGGTGGCCCGCGGCGGTGAGGCGGGAGCGGCGGCCGTCCGGCTCCACCAGCGGCGCCCCGGTCTCGCGGGCGAGCGCCGCGATCTGCTGGGACACCACCGACGTGCTCGTGCCCATCGTCTCGGCCACGACCCGCATCGACCCGTGCCGTGCGAACTCGACGAGGTAGGGCAGGCGGCGGGTGTCCACGACGCACATTGTCCGTGATCTGCGGACGGTTCGTGAAGGATTCTCACGTGGACGTGGACGTTCGCGCGCTCTTGGATGGATGCCGTGACGCCCACGCTCCCCGCGAGTCCCTCGACCTCCGCCCGCACCGGGGCTGCCATGGCGCTGGCGGCCATGTTCTCCGTGCAGCTCGGGCTCGCCCTCTCGGTGGGTCTGTTCGAGCGGATCGGGCCCGCGGGCACGGCGTGCCTGCGGCTGGTGCTCGCCGGGGTCCTGCTGCTCGTGATCGTGCGGCCGCGGCCGACGGCGTTCACCCGCGCGAGCCTGCTGGCGTGCGTGGCGCTCGGGACGGTGACGGCCGGGCTGACGATCCTCTTCACCGAGGCGATCGCCCGCATCCCCCTGGGCACGGCGTCCGCGCTGGAGTTCCTCGGACCGCTCGGGGTGGCGCTCGTCCGCGGTCGGGGGCGTGCGCGGGGCTGGGCGCTGCTCGCCGCGGTCGGGGTGGTGCTGCTGACCCATCCCTGGCAGTCCGGCCTCGACCCCGCCGGCGTCGCGTTCGCCTTGGCCGCGGCGTGCTGCTGGGCCGGCTACATCGTGCTCACCCAGCGGGTCGGCGACCACGTCACGGGCATCACCGGCCTCGCCGTCTCGATGCCCGTCGCCGGGCTGGTGGCAGGGGCCGTGGCCGGGCCGGGGTTGGTCGCTTCTGCCGAGGCCGGCGGCCTGGACGCGACGGTGCTGCTCGCGGGCCTCGGCATCGCGCTGCTGCTGCCGGTCCTGCCGTTCACCCTGGAGCTGCTGGCCCTGCGCCGGCTCACCACCGCTGCCTTCGGCACGCTCATGTGCCTCGAGCCCGCCATCGCGCTCGGGATCGGGGCGGTGCTGCTCGCGCAGGTGCCGACGCTCGAGGCCGTGGTCGGCATCGCCGCCGTCGTCGCGGCGGGTGTGGGGGCGGAGCGGTCGGGGGCGCGAGCCGGCTCGCCCTCCGGGTCAGGCGGCGGCGACGAGGCCGACGAGGCTGCCGATCGCGGCGAGCACGGCCAGCGGCACCCCGACGACCAGCGCCGTCCGGACGTGGCGGAGCCGGCCCGTCGCCCACATCGCGACGGCGGGCAGGAGCGCCAGGACCGCCACGCCGAGGAACGGCACGGCCAGGGCGGTGAGCACGCCGGCGGTCCCGGTGGGCACCGCGCGGCCGGTCTCGGTGTCGAGCCGGGCGCGGACGACGTCGCCGGCCTCGGAGTCCGGGGTGGCGTCGACCGCGATCGCCGGGTCGCCGCTGTCGGGGACGAAGGTGCCGTGGCAGTCGTAGCGGCCCTGGCCGAGGGTGATGCACTCGTCGACGGTCAGGGTGCCCGGGACGCCGGCACGGCCGGTGGCCAGCTCCAGGTCGCCGACCGAGGCGACCAGGGGCATCACCCCCATCACGATCCACAGGACCAGCAGGACCGCCCGCCCCGCGGGGCCGGGACCGCGCCCGCGGGTGGGGGTCGGGGCGCCGAAGAACTCCGTCACGGCGCCAGCATGATCGAGCCCGGGGCCCGGGGGTACTGAGGGAACTCTGTGGACTCGGCTGCTCGGCGGGGCGTCCGCCCCGCGGTGCCCGGGTTCAGAGGGGACGCGGGGTCGGCCGCCGGGTCGGGGTCGTTGGTCGGGGTCGATCCAGGGTGGTGGGGTGAACCAGGGCAGCCCGTCGACGATGGTGACCTGCCACTGGCCGTGGTGGATGAGCCGGTGGTGG
>NZ_JAQZAO010000028.1 GCF_028737315.1 Actinomycetospora lemnae | reverse complement strand
TGCGACCGACAGGTCGTGGGAGAGTAGGACACCGCCGGAACACCCGACCACCCCCACACCACCCATACCGAACACCCCCCGAGGGGCGAGCACTCCCACCACAGGAGCACTCGCCCCTCGCGGCATGAGTGGGGCCGGCCTCTCCTTTCCGGAGGCGCCCCAGGTCCGGGTATCCGCCTCGTGTTGTCGCCGAGGTCGGGTGACGACGCTCGACCTCGTGCCCTGATCGGATCGGTTGGCCAGCGGGGTGACCGGGGCTCGCCTGCCGATGCGCCTCGAGTCCGCGGGGTCATCGAGCGGTGGACCGCCCGGTCTCGCCGTAGGCCGGTTCTGCTGGATCCGCACCGGGTGACACCGA
The DNA here is from genome assembly GCF_028737315.1 of Actinomycetospora lemnae. Taxonomy (GTDB): domain Bacteria; phylum Actinomycetota; class Actinomycetes; order Mycobacteriales; family Pseudonocardiaceae; genus Actinomycetospora; species Actinomycetospora lemnae. The sequence continues at coordinate 2,069 of NZ_JAQZAO010000028.1, read as the reverse complement.
GCTCGGCGTGAGTGCCGCGGCAGGTCCCCGGATCGTCGGCGCTGCGGTTGCCGCTCGGCGCGCACGTCGCGGTCGGCGGACCAGGCCACCGCATGGCCCAGCAACCCCGACCGGGCGCCGGAGCGGTCTCGCCGTCGTGGATCTGGCTGCACCGGCTCTTCCGTCGCGCGGTCCCCGGTGAGGACCGTCGGGTCCCCGGAGCGGCGCGGTAACTCAATGCGCGGGCGGGGCCGCCTTGCCAGCCCCGCCGGTCATGCCGGCCTCGAGGGAACCACCCGCCGGCCCATGGCGGTCGCCAGAACACCGGGAAACCGCGCGGCTCTGTGTGGCCGGCCAACCGCCTCGAAGACCAGACGCGCCAGCCGGTCCAGAGCTCGCGGTGTCAGCGCACCATGAGCGTGGGCGACGAGGACCTCCCGGGTGCGCCGTGAAGCCGTGAGAGGTCCACACCACCTCCGAGGAGTCCTTCCCCCCGGGGGAATCGTCCGGGCCGTCAGCGTCACCCGCCCTCGACCCGTGTCCCCGGTCAGGACCGCTCGACCCCAGACGCAACGGGTCCACCACCTCGACGTGACCGACCGCGCATGTTCGCGGCCCGACGTGGTGCGCACCCCCTTTCGAGCGGTGAGCTCGTCCAACCGGCCCGCGACGTCGGCGAGCGAGCGATGCCAGCTACACGAGACCAGGCGCGAGCCCGCCCGCGTGGCCGGGGCCCGGGGGGTCCCGGGCGGGGTTCGTGGGCACGGCGTCACGCCCGCCTCGCCCGGGCCGAGGCGGCTCCGCTGACGCGTCCGACGGGGTAGAGCCCACCACGGATCGCGCCGGTGGCGGGCAGGGCGCCAGGACGCCCCGCCAGGGCGCTGTGTGCGCGCGGGCCGTGGGCCGTGGGGTCACCGTCCTGCCGGGGGTGGGTCGGGCCCCGGGGCGAGCGGTCGTCGCCGCGCCTGGGCCGCTCCGCGCCCGCCCGTCCATCCCGATCGGCTCCGGGTCCGGGGGTGCCGGCTCCCCGTGGTGCGTCGCTCCTCGTGGTCGTTCGTCACCGGTAGCCCGAGCACGCCCGTCGGAGGCGCTCCTCGTCGCGAGTGGTCGCTACCCTCGGGCCCGTGACCGCCGCAGCACCGTCTCCGACCCCGGGTGGGGGTGACGCAGGGACCTGGGCGCAGGCCACGCCGGCCGAGGTCCGCGCGGCGCTCGCGGCGGAGAGCGCCGTCGAGTTCGACCGCCAGTGGCGCGCGGCTCTCGCCCAGGCTGCCGACAGTTACGACCTCACCGCCGTGCACCGCTGCCTCGAGGCCTGGCGGCGTGTCGCACGCGTGACGGCCGCGGCAGGTGGCGCCGGCGGGTACCGGGCGCTGTTCGACGCCGCGGCTGCCGCTCAGGGGGCCGGGCCACACCCGCCGCGAGCTCCGTGGCACGAGGTCCGCACGGGCCTCGGGCTCTAGGTGGCCTACGAGGTCGACGTCGCCTCGGTCCGAGAGGTGCTCGAGGCGCTGCCACGGGATGCGTTGGTGGCCCTGGCCGCCGCGATCGACGTCCTCGAGCTCACGCCCTGGGCGGGCGACCCCCTCGTCGACCGCAACCCCGACGGCGCCGTCCGCACCATGGCCTTCGGCGCCACCGGCCTCGTCACGTACGTCGTCGTCGAGCACCTGGGGCGCGTCGACCTCCTCCAGGTGCACTGGGTGGGCTGAAGGCCGCGGCCGACGCCGCCGGGACGGGGCCGACCCCTGGAGCGACGTGTGGGTCCTGGGTGGGCTGCGCGTTGATCAGGGCTGTGACCTGCAGCGATGCTCACCCCACCCCCCGGTGCAGGGCTCGGAGATCGCCCGTGTACTGTTTCTCGTGTCGCCAGGACAGAGAGGTTGAACCCGGTCCGGTCGACGCAGTAAGATAGGAAGGTCGCCCTCCGGAAGGCCCGCTCAGCGAGCAGGTCAGTACGGTGGTGTGGTTGTCCTTTGAGAACTCAACAGTGTGCTGAATGTTTGGTGTGTTTGTCCTCGTCGGCATCATGCTTGCGTCGTTGGTGGCGTGTGTGTGGTGTCGTGGGGTTTCTTTGAGTGCCTGGTCCT
>NZ_JAQZAO010000027.1 GCF_028737315.1 Actinomycetospora lemnae | reverse complement strand
GTCTGAATGTATAGGACGGTGGGAGGGAACGCGGGGAAGTGAAACATCTCAGTACCCGCAGGAGAAGAAAACAACAGTGATTCCGTGAGTAGTGGCGAGCGAAAGCGGAAGAGGCTAAACCCCGCCAGTGTGAGAGCCGGCAGGCGTTGCTGGTGGGGTGTTGTGGGGCGTCATTGACCAGTGCTGCCGTGCTGGTGCGATGGTTGTGTGGTGTTAGTCGAAGGCGTTGGGACGCGTCGGCGTAGAGGGTGAGACCCCCGTAGACGAAAACATCATGCACGTCGTTGTGGCGTGCCCGAGTAGCAGCGAGCCCGTGTAATTCGCTGTGAATCTGCCGGGACCACCCGGTAAGCCTAAATACTCCCTGGTGACCGATAGCGGACGAGTACCGTGAGGGAAAGGTGAAAAGTACCCCGGGAGGGGAGTGAAATAGTACCTGAAACCGTGTGCCTACAAGCCGTCAGAGCCTCCGCCTCGTGCGGGGTGATGGCGTGCCTTTTGAAGAATGAGCCTGCGAGTTAGCGGTACGTGGCGAGGTTAACCCGTGTGGGGTAGCCGTAGCGAAAGCGAGTCCGAACAGGGCGTTTCTAGTCGCGTGCTCTAGACCCGAAGCGGAGTGATCTACCCATGGCCAGGGTGAAGCGCCGGTAAGACGGCGTGGAGGCCCGAACCCACCAGGGTTGAAAACCTGGGGGATGAGCTGTGGGTAGGGGTGAAAGGCCAATCAAACTCCGTGATAGCTGGTTCTCCCCGAAATGCATTTAGGTGCAGCGTCGCGTGGTACTCACCGGAGGTAGAGCACTGGTTGGCCTAGGGGGCCTACAAGCTTACTGAAGTCAGCCAAACTCCGAATGCCGGTGAGCGTGTAGCGCGGCAGTGAGACGGCGGGCGATAAGGTTCGTCGTCGAGAGGGAAACAGCCCAGATCGCCGGCTAAGGCCCCTAAGCGTGCGCTAAGTGGGAAAGGATGTGGGATCGCCCAGACAACCAGGAGGTTGGCTTAGAAGCAGCCATCCTTGAAAGAGTGCGTAATAGCTCACTGGTCAAGTGGTCCTGCGCCGACAATGTAGCGGGGCTCAAGCGCACCGCCGAAGCCGCGGCAACACCACGTGAACACTCTCGTCGGCCTTTGTGGTCGTCGGGTGGTGGTGGTGTTGGGTAGGGGAGCGTCATGCGGGCGGTGAAGCGGCGGAGTGATCCAGCCGTGGAGCCCGTGTGAGTGAGAATGCAGGCATGAGTAGCGATAGCAGAGTGAGAAACTCTGCCGCCGGATGACCAAGGGTTCCTGGGCCAGGTTTTTCCGCCCAGGGTGAGCCGGGACCTAAGGCGAGGCCGACAGGCGTAGTCGATGGACAACGGGTTGATATTCCCGTGCTCGTGTAGGCGCGTCCCTGGCGAGCCCAGGTGTGCTAACCGCCCGAACCCCGGCTGTCTCCTTCGGGAGCAGCTCGGGGGGAGCGCGGGACCCCGCCTGGTAGTAGCCAAGCGATGGGGTGACGCAGGAGGGCAGCTCCGCCAGCTAGTGGTAGTGCTGGTGCAAGCGTGTAGGCCGGTGTACAGGCAAATCCGTACACCATGAGGCTGAGACGTGACGCATAGCCGTTTGAGGCGAAGCAGAGTGATCCCATGCTGCCGAGAAAAGCCTCTAGCGAGTTCCTACGCGACCCGTACCCCAAACCAACACAGGTGGTCAGGTAGAGAATACCGAGGCGTTCGAGCGAACTGTGGTCAAGGAATTCGGCAAAATGCCCCCGTAACTTCGGGAGAAGGGGGGCCCTGTCCCGTGAAACCCCTTGCGGGTTAGCGGGGTGGGGCCGCAGAGACCAGGGGGAAGCGACTGTTTACTAAAAACACAGGTCCGTGCGAAGTCGCAAGACGATGTATACGGACTGACGCCTGCCCGGTGCTGGAACGTTAAGGGGACCGGTTAACCGTAAGGTGAAGCTGAGAACTTAAGCGCCAGTAAACGGCGGTGGTAACTATAACCATCCTAAGGTAGCGAAATTCCTTGTCGGGTAAGTTCCGACCTGCACGAATGGCGTAACGACTTCCCCGCTGTCTCGACCACAGACTCGGCGAAATTGCACTACGAGTAAAGATGCTCGTTACGCGCGGCAGGACGGAAAGACCCCGGGACCTTCACTACAGCTTGGTATTGGTGCTCGGTTCGGCTTGTGTAGGATAGGTGGGAGACTGGGAAGCGGCCACGCCAGTGGTCGTGGAGTCGCCGTTGAAATACCACTCTGGTCGAATTGGGCATCTAACCTCGGACCATGATCTGGTCCAGGAACAGTGCCTGGTGGGTAGTTTAACTGGGGCGGTTGCCTCCCAAAGGGTAACGGAGGCGCCCAAAGGTTCCCTCAGCCTGGTCGGCAACCAGGTGTCGAGTGCAAGTGCACAAGGGAGCTTGACTGTGAGACCGACGGGTCGAGCAGGGACGAAAGTCGGGACTAGTGATCCGGCACCACCAGGTGGATGGGGTGTCGCTCAACGGATAAAAGGTACCCCGGGGATAACAGGCTGATCTTGCCCAAGAGTCCATATCGACGGCATGGTTTGGCACCTCGATGTCGGCTCGTCGCATCCTGGGGCTGGAGTAGGTCCCAAGGGTTGGGCTGTTCGCCCATTAAAGCGGTACGCGAGCTGGGTTTAGAACGTCGTGAGACAGTTCGGTCCCTATCCGCCGCGCGCGCAGGAGACTTGAGGAAGGCTGTCCCTAGTACGAGAGGACCGGGACGGACGAACCTCTGGTGTGCCAGTTGTCCCGCCAGGGGCACGGCTGGTTGGCTACGTTCGGAAAGGATAACCGCTGAAGGCATCTAAGCGGGAAGCCTGTTCCAAGATGAGGTCTCCCACCCTTCGAGGGTTAAGGCCCCCACCAGACCAGTGGGTTGATAGGCCAGACATGTAATCGCCGCAAGGCGTTCAGTGGACTGGTACTAATAGGCCGAGGACTTGCCCACACACCCATCAAGACTCACGGCAAGCCCAACTGCGCACGAAATAACGAAACACTGCTGTTCGCGTCCACTGTGCATATCCCAACGACCACACACCCCACCCCACACTCGTGGGGGTGGTGGGGTGTTCCGGTGGTCACAGCGGAGGGGAAACGCCCGGACCCATCCCGAACCCGGAAGCTAAGCCCTCCAGCGCCGATGGTACTGCGACCGACAGGTCGTGGGAGAGTAGGACACCGCCGGAACACCCGACCACCCCCACACC
>NZ_JAQZAO010000026.1 GCF_028737315.1 Actinomycetospora lemnae | reverse complement strand
CCGTGCTCATCGACGACACCGTCGCCGCCAGCCTTACCCTCGACCGCACCATCCGCTACCAGCGGACCACCAACCTGTCTCCGATGCGCTGAGACAGACCTGTGCCAGATGTGCTGAGACACCACACGCGCCCATGGGCGCGGCAACTGCTCACGAGGGCGTCAGTGGTTCAGCGTCCGCATCGCGGCGGCGGGGTAGCGCTCGCCGCTGGCGACGCCGACCGGGGCCACCTCCTCGATGGCCCCGAGCTCCTCGGCGCTGAGCGTCACGTCGGCGGCGCCGGCGTTCTCCTCGAGGTAGCGGCGGCGTTTCGTGCCCGGGATCGGCACGACGTCGTCACCCTGCGCCAGCACCCACGCGAGCGCGAGCTGCGTCGGCGTGACGCCCTTGCGCTCGGCGAGCGCGTTGACCTCGTCGAGCACCCGCAGGTTGGCCTGCAGCGCTTCGCCCTGGAACCGCGGGGAGTTGCGGCGCCAGTCGCCCTCGGGGAGGTCCTCGGTGCGCCGGATCGTGCCGGACAGGAAGCCGCGGCCGATCGGGCTGTAGGGCACGAAGCCGACGCCCAGCTCGCGACAGGTGGCGAGGACGCCGTTGTCCTCGACGTCGCGGGTGAACAGCGAGTACTCGGTCTGCACCGCGCTCATCGGCGCGGTGGCGTGGGCGCGGCGGATCGTGTCCGGGGCCGCCTCGGAGATGCCGAGGTAGCGGACCTTGCCGGCCGTCACGAGCTCGCCCATCGCGCCCCAGGTCTCCTCGATCGGGACCTCGGGGTCGACGCGGTGCTGGTAGTAGAGGTCGACGTGATCGGTGCCGAGGCGCTGGAGCGACCCGTCGATCTGGCCGCGCAGGTACTCGGGGCGTCCGTTGACGCGACCGGTGCCCTTCCCGTCGGGGCCGATCTCGTTGCCGAACTTGGTGGCGAGGACGACCTCGTCGCGCCGGCCGGCCAGCACCGACCCGAGCAGCTCCTCGTTGGTGTGCGGGCCGTACATGTCGGCGGTGTCGAGGAACGTGACGCCGAGCTCGAGGGCGCGCTCGATCGTCGCGCGCGACTCGGTGTCGTCCTGACCGCCGTAGGCGAAGGTCATGCCCATGCAGCCGAGGCCGAGCGCGGAGACGCGCAGGCCCTGGCTGCCGAGGTTGCGATGCTCCATGGCCGCGGACTGCCCCGGGCCGATCCACCCTGAACGTGTGCCCGCACGCCGGCCCCGTGGACGACGTGGCGATGGCACGGTGAGCGGGTGCGCCTGCTCCTGACGTCGCTGGTGGTGGCCTTGCTCGCGCTGGGTGCGGGGACCGCGACGGCCGATCCCGGTCTCGTCATCGGTGACGGCGCCCCGCTCGCGCCGGGCACGTCGTTGCCCGCGCAGATGGGCTGCGAGGAGCCCGCGACGACCCCGGCCACCGGTCCCGGCGTCACCGGCACCCCGTGGGAGCGCGACCCCGAGGGCCACCAGCCGTGGGCGGTGTCCTCCACGGTGACGATCGCCGCCGACGCCGCGCCCGGACCGGTCCGGGTGACCGCCACGTGCGGAGGGCGCCCGCTCGAGACCACGATCACGGTCGCCGACACCGGCGCCGGCACGACCTGGCGCGTGCTGGGCGCCGCCGCCCTGCTGCTCGTGATCGTGGCCGTGATGGTCCTGCTGCGGCGACGGCGGGCCCGCGCCTGAGGTTCGCCCACGCGTGACCGTCGTCTCCGACGGAGGTCGGAGACGCGGAGGCGACCTGCGCGCGATGTGTCCGGACCCGCCGCACGGCAGCGTTCCCGGCGACCGGTTCCACCGCGCGAGGAGGCCGCCGCCGTGAGCGACACGAGACCCCGCCGACCGGGCGTGGTGATCGCCCTGGTCCTGGTGCTGACGGCGCTGCTCGCCGGGTGTGCGGGCGGCGCCTCCACCGTGACATCGGCACCCGCCGCGCCCACGAGCACCGCCGCCCTCACCCGCGAGGACCTCGACGCCTGGCTCGACGGCGTCGTGCCCGCCGGGCTCGACCGGGCGGGCATCGCGGGGGCCGCGGTCACCGTCGTCCGGGACGGGCAGGTGCTCACCAGCCGTGGCTACGGGCTGGCCGACACCGCCACCGGAGCACCGGTCGATCCCGAGCGGACGCTGTTCCGGGTCGGCTCGGTGGCCAAGGTGTTCACCGCGACCGCGGTGCTCCAGCTCGTCGAGCAGGGCCGGATCGACCTCGACGCCGACGTCCGTCGCCACCTCGACTTCCCGCTGCCGCTGCGCTTCGAGCCGCCCGTGACCATGCGCCACCTGCTGACCCACAGCGCCGGGTTCGAGGAGCGGATCCGGGGGCTGATCACTCTCGGCGAGGGCACCGAGGACCTGCGCGACCACCTCGCGACGGACCCGCCCGCGCAGGTGTTCGCCCCCGGCACCACGCCGGCCTACTCCAACTACGGCTACGGGCTCGCCGGCTACGTCGTCGAGCGGGTCAGCGGCATGCCCTTCGCCGACTATGTCCAGCGGTTCGTGCTCGACCCCGCCGGGATGAGCTCGTCGACGTTCGCCCAGCCGCTCCCGGCGCCGCTGCGTGCGCGGCTGTCGGGGGCGTTCCCGACCGTGGACGCCCCTGCGGCCCCGTTCGAGACGGTCCGGCCCTCGCCCGCCGGGTCCCTGACGGCGTCGGCGGCGGACATGGCGCGCTTCATGATCGCCGAGCTGGGCCCGCCGACCCTGCTGGCGCCGGCGACCCGCGACCTGATGCGCAGCCCCGCCCTGGGTGCCGACACCCTCGGCGCGCTCGCCGAGGGGCCGCGGACGGGCCTCGGCCTCTTCGACGAGAGCCGTAACGGGCGCCGAATCCTCGGCCACGGCGGCGACACCCAGTTCTTCCACTCGCACCTGCAGCTCCACCCCGCCGAGCGCACCGGCATCTTCGTGACGATGAACGGCGCGGGTCGTGGGGCGACGGACAGCCTGGAGCTCCGCGAGACCGTGCTCCACGGCTTCGCCGACCGCTACTTCCCGGGCGCCCCCGCCGTGGGCGGCGTGCCCGGCTCGGCCGAGCGCGCGGCCCAGGCCCAGGGCACCTACGAGTCCGCCCGGGCCCCGTTCACGACCTTCCTGTCCGCGATGAACCTCGGCGGGCAGGTCACTGTCACCCCGCGTCCCGACGGCACGCTGCTGTTCGCGCCGGGACCGCTCAGCGCGCACCCGGCGGTCTACCGCGAGGTCCGGCCGTGGGTGTGGCAGGAGGCCGGCGGGCAGCGGATCGTCGCGATGCGCCTCGAGCAGGGCCGCGTCGCCGCCCTCGGCGTCGAGGGCGCGTTCACACTGCTCCCCGCCCCACCCGAGCGTCGCGCGGCGATCGTCCTGCCGGTGCTGGCGGGCGCGGTGACCGTCCTGCTGGGGGCCCTGGTGGCCTGGCCGGTGGGGGCGTGGCTCCGTCGCCGCTACGGCCGTCGCGTCGCGGTCCCGCGGGGTGAACGCCTCGCCCTGCTGGCGACGTGGCTCGGTGCGGTGGCCGCGGTGGTCGCGATCGGCGGCTGGGTCGGCGCGGTCCTCGCGATCTCGGGCCTGGTCGACGTGCCGACGCCCGTGCTCGCCGGGCTGGTCGGGCTCCAGGTCCTCGGGTCGTGGCGGTGCTGCCGGCCGCGGTGGCGGTGGTCCTCGGCGTGCGCCGCCGGATCGGCGCCCTCGGCGTGGCCGGGCGGCTGCTGGTCGTCCTGGCGCTCCTGGCGGTCGCGGGCGTCGCGGTGACCTACGGGCTGCTCGGGCCGGACCTGGGCTACTGAGCGGCGTCCTACGATCCCCGACGCGCGGTGACGACGAAGGCCGGTGACGCATGACCTCCCCCGACCCGCTGGAGCCCGGCGTCGCCGCGCGGGCCGACGCGGCGCTCGACCGGATCGGCCTGACGACGCCCCGACGCCGGGACGCCGCGCTCGCCGCGGTGGTCGCGGTCGTGTCGGTCGCGATGGTGCTGGTGGTGCTCGCGGACCCGGCGCTCGGGGCCGCCCTGCGCGGCGGCCCGCTCACGGTGCCCGCGGTGCTGGTGCTGCTCGTCGTCCAGTCCGGTGCGCTCGCCGTCCGGCGCACCCGTCCGGCGCTGTGCCTCGCGGTGACGATCGCCCTGCAGGTGGCGATGGCCGCGGTCCTGCCACCCGCGGGCTTCCTGCGCGGGCCGGCACCGGTGATCGCCGCGTACACGTGCGGGGCGTGGTCGCCACCGCGCCGGGCGCTCACCCTCGCCGGGCTCGCCGGGCTGGTCGAGACCGCCGGGGTCGTCGGGTCGGCGCCGGCGGCCGCCACCGTCGCCGCGGTGCTGACGCAGCTCGTGTCGTCCGTGCTCACCTACCTCGCGGCGACGATGCTCGGCGCGTGGGTCGCGACGCGCCGGCGCTACGCCGAGATGGCGCGGCTGCGCGCCGCGGAGGCCGTCGCGGCGCAGCGGGCGCGCGCGGACGCCGCGGTCGGCGCCGAGCGCGCACGCCTGGCCCGCGAGCTGCACGACATCGCGGCGCACCACCTCGCGGCGATGGTCGTCCAGGCCTCGGTGGTGGAACGGCTGATCGACCGCGACCCCGCCGCCGCCCGCCGGACGGCCGCCGACGTCCGCGCCCGGGGCCGGGCGACGTTGCAGGACCTGCGGCAGGTGGTCGGCGCGCTGCGGGAGCGCGGGGAGGACGGTGAGGAGGACGGCCTGGCGGACGGCGGTGCGCCGGTGCCGGGGCTCGCGGCCCTGGCGGAGCTGGCGGCGGGGTCGGGGGCCTCGCTGCACGTCGACGGGACCCCGCGCGAGCTCCCGCCGGTCGCCGACGTCAGCGTCTACCGGGTGGCGCAGGAGGCCCTGTCGAACGCGCGCGACCACGCGCCGGGCGCGCCCGTGACCGTGCGCGTGGAGCACCAGGAGGGGGCGACCGTGCTCGAGGTGCGCAACGGACCGTCGGCGGCCGCGCCCGAGCCGCGTCCCGGCGGCCTGGGACTGATCGGGATGCGGGAACGGGCGGAGCTGATCGGCGCCACCCTCGACGTCGGGCCGCTCCCCGACGGCGGGTGGCGGGTGCGCCTCGAGCTGCCGAGGAGCCCCGCGTGATCCGGGTCGTGCTGGCCGACGACCAGGGCGTCGTGCGCGCGGGGTTCCGGATGTTCCTCGAGGCGGCGGGCGACGTCGAGGTCGTCGGCGAGGCCGCGAACGGACCGGAGGCCGTGCGCCTCGCGCGCCGGCTCGCGCCGGACGTCGTGTGCATGGACGTGCGCATGCCCGGCGGCGACGGGCTGGCCGCGACACGCGAGATCGTCGCCGGCGACGACCCGGTCCCCGCGGTCCTCGTCGTCACCACGTTCGACCTCGACGAGTACGTGTTCGGGGCGCTCGAGGCCGGGGCCAGCGGGTTCGTCCTCAAGGACACCGAGCCCGACGACCTCGTCGACGCCGTGCGGCGCGTCGCGGCCGGGGAGGGGCTCGTGGACCACGCCGTCACCCGGCGTGTCATCGCGGAGTTCGCCCGCCGGCGGCCCGCGACGCCTCCGCGTCCCGACGCCGCGGCCGCGCTGACCGCCCGCGAGACGGAGATCGTGCGGCTGCTCGCCGGTGGGCTGTCGAACGCCGAGATCGCCGCGGAGCTGGTGGTGGAGGTCAGCACGGTGAAGTCGCACCTCGGCCGGGCGATGACGAAGATCGGGACGCGGGACCGGGTGCAGACCGTGGTCTGGGCCTACCGGCACGGGATCGCGCGCTGAGCCGGCCCGGGCCGTGGCGCGCGTGATCGTGGGGGCTTCCCCGGCCCTGTCGGCGTGCTGTCCCGGATCGCCGGCAGGTGGACGCCAGGCCGGAACACCCCGGACCTCGCCGCGGCCTACGCCAGGGCGCGGCCGACCTGGCGACCCGAGAACAGGCAGCCGCCCAGGAACGTCCCCTCCAGCGAGCGGTAGCCGTGCACCCCGCCGCCCCCGAAGCCCGCGGCCTCGCCGGCGGCGTAGAGGCCGGGCAGGGGGGAGCCCTCGGCCTGGAGGACCCGCCCGTCGAGGTCCGTCCAGAGCCCACCGAGGGTCTTGCGGGTGAGGATGTGCAGCTTGACCGCCACCAGCGGCCCGGCCGCCGGGTCGAGGATCCGGTGGGGCGGGGCGACGCGGACGAGGCGGTCGCCGAGGTAGGCCCGGGCGCCCCGGATCGCCGCGAGCTGGCCGTCCTTGCCGTACGGGTTGGCGAGCTCGGCGTCGCGCGCGAGGACCTCCCGCTCGACCCGCGCCGCGTCGAGCAGCGGCGTCGGGGTCAGGGCGTTCATGCGGTCGACGAGGGTGCCGAGGTCGTCGGCCTGCACGAAGTCCTCGCCCGAGCGCTGGAACGCCGCGACCGGCTCGGTGGGCCCGGGCCGCACGCGCTGGAGCGTCAGCCGGATGTCGCGGCCGGTGAAGTCGGGGTTCTGCTCGGAGCCCGAGAGCGCGAACTCCTTCTCGAGGATGCGCTGGGTGAGCACGAACCAGGTGTGGTCGTGGCCCGTGCGCCGGATGTGCTCGAGCGTGGCGAGGGTGTCGAAGCCGGGCCACAGCGGCGCGGGCAGGCGCCGGCCCTCGGCGTCGAACCACAGCGACGACGGTCCGGGCAGGATCCGGATGCCGTGCAGCGGCCAGACCGGGGAGTGGTTGACGATCCCCTCGGTGTAGTGCCACATCCGGTCGCGGTTGACGACGCGCGCGCCGGCGTCCTCGCTGATCCCGATCATGCGGCCGTCGACGTGCGCGGGGACCCCGGAGATCATGTTCTGCGGGGGTGGGCCGAGGCGCTCGGGCCACGCGGCGCGGACGGCGTCGTGGTCACCGCCGATGCCGCCCGAGGTGACGACGACGGCGTCGGCGCTCAGGGCGAAGTCACCGACCACGGCGCGCGAGCTCGACTCGCCGCGCGCGACCTCGGAGGGCTGCAGGACGGCGCCGGACACGCCGCTGATCGCGCCGCCGGTCGTCGTCAGGCCGTCGACGCGGTGGCGGCAGCGGATCGTCACGCGGCCGTCGGCGACCGCGGCGTGGACCCGGCGCAGGAACGGCTCGAGGATGCCGGGCCCGGTGCCCCAGACGATGTGGAAGCGGGGCACCGAGTTGCCGTGCCCGGTGGCCGACGCCCCGCCGCGCTCGGCCCAGCCGACGACGGGGAAGAAGCGCACGCCCATCGCGTGCAGCCAGGCGCGCTTCTCGCCGGCGGCCCACTCGACGTAGGCGCGGGCCCACTCCCGGCCCCAGCGGTCCTCGTCGGGGCGGTCGAAGCCGGCGCTCGAGGTCCAGTCGGACCAGGCGAGGTCGAACGAGTCGCGCACGCGCAGGCGGCGCTGCTCGGGGCTGTCGACGAGGAAGAGCCCGCCGAACGACCACCACGCCTGCCCGCCGAGCGAGGCCTCGGGCTCCTGGTCGAGCAGGATCACCCGTCGGCCCGCGTCGGCGAGCTCGGCCGTGGCGACGAGGCCCGCGAGCCCCGCCCCCACCACGATGACGTCGGCGTCAGGCATGAACGACATCGTGGCAGCGGGGACGGCGAGCGGGGGGATTTCCTGACGTCCAGCGTCAGCGTGGACGCCAGGCTTGCACGTATTACTGCAGGCCGAGCTTCTCCGAGCAGGTGGGCCAGGCGTTCCAGCCCTGCTCGTCCTGGACCTTCTTGGCCACGCGGATCTGCTCCTCGCGGCTGGCCTCGTCGGGGGAGGTGGCGTAGCGCTCGCCGCCGAACTCCTCCCACGTCGACTCGGTGAACTGCAGGCCGCCCTTGAAGCCGTTGCCGGTGTCGGCCTCCCAGTTCTGGGTGCTCTCGCACATGGCGAGGCGGTCCCAGGTGGCGTTCGAGTCGGGGGAGACCGACGGCGCGGCCAGCGCGGTGCCGCTGATGGCGAGCGGGCCGGTGACGGCGGCCGCGGCGACGACCCCGGCGCGCAGCAGGGGGCGGGAGGGGGCGGCGGGCATGGCGTGGCGACCAGACATCGGGGCTCCGATTCGTTCGGGGGTTCGTCTCGGATGTCGACCAGGTGGGCGGGCTCGAGGGGGCGGGGAGGTCCCCGCCCGGCGGCCCGTCCGCCGCCCGTGTCGTGCTGGGGAGCGGGACGGCGTGGCAGGAACCGTAACCGAACCGAGACCTTTCGTGACGAGCCGTGACCGGCCCACGGGTGGGTGTCGCGGTGAGTGGTCGTTCGGCCGCGTCGGACGGCGAACGGAGTAGCAACGGGCGCCGAACGATGCTCCGTTCGGTGCGACCAGGCCGCGAGGCGTCGAGGTGAGCGGTCCGCGTGCCGAGGCGCGCTCAGCCGCGGACGAACCCCACCGCCGCGCGGTGCCCACAGCACGCGGTGTCGAGGGGGCCCTGGTGCCGCCTGTTCTCCGGGCGCCACTGCGCGGCGTAGACCAGTCCGGGCTCGACGAGCTCGACGTCGCCGATGATCGCGGCGAGCTCCGCGCCCGAGCGCGGCGTCGCCGTCCCGCCCGGATAGGCGTGGGTGAGGCGGCGGATCGCCTCGCTGTCGACCCGCGGGTCGTCGCCGGAGAAGTGCGACACCGCGAGCGCGCTGCCGGGCACCGTCCGCGACAGGTAACCCGCGACGACACCGGCCGGGTCGTCGGCGTCGGGCACGTGCTGGAGCACCGAGAACATGAGGACGGCGACGGGGCGGTCGAGGTCGAGCACCTCGGTGACCGAGGGCGCGGCGAGGACGGCCTCGGGGTGGCGCAGGTCGGCGTGCGTCACCGAGACCCCGCGGGTCCCCGGCCCGAGCAGCAGCTCGCCGTGGGCGACCGCGACCGGGTCGATGTCGACGTACGCGACCCGCGCGTCCGGCCGGACCCGGCGGGCGACCTCGTGCGTGTTGCCCATCGTCGGGATGCCCGAGCCGAGGTCGAGGAACTGGTCGATGCCGGCGTGCGCGAGGAACGTGACCGCGCGGCGCAGGAACGAGCGGTTCTCGCGCGCGATCGACTCGACGAGCGGCTCGGCGCGCATCAGGTCCCGGCCGAGGACGCGGTCGACCGCGCCGTGGGAGGTGCCACCGAGCAGGAAGTCGTAGACGCGCGCCGAGCTCGGGCGGTCGAAGTCGCCGGGTTCGGGGACGCCCGACGACCACGGGTAGGAGGGGGCGTCGACCACGGTCCTCCTCCTCCTCGTCGTCTCCGCGGCGCACCGCGTCCGGGCATGCGCGGACGCCGCCGTGTGGTGACGTCGGTGTCCAGTAGCCGACAGCGCCACCGACCTGTCAACACGAGAGGATCGCCCGACACGCGCAGTACTGAGGCGTAGATCGACCGACCGTGGTCGACACGCCGCGCTGCGGACACGCGACACGCCGGAGGATCCAGAGTCGTCCGTCCCCGTTCTGACCGTGGGTGACCACGATCCGGTGGGGCGGGATCGGTCGGACCGGGGCCCGCCACCCGGCGACCGCAGTGTTGGGTCGGTGTTAGGACGAGGGACACGTCGTCGTCGGCCGTCGTGGCCCTGGGACGGCAACGGTGCGCTCGTGCGCGTCGCCGTCGTGACCGAGTCGTTCCTCCCCGCCGTCAACGGCGTCACCAACTCCGTGCTCCAGGTCGTCGCCCACCTGCAGCGTCGTGGCCACTCCGCCATGGTCATCGCGCCGGGGGCGGGCCCGGACGAGGTGCCGGGTGCCCCGGACGTGCCGGTGGTGCGGGTGCCGTCGGTGGACCTGCCGGTCGTGGACTCGCTGCCGATCGGGGTGCCGACGCCCGCCGTGCGCGCCGCGCTGGAGGAGTACCGGCCCGACGTCGTGCACCTCGCGTCCCCGTTCGTCCTGGGCGCGCGGGCGCTGACGGTGGCCCGCCGGATGGGCGTGCCCGCGGTCGCCGTCTACCAGACCGACGTCGCCGGGTTCGCCTCGTCGTACGGCATCGGCCTGACCGCGCGGGCGGCCTGGCGCTGGATCCGGCGGCTGCACAGCGGCGCCTCCCGCACGCTCGCGCCGTCGCGGTGGGCGGTCGACGCGCTGCGCTCCCACGGCGTGCCGCGCGTGCACCGCTGGGGTCGCGGGGTCGACACCGCCCGCTTCCACCCCGAGCGCCGGGACGCCGACCTGCGCGCCGAGCTCGCGCCCGAGGGCGAGATGCTCGTCGGGTACGTCGGGCGACTCGCGCCGGAGAAGCAGGTCGAGCGTCTCGCCGCCCTGGAGGGCCTCCCGGGCGTGCGGGTGGTCGTCGTCGGCGACGGTCCGTCGCGCCAGCGCCTCGGCGAGCTGCTGCCCTCCGCGCACTTCCTGGGCTTCCGCGGCGGCACCGAGCTCGCCCGCGCCTACGCCTCGTTCGACGCCTTCGTGCACACCGGCCCGCACGAGACCTTCTGCCAGGCCGTCCAGGAGGCCCAGGCCTCGGGGCTGCCGGTGATCGCGCCGGATGCGGGCGGCGTCGCCGACCTCGTCGACCCGGGCCGCACCGGCTGGCTCTACGACCCGACCTCGCCCACGGCCGGCGCCGAGATCGTCGGGCGGGTCGCGGCGTGGCGCGACGACCCCGGCACCCGCGCGGTCGTCGGCGCCGCCGGCCGCCGCCGCGTGCTGGGCCGCACCTGGCCCTCGATCTGCGAGGAGCTGCTCGGGCACTACGCCGCGGTCCTCGCCGGCGACGCCACCGAGGAGCCCACGCCCGTGGCCACGCCCGCGGCGTAGGTGCCCTGTCGGCGTGCGGGCTCTGATGCGCAGGTGAGCAGAAAAGAGTGCTGGGGCACGTCTTTCTGCTCAGGTGCGCGGAGCGCACATGCGAGTTCACCCGGATCACACTCGACGGTCACGCCGGGGTGGGCCCCCGGGCGATCTCGGCCCGTAGACACCGGGCCATGGCCACATCCCAGGTGCTGGCGCGGTCGGTCGGACCCGCTCCCGAGACCCAGGACGAGCACGCGGCGCAGGCGGCGCAGGCGGCGCGGCCCACCCCGCCGACCGGGCCCACCCCGGTCGTCGTCGGGGCGGAGACGTCCGGTGACGCCGCCTCCGACGCCGCCGGTCGCTACAGCCTCCTGCTGACCCGCGAGCCGGCCCACGTCGCCGCCGCGCAGCGGCTGCGCCACGCCGTGTTCGCCGGAGAGCAGGGCGCCCGCCCCGCCGCCGAGGACGCGATCGCGCTCGCCGCGGCCGCCGAGGGCCGCGACGCGGACGCTTTCGACGCCCACTGCGACCACCTGGTGGTCCGCGAGGACGCAGGAGGCGAGATCGTCGGCACCTACCGGATGCTCACCCCCGACGGGGCCCGCGCGGCCGGCGGCCTCTACTCCGACACCGAGTTCGACCTCACCGCCCTGGCGCCGCTGCGCGACGAGATCGTCGAGGTCGGGCGCTCCTGCGTGCACCCCGCCCACCGCCACGGTGTCGTGCTCTCGCTGGTCTGGGCCGGGATCGGCCGATACATGATGCTGACCGGGCACCGGTGGGTCGTCGGCTGCGCGAGCGTGCCGCTGACGCCGGCGGGCGCGATGCCCGGCGGCGTGTGGTCGCTCGTCGCGTCGAAGCACCTCGCCCCCGCCGCGCGGCGGGTCCGCCCGTGGCGCGAGGCCCCGATCGCCGACCACGACCCCGAGGCGCCCGGCGCCCGCAAGGCCGCCGTCGCCGCGCTCCCGCCGCTCCTGCGCGGCTACCTGCGCCTCGGCGCCGAGATCGGCGGGGTGCCGGCCCTCGACCCCGACTTCGGCGTCGCCGACCTGTTCGTCCTGCTCGACCACACCGCCATCGACCCGCGCTGGCGTCGCTACCTGTTCGGGGAGGCCGGGTGAACGCCTGGTCGCCCACCTCGCCCTGCGGCCCGGGCTGCCTGCCGGTGGCCGTGCCGGGGAGCCGGACGGCCCGTCTCCGCCGGGCGGTCCGGCTGCTCGTGCGGGGCACGGCGCTGCTCGTGGTGCTGGTCGCGGGCCTGCTCGCGGCGCTCGTGGTGCCGCTGCTCGGCCCGTCGGCGACGGCGGTCGTGCAGCGCGTCTGGGCGGCCGCGGTGCTGTCGGCCTGCGGGGTGCGCGTGCGGCACACCGGTCCTGCCGCCCCGTCCGGCGCGCTCGTCGTCGCCAACCACGTCTCCTGGCTCGACGTCTTCGCCCTGCACGCGGTCGCACCGGTCCGGATGCTCGCGAAGACCGAGGTCCGGCGGTGGCCGGTGCTCGGGATCATGGCCGCCCGCGCCGGCACGGTGTTCCTCGACCGCGACCGGCTGCGGGACCTGCCCGGAGCGGTGGCGGGCCTGGCCGACGCCCTGCGCGCCGGCACCCCGATCGGCGTGTTCGCCGAGGGGACGACGCGCTGCGGCCGCGACCTCGGCCCGTTCCGGCCGGCCGCGTTCCAGGCCGCGTACGACGCCGGTGCCCCGGTGGTGCCGGTGGCCGTGCGGTACGGGCGCCTCACCGCGGAGCGGGGCACCGTCGACGCCACCGCGGCCTTCATCGGCGACGACACCCTGGCCGCGTCGCTGCTGCGGGTGCTCGCGGTCGGCGACGTCGTCGTCGACGTGACCACGTGCGCGGTCGTCGACACCACCGCCCTGCCGCCCGGGCCCGCCCGCGCCAGTGCCCGACGCGCCCTCGCCCGGGGCTGCGCGGACGCCGTCGCCGCGGTCCTGCCGCCCGACCCCGTCGGGCACCCGGCGGCCCGGCGCACCGTGACCCCGCTGCCGACGACCCGGGACCTCGAGCATGTCGCCTGAGGAGACCCCGGCGCCCCGCGAGGCGTCGTTGGCCGACCGCGCGGTGTTCGCCGCGCAGTTCGTCCGCGCCCCGGTCGCGACGGCGTCGGTGTGGCCGAGCAGCACCGCCCTCGCCCGCGGCATGGCCGACGCGGCGCTGCGCCGTGTCCCGCCCGACCCGGTGGTGGTCGAGCTCGGCGCCGGCAGCGGGGCGTTCACCGGCCTGCTCGCCCACCGCCTCGCCGGCCGCGGCCGCCAGCTCGCGGTCGAGCTCAACCCCGTGCTCGCGCACCGGCTCGCCGGGCGCTTCCCGACCGTCGAGGTGGTGCCCGCGGACGTCGCCGACCTCGGCGCGCTGCTCGCGCTGCGGGACATCCGCGGGGCGCACGCGGTGGTCAGCGGCCTGGGGTGGTCGGCGACGCGGCCGGGCCGGGAGGACTCGCTGCTGCCCGTCGTCGCCCGCGCGCTGGTCGACGACGGGGTGTTCGTGCAGTTCGCGTACTGCGCGACGGCCTGGGCGGCCCCGGCGCGGGCGCTGCGCGAGGAGCTCGACGAGTGCTTCGCGGAGGTCGAGACGTCGCCGGTGGTCTGGCGGAACCTGCCGCCGGCGATCGTGTACCGGGCGTCACGTCCTCGTCGCTGACCGCGACCGGTTCGGTCGGTGGGGCTCCCGGTGCTCACGCGCGGGATGGGGGAGGCGCGGGTGGGTGATCGCGCGAGCGCCGAGCGGTCACGGATGTCCGTCGCACACGGATACGCCCAGGTCAGGGGCGGGGTGCTCGGCGGGTTGGTGTACCGTCCCGCAACCATCGGCCCGGGCGTCCGGATCGCGGCAGCCGTCGCGGCGTGGCGTGCGGTGTCGACCGACCGTCCGTGTGACCGTCTGTGCGACCGGTCCGTACCGACGTCGCGGCCCGCCGCGACGACCCGCACCACAGAGAGGGGAGACACCGCGATGGCCCTCCCGACCCTGACTCCCGAGCAGCGCGAGGCCGCCCAGGCGAAGTCGCGTGAGGCTCGCCAGGCCCGCTCGGCCCTCCTGGCCGGCATCAAGAGTGGCGACGAGACGATCCCCGCGGTCCTCGACCGCGGCAAGAGCGACCCGATCGCCGGCAAGACCAAGGTGTCGCAGCTCGTCCGGGCGCTGCCCGGCTACGGCCCCGCCAAGGCGGCGGCCGTGCTCGAGCAGGCCGGCATCCCCGAGGACCGGCGCGTCGCCGGCCTCGGCTCGCGCCAGCGCGAGGCGCTGGTCAGCGCGCTCGGCTGACCTCAGCAGACCACGACGACGACGGGGCGGTCGGGAGTCCTCCGGACT
>NZ_JAQZAO010000025.1 GCF_028737315.1 Actinomycetospora lemnae | reverse complement strand
ACAGCGGAGGGGAAACGCCCGGACCCATCCCGAACCCGGAAGCTAAGCCCTCCAGCGCCGATGGTACTGCGACCGACAGGTCGTGGGAGAGTAGGACACCGCCGGAACACCCGACCACCCCCACACCACCCATACCGAACACCCCCCGAGGGGCGAGCACTCCCACCACAGGAGCACTCGCCCCTCGCGGCATGTTCAGGGTTGTTCATCGACCCGGCAGACGCTTCCTCTGCGTCAGGTGGATCAGCGACGGCGTCGCCGTGCCGTTGTCCCGTCCCCACCCCTCTCCTTCGTCCCCAGGTCCTCGGTCGCCGCTCGCACCCGACGTCGACGTCACGCGACGCTCCCCGAGCGGACCGGGGAAGTACCCCGTCCTTCGAGGACGAGCGGAGTACGACGTGAACGAGACGATGGTGACGGTGACGGGCAACGTGGCCGGCGACGTGATCGCTCGGCGAGTGGGACCCAACCAGGAGCACGAGCTCGTGACCTTCCGCGTCGCGAGCTCGGAGCGCCGCTGGGACAAGGCGTCGGAGACGTGGATCGACGGCGACCGCTTCACCGCCTCCGTGAACTGCTGGCGGCGCCTGGCCGACGGTGCTCGCTGCCTGACGAAGGGCGACCCGGTCATCGTCACCGGACGCCTGTCGGTGCGGGAGTACGAGGCCGAGGGTGTCCGTCGCTACATGACCGAGATCAGCGCCGTGGCCGTCGGCCCGGACCTCGCCCGCTGCACGGCGAAGGTCCACCGCTGGCGCGCCGGTGAGGTGGGGGAGGCCGGCACGGCGACGCCGACCGGCGACGTGACCGCCGACGACGGCGTCGTCGTGGCGCCGACATCGCGGGCGGCAGCCGGCGTCGACGGGGATCTTCCGGCGGCGGACCCGGAGGCGGCCACCGAGGGAGCGACGATCACCGGGATCGACGCGGGAGAACGCCGTCGGTCCGGTGCCGTCCGGGCGAGCGCCTGAACCGCCCCGGGGCCGGGGGACGCCGAGTCGTGGCAACTACCATCGTGGGCGTGGCTGAGTTCATCTACACCATGAAGAAGGTTCGTAAAGCCCATGGTGACAAGGTCATCCTGGACGACGTCACGCTGAACTTCCTGCCCGGAGCGAAGATCGGCGTCGTCGGCCCCAACGGGGCGGGCAAGTCGAGCGTTCTCAAGATCATGGCCGGACTCGACCAGCCCAACAACGGCGAGGCGTACTCGGCCCCGGGGGCGACGGTCGGCATCCTGCAGCAGGAACCTCCGCTCAACGAGGAGAAGACGGTCCTCGGCAACGTCCAGGAGGGTGCCGGGGAGGTCGCGACCAAGCTCGCGCGGTACAACGAGATCGCCGAGCTCATGGCCACCGACTACTCCGACGAGCTCATGGAAGAGATGGGCGCCCTCCAGGAGGACCTCGACAACGCCGACGCATGGGACCTCGACTCGCAGCTGCAGCAGGCGATGGACGCCCTGCGGTGCCCGCCCGGCGACGAGCCGGTGACGCACCTGTCGGGTGGTGAGCGACGCCGGGTCGCCCTGTGCAAGCTGCTCATCAGCAAGCCCGACCTCCTCCTGCTCGACGAGCCGACCAACCACCTCGACGCCGAGAGCGTGCAGTGGCTCGAGCAGCACCTCGCCTCGTACGAGGGCGCTGTCCTGGCCGTCACCCACGACCGGTACTTCCTCGACAACGTCGCCGAGTGGATCCTCGAGCTCGACCGCGGGCGGGCCTACCCCTACGAGGGCAACTACTCGACCTACCTCGAGAAGAAGGCGGAGCGCGTCGCGGTCCAGGGCCGCAAGGACGCGAAGCTGCGCAAGCGGCTCGCCGACGAGCTCGCCTGGGTGCGCTCCGGCGCGAAGGCGCGGCAGGCCAAGAGCAAGTCGCGTCTGGCCCGCTACGAGGAGATGGCCGCCGAGGCGGAGAAGACGCGGAAGCTCGACTTCGAGGAGATCCAGATCCCGCCGGGCCCGCGCCTCGGCAGCGTGGTCGTCGAGGTCAGCCACCTGGACAAGGGATTCGACGACCGGCTGCTCATCAAGGACCTGTCGTTCTCGCTGCCGCCCAACGGCATCGTCGGCGTCATCGGTCCGAACGGCGTCGGCAAGACGACGCTGTTCAAGACCATCGTCGGTCTCGAGAAGCCGGACTCGGGCGAGGTCCGGGTCGGCGACACGGTCAAGCTGTCGTACGTCGACCAGACCCGTGAGGGCCTGTCGGGCACGGACAACGTGTGGAAGGTCGTCTCGGGGGGTCTCGACCACATCCAGGTCGGCCAGGTCGAGATGCCGTCGCGCGCGTACCTGTCCGCGTTCGGGTTCAAGGGCCCCGACCAGCAGAAGCCGGTCAACGTCCTCTCCGGCGGTGAGCGCAACCGCCTCAACCTGGCGCTCACCCTGCAGCAGGGCGGCAACCTCCTGCTGCTCGACGAGCCGACGAACGACCTCGACGTCGAGACGCTGTCGTCGCTGGAGAACGCCCTGGAGAACTTCCCGGGCTGCGCGGTGGTCGTCTCCCACGACCGCTGGTTCCTCGACCGCGTCTGCACCCACATCCTCGCGTGGGAGGGCACCGACGATCACCCCGCGGCGTGGTTCTGGTTCGAGGGCAACTTCGCCGACTACGAGGAGAACAAGATCGCGCGCCTCGGTCCCGACGCCGCCCGGCCGCACCGCGTCACCCACCGCAAGCTGACCCGGGACTGAGGACCCGGACGCGGTGGAGAGCTCGGCGCGGCAGTCCGGGGTCCACGGACTCACCGCGAGTGCGATCCTCGAGGTCGCCGAGGGACTGCGGTGGACCGATCCGCAGCTGAGCGTCGCGCTGGCCGAGCACGTCGCCCGGACCGCGGGCGCCGACGTCGACGCCCGCAGCGCCGCGGAGCGGTCCGCCGTGCTCGCCCTCGGGCAGTCGGACCGCGCCGCGCCGCTGATCCTGCGTGCCGTGCCGCAGCTGCAGGACGCGGAGCGCGACGGGCGCTCCACCGACGCGGCACTGCTGCGCTGCGAGCTGGCCCGGGCCGCGGTGCAGTGCGACGACGTCGACGCCGCCGAGGCGGCGCTCGAGCCGTTGGCGGGAGGCCAGGCCCTCCCGTCCGCGGTGCGCGTCGACGCGCTGGTGGCGTGGTCCGCGGCCCGGGCGGCCCGGGGCGACGTCCCGGGCGTGGACGCCGCGGCCCGCCAGGTCGAGGAGCTCGTCGGGGACGCGTCCGACGACGTTCGGGCGCTGGCCGTCCACCGGTCGCGGGCCCGCGCACGTCGCGTCGCGGGGGACGCGCCCGGGGCGCTCGCGGTGCTCCGCGGCGTGACCACCGACAACGCCGGCGCGGAGACCGGACGCGAGTCCGCGCTGCTCGTGGCCGACCAGGTCGAGCTGCTCGCCGAGCTCGGGCGCGGCGACGAGGCCCGCGAGCTGGCGACGCCCTCGCTCGCGGCGACGCCACAGGCCACGACGTCGCTGGCGGTCGGCCGGATGCGCTGCGTGCTCGCCCGCTCGGTCTGCCTGGCGGCCGGCGACGTCGACACCGCCGCGCGCTGGGCGCGGGAGGCGGAGGTCGACCTCCTCGACCACGGCCACGAGGCGCAGGCCGCGGAGGCCATCGAGGTGCTCGCGGAGGTGGCGGCCCGGCGCGGCGAGAGCCGGCACGCCCTCGACGAGCTGCGCCGGGCCCACGCCCACGCCCTGGCCGCGCGCGACGAGACCACGGACGCCCGGATCGCGCTGGCGGTGGCGCTGGCGACGCCGCAGCACCGGCCGGCCCGGTCGTCGGACGACGCCGGAGCTCCGGTGGCCGACGTGGCCCGCACGCCGCTGGTCGAGGGCGCGCTGCGGGCGGAGGAGCCGGTCGGGTCGGGGTCGCTCGGGCTCGACTCCGTCGGTGAGCCGCGCTCCGCCGAGGACGCTGACACGGCGCCGACGAGGCCGACGGCCCAGGAGGAGACCGCACCTGGGGTGTCGCCGCGTCGCCGCGGGCGGTACCGCGACGACACCGAACCCGGCGAGGCGCTCGCCGCGGCCCTGGCCGCCGCACGCCGAGGGAGCCTCGACCCCTTCACCACCCCACCCGGAGGGACGCCGGTGCCGGACGAGGACCGGCCTGGTGGGGCCCGCGACGGCTCCGGGGCCGGGGATGTGGCCGCGGCGGCCGAGGCCCGCAGCCGTCGCCTCGCCCGGGCCCGCGCGCGCTGGGAGGTACCCGAGTCGATCCTGCTCCGGCGTCCCGAGCCGGCCGGGGCCGACGGCCACGAGGACGCGCCCGACGCCCCGCTCCGGGACGGGGACGCCGGCCGCGCCGGGGTCACGAGCGTCGACGCCGCGGCGGCCCCGCGAGACGGCGAGCCTGAGGACGGGCGGTCCGTCGCCGCTGCCTCCGCCCCCGCGCCGGACGCCAGCGGCCTCGACGGCAGCGCCGTCGGCGATGCCGGCTCGTCCGGCAGGCGTCCTGCCTCGGAGGCGGATTCCGACGCACTGGCACCCACGCGTCGCCGCGGTGGCCACCGCGCTCCGGACGACGAGGACGGGCGGGATGCCCGCGAGCGCCGGCGGCACGGGTCCGTCGGGGCGGGGCGCGTCGTGCGCGCCGAGGAGGACGGCCGGCGTGGGCTGGATGCCGACCGCGGGCTCGACGGCCTCGGGGCCGCCGCCGACCTGTCCCTGAACGGGTGGGGCGCGGACAGCCCGGGGGAGTCGGGGCACGCCGGGGACGCGGATCACTCGGCAGAGGCGTACCGCTCCTGGGGCACGGAACCCGCCCAGGAAGCGGGTCGCCTCCCGGCCACCGGCAACGGGGCTGCGCTCACGGAGACGGCCGACCGGGGGTCGGGACGGTCGAGTCGCCACCACGAGGAGGTGCCGGCTCGAGGGGCCGGTCCGGGGTCGGATGACCGCGTCGACCGTGACCACCTGGCCGACCTCGGCGCGGCCCCCGAGCGCAGCGACGGCCTCGGGCACGGCCGCCGGTCCGACCGCAGCGACGGCGGTGACCAGGCGGACCGCGGGCGGCCCGGGCCCACCCACGAGCCGCTGACCATGGCCGCGCACCGCGACGGACAGCGCAACGGCCGCGCCGAGCCCGGAGCGCCCGTCGCGTGGGGGCTGAGCAGGCCCGAGGACGACGAGTACGCGCAGGAGCTGGCGTTGACGCTGGTCGACCTGCTCAGCGAGTACCAGCCGGCCGGCATCCCGCTCGGCGCCGCAGGGGCCGCGGAGAGCGCGCCGGCGCCGACCACGCAGGTCGAGGCCCGTCCGGACGACGCCGTGGGGGAACCCGAGCCGCCGCTGAGGGTCAACGGCCGCCCGGGCCCGCGTTCGCGCAACGGGGTGCCGACGGCCCGGCGCGCCGACGACTCCGGACCTCGGTTGGCGGATCTGCTCGCCGACGCCATGGACGCATACCACTCCGCAGACCAGGCCCCGGCCGCTCCCGCCGACGACCACCGAGCCCGGCGGTGACCCTCGCCGCGGCTCCCGGGCCCTCCTCCGGGCCGCGGCGCACCCGGCGGGCAGCGTTAGGGTGGGCCGCCGTGGACGCCCGGACGCACAGCGACGAACCCCGGGCCGGGCGGGCGGCGCCCCGCCGGTCCCCGGCCTCCGGGAACGCGGCATGACGACGACCACGAGCACGACGGTCGCGGCCGGCACGCGCGGCGGCTGGCCGGCCGACCGCGGCGCCCTCCGCGCCGTCGCCGCGTCGCAGGACCCGCCCGACTCGGCGCTGGGCGAGCTCGCCGTCACGTACTTCGACCGGGTCCCCGAGAGCGAGCTCGTCGCCGACCCCGAGGACGCGCTCGCGACCGTCCGCGCGCACCGCAGCCTCGCGCGGCTGCGGGTGCCGGGGAAGCCGGTGACCGCGGTGCTCGACACCCCGGGTTCCGAGGGGCGCATCTCGGTGCTCGTCGTCACCGACGACATGCCGTTCCTCATCGACTCGGTGCTCGCCGAGCTCGACCGCACCGGCGCAAGCGTGCACCGTGTCGTGCACCCGGTCATCGTCGTGCGCCGCGACGTGCGCGGGGAGCTCCTGGACATCCTCCCGCTCGCCGACCCCGCGGCCCCGGCTCCGGGCACGGTCGCCGAGTCGTGGATGAACATCGAGCTCGGCGACCTGCCCGGGTCCGACCCCGCGCGCGACCTGGCCGCCGACCTGCACGCGCGGCTCTCGAGCGTGCTCACCGACGTCCGCGAGGTCGTCGAGGACGGCGACCGGATGGTGTCGACGGCCCGCGCGCTCGCCGACGAGCTCGACGGGCACGGTGGCGGCACGGAGATCGCCGACACGGTCGCGCTGATGCGCTGGTTCGCGCAGGGCAACCTGATCATGCTGGGCTACCGGCGCCAGGAGCTCGTCGACACCCCGGAGGGGCCGGCGCTGCGCGGCGTCCTCGCCACCGGCCTGGGCGTGCTGCGCCGCGACAGCCTCGTCGCCCGCACCCTGACCGCGAGCCCGGACAGCGTGAGCCCCGCCGGCACCGCGGGGGCGACCGCGCCGCGCCGGCTGCTCGTGCTGACCCGCGCCAGCGCCCGGTCGACGGTCCACCGCCCGGAGCACCCGCTCTACGTCGGCGTGAGCATCTTCGACGACGAGGGTCGGCTGGTCGGCGAGCACCGTTTCCTCGGCATCCTCACCGTCGCCGCCCGGCACGCCGACGTGCTGGGCATCCCGGTGGTGTCGCGGCGCGTGCAGGAGGTCGTCGCCGAGGCGGGGCTGCCCGTCGACTCGTGGTCGGGACAGCGCCTGCTCGAGGTGCTCCAGACCTACCCGCGCGCCGAGCTGCTGTGCACCGACCGCGCCTCGCTCGAGGCCACGGCGACCGGCGTGCTCGACCTCGCCGAGCGGCGCCGGGTGCGCCTGTTCCTGCGCCGCGACCCGTTCGGCCGCTACTTCTCCTGCATGATCTACCTGCCGCGCGACCGCTACACGACCGCGGCGCGGCTGCGGATGCAGGAGGTGCTCACCCGCGAGCTGCGCGGCACCGACATCGAGCACACCGCGCGCGTCACCGAGGACCAGCTGGCGCTCCTGCACGTCACGGTGCACACCGGGCGCGAGGAACCGGTCACCCCCGACCTCGAGGCGCTCACCCACGACCTCGCCGAAGCCGCGCGCACGTGGGCCGACCGCCTGCGCGAGGCGGCCACCGGCGAGGAGCGCGCGGCCATCGCGGCCATCGGCGAGCCGTTCGCCGAGGCCTACAAGGAGGACTTCGGCCCGGAGCGCGGCCTGCTGGACCTGCGGATCCTCGAGGGCCTCACACCGCGCACCGACGAGGACGACCCCGCCGACGGCCGCGACACCGCCGTCCGGCTCTACCGGCCGGACACGCCCGAGGCGGGCGACCGGCGCCTCAAGCTCTACCTCGCGGGCCGGCGGGCGACGCTGTCGTCGGTGCTGCCGGCGCTGCAGTCGCTGGGCGTGGTCGTCGTCGACGAGCGGCCCTACGGGGTCACGCGCAGCGACGGCGTCGCGTGCTGGATCAACGACTTCGGCCTGCGCCTCGGGGACACCGACACGGTGCCGCCGGGCACCGAGCACGACCTCACCGAGCGGTTCGCCGAGGCGTTCGACGCGGTCTGGACGGGGCTCGCCGGCGCCGACGGCTTCAACGCCCTCGTCCTGCGCGCCGGGCTGACGTGGCGCCAGGCCGCGGTGCTGCGGGCCTTCTCGCGCTACCTGCGCCAGATCGGCAGCGCGTACGGGCAGAGCTACATCACCGACGTCGTCGGCGCGCACCGCGACGTCGCCGTGGCGCTGGTCGAGCTGTTCGAGGCCCGCTTCGACCCCGCGCTCGGCGACGAGGAACGGGACCGTCGCGTGGCCGAGGTCGACGCGCGGGTGACCGCGGCGATCGCCGAGGTCACCAGCCTCGACGCGGACCGCATCCTGCGCTCGCTGCTCGGGGTCGTCCGCGCGACGCTGCGCACCAACTTCTTCCGCCGCGACGGCGGCCAGGAAGGGACCGAGGGGGGCGAGCCCCGCCCGTTCCTCGCGCTCAAGCTCGACCCCGCGCAGGTCCCGGGCGTGCCGGAGCCGGTGCCCGCGGTCGAGACGTTCGTGCACTCCAACCGCGTCGAGGGCGTGCACCTGCGCTTCGGGGCGATCGCCCGCGGCGGTCTGCGCTGGTCGGACCGCCTGCAGGACTACCGCACCGAGATCCTCGGGCTGGTCAAGGCGCAGGCCGTGAAGAACGCGGTCATCGTGCCCGTGGGCGCCAAGGGCGGGTTCGTGGTCAAGCGCCCGCCGGCCCCCACCGGCGACGCCGCCGTCGATCGCGATGCCGCGCGCGCCGAGGGCGTCGCCTGCTACCGCATGTTCGTCTCGGGGCTGCTCGACCTCGTCGACGACCGGGCGGGGCACGCCGCGCAGTCCGCGATCCGCACGCCCGCCGACGTCGTGCGCTACGACGGCGACGACCCCTACCTCGTGGTGGCCGCGGACAAGGGCACCGCGACGTTCTCCGACCTCGCCAACGAGGTGGCCACCGAGTACGGGTTCTGGCTCGGCGACGCGTTCGCGTCCGGCGGGTCCGTGGGCTACGACCATAAGGCCATGGGCATCACCGCCCGCGGCGCGTGGGAGAGCGTGCGGCGCCACTTCCGCGAGCTCGGCCGCGACCTCGCGCACGACGAGATCACCGTGGTCGGCGTCGGCGACATGTCCGGGGACGTGTTCGGCAACGGCATGCTGCTCTCCGAGCACCTCAGGATCGTCGCGGCGTTCGACCACCGCCACGTCTTCCTCGACCCCGACCCGGATCCCGCCGTCTCGTACGCCGAGCGGCGCCGCCTGTTCGAGCTGCCCCGCTCGTCGTGGGCGGACTACGACGAGTCCCTCATCAGCGCGGGCGGCGGCGTCTACCCGCGCACGATGAAGGCGATCCCGGTGTCGCCGCGCGCCGCCGAGGTGCTGGGCATCGAGCCCGGCGAGGTCGACCCGCCGACGCTGGTGCGCGCGGTCCTGCGCGCGCCGGCGGACCTGCTGTGGAACGGCGGGATCGGCACCTACGTCAAGGCGTCCACCGAGACGCATGCCGACGTGGGCGACAAGGGCAACGACGCCGTGCGCGTCGACGGCGACGAGCTGCGGGTGGCGGTGGTCGGCGAGGGCGGCAACCTCGGCCTGACGCAGCGCGGGCGCATCGAGTACGCGCGCCACGGCGGCAAGGTCAACACCGACGCGATCGACAACAGCGCCGGCGTCGACTGCTCCGACCACGAGGTCAACATCAAGATCCTGCTGGACTCGCTGGTCGAGCGCGGGGAGCTCGCGCCCGCCGAGCGCGACGAGCAGATCGCGGCCACCACCGAGGACGTCGCCGCGCTGGTGCTCGCCGACAACGTCAGCCAGAACGAGGTGCTGGGGGTGTCCCGGTCGCATGCGGCGGGGATGGCGCACGTGCACGAGGCGCTGGTCGCCGACCTCGAGGAGCGCGGCCGGCTCGACCGCGAGCTCGACGTGCTGCCCGACGCCGAGGAGTTCGCGGCCCGGCGCGCGGCGGGGGAGGGCCTGTCGAGCCCCGAGCTCTCGACGCTCATGGCCCACGTCAAGCTCGACCTCACCGACGCGCTCGCGGCGTCCGAGGTGCCCGACCTCGAGGTGTTCGCGCGGCGCCTGCCGTCGTACTTCCCGGCGGTGCTCGCCGAGCGCTTCCCCGACGCGGTGGCGGCGCACCCGCTGCGCCGCCAGATCGTGACGACGATGCTGTCGAACGCCGTGGTCGACGGCGGCGGGCTGACGTTCGTGCACCGGCTCGCGCAGGAGGTCGCGGCGACCCCGGGCGACGCGGCGCGCGCGTACCACGTCGCCACCACGGTGTTCGGGCTCGACGTGCTCGCCGACGACATCGCGGCGGGCGAGCAGACGCTCTCGACGCTGGTCGCCGACCGGCTGACCCTGGCCGCGCGTCGCCAGCTCGACCGCGTGGCGCGGTGGTTCCTCACCCACCGCCCGCAGCCGCTCGCGGTGGGGGCGGAGGTCGCGCGGTTCTCGCCGTGGGTCGCCCACCTGGCGCCCCGGGTGCCCGAGCTCCTGCACGGCCGCGAGGCCGAGGGGCTCGCGCACCGCACGCAGGGCTTCGTCGACGCGGGCGCGCCGGTCGACCTCGCCCGCCGGGCCGTGGGCGGGCTCTACGCGTTCGGGCTGCTCGACGTCGTCGAGATCGCCGAGTACGCCGAGCGGGAGCGGGGCGGGCTGATCGCCGACGACGGCGAGGTCACCGACGACGAGCTGCTCGCCGTCGCCGAGCTCTACTACGCGCTCTCCGAGCACCTCGGGCTCGACGCCCTGCTCACCGCCGTCGCCGGCCTCGAGCGCTCCGACCGGTGGCACGCGCTCGCGCGGCTGTCCCTGCGCGACGAGCTGTACTCGTCCCTGCGGGCGATCACGCTGGACGTGCTCGCCGACACGGGGCCGGAGGAGTCCGCGGACGAGAAGATCGAGCACTGGGAGCAGGCGAACGCCTCGCGCCTCATGCGAGCCCGCTCGGCGCTCGCCGAGATCGCGAAGGTCGGGCACGCGGACCTCGCGACGGTGTCGGTCGCCGCGCGCCAGATCCGCAGCATGGTCCGCTGAGCACACCGCACCGAACCCGGGAGAGAGCAGCCGCGTGGCCCCCTACGTCGCCGACGTCGCCGTCCGTTGGTCCGACCAGGACGCCTACGGGCACGTCAACCACGCCCGCGTGGTGACGCTGCTCGAGGACGCCCGCACCGGGCTGCTCTTCGACGCCGCGACCCGGGCGGGCGTCGCAGCGTTCGAGGCCGGGCTGCTGGTCGCCGCCCTCGACGTCGCCTACCGCCGGCCGATCCCGTGGACGCCGGCGGGCGTGCGCGTCGCGATGACCGCGCAGGACGTGCGCGCGGCGTCGTTCCGCGTCGCGTACCGGCTGCTGCTGCCCGACGGCGACGGCGGGTGGGACGAGGCCAAGCCGGCCGTCACGGCCACCACCCAGCTCGTGCCCTACGAGCTCGCCACCGCGCGGCCCCGGCGCCTGACGGCCGAGGAGCGCGCGTTCCTGGCCGGCTACACCGAGGACGGCCGGGCCGCGTGACCCTGGCGATCCCCGGTGCCGCGGACCGCGCGGCGCTCGCCGACGTCGTCGGCCGTGTCGTGCGCCTCGACCCCGCCGCGGTGGTGCGGCTGCGCGACGCCGGCGGCGCGGTGGCGCTGTGGGCGGGCACGCCGTTCGGGGTGCTCGTGACTACCGGCGCGCCCGGCCACGTGGCGCCCGCGGACGTCACGGTGGTGGCGTCGGACCTGCTCGCGGCGCTCTCGGTGGTCGACGCGCCGGAGGTCGACCCCGGGTCGGCGGTCGACGACCGCTGGCGCGGCGACCTGCCCGGCGAGGTCGCGTGGGAGGTGATCGGGCACCTCGCGGCCGAGGAGGTCGACGCCGTGGTGGCCCGCGCCGACGCCGCGCGGCTGGACGAGCCGGTGTGGGAGGCCGCGGGGGTGCGGGTGCCGGCGCGGTGCGTCGTCGCCGTCGCGGGCATGGGCTGGCCGGAGGCCGGCGCGCCGGTGCCGGTCGCGCTGTCCGGCGACGGGGCGTGGCTGCGCCTCGAGGTCGGGGCGGCGGCGATCGTCCGTCACCGCCGCCCGGCCCTCACCGTCCTGGTCTGACGCCGGCTCAGCGCAGGTTCGACCGCAGGAAGTCCACCGTCTCGTTCCAGGCGATGCGGGCCTGGTCGGGGTCGTAGGTGCCGAGGTGGTCCTCGTCGTTGAAGAACGCGTGGCCCGCGGGGTAGAGGCGGAAGTCGGGGCGCCGGCCGGCCTCGGTCTCGATCCGGTCGGCGAGCTGCTTCACGGCCTCGGGCCCGGCCATCTCGTCCTGCTCGCCGAAGTGCCCGAGCAACGGGGCGGAGAGGTTCGCGAAGCTCGGGTAGTCCTCGCCCAGCACGCCGTAGAACGGCACCGCGGCGCCGATCTTGTCGCCCTGCTGCGCGGCCAGGACCAGCACGAACCCGCCGCCCATGCAGAACCCCACGGCGCCGACCTTGCGCCCGACGACGGCCTCGTGGTCGAGGAGGAAGTCGACGGCGCCGGCGAGGTCGGTGGCCGCCTGGTCGACGGGCAGCTGCTGCATGAGCCGGCCGGCCTCGTCGGCGTCGTGCGTGGTGGCCCCGCCGTAGAGGTCGGGGGCCAGCGCGACGAAGCCCTCGGCGGCGAGGCGGTTGGTGACGTCGGCGATGTGGCTGGTCAGGCCCCACCACTCCTGGATCACGATCACACCGGGACCCGCGCCGGACTCGGGC
This sequence comes from Actinomycetospora lemnae, assembly GCF_028737315.1. GTDB lineage: Bacteria > Actinomycetota > Actinomycetes > Mycobacteriales > Pseudonocardiaceae > Actinomycetospora > Actinomycetospora lemnae. The sequence goes on along the minus strand of NZ_JAQZAO010000025.1, from coordinate 10,280 downwards.
AGCGCGAGGTAGCCGTGCGCCGTCCGTCCGCCCGAGGGGAAGCTGACGTTCTGCAGCGGGTTGTCGGCCATGATCGCTTCCTACCAGGCCTTGTTCATCATGCTCGTCGCCGCCATCTCGAAGTACTCCCACATCTGCCGGCGCCGCTCCTCGGGCAGGTCGGCCTCGTCGACGGCGACGCGCATGCAGCGCAGCCACGCGTCACGCTCGAGCGGCCCGATCGGGAACGGGCCGTGGCGCATCCGCAGGCGCGGGTGCCCGCGCTGGTGGGAGTAGGTCTGCGGGCCGCCCCAGTACTGCTCGAGGAACATCAGCAGGCGCTGCTCGGCGGGCCCCAGATCCTCCTCGGGGTAGAGGGGACGCAGGACGGGGTCGTCGGCGACCTGTTCGTAGAAGCGGTGCACGATCGCCACGAACGTCTCGTGCCCGCCCACGGCCTCGTAGAACGTCTCGGGTCGACCGGCCTGTGGTGCGCTCACTCCTCCACGTTCCCAGATCCGATCCTGGAGGGTGGACTCAGACCGCGGGCGTGCCCGGGCCCGCGACGCCGGGGCGTCCGGCGAACGGGAACGGCGCCGGCACGCCCGCGTCGTCGAGCTGCGTCTTGACCTCCGCGGCCACGGCCCGCTGCACCGCCCACTGCTCGCCGGGGCGGGTCTTGATGGTCAGGCGCAGGAGCACGCCCTCGGCCGTGACCGACTGGACGCCGAGCATCTCCGGCGGCGCGATCACCTTGCTCGCGATGTTCGGCTCGGCGCACTCGGCGTTGGCGGCGCGCTCGGCGATCTCGAGGGCGTCGTCGACGTCGGCGCTGTGCCCGACGGGGATGTCGACGACGGCCACCGAGTAGCCCTGGCTGGAGTTGCCGACGCGCAGCACCTCGCCGTTGCGGACGTACCAGACGGTGCCGGCGATGTCGCGCAGCGTCGTCACGCGCAGGCCGACGGCCTCGACCGTGCCGGTGGCCTCGCCGAGGTCGACGACGTCGCCGACGCCGTACTGGTCCTCGAGCATCATGAAGATGCCGGACAGGAAGTCGCGGACGAGGTTCTGCGCGCCGAACCCGATCGCGACACCGACGATGCCGGCGGAGGCGATGATCGGGGCGAGGTTGACCCCGAACTCGCCCAGGATCAGCACGAACGCGACGCCGTAGATGAGCATCGTCGAGAACGACCGCAGCACCGACCCGATCGCCTGGGCGCGCTGCGTGCGCCGCTCGACCATGAGCGGCGCGGCGTCCTTGAGCGTGCGCACGGCCCGGTCTCGCAGGGGCCGCAGCAGCGCGGGCACGCGTCCCTCGCCCGCGCCGCTGGTCAGCCGGCGGATCGCGCGGTGCACCATGTGTCGCAGCACCACCGCGACGACGATGATCAGCAGCACGACGACGAGGTGCGCGAACAGCTCGTCGGCCGAGCGCGAGAGCCAGTCGGTCTGCGTGAGCCGGTAGACGCGTTCGCACAGCGAGCCCTGGTCGGCGGCGCAGGCGGGCGGCGTCGACGGGATCGCGGACAGCGGCGACGAGAAGTCCGGCCCGGGCTCGGGGGTGGCCGGTGGCGGGGTCGGGGACGGCACGGTCACGTTCCCCGACGGTAGAGCACGGGGTCGTCGCGCCCCGACGCCTCCCGGCCCCCGACGACACGCCGGTGACACGCGGATGGCGCGCCGATGCGCACGGTGAGAACACGCGTGCGATCGGGACCGTTGTGTGGTCGACTAGGCGCAACTTCCCCGGGAGGTGGTCGTGTGCACGAACGACAACCCGGCAGCGTGACTCCGCTGGTCAGCGAGGTCTCGCCCACCACCGCGCCGTACGGCGCGTCCGACCCTCCCGATCCCGTCCCCGAGCTCACCGTCGCTCCCCCTCCTCGTTCCGACTCCCCGGACGTGCTCCCCGCCCCGCCGTCGCCGTCGCCGCCGTGGGGCCGCCGCCGGGTCCTGCTCCTCAACGCCACCTTCGAGCCCCTCACCGCACTGCCGCTGCGGCGCGCGATCGTGCTGCTGGTCTGCGGCAAGGCCGAGGTGGTCCACGGCGACGCCGCCGGGCTCGTGCTGCACTCGGCCACCGGCTCGGTCGAGGTCCCGTCCGTCATCCGGCTCGTCGCCTACGTCCGCGTGCCCTACCGGGCGCGGGTGCCGCTGACACGGGCCGCCCTCATGCACCGCGACCGCTTCCGCTGCGCGTACTGCGGCGGGCGCGCCGAGACCATCGATCACGTGGTGCCCCGCAGCCGCGGTGGCACGCATACGTGGGAGAACTGCGTCGCCTGCTGCGCCCGGTGCAACCACCGCAAGGCCGACAAGCTGCTCGCCGAGCTCGGCTGGCCGCTGCGCACCATGCCCACCGCGCCCCGCGGGCGGCACTGGCGCCTGCTCGCCGGGCTCGTCGACGCCGATCCGCTCTGGCTGCCGTACCTGGGGGAGACGGCCGCCTGAGCCCGCGCCCGCGCTGTCCATGGGGCAGCATGGGGCAACCGTGAGCGATCTCCACGAGCTGAGCGCCCTCGAGACCGCCGCGGCGATCCGGCGCGGCGACCTCACGGCCCTGGACGCCGTCGACGCCGCCCTCGCGCGCGCCGAGCGCCTGGGCCCGGAGCTCGGCGCGTTCGCGCTGCTCACCCCCGACCGCGCCCGCGACGCCGCCCGCGCGCTCGACCGGGCCGGTCTCCGCGGCGCCGGTCCCCTCGCCGGCGTCCCGACCGCCGTCAAGGACCTGACCGCGACCGCCGGCGTCCCGACCCGGCGGGGCTCGGTGGTCTACGACGGCTGGATCCCCGACCAGGACGACGACGTCGTCGTGCTGCTGCGCGCCGCCGGCACGATCAGCATCGGCAAGACCGCCGTGCCCGAGTTCGGGCTGCCCTGCTACACCGAGCCGGCCGGGGCGCCGCCGGCCGTCACGCCGTGGGACCGGACGCGGTCGGCGGGCGGGTCGTCGGGCGGGGCGGCGGCCGCGGTGGCCGCGGGCGTGCTGCCGGTGGCGCACGGCACCGACGGCGGCGGGTCGATCCGCATCCCCGCCGCGGCGTGCGGGCTCGTCGGCCTGAAGACCACGCGCGGGCGCGTCCCCGCAGGCCCCGCGGGCGGGGATCCGGCCGGGCTGTCGGTGCACGGGCCGCTCGCGCGCACGGTCGCCGACGCCGCCGCGCTGCTCGACGCCATGGCGCGGCCGTCGGCGGGGGAGCCGTTCGTGCCCGCCGCCCCGCCCGACGGGGGCTACCTCGGTGCGCTGGCGCGGCCGGTGGGACGCCGGCGGATCGCGCTCGCCGTCGACCCGCCGATCGACGGGCACGACGTCGTCGTCGACCCCGCCTGTCGCGCGGCGGCCGAGGAGGTGGGCGGCCTGCTGGAGGCACTCGGGCACGAGGTCGAGCCGGTGGCGGTCCGCCTGCCCGACGAGGGCGTCGCGGCGTTCCTCACGCTGTGGCAGGTGCTCTCGCTCGGCGACCCCGTGGACCCCGCCGACGAGCCCCGCCTGCTGCCGCTGACCCGTTACCTGCGCGCCCGTGGCCGTGAGTACGGCGGCGCGGCGGCGATGGGGGCGCTGCAGACGGTGCAGGTGGTGACCCGCCGCCTCGTCGCCGAGCGTGCGGGCTACGACGCCGTGCTCACCCCGACCGTCGCGCTGCCCCCGCGACCCGTCGGCTGGTTCACCGCGGGCGGCGACCCCGCCGACGACTTCGCCCGCCAGATCGCCTTCACGCCCTGGACCGCGATCGCGAACCTGACCGGTGAGCCCGCGATCTCGCTGCCGCTGACGTGGTCGGACGGGCTCCCGATCGGGACCGCGCTGCGCGGGCGGCGCGGGGAGGAGGACGTGCTGCTGGGGCTCGCCGCCGAGCTCGAGGCGGCGCGGCCGTGGGGGGACCGTCGTCCGCCCGAGGGGTGAGCGCGGTGTGGGCACCCTCCTACGACGGGACGTCGTCGGCGGCATCCACTACGGTGCAGCGCGTGAGCCCGATGACCACGATCCTGCTCTACGTGGTGGCCCCGATCGGTGGCATCGTCCTGATCGCCGCGGTCACCCTGATCCGCCCGTCGGGGCGTGGGGCGCGGTACCGCTCCGGCGACGCGTGGGACCACGAGCCGCTGTGGTGGATGGGCAACCCCCGAGGCTCGGGAGTCACCGGGCCGACCGTCGAGGCCGTGCCCGCGAGCCCGGCCGCCGAGCACACCGCCCGAGGAGGCGCTCGTGGCACGTGGTGAGGTCGTCCCGGCCGATCAGGACGCCCCTGGCCAGACCACCCGGCTGACCCGCGGGCCCGGTGTCCTCGAGGACCCGGTCGTCGGGCAGGCGCGCGTCTCCACCGCCTCCGGGCGGATCTCCGAGGCGAGCGACGTGCTCGCCGAGGACTCGCGCACCCCGTTCTCGTCGTCGCAGCTCTCACGTCTCGACGAGGCGCTCACCCTCGCCTGCCGCGAGACCGGGCTGCTGTTCACGCTCTACGTCGGGGCGCTCGGCACCCGCTCGCGCGAGCGCGCCGAGGAGCTGCACGCCTCGCTGGGCGACCACGCCGCCGAGGCCGTCGTCGTGGCCGTCTCGCCGGGCGAGCGTGTCGTCGAGGTCGTCACCGGCGCCGAGTCGGGCCGGCGCATCGACGACCGCGGCGCCAAGCTCGCCGTGATGAGCATGGTCGCCTCGTTCAAGGAGTCCGACCTCGTCGGCGGCATGGTCGAGGGCATCACGATGCTCGCCGACCAGGCGGGCGCGGCGCACCACTAGCCCGCCCGCCTCACCCCCGGGCTGAACGAACGCGCCGTTCGCTGCGCTAGAAGCAGCGAACGGCGCGTTCGTTCGTTCTCGGGTCGGGTCTCAGCCCCGGTCGAACTCCCGAGCGGCGAGGGCGCGGACGACGCCCGCGCGGCCCTCGGTGACCAGGCGGCGCAGGGCCGGCGGGTGCTCGTCGGCGAGCCACGCGTCGGCCGCGTCGACCGTCGCCTGCTCCACCGCCCAGGACGGGAAGAGCCCCTGCACCATCGGCTGGGCCTGCTCGGAGGACCGGCGGGCCCAGACCTCGTCGACGACCGCGAAGTACTTCCCGACGTAGTCGGTGAGCAGCGCCTGCTGCGCCGGGTGCGAGAAGCCCATGATGATCGCGGCGTTGATGGCGTTCGGCAGGGTGTCGTCCTCGACGGCGCGGCGCCAGGCCTCCGCCTTGGCCTCCGGCGTCGGGACGAGCGCGCGGCCCCGCTCGGCCATGCGCCGGCCGGTGGCGGTGTTGTCGCGCTCGTACTCCGCGTCGATCTCGGCCCCGCCCGCGGCGCCGTGGGCCACGAGCGCGTGCAGGAGTCGCCAGCGCAGGTCCGTGTCGACCGTGAGGCCCTCGAGCGGCGCGGTCCCGTCGCGCCACCCGGCGATCGTGTCGAGCGCCTCGGCCGTGAGCACCGACCCGGCGAGCGCGTTGACGATCGCGAGCTGGTGGTCCGAGCCCGGGTCGGCGTGGGCGAGCTCGAGCAGGCGCGCGACGAACGTCGGCCACCCCTCGGTGACCGCCCAGCCCGGCTCGGCGTAGGACGCGAGCGCGGTCTGGGCCTGCAGCAGGAGCCGCTGGACGACGCCGACCTCGGACTCGGCGGCCAGACCGCCGGTCACGAGGGCGACGAAGTCGCGGGCGCGCAGCTCGGCCTCGCGGGTCATCTCCCAGGCCGCCGACCAGCACAGGGTGCGCGGCAGCGGCTCCGCGATGTCGCCGATGCGGTCGATCAGCGTGGTCAGCGAGCGCTCGTCGAGGCGCATCGTGCAGTAGGTGAGGTCGTCGTCGTTGACGAGCACGAGCGCGCCGGCCTCGGCCCCGACCAGCTCCGGGACCTCGGTGCGGTCGCCGTCGACGTCGAGCTCCACGCGGTGCTGCCGGACGAGCTTGCCGGAGCCGTCGTCGCCGTAGACGCCGACCGCGAGGCGGTGGGTCCGCAGCTCGCCGGCGCCGGGCCGCGCGCCGCCCTGGACGACCTCGAACGCCGTGTACCGCCCGTTCTCACCGACGGAGAACGACGGCGCGAGCGAGTTGAGGCCCGTGGTGCGCAGCCACTGCGCGCTCCAGCCCGACAGGTCGCGCCCGGAGGCCTCGGTCAGCGCGCCCAGCAGGTCGTCGAAGGTCGCGTTGCCGTAGGCGTGGCGCGAGAAGTACAGCCGCAGCCCGGCGAGGAACTCCTCCTGGCCGACGTAGGACACGAGCTGCTTGAGCACCGACGCGCCCTTGGCGTAGGTGATGCCGTCGAAGTTGACCTCGACCGCCTGCAGGTCGGGGATGTCCGCGGCGACGGGGTGGGTCGAGGGCAGCTGGTCCTGGCGGTAGGCCCACGACTTCTCGACGTTGGCGAACGTCGTCCACGCGTTGCGGTACTCGGTGGCCTCGGCCTGGCTGACGACGCTGGCCCAGGTCGCGAACGACTCGTTGAGCCACAGGTCGTCCCACCAGCGCATCGTCACGAGGTCGCCGAACCACATGTGCGCCATCTCGTGCAGGACGGTCTCGGCGCGGCGCTCGTAGAGGTAGCGGGTGACGCGGCTGCGGAAGACGTAGTCCTCGAGGAAGGTCACCGCGCCGACGTTCTCCATCGCGCCGGCGTTGAACTCCGGCACGAAGAGCTGGTCGTACTTGCCGAAGGGGTAGGGCACGCCGAAGTTGCGGTGGTAGAAGCCGAAGCCCTGCTTGGTCTCGGTGAACAGCCGCTCGGCGTCCATGTGCTCGGCGAGGCTCGCCCGGCAGAAGATGCCGAGCGGGATCGTGCCGTGCTCGTCGGTGTAGGTGTCGTGCCAGCGCGCGTAGGGGCCGGCGACGAGCGCGACGAGGTAGGTCGAGATCGGCGGCGTGGTGGCGAACGCGTGCCGCTTCGCGCCGTGCCCCTCCGGTCCCGCGTCGGTGACGGCCTCGGTCGCGCCGTTGGAGACGACCTGCCAGTCCGGCGCCGCGGTCGCGGTCAGGGTGATCGTCGCCTTGAGGTCGGGCTGGTCGAAGCAGGCGAACATCCGCTTGGCGTCCGCCGTCTCGAACTGGCTGTAGAGGTAGACCCCGCCGTCGACCTGGTCGACGAACCGGTGCAGGCCCTCGCCGGTGTTCATGTAGCGCCCGTCGGCGTCGACGACGAGCTCGTTCTCGGCGGCGAGGTCGGGCAGCGGGATGCCCTTCTCCTCGTCGTAGTCGCCGACCTCGAGCGCGCGACCGTTGAGGGTCGCCGAGCGGACCCCGGCGCCGACGAAGTCGATCCAGGTCGACGCGCCCGGCTCGGCCGCCCGGAAACGCACCGTCGTCGTGGTGCGGAACGTCGCCTCGCCGGGACCGCCGGCCCCGTCGGTGAGGTCCAGGTCGACCGCGTAGGACGCGACGTCGAGCAGCTCGGCGCGCGCGATCGCGTCGGTGCGGGTCAGGTTCGGGGCAGCCACGGCGCCACCCTACGGCGCAGGACGCGGAGCGCAGCGGAGCCGGACCATCGGGACAGACGCGGAGCGCAGCGGAGCCGGACCATCGGGGCAGACGCGGAGCGCAGCGGGGGCCGGACCCCCTGCCGTCGGGAATCCCACGTGGCCGTGCGGGGGTTGGCCGGAGTGAGGACGTCCGAGAAGGGAACCCGACCGCCATGGCTGAGAAGACCCGCGTCGATTTCTGGTTCGACCCGCTGTGCCCGTTCGCGTGGATCACCTCGCGCTGGATGCTCGAGGTCGAGAAGGTCCGCGACGTCGAGACGCACTGGCACGTCATGAGCCTGGCCGTGCTCAACGAGGGCAGGGACCTGCCCGAGGAGTACGCCGAGATGATGAAGAAGGCGTGGGGTCCGGTCCGCGTGTGCATCGCCGCCGCGCAGCAGAAGGGCGACGACATCCTCGCCCCGCTGTACACCGCGATGGGCACCGAGATCCACAACAACGGCAACAAGGACTTCGACGACGTCATCGCCAAGGCGCTCGACGAGGTCGGCCTCGACAGCTCCCTCGCGCAGGCCGCGCACACCGACGAGTACGACGAGGCGCTGAAGACGTCCCACCACGAGGGCATGGACCCGGTCGGCATGGACGTCGGCACCCCGGTGATCCACGTCGAGGGCTCGGCGTACTTCGGCCCGGTCATGACCCGCATCCCGAAGGGCGAGCAGGCCGGCACGATCTTCGACGGCGCGAAGCTCCTCGCGGGGTACGAGTACTTCTACGAGCTCAAGCGCACGCGCGACACCGAGCTGTCGTTCGACTGACGGGGTCCCGCGCGGTGACCCCTCGTGGTCGGCAGGGCGCTCTTCGTGCCCGTCGACCCCGAGCCCCTGACGAGGGGCTACTTCGTTCGGGTGATGACCCTGGGCGACGATGACGTCTCTGCGTGACGATGCCGTGGTCCGCGCAAGGGTCACGGCACGAACGTGGGGGAGCCGCCATGGTCGCCGGTGCACCGCACGGCGTCGCGGCGGTGCGCCCCGACGCGCCCGCGGCCCGGCGCCGGTGGACCGGGTCCCGCCGCCGGCCCGGTGCCGGCCCGGGTCCGGCCGTCGGGCCGCCGCTCGCCGCCGCGGACGCGCGGATCGACCGGCTCGCCGAGCGGACCTGCGACGAGCTGCGGCGCCACGGCCGCGCCCAGCGCACCGCGGCGGAGACCGGCGACGGCGCGATGTCCTACGTCGCGCTGGAGACCGCGGCCGTGCGCCTGGCGCGCTACCTGCGCCGACGCCGGATCGCCGCCGGTGACCGGGTGGCGCTGCTGCTCGACCGGCCCGCCGACGTCCTCGTCGCCCAGCTCGCGACGGCGCGGATCGGTGCGGTGTGGGTCCCGCTCGACGCCCGCCTGCCGGACGAGGCGCTCGCGGCCGTGCTCGAGGCGGCCGGTGCGGGTGTCGTCCTCACGACGACCGGCGAGGCGGCGCGGCTCGATGCGTCCGACGTCGACGCCGTCTACCTCGACCGCGTCCGCTCCCGGGTCGACGAGGAGGACGCCCAGCGCCTGACCGAGACCGAGCGCGGCTCGGTGGTCGGGATGCCGGCCTACGTGGTCGTGCACGCGACCGACCACTCCGCCGGCGCCCGCGGTGGGCTGCGCGCCACGGCCGTCGGCCACGAGGCGGCCGCGTCGTTCCTGCGCGACGCGGTCGGGCTCCTGCGCCTCGGGGCCGACGACCGCGTCCACCACGACACCCGCGCGGGCTCCGACCTCGCGCTCCTCGAGACGTGGCTCGCCTGGTCGTCCGGGGCGGCCGTGGTCACCGCGCCGCCGGGACCGCGGCTGCGCGGCGCCGACCTCGCCCGCCACCTGCGCGACCAGCGCATCACCGTGCTCCGCGCGAGCGCCGAGGACCTGGCCGGCGTCGACGAGCCCCTGCCCGACCTGCGGCTGCTCCTGCTCACCGGGCCCGACCGGCCGCGCGACCTCCTGGCCCGCTGGCAGCGGGCCGGGCGCCGCATCGTCGGCCTGCACGGCGGGCCCGAGACCACGGTCGCCGCCCTGTGGACCGAGGCGACGCCCCACCAGCCGGCCGCGTTCTGGCGCCCGCTGCCCGGGTACGACGTCGTGGTCGCCGACCCGGCCGACCCCCGACGGCTCCTGCCGCCGGGCGCGATCGGCGAGATCGCCGTCACCGGGGTCGGGGTCGGGCGTGGCTACGTGGGACGCCGGGACCTCAGCGCCGAGGCGTTCGTCCCCGTGCCGGGGCGCGGCGGGACCATGTTCCGCACCGGCGACCTCGGCCGGGTCACGCCCGCCGGCGACGTCGAGCGCATCGCGCGCCTCGACGGGGCCGGCGGCCGGGGCGAGCGGATCGCGCCGACGGCGGCACGACCGGCCCCGCGGCCGGGGCCCCGGCGCTCGAGCCGCACGACCGTCATGTCCCTCCCGGACACGCTGCCCGACGAGGCCGAGCAGCTCGACGAGGCCGACGTCGCCGAGGAGGCCGAGGAGGCAGAGGAGGCAGAGGAGGCTCCGCCCACCCCCGAGGCCACCTCGACCGAGGGCGCCGCCACCGACGGGACCACGGCCACCGCGGACGCCGGCCCGACCGGTGCCCCGTCGACCGGTGCCCCGTCGACCGACGCCGGATCCACCGACGCCCGCCCGACCGGCGACCGCCCGACCGACGGCGGGCCGAGCGCCGGACCGAGCGCCGGACCGAGCGGCGGACCGACCGCCGGGCCGAGTGCCGGACCGAGCGGCGGGCCGGCGGCGACGCCGTCGGCGTCGGCCGTCGACGCGCCGACACGGGCCACCACGGTGCGCCCTGCCCCCGCACCGAGCTCCGTCGACGCCCCGACGACCGCGGTCCGGACCACGCCCGCCACGCCGCCCAGCGCCCCCGCCGCCCCCTCC
>NZ_JAQZAO010000024.1 GCF_028737315.1 Actinomycetospora lemnae | reverse complement strand
CCCCACGCTCCCCAACGACCGCTCACGAGCGGCCGAAGACGTTCCCCGTCGGGATCTTGGGGCGGCCCAGCACGCGGGGTGGGCCGGGTCTCGTGGCGGCGTAGATCGCGGCGGTGTCGTCCGCGATGGCCGGCCAGGCGAAGTCGGTGTCGAGGCGCGCGCGGGCGGCGTCGGCGCGGGTGCGTGCGGCGTCGGGGTCGTCGAGGCAGCGGATCACCGCTCGTGCCAGCCCGGGCACGTCGCCGGGGTCGAACGACAGCCCGGTGACGCCGTCGACGACCACCTCGCCCAGCCCGCCCGCCCGTGACGCGACCAGCGGCGCGCCGGCCGCCGCCGCCTCGAGCGCGGTGATGCCGAAGGGCTCGTAGCGGCTGGGCAGCACGGCGGCGTCGGCGCGGGCGAGCAGGTCGCGCAGGACGGCGTCGTCGACGTGCCCGAGGAGCTTGACCGACCGGCGCACCCGCGCCGCGCGCGCCCGCTCGGCGAGCCAGTCGGAGCAGGAGCCGGTCCCCGCGACAGCGAGGGTCGTCCCCGGGTGGGCGCGGCGGATCGCGGGCAGGGCGGCGACGAGGTCGTGCACGCCCTTCTCCCACTCGAGGCGCCCGAGGTAGAGGAGCATCGGCGCGTCCCCGCGCTCTCCGGCCCCAGTGCGTTCCCACCCGACCGGGTCGATCCCGTTGTGCACGACGGCGAGGTCGTCGGGGTCGAGGTCGAAGAGCCCCGAGACCTCCGCGCGCATCGCCTGCGAGCAGGTGACGACGGCGTCGGCGCGCCGGGCGAGCCACCACTCCACGGAGTGCACCTGCTGGTTGAGCGGCTGGGAGAGCCAGCCACCGTGCCGCCCGGCCTCGGTGGCGTGCAGGGTCGCGACCAGCGGCGCGCCGGTCAGGTCCGCGAGCGCGATCGCCCCGTGCGCGACGAGCCAGTCGTGGGCGTGGACGACGTCGGGGGTCCAGTCGCGCAGCAGCGTCGCCGCCGCGCGGAGCATCGCGTGCCCGATCCCGAGGGTCCACGCGACGAGGTCGCGCACGAACTCCAGGTGCGGCGGGTCCTCGGCGACGCGCAGCACGCGCACCGGGCCGACCCGCTCCAGCGTCGTGGGGTGCGTCTCGGCGTCGGTCCCGGCGGGGTGGCGCGCGACGACGACGACGTCGTGGCCCGCGTCCCCGAGGGCCGTGGCCAGCGCGTGCACGTGCCGCCCGAGCCCGCCGACCACGACCGGCGGGTACTCCCAGGACAGCATCAGCACGCGCACGCCGCGGGCGCCTCCCGTTCGTGATCGAAGTACCGATACGGACGTTGAGTGTCTGCGACGGCACTTCGCTGACCAATCAGGCGAGCGACCCTACTCCGGAGTAGGTCGGGGCGGTGCGACGGTGGTCACCGCTCGCGTGACGCCGCAGGCCCCGGGCGTCGAGCCGTCCGAACACGTCGTCCTGGGCCGAGAACGCCGCGGCGCGGGCGGCGGCCTCGGCGTGGCGGCCGGCGGGCAGGAGGTCGGTGAGCTCGCGGACGCGGTCGCGGTGCTCGGCCGCGCGGCGCCGGGCGTAGTGCGCGGCCGAGTCCTTGGTGACCATGAACGCCCAGTCGCTCGACAGCGCCAGCGCGGCCTGGGTCGCCAGCGCGTCGAGGGTGGCGTCGCGGCCGGCGGTCGGCGCGGCCCCGTCGACGGCGGCGAGCAGGCGCGTGGCGACGTCGGCGTTGTCGGCCACCACGTCCCGCACCGCTGGTTCGACGGCCCCGTCCCACACCCGCCAGTCCTTGCCCGACCCCCACGAGGACGCCGGCAGCACCACCGGCTCGCCGACGTGCCCGGCCTCGACCGCGCCGCGCAGCGTCGTCACCCGGACCCCGGCCGCCGGCAGCGCGGTGAGCACGGCCGCGAGCCAGTCCGGCCCCTCGTGCCACCAGTGCCCGAAGAGCTCGGTGTCGAAGGCGCTGACGACGAGCCCGGGGCGTCCGTGACGTCGGCGCAGGTCGTCGAGCCGGGCCCGGACGACCGCGACGAAGTCCGCCGCGTCCCGCGCGACGGCCGCGGCAGCGCGGGCGGGGTCGTAGGGCTTCTTGTCCTGTGGGGCGACGCGGCGACCGGTGACGCGCGCGGGCTTGAGGCCGGTGGCGTGGTCGAAGGTGTGGAAGTCGCGGTAGTCCGGCCCACCGGGGTAGCCCGCGCGCGGGGACCAGACGCGGTAGGTCACCTCGAGGTCGCGCCCGAAGGCGACGACGTCGGTGCCGTCGACGGGGCGCGCGGTGGCGGTGTCCCCGCGCATCGCCGGCCCGTCGACGAGGAAGCGCTCGACGCCCGCCGCCGCGTAGTCCTGCTCCAGGCCGGGGGCGTAGCCGCACTCGGGCGCCCAGATGCCGGCGGCCCGCCGGCCCAGGCGCAGCGCGTGGTCGCGCAGCCCGGCGTCGAGCAGGAACCGGCGCACGCGCCCGGGCAGGAGCGGGGCGAACGGGTGCGTCGCGGGCCCGCCGAGCAGCTCCACGACCCCGTCGTCGGCGAGCCGGCGCAGCACCGGCGAGCCGCCGTGTCGCCAGTCGCGCTCGAAGATCTCGAGGGCGTGGGCGGCGGCGCGGTGCTCCCTCGTGGCGAGGGCCGGGTCCGTCACGTGCGCCTCGTGGGCGCGCAGCTGCCAGTCGGCGAGCCACGTGTGCATCGCGCGCAGCGCCGCGGGGTGGTCGAGCTGGGCGGCGAGGACCGGCGTGACGCCGAGGGTCAGCAGGTCGCGGTGTCCCTGCGCGGCGAGCCGGTCGAGGGTCTCGACGACGGGGAGGTACGAGTGCGCCCAGGCCTGGTAGAGCCAGTCCTCGCCGACCGGCCAGGCCCCGTGCCGCAGCAGCCAGGGCAGGTGCGAGTGCAGGACGAGGCAGAAAGAGCCCACCGGTTCCGCGGTCAAGCACGCTCCTCTCGTCGGCGGCCCGAGTCTCTCAGCGGGGCCGGACGGCGGTGACGAGGAGGTCGAGCGAGGCGTCGGCGGGGCACCTGGAGTGGAGCGAAGGGACCCGTCGCTCGGGTAGACGGGCGAGGGGCGCCCCTCGCCGGTACGCATCTCGGCGCGCGGGCGCTCGTCGCGACGCGAGGGGCACGGCGCGCATGATCATCGACCTCGGAGGCGTGCCGACCGTGCCTCTCGCGGGCCTCAGGTCGGCCGGACGGCGGTGACCAGGAGATCGAGGGAGGCGTCGACGTCGTCGGTGCGCAGGTCGAAGTCGGCCGCGGTGACGGCGGCGACGTCCGCGGCGAGCGCGTCGGGCCAGGGCTCGCCGGAGAGCGCCAGGGCGATCTGCGCGTCGATCAGCGAGCCGCCGTGGCGGGCGTCGAGGGCCTGCAGGGTGGGGCCGTGGTGGAGGCCGTGCAGGGCCTCGACCTCGAGGCCGGCGTCGGCCACGAGCGACGCCAGCTCGGGTCCGGTGAGCTCGCGGGTGTGGAACGGGTTGAGCGGGCGGTCGTCGGGGCCCGCGCCCGGGGAGAAGGTCAGGCGGTTGGGCGTCGCGCAGTACAGCCGGCCACCCGGGCGCAGGACGCGGGCGCACTCGGCGAGGAAGCCGGGCTGGTCCCACAGGTGCTCGATGACCTGCAGGGTCACGACGGCGTCGACGCCGCCGTCGGGCATCGGCAGTGCCTGGAGGTCGGCCCGGACCGTGCTCACGCGCAGGTATCGGTTCCGCACGTGCCGCGCGACCGCCGGGTCCAGCTCGAGGCCGACGACCCGCCGGGCCGTGCGCGCGAGGAGGTCCGCCCCGTAGCCCTCGCCGACCCCGGCGTCGAGCACCACGGCCTCCCGGCACGCCGGCGCGAGCGCGAGGTAGACGGCCTCGTGGCGGCGGAACCAGTAGTTCTCGACGTCCAGCCCGGGGACCGTGCGCTCGCCGGTGAGGGGGAGCGGGGCATCGGTGTGCGTCATGGCCGGGCCATCGTGGCAGCGCCGTGCCGGGGCCGTGCAGCAGGAGGACCGGCGCGTGGTCAGGCGGGCTGGGCCGACCCCCGCGCGTACTCGCGCATCGTCGCCACGACGGCGTCCTGCGCCGGGGTGGTCGGCCGGGGCGCGGCGGGCGAGATGCCGCCCTTGTCGCGGTTCATGAGCAGCGGGATGTCGGGCTCGTCGTCCTCGTCCGACACCCGCGCCATCGACCAGCGCCCGAAGACGCGCTCCGGCACCGTGCCCTCCTCGAGCACGGTGACGCGCTCGTGGCGCGGGTCGTGGTGGATCGTGTCGTAGAGCTCGCGGACCACGGCCTCGTCGCCCTCGAGGGCCTGCACGATGTTGTCGTGCCACACCAGCAGCGCGCCCGTCACGCCCTGCCGGCTGTTGTTCGACCGCGCCGTCGAGAAGATGGCGCCGAGCTGGGCCTTGCGCTCGTGCGGCGGGACGCGCAGGTGACTGCTGTAGATCAAGCGGAAGACCGCTCCTGACGTCGCCGGATCCGCCATGGCGTTCCTCCTCGGTCGCTCGCGGCCGGCGCTGGTGTCGGTCGCGGGACGCCCGCAGGCTAGCGCATGGTGACCTCGATCACACTTGTCCGTACACGGACGACCGCGGCGTCGTCGCGGTGCCCGGCGTGTCGCCAGGTCGAGGATGTGGCGATCCTGGCCTTGAGTGCCAGCGTGGACGCACCGCTGGCACAAGGCGGGCCGACCCCGGTGACGCCGGCGCTCGCCGGGCTCGCGGTCTCGGAGCTGCTGCTCGCGCTCACCGCGGCGATGGTGCTGGGCGACGGCCCCTCGCTCGACGCCCACCGGTTCTGGGCGGCCGGCGCGCTCGACGACCGCGGGTCGACGCTGACCCTGCAGGTCCTGCCGTTCGTGCTCGCCGGGACGGTCCTGGCGTTCGCCGACGTCCGCGCGCTCGACGTGCTCGCCCTCGGCGAGGACAGCGCGCGGACTCGGGCAGGACGTGGCGCGGGCACGGGTCGTCGGGCTGGCCGCGGTCACAGCGCACCGGGGCGTCGGTGGCGGTCGCCGGGCCGATCGGGTTCGTGGGCCTCGTCGCCCCGCACGTCGTGTGCTCGCTGGTCGGCCCGGCGCACGGGCGGCTGATCCCGCTGGCCGCGCTCGTCGGCGCGGTCCCCGTGCTCGCCGCCGACGTCGTCGGGCGCCTCGTCGTGCGCCCCGCCGAGCTGGCCGTCGGCATCGTGCTCGGCATCGTGCTCGGCACCGTGCTCGGCATCGGGGCGCCGTTCTTCGTCGCCCCCATCCGGCGCCGGACAGCACCACGCCGTGAGCGCCCGGTCACCGGGTGTGGCCGGGCCGACACTCACGTCGCCCGGTTCGTAGGAGTTAGGTTAGGGTCTCCTAACGATCTTGCGTCGACGGCGAGGAGAGCGATGAGTCGCGAGCCGGGGCGGGCCGGTGCCGACGATGACGTGGACGTCGTCGACGTCCTGGGCGTGGGGTTCGGGCCGTCGAACCTCGCGCTGGCCCTGGCGGTCCAGGAGCACAACGAGCGGTCGGCCACCGGCGAGGGCCGCCTCCGCGCCGCGTTCGTCGACCAGCAGGCCGCCTTCGGGTGGCACCGGGGGATGCTGCTCGAGGGCGCCACCATGCAGGTGTCCTTCCTCAAGGACCTGGTGACGATGCGGGACCCGACCAGCCCCCGCTCGTTCCTCAACTACCTGCAGGGCCAGGGCCGGCTCGCCGACTTCATCAACACCAAGACGATGTTCCCGTCGCGGGTCGAGTTCCACGACTACCTCGAGTGGTGCGCCGCGGACGTGCGCCACCTCGTGTCGTACGGGACGCGGGCCGTCGGCGTGCAGCCGGTGACCGGCCCGGACGGGACCGTCGAGCAGCTCGACGTCGTGCTGCGCGACGCCGACGGCGACGCGTCGACCGCGCGGGTCGTGCGCACCCGCAACCTCGTGCTCGCCACCGGACTCGTGCCGTGGCTGCCGGCGGGGGTCCAGCGCGGCCCGTGCGTCTGGCACAACAGCGAGCTGCTGCCGCGTCTGCGCGAGCTCGGGTACGGCCCGCGGCACTCGCGGCGCTTCGTCGTCGTGGGCGCGGGCCAGAGCGCGGCGGAGACCACGAGCCACCTGCACGAGCGCGAGGACGCGGCCGAGGTGCACTCGGTGTTCTCGCGCTACGGCTACAGCCCGGCCGACGACACCTCGTTCGCCAACCGGATCTTCGACCCGGAGGCCGTGGACCACTTCTACGCGGCCTCCGGCGAGGTCAAGCAGATGCTCATGGACTACCACGCGAACACGAACTACTCGGTGGTCGACCCGGAGCTGATCCAGGAGCTCTACCGGCGGGCCTACCAGGAGCAGGTCGGCGGCACCCAGCGGCTGTTCGTGCACGGCGCCTGCCGGGTCGCCGACGTGCGCCCGAGCGAGGTCGGCCCGATCGACGTCGACATCGAGTTCCTGCCGACCGGGCAGGCGCGCACGGTCACGGCCGACGTCGTCGTCTACGCCACCGGCTACCGCCCCATCGACCCCAGCGCGTTCCTCGGCGACGTGGGCGCGTGGTGCCGGCGCGCGGAGGACGGCGAGCTGCTCGTCGAGCGCGACTACCGCCTGCACACCGTCGACCCGCTGCACGCCGGCGTCTACCTGCAGGGACCGACCGAGCACACCCACGGCATCAGCTCGACGCTGCTGTCGACGACGGCCGTGCGCGCCGGCGAGATCCTCGACTCGGTGCTCGGCCACCGGCGCCCCACCCCGGACCTGCCGGTCGCCCACGACCAGGCCGGCGAGCCCGCCACCGTCGGGCCGGGGTGGGGGGACCCGGGCGTGGTGACGTCGTGACCGGTCCTCCGGGAGCGGCGCTCGTCACCGGCGGCGCGGGCGGGATCGGCCGCGCGGTCTGCCACCGCCTCGCCGACGGCGGCACGCCGGTCGCGCTGCTCGACCGCGACGCCGACGCCGTGGAGGCGGCCGCGGCGGCGGTGCGCGAGCACGGCGGGACCGCGGTCGCGGTGCCCGCCGACGTCACCGACCGCGCCGCGGTGGACGAGGCCGTCGCCGCCGCCGAGGTGGCCCTCGGGCCGCTGGGCACCCTGGTCAACGTCGCGGGTGTGCTGGCCGTCGGCCGGGTCACCGAGCTGGACGACGCCGACTGGCAGCGCTGCCTCGACGTCAACGCCACCGGCGTCATGCACGCCTGCCGGGCCGTCGGCGCGCGGCTGGCCGAGCGCGGGGCGGGATCCGTGGTCACGGTCGCCTCGAACGCCGCCGGCGTCCCGCGGATGGGCATGGCCGCCTACGCGGCGTCGAAGGCGGCGGCGGTCGCCGTGACCCGCGTGCTCGGCCTCGAGCTCGCCGAGCGCGGCGTGCGCGCCAACGTCGTCTGCCCCGGCTCCACCGACACGCCCATGCTGGACGCGATGGGCGACCTGCCCGCCGACCACGCCGCGCTCGTCGCCGGATCACCCGAGACGTTCAAGGCGGGCATCCCGCTGGGGCGGGTCGCGGCACCCGAGGACGTCGCCGAGGTCGTCGCGTTCCTCGCCTCCGACGCCGCCCGCCACGTGACCCTGCAGACCGTCTACGTCGACGGGGGCGCGTCCCTGGGCCCCTAAAGCCCGCTCCGTTCTCCGTACGTCCGACCGCTCGGCACGCACCGTGAGAGGACCCCATGACCAGCATCCCGACCAGCGCCGGTCCGGAGTCCGGGACGGGCGACGACCCCGTCGCCTCACCCGGCGGCGCCATCTCGGTGCCGGCGCCCGAGCCCCTGCCGGCACCCGGCTCGGCACCGGGGGCGTTCCTCTTCTCCACCCAGGACACCACGCTGCGCACCGCCGGGGTGCGGGCGCGCGTCCCCGAGGAGCCCGGAGCCAGCGTGGGCGTCGCCGCCGTCGCCACGCTCGCCGCGGAGCGCGAGGCGGGGAACCCGGACCCGCTGGTCGTGGGCGCGGTCGGGTTCGCGTCCGGCCGCGCGCGCCTCGTCGTGCCCGCCCGGGTCGAGCGCTCGCCGACCGTGCGGCCCACCGTCGACGAGGCGCCCGCCGCCCCGCCGCTGACCGCTCCGCCGTCGGCGCCGGCGTCGATCGGCACCCGCTGGGACTACCGGGCCGAGCCGCCGCCCCCGCGCTACGCCGCGGCCGTGCGCCGGGCCCTGGAGATGATCGACGAGGGGCGCCTGACGAAGGTCGTGCTCGCGCGGTCGGCGACGCTGACCGCGCCCGAGGACGTCGACGTCACCGCCCTGCTCGAGCGCCTCGCGGCCCGCAACCCGGCGGGCTACGCGTTCGCGGCCGACGTCGAGGACGCAGCACCGGTGGACCCGGCAGCGCCGCGCCGGACCCTGCTCGGCGCGAGCCCGGAGCTGCTCGTGTCCCGCCGCGGCCACACCGTGCTCTCCCAGCCGCTGGCCGGCACCGCGCCGCGCAGCCCCGATCCCGACGAGGACGCCCGCCGCGGCGAGGCGCTCGCGGCGTCGACGAAGGACCACCGCGAGCACGCCCTGGTCGTCGAGCGCGTGGCCGAGCGGCTCGCGCCCTACTGCACGTCGCTGGACGTCCCCGCGAGCCCGAGCCTGACCCGGACCTCGGCGCTGTGGCACCTCGCCACCCGCATCGAGGGCCGGCTGCGCGACCCCGCGCCGTCCTCGCTCGAGCTCGCCGAGGCGCTGCACCCGACGCCCGCCGTGGGCGGCGAGCCCACGCCGGTGGCGCGCGAGGTGATCGCCGAGCTCGAGGAGTTCGACCGCGGCTGGTACGCGGGGCTCGTCGGCTGGTGCGACGCCGAGGGCGACGGCGAGTGGGCCCTCGCCATCCGCTGCGCCGAGGTCGCCGGGCGCGTGGCGACGGTGTTCGCCGGGGCCGGGATCGTCGAGGGCTCCCGGCCCGAGGCCGAGCTCGCCGAGACCGGCGCGAAGTTCCGCACCCTGCTCACCGCGCTGGGGCTGGAGGCGACACCGTGACGGCCGTTGCTGACGGTGTCGTGCCCTACCCGCCCGAGGCCGCGGAGCGCTACCGCGCGGCCGGGTACTGGACGGGCCAGACCTTCCCCGCCCTGCTCGACGCGGCCGTCGCCGACCACGGAGCGCGCATGGCCGTCGTCGGCACCGGCCCGTCGGGCGCCGAGCGCTGGACCTACGCCGAGCTCGACGCCCGGGCGCGCGGGCTCGCCGCGGGGCTCGCGGAGATCGGGGTGGCGCCCGGCGACCGGGTGGTCGTCTGGCTGCCGAACGTGCCCGCGTACGTGGAGACGGTGTTCGCGCTGTTCCGGCTCGGCGCGCTGCCGGTCTTCGCGCTCCCCGCCCACCGCGAGAGCGAGATCCGCTACTTCGCCGAGCACGCCGAGGCCGTCGCGATCGTCACCGCGGGGCGCCACGACCGGTTCGACCACGCCGCGGCGGCGCAGGCGATCGCCGCGGAGGTCGACTCCGTGCGCCACGTCGTCGTCGCCGACGCCCCGGGCGCCGAGCCCGTCGCCGGCCGGCTGTCGCTGTCGTCGCTGCGCCGCACGCCGCCGGACACGCTGCCCGGCGACGACGCCGACCCGTCGTCGGTGGCGTTCCTGCAGCTCTCGGGCGGGACGACGGGGCTGCCGAAGCTCATCCCGCGCACGCACGACGACTACCTCTACAGCGTCCGGGCGAGCGCGGAGATCTGCGAGCTGGGGCCGGAGACCGTCTACCTCGCCGCGCTGCCGGCCGCGCACAACTTCACGATGAGCTCGCCCGGGCTGCTCGGGGTCGTGCACGCGGGCGGCACCGCCGTGCTCGCGCCCTCGCCCGACGCCGACACGTGCTTCGGGCTGATCGAGACCGAGCGGGTGACGATCGCCGCGGTGGTGCCGCCGCTCGCGGCGGCGTGGGTGCAGGCCGCCACCCGCGCAGCGGAGCGGAGCCGGGCCGACGACAGCCGATCACGACGGGACCTGTCGAGCCTCGAGGTGCTGCAGGTCGGCGGGGCCAAGTGCGCGCCCGAGCTGGCGCGGAGGATCACGCCGGCGCTGGGCGCGCGGCTGCAGCAGGTGTTCGGCATGGCCGAGGGGCTGGTCAACTACACCCGCCTCGACGACCCCGACGACGTCGTCCTGCACAGCCAGGGCCGGCCGATCTCGCCGGACGACGAGCTGCGCGTCGTCGACCCCGACGACCCGGACGAGCGCGAGGTCGCGCCGGGGGAGGTCGGCGCGCTGCTGACCCGCGGTCCGTACACCATCCGCGGCTACTACCGCGCCGAGGAGCACAACGCGTCGGCGTTCACCGCGGACGGCTTCTACCGCACGGGCGACCTCGTGCGCCTCGACCCGGGCGGGAACGTGGTCGTGTCCGGGCGGGTCAAGGAGCAGATCAACCGGGGCGGGGAGAAGATCGCGGCCGAGGAGGTGGAGAACCACCTGCTGGCCCACCCCGACGTCGTCGACGCCGCGATCGTCGGCGTGCCCGACGACTTCCTCGGTGAGCGCACCCACGCCTTCGTCGTCGCCGTGCCCGACCGGGAGCCGCCGGGCTCGGCCGCGCTGCGCCGGTTCGTGCGCGAGCGCGGCGTCGCGGCCTACAAGGTGCCCGACGTCGTCGAGGTCGTCGACGCGTTCCCCGCCACCGGGGTGGGCAAGACCAGCCGTCGCGCGCTGCGGTCGGCGCTGGCCGACCACCTGCGCGTGGAGACCGGGAAGGAGAGCCGTTCGTGAGCCTGCCGTCGATCGCGCCCTACGCCCTGCCGCGGGCGCACGAGCTGCCGGCGAGCCGGCCGGACTGGTCGCCGGACCCGGCCCGCGCGGTGCTGCTCGTGCACGACATGCAGCGCTACTTCCTGGCGCCGTTCTCGCGCACCGACGAGCCGGTCAGCCGGGTCATCGAGAACATCGCGACGCTGACGACGCGCGCCCGGGAGCTGGACGTGCCGGTGGTGTACACCGCGCAGCCCGGGGTGCAGCCGCCCGCCGAGCGCGGCCTGCTCGACGACTTCTGGGGCCGCGGCCCGGCGGCCGCCTACACCGAGGACCCCGACGTCGTCGCCATCGTCGACGAGCTCACGCCCGCGCCGGGCGACGAGGTGCTGACGAAGTGGCGCTACAGCGCGTTCCAGCGCTCGCCGCTGGAGCAGATGCTCGCCGACCGGGGCCGTGACCAGCTGGTGATCACGGGGATCTACGCCCACATCGGGTGCATGGTGACGGCCGTGGACGCCTTCATGCGCGACGTGCAGCCGTTCCTCGTCGCCGACGCCGTCGCCGACTTCTCCCGCGACCACCACGAGCAGGCGCTGACCTGGACCGCCCAGCGCGCCGGCGTCGTCCTCGCCACCACCGACGCGCTGCGGGCCCTCGACGCCGCCGACCCCGCCGCCCCTGCCGCCGTCCGGGAGGCGCCGGCGTGACGGCGGCCCCCACCGAGCCCACATCGGACCGCGGTGCCGGGGTCGAGCGCTCGCCGACCCGGCCCACGAGCCTGCGTGCGGGCGGCCTCGTCGTCGCGGTCGCGCTGCTCGCGGTGGCGGCGGTCGCGAGCCTCATGGTGGGCAGCCGCGGCATCCCGCCGGGCGTCGTGCTGGACGCGCTGCTGCACGGTCCGTCGGGGCCCGCCGACACCGACGCCGTCATCGTGCTCGAGCAGCGCCTGCCGCGCACGCTGCTGGGGCTCGCGGTCGGGCTCGCGCTCGGAGCGGCCGGCGCGCTGATGCAGGCGCTGACCCGCAACCCCCTCGCCGACCCGGGCGTCCTGGGCGTGAACTGGGGCGCATCGGCCGCGATCGTCGCCGGGATCATGCTGTTCGGGATCACGACGCTGAACGGCTACGTCTGGTTCTCGCTGGCCGGGGCCGCGATCGTCGCCGTGCTCGTCTACCTGCTCGGCGCGACGGGCCGCAGCGGCGCCACGCCCGCGCGCCTCGCGCTGGCCGGGACGGCGATCGGCGCGTCGCTGCAGGGCGTGATCTACGCCGTGGTGCTCGTCGACGCGAACACGTTCGACCAGTTCCGGGTCTGGCGCGTCGGGTCGCTGACCGGGCGCGACCCGCAGGCGCTGCTGCAGGTGCTGCCGTTCCTCGTCGTCGGGGGGCTGCTCGCGCTCGGGCTCGCGCGGGCCCTCAACGCCCTGGCGCTCGGTGAGGAGACCGCCCGCGCGCTCGGCGTGCGCGTGGGGCGCATCCGGATGCTGACCGGCATCGGGATCGTGCTGCTGTGCGGCGGCGCCACCGCCGCGTGCGGGCCGATCGCCTTCGTCGGGCTCGCCGTGCCGCACCTGGCGCGCGTGGTCACCGGGCCCGACCAGCGCTGGGTCGTGCCGTGGTCGATGGTGCTCGGCGGGCTGCTCGTCGTGGCCGCCGACGTCATCGGGCGCGTGGTGGCGATCCCCGCCGAGCTCGAGGTCGGGGTGGTGACGGCGTTCGTCGGCGCGCCGGTGTTCCTCGCCATCGCCCGGCGCCGGCGGGTGGTCGCCTTATGAGCAGGACGGTGAGCACGACCCTGCCCACGGGTCCCGTCGTGCGCACCGCGCGGGTCTCGCTGCGCGTGCACCCGCGCACGGTCACCGGCGTCGTGGTGCTGCTCGTCGTCGCCGTCGTCCTCGGGGCGGTGGCGCTGACCCTCGGCGACTACCAGCTCTCGCTCGGCCAGGTCGTCGGCGCGCTGACCGGCACCGGCTCGCGCGCCCAGCAGTACGTCGTGCTCGGGCTGCGCCTGCCGCGGGTCGCGGTCGCGCTCGTTGTGGGCGCGGCGCTCGGGGTGGCCGGTGCGGTGTTCCAGTCGCTGGCCCGGAACAACCTCGCGAGCCCCGACCTGCTCGGCTTCACCACGGGCGCGGCCACCGGCGCGCTGGTGTCGATCGTGGTCGTCGGCGGCGGGCCCGCGGGCACCACGATCGGGGCGATCGTCGGCACCCTGGTCACCGCGCTCGCCGTCCAGGCCCTGCTCGGCGGCGCGGTCGGCGGCTACCGGCTGGTGCTCGTCGGCATCGGCGTCAACGCCGTGCTCGCCGCGCTGAACAACTTCCTCATCCTGCGCACCGACCTGTCCACCGCGGTCGCGGCGCAGAGCTGGCTGGTCGGCACGCTCAACGGCCGCAGCTGGCCCGAGGTGGTGGCGGTCGCGATCGCGCTGGTGGTGCTCGTCCCGGTCGCGATCGCGGGCAGCCGCCGCCTCGACCTGCTGGGCATGGGCGACGACATGGCCCGCGGGCTCGGCGTCACCGTCGAGCGCACGCGGGTGGTGACGCTGCTGGTCGGCGTCGCGCTCATCGGCGTCGCGACCGCCGCCGTCGGCCCGATCGCCTTCGTCGCGCTCGCCGCGCCGCAGCTCGCGCGCCGGGTCACCGGCACCACCGGTCCGGGCATGGCGGCGGCCGGGCTCATGGGCGCGGTGCTGTTGCTCGCCGGCGACGTGCTCGGCCAGCGCCTCGCCGCGCCGACCCAGTTCCCCGCGGGCACCATGACCGCGGCCATCGGCGGGCTCTACCTCGTGTGGTTGCTGGCCAGGGAGTGGAGGGCAGGCAGATGACCGGAGCACGGCTGCGGGCCGAGGGCGTCACGCTGGCCTACGAGCAGCGCACCGTCATCCGCGACCTCGACGTCGCCGTCCCCGACGGGTCCTTCACCGTGGTCGTCGGGCCCAACGCGTGCGGCAAGTCGACCCTGCTGCGCGGCCTGGCGCGCATGATCAAGCCGGCGGCGGGCCGGGTGCTGCTCGACGATCGCCCGATCTCGTCGTACGGGCCCAAGGAGGTCGCGCGCCGGCTCGCGCTGCTCCCGCAGAGCCCGACCGCGCCCGACGGCATCACCGCCCTCGACCTCGTCGCGCGCGGGCGCTATCCGCACCAGTCGCTGCTCAAGCAGTGGTCGGTGACCGACGAGGAGGCGGTGCGCGACGCGATGGCGGCCACCGGGGTCATCGAGCTCGCCGAGCGCGACGTCGGCCAGCTCTCCGGTGGTCAGCGCCAGCGGGTGTGGATCGCCATGGTGCTCGCGCAGCAGACCCCGCTGCTGCTGCTCGACGAGCCGACGACCTTCCTCGACATCGCCTTCCAGCTCGACGTGCTCGACCTGTGCGCCGACCTGCACGCCGGCGGCGAGCGCACGCTGGTCGCGGTGCTGCACGACCTCAACCAGGCCTGCCGCTACGCCACCCACCTCGTCGCGATGCGCGAGGGCCGGATCGTCGCCCAGGGCGCGCCGGGCGAGATCGTCGACGCGGACCTCGTCCGGACGGTCTTCGGGATCACCTGCGAGGTCGTGCCGGACCCGCAGACGGGCACCCCGATGATCGTTCCCGCAGGTCGCGAGACCCGGCGGCACCGCCGCGAGGGCGCCCGCGCCGAGGACCCCGTCGGGTCCGGGGCGCTCGGTGACACCTGACACTGCCCGCGCGCCCTGGTTAGGTTAGCCTCAGCTCCTGGTTCGCAGTCGTCGACGGAGAGGACGTGCCCGTGGCCAGCCCGGACGGATCCGGTGTCGACCTCGAGCGGATGCGCACCGACGTCGCCCGCGCCCTGGACGAGCCGCCCGAGGCGATCGGCGACGGCGACGACCTGCTCGACCGGGGGCTCGACTCCATCCGCCTCATGAGCCTGGTGGAGGAGTGGCGCGCCGACGGCACCGAGGTGAGCTTCATCGACCTCGCCGAGACGCCCACCCTCGAGGCCTGGGCGGGGCTGCTCGGCCGTTCCTGACGTCCCCGATCCGACACCTGACGGGAGCCCGCGCGTGACGAACCCCTTCGACGACGAGGACGGCCGGTTCCTCGTGCTGGTCAACGACGAGGGCCAGCACAGCCTGTGGCCGGTCTTCGCCGACGTGCCCGCCGGCTGGACCGTCGTCCTGGGCGAGGCGCCCGAGGGCGAGAGCCGGGCGGCGTGCGTCGAGTACATCGAGACGCACTGGACCGACCTGCGGCCGCGCAGCCTCGTCGAGCGCACGGCCGGGAGCACCTGATCCACTCGCCGGCCGGACGCCGAGGAGGAGAGCGATGACGAGCGTCGAGACCCGCCCGACCGGGCAGTCGTGGATCGACGGAGCGCCCAACCCGGTCCGCCGGGTCCTGCACGAGCTGACGCCCCGCCTCGCCGAGGTCGTGCGCGTCCGGCGTCTGACGCCGCGGATGGCGCGGGTGACGCTCGCCGCCGACTTCACCGGCATGCCGTCCGGCGCGGCCACCGACCACGTCAAGCTCTTCTTCCCCGCGCCGGGCGAGGAGCTGCCGGTGATGCCGACGGTCGGCGAGCGCGGGCTGGTGCCGCCGCCGGCGGGCACCCCGCGCAACTACCGCGACTACACCGTGCGCCGCCTCGACCGCGAGGCCGGCGAGCTCGACGTCGACATGGTGGTGCACGCCGGCGGTCTGGCCGGGGCGTGGGCCGCGGCGGCGTGCGCGGGCTGCAAGGTCGGCGTGCTCGGCCCGCGCGGCTCGGAGATCGTCGCCGACGACCTCGACTGGTACGTGCTCGCGGGCGACGAGACGGCGCTGCCGGCGATCGGGCGCTGGCTCGCCGAGCTGCCCGCCGGCGTGCGCGCCGAGGTGTTCTGCGAGGTCGCCGACGCGGCCGAGGAGCAGGAGCTCACCTCCGACGCCGACGTCACCGTGCACTGGCTGCACCGCGACGGCGTGCCGGCCGGCGAGGCGATGCTGCTGCACGACGCCCTCGCGGCGGTCACGTTCCCCGACGGCCGTGGCTTCGTGTGGGTCGCGGGCGAGGCCGGGGCGTTGCGTCCGGTGCGCCGCATGCTGAAGGCGCGCGACGACCTCGACCAGCGCGACCACGACGTCGACGGCTACTGGCGCCGCGGCGTCGTCAACCACGACCATCACGCCCCGGCCCAGGACTGAGCCCGCCGGTCCCTCTCCTGCGCCTCGCCGAGAGGCACGTTCGGCATGATCGACGGGCTCCGTGGCCTGCGGGACGTGCCCCTCGGCGCGGGGTGCTGCCGGCGAGGTCCCTAGCGGCGCTCGCCCTCGGTCTCCTCGATCTCGGCGTCGGACTCGACGTCGCCGGACGGCTCGATCTCCACCTCGGGCTCCAGTGGCGAGTGCTCGGGCACCCCGGTGGGGTGGGCGGCCCACTCGTCGTCGCGCAGGCTCACGCGGCGCAGCGGGGGCAGCGACGCGGCGAGGGCCGCGGTGGCGACGACGCACACCGCGCCGCCCGCGGCGACCGCCGGGCCGGGGCCGAGCAGGCGGGACGCGACGCCCGCCTCGACGCCGCCCGCGGACGGCCCGACGGTGGCCTGGGCGAGCCAGACGCTGGAGACGCGGCCCTGCAGGTGGTCGGGCGTGCAGTGCGCGAGCAGGGCGCGGCGGAGGACCTCGGAGATCATGTCGCAGGCCCCGGCGACGACGAGGAACCCGAGCGCCAGGGGCAGCGAGCCCGCGAGCCCGACGCCCGCGATGGCCGCGCCGTAGAGCAGGACCGCGACCACGAGGACGCGCCCGGAGCGGTGCACGTGGGTGGTCCAGCCGCTGGTCAGGGCCGCGATCATCGCGCCGACGGCGGGCGCGGTGTAGAGCAGGCCGGCGGCCTCGGGTCCGGCGCCGAAGACCTCGATGACGAGCTGTGGGAACAGCACGTAGGGCAGCGCGAACACCATCGCGGCGACGTCGATGAGCAGCACACCGCGCACGACCCGGTTCCGGGCGACGAACGACGCGCCCTCGGCGATGGAGCGCAGCGGGCGCGCGGTCGGCGCGCCCTGCGGGGGCAGCGAGGGCAGGAACCACAGCAGGGTGGTGGTGATCAGCGACCCCAGCGCGCAGAGCGCGTAGTTCACCGCGAGCCCCGGCCCGGCGATGAGCAGGCCGGCCAGCGACGGCCCGACCACCGCGCCGACCTGCGTCGACAGGGCGACGAGCGCCCCGGCCGCGGCGAGCTGCTCGCGCTCGACGATCGCGGGCGTCACGGCCATCAGCGCCGACTGGCTGACCGCCGTCGCGCCGTTGAGGCCCACGCAGAGGTAGATCAGCCAGAGCTGGGGCGTCGCGACGGCCGCGTTGAGCGCGAGGACGGCGAAGACGAGGGTCGCCCCGCCGCGCGAGAGCAGGATGACGGTGCGCCGGTCGACGCGGTCGGCGATGACGCCGCCGGCGAGCGTGCCGGCGAGGGTCGTGGTGCCGACGACGGCGCTCGCGACGCTGACCTGCAGCGACGAGCGGGTCATCTCGAAGACCTGCCAGGGCACGCCCACCGTGGTGAGGGCGATGCCGAGCAACGAGACGACCCGCGCCGAGAACACCAGCCGGAACGCCGGGCTCGACCGCAACGGGGACAGGTCGATCATCAGCCGCGAGGCCCGCACCCGCACCTCCCTTCCGAGGCCATGTGCCAGGGCAATAGGTGAGGCTATCCATACCGCAGCGGGCGGCAGCAACCCCACCGGCGAGTGGTCGATCGGACACGCACCGTCGAGCGCAACGTGGTCCGCGTCGCGCCCGGCCGCGGTTGCGGCTTGCAGGTTAGGCTTGCCAAACTCGCCCGGTCCGGGGGCCGACGTGGGCGAGGAGGTGGGCGTGGTCGAGGCGCGCGATCTTCCGCTGACCGGCGCACAGGCAGGCATCTGGTTCGCCCAGCACCTGGACCCGTCCAACCCGATCTACACCACCGGCGAGCGGATCGACCTGCGCGGGCCGCTCGCGCCCGACGTGCTCGTCGCGGCCATCGGCGACGCGGTCGACGAGGCCGACGCCCTGCACGTGCGGTTCACGACCGTGGACGGCGAGCCCCGCCAGACCCCGCTGGCGCCCGACGAGCGCGCCGCGTGGTCGGTGACGCGGGTGGACCTGCGCGGTGAGGCCGACCCGGAGGCGGCCGCCCGCGACTGGATGGCCGACGCGCTGGCGCAGCCGGTGGACCTCGACCGCGGGCCGCTGTTCGCGCAGGCCGTGCTGCGGCTCGCCGACGACCACCACGTGTGGTTCCACAGCTACCACCACGTCGTCATGGACGCGTACGGGTTCTCGCTGATCGCCCGCCGCGTCGCCGCCCTCTACGCCGCGCGGCTCGCCGTCGACGAGGCGCCGGCGCGGCGGGCCGGGACGCTCGCCGAGCTCGTCGAGGCCGACGCCGAGGCCCGCGCGCGCCGCCGCGAGGACGACCGCGCGTTCTGGGCCGGGCGCTTCCCCGGACCGCCCGAGCCCGCGAGCCTGGGGCGCGGCAGCCGGCGGTCGTCGTCGACGTTCCTGCGTCGCGGCAGCACCCTGCCCGCCGCGGCCGTCGAGGACATGGAGGCCGCCGCGCGCGCCGGCGGCGGGCACTGGCCCGAGCTGGTCCTCGCCGCGGTCGCGCTCTACCTGCACCGGCTCGCCGGCGCGCCCGACGTCGTGCTCGGCGTGCCGATGATGGGCCGCCTGGGGGGCAAGGACGCGTCGAAGGCCGCCGCGCGCACGCCCGGGATGCTGGTCAACATCGTGCCGCTGCGCCTCGCGCCGACGCCGGCGACGACGGTGGGCGAGCTGGTCGGCGCGGTCGCGGCCGAGCTCGCCGCGGTCCGCGACCACCAGCACCACCGCTTCGAGGACCTGCGCCGCGACCTGCGTCTGGACTCGGCGGGGGGCAGCCGGGGCGAGGCCGCGCTCGTCGGGCCCTGGGTCAACGTCAAGCCGTTCGCCGACAGGCTGCGCTTCGGCGCCGAGACCACCGGCACCGCGCGGCCGGTGTCGGGCGGGCCGGTGCACGACCTCGCGGTCAACGTGCAGCGCCAGCCCGACGGCAGCCTGGTCCTCGACCTCGACGCGAACCCGGCGACGTACGACGCCGACACGCTCGAGGGGCACCACCGGCGCCTCGCCGCGCTGCTGGCGACGCTGGCCACGACGCCCGCCGACCGCCCGATCGGCGCGGTGCCGCTGCTCGACGACGACGAGCGCGACGCCGCGCTCGCCGCCGGCACCGGCGCCCCGGCCTCCTCGCTGCCCGCCGGCGACCTCACCGCCGTGCTCGCCGCGGCCGCCACCGCCCACCCCGACCGCGTCGCGGTGACCGGCCCCGGGGGCCCGTCGCTGACCCACGCCGAGCTCGACCGGCGCGCGCGGGCGCTCGCGGCGCGGCTGCGCGACGCGGGCGCGGGACCGGAGGCGCTCGTCGCGATCGCCCTGCCACGTACGCCCGACCTCGTCGTCGCCGTGCTCGCCTGCGTCCACGCCGGGGCGGGCTGGCTGCCGCTCGACACCGACGCGCCCGCGGCGCGGTTGGCGCTGGTCGTCGAGGACGCCGCGCCGACCCTCGCGCTGGTGACGCCGGAGACCGCGGACGCGCTCCCGGGCGTGGCGACGCTCGACGTCACGGCGGCAGCGGGGGAGCCGGGGGAGCCCGGCGACCTCCCGCCGGTCGACGACGCGCACGTCGCGCACGTCATCCACACCTCCGGGTCCACCGGGCGCCCCAAGGGCGTCGTGGTGCCGCGGGCCGCGCTGCGCACCTTCCTGCTCGACATGCACGGGCGCACCGGCCTGGAGCCCGGCGGGGAGCTCGTCGCGGTGACGACGATCGGCTTCGACATCGCCGCGCTCGAGCTGCTCGTGCCGGTGCTCGCGGGGGCGTGCGTCGTCGTCGCGCCGCGGCGCACGGTGCAGGACCCCGCGGCGCTCGCCGACCTGCTGCGCGAGCACCCCGGCGCGGTCGTGCAGGCCACGCCGACGCTGTGGCGCGCGCTGGCCGACGTCGCCCCCGAGGTGCTCGCCGGGCGCACGGCGCTCGTGGGTGGCGAGGCCCTGCCGGCCTCGCTCGCCGCCGACCTCGACGCCGCCGGCGCCGACGTCACCAACCTCTACGGCCCGACCGAGACGACGGTGTGGTCGACGTCCACCCATGTGAGCGCACTTCCCAGCCATAGCTCGAAAGATCGCTCACGAGGGGCGCCGCCCATCGGCCGCGCCATCACCGGGACGCGCACGCGGGTGCTCGACCGCGCGCTGCAGGACGTGCCCGACGACGTCGTCGGCGAGCTCCACATCGCGGGCGCGGGCCTGGCGCGCGGCTACCTCGGGCGCCCGTCGCTGACCGCGTCCCGCTTCGTCGCCGACCCCACCGGCGATCCCGGCGCGCGGATGTACCGCACCGGCGACCTCGTGCGCCGCGACACCGACGGTGTCCTGCACTACGTGGGGCGCGGCGACGACCAGGTCAAGGTGCGCGGGCACCGCGTCGAGCCCGGCGAGATCGAGGCCGCGCTCGACGCCCTCGACGGCATCGCGCGCTCGGTGGTGTCGCTGCGCGAGGACCGGCTCGTCGCGCACGTGATCGCCGACGGCGGCCGGGCGCCGAGCACCGCGGAGGTCCGCGAGCGCCTCGCCGGGACGCTGCCCGAGCACATGCTGCCGGCGGCGGTCGCGGTGGTCGACGCGTTCCCGCTGACCGCCAACGGCAAGGTCGACAAGGCCCGCCTGCCCGCGCCGGCACTCGACGCGACGACGCCGCGCCGCGAGCCCGCCGGGCCGGTCGAGGCGGCCCTGTGCGCGATCGTCGCCGAGGTGCTCGGGGTCGCGTCGGTCGACCCCGACGACGACTTCTTCGCCCTCGGCGGTCACTCGCTGCTCGCGACGCGCGTCGTCGCCCGCGCCGGCGACCGGCTGGGCGGCACCCTGACCGTCCGCGACGTCTTCGACGCCCCCACACCCGCCGGTCTCGCGGCGCGCCTCGACCCGGGCGGTGCCGGCGACGACCCCGACGCTGCCGCGCCCCTCGTCCCGCGCACCGACCGCGACACCGAGCCCCCGCTCTCGCCCGCCCAGCAGCGGCTGTGGTTCCTGCACCGCCTGCACGGGCCGTCGCCGACCTACAACATCCCCGCCGTGCTGCGCCTGCGCGGCGCGCTGGACGCGGACGCGCTGCGCGCCGCGGTCGGCGACCTCGTCGACCGGCACGAGGCCCTGCGCACCGTGCCGCGCGAGGACGAGGACGGCGTCGCGCGCCAGCACGTCGTGGCGGACTCGGAGGTGCCCTGGACGCGCGTCGAGCGGCCCGACGACCTCGAGGCCGCGATCGACGAGGCCGCCCGCACCGTGATCGACGTCGGCACCACGATCCCGGTCACCGCCACGCTCATCGGTGACGGCGAGGACCACGTCCTCGTGCTCGTCGTGCACCACCTCGCCGCCGACGAGTGGTCGCTCGCCACCCTCGCCGACGACCTCGCCGTCGCCTACGCCGCCCGCCGCGCGGGGCACGCGCCGGACCGCGCGCCGCTCCCGGTGCAGTACGCCGACCACACGGTCTGGGACGCCGCGCGCCTCGGCGACCCCGCCGACGCGGGCTCGCGGGCCGGGGCCCAGCTGGCGTGGTGGCGCGAGCACCTCGCCGGGCTGCCCGAAGAGATCGCGCTGCCCACCGACCGGCCGCGGCCCGCCGAGCCCTCGGGCGCGGGCGGCGTCCTGCGGTTCACCGTCGACGGCGAGCTGCACCGGGGCGTGCGCGCGCTCGCCCGCGACACGGGCACGACGACGTTCATGGTGCTCCACGCGGCGTTCGCGGCCCTGCTCACGGGCCTGGGTGCGGGCACCGACATCGCCGTCGGCAGCCCCGTCACCGGCCGCACCGACCCCGCGCTCGACCCGCTGGTCGGACTGTTCGTCAACAACGTGGTGCTGCGCGTCGACACCGGCGGCCACCCCACCGGCCGCGAGCTGCTCGCCCGTGTGCGCGACGCCGACCTCGACGCCGTGGCGCACGCCGACGTCCCGTTCGAGCGCGTGGTGCAGGCGCTCGACCCGGGCCGCGCGCTCGCCCGCCACCCGCTGTTCCAGGTGATGCTGTCCTACCGCGAGGTGCGCGCGGAGGGCCCGTCGATGCCCGGGCTGGACGCGTCGCTCGAGCTGCGCGAGACCGGCACCGCCAAGTTCGACCTCACCGTCGACCTCACCGAGACCCGCGGCACCGACGGCCTCGAGGGGTTCGTCGAGCACGCGCTCGACCTCTACGACGAGGCGACCGTGCAGGCGCTGCTCGACCGGTGGCAGCGTCTGCTCGCCGCGCTGGTCGCCGAGCCCGACCGGGTCGTCGACACCCTGCTGCTGGTCGACCCCGCCGAGCGCGAGCGCCTCGTCGCCGCCGGCGTCGGACCGCGGGCGGTGACCGACGGGCGTTCGCTGCCGGAGCGCGTCGCCGCCGTCGCCGACGGCGCGCCGGACGCCGTGGCCGTGCGCTGCGGGGACGAGACGCTGACCTACCGCGCGCTGGTCGACCGGGCCGGGGCGCTCGCCGGGGCCCTGCGCGACGCCGGCGCCGGGCCGGGCGCGCTGGTGGGGGTGGCGCTTCCGCGTGGCCCGCAGCTGGTGGTGGCGCTGCTCGCGGTGCTGGGGTCCGGGGCGGCGTACCTGCCGCTCGACCCCGAGCACCCCGCGGCGCGCACGCAGCAGGTGCTCGACGACGCGGCGCCGGTCGCGGTCGTCGCCGAGGCGGGGTTCGACGCGGGGTCGGTGCCCGTGGTGGGGCCCGACGCCCGCGGGGACCACACGATGGCCGGCCCGACCGGCGACGAGACCGTCTACACGATCTACACCTCGGGCTCGACGGGGCGGCCGAAGGGCGTGGTCGTCCCCGCGGGCGCGCTCGACGCGTTCCTCGGCGCGATGGGCGAGCGCCTGCCGCTGGGCCCCGGCGACCGGTGGGTGGCGGTGACGACGGTGTCGTTCGACATCGCCGCGCTGGAGGTGTGGCTGCCGCTGGTGCGCGGCGCCGAGGTGGTGCTCGCCCGGCGCGAGGAGCTCCTCGACCCGCCGGCGCTGGCCCGGCTCGTCGCGGACGCGTCGGTGGTGCAGGCGACGCCGACGCTGTGGCAGGCGCTGCTGTCCGACGAGGGCGTCGACCCGGCCGCGACGCTGGCGGGCGTGCGCGTGCTCGTCGGCGGGGAGGCGCTGCCCCCGGCCCTGGGCGCGCGCCTCGCGGCCGCCGCCGCCGAGGTCACCAACGTCTACGGCCCCACCGAGACAACGATCTGGTCCACGGCCTCCCACGTGAGCAGTTACCGCGCCTATAGGCGTGCCAACTACTCACATGGGATCGGGACCCCGCTCGCCGGGGAGCGGGCGTACGTGCTGGGTGCGGGCCTGCAGCCGGTGCCCGACGGCGTGGTCGGCGAGCTCTACCTCGGCGGCGTCGGGGTCACGCGCGGCTACCACGCGCGCCCGGACCTCACCGCCGAGCGCTTCGTCGCCGACCCGTTCGGCGCGCCGGGGGAGCGGATGTACCGGACCGGCGACCTCGCGCGCCGCGACGCCAGCCACGATCCGGAGAAGCGGGGCGAGCTGCAGTACCTCGGCCGCGTCGAC
Organism: Actinomycetospora lemnae; assembly: GCF_028737315.1. Classification (GTDB taxonomy): domain Bacteria; phylum Actinomycetota; class Actinomycetes; order Mycobacteriales; family Pseudonocardiaceae; genus Actinomycetospora; species Actinomycetospora lemnae. Next base: position 10,141 of record NZ_JAQZAO010000024.1, on the reverse strand, counting down.
GACCAGGTCAAGGTCCGCGGCTTCCGCATCGAGCTGGGCGACGTCACCGCGGCGCTCGAGGCCGCCGACGGGGTGAGCGCGGCCGCCGCGGTCGTGCGCGCCGGCACCGGGGAGGCGCCGGCCCGGCTGCTGGGCTACGTGGTCGGCGACGCGGACCCCGAGGCCGTGCGCGCGGCCGTCGCCGCCCGGCTGCCGGAGCACATGGTGCCGGTCGCGGTTACCGTCCTCGACGCGTTCCCGACCACCCCGAACGGCAAGATCGACACCCGCGCGCTGCCCGAGCCCGACGTCGAGGGCGCCCCGGCCGGCGGGGGTCGCGCGCCGGAGACCGACGGTGAGCGCGCCCTGTGCGCGGTGTTCGCCGAGGTCCTCGACGTGCCCGAGGTCGCCGCCGTCAGCGCCGACAGCGACTTCTTCGCCCTCGGCGGCGACAGCATCGCCTCGATCCGGGTGGTCGGCCGGGCCCGGGCGCACGGCTGGGCGATCGCCGCGCGCGACGTCTTCACCCGGCGCACCCCGGCGGCGCTCGCCGCGGTCGCCGCGCCGGCGGAGGAGACCCCGAGCAACGGCCACGGCGCGCCGCACACCCCGATGGTCACCCTCGACGAGGACGAGCTGGACGACCTCACCGACGGCTGGGACGCGGAGTGGAGCGTCCCGTGACCTCCACGCGCGACGACCGCGCTGCGTCGGTCGCCGACGTCCTGCCCCTGTCGCCGCTGCAGGAGGGCCTGCTCTTCCTGGCGCGTTGGGCGTCGGGGGACGACGGGGACGGCGGCGTCGACCCGTACACGATCCAGCTGCGCCTCGACGGCCACGGGCCGCGCCCCGAGCGGCTGCGCGCCGCCCTCGACGCCGTGCTCGCCCGGCACGACGTGCTGCGCGCCGCCGTCCGCGACCGCAAGCGCGGCGGGCCCGTCGCGGTCGTCCCGACGGGAGCATCCGCGAGCTGGCGCGAGGCCGACGCCACCGACGACGAGCTCGAGCAGGCCTGCGAGGCCGAGCGCCGGCGCCCCTTCGACCTCGGCCGCCCGCCGCTGGTCCGCGCGCTGCTGCTGCGCCGCCCCGACGGCCGGTGGCGTCTGGCGATCACGCTGCACCACCTCGTCGTCGACGGCTGGTCCCTCGGCCCGCTGCTCACCGAGCTGCTCGACCACGCCGAGGGCCGCGAGCCGGCCGTCGAACCCGTGCCCTACCGCCGCCACCTCGAATGGCTCGGCGAGCAGGACACCGGGGCGATGGCCCAGCGCTTCGCCGACGACCTCGCGGGCCTCGACGAGCCCACCCGCCTCGCGCCCGCCCCGACCGCGTCCGAGCACGCGCCCGCCGTCCTGCCTGCCGTCGTCGAGACCGCCCTGGACGGCGCGCTGGGCGACGGGCTCGCCGAGCTCGCGCGGGCCCGCGGCGTCACCACCGCGACCGTGCTGTCCGTGGTCTGGGGCCTGGTGCTCGCGCGCCTGACCGGCCGCGACGACGTCGTCTTCGGCACCACGGTCTCGGGCCGCCCGCCCGAGGTGCCCGGCGTGGAGTCGATCCTCGGGCTGTTCGTCAACACCGTGCCCGTGCGCGTGCGGCTGCGTCGCGGCGAGACCGTCGGCGCGCTACTCGACCGCGTCCAGGACGAGCAGTCCGCCCGCTGGCCCGACCACCAGGCGAGCCTCGCCGACGTCCAGCGCCGCGCCGGGATCGGCGAGCTCTTCGACACCCTGCTCGTCGTCGAGAACGTCGGCCTCGACCCCTCGGCGCTGGCCCGGCTCGCGCCGGACCTCGGCGTCGACGAGGTGACCATCCGCGACGCCACCCACTACCCGGTCAGCGTCGTCGCCCTGCCCGCGCACGGTGAGGAGCCCGCCCGGCTGCGTCTCGTGCACCGGCCCGAGCGGGTCGGGGCCGACGACGCCCGCGCGCTGCTCGCGCAGATCGAGCGGGTCCTGCAGGCCGTGGTCACCGACCCCGACCGCCTCGCCGACGACGTCGACGTGCTCGACGACGAGGAGCGCCGCCACCTCGTCGTCGACCTCAACGACACCCGCGTCGACGTCGCCCCGCGCACCTGGCCGGCGATGTTCGACGCCGCCCTGGACACCGCCGGCCCCGACGCGACCGCGCTCGTCCACGGCGACGAGCAGGTCACCTGGGGCGAGCTGGCCGAGCGCTCCGGACGCCTGGCGCGCGCCCTCGTCGCGGCCGGCGCCGGCCCCGAGCGGGTGGTCGCCGTGTCGCTGCCGCGGTCGGTGGACCTGTTCGTCGCCCTGGTCGCGGTGCTGCGCTCCGGCGCGGCGTTCCTCGCGCTCGACCCCGACTACCCGCCCGACCGCCTCGCGTTCATGCTCGACGACGCCGGCCCGGTCGCCCTGGTCGGCGGCGCGGACCTGCCCACCGGCGCCCCGCGGATCGCGGTCGACGCCGACGCGCCCGCGGCGGTGCTCCCGGTGCCCGACCCGGAGAACGCCGCCTACCTCGTCTACACCTCGGGCTCGACGGGGCGGCCCAAGGGCGTCGTCGTGCCGCACACGGGCGTCGCCGACCTCGTCGCCACCGCGCGCCGCACGCTCGGCGTCGCGCCGTCGTCGCGGGTGTCGCACTTCGCGTCGGTGAGCTTCGACCTCGCGGTGTTCGAGATGTCGATGGCGCTGTGCGTGGGCGGGACGCTGGTCGTGGTGCCGTCCGAGCTCCGCGCCCCCGACGCCGAGCTCGTCGCCTACCTGACCCGCCACAGCGTCACCCACGCCGCGCTGCCGCCGTCGGTGTCGGGCGCGCTGCCCGCCGACGTCACGCTGCCCGAGGACATGACGCTGCTCGTCGGCACCGAGGCCGTGCCGCCCGAGCTCGTCGCGCGCTGGGCGCCGGGGCGCACCCTGGTCAACGCGTACGGTCCCACCGAGGTCACCGTCAACGCGACGTTCGGCGACCTGTCCGGGCAGGCCGGCGCCGAGGCCGTCGCCCGGCACAGCGCCGCGCCGATCGGGGTGCCCGACGCCAACGGCCGCGCCTACGTCCTCGACCACCGCCTGCGGCCGGTCGCGCCGGGCGTGGTGGGCGAGCTCTACCTCGCCGGCGCGGGGCTCGCGCGCGGCTACCGTGGGCGGCCCGACCTCACCGCCGACCGGTTCGTCGCCGACCCCTTCGGCGCCCTGTTCGACGAGCCCGGCGCGCGCATGTACCGCACCGGCGACCTCGTGCGCCGCCGCCCGGCCACCACCCGCGACGGCGCCCCCGACCCGTGGCCCGAGCAGCTCGAGTACCTCGGGCGCGCCGACGACCAGGTGTCGCTGCGCGGGTTCCGGGTCGAGCTGGGCGAGGTCAGCGCGGTGCTGGCCGCCGACCCCGCGGTGGCGCAGGCCGTCGCCGTGGTCCGCCGCGACGGGCCGTCGGCGCGGCTGGTCGCGTACGTGACGCCCGAGGGCTCGGCCGTCCCCGACCCTGCCGACCTGCGACGACGGGCCTCGCAGGCCCTGCCCGAGCACATGGTGCCCGGCGACGTCGTCGTGCTCGACGCCTTCCCGCTGACCGCCAACAACAAGATCGACCGTGCGCAGCTGCCGGCGCCCGAGCGAGCCGTCGACACCGGTGGCCGCACGCCGGCGACCGCGGCCGAGCAGGCGCTGACGGACGTCGTCGCGGCGGTGCTCGGCCTCGACGAGGTCGGTGTCGAGGACGACTTCTTCGCCCTCGGCGGCGACAGCATCGTCTCCGTCCAGCTCGTGTCCCGCGCCCGACGCGCGGGGTGGACGATCACCCCGCGCCAGATCTTCGAGGCGCGCACGCCGGCGGGGCTGGCGGCCGTGGCCGTACCCGTCGACCGCGCCCGCCCGGCCGCGTCCGCCGACGGCACGGGGACGGTGCCGCTCACGCCGATCCAGCGCTGGCTCGTCTCCCGGTCCGCCGATCCGGGTCGAGCTCCGCTGCGCTCCGTCTCCCGGGCCCCGATCCGGACCTACCACCAGCGCGTCGTGCTCACCGTGCCACCGGGCGCGGACCCGGTGCCCGCGCTGCAGGCGGTACTCGACGCCCACGACCTGCTCCGCGCGCGCCTCACCGACGACGCGCTCGAGGTGCCCGCCGCGGGGTCGGTGCGCGCCGAGGACGTCGTCGCGCGTGTCGAAGGCGATCTCGACAGCGATCTCGACAGCGATCTCGACAGCGTCGCCCGCACCACCGCCGACCGCCTCGATCCGCGCGCGGGCCGGATGGTCGCCGCGTCCTGGCTGCGCGACCGGCTCGTGCTCGCCGTGCACCACCTCGTCGTCGACGGGGTGTCGTGGCCGATCCTCGTCGGCGACCTCGCCGCCGCCGCGGCGGGACAGGCGCTCGAACCGGTGCCGACGCCGTTCCGCGCGTGGGCGCAGGCGCTGGTCGCGACCGCCGAGGGCCGCCGCGACGAGGTGCCGGCCTGGCGGGAGGTCCTGGCAGGCGGGAGTGCGCCGCTCGCCCGCCGCCCGCTCGACCCCGGGCGCGACACCGTCGCCACCACCCGGCACCACCACGTCGAGCTCGAGCCCGCGGTCACCGAGGTGCTGCTCGGCGCGCTGCCGGCGGCGGTGCACGGCGGGGTGGACGACGTGCTGGTCACGGCCCTGGCGCTGGCGGTGGCGCGGCGGGTCGGGGGGTCCTCGCTGGTCATCGACCGTGAGCGCCACGGCCGCGAGCCCGCGGCCGTGCCGGGCGAGCCGGACCTCACGCGCACCGTCGGTTGGTTCACCGCGACGCACCCCGTGCGGGTGCCGCTGCCCGCGTCCGACGATCTCGACCGGGCGCTCAAGGCCGTCAAGGACGCCCTGCGCGCCACCCCGGGTGACGGGCTGGGGTTCGGGCTGCTCCGCGACGTCGCCGGCGTGTCCTTCGACGTTGATGAACCCGAGCTGCTCGTCAACTACCTGGGCCGCAGCGCCGCCGGCGCCGGTGACGCCTGGGCGCCCGCTCCCGAGGCGCCGGCGATGAGCGGCGGCGGGGACGACGCGATGCCCGCGGCGCACGCGCTCGAGGTCAACGCCCGCACCGAGGACCGCGAGGACGGCCCGCACCTGGTGGCGCGGTGGTCATTCCCTGACGGCGTGCTGACCGACGAGGACGTCGTCGCGCTCGCCGACGCCTTCGCCGACGCCTGCCGCGAGCTCGCCGCCGCCCGCGAGGCGATCGGCGGGCGTACGCCGTCGGACTTCCCGACCGTCGCGCTGACCCAGGACGACGTCGACGCGCTGGTCGCGCGCGTCCCGGACGGGCTCGTGGACGTCGTGGCCCCGGCGCCGCTGGCCGAGGGGATGCTGTTCACGTCGCGGTTCGAGGGCGCAGCCCAGCCGAGTCTCGACGGCGACGACGTCTACGCCGTGCGTCTCGAGGTGGACCTCGACGGCGAGGTCACCGACGCCGACGTCGCGGCCCTGCACCGCGCCTTCGCCGCCCTGACCGTGCGCCACGACGCCCTGCGCGAGACCTTCCCGACCGTCTCCTCCGGCCGCCCGGTGACGCTGATCGGGGCGCCGGGTGCCGACGGCCTCGTGCGCCTCGAGGTGCGCGGGACGACGCTGCACCTGGTCAGCCACCACGCGGTGCTCGACGGCTGGTCGATCCCGGTGGTCGTCCGCGAGCTGTTCGCGTTGTGGAGCGCGGCGCGGGGGACGGACGGGGACGCGGCGGCGGTGCTGGAGCGCGCCGGGCTGCCCCCGGCGCTCCCGCACCGCGACCACCTCCACCGCCTCGCCGCCGCCGACCACGCGGCCGCCCTGACCGCCTGGCGCGACGCCCTCGGCGACCTCGACGGCCCCACCCGGATCGCCGGCGAGGCCCGCGACCCGGGCGCGCCCGCCGCCACCTCGCGCGTCGTCGGTCTCGGTGAGGCGCTCACCGCGTTCACCCGCGAGCGGGGCGTGACGCTGTCGTCGGTGCTGCAGGTGGCGTGGGCGCAGGTGCTGCGCGTGGCCACCGGGCGCGACGACGTCGTCCTCGGCCAGACCGTGTCGGGGCGCCCGCCGGACGTCGACGGCATCGACACCGCCGTCGGGCTCTACATCGCGACCGTCCCGGTGCGGGTGCGCGCCCGGCCCGGCGACACGCTCGCCGGGCTCGTCGCGCGCACGCAGGCCGAGCAGGCGGCCCTCCTCGACCACCAGGACGTCGGTCTGCCCGCGATCCAGCGCGCGGTGGGGCTCGGCGAGCTCTTCGACACCCTGCTCGTCGTCGAGAACTACCCCCTCGACCAGAGCGCCGTCGCCGACGCCCTGCCCGACGGGCTCGCGGTCGCCGCGGTGCGCAGCCACGACGCGCCGCACTACCCGGCGAGCCTCGTCGTGACGCCCGGCCCCGACGGCCTCGTGCTCCAGCTCGACCACCGCACCGGCGCCGTGTCCGCCGCCGACGCCGAGACCCTCCTCGACCGCGTCGAGCGGGTGCTGACCGCGCTGGTCGAGGCCCCGGACACCCCGCTCGCGCGCCTGGACCTGCTGGGCGACGACGAGCGCGCCGCCGCCCTGGCCGCCGCGCAGGGGCCGGCCGCGGTGCGCGACGGGCGGTCGCTGCCGGTGCGTCTCGCCAGGGTGGCGGCGGAGGCGCCGGACGCCGTCGCGGTGCGCTGCGGCGACGCGGTGCTGACGCGCGGGGAGCTGCAGGAGCGCTCGGCCGCGCTGGCCGGGGCGCTGCGGGACGCCGGGGCCGGGCCGGGCGCGCTGGTCGGCGTGGCGTGCGAGCGCTCGCCCGACCTCGTCGTCGCCCTGCTCGCCGTGCTGCGGACCGGGGCGGCGTACGTCCCGCTCGACCCGGGCTACCCCGCGGCGCGGATCGCGCAGGTGCTCGACGACGCGGCACCGGTCGCGGTCGTCGGGGACGCGGAGGCGCTGCCGGAGGGGACGACGGTGGTCGACCCGCAGGCGCGCGGTGCCGACGGCCCCCTCGACGGGCCGGTCGGCGACGAGACGGTCTACGTCATCCACACCTCGGGCTCCACCGGGCGACCGAAGGGCGTCGTGGTCCCGGCGGGCGCCTTGGACGCGTTCCTCGGCGCGATGGGCGAGCGGCTGCACCTGGGCCCCGACGACCGGTGGGTGGCCGTGACGACGGTGTCGTTCGACATCGCCGCGCTCGAGATCTGGCTGCCGCTGCTCGCGGGCGCCGAGCTGGTGCTCGCGCGGCGCGAGGACCTGCTCGACCCGCCGCGGCTGGCGTCGCTGATCGCGGGGGGAGCGGGCGGCACCGTCGTCCAGTCGACCCCGACGCTGTGGCAGGCGCTGCTCGCCGACGACCGCGTCGACCCGGCCGCGACCCTCGCCGGGGTGCGCGTGCTCGTCGGCGGCGAGGCGCTCCCGCCCGCCCTGGGCGACCAGCTCGCCGCCGCCGCCGCCGAGGTCACCAACGTCTACGGCCCCACCGAGACCACGATCTGGTCCACGGCCTCCCACGTGAGTAGTTGGCGCGCCTATAGGCGCGCCAACTACTCACATGGGGTCGGGGTGCCGCTCGCGGGGGAGCAGGCGTACGTGCTGGACGCGGCGCTGCGCCTGCTGCCTCCGGGGGTCGCCGGCGAGCTGTGGATCGCCGGCGCGGGGGTGGCGCGCGGCTACCACGCGCGCCCCGCCCTGACCGCCGAGCGCTTCGTCGCCGACCCCCACGGCCCGCCCGGCGAGCGGATGTACCGGACCGGCGACCTCGCGCGCCGGGACACCGACGGCACGCTGCACCCGCTGGGTCGCGTCGACGACCAGGTCAAGGTCCGCGGCTTCCGCATCGAGCTCGGCGAGGTCACCGCCGCGATGCAGGCCGCCGACGGCGTGGCCACCGCGGCCGCGGTCGCCCGGCCCGGCGAGGACGGGGCCCCGGCGCGCCTGCTCGGCTACGTCGTCCCGGCCGGCGGGGCGGTGCTCGAGTCCGCCGCGGTCCGCGACGCCGTCGCCGCGCGCCTGCCGGAGTACATGGTGCCGTCGGTGGTCACGGTGCTCGACGCGATGCCCACGACGCCGAACGGCAAGGTCGACACGCGCGCCCTGCCCGCCCCCGACGTCGAGACCTCCGCCGGCCGCGCGCCGTCGGGGCCCGTGGAGGAGGCGCTCGCCGCGGTCGTCGGCGGCGTGCTCGAGGTCGGCACCGTGAGCGCCGACAGCGACTTCTTCGCCCTCGGCGGCGACAGCATCCTCGCCGTCGCCGTGGTCGGGCAGGCCCGCGCGGCCGGCATCGCCGTCACGCCGCGGCAGGTGTTCGAGCAGCGCACGGTCGCCGGGCTCGCGGCCGTCGCGGGCACGACGGACGACACCCCGCCGCCGCGGCCCGGCGTCGTCGTGCTCGACGACGCCGACCGCGCCGCCGTCGCCGCCCGCGTCCCCGGCGGCGCCGGGAACGTCGTCGACGTCGTGCCCCCGAGCCCGCTGGCCGAGGGGCTGCTCTTCATCGCCCGCCTCGGCGCGGACGCCGACGGCGACGTCTACACCATCCAGCTGCTCGTCGACCTCGACGGACCCGTCGACCCCGACGCCCTGCGCGCGGCCGTGCAGACCGTCGTCGACCGCCACGACGCCCTGCGCACCGTCTACCCCGACGGCCCCGACGGGCGCCCGGTCGGCGTCGTCCTCGGCCACGTCGACCTGCCCTGGCGGACCACGACCGACGGCGCGCAGCAGGTCGCCGACGCCGAGCGCGCCCGGACCTTCGACGTCGCCGACGGCCCGCTGCTGCGCGCGGTGCTCGTGCGCCGGGACGAGACGCGGCACCGCCTCGTCCTCACCTTCCACCACGTCGCGATCGACGGCTGGTCCATGCCGATCGTGCTGCGCGAGACCCTCACCGCCTGGGAGGGCCGCCCGCTCCCGGAGCCGCCGCGCTACCGCGACCACCTCGCCGCCCTCGCCGCGCGCGACGCCGACGCGGACCTCGCCGTGTGGCGCGACGCCCTGGCCGGCGTCACCGCCCCGACCCGCGCGGTGGAGACCCCCGACGCCGACCGCACCGTCCTGCCCCACCGCACCCCGGTGCCCCTCGACCCGGACGTCGCGGCGCGGATCGCGGCGACCGCGCGGCGCCTCGGCGTCACCGTCGCGACCGTCCTGCAGGCCGCCTGGGGCGTGCTGGTCGGGCGCGCCGCGGGCGGGCCGGACGCCGTGTTCGGGCAGACGGTGTCCGGCCGGGGAACGGGCGAGGCGACCGACGCCGTCGGCCTCTTCATCAACACCGTCCCGGTGCGCGTCGTCGAGCGCCCCGCCGAGACCCTCGCCGACCTGCTCGTGCGGGTCGGGGCCGAGCAGGCCGCGCTTCTCGACGTCGGGCACGTCGGGCTCGCCGCCATCCAGCGCGCCATCGGCGTCGACGACCTGTTCGACACCCTGCTCGTCGTCGAGAACTACCCGGTCGACCGCGACGCGGTGCGCGAGCGCGGCCCGGCCGGGGTCAGCGTCGCCGACGTCGCCGGGCGCGACGCGACCCACTACCCGCTCGTGCTCGTCGCCGCCCTCGGGGAGGGAGGCGCTGTTGACGGTCCGGCTCCGCTGCGCTCCGCGTCCTGGGAGCTGCACCTCGCCCACCGCCCCGACGCCGTCGACGACGACGCCGCCGCGACCTGGACGGCGCGCCTGGCCCGCCTGCTCACCGTGATCGCCGACGCGCCGGACACCCCGCTCGCGCGCCTCGACCTGCTCGCCGACGACGAGCGCCGGCGCGTGCTGGTCGACTGGAACGCCACCGGCGTCGACGCCGGCGACGGCACCTGGCCCGCGCTCTTCGCCGAGCGGGTCGCCGCGCACCCCGACGCGCCGGCGGTGGCCGCCGAGGCCCCGGACGGCACCCCCGAGACACGCACCTACGGCGAGCTCGCCGCCGAGGCCGGGCGGATCGCGGCGGCCCTGCACGCGCGCGGCATCGGGCCGGGCGAGGTCGTCGGGGTCGCGCTGCCGCGCTCGACGGTGCTCGTCGCCGGGCTCGTCGGCGTCCTCACCGCGGGCGCGGCGTACCTCCCGCTCGACCCGGACTACCCGGCCGCGCGGCTGGAGCTCATGCTCACCGACTCCCGCGCCCGCGTCGTCCTCACCACGGCGGCCACCGCGGCCGACCTGTCCGCGGTCGACGGCGTGGAGCTCGTCGACGTCGACGCCCTGCCGGACGCGCCCCCGCCCGCCCTCCCGGCCCGCGTCCCCCACGACGCGGCCGACCTGATCTACACCACGGG
>NZ_JAQZAO010000023.1 GCF_028737315.1 Actinomycetospora lemnae | reverse complement strand
ACAGCGGAGGGGAAACGCCCGGACCCATCCCGAACCCGGAAGCTAAGCCCTCCAGCGCCGATGGTACTGCGACCGACAGGTCGTGGGAGAGTAGGACACCGCCGGAACACCCGACCACCCCCACACCCGGGGTGGGCAACAAGCATCGACGGCTCGACGAGCCGCCACGAGATCGAGCAGGACCTCGACGGGCAGGACTCCGGCCGGAGCCCTGCCCGTTCGCATGTCCACAGGAGGCCGTCCATGTCGTCCGACCCGTCGGAGGGCGCCGGCGCTCGCGGAGGCGACGACGGCGGTCGGCGCGGCAGGACCGCGGGCGCACCACGCGACGACCAGCCGTCGAGCGGCGGCCGTCCGGCCGGCGGCCGCGGCGGTCCCCGGTCAGGCGGACCGCGAGGCGGAGGCCAGGGCCTGGGCGGCAACCGCTCGGCGGGCCGCGATCGCGGGCCGCGCGACGACCGTGGGGGCGAGCGCCCCCGAGGCGGCCCCGACCGGCGGTCGGGTGGCGACCAGGGAGCCGGGCGTCCCGACCGCGGGGGCCCCCGGCGGCCGTCCGGCGACGACCGTGGCGCCGGCCGCAACGGGCCCCGCGGCGACAACCGCTCCGGCGGGCGGCCCGGCGGCGGGCCACCCCGCGACCGTGGCGGAGCTCCTGGCTCCCGCGGTCGCGTCGACGACCGGCCCACCGACGGCGGCCCGCGCTCGGGTGGCGGCGGGCGGGACGACCGGCGTGGTGCCGACCGCCGGGACGATCGACCGCGCGACGACCGCCCTCGCGACGATCGGCCGCGTGGCGGCTGGTCGCGGGACGACCGGCGCCAGGACGAGCGCGGACGGGACGACCGTCCGCGTCGTGAGGACCGGTCGCGTGACCGCGCCCGTGACGACCGAGCCCGCGACGAACGACCGCGCGGTGACCGACCCCGTGACGATCGTCCGCGGGGTGACCGCGGCCGCGGCGACCGGCCCCGTGACGACCGGCCCCGTGACGACCGGCCCCGCGACGACCGGCCGCATGGTGACGGACCCCGCGGCGACCGGCCGCAACGCGATCGGCCCGAGGGCGGACGCCCCCGCGACGACCGCCGCACGGGCGACCGTCCGTCGGGCGGGCCGCGCCGGGACGACCGGCCCGGCGCCGACCGCGGCGGGCGTCCCGATGGTGCTCGTCGGGGACCGGACCGTCAGGGACCGCGCCAGGACCGTCCGCGCCAGGAGCAGACCCGCGACCGCGGGGATCGCCGGGACGAGCCCGCGATCCAGCGCCACCAGGACGCGGCGCCGCGTCCCGTCGCGCCGCCGCTGCCCGACGACATCACGCCCGACCTGCTCGACCCCGAGGCGCGCCGCGACCTGCGGGGGCTCCCGAAGGACCTGGCGGACATGGTCGCGCGGCACCTCGTCGCGGTGGGCGAGCTCGTCGACGACGACCCCGAGCAGGCCCTCGCCCACGCCCGCTTCGCGCGGCACCGGGCGAGCCGGGTGGCGATCGTCCGTGAGGCGGCGGGCCTCGCGGCGTACCACGCGGGGGAGTGGGCGGAGGCGCTCTCCGAGCTCCGCGCGAGCCGGCGGATGGGCGGCGACGGTCACCTCCCGGTGATGGCCGACGCCGAGCGCGCCCTCGGCCGTCCCGAGCGGGCGATCGAGCTGTCCCGCAGCCCCGAGGCCCGCGACCTCGAGACGGAGGACGCCGTCGAGCTCCTCATCGTGGTGTCGGGCGCCCGGCGTGACCTGGGTGAGTACGACGCGGCGGTGGTCGGGCTCCAGGTGCCGGCGCTCGACGCGTCCCGCGACGACCCGTGGGTGCCGCGGCTCTTCTACGCCTACGCCGAGGCCCTGCAGGCCGCCGGGCGCACCGACGACGCCGTCCGCGCGTTCCTCGAGGCCGCCCGCACCGACGTCGAGGGCGAGACCGACGCCGAGGAGCGGGCCATCATGCTCGGCGTCGGCGACACGGCGGTTGCGGTCGGGAACGCGGTCGACGACGGGGCCGCCGACGACGCGGCCGCCGAGGACGAGGTCGCCGACGACGCGGCCGACGACGCCGATGCGGCCGACGACGCCGATGCGGCCGACGACGCCGATGCGGCCGACGACGCCGATGCGGCCGACGACGCCGATGCGGCCGACGACGCCGATGCGGCCGACGACGCCGATGCGGCCGACGAGGCCGACGAGGCCGGGGACACCGACCGCGAGGATGCGGCGTCGGGGACCGGGACGGGCACGGGGTCGGCCGGGTGAGCACGCACGACACGCTGCTCGTCGACCTCGACGGCACGGTCTACCGCGGCCCGGCGGCGATCGACGGCGCGGTCGCGAGCCTCGAGGCCGTGCGGGCGCGGGCGACCGTCTCGTACGTCACCAACAACGCGTCGCGCGGGCCCGACGAGGTGGCCGACCACCTGCGCGAGCTCGGTCTGACCGTCGACACCGACGACGTCGTCACCAGCGCCCAGGCCGGCGCCGCGGTGCTGGCGGAGCGACTCTCGCCCGGCGACAAGGTCCTGGTCGTCGGCACCGAGGCGCTCGCCGAGGAGATCCGCCTCGTCGGCCTCGAGCCGGTCCGCGCCGAGGAGGACGAACCCGTGGCCGTGGTGCAGGGCCACTCGCCGGACACGGGCTGGCGGATCCTCGCCGAGGCGGCGCTGGCGCTGAACCGCGGCGCCGCGTGGGTCGCTTGCAACGTCGACCCCACGCTCCCGAACGAGCGGGGCCTGCTGCCGGGCAACGGGTCGATGGTCGCGGTGCTGCGCACGGCGTGCGCGCGTGAGCCCGACGTCGCGGGCAAGCCGGCCGCACCGCTGCTGCAGCAGGCCATCGCCCGGGCCGGCGCGCAGCACCCGCTCGTCGTCGGCGACCGGCTCGACACCGACATCGCCGGCGCCCACGCGGTCGGCGCCGAGAGCCTCCTGGTGCTCACGGGCGTCTCGACCCCCGCCGGCCTCCTCGCCGCGCCCTCGGGGCAGCGCCCGACCTACCTCGGCGCCGACCTGCGGGTCCTCGACGACGACCTCGCCCCGACCGCGATCGGCGACGGCGACACTGGCGGCTGGACCGCCCGCCGCGACGGCTCGGCGCTGGTCCTCGAGGGCCAGGGGAGTGACGCCACGGCCGCCCTGCGGGCCCTGTGCCGCGCGGCGTGGGCGTCGTCGGAGCCCCACGACGCGGTGCGCGGCGGTGACGAGGCCGCCGAGAAGGTGATCAGCACACTCGGCCTGTCCACCGGTTGAGGCGTTAGCGTGGTGCCGGAGCACCCGCCCACCGAACAGCCCGGGGAGCACACGCCATGACCGACGCGCTCGCCAGCCTGCGCGAGGCCGTCGCCGCGCTGCCCGCCGACGGGCAGGACGGCGGTGGGGAGCACGACGCGGCCGAGCACGCGGTCCGTTTCGAGGCGGTGCACGACGCGCTGGTCGCGGTGCTGGCCGACCTGGACCGGACCTGAGCGCGGTGGCCCGGTCCACCGCGCGCCGGCTGCGCCTGGACGCCGAGCTGGTCCGTCGCGGCCTGGCGCGGTCGCGGGAGCACGCGGCCGGGCTGATCGCCGAGGGCCGGGTGACGGTCGGCGGCACCGTCGCGACGAAGCCCGCGACGGCCGTCGAGACCGCCGCCGCGGTGGTGGTGCGCGAGGACGTCGACGACCCGGGCTGGGCGTCGCGCGGCGCGGGCAAGCTGCTGGGGGCGCTCGAGGCGTTCGTCCCGCAGGGCCTCGCGGTCGAGGGACGCCGCTGCCTCGACGCCGGCGCGTCCACGGGCGGCTTCACCGACGTGCTGCTGCGTCGTGGAGCGCGCGAGGTCGTGGCCGTGGACGTCGGGTACGGGCAGCTGGTGTGGTCGCTGCAGACCGACCAGCGGGTCGCCGTGCACGACCGCGTCAACGTCCGCGCGCTGACGCCCGAGGACATCGGCGGGCCGGTCGAGCTCGTCGTCGCCGACCTGTCGTTCATCTCGCTGCGCCTGGTCCTCGACGCGCTCGTTTCCTGCACGGTCCCGGGCGGGGACCTGGTGCCGATGGTCAAGCCGCAGTTCGAGGTCGGTCGCGACCGGCTGGGCTCGGGCGGGGTCGTGCGCGACCCGGCGTTGCGGGCGTCGGCCGTGCTCGACGTCGTGGGCGCCGCGCGGGAGCGGGGGCTGGTGCTGCGTGACGTCGTCGCGAGCCCGCTGCCGGGGCCCTCGGGCAACGTGGAGTACTTCTGCTGGCTGCAGCGGACCGACGACGATCCCGACGGGGACGACGAGGCCCTGGTCCGCCGGGCCGTGGAACGGGGACCGGCGTGAACGACGCGGACGAGGGGAGGGCGCCGGTGACCGGCGTCGGGACCGAGGCACGGGGCAACGGGGTCGGTGGTGTCGCCGGCCCTCCGCCGGGCGAGCACAGCGTCGCGTCGGTGGAGACCCACCCCGAGGCCGGCCGCGTGGACGGTGACGGCTCGTCGCGGAACGCGCTGCTCGTCGTCCACACCGGGCGGGAGGCGACGCGACGGGTGGCGTCGGAGGCCGCCCGTCGGCTGGCCGAGGCCGGGTTCGCCCTGAACATCCTGCCCGACGAGTACTCCACCGACGAAGGGCTCTTCGACGACCTGCCCGCGTCGATGCGCCCCCGCACCGTCCCGGCCGAGTCGGACGCCGCGCTGGGCATGGAGATCGTCCTGGTGCTCGGCGGGGACGGGACGCTCCTGCGGGCCGCGGAGCTCGCCCGGCACGCGCGGGTGCCGATGCTCGGGGTGAACCTCGGGCGTGTCGGCTTCCTCGCGGAGGCCGACATCGACGACCTCGACGAGGTCCTCGACGCCGTCGTCGGGCGCACCTACCGCGTCGAGGAGCGCATGACGGTCGACGTCGTCGCGCACCAGAACGGCACCGAGCTGGGCCGGACGTGGGCGCTCAACGAGGCGATCGTCGAGAAGATGAACTGGGCGCGGCTGCTCGACGTCGTGCTCGAGGTCGACGCGCGCCCGGTGTCGGAGTTCGCCTGCGACGGGGTGCTCGTCGCGACGCCGACCGGTTCGACGGCCTATGCGTTCTCGGCGGGCGGGCCGGTGGTGTGGCCCGAGGTGCAGGCGATGCTGCTGGTGCCGAGCAACGCCCACGCGCTGTTCGCGCGCCCGCTGGTGGTCTCGCCGGAGTCGTCGGTGGCCCTCGAGGTCTCCAACCGCGGCGACGCCGGCGTGCTCGTCTGCGACGGCCGGCGCACGATCGAGCTGCCGCCGGGCTCGCGGGTCGAGGTGGTCCGCGGGCGCAACCCCGTGCTGCTCGCCCGGCTGCGGGTGCAGCCGTTCACCGACCGCCTGGTCCGCAAGTTCGGCCTGCCCGTGCAGGGGTGGCGCGGGCGCCGGCCGTAGTCCGTCCCGGTCGGCGCGCCCCCGTCGACCGCCCGACACCGACCGTTCGACCATGTGTTCGATCAGATCGGCGTGTTCGGGCCCGGAGCGCCGGGGGTCGTGGTTATCGTGAGGCCCGTGCTCAGCGAGCTGAGGATCCAGGGCCTCGGAGTCATCGAGGACGCGACCCTCGACCTGCACCCCGGACTCACCGTGGTCACGGGGGAGACCGGCGCGGGCAAGACGATGGTGGTCACGGGGCTGCACCTGCTGGGGGGCGGCCGGGCCGACTCCTCGCGCGTGCGCCGCGGGGCCTCGCGGGCCACCGTCGAGGGCCGCTTCCTGCTGCCGCCGGCGCCGGACGCGGACGACGAGGGCGGTGCCGGCGCCGAGGGGGAGGACGGCACCGACGTCGGGGACGCCGGGGACGCCGGGGACGGCCCGCCCCGCTCGGCCCTGCGCCTGGCCGCCGACGCCGGCGCGGCGCTCGACGACGACGGCAGCCTCATCGCCGCGCGCACCGTCTCCGCCGACGGGCGCTCGCGGGCGCACCTGGGCGGGCGGTCGGTGCCGATGGCGGTGCTCGGCGACGTCACCGACGCGGCGCTCGCGGTCCACGGCCAGCACGAGGCGCTGCGCCTGCTGCGCTCGGCCGAGCAGCGCGCGGTGCTCGACCGGTTCGCCGGGGCCGCGGTCGCCGAGCCCCTCGCCGCCTACCGCCGCACGCGCACGGCGTGGCGGCGCGCGGTCACCGAGCTCGCGCGTCGCCGCGAGCAGGCCCGCGAGCTCAGCCGCGAGGCCGACATGCTGCGCCACGGCCTCACCGAGATCGAGTCGGTCGACCCGCAGCCCGGCGAGGACGCCGAGCTCGTCGCCGAGGCGCGCCGGCTCGCCGACGCCGACGACCTGCGGGCCACCGCCGCGGGCGCGCTCGCGGCCCTCGCGGGCCCGCCGGACGGCACGGGCGAGGAGCCGGACGCCGTCGGCCTGCTGGGCGAGGCGCGCCGGCGCGTGCAGGGCAACGACGACCCGGTGCTCGCGGGCCTCGACCCCCGGCTCGCCGAGGCGGCCGCACTGATCGGCGACGCGGCTGCGGAGCTCACCGACTACCTCGAACGCCTCGAGGCCGACCCGCAGCGCCTCGAGCAGGTGCTCGCCCGGCAGTCCGCGCTCAAGGGGCTCACCCGCAAGTACGCCGCCGACGTCGACGGGGTGCTCGCCTGGGCCGACGCCGCGCGCGAGCGCCTCACCGGCCTCGACACCTCCGACGAGGCGCTGGCCGCCCTGGCCGTCGAGGCCGAGCAGCTCGCGAGCGAGCTCGCCGGACACGCCGCGCGCGTGTCCGCGGCCCGCCGCGAGGCCGCCGACCGGTTCGGCGCCGCGGTGTCCGCCGAGCTCGACGGCCTGGCCATGGGCGCGGCGTCGGTGCAGCTCGCGGTCCGGGTCAAGGAGGCCGCACCCACGGACGCGGCGGCGCTCGAGGTCGACGGCGCCCGCGTGGTCGCCGGTCCCGACGGCGTCGACGAGGTCGAGCTCCTGCTCACCCCGCACGCGGGCGCGCCGGCGCTGCCGGTGCACAAGGGCGCCTCGGGCGGCGAGCTGTCGCGGGTGATGCTCGCGGTCGAGGTCGTGCTGGCCGGGGCGGACACCACGCCGACGCTGGTGTTCGACGAGGTCGACGCCGGGGTCGGCGGGCGTGCCGCGGTGGAGGTCGGCCGGCGCCTCGCACGCCTCGCCGCGACCCACCAGGTCGTCGTCGTCACCCACCTCGCACAGGTCGCGGCGTACGCCGACCGTCACCTCGTCGTGGACAAGGGCGGGCTCGCCGACGTCGCGGCCACTGACGGGGTCACGCGCAGCGCGGTCCGCACGCTCGACGACGCCGAGCGCACCGTCGAGCTCGCCCGGATGCTCGCGGGCACCGAGGAGACCGAGACCGGGCGCGCCCACGCCGAGGAGCTCCTCGCGGCCGCCGCGGCCGATCGCGCGGGGTCAGGCAGCGATGCCCCGACGCCGATCAGTCGCGGTGCGGCCACGCGGCGTAGCGGCAGCCGCCGGAGTCGCCGGGCCGGGTGACCGCTGCGGTCGCCCTCGGCGCGTCGCCTCCGTCCCACGCGTCACTCCGACCACCATCGACCCCATGGGCATCAAGTGGCCGCGCGGTCGCACGAAGGAGGCGCCGGTCGGGGTCGTCGGCACGGCGCGCCTCGGGGGGCGCTCCGGCGGCGAGGTGTCCCCGGAGCTGCTGCGCAGGCTCGGCCGCGGCGACGTCGCCGTGATCGACCAGGTCGACCTCGACCGCGCCACCGCGCACGCACTCGTCGACGCCGGGGTGGCCGGGGTCGTCAACGCCTCGCCGTCGATCTCGGGGCGCTACCCGAACCTCGGTCCGGAGATCCTCACCGAGGCCGGGGTGGCGCTGCTCGACGACGTCGGCGACGCGGTGCTGCGCCGCCTGCGCGACGGCGCGTCGGTCCGGCTCCACGACGGCGGGGTCTACCTGGGTGACGAGGAGATCGCGCGCGGCTTCTCCCAGACGCCGGAGACCGTCGCCGACCAGCTCGCCGAGGCGCGCTCCGGGCTCGCCGCGCAGCTGGAGGCGTTCTCGGCGAACACCACCGAGTTCATGGGCCGCGAGCGGGCGATGCTGCTCGACGGGGTCGGCGTCCCGGGCCTCGAGACGGCGATGAACGGCCGCGCGGTGCTCGTCGTGGCCCCGGGCCCCGACCGCGCCGCCGAGCTGCGGCGCCTGCGGCACTTCGTGCGCGAGGAGCGCCCGGTGCTCGTCGGGGTCGGCGGCGGGGCCGACGCGCTCAAGGCCGCGGGCTGGACGCCGTCGGTCGTCGTGGGGACCGCGCTGGAGATCGACCCGGAGCTCGCGCGCAAGGCCGTCGACGTCGTCATCCCGGCGGACCTCGACGGACACATCGCCGGGCTCGCGCGCCTGCAGGACGCCGGCATCGACCCCGTGGGGTTCCCCTCGTCGGCGAACCCCGAGGACATGGCCCTGATCCTCGCCCAGCGCCACGGCGCGTCGCTGGTGGTCGCCTGCGGGTTCGACGCCACGCTGTCGGGCTTCCTCGACCGCGGCCGCACGGGCAGCAACCCGTCGACGGTGCTCACGCGGCTGCGGCTGGGCCCGACGCTGGTCGACGCGTCGGCGGTCGCCGCGCTGCACCGCCACCGCGTCACCACGGGCGCCGTGCTGCTCCTGCTGCTGGCCGTCATGGCGGTCGGCGCCACGGCGCTGCTGGCCAGCGGCGTCGCCGAGGCGCTCGTCCTGCTCGTGCGCGAGGGGTGGACGGCGGCCGTCGCCGCTGCCCAGGGGGTCCGGGGATGATGTCGCTGCGCTACCACGTCGTGTCGATCGCGGCGGTCCTGCTGGCGCTCGCGCTGGGCGTCGTGCTCGGGGCCTCGGCGCTCTCGGGCCGGGTGCTCGGCGCGCTGACGTCCGACCGCGACCAGCTCGCGGCCCAGGTCGTCGAGGTCCGCGGGGAGCGCGACGCGATCGGCGCCCACCTGCTCGCCACCGAACGCCTGGTCGCGGCCGGCGCGCCCTCCACGGTCGCGGGCGTGCTGCCCGGCCGGGGGGTCGCCGTCGTCGCCGCCCCGGGCGCCGACCCGGCCGACGTCGACGCCGTCGCCGACCTCGTCGCCCGCGCCGGCGGTCACGTCACCGGCCGCCTGGCCCTGACCGACGCCGCCGTCGCGCCCGAGCGGGCCGAGGAGCTGCGCGCGCTCGTGCCGCGCCTGCTGCCCGCGGGCTCGCAGCTGCCGACCACCACCGACACCGGCACGCTCACCGGCTCCCTGCTCGGTTCGCTGCTGGTCACGCGCCCGCAGGGGCTCGACGAGCAGACCACCGGCCCCGAGGTCGCGACGGCGCTGCGCGCGCTGGCGGACGCCGGGTACCTGGCGGCCCCCGACGCGGTGGACCCGTCGCCGGGCGAGCTCGCGCTCGTCGTCACCGGTGGGACCGCCGACCCGGCCCGCGACGCCGTCGTCGCCCGGCTCGCGGGGGAGATGGACCGGGTCGGGGCCGGCGCGGTGCTCGCCGGGCGCACCGGCTCGGGCGCGGTCGACGCCGTCCGCGCGGACCCGGCGACGCGCAGTGGGCTGTCGACCGTCGACGCGCTGGAGGGTCCCTCGTCGCGGGTGGCGACGGTGCTGGCCCTGCGCGAGCAGGCCGACGGCCGCACCGGCCTCTACGGCCCCGCCGCGGGGACGTTCATCCCGCAGCCCGCCGCCGGCTGAGGAGGGTCACTCGGGCGGGGAGGCGCCCCGCTGTTACGGTGGGGTCCCGTGGATCGCGGAGTCTCCCTGCGGAGCATCGCCCGAACGGCCGTCTCGACCGCGACGGGGTCCTGATCATGCAGCAGTCTCGGACGACCAAGCACGTGTTCGTCACCGGCGGGGTCGCCTCGTCGCTCGGCAAGGGGCTGACGGCGTCGAGCCTGGGCCAGCTGCTCACCGCGCGCGGCCTGCGCGTCACGATGCAGAAGCTCGACCCGTACCTCAACGTCGACCCCGGGACGATGAACCCGTTCCAGCACGGCGAGGTCTTCGTCACCGAGGACGGCGCCGAGACCGACCTCGACATCGGGCACTACGAGCGCTTCCTCGACCGCGACCTCTCCGCGCGCGCCAACGTCACCACCGGCCAGGTGTACTCGAGCGTCATCGCCAAGGAGCGCCGCGGCGAGTACCTCGGTGACACCGTGCAGGTCATCCCGCACATCACCGACGAGATCAAGGCGCGGGTGCTCGCGATGCGCATGCCCGAGCCGGCGCCGGACGTGGTGATCACCGAGGTGGGCGGCACCGTCGGCGACATCGAGTCGCTGCCCTTCCTCGAGGCCGCGCGCCAGCTGCGCCACGAGGTCGGCCGAGACAACTGCTTCTTCCTGCACGTCTCGCTGGTCCCGTTCCTCGCGCCGTCGGGGGAGCTGAAGACCAAGCCCACCCAGCACTCGGTGGCGGCGCTGCGCAACATCGGTATCCAGCCCGACGGCCTGGTGCTGCGCGCCGACCGCCCGATCCCCGACGAGATGACGCGCAAGATCAGCCTCATGTGCGACGTCGACGAGGACGGCGTCGTCGCCTGCCCCGACGCGCGGTCGATCTACGACATCCCGAAGGTGCTGCACGGCGAGGGCCTCGACGCCTACGTGGTGCGCCGGCTGGGGCTGCCGTTCCGTGACGTCGACTGGACCGTCTGGGGCGACCTGCTCGACCGCGTGCACCACCCGACGGAGACCGTCGAGATCGCGATCGTCGGGAAGTACGTCGACCTGCCCGACGCCTACCTCTCGGTCACCGAGGCCCTGCGCGCCGGCGGGTTCGCGCACCGCGCGCGGGTCAGCATGCGCTGGGTGCCCTCCGACGAGTGCGAGACGCCGGCCGGCGCGGCCGCGGCGCTGCAGGGCGTCGACGGCATCCTCGTCCCCGGCGGCTTCGGCATCCGCGGGATCGAGGGCAAGGTCGGCGCGCTCGCCCACGCCCACCGCCAGGGCATCCCCGCGCTGGGTCTCTGCCTGGGCCTGCAGTGCATGGTCATCCACGCGGCCCGGTCGATGGCGGGGCTCGAGGGCGCCAACTCCGCGGAGTTCGACGAGACGACGCTCCACCCGGTGATCTCGACGATGGCCGACCAGACCGATGTCGTCGCCGGCGAGCGCGACATGGGCGGGACGATGCGCCTCGGCGCCTGGCCGGCGGTGCTCGCGCCGGACACGATCACGCGCGCGGCGTACGGGACGGGGCGGATCACCGAGCGCCACCGTCACCGCTACGAGGTCAACAACGCCTACCGCCAGCGCCTGGCCGATGCGGGCCTGGTGTTCTCCGGGACCTCGCCGGACGGCGGTCTCGTCGAGTTCGTCGAGCTGCCCCGCGACCAGCACCCCTTCTTCGTCGGCACCCAGGCGCACCCCGAGCTCAAGAGCCGGCCCACCCGCGCGCACCCGCTGTTCCGGGCCTTCGTCGCGGCGGCCCTGCGCTACGTCACGTCACAGCGCCTGGACCTGGGGACCGACGGCCCGGACGACACGGACCTCACCGACGAGCAGACCGAGCGCCTCGACGAGCCGGCGCGGGCGTCCTCGTGAGCGGCCCCCGCACCCCCGACACCCTCGCCGACCCGCACGACGGGCGGCCACCGCACGACTTCGCCGTCGTCGACAGCGAGACCCTCTACGAGGGCCCGATCTTCGCGCTGCGCCGCGACGACGTGCGGATGCCCGGCGGACGGGTCGCCGGCCGGGAGAAGGTCGAGCACTTCGGCGCGGTCGCGATCGCCGCGCTCGACGAGGACGACCGGCTGGTCATGGTCTACCAGTACCGGCCCGCGCTCGGGCGCCGCATCTGGGAGATGCCGGCCGGGCTGCTCGACGACCCGTCCGAGGAGCCGGTCTCGGCGGCGCGCCGCGAGCTGGTCGAGGAGGTCGGGATCGAGGCCGACGAGTGGTCGACGCTGGTCGACATCGTCGGCTGCCCCGGCTTCGCCGACGAGTCGGTGCGCGTGTTCCTGGCCCGCGGGCTGCGGTCGGTGGAACGGCCCGCCGGCGGCGACGACGAGGAGGCGGACCTCGTCATCCGCCGGATCCCGCTCGACGACCTCGTCACCGGCGCCCTGTCCGGGGCGCTGGTCAACGGGCCCTGCGTCGCGGGCGTGTTCGCCGCGGCGGCGGTCCGCGACGGCCGCTCCGAGGCCCGCCCCGTCGACGCCCCGTGGGTCGACCGGCCGAGCGAGTACGCGGCCCGGCGGGCGGCGCGACAGCGCTGATCAGGCGACGCGGCGCAGGACCTCGCGGACCAGGTCGAGGCTCGCGTCGAGACCCGGCGCGACGTACATCGGGTCGACGAACACCTCGGTGAACCCCGTCGCGTCGACGAGGCGCCGGGTGCCGTCGGCGATGGCGGCCGCGTCGACGCCCGCCGCGACGTTGACCCGCAGCGCCGTGCCGACCGCGGCGGGGTCGCGGCCGGCCTCGGTCGCGGCGGCGTCGACGTTCGCGCGGAAGCGCCGCAGGGCCCGCGCCTGGCCCTCGAGGTCGTCACCGGGCAGGCGGCCGACCGGCAGCCACCCGTCGGCGCGCTGCCCGACGCGGCGCAGCGCGGTCTCCGTCCACGCCGAGAGGTAGAGCGCCGGGCGCTCGCGCGGGGTGTCGACGTGCGCGGCCGGCAGCGGGAAGCGCGGGCCGGGCAGGGGTGCGGGCGTGTCCGACCAGAGGGTGTCGAGGCCGTCGAGCAGCTCGTCGAGGCGGGCGCCGCGGTGGTCGAAGTCCAGGCCGGCGCCGGCGTACTCCTCGGGCGACCAGCCGATGCCCAGGCCCGCGACGAGCCGCCCGCGGGCGATGGCGCTGATCGTGCCGAGCGAGCGGGCCAGCACCGCGGGCGGGTAGAGCGGGCCGACGAGCACGCTGGTGCCGAGGGTCGCGCGCGACGTCGCCGACGCCGCGACCGCGAGCAGCGCGAACGGGTCGAGGGCGCGGCGGAACTCGACGGGGATCGTGTCGGTGCCGGCGTAGCCGACCTGCGGGTCGACGGCGGCGAGCAGGCGGTCGCCGACCCACAGGCTCGCGGCGCCGGCCTCCTCGGCCGCGGCGGCGAAGGCGCCGATCCGGTCGGCCTCGTCGACGGCGTCCCCGAACTGCGGCAACGTGGTCCCCAGGCGCACGGAGATCATTCTGGCCCGGTCGCGCGCGGCGGGCGCTGCGGGCCCCGCGGTCCCGCTATGGTCCGGCCATGAAGGTGGGCGTGCCGCGGGAGGTCAAGGACCACGAGGACCGGGTGGCGCTGACGGCGATCGGGGTCACCGAGCTGGTGCGCCGGGGCCACGAGGTGGTGATCGAGGCCGGTGCCGGCGTCGGGTCCGCCATCACCGACGACGCCTTCCGCGACGCGGGGGCGACGATCCTCGACAAGGCCGACGACGTGTGGGCGTCGAGCGACCTGCTGCTCAAGGTCAAGGAGCCGGTGCCCGAGGAGTACCACCGGCTGCGGCGCGGGCAGGTGCTGTTCACCTACCTGCACCTCGCGGCGTCGCGGGAGTGCACCACGGCGCTGCTCGACGCCGGGGCGACGGCCGTGGCCTACGAGACCGTGCAGACCGCCGACGGCGCGCTGCCCCTGCTCGCGCCGATGAGCGAGATCGCCGGGCGCATGGCCCCGCAGGTCGGCGCGCACCACCTCGAGAACGCCCAGGGCGGGCGCGGCGTGCTGCTGGGCGGCGTGCCCGGCGTGCGCCCGGGCCGCGTCGCGATCATCGGCGCGGGGACCTCGGGGCTCGCGGCCACCACGATCGCGGTGGGGCTGCGGGCGTCGGTCGAGGTGCTCGACACCAACGTCCGGGCCCTGCGCCGCGTCGACGAGATCTTCGCCGGCGCCGTGCGCACCGTGCTCTCGAGCGCGCCGGAGGTCGAGCGCGCCTGCCGCGAGGCGGACCTCGTCATCGGCGCCGTGCTGGTGCCCGGCGCGCGGGCCCCGGTGCTCGTGTCGTCGGAGCTGGTGGGGGAGATGCGGCGCGGGTCGGTGCTCGTCGACCTCGCCGTCGACCAGGGCGGCTGCTTCGCCGACACCCACCCGACCACCCACGCCGAGCCGACGTACCGCGTGCACGACTCGATCTTCTACTGCGTCGCCAACGTCCCGGGGGCGGTGCCGACGACCTCGACCCGTGCGCTCACCGGCGTCACGCTGCCCTACGTCCTCGCGCTCGCCGACCAGGGGCTGGCGGCCGCGGCGGCCGCCGACCCCGCGCTCGCCAAGGGCGTCAACGTCGTCGACGGCGAGCTGACCACCCCCGCGGTCGGCGCGGCACACGACCTGCCCGTCCGCGAGCTCTCCGAGGTGCTGCCGGGGGTGGCGTGACCGCCTCCGACGGGTCGGGCTCCGCTGCGCTGCGCGTCCCGGCGGCCGCCGCCGTCCGTGCCTACCTCGACCACCTGCTCGTCGAGCGGGGCACGGCGGAGAACACGCTGGCGTCGTACCGCCGCGACCTCGCGCGCTACCTCGAGCACCTCGAGACCGCCGGCGTCACCGACCTCGCCGCGGTGACCGAGCGCCACGTCGGCGACTTCCTCGTGGGCCTGCGCACCGGGGCCGGCGGGCGCGCGCCGCTGGCCACGGCGTCGGCGACCCGGGCGGTGGTGGCGGTCCGGGGCCTGCACCGCTTCGCGCTGGCCGAGGGCATGGTCGCGGTGGACGTGGCGCGCGAGGTGCACCCGCCCGCGCCGCCGCGCCGGCTGCCGAAGGCGCTGGACGTCGCGACCGTCGGGCGGCTGCTCGAGTCCCGGGGCGGCGAGGCCGACGACCTCGCCGGGGTGCGCGACCGCGCCCTGCTCGAGCTGCTCTACTCCACCGGCGCGCGGATCTCCGAGGCCGTCGGGCTGGACGTCGACGACGTCGACACCACCGAGCGGTCGGTGCGCCTGGCCGGCAAGGGCGGCAAGCAGCGGATCGTGCCGATCGGGCGGCCGGCGCTCGCGGCGCTCGAGGCCTACCGCGTGCGGGCCCGTCCGGGCCTGGCCGCGCGGGGGAGGGGCACGCCGGCGCTGTTCCTCAACGCGCGCGGGGCCCGCCTGTCGCGGCAGAGCGCGTGGGCGTCGCTGCGCGAGGCCGCCGACCGGGCGGGCGTCGACGGCGCAATCTCCCCGCACACCCTGCGGCACTCGTTCGCCACGCACCTGCTCGACGGCGGCGCCGACCTGCGCGTCGTCCAGGAGCTGCTCGGCCACGCCTCGGTGACCACGACGCAGATCTACACCCAGGTCACCGTCGACAAGCTCCGCGAGGTGTTCGCGACGGCGCACCCGCGCGCCCGTATGTGAGTACTTTCCACGGCTATAGCCGTGGAAAGTACTCACATACCCCGGTCAGCCCAGCGGCTCCAGGCGCAGGGGGAGGCCGTCGGCGGGCACGGGCAGCGAGGTGTTGTCCCAGCGCGGGGTGTAGCCCGGCGCGACCGTGATGCGGTGGTGGCGAAGCAGCTCGTGGAGGATCGCCGTCACCTCCAGCGAGCCGAACAGCATGCCCAGGCACTTGTGCACCCCGCCGCCGAACGGGATCCAGGCGTCGCGGTGGCCCTTGTCCTCGCGGCGGTGCTCGGCGAAGCGGTCGGGGTCGAAGGTGTCCGGGCCGGTCCAGATCGCCGGGTCGAAGTGGTTCACCGCGCCCGCGGCCATGACGAGCTGGCCCGCCGGCAGGTGGTGCCCCAGCAGCGCGGTGTCGCGCGTCGTGCGCCGCATGACCACCGGCACCGGAGCGGCGAGGCGCAGCGACTCCCTGATGACGAGGTCCAGCGTGGTCAGCGACTCGAGCGCGGCGCGGTCCGGTGGCGCGTCGCCGAGCGCCAGCGACTCCGCCCGCGCCTTCTCCTGCCAGTCCGGGTGCGCGGCGAGGTAGTAGGCGGCGGCCGCGCTCGTGATCGTCGAGGTGTCGTGCGCGGCCATCATCAGGAAGATCATGTGGTTGACGACGTCGTCGTCGGTGAACGCCTCGCCCTCCGGGGTGCGCGCCCGGCACAGGGCGGCGAACAGGTCGTCGCCGTCGCTGCGGCGCTTGGCCGGCAGCGCGTCGCGGAAGTACCGCTCGAGCAGCGCCCGCCCCCGCAGGCCGGCCCGGAAGCGGGTGCCGGGCAGGTCGCGCCGCACGATCGCGCTCGCCGCCTGCACGCACGCCATGAACGCCTGGTTGACGGCCTCGGCCTCGGGGCCCGAGCGGTCGTCCATGAAGACGTGGGTGGCGACGTCGAGGGTCAGCCGCTTGAGCATCGGGTAGACGCGCACCTCGCGGCCGCGGGGCCACGCCGGGATCGCCTCGCGGAGCACCGGCACCGTGCGGTCGACGTACCCGGCCACCCGCGGTGCGGTGAACGCCTCCTGCATCACGCGGCGGTGCACGCGGTGCTCCTCGCCGTCGAGGAGCATGAGGCCGCGGTGGAAGAAGTCGTCGACGAGGAAGCGCCAGCCGTCCTGCGAGTAGGCCTTGTCGGGGTTGGTGAGCACGGCGTGGGTGGCGTCGGGGCCGGCGGCGATGACCACGTGCTCGCCCGCGAACCCGCACCACGACACCGGGCCCAGCGTCGCGTGCCGCGCGCGGGTGAAGGCGTGACCGAAGCGGATGTAGGTCAGCGTGTGCCCGATGACCGGCGGGCCCGGGTCACCGGGGACCGGCGCGAGCCCCGACCCGGCCGGCGGCGCCGCGAGCGGCACGACCCGCCGCGGCCGCGACCGCTCGAGGATGCGGCGGTCGACGCCCGCGGGCATCGGCGTGAGCACGACGGACGACAGGCGCTCACCCGTCGCGGTGCGGACCACGGACACGGCCACCTCCGGGGCATCGGCTGGTGCTCCGGACGCTAGACACGAATCGCGTTTGTGTCCACGGTGCAGACACGACGGCAGCGAACGTCTAGCCTCGCGGCGTGCCCAGCTCGTTCGCCGCCCGCACCCGGGGACTCGTGCGCGACGAGGCGCTCGAGCGGGCGGCGGAGCTGCTCGTCGCCGGCGGCTGGCGGGGGCTGCGGCTCCAGGACGTCGCCGACGGCATCGGCGTGAGCCGCCAGACGCTCTACAACGAGTTCGCGAGCAAGCAGGGCCTCGCCGCGGCGCTGGTGCTGCGCCGGACCGAGGAGTTCCTGGGCGAGCTCGAGGCGGCGCTCGACGGCGAGGACGACCTGTACCGCGCCTGGTCCTCGGCGGTGCGCACCACGCTCGACACGACCGCGCGCGACCCGCTGCTGCGCGTGCTGCTGACCGGCCAGGGCGCCGAGGAACTGCTGCCGCTGCTGACCAGCGAGGCCGAGCCGCTCGTCGCCGCGGCGCGCGACCGGGCCGCGGACTTCCTGGCGCGGCGCCGGCCCGGGCTCGACGCGGCGACCGCGACCGCCGCCGCCGAGATCGCCGCGCGGCTGACCATCAGCCACATCGTGCTGCCCCTGCACCCGCCCGACGTCGTCGCCGACCAGATCGCGACGACGGTGGTCCGGTACCTGGCCGCCCCCACGTGAGTAGTTGGCCCGCCTATAGGCGGGCCAACTACTCACATAGGAGCTACGTGCGCGCGGGTGCCCGGCCCACCAGCACGACGCCCAGGGCGCCGAGGGCGGCGACGAGGGCGAAGGCGTAGAAGCCCCACGGGTACGCCACGCCGGCCTGGAGCAGCGCGCCGCCGATGATCGGCCCGCTGATCGCGCCGAGGCGCCCGACGCCGCTGGCCGTGCCCAGCGCCGTGCCCCGCGCCTCGGCCGGGTAGAGCTGCGAGACGTAGGCGTAGACCAGGACCTGCGCCGAGAACACGAAGATGCCGGCGAGCAGCACGCTGACGTACACGCCGATGCCGGGCAGGCGGACCGACAGGAGCGCGAGGAAGAGGGTCGCCGCGGCGAACCAGGCGATCGTCGCCGGGCGCACGCCGATCCGGTTGGCGACGGTCCCGGCGAGCAGGAGGCCCAGGATGGCACCCACGTTGAGCACGAGCAGCAGGGCCAGCGCGGCGCCGAGCTCGTAGCCGGCCGACCGCATGATCTCGGGCAGCCAGGTGTTGAGGCCGTAGACCAGCAGCAGGCCCATGAACGACGCGATCCAGAACGCGATCGTCGGGCGCGCGAGGCCGTCGTGGAACAGCGTCGCGACCGGGTTGCGGCGCTCCTTGCGCCAGCTCGAGTCCCGCGACGCGCCGCGGCGCTCCAGGTACTGGGCCGACTCCGGCAGCCGCAGGACGATCAGCGGCAGCAGGATCACCGCCGGGATCGCGCCCGCCACGAACATCGCCTGCCAGCCCAGGGGGCTGATGAGCAGGATGCCGAGCAGGGCGGTCAGGACGGCGCCGACGTGGTAGCCGGTCATGAGGATCGTGGTCGCGCTGCTGCCGCGCCCCGAGGGGGCGTACTCGGCCACGAGCGCCAGCGCGACCGGCAGCACCCCGCCGAGCCCGAGGCCGGCGAGGAAGCGCAGCACGCCGAGCACCTCGGGGTTCGGCGCGAACGCACACGCCAGCGTGAGCACCGAGAACCCGGCGACCGTCCAGATCATCGCCTTCCGGCGCCCGATGACGTCGGCGATCGGTCCGACGGCCAGCGCGCCGACCATGACGCCGAGCAGGCCGACGGTGACGACCACCGAGGCGCCGGCGGGGTCGAGGTCCCAGGTGGGGTCGCGCAGCAGGACGGGCAGCACGACGCCCAGGACGACGAGGTCGAAGCCCTCGAGGGCCACCGCGGACCAGCACAGCGGGCGCACCCAGCCCGCGCCGGCGCCGCGGGTGCCCGGACCGGTCGCGGTGGTGGTCGGCTCGGTCGTCATCGCTCACGTCCTCGTGGTCGACGGACGGCAGGGAAACGGTGAGTATGCAAGCGGTCACACCGCGGCGTCGTCACGTCTTCCGCTGGCCGGGAGAAGGTGACGGAGAGGGTAGAAGATGTGGCCGTCCGTGACGACCGTGACGCACCCCGTTGCGTGCTCGGCGAGTCGCGCACCGGCGTGCCCGACGCGGTGCCTACGCTGATCGCACGAGCACGCGCCGGGCACGCGAGGGAGGGACACGCGATGTCGAACCCGCAGCCGGTCCTCTGGCCGGCTACCGACCAGCCCCCCGAGAACGCCCCCGAGCAGTCCGCCGAGGTCCCGCCGGGCCGCCCGCGCCGGCACGTCCCGGTTCCCGGCCCCCTCGACGGGCACGGCCCCGCGACCGTCCTCGCGATGTGCAACCAGAAGGGCGGCGTCGGCAAGACGACGTCCACGATCAACCTCGGCGCCGCGCTCGCCGAGTACGGCCGGCGCGTCCTGCTCGTCGACTTCGACCCCCAGGGCGCCCTGTCGGTCGGCCTGGGCGTGCAGCCCCACCAGCTCGACACGACGATCTACAACCTCCTCATGGAGAAGGGCACGACGATCGACGACGTCATCCGCCCGACCACCGTCGAGGGGATGGACCTGCTGCCGTCGAACATCGACCTCTCCGCGGCCGAGGTGCAGCTGGTCACCGAGGTCGGCCGCGAGCAGTCGCTGGGCCGCACGATCGCGCCGGTGCTCGACCGCTACGACTACGTCCTCGTCGACTGCCAGCCGTCCCTCGGTCTGCTGACGGTCAACGCCCTGGCCTGCGCGGACGGGGTGCTGATCCCGCTCGAGTGCGAGTTCTTCAGCCTGCGCGGAGTCGCGCTGCTGATGGACACGATCGAGAAGGTGCAGGACCGGCTGAACCCCAAGCTCGAGATCACCGGCATCCTGGCCACCATGTACGACCCGCGGACGCTGCACACGCGCGAGGTGATGACCCGCGTCGTCGAGGCCTTCGGCGAGCTCGTCTTCGACGCCGTCATCAACCGCACCGTGCGCTTCCCCGAGACCACCGTGGCCGGCGAGCCCATCACCCGGTGGGCCACGCGCTCGGCCGGCGCCGAGGCGTACCGCGCCCTGGCCCGTGAGGTCATCGCGCGGTGACGCCGGACGCGAAGCCTGTCGGAGCCGGACCGTGACGCTGGCGCCCGAGAGGAGCGAGGCACCCGAGCGGTCCCGCTTCCAGGTCAGCCTGGACAACTTCTCCGGGCCGTTCGACCTGCTCCTGCAGCTCATCGGCCGCCACGAGCTCGACGTCACCGAGGTCGCGCTCTCCCGCGTCACCGACGACTTCATCGCCTACACCGCGGCCCTGGGCGACGACGCGGACCTCGAGGAGACCACCGGCTTCCTCGTCGTCGCGGCCACGCTGCTCGACCTCAAGGCCGCCCGGCTGCTGCCGCAGGCCGAGGTGGAGGACGAGGAGGACCTCGCGCTGCTCGAGGCGCGCGACGTGCTGTTCGCGCGCCTGCTGCAGTACCGCGCCTACCAGCAGGTGGCGGCCCTCTTCCGCGAGCTCGAGGGCGCGGCGCGCATGCGCTACCCGCGCGCGGTGACGCTGGAGCCGCGGTTCGCCGAGCTGCTCCCGCCCGTGCAGCTGGGTGTCGACGCGGACGGGTTCGCCGAGATCGCGGCGGCGGTGTTCCGCCCGAAGCCGCCCCCGACCGTCGGCCTGGACCACCTGCACGCGTCGACGGTGTCGGTGCCCGAGCAGGTCCGCATCCTCTCGGACCGCCTGCAGGTGGCGGGCGCGGCGACGTTCGCCGAGCTCGTCGCCGACTGCGAGCAGGGCATCGAGGTCGTGGGACGCTTCCTCGCCGTGCTGGAGATGTACCGCGCCCGCGACGTCGCCCTCGACCAGCCCGAGGCGTTCGCCGAGCTCCGCGTCCGCTGGGCGCCCGGGGGTGACGCGGGCAGCGCGAGCGCGACCGGGGAGGACGAGTGAGCGACCCGGGGGAGACCGATCCCCTCGAGGAGATCGAGGAGGCGCTGACCTCCGACACCGAGCTGGTCGCCGCGCTCGAGGCCGTGCTGCTCGTGGTGGACGCGCCGGCGCCGACCGACCAGCTCGCCGACGTCCTCGGCCAGCCCGTCGCCCGCGTGAGGGACGCCCTGGAGACCCTGGCCGCCGAGTACACCGAGCGGGAGCGGGGCATCGAGCTGCGCCCGACCGGCGAGGGCTGGCGGCTCTACAGCCGCGACCGCTTCGCGCCCTACGTCGAGCGCTTCGTCCTCGACGGCCAGCGCACCCGCCTCACGCGCGCGGCGCTGGAGACGCTCGCGATCGTGGCGTACCGCCAGCCGGTGACGCGGTCGCGGGTCGCGGCGGTGCGCGGCGTCAACGTCGACGGGGTCATGCGCACGCTGGCCGCCCGCGGGCTGATCATCGAGGCGGGCACCGACGTCGGCGGCGGCACGCTCTACCGCACCACCGAGCTGTTCCTCGAGCGCCTGGGCCTGCAGTCGATCGACGAGCTGCCGCCGATCGCCCCGCTGCTGCCGGACGTGGACGACATCGACGAGTAGCGAACAGGGCACCCCCACGCCGTGGAGGACATCCGGAAGACCACCGGCGGCGCGGTCCGCGGCACCGTCACCGACGGCGTGGCCGCCTTCCTCGGCGTGCCGTACGCGGCGGCGCCGGTGGGGGAGCGGCGCTTCGCCCGCCCCGAGCCGCCGCACTGGGACGGCGAGCGGGACGCCACCGCCCCCGGGCCGACGGCACCGCAGGGCCCGACCGACACCCCGGGGATGCCCGACATCAGCCCGATCGTCGGTCCCGGTTGGGTGCCCGGCACCGACTACCTGACCGCGGACGTGCGCACGCCCGAGGGCGGCGGCTCCGGCCTGCCGGTCATGGTGTTCGTGCACGGCGGGTCGTTCACCGCCGGCACCGGGCGCGCGCCGGTCTACGACGGCACGCGGCTCGCCCGCGAGGGCGCCGTCGTCATCGCGATCAACTACCGGCTCGGGGTCCCGGGGTTCGCGGCGCTGCCCGGCGTCGTCGCCAACCGCGGGTTGCACGACCAGGTCGCGGCCCTGCAGTGGGTCCGCGACAACGCCGCGGCCTTCGGTGGTGACCCCGACCGCATCACGGTGTTCGGGGAGTCGGCGGGGGCGCTGAGCGTGGCCGACCTGCTCGTCGCCGCGCCGCGCGGCCTCGTGCGCCGCGCGGTGGTGCAGAGCGGTGGGGGCTCGCAGGTCCTCGCGCCCGCCCAGGCCGCGGTGGCGACCCAGGCCCTCGCCGACGAGCTCGGCGTCGATCCGCACGCGCTGGTCGACGTCCCCGACGAGGGCCTCGTCGCCGCCGTCGCGCGGCTGGGCGAGCACCCGCCCGACCTCGCCGTCCAGGGGCTGCGCGACCCGCTCATGGGCCTCGCCCTGCTCGGACCCGTGATCGACGGCGACCTGCTCGACGGCCCACCGGTCGACGCCGTCGCGGCCGGCGCCGCGAGCGAGGTCGACCTGCTCGTCGGGCACAACACCGACGAGATGGCGCTCTACCGGCTCTTCGACGAGGCACTGGGGGTGGCGCCGCCCGACGAGCAGGCCCTGCGCGCCTCCGTCGCCCGCCTGCACGACGACCCCGACCGCGTCGTCGACGCCTACCGCGCCGCGGTCCGCGGCTCGACGCCGGCCGCGCTGCACGAGGCGATCCGCACCGACTGGATGTTCGGCGTGCCCACCCGCCGCCTCGCGGACGCGCACGCTGCTCACGGGGGCCGGACCTGGCGCTACCTGTTCGCCTGGGGTGCCGACCGCCTCGGCGCCTGCCACGGCCGCGAGCTGCCGTTCGTCTTCGACGCGGTCGGCCACGTCGACACCGGCGCGTTCGCCGTGCCCGACACCGAGGAGACCCGCGCCCTCGCCGCCCGCATGCGCACGGCGTGGGTGGCCTTCGCCCGCGACGGGGACCCGGGCTGGCCGGAGTACGCGGCCGAGACGCCCACGACGCGGCGCTTCGACGTCGAGGACGCCGACACCGACACCCCCGACGGCGCCGAGCAGGAGGTGTGGGACGGGGTCCGCTGACCAGGCCGTACGCTGGAGTGTCGGTCGAGTCGGGAGACGAAGTGCAGCGGAGCTCGACCGGGATACGAGGAGTGCGGTGAGCGGGTCGGACGGCAGCGAGGGAATCCGCCTGCAGAAGGTGCTCGCGGACGCGGGCGTCGCCTCGCGGCGACAGGCGGAGATCCTCATGCGCGAGGGTCGCGTCGAGGTCGACGGGAAGGTCGTCACCGAGATGGGCATCCGGGTCCACCCGGACACCGCGGTGATCCACGTCGACGGCTCGCGGATCGTCACCGACACCGAGACCGTGCACCTCGCGCTGAACAAGCCCGAGGGCATGCTCTCGACGATGTGGGACGACCAGGGCCGGCGCTGCGTCGGTGACATCGTCCTGGAGAAGGCCGAGGGCCAGCGCCTCTTCCACGTCGGGCGCCTCGACGCGGCCACCGAGGGCCTGCTGCTGCTGACCAACGACGGCGAGCTCGCCAACCGGCTGATGCACCCGTCGTACGAGGTGCCCAAGACCTACCTCGCCGAGGTCCGCGCGCCGATCCCGAAGGACCTCGGGCGGCGGCTGCGCGAGGGCGTCGAGCTCGAGGACGGGCCGGTCGCGGTCGACAGCTTCCGCGTCGTCGACCGCTCGGGCGCGCGGGTGATGGTCGAGGTCGTGCTGCACGAGGGCCGCAAGCACATCGTGCGGCGCCTGCTCGACGCCGTCGACAAGCCCGTGGCGCGCCTCGTGCGCACCGCGGTCGGTGACGTGCGTCTCGGCGACCAGCGCCCCGGCACCCTGCGCAAGCTCGGTCAGGACGAGGTCGGGGCGCTGTACAAGGCCGTCGGACTCTGATCGGGCGCGTGACGCGCGCCGGGCGGGGCGGACGTCACACCCGCCCGCAGGGCACAATGGTCTTCCGAACGCTGTGTGGTCGACGTTCGGGAGGCGCGGGGATGGACGGGACGTTGCGCGGGGTGGTCGCCGTCGACGGGCCCTCCGGGACGGGCAAGTCGACCACGGCCCGCGGGCTCGCGATGCGGCTCGACGCGCGCTACCTCGACACCGGGGCCATGTACCGCGCCGTGACGCTCGCCGTCCTGCGCGCGGGGCTGCCCGTCGACGAGGCCGCCACCGCGAGCGACGGCGACGACGACGTGGTGGCCGTGGCGCTCGGGGCGCGGGTCTCCGTGTCCACCGACCCGGCGGAGCCGCGGGTGCGTCTCGACGGCGAGGACGTCGACGCCGAGATCCGCGGCACGGAGGTCACCACCGCGGTGTCGGCGGTCTCGGCGCTCACCGCGGTGCGCGCGCACCTCGTCGCCGAGCAGCGCCGCATCGTCGACGAGGCCCTGGCCGACGGAGCGGGCATCGTCGTCGAGGGACGCGACATCGGCACGGTCGTCCTGCCGGACGCCGGGCTCAAGGTGTTCCTCACCGCGTCCGAGCTGGTCCGCGCGGGCCGGCGGGACGCGGAGAACACCGCGGCGGGGCGCGCGGGCGCCCCGGACACCCAGGCCGACCTGGCCCGGCGTGACAGGCTCGACTCCTCGCGCGCCGCGTCCCCGCTGCGCGCGGCGGAGGACGCGGTCGAGGTCGACACCTCGACGCTGGACATCGAGGGCGTGCTCGCACGCCTGCAGCACCTGGCCGAGGACCGCGGACTGGTCACCGGCCTCGCCGACGCGGGAGTCGGCAGACACGGAGGATGACGTGAGGACACGCAGCGCAGCGGAGCTGGACCGTTGACGCAGCAGGAAGGGCCCGCTTCGCTCATCGGCGAAGGCACGGGCGATCTTCCCGACGAGGCCCGCCCGGCGCAGCCGGTGCTGGCAGTCGTCGGGCGCCCCAACGTGGGCAAGTCGACGCTCGTCAACCGCATCCTGGGACGCCGCGAGGCCGTCGTCCAGGACGTCTCGGGGGTGACCCGGGACCGCGTCGCCTACGACGCGTTCTGGAACGGGCGGCGGTTCACGCTGCTCGACACCGGTGGCTGGGAACCCGACGCGAAGGGCATGCAGGCGGCCATCTCGGCGCAGGCCGAGATCGCGATGCAGACCGCGGACGTGATCCTGCTGGTGGTCGACGGCCAGGTCGGCGCGACCGCGGTCGACCAGGCGGTGGCGCGCACGCTGCGCCGCTCGGACCGGCCGGTGATCCTTGCCGCCACGAAGATCGACGACTCGCGGGGCGAGGGCGAGATCGCGGCCCTGTGGCGTCTCGGGCTCGGCGAGCCGCACCCGGTCTCGGGCCTGCACGGTCGCGGTTCGGGCGACCTGCTCGACATCGTGCTCGACGCGATGCCCGAGAGCCCCCGTGACGACGTCGACATCGAGGGCGGGCCGCGGCGCGTCGCGCTCGTCGGGAAGCCGAACGTCGGCAAGTCGAGCCTGCTCAACCAGCTCACCGGCGAGAACCGGTCGGTGGTGGACGCGACCGCCGGCACCACGACCGACCCGGTCGACTCGCTCGTCGAGATCGACGGCGAGACCTGGAAGATCGTCGACACGGCCGGCCTGCGTCGCAAGGTCGGGCAGGCGTCGGGCACCGAGTACTACGCGTCGCTGCGCACGAAGGCCGCCATCGAGGCCGCCGAGGTGACGGTCCTGCTGCTCGACGCCTCGCAGCCGATCAGCGAGCAGGACCTGCGCGTCGCCTCGCAGGTCGCCGAGGCCGGCCGCGCGCTGGTGCTCGCGATGAACAAGTGGGACCTGGTCGACGAGGACCGCCGCCACGCCATGGTCCGCGAGCTCGAGCGGGCGCTCGTGCGCTTCCCGTGGGTGGAGCGGGTCAACATCTCGGCGCGCACGGGCCGGGCGGTGCAGAAGCTCGCGCCGGCCATGCGGACCGCGCTGGAGAACTGGGATCGGCGCGTGCCGACCGGCCAGCTCAACCAGTGGCTCGCCGACGTCGTCGCCGCCACGCCGCCGCCGGTGCGCGGCGGCAAGCAGCCGAAGATCCTCTACGCGACGCAGGCGCAGAACCGGCCGCCGACGTTCGTGCTGTTCACCTCGGGCTTCCTCGAGGCCGGGTACCGGCGCTTCCTCGAGCGCAAGCTGCGCGAGACCTTCCCGCTGACCGGCACCCCGGTGCAGATCAACGTGCGGGTCCGCGAGAAGGGGAAGCGCGGCGGGCGGGGACGCTGATACATTCCTAGGACTTCGTCGTCCTCCAGGAGCGATCGCCGTGCACGATCTCGGACCCGCCGCCCAGGAGACCGCCCGCGTCGTCGCCCGGGTGCGCGACGACGACCTCGCCCGCCCGACCCCGTGCGGCGACTGGACGGTGCGTGACCTGCTGGGGCACCTCCTCGCCTTCGCCGGCCACTTCGTGCGGGTCGCCCGGCACGAGGCCGCGGAGTCCGGTGGGGCGCCGCAGCCGCTGCCCGACGACTGGCGCGGCGAGCTCGCCGCCACCCTCGACGACCTCGCCGCCGCCTGGCGCGAGCCGAGCGCGTGGGAGGGCGAGGGCCAGGCGGGCGGGCTGACGATGCCCCGTGCCGAGCTCGGCGTCGTGGCGCTCGAGGAGCTGGTGCTGCACGGCTGGGACCTCGCGCAGGCGATCGGCGCGGGCTACGACGTGCGCGACGAGGACCTCCCGGTCGTGCGCGGGTTCGTGGCGAACTTCGAGCACGCGCCGCAGGAGCAGCGCACCGGTCTCTACGGGCCGGTCGTGCCCACCGACGGCGGGAGCGAGCTCGAGCGTGTCCTCGCCCTGGCCGGGCGGGACCCGCACCGCCCGCTCGCGACCGCCGGCTGAGGCCACACCCGAGGTCCACGGGATCGTCCGAGTTTGCCGGTCGCGCGATCACCGGCCGGGCGCAGGCGCCCACGGTTCGTGGCCGCGACGGGGGCGGACGAGCGATGATCGTGACACCTCGACGGCGGTGTGTCCGCCGGGATCGTCCGACCACGATGGATCTTGTCGGGTCGCGGTCGTCGGGGTCGGGATCCGGCCGACGGGTCGGGAGCCGCCGTGACTGCAGTGATCACCCTGGACGGCCGTTCGGGCGCGCGACCACTGAGCTACTGCATCGCCGAATCGCCCCACCGCATCGTCGTCAGCACGCCGCGGGCGGAGCCGGACCTGTGGGAGGAGTACCTCGACGGTGCCGCGCGCAGCTACGCCGCCCACGGCGTCACCGGCGTCGTCGAGCTCGACCGCGTGCGGGAGGGCGCGGCCACGGCATTGTTCTTCGTCGCGCTCTCGGCGGACGACCGCGTGGTCGCCGGGCTGCGCTCGCAGGGGCCCTACACCAGCGCGGACCAGGCGCACGCCGTCGCGGAGTGGGACGGCCACCCCGACCAACCGCTCGTCCGGGCGCTGATCGAGGAGCGCCTGCCGTTCGGCGTGGTGGAGTCGAAGACCGTGTGGGTGGAGCGCGACGTCCCCGGGCGCCGCGAGATCGTCACCGGCTTCGCGCGGGTCCCGCTGCACGCGTCGATGATCCTGGGCGCCCGCTACGCGTTCGGGACGGCGGCGGCCCACGCGCTGCCCATGTGGGCCGCGACCGGCGCGCTCGCGGTCGGCGGTCTCGCGACCACCGGCTATCCGGACGTCCGGTACCGCACGAACCTCCTGTGGTGGGACCGGTGGGACCTGCCCGCCACGGTCCCGGACGGCGTCCGGCGGGCCCTCGACCTCGAGACCGCCCAGCTGCTGTCCCCGGCGATCCCGACCGTCGCGTGGTGAGCGACATCGGCCCGTCCCGCACGGGGGACGACGGCCGGGCGTGGCGGGCCGTCCTCCTCGACGAGGTGGTCCCCGCGGACGCCGAGGTCCTGGCCGGTCTGCGCGCCGATCCGTGCATCACGGTGGTCGACCGGCGGGAGGCCCAGCGGGCCGACCTGGCCGGCATCCGGTCCCGGGCGCGCGGGGACGAGCCGGGGGAGCTGCCGACCACCTGGGCCTTCTACCCGTGGCGGCGCACGCTGATCGGCGTCCTGGGGCAGGACGCCTTCCGGCGGCTCCGCCTCGACCGGAACCGGAACAAGATCACCGAGGCGGAGCAGGAGCGGCTGGGCCGGCTCCGGATCGGCGTGGTGGGTCTGAGCGTCGGGCACACGATCGCGCACACGCTGGCCCTCGAGGGGCTGTGCGGGGAGCTGCGGCTGGCCGACTTCGACGCGGTGGAGGTCTCGAACCTCAACCGGCTGCCGGCGACGTTGTTCGACCTCGGCGTCAACAAGGCCGTCGTCGCCGCCCGCCGGATCGCCGAGCTCGACCCGTACCTGAGCACCGTCGTGGAGCCGGACGGGGTGACCGACGACGGCCTCGCGGCGTTCCTCGACGGGCTGGACGTCCTCGTCGAGGAGTGCGACTCCCTCGACATCAAGGTGCGGCTGCGCGAGGAGGCGCGCCGCCGGCGCATCCCGGTGCTGATGGAGACGAGCGACCGCGGCCTGCTCGACGTCGAGCGCTTCGACCTCGAGCCGGACCGCCCGCTGCTCCACGGCCTGCTCGGCGACGTGGACTCGGCGGCGCTGCGGGCGCTGTCCGCCGAGGACAAGGTGCCCCACGTCCTGCGGATCCTCGGCGCCGCGGACCTGTCCGCGCGCACGGCCGCCTCGATGGTCGAGGTCGGCCGGACGCTGACGACGTGGCCGCAGCTCGGCGGCGACGTCACGCTGGGCGGGGCGACCGTCGCCGCCGCGGTGCGCCGGCTGGGCACCGGGCGCGGGCCGGCGTCCGGGCGCGTCCGCGTCGACCTCGACGAGCGCCTCGACGCCCTCGACACCGTCCTGGCCGGGCCGCCCCCGGCCGACGAGCCCGCGCCGGTGGACCCGCCGGCACCCGGGTCCGGGCACGCGGTGACCGACGCGGTCCTCGAGGCCGTCCGGCGTGCCCCCTCGGGCGGCAACATCCAGCCGTGGCGGGTCGAGGTCGGGGCCGGCGTGGGGGGCGCTGTCGATCCCGTGGTCCGGCTGCGCCTCGACCGCGCGCGGACGACGACGATGGACGTCGAGCACCGCGGCAGCTACGTCGCGCTCGGCGCGGCCCTCTTCAACGCCCGGGCGGCGGCCGCCGCGGCGGGCGCCCTCGGACCGTGCCGGCTCTTCGGGGACCCGGGCGACCCCGACCTCGTCGCGACCCTGCGTCTCGCCCCGGGCCGCGACGAGCGCCTCGCGGCCGCCCATGCCGCGGTGCTCCGCCGGGGGACCAACCGCGCGCACGGCCGGCCGGCCCCCGTGCCGGACCGCACCGTCGCGGCGCTGCGGGAGGCCGCGCACGCCGAGGGCGGGCGGGTGCACCTCCTCACCGGCGACGACCTCGTCGCGGCGGGGGAGACGCTGGCCGGGTCGGACCGCATCCGGTACCTGACCGACCGCCTGCACCGCGAGATGTTCGCCGAGCTCGTCGAGCCCGGAGCCGCACGGACCGACGTCGGCATCGAGACCCGGACCCTCGGCCTCGACCCGGCCGACCTCGCGAAGCTGGCCATCGCGAGGCGCCCGGAGGTCATGGCCCTGCTCGCCGACTGGGACGCCGGGGTCGCCCTCGGCGAGGACACCCGCGACCGACTGGCGTCGAGCTCCGCGCTCGCGGTGGTGGCGGTCGAGGGGTCGGCGCCCGCGGACTTCGTGCGGGGCGGCGCCGCGGTCGAGGCGGTGTGGGTCGCCGCCGAGGACCGGGGGCTCGCCGTGCACCCGACGTCCCCGGTGTTCCTCTACGCGACACACCCCCACGATCTGGTGGTGTTGTCGCCCCGGTTCGCCGACGAGCTCGCGGCCCTGCAGT
Source organism: Actinomycetospora lemnae (assembly GCF_028737315.1). Taxonomy (GTDB): domain Bacteria; phylum Actinomycetota; class Actinomycetes; order Mycobacteriales; family Pseudonocardiaceae; genus Actinomycetospora; species Actinomycetospora lemnae. The sequence continues at coordinate 15,031 of NZ_JAQZAO010000023.1, read as the reverse complement.
CCTCCTTCCGGGGGATCGTGGGCCTCGTCCCCGGGGAGGCGGTGGCCCTCGTCCTGCGGATGAGCCACACCGACGTCCCCGCGCCGCGCAGCCGACGGCGTCCGCTGACCGAGATCTCGTCGATTACCTGAACGGCCGCAGGGCGGCTACCCTGCGTTGTGTGGACCGCACGAAGAGTGAGATCGCGCCGACGAACCTCGACGAGCTCGTCACCCGCGTCGCGACCACGCTCATGGGCGTCGACTCGACGACCCTGCGGACCGCCAGCGAGGAGATGCTGCAGGTCCTGGTGGAGTACTTCGAGGTGGACCTCAGCTTCCTGCGGTTCCACGACGCCGCCCGGCGGGCGACCGTGCTCGTCGCCGAGTGGCCGCCGCGCGAGGACGTGCCGGACCCCGACCCGCTGGGCGTCATCTACTTCGCGGACGCGGACCCGTCCTTCGCGGCCACCGAGCACCTCGTCGACATCTACGCCGTCCGTCCGTCGGACTCGGAGGGCTACCAGGAGCGGGTCCGGCAGGGGTCGGGAGTGGACGCCACCTCGGCCGTCTCGATCCCGCTGCGGTCGGGCGGGAGCACCACCGGCATCTTCGGGTTCGTCAAGTTCGGCGACCGCGGCTGGAGCGGCGAGGAGACCCGCGCGCTGCGCACCATCGCCACCCTGATCGCCCAGATGCAGGCCCGGCTGCTCGCCGAGGACCAGCTGCGCCACATCGCCCACCACGACGAGCTCACCGGCCTGCCCAACCGCCGCGCGCTGCTCGCGCACCTGCAGGCGATGCTGACGTCCCCGCCGCCGGGGCCGCGGGCGCTGCTGTTCATCGACGTCGATCGGCTCAAGGCCACGAACGACTTCCTCGGGCACGACGCCGGCGACCGCTTCATCATCGCCGTCGCCGAGCGCATCCGCGCCGCGGTGGGCGTCAACGACATGGTGGCCCGGCTCGGCGGCGACGAGTTCGTCGTCGCCCTCGCGGGGACCGCCGACGAGGCGCAGGCCGCCGCGGTCGCGGCGCGGGTGCAGCGCGCGATGGCCGAGCCGATCCGGCTCGGCGGCCAGTCGCTGCGGCGCACCGTCAGCGTCGGGATCGCCGTGGCGCACGCCCCGACCACGGAGGTCGGTGTCTGGCTGCGCAGCGCCGACCAGGCCGTGCTCACCGCGAAGGACCACGGCGGCAACGAGGTCGTCACCTTCACGAGCGAGATGCGGGTCCGCGAGGAGGTGCGCGTGACCGTCGAGATGAGCCTGCTCTCGGCGATCCGCGACGGCACCCTCGCCATCCACTACCAGCCGGTCGTCGACCTGCGCACCGCGTCCGCGACCGGCGTCGAGGCCCTCCTGCGCTGGCACCACCCCACGCTGGGGCCGGTGTCGCCCGAGCTGTTCGTCGGCGTCGCCGAGGCCACCAACCTGGCCGGCGAGCTGGGTCGCTGGGTGCTCGACGGCGCGTGCCGCCAGCTGGCCGCCTGGCGTCGCGACCGCCCCGACGTGGTGGGCGCGGACTTCACGATGGCGGTCAACATCTCGCCGGTGCAGCTCATCGCCGTCGACTTCGTCGACGCCGTCGCCGAGGTGCTGACCCGTCACGGCCTCGACGGGCGCGACCTCGTCCTCGAGGTCACCGAGCACGCCGTCGTCGGCGACCTCGACGCGGCGTCGGCGACGCTGCGCGGCCTGCGTCGGCTCGGCGTGTGCGTCGCCATCGACGACTTCGGCACCGGCTACAGCTCGCTGGCCCAGCTCAAGGCCCTGCCGGTGACCATCCTGAAGATCGACCGGACCTTCGTGCAGGACCTCGGCCGGACCGCCGAGGACCTCTCCATCGTCCGGTCGATCGTCGGCCTGGCCCAGTCGTTCGGCCTCGACCTCATCGCCGAGGGCGTCGAGACCGACCTGGCCGCGCGGACGCTGCTCGAGATGGGCTGCACGACCGCGCAGGGCTACCTGTTCTCGCGTCCCCTCCCGGCCGACCAGCTCCTGGCCTGGGCCGCCGCCCCGGCCACGCCCGCCGTGCCCAGCCCGCGCTGACCCGGCCTCACCGCCCCAGCCGCTGCTCCAGGGCCTCGACGGTGGCGCGCGCGCCGTCGGTGTGCAGGGCGTCGAGGTGCGCGCGGTAGGCCGTCGTGAAGCGCTCGTCGTCGATGAGGTCGCCGAACAGGTCCCGGTCGGAGAGGAACGCCAGCGGCTCGTCGGGGTAGCGCCGGGCGGCGGCGATGCGGTCCTCGGCGCGGCCGGTGTCGACGACCTCGATCGGCTCGCCGCTCTCGTCCACCCCCTCGGCGTACCGCGCCCACGCCGCGACGACCAGCGCCGAGCGCTCGATCTCCCCGCCGTTCTCGAGGTTGGTGCGGATGACCGGGACCAGCCACGTGGGGATGCGGTCGGAGCTCTCGGCGGCCAGGCGGGCGAGGGTGTCGCGGATCGCCGGGTTCGCGAACCGCTCGATGAGCGTGGCCTTGTAGTCGTCGAGGTCGACGCCGGGCACGGGCTGCAGGGTCGGCGTGCCCTCGCGGTCCATGTACGCGCGGGTGAAGCCGGCGAACAGCTCGTCGCCCGCCACCTCGTGGGCGTAGCGGTAACCGGCGAGGTAGCCGAGGTACGCGATCGCCTGGTGGCTCGCGTTGAGCAGGCGCAGCTTCATCAGCTCGTAGGGCTCGACGTCGGCGACGACCTGGACCCCGACGTCCTCGAACGGCGGGCGCCCGGCCGCGAACCGGTCCTCGAGCACCCACTGCGTGAACGGCTCGCAGACCACCGGCCAGGCGTCGACGATGCCGGTGTTGGCCTGGAGCTCCTCGCGGTCCTCGTCGGTGGTGCGCGGGGTGATCCGGTCGACCATCGAGTTCGGGAACGGGACGTTCGCCTCGATCCAGTCGGCGAGCTCGGGGTCCCGGCGCCGCGCGTAGGCGGTGATCATGGCGTGGGCGACGTGACCGTTGCCCTGGATGTTGTCGCAGGACATCACCGTGAACGGGCCGGTGCCGTCGTCGCGGCGCCGCCGCAGCGCCTCGACGAGGAAGCCGAACGTCGTGCGCGGCGGGGAGCCGGGCTCCGCGGCGATGTCGGCCTGGATCGCGGGGTCGCGGTCGTCGAACTCCCCGGTGCTCGCGTTCTTGTGGTAACCGCCCTCGGTGACGGTGAGGCTGACGATCCGCGTGGCCGGGTCGGTCATGCGGTCGAGGACGGCCTCCGGGTCGTCGGGCGCGTAGAGGTAGTCGACGATCGACCCGATCACCCGCGCCTCGCGCCGGCCGTCGGCGTGCTTGAGCACGAGCGTGTAGAGGTCGTCCTGCGCCTCGGTGACCTCGGCCATCTTCTTGTCGGCCTCGAGCACGCCGACCCCGCAGATGCCCCAGTCCAGCGCCTGACCCTGCTGCATGAGCTCGTCGAGGTACATCGCCTGGTGCGCCCGGTGGAACCCGCCGACCCCGAAGTGCACGATGCCCACCGACACCGCGCTGCGGTCGTAGCTCGGGCCCGGGACGTCCGCGGGCAGGTCCGCCAGGTTCGCCGCCGTCAGCGTCGTCGCAGCCACGCCGCCCACTATGTCGCGGATCACCGACACCGCGCATCCGCCGAGGTCAGCGCACCAGCACAGGCGGGTCCGGCTGGGCCTCCAGCGGGGGCTGCACCACCGTCCGCGGCGGCGGGTCGCCCAGCGGCGGCAGGAGCGGTTGGCGTGGGGTGCCGCCACCGCCGACGCTCGCGGGCCCGTTGTTGTCGACGACCTGCAGCAGCGGGCGGATCCGCTTGACGTCCTCGGCCCACGGGTTGTCGGTGACCTCGGACTCGACCTCGAAGTCGTAGCCCCAGTCGCCGCGGAACTGCTCGCGCATCGACCCCGCGGGGCCCACCTCCGCGTTGAGGGCGAACTGCGGGCCGTTGGTGTCGTCGACGATGTACGCGCCGTAGTTCTGCAGCGTCCACGCGAGCTGGCGGCCCGGCTCGGTGGTCAGGCCGATCGTGGCGATGTCCACCGCCGGCGGCAGCGCGAGCAGGGCGCCCAGGCGCATCGCGGCGTTGCGGTTGTCGCCGTCGGTGCCGTAGTTCCGGGGCCCGCCGCGGTCGCTCTTGCGGGCGGGCCAGCGGGAGCAGCTCGCGGAGTCCGCGCAGCGGGCGAGCTCGCCGCGGCCGTAGACGTTGACCTTGAGGACGTGGCGCGGCCCCTCCTGCCCGGGTCGCAGCTCGCCCAGCCGGATCGACCCGCCGAGCGCCGAGAGGCCCGACCCGCCGTGCGCGCCGTCGATGCCCGGTCCGTAGAGGTCGGTGTCGGGGAAGTAGACGATGCTCGTCGCGGGCCCGCCGGCCGCGCAGCGCGCGAGGGGCTGGACGTTGATGACGGTGCGACGGTCGGGGCCGAGGATCGCGGCGCTCTGGTTCTTGTTGTCGCTGGGCAGGACGTAGCCCGCGGGGATCGGGGCGGTCCGGAGCACCCGGGACGGGTCGGCGGCGCAGCGGTCGCCGCCGAAGCCGCCGCGGCTGTAGAGGATCGGGGTGTCGGGCGCCTCGGGGGTCAGGATGATCGGTTCGTCGTCGATCTGGGGGACGCGCCCGCTGGTCTCGCCCCCGGGCAGCGGCTGGAGACCGGCCGGGACGTAGACCGCCCCGCTCCCGATCGGCGTGTTCCAGATGCTGTCCGACGCGAAGGGCTGGATCAGCGGGTTGCGCTCGCCGGGGCCGACGGTCCCCGGCGTCGGATCGTCGCTGGTCGCGCCGCACGCGGCGAGGACGACGGCCAGGACGGCCAGCAGAGCGAGCGGCGCGCGTCGGCGCCCGGAACGGATGCGGAATCCCCCCATATCGCCCATGCCTACCGTACGGGGCCGGGGAGCTCACCGCGGCCCCGTGCCCCGGGTCGCGGGCGGGGCGTCGGCGTGGGGTAACCTTTCGACGTCGCGCCCCAGGGCGCCGACGATCGGGACGTGGCGCAGCTTGGTAGCGCACTTGACTGGGGGTCAAGGGGTCGCAGGTTCAAATCCTGTCGTCCCGACAGACAGAAGTGGCCCGCTGATCACGGTACAGCCGCTGGTCAGCGGGCCCTTCTGATGTCGGGCCATCCCAGCGTGGGTAGCGCCTGGAGCTGGGGACCACCCGTCCCGTTGTGCCGGGGGCGCAGGTCTGCTGCGGGCCTGTAGCCATAGCTGTTCCTGCTCCATCTCTATCAGAGGGCGTTGTCCCGCAACTGCGGACGGCCTGGTCTCGGCGTGCCCCCACCACGTCGTAGATGGCAGTGAGGAAGGGGCCAGACCTGCCCTGATCACGCAATTGCAGATTGAAGCGTCGCGGGAACAACGGTTTCCCCGCCCCCAGAGTGACCGGCGCAAAAGTCAGAAGTATGTCGTTCAGCATCCCGGCTTCCGCGAAGTCGGCAGCCAATCCGCCGCCCCCGACCATCCACACATCGCGCCCGTCCGCGACAGTCTCGATGCGTGAGCGGTGCTCGCTCGGGTGGCCTTGAAGGAACGTGATGTCACCGGCCGGAGCCGCCAACGTCTGGTGGGTGAAGACGAACCACGGAAGCGAAAAAGGCATCCCGGGGTCGCCCTCCTTCAACTCATCGAGGATGGAGCGGTAAGTCGTGGCTCCCATGACCAAGGCCCCCACGGTGGCCGAGAACGTGTCGTAGTCCACCAATGAAGGCCCAGGCGTTGCCTGCTCGCCGCTGTCCTGCTCGAAGAGCCAATTGAGAGAGTTGTTCTCGTCGGCCAAGAAGCCGTCGAGTGATGTCGCCGTGTAGTAGCGGTACCGGGTCATGGATGGCCCCTTGGCTGTCTGATGTGCGTATTCGCTCCTGCCCGCGCCGCAAGCTAGCGGACCCCACCGACAGTCACGGCCGCGCTCGGCGTCGTGGCTGTCAAAGATCGAGTTCGACTCACGGGGACCACCTGGGGACCACACGGGCGCCGTGCCTTCTGCTCGTCGCTCCCAAACCGGATGATCGGCTGGAGGCCGACGCCGGTAGCGAGGACCGCCGTCGGAGTGTTGGTGCCGACGCGGGCGAGCTCCTCGGCGACCAGGGTGAAGGCGAGCGAGGAGAACTTGTTGCCGCCGTACTCGTCCGGGAGCAGCGCCTTGAGGAAGCCGGCGTCGACCATCTGCTGGAAGAACAGCTTGATGGCGTAGAACCGCTCTCTAGGTCCGGGAATCCCGTCGTGCGCGCCCGCGACCGGGTCAGGACGCCGTCGGCGAACTCCCGGGCGCCGGCACGGAGCGCCAGCTGCTCCTCGCTCAGGTGAAGGCGAGTCCCATCACGACACCTCTTGTCCACGGCCGACTCTTCCGCGGCGGGTGGAGGAAGTCTGGGGCGGTCGCTACGCGCGACACTTGGACCTGAGCGCGGACCGGGTGGAACGAGGGGGGCGAAGCGCCTCCACCACCGCCCCCTAGATGCCCAGGGCGTGGCGAACCGAGGGGACGTGACGGCGGGACACCGGGACGCGCTCGTCGTCGATGCCGGTGCTGAGGACCAAGCGGTCCTTGACCGCCACCACGTCGCGGACCCGACCGAGGTTGACCAGGTAGCAGCGGTGCACGCGGAGGAACCCGGCGCCCGCGAGGTCCCGCTCGACGTGGTCGATGCCGCGGACACTGGCCCGCAGCGGTCCTTGATCGGTCACCAACCACACGACGTGTCCGTCCGAGCGGGCATAGCGAATCTCGTGGGGGTGGAGCACGACGATCTGACCTCCGGCGCCGAGGGCCGGTACCCGGCGGGGTGCCTCCCGGGGGCCTCGGGACGCCAGGACGGCACGGTCGAGCATGTCGACCCGGCCGGCACGATCATCCGTGCTGGCCAGGAACGCGATCGGGTCAGCCCCGGCGATGACGGGGATGACGCGATAGGTCTCGACGTCGTCGGTGATCGCCGACCAGATGGAGACCGCGCCGCGCCACGCGGGGTCCTCCCGAGCCCGGTCCCTGGCGTCGGGGATCACGCTCCCGAGGCTGGCGATGCCCTCCCGGGACGCCATCGGTGGCTCCACGGGGTAGTCGCCCGGCACGGCTCCGCGACGGCGCGCCGCATCGTTGGCCGCGACGATCCGTCCGGTGAGGTCCAGGGCGACGAGGGCGCCGGTGGTCCGTCGCTCGAGGTCCGTGAACGCCTCCACGATGCGTCGTCCGTGCCGGCTGGCGGTCTCCTGCAGCGCGGTGACCAGGGGCCCGGTGGCGAGCAGGAGATCGATCGATCGCACCGCCACCATCTCGCGCCAGCTCGCGACGGTGAGCGTCGCGAGGGGGGCTGCCGTGACCGGGTCGTTCACCGCGATACCGGTGCAGCTCCACCGGTGGAGCGCCGGGCTCCAGTGCTCCGGTCCGCGCACCGCGCAGACACGTCGTTGCACGATGGCGGTGCCGATGGCGTTCGTCCCCGTGACCGGCTCCGACCAGGCCGAGGACGGGACCAGTCCCGCTTCCGGCGCTCGGCGTTCCGCGGCACCACGACCCCAGGCAGCGACGACCGCTCCACCGCCGTCCGACACCATGACCAGCCGGTTCTCGCCCGCCACGAGGAGGGTCTTCGCCAGCGCGCCGAGCTCGGCGAGGACGCGGCCGTGGACAGGACGGGTGGGCGCGTCGCCGTCGACGGTGTCGGGGCGAGCCCGGGCCGGGTCGATGCGGTAGACGTCGCGGCAGCGGTGCCAGGACAGGGCGATGGAGAGCGGGACGCCCGAGGCGTCGTCCTGTCCGGAGGCGAAGCGCTCCCACGCAGCGTAGGTGCGTGAGAAGGCGCGATCGAACGAACGCGACGGGGGACAGGCGGTCTCGTCCATGGTCAGCCGTTCTCCGGAACGACGCCGTAGCCCTCCATCGACTTGGTGAAGACGAGTGGATCACCGTCGACGAAGGTGTCGGGAGTGAACGCCGCATCGGCCATCACGCCCCACGTCCGGCGGCGCTGCATCGCGAGGTTCCCGGCGTCGTAGAGGGGGAAGACCATCGACTCGCGGTAGTAGCGCGCCATGGGGAACTTCCGGTCCAGCGCGTTGACGCCCACGACGCGCATGCAGTCGAAGACGACGCTCTGCATGAGATCGCCGCAGAAGGTCTTGTTCATCCCGCCGAGAGCGTGTCCCTGACCGTCGTGGGTGTCGGCGTAGTGGGCCGCCTTCCAACAGAGGTAGCGACCCGCCTCGATCTTGGCGGCGACCTCGGCGAGGAGGTGACCGACGGCCTGGTGGTCGATGATCGGGCGCGAGCCGCCGCCGGTGTAGGTCTTCGCCCACTTCAGGGCGAACTCGTAGGCCCCCCGGGCGACGGCGACGGCGGCGATGCTCGCGATCGGTGCCGACCAGGTGAAGTTCCGGTTGATGAGCAGGTCGCCGTCGCCCTCGGCGATGAGGTTCTGCTCGGGCACACGAACCCCGCGGAAGGTCATGGTGACGTTCTGGCAGGTGCGGTGGGCCATCTTGTCGATCACCGAGTACTCGATGCCCGGCGTGCCCCGCTCCACGAGGAGTGCGCTGAGCGCCTCCTTGCCGCCCTTGGTGCGGTCGGTGCGGACGACGCACAGGTTGACGTCCGCACCGCGGAGGTCCCAGCCACCGGCGTTGCACGGCCAGTGCTTCTCGCCGTTCACGACGTACTCGCCCCGAGCGCGGTCGTGGTCGGCGACGAGCTGGATGCCCGCCTGGGGGCTCGGGTGGTCGAAGTTCGCGGTGCCGCCGCGCTCACTGACCACCCACCCGGCGAGGAAATCGCCGCGGGTGTCCGCGGTGGCTCGGCCGATCCACTGCTCGCGCTGCGCCTCGGACCCGAACCAGAGCACGGGCATCAGGGCGAGCCCGTTGACGAGGAGGACCGTCGGGAAGCCCGGATCGACCGCGCAGAGTTCCTCGATCGCGACGAGGAAGTCGACCGTCGACGCCCCGCCGCCGCCGTACTCCTCCGGGAGGAACATCGTGGAGAACCCGGCCGCGGTCGCCTGCTCGTAGACGGGCTTGAGCTCGCAGAAGGCCGCCTGCGGGTCCGGCAGGGCGTCGGCCCGTTCGGCCGCCGGACGGAGGACCTCCCGCGCGAACTCCCGGGCGACCGCCTTGAGCTTCTTCTGCCGTGCGGTCAGGTCGAAATCGATCGGCACGCTACGTCCTCCCGGCCGGCACGCAGGTGGCACGGCTGTGTGGTGGGCGCCGGGCGTCGTCGGCCGAACGATGGGTGGCGACCCCGGAGGGCCGAGGGGACCGCACTCGTCCGGTGCCTAGCTGCCGGTACCGGGCACCAGGCCGAGGGCGCCCCTCAGCCCGAAATCGTTGGCTGCGATGTCCTCCAGGCTCGACCCGTCGAGGACCTCGAAGTACGCGTCGAGCGCGCGGGAGAAGACGCTGCGGGCACCGCAGACGCCGGCGACGCGACAGAACCGTGCGGCGCCCAGACACTCGACCACCGCGAAGTCCTTCTCCATCACCCGCATGACCTCGCCGACACTGATGGAGGAGGGATCGCGGACCAGGCGCACGCCCCCACCCCGACCTCGCGTCGTCTCCACGATGTCGGCGCTCGCCAGTCGCTGGACCACCTTGAGGAGGTGGTTGCGCGAGACGTTGTGCGCCTCGGCGATCGCGGCGACCGACCCGTGACGACCCGGAGCTACACGCAGGTAGAGCAGGACCCGCAACGCGAAGTCGGCGTGCGTCGTGTGCCTCATCATCTGCTCGTCTCGATGGGGATCGCAGCGGACCGTTCCCACGCCGCCCTCGGGTACCGCCGCAGCCCGTCGTGCGCTCGTGGTCCTGGATCATGTCGGCCTGTCCTCGCGGCGCCGAAAAGAAGTACGCCGGATGCTAGTTATCGCCGGGCGGCACGGACAAGGGTTGGCGTGTTACGACCTGATGAGGGCGCGACGACCCCGCCCCGCCCTGGCCCCTGCCCTTCGTGACCTGCGAAGAGTCGCCTTGTTCGTTCGTGACGCATCCCGGGTTGTTCGTGCCGTGTGCCTTCCGCGCCGGGCGGGCAGCGCGCCACGCTCCTCCTCGCCGTGCCCGTTGGGCTCGTCGGCCCTCAGAACCAGTACGGCGTTGACCTCTTCCCGCTCCGCGGCCGCGGCGGGCGATGCACCGAGAGAAGGAGGGTCCCCGTGACCATCAACTTCACGATGTCGGACGAGCAGAAGAAGCTGCAGTACGAGGTCCGGGCGTTCGCCGAGAACGTCCTCAAGCCCGTGGTGGCAGAGGCCGACGCCGAGCCCGACCCGCTCAAGGGTTTCCAGAAGACCAAGCCCGCTTACATCGAGGCCTACAAGGCCGGCATCGCCATGTGCATGCTCCCCGCGGAGTACGGCGGTGGCGGGGTGTCGTGCGTCGACCTGGTCGTCGCCGCCGAGGAGATCTGCGTGGTCGACCCCGGCTTCGCCTGCACCGTGCTGTGCAACGGGCTCGGGCTCATGCCCATCGCCTGGTACGGCAACGACGAGCAGAAGGACCGCTTCTTGCGAGCGGCGACGTCCGACCCGGCCGGCGAGTACCTCGGCGGGTGGACCGCGAGCGAACCCCCGGGCAACCCGTCGGGCACCGCCAACTTCGACATCCCCCTGCCGCGTCCCGCCGGCGTCGGGCTCACCGCGGTGCGGGACGGCGACGACTACGTCGTCAACGGGCGCAAGTACTGGCCGTCCTCGGCGGGCTGGGACGAGCGCGGCGTCGATGCCGGCACCCTCATCGTCCGTACCGACTCGGAGAAGGGCGGCACCGAGGGCCTGTCGGCGCTGGTGCTCGAGCGCGACACCCCGGGCGTGACCTACCGGCACCTCGACAAGATCGGGCACAGGCTCGCCTCGAACGCCGAGATCGTCTTCGACAACGCCCGCATCCCGGCGGCCAACCTGCTGCCGGACGCTGCGGGCAACGGTGACTTCGTCATCAACCGCAACTTCGCCTGGTCCGGGCCGGTGGCCGCGATCGCCGCGGTGGGCATGGCCCGCGCCGCGTACGAGATGGCGCTCGACTTCGCGAAGGGCAACACCGCCGGCGCGCTGAAGCCCATCATCGGGTTCCAGAACGTCGGCTACGTCCTCGGCGACGTCGCGTCCAAGATCGAGATGGCGCGCGCCTTCTCCTGGCGGGCCGCGGACTACCTGGACAAGCACGACCAGCACGCCGAGCTGGTGGGGGCGATGAACAAGATCCAGGTCACGGAGATGATGTTCGACTGCGTCTACAAGTGCCTGCAGATCGTGGGCGTCAACAGTCTCGAGACCAAGAATGGCTTCGGCAAGATCCTGCGTGAGGCCGCGGTCCTGCCGATCTACGACGGCGGGAACATGGGCATGCAGCGTCGTCGCGTCCACGGCATCCTCGCCGACCCCCTGTTCAACCCGCGGGCGATCATGGAGGACGACTACGTGAAGTTCGAGAAGCACCACGAGTCGATCGACACCGTCGTCGGCTGACCGCGGCCGGCGCCGGCCCGATCCAGTGCACGGGGATCGGGCCGGCTCCCGCGTCATCAGACGCCGGTCGTGGACCCTCCGTCAACGGGATGATCGTGCCGGTCACCCGCCCCGCCGTTGACCTGAGCGCCGGTGTCGGTCAGCTCGAGGGCCAACGCACTGACGGCGTGGCCGAGCCCGCCCTCGGTCGGCGCGGTGAGCTGAGCGCGGTCCTGGAGACCCAGGTCGTTGTCGCACCCTCGGTGACGGTCCGCGCCGTGGAGACCGTTCCCCCGACTGCTGTGGGAAAGGCGCCCCTCGATCGTGCGAGAAATCTAGGACGTGGCGCGCGGACGTGTGTCTGCGGTGATGACGTCCACACGGCGTCGGTATTCCTCTTCGTCGATCTCTCCGCGCGCGAAGCGCTCGTCGAGGAGTCGCCGGGGCGTCGGGCGGTCGGTGCTGACCTGACCCGCTCTCCCGATGTAGCGGATGAGTGCGACGATCCCGAAGATGATCAATGCCCAGAACAGCACCATGCTGATGGTCATCAATCCGTAGCCCCAGCCGTTCATGCCGGGGCCGTACCACCACATCATGTCCTCGACCTCCCACGCCGTCGCCGGCCCCTGGCCGCTGCTGCCGCGCAGGCCGCGCCGTCGGCCGGACGATGCTGAGCTTCGGTCGGGATCGAGGGGTCGGGCAGGGCCCGGCGTCGCCGCACAGCGAGTCGAAGGACCCTCGTCCGGACCGCCATCGGTCCCTGCCCGGACGAACTCACAGGTGGTGACGATCGACGGAAACCTGCCAGACCGAGTGGGCCGGCGAGGGGAGGCCGTCGATGAGCACGAACGAGGTCGTGGTGCTGGTCGCCGCGGTCGTGGTGATCCTCGGGCTGGGCTGGTTCTTCTTCGGGCCCCGGCGCGCGCTCGCCGCGAGCCTGAGCGGGGGCGTCCAGCGCGTCGAGGTGACGGTGCACGGCGGCTACCGGCCCGAGGTGATCCAGGTACGCCAGGGCCTACCCGTGGAGCTGGTGTTCGACCGGCAGGAGAGCGGCGACTGCACCTCGCGCGTCGTGTTCCCCGACTTCGGGATCAGCGCGGCACTGCCGGCGTACTCCCGCACCACCGTGGCGCTGGAACCGGCGCGGGCCGGGACGTTCCCGTTCGCCTGCGGGATGAACATGATCCACGGTTCGCTCGTCGTCCAGGCCGCGGAGAGCCACGTGCACGCGGCCCCCACCTCGGCGGCGGACGGGGCGTCGACACCACCCCCGGCCGCGGCGCCGGGCTCCGATGACGCGACCGAGGACGAGGCCGCGCAGGCGCGGGAACGGCGCGCGGAGATCACCGACCTCACCCGACGGGTGGTCGTCGGCGCCGTGCTCACCCTCCCGGTCCTCGTCGCGGTCATGGCCCATGACCTGTTCGGCGCCGAGTGGGTGCCCGGCGTCCTGCTCGACCGATGGGTGCAGCTCGCGCTGATCACGCCGGTGATGCTCTACACCGGCTGGCCGATCCACCGGACCGGGTGGCTCAGCCTCGCCCACCGCAACGCGGACATGAACAGTCTCATCACCCTCGGTACCGTCGCGGCCTACGGCTACAGCCTGCTCGTCACGATCGCCCCGGGCCTGCTGCCCGAGGACGTCCGGGAGGTCTACTTCGAGGCCGTCGGGGTGATCCTCACCCTGATCGTGCTGGGACGGCTGCTCGAGGCCCGCGCGAAGGCCGGCACCGGGGAGGCCATCCGCGCCCTGCTCGGCCTGCAGGCGCGGACCGCGCGCGTCGTCCGCGCGGGGACCGAGACCGAGATCGGCATCGACGAGGTCGTCGTCGGCGACGAGATCGTCATCCGCCCCGGTGAGAAGATCCCCGTCGACGCCACCGTGGTCTCGGGGGGCTCGGCGGTGGACGAGTCCATGGTCACCGGCGAACCGATCCCCGTCACCAAACACGCCGGCGACACGGTCATCGGCGCCACCATCAACACCACCGGCTCTCTGCGCGTGCACGCCGCCAAGGTCGGTGCCGACACCGTGCTCGCCCAGATCGTGCGCATGGTGCAGCAGGCACAGGCGTCCAAGGCGCCCATCCAGCGCCTCGCCGACGCGACGTCGGCCTACTTCGTGCCCGTCGTCATCGCCGTCGCGGTCGCCACGTTCACCGTCTGGTACCTCGCGGGGCCACCGCCGGCGCTCACCCTCGCGCTGGTGTCCGCGGTGGCCGTCCTGATCATCGCCTGCCCGTGTGCCCTCGGCCTGGCCACCCCGCTGTCGATCATGGTGGGCACCGGCAAGGGTGCCCGGGCCGGCATCCTCATCCGATCCGCCGAAGCTCTCGAGACCGCGCAGCGGCTCGACACCGTCGTGCTGGACAAGACCGGCACCATCACCGCCGGCCGACCGGCCTTGACCGACCTCCGACCCGTCGGGCCGATCGACGAGCGGGACCTGCTGCGCCTCGTCGCCGGCGCGGAGGCGGACAGCGAGCACCCCCTGGCCTCCGCCATCGTCACGGCAGCCCATGACCGCGGACTCGGCGACACCTCCGCGGACCGGTTCACCTCGATCACCGGCAAGGGCGTCCAGGCGACCGTCGAGGGTCACGACGTCCTGGCCGGCACCCACCGGCTCCTGACCGACACCGACATCGACACCACTGCTCTGGACCCCATCGCCGCCGAGCTCTCCGCGAGCGGCAAGACACCCATCATGGTCGCCGTCGACGGGCACCCCGCAGGAGTCGTCGCCGTGGCCGACACCGTCAAGGACGAGTCCGCGGCCGCCATCGCTGCTCTGCACCACCTCGGCCTCGACGTCGTCATGATCACCGGAGACAGCGCACGCACCGCTGCGGCCATCGCCCGCCAGGTCGGTATCCGGCGGGTGCTCGCAGAAGTCCTCCCCGAGCACAAGGCCGACGAGATCCGCCGGCTGCAGGCCGAGGGACGCCGTGTCGCCATGGTCGGGGACGGGATCAACGACGCACCCGCCCTCGCGCAGGCCGACATCGGTCTGGCGATCGGGACCGGCACCGACGTGGCGATCGAAGCCGCCGACATCACCCTCATCTCCGGCTCGCTGGCCGGCGTGGTCACCGCCATCCAGCTCTCCCGGGCCACCATGCGCAACATCCGGCAGAACCTGTTCTTCGCCCTGATCTACAACGCCATCGGCATCCCCATCGCGGCCGGCGTCCTCTACCCCCTGGTCGGCCTGCGCCTGAGCCCCATGCTCGCCGCCGCCGCCATGGCCCTGAGCTCGCTGTCGGTGGTCGGCAACGCCAACCGACTGCGCCGTCATCGAACGCCCGCCCTCGCGGCCGCGGTCCCGGTCGCCACCGAACCGACCGTCGAGGTGTTCGCGGCCCGGGGCCGCGGCCGCGACGACGCGGCTGACGGACGTACCCACGAGGTGGCAGACCAGCGATCCTGATGGCCGCAGGACGGGGGCGGGCGGTCGCCGTACCGGGCTCGGCAGGTCGTCGGCGTCATCGGGGCGGTCGGCACAGGGCGCTGCGGGTCCGCGGCCAGGGGACCTGGTGCTGACGACGGCTGAAAGCTGACCCCTTGGCGACGGGTGAATCTGGACCCCCTTGCCGTTAGTGAGGGGTGCTGAGCGTGGAGGACTGGGCGGAGATCCGCCGGTTGCACCGGGCTGAGGGGAT
>NZ_JAQZAO010000022.1 GCF_028737315.1 Actinomycetospora lemnae | reverse complement strand
GAGGCGTCGGGGGCGGTGGGGGCGGGGACTGCGGGACGGGCGTGGTGGTCATGGCGCTCTCCGGTCGTCGACGACGATGCCTGCGCCGACGCTGCCGGCGGCGTCCGACGTCGAGCAGGGCCGACCGGACCGGAGCGGCCGGGGCGTTCAGTCCTCGTCGAGGTGCGCGAGGGCGACGAGCGCGTCGGTGGTGGTGACGATGCCGACCACCGTGCCCTCCTCGACGACCACCGCGGCGTCCAGGCCGCCGGCGAGCACCGCCCGCGCGACGTGGGCGGCCGTGGTGCCGGCCTCCACCGTCGGCACCGGGCCGCGCACCAGGCGCCCGACCGGCTCGGTCACGCCGTCCACGGCCGCGGCGATGAGGTCGCGGTCGACGAGGAGCCCGGTACAGCGGTCGCCGGCGATCACCGGCAGGTGCCGCACCCCGGCCACCCGCATGACGCGCAGCGCCTCGGCCACCGACGTCTGTTCGGTGACCACCCGCACGGGCCGGCTGGGGCGCAGCCGCGGTGCGGGGTCCTGGGGGCCGGAGCGCGTGGTCGTCATGGCGCCATTGCGCCCGACGCCGTCGTCGCACACCAGGGCCGTCGGTCCCGCCCGCGGGGACCGGCCGGACGGGGGACGGGACCGGGGTCCGCCCGCAGTCGGGTCGTTGGTCCCTGACCGTGCGACGCGATCCGCGTGACCGTCACGACGGGCCCGTCGGCCGACGGGTCCGAGGCGGTGGCAGTGGGAGGAGGAGCCATGAGCGAGCAGACCGCCGGCGAACGTCCGGAGTCCCGAGCGCGACCGGCCGGGAGGACGGGCGCGGCGCCGGCTCCGGAGGCGGGTGCCTGGACCGGCTGGGTGCGCTTCGGGGCCGTCGTCATGGTGGTCGTCGGCGTGTTCGGCGTGATCGAGGGTCTGGCGGCGATCGTCAGCCCGACGTACTTCGTGACCGACACCGGCACGGTGCTCGTCCTGTCCTGGGCGACGTGGGGCTGGATCCACCTCGTGATCGGGGCGCTGGTCGCGATCGTCGGGGCCGGCCTGCTCGGCGAGGCGGCGAGCTGGGCGCGGGGTGCGGCGATCGCGATCGTCGGACTGAGCGCCATCGTCCACCTGATCATGATCCCGGTGGCGCCCGTGTGGTCCATCGTCGTGATCGCGCTGGACCTGGTGATCCTCTACGCGCTGGTCACGACCTGGGACGAGCCGCTGGGTGCTCGTCGCTGAGGGAGCTCCGCCCCCGGGACGGCACCGCGCCGGACCGGGGGCGGACGTCTGCCCGGCGGGGGAGTGTCGTACGGAGATGGGGTCGACGTGACCGAGGAACCGGGCCCTGCCTCCGTCCCGGACCGGGTGCGCGACCTGGTCCTGGCCGTCGACGCCTACCGCCGGGCCTACGCCGACGTGCTCGGTCTCGGCGTCGGTGAGGTGCTGACGCTCTCCGACCTGGGTCGCGAGGGTGCCCGACCGGTCGCGATCCTCGCCGCCCGCCTGGGTGTGACGGCGAAGGCGGGCACCGCGCTGGCCGACCGGTTGCAGGCGAGGGGACTGGTCGAGCGCCGCCGGCACCCGACCGACCGTCGCAGCACCCTCGTCGACCTGACCCCTCGCGGACGGCGCGTCGCGGATCTCATGGAGCGGCTCTTCCGCGACGACGTGGAGTCCGCGCTCGAGGGCGCCCCCGCGGAGCACCAGCGCGAGCTCGCCGGTCTGCTCGACGGCCTCGCCGCCGCCCTGCGCCAGAGCGCGGGCGACGTCAACCGGCTGCGTCGGCGGCTCCTGCGCGAGGACACCACCCCGGACGGCCCGGCGGGCGGTGCCCGGGCTCGCGGTGTCCCCGACGACGCGCCGGGGTGACCCGGTCGTGGCCGCTCCTCGCGGCCGGCCGGGCGTCGAGCGGCAGGACGACCATCGACCCGGGCGGCCGGGTCGGAGTACCCGGGCGCCGGGCGGTCCCGCGGACGAGCGTCTCGGGGTGCGGGCGAGGACCCGCACCGAGGAGAGGAGATCGCCATGGACAGCACCACCGACACGCGGCGCCGGGTCGTCGACCACGCCGGGGTGGGCATCGGCCGGGCCGGCGACGACGGCTGGGTCACCGACTTCGCCGGCGTGCGCCTCGGTCGGGTCCTCGACGACGGCATCGTCGAGGACTTCTCCCACGTCCACATCGGGACGCTCGACACGACGACGCCGCGCCACGCGGCGGCCTGAGCCCCGGGCTGACGCCGCGTCGCTGCCCGGGGACCATCGGCCCTGGTGGCCGCGCGGGTCCGTCCCCAGCCTGGACGGGTCGGCATCGTGACACCGCCGCGACCTCGACGCGGCGCGGGCCCCCGACCGGCCGGAGGTGCGCACGTGATCACCACGCGAGACCTGGACGCCCTGTTCGGCAGGGCGGAGCACGCGCCCCCGCAGGCGCCCCCGTCTGCCGCGCCCGCGGTCTTCTGGCCGTGCGACCTGCGTGACCGGGTGCCCCCGGCGGTGCTGCGCTGGTTCGCGCAGTCCCTGCTCCCCGGGGCGCCCCTGGCCCCCGCGGTGCGGCTGCGGATGCGCGGCTCGCTGCGGCTGGGGCGGGCGTGGCTCCCGTTCCGCGCCGACGAGGTGCTCGCGCCACGGCGGGGTTTCCGCTGGTCGGCGACGGTCGCCGGGGTCATCCGCGGGACGGATCGCGGCGGTGCGGGACCGGGGCGGATGCGCTGGACCCTGGCGCAGCTGGTGACCCTGGTGGACGCCGACGGCCCCGACATCAGCCGCAGTGCCGCCGGGCGCGCCGGCGCGGAGGCCATCTGGGCCCCCGCGGCCGTCCTGCC
Organism: Actinomycetospora lemnae; assembly: GCF_028737315.1. Classification (GTDB taxonomy): domain Bacteria; phylum Actinomycetota; class Actinomycetes; order Mycobacteriales; family Pseudonocardiaceae; genus Actinomycetospora; species Actinomycetospora lemnae. Next base: position 58,310 of record NZ_JAQZAO010000022.1, on the reverse strand, counting down.
GGGTCCCGGCGTCTCGTGGTCCGCGCTCGACGACCGCCACCTGCGCGTCCTCTTCGACGTCGGTGACACCCCCGTCGACCTGCACCTCCACCTCGACGACGCGGGGCGCCTGCGGACGTTCCGCACGATGCGGTGGGGCGACCCCGACGGGACCGGCCGCTGGGACTGGCACCCCTTCGGCGGCCGGGTCACGACCACCAGGCTCTTCGGGACCTCCGTGGTCCCGGCGACCGGTGCGGTGGGCTGGTACCCCGACGGCCCCGACGCCCGTCGTCACGAGTTCTTCCGCTTCCGCCTCACGGCGCTGACGCCGACGGGTCGGGTGCCCGGCGACGGCGACGCGACGGCGAGAGCCGACCGCGGAGCGTCCGACTCACGCGGGGTGGGCGACGAGCCGCCCGTAGACGCCGACCGCGACCCAGGACAGCGCGGCGATCCCGAGGAGGACCACGTAGACGGCTGCGAAGCCGATCACGGCGGCCAGTGAGGCCGCGGCGACGGGCGCGACGAGGCCGGCGATGCCCCAGCCGGTGAACACCAGGCCGTAGGTGGTGCCGAAGCGCTCGGCCGGGACCACGTCGGAGGTGGCCGCCGGCGCCAGGGTCGACAGCGCCCCGTACTGGGTGCCCAGCAGGAGCAGGGCGGCCAGGGCGACCGGTCCGCTCGCGCCGGACGCCAGCGGGAGGCACGCGAGGACGAGCAGCGCGGCGTCGGCGTGCAGCGCCGCGCGCCGGCCGATGCGGTCGGAGAGGGGGCCGGCGACGAGCCGGCCGGCGAAGTTGCCGACGTTCAGCAGCACGACCGCGAGGGTGACCGCGGCCGCGTCCCCGGCGAGGTCGCCGGCCTGGGCGAAGGCGGCGAGGGCGGGCGCGCTGCCGAGGCCGAAGGCCAGCCAGAGGGCGACGACGGGCCCGCTCGGGCGGGATCGCGGGGTGGTGTGGTCGCGCCGCCGCGGCGGGGCGGGACGAGCGCCGGGGACGAGGGCGGCGGCGACGGCGAGGACGGCGCCGAGAACCGCGGCGAGGACGACGAAGGTCGCGGTGCGGCCCACCGCCGCCAGCAGCGCGGCCGCGAGCGGGGCGAGGACGGCGGTGCCGGCGGCGTAGGCGCTGACGACGAGGCCGAGGGCGAGACCGCGGCCGGAGGTGACGGTGCCGGCGACGCGGACGGCGGTGGCGTAGCCGAGGCCGGTGGCGCCGCCGACCAGCACGCCGAAGGTCAGGAACAGCACGGCGGCCGAGCCGGCGACGGCGCTGCCGAGCAGGCCGAGGACCGTGCCGGCGAGGGCGATCAGCGCCAGCCGGCGCGGTGCGGTGCGGTCGGCGGCCCGTCCGCCGGCCAGGACGCCGAGCATGAAGGCGGCCAGGCCGACGGAGAACACGCCGGCCAGCAGGGCGTGGCCGACGCCGAGGTCGCGCCCGAGGGCGTCGGTGAAGACGTCCCAGGCGAACAGCGGGCTGACGGCGAGGTCGAGCAGGACGGCGCCGGTGAGGGCGCGTCCCTTGCCGGTCGTCGCGGTGTCGGTGTCGGCCACGGGTCACATGGTGGCGGCGTCGACGCTGACGACCAGGCCGCCCACCGCCTCGTTCACCCGCGCCGGTCGCTCCTGGACCTCGTGCTTCGACAAACATCTACCTTGACATATGTCGAAACAGGGCGCAGTCTTCGGTTCGACGGACGTCGAAGCAGGCGTCCCGGAGTTCGAGGAGGACACCGTGTCCCGTGTGCAGCTCGCCCTGCGGGTCTCCGACCTGGAGGGCTCGATCCGCTTCTACTCCCAGCTCTTCGGCGTGGAGCCGGCCAAGCGCCGCCCCGGCTACGCCAACTTCGCGGTCCCCGAGCCACCGCTCAAGCTGGTCCTGCTGGAGGGCGAGGACGACCGTCCAACGGTGATGGACCACCTCGGCGTCGAGGTCGCGTCGACCGACGAGGTCGACGCCGCCACGGCGCGCCTCGCGGAGCTGGGGCTGTTCACCCAGGTCGAGGAGGACACCACCTGTTGCTACGCCCGCCAGGACAAGGTGTGGGTGCACGGCCCGGGCCACGAACCGTGGGAGGTCTACACGGTCAAGGAGGACTCCCCGGACTTCGGCACCACCGGGATCATCAGCACGATGCCCGACGCCACCGGTGAGACCTCGGGCGCAGCGTCCTCGTGCTGCGGGGTCACCGCGTGCTGCTCTCCCGACGAGGCCGCCACCGACCCGGGCGTGACCGTCACCGAGGCCAAGACCGCCGCCGGCTGCGGGTGCGTCGCGTGACCCAGGACCGGGTCTCCCGCCCCTGAGATCCGGGCGCTACCGGGGGTCGGCGGGCGCCGCGGGCTGGAACAGCTCGACCAGGTTGCCGTCCGGGTCGGCGACGAGGACCTGGCGCCCGCCGGGTCCGGCGACGAGATCGCTGCGGAAGCCCAGTCCCGCGCTGCGGAGCCGGGCGATCTCGTCGTCGAGGTCGTCGACGACGAGGTGGATGCGGTTGCGGCCCGGCGTCGCGGCGTCCTCGGGCGTGGCCCGCGCGCCGGAACTGGCCGGACCGGACAGCAGGAGCCGGAGCGGCCCCCGGACGACGTCGGCGAACGCCGGCGCGACGGCCGTGTTGAGCCTGAACCCGAGGTGGGTCGTGTAGAAGGCGATGGCGGCGTCGACGTCCTCGACGAGGTAGCGGACGCTGGCGCGCTCCGGGTGCTCGGTCACGGCGGACCCTCCGATCTTGCTGTCGCGGTGAGGACGGGGAGCAGGTACCGGACGCGGGTGTCGATGTCCGCGGTGGCGTGCTCGAAGGCCTGGCGGCCGGGGTCGGCCGCCGGGTCGCGGACGCTCCAGTGGATCGTCCGCTGCTGGCCGGGGAACTCCGGGCACACCTCGCGGGCCTTGTCGCACAGGGTGACGACCACGTCGAAGCGGCGGTCGGTGAGCGTGTCCAGGCCTCGGGGCCGCCGGCCGGACAGGTCGATGCCGAAGCCCCGCTGCAGGGCGCGGACGGCGTCGGGGTGCAGCTGGTCCTTGGGCCGGGTGCCGGCGCTGGTGGCCGACACCCCGGCGACGGCATGGCGGTCGAGCAGCGCCTCGGCGATGGGGGAGCGCGCGCTGTTGCCCGTGCAGACGAACAGCACCTCGATGCGCCGTGACGGCGCGGGTGACCCGCTGTCGTGTGGCCGTCGCAGTGCCGGGTGGAGGGCGACGCCGGCGTCGTCCAGGCCGTTAGCGCAGCGGTCCAGGTCGAGGTGGTAGTAGCTGTCGCGCCCGTCGAGGCTGCTGCGGGAGCTCGTCACCAACCCGCCGTCACGCAACTGCCGCAGGTGGTACGAGACCAGGTTCTGGGGTTCCCCGACCCGGGCGACCAGCTCGCGGACCCGCTGGTCGCTGACCGACAGCTCGGTCATCAGTCGCCACCGCAGGGGGTGTGCGGCCAGCCGCACGAAAGCCGGGAGCTCGACTTGACCCGCGGATGGCATGCCCGGGAGTATGCGCGCGCCGCCACCGATGCATCAAGTGCATTTGATGGATTGTGGCCGACGGGAGGCCGGGATGACGGATCACGCTGGACTCGCTCGCCGGCTCGGCCTCACCGACGCGGTGGTCATCGGGCTCGGCTCGATGATCGGGGCGGGCGTCTTCTCGGCGTTCGCGCCGGCCGCCGCGGCCGCCGGCGCCGGGCTGCTCCTCGGGCTGGCGATCGCCGCGGTCGTGGCCTACGCCAACGCCACCTCCTCGGCCCAGCTCGCCGCGCAGTACCCCACCTCGGGCGGGACCTACGTCTACGGCCGCGAGCGCCTCGGCGACTGGTGGGGGTTCCTCGCCGGCTGGGGCTTCGTCATCGGCAAGACGGCCAGCTGCGCGGCGATGGCCCTCACCGTCGCCGCCTACACCGTGCCGCCGGCCTGGCAGCGCCCGACGGCCGTCGCGGTGGTCGTGGTGCTGGCCGCCGTCAACTACCGCGGCATCACGCGCACCGCTCGCCTCACCCGGGTGATCGTGACCGTCGTGCTGCTCGCGCTGGCCGTGGCCGTCGCCGCCGCGCTCGCCGGGGGCGGGACGGACCCGGGTGACGCGCCGGTGTGGTCCCTCGGTGCGGCGGGGCCCTACGAGGTGCTGCAGTCCGCCGGCCTGCTGTTCTTCGCCTTCGCGGGCTACGCCCGCATCGCCACCCTCGGCGAGGAGGTCCGCGACCCCGGGCGCACCATCCCGCGCGCCATCGTGGTGGCCTTCGCGATCGCGGTCGCGGTCTACGCCGTCGTCGCGGTGACCGTCCTGCACGCCCTGGGCCCGGACCGGCTCGCCGCCTCGCGAGCGCCCCTCGCCGACGCGGTCGCCGCCGGGAACTGGGCCTGGGCGGAGCCCGTGGTGGTCGTGGGCGGGGCGGCCGCTGCTCTCGGGGCCCTGCTGGCGCTGATCGCCGGGGTCGGCCGGACGATGCTCGCCATGGCGCGGCAGGGCGACCTCCCACGCCGGCTCGCCGCCGTGCACCCCCGTCACCAGGTCCCGCACCGCGCCGAGATCGCCGTCGCCGTCGTCGTCTGCGTGCTCGTGCTCACCACCGACCTGCGCGGCGCGATCGGCTTCTCCTCGTTCGGCGTCCTGCTGTACTACCTGGTCGCGAACCTCTCCGCCTTCACCCAGGCCCCCGAGCAGCGGCGTTTCCCACGGTGGCTGCAGGTCCTCGGCGCCGCCGGCTGCCTCGTCCTCGTGGCGACCCTGCCGTGGCAGGCGGTGCTCGTCGGGTGCCTGGTCTACGCCCTCGGCATCGGCTACCGCATCGTCCGGCTGACGAAGGTGCAGACCTGAGGAGGAGGTCCAGGCCCCCGTGGTCGCGGTCCGCGATCAGGCGCTCCACGCTCATCGAGCCGACCGGGCGGCCTGCTCCCGCAGCTGGGGAAAGCGTCGGACCCATGCGCGTTGCCAGGGCGTCTGCACCGCGCGGTGGTGGAAGTGGTGCCGGGTCCAGCTCACGGCGTGGTCGGCCGGGAGGCCGTCGAGGATCGCCAGGCAGGCGATGACGGTGCCCGTGCGGCCCTTGCCCGCGCGGCACGCCGCCTCGACCCGTCGGCCCGCCCGGGCGTACCGGTACAGCCGCTCGATCGACCGGACCGCGTCGAGGGGGTCGGCCGGGACGCCGAAGTCCGGCCAGTCGAGCCACCCGTGCTGCCAGGCGGGGGCGTAGTCGACGCCCAGGTAGAGGCCGTACTCCGGAGCGCTCCCGCCCGGCAGCGTGTCCTGGACGCCCCGACCCCGCACGACGGTGGCACCGGGGAGGACGAGGGCCGCACGCCAGTCGTCGCGGGTCAGGTCCCGGGCCACCACGCCCTCACTCTGCCGCACGCGGGTCGTGGTGGACGAGCTCCGGGAAAATAGTTGCCGACCGCGGCGGGGTCGACCTGCCCGACGGACGGGACAGTGGGTGCGATGGGAGACGACGTCGTCGCACCACGCACCTCGTTCGGCGGAGCCGACCCCGCGAGTCTCGAGCACCTGGTGTGGCACCAGGACCTGATCTGCCCCGGGGAGCAGTGCCGAGGTCGGATCCGGAGCTTCCCGCCGGGTGAGCTGGTCGACGACGGCCACCACGAGCAGCGGCGGTGTCCGCAGTGCGGGACGACGACGACGGCGCCGGCGTTCTACATCGCCCGGCGCGCGGGGCGGCCCCGGAGCGGGCCGCTCCACGGCTAGCGCACGTGACGACGAGCGACTCCGGAGGACGAGGCAAATCCGTCGTGCACCACCTGATCGTGCACACTCGTACGGTGCCCCCGACCGAGGTCCGCGAGCGCGTGGCGACGTGAGCGCGCGCAGTGCACTGGTCGCGCTCATCGGCGAGGCCGACACCGCGCTGGCCGGACACCGGTGGCGGCTCGATCCGCGTGCGGCGGCGGGCCTGTCCGCGCACGTCACGGTGCTCGCGCCGTTCCTCCCCCCGACGGCCATCGACACCACGGTGATCAAGCGGCTGGACGCGGCTCTCGACGGTGCTCCCGCCTTCGGCTGCGTCTTCGACCAGACGCGGTGGTTCGACCTCGACTGCCTGTGGCTCGCGCCGGTGTCCGAGGCGCCGTTCCGGGCCATGACGGAGCGGGTGTGCGCGGAGTTCCCCGAGCTCCGGCCCTACGACGGGAGGCGCCCGGTCGTCCCGCACCTGACCGTGGGCTTCTCGCGGACGTCGTCGGTGGACGACCTGCGCATCGCCGCCGCCCGACTCGGCCGGGCCCTGCCGATCCGCGCGCAGGTGCGGCATCTCGACCTGCTCGTCCTCGAGGGCGCGAGGGCGCGCTGGCGCCCGCGGGCGCGGTTCGAGCTGGCCGAGCCCGAGGGACGGGCCCGTCGCTAGGTCTCCGCCTCGCGGACCAGGAGCGCGCGAGCAGGTCGTCCTCGACGGTGAACGGCTCGACGTGGACCACCCGGCCTCCCCCGTCCGCCGACGCCGCCCACTCTTCACCGTCGTCGGGAGATCGCAACCTCGTTCCGGTCCGGTGAGCACCGCGGCCCCGGACTACCCGCGCTCGCCCGATCGGCTCGACGACTCGCGGTCGTCCGTGTCGTGCCCGGAGCGGCCGCTGTCGGAGCTGTCGGAGCTGTCGGAGCTGTCGGAGCTGTCGGAGCCGTCGGACCGGTCGCGGTCGGAGTTGTCGGACCGGCCGCCGTCGGAGTGCCGGTCACGGTCTGCACGGTCGGAGCGGTCGCGCTCGGAGCCGTCCGACCGGTCGCTCTCCGACTCCGGGCTCTCCGACTCCGGGCTCTCCGACTCCGGGCTCTCCGACTCCGGGCTCTCCGACTCCGGGCTCTCCGACTCCGGGCTCTCCGACGAACCACGCTCGGCTCGGTCGTCCGCAGAGCGGTCGCGCGGCGATCCGTCGACATCCGCCGCGCGGCGGGGGTCCGCGCCCTCGTCGCGCTCGTGGCCCGAGCGCGTGCGGAGGGCTGACGTCGAGCTGCGGTCGGACGGCGTCCGGTCCTCCGACGCGGTGCGCGCCGACCCGTCGGTCGACGACCCGTCGTCGTCGGCCGTCCCCACACGTCGGGTCGAGTCGCGCGCGGACCCGTCGTGCCGTGAGGCCGACGTCGTCCGCGCCGCCGATGCGTCCGACGGCGCAGCGCGGTCGGCGCGCTCCGGTGGGTCCGTCGGCCGACGCTCCGGCGCGGGGGCCTGCGAGGCCTCGCCGCGGTCCGGGACCGGCGTGGCGCGGCCGTGCTCGAGCTGCCAGCTCCGGAACTGCACGGAGCTGGGCCGCGCGAGGAGTCGGTCCCGGTGCAGGCCGACCTTGAGGTAGCTCTGCTGGCCGGGGTAGAGGGTGCCGCCCCGCGGGTGGTCGTCGACGACGAGCCGGCCGTCCCGCCACACCTCGACACGGGCCTTGTCCGGGTTCGCAGAGAAGTCCACGCGCACGCGCAAGTCGGTCCACGCGCCGATGGGTGCCGGTCCGAGGGCGTGGCTGACGGTGCGCGGACCCGACGGATGACCCTCGCCGCCGTGCAGCACGAGCTCGCCGTCGCGCACCCGCAGATCGAGCGGCGCCGGCCCCGGACCGTCGTTCTCCCACCGGGCGATCACCTGCCGCGTCGCGGAGCCCGGGGCGAACTCGCCGTCCAGCCGCACCGAGAACGCCACGTCGTGGCGGTCGCCCTCCTGGGCGGCGGGCACGTCGGGCTCGACCTCGCTGCGCTGGCCGCGACCCGTCAGGAGCACGGTCACCTCGTCGTCGTCCACCCGGGGCGGCAGGGGACCCACGGTGTTCCACGGCGTCTGCCGGAACGCGGCCGGACCGTCGGCTCGCCACAGCGTCGGTGCCGGCGGCTCCGCCACGGGGGCCGGCGGCTCCGCCACGGGGGCCGGTGCGCCGGCCGGGACCGCGACCGTCCCGGGCGGCGACGGGGCGCGGGGCGGGGGGACCGGGGCCCCGGGTTCCCCGGCCGTCCCGGACGGGCCGTCGGGACGGGCCTGCGGCGGGTCCGGCGCGGCGTCGGGCGACCAGGGCCCCGCGGTGCTCGCGACCGCGATCCCGCCCGCGAGGGCGCCGACGGCCACGACGGCGGCGGCGCGGTCGCGGGTGACGCTCGCGGGTCGACGGTGTGAGCGGCTCCCGTCGGCGGGCAGCTCCGGGCGCGTGCCGGCGCCCGTGTCGCGATGGCGTCCCACCCTCATGGCGTTGCCGCACCACCGGGGCGAAAACGCCCTACCCGCGAGCTTGGTGCCGGCGATCCAACGGATTGCGACAGCCGCACCGCCGGTCCGGACCGGGATCGCACTGCCCCGACAGGCACTAGTCTCGGACGGATGCGGGTCGGGAGCTTCGCCGGGTTCGGCCCGCCCTCGGTGATGCGCGTCGAGCACCGCCGGGCCCCGGAGGACCCGCGCCGCGACGAGGTGCTGATCGAGGTCGAGGCCAGCAGCATCAACGGCACCGACCTGGGCCTGCGACGCGGCGACCTCCCGCCGGCGACGTGGGGCCGGATGCCCTTCGTCCCGGGCTTCGACGTCGCCGGTCGGGTCCTGTCGGTCGGGCCGACGGTCACCGCGTTCTCGCCCGGCGACCGCGTCGCCGCGCTCCTGCCGCACCGTGGTGGTGGGCTCGCCGAGCAGGTCGTGGTCGAGCAGCACCGGGCTGCGCGCGTCCCCGACGAGGTCTCCGGCACCGACGCCGCGGCCGTGACCCTGGCCGGGCTGACGGCGTTGCAGGCGCTGCACCACGTGGGGAGCCTGCGGGCACGTCGTGGTCCCGGGGGTGAGCCCCCACGGGTGCTCGTCAGCGGGGCGGCCGGGGGCATCGGGTCGTTCGCCGTGCAGCTCGCCGGCCTCGAGGGCGCGGAGGTCACCGGCACCGCCGGCGCCGCCAAGCTGGAGTGGGTGCGGGGGCTCGGCGCGCACCGCGTCCTCGACCGGCGCGCCCCGGGTCTCGCCGAGCGCCTCGCCGAGGCCGGTCCGTTCGCGCTGGTCCTCGACGCCGCCGGCCGGTCCCGTGCCCGCGGGCTGACGCCCCTCCTCGCCCCCGGCGGCATCGTGGTCTCGGTCCGTCCGCTGCACCCCGACGTCCTGCGGTCCCTGCGGCCGCGGCGCGACTTCGCCACCGTGCGGACCGCCCCGCGCAGCGCCGACCTCGCGCACCTCCTGCGGCTGATCGCGACGGGCCGGCTCCGGGCGCCCGTCGAGCACGTCGTCGCGCTCGACGACGTCGCGCACGCCCACCACCTCGCCGAGACCGAGGGACGGGGCAAGGTCGTGGTCGACCTGACCGCGGCGGCCCCGCCCGGTCGCTGACCGGTCACGGCGCCACGGAGGCCGTGCCGTCGGTGTCGCAGCACGCCGGAGCGGGCTCGGCCCTCCCGGAGAAATCCCCCGAAGATGCCGCGCGCGCCGTCGTCGATCGACTGCTCGGCGCGACGATCACCTCGCTGGCCGTCCACGACGAGGGGGAACCCACGGCCACACCGACCGACGCCGCCGCGCCTGCGACCGCCACGTCGCGGGAGGTGATCGACGCCGTCTACGAGGCCTTCGGGCGCGGTGCGGCGAGGACACCACCACCACGGCCTGACGGTCGGCGGGGGAGCGATCAGCGGTCCGCAGCTCCCGACGAGCGCGGGGCCACCCGGGCGCGCGCCCCGAGTCCGCTGAGCCAGCGGATCGGTGGGATCAGCAGGTGGTAGACCGGCCGGACCAGCCGGCCGGGGAGGCTGCCGTGGCGCTCCTCCTCCCAGACCCGCGCGCGGGGGTGCTCCTCGAGGAGCCGCTGGGCCGGTGACCGGGGGATGCCGCTCGGCGGTGCGGTGCGGACCTCGATGCGACTGAGGTGCTTGGTGCTGATGAAGCCGTACTGGCTGGGGCTGACGAGCCGGACCGGCGCGCCGTGGTCGCTGTCGAGGGGGCGGCCGTCGAGGTGCTCGGCGATCAGCACGTCGTCGTTCAGCGCGTCCTCGATCGTCGCGACCGAGCGGTGGCCGTCGAGCCCGCCGAACACGAGGTGGGTGACGACGGAGGCCGGGTCGAGCACCGGCTCGACGACCTCCCGGTAGAAGGTCGCGAAGGCCACCCCCTCCCACCGCAGGCCGACGGCCGACCAGCCGGCGACGCAGTGGAAGTCGGCGAGCTGCTCCCGGCGCGGGAGCCGCCCCAGCTCGGTCACCGGCAGCCGGACCACCCGGGTCACCGCCCCGCGGATCTCGATCGCGTGGTCGGCGGGGACCTCCGGGGCCGGGTGGTGGAGGTGGGTGCCGAAGCGCGGGAAACCGGCGACCGGCCGCTGCCCCGGAGGCAGCGCCAGCCCCGGGCGGCCCTCGTCGGTCGTGGTCCGGCCCTGCACGGTGCGGGTCATGGCGATCCCCCGTCTATACGGCGTCGTATACCGGAGTCCCGGAGGCTACCAGCATGTGTACGGTGCCGTACAGAAGTTGCCGGACGAAGGAGGGCGTGCATGGCGGTCGCCCGGACACCGCGCCACCGCTGGATCGGCGCGGGCCTGGACGCGCTGGCCACCGGCGGTCCCGACGCGGTGCAGATCGAGTCGCTCGCGCGGGCGCTGGGCGTCACCAAGGGTGGCTTCTACGGCTACTTCGCCGATCGGCGGGCGCTGCTGACCGAGGTGCTCGACACCTGGGAGGCCCGCAGCACGGGCGAGGTCGTCGCCCGGGTCGAGGACGAGGGTGGCGACGCCATGGCGAAGGCCCTGCGGGCGGCCGAGCTCACCTTCAGCGCGGAGCTGCGCCCGATCGACCTCGCCGTCCGCGAGTGGGCCCGCCGCGATGCCGGGGTCGCCGAACGCCTGCGTCGCGTCGACAACGCCCGGATGGCGTACCTGCGCGCGCTGCTCGGGCCGGTCAGCGCCGACGAGGAGGACCTCGAGGCCCGCTGCTTCGTGGCGTTCTCGGTGGCGGTGGCCGACCACCTCATCGCGGCCGACCACGGCGCCCTCGCGCGCGCCGACGTGCGCGCGGCGATCCGCCGGCAGCTGTTCACCCCGGTCGGCGGGGTCGCGGACCGTTCCGGGTCGGGCCCCGCGTCCGTACCGTCGGAGCGGTGACGCCGCTACGGACGGGGGCGCCGCCGCGCCACCGGCCGCTCGGTCAGCCGGCGTCGACCCGCCGCCGGTAGCGGATGTGCGTGGCGAGGGGGGAGTGGAGCACCTCGACGGGCTCGAAGTCGAAGGACGCGACGCCGTCGAACATGCGCTCGCCGTCGCCGAGCAGGGTGGGAGCGATGTCCAGCGTGAGCTCGTCGATCACGCCGGCGATCAGCGCCTGACGCACGGTGGAGGCCCCGCCGGCGATGTCGACGCCCTTGCCGTCGGCGGTCTCGACCGCCCGCGCGTAGGCCGCGTCGAAGCCCTCGGTGACGAAGTGGAAGGTCGTCCCGCCCTCCATCTCGATCGGCTCGTGGGCGTGGTGGGTCAGCACGAACACCGGCGCGTGGTACGGCGGCTCGAGGCCCCACCAGCCGCGCCAGTCCTCGTCCCAGGCCCCGCGGACCGGCCCGAACATGTTCCGGCCCATGACGTACGCCCCGCGCGGCCGCAGGAGCCAGCCGGCCGCGACCTCGTCGGCCTCGGTCGCCCGGGGGTCGCCGATGTGCCACCCGTGCACCTCGATGCCGCGCTTGCCGAGCGGGTCCTCGCGACTCTGGGCCGGGCCGGCGACGAAGCCGTCGATCGAGAGGGACATGTGGCAGGTGGTGTCCGACATCCGGCGCCCCCGGGGAGTTGCGAGTTGCAATCGGTCCGGCCACCGTAGCGCGCTCCCCCCGCGAGGCCCAGGAGAGGAGCCGGCTCCCCCCGGTGTCTCCCCGTCACGGGGGAGTCCGGACGGCGCGCCGGGACCTAGCGTCGAGGGGGCCAGTGGCGCCCGTCGGGAGGAGCGGCCGTGAAGATCGGAACGACCCACCTGTTCGTCCCCGGTCCCACCACCGTGCCGGAGGTGGTCCGGCGCGCGATGAACGTCGCGATGGAGGACCACCGGGCCCCCGACTTCCCGGACTTCGTCCTCGATCTCCTGGCCGACCTCAAGCGGGTGTTCCGGCTCCGGGAGGGTCGCGTCCTCCTCTTCCCCGGCTCCGCGACCGGGGCCTGGGAGGCCGCGATCAGCAACTGCCTCGACCGGGGCGACCGGGTCCTCATGGCCCGGCACGGCCACTTCTCCCACCTGTGGGTGGACATGGCGCGCCGGCTCGGTCTCGACGTCGTCTGCCACGACGTCGAGTGGGGCGAGGGCGTCCCGGTCGAGGCCTTCGAGCGGTCGCTGCGCGCCGACCCGACGATCAAGGCCGTCTTCGTGACCCACAACGAGACCGCCACCGGCGTGACCAGCGACGTCGCCACGGTGCGCCGGGCGATGGACGCGGCGGGCTCCGACGCCCTGCTCCTCGTCGACGGCGTCTCGTCGGTCGGGTCGCTGGACTTCCGGCAGGACGACTGGGGCGTCGACGTGGCGGTCGCCGGGAGCCAGAAGGGGTTCATGCTCCCCGCCGGCCTCGCCATGCTCGGGGTGAGCGAGAAGGCCCTGGCGGCGGCCGAGCGCTCGTCCACCGAGCGCTGCTACTTCGCGTTCCGCGACATGATCGCCGCGAACGACGTCGGCTACTTCCCCTACACCCCGCCCCTGCCGCTCCTGCACGGCCTGCGGGCGTCGCTCGACCGGATCCTCGACGAGGGGATGGACGACGTCGCCGCGCGCCACCACCGGCTGGGCGAGGGCGTCCGCCAGGGCGTCAAGGCCTGGGGCCTCGACCTGTGCGCGCTCTCGCCGCGCTGGTACTCCGACACCGTGACCGCCGTGCGGGTGCCGGCCGGGGTCGACGGGGCCGCGGTGTGCCGGACGGCGTACCACCGCTACCGGACGTCCTTCGGCGGCGGCCTCGGGAAGGTGGCCGGTCGGGTGTTCCGCATCGGGCACCTCGGCGACGTCAACGAGGTCTCGTGCCTGACCGCGCTCGCCGCGGCGGAGATGGCGCTGCTCGACGTGGGCGTCGACCTCGAGGCGGGCGCGGGCGTCGCGGCCGCGCAGGCGTACTACCGGCAGGCGCTCGCCGACGAGGAGGCCGCCGACGCACCGTGGCCGCCGGCGGGGACGCGGCTGACCGCGGTCCTCTGACGGGGCTCGGACGGGGCTCGCACCCCCGGGGCCGTGGCACCCGCTCGCGGCGTGGTGCAACGTGGAACGGGTGAGTCGCATGGTCCCCACCGTCCCCACCAGCGCCCGGTACGTCATCGTCGGCGCGGGCATCCACGGGCTGTCCACCGCCTGGCACCTCGCCACGGAACTGTGCGAGCGCGGGCTCGGCGACGGCAGCGAGGTGCTGGTGCTCGACAAGACGGCCGTCGGCGCGGGCGCCTCGGGGGTCGCGTGCGGGGTGATCCGCAACAACTACTTCCAGCCGGCGATGCGCAAGCTGATGGCGCACTCCGTGGCGGTGTGGGAGTCCGACCCGGAGGCGTTGTCGTACCACGGCGTGGGCTACGTCCAGGCCGCGCCCGAGGCGATGCACGAGGACGTCGTGCAGATCCACGCCGAGCAGCAGGCGATCGGCTACGAGTCGGTGCTCGTCGAGGGCGTGGACGCCTGCCACGCCTACATGCGGGAGATGTTCTCGGACTGGCAGGCGCCGGGCATCTCGGTGATCCTCCACGAGAAGCGCGGCGGGTACGCCAACAACGTCGCCTCGCTGCACGGGCTCGCGGAGAAGGTGCGGCAGGCGGGCGCGACCGTCCTGACCGGCGTCGCGGTCACCGGGCTGCAGTGCGCCGACGACCGCGTCAGCGCTGTCGAGACCGACGCCGGGACCATCGCGTGCGAGCACCTCGTCGCCGCCGTCGGCCCGTGGATCCGCGATCTGTGGCGCATGCTCGGGCAGCCCCCGACCATCACGGTCCGGACGCCCGAGGGCCGCGTCGTCCCGGACGCCCCGATGTGGACCTACTGGGCGCTCCAGGAGGGGACCCTCGGCATCGACCCGCACGAGTTCACCGACAACCGCGGCGAGCTCCCGCCGGTGATCCACGTCGACTCGGACGCCCCGCTGTACGACGACGTGGACGGCACGTTGATCACCGACGAGATCTGGGGCATCTACTACAAGCCCGACTTCCACTTCGGCGGCGTCCAGGGCGGGGCCTCGCCGGAGCCCGTCGGGCGGCCCGCGGACACGGTCGCCGTCGACCCCTACGGCACCGCGAGCCCGGAGTTCGTCGTCGGCGACGACTTCGTGCGGATGTGGACCTCGGCGCTCGCCGCGTGCCACAAGCGCTTCGAGGGCCGCCGCGACGTCTACCGCAAGGAGCCCTCGGGTGGCCTCGGCGCGTTCACCCCGGACAGCTTCCCGGTGTTCGACACGGTCCGGGGCAACGCCTACGTGATCGCCGACTCGAACCACGGCTACAAGATGATCGGGGTCGGCGCCCTCGTGGCCCGCGAGCTGCTCGGGGAGCCCCAGGAGCTGCTCGAGCCCTTCCGCCTCGCGCGCTACGGGCGCGGCGAGCTGCACCCGACCAGCAACTCGCCGTTCCCGTGGAGCTGACCGTGGCACCGAGAGGAGGGACGGACCCCGAGGTGACGTGGCACTGCCAGGACCGCGTGCTGCGCGACGGGAACACCACCGTCGTGTTCTAGCGCCGTCGGGCGCGCGTGGTCAGGGCCCCGCGCGGCGAATGACGAGGACGTGGTCGGTGACGGTGGCGGTCTCGCCGTGCGGCCCGGTGGCCTCGCGGCGGGGCGCGTCGGCGCGGACGACGGGCCAGCGCGCCGGGTCGAGGTCGAGCTCGGCGGCAGCCTCGGCCGGGGTGGGGAAACGGGTGTCGGGGTCCTGGTTCCAGGACCACGGCGCGATCGAGCCGTGGTCGACGACGAGTAGCAGGCCCCCGGACCGCAGGGCGCGGGCGGCGGTGCGCAGGACCTCGGCGCGGGTGAACGCGAACGGCGAGTGGAAGTACTGCGCCGAGACGAGGTCGTAGGCGCCGCCGGGGAAGGAGCGGGCCAGGTCGTGCTGCTCGGCGGTGACGCGGTCGGCGAGCCCGGTCTCCGCGGCGTGGCCGCGCACCCCGGCGACGGCCGCCGCCGCGATGTCGACGGCGGTGACGTGCCAGCCCCGGCGGGCGAGCCACGCCGTGTCGCCCCCGGCGCCGCAGCCCAGGTCCAGGGCGTCGCCGGGCGGGAGGGGCCCGGCGACCTCGACGAGCAGCGGGTTGACGCGCACGCCCCACGGGATCTCCGGCCGCCGGTAGTGGGTGTCCCAGAACCGCGCCGGGTCGGTGTCGTGCTCGGCGGACGTCATCGTTGCTCCCTGGTCTCGGTGAACAACCTCCACCGTGGACGTCGCGCGCCGGCTCGTCGCGCGTTCTTGCCGGAACGGCAACCGGGTACAGAACGCCCATGACCCGACCGGGTGCCGTCCGCGTCCGCCCGCCGTACCGCACGGCGCCGCGGTGACCCCGCGACGGAGCACGCGGGGCCGCCGCCCGCGCGCGGGCAACCCGGGCCAGATCATCGTCGCCGCTTTCGCCCTCGGCGTCGCCGCCGGCACGGGCCTGTTGCTGCTGCCGGTGTCGTCGGCCGACGGCGAGGGCGCGAGCCTGCTGGAGAGCGTGTTCACGGCGACGTCGGCGGTGTGCGTCACCGGACTGGTGACCGTCGACACGGCCACGGCCTGGTCGCCGGTCGGTCACGTCGTGATCCTCGCGCTGATGCAGGTCGGCGGGCTGGGCATCATGACCGTCGCCTCGCTGCTGGTCGTGCTGGTGTCGCGCCGTCTCGGCCTGCGGGCGCGTCTGGTGGCCCAGGCCCAGTCCGGCAGCCTCGACCTCAGCGACGTGCGCCGGGTGCTGCGCAACGTCGTGCTCTTCAGCGTCGTGGGGGAGGCCGTGACGGCGCTGGCCCTGGGGCTGCGGCTCGCCACCGCGTACGACGTCGACCCGGCCACCGCGGCCTGGGAGGGCGTCTTCCACGCGGTCTCGGCGTTCAACAACGCGGGCTTCGTGCTGTGGTCCGACAACATGATGGGGTTCGCGGGCGACCCGTGGATGCTGCTGCCGGTCGCGCTGGCGGTCGTCGTCGGGGGCCTGGGCTTCCCGGTGATCTTCGAACTGCTGCGGTCGTGGCGGCCGCGGACGTGGTCGGTGACGGTGCGGCTGACCGTCGTCACCTCCGCGGTGCTGCTGGTCGTCGGCACCGTGCTGCTGATCGTCCTGGAGTACGGCAACCCGGCGACGCTCGGGCCGATGAGTGTCGCCGGCAAGGTGCTGGCCGGCTTCTTCTCGGCGGTGATGCCGCGCAGCGGCGGGTTCAACGTCGTCGACATCGGGGCGATGACCCCGGAGAGCTGGCTGGCCACCGACGTCCTCATGTTCATCGGCGGCGGCAGCGCCAGCACCGCGGGCGGCATCAAGGTCACGACCTTCGGGCTCCTGGCCGCCGTGCTGTGGGCCGAGATGAGCGGGGAGCGCGACGTGGACGTCGGACGCCGCCGCATCCCCATCGCCAACCAGCGCCAGGCGCTGGCGGTGGCACTGCTCGGGGTCGGGCTGGCGATGGTGTCGACGTTCGTCCTGCTCGGGGTCAGCGACGAGGACCTCGACCGTGTGCTCTTCGAGGTGCTGTCCGCGCTGGGTACGGTCGGACTCTCGACGGGCATCACGGCGGAGCTGCCGGCCGCCGGACAGGTGGTGCTCGTCGTGCTGATGTTCGTGGGCCGGCTCGGCCCGTTGGCGCTGGCCTCGGCCCTGGCCCTGCGCGAGCGTCCTCGGCACTACCAGCGCCCCGAGGAGAGGACGATCATTGGCTGAGACGAGGCACGAGCCGGTGGTGGTCATCGGGCTGGGTCGGTTCGGGTCGGCGATCGCCCTCGAGCTCGAGCGCCAGGGCACCGAGGTGCTCGCGATCGACAACGTCGACCGTCGGGTGCAGGATCTGTCCTCGCAGCTCACGCACGCGGTCACGGCGGACTGCACCGACGTGGAGGCCCTGCAGCAGCTGGGGGTCGGCGAGTTCCACCGGGCCGTGGTCGCGATCGGCGACCACCTCGAGGACAGCATCCTCGTGACCTCGATGCTGGTGGACCTCGAGGTCGCCGACATCTGGGCCAAGGCCACGAGCGCCCACCACGGTCGGATCCTCGAGCGGGTCGGCGCGCACCACGTGGTGTTCCCCGAGCAGGACATGGGCCAGCGGGTCGCTCACCTCGTCTCGGGGAACGTCCTCGACTACCTCAAGATCGACGCCGACTTCGCCCTGGCGAAGCTCCGCCCACCGCGCGAGATCGTCGACGTCCCGCTCGCCGAGTCGACGATCCGCAGCGAGCACGGCATCACCGTCGTCGCGGTCAAGAAGGACGGCGGGTCGTTCACCTACGCCACCAACGAGACCGTCGTGTCCCGGGACGACATCGTCCTGGCCGTGGGCCACAACGACGACCTCGAGCGCCTCGTCGACGGGGGCTGACCGTGGCTGGCGTCGGCGTCGGAGGTGCGCCGTGGACGTCGTGATCTCGGGGGCGAGCGTGGCCGGCCCGGTGACGGCTTTCTGGCTGCGGCGGGCGGGCCACGCGGTCACGGTCGTGGAACGGTCGCCGCACCTGCGCCGGACCGGGGGTCACGCCGTCGACCTGTTCACCCCCGCGATGGAGGTCGTCGAGCGGATGGGCCTGCGGGACGCGGTCCGCGACCGCGCGACGGGTACCGAGCGGATGACCGTCCGGCGCGAGGGCTCGACCCGCGAGGTCACGATCGACATGACCCGTCTGATGGGCGCGCTGTCGGACCGCCACGTCGAGATCATGCGGGACGATCTCGGCGAGATCCTCCACGACGCCACCCGTCACGACGTGGAGTACGTGTTCGGCGACCGGATCACCGGGATCGCCGACGACGGTGTCGTCACCTTCGAGCAGGCACCGGCGCGCCGCTTCGACGCCGTGATCGGCGCCGACGGCCTGCACTCCGGGGTGCGCCGGCTCGTGTTCGGCCCGGAGGCCGGGTACTCGCGGTGGCTCGGCGGCTACATCGCCGTCGCGACGATCCCCGCCGATCGGCGACCCCCGGGTCTGATGACCACGGTGCTCGGCGTCGACCGGATGGTGGGGGTCTACGGCGCGCGCCACACCCCGGATGCCCGCGCGTTCTTCCTGTTCCGCCCGCCGACGGAGCTCGCCGTCGAGCACCACGACGTCGGGCGCCAGAAGCAGCTGCTGCGCGAGGCGTTCGGCGACCTCGGCGACCCGGTGCCGGACCTCCTCGACGAGGTCGACCGCAGCGCGGCGTTCTACTTCGACGCGATCACGCAGCTCGAGCTGGACACCTGGTCCCGCGGCCGCGTCGCGCTCGTCGGGGACGCCGGCTACTGCCCCGGACCCGCGGTCGGGGGCAGCACCAGCCTCGCCGTCGTCGGTGCCCACACCCTCGCCGGTGAGCTCGCCGAGGCGGGCGGCGACACCGCGGTCGCGTACCCCGCCTACGAGGCCGCGATGGCCGACTACGTCCGCCGGAGCCGGGAGTTCGCCACCACGATGGCCCGCCGGCTCGTCCCGGGTACGAAGGCCGGCGTGTGGGCCCTCACCACCGGCACCGCGCTCGTCACGCGCCTGCCGCGGGCGGTGGGCCGCCGGCTGGTCGCCCTCGGCGGGGACCTCGGGCTGCACGAGTCGATCGCGGTCGGTCGCTACCCGGCGCTGGGCGAGGCGTGAGCGGGGCGACCGCCGGGTGTCCACAGCCGAACGCCGGGGCCTCGTTCGCGCGACCGCCGTAATGGTTCCGTGATCTGTCGAAAATAGTCCCGGAATTCCTCGTCGGGCCTTCCCCGCGACGACGGGCGACGGGAGGGTGGCCCCCGCTGGGCGATCAGGGGAGGTCCGTCGAGGGCATGCCGAGTCACCAGGGTCGACACGAGATGCCGGGCTGGCGCGGCTACCTGCCCGACAGCATCGACCGGGCCGCCCGTCGACGGTCCCGTCCCCGGGAACATCCGCGCCCGGTGCCGAACCGCGTCGTGGCCGCCGGTGCCCTCGCCGTCGCGGCCCTGGCCGGTGGGGTCGTCGTGCAGACGCGATCGGCCGGGCCGCCGGAGGCCCTGCCCGGCTCGACGGGTGACGCCGACGCGGTGCACGCCCGGAGCTCGGCGTGGGCGCAGGAGGCCACGCCCGTCCTCACCGCGCTCGACACCGAGCTGCGCCGGGTGGACGACGTCCGACGCCGGTGGGACGCGTCCCCGCCGGCGCGGCGCGTCGGGTCGCCGCCCGACGCGGTCGTCGCTCTGCTCGAGCGCCGGACCGAGCTGCTGCGCCACCGCGACGCACTGCGCGCCACCATGACCGTGCTGCGCTCGACGCCCGACGCCGAGTCCGCGCTGGCGAACGCCTGGCCGCAGCTGCGGGCCGCGCAGGAGATGCTGCGGGCGCTGGACTCCGGGCGCGGCGTCCTCGGCGACCCGGTGGAGGCGAGGGTGCTGCGCCTCGCCCTCGAGCAGGGCACCGCCACACCGGACGACGGTCCGCGACGGGAGGACCTGGCTGCTCGGGGACCGGGCGAGGTCGAGACCCCGACCGTCGCCCTCGCGGCGTCGGTCTCGGAGGTGGCCGGCACGCGAGGCGCTGACGCCCCGTCGTCATCGCCCGCGGCGGCCGATGCAGCCGACACGGCCGACACGGCCGACACGGAGGTCGAGCCCGAGGCCGTGGCGGCGCCCGCCGTGGTCGCGGCTCCGTCCGCCGCTCCCACGGCCGAGGCGGCTGCTCCCGACACCGTCGACGTCGACCAGACGACCACGACCCCGGAGACCAGCGATCAGATGAGAGTCGACAGCCCGGTGGCCGAGGAACCGAACACGTCCGTCGCGGCTGCGGAGGCGGATCCCGACCCGACGATCCTCACCTTCGACCGTCCGGCACTCGATGACACGACCGCCGACCCGAGCACCGACCCGACCGCCGAGCCGGACGCGGAACCGGACGAGGGACTCGCGACCGCGCTCGCCGGCCCGGCCGAGGTCCCCGACGCCGAGGTCCCCGACGCCGAGACCCCCGACGCGCCGGAGGAGCCCGCCCCCTGAGCCTCGGGCGTCAGAGGTCGAGCACGAGCCGCCCGGAGCAGGCGCGCGACACGCAGATCATCATCGTGTCGTTCGCCGCGCGCTCCTCCGCGGTGAGCAGCGAGTCGCGGTGGTCGGGGACGCCGTCGAGCACCGTCGTCTCGCAGGTGCCGCAGGTGCCCTCCTGGCAGGACGACAGCACCGGCACCCCGGACTCCTCGACGACCTCGAGCACCGAGCGGTCGGCCGGCACCGTGAGCACGGTCCCGGACGCGGCGAGCTCCACCTCGAACGACGTGCGCGGCCCGTCGTCGGCGCCCTCCTTCGGGGCGAAGCGCTCGACGTGCAGAGCCCCCGCGGGCCACCGGAGGCACTCCTGCTCGACGGCCGCGAGCAGCGGCTCCGGCCCGCAGCAGTAGACCGCGACCTGCTCGGCGGTCTCCCCGGGCTCGCCGAGGGCCTCGGGCAGGTCGAGCAGCCCGACCTCGTCCATCGGCCGGATCGCGACGCGGTCGGGGTGGCGCTCCTCGAGGCGGTCGAGGAAGGCCATCGACCCGCGGGTGCGCCCGCCGTAGACGAGGCGCCAGTCGGCACCTCCGGCGGCGACCTGCTCGATCATGGGCAGGAGCGGGGTGATCCCGATGCCGCCGGCGACGAACACGTAGCGCTCCGCGGGCACGAGCGGGAAGTGGTTGCGCGGGCCCCGCGCGGCCACGACGTCGCCCTCGCGGAGGGTGTCGTGGACGTGCGCGGACCCGCCGCGCCCGTCCTGCTCGCGCAGCACCGCGACCTGCAGGACCGAGCGCTCCGCCGGGTCGCCGCACAGCGAGTACTGGCGGGTGAGCTCGTCGGTGAGGACGAGGTCGAGGTGTGCGCCCGGCTCCCACGGCGGGAGCTCGGCGCCGTCGGCGCTGCGCAGCGTCAGCGCGACGACGCCGTCGGCGAGCGTCTCCTTCTTGTCCAGCACCAGCGTGAGCTGCTGGTCGGTCGTCGTCATCGCGGTACCTCGGGCGTCATCGGGCCGACGCGACGGCCGGCTCGCGGGGGGTGCGGGGCAGGGGAGCGGTGGGTCCGGGCGGTCCGGGCGGGGGCCTGTGGTCGTCCGGGTGGCCGAGCAGCCACTCCCACAGCTCGATCGGGTCGTCGAAGAGCCGCTCGGCGCCGCAGTGGCAGACGGCGCGCAGCTGGTCGGTGCCCAGCACCCAGTGCACGCGCTGGACCCGCTCGCCGCGCAGCACCGGCGGCGCTTCCGGGATGCTCATCGGGCCGGTGCCGCGGGCGCGTTGCGCGGCGCCTCGCCGGCCATGCGCGCGAGCATCCGGCGCGCGGCGAGGCCGCCGGTGTCGATGTTGATCGACAGCTCCTGGTAGCCCGCGGGCTCGCTCGCGATGACCCGCTCGAGCACGTCGAGCGCCTCGACGTCCTGCAGCACGACGGTGCGGTTGTTCTCGGCGAGGAAGTCGGAGACCCGCTGGTCGTCGAGGGCGAAGTCGCGGGCGACCATCCAGAAGTCGTGCGTCGAGTGCTCGGTCTCCGGGGTGATCGCGTAGACGACCTCGACGTGGAACGCGTCCGGGTCGGAGCCGTCCGGGTCCGGCACCGAGCCGACGGGCGCGATCCGCGAGTGCAGCTTGTACAGGCACGGCGGGGTGTACTCGATGTCCTGCCAGCGTGCGATCCGCCCCTGCAGGCCCGTCGACTCCCGGTAGAAGGGCGGGCACTCGGCGTCGTCCATGTGCCGGGAGACGTAGACGACGCCGGCGTCGTCGTCGACCTCGGTCGTGATCGGCGTCGAGGCGACCTCGGGGGTGCCGATGTAGCCGCCGTGCAGGTAGGTCTCGTGGGACAGGTCGAGCAGGTTGTCGACGAGCAGGGAGAACCGCGCCGCCAGCGGCTCCATCCCGCGCACGGTGGTCCAGCCGGGTGCGTCGAGGTAGGACGCCCGCGGGATGCGGGTCTCGTCGGCCAGCGCCGGGTCGCCGATCCAGACCCAGATCAGCGAGTCGACCTCGACCACGGGGTACGGCGCGAGCCGGGCGGTGCGCGGGACCTTCGTCTGCCCGGGCACGGCGACGCAGCGCCCGTCCGGGCCGTAGGTGAAGCCGTGGTAGCCGCAGACGACCTTGTCGTCGACCAGCCGCGACGGCGCCTGCGAGAGCGGGAAGCGGCGGTGGACGCAGCGGTCGGAGTGGGCGACGACCGCGCCCTGCGCGGTCCGCCAGAACAGGATCGGCTCGTCGCAGATCGTGCGGGCGAACAGCTCGTTCCCGATCTCCGACCCGTACGCCGCGACGTACCACTGGTTGCGCGGGATGGTGGTGCTCACGAGGACGCTCCCTCGACTCGGACGGTGGTGGGCAGCTCCGCGGACGGGCGCGCGGGGTCGTGGCGGAGGCGGAGGACGAAGAGCATCGCGGCGGCGAGGACGAAGACCCCGCCGAAGAGGACGTACAGGTACTGCGGGGTCCAGCCGCCGTCGAGCAGGGTGCCGGCGAGCGTCGGCGCGAGGATGGCGCCCGCGCGGCCGATGGCCAGGCCGGTGCCGACGCCCGTGGTGCGCACCGCCGCCTCGTAGACGGTCGGCGTCAGGGCGTAGAGGCCGGCGACGCACCCGTTGACGAAGACGCCGATCACGGCGGCGACGACGAAGGCGAGCGTGAGGCTCGACGTCGCGCCGATGAAGACCGCCAGGAGGACGCCGGTGGCGACGAGGTAGGTCGCGAGGACGTTGCGCAGCGCGAAGCGGGCGGCCAGGAGCCCGAGCAGGGCGGCCCCGAAGATCCCGCCGACGTTCAGCAGCGTGCCGCCCGCGATGCCGGCGGTCGGGGAGAGCCCGGCCTCGGTGAGCAGGGCCGGCGTCCAGCTCGTCACGAAGTAGAAGCCGGCCATGATGCAGAAGAAGACGACCCAGAGCACGAGCGTCGTCCGGCGCAGGCGCGGCGTCAGCAGCTCGCGGTACCCGGCGCCGATGCCCTGCGGCGCGACGGAGCGCTCGGGCAGGGCGTCCAGGGCGGGGTGGCCCATCCGCCGCACCAGCGCGTTGATCCGCTCGAGCGCGCCGTCGGGGCGGCGGGTGACGAGGAAGTCGAGCGACTCGGGCAGCCGCCACCACACGAGCGGGAGGGCGGCGGCGGTGGCGAGGCCGCCGACGAGGAACACCGAGCGCCACCCGAACCCGCCGATGAGCAGCGTGGCGAGCAGGCCGCCGAGGGTCGCGCCGAGGGCGTAGCCGGTCGAGTTGAGGCTGACGGCCAGGCCGCGCCAGCGGTGCGAGGCGTACTCCGCGGCGATGACGTTGCTGGTGGCGAGGATGCCGCCGATCCCGAGGCCGGTGAGGGCGCGCAGCAGGCCGAGCTGCAGCGGGCCCTGGCTGACCGAGGAGAGGATCATCGCGGCGCTCGCCACCGCGAGGCACCCGAGCACCATCGGCCGGCGGCCGATCCGGTCGGCCCACGGCGCGACGAACATCGACCCGGCGGCCATGCCGACGAGGCCCGCCGAGAGCAGCAGGCCGAGCTGGGCGCCGGAGAGGCCCCACTCGGCGGACACCGACTTGCCGGTGAAGGCCATGACCAGCACGTCGAAGCCGTCGAGGACGTTGAGCAGGACGCAGATGGTGACCGCGCCCCACTGGAAGCGGGACATCGGGCGGTCGTCGATGAGGTCCTTGATCGGCGCACTCATCGGCGGCCGATCCGGTGCTCGGGGCGGGCGGGAACGCGCACGGCAGCACTCCGTTGTCTGCAGGGGTGGTCGGCGGCCCGGACGAGGTGGTGGTGGGCCGCTGCCGGGGGAGGACGTCGTCCCGGCGGGGTGGGAGAAGGATGCGGGCCGCGCGCGGGGTGCTGAACGAGACTTCCGTGATATGGAAGCTCAGCGTCGCCGGGCGAGGGCGTGGCTGATCGCCCGGGCGCTGGTCCGGACCAGCGGCGCGAGGGTGTGCGGGGACGCCGTGCCGTGGCGGACGACGAGCGAGACCGCGGCCACGACCTGGCCGAGGTGGTCGTGGATCGGGGCACCGACGGACAGCGAGTCCGTGGTGACCTGCCGGTCGCTGATGGAGAAGCCGTTGGTGCGGACGTCCGCGAGCATCCGGCGCAGCCGGGCGGGGTCGGTGACGGTCCGCTCGGTGTAGCGCTCGATCCGCCCGCCGAGGACGTCGTCCTGGATCTCGGTGGGCGCGTGGGCGAGCAGCACGAGGCCCACGCCCGTCGCCGTCAGTGCGAACCGGCCGCCGACGCGCGTGAACACAGGGACGGCGCCGGTGCCGGCGATGCGCTCGACGAACACCAGCTCCGCGCCCTCACGGACGGCGAGCTGCACGTTCTCCCGGCTGATCTGGGAGAGGTCCTCGAGGAACGGCAGGGCGATCTCGCGCAGGCCCTGCCCGCGGGGTGCCAGCGCGCCGAGCTCCCAGAGCCGCAGGCCGATGTGGTAGCTGCCGTCCGGGTCGCGCTCGAGGGCGCCCCAGCGCACGAGCTCGGCGACCAGCCGGTGGGCGGTGGAGAGCGGCACGCCGCCGTGACGCGCGAGCTGGCTCAGCGTCAGGCGGGGCCGCGCCGTGGTGAACAGGTCGAGCAGGTCGAACGCGCGCCGGATCGCCGGGCCGGTCGGGCCGGCGGGGTGTCCCCGTGCCATGCGTCCTCCCCGCGTCGTGGAGTGCCCATCGTCGCGGACCCGGGGCCGCCGATCACCCCGCGCGGATGACGGCCCGACGGGCGGGCCGGGACACGCTGGCCGGACGGGCACGTCGAGGCAGGGGAGGGATGACCGTGGCGACCACGGCGACACCGGACGGGTCGGCGCACCCGCTCGCCGAGCAGGCCGAGGTCGTCCGCGCCCGGCTCCAGGAGCTGCACCGGCGCCACCTCGCCCGGCCCGCCGGCGTCGTCTCCCGCCCCGGCCACGACCGTCGCGACGCCTTCGGTCTGTCGGGCGTGCACGTCTCGGGGGTGCGGGTCGCGGTGGGGGACAGCGACGAGCGCTTCCCGCTGCAGTCGATCTCCAAGGTGTTCACCTACGCGCTCGCCCTCGAGGACAACGGGCGTGCCGGGACGCAGGCCCGCATCGGTGTCGAGCCCTCGGGCGACCCCTACAACTCGATCACCTTCGACGAGGTGCGCCACCGGCCCCACAACCCGATGATCAACTCCGGCGCGCTCGTCGCCGCCGCGCTCGTCGGCGGGCGCCACCGGGCCGAACGGGTCGCACGCCTCGTCGACCGCCTCCGGGCCTTCGCCGGCAGTCCCTCCCTCGACGTGGACCGCACGATCCTCGCGGAGCAGCTGCGGTCCACCGACCGCAACCTCGGCCTCGCCTACCTCATGCGCTCGATGGGCATGCTCACCGGCGACGTCGAGGACACCCTCGAGGTCTACCTCTCGGCGTGCTCGGTCACCGTCACCACCGACGAGCTCGCGCTCATGGGTGCGACCCTGGCCAACGGCGGGGTCAACCCGGTCACCGGCGAGCGGGCGATGCCGGCCGGCTACGTCCGCGACGTCATCAGCGTGATGCTGACCTGCGGGATGTACGACGGCGCGGGCCAGTGGTTCCACGACGTCGGCATCCCCGCGAAGAGCGGGGTCAGCGGCGGCATCGTCGCGGCGATCCCGGGACGCATCGGCATCGCGGTCTTCTCGCCGGGGCTCGACGCGCACGGCAACTCCGCCCGCGGCGTGGCCATCTGCCGCGACCTGTCCGACCACTTCGGCCTGCACGTGTTCGGCAGTCCCGAGCACCGCGCCTTCTCCTGACCCGGCCGCGCCCGGCGGATGGTGCGCGCACCGCCCCGGACGGGCCATGCTCGTCGCACCCTGATCTCGGAGGAGTCGCGCATGTCCGTCCTGACCGCCGTCGCCGACGCGATGCGCTCCGGCGCCGTCGAGGTCGTCGACCTCACCACGCCGCTGCAGGAGTCGACCCCGATCCTGGAGCTGCCGCCGCCGTTCGCGAACACGTCGCGGTTCCGGCTCGAGGAGCTCTCGCGGTACGACGACCGCGGCCCGGCCTGGTACTGGAACGACATCCGCACCGGCGAGCACACCGGCACCCACGTCGACGCCCCCAACCACTGGGTCACCGGACGCGACGGCGCCGACGTCTCGCAGATCCCGCCGACGACCATGGTCGCGCCGGCCGCGGTGATCGACATGACCGCCGAGGTCGAGAAGGACCCGGACTTCCTGCTGGAGATCGCGCACATCGAGGCGTGGCAGGCCGAGCACGGACCCCTGCCCGAGGGCGGCTGGCTGCTCTACCGCACGGGGTGGGAGGCCCGGGGCGGCACGCAGGAGGAGTTCGTCAACGCCGACGACGCGGGCCCGCACACGCCCGGGGTGTCGGCGGAGTGCGCGCGCTGGATCGCGGAGTCGTCGCCGGTGGCCGGGTTCGGGGTGGAGACGGTCGGGACCGACGCCGGAGCGGCGGGCGGGTTCGACCCGCCGTTCTCCTGCCACCACTTCCTCATGGGCGCCCACAAGTGGGGCCTGACCAGCCTGCGCAACCTCGGCCGTCTCCCGGCGACCGGCGCGGTGGCCGTGGTCTGCCCGCTGCCGATCGTCGGCGGGTCCGGCTCGCCGGCGCGCGTGCTGGCACTGGTGGAGAAGTGACCAGGCCGGTCACCGTCGCCGAGCAGGTCGGCACCCTGCTGGCGGAGCTCGGGGTCGGCCACGCCTTCGGCGTCGTCGGCAGCGGCAACTTCCACGTCACCAACGCCCTGCGGGCCGCCGGGGTCGCCTACACGGCGGCCCGGCACGAGGGCGGGGCCGCGACGATGGCCGACGCCTACGCCCGCACGTCCGGCGAGGTCGGGGTGCTGACGGTGCACCAGGGCTGCGGGCTGACGAACGCGGTCACCGGGATCGGGGAGGCCGCGAAGTCGCGGACCCCCCTGCTGGTGCTCGCCGCCGACACCCCGGGCCCGCAGGTCCGGAACAACTTCCGCATCGACCAGGACGCGCTGGTCCGCGCGGTCGGCGCGATCCCCGAGCGGGTCCACTCGCCGGCCTCGGCGGCCGCCGACGTCGTCCGGGCCCACGGCCTGTGCCGCGACCAGCGCCGGACCGTGGTGCTGAGCCTGCCGCTCGACGTGCAGGCCGCGCCCGCGGTGGACGGTCCGGTGCCGGCGCGGACCACGTGGCGTGCGCCCCGGCCCGACGCGGCCTCCGTCGCGGAGCTCGCGGCCCTGCTCGACGGCGCCCAGCGCCCGGTCTTCGTCGCCGGCCGCGGGGCTCGCGGCGCCCGGGCCGAGCTGGAGGCGCTGGCCGACCGGTGCGGCGCCCTGCTCGCGACCAGCGCCGTCGCCCACGGCCTGTTCACCGGCTCGCCCTGGTCGCTGGGCATCTCCGGCGGCTTCTCCACCCCGCTGGCCGCCGAGCTGATCAGCGGCGC
Source organism: Actinomycetospora lemnae (assembly GCF_028737315.1). GTDB lineage: Bacteria > Actinomycetota > Actinomycetes > Mycobacteriales > Pseudonocardiaceae > Actinomycetospora > Actinomycetospora lemnae. The sequence goes on along the minus strand of NZ_JAQZAO010000022.1, from coordinate 30,933 downwards.
CGACCTGGTCGTCGCGTGGGGCGCCTCGCTGACGATGTGGACGACCCGGCACGGGGAGCTCACCGCCGGCGCGACCCTGGTCCAGGTCGACGACACCGCCGCGGCGCTCGGCGCGAACCGGCCGGTCGCGCTCGGGGTGCTCGGCGACGTCGCGGCCACGGCCGCGGACGTCCTCGACGCCTGCGGGAAGTCGGCCGGCTACCGGACGCCCGAGGTCGGCGAGCGGGTCCGCACCGACGCGCGACACGCCGCCCCGCCGGAGGAGCCCGGGACCGAGCGGATCGACCCGGCCGTCCTCTCGGCCGCCCTCGACGAGCTGCTGCCGCTCGAGCGCACCGTCGCCGTCGACTCCGGCAACTTCATGGGCCACCCCGCCGCCTACCTGCGGGTCCCCGACGAGGCCGGGTTCTGCTTCACCCAGGGGTTCCAGTCGATCGGCCTCGGCCTCGCCACCGGGATCGGCGCGGCGCTCGCCCGCCCCGACCGCCTCCCGGTCGCGGCGTGCGGTGACGGCGGGTTCCTCATGGGCATCAGCGAGCTGGAGACCGCGGCGCGGCTCGGGCTCGGGATGGTGATCGTGGTGTACGACGACGCCGGGTACGGCGCGGAGTTCCACCACTTCGTCGACGGCGACCACGCCACCGTCCGGTTCCCCGACACCGACATCGCCGCGATCGCCCGCGGCCACGGGTGCGACGCGGCCGTCGTCCGCTCGACCGCCGACCTCGCGGTCGTGCGCACCTGGCTCGACGGCCCGCGGGACCGGCCGCTGCTGCTGGACGCGAAGGTCACCTCCGACGGCCCGTCCTGGTGGCTGGCCGAGGCGTTCAAGGGGCACTAGACGATCACGGCGTCTGCGCCCGCCGGCGCGCCGAGAGCCCGGAGCGGTACTGCTTCGGCACCGGCGCGCCGCGGAAGTCCTGGTCGAGCGCCGCGTTCCACGTCCAGTACGGGTCGACCAGGTGCGGGCGCGCGATCGCGCACAGGTCCGCGCGGCCGGAGGCGATGATCGTGTTGGCGTCCTCCACCGAGGCGACCGCCCCGACGGTGATGGTCGGGACGCCGGTCTCCTGACGGATCCGGTCGGCGAACGGGGTCTGGTAGAGCCGCCCGTACTTCGGGGCGGCGTCGGTGGAGGTCTGGCCGGTGGAGACGTCGACGATGTCCGCGCCGTGCGCGGCGAGCATCGGGGCGAGGGCGACGGCGTCGTCGCCCGAGAAACCCGGCCCCACTCCTTCCAGGCCGTCGACCCAGTCGGTCGCGGAGATCCGGACGCTGATCGGCCGGTCCTGCGGCCACACCGCCCGGACCGCGTCGAGGATCTCCAGTCCCAGCCGCGCGCGGTTCTCCGGCGACCCGCCGTACTCGTCGGTGCGCCGGTTGGACAGCGGCGAGAGGAAGGACGACACGAGGTAGCCGTGGGCGTAGTGCAGCTCGAGCAGGTCGAAGCCGGCCTCCGCAGCACGGCACGCGCTGTCGACGTGGGCGGCGACCACGGCGTCCAGGTCGTCGCGCGTCATCTCCCGCGGCACCGGCGAGTCCGACCGGTACGGGATCGGCGAGGGAGCGATGACCTCCCACGCCTCGTCGTCGGGCAGCGGGTCGTCCATGCCCTCCCACATGACCTTCGTCGAGCCCTTGCGCCCGGAGTGGCCGATCTGGGCGCCGATGAGCGCCGGGGTCTCGCGGTGGACGAAGTCGACGATGCGGCGCCACGCCTGCGTCTGCTCGTCGTTCCACAGCCCCGGGCAGCCGAGCGTGATGCGGCCCTGCGGGGTCACGCACGTCATCTCGGTCATCACGAGTCCGGCGCCGCCGACCGCGCGGGAGCCGAGGTGGACCAGGTGCCAGTCTCCTGGCACGCCGTCGACCGCGGAGTACTGGGCCATGGGGGAGACGACGATGCGGTTGGGGAAGGTGCGCCCGCGCAGGCGGAACGGGTGGAACATCGGCGGGGTGCCGTCCGCGACCTCGAGGCCCTGCGCCCGGGTCTGCTCGGCGAGCCACCGGTCCAGGCGCCCGACGTACGCGGCGTCGCGCAGCTGCAGGTTGTCGTAGGTGACGCGCTGCGAGCGGGTGAGCAGCTGGAACACGAACTGCGGCGGCGCCAGGTGGCGGTAGCGGGCGAGGCCCTCGAACCACTCCAAGCTGGTCTGCGCCGAGCGCTGCAGCGAGGCCACCAGCGGCTTGCGCTCCTCGGCGTAGGCCTTGAGGGCGGCGTCGACGTCGTTCTCCCGGTCCAGCGCGCCGGCCAGCGCGATCGCGTCCTCCAGGGCGAGCTTGGTGCCCGAGCCGATGGAGAAGTGCGCCGTGTGCGCGGCGTCGCCCACGAGCACGACGTTCCCCCACCGATGGGTCGAGCTCCGCTGCGCTGCGTCTCCCACCCACCAGTGCTCGTTGCGCAGCACCGTGAACGACAGCCAGCCCGAGTTGTTGCCGATGAGGCCGTACCCCTGCAGGTGCTCCGCGAAGATCTCCTCGCAGAACCGCATCGAGGCCTCGTCGTTCTCCCCGGGCCGGCGCTCCACCGCGGCGTGCTCGTCGAGCCCCGCCCGGCGCCACGTCCCCTCGTCGGTCTCGACGATGAACGTGGAGCGCTGCTCGTCGAAGGGGTAGATGTGCGCCCAGAACAGGCCGAACCGGGTCTCCACGATGAGGAACGTGAAGCAGTCGAACGGCCGCTCGGTGGCGAACCAGGCGTACCGGGCGGTCCGGCCCTCCCGCGAGGGCACGAACTCGTCGGCGAGCGCCTCGCGGGTGCGGCTGTTCAGGCCGTCGGCGGCGAGGACGACGTCGAACTCCCGGCGCAGCTCGTCGAGCGGCGGCGCCTCGGTGGCGTACCGGACGTCGACGCCGAGCTCGGCGGCCCGCTCGCCGAGGATCTGCAGCAGCCGCTTGCGCTCGAGCGCGGCGAAGGCGTGGCCGTCGGAGCGCTCGAGGGTGCCGAGGAAGTCGACGTCGATCGCCGACCAGTGCCGGAACTCCGCCTGGATGCGCTCGATCGAGGTCGGGTCGGCGTCGGCGATGTTCTGCAGGGTCTCCTCGGAGAACACGACGCCGAAGCCGAAGGTGTCGTCGGCGGCGTTGCGCTCGTAGACCGTGATCTCGCGCTCGGGATGCGACCGCTTGGCGAGGATCGCGGTGAACAACCCGCCCGGCCCACCCCCGATGCTGGCGATGCGGTGTGCGGTGCTCACCTCAGACCCCGTCGTCGAGGAGGTGCTCGTAGCGCAGGCCGAGGTCGGTGACGACGACGGCCAGCGGCGCCAGCGCGGCCCGGACGCCGGCGGCCACGCAGGGGGCGAGGTCGTCGTCGGCGGCGAGGGCGCGCAGGGTGTCGTAGGCGGCCAGCAGCCGGGTCTCGGTGGCCGTGAGCTCGCGGCCGAGCAGGTCGGTGCTCATGCCATCTCCTTGATCGCGAGGGCGGCGCGCTGCTGCTCGGCGCGCAGGTCGGTGAGGCGCTTGGCCTTGAGCTCGAAGCGCGGCAGCTCGTCGGTGGCGGCGCGGCGCACGAGGAACCGCAGGCCTTCGTGGGCGTCGGCGAGTTCGCGGACGAGGTCGGCGCACAGGCGCTGCCACCCGTCGTCGTCGACCGTCGGGGAGCACTCGACGAGCAGGATGACCTCGTCGCGGCCGTCGATGTGCTCGAGCCGGACCTGGAACTCCTCGATGCCCGCGAACCCGCAGATGATCGCCTCGATGGCGCCCGGGTAGACGTTCGTGCCGCGGACGAGCTTCATGTCGTCGACCCGCCCGATGATCCCGCCCCGGTAGAGGTCGAAGGTGCGCCCGTTGCCCGCCGTCGCCGCCGGCACCTTCACGACGAGGTCGGCGGTCCGGTAGCGCAGCAGCGGCGTGGTCGACCGGCCGAACGAGGTGCACACCCGCTCGCCGCGCTCGCCGTAGGGCACCTCGCGGCCGGTGCTCGGGTCGACGACCTCCTCGATGAAGTGGTCCTCGATGACGTGGCAGCCGCCGGGCTGGTCACGGGGCTCGAACATGACGATGGTCGAGATCTCGGTCATGCCGGCGGTGTCGATCGCCTTCGCGCCCCACGACCGCTCGATGAGGGCCTTGGTCTCCGGGATCGACCCGGCCGGCTCGCCGGAGAGGACCAGGGTGTGGACCGGCCCGGACGGCAGGTCGATCCCCAGCGCCTCGGCCTCCTGGGCCAGGCGCAGGGCGTAGGTCGGGGTGGAGGCGACGACCGTCGCGCCGAAGTCGACGATCTGCCGCACGCGGTTCGGCGTCGTCTGCGCGCCGCCGGGCACGGTCAGCGCGCCGAGCTTCTCCAGGGCGTTGTGCAGACCCCAGAAGCCGATGAAGCTGCCGTAGCCGAACGCGACGTAGCCGATGTCGTGCGGCCGGACGCCCGCGCCCCACAGCGCGTAGCACCACATCTCCGCCGCCCACGACCAGTCCTTGCGCGAGTCCAGGGCGCGCAGCGGTGTGCTGCCCGACGTGCCGCTGGTGGTGTGCACGCGGATGGCGCGTTCCGGGCCGGTCACCGGCAGGTCACCGTAGGGCGGGGTCGCGTCCTGGCCCGCCATCCACTCCTCGCGGGTGAGGAACGGGATGCGCTGCAGGTCGTCCCAGGTGCGCAGCCGCTCGGGGTCGACCCCCGCGAGCGTCCGCGCGTAGTGCGGGCTGCGGGCCCGGGCCCAGGCGACCGTGCGGCGCAGCTTGACCATCTGGAGCTCGCGCAGCTGCTCCCGCGGCAGGGTCTCGGTCTTCGGGTTCCAGAAGGGGCGGTCGCTCACGGCAGGCCTCCGTGCATCGTCGGCGACCACCAAAGTGTGTTGCGTTCTCGGTACGGTCGTCAACGATCCACACCAGCTGACTCCAGGAGGGCCTCGTGACCATCTCCCTCGTCAACCCGGCGTCCCTCGCCCGGCCCAGCGGGTTCACCCACGCCGTGCGCCACGGCGACACCGTCTGGCTGTCGGGGCAGACGGCCCTCGACCGCGACGGGCGGATCGTCCCGGGCGGCATCGTCGAGCAGTTCCGCCAGGCGCTGTCGAACCTGGTCACGGCGCTGCGCGAGGCCGGGGGAGACCCGACGAGGTTCCTCTCGGTGACGATCTACCTGACCGACATCCCCGACTACCAGGCGCACGGCAAGGAGATCGGCGCGGTCTGGAAGGAGCTCGTCGGGCGCGACTACCCGGCGATGACGGGCGTCGGTGTCACGGGCCTGTGGCAGCCGGAGGCGCTGGTGGAGATCCAGGCCGTCGCGGCGGTCTGACGGTCAGCCCCGCACGACCGCCCGGACGTGTGCGGCGGCCGGCGCGGCCAGGTGCTCGCGGAACCGCGCGAACAGCACCTCCGCGCGCAAGCCGATCCAGTCCTCGGGCAGCGCGTCCAGCGGCAGCCCGGGGTCGAGGTAGGGCAGGCGGCGCCAGGCGGTGACGGCCGGGACGTAGTCGGCGAAGGCCCGGGCCTCGTCGGGGACGTCGGGCTCGTCGGGCCAGCGATCGGCGACGGCGGAGAAGCGGCCCAGGTAGTCGGCGTAGGTCGTCTGCAGGGCGTCGAGGTCCCACCAGGCCGCGATCGTGTCGCGTGGCGGCGCCGACGACAGGTGGTCGGCCCGGAAGACGTCGGTGAACTGGCGCAGCCCGCCCCGGTCGAGCGCGCCGAGCACCGCCTCGTCGAGGTGGCCGGGGGCCACCCACGTGCCGGGGCCGACCGTGCCCAGCCCGAGCCGGGCCAGGGTCGAGCGCAGCCGGTGGCGCTTGTCCCGCTCGGACTCGGGCACCGAGAAGACCACGAGCAGCCAGCCGTCGTCGGCGGTCGCCCGCCGGCGCCCGAAGATCCGCTCGTCGCCCTCCGCGAGGATCGCCAGGGCCTCGGGGGAGGCGCGGTAGCCGGCGCTCCGGCCGTCCTTCTCGGCGTCCAGCCAGCCGCGCTTCTTGAGACGGAAGACCGCGGACCGGGTGGCCTGCTCGTCCACCCCGAGGTCGGCCATGAGGCGCACGATCGTCGCGACGGACAGCCAGCCGCCCAGCTCGCGGGCGTAGAGCCCGAACAGCGAGACGATCAGGGCGCGAGGGGTGGCGGACGGGGTCTCGACCTCGCGCACCGCCGTCGTGCTCACCGGTCCACCGTAGGTCGCCGACCACCCGCCGCCCACGCGACCCGTCAGCCCGCCCGCTGCAGGCCCTCCAGCGCCGCCCGCCGCGCACCCTCGATGGGCACCGTCTTCTCCGTCTCCCGGTCGATGAACGCGTGCACGAAGTCGCCGGTGAAGAACAGCTCGCCGTCGCCGCGGTACATGCCGACCTCGAACCGCACGCTGGAGTTGCCGAGCTCGCCGACCCGCAGGCCGACCGACACGACGTCGGGGAACCCGGCCTGCGCCTTGTACTCGCAGCGCACCTCCATGACCAGGCCGACGGTGTCGCCCCCGTGCGGGTCGAGGCAGTCGTTCTCGATCAGCCAGCGGTTCACGACCGTGTCCATGATCGCGTGGTGCACCACGTTGTTGAGGTGCCCGTACTGGTCGTTGTCGTTCCAGCGGGTGGTGACGTCCTGCCAGTGCCCGTAGTCGTCGGCCATGGGGCGTGGTCGCCCACCGCGCGGGGCGCGCAAACCCGCCGTGGACGGACGGCCGGTGGACACGCGGTGGGCGTCGCGCTTCGATGCCGGAGGTATGGGAGCGACCTCGGCGCCCGCCGTGCTCGGTGGTCGGCCAGGCCGCCCACGACCTCTACTGCGACACCGAGGCCAAGCGCCGGCTCCTGCTGCAGGGCGGCGGCTTCGCGCGCATCTTCGGGCCGGAGGGCACGCCCCTCGGCGAGGACCTGGCCGAGACCGAGGAGGGCCTGGTCGTCGCCGACCTCGACCTCTCCCTCATCTCGATCGCCAAGTCGGCGGCCGACCCGGTGGGCCACTACTCGCGGCCCGACGTCATGCGCCTGCTGATCAACCGTGCGCCGAACAGCGTCGTCGTCGAGCAGTCGGCCCCGGCGGCGCCGCTGTTCGTCGACGCCGAGGAGCTCGGCCGGGAGACGGTGCCGGCCGAGACCCCCTGACGGTCAGTCGAGCGCGCCGGCCCGCTCGACGAGCTGCTTGATCGCGGCCAGCGTCTCGTCGACGCCGCCCTGGATGCTGCCGTCGGTGTCCTCGGTGACCCGCTCGGTGTGGATGTGCACCTCGACCTCGGAGCGGTCGTCGCCGACCGCTCGCACGTCGAGGTAGCCGTGGTAGCCGTTCTCGCCCTCGGAGCCCCAGGCGAGGTGGCGGCTGTCGTCGGTGACCTCGAACCACGCACGGCCCTCGACCTGCGAGCCGTCGGGCAGCGCCGCGGTGGTGCGGACCTCGTTGCCCTCCCCGGGCTCGGCGGAGGTCATGCGCGCGAAGTACTTCGGGAGGTTGTGCACGTCGGAGAGGAAGGCGAACAGGACGTCGTCGGCCGCGCCGACGGTGGTGGTGCCCGTGAAATCGGCCATGGACGCGGGTAGCCCCGCGACACCCCCGTCACCGGGTCGTGCGCCGAGCGGTCGCACTGCCCGAACGGCTAGCCCGCGACCGCTCCCGCGGCCGTGCACTCATGGCCACGTGACGACCTCTCCCGCTGCTTCACTCGCCGCGTCGGCGGAGCGACGAGGGGAGCAGGTCGTGGCGGACGGACAGGCGGGCCCGAGCCGCGCGTCGTACGTGCTGCCAGGTCTGACGGGACCGGCAGAGATCATCGTCGACCGGTGGGGCGTGCCCCACATGTACGCGGCGAGCACCTACGACGCCTTCCGGGTGCAGGGCTTCAACGCCGCCCGCGACCGGCTGTGGCAGATCGACTTCTGGCGCCGCCGGGGTCTCGGGCGGCTGGCCGAGGTGTTCGGCGCCGAGCACGTGGAGCGCGACCGGGCGGCGCGGCTGTTCCTCTACCGCGGCGACATGCGGGGGGAGTGGCTCGCCTACGGATCGGACACCAAGCGCGCCTCGACGGCGTTCGTCGAGGGGGTCAACGCCTACGTCGCGCTGACGCGCGAGGACCCCGGCCTGCTGCCCGAGGAGTTCCGCGCGCTCGACTACGAGCCCGCGTTCTGGGATCCCGAGGACGTGGCCCGGATCCGCAGCCACGGCCTCTTCTACAACGTGCGCGACGAGGTGGCCCGCGCCCGCACCCTGCGGGACCTGCCCGCCGAGGCCGAGGAACTGCGGCGGCGCCGCGAGCCGTGGCGTCCGCTCGAGGTCCCCGAGGGCCTCGACGTCGGCGCGATCCCCGACGACGTGCTGAAGGTCTACGACCTCGCCACCTCGGCCCCGGTCTTCGGGCCCCCGTCGCCGGTCGACGACGCGCAGGGGGACGTCCTGCCCGAGGGCAGCAACAACTGGGTGCTCGCCGGCTCGCGGACCCGGTCGGGACGCCCGCTGCTCGCGAACGACCCGCACCGCGCGGCGGCCGCCCTGCCCGGCCTGCGCTACATCGCGCACCTGTCTGCGCCCGGCTTCGACGTCATCGGCGGCGGCGAGCCCGCCCTTCCCGGCATCTCCATCGGCCACAACGGACGCATCGCCTTCGGCTTGACGATCTTCGCGATCGACCAGGAGGACCTCTACGTCTACGAGACCGCCCCGGACGACCCGCAGCGCTACCGCTACGGCGACGGCTGGGAGGCGATGCGCCGGGTGGAGGAGACGATCGCGGTCCGCGACGGCGACGCGGTCACCGTGGAGCTGCTGTTCACCCGCCACGGCCCGGTGATCCACCACGACCACGAGCGGGGGCTCGCCTACGCGGTGCGCGCGGCCTGGCTCGAGCCGGGGATGGCGCCCTACCTCGGGAGCATGGACTACATGCGGGCGGAGAACTGGGACGAGTTCGCCGCCGCGATGAACCGCTGGGGCGCCCCGCCGGAGAACCAGGTCTACGCCGACCCGTCGGGCACCATCGCCTGGCAGACCGGCGGCCTCACGCCCGTCCGCCCCAACTGGGACGGGACGCTGCCGGTGCCAGGCGACGGACGCTACGAGTGGGCCGGGTTCTACGACGCCGACCAGCTGCCCGGAGCCGTGGACCCGGAGCAGGGCTTCCTGGCCACGGCCAACGAGTGCAACCTGCCCGACGACCACCCGGCCGACCGCCACATCACCTACGACTGGTACGCGCCCTACCGGCGTCACCGGCTCGACGAGGTGCTCGCCGCGACCACCGACGCGACGCCGGAGAGCATGGTCGCGCTGCAGAGCGACTTCCTGTCGATCCCGGCGCGGCGCATCCTCGCGCGGGTCGCGAAGGCCTCCGTCCCGGGCGACGTCGACGGGCTCGACCTGCTCACGGAGTGGGACGGGGTGCTCGCGCCGGACTCGGGGGCCGCCGCGCTGTTCGAGGTCTGGTTCCGTCGTCACCTGCGTCCGGCACTGCTGCGCCGCGCCCTGGAGGGCGTCGTCGGGACCGACGACGCCGTGGCCGTCGCGACCCGCATCAGTCCGGCCGAGGACCTGCTGGCCGACGCCCGCGTCGACATCGAGCAGGTGGAGGGCATGCCCGACGCCGACCTGGCGGAGATCGTCGCCGCGACGCTGCCGGCGGCCGTCGGGGAGGTCGAGGAGCTGCTCGGCGCCGACCGCGCCGCGTGGGCCTGGGGTTCGCTGCACGTCGCCCACGCCCACCACCCGCTGCGCCACCTGCTCGCCGGGGTGCCCGCCGACCAGCTCTCCGCCGGCCCCGCGCCGCGCGGGGGCAGCGGCGACACCGTCGGCAACACCGCGTACGGCCCGAACTTCGTGCAGAGCGCCGGCGCCACGTTCCGGCTCGTCGTCGACGTCGGCGCGTGGGACTCGTCGCTGGCGATGAACGCCCCCGGCCAGTCGGGCCGGATCGGCGATCCGCACCTGACCGACCTGTTCGACCCCTGGAGCCGCGGGGAGGCGTTCCCGCTGCTCTACACCCGGTCCCGCATCGAGGCCGAGGCCGACACCGTCATCGAGCTCACGCCAGAGAAGTCGTGACGCCCTGACCGAGGAGATCTGATGGGACACCTGCAACTGCCGCCCGGCAAGAAGATCGCCGTCAACCTGGGGACCGACTTCGACGCCCAGGCCCTGTGGCTCGGCGCGTTCAACCGTCCGTCGCCGTCGGCCATGTCGCGGGGCCAGTTCGGCGCCGAGGTCGGTGTGCCGCGGCTGCTCGAGCTCTACCGGCGCTACGACGTCACGACGACCTGGTTCACGCCCGGCCACTCGGTCGACACGTTCCCCGAGCAGTGCCGCGCGGTGCTCGAGGACGGCCACGAGTTCGGCCACCACGGCTACTACCACGAGGTCCCGCCGGGTCTGGAGCGCGACACCGAGCGCCGCCTGGTCGACCTCGCGTTCGAGAGCTTCAAGAACGTGCTGGGGCTGCGCCCGACGGGCTATCGCTCCCCGTACTGGGACTACAGCGAGAACACCCTCGACATCATCGAGGAGTCCGGCTTCACCTACGACACGAGCCTCATGGCCCGCGACCTCGTGCCCTACCGGCCGCAGCGCTGGCAGGTGAACTGGGAGAAGGCGAACGTGGCCGGCAAGGCGAGCCACGTCCTCGAGATCCCGGTGAACTGGTACCTCGACGACTTCCCGCCGCTGGCCTACACGGGCCCGCAGGCCGGGATGCAGGACACCGAGACGATCCTGCGGCGCTGGCAGGACATCTTCGACTACGCCTACCAGAACGTGGAGAACCCCGTGTACGCCACGTGCGTGCACCCGCAGATCATCGGTCAGGCGCACCACATGATGTGGTACGAGAAGCTGATCCAGCACATCGTCTCGCACGACGGCGTGTGGTTCGCGACCTGCGACGAGATCGCCCGCGCGTGGGTCGACGACGAGGAGGACGAGCGCAAGATGGCCCTGCCCGACGTGCGTGGGGTCGAGCCGGCGCCGCCGGACTCCAGCTGGGCGCGGCAGGCCTGAGTCGGCGCCCGCTCCGGGACGGTGACGGGCCGCCACTCCTGTGCAACTCTCGGAGGGACGCGGGAGGAGACGGTGCCGTGGAGTACCTGGTCGACGGCGGTGGCTCGCGGGCGATCCACGACGCCGTGGGCCCGGTCCTCGACGAGCTCGTGGCGCTGCTCGGCGCCGAGTTCGGGGTCGTCGTCTACGAGGCCCGCGCCGCCGGGCCCGCGGTGGTCCTCGCCGCCGTGGCGTCGGGCGGGATCGAGGGCTTCCTGCCCAACGAGCCGGTCCTCGTCGATCCCGTGCTCCCGCGCCGGCTGCCCGCGGTCCGGGACCGGCTGGAGATCCGCTCCCGGCTGCGTGGCCACGGCCTGCGGCTGCGCTCGAGCGTCGTCGTGCCCTGGCGGGACCGCCACGGGCACGGCGCGGTCGTCCTCGGCAACCTCGCGACGCCGTTGGGCAACCCCGACGCCGTCCTCGACGACGACGTGCGCCGCCACTACCGGCAGTCCATCGGGCGGGCGCTGCGCCGGGGCCGGCAGGCCGGGGCACTGCAGCTCGGGCGCGACCTGCGCGCCGCGACGCGGACGATGGCCGAGGCGGCGGTGGCCAGCGACGACGAGCCCGCCGTCCTGACCGCCATCCTCGGCTCGGCCCGCGAGCTGTTCCGCGCCGAGGTCGCCTACCTCGGCGTCCCCGTCGACGCGTCCGGGACCTACGTCTTCGACGAGGCGCTCGGCATCCGCACGGCGCCGTTCCGTCGGCTGCGGGTGCAGCACGGCCAGGGGCTGGGCGGTCTCGCCCGGCGTCTCGGCCGTCCGGTGTGCTCGGCCAACTACGCGTCCGACGGGCGGCTCGAGGCGGCGCCGGTCGACGAGACCCGGGGGGAGGGGATCGTGTCGGCGATGGCGGCGCCGGTGTCGGTGGACAGTCGGATCGCGGCCGTCCTCTACATCGGGGACCGGCGGATGCGGCCGTTCACGGCCGTCGACGAGGAGCTCCTCGAGGACGTCGCCGGGCACGCCGCGCCCGGGGTGCGGCGCCGCTACGCCGAGGCCGACCAGGCCCGGGCCCTCGAGCAGGCCGTGCGCGAGCAGGTGGCCTTCGACCTGCACGACTCGGTGGTCCGCGGCCTCGTCGCGATCGGCTTCGAGGCCGAGCAGGCCCGCCACGGCGTCACCGACGACGAGCACGCGACCCGTCTCGACACCATCGCCCGGGCCGCCGAGGCCGCCATGGCCCGGCTGCGCGGCGAGCTCGGGCTGCTCGTCTCGGCGCCGCGGACGGGCTCGGCGCCGGCGTCGGAGGTCCTCGACCGCATCGCCCTGGTGCCCGAGCGGGACGTGGAGCGCACCCTCGAGCTCGACGGGCCCGACCTCGAGCTGGACCCGGCGGTCGCCGACGCGCTCGCCCGGATCGGACAGGAGGCGCTGACGAACGCCGAGCAGCACTCGGGCTGTCGTCACCTCACCGTGCGCCTGCAGACCTCGCCGCTCGTGGTGGTCCTGCGCGTCACCGACGACGGCGTCTTCGACGCGGCGAGCAGCGCGGGCGGGACGGGCGCGCACTTCGGGATGCGGGCGATGCACGCCGCCGTCGCCCAGGTCGGCGGGACGCTCCACGTCGAGCCCGCGGCCCCGACCGGCACGCACGTGCGGGCGGTGGTGGCGCCGTGGCCCCGGCGCGGGACGGGGGCGCCGTGATCGGGTTCTGCGTGGTCGACGACCACGAGGTCGTCCACGACGGGCTGCGGGCCCTGGCCGGACGCGAGCCGGACCTGGAGTTCCTCGGCGCGGCGGCCACCGTCGAGGAGGGGGAGGGGCTGGTGGCCCGCGCCCGCCCGGACGTCGCCATGGTCGACCTGCGCATCGGCGAGCGCGACGGCGGCAACGGCATCGAGCTCTGCCGGGCCCTGACTCGTCGGTCCCGCCCGCCGGCCGTGGTCATCTTCAGTGCCTACGGCAACCGGGAGCTGCTGGCCCAGGCGGTCGAGGCGGGGGCGTCGGGCTACCTGCTCAAGGAGACCTCGGTGCGCCGCGTGCCGGACATCCTGCGGGAGGTCGTCACGGCGGGCAGCTGGTTCGAGCCGCGCATCGCCGGGGAGCTCCTGCAGCGACGCCTCGGCGCGGCCCCCTCACCGGCTGGCTTCACCGCGCGCGAGCTCGCCGTCGTCCGGGGGATCAGCCGCGGTGAGAGCAACCACGAGATCGGCGAGCGCCTGCACCTCAGCTCCCACACGATCAAGTACCACGTCGCGTCGATGCTGCGCCGCCACGGCTGCAGCCGCCGCGCCGAGCTCGTGCGCGTCGCCCACGAGCTCCACCTGCTCGACGACGCCACGCCGTCCTGACGCCCGGACCGACCCGTCGAACCCGCCCGGCTGGCACCGGCATCGCCGACGTCGGCGTCGACCGCATCGCGTTCTGGGTCGACCCGGGCCCCCAGCGCGAGGTGCTGACCCGGCTCGACGCGCTCGCCGCGAGGTGGCTGCGGTGAGGCGGCCTTCTCTATGTTCAGCGTGTTCAGCGAGGAACCCCGGTGCGACCGAGGCGGTGGCGATGACGCAGACGACCGAGACGCTCTGGCGCCCCACCCCGGAGCGCATCGCGAGCTCTCCGCTGCGCGCCTACCTCGACTGGCTCGAGGAGCGCGAGGGCCGGTCGTTCCCCGATCACGACGCCCTGTGGCGGTGGTCGGTCGAGGACCTCGACCGGTTCTGGCTCTCGGTCGTCGAGTACTACGGGGTCGAGTTCTCCACGCCGTGGACGCAGGTGCGCACCGACGACCCGATGCCGCACACCCGCTGGTTCACCGGCGCGCGGCTGAACTGGGCGCAGCACATGCTGCGCCGCGGGGGCGACGACGACGTCGCGCTGGTGTGCGTCCAGGAGGGCGGGACGCCCGCCCGCGAGATGACGTGGGGCGAGCTGCGCCGGGCGGTGGCCGCGGCCGCCGGGTGGCTGCGCCGGGCGGGGGTGCGGCCGGGCGACCGGGTCGGCGCCTACCTGCCGAACACCGAGCACGCCGTCATCGCCTGCCTGGCGACCGCCGCCGTGGGCGCGGTGTGGGCCTGCTGTTCCCCGGACTTCGGCGCCGAGGGCACCACCGGGCGTCTCGCGCAGCTCGAGCCGACCGTCCTCGTCGCCGCCGACGGCTACCACTGGAACGGCAAGGTCGTCGACCGCGGCGAGGTCGTCGCCCGGCTGCGCGCGAACCTGCCGACGGTGCGGCACGTCGTCCACGTCCCCTACGTGTTCGACCGGCCGGACCCCGAGGGCACGACACCGTGGGACGACCTCCTCGCGCGCGACGAGCCGCTGGAGTTCGAGCAGGTCGAGTTCTCCCACCCGCTGTGGGTGCTGTTCACCTCCGGCACCACCGGCCTGCCCAAGGGGCTGGTGCACGGCCACGGCGGCATCACCCTGCAGGGCCTGCTGTGGTCCGGGCTCTACGGCGGGTTCCGCGAGGGCGAGCGGATGTTCACCTACACCTCGACGGGCTGGGCGCTGTGGAACATCGAGCTCGGCGCCATGACCCAGGGCGCGGGCATCGTGCTCTACGAGGGCGCGCCCAACCACCCGCCGGGCGCGGTGTGGGAGGTCGCGGCCCGCACCGGCGCCGACGTCGTGCTCATGGGCGCCGGGGTCGTCACCGCGACGGCGAACACCGGGGTCTCGCCGGGCCGGGAGCACGACCTGGGCCGACTGCGGCACGTCATGCTCAGCGGCTCGGCGCTGCCCCCGGACGGCTACCACTGGCTGATGGAGCACGTCGGCCCCCACATCCGCATCGACTCCACCAGCGGCGGCACCGACATCTCCGGCTCGTTCGTCGGGGCCAACGAGTACGCGCCGGTGCAGGTGGGGCGCATCGGCGGACCGATCGCCGGCGTCGACTGCGCGGCGTGGGACGACGACGGGCACCCCGTCGTCGACGAGGTGGGCGAGCTCGTCATCACCCAGCCCATGCCGTCGATGCCGGTGTACCTGTGGAACGACCCCGACGCCGTCCGCTACACCGAGTCCTACTTCGACACCTGGCCCGGCGTTTGGCGCCACGGCGACTGGGTGACGATGCACGGCGACGGCAGCGTCTCCATCCACGGCCGGTCGGACTCCACGCTCAACCGCGGCGGCGTGCGGCTGGGCAGCAGCGACTTCTACGACGTGCTCGAGACGATGGAGGAGATCGTCGAGACGCTGGTCATCGGGGTCGACCTGCCCGACGGCGGCTACTGGCTGGGCCTGTTCGTCGTGCCGGCGCCGGGGCACCGGGTGGACGAGGCGCTGGAGGAGAAGATCGTGTCGACGCTGCGGTCGCGGCTGACGCCCCGGCACGTGCCGGACGACATCCTCGAGGCGCCCGCCGTGCCGCACACGCTGACCGGCAAGCGGCTCGAGGTCCCGATCAAGAAGTTGCTCTCGGGGCGGTCGTTGGAGAAGGCCGCGAACCTCTCGTCGGTCGACGACCCGGAGGCGCTGCGCTGGTACGCGCGGTTCGCCGAGGAGCGCGCGTCGGGCTGAGGAGCCCGCGCCGTGCGTCGGTCACCGGCGGGAGGGGAACCTCGTGACGGCCATGACCCCGACCCTCACCCCGGGTGCCGCCTCCACCGCCGCCCTCGTGCTCGACCTCGCCGGGACGTTCGCGTTCGCGCTCAACGGCGCGCTGACCGCCGTGCGCGCGGCGCGGCTCGACATCGTCGGCGTCGTGACCCTCGGCATGATCACCGCGCTCGGGGGCGGCATCCTGCGCGACATCCTGCTCGGCGCGCTGCCGCCCGCGACCTTCAGCGACTGGCGTTACCTCCTCGTCGCGACCGCCGGCGGACTGATCGCCTTCGCCCTGAGCCGGCAGCTCGACCGCATCACGCTGTCGATCACGGTCTTCGACGCCCTCGGCCTGGGCCTGTTCGCGGTGACCGGCGCGGCGCGGGCCCTCGACCTCGGCGCCGGCGCGGGGCAGGCGGTCCTCCTCGGCGGCATCACCGCGGTCGGCGGCGGCACCCTGCGCGACGTCCTCGTGCGCCGGATCCCGTCGGTGCTCTCGAGCGAGCTCTACGCGGTCCCCGCGCTGCTCGGGGCCCTGGTCGTCGTGGTCGCCGACCGCCTGGGCAGCACCGCGGTCGCGTGGTCGCTGGCGGGCGCCGCCCTGGCGTTCACCGTGCGGATGCTCGGCGTCGGGTTCCGGATCAACGCCCCGACCCCGCCGGGGTGGCGCGGCGCCCCGGACGACTGATCAGGCCGCCGGCGCCAGGCCCTGGGTCGCCGCCGCGCGGGCGAAGGCGTCGACCGTGGCCCGCACGCTCGGTCGCTCGACGGCGTGGGGGAGGTGCGCGAGGACGACCGTGCGCACCAGGGGGCGCTCGAACGGGACGATGGCGATCCCGGTCGGCGGGCAGAACACCCGGCCGAGGTCGCTGGCGAGCGTGACGCCCAACCCGTTGGCGACCATCGCGAGCGCCGTCGCCAGGCCGTCGACCCGGTGCCGGACCTGCGGCTCGAACCCCGCGCGGCGGCAGGCGGTCCGCACCGCACGGCCGTAGTACGTGTGCGGGCCGGAGATGATCCAGGTCTCGTCGGCGAGCTCGGCGAGGTCGGTGCCGTCGCGGTACGGCGCGCCGGTCGGGGCCGCGAGGTGGATGCGGTCCTGGCCGAGCGGGACGACGGTCAGTCCGGGCGCCCAGGGCTCCGGGGCGTCGGGGTAGTCGAGGAGCAGGGCGAGGTCGAGGTGCCCGTGCCGGACGTCGAGGACGGCCTGCTCCTGGTCGGTCTCGGAGCTCTCGAGGGTGATGCCGGCGTGCGTGGCGGCGAGGTCGGTGATGACGGCGGGCAGCAGGCCGGCCGCGGCGGCGGCGAAGATGCCCACCGACAGCCGGGCCGACAGGTGCTGCCGCGCGCCCTCGACGGCGGCGACGGCGCGGTGCTCGGCCGCGAGCAGCAGCTCGGCCTGCTCGACGAGGACGCGCCCGACCTCGGTGAGCCGCACGCCGCGCCCCACCCGCTCGAGCACCGGCGCCCCGACCTCGACGCCGAGCGCGTCGAGCTGCTGGCTGACCGCGGAGGGCGAGTAGTGCAGCGCGGCCGCGGCCGCGTTGACCCCGCCGCGGCGCGCGACCTCACGCAGCGTGCGGAGACGGCGCAGCGAGAGGTCCATGCAGCACATCACAACAGTTCCGTGCGCCGTTGTCCGCTGGCGCCGAACGATCGGGGTGGGAGACTGGCCGTTCGTGACACGCTCCCCCCGAGGCCAGGTCCCGATCGCCGGCGGCGCGTTCGCCATGGGGGACCACCACGGCGACGGTGATCCCGCGGACGGCGAGCGCCCGGTGCACCGCGTCGTCCTGCGCCCCTTCGCGATCGACGCCACCACCGTCACCAACGCCGCGTTCGGCCGCTTCGTCAAGGACACCGGCCACGTCACCGACGCCGAGCGCTGGGGCTCGTCGGCGGTGTTCCACCTCGCGTTCACCGGCGACCGCTCCGACGTCCTGACCAGCGTCGACGGCGCCCCGTGGTGGCTGGCCGTGCGGGGCGCGTGCTGGCGGCAGCCGGAGGGGCCGGGGTCGTCGGTCGGCGACCGCGCCCAGCACCCCGTCGTCCACGTCTCGTGGCACGACGCGACGGCCTACGCCGCGTGGGCGGGCAAGCGGCTGCCGACCGAGGCGGAGTGGGAGTACGCCGCCCGCGGCGGGCTCGAGGGCGCGCGGTTCCCGTGGGGCGACGAACTCGGCCGGCGCTGGAACCTCAACACGTGGCAGGGGCGGTTCCCCACCGAGAACACGCGCGAGGACGGCTACCTGACCACCGCGCCCGTCAAGACCTACCGGCCCAACGGCTACGGGCTGTGGCAGACGGTCGGCAACGTCTGGGAGTGGTGCGCCGACCGCTTCGCCGCCGACTGGTACACCCGCTCCCCGGAGCACGACCCGGTCGGGCCGGACGAGGGGAGCGCCCGCGTGATGCGCGGGGGCTCCTACCTCTGCCACGACTCGTACTGCAACCGCTACCGGGTCGCGGCCCGGACCTCGAACACCCCGGAGTCGAGCTCGGGCAACCTGGGCTTCCGCTGCGCGGGGCCGGCGTGAGTCAGTGCGACGCCATGACCCGCCGGTGCCGGCCCTCCGGCTCCGGGCCCGGCTCGGGATCCGGGGCGGTGAGCTCCACGCGTACGGAGTGGACGGTGCCGGTGAAGGCGTTGTCGCCGGCCGCGTAGTCATCGGTGACCGGGGTGCCGAGGTCGACGCCGACGTCGAAGGTCTCGTCGAACGAGAAGTAGTACGGGACCGTCGCGTCGACCCGCACCGCGCCCACGACGAGCCCGTCCACCCGCAGCGTCGCGGTCCCGCCCCGGCCGTCGCCCCCGCCGTCGTAGGCGAAGTCCACCCGCACCTCGTGCCGCCCGGCGGCGAGCACGTGGTCGGCGCGGACGGTGTGCCGGCGCAGGCCGAAGAAGTTGTAGACGTAGCAGGCCCGCCCGCCGGACACGTAGAGCGCCCAGCCGCCGAACCGCCCGCCCTGGGCCACGAGGACGCCGTCGCCCGGCGCCTCGACGTCGGCGACCACCGCGTGCGACCGGTTCTTGACGTTCGGGACCGTCTCCTCGATGAGGCGCCGGGTCGAGCCCCGGAAGGTCACCGAGGTGCGGTCGCCGACCAGGTCGAGCCGGCCCGCGAGCCGCGGGTTCTCCCGCTCGGTGACCCGGTCGTCGAGGGGGAAGACCTGGTACTTCGCCGCCTCGACGAGGAACAGCTCGCGCAGCCGGGCGAGGAGCTCGGGGTGCTCCCCGGCGACGTCGTGCGCCTGGCTCGGGTCGGTGGTCGTGTCGTAGAGCTCCCAGACGTCGTCGCGGAAGCCGCCGCTGTCCGTGGGCACCATCTCCCACGGCGTGCCGTGGCGGGTCACCGCCGTCCAGCCGTCGTGGTAGACGCCGCGGTTGCCGCACATCTCGAAGTACTGGGTGCGCCGGCGGTCGGGCGCGTCCGCGTCGGCGAACGTGTAGCGCATGCTCGTG
Source organism: Actinomycetospora lemnae (assembly GCF_028737315.1). Classification (GTDB taxonomy): domain Bacteria; phylum Actinomycetota; class Actinomycetes; order Mycobacteriales; family Pseudonocardiaceae; genus Actinomycetospora; species Actinomycetospora lemnae. Next base: position 12,042 of record NZ_JAQZAO010000022.1, on the reverse strand, counting down.
CCGTCGATCGGCTGCTGGGGCGTGCCGTCGACGCTGGTGGGCTGCGGGATCCCCGCGCACTCGAGGACGGTGGGCAGCACGTCGATGACGTGGTGGAACTGGTGGCGCAGCCCGCCGCGGTCGGCGATCCCGGCGGGCCAGTGCACGACCAGCCCGTCGCGGGTGCCGCCGAAGTGCGAGGCCACCTGCTTGGTCCACTGGTACGGCGTGTTCATCGCCAGCGCCCAGCCGACCGGCGCGATCGGGTAGCTCGCCGGGCCGCCGATCTCGTCGAGGTGGGTGAGCATCTCCGCCGGGTCGTCGACCATGCCGTGCCCGAGACGGTGCTCGACGTGCGTGCCCTCGATCCCGCCCTCGCCCGAGGCGCCGTTGTCGCCGAGCAGGTAGAGGAACAGCGTGTTCTCCATCGCGCCGAGCTCCTCGAGCGCGGCCACGAAGCGCCCGAGCTGGGCGTCGGCGTGCTCGGTGAAGCCCGCGAACGTCTCCATGAACCGCGCGCCGAGCGCCCGCCGGGTGTCGTCGAGCTCGTCCCAGTGCGGGACGCCGTCGGGCCACGGGGCGAGCTCGGTGGCCTCGGGGACCACGCCCAGCGCCTTCTGCCGCGCGAGCGTGGTCTCGCGCAGCCGGTCCCACCCGTCGTCGAACGCGCCGTCGTAGCGCTCGCGCCACTCCGGGGCGACGTGCAGCGGGGCGTGCGACGCGCCGAAGGCGAGGTAGGTGAAGAACGGCCGGTCCGGCGTCAGCGAGCGCTGGGTGTGCACCCAGTCGACGGCGCGGTCGACGAGGTCCTCGGACAGGTGGTAGCCGTCCTCGGGCCGCCGGCTCGGCTCGACGGGCGTCGTGCCCTCGTAGAGCAGCGGGTACCAGTGGTTCATCTCGCAGGCCATGAACCCGTAGAAGTGGTCGAACCCCTCGCCGGTGGGCCAGCGGTCGAACGGCCCGACGGGGCTGATCTCCGCCGGCGGGGTCTGGTGCCACTTCCCGAACGCGGCGGTGCTGTAGCCGTTGCCCTGCAGGACGCGGGCGAGCGTCGCGGCGCTGCGCGGGCGGTAGCCGGTGTAACCCGGCGCCGAGGTCGCCATCTCGGTGGTCGCGCCCATGCCGACGGCGTGGTGGTTGCGCCCGGTCATCAGCGCCTGGCGGGTGGGGGAGCACAGGGCCGTGACGTGGAAGCGGGTGTAGCGCAGCCCGTCGTCGGCGAGGCGGTCCGCGGTCGGCATCCGGCAGGGCCCACCGAACGCGCTGGAGCTGCCGAAGCCGAGGTCGTCGAGCACGACGAGCACGACGTTCGGTGCCCCGGCGGGCGGTTCGGTCGGCCGCACCGGGTCGAACGGTCGCGGCGCCCCGTCGGGCCCGCACGTCGTGATCGCCCGGCGCGGCACGTCGGGCTCCGGCAGGACACGTCGGCCTCCGGTGGGCACACCCATGCTTCCTCCCCTTCGTCGGCGCGCGCGTCGGCTCGACGCGTCGGCGCGGGATGTGGTCTCGACGAGGGCAACGCTGCCGCCACGGAGACCTCGATCAGCATCTCGCGTGACGATCGTTCACGTCCAGCGAGTGATCGAGGACGACGTCGTTCAGCACTGGTGCACGGTCGGGAGCCACACCGACCGGGGGCGCCCGAGCGAACCGGTCGGCCCCGCGCCGCGAAGGACGGGCAGCCGGCCGTGCGGTTCACCAGCGCAGCCGCGCGGCCGGCCCCGACGTGCGGCGCGTCCACCTCCCCCGGGGTGGGCCGTCCTACACCGCGAGCCTGTCCGTGCCGGTGGGCCGAGCACGCGTGGACGTCAGGGCGCGGCCCAGGAACCCGCGGACGTACCCGGCGACCAGGTCCAGGTGGCTCTCGAGCAGGAAGTGACCGCCGCCCTCGACGAGGTGGATCTCGGCGTCGGGCAGGTCGCGGGCGAAGGCACGAGCGCCGTCGGGACCGAAGATCTCGTCCTCGGCGCCCCACACCGCGAGCAGGGGGACCCCGCTCGCGCGGAAGTACGCGTGCAGGGCCGGGTAGAGCGGCGGGTTGGTGCGGTAGTCGGCGAACAGGGCGAGCTGGAGACGCTCCTGCCCGGGACGGCTGATCTCGGCGTGGTCCTGCGCCCAGGTGTCGGGGTCGACGAGCTCGGGGTCGGCCACGCCGTGGAGGTACTGCCAGCGGATCGCCTCGAGGCGGAGCGCGCCGCGCACCGGGCCCTCGGTGTCGGGTCCGGGGGCCGCGCCGTAGGCCCGGACCGGCGCCCAGAAGTCGGGGACGAAGCCGTCGTCGTAGGCGTTGCCGTTCTGGCTGATGATCGCGGTGATCGCCGACGGGTCGCGCAGGGCGAGGCGCCAGCCGATCGGGGCGCCGTAGTCCTGGACGTAGATCGCGTAGCGGGTCACGCCGAGCTGCGCGAGCAGGCCCCGCGTGAGGTCGGCGAGGGCGTCGAAGGTGTAGGTGAACTCCTCCACCGGGGGCGCGTCGGACCGTCCGAACCCGAGGTGGTCGGGCGCGACGACGTGGTAGCGGTCGGCCAGCGCCGGGATCAGGTGGCGGAACATGCGCGAGCTCGTGGGGTAGCCGTGCAGCAGCACCAGCACCGGGGCGTCGGCGGGACCGGCCTCCCGGTAGGCGAGACGGTGGCCGTCGACGACGGTGGTGCGGTGGCGGACATCGACCATGGTGTAACTCCTTCGGCGACACATGGTGGTTAGTGGGGACGAGGGTCAGTGAACGCACCGGGCCCTAACCTGTCAAGCGCGGTGATATGGTTAGTCGCGGCAGGAGGTGGTGCCCGGTGCTCGACGAGCAGGCGCTGATCGAGGCCCTCAACAGCACCCCGGTCGTGGACGGGCGCCCGACCGACCGGTGGGGCGACGACGACGAGCTGCGGTCCTGGGTGCGCGCCCACGGTGGTCTCGGCGAGGACGCCGAGCTCGCTGTGCTGCGCGACGCCCGCGGCCGCCTGCAGGAGGTCGTGGCGGGGCAGGCCGGGCCCGGGGTGCTGGCCGACCTGCTCGGCGGCGCCCGTCAGCTCCCCGAGGTCGGCGACGACGGCGTGGCGTGGCGGCTCGAGGCCGCGCCCGAGCGGCGGATCGCGGTCGAGCTGGTCCTGGCGTGGAGCGCGGTCGCGCAGCGCTTCCCGGGGCGGCTGCGGCCGTGCGCCAACCCCGAGTGCCGGCTGTTCCTGCTGGACCGGAGCCGGGCGAACTCCGCGCGCTGGTGCTCGATGAAGACCTGTGGCAACCGGCTCAAGGTCCGCCGGCACCACCAGCGCCACCGCGAGGACTGAGCGCCGTGGACTGGCGGCATGGGCTACGCCGAGGAGTACGGGATCTCCCGAACGTCCTCGGGCTGCCGAGGTCCTACTGAGCACCCGGGGGCTGCGGGGCCCGGTACGCCCGCACGGCGTGGCCGAACCACTGGTCGCGGAACGCCACGGCCTCGCGGGTGGCGCGCGCGCTCGACGCGATCACGTCGAAGCCGTGGAACGCGCCCTCGACCACCCGGAACTCGACGGGCACGCCCGCCGCGCGCAGCGCCTCGACGTAGCGGGTGGTCTCCTCGTGGAAGGGGTCGACGTCGCCGACGAAGGTCATCGTCGGCGGGAGGCCGGTGTGGTCGGTGCAGCGTGCCGGCGCGGCGTAGGCGGGGACGTCGTCGGTGCCGTCGCGGTCGCCGAGGTACATCGACCAGGCGTTCCGGTTGGTGACCGCGTCCCACACGGGGGCGTCGTCGAGGACGTCGACGGGGGTGCGGTCGTCGATCATGGGGTAGAGCGGCATCTGGAACGCCACCGACACCTCGCCGCGGTCGCGCGCGTAGAGCGTCGTCGCGGCCGTCAGCCCGCCGCCCGCGCTGTTGCCGCCGACGGCGAGCTGGTCGCGGCGCACCCCGAGCTCGTCGGCGTGGTCGCGCAGCCACAGCAGCGCCGCGTAGGCGTCGTCGCGGGCCGCCGGGTAGGGCGCGTCGACGCTGAGGCGGTAGGCGGGGGCGACGACGACGCAGCCGCTGCCCTCGACGAACGACCGCACGATCCCGATGCCCTGCTCCGGCTCGCCGGTGAGGTAGCCGCCGCCGTGCAGCCAGAGCAGGCCCGGGACGTCGCGCCGCGGCCGCCGGGGCCGGATGACGAGCAGCCGCAGCCGCGACCCGTCGGCGCGGGGAACGCTCTCCTCGTGGACGCGGAGCGTCTTCGGCACGCGCCGGCGGGCGACCTCGGAGATCACCCGGTTGACCGCACCGGGCGGGCGCCGGAGGTCCTCCACGCTGCGCTGCCGCCCGAGCGCGGCCGACATGAGGCGCGCGGGCAGGCGGAGATCGGGCTGCAGCCGGTCGAGGGTGTCGGACACGCGTGGGCTCCTTCCGGGGACGACCGCGGGGACGGCCGGTGGGCCGTCCGCGAGGTCGGCCAGGCTCAGGTCGTCTCGGGACTCGGACGTGCATGCTGCGCGACCGGGGCAGCGGGCGCGCACCGTCCACCCTGTCCGTGCGGAAGCGGATCCCCGTGAGCTCCTCCGAGAGCGACCACGCGCGGGCGGCGTCCTCGGTGCTCTGCTCCCTGCTGCACCCCGTTCGTGACGGCGAGCACGGAAAGTAGCGCCTGACGTACGATGACGGACCTGTTGGCCCATCGGAGGGCGATCACGCATACTCTCGGTGACATCATCGCTGGGGGCCGAGCCAGGACCAGGTCACCCGTGACCCAGGAGACGCCACCCATGAGCACCGAGGCCCCGGGCCACACGCCGCCGAGCGACCCGTCGGGCGGGCCCGCGGAGATGTTCGGGCCGTACCGCCTGGAGGAGCGCATCGGGCGGGGCGGGATGGGCGAGGTCTTCCGCGCCTACGACACCAGCCGCCAGCGCACCGTCGCGCTCAAGCGGCTGCACGGCGGCCTGGCCGATGACGGGGAGTACCAGGAGCGCTTCCGCCGCGAGTCGCGCACCGCGGCCCGGCTGTCGTCGCCGCACGTCATCCCGATCCACGACTTCGGCACCATCGACGGGCACCTGTTCATCGACATGCGCCTGGTGTCGGGCGTCGACCTCGCCGAGGAGATCGAGCGCCACGGACGCCTCGAGCCGGCGCGGGCGGTGGAGATCGTGCACCAGGTCGCGGAGGCCCTCGACGCCGCGCACGACGACGGCCTCGTCCACCGGGACGTCAAGCCGTCCAACGTGCTCATCACCCAGCACCGCGGGCGCGACTTCGTCTACCTCGTCGACTTCGGCATCGTGCGGGCGGTCGGCGCGGGCGCGCAGTCGCTCACCGGCACGGGGACGGCGATCGGGACCCTCGCCTACATGGCGCCCGAGCTCTTCCTGAACCGCGACCTGGACCGCCGGGTCGACGTCTACGCGCTGGGCTGCCTGCTGTTCGAGGCCATCGCCGGGCGCCCGCCGTTCGTGTCCGAGGGCCCGGCGCTGATGTACGACCACCTCAACGAGACCCCGCCGCGCCTGTCCGAGGTCGCGCCGGGCTCGCCGCCGGCGCTCGACGCCGTGCTCGCGACCGCGATGGCCAAGGACCCGGCCCGCCGCTACGCCACCGCCGGCGACCTGGCCGTCGACGCGGCCGCGGCGCTCCGGGGAGAGCGGGTGGGCGGCGAGCAGCCGACCACGACGAGCCCGGCGCCCGGCCCGGCACCGCGGGCCTCCGGGCCGCAGGGCGCGACGCCGACGGTGGTCCCCGGTCCGCGCCCCGCGTCGGGGCCCGAGCCGTGGCGCCCGTCCCAGGGGCCGGCCCCGTACCGGACGGCGGGCACCGGCATGCCCATGGGCGGCCCCGGGCCGTTCCCCCCGCCGCCTCCCGCGCCCGGCACCGTCCGGTACACCGAGCCCGGCGGCCGGTCCCCGGAGCAGGGCGGGCGGGACAACGGGAGGACGGCCGCGATCGTGGCGGGCGTCGTGGTCGTCCTGCTGCTCGTGGTCGTCGGGGCGGTCGCGCTGCTCGTGCAGCGCAACGCCGGGACGACGACCACGGCCGCCCCGCCGTCGGCGTCGACCCCGTCGGCACCGGCCGGCCCCTCGTCCCCGTCGGCACCGTCCGCACCCTCCTCGGGCACCGCCCAGCTCTCGGTCACCGAGGTCTTCCCCGACGCCGCCGGCGCCGACTGCCGCCCGTCGGGCCCGCAGGACCGGCTCACCACCAGCACCGGGGTCGACCCCGCCGAGGCGGTCATCTGCCGCTACCCGGGCGTCGCCCCGGACGCGCGGGTGATCTTCGCCCGCTGGCCCGACACGGCAGGGGCCCAGGCCTTCTACCGCGACACCGAGACGCTCGGGCCGCGCGTCGACCAGTACCAGACCTGGTCGCTGCCCGGTGGCGCGTCCCAGGGCCCGCTCTACACCGCGGAGCGCGACGGGACGATCTACTCGACCGGCCTCTACGACGGCCTCCCGTACAGCTGGGAGATCCGCACGGCGACGATGGACCAGTCGTGGGCGGTGTGGAACCAGCTGCACTTCCGGCCCCGGGCGGAGATCGGCGGCTGATCCTCGCGGAGGATGGTCGCCGTGTACTTCGCGATCGGGGACAGCTTCACCGAGGGCGTGGGTGACGAGGTCGGCGACGGGGCGACCCGCGGGTGGGCCGACCTCGTCGCGGCCGGTCTGGCCGCGTCGCGCGGCGAGCCGATCGGGTACGCGAACCTCGCGGTGCGCGGCCGGCTGCTCGGCCCGATCGTCACCGAGCAGCTCGACGCCGCCCTCGCGCTGGAGCCGCGCCCGACGCTGCTCACGCTCAACGGCGGCGGCAACGACATGCTGCGCCGGCACATCGCCGTCGACGACCTCGTCGCCCTGACCGAGCGGGCCGTGCGCCGCGCGACCGGGGCCGGTGTACGGGTGGTGCTCATCTCGGGCGCCGACCCGTCGCAGCGGCTCCCGTTCGGCAACGTGGTGCGACGCCGCGGAGAACTGCTCACCGCCGGCATCGCCGAGCTCGCCGCCACGCACGGCACCGCGTTCGTCGACGTCTTCCACGACGCCGAGATCCGGCGGCCCGGCTACTGGTCGCCCGACCGGCTCCACCTCGGGCCCGCTGGCCACCGCCGTGCCGCCGACCTCGTGCTCGCCGGGATCGGGGAGGGGCCGGCGCCCGCCGCGGGACCCGCCGGCGCGCCGAGCACGCGGGGCGTCGTCACCGAGCTGCGGTACTACCGCGAGCACGTCCTGCCGTGGGTCGGGCGGCGGCTGCGCGGGCGGTCGTCCGGCGACGACCGGCACGGCAAGCACCTCACCTGGGTGTCGGTGCCGCCGCCCGAGCGCCGGCGGGCGTGAGCCGGGCCGTCAGAGCGGCGCGTCGCGCAGCTGCAGCACCACGCGCACGACCCGCTCGACGGCCGCGTCGAACAGGGCGCCGCGCAGCTCGCCCCGGTCGGCGAGGTTCTGCGACGCGAACGCGAGCATCTGCTCCGGGCCCACCCGGCGCACGAGCAGCGCGGCGGTCTCCTCCAGGTCGAGCCCGGGGTGGTCGAGCCGCGTCAGCGCGAACTCGACGATCAGTTCCTCGTCCCGCACGGCGTCCCCCTCCCGCACCCAGCCTAGGAGGTCAGCGGGCGGCCCTGCGACCGGATGAGCGCGTCGAACTTCGCCGGTCCCACGATCGTCAGCGCTCGGGCGGGGCGGTCGCCGACCACCTCGAAGCCGTGCTCGACGTCGCGGGGCAGGAAGAGGAACGAGCCCTCCGACGCGGTGAACCGCTCGTCGCCGCAGAACCCGCGCAGCTCGCCGGAGAGCACGTAGAACATCTCGTCCTCGCCGTCGTGGGTGTGCGGCGGCACCGTCAGCCCGGGCGGGCCGGACTGCTCCATCACGCCGACCCGGCCCTCGGTGTCGTCGCCGTCGGCCTTCACCGTGAACGTCGCGCCGCCGAACTCGTAGCGGTCGCCCTCGCCCGCCGGGCGCACGAAGAAGCTCATGGTGCCCACCGTGTCAGCCCAGGGCGTCGAGCGGCGGGCGCAGCACCGCCGCGAACCGCTCGGGCTCGCCGAGCAGGGGCGCGCCAGGAGCAGGACGAGCACCAGCAGCGTCACGCCGACCCGGCGCCCCACCGCCTCGTCCGGCTCACGGGAGCCAGCGCGCGAAGCGGGGGAGGGCCGGGCGGTCGTCGGCGCCGACGAGCAGGTCGGCGAACGCCGCGGCCGCGGGCGAGACGCCCTCCCCGCGCACGAGGGCCATCCGGCGCACGACGACGGGGGCGTCGAGCGGGACGGCGACGAGGTCGGCGAAGCCGGTCAGCGGCACGACCAGGCCCGGGACCGCGCTGACGCCGAGCCCCGCGGCGACCAGCCCCGCGACCGCCGCGACGTTGCGCGCCGCGACGACCCGGCGGGGTCGGACGTCGGCGGCGACCAGGGCGTGGTCGACGTGGTGGCGGATGGCGAGCGACGGCAGCGTCGCCACCCGGACCCGCTCCTGCTGCCCGGGGTCGTCGCGGCCTAAGAGGCCGGCGCCCAGGCGGCGCTCCACCTCGGCGACGGTGCGGCTCAGCGACGGCTGCGCGACCCGCAGGGACTCGGCAGCCGCCGTGAAGCCGCCCGCCTCGTGCACGGCGACGATCACCCGCAGCTGCTGCAGCGTGACGTCCATGCTCTGCCTGCATCAATCCATCGCCGATCGGTCTTTGACGAGCATAGGTACGCCTGGCCATCGTCACGGCACCGGGCGTGACCCGGACCACCTCCTGCAGCGGGCCGACGGTCCGGTGCAGCCGTGCTGACCCGGAGGTCGACGATGCTCGCCGCGGCCGGTTTCCTCACCATCGCCGTCTTCCTGGCGGCCGTGCTCTCGCGCCGGGTCTCGGTCCTGTTCGCGCTGACCGTCATCCCGGCCCTGGCCGCGGTGGCCGTCGGCGCCGGGGGCGAGCTCGGCGACCTGGTGCTCGACGGCCTCGAGCAGGTCGCACCGGTCGCCATCATGATCACGTTCGCGGTCCTCTACTTCTGCCTGATGATCGACGCGGGCCTGTTCGACCCCGCCATCCGCCGCGTCGTCCGCTGGGCAGGCGGCGACCCGCTGAAGATCTGCGTCGGGACCGCTGTGCTCACCGTCCTCGTCGCCCTCGACGGCGACGGCGCCTCGACGTTCCTGATCATGGTCACGGCGATGCTGCCCATCTACGAACGGCTGGGGATGCGCCGGATCGTCCTGGCCGCCCTGGTCTGTCTCGGGGCGGGCGTGATGAACATGGTCCCGTGGGGCGGGCCGACCGCCCGGGCCATGGCCGCGCTCGACCTCCCCGCCAGCGAGATCTTCGTGCCGCTGCTCCCGGCGATGGCGGCCGGCATCGCGTGGGTCGTGCTCGCGTCGTGGGTGATCGGACGCGCGGAGCGCAAGCGGCTGGGTGTGATCACGCTGGACGAGCCGCTCGCCGTGGGCGCGTCGGCACGGACGGGCGAGGGGGAGACCCCTCCGCCGTCCGGCGGTGGGGACGGCTCCGACGGTGCGACCGGCCGGGACAGCGGGGACGACGGGCACAGCGGGGACGACGGGGACAGCGGGGACGGCGCCGTCGGGACCCTGACGCGGACGACGCGCCGCACCCGCGCCGACCAGGTGCGCTTCTGGCTCAACGCCGTGGTCACGCTCGCGCTGCTCGTGGTCCTGCTCCTGCAGCTCGCCGAGCTGCCGGTGGTCTTCCTCGCCGCCTTCGTGGTCGCGCTCCTGATCAACGCGCCGCGGTGGACCCAGCAGCAGGAGCTCCTCGAGCGCCACGGCCGCAGCGTCGTCCTCGTCGTCACGATGATCTTCGCGGCCGGCGTCTTCACCGGCATCCTCGGCGGCACGGGCATGATCGAGGCGATGGCGCGGGCGCTGGTGTCGGTGATCCCCGACGCGGCCGGCGGCCTGCTGCCCACCCTCGTCGCGGTGACCGGCATGCCACTGTCGCTGGTCTTCACCCCCGACGCCTACTACTTCGGGGTGCTGCCGGTGCTCGCCGAGACGGCCGGCGCCCTCGGCGGCGCGCCGGCCGAGGTGGCCCGGGCGGCGATCCTCGGGCAGATGACCACCGGCTTCCCGCTCAGCCCGCTGACCGCGTCGACCTTCATCCTCGTCGGCCTGACCCGCGTCGACTTCGGCGCCCACCAGCGCTTCGTCTTCGGCTGGGCGTTCGGCAGCACGCTCGTCATGACCGCCGTCGCCCTCCTCACCGGGGTGATCTGATGACGCCGACGACCGTGCGGATCGGCAGCGGCGCGGGCTTCGCCGGCGACCGCTTCGACCCCGCCGTCGACCTGGCCGCGCGCGGCGACCTGGACGACCTCGTCCTGGAGTGCCTCGCCGAGCGCACCATCGCCCTCGGCCAGCAACGGCGTCTCGCCGACCCCGACGCCGGCCACGACCCGCGCCTGCACGCCCGGCTCGCGCCCCTGCTCCCGGTCGCGCTCGAGCGGGGGACCCGGGTGCTCACCAACATGGGCGCGGCGAACCCGGTCGCGGCCGGCCGCGCGGTGCGGGCGTTGCTCGACGACCTCGGGGCGCGGGCGAGCGTCGGCGTCGTGACCGGCGACGACGTGCTCGACGTGCTCGACCTCGGCGCTCCCGCGCTGGAGGACGGCCGCCCGCTGCGCGAGCACGGGGAGATCGTGTCGGCCAACGCCTACCTCGGCGCCGACGCGATCACGCCCGCGCTCGAGGCCGGCGCGCAGGTCGTCGTCACCGGCCGCGTCGCCGACCCGTCGTTGTTCCTCGCGCCGCTGGCCCAGCGCCTCGGGTGGGCGCCCGACGACGTCGACGTCACGGCAGCCGGAACGCTCGTCGGCCACCTGCTCGAGTGCGCCGGCCAGCTGACCGGCGGGTACGCCGCCGACCCGGGGAGGTTCGACGTGCCCGACCTCGCCCACCTCGGCTTCCCCTTCGCGGACGTCGCCGCCGACGGGTCGGCCACCTACGGCAAGCTCGACGGCACCGGCGGGCGCCTCGACCGGCACACCGTCCGCGAGCAGCTGCTCTACGAGGTCACCGACCCGTCGGGCTACGTCACCCCCGACGTCCTGCTCGACCTGCGCGGCGTGCGGGTGGACGACGCCGGTCCCGACCGGGTGCGTGTCCACGGCGCCCGCGGGCGGCCGCGCCCGGACCGGCTCAAGGTCAGTGTGGGCCACCGTGCCGGCACGCGGGTCGAGGCCGAGATCTCCTACGTCGGTCCGGGGGCGGACGCCCGGGGCCGCCTGGCCGCCGACGTCGTCGCCACCCGGCTGGCGGGGCTGCCGGTCGCGCCCCGGATCGAGGTGCGCGGTGGCCCCGAGGACGCCCGGCTGCGGGTCGCGGCGCGCGGCGACGACCCGGCCGTGCTCGACGCCGTCGGCCACGAGGTCGAGGCGCTCTACACCAACGGGCCAGCCGGCGGCGGGGGCGTGCGCGTGCACCGGACGCCCGTCCTCGGGGTGGTCTCGACGCTCGTACCGCGCAGCGCCGTGCACCCGCGGACCACGATCCTGGAGGCCGTCGGTGCGGCTGCATGACCTCGCGCACTGCCGGGCGGGCGACAAGGGCACGGTCGCGACGCTGACGGTCGTGCCGTACGACGACGCCGCGTACCCCGAGCTGGTGCGGTCGCTGTCGGTCGAGCGGGTCCGTGCCCACCTCGAGCCGTGGGTCGCCGGCGACGTCGTGCGCCACGAGCTGCCGCTGGTGTACGCGCTGCAGTTCGTCTGCTCCGGGGTGCGCGGGGGCGGCGTGACGGTGTCGACGGCGCTGGACACGCACGGCAAGTCGTTGAGCTCCCGGCTGCTCGCGATGGAGCTCTGAGAGCCCCTGTCCTCCGGGCCGCCGGCGTGTGTTCCTGTCCGCGGCGCGGTGTTCGACGGCCACTCCCAACGGTCCAGGTCGAGATGACCGCGGCCGCCTCATCGCCGTGACGCGCTCCCGGTTGCCGCCTGTGCGGTCCGGAGAACGGAGCGCCGTTCGCTGAGGGTGTCTCAGCTTCCCCGAGCAGCAGTGTCGGGGGTCGGGGCTAGGTTCGAACACGTGAGCGAACGGGTGGGTGTGGCCGGGCGGGTGCTGCTCGAGCGTGCCCGGGCGCGGATGGTCGCGCTGCGCGCCGAGCAGTTCCGGTTGTTGGAG
>NZ_JAQZAO010000021.1 GCF_028737315.1 Actinomycetospora lemnae | reverse complement strand
GCATCCCCTCAGCCCGGTGCAACCGGCGGATCTCCGCCCAGTCCTCCACGCTCAGCACCCCTCACTAACGGCAAGGGGGTCCAGATTCACCCGTCGCCAAGGGGTCAGCTTTCAGCCGTCGTCAGCACCCGGCAGCTTGATCCGCCCGCCTCTCACCAGCAAGGGCCGCAGAACTTCTTCGCACCGCGCCATGACGGCGGCCCTACGGGCCGGCTCTGCTGATCGTCGAGCGCGGCCCGAGAGATCTTCTGCTCTTCGACCCTGGCTGGTGAGCCTCCGCGGGCGGACGCGGCGCCCCCGGGGTGGAGGCAGAAGAACGCCTCCACCGCCAGGACGCCGGGCCCAGTCACGCGACTCGGTCTCGGGAGTCCATCGGAGTCGGCGACTTGACCGCGCGAGGCCCAGGGATGTCTCGACGGCCCGCTCGGCGCCCTTCGGGCGGTGGAGGCGCACGCGCCTCGCACCCACCGCCCCGGGGCCCACCAGCCCCGACCTTCTCCTCCCGGTCGGAGCCCACCATGACCACCCAGCCTGATCAGCCGACCAGCGACCCGCGCACCGACACCCGGACCGATGAGCGGCTCCTTGCGGACCACGTCGCCGGGGACCGCGAGGCGATCGCGGTGCTGGTGCACCGCTACCAGCGGATCCTGCTCGGGGTGGTGCGCGGGCTGGCGTGGTCGAGCCGGACCCCGAGGCCGTGGTGCAGGAGGTGTGGCTGCGCGTGCTTCGCAGCGCGGCGACGTTCTCGGGCGGGCAAAGGTGTCGACGTGGCTGCACCGGATCACGGTCAACGAGGCCATCACCGCCGCCCGGCGCCGCCGGACGGACCGGTCGGTGCCGGTCGGGGCGTTCTACCGCTACGACCGGCCCGAGCGCAGCGACCCCGGCGACCCGGCGGGTGCGGTAGTCGACCGGGCGCACGCTGCCGCGCTGCTGCCCGAGCTGCTCGCGTGCTGCCCCGCGAGCAACGCCTGGTGCTCGAGGTGCTCCACCTCGACGGGCTCAGCATCGCCGAGACGGCCGAGCTGCTCGGGATCGCCGAGGGCACCGTCAAGTCCCGGGCGCTCCGCGGCCAGGCCACCATCCGCGCCCACCTCGCCGGCCGTCCGGCGCGGCAGGACGACCCCGCCCGGTAGACCCGCGGGGTGATCTCACCGTCGACCGTCCCCGCCCGCACCTCGCGGGCGGGAACGGACGTCGGCCCGGCTGCGTCCAACCCGACATGACGACCAACGACCACGACACCTGGAGCGAGCCCATCGACGGCTCCCTTTGCGGGCGCGACGCTCGCCGCAGCGAGGTCGGCCGGCTGTTCGCCGCGGCTCTCGATGGGGATCGGCGCGCCGAGGCAGCGCTGCACGTGCTGGCGGGTTCGACGACGACGCCCACCGGGCGTCGTTCGCGCTCCTCGGTGCCGGCCGCACCCCCGGCGACGCTGCGACGCCGGGCTTGCTCGCCAGCATCGACCGGGCGCTGGCCGCCCTTCGCGACGACGACAGTCGGGGCACCCTCGCGGCGGACCACTATTGGGACGGCGGGTTGTTATCCAACACCCCGCTCGGGCCGGCGATCAACCCGCTCGAGCAGCGGGCGGGGGGTCGCGCGCAGTGGAGCGGGAGCTCATCGTCGTCGAGCTGTTCCTCGATGAACGCGCCGATCCCGCGCACCTTCCCCGAGGTGATGCAGCGGGTGGCGCAGCTGCAGTACACCAGCCGGCTCGCCCTCGACAGCCGGTTCTTCGACGAGATCAACGACGTCGTCGACCTGCTCGCGCGGATCGAGGACGAACTCCCCGCCGACAGCACCATCCACCAGGACGCGGTCTTTCAGCGGCTGCGCGCTCACCGCAAGATCGATCACCTGAACGTGGTCACCTCCAGCCTCCCGCCCGAGCTGTCCAACCCCGCCGACTTCTCCCGCGCCTCGATCGAGGCGCGTATCCAGGCCGGCTACGACGACGCCCGCCAGCAAGGCATCGGCGACGTGGACGCCGCGGGACTGCGGTTCGGCATCACCGGAACGCCCAACCGCAGTCGGCTCGACTGACGAAATCAAGACGCAGCTGACGAAGCCCGGTAAGCACGGCCCGACCCCTCTTGCTGCCCGCCGGGTTCCCCGCTTCTCGTGGCCCAGTGCCCTGCGGTGAGGTGGCCGGTGGCGATGGCGCCGGGGAGCGCGCGGAGCCCGAGGGCGCCAGGCAAAGCGGGACAGCTGAACACGAGAGGGCGCCGCACGAGCGGTGACCAGCACTCCTGGCCTATCGTCGGTCTTGCTCGGGATCGGTGTGGCCAGTGGCGCACGGGTGGGGCTTTCCGGAGCACCCTGACCCGGGCGCGAAAGGAAGCCGATGGCGCAGCGGACTGTCGTCACCCTCCTCGATGATCTGGACCAGAGCCCGGCCAACGAGACCGTCGAGTTCGGCCTGGACGGCGTGAGCTACGAGATCGACCTGTCGCAGGACCACGCGCGTGCGCTGCGCGAGGGCCTGGGCGAGTTCGTCGAGCACGCCCGCCGCACCGGCGGGCGCCGGCGGACCAGCGCTGCTGGGCGGTCGGGGCCGCGCTTCGAGTCGCGCCGCCACCAGCACGACGGTGCCGGTGGGCGCACCGGCGTGGATCGCGAGCAGAACCAGGCCATCAGGCAGTGGGCCCGCACGCAGGGCATGACCGTCAACGAGCGGGGCCGCATTCCCCGCGAGATCACCGAGGCCTATCACCGCGCCCACTGACCGATCGACCTGACCCCCGCATTGGCGGGCGTACAACCTTGCGACGACGCACGTGTTCGCCGCTGAGTCCACGTGAAATCAGCGTCGCGGCGCGTCGCGCCGTGCACCCGCTCACCGGTACTCCGTCCGCGGCGGGTGGCTGTCCTCGGATCCTGCCCGCAGGTGAGCCCACGTCGGTCCTTCGAAACGGTGCGTCGATGTGAGCGCTCAGGTGCAGGTTCGGCTCATGGACGACGAGCAGAGCAAGGTTGTGGGCGCTGGACTGCCCGCCGAGGCGGTCGACGAGGCGACGAGGCCGGTGGCCGATCAGCAGGCCCGCGGGCTGCCTCCGCGATGGCTGTGGCGCCGCTGAGTGGGGACGCCGAGTCATACTGGCAGGGCCTCTTCGCCCAGCTCGAGGTGGAGGCTGACCAGCTTCGGGCCCACCGGCATCGGAGCTCGTAGCGGATGATCCTCAACCTCGGCGCCGCAGGCGCGATAGCGGGGGCCCCGCTCCCGACACTTCGGGCCCGTAGGGCCCGGCTGGGTGGGGGCATCTCTCGCAGAGCGTGTGCCTCCCGCGGTGGGGCGGCGGCGACTGTCACTCCTACGGCGTCACGTCTTCCCCGTTCGGCCCTGTGTCGGTGACGGCGCCGGTTGTTGGCTGTGCGTGAAGTGCTGGCTTGAGGGGGCGAGCTCGGCGGGGGGAGTAGGCGATGGCGACCTCGTACTACGTGGCGTGGTGGAACCTCGAGAACCTCTTCGATGAGGAGAACGCCCCGCCCGAGCGTCGTCCGGACAAGGTCAAACGCGCCATCGGGGAGGACATCCGGGGCTGGACGCCGGCGGTGCGCGACCGCAAGGTCGCCCAGCTGGCGTCGGTGATCGCGCAGATGAACCACGCCCAAGGCCCCGACCTGCTCGGGGTGTGCGAGGTCGAGAACCGGTTCGTGCTCGACCTGCTCGTCGACGCGGTGCATCAGCTGCTGCCCGACCGGTCCTACGCGGTGGTGCACGCCGACACCCAGGACGCCCGCGGCATCGACGTCGCGTTCCTCCACGAGACCACCCTGCTCACCCCCGGCGAGGTGTTCTTCCACGTGGTGATGCGTCGCAACGCCACCCGCGACATCGTGCAGGTCGACTTCACCACCGCCGCGGGCACGAAGCTGGTGGCCTTCGGGAACCACTGGCCCTCGCGCTCGGGAGGCCAGTACGAGTCCGCGGGCTACCGCCACATCGCCGGGGAGACACTGGCCTACTTCCACCAACGCGCCCTCGAGGTCCTCGGCCCCGACACCCCGGCGATCGCCATGGGCGACTTCAACGACGAACCATTCGACACCTCGCTGAGCATCCACGCGCTTGCCACCCGCCAGCACCAGAAGGTCGTCGACGCCGACAACCCCTACTTCTGGAACCTCATGTGGCCCCTGGCCGGGGCGCCCGACGGCAGCTTCTACTACCAGGGCGTGCCCAACCAACTCGACCAGTTCCTGGTCAACAAGAACATGATCGGCACCGCGGCGAGGATCAGCGTCCAACCGGGAAGCGTGGAAATCCTGCGATACCCGGACACGTTCGAGGGCAAGTACCGCAAACCCCGGATGTTCGGCGGCATGGGCAAGAAGGTCGACCAGCACGGCTACTCCGACCACTTCCCCATCGGGCTGACCCTCACCGAAGCCGACTGATGGAGAAGAACCGACTTCGGAACGGCTGTTGCCGATATCCACGGCCCAGAAACAGTTCAGTAGACGAGCTGGCCGCCGAGAAGCTACCTCACGATGCCCCCTTCGCCAAACGACAACGAGAGCGGTCCACGTAGTGCTCGAGACGGCAGAGGTTGCGAGGGAACTACTACTCGATCTCCGCGCCGAGCTGCCACGGCTGGACACACGAGCCGCAGCCGGTACGGCGTTGAACGGGCGGTACTTGTGACGAGCGTGACGCAGAGGCTCCCCGACCCGGTCTACTTCCTCGGCGTCGTAGCGGCCCGTCCTTCTGGCCCTGGCGCTTCTATTTTTCCTCCGAGTCCTGCTGAGTTTCTCTCCCGATCAGTTACCCACTGACACCTCGAAAAATCGTATCGCCCGATTGCTCCGATTCAGCAGAGAGGCGCGAACAGATGCTCAGCACCTGCTCCGCCTCTGAGATCGCGGCCGTAGCCAGACACTACGATATCGCACTATCTACTGCAGCTAGCTACGTACATTGAACCCGCGACCGGCGCTCGAGGACCGTCCTCGTGCTGATCTGCGCGTGGCGACGAGCGGTGGTCGGCCCGACACCCTCGGGGTCGACGCCAGCTGCGACGGCGGCCTGCACCGGGCGACACGTCATGCCGGAGCACGGACTATCGACCCTGTCGAGGCGATGGACGTCAATACGACGATGAACTCGCCGGGCCGGCTGCCCGGCTCGGCGGTGGCCGCACGGTGCGCACGCCGACCGTAGGAACGGCAGGTCCGAGCTATGACCGGGCTTGCCCGAGCGTGAGCGCCGCCCACGGCAGGAACCGGGCGGGCAAGGAAAGGATGTGTCGAACTCCGTGAGCGCTGGCACCGCGACCGTGCGCTACTTCGGTGGAGCCAAGACCGCCGCCGGTACACGAAGCGAGGTGGTAGCTGTGCGCGCCGGCGCCACCGTCGACGGCCTGATCGCGGCTCTAGCCGCGTCCCACGGCGAGGCCCTGGCCCGGGTGCTGGCGGCGGCGAGCTTCCTGCTCGATGAGGTCGCCGTACACGACCGCTCGGTCGTCGTTCCCGATGGCGCGGTGGTCGAGGTGCTCCCACCGGTCGCTGGCGGCTGACCACCCCGCGAATGCCACCGGCATCTTCACTGCAGCGGCCGGAGTGAGCTCTCACGCAGGGCCCAGGCCGATGATCTCTAGTTGATCTCGATCCACGAGCTGATCCACGAACTGCATCCCTCTAATGCCCGTGACGCCTAGTGGATCACCCGTGGTGCCCGCTGGTGACCAGCAAACCTGGCATGCGCGCAGTAGGCACATAACTACGGATCAGATGCTTCCCGAAGCTGTAAAGACTTTCTGTATGTCCTTGCGTCGGGCCGGACGGGCTGGCTGCGGCGCCGCCTCCTGCCTTCGGCCCGGCGTGCCGCGCGGTCACGCCCGGACAGGCGACACACTCGGCTCGCCAAGGAGAATTCTCTCCGGGCTAGGCGCCGAGACCAATGAGCGACGAAATTCGCGGGTCACTCACGGTCCACCAGTCGATAACGTTGACCGCGGCCCCTCGTACTCGATCTGAGACTTCTTCTAGACGGTATCCGTCAGCACGCGCAAGGTCGGCCGCCAGCGCCGCTTGTGTCTCTTGCAGCAGGTCAACTGTAATAGCAATGTTCAGGCGCAAGGTATCTGAAGATACTAGTCCAGCTGGGATTTCTCTGTCGCACATCACTGCCGCCAACCCGTCTTGTTCAACGACGTAGGGAGCGCCAATGCCGACCGAGGTGCGCCAAGTAGCGACATATCTGTAGAGGTCGAGGGTGGGCACAAGTCCCACTCGAGCGCAGCCGAAGACACTGATCGCGGATTTCGGGTCCTCGCCCCAGATTGCGATTACGACGAGCGTATTGTTGTACACGTAGGAGTAGGCGTCGAAGTCGAAGGCGGGAGCCTCTTCGAAGATGTCGCCCTGCTGTTTCCGGCGCTCGCCGAACCGCTGGACTGTCTCGAGCATTTCGGCACGACTTACGCCCGTTGATGTCACACAACCCCCAGAGTCTCCGGCAACCGTCGATGTGGCTACTCGCACGTCGTCAATCGAGATGTGGGTGTTACAGATCGCGGGGCGCTCGCTGCCCCCGCACCGCAGGCGACCTCCAGGGAGGGGTAGGGCAGGTCTCCCCGCCGGTCAAGGGCGTAGCACCCCAGGGCCAGGGGACCAGGTCGTTCTGGTTCGCCCCGACTCCCGCCGAACCCGGGCGAACCACCCCCACTGAACCCGTGGCGCTTCAGCTCACTAGCGCGCTGTTCCTTACACGTCTAGTGCTTCATCCGTGACCGTCTTGTTGCGGCGTCGTTGGTCAGCCCAGACCTAGAAGCACGGCCGACGGGGCCGGTTAGCCATCTTCTCCGTCGGCCTTCGTGTTCCGGCGACCCCTCGGTCGTCGAGCTGTGAGGGGCGTCTTCGATGATGGTGCGTGCGTCGGCTCGTAGATGTGCTCATCCCGGCGGCGTCCGAGCACGGTGGCACGGCGTCGCGGGGTTGAGCGCACCGAATCTCGCGCTGTTGGTGGCCCTGCTGGTCGTACTGACCGGTGGATCGGCCGCCGCCGTGCCGACCGACGCGCGGGCGGACCTGAGAGGGCCGGCTGCCGCCCTGCCGGCGTGGGATTCGGGGGATTAGTGCGATCCGGCCGCGGTGCTCCGTCGGCCACCGTTCGCCCCGAGGGATGTGAGTCTGCAGAGCACGTCGTCCTACCCGGGGCCGCCGATGCAGCCCGCCCCGGCGAGAACGATCTCCGACGCGGAACTCCTCGCTGCGCTGACCAGCACGCTCCGCCGCCGGGGGCCCGTGGCGCTGGCCAACGGACTCGCGACCTACGCCGACCCACGAGTGAAAGCTGTCGTTCCCGACCGTCAGTTGCGAGCCGCGTTGGCGTCGCTGGCCGGCTCTCCTGGGGAATACGCGATGAATACGGTGCGCGCCGGCGTGTACCGCCGAGTGGTTTTCGGCCCCACTGGCGACGGAGCCATCGCCTGGGTGGGTCCGTCAGCGGACTCGAGCCAGCCCACAATCACGTTCAACCAGCGGTACCGCTACGAGGACTTCCGTCTGCTCGGGGTCACGTTCTCCCACGAGACCCTGCACCAAGACCCTGTGGTGAATCCCAACGAGGAGACGATCGCGGGCGCGCTCGACCGCGCGACCCACGGGCGGCTGCTGTTGGAGAACCCACGGCTGGCCAGCCTGCGCACCGAGCTGTCGCGACGGAACAACACCGCGCTGACCGCTCTGCTCAACACCCGGGACGGGCAGGGCCGCCAACGACTGCGCCATGACAACCCCACGGTCCTTCCGCGAAGCACTACCCCGCCCCTGCCTAGCTACGCGGCCATCACGCTCGGGTCCACCGGCGGCACTACCAACACGAACCCCGCCGTGAGCCCCGGCAACGCCGCCCTGGACCACTATCTCGGGCGCACTACCGACGCGCGACCGGTCGGCGCGACGTTCAGCTCGGCGACGATCGACCTTCTCGACGCCCGCCAGAACTGGGCACGGCCCGACGAACGCGTTCGTCTGGCTCGCCTGCTCGCGCTCGACCTAGGGCCCTGCTGACCCGATCGGCGTAGTCGACCGGCCACCGGTTCGGCGGCCGCGGTACAGCACGACGGAGCCACTACGCCCCCTGAGCCTACCTCTCCGGAAACATATCTCGAGTGTTACCGCCCATGGCTCCGTTCGGCCTCAACGCGAGATGCATCAGGGAACACGGGCTCCGCGCCTGCAGGTAGAGGTCTAGCCGACGACCTGCACCAGCATCGAAGGCGGTGGTCGCTGCTTCGGTAGGGCTCGCCGGTCCATGCCGCGGTACCTCTCGCGATCCGTCGGACCTGCCGTGGCCTGACCTCTCACGACCGCGGGTCTCTACCAACGGGGTCGCGCCGTGACCCGCCTCTGCGACGGTTTGCAGCCGCAGCTCAAGCGAGCGGCAAGTCAGCGACGGCCCAGGACCTGATTGACGACGGCGAGGGTCGGCTGATTGAGGTAGCTAGTCAGCTTCTGCGCGGCCAGCGCACAGCCGCCGAGGACGTCCCGGACTTGCATAGCGTTGGTGTCGTCATGGTGCACGACGTAGGTGTCGGGGTTTAGCCGCGGCAGGGTGGCGAGCGCGGCGGTGTAGACCGCGGCCGCGGCCTGGTCAGGGGCGGCCCACATCCGCATGTCGTGGAAGTCGCCCTGCCCGAACGTGGGAGCCATGACGCTGCTGTAGAAGAAGGTGAACAGCGCCGCGTGGGCTACCAGCATCAGGTTGCTCGAGCGGGCCGCGCCGTCGGTGACCGCGGCGATCCAGCGCCACGGTCGACTGTCATCCCACGAGCCTCCGCAATCCATCATCTCGCGGACGAATCGCTGACTGCTCGGTGCGTGCACCGGCGAGTCGGGCGAAGCGCCGGCCTGCGCGATCGCCAGGACCGCGGCGCGCACCTCGACATCGCCGCCAGCTCCGGTCTGTGCCTGTTCGAAGCGCGTCAGCAGGGCCTGGAGGCGCTGCTGGTCCCCGGCTTGCTCCCGCACAGCCCAGTCCGGCCGCACTCCTGACCGCTCGGCACTCCCGCGAGTAGTGGCAGATCGATCGCGCGCGAACAAGGTCATGGGTCCCCCAGGCTCAGGCCGGAACCGCTCCCGGCTCTGGCGGGTTCTCGCTCTTGCCCAGGTCGTCCGTTACGGAGGCGAGGTGGGGGCGCGGCCTCCGAGAGCGCGGTCATGCCAGCGACGCCACGACGTTCACCCGAGCCTTCCCATAAGCCGTCCACTACCTATCAGGCCCGCGGCCGCCTCCACCCCCGAGAAGTCGGTACGCCCAGGACTGCAAGGCCCGGACATGGATGGCCACACGTGGCCTCCTTCGTGGCCTCAAACACCGTCGCCTCCTGTGCGGCGCTGAGCTTGGTGTGACCGCTGACGTGCACCGCTGGACGCAGAGAGGATGCCGCTCACGGTGAGGCACTTACTCGTAATGCGTAGGTCGTCGGTTCGATTCCGACAGGCGGCTCCGTAGGTCAGAGGCTGTTTCCGTCCTCAAGAACAGCCCTCTGGCCGACCTTCGTGCAACGAGTCGTGGAACGTATGTCGTCGACGGTCGTTCCATGGCCTCCTCGACGTCCCGCACCAGGCGCGCGCGGCAACGTCACCCTCCTGCCGAGCGGGATCACGCGACCAGCATCCCAGCTACCCGACTCCGCCGGACCCGGGGCGAACCCCGCAGTGCGGCTCGTGCTGCCTGAGCCCGTAGCCGAGTCGTCGCGCGGCGTCCCGGGGTCCAGCCCACCCGAAAGGGTGGGTAGAGGTGCATCGAGGGTGAGAACGTGGTGTCCGTCACTCGGTCGAGGACGGGGGCTGCTGATGACGGTCGCTCAACGGCGTGCGGTGCCGCAGGACGCCTCGGTCCGGTTCCGCGCACCGGCCCACGTCCACAACGTCATCGAGCGGAGTCGGCTGCTGGGCCTGTTGCAGGACAGCGGGGTACGCCGCCTGACGGTGATCCACGCGCCGGCGGGGTACGGGAAGACGACGTTGGCCGTGCAGTGGCTCGAGAGGATGCGGGCTGGCGGTGCGGTCGTTGCCTGGCTCGGGCTGCACCGGGACGACAACGCGTCGCACTGGTTCCTGTCCCACCTGCTCGAGGCGGTCCGGCGCGCCGTGCCGGCCGAGGAGGACGTGATCGGCGATCTCGTCGAGCTGATCGAGCAGAACGCCGAGGACATGCAGGGCTACACGCTCTCGGTACTGCTGGAGCGGATCGCCGCCCAGGACCGGTCGGTCGTGCTGGCGTTCGACGACTGGCACCTCGTCGAGGACGCGGATGTTCATCGGGCTCTGGTGCACGTGCTCGACTTCGCGCCGCCGAACCTGTCGGTCGTGCTGACCAGTCGACGTCGTCCGGAGTTGCCGATGAGCCGGCTACGGGTCCGAGGGCAGCTCATCGAGCTCGACGCACAGGTGTTGCGATTCGATCTCCCCGAGACCCGAGAGTTCCTCGTCGAGCTCAACGGGCTGCGGCTCGACGGTGACGACGTCGCGCGGCTCTCGGAGGGCACTGACGGCTGGGTCGCCGCGCTCCAGCTCGTGTCGTTGTCGTTGCGCGCGGCCGCCGACCCGGCTGAGCTGATCCGCGGGTTCTCGGGGCGTCACCACTCGGTGGGGGAGTACCTCGCCGAGAACGTCCTGGACGCGCTCCCCTCCGAGATTCTCGACTTCCTCCTGGCCACGTCGGTCGCGGACCGGCTCTGCGGCGATCTCGCAGGTGCACTCGCCGGCCGTGCCGACGGCCAGGCGATGCTCGAGGATCTCGAGCGCCGTGACCTGTTCCTGCGTCCTCTCGACGACGAACGTGAGTGGTTTCGCTACCACCACTTGTTCGCCGACCACCTGCGGCGGCGGCTGGCGCGCGACCAGCACCCCCGGGTTGCTGCTCTGCACGTCACCGCCTCGGCGTGGTTCGCCGACCACGGACTCGTGTCCGAAGCGGTGACCCACGCGCTCGCGGCCGGCGACGTGGTGCGGGCGACGGATCTCGTCGAAGCGCACGCCATGCCGTTGGTCGAGCACAGCCGCATGGTCAGCCTGCTCGGGTTGATCGGGAGGCTGCCGGCCACGGCCGCGGACGACCGGCCTGCGCTCCTGATGGCCGTCGCGTGGGCGAACTGCCTGCTCCAGCGCACGCGTGAGGCGCAGGCGGCCCTGGACCTGTTGCGCCCCGTCCTGCCGACCCCCGACCGGGACGACGACCTGCACAACGAGGCCGACGTCGTCCAGGCCTGCATCGACATCTACGGCGATCGAACCGAGCGCGCCGAGTCGCTCGTCCGGCGCAGCCTGGACCACCCCCGCAGGTTCCGGCCGTGGGTGGTCGCGGTCGCGGCGAACATCCAGTCCTTCTGCGACATCTACGCCCGGCGCCACGAGGCCGCGCAGGAGCGCCAGCGGTGGGCGCGTCCGTTCCACGACCGCACGACGGGACCCTTCGCCGGCGTGTACGGGCGCTGCTTCGCCGGGGTCGCCGCCTTCGAGCAGCTGGACGTGCGCGGCGCCCAGGAGCATTTCCAGGACGCGGTCGAGCTGGCCAGGGCCTCCGCGGGACGCCGCTCGCACGCCGCACAGCTCGCCGGGGCCTTGCTCGGAGAGTTGCACTACGCGCGCGGCGAGATCGACGCGGCCGAGCGGCTGCTCGTCGAGAGCGGAGAGCTCGGCGCCGAGAGCGGCGTCGTGGACTTCATGGTCGCGAGCTACGCGCTGCTCGCGCGCATCAAGGCCCGCCGCGGCGCACCGACCGAGGCCGCGGAACTGCTCGCGGAGGGCCACCGCGTCGCCGAGCGCCTGGACCTGCCCCGGTTGCGTGCGGCGGTCGGGGTGGAACGGATCGACCAACTGGTGGCGGCGGGCCGCGTGCGCGAGGCGCG
The DNA here is from genome assembly GCF_028737315.1 of Actinomycetospora lemnae. Lineage (GTDB taxonomy): Bacteria > Actinomycetota > Actinomycetes > Mycobacteriales > Pseudonocardiaceae > Actinomycetospora > Actinomycetospora lemnae. Next base: position 63,172 of record NZ_JAQZAO010000021.1, on the reverse strand, counting down.
CAGGGTCGTCCGCGAACTCCCGGAGGGCCTGGACCAGCGGGGCGGGATCGGCGTCGTCATCGAGCAGCTGCGGACCACGGGTCTGGCTGCCGTCCACGCCGCCGAGGGCGAGCACGACCGGGCCGCGGCGTTGCTCGAGGGAGTCGTCGCCGACGCCGCGACACGCGGCCAGCGCCGTACCGCGGCAGCGGTGACGGTGCGCCTCGCGGCGACCCAGGAGCTGGCCGCGCGCCGTCTCGCCGCGGAGCGCACGCTGGCCGCGGTGGTCGGACCCGTCCTCGAGGCCGGCGCTCCGCAACTGATCCTCGACGGCGGGCCACCGGTCGCGGCGGTGGTGGATCGCCTGCTCGCCCGCAGCCGCGCCGGCTCCTGGCCGGTGCCCACCGAGGAACCGTGCTCGCCCGAGGTGCTCGCCGGGCTCGCTTCGCTCGACGACAGTCCCGTGACGGGTGGGTTCGACCTCAGCGGTCGCGAGGTCGAGATCCTCGAGATGCTCGCGGTCGGCCGGACCAACCAGCAGCTCGCGCAGTCGTTGGCCGTCACCGTCAACACGGTCAAGTGGTACCTGAAGAGCATCTACAACAAGCTCGGGGCCGCGAACCGGACGGAGGCCGTCGCCGTCGCACGGCGCGCCGGCGTCGTCGCGGACTGAGGGTGGACAGGGCGGCCCGACCCGGTCGGCGCCGCCCGTGGGCGCCCCTCAGCGGCGGGTGAAGGCCGGGTAGCCCGCGGCCGCCTCCTCGTCGCACTTCTGGCGGTAGGTGCCGACCCCGCCGATGTAGGACAGCAGGCGTCGTGGCTTGCCCGGGACGTTCGAGCCGAGGTACCAGGAGGTGGTCCGCGGCACGATCGTGGCGCTCGCGACCTCCTCGTGATGCTCGACCCAGGCGTCCTCGCCCTCGGCGGTGGGCTCGATGGTCGTCTTGCCCTCCGCCCGCAGGTCCTTGACGGCGTTGGTGATCCACTCGGTCTGCTGCTGCAGGCAGGTGGTCATGTTGCACAACGCCGCCGAGGGTGCGAGGGGCACGGCGGTGGTGAGCAGGTTCGGGTAGCCGTACTTGGCCAGACCCATGGTGGTGCGGATGTCGCGCCCCCACTCGTCGGCTAGAGAGCGGCCGTCGCGCCCGCGGATGTCGATGCGGGTCAGGGCTCCGGTGCCGGCGTCGAAGCCGGTCGCGAGGATGATGACGTCGAGCTCGTGGTGCGTGCCGTCCTCGAGCTCGATACCGGTCGCGGTGATCTGCGCGATGGGGTTGTTCCGCACGTTGACCAGGTCGACATCGTCGCGGTGGTAGACCTCGAGGTAGCCGTTCTCCAGCGGGACGCGATGGGTGCCGAAGCCGTAGTCGGTCGGCACCAGGGTGTCGACGAGGTGCGGGTCGTGGCGCAGCCGCTCGCGCATCTTCCCGCGCACGAACTCCGAGATGACCTCGGAGACCTCCTCCGAGAAGAACATCTCGCCGAAGCCCGCGAGCCAGAGCTTCAGCGAGCCGTCCTGGTAGATCTCCTCCAGGATCGCCTCGCGCTGTTCCGGGGTGCAGTCGGCCCAGGCGTGCTCGAAGTCGTACTCGAACCCGGTGAAGGTGTGCGGGATGGTCTCCCGCAGCTCCTCGAAGCGCGCCTTGTAGGCCTGCTGATCCTCCTCGCTGTAGGTCGGGTTCTTCATCGGCAACGTGTACTGCGGGGTGCGCGCGAACACCGTGAGGTGGCCGGCCTCGCCGGCGATGGACTGGATGATCTGGATGCCGGTCGCGCCGATCCCGACCACGCCGACGCGCTTGCCGGCCAGTTCGAGGCCCTCGGCGGGGTAGGAGGAGCTGAAGACGAGCTCTCCCCGGAAGTCGTCGGTGCCTCGGATGTTCTTCAGCGGCGCGGAGAGCATCCCCGCGCACGAGATGAAGAACTGGGTGTCGACGATGTCACCCTGGTCGGTGTGCACCAGCCACCGTCCGCGGTCCTCGTCGTAGTTCGCGACCGTGATCCTGGTGTTGAACTGGATGTCCTCCCGCAGGCCGAGTCGATCGGTGACGTAGTGCATCCACCGCTCGATCTCGGGCTGACCGGGGAACTTCTGGCTCCACGACCAGTCCTTGTAGAGGCTCTCGTCGAACAGGTACTGGTAGATGTAGCCCTCCGAGTCGAACCTGGCCCCGGGGTAGCGGTTCCACCACCACGTTCCGCCGACGTCTCCGGCGGCGTCGAACGCCCGCACGCGTAAGCCCTGCTCGCGCAGCTGATGGAGCTGGTAGAGCCCGGCGACCCCGGCGCCGAGGACGACAGCGTCGACCTCCGATGTCGCGGCGGGTTCCCTCGTGTTCTCAGGAGCTGATGTCGTCACCGTGAGGTCCTCTCGTCAGGTGGTCCCGATCGCTCTGCAGTGAGGCTGCGTGCGTCCGGGCCCGAGACGACCACCCAGAGGGGTGGGAGACCTGGGTCACTTCCCGGTTTGGATCAGGAGCGACGCCAACCGAGGAGGCCCAGGTGCCCAGATCGATCGACGGAGCCGGTATCGACGACGTGCTGTCGTCCGCGGTGGAGCGCGGCGGCGTGCCGCACGTTGCCGCCATCGCGGCCGACGCAGACGGGGTGATCTACGAGGGCGCGGCAGGCGTCCGTCTGACCGACTCCGGTCCGCAGCCGGTCTCCACCTCGACCCACTTCCGGATCATGTCCATGACCAAGATGGTCGCGACCACGGCGGCGCTGCAGCAGGTGGAGCGCGGCGAGCTGGACCTCACCAAGCCGGTCGCGGACTACGTCCCCGAGTTCGCCGAGCTCCAGGTGCTCGACGGCTTCGACGGCGACACCCCGAGGCTGCGCGCGCCGAAGTCGCAGGCCACCGTCAAGAACCTGATCACCCACACCTCGGGGCTGTCGTACTGGTTCTGGAACGCCGATCTCAAGAAGTACGAGGACGTCACCGGTCTGCCCAACGTCGTGCCGGGCGACCTGGCGGCGTTCGGGGCGCCCCTGGTGGCCGACCCGGGCACGAAGTTCGAGTACGGCATCAACACCGACTGGCTGGGCAAGGTCGTGGAGGAGGTCGCCGGCACGACCCTGGACGTCGTGATCAAGGAGGGGATCACCGGACCGCTCGGGATGGACGACACCATGTTCGCCCTCGACGACGGGCGCCAGGGCAACAAGGCCGCCGTGCACGTGCAGGGTCAGGACGGCACCTGGGGCTCCGCCGGGAACGTGTTGCCAGACGATCCCCAGTGGTGGGCCGGCGGCCACGGGCTGCACTCCACTCCGCGGGACTACATTCGCTTCGAGCGCGCGCTGCTGCGCGGCGGCGAGCTCGACGGGGTCCGCATCCTCGACGAAGCCACGGTCGACGCCGCCTTCACCGACCAGCTCGACGGCGCTCTCATGCCCACGGCCATCGAGAGCGCCGACCCTCCGATCACCGGCACTCTCACCCTCGGGGAGGGCTGGACGTGGGGCTACGGCCTGCTGCTCAACACCGTCGACCTGCCGGGCGCCCGTCGGGCCTGGACCGGGGCCTGGGCGGGCCTGTTCAACACGCACTTCTTCGTCGACCGCTCGACCGGTGTCTGCGCGTCGATCTACACCAACTCCCTGCCCTTCATCACCGACGAAGCCTGGCAGCTCTACGGCGACGTCGAAGCCGCCCTCTACTCGAGCCTCTGAACGGGAACCACATGGCCGACACCCCGCGGGCTGTGGTGGCGGACCGCGTCGTGGCGCCCCACGCCGCTGCGTCCGCCGGTCTTCCGGCCCTGAGCGCCGCCGTTCCTCCCGTGTCGCTCACTCCGAGGTGGGCAGGACGGCCGGCTCGGCCACGACGGCGGCCCGCACCGCGACGTGCAGGTTGCGCCGGGTGTCGCTGTGGCCGAGGTCGTGCCCCGACAGCTCCCGGATGCGGTGGAGGCGGTAGCGCAGCGTCGAGCGGTGGATGTGCAGCGCCGCCGCGGTGGCGTCGTAGTCGCCGCCCTGGTCGAGGTAGACCCCCAGGGTGTGCACCAGGTCCGCCTGCCGTTGCGCGTCGTAGGCGAGCAGGATGCCGATCCAGTCCTCGACGAACGCGCCGGCCTCCCGGCGCCCCTCGGGCGTGGCGAGGAGCCGGTGGAGAACGAGGTCCTCGAACGTGATCAGGCCCCGAGTGTCGGGCTGGCGCATGCGGACCGTGAGGGCCTGCATCGCCTCGCGGTGCGAGCGGGGCAGGTGTTCGGGCCGCTCGACGAAGTCCACGTTCGTGTCCTTTCTCGGGAGCCGGGGAGGGTCAGGCGCTCGTGGCGGGGGCGATCTCGCCGTCGTGGATCGACAACAGCTCGGTGCGGGCTCCGCACCGCGGGCGCTTCGAGCTCCACCCGCTCGACGCCGTCGGTGGCCAGGATCGCGACCGAGCGCTCTCGGCGTTCGTCTGCCATCACCCGTCACCTCTCGTTTCCACCGGTCCTGTGGCAGGCCGGGACCGGCCGGATGCACGAAGGGGACGGACCACGGGGCAGCCCTCGGCCGTCTCCTCTCGACCGAGCAGCGCTGTCCTCGCGTCGGTGCTGCCCCACTCGTCTCGGCCGTGACGACAAGGGTGTGGTGGGGGCGGCGTGAGCGAGCACTGGGCCTGCGGACACGACCGTAGGGGCTGACTTAGGCGATCCCGAGACGGAATCCGCGCGTCGCCGGGCCGGAACCCGCACCAGCCGCCGGGTGCTGCCACCCGCTGTTCGCGGCGGGGACGAGGTGGGCTCAGGGCGAAGTCGCGTCGGACAAGGTGGCCGAGGGGGCGGCGGCGAAGCGACGCCGGTAGGCGGCGGCGAACCGTCCCGAGTTGGTGAATCCCCACCGATGAGCGACGTCGATGACCCGCACGCCAGGGCCGTGGGCGGCAGCTCGTCGTGGGCGCGATCGAGGCGGATCTGCTGGAGGTACTGCTTCGGGGTGAGGCCGAACTCGCGACGGAACCCGGCCTGCAACGCCCGCACCGAGAGCGCCACCGCGCGGGCGATCCCCTCAACGCTCAGCGGCTCGTGGGCGTGCAGGCCGATGTACTCGGCGGCGTCGTGGATCGCGGAGCGCCCTGAGTGCCACGGGGCGCCCGAGCGCAGCACCCGCGACCACGAGTTCGGCTGGCCCAGCAGCAGGGTGCCCAGCACCTGCTCCCGCAGCTGGGCGACTGCCAATGGGTTGACCTGCCCGTCCTGGGCAGCCCCGACCAGTGTCCCCAGCAGCCGGGCCTGACTCAGTGCCGCCGGGGTGACCGTGGCGGAGTCCAAGACCGGGTCGAACGTCAGCCCGTCCACCTCACCCGGCAATTCAGTGATCATCTGGGCGGCCAGACGCCGCAGATCGCTGACCTCGACCCGCAGCACCAGCAGCGTCAGCTGCCCGTCCCAGTCCATGACCAGCTCCCCGTCCGGCGTGCCCAGGAATGCATGGGCTCCCGACGCAGCCTGGAACGACACCCCCTTGTGGGCCACCTCCATCGACCCTGTCAACGGCAGGCACACGGCGAGGTAGTCATCGAGCGGGTCGGCGCGCACCCGCAGCGGCACCCCGTAATCCAGACGGAGCATCGACAGTCCCGGGCCCTGGAACCCATCGACGCGAGCGGTGAACTCCCCCCGGCGCGACGGAGCCACGGTGTGGTTCGACATGAGTTGGTTGACCTTCGCAACCAGCTCGTCCAGGTCGCTCGTGTGCACCAGCGGGGAACCGAAGCGTTCGATCATGACACCTGCTCATCCCGCAGCGCCGACCGCGGATGTCGGTCCGGGACCGGCGGAGCGCTGTGATGGCGACGCGCCCGCCCTCGAACTGCGAGAGGCTCTCGACGTCACGACCACGAGCCAGGCGCTGACGACGAACGCGCACGATAGTGGAGCGACGGTTCCAGGGATACCGCCGCCGGACGGTGTTCCGCGCTGTGTCCGAGTGAGAGGGCGACCGGCGTCGTGGCCGGCGGTGGTCCGGCGGCGTTGGCGGTGTGTGGCAGAGCAGTGGCGAGGTCGGGATAGATCTCGAACAGCGTCTCGTCGTCGAGGACTGCCCGGGCCACCTCATGTGCTGCGGGGTCGAGGACGACGCGAAGATCGACGTCCGCGTCGCCTGCCTCGTAGGCCAGGTCGCGGAGCACGACCGAGGCGGCGAACTCGGCATAGCGAACGGCCGTGAGGTCGATCAGGAGCGGGTGGTCGGAGTGGGCCAAGAGAGCCTTGGCCACGCGGCGCAGCTCAGCCGCGGCCGTCGCGTGGAGAATGGGACCAGCCGTGATCACCCGGGTGCCGGTCCGTCTATCAGTGATCGACGGCCTCGGTCGGTCGACCTTGGGATCGAGGCCGTCCCCGGTGTGGCGAGCGTCTACCCGGTCATCGCTGGTGTCCATCGCGGGGCCTCCCCATTGATCATGTCGCGGTCGGCGTTCGAGGGTTCGCTCTCGCAATCTCGCCAGATGCAGAGAACGAGGTCGTGAGGGGTGCTCAGTGGACGGCATCAGCTCGAAGGAGTGCGCGCGGGATCGTCGCTGGACACCGGCTCCCCGTCGCCGTAGGCGCAGGGCGGGAGCCCCGGGCCGGGCGAGGACCGCGACGCGGACCGGAGTGTCGGTTCGCCAGCCTCGGAGCTCTCGAAGCAATCGTCGCGCTCTGCGCGTCCGTCATCGCGCCACTCCATCGCTTTCGACTACCCCCACCAGTCACGCGACACCATGCAGGCATGTCAGCGGTATGACATCGACTCCGCGGGTCAGAGCTGCGCAGACGAGTTCGCGTGCTCAGGGCGAACACTTCGCCGAGGGCGTGCTCAACCTGGTCTCAGAACTCTGGGTGGTCGTTGCGCCGCTCCGGGAGGTCGAGCAAGACCTCATCGCCGTTCGTGGCGAGGTCGAAGCGGCAGCGTTGGTCAATGATCGGTTGTGGGAGCTGCTCGAGCCGTCGATCCCGCCACGGCCACCGGCGCGTGGTCCGAGTGGACGGCCGCCGATCGACGACCGGGCCGCGCTGGAGGGCATCTCATCAACCTGCGCCGACTGGTCTCCCTGACCGAGTTCTGCCCGCCACCAGCGATGACTCGCAGCCCGCCGGCCCGGGGACCGAGCGGACCCGGTCCGCCACCGGCCGCGGCCTGATGCCAGCCGGATAGCGTGACCTCGTGGCGGTGCGCGAGCTGGCCTTGGTCGTGGTGACGGTGGGACGAGGCGCACCGACGAGATGAAGATCGCGACCTACAACGTGAACGGCGTCAACGGCCGGCTGCCGGTCCTGCTGGAGTGGCTTGCGGAGGCCCGGCCGGACGTCGTCTGCCTTCAAGAGCTGAAGGCGCCGCAGGAGAAGTTTCCCGCGGCCGCCCTTCGCGACGCCGGGTACGAGGCCGTCTGGCTGGGACAGAAGAGCTGGAACGGGGTCGCGATCCTGGCTCGCGGCGAGTCGCCGGCGGAGACCCGACGCGGTCTCCCGGGCGAGCCCGATCCGGGGCAGTCGCGCTACATCGAGGCGATAGTGAACGGCATCGTGATCGGCTGCCTCTACCTGCCCAACGGCAACCCGGCTCCCGGTCCCAAGTTCGACGACAAGCTGGCCTGGTTCGAGGCGTTCATCGGCTACGCCGCGAGCCTGCTCGCACGCGGCGTTCCGGTCGTCCTGGCCGGCGACTACAACGTGATGCCCACCGACCTCGACGTCCACAAGCCGGAGCGCTGGGTCGACGACGCCCTGTTCCGCCCCGAGGTGCGCGACGCGTTCCACCGGCTCGCCGCGCAGGGCTGGACGGACGCGCTGCGGACGCTGCACCCGGGCGAGCGGATCTACACCTTCTGGGACTACGTCCGCAACGCGTTCGGCCGCGACGCGGGCCTGCGCATCGACCACCTGATGCTCAGCCCGGCCGTCGCCGCCCGGCTCGTCGCCTCCGGCGTCGACCGCGGCGTCCGCGCCAAGGAGAAGACCAGCGACCACGCGCCGACCTGGATCGAACTGACCGACCCGCGATGACGCGCCCACTTGCGCGCTGCGACGGACCTGTCGACTGGCCGGCCCTCTTCGGCGAGCACCCGCGCGGCGGGCGTGCACGTCCTCGGGTGACCAGCAGACCGAGGACGGATGCGAGCAGGGATACGTCCCCCGCAGCCAGTGCTGACGAATCCAGACGACTCGGACCATCAGGCCGCTGCCCCGAGGGGCCTCGTGGTGATGCGCAGCTCGTCGGTTGGATGCCGACAGGCGGCTCCACCTTTCCCCCGGGTCGGACGACGTCGGCACGATCCACCGGGGCCGGATCAGGCCCCGGCCGCGTCGAGTCGTGCGCGTACCGCCTCCAGGCGGGCGGCCAGTTCGTCCTCGTCGACGACGTTCCGGGCCACCAGCGAGTGCGCCAAGGCGACGAGCTGGTTCTCGGGGTAGGGCAGGGAGGTGTACACCTCCCGGGACATCCGGTCCTCGTCGTCGCGACGGGTGAGCAGGGGCAGCGTCGCGCCCTCCTCGTCGAGCGCGTCGCACGTGGCGTCGAGACTGGATTTCCAGGGTGGCACCGGATTGGTGACGCGATACCGCGCTGCCATCCGTTCCCACGTCTGCCCGCGCTCGACGATGTGCTCCAGCGTCCGTACGCGGACGGAGGAGATGTCGTGGTCGGTCGTCATGTCCTCTCCCCGTGGCTCAGTCGCTCGTCACCGGGCGGATCGCGGGATGCAGCGGGCGGGTCGCGTTCGACGTGACCCCGGGCTTGGGCAGGGCGACCCCGATCAGGCAGTCGCGAGTGACGATCTCCGCGAGCTGCTCCTCGCTCCAGCCCTCCGTACCGTCCGGCCGGACCGGGAGAACCATGAACCTGTGCTTCGAGTTCGAGTCCTCGACGCGGACCTCGACGTCCTCGGACAGGTAGAGACCGAACTCCGCGAGGACCTGACGCGGCCAGCGCACGATGCGGCGGCGGTAGTTCGGCGTCCGGTACCACTCCGGTGACATGCCCAGCATCGGGCGGGGATAGCAGGAGCACAGGGTGCAGACGATCACGTGATGGAGCGTCGGGGTGTCCTCGAGCAGCTCGAACGCGGTGAAGTCACTGGGGGTGCCGAATCCGGTCGGGTGGAGCCAGTCGATGCCCATCTCCTGCGAGGCGGCGATGGCGTCGTCCAGTGCCAGCCGCCGGAAATCCGGATCGACCCAGGCCTTCGCGACGAACCGGGACCCGGCCGCCGGCTCGAGCTGCTCCACGTGCTCGGTGTAGCGCCGGTGGTCCTCGGCGGTGAACAGGCCCTTCTCGATGGCGAGCTCTCGCAGGGCGATCTCCAGCACCTCGAAGTCGGTGACCTCCTCGACCATCGGTGCCGTGCCGGCGTGCTGGTGCGTGTCGTGCCCCGACCCGTCCAGGTCCGTCTCCGCCATTCCGTCTCCCTCCTCGTCCCCGCGGTCGATGCGGCCGCTCAGACCGCCGGTCGGAGCCACCGCTCCGAGATCTCGGCCTGGAGCGTGTCGTTCGCGCACCCCGTGTAGGCCTCCCAGAGGTCAGCCAGGCGGAAGCGCACGATGTAGAACCACTCCGATTCCTGGTCTTCCCGGTCGAACGCTTCGTCCTCCGGCGCCAGGCTCTCGTAGGAGACCTTGACCACCGTTCCGCTCGCGCCCCTCAGGTATTCCTGCGTGCGCGTGTAAAAGATGGTCGGCAATTCGCGCACGGACACCGCGTCGCCGACCGCGAACCCGGGCGTGCCCGCCGTGCCGGCGAAGCACTGCGGATCACCCTTGCCGACGGCATCGAGGTGGTGACGGTTCCGTGCGACCGCCTCGATGTCCCCGGTCGTGCGGGGCGCGGCATCGATGGGTCCGCCGGTGCCGCCGGCGTGACGATCCCGGACCTCGCTCACCCGCTCGATCAGCTCACCGAGCGTGATGTGCCTCTTGTCCACCAGGACACGGGCGATCGCCCACAACCAGCGGCCGTAGTAGGGCAGGCCGAGGTAGTTCGTCCGCCCGAGATCGACGTTCCCGATCCGTCGGCGTTCCTCTGATGTCCAGATCCCCCGCCATCCCAGGACCTCGCACGTGACGAACGTGTTGAGCTCCCACTGTTCCTCCTCCTTGTCCTCGAACAAGGCGGGGGCGTCCGGCTCACCACCGACGTCGTGCGGGGTCTTCATGTAGGCCTGGTACGTCTCGTGATCGATCTGATCGGGATAGGCCCAGTCCTGGACGCGGTGCAGCGCCGCACGCATCTGGCTCGAGAGATCGCCCATCACCGAGTTGCCCACGACTGTTCCCCCTGTCGCCTCACCGGGCTAGCCCGAACGGCAGAGTAATGTGAAGCGGCTCACTCCGGAAGGGGTCGATGGTGCGGCGACGACCAGGCGCTGTTCCGGCGCGCCGGGACGCGGGGTCGGGGGACAGCCCCACCTGGCTCGGGTGGTCACACCATCGCTGCGGCGGTCCCCGGAACCCATGCTTCTCGAACAGATCAGGAGCACGCACCGGGACAGCGCAGAGTCGAGGAGGTCGCCATGACCGTCATCACCGGTCCCCAGCAGTACAACACCGACGACCTCTTCGTCGACCTGCGCACCACCGTCGGGCACGACCTGTACCTCAAGGTCGAGGGGATGAACTTCGCCGGCTCGGTGAAGCTCAAGGCGGCGGCCGCCATGGTCGCGGCCGCCGAGGCGGAGGGCCGCCTCAGGCCGTGGTCGATCGTCGTCGAGTCGTCGTCGGGCAACCTCGGTGTCGCCCTGGCGATGGTCTGTGCCAACCGCGGCTACCGTTTCATCTGCGTCACCGACGACCGCTGCAACGTCCAGACGCGGCGGCTGATCGAGGCGTTCGGCGGCGAGGTCCACGTCGTCGACGTGCCGCACCCCGAGACCGGGTTGCTCGGTGCGCGGCGCGAGTACGTCGCCAGGATCTGCGACGGGAACGCCGACGCCATCTCGCTGAACCAGTACGAGAACCCGGCGAACCCGGCTGCGCACTACGCCCAGACCGGCCCGGCGATCGCGGCGAACTTCCCGAACGTCGACGTCGTGTTCGTCGGCGCCGGGACCTGCGGGACGTTGATGGGCACCGCGCGCTGGTTCAAGCAGCACCGCCCGCACGTCACGGTCGTCGCGATCGACGTCGAGGGCTCGGTGAGCTTCGGCGGACCGGCCGCGACCCGGCGGATCCCCGGCCTCGGCATGGGGATGACCCCGCCCGCGCTCGACCGCTCCCTGGTCGACGACGTGGTGGTGGTCTCCGAGTCGGAGACGCTGCGGATGTGCCAGCGCCTGGCCATGCGCGGGTTCCTGTTCGGCGGTTCCACCGGCACCGTCGTCGCGGGTGCCCAGGCGTGGCTGAACCAGCACGGCCGGCCGGGGATGACGGCGGTGACGCTCGCGCCCGACTTCGGCGAGCGCTACCTCGACACCGTCTACACCCCGGCGTGGCGCGAGGAGCACTACGGCACCCGGGCCCGCCTCACCGGCCGCCACACCCTGCCCGCGCAACTGCCCACCGTGCCGACGACGGCCGCGTGATCGGTCCTCGTCACACCACCCCGCTCGACGCCGGCAGCCGCCCGATCACTTCCTGGAGGGCCGCGATGAACCGGCGGGGCGCCGAGTTCTGCCGCTCCCGACGGGACCCGGTCACGGTCAGCACCCGCGAGCCGACGTCGACGGCCGAGGCGAAGACGCTGACGCCTTCGGTGCGCAAGTACGACAGGGTCAGGTCGGGCACGATCCCCGCACCCAGGCCCGCGGCGACCAGCGCGAGCATCGTCCGGGACTCCGTGCAGATGTGCTGGTGGCCCGGTTCGACGGCGTACTGCGCGCAGAGCCGGTCGAGCATCTGCCGGGTCGGGCGGTCCTCCGGCGACGTCACCCAGGTCCCGGCGAGCAGTTCCTCGATGCCACCGGGCATCGCCCACAGTTCCGGGTAGACCATGCGGAACGATTCCCGGTAGAGCTCGTCCTCGATCAGTCCGGGATAGGGCGCCGACGCCGGATTCGTCCTCTCGGTGTAGCGCTCGCCGATGAGCAGATCGAGGTCGCCGGCGCGCAGGAGATCGGTGCCGCGCCGTTCGTCCACCTCGATCACCTGGATCTCCAGGGCCGCGTCGGTGAACGCGAGCTGCTGGATGGCCGGCACGACGAGATGCCCCAGCGCCGTCGCGAAGCCGCCGACCCGCACGGTGCCCGACGTCCCCTCGCGCAGGCGGTCGGCCTCCCGCTGGACCTCGGCGAGGGCGACCGCGACGTCGTCGGCGCGCTGGGCGAGCGCCAGGCCGGCGCCGGTCAGGCGCACGGTCCGCCCACCTCCGCGCTGCGTGCGGTCGAGCAGGGGGAGCCGCGCCTCCGTCTCCAGCCGCGCGAGCTGCTGGGACACCGCCGACGCGCTCATGTGCAGCGCCGTCGCGGCCGCGAGCACGCTCCCGGTCCGGTGCACCGCCCGCAGGACGAGGAGGCGGTGCGGGTCGATCGGCATGAAGCAATGCTTCACCAGGCCTGGAGGATCTGTCACTGCCGTCCGCGGCAGGCCTCGGGCAGGATCGACGACGTGAGATGAGCAGGACCGCACCGAGAGAAGCGCAGCACTTCTCCGCGATCCCCGTGTGAAACCACCGGCACGTCGGCTCCCACGATTCCCGATCAGTTCTTCCTCGATGGAGTCACCCCACATGGAGATCACCGCGTCTCTCATGACCGCGCCGAACGAGCCACTGGAGACGGTGTCGCTCGACCTGTCGGGGCCGCGCCACGACGAGGTCCTCGTGCGCCTCGCCGCCACCGGCATCTGCGCCTCGGACGCCCACACCCACTCCGGACGCATCCCCTCGCCCGCCCCCTGCGTGCTCGGCCACGAGGGCGCCGGCGTGGTGGAGCGCGTCGGGGCGAGCATCACGCACGTGGCGTCCGGCGACCACGTCGCCCTGTCCTGGATGCCGAGCTGCGGCACGTGCCGCCACTGCGTCTCCGGCCGGCCGGTGCTGTGCACCGCGGCGGCCCCGGCCATGTTCGCCGGCACGCTCCTCGACGGCACCGTCCGCCTGCACCGGGGCTCCCAGCCCGTCAGCCACTACTCGTTCCTGTCGACCTTCGCGACGCACGCCGTCGTGCCCGCCTCCAGCGCCATCCGCATCGACCGGCAGATCCCGCTGGGCATCGCGAGCCTCGTCGGCTGCGGCATCCTCACCGGCTACGGCGCGGTCGTGAACAAGGCCCGCGTCGCGCCCGGCAGCTCGGTCGTCGTCTTCGGCGCCGGCGGCGTCGGCCTCAGCGCGATCATGGCCGCACGTGTCAGCGGCGCCGGGCAGATCCTCGTCGTCGACCCCGTCGCGGCCAAGCTCGACGAGGCAAGGCTGTTCGGGGCGACCGACGGGCTCGTCCCGTCCGACGACCTCGTCGAGCAGATCCGCGACCTCACCGGCGGCGGCGCCGACGTCGCCGTCGACGCGGCCGGCGGCGAGGGCATCCTGGGCCAGGCGTTCTCGGCCACCGTCCCCGGCGGGACCATCGTGTGCGTCGGCATCCCCGACGTCCGCGCCCGGCCCTCGCTGCCCGGCGCGGAGCTGGTGCGGGACGAGAAGGTGATCACCGGCAGCCTCTACGGGTCGTCGCGTCCCAGCGTCGACATCCCGTCGATCCTGCGCCAGTACGCGGCGGGCGCTCTGCCGCTGGACCGGATGATCACCAGGTCGTACCGCCTCGACCAGATCGGCGACGCCTTCGTCGACATGCGTGCCGGCCGGCTCAAGCGGGGCGTGGTCGTGTTCGACGAGCACCTGGCCGGCGTCGCCCCCGCGGGCGACGACGTCCGGCTGGCGGCGTAGGAGGGAGCCATGGCAGCCGAGGACATCGACGGGCGGTTCGCCCAGGGCTGGGGTGGCGCCGCGCCGAACGGCGTGCACGTCAACGTCCTGCTCGCGCGTCGGGGCAGCGCGACGGGAGCTGTCGTCGCCGGGGCGTTCACCAACCCGTCCGCCGGCTTCACGCCCGTGCTCGCGAGCGTCGGCCCCGACCAGCAGTCCTACGAGACCGTGCACCCGCCGACGGTGGTCGTGAACAAGATCGCGCCGGTCGACGAGCGCCACGAGAAACTGATCTTCGGGGCGTGCGGCGCCGGTGTCGCGCGGGGGGTGCTCGACGTGGTGGCGAGCGGGACGATCGACGCCGACCAGGACACGCTGGTCCTCGTGTCGTTGTGGCTCGACACCGCCGCGGAGGACGAGACGACCGTCTGCGCCAACGCGCGCACGGCCGTGGCGGCGGCGGTGGCGGAAGCCGCGGTCGGGCGCGACCGGGCGGCGGTGGAGCGCCTGGTCGCGGCGCGGGACACGGTGCGGCACCCCTTCTACGACGGGGCCTGACGAGTCCGCCGAAGATTTTTCCTCAGGTCGTGTCGAAAAGTGGTCGACCCCGTTCGTCGTGGAGGTGAGGGACCGGCACGGGGCCGGTCACCACACCACCGGAGGCCACGATGTCCGTCACCACCGCCGCCCACGCCGCCACGACGACCGAGCCGACCACCGAGAAGACGCCCGTCGCGCCGCTGATCGGCGACGGTCTCCGGGCCGCCTGCGTCGCCGGCGCGGCGACCACGACCGTCGCGGCCGCGGCCGACGTCCTCGGGATGAGCCCGGTCGTCGGCGGCGCGCCGATCCCGGCGTTCGGCTTCGCCGTCCTGACCGTGATCTTCTCGGTGGTCGGCCTCGTCCTCGCCGTCGTGCTGCGCTTCGCGGCGCGTCGCCCGCGCACGGTGTTCGTCCGGACGACCATCGTGCTCACCGTGCTGTCGCTGGTCCCGGACATCACCGCGGACGCGACCACGACGACGAAGGTGCTGCTGATGCTGACCCACGTCGTCGCGGCCGCCATCGTGATCCCGGCGATCGCCCGTCGCCTGTCCTGACCAGCCCCGACGAGACCGAGGAGCGAGACGTGCACTACCTGATGGGTGTCCGGATCGACGAGAGCGAGCTCCCGTACCCCGACGCGGAGATGGAGGAGACCTTCGCCCGGGTCGGCGCGGTGAACGACGAGATGAAGGCCGCCGGGGTGTGGGTGTTCGGCGGCGGTCTGCGGCCCTCCGACAGCGCCACGGTGGTCCGCGTGGACCAGGGCAGCACCACCGTCACCGACGGACCGTTCGCCGAGACCAAGGAGCAGCTCGGCGGGTTCTACGTCATCGAGGTCGACGATCTCGACCAGGCGCTGGCCTGGGCCGAGAAGTGCGCCGAGGCCTGCCGGGTCCCGATCGAGGTGCGCCCGTTCGAGGGCATCGCCTGAGGGCGGTCATGGACCTCACGGATGTCTACCGGGCCGAGTACGGCCGCTGCGTGGCGACGCTGACGCGCCTGCTCGGTGACCTCGGGCTCGCCGAGGAGGCCGTCCAGGACGCGTTCGCCACGGCCGTCGACACGTGGGGCGACGAGCCGCCGAGGAACCCCGGCGCGTGGATCGTGACCACGGCCCGGAACCGGGCGATCGACCGCCTCCGTCGCGAGTCGACGCGGGAGGCCCGTCACGCCCAGTCGCTGCTGCTGCACCAGCCCGACGACGAGGAGGTGGGACCGGTGCGCGACGACCAGCTCCGCCTGATCTTCACCTGCTGCCACCCGGCCCTCTCGCCGCTCGCGCAGACCGCGCTGACCCTGCGGTTGCTCGGCGGGCTCGAGGTGCCCGAGATCGCGCGGGCCTACCTGGTGCCCGAGGCCACGATCTCCCAGCGGATCGTGCGGGCCAAGAAGAAGATCCGTGACGCCGGCATCCCGTACCGCGTGCCCGAGGCCCCGGAGCTCCCCGCCCGCCTCGCCTCGGTGCTCGCGGTGCTCTACCTGGTCTTCAACGAGGGCTACACGGCGACGTCGGGCGAGCTGGTGCGGACCGACCTCAGCCGCGAGGCGATCCGCCTGGCCCGGGCGCTGGCCGAGCTGATGCCCGACGAGCCCGAGGTCACCGGGCTGCTCGCCCTGCTGCTGCTCGTCGAGGCCCGGCGCCCCGCGCGGGTGGGGCCGTCGGGGGAACTCGTGGTCCTCGCCGAGCAGGACCGGTCGCTGTGGGACCAGGAGCTGATCGCCGAGGGCCACGAGCTCGTGCGGCGCTGCCTGCGCCGCGACCAGCCGGGGCCCTACCAGCTGCAGGCCGCGATCAACGCCGTGCACACCGACGGCCCGGCGACGGACTGGACGCAGGTGCTCGCCCTGTACGACCAGCTGATCGAGCACCAGCCGACCCCGGTCGTCGCGCTCAACCGGGCGGTCGCGGTGGCCGAGGTGCACGGGCCGGCGCTGGCGCTGGCCGTCGTCGACGAGCTGGACCTCCCGCACTACCACCTGCTGCCCGCCACTCGCGCGGACCTGCTCGCGCGCCTCGACCGCACAACGGAGGCCGCCGCGGCCTACGACGAGGCCATCGCGCTGGCCACCAACGACACCGAGCGCGCCTTCCTCGAGGGACGGCGGGCGCGTCTCGAGACCTAGAGCGACGGACGCCGGTCGGCCCAGGGCCGGGCCTGCTCCAGGTTCGCGGCGACGCGCAGGAGCAGGGCGTCCTGGTGGTGCCGGGCGGCGATCTGCAGTCCGACCGGTCGCCCGTCGGCCGTGACGCCGGCGGGCACGGTGATCGCCGGGTTGTTGAGCATGTTGTAGGGATAGGTCAGCAGCCAGTCCAGGAGCTGCTCGCGCAGCGAGGCGCCGTCGAGCCACTCGGGGGCGAAGCGGTCCAGCGGGAACGTCGCGCTGCACAGCGTGGGCGAGACGAGGACGTCGAAGTCCTCCATGAAGGCCGTCCAGGTGTCCCACATCGCGCCACGGAAGACGTCGGCGCGGCCGACGTCGACACCGCGCAGCTCCTCGCCCTCCCGCATGAGCGTGATGAGGTTGTCGTCGACCTGACCGCGCAGCGACTCCCAGTCGAGCAGGTCGTGCTCCGAGGCGAAGCCGGGCACCCAGATGCCGTTCCACATCGCCGTCGAGGCCTCGGCGGCCGAACCCCAACCAGGCGACGCCTCGGCGACGGTGGCGCCGAGTCCCTCGAGGGCGGGCAGCGCCTCGCGGCACACGGCCAGCACCTCGGGGTCGACGTGGCAGCCCAGCCCGAGGTCGGGGGAGAACGCGACGCGCAGGCCGCGGACGTCGCCCTGCGCGGCGGTGACGTAGGACGACTCGACGCGGGGGATCGACAGCGGATCGGCGTGGTCCGCGCCCGCGACGACGTCGAGCATGAGCGCGTTGTCGGCGACGGTCCGGGTGATCGGGCCGTGGTAGGCCCAGGTGTAGTAGCGGCCGGCGAGGATCGTCTGCGGGATGATGCCGGTGGTCGGCTTGAGCCCGACGACCCCGCACAACGAGGCGGGGATGCGCACCGAGCCCGCGCCGTCGCTGCCCTCGGCGAGCGGCCCGAGCCCCGCCGCGACCGCCGCCGCGGCGCCGCCGCTCGAGCCGCCGGCGGAGTGGCCGTGCTTCCAGGGGTTGTGGGTCGGGCCGAAGAGGTGGTTGTCGGTGCCGCCGTAGTAGCCGCTCTCCGGGGTGTTGGTCTTGCCGAGGAACAGACCGCCGGCCGCGCGCATCCGCTTGACGAACACGGCGTCGTCGGCGGCGACGTTGTCCTTCAGCGGGACCATGCCGAAGGTCGTCGGCAGGCCGGCGACGTTCGTCAGATCCTTGATCGTGTACGGGACGCCGTGCAGCGGGCCGAGGTCGTCGCCGCGCGAGACGGCGGCCGTCAGCTCCGCGGCGTCGCGCTCGACCTGCTCGCGGTCGAAGCTGATGATCGCGTTGAGCTGCGGGTTGGTCTCCTGGACGCGGTCGAGCACCGCGGTCGCGATCTCGGTCGGCGACAGCTCACCGGCGCGGACCTTCGCGGCCAGTTCCGTCGCCGGCAGCCAGCTGATCTCGTCGGACACGACGCCTCCCGCACTCCCGTGGCCGCAGGGAGGGTCCCTGCGCTCGTCGGGGCGACGGTAGGAACGCCGCGGCGTGAGGACATCGGTCGTTCGACAGATGCGGCCGATCGACCCACTCCCGTCCGGGTCGAGGGCGGGCTAGCGTCGCGGTGCATGAGTGGGCTGCGGGCGGCGCGCGACCTGCGCGCCTTCCTGCGCCGCCACGGGAGCCGGACGCCCGGCTCCGCGACCGCGGTCGTGCAGGCCCTGCAGACGATCGTGCCGTCCGACTGCCTCGCCCTCTCGTCCTGGGACCCGGCGGCGCGTCGGCACCGGACGCTCGCGTCGACGTACCCGACGGCCCTGACGTCGTTCTTCGACCATGAGTGGCACCGCGACCCGTTGTTCCTGCTGCCGCGCCGTCGCCGGGAACCGGTGCGGATCCGCGACGTCGCCGTCGCGGAGCGCCGCGGGGCGGTCTTCGACCGGCTCATCACGCCGTCGGGGTTCCGGGCGGGGATGACCCAGTGCCTGTTCGCTGCCGACGGCCGCTACGTCGGCATGATCAACGCGAACGCGCTCGACGACCGGCTCGACGACGACGACGTCGTGCACCTCGTCGACCTGCTCTCGGCGGACCTCGCCGCGTCGATCGACCCCGTGGTCGCCCCGGTCTCGCCGACCGCGCGCCTGGCCGACGGCGAGACCGAGGGCTTCCTCGTCGCCGCCGACGGCACGGTGCGCCTGCTCTCGCCCGGGGCGCGTCCGGACCTGGTGGACGCGGTCCTCCCGTGTGCGGCCGACGTCCCGGCCGTGACGCGGCACCTCGTGGAGGGCGCCGACGTCCTCGCCGTCGACACGACGCGCAGCGGCGCCGGGACGGTCGTCCTGCACCGGTACGTCCCGCCGCCGGCGGGCCTGACGATCCGCGAGCTGCACGTCCTCGCCGCGGTCGCGGACGGGCTGAGCAACGCCGAGATCGGCCGCCGGTGCGGGATCAGCGCGCGCACCGTCGGCTCCCACGTCGAGCACATCCTGCGCAAGACCGGCACCCGCAACCGTGCGGAGGCCGCCGCGCGGGCCGTCGGGCTGGGGCTGACGATCGTCAGGCCGTGACCGCCGGCTCCCGGCGCGGCGCCCGGCGGGCGAGCACCCACCCCGCTCCCGCGGCGAGCGGGAACATGACCACGCCGTAGACCGCCGCCGGCACCGCGAGCCGCTCGTCGCCGAGCACCGTGAGCGCCACCGCGATGGCCAGCGTGCTGTTGTGGATGCCGACCTCGAACGCCGAGGCCACCGCCTGCCGGTACCCGACCCCGAACAGCCGCGGCACCGCGAACCCTGCGGTCAGGCTGCACAGGCAGAACAGCACGGTGGCGACGCCGACGTCGGCGAGGTAGGTGCCCAGGTTCTCCCGCTCCGCGAGGAGCGCCCCGGCGATGACGAGGACGAGGACGACCGCCGAGAGGATGCGCACCGGGCGGTCGGCGCGGTCCGCCGCCGCGGGCGCGAGCCGCCGCACGATCATGCCGAGGACCACCGGCACCAGGACGATCGCGAAGACCTGCACGAGCTTGCCGAACTGCAGCCCGACCGAGCCGCCCACGAGCGGGGGCCGGAAGAAGGCGACGGCGAGGTCGACGATCACCGGCAGCGTCACGACCGCGAGCACCGAGTTCACCGCGGTCAGCGTGACGTTGAGGGCGACGTCGCCACGGAAGAGGTGGCTGAAGAGGTTCGCCGTCGTGCCGCCGGGCGACGCGGCGAGCAGCAGCATGCCGACCGCCAGCACCGGGGCGAGCCCGAGGGCGAGCACCAGCACGACGCACACCGCGGGCAGCAGGACGATCTGGGTGACGAGGGCGACCGCGACGGCGCGGGGCTCGCGGCCGATGCGGGCGAAGTCGCCGACGGTCAGGGACAGGCCCAGCCCGAACATCACGACGGCGAGCGCGAGGGGCAGGGCCACGGTGGTCAGCGCGGTGTCCATCGGGCCTCCCGGGCGCAGCGACGTCGGCGTCGTCGGGGGAGATGGTCGGGCAATCCGGACGAGGCGGACAAGGGCCGGGTCGGTAAAGGCGTCGCCACGGGGCCGTCGTCGGCCGACGATGGGCGCGTGCCCACGGACGACCTCGAACAGCAGCTCGCGCGCCGCGACGCGCTGAGCGTGGCTCGCCTGCTGGGGCGCGAGGCCCCGCACGCCGGCGACCCGGTGGGCTTCACGGCGACACGGGTGCGGATCGCCGCGCTGCTGCTCGCCGCGTGGCCCACCGACCCCGAGATCCGGGACGCGCTGCGCCTCGTGTTCGAGGCCGCCGTGCCCGACCAGCGCGCGCTCATCGCGCTCGGCGACATCGACACCTGGGACCGCGACGGTCGACCCGCCCGACGCTGGTGGGCGCAGGCCGCCGCCGGCCCGGACCCGGACCTCGCCGCCATCGGCGCCTGGCGCGCGGCGCGGGCCGATGTGCGCGGTGGGCGTCGGGGCGACGCGCTGCCGCTGCTCGAGCAGGCGGGCCTCGCGGGCATCGCCGAGGCGTCGGTGCTGCTCGGGCGGCTCCTCGAGCAGGACGGTGACCACGAGGGGGCGGTGGCGGCCTTCCGCCGCTCGCGGACCGGGGAGGCCCTGCTGCGCCTCGCCGAGGAGAGGCTGCGCGCCGACGACCCCGACGGCGCGGAGCGCGAGCTCGTCGGCTTCCGCGCGGCGCCGCACCGGCCCGGCGCCGTCGACCAGCGCGCCTGGGAGCACGCCATCCGCGGCGAGATCGCGTTCTACCGCGGGGAGCTCGACCGGGCGCAGTCGTTCTTCGATGCGGCCGGGTGTGCCCCGGGCAGGTGGGACCGGCACATCGGGCTGCGGCTCGCGCAGATCGCCGTGGCGAACGCCGACCCGGTGCTCGCCCACCACTGGACCAGCGAGGTCGCCGAGGGCAACGACGCCGAGGCCGAGCAGGCCCGCCTGCTCCGGGAGCTCCACCGCGACCTGGTGGACGAGGGCGCGCGCCGCCTCGAGCAGGGGTGCGACGACGAGGAGGACGACTGAACGGTCGTAACGCGCCGGCGGTGGGCGGCGATCCGTCAGCACACGATCGACGCGGATCTCGGGGGGAGCACGGTGCGGCAGGCGCACAAGGTCTGGCTGGGGATCGCCGCGGGGGTGTTCGTCCTGGTCGCGGCCGTGGACCTCTCCTCCGGGACGTCGACGACGCCCACCCGGGCGTCGTCGAGCTCGGTCACGGCGACCACGACCACCACCCCGACCACCACCCCGACCACCACCCCGACCACCACCCCGCCGCGGACGTACGCCGCCGCGCCGACCACGACGAGCACGCCGGCGGGCGACACCACCACGGTCACCGACGTCATCGACGGCGACACCATCGAGGTCGCGGGCGGCGAGCGGGTCCGGCTGCTCGGGATCGACGCCTGCGAGATGAGCACCCGCGGCGGGCGCGAGGCCAAGGACCTCCTCGAGGGCTTCGTCAGCAGCGGGCAGGTGCGGCTGATCGCCGACGGCGCCCGCGACCGCGACGGCAACGGGCGCCTGCTGCGGCGCGTCGAGACCTCGCCGGGCGGCTCGGATCTGGGCGAGCTGCTGGTCGTCTCCCCGACCGTCGGGGTGTACGAGGGCCGCAACGACGCCACCCCGGAGTACCTCGCCGGGCTCCGCGCCTCCGACCAGGGCGAGCGCCGCTGCTCCGGCACGTCGACGACGACGAGCAGCAGCGGCGACGTCGAGGTGGAGATCGAGGACGACGGTGACCGCGGCCTCCCCGACGGCGCGCTCACCGGCGGGTACTGCGCACGCAAGTGGTGGTGCTGACGTGGCGCGGCGCTCGAGCGCCAGCCCGGCGGCGGTGGTCGTCGGCGCGATCGTCGCGATCGGCGTGCTCCTGCTGATCCTGAAGTGGCTGCTGATCACCGCGGCGATCCTCGCCGTGCCCTTTGGCCTGTGGTGGGCGTGGGACCGCGCGGCTCAGGAGCGGGACCGGCGGGACGTCGGAGTGCTCGATGCGCGGCGCCGGGAGCTCGAGTCCCGCGCGGTGCTCGACCCCGCCGGCGGGTGCGCCTGGTGCGGGATGCCGCGCGGGCACCGCGACCACCGGACGGGCGCGCGGGTGACGCCGCGGGCCTTTCACCGTCTCGAGATCGAGCAGACCCTCGACGCGCTACGGGCCTGAGGACGACGAGCGCGTCGCCCGCTCGGCCGACCTTCCTCGCCGGACGAGGAGTCGTCGCCCCACGAGGGCGACCACCCAGACCGCGAGCGGCGGGCCGAGGGGGTGAGAGGCCGTGGCGGCGCGCAGGTCGAGCGGCCCGTCCGATCGAGCGGGTGATCGATCGGGTGCCGTTCGGCCCGCGGAGCACATCGGCCCGGAGCCGATCGGAGTTACTGACCTCGGGCACGTAGAAGTACGGACGACGCGCCGCCGCCGAGCTGTGACCGTCGTGCCCATGAGCCACGGGGCCGAACGCCACCTGATCAGCCGGAACATCGCGGTGCCCCCGGACCGTCACAGGGACATGCAGCAGCGGACCCCTCTGGCCCCGGCGGGCCTGGCCGACATCGGCGAGCTCGGCGAGCCGTGGGCCTCCGCCGCCTGGCACCACGCCGTCGCGATCGCGGCGGGCTGGCGGGGCGAGGCCCCGACGTGGACGCCGTACGGCTACCCGCCGCCCGCGCCCGTGGCGCACCCCGCGCACCCCGCGCACCCCGCGCACCCCGTGGTTCCCGCGCCGCGCCGCCCGGAGCCGACGCGCCGGTGCGCCGCCGCGCCGCGGCCGGGCTGGACGCCGCCGCTCGGGGTGCTCCCGGCCCGGACATGACGACGCCGGCGCCCCTCGAGAGGGACGCCGGCGTCGGTGCGTCATGCGTCAGAAGTACGTCTTGCGACCCCCCACGCCGCGGCCGGCGGCGCCCAGCAGGGTGAGCACGAGGCCGACGACGAGCAGGATCGCGCCGATCGTGTAGAGGATCGAGATCCCGAGCACGTAGCCCAGGATGATGAGGATGACGCCGAGGATGATCACTTCGGTCTCCTTGCTGGTGCGGGGCTGGGCCCGGCACCGGCCGGGGCAGTGGTGCGATCGCCGGGTACTCGACGACCGTCCGGCAGAGGACACCGCACGACGGCCGGGATGGGTGGGAGGTTCGCGGAACTAATTCCCGACTTCCACCCGGACGTGGGTCCCGTCCACCCCGGTCCACAGGTGCAGGACGTCCGACAGCTGCCGGGCGAGCCAGACCCCCCGGCCGCGCACCGAGCGCACCCCCGGGCGGCGTAGTCCCGGCGTCGTGGTGGTCATGTGCCCGGTGTCGTCGATCTGCGCCACCACGCGGCCGGGCCGCGTCCACCACGAGACCGTCCCGGACCCGGGTCCGTGCTCGATGCTGTTGCTGGCGAGCTCGCCGACGGCCATGACGCACCCGTCGACACGCTCCTCGTCCAGGCCGGCCTCGCGGGCCTGCGCCTTGGCCGTGCGGCGGACCTCGCGCAGCGCCGCGACGCCGGCAAACGTCGTCTCCAGGTCGGCGGGGCCGAGCGCGGGGGCGGGCGGCGCGGGCACCGAGGCGAGGACGTCCTCCGGCGTGCGGAGTCGGGTGTTGGGCGTGGCGGTGGGGCCGGTGAACACCTCGGCGTGGTTCCAGGCGAGGTAGCGCTCGGCGTCGTCGTCGCCGAGCGTGGCGTCAGTGAGGCAGACGAGCGTCGCGGGCAGGCCGGCGCAGGCGAGGGTGGTGCTCGCGTCGACGACGCTCCAGGTGTCGGGGGACCCGACGCTGGTGCGGTCGCCGACGATGAGCGCCGCGCGCCCGTCGTCGGCCAGCGCACGCAGCCCGTCGGCGCGGCGGGAGGCCGTCGTCTGCCCGCTCCAGCTGTAGGGCCGCGCGGGGTCGTCGACGACGACGTCGTCGTCGGGACCGAGGTAGTCCTCGACCAGCGAGCGGACGCGGTCGTCGGAGACCCAGACGACGTCGCCGCGCACCCGCGCGGCGTCGAGCAGCGGGGCGAGCGCGGCGACCAGGTCCTCCTCGTCGCGGTACGCGATGCCGACGTGGCGAAAGGGGTCGGGCGTCTCCGTCGGCGGGGCGGAGCGCTTGGGCGTCATGGTCACGGTGTCTCGCCGGCGTCGAGGACCTCGAGGCGGCTCGTGATGCCGAGGACGTCGAACATGCGGCGCGTGCGCCCGTGCCCGAGCCGCACGGCGAGCCGCCGGCCCGCCTCCCCTGCGCCGTGCTGGGCGAGCAGGACGAGCCGCACCCCGCAGGAGTCGACGTACTCGAGCTGCGTCAGGTCCAGCACCAGGCACGGCGGGGCGTCGGCCTCGGCTGCCGCGACCTGGTCCTGCGCGATCGGCAGGGTGTCGTTGTCGAGCTCGCCGAGCAGCGCGAGCTCCAGGCGGTCGGCGTACGAGGTGCGGTGCACGCGCAACAGCGCCTCGGACCCGGTCATCACTCCGCCCTCACCGCGAGCAGCGCCACGTCGTCGCGCAGACGACCGTCCTGGAAGTCGGTGATGGCCGTGAGGACGCCGTCGACGACCTCGTCGGCCGACGCGCCGGCCAGCGAGGCGACGAGGTCGGCCAGCCGCTCGGGCCCGAAGAAGCCGTCCTCGCCGCGGGCCTCGGTGACGCCGTCGGTGTAGAGCAGCAGGAGGTCACCGGGCGCGAGGCGGACCTCGGTCTCGGTGAGGTCGATGTCGGGGTAGACGCCGACCAGCGTGCCGGGCACCTCGACCCAGGCCACCCGGTCACCGCGCAGCACCAGCCCGGGCGGGTGCCCGCCGTTGACGAGCGTGATCGTCACGCCGTCGGGGTCCACCGTCAGCGCGCCGTGGGCGACGGTGGCGAAGCGGGCGCGGGTGTCGCCCTGCTGGCGTCGCATCGCGGCGTTGAGCCGGCGCAGCACCGCCGCCGGCCCCAGACCGTGGCGCACCTCTGCGGCGATCGTGTGCCGGACCAGCGCGGTCAGCGCCGCCGCCTGCGGGCCCTTGCCGCAGACGTCGGCGACGGTGAGCGCCCAGCGCCCGCGCTCGGGGTCCTCGTGGACGTCGTAGAGGTCGCCGCCGACGTAGACCTCGGTGAGGTCCGGGCTCGGCGGGCGGTAGCGCCCGGCGCACGAGACCCCGGGGACCGCCGGCAGCTCCTCCGGCAGCAGCGCGCTCTGCAGGGTGCGCGCGACGAGCCGCTGCTGCTCGTAGAGCGCGGCGTTGTCGAGGGCGACGGCGGCGGTGGCGGCGAGCTGGCCGACGAACGTCAGGTCCTCGACGCCGAACCGCCCGCCGGACTCGGCGTGCACCAGGGTCAGCGCGCCCAGGCTGCGCCCGCGCACCAGCAGCGGCACGACGATGACCGAGCGCATCCCGATGCTCCGGATGAGCTCGAGGTGGGTGGCGTCGACCGCGGCGGCGGTGAGCAGCTCGTCGGGGACCTCCGGCAGCACGACCGGCACACCGGAGCGGGCCACGTCGACGGCGCCGTCGTGCTGGTCGGCGGTCCGCGGGTAGCGGCGTTCGAGCTCCTCGGCGAGCGCGAGCTTGGCGGGGTCCGGGTGTGCCACGGCGACCTTCTCGACGTGCGACCCGCGCACGAGGTGCACGGCGGACCAGTCGGCGATCGCGGGCACGGCGAGGTCGGCGAGCTGGCGCAGCCGCTCCTCCACCGACAGCGGAGCCTCCATCAGCCGGCTCGCCTGCGCCAGGAACGCCATGCGGTCGCGCTCGCGCTCGGCGGCGGCGCGGGCCTCGAGCTCGGCGGTGTAGAGGCGCGCGCGGTCGAGGGCCTGGGCGCACAGCGCGGCGACGGCGCCGAGGAACTCGCGCTCGTCGTGGTCGAACGGCCGGGGCCGGTAGAAGCTGAAGACGACGGCCCCGAGGTCGCGGTCCTCGACACGCAGCGGCAGGCAGGCCGTGGCCTCGTGGCCCTCGGCCACCCCGAACGGCGCCATCTCGGGGTACCGCGCGTGCCACTGCCCGGCGTCCTCGAGCCACACCGGCTCCCCGGAGAGCACCGCGTCCGACATCGGCCGGCCGCGGTGCAGGGACACCCGGGTGAACCGTCGGGCGCTGTCGCCGACGAACCCGCTGATGTGCAGGGCCTCCAGCACGTCCTCGCCGTCACGGCGGGCGTAGGCGGCGCACCCGTCCGCGCCGATGAACGCGGCCGCGGTCGTGGCGGTCAGCCGGCCGATGTCGGCGGGCGTCAGGGCACGGGAGAGCTGCTCGGTGAGCTGCTGGAAGCCCGCCGCCCGCGAGCGGGCGAGGGCCTCGCCGGTCACCGCGGCGCCCGCACGGCGCCGCGGCCGGGGCACGCGCACCGGCGCCTCACCCATCGCCGGTCCCGCGGGGGAGCCGGGACGCGACGTGGACCACGCCGTCCCCGGCTACCCGCCGTGGGTCCTGCGTAATCCTCGTCACCTCGGTGACCCTAGCGGCCGAACCGATCCCCGACGCAAGGGGCGAAGCGGTGACGGAAGGTGAGACCCCATCGCCCAGAGTTCTCCGGACGTCGTGTCCATCCGGCGGCCCACCGGTCGACCTCTGGCTGCCAGGGTCCGTCGCGGGACCCGAGAACCCAGGGGAGACGACCGTGAAGTACATGCTGATCATGCGGGCGACCGACGAGGCCTACGCGTCGATGGCGGACGTGAGCATGGACGAGATGATCGAGCTCATGGGCCGGTTCCAGGAGGAGATGCTCCGGGCGGGCGTCCTGCTCGCCGCGGAGGGCCTCGAGGACCCGGCCGAGACGGTCGTCGTCGACCACGGCTCCGAGCCGCCGGTGGTCACCGACGGCCCCTACGGCGAGACCAAGGAGCTCTTCGGCGGCTTCTACCTGCTCAACGTGGCCTCGCGCGAGGAGGCCGTCGAGTGGGCCAAGCGCGCCCCCGGCACGGGCCCGGGCTTCAAGACCGAGATCCGGCGGGTCTCCACGATCGACGAGTTCCCGCAGGACAACCCGTGGATCCAGAAGGAGCGGGCCTGGCGCGAGGCGACGGGGCAGCTGTGAGCGGGCCGTGCGATGGCTGACGCGAGCGGGCGGGACGCCGTCGCCGCGGTGTGGCGGATCGAGTCGGCGCGGATCGTCGGTGCCCTGGCCCGCTACACCGGCGACTTCGCACTCGCCGAGGACCTCGCCCAGGAGGCGCTCGCGGAGGCCCTCGTGAGCTGGCCGCGCGACGGGGTGCCGCGCGAGCCCGCGGGGTGGCTGCTCACGGTCGGGCGGCGACGCGCCATCGACGCCTTCCGCCGGCGCTCGGCACGCGACGAGCGCTACGCCACCCTCGCCCACCAGCTGGGCGAGGGTGGTGCGGCCACCGGGGCGGACCCCGCCGGCGGTGCTGCGGACCCGGACGACGTGCTCTGGGACCCCGACCGGATCGACGACGACGTGCTCGCCCTGGTCTTCACCTCGTGCCACCCCGTGCTCTCCCGGGAGGCGCGGGTGGCGCTGACGCTGCGGGTGGTCGGCGGGCTCACGAGCGACGAGATCGCGCGGGCGTTCCTCGTCCCGACCGCGACGGTGCAGGCCCGGATCACGCGCGCGAAGAAGACCCTCGCCGCGGCCCGGGTGCCGTTCGCGGTGCCGCCGGCCGACGAGCGCGCCGAGCGCCTCGGGTCGGTGCTCAACGTCATCTACCTGATCTTCACCGAGGGGTCGACGGCGAGCTCGGGCGACGACCTCATCCGCCTCGACCTCGCCGCCGAGGCCCAGCGCCTGGCCCGGGTGCTGGCCCGTCTCGTCGACGACCAGCCCGACGTCTGGGGTCTCGTGGCCCTGCTCGAGCTGACCGCGGCCCGCTTCCCGGCGCGCACCGGGCCCGACGGCGAGCCGGTGCTGCTCGAGCACCAGGACCGCCGGCGCTGGGACCTCACCGCGATCCGCCGGGGACGGGCCGCGCTCGCCCGCGCCGAGGGGCTCGGGCGGGGTCTCGGCGCCTACGGCCTGCAGGCCGCGATCGCCGAGTGCCACGCGGTCGCCCCGTCGGTCCCCGAGACCGACTGGGAGCGCATCGTCCTGCTCTACGAGGCCCTGGGCCGGCTCGCGCCGTCGCCCGTGGTCGACCTCAACCGGGCGGTGGCGGTCTCGATGGCGCGCGGCCCGGCCGCCGCGCTGGCGATCGTCGACGAGCTCGAGGGCTCGGCGACGCTGGCGTCGTCGCACCTGCTGCCGAGCGTGCGCGGCGAGCTGCTCACCCGGCTCGGACGCCCGGACGAGGCGCGCCGGGCCCTGGAGCTGGCCGTCGAACGCTGCGGCAACGAGCGCGAGCGGGCCCTGCTGCGGCGCAAGATCGCCGACCTCGGCTGAGCCCTAGGCGAAGTCGAGCAGCGGCTCGCGGTGGCCCGCCGGGTAGGGCGCCGGACCCTGCTGGCGCGCGCGGGCCTCGAGCAGCGCCGTGTACTGCTCGCGGGGCGTCGGGCCGTGCGCGGCGTAGGCCTCGGCCGGCGTCGACACGACGGGGCGCTGCGGCGGGGTGCCGCGCAGCACCGGCTCGATCACCGGCACCGTGCGCGGCGACGCGGCGCGCAGGACGGCCATCTGCAGCGCCGTGCTCGCCGCGACGAGGCGGATCACCGGCCGTGTCACGGCGATCGCGAGGGCGTCGACGACCCGGGGCTGCGGCGTGCCGCCGAGGCGGCGCATCCACCGGGGCAGCGTGGCCACGACGGCGCGGCGGGTGACCGCGGTGAACAGCCGGCGCAGCGGGGCCGGGAGCTCGGGCGGCAGCACGATGGCGTCGGCGTCGAGCAGGAAGTCCATCATCCGCTGGGCGTTCTCGGACGCGATGAGGCGCGGGCGGTAGGACGCGAAGTACGCGCGGATGCCGTCGCGGCTGCGGGGCACGTCGGCGGGGTCGATCGTCTGGAACTCGGCGGCCCGCGCGCACTCCTCCCAGTACTGCCCCTCCTCGGCGGCCGAGAGCTTGCCCGGCCCGAACACCTCGTAGGTGTAGAGGATCGAGTGCCACGCCGTGAGGTGGATCCAGAGCTGGGAGTCGGGGTCGTTGGCGTCGTACTGCCGCCCGGTCACCGGGTCGGTGCCGATGGCCCGCGCGTGGATCTTCATCAGCGTGTCCGCGGCCGCCAGCACGGACGCGGTGTCGCCGAACTTGACCGTCGCGAAGTACTGCATCGTGCGGTCGTAGCGCAGCCGCGGGCGTGCCACGACCTGCCCGGACTGCTCGACCGAGGCCAGCAGGAACGGGTCGAGCTCCTCGACGACCACGGCGCGCAGGAAGCCCAGCGCGAGCGAGGTCGGGTACGACCACACCTTCCAGGTCACCGAGTCGGGCCCGAAGAACCCGTAGTCGGCGTGCTGCGCGCCCGTGCGCAGTGGTCGCACGACACCCATCGCGGACTCCCTCCATCAGCCTGCGACGGAAGGTAACAGTTACCGGAGGTAGGGGATACGTCGTGTCCGCGAAAGTTTCGCACGACCACCGCGTCGGGTGATCAGGCCGGGCGGGACGGTGTCCTCTCGTCGCGCTCGCGCAGGGCGATCGGCACGCCGGCCAGGTCCTCCTCGTTGCAGAGGATCTTCAGGTCGTAGTACGGCGAGCCCTTGGCGTCGTCGTAGTCGAGGTGGACGGCGATGACGTCGATCGGCTCGCCGAGCCACTGCTCGACCTCGCGCAACCACGCCGCCGAGCGCTCGAGGGCGCTGGGGAGGTCGTCGTCGAGGAACTGGACGGGGCGGTAGGGGACGCCCTGGATCTGGTCCTTGCCGGAGGGCCGCGGGAGGGCGGCGGCCACGCCGAGGTCGTCGAGCTCCAGGTGGGTCGCGTTCTCGCTCACACCGTGAGCCTCCTGCGCCGTCCCGGTGGTCGCAAGCGCGCCACCCCGGCGGCTCGGTGGCCGGGCGTCCGGACCTCCTCGGCGGACGGTTCCGGCTGGTCACGGGATGGAGATCAGGAGACGGCGCGGTCGCTCCCGGACCAGTGCTCGGCGCGCAGGTCGCGCTTGAGGATCTTCCCCGCGCCGGAGATCGGCAGGGCGTCGCGGAACTCGACCGAGCGCGGGGCCTTGTAGCCGGCGATGAGGCCCTTGACGTGCTCGCGCAGCTCGTCGGCGGACGGCGTGGCGCCGGCCGCGGGCACGACCACCGCGTGCACGCGCTCGCCCCACTCGTCGTCGGGCACCCCGATCACCGCGCAGGAGGCCACGTCGGGGTGCTTGGCCAGCGCGTTCTCGACCTCGACCGAGTACACGTTCTCGCCGCCCGAGACGATCATGTCCTTGATCCGGTCGACGACGTAGACGTAGCCCTGCTCGTCCATCCGCCCGCCGTCGCCGGTGTGCATCCAGCCGCCACGCAGGGCCGTCGCGGTCTCCTCGGGCCGGTTCCAGTAGCCGAGCATGACGTGCGGGCCGCGCGAGACGATCTCGCCGACCGTGCCGTACGGGACCTCGCGGTCCTCCTCGTCGACGATCTTGACCTCCGCGTGCGGTGCCGCGCGCCCGGCCGAGCGCCGGAGGTGGTCGACGGCGTGGTCGGCGGGCTGGAGCAGGGTCGCGACGGGCGAGAGCTCGGTCATCCCGTAGGCCTGCGTGAACTCGGCGGCCGGCAGGCGCTTCGCCGCGCGCTCGAGCACCGCCTCGGAGATCGGCGAGGCGCCGTAGAGCAGGTGGCGCAGGCTCGTGAGGTCGGCGTCGGCGGCCTCGGGCGCGTCGACCAGCATCTGGATCATGGTCGGCACGAGCAGGACGTCGGTGACCTCGTGCTCCGCGATGGCTGCCGCGACGCCGGCCGGGGTGAACATCGGGACGATCACGTGGGTGCCGCCGACGACGTTGCGCGCGCCCCAGGCCGCCCCGTCCGCGAGGTGGAACATCGGTGCGGCGTGGAGGTAGCGCCCTCCCGGCGTCATGAACGACCCCGCGGCCGTGCTCCCGAGCGCGGAGGAGAGCAGGTTCGCGTGGCTCAGGACGACGCCCTTGGGCGTGCCCGTCGTGCCGCCGGTGTAGTAGATGCCGTACGGCTCGGCGCCGCCGCGGCGCGCGTCGTCGACCGGCTCGTGCCCGGCCACCAGCTCCTCGAAGCCCACCATCCCGTCGGGCACCGCGCCGTCGCCGGCGTAGACCACCGTGCGCACCACCGGCGCCGCCTCGAGGATCGCGGGCACCGCCGGCACGAACGCGTCGTCGACGACCAGGACCGCCGCGCCCGCGTCCTCCAGGGAGAACGCGATCTCCGCCGGGCTCCAGCGGATGTTCACCGGGGTGACGACGCCGCCGGCCCACGGCACAGCGAACAGGTACTCGTGGAAGCGGTCGGAGTTCAGCGACAGCATGGCCACCCGGTCGCCCGCCCCGACGCCGAGCTCCTGCAGCGCCGCGGCCAGGCGGGCCACGCGGTCGCGGCACTCGGTCCAGGTCCGCACGCGCTCGCCGACGATCGTCGCGGGCAGGTCGGGCGTCTGCTGCGCCGCGCGGTGCAGCGCCTGGGTGATCTCCACGGTCGTCGCTCTCCTGGCTCGGTTGTCGCACGATGTGAACCGTGATTAGCTCGATGGTCAGTGAAGCACGTCACTCCGGACGGCGAAAGTGTCCGGTTCGCGGTGCTCCAGCGGTGGGTCGGATGAGGAGGGCGGGCCGGTGCGAACGGTGGTTCACGTCGAGTGCGTGCGGTGAGTGACGGGACGGTCACCCTCGCGGCGGCCGTCGCGGCGACGCGGGCCCTGCTGCGCGCCGCCCCCGCCGATCCCGACGCCGCCTCGGCGGCCGAGTCAGGCACGCTCGTCGAGCTCGTCCGCGGACCGGACTGCGCCGAGGGCATCGCCGCCCTCCTCGAGCGCCGACCGCCCCGCTTCGCGCCGCGGTCCGTCGGGGGCGACGGGTGACCGCGCCGGTGCGCCGACGACCGCGGGACCGTCGCGCGCAGATCCTCGCCGCCGCGGCCGCCCGCTTCTGGTCCGAGGGCTACCACCGGGTCGGGATGGCCGACGTCGCGACCGCGGTCGGCATCGCTCCGAGCGCGCTCTACCGGCACGTCCGCGGCAAGCAGGAGCTGCTGCTCGCGATCCTCGACGAGCACCTCACGCGGATCGAGGCCCTCGTCGCCGAATCCGTCGCGGCGCCCGACGGCGACCTCGTCGACGGCCTCGCGGCCCTCGCGCTGGAGCGCCGCGAGTTCGGCCTGCTCTGGGAGCGCGAGGCCGGGCACCTGCCGGCCGAGGCGAGCCGCGCGATCCGGCACCGCCTGCGGGAGGTGGCCAGGGTGCTGGCCGACGCCGCGCCCGATCCCGAGGCCGGGGACCTGCGCTCGTGGGCGGCGCTGGCGGTGCTCGACAGCCCCTCGCACCACCGCTGGGTCCTCGACGGCGACCGCTTCGGCGCGCTGCTGGCGGGCGCCGCGCGCGCGGTGCTGACGACGTCGCTGCCGCCGGCGACCGGCGCGTCGGCGGCACCCGACCGTCCCGCCCGTCTGGTGCCCGCGTCCCGCCGCGAGGCGCTGCTCGCCGCCGCCACACGGCTGTTCGGGGAGCAGGGCTACCCGGCGGTGGGGCTCGGCGACATCGGCGCGGCCGCGGGCATCGCCGGCCCGAGCGTCTACCGCTACTTCGCGACGAAGACCGACCTGCTGCTCGCCGCGCTGCACCGCGGCAACGAGGTGCTGTGGCTCGGCCTGCACCACGCCCTGGCGCGGGCGGACGACGCCGACGACGCCCTCGCGCGCCTGGCCGCCGACTACACCTCGTTCGTCGCCGAGAACCCCGAGCTGATCAGCGTGCTCGTCGCGCAGACCATCCACCTGCCCGAGCCCCACCGCGACGACCTGCGCCGCTCGCAGCGCGCCTACCTCGCCGAGTGGGTCGCGCTGCTGGTCGCCGCGCGCCCGGCGCTGCCCGCGGACGAGGCGCGCGTGCTCGTGCACGCCGCGCTCGCGCTGGTCAACGGGCTGGGCCGCGTGCACCACCTCGCCGTCGTGCCCGGGGCCCGCGCGCGGACCGCGGCGCTGGCCGGGGCGGTGCTCGGCGCGAGGGGGTGAGGGCCGGTTCGCGCCCGCCGGCTCGAGCAGGCCTGATCGTCAGGCCGCGCGGGACGTCGTCGCGAGGCCCGCGCCGAGCCCGATCATCGCGACGCCGCCCGCGCCGCCGAGCACCGAGAGCCGGCGCGGCGACCGGGCGAACCAGGCGCGCGCCGTGCCGGCGCCGAGCGCCCAGGCGCTGTCGAACGTCAGGCCGATCGACGTCATGACCACGCCGAGCACGACGATCTGCGGGAGCGCCGGCTGCGCCGGGTCGACGAACTGCGGCAGGAACGCGACCAGGAAGAGCGCGCTCTTGGGGTTGAGCAGCCCCACGACGAGGCCGTCGAGCGCCGAGCGCCACCAGCCGGGCAGCGCGGGCACCGCGCCGGGCGTCGCGAGGGCGGCCGCGGTGCCGTGCCGGTGGCGGATGGCGGTGATCCCGAGGACGACCAGGTACGCGGCGCCCGCGAACTTCACGACGGTGAACGCGAGGGCCGACCGCTCGAGCACCGCCCCGAGCCCGACGCCGACGGCGAGCACCTGGAGCCCGATGCCCAGCGCGTTGCCGAGCACGGAGCACAGCGCGCGCCGTCGCCCGGCCGCGAGCGCGCGTCCGACCGCGAACACGACGCTCGGGCCCGGGATGACGATGACGATCACGCAGGCGACGACGAAGGCGAGCAGGCGATCGGGCACGACGGCAGCCTCGCCCCGGGCCGGTCGCGCGGTCCAGCGGTTTCGGGTGCCCTGCGCGCTCGTGAGCACTTTCCACGGCTATAGGCGTGGAAAGTGCTCACATGAGCACGCACCGGGTGATCGGGGCCACCGGCCGGGGACGGGGTGGACCGGATGCCCGCGGGGACCCGCGGTGTTGAACGAGATGCCGGTCCGAGACCGCGTCGAGATCGACGCGAGAGGGGCCGCGTTCCGGACATCGGGGTCCGGAGAGGAGGCGTCGTGCGACGTCACGCGAGCAGTCCAGTCCTGATCACCGGTGCGGCCGTCTCCCCCGCGGAGGAGTTCGCGGCCCGCCGGCGCCGTTATTCCCTGATCATGTCCCTGCGCATCCCCTGCCTGGTCGTCGCCGGGGTGCTCGCCATCGCGTTCGGGTGGACGATCGCGGCCGCGGTGCTCGTCGCGCTGTCGGTACCGCTGCCGTGGATGGCCGTGCTCATCGCCAACGACGGCCCGCCGCGCAAGGCCGAGAAGGTCGCGACCTACCGCAGCGACCGCGTCCTCGAGACCCGCCCGGTGCGGGCACTCGAGGCCGGGCAGGTCATCGACATGCCCTCGGACCGGGCGGCCTGACCCGGTCATGGCCGAGGCGACGGGGTCCTGGGCCCAGCTGCTGACGCGCGAGCACCGCGGTGCGGTCGCGGTGCTCGCGGGCGGCACGCTGATGTTCGCGATCGACACGTACGTGACCGCGAGCCTGCTGCCCTCGGCCGTCGCCGAGATCGGCGGCCAGGCCTTCTACGCCTGGCCGACCACCCTCTTCCTGCTCGCGGCCGTGGTCGCGTCGTCGCTGACCAGCCGCGTGCTCGCCACCGTGTCCCCGGGTCGCGCGTACCTCGTCGCGCTCGCGGTGTTCGCGGTCGGGGCCCTCGTGGACGCCGTCGCCCCGTCGATGGCGGTCCTCCTGCTCGGACGCGTCGTGCAGGGCGCGGGCGGCGGCCTGCTCGCGGGCATGGGTTACGCGCTCATCCGCATCGCCCTGCCCCGCACGCTGTGGACGCGCGGCAGCGCGGTGATCGCGGCGATGTGGGGCGTCGCGCTGATCGTCGGTCCCGGGCTCGGGGGTCTGCTCGCCGAGGTCGGGCTGTGGCGCTGGGCGTTCGGCGCGCTGGTCGTCGGCAGCCTGGCGATCGCCGCGCTCGTCCCCGCGGCCCTGCACCGCGCGCGGGCGCAGACGTCGCCGGGCCCGTTCCCGGTCGGCTCGGTGCTGCTGGTCGGCGCGGCGGCGGCGGTGCTGTCCGTCGCGGGCCTCGCCGCCGACGTCGTGGCCGCGGGGCTCGGGCTGCTCGTCGCCGTCGTGCTGCTCGTCGGGTTCGTCGTCCACGAGCGCCGCACGAGCGCCGCGGTCCTCCCGCGCGCCACCTTCCGGCCCGGCTCACCGCTGCGCTGGGTCTACGGGTTGAGCGCGGTGCTCGTCGGCGTCTCCGGGCTCGAGGCGTTCGTGCCGCTCGTCGGCCAGCAGGTCGCGGGCCTCCCGCCGGTCGCCGCCGGGTTCCTCGGGGTCGCGCTCGGCGCCGGCTGGGTGCTCGGGGAGATGGTCAGCGCCTCGGCGCGCCGCCCGCGTCCCCGGGTGCTCGTCGGGCCGGCGCTGCTCGCCGGCGGCACCGTGCTCGTCGCGGTCACGCTGCTCACGCTCGACGGCCCGGTGGCCGCGGTGCTGTGGGCCGTCGGGCTCGTCGTGGGCGGCCTCGGGATCGGCACCGCCTGGCCGCACCTCGCCGCCGCCGCGATCGGGGGCGCCGAGCCCGAGGCGGACGCCGGCGAGCAGGACGAGGGCGAGGCGGACAAGGCCTCGGCCGCGGTCACGACGGTGCAGATGCTCGCCGTCTCGGTCGGCACCGCGCTGGGCGGTGCGGGGCTCGCCCTCGGCGGCGCCGACCCCGTCGCGTCGGCGCGCTGGCTCTTCGCCACGTTCGCGGTCGTGGCCGTCCTGGGCGCGCTCACCGCGCGTCCGGCCGCCCGCGGGGTGGGGCGTTAGCGCAGGATCTCGACGAGCAGTACCCAGGCGTTGACCAGGCCGGCGGCCAGGGCGAGCGCCACCGCGACCGGCAGCCAGTAGAGCCCGCCGAGCGACTCGGTGAGCAGCCCGATCCCGGCGATCAGGGGCGCGACGGTGACGACGACCGACGGGAGCACGGTCGTCGTGACCCAGGAGGACACCGGCTGCTGGGGTGCGCGGGCGCTGGGCCGCGCCTGCTGCGCCAGCGCGACCCCGACCACCGCGGAGATCACCAGCAGCTCGATCCCCAGGGCCGTGTCGGACTGTCCGGGGACCAGGAGCGCGAGCGAGAGGAACACCGGCAGCGCGAGCAGGACCAGCGCCTGGGCGGCGCGGCGCGCGATGCCGCGGCCCGCGAGGATGGTCTGGATGTTGATCGAGACGGCGACGAACAGCAGGCCCGCGAGCGCGGCGGCCGCCCCGGCCATCCCGGCGGCGAAGTCGGACCACGGCTCGGCGTCGTAGGCGGCGTCCACGGGGCGCAGTCTGCTCGGGGCGGACCCGACGGTCACGCCGCCCGACGGATCACGCGCCGGTGAGCTGCTCCCGCATCGCCGTCGCCACCGCCTGCAGCGCCGACAGCGGCCGGATCATCACCGTCAGCCGGTCGATCGCGCCGCTCGCGTCGTGGTGGATCAGGTCGATGCCCTCGAGCTCGCGGTCGCCGACGTGCGCGCGGAACACGAGCAGGTGGTCGTCGCCGTCGTCCATCTCCGCGACGTAGCGGAACTCCTCGAACACGGTCGCGACCGCGTGCAGGATCGGCGCCACGGCGTCGCGGCCCCGGTAGGGCGTGTGCACCACCGGACTGTGGAACTCCACGTCGTCGGCGAGGAGCGCGACGGCGGCGGTCATGTCGCCGCTCTCGACGGCGGCGCGGAAGGTGGTCACGTGGTCCCCCGGATCGTGTAGAACATCAACGGCGGAGTGCTGCGGGTCTCCCGCGGGCACACCCTACGGAGGGGACCGTCGGGGGGAGGGAGCGGTGAGCGAGCCCGTGGTCGAGGTCGACGACGCGTTGCAGCTCGAGGCGCCGGCCGCGCCGGAGCACGTCGGACGCCTGCGCCGCGCGGCGAGGCGGTGGCTGCGCGCGGCGCTCGGTGAGGACGCCGAGGACACCGTCGACGGTCTCACCCTGGCCGTCAGCGAGGCGCTCGAGAACGCCGTCGAGCACGCCTACGCCGACCGGGACGAGCCCGGCACCATGACCCTCGCGGCCGGCCGCGACCCCGCGGACCCGAGCGTCCTCGTCGTCACCGTGTCCGACACCGGCCACTGGCGCGCGCCGTCGGGGCGGGCGAGCTACCGCGGGCGAGGCCTGGCGATGATCGAGGAGCTCGTCGACACGTTCACCGTCGACCCCGGGCCGACCGGCACCACGGTGACGCTCCGCCACGCCGAGGCGCCGGGCTCCTAGCGACCCGCGCGGCCGCTCCGGGCCGACGACCGGTGGTCCGTCGGCCGCTGCGCGTGGGTGCCGCGCGCCGACGGCGACCGCGGGGCGGGTGGCGTCGGCGAGGTCGCCGGCGGGTCGACGAGTCCGAGGGCGGAGTCCGGGATGAGGGCCAGCTCCCGATTCTTGATCATGTCTGCCCCCTTTCCTGTGCGGCCCGGGCGTCCTGGCGGCCCGGGCGCCTACCCCCAGTGAACGCGGTCACGGGCTGTGTGACTCGGTGGCGGGCGACCGGATCGATCAGGCGGCGACATCTCTGCGGCAGATGGTCGAACAGCGCCGACGAACGGCGCAGCGGCGGCGAGGTCGGTGGCGGACTCAGTCGCGAGGTCGGAGCAGCGGTCGCAGGTGCGCGTCGGTCCAGCCGGCGAGGGTGCCCGGCGTGGTGGTCCGCGCGGTGCGGGGCTGCTCGGGGACGAAGTCCTCGCGTGTACCGGCGGCCATCCCGACGATCGCCTCGACCTGGACCTCGGCGAGCCCGATCGCCCGCAGACCGGCGCGCACCTCGTCGTCGGACTGCTGCTCGGCGTGCACCGAGCGTCCCAGCACCCTGCTGAGGATCTCCGCGATCTGCCGGTACGAGAGGTCGCACGGCCCGTGGACGGCCTGCACCCCGCCCGTCGTCCACGGCGCGAGCAGGCGTGCGGCGGCGACCTCGGCGACGTCGCGCGGGTCGACCCAGGGCTGGGGCAGGTCGAGCGGCAGGGTCGTGCGCAGCACGCCGTCGCGCAGCCCGTCGAGGTCGAGCTCGAGGTTGGAGAAGAAGTAGCCGGGGCGCAGGTGCAGCACCGGGGCGCCGGTGGCGTCGAGGGCCTCCTCGACGCGGGCGAGGCCGTCGATCTTGCCGACGCCGTGGCGCTTCTCCGCCCCGATGCTCGACTGGAACACGGTGCGCGCGATGCCGTTCTCGACGACCGCGCGCGCGACGTGCGCACCGCGCCGGGCGTGGGCGGCGACGGGATCGCCGTCGTGGGCCGTCGGGCTGACCCACAGCAGCGCCTCCACCCCGCGCGTCGCGGCGACGACCGCGTCGCCGTCGTCCTGGTCGCAGCGCACGGCCTCGACGTGCTCGGCCCACACGGGGTCGAGCACGGTCGGGTCGCGCATCAGCAGTCGCGGACGGACCCCGGCCTGCACGAGCAGGCGCAGGACGTGGGAACCGACGTGTCCCCGTGGGGTGGTGATGGCGGTGGTCACGCGGCCACCCTGGCGCAGGGGGCCGACAGCCCGACGCGTCCGGGAATGTCGACGCGGGTACGTCAGTTGCGGCCGATTACATCGCCCACGATGGAAGGACCGAGAGATGCCCACGCTCACCGTCGCGAACGAGAACGGCAGCCCCGTCGACCTGTACTACGAGGACCACGGCGCGGGTCGCCCGATCGTGCTCATCCACGGCTGGCCGCTGTCCGGCCGCTCGTGGGAGAAGCAGGTGCCGGCGCTCGTCGAGGCCGGCCACCGCGTCGTGACCTACGACCGCCGGGGCTTCGGGTCGTCGTCGCAGCCGTGGACCGGCTACGACTACGACACCTTCGCCGCCGACCTCGACGCCCTGCTGCGTCACCTCGACCTGCGCGACGTCACGCTGGTCGGCTTCTCCATGGGTGGCGGCGAGGTCGCGCGCTACCTCGGCCACTACGGCAGCGAGCGGGTCGCGCAGGCCGTGTTCGCCGGCGCCGTGCCGCCGTACCTCTACCAGTCGGACGACAACCCCGACGGCGGGCTCGACGACGCCACGATCCGGTCGTTCCTCGACGGCGTCACGGGCGACCGCGTCGCGTTCCTCGACGGCTTCGTCACGACCTTCTTCGCCGCCGGCGAGCGCACCGACCTCATCAGCGAGCCGTCGCGGCTCTACCACCGCGCGATCGCCGAGTTCGCGTCGCCGAAGGGCACGCTGGAGTGCATCAGGGCCTTCAGCTACACCGACTTCCGCGACGACCTCGCGAAGATCGACGTCCCGACGCTGGTCATCCACGGTGACTCGGACGCGATCGTGCCCTTCGAGGTGTCGGGCAGGCGCACCGCCGAGGCGGTGGCGGACAGCCGCACGGTCGTGATCGAGGGCGGCCCGCACGGGTTCAACGCCACCCACGCCGAGGAGTTCAACCGGGCGCTGCTCGAGTTCGTGGGCTGAGGTGCCTCCGGCAGGTGAGCAGGAAGACGGGCTGTGGCGCTTCTTTCTGCTCACCTGCGCGGAGCGCACCGTCGCGGAAAGATCGCCGGTGTGGACGCCGCCGCCCTCGTCACGCAGACCCCGCTCGCCCAGGCCGCCGCGCTGCGCGCCGGGTCGGTGAGCGCCGTCGAGCTCGCGGAGGCGACGCTGCGGGCCGCGCGGGAGGTCGACGCGCGCGTCAACGCCTTCGCCCTGCTCGACGAGGACGGCGCGCACGCCGCGGCCGCGGAGGCCGACCGGCGCCGCGCCGCGGGGGAGGACGGCCCGCTGCTCGGGGTGCCGATCGCGCTCAAGGACGACCTCGACGCCGCGGGCCACGTGACGTCCTGGGGCACGCGGGCGCGCACGACCCCGGCCGCCGCCGACGGCACGGTGGTCACGACGCTGCGCGCCGCCGGCATGGTGCCGATCGGACGCACGACCCTGCCCGAGCTCGCGCTCTACGGGTTCACCGAGTCCGAGCGGTTCGGGATCACCCGCAACCCGGTCGACCCCACCCGGACCTCCGGCGGCTCGTCGGGCGGGTCGGCGGCGGCGGTCGCGGGCGGCGCGGTCGGGATCGCGACCGCCAGCGACGGGGCCGGCTCGATCCGCATCCCGGCCGCCTGCTGCGGCCTCGTCGGGATCAAGCCGGGTGCGGGGCGCACCCCGGGCGGCGGGTGGAACGGCCTGTCGGTCCAGGGCTGCGTGACGCGCCGCGTCGCCGACTCCGCGACCTACCTCGACCTCGTCGGTGACTTCCCCACCCCGCTCGCGGCCGCCGCCGACCAGGAGCCGCCGGCGCTGCGCATCGGTGTCGACCTCGCCTCGCCGGTGGCACCGCCGCTCGCCCTGGACCCCGAGCTCGCCGCCGCCGTGCGCCGCACCGCCCACGCCCTCGCCGACCTCGGCCACGAGGTCCGCGACGTCCGGGTCCGCTACGGCACCGCGCCGGCCGGGTTCGTCGCCCGCATGCTGCACGGCCTCGCGACGGCCGCGGGCGAGGTCGACGACCCGGCGCTGCTCGAGGCGCGCACCCGCGAGGTCGCGGCGATCGGTCGCCGGATCCCGGACGCCGCGATCGGCCGGGCGCGCCGCCAGGGCGAGGCCCTCGGCCGGCGACTCCACGCCGACCTCGGCGTCGACGTCCTGCTCACGCCCCCGGCCCGCACCCCGGCCGCCCCCGTCGGGCACTGGGCGGGACGGCGCGGGCTGCCGACGATGCTCGCGCTCGCCCGGCACTACGCGCACACCCCGGCCGCGAACCACCTCGGGCTCCCGGCGGCCGTGGTGCCGGTCGGGCACTCCCGCGCCGGGCTCCCGCTCGCCGTGCAGTGCCTCGTCCCGCCCGGACAGGACGCCCGGTTGGTGTCGCTCGCCGCTCAGGTCGAGCGCTCGACGGCGTCCGTCGTGGATCACGGGTGAGCCCGGTGATCGCGGGGTAGTCACGGCCGGGTCCGTCGAGCCGCGGCCGTCGCCGTCCGCGACGTCCGTCCTCCGCGCCGGGTAGAGCCACCTGCCCGGCCATCGCCGTGGCGGGCCGCCCCCGTTCGAGCCGGTCCACCCGCGGGCCGAGGAGACCATGCCGCCGCTTCCTGCTGCCCTCGCCGTCGCACCGTCCGAGACCCCGACCACGGGGCTCTCCCTCGTCCGGCCCGTCCTGGCGAGCTTCCGGACCGAGCCCTCCCCGCGCGGCGACGGCCGGACGCGGCACAACCTCGACGTGCTCGCCGCCGCGGCGGCGGACGACCTCGACGTCGCGCGCCTCGCCGAGGCCCACCTCGACGCGGTGACGATCCTCGCCGAGCTCGACGGCCCGCCCGCGCCCGCGGACTCGTGCTGGGGCGTCTGGGCCGCCGAGCCGCCCGGGGTCGAGGTGCGTGCGCGGCGCGAGGGCGACACCTGGTGCCTGACGGGGCAGAAGCCCTTCTGCTCGGGCGCGGCGGGGCCGTGCACCCACGCGCTGGTCACCGGGCACGCCGACGACGGCCGGCGGCTCTTCGCGATCGACCTCGCCGCGCCGGGGATCGAGGTCCGCGCGGACGAGTGGCAGGCGCTGGGCATGCGCGGCAGCGCCGCGGCCACCGTCGACCTCACCGACGTCCCCGCCGTCGCGGTCGGTGGGGCGGGCGCCTACCTCGAGCGCCCCGGGTTCTGGCACGGCGCGATCGCCGTCGCCGCCGCCTGGTACGGCGGGGCCGTGGGGGTGTCCGCGCCGCTGCGCCGCGCCGGGCGCGAGGGGCGGCTCGACGACCACGGCCTCGCCCACCTCGGCGCCGTCGACGCCGACCTCGCCGCCGCCCGGACGCTGCTGCGCGCCGCCGCCGACGTCCTCGACGACGAGGCGCCCGGCTCGTGGACCGAGGAGCGCCGCCGGGCCCTGCGCGTCCGCGCGGTCGTCGAGACGGCCGTCGACAGCGCCCTGCGCCGCACCGGGCGCGCCCTGGGCCCCGGCCCCCAGGCCCAGGACGGCGACCACGCCCGCCGCGTCGCCGACCTCGAGATCTACGTGCGCCAGAGCCACGCCGAGCGCGACCTCGCGACCCTCGGGGAGCTCGCCGCCGACGACCAGGACCTCCTGCCGTGACCGGCCCCTCGCTGACGGGCCACGGGACCCCCGAGGACGTGTGGTGGGGACCGGGCGGGCTGGACACGGTGCCCGTCCGCGACCCGCTCGCGGTGCGCCCGCCCGGCCGGGTCGTCGTGGTGGCCCCGCACCCCGACGACGAGGTGCTGGGCGTCGGCGGGACGCTCGCGGTCTGGGCGGCGCACGGCACGCCGGTGCTGGTCGTCGCGGTGACCGACGGCGAGGGCTCGCACCCCGGCAGCCCGACGCTCACCCCCGTCGAGCTCGCCGAGCGGCGCGCCGAGGAACGCCGCGCCGCGCTCGAGGTGCTGGGGATCGAGGCCGCGGTCGACCGGCTGCGGCTCCCCGACGCCGCGGTCGTCGCCGACGACGTCACCGAGCGGCTCGCCCCCGTCCTCGCCGCCGACGACACCGTCCTCGTGCCCGTGACCGGCGACGGCCACCCCGACCACGACGCCACCGCCGAGGGCGGGGCGGCGGCCGCCGCGGCGGTCGGTGCGACCTGCTGGCGCTACCCGGTCTGGCTGTGGCACTGGGCGCGCCCGGGCGACGTCCCGCTCGCGGGCGCCCGGCGCCTGCCGCTGCCCGGCACCGCGGTCGGCGCCAAGGGCGCGGCCATCGACCGCTTCACGACGCAGATCGCGCCGCTGTCCGACGACCCGCGCGACGCCGTCGTGCTGTCCGCGGCGGTGCTGGCGCGCTTCCGGCGCGACGTCGAGATCGTCTGGGGGCCCGCGTGAGCCTGTCGTCCGAGTACTTCGACGAGCTCTACGCCGCCGACGCCGACCCGTGGGGGATCGAGCGCGGCTGGTACGAGGAGCGCAAGCGCGCGGTCGTGCTCGCCGCCCTGGCGCGGCCCCGCTACGCCCGGGCGTTCGAGCCCGGCTGCGCGGGCGGGGCCCTGTCGGTGCCGCTGGCCGCGCGCTGCGACGAGCTCGTCTGCTGGGACCCCGCGCAGCGCGCCGTCGAGGCCACGCGGGCCCGGCTCGCCGACCGGCCGCACGTGCGCGTCGAGCAGGGCGCGCTGCCGCCGCGGGTGCCGGACGGGACGTTCGACCTGGTCGTGGCGTCGGAGGTCGTCTACTACCTCGACGAGGCCGACCGCGCCGCGTTCTGGGACGCCGTGACCGCGTGCCTGCGCCCCGGCGGTCACCTGCTCGCCGTGCACTGGCTGCGCGAGGCGCCCGAGTACCCGGTCGAGGGTGGCGCGGTCCACGACGAGCTGGTCGACCGGCCGGGGCTCGCGCGCACGGTCCGCCACGACGAGGCCGACTTCCGCCTCGAGGTGTACGCACGGACGCCGCCGGAGGCACGGTCGGTGGCCCAGGAGACGGGCCTGCGGTGACCCTGCCCCTGATCGGCTGCGTGGTGCCCGCCCACGACGAGGAGGCGCTGCTCGCCGACTGCCTCGACGGCCTGCGCGTGGCCGCCGGCCTGGTGGCCGACCGGGCCCGGGTGCGCGTGCTCGTCGTCGCCGACGCGTGCACCGACCGCACGGCGGAGGTCGCGCGGGCGCACGGGGCGGACGTGCTGGTCGTCGGCGCGCGCAACGTCGGGCGGGCGAGGGCGGCCGGGGCGGCCGCGCTGCTCGCGGGCATCGCGCCCGTCGTGTGGCTGGCGACGACCGACGCCGACTCGGTGGTGCCGCCCGACTGGTTCGTCGCCCAGCTCGGGGCGTGGTCGTCGGGCGCCGAGGCGTGGGTGGGCACCGTCGAGGTCCTGGACTGGGCCGGCCTGCCGCGCGCGGTGCACGTGCGCTACCGCGCGGAGTACGAGGAGCGCGCCGCCGGCGATGCCCACAGGCACGTGCACGGCGCCAGCCTGGGCGTGGCGGCGGCCGCGTACCGCGCGGTCGGCGGCTTCCCCCCGCTCGTCACCGGGGAGGACGTGGCCCTCGTGGCGCGCCTGGACGGCGCGGGGCGGCGCGTCGTCCGTGACCGCACGTACCCCGTCGCGACCAGCGCCCGCACCGACGGCCGCGCCCCGGACGGCTTCGCCGGTCACCTGCGCGGGATCGTCCGGAGTGTGTTCAGCGCGTCATCGGGTAGCCCCGTCGTGACCCCGTGTCCGGATGCGTGGCACGGGGACAGCGGACCGGCGGCGCGCATCTCCTGACGCGTCGTCGACCGTGGATCGACGACTCCGCTCGAGCCCGGGGCGGTGCGCACTCATCCCGTGTGCGCGCCGGCGGCGCGCACCGTCCCCGGAGCCGCCCGATGGCCGAGCGATCCCATCCCTTCCACGATTCCGCCGCGTGGCGCGCCCACGTCGACGCGGCCGTCGATCCGCGCTTCGAGCGGGCCTTCGCGATCCTCGACGCCCTGCAGGCCGAACGGCAGCGTCCGGCCGGCCACGGCGGCACCAGGATCCTGCAGCTGCGCCGGGAGCTCGCGCGCCTGCTCGCCGAGGTCGACGGCCTGCGCGACCCGCACGAACCCGGAGGTCCGCGGTGAACGCCGTGCGCACGGCTCGTGCTCATCGCGTCGCCGTGGGTAAACTCCTGATGACACAGTCGGCGGTTGAGACCTCCACGCCGCGACGGACGATGCACGCCGTTCTCCCGGAACGGTGTGTCCGTGGCCGTCCGAGGGAGGCCCGATGACCATCGACACCGAGGCGCCGGCCCGCACCACCACCAGCACCACCACCAGCACCACCAGCACCACCGCCATCCACGACGTCGACCTCGACGTCGACGTCCCCGCCGACCTCGCCGAGCGGCGACGGCGGGCGGTGGCCGAGGCCGTCGCCCACGCCGAGCCCGCCGCCACCGGCAACCGGCGGGCCGCGGTCGGCATCCGCCGCTACGGCCCGGGCTGCGTGGCCCTCGCCCTGCGCGGGCGCTTCGACCGCACCGGCCGCGAGCGCCTGCGCGCCCTGGCCGGCGAGGTCGAACGCCAGGCCGCCCGCGAGCTCGTCATCGACCTCTCCGGGCTCGACGGGTGCGACGCCGGCCTGGCCCGGGTGCTCGGGCGGCTGCGCATCCGCTGCCTGGCCCGCGAGGCGCGCGTCGAGCTGCACGACCCGCCCGAGGCGCTCGCGGCCGAGCTCGGGCACCTGCGCTAGCCGCGTGGCACGGTGCTCCCGTGCCACCCACGCTGAACGACGACGACCTCGCCCACCTGCGCCGCTGCGTCGACCTCGCGCGCGAGGCGCTCGAGGCCGGCGACGAGCCGTTCGGCTCGGTGCTGGTCGGGCCGGGCGGGGACGTCCGGTTCGCCGACCGCAACCGTGTCGC
Organism: Actinomycetospora lemnae; assembly: GCF_028737315.1. Taxonomy (GTDB): domain Bacteria; phylum Actinomycetota; class Actinomycetes; order Mycobacteriales; family Pseudonocardiaceae; genus Actinomycetospora; species Actinomycetospora lemnae. Next base: position 18,228 of record NZ_JAQZAO010000021.1, on the reverse strand, counting down.
GGGCGGGGACGCGACGCAGCACCCCGAGTTCGCCATCGCGCGCTGGTCCGCCGGCGCGATGACGCCGGAGGAGCGGGCGGCGAGCACGGTCTACACGTCCGGCGAGCACTGCCCGATGTGCGCGGCGGCCCACGCGTGGGTCGGGCTCGGCCCCATCGTCTACGCGAGCTCGTCGGAGCAGCTCGCGGCGTGGCGCGCCGAGCTCGGGGCCCCGCCGGCGCCGGTGCGCCCGCTCGCGATCACCGAGGTCGCGCCGGCCCTGCGCGTCGCCGGCCCGGTGCCCCCGCTCGACGAGGAGGTCCGCGCGCTGCAGGCGCGGCTGGTGCACGAACGCCCGTGAGCTCCACGGCCATGGCCGTGGAGCTCACGGGGGACGGGGATCAGAAGCCGTCGGGGTCGGTGACGGTGGTCTCGTAGGTGCCGTCGGCGTCGGTGTCCACCGCGCCGCTGTCGTAGTCGCCGTCGCCGTCGGTGTCCACCACGACGGTCTCGCCGTAGCCGTCGCCGTCGGTGTCGACGACGCCCGTCTCGAAGGTGCCGTTGTGGTCGGTGTCGGCGATGACGGTGTCCACAGCGCCGTTGCCGTCCTCGTCGGTCGCGACGGCGTCGACGTTGCCCTGCGCGTCGGTGTGGTAGCTGCCGGCCACGGAGCCGTCGGCGTTGTAGACGGTGCCGTCGGCGGCGAAGTAGCGGTCCCCGGCGGTGGTGTCGGTGCTCATGGTGTGCTCGCTCTCGGTGAGGATCGGTGCCCGGCCCGGTGGGTGTCCGGTGGGCGTTCGAACCTCTGACGGTGCGGGCGGGCCCGGATGTTCCCCGTCGAGCAGGGAATTCTCTGTGCTGCGCCGCGGTCACCGAGGGTGAGCGTCAGTCGTCGTCATCGTCCCGGTCGCCCAGGCCGCCCTGGGCCGCCTCGGCCGGCGTCACGACCTCGACCGAGCCGAACGCGCCGTTGGCGTCGACGAGGACCTCGGGCAGCGTCATCCCGTTCGGCGGCGACTGGCAGGCAGCCTCGCAGCGGGTGCTCCCGAAGATCATCGCGCCGGTGGTGCGCGCGACGGTGCCCGGCGGCACGACGACCTCGGTCCGCCCGAACAGGGTGGCGACCTCCACCTCGCCGGCGCCCTGCGTGACCTGGACCGTCCGGTTGCCGAAGATGGCTGCGCCGTCGTCGGCGGTCACGAGGTGGCCCCCGACGAAGAGCGCGACGCCGGCCAGGACGATCGGGACGATCGCCCTGCCCACCCGCTCGTGGAACGGGGTGTGCGCCACCGGGGCCGAGCGGTCCTCGGTCCGCGCCGGCGTCCCGATGGCCGTCGTCGTGGCCGGCGGCAGGTCGGCCACCAGGGCGTCGAGCTCGCGCTGCGTGCGCGACGCCCAGCACTGCCGGGTGCGCTCGTCGTACTCCACGAGCGTGAGCACCCCGTCGTCGAGGGCGGCGCACAGGCGGTCGTCGGTGGCCCGTCGCTCGCGGTCGCCGATCCGCATCTCGGGGGGCTCCGCGCTCATGGGCCCATCCTGCCCTCGCCGATCGTGTGACGAGGGTTCACCCACGGTCGCGCCGCGCGATGAGCAGCGCCCGGTCGTCGGGATCGTGGGTGCGCGCCAGCGCGGCGTCGAGGGCGTCGCGGGCCTCGTCGTCGCGGCCGAGCCGGCGCAGGAGGTCGGCGCGCACGGCGTGCAGCAGGTGGTAGCGGTCGAGGCGCTCGGCGAGCTGGTCGACGATCGCCAGCGCCGCGGCCGGCCCCGCGGTCTCGGCCACGGCGACCGCCCGGTTGAGCGCGACGGTCGGGCTCGGGGCGACGGCGAGCAGCTGGTCGTGGAGCGCGAGGATCTGGCCCCAGTCGGTCGAGGCCGTGTCGGGCGCCGAGGCGTGCACCGCGTTGATCGCGGCCTGGAGCTGGTAGGGCCCGGGACGGTCCCGGCGCAGGCAGCGGCGCACGAGGTCGAGGCCCTCGGCGACGAGCCCGGCGTCCCAGCGCGCCCGGTCCTGGTCGGCGAGCAGCACCCGCGACCCGTCCGCGGCTCGCCGCGCCGGTCGCCGCGCCTCGGTGAGCAGCATGAGCGCGAGCAGGCCCAGCACCTCGGGCTCGTCGGGCATGAGCTCGGCGAGCAGCCGGCCCAGCCGGATCGCCTCGGCGGCGAGGTCCTCGCGGGTGGCCGTCGCGTGCCCCTCGGTGAAGACGAGGTAGACGACGGCGAGCACGCCCGGCAGGCGGTCGGGCAGGTCGGCGTCGTGCGGCACGCGGTAGGGGATGCGCGCGGCCCGGATCTTGTTCTTCGCGCGCACGATCCGCTGGGCCATGGTGGCCTCGGGGACGAGGAACGCGCGGGCGATCTCCGGGGTCTCGAGGCCCCCGAGCAGCCGCAGCGTCAGGGCGACCCGCGCCGGGAGCGCGAGCGCCGGGTGGCAGCAGGTGAAGACCAGGCGGAGGCGGTCGTCGTGCACCGGTCCCTCCTCGTCCTGGTCGTCCGGGTCGTCCTCGTCGGGGGGCGGCTCCTCGCGGGCGGCGCGGGCCTCCTTGTCCCGGCCGACCGCGTCGCGGCGCAGGCGGTCGAGCGCCCGCCGCCGGGCCGTGGTGACGAGCCAGCCGCCCGGGTTGGGCGGGACGCCGTCGCCGGGCCAGCGGGTCAGCGCGACGGTGAGCGCGTCCTGCACCGCGTCCTCGGCGAGGTCGATGTCGCCGAGGACGCGGGTCAGCGTCGCCACGCACCGCCCGTACTCCTCGGCGACGATGCGGGTGATCGTCGCCGAGGAGGGCGGACCGGTCACGGGGCCCAGTGGAACGGCCGCACCTCGATGGGCAGGCCGACCGCCTCGGTGGAGCGCCGGCCCCAGTGCAGGGCGGCGTCGAGGTCCGGAGCGTCGATGATCGTCAGGCCGCCGACGTACTCCTTGAGCTCGACGAACGGGCCGTCGGTGACGAGCACGTCGTCGCCGCTGCGGGACAGGACCGTCGCCGTGTCCGGAGCCTCGAGACCGCCGGAGAAGACCCAGACTCCGGCCTCCTGCATGTCCTGCTGCAGCTGGGCGACGCGGCCCATGATCTCCTGCATCTCGGGGTCCGACGGCGGCTCGCCCTCGCTGGGCGTGATGACGCTGAGCAGGTAGTGGGCCATGGGGTCCTCCTCGATCCGCTGCCCGGGCACCCTGCCCGGACACCCCTCCACGAACGGCCCCGGCGCCGATCGACAGGTCCGGCCGAGAATTCTTCCCGGACCCCCCGCGGCACGCTGACGGAGTCAAGTCGATCGTGCGCGACCTGCTTGCGGGGCACGTCACCGGTGCGGAACCGTGTGTGACCTGCCTGACACACCGGCAAGGAGGCCGTTCCCCCATGAAGCTCGCTCTCTACCTGCCGAACTTCCGCACCGAGGTCACCATCAAGGAGCTCGAGGACCTGACCGACCTCGCCGAGGAGCTCGAGTTCGACTCCGTGTGGACGCTCGACCGCATCGTGGTGCCGGAGGCCTCCGATCGCGAGGAGCTCCAGTACACGTTCGGCATGATGGATGGCCTGCCGCACGCCCTCCCGGTGCAGTCGCGCGGCGGATGGTTCCAGGGCTACCCGCTGCTGCCGTGGCTCGCCGCGCGCACCTCGAAGCTCCGCATCGGCCAGAGCATCATCGACACGCCGTTCCGCGCGCCGGGCGTGCTCGCCGCGGAGCTGGCCACCATCGACCACCTCTCGGGCGGCCGGCTCAACGTCGGTCTCGGCGCCGGCTGGATGCCCGAGGAGTTCGCCGCCGCGAGCGCGGCGCACATCTTCCCGAAGCGGCACAAGCACGTGCGGGAGACGATCGAGGTCCTCCAGGGCATCTGGGGGAACGACATCTTCGAGTACCACGGCGAGTTCGCTGACTTCGACCGCTGCGGGTTCGGCGCCAAGCCGCTCCAGCAGCCGCGGCCGCCGATCTTCATGAGCGGCCTCAAGGACCCGCTGCGTTCGGCGAAGCGCATCACGAAGTACGACCTCGACGGCTGGATCGGCATCCAGGACTCGCCCGACGGCCTGTCGAAGTGGCTGACGGCCATCGACCAGCAGTTCGAGGAGATCGGCAGCCCGAAGCGGTCGAAGGACCTCGAGATCTGCAGCATGATCTGGACGGTCATCACCGACGAGGAGACCGACCAGGCCGACAACGGTGTCGCGTCGAACCTGCTGGTCGGCACCGAGAAGCAGCTCACCGACCGGCTCAAGGCCTACAAGGAGGCCGGGCTGACGATGCCGCTGATCTGGCCGCCGTTCACCGACGTGCCGGTGTCCAAGACGCTCGACGACCTCAAGCGGATCAAGAACGACATCCTGCCGAAGGTCGAGGCGGCCTACTAGGAGTCCGCGCGCGCCGGGGGAGACGGCGCCGGTCGGTCGGCCGCCTCTCCCGTCCCCCGCGCCAGCCCGTGCAGCAGCAGCGTCGCCAGGGCCTCGTAGGCCTCGGCGTCGGCGAGCCCGGTCGCGTCGGCGATCCGCCGCTGCTGGATCGCCACCATCGTCGCCGTGACCATCTCGGCGGCGAAGGACACCGGCACGTCGCGGAAGTCGCCGGCCGCGACGCCCTCGCCGACGAGCTCGCCGACGCGCCGGGCGGCGGCCTCCGTGTTGCGCGCGTAGACCTCGGCGGCGGGCGGGAAGGCGGCCATGTCGTCGACGAAGCGCGCCGAGGCGGGGGCGAGCTCGTCGGCGACGGCGCGCAGGTAGGCGGCGACGCGGTCGGCGGGAGCGGCGCAGGCGGCGACGGCGGCCTCGACGCGCTCGGTCGCCCGCTCGAAGAAGCGCACCACGGCGGCGCGCACCAGCTGCTCCTTCGACCCCGCGAGCGTGTAGAGCGTGCGCTTCGAGCAGCGCAGCCGGGCGGCGACGTCGTCGAGCGTGAGGTGGGCGAAGCCCTCGGCGAGCAGCAGGTCGATCAGCGCGTCGAAGAGCTCCGAGTGGCGCGCGGCACCGCGGCGCGTGGGGCTCGGAGCGGCCATGGCCCTACCCTAGCGCCCCTGCCAGCGGTACTCTAGGACCGTCGTCAGTACCGATAGGAGCGTGTGCCCGATGCCCGTCGACCGGCTGCTGCCCACCCAGGAGGCCGAGGACCTGCTGGAGCTGACCCGGGACATCGCCGACAAGGAGCTCGCGACCCGGGTCGAGGAGCACGAGCGGGCGGAGACCTACCCCGAGGGCTTGTTCAGGACCCTCGGCGAGGCCGGGCTGCTCGGCCTGCCCTACCCCGAGGAGGTCGGGGGCGGCGGGCAGCCGTACGAGGTCTACCTGCAGGTGCTCGAGGAGCTCGCGGCCCGGTGGGCGGCGGTGGCCGTCGCGACGAGCGTGCACTCGCTGTCGTGCTTCCCGCTGTTCACGTTCGGCACCGACGAGCAGAAGCAGCGGCTGCCCGAGATGCTCGGCGGCTCCCAGGTCGGCGGCTACTCGCTCTCCGAGCCGCAGGCAGGGTCCGACGCCGCGGCGCTGCGGTGCAAGGCCGAGAAGGTCGACGCCGGGTACCGCATCACCGGCACCAAGGCGTGGATCACCCACGGCGGCCGGGCCGACTTCTACGCGCTCTTCGCGCGCACCGGCGAGGGCTCCCGCGGGGTCTCGTGCTTCCTCGCGCCCGGGCAGGCCGAGGGCCTGACCTGGGGCAAGCCCGAGGAGAAGATGGGGCTGCACGCGGTCCCGACCACGACCGCCAACTGGGACGGCGCGGTCCTCGACGCCGACCGGCTGATCGGCCGCGAGGGTCAGGGCCTCGAGATCGCGTTCTCCGCGCTCGACTCCGGGCGCCTCGGGATCGCGGCCTGCGCCGTGGGCCTCGCGCAGGGCGCGCTCGACGCCGCGGTCGCGTACGCGAACGAGCGGACGACGTTCGGCAAGAAGATCGTCGACCACCAGGGCCTGGGCTTCGTGCTCGCCGACATGGCCGCGGCGGTCGACTCGGCGCGGGCCACCTATCTCGACGCCGCGCGCCGCCGCGATCTCGGCCGGCCCTACTCGCGGCAGGCGAGCGCGGCCAAGCTCGTCGCCACCGACAACGCCATGCGCGTCACCACCGACGCGGTGCAGGTGTTCGGCGGCTACGGCTACACCCGCGACTTCCCGGTGGAGCGCTACATGCGCGAGGCGAAGATCATGCAGATCTTCGAGGGCACCAACCAGATCCAGCGCCTCGTCATCAGCCGGGGCTTCGCCCGCTAGGTGCGCTCCTCACATGGCGTCAGCCACCCCAGGTCATCTGGCGCAGGCCGTGGCGGTCGGGCGGGCCGGGCTGGGCGGCGCCGTCGGGAGAGACCGGCGAGCCGTGGGAGGTGCGGCCCTCGCGCGCCGCGGACTGGTCGCCGCCCGAGGGCGTGGCGCCGTCGTCGAGCTCGGCCAGGCGCGTGCGCAGCACCTCGATCACCGGCATGCGCGACGAGTGCTCGCGCTCGTGGTCGAGCAGGCCCTGGACCTGGTCGCGCTCGAGCGAGCGGATGCGGTGCTTGACCGTCTCGACCGTGGCGTGGTCGAAGTCGGGGAACGGGGTGTCGGCCACGGGGACCTCCTCCTGCGTCTGGGGCTCGAGGCCTACCCGCTCACGACGTGGCCGCACCCTCCTCCGGTCCGGTGAGCAGCCCGATGACGCGCTTCTTGACGAGGAACCCGACGATCAGGCCCACGACCACCGCGACCGCCAGCCCCACCCAGGAGAAGCGCTTGAGCCAGGTCTCGGCGGCCACGCCGAGCGCGTACACCAGCGCCGTGGTGCCGAACGTCCAGAGCACCCCGCCGACGACGTTCGCCGGCATGAACTTCCGGTAGGGCATCCGCAGCGCGCCGGCCAGCGGCCCGGCGAGGATGCGCAGGATCGCGATGAAGCGCCCGACGATCACCGTCAGCACGCCCCAGCGGTCGAACGCCCGCTCGGCGAGCACGACGTGCGCCGGGCCGAAGTGCTTCGGGAACCGCCGGCCGGCCGCCTCGAGCAGCCCGATGCCGTAGCGGCGGCCCACCGCGAAGCCGATCGAGTCGCCGACGACGGCCCCGATCAGCGCGCACACCGCCACCCACACCGCCGACACCGCGAGCTCCGGGCGGGTCGCCATCAGCGTCGCGCTGACGAGCACGATCTCGCCGGGGAGCGGGATGCCGAAGCTCTCGATCCCGACCACGCCGAGGACGGTGAGGTAGACCGCCAGCGGCGGGATCGTCGTCAACCAGTGCCCGATGCCCACGCGACCGATGATGACCCACCGTGGCGCCCGTGGACACCGCTGCGTCAGAAGGGCGACCAGGAATCGGTCGTCCCGTGACGATTGGTGACGAGTCGGGAGACGAAGCGGAGCGGAGCTCGACCACCCGGACTGCGCTAGCTGCTCCGCAAGGTCCGGCTCCGGCCGCGGAACTCCGCGATGACCTGCCCGTCGCGGGGCCGCGTGACGGTCACGTCGTAGACCCCGCTGCGCCCGAACGCGACCCGCTCGGTCGCGACGGCCTCCAGGACGTCACCGGTCATCGCCGAGGCGACGAAGACGATGTCGGCGGCCGCCGCGACCGTCACCGGGCCGGGCGAGTTGCACGCGCACGCGAACGCGGAGTCGGCGAGCAGGAACAGGTAGCCGCCGTGGCACATGCCGTGGCCGTTGACCATATCGTCGGTCACCGGCATCGACAGGCGCGCCCGCCCGTCGGCCGCCTCGTGCAGCTCCATCCCGAGCTTGCGCGAGGCGCCGTCGTCGTCCCACATCCGGCGGACGGACGCCGCGATCTCAGGCATCTCGCTTCGCCACCAGCGTCAGCACGTCGTACTTGGCCACGGGCTCGCCCTTCGCGTTGACGACCTCGGCGTCCCACCGCACTTCGCCGTACGCCGCCGAGGCGCGCGGCGAGAGCTGCTTGGCGGTCAGGGTGATCGTCAGCTCGTCGTCGAACTTCACCGGCGTCAGGAAGCGCAGGTTGTCGACGCCGAAGTTCGCGAGCACGGGGCCCGGCGCCGGGTCGACGAACAGCCCGGCGGCGAACGACACCACGAGGTAGCCGTGGGCGACGCGTTCGCCGAAGAACGGGTTCGCGGCGGCCGCCTCGGCGTCGAGGTGGGCGTAGAACGTGTCGCCGGTGAACTCGGCGAAGTGCGCGACGTCGGCCTCGGTCACCCGCCGCGGGCCGCCGACGACGGTGTCGCCGGGGCGCAGGTCCTCGAGGTACTTGCGGAACGGGTGCTCGTCGGTGACGGTGCGCGCGCTGCCCGGCACCCAGCGCCCGGTGATCGCCGAGAGCATGTCCGGGCTGCCCTGCACCGCGCTGCGCTGCATGTGGTGGGCGACGCCGCGCAGCCCGCCCATCTCCTCGCCGCCGCCGGCGCGCCCCGGGCCGCCGTGCACGAGCTGCGGCATCGGCGAGCCGTGGCCCGTCGACTCCGTCGCGTCGGCGCGGTCGAGGACGAGCAGCCGCCCGTGCCACGGCGCCGCGCCGAGCACGACCTCGCGCGCGAACTCCGGGTCGGCGGTGACCACCGAGCCCGCCAGCGAGCCCTGCCCGCGGGCCGCGAGCTCGACGACCTCGGCCGTCGAGGAGTACGGCAGCACGGTCGCGACCGGCCCGAACGCCTCCACCTCGTGCACCGCCGCACTGTCCGCCGACCCGCGCAGCAACACCGGCGACAGGAACGCGCCGCGCTCGGCGTCGGCGCCGCGGACCTCGACGTGCTCGGGGTCGCCGAACACCACCTCGGCGGCGTCGGTCAGCGACTTCAGCGAGCGGCGCACCTCCTCGCGCTGCTCCAGCCCGGCGAGCGCGCCCATGGTCACCTCGGGGTCGGCGGGATCGCCGACGACCACCTGCGCGAGCTTCTCCCGCACCGCCTCGACCACCGCGTCGACCAGCGCCGACGGCACGAACGCGCGGCGGATCGCCGTGCACTTCTGCCCCGCCTTGACCGTCATCTCGGTGACGAGCTGTGAGACGTAGAGGTCGAACTCCGGGGTCCCGGGCGTCGCGTCGGGACCGAGGATCGAGCAGTTCAGCGAGTCGGCCTCGGCGGTGAACCGCACCGCGCGCGCCGCGAGCACCGGGTGGGTCCGCAGCCGGCGCGCCGTGGACGCCGACCCGGTGAACGAGACGAGGTCCTGCTCGCCGAGGTGGTCGAACAGGTCGCCGGTCGAGCCCGCGAGGAACTGCACGGCGCCGTCGGGCAGCAGCCCCGACTCCACGATCAGCCGGACCAGCTCGGCGGTGAGGAACGCGGTGGGCGTCGCCGGCTTGATGATCGTCGGGACGCCGGCGAGGAACGCGGGCGCGAGCTTCTCCAGCGGGCCCCAGCACGGGAAGTTGTAGGCGTTGACCTGCACCGCGACGCCGTGCAGCGGCGTGTACACGTGCTGGCCCGCGAACGTGCCGCCCTTGCTCAGCGGGGCGAGGTCGCCGTCGAGCCACGGCCCGGACGCGGGCAGCTCGCGCTTGCCCAGCGACGCGTAGACCTGCAGCACGCCGATGCCGCCGTCGACGTCGAACTTCGCGTCCCCGCGCGTGGCGCCGGTGCGCGCCGACACGGCGTAGAGCTCGTCGCGGTGCTCGCGCAGGTAGCCGGCGAGGGCCTTGAGCAGCGAGGCGCGCTGGTGGAACGACAGCTCCCGCAGCGCCGGCCCGCCGGTGCGGCGCGCGTACTCGGCGACCGCGGCCATGTCGATGCCGTCGGTGGCGAGCCGCCCGATCTCCTCGCCCGTGACGGCGTCGGCCATCGGGCGGCCCTCGGCGCCGTCGGGCGTGACCCACCCGCCACGGACGTAGCTGGACAGGACGCTCATCGCTGAACTCCGTTCTCGTCGGTCCGGCTCCGCTGCGCTACGCGTCCTACACGTCGTAGTCGACGGTGACCTCGTCGGACACGGGCAGGGCCTGGCAGGTCAGCACGAACCCGGCCTCGACCTCCTCGGGCTCGAGGGCGAAGTTGCGCCGCATGCGGACCTCCCCGGCGGTCACCTGCGCGCGGCACGTGCCGCAGACGCCGCCCTTGCAGGCGAAGGGCAGGTCGGAGCGGGTGCGCTGGGCGGCGTCGAGCACCGGCTCGGTGCGCGGCAGGGTCAGCACGCTCTCGCGGCCGTTGAGCACGACCGTCACCACGGCGCCCGTGCCGTCGTCGATCACGTCGTCCTCGGCGCGGTGCACCTCGGGCGGCGGCTCGTCGACGTAGAACAGCTCCCGGTGGACGCTCGCGCGGGGGACGTCGAACGCCCTGATGACCTCCGTCGCCGCCTCGACCATGCCCAGCGGCCCGCACAGCCACCAGTGCGCGACCTCGGTGACCGGCACGAGCGCGCCGATGAGGGTCCGCAGGCGGTCGGCGTCGAGGCGGCCGTTGAACAGGTCCGACGCGGTGGGCTCGCGCGAGAGCACGTGCACCAGCGACAGGCGCGGGCCGTAGCGGTCCTTGAGGTCGGCGAGGTCCTCGCCGAACATCACCGTGTCGCTGCGGCGGTTGCCGTAGAGCAGCGTGACGTGGGTGTCGGGGTACGCGGCGAGCACGGTCGCGGCGATCGAGAGCACCGGCGTGATCCCGGAACCCGCGGCCACGAGGACGTGGTGCTCGCCGGGCGCGACGTCGGGGGTGAAGCGGCCCTGCGGCGGCCCGACCTCGAGCTCGTCGCCGGCCGCCAGCCCGTCCACGAGCTTCGTCGAGAACAGCCCGTCGGCGACCCGGCGCACCCCGATCCGCGGAGCGGCGCCTTCCGGCGCGCAGATCGAGTACGACCGGCGCTCCTCGCCGGCCGGCGTCTCCTGGCGCAGCGTCAGGTACTGGCCCGCGCGGAAGGCGTACTCGTCGCGGAGGTGGTCGGGGACGTCGAAGGTGACCGCGACGGCGTCCTCGCACAGACGCTCGACGTCCGCCACGCGCAGGCGGTGGAAGCCCGGGACGGCGTCCGTGGTGGGGGTCTCGGTGACGGCGACCGTCATCAGATCTCCTTGACGTGCTCGAACGGTTCGCCGCACGACCGGCAGCGCCGCAGCGCGGTGCAGGCGGTCGGGCCGAAGCGCGAGGTCTCCTCGGTGTCCGCGGCGCCGCACTGCGGGCAGGCGACGACGCGCGACGGCGCGTGCAGCGTCAGCGGCACCGGGCCGCCCGCCGGCCGCGGCCCGAGGCGGTCGGGTGGAGCGACGCCGGCCTCGGCGAGCTTGCGCCGGCCGGCGTCGGAGATCCAGTCGGTGGACCAGGGCGGGCTGAAGGTGGTCCGGACCTCGACCCTCTCGTGACCGGCCTCGTGCAGCGCGCGCCGCAGGTCGTGGCGCATCTCGTCGAGGGCCGGGCAGCCCGAGTAGGTCGGGGTGAGGGTGACGACCACGGTGCCGTCGGCGGCCGTCTCGACGCCGCGCAGGACGCCGAGGTCGGCGAGCGTCAGCATCGGCATCTCGGGGTCGACGACGGCCTCGGCGGCCGTGCGGGCGTCCGTGAGCGCCGAGGTCACCACGTCGCCTCCGGGTGGGCGCGGGCCAGGGACTGCATCACCGCGAGCACGAGGCCCAGCGCCTCGGTGTGCACGCCGTCGCGGCCGCCGCGCCCGCCGACGAGACCGACGGCGGGGCGCTCGGGGCGGGTCAGCGTCGCGGCCGGCAGGACCTGGTCGAGCACGGCGTCGACCTCCCAGCGCAGTTCGGTGGGGTCGACGGCCACGCCGGCGTCGACGAGGCGGCGCTCGACGGCGTGCGCGGTGAAGAGCTCCTCGACGAACGGCCACACCGCCTCGAGGCCCGCCTGCATCCGCGCGTGCGAGAGCGCGGTGCCGTCGCCGAGGCGCAGCACCCACTGGGCGGCGTAGTCGCGGTGGTAGGTCAGCTCCTTGACGGCCTTGCCCGCGACGGCGGCGAGCACCGGGTCGCGCGAGCCGGTCAGGCGCCGGAGCAGCGCCAGCCGCCAGGAGGCGAGGACGAGGAGCCAGGCGACGGTCTGCGCGAAGTCGCCGAGGTCGGTCTCGACCAGGGTGACGTTGCGGAACGCGCGGTCGTCGCGGAAGTACGCGAGCACGTCCTCGTCGTCCTGCGGGCCCGCGCACCCACCCTTCCCGTCGCTGCGCTCGCCCCGGTACGGCTCGGCCGCGCCGAGGTGCCCGGCGCGCGCGAGCAGCACGCGGGCCTGGCCGAGCAGGTCGAGCGCGATGTTCGCGAGCGCGACCTCCTCCTCGAGCTCCGGGGCCTTCGTCGTCCAGCCCGACAGCCGCTGCGACGCGACGAGCGCGTCGTCGGCGAGCATCAGGCAGTAGGTGGCCAGGTCGTCGCGGTCGACGCCGTCGGGCACCGGCGCGTCGATCTCGGCGGTGCCGGCGTCGAAGCCGGTGCCGAAGGCCCAGCGGCCGTCGTCGTCGGCGGTCGCCAGGGCGTCGTAGACGTTCTCGTCGTCGGTCTCGTCGTGGCTGTGCATCACAGGTGGGGGACGTCGTCGGGGATCTCGTAGAACGTGGGGTGGCGGTACACCTTGTCGCCGGACGGGGCGAAGAACGGGTCCTTCTCGTCCGGGCTCGACGCGGTGATCGCGTCGCCGCGCACGACCCAGATGCTCACGCCCTCGTTGCGCCGCGTGTAGAGGTTGCGCGCGTTGTGCAGCGCCATCGTGTCGTCGGGGGCGTGCAGCGACCCGACGTGCACGTGGTTGAGGCCCCGCTTGCCGCGGACGAAGACCTCGTAGAGCGGCCAGCTCGCCCTGGGCGTCGAGCCGTCGAACCGGGGCTCGCCCTCGACGTGTGCAGTGGTGTCGTCGGCCATGCTCATGCCGCCGCTCCCTCCGTCCGACGGGCCTGCTTGGCGGCGTACGCCGCGGCCGCGTCCCGGACCCACTGCCCCTCCTCGTGGGCGGCGCGCCGGTTGGCCAGACGCTGGGCGTTGCACGGCCCCGCACCCTTGACGACCTGCGCGAACTCGTCCCAGTCGATCGCGCCGAAGTCGTGCGCCTGACGCTCCTCGTTCCAGCGCAGCTCCGGGTCGGGCAGCGTGACGCCCAGCGCCGCGGCCTGCGGGACGGTCATGTCGACGTAGCGCTGGCGCAGCTCGTCGTTGGTGTGGCGCTTGATCCGCCAGGCCATGGACTGCTGGGTGTTCGGGGAGTCGCCGTCGGCGGGGCCGAACATCATCAGCGAGGGCCACCACCAGCGGTCCACCGCGTCCTGGACCATCGCGCGCTGCGCGTCGGTGCCGGCCATCAGCGTGCGCAGGAGCTCGAAGCCCTGGCGCTGGTGGAACGACTCCTCCTTGCAGATGCGCACCATCGCCCGCGCGTAGGGCCCGTAGCTCGAGCGGCACAGCGGGACCTGGTTGCAGATCGCGGCGCCGTCGACGAGCCAGCCGATGACGCCGATGTCGGCGAACGTCAGCGTGGGGTAGTTGAAGATCGACGAGTACTTCTGCTTCGCGTCGATGAGCTTCTCGGTGAGCTCGGCTCGGTCGACCCCGAGGGTCTCGGTGGCCGAGTAGAGGTAGAGCCCGTGGCCGGCCTCGTCCTGCACCTTGGCCAGCAGGATCGCCTTCCGTCGCAGGCTCGGGGCGCGCAGGATCCAGTTGCCCTCGGGCTGCATCCCGATGATCTCGGAGTGCGCGTGCTGGGCGATCTGGCGGATCAGCGTCCTGCGGTAGCCCTCGGGCATCCAGTCGCGGGGCTCGATCCGGCCCTCGGCGGCGACCGTGCGCTCGAAGTCCGCCTCGAGGTCGCGGGTCTCGTCCTCGGTCACCGTCATCGGCGCCCACCTCCGTACCGAATGTTCGTTCGGTTGTGATGGTGACGCATCGGGGCGCGGGTCCGCAACCATGCCGCTCCCTCGGCGGGGGTGGCCGGCGGATGACCTGTGCCCATGATCGCGTCGAGACCGACGGGTCGGGCCGAGCCCGACGGGTCGGGCCGAGCCCGGCGGCCGTCACGCGACCTCGAGCGTTGATCGCCTCGAGGCCGACCGACCGACCGAGCCGCGACGCCGTGCGAGCGCCCTGTCCTCGCCGCGCGGGGTGCCGCCCCATCGCCGCGGCCGGCGAGCGAACGGAGTTCTGGACGCGATCATGTGCACAGGTCGTCAGGGCTTCCTCGACGAGGATGTGCCGCATGGACGTGCTGGCGACGCTGCGGGCCGGCGAGCTCACGGTGCGGCGGGCGCGGGTCGAGGACCTGCCCGCGCTGGTCGCGCTGCTCGCCGCCGACCCGGTCAGCGCCGGGCGGGGCGACGCGGTCGAGGATCTCGCGCCCTACGCGGCCGCGTTCGCCGAGATCGACGCCGACCCCGCCCACCTGCTCGTCTGCCTCGACACCACCGCCGAAGACCCCGCCGGCACGACCGTCGGCACCCTGCAGCTCTCGGTCCTGCCGAACCTCGGACGGCGGGGGACGCGGCGCGCGCAGCTGGAGTCGGTGCACGTGGCCGCCGCGTGCCGGGGCCGGGGCTACGGCGCCGCGCTCGTCGGCTGGGCGGTGGCGGAGGCGCGTCGGCGGGGGTGCGGGCTGGTGCAGCTCACGAGCGACGTCTCACGCGTCGACGCGCACCGCTTCTACGAGCGGCTCGGCTTCACGGCGACCCACCGAGGCTTCAAGGTGGGGCTTCAAGTCGGGGGTTCAAGCAGGGCCTGACGTCCCGTCGATGAGCTCGTCGAGCGTGACGTAGAGACCCGACCCGCCCGTGCGCTCGCTCTGCTCGACCGCGGCGCGGGCCCGGGCGGCGATGCGCGAGATTTCGTCCGCCGCCACCACGCGCGTCTGCAGGACGGTGCCGTCCCCGTCGGTGAGCGTCACGGCGACGAGGCCGGTGTCGGGCTGCTCGGAGAACTCCAGCGGCACGCGGCCAGCCTAGGCCCGTCGTCCGTCGCCGGCAGGTCCCTGAGCGAGCAGACCCTCGAAGGCCATGCGGTCGACCTCCGCGACGAGTTCGTCCACCGGCACGCGCCCGGGGCGGTACCACTCGACGAGCGAGTTCACGAGCCCCGAGAGCAGGCGGGCGTCGACGGCCGGGTCGAGGCCCGCGCGCAGCTCGCCGGCGGCCGAGGCCTCGCGCACCAGCGACGCGATCGCGGCGTCGAACTCGCGGCGACGTCCCAGGGCCCAACGCTCGGTCTCGGTGTTGCCGCGCAGCCGCAGCAGGAGCGTGACGTGCGGCAGCTCGCCGACCAGCACCTCGACCTGCCGCCGCACGATGTGTCGCAGCCGGGCGAGCGGGGTGCCGGTGGTCGCGGCCGGCTCGTCGAGGATGCCGAAGAGCCCGTCCAGCGCGCGCTCCAGCGCGGCACGCAGCAGGGCCTCCTTGCCGCGCACGTGGTGGTAGAAGGACGACTTCGTGATGCCGGCGGCGGCGGAGAGGTCCTCCATGCTCGTGGCGTCGTAGCCGCGCTCGTTGAACACGCGCGCGGCGACCTCGACGAGGCTCGACGGGTCGTAGGCCGGCCGGGCCCGACGGGTCGCCGTCGGACGCTCGCCCTCGGGGGCGGGGGGACGGGTGCCGGTCACGCCCGGGAATCTACGTCCCGTCCCCCGCCCGGGGGCGCGTCCGGCCCGGATCTCGGCGCGGCGACACGAGCGATGGCGGCATCGCTGGCGTCGGACGCCGGGAACGCCGCATCCTCGTCCTGGCCGGGTGGGGCGGGTCACTGCTACCTTCGCGGCCGACCGAACGATCGTTCGACTGCGGTGCCCGCAGCGTGTCCCCCGAGGTGGTCGATGACGACGCTCGAGACCCTCCACGACCTCGCGCCGGCGTCGGACGCGGGCAACGCGACCCGCACGATGGGCGCGCCCCTGCGTCGCGCGCTCGCGACGGCGCGGCACCGCACGGCCGTGACGTGCGGCGAGCAGGACATCACCTACGCCGAGCTCGCCGACCGCGTCGCGCGCCTCGGCACCGTCCTCACCCGGCTCGGTCTGCAGCCGGGTGACCGCGTCGGCGTCCTCGGCGCCAACTGCCACCGCTACCTCGAGCTCTACCTGGGCCTGCCCAGCCACGGGCTCGTCATCGTCCCGCTCAACGTCCGGCACACCGCCGCCGAGCGGACCTACGCGCTGCGCGACGCCGGGGCGCGCGTGCTGTTCGCCGACCGCGCGCTCGACGGCCTCGACCCCGACCTGCGCGTCGTCGACACCACGACCGAGTACGAGACCCTGCTCGCCGAGGCCGAGCCGACCGCCCCGCTGCGCGAGCCCGCCGAGCACGACCTCGCCGGCATCTTCTACACCGGCGGCACCACAGGCGCGGCGAAAGGCGTCATGCTCACCCACGGCAACCTCGTCGCCAACGCGTTCCACTTCATGGCCTGCTGGCCGTTCACGCCGGACACGTCGTGGCTCGTCGTCGCGCCGATGTTCCACGCCGCCGGCACGATCGGCGCGCTCGCCACGATCTGGGCCGGCGGCACGCAGGTGATGTGCCCGGCGTTCACCCCCGACGGCGTGCTCGACCTCGTCGAGCGCCACGGCGTCACGGCGACGCTCGTGGTGCCGACGATGATGGACGCGCTCGCCGCCGAGCAGACCGCGCGCCCGCGGCGGGTGTCGTCGCTGCGCTGGCTCTCGCACGGGTCGTCGCCCGCGGCGGTCGAGCTGCTGCGCCGGACGCACACCGCGTTCCCGGATGCGGAGATGCTGCACATCTACGGGCTCACCGAGACCTCGCCGATCGTCACGCTGCTGCCCGGCGAGCAGCACCTGCTCGACACCCCGCAGGCCCGCTCGTGCGGGCGGGCGGCGGTCGGGGTCGAGGTGGTCGTCGTCGACCCGGCCGACCGGACGCCGCTACCGCCCGGGCTGGTCGGCGAGGTGCTGATCCGCGGCGCCAACGTCACCGCCGGTTACTGGAACAAGCCCGAGGAGACCGCCGCCGCGCTGCGCGACGGCTGGTTCGCGTCCGGCGACCTGGGGCTGCTCGACGACGGCGGGCACCTGTTCCTCGTCGACCGCGCGAAGGACATGATCGTCTCGGGCGGCGAGAACGTGTACAGCGCCGAGGTCGAGAACGCGCTGTTCGCGCACCCGTCGGTCGTCGAGGTGGCGGTGTTCGGGGTGCCGCACGAGCGCTACGGCGAGTCGGTGCACGCCGTCGTGGTCCTGCGCAGCCGGCCCGAGGACCCGGACGCCTTCGCCCAGGAGCTCGTGGCCCACTGCCGCGAGACGATCGCCGGCTACAAGGTCCCCCGCAGCATCGAGACCCGGACCGAGCCGCTGCCCAAGTCGGGCGCGGGGAAGATCCTCAAGCGCGAGCTGCGGGCGGTGTTCTGGAGCGAGCGGGAGTCGCAGCTGACGTGACACGGTGTCCGAGACGTCGCGGCGGTGCCGTCGACCGTTGGTCGCCACGTCGTTGAATCGTGACCGATCGGCTCCCTAGGCTCGATCGTGCGAGCTCAGTGACACCACACTGTGGGAGGCCGACGTGCCGGAAGCGACGATCATCCTGGTCCACGGGGCGTGGGCCGACGGCTCGAGCTGGAACCTCGTCGCCCCGGAGCTCCGGAGTCGAGGACTCTCGGTCCTCACGCCGCCCAACCTGCTGCGCGGCGTCACCACCGACGCTCCCTACGTCACCTCGTTCGTCGCCCAGCGCGCCACCGGTCCGGTGATCCTCGTGGGTCACTCCTACGGCGGCTTCGTCATCACCAACGCGGCGGCCGGCGCCGGCGACGTGCGCGGTCTCGTCTACGTCGACGCGTTCATCCCCGACGCGGGGGAGACGGTCTTCCAGATCCTCGGCGGCTCGGGGTCGGCGCTCGACGTCCCGGACCCGACCGTCGTCCTCGACCTCGTCGGCTACCCGGGCGCGCCCGAGGGCGACGTCGAGGCCTTCCTCAAGCCGGACACGGTGCACACGGCCTTCGCGCAGGATCTCGCCGAGGCCGACCGCGCCCTCATCGCCGAGAGCCAGCGTCCGATCACGCTGAGCGCGAACCTCACCCCGGGCACGGAGGCGGCCTGGCGGTCGCTGCCCAGCTGGGCCGTGGTGGGCACCGAGGACCGGGTCATCCCGCCGGGCGCGCAGCGCTCGATGGCGGAGCGGGCCGGCGCGACCATCACCGAGGTCGCCGGCTCGCACGTGTCGATGGTGTCGAACCCGAAGGCCACGATCGACGCGATCCTCGCCGCGGTGGAGGCCACCGCCTGACGAACGTGCCTGCGGCTCGTGAGCAGAAAGAAGTGCTCCGGCACTCTGCTCGTGCTCAGGACATCGGAGACAGGTGATGTCTCAGCACATCGCGGACACTGAGTAGGCCCGCCGGGTGGGCTGGTCGTGATCGTGGCCAGCCTGCCGGGTTGTGGGCAGAACAGGGTTCGAGA
>NZ_JAQZAO010000020.1 GCF_028737315.1 Actinomycetospora lemnae | reverse complement strand
AGGACGGGGGGCGCGGGGGGGCCACCACGGGGGGGCCCCGCCCGGCGCCGCGGCGACGAACGGACCGGTGCTCCCGGTCGATCCAGCGGTGTCCGGCTCGCTCAGGCCAGGACGTCGGAGAGGTCGTCGAGCAGGACCGACTTCGGCTTGGCGCCGACGATCTGCTTGACCGGCTTGCCGCCCTGGAAGACGAGCAGGGTCGGGATCGACATGACCTGGTAGTCACGCGCGGTGGCCGGGTTCTGGTCGATGTCGAGCTTGGCCACGGTCAGCTTGTCGCCGTGCTCGGCGGCGATCTCCTCGAGGACCGGCGCGACCATCTTGCAGGGGCCGCACCAGGTCGCCCAGAAGTCGACGACGACGGGCTTGTCGCTGCCCAGGACCTCGTCGGCGAAGGTGGCATCGGTGACGTTCACGGGCGCGCTCATCGCGGCTCTCCTCGGGTGTTGCGGTTGACTGCTCGGGCGATCAGGACGGTGCGGGGACGGCCTCGCCGGCGGGCTCGGACGACCCCTCGTCCACCGAACCCGCGCGGGGGCCACCCTCGCGGGCGTGGATCGACGCGAAGTCGTCCACCTCGGCACCGTCGACGCCCGGGGTGGGCGGCGGGGCGGTGTCGCGGGTGTTGTCGGGCTGCTCGGCGAGCCAGCGCTCGGCGTCGATCGACGCCTGGCACCCGCTGCCGGCGGCCGTGATGGCCTGGCGGTAGGTGTGGTCGACGAGGTCTCCGCAGGCGAAGACGCCGGGGATGTTGGTGCCGGTGCCGGGCAGGGCCACGCGCACGTAGCCCTCGTCGTCGGTCTCGACGACGTCGCGGACGAGCGCCGAACGCGGGTCGTGACCGACGGCGACGAACATGCCGGTGACGGCCAGCGTGTCCTCCTCGCCGGTGACGGTGTTGCGGACCCGGACGCCCTCGACGGTGTTCTCGCCGAGCACCTCCTCGACCACCGTGTCCGTGCGGATGGTGATCTTGGGATCCTGGCGGGCGCGCTCCAGCATGATCCCGGAGGCACGGAACTCGCTGCGCCGGTGCAGGATCGTCACCGAGCGGGCGAACCGCGTCAGGAACGTCGCCTCCTCCATGGCCGAGTCGCCGCCGCCGACCACGACGATGTCGTGGTCGCGGAAGAAGAAGCCGTCACAGGTCGCACAGGCGCTGACCCCGCGGCCCAGCAGCTTCTCCTCGCCGGGCACGCCCAGGTACCGGGCCTGCGCGCCCATGGCGAGGATGATCGCGCGGGCGTGGTGGTCGGTGCCGTTGACACGGACCGACTTGACGTCACCCGTGAGGTCCATCGACTCGACGTCCTCGGGACGCAGGTCCGCCCCGAAGCGCTCGGCCTGCCGCCGCATGCGGTCCATGAGCTCCGGGCCCTGGATCTCCTCGGCGAACCCCGGGTAGTTCTCGACGCCCGTGGTGGTCATGAGGGCGCCACCGAACTGGCTGCCCTCGAACTCGAGCACGTCGAGCTGGGCGCGCGAGGCGTACACCGCAGCGGTGTACCCAGCCGGTCCCGAGCCCACGATGATGACGTCGTGGATGGTCTGGTCGCTCACGTCGGCGTCAACGCCCCGGACCCCCACAGGATTCCCCACACGGGTGCGCTCACCGGCCGACGAGCGTGTCGGACACGGTGAGCGGTGCCCCGGTCGCGCATCCCGGCTCGACGACGAGCAGCCGGAACCGCGCGGCGACCCCGGTCGGCAGGACGAGGAGCACGCCGGGCCGCCCGTCGACGACGACCTGCCGCGCGCCCACCGGCCGCGTGCCCGGCGGGAGACCGTGCGCGGCGAGGCAGTCGGCCAGCCGGCCCTCGTCGGCGAGCGGGCCGTAGTCGGCGCGGCCGAGCCCCGCACGCAGGGCCGACACCCCGTCGCCGCTGCTCAGGGTGGGGACGCCGGGGGCCGGGGAGACCACGGGCGGGGCGGGTGCGGCCGTGGGCGCCGGGGTGGCCGGGGAGCCGGCGGAGACGACCACCACCGCCACCACGGCGGCCGCCACCGCCGCCACGCCCGCCAGCACGCCGGCCCCGACCCACCGGCGACGCCCCCGGTGGGGGCCCTCGGGCGGCTCGGTGCTCGCGGGGGGCTCGGTGCTCGCGGGGGGCGCGGCCGGCTCGGACGTCCCGGACGTCTCGGCCGCCAGCGCCCGCCGCACGTCGTCGACGAGCCCCGCGGGCATGGCCGGTGTCCGGGCGCCGTGGGCGGCGAGATCGGCCCGGGTGCGGGCGAGGGCGGCGGCCACCGCCGGGTCGGCGGGGTCGGGCAGGTCCACCGGGCGGGGCCCGGTGTCGCTCTCGTGCTGCTCGTCGCTCACGGTCCTCCTCCCCTGCGTTCCGGCCCGCTCGTGTGTTGGACGTCGCCGGGACCCCCGCCGTTCCCCCGACCCCGCGGCACGATCGGGGCGTCCCGCGGCCGGAGGTGGCCGAGGAGCCCCGCCAGGCGGCCCCGCGCCCGCGCGCAGCGGCTCTTCACCGTGCCCTCGCGCACGCCGAGGACGGCGGCGGCCTCGGTGACCGAGAAACCGTGGACGTCGACGAGCACCACGGCCATCCGCTGGCCGTCGGGCAGCGCGGCGAGGGCGTCGGCGACGGTGAGGCGTGTGAGGTGGTCGTCGATGCCGTCCCGAGGCGTGGGCACGTCGTGGCCGGCCAGCGGCTCGACGGGGCGGGTGCGGCGCCGGCGGATGCGGTCGAGGCAGGCGTTCACCGCGATCCGGTGCAGCCACGTCGACACCTCGGAGTCGCCGCGGTAACGGGCGGCGCCGCGCAGGGCGGACACGAACGTCTCCTGGACGGCGTCGGCGGCGTCCTCGCGGTGGTCGAGCGTGCGGAACGCGAGCAGCCAGAGGCGTTCGGCGTAGCGGCGCACGATCTCGTCGAAGGCGCCCTGCTGACCGGCCACGTGCGCCGCGAGCAGCTCGCGGTCGCTGCGCGGATCGGGCAGGTCGGGCACGGCTCGGGACGCTAGCCGCCACACGACCGCGGCCGGGGCCGTTCCGGGAAGCTCGCCCGGCTCAGGGTGCGGCGCGCTCGATCGTCACGTCGGCGAGCTCGGTGACGTACTCGTCGTCGTCCTCCTCGCCGAGAGCGGTGATCCAGACGAGCAGGTTGCCCGTCGGCGGCGCGGCCTGCAGCGGGATGCGCAGCACGTCCTCGTCCTCGCCGACCGTCCCGGCCCCGAGCAGCTGGGTCTGGGCCAGCGGCACGTCCGCGGCGGGCGCGGACCGGATCTCGATGCGGGTCCCGGGACTGGGCGAGCGGACGGTCACCGCCGACACCGGGGCGGGCGCGGCGAAGGTGGTCATCATGCCGATCCCGGGCTTGAGCGCCGGGAGCTGCTGGCGGTACTCCGAGGTCGACCACGTCGTCTCGGGGTTGTTGTCGGCGGCCCGGTTGATGCGGGTCGGGTTGTCGGGGCTGCCCGCCGGGCTGTACACCGCGACGCTCGACAGCTGCACCGGCCCGGCCGGGACCGGCGCGGGGGGCACCGCCGACGGGGGCGGTGCGGGCGACGGGGCCGGCGCGGCGGTGGGGGCCGGCGTCTCGGCCGGGATCACCACCACCGGCGGTCCGGACTGCCCGCCACCGGCGACGACCGAGATGATCTGGTAGCTGACGAACCCGAGGATCGCCAACGTGGCGATGAGCAGCGCGGTGACGCCGACGCGCAGCTTCCGCCGGCGCTCCGGGTCGGGCTGGGGCTCGGGGTGGGCCTCGTCGTGCCAGACCTCGGCCGGGTCGTCGGCGTCGATGGTCTGCCCGTCCTCGAGCACCGGCAGCAGCACGCCGTCGTCCTCGAGGCCCGCGCGCATCTGGGTGACGAGGCGGTGCACGGCGGCCGCGGTGCGGATGCCGCCGTCCTCGTCGAGCGTGCGGTCGACCAGCGCGGCGAGCTCGACGGGCAGGTCGGGGCGCAGCTGGCGGGCGGACACCGGGGCGCCGTCGGGACCGTGCGGGGCGAGGCGCAGGCCGGCCGGGGCGCGGCTGCCCTCCGGGCCGGGCCAGCGGGCCGTGAGCAGCAGGTAGAGCAGGGCGCCGAGGCCGTGGACGTCGTCGGCGTTCGTGGCCTCGCCGCGGGGCATCGGGAAGGCGAGGCGGGTCGCCGCCCGGGCGCTCACGCGGACCCGCTGGGGGTGGTCGAGGCCCAGGACGAGCCCGGAGCGGTGCGCCGCGGCCACGGCGTCGGCGAGCGGCTCGATGACGCGCAGGGCGGCACTCGGGCGCAGCGGTCCGTCGGCGACGAGCTCGGCGAGGTCGCGCCCCGGCGTCCACTCGGCCACCGCGGCGCCGAGGACCCCGGTCGGCAGGGGCGTGCTGCCCGGCCGGACGACGTCGAGGATGCGCGCGGCGTGCGGGTGCTCGAAGTGCGCCGACCGCGTCGCCCGCGACAGGGCCGCCGACGCCTTGGCGTCGCCCTGCCAGGTGCCGACGAGCAGCGTCAGCGCCACGTCGCGCTCCAGCACGACGTCGCGGGCCTTCCACAGGACGGCGTCGGCCTCCCGGTCGCGCCCGACCTCGGCCACGAGGCGGTAGCGCTCGACCAGCAGCGTGCCCGGCATGAGGGGCCCGGCGGCCCTCGGGCCCGACGCGGGGCCGGGCCGCAGGGGGCCGCCGGCGCCGCGCGCCGGCCGGCGCGGTGGGGCCGGGAAGGGCCCCGACGGCGGGCCCGGCGGACCGCCCGGTCCGGGGCCCTGCGCGGCCGGACCACGGGGCGCGCGACCGGCGCCGCCCCCGGCCGGGGTGGGCGGCGCGGCGGTGGTGCTGGACCCGTTGGTGGTGCTGGACCCGTTGGCGCTGCCGTTGGTGCTGCCGGTGGTCCCCGCGGTCGCGCTGCCGTTCGTCCCGCCGGGCGAGGCCTCGGACGTGGACGAGCCCGCGACGCGGGAGACGTGGGTGGTCGGTCCGTCGATGCCGACCCCGGTGCGCCGCGGGGGCGTGGCCGGGGCGGCGGGCGCTGCCGGCATCGCGACCTCGGTGTCCTCGGACGAGGGACGCGTGGACGGGCGCTCCCCCGACGTGTCGCCGGCCAGCTCCCTCACCTCCCCCTCGGACGTCGTGCGAGCCTACGGGACTCGCGCGCCGCTACGGGGGACGCGCCACCCCGGCCGCGGGTTGCCCCGGGGCCCGTCGGGCACACATCACGAGGCCGGCGCGCGCCCCCGGCCCAGGAGCCGGCGCAGCCGGGAGACCACCGGGTCGAGCTCCGGCACCTTGAGCAGCCGCATGGCCACCGCCACGGCGGCCAGGAACACCGCCGATCCGGTGAGGAGCACCAGCCACGCCCGCAGCACCGGCGAGGTACCGCCGCCGAGGACGCGCTCGAGCAGGGTGACGCACAGCACGGCGACGAGGACCGACACCACCGAGGCGATGAGGGTCAGCACGAAGGTGCGCAGCACGCGGCGGGTGTCGAGGTGCCCGAGCCGCAGGCGCAGCCAGATGTTGCCGACGACGAGGCCGACGACGAACCCGAACGCGTTCACCGCCGCGAGGCCCAGCACGACCTGCTCGGGCGGCAGGAACACCGGGCACAGGTAGGCCATCGGCACCTTGATCGCGGTGATGACGACCATGATCAGCGTCGGGGTGCGGGCGTCGTTCATCGCGTAGAACACGCGCATCTGGAGCATGACGACGGCCATCGGCAGCAGCCCGAACGCCGAGGCCGCCATCGCCCCACCGAGCGAGGCGGCGCCCTCGGGGCCCGAGCGGCCGATGCTGAACAGCGCCACGCCGAGCTGCGACCCGAAGACGGTGAGCAGCGCGCTGACCGGCAGCAGCGTCACCGTCGAGAGCCGCGAGCCCAGGGAGAGGTCGGCGACGACCTGGTCGATCCGCCCGTTGGCCGCGGCCGCGCTCATCCGGGGCATCAGCGCGGTCAGCAGCGAGACGCCGAGGACGCCGTAGGGCACCTGGATGAGCAGCCAGGCGTAGCTGTAGATCGCCGGTCCGCCGTCGTCCGACCCCGACGCGACCCGCATGATCGACGCCAGGCCGACCTGGCTGACCAGCACGTACCCGACGACCCACGCGGCGAGCCCGCCGAAGGCCGACAGGCGCTGGTCCCACCCGAAGCGCCACTTCCACCGGAAGCCCACGCGCCGCATCGCCGGGAGCATCACGGCGGCCTGCACGACGATGCCGAGCGTGCTGCCGACGCCGAGCACCAGCAGCTGCGTGGTGGAGATGCCCACGGGTGGCGACGGCAGCACCGCGTAGATGGCCAGCGCGATGAGGGCGACGACGTTGTTGAGGACCGGCGCCCAGGCCGCGGGGCCGAAGTTGCCGCGCGAGTTGAGGATCGCGCCGAACAGGGCGCCCATGCCGTAGAAGAAGATCTGCGGCAGGAGCAGGTAGGCGAAGTCGACGGCGAGCTCGACGTCGACGTCGGGCGCCAGGTACGGGCGGATGAGCAGGGGCGCCGCCACCACGGCGAGCGTCGTCGCCACGAGCAGTCCGACGCTCGCCCCCGAGAGGAGCTTCTGGGCGAACGCGTCGCCCTGGTCGCCGTCGTCCTTGGCGGCCTGGACGAGGACGGGGATGACGACGCTGGTCAGCACCCCGCCGAGCAGCAGCTCGAAGATGATGTTCGGCAGGGTATTCGCGACGTTGAACGAGCTGCCGACGAGGTTGAGGCCGACGATCGCGGTCAGCCCGAGCGTGCGCAGGAACCCGGTGAGCCGGCTCACCAGGGTCGCGACGGCCATGCCGCCGGACGCCTTGACCAGCGCCTTGTCGTCGCGGCCCGGGTCGTCCGCGGGCCGGCGCGGTGCGGGGACGGCGGGCGCGTCCTGCTCCAGCGGCGGGCGCGGGAGCAGCACGGTCTCCTCGAGCGACCCCGAGACGCTCCACGACGCGAGCGGGGCCGGGCGGGCGCGCCGGACCGTGCGCTCGTCGCGCGGGCCGGCGGGGAGCACCTCGGTGCGGTGGGGGTCCGCCGGACCGCGACCGGGCGCGGCCGTGGCCGCGTCGACGGCGTCGACCGCCTCGACCGCGGCCGTGGGGGCGGTCAGGCCGGTGGTCGACGGCTCGGACGCCGCGGCGCCCGCGGGCGAGCCGGGCGGGCGCGGCGGGGGTGGGGTCGGCGGGGTACCGCCCGACGTCCGCGGCATGGGGCGGGTGAGGCCGGCCGCACCGGGCGGATCGCCGGCGGGAGGACCTCCGCCGGGCGGGCCCCCGGTCGGCGGGGGTCCGGGGCGACCGGACGGCGGCGGGCCGTGATGCCCGGGTCCGCCCGACCCGCCCGGCCGGCCCGGCGGCACGGGGGGTGGCGCGGAGTGGGGTGCGGCGGGCGGGCCGGGGACGGGCCCGGGCGCGGAGCCCTGGGGTCGGGACGGGCCTCGGGTGGGCGGCGGGCCCTGCGGCGGCTGGCCCTGCGGGCGCTGGCCGTGGGTCGGCGGCGGGCCGTGCGCGGGCGGGGGGCCGTGGGCGGCCGACCCCGGTGCCGGCGCGCCGCGGCCGGCCGACGGCGGGCCCGACCGTCCCGCACCCGGCGGCGGACCCTGCTGACCGGCCCGGACGGCCTGGGGCCCGTCCGGGACCGGCGCCCCGGTCGGCCGCGGACCACCGGTGTGCTCGGGGGGAGACGACGGCGGGGGCGGCGGGGGGACGACGTCGGGCGCGGCCGCGTCGCCGGCGCCGCGTCCGGTCCCGCGTCCGGTCTCCCGCTCCGTCTCGTCGGCGGGCGGGTCGTCCGGCCGGCGGCCCGGTTCGCGGGCCGTCACCGTCTCTGCAGCTCGCGGGTCGGGAGATCCGCGTCCGTCGTCGTGCCCGGGTCCCGGTGCCGCCTGCGACGGGACCTCTGGTCGCGCCGGGCCGCCCGGACCCGGCGAGCGATCCGCACGCTCGCCAGGATCACCAGCACGACGGCTGCGGACGCGGTCAACCACACCGTGATCGTGCCGTAGGCGGTCGACCGCAGCAGAAGACGAGCCGTGGGACCGAGAGGTTCACCCCCCGGTGTCTGCGCCTGCGCGTCGACCGCGAACTGGCCCGCACGGGTCACCTCGACCTCGACCTGCACCTGCCGGCTCCCGAACGCCGGCACGGTGACGACGGGCAGCGAGGCGGTCCGCAGCCCGGGTGTGGGTTCGAGCACGACCTGCACCCGGACGGCCACGGGCAGACGGTTCTCGACGGTCAGCAGCAGCGGCGCGTCGTTCGAGCCCAGCGAGTACGAGCCCGACGGCTGCGCGACCCGCACCAGGGAGCGCAGCTCGTCGACCTGCCGTTCCACCGCCGCGACCTGCGCCTCCTGCACCGCCGGGTCGCCGCGCCACGCGGCCGAGAGGCTGCGCAGCACGCCGTCGGTGAGCGGTTCGACGAAGTCCGACGGCGACGGCGCCCCGACCCCGTCGCGCTCGGTCGCGGCGAGGAGCTCGCCCTGGCGGTCGCGGACGACGCCGGCGCGGGCGACGAGGCCGGGCGGGGCTACGCCGTCGATCTCCCGCTCGGGCGACGCCAGGGCGGTCGGCGCGAGGGGGGTGGCCGCCCCGACCGGCCCGACGAGCGTGGCGAGGTCCACAGGGCGGGCCAGGCCGAGTCGGGCGAGCTCGTCGACGCCCGCGAGCAGCGCCGCCGCCTCGTCGGTGCTCGCGGCCCAGTCGGTGGGCGGGGCGACGACCTCGACCGCCGGCGCCCCGTCCGCGGGCGGCTCCTGGAGCGCGCGCAGCCCCAGCACCCCGAGGGCGTCCTGGACGGCGAGCGGCGCGGCGGTGCCCGCGGGGCTCGTGGCGTCGCCGGGCTCGGCGGCGGGACGCGGGGCGAGCGCGGTGGCCGCGACCGGGTCGAGGGCGACCGCCGCCGGCGCGGACCCGGCCGCGCCCGGCAGCCGGGCGAGCGCACCGGCGGGCAGGCGTCCGTCGAGGAGGTCGCCGTCAAGAAGCAGGGCGCGGGCGCCCTGGGCGGTGAGCGCGGTGACGGTGCGCTCGTCGACGAGCCCGCCGGCCGGCCAGACGGTGCCGGCGACCGGGGTGACGCCGAGGAGGTCGCCGACCCGCCGGGTGCCGGTGGCCACCGCGGCGGCGGTGAGGTCGGGACGGTCGCCGTGGGCGGTGGCGACGAGGTCGGTGCCGGCGTAGGGCAGCGCGACGACGCAGCGCCCGCGGGCCTGGGCGCGGACGGCGTCGAGCCAGCGGTCCGCGGCGGCGGCACCCGTCCCGGCCGTGGTGCCGCCGGTGGCCGTGCGGACCTGGTAGCCGCCGGTCATCGCGCTCGCGGTCTCGAGCAGGTCGGCGTCCACGGCGAGGCAGACCGAGCGCGCCGCCGCCGAGCCGGCCGGCGCCGCGCGGCCGAGCGCGTCGACCAGCCCCGCGAGGCGACCGCCCGGGGCGAGCGAGGTGGCGAGGTCGTCGTCGGTGAGCAGCGTCGGCGCGCCCGGCACGACGGGCAGACGGCGGGGACGGTCGGCGAGCGGGTAGAGCACCGCGACCGCGGTCGCCTGCCCGACCGGGGGCGCGGCGGGCGGGCCCTGACCGGGGACGCCGACCACGGGCAGCAGGAACGGCACCGCATCGAGCCGGGTCGGGCCGGCGGTGCCGAGCGCGCCGTCGACGTCGACGAGCAGCGGGTGCACCCCCGGCGCGGCGAGGGCGAGCGAGCCGGGGCCGGTCAGCGGCACGCGCAGCGTGAAGGGCACCGCGGCGCCGGGGGCGATCGTCGGCGCGACCTCCACCGACGGCGTGCGCACGGCGGCACCACCAGGAGCACCGCCGGACGCGCCGTCGGTCTCGAGCGCCGTGAGCGCCGCCCGGCTGCCCGAGAGCGCGGGCCCCCGGGCGAGGCGGACCCCGACGTCGCGGGCGGGGACCGCGGACCGGTTGGTGACCCGCCCGGTGACGACGAGCTCGCCGGGCCCGTCAGTGGTCACCGTGCGCGGCGCGAGCCCGTCGAGCACGACCTCGACCGGCGCCGGGCGGGCCGCGGCGTCGGGCGCGGCGTCGGGAGCCGCGACGGCCGGCGGCGCGACCAGCACGAGCAGCACCCCCGCCACCGTGGCGGCGAGCAGGGCGAGAGGACGTCGGAGGGCTCCCCGCGGGCCGCGGGGAGGGCTCACGCCGACTCCTCCAGGATCTGCGCGGCGCGCCGCACCAGGCGGCGCTCGTCGGCGTAGGCCAGCCGGGCGTCGAGCTCGGCGAGCGGCACCCACGCCACCTCGGTGACCTCGACGTCGGCGTCGGAGAGCTCGCCCCCGTGGGCGCGGAGCAGGTAGTGGTGCACCGTCTTGTGGATCCGGCGGTCCTCGGCGACGAACCAGTAGTCGATGCTGCCGAGGAACGCCCGCACGGACGCGATGATGCCGGTCTCCTCCTCGACCTCCCGCACGGCGGCCTGCTCGGCGGTCTCGCCCTCCTCGAGGTGGCCCTTCGGCAGCGACCACAGCAGACGCCCGCGGCGGTCCAGCCGGCCGATCAGGGCCGCACTGGCCCCGGTGGCGTCGACGACGAGGCCTCCCGCCGAGGTCTCGTCGACCGTGCGCATCCGCCGCCGGGAGCCCCGCCGGCGCCGGTCGCCGGACCGGCGGGACGGGGTGGACACGCCCGCGATCGTACGGCGCGCCCGCGGTGACGGGGATCTGTCGCCCGGTCGACGCGCGGGTGTCGTGTCGGGGACGTGGTGTCCCGGGCGGTCTCCCTGCTCGCGGTAGCCTGTCCTGTCGTGCCCGGACCCGCGCCAGCCCCTACGTCCACGACCGGCGCCGATCACGCGGCGGTGGTCGAGATGCTGAGCTACAACCCCGTGGCGGACGAGCTCGCGCAGCGGTTCGCCGACGCCGGCCACCGGCTCTACCTCGTCGGCGGCAGCGTCCGTGACGCGCTGCTCGGGCGGCACTCGGCCGACCTCGACTTCACCACCGACGCGCGCCCCGACGCCATCCAGCGGATCGTGTCGGGCTGGGCGGACGCCGTCTGGGACACCGGCATCATGTTCGGCACGGTCGGCCTGGTCCGTCGCGGCCTGACCTGTGAGGTCACCACCTTCCGCGCCGACGCCTACGACGGCGTGACCCGCAACCCGGTGGTGGCGTTCGGCGACACCGTCGAGGGCGACCTCGTGCGCCGCGACTTCACCGCCAACGCCATGGCGCTCTCGCTGCCCGACCGCACCTTCGTCGACCCGTACGGCGGGCTCGCGGCGCTGGCCCGCGGCGTCCTCGACACCCCCGGCGAGCCGGCGACCTCGTTCTCCGACGACCCGCTGCGCCTGCTGCGCGCGGCCCGCTTCGTCTCGCAGCTGGGTTTCGAGGTGGCCCCGCGGGTGCGCGAGGCGATGACGGAGATGGCGCCGCAGCTCGCGCGGATCACCGCCGAGCGGGTGCAGGCCGAGCTCTCGAAGCTGCTGCTCGGCGCCCACCCACGCCGCGGGATCGAGCTCATGGTCGACACGGGGCTCGCCGACGTCGTGCTGCCCGAGGTGCCGGCGATGCGCCTGGAGATCGACGAGCACGCCCAGCACAAGGACGTCTACGAGCACTCGCTGACGGTCCTGGAGCAGGCCATCGGACGCGAGACCGACGGCCCGGACCTCGTCCTGCGCCTCGCCGCGCTGCTCCACGACATCGGCAAGCCCGCGACCCGCAAGGTCGAGCCGGGGCGGCGGGTGAGCTTCCACCACCACGAGGTCGTCGGCGCGAAGATGACGCGCAAGCGCCTGCGCGAGCTGCGCTACCCGAAGCAGGTCGTCGAGGACGTCGCGCAGCTCGTGTTCCTGCACCTGCGCTTCCACGGCTACGGCAAGGGCGAGTGGACCGACTCGGCCGTGCGCCGCTACGTCACCGACGCCGGCCCGCTGCTCGAGCGGCTGCACAAGCTCGTCCGCTCGGACTCGACCACGCGCAACAAGCGCCGCGCCGCCGCCCTGCAGCGCTCCTACGACGACCTCGAGGAGCGGATCACGCGGATCGCGCAGGAGGAGGACCTCGCGCGCGTCCGCCCCGACCTCGACGGTAACGCGATCATGGAGCTGCTCGGGATCCCGCCGGGGCCGCTGGTCGGGAAGGCGTGGCGCCACCTCAAGGACGTGCGCCTCGAGCGCGGGCCGCTCTCCGACGACGAGGCGCGCGCGGAGCTGCTGGCGTGGGCGGCCGCGGAGGGGATCGGGTCGGGGGAACCGTCCGGGGAGTAGCCGCGTCGAACCCGGTGTGGGATCCCCTGCGATCAGCTATGTCTTCGGCACCGGGCAGGGCCCGGTCCACCGGCACGTCTCGCCGGCCGACGCCGACCTGCCCGGAGGAGTCGGCGCGCCCGACGCGGTGACGCTCGACTTCGACGGCGACGGGCGGGTCGACGACGCGCTGTGGGACAGCGACGGCGACGGCGCCGCCGACCGCTCGCTGCTCGACCTCGACGACGACGGGCGGCCCGACCACGCCTACACCGACCCGGCGGGCCGCGGGCTGTGGGACGCGCGGGCGCCCCTGGACGTCGCGGCGGCGCCCGCCGCGGGGGTCGCGATGGAGTGGACCGACGTCCGCGGCCGCGCGGCCCGCGCCGACCCCGCGCTCGACACCGACGGCGACGGGGTGCTCGACGGGGCGGCGGTCGACGCCGACCACGAGCCGGGCACCGAGGTGGTCAGCGACCTCGACGGCGACGGGCGCGCCGACCAGCTGCTCGTGGACGCCGACGACGACGGCCGGGCGGAGCTGGCCTACCTGTCGGGCGCGCCGGGGTCGGCGTCGGCGCGCTGGGACGTGCTGCTGGTCGACACCGACGGCGACGGCGCGGTGGACGCGACGGTCGCCGAGGGGGCGGCGGGCTGGGTGCCGCCCTGATCCCGCCGCGGCACCCGGAGGCCCTCGGCCCGCAGGGCGAGCTCGTGCACCACGAGCCCGAGCAGGTAGAGGCCCGCGGCCAGCACGAGCAGCAGCGGCGAGCGCCCGCTCGGCGGGGCCACGAACGCCGCACCGGCGACGGCGACGACGTAGGTGACGTTGAACGTGGTGTCCGAGAGCGAGAAGACGCGCCCGCGCACGTCGTCGCCGACCTCGCGCTGCACCGCGGCGTCCGAGCACAGCTTGATCGCCTGACCCACCAGCCCGAGGACGAACGACCCGGCGAGGATCGTGGGCAGCGTCATCGGCAGCCCGAGCCCCAGCAGCGCCACGGCCGCGAGCACCAGCATCACGCGCACGGTGCCGGCGCGCCCGACCCTGCCGGTGAGCCACGGCGTCACCACGGCCGCGACCCCGAGGCCGGCGGCGACGGCCGCGACCACCTCACCCAGCCCCGCGATCCCGGCCTTGAGCGGGCCGACGTCGGTCAGCGAGTTGCGCATGAGCAGCAGCACCACGAGCGTCGTGATGCCGAAGGCCAGGCGGTGGGCGGCGACGGCGCCGAACGCGGCGAGCACCCCGGGGGCGTCGCGGGCCGCCCGCGCGCCGTCCACGAGGCCCGACGCGACGGCGCGGATGGCCTGCGCGGCCTCCGTGCGCTCGTCGGGACCCAGCGTGCCGCGCCGGATCGTCGAGGCCACCGCCACGATGAGCAGCGAGCCGACCGCCGCGGCGGCCGTGGTCCACGCCGCGTCCGCGTCCTGGGGCCCGACGAGCCCGCGCAGCCCGATCGCGCACCCGGCACCGATCGCCGCCGCGACCGCACCCGAGGTCGTGACCAGCGAGTTCGCGCCGACGAGGTGCTCGGGCGCGACGACGTGCGGCAGCGCCGCGGACAGGCCGGCCTGGATGAAGCGGCTGACACCGATGGTGGCCAGCGCGCCGAGGTAGAGCGCCGGCCCCGTGACCCCGGCGAGGACCACCCCCGCCGTGAGCAGCGTCAGCACGCCGCGCAGCGCGCCGGCGACGATCATGACGCGGCGTCGGTCCCAGCGGTCGAGCAGCGCGCCGGCGAACGGCCCGATGATCGAGTAGGGCAGCAGCACGGTCGCGAGCCCGAGGGCGACCATGACCGGGTCCGCCTCGCGCTCGGGGCTGAACAGCACGAGGCCCCCGAGGGCCGCCTGGAACACGCCGTCGCCCCACTGCGCGCCCAGCCGGACCGTGAGCAGCTTGCCGAAGCCGGGGTGGGTGAGCAGCTCGCGCAGCCGCCCGATCGGGCCGCGCGCGGGGGTGGTGCCGGTCCTCGGAGGCGCGACGGGGCCGGGAGCGACGGGCACGGGCGCCCACGCTACGCGCTCGGTGTCCGGAACGGGCCGGGGCTGCGGGGGCCGTTCGGTGTACCTCGGTGACCCGTTGTCCACGGCCCGCTCGGCGGGCCGGCGCCCGGTCGGGAGGTGCTCGTCACCACCGGCGACCGTGCCTGCCGAGACGCGGCGCGCCGGTGCGACGATGGTCGCGTGGCCAGTGGTGTGGGTGAACATCAGCAGGCCGAGGTCGAGGCGGGGACGCTCCTCGTGGCCTCCCCGACCCTGACCGACCCCAACTTCGCGCGCTCGGTCGTGTTCGTCATCGACCACCGGCCGGCGGGCACCCTCGGGGTCGTCCTCAACCGGCCCAGCGAGGTCTCGGTCGCCGACGTCCTGCCGTCGTGGGGTCCGCACACCAGCAGCCCGGACGCCGTGTTCGTCGGCGGGCCGGTCGAGCAGCGCACCGCCCTCTGCCTCGCCGCCCTGCGCACCGGCGAGGACCCGGCCCGCACCGGCGGCGTCGTCGGCGTCCGCGGACCGGTCGCGCTCGTCGACCTCGACGGCGACCCCGACGACCTCGCCCCCCGCGTCCGCGGCCTGCGCGTCTTCGCGGGCTACTCGGGCTGGGACCGCGGCCAGCTCGCCGGCGAGATCCAGCGCGGCGACTGGTACGTCGTGCCGGCCCTGCCCGACGACGTCCTCGCCCCCGCCGGCTACGACCTCTGGGGCGGGGTCCTGCGCCGTCAGGGCGTCCCCCTCGCGCTCCTCGCCACCCACGTCACCGAGCCGCGCCGGAACTGAGCGCGCCGGTCGTCCGCAGCGAACGTGCTGTTCGCTGCTTCTACGCGCACGAACTCCCCGTTCGCTCGCCGCGCTCGGACGGCCGGTCGGGCCTAGCGTCGAGCCCGTGCGACGCGTCGAACCCGGTCCCGGGCAGGAGTCGGTGTGGGACTACCCGCGCCCCCCGCGGGCGGAGGCCGTGCGCCGGCGCGCGGTGGTCACGCACGCGGGCACCGTCGTCGCCGACACCGACGACCTGGTGCGCGTGCTCGAGACGAGCCACCCGCCGACCTGGTACCTCCCGCGCACCGCGTTCACCGACGGCGTGCTGCGACCGGCGCAGCGCCGGACGGTGTGCGAGTGGAAGGGCACGGCCCGCTACGTCGACGTCGTCGTGCCGGGCGCGGCGCCGCTGACCGAGGTCGGCTGGTGGTATCCCGAGGACGCGGTGTACCCCCAGCTGGCCGACCGGGTCGCGCTCTACCCCGCGCCGTTCGACGAGATCACCCTCGACGGCGAGCGCGTCGAGCCCCAGCCCGGCGGGTTCTACGGCGGCTGGATCACGAGCGACGTCGTCGGCCCCTTCAAGGGCGCGCCCGGCACCTGGGGCTGGTGACTCAGGCGCCGGCCTGGGCGCGCGGGCAGATCGCGCACGCGCCCCCGCAGGCGCCGGCGGCGGGCGCACACGCCTGCTCCTCCGGCTCCTCCGGCACGCCCGCCGTGCACGGCGTCGCGGGCATCGCCGCCAGGGCCTCGTGCTCGGCCTGCTCGGCCTCGGCGAACCGGGAGCCGATGACGCCACCGGCGCCCAGCAGCCCGACCAGCGCGAGCGCCCCGAGCACGAGCATCGTCACCCCGGCGCCGGTCGTCGCGGCGCCGAGCGCGGTCCCCGCCCCCGCGAGCCCGGCCACGCCGGCGCCCACGAAGGCGGGCGCGGCGGCGCGGTTGGCGCGGCGGAACGCGTCGACGCTGTGCATGGTCCACACGGTGCGCACGCCGAGGACGCGGTTGCGCGGCAGGCGGTGCCGCAGGGCGAGCAGGCCGGCGCCGCCCACCACGAGCGCCGCCACCGCCAGGACCAGGGCCGGGACGATCACACCCCCAGAGTAGGCTCGCCGGTGTCCTCGCGGGATCCGCGGTGCCCCGTGGGGCGCGGCGCGCGGGTCGACGGCGAACCATCCCCGACGGGACCGCCGGACCCGGTCGCGGGCCTCCCCGCGGGACGACCCGAGGTCGATACCCAGGAGGAGTGCCGTGACCGCCGAGCCCGAGGTGGCGAGCCGCGCCGACGCAGGCGGCGGCAGCGGCGTCCCGCCGTACCGCTACACGGCCGCGCTGGCCAACGAGATCGAGCGGCGCTGGCAGGACCACTGGGAGTCGCAGGACACGTTCGCCGTCGCGAACCCGTCCCCGGACGGGCCGGCCCCGGCGGGCGAGAAGTTCTACCTGCTCGACATGTTCCCCTACCCGTCGGGCGCCGGGCTGCACGTCGGCCACCCGCTGGGGTTCATCGGCACCGACGTCCTCGGCCGCTTCCTGCGCATGACCGGGCGCACGGTGCTGCACGCCATGGGCTTCGACGCGTTCGGCCTGCCCGCCGAGCAGTACGCGGTGCAGACCGGGACGCACCCGCGGACCACCACCGAGGCGAACATCGCCCGCTACCGCGCGCAGATCCGCCAGCTCGGCCTCGCCCACGACGAGCACCGGTCGGTGTCCACCACGGACGTCGAGTTCTACCGGTGGACGCAGTGGATCTTCCTGCAGATCCACGCGTCCTGGTACGACACCGAGGCCGGTCGGGCCCGCCCGATCAGCGAGCTCGAGGACGAACTGACGGCGGGCATCCGCGCGCTGCCCGACGGCCGCGACTGGGCGACGCTGTCGCGTCCCGAGCAGGACCGGGTGCTCGACGACCACCGCCTGGCCTACCTCGCCGACGCGCCCGTGAACTGGTGCCCGGCGCTGGGCACGGTGCTCTCCAACGAGGAGGTCACCGCCGACGGACGCTCCGAGCGCGGCAACTTCCCCGTGTTCCGGCGCAACCTGCGCCAGTGGATGATGCGGATCACCGCGTACGCGGACCGCCTGGCCGACGACCTCGACGGCGTCGACTGGCCCGACTCGGTCAAGACGATGCAGCGCAACTGGATCGGGCGCTCGCAGGGCGCGCAGGTCCGGTTCGCCTCGGACGCCGGCCCCATCGAGGTGTTCACCACCCGCCCGGACACCCTGTTCGGCGCGACCTACCTCGTGCTGGCGCCCGAGCACCCGCTGGTCGACGCGCTGACCCCGGACGCCTGGCCGTCGCCCCCCACCGGCGACGAGCTCGACGGCCGCTGGACCGGCGGCGCCGCGACGCCCGCCGAGGCCGTCGCCGGCTACCGCCGCGTCGTCGCCCAGCGCTCCGACCTCGAGCGCCAGGAGGCCCGTGACAAGACCGGCGTCTTCACCGGCGCCTGGGCGACCAACCCGGTCAACGGCGAGCCGCTGCCGATCTTCGTCGCCGACTACGTGCTCATGGGCTACGGCACCGGCGCGATCATGGCGGTGCCCGGCCAGGACCAGCGCGACTGGGACTTCGCGACGGTCTTCGGCCTGCCGATCCGCCGCACGGTCCAGCCGCCCGAGGGCTTCGACGGCGAGGCCTACGTCGGCGCGGGCCCGGCGATCAACTCCGCCAACGACGAGATCAGCCTGGACGGGCTGGAGGTCGACGCGGCGAAGTCGGCGATCGTCGCCTGGCTCGCGGGGCGCGGTGACGGGGAGCCGGTGGTGCAGTACAAGCTGCGCGACTGGCTGTTCTCCCGCCAGCGCTACTGGGGCGAGCCGTTCCCCATCGCCTACGCGGCCGACGGGGAGAGCGACGGCGGGCCCTCGATCCCCCGCGCCCTGCCCGAAGCGGACCTGCCGGTGCTGCTGCCCGACGTCGAGGACTACGCCCCGAAGTCGTTCGCGCCCGACGACCGCGACTCCTCGCCCGAGTCGCCGCTGGCCCGCGCCACCGAGTGGGTGCGGTTCACCGCGGACCTGGAGTCCGACCCCGAGCGGGGCTTCGCCGACTACCTCCGCGAGACC
Organism: Actinomycetospora lemnae; assembly: GCF_028737315.1. GTDB lineage: Bacteria > Actinomycetota > Actinomycetes > Mycobacteriales > Pseudonocardiaceae > Actinomycetospora > Actinomycetospora lemnae. The sequence continues at coordinate 58,936 of NZ_JAQZAO010000020.1, read as the reverse complement.
AACACGATGCCCCAGTGGGCCGGCTCGTGCTGGTACTACCTGCGCTACCTCGACCCGCACAACAAGGAGCGCTTCGTCGACGCCGACGTCGAGCGCTACTGGCTCGGCCCGCAGGGCCCCGGCGACCCGGGCGGCGTCGACCTCTACGTCGGCGGCGTCGAGCACGCGGTGCTGCACCTGCTCTACGCCCGGTTCTGGCACAAGGTGCTGTTCGACCTCGGGTACGTCTCGTCGTCCGAGCCGTTCCGCAAGCTGTTCAACCAGGGCTACGTCCAGGCCTGGGCCTACACCGACGCGCGCGGGGTCTACGTACCGGCCGAGGAGGTCGTCGAGGACGCCTCCGCGTCCACCGGATTCACGTGGAACGGCGAGCCGGTGCGCCAGGAGTACGGGAAGATGGGCAAGTCGCTGCGCAACGTGGTGACGCCCGACGAGATGTGCGAGGCCTACGGGGCCGACACGTTCCGGCTCTACGAGATGTCGACCGGGCCGATGGAGGCCTCGCGCCCCTGGTCGACGCGCGACGTCGTCGGCTCGCACCGCTTCCTGCAGCGCGTGTGGCGCCTGGTGATCGACGAGCAGACCGGTGAGCTGCGCGTCGCCGACACCGAGCCCGACCGCGACACCCTCACCGCCCTGCACCGGGCGATCGACGGCGTGCGCACCGACCTGCCGGCGATGCACTACAACACCGCGGTCGCGAAGCTCATCGAGCTGGCGAACCACCTGACCAAGACCTACCCGAACGGCGGCACCCCGCGGTCGGTGATCGAGCCGCTGGTGCTGCTGCTCGCGCCGCTGTGCCCGCACCTCGCCGAGGAGCTGTGGTCGCGGCTGGGCCACCCGCAGACGCTGGCGTACGCGCCGTTCCCGGAGGCGGACCCGGCGCTGCTGGTCGAGGACACGGTCGAGTACCCGATCCAGGTCAACGGGAAGGTCCGCTCGCGCATGACCGTGCCGGCCGCGGCGACCGAGGACGAGGTCCGGGCGGCCGCGCTCGCCGACGCCAAGGTGGTCGAGCTGCTCGCCGGCGCCGAGCCGCGCAAGGTCATCGTCGTCCCCGGGCGCCTGGTCAACATCGTCCGCTGAGGTTCGCGGTGTCGAGCGAAGGGCACCTTCGATCGCTTAGACGAGCGAGGGGCGCCCTTCGCCACGGGTCGGCCGCGGCTGCGAGCTCCCGCCGGTTGAGCGAAGGGCACCTTCGATCGGGTAGACCGGCGGAGGGCGCCCTCGGCCAGAACCCGCTCACCGCCGGCCTGAGTCGCACCTGGTTCTGAGCGAACGGTCCCTTCGCTCAGACCGGGAGCCGGCCGCGCGGCCGCTGCGTCCAACTCGACATGCCTCGTCGTGCACGGGTCGACTGGGATGCGGTGCGCGACGCCGCTCCCCACGGCCTCATCCTCGTCCGTGATCTCCGCGCGCTCGGCGTCCCGTCGAGCACGATCGCCTTCCGTTGCCGCAAGGTCGGGGGCTCGTGGTGGCGCCCGCTCCTCGGCCTCGTGGCCCTCGCCCGGGGAACGCTCACCGTCCACCAGCGCCTCGTCGCTGCGCTGCTCGTGACCGGGGAGGACGCGCTCGTCACCGGGCTCGCCGCGTGCCGGCTGTACGGTCTGAAGAACGTGCCCGAGCACGACTTCGTGCACGTCCTGATCGGCCACAGGAGCCGGCACCGCTCCGAGGGTTTCCTGGTGGCCGAACGCACGACGCGGATGCCGCCGTCCCGTGTGCTCGACGACGTGCGCTGCGCCGCGCTGCCCCGGGCCGTGCTGGACGGTGCCCGCCGCCTCGCTCGGATCGACGAGGTCCGCGCCCTCCTGTGCGAGGCGGTGCAGCGGCGCATGGTGACCGTCTCCGCCCTGCGCGAGGAGATCGAGGCCGGCTCGTGTCGCGGGTCCGCCCTCGTGCGCGCCGTGATCGTCGAGCTCGAGGACGGTGTCCGTTCCGCGGCCGAGGCATGGCTGCGCGAGCTGGTGAACGGCATGGACGACTTCCCGGTCGTCCACTGGAACGCCGATCTCCGGCGGGCAGACGGGTCCCGTCTCGCCTGCGTCGACGGACTGGTCGACGGGGTGCCGCTGGTGATCGAGCTCCACTCGTTCGCGCACCACGCCGATCTCGACACGTTCGACGCCACCATGCGGCGCCAGGGCGAGCTCGGTGCGGCCGGGTACATCGTCGTCCCCGTCACTCCGAGGGAGCTGCGGGAGGACCCGGACGGCGTCCGACGCAAGCTGCGCGCCGCCATCCAGGAGGCCCGGTCGCGCGACGCTCGCGCGGCGTGACGGGCGCGCCGACCCGGTGCTGAGCCAAGGGCCCCTTCGATCGACGAGATCGATCAAAGGGGCCCTTGGCTCCGACTGTTGCCCGCCAGGCTTCCGGCGAAGGGCGCCCTCCGCCGATCTATCCGATCGAAGGTGCCCTTCGCTCAGAACCCCGCGCGCCGACGACGACGCGTCAGGCGGGCCCGCGCTCGCCGCGGATGAACTCCTCGACGCGGTCGTAGGCCACCGAGTCGCGGTACTGCTCGGGCGGCGACTTCATGAAGTACGACGACGGCGCGAGCAGCGGGCCGCCGATGCCGCGGTCGGCCGCGATCTTCGCCGCCCGCACGGCGTCGATGATGATGCCCGCGGAGTTCGGTGAGTCCCAGACCTCGAGCTTGTACTCGAGCGACAGCGGCACGTCGCCGAAGGCGCGCCCCTCGAGGCGGACGTAGGCCCACTTGCGGTCGTCGAGCCACGGCACGTGGTCCGACGGGCCGATGTGGACGTTGCCCTTGCCCATGTCGCGGTCGATCTGCGACGTCACCGAGTTGGTCTTCGACGTCTTCTTCGACTCGAGGCGCTCGCGCTCGAGCATGTTGCGGAAGTCCATGTTGCCGCCGACGTTGAGCTGCATCGTGCGGTCGAGGTGGACGCCGCGGTCCTCGAAGAGCTTCGCGAGCACGCGGTGGGTGATGGTGGCGCCGACCTGCGACTTGATGTCGTCGCCGACGATCGGCACGCCCGCGTCGGTGAACTTCTGCGCCCACTCGGGGTCGGACGCGATGAACACCGGCAGCGCGTTGACGAAGGCCACGCCGGCGTCGATGGCGCACTGCGCGTAGAACTTGTCGGCCTCCTCGCTGCCCACGGGCAGGTAGGAGACGAGCACGTCGGCGCGGGCCTCGCGCAGGGCGGCGACGACGTCGACCGGGTCGCCGTCGGCCTCGGTGATGGTCTCGCGGTAGTAGCGCCCGAGCCCGTCGTAGGTGTGGCCGCGCTGGACGGTCACGCCGGTCGGGGGCACGTCGGCGATGCGGATCGTGTTGTTCTCCGACGCCACGATGGCGTCGGCGAGATCCTGGCCGACCTTCTTGGCGTCGACGTCGAACGCGGCCACGAACTCGAGGTCGCGGACGTGGTACCCGCCGAAGTCGACGTGCATCAGACCCGGCACCCGTGTGGCCGGGTCGGCGTCGGCGTAGTACTGCACGCCCTGCACGAGCGACGCGGCGCAGTTGCCCACGCCGACGATCGCCACTCGGACCGAACCCATGGCAGTTCTCCTCTTGTCTCTTCCTCGGGGGTGACGGGTGACGGACCTGTGGGGTGTCAGGCGCCGTGTGGGGACGGGCCGGCGGTGGTGCCCGGCCCGTCGTCGGGGCTCCTCGGCGAGCTCTCGCCGCGCTCGGCGGCGATGAGCTCGTTGAGCCAACGGACCTCGCGCTCCGTGGACTCGAGACCGATGCGGTGCAGCTCGCGGGTGTAGTGGTCGATCTGCTCGCCGGCCCGGGACAGCGTGGAGCGCAACCCTTCGCGGCGCTCCTCCACCTGGCGCCGCCGGCCCTCGAGGATGCGCATGCGCACGTCGACCGGCGTCCGGGAGAAGAAGGCCAGGTGGATGCCGAAGCTCTCGTCGTCCCAGGCCTGCGGACCGACCTCGGCGAGCAGCTCGTCGAAGCGGTCCTTGCCCTCGGCGGTCAGCTCGAACACCCGCCGCCCGCGGCGCGTCTTCGCGCCCCAGGAGCTGCGGGACGCCGAGCGCGAGGAGCGGGATCGGGAGGACGCGGCGGTCTCGGCGCCCTCGTCGGCGGTGTCGTCGGCCGTGTCGGTGGTCTCGGCGATCAGTCCGGCACGTTGGAGCCGGCGCAGGGTCGGGTAGAGCGAGCCCCAGGAGAACGCGCGGAAGGTGCCGAGGCGGGCGTGGAGCTGCTTGCGCAGCTGGTAGCCGTGCATCGGTGCCTCGTGGAGCAGGCCGAGGACCGCGAGCTCGAGCACCGGCCGCCTCCCCCCTCGCGCGTGCCCATCGCCGGGTCGTCGCGACGATCACGGCGACCTCTGCGACGACCATATCGGACCGATACATCACGCGACCCCGATCGGCGATCACGTCACAGTCCGCCCACCCTCCGGCCCCTCGCGAGCACGGGACGGACCGGGCCGCGGTGGCTAGGCTGGCGTCGTGCCGGGAGTTCGTCAGGTGGTCGACTACGCGCTGCAGCGCCGCGCGGTGCTCGCGGACGTCGCGGCCGGCCGCGTGGCCACCGCCGACGCCTGCGACGCGGGGGTCTACCTGCTCCAGGCCGCCTCGTACCACGGCCGGCCCACCGCCCGGCCGTGCCCGCTCTGCCGGCAGGAACCGATCGTCGAGGTCAACTGGATCTTCGGTGAACGCCTCGGTGCGGCCGCCGGATCCGCTCGATCCGCCGACGAGATCAGCCGTCTGGCGGATGCGATCAGCGAGTTCACCGTCCACGTCGTGGAGGTCTGCCGGTCGTGCCGGTGGAACCACCTCGTACAGTCATACGTCTTGGGGACCGACGACGCGTCGGGAGGAGGCCGCCGGCGACGCCGGACCGCCTCCCCCTGACGGCTCCGGCCGATCGGGGCCCCGGGACCGACGGGAGGGCCCACGGGGGCCTGAACAAGGGGCACCACCCGGCATCGGGAGGCGAATCGGTGGACGACGAGCGGCGCACGGACCGCGGGGGCACCCGACCCTCCGCGCCCGACCGCGGCACCCCACCCGCGCCGCCGCCCCGGTCCGCCCGCGGTGGTCCCCCGCCCGGTCCGCACGGCGGTCCCGGTCGCCCGCCCGCGGGACCACCGCCCGGCCCACCGCCGGCTCCCGGACGCCCGGGGCAGCGCCCGCCGGGGCCCCGCAACGGCGTCCCGCACCCCGACGGCGGCCTGCCCCCGGGCTGGCGTCCCGTCCCTCCGTCGCAGAACCCCACCCGCCAGCACGAGCACGACCCCGGCGACGCCCCGACGGTCACGAACGGCACAGCCACGTCGGCCGCGCCGGCCACGTCGGCGGCGCCGGCCGCGCGCCGCAGCGCCGTCGGCACCGTCACACCGCCCGAGGGGCGCGAGACGGTCCGCGAGCCGCGCCTGCTGACCCACGACACCGCGCGCCCCCGCGGCGGGGACGAGGGCCGCAACGGCTCGGCCACCCGAGCGATGGCGCCGACCGCCGCGGCCGGGTCGTCGCGTGCCGCCATGGCCGCCGGCGGGCTCTCCGGCACCGCGGTGGCCCCGTCGCGCTCGCGTCCCGGCGGACCCGGCGGTGGCGACGACGGTGGCGACGAGCCGCCGCGTGGGCGCCGGCCCGGCCGACCCGGCCCACCCGGCCCCGTGCCGAAGCGTCGCGGGCGCCGCCTCCGGCGCGTCGTCGTCCTGCTGCTCGGCCTGGTGATCCTCGGCCCGGTGCTCGCGTTCGCGGTCGGCTGGATCTTCTTCCGCGTGCCGACGCCCGACGACGCGGCCAACAACCAGGTCGCCACGATCTCCTACGCCAACGGGTCGTCGCTGGCCTCGCTCGTGCCCGAGCAGGGCAACCGGATCAAGGTGCCGATCACCCAGGTGCCGCTGCACGTCCAGCAGGCCGTGCTCTCGGCCGAGGACCGATCCTTCTACTCCAACCTCGGCTTCGACCCCGTCGGCATCCTGCGGGCCACCTGGAACCAGGCCACCGGTGGGACCGGCGGCGGGTCGACGATCACGCAGCAGTACGTCAAGAACGTGCTGGTGGGCGACGAGTACTCGCTCTGGCGCAAGTACCGCGAGGTGGTGATCGCCGCGAAGATCTCCCAGGAGCAGAGCAAGGAGGAGATCCTCGGCAACTACCTCAACACGATCTACTTCGGCCGCGGCGCCTACGGCATCCAGGCCGCCTCGCAGTCGTACTTCGGCAAGGACGTCTCGCAGCTGAACGTCTCCGAGGGCGCGATGCTCGCCGGGCTCATCCAGTCGCCGTCGCGCTGGGACCCGGCCGTCGACCCCGGCATGTCGCAGCAGCGCTGGACCTTCGTCCTCGACGGCATGGTGAGCCAGAACTGGCTGCCCGCCGGCGAGCGGGCGGGCCAGACGTTCCCGGCGACGATCCCGCCGCAGCCGCGGCGCAGCGGCATCCCGGCCAACGACCGCGGCCACATCGTCTCGGCGGTGCGCGACGAGCTGAACTCCTACGGGATCACCGAGCAGCAGGTGAACCAGGAGGGTCTGCAGGTCACGACGACGATCGACCCGGAGCTGCAGGACGAGGCCGTCGAGTCGGTCGAGCGCCAGCTGCGCGGCCAGCCGCAGAACCTGCGCACGGCGCTGGTGTCGGTCGACCCGCGCACGGGCGCGGTGCTCGCCTACTACGGCGGGCAGGAGGGCTCGGGGTTCGACTACGCCCAGGCCCAGCGGCAGCCCGGCTCGTCGTTCAAGCCGTTCGTGCTGCTCGCGGGGCTGCAGCGCAACCCGTCGCCGATCGGTCTCGGCACCACGTTCGACGGCTCGAGCCCGCAGACGATCGCGGGCACCGAGGTCGAGAACAACGAGGGCGAGAACTGCGCCAACTGCGACCTGCGCACCGCCATGACGCAGTCGATCAACACCGTCTTCTACCAGCTCGGCGTCCAGGTGGGCCCGCAGCGCGTGGCGGACGCGGCGCACCAGGCCGGCATCAGCGCCGAGCTCCCCAACCCCTCGGGCGGCATCTCGCTGGGTGACCGCGAGGTCCGGCCCGGCGACATGGCCGCGGCCTACGGCACGTTCGCGGCCGACGGCGTCTACCACCGTCCGCACCTCGTCAGCCGTGTCACCACCGCCGACGGACGCGTCCTGTTCGACGCCGGCGCGCCGGCGGGCGAGACGCGGATGACCCAGCAGCTCGCCCGCAACGTCACCGAGGCGATGCTGCAGGTGGCCGACCACTCGGGGATCCCGCTGGCCGGTGGCCGTCCGGTGGCCGCGAAGACGGGCACCGTGCAGTCGTCGGTGGAGGGCCAGAACAACGACGCGTGGATGGTCGGGTTCACGCCCTCGATCTCCACGGCGGTCTGGGTCGGCACCGACGACAACACGCCGATCAAGAACCGCGGCGGCGCGCCGATCTACGGGCGCGGCGTGCCCGGCCAGATCTGGCAGGGCTTCATGAACGACGCCCTGCGCGGCGACCCCGTCGAGCAGTTCTCGGAGTTCCGGCCGATCGGCACCCCGCCGCAGACGACGCCCACCGTCCCGCCCGAGGGGCAGTGCGTCGAGGGCCAGCCGTGCCCGCCCGAGGGCCAGGACCAGGGCGGCGACCAGGGTGGCTACGAGGGCGACCAGGGCCAGTACGGCGGTGACCAGGGCGGCTACTACGGCGGTGACCAGGGCCAGTACGGCGGCGACGGCGGCGGTGACCAGGGCGGTCAGGGCGGCGGCGACGGTGGCGGCCAGGGTGGCGGCGACGGCGGTGGCGGCGACGGCGGCGGCGGTCAGGGTGGCGGCCAGGGTGGCGGCGACGGTGGCGGCGGCGACGGTGGCGGCGGCGGTCTGTTCGGTGGTGGCTGACCGGCACCGGCCCGGCGCCGGGGTCGCGTGACCGGCGCTCCCGCGCGCTCCGGCTCGTCGCGGGCGCGCACCCACGACCCCGCCTCGCTCGGCCCCGACCAGCGGGTGCGGCCCACCCAGGAGGACCCGTTCGTCGCGTCGCTCTCGGCGACGATCGGCGGACCGCTGGGCGAGCACGCCGTCGCCGGCCGGGCGCGGTTCTTTACCCCGCTGCGGGTGGTGCTGCTGCTCGCGGTCGTCGTGCTGGCGCTCGCCTGGTTCGCCAAGGCGCCGTGCCTGCAGCAGTACCCGGGTGACGACGGGCTCGAGCTCGACTGGCGCGACGGCCGCCAGTACGTCGCGATGTGCTACTCGGATACGGTCCCGCTCTACACCGCCGAGCGCCTCGACGTCGGCGGCGTGCCGTACGTGACCTCGTGGGTCGACCGCCGCGACGACGGCAGCGAGCAGGTCCGCTACATGGAGTACCCGGTGCTCACCGGGTTCTTCCAGTGGGCCAACGCGCGCCTCGCGGACCTCTGGCTCGCCGGCGCCGACGCGGGCCTGCTCCCGGGCGGGCTCGCGGTCGTCGTCTACTTCGACATCTCCGCGTTCTGGCTCGCGCTCGCCTGGCTGGTGACGATCTGGGCGCTCGTCCGCCTGCGACCCGGGCGGCCGTGGGACGCCGCGCTGGCCGCGGTGTCGCCGCTGGTCGCGGTGCATGCGTTCACCAACTTCGACACGCTCGCCGTCGCCGCCGCCACGCTCGGGATGCTCGCCTGGTCGCGGCGCCGCCCGGTGCTGGCCGGCGTCGTCCTCGGCATCGGCGCGGCGGCGAAGCTCTACCCGCTGTTCCTGCTCTTCCCGCTGCTGCTCCTGTGCCTGCGCGCGGGACGGATGCGGGCGTGGGCGCAGGCGACCGCGGCCGGGGTGCTGGCGTGGGCGCTGCTCAACCTGCCGGTGGCCTACCTGGCGCCCGCGGGCTGGTGGGAGTTCTTCCGGCTCAACGGCGAGCGCGGCGCGGACCCGGACTCGCTGTACAACGTCGTCGCCGGCCTCACCGGCTGGAGCGGGTTCGACGGGCCGCTCGCGCCCGGGCAGCCGCCGACGGTGCTCAACGCCGTCAGCGCCGTCCTGTTCGCGGTCTGCTGCCTGGCGATCGCGGTGCTCGTCGTGCGCGCGCCGCGGCGGCCGCGGTTCGCGGCGATCGCGTTCCTCGTGATCGTGGCGTTCCTGCTGACCAACAAGGTGTGGAGCCCGCAGTACTCGCTGTGGCTCGTGCCCCTCGCGGTGCTCGCGTACCCGCGGTGGCGCCCGCTGCTGGCGTGGATGCTGCTCGACGCGCTGGTGTGGGCGCCGCGGATGTACTACTACCTCGGCACCGACGCCAAGGGTCTGCCCGCGCCCTGGTTCTACGGTGCGGTGATCGTGCGCGACGTCGCGGTCCTCGCCGTCGCCGCGCTGGTCGTGCGGTCGGTCCTGCGTCCCGAGTACGACCCGATCCGCACGCCGCGCGACCCGTCGTTCTCCCGCGGGCTCGACGACCCCGACGGCGGCGTGCTCGACGGCGCCCCCGACGAGGCGCGCCGCCTGGCCTACGCCGACGCCGTGCTCGACACCGTCGGTCGCCCCGTCGGGCGTCTGCTTCGGCGAGGGCGGGAGCGGACTGCAGTCCCTCGATGAGGGCGGGTCCGCACCGGCGGGCGTGTCGCAGGGCGACGAGCTCGGCGGGCGGGTGAGGCTCTGCGTCACCACCGGGCGACCTCCTCGTTGGTCACCACGTGCCGCCGGTCGGCCCGCTCCCCCGTGGGGCTCCGCCGGCACTCCCCCGGGCAGATGGAGAAAGGTCCCCTTCATGGCGCTGCGTGCTCCCCGCCTGCTGACGGCCGCCCTCGCCGGCGGCGTCCTGACGGGTTCGCTGCTCCTCGGTGCCGGGTCCGCGCTGGCGGCGCCGGCCGCGCCGGCCGCCGACGACGTCGTCGAGGCGCGCTGCGGGGACACGGTGCGCGCCGAGCCCGGCCAAACCGTCAAGGTGATCCCCGACCTCGGACTGCCGATCGTCCGCGAGGTCACCCGGGGCATGGAGCCGATCACCAAGCTCGTCGGCGGGCTCCTCTGCCGCGTGCAGGTGCAGGTCGTCGAGCCCGTCTCCGAGCAGGTCGCGCAGGCCGCCCCGCCGTTGCGCCCGGCGACCGACCAGCTCAGCCGCAGCGCGGGCGCGGTGCTCGACCCCGAGCCGCAGGAGGCGCCGACCTCCGCGTCCCGGGCCGCCCGCACGCCCGCGCCCGCCGCCGCCGCGCCGGCGCCGACCCTGACCCCGCAGCAGGCCGCGGCCGCCGCGCCGGCGTTCGCGCCCGCCTTCGGCGCGCTGCCCTCGTCGTTCCTGCGCTCGGCCTCCGGCCCCGCGCCGGGCCTGCGCGCCCTCGACCCGAACGCGCTGCTCGGCTCGGCGTTCCCCGGCCTGCGCGCCGGCGCCCCCGCCTACCTCGGCTACGACCCGGCCAGCGCGGTCACCACCGCGAGCCAGGTCCAGGCGCTGCCGGTGGACGGCCTGAGCGACGGCGGCGTGGGCGTGCCCGCGCTGATCGCCGTCCTCGCGCTCTCGGGCGTCGCGGCCTTCACGGTCCGCCGCCTCGTGCTCGGCAAGGCCGCGGTGGCGTCGTCCGTCTCCTCGGCGGCGGCGCCGGAGGACGAGACCGGCGCGAGTGACGGCGTCACCGACGCGACGCGCGCGGTGGGCACGGCCGAGGACCGCGAGGTCGACGAGGCCGAGGACACGGACGAGACCGACGCCGACGAGACCGACGCCGACGAGACCGACGCCGACGCGACCGACGCCGACGCCGTGCGCACCCCGGCCGTCGGCCGCACCCCCGTCCCGGCCTGAGCCGCGATCCGACGGAACCGTCCGGCGGGCTGCTGCGTCGGAGCCGGTAGGGCCTCGCGGGCCGTCGCGTGCAGCTTGGTAGCCTGACAGGACCGAGACCCTCCTGCCACGGAACGTCCGTGGCCGCTCAGCCCACAGGAGGTGAGTGGTCCTCGTGCGCCACTACGAACTGGTCGTGATCCTCGAGCCGAGCCTCGACGAGCGCACCGTCGCCCCGTCCCTGGAGACGTTCCTCAACGTCGTCCGCAAGGACGGCGGCACGGTCGAGAACGTCGAGGTGTGGGGCCGTCGCCGCCTCGCCTACGAGATCGAGAAGAACGCCGAGGGCATCTACGCCGTCCTCGACGTCAACTGCGAGCCCGCCACCGTCAAGGAGATGGACCGGCAGCTCGCGCTGAACGAGTCCGTGCTGCGGACCAAGGTCATGCGCCGCGACCCCGCCTTCGCCGGGCGCCGCGGCAAGGCGAGCTGATGGCCGGCGACACGGTCATCACCGTCGTCGGCAACCTCACCGCCGACCCGGAGCTGCGGTTCACGCCGTCCGGTGCCGCCGTCGCCAACTTCACGGTCGCGTCGACGCCGCGCACCTTCGACCGCCAGAGCGGCGAGTGGAAGGACGGCGAGGCGCTGTTCCTGCGCTGCAACATCTGGCGCCAGGCCGCCGAGAACGTCGCCGAGACGCTCACGCGCGGGGCCCGGGTGATCGTGCAGGGACGCCTCAAGCAGCGCTCCTTCGAGACCCGCGAGGGCGAGAAGCGCACCGTCATCGAGCTCGAGGTCGACGAGGTCGGCCCCTCGCTGCGCTACGCCACCGCGTCCGTCACCAAGGCCTCCCGCGGCCAGGGCGGCGGCGGGTACGGCGGCGGTGGCGGCGGGGGCTACGGCTCCGGCGGCGGCAACGGCGGCGGTGGCTACGGCTCCGGGGGCTCCGGCTCCGGTGGGTCCGGCGGCGGCTACGGCGGGTCCGACGATCCGTGGGCCTCGGCCCCGGCCGCCGGCTCGTCGGGCGGCGGCTACGACGACGAGCCCCCGTTTTAGACCTCACACATCCCAGTTCTGCTCAGGAGAAGACACACCATGGCGAAGCCGCCGGTGCGCAAGCCGAAGAAGAAGGTCTGCACCTTCTGCAAGGACAAGAACCAGCTGATCGACTACAAGGACACCAACCTCCTGCGGAAGTACATCTCCGACCGGGGGAAGATCCGGGCGCGGCGGGTGTCGGGCAACTGCAGCCAGCACCAGCGTGACGTGGCCACCGCGGTGAAGAACTCGCGCGAGATGGCCCTGCTGCCCTACACGTCGACGGCGCGCTGAGGGAGGACGACGTGAAGCTCATCCTCACCGCCGACGTCGCCAACCTGGGCGGCCCCGGCGACACCGTCGAGGTCAAGGACGGCTACGGCCGCAACTTCCTGTTGCCCCGCGGGCTGGCCATCGTCGCCACCCGCGGCGCGCAGAAGCAGGTCGACACGATCCGCCGCACCCAGGAGGGCAAGCGGATCCGCGACCTCGACCACGCCAAGGAGGTCGCCGGGCAGATCCAGGGCCTGGGCACCGTCACGGTCACCGGCAAGGCCGGCCAGGGCGGGCGCCTCTTCGGCTCGGTCACCCCGGCCGACGTCGTGGCCGCGGTCCGCTCGCAGGGCGGCCCGAACCTCGACAAGCGGTTCATCGACATCTCCGGGCACATCAAGTCGACCGGCGACCACACGGTCACCGTCCGGCTGCACCCGGACGTCGCGGTCGACCTTCCCCTGGACGTCCAGGGCGCCTGACCGCTCGCACTCCCACCTCGGGCCCGGCACCTGCGTGGTGCCGGGCCCGACGTGTGTCCGGGGGTTTGTCAGCGAAGTGCCGTTGCTGACACTGGACGTCCGTATCGGTACTTCGATCACCCGACGACCACCCGACGATCAGCTCGCGAGCACCCGTCGATCCCACGGCACCACCCACCGGCGCCCGCCCGGCGAGCCGGGCCCGCCGCTCGGCTCGACACGCCCCGCGAGCGGGTGAACACCCCGGCGACACGCCCCGGGACGACGCGCCGGACGGGCCTCCATCCACTTGTTGTCCACAGTGCGCACAGGCCCCTGACCAGCACAGATGAGACCGATGAGGGTGTTGCCAACAGGTTGTCCCCAGGTGTGTGCCCACCGCGAGGGTGTGCTCGGTGGACCGATCCCGGGGCTGTCCCCACTCCATCCCCAGGGCCTGGTGGAGCGGCGATCGCCGGGCACCTAGCGTGCCCCGGGACGCGGTCGCGACGGCTGCCGACGGGCCGCCGGCACGCGCCGGCCCGGCGGGACCTCGGTGGCTGTCGGAGAGCACTGCTAGAACAGGTGTTCGACGGGTGTAGATGTCGAAGGCCTGTCCGGGGCGAGCGGAGGGAAGTGACCGTCGTGGCGGTGCTGGACGATCGGGGGACGTCCGGGCGGGGTCCGGAGCGACCGGGCTCCGCGCCGCCGGAATTCGACCGGCAGCCGCCGCAGGACATCCCCGCGGAGCAGTCGGTGCTGGGCGCCATCCTGCTGTCCAAGGACGCGATCGCCGACGTCGTCGAGATGCTCAAGCCCGACGACTTCTACCGGCCGGCCCACCAGACGGTCTACGAGTGCGTGCTCGACCTGTACGGCCGGGGCGAGCCCGCCGACCCCGTGACGGTGTCGGCCGAGCTCGAGAAGCGCGGCGAGCTGCTGCGCATCGGCGGCGCGCCCTACCTGCACACCCTCATCGCGACGGTGCCCACGGCCGCCAACGCCGGCTACTACGCCGAGATCGTGGCCGACCGGGCGATCCTGCGCCGCCTCGTCGAGGCCGGCACGCGCATCGTCCAGCTCGGCTACCACGGCGCCGAGGGGTCGGACACCGACGACATCGTCGACCGGGCCCAGGCCGCCGTCTACGAGGTCACCGACCGCCGGGTCACCGAGGACTACGTCGCGCTCGAGGACGTCCTCCAGCCGACCATGGACGAGATCGACGCCATCGCCTCGCGCGGCGGGGTCTCGTTCGGCGTGCCCACCGGCTTCACCGACCTCGACGACGTCACCAACGGCCTCCACGCCGGCCAGATGATCATCGTGGCCGCGAGGCCTGGCATCGGCAAGTCGACCCTGGGCATGGACTTTGCGAGGTCAGCAAGCGTCAAGCACGGCCTGACCTCGGCGTTCTTCTCCCTGGAGATGAGCCGCACCGAGATCGTCATGCGCCTGCTCTCGGCCGAGGCGAAGATCCGCCTGGCGGACATGCGCGCCGGCACCATGACCGACGACGACTGGACGCGCCTGGCGCGGCGGATGAGCGAGATCAGCGAGGCGCCGCTGTTCATCGACGACTCGCCCAACATGACGATCATGGAGATCCGGGCGAAGGCGCGGCGGCTCAAGCAGCGCCACGACCTGAAGCTGATCATCCTCGACTACATGCAGCTGATGACCTCGGGCAAGAAGGTCGAGTCCCGCCAGCAGGAGGTCTCGGAGTTCTCGCGTCAGCTCAAGCTGCTGGCCAAGGAGCTCGAGGTCCCGCTGGTGGCGATCAGCCAGCTCAACCGTGGTCCGGAGCAGCGCACCGACAAGAAGCCGATGCTCTCCGACCTCCGCGAGTCGGGGTCGCTGGAGCAGGACGCCGACATGGTCATGCTCATCAGCCGCCCCGACGCGTTCGAGCGCGATGATCCCCGCGCCGGCGAGGCCGACCTCATCCTCGCCAAGCACCGCAACGGCCCCACGGCGACCATCACCGTGGCCCACCAGCTGCACTACAGCCGGTTCAGCGACATCGCGCGGGGATAGCGGTCAGCGCGACCGCAGCGGCCACACCACGGTGACGGTGAGCGCCAGGAGCACCGCGATGAAGCCGACGGTGGCGGGCCAGCCGGCGAGGCCGTAGGCGACGCCGCCGAGGGTCCCGCCCACCGAGGAGCCGACGTAGAACGCTGCCAGGTAGAGCCCGGACGCCACGGCGCGGCCGTGCTCGGCGCGGCGGCCGACCCACGCGCTCGCGATCGGGTGGGCGGCGAAGAAGCCGACGGTCAGCAGCACGAGGCCCGCGACCACGACGCCGACCCACGACGTCAGCATCGCCAGCGCCCCGATCGCGGCGACCCCGGCCGCACCGAGCAGCACCGGCCGGGCACCGACGCGGTCGGCGAGCCGTCCCGCGCGGGTCGAGGTGGCCGTGCCGACGGCGTAGAGCACGAACACGAAGCCGACGACCAGTGGGGGCAGCCGGAAGGGCGGGCCGAGCAGCAGGAACGTCACGTAGTTGTAGGCGCAGACGAACACGCCCATGACCAGCAGGCCGACCGCGAAGAGCCGGCGCATCACGGGGTCGCGCAGGTGCGCAGCCACCTCACCCAGGAGGACGCCCACGCCGATGGGCGCCGGGCGGAAGCGGCGGGAGGCGGGCAGCACCAGCGTGAACGCGACGAGGCAGGCGGCCGAGACCAGCGCGATCCCGCCGAGCGCCCACCGCCACGAACCGGTGAGGTCCGCGAGGGCGGAGACGACGATGCGCCCGCCGAAGCCGCCGACCGAGTTGCCGGCGACGTAGAGGCCCATCGCCCCGCCGAGGTGCCGGCCGTCGATCTCGTCGGCGAGGTAGGCCATCCCGACCGCCGGCAGCCCGGCCAGCGCGAGCCCCTCGAGTCCCCGCAGGACGAGCAGCAGCTCGAAGGCGGGTGCGACGGCCGCGGCGAGGCCGAGCACCACCGCGGTGACCAGCGACCCGATCATCACCGGCCGGCGGCCCCACCGCTCCGACAGCGCGCTGGCCGGGATGATGCCGACCGCCACGGCCGCGGTGCTCACCGACACCGACAGCGACGCCGCCCCCGGCGTGATCCCGTAGGCGTCGACGAGCGCCGGCAGCAGCGGTTGTGTGGCGTAGAGCAGGGCGAACGTCGTGAAGCCCGCGAAGAACAGCCCGATCGCGACCGGGCGGAAACCGGGCTCGCCGCGGCGCAGGGCCGCCGGGGTCGCGGGTCCCACCGACGTCGACATCGTTGCCGAGGCTAACGGTCGCGGCGCCCTGCCCGCTCGGTCTCGTTCGTCACGGGCATCCCGTCAGCGATCGGCGGGTTCCGTCGCTCCCTCAATGGTCGAGCTCCGCAGGCTCCGTCGCTCCCTCAACGGTCGAGCTCCGCAGGCTCCGTCTCCTCCGTCAATCGTCGAGCTCCGCAGGCTCCGTCGCTCCCTCAACGGTCGAGCTCCGCAGGCTCCGTCTCCTCCGTCACCCACCCCAGGTACGGCCCGTGTCCCCCGACGACGGGCAGCACGAGCACCTCGGGCACGTCGTAGGTGTGCTCGGCGACCAGGCGGGCGGTGAGGTCGTCGACGCGGGCGGCGTCGGTCTTGATCCAGAGCTGCCACTCCGGTTCGACCGACACCGCGCCCTCCCACCGGAAGACGCTGCGCACCGGGGCCCCGATCTGCACGCACGCGGCCAGGTGCGCGTCGACGAGCAGGCGGGCGAGCCGCTCGGCCTCGTCGGCGGAGTCGGTGGTGGTCAGCACGACGCGGGCGGTGGGTGCGTCAGACATCGGGAGAGCCTCCGGGGGGCGTCGGTCCGTGCCACGATGCGCCGATGCTCCTCGTCACCGGTGCCACCGGGTTCGTCGGGTCGGCGGTCGTCACGCTGCTGCACGAGCGGGGGTACGCGGTGCGGGCCGTGGTGCGCGACCCCGCGCGCGCCGACGTCCTGCCCGACGGCGTCGAGCGGGTGGCCGCCGACCTCGCCGACGGCGAGTCCCTGGTCCGCGCCATGGACGGCTGCGAGGGCGTCTTCCACCTCGCCGCCGCGGTGGGCGCCCCGGGCCCGGAGGCGCACGAGCTCAACGTCGGCGGGACACGGCGGGTCGTCGAGGCGGTGCGGCGGGCCGGGGTCCGGCGGCTCGTGCACACCTCGACCAGCGCCGCGATCGCCGTGCCCGACCCCGACGGCCCCGGCCTGCTCGTCGCCGAGGAGGCCGCGGGCGGCACCGCGCTCACCGACACCTACTCCGCGACCAAGGCCGAGGCCGAGGCGGTGGTGCTCGACGCGGTGGCCGCTGGCGAGGTGGACGCCGTCGTCGCCACCGTCGTCAACGCCTACGGGCCCTCCCCGCGCGGTCCGCTGAGCTACGACCAGCTGCTCGTCGCGGCGGCACGGGGCGAGGTCGGCGACATCGTCGACACCCGCGTCGGCTGGACGCTGGCCGAGGACATCGCGGCCGGCGAGCTCCTCGCGTTCACCGACGGGGAGGCGGGCCGGCGCTACGTGCTGTGCGGGCAGGTGGCGTCGTTCCCCGAGGTGCTCGACACCTACTGCGAGCTGGCCGGCAGCCCCCACCGCGTGCGGGCGCTCCCCGAGGGCAGCGAGCTCTCCCCCGACGCCCCGCCGTTCGCCGACCGGTCGGTGGTCTACGGCCGGCTCGGCGGCTACCGCGTGCGCGACGACCACGCCCGCGCGCTGGGCGTGGAGGCCCGCGGGATCGCCGAGGGACTGGAGGCCACGGCCCGCTGGATGGCCGCCGTCTCCGCCTGAGGGGGATGACTGACCGGTCGGGTGGGAGATGGGACACGCCCGCCCACGTGCGCGGACCGCTAGTGCCAGGCTGGACGGCACACGGCCGGGACACACGCGGCCGGGGAGAGGGTGAGTTGATGACCGACGACAGCGGGGTCGGGCACGGCGTCGTGGCCGCCTCCGGTGAGTTCACGCTGGGCGACGACCTGACGGTGCGGCGGCTGGGCTACGGCGCCATGCGGCTGACCGGTGAGGGCATCTGGGGTCCGCCGAAGGACCCGGACAACGCGGTGGCCGTGCTGCGCCGCGCCGTCGACCTCGGGGTGGACTTCGTCGACACGGCCGACTCCTACGGCCCGTACGTCAGCGAGGAGCTCGTCCGCGACGCGCTGTACCCCTACCGCGGGGTCGCGGTCGCGACGAAGGCAGGCCTGCTGCGCACCGGACCCAACAAGTGGATCCCGTGCGGGCGCCCGGACTACCTGCGCCAGGAGTGCGAGATGAGCCTGCGCCGCCTCGGCGTGGAGACCCTCGACCTCTTCCAGCTCCACCGCATCGACCCGCACGTCGCCGCCGACGAGCAGTTCGGCCTGCTCGCCGACCTGCAGCGCGAGGGCAAGGTGCGCCACGTCGGCCTGAGCCAGGTCTCGGTCGCCGAGATCGAGGCGGCCGGGCGGATCATCGACGTCGCGTCGGTGCAGAACCGCTACAACCTCGTCGACCGGTCCTCGGACGACGTCCTGCGCCACTGCACCGAGCACGGCATCGGGTTCATCCCCTGGGCCCCGGCCGACGCGGGCAAGCTCGCCGAGCCCGGCAACGCCGCCGAGCGTGCGGCCGAGGCCCTCGGCGCGACGCCGGCGCAGGTGGCGCTCGCGTGGCTGCTGCAGCGCAGCTCGGTGATGCTGCCGATCCCGGGCACGAGCTCGCTCGAGCACCTCGAGGAGAACTGCGGCGCCGCGGCCCTCGAGCTCGACCGCAGCACCGTCGCCACCCTGGACGCGGCGGCGTAGGGAGCCTCAGGCCCCGGCGCGCACCGGGCGGGCGCGCTCGGCGTCACGCCGGGCGCGCCGGTCCCGGAGGCGTGCGACGAGGCCGTGCGGCGGCTCGGGGTCCTCGCCCCGCTCGACGCGCTCGGCGGCGGCGACGATGCGCCGCTCCATGCCCCCGAACACGAGCACGTGGAACGGGGCGATCACCCACCAGTAGGCGTGGCCCGCGAGCCCGTGCGGGAAGAAGATCGCGCGCTGCCGGTAGGTGGAGCCCTCCTCGGTCGGGGCGACGCGCAGCTCGAGCCACGCGAGGCCCGGTGCCTTCATCTCGGCGCGCAGGCGCAGCAGCCGCTCGCCCTCGGCCAGCTCGAGTCCGACGGCGTCGCGCCGGTCGGTGCTGCGCTCGTCGAGGCACTCCTCGACCCGCCACCAGTCGAGCGCGTCGCCCACCTTGAGCGAGTCGGCGTCCCGGCGGCCGCGGCGCAGACCGACCCCGCCGACGAGGCGGTCCATCACCCCGCGCGCCCACCAGCCCAGCGGGAACGAGTACCAGCCCCGCTCGCCGCCGATGCCGGTGACGACGTCCCAGACGTGCTCGACCGACGCCCTGGACGGGCGCTCGCGGACGTCGGTGTAGACGGTGCCGCCGGCCCAGTCGGGGTCGGAGGGCAGCGGGTCCGAGGGCGCGTAGCTCGCGTTCGCGCCCGACCAGCGGGTCTCCACCTGCCCGCTGCTGATGCGCTGCAGCGCGAGCTCGACGGCGCGGTGGAACCCGGTGAGCCCGCCCTCGGGCTGCGCGACGAAGCGGTCGATGTCGTGCTCCTGGGCCACCACCTCGTGGATGAGGGAGTCGATCAGCGGCACGGCCGTCGACCGGGGCACGGGTGTCACGAGGTTGACCCAGTGCGACGACAACCGCGGCGTCAGCACCGGCACCGGCAGCATCGTGCGCGGGGGCAGCTCGGCGACCTCCGCGAAGCCCTCCATCATCTGCAGGTAGGTCAGGACGTCCGGCCCGCCGATGTCGAAGGTGCGGTTGACCTCGGCGGGCACGGTCACCGCACGCACGAGGTAGTGCAGGACGTCGCGGATCGCGATGGGCTGGACGCGGTGGTGCACCCACGACGGCGTGAGCATCACCGGCAGCCGCTCGGTGAGGTAGCGCAGCATCTCGAAGCTCGCCGACCCCGACCCGAGGATCACCGCCGCCTGCAGCACGACGGTCGGCACGCCGGAGCGCAGGAAGATCTCGCCGACCTCGGCGCGCGACGCGAGGTGCTCCGACAGTTCGACGCCCTCGGGGTGCATGCCACCGAGGTAGACGATGCGCGACACCCCGGCCTCACGGGCGGCCTGCGCGCTGATCATGGCGGCGCGCCGGTCGACGGCGGCGAAGCCCTGCTCGGACAGGGAGTGCACGAGGTAGTAGAGGACGTCGGCGCCCTGACAGGCCCGGCGCATCGACTCCTCGTCGAGCACGTCGCCCGCGACCACCTCGACGTCGGCGGCCCACGGGACGTCGCGCATCTTGCCGGGACTGCGCACGACGCAGCGCACGTCGTGGCCCTCCGCGGCCAGCCGCGGGGCCAGCCGCCCGCCGATGTAACCCGTCGCTCCCGTGACCACGCATCGCACGTCGGCGATCGTGGCGCGAGACCGACCGCCGCGCAGCCCGACCGCTCCGCACGGGCCGGGACGGCGCCCCCCACACGAGGTCCGAAACCTTCCCTGACACCTCGCGGGGTGACACACGCTCGGGGGATCCATCGGCGTGTCGCGGGCAACAGGCCGTGTCGCGCGAAGTGGGGCCCCAAGTCGTCGCCCGTCCCTGCCGTTGTGAGGTCCAGACGCTCGATGTCGTTCGGCCGTTCGGCGGCCGGGCGAGGACGAGCTGATCGATCAGCAGTCGGGGAGGTCGAAGGAACGTGTGGGTGTGGCGTGACGACCTGGGGTCCGGTGGCGCGAGCGACGGGGCCGGTGGGTGGCGGCTGGATGCGTACGGGACGTGGGTGTGGGACGAGCCCTCGCCGCTGGAGCGGCCGGGGGCCGGGGTCGGCGCGCTCCGGCCGCGCGGTGAGGCGGGTCCCGAGCGGGCGGGTGGTGACCGGACCTACGGCGACCGGGCCCTGGCGCG
Organism: Actinomycetospora lemnae; assembly: GCF_028737315.1. Classification (GTDB taxonomy): domain Bacteria; phylum Actinomycetota; class Actinomycetes; order Mycobacteriales; family Pseudonocardiaceae; genus Actinomycetospora; species Actinomycetospora lemnae. Next base: position 38,638 of record NZ_JAQZAO010000020.1, on the reverse strand, counting down.
CCTCGGGCACGCCGAGCCGACGCCGATCTTCCAGGAGCTGACCGTCGACCGGTCGCGCCGCCCCGCGTGGGGCGGCGTGTCGGTGCCGGAGCCGCACCCCGGCTCGGGGCCGCTGCCGGTGCAGGACCCGACGGGCCGCCGCTCGGGCCTGCGCGAGGTGCCGACGGTGCCGCCGCCGGCGCTCGACGGGTCGAGCTCCGCGGGGCTGCGACGGGAGCGCGCCGACCTGCGGTCGGTGCCGCGGGACGAGTCGCCCGAGGAGGAGCTGCGCCGCCGCGCCGAGCGTCGTCGCCGTCCCCGCTCGGCCGCCGAGGAGCGCGACGCCGCGCCCGAGGGCGGGCGCCATGCCTGGCGGCGCGAGGAGGTCCGGACGGGCCGGCACGCCCTGCGTCGCTGACGGCGCTGGCGGGTACCGAACGTCGGGTCGTCCGTGGGGCGGCCCGGCGCCCCGGGCGGGCGCGCTCCGGAGCCGGGGGACCCGCGGGGATATGCTCCGGCCCCCGCGCGGTCCTGTCGGGCCCCCGGTGAGCCCGCCCCGGCGCCGCCGCCCAGTCCGTCCCGCCCGTGGAGGTCCGCTCTCGTGATCATCCGTCGTCTCGCCCGGCCCATGCTGGCCGCCATCTTCATCAAGGGCGGGGTCGACACCCTGCTCAATCCCGAGCCGCGCGTGCAGAAGGCGTCACCGCTGATCGAGAAGGCGGCGCCGAGCCTGCCGGACCAGGTCCCGTCGGAGCCGGGCCAGCTGGTCCGCATCGACGCCGGGGTCAAGATCGCGGCCGGCTCGCTGCTCGCGATCAACAAGTTCCCGCGGGTGGCGTCGCTGGCCCTCGCCGCGAGCGTCATCCCCACGACCGTCGCCGGGCACCCGTTCTGGGAGAAGTCCGACCCGGTGGAGAAGACCGGCGAGCAGCAGCAGTTCCTCAAGAACGTCGCGATCCTCGGCGGGCTGATCCTCGCCGCGGTGGACACCGAGGGGAAGCCGTCGCTGGGCTGGCGGGGCCGCCGTGCCGCGCGCAAGCTCGCCGAGCGCACGAGCGACCTGACCGACCGCAGCGAGGGCGCGGGAGACAAGCTCCGCGCCGCGGGCGACCAGGTCCGCCGCAACGTCGTGGACGGCGTGGACGTCGCGATCGGCGCCCTGGCCTCCTGACCCGACCCGGTGCGGGGCCGACCGGTGCGGGCGGGCCCCGCGCCGGTCCGGCCCCGACCCCGCGATGCCCCTAGGGTGACCGCCGTGTGGACGAACTGGTCCGGAGGCCGGGAGTGCCGGCCGACCGCGACGGTGCGGCCGCTCGACGACAGCGGGGTCTCCGCCGTGGTGCGACGCGCCGCCGAGCGGGGCCAGCCCGTCCGGCCCGTCGGCGCCGGGCACTCCTTCAGCGCGCTCGCGGTCACCGACGGCGTGCACGTCGACCTGTCCGCCTTCAGCGGCATCACCGGCTCCGGCGGCCGCCCCGGCCGCCCCACCGTCCGCGTCCGCGCAGGGACGACGCTCGCCCAGCTCCACACCGAGCTCGCCGACCGCGACCTCGCCCTCGAGGCCCCGCTGGAGCTCGCGGCGCCCACGGTCGGCGGCGCGCTGGCGGTCGGCATGCACGGCAGCGGGTCGTCACGGGGCTCGCTCTCGGCCGCGGTCGTCGGCCTGCGCCTGGTGGACGGGCGCGGGCGGCTGCGCGACGTCGCCGCCGCGGACCTCGACGCCGCCCGGACCTCGCTCGGCGCCCTCGGCGTGCTGCTCGAGGCCGAGCTCGCGGTGGTGCCGGCGGGCCGGGTGCGGGTCACCCGCGAGCCACGGCCCGTCGACGAGGTGCTCGACGCCGCGTTCTGGGCCTCGCACCCCGTCGTCGAGGCGGCCGTCTTCCCCTCCGCGCGCACCGCGCTGACCCGCTGGGCGGATCCCCTCCCCGAGCACACCCTCGAGGGCGACGACGAGGACGCCGAGGGCGAGAAGGAGGAGCGCGAGCGCACGGTCGGCGTCACCGTCGCCGGCGCCACCGGCCGGACTGCGCTCGGCGGCGCTGTGGTCGTCGAGCGGGCGCTGCCCCGCCTCGTCCCCCGCTTCAACCGCGCGGTCTCCCGCCTCGCGCGCACCGTCACCGCGACCGGCCCGATGCACCGGGTCCTGTCCAGCCCGCCCGCCGTCCGCTTCGAGCAGACCGAGTGGGCGCTGCCGCGCACCACGTTCGCCGAGGGCGCCCGCGAGCTGCTGACCGCGCTCGCCGACGACGGGCTCGAGGTCGGGCTCCCGGTGCGCCTGCGCGTCGGGGCGCCGGAGTCGGGGTGGCTCCACCCCGCCCACGACCGCGCCACGGGCTGGGTGGCCGTGCGCGTCCCGCGCGGCACCGACCACGCGCCCGTCCTGGAGCGGGCCTGGCGCGTGCTGCGCGCCCACGGTGGCCGCCCGCACTGGGCGTCGCGCTCGGACTGGACCGTCGAGGACACCGTCGCGGCCTATCCGCGCCTGCCCGACTTCCGCCGGGTGCGCGACGACTACGACCCCGACCGCGTGTTCGCGACGCCCGCGCTCGACGCGGTGCTCGGCGACTGAGCCTCCTCGTCGAGGTCGTCCTCCGCCGCCCCGAGGTCCACCGCGAGCCCGACGACGGCCTGGTCGATGCGCCGCAGCAGCCGGGCGGCGGTGAGCATGGCCGTGCGGCGCTGCGGGTCGTCGACCGTGCGGGCCGCGTACCCCTCGGCGGCGTCGACCAGGTCCTCGGCGGAGCGCGCGCGCACCTGTCCGCCGTCGGAGGCCCGGTGCCCGCGCACGAGGACGTCGCGCAGCCCGTCGAGGTTCGCGCGGACCTGGGCGGCGGCGGGGTCCAGCGTGGCCGCCCAGCCCGGGTCGCTCACCTGGTCCGCGGTGCGGGCGAGCGAGCGGGCGTAGACGTCGCAGACGACGAGCACCCGCAGCCCGCGCTGGTAGCTCGACCGCGCCCGGCGCCTCGAGAAGCGCCCGACCAGCGGTGACGCGCGCTGGCGCAGCGTCGCCAGGGCGTCGTCCATCGCCCGCACGCCCTCGCGCGCGGGCGGCGCCGAGCGGCGGCCGGCGAGGCGGTCGGTGGCCTCGCCGAGCACCCGGTCGATCGCGTCGACCAGGTCGCTCACCGCCTCGCCGAAGGCCGCCCGGGTCCCGCGCGGCAGCACGAGGTACGCGGCGACGATGCTGGCGAGCGCCCCGATGATCGTCTCCTCGATGCGCAGCACGAGCACGTCGACGCTGAACTGCCCGATGAGCCCGTAGACCAGCGCGAGCACCGCGGTGATCCAGAAGGCGAGCATCGAGGGCGAGACGCGCACCAGGTAGAGCGCCAGGAAGACGCAGACGAACAGCAGCACCAGCGAGGGCACGACCTGCCCGCCGACCAGCGCGGCGAGCCCCATCCCGGCGACGACGCCGCCGATCGTGCCGAGGACCCGGCCCCAGCCGCGGGAGAGGAGGTCACCGCGGCTGTTGGTGCCGGCGAAGACGACGAACGCGGTGATGACCGCCCAGTACCAGCGCGACGGGGCGACGAGCTCGCCGGCGACGATCGCCAGCGTCGCGGCCACCCCGACCTGCACGGCCTGCCGAGTGCTCAGCGCGAGGCCCCGGACCTCGCGCTCGGGCTCGTCCTCGGGCCGCACGTCGTCGGCGTCGGGCCGGTCGCCGGCCATCGCGTCCGGGGCCGGGCCGCTCCCGGCCGGCGGCGGGGGAGGACGCAGCCCCGATCCGTCGGCACGCCGCGACGGGGCGTCGAGCTGGGCGTGGTGGATCGCGTCCGCGACACGCCGCACGGCGAAGGCGGTGCGCTGCACCCGCTCGCCGCCCGGCCGCGTGTCGGCGACGAGCCCGGCCACCGCCGCCCGGGCGTCCGCGGCCGCCTCGAGGATCGCCGCGTGGTCCTGCCCGGCCGCGAGGGCGCGCTGGAGGTGGCGCAGCCCGGTGCGCAGGGCGGCGACGACGACGCGGTCCGGGGGCGCGGTGGGCTCCGGGTCGGTCGGCGGGAGGGCCAGGCGGCGTACGACCACCGAGAGCCGCTCGAGCGCGAGCTCGGCGTCGGCGACCCGCAGCGCGAGCGTGTCGTCGTCGAGCCCCGGCCAGACCCGCCCGGCCGTCGTCTGCTCCAGGGTGTCCTCGACGAGCAGCGCCACCTCCTGCAGGCGCGCCCGGGCGCGGCGCAGGGCCTCGAGGTCCCGCTCGTCGGGGCCGCCCTGCCCCACCCCCGCGAGGACCGCGTCGGTGGCCCCGACCAGCGCGTGCGCGCGGGCCCGGAACGCGGTGACCATCCGCCGCAGCGTGCGCGCCGGGCGCTCGGCGAACACCACCCCGCGCAGCAGCAGCGTCGACGCGATGCCGACGACCACCGCGCCCAGCAGCCACGGCACCTGCGCGGGCGCGACCTGCAGGAACTGCGTGAAGAAGAACGGCATGAAGGCCGCCATGCCCAGCGCGAAGCCGCGCGGGCCGTAGCGGCGCACCCACACCGCGACGACCATGACCGCCACGAACGCCACGGCCGCCGGGATGCGGTACGGGGCGAGGAACGCGCCGACGACCGTGCTCGCCGCGGCCGGCAGCACCATGAGCGCGGTGGTCACCCGCCGGCGCGGCAGCTCGGGCTCGTTGACCGCGAGGTTCGAGACCACCGCCAGGACGGCGGTGAACAGCAGGACGGTCACCGGCTCGGTGGGGTCGAGCAGCGCCCGCACGGCGGCGGTGACCCCGACCGCGAGCACCATCGACGCGACGGCGATCGACGCGAGGCGCAGGCGCGACAGGCCCGGATCGACGCCCGCGAGCCAGGTGCGCAGGTCGACCGACCCGCGCCGTCCCCGGAGCCGCCCCGTCACCAGCTCCTCCCTCACCGCGGATCGTCGCGGCGAGTCTCGCACGGAGGATCGGGCGAGGACCGATCTCGACAGGGTTACCCCCGAGTAATACGCTGCGGTTACCGGCCGGTAGAAGACGTCGGCCGCACACCACGTGGTGACAGGAGCGAGGCGGGATGGGCCACTACCGGGCGAACGTCCGCGACATCGAGTTCAACCTCTTCGAGGTCTTCCGTGTGCAGGACCGGTTCGGGTCGGGTCCGTTCGCCGACGCCGACGAGGAGACCGCGCGCGCCCTGCTGGGCGAGGTCGCGTCGATGGCCGAGGGACCGCTGGCCGACTCGTACGTGTCCGGCGACCGCAACCCGGTGCGCTTCGACCCCGAGACCCACACCGCTCACCTCGACGAGGGCATCAAGAAGTCCTACCGCGCCATGTGGGACGGCGAGTGGTGGCGGCTCTCGGCCGACAACGCGATCGGCGGCATGGGCGTCCCGCCGTCGGTGCAGTGGTCGGCCGGGGAGATGATCCTCGGCGCCAACGCGCCGGTGTTCATGTACATGGCGGGGCCGAACTTCGCGTCGGTCGTGTACCGCAACGGCACCGAGCAGCAGCAGCACTGGGCGCAGCTCATGGTCGACCGCGGCTGGGGCGCCACGATGGTGCTCACCGAGCCGGACGCGGGCTCCGACGTGGGCGCCGGGCGCACCAAGGCCCGCGACAACGGCGACGGCACCTGGTCGATCGAGGGCGTCAAGCGCTTCATCACGTCGGCCGACTCCGACGACCTGCACGAGAACATCATGCATCTGGTGCTCGCCCGCCCCGAGGGCGCGCGGGCCGGCACGAAGGGCCTGTCGCTCTTCCTCGTGCCCAAGTTCCACTTCGACGACCGCACCGGCGAGATCGGCGAGCGCAACGGCGCCTTCGTCACCAACGTCGAGCACAAGATGGGCCTCAACGCCTCGGCCACCTGCGAGGTGACCTTCGGCGGCCACGGCACCCCGGCCGTCGGCTGGCTGCTCGGCGACGTGCACGACGGCATCGCGCAGATGTTCCAGGTCATCGAGTACGCGCGGATGATGGTCGGCACGAAGGCCATCGGCACCCTGTCGACCGGCTACCTCAACGCGCTGGCCTACGCCAAGGAGCGCATCCAGGGCGCCGACCTCACCAAGCAGACCGACAAGACCGCCCCGCGCGTGCCGATCACCAACCACCCCGACGTGCGCCGCAGCCTCATGCTGCAGAAGGCCTACGCCGAGGGCATGCGCTCGGTGTACACCTTCACCGCGACCTACCAGGACGTCGTCCGCTTCGGCGAGGCGCCGGAGGCCGAGCGGGGGGCCGTCAGCGCCGAGGAGATCGCGCTGGCGGAGAAGGTCAACGACCTGCTGCTGCCCATCGTCAAGGGCGTCGGGTCGGAGCGGGCCACCGAGCAGCTCATCGGGTCGCTGCAGACCCTCGGCGGCTCGGGCTACCTGCAGGACTACCCCATCGAGCAGTACATCCGTGACGCCAAGATCGACTCGCTGTACGAGGGCACGACGGCGATCCAGGCGCAGGACTTCTTCTTCCGCAAGATCGTCCGGGACAACGGCCAGGCGCTCATGCACGTCGCCGGCCAGGTCCAGGCGTTCCTCGACGCCGAGGGCGGCAACGGGCGTCTCAAGGAGGAGCGCGCCCTGCTCGCCACCGCCCTGGGCGACGTGCAGGCGATGCTCGGGACGATGGTCGGCTTCCTGACCTCGTCGCAGGAGGACGTCACCAACCTCTACAAGGTCGGCCAGCACGCGGTGCGCTTCCTCATGAGCGTCGGCGACCTGCTCGTCGGCTGGCTGCTGCTGCGCGGCGCCGAGGTCGCGGGCGCGGCGCTCGACGCCGGCACCACGGGCCGCGACCGGGCCTTCTACGAGGGCAAGATCGCCGTGGCGCGCTTCTTCGCCCGCTCGGTGCTGCCCGAGCTCTCCAGCCGCCGCACGATCGTCGAGGGCGCCGAGAACTCGATCATGGAGCTGGACGTGGCGGCCTTCTGACCGGTGCGCTGCGCGCACGTGAGCATTTTCGCGTGCTATAGCACGCGAAAGTGCTCACGAGCGCCGGAGGCGCACATGGCCGTACGGATCGGGACCTCCGGGTGGATCTACCCGCCCTGGCGGCGGGTGTTCTACCCGGAGGGCCTGGTCCAGCGTCGTGAGCTGACCTACCTCGCCGAGCGCCTCGACAGCGTCGAGATCAATGGCTCCTTCTACAGTCTCCAGCGCGCCTCGAGCTACCGCTCCTGGGCGGAGCGCACGCCCGACGACTTCGTGTTCGCGGTCAAGGGCGGGCGGTTCGTCACGCACATGAAGAAGCTGCGCGGCGTCGAGGAGGCGCTGGCCAACTTCTTCGCCTCCGGCCCGCTCGCGCTCGGGCCGAAGCTCGGGCCGGTCCTCTGGCAGCTGCCGCCGAACCTCGGTTACGACGCCGAGCGGATCGAGGACTTCCTGGCCCTGCTCCCGCACTCCACGGCCGCGGCGGCCGCGCTCGCGGCGGGCCACGGCGACAAGGTCCCGGAGCCGTGCACCGAGACCGACGCCGACCGCCCGCTGCGGCACGCGATGGAGGTGCGCCACCCCAGCTTCCGCGACCCCGCGTTCGTCGCGCAGCTGCGCCGCCACGGGGTCGCGCTCGTCGTCGCCGACACCGCCGGCACCTTCCCGCGCCTCGACGACGTCACCGCGGACCTCGTCTACGTCCGCCTGCACGGCGACACCGAGCTGTACGCCAGCGGCTACAGCGCGGCCGCGCTCGACGCGTGGGCCGCGCGCATCCGCGCCTGGGCGGCGGACGAGGCGTCGCCCACCGAGGACACGGTCGCCCCCGACGACCCGCCGCCGCAGGCGCCGGCGGGCCGCGACGTCGTCGTCTACTTCGACAACGACGTCAAGGTGCACGCGCCGTTCGACGCGATGGCCCTGCGGGAGCGGGTGCGCGAGTTGGGCCGGTGAGGCTCAGATGCGGCGGGCCCACGCGTCGGCGCCGCAGTAGAGCCCGTACGCCACGAACCCGAGCGCGACGAGGACCAGCAGCCACGGGCCGAAGGGCTGGGCCGCGAGGGTCTTGAGCGCCGCGTCGAGCCCGCCGGCCTGCCCCGGGTCGGCGCGCACCGCGGCGACCCCGAACAGCACCGCCATCACCGCGAACGCGATGGCGCGCAGCACGTGCCCGGCGATGCCGAGCCAGTACACCGGCTGCTGCAGGCCGCTCGGCAGCCGCGACCAGGCGAGGTCCTCGGCGAACGAGCCGCGGATCCCCGTCCACGCCGTCGCCCCCGCGATCACGAGCACCACCAGCGCGATGCCGAAGACGATGAACCGGCCGCCGGGCAGCGCGAGCAGCCCGGCCGTCGTCTGCTGCGACCCGCCGCTGCTCGACCCCGAGGACCCCGTGACGAGGAGCTGGACGCCCACGAGGGCGACGAACAGGACGCCGACCGCGGTCGCGCCCGCCGCGATGCGCCGCTGGGTGCGCGCCCACCCGGTGGCCCAGCGGAAGCCGGTGGCGGCGGCGAGGCCTTGCCAGATCCCGAAGGCGACGAGCCCGACGACGATGACGATGAGCACGACGAACCCGAAGGGCTCCGCGGCGAGGGTGGCCACCGCGCCCTGCTGGTCGGCCTGCCCACCGCCACGCATCGCGATCTGGACCGCGATCACGCCGATGAGCAGGTGCACCAGGCCGTAGCCGGCGAGGCCCACGCGTCCGAGCAGCTCGACGGCGCGGTGCGGGGCCTCGCCCTCGCCGTCGCCCTGCACGGAGTCACGGAACCGGTCGGCGGTGCCGCCGGAGCCGCGGGGATCGGTCGAGTCGGGGGAGCCGGCGGCCGCGGTCACGGGCCGTTGCAGGTGACGGTGGGCTGGGGTTCGTAGCGCACGGTGCGTGGTTCCCGGCGGACCTCGCCGGTACGCACGTCACGCAGCACGCGGGTGTCGGTGATCGTGAAGCCCTCGGACCCCTGGGAGGCGTTGCACTCCGGGTTGCCGCCGAGGTCGCGCACGCCGGGCGGGGTGAGGTTGGTGCGCGGCCCGGGCTCCGAGGTCACGTCGAAGCGCTTGATGCCGTAGAGCTGCACCGTGATCGACGACGGCGTCCACTGCGTGCGGATGTAGACCGGCGTGGGCCCGTCGTTGCCGAGCTTGAGGTCGATCGAGCCCTCGAAGACCGTCGCCTCGCGCCCCGCCGGGTAACGGCTGATGTAGTAGCTGTGCTCCTGGTGCGCGACGTCGTCGAGGCCGGCGAAGTAGCCCGCGTTGTAGAGCGTCGTCGCGAACTGGGACACGCCACCGCCGACGCCGCGGCCCGGGGCACCGTCGTCGATGATCCCGGCGGGCACGAAGCCGTTGGCCTCGTTGCGGGGGCTCGTGGCGTCGTTGAGGCTGAACACCGAGTTCGGCGCGATGATCTGGCCGTTGACGATCTCGGCGATGCGGCGGATGTTCTGGCCCGAGTCCGGCTTGAAGCCGCGGGTGGTGAACTCGCCGATGATCTGGGCGGGGCCGAGGGCCTGCAGCGACTCGGTGGTCACGCGGGGCTGCGTGGTCGTGTAGACGGCGTTGATCGCGCGCCCGGTCGGGGGCGGCGGGGAGGCCGGCGCGGCGCCCGGGGCCGTCGGGGGCGGGGTGAACACGGGCGGGGCCTCGCCGTCGGGACGCCCGAGTGCCTCGACGATGCCGCTGAACGTCCGCGGCCAGTCGATCTCGCGGCCGACGACGGCGGGCACGACCTCGGCGGTGGTGCCGGTGAAGGCGAGCGTCGCGTCCTTCGGCTCGGCCTCGGTGGTCGCGAGCTGCGGCTCGACCGCGGCGATGGCCGCCGGCTCGTCGATGCCGGGGGTGAGCCCGCCCTGGCCGTCGGGGGTGAACCGGACGAACGAGGTGATCGCGCGCGTGGTGACCGTGGCGTTCTTGGCGTCGCCGACGACCGTCAGCGGACCGGCGACGGCCGGCCGGGCGAACTCGTCGATGGCCCGCTGGATGCCCTCGGGGGTCACCGTCACCGGGGTCTCGGTGACGGGCAGCGCCACCGGCGCCGGGTCGAGCCAGTGGTCGATGACGGCCTGTCCCGCCGTGGCGCCGTCGACGACCGAGCCCGGCACCGACGGGACGGCGACCGGCTCGAGGCCCTCGTAGCGGATGGTGCCCTCGGCGGCGGGGCGGTCGAGCTGCGGACGGACGCCGTCGAGCGCCTGCCCGAGCGCGAAGGCGTTGACCCGGGACACCGGGGCGACGTCGCGGGTGTCGAACAGCGAGGTCAGGCGCGTCCACGGGTTGAAGGGCTGCTCGCCGGCGCGGGCGATGGTGCCCTCGACGTCGAGCTCGAGGCCCGCGGCGCGCGGGTCGAGGGTGGCGCTGCTCGGGCCGGCCTGGAGGGCCACCGGCTCGGTGCTGCGGCCGGAGAGCTGCGTGCGCAGGGCCTCCTCGGCCTCCGGCTTGCTCATGCCGCCGATCTCGACCCCGGCGACGGTCACGCCGCGCGGCACGTCGGTGGAGGAGAAGAGCAGGTCACCGACGTAGAGCACGGCGAGCAGGCCGACGACGGCCGCACCGATGAGGACCGGGCGGCGGCGCCCGCCGCCGGACGTCGCCTCGTGGGCCCCGTGGGTGTTCTGGGCCCCGTCCGCCCCGTTCCCGCCGTCGGTCACCGGGATCCACGCGGTGCGCTCGGGGTCGGTCGCGGCGGCGGGCTCGGCAGGTTCCTCCGCCATCGCACGGGTGGGCTCGTCGAGCGCGCCCGACGGCTCGTCGTGCCGGATGGTGCCGTCGGTGTCGACGGTGGTCTCCTCGGGCGTGCGCCCCCCGGATGAGCTCACAGGTACAGCCCCGTCCCGCTCGGACTTCTCGTCGCCTCGGTGGTCGCGCTCGCGACCGCGTGCAGGTCGCGCTCGCGGAGCACGACGAAGGAGCGGCCGGACACGTCGACCTCGAAGTGGTCGTCCTGGCCGTAGAGCACCCGGTCGCCCACCGCGACGCTGCGGACGTGCTGGCCCGTGCCGTAGACCTCGCCCCACACCAGGCGCTTGGCGGGCTGGGCGGTCGCCGGGATCACGATGCCCCCACTGCTGCGGCGCTCACCCTCGCCCTGGACGGGGGCGACCATCACACGGTCGTGGAGCATCTGGATCTCCAGCCTGGGATCCGACACGCCGGGATCGTACGGGGAGGCCCGGACGGCCCGTGGCGCAGGGCCGGATGACCTCACCCGGAGCTGACGAACGGCTGACGAGGCCCGGAAGGGCCCGGAACGTGGAACGCCCCGTGGCCCTGCCAGGTCGGGGGTCCGGCAGCGCCACGGGGCTCGGCGGGGATGTCGGACGGTCCGGGAAGGGCGTTACCAGACCCCGCACAGTTCACTCGAACGGAGTAGTTCCGGTCAGTCGCGGCCGAGCAGGAAGCGCCCGAAGTGCGGGACGGTGAACGCGATCCAGCCCCTCTCCGCGGAGAACACCAGGCCCTTGCGCAGCAGGCTGTCGCGCGCCGGCGACAGGGACGACGGCTTGCGCCCGAGGTGCTTGGCCAGCGCGGACGTCGTCACCGGCTCGTCGCGGCCCTCGGCGAGCTCCGCCATGCCCTGCAGGTACTCCCGCTCGGCGGGCGTCGCGCGCTCGTAGCGGGAGCCGAAGAACCCGACGGCGAGCTCCGCGCTCGCCTCCGGCGCGGCCATGCGGACGTCGTCGGCGTCGATCGGGCTCTGCACGGCCGCGTCCCAGGCGGCCTTGCCGTAGGCCTGCACGAAGTAGGGGTAGCCGCCCGAGACCTCGTAGAGGGCGTCGAGCGCGGCGGGTGTGAGCTCGGCGTCCTCGCGCTTCGCGGGCACGGTGAGGGCGAGGTCGGCGTCGGCGCGGTCGAGCTGGCCGATCATCGCGTAGCGGAAGAGCCGCTCGGAGTACGACTTCGACGCCGAGAGCACCGCGGGCAGGTGCGGCAGGCCGGCGCCGACGACGACGAGCGGCGCGCCGGACTGCGAGAGCTCGTGGCAGGCGGCGCAGAGCGCGGAGACGTCGTCGACACGCAGGTCCTGCATCTCGTCGATGAGCAGCGCGATGCCCACCCCGACGTCGGCGGCGAGCTCGGCGCACACCCCGAACAGCTCGACGAGGTCGATCTCGATGTCGCCGGAGTCGGCGCGGCCGGTGCGCACGGGGGCGTCGATGCCCGGCTGCCAGCGGTCCTTGATCTTGGCGTCGGAGGGCGTCGCCTTGAGCGCGAACGCCTTGAGCACGCCGAGGGTCTCCTCGACGCGGTCGGGCGCCCGGTGGTGGACCGCGAGGTCGCGCACGGCCCGGTGCAACGCCGCGGACAGGGGCCGGCGCAGGTCGGCGTCCGGGCGGGCCTCGAGCTTGCCCGCGCCCCAGCCGGCCCGCACGGCCATCGACCGCAGCTCGCCGAGCAGCACCGTCTTGCCGACCCCGCGCAGGCCGGTGAGCACGAGGCTGCGCTCCGGGCGCCCCCGGGCCACCCGTTCCAGCACCACGTCGAAGGCGTCGATCTCGCGATCGCGCCCGGCGAGCTCCGGCGGCCGCTGACCGGCCCCGGGGGCGTACGGGTTCCGCACGGGGTCCATGGATCGGAGCGTATGGGCCTCTCTAGCGCCGACCTGATACCTCGCGAGAAACCGCGATCGGCGTGTCGCGGCGTCAGGTCAGGTCGAGCACCGCGAGCACGCCGCCCTGGATCGTCGACACGTAGCCGGTGCGGCCGTCCGGCGTCACGGCGATGCTGCTGGGACCCGGTGGGGTCGGCAGGGTCGCGGTGACGGCCATCGTGCCGGCGTCGATCACCGAGACCGTGTTGCCGCGGTTGTCGACCGAATAGGCGAACCGTCCGTCGGCCGACCACGTGATCTCCTGCGGCTTCGACCCCACCGGGATCGTCGCGACGACGGCGTTCGTGCTGGTGTCGATCATGGTGACCTCGTCGCTGTCGTAGTTCACGTTCGCGACGAGCGGGCGGGTCGGGTGGACGGCGACGCTGTGCGGGCTCCGGCCCACCGGGATCTCCGCGACGACGGCGGAGGTCGCGGTGTCGAGCACCGAGACGACGTTCGACTCGTGGTTGGCGGTGTAGGCCCGCGTGCCGTCGCGCGAGAACTCCACCCAGTGTGGGTTCGGGGCGACCTGCACGTCGCGGACCAGGGTGTTCGACGCGGTGTCGATGATCGAGATCGAGCCGGAGTCGTGGTTCGGGACCCACAGCCGCGAGCCGTCGGGAGTCACCGCGGCGGCGAAGGGACGGGTGCGGACGGGGATGGTGGCGACGACCTGGTTGGTCGTGGTGTCGAGCACCGAGACCGCGGCGATGGTGCGGGCGTCATCGAAGACGCTGACGTAGACCCGCCGCCCGTCCGGGGCGAACGTGACGTACTGGGGAGGTCCCGAGGTGATCGGGATGGTGGCGGTCACGGCGTTGACCGAGGTGTCGACGACGGTGACGACGCCGGCGGCCCGGTTGGCGACGTAGACCAGCCGGCCGTTCGGGGACACCTGCGCGTACCCGGGGGTCGGGCCGACGGGGATCGGCGTGCCGAGGGTGGGGATCGGGACGCTCGGCACGATCTGCGTCGGCGCGGGCGCCTCGGCCGCCTCCGACTGCGGGGTGCTGGCACCGAGCAGCCGGAACCCGGCCACCGCGACCCCCGCGAGCAACGCGAGGACGAGCCCGCCGGCGAGGACCGCGAGGACCCGGCGGCGCCCGCTGTCGCTGCCGTCGCCGCCGCTCCTCGTGGTGCCGGGTGGTGGCGGGGTGCTGCCCGGGCCGCTGCCCGCGGCGGGCACCGCGATCGGGCCGGTCGGGGTCTCGTCCGCCGCCGGCTCGCGCGCCGCGCCGCGGCCCGCCGTCCCGGGGCCGGCGGGACCGCCGCGGGCGTCGATGGTCGGGGTGCGCCCGCCCGCGTTACCGGACCCGGGCGGCCGGGCGCTGATCGTGGTGGTGGCGCCCTCCGGTGCCGGTGCCGGTGCCGGTGCCGGTGCCGGTGCCGCCCGCGCGGCCGGCCGCGCCTGCTGGGCGGGCAGCGGACCGGTCGGGGGACGCGCGGGCGCCCCGACCGCGGCGGCGGCGTGCCCGACCGGCACCGGGGCCCGGCCCGGCCCGCCGTCGGTGCCCGGTAGGTCCGCGGCGAGCGTCGCGGCGCCGAGGGCCACGGCGTACTTGGGGTGGGTGTCGACGAGCGTCGGTCGCCCGATCGCGGCCGCGACCATCTCCGCGACCAGCGGGATGCGTGACGACCCGCCGACGAGCAGCACGGCGCTGAGCTCCGCCGGGTCGACGTGCGCGGAGCGCAGCGTGCGGCTCAGCGCGCCGACCGTCGACTCGAGCGGCGCCCGGACCATGTCCTCGAACTCGGCGCGCGTGATCGTGACGTCGAAGTGCTTACCGGGCAGGAAGACCGGCACGACCGTCTCGGTGTCGACGGAGAGCGCCTCCTTGGCCAGCACGCAGTCCTGGCGCAGGCGGGCGAGGGCGACGGCGGTCTGGGCGTCGCGGTGGTCGAGCTCGTCCAGCGCCCCGCCCGAGACGTGGTTGACGTGGGCGAGGACGGCCTCGTCGAAGTCGACGCCGCCGAGGCGCTCGATGCCCTCCGGCGAGCCGAGGATGTCGACCCCGCCCGCGCGGGCGCGCAGGACGGTGGCGTCGAAGGTGCCGCCGCCGAGGTCGTAGACCGCGAGGACCTCGCCGTCGCGCAGCTCGTGCGAGGACGCGTAGTGCGCGGCCGCCGCGACGGGCTCGGTGACGGTCGGCGGGTTCTCCAGCCCCGCGAGCGACGGCACCTCCTCGAACAGGCCGCGGCGGAAGGGCCCCCAGTTCGCGGGGTGGGTCAGCACCACGCGGTCGGGCTTGCCGCCCTCGGTGTCGGTGACCTTGGTCAGGACGTCGCGCAGCAGGGCCGCGAGCAGGGCCGTGACCGGCTGCGACGTGCCCCCGAGCATGACGGGGGTGGGGTCGCCGAGACGTCGCTTGAACTCCCGTCCCAGCCGGTCGGGGTTGCTGACCGCGCGACGGGCGGCGGCGTCGCCGGTGATGAGCGACCCGTCCTCGCGGAGGTAGACCAGGGCGGGGGTGGCCACCGAGCGGTCGCCCAGGCTGAACATCTCGACCTTGTCCCGGGCGATCGCGGCCGCGACGAAGGTCGTCCCGATGTCGACACCGAGGCTGTACATCTGGCGCCTCCTCCCGCCGTGGACACGGATCGTAACGACTCTCGCCGGGAAAGCCGAGGACATTGCCCCGAAGGATGAGCTGAGACTCGCGATCCGATCGCGGACGGTCGCCGCGGGGGTGAGGCAAGGGGGTAAACCCCACCTCGCTCTCGGGTGGGCACCCCTCACGCGCGGTGCCCGAGGGGCCACGCTGTCGTCATGGCACCGGATCCGCTCCCCGCGGTCCTCCCCGGCGGCGCCGACGACGCCTGGCACCAGCGCATGCGGCTGGAGCGCGAGCTGCACGACGGGCCGGCGCTGCGGCTCTCGGCCCTCGCCCTGCGCCTGGGCCTGTTGAGCCACCGCTGTCAGGACCCCACGCTCGCCGAGGGCATCGGCGAGGTCCAGGACGAGCTGCACGCCGTCCTCGAGGAACTGCGCAACCTCGCCGGCAAGCTCTACCCGCCCCTGCTCGACGAGGCGGGCCTCGGGCCCGCGCTGCGCCAGGTCGCCGAGCACGCGGACGCGCCCGTCGCGATCGTCGACACCTCCGAGCGCTTCGGCCCGGCGCTCGAGGGGGCGACGTACTTCGCGGTCGCCGAGTGCCTCGCGGCGCTGCCGGTCGGGGCGCCCGCGGTGGAGGTGGCCATCAGCCGCGAGGGCGACGAGCTGGTCCTCGCGGTGACGGGGCTGGAACCGGGCAGCACGGGGCGCCTGCAGGAGACCGCCCGCTCGCTCGGCGGGCGGACCGACGTGGGGCCCTCGGGGTCCGTGGTGACGGCGAGGATCCCGTGCGCGTAGCCCTCGCCGAGGACGGCGCCCTCTTCCGCGAGGGCCTGCAGATGCTGCTCGAGGCCGCCGGCCACGAGATCGTCGGCTCGGTGGCCGACGGCGACGCGATCGTCCGGCTCCTCGCGACCGAGCCGGTGGACGTCGCGATCCTCGACATCCGGATGCCGCCCGAGCCCGACGGCGGCCTCACCGCCGCCGAGCGCCTCCGCGCGCTCCACCCCGACATCGGGCTGCTCTTCCTCTCGCACTACGCCGAGTCGCACTACCTCATGCGCATCCTCGGCATCGGCACCGAGCGTGTCGGCTACCGGCTCAAGGAGAAGGTCGGCAGCGTCGACGTCCTGTCCGACACGCTCGCCCGGATCGACAGCGGCGAGATCGTCATCGAGCCGGTGCTCGCGAAGCGGCTGGTCGAGAAGCCCCAGGGCGACCGCAAGGGCCTCATCGCGGCGCTCTCGGAGCGCGAGGTCGACGTGCTGCGGCTCATGGCCGAGGGCCGCTCGAACAACGGCATCGCCGGGCAGCTGTTCGTGACGCCGAAGGCCGTCGAGAAGCACATCGCGAGCATCTTCGACAAGCTCGGCCTCCAGGCCGACACGGCGGCCCACCACCGGCGCGTGCTCGCCGTGCTGACCTACCTGCGGGCGCAGCGCGAGGACGGCTGAGGCGGGGCGCCGGGCGGCGAGCCCTTGACCCGCCTCCCGGGCGCCCTAGCCTCCAGGCCGGGGAGGGGCGCCATGGACGGGACGGCGGGCACAGTCGGTGCCGCGCCCGGTCGCGCCCGCCTGGCGCGGCCCCTGATCACCGCCGGGGTCGTGGTCGTCGCCCTCGGGACGGTCGTCACCGCGGCGGCGCTGGTGCTGCCGCCCGGCGCCGCGACGGTGTGGGCGCCGTTCCTCGGGGCGGCGGTGGCCGCTGCCGTCCTGGGCCTCGGGGGTCCGGCGCTCGAGCGGTTCGCCGGCCGCTTCGACCCCCGGCCCGTCTCGCCCTACGCCGCCCTCGCCGCGGCCGGTGCCCGCACCGGCGAGGAGTCGCTGGAGGCCGCCCTCGCGGGGCTCGCCCAGGTGCTCGCCGACGGCACCCGCGCCCGCCGTGCCGCGATCTGGCTCGCGGTCGACGACGGGCTCGTGCCGGTCGAGGAGGACGGGGCCCGACACACCCGGCCGGTCCCCGACCTCGCCGCCCTGCTCGCCCGCCCCGAGGTCGACCACGCCGTGCCGGTGCGCACCGGCGACACGCTGCGCGCGGTGCTCGTGCTCGAGAAGCCGGGGCAGGCGATCACCCCGGCGGACCGGCGCCTCGCGCGCGACGTCGCCGCCGGTGCGGGGCTGCTCGTGCGCGGCGCGCACCTCAACGCCCGGCTCGCCGCGCGGGTCGCGCGGGCCGACGACCTGGGCCGCGAGCTCACCGAGTCCCGCCGGCGCCTGACCCGGGCCCGTGACGCCGAGCGCCGGCGCCTGGTCACCGAGCTCGCGCACCTCACGACCGACCGCCTCGAGGCCCTGCGCGCCGCCCTCGACGAGGCCCGCGTCGCGCTCGACGCCGAGGCCGCCGAGGCCGCGG
The DNA here is from genome assembly GCF_028737315.1 of Actinomycetospora lemnae. GTDB lineage: Bacteria > Actinomycetota > Actinomycetes > Mycobacteriales > Pseudonocardiaceae > Actinomycetospora > Actinomycetospora lemnae. The sequence goes on along the minus strand of NZ_JAQZAO010000020.1, from coordinate 21,300 downwards.
GTCCCCCGCTGTCCCGGGCGCTGGAGGGCCTCGAGGACCTCATCGACCGGTTCCGCGTCATCGTGCGCGGCGTCTACCCGACGGTGCTGACCGCGCAGGGGCCCGTCGGCGCGCTCGAGGAGATGGCCGCGGACCTGCCCCGCGCCACCTCCGTCGTCGGGCGGTTGCCGCGGCGCCTGGCGTGGGAGGTGGAGTCGGGCCTCTACTACGTGGCCGCCGCGGCGCTGGGCCACCTGGCGTCGCGCGCCGGCGACGGGCCGGTCGAGGCGGTCCTGACCCACGAGGACGGGCAGCTCGCGGTGCAGGTGGGCGCCGTCGACGCCGGCGGGGAGGAGGGCGTCGAGGAGCTGCGCGCCGCGGTCTCCGAGGACGCCGACCGCCTCGCCGCGCTCGGCGGCCGGCTCCACGTGGAACGTGACCACGGACGCCTGCGCCTGGTCGCCGCCGTCCCCGACGCGCTGGAGCCGGTGGTCGAGCCGGAGGCCGTCGGGAGCCGGGCGTGACCGCGACGGCCGCGCCCGCCGAGGCCGGGCCGGCCCCGGCCCGCACCGGCGGGCCAGGCCTCGCGACGCCGGCGTGGGCGCTGCTGCTCGGCCTGACCTCGCTGTTCGCGCTGGTGTGGCTGGGCCTGGGCGCGGTGGTCGCGCTCGCCCCGTCCGTGCCCGGCCTCGCCGACCCGGCCGCCGCCCCGGGGAGCTGGGCGCGGGCGATCGCCGACGCCACGGCGCGCAGCGAGCCGGGCGGCCAGGCCGTCGTCGACTACGTCCTGAGCCTCGCCGCGATCGTGCTCGCCGTCGCCCTGCTCCGCCGGGCCCCGCGCTGGTGGGTGGCGCGCTGGATGGTGGTGGCGCTGGTCGGGTCGGCGGGCGCGTTCAACCTGCAGGCCCACGCCGCGGCGGCCGCGGCCCGCGAGGCGGTCGGCGTCGAGATCGGCGGGGTGCACCAGGTCGTCCTGCACGGCGTCGCGTGCCTCGCCTACGTCGTGGCGCTCCTCCTGCACCCCACCGGCCGCCCGGGGGTCGACGCGGGGACGGCGAGCGGGCGCCTCGTCGTCGCCGGCGGGAGCGCGCTGCTGCTCGTGGTCGGCGTCGGGACCGCGCTGCTGCCCCACACGGTGAGCTGCGTGCTGTTCTTCGGCGCGGTCGTCCCCGGCGCCGGCCTGATCGCGCTCACCCAGCGGCAGCGCTCGGGGCGGCTCGGCACCGAGCAGCGCACGCAGGTCCGGCTCGTCGTCAGCGTCCTCATCGCCGCGGCCGTGACGACCCTCGTGCTCGGGGTGATGACCGCGGTCCTGCTGGTGCTCGGCCGGGGCGGGCTCGAGCTCGTCGACCCGACCGCGCACGGCACGGACGCCCCCACCGGTCCGCTGTTCTGGAGCTCGCGGGTCGCGGCGGTGGCGATCGCCGTCGCCGTGCTCGTCGCCGCCGACCGCCCCCGACTCTGGTCGGCCGAGCGGCGCTTCGGGCGCGGCCTGGCCCTCGCGCTGCTCGTCGTCCTCGCGGGCGGCACGGTCGCGGTGGCCCAGGCCGCGCTCGCCGTGATCGTCGGCGAGGCGGCCGCGCTGGTGCTCGCGGTCGTCATCGGCGCGGCGGTGTTCCCCGTGCTCTCGGCGCGGATCGAGCGGGTCGTCGACCAGCTGCTCTACGGCCGGCGGCCCACCCCGTACAGCGCGCTCGCCGGGATCGTCGCGCTCACCGGGCCGGGCGACGAGGAGGGCCCCGACGTCGCGGCGATCGCCGAGGCCGTGGGCGTCGGGCTCGGCGCGCGCTGGTGCCGGCTGACCGTCACCCGCCCCGGGCTGCGCGACCGCACCCACCGCTGGGCCGCGGCGGGCACCGGGCCCGGCGAGGGGGACGGCGACGAGGGGCTCGAGGTGACGGTGCGCCGCGGCGACGAGCGCATCGGCACGCTCGCCGTCGACCGCGGGGCGGGCGCGGGCCTCGACGCCGAGCGCCGGCGGCTGCTCGCCGACGTCGCCGACAGCCTCACCCCGGTGCTCGAGGCCAGCCGGCTCGGCATCGAGCTCGAGCGCCAGCTGCGCGCGGCGCTCTCGCACGCCGAGCAGATCGCCGCGTCGCGCCGCGCGGTCGTCGCCGAGATGGACCACGAGCGGCGCACCATCGAGCGCGACCTCCACGACGGCGCGCAGCACCACCTCGTGTCGCTGCGGCTGGGCCTCGGCCTCGTCGAGCACCACCTGCGGGCCGGGCGCCTCGAGACGGCGCGGGAGAGGCTCGCCGACGCGCTCGAGCGGGTCGCGACGGCGGAGGCGACGCTCGCCGAGACCGCCACCGGCGTCTCCTCGCTCGTGCTCTCCGAGCGCGGGATCGTGCCCGCGCTGACCGCCGACCTCCACGGCGCCGAGCCCCCGGTGCGGCTGACCGCGGAGCTCGCCGACGGCCGCCGCTTCGCTCCCGATGTCGAGACGGCCGTCTACTTCTGCTGCCTGGAGGCGGTGAACAACGCCCGCAAGCACGCGCCGGGGGCGACGGTGACGGTGTGGGTCGGCGAGGCGGGGGGCCTGCTGCGGTTCCGGGTCGCCGACGACGGCCCCGGCTTCGACCCCGCGACGCCGACCGGCGCGGGCGCGGGGCTGCGGAACCTGCGCACCCGCCTCGAGCGGGCCGGCGGGACCATCACCCTCGACGCGGCCCCGGGTCGCGGGACGGTCGTCGAGGGGCGGGTGCCGGTGGCGCCGGCCGATCCGTCCGTGGAGGTCGCCCGCGACGAGGTCGAGACCGAGCCCGAGCCGGCCGTCGACGACGGGACCGACGCCCTCGGACCCTCGCTCCTCGACTCCCGCACCCTGACGCTGACGGGCTTCACGATCGGCACCGTTCCGACGCCGGCGACGCATCCGGTGGACGACACCGCGACCACGACCGTCCACCACCTGCCCGCCACGGTGCGGGCGCCGGTGGCGGACGGGGGCCCGGGCGTCGAGGAGCCGGTTGCCGAGGAGCCGGCTGCCGAGGAGCCGGCTGCCGAGGAGCCGGCGGAGGAACCGAAGGCCGAGGGACAGCCGCCGGAGGAGTCGACCGTCGAGACGCCCGCCGCCGGGCAACCGGCCGAGCAGGAGCCGGCCGCGCAGGAGCCGGTCGCGGAGGAGCCGGTGGTCGAGGAGCCGGTCGTCGAGGACCCGGGGCCGACGGCTCCCGCACCGACGATGCCCCAGCCCCGGCGCGAGCCGGTCACCGCGCTCACGCCGTTGGCGGCGGTCCCCGGGCCGCGGGAGCCGCTGCGTGCCGTGCCGTCGCTCGGTTCCCCGCCGGGACAGGTGCTGCTCGACCGGGTGCGCGAGATCCTCGACGAGGCCCGCGGCGTGTGGCCGGTGACGGGACCGGCGGGCGCCCGGGTCGCGGAGATCCGCGCGCGGCTGGAGGGTCCGCTGCGGCTGACCGTCCGCTCCGGCCGGACGCTGGCGCCCGGTACGACGCTGCGGGCGATGATCGGCGAGCACCTCTCGCGGGGGACGGTCATCGTCGACGACGTCCGGCCCGACGCCGTCGTGGTGTTCACCGACACCGGCCCGGTCCCCTGCCCGTCCGTGCCGCACGCGCTGGTGCCCGCGGGGTCGCCGCAGTGGTCGGCGGCCGCGGTCGAGCGCCGTCTCGTGCTCCGTGCGGACGTCCTGCGGGCGCGTACGGCGGTCGAGGCCCTGGAGCAGCTCCTGTGGGACGTGCCCCGCGACCCCCGCACCGATCGGTTGCGCCACCGGCTCGAGGGCCTGCGGGCCGGGACCCACGCGCTGGCCGAGATCGAGCTGCTCGCCCGGCCACCGCGCCTGGCGCCCGCCGATCAGGACCGCGCCGAGCGGCTCTGGGGCGCCGACGGCGACGCGCCCCACCGACGCCTCGGGCTCCCGCCGACCGCCGACCCGGCCGCCCTGCGCGAGGCCGTCGCGGCGGAGCGGCGGCACTGGCAGCTCCGCCTCGCCGACCCGGCCTCGACCCGCGGTCGGCGCATCGCCGCCGAGGCCGCCCTGCGCACCTGCGACGAGCTCTGGCGCCGGCTCGGGCGCTGACGGCCGGGGGTTGGCCCCCGTCGTCCCGGGGGGCCGCCCCCGGCCGGCCGGGGGCGCGCTCCCTCGTGACGTGGGTCACTCGTCGGCAGGCTCGTGGATCAGCGAGAACACGCCGACCCGGCGGGTCCGCGAGATCGGGGAGGCCACCATGACGATGATCGCGAGCGCCGTACCGGAGCCGTGGACGCGCGACCGGCGCCGGCGCCGGCGGTGGGCGGAGATCCTGTTCCGGGAGCACGAGGTCCGCCAACTGTGGCGCGCCGCCGCGATCCGCGGCCGGCTGGCCGAGAAGGTCCACTCGCCCAGCGGCGCGACCCTCGTCGTCCCCGACGTGACGGCGATCCACCTCGGACCTCCGCTGCGCTTCACGGTGCACCTGCGCCCCGCCCAGATCTGGGAGGACACCCAGGAGGCCGGACGCCACCTGGCGAACGCGCTGGGCGTGCCGACGGTGCAGTTCACCGAGCTCGCCCCCGGATGGATCGAGATCGAGGCCCCGGCCCGGCCGGCGGAGCTCGACGAGCCCGAGGACACGGCGGACGAGACGCGCGAGCTGCCCCGCCCCACGCGCCCGCTGTCGCCCGTCGTCACGCGCGCCCTCGCAGAGAGCCACCGGAAGGACCGGACCCGCCGCTGACGAGGCGGCCCGGGAGCCGACGATCGCGTCGTCTCGGGCTGTCTGGCGTCGGTGCGAGACGGCCGTAGACATCCCGATCGCACCGGGCCGATCGGCGTCGATCCCGCCGTCTACGCGCGTCTAGCGCTCGTCCGAGACGGCCGCAGACACCCCGATCGCGCCGCCGGTGAGCGCGTCGAGCCCGGGCCCGACGACCGTGACGAGCATGTCGGCGAGCACGTCGGCGGGCTCGGCGTCGGTCGCCCGACCGGCATCGGGGTCGGTGAGCCACCAGTCGGCCAGGCCCTCGGCGGCCCCGACGACGGTGTGCGCGTAGGGCAGCGCCACGGCGCGCGGCACGCCGAGGCCGCCGGCCATGAGGTCGGCGGCCTGCTCGACGATGCGCCGCCGCAGGGCGTCGACCTCGCCGGCGAACGGCCCGGTCGACGCCTGCCGGTAGAGCACGGTCCACCCGGCGCGCTGCGTGGTCAGGGCGTGGAAGAAGGCCCGCAGGGCCCGGCGCAGACGCACCAGCGGCGCCTCGCCGGGCTCCCCGGCGGCCGCCTGCACCGAGCGCAGCAGTCGCTCGGCCTCCCGGCGCAGGCAGGCGGCGAACAGCTCGTCCTTGCTGCCCCCGTGCGCGTAGACCAGCGGCTTGCTCACCCCCGCCCGCGCGGCGACGGCGTCCATCGACGCGCCGTGGAAACCCTCCTCGGAGAACACGGCGAGCGCGGCGTCGAGCACCTGTCGGCGGCGGACCTCCGGGGCCAGGCGCCGACGCGGCGTCTCCGAGGTCACCCTTGCACCGTATCTACCGACGCGTAAAGTACGGCGCGTTGGCGGGACCGCCAGTACCGGACACCACGACGTCCCTGATGCAGCCGGAGTGAAGCCGTGCCCGAGAAGATCGACGTCAACGAGCTGGGTCGCAGCGTCGACCCCAAGTCGTTGTCCGACGAGCAGCTGGTCGACGCCCTGCGCGACGGCCTGGCCGACGGCGGGGGCAAGGACATCGATCCCTCCCTGTTCGCGCGGCTGGTCAAGAGCACCCGCAAGGGCCAGCTCGAGGCCGTCATGTCCTCCGACGTCCGCCGCCCCGTGCTCGACGCCATCTTCGGCCGGATGGCCGAGTTCTACTCCTCGAAGGGCTCGAGCGCGAAGCGCCAGGTCGTCCACTGGCACATCACCGGCGCTGCCGATGGTGGCAGCGACAGCTACCAGACCGCCATGCAGCACGGCGCCTGCGAGGTCGAAGAGCAGCTCGCCGAGGAGCCGCGTACCGAGCTGACGATGGACGGCACGCAGTTCCTCAAGGTGGTCACGAACAACGCCTCGCCGGTCACGCTGTTCATGACGCGCAAGCTCAAGGTGTCGGGCGACGTCGGGTTCGCGACGGCGCTGCAGAAGATGTTCACGATCCCCACGGCGTGACGGGAGACCCGCGATGACCTTCTCGATGGAGCTCTCCGAGGAGCACACCGACCTCCGCGACTGGGCCCACGGCTTCGCCGCCGACGTCATCCGCCCGGCCGCCGCCGAGTGGGACGAGCGCGAGGAGACCCCGTGGCCCGTCCTGCAGGAGGCCGCGAAGATCGAGCTCTACAACTTCGAGACCCTGGCCAGCTTCTGGGGCGACGAGACGGGCCTGTCCCTGCCGATCGTCAACGAGGAGCTGTTCTGGGGTGACGGCGGCATCGGGATGGCGATCTTCGGCACCACGCTCGCCGTCGCGGGCATCTTCTCCTCGGGCACGCCCGAGCAGATGGTCGAGTTCATCCCGCAGTGCTACGGCGACGCCGGCGACGTCAAGGTCGCGGCGTTCTGCTCGTCGGAGCCCGAATCCGGCTCGGACGTCTCGGCGATGCGCACCCGCGCGACCTACGACGAGGCCAAGGACGAGTGGACGCTCAACGGCGCCAAGGCCTGGGCCACCAACGGCGGCATCGCGAACATCCACGTCGTGCAGGCCGTCGTCGACTCCTCGCTGGGCTCGCGCGGGCAGGCGGCGTTCGTCGTCCCGCCGAACACGCCGGGTCTCGAGTCCACCCGCAAGATCAAGAAGATGGGGCTGCGCGCGTCGCACACCGCCGACGTCTTCCTCGACGACGTCAAGGTCCCCGGTTCCTGCCTGCTCGGCGGCAAGGAGAAGCTCGACGAGCGCCTCGCCCGCGCCCGAGAGGGCGTGAAGTCCAAGGGCTCGGCCGCCATGCAGACCTTCGAGCTCTCGCGCCCGACGGTCGGCTCGCAGGCCATCGGGATCGCGCGGGCGGCGTACGAGTACGCGCTGGACTACGCGAAGGACCGGCAGACCTTCGGGCGCCCGATCATCGACAACCAGTCGATCGCCTTCACGCTCGCCGACATGAAGACCGAGATCGACGCGGCGCGCATGCTCGTGTGGCGCGCGGCGTGGATGGGCCGCAACGGCGTCGCGTTCGAGGCCGGCGAGGGCTCGATGTCCAAGCTCAAGGCCGGCCGCGTCGCGGTGTGGGCCACCGAGCGCGCCATCCAGATCCTCGGCGGCGCCGGCTACTCCCGCGAGCACCCCGTCGAGCGGATGCACCGCGACTCGAAGATCTACGACATCTTCGAGGGCACCGAGCAGATCCAGCAGCTCGTCATCGCCCGCGCCATCAGCGGACGGCACATCGCCTGACGCCGTCCCGGCGGCGTCGGTGCTGGTCACGGGGGTGTTCCGTGACCGACGTGCTCAGCCGGCGCCACCGGGGAGCACGACGATCTTGCCCACGTGGTCGCGGCGGAGGAACTGCGCCTGGGCGTCGTGGATCGCGGTGAGGGCGTGACGGGCCGCGACCCGAGGCCGGATCTCGCCGGCCCGGGCGTGCGCCACCAGCGTCGCGAAGTGCGCGGCGGTGTGCATCGTCGACCCGATGAGCTTCCGGTTGTGCAGGTAGAGGCGACGGAGGTCGATCGCGGGGACCGGCCCGGCGACCGCTCCGGCCACCACGGCCCGCCCACCCGGGACGAGGACGTCGATCAGGCGTGCGAGCTGGTCCCCGCCGACCACGTCGACCACGGCGTCGACCCCACCCGGGTGGGCCGCGCGGACCGCCGCGACCGCGTCTCGGCCGGGCCCCGAGCGGTCGATGGTCCGCACGGCGCCGGCCTGCTCGACGACGTCGGCCTTGGCCTCCTCGGTGATCGCCGTGACCCGCGCACCGCGGGCGGCGGCGAGCCCGACCGCGGCCAACCCCACGCCACCGGACGCCCCGGTGACCACGACCGTCTCACCGGCGGTGATCCCGCTGCGTTCCAGCATGCCCATCGCGGTCCCGGAGGCGATGGGCAGGCAGGCCAGCTGCTCGTCGGTGAGCGGTGAACCGGTGACGTCGTGGACCCGGGCGGCGTCGACGACGACGTACTCGGCGAACCCGCCGTCGAACTCGCTGCCGAGCACCGCCACGATCGGCGCGTCCGGCCCGTCGTGGGCGTAGCGGGCGGGGTCGACCAGCACACGACGCCCGACGAGCTCCGGCGGCACGCCCGCACCGACCGCATCCACGACCCCGGCGACGTCTCCACCCTGGATGCGCGGGAACGCGATCGGACCGAGCCACCCCGCCGGCGCATCGGGGTCCTCGGCGGTCCCGTACGCCCCCTCGCGGGTCCACACGTCGGTGTTGTTCAGCGCCGCGGCACGCACGCGTACCCGGACCTGCTCCCGGTCCGGGGACGGGACCGCGACGTCGTGCCGGATGACCAGGACCTCCGGCCCGCCGAACGCGGTCAGGACGGCGGCGGTCATGGTGGCCTCGTCGCGCACGTGTCCGCGCCTCCCTCGGGCAGCCGGGGTCGGGCGGCCCGACCCGAGCAGCGCCCACAGTATCGGCGCTGGCCGGACAGCTGTGACGGTCCGAGCGGCAGGTCCCGGGGAACCGCCGCGAGAGCGGCGGCGTCGGCGGCGGTCACGGAGAGCCGTCCCCGTGGCCGGCGCCGCTCCCCGACGCCGCCGGTGACCCGGGCGCGAAGCGGACGCCGAGCTCGGCCACGCGCAGGGCCCGGTCGTCCGGGCGCATGCGGCCGGCGCGCTCGAGCAGGCCGATGCCGTGCAGGGCGCTCCAGAACACCTCGGTCGCCGCGCCCCGGTCGACGTCACCGATCGCCTCGGCCAGGGTGTCGAAGCCCGCCCGCAGCTCGGACGGGGTGTCCTCCTCGGCGAACCGCGCGTCGATGGGCTCGTGGAACATCGCCTCGTAGACCGCGGGGTGGTCGCGACCGAAGTCCAGGTAGGCGACGGCCACGGCCTCGACCGTGCGCCGTGCGGGCTCGGGTCCCAGCGCGGCGCGGCACCGCCGCGTGAGCTCGACGAAGCCCTCGAGCGCGACCGCCGACATGATCTCCGACTTGCCGCCGGGGAAGTGGCTGTAGAGCACGGGCTGGGTGAAGCCGATGGCGTCGGCGAGGTGCCGGGTCGTCACGGCCGACCACCCGTCGGCGTCGGCGCGCTCCCGAGCGGCGGCCAGGATGCGACGGCGGCGCTCGTCGGTGCGCTGCTGCCGCGTCGTCCGCTCCGCCATCGGTGCTCCTCCTTGCCCTGCGGTTCGCTGTCGGCCTAGCCTAGCAGCGCTAGATACTAGCGTTGCTAGGCTCGAGAGGAGCCCACGTGATGACCGTCCTCGCCGTCGTCACCGCGACCGTCATCGGCCTCATGGTCGGCGTCGAGCTCGCGGTGGCCGCCGTCCTGAACCCGATCCTGTTGCGCCTCCCGGCCGGCGCGTCCCTGGCCGCTCGCGCGGACGGCGGGCGCGTGCTCGGGCGCCTGATGCCGTGGTGGTACGTCGGCTCCCTGGCCCTCACCGCGGCCCTGGCGGCCGTCACGTGGGGCACGCCGGCGGCCGCCACGGCCGTCGTGGCGGGCGTGCTGCTGGCCGTCAGCGTCGTCCTGTCCGTCACCCTGCTGGTGCCGATCAACAACCGCTCGAGGACGTGGACCGCGGAGCGCCACCCCGACGACTGGCGGGAGCAGCACCGCCGGTGGGACCGGCTGCACCTCGGTCGCGTCGCGATCATCACCGCGTCGTTCGTGCTCGTCCTCGTCGCGACGACGTCGCTCTGAGGCGCGACGGCGCCGTGTCGTGGGCCGCAGAGGGGGCGCGCGCCCCGGGTGTCAGAGGTCCCAGCTCCGGCGCGGCCCGCGCTGGCTCGGGATGGCCACCGGGTGGTGCCGGGCGATCCGCACGTCGGCGGCGAGCTCGCCCGCCGCGACCAGGGCGTGGCGACGGCGCTCGGCCTCGCGGTGGGCCGCGGCGAGCGCGTACGGGCCGTAGGCGTCGCGGAAGCGCCCCACCGGGTCGACGACGACCACCAGGTACTCGGAGGCGCCGTCGCGGCGGTCCTCCCGGGCACGTGCCTGTCTGTCCATCCACTCCCCCAGGGCTGCCACGGTGGTGCGGACGACGTCCGGGCGGGCCACCGTGGATCCGTGCCGGCCACGACGATGCGGCCACACGGGTGACGTTGGGGTGTGGATATACCCCCGCCGACGGGGGGAACGGAACATACCGGGCCGTCTGAATGCGTTGAGATGACAGAGGTATCGCTGAGCGGCCATCCCGTGCACCGAAGGTGTCGTGGGACGTCCGGTCGGACGGCGTCGCCACCGCCCGACCGGACCCCCTCCAGGTCCGAACGGGGGCGAACCGTCCTCGCTCGCGGTTGACCGTGCTGGCGGGCGTGTGCGGGCATCCGAACCGGTCAGGGGCGGCGTCCCGGCAGCAGCGACCCGAGAGCCCGCAGGGCGCCGGTGGCGAGGGCGCCGGTGACGGCGGCCCAGTCGAAGTAGTCGCGCCACAGCGTGATGACGCCGTCGTGCACCTCGAAGGTCCCGCACACCCAGAACGAGGTGCGCAGACGCCCGATCTCGATGGTGTCGGTGCGCTCGGTCAGCACCACGGGCCCGTCGGCGGCGAGGCGGTGGTTCTCGGCGCGGAAGCCGGTGGCGCGGCGCGTGAGCTGCTCGAGCACCCGGCGGGTCGGCCCGATCCCGCGCGCCGGGGGCAGCGAGACGTTCTCGTAGACGACGTCGGGGCTCAGGCGCGCGCACGCGGCGTCGAGGTCGAGCCGCTCGAGGTCGGCGAGGAAGGCGCGCACGACGGCAGCGGGCGCGGTGGGCTCGGTGGGGCTGGACATCGACGTCCTCCTCGTCGGGGGGCGTGGCGATCACGGTGACGGGGAACCGGAGAACACCGGGCGGGGACCGCGGAGGGCCCGGCCCCCGGGCGAGGAGTCTCCATGACCGCCGATCACGCTGTGGACAGCCAGGGACCGCTCACCGAGGCCCTCGGCACCGACTTCTTCTCGGTGCGCCGGCGGTTCACCGAGGCGCAGTGGGACACGTTCATGTCCGTACGCCGCTACGTCGACCGCGTCGTCTCGCCGGCCGCGCCCGCCGCGTGGGACGCCGCGGAGATGCCGTGGGAGGTCATCAAGGGGCTGCCCGACCTCGGCATCGTCGGCGACGACATCGCCGGCTACGGCTGCCCCGGCTTCGACCCGCTGACCTGCGGTCTCGTGGCCATGGAGCTCGCGCGCGGCGACGGCAGCCTCGCGACCTTCCACGCCGTGCAGTCGGGGCTGGCGATGAAGTCGATCGCGATGCTCGGCTCGGAGGAGCAGAAGCAGGAGTTCCTGCCCGCCATGGCCCGCCTCGAGCTGGTCGGCGCCTTCGGGCTGACCGAGCCCGAGCACGGGTCGGACTCGGTGGCGCTGGAGACGACGGCCCGCCGCGACGGGGACGACTGGGTGATCGACGGCCGCAAGCGCTGGATCGGCAACGGCAGCATCGCCGGGCGCACCGTGGTGTGGGCGCGCGACGTCGAGACGCGCGCGGTGCTCGGCTTCCTCGTCGACACCACCAGCCCGGGCTACGAGGGCTCGGTGATCCCGCGCAAGGGCTCGATGCGCTCGGTGTGGCAGGCCGACATCCGCCTCGACGGCGTCCGGGTGCCCGAGCGCGACCGCCTGCCCGGCGCGGAGAGCTTCAAGGACACCGGCCGGGTGCTCGCGACGACGCGGGGCACCTGCGCGTGGATGGCGCTGGGCCACGCCACGGCCGGCTACGACGCCGCACTGCGCTACGCCCTCGAGCGCCAACAGTTCGGCAAGCCGCTGGCGGGGATGCAGATCGTCCAGGAGCGGCTGGTCCAGATGCTCGCCGAACTGACCGGGATGCAGCTCTACTGCATGCAGATCGCGAAGCTCGCCGAGGACGACGACCTCGCCCCGACCATCGCCGGCCTCGCGAAGATGAACAACACCCGCAAGGCCCGCTGGGTGCTCGCCCACGCCCGCGACCTGCTCGGCGGCAACGGGATCCTGCTCGACAACCACGTCATGCGGCACATGGCCGACATCGAGTCGATCCACACCTTCGAGGGCACCGAGACCATCCAGACGCTCATCGTCGGCCGGGAGATCACGGGGCACAGCGCCTTCACGTGAGGCACGGAGCGCAGCGGAGCTGCCTCGTCGGCAGCGGGTGTCAGCCGACGGCGGTGACCGCCGGCTCGAGGCGTACCGGCAGCTCGGCGTAGCCGCGCAGGATGCGGGTGGGGCGCCGGCGGGCCGGACCGGCCGGGGCGAGGCGCGGGTGCCGCTCGAACAGCGCCCGCAGCGCCACCTCGCCCTCCATGCGCGCGAGCTGCGCGCCGAGGCAGAAGTGCGGGCCGCTGGAGAACGCCAGGTGCTCCTTGGCGTTGGGTCGCGCGACGTCGAAGACGGCGGGGTCGGTGAACACCTGCGGGTCGCGGTTGGCGCCGGCGAGCACGGTGACGACGAGGTCCCCGGCCGGCACGACCTCGCCGGCCACCTCGGTGTCGACCTTCGCCCGACGGGCCGTGCGCTCCACCGGCGGGTCGAACCGCAGCACCTCGTCGACCGCGTTGGACCAGAGCGAGGGGTCGGCGGCCAGGCGCTCGCGCTGCTCGGGGTGCGCGAAGAGCTGGCTGGTGCCGTTGCCGATGAGGTTGACAGTGGTCTCGAAGCCGGCGGCGAGCACGAGCAGCGCGGTCGACACCAGCTCCTGCTCGGTCAGGCCCGTGCCGTCGTCGTCGACCTCGCCGACCAGGCCCGAGAGCAGGTCGTCGCCGGGCTCGCGGCGCAGCCGGCGCAGGTGGTCGCGCATCCACTCGTGCAGCGCGGCGAGGTTCCGCTCCATCGACGCGTGCGCCTGGCGCGTGAGGCCCATGTCCAGCGAGGTGGCCGCGCCGTCGCCCCAGGCCAGGAACTGCTCGCGCATCGAGGTCGGCACCCCGAGCATCTCGCTGATCACCGTGACCGGCAGCAGGCTCGCGTAGCGGGCGACGAGGTCGACCTCCTGCCCCGCCCGGACGTCGCGGTCCATGGCGTCGAGGAGCTCGGTGGCGATCTCGGTGGTCCGGTCGCGCAGGGCGGCGACCCGCTTGGCGGTGAAGGCGCGGCTGACGAGCTTGCGGTAGCGCGGGTGGTCCGGGGCGTCGACGGCCAGCATCGACGGCGGGTCGATCGGCCCCGGGTGGCGCGTCGGGCCGGCCAGCGCGAGGGCGGCCTTGGCCGGCCCCGGGACGACCTGGTTGGGGTGGGTGACGCCGAAGTCGTCGCTGCGCAGCACCGTCGTCGCGACGTCGTGGTGGACCGTGAGCCGGGCGAAGGCGCCGGCCGCGAAGGGGTGGCTCGCGCGCAGGCGCTCGTAGTGCGGGAACGGGTCGGCCTGCAGGACCGGGTCGAGCAGCAGGCGCGCGTCGGGGTTGCCCGCGCGGACCTGGCGGCGGATCGCGGCCCGCATCAACCCGTGGGTCGCGCCCCAGCGCAGCGTGGTGCCCAGCGGCGAGCGGGCGACGGACGAGGGCAGCGACAGGGCCACGGCGGCCTCCCGGAGTCGGCTCGGTACGTTCTCGTACCACGCGAGACCATACTCGGAGTATGTGTTCGTCGTCCAGGGTCCCGGCGGGTACGTCCCCGCCGTGCAGACCACGCTCCGCGCCACCGGTCCGCTGCCCGCCGACGCGGCGTGGGAGCGCTACGCCGACCTCGACCGCTGGACCCACTGGGCACCGCAGATCTCGGGTGTCTCGGTCGCGGAGGGACGGTCACGGCGCCTGCACGAGGGCCTGCGCGGCACGGTGCGCGCGGCCGGGGTGGTGCACGTGCCGTTCGAGGTCGTCGCGGTGGACGAGGCGGCGCGCACGTGGTCGTGGCGCGTCCGGCTGGGGCCGGTCCGCCTGCACCTCGACCACGGCGTCGAGGAGCCCCGCCCCGACGATGGCCCGCACGTGCGCTCGCGGACCTGGCTGCGCACCACCGGCCCCGCGCTCGTCGTGCTGCCCTACGCCCCGCTCGCGCTGATCGCCCTGCACTCGCTGCTCCTGGAGCGCTGAGCCCCGTGTCGACCCTGCGCCTCCTGCTCACCACCGACACCCACCTCACGCCGCGCTACCCGAACCGCGAGCTCCCGGCGGAGCTCTGGGAGCGGATCGACGCGGCCGACGTCGTCGTGCACGCCGGCGACTGGATGGACCCCGGGCTGCTCGACGCGTTCGAGGCCCGGTCGGCGCGCCTCGTCGCGTGCTGGGGCAACAACGACGGCGACGACCTCCGCGCGCGCCTGCCCGAGACCGCGGTCGCCGAGGTCGGCGGGCTGCGCCTGGCCGTCACCCACGAGACCGGGGCGGCCCAGGGTCGCGAGCGGCGCTGTGACGCGCGCTTCGGGCCCGACGGCGACACCCCGGTCGACGTCCTCGTCTTCGGCCACAGCCACATCCCCTGGGACTCGACGACCCCGGGCGGCGTGCGGCTGCTCAACCCGGGCTCGCCCACCGAGCGGCGGCGCCAGCCCGCGTGCACCTACATGACCGCCGAGGTCCGCGACGGCGTCCTGTCCGCCGTGCGCACCCACGAGCTGCCACCCGGTGCACCGCAGCGTCCCTGAGGTACTACCGTGCGTCATCGGCCACGGACGGGTGCTGTGGGGTGAGCGGTCGGCCCGGCGTCGCCCGTTCGGGCCAATGATCGGCAAGGATGCTGGTCGGGGGCGACGGGTCGCGGGGTGAACCGTCCCCCTCGGTGAGCACGGTGGGTGATGCCCTTACCGTTTCCGGGACCGGTGGATCACCAGCGGTCCGGGACGACCGATGATCCGGACGGGAGGACGGCGCGTCGGCGGTACCGCCCCCTCGCGAGCCCGCAGGGGTGTGACGACGACGGGAGGCTCGTGACGATCACGGCTGCGGTGTGGTCGGTGGCGTCGCGAGGATCGAGACGAAACGGCCGATGACCCTTCTTGCCGAGCGACCCCCGGACGAGGTCGACGAGTCCGAACTCGTCGTCGGCCGTCGCATCCAGGAGTTCTCCCAGCTCGCGGGGCCGATCCGGGAGCCCGACCCCGCGGACGGCCCGTACCGCGTCGCCTACCGCGGTGTCGACGCCGTCCACGGCCGTGGCCGCGTGGCCCGGTCGCTGCTCGTCGCCGGCCTGAACTTCGCCTTCGAGGCCCTCTTCTTCCTCTGGCTGCTGCACCCGTCGCACCGGCCGCCGGTCATCGGCTCGACCTTCGCGATCTACGCGAACTGGGTCGTCATCGGCTCGATCGGCCTCATGGAGCTCCTGCGGCTGATCAACGTCCTGTCGCTGTCGCTGGCCTCGGTCATCGCGCGCGACCCGGTGCCCGTGCCGCCCGAGCCGGACCGCCGCATCGCCTTCCTCACCACGATCGTCCCGAGCAAGGAACCGATCGACGTCGTGCGCGGCACGCTGCAGGCGGCGCTGCGCATCCAGTACGACGGCATCCTCGACGTCTGGATCCTCGACGAGGGCGACGACGACGACGTCAAGGCCATGTGCCGCGAGCTCGGCGTCAACCACTTCACCCGCAAGGGCATCGCGAAGTACAACCAGAAGAAGGGCGCGTTCAAGGCCAAGACCAAGCACGGCAACTACAACGCCTGGGTCGCCGAGCACGGCGACTCGTACGAGGTGTTCCTCTCGGTCGACCCCGACCACGTGCCGCTGCCCAACTACGCCGAGCGCATCCTGGGCTACTTCCGCGACCCCGACGTCGCCTACGTCGTCGGCCCGCAGTGCTACGCGAACGACGAGACGTTCGTGACCCGGGCCGCGGAGTCGCAGCAGTTCCCGTTCCACTCGCTGATCCAGCGGGCGGCCAACCGCTACAACGCGGCGATGCTGGTGGGCACCAACAACGCCGTGCGCATCAGCGCCCTGCAGGGCATCGGCGGCCTGTCGGACTCGATCACCGAGGACATGGCCACCGGCCTGAAGTTCCACGTCCGCCGCAACCCGCTCTCCGGGCGGCGGTGGAAGTCGGTGTACACGCCCGACGTGCTCGCCGTCGGCGAGGGCCCGTCGTCGTGGGGCGACTTCTTCAGCCAGCAGATGCGTTGGTCACGCGGCACGTTCGAGGTGCTGCTCAAGGAGATGTGGCTGCGGCTGCCGAAGCTCTCGCCGGGCCGCGCGCTGCACTACGTCCTCATCACGACCTTCTACCCGTCGATGGCGATCGGGTGGGTCCTCGGGGCGGTGAACGCCTGTCTCTTCCTGGCCCTGGGCGTCCAGGGCGTGGTCGTGCCGGTGCAGCTGTGGTTGGCGCTCTACATCGACGCCACCGCGTTCCAGCTGTGGGTCTACCTGCGCAACCGCCGCTACAACGTCAGCCCCTACGAGGCCGAGGGCTCCTCGGGCGTCAAGGGCATGCTGATGTCGATCTTCGCGTCGCCGATCTTCGCGGCGTCCCTCATCGCGACGGTGCTGCGGCTGCCCGCGAAGTTCGTCGTCACGCCGAAGGGCCTGTCGTCGAGCGCGGACCACATCCTGACCTTCCGGCGTCACCTGCAGTGGGCGGCGCTGCTCATCGGCGCAATCGTGCTGGCGATCATCCAGGGCTACGCGACGCCCGCGGTGCTGCTCTGGCCCGCGGTGGCGCTGGCCGCCTGTCTCGCCCCGCCCGTGCTCTGCCTCGTCGAGCGCATCGTGGGTCGCCAGCCCGCGATCGACGCGGCGCCGGTGCTCGCGGACGGCCGCTCCGGGGTCACCACCGAGACGCTCGAGCGCGCCGCCCTCGACGCCCTGCTCGCGGCGGGGAGCACGACGCGCCGCTCGCCGCGCACGGGCGACGACGGCGCCGCCCGCCCGCCGCTCGACGGCGACCTGCCCCCGGGTTGGGTGCGGACGTCCTCGCTGACGCGCCGCGAGCGGGAGGAGGCCCCGGCCACGGAGCTCGACGGCCGCCCCGCTCCCGCCGGTCGCCGCCGCCGTGGTGAGGGGCCGTCGATCGACCCGGCACCCTCGCCCGTGCCGCGTACGCGCCGCCCCGCGGCAGGTCAGCCGGGTCAGCCGGGTCAGCCGGGTCAGCCGAGTCAGCCGGGTCAGCCGAGTCAGCCGCCGCCG
Source organism: Actinomycetospora lemnae (assembly GCF_028737315.1). Taxonomy (GTDB): domain Bacteria; phylum Actinomycetota; class Actinomycetes; order Mycobacteriales; family Pseudonocardiaceae; genus Actinomycetospora; species Actinomycetospora lemnae. The sequence continues at coordinate 4,261 of NZ_JAQZAO010000020.1, read as the reverse complement.
CGTCCGGCGGCGCACCCGGCGGCCCAGCCCGGCCCGCCGGGGCAGCCCGGTCAGCCGCCCGTGCCCGCGCCCGGTCCGCGTCCCGCGGGTCGCCCGCCGGTGCCCCCGCCGGGACCGCAGCAGCCGGGACCGCAGCAGCCCGGACCGCAGCAGCCCGGACCGCAGCAGCCCGGACCGCAGCAGCCCGCGGCCCGGCCGCGGCCGGCCGCGGCCCCGCCCGGGACGCCGCGCCCGCACCCGACGCCCTCGCCGCGGCCGGCACCGAGCCCGTTCGCCCCGCCCGGGCAGCGTCCGGGGGAGCGCCCCGGCGAGCGTCCGGCGGCCGCCGAGCAGGGCGGGCGCTACGTGACGCCGGCCGCGGAGCACCAGGACCCGGCGCGCCCCGGGACGCCCCGTCCCACCCCGACCCCACGTCCCGACGCCGCCCGGGGCACGACGCCGCGACCCGGTCCGCGCCGCGAACGGCCCCCCATGCTGCTCTCGTCGGCGGCCGAGCTCGAGGCGGACGGCGTCCAGCCCGTGATCCCGGTCTCGGCGGGGTCTAGCATCGGTAACGAAACAGCAAAGCGACACGAAGGACGACACGGTGGGACCCGCGCGTCCGATGCCGTGTCGGCCAACGCCCCGACGGTCGCGGTGCGCGTGGTGGCGCTGGCCGCGGTGGCCGGCCCCTCCCGCGAGACACCCGCCGGGGTGTCACCGGACATCGACGGGCGACGGACGGAGGCGAGTTGATCGAGCAGGGGTTGACCAGACGGGTCAAACGGTTCCTGCTCCTCGTCATCGTCCCGGCGGTCATGCTGGGCGTGAACGTGCCGCCGGCGTGGTCGTGGATCTCCGAGCTCCGGCACCAGCGGCTGATCAACAGCCAGGAGTACAAGGAGAAGTTCGGCAAGTGGGACGTCGTCGAGCTCCCTGACGACCAGAAGGTCAACGCGATCCACGCCGCGGTCCTCCCGACCGGGCGCATCCTCCTCATCGCCGGCTCCGGCAACAAGGAGGACATGTTCAACGCGGGGACCTTCAAGAGCCTCGTGTACGACCCGGCCACCGGGCGCAGCCGCGTCATCCCGACCCCGGACGACATGTTCTGCGCGGGCCACACCTTCCTGGCGTCGGGCAACCTGCTCGTGGCCGGCGGCACCCAGCGCTACGAGCGCCTCGACGGCGCGGTCACCAACGCCGGCGGCGGCGTGACGGTGAAGAACGAGAACCCGGACGCGCCGGTGCGCTCGTTCCCGGCCGGCACGGAGTTCCGCTCGCCGGAGGGCCTGATCTACCGCTCGACGCACCCGTTCGAGGTCAAGCCCGCGACGAAGGTCGCGACGCGGCGGGGCGCGACGGTCACCGCCAGCGAGACGGTCGTCTTCGCCGAGGCCGTCGAGCCGGGCCCGGGCTACGTCGCCGTCGGGCCGCGGCAGTACTCGATCAACGGCGTGCCCCCGGGCGAGGAGCAGAACCTCTACGCCCTCGGGCAGGGGATGACCCTGGAGAAGCAGGACTACCAGGGCATCGAGGAGACCTACGAGTTCAACCCGTACACCGAGGCCTACGAGCGCGTGGGCGACATGGTGTTCAAGCGCTGGTACCCCACGCTGACGGGCCTCGCCGACGGCACCGTGATCTCGGTGTCCGGGCTCGACGGCACCGGCGAGATCCTCAACGGCCAGAACGAGATCTACGACCCGGCCACGCGGACCTGGACCGAGCGCAAGGACCTCACGCAGTACTTCCCGACCTACCCGGCGCTGTTCCAGACCGCGCGGGAGGACGTGCTCTTCTACTCGGGCGCCAACGCCGGCTACGGGCCCGCCGAGCAGGGCCGTGTGCCCGGGTTCTGGAACCTGCGCACCAACATCCTCACGCCCATCCCGGGCATGCGCGATCCCGACCTGCTCGAGACCGCCGGCTCCGCCTGGGCCGGCCCGGTCCAGGACCAGCGCATCGCGGTGGTCGGCGGCGGCGGGGTCGGCGAGAGCCCGCGCTCGTCGGCGCGCATCGACACCATCGACCTCGACAGCCCGAACCCCACCTGGCAGCCGGGGCCCCTGCTGCCGGAGGGCACGCGCTACCCGAACCTGACGACGCTGCCCGACGACACGATGCTGATCAGCAACGGGTCGCGGGACTACCGCGGCAAGGGCGCCTCGGACAACCACAACGCGCGCATCTACCGGCCGCAGACGAACACGCTGGACTACGCCGCCGACCCGCAGGTGGGCCGCAACTACCACTCCGCGAGCCTGCTGCTGCCCGACGGCCGGGTCATGACGGTCGGCTCGGACCCGCTGTTCAACGACGCCGCGGGCACGATCCCCGGCACGTTCGAGCAGCGGATCGAGATCTACACGCCGCCCTACCTGTTCAAGGGCCCGCAGCCGACGATCGCGGAGTCGCCGCCGACGGCCCCGCTGGGCGACACGCTGACCGTCGCCACCCCGGACGCGCCGCGCATCGCGAGCGCCCGGCTGCTCGCGCCGATGGCGTCGACGCACGTGACGGACACCGGCCAGCGGTCGGTCGCCCTCGACATCACGAAGCGCGACGGCGGGGTCTCGATCACGATGCCCGAGGACCGCACGATCGCCCCGCCCGGGCGCTACATGCTCTTCCTCGTCGACGACCGCGGCGTGCCCTCGGTGGCCAAGTGGATCGAGATCCCGGCGCCCGGGCCGCTGGAGGAGACGTGACGTCCGTCGCCACCCGGCCCGCCCCGGGCGGTGCCGGCCGACCGCGCGGCGGGCCCGCACCGCCGAGCGGGCGTCGCGCGGCGACGGGCGGTGCCTCCCCCCACACGGGAGCCACGAGGCGGCCTGAGAACCTGGGGCCGGATGGACGACAGGCCCGGGGGTGGCTCGACGGTGGCACGTGATGGACGGACGACGCGGGGCGAGGTGGGACCGGTGACCCCGGACGCACCGCGCGGCGCGACGGAGCCGCCGGAGCCCGCGACCCAGCCCATCCCGGTCGGGGCGGCCGCGCCGACCGAGCGGGTCGAGCGCCGCCGGCCTGCCGAGCCTGCCGTGCCCCCCGAGATCCCGATCCGCGGCGACCGTCGCGAGCGCCGCGCCGCCGCCCGGCGCGGCCCGACCCGCGGGTGGATCGTGGCCGCCGTCGCCGCCCTGACCGCGCTGGTCACCGCGGTCGGCATCGCCGCCTGCAGCACCGGGTCCGACAGCGGCGGCGAGGGCGGCGGTCCGCCGGTGGCCCCGGCCGCCTCGGAGTTCTGGGTCGACCCCGCGTCGTCGGCGGCGCGCCAGGTCGAGGCGTGGCGCGCCGAGGGCCGCGGTGACGAGGCCGCCGCGCTCGAGAAGATCGCCCGCCAGCCCGTCGCCATCTGGCCGACCGGCGAGACCGGCGGCGTCGAGGGCGAGGTCGCGGGCGTCGTGTCCCAGGCCCGGGCCGCGGGCCGCACCCCGGTGCTGACCGCCTACAACATCCCCAACCGCGACTGCGGTCTGTACTCCAGCGGCGGCGCCGAGAACGAGGACGCCTACCGCGAGTGGCTCGGCGCCTTCGCACGCGGCATGGGCGGCAACCGCGCGGTCGTGATCCTGGAGCCGGACGCCCTGCCGCAGACGCTGACCAACTGCGAGGGCGAGGGCGAGCAGGAGGGCCGCGAGGAGCTGTTGGCCGAGGCCGTCCGGACGCTGAGCCGGGCCGGCGGCGAGGTCTACATCGACGCCGGCAACCCGGGCTTCGTCACCAACATCGACGAGCTCGCGGGCGGCCTGCGCACCAGCGGCGTCGGGGAGGCGGCGGGCTTCGCGCTCAACGTCTCGAACTTCATGACCACCGACCAGGTCCGCGCCTACGGCGACCGGGTGTCCGACGCGGTGGGCGGCGCCCGCTACGTCATCGACACCAGCCGCAACGGCAACGGCAGCTACGACGGCCCCGAGCAGCCGACGTGGTGCAACCCGCCGGGCCGGGCCCTGGGCACGCCGCCGACCCGCGACACCGGCTCGCCGCGCATCGCGGCGTTCCTGTGGGTCAAGGAGCCGGGCGACTCCGACGGCGACTGCCGCGGTGCCCCGGCGGCCGGCGAGTTCTGGCCGCAGTACGCCCTCGACCTCGCGAACAACACGCCCGGTGCCTGACGGCAGGTGAGCAGGAAGAAGTGCTGGAGCACTTTGCTCGTGCTCAGGACATCGGAGACAGGTGATGTCTCAGCACATCGCGGACACTGAGTAGGCCCGCCGGGTGGGCTGGTCGTGATCGTGGCCAGCCTGCCGGGTTGTGGGCAGAACAGGGTTCGAGA
>NZ_JAQZAO010000001.1 GCF_028737315.1 Actinomycetospora lemnae | reverse complement strand
ACCCAGTCGTGGAACTCGGCGATGTGGTGCTCGCTGGGGACGAGGACGCCCCCGCGGGCGTAGGAGCGCGAGTCCATGGAGACCTGGCAGCGCTCGCAGGCGTCGAAGTCCTGCAGGTTGACGCGGTGGAAGAGCTCGACGGACCGGTCGATGTCCGTCCCCGAGTCGACGACCTCGGGCAGGTAGAGCCAGTCGCAGCGCACCAGCGTGCGGTCCGCGGTCAGCGGGAACATGCGGTGGAACACGACGTGGTCGGGCACGAGGTTGATGAACACCTGCGGGCGCACGGTGATCGCGTAGTAGCGCCGGTCCTGCTCCTCGGCGACGCCGGGGATGCGCTCGAGCCCCGCGGAGCCGTCGACGGTGAACCCCGCGACGTCCTCACCGAACTCGGCGCCGTGGCCGACGAAGTACTGGGCGGCGAGCCCGTTCGCGAACTCCGGCAGCACCTCGGTGAGCTCCGGGTGGATCGTCGCGCAGTGGTAGCACTCCATGAAGTTCTCGACGATCTGCTTCCAGTTCGCCTTCACGTCGTACTCGATGCGCCGGCCGAGCTTCAGGTCCGCGACCTGGTACCCGACGATCGCGTCGGGCGCGCCCAGCCGGGCGGCCACGTCGCCGACGACCGTCTCCTCGAACGACGGCGGCTCCTCGGCCAGGCAGAGCCACACGTAGCCGAGCCACTCGCGCACGTGGACGCGGTGCAGGCCGAACTCGACCTTGTCCACGTCGGGCATGTCGCCGAGGTTGGGGGCGGCGACGAGCTTGCCGTCCAGGCCGTAGGTCCACGCGTGGTACGGGCACTGGAAGGAGCGCCGGACCATGCCTCTGTCCTCGGTGCAGAGGCGCGCACCGCGGTGGCGGCAGACGTTGAGGTAGGCGTTCACCGCGCCGTCGCGCCCGCGCGCGACGATGACGCTCTCCCGGCCGATCTGCACCGTCTCGAAGGCGCCCGGCATCGGGATGTCGGCGGCCAGGACCGCGCAGAACCAGCCCGTCTCGAAGACGAGGGCCTGCTCGGCCGCGAAGATCGTCGGGTCGGTGTAGTACCGGCCCGGGAGGGTGCCGCGCAGGCTCGCCGGCAGCTCCGGCGACGCGATCGCCGGTGCGATCTCTCCGGTCGTCATGGGTCCGTGCTCCTCGAGGGGTGCGCCTGCTGGTGGGTGGTCGGGCCGACGGCCTGACGCCGACTCTCCGATGAGTTGCGCATTGAGAGACACGGTTCGTGATGCGCAACGATACGTTCCGCGATCCCGAGGTCGGCTGTCAAGGGTGCGGACGGGCGAGTGCTCACGTGCACGCGCACGGGTCCGCGTGGATCGGCTCTTGACAAGGGGCGTCGGCTCTCCCACGGTGCAGAGTTGCGCATGGAGAAGCTGTGTTCTGCTATGCGCAACTCTCCACTCCAGATCGTGGGGTGTCCCTTCCACCGGTCCGCCCCCGACGCGGGGGAGCGTGCCGACGTCGAGGCCCACGAGGAGGCCGCGCATGCAGACCATCACGATCGTCGGCGGGTCGGTGGCGGGGGTCCGCTCCGCGGAGGCCCTGCGCGCCGCCGGCTACGACGGGCGCCTGCTGCTGGTCGGCGACGACCCGCACCGGCCCTACGACCGCCCGCCGCTGTCCAAGGCGTTCCTCGCCGGCGGCGTCGACGAGGACGCCATCGCCCTGCTCGACGACGTCGAGGTGGCCGAGCTCGCGCTGGAGATGCGCCTCGGCGTCCGCGCGGCGCGCCTCGACCCCGCCGGTGGCGCCGTGGAGCTCGCCGACGGCTCCACGATCGCCACCGACGGCGTCGTCGTCGCCACCGGCGGCCGGGCGCGGCGCCTGCCGGGCACCGAGGGCGTCGCGGGCGTGCACACGCTGCGGACGCTCGACGACGCGCGCGCCCTGCGCGCGGAGCTGCGGGCCGGGTCGCCGCGCGTGGTGGTCGTCGGCGGCGGGTTCATCGGGGCCGAGGTCGCCTCGACCTGCCGGGCGATGGGCCTCGACGTCACGGTCCTCGACGGCCTGCCGCTGCCGATGGCCCCCGTCCTCGGGCCCCGGATCGCGCGCCACTGCGTCGACCTGCACGCCGAGCACGGCACGGACCTGCGACCCGGTGCCGCCGTCTCCGGCTTCGCGACCGCCCCCACCGCCGACGGCCCCCGCGTCGTCGGGGTCGAGCTCGGCGACGGCACGACCGTCCCGGCCGACGTCGTCGTGGTGGGCATCGGCATCGCCCCGAACACCGAGTGGCTCGACGGGTCCGGCCTGGCCGTCGCGAACGGCGTCGTCACGGACGCGGGCATGGTCACCGACCTCCCCGCCGTCGTGGCCGTCGGCGACGTCGCGCGGTGGGGCCCGGGCGCGGCCGGCCGCCGGCACGAGCACTGGACGAGCGCGGGGGAGCAGGCGGCCGTCGCGGCGGCCAACCTGCTCGCGGGTCGCACCGAGGCGACGTTCCGCCCCACCGGCTACGTGTGGTCCGAGCAGTACGGGCGCATGCTGCAGCTCGCCGGGCACCCCTCGGCCGAGGACCACGTCGACGTCGTCGACGGCGAGCCGGACGCGGGGCGCTTCGTCGCGCGCTACGTCGACGCCGAGGGCACCACGACGGGCGTGTTCGGGATGGGCGACCCGCGCACCTTCGGCCGCGTGCGCCGCAGCGAGCTGCGCCGCCGCGCCGCGGCCGCGTAGGGCCGCCTACTCCTCCCTCGAGCCCTCCCTGGGTGGCTCGAGGGGCACGCCGTGCTCGTCACGCACCGGCGGCGGGAGGTCGGCGCTCGAGGTCAGCGGCGCGGCACCGGCCAGCGGCCGGCCCGCGGACTCGGTGAGGAACAGGACGCTGACGACGCCGACCACCCCCGCGGCGACGAGGTAGTAGCCCGGCCAGTCGAGGTTGCCGGTGGCCGTCGTGGCCGCGGCGATCACCGTCGGCGCGGTGCCGGCGAAGAGCGACACCGAGACGTTGAAGGTCAGCGCGAGCCCGCCGTAGCGCACGAGCGTGGGGAAGAGCGCCGGCAGCGTCGACGGGGCGACCGCGGCGAAGCACACGAGGCACGCGCCGATGAGCAGCAGGCCGCCGAGCTGCCCGACGAGGCCCTGGCGCAGCAGCCACACGGCGGGCAGGCCGCCGACGACGAGCGCGATGCTGCCGGTCATGAGGATCGGGCGGCGCCCGACGCGGTCGGACAGGCGACCGAGCGAGGTGACGACGGCCAGCATCGCGACCATGACGACCACCTGCAGCGCCGTCGACGTCGCCGTCTCCGCGCCGGTCTCGCCGTGCTCGGCGAGCGTGCTGGTGAGGTAGGTCGGCACGTAGTTGGTGAGCACGTAGTTGGTGATGTTCCAGGCCACGACGATGCCGCCCGCGACGAGGAGCGCGCGGCGGTAGCGCACGCGCAGGATCTGCAGGGCCCGGCGCAGCGGCATCGTCGCGAGCGCGGGGGAGCGCTCCATGAGCTGCCGGAACGCCGGGGTGTCCTCGAGGCGCAGGCGCAGGTAGATGCCCACGACGCCCAGCGGGAGCGCGAGCAGGAACGGCAGGCGCCAGCCCCACGCCAGCAGGTCGTCGTCGGGCAGCACGGCGATGACGGCCGCGCTGACGCCGGCGCCGAGCGTGTAGCCGGTGAGGGTGCCGAACTCCAGCCAGCTGCCGAACAGGCCGCGGCGCCGGTCCGGGGAGTACTCGGCGACCATGGTCAGCGCCCCGGTGTACTCGCCGCCCGCCGAGAACCCCTGCAGCATGCGCATGACGAGCACGAGGACCGGCGCGGCGGCCCCGATCGCGCCGCGACTCGGGATGAGCCCCAGCAGCACGGTGGCGGCCGCCATGAGCACCACCGTCGCCGAGAGCACGCGGGTGCGCCCGATCCGGTCGCCCAGGGGGCCGAAGAACAGCCCGCCGAGGGGTCGCATGACGAAGGCCGCGGCGAAGGCGCCGAGGGTGTACACGGCGGCCCAGGGCCCGGCGTCGGGGAAGAACACCCGGGACAGCACGACCGCCAGGTAGGAGTAGATCCCGAAGTCGTACCACTCGGCGACGTTGCCGATGGCTGCCGCGGCGGTGGCCCGGCGCAGCGTGTACTCGCCCTCGACCGCCCGCGCGGCGCCACCGCGGCGACGCGGCGGCGGGTGCTCGGACACGGTGACGCTCCTCGGGCCGACGGCGGTGGAGGGGCTCGACCCGGCGCGCAGTGTGACAGCCCGGCCGCGGCGTAAACCTCAGGCCGCTGACATATGAGACGTGTATCAGTAACACACGCGTAGAGCAACGGAAACACTCGCGACGTCGGCCACAACGCTTGACGGCGGACTTCCCGAGCCTCAGGCTATGTGTTGCGGATGACAGGACTCGATGCGCAGAGCGCAACAGGAGCCGAAATGATCTACGTGGGCGAGCTGGCCGACATCCCGGTGGGGGAGTCGGTGCGGGTGCAGGGCTCGGTGGCCATCGCCGTCTTCAACGCGGACGGCGAGCTCTACGCCATCGACGACACCTGCACGCACCAGGACGCGTCGCTGTCCGACGGCTGGCTCGAGGGCTGCGCGGTGGAGTGCCCGCTGCACGCCGCGTGCTTCGACCTGCGCACGGGGCAGCCCAGCGGGCCGCCCGCCAAGAAACCGGTGCGCACCCACCGCGTGACCGTCGACGACGGCCTCGTCTACGTCGAGGAGACCGTGCGCGTCGAGGCCCGGGAGCTCGCCCGGGCCGAGTGACGCCCGGCCCACGCGTCAGCGGCGGTGCACGGCGGCCCCGGCGCAGCCGCGGGCGTAGGCCTCCCACGCCGACAGGAGGGTCGCGGTCCCGCGGGCGGTGAGCTCGGCGTCGGTGGCGGAGAGGGCGGGCGCCGTGGTCACCCCGCGACGGTGGCGGCGGGGAGGGTCGCGCGGACGCGGGCGGCGCCCTCGACCATGGCGCGCAGCTTGGCCGTCGCGACGTCGAGCGGCAGGTTCCGCAGCCCGCAGTCCGGGTTGACCAGGAGGCGCTCGGGCGGCACCAGCTCCAGCGCCCGGTGGATGCGGGCGGCGACGAGCTCCGGGCTCTCGACGACGTGGCTCTTGACGTCGATCACCCCGAGCCCGAGGTCGCGGTCCCAGCCGGAGCGCTCGATGATCGGCAGGTCCTCGTCGCCCTTGCGCGCGAACTCCAGCACGAGCTGGTCGACCCGCGCGTCGAGCACCGCGGGGAACAGGAAGTCGTAGTGCCCCTCCCACAGCGGGCGCGCGTAGCGGTTGCCGTAACAGACGTGCAGCGCCCACGAGACGTCGACCTCGCGGGTGACGATGTTGATCGCCTCGACGGCGAGCCCCACCTGGTCCGGGTAGCCGGCGAGGAACGGCTCGTCGATCTGGAGCAGCTGGGCGCCCGCCTCCCGCAGGGCCTCCGCGACCCCGGCCAGCACGTGGGCGATCGACCGCACGAGGTCGGCCGGGTCGGCGTGGACGTGGTCGGTGACCCGGCGCGAGAGCGAGAACGGCCCGGTGAAGGAGAACTTGACCGGCCGGTCGGTGCGCGCGCGGGTGAACGCGAAGTCGGCGTCGAGCCCGAGCCCGCGGCCGGTCGGCGGCGGTGCCGGCGTCGTGCGGACCTCGGCGTCGTAGTAGTCGTGGTAGAAGTCCTTGCTGGTCACGGGGACGTGGATCCCGGGGATGCGGGCCAGCAGGTGGTCGACGTCGTTGTCGCGGCGCAGCTCGCCGTCGGAGACGATGTCGATCCCCGCGAGCTCCTGGTCCTTGATCGCGGCCGTCACGGCGCAGTCGTGGACGGCCTCGAGCTGGGTGCGGCTCATGCGGCAGCGGAAGAAGTCCGTCTTCAGGCGCTCGAGCCACTCCGGGACCGGCCAGGAGCCGACGACGGTGGTGGGCAGCAGGGGGAGTCCGGTCCCCGGGGTGATCGGCGCCATCAGTCACGCACCTGGGCGGTCATCGTCACGATGTTGGTGCCGGCGCGGTGGGCGAACGGGGCGTAGGAGACGTCGACGCCCCGCCGACGCCCGAGGTGGGCGAGCAGCGGGCCGTTCACCCAGTTCACCACGGAGCCGTCGTACTTGCCGGGGCCGCGGAAGCCCGTGCGGTAGGCCCCGACCTCGCGCGCGAAGAGGTCGTGGCAGACCAGCCGGCCGTAGGGGTGCAGCAGCCCGATGGTCTCGGTGAAGCTCGCGACCGCGCCGTTGCTCACGTGCATCCGCAGGTCGGCGCCCGACTCGAGCAGCGGCCGCAGCGCCTCGCCGTTGACGGTGGGGGACAGGTCGTAGGAGTCGAGACCGGCGAGCCCGACGTAGCGCTCGGCGAGCCGGACCGCGGCCCAGGTGCGGCGCCAGAACGCGACGGCGGCGGCCGTGTCCGGGAACCGGCCCGGCTGCGCCTCCGCGAGCAGCGCGGGCCCGAGGCGCAGCAGCGTCGCCACCAGGCCGGCGAGCTCGTCGGTGCGCACCCCGGCGAGCGCGGCCAGGTCGGCCGCCGCGTCCGCGGGCAGGAACGCCCGCGACTCGACCAGGTACGTGCGCCCGCCGAGCTGGGCGACCTCGTCGGAGGGCAGGTTGTCGTAGACGTTCGAGATGTAGATGAGGAACACCTTGAACTGCAGGAACCCCAGCACCGCGCGCGGCGAGGTGGCGTCGGTGACGAACGAGCTGACGTGCTCGGCGTGGTCGGCGACGGTCGCGCGGGCCCGCTCGAGGACGTGCGGGGAGTAGTCGCACATGAGGTAGTGCAGGCGCCGGTAGTACCCGCGGCCGTGGCGGGCGTCGAGGTCGCGCAGCTCGTCGAGGAAGACCCGCGCCTGGTGCCCGTTGCCGACCCCGATCTCGACGACGTAGAGCTCGGGCGGCAGCGCGCCCCGGTCGGCGAGCCCGTCCCACACCGTGAACAGCTCGGCGAGGATCGCGCGCACCGCGTCGCGGTTGCGGGCGTCGCTCTCCCCGCCCGGCAGCGCCTGCTCGTAGGCCTGCCCGGTCGCGGACTCCCAGAGGTCGAGCGCCGACCAGTAGAGGGCGTTGAAGTCCCAGATGCAGCTGCGCCGGGTCGGGCCCCAGTCCTCGAGGACGACGGCGCCGGCGTCGCCGCCCTCGGCGTGGGCGCGCAGGACCTCCCGGGTCGTGTCGCGCAGCGCGGTGTCGGCGCCGCGGCGCACGTCGACCGCGATCTCGAGGTCGTCGTCGCGGACGCCCTCGGGCACCGGGCCGTGCGGGGGCGCCCCCGTCCGCCCGTTGCCGTCGGTGGGCAGGATCGGCCGCACCTCCACCACGTCGCGGAAGTTGTGCCGGTACTGGACCCAGTCGCAGACCACCCGCACCCGGGACAGGTCCGTCGGGCTCTCGGACAGCGCGTCCACGACCGGGCCGATCGAGTCGGCGACGCTGACCGGGGTCGAGCTGCGCAGCCGGGCGTGCGGGCGGAAGTCCACGAGCATGCGTGCCTCCTCGGCGGGACCGCGGACGGTCGCGGCCCTCCTCGCATGGTGGTGCGGGTCACGTCAGGTGGTCATCGTCGTCGGCGACAGGAATCGGGGCCGCGTTCCTGTGGTCCAGCACGAGGACGCGCGACGTGACGCGCGGGGAGGATCGACGCCGTCCCCCTCGTGAGCACCCGGAGGCCCGATGGACACCGGTCCGGTCGACGTCGAGGGGATGCGCGCGACCGCCCGGCGCCTCGCCCGCGCCGTGAGCATCGAGGTGACCCCGCGGGAGCAGGGCGCCCTCGACGACGTCGCGGGCCTGCTCCCGCCCGGGACCCCGGTGTACGTCACCTTCCTCGCGAACGTGGGGTTCGACCGGGTGCTCGCCACGGCGCGGCGGGCCCGCGAGCTCGGCCTGCGCCCCGTCGTCCACCTCGCGGTGCGTGCCGTGCCCGACCTCGACGCGCTGGACCGCACGCTGGGGCGGCTGGTCGACGACGGGGTCCGCGACCTGCTGCTCGTCGCCGGCTCGATCGAGCCGGTCGGCACGATCGACAACACCCTGCAGGTCCTCGAGTCCGCGGAGCTGGCGCGGCGGGCGTTCGCGAGCATCGGCGTCGCCGGGCACCCGGAGGGCAACCCGGGGGTCGACGAGCGCGCCGTCGACGACGCCCTCGCGCGCAAGAACAAGATCGCGGCGGAGTCGGGGCTGCCGCTGCACGTCGTCACCCAGTTCGCGTTCGCGCCCGAGCCGATCGTCGCCTGGGAGCGCCGGGCCCGGGAGGCCGGCAACACGCTGCCCGTGCACGTGGGCCTGCCCGGCCTGACCTCGCCCGCGACGCTGCTGCGCTTCGGGCTCGCGTGCGGGGTCGGCCCGTCGCTGGCGGTGCTGCGCAAGCAGAGCGGCAGCGTTCTGCGGCTCGCGACGCAGACCTACCGGCCCGACGAGACCCTGGCCGGGCTCGTCCGCGCGGCGACCGATGACCCCGACAGCCGGATCGCCGGCGTCCACCTCTTCCCGTTCGGTGCGGTGAAGCGGACCGCGCGGTGGGCGGCGGCGCTGCGGGAGGGACGGGTCGAGGTCCGGGAGGACGGCACGCTCGACGTCGCGGACTGACCGGTGACGGGTGCGGCAGGCTCCCCGTCGTGACCGTCCTGTCCCGCCGCGCCCTCAACCGGGCGACGCTGGCCCGCCAGCTCCTGCTCGAGCGGTCGACGCTCGGCGTGCTCGACGCCGTCGCCCACCTCGGCGGTCTGCAGGCCCAGGAACCGCAGGAGCCCTACACCGGCCTGTGGTCGCGGCTCGCCGGCTTCGACCCCGCCGAGCTGTCCGACCACGTCGCCGAGCGCCGCGCCGTGCGCACCCACCTCATGCGCCGCACCGTGCACCTCGTCACCGCCGACGACGCGCTGACCTGGCGCTCGCGCCACGACGCGATGCTGCGCCAGCGGATGCTCGGCGTGTACCGGGCGGAGCTCGCGGCGGTGGACCTCGACGAGCTCGCCGCCGCGGGCGCGCCGTTGATCGCCGACGAGGCCCGCACCCTGCCCGACGTGGGCCGCGCGCTCGCCGACACCTGGCCCGGCGTGCCGCCCCGGGTGCTCGGCGAGGCCGTCGGCACGCTCGTGCCGGTGGTGCAGGTGCCGCCGCGCGGGCTGTGGGGGCAGGCGGGGCCCGCGCGCTGCCTGCTCCTCGCGACGTGGCTGGGGCGGCCGGTGGACCCGCTCGCCGCGGAGGGCACCGACCCGGTGGGGGAGGCGCTGGTGCTGCGCTACCTCGCGGCGTACGGCCCGGCGGCGTCGGCCGACCTGCGCGCCTGGTCGGGGCTCGCCGGGCTGCCGGCGGCGGTGGCGGCCGTGCGCGACCGCCTCGTGAGCTTGCGCGACGAGCGGGGCCGCGAGCTGCTGGACCTGCCCGACGCGCCGCGCCCCGACCCCGACACCCCGGCCCCGGTGCGGTTCCTGCCGGCCTTCGACAACGCGGTGCTCGGCTACGACGACCGCACCCGGATCATCGACGACGCCGACCGCGGCCTGTCGGTGGCCGGCGAGCGCGTCGTCCTCGTCGACGGCCGGGTCGCGGCGCGGTGGACGGTCACCGACGGCACCGTCGAGGTGACGCCCCTGCGTCGCTTCTCCCGCGCCGACCGGACCGCGGTCGCCGAGGAGGGCCGGGGGCTCGCGGGCTTCCTGTCCGCGGGCGCGCACCACCGGGTCCGGGTGGCGGCGTCGCCGGGCTGAGGTCCCGGAGATCACGAGCACGTGGTGCACCGTCGCGGGAACGGCGCGGTGCACCACGTGCTCCTGATCAGCTCCGCCCCGCGCCCCACCAGGCGAGCCCGGCGGCCAGCGCGTCCTCGGCGAAGGCCCCGGGGAGGTCGGAGCCGAAGCGGTCCGCGGCGATCGCGCGCAGCCGCTGCCCGCCGAAGGCCGCCCCGAGCGCCGCGGCGGCGGCGACGAGCGCGCCCGGGCCGCCCTCGCGGCCGTCGCGCCGCGCCGCCGCCCCCGCGTCCCCGGCGGCGAGGGCCAGGCGCGGGGCGAGGCCGGGCGCGGCCGTGCGCGAGGGGATCGCGGGGTGCTTGTCGCCGGACGCCTCGCCCAGCGCGGCGAGCGTCGCCGCACCGCGCCCGACCCGGCTCCCGAGCACGCCGGCCGCACCCCGGTCGCCCGGGCGCGCCCGCCACGCCAGCGCCGCCGACCCGAAGGTGCTGCGGGCCCCGTTCGCGGCGCCGAGGGCGGCGGCGCGCAGGAGCGAGCCCGCCGTCGCCGGGCGCGGCGCGCCCTCCGGGTGCTCGGCGCGCTCGCGGTCGTCGGCGCGGAAGGTGGCGGCGAGCGTGGCGTGGGTGGCGACGCCGTAGGCGAGGTGCGGGACGACGTCGGCGGCCCAGTCCGCCGATCCCCACCGGCGGGGGTCGGTGAGGCCCAGCCGCGCGGTCGGCAGGTCCGAGGCGGCCATGGCGGCGGCGCCGAGCAGCGGCACGCCGATCACGGCGGGCAGGCGGACCCCGGCGCTGCGCAGGGCGCCGGCCAGGCCGCCGACGGCGACCCCGGTCGCGGTGCCGGCGAGACCACCGAGTCCCTCGAGGCGGTGCTGCCGCTCGCGGCGCCCGCCCGGGATCGACACGTCGGCCTGCTCGGCGAGCGCCGAGACCGTCGCGGTCGGCATGCCGCTCGCGGGCCGGGCACGCAAGGCCATGTCGGCCTGGGTGGTGACGTTGAGCGCGGTGGTGCCGGCGGCGCCGGCGGCGGTGCCGCGGAGGATTCCGGTCACGAGGGAGGTCACGACGAGCGGACTACCCGGCCGCGACGAGCGGGACGCCGGTGAGCGGTCCCTGAGAGTCCCGGCGGCGTCGGCGGGGCGCGAATGGTCCGATCGGGGCAACATCGACAGGGCCAACCGGCGCTCACCGTGCGCGGGTGCCCGCCCGTCTCGCGAGCGGATCGGCACCTCTCAGGAGCGGCGGGTCCGGACCGTCCGCGCCCCTACGGTCACGGATCGTGTCGAAGCGGACGAGACGGGCGCTGTGGACCGCGGTCGCGGTTGTCGTCCTCGTCGGGCCGGCGGTGGTCTTCGTCGCCCGGAACGGGATCGAGGCCGGCGAGCTGGTGGACCTCGGTGTGGTCCTCACGGGGCTGGTCGCGACCCTCCTCATGGTGATCACGACGGTCGGGGCCTCGCGCCTGCGGTCGCTGACCACCGCGCTCGGGATCGACCGCGTGATGGGCGGGCACCGGTGGCTCGGCGTGGCCGCGGTGGTGCTGGTCGCGGGCCACCTCGGCCTCGCGGTGATCGAGCGCCCGAAGCTGCTCGACCCGTTCGCGGCCTCTGCGGGCATCCAGTTCGGCTACGCCGCCTTCGCCGGCATGCTGCTGCTCGCGGGCGCGGCCGCCTGGGGCCGCCGGCGGGGCACGCGCTACGAGTGGTGGGCGCGCCTGCACGTGGCCGCCGCCGCGCTCGCGCTCCTGCTCGCCGGGCTGCACGTCGTCTGGCTCGGTGACCTGCTCGAGGACCCCGTGATGCGGGTCGTGCTGTCGGCGCTGGCCCTGCTGCTGATCGTCGTCCTCGCGCGCCGGTGGGTGTGGCAGCCGCTGTTCACCCAGCGCGGCGCCTACGTCGTGTACGGCGTGCGCCACGAGGGCCCGGAGGTGGCGACGCTCGCGCTCACCCCGGTCTTCCGGCGCCGCGGCCTGCGCTTCGCGCCGGGCCAGTTCGTGTGGCTGCGCCTGCACCGGCGCGCCGTGGGCGTGCAGGAGCACCCGTTCACGATCGCCTCGAGCGCCGAGCTCACCGACCGCCTCGAGCTGACCGTCCGCGCGACCGGCGACTTCACCCGCGCGCTCGCGCGGATGGAGCCCGGCCGCAAGGTGTGGCTCGACGGCCCGCACGGCAGCTTCACCCCGGAGACCACGGACCGGGTCGACGGTCTCGTGCTCGTCGCGGGCGGGGTCGGGATCACGCCGATGATGAGCATGCTGCGCACGCTCGCCGAGCGCGGCGACCGCCGCCTGCACCGCCTCGTGCTCGCCGAGCGGCCCGACCAGCCGCTGTTCGGGCCCGAGCTCGAGGTCCTCGCGCGGCGCCTCGACCTCGAGGTCCTGCGCACCGCCGGGCGGCGGGTCGACGCCGACCTGCTCGCCGAGGTGCTCCCGCGCGCCCGCGGCCGGCTCGAGTACTACGTGTGCGGGCCGCCGTCGCTGCTCTCGGGCACCCTCGCGGCACTCGACCAGCTCGGCGTGCCGCCCGGGCGGATCCACAGCGAGCAGTTCGGTTGGACCGGCGCGCTGCCGGTGCCGGCGGCCGCCCGGCCCGCGACGGCCCCGGAGGCCCGCACCGGGGACGTGCCCGGTCCCCGCGGCCCCCGCCGGACCCGCAGCGGCGGTGCCGAACCGGCCGGCTCCCCGGCCGACCGGCTCCCGACCCACCCGTCCTTCCCGATCCCGGCGATCGACGCCGGGCGGGGCACCGTCTCGTCCGGCGACGGGCGGTCGTGACCGGCCGCCGGGCGGCGCACGACCGCCGCGACCCGGGCCCGGGCGGGCCGACGGACCCGCCGGTCCGCCCGCCCCCTCCGGGGCTCCGGTCGCCGATGAAGGGCGACGTCTCGACGTGACGTCGTCGTCCTGCCGTTTCGCCTGCTCCACGCCCGGTCATCCCCCGGGTGATCCGGCGACCACGGCCCGTCAACCCACGTCGGCGCCCGGTCGCCGGCGGCTCGCCGAAGGGGTCTCCTGGTGCTCGACGAACGAGAGCAACGCATCCTGGCCGACATCGAGCGGCAGATCGAGGCCAGCGATCCCGCGCTGGCCCGCCGGGTCCGGACGAAGGACGAACGTCGCTCGTACTGGCGGGCCGTCTCCGTGCTCGTGCTCGGCGTCCTGCTCGGGCTGGGCCTGGCCTCGCTGGGCCCGGTCGGCCACGGCCTCCTGCTCATCGTGACCTCGGCGGTCCCGCTGGCCCTGTGGCACTGGCGCCGTCCCGGCTCGACCCGTCCGGGGTCCACCCGCCCGTCGTAGGGGCGGGCGCCCGCGATCACGCCGGGAGCGGCGGGAGGTCGGGGCGCAGACCCTCGAGCAGGCGGTCGACCACCCGGTCCAGACGGGCCGTCGCCACCCGGTCGCCGAGGCGGCGGGCGGGGAGGCCCAGCACGGACTCGTCCCGCACCCGTCCGGCGAGCGCGCCGACCTCGCGCTCGGCGAACGCGGCGGGGGAGCTCGCGGGCAGGACGTGGACGGGCACGCCGTACCGACGCTGCAGCGCGCCGACCAGCGTCTCGCCGAGCCCCGTCATGCGGCGGGCCCGGGCGGCGCCGATCACCGCGCGCCGGGCCGACGCGACGGCCAGGGAGCCGCCCGCGACGCGGCGCAGGACCTCGTCGGGCGACAGGAGGAACAGGACCAACGGGTAGGAGTGCTCCCCGCGCCACCCCTCCTCGTGCTCGACGACGCGCCCCCACAGCGCCGTGCAGCCGAGGATCCCGGTCCGCCACAGCATGTCGGTCGCGAGCCGGTGCGGGTGGTCGAGCGCGTAGAGCCCGCAGCCGCAGCCCCACGCGGGGGCGTCGCCGCAGCCGCGGTGGCAGACCGCGGTGAGGGCGGCGCGCGCCGGCCAGGTGGCCGCCGCCAGGGGTGACTCGAGGACCGGGCCGTCGTCGTCGGCGCCCAGGCGCCAGACCCGCCAGCCGCCGACCGGTGCGGCGAGGTCGGGCGCGGTCACCCCGGGATCACGCGCCGGCGACCGGCGTGGACCTCGGGCGCCTCCCTCGCGTCTGCCGCCGCCGACGCTCCGGCAGCGGCGCCGCGTCCCGGCCGGGCGTCGGGCGCGGTCGCGGGTCGGGCAGCGCGGCGGCCACGTCGGGGAAGTCGCCGTCGGGCACCGGGCTCACGACCGGCTCGACGTGCAGGACACGGACGGGTTCGCCGAGGTACATCAGGACTCCCTGATCGGCTGCGTGGCACAGATCTCACTCGATCGGTCGAACGTACCGCACGCGAGGGCCGATCGGGCCGTCGGTGGCGCGCGACCTCAGCGGGACGCGACGAGACCTTCGAGCTGCCGGGCCGCCGCGAGCAGGGCGTCCGCCCAGCGCGCGCCGGGCCGGCGGCCGATCCGGTCGACCGGGCCGGACACCGACACGGCCGCGACCACCGCGCCGGTCGCGTCGCGCACGGGAGCGGACACGCTGGCCACGCCCGCCTCGCGCTCGGCCACGCTCTGGGCCCACCCGCGGCGGCGGACCTCGTCGAGCACGGACTCCGGGAAGGCCGAGGTCCGGTCGCGCGACCACGCCGCGAGGATCTTGGCACCGGAGCCCGCGGCCATCGACACGCGGACCCCGACCGGCACCGTGTCGCGCAGCCCGCTCGCCGGCTCGGCCGCGGCGACGCAGACGCGCGCGGTGGGGTCGAGGCCGTCGCGGCGGTAGAGCTGGACGCTCTCGCCGGTGAGGTCGCGCAGCTGGGGAAGGACCTCCTCCGCGGCCGTGAGCAGCGGGTCGCCGTGACCGTGGGCGAGCTCGCCGAGCGCGGGCCCGGGGCGCCAGCGGCCGTCGGCGTCGCGCGTCAGCAGCCGGTGGGCCTCGAGGCCGACGGCGAGCCGGTGGGCCGTCGCGCGCGGCAGGCCGGTGCGCTCGCAGAGCTCACCCAGCGCGCACGGCGTCGCCGCGGCCGCCCGCAGGACGACCACCGCCTTGTCGAGCACGCCGATACCGCTACCCTGTCCCACAGGACGACATCGTAGTCCCACGGTGTGGGATTTCTGGGTGTGGAAGAAGGCGGAGAAGTGGGACGCACGCTCGCGGAGAAGGTCTGGGACCAGCACGTGGTCCGCCACGGCCAGGGTCAGGAGCCCGACCTCCTCTACATCGACCTCCACCTCGTCCACGAGGTCACGAGCCCGCAGGCGTTCGACGGCCTGCGCCTGGCCGGGCGGCGCGTGCGGCGCACCGACCTGACCCTCGCGACCGAGGACCACAACGTCCCCACCAAGAACCTCCACCTGCCGATCGCCGACGAGACCTCGGCGACCCAGGTGTCGACCCTGCGGCGCAACTGCGAGGACTTCGGGGTGCGCCTGTTCCCCATGGGCACGCAGGACCAGGGGATCGTGCACATGATCGGCCCGGAGCAGGGCCTGACGCAGCCGGGCACGACGGTGGTCTGCGGCGACTCGCACACCTCCACCCACGGCGCGTTCGGCGCGCTCGCCTTCGGGATCGGGACCTCCGAGGTCGAGCACGTGCTCGCCACCCAGACGCTGCCGCTGCGGCCGTTCAAGACGATGGCGATCGAGATCTCCGGGACGCTGCGCCCGGGCGTGACCAGCAAGGACGTCATCCTCGCGGTCATCGCCCAGATCGGCACCGGCGGCGGGGCGGGCTACGTGCTCGAGTACCGCGGCGAGGCCGTGCGGCAGATGTCGATGGAGGCCCGCATGACCATGTGCAACATGTCGATCGAGGCGGGCGGGCGCGCGGGCATGATCGCCCCGGACGAGACCACGTTCGCCTACCTGCGCGACCGGCCCCACGCGCCGAAGGGCGAGCAGTGGGACGAGGCCGTCGCGGCCTGGCGCGAGCTGCGCACCGACGACGACGCCGAGTTCGACGCGGTCGTGCACATCGACGCCGACGCGCTCACGCCGTTCGTCACGTGGGGCACCAACCCCGGGCAGGGCCTGCCGCTCGGCGAGTCGGTCCCGGACCCCGCCACCATGGGCGACGACGACGCGGCCGCGACGCGCAAGGCGCTCGAGTACATGGCCCTGGAGCCCGGCACGCGTCTGCGCGACATCGCCGTCGACGTGGTCTTCCTCGGCTCGTGCACCAACGCGCGCATCGAGGACCTGCGCGCGGCGGCGGAGGTCCTCAAGGACCACCACGTCGCCGACTCGGTGCAGATGCTCGTCGTGCCCGGCTCGATGCAGGTCAAGGCGCAGGCCGAGGCCGAGGGCCTGGACGCGGTGTTCACCGAGGCCGGCGCCGAGTGGCGCTCCGCGGGCTGCTCGATGTGCCTCGGCATGAACCCCGACCAGCTCTCCCCGGGCCAGCGGTGCGCGTCGACGTCGAACCGCAACTTCGAGGGCCGGCAGGGCAAGGGTGGGCGCACCCATCTCGTCTCGCCGCTGGTCGCCGCGGCCACGGCCGTGCGCGGCACGCTCTCCTCGCCCGAGGACCTGATCGACGACCGTGCCGGTACCACCACGCTGCAGCCCGCCTGACGGGCGCGGCGACAGCCAGGAGGACGATATGCAGGCCTTCACCACCCACACCGGCATCGGCACGCCGCTGCGCGTGTCGAACGTCGACACCGACCAGATCATCCCGGCCGTCTACCTCAAGCGCGTGACGCGCACGGGGTTCGAGGACGGCCTGTTCGCCTCCTGGCGCCTCGACCCGTCGTTCGTGCTCAACACCGAGCCCTACTCGCGCGGCTCCGTGCTGGTCGCCGGCTCGGACTTCGGCACCGGGTCGTCGCGCGAGCACGCCGTCTGGGCGCTCATGGACTACGGCTTCCGGGCCGTCATCTCGTCGCGCTTCGGTGAGATCTTCAAGGGCAACTCGTCGAAGGCCGGCCTGCTCGCGGCCACCGTCGAGCAGTCCGACGTCGAGCTGCTATGGAAGAAGATCGAGGAGCGCCCGGGCCTGGAGCTCACCGTCGACCTCGAGGCGTGCACGGTGACCGCCGACGACCTCACCGTGCGCTTCACCGTCGACGAGTACACCCGCTGGCGGCTGCTCGAGGGCCTCGACGACATCGACCTGACCCTGCGCCACGCCGAGGACATCGACGCGTACGAGGCGCGGCGGCCGGCGCACAAGCCGGTGACGCTCGCGACCTGAGGGTCTCCCCGAGCCGCACGACGAGGACGTCGAGCTCGCCGTCCCGCCCCGGGCGCCGACGCCCCGCGGGTCCGCTCGCGCGCTGGTCCATTCAGCCTCCTATGATTGGGCCGTAAGACGGAGCGCGCCCAGGGGGTGGCGGTGGCGACGGTGCTGGTGGCCGACGACGACCCGGACGTCCGGGACGTCGTGGTGTTCAAGCTGGAGCAGTCCGGGCACGACGTGCTCGTCGCGGAGGACGGCGGCGCCGCGCTCGACCTCGCCCGCCGTGCGTGCCCCGACCTCGCGGTCCTCGACGTGATGATGCCGCGGATGACCGGCCTGGACGTGTGTCGCGAGCTGCGCGCCGATCCCGCGACGTCGGGGATGCCGATCATCCTGCTCACCGCCCGCGCGCAGGAGGGCGACATCGAGACCGGGTTCGCGTGGGGCGTGGACGACTACCTGACCAAGCCGTTCAGCCCGCGCGAGCTGGACAGCCGCGTCCGGGCCGTCCTCGCGCGCAGCGCGCGGTGACACCGCGGGCGGGCCCGGTCGTCGATCGGACGGTCCTGCTGGTGGCGGTGCTGGTCCTGGTCGTGGTGCTGGCCGTCCTCGCCGTCGTCCTGCTGACCGGGCGCTGGTGGCAGCGCCGGGCCGCCGCGCGGCGCGCTGCCCGCATCGCCCCCGGGCGACCCGCGCTGGTCGCGCTGGCGGCCGGCGACGGGGACCCGACCCTCCTGGACCGGCTGGCCACCCTGCCGCGGTCGCAGTGGCGCGCCCTCGAGCCGGTCGTGGTGTCGATGCTCGGGAAGCTGCGCGGCGACGCGCGCGGGGTGCTCGTGGGCCTGCTCGAACGGCGGGGTGCCGTGGACCGCGCGCTCCGCGACGCCCGCCGCCGCCGGCCCGCCGTGCGCGCCCGGGCGGCGCACCTGTTGGGCCTGGTCGGCGGACCCGGCGCCACGGCGCGCCTGGTCGTCCTCCTCGCGGACCGCGACGCCGACGTCCGCGCCGTCGCCGCCCGCTCGCTGGGACGTCTCGGCGACCCGTCGGCCGCGTCGCCCCTGGTGCGCGCCCTGACCGGGACGAGCGCCGGCGTACCCCACCAGGCCGTCGTGCCGGCGCTCGCCCGGATCGGCCCACCGGCCCGCACGGCCCTCCTGGCCGCCGCGGACCACCCCGACCCGACGGTGCGGGCCCGTGTCGTGGAGGCGCTCGGCCTGGTCGGCGCCGTCGACGCCGCCCCGCGCCTGGTCCGGGCGCTGGAGTCCGACGGCGCCGCGGACGTCCGCCTGCGCGCCGCCCGGGCCCTCGGGCGGCTGGGGGTCCCCGCGGCGGTCGACCCGCTCCTCGCGGCGACCGGCGGCCACGAGCCGACGGCGCTGCGCGTGACCGCCGCCCAGGCGCTGGGCGTGCTCGGTGCCCGCCGCGCGGTGCCCGTCCTCGCCGGGCTCGTCGCGGACCCGCACCACTGGGTGGCCCACACCGCCGCGGCGGCGCTCGTCGCGGTCGGCCCCGACGGGGTGGCCGCCCTGCACGAGCTGGGCCGGGCCGCCGACCGGTGCGGCGTGGCGGCGGAGCACGCGCGCGAGGCGCTCACCGCGGCGCCCGGGGCGGGGGCGGCGGCGTGACGGTCCTCGACGTCGTCTCGGTCCTCGTCGTCGCGACGAACTGGGTGGTGCTGGGCTACTTCGTCGCCCTCAACACGAGCTACCTCGTCCTCATCGCGCTCGCGGTGCGGGAGTTCCGGCACCACCTGCGGCGGCGCGCCTGGGCCGACCTCGACGACGCCTACGCCGACCCCCTCACCCTCGGGGTGTCGGTCGTGATGCCGGCGTACGACGAGGAGGCGACGATCGTCGAGAGCGTCCGGGCGATGCTCTCGCTGCAGCACCCGCGGTTCGAGGTGGTCGTCGTCGTGGACGGCGCGAAGGACCGGACGTTCGAGGTGCTGGTGGAGCACTTCGACCTCGTCGAGGTGCCCCGCGTCGTCCCCGACGACGTCCCCACCCGCGGCGCCGTGCGGTCGGTGCACGCGCCGCGCGCCGCCCTGCCCCTCGTCGTGGTCCACACCGAGAACGGCGGCAAGGCGTCGGCGAACAACGCCGGCATCAACGCCGCGCGCCACCCGCTGGTCTGCATGGTCGACGCGGACTGCGTCCTCGACCCGGACGCGCTGCTGGCGATGGCGCGGCCCTTCGCCGACGACCCCGAGCACGTCGTCGCGGCCGGCGGTGTCGTCCGCGCCGTCAACGACAGCCCCGTCAGTGCCGGCCGGGTCACCGAGGTGCGCATGCCCCGGCGGTGGATCGCGCGGATCCAGGTCGTCGAGTACCTGCGGGCGTTCCTCCTCGGCCGGTCCGGGTGGTCGGCCGTGGGTGCCCTGGTCGTCATCTCGGGCGCCTTCGGGCTGTTCCGCCGGGACACCGTGGTCGAGGTCGGCGGGTTCGACCTGGACACCCTCGGCGAGGACGCCGAGCTGGTCGTCCGCCTGCACCGCCACCTGCGCGCGGCGCGGCGTCGCCACCGGCTGGTGTTCCTGCCCGAGCCGGTGGCGTGGACGGAGGTGCCCGAGACCGTGCGGGTGCTCGGCCGGCAGCGGCGGCGCTGGTCCCGCGGCCTCGTCGAGACGCTGTGGCGTCACCGGACGATGATCGGCAACCCGCGCTACGGCGCCGTCGGCGTGCTGGCGCTGCCGTTCTACGTGCTGTTCGAGCTGCTCGCACCGGTCGTCGAGATCGGCGGGCTGGTCGCGCTGCTCCTGGGGCTCCTGCTGGGCGCGATCGACGGGACGTTCGCCGTGCTGTTCTTCCTCGTCGCCGTCGGTTACGGCCTCGCGCTGAGCCTGGTCGCGCTCGTCGTCGAGGAGTTCTCGTTCCACCGCTACCGCGGCTGGCGCGACCTCGCCGCGGCGCTCGGGGCCACCGTGGTGGAGAACCTCGGCTACCGGCAGGTGACGGCGTGGTGGCGGCTGCGCGGGCTCGTCGACTCGCTGCTGCGGCGCCGCGCACGGTGGGGACAGATGACGCGGGTGGGCTTCACCGCCTCCCCGGCCCCGACCCCGACCCCGACCCCGGGCCCGACCCCGGCCCCCGGCGGCCCCGTCCCCGCGGCCGGCCCCGTCCTCGGACCCGTCGAGGTCGTGGATGCCCGCTGACCAGCTCGACCGCGACGCCCTGCTCGCCCCCTACGACGTCGACGGTGCCCTCGACGAGCCCGACCTGCGGTCGGTGGCCGCGCTCGCGAGCCACGTCTGTGGCGTGCCGTACGCCGTCGTCAACCTCATCAGCGAGCACTTCCAGCACCAGGTCGCCGCCGTCGGCATCACCCCGGCGGTCTGCGCCCGGGAGGACGCGATGTGCGCGGTGACGATCGAGACCCCGGAACCGGTCGAGGTCCCCGACGCGCGTGCCGACCCGCGGTTCGCGGCGAACCCGTTCGTCACCGGGCGCCTCGGCCTCGTCCGCTTCTACGCCGCGAGCCAGCTGCGGTCGCCGTCGGGGGCGGTGCTGGGCACGCTGTGCGTGTTCGACGAGGCGACGGGGGAGCTGACCGACGCCCAGCGCCACGCCCTCGACCTGCTCGCTGGGCAGGCCGTCGCCGCGCTGGAGCTCCGCCGTGCCTACCGGGCGCTCACCGCGACGACGCGGGACCTGGCGGACGCCCGCGACGAGCTCGAGCGGTCCAACAGCCAGCTCGCCGCGTTCGCCGGCCAGGTGAGCCACGACCTGCGCAACCCGCTCGCCGGGGTCGTCGGCTTCCTCGAACTGCTCGCCGACCACCCCGCCGTCGACGCCGGACCCGCGGCGGGCCGGCACGTCTCCCGCGCCCTCGCCGCCGCCGGCCGGATGCGCGAGATGGTCGACGACCTCCTCGCCTACGCCCGCGTCGGCGGCACCCTGCGCGTCGGGCGCGTCGACCTCGGCGAGCTGCTGCGCGAGGTGCTCGACGACCTCCCGCCCGGCACCCTCGACGCCGCGCAGCTCGACCTGGGCGTCCTGCCCCCGGTGCGCGGGGACCGGACGCAGCTGCGGGCCGTGCTGGCCAACGTCGTCGCCAACGCCGTCCGGTACGCCCGTCCCGACCGCCGCCTCGTGCTGCGGGTGCGGGCGCGGCCGGCGGGCGACCGGTGGGTGGTGGAGATCGCGGACAACGGCCGTGGCGTCCCCCCGGCCCGGCGGGAGGAGGCGTTCGCGCTGCTGCGGCAGGTCCACGAGCCGGGCACGGTCGACGGCGGCTCGGGCATCGGGCTCGCGACGTGCCGGCGGATCGTCACCGCGCACGGCGGGACGATCGCCCTCGACGACGGCCTCGACGGTGGGACGACCGTCCGGATCACCCTCCCGTCCGCGTGAGGGCGTCCCTGCTCGCCCTCGTGCTCCTGCTCGCGCTCACCCCGGCGTGCGAGGCTGCCCCGGTGGACGCCCCGGGCCCCGGCGGGTTCGTCGAGGAGTTCGACGGACTCGACCCGCAGCGCTGGACCCGCGGCGACCACGCCCTCGGCCGGGGCCGGGTCGACCCGGCGAACGTGCGGGTGACCGGCGGCCGGCTCGAGCTCGTCCTGCCGGCGGGACGGCTCGACGGGGCCGAGGTGGCCACCGGGCCGCTGCCGGCGACGGGCGTCGCCACCGCCCGCCTCCGGGTGGCCGACGCCCCGGGCTCGCTCACGGGCTTCTTCTTCTACGCCCCGCCCGACCTCGCCCACGAGGTCGACATCGAGGTCCACGGCGAGCGCCGGGGGCGGGTGCTGTTCACCACCCACGCGGGGGGCCGGACGACCCACACCACCGAGCAGGAGCTGGGCTTCGACCCCACGGCCGACGCCCACGAGTACACGATCACCCGCGCACCCGGCACGGTGACCTTCGCCGTCGACGGCCGCGCGCTCGTCACGTGGACCGACGGTGTGCCGGGGGAGGCCCTGCCGCTCTACCTCAACGCGTGGTTCCCCACCTGGCTCGACGGCGGCCCGCCGGCCTCGGACCGGGCCACGACCGTCGAGCGGGTGACGTTCACCGCGGAGGTGCGCTGACCGACACCATCCTCGCCACCGAGGGCACGCCGCGGTCGTCGACGAGGAAGAGCATGTACGGCCCGGGCGGGGTGAGCGCCGGGTTCTCCGGCACGTGCACCGACACCCCGTCCGCGGTGGGGGCGACGTCGAGGGCCACCGAGCGCATGTCGGTGGTGGTCACGTGCGTCGCCGTCGACGCCTTGATCAGCCGCGCGGCGCGGATGTGCCCGGCGTCGGGGGTCGGGATCGTCGCCGTCTGGTCGCGGGCCAGGGTCGGCGGCGCCTCGGTGATCGTGGGGCGCGCCCCCTGGAACAGGTAGGGCGGGCTGTAGATCTCGATGCGCTGCTCGAAGGTGCCCGGGACGAGGTTCTGCTCGTCGTCGAACAGCGGGTCCGAGCCGGCGGTGAGCACGCGGCCGTCGGGCAGCAGGAGCGCCTCGGTGTGGTAGTCGCGGCCGACGGCCGGGTCGGCGGCGGGGGCCAGCGCGCCGGTGTCGGGGTGCAGCAGCCGTGCGATGTGGTTGTTGGTGCCACCCTTGCCGCGGTAGTCCCGCGAGCCGCCCGAGATCAGGAGGGTGTCGTCCGGGAGGTCGACGAGGTTCGGGTAGCGCACGCCCTCGGGCAGCGCCGGGCCCGGGGTGAAGTGCGGCGCCGGGTCGGTGAGGTCCAGGTAGTCGATGCGCCCCGTCGAGCGGGGGCTCTCGCCGACGCCGCCCCCGCCCACGACGGCCATCCGCTGGTCGTTGACCGGGCCGAGGAACGCCGAGCCGGCCGTCTCGAGCAGGTCGGGATCGCGCAGGCCGGGGATCGCGGTGAAGGCGCCGGTGTCGAGGTCCCAGAACCCGGGCTCGCGGCCCCGGTCGGCCGGGCCGTAGCCGGCGTTCGCGCCGGTGTAGACCATCCGCCCGGCCCGCGCGGTCTCGAAGATCGCCGGGTAGGTCGGGAAGTAGTGCTGGAGGTCCTTGCGCTCGGTGAAGGCGTTGGTCGTCGGGTCGAAGACCTCGGTCTGCCCGGCGAGGACCTCGCCGACCCCGTCGAGCCCGGCCGTCGTCAGCACCCGGCCGTCGGACATCGGCGTCAGCGTCGCGTACCAGCGGTGGAACTCCATGTCCGAGACCCGCGACCACGTCTCGCCGACCGGGTCGAACGTGTACGCCTGGTCCGTGCCCTGGTAGTCCTGCTTGCGCAGGGTCATCGCCTGGCCCTGCCCGTAGACGTTGCGCGCGACGTCGGGCGGCAGGCCCTCGACCTGGTACTTCTCCGGCGGCGTCACCGCGGCGGGCCCGGGGTCCACGGCCTCGACGAAGACCTGCTCCTCCGAGGCGGTCACGGTCGTGCGCCGGCCCTGCCCGGTCTTCTGCGCCGGGTCGAGGCGGACCTCCTGCGTCGCGCGGTAGCGCAGCCCGGTCGGGCCGACGAAGACCGTCCCCGCGGGGAGCACCCGCGGGACGTTCGGGTCCTCGTTCTTGACGGTCATCGCGCCCGCGGCGTTGGTCACCGCGCCGTCGAGCTTCTCGTAGCGCTGGGTGCCGCCCGCGACGAGCAGGCGGCCGTCGGGCAGCGTCGTCTGGCCGCCGCAGAACATGTCGTCGGGGACCGGGATCATCCGCGTCCGCCCGGTGGCCGGGTCGTAGAGCAGGCTCTTGAGCGCCCGCGTCGCGAACATGTCCTCCTTGTTGCCCGACCCGGCGATCAGCAGGACCTTGCCCGACGACAGCAGCGCCGCGTGGATCGCGTTGACCCGGCTCTCCTCGGGGACGTCGACGACGTCCCAGTGCCCGTACTGCCGCACGTACTCCGGGCTGTTGATCAGCTGCTCGTGCCGCCACTCGCTGATGTAGGACCACGCCGGCGGGACGTTGACGCCCAGGAGGACGACCGCCGCGACCACGACGAGGACGGCCTGTCGGACACGCCGGGAGTTCGACGGACGCACCGGGGAGGGCTCCTGCGGGGTCGGCGGCAACGACGGCCGCTGCCGCTCGGAGGGCAGCGGGAGGGGGAGGGGCTGGGGGTGCGGGCGACGTTAGCCCAGGCAGGAGGCGTGACCGCGCCCGCCCCGATCCCTCCCCGTCCGTGCTCCGAAGACCGGTTCGTCCTGCGACGGAGATCTCGTCAGACGGCGGCGTCGCGGACGTAGTCGGCGGCGACGAGGTCGCCGGCGGGCGTGAACGACAGGACCCAGACACTGCCCTTGCGGCACGGCGGGTCGGTGAGGTCGCGCTCGGCGACCGGGGGCTCGTCGGCCGCGGCCGCGAGCACGCGCACGAGGTGCGGGATGCCGTCGCCCTGGGCGCACACCGCCGCGGTGGCCTCGCCGGCGACGAGCTTCGCGAGCGTGGCCCGCGCCGGGCCGTCGTCGCGCGCCACCGCGCCGTCGCCGAGCTCGGGGGCGTCGTGGACGGTCAGCCCGGTGGCCTCGGCGTAGGGCTCGAGCGTCTGCCGGCACCGGGTCTTCGGCACCGCGTGGAGCACCTCCACCCCGAACCGCGCGAGCAGCGCGACCAGGTGCTGCGCCTGCACCCGGCCCTCGTCGACGAGGGGGCGCTCGCTGTCCGGGCCCTCCCACTCGGAGCGCTTGCCGGCCAGCGCGTGGCGCACGAGCAGCAGGGTGCGCAGGTCCGCCGGGCGCGCGGTGAAGGCGTCGAGCACCTCGCGGTCGGAGGGGTAGCTCAGCAGCGCCGACGCCTCGGCAGGTGGCAGCCAGCGCAGCTCGTCCGTCTCGTCACCCGGGTGGAAGTGGCCCTCCCCGGCGCGCGCGGCCCAGAACTCGACGACCTTCTCCTCGCCGTTCACCGCGTAGCGCACGGTGCGCAGGTGCCGGCCGAGCACCGCGGCGAACCCGGTCTCCTCGGCGAGCTCGCGGACCGCGGCGTCGGCGCGGGACTCGCCGGGGTCGACCTTGCCCTTGGGCAGGCTCCAGTCACGGTGGTGCGGGCGGTGGACGACGGCCACCTCGACCCCGTCGGCGGTGGGACGCCAGAGGACGGCACCGGCAGCGTGGGTGGTCACTTGTCTCCCTGCCGCCGCGCCAGCAGCTGGACCTGGTGGTCGCAGACGGCCATCCCCTCGTGGTCCTGGCCGGACGCGACCGGCCAGGGGTCCCAGGAGCCGTCGGGCTGGAGGACCCAGCACCGGGTCGACGGGGCCGTCGTCGAGTCCAGCACGAGGTCGAGCTGGGCGGTCAGGCGAGGGTCGGTGACCGGGACGAGCAGCTCGACGCGGCGGTCGAGGTTGCGGTGCATCATGTCGGCACTGCCGATCCAGTACTCGTCGGCGCCCACGAAGTGGAAGATCCGCGAGTGCTCGAGGAAGCGCCCGAGCACCGAGCGCACCCGGATGTTCTCCGACAGGCCGGGCACCCCCGCCCGCAGCGAGCACAGCCCGCGCACGACGAGGTCGATCGACACCCCGGCGGCCGAGGCGCGGTAGAGCGCGTCGATGACCTGCTCGTCGACCAGCCCGTTGACCTTGATCCGGATGCCGGCGGTCTCGCCGCGCTCGGCCCGCTCGCGCTCGCCGTCGATCCGCTCGACGATGCCGCGCCGCAGGCCGTAGGGCGCGACGAGCAGCTTGCGGTAGGAGGTGCGCCGGGCGTAGCCGGTGAGCACGTTGAACAGGTCGGTGAGGTCGGCGGCCACCGTCTCGTCGGCGGTGAACACGCCCATGTCCTCGTAGAGCCGGGCGGTCTTCGGGTTGTAGTTGCCGGTGCCCAGGTGGCAGTACCGCTTGATCGTCGAGCCCTCCTGGCGCACGACGAGCACGGCCTTGCAGTGGGTCTTGAGGCCCACGAGGCCGTAGACGACGTGCACGCCCGCCCGCTCCAGCGCCCGGGCCCAGCCGATGTTGGCGCGCTCGTCGAACCGCGCCTTGATCTCGACCACGGCCACGACCTGCTTGCCGGCCTCGGCGGCGTCGATCAGCGACTCGACGATGGGGGAGTCGCCGGAGGTGCGGTAGAGCGTCTGCTTGATCGCCAGCACCTTGGGGTCCGCCGCGGCCTGCTCGATGAAGCGGTGGACGCTCGTGGAGAACGAGTCGTAGGGGTGGTGCACGAGGACGTCGCCCTCGCGCAGGGTGGCGAACACGCTCTTCGGCGTCTCGCCCTCGCTGAACGCGGGGTGCGTGGCCGGCACGAACACCGGGTCCTTGAGCTCGGGGCGGTTGAGGCCCTGCAGCTCCATGAGCGCCGAGAGGTCGAGCAGCCCCGGCACCTTGACGACGTCGTGCGGGTCCACGTCGAGCTCGCGCAGCAGGAGCTCGAGCATGTGCTCGCTCATCGTGTCGGTGATCTCGAGGCGCACCGGCGGGCCGAAGCGCCGCCGCGCCAGCTCCCGCTCGAGGGCCTGCAGCAGGTCCTCGTCGCGGTCCTCCTCGACCTCGAGGTCGGCGTTGCGGGTCACGCGGAAGACGTGGTGCTCGGTGACCCGCATGCCCTCGAAGAGCTGGTCGAGGTTCTCGGCGATGAGGTCCTCGATCGGCAGGAACCAGGCCTGGCGGTCGGTGTCGCCGACGCCGTCGGTGTCGGCACCGGGGTCGGGGTCGCGCCCCACGCGCACCAGCCGCGGCACGTTGTTCGGCACCTTCACGCGGGCGAAGTGCTCGGTGCCCGTCTGCGGGTCGTGGACGGCGACCGCGAGGTTCAGCGACTGGTTGGAGATGTAGGGGAACGGGTGCGCCGGGTCGACGGCCAGCGGCGTGAGCACCGGGAAGACCTGGCGGGCGAACCAGTCCGACAGGCGCGGGCGGGCCGCCTCGGTGACCTGCGACCAGTCGATGATGTGGATGCCGGCCTCGGCGAGGGCCGGGGCGACCTCGTCGAGGAAGACCCGTGCGTGCTTGTGCGCGAGCTCCTGGGTGCGGGCGGAGATGCGCGCCAGCTGCTCGCGCGGGGTGAGGCCGTCGGCGCCCCGCACGGCGAGCCCGGCCTGGTCGCGGCGCTTCAGCCCGGCCACGCGGACCATGTAGAACTCGTCGAGGTTCGACGCGAAGATCGCCAGGAACTTCGCCCGCTCGAGCAGCGGCTGGCTGGGGTCCTCGGCCAGGGCGAGCACGCGCGCGTTGAACTCGAGCCACGACAGCTCGCGGCTGTCGTAGCGGTCCGGGGGCAGGTCCGCGGCGGCCGCCGGGCCCGCGGTCGGGGCCGCCGGGGCGCCCGGCGTGCGACGGACGCTGCGGGTGGTCTCGTCCGCGGCGGCCGGCGGGCGGGGACCGGTGAGGTCGGCGGCGTCCGCGTGCGCGCCGTCCGCCTCCCGCTCGAGCACGCCGTGGGTCTCGTCGGCCGACCCGGGGGCGGCCGTGGACGTCGCGGAGGAGGCGGGATGGCTCACGACGTCCGATGGTGCCCGAGGCGGCGGCCGGCCGCGAGCGACCGCGACCCGTGCCGCGTCCTCCCGCGTCCTCCCGCGTCGTCCCGTGGCCGCGTCGGTCAGTAGCCGCCGGGTGCCGGCGCGTGGTCGGCGACGGGCGCGTGGTCGTCGGACCAGGCCGACGTCGCCGGCCCGGTGCCCAGCGCGCGGGCGCGGGCGAGGTCGGCCGCGGTGTCGACGTCGCCGCGCAGCCCCGGCCAGTCGCCGTCCAGGGCCACCGCGCCGGACCGGGCGTGGGCCCGCGCCGAGCCGGGGCCGAAGCGGGGCCACAGCGAGCGCCCGGGAGCGGCGATCAGCAGCGTCGTGCCCGTGCCGTCGTGGTCGGCGACGAAGGCCGCGTCGACCCCGCCCGCGAACAGCGCCGACGCCCGCGCCAGCGCGTCGTCGAGCTCCTCGGGCCGCAGGGCCGGCAGGTCGGCCTGGAGGGCGGCGACGGCCCGGGCGCCGGGGCGGTACAGGTGCGCCGCCCCGCGCAGGACGGCGGCGTTGAGCCCGCCGCCCTCGTCGGGCACGAGCTCGCGCGGCTCGCCGGCGGCACCCAGGCGGCCCGCGGGCTCGGCGGTGACGACGACCAGCCGCCCCACGCGGCCCGCGGCCCGGGCGGCGCGCAGGGTGTCGCGGGCCAGGGCGAGCGCGAGGGCGCGGTGGGCCTGCTCGCGGTCGACGTCGTCGCCGGGGAGGTCGGCCACCGCCGGCGCGAGACGCGACTTGGCCCGGCGGAGCTCCTTGACCGGCACCACCAGGTCGACCGCGACGTCCACCGCCCCAGTCTGCCCCCGGTCGGCGCAGCGGGGACGGAGCGAGTGACGGTGGCGGGTCTCGCTGGACCGCTCGCCGGGCCCGGGAGAGACTGCGCGCGTCGGGGCGGACTCCTCCGTGCCCGAACCGAATCCCGAGAACGCAGGCGGAGGTGGCGAGCCGGTGGCACGGGCGCGCGAGAAGGGCGGGCCGTGGGTGGCGCTGGCCGCCGCGGTCTTCTATCCCCTCACGTGGCTGCTGGCCAGGCGCCGCATGGAGGGCCTCGAGCACGTGCCCGCACAGGGGCCTGCGCTGCTCGTGTGCAACCACGTCTCGTACCTGGACCCGGTGTACACCGCGGTGTTCGTGCACCGCGCCCGGCGTGTGCCGCGCTTCCTCGCCAAGGCGTCGCTGTGGAAGGTGCCGTTCTTCGGTCGCGTGCTGAGCGGGAGCCGCCAGATCCCGGTGAGCCGGGGCTCCGCGGACGCTGGGGCCAGCCTCGAGGCGGCGCGTGCGTCCTTCGACGACGACGGCGTCGTGGTCATCTACCCCGAGGGCACCATCACCCGCGACGAGACCGGGTGGCCGATGGCGGCCCGGTCCGGCGCGGCGCGCCTGGCGCTGCAGGGCGAGGGCGTCCCCGTGGTCCCGGTCGTGCACTGGGGCACGAAGTCGGTCTACGACCACTACCGGCGCCGCTTCCGGCCCTCGCCCCGCAAGACGATCACCGTGAAGGCGGGCGAACCGATCCCCATGGACGACCTGCGCGCGCGGGTGCGCGACGCCGAGCCCGGACGCGAGCGCAGCGCGGAGGTCTCGGCGCTGCGCGAGGCCACCGACCGCATGATGACCGCCGTGCGCGAGCTGCTCGGCGAGGTCCGCGGCGAGCCGGTGCCGGCGCCCGTCCGCGGGTCGCGGGGCAGCGAGCAGTGAGCACGGCACCCCCCGACGGCGTGGCGCCCCTGCGGCGGGTCGCGGTGCTCGGCGCCGGGTCCTGGGGCACGACGTTCGCCAAGGTCCTGGCCGACGCCGGCACGCCCGTGACGCTGTGGGCGCGGCGGGCCGAGGTCGCCGAGGCGGTGGCGCGCGAGCACCGCAACCCCGAGTACCTGCCCGACGTGACGCTGCCCGCGGAGCTCGCCGCGACCGCCGACGCCGACGAGGCGCTCGCCGGCGCCGAGGCCGTCGTGCTGGCCCTGCCCGCCCAGCGGCTGCGGGAGAACCTCGAGCACTGGCGCCCGCACCTGCCCGAGGGCGTGACGCTGGTCAGCCTCGCCAAGGGCGTGGAGCGCGGCACGCTGCTGCGGATGAGCGAGGTGATCTGCCAGGTCACCGACGCCGGCGCCGACCGCGTCGCGGTGGTGTCCGGGCCGAAC
Organism: Actinomycetospora lemnae; assembly: GCF_028737315.1. GTDB lineage: Bacteria > Actinomycetota > Actinomycetes > Mycobacteriales > Pseudonocardiaceae > Actinomycetospora > Actinomycetospora lemnae. Next base: position 731,274 of record NZ_JAQZAO010000001.1, on the reverse strand, counting down.
CTCGCGGGCGAGATCGCCGCCGAGCAGCCGACCGCGACCGTCGTCGCGTGCCGCGACCACGACCGCGCCGTCGCCGTGCAGCACGCCTGCTCGACCGGCTACTTCAAGCCCTACACCAACACCGACGTCGTGGGCTGCGAGCTCGGCGGGGCGTGCAAGAACGTCATCGCGCTCGCCTGCGGGACCGCGGTGGGTCTCGGCTACGGCGACAACACCATGGCCTCGCTGATCACCCGCGGTCTCGCCGAGATCTCCCGGCTCGCGGTCGCCCTGGGCGCGGAGCCGCTGACGCTCGCCGGCCTCGCGGGCATGGGCGACCTGGTCGCGACCTGCTCCTCGCCGCTGTCGCGCAACCGCCGCTTCGGCGAGGCGCTGGGCCGCGGGATGAGCGTGGCCGAGGCGGAGGAGGCCAACCACGGGCAGGTCGCCGAGGGCGTCAAGTCGTGCGACGCGATCAGCGAGCTGGCCCGCCGCCACGGCGTGGACACCCCGATCGTGGACGCGGTGCGGCGGGTGTGCGACGGCGAGGTGTCGGCCAAGGAGGTCGGCGACGAGCTGATCAACCGGGAGCTGAAGGTCGAGTAGCGGATCTCCCCGGGTCGAGCGCCACCCCTCACGTTTGCCGCCACCGGGCCCGGGAACACTGGCCGGGATGGACGTGCTGCAGCGCATGGGACCGCGGACCGCGCCGGCGACGGCGGTGGCTCCGCTGGAGCTCTGCGCGCTCGCCACGACCGAGAACGCCGCGACGCTGCGCCGCCGTTTCCGCTGCTGGGTCGGCGACATCACCGACGTCGACACCGCCGACGACCTCGCGCTCGCGGTGTACGAGGCGCTCGCCAACGTCGTCGACCACGCCTACGCCGACCGCGGCGCGCCGGGCCTCATGACGCTGTGGGCGGCCGTGTCCTGCCCGCTGCTGACCGGCCGCGACCTCGTCGTCACCGTCGTCGACGAGGGTGCCTGGCGTCAGAGCACCGGTCCCGGCTGGCGCGGGCGCGGGCTGCCGCTGATGCGCGAGCTGATGCACTCCACCGCCGTGCTGCCCGGCGAGCAGGGCACCACGGTGCAGCTGCGTCGCCGCGTGCCGGTCCCCGCGCGGGCCGAGGCCCTCGTCCGCGCCTAGACCCGGAGCGTCGTCCCGCGGCGGGGGACGTGGGCCGGGACGGGCGTGTCCGCCGGCAGCGCGGGACAGGTCGTGATCTCGGCCACGCGCGTCTCCAGCCGCACCACACCGGCCCAGCGGTCGTCGCCGGCCGCCACCGCGTCGCCGTCGCCGGGCGGGCCGGTGCGGACCTTCACGCTGGCCTCGTCGAGGTCGACGGCGATCACCGACGTCGCGGCCATCTCCTTGCGGCTCGGCGCCTCGGCGTGGTCCTCCTGGCCCGGCGCGACCTGCGCCACGAGCGCCCGCAGCGCGGCCAGCGCCTCGTCCGGGTCGGTGACGCGTCGGGCGTGGCCGCGCACGACCGCGCTGCGGTAGTTCGCGGAGTGGGTGAACCAGCGGCGGGCGTAGACGAGCCCGTCGATGAGCGTGACGGTGACGCACACCGGCTCGTCGCCGCGCAGGCTCCCCGCGCCGCTCGATCCGTGCAGGTAGAGCGTCTCGCCGAGGCGGGCGTGCAGCGTCGGCAGCACGACGGGCTCGCCGTCGACGACGCGGCCGAGGTGCGCGACCAGGGCCTCGTCGAGGACGGCGTGCAGTTCGGCACGGTCGCTGCGCTGGCGGTCGCGGTGGCGGCGGACCCGTGAGCGGTCGGTGGGGGAGAGGGGCGGTGCGGTCACGCGCACCATCGTCGACGCCGAGGTGGCATCCTCGAACGGCCACTTCGGCGCGGAGTCAGGAGGCCACTCGTGCGCGGCGTGTCCCCGGAGCTCGCCCTCCCGCTCGACCGGAGCGCGCCGACCCCGCTCGCCGTGCAGCTCGCGGAGGGGTTGCGCGGGGCGGTGGCGCGCGGGGCGCTGCGGGTCGGCGAGCGGGTGCCCTCGACCCGCGCGCTGGCGACGGAGCTGGGCGTGAGCCGCACGGTCACCGCCGCCGCGTACGACCAGCTCGTCGCCGAGGGCTGGCTCGGCCCCCGCCGCGGCGCGGGCACGTACGTGCTGGCGACGGCCCACGTGAGCGAACTCCCGAGCTATCGCTCAGAAGTTCGCTCACGTGGGGTGGAGCCGGTCGACCTGCGCCCCGGCGTCCCGTGCCTCGCGGTCCTCGACCGGCGGGCGTGGCGCCGGGCCTGGCGGCGTGCCGGGGACCGGGACCCCACCGCCCGCCCCGAGCACGCCGGGGTGCCCGCGTACCGCGAGGCCGTCGCGCGCCTGCTGCTCCACCACCGCGGGCTGGCCGCCGCGCCCGACGACGTGCTCGCCACCGCGGGCACCACCGACGGGCTCGCCGAGATCGTGACCCTGCTCCGGGTGCGGACCGGGCGGGCGCCCCGCGTCGCGGTCGAGGAGCCCGGCTACCCCCGCGCCACGGCCCTGCTGCGGGACGCCGGCGCGGAGCCGGTCGGCGTGGGCGTCGACGGCCAGGGCGTGCGGGTCGACGACCTCCCGGCCGGCGTCGACGCCGTGTACCTGACGCCCGCGCACCAGTACCCGCTCGGCGCCCGCCTGCCCGTCGCCCGGCGCGCCGCGCTCGTCGCCCGTGCCCGCGCCGAGGGCCTGCTGCTGCTCGAGGACGACTACGACGGCGAGCTCCGCTACGACGTCGCCCCGCTGCCGCTGCTCGCGGGCCTCGCGCCCGACGTCACCGTGCACCTCGGCACCACGAGCAAAATCCTGACCCCGGACCTCGGCGCGGGCTGGATGGTCGCGCCGCCGGAGGTCCGCGACGAGGTGCTGGCGCGGCGGCGGGCCACGTCGGTGCGCCCGTCGCCGGCGGGCCAGCAGGTGGTCGCCGCCCTGCACGCCGACGGCGCGCTCGCCCGCCACCTCGCCCGCCTGCGCCGCGAGCTCGCCGCGCGCCGGGCCCGCGTGGTGGACGTGGTGCGGGCGGCGGGGCACGCCGTGCGCGGCGACCGGGCGGGCGCGCACCTCGTCGTCCCGCTGCCCGACCGGTCGACCGAGGACGCCGTGCTCGCCGACGCCACGCACCGGGGCCTGCTCCTCGTCGGCCTCGTCGAGACCCACCTCGACCCCGGCGCCGCGGACGCCGCGCGCGGGGTGCTCGTCGGCTGGGCGGGGCCGGCGGCGTCGGACCTGGACGGGGCGCTCGCGCGACTCGGGGACGTGCTGGGGGCCCGTCGGGGAGGAGGATCGGGGGCGTGGCCGAGTCCCTGACCTACGGGCAGTACCTGCACCTCGACGAGCTGCTCGGGGCGCAGCACCCGCTCTCGCGTCCCGAGGCCCACGACGAGCTGCTGTTCATCGTCCAGCACCAGACCTCGGAGCTCTGGCTCAAGCTGGCGCTGCACGAGCTCACCGGCGCGTGCGACGACCTGGCCCGCGACGACCTCCCGCTCGCCCTCAAGCGCCTGGCGCGCGTCAAGCACGTCCAGAAGCAGCTCATCGAGCAGTGGTCGGTGCTCGCGACGCTCACGCCCACCGAGTACCAGCAGTTCCGCGGGTTCCTCGGGACGTCGTCGGGGTTCCAGAGCTACCAGTACCGGGCCGTCGAGTTCCTGCTCGGCGCCAAGGACCCGGCCATGATCGAGGTGCTGGGCAAGGACGAGGCCGCGCGGGCCCTGCTCACCGCCGCGCTGGAACGGCCCAGCCTCTACGACGAGTTCCTGCGCCTGCTCGCGCGCCGGGGCCACCCCGTGCCCGCCGACCTGCTCGAGCGCGACGTCCGCGCGGCGCACGAGGAGGACCCGCGGCTGGTCGAGGTGTTCCGCGCGATCTACGACGCGCCGGAGCGGAACTGGGACGTCTACGAGGCGTGCGAGGAGCTCGTCGACGTCGAGGACAACCTGCAGCTCTGGCGCTTCCGCCACCTCAAGACCGTCGAGCGTACCATCGGCTTCCGCACCGGCACCGGCGGGACGACCGGCGCCTCGTTCCTGCGCCGCGTCCTCGACCTGACATTCTTCCCCGAGCTCTACGCCGTGCGGACGGCGCTGTAGCAGCGCGTAGGCTCCGCCGCCATGACGGGCCCGGGAGACGGAGCGGAGCGGAGCTCGACCCCGCAGGGGGAGCCGCACCGCCCCCGCGTCGTCGTGCTCTTCGGCGGCCGCAGCAGCGAGCACAAGATCTCGTGTCTGTCGGCCGGCAGCGTGCTCGCGCACCTCGACCGGGAGCGCTACGACGTCCTCCCCGTCGGCATCACGCCCGCGGGCGCCTGGGTGCTCGGGCCCACCGACCCCGCCGAGCTGCGCCTGCGCGGCCGCGAGCTGCCCGAGGTGACCTCCGGGCGCCCGGTGGCCCTGCCCGCCGACACGCGCCGCGAGCTCGTCGCGCTCGACGACGGCGCGTCGCTGGGCCGCGTCGACGTCGTCGTGCCCGTGCTGCACGGCCCCGGCGGCGAGGACGGCACCGTCCAGGGCCTGCTCGAGTCGGCCGGCGTCCCCTACGTCGGCGCCGGGGTGCTGGCGAGCGCGGCCTCGATGGACAAGGACGTCACCAAGCGCCTGCTCCGCGACGCCGGGCTGGCCGTCGGCGACGCCGTCGTGCTGACCCCGGACCGCCCGGGAGGGACGGACCTCACCGCCGCCGAGCGCGAGCGCCTGGGCCTGCCGGTGTTCGTCAAGCCCGCGCGGGCCGGGTCGTCGGTGGGCATCACGCGGGTCACCGACTGGGCCGGCCTCGACGCGGCCATCGCCACGGCGCGGAGGGAGGACCCCAAGGTCCTGGTGGAGGCCGCGATCGTCGGGCGCGAGATCGAGTGCGGCGTGCTCGAGCACCCCGACGGCCGCGTCGAGGCGAGCGTGCCGGCCGAGATCCGCGTCGTCGGTGGCGACGCCGGCTGGTACGACTTCGACACCAAGTACCTCGACGACGCCTGCGAGCTCGACGTGCCCGCGAAGCTCGACGACGAGGTGGCCGAGACCGTGCGCACCCGGGCGATCGAGGTGTTCCGGACGATGGGCGTCGAGGGCCTCGCGCGCGTCGACTTCTTCCTCACCGGCGACGTGGAGACGCAGCGCAGCGGAGCCCGACCGTCGTGGCGGCTGCTCGTCAACGAGCTCAACACCATGCCCGGGTTCACGGCGACCTCGCTCTACCCGCGGATGTGGGCGACGGCGGGCATCGACTACCCGACGCTGCTCACGACGCTGGTCGAGACCGCGCTCAACGGCTCACGAGCGAGATCTTGACGCCGCGCGAGACGTCCTGGATCGGGGCGGTGCCGATGCCGTCGGGCACCGTGACCCCGACGTAGACCGCGCGGTCGGTCGTCACCCAGGTCGCGCTGCCCGGCACGCCGTCGTCGACCTCGACCCAGTCGACGCCGTTGACGACCGTCATCGAGCCCCCCGCGGTCATCGCCGCCGGCCGGGGCAGGCCGCAGCGCAGGACGACGGGCGCAGCCCCCTCCTCGCCGCCCCAGGCCACCGTCGCCGGCGGCACGGGGTCGGCGAGCACGCGGCGCGCCAGCATGCCCTGCTCGGTGGCCATCTCGCCGGGCAGGCCGGAGAGCAGGCGTGAGCAGTCGGCGCTCGCGGCGGCGGGCGTCGGGACGGCGGGGACCCGCAGGCGCACGGTGTCGGCGTCGGGCACGGGCTCGCGCACCAGCACCAGCGACGCCACGAACACCCCGGCCACCACGAGCACGGGCACCGTCAGCACGAGCACGACGAGCACACGGGGGAGCCGGCGCGCCACCTCGGGCGCGCTGCGCAGGACCACGCTCAGTCGGTCGAGACGACGGGGCAGGTGAGCGTGCGGGTGATACCGGGGACCTTCTGCACCGCGCCGACGACATCCCGCCCGAGCGTGTCGACGTCATCGGCCTCCGCGGTGACGATGACGTCGTAGGGTCCGGTGACGTCCTGGGCCCGGGTCACACCGTCGATGCCGGCCACGTCCGAGGCGACCGCGGCGGCACGACCCACCTCGGTCTGGATCAGGATGTAGGCCTGGACCACGGATGTGCCTCCTCGGGGGAACGGGCCGACGGTGACGCCGGCCAGGGTGGCAGGGAAGGTACCGCAGGGAGACGAGGGGTGAGCCGGACGGCGAACGGGCGCGGGGGACACGGACGTACCGAGGGGTCCACCCGACGGAGCGCGAGCGTGCCGGGCGGCGCAGGAGCCGGCCGGTCGGTCCCGGCTGCCGCGGACACGGCCGGGGAGCTCGGCGAGTTCGGCGTGATCGAGCGGCTCACCGGGGACCGCTTCCAGCCCGAGCCCGTGCTGCTGGGTCCCGGGGACGACGCGGCGCTGGTCGCGGCCCCGGACGGGCGCGTGGTCGCGACGGTGGACACGCTGGTCGAGGGCGTGCACTTCCGTTTCGACTGGTCCGCGCCCGAGCAGGTCGGGCGCAAGGCGGTCGCGGCCAACCTGGCCGACGTCGCCGCGATGGGCGCGGTCCCGACGGCCCTGCTGCTCTCGCTGGCCTGCCCCGGGACGACGAGCACGGAGGTCCTCGACGGCCTCGCGGCGGGCGTGTGGGACGCCGCGGCGGACGCCGGGATCGGCGTCGTCGGGGGCGACACCGTGTCCGCCGACACCATGGTGGTCTCGATCACGGCGCTGGGCGATCTCGAGGGTCGGGCGCCCGTGACGCGCTCCGGCGCGCGGCCGGGCGACGTGGTGGCGGTGCGCGGCGACCTCGGGTGGTCGGCGGCCGGGATGGCGGTGCTGCGCCGGGGCTTCCGCTCGCCGGTCGCGATGGTCGCCGCCCACCGGACGCCCCGCCCGCCGTGGCGCGAGGGCCCGGTCGCCGCGCGGGCCGGGGCGACGTCGATGATCGACACCTCGGACGGCCTGCTCGCGGACCTCGGTCACGTCGCCGCCGCCTCACGGGTCCACGTCGACCTGTCCTCGCGCCTGCTGCCGGTGGCCGACAAGCTGCGTGACGTGGCCTCGGCGCTCGGCGGCGACCCGCTGGGCTGGGCCCTGACCGGCGGCGAGGACCACGCGCTCGTCGCCACCTTCCCGAGCGAGGACGTCGTGCCCGACGGGTGGGCGGTGTGCGGGGAGATCCGCGCCGGCACGGGCGTCACCGTCGACGCCGACCGCTGGGGCGGCGCCGGCGACCCGGGCTGGCGGCACTGGCGCTGACCCCTATGTGAGTACTTTCCGCGGCTATAGCCGCGGAAAGTACTCACGAGGCGGTGTCAGCCCATCTCCGGCGGCCGGACGCCGCGGATGGAGGCGTCGACGAGCTGGATCGGGTGGAGCATCGGCAGCTCGCCGTCCAGGTACTTCCGGATCTGCAGCAGGCACCCCGGGTTGGCGGTGACGAGGACGTCGGCGCCGGTGCCCTTGATGTTGTCGGCCTTGCGCCGGCCGAGGTCGCTCGCGGCCTGCGGCTGGAGCATGTTGTAGATCCCCGCCGACCCGCAGCAGATCTCCGCCTCGGGCAACTCGACGAGCTCGACGCCCGGGATCGCGCGCAGCACCCGGCGCGGCTCGCTGCGGATCTTCTGGGCGTGCCCGAGGTGGCAGGCGTCGTGGTAGACGACCGTCGCCTCGAGCGGGTGCCGGCGCGCCCGCGGGTCGGCGAGGGTCTCGTCGACGACCTCGGAGATGTCGCGCACCTTGGCCGCGAACGCCTGCGCGCGGTCCGCCCACTCCGGGTCGTCGGCCAGCAGCTCGCCGTACTCCTTCATCGACGACCCGCAACCGGCGACGTTGGTGGCGATCGTGTCGACCTGCGCGCGCTCGAACGTCGCGATGAGCTTCTTCGCCCGCTCGACGGCCTCGGCCTCCCGGCCCGCGTGCAGCCCCAGCGCCCCGCAGCACGCCTGCTCGCGCGGGGCGATGACGTCCCACCCCTCGGCGGCGAGCACCCGCGCGGTGGCCTCGTTGACCGGGTGGAAGAACACGTCCTGCACGCACCCGGTGAGCAGGCCGACCCGGCCCCGGCGTTCGGGGTGGGCGGGGTCGAGCACCGCCGGGGTGCGCTCGGGCATCCGCCGGAACGCGTCGCGCACGCTCACCGGCGGCAGCAGCGACTCCATGGCGACCAGCCGCCCGAAGCGCTCCGGCACCCTGGCCAGCAGCTTCTCCATGCTCTTCGGCCGCAGCTTCTGGTACAGCGCGCCGCCGAGCGACGCCGCGCGCAGCCGTCGCTTGTAGGGGAACAGCGCGAAGATCGCCTCGCGGAAGAGCCGGTCGGAGCGCGACCGGCGCACGTTGCGCTCGATCTGCGGGCGGGTGGCCTCGAGCAGACGGTCGTACTGGACGCCCGACGGGCACGCCGTCACGCAGGCCATGCAGCCCAGACACCGGTCGATGTGCGTGGTGAACGCGCCCTCGAGCGGGATCTCGCCCTTCTCCGCCATCTCCATGAGGTAGATGCGCCCGCGGGGGGAGTCCATCTCCTCGCCCCACAGCGCGTACGTCGGGCACGTCGGCAGGCAGAAGCCGCAGTGCACGCAGTCGTCGAGCAGCTCCTGGGCCGGCGGGTGGTGGTCGTCGAACGAGCCGAACTCGCCGCCGAGCAGGTCGGCGCGCTCCGGGGCGGGCTTCTCGCCGCGCTCGGAGGAGAAGTCGGGCGTCGGACCGGTGGTGGGGTGGGTGGTCATGCGCTCACTCCGGTCGGTGCAGGGATCCAGGGCGCGAGCCGTCCGCGGCCCAGGCGCTGGTCGGGGTCGAGGGACGTGGCGACGGCGCGCAGCAGCGCGGCCGACGGGGGCGCGGGCCCGAACGCGGGCAGCTCGGCACCGGCCGGGCGCTGGCGCAGCGAGGACGTGCCCCCGGCGTCGGCGACCCGGCGGTGCGCGGCGGCGACGACGTCGGCGTCGGCCGGGACCGCCACGGTGGCGACGCCGGTGCGCGGCGACGTGGTGACCTCGGTGAGCCCGCCGGTGTCGGCCTCCAGGCCGTCGAGCACGCCGGTCAGCGAGGAGGGGATGACGCCGAAGCGGAACACGGCACGGTCCGCCGGGCGCGCGCGGACCGACGCCGCGTGCGCCTCCCACGCCGCCCCGGCGTCGTCGGGGGCGAGGAGCTCGCCGCCCACGGCGTCGACGAGCCGCCGGGCCCGGGCGTCGGCGCCGCTCTCGGAGCCCTCGACGAGGACGAGGAGCCGGTCACCCTGATCGGACCCGTGCCACTGGATCGCCGTGGCCTCGACCGGGCTGTCGGCCACCCGCCGGGCGAGGTCCGCCGACCCCGACCGCTCGCACGGCACCGCGACGGTGACCGTGGCCTGCGGCGTCGGGTGCAGGCGCAGCACGAGCCGGGCGACGACGCCGAGCGTGCCATGGGCGCCGTGCAGGACCTTGGTGAGGTCGTAGCCCGCGACGTTCTTGATCACGTGTCCGCCGGAGCGGGCGACGGTGCCGTCGGCGAGCACGATCGTCGCGCCGATGACGAGGTCGCGCAGGGAGCCGTACTGCAGCGCGCGCGGACCGGAGTCGGCGGTGGCGAACAGCCCGCCGAGGGTGGCGCCCTCGGCGACCCGGGCGGGGTCGACGGCGACGCGCTGGTGGTGCTCGCCCAGCTCCTCCTGGAGCTGCGCGAACGGCGTGCCGGCGTGGACCTCGACGGTCATGTCGCCGGGGTTGTGCGTGACGATCCCGGACAGCCCCGTGAGGTCGAGGACCGTGTCCGCGGGTGCGGGCGTGCCCGCCCAGTCGGCGGCGGTGCCGGCGCCGGCGAGGCGGATCGTGCCGGGGCGGTCGAGGACGGCGGCGCGCAGGTCGTCGACGGTGGTGGGCGTGACGGTCTCTACCCGTGGGGTGCTCACAGGCGCTCGATCACTCCTGCTTCCTCGAGGGGGTGGGGCTGGTACTTGCCGGGCCGCTCGCCGCAGAGCCGGGGCGTCGGGAAGAGCTTGCCCGGGTTGCAGCGCGAGTCCGGGTCGAAGGCGAGCCGCACGCGGTGCATGACGCCGAGGTCGTCGGAGGAGAACATCACCGGCATCGAGCAGGCCTTGTCGGTGCCGATGCCGTGCTCGCCCGACAGCGACCCGCCCAGCTCGACGCACAGCTCGGCGATGTCGGTGGAGAGCTTCTCCGCGGCGTCGTGCTCGCCCGCGGACTCCGAGTAGAGCACCAGCGGGTGCAGGTTGCCGTCGCCCGCGTGGAAGACGTTGGCCACGCGCAGGCCGGCGTCGCGGCCCATCTCGGCGATGCGCGTGAGCACCTCGGCCAGCCGCGTCCGGGGGACGACCCCGTCCTGGACGATGTAGTCGGGGCTGATCCGCCCGACCGCGGCGAAGGCGGCCTTGCGCCCCTTCCACACCTTCTGGCGCTCCTCGGCCTCGGTCGGAACGTGCAGGCGCGTGGCGCCGTGGCGCTCGCAGATGGCGGTGAGGTGCTCGAACTCGGCCTCGACCTCGTCGGCCGGACCGTCCAGCTCGATGATCAGCGCGGCGGGGGCGTCGACGGTGAGCCCGGCGCCGGTGGCGGCCTCGGAGGCCTCCATCGACAGCGAGTCCATCATCTCCACCGCGGCCGGGATGATCGCCGCGTCGACGATGTCGCCGACGGTGTCGCCCGCGGCCTCGATCGACGGGAAGTCCGCCAGCACCGTGCGGACCGTCTCCGGGGTCTGCAGCAGCCGGACGGTCACCCTGGTGCAGATGCCGAGCGTGCCCTCGGAGCCGATGAACAACCCGCGCAGGTCGGGGCCGGCCTGCTCGCCGGTGGGACCACCGAGGGTGACCACCGAGCCGTCGGCGAGCACGACCTCCATCTCGAGGACGTGGTTGGTGGTGAAGCCGTACTTCAGGCAGTGCGCGCCGCCGGAGTTCTCGGCCACGTTGCCGCCGATGGTGCAGACCTGCTGGCTCGACGGGTCGGGCGCGTAGTAGAGGCCGTGGGGCTGGGCGGCCTTCGAGATCTCGAGGTTGTAGACGCCGGGCTCGAGCACCGCGCGCCGGTTCTCCACGTCGATCTCGAGGATGCGGCGCAGCTTCTGCACCGAGATCACGACGCCGTCGGCGACGGGCATCGCGCCGCCCGACAGCCCGGTGCCGGCGCCGCGGGCGACGAACGGGACGCCGTGGCGGGCGCAGATCCGCACGCAGGCGGCGACCTCCTCGGCGTCGCGCGGCAGCACGACCAGGGCCGGGACCTGCCGGAACCCGGTGAGCCCGTCGCACTCGTAGCTGCGCCGTCCCACCTCGTCGGTGATCACCAGATCGGCGGGCAGGACGTCGCGGAAGTCCCGGGCCAGCTCCGGTCCCACCGCCGCGGGCGGGGTCGCCGCCGAGGGGGCGTCGCTCCCGGTGCCGCCGTGGGGGGCCTCCATCGTCCGCTCGGGCATCACGAGCCTCCTTGCGTGGTGTGCCACGAATCCTCGCGCGTGGTGCGGACCACCGCCACCAGACGGGACGGGTCGGACAGGTCGTCGAAGACGTGCTCGGCGCCCGCGGCGTGCAGATCCCCGGTGCTCGCGGCGCCCGTCGCGACGCCGACCGCGACCGCCCCGGCGGCGTGCGCGGCCTCGACGTCGCGGGGGGTGTCGCCCACGACGACGAGGGTCACCGAGGCGCCGTGGTGGGTCCGGAGCGCGGCGCGCGCCGCGTGCACGAGCGTCGCCCGCGGCCCACCGAGGTGCCCGTAGGCGCCGCGGTCGAGGTCCAGGTACCGCCCCAGCCCGGCGGCGCGCAGCTTGGCCTCGGCGCCGGCCCGGACGTTCCCGGTGACGACGACCTGGGTGACGCCGGGCTCCGCGGCCAGGGCGGCGACGGTCTCGGGCACCCCGGGCAGCGGCGCGGTGACGGCGGCGAGCTCGGCGTCGCGCCCGGCCCAGGCGCGGGTGACGGCCTCGGCGAAGGCCACGCCGTACTCGTCGCCGCGGGCGTGCAGGGCCGCGGCGGCGTCGGGGGGCAGCAGGTCGCGGTAGGCGTCGGCCACCAAGCGGTCGGTGAGCCCGCCCATGACGACGCCCTCGGGCGCGTCCAGGCCGGTGACCTCGGCGAACGCGGTGCGCAGCACGGCGCCCCCGACCCGTCCGGCGCGCAGGAGCGTGCCGTCGACGTCCCAGCAGACGGCGACCCGGACCGTCATCGGACCTCCTCCTCGGGACCGGAGCGCGACGCGGCCCCGAGACCGACACCGCTCGGGGCAGTGGACCCACCCTGACATCGAGCTCGACGACGGGCAGGAGATCACCGCCGGACCGTCCTCGAGACCGGCACCGAGCAGCCCGAGGCGCTCGCCTTCTACCGCGCGCGGGGTTACGTCCCGATCCCACGCTTCGGCACCTACCGCGACGAGCCGAGCAGCCTCTGCTTCGCCGGCGCGTCGAGCTGAGCCTCGCGCTCCGCCGCGTCGGCCCGGACGAGGGTCGGCGACCGCGACGCCGCCGACGGGCGCTAGCGTCGCCCGAGCCGGGTCCCGTCACCCGCCGTCCCCGCTCCCGCGCCTGTCCGGAGGCTCGTACCGTGGCCCGTCCCCTCTCCGAATCCGTCGAGGCCGGGTGGGCCGAGGCGCTCGCGCCGGTGGCGGACACCGTGGCGGCGATGGGTGACTTCCTGCGCACCGAGGTGGCCGAGGGCCGCAGGTACCTGCCGGCGGGGCCGAACGTGCTGCGCGCGTTCCAGCAGCCGTTCGACGACGTGCGGGTGCTGGTCATGGGCCAGGACCCCTACCCGACCCCGGGCCACGCCGTCGGGCTCTCGTTCTCGGTCGCGCCGGACGTGCGGCCGCTGCCGAAGAGCCTGGTCAACATCTTCCGCGAGTACACGGACGACCTCGGCCACCCGCCGCCGAGCACCGGCGACCTCTCGCCGTGGGCCGCCAACGGGGTGCTGCTGCTCAACCGCGTGCTGACGGTCGGGCCCGGCGCGCCGGGGTCGCACCGCAACAAGGGCTGGGAGAAGGTCACCGAGGCGGCCGTCGCGGCGCTGGTGGCGCGCCCCGACCAGCCGCTCGTCGCGGTGCTGTGGGGGCGGGACGCGCAGACGGTGAAGCCGCTGCTCGGCGAGGACGTCCCGACCGTCGAGTCCGCGCACCCGAGCCCGATGTCGGCGGACCGTGGGTTCTTCGGCTCGCGGCCGTTCAGCCGCGTCGACGAGTACCTGACCGAGCTCGGGGACGAGCCGGTCGACTGGCGCCTGCCCTAGACGATCAGTACCGGCCCCAGCGGCGGGTGCGCCGCCGACGCTGCGGCGAGATCATGCTCCAGCTCTGCGGCGGCGTGGTCTCCGGACGGTGGCGCCCCGCGCGGCGGCGCGCGAACACCATCCGCCACAGGTCGGACCACCGGCGCCGCGGGCGCGGAGCCATCACCGGCAGGGCCGGACGGGGTGCGACGACGGGCGCCGCAGACACAGACGCGGACGCGGGCTGCGGCGGGCCGGCCGGGAGCGGGCCGGCGGCCGTGACGGTGGCGGTGCGGGCCGGTGTGGCGACGGACACCGCGTCGGCCTCCCGGGCCTCCCGGGCCTCGTCCTCACCGAGACGTTCGGAGGTGACACGGAGCGGCGCAGGTGCACGCCCTGGAGATCCTGGGCGTCCCGGCTGGCTCACGTGGACCTCCGTTCGTCGCACTCCCCGACGTCGGCGACGTCCTCGATCCTGACCGACGTAGTGTGCAGATGCAAGAACATCTGCACCGCCGAGAGCTGTTGCACGGCCAGGGGGAGGTCGCATGACGGAGCAGACGGGGCCGACGGGACCATCGGGAGCGCCGGCACCGGGAGCCCACGGCACGGTCGCCGACGGCGTCCCCTGGCGCAAGAGCCGCCGCAGCAACCCGAAGGGCAACTGCGTGGAGGTGGCCCCGCTCCCCGACGGCGGGGTGGCCGTGCGCAACTCGCGCCACCGGGAGGGCCCCGTGCTCGTCTACACGCGCGCGGAGATGACGGCCTTCCTGCTGGGCGCGAAGGACGGCGACTTCGACGACCTCCTCGCCGAGGGCGCCTGACGCCGTCCGACGCGCCGAACGGGGCCGGATCGCCGGGGACCGACTGCTAGGGTCGGCCCCCTGACCGGGCGCGCCCCCGTGCGCACGGCGAGGCGAGGCTGGTGGAGGTACCGGCGTGGTCCCACCCCAGGAGCCCGCGGGGGTGGCGGCCGAGCAGGTCCCGGACCGTGCCCGTGACATCCGCGACGCGCCGGGCGGGGGACCGACCGTGCTGCGGATCATGCTGGGCCAGCAGCTGCGGGCCCTGCGCGAGCGGGCGAGGGTGACGCGCGAGGCCGCGGGCGACCGCATCCGCGGGTCCCACGCCAAGATCAGCCGGCTCGAGAACGGGCGCACCGGCTTCAAGGAGCGCGACGTCGGCGACCTGCTGACGCTCTACGGCGTGCACGACGCCGACGAGCGCGAGGCGCTGCTCGGGCTGGCGCGGCAGGCCAACACGCCGGGCTGGTGGCACCAGTACTCCGACCTGCTGCCCCCGTGGTTCGAGACCTACGTCGGGCTCGAGCAGGCCGCGGACCACATCCGCACCTACGAGCCCCAGTTCGTCCCCGGGCTGCTGCAGACCGAGGCGATGGTCCGGCACGTCACCGCGCTGCTGCTCGGGTCGATGCCGGCCGGCGAGCACGAGCGGCGCGTGGAGCTGCGGCTGCGTCGCCAGGAGGTCCTCGACCGCGACGACCCGCCGACGCTGTGGGCGGTGCTCGACGAGGCGGCGCTGCGGCGGCCCACCGGCGGGGTCGAGGTCATGCAGGCCCAGATCGACCACCTGCTCGAGGTGTCCGAGCAACGCCACGTCGTCGTGCAGATGGTGCCGCTCGGGCTCGGCGGGCACGCGGGCGCCGGCGGACCGTTCAGCATCCTGCGCTTCCCGCGCGAGGCCGGGGTGCCCGACGTGGTCTACCTCGAGCAGCTCACCAGCGCGCTGTACCTCGACAAGCGCGCCGACGTCGACGACTACCTCGCCACCATGGAGCTGCTCCGCGTCCAGGCGCTGCCCCCGGACGGGACCCGGGACGCCCTGCGGACGCTGCGCGACGAACTCGGCCGTTAGGCCGGCTCAACCGGTGGACGCGCTCAGCGCGCGATCTTGCCAGCCTTGAGGCACGAGGTGCAGACGTTCATCCGCTTGCGGTTGCCGTTGGCCAGGCGGGTGTGGACGACCTGCACGTTCGGGTTCCAACGGCGGTTCGTGCGCACGTGCGAGTGCGACACCGACTTCCCGAACCCGGGGCCCTTCGCGCACACGTCACAGACGGCACTCACGGCTGAACTCCTCGACACGCTGATGAGATTTCCGCAGGCGCACGGACACCGGACGGTGGTGCGCACTCCCGACCAGCGTAACCGAGGCCCGCCCCGCGGGCGTCCGGCGGGGTCGCGGGCACGGGCTCGCCGACGCTCGCCCCGGCGCTGTCGGACCGGGATGACATGCTCGTCGCCGTGGTCGGGATGGACACGTCGCTGCGCACGGCCCTGGGCGACAAGACCGCGCGGCCGCTCGCCCGCCAGCTCGAGCTGGAGACGGTGGGCGACCTGCTGCGTCACTATCCGCGCAAGTACATCGAGCACGCCACGGTCACCCACACCTCGGAGCGCGAGGACCAGCGGTTCCGGCCCGGCGAGCACGTGACGCTGCTGGGCACGGTCGAGAAGGTCGCGGGCCGCCGGATGCGCCACCGCAAGGGCCACATCGTCGAGGCCACCGTGTCGGTCGGCGCCCAGCGCTTCACCTGCACGTTCTTCAACCAGCCCTACCGCGAGCGCGACCTCGCCCCCGGCACGCGCGCGCTGTTCTCCGGCGACCTGAGCCGCTACCGCGGCGGCTGGCAGCTCGCGGCGCCCGAGTTCATCGTGCTCAACGCGGGGGCCGAGGCGCAGCTGCCCGGCCTCATCCCGATCTACCCGGCCACGCGCAAGCTGCGGTCCTGGGTGGTGATGCTGGCGGTGCGCCAGGTGCTCGACCTGCTCGACGAGCCCGAGGACCCGCTGCCCGACACCCTGCGCGCCACCCACGGTCTCGCCTCGCTCGGCGACGCGCTGCGCCGGGTCCACCTGCCCGACACCCGTGAGGAGGAGCGCGAGGCGCGGCGCCGGCTCGTGTGGGACGAGGCGTTCGGCCTGCAGCTCGCGATGGCCGGGCGCCGGGCGAGCGCGACCACCCGGCCCGCGCCCGCCTGCCCGCGCCGCGACGACGGGCTCGCGGCGGCGTTCGACGCGCGCCTGCCCTTCGCGCTCACCGGCGCGCAGCGATCCGTGGGGGAGTCGCTGAGCGAGGCGCTGGCCGGCGAGGAGCCGCTCAACCGCCTGCTGCAGGGCGACGTCGGCTCGGGCAAGACGGTCGTGGCGCTGCGGGCGATGCTCCAGGTGGTGGACGCCGGGCGGCAGGCGGTGCTGCTCGCGCCGACGGAGGTCCTCGCGGCCCAGCACGCCCGGTCGCTGCAGGCGATGCTCGGGCCGCTGGGCCGGGCGGGCGAGCTCTCCGACGATCCCGCTGCCGACCCCGAGCACGCCACACGCGTCACCCTGCTGACCGGCTCGCTGGGGGCGAAGGCCCGGCGGCAGGCGCTGCTCGACGCCCAGTCGGGGGCGGCGGGGATCGTCGTCGGCACCCACGCGGTGATCCAGCAGGGCGTGGGCTTCGCCGACCTGGGGCTGGTCGTCGTCGACGAGCAGCACCGCTTCGGGGTCCACCAGCGCGACGAGCTGCGCTCGCGGTCGGGCCCGACGACGCCGCACGTGCTCGTCATGACCGCGACGCCGATCCCGCGCACGGTGGCGCTGACCCTCTACGGCGACCTCGACATCTCCGTGCTCGACGAGCTGCCGACGGGACGCAAGCCGATCGCCACGACGGCGGTGCCGGCGGGCGTCAAGCCGCGGTGGCTGGAGCGGGCGTGGGAGCGGGTGCGCGAGGAGGTCGCCGCGGGCCACCAGGCCTACGTCGTGTGCCCGCGGATCGGCGACGAAGGCGGCGAGCCCGGCGAGCAGTGGCCCGAGCCGCCGGCCGGCGACCTGCTCGACCCGGAGGCGCCGGGGCCCGACGAGTTCGAGGAGGCCCTCCGCAAGCTGCGCCCGCCGGACGAGGAGGAGCAGGAGGAGGCCGCGCGCCCGCCGCTCGCCGTCACCGACGTCGGGCCGATGCTCGCCGAGGGCCCGCTGGCCGGGCTGCGGCTCGAGATCCTCCACGGCCGGATGCCCACCGACGAGAAGGACGCGGTGATGCGCGCCTTCTCGGAGGGCCGGGTCGACGTGCTCGTCGCGACGACGGTCATCGAGGTGGGTGTCGACGTCCCGAACGCCACGATGATGATCATCATGGATGCCGACCGGTTCGGCGTCTCCCAGCTCCACCAGCTGCGCGGCCGCGTGGGTCGCGGCGCGGCGGCGTCGTCGTGCCTGCTCGTCACCGAGGCCGCGGAGGGCTCACCGGCCCTCCAGCGCCTCGAGCGGCTGGCGGCGACGCCCGACGGGTTCGAGGTCTCGCGCATCGACCTCGAGGTGCGCGACGAGGGCGACGTGCTCGGCGCCCAGCAGTCCGGGCGCCGGTCGGGACTGCACATGCTCTCGGTGCTCAAGCACGGCGACCTCGTGGCCGAGGCGCGCGAGGAGGCCCGCGCGGTGATGGCCGACGACCCGTTGCTCGCCCGTCACCCGGGACTGGCCGGACTCGTGCGGTCGGTGGTCGGCGAGGCCGAGGCGGCGTTCCTCGATCGGCTGTAGGCCCCTGCTCGTCCGGCCGCACGGCGGCGACGGGGTGTGAACACGTCCGCTCGTCGTCACCGGATCGGGCCAGCTCCGCGCTGAGCGGTCCCGGGTCAACCCCGCGCACCAGTGAGCGCGGTGCGATGACCGGTGAGCGCGCTGTGACGGCGTGGCGTGGCGGACGAGGGTCACGGATCGGTTACGTTCCGGTGGTCGCCAGGCATCAGCGTGGCGGCGCGCTCGGCCGCTTCGTCCGACTCCCCGTCCGGCGGCCTCCCCGGAGCGCACGACCTCCCAGGACGGGGCGGGTGACCGACGTCGAGCCGCAGCTCCCCAGCGGCCCGCCGTCCGCGGACCCCGGCCGTCCCCGCGGCCGCGAGTCCGGCGAGCGCCGCCCGGCGGGCGAGGAGATCGCGCATGACGGCTGTGCTGCCCGAGATCGCCGAGGGTGCCGCGCCGCGTCCCGCCGGACGCCACCGCGCTCCCGAGGACGCGACGACCGGCTCGATGGGCATCGTCCCCGCCGACCGCCGCTCCCGCTCCGCCCACGGCCGTCACGGCCGTCCGGCCGGTCCCACGGGCCGCCACGGCTCGGCGACCTCCCCCGTCTCGCGGGCCGCGCGCACCGCCGGCCTCTCGCTGGCCGCCCTCGGTGCCGTCGCGACCGCCGGCGGGATGGCCACGCACGGTCTCCTGGGCGACGAGGAGCCCCCGGCCACCGGCGAGTTCGCGGCCGCCCCGGAGCTGGCCTCGGCGGCCCTCGCCGTCGCGCCGGCCGCGCCCGCGTCGCCCAGCACGGACGCCGCGACCTCCTCGGTGCTGCCGGTGATCAGCCCGGCGGCGGCCGCCGCCCCGTCGATCAAGCACGACTCGCCGCAGACGCGGGCCGCGGCGAGCAGCTCGCAGCAGGGCGAGCGGCAGTCGGCGCGCAGCTCGCAGTCGTCGGAGAGCCGCGAGGAGTCGTCCTCGTCGGCGGGCTCGTCCGCCGCGCAGCAGGCGATCTCGGCGGCGCGCGCCCAGCTGGGCGTGCCCTACGTCTGGGGCGGCACGACCCCGGACGGGTTCGACTGCTCCGGGCTGATCCAGTTCGCGTACGAGAAGGCCGGCGTCGAGCTGCCGCGGACCTCTCGCGCCCAGGCCACCGAGGGCCAGGAGGTCAGCGTGGACAACATGCGGGCCGGCGACCTGATCTTCTTCAACGAACCGGTCAGCCACGCCGGCATCTACATCGGCGGCGGCAAGATGATCGAGGCGCCGCGCACCGGCTCCGACGTCAAGATCTCGGAGGTCGAGCGGCGCATGGACGACGTGAACACGGTGCGCCGGGTCCTCTGAGCACCGCCGTGGCCGCGAGGTAGGCGGAGTCCGGGCCCGTCGCCCAGAACGACGGGCCCGGACCATACGGTGGCCGGAGGCTCCCCAGCTCCCACCCACCTGGTCCGCGCACGGGTCGGATGCCCCACGGGGACCGTGACAAACATCCCTGCCGCGGCCGATCGGTCGTTCTCGTGCGCCGACCGGTCACCCTGGGCGAGTGGCACGTGTCGTGGCGGCTGTACTGCTGGTGCTGGTGGTGCCACTGGGCGCATGTGCTGCGCCGAACGGTCCTGAGCCCTGTGCTCCGATCGTGGCTGGCGGGATGACCCGGTCCGTCGACGCGGCCGGCACGCGCCTCCACGTGACCCTCGCGGGGCCGCCGGATGCGCCGGCCGTCGTGCTCCTGCACGGCTTCCCCGAGACGTCGGCGACCTGGCGCGCCGTCGCCACCGATCTCGCCGCCGACCACCACGTCGTCGTCCCGGACCTGCGCGGCGCCGGCTGCTCGGGCTTCGCCCCGCCGGGCACCGACGCCTACGCCGCCGCGGACCTCGCGGCCGACCTCACCGACCTCGCGCGCGCCCTGGACCTGCCGGCGGCCACGGTCGTCGGGCACGACCTCGGCGCGATGGCCGCCGTCGCCTGGGCCCGCGCCCGCCCCGACCGGGTGGCACGGCTCGTGCTCTCCGGCGGAGGCGTCCCCGGGTACGGGCTGGCGGAGCTCGGCCCGGCGCACCTGCGGACCTTCGGCGACGCGCCGCCCGGAGTGGTGGAGGCCGCCGAACGCCCGCGGCTGCGCGCCTTCCTCGCCGCCTTCACCGGCACGCCGGCCTTCCCGCTCGACGACGCCGTCGCCGCCCACGCCCCGCCCGGGCGCCTGGACGCCGCGATGGGTCGCTACCGGGCGCTCGACCGGGACGCCGTGGCCCAGCGCGCCGACCCCAGGCCGCTGGCGATGCCGGTGCTCGTCGTCGCCGGCGGCGCCCCGGACATCAGCGCCGCCACCGTCAGCGCGCTGCGCCCCGACCGGCGGGTGGTCGTCGTGCCCGGGGCGGGGCACTACACGCTCGTCGAGCAGCCGGCGGCGTTCGCGGACGCCGTGCGCGCGGGGTGATCAACGGGGACTTCGGACGCCTAGGAGCAGCGAACAGCGCGTTCGCTGCGGATCCTCAGGCGCGCAGGCGGTCGCGCAGGTCGCGGGCCCCGCGGACGGCGGCGCGGCGCACGGCGTCGGCGGCCTGGGTGTACTCCGACCCGGGCGGCGCCCCGGCCCCCACGACGCGCGGGGGAGCGGGGTCGACCGCGCGGGTCTCGCGCGCCGGCGGGGCCTCGTGACGGGACTGCGCGAGGCCCTCGGCGACGCGCTGGGCGTCCTGCCAGGCCGTCTCGGCGCGGTCCACCGCGGCGGCGAACTCGGCGCGGCGGGGGCCGGCGGGCTCGGTCTCGGTGGCGAGGAACTCGGCGTCGCCCATCGCCTGCACGAAGCGCGCGGTGGCCGGGACGGTGACGTCGGCGAGCGCGGGGCGGGCGGCGACGGCGCGCGGGTCGGCCTCGAACGCGGCGTACTCGGCCTGGAGCTTCGCGAAGCGGTCGCGCGCGAGGTGCCAGCGGGCGGCGTCGTGCTCGGCCATGCGCCCGGCGCGGCCCTGGGGGTGGCCGTGCACCACCGTGCGCACGCGGGTGACGCCGCGGCGCACGGCGAGGACGGTGGCGGTGATCGCCGCGACGGCGGCGAGGAAGAGGTCGACCACCGCGGCCAGGAGGGCGACGCCCACGCCCTCGATGTCGCCCGCGGCGACCCACACGGCGAGGAAGACCACGGGCGAGAGCAGCGTGAGCAGCGCGGCGAGGCCGAACAGCCACGGGGCGGCGGAACGTCGGGGTCGGTCCACGATGTCCTCCTCCTGGCTCTGCTCTCACCCTCCTTGATACCGCACCGCCATGACACACGTCGCCCTCATGACACCGCCCGGTCGCGATAGCCTCCGCCGACCCGGGTGCCGGGTGGTGCCGGTGGGAGGGGTGTGTCGCAGAGATGTTCCGCAAGGTGCTCGTCGCCAACCGTGGCGAGATCGCGATCCGGGCCTTCCGGGCGGCCTACGAGCTCGGCGCGGCCACCGTGGCCGTGTTCCCCCACGAGGACCGCAACTCCGAGCACCGGCTCAAGGCCGACGAGGCCTACCAGATCGGCGAGGTCGGCCACCCGGTCCGCGCGTACCTGTCGATCGAGGAGATCATCGCGGCCGCGCAGCGCTCCGGCGCCGACGCCGTCTACCCCGGCTACGGGTTCCTGTCGGAGAACCCGGGGCTCGCCACGGCGTGCCAGCAGGCGGGCATCACGTTCATCGGTCCGCCGCCGCGGGTGCTCGCGATGGCCGGCAACAAGCACCGCGCGGTCGCCGCCGCCCGCGAGGCCGGCGTCCCGGTGCTCGACTCGTCCGACCCGTCCGACGACCTCGACACCCTGCTCGCGGCGTCCGAGTCGATGACCTTCCCGGTGTTCGTCAAGGCCGTCGCGGGCGGTGGCGGGCGCGGCATGCGGCTGGTCAAGGAGCCGAGCGCGCTGCGCGACGCCCTGCAGGCGGCGATGAACGAGGCGTCGGGCGCCTTCGGCGACGCCACCGTGATCCTCGAGCAGGCGGTCATCGACCCGCGCCACATCGAGGTCCAGATCCTCGCCGACGGCGCCGGGCACGTCATGCACCTCTTCGAGCGCGACTGCTCGGTGCAGCGGCGTCACCAGAAGGTCGTCGAGATCGCGCCCGCGCCGCACCTCTCGTCCGAGCTGCGCGAGCGCATCTGCGCGGACGCGGTCAAGTTCGCCGAGGCCATCGGCTACGTCAACGCGGGCACCGTCGAGTTCCTGCTCGACGCCGACGGCCACCACCACTTCATCGAGATGAATCCGCGCATCCAGGTGGAGCACACGGTCACCGAGGAGGTCGCCGACGTCGACCTCGTGGCCGCCCAGATGCGCATCGCGTCGGGGGAGACGCTCGCCGACCTCGAGCTCTCCCAGGACTCGGTCGCCCTGCACGGGTTCGCCGTCCAGTGCCGCATCACCACCGAGGACCCGGCCAACGAGTTCCGCCCCGACATCGGGATGATCTCGGCCTACCGCTCGGCGTCCGGCTCGGGCGTGCGCCTCGACGGCGGGACGGCCTACGCCGGCGCGGAGATCAGCGCGCACTTCGACTCGCTGCTGGTCAAGGTCACGTGCCGCGGGCGCGACTTCACCACCGCGGTGCGCCGGGCCCGCCGGGCGCTCGCCGAGTTCCGCGTGCGCGGCGTCGCCACCAACATCCCGTTCCTCATGGCCCTGCTCGACGAGCCGGACTTCCGCGAGGGCCGCGTGACGACGAGCTTCATCGCCGAGCACCCCGAGCTGCTCTCCGCGCGCGCCCCCGCCGACCGCGGCACGCGCCTGATGGCCTACCTCGCCGACGTCACCGTCAACAAGCCCTACGGCGAGCCGCCGCGCCTCGTCGACCCGCGCGAGAAGCGGCCCGCGGTCGACCTGTCGGCGGCGCCGCCGGACGGGTCGCGCCGCCGCCTGGCCGAGCTGGGCCCCGAGGGGTTCGCGTCGTGGCTGCGCGAGCAGTCGACGGTCCCGGTCACCGACACGACGTTCCGCGACGCCCACCAGTCGCTGCTCGCGACGCGCGTGCGCACCCGCGACCTGATCGACATCGCCCCGCACGTCGCGCGCACCACCCCGGAGCTGCTCTCGCTCGAGTGCTGGGGCGGGGCGACGTACGACGTCGCGCTGCGCTTCCTCGCCGAGGACCCGTGGGAGCGCCTCGCCCGCCTGCGCGAGGCCGTCCCCAACCTGTGCCTGCAGATGCTGCTGCGCGGGCGCAACACCGTCGGATACACGCCCTACCCGACCGAGGTGACCGACGCCTTCGTCGCCGAGGCCGCCCGCGTCGGCATCGACATCTTCCGGATCTTCGACGCGCTCAACGACGTCTCGCAGATGCGCCCGGCGATCGACGCCGTGCGCGCGTCCGGCGGGGCGGTCGCCGAGGTCGCGCTCTGCTACACGAGCGACCTGGACGACCCGTCGGAGAAGCTCTACACGCTCGACTACTACCTGCGCCTCGCCGAGCAGATCGTCGAGGCGGGCGCGCACGTGCTGGCGATCAAGGACATGGCGGGGCTGCTGCGCCCGCCCGCCGCGCGCAGGCTCGTGACGGCCCTGCGGGAGCGCTTCGACCTGCCCGTGCACCTGCACACCCACGACACCGCCGGCGGCCAGCTCGCGACGCTGACCGCGGCGATCGACGCGGGCGTGGACGCGGTGGACGCCGCGGTGGCGTCGATGGCCGGGACGACGTCGCAGCCGTCGCTGTCGGCGCTCGTCGCCGCGACCGACCACTCGGACCGCCCGACGGGGCTCTCGCTCGACGCCGTCAACGCCCTCGAGCCGTACTGGGAGCTGGTCCGCAGGGTCTACGCGCCGTTCGAGGCGGGGCTGGCGTCGCCGACCGGGCGCGTCTACACCCACGAGATCCCCGGCGGGCAGCTGTCGAACCTGCGCCAGCAGGCCGTGGCGCTGGGGCTGGGGGACCGGTTCGAGCAGGTCGAGGACGCCTACGCGGCCGCCGACCGGATGCTCGGGCACCTGGTGAAGGTCACGCCGTCGTCGAAGGTCGTCGGGGACCTCGCGCTGCACTTCGTCGGCGCCGGCGTCGACCCGGCGGCGTTCGAGGCGGAGCCGTCGAAGTACGACATCCCCGATTCGGTGATCGGCTTCCTGCGCGGTGAGCTCGGCGACCCGCCCGGCGGCTGGCCCGAGCCGCTGCGCTCGCGGGCGCTCGAGGGCCGCACCGAGCGCCCGGGGCTCGCGGAGCTGAGCGACGACGACCGCAAGGGCCTCGAGGCCGACCGCGCCGCGACGCTCAACGAGCTGCTCTTCCCGGGGCCGACGAAGGACTTCCGCGAGCATCGTCACTCCTACGGCGACACCTCGGTGCTGCGCAGCCAGGAGTTCTTCTACGGGCTGGAGTCCGAGCGCGAGTACGCCGTCGACATCGACACGGGCGTGCAGCTGCTCATCGAGCTGCAGGCGATCTCGGAGCCCGACGAGCGCGGGATGCGCACGGTGCTGATGTCGCTCAACGGGCAGCTGCGGCCGCTGCAGGTCCGTGACCGCGCCGTCCACACCGACGTCAAGGCCGCCGAGAAGGCCGACCGCAGCGACCCGGGCCACGTGCCGGCGCCGTTCGCGGGCGTGGTGACGTTGCAGGTGGGCGAGGGCGACCGGGTCGAGGCCGGCGACACCGTCGCGACGATCGAGGCGATGAAGATGGAGGCGTCGATCACCGCGCCGAGGGCCGGCACGGTGGAGCGCCTGGCGATCGCGTCGGTCCAGCAGGTGGAGGGCGGCGACCTGGTCGTGGTGCTGGCGTAGATGACGCGCATCATCGGCGGCGTGGCCGGCGGTCGTCAGATCGCCGTGCCGCCGACCGGCACCCGCCCGACCGCGGACCGGGTCCGCGAGGCCCTGTTCTCCGCGCTCGAGGCGCGCGACGCGCTGGAGGACGCGGAGGTCCTCGACCTCTTCGCCGGCTCCGGCGCGCTGGGCATCGAGGCGCTCTCGCGCGGGGCGTCCACCGCGCTGCTCGTCGAGCGGGACCCGCGGGCCTGCGCGGTGATCCAGAGCAACGTCGGGGTGGCCGGGGTGCGGGGCGCGCTGGTGCGGCGGTCGTCGGTGCTCGCGTACCTCAAGCGGACGCCGGGCCCGGTCGACCTCGTCTTCGTCGACCCGCCCTACGCCGACCCCGTCGATGCGGTCCTCGCCCTCCTGCCGCGCTGGGTGCGCGGGGGCGGGCTCGTGGTCGTCGAGCGGGACACCCGCTCGCCCGCGCCCACCTGGCCCGAGGGCCTCGACCCCGAGGTGCCCCGCACCTACGGCGAGACGACCCTCCACCTCGCCACCGCCCCGACCTGACCCGGCCCCCGCACCGAGCCCGAGTGGCACACGGGGTGTGCCAGCGTGGCGTCCACGCTGGCGTTGAACGTCAGGATCGCCACCTGCTCGCCGACGCGACACGCCGCAACAGAGGGAGCGGTCGGTCGCGCCGTCCGGACGGACGGCCGCGCGACGGCGGCGCAGCGCCGCGCAGTGGCGGGGCGCACCGGCTGCGCCGCTCGGAGCCACTTCGTCGCGACGGCCGCCCGCACGGCGTCACCCGTCCGTGCGCCGGGAATGCCGGGCTCCCACGCGGCGGGTCGACCACCACGGCCCTGCCCGCTCCCTCGGACGGCGACGTCCGATCATCGGGAAGGACCCACCCATGACCGAAGCGCTCGGCATCGAATCGATCGACCTCCACGGCTCCGTCGTCATCGGCGGACGGCGGGTGCGGATCGACATCACGACCGAGGAGGACGGCCAGCAGCGCGTCACCGGACAGAGCCAGGACGGCACCGGCGAGCAGGACGGCGTCGGCGTGCGGTCCGACGGGCTCGGGGGTGAGGAGACGGGCGAGGCCCGCGACGAGGACACCGGCGAGGACGGCGACGTCGAGGACAGCGCCGACGTCGAGGACGAGGACCAGGCCGACGAGGACCAGGCCGACGAGGACCAGGCCGAGGATCTCGACGCCGAGGACGCGGAGGACGACGACCTCGAGGCGGAGGACGCCGGGGACGAGGGCGACGACGAGGTCGAGGACGCCGAGGCCGAGGCCGACGACCGGGCGGACGACGAGGCGGAGGACGCCGAGGCGGCTGACGAGGACGAGGGCGACGACGAGTCCGAGGATCTCGAGGCCGAGGATCTCGAGGCCGAGGATCTCGAGGCCGAGGACGCCGAGGACGCCGAGGCCGAGGACCTCGACGACGAGGCGGACGACGAGGCCGACGACGCGGACGCGGACGCCGAGGCCGAGAGCGATCTCGACGACGAAGCCGACGACGAAGCCGACGACGAGGCTGAGGACGAGGCGGACGACGAGGTCGAGGACCAGGCAGACGAGACCGAGGACCTCGAGGACGAGACCGAGGACGAGACCGAGGACCTCGAGGACGAGACCGAGGACCTCGAGGCGGAGGACGACGCCGAGGCCGAGGACGCCGACGCCGAGGACGCCGACGCCGAGGACGCCGACGCCGAGGACGCCGACGCCGAGGACGCCGACGCCGAGGACGCCGACGCCGAGGACGCCGAGGACGACGCGGAGGAGGACGCCGAGGCTGAGGACGCCGACGAGGAGGACCAGGCGCCGGCCGCCGGAGCCTCCCGCGACCAGGGCGTCGACGTCGACGAGGCCGCGGACCAGTCCGGCGCCCGCGCCGGGAGCTCCGACGGAGACGGCACCGACGAGGGGCAGGACGGCGACGGCCGCCACGGCCTCGCCGAGCGGCTCCACCTGCGTCGCCCCCGCCGGCCCGAGGAGGCGTCCGGGTCCTCGCGGTCGTCCGAGTCCGCGGGTTCGTCCGGGTCGACCCGGTCGTCGCAGTCGTCGACCCAGCCCCGCCGCTCCAAGCGCCCCGAGGAGACGCCCGACGCGCAGCCGGGCCGCAGCGGGGGAGCGCGGCGCCGGCGGCCGTCGGAGTCGGGCACCGACGAGCCGGCCCGTCCGCGCTCGCCGCGGCGTCCCCGGCAGTCGACGGAGGCCGGGGACCAGGAGCAGCCGACGACCCGCCGTCGTCGCAGCTCGTCGGGGTCGGCGGGCTGATCGACGTCCCGGGCGGCCGGCGGGCGCGGTGCCGGCCGCCCGGGAGCGGTCAGGTCGGGTCGTCTGGCGCGTCGACCCAGGACAGGATCGCCTCGTCGATGCGCACGTCCCGGTAGGTCGTGTGGGCCTGGACGCGGTCGGGGAGGTCGCGACGCCGGCTCCCCGAGGACGAGGCGTCGTCCTGGTCGCCGGTCAGGTCGACCCGGACCTGCGGCTCCTCGTGGAAGCGCAGCCGGCGCGCCCGCACCGTGGCCCGGAACTCGAGGTCCGGCGGGCGGTCGTCGCTCATCCGCTGGCCCGGCGGGCGGGTCGGGGCCGCGTCGTCGACGTCGCGCGACGGGAGCGCCCGCCGCTCGAGGACCGCTTCGAGGTCCGGGTGGCGCCCTCCTCGCCGGTGTCGCTGTCGGACGCCGTGTCGGAGGTGCTCTCCGTGGCGGGGTCGTCGGCCGACCCGGCCGACCCGGCCGCCTCGTCGACGGTGCGGCCCGCGCCGGTGACCGCGTCCTCCTCGCCGGAGCCGGAGCCGGAGCCGGAGCCGGAGTCGGAGTCGGAGTCGGACACGGCGGTCCCGGCCGCGTCGTCGACCGCGCCGGCGGCGTCGCCTGCCGTCCCGGTCGCCGAGCCCGCCGCCGAGCCCCCCGCCGAGTCGCTCGTCGAGCCGCTCGTCGAGCCGACCACCTCCCCGGCCCCCTGGGTCGCGCTGCCCGCGGCCTCCCCGACGTCGCCGGCCGCACCACCCACGGCACTTCCGGCCTGCTGACCGACCTGACCGACCTCGCCGACGACGTCGCCCGCCGTGTCCCCGACCTGGCCGACCGCGTTGCCGGCCTGCTGACCGACCTCACCGACGGCGTCCCCGGCCGCGCTGCCGAGCTGACCCACGGCCCCGCCGGCCTGCTGCCCGAGCTCGCCGACGGCCCCGCCGGCCTGCTGTCCGAGCTCGCCGACCGCGCTGCCGGCCGCGCGCCCGACCTCGCCCGTCGCCTCGCCGAGGCCCGAGCCGACGTCCTGCACCGCGCTCGCGGCGCTGCGCACCACCGTCTCGAGGATCTGCGGGTTGCGGTCGATCGTGGTCAGGACCCGGTCGATGATCCGGGCGACCTCGTCCAGGCGGACCTTGAGCGTCGCCTCGGCCTGCACGCCGTCGATCTCGAGTGCGACCCTGCCGAGCTGGGCGTCGACGCCGACGTTGAGCTTGAGCAGGTCGAGGACCTCGGCCTGCAGCGACACCTTCGCGCGCAGGTCCTCGACCTCGAGCCCGATGTGGTCGACCTGCAGCTTCGGGACGTCGAGGTAGACGTCGGGGCGGCCGCCGCCCTCCGGGCGCGGGCTCGTCGACCCGGACGCCCGACGCTCCGCACGGCGCTCGTCCTGCCGCTCGTCCTGCCGCCGCTCGGCGCCCTCCTCGGACTCCGGGCGGCGGGCTCCGTCGCCCGTCGAGGGGGTCGTCCGTCGGGCGCGCCGCGGGGAACCGTCAGCCATGCTGTGCCTCCTTGTGGGGTACCCCACAGGGTCGCCGTCCCCGTGAGGTGCGGAAACGGCGCCGGTCGGCCCAGCCGGACCCGCCCCACGCGCCGACGGTCAGGGCCTGCTGCGCGCGGCGGCTCCTCGCCACGGAGCACCTGCCACGATCGACGACGTGCGGTCGAACCTCGTGCCCGTGCTCCTGACGGCGCTGCTGGTCGCCCTGGGCGCCTGCACCACCGCGCCGCCACAGCCCCGCGACGCTCCGCCCACTCCCGCCCAGGTCGACCGGGCCCTGCGCTTCGCCGCGCTCGCCCCGCTGCCGGCGGACGCGGTGGTGACACGGCTGGAGACCCAGAGCGGCATCGACACCCGCGTGGTCCTCGCGGTCCGCCTCGCCGACGCCGGATCGTGGCGCGCCGCGTCCGGGCTCCCGCCCGACGACGCCCAGCAGCGCGTCGCGAACCCCGACGGCGCGATCGTCTTCCGGTCGGCCACCGGCGGGCCCGGCGAGCTGACGGTCACCGCCTTCACGACGTGACGGCCGCCAGGAAGGCGTCCACGCCCTCGACGTCGACGTCGGGCAGGCGTCGCCGCCGCCAGGTCGCCGGGGTGATCGCGGCGTGGACCTCGACGACACCGTCGCCACCCGTGGCGCGGTGCGTCTCGCGGTAGCCGAGCCGCGCCGTCACGGCCCGCGAGGCGGCGTTGCCCTCGGCCGCGCCGGTGACGGCCCGCGTGGCCCCGAGGTGCGCGAACGCCAGCTCCAGGAGCATCAGCCGCACCCGGCGCCCCAGCCCGCGCCCCTGCTCGGCGCGCGCCAGCCACGACGACGTGCGGACCGTCCCCGCCGGATCGTCGAGCTCGTGCGCCAGCACCGCCAGCCCGAGCGCGCGGCCGCCGTCGAGGACGGCCAGCGGCACCCGCCAGCGCGCGGGCGACGGCGCCTCCCGTAGCCGCCACGCCCACTCGAGGAAGCGCCGGGCGGCCCCCTCGCCGCTCTCGGGCGTCCACCCCAGGAGCTCGCCCTCGCGCCCCGGCTCCACCACCCCGCCGGGCTCGGCGACGATGTCGGCGAGCTCGAGCAGCTCCTCGTCGGTCGGCCCGAGGAGCACGGTCCCGGCGTGGGCCACCCGCAGCCCGAACTGCGGGTAGAGCGCGGCCAGGTCGGCGCGCAGGAGGTCGGCGTCCACGTCGGTCATCGTCGCGCTCTGGAATGATCAGGCGCCATGGCGATCGCGGTGTGCCCCGGCTCGTTCGACCCCGTCACGCTCGGGCACGTCGACGTCGTCACCCGCGCGGCGGCGCTGTTCGACGAGGTGGTCGTCGCCGTCGCGGTGAACCCCTCCAAGCAGGGCCTGTTCACCGTCGACGAGCGCCGCGAGCTGCTCGCCACGGCGCTGGAGGGCGTCCCCAACGTCCGCACCGACGCGTTCGAGGGCCTCGTCGTCGACTACTGCCGCGCGATCGGCGCCGCGACCCTGGTCAAGGGGCTGCGCTCGTCCGTCGACTTCGGGTTCGAGGAGCCGATGGCCCAGATGAACCGCCACCAGACCGGCGTCGACTCCACGTTCCTCATCACCGACCCGCGGTGGTCGTACGTCTCGAGCTCGCTGGTCAAGGAGGTCGCGCGCGGCGGCGGCGACGTCAGCGCCTTCCTGCACCCCGAGGTGCACCGCCGCCTGTGCGAGCGGATCGGCTGAGGCCGCACCCGGATCGAGCCCCGCCCGACACGCCGACGCAGGTGCGCAATCCCCGGTCCCGGTGATCGCCGGGGCCACACTGTCCGCCGTGTACCGCGTGTTCGAGGCTCTCGACGAGCTCGTGACCCTCTGCGAAGAGGCGCGCGGGCTCCCCATGACCAGCAACTGCGTCGTCCCGCGCGGCGACGTGCTGGAGCTCCTCGACGACGTCCGCGAGGCGATCCCGGGCGAGCTCGACGACGCCCAGGACGTCCTGGACCACCGCGACAAGCTGATCGCCGACGCGACCGAGGAGGCCGAGACCGCGCGCCGCGAGGCGCGCGAGGAGGCCGACCGCCTGCTGGCCGAGGCGCGCGAGCAGGCCCAGCAGATGATCGCCGAAGCCGAGCACGAGGCGGAGCGCACGGTCGGCCGCGGGCGCCGCGAGTACGCCGAGCTGACCGAGCGCGCCGAGGCCGAGGCCGAGCGCATGGTCGAGGCCGGCCGACAGGACTACGAGCGCTCGGTGGCCGACGGGCGCGCCGAGCAGGCGCGGCTCGTCGAGGCCCACGAGGTGACGCGCGCGGCCCAGGCGGAGGCGGAGCGGATCGTCGACGCGGCCACCGACGAGGCCGACCGCCGCCGCGCGGAGTGCGATCACTACGTCGACGGCACCCTCGCCGACTTCTCCGAGACGCTCGAGTCGGTCCTCGACACCGTCGGGCGCCACCGCCACCAGCTGCGGATGAGCGCGCCGGTCGGTCCGGCCGCCGCGGGTCCGCCACGGCGGGACGAGGAGCCGGAGCCGCGCGACGAGGCGCCGCGCGAGGGCTGGCGGCGCTGGACCGAGCGCCTGGGCGCCTGATCGTGCTCGCGTAGACTGGCTCGTCGGGCCGTGATCACGTGCCCGCCGAGCACCACCGTCACGAGCAGTGAGATGACGAGCGAGAAGAAGAGCCCCGAGTCGTCCGTCGACGCGACCAGCCCCTGGGTGGTCGACGTCGCGCGCGAGCTGCTGCGCCGCCCCGGCCAGATGAAGACGTTGCGCCGCGACGTGCCCGCCCCCGAGGGCTTCGGCCTGGAGATGGTCGGTGTGCCCGTGGGCGCGCCGATCCACCTCGACCTGCGCCTCGAGTCGGTGATGGAGGGCGTGCTGGCGTCGGGCACGGTCGAGGCCGACGTGAGCGGCGAGTGCTCGCGCTGCCTCGAGCCGTTCACCGACCACGTCGACGTGGAGCTCACCGAGCTCTACGCCTACCCCGACTCGGTCACCGACGACACGGCCGACGAGGACGAGGTCAGCCGCATCGTCGACGAGCGGATCGACCTCGAGCCGGCCGTGCGCGACGCGGTCCTGCTGGAGCTGCCGGTGACCCCGCTGTGCCGCGAGGACTGCCCCGGCGTGGCGACCCCGGACCCCGAGGCATGGGCCTTCGTCCCGGCCGGAGAGGCCCGTGAGAGAATCGATCCTCGCTGGGCCGCGCTGCAGGAGAAGTACGGCGGCACCGGCCGCACCGAGAACTAGGGAGAGACAAGACCGTGGCCGTCCCCAAGCGCCGGATGTCCCGCGCGAACACCCACGCCCGCCGCTCGCAGTGGAAGGCGTCGGTGCCGCAGCTGGAGGCGTGCCAGAACAAGGCCTGCGCGAAGCCGAAGCCGCCGCACGTCGCGTGCCCCCACTGCGGCCAGTACGCCGGTCGCCGCGCCGTCACCCCGGCCTGAGGCCGCACCCGACGTCGCCGTGACGGCCACGAGTGCGGAGGCGGTGGAGCCTCCCCAGGAGCCGACGCTCACCGAGGTCCTGCAGGTCGAGCTCGACCCGCAGCTGGTCGAGCTCGCCCTGACCCACCGCTCGTACGCCTACGAGCACGGCGGGCTGCCGACCAACGAGCGTCTCGAGTTCCTCGGTGACGCCGTGCTCGGCGTCGTCGTGACCGAACGGCTCTACCGCGAGCACCCCGACCTGCCCGAGGGGCAGCTGGCGAAGCTGCGCGCGAGCGTGGTCAACATGCACGCGCTCGCCGGGGTCGCCCGCGAGCTCGGCCTCGGCGACCGCCTGTACCTCGGCCGCGGCGAGGAGCTCACCGGCGGCCGCGACAAGCCGAGCATCCTCGGCGACGCGGTCGAGGCCGTGCTCGGCGCGGTCCACCTCCAGCACGGCATCGAGACCTCGCGCCTGCTGGTCGAGCGCCTCTTCGGCGAGCTGCTGCGCACCGCCCCGCTGCTGGGCGCCGGGCTCGACTGGAAGACGAGCCTGCAGGAGCTCACCGCCGCCCGCGACCTCGGCGTCCCCGAGTACCGGATGGCCGAGCAGGGCCCCGACCACCTCAAGGAGTTCACGGCGACGGTCGTCGTCGCCGGCGAGGAACGCGGCACCGGGGTCGGGCGCACCAAGAAGGAAGCCGAGCAGAAGGCCGCCCGCTCGGCCTACCAGTTCCTGGAAGGGGACGACGGGTCGTCGGCGACCCGTGCCTGAGCTCCCCGAGGTCGAGGTCGTCCGGCGAGGGCTCGCCGACCACGTGCTGGGCCGCCGGGTCCGCGAGGTCGAGGTCTTCCACCCGCGCTCGGTGCGCCGCCAGCCCGGCGGCGGCCCCGAGCTCGTCGAGCGCCTGACCGGCCAGGTCCTGCGTGACGTCCGCCGTCGGGGCAAGTACCTGTGGGTCGAGCTCGGCGAGGACGCCCCCGAGGCGGCGCTGCTCGCGCACCTCGGGATGAGTGGCCAGCTGCTGGTCCAGCCCGCCGAGCGCCCCGACGAGAAGCACCTGCGCATCCGGCTGCGCTTCGTCGACGACGGTCCGGAGCTGCGCTTCGTCGACCAGCGCACCTTCGGCGGGCTGACCGTCGTCGACGTCGCCGGTCCGGAGGCGCTGCCCGTGCCGGTGGCCCACATCGGCCGCGACCCGCTCGACCCCGCGTTCGACGGCGAGGCCGCGGTCGCGGGGCTGCGCCGGCGCCGGACCGGTCTCAAGCGGGCGCTGCTCGACCAGACCCTCGTCTCGGGCATCGGCAACATCTATGCCGACGAGGCGCTGTGGCGCGCGAAGCTGCACTACGAGCGGCCGACGGCGACCCTGTCGCGCCCCGAGGGCCGGCGGGTGCTCGCCGCGGCGACCGAGGTGATGGGGGAGGCACTGGCCGCGGGCGGCACGTCGTTCGACGCGCTCTACGTCGACGTCCACGGCGAGTCCGGCTACTTCGACCGCACCCTCGCGGTCTACGGGCAGGAGGACCGGCCCTGCCCGCGCTGCGGCACGCCCGTGCGGCGCGCGCCGTTCATGAACCGGTCGTCGTACTGGTGCCCGCACTGCCAGCCGCGGCCGCGGCGCCGGCACCCGTGAGTGCGCCGGTCAGGGCGTCATCGCGCTGACGACGTCGAGGTCGCGGAAGGTCGGCGGTCCTTCGCAGAGGTCGCCGAGCTTGGCCGCGAACTGGACGGTCGCGGGGTGGTCGGAGTTGCGCATCGCCGCCTCGTGGTCGGGGAAGCCGACCACCTCGACGTAGGTGCCCGGGGACTCGCGGTCGGCACCGAGCACGTACCACTGCGCGGTCCGCTCGCCCCCGATCGCCTCGACCCACCCCGCGACGAGCTCGTCGAAGCGCTCCGGCTCGGTGGTCCGGAACTCGAGGACCTGCACGAACGACCCCGTGCCCGCGGCGACGGGCGCGGTGCGCAGGTGGGCGCGCAGGGCCTCGCGGAGCTCGGGGCCGTCGGTGTGCCCGTGGACCGCGACGGCGTGCGCGGCGCCGGCGTCGAGGACCTCGTCCTCGGTGCCGGTGAGGGTCAGTGAGCAGCCGCTGTCGCTGGGGACCTCGCGACAGTCGAGCATGCGGCGGGTCATGGGGACCTCCTGGGACTCCTGCGGACACGGACGGCGGTGCGTCCCATGAAGCAGCAGCCCGCGTCCGTGAGCGATACGGAGGACTCCGTAGGCCAGACGGGTGACGGCGATGCCGGGCACGCGGGGCGGCGGTCCACACTCGGTGGCCCGCCTCCGCTGTGAGCGTGCCCGATGACCCCGGAACCGGTCCTGACCGCCGCGCTGGCCCTCGCCGCCGGGGCCGCCGCGGTGCGGACCCCGGGCGACCTCGCCGCGCACCTGTGGCCGCGCCTCGCCGACCTCGTGCCGTGCGCCGGCGTCCGGGCCACCGGCTTCGACGGCGCGACGCTGGCGTGGCCGGGGGCACGCCCGGCCGGCGGGCACCGGGTCGCGGTCGACCTCGAGCGGGCCGGGGCGCGCGCCCGGGTCGTGCTGGACCGTGCAGCGCCGTTCGACGACCGGGACCTCGCGCTGCTGCGCCTCGTGCGCCCCCACCTCGCCGACGCCCTCTGGCGGGTCGCCGGGGGCGGCGCGCCCGTACGGTTGACGCCGCGCGAGCGCCGGATCCTGGCGATGGTGGCGCGCGGCGCCACGGACCGCGCGATCGCCCACGAGCTCGGCATCAGTTGCCGCACCGTCGGCAAGCACCTCGAGAACGTCTACACGACCCTCGGCGTGCACGACCGCACGTCGGCGGCCATGCGAGTGGGCGCGGGGTGACGTCCCGGCCGCCGTGACCTAGCCGTCGCCGCGCAGCGAGCGGCGGATCTCCTCGAGCTTGTCGCGGGCGGCGGCGTCGTGGTCGGCCTCGCGCTCGGCGCGCTCGCGACCCGCGGGGCTCTCGGCGACGAGCTCCTCGTAGCCCGCCGCGGTGGCGGAGCGGCGCTCGATGGTCTCGCGGACGTGCTCGAACGTGGGCACGCCGTCCTCGGTGTATCCCGGCTCGGTCACGCCCCCAGCCTAGCGGCCCGGACACGCGTCGGGCCCCGTTCCGCGGGAGCGGAACGGGGCCCGGGACCGTGCTGGGTGCTGCTCAGACGTTCTGGGAGGAGCGCTCCATGAGCTGCTTGAACTCCTCGAGCGCCTTCTCGACCTTCTTCTGCGGGTCGGCGAAGAGCTTGGCGACGGCGTCGCCCGCGGCACCGCCCGGGGTGTTCACGTGCAGGCTGACCTCGACGCCGGTGGTGTCACCGTGCGGGTCGAACCGGACCGCGCCGCCGGTCTCGACGTGGTTGTTGCTCTGCTCGAGCGACTTCCACGCGATCTTGCGGTCGGTCTCCTCATCGATGATCTTGGCGTCCCACTCGATGGCCTTGCCCAGCGGACCGTCCACGACCCAGTGCGTGACGTCCGCCGAACCGTCCTTCGGCTCCACCGACTTCACGTCGTCCATGATCTGCGGCAGATGGGTCAGCGGCCGCCACCACTGGTAGCACTGGGCGGCCGGGGCGTTGACCTCGAGGTAGTGCGTTGCGGTAGCCATACCGACGGGTTGACGCGCTGTCGCGGGCCCGAAACCGGGCGGTCCGGCCCGTCCGTGCGACGCGGCACACCGGCTCGACCGATCCGGACGACGTTTCACCGCGCCCGTCACCGTGTCGGGGGGCTCGCGTAGCGTCTGGCGCACCCGGGGCGGGGAGGAGGACCGGGCCGTGCACCTCAAGAGCCTCACGCTGAAGGGCTTCAAGTCCTTCGCGTCCACCACCACCCTGCGCTTCGAGCCGGGCATCACGTGCGTCGTCGGGCCCAACGGGTCGGGCAAGTCCAACGTCGTCGACGCCATCAGCTGGGTGCTCGGCGAGCAGGGGGCCAAGGCGCTGCGCGGCGGGAAGATGGAGGACGTCATCTTCGCCGGCACGTCGGGGCGCGCCCCGCTCGGCCGGGCCGAGGTCACGCTGACCATCGACAACGCCGACGGCGCGCTGCCGATCGAGTACTCCGAGGTCTCGATCACCCGGCGGGTCTTCCGGTCCGGGGCGGGCGAGTACGAGATCAACGGCAGCAGCTGTCGCCTGCTCGACGTCCAGGAGCTGCTGTCGGACTCCGGCATCGGTCGCGAGCTGCACGTCCTCGTCGGCCAGGGGCAGCTCGACACCATCCTGCAGTCGCGTCCCGAGGAGCGGCGGGCGTTCATCGAGGAGGCCGCGGGCGTCCTCAAGCACCGCAAGCGCAAGGAGAAGGCGCTGCGCAAGCTCGAGGCGATGCAGGCGAACCTCACCCGCCTGTCCGACCTCACCACCGAGCTGCGCCGCCAGCTCAAGCCACTCGGGCGCCAGGCCGAGATCGCCCGGCGCGCCCAGACCATCCAGGCCGACCTGCGCGACGCCCGGCTGCGCCTCGCCGCCGACGACCTGGTGACGCTGCGGACCACCATCGAGCGCGACCAGGCCGATGAGGACGCCGCCCGCCGCCGTCGCGACGAGACCGAGCGGGCGCTCGCCGAGGCCGGCGAGCAGGTGGCGGCGCTGGAGGCCGCGGTCGAGGCCGCGACGCCGGCGCACACCCGCGCCCAGGAGGGCTGGTACCGGCTCTCGGCGCTGCAGGAGCGCCTGCGCGGCACCGTGGCGCTGGCCGCCGAGCGCCATCGGCACGTCGCCGGCGTCGAGGACGCGCCGTCGGGGCCCGACCCCGACGAGCTCGAGCGCCGCGCCGGCGAGGCCGCCGAGCACGAGGCGGCGCTGGAGGCCGAGGTCGCCGAGGCGCGGGCCGTGCTCGATGGGCACGCCGAGGGGCGCGAGCGCGCCGAGGACGCGCTGACCACCGCCGAACGTCGCCTGGCCGCGGCGACGCGTGCCGCGGCCGACCGCCGCGAGGGCGTGGCGCGGCTCGCGGGCCAGGTCGAGACGCTGCGCGGGCGGCTGGCGTCGTCCACCGAGGAGCTGGAGCAGCTCGCGTCGTCGCTCACCGAGGCCCACGAGCGGGCGGCCACCGCGCGCGAGGAGCTCGCCGCCGTGGAGGAGGAGGCCGGCCCGGAGCCGGTGGCCGAGCCGTCGGTCGAGCAGGCCGGGCAGGTCGAGCAGAGCCCGGACGACGCCGCGCCCGACGCCCCGGACCCGGAGGCCGCCCTCGACGCCGCGGTCGAGCGCCACGAGGCCGCCCGGGCCGCGGTCGACGCCGCGAGCGCGGCCCACCGCGACGCCGAGCGCGACCGTGCCCACTGGAAGGCGCGCACCGACGCGCTCGCCCTGGGCCTGACCCGCCGCGACGGCGCCGGCGCGCTGCTCGCCGCCGCCGACGCGTCGTCCGGGGTGCTCGGGTCGGTCGCCGCCCTGCTGCGGGTCGGGGCGGGCGACGAGGACGCGGTGACCGCCGCGCTCGGGCCGGCCGCCGACGCGGTCGCGGTCCGCGGGCCGGAGGCGGCCGCGGACGCGCTCGACCGCCTGCACGACAGCGAGGGTGGCCGCGCGGGGCTGCTGGTCGGCGGTGGGGATCCGCCGCCGGCGTCGCCCGGCCCGCCGCCCGCGGGCACCCGCTGGGCCGCCGACCTCGTGGTCGCCCCCGACGAGCTCGCCGGCGCCGTCGCCCGCGTCCTGGCCGGGGTCGTGGTCGTGGAGGACCGCGAGGCCGCCCGGGCCGTGGTGCGCGACCATCCACACCTGCGCGCCGTCACCCGCGGCGGCGACCTCCTGGGCGCCGACTGGGCGGCCGGCGGCCCGTCGGGCAACCAGAGCCTGCTCGAGATGCAGGCCGCCGCCGACGAGGCGGGCGACCGGCTCGCCGCGGCCGAGCGCCACGTCCGCGAGGCCCACGCCGCGCTCGAGACCGCGCGGGAGGCCGAGTCCGGGGCGCGCGCCGAGGTCGGGGTGGCCCGGCAGGTCCGCGACGACCGCCGCCGCGCCGACGCCGAGGCGCGCCGGGCCGCCGACGCCCGCCGGGCCGCCGACGACGCCGCCCGCGCCGAGGCCGCTCGCCGCCACGGGCGGCTCAGCGAGACCGTGCGCGCCGCGGAGGCCGAGGCCCAGCGGCTCACCGAGCGGCGCGCGGCCGTCGAGCGCACGCGCGACGAGCGCCGCGACGAGCTCGACGAGCTCACCGAGCGGCTCGCGATGGCCCAGGACGAGGCCGCCGACGACGCTGCGGGCGACGAGACCGACCAGTACGCGGCGGCGCGCGACGAGGCCTCCGCGGCGCTGACCGCGTCCCGTGCGGCCGAGGTCGACGCGCGCCTGGCCCTGCGCACCGCCGAGGAGCGCCTGCGCGCCGTGGCCGGCCGTGCCGAGGGGCTGCGCCGCCGCGCCGAGGGCGAGCGCGAGGCGCGGGCCCGGGCGGAGGAGCGCGCGCGGGCACGGGCGCGGGCCGCGGCGGTCACCGAGGAGGCCGTCCGCCACGGGCAGGAGGCCCTCGCGCGCCTGGAGACCTCGCTCGCGGCCGCCGCGCAGGCCCGCGACGCCGCGGCCGCCGTGCGGACCGCGCGTGCCGGGGAGCTGGACACCGCCCGCGAGCGCCAGCGCGAGCTGCAGGCCAGCCTCGAGCGGCTCACCGACACCGTCCACCGCGACGAGGTCGTGCGCGCCGAGCAGCGCACGCGGCTGCAGCAGATGGAGGCGGGGATCGGCGAGCGCTTCGGCATCGGGCTCGACGACCTCGTCGCCGAGTACGGGCCGGACGTCCCGATCCCGCCGCCGGCCGGCGAGGTCGCCGAGGTCGAGGCGGCCCGCGAGCGCGGCGAGCAGGTCGTCATGCCCCCGCCCGAGCCGTTCGACCGGGCCACCCAGCAGCGTCGGGCCACCCGCGCGGAGAAGGAGCTGGGCACGCTCGGCAAGGTCAATCCGCTCGCCCTCGAGGAGTACGCGGCGCTCGAGGAGCGCTACCGCTTCCTGTCCACGCAGCTCGAGGACGTCAAGAACAGCCGCAAGGACCTCCTCGAGGTGGTCTCGCAGGTCGACGCGACGATCCTCGAGGTCTTCGCGTCCGCCTTCGCCGACGTCGCCCGCGAGTTCGAGGCCGTGTTCCCGGTGCTCTTCCCGGGTGGCGACGGGCGGCTGGTGCTCACCGACCCCGACGACCTGCTGGCCACCGGCGTCGAGGTCGAGGCCCGCCCGCCCGGCAAGAAGGTCAAGCGGCTCTCGCTGCTCTCGGGCGGGGAGAAGTCCCTGACGGCCGTCGCCATGCTCGTCGCGATCTTCCGCGCGCGGCCCTCGCCGTTCTACGTCATGGACGAGGTCGAGGCGGCGCTCGACGACGCCAACCTGCGCCGCCTCATCGGCCTGCTCGCCGAGCTCCGCCGCAGCTCCCAGCTCGTCATCATCACCCACCAGAAGCCCACGATGGAGATCGCGGACGCCCTCTACGGCGTGAGCATGCGCGGCGACGGCATCACCGCCGTCATCTCCCAGCGCCTGCGGGGAAGCGACGCACCGGGACCGTTCGCGCAGACCACCCCAACGTGATCACGCAGCGTGCTGCTACGTTGCTGTGAGTATCGTCGGGGTCATCGTTCGAGCGGTGAGGACGACGCTGTCGTGGCCTCCCGGCGTGCGGTCGGCGCCTCTACCGTGCTGGTGAGGGCGCGCGAGGACCCGGGGGGGAGCGGACATGACGGCGGTGCGATCCGGTCCGGAGCACGCAGCCCCCGGCGCCGCCCCGACCACCGCTGCGACGCCCGCACCCGGTGTCGTGCGGCCCGCCCCACCGACCCCGCCGGGCGGGACCACCGGTCGCCATGCCCGCCGTGAGACCGGCGCGCCGTCGGGCCCGCTGGTGCCGCTGCGCACGGTCGTCCGGGCGCCCGAGCCGGAGCGCGCACCCGAGGTCGCGTCGGGCCGCCTGGTGATCGACAGCTCCTACAGCCGCCTGACCCCGCACCTCGGCGCGCGGCGGGTCGCCGTGAGCGTCGACGGGCTGCCCTGGCGCTTCGCGTGGGGGCGCACGCCGATCGACCTGCCCGCCGGGCGGCACCTCGTCGAGATCGAGGTCGAGCACGGGCGCGCCGGCCGCCGCGCCTGGGGTCACGTCGCCGACGCCGTCCCCGTGGCCGCCGGCCACACCGTCGAGGTCTTCTACCGCGCGCCCGCCCTCCCGCGCCTCGCCGGCTCCCTGGGCCCGTCGCGCCAGCGCACGGCGGGGTTCTCGCTGTGCGCGGCGCTGTTGCTGGTCGGTGGCGTGGCCGTCCTCGCCGCGCTGACCCTGCTCGTGACGGCGCTGGTCCTGCTCGTCGCCTGAGGGCCCCGTCCCGGGTGATCACGAGTACCTGACGCTCCCCGCGAGGCCACGCGTGGCGCGTGGTGTCGCCCGTGACCCGGACAAGGACCCGGACGACGCTCGCTCCACATCGACCGACGGGTGCTCGTGATCGCTCCGGGTGCTCCCACGACCTCGTCACGCAGGGTCCCCGGAGCAGCCGGAGCGATCACGGCGGGCGACCGGGAACCTGGGCGGCACCCGGCCGTCGACGACCCCGGCCGCGCGCCACCAGCCCGCGCGACTGGGAGACTGGCGGGGTGTCGTTCCGGAGCTCGTCGCTGACCTCCCCGCTCGACCTGACCGCCGCGGACCCCGCGGCGCTCGCCGTCGTGGCTCCGGCCGCGGGGCTGTCGCCGGGGCTGATCGCCACGATCGTGGTCATCGCGGTGGTCGTCCTCCTGCTCATCATCCTGGGCATCGGCCTCTACCTGCGCCGACGTCGGCAGGTCTCGCTCGCCGAGCCCGAGCCGGAGGAGCCGCCGAAGCCGACGAAGGGCACCTACAAGGCCGGCGGCGGCTTCAGCTTCAGCGCGGGCACGGGCGGGTCGACGCTCACACCACCCCGGCGCGGGCCGAGCGCTCTACCGCCCGAGGAGCCCGCGCAACCCGCAGAACCGGCCGAGCCCGCCGGACGCCCCGAGGCCGGTGGCCCCCAGGGCACCGCCCCGCCCGGCGCGGCCGAGGCGCCGCCGGTGTCGGCACCCGCGGGCTCGGCGGCCACGGCCACCCCGGACACCGACACCACCCCCGACACCGCCGCGACCGGCCCGGGCGTGCTCGAGGAGCCCGAGCTCACCGGCCCCCAGGCCACGGCGCCACCCGAGGCCGCCGAGGCCCCGCCCGCGCCGACCGCGCCGACGACGCCGGCCGCGCCGACCGCCGGCACCACCACCGAGCGCGCCCCCGGCACCGGCACGACCGGCACCGAGGCACCGGCCGAGCCCGAGGTCGCCGGCCCCCAGGCCACGGCGCCGCCCGAGGCCGCCGAGGCCCCGCCCGCGCCCACCACCCCCACCACGGCCACCACGGCCACCACGGGCACGACGGGCACGACGGCGCCCCCGGACCTCGACACCGACACCGACACCGACACGACCACCGGGACCGCCACCACCGGCCCCGGCGTCCTCGACGAGCCCGAGCTCGCCGGACCCCAGGCCACGGCCCCGCCTGAGGCCGCCGAGGCCCCGCCCGCGCCGCCCACGGCCCCCAGCACGCCCACGGCCCCCAGCACGCCCACAGCCCCCAGCACGCCCACGGCCCCGAGCACGCCCACGACCGCGACCACCACCACCGAGGACACCACCGAGGTCATCCCGCCCCCCACGGGCGACACCGTCGCGCCGGCGGCGCCGACCGAGGAGATCGCGCCGTCCGAGGGGCGGCTGGAGCGCCTGCGGGGCCGGCTGGGCCGGTCGCGGTCGACGCTCGGGCAGGGTCTGCTGGGTCTGCTCGGCGCCGGGGACCTCGACGAGGACTCGTGGGAGGAGGTCGAGGACACGCTGCTGCTGGCGGACCTCGGCTCGTCGACCACGCAGGAGATCGTCGGCAAGCTGCGCGAGCGCATCGCCTCCCGCGGCGTCCGCACGCCCGAGCAGGCCCGCGAGCTGCTGCGCGAGGTGCTCGTGGAGCAGCTCGGGCCCGACATGGAGCGCTCCGTGCACGCGCTGGCCCACGACGGGCGGCCCGCGGTGGTGCTCGTCGCCGGCGTCAACGGCACCGGCAAGACCACGACCACCGGCAAGCTCGCCCGCGTCCTCGTGGCGGACGGCTTCGTCGTGCTCCTCGGCGCGGCCGACACCTTCCGCGCCGCCGCCGCGGAGCAGCTCGCGACGTGGGGCGAGCGCGCCGGCGCGGAGACCGTGCGCGGCAAGGAGGGCGCCGACCCCGCGAGCGTCGCGTTCGACGCCGTCAAGCGCGGCACGGAATCCGGCGTCGACGCCGTCCTGCTCGACACCGCCGGGCGCCTGCACACCAAGACCGGCCTCATGGACGAGCTCGGCAAGGTCAAGCGCGTCGTCGAGCGCCAGGCCGAGGTCGACGAGGTCCTCCTCGTCCTCGACGCCACCACCGGCCAGAACGGCCTGACCCAGGCGCGCGTGTTCCGCGAGGTCGTCGACGTCACCGGCGTCGTGCTCACCAAGCTCGACGGCACGGCGAAGGGCGGCATCGTCTTCCAGGTGCAGCGCGAGCTGGGCGTGCCGGTGAAGCTCGTGGGCCTCGGCGAGGGTCCCGACGACCTCGCGCCGTTCGAGCCCGAGGCGTTCGTGGACGCGCTGCTCCGCTGACCGCGCGGACGCCGTCGGGGCGCGCCCCTAGCCTGCGCCCATGACCGCCATCGCCCGCCTGCAGCTGACCGCCATCGACACCCCTGATCCGTTCGCGCTCGCGCGCTTCTACTCGGCGCTCACCGGCCTCCCGGTGGCCGAGGACTCCGAGGACGACTGGGTCGAGCTCGACGCCGGTGGTGCGGCCACCCTGGCGTTCCAGCGCGCGCCGCAGAAGCGTGCCCCGGCGTGGCCCGAGGAGGGCGCGCTGCACTTCCACCTCGACCTCGAGGTCGGCGACCTCGACATCGGCGAGGCAGCCGTGCTCGAGGCCGGGGCGACGAAGCCGGAGACGCAGCCGGGGACGACGTTCCGGGTGTTCCTCGACCCCGACGGCAACCCCTTCTGCCTCGTGCTCGCCGGCAGCGACGTCGTGGGAGGAGCGTGAGAGCGTGTGCTCCGATCGGGACGCCCCGCGCACCCCTGTCAGGGGTCGTGATCGCGCAGCGTCATGACCGGCGTCTCACCCCGGACGGGCCTGGGCGGAAATGCCCGCCTGCGAAACATGATGGTGACACGGCCGAGCGGGCTGTTAACTGCCACGAAACGAACCGCGACGCCTCCCGAAACACGCCCTGCGCATCCTCGCTCAGCGAAGCCGCCCCCGCGACGAAAGGATGCTGCTGGCCGTGGAACTCGACAGCGGTACGATCGCCTGGATGTTGACCAGCACCGCGCTGGTCCTGCTCATGACGCCAGGCCTGGCGCTGTTCTACGGCGGCCAGGCGCGCTCGAAGAGCGTCCTCAACATGATGATGATGGTCTTCAGCACGTGCGCCACCGTCGGCGTGCTGTGGGTCATCGTCGGCTACTCGCTCGCGTTCGGTGACGACGTGGGCGGCGGGCTGCTCGGCAACCCGGGCCAGTACTTCATGCTCTCGAGCCTGCTGTCCGAGACGGTGCAGACCGACGGGCTGCCGGACGTCGCCTTCGTGGCCTTCCAGGCCATGTTCGCGATCCTCACGGTGGGCCTCATCGCCGGTGCCGCCGCGGACCGCATGAAGTTCAACTCGTGGATGGTGTTCTCCCTGCTGTGGGCGACGCTCGTCTACTTCCCGATCGCCCACTGGGTGTTCGACCTCGACGCCGGCTGGATCGCCAACGGCATCGGTGCGGTCGACTTCGCCGGTGGGACCGCGGTGCACATCAACGCCGGTACCGCTGCCCTCGTGCTCTGCATCGTCCTGGGCAAGCGCCGTGGCTGGCCGCGTGAGGCCATGCGCCCGCACAACCTGACGATGGTCATGCTCGGCGCCGGCCTGCTGTGGTTCGGCTGGTTCGGCTTCAACGCCGGC
The DNA here is from genome assembly GCF_028737315.1 of Actinomycetospora lemnae. Classification (GTDB taxonomy): domain Bacteria; phylum Actinomycetota; class Actinomycetes; order Mycobacteriales; family Pseudonocardiaceae; genus Actinomycetospora; species Actinomycetospora lemnae. The sequence continues at coordinate 687,876 of NZ_JAQZAO010000001.1, read as the reverse complement.
TCCGCCGCCGTCGCGAACTTCGCCGCCACGTACGCCTTCCTCAACACCGTGGTGGCCACCTGCACCGCGATCTGCGGCTGGCTGATCATCGAGCAGATCCGTGACGGCAAGGCCACCTCGCTGGGTGCCGCCTCGGGCATCGTCGCCGGCCTGGTCGCCATCACTCCGGCGTGTGCCGCGGTGACGCCGCTCGGCGCCATGGCCATCGGTTTCATCGCCGGCATCGCCTGCGCCTACGGCGTCGGCCTGAAGTACAAGCTCGGCTTCGACGACTCGTTCGACGTCGTGGGCGTCCACCTCGTCGGTGGTCTCGTCGGCACGCTGCTCATCGGCTTCTTCGCGTGGGACGGCGCCCCGGCCGCGGCCTCGGGCGTCTTCTACGGCGGCGGATGGGCCCAGCTCGGCATCCAGGCCATCGCCGCGGTCGCCGTCATCGCCTACTCGGGCATCGTCACGGCGATCATCGCCCTCATCGTGAAGGCGATCATGGGTCTGCGGGTCGACGACGACAGCGAGGCCGCCGGCGTGGACGAGGGCGAGCACGCCGAGTCCGGGTACGACTTCTCCAGCCTGCGCAGCGGGGGTGGCGGTCTGGGGTCCTCGCACTCGACGCTGTCCGCTCCGACGCAGGTCACCGCGACCGCAGGCAAGGAGGGCTGAGCGAGATGAAGATGGTGACGGCGATCATCAAGCCGTTCGTGCTGGAGGACGTCAAGGGCGCCCTGGAGCAGCTCGGGGTCCTGGGCATGACCGTCAGCGAGGTCCAGGGCTACGGCCGCCAGAAGGGCCACACCGAGGTCTACCGGGGTGCGGAGTACTCCGTGGACTTCGTCCCCAAGGTCCGCATCGAGGTCGTCACCGACGACACCGCCGCGGAGAAGGTCGTCGACGCGATCGCCGAGACCGCCCGCACCGGCAAGATCGGTGACGGCAAGGTCTGGGTGACCCCCGTCGAGACCGTGGTGCGGGTGCGCACCGGCGAGCGCGGGGCCGACGCCCTCTAGGAGCTCGCAGATCGCGACGACGCCGGGTCCCCCCTCATCTCGGGGACCCGGCGTCGTCGTCACGGCGGCGCTCGGGGCGACGTCGAGGAGGACCACCACCGGAGAGGGGACAGCGTGGCCGTGGCGGACGCGGGACGGGGCGGGACCAGCGGGGGTCCCTCCGGCCTCGACGGCGAACGGGGGACGACCAACGGCGACGCCGTCGACCTCGTCCGTGCCCGCGCCGCCCTGCTCGACCCGCCGCCCGGCGCGCGCCGACTCGGTCCGGCGGCGCTGCGGGAGGCCCTGGTCGAGCTGCACGACTTCTGGCTCTCCTCGCGCGCCGCGGCGGTGGGCGTGGGGGAGGGCTCGGCGCTGGTCGCAGTCGGCGCGCTCGGTCGCCGGGAGCTCGCGCCGTACTCCGACCTCGACCTCGTCCTCGTCCACGACGGGCGGGGACGCCGCGGCGGGCGGGAGCAGATCTCGCAGGTGGCGGACGCGCTCTGGTACCCCCTGTGGGACGCGGGGATCGGGCTGGACCACTCGGTGCGCACGGTCGGCGAGGCGATCGAGGTCGCCACCACCGACCTGCGCGTGGCCCTCGGGCTGCTCGAGGTCCGCCACCTCGCGGGCGACCCCGAGCTCGCCGAGCGCCTCGCCGCCACCGCGCGCCAGGCCTGGCGGGCGGGTATCCGCCAGCGCTTCGACGACCTCGTCGCCGCCACGGAGGCGCGCTGGTCGCGCTCCGGCGAGGTCGCCCACCGCATCGAGCCCGACCTCAAGAACGGGCACGGGGGCCTGCGCGACGTCCAGCTCCTCGACGCCCTGGCCGCCGCGCAGCTCGTCGACCGCCCGACCGTCGACGTGCAGGACGCCCGCCGCCTCATGCTCGACCTGCGCGTCGAGCTGCACCGCCGCGCCGGCCGCGCCCGCGACGTCATGCAGGCCGAGGACGCCCACGAGGTGGTCGCCAACGCGGCGGGCGACCTCGGCGTGACCGACCGCTTCGACCTCGCCCGGGCCCTGTCCGGCGCCGCCCGCACCGTCGTCTTCGCCACCGACGCCGCCCTGCGCTCGGCCCGCGCCGCGCTGCCGCGCCGCGGCCTGGCCGCGCTGCGCCGGGCGCCCGCGCGCCGCCCCCTCGACGACGGCGTGGTGGAGCACGGGGGCGAGGTCGTGCTCGCCCGCGACGCCCAGGTCTCGCGCGACCCGGCCCTGGTGCTGCGCCTCGCCGCGACCGCGGCCCGCACCCGCCTGCCGATCGCCGCGAGCACCCTGCACCGGCTCGCCGAGGCGGCCCCGGAGCTGCGCGAGCCGTGGCCGCGCGCCGCGCTCTCCGAGCTGCTCGCGCTGCTCGGGGCGGGGGAGGGGATGGTCGACGTCGTCGAGGCGCTCGACCGCACGGGCCTGTGGGGGCGGCTGTTCCCCGAGTGGGGCGCGGTGCGCGACCTGCCCCCGCGCGACCGCCAGCACGTCTGGACCGTCGACCGCCACCTCGTCGAGGTCACCCGCCGCGCCGCGGAGCTGACGACGCGGGTCTCGCGGCCCGACCTGCTGCTGCTCGGCGCGCTCGTGCACGACATCGGCAAGGGCCGCGACGAGGACCACTCCGTGGTCGGCGAGCGCCTGGCCGCGCACCTCGGCAAGCGCCTGGGGCTGTGGCCCGCCGACGTGGACACGCTCGCGGCGATGGTGCGCCACCACCTGCTGCTGCCCCACACCGCCTCGCGCCGCGACCCCGAGGACCCGGCGACGGTGGAGCGGGTCGTCGAGACCCTGGGCGAGGACCCGATCCTGCTCGAGCTCCTGCACGCCCTCGCCGAGGCCGACTCCCTGGGCACCGGACCGGGCGTGTGGACGCCGTGGCGCGCGACGCTCATGGGCGACCTCGTACGCCGCTGCCGCGTGGTCATGGCCGGCGACCCGGCGCCCGGGCCGTCGCCGCTGTCCGAGGACGCCCTCGCGCTGGCGCGGGTGGTGGCCGCCAACGGCCGGCCGGAGGTGTCGATCGACGGCGACGGCGAGCTCACCACGATCACCATGACCGTCGCCGCCCCCGACCGCCCCGGCCTGCTCTCCCGCGCCGCGGGCGTGCTGGCGCTGCACTCGCTGCAGGTCCACACGGCCGACCTCGGCGAGCACGGCGGCGTCGCGGTCGACGCGTTCACGGTGTCGCCGCGCTTCGGTCGCCTGCCCGAGGCGTCGCTGCTGCGCGAGGACCTCGTGCGCGTGCTGCGCGGCTCGCTCGACCTGCCCGCGCGGCTCGCGGCCAAGGAGCGCGACTACGACCGTCCCGGCCCCGCGCCCGCCCCGAGCCGCGTGGTGTGGTTCGACGACGAGGCCACGGGCGCGGTGGTGCTCGAGCTGCGCACCTCCGACCGGATCGGGCTGCTGCACCGCGTCGCGGCCGCGCTCGAGGCCCAGGACCTCGACGTGCGGTGGGCGCGGGTGTCGACGATCGGCAGCTCGGTGCTCGACGCCTTCTGCCTGGAGACCGCCGAGCACGAGGGCCTCGACGACGACCGCCGGAAGGCGGTCGAGGAGGCGGTGCTGGCCGCGGCCGACGCCGGGCTGGTGGCCCCGGAGCGCTCGTCGGCGGGATGACGCCCGGACAGCCCCACGGGTGCGGCGCGGGGGCGGCCCGAGGGCGCACGCCCGGGCCGTCGGCGGCCGACCGTTAAGCTGGGTGTTCGTCCTCGGCGGTGCCACCGGCCCGCCGGGGCTCCGCGCCGCCGGCGAGAACAAGGAGAGCGAGCGCCGTGTTCGACACCCTGTCCGACCGCCTCACGTCGGTCCTGTCCGACCTGCGCGGCAAGGGCCGTCTCTCCGAGACCGACATCGACTCCACGTGTCGCGAGATCCGCATCGCGCTGCTCGAGGCCGACGTCGCCCTGCCCGTGGTGCGGGCGTTCGTCAAGCAGGTCAAGGAGCGGGCGCGCGGCGCCGAGGTCTCCGAGGCGCTGAACCCGGCGCAGCAGGTCGTCAAGATCGTCAACGAGGAGCTCGTCGGCATCCTCGGCGGCGAGACCCGCCGGCTGCGGTTCGCGAAGAACCCGCCGACCGTGATCATGCTGGCCGGCCTGCAGGGCTCGGGCAAGACGACCCTGGCCGGCAAGCTCGCGCACTGGCTCAAGGGCCAGGGCCACACCCCGATGCTCGCGGCCTGCGACCTCCAGCGCCCGAACGCGGTCAACCAGCTGCAGATCGTCGGCGAGCGCGCCGGGGTCGAGGTCTTCGCGCCCGAGCCCGGCAACGGCGTCGGCGACCCGGTGGACGTGGCGCGCCGCGCCGTCGCCGACGCGAAGAGCCGTCAGTACGACGTGCTCGTCGTCGACACCGCGGGCCGCCTCGGTGTCGACGAGGAGCTGATGCGCCAGGCCGCGGACATCCGCGACGCCGTCAGCCCCGACGAGACGCTGTTCGTGCTCGACGCGATGGTCGGTCAGGACGCCGTCGTCACCGCCGAGGCGTTCCGCGACGGCGTCGGCTTCTCGGGCGTGGTGCTCACCAAGCTCGACGGCGACGCGCGTGGTGGCGCCGCGCTGTCGGTGCGCGAGGTGACCGGCGAGCCGATCCTCTTCGCCTCCAACGGCGAGAAGCTCGACGAGTTCGACGTCTTCCACCCCGACCGGATGGCCTCGCGCATCCTCGGCATGGGCGACGTGCTCACCCTCATCGAGCAGGCCGAGCAGGCCTTCGAGGAGGGCCAGGCCGAGGCCGCCGCGGCCAAGATGGGCTCCGGTGAGCTGACGCTCGAGGACTTCCTCGAGCAGATGATGGCCGTGCGCAAGATGGGCCCGATCGCCAACGTGCTGGGCATGCTGCCGGGCGCGGCGCAGATGAAGGACCAGCTCGCCGGCCTCGACGAGAAGCACCTGGATCGCGTCCAGGCGATCATCCGCGGCATGACGCCCGCCGAGCGGGCCGACCCGAAGATCATCAACGGCTCGCGGCGGCTGCGCATCGCCAACGGCTCCGGCGTGGGCGTCAGCGACGTCAACCAGCTCGTCGAGCGCTTCTTCGAGGCCCGCAAGATGATGAAGAACATGGCCGGCCAGTTCGGGCTGCCGGGCATGGGCGGGGGCCGCAAGGGCAAGCGCCAGGCCGCGAAGGCCGCGAAGAACGTCCGCAAGGGGCCGAAGCAGATGCCGGCGATCGCGGGCATCGCGGCGGAGAGCTCCGGGCAGTCGAGCGAGCGGTCGGTCGGCAGCTACCAGACCCCGGGCCTCAACCAGCTCCCGCCCGCGCTCGCGGGGATGAACGAGCTGCCCGCGGGCTTCGACCCCGGCGCGCTGAGCTTCCCCGGTGGGGGCGGCGGTGGCGGCGGTCCCCGCGGTGGCGGCGGGGGCAAGAAGGGCAACAAGAAGAAGCGCAAGTAGGGCACGGCGGTCAGGCGGTCGCCCGCTGCGCCGCCCACGCCGCGAGGTCCAGGACCTGCGGATCCAGCGCCCGGGTCGCGGCGAAGTCGGCCTGGTAGGCCGGTCGCGCCTCGACGAACCAGGTGAACATGGCGCGCAGGTCCGGGTCGTCCAGCACGGCGACCGGCAGCGCCTCGTAGCGCCCGCCGAGCACCTCGGCGGCCTGCGCCCCGGTGAGCTCGTCGCCGGCGATCTCGATCGCGCCGCCCGGCACGCGGGACGGGTCGAGCAGCACGGCGGCCGCGACCCGCCCGATGTCCGCCACCGCGACCATCTGCACGGGCACGTCGGCGGGCAGCGGCAGCCGTAGGATCGTCGCGCCGCCCTCGGCGGTCGGGGACAGGTTCTCCATGAAGAACACCGGCCGCACGAACGTCGCCGCCAGGTCGAGGCCCTCGATGTGCTCCTCGACCCGGCGCTTGCTCTCGAAGTGCGGGATGCCGGTGCGCCGGTCGGCGCCGCCGACGGAGCTGTAGACGAGGTGCGGGAGGCCCGCCGCGCGCGCCGCGTCCGCGATGCGGACGCCGTCGGCGGTCTCGCCCTCGGTGCCGCGCGGGGTGAAGGAGGTCGTCATCGCGAAGGCCCCGTCGACGCCGGAGAACGCACTCCGCAGCGAGTCCTGGTCGGTCAGGTCGGCCCGGACGAGGTCGGCGCCGGCGCCGGCGAGGGTCCGGGCGGCTGCCGCGGCCGGATCGCGGACGAGGGCGCGGACGGCGACGCCGGCGGCGAGCAGGGCGCGGGCGGTGGCACCACCCTGCTGGCCGGTGGCGCCGAGAACGGCGTAGGTGGTGGTCACGACGGTCCCTCCTGGTCCTGTTTCCTGTCCGGACAGTGAATCGGCGAGCGGTGGGCCAGGTCGAGCGAATGTGACTGTTCGAACAGGTAACGTGATCGGCGCGACGTGTTCGTGCAGCTCATTGCTAGACTCTTGCTTCGCTGTCCGGGCAGGGAGAGGAGCGGCTGTGGAGTCGGAGCCGTCGGTGCCCCGGCCACCCGCGGCCCACGGCGGGCCGGTGAGCCACGCGATCTTCCGGCTGGCGCGCCTGCACAAGCTCACGGCAGCACAGCTGTTGCGCCGCACAGGCCTGCACCCGAACCAGGAGCTGGTGATGATGCGGCTCTGGGACGCCGGACCCCAGCGCCAGGCCGACCTCGCGCTCGCCATGGACGCGGACTCGGCCACGATCACGCGGACGATCCAGCGCCTCGAGCGCGCCGGCTTCGTGCGACGGATGCCGAGCGTCGCCGACCGGCGGGTGACCATCGTCGAGGCGACGCCCGCGAGCCGGGGCCTGCGCGACGACGTCGAGGCGGTCTGGGAGGAGCTGGAGGAGCGGACCGTCGCCGGGCTGGACGAGCAGGAGCGCGCGACCGTGCTGCGGGTGCTCGGGCGGCTGGAGACGAACCTGGCGGGCGACGACGGTTAGCGCGCCGGGTGCTCGGCCAGCCACTTCTCCCGCCGCCGGTTCGAGGCCCGGGAGAGCCAGGCGTCCTGCACGATCTCGGCCAGCTCCTCGCGGCTGAGGCGGTGCAGGTCCGCCGCGCGCAGCAGCACCGAGAGGTGCCCGTCGAAGCGCGGCGTGGTGAAGAACGGCGTGGTCGGGTCGTGGACGAGGGCGTCCTTGTCCTCCTCCGACTCCACCCAGAACATGATCACGTCGGGGAACTTCTCGCCCGTCTCCGCGTCGCGGGCGTCGGGCTGGGGCGTGCGGAAGAAGACGAACGACTTGCCGCCGACCTGGTAGACCGCGTTGCCCTTCGGTCCCTCCAGCCGCGTGACGTGCGGCATCGCGGCGGCCAGCGCGTGCACGTCCTCGACGCGGGCGGGCTCGGTCACGCCGCGGAGCCTAGGTCGTCACCGTGGAGACCCGGCGTGATCTCGCTACCCTCCCCGGCATGACGTCGCCGTCCCCGGCCCTGCACCTGCGCGGTGTCCTCCTCGACGGCACCGTGGAGGGGGAGCGCGTCGGCGAGCTGTGGATCACGCCCGAGGGCCGGATCAGCCTCGACCCGGTGCCCGACGCGCGGACCGTCGCCGACGGCGGGTGGATCCTCCCCGGGCTGGTCGACGCCCACTGCCACGTCGGCATCGGGCCCGACGGCGCGGTGGAGCTCGAGACCGCCCGCGCCCAGGGCCACACCGACGCGGCCGCCGGCGCGCTGCTCGTGCGCGACTGCGGCAGCCCTGTCGACACCCGCCCGCTCGACGACGACCCGCGGATGCCCGAGATCGTCCGCGCCGGGCGCCACCTCGCGCGCCCCAAGCGCTACATCCGCGGGCTGCCGATCGACCTCGAGCCCGAGGAGCTGCCGGCCGCCGTCGCCGAGACCGCGCGGGCCAACCCGTGGGTCAAGCTCGTCGGCGACTGGATCGAGCGCACCGAGGGCGACCTCGCGCCGCTGTGGCCCGACGACGTGCTGCGCGAGGCCATCGACGCGGCGCACGCCGAGGGCGCGCGGGTCACCGCGCACGTCTTCGGCGAGGACGCGCTGCCCGGGCTGATCGGCGCGGGCATCGACGGCATCGAGCACGGCACGGGCCTGACCGACGACACGATCGCGATGATGGTCGAGCGGGGCACGGTGCTGGTCCCGACGCTGATCAACGTCGAGAACTTCCCGTCCTTCGCGGACGCGGCCGGCGAGAAGTTCCCCCGCTACGGCACCCACATGCGCGAGCTCTACGCCCGTGCGCCCCGCACGATCGCCACCGCCATCGAGGCCGGCGTGCCGGTGTTCGCGGGCACGGACGCGGGCGGGGGCATCGAGCACGGCCGGATCGTCGACGAGGTCGCGGCGCTCGCCGGGGTCGGGCTCGGCCCCGCCCGCGCGCTCGCGGCGGCGTGCGGCGACGCCCGGGCCTGGCTGCGCCGCCCCGGCCTCACCGACGGTGCGCCCGCCGACCTCATCATCACCACCGAGGACCCGCGCGTGGCCACCGACACGCTGCGCACACCCGAGCTCGTGCTGCGGGCGGGGACGTCCCTGCGGTGACTCAGGTCCGGGCGGGCAGCCGCCGGGACAGCGCGATGGCCACGACCAGCACGAACGCCACGACGAGCAGCGCGTCGGAGAACGGCGCGCCCGGCCCGTCGTGCAGCGGGTTCCACGAGCCGGCGCCGCCGGACGTGCGGGCCGCGAGCACGGTCCCGAGCACCGCCGCGCCCGTGCCGCCGCCCAGGAAGAACGCGCCCTGGTAGAGGCCGAGCCCGACGCCCGCGTGCTCGCCCGGCACCGCCGCGGCCACGGCGTTGATCAGCGGCGAGGTGATCGTCGCGAGCGCCACGCCGACGAGGAACGTCACCGCGGACAGCAGGACCGCCGACCCGCCCGCCGCGCTCGAGAGCGTCGCGACCGCCAGGAGCAGCAGCGTCAGGCCGATCCCGACGAGGGTGCGGGGTCCCAGACGGTCGGACAGGCGCCCGGCGAGCGACGACAGCAGGGCCACGGCGACCGCTCCGGGCAGGAGCACGAGGCCGACGTGGCCGACGCCCAGGTGGTTGACGGTCGCGACGAGCAGCGGCACCAGCAGGATCGTGCCCAGGTAGCTGAACATGGCGAGGAACCCGACGGCGACCGCGGTGACGAACGGACCGTGGGTGAGCAGGGCCGGGGGCACGAACGGCCGCGGCGTGCGGCGGATCCACAGCGTGAACCCGGCCGCGAGGACCACGGCCGCCACCATCGCGCCCCACGAGGTCACCGAGCCGAGCCCGACCTGCTGCGCGCGCGTGAGCCCGAACAGGCCGAGGCCCACCGCGGCGCCGAGCAGGACGCCGCCGACGAGGTCGACCTGGCGCCACGACCCCGGGGTGTCCGGGCGCCCGTCGGGCAGCACCCGCGGCGCGATGACCAGCAGGGGAGCGACGAGCAGGGCGGCCCCGAGGAACGGCCACCGCCAGCCCGCGGCCTCGGCGACGAACCCCGCGAGCGGCGGGCCGAGCGCCTGGCCAGCACCCACGCCGGTGCCGACGATGCCGAACCCGAAGCCGCGGCGTCCCGGCGGCAGCGAGCGTGCCACCGCCACCGACCCCAGGGCGGGCACCGCGGCGCTGCCGAGGCCCTGGAGCACGCGGCCGACCAGGTGCAGGCCGATCGCGGGCGCGAGTCCCGCGAGCACCGAGCCCACGATGAAGATCGCGAGCCCGACGGCGAACACACGGCGCACCCCGAACACGTCGGCGATGCGTCCGTAGAGCGGCGTCGCGACGGCGAAGCTCAGCGAGAACGCCGTCACCACCCACGCGAGGCCGCCGGGCGAGGCGGCGAAGTCGCGGCCGATCTCGGGGACCAGGACGAGCACCATGCTGTTGGCCAGCACGGCCGTCGCGACGGCGACCAGCAGCACGCCGAGGAGCAGGCCGACGCGGACCGGGGGCTCCGGGGTGACCGGCGGGGACCCGGGGACCGGACCGTCGTCGGGGCGGGGCTCGACCGTCGACGGCCGTGGATCACTCACTCCTACAGCCTGCGCCTTCGAGTGCGATCGAGGTCAAGCGACCGGCACGCCTAGATGCACTCCCATTAGGCTGGGTGGCCGTGGCACGCCTCGACCTCAACGCCGACCTCGCCGAGGGCTTCGGCACCTGGTCGCTGACCGACGACGACGCACTGCTCGAGGTCGTGACCTCGGCGAACGTCGCGTGCGGGTTCCACGCGGGCGACCCGGCGACCATGCGGCGGGTGTGCGTGGCGGCCGTGGCGCGGGGGGTGGCCGTCGGGGCACAGGTGTCCTACCGCGACCTCGCGGGCTTCGGGCGGCGTTTCGTCGACGCCGACCCCGACGAGCTGACCGCCGACCTGCTCTACCAGGTCGGCGCGCTGCGGGAGTTCACGCGGGCCGCCGGCGGCGAGCTCGCGTACCTCAAGCCCCACGGCGCGCTCTACAACGCGGTCGTGCACCACGACGCCCACGCCGCCGCGGTGGTCGCGGCCGCGCAGGAGGCGGGCCTGCCGGTGCTCGGGCTGCCCGGCTCGCGCTTCCTGGTCCGCGCGGTCGAGGCCGGCCTGACGACCTACGCCGAGGCGTTCGGCGACCGCGGCTATACGGCCGAGGGGACGCTGGTGCCCCGCAGCGAGCCCGGGGCGCTGCTGCCCGACGCCGACGCGGTCGTCGAGCGCGCCCGCCGCCTCGCCGTCGACGGGGTCATCGTGGCCGTCGACGGCACCGAGATCCCGGTCGAGGCCGCCTCGCTGTGCCTGCACGGCGACAGCCCGGGCGCCGTGGACTCCGCGCGCCGGGTCGCCGAGGCCCTCCGCGACGCCGGGGTCACCCTCGCGCCCTTCGCCTGAGGGGCCGTCTGGCACAATCGGGGAGCTGTCGTGGCCACCCTCTCTCCAGGTCGCGACCCGAGAGACGATCGGTGCCCGGCGGGAGCCCCACCCCGCTGCCGGCGCCGGCAGCAGCGCCTACGACCGAGGAGCAGTACAGAGCAGTGGCCGTCAAGATCAAGCTCGCCCGCATGGGCAAGATCCGCGAGCCCCACTACCGGGTCGTCGTCGCCGACGCCCGCACCCGTCGTGACGGGCGCGTCATCGAGACGATCGGCGAGTACCACCCGAAGAGCCAGCCGAGCGAGATCAAGATCGACTCGGAGCGCGCGCAGTACTGGCTGGGCGTCGGGGCCATCCCGACCGAGCCGGTGCACAGCCTGCTGAAGGTCACCGGCGACTGGCAGAAGTTCAAGGGCCTGCCGGGTGCCGAGGGCAAGCTCCAGCCGCAGCCGGAGAAGGTCGACAAGCAGGCCCGCTTCAACGAGGAGCTGGCCAAGGTCACCGGCTCCGCGGAGTGAGCGAGCTGGCCGAGGCGCTCGAGCACCTCGTGCGCGGGATCGTCGCCCACCCCGACGAGGTGGCGGTCGACCTCGTCACCAACCGCCGCGGTCGCACCCTCGAGGTCCGGGTCCACCCCGACGACCTCGGCAAGGTGATCGGCCGCAACGGCCGCACGGCCACCGCGCTGCGCACCGTCGTGGGCGGCATCGGTGGCCGTGGCGTGCGGGTCGACGTCGTCGACACCGACCGCTGAGGACATGAGCACGCCGTCCGACGAGCGTGTCGTCGGTCGGGTCGTGAAGGCCCACGGCCTGCGCGGCGAGCTCGTCGTCGAGCCCCGCACCGACAACGTCGACGCCCGGTTCGCCCCGGGCGCGGTGCTGTCGGTGCGGGGCTCGCGCGCGTCCGGGATCGCGAGCCTGACCGTCGTCGCCGCGCGCCGTCACGGCGACCGGCTGCTCGTCACCGTCGAGGAGGTCGGCGACCGCGACGCCGCCGAGGCGCTGCGCACCGCGCAGCTCACCGCGCCCGCGCTGGACGCCGACCCCGAGGACCCCGACGAGTTCCACGACCACCAGCTCGAGGGCCTCACCGCGGTCCTCGCCGACGGGACCGCCGTCGGCACCGTCGCCGCCGTGCTGCACGGCGCGGGCGGGGAGCTGCTGGCGATCGAGCGCCCGGACGGCGGCGAGGCGCTCGTCCCGTTCGTCACCGCCATCGTCCCGGAGGTCGACCTCGCGGGCGGCCGGCTCGTGCTGGACCCGCCGGAAGGCCTGCTCGAGGAGCAGTAGGCCCCGCACACTGGTCGGCGTGGGGGACAGCGCGGGGGACAGCGCGGGGGACGGTGCGGAGAACGGTGCGGGGAATCGTGGGCACCGTCCGCTGATCGGTGCCGACGAGCTGGAGACGCCGACCTGGGCCGTCGGCCTGGAGGCGTCGGCGAAGGCCGGCGTGGGCGCGGTGGCGCGGTCGGTGCCGCGCACCGTCGCGGTGCTCGTGCGCTGGGCGTGGCGCGCGTCGCGGGGCTGGACGCTGCTCGCCGGGGTCGTACACCTCGTGTCCGGGGTCGTCGCCGCGTTCGGGCTGCTGGCGACGGCGGACGTCTTCACGCGGCTGCTCGCCGAGGGCCCGACGCCGGACCGCGTGCTGGCGGCGCTGCCCGCCCTGGCCGTGGTCGCGGGCGCGCTCGTGGTGGGCGGGCTGCTCGACGCCGCGACCGGCGCGGTCACCGCCGAGCTGGTGCCGCGCATCGAGCGGCGCGCGCAGACCGAGCTGTACGGCGCGCTCGTGCAGGTCGACCTCGTGGCCTTCGACGACGCCGACTTCACCGCCCTGCTCGAGCGCGCCGAGCACGCCCTCGCCCGCATCCGCCGGGGCGCCGAGACCGTGGGCGACCTCATCAGCGGGCTCGTCTCCGTGACCGCCGCGGTCGCGGCCGCCGGCGTGGTCCACCCCGTGCTCGCCCCCGTCGTGCTGCTCGCGGGGCTGCCGCAGGCGTGGGCCGCGGTGTCCGGGGTGCGGTTGATGTTCGCGTCGGTGCTGCGCACGACCTCGCAGGCGCGCCGGCTCGCCGTCGTCGGGGACCTCATCGCGGGCCGCGAGGAGGCCGCGGAGGTGCGTGCCTTCACCGTCGGCGACGTCCTCGCCGTCGAGCACGAGCGCCTCGCGACCGAGCTGGCGCGGGAGGGCATCCGGGTCGAGCAGCGCCGGAACCTGCTGGTCGGCGTCGGACGCGGGGCCTCCGGCGTCGCCACGGCCGCCGGGTACGTCGCCGTGGGCCTGCTGCTCTACACCGGAGGGCTCGCGCTGCCGTTGGCGGGCACCGCGGTCGTCGCGATGCGGTCGGCGCGCACCGCGGTGGTCACCACCGTGTACGGGGCGAACATGCTGTTCGAGGCCGGCCTGTTCGTCGAGCTGTACACCCGCTGCCTGGCCGAGGCGCGGTCCCGGCGGCGTCGCGGGGGCGGGCCGCCGCCCGGCCCGCCCGAGACCGTCGAGCTGGACGCGGTCACCTTCCGCTACCCGGACCAGGCCGAGCCGGCGCTCACCGACGTCACGCTCACGCTGCGGCGCGGGGAGGTGGTCGCGCTGGTCGGGGAGAACGGGTCGGGGAAGTCGACGCTGGCCAAGCTCATGGTCGGGCTCTACCTCCCGGACGCGGGCCACGTGCGCTGGAACGGCCGGGACCTGCGCGAGAGCGACGCGGCGGCCGCCCTCGAGCACGTCGCGCTGGTGGCGCAGGACCCGGTGCGCTGGCCGGTCCGCGCCGACGACAACGTGCGCATCGGCCGGCTCGAGCGCGTCGACCCGGAGCAGCGGGCCTACGTCGACGCCGTCGCCCGTTCGGGCGCCGCCGACGTGCTCGCCGACCTGCCCCGGGGTGCGGCGACGGTGCTCTCCCGCGCGTTCCAGGGCGGCCGGGACCTCTCCGGCGGGCAGTGGCAGCGGATGGCGGTGGCGCGCGGGCTCTACCGTGACGCCCCGCTGGTCGTCGCCGACGAGCCGACCGCCGCGCTCGACGCCCGCGCCGAGCACGCCGTGTTCGCGTCGCTGCGCGAGCTCTCGGCGGGTGGGGACCGGATCACAGTGCTGGTGACCCACCGGCTGGCGAACGTCCGGACGGCCGACCGCATCGTCGTGCTCGAGGGCGGGCGGATCACCGCGCAGGGCACCCACGACGAGCTCATGGCCGCGGGCGGGCTCTACCGGGAGCTGTTCGCGCTGCAGGGCCGGGCGTATGCCGACGTCGAGGACCGGGCCGCGGGCTGAGCCCTACTCCTCCTCGGTCGTGACCCCCACCGCGAGCACGCCCGGCAGCTCGGAGAGCTCGCCCGACAGCGGGGCGAGCGGGCCGCGCCCCGCGAGCGAGAGCGTCACCGACGCGACGCGCTGGGTGCCGACCTCGCCCTCCGCGCGGTCGGCCGCGTCCTCCCGGTCGACGTGCATGCCGGCGACGGAGAAGCCGCGCTCGGTGCAGACCGCCAGCACGGCGCGCAGCACGCCGCGGCCGTCGGCGTAGGAGAGGTGCAGGTCGCGGGGTGCGCCCGAGGTGCGCGTGACCAGCCGGGCCAGCGGGCGGTACCCCCGCGTGACGAGGTAGTGCACGACCGTCCCGGCCACGGCGAGCAGCGGCAGCCCGGCGCCGCAGGCCGTCCCGACCGCGGCCGCGGCCCAGATCGTCGCGGCCGTCGTGAGGCCCCGGACCGCGTCGCGGCGCACGAAGATCAGCCCGCCGCCGATGAACCCGATCCCGGACACGATCTGCGCGGCGAGCCGCGACGGGTCGAGCGTGATGTCGGGGGAGGACAACAGGTCGTCGAAGCCGTACTTCGAGATCAGCATGAAGGCCGCCGCCCCGACGCCGACCAGCGTGTGCGTCCGCAGCCCGGCGCTCTTCGCCGCGAGCTCGCGCTCCAGCCCGATCAGCGTGCAGAGCACCAGCGCCAGCCCGAGCGGGGCCAGCAGGCGCCACTCCTGCGGGTAGGACGAGAACTGCTCCACCCCGCGCCACCCCCTTCCCGTGCACCGTCTCGCGTGGCAGGGGCAGGATCGTGCCCGATGCGCATCGACGTCGTCACGATCTTCCCGGGCTACCTCGCCCCGCTCGACGAGGCGCTCGTCGGCCGCGCGCGCCGGGCCGGGCTGCTCGACGTCCGGGTGCACGACCTGCGCCGGTGGGCCAGCGGCGTGCACAAGGCCGTCGACGACGCCCCGTACGGCGGCGGGCCCGGGATGCTCATGACGGCGCCGGTGTGGGGCGCGGCACTCGACGAGGTCACCGCGTCGGGGGACGACGACGCCGTGCCCCGCCTCCTCGTCCCGACCCCGGCCGGCGCGCCCCTGACCCAGCGCCGCGCGGCGGGCTGGGCGTCGGAGCCGTGGCTGGTGCTGGCCTGCGGGCGCTACGAGGGCATCGACGCGCGCGTCCTCGACGACGCGCGGCGGCGGATGCCGGTCGAGGAGGTCTCGCTGGGCGACTACGTGCTCGCGGGCGGGGAGGTCGCGGCGCTCGTCGTGGTCGAGGCCGTGTCGCGGCTGGTCCCGGGCGTGCTCGGGAACCCGGCGTCGGCCGAGCTGGACAGCTTCGCGGAAGGGACGGCCGGTCTCCTCGAGGCCCCCGCCTACACCCGCCCGGAGCGGTGGCGCGACCTCGACGTCCCCGAGGTCCTGCGCGGCGGCAACCACGCCGTTGTCGACCGCTGGCGCCGCGACCGCTCGCTCGAGCGCACCGCCGCGGTGCGCCCCGACCTGCTCGACGCGCTGGTCGCGCGCCACGGCGCCGCGGCGTTCGACGCCCGCGACCGGGAGGTCCTGGCGGCGTGCGGGTACGACCCGGCCGGAGGAGCACGGTCGGCGGCATGGCAGACTGGGGAGGTTGCCGCGGACGGCGCACGGCCCGAGAGAGGTCGGTGAGCGCCGCCCCGCCGCCCGAGAACCGCTTCTCCTCGGTCGACCTGACGCCCGCCCGCGGGTGCCCAGGCGCCGGGGCCGTGAGACCGCGAGGACGCTGACGATGAACGCCCTGGACGAGCTCGACGCCAAGTCGCTGCGCGCCGACATCCCGGACTTCCGCGCCGGGGACACCGTGAAGGTGCACGTCCGGGTCATCGAGGGTTCACGCTCTCGTGTACAGGTCTTCCAGGGTGTCGTCATCCGTCGCCACGGCGGCGGCCTGCGCGAGACGTTCACCGTCCGCAAGGTCTCCTTCGGCGTCGGGGTGGAGCGCACCTTCCCGGTGCACTCCCCGAACATCGCGGAGATCGAGGTCGTCACCCGCGGTGACGTCCGGCGCGCGAAGCTCTACTACCTCCGTGAGCGTCGGGGCAAGGCCGCGAAGATCCGCGAGAAGCGCGAGACCACGCCGGCCTCCTGAGCCGGCTCGCCCCGGTCTCCTAACCTGAACCGCGTGCGCCCCCAGGAGCCCTACGGCCCCCCGTTCCGGAGTTCCGGAGCGGGCGGCGAGACGACCCGTCGCGACGGCGGGTCCGACGGCTACGGCGGACGCGCTCCAGCGCACGCCCGGCCCGACGACGAGCACGCCGTCGATCCGTACGGCGACGTCCCGGCCCCGACGTCCGGCGGCGTGCACGCGCCCTACGGCGCGTCGGGCTGGAGCGGCTCCGACCGGTCCGGCGACGGCTTCCGGACCGAGCCGGGGTACGGCGGCGCCGGCTCCGACCGCGCCGGGAACGGGGCCGCGGCGAACGGCCGGTACGGCGACCCCTACGGCGACGCGCACGGCCCTGCCCCCGCGGCGGGCCCGGCGCCGGTCGCGGGCAGCGCGCCCGGCCACGGCAGCTCGTTCGGTGGCTCCCACGGGGCCGACGGCTCGTCCGGCGGCAACGGCTGGCACGGAGGCAACGGTTCGCACGGGGGCAACGGCTCGCTCGGCGCCCGCCCGGTCCCGCCGCCCGGTGCGCCGGCCGGGTGGCACGGGCAGCCCGGGCCGTCGGGACCCCGTCCCGGCGACGACGGCCGCGGCGCGTACCCCGGTCCGCCGGCCCCCACCGGGCCTCCGGCGCCGTCGGGGCCGCCCTGGGCCGCCGCACCACCGCCGCCCCCGTTCGGCGTGCAGCGGCCGGCGGGGCCCGCCTCCGGCGGTCCGACCGTGCCCGGCCCCGGCCACGGCCAGGCCCGCCCGGTCGCCCCGCCACCCGCCACGAACGGCACGAACGGCACGAACGGCACGGCCGCGTCCGGCCCGTCCGAGCCGGCACCGGCCGCGACGTCGAACGGGTCGTCGTCGGGCAGCACGTCGTCGAGCGACGAGCCGGCGGCGGTCGACAGCGGTCTCGCGGGCGCGGACGGCTTCGCCTCGCGCCCTCCGAAGCCGCGGACCGGGAGCACGACGACGGCCACCACCACCGCCCTGACCGGCGGCGGCGCCAACCCGGGACGGCACCGTCGCGGGGCCGGCGCGGCGGCGGACGAGGACCTGCCCGCCGGCGACGGTGACGGGGCCGGCGAGCGCCGCGGCCGTCACGACTCCGCGAGCGGCACATCGAAGGGCAAGGCGAAGAAGAAGGGCTCGTTCTGGCGCGAGCTCCCGCTGCTCATCGTCGTCGCGGTCGTCCTGACCTTCGTCATCCAGACGTTCCTCGCGCGCATCTACGTCATCCCGTCGGCGTCGATGGAGCGCACGCTCCACGGCTGCAACGGCTGCGCGAACGACCGCGTCGCCGTCGACAAGCTGACCTACCGGTTCTCCGAGCCGTCGCCCGGTGACGTCGTCGTCTTCCGCGGCCCACCGGCCTGGGGCGACAACAGCGAGGTCGGGGGCGGCGGCCCGCCGTCGGGGAACGTGCTCGTCCGAGGCCTGCAGAGCGGGCTGTCGCTGATCGGCCTCGCGCCGCCCGACGAGAAGGACTTCGTCAAGCGCGTCATCGCCGTCGGCGGCCAGACCGTCGCGTGCTGCGACCCGCAGAACCGCGTCACGGTCGACGGCCAGCCGCTCGACGAGCCCTACCTGTACTTCCAGCCCAACCTCGGGCGCACCCAGGCCGACTTCGCGCCGGTGCAGGTGCCCGCGGGCCAGCTGTGGGTCATGGGCGACAACCGCAACAACTCCGCGGACGCCCGCGTGCACGGCCCGATCGGCGTCACCGACGTCATCGGCAAGGCCCGGGTCATCGTGCTGCCCGTCGGCCGGTGGGGCGGGGTGCCCGACACGGACCCGCAGGCCCAGGTGTCCGCCCTCGGCGCGCCGGTGTGGACCTCGGCCGCGCCGCTGGCCGCCGGTGTCCTCGGCGCGATCCCGCTCGTCGGGGTGTCACGGCCCCTGCGTCGGCGCTGGTGGTCGTCCGGCGGCGGCCTGCGCGGCCCCGACGAGCTCCCCGGTGACGACCCGGGCCGCGAGCCCGGCGCATCACCGCCGTCCCCCGATCCCGGCCGGTGACGGCGGGACACGACGCGGGCCGACGGCGCCCCACCGCACGAGCGAACGGTCGGGGTGCCGTCCGCCGCCGCAGGCCCTTGCCGCCGCGCTCCGGCGTGCAGCCGCCGCGCGCGATCGTCCGGCGCAGCACCGAGAGCTGGGCGCTGCAGTCGGCGCTGGAGCGTCACGGGCTCGGGCCGGTCGTCGGCGTCGACGAGGCCGGGCGGGGCGCCTGCGCGGGCCCGCTCGCGGTCGCGGCGTGCATCCTGCGGCCCGGTGACGCCCGCCGCTTCGAGGGGCTGACCGACTCGAAGCTGCTGAGCAAGGACGAGCGCGAGGAGTTCGCGCGGGTCATCAAGCGGCGCGCGCTCGACTGGCACGTCGTGCTCGTCGACCCGCCCGAGGTCGACCACCGCGGCGTGCACGTCGCGAACATCGACGGCATGCGGCGCGCGGTCGCGCGCCTCGACGTGCGGCCCGGCTACGTGCTCACCGACGGCTTCCCGGTCAGCGGCTTCGGCGTCCCGTCCCTGGCCGTGCCGAAGGGCGACCTCGCGGCCGCGTGCGTGGCGGCGGCGTCGGTGCTGGCCAAGGTCACCCGGGACCACCTGATGGCGGAACTGCACGAGAAGCATCCGGAGTACCGCTTTGACCTGCACAAGGGCTACTGCACACCCACGCACAGCGCAGCGCTGGCCGCGCACGGGCCCTGCGAGGACCACCGCTTCAGCTTCGTCAACGTGGCCGCCGCGGCGCGGGGCCGGAGCCCGGAGGGGCTCGCGGTCGGCGTGCGCCACAATGGGGCCGTGACCGTCGACGACGTGTCCGCCGAGAGCGGGGAGGCAGACGAGCTCGTGGCCTTCGACGAGACCGAGTTCGACGAGGCCGAGCTCGGTGACGAGCTGCCCGCGGGTCTCACCGAGGACGTGGCGCCGGAGGGGGGAGAGCCGCGATGAGCGCGGAGGATCTCGAGAAGTACGAGACCGACATGGAGCTCTCGCTCTACCGCGAGTACCGCGACATCGTCGCGCAGTTCTCCTACGTGGTGGAGACCGAGCGGCGCTTCTACCTGGCCAACTCCGTCGACGTCGCGGTCCGCAACGCCGACGGCGAGGTCTACTTCGAGGTCACGATGTCCGACGCGTGGGTGTGGGACATGTACCGGCCCGCCCGCTTCGTCAAGAACGTGCGTGTGGTGACGTTCAAGGACGTCAACGTCGAGGAGCTCGAGAAGCCGGACCTCCGCCTCGACGAGGGCCCGTTCAACGGCTGACGCTGATCCGCCCGGCGGCTGCTCGCCGCCGCGGCGGCACCGGTGCGTCCACACCCCCTCGAGCTGTCCCCAGGCGCGGAGCGCGTGCTCCCGCCCCGCCCCGCACCCGCTGCACGCTCGCCCGTGCCGCCGGAGCGTCCGGCGAGGACGAGGGGGCCGCAGATGGTCACGACACACGGGACGCCCGACCGCAGGGTGCTCGGGCGCCGCGGCGAGGACGTCGCCGCCGAGCACCTGGCATCCCGCGGGCTGAGGGTGCTCGACCGCAACTGGCGCTGTCGCGAGGGCGAGCTCGACCTCGTGGCCGCCGAGGGCGGGCGGCTCGTCGTCGCCGAGGTGAAGACGCGGTCGGGCACCGGGTTCGGGGTGCCCGCCGAGGCGGTGACGGGGGCGAAGGCCGCCCGCATCCGGCGGCTCGCGCAGCGCTGGCTCGCCGAGCGGCACGCCGCCGGGGGCACGGGCTTCGCCGAGGTGCGCTTCGACGTGCTCGCGGTGCTGGTGCGCCCGGGTGCCGCGCCGCAGGTCGAGCACTACGAGGGGGCGTTCTAGGTGGCGCTCGCGTGCGCGTGGTCGATCGGGCTGCGCGGGGTCGACGGTGAGGTCGTGGAGATCGAGGCCGACATCGGTCAGGGCCTGCCCGGCGTCTCGCTGGTGGGGCTGCCGGACGCCGCGCTGGCGGAGTCGCGCGACCGGGTGCGTGCGGCGGTGGTCAACTCGGGGGAGACGTGGCCGGCCCGGCGCATCACGCTCGCGCTCTCGCCGGCGACGCTGCCCAAGCAGGGCAGCGGGTACGACATGGCGCTCGCGTGCTCGGTGCTGGCGGCCGCGAAGGCGGTGCCGGTGGCCGCGCTGCGCGGGGTCGTGCTGCTCGGGGAGCTCGCGCTCGACGGCCGGGTGCGCGGCGTACGGGGCGTGCTGCCGGCGCTGCTGGCGGCCCGGCGCCTCGGGGTGGAGCAGGCCGTGGTGCCGGCCGCGGCGGCGGTGGAGGCCGGGCTGGTCGACGGGCTCGAGGTGCTCGGTGCCGAGCACCTCTCCGACGTCCTGGCGTGGCTGCGTGGTGAGCGGGGACGGCTGCGGCCGGTGCGGCCCGGGACGGCCCCGCCGCACGGTGGTCCGCGGGAGGACCTCGCCGACGTGGTGGGGCAGCGCGCCGCCCGCCGAGCCGTCGAGGTCGCGGCGGCCGGCGGGCACCACCTGCTCATGGTCGGCCCACCGGGCTCGGGCAAGACGATGCTCGCGCGGCGGATGACCGGCCTGCTGCCCGACCTCGACGGCGATGCGGCGCTGCAGGTCGCGGCGGTCCGGTCGCTGGCGGGCGCGACGGACCCGCAGGAGGCGCTGCCGGCCTCGCCGCCGTTCGTCGCGCCGCACCACTCCGTGTCGTCGGCGGCGCTGGTCGGCGGCGGCAGCGGTCTCGCCCGGCCGGGCGCGGTGTCGCTCGCCCACCGCGGCGTGCTCTTCCTGGACGAGATCTACGAGTTCGGTCCGCACGTGCTGGAGATGCTGCGCACGCCGCTGGAGGAGGGCGAGGTGCGCCTGGCGCGCACCGACGGCGTCGTGCGCTACCCCGCACGCTTCCAGCTGGTCATGGCGGCCAACCCGTGCCCCTGCGCACCGCCGCGGCCGACCGACTGCCGGTGCACGAGCCTCGAGAAGCGCCGCTACCAGCTGCGCCTGTCGGGCCCCATGCTCGACCGGGTCGACCTGCAGGTGACGCTGCGGGCGGTCGAGGAGCTCAGGTGGGTCGGCGGTCCGGCCGCGGAGCTCGAGGAGACGCCCGAGGACACGGCGTCGGTGCGGTCGCGGGTGCTGGCCGCCCGGGCCGCGGCGCGGGAGCGCTGGCGCGACGCCGGCTGGCGCACCAACGCCGAGGTCCCCGGGCCCGAGCTCCGGCGCCGCAGCCGGCTGTCGGTGGAGGCGGCGGCGGTGCTCGAGCGCCAGATGCGCAGCGGCGCCATGACCGCCCGCGGCGCCGACCGCGCGCTGCGCGTCGGGTGGACCATCGCCGACCTGCGCGGCGCCCCGGGCCCCGAGACCGCCGACATCGAGGAGGCCGTCGCGTACAAGGGCTTCGTCACCGAGAGCGGGCCGGAGCAGGCCGCGGACGCCCTCGACCCCGTCGTGGCCGCGAACGACGAGGACGTCGCGTGAGCGCCGCGGCTCCCGCCCGGGTGGCGCCGGTCGACCCGGCCGTCCTGCGCGCCCGCGCCTACCTCTCGCGCGTGGCGGAGCCGCCGGCCCCGGCCCTGGCGGGGTTGGTGGAGGAGGTCGGCCCGGTCGAGGCCGCGCAGCGGGTGCGTGACGGGGTCACCGAGGGACCGGGCGCGCTCCCGCCCGGGGTGGCGAAGGAGACCGCGGCGCGCCGGGGCACCGACCGCGCCGAGGCCGACCTCGCCCTGCTCGCGGCGAGGGGCGGGCGGTTGGTCGTCCCGGAGCACCCGGAGTGGCCGGGCGCGGCGCTGGCCGGGCTCGGGCTGGTGGCCGGACCCGACGGGGCGCCGGGCCTCGACGGCCCCGCGGGTCGTGACGGGGCCGCGGAGCCGCTCGCGCTCTGGGTGCGCGGACCGCTGCGCCTCGACGACGGGCCGACCCGATGGGCCGGCATCGTCGGGGCGCGGGCGGCCTCCGACTACGGCCTCTGGGTCGCCCGCGACTGGTCCGCCGAGCTCGCCGACCGAGGCGTCACCGTGGTCTCCGGGGCGGCGCTGGGCATCGACGGCGCGGCGCACCGCGGCGCGCTGGCGGTCGGCGGGCCCACGGTCGCGGTGCTGGCGTGCGGCATCGACCGCGCCTACCCGCCGAAGCACGCCACGCTGCTCGAGCACATCGCCCGCCACGGCCTCGTGGTCACCGAGTACCCGCCGGGCGCCAACCCGGCTCGCCACCGCTTCCTCGTGCGCAACCGCCTCATCGCGGCGCTCACCGCGGGCACGCTCGTCGTCGAGGCGGCGGCGCGGTCGGGGGCGATGCGCACCGCTCTGGTCGCCGAGGCGCTCGGGCGGGCGGTCATGGTCGTGCCGGGGCCGGTGACGTCGCTGATGTCGCTGGGCTGTCACGAGCTCGCCCGCCGGCCCGCGGTCTCGGTCGCCGGGCGCGTCGACCACGTCGTCGAGGAGGTGAGTCAAGTGGGCGACGGGCTCGCCGCTCCACCGGGGACCCCCACGCGTCCGACGGACGGTCTTGACCCGGGTGCGCTGCGTGTGCGTGAAGCGCTACCCCTCCGCGCGGCGCGCACAGCCGCGCGTCTGGCCCACGACGCCGGCGTCGACCCGGCGGACCTCACCACCCACCTGAGCGACCTCGAGGCCCGCGGACTCGTCGTGGAGGACGGTGGGCGGTGGCGACGCCGACCCGGGTGAACAGGCACAGCGCGACGAACGGTTGCAGAGCGCGACGAGTGGAGCCGCTCCTCGACGGTGGCCCACGGTCACCGAACGCACCGTGGCGGTGCTTGACCGTCGGCGCCCGGATCGGGAGTCTTCACCGCGATGACCGGCACGTTCTCTTCCGACGGCTCGACCGGACGCCCCCTCGGGCCGTCCCGGTCACCTGGTCGAGGGGCCTCTCGTGAGTTCCCCTTCGACCCGGTCACGTCGTCACGCTCCGCGTTCACCGAGACGGACGCAGCGGGGGCTCCGCGCCCCGCCGCGACCGCCCTGTCCGACGCCGCGCGTGACGTCGTGGACAACCGGTCGTCGGCCGACGCCGCCGGTCTGGTCCGTCCGGCCGATCCCCCCGTGCCGGCGCCGCGGGACGGCGACGCCGGCGACGCGACCGCTGCCACGCACCTCGCCGCCTTCGCGTCGCACCTGCGCTACGAGCGCGCGCTCTCCCCGCACACCGTGCGCGCCTACGTCGGCGACGTGGGCTCGCTGCTCGGTCACCTGCGCGGGCCGGACCTCCCTGAGGACGCGCCGCTCGAGCTCGACGCCCTCGACCTCGCGGGACTGCGTGCCTGGCTCGCCGGTGAGCGGGCGCGCGGCGCGAGCCGGACGACCCTCGCGCGCCGGGCGGCGGCCGCCCGCACGTTCACCGCCTGGGCGGCCCGCACCCGCCGCGCGCCCACCGACGCCGGCGCGCGGCTCGCGTCGCCGCGCGCCCACCGCCGCCTGCCCGAGGTCCTGCGCGCCGACCAGGCCGCCGCCGCGCTGGCCGCCGCGGCGTCCGGGGCCGCCGAGGGTGACCCCGTCGCCCTGCGCGACCACCTGCTGCTCGAGCTGCTCTACGCCACCGGCGTGCGCGTCTCCGAGCTCTGCGGCCTCGACGTCGACGACGTGGACGACGGCCGGCGGACGCTGCGGGTCCTCGGCAAGGGGGCCAAGGAGCGCACGGTCGTCTTCGGCGCGCCGGCCGCGGCCGCGCTCGACACCTGGCGCCGGGAGGGCCGCCCGGCGCTCGCGGTGCCGTCGTCGCCGCCGGCGCTGCTGCTCGGCGCGCGGGGCGGGCGGCTCGACCCGCGCATCGCGCGCCGGGTCGTGCACGACGCGGCGGGCGCCGTGCCGGGGGCGCCCGACATCGCACCGCACGGGCTGCGGCACTCGGCGGCCACACACCTGCTCGAGGGGGGAGCGGACTTGAGGAGCGTCCAGGAACTACTGGGTCATGCCTCACCGGCGACGACCCAGCTGTACACCCACGTGTCCGCCGAGCGACTGAGGGCCATCCATGACACCGCCCACCCCCGTGCCTGAGCCCGGGCGGGACGGCGTCTCCGTGACCTCGACGGCCACCATGGCCGGGTCCGACCGCTTCCCGAGCACCGGCCCGCTGCCCGCCCTGCCGGGCTCCGACTCCGACGCCGCCGTGCGCGCCGCCGGCGTCGCCGCCCGCACCCCGCGCCGCCGCGCCCCGGCCCGCCGCGAGCCGCCGGTCACCGACGGCGCGACCGCGCTCGCCCCCGTGCCGGCGCCGGCCGACGGGCCCCGCGGCGACCGGTCCGCGCCCGCCGAGGCCCACCCCCTGCCCGCCACGCTCGGCCGCGCGCCGTCCGGGAGTGCGGACGAGGAGGCGATGGTCGAGGCCGGCATCGCCGAGCTCTGGGCCGCGTACGCCGACGACCCGCGCAAGTCCACGAAGGACCGGCTGGTGCTGCACTACGCGCCGCTGGTCAAGTACGTCGCCGGCCGCGTCGGTACCGGCCTGCCCGCGCACGTCGACGTCGCGGACCTCATCCAGTGCGGGATCTTCGGCCTGGTCGACGCCATCGAGCGCTTCGAGCCCGACCGCGGCCGCAAGTTCGAGGTCTACGCGATGCAGCGCATCCGCGGCGCGATCCTCGACGAGCTGCGCTCGCAGGACTGGGTGCCGCGCTCCGTGCGCTCCCGCGCCCGCGAGATCGAGCGGGCCATCGAGCGCCTCGAGGGCCGCGAGCAGCGCTCGGTCAGCGACGCCGAGCTGGCCGCCGAGCTCGACACCTCCACCGACGACCTGCGCTCCACCTTCGGGCAGATCGCGATGACCAGCGTCGCGGCGCTCGACGAGCTCGTCGCGGCCGGCCGCGGTGGCGGCTCGGTCGACGGTGCGTCGGCCCCGTCGCTCGCCGACTCGCTGGCCGACACGGGCGCGGAGGACCCGCTCTCGGCGATGGAGGACCGCGAGACGCGGCGCCTGCTCGCCGAGGCCGTCGGGCAGCTCGCCGAGCGCGACCGCACGGTGGTCGGTCTGTATTACTTCGAGAACCTGACGCTGGCCGAGATCGGCCGGGTCCTCGGGGTCACCGAGTCGCGCGTCTGCCAGCTGCACACCCGCGCGGTGATGCGGCTGCGCGCCCGGCTCGCCGAGCTCCAGCACGCCTGAACGTCACGGGTCGGTCGGCAGCAGCCGCACCCGCCCGAGACCGAGCAGCAGGAGCGGGTCGAGGTACTCCAGCGCGCCCACCGCGGGGTCGGCCGACGGTCGCCGCAGCCCCCAGTGCAGGCAGGCCGCCACGGGGCAGCCGCGGTGCCCGGGCTCGAGGGCGCCCAGGGTGTCGCCGCGCCGGACGGCGGCGCCCGGCACCACCGCCACCGCCACCGTCACGGGCTCGTAGGTGGTGCGCAGGCCCGCCGCGTGCTGCACCGAGACCACGCCGCGCCCGGCGACCCGCCCGGCGAACACGACGGTGCCGTCGCCGGTGGCGACCACCGCGTGCCCCGGGTGCCCGGCGACGTCGGCGCCCCGGTGCCCGCGGCCGTAGTAGTGCGGGGGCGGGTCGAACAGCCGGGTCACCGCGCCCGGCGCACCCGCGCTCGCCGGGGCGCCGTCGCCGTCCATCCCGGCCAGCGGCCAGCCGAACGCCCCGACCGGCACCACGGGCGGGGGAGCGGGAGCGGCGCGCGCCGGGATCGCGCCCACGAGCGCCGTCGCGAGGAGCAGCACGGCCAGGGCCCAGGAAGAAGGTCTCACGCCGGGTTGGACGCAGCCGGGCACCGGACGGCTCCCCGCCGATCCGGACGCCGCGCCGGCCCCTGTCGAGCTGGTGGATTTCCTGGCGTCTGACGCCAGCGTGGACGCCACGCTGACACCACCCGGTGCGGTCAGGCGCCCGAGCACGTCCGGGGCGGGGAGAGGGCGCGGGAGAGGGCGGCGGGGGCGCGGGTACACTCGTGACCAGCGGTCCGTCGTCTCCTCGTCCGCGTGGAGTCGGACGGGCCGACTTCGCGTGCCCTCGAAGCGCCCGCCCCGCGGGCGCTGCCAGCACCCGGGCGGTCCCGCCTCTGCGGCGGGTTCCGGGATCGGTTCCCCCGAGGGCACCAGGGCGGCGGCCCGGCCGGGACGTCGCGACAACCGCCAGGCCTGGCCGCAGAGCGCCGGGCCGCCGAGAGAGGTAGTTCCACCGCATGGCCGTCGTCACGATGCGCCAGCTGCTGGACTCCGGTGTCCACTTCGGTCACCAGACCCGCCGCTGGAACCCCAAGATGCGTCGCTTCATCTTCACCGAGCGCAACGGCATCTACATCATCGACCTGCAGCAGACGCTGTCCTACGTCGATCGCGCCTACGAGTTCGTCAAGCAGACCGTCGCCCACGGCGGCACGGTGCTCTTCGTCGGCACGAAGAAGCAGGCCCAGGAGGCCATCGACGAGCAGGCGCGCCGCGTCGGCATGCCGTTCGTCAACCAGCGCTGGCTGGGCGGCATGCTCACCAACTTCACCACCGTGCACAAGCGCCTCCAGCGCCTCAAGGAGCTGGAGGCCATGGAGCAGAGCGGGGGCTTCGAGGGTCGCACCAAGAAGGAGATCCTCATGCTCACCCGCGAGCACGACAAGCTCGAGAAGACGCTCGGCGGTATCCGCGACATGGGCCGCGTCCCCAGCGCGGTGTGGGTGGTCGACACCAAGAAGGAGCACATCGCGGTCGGCGAGGCCCGGAAGCTCAACATCCCGGTCGTCGCCATCCTCGACACCAACTGCGACCCCGACGAGGTCGACTACCCGATCCCGGGCAACGACGACGCCATCCGCTCGGCGGCGCTGCTGACCCGCGTGGTCGCCCAGGCGTGCGCCGACGGCCTGCAGGCCCGCGGCCAGCGCGACGGCGCCGAGCGCGGCGAGGACGAGCCGCTGGCCGAGTGGGAGCAGGAGCTCATGGCCCAGGGCGGCGACGGCGCCAGCGCGCCGACCGGCCTGGAGCAGGGCAGCACCAGCTCCGCGACCGACGCGCCCGGCGACATGCCGGTCGCCTCGCCGGAGGCCGAGGCGACGACGAACGCGATCGGCGACGACACGACGCCGGTCAGCCGTCCGGAGCGCACTGCGGGCGTGGCCACCGAGGATTCCGAGGTGGACGACAACGCCCTCGCCGCCGCCCCGGAGGCCGGCCAGCAGAACGGCGCCCCGACCCCGCAGGGTGGCGCCGGCTGACCGCCGGGCCCCCGAGCGACACAGCAACCACGACCCACCCATCAACAGGGACGGACGAGAGCCGCACCATGGCGAACTACACCGCTGCGGACGTGAAGAAGCTCCGGGACCTCACCGGGTCCGGGATGATGGACTGCAAGAAGGCCCTCGAGCAGAACGAGGGCGACATGGACAAGGCCGTCGAGGCCCTGCGCATCAAGGGTGCGAAGGACGTCGGCAAGCGGGCCGGCCGCACCACCGCCAACGGCGTGGTGTCCGCCCGTGACGGCGCGATGATCGAGCTCAACTCCGAGACCGACTTCGTCGCCAAGAACGCCGACTTCGTCGCGCTCGCCGACGACATCCTCGGTGTCGCGCTGTCGACGGGCGCCAAGGACCTCGAGTCGCTCAAGGCCGCGAGCCTGGGCGAGGGCACGGTCGAGGACAAGGTGCAGGAGCTCTCGGCGCGCATCGGCGAGAAGCTCGAGCTGCGCCGCGTCGCCGTGCTCGACGGCCCGACCGCGACCTACCTGCACCGCCGGTCCTCGGACCTGCCGCCGGCGATCGGCGTGGTCGTCGCCTACACCGGCGACGGCGACGAGGCCGCCGAGGCGGCCCGCGGCGCGGCCATGCAGGTCGCGGCGGCGCGCCCGCTCTACACCACCCGTGAGGAGGTGCCCTCGGACGTGGTCGACAACGAGCGCCGCATCGCCGAGGCCACCGCCCGCGAGGAGGGCAAGCCCGAGAAGATCATCGACAAGATCGTCGACGGTCGCCTCAACGGCTACTACAAGGACACCGTGCTCCTCGAGCAGGACTCGGTGTCGGTGGACAAGAAGACGGTCGGCAAGGTGCTGGAGGAGGCGGGCGTCTCGGTCCGCACCTTCGCGCGCTTCGAGGTCGGCCAGCCCTGAGCCCGACGGGGCGGGACCGGAGCACCCGGTCCCGCCCCGGTCGTGCCCGCCCGACGAGCCGTCGCGCCGAGCACTCCGTTCGGCGGTGGGAGGAAGAGCGTGGCCAGTCCCCAGACCGTGTCCGACGCCGGTCCCGGGTCCCGGTCCGGTCACCGCCGGGTCCTGCTCAAGCTCGGCGGCGAGATGTTCGGCGGTGGCGGGGTCGGTGTCGACCCGGTCGTCGTGCAGACCGTCGCCCGCCAGATCGCCGACGTCGTGCGCTCCGGGGTGCAGATCGCCGTCGTCATCGGCGGCGGCAACTTCTTCCGCGGCGAGGAGCTGCACCGCTACGGCATGCAGCGCCAGCGTGCGGACTACATGGGCATGCTCGGCACGGTC
Source organism: Actinomycetospora lemnae (assembly GCF_028737315.1). GTDB lineage: Bacteria > Actinomycetota > Actinomycetes > Mycobacteriales > Pseudonocardiaceae > Actinomycetospora > Actinomycetospora lemnae. The sequence goes on along the minus strand of NZ_JAQZAO010000001.1, from coordinate 659,441 downwards.
ATGAACTGCCTGGCGCTCCAGGACTTCCTCGAGCGCGAGCACCACATCGACACCCGCGTGCAGACCGCCATCACGATGGGCCAGGTCGCCGAGTCGTACATCCCGCGCCGGGCGATGCGCCACCTCGAGAAGGGCCGCGTCGTCATCTTCGGCGCCGGCGTCGGCATGCCCTACTTCTCCACCGACACCACCGCCGCCCAGCGTGCGCTGGAGATCGAGTGCGAGGTCGTGCTGCTGGCCAAGGGCGTCGACGGCGTCTACACCGCCGACCCCAAGCTCGACCCGACGGCGACGATGTTCCACGAGATCTCCCACCGCGAGGTGCTGGAGAAGGGCCTCAAGGTCGCGGACGCCACCGCGTTCAGCCTCTGCATGGACAACCGGATGCCGATCATGGTGTTCAACCTGCTGGTCGAGGGGAACATCGCACGAGCCGTGCGGGGTGAGAGGATCGGCACGCTGGTCCACACCCCTTCGGGCTCCTGAGGAGAGGCGACCCATGATCGACGAGACGCTCCTCGACGCCGAGGAGAAGATGGAGAAGGCGGTCAGCGTCGCGAAGGAGGACCTGGGCGGTGTCCGCACCGGCCGGGCCAGCCCCGCGATGTTCAACCGCATCAACGTCGAGTACTACGGCGCGTGGACCCCGCTCAACCAGCTCGCGTCGGTCCAGGTGCCCGAGGCCCGCATGGCCGTCATCAAGCCGTACGACGCGAGCCAGCTGGGCAGCATGGAGCGCGCGATCCGCGACTCCGACCTCGGCGTCAACCCCAGCAACGACGGCCAGATCATCCGCGTCGTGTTCCCGCAGCTCTCCGAGGAGCGCCGCAAGGACATGGTCAAGGTCGCGCGCAGCAAGGGTGAGGACGCCAAGGTGTCCATCCGCAACGTGCGCCGCTCCGCCATGCACGAGCTGCAGCGCATCGTCAAGGACGGCGAGGCCGGCGAGGACGAGACGAGCCGTGCCGAGAAGGAGCTCGAGAGCGTCACCTCGCGCTACGTCGCGCAGGTCGACGACCTCGTCAAGAACAAGGAAGCCGAGCTCCTCGAGGTCTGAGGTCTTCTGAGGTCTGGAGCCATGCCCTCCTCCGCATCGCGGCCCCGGCGGCCGGCAGCGAGCGCCCCCGCCGCGGGCGAGGACGCCCCCTCGTCGGACGCCCCGGCCCCGACGCGCGCGCCGGGCGGGCAGGACAAGCCTCCGTCGTCGTCGAAGGCCGGGCGGAACCTGCCCGTCGCCATCGGTGTCGGCCTGGCGATGGGCGCGGTCGTCCTCGTCGCGCTGCTCACGGTGCGGCAGGCGTGGATCGGGATCGTCGCGATCTGCGCGGTGATCGGCACCTGGGAGCTCTTCGGCGCGCTGCACCGCGCCGCCGGCATCCGGCTCTCACGGGTCCCCGTGCTGGTCGGTGGTCAGGCGATGATCTGGCTGGCCTGGCCGTTCGGCACCGAGGGCATCCTGGGCGGCCTGCTCGTCACCGTCATCGGCTGCTTCCTGTGGCGCATGCGGCTCGGAGCCGCGGGCTTCGTGCGCGACGTCGGCGCGTCGATGCTCGTGCTGTGCTGGATCCCGCTGTTCATGGCGTTCGGGACGATGCTCGTCGTCCCTGCCGACGGCGCCCAACGGGTCCTGACGTTCCTCATCGTCGTCATCTGCTCCGACACCGGCGGCTACGCCGTGGGCGCGCTCATCGGGCGCCACCCCATGGCCCCGAAGGTCAGCCCGAAGAAGTCGTGGGAGGGCTTCGCGGGCTCGATCGTCTTCGGCTCGCTGGGCGCGTCCCTGTCGATCGCCCTGCTCCTCGACGACCAGTGGTGGTGGGGCCTCGTCGTCGGCCCGCTGCTCGTCGGCACCGCCGTCACCGGTGACCTCGTCGAGTCGCTGGTCAAGCGCGACCTCGGCATCAAGGACATGGGCTCGGTGCTGCCCGGGCACGGCGGGCTGATGGAGCGCCTGGACTCCCTGGTCACCTCCGCGCCGGTCGCCTGGCTGCTGCTCTTCCTGCTCGTCCCCGTGCACGGGTGACGCGGTTCCGTCGGCCCTCGACGGGTCGAGCCACCCCATCGGCGTGCTCGTCTGATCGCTCCGTCTCCCGGGGGGACGTCGTCGAGTCGCCCAACATCTGGCGCTGGCCCGAGGTCTACGAGCGGGAGAACGAGGCGCAGGACGCCACCGGCGCGCTGTGGGACACCGTCGCCGAGCTGGCCCCGTACGAGGGCGCCGACGTCGTCGACGTCGGGTGCGGCGACGGCTACCACCTGCCCCGTTTCGCGCAGCGGGCCCGGACGGTGGTCGGCGTCGAGCCCCACGCACCGCTCGTGGCCCGTGCTCGCGAGCGTGTCGCCGGCCTCCCGACCTGCCGGGTCGAGGAGGGGAGCGCGGCCGCCCTGCCGCTGCCCGACGACAGCGCCGACGTCGTGCACGCCCGCACCGCCTACTTCTTCGGCCCCGGCTGCGAGCCCGGCCTCGCCGAGGCCTCGCGGGTCCTGCGCCCGGGCGGGGTGCTGGTCGTCGTCGACCTCGACGCCACCCGGCACTCCTACGGCGCCTGGATGCGCGCCTCGGCCCCGCGCTACGACCCCGGCGCCGCCGAGCGCTTCTTCGCCGAGCAGGGGTTCGCGGTGCGGCGGGTCGACACCCTGTGGCGCTTCGCGGACCGCACGACCCTCGGCGACGTCCTGCGCATCGAGTTCACCCCCGTCGTCGCGCAGCGGGCGATCGACGGCACACCGGGCCTCGCGCTGCCCGTCGCGTACCGCGTGCACACCCGCCGGGAGCCCGCCGGGCTCGTCCGGCCCTGATCACCGCACCTGCCGCACTGCACCGTTCCAGCAAGCCACTGATCCGGATCCCTTGACGTGATCTCGGTCACGGTCGCACGCTGGTTGCGGCCAGCGAAACCAGTTGCTGGAAGCGCAACAATCGTCCGCATGCCGGCTCCGGGGGGCCGCCGGACGCACGATGAAGTGAGGTGCTGATGACGGACGTCCTGCCCACCCGTGCGGCGGTGGAGCTCGCGCCGGAGCCGTCGTCGACGGTGGTGTCGAATCCGGGGATCCTGCTCTACCCGCGGCTGCGGAAGTCGCCGTACTTCTGGAAGTCGCGCGCGCACGGCGTGGCGATGTACAGCGTGTACAACCACACGTACCACCCCCGCCACTACGGCGACCCGATCGCCGAGTACTGGGCGCTGCTCGAGGACGTGACGCTCTGGGACGTCGGGGTGGAGCGCCAGATCGAGATCGTCGGCCCGGACGCGTTCGCGTTCACCAACGCGCTGGTGCCCCGCGACCTGACGAAGTGCGCGGTCGGCCAGTGCAAGTACGTGTTCCTCACCGCGCCCGACGGCGGGATCATCAACGACCCCGTCCTGCTGCGCGTCGAGTCCGACCGCTTCTGGCTGTCGCTGGCCGACTCCGACGTCGGGCTCTGGTGCACGGCGCTGGCCCACGCCGGGGGCTGGGACGTGCAGGTCCGCGAGATCGACGTCGCCCCGGTGCAGGTCCAGGGGCCGAAGGCGAAGGCCGTCGTCACCGACCTGGTCGGGGCCGACGTCGCCGAGATGCCCTACTACCACCTGCGCCACGCGGTCATCGACGACATGGAGGTCGTCGTCAGCCGCACCGGCTACAGCGCCGAGATCGGCTACGAGATCTACCTGCGCGACGCCGTGCGCAACGCCGGCCGGCTGTGGGACCGCGTGTGGGAGGCGGGCCGCCCGCACGGGATGCGCCCGATCGGCCCGTGCCACATCCGGCGCATCGAGGGCGGCATGCTCGCCTACGGCTGCGACATCACCCTCGACACCAACCCGCTCGAGGTCGGCTACGACTACACCTGGATGGTCGACCTCGGCCAGGACGCCGACTTCGTCGGCAAGGACGCGCTGATCCGCGCGAAGCAGCAGGGCCTGTCGCGGTCCATGGTCGGCGTCGAGATCGGCGGTGCGCGGCTGGGGTCGTTCAACGACGGCTCCATGATCGAGCCGTTCACGGTGCGCGACGAGGCCGGCGAGGTCGTCGGCAAGGTCACCAGCGCCTGCTGGTCGCCGCGGCTCGAGCGCAACATCGGGCTCGCGATGGTCGCGACGCCGTCGACGCCGCTGGGCACGACGCTGCAGATCGCCACGCTCGACGACGTGCGTGACGGCGTCGTCGTCGAGAAGCCGTTCGTCGACCCGCGCAAGCAGACGCCCAAGGGCTGAGCGGGTCGTGGACCACCTCACCGACGGGACCGGCGAGGGTGGTGCGGGAGCCCGCACCACCCTCGCCGCCCTGCTCGCCGACCCGCGCTTCGAGGTGGCACCGACGGCGGAGGTGCTCGACACCCCGGAGACGATCACCGCCGATCTGCCCGCCGGCGCCACGGTGACGGTGACGACCACCCCGCGCCGGGGCGTGGCCGCGACCGTCGCCGTCGCCGAGGCGCTCGCCGCGCGCGGCTTCGCGGCCGTGCCCCACCTCGCGGCGCGCAGCCTGCGCGACCGCGGCGAGCTCGCCGAGCACCTCGACCGGCTCGCCGCGGCCGGGGTGCGCGAGGTGTTCGTCGTCGGTGGCGACGCGCGCGAGGCCGCCGGGGAGCTGCCCGACGGCCTGGCGCTGCTGCGGGCGATGGAGGACCTCGGGCGGCGCCCGCCGCGGGTCGGCGTGCCGTCGTACCCCGACGGGCACCACCGGGTCGCCGACGACGTGCTCTGGGCCGACCTGCGGATCAAGCAGTTCCACGCCGACTACACCGTCACGCAGCTGTGCTTCGACGCCGACCTCGTCTGCCGGTTCGCGCGGGAGGCGCGGGCTCGAGGGATCGACCTGCCGGTGATCGCCGGCGTCCCGGGCGTCGTGGACGCCGCGCGGCTGCTGCGGCTCTCGGTGCGGATCGGGGTCGCCGACGCCGCGCGCTTCGCCCGTTCGCACCGCGGCACCGCCGGATCGCTGCTGCGCCCCGGCCGCCACACCCCCGACGAGCTCGTCACCGGCCTCGCGGCGGGCTGCGGCGACCTCGCGGGGCTGCACCTCTACACGTTCAACCAGGTCGCGCCGACCGTGCGGTGGCTCTCCCGGGCCCGCCGCGCCGCCGCGTGAGGACACCCCTTCGCGAGGAGGAGCCGTGAGCGCATTCCCGGACCGGGCCCAGGTCGTCGTCATCGGGGCCGGCATCGTCGGCAACGCCGTCGTGCACCACCTCGCCCGGCTGGGGTGGCGCGACGTCCTGCTCGTCGACAAGGGGCCCCTGCCCGACCCGGGCGGCTCCACCGGGCACGCGTCGAACTTCGTGTTCCCGGTGGACCACTCCCGCGAGATCACGCTGCTGACCGGCGACTCGTCCCGTCAGTACGCGGAGCTCGACACGCTGACGACGTGCGGCGGCATCGAGGTCGCGCGCACCGAGGAGCGGGTCCAGGAGCTGCACCGGCGGATGTCGTCGGCGCGGGCCTGGGGCATCGACGCCGAGCTGATCAGCCCCGCCGAGGTGGCCGAGAAGGTCCCGTTCCTCGACCCGTCCGTGGTGCTCGCGGGGTTCTGGACGCCGTCGGTGGCCGTCGTCGACCCGCTGCGCGCCGGCGAGCTCATGCGCGAGCGCGCGACGGCGGCCGGGGCGCTCACCGTCTCCGCGCTGACCGAGGTGCTCGCCATCGTCACCGAGGGCGGCCGCGTGACCCGGGTGCGCACCGACCGGGGCGACGTCGAGACCGAGTACGTCGTGGTCGCGTGCGGGGTGTGGAGCCCGCGCATCGCGGCGCTCGCCGGGGCGACGATCCCGCTGACCCCGGCCGTGCACCAAATGATCGACGTCGGGCCGATCGCCGAGCTCGCCGAGACCGGCCGGGAGATCGCGTTCCCGATCATCCGCGACATGGACCCGCTGATGTACGAGCGGCAGAGCGGGCCCGACCTGGAGATCGGGTCCTACGCCCACCGCCCGATCCTGTGCGACCCCGACGACATCCCGTCGATCGCGGCCGCGGCGCTCTCGCCGACGCAGCTGCCGTTCACCCCCGACGACTTCGACCCGCAGATGGAGGCCGCGCTCGAGCTCTTCGGCGGCATCCTCGACCGGCCGGACGCGGGCATCCGCCACGCCATCAACGGGCTGCTCTCCCTGACGCCCGACGGGCACCCGCTGCTCGGCGAGACGGAGGTGCGGGGCCTCTGGTCGGCCGCGGCGGTGTGGATCAAGGAGGGCCCGGGGGTCGGGCGCCTGATCGCCGAGTGGATGACGTGCGGCGCCCCCGAGATCGACCCGCACGCGTCCGACGTCGCCCGGTTCGCCCCGCACGAGCGCACCCGCGCCCACGTGCGCGCCCGCGCCGCCGAGGGCTTCAACAAGACCTACGGGATCATCCACCCGCGCGAGCAGTGGAGCTCGGACCGCGGCGCGCGCCGCTCGCCCTTCTTCCCCCGCGAGGAGGCCCTCGGCGCGGAGTTCTTCGAGGTCGCGGGCTGGGAGCGCCCGCAGTGGTACCGGTCCAACGAGCCGCTGGTCGCGGAGCTCGGCGTCGAGGACCGGCCGCACGAGTGGGACGCGCGCTGGTGGTCGCCGATCACGAGCGCCGAGCACCTCGCCATGCGCCGGGCCGTCGCGATGATCGACCTGAGCGCCTTCTCCCAGTTCGCCGTCCACGGCCCGGGCGCGCTCGCCTACCTCCAGCACCTGTGCGTCGCGCAGATGGATCGGCCGGTCGGGCGGGTGATCTACACGCCGGTGCTCGGGCCCGACGGCGGCTTCCGCACCGACCTGACGGTGGTGCGCCTCGGCGACGACGCGTTCCGGGTGATCACGGGCGCCTCGGACGGGGCGCGCGACCTCGCGTGGTTCCGCCGGCACCTGCCGGCCGACGGCTCGGTCGCGCTGGAGGACGTCACGTCCGCGGTGTGCACGCTCGGGCTCTGGGGCCCGCGGGCGCGCGACGTCCTCGCCGCGATCACCGACGACGACGTCACCGACGCCGCGTTCCCGTTCGCCACGGCGCGGACCGTCCACGTCGGCTCGATCCCGGTGCTCGCACTGCGGCTGTCCTACGTCGGCGAGCTCGGGTGGGAGCTGCACACGGCCACCGAGCACGGCCTGCGGCTCTGGGACGCCGTCGCCGCGGCCGGCGCGCCGCACGGGATCGTGCCCGCCGGCATCGGCGTCTACGGCACCACCGCGCGGATCGAGAAGGGCTACCGGCTCATGGGCCACGAGCTCGACGCCGAGCACGGGCCGGTGGAGGCGGGGCTCGCGCTGCCCCGGATCAAGGAGGCGGACTTCGTCGGCAAGGCCGCGTACACCAAGGCGCGCGAGGGCGAGCCCGAGGCGACGCTGTGCACGCTGCGGCTCGACGGGACGACACGCTTCCCGCAGGGCGGCGAGCCGATCCTCACGCCCGACGGCGCGCGCATCACCGACCGGCGCGGCCGGCCGTCGTACGTGACGAGTGCGGGCACGGCGCCGTCGCTCGGGACCCACCTGATGCTGGCGTACCTCCCGCCGTGGCACGCGGTCGAGGGCACCGGCCTGCTCGTCGAGTACCTGGGGGAGCGGTACCCGGTGACGGTGGCGCGGGCCGGGCGCACGCCGCTGTTCGACCCCGACGACACACGGATGCGGGGGTGAGGACGGCATGCCGACGACGATGGACGTCCTGGTCTGCATCAAGCGCGTGCCCGCCGTGGGCGCGGAGATCGCGCTGACGGCCGACGCGACGGCGATCGACACCCGTCACCTCGGCTTCACCATCGGCCCGCACGAGGAGTGCGCGGTCGAGGAGGCTGTCCGCCTGGCCGAGCGCACGGGTGGCCGCGCGGGCGTGCTGACCGTCGGGCCGCCCGCGACCGAGGAGCAGCTGCGCTACGCGCTGTCGATGGGCGCCGACCACGCGGTCCGGGTCGACGCGCCCGTCGCCGACCCCGAGCCCGAGGTCACCGCCGCCGCGATCGCGGGCGCGCTGGGCGAGCTGCCGCCCTACGACCTCGTGCTGTTCGGGGAGGCGTCGGCGGACGCCGGGCACGCGCAGGTCGGGTTCCGCGTGGCGTGCGCGCTGCGGCGCCCGGTCGTCGGCGGCGTGAAGGGGATCGAGGTCGGGGACGGGCGGGTGTCCCTGCGCCGCGAGGCCGGCGGCGGCGTCGAGGTCCACGATGCCCCGCTGCCCGCGGTGGCCGCGGTGCTCGAGGGCCTCAACCTCCCGCGCTACCCGACGATCAAGGGGCGGCTGCGGGCGAAGAAGGCGCCGGTCCGGGTGCTCGCCGGCCCGGCGGCGACGAGCGGCCTGCGGACCCGGCGGCTGCGCCACCGGCCCGAGGCCCGCGCGGAGACCGTCCTGCTCGGGCAGGGCGCGGGGGCCGCGCCGGCGGTGGTGGACGTCCTGGCGGAGCTGGGGGTGGTGCGCTGATGGTGCTCGCGTGGATCGAGAGGGACGCGCAGGGGAGCCCGACCGCCGCGGCGGGGGAGGTCCTCGCGACGGCGCGGGACCTGGGCGGGGAGCTCGGCGCCGAGGTGACCGCCGTCGCGCTCGGCGAGCCCGGCGACCTGCCCGACGACCTCGCCAAGCAGGGCGTGGCGCACCTGGTCCTGCTCCAGCACGAGCTGCTCGCCGACGCGCCGCCCGCCACGGTCGGCGAGGCGCTGGCCGGGCTCGTCGCGGCGCGCGGACCGGCGGCGGTGCTCGCCGCGGCCACCCCGGAGAGCACCGAGGCGATGGCGTGGGCGTCCGCGGCGCTCGGGGTGCCGCTGGCCACGGCGTGCACAGAGATCCGTCCGGGGGAGCCGTGGGAGGTCACCCGCGAGCGCGCGGGCGGCATCCTGCTCGAGGACGCGGTGCTCGACGCCCCGGTCCGCCTCGCCACCCTGACCGGCGGCGCGCGCACCACCGGCGAGACCGCGCCGGCGCCGGAGGTGGCCGTCGACGTCGTCGTCCCCGACCTGGACCCGACCCTGCCGCGCGCCCGGCTGGTCGAGCACCGGGCGCGCTCGACGGGGATGACGCTCGCGACCGCGCCGGTGGTCGTGTCGGGCGGGCGCGGGGTGGGCAGCGCCGAGGGCTACGCCGTGCTCGAGGAGCTCGCGGGCCTGCTCGGCGGGGCCGTCGGGTGCTCGCGCGTGGCCACGAACAACGGCTGGCGCCCCCACGCCGACCAGGTGGGGCTCACCGGCACCCGCATCAGCCCGGACCTCTACGTCGCCTGCGGCATCAGCGGCGCGACGCAGCACTGGGTGGGCTGCATGTCGGCCCGGTCGATCCTCGCGGTGAACACCGACCCGGAGGCGGCGATGATGCGCCGGGCGACGTGGGCGGTGGTCGGCGACGTGCACGAGGTGCTGCCGGCCGTGGTGGCCGAGATCCGGCGGCGCGCAGGGCCTTGACAGCCCTGTCGTCGAGGTCGGGGCTGGCGTCGGGTTCTCCGGCGCGCCCGCGTTACCGTGGATGTCGTGTCCGCGTACCCGCCGCCGCGCCCGCCCGGGCGGGGCTTCCAGGGCTCCCCGCCGCCCCGCGGGGGGCGTGCCGTCCACCTCGACCCGGTGCTCGTCGAGATCGGGGCCGGGCTCGTGTGGCTCGCGGCCGGCACCCTCGGTCTCGGCGCCGACGGCGTGGGCACGCTGATCCTCGCGGTCGGCATCGCCGTGGCCATCGGCATCGGGGTGGAGAACCGCCGGCGCGGGCCGCGCCTGTTCGACACCACGCGCTCGACCGAGGTGCTGCGGCTCGGCGGCGCGGTGATCGCGCTGGTGATCGTCGCGTCGATCGTGCTCGGGCTCATCAGCGCCTCGGCGTTCCTCCCGGGGCTCGCGCTGGTCGCCACCGGGGTCGCGTTCGTGCTGCTCAGCCGCTCGACCGGGCAGCGGCCGACGCGCTGGCTCGGATTCGTGCTCGTCGGCGCCGGGGTGCTCTCCGCGCTGATCACGACCGCCACCGCGGGCGGGTTCGTGTCCCAGGGGCTGCTCGGGCTGCTCGCCGGCGTGCTGCTGCTGCTGTCGGCCGCCGACCGCGTCGGGCTGGTCGAGATGCTGCGGGACCGTGCGCGATGACCGAGCCCGCCGTACCCGATCTCGCGGGCCCGGACGCGCAGGACGCGCCCGGCCCGGTGCTCTCCCTGTCCCCGCGCGGCTCCCGGCGCACGCGCCCGGCGCGCCACCTCGCCGACCTCGACCCGGCCGCGCGCCGCGCGGCGGTCGCCGAGCTCGGCCTGCCGGCGTTCCGCGCCGACCAGCTCTCCCGCCACTACTTCGCGCGCCTCGAGGCCGACGCCGCCGCGATGACCGACCTGCCCGCGGCCGCCCGCGAGGCGCTCGCGCCGGCGCTGCTGCCCGAGCTGCTGACACCCACCTCGGTGGTCGACTGCGACGGCGGCGCCACCCGCAAGACGCTCTGGCGCGCGAACGACGGCGTGCTCGTGGAGAGCGTGCTCATGGGCTATCCGGACCGCGCCACCGTCTGCATCTCCAGCCAGGCCGGCTGCGGCATGGCCTGCCCGTTCTGCGCCACCGGGCAGAACGGGCTGGAGCGCAACCTGTCCACCGCCGAGATCGTCGAGCAGGTCCGCTCGGCGGCGGCCGTCGTCCGCGACGGCGGGCTGGGTGCCGACCTGCGGCGGCTCTCGAACGTGGTGTTCATGGGCATGGGCGAGCCGCTGGCGAACTACCGCCGGGTCGTCGACGCCGTGCACCGTCTCTGCGACGCACCACCCGCCGGGCTCGGGCTCTCGCAGCGCTCGGTCACCGTCTCGACGGTCGGCCTCGTGCCGGCGATCCACCGCCTCGCCGACGAGGGTCTGCAGGTCACGCTCGCGGTCTCGCTGCACACGCCGGACGACGAGCTGCGCGACAGCCTCGTGCCGGTCAACCAGCGCTGGCCCGTCGCCGAGGTCTTCGCGGCCGCCCGCCGCTACGCCGACGTCACCGGCCGGCGCATCTCCATCGAGTACGCGCTGATCCGCGACGTCAACGACCAGCCGTGGCGCGCCGACCTCCTCGCCAAGCTGGCCTCGAAGCACCTCGGCCGGCTGGTGCACGTCAACCTCATCCCGCTGAACCCCACGCCGGGCAGCAAGTGGGACGCGAGCCCGGCGCCGGTGCAGGCCGAGTTCGTCCGGCGGGTGCGCGACGGCGGTGTCGCGTGCACCGTGCGCGACACCCGCGGGCGCGAGATCGCCGCCGCCTGCGGCCAGCTCGCCGCCACGGCACGTCCGTGAACCCGTCGTGAACCACCAGGTCCACCGGCTCGTCCCGCACGTCACCGACGGGACGGCCGACGCCGACACGGTCACGTGGGCCCGGGCGATGCAGGCCGCGTTCCTGGGTCCGCGGATGGACCCGGGCGACCTGGCCCGGGCCGCGGCGGCGTACGCGGGCCAGCGCCTGCGCGGGGTGTGGGAGACCGCGGACCCGGCGCCGGTCGCCACCCTGCGCTCGTGGGACGCGCAGATGAGCGTGCCCGGCGGGGAGCTCGCCGTCGACGCGATCTCGTCGATCGGGGTGCGGTCCACCCACCGCCGCCGCGGGCTGCTGCGCGCGGTGCTCGTCGACGACCTCGCCGAGGCGGTGCGCACCGGCACGCCGGTGGCCGCGCTGACCTCCACCCAGGGCTCGCTCTACGAGCGCTTCGGCTTCGGCCTCGCGACCTGGACCCGGTCGATCTCCCTCGACACCCGCGCCGCGCGGTTCCGGGTGCCGGAGCCGACCGGGCGGCTGCGCACCCTCGACGTCGCGACGCTGCCCTCGGCCGCCGCGCCCGTGCAGGACCGGGCCCGCCGGCGCCACCCGGGGTCGATGGCCCGCGACGCCGGGTCGTGGACGCCGCTGCTCACCGGCGAGGTCGGGTTCAGCGGCATGGTGCCCGACCGCCACCGCCACGCCGTGCTGTGGTCCGACGCGACCGGGCGCCCGGGCGGCTACGTCGTCTATCGCGTCGCCCGCGGGTGGGGGGAGACCGGCGTCGCCGAGGTGGCGGTGCTCGACCTGCAGGCGACGACTCCGGAGTCGTACCGGGAGCTGTGGCGCCACCTCGCCTCGCTCGACCTCGTCGGCACGGTGACCTGGTCGGACGCGTCGGTCGACGAGCCGCTGCCGTGGCTGCTGGCCGACCCGCGCCCGGTGGCGCTCGGCACGAGCCGCGAGATGCTCTGGCTGCGCATCCTCGACGTCCCGGCCGCGCTCGGGGCCCGCCGCTACCCGGTGACCGACCGGATCGTGCTGGCGGTCGACGACCCGGCGCGCCACGCCGCGGGCACCTGGGCGGTCGACACCACCGACCCCGTCGAGCCCCGGGCGACCACCACCGGCGACGAGCCCGACGTGGCCCTCGACGCCGCGACGCTCGGCGCGCTCTACCTCGGCGGGGTCGACCCGCGGGTGCTGGCCCGGGCCGGGCGGCTCGAGGAGCGCACCCCGGGGGCCGCCGGTCGCCTCGCCCGCCTGTTCGCCGCGCCGAGCGTGCCCTGGAACGGGATCCGCTTCTAGACCTCCGGCGGCTCGTCGGGCACGCCGTAGTCGCGGTCGGCCTGCTCGAGCAGGACGCGCAGGTCGAACACCGCCTCGTCGATGCCGTCGGTCAGGTCGCCCACCTGCGCGTAGCGGGCCGGCATCGTCGCGATCGTGAAGTCGCCGGGCTCGGCGTCGTCGACCTCGTCCCAGCGCAGCGGCGCCGACACCCGCGCCTCGGGCGTCCCGCGCACCGAGTAGGCCGAGGCGATGGTGTGATCGCGGGTGTTCTGGTTCCAGTCGAGGAAGACGGTGCCGGGCTCGCGGTCCTTGCGCCACCAGGCCGTCGTGACGAGGCCGGGCGCGCGCCGCTCGACCTCGCGGGCGAACGCCAGCGCCGCGCGGCGCACCTCGGTGAAGGAGTGCTCGGGGCGGATGCGCACGTAGACGTGCAGACCCTTGCCGCCGGAGGTCTTCGGGAAGCCGACGGCGCCGAGCTCGTCGAGCACCTCGTGGACCACGGCGGCCACCCGCCGGATCGTCGGGAACTCGACGCCGGGCATGGGGTCGAGGTCGATGCGCCACTCGTCGGGCGTCTCGACGTCGGCCGCGCGGCTGTTCCACGGGTGGAACTCCACCGTCGACATCTGCACGGCCCAGATGACGTCCGCGGGACTCGTCACGCACAGCTCGTCGGCGGTGCGGTTGTAGCGGGGGAAGTGGACGCGCACGGTGCGCACCCAGTCGGGCGCGCCCTTGGGCAGGCGCTTCTGGTGCACCTTCTCGCCGTCGACACCGCTGGGGAAGCGGTGCATCATGCAGGGCCGTTCGCGCAGCGCGCGGACGATGCCGTCGGCGACGGCGAGGTAGTAGTGCGCGAGATCGAGTTTGGTTTCCCCCCGGGCCGAGAAGTACACCCTGCCCGGGTTGGTCAGCCGCACGGTCCGGCCGTCCACCTCGATCTCCGCAGCGTCGGTCCCGGCCACGAGCCGGAACCGTACCGCCGCCGCGGTCCGTCCCGGAGCGAACGGAGCCCCATGAGCAAGCGGATCGTCGTCCTCGGGGGCGATGCCACCGGCATGTCCGCCGCGTCGACGGCCCTGCGCCACGCCGACGACGGCGAGTTCGAGGTCGTCGTCCTCGAGCGCGGGCACTACACGTCGTACTCCGCGTGCGGCATCCCGTACTGGATCTCCGGGCACGTCGCCGACCGCGACCAGCTGATCGCCCGCACGCCCGACGAGCACCGCGCGGCCGGCATCGACGTCCGGATGCGCGCCGAGGCCACCGCGATCGACCTGGACAAGAGGTCGGTCAGCGTGCGCGGCGTCGACGACGGCGACACCTACGAGCTCGGGTTCGACGAGCTCGTCATCGCGACCGGCGCGGTGCCGACGGTGCCGCCGCTCGAGGGCTCCGACGCGCAGGGCATCTTCGGGGTGCAGTCGCTGGAGCAGGGCGAGGAGATCGTCGAGGACCTCCTCCGGGGCGCGCGCAGCGACGGGAAGGGCGGCGACGGCGACCGGCGCAAGGCCGTGGTCGTCGGCGCCGGCTACATCGGGGTCGAGATGGCCGAGGCGATGGTCGTGCGCGGCATCGACACGACGGTCATCGAGCACGCGCCCGAGCCGTTCACGCAGGTCGACCCGGACATGGGCGCGCTCATCCGCGTGGCCATGGAGGGCGAGGGGATGACCGTGGTCACGGGGGTGGCCGTCGACGGCTTCGACGTCGGCGAGGACGGGCGGGTGAAGGCCGTCCGCGCCGGCGACGCCGTCTACCCGGCCGACATCGTGATCATGGGTCTGGGCGTCAAGCCCAACGCGCGGCTCGCCGCCGACGCCGGGCTGGAGATCGGCCCCTCCGGCGGCATCGTCACCGACGTCCGGATGCGCGCGGCGCCGGGCGTGTGGGCGGGCGGCGACTGCGCCGAGGTGCACCACCGCCTGTCGGGCAAGGGCGTGCACATCGCGCTCGGCACCCACGCCAACAAGCACGGCCGGATCATCGGCACCAACATCGCCGGGGGCTACGGCGCCTTCCCGGGCGTCATCGGCACGGCGATCAGCAAGGTCTGCGACCTCGAGATCGGGCGCACCGGCCTCACCGAGCGCGAGGCCGACGCGGCCGGGTTCGGCTACGTCACCGCGACCGTCGAGTCGACGACGACCGCCGGCTACTGGCCCGAGGCCGAGAACATGACGGTCAAGGTGCTCGCCGAGCAGCGCACCGGGCGCCTGCTGGGGGCCCAGATCGTGGGCCGCACCGGCTCGGGCAAGCGGATCGACGTCTTCGCCACGGCGATCTGGAACGCCATGACCGTCGAGGAGATGACGTTCATGGACCTGTCCTACGCCCCACCGTTCTCACCGGTCTGGGACGCCGTGCTCATCGCGGCCCGCAAGGCGGCCAAGGAGGTCCAGGGCGAGATCCCGGCGTCCCCCGTCTGAGGGGCTCACCTGGGTGTCAGCCCACGTGGACGGCGGGGCGGCGGTCGCGGTCGGGCTCGGCCTCGCGGAGGACCTCGCGGGTGACGGGCGCGACCTCGCCCACGCCGAAGAGCAGGAAGCGCGCGAGGTTGGTGGCCGGGCTGCCCTCGTCCCACTCGAAGTAGACGTGCGGCACGCGGCCGGTGACGTCGCGCAGGTGCAGCAGCAGCGCCGCGATGGCGTTGGGCACCGTGGCGCTGCGGGCCCGCAGGATGCGGTAGCCGTGGCGCTCCTCGCCGAGCACGTACAGGTCGGTCTCGAAGTTCGACGGGTCGTCCACGGTGATCTCGACGAAGATCACGACGTCGCCGGACGGGATGTGGTGGTCGAGGCGCTCCTCGAGCTCCTTCTCCTCGTACTCGCGACGGTCACGCCGGCCGGGCTCGTTGGCCACCAGCCGGATCGTCGCCTCCGGGTCCTCCTCGTGGGCCTCGCGGACGATGCGCCGCGCGGTCTTGTCGAGGTGCACCGCGGTGATCCGCAGCTCGGTGCTGCGCAGCGCCCGCGAGGCGAACGAGACCACGAAGATCGCCGCCACGAACATCAGGCCGATCTTGAGGCCCTCCGGGCGCTCGATCATGTTCGTGACGGTGGTGTAGACGAAGACGACGGCGATGGTGCCGAAGCCGATCGTCGCCGCCCGCTGGCCCTTCGCGCGCGCCGAGAGCGTCACCGCGATCGAGGCCGAGGTGATGAGCACGAGCACGCCGGTGGCGTAGGCGCCGCTCTGCGCGTCGACCGAGGCGTCGAAGACGACCGTGATGAGGATGCCGAGCGCGGTGAACACCAGCACCATCGGCCGCACGGCCCGCGCCCAGTTCGGTGCCATGCCGTAGCGGGGCAGGTAGCGCGGGACGAGGTTGAGCAGCCCCGCCATCGCCGAGGCCCCGGCGAACCACAGGATGACGATCGTCGACAGGTCGTAGGCGGTGCCGAGCACCGGCCCGAACTGCTCGTGCGCGAGGTAGGCCAGGGCGCGCCCGTTGGCCTGGCCGTCGGGCCCGAACTGCTCGAGCGGGATGAGCAGCGTGCACACGAAGCTCGACGTGACGAGGAAGCCGCTCATGATGAGTGCGGCGGTGGTGAGCAGCTTCCGCGCCCCGGCGATCCGCCCGGCCGGGTCCTTGTGCGTGTCCCCCTGCGCGCCGCGCACGAGCGGCATGACCGCGACGCCGGTCTCGAAGCCGGACAGGCCGAGCGCGAGCTTGGGGAAGACGATCAGCGCGATCCCGACGATGATCAGCGGGTTGCCGTGCTGGGTGAGCAGCGCGTCGCCCCAGTCGGTGACGCGCGTCGGCTCGGTGAGGACGCGGTGGAGCGCCCCGACGACCACGACCAGGTTGAGCAGCAGGAACACGCCGACGACGACCACTGCGATGCCGATGGCCTCGGCGAACCCCATGAGGAACACGACGCCGAGCAGGACGACGAGCGCGCAGGTCAGCGGCACCTCCCACCCGTGCAGCGCCCCGCCGACCAGGGGGTTCTCGACGACGTGCGCCGTCGCGTCCGCCGTGGAGAGCGTGATGGTGATGAGGAAGTCGGTGACGGCGAAGCCGAGCAGCACGAGCACCAGCAGCTTCGACCACCAGTACGACAGCAGCCGCTCGAGCATGGCCACGGAGCCCTCGCCGTGGGGGCTCTCGCGCGCGACGCGGCGGTAGATCGGCAGGGCGCCCGCCAGCGTCAGCACGACGAGCACGAGCGTCGCGATCGGCGAGATCAGCCCGGCCGCGACGACCGCGACGGCCGGCTGGTAGCCCAGCGTGGAGAAGTAGTCGACGCCCGTGAGGCACATGACGCGCCACCACGGCTTGCCCTCGTGCTCGGGCGCCGGGCGCGCGTGGGGTCCGGAGTACTGCGCGCTGCGGTCGGCGAGGCCCTCGAGGAGCCACCGGCGCAGCGGCGACGTCGACCGGTCCCGACGCTCGGGGAGCGCGGCCGGAGGCGCGCTCACCGCCGCCAGGACGTCCGGGAACGGATGATGGCGCCGAGCGACAGCGCGAAGAACCCGACGGCCAGGGCGATCAGCCAGATGTCCTCCTGGCGGCCCTCGTGGTTGCCCCAGAGCATGATCAGCATGATGGCGGCCACGAGGAAGCCCGACAGGCGCGCGACCTTCGGGTAGTGCCCGTGCCAGCCCCACTCGACCGAGGGCTCCTGGTCCGACGACACGCCGTTGACGACGACGCCGGCCTCGTCGTGGTGGGCGACACCGCCGCCGCCCTGGTGCTGGCGGGCGGGGCTGTTGGTGGCCACGGTTGGCTCCTCCAGTGATCGCTCGTGCGGGCGCGCTCAACTTACCGCGCCCCTGGCTACCGCGCGTGGCGCGCGCCCGTGATGATGGCGCGCGATGAGCACACCCCCCGAGCCGTCCGCCCCGCGCCGGCTCGTCGTCCTCGGCTCCACCGGGTCGATCGGCACCCAGGCCCTCGACATCGTCCGCGCCCACCCGGACCGCTTCGTCGTGACGGGCCTCGCCGCCGGCGGCGGACGCCCCGACCTGCTCGCGCAGCAGGCCGCCGAGTTCGGGGTCCCGACGATCGCCGTCGCCGACCCCGCGGCCGCCCCGGACCTGCGCGAGCGCACCGGGGCCGAGGTCCTCGCCGGCCCGGACGCCGCCGCCGGGCTCGCGGGTGCCGGCGCCGACGTGGTGCTCAACGCGATGGACGGCTCCCGCGGCCTCGCGCCGACCCTGGCCGCCCTGGCCGCCGGGTCCACGCTCGCGCTCGCGAACAAGGAGTCGCTGGTCGCCGGGGGCCCGCTGGTGACGCGGGCTGCGACGCCCGGGCAGATCGTGCCCGTCGACTCGGAGCACTCGGCGCTCGCGCAGTGCCTGCGCGGCGGCCTGCCCGAGGAGGTCGCGCGCCTCGTCCTCACCGCCTCCGGCGGGCCGTTCCGGGGCCGCCGGCGCGCCGAGCTCGCGGCCGTCACCGTCGAGCAGGCCCTCGCGCACCCGACCTGGGCCATGGGCCCGGTGGTGACGCTGAACTCGTCGACGCTGGTCAACAAGGGACTCGAGCTCATCGAGGCCCACCTGCTGTTCGGCATCCCCTACGCGCGCATCGACGTCGTCGTGCACCCGCAGTCGATGATCCACTCGATGGTCACCTACGTCGACGGCGCCACGATCGCGCAGGTCAGCCCGCCCGACATGCACATGCCGATCGCCCTGGCGCTCGCCTGGCCGCAGCGCCTGCCGGGGGCGAGCCGGCCCGAGACCTTCGCCGACCCGACCAGCTGGACCTTCGAGCCCGTCGACACCGCGGCGTTCCCCGCCCTCGAGCTCGCCCGGGCCGCGGGCACCACGGGCGGCTGCCTGCCGGCGGTGTTCAACGCCGCCAACGAGGAGGCCGTCGCCGCCTTCCTCGCCGGGCGCTGCGCGTGGACCGGGATCGACGAGACCCTCGCCGCGGTCCTCGACGACGCCGGTGCCTGGGCCGCCGATCCCCGCGACGTCGACGACGTCCACGCCGCCGAGGCCTGGGCGCGGCGGGCGGCGGGGGAGCGGCTCTCCTCGCCCGTCGGGTGAGCCGGACGCGGGCCCCACGTCGGGCACACGGTGGTCGGGGCTACCGTCGTCGCCCGTGATGCTCGTCCTCGGGATCGTGCTCTTCGCGCTGGGGCTCCTGCTCTCCATCGCCTGGCACGAGCTCGGCCACTACTCCACCGCGCGGCTGTTCGGCATCCGCGTCCCCGAGTTCATGGTCGGCTTCGGGCCGACGGTGCTGTCGTTCCGGCGGGGCGAGACGGAGTTCGGGATCAAGGCGATCCCGCTCGGCGGCTACATCCGCATGATCGGGATGATCCCGCCGCCGCCGGGCGAGCGGATCGGGCGCAGCCGCCGGTCGGGGCCCTTCCAGGGCATGATCGACGACGTCCGCGCCGACTCGGTGCGCGACATCCGGCCCGGCGACGAGGACCGCCAGTTCTGGACCCGCAAGCCCTGGAAGCGGATCATCGTCATGCTGGCGGGTCCGTTCATGAACCTGGTGCTCGCGATCGTGCTGTTCGCGATCGTGCTCATGGGCTTCGGCGTCGCGACCCCGCAGCCGGTGGTGAGCGCGGTCAGCGAGTGCGTCGTGCCGGCCTCGCAGGTCGCGCCCGGCTGCCCGCCGGGGGCGCCGCCGACGCCGGCCGCGCAGGCGGGGTTCCGCGCGGGCGACCGGATCGTCACGTTCGACGGCCGGGCCTACCCGGACTGGGAGAGCCTCCAGCGCGCGATCCGCGACGCGCGCGGCACCGTGCCGGTGGTCGTCGAGCGGACCACCCCGACCGGCAGCCAGCAGCTCACGCTCTACCCGACGCTGATCGAGAACCAGGTGCCGGACCTGGACACCCCGCTGGGCGCCGACCCCACCTACGTCACCGCCTCGTTCCTCGGGCTCTCGCCGATCGAGCCGGTGATGCGCCAGAGCGTCGGCCAGGTCACCGAGCGCATGGGGGAGATGCTCGAGGGCTCGGTCTACGCGATCGCGCGCCTGCCCGAGAAGGTGCCGGCACTGTTCGGGGCGGTGTTCCTCGGCGAGGAGCGCGAGGCCAACGGCCCGGTGAGCCTCGTCGGCGTGTCGGTCATGGGCGGCCAGGTGCTCGAGCAGGAACGGCCGGTCGCGGTGGAGATCGCGCTGTTCCTCAACCTGCTCGCCGCGGTGAACCTGTCGCTGTGCCTGCTCAACCTGCTGCCGATCCTCCCGCTCGACGGCGGGCACGTGCTGCCGGCGGCGTGGGAGGCGGTCAAGAAGCGGATCGCGCGCCTGCGCGGGCGCCCGGACCCCGGACCGGTCGACCTCGCCCGCCTCATGCCGATCGGGGTGGGGTTCGCGGCGGTGATCATGGCCTACGGGGCGCTGGTGATCGTCGCGGACATCGTCAACCCGATCGACCTGGGGCTGTAGGGGGCCGCTCGTTGTAAGGCGCGCCACCGGCGGGCCCGCGGGTTCTGGGGGAGACTGGATCGTGACGCGTCCACGTCGTCGAGGAGAGAGATGACCGTCGACCTCGGTCTGCCCGAAGCGCCCGCCGTGCTCGCGCCGCGCCGGAAGACCCGCCAGCTCGACGTCGGCGGCGTCGGTGTGGGCAGCGACCACCCGGTGTCGGTGCAGTCGATGACCACCACGCTGACCGCCGACATCAACGCGACCCTCCAGCAGATCGCCGAGCTCACCGCGGCCGGCTGCGACATCGTGCGCGTCGCCGTGCCCAGCGCGGACGACGCCGAGGCGCTGCCCGCGATCGCGAGGAAGTCGGGGATCCCGGTGGTCGCCGACATCCACTTCCAGCCGAAGTACGTCTTCGCGGCGATCGACGCCGGCTGCGCCGCGGTGCGCGTGAACCCGGGCAACATCAAGAAGTTCGACGACAAGGTCGGCGAGATCGCGAAGGCCGCGAAGGACGCCGGCACCCCGATCCGCATCGGCGTCAACGCGGGCTCGCTCGAGCCGTCGATCATGGCCAAGCACGGCAAGGCGACGCCCGAGGCGCTGGTCGAGTCGGCGCTGTGGGAGGCCTCGCTCTTCGCCGAGCACGACTTCCACGACATCAAGATCTCGGTGAAGCACCACGACCCGGTGACGATGGTGCGCGCCTACGAGCTGCTCGCCGAGCAGTGCGACTACCCGCTGCACCTCGGCGTCACCGAGGCCGGGCCGACGTTCCAGGGCACGATCAAGTCGGCGACCGCGTTCGGCGCGCTGCTCTCGAAGGGCATCGGCGACACGATCCGCGTCTCGCTCTCCGCGCCGCCGATCGAGGAGGTCCGCGTCGGGCTCTCGATCCTCGAGTCGCTGAACCTGCGCCCGCGCAAGCTCGAGATCGTCTCCTGCCCGTCCTGCGGGCGCGCCCAGGTGGACGTCTACAAGCTCGCCGACGAGGTCACCGCCGGGCTCGAGGGCATGGAGGTGCCGCTGCGCGTCGCGGTCATGGGCTGCGTCGTCAACGGCCCGGGCGAGGCCCGCGACGCCGACCTCGGCGTGGCGAGCGGCAACGGCAAGGGCCAGATCTTCGTCAAGGGCGAGGTCATCAAGACCGTGCCCGAGGCCCAGATCGTCGAGACCCTCATCGAGGAGGCCATGCGTCTCGCCGAGGAGGCCGGCGAGGACGAGCTCGCGGGTGGCCAGGCCGGCGGGACGCCGACCGTCACCGTCGGCTAGGTGCCCTCCGGGCCCGTGAGCACCCTCGCGGGCTACAGCCCGCGAAAGTGCTCACATGCGGCGGAGCCGCACCCCGTGATCGGATAGCGGCGTGAGCACGTTCGACGACCTCGACGCCTTCGTCGCCACCCGCCGCTGCGCCGGCCTCGCGCTGTCCCCCGACGGGACGCGCCTGGTCACCACCGTCTCGGAGCTCAGCGCGGACGGGAAGAAGTACGGCACCGCGCTGTGGGAGATCGACCCGCAGGGCACCGGGGCGCCGCGGCGCCTGACCCGCTCCACGACCGGCGAGTCGTCCGCGGCGTTCACCCCCGACGGCGACCTGCTCTTCACCTCCCGGCGCGCCGATCCGACCGCGGAGAAGCCGACAGAGGACCGGACCGCGCTGTGGCTCCTGCCCGCCGCCGGCGGCGAGGCGCGCCCGGTCGTCGAGCGCCCGGACGGGGTGAGCGGCTTCGCCGTCGCGCGCGACGCCGGGACCCTGACCGTCGTCACGCCGAAGCCGGTCGTCGGTGACGCCGAGGAGCAGCGCGAGGCCCGCGAGAAGGAGGGCGTGTCGGCCCGGCTGCACACCCACTTCCCCGTGCGGTTCTGGGACCACGACCTCGGCCCCGGCCGCGCGCACCTCCAGCGTTGCGCGCCCCCCGACCCGGCCGACCCGGAGGCCCGGTACGGCGAGCCCGAGCACGTCGCGCCCCACGGCGACGAGCGCCTCGCCGGTTCCGCGATCAGCCCCGACGGGCGCACGGTCGCGGTGGTCGTCGACGTCCCCGACCCCGCCGACCCCGCGTCCTGGCGTCGCCGCCTCGAGCTGCACACGGGCAGCGACGACGGCAGCGGCACGGTCGTCGTCGGCGACGAGCCGGGCGCCGACCACGAGGCCCCGGTGATCAGCCCGGACGGGCGCTGGCTGCTCTGGGTGCGCGAGCGCCACCCGCGCCCCGGCCGCGGCACGGCGCACACGCTGCGGGCCCGCTCGCTGGCCGACGGCACCGAGCGCGACGTCCTGCCCGAGGAGGCCCACCAGGTCCGCGGCGTCACCGCGGCGCCGGGCGGCGACGTCGTCTACGTCGTCGTCGACGAGGCCGGGCACGGACCGGTGCTGCGGGTGTCGATCACCGACGGCTCGGTCACCCGGCTGACCGCGTCCGGCGCCTACACCGACGTCGTCGCCGCGCGGGACGGCTCGGCGCTCTACGCGCTGCGCTCCGCGGTCGACGCGCCCCCGACGCCCGTGCGCCTCGACCCGGAGGCCGCCGACCAGGAGCCCACCGCCCTGCGCGGGGTCACCACCATCGACCCCCTGCCCGGCACGTTGACCGAGGTCCACGCCACCGCGGCCGACGGCACCGCGCTGCGCGCCTGGCTCGTGCTGCCCGGTGGGGCGTCGGCGGCCACCCCGGCGCCGCTGGTGCTGTGGATCCACGGCGGCCCGCTGTCGAGCTGGAACGCCTGGTCCTGGCGCTGGAACCCGTGGCTGATGGCCGCGCGCGGCTGGGCGGTGCTGCTGCCCGACCCGCGGCTGTCCACCGGCTACGGGCAGGCGTTCCTCGACCCGGCCACCGGCGCCTGGGGCGAGCTGCCCTACACCGACCTCATGACCACCACCGACGCCGCGCTCGCCCGCGACGACGTCGACGCGACACGGGTGGCGGCCATGGGCGGCTCGTTCGGCGGCTACATGGCCAACTGGATCGCCGGGCACACCGACCGCTTCGCCGCGATCGTCACGCACGCGAGCATCTGGCACCTCGACGGCTTCGTCGGCACCACCGACGCGTCGTTCCACTGGCGCCGCGAGTGGGGCGACCCGCTCGACGAGCGCGAGCGCTACGACGCGCACTCCCCGCACCGGCACGTGCGGTCGATCGCCACGCCGATGCTGGTGATCCACGGCGACAAGGACTACCGCGTCCCGATCTCCGAGGGCCTGCGCCTCTGGTACGACCTGCAGCGCAGCGGCGTCGAGTCCCAGTTCCTGTACTTCCCGGACGAGAACCACTGGGTGCTCGCGCCGGGCGACGCCAAGCTCTGGTACCGCACGGTCTGGGCGTTCCTCGACCACCACGTGCTCGAGCGGCCGTACGAGCGTCCGGCACTGGTGTAGCGACACGGGACTCCACTGGGAGTCCGGGCCCCGGACGTGGCAGGCTGGAAGCGTGCTCCGTACCGCCGGTGCGCGGCTGCTCGACGACCGGGACCGGTCGAAGGTGCGGAGCGCCCTCGACGCCGATCCCGTGGCCACGTGCATGGTCGCGTCGCGGGTCGAGACGGTCGGCGTCGAGCCGTGGCGCCTGGGCGGCGAGCTGTGGGGCGTCGGCGGCCGGCTCGACGGCCTGTGCTTCTCCGGGGCCAACCTCGTGCCCCTGCGCGGCGAGCGCACCGAGGTGCGCCACTTCGCCGAGCGCGCCCGTCGGCAGCGCCGCCACTGCTCGTCGCTGGTCGGGCGTCGCGAGCTCGTGCTGCCGCTGTGGGAGGAGCTCCAGGAGTACTGGGACGCCGCCCGCGAGGTGCGTCCCGACCAGCCGCTGATGGCCACCGCGACGGCCCCGTCGATCGACCCCGACCCCGAGGTCCGCCAGACCCGCCCCGACGAGCTCGAGCGCTACCTGCCGGCCGCGATCGCCATGTTCCTCGAGGAGGTCGGCGTCGACCCGCGCCTCGGCGACGGCGGCGCGGGCTACCGCGCGCGGGTCGCCGAGCTGATCGGCGCCGGGCGCGCGTTCGTGCGCTTCGAGCAGGGCGAGGTCGTGTTCAAGGCCGAGATCGGCGCGCTGTCCTCGCGGGTCGGGCAGATCCAGGGCGTGTGGGTGCACCCGGACTGGCGGGGCCGGGGCCTCGGCCAGGCCGGCACCGCGGCCGTCGTGGCGCACCTCGTGCGGGCCCGGCGCGTCGCGAGCCTCTACGTCAACGCGTTCAACACCCCGGCGCGGCGGGCGTACGAGCGCATTGGGTTCGAGCAGGTCGGCTCGTTCGCGACGGTGCTGTTCTGAGATGACGACACTCACGCCCACCCGCCGGTCCGGGGCGCTCATCGCGCTCGACGTCCTCGCCGTCGTGGCCTTCGCCGCGCTGGGCCGGGCGAGCCACGCGGAGGACATCGTGGGGGACCTCGCCGGCACCCTGCTCACCGCCGCCCCGTTCGTCGCCGGCGCCGCGGTGGGCACGCTCGCGGGACGCACCTGGCGGGCGCCCCTGGCCTGGCGCTCGGGGCTCGCGGTGTGGGCGGGCGCGGTGGTCGTCGGCCTGCCCCTGCGCGCGGCGCTGACCGGCCGGCTGCCGCTGTCGTTCGCGATCGTGGCCACCGTCGCGATCGGGGTGCTGGTGCTGGGCTGGCGTGCCGTCGCCCGGCTCGTCACGCGGGCGCGGCGCGGCGCCTAGGCTGGGGACATGCCGGTCCGCGCTCCGCTGCGGCCGGGGCAGCCGACGCCGCTGCGCCCGGTCCCGCCCCAGATCCCCCGCCCCGAGTACGTGGGCAAGCCCGCGCCCGCGCGCAGCACCGACCCCTGGGTGCAGACGCCCGAGGTGATCGAGGCCATGCGCCACGCGAGCCGGGTCGCCGCGCAGGCGCTGCAGGCCGGCGGCGAGGCCGTGAAGCCGGGCGCCACCACCGACGACGTCGACCGCGTGGTGCACGAGTTCCTCGTCGACCACGACGCGTACCCCTCGACGCTGGGCTACCGCGGCTTCCCGAAGTCGTGCTGCACCTCGCTCAACGAGGTCATCTGCCACGGGATCCCCGACTCGACGCTCATCGAGGACGGGGACATCGTCAACATCGACGTCACCGCCTTCATCGGCGGCGTCCACGGCGACACCAACGCGACGTTCCTCGCCGGCGAGGTCGACGAGGAGGACCGCCTGCTCGTCGAGCGCACCCACGAGGCGACGATGCGCGCGATCAAGGCCGTGAAGCCGGGCCGCGAGCTCAACGTCGTCGGCCGGGTGATCGAGTCGTACGCCAACCGCTTCGGCTACGGCGTGGTGCGCGACTTCACCGGCCACGGTATCGGGCGCGCGTTCCACTCCGGGCTCGTCGTCGTCCACTACGACGACCCGAGCCGCCACGAGATGCTCGAGCCGGGCATGACGTTCACGATCGAGCCGATGATCACCCGCGGCACCGTCGACTACGACGTCTGGGACGACGGGTGGACGGTGACGACGAAGGACAAGTCCCGCACCGCCCAGTTCGAGCACACGATCCTCGTCACCGACACCGGCAGCGAGATCCTCACCCTGCCCTGAGCGAGCGGATGCGCCCCCACGTGCTCGCCTCGGCGGCGGTGTCGATCGACGGCTTCCTCGACGACGCCTCGCCCCGGCGACTCGTGCTGTCCGGCGCCGCCGACCTCGACCGGGTCGACGCCGAGCGGGCGGGCGTGGACGCGATCGTCGTCGGCGCCGGCACGGTGCGGGCGGACGACCCCCGCCTGCTCGTGCGCTCCGCGGACCGGCGCGCCGACCGGGTCGCCCGCGGCCTCGGGCCCTCGCCGCTGCGCGTGGTGCTCTCCACGCACCCCGTCGACCCCGCCGCCCGCGTGCTCACCGAGGGCCGCGACGTCGCCGACACCGTGGTGCTGCACGGCAGCCCGCACGAGGTGCTCGAGCGGCTCGCCGGCCACGGCGTCGTGCGCGTCATGGTCGAGGGCGGGGCGGCGGTGCACCGGGCGTTCCTCGGGGCCGGGGTGGTCGACGAGCTGCAGCTCGTGGTGGCCCCGCGCCTGGTCGGCGAGGGTCCGCGATTCACCGGCACCCCGGCGTCGGCGCACCTCCTCGAGACCCGGGCGATCGACGCCGACGTGCTGCTGCGCTACCGCTTCGGGCCCGCCGACGCCCGCTGGCTCGCCGAGGCGTGCTCGCTGGCCGAGCGCTGCCCGCCCTCGCCGTCGGCGTTCTCGGTGGGCTGCGTGGTGGTGGCCGCCGACGGCACGGTGCTCGCGACCGGGCACAGCCGCCGCGACGACGTCCTCGACCACGCCGAGGAGGTCGCGCTGCGCGACGTCGACCGATCCGACCCGCGCCTGCCCGGCGCCACGCTCTACACCTCGCTCGAGCCGTGCGGCCAGCGCGCGTCGCGGCCCGTGACCTGCGCGCAGCACATCCTCGACGCGGGCATCGGGCGCGTGGTCATGGCGTGGCGCGAGCCGCCGCTGTTCGTCGGCCACCCGTCGGGAGCGGCGCGGCTGGAGGCCGCGGGCGTCGAGGTCGTCGAGTGTCCGGAGCTGGTCGACCTCGCGCGCCGTCCCAACCGGCACCGCTGAGGCGCCTCGGTCATCGTGGGCGTGTGCGCTCGTTGCCGATCCTGCTGCCCGCCGCGGTGATCCGTGCCCGCGCCTGCCCGCTCGCCTCGATCCGCCAGATCCGTACCTGGCGACTGCGCTTCGTCGAGCGGGACGCCCCCGACGACCTCCCGCGTCCGGCCGGCTGGTCCGACGTCGTCGAGGCCTCCGCGACGCCCCGCGACGGCGGGTCGGTCGTGCTGACCGGCGCGGGCTTCCGCGCCGTGTGGGACGCGCCGCGCCCGGTGGAGGGACCCGTGCGGCTGCGCGGGGACCTCGTCGTCGACCCCCTCGACGGCCTCGAGACCAGCGGCCGCATCCTGCGCCTGCGGTTGCTCACCGAGACCGTGCGCGAGGACGCGGCGGGGGAGCGGGTGGTCGCCCTGAGCACGCGCGACCTCTCGGCGATCCCGAAGGTGGTCGACGACGGCTCGCGGGCGAACGGGACCACGGCGCTCGACGTCCGCACCCGCGACCGCGGGGTGCTGCTCGACGTGGAGCTCGGCCCCGCCTGACGCGCGCGAGGCGGGGATCACGTGCGGGACGTCGGTCCGGCGTGCGAATCTGCCGGGCGTGGCCAAGGTCTACGAGCGGATCGAGCCCCGACTGGCGCGGTGGATCGGCGAGCAGCCGGTGTTCTTCGTGGGCACCGCACCGCTGGCGGGCGACGGGCTGGTCAACGTGTCGCCGAAGGGCCTGCGCGGCACGTTCGGCGTGCTCGACGACCACACCTTCGCCTACGTCGACATGACCGCGAGCGGGGTCGAGACCATCGCCCACCTGCGGGAGAACGGCCGCATCTGCGTCATGTTCTGCTCGTTCGACGGCACCCCGAACGTCGTGCGGCTGCACGGCCGCGGGCGGGTGGTCACGCACGGCGAGCCGGGGTTCGACGCCGCGCTCGAGCCGTTCGCGATGGGTCTGGCGTCGCGGCGCACCGAGGCCCGCGGCGTCGTCACCGTCGACGTCACGCGGGTGGCCGACGCCTGCGGCTACGCCGTCCCGCGGATGACGCTGGAGGGCGACCGCGAGCTGCTCGACTCCTGGGCCGAGCGCCACAGCCCGGAGTGGATGCGGGACTACCGCGCCCGGAAGAACGAGCACTCGCTCGACGGTCTGCCCGGGCTCGCGGGGCTGCCGAGGTGGTGACGGACGCGGAGCGCTGCGGAGCCGGACCATCGGTGACCGGCGCGCTGCTCGTCGCGGGCACGACGTCGGACGCCGGCAAGAGCGTCCTCGTCGCGGGCCTCTGCCGCTGGCTGCACCGCAAGGGCATCGACGTGGCGCCGTTCAAGGCGCAGAACATGTCCAACAACAGCGTGGTGTGCCGCGACGGCGGCGAGATCGGGCGCGCCCAGGCCCTGCAGGCGGCGGCGTGCGGGCTCGCGCCGAGCGTGCGGTTCAACCCCGTGCTGCTCAAGCCGGGCAGCGATCGCAGCTCGCAGGTGGTGGTGCGCGGCGTCGTCGACGGGACGGTGTCGGCGGCGAGCTACCGGGAGCGCAAGGCGGCGCTGCTCGACGTCGTCACCGAGACGCTGGCGGACCTGCGCCGTGACCACGACGTCGTGATCTGCGAGGGCGCGGGCTCGCCGGCCGAGATCAACCTGCGCGCCACCGACATCGCCAACATGGGCCTCGCACGCGCCGCCGAGCTGCCGGTGGTCGTGGTCGGGGACATCGACCGCGGCGGCGTGCTGGCGCACCTGTTCGGCACGCTCGCCGTGCTCGAGCCGGCGGACCAGGCGCTGGTCGCGGGGTGGGTGGTCAACAAGTTCCGCGGCGACCCGGCCCTGCTCGCACCCGGGCTCGACCAGCTGCGCACGCTCACCGGTCGCCCGACCCTCGGCGTCCTGCCGTGGAGCCCCGAGCTGTGGCTGGACGCCGAGGACTCGCTGGGCCACGTCGCCGACGGCGTCGTGGGACGCCCGGCACCCCCGCGCGGGCGGGAGTGGCTGCGGGTCGCGGTGGTGCGCCTGCCGCGGGTCTCGAACGGCACGGACGTGGACGCGCTGAGCTCGGAGCCCGGCGTGGCGGTCCGCTGGGTGACCGAGCCGTCGCGCCTCGCCGACGCCGACCTCGTGGTCCTGCCCGGCTCGAAGACGACGGTCGCGGACCTGGCCTGGCTGCGGTCGACGGGGCTGGCCGACGCCGTGGTCGCCCACGCCGCGGCGGGGCGTCCCGTGCTCGGGATCTGCGGCGGCTACCAGATGCTCGGGCGGCGCATCCACGACCCGCACGGCGTCGAGGCGGCGCCGGGCACGGTCGAGGGGCTCGGCCTGCTCGACGTCGAGGTGACCTTCGACGTCGCCAAGCACCTCGGGACGCCGACCGGGACGGCGCTCGGCGAGCCGGTGACGTTCTACGAGATCCACCACGGCCGTGAGCTGCGGGGGAGCGGTCCGCCGCTGGTCACGCTCGCGGACGGGACGCCGGAGGGGGTCGACGCCGGGCACGTGCTCGGCACCCACGCCCACGGGCTGCTCGAGAACGACGCCCTGCGCCGGCGCGTGCTCGCCCGCGCCGCGGCCGCCGCCGGGCGCGACTTCGCCGCCGCGCCCGACACGTCCTACGCGGCCGTGCGCGCCGCCCAGCTGGACCTGCTCGGCGACCTCGTCGAGCAGCACCTGGACACCGACGCCCTCGAGGGGCTCATCACCGAGGGCGCACCCCGGGGACTGCCGACGGTTCAGGCCCGCGCGACGTCGTAGACGTGCCCGGCCGTGCGCAGGCGCTCGACCAGCGCCGGGCCCATGGCCGTGGCGGGGGTGAGCGAGCCGGTGCGGTCGGGCAGGCGATCGCCGTCGAGGGCGAGGCAGAGCGCGCTCTCGCCGAACATCACCGCCGTGGCGGCGTAGCCCGGGTCGCCGGAGCCGGAGACGCGGGCGGTGTAGCGCGCGCCGGTGGAGGTCGTGGCGTCGACGTCGTGGCGGAACCAGCCCTGCTCGCGGGCCTTCTCGCTGGGGCCCTCGCCGGGCTTGGGCAGCACGCGGTCGAGGACCTGGCGCACGCCCGGGGTGGACAGGCCGGCGAGCATCGCCCCGAGCCCGGCGGTGATCGCGCCGGCCGTGACGGCACCCACCGGGCCGCTCCCGGCGCCCATGACCTCGCCGTAGCGCAGGCCCTTGCCGTAGGCGTAGCCGGCGATGGCGTTGGAGCGCCGCACGATGCGGGTGTTGTAGGACGCCATGACGAACGGCGCGACCCAGCGGCCCTCGACCTGGTGCGGCCGGGGGACGTCGCTGGGCTGGCGGGTGTCGGGCTCGGCGTCGCGCTCGGGGCTCAGGCCGTACGGGTCGCGCATCAGCTTGTACACCGACCGGTCGGCGCGCGAGGCGTCGGCGAGTCCCCGCATCGAGTCGATCGTGCCGCCGGAGACGCCGCCACGGATCCGCGCCACCGTCGTGACGTCGGCGAGCTCGCCCTCGCCGTCGGCCTGCACCCGGCTGTGCAGCAGCAGGACCGCGAGGTCGGAGGGGATCGAGTCGTAGCCGCAGGAGTGCACGAGGCGCGCGCCGGTCGCCCGCGCGGGCGCGTCGAAGCGGTCGATGGCCTCGCGGGCGAACTGGACCTCGCCGGTGAGGTCGGCGTAGTGGGTGCCGGCGGTCGCGCACGCCTCGACCACCGGCAGGCCGTACTTGGCGTAGGGACCGACCGTGGTGGCGACGACGTCGGTCGACGACGCCATCCGGGCCAGCGCGTCCTGGTCGCCGGTGTCGGCGACGACCAGCGGCCAGTCGCCGCCCGGGGCGGGCAGCCGGTCGCGGACCTTCTCCAGACGCTCGCGCGAGCGCCCGCCCAGCGCGATCCGGGTGCCGGCGGGGGCGTGGCGGGCCAGGTAGGCGGCGGTCAGCTCGCCGACGAAGCTCGTCGCGCCGAACAGGACCAGCTCGTGCTCACGATCACCGGACATGGCCGCACGATAGTCGCGGCCCCCGCACGGGGCAGGGCCGCGCTCCGACCGGGTGGGTGGTCGGGACGGGGATCAACGCCGCGGGGGCGGGTCGACCGTCGGCAGGCCGACCGCCCCGGAGAGCCCGAGCATGTCGAGGAGCTCGCAGCAGTCCTCCACGCCCGTCGCTCGCGAGGCGACCACCCGGGCCGCGACCTTCTGGTCGGCCAGGTGCGCGACGCGGGCCGAGTCGTAGGCCTCGGTCACTCGGTTCGGGCTGAGCAGTGCGTCGGTCATGACAGCTCCCTCGGGAGACCGCCGCAGCTGCGCCCGAGGCGGGCGGCGAGCGCGGCGGGGATCACCGGCACGGATCGCGCCGAGGAGCGCGCATCCCTTCACTCGTCCCGGAGGCGACGTCCGGAGCTCTGCCCCGGGCCGGTCACCGCCGACCGTACCCCGGCGGGCCGTCGTCCCGCGCCCACCGGTCGCCGGAGCGTCCGTTCCCGCGGCTCACACCGACGTGATCGCGAAGACCGGGTGGCGGTGGGCGATCGCGGCGAGCTCCTCGTCGCCGGCGTCGGCGCCGACGCCCTCGAAGAACGCGCCGACCTCCCACGCCCAGGCGCGCAGGTAGGCGCGCAGGACCGGGACCTTCTCGGCGTCGGCGAGCTCGGTCGCGCGGACGGTCTCGGTGCGCCGGCCGACGGTCAGTGTCGCCTCGCCGGCCACGCGCAGGTTGCGCACCCACTGGGTCTCGCCCCGCGCGGCGACCAGGTAGCGGGTGCCCCCGATCGTCAGGGGGTTGACGGGCGTGGTGCGCACCTCGCCGCTGGTGCGGCCCCGGACCCCGAGCACGGCCGAGCCGGCGAGCGGCAGGCCGAGGCGGGTGAGCCCGGCGACGAGCGGGTTCATGAGGCGGCGGGTCAGGCGTCCGGGTGCCTGGTAGTGGGCGGCGGTCACGGGGTCCTCCTCGGGAGCTTTGCGAGAGCACTGCTCTCGGTCTTTTTCGAGCATCCTCCCGGGACGGGTCCTCGTCAAGAGCAGTGCTCTCGGTCGTGGCACCATCCCTGCCATGCCCTCCGGGACCCGCGCGCGGGCGCGCGCCGAGACCACCCGCGCGATCCTCGACGAGGCGCGCCGCCAGCTCGCCGAGCAGGGCGCGGCCGCGCTCTCGCTGCGCTCGGTGGCGCGCGAGGTCGGGATGGTGTCCTCGGCCGTGTACCGGTACGTCGCGAGCCGTGACGAACTGCTGACCCGGCTGATCATCGAGGCCTACGACGCCGTGGGCGAGCGGGCCGAGGCGGCGCGCGACCCGCAGGCGCCGCCGCGGGAGCAGTGGCGCGCCGTCTGGCGGGCCGTGCGGGCCTGGGCACTCGAGCACCCGGCGGAGTACGCGCTGGTCTACGGCTCGCCCGTCCCGGGCTACGCCGCACCGGCCGAGACGATCCCGGCCGCCGGGCGCGTCGCGATGGTGCTCGCGGCGATCGTCGCCGAGCACGGCGACCCGGCGGCGGGCCGGGACTGGCCCGCGGTCGTGCGCGCCGACGTCCTGCCCGCGGTGCCCCCGGCGCTGGTCACGCCCGCGGTGGGGGTGTGGACGCAGCTCTACGGCACCGTCGGCTTCGAGCTGTTCGGGCAGTACGAGAACGTCGTCGACGACCGCGAGGCGTACTTCGACGCCGTGGCCGACGCCGCCGCGACGGCGGTGGGACTGCCCGCTCGTCGCGCGGGTCGTCCGGGCTCTTGACGTGGGGCGCCGGGCGCCGGACGGTGTCGACGTCGAGGACGACGTCGGAAGGGGTCCGAGAGATGCCCGAGCACGGCGAGCAGGGGCACGTGGCCCCGCCGATCCCCGAGGCCGTCCGGCGCGAGCGCGCGGAGGAGGAGACCGCCGAGCGCGACGACTCCCTGGCCGCCACGGAGCGACGCGGCCGGACGGCCGAGGCGGGCGCCGGGGTCGACCGCGACACCTCGCTGCCCGGCACCGAGCGCCGCGAGCGTGCGGCGGCGGAGGAGGCCGACGCCGAGGCGTCCCGGCGCGAGGAGCCGCCGATCCCCGGCGAGGAGTACCGCCACCGGGGGTGAGGCGCTCAGGGTGCCGGGTCGAGTCGCGCGCGCAGCCCGTCGATCATGAGGTCCAGGCCGTGGCGCACGACGTCCTCGTGCCGCGCCCCGTCGGGCGGTCCCATCGCCGCGGCGACGGCCGCCAGCGTGGGGTGCGCCGCGGGGTCGTGACCCCCGTGCGGCACCGCGGCCGTCTCCGCCGCCCGGGCCCGCTCGGCGTGGTACTCGACGGCCGAGCCGATGACGAAGTGCCCCACGCTCATGAGCGTCAGGAACGCCTCGCGGGGCGCGAGCCCGGCGCCGACGAGCGTCGCCATCGTCGCCTCGACCGCGGGCAGGGCGTCGTCGGTGGGGCGGTTGCCGGCGACGACGAGCGCGGCGTCGCGGTGGGTGACCAGCGCGCGGTACTGCGCGAGCGCGCGCTCGCGCAGCCACGCCGCCCAGTCCTCGCCGGGGCCGATCGGCGGCGCGGACCGCCACTGGTCGGCGAGCAGGCGCTCGGCGACGTGGTCGAGCAGCGTGCGCTTGTCGGCGACGTGCCAGTACAGCGTCGGCGCGCTGACCCCCAGCTCGCGGGCGAGGCGGCGCAGCGACAACCCCTCGAGGCCGACCTCGGCGAGCAGGTCCACCGCGGCGTCGACGACGTCGTCGCGAGTCAGCGCCATGCCACCTCCTTGCCGTCTCGAACGGTGTCAGAGTAGCGTCCCTAACGCTGTTAGAGGAGGGCGTGGATGGGCACACCGGCGGTCGCGGTCCGCGGCCTGGTGAAGCGCTACGGCGCGGTGGAGGCGGTCCGGGGCATCGACCTCGAGGTCGCGCGGGGCGAGACGTTCGGCTTCCTCGGCCCGAACGGTGCGGGCAAGTCGACCACGATCAACATCCTGTGCACGCTCGTCGAGCCGACCGACGGGCACGCGGAGGTCGTGGGCCTCGACGTCGTGCGCGACCGCGCGGCGGTCCGCCGGCGGATCGGGCTGGTGTTCCAGGACCCGACGCTCGACGCCCCGATGTCGGGCGAGCAGAACCTGCGGTTCCACCAGGAGCTCTACGGCGTCGACCGGCGCCGGGCCGCGGCCCGGCGCGAGGAGGTCCTGCGCATGGTGGGGCTCTGGGAGCGCCGCGGCGACGAGGTCCGCACCTACTCCGGGGGCATGCGCCGGCGCCTGGAGATCGCCCGCGGCCTGCTGCACAGCCCGCAGGTGCTCTTCCTCGACGAGCCGACGATCGGGCTGGACCCGCAGACCCGCGGCACGATCTGGGACTACGTGGCAGAGCTCCACCGCAACCCCCAGAACCAGGGAGACGAGGAGATCACCGTCTTCGTCACCACCCACTACATGGACGAGGCCGAGCACTGCGACCGGATCGCGATCATGAACGAGGGCCGGATCGTCGCCCTCGACACCCCCGACGCGCTCAAGGCGCAGGTCGGGGCCGATCGGGTCGCGCTCACCACGGACGACGACGAGGCCGCGCTGGCCGCCCTGCGCAGCGAGCTCGGGCTGGAGGGCGCGGTGCGCGAGGGCGCGGTGACGGTCGCGGTGCCCGACGGCGCGGGGTTCGTGCCGCGGCTGTTCGACCGGCTCGGGCACCACGGCGTCGGCATCCGCTCGGTGACCGTCACCCGGCCCAGCCTCGACGACGTCTTCCTCGCCCACACCGGCACGACGATCCGCGACGCCGAGGCGGGGCCGGGAGCGGCGCGGGGCCTGCACCCCATGGCGATGCGGATGCGAGGACGCTGATGACCACCACGATCACGACCGAGGCCGTCCGCGTCCCCACGAGCAGCCTCGCCACCGAGGCCCGCGCCGCGCTCGTCGTGTGGGAGCGGGAGATGATCCGCTTCGTCAAGGACCGGGCGCGGATCCTGTCGTCGCTGGCGCAGCCGCTGCTGTTCCTCTTCGTGCTGGGCAGCGGACTGGGCTCGCTGCTCGGGAGCACCCAGGCGGGCGGCTCGGTGCCGTTCACGACGTTCCTGTTCCCCGGCGTCATGGCGATCTCGGTGCTGTTCACGGCGGCGTTCGCCGGCATCTCGATCGTCTGGGACCGTGAGTTCGGGTTCCTGCGCGAGATGCTCGTGGCTCCGGTGTCGTCGGCGTCGATCCTGCTCGGCAAGGGACTCGGTGGCGCGTCGGTGGCCACGCTGCAGTGCCTGGTGCTGCTGGCCCTCGCCGGGCTCGTCGGGGTGCCCTACGACCCGCTGATGTTGCTCGCGATGATCGGCCTGATCTTCCTCATGGGCTTCATGATCACCGCGTTGGGCCTGGTGCTGGCCGCCCGCGTCCGGCAGATCCAGTCGGCGATGCCGCTGGTCCAGCTCGTCATCACCCCGCTGATGTTCCTGTCCGGGGCGCTGTTCCCGCTCTCGGGGCTCCCGACCTGGCTCGCGGTGCTCACGCTCGTCAACCCGATGACCTACGCCGTCGAGCCCCTGCGGTCGGTGGTGTTCGACCACCTCGACGTGGACGCCGCCACCCGTGCCCGCTTCGACCCGGGCATCGTCTGGGGCACCTGGCCGGTGCCGGTGGCGGTGCAGATCCTGATCACCGTGGCCTGCTGCGTGCTGCTGCTGGCCCTCGCGGTGTGGCGCTTCCGCCGCACCGAGTAGCCGCCCGCCCCGGAGGACCGGGGTTGTGGGTGGGGCCGATGGGCACCCCGACGTCCATGGAGTCCGGGCTCGACGTCGTCGATCTGTCACGCTTCCAGTTCGCGACGACGAGCATCTTCCACTTCTTCTTCGTCTCGCTCACAGTGGGGCTGGCGTTCCTCATCGCGGTGATGGAGACGTTCGCCTACTCGCGGCGCGGGCGCGCCGGGCAGCACGACTACGACCGGATGACCAACTTCTTCGGTCACCTCTTCCTCATCAACTTCGCGGTCGGCGTGGTCACCGGGATCGTCCAGGAGTTCCAGTTCGGCATGAACTGGAGCGAGTACTCCCGCTTCGTCGGCAACATCTTCGGGGTGCCGCTGGCCCTCGAGGTGCTGATGGCGTTCTTCCTCGAGAGCACGTTCATCGGGCTGTGGTGGTTCGGCAGGGACCGGCTGCGACCGTGGATGCGGCTGGGCGCCATCTGGCTCGTGGCCATCGGGACGCAGATCAGCGCGTTCTGGATCGTGCTGGCCAACGCCTGGATGCACCGCCCGGTCGGCTACGAGATCGTCGACGGGCAGGCGGTGCTCACCGACTTCGGCGCGGTCGTGTTCAACAGCAAGGCCTGGCTCTACTTCGCCCACGTGCAGGGCAGCGCGTGGACGGTGGCGGCGTTCTTCGTCCTCGGGATCTGCGCCTTCCACCTGCTGCGCCGGCGCGACGTCGAGGTGTTCGGCCCGGCCCTGCGGATCGCGCTGGTCTTCGCCGCGATCGGCACCGTCTTCTCCGCGACCAGCGGGCACACCGAGGCGCAGGCGGCGGTGGTCGACCAGCCGATGAAGTTCGCCGCGATGGAGGCCCAGTGGGAGACCTCGGAGTCGCCGGCACCCTGGTCGCTGTTCGCGGACATCGACGAGGGCGAACGGCGCAACGACGTCAGCGTCGAGATCCCTTATCTCGGGTCGCTGCTGGCCTACAACTCGCTCGAGGGCCGCTACGAGGGCCTCAACCAGATCAACGAGCGGTACCAGCAGCTCTACGGGCCCCGCGAGTACATCCCGCCGGTCACCTGGGTCTACTGGTCGTTCCGGATCATGGTGGTGATCGGGTCGCTGCTGCTGCTCACGGCGTTCGTCGGGCTGTTCCTGTGGTGGCGCCGGCGCGAGAGGCTCCTCGAGACGCGCTGGTTCCTGCGGGTGCTGGTCTACCTGATCCCGCTGCCGTGGGTCGCCAACTTCACCGGCTGGATCACCACGGAGATGGGCCGCCAGCCGTTCATGGTCCAGGGCCTGCTGACGGTGGACCAGGGCGTGAGCGCGAACAGCGTGGGCGAGGTCCTGGCCGGGCTGATCGGCCTGTGGGCGGTCTACCTGGCGCTCATCGGGCTCGACATCTACTTGCTGTCGACCACCGCGCGGGCCGGGGTGAGCCGCCGCCCCGCCGCCGAGATGCAGGCCGCGCCCGCGCCGGACTACGCGCACGTGCCGTACGGCCGGGAGGACTGAGCGGTGGACCTGGTCGCCCTGTGGTTCTGGCTGATCGCCGGGACCTTCACGCTCTACTTCTTCCTCGAGGGCTTCGACTTCGGCGTCGACCTGCTCCGCCCGCTGCTCGCCCGCAGCGAGGCCGAGGAACGGGCGCTGACCGGCACGATCGGCCCGTTCTGGGACGGCAACGAGGTGTGGGTCCTCGCCGCGGCCGGCGTCATGTTCTCCACGTTCCCGGTCTGGTACGGCGCCCTGTTCTCGGGGATGTACCCGCTGTTCGTCCTCGTCCTGCTGGCGCTGCTGCTGCGCGGGGTGTCCTTCGAGTACCGCAACCAGGTCGACCGGCAGCGCTGGCGTGACGTCTGGGACTGGCTGAACTTCGCCGGCAGCCTCGTGCCCTCGTTCCTCTGGGGCGTCATCATGGCCAAGCTCATCGAGGGCCTGGCGCTGGACGCCGACCGGCGGGTCGTCAGCGGGCTGGGCGACCTGTTCACCCCGTTCTCGATCGTCGGCGGGATCGCCACGCTGCTGCTGTTCGTCCTGCACGGGGCGAACTTCCTGCTGCTGCGCCTGCACCCCGACTCCGAGCTGCACCGGCGGGCGCGCAAGGCCGCGCTGCGCTGGGGCGCGCTGGCCACGATCGCGATCCTCGCCTTCGTGGTGATGGGGTACGTGACCGAGGGGCTGTTCGCCGACTTCGGGGTGCTGCCCTGGGTGTTCCCGCTCGCCGCGGCGGCGACGTTGGCCAGCATCTGGTTCGCGCTGACCCGGCGCCTGGACCGGCTCGCGTTCGCCATGAGCGGGCTGACGATCGTCTTCTCGACGATCACGATCTTCCTCGCGCTCTACCGACGCCAGGTGGTCCTGCCCTCCACGCTCGACCCGGCGTTCGACCTCACCCTGGCCGGCTCGGCCAGCCGCCCGCTCACCCTCGAGCTCATGACGTGGGTCGGCGCGATCTTCCTGCCGCTGATCATCGGCTACCAGATCTGGAACTACTACGTGTTCCGCGAACGGATCCGTCCCGACGAGGGCAGCCTCGCACGGGGGTACTGACGGGTGCCGGCCGCCGACCTGACCGCGGGGCCCACCGCCCGCCTGCTGCGCCTGCCGCCGGTGCGCCGGCTCGCCGCCGCCTGTGTGGCGCTCGCGGTGGTGGTGTGGGCCCTGCTGCTCGTGCAGTGGTCGCTGGTCACCGCCGTGGTCGTCGGCGTCGTCGAGGGCCGGGCGACGCCGGGCTCGGCCGCCGGGCTGCTCGCGGGTGCGCTGGCCGCGTGGGTCGGGCGCGCCGGGGTGGTCGGCCTGCGCGACCTGCTCGCGGCGCGCGCGTCCTCCCGGGTGCGGCGCGACGCCCGCCGCGACCTGGCGCTCGCGCTGCTGCGGCTCGGCCCGGAGGGCGCCGAGGGCGAGCGCGCCGGCGAGCTCGTCACCACCGCCACCGAGGGCGTCGCCAAGCTCGACGGCGTCGTCGCCCGGTTCGTGCCCGGCGCCGTGACGGCGGCGGTCGTGCCGCCGCTCGTGGCCGCGGCGGTGCTGGTGCTCGACCCGGGCGCGGGCGGGCTGCTCGTGCTCGGCGGGGGGCTGGTGCTGGTCTTCCTCTGGCTGGTCGGGACGCGGGCGGCGCGCTCGTCGCGGGAGCAGTGGGAGACCCTCGGCCGCCTCGGCGCGCTGCTCGTCGACACCGTGGGGGTGCTGCCGGTGCTGGTCTCCACCGGGCGGGCGCGCGGCAGCGTCCGCTGGCTCGCCGACATCGGCGAGCGCTACCGCGCGGCGACGATGCGGGTGCTGCGCACGGCGTTCCTGTCCGGATTCGTCCTCGAGTTCGGCGCCACGCTGTGCACCGCCCTGGTGGCCGTCACCGTCGGGGTGCGGCTGTTCGAGGGCCAGCTGCCGTTCGCGACGGCACTGCTGGTGCTGCTCCTGACCCCGGAGTTCTTCGCGCCGCTGCGCGCGCTCGGCGCCGACCACCACGCGGCGCTGGAGGGCCGCCCGGCCGCCGAACGGCTCTTCGCGCTGCTCGACCGGGCCGGTCCCGCCGCCGGCGGACGGCCCGTCGCGCCCGGCGTGCCGGCGGTGGCATGGGACGCGGTGGTGCTGCGCCGCGACGGGCGCGCCGTGCTCGACGGGTTCGACCTCGCGCTGCCGCCGGGCTCGCGCACCGCGCTCGTCGGGCCCAGCGGCGCGGGCAAGACGAGCGCGGTCCGGCTGCTGCTCGGGTTCGGCGACCCGGACGCCGGCGCCGTGCTCGTCGACGGGGTGCCGATGACCGAGCTCGACCGCGACGCCTGGCGCGCCCGCGTCGCCTACGTGCCCGAACGGCCCTGGCTGCTGCCCGGCACGGTGGCCGAGAACGTGCGGCTCGGGCGTCCCGACGCCACCGACGGCGAGGTCGCGACCGCCCTGGAGCGGGCGGGCGCCCACTTCGTCGCGCGCCTGCCCCGCGGCGTCGACACCCCGCTCGGCGAGGACGCCGCCCGCCTCTCGGGCGGGGAGCGGCTGCGGATCGCGCTGGCGCGCGCGTTCGTCAAGGACGCGGCGCTCGTCGTGCTCGACGAACCCACCGCCCAGCTCGACGCGGGCACCGAGGCCGACGTGCTCGCCGCCCTCGACGACCTCGCCCGCGGCCGCACCCTGCTCACGGTGACCCACCGCGAGGCCCCGCTCGCCCTGCACGACCGCGTCGTGACCGTCGCGGCCCCGGACCGGCCCCGGGCGGCGGCGTGACCGCGCACCTCACCGGCCGGCGGGGTGGCCCGGTGCTCGGGGTGCTGCGGCTCCTGCCGCGCCGGCGGGCGGCCCTGGCCGTGGTGCTCGGCGCGCTCGTGGTCCTGTGCGGGGCGGGCCTCCTGGCCGCGTCCGGGGCGCTGATCACCGGGGCGTCGCGGCGCCCGGAGACACTCTTCGTCCTGCTGCCCCTGATCACTGCGGTCCGCCTGTTCGGGGTGGCCCGCCCCGCGCTGCGCTACGTCGAGCGCCTGGTGACCCACGACCTGACGCTGCGGCTGGTCGGGCGGCTGCGCGCCGGGCTGCTCGCCGCCCTGGTCCCGCTCGCCCCCGCGGCGCTCACCGGGTCCCGCGGTGGGGACCTCCTCGCCCGGATCCGCACCGACGTCGACGAGCTGCAGGGCGTGTTCGTGCGCCTCGTCGCGCCCGCCGTCGTCGCCGGGCTGGCGGGCACCGTGGCCGTCGTGCTCACCGCGCTGGTCTCACCGGCGCTCGCGGCGGTCCTCGCCCTGCTGCTCGTCGTGCTCGGGGTCGCCGTGCCCG
Organism: Actinomycetospora lemnae; assembly: GCF_028737315.1. GTDB lineage: Bacteria > Actinomycetota > Actinomycetes > Mycobacteriales > Pseudonocardiaceae > Actinomycetospora > Actinomycetospora lemnae. The sequence goes on along the minus strand of NZ_JAQZAO010000001.1, from coordinate 619,824 downwards.
TCCTCGCCCGGCGGGCCGGGCGGCACGCGTCGGTCGCCGCGGCGCGCGCGGACGCCGCGTTCGGGGCCGACCTGCTCGACCTCGTCCGCGGGCTGGCCGACCACGCCACCGGAGACGGCGGCGCCACCGCGCGCCGGGTCCTCGAGGCGCACCTGGACGAGCAGGCCGCCGCCGAGCGGACCTCCGCGCGGCTCACCGCGGCGACGACCGCGCTGCGCGAGGGCGTCCCCGCGCTCGGGCTGCTCGCGGCGCTGTGGCTGGTCGGGTGGGACGTGACGACGGGCGCCACCGACCCGGTGCTGCTCGCCGCCACCGCGCTGGGCGTCCTGGGCGCGTTCGAGGCGGTCGGCGGGCTGGGCGCGGCGTACGCCGCGGGCGAGGGCGTGCGCGCCGCCGCCGGACGGGTCGCCGACCTCGAGGCGCGGCGCCCCGCCGTCACCGATCCGCCCGCCCCGAGCCCACGGCCGGCCGACCCGACGCTGCGGTTGCGCGGGGTCTCGCTCACCTACCCGGGCGCGCCCGCGCCCGCGCTCGCCGGGCTCGACCTCACCGTGGGGGCCGGCGAGAAGGTCGCGCTCACCGGGCCCAGCGGCGCCGGCAAGAGCAGCGTGCTCGCCCTCGCCCTGCGCGCCCGCGACCCCGACACCGGGACGGTCACGCTCGGCGGCACCGACCTGCGCGAGCTCGCCCTCGCCGACGTGCGGGCGGTCTCGGCGTGGGTGCCGCAAGCGCCCGCGCTGCTCGGGAGCAGCGTCGCCGCCAACCTGCGTCTGGGCCGTCCCGACGCCACCGACGCCGAGCTCGCCGCGGCCCTCGGCGCCGTCGGGCTCGACGCCCTGCTCGACGCGCCCGGGCTCGACGGCTGGGTGGGCGAGGGCGGGTCGCGCCTGTCGGCCGGGGAGCGCGCCCGCGTCGGTACGGCCCGCGCGCTGCTCACCCCGGCCCCGCTGCTGCTGCTCGACGAGCCGACCGCGCACCTCGACGGGCCGCTCGCCGCCCGGCTGCTCGACCACCTCGCCGGGCTGGACCGCGCCGTCCTGCTCGTCACCCACCGCCCGGACGCGCTCGACGCCCGCTGGCGGACGGTGCCCCTCGGGGCGCCCTAGCGTTCGGCCAGCGGGAGTCCGAGCAGGGCGTTCTCGATCACCTCGGGCAGGGCCGGGTGGATCCAGTACTGCTTCTCGGCCATGGTCCGGGCGTCGAGGCCGAACGTGATCGCCTGGATCAGCGGCTGGATCAGCGACGACGCCTCGGGGCCCATGAGGTGGGCGCCCAGCAGCGTGCCGTCGGGGCTCGCGACGAGCTTGACGACGCCGGTGGTGTCCTCCATCGCCCAGCCGAAGGCGACGTCGCCGTAGCGCTGGACCTTGGTGACGTAGGGGATGCCGCGGTCGCGGCAGTCCTGCTCGCGCAGGCCGATGGACGCGATCTGCGGGTCGGTGAACACCGCGGACGGGACGTGCGCATTGTTCGTGCGCCGCGGCTCGTCGGGGTGGAGCAGGTTGTGCCGGACGACGGCGGCCTCGTGGTTGGCGACGTGCTTGAGCTGGTACTCGGAGCTGACGTCACCGAGGGCCCAGACGCCGGGAGCGGTGGTGCGCTGCTGCTCGTCGACGACGATGCGGCCGTCGGGGTGCAGCGCGAGCCCGCCGGCTGCGGCGTCGAGGCGGTCGCTGTTGGGGATGCGGCCGGTCGCGACGAGCAGGGCGTCGCTCTCGATCGCGCCGTGGCGGCAGTGCACGACGATCGTGCCGTCTCCCCGCTGCTCGGGCGGGGCGGTGGGCGAGGCCTCGAGCAGCACGGTCCAGCGCCGGGCGGCGAGCTCGGTGAAGCGCCCGGAGATCTCCTCGTCCTGCTCGCGCAGCAGCGCCGGCCCGCGGGTGGCGATGGTGACCTCGGCGCCCAGCGCGGAGAAGACGTGCGCGAACTCGGCGGCGATGTAGCCGCCGCCGATGATCGTCAGGCGGCGCGGGACCTCGTCGAGGCGCATGACGTCGTCGGAGGTGTGGAACGCCACGCCGCTCGAGGCGATGATCTCCGGGATGCCGGGGCGGGCGCCGGCGGCGACGACGACCCGGTCGCCGGTGATCGTCACCGGCGGGCCGCCGTCGGTCGGCGCCACGTCGAGGGTGCGGTCGCCGGTGAAGCGCGCGTGGCCCAGGTAGACCGTGGTGTTCGGCTGCTCGTGCTGCCGGTAGCGCTGCCCGCCCGCCGAGATCGGGTCGATGCGGCCGAAGACCCGGTCGCGGATGTCGGCCCACCGGATCTTGTCGATGCTCGCGTCGACGCCGTAGGTGCCGGCGTGCCGGATCGTCTCGGCGACGTCGGCCGCGTAGACGTACATCTTCGTCGGGATGCAGCCCACGTTGAGACACGTCCCGCCGTAGACGCCGTGCTCGACGATCGCCACGTCCGTGTCGGCGAACCGCTCGTCCGGGATGGTGTTGCCGGACCCGGTGCCGATGATGACGAGGTCGTGGTGGGGCACGCCCCCACGGTAGTGCGCCCTCGATGAGGTCGCGGGCCGGCTGGTCCCGCCTCACCCACCTCGCCACCACCCGCCACCGCGCGGAGTCGGTACGACGGGCGGTCGCCGTGGTGTCCGTTCGTCGCTGATCGTCGACCGCTCGTCGGCCGGGCGACCACCCGACGGTGTCGTTTACCGACAGAAATCGACCGTTCGTCGTCGCTCGGCGGGGCGAACCTGCCCGCGTCCGCCTTGTCCGGCGGCGCCGCGGCTGCTGTCGTCTCCCGCCGAAGGCAGCTGACCGCTGAGCTGAACGGCCCACCGGGAGCACGCCGGACGGTCGATCGAGCGGAGGGGCGGACCGGATGACGAACGGCGTGCGCGAGGGGTCGGCGGTGTGGGCCGCCGCAAGCGGACGGGCGCTCGCGCTCCTGGGGGTGGCCTTCCTGCTCGCGCTCGCCGGCGCCGCCGGGGCCGTCGGGACCGCGCGGGCGGGCGAGGTCACGCCCGGTGGGGACGGCAGCGGCGACGGGGGCACGGTCGTCGTCGACGCCGGGACGCGGGTGGTCGGCGGAGCGCGGGCGACCACCGACGAGCACCCGTGGGCCGTGTTCCTCACCGACGCCGCGGGCTTCCAGTTCTGCGGCGGCACGCTCGTCGCGCCGACCAAGGTGCTCACCGCCGCGCACTGCATGGCCGCGACCACGCCCGACAAGGTCCGGGTCGTCGCGGGCCGCGACGACAAGCAGTCGGCGGCCGGGGAGACCGCGGGCGTCCGGTCGGTGTGGGTCAGCCCCGAGTTCGAGGGTGTCGGCCGGGGCACGGACCTCGCCGTGCTGACGCTCGACACCCCGAGCGCCCGCACCCCGCTGCCGCTCGCCGGCGCCGGCGACGAGGCGCTCTACGAGGACGGGCGCGCCGCCCAGGTCTACGGCTGGGGCGCGACCGCCGAGAACGCCACCCCCTCGCGCTACCTGCTGACCGCGACCGTGCCGATGCGCGGCGACGACTACTGCCGCGCCGGCGACCGCAGCTTCGACCCGCGCCGCCTGACCTGCGCCGGGTTCGACCAGGGCGGCGTCGACTCCTGCCAGGGCGACTCGGGCGGCCCGCTCGTCGCCGCCGGCAAGCTCATCGGGGTCACGTCCTTCGGCGACGGCTGCGCCCGCGCCGGGCGCCCCGGCTACTACGTGCGGGTCGCGGCGGTGAGCGACCTGCTGCGCGCGCAGCTCGCCTGAGGGCTCGCCGGACGTCCGGACCGGAGGGCAGACCGGTCCGACGAGACGGAAGCGGGACCCGGACCCACCTGCCCCCGGGTCCGGGTCCCGCTCCGCGGATCCCGGGGTCGCGTTCATCTCAGCGGTCGCTCAGATGTAGTGGGTTAGGGTCGGCCGGCCGTCTCCCCCCCCCGAACCCGTCAGGAGCCCCCGACGTGGCCTTCCCGTTCTCGGCCGTGGTCGGCCACGAGGACCTGCGACTGGCCCTCATGCTCACCGCGGTCGACCCGGGCATCGGCGGCGTGCTGGTGCGCGGGGAGAAGGGCACGGCGAAGACGACGATCGTGCGGGCGCTCGCGACGCTGCTGCCGCCGGTGGAGGTCGTCGTCGGGGACCGCTTCTCGGTCGACACCGCCGCCGGCGAGGAGAGCCCCGACGGCCCCTTCCCCGCCGACGCACCCCGTGAGCGCCGCCCCGTCCGCCTCGTCGAGCTGCCCGTCGGTGCCTCCGAGGACCGGGTGATCGGGTCGCTGGACCTCGAGGAGGTCCTCGCCCACGGCCGCGCCACCGTGCGCCCCGGCCTGCTCGCCGCCGCCCACCGGGGGCTGCTCTACGTCGACGAGGTCAACCTCCTGCACGACCACCTCGTCGACCTCCTGCTCGACGCCGCCGCCACGGGCCGCGCGACCGTCGAGCGCGACGGTGTCTCGCTGACACACCCCGCGTCGTTCCTGCTGGTCGGGACCATGAACCCGGAGGAGGGCGAGCTGCGCCCGCAGCTCCTCGACCGCTTCGGGCTCACCGTGCACGTCACCGCCTCGCGCGACGTCGCCGAGCGGACCGAGGTCGTGCGCCGGCGCCTGGCGCACGACGCGGACCCCGCCGGGTTCGCGGGGCGCTACGCCGGCGACGAGGACGCGCTGCGGGCGCGGCTGGTGGCGGCGCGGTCCCGTCTCGGTGCGGTCGCCCTGCCCGACGCCGAGCTCGTGCGGATCGCGGCGCTGTGCGCGGAGGTCGAGGTCGACGGCATGCGCGCCGACGTCGTGCTCGCCCGGACCGCCGTCGCCCACGCCGCCTGGCGCGGGGCCGACGCCGTCGACGCCACCGACGTGCGCGCCGCCGCCCGCCTGGCCCTGCCCCACCGGCGCCGCCGGGACCCGTTCGACGAGCCCCACCTCGGCGAGGACGAGCTCGACGAGGCGATGCAGCGGGCGGACGAGGCGGCGCAGGAGACCGAGCCGGAGACGGAGTCAGGACCGGAGCCGCCGGAGGGCCCCGAGCCGCCCGAGGGCCCCGACGGTGGCGGCCCCGACGACGGCGGCCCCGGCGACGGCGGCCCCGACGGGCCGGAGGGGCCGGACGACGGGGGTGGGGGACCGGGCGGCGGTGCGCCGAGCCCGCCACCGAGCGGGGCGGGGTCGTCGGACGGGACGTCGCCGGGGTCGTCGGAGGGCTCGTCGGGGGGCTCGTCGGAGGGCTCGTCGAACGGGTCCTCGGAGCGGGCGCCCGAGCCGGAACCCGCCGGGGTTCCCGTGGGCGCGCCGGCGCGGACGCGGCTGCGGGCCCGGCGGTTCGAGGTCCGCGGCACCGGAGCGGGGGCGCCGGGCCGCCGCTCGCGGGCACGGGGGCGCCAGGGCCGGGTGGTGCGCGCCGTCCCCGAGGCGCGGGGCGACACGACCCTGCACGTGCCGGCCACGGTGCTCGCCGCGGCGGGGCGGGGCGCGCGCGTGGCGCGTGAGGACCTGCGCCACGCCGTGCGGGAAGGCCGGGAGGGCAACCTCGTCCTGTTCTGCGTCGATGCATCGGGGTCGATGGCGGCACGCCGGCGGATGTCCGCGGTGACCGGTGCCGTCGCCGCCCTGCTGCGCGACGCCTACCAGCGCCGCGACCGCGTCGGCGTCGTGACGTTCCGGGGCGCGTCGGCGACGGTGGCCCTGCCGCCCACGACGTCGGTGCACGCCGCCCACGCGCGCCTGCACGACCTGCGCACCGGCGGGCGCACCCCGCTCGCCGACGGCCTGCGCACCGCGCGCGCGGTCCTGCGCACCGAGCGCACCCGCGACCCGCGCCGCCGCGGGCTGCTCGTGCTGCTCACCGACGGGCGCGCGACGGCGTCGGGCGGCCTGGACGCCGCCCTCGACGCCGCGCGGGGCCTCGCCCGCGACGCCGGGGCGGCCGGGCGCGGGGCGAGCATGAGCACGGTGGTCGTCGACTGCGAGTCGGGTCCGGTGCGCCTCGGGCTCGCGGGCCGCGTGGCCCGCGTCGCCGGCGGCGCCGTCGTGACCCTGGACGAGCTGACCGGCGAGTCCGTGGCGGGCGTGGTGGAGCAGTTCCGGGCCTCGTGAGCGGACTTTCGAGCTGTAGCTGGAAAGTCCGCTCACGTACCGACGGAGGAGGGCAGACGTGCCGCAGGGGGTCCCGACGACGATCCCGCAGGACGGGCTGACGACGCGCCAGCGGCGCCGTCGCCCGCTGCTCGTCGTCCACACCGGGGTGAACAAGGGCAAGTCGACCGCGGCCTTCGGGCTCGCGCTGCGGCAGTGGACCGCGGGGTCGTCGATCGCGGTGTTCCAGTTCGTCAAGAGCGCGAAGTGGCGCGTGGGGGAGGAGACCGCCCTGCGCGCGCTCGGCGACCTCCACCGCGACACCGGCCAGGGCGGGCCCGTCGAGTGGCACAAGATGGGCGAGGGCTGGTCGTGGTCGCGCAAGCAGGGGTCCGAGGAGGACCACGCCGCGGCCGCGCGCGAGGGCTGGGCGGAGATCCGGCGCCGGCTCGAGGCCGGCGCGCACGACTTCTACGTGCTCGACGAGTTCACCTACCCGCTGAAGTGGGGCTGGATCGACACGGAGGAGGTGGTCGAGGTCCTCCGTGCGCGGCCCGGCCACCAGCACGTCGTCGTCACCGGGCGCGACGCCCCGGAGGCTCTGATCGACGCCGCGGACCTCGTCACCGAGATGACGAAGATCAAGCACCCGATGGACGCGGGGCAGAAGGGCCAGAAGGGGATCGAGTGGTAGCTCTGCCGCCGCGGGTCGTCGTCGCGGCCCCGTCGTCGGGCAGCGGCAAGACCACCGTCGCCACCGGCCTGCTCGGCGCCCTGGCCGGGCGGGGCACCGCCGTCGCCCCCTTCAAGGTCGGCCCCGACTACGTCGACCCCGGCTACCACGCGCTGGCGGCCGGGCGGCCGGGCCGCAACCTCGACCCCGTCCTCGTCGACCCCGCGACCCTGCCCGGCCTCGTCGTGCACGGCGCGCGGGACGCGGAGCTGGCCGTGGTCGAGGGCGTCATGGGGCTGTTCGACGGGCGGATCGGCCGCGACCCGGATCCCGGCGGGGCCGGCTCCGCAGGCTCCGCGGCCCTGGCCGACGGGGCCGGCTCCGCAGGCTTCGCGGCCCTGGCCGACGGGGCCGGCTCCGCAGGCTTCGCGGCCCTGGCCGACGGCTCCACCGCCCACGTCGCGCGGCTGCTCGAGGCCCCGGTGGTGCTGGTGGTCGACGCCCGCGGGCAGTCGCGCTCGGTGGCCGCGCTGCTCGCCGGGTTCCGGGGCTTCGACCCGGGGCTGTTCCTGGGCGGGGTGATCCTCAACCGCGTCGGGTCGCACCGCCACGAAGAGGTCCTGCGCTCCGCCTGCGCCGAGGTCGGCCTGCCGGTGCTCGGCGTGCTCCCGCGCCACGCGGAGCTCGCCGTCCCCTCGCGCCACCTGGGCCTGGTGACCGCGGCGGAGCACGGCCGGGCCGCGCGCGCGGCCGTCGACGCGATGGCGGGGCTCGTCGCCGAGCACGTCGACCTCGACGCCGTCACCGCCCTCGCCCGCTCGGCGCCCCCGACGCCCGCCACGTCCTGGGACCCGGACACCGCGGTCGGCGAGCCCGTGCCCGGCGCGCCCGTCGTCGCCGTCGCCGGCGGAGCGGCGTTCACCTTCGGCTACCCCGAGCACGCCGAGCTGCTCGCCGCGGGCGGGGCGCGAGTCGTCACCGTCGACCCCGCCCACGACGAGGCGCTGCCCGCGGGCACGGTGGGGCTCGTGCTGCCCGGCGGCTTCCCCGAGGAGCACGCCGCGGCCCTGAGCGCCAACGCCCCGCTGCGCGAGGCCGTGCACGCCTTCGCGGCGTCGGGCGCGCCCGTGCACGCCGAGTGCGGCGGGCTGCTCTACCTCGCGCGGTCGCTGGACGGCGCCCCGATGTGCGGGGTGCTCGACGCCGACGCCGCCATGGGCCCACGCCTCGCGCTGGGCTACCGGACGGCGACCGCCGTCGCCGACTCCCCGCTCGCCGCGGCCGGCGAGACCGTGACCGGCCACGAGTTCCACCGCACCGTCACCACCCCGCGCGCCGGGACCGCCCCGGCCTGGCGCTGGGACGGCGACGAGCCCGAGGGGTTCGTCGCCGGCGGGGTGCACGCCTCCTACCTGCACACCCACCCGGCGGGGCGCCCGGCCGGCGTGGCGCGGTGGCTGCGCCACGTCGCCGGGGCCCGCCGGTGACGACCGTCCTCGGCGTCGGGATCGAGCCGGGCACCCCGCTCGCGCACCTGCAGGACGCCGTCGACGCGCTGGACCTCGACGGGTTCGCGGTCGTCGCCACCATCGACACCCGTGCCGCCGAGCCCGCCGTCGTCGCCCTCGCCGCCGGCCGGACGCTGCGGACCTACCCCGCGCGCGAGCTCGACGCCGTCGACGTCCCGCACCCCTCGCCCGTCGTCCGCCGCCTGACGGGCACGGGCAGCGTCGCCGAGGCCGCCGCGGTCCTCGCCGCCCGGGAGGTCGGCGCGGGCGTGCTCGTGGTGGAGAAGCACCGGGGACGCGGGGTCACCGTGGCCGTGGCGCGCTGAGGGCACGGGGATCGTCCGGCGAGGGGTGCCGCCCCGCGGGGCGCGGGTGGATGCTGGTCGGTCCGACGAGGGGGACGCCATGACCGACCAGCTCACGCCGGAGTACCACGCGCTGCTCGCCATCGTGCGGGGCTACGAGCGCTCGCGCGCCGTCACCGTCGCCGCCGAGCTCGGCGTCGCCGACCTCCTGCGCGACGGGCCCCGGGACGTCGCCGGGCTGGCGGCGGCGACCGGGAGCCACGCCCCGACGCTCTACCGCCTGCTGCGCGCGCTCGCCGCGATCGGGGTGTTCGCCGAGGACGACGACGGCCACTTCACCCTGACGCCGATGGGCGAGTACCTCCGCCGCGACCACCCGCTCTCGGTCGACCCCGCCGCCCGGATGTTCGGGGCCGACTACGAGTGGCGGGCCTGGGGCGACCTCCTGCACAGCGTGCGGACCGGCGAGACCGCGGCGCACCACGCCCTCGGCGTCGACGTCTGGGAGTACCGGCGTCGGCACCCCGAGCACGGCGAGATCTTCGACGCGACGATGCGGACGTTCTCCCGCGCCGACTCCGCCCGCCTGGTCGCGGCCCACGACTTCGGCCGCTACGGGTGCGTCGCCGACGTCGGCGGCGGCACGGGCGCGGTCCTCGCCGCGGTGCTCGCCGCGCACCCCGCCGTGCGGGGCGTGCTCGCCGACCAGGAGCACGTCGTGGCCGGCGCCCCGGCGGTGCTGCGCGAGGCCGGGGTCTCGGACCGGGTGACGATCGCGACCGCCGACTTCTTCCACCGCGTGCCCCGGGGCGCCGACGCCTACCTGCTCGTGCGGATCCTCCACGACTGGCCCGACGACGACGCGGTCCGCATCCTGCGCACCGTGCGCGCCGCGCTCGGGCCGCACGGGCGGGTCCTCGTCGTCGACGCGGTGGTCGGGCCGCCCGGCGAGGACCCGCTGACGAAGTTCCTCGACCTCGTGATGCTGGTGTCCGCCGGCGGCCGGGAGCGCACCGGGCCCGAGTGGCAGGACCTCTTCGCCCGGGCGGGGCTGGGGCTGCTCGGGACGACCCCGGTGAGCCCCACCCGTCACCTCCTCGAGGCCGTGGCGGTCTGACGGCGGCGCCGGCCCGGTGCCGTCGGCGTGGCGTCGGCCCCCGTGATCCACACCGAGGCCGCGGACGCGCGAAGATGACGGGTATGAGCGAAGAGCCCCGGTACGGCGCGCCGTCGCCCGCCGACGGGCCGACCACGCCGGGCACGGGCGCGGTCTCGCGGGCGGAGCTCGCCGGCGACCGCGGACCGGCGACGGGACCCTCGTCCGGGCCCCCGTCGCGGCCGCGGTCGGAGCCGCCGGCGGAGTACCCGACGATCCCCGACGGCGCGGCCGCCGCCCGCCCGCGCGCCCGGGTCTCGCCGGGGCGCACCCGCATCGGGGGCGCCTGGATCGGGCTGATCCTCGGCGCCGTCGTGCTCGTGTTCCTGCTGGTCTTCATCCTCCAGAACCTCGAACCGGCCCGCGTCGTGTTCCTCGGGCTGGAGGCCACCCTGCCGCTCGGCATCTGGCTGCTGTTCGCCGCGATTGCCGGGGTGCTGCTGCTCGCCATCCCGGGCCTCGGGCGGATGGTCCAGTGGCGCCGCGCGGCCAAGCGCACCGGGAGGACCCGTTGACCCCCTCGCTCCGCCTCGCCGGCGCACCGCTGCCGCTGGTCGGGCGCGCCCGCGCGTACATCTGCGGCATCACGCCGTACGACACGACCCACCTCGGCCACGCCGCGACCTTCGTCTGGGCCGACGTCGCCGCGCGCGTGCTGCGCCGCACCGGCATCGAGGTCGTGAGCTGCCGCAACGTCACCGACGTCGACGACGTCCTCGACGCCGCCGCCGAGCGGGCCGGGGCGCGGTTCGACAGCTTCGCGGCGGTCGGGCAGTTCCGCTTCGACCACGACATGGCCGCCCTGGGCGTCCGTCCACCGACGCACGAGCCCCGCGCGCACAACCACGTCGACGGCGTCGTCGCGCTCGCGGCCGCGCTGCTGGAGCGCGGCGCGGCGTACGAGCGGGACGGGGCGGTGCTGTTCCGGGCGTCCGGGCTGCCGTCGGTGGAGCACACCGGCGACGACACCTCGAGCGAGGCGCCCTGGCCCGACGCCGACGACCCGGACGACGCACTGGTCTGGCGCCCGGCCCAGCCCGGCGAGGCCGCCTGGCCGAGCCCGTGGGGCGACGGGCGGCCGGGATGGCACGCGGAGTGCGCCGCGATGGCCCTGACCGTCCTCGGCCCCGCCGTCGACCTGCACGTCGGCGGCGCCGACCTGCGCCACCCCCACCACACCACTCAGGCCGCCATGGCCGAGGCCCTCACCGGTGTCGCGCCCTTCGCCCGGGCGCGCCTGCACGTGGGGACGGTGCGGGTCGACGGCGAGAAGATGGCCAAGTCGGCGGGGAACCTGCTGCTGGTCGGCGAGCTCCTGGAGACCCACCCCGCGGCGGCCGTACGCCTGCTGCTGCTCGACCGGCCCTGGGCGCAGCCCTGGGACGTCACCCCCGGCGCGCTGGACGCCGCCGCGGCCCGGCTGGAGCGGCTCTACGGTGCCGCGGCCCGGCACGACGGGAGCGACACCGCGCCGGGTGCGGTGCTCGAGCGGCTGCTCGACGACCTCGACGTCCCCGGCGCCCTCGACCTCGCCGAGACCGAGGGCGGCGGCGCGGCCCGGACGACGCTGGCGGTGCTGGGGCTGGCCTGAGCCGGGCGGGTCTCCTCACGGGGATGCGTCGGTTCCCGAAGCGTCTCGGGGCCCGGATCTGGTCCGAGAGTCGGCCATCGGTGCCGGTCGCCGCCGGGTGACGGGGAGGACAGATCTCCGCGTGTCCTGGCGCGGCTCGCCGCATCCGGCCGAGCGTCCGCCTACCGTGATCGGGCGCGCCGTGTGCGGCCTCGTGCCCCGGCGACGGAGGGGAGGTGGGGTCGTGGCGGTGGGCACCCGGTGGTGGCGGCGGACCGAGGCCGAGATCGACGCCGACGTGTGGGGCGGTCCCGACGAGGTGACCCTCGCGCCCGAGCCGCGCGAGTCACCCGACCACGCCGCCGCCCTCGCCCGCGAGCAGGCCGAGCGCGAGCAGGCCGAGCGCGAGGCCCGGGAGCAGGCCGAGCGCGAGGCCCGCGCGCAGGCCGAACGCGAAGCCCGGGAACAGGCCGAACGCGAAGCCCGCGAGCAGGCCGAACGCGAAGCCCGCGCGCAGGCCGAACGCGAAGCCCGCGCGCAGGCCGAACGCGAGGCCCGCGAGCAGGCCGAACGCGAAGCCCGGGAACAGGCCGAACGCGAGGCCCGCGAGCAGGCCAAACGCGAAGCCCGCGCGCAGGCCGAACGCGAAGCGCGCGAGCAGGCCGAACGCGAGGCCCGGGAGCAGGCCGAGCGCCGCGCCCGCGAGGAAGCGCAGCGCCGCGCCCGCGAGGAAGCGCAGCGCCGGGCGCGGGAGGAGGCCGAGCGCCGGGCCCGCGCGTACGCCGAGCGTCGGCTGCGGGAACAGGTCGAGCGCCGGGCCCGCGAGCAGGCGGAACGGGAGGCCCGGGAGCAGGCGGCGCGCGAGGAGCGGGTGTCGACGCTGCCCGGGGAGCCGGTGACGCCGAACCTGCCCCGGGACGCGGCGAGCCGGGAGGCCGCGGCCCGGGCGGCCGCGCGCGCCGACCGGAAGCGCCGTCGCCGCCGCGTGCTCCTGATCTTCCTGGTCGCCGCGCTGGCCGTCGCCGCGGTGTGGATCATCCCGTGGCTGGTGGGTATGGCGATCGACATGGTCACGGCCCTGGTCGGCGGGACGTAGCTCAGCCCCAGGTCGTCGAGCGCCGCGCGAGGTCGTGGAGCCCGTCCACCTCGCCGGATCAGTCGGGCGACGGCGCGGGACGGTGCAGGACTGCGCGCAACCCCCTTCCGGGGCGTCGTTACGCTCGGAACATGGCACGAGGGGTCACGCGGATGTCCGGTCTGTTCCTGCGCACGCTGCGCGAGGACCCGGCCGACGCCGAGGTGATCAGCCACAAGCTCCTGGTCCGCGCGGGCTACGTCCGCCGGGTCGCGCCGGGCATCTACTCGTGGCTGCCGCTGGGCATGAAGGTGCTGCGCCGCGTCGAGGCCGTCATCCGCGAGGAGATGGACGCGATCGGCGGCCAGGAGGTGCACTTCCCGGCGCTGCTGCCCCGCGAGCCCTACGAGGCCACGGGCCGCTGGACGGAGTACGGCGACACCCTCTTCCGGCTCAAGGACCGCAAGAAGGCGGACTACCTGCTCGGGCCCACGCACGAGGAGCTGTTCACCCTCATGGTCAAGGGGGAGACCAGCTCCTACCGCGACTTCCCGATCACGCTCTACCAGGTCCAGACGAAGTACCGCGACGAGGAGCGCCCGCGCGCGGGCATCCTGCGCGGCCGCGAGTTCACGATGAAGGACTCGTACTCGTTCGACCTGTCCGACGAGGGCCTCGCCGAGTCGTACGCCCGGCACCGCGAGGCCTACCAGCGGATCTTCGCTCGCCTCGGGCTCGAGGTGCAGATCGTCTCGGCGATGTCGGGCGCGATGGGCGGCTCGGCGTCGGAGGAGTTCCTGGCCCCCTGCGAGGCGGGCGAGGACACCTACGTGCGCTGCCCCGCGACCGGCTTCGCCGCCAACGTCGAGGCCGTGACGACGCCCGCGCCGCCGGAGCAGTCGATCGCGGACAAGCCCGAGGCGGTCGTGTACGACACCCCGGACACGCCGACCATCGAGACGCTCGTGGCGCACGTCAACGGGCTGGGGCTGGGCCGCGAGTTCACCGCCGCCGACACCCTGAAGAACGTCATGGTCAAGACGCGGCTCCCCGGGGCGGCGGAGTGGACGCTGCTCGGGGTGGGCGTGCCCGGCGACCGCGAGGTCGACATGAAGCGCCTCGAGGCCGCGGTGGCGCCCGCCGAGGTGGCCCTGCTCGAGGACGCCGACTTCGCCGCGCACCCGTTCCTCACCAAGGGCTACATCGGCCCGGTCGGGCTCGCCAAGAACGGCGTCCGCTACCTCGTCGACCCGCGGATCGTCACCGGCACGGCCTGGGTCACGGGGGCCGACGAGCACGGCCGGCACGTCGTCGACCTCGTCGCCGGCCGCGACTTCACCCCCGACGGGACGATCGAGGCCGCCGAGGTCCGCGCGGGTGACCCCTCGCCCGACGGCGGCGGCTCCCTGGTCGCGGCGCGCGGCATCGAGATGGGCCACATCTTCCAGCTCGGCCGCAAGTACGCCGAGGCGCTCGGGCTCACGGCGCTCGGCGCCGACGGCAAGCCCGTGACGGTGACGATGGGCTCCTACGGCGTCGGGGTCACGCGCGCGGTCGCGGCGATCACCGAGCAGCACGCGGACGCCAAGGGCCTGGTGTGGCCGGCCGAGGTCGCGCCGTACGCCGTGCACGTCGTCATCGCGGGCAAGGACCCGGCCCAGGCCGAGGCGGCCGACCGGATCGCGACCGGGCTGGCCGACGCCGGCCTCGAGGTCCTGCTCGACGACCGCAAGGCCTCGCCCGGGGTGAAGTTCGCCGACGCCGAGCTGCTCGGGATGCCGACGACCCTCACCGTGGGGCGGGGGCTGGCGAACGGCGTCGTCGAGGTCACCGACCGTGCGAGCGGCGAGCGCCGCGAGGTGCCCGTCGACGACGTCGTCGCGGAGCTCGCCCGCACGGCCTGAGCGCGATCAGCCGACCAGGCCCCGCGTCCCTCGGCGGCGAGGGGGAGGAACCGGGGGACTACCGACGCGCCGTGCGGCGCTCCAGCCCGACCGACACCGCGAGCACGACGAGCCCGATCAGCGGCAGCACGGCGCCGACGGCGGCCGGGGCGTCGTACCCGAGGCCCGCCGCCAGCACGAGCCCGCCGATCGCGGCGCCGACGGCGTTGGCGACGTTGAACGCCGAGTGGAAGCTCGCGGCGGCCAGCGACGGACCCTCGGCGGCGAAGTCGATGAGCCGGCCCATGAGCGCCGGTCCCGCCGACATCCCGACGAACCCGAGGGCGAACAGGCCCGCGGTCGCGGCGACCGGGTCGTGCGCGGCGAACACGAACCCCACCAGCACCGCCGAGTAGACGACGAGCGCGATCGCGATCGTCGCCCGCGGGGCCCGCTCGGCGAAGCGCCCACCGGCGACGTTCCCGACGGTCATGCCGACGCCGAGCGCGCCGAGCATGAGCGGGACTATCGTCGCCGAGACCTGCGCCTGGTTGGTGAGGATCGGGTTGATGTAGCTGTACACCGCGAACAGCCCGCCGAAGCCGGCGGCGATGACCCCCAGGGTGAGCCAGACCTGCGGACGGGTCAGGGCGGTGAGCTCGCCCTTGATGCTCCCGCCGCCCGCGTCGCGCGGGTTCGGCACGAGCGTGGCGACCGCGAGCACCGTGATCAGCGCGATCGCCGTGACCGCGACGTAGGCGCTGCGCCAGCCCAGGGTCTCACCGAGCCAGGTCGCCGCGGGGACGCCGATGATGTTGGCGATCGTCAGCCCGAGCATCACCGTGGCGAGCGCACGGGCTCGCCGCTCCGGGGGCACGAGCGCGGCACCGAGGACGGCGGCGGTGCCGAAGTAGGCGCCGTGGGGCAGGCCCGCGAGGAAGCGCAGGCCGACGAACGGCACGAACGACGGCGCGATCGCCGAGAGCGCGTTCGCCACGACGAGGAACACGGCCAGCGCGAGGACGAGCCGCTTGCGGGGCCACGTCGCGCCGAGCAGGGCGATCAGCGGGGCGCCGACGACGACGCCGAGGGCGTAGGCGCTGATGGCGGCGCCGGCGGTCGGGACCGAGACGCCGAGGTCGGCGGCGAAGCCGGGCAGCACGCCCATGCTCGCGAACTCGGTGGTGCCGATGGCGAGGCCGCCGAGGGACAGGGCGGCGAGGCTCACGCCCGCGGGGACGCGCGAGGACCGGGCCGGGGCCTGCTGCGGGGCCTGCTGGGGGGCCTGCTGGGGGGCCTGCTGGGGGGCCTGCTGCGGGGCCGGCGACGCCGCGGGGGCGGTCTCCGGCGCCTCGGTCGAGGTCGGCGGGGTCATGCGGTCACCTCCTGGGCGAGCAGGGCCGGGATGTCGTGCAGGGACGCGACGGCGAGGTCGGCGGGCTGGCCGCGCAGGCCGGCGACCAGCGCGCCCGAGGCGCGACCGGCGGCGACGCCGACAGCGGAGTCCTCGACCACGAGGCAGTCGGTGATGTCGACGCCCAGGAAGTCGGCCGCGCGCAGGTAGCCCTCGGGGTCGGGCTTGCCGCGCGCGACCATGTCGCGCGGGACCAGCACGGGGTACTCGAGGCCGGCGGCCTCGAGCCGGGCCCGGGCGAGCCGGGTGTCGGCGCTCGTGACGACCGCCCAGGGCGTCATCGTCTCCTCGAGGTGCGCGACGAGCTCGGGTGCGCCCGGCGCGGCGACGACGTCGGCGAGGTCGACGTACTCGTGCTCCAGGTGGTCCCGGGTCGCGGCGGCGACCAGCGCCTCGTCGAGGTCCGGGCGCACGCGGCGCACGGTGGCCTCGGCGGGGTGCCCGGTCATGACGGCGAGGACGGCGGCGGGGTCGGCGCCCCACCGCCGCGCCCACCTGCGCCATGAGCGCTCGACGGCGGCGTCGGAGTCGACGAGGGTGCCGTCCATGTCCAGCAGCACGGCGGAGAACCGGCCGGAGACGGGGCGGGCGGTCACCTCGGCGGGCATCAGCACGGATGGTCCTCCCGGGACGGGTTGAATAAACTCGCTTCCCGAGCATAATCGCGGCCATGAGCGCGTCAACGGAGACGGGACGTGAGCCCGGTCGCGCCCGCGTCGACCGCTGGCGCACCAGTGCCGAGGTCCTCGCCGAGGTCCGGCGCACCCCGGGACTGACCCGCGTCGAGCTCGCCCGCCGCCTCGCGCTGTCGAGCGCGTCGGTCACCGAGACGGTCACGCGGCTGCGCGGCACGGGCTGGCTCTGCGAGCACCGCGCGCCCGTGCAGGGCCGCGGAAGGCCCACGACGTCGCTCGACCCCGCACCCGACGGCCCGCGGGTGGTCGCGGTGGACCTGCGGCACGAGGACTGGCGGGTGGGCCTGGCCGGGCTCGACGGCGAGGTCACCGGCGTCGTCGGCGCCCGCCACGACCGCGACCCCGCCCGCGTCACCACCGCGCTGCGCGACGCCGTGGCGACGGTCGCCGGTGGGCACCGTGCCGTCGCCGTCGGGCTCGCCGCGCCGGCGCCGGTCTCCGCGGACGGCCTCGTGCGTGCCACCGAGCTCGCGTGGGAGGCGGTCGACCTGGGCTCGGTCACGGCGTGCCTCGGGCCGGGTCCGGTCCCGCTGCGAGTCGGCAACGACGCGACGCTGGCCGGCGTGGCCGAGGCGCGCACGGGAGCGGCGGCGGGGGCGGCGACCGCGGTGTACCTCACCGTCGAGGTGGGCCTCGGCGGGACGCTCCTGCTCGACGGCCTCCCGCACCTCGGGGCGCACGGCGCGGCCGGGGAGTACGGGCACCTGCCCTTCGGCGACCCGGCGCAGCGCTGCGCGTGCGGGGCCACCGGCTGCTGGGGCCCGGAGGTCGACGGACGCGGCCTGGCCCGCCGGCTCGGCGACCCCGTGCCCGACGACCCGCGCTCCTACGCCGGCGACGTCCTCGCGCGGGCCGCGGGCGGCGACGCGGCGGCGGCCGACGCGGTCGGCGTGGCCGCGGCGGCCCTCGCGCGGGGGATCGCCGGCGTCGTCCACGTCCACGACCCGGACGTCGTCGTGCTCGGTGGGCTCGCCCGCGGCCTGCGCGCCGCGCCGGGCTTCGACGACGCCTACGTCGGCGCGCTCATGGCCTTCCGCCGCGACCACCCGGTGCCCGTGCTCGACGCGGTGCACGGCGACGCCGGCGCCCTGCACGGGGCCGCGGCGCTGGCGCTCGACCACGCCACCAGCCCCGAGGGGCTCGCGGAGCGCAGCGGCGAGTGATCGAAGTACCGATACGGACGTTGAGTGTCAGCGACGGCACTTCGCTGATACGGCGGTCAGCCCGCGAGCAGGCTCAGGCGGACCTTGCGCGCGGGGTTGTCGCCGTTGGTGTCGACGAGGCACACCGACTGCCAGGTGCCCAGGGCCATCGTCCCGCCGAGCACCGGCACCGACATCGACGGCGCGACGAGCGCGGGCAGGACGTGGTCGCGGCCGTGGCCCGGCGAGCCGTGGCGGTGCGACCAGCGGTCGTCGGCGGGCAGCAGCTCGCGCAGCTGGGCGAGCAGGTCCTGGTCGCTGCCCGCGCCCGTCTCGATGATTGCCACGCCGGCCGTCGCGTGCGGCACGAACACGTGCAGCAGGCCGTCGTCGGAGCCCGCGCCCTCGAGGAAGCGGCGGCACTCCCCGGTGATGTCACGGACGGTCTCCCGCTCGCCGGTGCGGACCTCGATCTCGTCGCTGTACACGCCGCCCGAGGGTAGGCGTCGGGCGCTGCGCCGGACGGTCCAGAATGCCGCCGTGCACCCGGACTCCGGACAGGGACGTGTGGCCGTCGCGGTCGTGACCGGCGCGGGCCGCGGGATCGGCGCCGGCCTCGCCGCCGCGCTCTCGGCCCGCGGCCACCACCTCGTCGTCACCGACGTCGACGCCGACGCCGCGCAGGCCACCGCCGAGGCCCTCGACGGCCCCGCGACCGCGATGCCCCTCGACGTGCGCGACCCGTCGGCGCACCGCGCGGTCGCGCTGGCCGCCGCGGACCTGGGTGACGTCACCGTCTGGGTGAACAACGCCGGGGTGCTCACGACGGCGCCGGCCTGGGAGGCGTCCGACGAGGAGGTCGCCTCGACCTTCGAGATCAACACCATCGGGCTGGTCCACGGCTGCCGCGCGGCGGTGGCGGTCATGCGGCGCGGCGACGTGCTGAACGTCGTCTCGCTCTCCGGTCTCGGCCCGACGCCCGGGTTCGCGACCTACGGCGCCAGCAAGGCCGCCGCGCTGAGCTACTCGCAGGCGCTGGACATCGAGCTCGCGGCGGCGCGCCGCCCGGTGCGGGTGCGGGCGCTGTGCCCCGACGTGGTGGACACCTCGCTGGTCAGCAGCGTCGCCCACCGGCCCAGCGCGGCCCTGCTGTTCACCGGCACGCGACTGCTGTCGATCGACGAGGTCGTCGACGCCGGGATGGGGATGCTCGGGTCCCGGCGGGCGATGCGTACCGTCCCGGGCTGGCGCGCGGCCCTGCAGCGCACCTCGGCGGCGCTGCCGGGGGTGGCCCGGGTCGCCGTGCCGTTCGTCGCGCGGCTGGGCGAACGGCGCCGGTTGTCCCGCTGAGTCCGGCGGGGGTCGTGATCGGATCGTGACCCTCTCGGCTACGTTGAGCGCGGTCCATGTCCCCCGAACGTGGAGGATCGGATGCTGGTCCTGGCCCCCGATCCCCGCCTCGGTATCGCTCCGGAGCGGGTGGCGCGGGCGCGCGCCCTGCTCGAGGAGGCGGAGCGGGCGGCGCCGGTGCCCGGTGTCGCCGTGGCGCTGCCGGGCGGACCCGACGGCCCCCTCGACGCCCTCGTGGTGCGCCCCGACGGCGTCCTCGGCCTCGCCCCACTGCCGGCGGCCGAGCGCGAGGTCGCCCGCGAGTCCGTGGCCGCGGGCGGGGGACGCGGCCCCGACACCCCACCGACCGGCCTCGCCCGCACCGGGGGGCCGACCGCCGCCCAGGTCGCCGACGAGCTCGACCGCCTGCTCGGCCTCACCGACCCGCCCTGCGGCGCGCCGCGCCGGATCCTCCCGACCGTCGGCGAGGAGGAGGAGAGCGGCGTCGCCGCCAGCCGCGCGGCCCTGACCGCGCCCGTCGGCTCCTTCCGCGTCCTCGACGTCGACGACCTGCGCCGCCTGCTCGTCGCCTTCCGGCTCGGCGACCACGTCCCCGACACCGACCGTCTCGCCGAGGCCGGCTTCCTCGCCCCCGAGACCCCCGTCCTGCACGCCGGCGCGGCGCCCGAGACGACGCCCGTGCCGGCCCAGTCGGTGCCCGATGCGGGCGCCTCCGACCCCTCGGGCCCCGACCGGCGCCCCTCGCTCCCGCGCACCGGGCGGCTGCCGGTCGACGGCCTCTCCGACCCGCCCCCGCCCACCCCGGCGTCGGCCCCGAGCTCCTCCGGCCCGCCGGTGGGAGGCGGGATCGGCAGCCTCGCGCGCGCCGGTCGGGCCGCCCGCGCGGCCCGCGCCCGCTCCGGGCGCGGGCTCCCCGACTGGGTCTGGGGCTGGCGCGGGTTGACCGTCGCCGCGGTCGCGGCGTTCCTCGTCGCCCTGGGCCTCGCGGTCCTCGTCGGGAGCGCGGCGACCGGCGACGACCCGTCGACCGACCCCGCCGCCACCCGCGTCGTCGACGGCGTCACCTTCACCCGCCAGGTCGCGACCACCGACGTCTCCTGCGAGGGCCACGCCTACGGCCAGGCGGCCAACTTCCTGCGCGAGCGCGGGTGCCTGCACCTCGACCGGTCCCTGTGGTCCGGGTTCGCCGAGGGCCAGCACGTGGTCGTGGCCGTCGCCACCGTGCAGATGCCCGACACGACCACCGCCACCGCGTTCCGCTCGCTGGTGGACAGCAACGGCACCGGCAACATCTCCGACCTCCTGCGCGAGCAGCGCGGCTACCCGGGCGCCCCGGCCGCGCTGTCGGGCCAGGGGTACGCGTCGGCGCAGCTCGGCGACCGCGTCGTGGTGTCCGAGGCCGACGGCATCGACCCCGACTTCACCGACGGCGAGGCCCTCGACCGCATCTCCCGCTCGGGCCTGGCCCTGCGCTGATCAGGTCGCCGTGCCGTCCCCGGGGAAGGCCGGCACGAGCGGGGTCCGGCCGGCGAGGCCGCGCCAGGTGACCGACGTCGTCGCCGCGGCGGTCAGCGCGTCCAGGGCGAGCCCGCGCAGCTCGCCGCCGGTGTCGGGCTCCGTGCGCTCGGCGACCGCCCGCCACGCGGCGGCGACGTCGTCCTCGGCGACGGCGGCGAGCGCGGCGGCCGAGGCCGCGTCGGTGACCGGGGACGGCGGGCGGTAGGCCGCGGCACCCGGGGGCGGGGTGACGCCGGTGCGCGCGAGGAGGGCGACGACGGCGTCGCGGCGCTCCCGGTGGGCGAGCGCGGCGGCCGTCACCGTCGACGCCGTGCTCGCGGGCACGAACGCCGACACGAGCCCGTAGACCCACACCGCGGCGTGCTCGGTGCCCAGGGCGGCGAGGACGGCGCCCTGGAGGTCGTCGTCGAGGGACGGGGCGGGGGAGGGCGTGGGCGTGGGTGTAGGCGTGGTCACGCGAGCACCACCCCGAGGCCGGCGCAGCTCGCCGCGACCGAGGCGAGCAGGCCGCAGCGGTACGACGCCGTGGTGAGCGCGACCGTCCCGGCGGCCTGCCGGGCGGACTCCAGCGAGCCCCGCAGCGCGCGCACGGCGGCGGCGGCGCTCGCCGGCGCGGGCACCGTCGGGGGCGGGGCGTCGACGGCGGGCGCACGGTCCGGGCGGGCGCGCCGGATCTCGGCGGCGAGGGCGTCGGCGTGCGCGCGGCGGGCGTCGGCGAGCGGGGCCATGCGGGCGGCGAGCTCGGGGAACGCGGCGGCCGCGGCGCTCGCGGCCGCGGCGTCCGAACGGGCGGCGGTGAGCGGGCCCTCGAGCTCGTCGGGGCCCTCGGGGGACGCGCAGCCCGCGGCGCCGAGGCCGGCGACGCCCGTCAGCGCGACCAGCAGGCCCGCGCCCTGCAGCACGGTGCGCCGTGACGGGCCGGGGCGGGCTTCCTCGTCGACGGCGACCACGGCCGGCCAGTCTGCCAGCCGGTCGCCCCGCCGGTCGGGACGACACCGCGGGCGTCCCGACCGGCGGGGCCCCCCGGGGCCCCGGCGGCGCGGCGGGGACCCGCGCGGCCGAGCGCTAGGCTGGACCACTGCGCGCCGGCATCCCGGCCCGCTCGCCCGATCCCGTCCGCCCGCGCCCGGTGTCGCCGTCTCCGGCGACCGCGCCGCCCGCGGCGGACCCGCCCGTGAGGAGCCCCGTTGTCCCGTGGGACGTCCCCCGCACCCGCCGGTGGGGGCGGTGGTGGAGGCCGTGCCGGTGGCGGTGCCGCCGCCGGTGCCGCCGCCGGTGCTGCCGCCGCCGAGCGCCTGCGCCCGGCCGTCGTCGAGGTCGTCGAGGCCGCCGGCTTCGTGCTCGACGACCTCGAGGTGCGCCCGGCCGGGCGGCGCCAGGTGGTGCGCGTCGTGGTGGACACCGCCGACGTCCCCGGCCCGCACGACCCGCCCGCGCCGGGCCCGGGCCTCGACGCCGTCGCCGGCGTGAGCCGCGAGCTCTCGCGGCTGTTCGACGAGATGGACCAGGGCGGCGACGAGGGAACCCCGCCGGGCGAGTACACGCTCGAGGTGACGACGCCGGGCACCGACCGCCCGCTCACCCGCCCGCACCACTGGCGACGGGCGTGGCTGCGCAAGGTCGCGATCACGCGGACCGACGGCGGCACGCTCAGCGCGCGGGTCGGCCCGGTCGGCGCGGCGGGGGAGGGGACCGACGGCGGGTCGGACGGCGCGACGGTGACCCTGGCGGAGGGCACCCCGAAGGGCCCGGTGCTGCACGAGCTGCCGCTGGCGGAGGTGCGCCGGGCCGTGGTCGAGGTCGAGTTCAAGCCGGCACCGCCCGCCGAGGTCGAGGCCCTCGTCGACGCCGCGACCGCGGCGAGCGACGCGCAGGACGGACAGGAGGAACGGTCGTGAAGGTCGACATCGCCGCGCTGCGCGCCATCGAGCGGGACAAGGAGATCCCGTTCGAGACCGTGCTCTCCGCGATCGAGACCGCCCTGCTCACCGCCTACAAGCAGAACGGCGGCGAGAACCCGAAGGCGCGCGTCGAGGTCGACCGCAAGAGCGGCACCGTCGCCGTCCTCGTGCCCGAGACCGACGAGGACGGCGAGGTCGTCGGGGAATACGACGACACTCCCGAGGGTTTCGGTCGTATCGCCGCGTCGACGGCGCGCCAGATCGTGGTGCAGCGCCTCCGCGACGCGGAGCACGAGCGGACCTACGGCGAGTTCTCCGCCAAGGAGGGCGAGGTCGTCGCCGGCGTCGTCCAGCGCGACGCCCGGGCCAACGCCCGCGGCGTGGTCGTCGTCGAGATCGGCTCGATCGAGGGCGTGCTGCCGGCCGCCGAGCAGGTGCCGGGCGAGCGCTACGAGCACGGTGCCCGCATCCGCTGCTACGTGGTCGGGGTGAACCGCGGCCCGCGCGGCGTGCAGGTCACGCTTTCGCGGACGCACCCGAACCTCGTGCGCAAGCTGTTCGCCTTCGAGGTCCCGGAGATCGCCGCCGGCCACGTCGAGATCGTCTCGGTGGCCCGGGAGGCGGGGCACCGGACCAAGATCGCGGTGCGGTCGAAGGTCCAGGGCCTCGGGGCCAAGGGCGCCTGCATCGGTCCCATGGGGGCCCGGGTGCGCGGCGTCATGAGCGAGCTCAACGGTGAGAAGATCGACATCATCGACTGGGCCGACGACCCCGCCGAGTACGTGGGCAACGCGCTCTCGCCGTCGAAGGTGGTCTCGGTGACCGTCGTCGACCCGAAGGCCCGCACGGCCCGGGTGGTGGTGCCGGACTTCCAGCTCTCGCTGGCCATCGGCAAGGAGGGGCAGAACGCCCGCCTGGCCGCACGGCTCACGGGGTGGCGCATCGACATCCGCTCGGACGCCGAGGTGATCCCGGAGGAGACCGGCGAGGACCCCCCTGGCGTCGGGGTGCACGGTGGCGGGGTCGAGCAGCCGTCGAGCGGCGCGGTAGAGTAGCCGGTGGCCCGAACCCGCGAGCCCGGTCGTGGGGTGGCGCCGGATCGTGATCGTCGCGACGACGGTCGTGGCCCGGTGCGCACCTGCATCGGCTGCCGTTCGCGGGCCTCGGCGTCGGAACTCCTGCGGGTGGTGGCCGCGGACGGGATCGCCGATCCCGACCCGCGACATCGGAAGCCCGGTCGCGGTGCGTGGGTGCACCCCGATCCGGACTGCCTGACCCGCGCGGAGCGCCGGTCGGCGTTCCCCCGAGCACTACGCGTCCCGGGGCCGCTCGACACCGGAGCCCTGCGCGCACTGCTCGATCCGGACTCCGTCGTCACACCCACCGGGCACGACAGGCGCGACGACCGTCGCGTGCGTACGAGGAAGCAGGTCGACCCCCATGAGCCAGCCGTGAAGCCCTCCCGATGAAGGCGCAGGCGTAGGAGACGAGGTCGCGGGCCCCCCGCTGACCTCGAGGATGAGGAGATCAGTGGCAGGTAAGGCCCGGGTGCACGAGCTCGCCAAGGAGCTCGGCGTCACCAGCAAGCAGGTACTCACGCAGTTGGAGTCCCTCGGCGAGTTCGTCAAGTCGGCGTCCTCGACGGTGGAGGCCCCCGTCGCGCGCAAGCTGCGCGACTCCATGTCGGGCGGCGGCAACGGCTCCGGCCGTCAGCCGCGTCCCGGCGCCACCCCCGGCCCGCGCCCCGGTGGCGCGCCCAAGCCCGGCCCGTCGGGCTCGTCGGGCGGTGCCCCGCGCCCCGGCGCGACCCCCGGACCGCGACCGGGCGCCGCGCCCGGCGGCGGCAGCGCTGGTGGCAACGCTGATGGCAGCGGTGGCAACGGCTCGGCCGGCACGACCGGCGGCGCGCCGCGTCCCGGTCCGCGCCCCGGCGCCCGCCCGGGCCAGTCCGCGCCGGCGGCGGCATCCGCCTCCGCGGCGCCCGCGGCCCCGGCCGAGCGCACCGAGCGCACCGAGCGGACCGACCGGACCGACCGCTCCGGCGGCTCGGCCCCGCAGGCCCCGCGTCCCGGCGGCGGCGACCGCCCGCGTCCGGGTGGCGACCGTCCCCGTCCCGGCGGCATCCCGCGCCCCGGCGCGGAGCGCCCCGCGGAGCGCGGCGGCGACCAGCGCCAGGGCCGTGACGGCCGCGACGGTCGTGACGGCCGTGACGGGCAGGCCCCGCGCCCCGGCCCGCAGCAGCGGCCCGCGGCCGCGCAGGACGGCGGCTCCGCCCCGGCCGGTGACGCGTCGACCGTCGCGCCGCGCCCGTCGGCCCCCAAGCCGGGGCCGAAGACGCCGCGCGTCGGCAACAACCCCTTCGGCGTCGGCTCCGGCGCCCCACCCCGCCCGCAGCGCCCCCAGCCGGGCCAGCCCGGGCAGGGCGGCCCGCGTCCGCCGCGTGACGGTGACGCCCCGGCGCCGCGCCCGCCGCGCGACGGCGAGCGTCCGGCCGCCGCCGACCGTCCGCCGCGTCCCGGCGGTACGGGCGGCGCGACGCCGGGCAACATGCCCCCGCGTCCGAACCCCGGCATGATGCCGTCCCGCCCGTCCGGCCCGCCCGGACGCGGTGGTCCCGGCGGCCCCGGTGGCGGTCGTGGCGGCCCCGGCGGCGGCCGTGGTGGCCCCGGTGGCGGTCGTCCCGGTGGCGGTGGCTTCCGTCCCGGTGGCGGCGGCGGTGCCGGCGCGCCCGCGGGCGGCGGCGGTTTCCGCGGTGGCGGCGGTGGCCGTCCCGGCGGTCCCGGTGGCCGTGGTCGTGGCGGCGGTGCCGCGGGTGCCTTCGGGCGTCCCGGTGGTCCCGCGCGTCGTGGTCGCAAGTCGAAGCGGCAGAAGCGGCAGGAGTTCGACAACATGCAGGCGCCGTCGGTCGGCGGCGTCCGCCTGCCCAAGGGCAAGGGCGAGACCGTCCGGCTGCCCCGCGGCGCCTCGCTGACGGACTTCGCGGAGAAGATCGACGCGAACCCGGCCTCGCTGGTCCAGGTGCTGTTCCACCTCGGTGAGATGGTCACCGCGACGCAGTCGGTGTCGGACGACGTGCTCGAGCTGCTCGGCGGCGAGATGAACTACGACGTCCAGGTCGTCTCCCCCGAGGAGGAGGACCGCGAGCTGCTCGAGTCGTTCTCGATCAGCTACGGCTCCGACGAGGGCGGCGAGGAGGACCTGGCGGCCCGTCCGCCGGTCGTCACTGTCATGGGTCACGTCGACCACGGCAAGACGCGCCTCCTGGACACCATCCGCAAGACCAAGGTGGCCGAGGGCGAGGCCGGCGGCATCACCCAGCACATCGGCGCCTACCAGGTCGACACCGAGCTCGACGGTGAGGCCCGCAAGATCACGTTCATCGACACCCCGGGTCACGAGGCGTTCACCGCCATGCGTGCCCGTGGTGCGAAGTCCACGGACATCGCGGTGATCGTGGTCGCGGCCGACGACGGCGTGATGCCGCAGACGGTCGAGGCGATCAACCACGCCCAGGCGGCCGACGTGCCGATCGTCGTGGCGGTCAACAAGATCGACAAGGAGGGTGCGAACCCTCAGAAGATCCGCCAGCAGCTCACCGAGTACGGCCTGGTCGCCGAGGAGTACGGCGGCGAGACGATGTTCGTGGACATCTCCGCCCGCGAGAACATCAACATCGACGGCCTGCTCGAGGCGGTGCTGCTCACCGCGGACGCGTCGCTGGACCTCCGGGCCAACCCGGACATGGAGGCCCAGGGTGTCGCGATCGAGGCGCACCTCGACCGCGGCCGCGGCCCGGTGGCCACCGTCCTGGTCCAGCGCGGCACGCTGCGCGTCGGCGACTCGGTCGTCGCCGGCGACGCCTCGGGCCGCGTGCGGCGGATGCTCGACGAGTACGGCGACGACGTGCAGGAGGCCCTGCCGTCGCGTCCGGTGCAGGTCATCGGCTTCACGTCGGTGCCCGGCGCCGGCGACACCTTCCTCGTCGTCGACGAGGACCGGGTGGCGCGCCAGATCGCCGACCGCCGTCGGGCCCGCGAGCGCAACGCCGAGCTGGCCTCGCGCCGCAAGCGCGTGAGCCTCGAGGACCTCGACGCGGCGCTCAAGGAGACCAACGAGCTCAACCTGATCATCAAGGGTGACAACTCGGGGACCGTCGAGGCCCTCGAGGACGCGCTCACGAAGATCGACGTGGGCGAGGAGGTCCAGCTGCGGATCCTCCACCGCGGAGTCGGTGCGATTACCGAGGGCGACATCAACCTCGCGATCGCGTCGAACGTCATCGTCATGGGCTTCAACGTCCGTGCCGAGGGCAAGGCCACGGAGCTGGCCACCCGCGAGGGCATCGACATCCGCTACTACTCGGTCATCTACCAGGCGATCGACGAGATCGAGCAGGCCCTCAAGGGCATGCTCAAGCCGATCTACGAGGAGGTCGAGCTCGGCACCGCGGAGGTGCGCGAGGTCTTCCGCTCCTCCCGCGTCGGCACGATCGCCGGCTGCCTGGTCACCGACGGGATCATCCGGCGCAACGGCAAGGCGCGCCTGGTCCGCGACGGTGCGGTCGTCGCCGAGAACCTCACGATCAACTCGCTCAAGAGGTTCAAGGACGACGCGACCGAGGTCCGCGACGGCTACGAGTGCGGTCTGACGCTCGGGTCGTTCAACGACATCAAGGTCGACGACAAGATCATGACCTACGAGATGCGGGAGAAGCCCCGCGAGTGAGTCAGCGTCGCCGGAGGCGACCGTCGAGCTCGAGCGCCCCCGGGACGGCTGGTCCGGCCGTCCCGGGGGCCACCCGTCACCGGACCCCTGATGCCGCATGTACGTCGGTGCGCTCGAGCTCGACCTCCTGCTCGGCGACGTCGGTTCGATCAAGCAGAAGCGCTCGGTTGTCCGTCCCGTCGTGGCGGAGCTCAAGCGCAAGTACGCCGTCTCGGTCGCCGAGGCCGGCCACCTCGACCTGCACCGCCGCGCCCTGATCGGGGTCGCGGCGGTCGCGGCCGACCCCGAGCACGTCACCGACGTGCTCGACCACTGCGAGCGGCTCGTGGCCTCACACCCCGAGTTCCAGCTGCTCTCCGCGCGGACCCGCTGGCTGGGTCCGCACGACGACTGACCCCATCGACACAGGAGGGACCGCCATGGCCGACGCGCCACGGGCCCGCAGGCTCGCCAAGCGGATCTCCCAGATCGTCGCCTCGACGCTGGAGCACGAGGTCAAGGACCCGCGCCTGGCGATGGTGACGATCACCGACACCCGCGTGACCGCCGACCTCCGCGAGGCCACGGTCTTCTACACCGTGTACGGCGACGACGCCGAGCGCGCCGGGTCGGCGGCCGCCCTGGCCAGCGCCCGCGGCGTGCTGCGCACCGCCGTCGGCCGGCAGACCGGGGTGCGGTTCACGCCCACCCTCGCGTTCGTCCCGGACGCGGTGCCCGAGGGCGCCGCGCGCCTCGACGAGCTGCTCGAGGGGGTCCGGCGCGCCGACGCCGAGGTCGCGACGCTCGCCGTCGGCGCCTCCTACGCCGGCGAGGCGGACCCGTACCGCAAGCCGCGCGAGGAGGACGAGGACGTCCCGGTCGGCGACGGTCTGGACGACCACCTCGACGACGAGGACGAGGATCTCCCGGCCGGGCCCGGTCACGGGGCGCGGTCGACGGGGTGACGACGACTCCGTAGCGTGATGCCGTCGCTCCCTGCGCGGGGGCGCGGGACACGAGGAGGCGCACCGGCCATGGTCGCGGCGGAGGAGAGCCGGGGGGTGAGCCGGCCGGTCGACCTCGACGAGGCGGTGGGCCTGCTTACGGGAGCGCGCCAGGTGGTGCTGCTCGCCCACGTCAATCCCGACGCGGACGCGCTGGGCAGCGCGCTGGCCCTCGGGCTCGCGCTGCACCGCCGTGGCGCGCAGGTGCAGGTGTCGTTCGGGGCGCCCGAGCAGCCGGCGGAGTCGTTGCGCGCCCTCGACGTCGCCGGCCTCGTGGTGCCCCACCACCGGGTCGCGCACGTCCCGGAGCTGCTCGTCGTGCTCGACACCGGCAGCGTGGACCGTCTCGGCCCGCTCGCCGACCGCGCCGAGACGGCCGGGACGACGCTGGTCATCGACCACCACGTCTCGAACTCCGGCTTCGGCACGCACTACTACGTCGACCCGCGCGCCGAGGCCACCGCGGTCATGGTGCTGCACCTGCTCGACGCCATGGGCGCCTCGGTCGACCTGCCGACCGCGCGCTGCCTCTACGCCGGCCTGGTCACCGACACCCGCAACTTCCGGGCCGCCTCGCCCGACACCCACGCGATGGCCGCCCGGCTGCTCGTCGCGGGCGTCGACGCCGAGGCGGTGACCCGTCCCCTGCTCGACACGCACCCGTTCTCCTGGCTCTCGATGCTCTCGGTGGTGCTGGGGACGGCGCGGCTCGAGGTCGGCGAGGCCCGGGGCCTGGGGCTCGTGCACGCGCGCATCGGCCGCGAGCACGTCTCCTGCGGGCGCCAGGAGGAGATCGAGAGCGTCATCGACGTCCTGCGCACCACCGCGGAGGCCGAGGTGGCCGTGGTGCTCAAGCAGGTCGGCGAGCACCGCTGGACCGCCTCGATGCGCTCGAAGGGCCGGCTCGACGTCGCCGCGGCCGCGTCGGCGCTCGGCGGGGGTGGGCACCGCGTCGCCTCCGGCTTCACGCTCGAGGGCGAGGCCCCCGACATCCTCGACCGCGTCCGGCACGCGCTGGCCGACGCGCCGCTGCTGGGATGACGGGGCGCGGGTGAGCGCGCCGGGCGCGACGGTCGACCCCGGGGCGCGGCGGGTCCTCGCGCTGGCGTCGTCGGCGCTGGTCGTCCTGGTCGCCGAGCCGCTCTACCTGCTCGTCGACACGGCGGTGGTCGGGCACCTCGACGGGGCGAGCGCAGCGACGGGGCATCAACCCGGGGTGCCGCTGGCGGGCCTCGCGGTGGGCGGGGTGGTGCTGGCGCAGGTCGCGAGCCTGGGCACGTTCCTCGCCTACGGCACGACCGCGCGCGCCGCCCGCCACCACGGCGCCGGCGACCGGCCCGCCGCGGTGCGCGAGGGCGTCGCCGCGACGTGGATCGCGCTGGGGGTGGGGCTCGCCGTCGTCGCGGTCGTGTGGCTCGCGGCCCCGTGGCTGGCGGACCTCCTCGGCGGCGGGGGCGCCGTGGCCGACGCCGCCACCGGCTGGCTGCGGATCGCGGTGTGGGGCGCGCCGGGCATCCTCGTCGCGCTCGCGGGGCACGGGTGGATGCGCGGGGTGCAGGACACCCGGCGCCCGATCATCGTGGTGCTCGCGGGCAACGGGCTCTCGGCGATCCTGTGCCCGCTGCTCGTGTACGGCATCGGACCGTTCCCGCTTCCATGGTCGAGTTCCGCTTCGCTGCATCTCCCGGCTCTGGGGCTCGAAGGCTCCGCGTGGGCGAACCTGGGCGCGCAGGCCACGGTCGGGCTGCTGTTCGTCGGCGCGCTGCTGCGCGAGGGCGTGTCCCTGCGCCCGGTGCCGGCGGACATGCGCGCCCAGTTCGGCCTCGGCCGCGACCTCCTGCTGCGCAGCGCCGCCTTCCAGGCCTGCTTCCTCTCGGCGACGGCGGTGGCCGCGCGGTTCGGCGCGCCGTCGGTGGCCGCGCACCAGATCGTGCTGCAGCTGTGGATGTTCATGGTGACGGTGCTCGACGCGCTGGCGATCGCGGCGCAGTCGCTGGTCGGGGCGGCGCTGGGGGCGGCGTCGGTGGCCGCGGCGCGGCGGGTGAGCGGGCGGGTCGTGCGCTACGGGCTGGTGCTCGGGCTCCTCGCCGGCGTCGTGTTCGCCGCGACGGCCGGCGTGCTGCCGGGGGTGTTCACGTCCGACCCGGCCGTCCGGGACGTGGTGCCCGAGGCGTGGTGGTTCTTCGTGGCGCTCCAGCCGGTGGCGGCCTACGTGTTCGCGCTGGACGGGGTGCTGCTGGGCGCGGGCGACGCGGCCTACCTGCGCCGCATCACCGTCGGCTCGGCGCTCGGCGCCTTCCTGCCGACGATCTGGCTCTCGCTGGTCCTGGGCTGGGGGCTCGTGGGGATCTGGGCGGGGCTGACGCTGTTCATCGTCGCCCGCGCCGTCGCGGTCGGCCTGCGCGTGCGCGGCGACGCCTGGGCGGTCACGGGGACCTGAGCCCGGTTCCCGCGCCTCTCGGCGTCGGTCCTGGGGCCGTGATCCCTTCCGGTGCTCCGGGAACCCGCTGACACCGGGTCCACGGAGCACCGGCGCGGATCATGGACGCGATGCACGAGCACACTCCGGCGTGGCCGCGGGAGCCGTCCGTCTGGTCGACCCGTGAGGACGTCGGCGCGGGGGACCTGAGGAGTCGGCGTCGTCGCGACGGCAGACGAGGCGGACGAGCTGATGGACCGCGTCGCGCACCTGCTCGGTCCCGGCCACGCGCCCTGGTCGCTCGCGCAGGTCCCGGGCCGGCTCCTCGACGACGACGCCCGCGCGGTGCACGGGTCACTGCTCGAGCAGGCCGAACCCGAGCGGGGAGGGTGATCAGGAGCGCGCTGTTCACCTCGCCCGCCCGGACGCGGTGCACCAGGTACTCCTGATCAACGCTCCGCCGGTGCGCCGCCTGACCACCGCGGTGCTCGATCACGTCGACGACCTCGCCCAGCCCGACCGAGCAGCCGACCGAACCCCTCAGCCCGCGGCCACGGGCCGGCGCAGGTCGGCGGCGGGGAACGGGGGCAGGTCGTCGGCGCGCAGGGAGGCGCGGCCGGCCACCCGCCAGGCGCGGGCGACGAGGTCGGCGTCCTCCTCGGTGACGAGGTTGCCCATGACCCGCAGCGCGACGGTCATCAGCGCCCGCGAGCGCATGCCCACCGGTCCGGCCAGCGGGAGCAGGCGGGGCATGGTCAGCAGCGTCGCGAGCCGGCGGGCGATGGAGAACGCCGAGCCGTAGTGGCGGCGCAGGGTCGCGGGCCAGGCGAGGGAGAGATCGTCGTCGGTGCCGAGCAGGCCCGCGACGGTCCGCCCGCTCTCCAGGCCGTAGTCGATGCCCTCGCCGTTGAGCGGGTTCACCAGGCCGGCGGCGTCACCGACCAGCGCCCAGTTCCGTCCCGCGACCCCCGACACGGCCCCGCCCATCGGCAGCAGGGCCGACGCGACGTCGCGCACCTCGCCGTCGAGCTGCCAGTCCTCGCGGCGCTGGTCGGCGTAGTGCGCGATGAGCGAGCGCAGCCGGACGTTCGCGGGCCGGGCCTCGGTCGCGAGGGTGCCGACGCCGATGTTGACGTGCCCGTCGTGCAGCGGGAACACCCAGCCGTAGCCCGAGAGCACCTCGTCGGAGGTGCCCCGCAGCTCCAGGTGCGACGAGATCCACTGGTCGTCGTGGCGCCCCGAGCGCACGTAGCCGCGGGCGGCGACGCCGTAGGCCGTGTCGCGGTGCCACTCCCGCCCGAGCACGCGACCCAGCGTCGAGCGGGCCCCGTCGGCGACGACGAGGCGCCGGCACGCGACGGTCGTGGACTCCCCGTCGGCGGTGGTGAAGACCACGCCCGTGACACGGTCCCCGTCGCGCTCGACGTCCATCGCGCGGGCGCCCTCGACCGGCACCGCGCCCTTCGTCAGCGCGACCGTGCGGATGCGGGCGTCGAGCTCCGTGCGTGCCACGGCCCCGCCGTGCGCGGGCAGCGAGCCGCCGGGCCAGGGCAGCTCCAGCAGCTGGCCGAAGCCGGCGGCGCGCAGGCCCCGGTTCGTCCCGCGCCCGCGCACCCACCCGCCGAGGCCGAGGTGCTCGAGCTCCGCGATCGCCCGGGGCGTGAGGCCGTCGCCGCAGGCCTTGTCGCGGGGGAAGACGGCGGCGTCGGCGAGGACGACGTCGTGGCCGGCGTCGGCGGCCCACGCCGCGGCGGCCGACCCGGCGGGGCCGGCGCCCACGACGAGGACGTCGGTGCGCGTCGGGATGGTCACCCCTCCAGCATGCCTGGTGGTCGGTGATCGGGCCGGGCAGGAGGGACCGGGGGAGACTGGCCCGGTGCGCGCGGTGCTCGTCGAGGAGTTCGGGGCCGACCCGGCGGTGGTGGACCGGCCCGACCCCGCCCCGGCCCCCGACGGCGTGGTCGTGGAGGTGGAGGCGACCGGGCTCTGCGCGAGCGACCGCTTCGCCTGGCGCGGCCACGACGCCGGCGTGGTGGTGCCGTTCGTCCCGGGCCACGAGCTCGTCGGTCGCGTCGTCACCGTCGGCGCCGAGGTGCGGCGGGCCCGCCCGGGCGACCGGGTGCTCACGCCGTTCGTCCAGGGCTGCGGGCGCTGCCCGACCTGCGCGGCGGGCCAGGCGCAGGTCTGCCCGCACCAGGAGCAGCCCGGCTTCACGCACGACGGGTCGTTCGCCGAGCTCGTCGCCCTGCGCCACGCCGACGCCAACCTCGTCGCGGTCCCCGACGACCTCGACGCCGGGGGAGCGGCCCTGCTCGGGTGCCGCGTCGCGACCGCCTTCCGCGCCGTCGTCGACCGGGGCGGCGTGCGGGCCGGGGACCGGCTCCTCGTGCTCGGCGCGGGCGGTGTGGGGCTCGCCGCGGTCCTGGTCGCCCGGGCCCTCGGCGCCGAGGCCGTCGTCGTCGACCCCGCCCCGGCGGCACGCCGGCGCGCCCTCGACCTCGGGGCGACGGACGCCCTCGACCCCGCAGCGGGTCCCGACGGGGTGCGCGAGGCGGTCGGGGGCGGCGGCCCGCGGGTCGCCGTGGAGGCCGCCGGCCGCGCGGACTCGCTCGCGCTCGGGGTCCGGGCGCTGCGCCTGCAGGGGACGCTCGTGCAGGTCGGGCTGCTGGCGACCGAGCCGGCCGTGCCGGTGCCCGAGGTGATCGCCCGCGAGCTCGCCCTGCTCGGCAGCCACGGGATGGCCGCCGCCGACTACCCGCGCCTGCTCGACCTCGTCACGAGCGGGCGCCTCGACCCGTCCCTGCTCGTCACCCGGCGCATCGGGCTCGACGCGGCGCCGGCGGCCCTCGCGGCCCCGCCCGTGCCCGGCGAGGTCGTCGTCGTCGAGCCGAGCCGCTGATCCCGGGCGTCGACGGTCCGGCATGATGGACGGCCGTGTCCGGACGAGGTCGAGAGCGGCGTGAGCCGCGGGATCCACCCCCACCGGGGCTGCTCGTCGTCGACAAGCCCGCGGGGTGGACGTCCCACGACGTCGTCGGGCGGGCGCGCCGGCTGATGGGCACCCGCAAGGTCGGGCACGCGGGCACCCTCGACCCGATGGCGACCGGCGTCCTCGTGCTCGGCGTCGAGCGGGCGACGAAGCTGCTGGGCCACCTGGCGCTCGACACCAAGAGCTACCTCGCCACCATCCGCCTGGGCCTCGCGACCACCACCGACGACGCCGAGGGGAAGCCGCTCGGCGAGCCGGCCGACACCCGCGAGCTGACGGACACGGCCATCGGTGCGGGCATCGCAGCCCTCACCGGCGAGATCGCCCAGGTGCCGAGCAGCGTCTCGGCGATCAAGGTCGACGGCCGGCGCGCCTACGAGCGGGCGCGGGCCGGCGAGGACGTGGTCCTCGAGGCCCGCCCGGTCACGGTGTCCCGCTTCGACGTGCTGGCGAGCCGCACGGAGGGCCCGTTCCGCGACCTCGACGTCCTCGTCGACTGCTCGTCGGGCACCTACGTCCGCGCCCTCGCCCGCGATCTCGGCGCGGGCCTCGGCGTCGGCGGGCACCTGACGGCGCTGCGCCGCACGCGGGTCGGGCCCTTCACGCTCGCGCGGGCCCGCACGCTCGAGGCCCTGGGCGCCGAGCAGGAGGAGCACGGCCGCGCCGGGCTCTCGCTCGACCTCGACGCCGCCGTCGCGACGGCCTTCCCGCGCCGCGACGCGGACGCCGACGAGGCCGCCGGGCTCGCGCACGGTCGTCCGCTGCCCGCCGGGGGCGCGGCCGGCACGGTCGGCGTCTTCGGGCCCGACGGGCACGTGATCGGGCTGGTCGCCGACGACCGCGGCGCCGCCCGGCCGGTGCTCGTGCTCGCCCCGGCGTGAGCGGTCCCACCGCGAGGGGCGTGATCCACCCACCGACGCGGCGTGACCGCGGGCCCCGCCCGTAGGCTCGCCGCCGTGCAACGCTGGCGGGGACTCGACGGGGTGCCGTCGGGCTGGGGTCGGTGCGTCGTGACCATCGGCGTGTTCGACGGCGTCCACCGCGGCCACCAGCAGCTGATCGGCCGGGCGATCGCCCACGCGCGCGAGCTCGGCCTGCCCACGGTGCTCATCACCTTCGACCCGCACCCCGCCTCGGTGCTGCGCCCGGGCACGCACCCGGCGCGGCTGACGACCCTGACCCGGCGCGCCGAGCTGGTCGCCGAGCTCGGCGTCGACGCGTTCTGGGTGCTGCCGTTCACCCCGGACCTCGCCCGCGTGGCGCCCGACGAGTTCGTCCACGAGCTGCTCGTCGACCGGCTGCACGCGGCGATGGTGGTGGTCGGGCGCAACTTCACGTTCGGCTACAAGGCGGCCGGCGACGTCGCCGAGCTCGTGCGGCTGGGCCAGCGCTTCGGGTTCGCCGCCGAGGGCGTCGACCTCGTCACGGAGCCCATCGGCGGCGCCGTGTCCGGGTCGACGGTGACGTTCTCGTCGACCTACGTGCGCGCCTGCATCAGCGCCGGCGACGTCCGCGCCGCCGCCGAGGCCCTCGGCCGCCCGCACCGCCTCGAGGGCGTCGTCGTGCGCGGCGACCAGCGCGGCCGCGAGCTGGGCTACCCGACCGCCAACGTCGACTGCGGCGAGCACGCCGCCATCCCGGCCGACGGCGTCTACGCCTGCTGGTTCCACCACCAGGGCCGCGTCCTGCCGGCGGCGACGTCGGTGGGCACCAACCCGACCTTCTCCGGGCGGGTGCGCACGGTCGAGGTGTTCGTCCTCGACTCCGACGAGGACCTCTACGGCGCGCGGGTCGGCGTCGACTTCGTCGAGCGACTGCGCGGCATGGACCGCTTCGACTCGGTCGACGAGCTCGTCGTCGCCATGGACGGGGACGTGGCCCGCACCCGCGAGGTCCTCGGTATCTGAAGCCACCACCTGTCCCGAACGGCCACCACCGCCCGCCGCCGGGTGCCACCATCGCCCGGCGGGGCGGCACGGGGGAGGGGACGGAGGCGGGGTGACGCGCGTGGGCCGATCGCAGCCCGCGGGAGGACGACCACCAGGGACGGGCGCCGGACACCCGGCGGCCGACACGACCACCACCGGGGACGACCGGGCGGCCGCCCTGCGCCGCAACCGGGAGCTCCAGCGCCGGTTCTACGGCGAGCCGCTGGGCGACCGGCTCCGGCGCCTCCTCGGCGCCCTCGACGTCTCCCAGGCGGCGCTGGCCGCAGCACTGCGCGTCAGCTCACCGCAGCTCTCGCAGCTGATGAGCGGGCGCCGCGTCAAGATCGGGACGCCGGCGGTGCTGGGGCGGCTGGTCCTCCTCGAGCAGGCCGTCGCCCGGTACGGCGCGGACGGCCGCCCGACGACGCCCAACCGGGCGGCGGTGACGCGGCTGCTCGACGAGGTCCGCGCCGCCGAGCCGCTCGCCCCGGCGGGGTCCTACGACCTGCTGCGCACCGTCGCCGGCCCCGACGAGCTCGCCCGCGCCGCGGACACCCTCGACCGCGGCTTCCCGTCCCTCGCCGGCCTGCTCCGGCGCGCCGCCCGGGGCGACACCGCGAGCGACGCCCCGGACGACTCGACCGCGGCCGAGCAGCCCGACCCGGGCCGCTGATCCGGTGACCCGGCCCGTCGGTACACTGGGTACCGATTCGCCTGGCTGCGGTCCGTGGTGGCCGGGCGGCGGGTGGTCCGGCCGTGCGCCGACCCCCGCGA
The DNA here is from genome assembly GCF_028737315.1 of Actinomycetospora lemnae. Taxonomy (GTDB): domain Bacteria; phylum Actinomycetota; class Actinomycetes; order Mycobacteriales; family Pseudonocardiaceae; genus Actinomycetospora; species Actinomycetospora lemnae. Next base: position 583,808 of record NZ_JAQZAO010000001.1, on the reverse strand, counting down.
GCGCGTCGCCCGCCGTCAGCGTCTCCGTCCGTCGGGGCGTGGCGGGCGTCGGCCCTCCGCACGGCACCGACGACAGCAGACAGGAGCACCACCCCCGTGGCACTGACCACCGAGCAGAAGAAGGCGACCCTCTCCGAGTACGGGGTCCACGAGACCGACACCGGGTCGCCCGAGGCGCAGGTCGCGCTGCTGACGCAGCGGATCGTGCGGCTCACCGAGCACCTCAAGATGCACAAGCACGACCACCACTCGCGTCGTGGTCTGCTGCTCCTCGTCGGCCGCCGTCGCCGGCTGCTCAAGTACGTCGCCTCCGTCGACGTGGCCCGCTACCGCTCGCTCATCGAGCGGCTGGGGCTGCGTCGCTGACCTGACGGGGCACCCCTGATCACCGCGCACGCACCGCGCCGATCGGCCACGACGCCGGTCGGCGCGGTGGCGTACGCGCCGCCGGAGCCCCCGGGAACGCTCCCGGGGTCCCGGACACCACCGAACGCCCCCGCCGTCACCGCCCGCCATCCCAGGACGCCCGCGCGTCGGCCGGTCCTCGGTAGTGGCCCCCGGACACCGCAGTCAGCACTGCGTCCGTGGGCTTCGATCGAAGACCGCTCGTCGCGGCCCGCGTCGTCGTGGAGCCGTGGGCGGGGCGCGGTCGGGGCTCTGTAGAGGAGAACCCCCATGACCGAGACCGACTCGGGCGTCCACGAGACCACCGCGGTCCTGGACAACGGTGCCTTCGGCACCCGCACCGTCCGCTTCGAGACGGGCCGCCTGGCCCGCCAGGCGGCCGGCGCCGTCGTCGCCTACCTCGACGACGACACGATGCTGCTCTCCGCGACGACCGCCTCGAAGCGGCCGAAGGACAACTTCGACTTCTTCCCGTTGACGGTCGACGTCGAGGAGCGCATGTACGCCGCGGGCCGGATCCCCGGCTCGTTCTTCCGCCGCGAGGGTCGCCCGTCGACCGACGCGATCCTCTGCGCGCGCCTCATCGACCGCCCGCTGCGCCCGACCTTCACCTCGGGGCTGCGCAACGAGGTCCAGGTCGTCGTGACGGTCCAGAGCCTGGACCCGAAGGACCCCTACGACGTCCTGGCGATCAACGCCGCGTCGGCGTCCACCCAGATCTCCGGGCTGCCCTTCGACGGCCCCATCGGCGCCACCCGCGTCGCGCTGATCCCGCAGTCCACGGGCGACGCCCGGTGGGTCGCGTTCCCGACGTGGGACCAGCTCGAGGGCGCCGTGTTCGACATGGTCATCGCCGGCTCGGTGACCTCCGACGGCTCCGACGTCGCGATCGCCATGGTCGAGGCCGAGGCCACCGACCGGGCGTGGGAGCTCATCGCCGACGGTGCCCAGGCGCCGACCGAGGACATCGTCGCCGCGGGCATGGAGGCGGCCAAGCCGTTCATCCGCACCCTCTGCGAGGCGCAGAAGGAGCTGTACACGGCGGTCGGGACCACGACGAAGGACTACCCGACCTTCCCGGCCTACCAGGACGACGTCTACTCGGCGGTCGAGAGCGCGGTCGGCTCCGACCTCGACGACACCTTCAGGATCACGGGCAAGCAGGACCGCGACGAGGCCCAGGACGCCATCAAGGACCGCCTCGTCTCCGAGCTCGCCGGCAAGTTCGAGGGCCGCGAGAAGGAGATCGGCGAGGCGTTCCGCTCGCTGACCAAGAAGACGGTCCGCCAGCGGATCCTCACCGACGGCTTCCGCATCGACGGCCGCGGCACCACGGACATCCGCCCGCTGGCCGCCGAGGTCGAGGTCGTCCCGCGGGCCCACGGGTCGGCGCTGTTCGAGCGCGGCGAGACCCAGATCCTGGGTGTCACCACGCTGAACATGCTGCGCATGGAGCAGTCGATCGACTCGCTGACGCCGACGTCGACCAAGCGCTACATGCACCACTACAACTTCCCGCCGTTCTCCACCGGTGAGACGGGCCGCGTGGGCTCGCCGAAGCGCCGCGAGATCGGCCACGGCGCGCTCGCCGAGCGCGCGCTCGTGCCGGTGCTGCCGAGCCGCGAGGAGTTCCCCTACGCGATCCGCCAGGTCTCCGAGGCGCTGGGCTCCAACGGCTCGACCTCGATGGGCTCGGTCTGCGCGTCGACGATGTCGCTGCTCAACGCCGGTGTGCCGCTCAAGGCGCCGGTCGCGGGGATCGCGATGGGCCTCGTCTCCGGCGAGGTCGACGGCGAGCAGAAGTTCGTCGCGCTGACCGACATCCTCGGCGCCGAGGACGCATTCGGCGACATGGACTTCAAGGTCGCCGGCACCAAGGACTTCATCACCGCGCTGCAGCTCGACACCAAGCTCGACGGCATCCCGTCCGACGTGCTGGGCAAGGCGCTCACCCAGGCCCGCGGGGCCCGCCTCGCGATCCTCGACGTCATGGCCGAGGCCATCGACACGCCCGACGAGATGAGCGAGTTCGCGCCGCGCATCACCACGGTGAAGGTGCCGGTCGACAAGATCGGCGAGGTCATCGGCCCGAAGGGCAAGATGATCAACTCGATCACCGAGGAGACCGGCGCCGACATCTCCATCGAGGACGACGGCACGATCTACGTCGGTGCGGCCGACGGGCCGAGTGCCCAGGCCGCGATCGACAAGATCAACGCGATCGCCAACCCGCAGCTGCCGAAGATCGGTGAGCGCTTCCTCGGCACGGTGGTCAAGACCGCCGCGTTCGGCGCGTTCGTCTCGCTGCTGCCGGGCCGCGACGGCCTCGTCCACATCTCGAAGCTGGGTGGCGGCAAGCGCATCGGCAAGGTCGAGGACGTCGTCAACGTCGGCGACAAGCTGCGCGTCGAGATCACCGACATCGACAACCGCGGCAAGATCAGCCTCATCCCGGTCAAGGAGGAGGACGCCGCGGCGGCGCCCGCCACCGACGGTGCGCCGGCTTCCGACGCGCCGGCCGACGGCGCCGAGTCGACCCCGGCCGCCCCGACCGGTCCGGCCGCCACCACCGGCGCCGTGACCGGCGCCATCGGGGGCTCGTCGCAGGGGTGACGGGAGACGTAGCGCGGCGGAGCTCGACCATCGGCACGGCTCTGTCCGGCGTCGGTCAGGCGGAGACGCAGCACCCGGCCCCCGGCGTGGCACGCACCGTGCTGCCCGGGGGCCTGCGGGTGGTCACCGAGCACGTCGCCGGCGCGCGGTCGGCGTCGGTGGGGCTCTGGGTCGAGGTGGGCTCGCGCGACGAGCCCGCCCTCGGCGCGGGCACGCACGGCGCGGCGCACTTCCTCGAGCACCTGCTGTTCAAGGGCACGCGGCGCCGCTCGGCGCGGGCGATCGCGGAGGAGATCGACGCCGTCGGTGGCGACCTCAACGCGTTCACCGGCAAGGAGCACACCTGCTTCTACGCGCACGTCCTCGACCGCGACATGCCGCTCGCGGTCGACGTGCTCGGCGACGTCGTGCTCGACGCGGTGATGGCGGCCGCGGACGTGGAGCTCGAGCGCGACGTGGTGCTCTCGGAGATCGCCGGGCGGGACGAGGACCCCGAGGACCTCCTCGCCGACGACTTCGACGCGCTGCTCTTCGGCGCGCACCCGCTGGGCCTGCCGGTCATCGGCACCGAGGAGACGGTCACGGGCATGACCCGTGACCGGCTCGCGGACTTCCACGACCGGCACTACGTGCCCGCGCGCTCGGTGCTCGCCGTCGCCGGGAACGTGGCCCACGCCGACGTGCTCGCCGCGGTCACCGAGGCCTACGGGTCGCGGCTGACCGGTCCGGCGACGTCGTGGCACCGGGGCGCGCAGGCCGCGCCGGGCACGCCCGTCGACCGCCTGTCCGTGCGCGACGAGGACACCGAGCAGGCCCACCTCATGCTCGGCGTGCCGTCGCTGGCGCGCGCCGACGAGCGCTGGCCGGCGCTGCAGGTGCTCTCCACCGTGCTCGGCGGGGGCATGAGCTCGCGGCTGTTCCAGCAGGTCCGCGAGCAGCGGGGGCTGGCGTACTCGGTGTACTCGTCGACCACCGGCTACGCCGACACCGGCACCCTCGCGGTCTACGTCGGTTGCGCGCCGGAGCGGCTCGGCGCCGCCGCGGCGGTGGTGCGCGACGAGCTCGGCGACCTCGCCGCCCACGGCATCACCGACGCCGAGCTCGCCCGCGCGCAGGGCCAGCTGCGCGGGGAGCTCGTGCTGGGCCTGGAGGACACCTCGTCGCGGATGACCCGTCTCGGGCGCCGCGAGCTCGACCACGGCGGCCTGGACCGCGCCACCGACCTCGCGACGACGCTCGAGCGGATCGACGCCGTCGGTGCGCGCGACGTGGCGTCCCTGGCCTCCTCGCTGCTCGCGGGTCCCCGCGCCGCCGCCGTCGTCGGTCCCTACGGTGACGTCGACGAGCTGCCGGGCGAGGTGCAGGAGATGATCACGTGATCACGGTGGGTGTCCTCGGCGCGAACGGCCGGATGGGCTCCGAGGCCTGCGCCGCGGTCGAGGGCGCCGAGGACCTGGAGCTGGTCGCGCGGGTCGACGTCCGCGGCACGGAGCGCAGCGGAGCTGACGCCGAGGTGACCGACGATCGCGAGGTCCTGCGCGGCGCCGACGTCGTCGTCGACTTCACGCACCCGTCGGCGGTGGCCGACAACCTGCGCTGGTGCGTCGACGCCGGGCTCCACGTCGTGGTGGGCACGAGCGGCGTCGGCGAGGACCTCCTCGACGACGTCCGTGGCCGCCTGCAGCCCGGTCAGGCGGTGCTCGTCGTCCCCAACTTCGGCATCGGCGCGGTGCTCATGATGCGCTTCGCGGCGCAGGCGGCCCGCTTCTACGACTCGGTCGAGGTCGTCGAGCTGCACCACCCGCGCAAGGCGGACGCGCCGTCGGGCACCGCGACCCGCACCGCGCAGATGATCGCCGCGGCGCGGGCGGAGGCCGGCCTGGGCCCGGGTCCCGACGCGACCACGCACGACCCCGACGGCGCCCGCGGGGCGACGGTCGACGGCATCCCGGTGCACGCGGTGCGGATGGCGGGCCTCGTCGCGCACCAGGAGGTCCTGCTGGGGTCCGAGGGCGAGACGCTGACGATCCGGCACGACTCGCTGCACCGCAGCTCGTTCATGCCCGGCGTGCTGCTGGCGTGCCGGAAGGTCGCGGAGCACCCGGGCCTGACCGTCGGCCTCGACGGGCTGCTCGGCCTCGACTGAGCGCCGTCAGACCGGCGGCGACCCACCGACCAGCCACCGGCTGCGCAGCGTCAGCGCGCGCTCGGTCGCCGCGAGGGCCGTCGCGAGGGTCACCGCGACCTCCGCCCACCCGTCGAGGTGGATCGGCGCGGTGACCACGCCGACGTGCGCGGCGACGACCGGGACCCGGGTGATCGCCTCCAGCGCGATCATCCCGGACAGGGCGAGCCCGGCCAGGACGACCGCGACGGCCACGGCGCCGACGACCGCGCTCGTCCGCGGGAACCGCCGGCCGAACCGCGCCCGCAGACCCTCGGTCGACCGGGGGTGCGGCCGGAGGGCGCGCACGGTGCCGTCGTCGGCGAGGAAGTGCATGCGCCGCAGGCCGTACCGACCGACGGCGACCTCGATGACGCCCCCGGGCACCGGGAACGCCGCGGGCAGCGTGGCGCGCCCGACCTGGGCACCGTCCCGGTAGAAGGAGACGGGGCTGCGCCGGCTCGTGCTGTCGGCGCCGTGGCGGACGTCGACCTCGTAGACGTGCTGCCCGAGCTCCCCGTCCGGCAGCTCCAGGACGAACAGCGAGCGCGAGAACAGCTGCCAGCAGCGGTACTCCGGCACCGGGCTGCCGTCACCGGGCTTGACCTTCGCGACCTGCCGGCGTCGCCGGTACTCCGTGAACACACCCGGGACGCTCCGCCGTGCCGCAGCGGCATGCTCCAGCGAACGTGGCCCACCTCACAGGAGGCTCAGCTCAGCAGGGGGAGGTCCAGGTCGTCGAGGGACGGCTCGGGGCGGAACTCCAGGTCCAGGTCGCCCGCCACCCGGATCTCGCGCAGGGGCCTGCCGCCGGCGTCGAGGGTGCGGACGGTGCCGTCGGGCTCCCAGCCCGCGCGCTCGTAGAAGCGGCGCGAGGCGGTGTCGCGCTCGGGCACCCACGCGATCCCGCGCGTGGCGCCGGCCCCGCGCAGCACCGCCGCGGCCTCGACCAGCAGCCGCCCGCCGTGCCCCCGCCGGCCCCACCGCGGTTCGACGAGCAGCGTCGCGACCGCCGCCACCGACCCCGCGTCGTCCGGGACGCTGCCGGCGGCGTCGGCGAGGTCGTCGGGCGACGCCGCCCCGGCCGCGCAGAAGCCGACCAGGGCGTCGCCCTCGGTCGCGACCCACACCGCGCCGGCGGCGATCGGCGCCGCCCAGCCCGCGGCGACCGCGGCCTCGTCGAACCCCTCGACCGCGCCGGGCGGGAGGAGGTCGGCGTAGGCGGAGGTCCAGACCGTGCGCTGGACGTGCGCGACCGCCGCGGCGTCGTCGGCCACGGCGAGGCGGACGGAGGCGAGCGCCATGGGCGGTGACCCTAGAGACCACCGTCACCGCACGCGCGGGCACGGCACGGGGTACTGCGCGACAGACCGGACAGGCGGCAGGGTGGCCGCGCACCGCTCCGACCCGCTGGGAGGCGACATGACCGCGACCGACGAGATGCTGGCGGCGAACCGCAGCTTCGCCGAGGGCTTCGGCAGCGCCGGCCTGCCCGGCCCGCCGTCGCGCGGCGTGGCCGTCGTGGCCTGCATGGACGCCCGGCTCGACGTCTGGCGCGTGCTGGGGCTCGGCGACGGCGAGGCGCACGTGATCCGCAACGCGGGCGGCGTGGTCACCGACGACGTCCTGCGCTCGCTGACCGTCAGCCAGCGCAAGCTGCAGACCCGTGAGGTCGTGCTGCTGCACCACACGAAGTGCGGGATGGCGACGTTCGCCGACGAGGACTTCGTCGCCGAGCTCGAGGCCGACACCGGGCAGAAGCCCGCCTGGAGCCCCGGCGCGTTCGCCGACACCGAGCAGGACGTCCGCGACTCGATCGCGGCCGTGCGCGGCTGCCCGTTCCTCGTGCACACCGACGCGGTGCGCGGCTTCGTCTACGACGTCGACACCGGCGCGCTGTCCGAGGTGTCGTGAGGCTGGACATCACCGCCGAGCTCGACGTCCCGCACCGCCCGGACCTCGCGCCGGTCGGCCGCCAGCTCGACGCCCTCGCACCCGTCGCCGCCCGCTTCCTCGTGCCCGACAACGCCACGGCGCGGGCGGCGGTGGCCGGGCTCGCGGTGGCGGGGGAGGTGCGCCGGCGGGGCCACGAGACGGTCGCGGTCCTCAACGCGCGTGACCGCAACACCCTGGGCCTGCGCCGCGACCTGCTCGGGCTGCTGGCGCTCGGGGTGCACGAGGTCCTGCTGCTGCGCGGCGACCGCCCCGACGACGAGCGCGAGGACGGCCCCCTGACCGTCGGCGCGATGCTGCGCGAGGCCCGGGCGCTGGCCGACGAGCACGAGGTGGCGCTGACGATCGGGGTGGTCGCCGCGCCGGGCCGCGACCTGCCGCGGTGGAAGCGCGACGCGGACGTCCTCTGGCTCGCGCCGACGTTCTCGGTGCCGGCCGTCGTCGACTGGCGCGAGCGGCACGCCGACCTCGCGCACCCGGTCCGCGCGGGCGTCCTCGTGCCCACCGGGCCGCGAATGGCGCGCGGGGTCGCCGAGGGCATGGACCTCGACCTGCCCGACGGCCTCACCGAGGCGCTCGCCGAGGACGACACGGCCGGCGTCGACGCAGCCGTCGAGCACGCGCTGGCCCTGCACGACGCCGGCGTCGACGGCATCCACCTCGTCGCCGTGAGCCGCTACCGGGAGGTCGCCGCCCGGTTGTCCGGGCTGGTCTGACAGGCCGCGACGAGCAGGGCCGCCTCGGCGCGCAGGCCGTCGGCGAGCACATCGAGGTCGGGGACGAGGCCCGGGTCGACGGTCACCCCGAAGGACAGCACGTCGACCATCGACGCGGCGGTGACCCGCAGCGCGTGGTGGAAGCCGATCTCGGCCAGCGGCCAGGTGGCGCGGACGCGGCGGCCCAGCACGGCGACCGGGGTACGCGGCCCGGGCACGTTCGACACGCTCACGGTGAAGGCGCGGGCGGTGGCCCGGAGCCGGTCGCAGACGTGCCGCAGCGGCGGCGAGACCTCGGCCAGGCGGTGCAGCAGGTCGTCGAGGAGCGCGGCGTCGCGGGCGTCCTTGCGGCGGGTGGTCAGCTCGTGGACGGAGCGCAGGCGCTCGAGGGGGTCGGTGACGTGCACCGGCAGCGGCAGGTCGAACGCCGAGTCGCGGTTGCCCTGCGACGGGTCCTCGCGGGGCAGGCTGACCGGGACCCGGACCCGCAGGTCGGTCACCGTGCCCGCGTGGTGGTCGATCCACCGGCGCAGCCCGCCCGCCAGCACCGCGAGGAACGCGTCGTTGACCGTCGCGCCGGCCCAGCGGGCGGCGGCGTGCAGGGCCGCGAGGTCGGTGTCGACGAACGCGACGTCGCGGTGGGTCGAGAGCGCGCCGTCGAACGGCGAGTGCGCCGGCCCGACCGTGAACTCGCGCTCGATGACGCCCATCAGGTGGGCCCGCCGGCGCTCGTGGTCGGCCCGGACGGTGGCGGGCGGGGACGCGGCGGTGCCGGTGTCGCGTCCTGCCCCGGAGCCGACCGCGTCCTCGTCGTAGAGCACCGTGTGCGAGAGCCGTGTCATCGTCGCGCCGTCGGCGAGCGCGTGGTGGACGCGCCAGACCAGCGCCGTGCCCCCGCCGGCGAGCGGCGCCACGTCCATCGACCACAGCGGGCGGTCGCGGTCGAGGTGGCGGGCGAACCGGTCGGCGACCAGCGCGCGCAGGCCGGCGTCGTCGTACGGGCCGTCGGGGGCGTCGACGACGTGGACCGCGAGGTCCAGGCCCGGGTCCGGCACCCACACCGGCTCGTCGGGCGTCCCGGCGAGGCGGTAGCGCAGCTCGGGCGCGGCGGGCAGGCGCTCGGCGATCCGCCCCCGCACCGCGGCGGCCTCCACCGGGTCGCCCCGCAGCATGGCCATGTGCAGCACGTGACCCACGACCGTGGGGCACTCGAGGTCGAGGATCGCGCGGTCCTCGTCGGAGAGCGGCACGCGGTCGGTGGGGGCCACGGATCCGATCCTGGGCCACCCGCGCCCCACTGACCAGGTGCGCTGCGCGCAGGTGAGCACTCCGGAGTGCCAGAGCACTCCGAAGTGCTCACGAGCGCCGGAGGCGCACCGGGTCAGGCCGGGCGCGGCAGCGGCAGGGCCGGGGGCTCGTCGTCGGCGAGCCGCGCCTGCCCGGCGGGGTGCTCGACCAGCGCCAGCACCCGCGACGCCATGAACCGCGCGGTGCGCACCGGCGTCCCGCCGCGCGTCACCTCGCTGACCTCGACCACGCCGCGGCCGTGCGCGATGTCCACGCGCCGCCCGGCCCGGGTGGCCTCCACCTCCCACGTGCGCGTCGCGCCCCCGGCGTCGACGACGATCTCCACACGGTCCCCGACCATGCGTCCTCCTCTACTCGTCCTCCCAGGTCAACGCCGGTGCGGCCCGGGTGATTCCACCCCCGGGTCGGGCTCCGCTGCACTCCGTCTCCCGTCCGTTGTCGGGGGTCTGCGGCAGGATCGTGACCGTGGAGAGGATGTCGGCGGCGCAGGCGCGACGGGCCGCGGTCGCCGCCCAAGGACTGACGGGCCCGGCCCGGCCCGCCCCGCCGTCGCGGCGCACGCTCGCGGCGGCGGTCGAGCGCCTCGGGCTGCTCCAGCTCGACTCGGTCAACGTCGCCGTCCGCGCCCACTACGCGCCGCTGTTCTCCCGGCTCGGTCCCTACGACCGCGAGGCCCTCGACGCGCTGGCCTGGCCGCGGACGCCCGCGGAGGCGCGGCGCCGCACCCTGGTCGAGTACTGGGTGCACGAGGCGAGCCTGCTGCCGGTGGACGACTGGCCGCTGTTCCGCTGGCGCATGCGCGACAACGCCGCCCGGGAGAACCGCTGGCTGGGCAACGCGCTCGACCACCGGCCCGACGTCCTCGACGCCGTCGTGGCGGCCGTCGCCGAGCACGGGGCGCTGGAGGCGGGGGAGATCGCCGAGGTGCTCGGCCACGCGGGCGACCGGCGCGCGCGGGCGCACGGCGGCTGGTGGCAGCGCTCGGACGTCAAGGTGGCGTGCGAGCACCTCTTCGCCACCGGGGTCCTCACCACGGGGACGCGCCGCGGCTTCCGGCGCGCCTACGACCTCGCGGAGAACGTGCTCCCGCCCGAGGTGCTCGCCCGCGAGCCGGACCGCGACGAGGCGATGCGCGCGCTGGTGGCCCGGGCCGCGACGGCGCTGGGCGTCGCCACCGAGCCCGACCTGCGCGACTACTTCCGCCTGCCGCCGGCCGAGAGCCAGGCCGCGGTCGCCGCGCTCGTCGACGCCGGCGAGCTGGTGCCGGTCGAGGTCGAGGGCTGGTCCGCGCCGGCCTACCGCGCGCCCGACGCCCGGCTGCCCCGCCGGGTCACCGGGCGGGCGCTGCTCGCCCCGTTCGACCCGCTGATCTGGTTCCGGGCCCGCACGCTGCGCATCTTCGACTTCCACTACCGCATCGGCATCTACACGCCCGCCGAGAAGCGCACGCACGGCTACTACGTCTTCCCGTTCCTGCTCGACGGGCGGCTGGTGGCGCGGGTCGACCTCAAGGCCGACCGGGCCGACCGGGCGCTGCGCGTGCCCGGGGCGTTCCTCGAGGGCGGCGCCGACCACCCCGGCGAGGCCGCCGTGGCCGACGCCCTCGCCGCCGAGCTCGCGACGATGGCGCGCTGGCTCGACCTCGACGGCGTCGTCGTCGAGGGCGGCGACCTCGCGCCCGCGCTGTCTCAGGCCGTCAAGGTCGGGGGGTGGACGTAGCGCACGCCCGGGGGCAGGTGCCCCGTGCGCGAGGTGCGGGCGAGCACCGCCAGCAGGTCCTCGCGGAACGCCTGCGCCGCGCGGGTCGGGGCGACGTCGGTGCGGTGCGCGAGCGAGATCGTGCGGTGACTCCACGCCCTGTCGGCGTGCTCTCCTGACATGTCCAGACGGGTGGCGCGCAGCGTCGGGTGACCGGCGAGCACGAGGCTCGGCACGATCGCCACGCCCAGCCCGCGCTCCACCATGCGCAGCACGGCGTCCATCTCGCCGCCCTCGACGGCGATCCGCGGGGTCACGCCGGCGGCGGCGCAGGCGGCCAGCGTCACCTCCCGCAGCTCGTAGCCCTCGCGGTTGATCACCAGCGGGTGCTCGGCGAGCTCGGCGATGCCGACGTGGCCGCCGAGGTCGGGCCACGCGCGCGCCGACACGACCACCAGCTCCTCGCGCAGCACCGGGGTGAACGCCAGGTCGCCCACGGTCTCCCCGCGGTCGATGACGAGCGCGAGGTCGAGCTGGGCGCGCTGCAGGTCGGCGACGAGGTCCTGCGAGCCGCCCTCGGCGATCTGCAGGCTGATGCCGGGGTAGCGCCCGTGGAACACCTCGAGGACGTCGGCGACGACGCTGACGCACAGGCTGGGCGTGGCCCCGAGACGCAGCCGGCCCTTGCGCAGCCCGGCGAGCTCGGCGATCTCCATCCGGGCGGTCTCGGAGTCCGCGACGATGCGGCGGGCGAGCGGCAGGAGCGCCTCGCCCGCCGCCGTCAGTGTGACGTTGTCGTGACCGCGCGTGAGCAACGTCTCGCCCAGGTCCTCCTCCAGGCTGCGGATCTGTTTGCTGAGCGTCGGCTGCGCGACACGGCACAACGCCGCTGCCTGCGTGAATCGGCCGGTGTCCACCACAGCGAGGAAGTAGCTGAGCTGTTTGATGGTCATCGCCATAGCCCCACGCTATGACATGACCGTGTTGCATGCATTAGCGCTTCGTGATGCGGCGACTTACCGTCTTCACGTGGTCATCACCCCGCAGCGCAACATCGTCTCGAGGACGTGGGGCACCTCGGTCGGCAAGAAGACGGTCATCGCCACGACCGGCGCCGTCTTCCTGCTGTACGTCATCGCCCACATGCTCGGGAACCTCAAGGTCTTCTTCGGCATCGAGGCGTTCGACGCCTACGCGCAGCACCTGCGCGAGATCGGCGAGGCGATCTTCGGCTACGAGGGGGTCCTCTGGCTCCTGCGCGTCGTCCTGCTGACGAGCCTCGTGCTGCACATGTGGGCCGCGTTCTCGCTCTGGTACAAGGCGAAGAAGGCCCGCCCGATCGGGTACCAGCACCGGCAGCGCTGGGAGGGCAGCTACGCCGCCCGGACGATGCGATGGGGCGGGGTGATCATCTTCCTGTTCCTGGTCTGGCACATCCTCGACCTGACCACCGGCACGGTGAACCCGCTCGGTGGTGACGAGAGCGCCTACCTGAAGCTCGTCGCGAGCTTCGACCGCTGGTACGTGTCCCTCTTCTACATCCTGGCGGTGGTGGCCCTCGGCTTCCACATCCGGCACGGCCTCTGGTCGGCCATCCAGACCTTCGGCGCGAACAGCGCGCTGAAGCAGAACGCGCTCAAGACCTTTGCCTTCGTCGTGGCAGCGGTGATCACGATCGGCTTCGCGATCGTCCCGCTGTCCGTGATGTTCGGTCTGGTGAGGTGACGATGTCTGAACTGCAGCAGGAGCCGACGGCCGTCCAGGGTGAGGGCCGCTACGTCCTCGGCGACCCGATCGCGGACACGCGCGCCCCGGACAGCCCCATCGCCGACCGGTGGAGCGACCGCAAGTTCTCCGCCCGCCTGGTCAACCCGGCCAACCGCCGCAAGATGAGCGTCATCGTCGTGGGCACCGGCCTGGCCGGCGCCGCGGCCGCCGCCACGCTCGGCGAGGCCGGCTACCACGTGAAGTCGTTCTGCTACCAGGACAGCCCGCGGCGCGCGCACTCGATCGCCGCGCAGGGCGGGATCAACGCCGCGAAGAACTACCGCTACGACGGCGACTCGATCCACCGCCTGTTCTACGACACGGTCAAGGGCGGCGACTTCCGCTCGCGCGAGTCGAACGTGCACCGCCTGGCCGAGGTCAGCCTCAACATCATCGACCAGTGCGTCGCCCAGGGCGTCCCGTTCGCCCGCGAGTACTCGGGCCTGCTCGACACCCGGTCGTTCGGCGGCACGCAGGTGTCCCGCACGTTCTACGCGCGTGGCCAGACGGGCCAGCAGCTGCTGCTGGGCGCGTACCAGGCCCTCGAGCGCCAGGTCCACGCCGGCACGGTCGAGGTGCACCCGCGCACCGAGATGCTCGACCTCATCGTCGTGGACGGGAAGGCGCGCGGCATCGTCACGCGCAACCTGTTCACCGGGCAGCTCGACACCCACCTCGCCGACGTCGTCATCCTCTGCTCGGGCGGCTACGGCAACGTCTACTACCTGTCGACGAACGCCAAGGGCTCGAACGTCACGGCGGCCTGGCGGGCGCACAAGCGGGGCGCGCTCTTCGCGAACCCCTGCTACACGCAGATCCACCCGACGTGCATCCCGGTCTCCGGCGAGTACCAGTCGAAGCTGACGCTGATGTCGGAGTCGCTGCGCAACGACGGCCGCGTGTGGGTGCCCAAGGAGCGCGGCGACGACCGCGACCCGAACGACATCCCCGAGGACGAGCGCGACTACTACCTCGAGCGCCAGTACCCGGCGTTCGGCAACCTGGTCCCGCGCGACATCGCCTCCCGCGCCGCCAAGAACATGTGCGACGCGGAGCACGGCGTCGGGCCCAGCGGGCTCGGCGTGTACCTGGACTTCAAGGACGCCATCGCGCGTCTCGGCCGCCCGGCCGTCGAGGCCAAGTACGGCAACCTCTTCGAGATGTACGAGCGCATCACCGGCGACGACCCGTACGAGACGCCGATGCGCATCTACCCGGCGATCCACTACACGATGGGCGGGCTGTGGGTCGACTACGACCTGCGCTCGACCATCCCGGGGCTGTTCGTGGGCGGCGAGGCCAACTTCTCCGACCACGGCGCCAACCGCCTCGGCGCCTCCGCGCTGATGCAGGGCCTGTCCGACGGGTACTTCGTGCTCCCGACGACGGTCGCCGACTACCTCGCCGACGCCCCGTTCGACGAGGTGCCCGAGGACCACCCGGCCGTGCAGGAGGCCGTCGAGTCCACGCGGGCGCGCATCGACAAGCTGCTCTCGGCCAACGGCCACCGCACCGTCGACTCGTTCCACCGCGAGCTGGGCCAGCTGGTCTGGGACCAGTGCGGCATGGCCCGCAGCAAGGAGGGCCTGGAGAAGGCCCTCGACCGCATCCCCTCCCTGCGCGAGGAGTTCTGGCGCGACGTGAAGATCGTCGGCACCGGCGACGGCTTCAACCAGTCGCTGGAGAAGGCCGGCCGGGTCGCCGACTTCATGGAGCTCGCCGAGCTCATGTGCATCGACGCCCTGCACCGCGAGGAGTCCTGCGGCGGCCACTTCCGCGTCGAGTCCCAGACCGAGGACGGCGAGGCCCAGCGCGACGACGAGAACTTCGCGTACGTCGCGGCCTGGGAGTACGCCGGCGACAACCAGCGGCCGGTGCTGCACAAGGAGGACCTCGAGTTCTCCTACGTGCACCCGACCCAGCGCAGCTACAAGTAGCTGATCCGACTACGGAGTATCGACTGTGAAGCTCACCCTGCGCATCTGGCGGCAGGCCTCGCCCGAGGCCAAGGGCAAGATGCAGAAGTACGTGCTCGACGACGTCGAGCCGGACATGTCGTTCCTCGAGATGCTCGACGTGCTCAACGAGAAGCTCGTCATCGACGGCAAGGACCCGGTGTCGTTCGACCACGACTGCCGCGAGGGCATCTGCGGCTCGTGCGGCATGGTCATCAACGGCAACGCGCACGGCCCGCAGCAGTACACGACGACGTGCCAGCTGCACATGCGGCACTTCGACGACGGCGACACGATCGACATCGAGCCGTGGCGGGCCAAGGCGTTCCCGGTGGTCAAGGACCTCGTCGTCGACCGCAGCGCGCTCGACGAGATCATCAAGTCGGGCGGCTACATCTCGGTGAACACCGGCTCGGCGCCCGAGGCGCACGCGATCCCGGTGGACAAGGTGTCGGCGGACGACGCGTTCGACGCCGCCACCTGCATCGGCTGCGGCGCGTGCGTCGCGGCCTGCCCGAACGGCAGCTCGATGCTGTTCACCGCCGCGAAGGTCACCCACCTCGGGCTGCTCCCGCAGGGCCAGCCCGAGCGCCAGACCCGTGCGATCAACATGCTCGCCCGCCAGGACGAGCTGGACTTCGGCGGCTGCACCAACGTGGGCGCCTGCCACGAGGTGTGCCCGAAGGGCATCCCGCTGGCCTCGATCGCGCAGCTCAACCACGACGTCCTCGGCGCCACCCTCACCGGGGCGCGCTCGGACTAGGCCCGACCCGGAACTGAGCGAAGGGCCCCTTCGGTCGAACTACTCGACCGAAGGGGCCCTTCGCTCATCTCGGGGGTCACGTGCTGCGGGCGGCTCTCAAGGGGTCGCGGTCAGCGCGGGGCGCGGGCGCGCGGTGGCGACGGTGACGTCGCCCGCCCCGGTGCGAGCGCGGATCCGCAGCGGGGGGCCGGTGTCGGTCGCGGTGTCCGACGCGGGCGCCTCCGGCCGCTCGCCGCGCACCGGCAGGTCGCTGCGCACGCGCCCGACGGCGGCGTGGAGGGCGACCTGCGCATCGACGCCCGGATGCACGCCGACCCAGAGCGAGCCGACGCCCGTGCCGAGCTCGAGGTCGCCGGCCAGCGCGTCGGCGACCTGGACGTCGCCGGCCGCGGCCCGGACGGCCACGTCGGCGTGCACGTCGCCGAGCCGGATGCGACCGGCGCCCGTGGTGATCTCGGCGGGCGCGAGGACGTGCTCGATCCGCACACCGCCCGCGCCGCCGGTCATCCGCAACGGGCCGGCGAGGCGGGCGATGCGGACCTCGCCGGCACCGCAGCGCAGGTCGGCGCGCCCGGTGACCTCGTCCAGGCGGACCTCGCCCGTCCCGTGCACCGACACCTCGTCGGCCCGGCCCTCGACCACGACCCGCGCCGCGCCCGCGCGCAGGCGCAGGCCCGAGTCGCGGGGCGCCCGCACGGTGATCGCGAGCGGGACGCCGCGCAGCGCCCAGTCCTGCGGGCCGCGGACGACGAGCCGGCGGGCGTCGGCGTCCCAGTCGAGCGTCGTGGCGGCGACGGCGGCCGCGGCGCGCTCCTCGGGGGTGGTCGACGAGCGGTCGACGCCGAGGAACCCCAGCAGGCCCGAGAGCCCCCGCATCCAGCCGGGCGGGGCGTCGGGGTCGGCCTCGACCCGGGCCCGGACGGTCTCGTCACCGGCCGGCTCGGGGTCGGGGTGGGGGTGGGGGTCGAGGTGCACGCGGACGGTCCCGGCGTCGAGGGCGACGTCGATGGTCACCGGCTCGGTGCCGGCCCCGGCGACCTCGCGGGCCGGGGCGCTCATCCCCGCACCCATCCGGACACGTCGTCCCCGCCGTCGTCGCGGCGGTCGGTCGAGCTCGTCGACCCGCCCTCGCCGGGGGAGCCGGTCGAGGGGCCGGTCGAGGGGCCGGTCGAGGGGCCGGTCGACGGGCCGTCGGAGTCGCTCGCGGGCGGGGTCGGCGGGGTGTCGGACCCGGTCGACCCGCTGCCGGTCGACCCGGTGTCCCCGGACGATCCCGGACGGCCCTGCTCCCAGCCCTTCCGCCAGTTCTCGTCGCGGCTCGGGTCGTCACCGGGGTCCCGGCCCGAGTCCCAGCCGGCGTCCCAGCGGCCCCACGGCCCGCCGCGGTGGCCGCCGTACTGGCCCTTGAGCGCGCCCTGCACGGCCTGGCCGATCCAGGAGTTCAGGGACATGCCCTGCGCGGCCGCGGCCTTCTCGGCCTGGCCCTTGATCTGGTCGACGAGGCGCAGCGTCATCCGCGAGATGTCGCCGACGTCGGGACCACCGGGGCCGCCGAAGCCGCCGCCGCCGAAGCCGGGGCCGGGCGGGGGCGGCGGGGTGTGGCGACCCGGGCCGCCGGGGCCACCGCCCGGCGTGCCGGCGAAGGGCGACGACGACGGTCCGGCGAAGAAGCCGTCCTGCTCCGACGAGGGGCCGCGGTCGACGACGACCTGCACCTCGCGGCCGGACAGGCGCAGCGAGACGGTGCGGTCGCCGAGCTGCTCGGAGACCTCGCCGGCGAGGTCGGACAGGGCGTTCATGAGCGCCAGCCGGACGGCGGGCTCGAGGGCGGCGGCGAGCGAGGAGCCCGCCCGGGTCGTGGCCTCGTCGCCGACCGCGGCGGCCGCGGCGAGGTCGTCGCGGAGGGAGGCGACGTACGGTGTCAGGTCCATGACACCACTGTGACACCACGAGGCCCTGATCGCCACCACGATGGTGTCATCATGCTGTCGGCGAACGGCGCGGAGGGCGACTTGTACCGTGGGCCCGTGGCTCCGGAGACCGTGTCCCCCCAGGTGACGCTGATCGCGAAGACCGAGTTCTTCGCGCCGCCCGGGGTCCCGTGGGAGACCGACGCCGACGGCGGGCAGGCGCTCGCCGAGTTCGCGGGGCGGGCCTGCTACCAGTCGTGGAGCAAGCCGAACCCGGCGACGGCCACCAACGCCGGGTACCTGCGCCACATCCTCGAGGTCGGCCACCTCTCGGTGCTCGAGCACGGGACGGTGAGCTTCTACCTGACGGGGATGTCGCGCAGCCTCACCCACGAGCTGATCCGCCACCGGCACTTCTCGTACTCGCAGCTCTCCCAGCGCTACGTCCCGGAGAAGGACGCGGCGATGGTCGAGCCGGAGGTCATCGCCGAGGACCCCGAGCTGCACCGGCAGTTCCTCGAGGCCGCCGAGGCGGCGCGGGAGGCGTACGAGAAGCTCCTGGTGGGCCTCGAGGAGCGCTTCGCCGACGAGCCCAACCGCACGCTGCGCCGCAAGCAGGCCCGCCAGGCCGCCCGCGCCGTGCTGCCCAACGCCACCGAGACCCGCATCGTCGTCACCGGCAACTACCGGGCGTGGCGCCACTTCATCGCGATGCGCGCGAGCGAGCACGCGGACGTCGAGATCCGTGACCTCGCGATCGCGTGCCTCAAGGTGCTGCAGGCCGAGGTGCCCAACGTCTTCGCCGACTTCGAGATCCGCCGCCTGCCGAGCGGTTCCGAGGTCGCGAGCAGCCCGTTCGTCGCCGAGGGTTAGGACGGGGCGAGGGCCCGGCGACGGAACGGGTAGGGAGTGACCATGAGTGCCGCCCAGATCGCCGACGCCGAGCGTCGCGATCTCGCCGACCTGTTCCTGCGGCTCGGCCCCGACGAACCGACGCTGTGCGGGGGCTGGACCACCCGTGACCTGCTCGCGCACCTGGTGACCCGCGAGCGCCGCCCCGACGCCGCGCCCGGCATCCTCATCCCGCCGCTCGCGAGCTGGACCGAGCACGTGCAGGCGTCGATCGCGCGCGGCGACTTCGGCGAGCTGGTGGCCACCCTGCGCTCCGGGCCGCCGTTCTGGAGCCCGATGGCGCTGCCGCCGCTGCGCGTCGTCGACGTCCAGGAGTTCTTCATCCACCACGAGGACGTGCGCCGCGCCCAGGCCGGCTGGTCGCCGCGCCCGCCGGACGAGGCCCGCGACCGGCAGCTGTGGCGCATGGTCGGCCTGCTCGGTCGCCTGAGCTACCGCTCCAGCCCGGTGGCCGTGACGCTGCGCCGCCCCGACGGCGAGGAGCACGCCGTGCGCTCGGGGCCGCGCACGGTCATCCTGACCGGTGAGCCCGGCGAGCTGCTGCTGCACGCGGCCGGCCGCGACGAGTGCGTGGTGCACCCCGAGGGTGAGCCCGCCGACGTCGCCACCGTCATGGCACTCGACCGGGGCCTGTGAGGGCCCCGCACCGCATTCCGTACCAGGAGGACCCGATCACCGCCCGTCTCCCGCGTCCCTTCCCCGGGACCGCCCGATGAGCCGTTCCACCGCCCGCCGGCCCGAGCAGGGTCAGCAGCAGGGCCAGCACCAGAACCAGCAGCAGAACCAGCAGCACGACCACGCGAGTCACGACTGCGCGCGGGGCTCCGGGGTGCCGACGCAGTCGGTCCCGGGCTCCGAGGGCACCCCGCCGCCGACACCGGAGGGCGCACTGCGCGTCGTCGCCCTCGGGGGCATCGGCGAGATCGGGCGCAACATGACCGTGCTCGAGTACGGCGGCCGCCTGCTGATCGTCGACTGCGGTGTGCTCTTCCCGTCCGAGGACTCGCCCGGCGTCGACCTGATCCTGCCCGACTTCCGGGCCGTCGAGGACCGCCTCGACGACGTCGACGCGCTCGTGCTCACCCACGGGCACGAGGACCACATCGGCGCCGTGCCGTTCCTGCTGCGCCAGCGCCCCGACCTGCTCGTCGTCGGGTCGCGCTTCACGCTCGCGCTGGTCGCGGCCAAGTGCCGGGAGCACCAGCTCACCCCGCGCCTGCTCGAGGTCCGCGAGGGCGAGCGCAACCACCACGGCACGTTCGACTGCGAGTTCTTCGCGGTCAACCACTCGATCCCGGACGCCCTGGCCGTCGCCGTGCGCACCCCCGGCGGCACCGTGCTGCACACCGGTGACATCAAGCTCGACCAGCTGCCCCTCGACGGGCGCCTCACCGACCTGGCCGGCTTCTCGCGCCTCGGCGACGAGGGCGTCGACCTGCTGCTCGTCGACTCGACCAACGCCGAGGTGCCCGGCTTCGTCACCCCGGAGCGCGACATCGCCCCGGTGATCGACGACGTGTTCCGCAAGGCGCCGAGCCGCCTCATCGTCGCGTGCTTCGCGAGCCACGTGCACCGCGTGCAGCAGATCCTCGACGCCGCCGCGCACCACGGGCGGAAGGTCTGCTTCACCGGTCGCTCGATGGTCCGCAACATGGGCATCGCGAGCGACCTGGGCCTGCTGCGCGTGCCCGAGGGCCTGCTCGTCGACCTCGACGACGCGCTCGCGATGCCCGAGAAGGACGTCGTGCTCGTGTCGACGGGCTCCCAGGGCGAGCCGCTGTCGGCGCTCGGGCGCATGGCCCGCGGCGACCACCGCCAGATCACGATCGTGCCCGGGGACACGGTCGTCCTGCTCTCGAGCCTGATCCCCGGCAACGAGACCGCGGTGTTCGCCGTCATCAACGGCCTGACCCGGCTCGGGGCCGAGGTCGTGCACTCCGGTGTCGCGCGCGTGCACGTGTCGGGTCACGCGTCGGCCGGTGAGCTGCTGTTCCTCTACAACGCCCTGCGCCCGCGCAACGTCATGCCCGTCCACGGGGAGTGGCGCCACCTGCGCGCCAACGCCGAGATCGCGCGCCGGACGGGGGTCGAGAACGTCGTCATCGCCGAGGACGGCGTCGTCGTCGACCTCGTCGACGGGCGCGCGGCGATCAGCGGGCGGGTCGAGGTCGGTCACGTCTACGTCGACGGCAACCAGGTCGGCGACGTCGGCGAGTCGACGCTGTCGGACCGGCTCGTGCTCGGCGAGGGCGGCTTCATCGCGATCACCGTCGCCGTCGAGGCCGCGACCGGTCGCGCGGTCGCCCCGCCGCGCATCTCCGGGCGCGGGTTCTCCGACGACCCGAAGGCGCTCGAGGACGTCGTCTCGCTCGTCGAGATGGAGCTCTCGCGCACCGAGGCCGAGGGGATCACCGACACCCACCGCATCGCCCAGGCGGTGCGTCGCGTCGTCGGGCGCTGGGTGGGGGAGACCTACCGGCGCCGGCCGATGATCGTCCCGACGGTCCTGCCGGTCTAGCTCAGCGCCGCCGGATCGTCTTGTCCAGGTGGGCGCGCACCGGCGCCCACAGGTCGGGGAGCACCATGTCGACCTGGTCGTGGAGGTACCAGGCGGCGCGCACGCTGTCCGGGATCCCCTCGGGGTCGACGGGGTGCACCGGGCTCGCGGCGACGTAGATCGTGACGATGCCGTCGTGGTTGAAGCGCCCGAGCTGGCGCCCGGCCCGGACCTCCACGCCGGTCTCCTCGAGGCAGCCGCGGGCGGCGGTCGCGCCGGGGGACTCCTTGTCCTGGGGGCGCCCGCCCGGCAGGACCGCCGGCGGCATCTCCCCGGGGCGGTGGACGAGCAGGAGCCGGCCCGGGGGTGCCGTCACCACGGCCAGCACGAGGTGCACCTGCCGACTCACGCGTCCTCCTCCGTCTCGGCCGCCTAGGCTACGGCGCGTGACGGCCGTCGAGGTGACCACGCCCGCCCGCCGCATCGCCGCGGGCGTCACGACGGCGACGTCGCCGACCCTGCTGCTCGCCGTCCTCTACCCGGTGGTCGGGGCGCTGGCCGCGGGCCCGGTCGGCGTCGCGTGGTCGCTGATCGGCATGGTCTTCACCGTCGCGATCCCGGCGTTCATCGTCGACCGCGGCGTGCGCTCCGGGCGCTACACCGACCACCACCTGCGCGAGCGCGAGCAGCGGGCGGTCCCGCTGGGGCTCGCGGCGCTCTCGGTCGCGACGGGCGTGGTGGTGCTGCTCGTCGCCGGCGCGCCCCGGGCGATCGCCGCGCTGCAGGTGGCGGTGCTCGTCACGGTCGTCGTCGCCACCGCGATCACGCTCGTCTGGAAGGTCAGCTTCCACACCGCCGTCGTCGCCGCGGCGGCCGCGGTGCTCACGCTGCTCGGCGGCGGGTGGTGGGCGCTGTCCTGGCTGGCCGTGCCGCTCGTGGGCTGGGCGCGCCTGGTGCTGCGCGCGCACACCCTCGCCCAGGTCGCGGCCGGGCTGGTCGTGGGCGCGGGGGTGACGACGGCGGTGCTCGTGGCCGCCGGGGTGCCGTGAGGGCGGCCGGCACGCGCACCTGACGCGTCCGTTCGACGCCTTCCTCTCCTGCGAGGGTGTGAGTGACAGAGGCCACAGGTACCCGGAGGATCGGACCGTCAGCCCACCACGGCGGCCCGCCGGCCGTCCCGGTCAGCGCAGACACCCCTCGGAGGAACGCCCATGAAGGCCGTTGCGTACATCGAACCGATGAAGGTCGAGATCCAGGACATCGAGTACCCGAGCCTGGAGCTCAAGGACGGGCCGGGGGTGAACCCCGCCAACGTCGGGCGGCAGTGCCCGCACGGGGTGATCCTCAAGCTCGTCGCCACCAACATCTGCGGGTCCGACCAGCACATGGTCCGCGGCCGGACCACGGCGCCGCCCGGGCTGATCCTGGGCCACGAGATCACCGGCGAGGTCGTCGAGGTCGGCCGCGACGTCGAGTTCATCCAGCAGGGCGACCTCGTCTCGGCCCCCTTCAACATCGCCTGCGGGCGCTGCCGGATGTGCAAGGAGGGCCACACCGGCGTCTGTCTCAACGTCAACCCCGAGCGCCCGGGCTCGGCGTACGGCTACGTCGACATGGGCGGCTGGCAGGGCGGCCAGGCCGAGTACGTGATGGTCCCGTACGCCGACTGGAACCTGCTGAAGTTCCCCGACCGCGATCAGGCGATGGAGAAGATCCTCGACCTGACGATGCTGTCGGACATCTTCCCCACCGGCTACCACGGCTGCGTCACCGCGGGCGTGACCACCGGTTCGACCGTCTACATCGCCGGCGCCGGGCCCGTGGGCCTCGCCGCCGCGGCGTCGGCGCAGCTGCTCGGGGCCGCCGCGGTGATCGTCGGGGACATGAACGAGGAGCGCCTCCGGCACGCGCGGGAGGTGATCGGCGCGGAGACCGTCGACCTCACGGAGGAGGGCACGCTGCCGGAGAAGATCGAGCAGATCGTCGGCGAGCCGGTGGTCGACGCCTCGGTCGACGCGGTCGGGTTCGAGGCGCGCGGTCACGGCAAGGACTCGGACAAGGAGCAGCCGGCGACGGTCCTCAACTCCATCATGGAGATCACGCGGGCGGCCGGGAAGCTCGGCATCCCGGGTCTCTACGTCACCGGCGACCCCGGGGCCTCCGACGACGCCGCCAAGGAGGGCAGCCTGTCGATCCGCATCGGTCTGGGCTGGGCGAAGTCGCACTCGTTCACCACCGGCCAGTGCCCCGTGATGCGCTACCACCGGCAGCTGATGAACGCGATCCTGCGCGACCGCGTGCAGATCGGGAAGGCGGTCAACGCGACCGTCATCTCGCTCGACGACGCCCCCCAGGGCTACGCCCAGTTCGACTCGGGCGTGGCGAAGAAGTTCGTCATCGACCCGCACGGATCGATCGCGGCCTGAGCACCTCGGCGTCCCGGTCGGGAGCACCACTCAGTCCCCGACCGGGACCCCGCCGACGACCACCAGGCTGACCACGACGTAGGCGAGGTACGCGGCGAGCAGCACGACCCCGTGGCGACGGCGCAGCCGCCCGGACGCGAGGAACACCGCCGACGTCGCGGTCAGGAGCACGAGCACCGGCAGGTGCCAGCGCACGACCTCGTCGGTGACGACCATCGTGCCGCCGGCCAGCAGCAGGATCCCGAGCTTGCCGGTCACCGAGAACACGACGCTGCCGACGACGTTCGCGACGCCGATCTCGGGCGCGCCGCGGCGGGCGGGCTCGACGGTGAGCAGGAGGTCCTCGAGGGACAGGGCGAGCGTCGCGACCGTGACGCCGAAGACGGTGCCCGGGAGGGCGAACTCCTCGAGGATCCCCTCGGTGCCGGCCCCGGCCACGGTGGCGCCGACGACGAGGCCCGCGAGCGCGAGGACGGCGAGCGCCACGGTGGCCGCGGGGGAGCGCCGGCGGGCGCGCAGGAAGCCCTCGTCGATGCGGACACCGGGCGGGGGAGCGCCGGCCGGGCCGCCCGCCGGCTCCGGGCGGCCGCGCCGCGACGCGATGCCGCCGCCGAGGGTCACGCGGTCGATCTGCTCGTAGAGCGCGGCGTCGCGCCACACGGGCCGCCGCGCGGCGTACTCGCGCAGCGCGATCCACCCGACGAAGGCGGCGAACAGCACGAGGAGCCCCGCGCCGGTCAGGGCCGTCAGGCGCCCCGTGAGCGCGAGGGCGTACATGACGACGGGGGCGCCGGCGTAGAGGGCCAGGTAGTCGCGGGGCACCGTCACCGACGTCGGGGCCACGACCGCGGCGAGGGCCAGCACGAGCCCGGGCATCGCGATCGTCGTGCCGATGACGGTGCCGAGGGCGACCTCGTGGAGGTCCTCGACGCCCAGCGCGAGGCCGAGGGCGAGATCGTCGAACTCGATGCCGGTGAACACCAGCGCGACGAGGAACAGCGAGATCGCCCACCGGCTCGCGACCCCGACCAGCTGGCCGATGAGCTTCTCGGCGGAGTGGACGAGGACCGCGACGCCCAGGACGAACGCGAGGATCGGGATCACGACGAGCGGCCGGGCCTCAGCCGCGGATGGCCGCGACCGCGCTGATGATCGCGAGGATCACCATGATCGCGGCGGCCACGATCGCCACCCACTTCACCGGCACGATCTGCCGGAGCCGGTTGCCCCCGTAGATGGCGAGGGCGGAGACGGCCCACAGGCCCAGCAGCGAGCCGATGCCGACGAGCAGCGGGGCGCCGTACTGCGCGGTCAGCGTCGCGGTGAGGATCTGCGAGGGGTCCGCGAGCTCGGAGAGCGCCGTGATGCCGAAGGCCGTCGCCGCCACCGCCCACCGGGTCCGCGGTGCCTCGCGCTCCTCGTCGTCGTCATCGTCATCGTCGTCGTCCTCCAGCCCCTCGCGGAGGGTGAGGAACGCTCCGATGAGGAACATGACCGCGAGGATCGCCTCGAGGGGACGTTCCGGGAGCAGACCGACGAGGCTGCCCGCCGCCACCGCGATGCCGACGTGCACGAGCATCCCGGCGAAGACACCGATGAGCACCCAGCGGGCCGGGAAGCGGGTCGCGAGGACGAGCGTCACGAGACCGCTGGTGTCCGCCACCTCCGCCAGGGCGATGACGACGAAGGTGATCGCGATCACGGACACGTGGCATGGTTACTGCACGCGGCCTCCGGCCGCAACCGTCAACGCAGGGGTGTGGGCGCGGCGACGGAGGTCCGCGGCCTGTCCGACGAGGGCTCGCCGCGGTCGTTCGGCCACACGAGCTCGAACTCCAGCTCGATCTTCTCGCCGTAGGGCTCGAGCTCCAGCTCGACCTCGAACTCCTCGGGCAGGTTCAGCGCGACCGTCGGCCCGACCAGGGCGACGTCCGCGGTGCCCCCGTTCTCCAGGGCCGTCGCGAGCTGGTGGAGCCACCGCGCGGCCTCCTGCCGTGTCAGGACCACCCGCTGCTCGATCTTCCCGCCGCCACCCGACATCGCGGGTCTCCTCTCTCCGGACCAACCCGGGAGACCCCGGGGGAGGACGAGCGTAGGCGGTTCGGCAGGATCGGCGCCCCGTACGACCGACCCGTTACTCGTCCGCGCGGTGGGGCCGGGACACGAGGGCGGGGACCGGGACCAGGACCGGCTCGCGGGTCGGCGCCGCCGGCCCCTCGTCGCTGTTCGCGGCCTCGACGGCGGCGTCGATGATCCCGCGGTCCGGTGAGAGGACGCAGACCGGATCGGTGCGGGTCATGTCGCCGGTGAGCTGGAAGGCCTGGCAGCGACAGCCACCGAGGTCGACCTCGCGGCGCTCGCAGCTGCGGCACGGGTCGGGCATCCAGTCGGTGCCGCGGAAGGCCGTGAACAGCGGGGAGGACCGCCAGATCCAGCCGAGGTCGTGCTCGTTCACGTTCGCCCGCGGCAGCGGCAGCTCGTGGGCCGACAGGCACGGCCAGGCGTTGCCCTCGGGCCCGACGACGAGCTGGCGCGAGCCCCAGCCGCCCATGCAGGGCTTGGGGTAGCGGCTGTAGTAGTCGGGGATGACGTAGATGACGTCGGTGCGCCCGCGCAGGCGCTCGCGGGCCTCGCGGGTGACCTGCTCGGCGCGCTCGAGCTGCTCGCGGCTGGGCAGCAGCGCCTCGCGGTTGCGCAGCGCCCAGCCGTAGTACTGGGTGTTGGCGAGCTCGACGCGGTCGGCCTCCAGCTCCTCGACCCGCTCGAGGATGGCGCCGATCCGGTCGATGTTCTGCCGGTGCAGCACGACGTTGAGGGTCAGCGGCCAGCCCAGCTCCTTCACCAGCCGCGCCGCCGCCATCTTCTTGTCGAACGAGGAGATGCCGGCGAGCTGGTCGGACAGCACCGGCTCGTCGGCCTGGATGCTGACCTGGACGTGGTCGAGGCCGGCGTCGCGCAGCGCCTCCGCCCTGGGGCGCGAGAGCCCGATCGCGCTGGTCACGAGGTTCGTGTAGAGGCCGAGCCCGCTCGCGTGGGCGACGAGCTCGACGATGTCGCGGCGCAGCAGCGGCTCGCCGCCGGAGAAGTGGCTCTGCAGCACCCCGAGGTCGGCGGCCTCGTCGAGCACGCGGCGCCAGTCGTCGGTGGTGAGCTCCGCGGAGCGCTTGGTCAGCTCCAGCGGGTTGGAGCAGTAGGCGCAGGACAGCGGGCAGGCGTGGGTCAGCTCGGCCAGCAGGCCGAGGGGACCGTCAGGGGTGTCAGTCATCCGGGATCTCCACCCAGCGCCGGGACGCGAGGCGCTCGAGGAACGAGGTCACCTCGTCGTCGACGACGCGGTCGTACCGGCGGCCGAGCTCGTCGACGATGTCGCCCACGCTGTGCGCGCCGTCGCAGAGGCCGAGGATGTCGGCGCCGGTCGGGTTGAGCACCACGACGGTCTCCGGCCCGAGCAGCACCTGCCGCTCGCGGGCCTTGTCGTAGCGCATCTTGACGAACCGGGCGAGCCGCGGCCGCCCGGTGCGCGGGACGGTCCTGATCGGTCCGGCTCCGCTCCGCTGCGCGTCCCCGCTGGTCACGAGGGGTACGCCCGGTCGATCGCGTCCATCATGCTCCAGAGCACGTCGTTCTTGAAGGCGAGCGCGGCGACGGCGGCGTCCTGCTGCTCCGCGGTCCGGCACCGCTCCTTGACGATCTCCAGCGCGTGCTCGGAGTCGCGCGGGGCCTGGTGGAGCCGGTTGCGGAAGTAGTCGAGTCCGTCCTTGTCGATCCACGTGTAGTGCTTCTCGAACGCCGCGAGCCGCTCGGCCATGAGGCCCGGGGCGAACAGCTCGGTGAGCGACGAGGCGACGGCCTCGACCCACGGGCGGGTGCGCGCGAAGGTCACGTAGGCCTCCACCGCGAACCGCACGCCCGGCACGATGTGCCGCCCGTCCTCCATCTCCTCGCGGGGGACCCCGCAGGCCTCGCCGAGACGCAGCCAGGCCTCGATGCCACCCTCGGTGGTGTCGGTGCCGTCGTGGTCGGTGATCCGCCGGATCCAGCGCTTGCGGACCTCGCGGTCGGGGCAGTTGCCCAGCACCGCGGCGTCCTTGCGGGGGATCGCCTCCTGGTAGCAGAAGCGGTTGGCGACCCAACCGCGGATCTGGTCGGGCGAGAGCTCGCCGGCGTTCATGCGCACGTGGAAGTCGTGCTCGCTGTGGTAGCGCGTGGCCTGGGACCGCAGCCGCTCGACGAGGGCGTCGGGGCCGACCGCCGTCCCCGGCCCGGCGTGGGTGCCGTTGGTCGCGTGTGTCGCCGTCATCCGCCTCAGACCTCCACCTCGAGCCCGTCGGTCGCGATCTCGGCCCCGCGGGCGGTGACCGTCGCGTACTCCGCGGAGTCCTCGAGCAGCATCGGGTTCGTGTTGTTGATGTGCACGTAGATCTTGCGTTCGGCCCGCAGACCGGAGAGGACCGCGAGGCTCCCGTCCGGTCCGTCGACGGCCAGGTGGCCCATGTCGCGGGCGGTCTTGGACGCGAGGCCCAGGCGGATCATCTCGTCGTCGGTCCACGTGGTGCCGTCGACGAGCACGACGTCCGCGGCCGCGAGCTCGTCGTGCACCGCGGGCGTGACCTCCTGGACGCCGGGCAGGTACACGGCGGTCCGGCCGGAGGTGGTGTCGGTGAAGCGGTAGCCGACGACGCGACCCTCGCTGTCCACGCCGCCGGCGCCCCCGGTCGAGCTCCGCTTCGCGGCGTCTCCCGCGAAACGGGCCTTCTTCACCGTCGGCACGTCGAACGCGGTGTAGGTCAGGCCCTCGGCGAGCGCCACGGTCGCGCCCGGGACCACCACGCGTCGCGTGACCTGGGTGTAGCGCTCCAGCGTGGGGACGAAGCCCGTCCCGTCGGTGAGCGTCGCGAACGACGCGTCGGTGGCGTGGACCTCGACGCCCGGGCCCTCGCGCAGCAGCAGCAGCCCCATCGTGTGGTCGAGCTCGGCGTCGGTGAGCAGCACCGCGGCGATCGGGCTGTCCCGCTGGGAACGTGGCCGCAGCTCGGGCGCCGCCTCGATCTGGGCCCGCAGGTCGGGGGAGGCGTTGACGAGGAACCACGTGGCGCGGTCGGCGCTCACGGCGATCGACGACTGCGTCCGCGGCGTGGCCGGACGCGAGCCCTCGCGGACCGCGCGGCATCCCGGGCACCCGCAGTTCCACTGGGGGAAGCCGCCGCCCGCGCCGGCGCCGAGCACCCGCAGCCACATCGCTGTCCGTCCTCCTGTTCCTGGGCGACGACGGCGACAGGGGCGCCGGAAATGCGATCTCCGGCGCCCCTGTCGGTAGGTCGTCAGTCGTCGAGCTGGGCGACGTACATCGTCACCTCGGGGGCGACGCCGAGTTCTTCGAACTCGGGGGTCTCCCAGATGGAGAGCGACTCCATGATGGCGTGCCACCTCCTCTCGTCGATAGCGATCAACCTACCCGCGCGCGCCGACGGCGTCAGCGCGCGAGATCACCAGAACTTGATGCCGACCGACTTGAGACGGCGGGCGTGGAGGTGCTCGACCTGGACGATGTCGTCGTGCGAGATCAGGTCGCCCCACGCGGACGCCGCCTTGACACCCTGCGTGAGCAGTTCCTCCATCTGGTCGTCGACGACGTCCGCGCTCTGGATCACGCGGGAGCCGAAACCGATGTGCCAGCGCTCGTCGCGGAGCACGAGCTCCATTCCCTTGTGCGTGCCCGGCATCGCGACCGACAGGCCCTTGAGCGTCTGCAGCAGGGCGTGCTGGCCGGCCGTCAGGACCACGCCCTCGAGGATCATGTGATAGAGCCCGACCGCAGCCGTGAGCTGCGCGTGGTCCTCGGCGACCTGCGTCGCGATGGCCGGCAGCCGCTCCTCGAACAGCTCGATGAGGTCCGGGCTCACGCGGTCGCGCAGGGCGTCGATCCGGTCGGCCATGTTGTCCCCGGGCACGCCCGCGACCTCGCGCACGACCCGGTCGAAGAACCGGGCGTGACGTGCCTCGTCACGGGCCTGGGCGGCGAAGACCTCGGCCATCCGGTCGTCGGTGCTGGCCGCGCCGCCGAACGACGTGAGGTGGGTGGCCACGGCCGTCTCGCCGACGCAGAAGCCGGCGAGCAGCCCGAGGACCTGGTCGTACTCCTCCTGCTCGAGCTTCGGCCAGGCCTCGATGTCGGCCGTGAGGTCGATGGTGGTCTCGTCCCATTGGAGCGATTCGGCGAGCTGCGCGAAGTGGCCGTACCCGGTGATCATTCTTGCTGCAACCTCACATCTCCGGGAACTCGCCCGGCGCCAACTCGCGGAAGTCCGACTTCTCGGCTCCGCAGATCGGACACATCCAGTCGTCCGGGATGTCCTCGAAAGGCGTCCCGGGCGGGATGCCGCTGTCGGGATCACCCTCCTCCGGATCATAGATGAATCCGCACATTTCGCAGAGCCAGCGCTTGGCCTCCGGCCTCGCCTCGGTCTGCTCGACCGTCATGACGCCTCCCGGGGTTCACCGATCGCGGACGGACACCGGACACCGCGAAGGGGCGCCGGAACGAATCCGGCGCCCCTTCGTGGCTCAGTCGGTCAGTCGTCCATCTGGGCGACGTACATCGTCACCTCGGGCGCGACGCCGATCTCCTCGAACTGCGGGGTCTCCCAGACGTGGAGCTCCATGTCGATCTCCTCTCGGCCGGCGCGGGGCCGGCGAACGATTCGCGGTTGCGGGGTGGGTCAGCTCTGCGGCAGGGCGAAGCAGAACAGCGCGTCGCCGGCGGCGGCGCCGAGCAGGCCGGGCAGGAAGCCCTCGACCCAGCCGCCCCACCCGGTGGGCACCGCGATGTACTGGCGGCCGTCGACCTCGTAGGTGACCGGGCTCGAGTGGTGGCCGCTGCCGCACTGGAACGACCACAGCTTCTCGCCGGACTCGGCGTCGAGCGCGACGAACTCACCGGTGGGCGTGCCCTGGAACACGAGGTTGCCCGCGGTGGTCAGCGTGGAGGCGCACATCGGGTACTCGTTGTTCCAGCGCCACTTCTCCTCGCCCGTGAGCGGGTCGATCGCGGCGACGTACCCGTAGAAGTCGTCCAGGTCGACGGCGACGCCGGCGCCCCAGTAGGGGATCGACTCCTTGAACTCGCGGCGCCGGCGGGTCGCCGTCGCCCCGACCTCCTGGACGGGCACGTAGATCAACCCCGTGTTGGGGTTGTAGGACATGTGCGTCCACTCCTTGCCGCCGGCCGGGCCGGGCCAGAAGTGGACGGGGACGCCCTCCTCGTCCGGGTAGACCTTCGGGGTGACCTTGCCGTCGGGCGTGATCTCGCCCCACGTGATGCGGTCGACGAAGGGGAAGACCCGGACCAGCTCGCCGTTGGTGCGGTCGAGGACGAAGAAGTAGCCGTTCTTGTCCGCGTGGGCGAGCAGCTTGCGCCCGTCCGGAGCGTCGAAGAGCAGGTTCTCCATCGTCGAGTCGTAGTCCCACAGGTCGTGCGGGGTGAACTGGTAGTGCCACCGGATCTGGCCGGTGTTCACGTCCACCGCGACGACGCTGTCGGTGTAGAGGTTGTCGCCCGGACGGACGTCGCCGTCGAAGTCGGGCGCGGGGTTGCCCGTGCCGTGGAACAGCAGCTCGAGCTCGGGGTCGTAGGTCGCGGTGACCCAGCAGTTCGCGCCGCCGCGCTGCCAGGCCTCGGCGTTCTCGTCGCCCCAGGTCTCCGAGCCGGGCTCGCCCGGCTTCGGCACCGTGTAGGTGCGCCACTGGCGCTCGCCGGTCTCGGCGTCGAAGGCGTCGATGTGGCCGCGGAGGCCGAACTCGCCGCCGGCGCTGCCGACGATGACCTTGTCCTTGACGATCAGCGGGGCGACCGAGCCGGACTCCCCGGCGCGCACGTCGCCGT
Source organism: Actinomycetospora lemnae (assembly GCF_028737315.1). Lineage (GTDB taxonomy): Bacteria > Actinomycetota > Actinomycetes > Mycobacteriales > Pseudonocardiaceae > Actinomycetospora > Actinomycetospora lemnae. The sequence continues at coordinate 552,839 of NZ_JAQZAO010000001.1, read as the reverse complement.
TGGTGACGTCCCAGACCAGGTCACCGGTCTGCGCGTCGAGCGCGATGAGGTGCGCGTTCAGCGTGTACATGTAGACCTTGCCGTGGCCCACGGCGACGCCGCGGTTCACGTTGCCGCAGCACAGCGACACGTCGTACGGCGACGCCCACTTGTAGCGCCACAGCTCCTCGCCGGTGGTCGAGTCGATCGCCCAGACCTTGCCGTCGGGTCCGGAGACGTACATGACGCCCTCGACGACCAGCGGGGTGGCCTCGAACGAGTAGGTCGACGCACCGGAGTGCAGGCCGACCGAGCCGGCCTGGAACACCCACGCCGGGGTCAGGCGCTTGACGGTGTCCCGGTTGATCTGGTCCAGCGAGCTGTAGCGCTGGCCGTCGTAGGTGCCGTAGTAGGTCAGCCAGTTCTGCGGCTCGCTGCGCGCGTTCTGGATGCGCTCGTAGTTGACGTCACCCGTCGCCGGGGCCTGGCCCTTGACGGCGCTGAGGGTCTTGTGCGGGACGGCCTCGCCGGCGTCCACGTAGTCGGTCATCGGTTTCCTCTCCGGTCTCTGCGTCAGGGGCTACGGGCGCGGCTGCGGCGGGCGGTCGATCTTCGCCGAGTCGGGGACCTCGCCCCCGAAGACGAGCGCGCCGGTCAGGCCACGGCCCTCGTCGTTGCCGGTGGTGGAGCCGTAGTAGTAGGTGCCCGGCCCGGACAGGGAGAGACGGGCCGTCCCCTTGGAGTGGTTGACCAGCCAGATGATCTTGGGGTCACCGTTGTGGGGCAGCACCGCGCAGTGGGTGTTCTTGTCGTCGTTGATGAGCGTCAGCTCGACCTCGCCGCCCTCCGGGAAGACGACGATCGAGGGGTCCCAGACGAGCTCGTCCTCGGGAATGCGGACCGTGGCCCGCATGATGCCGTCGTCGCCCTTCTCGGCGTGGCCGATGTTCCCGGTGTTGAGGAGCCTGCCGAGCGCGGTCCTGTTCTGGCCGTCCAGGCCTGCGGCGTGCAGCTCGTCCGATCGATCTGTGGACGTCATCCGACGTACCTCCTCATGGATGTCCTTCCTGCCCGCGGCGGCGGTGCCACCTCGGAGCCCGTCTCCGCCGGGCCGACCCCGGACTGCTGGAATCCGGGTGTCGCCTGGGCGTGGTGCGTCGACGGCACGAGCGGTGCCGACCGGGGGAGCGCGTGGGGAAGGAGCCCTGGCTGCCGCCGGTCAGTCGACCGTCCGGCCGACGATGTCGACCACTGGGCGGCAGGACACACGCTTCTCGCGGCGGCCGGTTGGTCTCGGCTGCCGAGCGGTGTGTGCTGAGCCACAGGCGACAGTAGGGAGCCGATCCGACGTCGGCAAGAGGCGTCCGGGGTCTTTCAGATCTTGATCATGGACACCCGTGTGTCATCACGGGTCTGTGCTGGGCTGATCACGGAAGGTGGCCGTGCTCCTCCGATCGGGTCCGGGGCCCGGGTGGTCGGTAGCGGGGTCGGGGGCCACCCTGTCCGTCCGGTCAGGTTCCGTGCGGTTCGGTGTGCTGGATCACTCGGCGCGGCTAGGGTCGCCGACGGACGGCACCGCCGGCGGGAGGTTGGTGACGCCCGAGGGGAGGTCGACCGGGTGGGTAGGTTCGGATCGGCCGAGGCGCTCGCGTGGCTCGCCACGCACGGTGCCCACGCGGACAGTGTCGAGCTCAAGACGCTGCTCGTGCCGCCGGCCGGGGCCGCCGCCGAGGCCCTCACGGGACGCCACGGGCCGACGTGGAGCGTCCGTCAGACGTACCTGCTCGACACCGCCGACCTCGACCTGCTCCGGGCCGGTGTCGAGGTCCGCCTGCGCCGGCGCACCCGCGGTCGCTTCGACCTCGCGGTCTCGGCGCGCCGCCGGGGCTCGGACCGCGAGCGGTCCGTGCCGAGAGGCGCGCGCATCGAGTACGACGTGGTGCCCGAGGGCGTGTGGCAGGACATCGAGGTGCGCCGCGACATCGACGCCGCGCTGGCCGCCGCGGTCATCGCGGGGTCGGCGAAGGCCCGGGACCTGCTGTCGGCGACCCAGTGCGCGTGGGCCTGCGGGGGCGGGGCCGAGGTGGTCGACGACGCCCGGTTGAGCGAGCTCGAGGTGCACGGACCGCTGGTGGTGCGCCGGGTGAAGGTCGCGGCGACGGGGCTGGGGCTGTCGCGGGTCGACCTCGAGCACTTCCGGTTCCCGAGCGGTCGCGAGCTGGTGGAGCTGTCCACCCGCTGCTGCCCGCGCGACGTCCCGGCCACCGCTGCCGGGTTCGAGCAGCTGCTCGACGAGCGGGACGTCGTCCTCGCGCCGGAGTACTGCACGAAGACCGCGGTGTGGCGCGAGGAGGTGTCGTCGCGCCGCGGCGGCGCCGCGCGGGGAGATCGCTAGCTCACCCGCCGGGACGCGTGTGGTTACCGGGGCCCGTGGGGCCCGCGGGATACCGTGGCGCTCATGGCCGGGCGGACCGACACCCCAGAGAAGCGCGCGACCCGCAGCCGCCCCATCACGGGCGGGCGGACGCCGCGGCGCCGCGGTGACGGTCCGGACACCACGACGCGCTCGCCCCAGCAGAAGCGGCCGACGCGGGGCGGGACGACGAAGCGCCCGGCCGGCAAGGGCCGTGCACCCGCCCGGCGCTCCGGTCCCGGGCCGATCGTGCGCGCGCTGCGCGGCGGCTGGGTGCTGACCGCGCGCGGTCTCGGCTCGCTGGTCCGCACGCTGGGACGCGCCCGCGACGTCGACGCCGCCCACCGCCGGGACGGGGTGGCGCTCGCGCTGGTCGTGCTCGCGGTCCTCACCGCCGCCGGCGTGTGGTGGCGGGCGGGCGGTCCCGTCGGCAGCGGCCTCGACGTCGGGCTGCGGACGGTCATGGGCGCCGCCGCGCTGGTGCTGCCCCTGGTGCTGCTGTTCGTCGCGGTGGTGCTGCTGCGCACCGACCCCGTGCCCGAGACCCGGCCGCGCACCGTCGTCGGCGCCCTGCTGCTGGGCATCGCCGTCCTCGCCGTCTGGCACCTCGTCGCCGGCGCGCCCGCCGATCTGGAGGGCCGCCGCTCCGGTGGCGGGATCCTCGGGGCCGTCGTCGCCGACCCGCTCGCCCGCGGGGTGACGGTGTGGCTCGCCGGCGTCGTGCTCGTGCTGGTCGGGCTCTACGGCCTGCTCGTGCTCACCGGCACGCCGGTGCGCGAGGTGGGGGAGCGGCTGCGCGCGCTCGTCACGGGCGAGCACCCCGACGACGAGTGGGGCGGCCCGGAGGACGTGGACGTCGACGGCGAGCCCGCCGAGGACGACGGCACCGCTCCCACCACGCGCATCCGTCGTCGCGGGCGTCGTCGTGGGGGCGAGGACGAGGACGTCGACGGCTCCGGGAGCGCCGACGGGGACGCCGCCGGCCACCCGGCCCGTCACCGGGAGCGCGGCCCGGCCGCGGTCCCGGACCTCACCACCCCACCCGAGGGGACACCCGCGCCCGGCGCCCCGAGCGCGGGTCCGCCCGCGCCGCCGAAGGGCGGGGGACGCGCCCGCCGTGCCCCCGTCGAGCCCGCACCCGCCCCTGTGGTGCCCGACACGACGGCGCCCGCCGAGACCGACGTCGACCCGCAGGCCGCGACGTCGTTCAGCTCCCACCGCGAGGACCCCGACAGCGACTACCGCCTCCCGCCGCCCGATCTCCTCACCCCCGGCGAGCCGCCCAAGGCCCGCAGCGCCGCGAACGACGCCATGATCGACGCGATCACCGGGGTGCTGGAGCAGTTCAAGGTCGACGCCGAGGTCACCGGCTTCACCCGCGGCCCGACCGTCACCCGCTACGAGGTCGAGCTCGGGCACGGGGTGAAGGTCGAGAAGATCACCGCGCTGCACCGCAACCTGGCCTACGCCGCGGCGACCGACCGCGTGCTGCTGCTCGCGCCGATCCCGGGCAAGTCGGCGGTGGGCATCGAGGTGCCCAACACCGACCGCGAGATGGTCCGCCTCGCCGACGTCCTCACCAGCTCGACCGCGCGGGCCGAGACGCACCCGATGGTCATCGGCCTGGGCAAGGACATCGAGGGCCGGATGGTCACGGCCAACCTCGCGAAGATGCCGCACCTGCTGGTCGCGGGCTCCACCGGCTCCGGCAAGTCCAGCTTCGTCAACTCGATGCTGGTCTCGTTGCTGACGCGGGCCACCCCGGACGAGGTCCGGATGATCCTCATCGACCCGAAGATGGTCGAGCTGACGCCCTACGAGGGCATCCCGCACCTCATCACGCCGATCATCACCTCGCCGAAGAAGGCGGCCACCGCCCTGCAGTGGCTGGTCGAGGAGATGGAGCAGCGCTACGCGGACATGCAGGCCAACCGCGTGCGGCACATCGACGACTTCAACCGCAAGGTGCGCTCCGGGGAGATCCAGGCGCCGCTCGGCAGCGAGCGCGTCTACCGGCCCTACCCGTACATCCTCGCGATCGTCGACGAGCTCGCCGACCTCATGATGACCGCGCCCCGCGACGTCGAGGACGCGATCGTCCGGATCACGCAGAAGGCCCGGGCAGCCGGCATCCACCTCGTGCTCGCGACGCAGCGGCCGTCCGTCGACGTCGTCACCGGGCTGATCAAGACGAACGTGCCGTCGCGGCTGGCGTTCGCGACGTCGTCGCTGACGGACTCGCGGGTCATCCTCGACCAGCCCGGGGCCGAGAAGCTCATCGGCATGGGCGACGCGCTCTTCCTGCCCATGGGCGCGGGCAAGACCAACCGCCTGCAGGGCGCGTTCATCGGCGACGACGAGATCGCCGCGGTGGTCGACCACTGCAAGGAGCAGGCCGATCCCGACTACACCGAGGGCGTCACCACCGAGGCCGCGGGCGAGAAGAAGGAGATCGACCCCGACATCGGCGACGACCTCGAGCTCGTCGTCGCGGCGGCCGAGCTCATCGTCACCAGCCAGTTCGGGTCGACGTCGATGCTGCAGCGCAAGCTGCGGGTCGGGTTCGCGAAGGCCGGGCGGCTCATGGACCTGCTCGAGACGCGTGGGGTCGTCGGTCCGTCGGAGGGGTCGAAGGCCCGCGACGTGCTGTTCAAGCCCGACGAGCTGCCCGACCTCCTCGCGTCCCTGCGCGGCGAGCCGGCCCCGGCGCCCGCCGCCGACCCGGACTCGGAGATCCCGCCGCCCACGGAGGACGGGGACCGGTAGGCCTGGCTCCGGCCTCTGGCTAGAACGGCGGGGGGTCGTCGAGGTCGGGGGTACGCGCCGAGACCGTCGATGGTGCCGGCTCGGGGCGGCGGGCGGGCCCGGGTGCGGTCGGCGGCGTCCGGCCGGGGCCGAGGGCGTCGTCGCGCCGGCCGTGGTCGGGTGAGCCGTCGTCGGGCCAGTCGTCATCGGATGGGTCGTCGGGCCAGCCGTCATCGGGCCAGCCGTCGTCGGCCCAGCCGTCGTCGGGCAGGGGACGCGGTTCGGCCGCTGGTCGTGGTCCGGGGAGGGGTTCGAGGATCCTCGTCGGATGGGTGGTGTGGGTGACCCCGGCGCGGGTGCGTATGACGAACCGCCCGGGGGAGGGCTGCCGCACGCGCCAGCCGGCGAGGTGCTTGACGCGGTGGTGGTGGGTGCACCACGCGCCGAGGTTCCAGGTCAGGGTGGGTCCCCCGGAGGCGTGACCGCGGGTGTGGTCGATCTCGGCCCGGTGCGCGTGTCCTCGGCAGTGGGGAGCGACGCAGTGCCGGTCGCGGACCCGGATCCAGCGGTCGGCCTCGGCACCGGGTCGACGCCGCACCCACTGGTCGGGGCCGCTGTCGGCGTCGGGTGGGCGCCCGAGGTGACCGTGCGCCACGAGGCCATGGAGGCGTCGCCGGAGCTCCCGGAGCAGGGGCGCCCAGTCGCCGTGATCGCCGGGATCCAGGGCGGCCAGCATCGTCGTCGGGACCTGCAGCTCGACGATCGCTCCGGTCCGGGTCGCGCCCGGTGTCCGCCCCCGGGCCCGGTCGGAGCCGCGGGGGCGAGGTGGTCGGCGGCGGGCGAGCAGGACGTGCTGGAGGTGCCCGTCGGGGTCGGTCAGCACGACGCGCCACTCGCCGTGGTGGCGGCGGGCGACCAGCTCGCGGGCCACGGGCGCGGTGATGGCGCCGTAGCCGGGCACGGTGGCGGGATGCTGGTCGAGCCCCAGCGCCGTGGTCAGGCGCAGCCGCACCTCGACGGTGCCCTGGCGGAGCCGCCCGGCCCGGGGCTCGGGCGGCTCCGACGCGGGCGATCCCGTGTCGTCGGGCCCAACGTCGCGGCCGGCAGCCGGGCCGTCGTCGGGTCCTTCGTCGTCGGGCCCGTCGTCGGGGTCATCGTCGGACCCCTCGTCGGGGCCTCCATCGGGGCCGGCATCCGGGCCGCCGTCGGGGTCGTCGTGCGGCCCCGCGTCGTTCGGTCCGCCCTCGGACCCCCCATCGGCGTGGTACTCGGCGGCCAGCAGGGCGGCGATGTCGTCGTCGGTCATGCCGGCGGTCGAGCCGTCGAGCAGCCGCATCCCGACCTGCATGCGGAGCTGGTTGATCGGGATCAGCACCCCCCGCCGGCGCACCGCCGCGGCCAGCGCCTCGATCCGCGCCATCGAGGCGATCCCCCCGGTGGCGGGGGCGTCCACGAATGCGAGGGTCGCCGTGCCGGACGGATTCGTCGACAGCAGCACCCGCCCGCGGGCCTCCGCGCGCCGGCGCCGTCGTTCGGCCCAGTCCGGGTCGAGGTCGAGCACGATCTGCTCGAGCCGCTCGCGCAGCGCCGCCACCGGCAGCTCCGCGGCCTCGGGCAGCACCTCCGCGGCGGCGAAGCGGGCGTGGTCGTCGGAGAGGTCGCCGGTCAGCTCGCTGATGGCGCGGACCTTCGGCTCGTCGAGCCGGCCCTGCCACATCGCGGCCCCGAGGGCCGGCAACCGCTCGAACAGGTCGTCGGCCAGGTCCAGGCGGCGCGCCGCCATCGTGCGCGACCACCCCAGCAGCGCGGCGACCTCGTCGCCCGAGAACTCGTCCGAGCTCGCGAGCCGGACGGTGCGTCCCTCCCGGGCGGTGCCGAGCTCGCGCAACCCGGCCAGCAACTGGGCCTCGGCGCGATTGTGGACCTGCCACCGGGCACGCACGTAGGAGGCCAGGTCCTCCCCGGTCAGCGTGGTCGGGTCGATGTCGTCCAGCACCCCCACGAGGTCGGCATCGGGCTCACGACCGGCGAGCACGGCCCTCGGACCGGCGCTCGGGTCGTGGTCGATGCTCACACCCGGAACGCTAGAGCCGACCCCCGACAACCCCGGCCGGAGAAGGACGTCTCGAGCGCCGGATCCAGGTCACGGATCAGCAACGATCCCGCGCCGGGCGCGGTGGATACGTGGCACACCGCGCAGGGGCGGGAGCCGGTGGTCCGCGCCGTCGCCTCGTCGGCGAAGAAGACGCGGTGCCGCCGGTAGGTCACGCGAGGCCCGAGACGCGCAGGGTGATGTTGATCCGCTCGCCCGGCGCGGTCCCGACGTGGGGGACGTCGTGGCCGGGCAGGAGCTTCGGGACGCCGTGGTACGCGAGGCGGTGCTCGCCGCCGAAGACGATCAGGTCGCCGGAGAGCAGCTCGACGTCGTGCCACGGCCCGCGACGGTGGTGCGGGCTGCCGATCCGGAACACGCAGGCGGCGCCGAGGCTCAGCGAGACGACAGGATCGGGCGCGCGCTCCTCGCGGTCCTGGTGCACGCCGAGGCGGGCGTCGCCGCGATAGGAGTTGATCAGCGCGACGTCGGGTCGGTAGACGACGTCGGGTGCGTCGTAGGCGTCGGCGACGGCCCTCGCCCCGAGGTCGGCGAGCCACGCCGGGAGGGGCTGGACCGGCGATCCGTCCTGGTCGTCGCGGGTGCGGCTGTAGCGGTAGGGGATCCAGTGCCAGCCCAGGCAGACGGTCTCGACGCTCATCCGCGCCCCGCCGGGCAGGGTCGCGTGACGGGCGCCGGGGCCCTCGCGCGCCCACGCCTGCGCGGCCTCGACGAGGCGTCGCTGCGCGGGCACGTCGAGATAGTCGGGGACGTGGACGACGCCGGGCGCGAGCGTGCGCCGCTCGCGCGGGATCAGTTCGAGCACGGGCCCTCCTCCGGCGTCACTCCGTCCAGGTAACACCCCGGAGCGCGGTCCCGTGGCGGCGGACCGGTGATCAGGAGCGACGTCACGGAGCCCGCCGGGTCGGGCGAGGGGCGTCAGGTGCTGGTGATCACGGTGTCCCGCCACGCCCCGATCCCCGTGTAGCGGGGCCGCCAGCCCAGCTCCTCCTTGGCGCGGGTCGTGTCCATGATCGCCGGGTAGGTCGTCGCCGCGACCCACTGCAGCGGCAGCGGGAGCGGCAGGGCCATCGCGGCGCGGGACGGCACCTCGGCCACCTCGGCGGGCAGCTCGAGCACCGTGGCCCCGAGCTCGCGCGCCAGCTCGGCGAGCGTCACCGGACCCTCGCCGGCGATGTTGTACACCCCGGCCGGGCCCTCGCCGAGCGCGCAGCGGGCCAGGGCGTGGCCGACGTCGTCGTGGTGGACGAGCTGGAGCGGGAACGCCGGGACGGCCAGCGGCAGCCCGAGGCGGGCGTAGCGGCGCGCGACGCCGAGCAGCCCGCGCCCGAGGGCCGCCAGCGGGCCGGGCAGCGGGAGCTTGGCGCCCGCGAGGTCGGGCCCGACGACGCCGCAGGGGCGCAGGACGTGGACCTCGACCTCGGGGTGGGCGGCCGACTCGTCGGCCAGCATCTGCTCGCTACGGGCCTTGTCGCGGGCGTAGAAGAAGGGGTCGTCGACGGCGAGCGGGTTGCTCTCGGGGATGCGCGGCGGGTGGTGGGCGGAGAAGCCGTACGCGCCGAGCGAGGAGGCGTAGACGAACCGGCGGGCCCCGGCGGCGACCGCCGCCCGGAAGGCGTTGCGCACCCCCTCCTGGTTCACCGACTCCACCGCGCCCGGGTTCGTCGCGCCGACGATGTCGTAGGCGAGGTGCACGACGACGTCGGCGCCGGTGAACGCGCTGGTCAGCGACTCCTCGTCGAGGACGTCGCCGCGGCGGTACACGGCGCCGTGGCCGAGCCCGGAGCCGCTGTCGGGGTGCCGGGAGACGCCGACGACGTCGCCGACGCGGGGGTCCTCGGCGAGCAGGGGCAGCAGGCCGCTGCCGAACGTGCCGGTCGCGCCGGTGACCGCGATCGTCAGGCGGTCGGTGGCGCGCTCGGTCGGGGTGGAGGAGCCGGTGGTCACGGGTGAAGCGGACACCGGGGCGGTTACCCGCGCGCCCTGGCACGATGCGGCCCGTGGGGATCCGGGTGCTGCTCGTCGACGACCAGCCGATCGTCCGCACCGGTTTCCGCACCGTGCTCACCGCCGCGGGCGGCATCGACGTCGTCGCCGAGGCCGGCGACGGGCCCGCCGCCGTGGCCGCCGTCGCGTCCTACCGGCCCGACGTCGTGCTCATGGACGTGCGCATGCCCGGCGGCGACGGGCTCACCGCCACCGAGCGGATCACCGCGGAGCACCCCGACACCCGCGTGCTGGTCGTCACCACCTTCGACGTCGACGACTACGTGCGCCGCGCCCTGCGCGGGGGCGCCAGCGGCTTCGTGCTCAAGGACACCGACCCCGAGAACCTGGTGCGGGCCGTGCGCACCGTCCACGCGGGCGAGTCGCTGCTCGCGCCGTCGGTGACGACGCGCCTGGTCCGCGACTGGGTGGCCCAGGAGCCCGCCTCGCCCGCGCCGTCCGGACCGCCCGAGGGCCTCACGGCACGCGAGCACGACGTGCTGGTGCTGGTCGCCCGCGGGCTGTCGAACGCGGAGATCGCCGCCGAGATGGTCGTCGCCGAGTCGACGGTGAAGACCCACGTGGCGCACCTGCTGCGCAAGCTCGACCGCCGCGACCGCGTGCAGCTCGTCGTGCACGCCTTCGAGCGCGGCCTGGTGCCCACCCGGCCGACGTGAGCGGGCCATGACCCCTCGTCGCCGCCTCGACGTCCTGCCCGAGCTCCGGGCGGCCGACGGCGTCGTCATCGGCCTGCTGCTGCTCATGGTGGTGCTCGCCGGCCTCGCGACCGAGACCTGGTCGCCGGGCGCCGGCCCGGGCGCGGTGCTCGCGGTGATGGCGACGGGGACGCTGCAGACGGTGCCGGCGCTGTGGCGGCGCGAGCGCCCGGTCGGCGCGCTGCTGGTGTTCGGGGCGACCGTGCCCGTGGCGTGGGCGATCTCGAGCACCGTCGCGACCTGGGTGTGGGCGGTCCTCGTGTACGGCGTCGTCCGGCGGGCCCGCCCGCTGCCGGGTGCGCTCGCCGCCGTCGGCACGGCGGTCGTGGCGCCGCTGCTCGCGGGCCTCGTCGCGCACCCCGGCGACCTCGGTCGGGCGGTGGGTCTCGCGCTCGCCCTCGACGTCACCCTGGTGCCGATCGCGCTCGCGGTCAGCGCGCTCGCGGTCGTCACCCGCGTCCGCGCGGCGCGGGCCGCCGTCCGGCGCCGTCGCGTGGAGCACGAGCGCCTCGCCGACGCCCTCGCCGCGCAGCGTGACCGCCTCGCCGGGGACCTGCGGGAGCTGGTCGCGGTGCGGGTCGAGCGGGTGGTCACGCGCACCCGCGCCCTCGCCGGCGAGGCCGACCCCGAGCCCCGGCTCGTCGCCATCGCCGTCGAGGCGCGCGCGGCGCTGGCCGGCATGCGCCGCGCCCTGACCGTGCTGCGGGCCCCGGCGGCCGAGGTCGGGCCCACGCCGGCCGGCGACGAGGTGCCGGGCGACGCGCCCTCGTGGCGCCCGTCGCGCGGCGGCCTCCTGCTCGGGGCCGGGGTGCTCGCGCTCGTCGGGCTGTCCGGGGCCGCGGCGGCCGCGGCGGCGCCGGTGCTCCCGCCCGGGCCGGCGGCGGCGAGCCTGGCCATGCTCGACGTCGACCCCGCCCACCCGCTCGCCCTCGTGCCCCTGGTGGTCCAGGCGCTGGCGCTGGGGTGGTGGCGCCGGGCCCCGCTGCCGGCGCTGGTCGTGGCGACGGCCGCGTCGAGCGCCGCGGGGGTGCTGGGCAGCACGCACCTGCTCACCGAGGCGTCGTGGGGCGTGATCGTCTTCGGCGCGGGCCTGGCCGCGGGCACGGCGGCGGCCACCGTCGTCTCGGCCGTCGTGGTCACCCTGTGCACGGCCGCGGTGCTGGTGACGACGACCGTGGTCGGGATGCCGGCGGGCTTCGGGGGCGACCGGTGGACGGTGGCCGTCTCGTACCTGCTCGTCCCGGCGGTCTGGGGCCTCGGCGTGCTCCAGCGGCGCTCGGCGCAGGCCGAGGCGCGCCGGGCCGCCGCGCGCGCCGCCGACGAGGCCGGCCGGGCGGTGCGGGCCCAGCGCCTCGGCCTCGCCCGCGAGCTGCACGACGTCCTCGCCCACGAGCTGTCCGCGCTGGTCGTGACCGTGCACGCCGCGCGCGTCGCGCCCGAGCCCGCGACACTCGCGACGATCACCGAGGCGGGGGAGCGGATCGCGACCGCGCTGCCCACACTGCTCGCCGGCCTCGGCCCGGGCGTGGCGTCGGGCGACGCCGCCGAGCACCTCGAGCTGGACGCCGCGGCGCTCGAGGCGCTCGCGGCGCCCGTGCGCGAGGCCGGGCTGCCGGTGACCGTGACGGTCGAGGGCACGGCCCCGTCCGACCGGCCCGAGGCCGACGTCATCGCCGCGCGGATCGTCACCGAGGCGCTCACCAACACCCTGCGCCACGCCGGACCCACCACGACCCGGGTCACGGTCCGCCACGACGACGACGCGGTGACCGTCGAGGTCACCGACGACGGCCCGCGGCTCGGGCACCGCCCGGCCGGCGAGGGCTCCGGGCTCGGGCTGGTCGGCATGCGCGAGCGGGCCGCGCTCGTCGGCGGGACGGTCGAGGCCGGGCGCCACGGGAGCGGCTGGCGGGTCGCCGCCCGTCTCCCGCGGCGGGACGCGGGCGTGCTGCCCGAGGAGGAGGGGCGGCGGGCGGAGCCGGTCGGCTAGCGGTCCCGGCTAGAGGTCGAGGAGCATCCGGCTGTTGCCGAGCGTGTTCGGCTTCACGTAGGCGAGGTCGAGGAACTCCGCGACGCCCTCGTCGGCCGACTGCATCATCTCGGCGTACACGTCGGGGCTGACCGGCGAGCCCTCGATCTCGCGGAAACCGTGCCGCTCGAAGAACGCCACCTCGAAGGTGAGCACGAACACGCTGCGCAGCCCCAGCGCGCGGGCCTGGGCGACCAGCTCGTGCACGAGGCCGTGGCCGATCCCCGCGCCCTGCATGCGGGGGTCGACGGCAATGGTGCGGATCTCGGCGAGGTCCTCCCACAGCACGTGCAGGGCCCCGCAGCCGACGACGTCGCGGCCGCGCACGGCCACGCGGAACTCCTGGACCGTCTCGTAGAGGGTGACGAGCGGCTTGCGCAGCAGGATGTTGTCGTCGGCGAACGAGTCGACGAGCGCCTTGATGCCGCGGACGTCGGCCGTCCGGGCCCGGCGCAGCAGGACCGGGGCGGCCGATCCGACGGCCGACTCCCGTGCCGTCTCGTTGCTCGAGGTCACCGGCAGCTCACCACCAGCGGAGGGTAGGCCAGGGGCCGGGCCGATAGGCTGGGGAGGTGGTCGAGCGCTCCCCCCGTACCGATGAGCGCCCTCGGGTGGCGCTGGTGACCCTCGGGTGCGCCCGCAACGACGTCGACTCCGAGGAGCTGGCCGGGCGGCTCGCCGCCGAGGGCTGGGACGTCGCGGCGTCCTCCGACGGCGCCGAGGGTGCTGACGGCACGGCCGACGTCGTCGTCGTCAACACCTGCACCTTCGTCGAGCAGGCCAAGAAGGACTCGGTCGACGCCGTCCTGGCCGCCGGCGGCGGGGACGCGAAGGTCGTCGCCGTCGGGTGCATGGCCGAGCGGTACGGCGCCGAGCTCGCCGAGGCGCTGCCCGAGGCGGCCGCGGTCCTGGGCTTCGACCACTACGGCGACCTGCCCTCCCGGCTCGACGACGTCCTCGCCGGGCGCCCGCTCGCATCCCACACGCCCACCGACCGGCGCACGCTGCTGCCGATCAGCCCGGTGAAGCGGCCCGAGGCGGTCGGGCGGGGGTCGATCCCCGGCCACGAGTGGCTCCCGGAGGTGCCGCGGCGCCGCCTCGACGACGCCCCGGTCGCGCCGCTCAAGCTCGCCTCGGGGTGCGACCGGCGCTGTAGCTTCTGCGCCATCCCCTCGTTCCGCGGCGCCTTCGTCTCGCGCGACCCCCGCGACGTCGTCGCCGAGGCCGCGTGGCTCGCCGACCACGGCGTCGCCGAGGTGCTGCTGGTCAGCGAGAACTCCACGTCGTACGGCAAGGACATCGACGCCCGCGGCGCGGCCGGCGGCGCCCTCGAGCGACTGCTGGGCGAGCTGGCCGAGGTGCCCGGGATGCGCCGGGTGCGGGTGTCGTACCTGCAGCCCGCCGAGGTCCGCCCGCCGCTCCTGGCGGCCATCGCGCGGACCCCACGCGTCGCCTCGTACTACGACCTGTCCTTCCAGCACGCCAGCGCCCCGGTGCTGCGCCGCATGCGCCGCTTCGGGTCGCGCGAGACGTTCCTCGCGCTGTGCCGGGAGATCCGCGCGCTCGACCCGGAAGCGGGCATCCGGTCCAACGTCATCGTCGGGTTCCCCGGCGAGACCGAGGAGGACCTGCGCGAGCTCGAGGCGTTCCTCGCCGAGGCGGAGCTCGACGCGGTCGGGGTGTTCGGCTACTCCGACGAGGACGGCACCGAGGCCCTCGGCCTGCCCGACAAGGTCGACACCGGAGAGATCGCCGCACGCGTCGAGCGGATCACCCAGCTCGCCGAGCACGTCGCCGAGGACCGCGCGGCCCGCCGGGTGGGTACCACCGTCGAGGTGCTGGTGGAGCGGCAGGAGACGGTCGACGACGACGACGACGACGACGGCGACGAGGACGAGGACGAGGACGCCGAGCTCGTCTGGGTCGGCCGGGCCGCGCACCAGGGGCCCGACGTCGACGGCGAGTGCCTGCTGACGGGTGACGAGGACCTCCTCGCCGGGCTCGCCCCGGGGGTCCTGGTCGCCGCGCGGGTGGTGGACGCCGAGGGCATCGACCTGGTGGTGGAGGCGCTGCGGGTCCTCGGGGCCGAGGAGTCGGCCGAGGAGTCGGCCGAGACGGCCGAGGAGACGCTCGACGGCACGGCGCCCGTCGGCGTCGGGGCCCGATGACCGGCCCGGGCCCCGACGGGTCGTCCCCGTCCGGGGCCACCGGGGTCGTCACGCCGCCGGTGCCGTTGGTCAACATCGCCAACGGGCTGACCGTCGTGCGGCTCGTCCTCGTGCCGGTGTTCCTCGTCGTGCTGTTCGTCGACGCCGGGCAGAGCCCGGGCTGGCGCTGGGCGGCGTTCGCGGTGTTCGCGATCGCGTCGCTCACCGACACCTTCGACGGGGACCTCGCGCGCCGTTGGGGGTTGGTCACCGACTTCGGCAAGATCGCCGACCCCATCGCCGACAAGGCGCTGACCGGCGCCGCGCTGGTCGGTCTGTCGGTGCTCGGGGAGCTCGCGTGGTGGATCACGATCACCATCGCGGCCCGCGAGCTGGGGGTGACGCTGTTGCGGTTCTGGGTGCTGCGCCACGGCGTGATCCCGGCCAGCCGCGGCGGGAAGATCAAGACGTTGCTGCAGACGGTCGCGCTCGGGCTGGCGATCATGCCGCTGCCCGCGGTGCTCGCCCCCGCGGTCGCCGTGCTCATGCTGGCCGCGGTCGTGGTGACGGTCCTCACCGGCGTCGACTACCTCGTCCGCGCGCTGCGCCTGCGTGCGCGGGCGAAGGCCCGCTGACCGCACAGCCGGCCCGCCGACCTGTTCGCTCTCGACGAACAGCCCCGGGCCCGCGTCACCGTCGCCGCCCCGGCGATCTCGGTACGGTGGACGGACACGGTCGTCGACGCCCCGCTCTCGGGGCGTCACCCAGGGATTCCCCGACGGCCGGTGCTGGGAGGTGTGCCATGTCGCTGCTGTTGCGCGAGGCCATCGGTGGGGCCGTCCGCCGCGCTCGGACCGAGCGGCGCCGCACGCTGCGTGACGTCTCGCGGGAGGCGCGGGTCAGCCTCGGCTACCTCTCGGAGATCGAACGGGGCCGCAAGGAGCCGTCCAGCGAGCTCCTCGCCGCCATCTGCGATGCGCTGGCCCTGCCGCTGCCCGAGCTGCTCGACGAGGTCGCCGACACCCTGCGTCCCGTCCCGCGCCGCGTGCCCGCCGGTGTCGGTGGCCGTGGCTTCGGCGACGACACCGCGGTCGACGACGAGCTGCGCACCGCCGTCGAGGAGGCGTTCGAGACGGAGTCCGGCGCGACCGACGGCCCGGCGGCGTCGGCGAGCGCGTCGGCGAGCATGTCCGCGCGCATCCCCACCCCGCCCGAGCCCGAGGACCCGGCGCCGCCGCGCACCGTCGCGCTGCCCGAGCCCGAGGGCGCTCCGGGCCACGACGCCGGCGAGGAGGTCGTGGCGCCCATCGACGGGGCCACGACGGTCCGGCTGGTCGGGAGACGCAGCGCAGCGGAGCTCGACCCCCGGAACGGCCTCGCGGGCACCGGGGGCGGCGCCCGCACGGTGCCGCTGGTGCGCGTCGCGGCGTGAGGCGTGTGATCGGTGTGAGCGGCACACCGGTCGTGATCGTCGGACCCGGCGGGTCGGTGGAAGCCTCCGCAGGGAGGTGAGACGATGGACATCGAGACCAGGCGCGGATGTCGCCGCCTGAGCCGAGTCGACGTCACGAGTTGGGCGGGAGCAGATGGCCAACCCCTTCGTCAAGGCCTGGCGGTACTTCCTGGCCGCGTTCTCCTCGCGGATCGATGAGCACGCCGATCCGAAGGTGCAGATCCAGCAGGCCATCGAGGACGCGCAGCGGCAGCACCAGGCGCTGTCGCAGCAGGCCGCGTCGGTGATCGGCAACCAGCGCCAGCTGGAGATGAAGCTGAACCGTCAGCTCGCCGACATCGAGAAGCTGCAGGCCTCCGCGCGCCAGGCGCTGGTCATGGCCGACGACGCCCGCGCCAAGGGCGACGAGCAGGGCGCGCAGCGCTACGAGCAGAGCGCCGAGCAGTTCGCCTCGCAGCTGGTCACGGCCGAGCAGAACGTCGAGGACCTCAAGACGCTGCACGACCAGTCGATCGGCGCGGCGCAGCAGGCCAAGCAGGCCGTCGAGCGCAACGCGCAGGTGCTGCAGACCAAGATCGCCGAGCGCACCAAGCTCCTCAGCCAGCTCGAGCAGGCCAAGATGCAGGAGCAGGTCTCCGCGTCGCTGCGGCAGATGAGCGAGGTCGCCGCGCCGGGCAACACCCCGTCGCTCGACGAGGTGCGCGACAAGATCGAGCGCCGGTACTCCACCGCGCTCGGGCAGGCGGAGCTGGCGCAGAACAGCGTCCAGGGCCGGATGCTCGAGGTCGAGCAGTCCACCCGCGACTACGCGGGCAAGAGCCGCCTCGACCAGATCCGCGCCTCGATGGGCCAGGGACAGGTGGGTCAGGGCCAGGCCCAGGTGCCCGCGGGCCAGACCACCCAGGCGCAGCCCGCGCCGGCGCAGCCCCAGCAGCAGCCGACCCAGCAGCAGCAGGCGCCCCGCCAGTACTAGAGCGGCGTCACGCACCCCGGGCCGTGAACCGGCCCGGGGTCGTGCCGACCACCCGGCGGAAGTGCCGGGTGAGGTGCGCCTGGTCGTGGAAGCCCGCGGCCGTGGCCACCGCCGCCGGCGCCATGCCCTCGAGCACGAGGCGCCGGGCCAGGTCGACGCGCCGCCCCGTGAGGTAGCGGTGCGGCGGCAGCCCGAACTCGGTGCCGAACGCCCGCACCAGGTGCGTCGGGTGGGCGTGGAGCAGGCGTGACGCCTCGTCGAGCCCGAGCCCCTCGACCAGCCGGTCGTCGAGCAGGTCGCGCAGCCGGTGGGCGAGGCCGGGGTCGCGGCTGTGCTCGCCGTGGTGGGGCTCCTCCGGGCGGGCGCCGAGGTGGGCCGCGAGCCGCTCGGTGACGAACGCGAGCCGGCTCTGCGCCGCGAGCTCCTCGCCGGGCTGCGCCAGCACGTGGTGCAGCTGGTCGACGCGGCGGCGCAGGACGGCGTCGTCGACCGCCGGGTGGTCGACGGCGCGGCCGACCAGCGAGGTCCCGTCCGCGGCGTCGAGCGCGGCGTCGTCGAGGTAGACCACCCGCTTGCGGAAGCCCTCGGGGCGCGCCGAGCGCCCGTCGTGCGCGACGTGGGGCGGCAGGAGCGTCACCGACGCCGGCACCGCGCCGTGCTCGTGGCGGTCGAGGTCGTAGCGCACGGCGCCGTCGTCGATGATCAACAGCGTCCACGCCTCGTGGGTGTGCGACGGGTACGCGTGGTCGACGAACCGTGCGTGGAACACCTCGGCGACGCCCGGGACCGCGGGACGCCAGGCGCGGACCCGGTCCCGCGATCCCGTCGCCATGGCCCGAACCTACGCCCGGCCGCCGAGGCTCCTCAGCGCGCGATCGGCGCGTCCGCGGCGTCCACGTCGAAGCGCTCCATGCGGTCGGGCGGCGAGACCAGCGCCGGGTCCTCGCCGGCGGCGGGGTCGGTGGCGTCGACGGCGCCCCGGGCCGCGTCGACCGTGGCCGGACCCGTGGCCAGGAGCAGCGCGCGCATCGACCGCGAGAGGTGGTCCCAGAGGATCATCAGGCGCACGGTGCCGGGCAGCGCCTGCAGCGCGGGGATGACGTGGCGGCGGTGCACGCGGTCGGTCGCGGCCCTCGCTGCGTCGCTCATCGGTCCGTCGAAGGCCGCGACGGCGACGACCGCCGGGTCGGCGGCGGGGTCGGCGCCGGGCTCGTCGTCGATCACCTCGTAGACGGTGTCCTCGACCATGGCCGGCCGCGGGACGTCCCCGGTGGCGGCGCGGGTGCGGTCCGAGGCGGCGCGGGCGTCCTCCTCGGTGGTCCACAGCGTGATCAGCGCCCGCATCGCGGTCGACCCGGAGACGAGGAAGTAGGCGCCGCTGTAGCCGGCGTGACGGCGCAGGATGTCGGTGAGCTCCTGGCGGCTGCGGTCGGGGTCGGCTGGATCGACGGTGGGGGGCAGCGAGCTGACGGTCTGGAATCGGGCGAACACGGCGGCCACGTCCTCTCGGTGGTGGGGTGGGGTGCCACCGAGCGTGGCGGGCGCGGGGCCGGCGGACCTCCGCGCTGGTACGCAGATCGCGGTACGCAGCCCGTCCTCAGGTACGCACCCCGTCGCGTGTCCCGGCGGCCCACGAGGCGAGCTGGGTCCGGTTGTGCAGCCCCAGCTTGGCCAGCGCGTTCCGGACGTGGGTCTCGACGGTGCGCTCGCTGATGACGAGGCGCTCGGCGACCTCCCGGTTGGGCAGGCCGGTGGCGACGAGGGCGACGGTCTCGCGCTCGCGGGCGGTCAGGGACGCCGCGCCCGCGCCGAGGCCGGTGAGGTCGGCGAGCAGCGCGGACGCGCCCTCGAGGGTCGGGCGCAGGCCGAGGCGGCGCGCCACCGTCCGCGCCTCGTCGAGGACCTGCCGGGCCCGCTCGCGGTCGCCGGCGGCGCCCCGGGCGGCGAGCGCGCGGCCCAGCTCCAGGTCCGACTGCGCGAGCCCCGGCGCCGCGCCCAGACGCCGGTCGGAGGTGACGGCCTGCTCGGCGAGGCGGACGGCCTCGTCGTGCTCCTCGGGGGAGCGGGCGAGGTGGCGGGCGACCCGCGTGGCGAAGCGGGCCACGGGCCCGACCGAGCCGGTGCTGCTGTCCCCGCGCAGGGCCGTGTGCGGGCGCAGCTGGGCGAGCAGGGCCCGCGCCACCTCGGTGTCGTCGAACGCGACGGCCAGCTCACTGCCGCAGCAGGCGATCGGGCGCCACCGGCCCGTCGGCGGGACCTCCCAGAGGTGCGGGCGCAGCTCGTCGTAGAGCGTCCGGGCGACGTCCCGGTCGCCGCGGTCGAGGAAGGCGACGCCGGCGGTGGCCCAGAAGACCGGGGCGTGCCGCATGCGGGCGAAGGCCTCCTCGTCGGGGTGCCACGTCGCGAGGCTGCCGAGGTCGCGGTGGAGGAGGCTCGTGAAGCCCTCGTAGAGGGGCTCGGCGGTGGGGTCCTGCCCGCGGCGCCCCACCTCGCGGAAGCGGCCGGCGAGGGCGAAGGCGTCGGCGTAGCGGCCGGCGAGGTGGGCGCGGGCGGCGCGCGCCCGCAGCTCGTGCCAGCGGGCGAGGGTGCCGCCGAGCTGGTCGGCGACCGCGCCGAGCGCCTCGATCCCGGCGTCGACGACCTCCAGCGCGCCGAGCTCGAAGGCGTCCTCGATGCGCCAGACGTGACCCCAGATCAGCGCCTCGGGGCGTTGCGTCGCGGCGCCGAGGGCGATGGTGCGCCGCCCGACGGCCAGCCGGTCCTCGATCCCGCCGGGCCCGCCGCACACCTCGTAGCGGGCGTGCAGCGCGTGCAGGACGGCGTCGACGCCCTCGGGCTCGTGCTCGTGGCGGTCGGCCATCGCGAGCGCCCGGGCCGAGCTGTCCCCGGCCTCGTCCGGGTGGCCGCGCACCGCCGCGATCATGGCCTCCTGGGCGAGCACGCGGGCCCGCCGCGCCGAGTCCTCCCCGGCGAGCAGCGTCGCGGCGCGCTGCACGAGCCCCTCGATCCGGCCGGCGACGAGGGTTTGGCCGACCCCGCGCACGACGACGGCCGCGGCCGCGGCGAGGTCGGCCCGCCCGGCGTGCTCGGCGACGTCGAGCACGGTCGCGGCCTCGGCGAGGGCGTCGGTGGTGCGGTCGGCGCGGACGAGGGTGCGGGCGAGGGCCAGGCGCACCTCGGCGCGCGCCACCGGGTCGTCGGTGACGTCGAGGGCGCGGCGGTACCAGGCGGCGGCGTCGTCGGGGGCGCGCCGGGCGGTCGCGGCGTCGGCGGCGCTCCGGCAGGCGTCCGCGGCGGCGGCCCGGGCGGCGGGGGAGTCGGCGGCGGCGAGCCGGTGGCCCGCCACCTCGCCGGCCTGCGTCGACGGGAGGGCGTCGGCGAGCCGGCGGTGCTCGGCGAGGCGGCGGGCGGCGGGGAGCCCGTCGCGGCAGGCGGCGCGCACGAGCGCGTGGGACCACCGCACCCGGCCCGCGTCCTGCGCGTCCTCGACCAGCAGGCCGGCTCCCAGCGCCGCGGCGAGCGCGTCCGGGCCGTGGTCGCCGAGGAGGTCGCGCGCCACGTCGTCGCCGGCGACGGCAGCGGTGGCGACGAGGTCCCGGGCGGCGGGGGAGAGGCCGGTGACGCGACGCCGGACCAGGGGCGCGACCGCCTCCGCGTGCACCTCGGGGGCCACCAGGAGCTCGCGCAGGTGCAGCGGGTGCCCCGCGCTGACCCGCAGCAGGGTGTCGACGTCGTCCTCGGCCGGCTCGTCGTCGTCGCGGCGGCGCAGCAGCTCTCGGACCGCCGCGCGTCCCAGCCGACCGGGGCGCAGCACGACCGGCAGCGCGGCCTCGAGGCCCGCCGGCGCCGGCTCCCGGGTCGTGGCCACCAGCAGCACGGGTGGACCGCGCGTCGCCACGACCTCGCCCGCGAGGTGGCGCAGCAGGGCCAGCGAGGCCTCGTCGGCGGCGTGCACGTCCTCGACGGCGACCACGAGCCCGCCGTCCGCCGCGGCCGCGAGGGCGTCGACGGTGTCGGCGACCGCCCGGAACCGGGCCTGGGCGTCGCTCACGCCGGGGCCCGTCGCGGCGGGGTCCAGCACCCCCGGGTCGAGGCCCCGGTCGCGGGCCGCGGGGCTGCCGAGCAGGCGCAGCCACGGCCAGAACGCGGGCGCGCCGAGATCGTCGCTCGCCCGTCCCAGCAGGGCCGGCACGCCCCGGCGCTCCGCGGTGTCGAGCAGCGCCGCGAGCACCGTCGACTTGCCGATCCCGGCCTCGCCGGCGACGAGCACGGCCGTCCCCCGGCCCGCGCACGCCTCGTCGAGCGCCCCGGTGAGCACGGCCGCCTCGTGCTCGCGGCCGGGCGGCACGTCCTCCATCGGGGCAGTGTGGACCCGTGGTGCCCGCCGTCACAGCCCCGGAGGACGCCAGGAACGTACAAGACCGTGGCGCCCCGCGCGGGCGATCGTCGGCGTCATGAGCAGCGGATTCGACACCAAGATCGCCGTCGTGCTGCGCGACGACCTCGCCGGCTGGCAGTCCCTCAACGTGACCGCCTTCCTCGTCAGCGGCATCACCGCGGCGGTCCCCGAGCTGGTCGGCGAGCCCTACGCCGACGCCGACGGCACGCGCTACCTCGCGATGCTCGGCCGACCGGTGATGGTCTTCGCGGGCGACGCCGACGTCCTGCGCACCGCCCACCGGCGTGCCCTCGACCGGGGCCTCGCGCCCGCGATCTTCACCGCCGACCTCTTCGCCACCGGCAACGACGCCGACAACCGCGCCGCGGTGGCGAAGGTGGCCCGCGCCGACCTGGACCTCGTCGGGATCGCGGTGCACGGCCCGCGCAACGCCGTCGACAAGATCGTCAAGGGCGCGCGGATGCATCCCTAGTAGCGCGCCTGACGCCCCGACTGCTGCTGGGGGCGACGGCCGCGGCGGCGCTCGAGGGGCGGGTGGGGCCCGGGCTGGCAGGTGGGGCAGAAGTAGGCGATGCGGTCCTCGCGATCGGGCGAACCATCGTCCTGCCCGGCCGTGCGCACGACGTCCCGGCAGCGCCGGCAGCCCCGCCCGCCGCGCTCGAACACCCAGTGCTGGGCGCCCTCGCCGAGGTCGCCGGTGGTCGACTGCTCGGGGCGCCAGGCGTTGCGGACGAGCAGCTTGTGGGCCCAGGCGACGGCGTCGTGGACCTGGCGGTCGGTGAGGTCGCCGACCCGCGTCCACGGCGAGACGCCCAGCAGGAAGCAGATCTCCGCCTTGTAGAGGTTGCCGACGCCGCACGCCACGCGCTGGTCGAGCAGGGCGGCGCCGAGCTCGCGGTCGGGGTCGGCGCGCAGGCGGCGCTCGACCTCGGCGGCGTCGGCGGGACCCCACGACGCCCCGAGCAGGTCGGGGCCGAGGTGCCCGACCCAGGTGTCCTCGCGCTCGGTGGGCAGCAGGTCGAGGTCGTGGAGCCGGAAGCCGACGGCGACGCGCTCGGGCACCTCGAGGATCGCCCGCACCTGGTGGTCGGGGCCCCGCCACGGGCGTCCGGGCCGGTAGAGGTGCCACGACCCGTCCATGCGGAAGTGGCTGTGCAGGCTCGTCGCGTCGTCGAAGCGCGTGAACAGGTGCTTGCCGACGCTGACGACCTCGAGCACCGTCCGGCCCGCGAGGTCGTGCTCGATCAGCCGCGGGTGCCGCAGCTCCCCACGCGTCAGCGTCCGGCCGGCCAGCGCGTCGTGCATCCGCCGCCCGGCGAGGAAGACGGTGTCACCCTCCGGCACCCCGCCATCGTCCCACCGCGCCGCGGCGGGCGCGGATCAGTCGTCGGGTGTGCCGGAGCGCGCGGCGACGGCCTGCTCGTCGACACCGTCCCGGGGATCGCCGGTGAAGGGGCCGGGCGCCAGGGCGCCGGAGAGGCGTTCGCGCAGCGTGGCGAGGTCCCGGTTGTGGGGGTCGCGCGGGTCGGTGGTGGCGCGGTCGACGCTCTGCAGCAGGTCGACGAGCTGCTCGAGCAGCGCCCGGGCCTCGACCCCGAGCATCGCGAGGTCCTCGGTGTCGAGCGGGCGCGTCACCGTGCCCGCGCGCAGCGCCGAGATGGCCTGGCGGACCGCCACCACCGGGGTGTCGTCGCTGGACATGCGTCCCTCCGGCTCCGTCGTCGTCAGGAGCGCATCGGATGCCCGCCCGCCGCGGACGACGAACGCGGTCGACGCAGATCAGGAGCGCGAGGGGCAGCCGGCTGTGTCCGCCGCGGGGCGCGCGACCTCGGTGATGTCCGCGAGCGGGTCGGGGATGCGCGCGAGCACGAGGGGCCGGTCGAGGGTGTCCTGGCCCGGCGCCACGTGCACGGCGGTCGGCTGCGCGCCCGTGAGCCCGGCGATGACCAGGACGGGACGGTCGGCACCCGGGTCGGCCGCGAAGGCCCCGTCGGGGTCGACGGGCGTGACGGCGAGCTGGCGGCCGTCGTGGCCCACGAGCGTCACCCGGGCGCCCGTGGCGGGCACGCCGTGGTCGTCCAGGACCCGGCCGCGGACGAGGGGGTGCGACAGGACCTCGGGCTCCGGCTCGACCTTCTCCACGTGCTCGCTCGGCTCGGGCAGGTTCGGCACGGCGAGGCTCACGACCAGCGCGAGCAGCGCGCAGCCCGCGGCGATGAGCAGCGTGGTGCGCAGCGCCCCGAGCGATGGCACGAGCGTGCCCTCGACCGGCACCGTCGACGCCGAGAGCACGACCGCGGCGACCGCCGACGCGGTCGACGTGCCGATCGAGCGCATGAGCGTGTTGAGCCCGTTCGCGGCGGCGGTGCGCGTGGTGGGCACCGCGCGCATGATCAGCGCGGGCAGGGCCCCGTACGCCAGGGCCACCCCGGCGCCGATCACCGAGATGACGAGGGACACCTGCCAGGCGGACGAGAGCAGCACGGTGCCCGCGGCGTAGGCGACGGCGATCACGACGAGGCCGATCCGCAGCGAGGCGCGCGGGCCCCAGGCCGCGGAGACCCGCGCGGTCACCGGCGACATCAGCATCATCACCACGCCGTTCGGCGCCAGCGTCAGGCCGGCGACGAGCAGGCTGAGCCCCAGCCCGTGCCCCGACGCGAGCGGTGCGGAGAGCAGCTGCGGGAAGACGACCATGCCCGTGAACATCGCGACGCCCACGGGGATCGAGATGAGGTTGGGCAGCAGCACCGCGCGGCGGACGTTGAGCCGCAGGTCGACCAGCGGGTCGCGCACGCGCAGCTCGTAGAACCCCCAGGCGAGGAGGGCGACCACCGCGACGCCGGCCGAGGTCAGCGTCGCCGCGCCGGCCCAGCCCCACTCGCCGCCCTTCGACACGGCGAGCAGCAGCCCGATCAGTCCGATGGAGAGCCCGACCGCGCCGCCGGTGTCGAACCGCCCGCCCGAGCGGGTCGTCGACTCCGGGATGACGACGGCGACGAGCACGAGCCCCGCGAGCCCGAGGGCGCCGGCGACCCAGAACAGGGCGTGCCAGTCGGCGACCTCGACGATGACCGCGGCCAGCGGCAGGCCGAGCCCGCCGCCGATGCCCAGCGTCGCGCTCATCAGCGCGATCCCCGAGCCCAGGCGCGCGGGCGGGAGCGTGTCGCGCATGAGGCTGATGCCCAGCGGCACCGCGCTGACCGCGACGCCCTGCAGCGCGCGCCCGACGAGCACGGGTACGAGGTCGGAGCTCACCGCGCAGAGCACCGAGCCGACGACGAGCAGTCCGAGCGTGCCGAGCAGGACGCGGCGCTTGCCGACCATGTCGCCCAGGCGCCCGGCGATCGGCGTCGCGACGGCGCCGGCGAGCAGCGTCGCGGTGATGACCCAGGACGCGGTGGCGGTCGACGTCGCGAGCAGCTGGGGGAGCTGCGGCACCAGCGGCACCACGAGCGTCATGCAGAGCGACGCGACCAGGCCGACCGACGACAGGACCGTGACCACCACGGCCGGGCGGGGACGGGCCGCCTCCGGTGCCTCGGGCTGCGGCACGCACCCTCCTCGGGGCTCGGGGGACGGCGGATCGTTGGCTGTGCCAACCAACTGTAGCGGCCGGGGTATTCCGCAGGGGCGTGAACCTGGTCGCCCCCACGTCTCCCTCGACGCCGCCGGGCCGCTGCCCGGGTGGTTCGTGTCACGTCGTCGCGGACCATCCGCTACCGTCCGTGAGCATGATCGCGACGCGTCGGGGGGCCGTCACGGCCCTCGCCCTCAGCGCCCTCCTCGCGCTCGTGACCGCCTGCGGCTCCGGCGATGCCGGCACCCCGGCGGCGGCCGCCCCGAGCAGCCCCACGGCCGCCGGCCCGGCGCCCGACCGCGAGCTCGCCCGGCGCCTCGCCGAGCAGGCCACCGGTGACGGCGCGTTCGCCCACCTCCAGGAGCTGCAGCGCATCGCCGACGCGAACGGCGGCAACCGCGCGGCGGGGCAGCCGGGCTACGACGCCAGCGTCGAGTACGTCGCCGGCCGGCTGCGGGAGGCCGGGTTCCGGGTGGAGACGCCGAGCTTCCCGTTCGACACCTTCACCGCCGAGGCCCAGACGCTCACCGTCGGCGGCGCGCCGGGGCCCGCGGTGACCGCGCTGACCTACTCGCCGACCACGCCGCCGGAGGGCGTCACCGGCCCGCTGGTCGCCGCCCCCGACGCCCCCGGCGACCCGTCGCCCGGCTGCGAGGCGACCGACTACGCGAACCTGCCGGCCCGCGGCGCCGTGCTGCTCGTCCGTCGCGGGACGTGCACGTTCACGCAGAAGCAGCAGGTCGCGGCGGAGGTCGGCGCCGCGGCGGTGCTGGTCGGCAACAACGCGCCCGGGCCGCTCGGCGGCACCCTCGGCTCCGTCGCCGACGGCCGCCTGCCCACCGGCGGGCTGGTGCAGCCCGACTTCGACGCCCTGCTCGCCCGCGCGGGCACGCCGGCGACGGTCACGCTGGTCACCCGCTCGCAGACGATCACGACGCGCAACGTGATCGCGCAGACCACGACGGGCCGCGCCGACGAGGTCGTCATGAGCGGCGCCCACCTCGACTCGGTGCCCGAGGGCCCGGGCATCAACGACAACGGCTCCGGCTCCGCCGCGCAGCTCGAGGTCGCGCTGCGCCTGGGCAGCGCCCCGCCGGTGGCGAACGCCGTGCGTTTCGCGTGGTGGGGCGCCGAGGAGGTCGGGCTGCTCGGCTCGACGGCCTACGTGCGGGGCCTGACGCCCGAGGCGCGCCGCGACATCGCGGTGGTGCTCAACTCCGACATGCTCGGCTCGCCCAACCCCGCCTACCTCGTCTACGACGGCGACGACTCGGACCGCCAGGGCGCGCCGCCGGGGCCGGGCGGCTCGGACGGCATCGAGCGCACGCTCGCCGGTGCCCTGTCGGCCACGGGCGTCCAGCCGCGCGGCACCGACTTCGACGGTCGCTCGGACTACGGCCCGTTCATCGAGGCCGGCATCCCGGCGGGCGGGCTCTTCACCGGCGCCGAGGAGGTCAAGACGCCCGAGGAGGCCGCCCTCTGGGGCGGGCAGGCGGGCCAACCGTTCGACCGCTGCTACCACCAGGCCTGCGACACCCTGGCCAACATCGACCGGGTCGCCCTCGACCGGATGCTCGACGCGCTCGCGGTCGGCGTCGGCACCTATGCCGTCGACCTCGGCGGCCCGAACGGCGTTCCCTCCCGGGACCAGCGCCAGACGCGCTGAGAGCAGGTAGGGTTGCGTGATCCGCAACCCGAGGCCGCGTCGGTTGGGCTGAACGGCCCCCGCTCGCCGTCCGGGTCCACCCGGTCGGCCAGGATGGAGGGCGATGACGTCCACCCACGGCGACGACGGCGGGTCCGGTCGTGAGCGCAGCGAGCCCTCGCTCGTCCGCTCGGTCGACCGGGCGGTGACGGCTCTCGAGGTGGTGGCGGCCCGCGGCGAGGTGGGCATCACCGAGCTCGCCGAGGAGCTCGGGGTGCACAAGTCGACGGCGTCGCGGCTGGTGGCGGCGCTGGCGCGGCGCGGCATGCTCGAGCAGCTCGGCGACCGCGGGAAGGTGGCCCTGGGGTTCGGTGTCGTGCGGCTCGCGGCGTCGGCGACGGGCCGGATGGACATCGCCCGGCTCGGTCAGCCGACCTGCCAGCAGCTCGCGGAGCTCGTGGGGGAGACCTGCAACCTCGCCGTCCACGACGGCGAGGCGGCGATCAACGTCGCCCAGGAGTTCGGCAACGCGTCCATCACCACGCAGAACTGGGTGGGCCGGCGCACGCCGCTGCACGCCACCTCGGCCGGCAAGGTCCTACTGGCCTACATGGGCGACGCCGAGCGCCGGGCCTTCCTGCGCCGCCGCCTGCCCCGTTTCACCGAGTCGACGATCACCGAGCCCGCGGCGCTGCGCACGGAGCTCGCGCGGGTGGTCGACGAGGGCCACGCGCGCTCGTTCGAGGAGCTCGAGGTCGGCCTGCACGCGGTCGCCGTACCGGTGTGGGGCGCGGGCGGTGACGTCGTCGCGGCCCTGTCCGCCGCCGGCCCGGCGTACCGGCTGCCGCGCCGGCGGGCCCGAGCCATCGTGCCCGACCTGCGCTCCGCGGCCGAGGAGCTCTCCACCCGCCTGGGCTGGGTCGGCGACTCGGGCTGACCGTGGTGCAGCGAACGGGCGGTTCGCTGCTTCTACGGCAACGAACGCGCTGTTCGCTGCGTCCGGGGCCCGGCGTCCTGTCCTCGCTGTGGCTCACCACGTTCCTCGAGTTCCTCGAGCCGGTGACGTGGCTGCGCTTCGCCGCCCGGTTCGCCCTGGGGTTGGCTGTCCACCTCGTCCACGGCCGGCGGCGGTCGCGCCCGGCCGCTACCTCAGGTCCGGATGGTCCTTGACCCACCACAGGAACTGGCGGGCGTGGTCGAGGTCGACGAA
The DNA here is from genome assembly GCF_028737315.1 of Actinomycetospora lemnae. Lineage (GTDB taxonomy): Bacteria > Actinomycetota > Actinomycetes > Mycobacteriales > Pseudonocardiaceae > Actinomycetospora > Actinomycetospora lemnae. The sequence goes on along the minus strand of NZ_JAQZAO010000001.1, from coordinate 525,451 downwards.
CCGGTTCCCGATCAGCTCGACGAGCAGGTCGTTGCTCCAGTAGGCGAGCCGCCCGATGGTCTGCGACGACGTCTCCGGCGCGGGCAGCTCGAGGCCGAACACCTGGCGGGCGATCTCCCGCTTGCCGCCGGCCGGACTCGTGTAGATCAGGATCGGCAGGAAGCGCTCCGGCTCGGCGATGCACAGGACGCGCGTGAGCATCGCCTCGCGGAACCCGGGCATCGCGGGCGGTGTGTCGGAGGTGATCAGCTCGGTGAGCCGATCCTCCGGCGCGGGCGGGTCCTCGCCGCGCAGCAGGTGCTCGATCACCCCGCGGAACGCCTCGGCGGCGCGCTGGCTGCCCAGCGCCCGCCACTCGTCGTTGAAGCGGCTCATGTTGCCGGGCCGGGCGACGACCTTGCTGTTCGCGAAGTCCCGCAGTGCGTTGGGCGTCGTGTACGGCAGCGCGTCGGCCTCGAACGCCTGCCGGTAGACGTCGCGGTAGCGGCCGGCCTCCTCGTCGGGGTGCGGGAAGTCGGCGAGGAACTCGCGGCGCAGGGCGTCGATCACCCGCCAGCGCTCGGGCGGGACGTCGGCGGCGGTCGCGGTGAAGCGTCGCCGCGCGGTCTCGACGTCCTCGGCGCTGCGCGCGGGCCGGACGGGGCCGCGCGTGCCCGCCGTGCGGCCGGCCGACCCGGTGACGGAGGTCGACGAGCGGGTGGGGGCCCGGCTCGCGGGGGTGCGGGTGCCCCGGGTAGTGCTCCGGCTCGTGCCCGTCCCGCGTGAGCGCGTGGTCTGGCTGATCGCCCGCGGCGAGACCGGCTTGGCGCCGAGCACCCACTCGTGCCCGCAGGCGGTGCACCGCATCATGTTGCGGCCGTCGTCGGCCATGCCGAGGTACTCGGCCGCCGACTCCTCACACGTCGGGCACGCCAGTGCCATGACACTCCCTGCTCGTCGGCTGCTCGGTGTCGTCGCTCAGCCTGCCGTGACCCGTGCCGGCTCGCGCGGGCAGGTCTGCGGAGCGGACGGGGGCGCTGTCGGCCGCGATCCGACGCCACCCGGGCGAGGACGGGCGACCGCCCGGACGCCGGGCCGGCGGACCTGTCCTCGACCTGCGCGAACGATTGACGACCGCCGTCAGGCCCGCAGCCGCAGCCCCTTGGGGCTGTGCCGGAACCCCGCCTCGGTGAGGACCTCGGCCAGCACGCCGTCGAGCGCGCCGGATCCGTCGGCCTTCTCCACCGCGATGCTGCCCAGCCAGCCCTCGCGCACGGCCGTGGCCAGCGCGGACGCCCCGGCGGCGAGGGCCTCGCGGTCGGTGGTGAAGCTCAGCACCGACTTCCCGCCCCGCTCGACGTAGATCCCGGGCTCGCCGTCGACGAGCACGACCAGCGCGCCGGCCTTGCGGCCCGGGCGGTGGGAACTGGTGCCTCCGTCCTGGCTGCCGACCGTCGCGGGCCACTCCAGCGCTGCGCCCCACGGCTGGGCGGGGTCGGTGGCCGCGAGCACGAGGGCCTTCGGCTCGCCGCCGGCGTCCTCGTCGCGCGACTCGGCCCGCAGCCGGTCGATGGCGCCGGGCACCGCGAACTGCGCGGCGCCCAGTCCCTCGATGACGTAGCCGCGCCGGGCGCGCCCGTTCTCCTCCATCGCGCGCAGCACCGGGTAGATGCCGGCGAAGCCGCCGGTGGCACGCTCGGTGTCGAGCGCGCCGCGGGTGAGCACGCCGTGGCGCTCGAGGAACGCCTCGGTGCGGGCCTGGGCGCGGCGGGTGGGCTCGGCCTCGCGCGCCGGCACCCCGGACCAGCGGCCGGCGGCGGTGGGCGGCCCGGTGCGCGAGGGCATGGGTGCGCGCCCGAGCCGGGCGTAGCGGCCACGCGAGGCCGTCCGGCGCTGGCGGTGCGCGCCGCCCCGCGATCCGCCGGAGCCCCGCGATCCGCCGCCGGAGACCAGCGCGCGGACCGGGGCGAGGGTGTCGTTGGTGGCGAGGCCCGCCCAGACCAGGTCCCACAGCGCCGCGACGAGCGTCGCGTCGTCGGGCAAGTCGATCTCCCGGGAGGTCTCGGACCCGCCCGCCGCCCGCAGCACCGCGTGGGTGCGCTCGCCGAGCTGGCGGAAGAACAGCGCGCCGCCGGCCTCGAGCGTCTCGAGCAGGGCGCGGTGCACCGGGGTGTCGGCGAGGTCGGGCTCGGGATCGGGCAGCAGGAGGTCGGCGAGGTCGGTCGGCGCGACCGCCAGCCACCCGTCGCCGCCGGCCAGCGTGCCGCAGCCGGTCCACGTCACCTCGCCGGCGCTGGTGAGCTCGTCGAGCAGCGCGGGGGAGTAGCCGGGCAGCCGGGCCGGCAGCACGAGGCTCTCGAGCGCGCTGGCCGGGATCGGCGCGCCGGCGAGCTGCTCGACCACGCCGAGCACGTCGTCGGGACCCGGGGCGCGCCGGAGGCGGCCGTGGTTCGCGGTCCGCGCGGCAGCTCCGCTGCGCTGCGTGCCGCCCCCGATCCCGTGCCACGCGGGCAGGAAGCGCCCGAGGGCGGCGGGCTCGACGGGCTCGACCTCGGCGCGCAGCCGGGCCAGCGAGCCGCGGCGCAGCCGCCGTAGGACCTCGGCATCGCAGGCGTCCGGGCCGGAGGCGGGCAGGCCGGCGGGCACCCCGGGCAGCGGCGGCGCGCCATCGGGCCGCAGCTCGCCGCGCACCAGGCGCCCGGAGGACACCAGCCGGTCGATCACCCCGCCGACCACGGCGACGCCGAGCCCGAAGCGGTGCGCCGGCGCGGCGACCGGGAACGGGCCGCGGGTGCGGGCGAAGCGGGCCAGCAGGTCGCCCAGCGGGTCGGGCACCGGCTCGGTGAACGCCTCGGGCACCCCGACCGGCAGGCCCGCGCCGAGCGCGTCCCGGAACCGCCCGGCGTCCTCGATGGCGATCCAGCGCTCCTCGCCGGCGACCCGCACCCGGATCGCGCGCCGGGCCGCCTCGAGCTCGGTGAGCCACGCCTCCTGGACGCCACGGGCGGCGGCCTCGTCGGTGGTGAGGTCGCCGACGAAGCGCAGCAGGTCGGCGGTGCCCTCGGCGTCGCGGACGTGGCGCTCGGGGTCGGTGCGCTGGAGCTGGCCCTCGATCTCGGCGAGCACGTCGGCGTCGAGCAGCTCGCGGATGGCCTCCGAGCCCAGCAGCTCGGCGAGCAGTGTGGAGTCGAGCGACAGCGCCGCGGCCCGCCGCTCGGCCAGCGGCGCGTCGAGCTCGTAGAGGAACATCCCGACGTAGCCGAACATCAGCGTCCGCGCGAAGGGCGACGCGCTCGCGGTGGCGACGTCGACCACCTGCACCGCCCGCGAGCGGACGTCCCGCATGAGCTCGGTGAGGCCCGGGACGTCGTAGACGTCCTGGAGGACCTCCCGCATCGTCTCGAGGACCACCGGGAACTGCTCGAACCGGCTCGCGACCGAGAGCAGCTGGGCGGCACGCTGGCGCTGCTGCCACAGGGGTGTGCGGCGGGTGGGGTCGCGGCGCGGCAGCAGCAGCGAGCGGGCCGCGCACTCGCGGAACCGGGCGGCGAACAGCGCCGAGTTGCTCACCTCGCCGGTGACGATCTGCTCGACCTCGTCCGGGTCGAGCAGCACGTCCTCGGCCGTCGGCAGGACCTCCTCGCCGCTGTCGTCGAGGGCGTCGGGCAACCGCAGGACGATGCCGTCGTCCGCGCTCGCCGCCGAGACCTCCAGGCCCCGCTGCTCGCGGAACCGTGCGGCGATCGCCAGCGCCCACGGCGCGTTGACCTGCGCACCGAAGGGGGAGTGGACCACGAGGCGCCAGTCGCCCAGCTCGTCGCGGAACCGCTCGACGACGATCGCCCGGTCGCTCGGGACGTGGCGCGTGGCCTCCTTCTGCTCGCGCAGGTAGGCGCGCAGGTTGTCCGCGGCCCAGTCGTCGAGCCCGGCCGCCTGCGCCCGTCCGCGCGCCGCCTCCTCGTCCGCTGCGGCGACCTCGCGCACGAACGCCCCGAGCGCCCGGCCCAGCTCCAGCGGGCGGCCGGGGGCGTCGCCCTTCCAGAACGGCATCCGCGCCGGCACACCGGGCGCCGGCTCGGCGACGACGCGGTCGCGGGTGATGTCGAGGACCCGCCAGCTCGTCGAGCCGAGCAGGAACGTGTCGCCGACGCGGGACTCGTAGACCATCTCCTCGTCGAGCTCGCCGACCCGGGAGCCGCCCGTGCCCCCCTCGCCCGAGCCGGGCGTCACCACGGTGTAGAGGCCGCGGTCGGGAATCGTGCCGCCGCTGGTGACCGCGAGGCGCTGGGCGCCCGGGCGGCCGGCGAGCTGGTCGGTCACCCGGTCCCAGGTGATGCGGGGGCGCAGCTCGCCGAAGTCCTCGCTCGGGTAGCGCCCGGCCAGCATGTCGAGCACGGCGCCGAGCGCGGAGTCGGGCAGCCCCGCGAAGGGTGCGGCGCGGCGGACCAGCGCGGTGAGCTCGTCGACCGACCACGGCTCCATCGCCGTCATCGCCACGACGTGCTGGGCGAGGACGTCGAGCGGGTTGCGCGGGTAGTGCATCGCCTCGATCGCGCCGCCGGCCATGCGCTCGGCGACGACGGCGCACGACACGAGGTCGCCGCGGTACTTGGGCATGACGACGCCGGTGGACACCGCGCCCACCTGGTGCCCCGCGCGCCCGACGCGCTGGAGCCCGCTCGCGACCGACGGCGGCGCCTCGACCTGGATCACGAGGTCGACCGCGCCCATGTCGATGCCCAGCTCGAGGCTCGACGTCGCGACCACGCACGGCAGGTGGCCCGACTTGAGCGCCTCCTCGACGTTGGTGCGCTGCGTGCGGCTCATCGAGCCGTGGTGGGCCCGCGCGACGATGACCTCGGCGGGCTCGGCCGTGCCCGACTGGCCCACCGCCTCGGCGGGGAAGGGCCCGACGACCGGGGCGAGCTCGTCGGCCTCGTCGTCGGTGGGCCCCTCGGTGCGGTCGGCGTCGGCATCGTCGGCATCGTCGGCGGCATCGTCGACGTCGGCATCCAGCTCGACCGGCGCCTGGTGCGCGGCGGCGGCGTGGGCCCGCTCGGTGGCGAGCTCGTTGATGCGTGCCGTGAGCCGCTCGGCCAGGCGTCGCGAGTTGGCGAACACGATGGTCGAGCGGTGCTCCCCGACGAGCTCGAGGATGCGCTCCTGCACCGCCGGCCAGATCGAGGCGCGCTGGGCCGCGCCGGCCGCCGACCCCTCGACCTCCTCCTCGACGCCCGGACCGGACTGGTTGTCACCGGCGTCGAGCGCCGACATGTCCTCGACCGGCACCTCGACGCGCACCTGCACCGTCTTCGCCGTCTCCGGCGCGACCACCCGCACCGGCCGGCCGCCGCCGAGGAACGCCGCCACCTCGTCGATCGGGCGCACCGTCGCCGACAGGCCGATGCGCTGCGCCGGCGCGTCGAGCAGGGCGTCGAGGCGCTCGAGGGAGAGCGCGAGGTGGGCCCCGCGCTTCGAGGCGAGCACGGCGTGGACCTCGTCGACGATCACCGTGTCGACCCCGCGCAGCGACTCCCGCGCGGCGGACGTGAGCAGCAGGAACAGCGACTCCGGTGTCGTGACGAGGATGTCGGGCGGCGTGCGGTTGAAGGTGCGCCGCTCGTCGGCGGGGGTGTCGCCGGTGCGGGAGCCGACCGTGACGTCGGGGCGGGGGAGGCCGAGGCGCTGGGCCGCCTGGCCGAGACCGGCGAGCGGGGAGCGCAGGTTGCGCTGGACGTCGACCGTCAGCGCCTTCATCGGCGAGACGTAGAGGACGCGGCAGCGGCGCGTGGGCTCGTCGGGCGGCGGCGTTGTGGCCAGCCGGTCGAGCGCCCAGAGGAAGGCGGCGAGCGTCTTGCCCGACCCCGTGGGCGCCACGACCAGCGCGTGCTGCCCCTCGGCGACCGCCTCCCACGCGCCCGCCTGCGCGGGCGTCGCGCCCGCGAACGCGCCGGTGAACCAGTCGCGAGTCGCGGGGGAGAAGCGGTCGAGGACGTCCACACGACCATGGTGCCCCCGACCCCCGACAACGACGCCGCGTGCCCGCGTCGGTGATCCCCTAGCGTGGCGGGATGAGGATCGCGCTCGCGTTCCAGGGCGGCGGCAGCCACACCGCGTTCACGGCGGGCGTCGTCGCGCGCTGGGTGCGGCGCGGGGCGTTCGACGGCCACGAGGTGGTGGCCGTCAGCGGCACGTCGGGCGGGGCGATCAACGCGCTGCTCGTGTGGTCCGTGCTGCGCGAGGGCAGGCTCGACCGGGCCCCCGAGGTGCTCGAGGCGTTCTGGGAGGACAACGCGGCGCGCGGGCCGGTCGAGCGGGTCGGCAACGCCGTCGCCGTCGGCGCGGGGCTCGCGCAGAGCCTGGGTCTCGCCCCGCCGCTGAACCCCTACCTCCTGCCGCCGCCGTTCGACGGGCGCGCGGAGTTCCGCCGGCTGGTGCGTCGTCACGTCGACCTCGACGCGTTCGGGGTGGACACCGACGCCCGCCACCCGCGCCTGGTCCTGGGCGCCGTCGACGTGCTCAGCGGGGCGTTCCGTGCCTTCGACAGCCGCCGTGACGCGATCACCGCCGACACCGTGCTCGCCTCCGCGGCGATCCCGACCCTGTTCCGGGCGGTCCATCTCGACGGCGGCGCCTACTGGGACGGCCTGTTCTCCCAGAACCCGCCCGTGGCGCCCCTGCTCGACGACGACCCCGACGAGCTGTGGGTCGTGCAGATCAACCCGACGCGGCGCGACACCGAGCCCCGCACCACGCTCGACATCGCCGACCGGCGCAACGAGCTCGCCGGCAACCTCTCCCTCTACCAGGAGCTGGCGTCGATCGAGCGGATCGACCAGCTCCTCGCCGCAGGCACCCTGACCCCGGACAGCGGCTACCGGCAGGTCGCCGTCCGCGTCCTCGAGCTGACACGCACGCCCGCGGCGGGCCTGCTCGGCGCGGCGTCGAAGGTCAACCGCGACGTGACCTTCCTGCGCGAGCTGCGCCGTCGCGGCCGCCAGCAGGCCGACGTCTTCCTCGCCGCGCTGCGCTTCGAGCGGGCCTGGACCGACGGCGACGTCGCGGCCCTGCGCGCGCTGCTCGCCGAGGCCGTGGTCACGCTGCCCGAGGCGCCCGAGGACCCCGCCGCGTTCCTCGCCGGCTCCGTCGTCCGCGACCCCACCCGCAAGGAACTGGTCGGCGACGAGGTCACCTGGCGCGTGACCACCGGAGGCGCCCCCGGCGTCCTGACCGCGGTGCTCGTCGGCACGCAGCTCGTCGCCCTCGACCTCGGACCGGTGCCGGAGAGCGAGCGGTGAGCCCCGAGGCCCTCGTCCTGGGCCTGCTCAGCGCGGTGCGCGGCGTCCCGCTCGCGATCGTCTACGCCTTCCTGCTCACCGAGCACCCGCGGCGGCTCCTGCTCGCCTACGTCGCCGCCGGCGTCGTGGTGACGCTCGGCGTCGGCATCGTCGTCGTGACCTGGCTGCACACGGGCACGCGGGAGTCGGACGCCACCACCGGACGACTGCTCGTCGACCTCGTCCTCGGCGCCCTCGCCGTGCTGTGGGCCCTCCTGCGCCTGTCGGGACGCGAACGGCAGCGCGTCCGGGCCCGGCCCACCCGCAGCAGCGTCCTGCCGCCGGCCCTGGAACGCCGGCTGCGCGCCCCCACCGTCCCGCTGGCCGGGGCGGCCGGCGTCGCGACGAACCTGCCGGGGCTCTACTACCTGGCCGCCCTCGTCGCGATCCTGCAGACCCACCCGTCGGCGGTCTCCGGCATCGCCCAGGTCGCCGTCTACACGCTGCTGCGCTTCGCCGCGCCCGTGGCCGCCCTGCTGCTGGTGGCCCTGCGCCCCGACCGGACGCTCGGGACGGTGCGCTCCGTGCACGCGTGGGGACGACGCCACGCCCGCGTGCTGCTGGCGCTGCTGGTCGGGGCGGTGGGGGTGTACCTGCTGGTCAAGGCCCTCACAGGGCTCCTGGGCTGAGGCGTGCCGTGACGTCCGGGGAGGGTCAGCGACCCCGGTTCTGGAACCACCACCGCAGCAGCACGACCAGCGCCGCGACGAGCCCGAGGATCGCCACGATCGTGGTCAGCGTGCCGCCGGTGGGGTCGAACGACGTGGCGGCGAGCGGGAGGTCGGGGACGGCCACGACCCGAGGTTACGCCCGGTTCGTCACACTCCGGGCCGGCTGTGGGGCGCGTCGGGCACCGCGGGCGGCCGACCTATCGTGGAGCCGTGCGGCTGACTCACTTCCGGCAGCTGATGGACGAGGAGTTCGGCGGCGTCCGCGCCGCGTCGATCTCCCGCGACCACGTCTTCGGCGGCCTCGACGGTCGCACCGTCGAGCAGGCGCTCGAGGACGGCGACGAGCCCCGCGACGTCTGGCGGGTGGTGTGCGCGGAGTTCGAGGTGCCCGCCGAGCGCCGGTGAGGGACCGGTGAGAGGCCGGTCAGCGTGCCCGTGCGCAGCCGACACGCCCGGACCGGGCGGGGCTCCCGGATCGAACACGTGTTCGTCTACCCTGCTCCGTACGGTCGCGCAGCGGCACCAGCGTCGCCGCCGTCCGTCCACAACCGTCCCGTCCGTCCCCAGGGCGACCGGCTCCGGCACCGCGCTGTCGGACCCCCCGCCTAGCGTCGGCGTCCGAGAGTCGACCCCCTGACACCGAGGTGACACCCCATGCCACAGGCACCGGATCGCGACAAGGCGCTCGAGCTCGCCCTCGCGCAGATCGACAAGCAGTTCGGCAAGGGCTCGGTCATGCGGCTCGGGGACGAGGGCCGGGCCCCGGTCAACGTCATCCCCACCGGCTCGATCGCGCTCGACGTGGCGCTCGGGGTCGGCGGGCTGCCCCGCGGCCGGGTGGTCGAGATCTACGGTCCGGAGTCCTCGGGCAAGACGACGGTGACGCTGCACGCCGTCGCCAACGCGCAGGCCCAGGGCGGCATCGCGGCGTTCATCGACGCCGAGCACGCGCTCGACCCGGAGTACGCCAAGGCGCTCGGGGTCGACACGGACGCGCTGCTGGTGGCGCAGCCCGACACGGGTGAGCAGGCGCTCGAGATCATGGACATGCTGATCCGCTCGAACGCCCTCGACGTCATCGTCGTCGACTCGGTGGCCGCGCTCGTGCCGCGCGCCGAGATCGAGGGCGACATGGGCGACAGCCACGTGGGTCTGCAGGCCCGCCTCATGAGCCAGGCCCTCCGGAAGATCACCGGCGCGCTCAACGCCTCGGGCACCACGGCGATCTTCATCAACCAGTTGCGCGAGAAGGTCGGCGTCATGTTCGGCTCCCCGGAGACCACGACGGGTGGCCGGGCGCTGAAGTTCTACTCCTCGGTCCGCCTCGACATCCGCCGCATCGAGACGCTCAAGGACGGCGCCGACGCGGTCGGCAACCGCACGCGGGTCAAGGTCGTCAAGAACAAGGTGGCCCCGCCGTTCAAGCAGGCCGAGTTCGACATGATCTACGGCCACGGCATCTCGAAGGAGGGCTCGCTGATCGACATGGGTGTCGAGCAGGCGATCGTCCGCAAGTCGGGGGCCTGGTACACCTACGAGGGCGACCAGCTGGGGCAGGGCAAGGAGAACGCCCGGAAGTTCCTCAAGGACAACCCGGACGTCGCGCTCGAGATCGAGAAGCGGATCAAGGACAAGCTCGGCATCGGGCCGAAGCTCGACGCCGACGACAGCGCGCCCGCCCCGGTCGACTTCTGACCGGCGTGGCCGGTCGCCAGGGGAGTGCCCGCGAGGGGGTCGGGCGGCGGCGGTCGTCGCGGGGGCGCACGCCGGCTCCGTCCGATCCCGTGGGCCTCGACGCGGACGGCACCGGCAGCGCGGACGCCGCCGGTGACGACCCGCCCGCCGACCCCGAGTCCGTCGCGCGCACGATCTGCCTGAACCTGCTCACCAGCCGCGCCCGCTCCCGGGCCGAGCTCGCCGACGGTCTGGCCCGGCGCGGCGTCGAGGACGACGTCGCCAGGCGTGTGCTCGACCGGCTGGCCGCGGCCAAGCTGGTCGACGACGCCGCGTTCGCCGAGCAGTGGGTGTCGTCGCGGCACCGCCACCAGGGGCTCGGCAAGCGGGCCCTGGCCGGCGAGCTGCACCGCAAGGGCGTCGACCGGGAGACGGCGAGCACGGCCGTCGACGAGATCGGGCGGGACGACGAGCGCGCCCGGGCCCGCGAGCTGGTCGACCGCCGCCTGCCCGCGATGGCCCGCCTGGACCACGCGGTGGCCGCCCGCCGCCTCGTCGGCATGCTCGCCCGCAAGGGCTACGACGCGGGTGTCGCGTACACCGTGGTCCGCGAGGCGCTGGCCGAGCGGGACGCCGCCGAGGACACCCTCGAGGCCCTGCACGAGGCCGCTGACCAGGACGGATGATCCCGTCGGGCGCCCGGACCGCGCTCTGTCGATCAGCGAAGTGGCCATCGTCACCCCGCGGCACGAGGGTGACCCGGGCGACATCGATGTTTGACGCGTCGTAGTGTGCGGCGCACCACAGAGCGTCGCGTCCGCGGAACGCATCGCCACCGGCCGTGCGGCCGGCGGCAGGACCCCGCCGATGCGCGCCCGTCACCGCAGACGAGGACCAAGACGAGGACCGGTGCCGTGACCACCACACACGACTCCGGGACGTACCGGCCGCCGGCGCCGGGGCGACCCGACATCCGACAGCGCACCCTGCGCACCGACCGCTGGTGGCTGCCGCCCCTGGCCAACGCACTCGGGCTCGCGACGTTCGTCGTCTACGCGACGATCCGCTCACTCTGGGGGTCGGCGTACTACGTCGAGGAGTACCACTACCTCTCGCCGTTCTACTCGCCGTGCGTGAGCGCCTCGTGCATCCCGGAGGCGAGCCACCTCGGCCAGTGGTTCGGCGAGATGCCGTGGTTCCTGCCCTACGCGCTGGTCTCGCTGCCGTTCCTGCTCCTGTTCCGGCTGACGTGCTACTACTACCGGAAGTCGTACTACCGGGCGTTCTGGGCGTCGCCGCCGGCATGCGCGGTCGCGGAGCCGCACACCACCTACAGCGGTGAGACGCGGTTCCCGCTGATCCTGCAGAACGCGCACCGGTACTTCTTCTACGTCGCGTTCCTGATCTCGATCCTCAACACGTACGACATGCTGCTGGCGTTCCAGAGCACCGACCCGGCCACGGGGCAGACGTCGTTCGGGCTGGGGCTCGGCACGCTCATCCTGTTGATCAACGTCATCGGGCTCTGGCTCTACACGCTGTCGTGCCACTCGTGCCGCCACGTCACCGGCGGGCGGCTCAAGCACTTCTCGAAGCACCCGGTGCGCTACCGCCTCTGGACGACGCTCTCGAAGCTCAACACCCGGCACATGCTGTTCGCCTGGCTGACGATCGGGACGCTGATCCTCACGGATCTCTACGTCATGCTCGTCGCGAGCGGCACCATCTCCGACCTGCGGATCGTGAACTGATGACCGACCCCGGAACCACCACGGCCTTCGAGGCCAGCGAGGCGGAGGCGACGGGCGACACCGCCGTCACCCACCACACCTACGACGTCGTCGTCATCGGCGCCGGAGGCGCCGGGCTGCGCGCCGCGATCGAGGCACGCCTGCGGGGCAAGCGGGTCGCGATCATCTGCAAGTCGCTGTTCGGCAAGGCCCACACGGTCATGGCCGAGGGCGGGATCGCCGCGTCGATGGGCAACGCGAACCCGCGCGACAACTGGGAGGTCCACTTCCGCGACACCATGCGCGGGGGCAAGTTCCTCAACAACTGGCGCATGGCCGAGCTGCACGCCAAGGAGGCGCCGCAGCGGGTCTGGGAGCTCGAGACCTACGGGGCGCTGTTCGACCGCACCCCCGACGGCAAGATCAGCCAGCGGAACTTCGGCGGGCACAACTTCCCGCGGCTCGCCCACGTCGGCGACCGCACCGGCCTCGAGCTGATCCGCACCCTGCAGCAGAAGATCGTCTCGCTGCAGCAGGAGGACTTCGCCCGCTCCGGCGACTACGAGTCCGACCTCGCGGTCTTCCACGAGTACACGATCACCGAGCTGCTCAAGGACGGCGACCGGATCGCCGGCGCCTTCGGCTACCGCCGTCCGACCGGCGAGCTGGTCTGCTTCCACGCGGCGGCGGTGGTGCTCGCGACCGGTGGCGTCGGCAAGTCGTTCAAGGTCACGAGCAACTCGTGGGAGTACACCGGCGACGGCCACGCGCTGGCCATGCGCGCCGGGGCGAAGCTGCTGAACATGGAGTTCGTCCAGTTCCACCCCACGGGGATGGTCTGGCCGCCCAGCGTCAAGGGCATCCTCGTGACCGAGTCGGTCCGGGGTGACGGCGGCGTCCTCAAGAACTCCGAGGGCGAGCGCTTCATGTTCAACTACATCCCCGAGGTGTTCCGCGAGCAGTACGCGACCAGCGAGGACGAGGGCGACCGCTGGTACACCGACGCGGACAACAACCGGCGCCCGCCCGAGCTCCTGCCCCGTGACGAGGTCGCGCGCGCGATCAACAACGAGGTCAAGGAGGGCCGGGGATCCCCGGCCGGCGGGGTCTACCTCGACGTCTCGAGCCGCATGTCGGCCGCGGAGATCACGAAGCGGCTTCCGTCGATGTACCACCAGTTCAAGGAGCTGGCGGACGTCGACATCACCGCCGGCCCGATGGAGGTCGGCCCGACCTGCCACTACGTCATGGGCGGGGTCGAGGTCGACCCGGACACGGCGGCGTCGGCGGTGCCCGGCCTGTTCGCGGCCGGCGAGGTCGCGGGCGGCATGCACGGCTCCAACCGCCTGGGCGGCAACTCGCTGTCCGACCTGCTGGTCTTCGGCTGCCGCGCGGGCGCCGGAGCGGCGGCGTACCTCGACGGGCTCGGCGACACGGTGCCGACCGTGTCGGACGAGTCGGTGACGGCGGCCCGCGAGGACGTGCTGCGCCCGATCCAGAACTCCGGCGGCGAGAACGCCTACACGGTGCACCAGGAACTCCAGCAGACGATGAACGACCTCGTCGGCATCATCCGCAAGGCCGACGAGATGGAGCTGGCGCTCAAGAAGCTCCACGAACTCGCCGACCGCATCCCGCGCGTCGCGGTCGACGGGCGCCGGGCCTACAACCCGGGCTGGCACCTCGCGCTGGACCTGCGCAACATGCTCATGGTCAGCGAGTGCATCGCGATGGCCGCGCTCGAGCGGCAGGAGAGCCGCGGGGGCCACACCCGCGACGACTACCCGACGATGGACGAGAACTGGCGCCGCGAGCTGCTCGTCTGCTCCCTGCGCGACGGCGAGGTCACGCTCGAGCACCAGGGCCAGCCGGCCATGCGCTCGGATCTCTTCGACCTCTTCGAGATGGACGAGCTCAAGAAGTACTACACCGGCGACGAGCTGGGCGGTCACCGTTCGGACGCTCCCCGGGGCACCGAGCGCGGCACGGAGGACGCCGGGGACGAAGCGGAGCGGAGCTCGACGAGCGTGGAGACCGGCGGCGACCCGGGCGGCGAGCTCACCGGAGGGGGAGCGTAGGCATGGGCTACCAGGCGAAGTTCAAGGTCTGGCGGGGCGACGCGGAGGGCGGCGACTTCGTCGACTACCGCGTGGACGTCGAGGAGGGCGAGGTCGTCCTCGACATCATGCACCGGCTGCAGGCCACCCAGGCCGGCGACATGGCGGTGCGCTGGAACTGCAAGGCCGGCAAGTGCGGCTCGTGCAGCGCCGAGGTCAACGGGCGCCCGCGGCTGATGTGCATGACGCGGATGTCGACGTTCGGCGAGGACGAGGAGATCTCGGTCGCCCCGATCCGGACGTTCCCGGTGATCCGCGACCTCGTCACCGACGTCGACTTCAACTACACGAAGGCGCGGGAGGTGCCGGCGTTCGCGCCGCCCGAGGGCGTCGCGCCCGGCGAGTACCGGATGTCCCAGGTGGACGTCGAGCGCTCGCAAGAGTTCCGGAAGTGCATCGAGTGCTTCCTGTGCCAGAACGTCTGCCACGTGGTGCGCGACCACGAGGAGAACAAGGAGCCGTTCTCCGGCCCGCGCTACCTCATGCGGATCGCCGAGCTGGACATGCACCCGCTCGACGTCCGCAACCGCAAGGAGGACGCGCAGGAGGACCATGGCCTCGGGTACTGCAACATCACCAAGTGCTGCACCGAGGTCTGCCCCGAGCACATCAAGATCACCGACAACGCGCTGATCCCCATGAAGGAGCGCGTGGTCGACCGCAAGTACGACCCGCTGGTGTGGCTCGGTAAGAAGATCTTCAAGCGGCAGGAGCTGGAGAAGCGCGGGCCGGCGGGCGCTCGCTCGCTCGACGCCCCGGGCCCGGACAACGGCTCGGCGCTCGACGCCGACCGCATCGGGCACATCGAGGAGCGGGGCGGGGCCCAGGCCTGAGTCGAGTCCCGAGCCGCAGCGGTGGACCCGTGTCCCGAGGACACGGGTCCACCGGGGCTCGGGCGTTCGGCCGGGCACGTCGGGCGCGTCGGGCGCGTCGGGCTCGGGCGTTGCGGGCGGGCGCGTCAGGTGCGCTCGGGGTCAGCCGTCCCGGCGCGGGGGAGCGGTCCCGTCGCTGGTCGCCCCGCCGGTCGCCCCGCCGGTCGCCCCGCGGCGGGCTCGTCCGGGGCCGCGTCGGCAGTCCCGCCGGCGGACTCGTCCGGGGTGGCGTCGGTCGGCTCGTCGGGGTCGTCGGCGCCGGGGTCCAGCTCGCGGTGGTACACGGGCTGGCCGCAGGCGAAGCCCAGCATCAGCAGGGCCAGCAGGGCGGCGAACGGAGCGAGGAAGAACGGCATGGTCGTGGCCATCCAGGGCCACCCGTCGCTCGCGAGGGCGGCGCGGGTCGGGTCGGACGGGTCGACGACGACGTCGACCACGGCCCCGACGGGGATGTCCTCGCGCCGGGTGCTGATCTCCACCGGCTCCGAGGCCCCGGCGGGGACGACGGAGAGCTCGTCCGCCATGCCCATCCTCGTGTGCAGGTCGACGTCGACCACCCGGGCCGAGACGACCTCGCCCCGCACCGCCAGCATCAGCGCGTCCCAGGTGGCCGAGCCGCCCTGCCACAGGAGGAAGACGGTGCCGCAGACGAATCCCAGCGTGGCGACGGCGTACCCCACACGTCCGGCGCGGGTGGGCTTGACGTAGCCGGGCGGCAGCTCCTCGACGTCACCCATCTGCCACTCCCTCCTCCCATCTTTCTGCACGGAGAGTAGCAGAAGGAGCGAGGCGGAGACGGTGAGGAAGCTCTGAGAGCCGTCAGCGATCACCCTCGGTGAGATCGAGGCGCATGGCGACCCGCGGCCAGCGATCGAGCCCCCGGGCGACCTCGGCCCGGCGCACGGCGCGCAGACCCGGGCCGAGCTCGTCGTCGGCGAGCACGCGGAAGCCGAGCCGCGCGTAGTAGGGCGCGTTCCACGGGACATCGACGAAGGTGGTCAGCGTGACCGCCGCGCGGCCGGCGGACCGGGCGCGGGCGGCGAGGTCCTCCACCAGCCGCGCCCCGAGGCCCCGCCGGGCGTGGGCGGGGTGCACCGACACCTGCTCGAGGTGCGCCTCGCCGTCGACGACGTCGTCCATCAGGTAGGCGACGGGCCGGTCGCCGTCCGCGGCCACCCACAGCCCGCCGCGGTCGAGCGCCCCCTGCAGCACCACGACCGAGGGCGGGGCGTCGTCGGCGATCGGGTCCATCCCGACCTCGCGGAACACCGCGCCGGCCGCGATCTCGATCTGCCGGAGGGCCTCGAGCTCGTGGCCGCGGGCCGCCCGCACCGGCACGGGATCCGGCGGGCGGGCGCTCGGTGGGTGCCACGGCGAGGACGGCCGGGTTGCGGCGCGTGCGGGCCTCGAGCCACGTGGCCAGGGCCGAGAGCAGCAGGCAGAGCGCGATGTAGATGACCGCGACCACCATCGCCACCGGGATGAGCGGCGAGCCCAGGGTCGCGTTCGACCCCAGGTACTGGGCCTGGAAGAGCAGCTCGGGGTAGGTGATGAGGAAGCCCAGCGCCGAGTCCTTGAGCAGCACCACGAGCTGGCTCACGATCGCCGGGAGCATCGAGCGGACCGCCTGCGGCAGCAGCACCAGCCGCATGACGCCGGACTTCCGCAGGCCCAGCGCGTACGCGGCCTCCGACTGCCCGCGCGGCACGGCGAGCACGCCGGCGCGGAAGACCTCGGCCAGCACCGCGCCGTTGTAGAGCATCAGCCCCAGCACCACGGCGGCGTACGTCGAGACCGTGATCCCGACCGATGGCATGCCGTAGTAGAAGAGGAACATCAGCACGACCAGCGGCACGGCCCGGAAGAGCTCGACGACCCAGGTCGAGAGCGAGCGCAGCCACCGGTGGTCGGAGAGCCGCCCGAGGGCGAGCACCGCCCCGAGGGCGAGCGCGAGCACGGCGCCGGACGCGAACGCCCGCAGCGTGTTGACCAGCCCGTCGAGGAGCGCGAGCTGGACGTTCTCGTAGAGGAGCCACTCCCACACGCGGGCGTCGAGCTGCCCGGTCGCCGCGAGCCGCCAGATGACGACGCCGACGAGGGCGGCCACCACGAGCAGCGTGATGATGCCGGCGGTGGTGTTGCGGGCCCGCGCCTTCGGGCCCGGGACGTCGAAGAGGACCGCCGTGGGGGCGCTCATCGGGACACGCTCCAGCGCTTCTCGAGCCGGCGCTGCAGCACCGTCAGGGGGATGACGAGGATGACGAAGCCCAGGGCGACCCACAGCAGGGCCACGAGCGTCGAGCCGCCCTGCTCGTTCACGGCGCGGTAGAACCCGCCGGCCTCGAACACCGAGGAGCCGGCGGCGACGGTCGTGTTCTTGAGCAGGGCGATCTGGACGCTGGTCAGCGGCGGCATGACCGAGCGCACCGCCTGCGGCAGCACGACGACCGTGAGCGTCTGGCGGAAGCCCAGCCCGAGGGCGCGGGCCGCCTCGGCCTGGCCGGCGGACACGGTGCTGATCCCGCCGCGCACGACCTCGCAGACGAACGCGGCGGTGTAGAGCGAGAGGCCGATGACGGCCAGGAGGAAGAACGGCAGGTAGAAGAAGAGCTTCGTGAACCCGAGCGCGAAGAAGAAGAGCACGAGGGTCAGCGGGGTGTTGCGCAGCAGCGTCACGTAGGCCGTGCCGGCGATGCGCATGGCGGGCACCGGGCTGACCCGCATCGCGGCCAGGACGACGCCGAGGATCAGCGAGGCGATCCCCGAGACGACGAACAGGCCGATCGTGCCGCCGAAGCGGGTGAGGTACTCGGGCAGGTTGCCGAGCAGGACGTCCATGGGCCCTCCCTCGGGGGTGCCGCGGGGGCCCGCCCGTGCCGGGGCACGGGCGGGCCTCCCACGGTGTGCCTCAGTAGCGCTCGATGGGCGGGGGCTGCGGGGCCGGGGTGCCGGAGCGGCCCAGCGTCTCGTTGTAGAGACGCGTCCAGGTGCCGTCGTTCTCCGCGGCCTGGAGCAGGTCGTTGACCTTGTTGCGCAGCGCGGCGTCGTCGCGGTTCATGCCGATCCCGTACGGCTCCTCGGAGAACGTCTGGCCCACGACGCGCAGCTGGTCGGGCGTCTGCGCGGCGTAGCCGGCGAGGATCGCGTTGTCCGTGGTCACGGCGTCGACCTGACCGCCGCGCAGCGCGTCGACGCACTGCGAGTAGTTCTGGAACTCGACCACGTTCTGCGTGAGGTTCTGCTCGCGGACCCGCTGGATCGGGGTCGAGCCGGTCGCCGAGCACACCCGCTTGCCCTGCAGCGTCTGCGGGCCGGTGATCGACTGGTCGTCGGCGCGGACGAGGAGGTCCTGGCCGGCGACGAAGTACGGGCCGGCGAAGCCCACGCGCTGCTTGCGGCTGTCGTTGATCGTGTACGTGCCGACGTACAGGTCGACGTCACCGCGCGAGATCGCGTCCTCGCGGGCGGCCGACGGGATGACGCGGTACTCGATCTGCTCGGGCGCAAAACCCAGGCCCGCGGCGACCATCCGGCCGATCTCGATGTCGAAGCCGGTGTACTGCCCGGTGGTCGGGTCCTGGATGCCGAGACCCGGCTGGTCGTTCTTGACGCCGAGCACGACACGCCCGCGCTGCTGCATCTGCGCGAACACCGGCGAGCCCGGGACCTGCACGTTCTGGGCGACGGGCGACCCCGCGACGGGCTGGCCACCCGGACTGCCCTCGCGACCGCACGCGGCGCCGAACGCCATCGCGAGCACCGCGAGGAGCACGCCCAGCGTGCGGAGTGAGACGAGACGTCTCATCGACGGCTCCCTTCTGAACTGTCCTGGCCGGATCTAGTGGGTGAGGATCTTCCCGAGGAAGTCGCGGGCCCGTTCGGTGGCGGGCCGGGAGAAGAAGCTGTCCGGCGTCGTGTCCTCGACGATCTCGCCGTCGGCCATGAACACGACGCGGTGCGCCGCCCGGCGGGCGAAGCCCATCTCGTGGGTGACGACGACCATCGTCATGCCGTCCTGGGCGAGACCGCCCATGACGTCGATGACCTCGCCGACCATCTCGGGGTCGAGCGCCGAGGTGGGCTCGTCGAAGAGCATCACCTTGGGCTGCATCGCGAGCGCGCGGGCGATGGCCACGCGCTGCTGCTGGCCGCCGGAGAGCTGGGAGGGGTACTTGCCGGACTGGTCGCCGATGCCGACCCGGTCGAGCAGCGCCCGCGCCCGCTCCTGGGCGTCGGCCTTCGACACGCCCTTCACGCGCATCGGCGCCAGCGTGACGTTGTCGAGGATCGTCATGTGGGCGAACAGGTTGAACTGCTGGAACACCATGCCCACGTCGGAGCGCAGCTTCGCGAGCTCCCGGCCCTCGGCCGGCAGCGGGACGCCGTCGATCTCGATGGTGCCGCTGTCGATCGGCTCGAGGCGGTTGATCGCCCGGCAGAGCGTCGACTTGCCCGAGCCCGAGGGCCCGAGGACGACGACGACCTCGCCGCGGGCGACCTCGAGGTCGATGTGGCGCAGCACGTGCAGGTCCCCGAAGTGCTTGTCGACCCCGGCCATGCGCACCATCGGTGTGCCCGACCGGGGCGCGGGGGACGCTCCCGCGTCCGGCGCGGTCTCGTCGCTCATCTCCCGCGGACCTCCTCGCTGTGCCGCCGTCACCGGTGGTGCAGGGACGGTGCCAGCGCGTGCGGGAGGGCGTCCACGCTCTTGAGGAAGACTTAGGGTTGCCGGACCACGCCGTCACACGGGTGTCATCCGCGGGCGGCGTGGCGGGAGGAGGCCGAGGTGCGGGTGCTCGTCGTGGAGGACGACGACCGGGTCGCCGCCGCCCTGCGCGCCGCCCTGACGCGCCACGAGATGCAGGTCGAGCGGGTCGGCCAGGGGCTCGCCGTGCTCCCGAAGCTGCCCGGCGCCGACGTCGTGCTGCTCGACCTCGGCCTGCCGGACATCGACGGGCTCGAGGTGTGCCGGCGCATCCGCGAGGCCGGCGACGTCCCGGTGATCGTCGTCAGCGCCCGGGGCAGCGTCGACGAGCGCATCCTCGGGCTGCACCACGGCGCGGACGACTACCTGGTCAAGCCCTACGACGTCGGCGAGCTCGTCGCCCGCATCCACGCCGTGCGCCGCCGGCGCAGTGCCACCGCCGCCCAGCACGCCACCCCGGACCCGGTGACCGACCTCGGCGACGGCGTCGTCCTCGACCGTGCCCGCCACACCCTGACCGTCGACGGCGCCGACGTGGCGCTCTCGCGCAAGGAGTTCGCGGTGCTCGCCCTGCTCGCCGACGCCGACGGGGCGGTGTGCACCCGCGACCGTCTCGTCGCCGAGGTGTGGGGCCGGCGGTGGGCGGGTGCCGACCGCACGCTCGACGTCCACGTCGCCACCCTCCGGACCAAGCTCGCCCGCCCCGGGATGGTGGCGACGGTGCGGGGCGTGGGGTACCGCCTCGCCGCCGGGGGACGGACCGCCGCGGGGCTCGACGGTCGATCGGGGAGCTGACCCGTGCGCGCCCGGCTGCTCGTCGTCTTCTCGGTGCTCGTCGGGCTGCTGGTGCTCGGGCTGGGGGTGCCGCTCGCGGCGGCGTCGGCGGCGGCCGCGACGTCGGGGCTGTTCGCCGACCGCCTCGGTGACACGACGCGCTTCGCCGCGCTGGCCCAGCGCCCCGTCGGCGACGGGGACGCGAGCGCGCTGGCCGCCGAGCTCGCCCGGTACGACGAGATCTACGGGGTCGCCGCGCTGGTCGTCGACCGCGAGGGGCGGGTGCTCGCGTCGTCGCGCCCGGCGGTCCCGGAGCCGGTGGCGCGCCGGGTGCAGCTCGCGCTCGCCGGGCAGCGCTCGGAGCCCCCCGAGGTCGTGTGGCCGTGGGACGGCGAGCCGCTGCTGCTGGCCGAGCCGGTGCTCGTGGGCGGCGAGGTGCGGGGCGCGGCGGTGACGGTCTCGCCGACCAGCCCCGCGCGCTGGGAGACGCTGCGCGCCTGGGCCGCGCTCGCCGCCGCCGGGCTGGTGGCGCTCGCGGTCGCGGCGGGGGTCGCGCTGCCGCTGGTGCGCTGGATCCTCGCGCCGGTCGAGAGCCTCGACGCCGGCACGGCGCAGGTCGCCGCGGCGGTGCGCGCGGGCCGGGCGCCGCGGCCGGTCGGCGACGGGCGCGGGCCGCCCGAGCTGCGGCGCCTGAGCCGGCACTTCGACCAGATGGCGGCCGGGGTGACCCACGCGCTGGAGTCGCAGCGAGCCTTCGTCGCGGACGCCGGCCACCAGCTGCGCAACCCGCTGACCGCGCTGCGGCTGCGGATGCAGAACGTCGGTGCCGCCCTCGCCACGCCGGGTGCCACGGTCGACGACGCGCTGCGCGAGGAGCACGGGGCGGCGCTGGAGGAGACCGACCGGCTCGCCGGGGTGCTCGACGCGCTGCTCGCCCTCGCCCGGGCCGAGGGGCGCCCGCCGCAGCCGGTGGCGATGCCGATCGACCCGGTGCTCGCCGACCGCGCCGACGCCTGGGGCGTGCTCGCCGTGCACGAGGGCCTGTCGCTGCGCCGGAGCGGGCCGGGCGGGCTCGTCGCGCGCTCGGACGTCGACTCCGTGGTGGCCGTGCTGGACGCGGTCCTCGACAACGCCGTGAAGTACGCGCCGCCGGGCACCGCGATCGAGCTGACGACCGCTCGCGTCGACGGGTTCGTCGAGGTCGGCGTGCGCGACCACGGCCGCGGCCTCGACCCGTCCGAGCTCGACCGCGCGACCGACCGCTTCTGGCGTGCGCCCGCCCAGGTCGGCGCGGGGATCGACGGCACCGGGCTCGGCCTCGCGATCGCCGCGCGCGCGGCCGAGCGGGCGGGCGGCGAGCTCGTGCTGCAGCTGCCCGACGACGGCGGTCTGCGCGTGGTCCTGCGGCTGCCGCCGGCCGCGACGCGGGAGGCCGAGGGCGAGCGGGCCGACGTCGCGGCCGGGGAGGCGGGGGAGCGGCCCGCTCAGATCCCCTTGAACGCGCGGTAGGCCGCGACGGCACCGGGGTGCAGGGCCACCGGCTGGGTGCCGATGGCGGTGCGCGGGTCGATGCTGCGCCCGGCGGGGTCGGCGGAGGCGAGGGCCGCGCGGTTCTCGAGCATGACGCGCACGAGGTCCTGGGCGAGGTCGGCGGGCAGGTCCGCGGTGACGAGCAGGACGTTGCGCACGGTCGTCGTGCTGACCGGGTCGACGAGACCGTAGGTGCCGGCGGGCGCCGTGGTGACGTCGTAGACGGGGTAGCGGGTGCGCAGGCGCGCGGTCTCCTCGCCGAGGTCGAGCAGCCGCACGGGGCGGGCGCGGGCCAGGCGGTCGACGCCGGCGGTGGGCACCCCGCCGGACCAGAAGAAGGCGTCGATCTCCCCGCGCTCCAGGGCCGCCGCCGAGTCGTCGAGCCCCAGCAGCACGGCCTCGGTGTCGCGCTCGGCCGTGAGGCCGACGGTCTGGAGCAGGCGCGGCGCGATGACGAGCACCCCGGAGTTGCGCGCGCCCACCGACACCCGGCGCCCGGCGAGGTCGGCGAGGCGGCGGATCGGGGACTCGGCGGGGACGACGACGTGGATCGCGTCGTCGTGCACCCGGGCCAGCGCCTGCAGGGGGAAGCGCGGGCGCGCCCCGTCGACGGCGCCGTCGACGGCGACGTCCGCCGCGCAGAACGCGGCCCGCGCGCGCCCGGACACGAGCATCCCGACGTTGTCGACCGACCCCTCGCTGCCCAGCACCCCGGTCGGCACGCCCGGGTCGGTGCGCCAGACCGCGGCCAGCGCCTCACCGAGGCGGCGGTAGACGCCCTGGGGACCCCCGGTCGCGACGACGACCGGCGTCGCGTCCGGCCGGGTGCAGCCCGCGGCGAGCAGCGTCGCCGCGCCCAGGCCGGCGCCCAGCCCGGCGCGCAGCACCGTGCGGCGACCCACGGCCCGGCTCATCCGGGCATCGTGCCAGCCCGGGGACGCGATCGACCGGTGCGCGGTCAGGCCGTCCACGGCAGGCTGCCCCCGTGCCCGACGACACCGCGAACGCCACCGCGACCGACGCCTCGGGCGAGGGGTCCCTGGTCCGGGCGATCGGCCCCAAGCTGCTCGTCTTCTTCATCATCGGCGACATCCTCGGCACGACGATCTACGCGCTGACCGGGACGGTGTCGGAACGCGTCGGTGGCGCGCTGTGGTTGCCGTTCCTGCTGGCGTTCGTCGTCGCCTTCATGACCGCGTTCAGCTACCTCGAGCTGGTCGGCAAGTACCCGCGGGCGGCGGGCGCCGCCCTCTACACCCAGCTGGCGTTCCGCCGGCCGTTCCTGACCTTCGTCGTCGCGTTCACCGTGATGTGCTCGGGCATCACGTCGGCGGCCTCGGCGGCGCAGGCGTTCGGCGGGCGGAACCTCGAGGCGATCGTCGGCGAGCTGCCGGGGTGGGTCACGCCGCTCGTGGTCGTGGCGTTCCTCGTGATGCTGGCCGTCATCAACTTCCGGGGCGTCGGAGAGTCGGTGCGCGTGAACGTCGTGCTCACGAGCATCGAGCTCCTCGGCCTGGCCATCGTCATCGTGCTGGGCGCCTGGGCGGTGATCAACGGGGCCGGCGACGCGTCGCGGCTGGGGCAGTTCGCCACCTCGGCGCCCGACAGCTCGATCTTCTCCGAGCCGGCCGTGCTGCTCGCGATCTCGTCGGCGACCGCGCTCGCCTTCTTCGCGATGGTCGGGTTCGAGGACTCGGTGAACATGGCCGAGGAGACCGTCGACCCGCCCCGGACGTTCCCCCGCGCGATGCTGCTCGCGATGGGCATCACGGCGACGATCTACCTGGTCGTCGCGCTGCTGGCCTCGACGCTCGTGCCCACCGAGGAGCTCGCCGCCGCGGAGAGCGGGGCGCTGCTGCGGGTGGTCCAGACCGCGTCGCCGTCGTTCCCGGCCGTCGTGTTCGCGGCCATCACGCTCTTCGCCGTCACGAACACCGCGCTGATCAACATGATGATGGCCAGCCGCCTGCTCTACGGGATGGGGCGGGAGCGGATCATCCCGGACGCGTTCTCCCGGGTGCACCCGGGCCGGCGCACGCCGTGGCTGGCGATCGTCGTGACCAGCGCGCTCGCGATCGTGCTGGTGCTCCTCCTGGAGATCTCCGAGCTCGGCAGCATGACCTCGTTGCTGCTGCTCGCGGTGTTCACGCTGGTCAACATCGCGGTGCTGGTGCTGCGCCGCGACGAGGTCGGCCACCGCCATTTCCGAGCCCCGACGGCGATCCCGGTCGTCGCCGCCGTGCTGTGCGCCTTCCTCGCGAGCCCGTTCTCCGGGCGCCCGCCGAAGGAGTACCTGTTCGCGGGGATCCTGCTGCTCCTGGGGGTCGTCCTGTGGGGTGTGAACCGCGCGACCACCGGCCGCCGGGAGGACTTCGATGCCAGCACGCTCGGCACGTGAGGGGCGCCTACCCTGGGTGGCGATGAGCGCAGGAGACGTAGCGGAGCGGAGCTCGACCATCGACACCGCGCCGACCTTCCACATCCGCACCCACGGGTGCCAGATGAACGTGCACGACTCCGAGCGCCTCGCGGGCGTGCTCGAGGAGGCGGGCTACGCGCACACCGCCGACGCCGACGGCGCCGACCTCGTCGTGTTCAACACCTGCGCGGTCCGCGAGAACGCCGACAACAAGCTCTACGGCCAGCTCGGGCGCCTGGCGCCGGAGAAGGCCCGCCGGCCCGGGATGCAGATCGCGGTCGGCGGCTGCCTCGCGCAGAAGGACCGCGACACCGTCGTCGCGAAGGCGCCGTGGGTCGACGTCGTCTTCGGCACCCACAACACCGGCTCGCTGCCGGCGCTGCTGGAGCGCGCGCGGCACAACGGCGAGGCGCAGGTCGAGATCCTCGAGGCGCTCGAGACCTTCCCGTCGCACCTGCCCGCCCGCCGCGACTCCGCCTACGCGGGCTGGGTGTCGATCTCGGTCGGCTGCAACAACACCTGCACCTTCTGCATCGTGCCGTCGCTGCGCGGCAAGGAGGTCGACCGGCGGCCCGGCGAGATCCTCGCCGAGGTCGAGGCGCTGGTCGCCGAGGGCGTCCTCGAGGTGACGCTGCTCGGGCAGAACGTCAACGCCTACGGCGTCTCGTTCGACGACCGCGCGAGCGGGCGCACCGCCTTCGCCGACCTGTTGCGGGCGTGCGGGCGCGTCGACGGCCTCGAGCGGGTCCGCTTCACGAGCCCGCACCCGCGGGACTTCACCTCCGACGTCATCACGGCGATGGCCGAGACGCCGAACGTGTGCCCGCAGCTGCACATGCCGCTGCAGTCCGGCTCGGACCGGGTGCTCAAGGCCATGCGCCGCTCGTACCGGGCGAAGCGCTACCTCGACATCGTCGACGAGGTCCGCACCGCGATGCCCGACGCGGCGCTGACCACGGACATCATCGTCGGCTTCCCCGGCGAGACCGAGGAGGACTTCGTCGAGACCCTGCGCGTCGTCGAGGCCTCGCGGTTCAGCCAGGCCTTCACGTTCCAGTACTCACCCCGGCCCGGCACACCCGCCGCCACGTTGCCCGACCAGGTGCCGAAGGCCGTCGTGCAGGAGCGGTACGACCGGCTCGTCGCGCTGCAGGAGGAGATCTCCCTGCAGCTCAACCGGGAGCAGGTCGGGCGTGAGCTCGAGCTGATCGTCTCCACCGGCGAGGGCCGCAAGGACACCGCGACCCGGCGGATGAGCGGGCGGGCACGCGACGGCCGACTGGTGCACTTCACGCCGACGGGCACCACGGAGGAGATCCGGCCCGGAGACGTCGTCACCGTCCGCGCCACGTACGGCGCCCCGCACCACGTCGTCGCCGACGGGGACGTCCTGACCCACCGCCGCACCCGCGCGGGCGACGCCCACGCCGCGGGGCAGCGACCCACCACGCCGCGCACCACCGGGCTCGGCCTGCCGACGCTCGGCCCGCCGGCCGCTCCCGCCGCCCCGGTGTCCGGGTGCTCGGCCACCCTGCAGGAGGTCTGAGCCGTGACCGACCGCTCCACCGACGGCCGCCCGCCGGCGCCGCCCCGGCCCTCGGCGCGCGTCGACTTCGGGCCCGGCGCGCTCGTCGCCGCCGTCGCGGTGCTCGTCCTGCTGCTCGCCGCGGTGCTGCCGTGGACGGGGCTCGGCGCGTCCGGCTGGGAGGTCGTCCTCGGCCGGCCCGGTGTCACCGGCCTGCCGCGGCTGTTCGGCACGCTCGCGGTGGTGTTCGGCGTGATCGGCACCGCGGTCTCGCTGCTCACCGGACGCTGGCCGGCGGTGTTCGTCACCGCGGCCGGGTGCACGATCACGTCGGTGACGGGGCTGTGGGCGATCTGGTCGCAGAACACCAGCGCCGGCACCGGCCCCGGGATCGGGCTCTGGCTCGCCCTGCTGGCGATGATCGTGCTCGCCGCGCGGTGGGCGAGCTACGCCTTCTCGCGGCGGTAGTCCCGCCTACCGGGTCGCGTCCTCCGCGGCGGCGAGCCACTCACGCCACTGCGCGGCCTGGCGCTCGGCCTCCTGCGCGCGGCGACGGTCGCCCGCGGCGTGGGCCTTGGCGGCCTGCGCCTCGTACTGCTCGACGCGGGCCCGGAACTGCCCGACGCGCGCCTCGGTCTCGGGGTCGCTGGCCTGCCAGCGGCGGTCGACCGCGGCGCGCACCCGGTCCTCGACCTCCTTGAGCCGTGCCGAGAACTCGCGCACCCGCTCGCGCGGCACCTTGCCGATCGCGTCCCAGCGCTCCTGCACGTCGCGCAGCGCGGCGCGGGCCGCGTCGACGTCGGAGAGGTCGATCCGCGCGGCCTCGGCGAGGAGCTCCTCCTTCGCCGCCGCGTTGCCCTCGAACTCGGCGTCGCGGGCCGAGAAGGCGGCCGACCGGCGCGAGAAGAACGTGTCCTGGGCACCCCGGAACCGCGCCCACAGGGCGTCGTCGGCCTCCTTGGTGGTGCGCCCGGCAGCCTTCCAGTCGGCCATGAGCTCCTTGTAGCGCCCGGCGGTCGGGCCCCAGTCGGTGGAGTCGACGAGCGACTCGGCCTCGGCGACCAGCTCCTCCTTGCGGCCCTTGGCGGCGGTGCGAGCGCGGTCGAGCTCGGCGAAGTGGGCGCCGCGGCGGCGGGCGAACGTCTCGCGCGCCCGGGAGAAGCGCTTCCACAGGGCGTCGTCGGTCTTGCGGTCGATCCCCTTGACCGACTTCCACTCCTCGATCATCGCCTGGAAGCGGTCACCGGCGTGCTTCCAGCGTGTCGTCTCCTCGGCCAGCGTCTCGGCCTCGGCGATGAGGGCCTCCTTGCGCGCCACCGCGTCCTCACGGGCGCCCGCGCGGGCGGCGCGCTCGGCCTCCTCGGCGCGCTCGGCCGCGGCGACGACGGCGTCGAGGCGGTGGGAGAGCCCGACCACGTCGCCGACGACCGCGGCGTCGGCGAGGCGCTCGCGCAGGGCAGTGGCGCTGCGCAGGATGGCGCGCGCGTCGCCGCGCCCGGCCGTGAGGCGGCGGACGAGCAGGTCGGTCTCGGCGCGGGCGTCGTCGAAGCGCAGCGCGAAGTGGGCGAGGCCCTCGGCGGCGTCACCGGCCTGCCAGGAGCCGACCGCCCGCTCGCCGTCGGCGGTCGTCACGTAGACCGTCCCGTCGGCGTCGACGCGGCCCCAGCGTCCCGGGTCGATCGCGGCGGAGCTCACCGACGGGAACGACGGCGCGCTCCCGGGGGGTCCCGGGGTCGGCGCGGCCGGTGGGGCCGGCGGCGCGGCACCGTCGGGGACCGCCCCGTCCGTGACGTCGGCGGCCTCCGTGGTCTCCGTGGCGCGCGTGACCGCCGACGCCTCCGAGACCTCCGTGGCCTGCTCGTCGGTCATCGAGCCCGACACCTCCCGCTCCTACGGTCCGGGCATTCAAGCAGGTCCGGCGACCGCGCCGGAACTCCCTTCCCGTGGGAGACGGAGCGCAGCGGAGCTCGACCGGTGAGTGGGAGACGGAGCGCAGCGGAGCTCGACCGGTGAGTGGGAGACGGAGCGCAGCGGAGCTCGACCGGTGAGTGGGAGACGGAGCGCAGCGGAGCTCGACCCGTGAGTGGGGGACGGAGCGCAGCGGAGCTCGACCCTCGACGGGGAGGGGGAGCTCCACCCCTGAGCGGCGGGCGCAGCACGTGCCGGACCCCCGCGCCCGGGATAGCCTCGGCACAGTGATCGTGACGGCGGCGGTGGTGCCCCACCCGCCCCTGCTCGCAGCCGAGCTCGCCGGGACCGCGGCCGCCGAGACGGCCGCCCTGCGCGCCGCGTGCCGGGCCGTGGCCACCCGCCTGGCGGCGGCCGGCGACCGCTGGCTCGCGGTGGGTGCGGCCCCGACCGCCGCGGCGTACCCGCCGGGCACGTGCGGGACGTTCGCCGGCTTCGGCGCCGACGTCCGCGTCGCCCTCGCCGGGCCCGCGGCGCCCGATGCGGACCCGGGCCGGGCGCCCGACCCCGAGCTGCCGCTGCCCGTGCTCGTCGCGGGGTGGCTGCGGGAGCAGGCCGGGCCGGCCGGCGACGCGGTGCGGATCGACGCCCACGTGCTCGCCCGCGACACGACCCCCGAGGACGCGCGGCGGGCGGGGGAGGAGCTCGCCGCCGCCGATGGCCACGACGTCCTGCTGGTGCTCGGTGACGGCGCCGCCACCCACACCGCCCGGGCCCCCGGCGCCCTCGACGAGCGCGCGGGGCCCTACGACCGGGCCGTCGCCGACGCCCTCGCCGCCGGGGACGCGGCGGCGCTCGCGGGCCTCGACCCGGAGCTGTCCGACGAGCTGCTCGTCGCCGGGCGGGTGCCGTGGCAGGTGCTCGCGGGGGCGGCGCCGCGCCCGGCCTCGGCGCGCCTCGAGCACTCCTCCGCGCCGTACGGGGTCGCGTACCACGTGGCGGTGTGGGAACTGGGATCCTCGGGCGCGTGACCTCGTCGTCGGGTCGAGCTCGGCTGCGCTCCGTCTCCCGTCCGATCGCCCTCGTCGGCCCGACGGCGACCGGCAAGTCCGACCTCGCGCTCGACCTCGCCGAGGAGCTGGCGCGCCGGGGGCTCGGCGCCGAGGTGGTCAACGCCGACGCGATGCAGCTCTACCGCGGGATGGACGTCGGCACGGCGAAGCTCCCGCCCGACGCCCGGCGCGGCGTGCCGCACCACCTGCTCGACGTCCTCGAGGTCACCGACACCGCCACCGTCGCCGCCTACCAGCGCGACGCCCGCGCCGCGGTCGACGCGATCCGGGAGCGCGGGGGCGTGCCGCTGGTGGTGGGCGGGTCGGGGCTCTACGTCCAGGCGGTCCTCGACGACCTCGAGTTCCCCGGCACCGACCCCGACCTGCGCGCCCGCCTCGACGCCGAGCTCACCGAGGTCGGCGCGCCGGCGATGCACGCCCGCCTCGCCGCCCGCGACCCGGACGCCGCGCGGAGCATCCTCGCCAGCAACGGGCGGCGGATCGTGCGGGCGCTCGAGGTCGTCGAGCTCACCGGGCGCCCGTTCGCGACGAGCCTCCCGCGGCCCGGCGTCCCGCGCCACGATGCCGTGCTCGTGGGCCTCGACCGCGACACGGCGCGGCTGGACGAGCGGATCGCCGAGCGGGTCGACGGAATGCTCGCGGGCGGGCTGGTCGAGGAGGTGCGCGCGCTCGAGGGGCGGGGGCTGCGGGACGGGGCGACGGCCTCGCGCGCCGTGGGCTACCGCGAGGTGCTCGACCACCTCGACGGCACGATCGACCTCGACGAGGCGCGCCGGCGCACGGTCGTCGCCACCCGGCGCCTGGTGCGCCGCCAGCGCTCGTGGTTCCGGCGCGACGGGCGCGTGCACTGGTTCGACGCCGACCGGTCCGACCTCGTCACGGCGGTGCTGGACCGCTGGGCCGACCGTCGTCCGTGAGCGATCTTCTGAGCTATGGCTCGGAAGATCGCTCACGGGGGCCTACCGCTCCGCGGCCAGCGACACCGTCGGCGCGTCGAGCCCGGCGCGGGAGTGCCGGCCGGTGGCCGCGGGGTCGGTGACGAGCGCGATGTCCCGGGACTGCGGGCCGGTCGCGCCGCCGAGCGCCTCCACGTGCGGGGTGCCGCGCCACTGCACGACGAGCAGGTGCGGGCGTCCCGCCGTCGCCGTCTCGATCGCGTAGACGCCGTCGGCGTCGGTGACGGCGCGCCCGAGCTGGCGGCCGTCGGCGTCGACCAGCGTCAGCACCGCCCCCGGGGCGGGCTCGTCGTCGTGGCGCACCGTGCCGCGCAGGGCCGGGCGGTGCCGCCGGACGGTGTCGGCGCCGATCGCGCCGGTCGCGGCTGTCTCGGTCCCGGGCAGGGCGGCGGGTGCGGTCTCCTCGACGTCGATCGTGCGGCGCAGCGGGACTTCGTGCAGGAACAGGATCGCGATCAGCGCGATCAGCGCCAGCGGGGCGGCGACGAGGAACAGCGTGGCGATGGAGTCGCCGTACGCGTTCTCGATCACGGTCCGGACCGGGGCCGGCAGGGTCGCGAGGTCCGGGATCTGGCCCCCGGAGGACGCGGTGGCCGAGGGTGGGATGCCGAGCGCGGCGAGCCCGGAGCTGATCGAGCTCGTGACCTGGGTGCTCAGCAGCGCGCCCAGCGCGGCCACGCCGGCGGCGCCGCCGAGCGAGCGGAAGAACGCGACGGTCGAGCTCGCCGCGCCCATCTCGCTCATCGCGACCTGGTTCTGCACCGCGAGCACGAGGTTCTGCTGGGTCGCGCCGACGCCGACACCGACCATCGCCATGAACACGGCGAGCAGGCCGTAGGGCACGGTCGCGCTGACGAACAGCCCCTCGCCGAGCAGGCCCAGGGTGAGCAGGACGCCGCCGCCGACGAGGTAGGGCTTCCACCGGCCGTAGCGGGTGATCAGCTGGCCGACGATCGTCGAGGCCAGGAAGAGCCCGGCGATCATCGGGAGCGTGAGCAGGCCGGCCTCGGTGGCCGTGGCGCCGCGGGCGAGCTGGAAGAACTGCGAGAGGTAGACCGTCGAGCCGAACATCGCGACGCCGACGAACAGGCCGGCGACGGTGGCCAGGGCGACCGTCGGGTTGCGGAACAGGTGCAGCGGGACGATCGGCTCGCGCACCTTCGACTCGACGACCACCGCCAGCACGAGGGCGAGGACGCCGCCGCCGACCCAGGCCACCGACGACCACGAGGCCCAGGCGAACTGGTGGCCGGCGAGCGAGGTCCAGATGAGCAGGGCGGACACGCCGGCCGCGACGAGCACGGCGCCGACGTAGTCGATGTGCACCTCGCGCTTGATCGTCGGCACCGTGAGCGTGCGCTGCAGGACGACGAGCGCGACGACGGCGATCGGCACGGTGACGTAGAAGCACCAGCGCCAGCCGATGGTGTCGACGATGACGCCGCCGATGAGCGGGCCGCCGACCGTCGCCACGGCCATGATCGCGCCGAGGTAGCCGGAGTACCGGCCGCGCTCGCGCGGCGGGATGATCGCGGCGATCACGACCTGGGCCAGCGCCATGAGCCCGCCCATGCCGAGGCCCTGGACGACGCGGAAGCCGATGAGCTCGGCGGTGTCCGTCGTCAGGCCGCAGAGCATCGAGCCGACGATGAACAGCGTGATCGCGATCTGGACGAGCAGCTTCTTCGAGAAGAGGTCGGCGAGCTTGCCCCAGATCGGGGTCGACGCGGTCATCGCCAGCAGCGAGGCCGTGACGACCCACGTGTACTGCGCCTGCGTGCCGCCGAGGTCCGCGAGGATCCGGGGCAGGGCGTTGGACACGATCGTCGAGGACAGGATCGCGACGAACAGGGCCATGAGCAGGCCCGAGAGGGCCACCAGCACGTGGCGGGTGGCGGGCGGGGCCGTCGACGGGGCCGTCGCCGTGGGCGTGGACATCGAGGATCTCCGGGAGGGAGCGAGGGGTGGTGGGGCGCCGGGTGCGGGTGGGGCGTCACGGCCCGGGCGTCACGGCCCGGGCGAGGGGGCGTCGCGCAGGCCCGCGGCGAGCAGGTCGACGACGCGATCGACGACGTCGGCGAGGTCGCCGTGCTCGTCGGACTCGAGCCACCGGGTGGTGGCCACCCGCACCGCCGCCATGACCGCCGCCGCGGTGACCGCGGGGTAGAGGTCGGTCGCGTCGAGGCCGGTGCGCTCGGCCAGGATCGCGGCGAGGCGCCGCTCCGAGGCGGCGTAGGCGGCGAGCTGCTGCGGCACCAGCGACGGCTCGGACCTCACGAGACGGGCCTGGGCGATCCACTCCCGCGAGCGCGGGGCGTCGCCGAGCATCTCGCGCATCACGGCCCGCACCGACGCGAGCACCGGCTCGCCCGCGGGACGGGCCGCGAGGCGCTCGCCCATGTCGCGCGCACGCTCGACGTCGGCGGCCACCACCGCCTCCTCCTTCGAGGAGAAGTAGTTGAAGAAGGTGCGCGGCGAGACGTCGGCGGCCTCGGCGATCTGCTCGACCGTGACCTCGGCGAGCCCGTGGGTCACCGCGAGCTCGAGCGCCGCCGCGCCGAGCGCGCGCCGCGTCCGGAGCTTCTTGCGCTCGCGCAGTCCCGTGGTCACGTCGTCGACCTTAGGCTGATCTTGCAGTCTCTGCACATTTGCGGAACGGGAAGTTGTGCAGCTCACGCAGAGAAGTGGCCGTCGCTAGGCTGGGCGGCGTGGAGTTCGTCAAGGGGCACGGCACCGAGAACGACTTCGTCGTGCTCCCCGACCCCGACGGCCTGATCGACCTCGACGGCGACGACGGCCGGCTCGTGCGCGCGGTCTGCCACCGCCGGCGGGGGATCGGGGCCGACGGGGTGCTGCGCGTGGTGCGCACCGACGGGCCGGTCGCCGCCGCGGCCGGGGTGGCGGGCGGCGAGGCGACCTGGTTCATGGACTACCGCAACGCCGACGGCTCGCTCGCCGAGATGTGCGGCAACGGCATCCGGGTCTTCGCGCGCTACCTCGTCGAGGCCGGCCTCGTCGCCCCCGGCGCCCACCCCGTGGCCACGCGGGCCGGGACGCGCCGGGTGACCGTCGACCACACCGGCCCCGTCACCGTCGACATGGGCCCCGCCGAGCTGGGGCCGTACTCCACGACGGTCGTCGGTGGGGCGGGCGGCGTCGAGCTGGACGGCGTGGCCGTCGACGTCGGCAACCCGCACCTGGCCTGCGTGGCGCCGCCGTCGGTCGCCCTCGACACCCTCGACCTGGCCCGGCCGCCCGCCTACGACGCCTCGCTCTTCCCGCGCGGGGTCAACGTCGAGGTGCTGACGCCGCTGGTCGACGGGGCGGTGCGGCTGCGGGTGCACGAGCGCGGGTCCGGCGAGACGCGCTCCTGCGGCACGGGCACCGTCGCCGGCGCCGTCGCGGCCCTCCACGCCGCGGGGCGGGGCACCGGCACCGTCACCGTGGACACCCCCGGCGGCACCCTGCTCGTGGGCGTCGACGCGGCCTCGACCACCCTCACCGGGCCCGCCGAGCTCGTGGCGCGCGGGACGTGGGGCGTGCCGGTCGCGCTGGGTGTCTGAGCCCGCCCGGCGCGGTGAGGTGGTTTTCGCGTTGCTGCTCGTGGAACCATGGACGGTGACATGACAGAACCCGCACCGCAGGACCCCCGCACGCCGACGACCCGTGTCCCGACGGGCCGTCGCGACCGCAGCAGCGACATCCGGCTCGACGTCCCTCTCGATCCCCTCGATCCCGCCGCGGACGAGCGGCGCGACGAGCCCACCGGCGGCGCGCTCGACCTCGAGGAGCGCACGTCCCTGCGGCGCGTCCCGGGGCTCACCGGCTCGTCGACCGAGCTCACCGACGTCACCGAGGTCGAGTACCGCCAGCTGCGCCTCGAGCGGGTCGTGCTCATCGGCGTGTGGACCGAGGGCACCGCGCGCGAGGCCGACGCCTCGCTCGTCGAGCTGGCCCGCCTCGCCGAGACCGCGGGTTCCGAGGTGCTCGACGGCCTCATCCAGCGCCGCCAGACGCCCGACCCCGGCACGTTCGTCGGCTCGGGCAAGGTGGCCGAGCTGCGCGAGACCGTCCAGGCCACCGGCGCCGACACGGTCATCTGCGACGGCGAGCTCTCGCCCGGCCAGCTGCGCAACCTGGAGGAGAAGCTCAAGGTCAAGGTGGTCGACCGGACCGCGCTGATCCTCGACATCTTCGCCCAGCACGCGAGCTCGCGGGAGGGCAAGGCGCAGGTCGAGCTGGCCCAGCTGCGCTACTTCCTCCCCCGCCTGCGCGGATGGGGCGAGTCGCTGTCCCGGCAGGGCGGTGGCGCCGGCGGTGGTGGCGGCGCGGGCGGCGGCGGCGTCGGCACCCGCGGTCCCGGTGAGACCAAGCTCGAGACCGACCGGCGGCGCATCCACCGGCGCATCGCCAAGCTGCGCCGCGAGATCGAGGGGATGTCGACGGTCCGCGACACCAAGCGCGGGCGGCGGCAGCGTCGCGCCGTGCCGTCGGTCGCGATCGCCGGCTACACCAACGCCGGGAAGTCGAGCCTGCTCAACGCGATCACCGACGCCGGGGTGCTGGTCCAGGACGCGCTGTTCGCGACCCTCGACCCGACGACCCGGCGCTGGGAGACCGACGACGGTCGCGAGGTCACGCTGACCGACACCGTCGGCTTCGTGCGCCACCTGCCCCACCAGCTCGTCGACGCCTTCCGCTCGACGCTGGAGGAGGTCGCCGACGCCGACCTGCTGCTCCACGTCGTCGACGGCTCCGACCCGTCGGCGCAGGACCAGATCGCCGCGGTCCGCCAGGTCATCGGCGAGGTCTCGGGAGACGGAGCGCAGCGGAGCTCGACCCGGAACGGCGACTCGCCGGCGCCGCCGGAGCTGCTGGTCGTCAACAAGGTCGACGCCGCCGAGCCGATGGCGCTGGCCGAGCTGCGCGGGGCCCTGCCCGGCGCGGTGTTCGTCTCGGCGCGCACCGGCGAGGGGCTCGGCCGGCTGCGGGCGCGCCTCGCCGAGGAGCTGCCGCACCCCGACGTCGAGCTCGAGGTCGTGCTGCCCTACACCGAGGGCGCACTGGTCGCGCGTGCCCACTCCGACGGGGAGGTGCTGGCCGAGCGCCACACCGCCGAGGGCACGGTGCTGCACGCACGGGTGGACGAGGAGCTCGCGGCCGCCCTGCGCGCGGCTGCGGTCGACCCCGCGCGCGTGCCCTGAGCGGGCCCGGGCGGCTCGCGCTCGTCCTGCTGGTCGTCGTGGGTTCGCTGGTGCCGACCGTGGCGTGGGCCGACCCGCAGGTCCGCTGCACCCTGTCCGATCGGCGGCTGGCGGAGGCGTCGGGACTGGTCGCGGGCCCGTCGGGCGGCTACGAGGTCGTCAACGACAGTGGCAACCCGAGCACGGTGTCCGTGCTCGACGACGACTGCGCGGTGGTCGGGGAGACCGAGGTGTCCGCGCAGGGCCGCGACGTCGAGGACCTCGCGCGCGGCGACGACGGCACGTTGTGGCTCGCGGACGTCGGGGACAACGGACGCCGGCGGGCGACGGTGGCGATGCTGCGGGTGGGGCCCGACGGCACGACCGTCACCCGCCTGACCTACCCCGACGGCGCGCACGACGCCGAGTCGCTGCTGCTGCCCGCCGACGACCGCCCGGTGATCGTCACCAAGGACCTCGGCGGGCGCAGCGGCGTCTACGTCGCCGCAGAGCCGGCGGGCGGCGGGGGCACGGGGAGGCTGCAGCGGGCCGGCGAGGTCGTCGTGCCCGGCGAGGCGATCACGACGCTGGGCTCGGGCAGCTACACCGGCGGGGCGATCTCCGCCGACGGCCGGGTCGTGGCGCTGCGGACCTACGCCGACGCCTGGCTCTACCCGGCGCCCGGCGGGACCGCGACGGCCGAGGACGTCGTGGCCGCGCTGCGCGGGACGCCGGTGCGCGTGCCGCTGCCGGGCGAGGTGCAGGGCGAGGCGATCGCGTTCGCGCCGGACGGGACGCTGCTGACGACGGGGGAGACGCCGTCGGGGCAGCCGGCGGCGCCGCTGCACGCGGTGCCGGACGCGGTGGCGCTGGTGGGGGACGCGCCGGCGCCGGCGTCCGGCTCGGGTGCTGCTCCGGCGTCCGCCGAGCCACGGGCGGCGGAGACCACCGTGCCCGAGCCCCTGCGCAGCATCGGCGTCGTCGTCGCCGTGGCGCTGGGCGCGGGCCTGCTCGTGGGCGTCGTGACGCTGGTCCGGCGGCGCCAGGGCCCGGGGTAGGTGCAGCGAACGCGCTGTTCGCTGCTTCTATGCGCGCGAACTCCCCGTTCGCTCCCGCGTCCGCGCACCTTCCTGCCTGCGTCGCGGCCGTAGGCTCCTCGCCGTGCGGTACGACCTGCTCGACCTGCGCCTGTTCCGGGCGGTGGTCGCCGAGGGCTCGATCACGGCCGGAGCGGCCCGCCTGCACCTCAGCCTGCCGTCGGCGAGCGCGCGGGTCCGGGCGCTCGAGCACCACGCGGGCGTCGACCTGCTGGTCCGCGGCCGCCGCGGGGTGCGCCCGACCCCGGCCGGCCAGGCGCTCGCGCGCCACGCGGACGCCGTGCTCGACGAGCTGGACCGCCTCGAGGGCGCGGTCGCGGGCTACCGGCGGCCGGCGGGCACCCCGCTGACCCTGCTCGCGGGGAGCTCGCCGATGCGCCATCTGGTGCCACGCGCGCTCGTGTCGTTCCTGAGCGCGCACCCCGACGTCGACGTGGTCGCCCGCCAGCGGCGCAGCGCCGACACCGTGCGCCTGCTCGCCGACGGGCAGGCCGACCTCGGCGTGGTCACCATCGACGCCCGGGACGCCCCGCCACCGGCCACGGACCACCTCGCCGACGACTCCCTCGTCGTCGTCGGACCGGCGGGAGGCGCCCCGGCCGATCGCCCGGCGATGAGCTTCGCCGAGGTCGCCGAGCACCCGCTGGTCGGGCTCGAGCCCGACGCGCCGCTCGCCCGGACCCTCGAGGCGAACCTCGGCGAGCACGCGCCGGTCGGCCGCTATCGGGGACGCGCCGTCGACCTCGACACGGTCGTCGACCTGGCCGAGGCGGGGGTCGGACTCGCCGTCGTGCCGCGACGCGTCGTCGATCCGGCGCGGGGACTCGCCGTGTGCGAGCTCGCCGAGCCGTTCGCCCGGCGCACCCTCGTCCTGCGCCGCGGTGCCCGCCCCGGCCCCGGCGTCGAGGACCTCGCCGAGCACCTGCGCCGCGCCGCCCGCGACGCCACCGATCGGGCAGCCTCTGCCCCTGCCTGAGGCTGCCTTCCGGGATCGCGCATGGCGCGGGGGTCCGCCGGTCACCAGGCTCGGGGCATGGAGCACCACCCCACCGCCGCACTCCACCGCGTCCTGTCCCTGCTGCTCGTGCCGCTGGTGCTGGGCGCGGGGGTGGCGGCCGCGCACGGCGGGGCGGAGCGGGTCTGGGGGCTGTCCGTGCTGCTGGCGGTGCTGCTGACCGGGGCCGTCGTGCTCGTGCGAGGCCTGCGCGACCTGGTGCGCGAGGGGCGGGCGCGCCGCCCGGACGCAGCGAACGGGTGGTTCGCTGCCTCTACGCGTCCGAACGCCCCGGTCGCTCCGGCTCCTCGCTCTCCGGCCGGTCGGTCAGGGGCAGGGTGAGCAGGGCCGCGAGCGCCGGGCCGGCGATGAGGACCGCGAGGGCCGGGGTGGTGCCCTGGTGGTCGGCGAAGGCCCCGAGCACCGGGGACGCCAGCCCGCCCGCGCTGACCGCGAGCCCCAGCGTCACGGACGCGGCGAGCCCGAGGTGCCCTGGCAGGTAGGCCTGGCCGAGCGTGGTGTGCACCGGCACCGGGACGCCGAGCGCGGCCCCGAGCAGGCCGGTCGCCGCGAGCGCGAGCCCCGGCGACGGTGCGAGCAGCGTCGCGGCGAGCAGGGGGACGGCCGCGACGTACGACCCGCGCAGGACCGCCGTGCGCCCCCACCGCCGCGTGAGGGCGCTGCTCGCGACGGTCGCGACGGCCCCGGCGCCCGTGAAGATCCCGAGGGTGACGGCCGCGAGCCCCGGCCCGAAGCCGAAGCGCATCGTCAGGTGCACCGCGAGGAAGGCGCTCAGGCCGTAGAAGGCGACGGACCGGGTGACGACGACGCCGGTCAGCCACCCGAAGCGTCGCCAGTCGTCGTGGCCGGCGGCGGCCGTCGGGGCGCCGGCGCCGCCCGTCGCGGCGGGCCCGGGGCGGCGCCGGGGGAGGAGCCCGACCAGCGCGGCCGCCGCGGCGGGCAGCGCGAGCAGCGGCGTCGCCGCGAGGCCCAGCCCGCCGACCACGGCCCCGACCGCGGCGGGCCCGGCGGCGAACCCGGCCAGCCCGCCGACGGTGAACCACCCCATCCCGCGGTCGCCGGTGCCGGTCAGGTGCACCGCGCGCGCCGCCTCCGGGTGGTAGGCGGCGACCCCGAGCCCGGAGAGCAGGACCGCCGACCACGTCGCGATGTACGAGTCCACGAGCCCGACCGCGCCGACCCCGGCCGCGGCGAGCAGCATGCCCACGATGCGCAGGTGGGGCACGCGCCGTCGGTCCGCGAGCAGCCCGAACAGCGGCTGCGCGACCGACGACAGCACGGTCGCCGCGAGCACGATGCCGCCCGCCCGGGTGAGGTCCCAGCCGCGGACCGCGACGAGCGCCGGGACCAGCGCCGGCACCGCGCCCTGGTAGAGGTCGTCCACCCCGTGCTCGACGGCGAGGCCCATCGCCCGGCGGCGAGCCGTCACGGGCGGTCCTCCCCGAGCAGGCTCCGCAGCTCCTGCTCGCACGCGTCGAGGTAGCCGCGGGTCGCCGCGGCGGCGGCCTCAGGGTCCTGCCGGGCGATCGCGGAGACGAGCGCGTCGTGCTCGCGGGCGGTGTCGACGCCCGACCCGGGGTCGCTGCTCTGCTGGGTGAAGGTGTCGTGGACTCCCTCGGCGAGCGCGTCGAACACCCGCCCCAGCACCGGGTTGTGGGTCGCGGCGACGACGGCGCGGTGCAGCGCCAGATCGGCCTCGGCCCACTCGCCGATCGCCC
This sequence comes from Actinomycetospora lemnae, assembly GCF_028737315.1. Lineage (GTDB taxonomy): Bacteria > Actinomycetota > Actinomycetes > Mycobacteriales > Pseudonocardiaceae > Actinomycetospora > Actinomycetospora lemnae. Next base: position 487,168 of record NZ_JAQZAO010000001.1, on the reverse strand, counting down.
CGCAGGTGCGCGCCTTCCGGCGGTTGGCGGCGGCGGCCTCGATCACCACGAGGTCGTCGTCGGTGCGGCGCAGCGCGGCCAGCCGGGCGGCCTCGATCTCCGGACCGCGCCGCGCCTCGTAGACGTCCCGCGCCGCGCTGCGCGCCGGCCGCAGGGCCCAGGCGTCGTCCGACCGGCCGGATCGGGGGGTGGCGACGAACGTCCCGCGTCCCTGCGCGACCTCGAGCAGACCGCGGTGCGCCAGGGCCTGCACGGCCTCGCGCACCGTCGAGCGACCGACCTCCAGCTCGGCGGCGAGGTCGGTCACGGCGGGCAGGCGGTGGCCCGGCGGCCAGTCGCCGCGCGCGATCGGCGCGCTCAGCGCGTCGATCACCTGCTCCACGAGCCCGCCCCGCCGTACCGGCCGCAACCGCTCCTCCTCAGGTCACCTGATGACCTGAACGCTAGGTCGCTCCCCACCACGGGGCAAGGCACCGTGGCGCAGGCGACCCGCGCGGGCGCTACAGGCGGCGCAGGACCGCGACGACCTTGCCCAGCACCGTCGCGTCCTCGCCGGGGATGGGCTCGTAGTCGACGTTGTGGGGCAGGAGCCAGATCCGCCCGTCCTTGCGCTTGAACGTCTTCACCGTGGCCTCGCCGTCGATCATCGCCGCGACGATCTCGCCGTTGTCGGCGACGGGCTGCTGGCGCACGACCACCCAGTCGCCGTCGGTGATGGCCGCGTCGACCATCGAGTCGCCGGCGACGCGTAGCAGGAACAGCGATCCCTCGCCGACCAGCTCGCGCGGCAGCGGGAAGACCTCCTCCACGGCCTGCTCCGCGAGGATCGGCCCACCGGCCGCGATCCGGCCGACGACCGGCACGAAGGTCGGGGCGGGCCGGTCCGCGCGGATCTCCTCGGTGTGGTCCGGCGCCTCGGCGCCGCCCCCGCCGTCGAGCTCCTCGGGCAGCCGCACGTCGAGCGCGCGCGGCCGGTTGGGGTCGCGGCGCAGGTAGCCCTTCTTCTCGAGCGTGCGCATCTGGTGGGCCACCGAGGACGTCGAGGTGAGCCCGACCGCGTCGCCGATCTCGCGCACGCTCGGCGGATAGCCGTTGCGCTCGACGTGGTCGCGGATGACCTCGAGCACCTTGCGCTGCCGCGGCGTGAGCCCGGGCGACGCGTCGGCGTCGGCCGGCTCCGGGAACGGGTGGACCCGGGCGGCGACGACGGCGTCGGTCGCCACCGGCTCCTCGGGGCCGTCCGGCCCCTGGGGCGTGCGTGCCATCGCCGTGTCCTTTCCGACGTCGTCCCGCGGCGTCCGAGGGGGATCGCCGCGCCCGCCGGGGTGGCGGGGGGTTCGGCGGCGAAGTTAGCGCCGAGCACCGACGGGATCAAACACGTGTTCGAACGACACGCCGGTCGATCCGTCGACGTTGTCGGGGGTCGATGCTAGACATCGCACACGCGTTCGATCGAACGCGTGTGCGAGTCGAGGAGGTCGACATGTCCGTGGGGACGACCGGTCCGCTGGGCCGCTGCGACGTCGAGGTGCCGGGTACGGGCGAGGGTGCCGGCGGGATCGTGGGTGCCGGGGGGTCGGCCCCGTCCGCGGTCCTGCCGGTGCGTCCCGCCGCCCGTCCCTCCGGGCGTCCGCTGCCCGCGGGCTCGCGCCCCGCCCGTCCCGCCGGTCTCGACGAGGTCCGCGGCCCCGTCCGCCCCTCCGGGCGGCGCAGCCCCGCCGCGCTGCCCCCGGTGCGCCCCCGGGTCGCAGGCGGGGGTGCGGCCCCCCGCCTCGAGGTCGCGCCCGCGGTCGCGCCCGCGGTGCTGCGTCGTCGCCGCGTCGCCGCCGTGGTCGTGCTCGGCGTCCTGCTCGGGGTGCTGGTCGGGGTGCTCGCCGGCCTCGTCGTCCCGTCCACCGCCCCCGGCGCCCCCGCCGCACCCGTGCCCGCGGGGACGACGGTGGCCGTCGTCGGAGCGGGGGAGTCGCTCACCGACGTCGCGGCCCGCGTCGCCCCCGGGGCCGACACGGACGGGGTCGTCGCCCGCATCCGCGAGCTCAACGGGATGGAGGGCGCGTCGTCCCTGGCGCCCGGTCGGCCGCTCGTGGTGCCGGCAGCGGGCTGAGCCCGCGACGGTCCACCACCTCTCCTCCCGGCTGTACCTCGGCCGTGTCGCGGGCCGCCACCCACTCGGGCACCGCCCGCCCCCCGTTCCCCACCGAGGGCCCGCCCGTCCGGACGTGACGGCCGCTCGGCGCCCCGGTGTCCGGGCACCGTCCCGGGAGTTGCATCGCGAGTCCGCGCGTCGCTACCGTCCCACCCCAACATCTAGTGGTTACACTGGTGTAGTTAGTCCACAGCTTGTGCACACCGGTGAGGGGCTCTCCACAGGGTCCTCCACCGCACGACGGTGGTGCTCCACCGGCGGAGGCGCCCGATCCACGGACCGGGCCCGGTGATCCCCAGGTCCGTCCCCAGGGGCGGCGGGGCCCGGGCGGCGATCCCCAGGGTCGGGCGGTGATCCCCAGGGGATGGGGACAACTCGGCCGGCGGACGACGACGAGGGAGGGGGAGTCCGACATGCGGTGCCCGTTCTGTCGGCACGCCGATTCCCGCGTCGTCGACTCCCGCGAGGCGGACGAGGGGCAGGCGATCCGGCGACGCCGGTCGTGCTCGTCGTGCGGCAAGCGCTTCACCACCGTCGAGGAGCCCGTGCTCGCCGTGCTCAAGCGCAGCGGGGTCACCGAGCCGTTCAGCCGCGACAAGGTCGTGCGCGGTGTGGCCCGGGCCTGCCAGGGCCGTCCGGTCGACCCCGATGCGCTGGCCCAGCTGGCGCACCGCGTCGAGGAGACGATCCGGGCCGCGGGCACCGCCGAGGTGCCCAGCCAGGAGGTCGGCATGGCCATCCTGGGGCCGCTGCGCGAGCTCGACGAGGTCGCCTACCTGCGGTTCGCCAGCGTCTACCGCAACTTCTCGTCGGTGGCGGACTTCGAGGCCGAGATCGCCGATCTGCGCAGCTCGCGGGAGGGCCCTCAGGGCCGTCCCGAGGGCACTGTCGGGGGTCGGGGCGACACTGCGGGGGCGACGACGACGGACGCCGCGGGAGCACGGGCCGGGGACTGACGGTCGGGGAATCACAACGACGGCCCGGAGCGTGGGGAAGCGCCGCCGGCTCGTCGGAAGAGACGAACAAGGGATGACACCGATGACGGAGACCGTCGGCACCACGTCCGGGGAGTCGGACACCGCCGCGCCGCGGCGGGGCCTGACCATCGAGCGTGTGCACACCACCCCCGGCGTCCACCCGTACGACGAGGTCGTGTGGGAACGCCGTGACGTGGTGATGACGAACTGGCGCGACGGCTCGGTCAACTTCGAGCAGCGGGGCGTCGAGTTCCCGCAGTCGTGGTCGGTGAACGCGGTCAACATCGTCACCAGCAAGTACTTCCGCGGCGCGCTGGGCACCGAGACGCGCGAGTCGAGCCTGCGCCAGCTCATCGACCGCGTGGTGCGCACCTACACCGAGGCCGGCACGCAGCACGGGTACTTCGCCACGCCCGCGGACGCGGAGCTGTTCTCCCACGAGCTGACGTGGATGCTGCTGCACCAGTACTTCAGCTTCAACTCGCCGGTGTGGTTCAACGTCGGCACGAGCTCGCCGCAGCAGGTCAGCGCCTGCTTCATCCTGTCGGTCGACGACACGATGGAGTCGATCCTCAACTGGTACCGCGAGGAGGGGCTGATCTTCAAGGGCGGCTCCGGCGCCGGCCTCAACCTCTCGCGCATCCGCTCGTCGAAGGAGCTGCTGTCCTCCGGCGGCACGGCCTCGGGCCCGGTGTCGTTCATGCGCGGCGCCGACGCGTCGGCCGGCACCATCAAGTCCGGCGGGGCCACGCGCCGCGCCGCGAAGATGGTCGTGCTCGACGTCGACCACCCGGACGTCGCCGACTTCGTCGCCACCAAGCGCGACGAGGAGCGCAAGATCCGCGTGCTGCGCGACGCCGGGTTCGACATGGACCTCGGCGGCTCCGACATCACGTCGGTCCAGTACCAGAACGCCAACAACTCGGTCCGGGTCTCCGACGAGTTCATGCGCGCGGTGCAGTCGGGCGGCGAGTTCGGGCTGCGGGCCCGCACGACGGGCGAGGTCGTCGACACCGTCGACGCCAAGAAGCTCTTCCGCAGCATGGCCGAGGCTGCATGGGAGTGCGCCGACCCGGGCCTGCAGTACGACGACACGATCAACGACTGGCACACCTCGCCGGAGTCCGGACGCATCACCGCGTCCAACCCGTGCTCGGAGTACCTGCACCTGGACAACTCCAGCTGCAACCTTGCGTCGCTGAACCTCATGAAGTTCCTCGACGACGACAACACCTTCCGCGTCGACGACTTCGTGCGCTCGGTCGAGCTGGTCATCACCGCGATGGACATCTCGATCTGCTTCGCCGACTTCCCCACCGAGTCGATCGGCGAGACCACCCGCGCCTTCCGCCAGCTCGGCATCGGCTACGCCAACCTCGGCGCGCTGCTCATGGCCACCGGCCGGGCGTACGACTCCGAGGGCGGGCGCGCGCTGGCGGCGTCGATCACCTCGCTGATGACCGGCACGGCCTACCGCCGCTCCGCTGAGCTCGCCGGGGCGGTCGCGCCGTACGACGGCTACGCCCGCAACGCGGACGCGCACCGCCGGGTCATGCGCAAGCACGCCGCCGCGAACGACGCGATCCGCACGCTGCACCGCGAGGACGCCCGCATCCGCGACGCGGCCACCGAGCAGTGGCAGACCGGGCTCGAGGTCGGTGCCCGCGACGGCTGGCGCAACGCCCAGGCCAGCGTGCTCGCCCCCACCGGGACCATCGGCTTCATGATGGACTGCGACACCACCGGGGTGGAGCCGGACTTCTCGCTGGTCAAGTTCAAGAAGCTGGTCGGCGGCGGCTCGATGCAGATCGTCAACCAGACCATCCCGCGCGCCCTCGACGTGCTCGGCTACCAGGCCGAGCAGAGCGAGGCGATCGTCGAGTACATCGCCGAGCACGGCCACGTCATCGACGCCCCGGGCCTGCGCCCCGAGCACTACGAGGTGTTCGACTGCGCGATGGGCCAGCGCTCGATCGCGCCGATGGGCCACGTGCGGATGATGGCCGCGGTCCAGCCGTTCATCTCCGGCGCCATCTCCAAGACGGTCAACATGCCCGAGCAGGCCACCGTCGAGGACGTCGAGGAGATCTACTTCGAGTCCTGGAAGCTGGGGCTCAAGGCGCTCGCGATCTACCGCGACAACTGCAAGGTCGGCCAGCCGCTGTCCACGGGCAAGGCGAGCGGCGCCACCGCCGAGTCGACCACCGGCAAGGAGGTGGCCGCGGCCGACCCGCGCCCCGTGCGCAAGCGGCTGCCGAAGAAGCGCCCGAGCGAGACGGTGTCGTTCACCGTGGCCGGCGCCGAGGGCTACATGACGGCGGGCTCGTACCCCGACGACGGCCTCGGCGAGATCTTCGTCAAGATGTCGAAGCAGGGCTCGACCCTCGCCGGCGTCATGGACGCGTTCTCGATGGCCATCTCGATCGCGCTGCAGTACGGCGTGCCGCTGGAGACCTACGTCTCCAAGTTCGTCAACATGCGCTTCGAGCCGGCGGGCATGACCGACGACCCCGACGTCCGGATGGCCACGAGCGTCGTCGACTACCTGTTCCGCCGGATCGCGCTCGACCACCTGCCCTACGAGAAGCGCGCCCAGCTGGGCATCTTCTCGGCGGACGAGCGCTCGGCCCAGGTCGCGGCCACCGACTACGGCACCGGGGCGCCCGCCGCGCCGGCGGCCCCGGCCGCCGAGCCGGTCGACGTCGAGTCGCTGCGCACCTCGGTGGACGTCACGCCCACCGATGACGGGCCCAAGGACCGTCGCAAGGCCGATGTCTCCGTCGGCAGCTCCACCGAGCTGCTCGAGCTGCAGCAGGGCAAGGCGGCCGACGCGCCCCTCTGCCTGACCTGCGGCACGAAGATGCGGCCCGCCGGGTCCTGCTACGTCTGCGAGGGCTGCGGCTCGACCAGCGGCTGCAGCTAGTCCGGCCACGGCCGGTCCGGTTCAGCCGGCCCGGCTGCACACCCACCCCACCGGTCCGCTCCCCGGCCCCGCCCGGGGCGCCCGGCGTCACCCGCGACGCCGGGCGCCCCGGGCGCCGCGCTCGACCCGGCACGCCCGCTCACTCCGTCGGGACCACCGTCGCGGACAGCGCGCGGTGGTCGGACAGCGGCGGGTGGTGCACCTGCGGTGCGGAGGCGACGACGCCGCGCCCGAGCACGTGGTCGATCTGGCGCTGCGGGGCGTCGGCCGGGAACGTCAGCCCCGCGACGAGGCCGGGCAGCCCGCTGCCGAGGTGGGCGCGGCGGGCGCCGAGGTTGAGGTCCCCGGTGACGACCAGCGGGTCGTCGTCGCGCAGGGCGTGCACGAGGTGGCGCAGCTGGACGAGGTTCCAGCCGGGGATGAACGACAGGTGGGTGGTCACGACGGTCACCGGGCCGTGCGGGCCGACGACACGGGCGGCGAGCGCGGTGCGGGGCTCGTCGCGCACCAGCACCGGGCGCCGCGGGCTGCCGAGCAGCAGCGGGACCCGGCGCGGCAGGCGGGGCAGGGGCAGCACGCGCCAGTCGACCACCGGCAGTCGCGACACCAGCGCGATCCCGTACGCCGGTGCCGTCCCCGGCGGCGGCTGGGTGCCGCCCTCGGTCGTCCCGCCCACCGGGTCCGGCGCCGGCGCCCACTCGCCGGGTGTGCCGTGCAGGGTCGGCGCGAAGCGGTGCTCGACGGCGCCCATCGCGTCGGCCGCGACCGCCGCCAGGTCCGCCCCGTCCGAGCGTGGCTGGGCGCGGTCGACCTCCTGCAGCCCGAGGACGTCGACGTCGAGCTCGTCGACGGCCTTCGCGAATCCCTCCACGTCGGCCGGGCCGGTGGCCGTCGCGGCGCCGTGCAGCACGTTCCAGGTCCCCAGTCGCACGAGCCCCAGGGTGCCCGGTTCGCTGACGATCTCCCCGGGTAACGCTCTCGAGGTGAACGGACCCCACGGCGATCCCGCTCACGCCCCCGACGGCGTCGGCCGCCGCGAGGCGCTCAAGCGCGTGGCGGTCGCCCTGCGCGCGGGCGGGGTCGGCTTCGCGCTCGCGGGCGGTTACGCGGGCTGGGCGCTGGGTGGGCCCGAGCCCGAGAACGACGTCGACTTCGTCGTCGCCGAGGCCGACGCGGAGCGCGCGGCGGAGGTCCTGGCCGCGGCGGGGCTGGACGTCCGGCACCCGCCCGAGGACTGGCTGTTCAAGGTCTACAGCGACGGCGCGCTGGTCGACGTCCTGTTCCGCCTCGCCGGTGAGTCGGTCGACGAAGAGCTGCTCGCCCGGGCGCACGAGCAGGAGGTGCTCTCGGTGGCGATGCCCGTCGTCGACGCCACCGACCTGATCATCGGCAAGCTCGCCGCGCTCAACGAGCACGCCTGCGACCTCGCCAAGGTCCTGCCCACGGCGCGCGCCCTGCGCGAGAAGATCGACTGGTCGCGGGCGGAGAACGCCACGGCGTGGAACGACATCGCCGTCGCGTGCCTGTTCCTGCTGCGTCGCATCGGGGTGGCGCCGCAGGTCGAGCACGGCACCCCCGCCGGCCCCCCGGACCGCTGAGCGCGGCGAGGCCCGGCACGATGGCGCCCGTGGACGGTGGCGGGGCGGGGCTGCAGCGGGTCGTCGCCACCCGGTACGTCACCCCGCTGCGCGAGGGCGGCTCGCTGCCGGGGCTGGTCGAGGCGGACGACCTCGGCACCTACGTCGCCAAGTTCGTCGGCGCCGGGCAGGGCGCGAAGGCGTTGGTCGCCGAGGTGATCGCGGGCGAGCTCGCCCGTCGCCTGGGGCTGCGGGTGCCCGAGCTGGTGGTGCTCGACCTCGACCCCGTGATCGCCCGCGCCGAGCCCGACTGGGAGGTCCAGGAGCTGCTCGCGCGCAGCGGCGGCGAGAACCTCGGCATGGACTTCCTGCCCGGCGCCATCGGCTTCGACCCGGTGGCCCACACGGTGGGCGCGCTCGAGGCGTCGTGCGTGCTGTGGTTCGACGCGTTCGTCGAGAACGTCGACCGGTCGTGGCGCAACCCGAACCTGCTGCGCTGGCACCGCGACCTCTGGCTCATCGACCACGGCGCCTGCCTCTACTTCCACCACTCCTGGGCCCGCGCCGACGCCGTCGTCGCGCGGCCCTACGACGCGGGCGACCACGTGCTCGCCCCGGCGGCGACGGCGCGGGCGGAGGCCGACGCCGAGCTCGCCGGGCGGGTCGACCGGGCCCTGCTCAGCGACGTCGTGGCCCGGGTGCCCGACGGCTGGCTGGACGAGCCGGGCACCGCACCCGAGGCCCGGCGCGAGGCCTACGTCGAGCACCTCCTGGCGCGGCTCGACGCCCGCGAGGCGTGGGTGCCGCGATGAGCGAGCGCGACACCTTCGAGTACGCCCTGCTGCGCGTGGTGCCCGACATCGAGCGCGGCGAGCTGGTCAACGTCGGCGTGCTGCTCTACTGCCGCCACCGCGAGCACCTCGCGGCCCGCACCGACCTCGACCCGGACCGCGTGCGCGCCCTCGCCCCGCACGCCGACCTCGACGCCGTGCGCGACGCCGTCGCCGCGTGGGAGCGGGCGGTGCGGGGCGAGGGCCCGGCGGCGGTGCTCTCCGCCGGCGAGCGCTTCCGGTGGCTGACCGCGCCGCGCAGCACCGTCCTGCAGCCCGGGCCCGTGCACACCGGGCTGACCGCGGATCCCGAGGCCGAGATCGACCGGCTGGCGGCCCGGCTGGTGCGCGCGCCGTCCTGAATCGTTCCGCCGTTTTCCGCAGTGCCGCCACGGGGGACTCCGCCCGGTGCTCGGCCGCGCGCCACTCGTCCCGGGGAGGGACGTGGGGCGCGCGGCCCACGACGGAGGAGGACGCGGTGGCCGACGAGGTGCGCTGGCTGGAGACGGTGGGATCCGGTGACGTCGAGGAGGTGGGCGGGAAGAACGCCTCGCTCGGCGAGATGATCGGGAACCTCGCCGGGCGCGGCATCCGGGTCCCGGGCGGCTTCGCGACGACGGCGACGGCCTACCGCACGTTCCTCGCGCACAACCACCTCGACGAGAAGATCGCCGGCATCCTCGGCGAGCTCGCCGACGGCTCCCGGGAGCTCGCCGACGCCGGCGCGGCCGTCCGTGACCTGTTCGCGCAGTCGGAGTTCCCGGAGGCGACCGCGGAGGCGATCCGGTCGGCGTACGCGGAGCTGGGGGAGCGCTACGAGACGACCGACGTCGACGTCGCGGTGCGCAGCAGCGCGACCGCCGAGGACCTGCCCGACGCGAGCTTCGCGGGCCAGCAGGACACCTACCTCAACATCACCGGCGCCGACGCCCTGCTCGCGGCCTGCCGCGACTGCTACGCCTCGCTGTTCACCGACCGCGCGATCAGCTACCGCGTCGAGCAGGGCTTCGAGCACACCGACGTGGCGCTCTCGATCGGCATCCAGAAGATGGTGCGCTCCGACCTCGGCTCCGCCGGGGTCATGTTCACGATCGACTCCGACACCGGCTTCCCCGACACCGCGATCATCAACGCCGCCTGGGGTCTCGGCGAGAACGTCGTGGGCGGCGAGGTCACTCCCGACCAGTACACGGTCTACAAGCCGTTCCTCGACCGCGAGGAGCTCGTCCCGATCCTCGCGAAGACGATCGGGGCCAAGGAGCGCAAGCTCGTCTACACCGACGCCGGCCCCGACTCTGAGCCGACCGAGAACGTCGAGACCACCGACGAGGAGCGCCGCGCGACGGTCCTGACCGACGACGAGATCCTCGCGCTCGCCCGCTGGGGCAGCGTCATCGAGGCGCACTACGAACGTCCCATGGACGTCGAGTGGGCCAAGGACGGCCGCAGCGGCGACCTGTTCGTCGTGCAGGCGCGCCCCGAGACCGTGCAGTCGCGCGCCGGCGCCGGGACGCTCTCCACCTTCAGCCTCACCGAGACCGGCGAGGTGATCCTGTCCGGGCTCGCGATCGGGCAGGCGATCGCGGCCGGCGAGGTGCAGGTCATCGCGTCCGCCGACGACGTCGACCGGTTCGAGGACGGCAAGGTCCTGGTCACCGAGATGACCGACCCGGACTGGGTGCCGATCATGCGCCGCGCCGCCGCGATCGTCACCGACCGCGGCGGGCGCACCTCGCACGCCGCGATCGTCAGCCGCGAGCTCGGCGTGCCGGCGATCGTCGGGTCCGGCAACGCCACCGAGCTGCTCACCGACGGCCGCGAGGTGACGATCTCCTGCGTCGAGGGCGACGAGGGGCACGTCTACGAGGGGTTGCTCGCCTACGAGGAGCGCGAGCTCGACCTCGAGTCGGTGCCGCAGCCGACGACGCGCGTGATGATGAACATCGGCAGCCCCGCGGCGGCCATGCAGTGGTGGCGCCTGCCCGCGCACGGCATCGGCCTGGCGCGCATGGAGTACCTGGTCAACAACGTCATCCAGGCCCACCCGCTGGCGCTGCTGCACCTCGACGAGGTCGAGGACGCGGACGCAAGGGCGCAGATCGAGGAGCTCACCGCCGGCTGGGAGGACAAGGGCGAGTACTTCGTCGACCACCTCGCCCGCGGGGTCGCGACGATCGCCGCCTCGCAGTACCCGGAGCCCGTCGTCGTGCGGCTGTCGGACTTCAAGACCAACGAGTACGCCGGTCTGCTCGGCGGGACGCAGTTCGAGCCCGACGAGGAGAACCCGATGCTCGGGTGGCGCGGGGCGTCGCGCTACTACAGCGACGAGTACAAGGAGGCGTTCGCGCTCGAGTGCCGGGCGCTGCAGCGCGTGCGCACCGAGATGGGCTTCACCAACGTCGTCGTCATGGTCCCGTTCTGCCGCACGCCCGAGGAGGCCGACCGGGTCCTCGAGACCATGGCCGGCTACGGGCTCGAGCGCGGCCGCGACGACCTGCAGGTCTACGTCATGGCCGAGATCCCGTCGAACGTGCTGCAGGCCGACGAGTTCGCCGACCGCTTCGACGGCTTCTCCATCGGCTCCAACGACCTCACCCAGCTCACCCTCGGCATCGGCCGCGACGACGACCGGCTCTCGCACCTGTTCGACGAGCGCAGCCCGGCGGTCAAGAAGATGATCACGATGCTGATCGAGGCGGCCCACGCCAAGGACCGCTACGTCGGCATCTGCGGCCAGGGCCCCAGCGACCACCCCGACCTCGCCGAGTTCCTCGTCGAGCAGGGCATCGACTCGATGTCGCTGAACCCCGACAGCGTGCTTACGGTGATCGAGCGGGTCGCCGAGGCCGAGTCGCGCCGCGGCTGAGGGGTGTCAGCGAAGTGCCTTTGCAGACGCTCAGCGTCCGTATCGGTACTTCGATCACCGCGACGCACGCCGTTCACCTCGGTGCGGCACGGTGTCGGGGTGGCGCGGGCAGTGGCGACGGCGGTCCTGCTGGCGGTCCTGCTGGCGGTGCTCGCCGCGTGCGGCGCCCCGCCGGCCGGCCCGACGTCGGCGAGCGTCGCACCTCAGCCGTGCTCGCCGAGCGTCGCGATCACCGGCTTCTCCGACGTCCTCGACGGCCGGGAGTACGGCGCCCGGCGCACGTGGTCGGTCGCCGGCCTGTCCGGGCTCGGCGTCGATCGCGACGGCGCCCTGCTGGCGTTGGGCGACCGCTCGGTGCTGTTCACCCTCGACCCGCGCACGCGCGAGCCGACGGGTGTGACGCCCCTGGCCGACGAGGACGGTGCCGCCCTCGACACCGAGGGGCTCGCGGTCGACGCCGACGGGACGCGGCTGGTCGCCACCGAGCGCGCACCCGCGGTGCACCGCTACGACCGCGACGGCCGGCTCCTGGGACGCCTCGACGTGCCGGCGGGCCTGGCCGACCGCGCGGCGGGCAACGCGAGCCTCGAGGGCGTCGCGGTGCTCGCCCCCGGCGGCCCGGTCGTCGCCGCGATGGAGGGCCCGCTCGACGGTGACGACCCGGCGGTACGGCGCATCGTGACGTGGCCGGGCCCGCAGTGGGCGTACCTCCCCGACCCCGGCCTCGACGTCGCCGAGCTCGCCGCCACCGGCGACGGGCGCCTGCTCGTCGTCGAGCGCTCCTACACACGCGGCGTCGGCAACACCGTGCACCTCGCGCTCGCCGACCCGCGCGGCGCCGCCGACGTCACCGGGACGCCGGAGCTGCCGCCCACCGGCGGGCCGGCGCCGATCGCCCGCGCCCTGCTCGCGGACCTCGGCGCGTGCCCGGACCTCGGCGCCACCGCCGCGCAGGCGCAGCCGAACCCGCTGCTCGACAACGTCGAGGGCATGACGGTGCTCGGACGCACGCCCGACGGCGCGCTGCGGGTCCTGCTCGTCAGCGACGACAACCAGGATCCGGAGCAGACGACCCGGCTCTACGACCTCCTGGTGCGCCTGCCACCCACGTGACCCGGTCGAACGGAGTGCGATCCGTGACATCGCGCGTGCGGAGCGTGCCGCGGAGGTGGAAGGTGGCGCCGTGACCGCCGACGCTCGCACCCGTCCGACCCGTGCCCTCGTCCTCGGCGGCGGAGGTCTCGCCGGCATCGCGTGGGAGGTGGGGGTGCTCGTCGGTCTGGCCGAGGGCGGCGTCGACCTCGGCCTCGCGGACCGCGTGGTCGGCACCTCCGCCGGCTCCGTCGTCGGCACGCTCCTGACCACCGGTGTGGACCTCGCCGCCGTGCATGAGGAGCACCTCGCCGGCGCGTCGGCCACCACGGGTCCGCCCGCGAACCTGGACATGGAGGCCCTCGGCGCCGAGCTCGCCGCGGCGATGGCCGGCGCTCGCGACGCCGGGGAGATGCGGGCCCGGCTCGGGGCCTGGGCGCTGGCCGCGGACACGCCGCCGGAGGCCGAGCGGCTCGAGGTCATCGACGCCCGCCTGCCGATCAAGGAGTGGCCGGCGACCGACCTGCGCATCACCGCGGTCGACGCGCAGTCCGGTGACCTCGCGGTCTTCACCCGGGACGCCCGCGTCCGCCTCGTCGACGCGGTGGCCGCGAGCTGCGCGGTGCCCGGCGTGTGGCCGCCGATGACGGTCGGCAAGTGGCGCTACATGGACGGCGGCGTCGCGTCGGTGGTGCACGTGGCGCGCGCCGACGACGACGGCTTCGAGATCACCGGGCCGGCCGACCGGCTGCTCGTCGTCGCCCCGCTCGACCCGCCGGCGGGCGGCCCGTTCCGGTCGGTGACCCAGGAGATCGAGCACCGCCAGGAGCAGCACCCGGAGACCACCGCGGTCGCGATCCTCGCCGACGAGACCGCGGTCGCGGCGTTCGGCACCAACGTGCTCGACCCGGCCACCATGCCGGCGTCGGCGAAGGCCGGCCGGGAGCAGGGCCGCGCTCGCGCCGCCGAGGTCGCGCGGTCCTGGGCATGAGTGCCCCGACCACCACCGCGACGGCGGTGCGCCGCGGCGGCGCCCTCGCCGCGTTCGCGGTGCTGCTGCTCGCGGCCAACCTGCGCCCGCCGGTGGTCGGCGTCGCGCCGCTGGTCGACCAGGCCAGGGACGCGCTCGGGGTCTCCAGCGGCATCGCCGGGCTGCTGACCAGCCTGCCGGTGCTCTGCTTCGGTCTCCTCGCGCCGGTCGCGCCGCGCCTGGCCCGCCGCTGGGGCCTCGAGCGGCTGCTCGTCGCGGCGCTGGTGGTGCTCGCGGCCGGGATCGCGCTGCGGCTGGTCTCCTCGCTGGCCGTCATCCTCGTCGGCAGCGTGCTCGTCGGCACGGCGATCGCGGTCGGCAACGTCTCCCTGCCGACGCTGGTCAAGCGCGACTTCCCGCACCGCACGGGCGCGATGACCGGCGCGTACTCCATGGTGCTCACCGGCGGGGGCGCGGTGGCGGCGGCGCTGACGGTGCCGCTGCAGCGGGTCACCGGCCTGGACTGGAGCGCCACCCTCGGGCTGTGGGGGCTCCTGACGGTCGCGACGCTGGTCGTCTGGCTGCCGCGGGCGCGCCGGCGCACGGTGCCCCCGCCGCCGCCGCGGGAGGGCCCGACGCTGCGCAGCGCGCTGCTGCGCGACCCGCTCGCGTGGCAGGTCACGCTCTTCATGGGGCTGCAGTCGCTGCAGTTCTACGCGATGTCGGCCTGGATCCCGACGATCTTCGTCGACGCCGGGCGCACCCCGGCCGAGGGCGGCTTCCTGCTCTCGCTCGCCGGGTTCGTCGGGCTGGTGTTCTCGGCGACGGCGCCGTCGTTCGCGATGCGCCGCCCGTCGCAGAGCCTCGTCGTGACCACGACGTGCCTGTTCTACGTCGCCGGCTACGTCGGGCTGCTCCTCGCGCCCGACACGCTGGCGGTGCTGTGGATGGTGCTGCTCGGGATCGCGCAGGGCTCGAACATCGCCCTCGGGCTGCTGCTCATCACCCTGCGCTCGCCCGACACCGAGCACACCGCCGAGCTCTCGGCGATGGCCCAGGGCGTCGGGTACACGCTCGCCGCGCTCGGGCCGTTCGCCCTCGGCGCGCTGCACGACGCCACCGGGGGCTGGACGGTGCCGCTGGTCGTGATGCTGGTGCTCGTCGCGCCGCTGATCGCCGTGGGGTGGGGCGCCGGGCGCGATCGGCACGTGCTCACCCCAGCAGGGCCAGGAGCACCCGCGCCGTCCCCTCCGGGTCGGTGACCATCGCGTCGTGGCCGGTGTCGAGGACCTCGACGCCGCGCCACGACGCGTCCCCGCGGGCGGCGTCGGCGAAGCCCGCGAAGACGTCGAACCCGGGCTTGTCCGTGCAGTGGACGTACCAACGGGGAAGCGCCGGGACCGGCTCGTCGGGCAGCGGGTCGTCGGGGCCGCGACGGGGCTGGGGCGTCAGGCGGGGGCCCACCCAGGCCCGCAGGCGCTCGTCGCGGATGGCCCAGCCGTCCATCGCGACCTCCGGGTCCAGCACGATCCGGTCCGCCGCGTCGACGTGGCGGAGGAAGAAGGCGCGGCGCTCCGGGGGCAGCAGGTCGTGGAGGGACCTCCCGGGCTCCGGGACGAACGCGTCGAGGTAGACCAGGCCCGCGAGCCGCTCCGGGGCGCGCTGCGCGACGCCGGTGATGACCACGCCGCTCGAGCTGTGCCCGACGAGCAGGACGTCGTGGAGGTCCTCCATGTGCAGCGTCGCGACGACGTCCTGGACGTGCGTCCCCAGCCCGACGTGCGGCCCGTGGAGGTGCGCGCGGTCCCCGACGCCGGTCAGCGTCGGCGTGTGCACCTCGTGGCCGGCGGCCCGCAGCCGCGCGGCGACCGGACGCCACACCCAGCCGCCGTGCCACCCGCCGTGGAGCAGGACCGCCACCGCCATCGGCCCATGGAAGCGCTGCCAGCAGGTCTGCGCCAAGGAGCCGTTCAGTCGATGAGCGCCGCGAGGCCGTCGAGCACCCGGGCGAGGCCGAAGCGCCAGGCGCGGTCGGGGTCGCGGGCGGAGTCCTGCGCCGCGCCGGCCGCGGCCCCCACCCGGACCGCGCGGGGGTAGCGCTCGGGGTCGAGCACCCGCTCGAGCACCGGGGCGCGGGCGGCCCACCAGGCGGCGCCGTCGCCGTCCCCGGCCGACTGCTGCTCGACCAGCGCGGCCGCCCGCGTGACGTCGAGCAGGAACGTCAGGGCGGCGTCGCGGTCGACGTCGTCGAGGTCCGCGAGCTCGGCGAGCTCGTCGAACGCGGCCAGCTCGTGCTCGTACTTCGCCGTCTCGCCGGGCCCGAGCACCGGCCGGCCCGGGTCGACGCGCGCGGCCCAGGGGTGGGCGCGGTGGAGCGCGCGGTTCTCCTCGGCGACCGCGGTGAGCCGTTCGCGCCAGGGCCGGCCCGTGGTGTCCCGTCGGGGCATGGCGGCGTAGGCGGCGTCGACGACGAGGTCGGCGAGCTCCTCGCGCCCGGGCACGTAGGTGTAGAGCGTCATCGGGGCGACGCCCAGCTCCCGGGCGAGCGCCCGGACGCCCAGGGTCGCGAGCCCGTCGGGCCCGCCGGCGTCGGCGAGGGCGGTGGCGCGGGCGACGACGTCGTCGAGGTCGAGACCGCGTCGCGGTCCCCGGGCGCCGCCGACGGGCTCGACCCGCCACAGCAGCGCGAGCGTGCGCGCGGGGTCGGGGGCCACGGCGGCCATCGTGGCACATCGTCTCCGTACGGCGTACGTTGTACAGCGTACGGAGAGAGGGGTACCCCATGGAGATCACCGCGTCCGCGGTCTCGCTCAACGTCGCCGACCCGGCGGCCTCGGCGGCCTTCCTCGTCGAGCACTTCGGGTTCACCGAGACGATGGCCGCCGACGGCTTCGCGTCGCTGCAGCGCGAGGACGCCGGGATGTCGGTCGTGTTCCTGCGGACGGGCCTGGAGTCCCTGCCTGCCGACCAGCGCGACGAGCACGCCGCCGGACTGATCCTCGCGTTCGTCGTCGACGACCTGGAGGGCGAGCTGGCGCGCCTCGAGCGCGAGGGCGTGACGATCACGATGCCGCTGACCCCCGAGCCCTGGGGCGAGCGCGCGTTCCAGGTGCGCGACCCGAACCGAGTGATCGTGCAGCTCGTGGACTGGGAGGGCGAGGTGGCTCCCGAGTACCGCTGATCGGGTCGGCAGGATGGGGGCGTGGAGATCGTCCTGACGGCCGTGCGCCCCGACTCGCCCGACGGGCTCACCGCCCTGCGCGCCTACGCCGGCGAGCTCGCCCGCCGGTGGCCGGACAAGGCGCCCGAGCCGCAGTGGTCCGAGGAGCTCATCGCCGACGACCCGCTGGCGCTCACCCCGCCCTCGGGGATCTTCGTCGTCGCCAAGCAGGGCGAGCGGGTGGTGGCGTGCGGGGGCCTGCGGTTCGAGGGCGCCGACGTCCCGCCCGGCGCGGGGGAGATCAAGCGGATGTGGGTCGACCCGGACGTCCGGGGCCAGGGCCTGGGGAAGCGGCTGCTCGTGCACCTGACCGACCTGGCCCGGGAGGCCGGGCTGCGCCGGCTGGTGCTCGACACCGCCGACGACCTGCTCGAGGCCCGCGCGCTCTACGCCCGCGAGGGGTTCGTCGAGACCGAGCCCTACAACGCCAACCCCTACGCCCACCACTGGTACAGCCGGGACCTGTGGTGAGCCCTGTGTGAGCACTTTCCACGGCTATAGCCGTGGAAAGTGCTCACGTACGTCGGCCGACCTGCTGCCAGCAGAAGGTGAAGACCAGCGCCCACTGGAAGGCGCGCTGGGCGTTGTCGGCGGCGCCGCCGTGCCCGCCCTGGATGTTCTCGTAGTACTCGACGCGGTGGCCCTGCTCGCGCAGCCGGGCGACCGCCTTGCGCGCGTGGGCGGGGTGCACGCGGTCGTCGCGCGTCGACGTCGTGACCAGCACCGGCGGGTAGGACGCGTCGGCGCGCAGGTTCTGGTACGGCGAGTACTGCGAGATCCACCCCCACGCCTCCGGGTCGTCGGGATCGCCGTACTCCGCCATCCACGACGCCCCGGCGAGCAGCAGGTGGAAGCGGCGCATGTCGAACAGAGGCACCATCACCACGATGGCCCCGAACAGCTGCGGGTAGCGCGTGAGCATCACGCCCATGAGCAACCCGCCGTTGCTGCCGCCGTGGATCGCGAGCTGCGACGCGGTCGTGATCCCGCGGTCGACGAGGTCGCGCGCGACGGCGGCGAAGTCCTCGTACGCGCGGTGGCGGTGCTCGCCGAGCGCGGCGGTGTGCCAGGTGGGCCCGTACTCGCCGCCGCCGCGGATGTTGGCGACGACGTACGTGCCGCCGCGGGCGAGCCAGCCGCGCCCGATCACCCCGCTGTAGCCCGGGGTCAGCGCGATCTCGAAGCCGCCGTAACCGGTCATCAGCGTCGGGCCGGGGGTGTTCGCGGGGTCGCCCACCACGAAGTACGGGATCCTCGTGCCGTCGTCGGAGGTGGCGAAGAACTGCCGCACCTCCAGCCCGGTCGCGTCGAAGCGCGCGGGCGCGGTGCGCAGCACCTCGGGCTCCGGGTCCGACTCGAGCCCCAGCTCGCCGCGCAGGAACGTCGAGGGCCGCGTGTAGCCGTCGGTGTCGAGGAAGTACTCGTCGCTCTGGTCGGGGTCGACGCCGACGACGTCCACCGAGCCCAGCTCCGGGCCGGCGGGCAGGTCGCGGCGGGCCCAGTCGCGCGACGGCGTGAGCACCTCGAGGCGGGTGACGACGTCGGTGAGCACCGACAGCACCAGGTGGTTCTTCGTCCACACGTGGTGGCTCAGCGACCGGCTCGCGGTGGGCGCGAAGAGCACGCGCGCGGTGCGGTCACCGGCGAGGTAGGCCTCGAGGTCGAAGCAGAGCAGGGAGCCGGCGGGGTGCTCGGTGCCGGAGCCACCCGCGGAGCCTGCGGAGCCGGGCCCTGGGATCGACCACGGCGAGCGGGTGCGCACGAGCAGCCACTCCCGCTCGACGTCGGTCTCGGCGTCCGGCGGCACGTCGATGAGCACCTGCGTCCCGTCGGGGCGCAGCAGGTACTCCTCGGTGGTGTGGAAGTCGGGACTGCGGCCGACCAAGTCGCGCTCGTAGCCGGGGGTGTGGTCGTGGCCGGCGAAGGCCGCGACGTCGGTCTCCTCGGCGGTGAACACGACCTCGGCCTCGGCGACCGGCTGCCCGCGCCGCCAGCGCCGCATCACCCGCGGGTAGCCCGACGTCGTCAGGGACCCGGGGCCGAGGTCGGTGCCGACGAACACCGTGTCGTCGTCGATCCAGCTGATCCGGCTCTTCGCCTCGGGAAGGGTGAAGCCGTCGGTGACCCAGCCCTTCGTCGGCAGGTCGAACTCGCGCACGACGGTGGCGTCGGCGCCGCCGCGCGAGAGCTGGACGAGCGCGCGGGTGTAGTCCGGATAGCGCACGCCCGCGCCGGCCCACACCCAGTTCTCGTCCTCCGCCGCCGCCAGCGCGTCGACGTCGAGCAGCAGCTCCCAGTCGGGGTCGCCGGTGCGGTAGCTCTCCAGCGTCGTGCGCCGCCAGAGCCCGCGCGGGTGCTCGGCGTCCTGCCAGAAGTTGTAGAGCAGCTCGCCGCGGCGCCGCACGTAGGGGATGCGGTCGTCGGCGTCGAGCACCGCGCGCAGGCCGTCGCGCAGCTCGTCGAACTCCGCGGAGCCGGTGAGGACCCCGAGGGACTCGGCGTTGCGCTCCTGCACCCACGCCAGCGCCTCGTCGCCGGTGACGTCCTCGAGCCAGAGGTAGGGGTCGTCGGGGGCCTGCGTCGTCGTCGGGGAGCTCACCCGGCCATCCTCACCCATGGCCGGGTGCGGCTGCCCGCGGGCGTGATCCGATGCGCTCGTGGCCGGCAGGACGGGCGCCGGTCGGGGGTTGCTCGAGGGCTAGTCGCGACCGCGGCGCAGCAGCTCGCGCCACTCGGCGGCGCTCCAGCGGGCGGGCTCGCTCTCGGCGAGGAACGCCCGCAGGGCGGCCAGGACCTCGTCCGGGTGGGTGTGGAACGGGAAGTGCCCGGCGCCCTCGAACACCTCGAGCCGGCTGCCCGGCATCGCGTCGTGGGCGAGCTGCGCGTGCTCGACCGGGACGACCACGTCGTCGGAGCCCCACAGCAGCAGCGTCGGCATGCCGGCGGTGAGGTAGCAGCGGTCGAGCATGGTGACGACCTGGCCGCGCCAGTCCACCACCGCGCGCAGCGTGCGCAGGAACGCGCTGCGGCTGGTGGCGTCGGGCAGGGCGTCGACGAGCCGGACGAGGTCCTCGGCGTCGCGGCCGAGCGGGTGGTCGAGGCGGTGCAGCGCCCACATCACGGCCTCGGTCTGCGCGCGCATCCCGGGCAGCCCGAGCATCCCGAGGACGAGCTGCGCGCCCGGCAGCGACGCCGCGCGCAGCGCCGGGCTCACCGACTGCGAGACGCCCCCGGCGCCGACGAGCACGATCCGCTCGGTGCGCTCGGGGTACTGGTAGGCGAACTGCATGGCGACGCCGCCGCCGAGCGAGTGCCCGACGAGGGTCGCGCGGTCGATGTCGAGGACACCGAGCAGGTCCCGCATCCCGTTGGCGTAGGCGGCGACGGAGTAGTCGCCGCGGGGCTTGTCCGAGCCGCCGTGACCGAGGAGGTCGGGCGCCAGGACGGTGTGGTCCCGGGCGAGGTCGTCCAGCAGGGGACGCCAGGTCGACGAGTCGTCACCGATGCCGTGGATCAGCAGGAGCACCGGCCCG
Organism: Actinomycetospora lemnae; assembly: GCF_028737315.1. Classification (GTDB taxonomy): domain Bacteria; phylum Actinomycetota; class Actinomycetes; order Mycobacteriales; family Pseudonocardiaceae; genus Actinomycetospora; species Actinomycetospora lemnae. The sequence goes on along the minus strand of NZ_JAQZAO010000001.1, from coordinate 467,034 downwards.
GAGCCCGCCATGCGGAAGGCGCGGCGGTACCCGTGCACGGTGCGGTACTGCAGGGCCCACGCCTCGCCCGGGACGTCGCGGAGGACGGGTCCGGGCGAGGGGGGTCCCGACGGGGGTCGTCGCAGGAGCACGGCCGGTCCTCGGGCCTCCTCGATGCCACGGTCTGCGGACCAGGAAGCCTAGGCCGGACGTGTGACGCGAGGTGACGCGTGCGTTGCCGGCCCGTGACGGTCACCCGTCGTCCTCCGTGGTGTCGGTCGCCTCGGCCGTGCCCTCGCCCGCGAGCAGCAGGTAGAGGCGCCGGCGGGTGTCGTCGAGCAGGCGCACCGCCTCGGCGACCTGCTCCTCCCGTCCGACCTGGGCGACCTGCGCGACCGCGCCGAACAGTCCCCGGCCGGCCTCGCGCAGCGCGCCGAAGCCGTCCTCGGCCGCCGCGGTGTTCCAGACGGCGTCGAGCTCCTCGCGGTGCTCGTCGACGTAGGTGCGACCGGCGTCGGTCAGGTGGATCACCGAGCGGCCCTCGGCCTTCTCGGTGCGCACCAGGCCCTCGTCCGCGAGCTGCGAGACCGTCGGGTAGACCGAGCCCGGGCTGGGGCGCCACGAGCCGCCGGAGCGCTCGCCGATCTCCTGGATGATCTGGTAGCCGTGCATCGGCTCCTCCGCGAGGAGGGCCAGCACCGCCGTGCGCACGTCGCCGCGCGCCCGGCGTCCGCGGTGGCCGCCGCGCGGACCACCACCGAAGCCACCGGGGCCACCGCGACCACCGGGGCCGCCGCCGAAGCCGGGCCCCCCGAAGCCGAAGCCGCCGGGACCGCCGGGCCGGCCGAACGGGCCACCCCGACCGCCGCGACGGAACCCGCCGCGCGGGCCGCCGTGGCCGAACACCGCCTCGCGGGCGAACCCGCCGTGGCGGCGCGGGCCGTGCCCGTGACCGCCGCCGTGCCCCCGGCGCTCGGGGCCCTCTCCGTGTCCCCGTCCGTCGGGGATGTCGTGCCAGTTCATGTCGCTCCTCCTTCTACGTTCGTTCGCGACACGTCAACGATATATCGCTAGTATCGGCCGAGCAAGGCGCCGATGCCGAACCGTGATCAGGGGCGACGGCGTGCACCCCGGAGGTCCCGGGCGGGCGCGTGCGGTCGCCCCTGATCACCAGGAGCCGCGGGGGAGGGGTCAGTGCTCGGCGGCGCGCTCCACGGTCACCTGGAGGGCGGCGAGGAGCTCACGGGCCGAGTCGAGGCTGAGCTCGACGGCGACCCGGGCGCCGGGCCCGCGCTCGGGGTTGAGGAAGTCGATGTTCACGGTGTGCGGGTCCGGCGCGTGGACGGGGTGGTCGTAGTAGACGGTCGCCGTCTGCAGCGGGAACCAGCCGTCGGCGCCCTTGCCGCTCGAGCGGGCCAGGTCGAGCTTCTCGGTGCTGTAGGTGCACACGGTCTACGCCTCCAGGTGCCGGGCGAGGAAGCCGGCGATGCGCTGCCAGCCGTCGACGGCCGCGGCGGGCCGGTAGCTGGGCCGGTCGACGGCGAAGAAGGCGTGGCCGGCGTCGTCGTAGCGGTGGAACTCGTAGGTCTTGCCGTGCTCCTGGAGCAGCTTCTCGAGCTCGTCGACCTGGTCGGGGGAGGGGTAGGAGTCCTCGTTGCCGAAGAGGCCGAGCAGGGGCGCCTGCAGGTCCGGGATGCGGTCGGCCAGCGGGGAGACCTGCAGCGGGAAGCCCTCGGGCGGCGTGCCGACGACGAACGCGCCGTAGCAGTCGACGGCCGCCTGGACGTCGACCGCGATGCCGGCGAGGACCGCCTGGCGCCCGCCGGAGCAGAAGCCGATGGCGCCGACCCGGCCGTTGGACGTCGGGAGCGAGCGCAGCCAGCGGGCCGCGCCGGCGGCGTCGCCGACGAACCGCTCGTCGGGCACCCCGCCCTGGGCGCGGGCGGCGGCCGCGGCGTCGTCGGGGTCGGCGCCGGGCGCCTCGCGGGTGTAGAGGTTCGGGCAGATGGCGTGGTGGCCCATGGTCGCGAAGCGCCGCGTGATCTCCTTGGTCGCGGCGTCGTAGCCCGGCATGTGGTGGATGACGATCATGCCGCCGCGCGGGGTGCCGTCCATCGGCCGCGCGGTGTAGGCCTCGATCTCGTCGTCGCCGTGACCGCGGATGCCGATCGTCTCGGCGAGGACCGCGTCGTGGTGCATGTTCGACCCCGTTCTCGTGGCTCGTGCCTGCGGGGTCGATCAGAGCACTCCGCGGTCGTGCGAGCGATGCGGCATCGCCGGCACCTGGCGCCGGGATCGCCACATGGTCACCGCGCGACGCGCCGCCAGCGGGCCGGGCCGTCGCGGTAGAGGTCACCGCCGTGGAGGTCGTCGACGACGAGCGCCGGGAAGTCGCGGACCTCGAGGCGGTGCACGGCCTCGGCGCCCAGGTCCTCGTAGGCGATCACCTCGGACGAGGTCACGCACTGCGAGAGCAGCGCCGCGGTGCCCTCGATGGCGCCGAAGTAGACGCACCCGTGCCGGGCCATGGCGTCCTTGACCGCGTCCGAGCGCCGACCCTTGCCGATCATCCCGCGCAGACCGCGCTCGACGAGCAGCGGCGACCAGGCGTCCATCCGCGACGCCGTGGTCGGGCCGGCCGCACCGATCGGGTGTCCGGGGCGGGCGGGCGTGGGGCCGACGAAGTAGAGGGTCTCGCCGGCCGGGTCGAACGGGAGTGCCTCGCCGGCCGACAGGGCCGCGGCGAAGCGGGCGTGCGCGGCGTCCCGGCCCGTCACCAGGGGGCCGGACAGGAGCACCGAGTCGCCGCTGCGCAGCTCGCGCACCGTGTCCGCGTCGAGGGGGAGCCGGATCGACGTGGGGGGTTTCCTGACCCTATCGGCGTGCTGTGTCGGATCTGCCGGCGTGGACGCCAGGCTGGCATCTCGCGAGCCCGTCACAGGGTCACCGCCCGCACGCGGTGGGAGTGGCAGTCCAGGTTGACGGCCACGGGGAACGCCGCGATGTGGGTCGGGTAGGCCTCCACGTGCACGGCGACCGTCGTCACCGTGCCCCCGAAGCCCGCCGGCCCGATGCCCGTGGCGTCGATGGCGTCGACCAGCTCGGCCTCCAGCTCGGCCAGCCGGGGATCCGGTGACGGCGAGCCGGTCGGCTCGCGGGTCAGGGCCTTCTTCGCGAGCACCGCGGCGCGGTCGAACGTGCCGCCCATCCCGATCCCGACGGTGACCGGGGGCGACGCCGACGGCCCCGCCGCCTCGATCGTCTCGACGACGAAGCGCTTCATCCCCTCCACCCCGGCCGCGGGCGTGAGCATCCGCAGCGCCGACATGTTGTCGCAGCCCGCGCCCTTGACCAGCAGCGTCAGCCGCACGTCGGAGCCCTCGACGAGGTCGTAGTGGACCATCGCCGGGGTGTTGTCGCCGGTGTTGCGGCGGTCGACGGGCGAGCGCACCAGCGACGCCCGCAGGTAGCCCTCGCGGTAGCCCTCGGCCACACCCCGGTCGAGCGCCGCGGCCAGGGAGCCGCCGGTGAAGTGCACGTCCTGCCCGATCTCGAGGAAGCACACCGCGTACCCGGTGTCCTGGCAGAAGGCGATCCGCTCCCGCGCGGACACCTCGGCGTTCGCGAGCAGCCGGTCGAGCACCTCCCGCCCGATCGGCGACTGCTCGCGCTCCCGAGCCCGCCGCAGGACGTCGACGTGGTCGCCGCGCAGCTCGTGGTTGGCCTCGACGCACAGCCGCCGGACGGTGTCGGCCACCTCGTCGACCGGAATCTCCCGCACGCCGCAGGGCTTACCGCACACCCGCCGGGGACGCATGCCGGACCGGGCGAGAGGGTAGGCGTCGAGCACGGGAATCGACGTTCCCCGCCCCACACCGGGGCGGGGTGGAGCAGGAGGAACACCGGATGGACCTGTCGCGCACTCGGGACATCTTCGAGCGGCCGGGGCCGTTCGCGACGGTCTACCTGGAGGCCGTGCAGGCCGGCGAGAACTCGGCCAAGCAGGTCGCGCTGCGGTGGCAGCACCTGCAGAAGCAGCTCAAGGACGCCGGCGCGGACGACAAGACGCTCGCGGCGCTCGACGACGAGCTGGGTGGCGAGCGCCCCGGATCGATCACGGAGGTCGGGCGCGTCCTCGTCGCCTCGTCCGAGGGGATCCTCTTCGACGACGAGGTCGAGGCCGTCGACGCCGCGGGTGACGTCGCCATCTGGTCGCCGCTGCCCGAGCTCGGCCGCTACTACCGCAGCCAGAGCGGCTCGGTGCGCGTGCTGCTCGCCGTCGTCGACCAGACCGGTGGCGACCTCTACCAGGTGATCGCCGACAACTCCGAGGGCGCCCGCGAGCTCGACGAGGAGACGATCAAGGGCCAGGCCCTCGAGACCGTGCACAAGGCCCGCGGCGGCGGCCTCGGCAACCGGACCCGGCAGAACCGGCACGAGATGGCCTCGTACGAGAACGCCGACGAGGTGGTCAAGGGCATCCGCAGCGCGGTCAAGCAGTTCCGTCCCGAGGTCATCGTCGTGGCCGGCGAGATCCAGGGGCGGTCGGCGGTGCGCAACGAGCTGCCCGGTGACCTCGCCGAGATCACCCGCGAGATCGAGGCCGGCAGCCGCGCGGCCGGCGCCTCCGAGGACGCCCTCGAGGACGCCCTGCTCACGGCCGCCGGCGTCGTCGCCACCGAGCGCGAGACCGGCGTGCGCGAGCGCTTCGCGGAGGCCAAGGGGCACGGCAACGCCGTCGAGGGCTTCGAGCCGGTGCTCGAGGCCGCGCGTCAGGGTGCGATCGACACGCTGCTGGTGATCGACGGCAAGGAGGTCCCGGGCGAGCTGTACGTGGGCTCGTCGCCGGAGCAGATCTCGACGGACCCGAAGAACCTCGAGCAGCTCTCGGACACCGAGCCGGTCAAGCGCCCGGCCGAGCAGGTGCTGCTGCGCACCGTCGGCGCGCTCGGCGGCAACGTCGACGTCCTCGGCGGGGGCACCGACCTCGTCGACCACGTCGGCGCGATCCTGCGCTTCCCGACCGGCAGCTGAGCCGGACCCGCACGATACGAACGCGCCGTTCGCTGCTTCTACCGCAGCGAACGGCGCGTTCGTTGCGTCAGGAGGCCGACCAGAGCAGCGCCGCGAGCTCCCCGGCCGCGGTGCGGGCGTCGTCGAGCGTCACGTAGGGCGCCGCGAACCCGAAGCGCAGCAGGTCCGGCGGCCGGGCATCGACGACGACCCCCCGCCGGGCCAGCGCCGCGCACATCCCGTCGGCGTCGCGCACCCGCACCGCCACGTGCCCGCCCCGGCGCTCGTGCTCGCGCGGGGTGACGACGTCCGTCCCCGCCGGCAGCGCCTCGAGGAACGCGTCCCCGAGCGCCAGCGACGCCGCCCGGACGCCGGCGAGGTCGACGTCGTCGAACACCCCGAGGGCGCCGTCGAGGGCGAGCATCGAGAGCATCGGCGGGGTCCCGACGCGCAGCCGCCCCACGCCGGGCGCGGGGGTCCACGCCTCGGTCATCCCGAACGGGTCGGCGTGCCCGGTCCACCCGGTCAGCGGGGGGTCGAGCACCTCGTGGTGCCGCGTCGCGACGTAGGCGAACGCGGGCGCGCCCGGCCCGCCGTTGAGGTACTTGTACGTGCAGCCGACGGCCAGGTCGACGCCCAGCGCGTCGAGATCGACGGGCATGACGCCGACCGCGTGCGAGAGGTCGGCGACGACGACGGCGCCGGCCTCGTGGGCCCGGTCGACGATCGTCGCGAGGTCCCACCGCTCGCCGGTGCGGAAGTCCACCGCGGGCACGGCGACGACGGCGGTGTCCGCGTCCGGGGCCATCGCGTCGGGTGAGGTGGTCCGCAGCGTGAGCCCGGTCAGGCGCGCCACCGACGTCGCCAGGTAGCGGTCGGTGGGGAAGTGGCCGGCGTCGGAGAGCAGCACGTGACGGTCCGGTCGCAGCCGCGCGGCGGCGATGAGCAGGCCGAAGAGCTGCACCGACGTCGAATCGCCGACGACGACCTGCCCCGGCGCCGCCCCGACCAGCGCGCCCACCCGGTCACCGAGGCGCTGGGGCGTCGCCCACCAGCCGCACGCCTCCCAGCCGGCGACCCCGACCCGCGCCCACTGCTCGTCGACCGCCGACAGCAGCGCCTCGCGTGCCGCGTGGGGCTGCGCGCCGAGGGAGTTGCCGGCGAGGTAGACCGCGTCGGAGCCGTCGGGCGCGCGGGGCAGGACGAACCGCGCCCGGGCGAAGCCGGGCTCAGGCGAACTGTTCGAGGGCACGGATCTTGTTCGTGGCGTCGAGGGCGGCCACCTTGTAGGCCTCCGAGAGCGTCGGGTAGTTCAGCACGGCGTCGACGAGGTAGTCCACGGTCCCGCCGCAGCCCATGATCGCCTGCCCGATGTGCACCAGCTCGGTCGCCGACGTCCCGAACACGTGCACCCCGAGCAGCGCGTGGTCCGTCGGCGACACGAGCAGCTTGAGCATCCCGTAGTCGTCGCCGACGATCTGCCCGCGCGCGAGCTCGCGGTAGCGCGAGATGCCGACCTCGTAGGGGACCGCCTTCTCGGTCAGCTCGGCCTCGGTCGCGCCGCAGTAGCTGACCTCGGGGATCGTGTAGATCCCGTACGGCGACACCTCCGCCATGGAAGCTGCATGATCTTTTTGGGGGTGCTCGTCGAAGGCGTGGTACGCCGCCTGCCGGCCCTGCTCCATCGACGTCGCGGCCAGCGCGGGGAAGCCGATGACGTCGCCGACCGCGTAGATGTGCGGCACGGCGGTGCGGAAGTGCTCGTCGACCTTGATCCGCCCGCGCGCGTCCGTCTCGAGCCCGGCGCGCTCCACCGCGAGCTCGTCGGTGACGCCCTGGCGCCCCGCCGAGTACATGACGGTCTCGGCCGGGATCTTCTTGCCCGACGCGAGGGTGGTCACCGTGCCGCGCTCGGACACCGACACGCCCGCGACCTCCTCGCCGAAGCGGAAGGTGACCGCGAGGTCGCGCAGGTGGAACTTCAGCGACTCGACGACCTCGGTGTCGCAGAAGTCGAGCATGGCCGGGCGCCGCTCGACGACGGTGACCCGTGTGCCGAGGGCGGCGAACATCGACGCGTACTCGATGCCGATCACCCCGGCGCCGACGACCACCATGCTCGACGGGATGTGCTCCATCGTCAGGATGCCGTCGGAGTCGAGGACGCGGCGGTCGTCGAACTCCACCTGCGGCGGTCGCGCGGGGCGGGTGCCGGTGGCGATGACGAACCGGTCGGCGGACACCGTCCGGTGCTCGCCGCGGAACACCCTCCCGTCGCTCCGCTCGCCCAGCTGCTCTCCCAGCACCTCGACGGTGTGCTCGTCGACGAACCGGGCCGCGCCGGCGAGCAGGTCGACCCGGTTGCGCTGCAGCTGCGCCCGGATGACCTCCTCCTCGCGGCCGATGACGAAGTGGGTGCGCGCGAGGAGGTCCTGGACGGTGATGTCCTGCTTGACGCGGTAGCTCTCGCCGTAGAGCCCGCGCATCGCGTAGCCGGTGAGGTAGAGGACGGCCTCGCGCAGCGTCTTCGACGGGATCGTGCCGGTCTGCGTGCAGACGCCGCCGATCATGCCGCGGCGCTCGACGACGGCGACGCGGCGCCCGAGCTTCGCGGCCGCGATCGCCGCCTTCTGCCCGCCCGGGCCGGAGCCGATGACGACGAGGTCGTAGTCGCGGCGCGGGGCGCTGCTCGTGGGGTCGGACGCGGGCGGGGTGTCCGTCGCGGGATCCACCGGGTGCACCCGCTCACCCTCGCCGTCGCGGAGGGTGCGGGCAAGCGCGTCACCGGTGACGGCCGGGCGAACACGCTGATCGTCGCCACCGAGTTGTCCACAGGCCGGGAATCCGGGGGAGCCGCCGGGAACGGGCCCGCGTCGGAACCGGTGTGAGCAACCGTCACCGTCCCGCCAGCCCCCGACCCGGGCCGCCGGGGCCCTCGTCCGCCGACGGGGAGCCCCTGCGGCTGCGCCTGCGCGATCCCGGCGAGCTCGTCGCCGCCGTGCCCCACCTGCTCGGCTTCCGGCCCGTCGCGTCCCTCGTCCTCGTCGCCGTGCACGACGACGGCGGCCGGACGCCGCGGCCCGCGGCCCGCCGCCTGGGCGTCGTCGCCCGCGCCGACCTGCCCGAGCCCGACGACGTCGCGGCCGTGGTCGGCGCCTGCGCCACGCGCATGGTGCCGACCGGGCCGGTGGAGGTCACCGCGGTGGTGGTGGCGGAGGGCCCCGACGACGCGGACACCCCGCCCCGGGTCGACGTCGCCGACGCGGTGGGGTCGGCCTTCGCCGCGCACCGGATCGCCGTGCCGACGCGGCTGTGGGTGCCGCGGATCGCGTCCGGCGTGCCGTGGCGCTGCTACCCGCCGTGCGACTGCCGCGGCCGGGTCGCGGCCACCGACGACTCGCCGCTGGCCGCGGCGTCGGCGTGGCTCGGGCAGGTCACCTACGCGTCGCGCGCCGCCCTGGAGGCCTCGCTGGCGCCGGACCCGCCCCGTCCCCGGCTCGCCGGGCTCGTGGACGCCGAGCGGGAGGCCGCCGTGCTCGACCGGGAGCTGGGCGGGCCCGCCGCGGCACGCCGGGACCTCGCGGCGGTCGCGGCGGCGCGGGACGAGGTGGCGGCCGGGCGCCCGCTGGGCGACGGGGAGCTGGCGCGCCTCGCGGTGGCGCTCGCTGATCCCCGGGTGCGCGACGTCGTCATGGGCTGGGCGCTCGCCGACGAGGGTGTCTCGGCCGCGGCCGAGCAGCTGTGGACGCTGCTGGTGCGGGCGCTGCCGGCCCCGGAGGTCGCCGAGCCCGCGGTGCTGCTCGCCTGCGCGCAGCTCGTGCGCGGCGGATCGGCGCTGGTCGGCGTCGCGCTCGAGCGGGCCCGGCGCGCCGACCCCGGTCACCGCCTCACCGGGCTGATCGAGACCCTGCTCGCGAGCGGCGCCGGGCCGGACGCCCTGCGCACCGTGATCCGGGAGGCGAGCACGGAGTCCGCAGCGCGCCTGCGGGTCGGGTGAGCTCAGGTGGCGCGGCCGCGGGCGAAGGCCCAGGCGTCGGCGACGATGCCGTCGAGGTCGGTGTGCGCGGGCTTCCACCCCAGCTCGGCGCGGGCGCGGGCGGACGAGGCGACGAGCACGCCCGGGTCGCCGGTGCGCCGCGGGGCCACGCGGGCGGGGATCGGGTGCCCGGTGACCCGGCGGCACGCCTCGATCACCTCGAGCACGGAGAACCCGGTGCCGTTGCCGAGGTTGCACACGAGGTGCCCGTCGTCGGGGCCGTCGCCCCGGGCGAGCAGGTCGAGCGCGAGGAGGTGGGCCTCGGCGAGGTCGTCGACGTGGATGTAGTCGCGCACGCAGGTGCCGTCGGGGGTGGGCCAGTCGTCGCCGAACACCGCGATCTCGTCGCGCTGCCCGAGGGCGACCTGGAGCACGAGGGGGATGAGGTGGGTCTCGACGGTGTGCCGCTCGCCCAGCGCAGGCGTGTCGCCGGCCCCGGCGTGGGCGCCCGCGACGTTGAAGTAGCGCAGGCTCACCGCGGCCAGCTCGCCACCGGAGGCGGCGGCGTAGGTGCCGATGGCGTGGTCGATGGCGAGCTTGGTGGCGCCGTAGGTGTTGGTGGGGCGGGTGGCGGCGTCCTCGGTGATCGGCGAGGTCTCGGGCTCGCCGTAGGTCGCCGCGGTGGACGAGAACACCAGGCGCGGCACGCGGTGGCGGCGCAGGGCGTCGAGCAGCGCGATCGAGGTGACGACGTTGCCGTGCCAGTACTTCGCGGGCTCCACGGCCGACTCGCCGACCAGCGAGCGCGCCGCGCAGTGGATCACCCCGTCGACCCCGCCGGCGCCGAGGACCTCGTCGGCCACCACGGCGACGTCGCCCTCCACCAGCCGCGCGCCCGCGGGGACGGCGTCGCGGTGCCCGGTGGACAGGTCGTCGACAACCACCACGTCGTGCCCGGCGTCGAGCAGGTGCTGCGCGCAGACACTGCCGACGTAGCCCGCCCCGCCCGTGACCACCAGTGTCATGTGCGCCAGTGTGCCGGGCGGCGATGGGCGTCCCCGGTGCGGGGCGTCCCCTTACTGGGCGCGGACCAGCACCGCGTGCGCGACCAGCGGGTCGACCTCGGAGCGCGAGCCCTTGTGGCCGACACCCACGGCGTCGCCGAAGCGGGGGATGGCGACGACGTCGACGTCGCTGCCGGGCAGCACGCCGGCCTTCTTGAGGTGGGCCATCAGCGGCTCGTTGAGCTGGATGTGCTCGGCGATGCGGCGGACCTCGACCTTGCCGCCGCCGCTGCGGGCGAACTCGTCGAGGCGCACGAGACCGGCCTCGTCGGGGGTGGGCGTGCGCTGCGGCGCGGTGATCTCGCCGTCGATGTCGGTGCCGCTGCGCAGGGCCTCGAGTCCGGGGATCGGGTTGCCGTACGGCGACACCGAGGGCTCGCCGAGCAGCGTGAAGAGCTTGCGCTCCACCGCGTCGCTCATGACGTGCTCCCAGCGGCACGCCTCGACGTGCACGTGCTCCCACTCGAGCCCGATGACGTTGACGAGCAGCAGCTCGGCGAGGCGGTGCTTGCGCATGACGGCCACGGCCTTGGCGCGGCCCGAGGGGGTGAGCTCGAGGTGGCGGTCGCCGGCCACGTGGACGAGACCGTCGCGCTCCATGCGCGCGACGGTCTGGCTCACGGTCGGCCCGCTCTGCTCGAGACGTTCGGCGATGCGGGCTCGGAGGGGGACGACCCCTTCCTCCTCGAGCTCGTAGATCGTGCGCAGGTACATCTCGGTGGTGTCGATGAGGTCGTTCATGCCCACCCCTTTCCGCCCGGCCATCGTACCGACGGCGGACCCCACCGGACGGCGGCGTCGCGGTGGGGCAGGGCACGATCGTGACATGTCCACCTCGCCGGGTCCCCTGCCCACGCCGGTCGCGCCCGTCGCCTGGCTGCGCGACGCCCTCGAGCGGTCCGACGCGAAGCCCGTCGTGCTCGACGTGCGGTGGACCCTGCGCCCGCCGCCCCGGACCGCGAAGGAGCGCAAGGCCGCCGCGAAGGAGGACCCGCCGGGCCTGGTGGAGCACGACGCGGGGCACGTGCCGGGCGCGGTCTACGTCGACCTCGACACCGAGCTCGCCGGGCCGCCCGGGCCCGCGGGGCGCCACCCGCTGCCCGACCCCGACGTGCTCGAGGAGACGCTGCAGCGCGCCGGCGCCGGCCCCGACTCCGAGATCGTCGTCTACGACGGCGGTGACGGGATGGCCGCGGCGCGCGCCTGGTGGGTGCTGCGCTGGGCGGGCGTGCGCCCGGACCGGGTCGCGGTGCTCGACGGCGGGTGGCCGGCCTGGGTCGCGGCCGGCGGCGAGGTCTCCACCGCCGGTGGCGGCGTCCGCCGGCCGGGCGACCTGCAGATCCGCACCGGCGCCATGCCCGTGCTCACCGCCGACGCCGCGGCGGGCGTGGCCGCGGACGAGGAGGGGGTCCTGCTCGACGGGCGCGCCGCCGAGCGGTTCCGCGGCGAGACCGAGCCGCTCGACCCCATCGCGGGTCACGTGCCGGGCGCGACCAACCTGCCGGCCGCCGCCCTGATCACCGACGGGCACTGGCGCGCGCCCGACGACGCCGCCGAGCTGCTGCGCCCGCTGGTGCAGGACGCCGGCGCGGTCGGGGCCTACTGCGGGTCCGGGGTGAGCGCGGCGATGCTGGTGCTCGGCCTCGAGCACGCGGGCCTGCGCACGCCCGACGACCCCGCCGGGCTCTACGTCGGGAGCTGGTCGCACTGGTGCGGTACCGGGCGCCCGGTCGAGACGGGCTCGGGTTCGTAGTCCCCGGTACGGTTCGGGGCGTGACCAGCTCCGGGGCGACGGTGGACCCGGCCCGCGTGGCCGTGGTGTGGGACGAGAGCCTGCTGGGCTACAAGCTCTCGGAGTCCCACCCCCTGCACCCCGTGCGCCTCGACCTCACGATGCGCCTCGCGACCACCCTCGGGGTGCTCGAGGGCGTCGAACCGCTGGTGCCCGCGCCGGCGCCCGACGAGGAGGTCGAGCGCATCCACGTGGCGTCGTACCTCGACGCCGTGCGCCGCGCGCCGTTCGAGGGCGACGACCCGCGCCACCAGCTCGGCACCACCGACAACCCGATCTTCGAGGGCATGCACGAGGCCAGCGCCCTCGTGTGCGGGGGCTCGATCGCCGCGGCTCGCGAGATCGCCGAGGGCCGCGCCGACCGGGCGGTGAACATCGCCGGCGGGCTGCACCACGCCATGGCCGACCACGCGTGGGGCTTCTGCGTCTACAACGACTGCGCGGTCGCGATCTCGTGGTTGCTGGACCACGGCTACGACCGCATCTGCTACATCGACACCGACGTGCACCACGGCGACGGCGTGCAGGCCGCGTTCTACGACGACGACCGGGTGCTGACGATCTCGGTGCACCAGCACCCGCGCACGCTGTGGCCCGGCACGGGCTTCGCCTCCGAGCTCGGCGGCGGCCGCGCCTCGGGCACCGCGGTCAACCTGGCCCTCCCGCCCGGCACGCGCGACGCCGGGTGGCTGCGGGCGTTCCACGCCGTCGTCCCCGGGCTGCTGCGCGCGTTCCGGCCCCAGATCCTGGTCACCCAGTGCGGGGTGGACACCCACCACGAGGACCCGCTGGCCGAGCTGTCGCTCTCGGTCGACGGGCACCGGGCGATCTACCGGTCGCTGCGCGCGCTGGCCGCCGAGCACAGCGACGGCAAGTGGCTCGCCCTCGGCGGGGGCGGCTACGGGCTCTACCGGGCGGTGCCCCGCTCGTGGACCCACCTGCTGGCCACCGTGCTCGACCGGGACATCGACCCGGCCCGCCCGATCCCGGCCGGCTGGACCTCCTACGCCAGCGAGAAGACCCGCCGGCCGCTGCCGACCTCGATGACCGAGGAGGCCCCCACCGACTTCGAGCCGTGGGGCGGCTTCACCGAGGTCGAGGTCGACCCGTTCCTGCTCGAGACGCGCCGCGCGGTCTACCCGCTGCACGGACTCGACCCCCAGGACACCCGCGACTGACACCCCTGACCCAAAGGGCGAGGATGACCGACACGGCGGACCCCGACGCCATCACCGCAGAGGTCCGGGCAGTACCCGACGCGCCCTACCCCGCGCACTGGGAGGCCGACGTCGTCGCCTCCGACGGCGCGACGGCCCACCTGCGGCCCATCTCGACCGAGGACGCCGACGACGTCGTCGCCTTCCACGCGCGCCTCTCGGACCGCACCCGCTACTTCCGCTACTTCAGCCCCTACCCGCAGATCCCCGAGCGCGACCTCAAGAACTTCGTCGAGGTCGACCACCACGACCGGGTCGCCCTGGTGCTGTGGCTCGGCCGGGAGATCATCGCGATCGGGCGCTACGTGCGGCTCGCGGAGTCGACGGCCGCCGAGGTCGCGTTCGTCGTGCGCGACGACCACCAGGGCCGGGGGCTCGGCTCGATCCTGCTCGAGCACCTCGCCGCGGCGGCGCGCGAGTGCGGGCTGACCCGCTTCGTCGCCGAGGTGCTCACCGAGAACCAGCAGATGGTGCGGGTGTTCCGCGAGGCCGGGTTCGAGGTCAGCCGGGCGCTCGAGGGCTCGACGCTGCACCTGGAGTTCGACGTCGCCGCGACCCCGCGCAGCCGTGAGGTGCAGCTCGCCCGCGAGCAGCGCGCCGAGGCCCGCAGCGTCGCCAACGTGCTCACGCCGCGGTCGGTGGCGGTCGTCGGCGCCTCGCCGGACGAGAACAAGATCGGCCACGTCGTGCTGGCGAACCTCCTGCGCGCCCGCTTCACCGGCCCCGTCTACCCGGTGCACCCCGAGGCGCGCTCGGTCCGGGGCGTGCGCGCCTACCCGACGGTCACCGACATCCCCGACGACGTCGACCTCGCCGTGCTCGCGGTCCCGCCCGACGAGGTCCCGGGGGTGTTCGACGCCTGCCTGGCGAAGGGCGTGCGCGCGCTCGTCGTCATCACCTCGGGGTACAGCGAGACCGGCCCGCTCGGGCTCGCCGCGCAGCGCGAGCTGGTGGCCGACGCGCGGGCGAACGGGATGCGGGTGGTCGGGCCGAGCGCGCTCGGCGTCATCAACCTGGACGCGAAGGTCGCGCTCAACGCGTCCCTCGCGCCGACCCTGCCGCCGCCGGGCCGCGTCGGGTTCTTCTGCCAGTCCGGCGCGCTCGGCATCCAGATCCTCCAGGCCGCCGCGAGCCGCCGCCTGGGCCTGTCGTCGTTCGTGTCCGCCGGCAACCGTGCCGACCTGTCGGGCAACGACCTCATGCAGTACTGGGACACCGACCCCGACACCGACGTCGTCCTGCTCTACCTCGAGACCTTCGGCAACCCGCGCAAGTTCGCCCGTGTCGCCCGGCGGCTGGCCCGGCAGAAGCCGGTGATCGCCGTGAAGACCGGGCGCCACGTCGCCGCCGCACCGGGCCTCGCGGGCAGCGCGCAGCCCATCGACGAGGCCGCGGTCGGCGCGGTGTTCGACCAGTCCGGGGTCATCCGCGTCGACTCCGTCGACGAGCTCTTCGACGCCGCCCAGCTGCTCGCCCACCAGCCGCTGCCGCCCGGGCCGCGGATCGGCATCGTCGGCAACTCCACGGCGCTCGGAGTGCTCGCGGCCGACGTGGTGCTCGCCCAGGGGCTGTTCCTGGCCCGCGACCCGGTCGACCTCGGCACCGCCAGCGGCGCGGAGGAGCTGCGCGCGGCCGTCGCCGACCTGCTCGCCGACGACCAGTGCGACGCCCTCGTGGTGGTCTTCGTCCCGGCGGTCACCACCGACCCCACCGACCACGCGCGGGCGCTCGCCGACGCGGTGCGGGGGGCGGAGAAGCCGGTGGTCTCGACGTTCCTCGCCTCGGAGGGCGTCCCCGAGGTGCTCACGGTGCCGGACGGCCCCGGCGGGGGACCGGGGCGCGGCAGCATCCCGTCGTACCCGAGCCCGGAGCGCGCGGTGCTCGCGCTGTCCCGGGCCGTGCGCTACACGCAGTGGCGCTCGCGGCCCGTCGGCGACTTCGTGGTGCCCTCCGGCGTGGACGTCGAGGCGGCCCGGGCGCTCGTCGCGGAGATCGCGCCGGCGCCGCGCACCGTGCTCTCCGACGAGCAGGCCGACGCGCTCCTGCGCTGCGTCGGGGTGATCGTCGCCCCGTTCCGGCGCGTGACCTCCGCCGAGGACGCCGTCGCCGCGGCCCGCGAGCTGGGCGGGGCGGTGGTGCTCAAGACCGCGGACCGGCGCTGGCGCCACCGCACGGACCTGCGCGGGGTGCACGTCGGGCTCACCGAGTCCTCGGCGATCTCGAGCGCCTACGCGCAGCTGGTCGAGCTCTCGGGCAGCGACGAGGTGTACGTCCAGGTGCAGGCGCCGCCCGGCATCCCGTGCGTCGTCGAGGTCCGCGACGACCCGTCGTTCGGCTCGCTGGTGTCGTTCGGGCTCGCCGGGGTCGTCGGCGAGCTGCTCGACGACCGCGCCTACCGCTCCACGCCGCTGTCGACGATGGACGCCGCGACGCTGGTGCGCGCCCCGCGCGCCGCCCCGCTGCTCGACGGCTACCGCGGTGCCCGCCGCGCGGACCTGCCGGCGCTCGAGGACCTCGTGCTGCGCATCGGCGTGCTCGCCGACGCCGTGCCGGAGATCCGCTCGCTGGTCCTCGACCCGGTCCTCGCCGCCGACCGCGGCGCCCACGCCACCGGCGTCACGGTCATCCTCGGCCCGCCGCCCGGCCCCCGCGACGGCGGCCCGCGCCGGCTGCGCTGAGGCCCGCGCTGAGGTCGGCGCTGAGGTCGGCGCTGAGGTCGGCGCTGAGGTCTGCGCTGAGCGCTGGGCTCGAACCCCACCCGCACGGATGACCCGGTGCGGGCGCGGGAGGGGCGATGCGCGCCCTACGGTCGGACGACCATGCGCACCGCTCCCGTGACCCTGCCGATCGTGCGGCTCGGCCTGCTCGCGGCCCTCGTCCTGCTGGCCGCGGGCTGCGGGTCGGCGGGGACCCCGGAGCAGCCCGGGACGTCGCCGCAGCCGCCGTCGTCGACGATCCCGACCGACGCGCCACCCTCGAACCGGCCGTCGCCGGCCACCCCGGACCCGCTGGTCGCGACCCCGCCGGCCGGAGCGACCGCGGTGGCGGGGGACCGGGTCGACACGGCCGCGCTGCCGGCGGGCCTGCCGACGCTGGTGTGGACGCGCGGCGACCGGGTCGTCGGTGTGTACGGGCGCGCGGGCGGGTGCACCGACGCGCGCCTCGAGGTCGTCGAGCAGGGCACGCAGCGCGTCGTCCTGCGCGTCGTGCAGTTCAGCACCGGCCCGGGGCCGTGCACGCGCGAGCTGGTCTACCCGCCGCTGGAGGCGACGCTCGACGCGCCGCTGGGGGAGCGCACCGTGGCGCTGACCGGCGAGGTGCCGTAGACACGACGAAAGCCGGAAGACCGGGCCGGCCCCCGACCGTCCCGGTCTCCCGTCGCCGACGGGCCGCGCCCGTCTCGTGGTTGGCCGGACCGGTGGCCCCACGTGAGTGGGGTCACACCCGGCCCGTGTGATTCAGACTGCCGTTACTCGTGAGTCACCGTCAAGGCGTCGATGGGGCGGAGGTCACCGGACCGATCCGGTGACGCTCCGTACCCGAATCGACCGGTGTCAGCTCGCCGCGTAGGCCTTGAGGCGACGCGCGCGGTCACCGTCACGGAGCTTGACCATGACCTCGCGCTCGATCTGGCGGACGCGCTCGCGGGAGAGCCCGAACTGGCGCCCGATCTGGTCGAGCGTGCGCGGCTGCCCGTCGTCGAGGCCGTAGCGCAGCCGGATGACGTTCTGCTCGCGCTCGTCCAGCGTCGCGATGACGCGGCGCATGTCGTCGTGGAGCAGGCCGGAGATGACCGTGGACTCGGCGTCCGTGGCCTCGGCGTCCTCGATGAAGTCCCCGAGCGGGGCCTCCTCCTCGGAGCCGACCGGCATGTCCAGGCTCACCGGGTCGCGGCTGTGGTCGAGCAGGTCGGCGACCTTCTCGACGGCCAGGCCCGACTCCTCGGCCAGCTCCTCGTTGGTGGCCT
The DNA here is from genome assembly GCF_028737315.1 of Actinomycetospora lemnae. Lineage (GTDB taxonomy): Bacteria > Actinomycetota > Actinomycetes > Mycobacteriales > Pseudonocardiaceae > Actinomycetospora > Actinomycetospora lemnae. The sequence continues at coordinate 450,026 of NZ_JAQZAO010000001.1, read as the reverse complement.
CGCGGCCGAGGGTCTGGTGCAGGTCGCGCTTGATGCGGGCCAGCTTGTTGACCTGCTCGACCAGGTGGACGGGCAGGCGGATGGTGCGGGCCTGATCGGCCATGCCGCGGGTGATGGCCTGGCGGATCCACCACGTCGCGTAGGTCGAGAACTTGAAGCCCTTGGTGTAGTCGAACTTCTCCACCGCGCGGATCAGACCCAGGTTGCCCTCCTGGATCAGGTCGAGCAGCGGCATGCCCCGGCCCGTGTAGCGCTTCGCCAGGGACACGACCAGGCGCAGGTTGGCCTCGAGCAGGTGCGCACGGGCGCGGCGGCCGTCACGGGCGACGGCGCGGAGGTCGGCGGCGCGCTGGCCGTCGAGCTCCTCGGCCTCCTCGAGCAGGTGTGCGGCGTAGACGCCGGCCTCGATGCGCTTCGCCAGCTCCACCTCGTCGGCGGCCGTCAGCAGCGCGGTCTTTCCGATACCGTTGAGGTAGACACGGACGAGGTCCGCCGCAGGGCCCTGGGCGTCGAGGTCGCTCTCAGCAGGCCCGGTGGGCACGGCCGCGTCGGGGCCGGCCTGCGGTGCGAGTGTCGCCGTCATTGCTTCCTCCCTGCGCGGCGCGAAGGTGCTGTGGCGCCGCGTCACATGGTCGAACGCGTCGGGTGCGGCGTTCGTTCCCGTCGTGGGATACAAGAGTGGGGTGCCCGATGTGGCGTCCCCGACGCATGGCGCGCGCCACCGTCGAGCAACGTCCGAGGATCTCCAGCGTCGCGCTCGAGCTCCGCTGCGCTGGGTCTCGCCCCGACGACGGCCGCCGCGGGCTCAGGTCTCCACGATCACCGTGAACGGACCGTCGTTGACAGACACAACGCGCATGTCGGCCCCGAACTTCCCGGTGGCCACCGACGCCCCGCGCTCCCGCAGCGCCGCCACGACCGCGTCCACCGCCGCCCGCGCGTCCTCGGGCGCCGCGGCCGCCGACCAGGAGGGGCGGCGACCCTTGCGCGTGTCCCCGTAGAGGGTGAACTGGCTGACGACGAGGAGACCCGCGCCGGTCTCCGCGCAGGAGGACTCGTCGCGCAGCAGGCGCAGTTCGTGCAGCTTGCGGGCCATGGTCGCCGCGGCGTCGGGGCCGTCGTCCCGGTGCACGCCGAGCAGCACCAGCAGCCCGGGCCCGTCCAGCTCCCCGACCGTCTCCTCGTCGACGACCACCCGCGCCTCGGTCACGCGGCTCACGACGGCCCTCACGGTGTCCTCATGCCGGCACCAGCATCCCGTGGTGCACGAGGTCCCGGACGACGGGTAGGGCGGCCGCGGCGAGCTCGTCGGGGTCGCGGCCGTGGGCGACGGCGAGGAGGTCGACGAGGTCGCGCAGCGGCAGGTACCCGCGACACCCGGCCAGCAGGGCCACGCCGAGCTCGTCGACGTCGTGGCGCCACTGCGGACCGTCGAGGCGCACGAGCGTCGCCGCGACCGGTTCCCAGCCCTCGTCGGTCGAGACGAGGCCCCGCTCGAGCGCGGTGGTGTCGGGGACGCGCAGGCGGGCGTCGAGCAGCGCGTCGCCGGGGTGGCGGGCGAGCCAGGCCGTGCGGTCGAGCCACGCCTCGATCTCCGGGCCCAGCGGGTCGTCGTGGGACTGGCGCAGGTCCTCGCACACCACGGTCCCCGGCACGTCCGGCGCGGTCCGGCGCAGCGTCACGAAGCCGAACCCGATCGCCACCGCGCCCTCGGTGGCGAGGAAGTCGAGCCACCGCTCCGAGAGCTCCGTCCCCTCCGGCGAGGCGGGGTCGACGCCGGCGTCGCGCAGCCACGTGCCGACGTGCAGGGCGGGGTCGGCGACGTCGCGCTGCACGACCCACGCGTCGAGCCCGCCCGGTGCCGCCGACCGGGCCGCCTCGGCGAGCCACGTGCGGGGCCGCTCGGTCCAGTCGTCGGAGGTGATCAGCCACGACGCGAGGAGCTGCGCGACCCCGCCCTCGGTGAGGTGCGCGGGCAGGGCCCCGACGAGCAGCGCGGACGCCCCGTCGCCGCCCAGACCCGCGTCGCGGTAGACGTGGTCGACCTGCGGCGGCCCGGGCACGAACGGCGGGTTGCTGACGATCTGGTCGAAGCGCCGCCCGGCGACCGGCTCGAGCCACGGTCCCTCGAGCAGCTCGGCCTCGACGGCGGAGAGCGCGAAGGTCACGCGGGCCATGGCCAGCGCGCGCCGCGAGACGTCGGTGCCGGTGAGCTGCGCGGCGTGCCCGGAGGCGTGCAGCAGCTGTACCCCGCACCCCGTCCCGACGTCGAGCAGTGTCCCGACCGGCCGGCGGACCATGGCCCGCGCCAGCGACAGCGAGGCCGCGCCGGTGCCCAGGACGTGCTCGCGGTCGGCCGTGCGCGTGGTGGGGCCGACCTCGAGGTCCGAGAGCACCCACCACGGCGCGGCGTCGGGGATCGCGGCGTCGCCGTGCGGGCGCAGGTCGAGGGCGGCCGTCACCTGCCCGTCATCCACGGCCAGCAGCCCGGCGTCGATCGCCTCGTCGAGGTCGGCGGGCGCGAGCGCGGCCGCGGCCTCGGCGCGGGGGACGGGGTCGCCGAGCAGGAACAGGCGCACGAAGGTGCCCGCCTCGCCGGCGTCGCGGACCGCGCGGCGGGCCGGCGTCGTCTCGCCCCGGTCGAGCGCGGCGCGGGCCGTCGGGCCGAGCAGCGCGGCCACGCCGTCCACGGTGAAGCCACCGTGTGCGAACGCTTGGAGTAAGCCACGCCACATTCGGGCATCAGGATCGACAGCACCCGCCGCGGGGGCGCGGTGCGTGTCGGGGTGGTCCGGTCGTGACACGTCGGAGATCGTCACACTGCGCGTGCGGTCGATCTTCGCGGACCCTGTCCACGGCCCCTCCGAACGCACCGTTGCCTCGGCTCGGGTCGTGCGTGACAGTGCGCACACCGCAAGGGGCACCGCGCGCCGTGGGGCGCTCGCGGTGCGGACGACGACCGGGAGGGCACACACGGATGTCGGAGCAGACGGCCACCGAGGGCAAGACCTACCCGCCGGACCCGGAGCTGTCGAAGACGGCGAACGTGCGGCCGGAGATGTTGGACCAAGATCTCCGGGAATTCTGGGATGAGCAGGCCAAGCAACGCCTCGACTGGTTCGAGCCGTACGACGAGGTCCTCGAGTGGAACCTCCCGTACGCGAAGTGGTTCGTCGGGGGCAAGCTCAACGCCTGCTACAACTGCGTCGACCGCCACGTCGAGGGCGGCAAGGGCGACAAGGTCGCCCTGCACGTGGTGCCCGACGAGGGGCCGGACTCCCCTGAGGCGCGCGACATCACGTTCTCCGAGCTGCAGCGGCAGGTCGTGAAGATGGCGAACGGGCTCAAGGAGCTCGGGGTCGGCAAGGGCGTGCCGGTCGGGATCTACATGCAGATGATCCCCGAGGCCGTCGTCGCCATGCTCGCCTGCGCCCGCCTGGGTGCGCCGCACACGGTGGTGTTCGGCGGCTTCAGCGGCAAGGCCGTGGCCGAGCGCTGCAACGACCTCGAGTGCAAGGTCCTCATCACCCAGGACCAGGCGATGCGCGGCGGCAAGGCCGGCGCGCAGAAGACCAACGCCGACGAGGGCCTCGACGCCGGCCCCACCACGGTCGAGAAGGTCGTCGTCGTGCGCCGCTCCGGCGCGGACATCCCGATGGGCGACCGCGACGTCTACCTCGACGACCTCACGGCGAACGTCTCGGACGACCCCGAGAGCTGCCCGTGCGAGCCGATGGACTCCGAGGACCTGCTGTTCCTCCTCTACACGTCGGGCTCCACCGGCAAGCCCAAGGGCGTCGTCCACACCACCGCCGGCTACCTGCTCGGCGTCGCGACCACCCACAACCTGGTCTTCGACGTCAAGGACGACTCGGTCTACTGGTGCGCCGCCGACATCGGGTGGATCACCGGGCACAGCTACATCACCTACGGTCCGCTGGCCAACGCGTGCACGTCGGTGCTCTTCGAGGGCGTCCCCGGCTACCCGGACAAGGACGTCTGGTGGAAGATCATCGAGAAGTACGGGGTGACGATCCTGTACACCTCGCCGACGGCGATCAAGTCGCACATGAAGGCGGGCGAGCAGTACCTCGAGGGCCACGACCTGTCGTCGATCAAGATCCTGGGCAGCGTCGGTGAGCCCATCAACCCCGACGTCTGGGAGTGGTACCGCAACCACGTCGGCGGCGGCCACGCGCCGATCATGGACACGTGGTGGCAGACGGAGACCGGGCACATCCTGATCACCCCGCTGCCCGGCATCACCACCCTGAAGCCCGGCATGGCGCAGCAGCCGTTCCCGGGCGTGCGGCCGGAGGTCCGCGACGACGAGGGCAACCAGCTCGGCGTCGAGCAGACCGGCAACCTCGTGCTCACCCAGCCGTGGCCCGGGATGATGCGGACGCTCTACAACGACGACCAGCGCTTCAAGGACACCTACTGGTCGAAGTACTCCGACGCGTACTTCGCCGGTGACGGCGCCAAGTACGACGCCGACGGCGACATCCAGCTGATGGGCCGCATCGACGACGTCGTCAACGTGTCCGGCCACCGACTCTCGACCTTCGAGGTGGAGAGCGCGCTGGTCGAGCACGCCGACGTGGCCGAGGCCGCGGTCGCGGCGCGCAAGGACGACGACACCGGGCAGGCGATCGTCGCCTTCGTGTCGCTCAAGGGCGACAAGCAGGGCACCGAGGAGCTGGAGCAGGCGCTGCGCGAGCAGGTCGCCCAGTCGATCGGCAAGCTGGCCCGGCCGGCGACGGTGATCTTCGCCAGCGACCTGCCGAAGACGCGGTCGGGGAAGATCATGCGGCGACTCCTCAAGAACCTGGCCGAGGGCGAGGAGCTGGGCGACACGTCCACGCTCGTCGACCCGACCGTCGTGGAGGAGATGCAGAAGCAGATGAACAGCTAGCCAGGCACGTCGAGCACCCCGGGGGGCCACGGCCCTCCGGGGTGCTCACATGCCGGCGGCGCCCCGTTCCTGCGACGACCCGGGGTGCTCCGGCTGCCGGGGCTCGGGGTGCTGGGGCGGGTCCTCCTGGCGCAGCACCGCGAGCTGCTCGGTGATCCTGCCCATGATCCGGTCGGTGGCCTCCTGCAGCGACGTGCGCCCGATGCGGCGCTCGCGCAGGTCGTCGAGGGCGACCGGCGCGCCGGCGAGCACCCGCAGTGTCGACCGGGGCACGAGCGTCGGGCGCTTCGCCGTCGGGGGCAGCAGGTGGTTGGCGCCCCACTGCGCCACGGGGATCACCGGGGCGCCGGTCTCCAGGGCCATCCGGGCGATGCCGGTGCGGGCCGCGCGGGGCCAGCCGTCGGAGTGCGTGGCGAAACCGCCCTCCGGATAGACGACGACGACCTCGCCGCGGCGCACCGACTCCACCGCCGCGCGGTAGGCCTCGATGCCCGACGCCGAGCGGTCGACCGGGATGTGCCGGCCCCCGCGCAACGGCGCGCCGACCACCGTCTGCGACCACAGCTCCTTCATCGCGAGGAACCGCGGCACCCGCCCCTGCGCGACCACGTACGACACGAGGACGATCGGGTCGACGTGCGAGAGGTGGTTGACCGCGAGCAGCGCCCCGCCCGACGTCGGGACCCGCTCCCCGCCGCGGAAGTCCCAGCGCGCCACGGCCATGAGCACGGGCCACAGCAGGTCGATCGCGAACCCGTACCAGAAGCCCCGGTCGGTGCGGGGGTAGAGCACCCAGATCGCCACCTTGCGCCAGAGCCGGATCGCCCGCCCCGGCCGCCGACGGTCGTGGGCCTGGGAGATCCGTCGGAGTCGGTCCTGCCGCGCCATGCCCCGGATCATGTCGGGCCCGGCCGCGTCGTGCATGCGTGGATGCCCCTAGCCGACGGCGTAGCCGGGGCGCAGGAGGAGCTGGCCGCCGACGATGAGGGTGAACACCGACACGAATGCCCAGAGGAGCTCCCAGATGATCGCCGGGACGATGAAGGTGGCCCCGGCCAGGAACTTCGCGTCGTACTTCCCGTTCCCGATCGCGAGGTTGTCGGCCGCTCCGCCGATGAGCAGGAGCCACGCGATGCCGACCGCTATCGCAGCTTGAAGCTCGGCGGACGCTGCGATGAGGGCGTAGCCGACCCCAAGAACCAGCAGAGCAGGCACCACGAAAGCGAGCCCCTTGATGGAGAACGGGATCGCCGCGATGGAGAGCACGATGGTCGCAAGGAGCACTGCCCAGGGGTTGCCGATGGCGATGAGGGCTGCAGCCGCGAGACCGAGCAGAGGCGGGGTCGCGTAGCCCACCACCCAGTTCACGAAGTTGTGGAACCAGGTAGCGCGGGCCCAGCCTGTCTCTCCGTTCCCGTTGTCCTTGATCTCCAGCGTGATCGAGGGCTTCAGGAACAGGGCCGCGATGAAGGCGTGACCGCCCTCGTGGGCAAAGGTGACGAAGTACTTGCGCAGGACCGTCGAGAAGCACACAAACAACAACACGAAAAACCCGACGCCGTACGCGATCGGCTCTCCCACGATCGGGACGTCGTTGACCCCCAGTCCCACCCCCATGAGTGTGAATCTCAGCACGTTCCGTATCCCGATCACCCGAACGACGCGCCGTGCGAGACCGGTTCGCCGACCCGGTCGTGCGGACGGCTGCTCCCGATGAACCGCCGGGCCCTCTCGTCCGATCACGTCTCGACACGGCGGAGGGAGATCAGGGTGGGTGCAGGGGCAGCGCAGCGGGTGGTCGCCGCGGTGGGGGCGTTCCTCGACGGGCCGGTGCCGGTGCGGATCCGGGCCTGGGACGGCAGCGAGGCCGGGGCGGGACCCGGGCCGGGGGTACCGACGGTCGTGCTGCGCTCACGCCGGGCGCTGCGCCGTCTGCTGTGGGAGCCGGGGGAGATGGGGCTGGCGCACGCCTACGTCTCGGGTGACCTCGACGTCGACGGCGACCTCGCCGCGGGGCTGTCGACGATGTGGGCGCTGGTGCGCTCGGGGACGATCGCCGCGCGCCGCCCGGGTGCCCGCGAGCTGCCCGGGCTCGGCGTCACGGCCGCCCGGCTCGGGCTCCTCGGCCCGAAGCCCGCGCCGCCGCCCGAGGCGATCCGCGTCCGCGGCCGCCTGCACAGCCGCCGTCGCGACCGCGACGTCATCGCCCACCACTACGACGCCGGCAACGACTTCTACGCCCTGCTGCTCGACGCGTCGATGGCCTACTCGTCGGGCTACTGGACCTCGCCCGCGAGCACCCTCGCGCAGGCCCAGCACGACAAGCTCGAGATGATCTGCCGCAAGCTCGACCTCGCCCCGGGTCGGCGCCTGCTCGACATCGGCTGCGGCTGGGGCTCGCTCGCGGTCCACGCCGCGCGCGAGCACGGCGCGCAGGTCCGCGCGGTGACGATCTCCCGCGAGCAGCGCGACCACGTCAACACCCGCATCCGCGCCGAGGGCCTCGCCGGGCAGGTGCAGGTCGACCTGCTCGACTACCGCGACGTCGCCCTCCGCATCACCGCCGCCGACGGCCCGTTCCACGCCGTCAGTGCGATCGAGATGGGCGAGCACGTCGGCGACGAGCACTACCCGACCTTCGCCGCGACCCTCCACGGCGCGCTGCGCCCCGGCGGGCGGGCGCTGGTGCAGCAGATGTCCCGCGGCGCCGACGCGCCGGGCGGCGGGGCGTTCATCGAGACCTACGTGACCCCGGACATGGTCATGCGCCCGGTCGGCGACACGCTGACCTTGCTGCAGCGCGCGGGCCTCGAGGTCCGCGACGTCCACGTGATGCGCGAGCACTACGTCCCGACGATCCGCGCCTGGCTCGCCACGCTGGAGGAGCGCTTCGACGAGGCCGTGGCGCTGGTCGGGGAGCGCGGCGCGCGGATGTGGCGGCTCTACCTCGCGGGCGGCGCCCTGGCGTTCGAGGAGAACCGCATGGGCGTCGACCAGATCCTCCTCGTGCGGCCCACCGGCCGGGGCAGCAGCGGGATGCCGGCCACCCGCGACGACTGGTCGGTGGGCAGCCGCAGCAACGCCGGGACCTCGGGATCGTGATCACCGTCGGCCTCCTCCTGGCGGGCGCCGTGGTCACGGTCGTCGTGGCCTTCGGCCTGACGCTGGTGGTGGCCCGGGCGAGCGGGCGCCACAGCGTCGTCGACGTCACCTGGGGGCTCGGCTTCGTCGCCGTCGGCGCGGTGTCCTTCGTGCTCTCCGGTGCCCTCGGGGTCGGCAACGGTGTCGTGCGCGCGGTCGTGCTCGCGCTGGTGGCGGTGTGGGGGCTGCGTCTCGCGGTCTACATCGCACGCCGCAACCGCGGCAAGGGTGAGGACCCGCGCTACGCCGCGATGCTCGGCGACGACCACCCGCCCGGCGCGGTCACCGGGACGGTGCTGCGCCGGGTGTACGTGCCGCAGGCGGCCGTCATGCTCGTCGTCGCGCTGCCCGTGCTCGCGGCGATGGTGCGGCCCGCGACGGTGCTGCCGGTGGTGGTCGCCGGCGTCGTCGTGTGGCTGGTCGGGTTCGTCTTCGAGACGGTCGGCGACGCGCAGCTCGCGGCGTTCAAGGCCGACCCCGCGAACCGGGGCCGTGTCCTCGACACCGGGCTCTGGCGCGTCACCCGCCACCCGAACTACTTCGGCGACGCCTGCGTGTGGTGGGGCGTCTTCGTCGTCGCCGCCGGACACCCGCTGGCGCTGGTCACGGCCGTCGGGCCGGCGCTGATGACCTACCTGCTCGTGTCGGTGACGGGCAAGGAGCTCACGGAGCGCGCGATGTCGGGGCGTCCGGGCTACGCCGAGTACGTGCGTCGCACCTCGGGGTTCCTGCCGCTGCCCCCGGGCACGCGCGCGGCGCGGGCCACGTGACGCTCGTCAGGCGCCCTGGCGCGAGCGGAGCAGGGCGAGGGCGTCGTCGGCGTGCCGGTCGAACTTCATCTCGCCGCCGATGACGCCGAGCACCGTCCGGTCGGTGTCGATGACGAACGTCTTGCGCTTGATCGGCAGGACGGGCAGCCACGACCGCTTCGCCCCGAACCGGGCGGCGACCTCGCCGCCGGGGTCGGACAGCAGCGGGTAGTCGAACGCGTTCGTCGTCGAGAACGCGTGCTGCTCCTCGACGGAGTCGGCGCTGATGCCGACGCGCTGGACGCCCACCGCCGCGAACTCGCCGGCGAGGTCGCGGAAGTGGCAGCTCTCCTGGGTGCAGCCGCCCGACGAGGCCAGCGGGTAGAAGAAGAGCACCACCGGGCCGTCGGCCAGGAGCCCCGAGAGCGTCCGGCGGGTGCCGGTGTCGTCGGCCAGCTCGAAGTCGGGGGCGGTGTCTCCGGTCTTCATCGGTGTCCTTCCGGCGGGCGGGGTCGGCCGCGACCGCGTTCGCGGCGGGGCCGCGAGCGGTTCGGTGCCGGTGACGCCGGGCGGCCCGGCCCGCGATGATGGCGGGGTGCCCTCGCCGACCTCCCACCCGGTCGACCGCCACCTGCTGCGGGCGCGGGACCTCGCCGACCGGTCCTACGCGGAGCCGCTGGAGGTGGCCGACCTCGCGCGCGCCGCGGGCCTGAGCCCCGCGTACTTCAGCGACCGCTTCGCCGCGGCGTTCGGGATCACGCCGCACGCCTACCTGCTCACGCGCCGCCTCGAGCGCGCCGCGGCGCTCTTGCGCCACACCGACCACTCCGTCGCCCGCATCTGCGCCGAGGTGGGGCTGAGCAGCGTCGGCAGCTTCACCGTCAGCTTCCGGCGCGTCTTCGGGCGCACGCCCACCGCGTACCGCGCGGCCTTCCCGCCCGCCCACGACCACGCGCTGGTGCCGGGGTGCGTCGTGCGGTCGTACGGCCGGCCGCAGAACCGGAGCTTTCGAGAGGACCCGGCGCCGGCCGCTTCCTAGTCTCGGGCGCGTGATCGCCGTCGACCGCGTCAACGTCTGGGTGCACGACCAGCAGGTCGCGTGCGCGTTCTGGACGGAGAAGGTCGGGTTCGAGCTGCGCGCCGACGCGACGTTCCCCGAGCTCGCCGGGTTCCGGTGGCTGACCGTGGGGCCACCGGGCGGGGGCGGGCCGGAGCTGGTCCTCATGGCGATCCCGGAGCCGCCCGTCGTCACCCGCGAGCAGAGCGAGCTGATCCGCGCGGTGACGTCCCAGGGCCTCGGCGGGGCGATCTTCCTGGCCACCGACGACGTGCGCCGCGACCACGCGCTGCTCGCCGCCCGCGGCGTCGAGTTCACCGAGGAGCCCGAGGCGCGGCCCTACGGCCTCGACGCCGGCTTCCGCGACCCGTCGGGCAACCAGGTCCGGCTCACCCAGACCGTCCAGGACGGAGGCACGGCATGACGACACCCGGAGCACCCGGAGCACCCGGTGCGCTCGACGCGCTCGTCGCGGGGGAGTTCGCGGCGCTGGCGGAGGCGCTCGCCCCGCTCGGGTCCGACCGGTGGGCCGCCGACTCGCTGTGCGCCGGCTGGTCGGTCGCCCACGTCGTCGCCCACCTGACGATGGCCGCGCGGTACCCGGCCGACCGGTTCGCCGCCGAGCTGGCCGCCGACGGGTACGACGTCACGCGCACCTCCGACCGGCTCGCCGACGCGGACGCGGTGCTGCCGCCCGAGGTCCTGGTCGCCGACCTGCGCAGCGAGACGATGGCCACGTTCGCGCAGCCGGGGGGCGGCATGGCCGGCTCGCTGACCCACGTCGTGATCCACGGGCTGGACGTGACGGTGCCGCTCGGGCTCGGCCGGGTGGGCGCCGACCAGGCCGCGCGGACCGTGCTCGACCAGCTCGTCGGCCCCGGCGACCGCACCGTGTTCGGCGTCGACATCGCGGGCTCCGCGCTGCGGGCGACCGACCTGGACTGGGCCCACGGCCGGGGCGAGCCCGTCACCGGCAGCGCGGCCGAGCTGGTCCTCGCCCTGTCCGGTCGCTCCGTCGGGTCGGTGCTCGCGCGCTGAGTCGGGCCGGCGGCCGCAGGATGGTTCCGTGACCCTGCCGCGCCTTGACCGTGTCCGCCCCGCCACCCCCTGTCGGCGTGCTGTGTCGAACCCCGTCACGGGAGCGGTCCTCGTCCTGCACGGCGGCCGGCCGGAGGGCCGCGACGCCGCCGACGGGCTGCGGCTGCCGTACCTGCGCATGGTGCCGTTCGCTCGGTCGGTGGCCGCGGCGGCGGCGCGGCGCGGCGTGGACGTCGGGCTGCTGCGCTACCGCTACCGCGGCTGGAACGCCCCCGACCTCGACCCCGTGCAGGACGCCCGGTGGGCCCTGCGCGACCTGCGGGAACGCCACGGCGACGTGCCCGTCGTGCTCGTCGGCCACTCGATGGGCGGCCGCGCGGCGCTGCGCGTCGGCGGCGACCCGGCCGTCGTCGGGGTGGCCGGGCTCGCGCCGTGGATCGAGCGCGGCGAGCCGTGGGAGCACCTCGCCGGTCAGACCGTGCTCATCGCGCACGGCGACCGGGAGCGGATGACCAGCCCGAAGGCCTCGCGGTGGTTCGCCGGGCGGGTGGCGACCGTCTCGGACCGCGTCGCGCGTTTCGAGGTCCTCGGCGACGGCCACGCCATGCTGCGGCGCGCGAGGGCGTGGCACGACCTGGTCACAGGATTCGCCCTCGGCGCCCTCGGACTCGAACCGTTCACCGAGTCCGTCGCGAAGGCCATGGCAGCCGGGGACCCGGACGGACTGGCGGTCCCCCTCGAGGATCCCTAGGGGAGTGGTGGCGTGCGCGAGCGGGTGGCGGTCGTCGGGGCGGGTGTGTCGGGGCTGACGGCGGCGTACCTGCTGCAGCGGCGCTACGAGGTGACGCTGTTCGAGACCGAGGACCGCCTCGGCGGGCACGCGCACACCCACGACGTCGGCGCGCTCGCCGTCGACACCGGCTTCATCGTCCACAACGACGTCACCTACCCCCACCTGCTGCGCCTGTTCGCCGAGCTCGGGGTCGCGACGCAGGACTCCGAGATGAGCATGAGCGTGCGGGACGAGGCCACCGGTCTCGAGTACGCCGGTGCCCGGGGGCCGCGGGGCCTGTTCGCCCAGCCGCGCAACCTCGCGCGTCCCCGCTACCTGCGGATGCTCGGCGAGGTCCTGCGCTTCCACCGCGCCGCGCGGGCGGTGGTCGACGGGACGTCGCCGCTGGCCGAGGACGTGACGTTCGGCGAGTTCCTCGACGCGGGCGGCTACTCGCCCTTCTTCGTCGAGATGTTCGCGATCCCGGTGGTGTCGGCGGTGTGGTCGTCGGGCCCGGAGCTCTCGCGGCAGTACCCGGCGCGCTACCTGTTCGCGTTCCTCGCCCACCACGGGATGCTCTCGGTGGGCGGCTCGCACCGGTGGCGCACCGTGGTCGGCGGCTCGCGGTCCTACGTCGAGCGCGCGGCCAAGGGGCTCGCGGCGGTGGAGGTGTCGACGCCGGTCCGCGCGCTCGTCCGCACGAGCGACGGGGTGCTCCTGCGCGACGACGCCGACGTCGACCACCGCTTCGACCGCGTGGTGATCGCCACCCACGCGCCGGACGCGCTGCGGCTGCTGTTCGCGCCGACGCCCGCCGAGGTCGACGTGCTCGGGGCGTTCCGGTACTCGCGCAACGAGACGTGGCTGCACACCGACACCTCGGTGCTGCCGCGGTCCGCGGGCGCCCGCGCGTCGTGGAACCTGCTGCGCGTGCCGGGGGAGTCCCGGGTGCTGGTCAGCTACGACATGACCCGGCTGATGGACCTGCCGGGGCCGGACACGCACGTCGTGACCCTCAACGCCACCGACCGCGTGGACCCCGACGCGGTCGTCGCGAGGATGACCTACGAGCACCCGGCCTACACGCCGGCGTCGGTGGCCGCGCAGCGCCGGCTGCCGGAGCTCTCCGACCACCGCGTCGCCTTCGCGGGCGCCTACCACGGCTGGGGCTTCCACGAGGACGGCTGCGCGTCCGGGGCGCGGGCCGCCGCGTCGCTCGGCGTGACGTGGTGACGGCGTTCCTCTACGAGGCCGAGGTCGGTCACCGGCGGCGCGAGCGGCTCGACGACGCGTTCACCCAGCGCCTCTACCTCTGGCTCGTCGACCTCGACGACCTGCCCCGCCTGCCCGCGCCGCTGCGGCCGCTCGCGCGGTTCCGCAGCGCCGACCACCTCGGCGACCCGCGGCGCTCGATCCGCGAGAACCTCGACGCGTTCCTCGCCGCGCGCGGGATCGCGCGACCCGCGCGCGTGCTGATGCTCGCCCACGCCCGCGTGCTCGGCTACGTGTTCAACCCGATCACCCTGTACTGGTGCCGCGACGCGGCCGGGGCGCTGGTCGCGGTCGTCGCCGAGGTCCACAACACCTACGGCGGCCGGCACCACTACCTGCTCGACGTCGACGGCGAAGGTCGGGCGCGCGTCGACAAGGACTTCTACGTCTCGCCGTTCTTCCCGGTCGACGGCGAGTACCGGATGCGCGTGCCCGAGCCCGGCGCGACGCTCGCCGCGACGGTCGTGCTGCGCCGCGAGGGCGCGACCGCCTTCGTCGCGACCCTGCGCGGGCGGCGCCGGGCGGCCACCCCGCTTGCCGTGCTGGCCGCCGCCGTCCGCCACCCGGCGGTGACCCTGCGCGTCGCCGCCGCCATCCGGCACCGCGGCGTCCGGCTCTGGGTGCGCGGCGTGCCCGTCGTCCCCCGCACCCCGGCCGACGCCGACCGCGGCCTCGATCAGCTCGAACCGCGGCCGCTCACCCGGCACACTGGGGCTCCGTGACCGCCTCTCTCACCGTCCGCATCGCCGACGCCGCCGACGTGGACTCCCTGCTGGCCCTCGTCCACAGCGCCTACCGCGGACCGTCGGGACGGCAGGGCTGGACGTCGGAGGCCGACCTCATCGACGGCCCGCGCACCACCCGGGACCTGCTCGCCGCCGACGTCGCCGACCCGACGATCACGATGCTCGTGGCCGGCGACCTCCTCGGCTGCGCGGCCGTCACCCTCCCGGAGGGCGCGACGACGGCGTCGTTCGGCATGTTCGCGGTCCGCCCGGACGTGCAGGCCGGCGGCGTCGGGTCGACGCTGCTCGCGGCGGCGGAGGAGAACGCGCGCGAGCGGGGCGCGACGACGATGGAGATGTGCGTCATCGACCGGCGCACCGAGCTCATCGCCTGGTACGAGCGCCGCGGCTACGTGCGCACCGGCGAGACCCGGCCGTTCCCGTACGGCGCCGAGGGCGTCGGCGAGCCCCGCGGCGACGACTTCGTGTTCGCCGTGCTCGAGAAGGATCTGCGAGGCTGACCCCGTGCCCGACCTGACCCTCGCCCAGGACGCCGACGCCGACGCGGTCCTGAGCGCCAACCCGCTCGCGCTGCTCATCGGGATGCTGCTCGACCAGCAGTTCCCGATGGAGCGGGCGTTCGCGTCGCCGGCGCTGCTCACCGAGCGCCTCGGCGGCCCACTGACCGCCGCCGGCATCGCCGAGTACGACACCGAGGCGCTGGTCGCCGCCTTCACCGGCCCGCCCGCGCTGCACCGCTACCCGCGCTCGATGGCCGAGCGGGTGCAGGCGCTGTGCCGCCAGCTCGTCGCGGAGTGGGGCGGCGAGGCCGAGCGGCTCTGGGTCGACGCCGCCTCGGGGCGCGAGGTGCTGGCGAACCTGCAGTCCCTGCCCGGCTTCGGCAAGCAGAAGGCGCAGATCTTCACCGCGCTGCTGGGCAAGCAGTGCGGGGTGCGCCCCGAGGGCTGGCGCGAGGCCGCGGGGGCGTACGGCGACGAGGGGTCGCGCCGCTCGATCGCCGACGTCGTCGATCCGGTGACGCTCGGCGAGGTCCGCGATTTCAAGCAGGCCCAGAAGAAGGCGGCGAAGGCGGCGAAGGCCGAGTCGGCTTCCTGATCGAGTCCTGACCGGCGCGCGCCCGGGGCCGCCGACCGCGCTCCGGTGGCGCCCAACCCGTCCAGGGTTCAGGGTGGTGTGTGAGGGCACCCGCGGGGGACGGCAGGTGCCGAGGAGGCGACGAGCGTGAACCGACGTCACGACGACGACGGGCCCATCCTGATCACCGAGGCCGCGGTCTCGTACGACGAGGAGTTCGCGGCCCGGAAGAAGCGGTACTCGCTGATCATGGCCTGCCGCATCCCGTGCCTCGTGCTGGCCGGGATCTTCGGCATCGCCTTCCAGTGGCCCTGGGTGGCGGTCGCGTTCATCGTGCTGTCGGTGCCGCTGCCGTGGGTGGCGGTGCTCATCGCGAACGACCGTCCCGCCAAGAAGGCGGAGAAGCCCAACCGCTACAAGCGCGAGTCCACCCAGCTCGGCGCCGTTCCCGACGCGCGGATCATCGAGGCCGCCGAGGTGCTCGAGGGCCGCAGCCCCTACGTCGGGCACAGCGAGCGCCCGCGCCAGCCGCGGCAGGACTCCGCCGACCACGAGCCCCCGCGCACCGGGACCGAGGGTTAGGTGGCCTGACGGCGGGGCGCCCGACGCCCCGATCACCGGCACTCGCGCCCGGCACCGCGATGGCGTGAGCGCCGGCTCAGGTGCCGTGCTCGGCCGCCGGCCCGGGTGGCCCGAGCGGGGCGGCGAGTCCCGGGAGCGGCGCGACGCCGGGGAGGCGCCCGAGCGTCGCCGGCGGAGCGAGCACCGTACCCGGGGCGCCCGCCGTCGGCAGGTCGGCGACCGTGGCCGGGGCGCTGTCCGCTGCCGGTCCGCGGACGGCCGCGTCGGCGTCGCGGCCGGGCTGTCCGGCGCGTGGGAGGGCGAGCCCGCCGAGGCGGTCGGCGTCGCCGGGGAGGCCGGGCGTGGCCGGGGCGCCGTGGGTGCCGGCCGATCCGTGGGTGCCGTGCGTGTCGTGCGTGTCGTGACCCGGCGGCACGACCCGGGCCGCGGGGCGCGCCCCGTGCCGCGCGTGGGTCGCGAGGGCGTGGGCGAAGGTCTGCGAGCGCGGCACCCGGTCGGCCGCGTCGGTCGACCCGGCGCCGGCCGCGTCCTGCTCGGGGCCCTGCACGCACCGGCGGGCGGCGTTGATGCAGTCGGCGCCCTCCTGGGCGCGGCGCTCGGAGGAGAGGTACTCGAGCAGCGCGTGGTCGGTGATCGGGTTGTGCTGCTGCTCGGGGAAGCTGTCGATGGCGAACTGGCGCCCCGGCGGCGGGTCGTCGTAGTTCACCGTGATCCGCAGCGCGGGCACCGGGATGAGGTCCTGGGCGCACTCGCCGTCCTCGTCCGGGTAGACGATGTGGCTGCTGTGGTCCTCGGAGTCGAGGTCCTGGCCGTTCCAGCAGCTCGGGAAGTCGTAGACCCGCTGCAGGGTCGAGCCCTGCGGGCACATCGGGTAGAGGTCGGTCATCCGCCCGCCCGAGCCCGTACAGGTGAACTTGGCGTTGCTGCCCTCGCCGCCGGTGGTGCCGGCCTTCGCCGAGCCCGTGACCAGGGCGATGTTCAGCGGCATCGGCTCGGTGCGCCGCGTGCCGTGGCCGTGGAAGGTGATGTCGACCGCGGACGGCTCGATGAACGACCCGACGTTGCCGTCGAGGCTGCCGCCGTCGACGCCGACGTCGGGGCCCTGACCGCGCAGGTCGCGCAGGACGGGCCAGAAGATGGGGGAGCGGTCGCCGTTGGTGCAGGTGGTGGTCGACTCCTCGAGCGTCTCGTCCTCGCTGGCGAAGTTGGTGCCCTCGTTGCCGGCGTAGTCGTGGGTGTGCTGGGCGCCGTTGCGCACGCCGGGGGCGATGATGAAGTTGTCCGAGTTGTGGTGGGCGCTCATCGCGCAGCGGATGGTGTAGCTCCCGCCGGAGAACACGCCGCCCTCGCCGCGGACCCCCCGGTCGGCCTGCTGGATCGCGATGTACTCGTTCGCCGACGCCCGCCCGATCTGGTCGCGGTTGGGGAACTCCTCGCCGCCCGCGCCGCCCGCGCCGCCCGCGCCGCCCGCGCCGCCCGCGCCGCCCTCACCGCCCGCGCCGCCGGCACCGCCGCCGCCCTGCTCGCCGCCGGCCTCGCCGCCCTGGCCACCCTCGTCGCCCTGGCCGCCGTCCTCGCTCCCGCTGCCGCCGGACCCCGAGCCCGAGCCCGACCCGGAGTCCGAGTCGCCGCCGGAGTCCGAGTCGCCGCCGGAGCCCGACCCGGAGTCCGAGTCGCCGCCGGACTCCGAGTCGCCGGAGGAGCCCGAGTCGCCGCCCGACCCCGACCCCGGCTCCTCGTCGGACCTCGACCTCGACCCCGAGTCGCCGTCGTCGGAGGAGCCCTCGTCGTCGGCGATCGACACCAGCCCGCCGTGGGACACCACCGGCGTGCCCGCGCCCACGGCGACCCCGATGACCAGCACCGCGACCCCGACCAGACCGAGCAGTAGCACCGGGAGGCGGCGCGGGCCCGAGCGGCGGTCGAGCGCGGCCCAGGGGCTCTCGGGCACGTCGGAGGAGCGGACGCCGGCACGCCCCGAGCCCGCCCGGCCCCGCCCACCCGGCCCCCACGCCGACCCGCTCATCGCCCTCCGCTCCCTGGTGCTGACTCCGCGTCGCGGACGCTAGCGACGCGTCGACGACGTCGGGTGCGGTTTCGCGGAACTCGTCCCCGCCGCCTCGCGGGGGGCGCCGAGCCACGGGTCGGCGTGGCCGGGTGGGACCGCGAGTCCCCAGGCCTCGGCGCGGCGGTCGGCCAACGCGGACCTCGGGGACGCCTCGACGGGGCTCCGGGGGGCGCGCGGACCGCCGGCGCCCCACAGGGGCACGGGCGCCGACGGCGTCCCCAGCACCTGCACCGGCCCGGAGGCCGGGTCGCGACGTCGTGGCACCGAGCCCGACGGCGGGTCCACCGGCACCGACCCCGGCGCCGCGCCGACCGGCGCGGACCCCGACGGCGGCCCGGGGGGCGCCGAGAGGGGCGGCCGCGGTCCGACGGGCACCGGCCCGGACGCGGGCCCCACCGATGGTTGCGGCCGCGGACCCAGCGGCGGCCCCACCGCCGACCGCTGCCACGCCTCGGCCCACGCCGCGGCCGGGGCGGCGTCGAGCCGGCTGACCGGCAGCGGACCCGACGCCGGGCCGGCCGTCCCGCGGGCGCGCCGCGCCCCGGCCGCCCGCCCGGACCGGGGGAGGGGGCGCTCGACGACGATCTCGGTGACCTCGCCGGGCGCCTCGGGTATCGCGGGTCGCGCCGGCGCCCGGCCGAGCAGGGAGAGCCGTGGCGGCCGCGGTTCGACGAGGTCCGCCGGGCCCCAGCCGTCGTCTCCGGGACGGACCCGGACCGGACCCGCCGACCGGGACCACGGCCGGTCGAGCAGCGCGGGCCAGGGCCAGCGCTCCTCGAGCCCGCGGCAGCGCGCGCACCCGAGCCCCAGGACCAGCCCGAACACGAGGTGCCCGAGCAGGGACAGGGCCACGGTGGCGGGCGTCAGCGGGAACATCAGGCGCTCGCCCCGCGGCGCGATCGCGACCGTGGCGACCAGCCCCGTCCACACCGGGAACACCGCGAACGCGACGGCCGCGGCCACCGTCGCGCGTTCGCCCCAGCGCCGCAGCCCGGTGGCGGCGACGAGCAGGAAGAACGTCACGCCGATGCCCCCGCCGTCGCCGACGTAGCGCCAGAGATACCCGACGACCGCTCCGGTGGCCGTGGCGCCGCCCGTGTCGCCGAGGATCCAGGTGCCGACGGTCGGGATGAAGTCGCCCCACCAGCCGAGCAGGTAGACGGTGTCGAGGCGGACGGCGTCGTAGACCAGCGTGGCGACCACGCCCCACACCGCGCCCACGAGCACGATCCGGTCCTCGCCGACGGGCGCGAACACGCCGAGCACGAGGACGACCAGCGTCAGCGGCACCACGAGCAGCCCGCCGGTGACGTTCATGGGCGCGATGCCGAAGACGTGCGCCGAGATCGCCAGCAGCGGAAGCGCGGCGACGACGAGGTGCAGGCCCAGGCGCGCCAGCCGCGCGCGGTGTGCGCCGACGACGGCGAGCGCGTCGCGCAGGAGCGACCCCGGATCGCCGGGGAGCTCCTCCGGGGGCACCGTCACGCCACCGGCGTCGGCGCGCCGAGGAACGCGCCCGGGAACGCGCGGCGGGCGGGGCACGGCCGGGTGGGCCACGGGGGCTCCTCACCGTCGGTGGACCGGGGCGTGCTCACCGTGACAGCCCGACCGACGGCGTGGGTGCCGTTCCGGGGAATCCGCAGGGTGGGCGCGGTGCCGCCCGATACGGCACGCACATGCCCGCACGAGCGCACGGCGGCGGAGGCCGGTGGGGCATCATGGAGCCATGAGCCAGACGACCGTGCTTCCCGACACCCGCCCGCAGGGGACCGACCGCACGGGCGACGACGACCCGAAGATGTTCCACTACGTGCGCAAGAACAAGGTCGCCGAATCGGCCGTCACGGGGTCGATGGTGGTGGCGCTGTGCGGCGAGACCTTCCCGGTCACGCGCTCCCCGAAGCCCGGCTCGCCGGTCTGCCCGGCGTGCAAGGAGATCTTCAACAAGATGCCCCGCGGTGGTGACGACGGCGAGTAGGCCCCCGGGCCCGCCCCTCGTCCGACGTCCGCCCCGGAGGGCCGTTGACCAGCCGTACGACGACCAGTGCGACCGGTAGCCCCACCAGCACCGATCCCTCGGGAGCCCGTCCGCTGCGCCAGTGGCAGCGACGCGCGCTCACCCGTTACCTCAGCGAGCGTCCCCGCGACTTCCTGGCCGTCGCGACGCCCGGCGCCGGCAAGACGACCTTCGCGCTGCGCGTGGCCGGGGAGCTGCTGGGCGACCGCACCGTCGACACGGTGACGATCGTCTGCCCCACCGAGCACCTCAAGCACCAGTGGGCCGAGGCCGCCCGGGCCGCGGGCGTGGCGATCGACCCGGAGTTCTCGAACGCCGTGGGCCGCAC
Organism: Actinomycetospora lemnae; assembly: GCF_028737315.1. Classification (GTDB taxonomy): domain Bacteria; phylum Actinomycetota; class Actinomycetes; order Mycobacteriales; family Pseudonocardiaceae; genus Actinomycetospora; species Actinomycetospora lemnae. The sequence continues at coordinate 430,267 of NZ_JAQZAO010000001.1, read as the reverse complement.
GTCCACCGACTTCCGCGGCGTCGCCGTCACCTACGCCCAGGTGGCCGCGCACCCGGTGCTGCACATGAACCGCACCGAGGGCCGCCGCACCCTGGTGATCTTCGACGAGATCCACCACGCCGGCGACGCCAAGTCGTGGGGCGAGGCGACGCGCGAGGCCTTCGCCGGCGCGACGCGGCGCCTGGCGCTGACCGGGACCCCGTTCCGGTCCGACGACAGCCCGATCCCGTTCATCACCTACGAGCCCGACGCCGCCGGCGTGCTGCGCTCGCGGGCCGACCACTCCTACGGCTACGCGGACGCGCTGGCCGACGGGGTCGTGCGCCCCGTGGTGTTCCTGGCCTACTCGGGCCAGGCGAGCTGGCGGACCAGCGCCGGCGAGGAGATGACCGCCCGCCTCGGCGAGCCGCTGACCGCCGAGCAGAACTCGCGGGCCTGGAAGACCGCGCTCGACCCCAAGGGCGAGTGGATGCCCGCGGTGCTGCAGGCCGCGGACACCCGGCTCACGCAGCTGCGCGCGGGCGGGGTCCCCGACGCGGGCGGGCTCGTCATCGCGACCGACCACACCACCGCGAAGGCCTACGCCACGCTGCTGCGCCGCATCGGCGGCGAGGAGCCCGTCGTCGTGCTCTCCGACGACCCCAAGGCGTCCGGGCGCATCGCCGAGTTCTCCCGCTCGAACGACCGCTGGCTCGTGGCGGTGCGCATGGTCTCCGAGGGCGTCGACGTCCCCCGCCTCGCCGTCGGCGTGTACGCCACCAGCGCGTCCACGCCGCTGTTCTTCGCCCAGGCCGTCGGGCGCTTCGTCCGGTCGCGCCGGCCGGGCGAGACGGCCAGCGTCTTCCTGCCCAGCGTGCCGTCGCTGCTGACCCTGGCCAGCGAGCTCGAGGTGCAGCGCGACCACGTCCTCGGCGAGCCGCACCGCCCGAAGGAGGGGTGGGACGACGAGCTGGTCGAGCAGGCCAACCGCACCGAGGACGAGCCGGGCGAGCAGGAGAAGGCGTTCGAGGCGTTGTCCGCGGAGGCCGAGCTCGACCAGCTCATCTACGACGGCTCCTCGTTCGGCACGGCCGCCGGCGCGGGCACCGACGAGGAGCAGGACTACCTCGGGCTGCCCGGGCTCCTCGAGCCCGATCAGGTGCGCGCGCTGCTGCGCCGCCGCCAGAGTGAGCAGCTCGACCGCGAGGAGGCCCGCGCGCCCGCCGCGTCGGTGACGACGGCCGAGCCGGCGGCGCCGTCGCCCACGCGCGAGTTCCGCCGCGACGTCGGGGTGGCCGAGCGGCTCAAGGACCTCCGCCGCGAGCTCAACGCGCTCGTCGCGGCCCACCACCACCGCACGAACAAGCCCCACGGGCAGATCCACGGGGACCTCCGCAAGCACTGCGGCGGCCCGGCCACGCCGATGGCGACGATCGAGCAGATCGAGGAGCGGATCGCGACGCTGCGCTCCTGGCGGTGATCCACCGACACTGCGTGGTCGGTCGGTGACGTGTGGTGCACATCACACACCGTGGCGACGGGCCTGTGTCGCGGTCGTCGCCGTCCGACACCGGCGCGTCACGTCGTTCACCGGAGCGTCACCACCGCGGGTGATCGCGCAGGCCGCGCGGGCCGGGCCGACGGGGCGCAGCGATCGGCCCGGGAGCGCAGCCACGGCTCGGCGCCGGCCCGCCGGGGACGATCACGGGAGATCACCGGGTGCGGGACGGCCGGGTCGCGTCCCCGGGGCGCCGCTGATCACGGGTGATCGTCGCGGTCGACCCCGGACACGACGACGGGCGAGGACCCCAGTGGTCCTCGCCCGTCGTGGTCTCGATCTCGAATTGTCCGTGCTGCTGAGGTCTCTGCTGGTCAGGCGGCCGTCATGCGCTCTCACCGGTCTGCACGTCCACCGACAGCTCCTTCAGCTTGGCCTCGTGGGCCCGGGCGTGGTGCCCGCAGAAGAGGAGTTCTCCACCGGAGGGCAGTACGGCGCGAACCTTCGCCGCTGCACCGCAGCGATCGCAGCGGTCCGAGGCGGTGAGTTCTGGCCGGGTCAGGGTGCCGGGCATCGTCATCTCCCTCCGTCGAGGCCCTGGACGAGTGTCCGGGCCCGCGAGCTCCGGTCGTGCGACCGTCGCCCCTCCACTGTGGCAGACGCGGCCCGCGACCGCTCGTGTTCACGCGCCGCTTTGTCGTCCGTCACGAACCGCTCATCGTCGGTGAGGGACCGCCCGTTCCGGGGTACGGAGCGCGACCACCCGATCGGGAGTCGATCTCGGGAGACGAGTGGTCCGGAGGATGCCGGCCCGGGGCGGACCACCCCGACGGGTCGGCGTGAGCGCAGCGTCGGTGTCGGGGTCGCCCACTAGCCTGTGCGACACCACGCGGGCGGGCGACGGGAGGACACGGTGGGCGACGCGAGGGAGGAGCTCGTCGAGGAGCTGCGCGGCCGGGGTGTCCACGGCGTCACGGTCGTCTGGGCGGACAACAACGGCATCCCGCGGTCGCGCACCGTCCCGGTGGCGACGCTGCCGCAGGTGGCCGAGACGGGGATCGGCGTCAGCACCGTCTTCGCGATCTTCGACACCAACGACGGCATCCAGTACGGCGCGCCGGGGCGGGAGACGCCCTCGGGCGACGTGCGCCTGGTGCCCGACCTCGACCGGCTCACCCCGCTCGCCGGCCAGCCGGGGCTCGCGTGGGCGCCGGGCACGCAGGTCACCGTGGACGGCTCGCCGTGGCCGTGGGACCAGCGCTCGGCGCTGGTGGCCACGGTCGACGCCCTCGCCGCCCGCGGGTTCTCGGCGCTGGTGGGCTACGAGATGGAGTTCGCGGTCTCGGTGCCGAGCCCGGACGGGGCGGTCGTGCCGTCCTACCGCGGCCCGGCGTACAGCCCCCACGCGCTGCTCGAGATCGACGGCTTCGTCACCGACGTCCTGCGCGACGCGGAGGCCAACGGGCTGCGGATCGGCCAGCTGCACGCCGAGTACGGCCCGGCGCAGGTGGAGCTCTCTCTCGGCGCCACCGACCCGGTGCGCGCCGCGGACGAGCAGCTGCTGGCGCGCCAGACCGTGCTCGCCGCCGCGGCCCGCCACGGCCTGCGGGTCAGCTTCGCGCCGCTGCCCTCGACGCAGATGGCGGGCAACGGCTGGCACGCCCACACCTCGCTGTGGCGCGACGGGCGCAACCTGCTCGCCGGCGGCGTCGACGGCCCGACCGACCCGGCCGGCGCGGCCTACATCGCCGGGCTGCTGCGGGACCTGCCCGCGGTCGCCGCGGTCACCGCGCCCTCGATCGGATCGATGGCGCGGCTGCGGCCCGGCTTCTTCGCCGGCGCGTACGGCTTCTGGGGCGTCGAGAACCGCGAGGCGCCGGTGCGCTACGTCGCCGGCTCGTCCCTGCTGGGCGCCGACCACGGGAACGTCGAGCTCAAGGTCTCCGACGCCTCGGCGAACCCCTACCTCGCGCTGACCGCCCTGCTCACGGCCGGGGTCGCCGGCGTCGAGGAGGGCCTCACGCCGCCCGCGCCCTTCGACTCGGACCCCGGGACCTGGACCGAGGACGAGCGCGCCGCGGCGGGCGTCGTGCCCCTGCCGACCACGGCCTCGGCGCAGGAGGCGGCGCTGCTCGCGAACGATCGGATCACCGGCGCCCTCGGTCCCGAGCGCCTCGGCGCGTTCCTGGCGGTCCGCCGTGCCGACGCCGCCTGGGCCGCCGAGCGCGAGATCGACGACGTCCTCGCGGCCTGGCGCTGGCGCTACTGAGGCTTCTCAGCCGACCAGGACGTCGAGGATCGCCTCGTGCACGGCGGGGCGGGCGATGAGCAGGTCGGGGGAGTACGGGTCGTCGGCCCCGAACGGCAGCGGCCGGCCGTCGAGCCGGGTGACGCGCAGCCCGGCGCCCTGGGCCACCGCGGCGGGCGCGGCGTTGTCCCACTCGTACTGCCCGCCGGAGTGCAGGTAGGCGTCGACGGTCCCGTCGACGACGGCGAGCGTCTTCACCCCCGCCGCCGAGAGCGGCACCGTGCGCACCGGCAGCACCGCGGCGAGGCGGCGCAGCTCCACCGGCGGGCGCGACCGGCTGATCGTCACCGTGAGCCCGCGCCGGTCGTCGACCGGGGTGTCGGCCACCGGGGCGACCGTGTCCGAGTCGACCAGCTCGCCGCGCGCGGGCAGGGCCACCGCGCCGGCGACGAGCACGCCGTCGACCACCAGCGCGACGTGCACGCCCCACTCGTCGCCGCCGCGCCCGTAGCCGCTGGAGCCGTCGAGGGGATCGACGATCCAGAGCCGGTGCGCCCCGCGGCGCGGCGCCGGGTCCTGCGTGCCCTCCTCGGAGAGCACGGCGTCCGCGGGGCGGTGGCGGCGCAGCGCGTCGACGAGGAACTCGTGGGCCTCGGCGTCGCCGCGGTACTCGCGGTCGCGGCCGGGCCCGGTGTCGTCGCGGAGGCCGAGCAGCAGCGCCCCGGTCGCGTCGGCCAGCTCGCGGGCCAGCGCGGCGTCCTCCGTGACCGTCGGCTCCGTGCTGGTCGGCTCGTCCCTCGCGGCACTCACCCCGTGATCGTGCCCGACGGGCCTCGCCGCCACGCGGTGGGAGGGTGTGACGGGCGTCAGGGTGTCTCGGCGGCGGCGAGGACGCCGGCGAGCTCGTGCAGCACCGCCGCGCGGGCCTCGTCGGCGCCGGGCGCGGTGTCCTCGCGCTGGTCGAGCAGCAGCCGCGCGAGGCTCGCGAGGCTGACCACCTGGGCCGCGAACTCCTCCGGCCCGCGGAGCTCCCCGAGCAACGCGCCGACGGCGTCGAGGTCGCCGGCGTCCATGCCCTGGATCAGCGCCACCGAGCGCCGGTGGACCTCGGCGGGGTCGGTGTCGGGCAGGGCGTCGGCGGGGGGATCGGGCTGCACCCCGCCAGCATGTCAGGCGGGGCGGTGCGGTCAGTCGGGCTGTCGGCGCTTGCGCCGCTTCTTCTCCCGGCGCTCCTCGCGCAGCTCCTGCCACATCTCGTGGCCCGCGTCGAGGACGCCTTTCGTGATGCCCTTGGCGCCGCCGTGGTAGACCTTCTCGGTCATGTGGCCGGGCAGCTCGGCGAGGCCCTTGCCGCCCTTCTCGTGCAGGTCGAGGCGGTTGGTGGCCTCGGCGAAGCGCAGGTAGGTGTCGACGCTGGCGACGACGATCCGGGCGTCGATCGTGACCAGCTCGATGCCGACCACCGACACCTTGACGAAGGCGTCGATGACCAGGCCCTTGTCGAGGATCAGGTCGAGGACCTCCGCCAGCCCGCCCTGCGGGGATCGACGGACGCCACCGGTGGTCACCGGGGGAGTCTAGGAACGGGACGCCGGTGATGACCATCGACCGGACGGCCCCGTGCGGCCCGCCGACCGCGCGGACGTGGCTCGTCGCCCGTCAGCAGCCCTCGCTGCCGTCGTCCTGCCCGGCGTCCTGCCCAGCGTCCTGCCCGGCGTCGCGCCGCTCGGCCGCCTCCTCCTCGAGCGCGTCGTCGAGCAGGCGTTCCAGGCCCTGGATGCTCCGGTGGGGCCCGCGACGGTCGAGCACGACCGGTTCGTCGGGGACACCTGCCTCGGCGAGTGACTCCGCGATGTGGTGAGCTGTGCGCAGGCTGTGCACACCTGCGCGGTCGGCGGCGACGTGCCGCGGTGGGGGGACCCAGTCTCGAGAGCGGGGATCACGCTCCTCCGGAGGGTCGTCATGGATCTCATCGTCAGCCACTGGCACTGCCCTCGCTGCGACGTCGGCGGCCGGGACCGCGAGCCCGAGCCGTCGTGCTGGAACTGCGGGGGCACGGCGGTCGTCACCTCCCGCCCGCGGGTGGACGGTGACGACTCGCCGGCCCTCCACTCGTGAGGGCCTGCCTCAGCTGGTGACCGCCGACATCCCGCGGTCGGCCCGGGCCGGACCGGACGCCGACGGCCGGATGTCGAAGTCGAAGATGGCGGTCGGCAGGTAGAGCGAGCAGCAGGCGTTCGGGATGTCCACGACGCCGCTGACCCGGCCCTCGATCGGCGCCGACCCGAGCAGCAGGTACGCCTGCTCGCCGGTGTAGCCGAACTTCTTGAGGTACTCGACGGCGTTCAGGCACGCCCGCTTGTAGGCCAGCGTCGCGTCGAGGTACTCGTTGGTGTCGGTGTCGTGGTCGACCGAGATCCCGATGAAGGTCAGGAACTCCGAGTAGCGCGGTTCGACGTTGCCCGGCATGAAGATCGGGTTGGTGCTCACCCCGTAGGTCTCCATCCCGCCCTTGATGAGGTCGACGCCGAAGTCGATGAAGCCGCCCATCTCGATGGCGCCGCAGAACGTGATCTCGCCGTCGCCCTGGCTGAAGTGCAGGTCGCCGCCCGAGAGCTTCGCGTCGGCGACGTGCACCGGGTAGTAGACCCGGCTGCCGCGGGTGAAGTTCTTGATGTCGTGGTTGCCGCCGTTCTCCCGGGCGGGCACGGTGCGGGCGCCCTCCTCGGCGATCTGGTCGGCGAGCGACCCCGTCGCCTGCCCGCCGAGGCTGCTCTCGCGGAGCGGCGGGAGGGCCAGCGGCGGGACGCGGTCCGGGTCGCGGTCGATGAGCGCCTGCTCGCGGCGGTTCCAGCGGGCGAGCAGGTCGGCCGACGGCGCGGTGCCGAACAGGCCGGGGTGGGTGATGCCGGTGTAGCGCACGCCGGGCAGGTGGCGTGAGGTCGCGACCTGGCCGTGGAAGTCCCAGATGGCCTTCGCGGAGTCGGGGAAGTAGTCGGTGAGGAAACCGCCGCCGTTGCTGCGGGCGAAGATCCCCGTGTAGCCCCAGCCCTGACCGGGGGCGTCGCCGTACTCCTGAGGGGGCTGGCACGCCCCGAGGTCCAGGATGTCGACCACGAGCAGGTCGCCGGGTTCCGCCCCTTCGACGCCGATCGGGCCGGAGAGCATGTGCGCGCGGGCGAGGTCGACGTCGCGCACGTCGTTGGCCGAGTCGTTGTTGCCGATCTGGGCGTCGGTCCACTCCCGGCACTCCACCCGGAACTCGCTGCCCGGCCGGACCATCGCGGCCAGCGGGACGTCCGGGTGCCACCGGTTGTGGCCCGGGACGGCCTGGTCGCGCATGGACTTGGACTGGTCGACCTCGAACACGACCTCGGGCATGGGCGATCACCTTTTCCACGGAGGGGCCGGCGGTCACCGGCCGGGGGTGTTGCGGACGGAGCCGGGATCAGGTCCGGCTGTAGGTCTGGTCGGGGGTCTCGACGGGCGCCGGACCGCCCTCGCCGGCCCTCGCCGTCCGTCGCCCGGGCGGGCGCAGCGTCGGCAGGAGGACGAGCGCCATGACGACCGCGATGGCCCCGAGCACGATCGCGGTGACAGCGGTGGCGGGCCACTGACCGGTCAGCAGCAGGAACCCGGGGATCGCGGCGGTCACCCAGGCCTCGATGAGCGTGACCCAGCCCGTGTACCGGGTCAGGGCCTCACGCTTCAGCCCCAGCACGAGGAAGAACAAGGTCCACAGGAAGGCCCACATCAGCCAGATCACGCCGAAGGGCAGGTTGTCGAGCAGCGCGAAGTTCACGTACGAGTAGCCGACCGCCGCGATGGCCACGAACAGCGAGAACCAGCCGACGCCGGTGGTGTCGAGGTCGCCGAGCAGGCCGATGCCGACGTAGAGGTAGGTGAAACCGAAGAGGTACAGGCCGGACGCCTGGAGGATCGTGTCGGGGTCGCCGTTCGCCGTGAAGATCAGGAACGTCGGGGTGACGACCTGGAGCGTCCCGACGAACAGGTTCATGATGGCCGCGGCCTTGGGCTCGATGAAGCCGAGGAGCAGCAGTCCGTTCACGAACAGGACCGCGCCGACGTAGAACAGACCGGTAGCTGCCACTGGTGGGCCCTCCCTGGGCGAGGACGTCCGGCCGACGGGGGGCCGCCGGGCCGCCCGCACGTCCGATCAGCGACGCGTCGTGCCCGAGGCGCGCGTGACGACCTCGGGTTCGTCGCGGCTGGCTTCCTCCCGCGCGAGCGCCGAGCGCAGCGCGGGGTTCATCCCTGCGAGGCGTGGAGCCGTCCACGCTCGCGGTGAGGGCGCAGCGCAGCGTGGGCACTCCACGCGCTCCGGTGCCTCACCCATCGGGCGGATCTCGTCGAAGGCGCCGCAGGCGGGACAGCGGTAGGCGTACGTGGCCATCGCGTCCTCCTCGACACCGTTGCCGCGCGAACGCGGGGGATGGTGCGGGGTGGCGAGGCCGCGGCCGAGGGCCGAAGGTCCCGGATCCCGACCTCGTCCGGCCCGGGCGCGGGACCGCCGCGTGTGGACGGTGCACGCACGACGACGGCCCCCGAGCCGGAGCTCGGGGGCCGTCGGTGCGTCCGGGACCTAGTCCAGGTAGTCGCGCAGGACCTGCGAGCGCGAGGGGTGGCGCAGCTTCGACATCGTCTTCGACTCGATCTGGCGGATGCGCTCACGCGTCACGCCGTAGACCTGACCGATCTCGTCGAGGGTGCGCGGCTGGCCGTCGGTGAGGCCGAAGCGCAGGCGGACCACGCCGGCCTCGCGCTCCGAGAGCGTCGCGAGGACCGACTGCAGCTGGTCCTGCAGCAGGGTGAACGACACGGCGTCGACCGCGACGACCGCCTCGGAGTCCTCGATGAAGTCGCCGAGCTGGGAGTCGCCCTCGTCGCCGATGGTCTGGTCGAGGCTGATGGGCTCCCGGGCGTACTGCTGGATCTCCAGCACCTTGTCCGGGGTGATGTCCATCTCCTTGGCCAGCTCCTCCGGGGTGGGCTCGCGGCCCAGGTCCTGGAGCAGCTCGCGCTGGATGCGACCGAGCTTGTTGATGACCTCGACCATGTGCACCGGGATGCGGATGGTGCGCGCCTGGTCGGCCATCGCGCGGGTGATGGCCTGGCGGATCCACCACGTCGCGTAGGTCGAGAACTTGTAGCCCTTGGTGTAGTCGAACTTCTCGACCGCACGGATCAGACCGAGGTTGCCCTCCTGGATGAGGTCCAGGAACGCCATGCCGCGGCCGGTGTAGCGCTTGGCCAGCGAGACCACGAGGCGGAGGTTCGCCTCGAGCAGGTGGGACTTGGCGCGCTCGCCGTCACGGACGATCCACCGCAGGTCGCGCCGCATCTGCGTCGCGAGCTCCTGCTGCGCCTCGGCGACCTTGCGCAGCCGCTCGGAGGCGTAGAGACCGGCCTCGATGCGCTTGGCGAGCTCGACCTCCTCCTCGGCGTTGAGCAGCGCCACCTTGCCGATCTGCTTGAGGTAGGCGCGGACCGAGTCGGCGGACGCGGTGAGCTCGGCGTCCTTGCGCGCCTGGCGCAGCGCCTCCGACTCCTCCTCGTCCCAGACGAAGTCGCCGGACTTCTTGTCCTCCTCGGTGGGCTCCTCGGTCTCGACCTCGGCGGCCTCGACCACCTCGGCGCCGAGCACCACCACGTCCTCGGTGAGCTCGGAGGCCGCGGCCTCGAGCTCGGAACCCTCGAGCCCCTCGAGGTCCGCGCCCTCGGGACCGTCGGCGGCGTCGATCTCCTCGGCGCTCTCGACACCCTCGGGGGCGTCGCCCTTCGTCTTGGCGGCCGCGCCCTTGCCCTTGGCCGGCGCCTTCTTCCCGCCCTTGGCCGAGCGCGTCGCCTTCTTCGCCGGCGCCTCCGGGGCGTCGTCAGGAGCGGCGACGACACCGACCGGGCCGCCCGCAGCGGCGGCGTCGGTGTCGGCGGCGTCGGTGACGCGGCGTCGGGTTGCGGACTTTGCGGCTGCCACAGACGACCTTTCGTGACGAACGGCTGAACGGCGACGGGATCGACGACCGGGGTCGCCGGGTGGACACCCGGACGCGGGACGACGTCGAGGGCCCCGGTACCTCCCGGTGAACCGTCTCGGCTCGTGCTCCATTGTAACGAGCGGGACGGCCCGTCGTCGCACCTCTCGCTCGCGCCCCGCCCGCGACCTGCCCCGACGTCCCTGCGGAATCGATTCCGAGCCCCCCGTCGACGACCGCGGAGCGCGATCACCGGGCGGTGACCTGCACGTCGTCGCGTGGACACCCACCTGTGGTCGGATGCGGCGGTGGAGCACCCCGATCCCACCGTCCTGGAGGACCTCGCGGTCGCCGTGGCCGCCGAGACCGCCGCGCTGGCCCTCGAGGTCCGCGAGCGCGTCGTGGGCCGCGACCGCCTCGACACCAAGAGCTCCGCCACCGACGTCGTCACCGAGGGCGACACGGCCTGCGAGGCGCTGGTGCGCGAGCGGCTCGCGGCGGCGCGCCCGGACGACCTCGTGCTCGGCGAGGAGGGCGGCACCTCCGGCACGCCCGCGCCGGGCCAGGTGCGCTGGGTCGTCGACCCCATCGACGGCACCGTCAACTACACCCACGGGCTGCCGTGGTTCTCGGTGTCGCTCGGCGCCGAGGTGGACGGGCAGGTGGTGGCCGGCGCGGTCGTCGAGCCGGTCTCGGGTCGCGTGTGGCGCGCGGCCCGCGGGCACGGGGCGCACCGCGACGGCGAGCCGCTGCGGGTCTCGTCCCTCGAGGACCTGTCGCTGGCCGTCGTCGGCACCGGCCTGGGCTACGACCCCGGCCGCCGGAGCCGGCAGGCGGCGGTGCTGGCGCGCATCGCGGCGCGGATCGGCGACGTCCGGCGCACCGGCTGCGCGTCGCTGGACCTGTGCGCGGTCGCCGCCGGGTGGCTCGACGGCTTCTACGAGCACGGCCTGCACCCGTGGGACCACGCCGCGGGCGGGCTCATCGCGCAGGAGGCGGGCGCGGTCGTGCGGCTGCCCGGCGCGGACCCCGACGGGCTCGGCGAGGCGGCGACCGTCGTCGCGGCCCCGGCGCTCGCGGGCCCGCTGACCGCGCTGCTCGTCGCCGAGGGCGCGGGCGGGATCGGCTAGCTGCTGCAGTCCACCGACCGCAGCGCGGAGAGCGTCGCGGCGTCCGGCACCGGCGCGGGCGCGCCCGAGCCGTCGGTGGCCGTCTGGCGCGAGAGCGCGCGCAGGGCCTCGGTGACGGGCTGCGGCGGGGCGATGTCGCGGAAGTCGTCGCCGAGCGCGAGGTCGACCTCGCTGCCGGAGCGCCGGTCGGCGACGAGCTCGGCGCACGGCACGACGAGGCTCAGCGTGCGCGCGGCCGCCGCCCCCTCGGGGCCGTAGCGGATCTGGCCCACGCAGGAGAGGTCCTGGGCGGGGTAGAGCGGGTCGTTGTCCGGCGGGGCGGCCTCGGCGATCCCCAGCTCGCCGAGCTCGGCGGCCGCCAGCTGGGCCTGGCCGCGGGTGCCGGCGCCGTTGAGCACCTTGACCCGCACGTCACCCGGGGCCGCGGCGGCCTGGTCGTCGAGCGCGTCCGTCGCCTGCGGCGCGCCGGCGCCGGGCACCGGCGAGGTGTTGCAGGTGGTCACCGAGCCCGCGGTGGAGTTGGTGAACACCACCGTCCACGTCACGATGCTCGCCACCGCGAGCACCACCACCAGCACCGTCGCCGGGACGAGGTTGCGCCGCCGGTAGACCTCCCGCACCCGCGAGGTCCCCGCCCTGAACGTGCCGACCAACCGACGCCCCTCCCGACCACTGCCCGTGTCCGCGCCAGGGTAGTGGGGCCGGACACCCGGGCGGCGGCTGCCGCAGCACCCCGCACGACGACGCGGTGCGGCGGGTCACGATCCCGACACCCTCCCGGGGTCGGCTGACCGCGCGGGGTCACGTGGGTTACCCTCCCGCCGCTCCGCAGCCGCGCGGACGTCCGCCTCGTCCGTGCCGTGGGACCCCTGGGTGAGACCCGGGTCACTTTCCGGGTCCGGCACAAACGGTCGCCGTCCCGCGTTGTGCTGCCGCACGACCGAGATGGGACCGGCAGGAAACCGGGCAAGACCGAGGGTGGGACACGCTATGGCGACCGACTACGACGCCCCGCGCCGCAACGAGACCGACGAGATGGGCGAGGACTCCCTCGAGGAGCTCAAGGCCCGGCGCAACGAAGCGCAGTCCGCCGCCGTCGACGTCGACGAGACCGACACCGCCGAGAGCTTCGAGCTCCCGGGTGCCGACCTCTCCGGCGAGGAACTGACGGTCCGCGTGCTGCCCAAGCAGGCCGATGAGTTCACCTGCGGGAGCTGCTTCCTCGTCCACCACCGCAGCCGGCTGGCGGACCAGCGCGGCGGCATGTTCATCTGCCGCGACTGCGCCGCCTGATGGCCGCTCCAAGGCGCTCCGGGGTCACCTGAGGGCCGCGATGAGCTGCTCCGGACGGCGGGTCGAGACGACCCAGTAGGGCACGGGGTCGTCCGGGTCGAGCACCTCGATCCGGACGGCCGGCCCGACCCACGGCCGGTGCAGGACGAACGCCTCGGGGTCGAGCTGGGGGCCGAGGGCCTCCCGCTTGGCCTCGCCGCGCACGACGTCCACCTGCCCGATCTGCGCCAGCGGCAGGCGGGCGTCGCCCGCGCACAGCGCGCCGCCCTCGACGGTGACGCGCACGCGCCCCAGCCACACGAGCAGCACCACGGCCAGGGGCAGCAGCAGGACGTAGGGCAGCCACGAGCGCACGCCGGGGTAGCCCATGTGCAGCTCCGCGGCGAGCAGGCCCGCGATCAGCAGTCCCGGTGGCCACCACCACCAGGGCAGGACGAGGCGCTCGCTGAACCGGGCCGGCATCGGCGGGCCCGCGTCGGATCCCGGTGAGGGCCGCGGGGAGCTCACGACACCCAGAGTAGTCTCGCCCGCCGTGGTGCAGGTCGACATCGTCCGCCTCGACCCGGGGCTGCCCGTGCCGTCCCGGGCCCGTCCCGGCGACGCCGGCGCAGATCTGGCCGCCGCCCGCGACGTGGCGCTGGCGCCCGGCGAGCGGGCGCTGGTGGGCACCGGCGTCGCGCTGGTGCTGCCCGAGGGCTACGCCGCCTTCGTCGTGCCGCGCTCGGGTCTGGCCGTCCGCGAGGGTCTGGGCCTGCTCAACGCCCCGGGCACGGTCGACGCCGGCTACCGGGGCGAGGTCATGGTGTGCCTGGTCAACCACGACCCGTCGCGGACGGTCACCGTCCGGCGCGGCGACCGCATCGCCCAGCTCGTGGTCCAGCGGGTCGAGGACGCCGTCTTCCGGGTGCTCGAGGGTGTCGACGACCTCGAGACGCTCGCCACCGTCGCGCCGTCGGCACGCGGGGCGGGGGGCTTCGGGTCGACCGGGGTGGCTTCGCCGGCCGGCTGTGCGGAGCTGGACCCTGCGGTCGGGACACGCAGCGCAGCGGAGCTGGACCCCGCAGCCGGGACACGGAGCGCAGCGGAGCTGGACCCCGCAGCCGGGACACGCAGCGGAGCGGAGCTGGACCCCGCAGTCGGGACGGAAGGAGACAGCAGTCGTGGCCGATGACGTGCGCGGGGGGCGCCACCGGCACCGCGCCGGGCGGGTCGCGCAGGTGTCCGTGGCCGCCGAGCCCGCGGGCCGGCGCCACCACCAGCGACAGGGCCCGTGGGACGCCGAGGACGCGCCGCGCGACGGCCGCCTGCGCCTCGACCTCGGGTCGGTGCAGCTCCCCGTGCCGCGGGGCGCCCGTCTCAAGGCCGAGCCGGACCCGTCCGGGCCGCTGCGGGCGGTGCACGCGATGGTGCCCGAGGGCCGGCTGACGGTCAGCGCCTTCGCCGCCCCGCGCACCGGCGGGCTGTGGCCCGAGCTCGTCGAGGAGCTCGCCGCCCAGCTGCAGAAGGAGGGCGCGACGATCCGTCGTGACCGGGGGGAGTGGGGCCGCGAGCTCGTGGCCCGCAACGGCGACACCGTGGCCCGCGTCATCGGCGTCGAGGGCCCGCGCTGGATGCTGCGCGGCGTCGGCACCGGGCCGGTCCAGCACGCGCTCAAGCTGCACGGGATGCTGCGGGAGATGCTGCGGGGCACGGTCGTCGCGCGCTCCTCGGACCCGCTGCCGGTGCGCTCGCTGCTGCCGCTCGTCGTGCCCGAGGACGTGCCCGAGGAGTTCGCGGACTCGCTGGTCGAGTCGATGCCGACCAAGCCGCGCCAGATCACCCGCCCCGAGGGCCCGGTGATCCCGATGATGCTGCCCCAGCGCGCCGGGGCGGGGACCTCGCCGGGGCGCAGCTGACCCGGGTGCCGAAGCGCGGGACGGGCATACCGAACGGCCCCGACTCGTTTATCATTCAGACGTCCGCGGCCGAGGGTGCCCGCTCGGGGCGCTCTCCGCGGGGTCGCACAGGAGCGCTGCCATGACCGCCGAGACCGGATTCCTGCGTCGCATGGTCCGTCGGCTCACCTCCGACGTCGGCGACCTCGACGCCGACGACCTGTCCGCCGAGGCGGTGCGCTCGGGCTGCGACCGGGCGTGCGACTCGAGCACCGGCGAGGCGGTGACCGTCAAGGGTCGCCTGCGCTCGGTGGAGATCTGTCCGCGCGGCTCGGTCGCCACGCTCGAGGCCGAGCTGTTCGACGGCACCGACGGCGTCACCCTCGTCTGGATGGGCCGGCGCCGGATCCCCGGTATCGAGCCGGGCCGCACGGTCCGGGCGAGCGGGCGGGTGGCCGTCCGCGACGGCCGCAAGGTCATCTACAACCCCTACTACGAGCTGCAGCTCGCCCACTGACCCCGGCCCGCGCCGGCGGTCGTACCGTGGCGGGCACCGGCCGCCGGCCGTCGCGGGCACCCCGAGGGTGGACCCGCCGTCCCCCGGGAGATCGCCATCCGACCCGAGACGCGCTCCTCGCCGAACCCCGAGCGCCGCCCCGACGACGAGGTCGATCCCCCGACCGGCCCGGTCGACCTCCGGCGCGCGGACCCGCCCACGCAGGACTTCGCGCCTCCCGGGGACCCCGGGGTGGCCGGCGAGCCCCAGCAGCCCGAGGACGAGGCCCCCGCGCCCCGCACGCCCACGCTGCTCGACCAGATGGGCGGGCTCTCGGGGATCGTCTCCTCGGGCGTGCCCGTCGTGGTGTTCGTCGTGGTGCAGGCGATCACCGGCATCCTCGTCGCGTCGATCGTCGCGGCGGTCGTGTCCGCGGTCGCCGTGGCCGCCTGGCGGCTGGTGCGCGGCGAGGCCGTGCAGCCGGCGCTCTCGGGCCTGCTCGGCGTCGCGGTCTGCGCGTTCGTGGCCTGGCGCACCGGCGAGGCCCGGGGGTTCTTCCTGCTCGGGATCTGGACGAGCCTCGTCTACGGCGGGGTCTTCCTGCTCTCGGTGCTCGTGCGCCGGCCGCTGGTCGGCGTGATCTGGCACCTCGTCAACGGCGAGGGCCAGGACTGGCGGCGCGACCCGCGGATCGTGCGCGCCTACGACATCGCCTCGCTGGCGTGGGTGGCCGTGTTCGCCGCGCGGTTCGTCGTCCAGCGCTGGCTCTACGACTCCGTCTACGCCGACACGTGGCTCGGCTGGGTCCGCATCGCCATGGGTGTGCCGCTCGCCGCCCTCGCCGCCGCCGTCACCGTCTGGGCCATCCGGCGCAGCCGCCAGGCCGCGGCGGACGCTCCGGCCGACGGGCGTCGGAGATCGACGCGGAGTTCGCGCGCCTAGAAGCAGCGAACAGGGCGTTCGCTGCTGAATCGGGGCGCCGGCTACTCCTCGGGCTCGCCCTTGAGGACGCGCTGGATCTCCGCCTCGACGTCCTCGCCCGCGACGAACATCATCTCGTCGCCGGGCTCGATGGGGTCGTCGGGCTGCGGGACGATGACCCGCCCGCCGCGCAGGATCGCGACGAGCGCGGCCTCGCGGGGCAGCGGGACCTCGCGGACGGCGCGCCCGGCGAGCGGGGTGTTGGCGGGCAGCGTGACCTCGACGAGGTTCGCCGTGCCCTGACGCAGGGTCAGCAGGCGCACGAGGTCGCCGACCGAGACGGCCTCCTCGACCATCGCGGCGAGCATGCGCGGGGTGGAGACGGCGACGTCGATGCCCCAGGCGTCGTTGAACAGCCACTCGTTGCGCGGGTCGTTGACGCGCGCCACGACCCGCCGGACCGCGAACTCGGTCTTCGCGAGCAGCGAGACGACGAGGTTGACCTTGTCGTCCCCGGTCGCCGCGATGACGACGTCGCACCCCTGCAGGCGCGCCTCCTCGAGCGAGGCGAGCTCGCAGGCGTCGGCGTGCACCCACTCGGCCTGCGGCACGGCCTCCGGCTCGACGTGGGCGAGGTCGCGCTCGATGAGCATGACCTCGTGGTCGGCCTCGACGAGCTCGGCGGCGATGGAGCGCCCGACCGCCCCGGCCCCCGCCACGGTCACACGCATCGCTACTCCGCCCTCTCCGGCGAGGCCGCCGCGGCGGCCGTGACCGCGGCGACGGTCCCGCTGACCGCCGCCGCGTAGACGACGTCCTCGGCCTGCAGGACGGTCTCGGTGGTGGTGAGCAGCCCGGTGCCGAAGCGCACGATGAACGCGACCCGGCTGCCGGTGGCCTCCTCGAGCTCGGTGACGGGCCGGCCCGCCCAGTCCTCGTGGAAGTGCAGCTGCATGATCGCGACGGTGCCCGAGGGGTCGCGCCAGGCGGTGGCCACGCCGTCGGGCAGCAGCATGCGCAGCAGCCGGTCGGTGGTCCACGGCACGGTGGCGACGGTCGGGATGCCGAGCCGCTCGTAGACGGCGGCGCGCTTGGCGTCGTAGATGCGGGCCACGACCTGCCCGACGCCGAACGTCTCGCGGGCCACCCGCGCGGCGATGATGTTGGAGTTGTCGCCGGAGGAGACCGCGGCGAACGCCTCGGCTCGGTGGATGCCCGCCGCCGTCAGCGTCTCGCGGTCGAAGCCGGTGCCGACGACCTCCTGGCCGTGGAAGTCGCTGCCGAGGCGCCGGAACGCCTGGGGGTCGCGGTCGATGACGGCCACGCCGTGGCCGAGCCGCTCGAGGGCGAGCGCGAGGGACGACCCCACGCGCCCGCAGCCCATCACGACGATGTGCACCGCGTCATCCCCGCCATGTCGTCCCCGTCATCGTGTGCCTCCCCGACTCGCGCCCACCGTGCCCACGGCGGCGACGTGTTCCGGTGTACCCCGTGAGCGGTGCGCACCGTATCGCCCGGCGTGCCCGCCGGAGTCGTCACCGGGCCGCGTCACGGCAGGCCACGTCGGCTGCGCCACCACGTCGCGACGCGCCTACGCTTTCCTCGTGTCCAAGCTCGCCACGGCGACCAAGCGCCTCGTGCTCGGTCTGCCGTTCCGCAGCGACGCACTGCAGGGCACCCTGCTGCGCAAGCGGATCGCCCTCCCGGTGTTCGCCTCCGACGCCCTGTCGTCGGTGGCGTACGCCCCGCAGGAGGTGCTGATCACCCTGTCGCTGGCCGGGCTCGGCGCCTACGCGCTCTCGCCCTGGGTCGGCGTCGCGGTCGTCGTCGTGCTCGCGACGGTGATCGTGAGCTACCGGCAGAACGTGCACGCCTACCCGTCGGGCGGCGGCGACTACGAGATCGCGACGGTCAACCTCGGCCGCTACGCCGGGCTCACCGTCGCGAGCGCCCTGCTCGTCGACTACACGCTCACCGTGGCCGTGTCGGTGTCCTCGGCGGCGGACAACCTCGGCGCGCTCATCCCGTTCGTCGGCGACCACAAGGTCCTCTTCGCCGTGGCCGCGATCCTCGTGCTCACCGCGATCAACCTGCGCGGGGTGCGCGAGTCCGGCGTGACGTTCGCGATCCCCACCTACTGCTTCATCGTCTGCATGGTCGGGATGATCGTCTGGGGCGTGGCGCAGCTGGCCCTCGGCGACGACCTCGTCGCCCCGAGCGCCGGGTTCGGCGTCCTGCCCGAGGGCGGCGGCGACTCCACCGACGACCTCACCCAGCTCGCCCTGGTCTTCCTCGTGCTGCGCTCCTTCACCCAGGGCTGCGCGGCCCTGACCGGTGTCGAGGCCATCAGCAACGGCGTGCCGGCCTTCCGCAAGCCCAAGTCCCGCAACGCCGCCACGACGCTCGCGCTGCTCGGGCTCATCGCGGTGTTCCTGTTCTCCGGGATGATCTACCTGGCCCGCGCGTCGGGCGTCGTCATGGCCGAGCGGCCCGCGGAGCAGCTCGTCGGGGCCCCGGCGGACTACCGGCAGGAGACGCTGGTCGCGCAGATCGCGCGCACGGTGTTCGACGGCTTCCCGCCGGGCTTCTGGGCGGTCACGATCTTCACCGCCCTCATCCTCGTGCTGGCGGCCAACACCGCGTTCAACGGCTTCCCGGTGCTCGGCTCGATCCTCGCCCAGGACCGCTACCTGCCCCGCCAGCTGCACACCCGCGGCGACCGGCTGGCGTTCTCCAACGGCATCCTCTTCCTCGCCTTCTTCGCGATCGTGCTCGTCGTCGGGTTCGGCGCCGAGGTCACCGCGCTGATCCCGCTGTACACGGTCGGCGTGTTCGTCTCGTTCACGCTGTCCCAGACCGGGATGGTGCGGCACTGGACGCGCCTGCTGCGCACGGAGACCGACGCGGGGGAGCAGGCGCGGCTGCGGCGCTCGCGGTGGGTCAGCGGGTTCGGCACGGCCATGACCGGCACGGTGCTGCTCGTGGTGCTCGTCACCAAGTTCGTGGTCGGCGCCTGGATCGCGATCGTCGCCGGGGGGCTCGCGTTCCTCATGATGCTGGCGATCCGCCGGCACTACGACCGGGTCAGCGAGGAGATCGCCGCCCCGGAGGTGATGACCAGCACGCTGCCCAGCCGCAACCACGCGGTCGTGCTGGTCTCGCGGCTGCACATGCCGACGCTGCGCGCCGTCGCCTACGCCCGCGCGACCCGGCCGGACGTGCTGGAGGCACTGACGGTCAACGTCGACGACGGCGACACCCGCGCGCTGGTCGCGGAGTGGGAGAAGCGGGACATCCCGGTGCCGCTCAAGGTCGTCGAGTCGCCCTACCGGGAGATCACCAAGCCGATCCTGCAGTACGTCAAGCGGATCCGGACCGACAACCCGCGCGACGTGGTGACGGTGTTCATCCCGGAGTACGTGCTGGGCCGCTGGTGGGAGCAGCTGCTGCACAACCAGAGTGCGCTGCGCCTCAAGGGGCGGCTGCTGTTCCAGCCCGGGGTGATGGTGGTCAGCGTGCCGTGGCAGCTGGAGTCGTCGAAGCGCGCCGCCGCGCGCCGTCCGCCGGGGGCGCCCGGGTCGGCGCGCCGCGGCTACGAGCCCCCGACCGGGGGCGCGCCGGCGGCGGCCGCGCCCGCCCCGCCGCCGAACCCCGCCGCGACCGAGCCCGGTCGTCCCGCCCGCCCGGCCCGCGCCGGCGGCCGCGACGAGACCCCGGTGCGGCCCCGATGAGCGCGGTGGGCTCGCCCGGCGAGGCCCTGGACTGGACCGACCGCCTCCTCGAGGTCGACGTCGGCCCGGTGGCGCACGGCGGGCACTGCGTGGCGCGCCACGAGGGCCGGGTCGTGTTCGTGCGGCACGCGCTGCCCGGCGAGCGGGTGCGGGTGGTGGTCACCGAGGACAACGGCGGATCGTTCTGCCGCGCCGACGCCGTGGGCGTGCTCGAGGCCTCGCCGGACCGCGTCGAGCCGGCGTGCGCCTGGGCCGGGCCCGGCGGCTGCGGCGGCTGCGACTGGCAGCACGCGACGCCGGCCGCCCAGCGCCGGCTCAAGGCGGCCGTCGTCGCCGAGCAGCTGGCGCGCCTGGCCGGGATCGAGCGCGAGGTCACCGTCGAGGAGCTGCCCGGCGGGCCGCTGGACTGGCGCACGCGGATGCGGATGGCGGTCACCGACGACGGTCGCCCCGGCCTGCGGGTGCACCGCAGTCACGAGGTGCTGCCCGTCGGCGACTGCCCGATCGCCGCGCCCGGCGCCCTGCTGCCGGTGCTGGAGCGGGCGTGGACGCCGACCGCGGAGGTCGAGGTGGTCCGCGACGCCGAGGGCGAGGTGCACGCGGCCGAGCTGTTCGAGGGCGCCCGGCACCCCGAGATCGGCAGCGACACCGCCCACGAGCGGGCCGCCGGGCGCACCTGGGCGCTGCCGCCGGCCGCGTTCTGGCAGGTCCACCCGCACGCCGCGGACGCCGTGGTCGACGCCGTGGTGGAGGGCGTCGGCGACCTCGCGCCGGGCGCGTGTGCCTGGGACCTCTACGGCGGCGCGGGGCTCATCGCCGCCCCGCTCGCCGAGCGCGTCGGGCCCGAGGGCCGGGTGGTGCTCGTGGAGAGCGACCCCGACGCCACGGCGGCGGCGGGGGCGTGCCTCGCCGACCTGCCCGCCGTGCAGGTGGTGCGCAGCCGGGTGGAGAAGGTGCTGGGCGACGGCGGGAAGCGGAGCTCGACCCGTGGAGGCAGCTCGCTGCCCGGGCCGCCGGACGTCATCGTGGCCGACCCGCCGCGCAAGGGCCTGGGGCGCGGCCTGGCCGGGCAGCTCGCGGAGCAGGGCGCCGCGCGCATCGTCCTCGTCGCCTGCGACCCGGCCGCGCTCGCCCGCGACGTCGCCGCCCTCGCCGAGCACGGCTACCGCCTGGACGCGCTGCGCGCGTTCGACGCCTTCCCGATGACCCACCACGTCGAATGCGTCGCAACGCTGCTCGCGGCGTGAGCCCCTCCGGTACACAGGACCCGGCGGCGTCGAGGGAGTCACCGGTGAGCGGCAGCCTGGTCAGCGCGGGGCTCGTGCCCGCCGGCCCCGTGAGCTTCCTCGACGGGATCCGGCTGGTCGACCACCACTGCCACAGCGTCGTCGCCGGCCCGCTCGACCGGGCGGGGTTCGAGGCGCTGCTCACCGAGGGCGCGGGGCCCGCCGCGGGCACGAGCAGCTTCGACTCGGCGCTGGGGTTCTCGGTGCGCCGCTGGTGCGCGCCCGCGCTGGACCTCCCGGCCCACGTCGCGCCCGACGACTACCTCACCCGGCGCGCCGAGCTCGGCCCCGAGGAGGTCACCAAGCGCTTCCTGGGCGGCGCGGGGGTGGGCGCGGTGCTCGTCGACCACGGGTTCGCCGCCGACGGGTTGCTGTCCCCGACGGAGCTCGGGGCCAGGGCGGGCGCCTCGGTCGGCGAGGTCGTGCGCCTGGAGGCGGTGGCCGAGGCGGTCGCCGATGCCGGGGTGTCGGCCGCCGACTACGGCGACGCGGTGGCCGCCGAGGTGGCCGCGCGCACGGCCGAGGGGCGTCACCCCGTGCCCGTGGCCTGCAAGAGCGTGCTCGCCTACCGCGCGGGGCTCGACGTCGACCCGACCCGTCCCGGGCCCGCCGAGGTGGAGCAGGCCGCCGACGGCTGGCTGCGCCGGCGCGCCACCACCGGCGAGCCCCTGCGCGATCCCGTGCTGCTGCGCCACGGGCTCTGGGCGGGCCTGGACACCGGGCTGCCGCTGCAGCTGCACACCGGCTTCGGCGACCGCGACGAGGACCTGCACCGCGCCAACCCCGCCCTGCTCGTGGGCCTGGCCCGCCTCGTCGAGCCGCTGGGCGTGCCGCTGATGCTGCTGCACTGCTACCCCTACCACCGCGAGGCGGCGTGGCTGGCCCAGGTGTTCTCGGTGGTGCACGTCGACGTGGGCCTCGCCGTCCCCTACGTCGGCCCGCGGGCGGCGACGATCGTGACCGAGCTGCTCGAGCTGGCGCCCTACGGCAAGGTGCTCTACTCCTCGGACGCCTTCGGGCTCCCGGAGCTGCACCTGCTGGGGGCCCTGCGCTTCCGGTCGGCGCTGGGTGGTCTATTGGAGCACCTCTGCGCGACCGACGAGCTCGCGCCCGCCGACGCCGAACGGGTGGCCACCATGATCGGTACCGACAACGCACGCCGGGTCTACGGGCGGATGCCGGCATGACCCGGCCGGTCGCCGCCGTCCCGACCTCGCAGGTCGACCCGGCCCTGCGGGCGGCGCTCGACGCCGAGCTGGACGCGGCGGTGGCGCTGCGGCACGCGCTGCACCGGGACCCGCGCCTGTCCGGTGACGAGGCCGACAGCCGCGACCTGGTGCTCGACGCGGTCGCCGACCTGGTGCCCGTGAGCGCCGTCGGCGAGCCCGTCGCCGGCACGGGCACCATGCTGCGCCTCGGCCCGCCCGCGACCGCCGGCGTGCCCGCGGTCGCCGTGCGCGCCGAGCTCGACGCCCTGCCCGTCGTCGAGCGCACCGGCCTGCCCTTCAGCGCCACCGGCCGCGCGGCGCACGTCTGCGGCCACGACGTGCACGTCGCCGCGCTGGTGGCGGTCGTGCGGGCGCTGGCCCGGGTCGGCGGCGACCGCGTGCCCGCCCCGCTGCTCGCGGTGTTCCAGCCCCGCGAGGAGAAGGCCCCCTCGGGCGCGGCCGACGTCGCCGCGGACCCGGGGTTCGTCGCGCACCGGGTCGGGGCGGTGCTCGGCGTGCACGTCCAGCCCGAGCTGCCGCGCGGCACGGTGTCGGTGCGCGGGGGACCCGTGAACGCGTCCGCCGACGAGATCGAGATCGAGGTGCACGGCCGCGGCGGGCACGGCGGCTACCCGCACCGCACCCGCGACCCCGTGCTGGCGCTGGCGCAGGTGGTCGCGAGCGTGCACCACATCGTGTCCCGCCGCGTCGACCCCATGACGGCCGGGGTGATCACGATCGGGCAGGTGGAGGCCGGGTCGGCGCCCAACGTCGTGCCCGAGACCGCCACCGCCCGCGGCACGGTCCGCGCCCTCGACGCCGATCGCGACGAGCTGCTCGCCGCGGTGCGCGAGGTCGTCGAGGGCACCGCCCGCGCGTACGGCTGCGAGGCGACGCTGACCGTCGTCCCCAACGAGCCCGCCGTCGTCAACGACGAGGCCCTGGCGCGGACGGTGGCCCGGGCGCTGGGGCCCCGGCGCGTCGACGACCGGGCCGACGGGGACGGCCACGCCGAACCGGGTCCCACCGGACTCGTGCTCGACACCACGTTCCGGTCCTGCGGCGCCGACGACTTCTCCCACTACGGTGAGGTGCTGCCGACGCTGATGCTGTTCGTCGGCACCACCGCGGCCGGGACCACCCCCGGTAGCGGGCCGGGCCTGCACCACCCCGAGTTCTCCCCGGACGACGCGATGGTCGGCGAGGTGGCACGGGCCCTGCTCGCCGCCGTCACCGCCGCGGGCGCCGCCCTGGCCGCGCCGGCCGACGGCACCGTCGAGACCACGGCGGCCACCACCCCAGCACCACACCCCGGGCCGACCCCCGGGCCCGTGCCCGCCGCCCCACCGCACCCCGGAGCCGAGTCACCGTGACCGAGATCCAGGCGTTCGCCCGCGAGTTCCTCCGCGACCCGTTCAACGTCGCGTCCCTCGTCCCCAGCTTCGCCCCCCTGTGCCGCCAGGCCGCCGCGCCCCTGCCCGAGACCGGCGACCCGGTCGTGCTCGACCTCGGGGCGGGCACCGGCCAGGTCACCGACGTCATCCAGGAGCGGCTGCACGGCCGCGGCCGCCACATCGCCGTCGAGTTCAACCCGCGGATGGCGGCCGTGCTCGCGGAGCGCCACCCCAAGGTCGAGGTGATCTGCGACGACGCCCACGCCGTCGTCGACCGCCTCCTGGCCGAGGGCGTGCGCACCGACCTCGCCGTCTCCGGCCTGCCCTGGCTCGCGACCGCACCGCGCCGCGGCCGCTCGATCTTCGAGCCGCTGGCCCGGCTCACCGCGCCCGGCGGGGCGGTGACGCAGCTCGCGCACGCCTGGATCCGGTTCTTCCCCGACGCCCGGAAGGTGCAGCGCAACCTCGAGGCGAACTTCGAGGAGGTCATCGTCTCGCGCACCGTGTTCGCGAACATCCCGCCGGCCGTGGTGTACGTCGCCCGGCGTCCCCGCCTCCACGACTGATCGCGGACTGCGGGCGCGGCGCGCGTCCGTAGACTGGCGCGCCGAAGCAGTGGCGTCCTCCTGACGCACTCCGCCGGCGAGCCGAGGTGACCCGTGACGTTGCTGGACCGTGTACGCACCCCCGCGGAGCTGCGCGGACTCGACGAGGACGAGGTCGTCGCCCTCGCCGGTGAGATCCGTGCGTTCCTCGTGGACAAGGTGTGCCGCACGGGCGGGCACCTGGGGCCGAACCTCGGTGTGGTGGAGCTGACGCTCGCGCTGCACCGGGTGTTCGACTCGCCCCGCGACGCGCTGATCTTCGACACGGGCCACCAGAGCTACGTGCACAAGATCCTCACCGGCCGGGCCGGGGCGTTCGACGGGCTGCGCCAGCGCGACGGCCTCTCGGGCTACCCGAGCCGGTCGGAGAGCGAGCACGACCTGGTCGAGAACTCCCACGCCTCGACGGCCCTGTCGTGGGCCGACGGGCTGGCGAAGGCCGACGCCCTCACCGGGCGCGACCGCTCGGTGGTGGCCGTCGTCGGCGACGGCGCCCTCACCGGCGGCATGGCGTGGGAGGCGCTGAACAACATCGCTGCCGCCCCCGACCGTCCCGTCGTCATCGTCGTCAACGACAATGGCCGCTCGTACTCGCCGACGATCGGCGGGCTGTCGCGCAAGCTGACCTCGCTGCGCCTGCTGCCGCGCTACGAACAGGTGCTCGAGCACGGCAAGCGCGCGGTGCAGGGCCTGCCGGTGGTCGGGTCGACGCTGTACTCGGCGCTGCACGCGGCGAAGGCCGGGGTGAAGGACGCGCTCTCCCCGCAGCCACTCTTCGCCGACCTCGGGCTCAAGTACCTCGGCCCCGTCGACGGCCACGACGTGGCCGCCATGGAGCACGCCCTGCGCAGCGCCCGCGACTTCGGGGGGCCGGTCGTCGTGCACGCCGTGACGGCCAAGGGCCGCGGGTTCGCGCCGGCCGAGGCCGACGAGGCCGACCTCATGCACTCCCCGGGGCCCCTCGACCCCGGCACCGGCCTGCCGGTCGGGCCGAAGCCCCGGGACTGGACCTCGGTGTTCACCGAGTCGATGCTCGAGCTCGGCCGCGAGCGCTCCGACGTCGTCGCGATCACCGCGGCGATGGGCGGCCCGACCGGGCTCGCGGCGTTCGGCGAGGCCTACCCCGAGCGGCTGTTCGACGTCGGCATCGCCGAGCAGCACGCGGTGACCTCGGCGGCCGGGCTCGCCGCCGGCGGGCTGCACCCGGTCGTCGCGATCTACTCGACGTTCCTCAACCGCGCGTTCGACCAGCTGCTCATGGACGTCGCGCTGCACCGCGCCCCGGTGACGATCGCGCTGGACCGCGCCGGGGTCACCGGCAGCGACGGCGCGAGCCACAACGGGATGTGGGACCTCTCGATCCTCGGGATCGTGCCCGGCCTGCGGGTCGCCGCGCCCCGCGACGCGGTGACGCTGCGCGAGGAGCTGCGCGAGGCCGTCGCCGTCGACGACGGGCCGACGGCACTGCGCTGGTCGAAGGGCGCGGTGCCGGCGTCGGTGCCCGCGCTGCGCACGCTGGGCCCGGCGAGCGGCCCGGGCCGCGTGGACGTCCTCGCCGAGCCGCAGCGGCCCTCGCTCGCCGCGCCCCGGCCCACCGCGGTCGAGCGCCTGCCCGACGCCGCGCTGCCCGAGGTCCCCGACGTCCTGCTCGTCTGCGTCGGCGCGTTCGGCGAGCTCGGCGTGCAGGCGGCCGAGCGGCTCACGGCGCAGGGGGTCGGCGTCACGGTCGTCGACCCGCGCTGGGTCCAGCCGGTGCCCGAGGCGTTGCGGACGCTCGCCGGCGAGCACCGCCTGGTCGTCACCGTCGAGGACGGCGGGCGCCACGGCGGCGTGGGCTCGGCGCTGGCCGACGCGCTCTCCCAGGACGGGGTCGAGGTGCCGGTGCGCCGGCTCGCGCTCGACCAGGAGTTCCTCGCGCACGCCTCGCGCGGCCAGGTGCTCGCGGCGGCGGGGCTCACCGACGCGGACGTCGCCCGGCGCATCACCGAGTGGGTCTCGGGGCGCGAGACGCTGACCGTCCCGGACGCGGATCTCGCACGCTGACCTGGGCTTCCTCTCAGCGATCGCTCAGGTGAGCTGTGGCACCGTGGAGGGCGTGCGAGTACTGATCGTGGAGGACGAGCAGGCCCTGGCGGACGCACTGGCGCGGGGCCTGCGCCGCGAGGGGATGGCCGTCGACGTCGCGTACGACGGCGACGAGGGCAGCGAGAAGGTCGGCGTCACGCGCTACGACGTGGTCGTGCTCGACCGCGACCTGCCGGGGCGCTCCGGCGACGAGCTGTGCGCCGAGATCGTCGGCGGGGTCACCCGCGTCATCATGCTCACCGCGAGCGGCACGCTGCGCGACAAGGTGGAGGGCCTCGCGCTCGGCGCGGACGACTACCTGCCCAAGCCCTTCGACTTCCCCGAGCTCGTGGCGCGCCTGCGCGCCCTCGGCCGGCGCGCCACCCCGGCGGTCCCGCCGGTGCTGCGCGCCGCCGACGTCGTGCTCGACCCGGCCAAGCGCACGGTGACCCGCGGCGGCACCACCCTCGAGCTCACCCGCAAGGAGTTCGGGGTGCTCGAGGTGCTCATGGCCGCGCGCGGCGCCGTCGTCAGCTCCGAGGAGCTGCTCGAGCGCGTGTGGGACGAGAACGCCGACCCGTTCACGACGACGGTGCGGGTCACCGTCATGACCCTGCGCAAGAAGCTCGGCGAGCCCGGCATCATCGACACCGTCGTGGGCTCGGGCTACCGCGTGCCGGCCGAGGCGCCCGCCGCCGTCTGAGCCTCCCGCCCGGGTGCTCACCGGGGCCTCTCGGGGCACGCCGTAGCGTCGTCCCGTGTCCACCGCGTCGCCCGTCTCGCGCCGTGGCCCGGGCCTGCGCCTCCGGCTGACGCTGCTCGCGACCGGGCTGGTGGCCGTGGTGGCGGTGCTGCTGGTCTGGCTCGGCTGGGTGCTGGTCGGCGAGGTGGTCGCCGCGGTGCCCCAGCTGCCGCCGGACACGCCGGTCATGGTCGACGGGGTGCGCGTGCCGGCCGGGGAGCTCGCGGAGGCGCTCGGTGAGGCGGCCCGCGTCGAGGTGCTGCGCATCGGGTCGCTGGCGTTCGCGATGGTCGTCGTCGCCGCGGCGCTGATCTCGTGGGTGACCGTGCGGCGGGTGCTGCGCCCGCTGCACGACGTCACGGCGACGGCGCGGCGCCTGTCCGCCGAGTCCCTCGACGCCCGCATCGGGCTGACCGGCCCGCGGGACGAGGTCGCCGAGCTCGCGGCCACGTTCGACGCGATGCTCGACCGGCTGCAGGCGGCGTTCGACGCCCAGCAGCGGTTCGTGGCCAACGCGAGCCACGAGCTGCGGACCCCGCTCGCGGTGCTGCGCACCGAGGTCGACGTGACCCTCGCCGACCCGGACGCCGACGTCGCCGAGCTGCGGCGCATGGGCGAGGTCATCCGCGACGCCACGCGCCGCGCCGAGGACCTCGTCGCCGGCCTGCTGCTGCTCGCCCGCACCGAGGCCGCCGACGCCGTGCCGCGTGACCCCGTCGACCTCGCCGAGACCGTGCCCGGCGCGCTGGACGCCGTGCGCGCGGAGGCCCGCGACCGGAACCTGACCGTGCACACCGAGCTCGCGCCGGCCGGGGTGGCGGGCGACGCCGCGCTGCTCGGGCGGGTGGCGGGGAACCTGCTCGAGAACGCCGTGCGCCACAACGTGGAGGGCGGCTGGCTCGCCGTGCGCACGCGCGTCGACGACGGGCACGCCGTGCTCTCGGTGTCGTCGTCGGGGCCCGTGGTGGCGCCCGGGATGGTCGCCGAGCTCTTCGAGCCCTTCCGCCGCGGCGCCGGACGCACCGGCAGCGGCACGGGCCTGGGACTGTCGATCGTGCGTGCCGTGGCCCGGGCACACGGCGGGCGCGCGGTCGCCGAGCCGGTCGCGGGCGGCGGGCTCACCGTCGACGTGGTGCTGCCGCGGGCTCAGGACTCCTGAGGGGCCGCGGGCTCCGGCGGCAGGGCGTGCAGCGCCTCGGCCAGCAGCGGGGCGGTCAGCTCCGCCTGCCACGGCCGCGCGCCGAGGTCGCGCAGCGCGGCGGCGACCACGTCGGGCTCGAGCACCGCGGGCGGGGACCAGCACAGGCGGCGCACGAGGTCGGGCGTCACGAGGTTCTCGACCGGCGTGCCGGTGCGCTCGGACAGCCCGGCGAGGGCCGACCGGGCGGCGGCGAGGCGGGCGGCCGCGGCCGGGTCCTTGTCGCCCCAGCGGTGCGCGGGCGGTGGGCCGTCCTGGGCCGGCGCGGACGACGGCCACCCCGACTTCGGCAGCGCGCGGGCCCGGGTGATCGCCGACCACCAGCGGTCGGCGAGGCGGCGCTGGGCGCGGCCGCGGAAGACGGGCATGCCGACGAGCTCGTCGCGGGCGGCGGGCTCCCGCAGCGCCGCGTCGACGATCGCCGCGTCGGGCAGGAGCCGGCCGGGCGCGACGTCGCGGGTGGCGGCGAGCTCGTCGCGGGAGCCCCACAGCTCGCGGACCACGGCGAGCTGCGCGGGCCGGCGGACCTTGTGCAGGCCGGAGGTGCGCCGCCACGGCTCGGCGCGCGGCGGCGGGGGAGGGGCGAGGCGCACGGCCTCGAACTCCTGCTCCGCCCAGGCGGTCTTGCCGTGGCGCTCGAGGTCGGCGGCCACGGCGTCGCGCAGCTCGACGAGCAGCTCGACGTCGAGCGCGGCGTAGGTGAGCCACTCCGCGGGCAGCGGGCGGCGGGACCAGTCGGCGGCGCCGTGGCCCTTCTGCAGCCGCACGCCCAGCAGGTGCTCGGTCAGCGGGCCGAGCCCGACGCGCGGGTAGCCGACGAGGCGCCCGGCGAGCTCGGTGTCGAACAGCGAGTCGGGGTACATGCCGACCTCGGCGAGGCACGCGAGGTCCTGCGAGGCCGCGTGCAGCACCCACTCGACGCCGCGCAGGGCCTCATCGAGCACCCGGAGGTCGCCGCCGCAGGCGATCGGGTCGACGAGCACGGTGCCCGCGCCCTCGCGGCGCAGCTGCACCAGGTAGGCGCGGGCCGAGTAGCGGTAGCCCGACGCCCGCTCGGCGTCCACGGCCACGGGACCCGTTCCGCCGGCCAGCGAGGCCGCTGCGTCCGAGAGTGCGCGCGCGTCGGTGACGAGCGGGGGAACGCCCTCGGCCGGTTCGAGCAGGTCGACCACCGCCGGGTCGTCGTGCGCGACCTCGGCGGGCTGTGTCGGCTCGCTCGGCGAGGGATCGGGGGCCACGGACGCAGGAGTGTGCCCGCCGGCACCCCGTTCAGCACGGGATGGCGAGGATCTCGCGGGCGTGTCGCGCGGGGAGGGTGACCGGTCACGGACCCCGCCGGTGCCCCCGGCGGGGTCCGTGGACCGACCGTCGTGCGACGACCCGGCCGGCTGCTCCCTGTCGGAGCACGCCGGCCCGCTCGCCCTCGCGCTCAGCGGATGACGCCGGCCCGCATGGCCAGCGCGACCATCTGCGCCCGGTCACCGGTGCCGAGCTTCCGCCCGATGCGGGAGAGGTGGCTCTTCACCGTCAGCGCCGAGAGGCTCAGCGCGTCACCGATCTCCTTGTTGGAGCGGCCGTCGGCGACCAGCTGCAGCACCTCGACCTCGCGGGCCGAGAGCTCCCGCGGGGTGTTGTCGGTGGCCGGCACGCGGGTACCTGCCGCGAGCAGGGGAGCGACCGACGGGTCGGCGTAGAGGCCGCCCTCGAGGACCCGGCGCACGCCGTCGGTGACCACACCGGGCGAGGCCGACTTGAGCAGGTACGCCTGGGCGCCGGCCTGGAAGGCCGCACGGACCGCCGACGGGTCGTCGGAGGCCGCCAGCACCACGACGCGGTTCCAGCCCTGGCCACGGAGCTCCGCGATCAGGTCCAGGCCGCTGCCGTCGGGCAGGCCGAGGTCGAGGATCGCCAGGTCGCAGGGCCCGGAGGCCAGCGCCCGCGTCCGTGCCTCGGAGATCGAGGCCGCCTCGTGGACGGTGCCCGCGCCCATCGAGGAGAGCCGCTGCGCGATGGCTTCACGCAACAGCGGGTGGTCGTCGACCACCAGCACGGTGAACATCTCTTCCCGCGGATGCGGGACCATGGCCGGCGGCAGCAGTCCGCTCGCGACGCCGCGAAGGGCCATGCCTGGGCCCACGGTTGCCACGTCGAGTACCTCCTAGAAGTCGGTCTTGCCCCCCGACATTCCGCACCCTGGCCCTCGTCCCATCGACCGCGCCGCCGATCGGACGAGGAAGTGCGTGCGAGAGAAGATATCCCCCCGGGCGAGTTAACGAGAGCATCAGGGCCAACTTCGCTCGGTGGAGTTCCGCGCGTTACGCGGTCGCGGTCACCCTTTGGAGTGGACAGACTCCACGAAATCGTCTCGTCGTGACACTCGGTGTAACCGCTGCTACGGAGAGTGTCGAG
Source organism: Actinomycetospora lemnae (assembly GCF_028737315.1). Lineage (GTDB taxonomy): Bacteria > Actinomycetota > Actinomycetes > Mycobacteriales > Pseudonocardiaceae > Actinomycetospora > Actinomycetospora lemnae. Next base: position 400,198 of record NZ_JAQZAO010000001.1, on the reverse strand, counting down.
TAGCGCCGACCGACCCAGGGCGGCTGCAACCAACGACCCAACGTGTTGGCGTGACGGACGCAGCGTCGTCGGGCTGATCGGACGGCAGGCTGTGCATCCCTCGGAATGGGTGCGATGACCTGCGGAAGTGCGAAAAAAATTCCGGCATCGATACCGGTGGTACCGGGAGAATGCTCAACCAGATCGCCCGGCCCGACGGGCACCGAGCGTCGTCACGCCCACCGGGGGAAGTCCCGCGGCGATCGCGAGGACGCCCGCGAACGCCTCGCCGTGTGCGGTGAGGACCTCCTCGGTCGGCGTCCACGACGCGCGCAGCTCGAGGTCGGTCGCGTGGGTGGGGCCGCTGATGTCGCCGAAGCGCACCGAGGAAGTCTGGGTCACGGTGCCACCCAGCGCGGTCCACGCCGCGCCCGAGTCCTCCAGTGCGCCCGTGAGCCACGACCAGGCCACCTCGGGCAGCATCGGGTCGCCGGCGTGCTCCGGGTCCAGCTCGGCGCGCACGAACGTCACCACCCGCAGCGTCCCGTCCCAGGCGTCCTGGCCCTCCGGGTCGTGCAGCAGCACGAGGCGCCCGGTCACCACGACCTCGGCGTCGTCGACCTCGCCGGTGCCGGGTGGCGGGGCGCTCGCGAGCACCTCCGCGCTCCAGGCGGCGGAGTACGGGGCGAGGCGCTGCGGCGGGCGCATGGTCCGCAGCTCGATCTCCGCGCGCGTCGGGAGACCGTCGAGCGAGTCCACCGCGCGGCGGAAGGTCTCGGGGTGGGTGGTGGGCGCCGTCACCTCGACGACAGTAGGCCGAACGGGTTCTTCCCGGCACCTCCCACGCCGAGCACCCCGGACGTGCACCCGCGCCCCATCCGTCCCACGCGCGCCGATCCGGCGCGCGCGGCGGCGGGCGAGGACGACGTGGGAGGATGGGGACACCATGAGCGGGGCAGGGGTCGTCAACACCGAGGTGCACGGATCGCGCCGGAGCCTGCCCGACGCGCCCTTCCTCGCCGCCGCGCGCGGCGAGCGCCCGGCCCACCGGCCGGTGTGGTTCATGCGGCAGGCCGGGCGCTCGCTGCCGGAGTACCGCGAGGTCCGCCAGGGCACCGGGATGCTCGAGGCCTGCCTGACCCCCGACCTCGCCTGCGAGATCACCCTGCAGCCGGTGCGCCGCTACGGCGTCGACGCGGCGATCCTCTTCTCCGACATCGTCGTGCCGCTCCGGGCCGCCGGCGTCGACGTCGACATCGTCGCGGGCACCGGGCCGGTCGTGGCGCAGCCCGTGCGCACCGCCGCCGACGTCGCCGCGCTCCCGGCCCTCGACGCCGAGGGCGTCGCCCCGGTGGCCGAGGCCGTGCGCCTGCTGGTCCGCGAGCTCGGCGAGACGCCGCTCATCGGCTTCGCCGGCGCCCCGTTCACGCTGGCCTCCTACCTCGTCGAGGGCGGGCCGAGCCGCAACCACGAGCGCACGAAGGCGCTCATGCACGCCGAGCCCGACACCTGGCACGCCCTGTGCTCCGCGCTCGCCGACACCACGCTGACGTTCCTGCGCGCGCAGGTCGCGGCCGGGGTCGACGCCGTGCAGCTCTTCGACTCGTGGGCCGGCGCGCTGTCCGAGCGCGACTACCGCGAGCTGGTGCTGCCGCACTCCGCGCGGGTGCTGGGCGGCCTCGCCGACGCCGGTGTGCCCCGCATCCACTTCGGCGTGGGCACCGGCGAGCTCCTCGGCGCGATGGGGGAGGCCGGCGCGGACGTCGTCGGCGTCGACTGGCGCATCCCGCTCGACGTCGCGGCCGGCCGCGTCGCCCCGGGCACCGCGCTGCAGGGCAACCTCGACCCCGCGCTGCTCTTCGCCGGCGAGGACGTCGTCGCCCGCGAGGTCCGCCGCATCCTCGCCGAGGGCGAGGCGGCCGCGGGCCACGTGTTCAACCTCGGGCACGGGGTGCTGCCGGAGACCGACCCCGACGCGCTCGCGCGGGTCGTCGACCTGGTGCACGCCACCGACCTGCCGTGAGCCGCGTCCTCGTCGTCGGCGGCGGGGTCTCGGGGCTCGCCGCGGCCCACCGGCTGCGCACGCTCCTCGGCCCCGACGCCGAGCTCCTCGTCGTCGAGGCCGCCCGCGCGCTGGGCGGCAAGCTCGCGGCGCTGGAGATCGGCGGGCGGCGGGTCGACGTGGGCGCCGAGGCGTTCCTCGCCCGGCGGCCCGAGGCCGGCGAGCGCATCGCGGAGCTCGGCCTGGACGACCAGCTCGTGCACCCCGGTCCCGCCGCGTCGGGGCTGCGCGTCGGCGGACGGACCGTCGGGCTGCCCCCGCGCACGGTGATGGGCGTGCCCGGCGACCCCGACGTCGCCGCGGAGGCGCTCTCGCCGGCGGGTCTCGCGGCGCTGCGGGCCGACCGCCCCGGCGACTGGGAGCCCGGCGGCGACGTCGCCGTCGGCGCGCTGGTGCGGGCGCGGCTGGGCGACGAGGTCGCCGACCGTCTCGTCGACCCCCTGCTCGGCGGCGTCTACGCCGGGCACGCCGACGGGCTCGGCCTGCGCGCGACCGTGCCCGCGCTCGCCGCGGCCCTCGACGCCGACCCGCGCTCGCTGCTCGCCGCCGCCCGCGCGTGCCTGCCGGCCCCGCCCGCCGAGGCGGCCCCGCCGGTCGCCACCGGGGCGCCGAGCTCCACGCCCGGGCGCGCGCCGGTGTTCGGCACCCTGCGCGGGGGCCTCGCGGACCTCCCCGCCACCCTCGCCCTCGCCGCCCGCGCGGACCTGCGCCTCGGCCGGACGGTCACCGCGCTCGCCCGCACCCCGCACGGCTGGCGCGCCGAGATCGCCGACGCGGCGCCGGTCGAGGCCGACGCCGTCGTGCTCGCCGTGCCCGCGCCGGCCGTGCGCCGCCTGCTCGCCGACCACGCCCCGGACGCCGCCCGCGCCGCCGGCGAGATCGAGCTCGCGTCCTCGGCGCTCGTGGTCCTCGCCCTGCCCGCCGCCGCGGCGGCCCCGCTCGCCGGGCGCTCCGGGGTCCTCGTCGGCGCGGGGGAGCGGCGCCCGGACGGCCTGCCCTGGACGATCAAGGCGACGACGTTCAGCAGCGAGAAGTGGCCCCACCTGGCGCCCGGCGACCCGGCCGATCCCGACGCCACCGCCGTCCTGCGCCTGTCGATCGGCCGCCACGGCGACCCCGCCTCCCTGGCTGCCCTGCGCCGCGACGACGACGACCTCGTCAGTGCCGCGCGCAGCGACCTCGCGGCGCTCACCGGGATCGAGGAGGTACCGGTCGAGTCCGCGGTCGTGCGCTGGCCCGGGGGGCTGCCGCAGTACGGCGTCGGCCACCTCGACCGGGTCGCCGCCATCGAGGACGGCGTGGCCGCGCTGCCCGGGCTCGCCGTCGCCGGGGCGGCCCTGCACGGCGTGGGCGTGCCGGCCTGCCTCGCCACCGCCGACGCCGCGGCCCGCCGCGTCGCGGAGCACCTCGCCGCCACCACCGCCCCGTAGCGTCCTCGGCACGGGTACCGACAGACTGATCGCCATGGACGTCCTCGCCGGCGCGCTCGGCTCCCGGAACGACGACGAGCGGGCGGCGTTCATCGTGGACGTGCTCGTCGACGCGTTCTCCGATCTGATGTCGGCCTCGCCCGCGGCGTTCCGCAACAAGTTCCGCAAGATGGCCGTCGAGCCCTTCGCGTTCTACCGGGGCAGCGCGCCGCTCTACTACGCCGACGTCGCCCGCCTGGACGACCCCTGGGTCGACGACCGGACCCGGCGCGTGTGGATCCAGGGCGACCTGCACGCCGAGAACTTCGGGACCTACCTCGACGGCGACGGCGTGCTCGTCTTCGACGTCAACGACTTCGACGAGGCCTACGTCGCCCCCTGGACCTGGGACCTGCGCCGGCTCGTGGCGAGCGTGGCCCTGCTCGGCTGGTCCAAGGCGTTCTCCGACGCCGACATCGACGCGCTCAACGCCACCTACCTGCGCGCCTACCTCGCCGCGGTGCGCTCGTTCTCGGGCGGCTCTGACGAGCGGGAGGTCGCGCTGACGCGGCGGAACACCGACGGCCCGATCCGCGAGGCCCTGCAGCGCTCACGGGAGAGGAGCCGGCGGGGCCTCCTCGACGCGCTCACCGAGATCGAGGGCGAGGACCGGGTCTTCCGAGCCGGGCCCGGGGTGCGCCGCCTCGAGGACGACGAGCGCGCCGAGGTGCTCGCCGCCTACGAGGCCTACCTCGGGACCATCCCGCACACGAAGCGGTGGCCGGACACGGCGTACGGCGTGCACGACGTCGTCGGACGCAGCGGCTTCGGCATCGGCAGCGCCGGTCTCCCGGCCTACAACGTGCTCATCGAGGGCCCGAACGAGGCGCTCGACAACGACATCGTGCTGTCGATGAAGCAGGCGGTGCGCGCGGCGCCGAGCCGCGTCGTCGACGATCCCGAGGTGGCGTCGTGGTTCACCCACCACGGCCACCGCACCGCCCTGTCGCGCCGTGCCCTGCAGGCCCACGCCGACCGCCTGCTCGGCTGGACCGAGATGCGCGGCGTCGGCTACGTCGTCGCCGAGCTCTCGCCGTACGAGAACGACCTCGACTGGGACGACCTCACCGAGCCCCGCGACCTGCGCGACGTCCTGCACCACCTCGGGCGCGCCACCGCCCGGGCGCACTGCGTCTCCGACGCCGACGCCGAGCAGGGGCTGGTGGAGGGGCAGGTCGAGGACGCCGTCCTCGGGGTGGTGGGCGACCGGGACGACGCGTTCGTCGCCGACCTCGTCGCCTTCGCCCGCGACTACGCCGGCATCGTGCGCGACGACCACCGCCGCTTCGTCGAGGCGTTCCGCGCCGACCGCGTGCCCGGCGTCTCCAGTGCCGCGGAGTCCCTCTGACGCGGGCCCGGGGTCGAGCTCCGCTTCGGTGCGTCTCCCGGGTCGGTGAGACACTGAGCGCGTGGCCCGGCTGAACTACGACGAGCTGAACTCGACCCTGCGCTACGCCATGTGGTCGGTCTTCCGCACCGACCCGGCGCGCCTGCCCGAGGACCGCGCGGCCCTCGGTGACGAGCTCGCCGGCGTGCTCGAGCAGGCCGACGGCAAGGGCGTGGCCGTCCGCGGCCTCTACGACCTCGCCGGCATGCGCGCCGACGCCGACTGGATGGTCTGGACCCACGCGCCGGACATCGAGTCGCTGCAGGCCACGTACTCGGCGCTGCGCCGCACCGCGCTCGGGCGCGCGTCGACCCCGGTGTGGTCGGGCACGGCGCTGCACCGTCCCGCGGAGTTCAACAAGAGCCACGTGCCGGCGTTCATCGCCGGCGAGGAGCCCAAGGGCTACCTCTGCCTCTACCCCTTCGTGCGCTCCTACGACTGGTACCTGCTGCCCGACGAGGAGCGGCGCACCATGCTCGCCGACCACGGCAAGGCCGCCCGCGGCTACGCCGACGTCCGCGCGAACACCGTGCCCGCGTTCGCGCTCGGCGACTACGAGTGGATCCTCGCGTTCGAGGCCGACCAGCTCGACCGGATCGTCGACCTCATGCGCGACCTGCGCGCCACCGAGGCCCGCCGGCACGTGCGCGTGGAGATCCCGTTCTTCACCGGTCCGCGGGTGTCGCCGGGCCAGCTCGTCACCTCTCTGCCGTAATCCCTGCCGTAACGGGGCGCCGCCCGCCGTACCGGACGAGCCGTACATCGATCAAGTTCTCGCCTCACGCAACGCGACGTGACATATTCCGTGTGTGGCGACCGTGGGTTTCCTTCACGTCGCGGCGGCGCACGTCCGTGAGGCCCGCCGTCTCCTCGCGGATTACGCACCCGGCGTCACCGACGTCCACCTGGTCGACCGCATGCTGCTCGAGCCCGGCCGCGACATCGGCACCCGCGTCGCCGCCCGCGTCGGCGAGCTGGTGGGCCGCGACGTCGACGCCGTGATCTGCACGTGGCCGGCGCTCACCGACCACGTCGTGCGCGTCGCCCGCGAGCGCGGCATCGCCGCGGCCGGCGTCGAGGAGCTGCTGGCCCCGTCGTCCGGGGTGCTCGCCCTCAGTCGATGAGGTGCCAGGTGATGAGGTCGTGGATCTCCGCGGCCTGCTCGGGGCCGCGGCACGTCACCTCGTAGAACGTCCGGCCGACCTGGATCGCGACGGTGTTCGAGAAGATCGGCTCGTCCTCGGCGGACACGTACGACACCGTGGTGATCCGGCTGTAGGGCGCCGTGATGAGGGCGGCGCGACCGCCCGGGAACGCGGTGTCGAGCAGGATGACCCGGCGGTTGGTGATGCCGCACAGGGCGATGCCCGCGCTGTCGCTGGCGTAGACGCCGTCGATGTGCTCCTCGGGCATCAACGTGTCGCGGATGACGTCGTACTGCACCGTCTCGTCGAACCGCGGCAGCCGTGCGGACAGCGGGTGCGCGCGGCGGGGGTGGTCGTCCGAGGTGCGGGGACGCAGCGGATGGCCCATCGACGGCATCGTCCTCTCTCCGGCGCGGAGGCGGGCTGGCCGTCCTCCGACACTAACGATCCTGCCCGTCGGCGGCTCCCGGCGGTGGTGTCCGACACCGGTCGCCGCGGGGAATGCGTCGTGGCGGGCGCGCGGATTGGTCCGGACGGAGCAGGGGTGGTGGGGTGTCTCAGGCGCGGTACTCGAGGAGCAGGTGCTGTCCCCAGCGCGCCATCGACAGCGGGCGGACGGCCTCGGGATGGGCGTCCACCCACTCCCAGACGGCGCGCAGCTCGGCGTCGTGGTCGAACAGGTCGTCGAAGTAGACGAGCGTACCGGGCCGCAGGTGGGGCTCGAGCCAGTCGAGGACCGCGCGCGTGCTCGAGTAGAGGTCGCAGTCGACGTTGACGACGAGCTCGTCGTGCGGCGGTAGCGTCCGGCCCGGCAGGGTGTCGGAGAACCAGCCGGGCACGATCTCGACCCGCGGGTCGTCGATCCGCGGCACCACCCCGGTGGCGAAGCTGCCCGCGGGGGCGTCGGGGTGCCAGTCGTCGGGCAGGCCGTCGAAGCTGTCGAACCCGATCAGGCGCGCACCCGGCGTGGTGAGGTGCTCGCTCCACCAGCGCAGCGTGCGGCCCTCGTGCACGCCGAACTCGAGGTAGAGCGGGCGCGGGGAGCGCAGGCGCTCGACGACCTCGGCGAACACCGCGAACCGGTCCCCGCGGTTGGGGACGTGCAGCTCCAGGCCCCGCATCCAGCTGCCCTGCTCCAGCGCGCCGAGGGCGGTGCGCAGACCGGTGAGGTGGCGGGGCGAGAGCTGCCGACCGGCCGCGACGAGCAGCCGGCGCGGCTGGACCGGGTGGAGACGGCGGGCGAGGCGTCGGCCGAGATCACGGGCGGTCATCGTGGACATCGGCCGACGACCGTAACGGGCCGCGCCACCCGTCCGGGCGCCCCGGGGGACCTCAGCTCGTGGGCTCGAGGCGCAGGCTCACCGAGTTCATGCAGTAGCGCTGGTCGGTGGGCGTGCCGTAGCCCTCGCCGCTGAACACATGGCCCAGGTGCGAGTGGCAGGTCGCGCAGAGCACCTCGACGCGGGTCATGCCCATCGAGCGGTCCTCGCGCAGGATCACGTTGTCGTCGGCCGAGGGGGCGTAGAACGACGGCCACCCGCAGTGGGAGGCGAACTTGGTCTCGGAGCGGAAGAGCTCGGCGCCGCAGGCGCGGCAGGAGTAGACGCCCTCGGTGAAGACCTCGTCGTACTCCCCGGTGAACGGGCGCTCCGTCCCCGCCTGCCGCAGCACCTGGTACTCCTCCGGCGTCAGCTGCTCGCGCCACTCGGCGTCGGACTTGCTGACCTTCGGGGTGCCGATCGAGGCGTCACTGCTCATGCCCCCAGGCTAATACGTCGTGCACGTCTAGAAGGCCGTGCTGAGCACCAGCTCGAGCACCTCGAAGATCACGAACCCGGTGCCGAGGAGGACGAGGGCGACGAGCACGACCGCGGCGAGCCGGCGCGGGCCGTCCGCCCGGTTGGCGGATTCGGCGAAGTCACGGACCCCGGCCAGTTGCCCCTCCACGGTGAACGCGGCCGGGCCGGCCTGCTCCATCCGGTCGAGGTGCGCGGCGAAGGCGCGGGCCTCGGGGTCGTCGGGGTCGAGGCCGACGAGGTCGTCGGCGAACCGTCCGTGCGGTCCCGCGGGCTCGTCCGGACCTTGATCGGGGGCACCGGAGCGGCCCCCACCTGGGGCTTTCGACGCGCTCATCGACCCACGGTAACCCGCGCCACTTCCCGTCGGGCCTACCATCGGGTCATGAGCACGGAGACCTCGGCGACTTCCGCGGCGTGCACGACCCTGGACACCCAGCTGTGCTTCGCGCTGCACGACGCCTCGCGGGCGATCTCTGCGTCGTACCGGCGCGGTCTCGCACCCCTGGGTCTGACCTACAGCCAGTACGTCGTGCTGCTCGTGCTCTGGGAGCACGGACCCACGACGATGGGGACGCTGTGCCGCGAGCTGCATCTCGACAGCGGCACCCTCTCGCCGCTGCTGCAGCGCCTCGAGGAGCGGGGCCGCGTGGTACGCCGCCGGCGCCCCGAGGACGAGCGCACCGTCGAGGTCACGTGCACCTCGGAGGGCGAGGCCCTGCGCGAGCCCGTGCTCGCCGTCCAGCGCCGGGTACAGGCCGAGACGGGCATGAGCATCGAGGACATCGTCCGGCTGCGGACGGAGCTCCAGGCCCTCGCCGACCGGTTGCGGACGGCCGACGAGAGCGGTGTGACCGGCTAATCTCTCGCGTCGTGGCGAAGTCCCCGGCCGAGGAGATCGACGTCGACGGGCTGACCGTCCGCGTCACCAACCCCGACAAGGTCTACTTCCCGGACCGCGGGATCACGAAGCGGCAGGTCGTCGAGCACTACGTGGCGGTCCGCGGGCCGCTGCTGGCCGTGCTCTACGAGCGCCCGACGCACCTCAAGCGGTTCGTCGACGGCGTGACGGGCGAGTTCTTCTACCAGAAGCGTGTGCCCAAGGGCGCGCCCGAGTGGGTCGAGACCGTCGACGTCCGCTTTCCCAGCGGCCGCTCCGCCACGGAGATCTGCCCGACCGTCACCGCCGTGCTGCCCTGGGCCGCCAACCTCGGCACCTTCGACTTCCACCCCTGGCCCGTGCGGCGCGGCGAGGTCGACCAGCCCGACGAGCTGCGCATCGACCTCGACCCCCAGCCCGGCACCGACTTCGCCGACGCCGTGCGCGTGGCCGGCGTGCTGCGCGAGGTGCTCGACGACGCCGGCCTGCACGGGCGTCCCAAGACCTCCGGCGGGCGCGGCATCCACGTGCTCGTGCCGGTCCGCCCCGAGTGGGACTTCGTCGGCGTGCGCCGCGCGGTGATCGCGCTGGCCCGCGAGGTGTGCCGGCGCGTCCCGGCCGAGGCGACGGTCGACTGGTGGAAGGAGGAGCGCGGGCAGCGCGTGTTCCTCGACTACAACCAGGCCGCCCGCGACCGCACGATCGCCTCGGCGTGGTCGGTGCGCGGGACGCCGCGGGCGACGGTGTCGATGCCGCTGCGCTGGGAGGACCTGCCCGACGTCGACCCCGACGACTTCGACGTGCTCACCGCCGCCGGCGTCCTCGCCGAGCGCGGCGACGCCCTCGCCGGCCTGCACGACGACCCGGGGAGCCTGGAGACCGTGCTGGAGTGGGTCGAGCGCGACCAGCGCGACCACGGCCTGGGCGACCTGCCCTACCCGCCCGAGTACCCGAAGATGCCCGGCGAGCCCAAGCGGGTGCAGCCGAGCCGGTCGCGCGCCGACACCACCGGCAAGACCGTGTAGCCCCCCCGGGTGTCGGGCGCCCCCCGCCGCGGGCGCGATCCCGACCGCTGCCGCCGTCCACCTGCTGCTGCACGAGGTCGTCTTCCCGCGGCTCGACACCGTCGGGACGCCCGCGGGGTGAGTCAGATGCGGCGGGCCCAGGACTCGGCGAAGGTGTAGACGCCGAAGGCGACGAACCCGAGCGCGACCACGAGGAGCAGCAGCGGACCGTAGGGCTGGGCGGCCAGGGTGGTCAGCGCCTGGTCGAGCCCGCCCGCGCGGCCGGGGTCGGCGAGCAGGGCCGCGACCCCGAACAGCACGCCCACGACGGCGAACGCCAGGGCGCGCGCGAGGTGGCCGAAGACGCCGAGCACCTCGACGGGCCGGCGCAGGCGGTCGGGGAGCCGGCGGTAGTCGAGGTCGTCGGAGAAGTTGCGGGCGATCCCGGTGTAGGCGGTGGCCCCGGCGACGACCAGCACGACCAGGCCGACGGCGGCGACGAGGATCCGCCCGGCGGGCAGCGAGAGCAGCCCCGCGGTGGCCGCCTCGGAGCCCGCTGAGCTGGAGCCGCCCGACGAGCCCGTCAGCAGGCGGACCCCGGCCACGGCGACGGCGAGCACCGCGACCGTCTTCGCGCCCGCGCCGACGCGCTTGCGGAACCGCTCGCCCCCGGACGTCCAGCGGAAGCCGGTGGCGGCCGCCAGACCCTGCCACACCGCGAAGGCCACGAGCCCGACGACGACCACGACGATCGCGACGACGCCGGCGGTGCTGCCGACGAGGCTCGACAGCGCGCCCTGCTGGTCGGGCTGCCCGCCGCCGGTGAGCGCGAGGTGCACCGCGATCGCGCCGATCAGGACGTGCACGAGCCCGTAGCCGACCAGGCCGACGCGGCCGAGCAGCTCGACGGCCCGGACGGGCGCCTCACCCTCGCCGGCGGCGCCGAGGCCCGCGAGCTCACTGCGCACCCGGTGGGCGGCCTGCTCCGCGCGCTCCGAGACCTCCTCGGTGGTGTCGTCGGTGCGCTCGGCCCGCGCGGCGGAGCGCTCCGCCTGTTCGTCGGCCCGCGACGTCTCCCGCTCGGCCCGCTCCTCGAGCGTGCTGGACGGCGCGTCCTCGCGGGACAGGTCCGCCGACGCGGCATCACCCGACTGGTCCTGCGACGTGACGGCCTCCTCGGTCCGGTCGCCCGCGTCCGAGGTGGAGCGCGGGTCGCCGTCCTGTACCCGATGCCGGGGCGGAGGACCACCGAGCGGGGCCGGCCCTTGCGGCGGGACCCGTCGTGGCGCCCACAATTCCGCCGTGCAGCGGGTGGCGGGGGAGGCGGTGGACCGGGCGCTGGCGGTGCTCGCCGGCGGGGCGTTCCTGACGCTGGTGGTCGGGACCGTCGCGTCGGGGGAGTCGGTCGCCGCCGTCGTGCTCGGCGCGGTGTTCCTCGCGCTGGCGACCGTCGGGTTCGTGCGGGTGCGCCGCCGGGACCGCCGGGCCTGGTCGGTCGCCTACGTGGCGGTCCAGCTCCCGCTGGCCTTCGTCGTGTTCGTGCTCAACGCCGGGGTCGGGGCGACGCTGTTCCTCGTCGTGCTCGTCAGCCAGTGCGTGCTGCTCCTGCCGCTGCCCGCGGTCGTCCTCGTCTGCGCCTGCGTGCCGTTCGTCCACGTCGGGATGTCGTGGAGCGACGGGTTCCGCGAGGGGCTGGGGACGCTCGCGGCGGTGGTGTTCGCGGCGATCGTCACGGGGCTCCTGCAGCGCGAGCAGCGCACCCGCCGGGAGCTGGCGACGGCCCACGCGCGCCTGGGTGCGTACGCCGCCCAGGCCGAGCGCCTCGCGGCCGAGCAGGAGCGCAACCGGGTGGCACGCGACATCCACGACGGCCTCGGGCACGCGCTGACCGTGGTGCAGATGCAGGTCAAGGCGGCGCGGGCGGTCCTGGCCGCGGACGCGGCGCGGGCGGACGACGTGCTCGCGAAGGCCCAGGACCAGGCCGAGGCGGCTCTGGCGGAGGTCCGTCGCTCGGTGCGCGCCCTGCGCGACGCCGACGCGCGGCGCCCGCTCGCCGAGGCGTTGCAGGAGCTCGCCGACCTGAGCTGCGAGGCCGGGGTGGCGACGCGTCTGGTGGTCGCCGGCGACCCTCGGCCGCTCGCGGAGCCCACCCGCGACGCGCTCTACCGCGTCGGGCAGGAGGGGCTGACCAACGTGCGCCGCCACGCCCGGGCCACCACCGCGGAGCTGCGCCTCGAGTACGGCCCGGACGCCGTCCGCCTCGACGTCCGCGACGACGGCACGGGCGCCGCGCCGGGCGACCCGTCGTCCGGCGTCGGCGTGCTGGGCCTGCGGGAGCGGGCGGCGGAGGTGGGCGGGCACCTGGCACTCGAGTCGGTGCCGGGGCAGGGGACGACGCTGCGGGTGGAGGTGCCGGCGTGAGCGCGGTGCGCGTGCTGCTCGTCGATGACCAGGCCCTGTTCCGCGAGGCGCTGGGCACGTTGCTGGGCGCGAGCGAGGGCGTCGAGGTCGTCGGCGAGGCCGGGGACGGCCGCGAGGCGCTCGACCGGGTCGCGGTGCTCGCCCCGGACGTCGTGCTCATGGACCTGCGGATGCCGGTGCTCGACGGCGTCGCGGCCACCCGCCGGCTGCGCGCCGAGCACCCGGGCGTGCACGTCATCGCGCTGACGACGTTCGACGACGACGAGGACGTCTTCGCCGCCCTGCGGGCCGGGGCGATCGGCTACCTGCTGAAGGACGTTTCCTCGGCCCGGCTGCTCGAGGCGGTGCAGGCCGCGGCGCGCGGCGAGTCGGTGCTCGCCCCCACGGTCGCGGCGAAGGTCGTCGCCCGCGTCGCCCGCCACCTGCGCGAGGAGACGCCGGCGGAGCGGCCCCTCGTGGTGCCCCTCTCCGAGCGGGAGCGGGAGATCGTGCGGCTGATCGCCGACGGTCGCAGCAACCGCGAGATGGCCGCCCGCCTCTTCCTCGCCGAGGGCACGGTGAAGAACCACGTGACCAACGTGCTCGCCAAGCTCGGCGTCCGCGACCGCACCCAGGCCGCCCTGCGGGCGCGCGAGCTCGACCTGCTCTGAGCCCTGCGGACCGGGGGGTCACGCCACGGCCGTGACCCCCACCCGTGACCTCCGGCCTACGGCCGCGACCCCGCCGCGCCCGACCCTCGTCGTCACCGCCACGACAGGGAGGACCGCATGACCGTCGACCCGCGCAGGGGCGACGCGGCGCTCGCCGCCGCCCCGGCCCCGGCGCCCCGCGCCCGGCGCCTCACCCGCTTCGCCGGCCACTACCTGGAGATGGTCGTCGCCATGGTCGTCGGGATGGTGGCGCTGGCGCCGCTGTGGCCCGCGGCCTGGGTCGCGTCGGAGGGTGTGCACGCGGTCGTCATGGCCACCGACATGACCGTCGCGATGGTGCTGTGGATGGCGCTGCGCCGGCACCGGTGGCCGCGGATCGCCGAGATGGCGGCGGTCATGTCCCTGCCGTTCGTGGCGCTGCTGGTGCCCTACGGCCTCGGCGTCCTGCCGGGGTCGGCGCTGATGGTCGCCGGCCACGTGATCATGTTCCCGCTGATGCTGCTCGCGATGCTGTGGCGCCGCCACGAGTACGGGCTCTAGCGGCGCCGCTCCCGTGCCCCCCGTGCTGCGCCGCACCGCGTCGGTGCTCGCCGCGCTCGTCACCGTCCTGCTGCTCCCGGCCGTGGGCGCGGCGATTGCGGCGCCGCGCGCGTTCACCGACCCGTACACGCCGGGCCCGGTCCGGGTCGTCCCGGCGCCCACGCCGCCGCCGCACGACCCGGACAGGCCGACCGCGGTGGTCGTGGTCGGGGACCGCGGCGGCCTGGTCTCCGACGTCCTCGCCCCGTACCAGGTCCTCGCGGAGTCCGGGCGGTTCAACCTCTACGTCGTCGCCCCGCAGCGCCGGCCGCTGCCGCTGACCGGGGGTCTCGACCTCGTCCCCGACCTGACGTTCGAGGAGCTGGCCGCCCGCACCGCGCGCGCCGACCTCGTCGTCGTCCCGGCCCCGCCCGACGACGAGGAGCCGACGATCGCCCCCGTGGTCGGCTGGCTGCGTGGGCAGGCCGAGCGGGGCGCCCTGGTGCTCAGCGTCTGCAACGGCGCCGGGACGGTGGCCGCCGCCGGCCTCCTCGACGGGCGCCCGGCGACCAGCCACTGGAACCGGCTCGGCCGCTACGCGTCGCGCTACCCGGCCGTCGACTGGGTGCGCGGGCAGCGGGTGGTCGACGACGGCGACGTCGTCTCCACCGCCGGCATCCTCGCCGGTGTCGACGGCACCCTGCACGTCGTCGAGCGCCTCGCCGGGCCCGCCGTCGCCGACCGGGCCGCGGCTCGGGTGGGCTGGACGCACTTCCGCGAGGACCCGTCGGCCCAGGACCGGCCCGCCGTGCCCGACCCGGCCGCGATCCTCAACGCCGGCTACCGCTGGGCCCCGGCGACGGTCGGCGTCCTGCTCGACGACGGTGTGGCCGAGACCGAGCTCGCCTCGGTCTTCGACGCCTACGGCGGGCAGTCGCTGGCCACGCGCACCCTCGCCCTGGGCGTCGACGGCGCCCCGATCCGGTCGCGGCACGGCCTGACCTTCCTGCCGCGCGACAACCTGGCCGCCGGGTCGTCGCGGATCGACCGCCTCGTCGTCCCCGGCGCCGCCGCGCGCCCGATCGCCGCTCCCGTCGCCGCGCCGCCGCCGGAGTACGTCCACCACCCGCCGGCGTTCGCCTACGACGCCGTCGTCACCGACCTCGCCCGCACCACCGACACCGCGACCGCCCGTTGGGTGGCGACGGTCATCGAACTGCCCACCGAGGGCCTCGTGCTCGCCGGACCGCGCTGGCCGTGGGCGCCGACCGTCGTCCTCGTCGCCCTGCTGCTGCCCGGCGCCGCCGTCGTGGTGCTCGTGGCCGCCGCCCGTCGGCGGGGCCGCGCCCGCCGGAGGGCGGCACTGTCGGTGTCCTCGTCCACGCTGTCGACCACCACCGACGAGGGAGGGGACCGACATGGACCGCCACGACGAGGGGCACGGTGACACCGGGCGGCTCGCGGGCCGCGTGGCCCTGGTGGCCGGGGCGACGCGCGGGGCGGGCCGGGGCGTCGCGGTGGAGCTGGGCGCCGCGGGCGCCACGGTCTACGTCACCGGGCGCTCCACCGCCGGGCGCCGCTCCGAGTACGACCGCCCCGAGACGATCGAGGAGACCGCCGAGCTCGTCGACCGGGCCGGGGGCACGGGCATCGCGGTCCCGACCGACCACCTCGTCCACGACGAGGTCCGGGCGCTGGTGGAGCGGATCGACCGGGAGCAGGGACGCCTCGACGTGCTGGTCAACGACGTGTGGGGCGGCGAGCTGCTCGTCGAGTGGGGCACCCCGGTGTGGGAGCACGACCTCGACAAGGGGCTGCGGATGCTCCACCTCGCCGTCGACACCCACCTCGTGACGACGCACTTCGCGCTCCCGCTGCTCATCCGCCGGCCCGGCGGGCTGCTGGTCGAGATGACCGACGGCACCGCGGAGTACAACGCCGTCACCTACCGGATCTCGCCGTTCTACGACCTCGCCAAGGTGGCGGTGAACCGGATGGGGTGGTCGCACGCCCAGGACCTGGCGGAGCACGGCGCGGCGGCGGTCTCGCTGACCCCGGGGTGGCTGCGCTCGGAGATGATGCTGGAGATGTTCGGGGTGCGGGAGGACACCTGGCGCGACGCCCTCGACGCCGAGCCCCACTTCGCGATCTCGGAGACGCCGCGCTTCGTCGGCCGCGCCGTCGCCGCCCTCGCCGCGGACCCGGACCGGGCGCGCTGGAACGGGGAGTCGCTGTCGAGCGGCGGCCTGGCGCAGGTGTACGGGTTCACCGACCTCGACGGCTCGCGGCCCGACGCCTGGCGCTACATCGTGGAGGTGCAGGACGCGGGGAAGCCGGCGGACGTCACGGGCTATCGCTGACCACGACCTCGTCCTCGGCCGCGACCTCGATCTCCTCCACCGACTCCACCGGTGCCGGTCGCGGCCGGGACACGATGATCTGCGCGATCGCGACGAGGAGCACCGCGATGGTCAGCAGCCGCTCGGCCGGCGGCAGCGGCCGGTACCAGCCGTAGACCTGGGTGGCCAGCGCGACCAGCTGGGCGATGAGGGGCAGGGCGATCGCGGGCCAGCCGGTGATCTCCCGCGACGGCTGCGGGCCCCGCGGCAACCGGGTGGAGCCGACGGCGAACGCGAGGGCCCCGGCGCTCCACAGCACGTCGTAGGGCCCCTCGTGGGAGACGAGGTCGTCGACCGACAGGCTGTAGGTAGCGTCGGCGACGGTGAGGCAGATCAGCCCGAGCCCCACCCACGGCCAGCTGCCGCCGAAGCGCCACGACATCAGCGGCAGGGTGCCGAGCAGCGCGCCGAGCAGCAGGACGTCGCCCAGCGGGTAGGCGACGACGACGAACCGGCCGAGGGGGTCGATCGGCGAGGTGTCCAGCACCGGCGTGATCACCAGCAGGACGCCGGGGGTCGCGACGAGCAGGACCAGGACGAAGCCGTCGAGCCAGCGGTACCACGGGACGTCGACCACCCGGGCCCGCACCATGCACACGAGACCCGCCATGAACAGCGGGTAGGTGGCGAGGTAGAGCACGTCGGTGGGGTTCGGTGTGGGCACCACGCTGCCGTCGGCGTAGAGCAGGCCCCACGTGATCTCGCCGAGCCCGAAGAGCAGCAGGGCGGCCGCGAAGCACCACCACGCGCCCCGCGACGGCGGTGTCGTCCGGCGGTGCGCGCCGACGGCGCAGACGGCGGCGGAGGCGAGGATCAGGGCGGCGTGCAGCCAGTCGTCGACGATCGGCAGGTCGGTGGGGTGGTCGCCGCGGCGCAGCTGGTGGACGGCCTCGACCCCGAGCCCGAGCAGCAGGACCGCGCCGATCGTCCGCGACGTGGCGGTCGCGCCGGTCCACGCGCGGATCGGGCCGAGGGACGGCGGCACGGGGTCTAGGCGGCGGACCGGGTGGCGTCGGGCGGGCCCGGGTCGGCGGCGGGGTCGGCGGGTTCGGTGCGGGTGCCGGGCTCCCCGGGGTCGGCGGGTCCGGCGAGCGCGCGCTCGAGCGTGCGCCGCAGCTCGGCGAGCTGGGCCGCCGTGCGGCGTCGCTGCTCCTCGAGCTCGGCCGCCGCCCGGGTCGCCGCGTCGAGCCGGGCCGTGGCGTCCGCCTCGACCTCGCGCGCCCGGTCCTCGGCCCGCCGTCGCTGCTCCTCGGCGTCGGCCAGCGCCGCGGCGGCCTCGGCACGCCGCGCCTCCGTGCTGGTGGTGAAGTCCTCCTCGACCCGCCGCCGGCGGGTCTCGGCGTCGGCGTCGCGGCGCTCCCGGTCCGCGGCCGCGGCGCGCTCGAGACGGTCGACCTCCGCCCGGGTGCGCTCGACCAGGGCCCGCTGCTCGGCCTCGGTCTCCGCGCGCTGCCGCGCGACCTCGTCGCGGGCCCGCGTCGCCTCGCGGCGCATCGCCCGCGCCTGCTGCTCGGCGCCGGCCACGATCACCGTCGCCTCCTCGGCCGCCGCGGCGAGGCGGGCGGCGCTGCGCTCGTCGGCCTCCGCCACGATCGCCTCGGCGCGGGCGACGGCCTCCTGCTCGGTGACGCGGGCCCGCTCGCGGGCCTGCTCGCCGAGCGTCGCGGCGTCGTCGGCGGCGGTCACCCGGATGTGCTCGGCCTCCTCCTGCGCGAGCCGCAGCAGGTGCTGGAGCCGCGCGGAGATCCCGTCGATCGACAGCGGGGCCGACACGACGCGGTCGAGGTCGGCGCGCACGGACCGCAGCTCCGCCCGGGCCGCCTCCTCGGCGCGGACCATCGCGTCGCGGTCGGCGGTCATCACCCGCAGGTCGGCCTCGGCCTTGTCCAGGGCCTCCTCGACCTGCTCGCGGTCGAAGCCGCGCTTGACGACGTCGAAGCCTGCGCCCCACCACGGGGTGCGGGCCCGGCGCGACGCCGCGGGCGGGGACGCCGCCCCGGTCCGGTCTGCGGCTCCATCCTCGCTGCGCTCCACGGTCCCTCCCCGATCCGTTCCCGCTGCACGCGGACGCGGGTCGAGTCTTCCCCGGTCCCGGACGCCGGACCAGGGGCGATGAACGGCCGCCGGGTCACGGTCGGGACACGCCGCTCACCAGGCCCTCACTCCGGCGGCAGCGGCGCCTCGGTCGCCTCGCCGAGATCGACGTCCGCGAGCGAGGCGCCGATCGCCCCCGCGGCGGCCGCGAGCGGCGAGAGCGCACTCGCGAGCCGGGGTGCGGTGAGCGGGGCGAGCACGCCGAGGGCCGCGACGATGCCGGCGGGACCGGTCACCGGCATGGCCACCGACCACACGCCCGGCCGGTGCTCCTGCGTGCTGCGCGCCGAGCCCGCCGCCGTGATCGTCGCGAGCTGGCGGCGCAGCGCGTCGGGGTCGGTCACCGTCCAGGGCGTGTACCGGGCGGGCGCGCGCAGGACCTCGACCTGCAGCTCGGGCGGCGCGTGCGCGAGCAGGACCTTGCCGACCGCGGTGCAGTGCAGGGGCAGGTGGGCGCCCGGGCTGTGGCGGGTGGGCTGGCTGCGGGAGCGGGCGAGGCGCTCGACGACCAGGGCGCTGCGGCCCTCGAGCACGGCCAGGTGCACCGTGTGGCCGGTCGCGACGACGAGGTCCTGGAGGTGGGGCAGCGCCGCCTCGCGCAGCGACGTCGGCGGCGCGAGGAGCCCGAGCTGCCAGACCCGCGCCCCGATCTCGTAGGACCCGTCCCGGCGCCGCGCCAGCAGACGCGCCGCGCACAGCTCGCCGAGGAGGCGGTGCGCCGTCGCGACCGGGATCCCCGCGCGGCGGGCGAGCTGGGAGAGCGTCAGCGCCGGGTGGCCCGCGTCGAAGGCGTCGAGCAGCGACAGCGCCCGCGACGTCGCCGACCGCCCGGGAGCGGTCCGGACCGGCGGGCGGTGGTCGCGGGGCACGGACCGATGCTAGGAGAGCTTTTCCATCCTATGAGAAGAGTGGCTTGCCCCACACCGGCCGCTCGACGACGGTCGGCCCATGAGCAGCGCGGCCCGGTCAGGCTCGTCACCCGACGGGCGGTTCCCGCTCCCGTCCGAGATCGGGCCCGTCGCGGGCGCCGAGGGCTGGGAGGAGATGTACCCGTACTTCTCCCGGTTCCAGCCGGAGGACGACGGGCGGTTCTGGTTCTACAACTCGATGCACTTCCCCGAGGTGGTCCCGGCCTTCGACGGCCTGACCTCGGAGATCCCCTACACCGCGATCGGGGCGAACACCGCGCGGCTGTTCAGCTTCCCGACGACGCTGGGCATCGAGTACCGCATCGTCAACGGGCGGGTCTACATCACCGCCAACCCCGTCACCGACCCCGCGCAGGTCGAGGCACGCCTCGAGCACTTCCAGGAGCGCGCCGGGCACTACTACGCGCACTGGGACCAGCTCTACGCCGGCTGGCAGCAGCGGATCGAGGCGCTGATCGCCGAGATCGAGGCGGTCGAGGTGCCGCACCTCGGCGAGCTGGACGACCTCGCGGTGGTGACCGGGTCGCGGGGCTACGCCAGCAACCACCTGCTGCGCGAGGAGTTCCACCGCTGCATCGACCTCTACTCGAAGATGTGGCACCACCACACCGAGTTCCTCATGCTCGGCTACGGCGCCTACGTCGTGTTCTTCGAGTTCTGCCAGCAGGCGTTCCCGGAGATGGGCGACCAGACGGTGGCCCGGATGGTCGCCGGCATGGACGTCACCATGTACCGGCCCGACGACGAGCTGAAGAAGCTCGCCGGGCTGGCCGTCGAGCTCGACCTCGCCGACCTGTTCGTCGAGGGCAGCGAGCCCGACAAGGTGCTCAGCGGCCTCGCCGCGCGGGGCGACGCCGGCCGGCGGTGGCTCGCGGCGCTCGAGACCGCGAAGGACCCGTGGTTCAACGTCTCGGTCGGCGACGGCTTCTACCACCACCACCTGTCGTGGGCCGACGACCTGACCGTCCCGTTCGCGGCGCTGCCGCGCTACGTCGAGCAGATTCGGGCCGGGGAGGACCTCACGCGGCCGACCGAGCGGCTGGCGCAGGAGCGCGACCGGATCGCCGGCGAGTACCGGGCACTGCTCGGCTCGGAGGACGAGCAGGCCGCCTTCGACCAGATGCTGGGGCTGTGCCGGCAGGTGTTCCCGTACATCGAGTCGCACAAGTTCTACTGCGAGCACTGGTTCACGACGCGGTTCTTCCAGAAGATCCGGGCCTTCGGCGCGCTGCTGGCCGAGCGCGGCGTGCTGGCCGAGACCGACGACGTCTTCCACCTGCGCCACGTCGAGGTCGAGGACGCGCTCGCCGACGTGCAGCTGGCGTGGGCGTCGGGCGGGCGGGAGCTCGGTGCGCGGCACTGGCAGCCGATCGTCGCGCGGCGCAAGGAGATCCTCGCGGCGCTGGCGGGCTGGTCGCCGCCGCCGGCGCTCGGCCCCGTGCCGGAGTCGATGAACGACCCGGCCGTGAAGATGCTCTGGGGCGTCACCGACGAGACGATCGCGACCTGGCTCGGCGCCGAGGACCTCGACGAGGACACGGTCCGCGGGTACGCCGCGTCGCCCGGCGTGGTCGAGGGCGTCGCCCGCGTGCTGATGAACGTCAACGACATCGGGGCCGTCCGCGAGGGGGAGATCCTCGTCTGCCCGGTGACCGCGCCGAGCTGGGGACCGGTGTTCGGCAAGATCGCCGCGGCCGTCTCCGACATCGGCGGGACGATGTCGCACGCGGCGATCGTGGCCCGCGAGTACGGCATGCCCGCGGTCGTCGGCACCGGCCAGGCCACCGCGACGATCCGCACCGGCGACCGGGTGCGCGTCGACGGCGACCGCGGCGTGGTCACGGTGCTGCGCCCGTGACCCCCGTGCTGCGCCTCGCGGACCTCGGCCGCGACGACGTGCCCGCCGCCGGGGGCAAGGGCGCGAGCCTGGGGGAGCTGCGCCGGGCCGGCGTCCGGGTCCCCGACGGGTTCGTCGTCACCACGGCGGCGTTCCGCGCGGCGGTCGGCGCGCTCGACCTCGGCGCCCGGGTCGCGGCCCTCGACCCCGCCGACGGCGCGGCCGTCGCGGCGACCTGCGCGGAGCTGCGCGCGGCGGTCGAGGCGGCGCCGCTGCCCGACGAGGTGGCCGACGCGGTCGTCGCCGCCCACGACCGGCTGGCCGCCGACGTCGGCGAACAGGACCCGCCGGTGGCGGTGCGCTCGAGCGCGACCAGCGAGGACAGTGCGCAGGACAGCTTCGCCGGGCTGCAGGACACCTACCTGGGAGTCCGGGGCGCCGAGGCGGTGCTGCGCGACGTGCGCCGCTGCTGGGCGAGCCTCTACGGCGTCGAGTCGGTGACCTACCGGTTGCGCCGCGGCATCCCCGAGACCGACCTGGGGATGGCCGTGGTCGTCCAGCACCTGGTCGACGCGCGCAGCTCCGGGGTGATGTTCACCCGCAGCCCGCTCACCGGCGACCGCTCGGTGGTCGCGATCGACGCGAGCTGGGGCCTCGGCTCCGCGGTGGTCGGCGGCGACGTCACCCCCGACGCGTTCGTCGTCAGCAAGGTCACCGGCGAGATCGACCGGCGCACCGTGTCCACCAAGACCCGCTGGCACCGTCCCGCCCCGGACGGCGCCGGGGTGGTGGAGGGGGAGGTCCCGGACGACCGGCGCGACGTCCCGTCGATCACCGACGCCGAGGTCGCCGCGCTCCTCGCCGTCGCGCGCCGGGTCGAGGCGCACTACGGGTGCCCGCAGGACATCGAGTGGGCGCTGGCGCCGGACGGAGGTGTGGTGCTGCTGCAGAGCCGACCGGAGACGGTGTGGGCGGCCAAGGACGCGGCCACCGCCGGGCAGAAGGTGGCCGCGCCGACCGCCCGCGCCTTCGACCACGTGCTCCACGCGCTGGGCGGCCGCCGCCCGTCGGGGGCCTGAGCAGTGGACCTCACCCCGGACGACGTCCGCGACGTCGTGCGCGCGCTCGACGCGAGCGGCCTCGACGAGCTGCACCTCGAGCTCGCCGACCTCACCCTGACCGTGCGCCGCGAGGGCGCGGCCGGGTGGACCGCCGAGCAGCAGGTGCACCGCCGCCCCGAGGTCGAGCGGGGCGAGCCCGTGACCGCCGCGGCCACCCCGGAGCCGGCGCGCGCCGACGTGCCCGAGGGCTCGGTGGCGGTGCACCCGCCCCTGCTCGGCACCTTCTACCGCGCGCCGCAGCCGGGCGCGCCGCCGTACGTCGAGGTGGGCGACGAGGTCGACGCCGAGACCGTCGTCGGGATCGTCGAGACGATGAAGATGATGACGCCGGTGCACGCCGGCGTCCGCGGCACCGTGGCCGAGTTCCGCACGGCCAACGGGGAGTTCGCCGACACCGACGCCGTGCTGCTCGTGGTGGAGCCCGCGTCGTGAGGATCCGCCGCCTGCTCGTCGCCAACCGCGGCGAGATCGCCGCCCGGGTGGTCCGGACCTGCGCGCGCCTCGGGATCGAGTCGGTGCTCGCGGCGTCCGACGCCGACCTCGACGCGCTCCCGGCGCGCACGGCCGACCGCGTCGTCCGCCTCGGGCCGGGCCCGGCCGCGCAGTCCTACCTCGACCCGGCGGCGGTGGTCCGGGCCGCGCTCGCCGTCGGCGCCGACGCCGTGCACCCCGGCTACGGCTTCCTGTCCGAGAGCCCGGCGCTGGCGCGGGCGTGCGCGGACGCCGGGCTGGTGTTCGTCGGGCCGTCGGTCGCGACCCTGGAGGCGGTGGGCGACAAGCTCACCGCCCGGTCGCACGCCCTCGACGCCGGGCTGCCGGTCGTCCCCGGCGGGGAGGCCGCGGACCTCGCGGGGGCGCGGGCCGTCGCGGACCGGGTCGGCTACCCGCTGCTGGTCAAGGCGGTCGGCGGGGGCGGTGGCCGGGGCATGAAGCTCGTCCGGACCGCCGCAGAGCTCCCGGGCGGCCTCGACGTCGCCGTCGCGGAGGCGGGCGCGGCGTTCGGCGACCCGCGCGTCTACCTCGAGCGCTACGTGACCTCCGGGCGCCACGTCGAGGTGCAGGTGCTCGGCGACGGCACGTCCGCGGTCGCCCTGGGCGACCGCGACTGCTCCGTGCAGCGCCGCTACCAGAAGCTGTTCGAGGAGGCCCCGGCGCCGCTGCTGGGAGACGACGTCCGCGCCGCGATGGCCGACGCCGCGCTGGCGCTGGCCACCCACCTGCGCTACCGCGGGCTGGGCACCGTGGAGCTGCTGTACGACCGGGACCGCGGGAGCTTCCACTTCCTCGAGATGAACGCCCGCATCCAGGTCGAGCACCCGGTCACCGAGGCGGTCACCGGGCTCGACCTCGTCGCCGAGCAGCTCGCCGTGGCCGAGGGCCTCCCGCTGCGGCTGCACGCCGGGGACGTCGCCGCGCGCGGGCACGCCGTCGAGTGCCGGATCAACGCCGAGGACGCCGCCCGCGACTTCCGCCCCGCGCCGGGACGGATCGAGCGCGTGGTCCTGCCCGTCGGTGACGGCCTGCGGGTCGACATCGGGGTGCAGGCCGGCTCGGTCGTCCCGCCGCACTACGACTCGCTGCTGGCCAAGCTCGTCGTCCACGGCACCGACCGGGCCGACGCGCTCGCCCGCGCCCGCACCGCCCTCGACCTGCTGCGCATCGAGGGCGTCACGACCACCGCGGCGGTGCACCGGGCGCTGCTCGACGACCTCGAGCTCGTCGCGGGCGGGGTCGACACCGGCTTCTTCGAGCGCTGGCAGGCCCGCCGGCGCGACCTGGCGGAGGTCTCCTGATGGCCGACGTCGGGCTCGTCGACGTCTCCCTGCGCGACGGCAACCAGAGCCTCTGGGGCGCCGCCGGGCTGCGCAGCGCCCACGTCCTGACGCTCGCCCCGCTGCTCGAGCGCGTCGGCTTCCGGGCGCTGGACTACAGCTCGAGCACCGCCATGGGGATGCTCGTGCGGACCCACCGCGAGGACCCGTGGGCCCTCTTCCGCCGCACCCGGGCGCTCATGCCGCGGACGAAGCTGCAGTTCATCGGCACCGGCTTCCGCTTCATCAGCTGGCAGAACTCGCACCCCGAGACCATGCAGCTGGTCTACGACCGGCTCGCCGCGAACGGCATCGACCGGGTCGTCGTCCTCGACCCGATGCACGACATGGACGCCGCGCGGGCGACCGCAGCCCGGCTCAAGAAGGCCGGCATCGACGAGGTGGTGGGCGCGCTGACGTTCACGATCAGCGCGGTGCACGACGACGCGTTCTACGCCGACCTCGCCCGCCAGATGCGCGCCTGCCCCGACATCGACCGCGTCTACGTCAAGGACCCCGCCGGCATCCTCACCGCCGAGCGCGCCCGCACCCTGCTGCCCGCGGTGAAGGCCGCGCTCGGGGACACCGCGCTCGAGCTGCACTCGCACGCGACGATCGGGCTCTCGCCGCTGACCTACGCGATCGCCCCCGAGCACGGTGTCGAGGTGGTGCAGACCGGCTGCGGCGCGCTGGGCAACGGCTCGTCGCTGCCGGAGGTGCGCCGGACCGTCGCCAACCTGCGCGCGATGGGTCACCGGGTCGACGTCGACGACCGCGCGCTCGGCCTGGCCTGCGACCTCGTCGACCGGATCGCGACCGCCGAGGGCCTGCCCGCCGGACGGCCCCAGGAGTTCGACGCGGCGTTCCTGCACCACCAGATCGCCGGCGGCGTCATGACCACGACCCGCCGCCAGCTGCGCGAGCTCGGGATGGAGGGCCGTTTCGACGACCTCGTCGCGGAGGTCGGCCGGGTCCGCGCCGAGCTCGGGCACCCGATCATGGTGACGCCGTTCCCGCAGATGGTGGTCTCGCAGGCCCTGTTCAACCTGCTGGGCGAGCGCTGGGTCACGGTCCCGGACCAGGTGATCCGCTACGCGCTGGGCAGCTTCGGGCGGCCGACCGCCCCGATCGAGCCCGACGTGCTCGACCGCGTCCTCGACCGCCCGCGGGCCCGCGAGCTGCGGGCGGAGCCGCCCGCGCCGTCGCCGGCCGAGCTGCGCCGCCGGTTCGGGCCGGGGATGAGCGACGAGGAGCTGCTCCTGCGGGCGCACATGCCCGCCGAGCAGGTCGACGCGATGATCGCCGCCGGGCCGGCGCCGGAGCACGCGAACCCGGGCGTGGCCCCGGTGCTGGAGCTGCTGCGCGAGCTGGGCGACCGCCCCGCCGTGCACGACCTGCAGATCGACAAGCCGGGCCTGCGCCTGGCGGTCCACCGGCGGCCCGGGGGAGCGGTCGGTGCCTGAGCCTCGACCGGATGCCGCAGCCGTCGCGCGCCTGCGGGCCACGCGGGGCTTCGTGCTCGACATGGACGGGACGCTCGTGCTCGGCGACCGCGAGAACCGCGGCCTGCGCGCCCTGCCCGGCGCCGCCGGGTTCGTGGAGCTCCTCGCCGCGCGGGGGACGCCGTTCTGCGTGTTCACCAACGGCACGGCCAAGACGCCGCCGGAGTGCGCGCACGCCCTGCAGGAGGCGGGCGTGCCGGTGCCCGACGACGCGGTGCTCACCCCGGCCGTCGCCGCGGCCGACGTCCTCCGCCGCCGCGGGCACCGCCGGGTCATGGTGCTGGGCGGCAAGGGGCTCACGGCGCCGCTCGAGGCCGCGGGGCTCGAGACGCTGCCGCCGCTGCGGGGCACGAGCGCCGACGCCGTCCTCGCCGGCTGGTACCGCGACGAGCTGACCTTCGCGGCGCTCGAGGCCGCCTGCGCCGCGGTGTCGGCGGGCGCGCGGTTCTACAGCGCGTCGCAGTCCGCGTTCTTCGCGACGGCGGAGGGGCGCACGCTCGGGTCGTCACGGGTCATCAGCGCCGTCGTCCGCGACCTCACCGGGGCCCGGGTCACCGTCGTCGGGAAGCCGGCGCTGCCGGCCCTGCGGACCGCGGCGCGGCACCTCGGGGTGGCGGTGACCGACCTCGCCGTGGTCGGCGACGACCCCACGCTCGAGGTCCCGATGGCGCACCGCGGTCGCGCGCTCGCCGTCGCCGTGCGGACCGGGCTCGGCGATGCCGACGCGTACCGGGACGTGCCGGCGGACCGCCGGCCCCACCTCGACGTCGCCGACCTCGGGACCCTGGCCTCGCTCCTCGTCGACTAGGGCCGGCCCGTCCCCGCCGCCCGGCCGAGCCGCACGGCGTACACCACGGCGCTGAGCAGGAACAGGCCCGCGGTGACCCAGAGCCAGCGGTCGAGGTAGTCCTCGGTCGTGCGGCCCGCGGCGAAGAGCAGGACCGGCTCGCCGGCGCGGCTGATCGACGGCCAGAAGACGACGAGCAGCAGCAGCGAGCCCATCGCCGGCAGGCGCAGGTGGTCGACGACGCCGACCCGCGGCGCGGTGGCCCCCGTCCGCCGCCGCCAGGCCCACCGTCCGAGGACGAGGGACCGGTCGGCGAGCGCGTAGAGGGGGTAGCTGACGAGGTCGTGGGCCACGATCGCGCCGACGAACCAGACGAGCATCCACCACCAGCTCGGGTCGTCGGCGACCTGCCGGACCACCGCCGCGACCAGGGCGAAGCAGCCGACCAGCGCGAGCAGGTGCAGCGGGTCGGCGCCGTAGAACCGCTCCCAGGCGGCGAGCGCGCGGCGCATCACGCGACCCGGAAGTCGACGGCGGCGACCCACTTGGTGTTGTGCACCCCGGGCAGCGCCGGGACGATCACGCGCGCCGGGAAGCCGTGGTCCAGCGAGAGGTCCGCCCCGTTGACCCGCAGGGCGAGCAGGGCGTCCGGGTCGAGCACCTGACCCCGCGTCAGCGTCACCCGCGCGAACGGCCCGGCCCGCTCGGCGGACTGCACGAGGGCGGTCGCGGGCACCGGGACGCCGGCCAGGGCGGCGAGGTCGCGCAGCCGCACGCCCGTCCAGGTCTGCGTCGTCGACCAGCCCTCGACGCAGGCGATCGGCAGCGTCGCGGTGTGCCCGGGCAGCGCCAGGAGCTGGCCGCGGGTCAGGGTCACCGGGGCGGCGCCACCGGTGAGGCGCAGCGTCCAGGTGTCACCGATGTCCGGCGGGATGCCGGCGCCGAACGCGGTGCGGTTGACCTGGAAGTCGTTCGGCCCGTCGCCGTAGGACTGCCCGCGCGGGGAGAGGACCGCCAGCGGGCGCAGGGCGTCGACGGTCGTGGCCAGGGCGGTGATCCCGAGCAGCGCCGAGCCGCCGGCCACGGCCCCGAGCAGCGTGCGGCGGCTCGTCGTCGGCGGCGACGGCGCGACCGCGACCAGCCCGTGGCTGTCCGGTGGCTCGGGCTCGGTCTCGGCGGCGGACTGCGCGAGGTAGCGCCGTAGCGACCCGCCGCGCAGCGAGCGGACCATGGTCGGGAGCTTGATCGCGACGTGGACGACGAACCCGGCGATGAACACCCACGCGCCCCAGTAGTGGGCGGTGTAGAAGTCGAAGCCCCAGGCGTAGTCGTACTGGATGTTCATCGTCCCGGTGACGATCTCGAACAGCAGCCCGCCGACCAGCGCCACCAGCGACAGGCGCTCGAGGGCCTGGGCGGGCGAGCGCACCGGCGGCCAGGCGAAGAACTTGGGCACGACCGACCACAGCTTCGCCAGCACCACGGGGACGAGCGCCAGCCCGAGGCCGACGTGCAGGCCCTGGCTGAGGCGGTAGAGCCAGGAGGGGCGGGTCGGCCAGTCGAAGGACGGCAGCCGGAACCAGGCGACGTCGCCCGGGAACGCCTGGCCGAACTGCGGCCCGTAGGCGATGTAGGACAGCAGCCCGGTGACGACGACGATCGGCAGCCCGACGAGCAGCACGGCGGCGAGCACCGAGGTGAGCCACGGGCCGCGCAGGGGGCTGCGCCAGGTCCGGGGGCTCAGGGGCGGGGGGACCGGCAGGGTGCTCTCCTCCCTCGAGGTCGACGTGGCGTGTTCGTGCGCGCGGGGGGAGCGGTTCGGCGTGTGCCGCGCGGCGCGGTGCGGTGGTGTGACCGTACGGTGCGCGCCGTGCGCGTCCTCGTCACCGGCGGTGCCGGCTTCATCGGATCCCACGTCGCCGACCTGCTCGCCGAGAAGGGCCACGAGCCGGTGCTGCTCGACGACCTGCTGCCCGCGGCCCACGGCGAGCCGGAGGCGCCCGAGTGGGTGCGGCGCCACGAGCTGGTGCGCGGCGACGTCGGCGACCCGTCGGTGCTCGACGGCCTGCTCGCCCGCGTCGACACGGTGTGCCACCAGGCCGCGATGGTCGGGCACGGCGTCGACCCGAACGACGCCCCGCAGTACGTGCGGCACAACGACCTCGCCACCGCCGCCCTGCTCGCCGCGATGTACCGCAGCGGGCACCGCCGGCTCGTGCTGGCGAGCTCGATGGTCGTCTACGGCGAGGGCCGGTACGCGTGCCCGGAGCACGGCGTCGTGCCCGCGCCGCCGCGGCGCCCGGCCGACGTCGAGGCCGGCCGCTTCGACCCGGCGTGCGCGCGGTGCGGCCGTGGGCTGGTCGGCGAGCTGATCCCGGAGGACGCGCCGCTCGAGCCGCGCAGCACGTACGCCGCGACCAAGCTGGCGCAGGAGAACCTGGCCGCGGCCTGGGCCCGCGCCACCGGCGGTCGGGTGTGGGCGCTGCGCTACCACAACGTGTACGGCCCGCGGATGCCGCAGAACACGCCGTACGCCGGCGTCGCGTCGATCTTCCGCTCGGCCCTGGAGCGGGGCGAGGGCCCGCGGGTGATGGAGGACGGCGCGCAGCGGCGCGACTTCGTCCACGTCACCGACGTCGCGGCCGCCAACCTCGCGGCGCTCGAGTCCGACGCGGGCGAGGGCAGCTGCGTGCCCGTGAACGTGTGCTCGGGGGAGGTCCGCACGATCGGGGACCTGGCGGAGCGCCTGGCGGCGGCGATGGGCGGCCCGGCGCCCGAGGTCGTCGGCGGTGCCCGGCCCGGCGACGTCCGGCACATCACCGCCGACCCGGCCCGCGCCGCCGAGGTGCTCGGGTTCCGGGCGTCGGTGGGGTTCGACGAGGGCGTGCGGGCGTTCGCGACCGACCCGCTGCGGGCGCCGGTCGGGGCGCCGATGGGTAGGTCCTGAGCTACCAGACCGTCGCGAGCAGCGTGTTCACCGCGAGGGCGAGCACGGCCTGCGCCGCGAGCCAGGGTCGCGTCGCGGTGCGGGCGAGCAGGGTGGTGGCGGGCACGAGCCACACCGCGAACGGCAGCCAGATGCGCTCCACCTCGGCCTTGCTCAGGCCCGAGAGGTCGGCGGCGAGGACCGCCGCCAGCCCCGCGGCGACGAGGAGCACCACGGCGGTGTGGGGGCGTCCCCACCAGTCCGGCGCCGGGCGCCGGCGCCCGATCCAGCCGCACGCCCACCACCCCACGCGGCGCACACCGGCGACGACGGCGGGCCCGACCGCGAAGGCCACGGCGGCGAGGTTCGCCCACACCCAGTACGCGTACGGGCGGCGCAGCCCGTACTCGCCGGGCTGGTAGTAGCGCACCTGGACCTGGACGTAGCCGTCGAACCACCAGAACCCGCCCCACGCGAACAGCGCCACCACGACGCCGACGCCGAGCGTGCCCCACACCAGCGGCGCGACCCGCCGGGTCAGCACGGCGACCGCCACCGGGACGAGCCCGGCCGCGGCGAGGCCGTAGGACAGGAACAGCGACAGGCCGAGCACCAGCCCGCCGAGCAGGGCGAGCGCCGCGCCGGCGGGGGAGCGGCGCACCGCGCCCAGGGCCAGGAACGCCACGCCCCACGCGAAGACCGCGGCGAACATCCCGTCGGCCGACACGCCCACCCACACCGCGCCCGGGAAGAGCACCCCGAAGGGCAGGTAGCGGCGGGCAGTGTCCCGATCGACGTCCCGGTCGGCGACCGCGGCCAGGGTGAGCGCGACCGGGACGACGGCCGACGCCCCGATCGTCAGCGTGATCGCCCCCGCCCAGTCGGGGCCGCCGAGCCCGAGGCGCGAGAGCAGCTCGTAGAAGAGCGTGGCCGCGGGCGGGTGGCCGCTGGCGTGGGTGACGAGCGCGCCGGGCTGGAACGACGGGATGCGGTCGGCGAAGGTCGTCAGGAACTCGCCGACGGTGCCGCGGATCGGGATCTCGACGAGGTACTCGCTCGGGGTGGCGAGGCGCTCCGCGACGCCGATCGCCCAGCCGTCGATGAGCGCGAGCGTCAGCGTCCACAGCCAGGCCGCGACGAACGACGCGCCGAGCAGCGGACCCCACCGCCAGCGCTGCGCCACCGTCGGGCCGGCGACCACCACCAGCGCGCCCACGAGCAGCGCCGGGACGGTGCCCGGGCCGACGCGGGGCAGCCAGGCGGCGAGCAGCGGCGGCCAGCCGACGAGGACGTCGACCCCGCGGTCGATCAGCGCCCAGCCGACGAGTGCGGCCGTCGCGACGAGGGCGGAGACGAGCGCGACGGCGAGGAGGTCGCCCCGCAGCCGTGGGGGGCGGGTGCGCAGGGCGGGCACCGGGCGGACGGTACGGGCTGCGCCGTTCGGCCGCTGTGGGGGGCCGGTCGTGCACGGCCTATCGTCCCCCGCCGTGAGCGATCGCGTGGACGTCGTGCTGCCGTGCCTCGACGAGGCCGACGCCCTGCCCGGGGTGCTGCGGGCGCTGCCCGAGGGGTTCGACGCCCTCGTCGTCGACAACGGCTCGGTCGACGGCACCCCCGAGGTGGCCGCGGCGCTGGGCGCGCGCGTCGTGCACGAGGCACGCCGGGGCTACGGCGCCGCGGTGCACGCCGGGCTGGAGGCGGCGCGCAGCGAGGTCGTCGCGGTGATCGACGCCGACGGGTCGCTGGACCCGGGCGCGCTGCCGGCGATGGTGCGCCTGCTGGACGACACCGCCACCGACCTCGTCGTCGGCCGCCGGGTGCCCACCGAGCGCGGCGTCTGGCCGTGGCACGCCCGCGCGGCGAACCTCCTGCTCTCCGGGGTCATGCGCGCCCGCGCCGTGCCGGTGCGCGACATCGCCCCCGTCCGGGTCGGGCGCCGGCGCGCCCTGCTCGACCTCGGCGTCACCGACCGCGCCTTCGGCTACCCGCTCGAGCTGCTGATCCGGGCGGGGTCGGCGGGCTGGCGGATCCGCGAGGTCGACGTCGACTACCGGCCGCGCGCCGGCGGGCGCTCGAAGGTGTCCGGCTCCGTCCGCGGGACGTACCGCGCCGTGCGCGACATGTCGACGGCGCTCGTCCGCGGCGGTCGCACCCGATCGGGGCGATGAGTCCGGCCATACGTCGAACCGATCAGCGCCGCGGTACGGATGCCGCTCGTGCGATCAGTGACCGACCGCGTCCGGCGCGTAGTGATCATCCTCGCGAAGGCCCCCGTGCCCGGACGTGTCAAGACCCGCCTCGTCCCCCCGGCCACCCCGGACGGCGCCGCGGAGGTCGCCGCCGCCGCCCTGCTCGACACCCTCGACGCCGCCCGCGCGGTGCCGGACGCCGCGGTCCTGGTCGCGCTGGCGGGGGACCCCCGCGACGGGGTGCGCGCCGACGAGGTGACCGCCGCGCTCGCGGGCACGACGGTGGTGCCGCAGGGCGAGGGCACGCTGGGCGAGCGCATCGCCGCCGCCCACGAGGAGGCCGCGCGGCGGTTCCCGGACGCCGTGAGCCTGCAGATCGGGATGGACACCCCGCAGGTCGACGCGGGCCTGCTCGCCGCGGCGTTCGACACGATCGGCGCGGTCGACGGCCCGGAGACGCTCGTGGCCGGTGCCCTCGGCCTCGCCGTCGACGGCGGGTGGTGGGCCCTCGCCCTGCGCCACCCGCGCGGCGCCGCCGTCGTCACCCCCGTGCCGACCTCGCGTGACGACACCGGCGAGCGCACCCTCGCCGTGCTGCGGGGCGGGCTGTCCGGCGAGGTCCGCGAGCTGCCTACGCTCGCCGACGTCGACACCGCCGCCGACGCCGCCGTCGTCGCCGAGCTGGTCCCCGACGGGCGGTTCGCCCGCGCCGTCCGCGAGCTCCTCCCCGTGCCCGAGCGGCAGGCCCGGTGACCGGGCTGTCCTGGGCGCCGCCGCACGCGGACGCCCCGGCGGCCGCCGGGGCGTTCGACGCGGCCCTCACGAGGCGCGCCCACCGGCTCGTGCGGGCGGACGGGGTGGTCGTGGCGCTCGACCCCGACCGCTGGCACGGCGAGGCGGATCCCGAGGACCACTGGCTGGTCGACCGCTGCACGGGCCCGACCCTCGACGTCGGCTGCGGTCCGGGGCGCCTGCTCGTGGCGCTCGCCGCCCGTGCCGTCCCCGCGCTCGGGGTCGACGTGTCCCCGGAGGCGATCCGCTACTGCGAGGCCCGCGGTGCCACGGTGCTGCACCGCGACGCGCTCGACGACCTGCCCGGGCCGGGCCGGTGGGCCCACGTGCTGCTCGCCGACGGGAACATCGGCATCGGCGGCGACCCGGTCGGTCTCCTCCGGCGCTGCCGCTCCCTGCTCCGCCCGTTCGGCACCGTGCTCGTCGAGCTCGAGCCCACCGCCGGGTCGTGGTGGCAGGGCGTGGCGCACCTCGACACCGACGCCGACACCGACGCCGACACCGACGCGGACGACCTCGACGCGGTCGCCGGCGACGTGCCCCCGCCCACCCGGTGCGGACCGTGGTTCCCGTGGGCGGTGCTCGGCGCGTCGGCCGTCGACGCCGTCGCCGCCCGCGCCGGCCTGGAGGTCACCGCCCGCCGCGACGGCGCCCGCAGCTTCGCCGAGCTCTCCGTCGCCGGGTCACACCCGGCGACCCGCCAGGAGGTCTGAGATGTCGACCCGCCCGCGCTCCCGTGTCCTCGTGGTCGCCGTGACCCTGCTGCTCGCCCTCCTCACGGCCTGCTCCGGGGGCGGCGCCCCGGACGCGGCCGCGCCGCCGCCCCCGGTCCCGCGGCGCCTGCCCGAGCCGCTGCCCGGGCCGGCCGAGCCGGCCGTCGCCCCGCCCGCCGCGACCACCCCGGCCGGTCGCGTGGTGCCGGTCGGACCCGCGCCCGAGGGCGTCGTGGCCGACGGGCCGTCGCGCACGGCGGCGGTCGGCGTGCGCGCGCCCGACGAGCTCGCGCTGGTGAACGTGGACAGCGGTGCCGTGACCGGCCGGGTGCCGCTGCCCGGCGTCGTCCGCCACCTCCAGCTCGCCGGACCCGGCGGACCGGTCCTCGTGCCCGACGAGAGCGCCAACGCCTTCCTGCGCGTGGCCCTGCCCGGCGGCCGGATCGAGTCCCGGGTGACCACCGGCGCCAGCCCCCACGACGCGACGCAGGCCTCCCCGGACACGGTGTTCGTCGCCGACGAGGGCGGGGGATCGCTGACCGTCGTGCGCGGCGACCAGGTCGTGCGCACCTTCACCGACGTCACCCAGCCCGGCGGGCTCGCGGCGGCAGCCGGCCGGGTCGGGGCCATCGACGTCCGCGAGAACACGCTGTCGGTCTACGACCCGGCGACCCTGACCCCGCTCGCCGAGCTGCCCGCCGGCGCCGGCCCGACCCACCTCATCGCCGACCGCAACGGCCGCCTCCTCGTCGCCGACACCCGCGGGAACCGGCTGCTGGTGTTCGACCCGGCGGGCACCCCGCGGCAGCTGGCCGACCTGCCGTTGCCCGGCTCCCCGTACGGCCTGGGCTACGACGCGACCCGCGACCGGCTGTGGGTGACGCTCACCGCGACCAACGAGGTGGTCGGGTTCGACACGAGCGGCCCGCAGCCCCGCGAGGTGGCCCGGTTCCCGACCGTGCGGCAGCCGAACACCGTCGCCGCCGACCCGGCGACCGGCCGCGTCGTCGTCACCGGCACGGCCGAGGGCGTCCTCCAGCTGATCGACCCCTGACGAGCGCCTCAGGGGATGCGGGCGATGGCGGCGTAGCCGCCGGTGGGCCGCACGCCCGGACTGGTCGTCGGCCAGTCGACGATGTCGACGAGGTGCCCGGGCGGCGCGACCAGCTCGAGCCCGCCGAGGCAGTCGCGGATCTCCTCGCGCGAGCGCAGGACGACCTCGGTCGCGCTGCCGCGGTACCCGTCCTGGATCGCGCGGGTGCGGGCGGCGAGGTCGGGGTCGTCGTGGTCGGCGCTGCCGTGGCTGATGACGTGGACGCTGCCGGGGGCCAGGGCGTCCCGGTAGCGGGCGAGGATCGCGGGCAGTTCGGGGTCGGGCACGAAGTGCAGGACGGCCACCGTGAGCAGGGCCGTCGGGAGGGCCGGGTCGAGCAGGTCCCGCACGCCCGGGGCGCCGAGGACGCGGTCGGGGTCGCGCATGTCGGCGCGGGTGACGCTGACCCCCGCGAGCCCGTCGACGACCTCGTGGGCGTGGGCCACCGCGACGGGCTCGAAGTCGACGTAGGCGACACGGGCGTCGGGCCGGTGTGCGAGCGCGATCTCGTGGACGTTGCCGACCGTCGGCACCCCGGAGCCGAGGTCGAGGAACTGGGTGATCCCCGCCGCCAGGCACCACTCCACCGCGCGGCGCAGGAAGTCGCGGTTGGCCCGGCAGACGTAGGCCATGTCCGGGTTCTGGGTGAGGATCTTCGCGGCCTGCTCGCGGTCGACGGCGAAGTTGCAGGCCCCACCGAGCAGGTAGTCGTAGATCCGGGCGGCGTTGGCGCGGTCGAAGTCGATGCCGGCCTCCAGCGCTCGCTCGGGCTCCAGCCACGTCACGGCCGGACGCCGGAGACGGTCCCGCTCCCGCGAACCCTCGGTCAAGACGCCTCCCGGGGTCGATCGCGTCACCGAGGACCCCGATCTTGCCATCGCCCTCGTGGGTCGGACCTACGGCGCCGCGAGGTCCTTCTCCCCGAAGAACACGGCGATGTGGTTGGCGTTGTACGGCGGGATCGCCCGGTAGCCCACGTCGGCGAAGAGCGCCCGGCTGTGGCGCTGCTCGGCGCCCGCGTCGAGGCGGACCCGGGCGTAGCCCAGCTCGCGGGCGGCGTCCTCCAGGGCGGCGAGCAGGGCCCGGCCGACGCCGCGCGAGCGCGCGTCCGGCACGACGTACAGGCGCTTGATCTCGGCGACGTCGGTGCCCGCGGGGCCCAGCGGCCGCACCCCGCCGATCGCGACCGCCCGCCCGTCGAGGTACCCGACGAGGAAGGCGCCCCGCGGCGGCGCCATCTCGTCGGGCGTCGTCACCGACCCCGGGCGCGCGGCGCGCCCGGGGTACTGGGCGTCGAGCAGGGCGTTGAGCTCGGCGAGGAGCTCCCGCCCGGGCGCCTCGTCGGAGCGCCCGGGCCGGAACTCCGGGCTCACGGACGGCGCACGGGCTCAGGACACCCCGAGCCGCTCGGCGGCCATCCGCGTGCCCGCCACGCGGTTGGTGATCTTCTGGAACGCGACCTCGCGGGCGAAGTCGGGCGAGCCGTGGTTCGGCTTCTCGTCGATGGAGAAGGGCGAGAAGCCGCAGTCGTCGGTGGATCCGAGCTGTTCCTTGGGGATGAAGTCGGCGGCGCGGACGAGGCGGTCGGCGACCTCCCCCGCGCTCTCCACCCGCGGGTTGCCGGGGTTGATCACGCCGATGTAGGCCATCTGCGTCACGCCGTCGGCGTCGGTGCGCAGGTGGCGCCCGATGGACTCGTACACCGGGTCCTTCTCCCGCTCGCTGGCGAGCTGGATGAGGAAGTAGCCGGCGTTGATCGTGAACATCTCCGGCAGCAGGTTGTTGTAGGGGACGTCCGCGGAGTGCACCGAGTCCCGGTCGCCGCCCGGGCAGGTGTGGACGCCGATCCTCGTGCGCTCCTCGGCGGAGAACCGCGCCATCACGCGGTTGATCAGCTCGATGAAGTGGGGGAGGAGGCCCGCGCCGGTCCACGGGTTGCGCGGGTCCTCGCGGGTGGCGAGGCGGCCCTCGGTGAAGTCCACCGACACCCGCGCGGCGCCGGCGTCGAACGACTGGCGGATGTCCTTCTCGCACTCGTCGATCAGCGTCGCCTCGAAGTCCTCGCGGCTGTAGCCGTCCACCGGGTCCCGCAGCGGGTAGAGCAGCGCGAGCATCGAGGGCGAGATCACGGCCTGCTTCATCGGCTTCGTGGCCTTGCCGATCGACTTGCGCAACGAGTCCGCCGCGTGGTTGACGTACTCGAAGGGCCCCTTGACGAGCTTGGGCAGCTGGCGGCCGTGGCCGTCGGCGAAGATCGCGAAGAACTGCCCGCCCGGGGCCAGCGACGGTGCGAGGCCGGTGCCGGCGAGGGTGTCGGTGATCGGGTAGGTGGCGAACGACGACCAGCGCTGCTCGCCGTCGGAGATGATGGGCGCGCCCGTGGCCTCGTACCGGTCGATGGTGTCCTGGACCGCGGCGTCCTGCTCCTGCTCGAGCGCGGCCTTGTCGATCTTCCCCTCGTCGTAGGCGGCGTAGGCGTCCTGGAGCTTCTGGGGTCGCGGCATCGAGCCCACCGGCTCGGTCGGGATCCCCGTGGCGGTGCGAGGGTCGTAGTCGGTCATGGCACGGGCTCCAACTCGTCGACACAGCGGGGAGCGCTCGGAGCAACCGACGCTATGGCGTGATCTACATCACGTCAACGAGGAGGATGGACACGTGGCGCACTCGTCGTCCGGTGAATCCGTGCTCGAACGCGTCGTGCGCATCCTCGAGGCGTTCACGCCCACCGACAGGGCGCTCACGGTCGGCGAGGTCTCGCGGCGGGCCGGGCTGCCGACCACGACGGGGTCGCGGATGGTCGCGGACATGGTCGAGCACGGCCTGCTCACCCGGGACGACGACCGCCGCGTCCGGGTCGGCACGAGGCTCTGGGAGCTGGCGTCGCGGGCGTCGCCGACGGTCTCGCTGCGCGAGCTCGCGATGCCGGTGCTCGAGGAGCTGCACCGCGCGGTCGGCCACCACGCCCAGCTCGGGGTGCTCGACGGCGAGCAGGTGCTGTTCGTCGAGCGCCTGTCGGCCGACCAGGCGGTCGTCAACTACACGCGCATCGCCGCGCGCCTGCCGCTGCACATGTCGTCGTCGGGTCTCGTGCTGCTCGCCCACGCGCCCGCCGAGCTGCAGGAGCGGGTGCTGGCGGGCCCGCTGGCGCGCCTCACCCCGGCGACGCCGACCGATCCCGGCGAGCTGCGGCGCCGCCTCGCCGACGTCCGGCGCGACGGCTTCGTCGTCTGCCCCGGCTACCTGCACCCCGAGGCGACGGGCATCGCGGTCCCGGTGCGCGACGAGCACCGGCGGGTCGCCGCGGCGGTGTCGGTCATCGTCCCGAACGACGACCGGGCCCGCGACCACGTGCCCGGGCTCGCGGCGGCGGCGCGGCGGATCGAGCAGCGGCTCGCCGCGTCCTGAAGCTCGCCCGTTGAACGGGAACGCCGTTCCCGGCGGGGCCCGCCGCTCCGCATCCTCCCGGCATGGCAGGCACGGGCGGGACCGACCGGCTGGTGGTGCGCGCGAAGGACCGGGTGGCCGACGGGGTCGTCGCGCTGACGCTCGCGCGCCCGGACGGTGGCCGCCTGCCCGACTGGGCGCCCGGCGCCCACGTGGACCTCACGCTCGCGTCCGGGGCGACCCGCCAGTACTCGCTGTGCGGCGATCGGTGGGACGCGCACACCTACCGGGTCGCGGTGCTGCGGGAGGCGGTGGACGTCGGCGGCCGCGGCGGCTCGGCCTACGTCCACGACGAGCTCGCCGTCGGCGACACCGTCGGCTTCGGCGGCCCGCGCAACCACTTCCCGATGGTGCCCGCGGCGCGCTACCTGTTCGTCGCCGGCGGCATCGGGATCACGCCGCTGCTGCCGATGGTCGGGCAGGCCGAGCTGGTGGACGCGGACTGGGCGCTGCTCTACGGCGGGCGCTCCCGGGACAGCATGGCCTTCCGCGACGAGCTCGCCCGCTTCGGCGACCGGGTCCGCCTGCACCCGCAGGACGAGGCGGGGCTGCTGCCGCTCGCGTCGTTCGTCGGCGAGGCGGACGAGGGCACCGTCGTCTACTGCTGCGGGCCCGGGCCGCTGCTCGGCGCGATCGAGGACGCGACGGCCCACCGCCCGCCCCACCTGCTGCGCACCGAGCGCTTCACCGACGCCGAGCTCGGCGCGCCGGTGCGCGACGAGCCGTTCGTCGTCGAGCTCGCGCGCACCGGGGTGACGGTCACCGTGGGCCCGGAGCTCTCGGTCCTCGAGGCCGCGCGCCGGGTCGGGGCGACGGCGCTGTCCTCGTGCGAGCAGGGCACGTGCGGCACCTGCGAGACCGCGGTGCTCGCCGGCGTCCCCGACCACCGCGACTCGGTCCTCGCCGACCACGAGCGCGCCGCGGGCGACTGCCTGTTCCCGTGCGTCTCGCGCTCCTGCACCGACCGCCTCGTGCTCGACCTGTAGAGGAGCTCGCGTGACCATCACCCTCGAGAGCGTCCCGGTCGTCGACGTCGACCCCTTCTCGCACGAGGTGCTCGAGGACCCGCTGCCGATGCAGGCCGCGCTGCGCGAGGCCGGCCCGGTCGTGGTCCTGCCGCGCTACGACCTCGTCGCCGTCGCCCGCTACGCCGAGGTCCGGGCCGCCCTCGCCGACTGGCAGCGCTTCCCGTCGAGCGCCGGGGTCGGCATGTCGGACTTCCGTCGCGAGACGCCCTGGCGCCCGCCGAGCCTGCTGCTCGAGGCCGACCCGCCGCACCACGACGCCCCGCGGGCGGTCCTCTCGGCGATCCTCGGGCCGCGCGCGCTGCGGCGGCTGCGCGACCGCTGGTTCGCCGACGCCGAGGACCTCGTCGCCGGGCTCCTCGACGGCGCCGGGCCGGTCGTCGAGCTCGACGGGATGGCCGCGCTCGCCGAGGCGTTCCCGCTGCGCGTCTTCCCCGACGCGGTCGGCCTGCCGCGCGAGGGCCGGGAGAACCTGCTGCCCTACGGCGACCACGCCTTCAACGCCTTCGGCCCGTCGAACGACCTGGTCGCCAAGGGCGCGCCGCGGGTGGCCGAGCTCTCGGCGTGGGTGGGCTCGCGGTGCGCCCGCGAGGTGCTGGCCGACGACGGGTTCGGCGCGGCGATCTGGGCGGCCTCCGACCGGGGCGACATCACCCCGGCCCAGGCCCCGCTGATCGTGCGCTCGCTGCTGACCGCGGGCGTCGACACCACCGTCCACGGGCTCGGCGCCGTCCTGCACGGCCTCGCGACCCACCCCGACGCGTGGGCGACCCTGCGCGCCCGCCCGGAGCGGGCGCGGGTGGCGTTCGACGAGGCGGTGCGCTGGCAGTCGCCGGTGCAGACGTTCTTCCGCACCGCCGAGGTGGACACCCCGATCGGCGGCACCGTGGTGCCGGCCGACCGCAAGATCCTGATGTTCCTCGGGGCGGCCAACCGCGACCCGCGCCACTGGACCGACCCCGACCGCTTCGACCTCGACCGCGACCCCTCGGGGCACGTCGGCTACGGCATGGGCATCCACCAGTGCGTCGGCCAGCACGTGGCCCGCCTCGAGGGCGCCGCGCTGCTCACGGCGCTGGCGCGGCGGGTGGAGCGGATCGAGCCCGCCGCCTCCCCGATCCGCCACCACAACAACACGATGCGCGCCTTCGCGTCGCTGCCGCTGCGGTTGCACCTCGCGGGCTGACCCGGCGGTCAGCCCGGGCTCGACCGGGCGGCGGCGAGGCGGTCGAGGAGGGTGCCGAGCAGCTGCTCGGCGAGAGCGGTGGCCTCGCTGCCCCGGGCGAGGGTCAGGACCGCGAGGCCGGTGGAGGTGGCCTGCAGCAGGCCGAGCGCGGCCGGGTCGGCCTCCGCGCCCGCGGTGCGGAGCAGGTCCGCGCTGAGCGGGGCGACGCCCGCGGCCAGGGCGCCGAACGACGCGCGCACGGCCTCGTGCTGGTCGGCGGCCTGGGTCAGGGCCAGCAGGATGCGGGTCTCCTCGGGTGAGGTGAGGACCCGGGCGAGCGCGGCGACCTGCTCCCGCCAGCCCTCGGCCCCGGCCTGGGCCGCCTCCAGCACGGCGACCCGGCGGCGCACCGCCTCGTCGGCGACGGCGACGAGCAGGTCGTCGCGTGTCGGGAAGTAGTAGGTGAGGTGGCTCTGGCGCATGCCGGCCCGGGCCGCGACGCGGGGCTGGGTGAACCCGCCCAGCCCGCTCTCGCCGATCACCGCGAGGGCGGCGTCGACGATCGCGGCGCGTCGGTCGGCCATGTCGGTCGGGCCGCGCTCAGGCCGGGGTCGGTGTCGCGACGTGCAGCGTCCTCGCGAGGTAGCGGCGCAGGACGGCGGGGTCGGTCGTGTCCGCGACGAGCCCCAGGTAACCGTCGGGGCGGACGAGCGCCATGCCCCCGTCGCGCCACCCGTACGCCGCGGCGAGGGCGTCATCGGGGTCGAGCACGTCCTCCCCGACCCGGACGACCGTGCCGAGGTCCCCGAGCACCTCGGCCAGGCCCTCTCCGGCGCCCCGGACCAGCAGCAGGAACCCGGGCCGGGCCAGCAGGTCCTCGACGGCCACCGGGGTGCCGTCGGGGCGGCGCAGCCCGTCCGGGTCGGGGGCGTGGTCGCCGGCGCGGGCGGTGCCGCGAGAGCCGCTCTGCACGGACAACGCGCTGTCGGTGTAGGCGATCGTCAGCTCGGCCGCGGTCGTGGCGAGGGTGTCGGTGAGCCGGTGGACGTGGCCCGCGACGAACAGGGCGGCGTTGCGGCAGGCGGCCGCGACGCCCGAGAGGGCCGCGACGTCGGTCATCACCGTCGTCAGCTTCACGACCGCGGCGCCGACCGGGTGGCGCTCGTCGTGGTAGCTGTCGAGCAGACCCGCGTCCGCCCGGCCGGTGGCGACCAGCCCGAGCTTCCACGCGAGGTTCGCCGCGTCCTGGATGCCGGTGTTCATGCCCTGCGCGCCGGCCGGGCTGTGGATGTGCGCGGCGTCGCCGGCGAGCAGGACCCGTCCGTGGCGGTACTGCGGGACCTGGGCGTGGTGGACCTCGAAGTACGTCACCCAGCGGGGGTCGGAGAGCTGCACGCGCCCGCCCATCCGCGCGTCGGCGAGGGCCTGGACCTGCTCGAGCGTGGGGTCCGGGGCGTCGGTGCCGGGGTCCTCGACGAGGAACATGACCCGGGCGCGGCTCCCGGCGAGGGGGAAGAGCATCGCGAGTCCGTCGGGGTGGGTGAACATCCGCAGGACGTCCGGGGAGAGGTCGGTCGCGACGTCGACGTCGGCCATGGCGAAGTGCTGGCCGTGGAACGCGCCCTCGAGGTGGGTGCCGACGAGGTGGCGCGTGGTGCTGTGGCCGCCGTCGGCGCCGACGACCCAGCCCACGCGGGCCGTGTGCTCCTCGCCGCCGGTGCGCAGGGTGACCTCGACGCCATCGTCGTCCTGGCGCAGCGCGGTCAGCGTGACGCCCCGCTCCACGACGATGCCGAGGGCGGCGGCCCGCTCGGCGAGCACCGCCTCGGTGTCGGGCTGGGCGATGTCGAGGATGTAGGGGTGCCGGCTGGGGATGCCGGTGAAGTCGACGTCCGCCCGCGGCTCGCCCGTGCGGCCGTCGACCATCGCGAGCCCGGCGATCCGGCGGCCCCGGCCCTCCAGCGCGGGCAGCACCTCCAGCGACGCCAGCGTCTCCAGGCTGCGGGCGTGGATCGCGACGGCGCGCGACTGGGTCGTCGGCGTCTCCAGGGCGTCGACCACCCGCACCGGGACGCCGAGGCGCGCGAGCCCGCACGCCGCCGTCAACCCCACCGGTCCGGCTCCGACCACCAGCACCCCGTCGGTCTCCATGGCCTGCCCCTCGCGCCGCGCCGTGTTTGGTAGACCGACCAAAGCGCAGGACGAACGGGCAGGTCAAGGCACACTTCGGACCGTGCGCGGGCGCTCACGCCCTGGTGCGGATCAGTCCGCGGGGCGGCCCAGCAGGGGGCGGTCGGTGTCACGGCCGGGGTGGACGACGCCTGCGACACCGTCCGGCGCCGGCTGCAGGACGTCGCGGCGCGGGGGTGCGAGGACCTCGGAGGAGGCCGGACGGACCCCGGGGACCCGGGGTGACCCCCGACGCAGCATCACGGCACCGGCATGATGGGTATGCGTCGGTCATGGCCGGTACGCCGGAAGGGACGACGATGCACACCGACGAGATGCGCGAGACCGAGGGGACGACCGAGGACATGGCCCAGGACACGACCCAGGACCTGCCCGAGGGGATGACCACGGTGCCCGAGCTCGTGGGCCTGCCCGCCGCCGAGGCGCACGACCGTGCCCTCGACGCCGGCGTGATGGCCGTGGGCCGCAACGCCGTGCACACCGGGGCCGGACGGGGCCACGTGGAGGACCAGGAGCCCGCCGCCGGCGAGAAGCGCGAGCGCGGCGCCGAGGTCGGCATCTGGATCCAGGGCGGGGCCGCCCGCACCCCCACCGGGCCCGACCCGGACGACGAGGACGGCTCCGGCGGTGGCGGCGGGGGCGTGCGTCCCGAGCCGAGCCCGATCGGACCGGCCGGCGGCGGCTTCAACGGCTGACGACCGACGGTGGCCGGGGTGGACGCCGAGGAGATCCTCGCGGCACTCCCGGCCGCCGACGTGCCGGGCGCCCTCGCGGGCGTCCGGCACCGTGGGACGACGAGCCTCGCGGCGACGGGCGTCAGCGCGCCCGGCGGCGACGAACCGCTGCGGCCCGACGCCGTCGTCCGGCTCAGCTCGAACACCAAGCCGCTGATCGCGGCGCTGACGCTGCGCCTGGCCGCCGACGGGCTCCTCGCGCTCGACGAGCCCGTCGACCGCCTGCTGCCCGAGCTGGCGCAGCGGCGGGTGCTGCCGCGACCGTCGGCGGACCCCGACGGCGAGACCGTCCCCGCCCGTCGGCCCCTCGCGGTCGAGGACCTGCTCACCATGCGCATGGGCCTCGGCTTCGTCCCCGAGGGCCCGTGCCCGACGGTCGACCGCGCCGCCGAGCTCGGGCTCGGCTTCGGGCCGCCGGACCCGCAGGGCCTCCCGGAGCCCGAGACCTGGCTCGCCCGCCTCGCGACGCTGCCGCTGCTCGAGCAGCCCGGCACGGCCTGGCGCTACGAGCTGTCCTTCGCCGTGCTCGGGCTCCTGCTCGCGCGGGCCGCCGGGCGTCCGCTGCCCGAGGTGCTCGCGGACCGGCTGCTCGCCCCGCTCGGCATGACCGACACCGGGTTCGTCGCCGGCCCGGAGCGCCTGGTGCCCGCGTTCGTGCGCGGGGAGGACCGTGGGCTCGCGGTGCTCGACGGCGTCGCCGACAGCCGGTGGCTCGCCCCGCCGACGTTCCCCGACGGCCGGGGCGGCCTGGTCGGGACCGCGGCGGACCTGCTGCGCTTCGCCGGGATGCTGCTCGACGACGGCGGCGAGGTGCTCGATCCCGCCGCGGTCACGCTGATGACGACCGACCACCTCACGCCGGAGCAGCGCGCCGCCCCTGGTGCCGCACCGTTCCTGGACGGGGGCGGCTGGGGGTACGGGGTCGGGGTCGTGTCCTCGCCGGTCGGGCCCCGCTACGGGTGGGCCGGCGGGCTGGGGACGCTCTGGTACTCCTGGCCCGGGCACGACCTCGCGGCGGTGCTCGTGACCCAGGTGCTGCCGCCGACCGCGTCGGTGTTCGGGGCCTTCACCCGCGCCGTCGAGGACGCGCTCGGCCGCTGATCAGGAGGCCGCTGATCAGGAGAACGCCGGGACCGGGTTGCGCCAGGGCACCGGGTCCGGGCGGGCCGGGCGCCAGCCCCAGGGCCCGGAGCCGCGCCGCGTGGCGCGCGCCGGGGTCCCGTCGCCGCCGTCCCGGGGCACGGGGGAGGGGCGCCGGGGCGTGGGGATGAGCGACGGGACGGGCTCGGGCTCGGGGTCCGGCTCGGCGCCCGCCGGTTCCGGGGTCGGCGCGGGCTCGGCGACCGGCTCGGGGACGGGCTCGGGGACGGG
Source organism: Actinomycetospora lemnae (assembly GCF_028737315.1). Classification (GTDB taxonomy): domain Bacteria; phylum Actinomycetota; class Actinomycetes; order Mycobacteriales; family Pseudonocardiaceae; genus Actinomycetospora; species Actinomycetospora lemnae. The sequence continues at coordinate 356,764 of NZ_JAQZAO010000001.1, read as the reverse complement.
CTCGGGGACGGGCTCGACGACCGGCTCGGGGACGGGCTCGGGGACGGGCTCGGCGGCGGGCACCGGCACCGGGGTGCTCGCCGGCACCGTGGCCGGCTCCATGAGCCGCTTCGGCTCCGCGAACCGGCTCGGCGGCACGACCGGGACGTCCGGATCCCCGACCGGCCCCGGCGCGACGACCGTGCGCCGGGCCGCCCGCACGGGCACGGCCTCGGGCAGCGGCGCGTAGGTGGTCCCCGCGGCCGGGCGGCCGGGCACGCTGCGGCGGGCGGGGACGTCGACGACCGCCGGGCCCGAGGAGGCGGCCGGGGCCGCGGACGGGGCGGCGACCGTCCGCCGCACCTCCCGCCGGCCGCCGGGCACGGCCCCGCGTCCCGAGCGGGTGCGCAGCCGCCGCCGGGTCTCGGCCGCCGAGGGGGCGACCATCCCGTCCCACGTCGCCGTCCCGAGGAACACGAGGCCGTTGAGCAGCCCGAGCGTCAGCAGCCCGAGCCCCAGCAGGCTGCCGGGGTCGACGAGGTCGGAGGGGTCGGGGCGGTCGAGCTGCCCTCCGTAGGGCAGCGGGCCGGGGGCGACCGCCTCGTCGGGGTCGACGGCGGACAGCGCCGAGCGCCGGGCCCCGGGGTCGGCGAGCGCGGTCTCGAGGACGACGAGGAACACCCCGGCGCACAGTCCGGCGACGAGCACCATCATCAGCACCCGCAGCGGCCGGCGACGCACGCGCGCGGCGCGGCGCCGGCGTTCGCTGCGGGCCGCGGTCGGGAGGTCGTGGCGGGGGGTGTGACGGGGGGTGTGACGGGGGCTGTGGCGGGGGCTGTGGCGGGGGCTGTGGCGGGGCCGTTCGCGGCGGGTCGCGGTCCGGGGGCGCGCAGCGTCGACCCACGCATCGGTCGGTGCGGCGGTCGGCGCGGCGTGCGACATCGGTCCCCCCGGTCGGCATCGGTGATCGAGGTCTACCCCGTCGTCAAGCCCGGGGGATCCCCCGAGCGTCGGTCTTTCCCCGATGGTGTCGCCGAACGGCGGCGTGTCGTGCTGGACGTCCCGGGCGTGGCCGGCACCGGTCAGCCGGGGTCGGGCACCCCCAGCAGCTCGCGGCAGGGCCCGACTCCGGCGACGCCGAGCGTCCACTCCGGCCGTCGCCACGCGTCCGGGGTGAGCCGGTTGCGGAGCAGGAGCGCGGAGCGACCGCGGCGGACGTGGCGCTCGACGCCGTCCGGGGTGTAGCCGAGCCGGTCGGACACGCGCCGGGAGGCGACGTTGTCGGCGAACGCGCTGGTCCGGGCCGCGCGGGCCCCGAGGTGCTCGAACGCGAGCGTGACGACGGCCTGGCGCATCTCCGTGCCGAGGCCCCGGCCCTGCGCGGCGCGGGTCAGCCACGAGCCCGTGCTGACCTCGCCCAGGACGCCGAACTCGGTCGCCGTCAGCGTCTGCATCCCGAGCACCCGCCCGCCCTCGCGGACCAGGAAGTTCACCGACCACCGCGCCGGGGAGACCTCGGCGCGGCACCGCCAGGCGTACTGCATGACCCCGCGGGCGAAGCCCGGGTCGGCGGCGCCGTCGGTCCACGGCTCGAGGAACGGCATCTCCTCGGCGGGGTGGACGCCGTCGAGGGCCCGGTCGGCGAGCGCGGCGAGGCCGACGTCGTCGTCGGGACGCAGCTCGAGCCGCGGCGTCCGCAGGACGAGCCCGGCCAGCGGCCAGTGCCGGACCGGGTCGGCGGGGTCGGGAGCCATCACCGTCCATCCTCGCCCCGGTCGGGTCACGTCGGTGGTGCCCGACGGGTGCGTCTGGCATCAAGGACACCCGTGGGTGACGTGGCGACGGACGGGACGTGGCCCGGTGAGGTCGTCGCGGAGGCCCTCGGCCTCGCGCTCGGGCCGGACGAGGAGAGCGTGCCGGTGCGCGACGTCGTCGGCCTCGCCCTGCGCCGCAACCCCCGGCGGGCGCACCTGCCGGTGTCCCGCGTCCTCGGCAAGCACGTCCCCGTCGCCCCCGCCCGGGTGCGGGCGGCGGCCGCGGCGCTCGCGGACCGGGCTGCGCGCCGGCTGCCCGACGTCGCCGCCGCGCCGGTGGTGATCGGGTTCGCCGAGAACGCGACGGCGCTCGCCCACCTCGTCGCGGACGCGCTGGACGCCGAGCACGTCGTCCACACGACGCGGCGGGTCGTCGCGGGGGCCTCCGTGCTGGCCGCGTTCGACGAGGAGCACAGCCACGCCCCGCGCCACGTCCTCGTCCCCGACGACCCGGGCAGCTGGACGCCGGACCGCCCGCTCGTGCTCGTCGACGACGAGCTCACCACCGGTCGCACCGTCGCCGCGGCCCTGCGCCGGCTGCAGCGGCGGCTGCCGCGCCGTCGATACGTCGTCGCGACGCTGGCCGACCTGCGGGAGCCCGCCGAGGACGCGATCGCCTGCGCCGCCGCCGACCTGGACGTCCGGGTCGACGTGGTGGCCCTCGCCCGGGCGGCGCTCACGGGACCCGACGACGTGCTCGCGCGGGCGGCCGCCCTGCTCGCCGCGCAGCCGGACACGACCGCGCAGCCGGACACGACCGCGTGCCCGGTCGCCGCGGCGGTCCCGCTGTCCTCGGTGTCCCTGCCGCTCGACGGTGCCGCGGAGGGCGCGCGGCACGGCCTCGACCGGCCCGGACGCGCCGCGCTGGACGCCGCCGTCCCCGGTGCCGCGGACGTGCTGGTCGAGGCGCTCGGGCGCGGCGCCGGGCGCGTGCTCGTCCTCGGGTGCGAGGAGCTCCACTACCTGCCGGTCCGGCTCGCCGAGGCCCTCGAGGCCCGTGGCCTGGACGTCGAGGTCGCGGCGACCAGCCGGTCCCCGCTGGTCGCCCGGGACGTCGCCGGCTACGCGGTGCGCGAGGCCCGGGCGTTCGCGGCGCACGACCAGGCGCTGGCCCACGCGCCGGAGCGCTACGTGTACGGCCTCGGCACCGGCCGGTACGACGCCGTCGTCCTCGTGGTGGACGCCGCGGCGCGCACCGCCGCCCTGCGGGCACCCGACGGCCTGCTCGCCCGCCTCGGCGCGGTCGTGCCGCGGGTGGTCGAGGCGGTGGTGCCGTGCCGGGCGCCGCGGCCCGTGACGCGACGTCCCGTCGTCGCCGCGCGCCGCGGACCCGCGTTCGGGACGTTCGCGCCCGCCGAGGTGGGCTGGCTGCTCAGCGACCTGTCGTGCCACGCCCTCGAGGTCGGGGTCGCCGAGCGGGAGGCCGCCCTCGCCACCGGCGCGCACTACGCGGACGCCCTCCCGCGGGAGCCGGCCCCGAGCCCGGCCTACGCGCGGGTGGTCGACCGGGCCGTCGAGCGGTCGGCGCCGGGGGTGGCGGCGGCGGTCGGCGTCCTCACCGACCAGGTGCTCGCGCAGCGGGGCCCGGGGGCCGTGCTCGTGTCGCTGGCGCGGGCGGGCACGCCGGTCGGGGTGCTGATGCGCCGGTGGGCGGCGCGGGTCCGGGGCGTGGCGCTACCGCACTACGCGATCAGCGTCGTCCGCGGCCGGGGGCTGGACCGCGCGGCGCTCGGCGCGCTCGTCGCCGCCCACGACCCCTCCTCGCTCGTGCTCGTCGACGGGTGGACCGGTGCCGGTGGCATCGTCGACGAGGTGGGCGCCGACCTCGACCGCCACGCGCGGGAGACCGGCGTCGTCGTCGACCCGACCGTCGCGGTGCTGGCCGACCCCGCCCACCGGACCCCGCTGTGCGGCACCCGCGAGGACCTGCTGGTGCCGCACGCGTGCCTCAACGCCACGGCGTCCGGGCTGGTCTCGCGCACGGTCGACCGGCACGACCTGACCGTCGCCGGCGCCCACCACGGCGCCAAGGTCTACGGGGAGCTCGCGGCCGGTGACCGGACGGCCGTCGTCCTCGACGCGATCACCGGCTGCTTCGGCGCGTCTCCCGGCATCGCTCCCGTCGCCGGGCCCGACGGTCGCGGCCCCCGCTACCTCGCGGCCCTCGCCCGCGACCTGGACGTGGCGGGCGAGCGCCGCCTGCGCGCCGGGGTGGGGGAGACGTTGCGGACCCTGCTGCGCCGCGATCCCATCGCGGTGCTCGTCGCCCGCGACGCCGGGGCCGAGCTCGAGCCCGTCCGGCGGCTGTGCGCCGAGCGCCGCGTCCCGACCCGGCCGCTCCCGGACCGCGCGGGCGGGATCCCCTCGCCCTACCGGTCCGTGGCCGTGCTCCGGGCGGGGCGTTGATCACGTCGCTGCTGGCCGCCACCGACCTCGACCGGACCCTCGTGCACTCCGCCCGCGCCGCCGGGCCGCAGGTCGCGGGGCCGGTCCTCGGCCTGGAACGGGTCCGGGGCGTGGTGACCGCCCAGCTGACCCGCCGCTGCGCCGCCCGGCTCGGCGAGCTCGACCGTCGTGCGCTCTGGTTGCCGGCCACCACCCGGTCGGTCGCCGAGTACCGGCGCCTCGACCTCGAGGGTCGGCTGGGCGTGGCGCCGCCCTTCGTGGTGTGCGCGGGCGGCGGGGTGCTGCTCACCGGGGGCGAGCTCGACGGTGACTGGTCGGCGGTGGTGCGGGACCGGCTCGCGGGCGTGGCGCCGATCGGCGAGGTCGCGGACGTGCTGGTCCGGCACCTCGCCCGGCTCGACGTGGCGGGCCCCGTGCGCGACGCCGACGGCTGCTTCCTCGTGGTCCGGGTCCGGTGGCCGGCGGGGTGGCTCGAGGAGCTCGCGGCGGAGTGCGACGTCCGCGGCTGGCGGGTCGTGGCCCACGGGGAGAAGGTCCACGTGCTGCCCGCCGCGCTGACCAAGGGCGCCGCGGTCGAGGAGGTCCGCCGGCGGACCGGGGCACGGCGCGTCGTCGCGGCGGGGGACTCCCCGCTCGACGCCGACATGCTGGAGGCCGCCGACGCGGGCATCCAGCCGGTCGACGGCCGACTCCACACCGCGGGCCGGGGCTTCGCCCACGTCGCGGTCACCACCACCACGGGCCTCGCGGCGGGGGAGGAGATCGCGGCCTGGTTGCTGGCGCAGACCGAGGTCTGAGGGACGCTCAGGCCAGGTGCGTCCGGGGCCGGGGCTGGGCCACGCCGTCGACGACCATGTCCACGCGCTCGTCGTAGAACGCCACCAGCCCCGCGATGCGCGCGACGGCCGGGGCCGGGTGCTCGTAGCTCCACGCGAGGTCGTCGTGGCGCCCGGTCGGGGTGCGCACCGACCAGTAGCGGCTGGTCACGCCTTTGTAGGGGCAGGCGGTGCGGGTCGTCGACGGCTCGAGGCGGGTGTGGTCGACGGCGGTGGGGTCGAGGTAGGCGCGGGTCGGCAGGCCGGTCTCGAAGAGCAGGACCGGGGCGTCGGACTCCGCGAGCACGACCCCGTCGAGCTCGACCCGCACGTGGCGTCGCGAGCGCAGGGCGTCCACCCGCACGTAGGGGCTGCGCGGGTGGACGGCGACCTCCTCGTCCTCCTCGAACCAGGCGTCGAACGCCGACCACGTCAGGGCGACCGTGCCCGCGAGCTCACCGTCGAGGCGCCGGTGCCCGGGGTCCGCGGCCAGCGCCGCGGGGTCCACGTCGTCGACGGGGACGGCCCAGCGCGGGTACCAGGGGTGCTCCCACACGTAGCGCGCGGCGAGGGTGTCGACGACGACCCGGCCGCCGAGCCGTGCCCGGATGCGGCGCGGGCACGGCTCGACGTGACCGACCGGGACGGCGGGCGCGGGCGGGCCCGCCGGGCGCGTCACGGGCGGCCGGCGCGCGGGGCGGGCGCCGATCGCCGGCCACGGCCGCCCATGTCGGTGGCGACCCGGCCGGGGCACACGGCGTCGACGAGCACGCCGCGCGGTCGCAGGTCGGCGGCGAGCGTGACGGTGACCATGTCCAGCGCGGCCTCGCTCACCGCGTACGCGGGCACGCCGCTCCCGCCCTGCATCTCGCCGGACGACCCGGCGCCGCTGGAGACCATGACGACGCGGGCGCCGAGGCGCAGGAGGTCGTCGGGGTCGCGGGCGCCGAGGACGACGGGGTGTCCGCGCGCGGCGAGGCGTCGGACGACGCCCAGGCCGCTGGTTCCGGGGGTCACGGGTGCATGCTCGCGTGCGTTCCCCCACGCGGGCAACGATGATCGGTTGCCCACGGCCGGACGTGGGAAGCTTCCGCGCGTGAGCGTGCCGGGGCGTGACCCCGGCCCGGGCGGCACCCGGGCCTCGGCCGGCCTCGACGACGAGGCCGACCGCTGGCTGGTGGGCAGGGCCCGGTCCGGCGACCAGGGCGCCTACGAGGAGCTGGTCCGCCGGCACCGCGACCGGATCTACCGGATCGCGCTGCGCATGCTCGGCAGTCCCGCCGACGCCGACGACGTCGCGCAGGAGGTCGTCATCCAGCTCTGGACGGCGCTGTCCGGCTTCGCCGGGACGTCGGCGTTCACCACCTGGCTCTACCGCGTCGTCGTCAACCGGTGCCTGAACCACCGCCGCGGCCAGCGGCCCCACGACCAGCTCGCCGACGCCGACCACCCCCGGGTCGCGGGCCCGGAGAGCCGGGTGCTGGCGGGCGAGGAGCTGCAGGCCGGGCTCGCCGCGATCAGCCGCCTGCCCGAAGATCAGCGGGTGCCGCTCGTGCTGGTGCAGCTCGAGGGCCTGTCGTACCGCGACGCGGCGGCCGTCACCAAGACCAGCGAGGCCACGGTGCGCGGGCGACTGGCCCGCGCCCGCGCCACCCTGATGTCCGAGATGAAGGACTGGACATGACCCAGGAGCGCACCCCCTCGGCCACCGCGCCGCTCGAGGGCCGCCTGGCCTGCGGGCGCGACGCGGCGGCGCTCGTCGCGCAGGTCGCCGACGGCGCGGCCGACCGCCGGGACGCCCACCAGCGCGACTGCCCCTACTGCCAGGCCGCCCTGGCCGAGTTCGACCGGCTCTGGGCGCCCGTCCGCGCCGTCGCCGACCACCGTCCGCAGGCCCCCGACGGCCTGCTCGACGAGGCGTTGCGCCGCATCCGCGGGGTGGCCGCCGACCCGGAGTTCGGGCGCATCGAGGAGCCGCGGGGACGGACGCGGGTCAGCGCGCGGGTGGTCGTCGCCCTCGCCCGCCACCTGGCTTCGCGGGTGCCGGGCGTGCGGGTGGCGCTGAGTCACCTCGTGGCCGCCGGCGGGGGTCCGGAGACGAGCCTGGACGGCGGGCCGGAGGTGACGGCCGGCGTGGCCGGGTCCTCGACGGTCGTCGCGATCACCCTGGCCGCGGAGTACGGCGCGGACCTCGTCGCGCTCGGGACGCGGATCCGCGCGGTGGTGGCGGACGGGATCCGGAACTCGACGGGCCTCGAGCCGGTGGCGGTGCTCGTGCACGTCGACGACGTGCTGCTCTGAGGCGAGGGTCGGCTGGCTGCCCTCGCGTCACGGCGGGCCCTGGGTCGGCGGCTCGGGGGGTGACGGCTCCGGGGTGCCGCGCTCCGGGGTGCCGCGCTCCGAGGCCGCGCTCCGGGGTGCCGCGCTCCGAGGCGGTGGCTCCGAGCAGTGGTTGGCGGATCCGGTGCCGGACCGGCCCCTCCCAGGAGTGCCGCAGCGGGCTGCCGACCGTGCGTCGCCCGAGTTGCGGGCGTCCACCCGAGCGGCCGGCGAACTGGATCGGCGTGGTCCCTCAGAAGGGCGGCGGGTCGGGGTCGGGGTCGATCCGTGTGGCGGCCCGTTGCGGGTTCTGGGCGTCGCGGTGGGCCTGGCGCAGCAGGTCGTAGAGGCCGGGGGTGCGGGGCGGTCGGGCGTGGCGGGCGGGCCTGCGGTGTGGGCCGTCGGGCGTGACGGCCGTGGGCGACATGAGGCGGCGGCTGAACAGCCGGGCGGTGACGTCGGCGGGTTCGTCGTCGGCGGTGTCGTCGTGGGTGTGGTCGTGGGTGTGGTCGAGGTGGTGGAGGTCCGCTGGCAGGGGTCGTGGGGTGGTGGCGGGGCGGGGTGCCGGGAGGGGGTCGGTGATGCGGGGTGGGTGGGTGTCGTAGGTGGCGCCGGCGCGGGTGGTGATCTGGAAGTGGCCGGGGCTCGGTTGGGTGAGGCGCCAGCGGCCGTGGTGTTTGGCGCGGTGGTGGTGGCGGCACAGGGCGCCGAGGTTGCTGGTGAGGGTGGGCCCGCCGTGGGCGTGGTCGGTGGTGTGGTCGAGGTCGGTGGCGTGGGCGGGCTCGCGGCAGGACGGGGCGATGCAGTGGCGGTCGCGGGCGCGGACCCAGCGGTCGATCTCGGCGGTGGGTCGGCGGTGGGTGGCGGCGGCGGGGTCGAGGTGGTCGTCGGGCGCGCGTGGTTCACCGTCTGCGGTGGGCCGGGGCAGGTGGCGGTGGAGGTCGGTGAGCAGGGCGTGCCAGGTGGGGTGGTCGGCGGGGTCGAGGGCAGCGAGCAGCGTCGTCGGGACCTGGAGTTCGACGATGGCTGGTCCGTGGCGCCCCCGCCGCCGGTCGCGGCGGGGGCGGGGTGGTCGCCCGGGGCCTGCGGGGGCCTCGCTCGGCGGGTCGGGGCGGTGGCGGGTGAGCAGGAGGTGCTGGAGGTGGCCGGTGTCGTCGGTGAGCGCGATGCGCCATTGGCCGTGGTGGTAGCGCTGGAGCAGGCAGCGGGCGGTGGGGGCGAGGGCGGTGCCCCAGCGGGGGATCTGGGCGGGTAGCTCGTCGAGCCCGAGGGCGGTGCTCAGCCGCAGCCGCACCTCGACGGTGCCGTCCCGCACCACCGGACCCTGCGGGGCCTGCCCTGTCGGGGCTTCGCCGCTCGGGGCCTGGTCCACGTCGTCGTCGCCTGGCTCGTCGTCGCCTGGCCCACCGTCGGTGAGCGCATGGCCCGAGTCGTTGTCGTGCGAGTCGTCGTCGTGCGGGGTGTGGTCAGTGGTGGCGTCATCGGCCGAGGCTCGCGCGCCGCGTGACTCGTCGGGCGAGGGACTCGACCCGCTTGGGCTGCCGTCACGCTCGTCCGCGCCCACGTCGGATGCGGGCTCGTCCGGCCCCTCGTCGTCGCGACCTCGGCGAGCCTCGGTGCCGCTATCACCCCGACCGCCGTCGTCGTCGGAGCCACCACCGCCGCCCGGCTCGCTCGGCCCGCCATCGCTCGGCCCGCCATCGACCGGCCCGCCATCGCTCGGCCCGCCCTCGCTCGGCCCGCCGTCGCCGGGTCCCTGGTCGTCGGGGCCGTCGTCGCTGGGGCCTTCGCCCCGGCCGTCGGCGTCGGGTGGGGTGAGGTGGGTGACCAGCAGGTCGAGCAGGGTGTCGTCGTCGAGGCCGGCGGCGGTGCCGTCGAGCAGGGTCAGGTAGACCTCGGCGCGCAGGGCCTCGACCCGCACCGGTACCCCGCGGCGGCGTAGCGCGGCGGCGAGGGCCTCCAGGCGGGCCATGCTGACCGCGGCCCGCTCCACGGGCAGGTCGTAGCCGGCCAGGTTCGCCGTGCCGGTCGGGTTGCGCGAGGCCAGCACGCGGGCGCGTTTCTCCGCGGCCTGCTCGCGGCGCGCCGCCCAGTCGGGGTCGAGGGCGGCGGCGAGCTGCTGGATGCGTTCGATCAGCGCCCCGACCGGCAGCCGCGGGGCCTCGGGCAGGACCTCACCGCAGACGTGGTGGGCGTGGTCGTCGGCCAGGTCGCGGGTCCAGTCCGAGAGCACCCGGGCCTTGGTGTCCTCGAGCTCACCGGCACGCATGGCGGCGTGGACCTCGGGCAGGCGGCGCAGCAGGTCGTCGGCCAGGCCCAGCCAGCGGCAGGCCATCGCCCGCGACCAGCCCAGGGCGGCGGCGGCCTCGTCGCCGGAGAACTCGTCGAGCAGCGCCCGGCGACCCTTCTGCCCTTCCTCGGTGCGGCCGGCCTCGTGCAGCGCAGTCAGCAAGCGGGCGGTGGCGCGATTGCGGGCCCGGAAGCAGTCGCGGGCGAAGTTCACGACCTCGGCGCCGGCCAGCCCGGCCGGGTCGATCGCGTCGAGGACCTCGACCGGCAACCCACCGGCGTCGAGGTCCGCGATGCCCATGACCAGCACGCTAGCCCCGACCCCCGACACTCCCCGACGATCATGGACAGCAGGTCACGGCCGTCGCAGCCCCGCCGCCGTCGACCCCCCGCGGACGCGCAGCCAGCGCACGAGGTCCTCGTCGCCGGACGCGATGGCCGCGTCGAGCGGCGTCTGTCCGAGGTGGTGCTGGCACCGGTTCAGCTGCGCCCCGTGCCGGAACAGGATCTCCACCGTGCTCAGGTGCCCGCCGCGGCAGGCGCTCCAGAAGGCGAGGTCCACCTCGTCCCACCCGGGCGAGGGCGAGACGTGCAGCAGCGCGGTGACCGCGTCGTCGAGACCCCTCGACGCCGCGTCGACCAGGCCCACCACCACGTCCCGGGCGGTCACGGCGTCCTCGACGTCCCCCACGGGAGGCAGTGTGGTTGCGCACCATCGGTCGTGCTACTCGATCAGCCCCCGACCGCGCCCAGCGACCGCAGGTTCCACCGCCCCGAGCCCCCGGTGAGCACGGCGAGGGTCAGCGGCGCGACGTCGACGCGCCACGCGGCGGCGGGCCCGGCGCCCATCGCGTGGGCCACCGCGGCGCGCACCACGGGCGGGTCGACGACGGCGAGGCCCACCGTGCGGTCCTCGCGGGGCAGGTCGTCCATCCAGGCCCCGACGCGCGCGACGAGCGCCGCCAGCGACTCACCCCCGGGCGGCGCCGCGTCGGGGTCGGTGAGCCAGGACTGCAGCGCCGCGGGGTCCTCGACGGCGAGGTCGGCGGGCGCGCGGCCGGCCCACGCGCCCGGGTCGGGGCCGGCAGGCGCCTCGCCGTCGACCGACCGCCCCGGCAGCACCAGCGCCGCGGTACCCCGGCACCGGGCGGACGGCGCGCACCACACGTGGGCGGGCTCGGGGAGCCGTCCCGCGAGCTCCGCGGCGGCGCGGCGCCCGCCGGTGTCGAGCGGCTCGTCGTCGGGGAAGCGGGCCTCCCGGGCGGCGGCGGTCGCGGCGTGGGCGAGCAGGTGCAGACGCACCGGGGGATTCTCAGCTGCTCGTCCGCGTCTCGCGCACGAGGGCCACGACGACCGCGAGCAGTGCCAGGCCGAGCGCGGGCGCGGCGATCGTCCAGGGCGCGCGGTCGACGTAGGCGAGCGAGTCGGCGAGCACCGCGCCCCACTCCGGCGAGTCCGGGGGCGCGCCGAGCCCGAGGAAGCTCAGCGCGGCGATCCCGAGCGCGGCGTGCGGGACCCGCGCGAGCCCGTGGCGCACCACCGGTCCCACCACCGCGGGCACGACGTGGCGTCCCGCGATCCGGCCCGGCGCCGCCCCGACCAGCACCGCCGCCCGCACGTACCCCGACGCGCGTGCCTCGGTCGCGAGCGTCCGGGCGTGCACCGCCAGCGGCACCCACCCGACGGCGGCGACGGCGATCGCGGCGCCGAGCAGGCCGGGACCCGCGATCGCGGCCACGACCAGCCCGACGACGATCGGGGGCACCGCGTTGAGCACGTCCGCGACGCCCGCCCGCGCCGACCGCGCGCCCACCCCGACCGCGAGCCCGACGACCACGCACACCACGGTCACCGCGACCGCGGTCCCGACCGTCAGCAGCGCGCCGTGCGCCACGCGCGCCCACAGGTCGCGGCCCAGCGCGTCGGCACCCAGCGGCACCGACCACGACGGCGGGGCGAGGCGGCGCTCGGTGACGGTCGTCGAGGGGGCGCGCGGCAGGCCCGTGACGACCACGAGCGCGAGCACCCCGGCCGCGGCCCAGGGCGCCCACGACCGCGCTCGTCCCGAGGTGTCGGGCACCCCCACCGACACCTCCGCTCCCGAGCGCGCCGGCCCCAGCAGCGCGCGGTGCGCGAGCACCCCGACCCCGCCGAGCACCAGCCCGAGCAGCACGAGCACCGTCACCGCCGCCTGGGCCAGCGGCAGGTCTTGCGCGAGCACGGCGTCCAGGGCCAGCGAGCCGATCCCGGGGATGCCGAAGAGCTGCTCGACCGCCACCGCGCTCCCGAGCAGGCCCACGACGAGCAGCGCGACCTGCGGCACCGCGGTGGCCACGGCCCGCCGGGCGACGCCGAGCGAGACCGTGGCCGGCGGCGTGCCCCACGAGCGCCAGGTGCGCACCCACGGCTCGGCGAGCGCCGACTCCGTCGCCGACGACAGCATCCGCGCGAGCAGCCCGCCCGCCGGGAGGCCGAGGGCGAGGGCCGGCAGGACGAGGTAGGACGGGCCGGCGAACCCGGTGCTCGGCAGCAGCCCCCACGCGACCGCCACCACGGCGACGAGCACCGCCCCGAGCACGATCTCGGGCACCGCGCCCAGCACGGACGCCGCCACCGCGCTGCCGCGCCCGGCCGGGGCGCCCCGGTGCGCGGCGCGCCACACTCCCGGGGCGAGCAGTGCGGTCGCGGTCACCGCGGCGACGACCGCGGCGGCCAGGGCCAGCGTCAGCGACACCCCGAGCGCGGCGAGCACGGACGGCGCGACCGGGGCTCGAGACACCCACGAGACGCCGAGGTCGCCGGTGAGCACCCCGCCCAGCCAGCCGAGGGCGCCGGCCACGGGGTCGGCCGGGAGATCGAGCTCGGCGCGCAGCGCGTCGAGGGCGGCGGCGGAGAACCCGCGCTCGGGGTAGCGCACGCGCAGCACCGCGGCGGCGGGGTCGTCGTCCCAGAGCCAGGGCAGCGCGGCGACGACCAGCGCCAGCACCACGACCGCGACCCCGGCGGTGAGCAGCGGGAGGAGCCGGCGCGCGGTGGTCATCCGCCCGTCCCGGCGTGTCGCGCGCGCGAGGTGGTGGCGATCCTGGCGTCCAGTGCCAGCGTGGACGCCACGCTGACACTCGCGAGCCCGCACACCCCGCTCAGCCCCGGTGGGTCGCGGCGGTGACCAGGAACTGCTCGTTCGGGTCCTCGACCACGCCGGTGACGCCCGCGCCGAGGCCCACCCGCGCGCGCTCGGTGACGTGCGGGACCACGGCGTCGGCGGCGAGCACGCGCGCCTCCACCGCGAGCGCGGCGCGTCGGCGGGCCTCGACGTCGCTGGTCGCGGCGGCGGCGGCGAGGATCGCGTCGGTCGCCGGGTCGCAGTAGCGCGCCTGGTTGTAGCTGCCGGCGCAGGAGAAGTCGCTGGCCAGGTAGCCGACGGGGTCGCCGGTGTCGAGCTGCTGCGACCGGCTGATGATCACCGCGTCGAACGCCCCGGTGCCCAGCTGCGCCTCGAACGCCGAGCTCTCGAGCACGGTGACGTCGACGGTGAACCCGGCGCGGCGCAGCGCATCGGCGTCCGCGGCGGCGATCTCGGGGAGCTCGGCGCGGTCGGAGTACGTTGCCAGGCGGAGGCGCTGTCCCGCGACGGGCGCCGGCGGGGTCACCGGGTGCGGGGGACGGGCGGCGGCCCAGGGCGTCGCGGGCCCGAACAGGCCGGCGGCCGGGTCGGCGCGGCCCTCGTAGATCGCGCCGGCGACGTCGACCGGCGCGAGCGCGGTGCGGACCGCGGCCCGGACGCCGGGGTCGGCGAGCACCGGCGAGCGCTGGTCGAGGTACACCGCGACGCTGCGCGGCAGCGGGACGCCGGAGACCCGCTGCGGCGGCGCGATCGACGCCACCTGCGAGGCCGGGATCGCCTCGGCGACGTCGAGCTCGCCGGCGCGCAGGGCGTTGGCGCGCGCCGCGCCGTCGGCGAGGAACCGCGCGTCGATCCCGGGCGCACCCACCGGTCCCCGCCACGACGAGGGGTTGGCGTCGAGCGTCGCGCCGGTGGACCCGTCGACGCGGGTGAGCACGAACGGCCCGGTGCCCGCCCGCACCGGGCTCGGCCGGGACGGGTCGGCGTAGGCGGACGGGGCGAGGATCACCAGCTCCGGCGAGGCCAGGCGCTGGGGGAGCACCGGGTCGGGCGCGGGCGTGGTGACGAGGACGCCACCGGCGCCGTCCGGCACGGCCGTGAGCGCGGGTCCGGTGGCGGCCAGCGAGGCCAGCGCCCGCGGCGTCGGCGTGGCCGCGGCGGCGCGGGTGAGGCTGCCGGCGACGGCCTCCGGGTTGAGCGGCGTGCCGTCGTGGAAGGTGACGCCGGAGCGCAGCGTGAACCGCCAGCTCGTCGGCGAGACCTGGGTCCACGCCGTCGCCAGCGCCGGGGTCGGGGTGCCGCCGGTGAGGACCACGAGCGGCTCGGTGACCCCGAGGCGCGTCGCGAGCGTCGCCTCGTTGCCGTAGGGCGACAGGCCCGACGTGGGCGGGAACGACAGCCCGACCCGCAGCCGCCCGTCACCGCCGTCGCCCCCCGACGTGCTGAAGCACCCGGTGAGGGCGAGGCCGAGGACGGCCAGGAGGACCCCCAGGCGGCGGGACGAGCGGCGGGCTGGTCCAACGGGCTTCACGACGGCCTCCCGGCGGCGAGGGTGTCGGCGTGCAGCGCGGGCACGCGGCGGACGAGGACGCCCATGACGAGCGCGCTGGTCAGGGGCAGGGCCGCGGTGACGGCCCAGGGCAGGGCGGGCGGGCCGCCGGCGTCGAGCAGGGCGCCGAGCAGCGCGCTCCCGCCCAGCACGGCGAGGCCGCCGGCGGAGGCGAGGACGCCGAAGTGCGCGCCGAGGCGCCGCTCGCCCGCGAGCCGCCCGACCGCGTCCTGCGCGATCGGCACGACCGTCATCTGCCCGAGCGTCAGCGTCACGACGAACACGACCGCCGGCACCGGCCCGGGCGCCCCGAGGCCGACGAGCACCGCCGTCGCCAGGAACGACAGCGCGAGCACCGCGAACCCCACGGGCAGCGCGCGCGTCCCGAGCCGCCGGCGGACCACCTCGGCCAGCGGGACCTGCCCGACCACCACGATCACCGCCGACAGCACGAACAGTGCCCCGAGCAGCCCGGCGGACCCGACGCGGGCGAGCTCCACCGGCAGCGCGAGGTAGAGCTGGTTGTAGCTCAGCAGCCACGACGAGTACGCCGCGGCGAACGCCAGGAAGGCGGGGTTGCGCAGCACCTCGCCCCACCCCGCGAGCACCGGCTCCCCGGCGTGCGCGGCGGGTTCGCGCGGCATCCCGCGGGCGAAGGCGACGAGGACGACGACGAACACGCCCGCCGCCGCGAGGGCCGTCACCGCGAAGTCGACGGTCAGCAGCAGCGAGCCCAGCACCGGGCCGACGACGACGCCGACCTCCCCGGCGACCCCGAACATCGCGAACGCCTCGCTGCGCGTGGGGCCGTCGGTCCGCTCCAGCGCCCCCGCCCGCCGCGCCAGCTCCGCCTCCACCGCCGGCGAGAACAGCGCCGCCGCGAAGCCCGTCGCCACCGTCCCCGCGACCAGCAGAACGGGGCCGTCCGCGCCCGCGAGGAGCAGGAGCCCGACGATCCGCACCACGAACCCGGTGAGCGCCACCGGCCGGGTACCGAACCGGTCGGCCAGCGCCCCGCCCAGGAAGAACAGCCCCTGCTGGCTGAACGTCCGCAGCCCCAGCAGCAGCCCGACCAGCGCGCCGCCGAGCCCGAGGTCGCGCGTGAGGTGCAGCGCGAAGAACGGCAGCACCAGGTAGAAGCCGGTGTTGAAGGCGAGCTGGCCGAGCACGATGAGGCGCATCGGGCGGGGCAGCTCGCCCAGGCGCCCGAGGATCGACCACCGGCGCAGCAGGTCGCTCACGCCACCTCCACGCCCAGCACGGCGTCGAGCAGCGCGCGGGTGGCGTCCGCGGACGGGCGCGCGAGGACGTCGTCGATGGGGCCGGTCTCGACGACCCGCCCCGAGGCCAGGACGGCGACGTCGGAGCAGAGCCGCTGGGCGACGCCGAGGTCGTGGCTGACGAGCAGCAGCCGGGTCCCCGACGCGCGGGTCAGATCGCCGACGAGGGTGACGAGACGCCGCCGGGTCGTGGGGTCGACGGCGCTGAACGGCTCGTCGGCGACGAGCACCGCCGGGCGGGTCGCGAGCGCCCGGGCCAGCGCGATCCGCTGGCGCTCGCCGCCGGAGAACCCCGCCGGGCGGCGGTCGGCGACGGCCGGGTCGAGCCCGACGGCGTCGAGCAGCTCGGCGACCCGGTCCCCGTGGTCGCCGGGCACGCGCGCGCACTCCAGGGGCTCGCGGATGCTCGCACCGACCGGCAGACGTGGGTCGAGCGAGCTGCCGGGGTCCTGGGCGACGACGCCGACGGCCCGGCGCACCTCGCCGGGGCGTCGCGGGGTGACGACCTCGCCGCGGAACCGCACCGTGCCCGCGTCCGGGGCCTCGAGCGCGAGCAGCATCCGCAGCAGCGTCGACTTCCCCGACCCCGACGCCCCCACGACGGCGAGGTCGCCGCGGGCGGGGACCTCCAGGTCGAGCCCGTCGAGGGCGGTCCGTACGACGCGCCGCCACGGCCGGTCGCCGGGCACGGTGTAGCGGCGGGTGACGCCGGCGAGGCTGAAGCTCACGCCCGCACCTCCGGCACCGACAGGCGGGCCGCGTCCACGAGCTCGCGCGTGACCGCGTGCGCCGGCGCGGCGAGGACCTCGCGCACCGCGCCGTGCTCGACCACCCGGCCCCCGGCGAGGACGACGACCTGCTCGCACACGGCCGCGAGCACCCCGAGGTCGTGGGTGACCAGCACCAGCGCCGTCCCGGACGCCGCCAGCGCCCGGTCGAGGCGGTCGAGCAGGGCCCGGGCGACGGGTCCGTCGAGAGCGGCGGTCGGCTCGTCGGCGACGAGCAGGCGCGGGCGGCACGCCAGGGCCGCGGCGAGCGCGACGCGCTGGCGCTGCCCGCCCGAGAGCTGCGACGGGCGGGCGCGGGCGAGCTCGGCGGGCAGGTCGACCTCGGCGAGCGCCTCGACCACGCGGGCGCGGGCGGTGGCGCGGTCGAGACGCTGGTGGCGTCGCAGCGGCATCGCGAGCTGGCGGCCCACGGCGAGCAGCGGGTGGAGGGCCGTCGCGGAGTCCTGGGCGACGAGGGCGACCCCGCAGCCACGCACCTCGGCGAGCGTCGTCTCCGGCACGCCGACGAGCTCGGTGCCGTCGACCCGGACGCTCCCGCCCGCCGTCGTCCCGGGCGGCAGGAGGCCCGCCACCGCGGCGGCGGTCAGCGACTTGCCCGCCCCCGACGGTCCGACGACGCCCCACCGCTCGCCCGGCGCGACGCCGAGCGTGACCCCGTCGACGCACGTCGCCCCGCCCGCGGTGACGGTGAGGTCGCGGACCTCGGCGACGGGGGACACGGGCCGGGACCCTAGGGCCTTCCCGCCGCGAACGGGTGGCTACCCCACGTGCTCTGCAACGCACTGGTCGCAGGCGCACACGTGCATGAGTTGCCAGTCGGTGGCAGCAATGGGGGCGCCCGCCGCTGGTCTCGCGACCCCGAACGTCCAGTTCAACGCCCATAGCTCATCACATGCTGAGGCGTTGACGCCGTGATCCCCGGGCCCCTAGCGTCTCGGACGACCGCCACCGCCGGGGCGGTCGCTCGCCGTGCGCCCGAACAGGAGATGCCCGTGACCACTGCTGGTGCCGTCGCCCGCGCCAAGGCCACCGCGGTCCCCGCGTCGGAGACCCTGCCCTGGCTCATCAGCGCCGTCCTCGTCGGGCTGGCGCTCTACTACGTCGTCGGGATCGACCAGGGCGCCGTCTCCGTGTTCGGCGACACCACCGTCCTGCACGAGCTCGTCCACGACGCTCGCCACTTCCTCGGCTTCCCCTGCCACTAGGCCCGATCCGCCGGAGGAGGAGCTGCAGATGGAGGCACGCTCGTTCGTGCTCCGGGGCGTGATCGCGGGTGCGGTGGCCGGGCTGGTCGCGTGGGTGTTCGCGCTCCTGTTCGCCGAGCCGCAGGTCGAGGCCGCGATCGCCTACGAGGAGGGCCGCGGCGAGGCCGAGGAGGCCCTGGCCACCGCGGCCGGGGCGGTCCCGGCGGGCGGCGCCGAGGAGGAGGTCGTCAGCCGGGGCGTGCAGGCCACGATCGGCCTCGGCGTCGGCATGGTCGCCATCGGGATCGCGCTGGGCCTGCTGGTCGCGGTGGCCTACACGCTGCTGCACGGCCGGGTGGCGCTGCGCCCGCGGGTGCTCGCGCTGGTCGTGGCCGGCGCCGGGTTCCTGACGATCTACGCGACCCCGTTCGTGGAGTACCCGGCGAGCCCGCCCGCGGTGGGCAGCGACGAGACCATCGGCGACCGCACCGCGCTGTACCTGGTGATGGTCATCGGGTCGTTGCTGTTCCTCGCGGCCGCGGTCGCGGTGGCCCGGCAGGTCCGCGGGCGGATCGGCACGTGGAACGCCGTGCTCGTCGGGGGCGTCGTGTACGTCGCCCTGTCGGCGGTCCTCATGAGCGTGCTGCCCGGCCTGGGGGAGCTGACGATCAACGCCGTGGAGAACGGGCCGCGGGTCAGCGAGACGCCGCTGCCCCTGCGCGACGCCGCGGGGACGATCATCTACCCGGGCTTCGACGCCGACGTGCTCTACCACTTCCGCGTCGCGTCCTTCGCCGCGCAGGCCCTGCTCTGGGGCGTGCTCGGGCTGGTGTTCGGCGCGCTGGTCGAGCGCCGGCTCGCGAAGGGCGAGGTCGGCGAGCGCACGCCCGAGGCCTCGGCCGCCTGATCCGAGCGAAGGGCACCTTCGCTCGGGTAGACGGGCGAGGGGTGCCCTTCGTCAACGAGATCAGACCAACGAGATCAGACCACGAGCCGCCAGATCAGGGCGGTCAGCGCGCACACCGCGAACCCGAGCCCCAGGGGCAGCAGCGTGGCGACGGTCGTCCAGCGCACGCTGCGCGTCTCGTGCCAGATCGTCAGCACGGTCGTGCTGCACGGGTTGTGCAGCAGCGTGAACAGCATGAGGTTCACCGCGGTGAGCAGGGTCCAACCGCCCACGCCGACGAGCACCGAGCCGATCTGCGCGTCGTCCCCCAGCTCCAGCATCACGCCGGGCGCGGCGCCGAGCGTGTTGGCGCCGAGGGTCAGGGTGAGCATGACGATCGTCGGGATGATGATCTCGTTCGCCGGCACCGCCACGAGGTAGGCGAGCAGGATGACGCCGTTCAGGCCGATCACCCAGCCGACCGGATTCAACGCCGTCACGAGGTGCGCCGCCACGCTCGCGTCCCCGAGGTGCACGTTGCCGACCAGCCAGATCACCGCACCCGCCGGCGCCGCCATGAGCACCGCGCGCCGCAGCACCTTGAGGGTGCGGTCGATGATCGAGGTGTAGAGCGTGCGCAGCACCTGCGGCGGCCGGTAGGGCGGCAGCTCGAGCGTGTACACCGAGCTCTCGCCGCGCAGCACGGTGCGCGAGAGCAGCCACGACACCGCGAGCGTCACCCCGATCCCGACGATCACCACCGCGACGACGCTCCCGGCGGCGACCACCCCGGCCAGCGCCGGCGGCACCACGGCCCCGACGAAGATCGTCCCCATGAGGATCAGCGTCGGCCAGCGGCCGTTGCAGATGCTGAAGTTGTTCGTGATGATCGCGATCAGCCGCTCGCGGCGGCTGTCGATGATCCGCGTGGCCGTCACGCCCGCCGCGTTGCAGCCGTAGCCCATCATCATCGTCAGCGCCTGCTTGCCGTGGGCGCCGGAGCGGGCGAAGAGCCGGTCGAGGTTGAACGCCACCCGCGGCAGGTAGCCGAAGTCCTCGAGCAGGGTGAACAGCGGGAAGAAGATCGCCATCGGCGGCAGCATCACGGCGATCACCCACGCCGTCGCCAGGTAGACGCCGTCGACGAGCAGGCCGGTGACCCACCACGGCGCCCCGACGGCCTCGAACAGCCCGCGCAGCCAGCCGTGCCCGTTCTCCACGAGCAGCTGGTAGAGCAGGTCCGACGGCACCGCGGCCCCGGCGATCGTGAACCAGAAGACCCCGAAGAACAGCACGCCCATCGCGACGAAGCCCCACACGCGGTGGGTCAGGACGCGGTCGAGCGCGCGGTCGACGGTGAGCTTCGCCCGGGCGTCGTCGCGGTCGACGCTCGTGGCGGCGATGCGCGCGGCGTCGGTGTAGAGCGACTCGACGATGCGGTCGCCGAGATCGTGGGAAGCGTCGCCGGACAGGCCGCGGCGCAGGCGTGCGGCCTCGTCGAGGAGGTCGGTCATGCGGACCGCTCCTGGGGGTCGGACACGGCGTGCAGCGGAGCCGTACCGTCGACCTCGGCCAGGTCGCCCAGGGTGCCGGTGCGCACCGCCTCCTCGATGCCCGCGTCGCCCTCGAGCAGGCGCAGCGCCACCCAGCGGCTGTTGGGGACGCCGGGGAAGCGGGCCTCGACCTGCGCGGCGAGCTCGGCGACGGCCCGCTCGAGGGCGGGGTCGCGGTGCACGAGCCGCAGGGGCGCGGGCGGGTCGTCGGCCGTCGCCACCTGCGCGATCGCCGCGAGCAGGTCGGGCAGCCCCTCGCCGCGGCGGGCGGCGGTGGCGACGACGGGGACGCCCAGCTCGCGGGTCAGGTGGCGGGTGTCGACGGTGATGCCGTGGCGCCGGGCCTCGTCGACGAGGTTGAGCGCGACGACCACCCGCCCGGTGATCTGGCGGATCTGCAGCACCAGCGGCAGGTTGCGCTCCAGGCGCGTCGCGTCGACCACCACCACGACGACGTCGGGACGCCCGAAGAGCAGCACGTCGCGGGCGACGTCCTCGTCGGTGCTGGTGGACAGCAGCGAGTAGGTGCCGGGCAGGTCGACGATCCGGTAGCCCGCGCCGCCGTAGGAGAACCCGCCCTCGGCACGCGCGACGGTCTTGCCCGCCCAGTTGCCCACGTGCTGGCGCAGCCCGGTCAGCGCGTTGAAGACGGTGCTCTTGCCGGTGTTCGGGTTGCCGGCGAGCGCGACGACGTGGTCGTAGCGGCCGGGGTCCAGGCCGAGCCGGGACGATGCCGGCGAGAGCGCGCACGAGGCGCACGCGCCGCCGCTGTGGTCGGGGGACGGTCCGACGCCCGGCGTCGGGAGCGGGGTCCCCACGGGTCAGCCCTCCCCGGTGCCGGCCTGCTCGACGTGGACCGTGCGCGCCTGCCCGCGCCGCAGCACGACCAGCGCGCCGCGCACCTCGTACGCGGTCGGGTCGCCCAGCGGGCTGGTCATGTCGGCGCGGATCGCCGCGCCGGGCAGCAGGCCCAGGTCCATGAGGCGACGGCGCTCGCCGCCACGGAGGTCGAGCGCGGTGACGACGGCCCGCTGGCCACGGGGCAGTTCGTCGAGGGTCATCACTGACCACCCCCGTCCTGCTCGGGGACCTGGTTTCGTCCGGCCCGTCACGGAAAGTTCGGCTGGCCGAACTCTACGACGCCGAGCCCCGGTGGAACACCCCTTCGACCACATCGTCGACCCACAGCGCGTCCGCCAGCTCCGGACCGAGGTCGAGGTCGCGGTCCCCGTCGGCCGCGCCCACCCGCACCTGGAACGGCCCGCCGAAGGGGCGGCGCGCGACGAGCTCGAGACCCACGCCCAGCTCGATGGCCTGGTCGCGCAGCCAGGTCAGCATCGCCGGCTCGGTGTCGTCGACACGCACGAGGCGGCCGCGGTCGCCGGGCTCGAGGGTCGCGAAGCGGCGGGCGGTGAACTCCGCCACCGTGCCGTCGGCGGCGGGGATCGGGTCGCCGTGCGGGTCGTAGCGCGGGTGGCCGAGGCGCTCGTCCATGCGGTCGAGCAGGGTCGGCGAGACGTGGTGCTCGAGCACCTCGGCCTCGTCGTGCACCTCGTCCCAGCCGTAGCCGAGCTCGCGCACGAGGTAGGTCTCGAGCAGCCGGTGGCGGCGCAGCACGTCGAGCGCGGCGCGGGTGCCGGCATCGGTGAGCCGCACGCCGCCGTAGGGGCGGTGCTCGACGAGGCCCTGGTCGGTGAGCTTGCGCAGCATCCCCGACACCGACGACGCGCCGACGCCCAGGCGCTTGGCCAGCGCGGTCGTCGACGCCGGGCCCTCACCGCGCTCGTAGACGGCGTAGATGGCCTTGATGTAGTCGTCGACCGCCGCGGTGCGCGGCGCGGCGGTCCCGGACATGCCCGTCAGGGTAGCGCCGGGGTCCGGTCCCGGGACCGGGTGCGCAGGACGGCCCGGCCTGCGGGGCTACCGTCCCTGGCATGGGCGACGTGCTGGACCGGGCGCGGGAGGTCGCCGCCCGCGTGCTGCTGCCCGCCGCGGACGAGGTCGACGCGACCGCGACCATCCCCGAGGAGCACTTCCGTGCGCTCGCCGACGCCGGGCTCCACGGCCTCGCCGCGCCACCGGAGCACGGCGGCCCCGACGTGTCGTTCGACGACTTCCTCGGCGTCGTCGAGACCCTCGCCGGCGCGTGCCTCGCCACCACCTTCACGTGGATGCAGCACCACGGCTCGGTGCGGGCCCTCGTCGCGACCGGGAACGACGCGCTGCGCGAGCGTCACCTCGCCGCCGCCGTCCGGGGCACCACCCGCTGCGGCGTCGCCTACGCCGGCGCCATCCCGCAGCCGCCGCTGCTGTGGGCGACCCGGGTCGACGGCGGCTGGCGCCTCGACGGCACGGCGCCGCTCGTCACGGGGTGGGGCCTGGTCGACCTGCTGCAGATCTCGGCGCGCGACGCGGCGACGGCGGACGCCGACGACGCGGACGCCCGCATCGTCACGGTGCTCGTGCCCGCCGCCGTGCCCGCCGACCCGTCCGCGGTGACCGTGCACCCGCTCGACCTCGCGGCGGCCGACGCCAGCCGGACCGTGCGCCTGGAGGTCGACGGCTGGGTCGTCGGCGACGACGCCGTGGTCGCGACGCCCTCGCGCGCGCAGTTCCTCGCGGGCCAGCACGCGAGCGCGCGGATCAACGGCTGCCTCGCCCTCGGGGTCACGGGACGCTGCGCCGCGCTCGTCGAGGAGGCGGGCGAGGCCGGGGTCGCGGCGACGCTGCGGAAGGCCCTCGACGCCGCCCGCGACGACCTCGACGCCGCCCTCGCGGACCCGGATGCGATGCCCGCGGCCCGCGCCGCGGCCTCGGCCCTCGCCGTCCGGTCGGCCGCGACGCTGACCGTCGCCGTCGGCAGCCGCGCGATCATCGGCCGGCACCCGGCCCGCCGGCTCGCCCGCGAGGCGGCGTTCACGCTCGTCGCCGCCGGCCGGCCGGAGATCCGCAGCGCGCTGCTGGACGTCCTGCCCGGCTCCTGACGCACGACGACCCCCCGGCCGAGGAGGTCGAGGGGTCGCCGCGCACCGCGCAGTGGACGCTTGTCGGAACGATCACCGCGCGAGTTCCGGGGGCTCAGGCCAGGGTGAGGCCGTTCGCGTGGTCGAAGCGCTCGGCGGCGTCGGTCCAGTTGACGACGTTCCACCAGGCCTTCACGTAGTCCGGCTTGACGTTCTGGTAGTCGAGGTAGAAGGCGTGCTCCCACATGTCGAGCATGACCACCGGCACGATGCCCAGCGGCACGTTCGCCTGCTGGTCGTAGAGCTGGAAGATGCGCAGCTTCCCGGTGAGGGAGTCGACGCCGAGGATCGCCCACCCGGAGCCCTGGATGGACGTGGCGACCGCGGTGAAGTGCTTCTGGAACAGGTCGAACGACCCGAAGTCGCGGTCGATCGCCGAGGCCAGCTCACCGGTGGGCTTGTCGCCGCCGTCCGGGCTGAGGTTCTTCCAGAAGATCGAGTGGTTGATGTGCCCGCCGTAGTTGAAGGCGAGGTTCTTCTCCCACAGCAGGGCCGTCGTGCCGATCGTGTCCTGCTCCCGGGCCTCGGCGAGCGCGTCGATCGCGGCGTTCAGCCCGGTCACGTAGGTGTTGTGGTGCTTGTCGTGGTGGAGCTCCATGATCCTGCCCGAGATGTGGGGCTCGAGGGCGCCGTAGTCGTAGGGCAGGTCGGGGAGCGTGTACTCCGCCATCGGGATCTCCTGTCGGTGGGCTGCTGCGGGCCTGAGGGGCCAGCCTGCTGCTGTTGCAGATGATTCGCAACCGCGAGGTCCTGGCCGTGGAACGGGCCGTGGGATGCGCCGTGTGATGCGCCGTGTGATGCGCCGTGCGACGCCGGGGTGTCGACGTCGCGGCCGGTGGGTCCGTGGTGCCCGCCCCGGCAGCGGGTGAACCGTCGCGCGCCACGCCGTCCGCACTGATCGCGGAGCACGCGGGTCAGGCGGGTCAGGCGGCGTTCTCGGTGCTCGGCAGCGCGTCCTGGATCGCGCGCAGCTCCTGCGCCACGGTGACGAGGCCGTCGGCGTTGACGCGCCGGAGCTCCTCCAGCACCTGCGTGAGCAGCGTGTTCGTGGTCTCGAGGGCCTCGCGCAGCGGCGCGGTCCCGGCGATGTCGCCCAGCATGGGGTGTCCTCCTCGTTGCGGTACCGAAAGTACTAGGTACTGACGGTACCGGACGTTGGTGAGGTGTACACCCCGCTCGGCTCGGCGGGCGTTGTCACGACCACCGGCGCCCCGACCGTCGCCGCGACGTCGAGCACCGCCTGGGTGCCGGTGACGTTGCCCTCGACGAACGCGCGCCGGCTGTGCGTGCCGACGTGCGGCTTGTGCAGCGTGGCGGTGTGCAGGACGTGCGTGACGTCCCGCACGGGCCGGGCGACGACGTCGGGGTCCGCGACCGAGCCGACGACGTCGGTCCACGGCGAGGGCAGGACGTCGAGGCCGGTCACCGCGGTCCCCTGGTCGCGCAGGGTGCGCACGAGCGCCTCCCCGAGGTGCCCGCTCGAGCCGGTGACGAGGAACCGCTCGTGCACGTGTCGCTCAGTCCTGCCGGTAGGTCTCCAGGAACCCGCCGATGCGCGTGATCGCGTCGTCGAGGGTCGCGGCGTGGGGGAGCGTCAGGATCCGGAAGTGGTCGGGCGTGGGCCAGTTGAAGCCCGTGCCCTGCACGACCTGGATCTTCTCCTCGCGCAGGAGGTCGAGCACGAACTGCTCGTCGTCCTTGATCGGGTAGACGTCCGGGTCGAGACGCGGGAAGGCGTAGAGCGCCCCGCGCGGCTTCACGCAGCTCACGCCCGGGATCGCGTTGAGCTTCTCGTACGCCCGGTCGCGCTGCTCGCGCAGCCGGCCGCCCGGCGCCGTGAGCTCGCTGATGCTCTGGCGCCCGCCGAGCGCGGCCTGGATCGCGTACTGCGCGGGCGTGTTCGCGCACAGGCGCATCGAGGCCAGCATCGCCAGGCCCTCGAGGTAGTCGCGGGCGTGCTGGCGCGGGCCGGTGACGACGAGCCACCCCGAGCGGAAGCCGGCGACGCGGTGGGTCTTCGACAGCCCCGAGAACGTCAGCACGACGAGATCCGGCGCGAGCGACGCGACGTCGTGGTGCACGGCGTCGTCGTAGAGCACCTGGTCGTAGATCTCGTCGGCCATCACCATCAGCCCGTGGCGCCGGGCGAGGTCGAGCAGGCCCTCGAGGACCTCCTTCGAGTACACCGCGCCGGTCGGGTTGTTCGGGTTGATGATGACCAGCGCCTTGGTGCGGTCGCTGATCTTCTTCTCGACGTCGGCGAGGTCGGGCATCCAGTCGGCCTGCTCGTCGCACCGGTAGTGCACGGCGCGCCCGCCCGCGAGCGTCGCCACGGCCGTCCAGAGCGGATAGTCGGGCGCGGGCACGAGCACTTCGTCGCCGTCCTCCACCAGCGCCTGCACGGCCATGGAGATGAGCTCGGAGACGCCGTTGCCGAGGAACACGTCGTCGACGTCCACCTCCAGCCCGCGCGCCTGGTAGCGCTGCGCCACCGCCCGCCGGGCCGGCAGCACGCCGCGCGAGTCGGTGTAGCCGTGCGCCTGCGGGAGCATCCGGATCATGTCCTGGACGATCTCCTCGGGCGCCTCGAAGTCGAAGAGCGCGGGGTTGCCGGTGTTGAGCCGCAGGACGCTGTGCCCCGCCTCCTCCAGCAGGTTCGCCTGCTCGACCACCGGGCCGCGGATCTCGTAACAGACGTCGCGGAGCTTGTTCGACTGCCGGAACTCCACCTGCACTACCTCTCGCACGTCGACGGGCACGGCGCGGGGGCCGTGCCCACGGTCTACCAAACGAGGACGCGCGGACCGAGCACCCGGTTGTTCAACTTCTGAGTTGAATAAAAGGTCCTGCGCCGATACCGTGATGTCCTGACCACGAACAACGCAGGTGGGAGGCCGTCATGGCCGTGGTGCTGGTGGCGACGATGTCGCTGGACGGGTTCATCGCCCGTCCCGACGACTCGGTGGGCCCGATCTTCGACTGGTTCTCGGCCGGCGGGGTCGACGTGCACGCCGGCGACGAGCAGCGTCCCTTCCGCACGGGGCCGGAGAGCGCGGACTGGATGCGCGAGCAGTGGGGCCGCATCCGGGCGGGGGTGATCGGGCGCCACCTCTTCGACCACACAGGAGGCTGGGAGGGCCGGCCGCCCGCGGGCGAGCACGTCGTCGTCCTCACCCACACCGTGCCCACCGACTGGCCCCACTACGGCACCGCGCCCTTCACCTTCGTCACCGAGGGGATCGAGGCCGCGGTGGCCACGGCGATGGAGCTGGCCGGGGACGCCGACGTCTCCGTGACCGCGGGCGACGTCGGCGGGCAGGCGCTGGCGGCCGGGCTGGTGGACGAGGTGGAGATCGACCTGGCGCCCGTCGTCCTGGGGCGCGGCAAGCGGTTCTTCGGCGAGGACGCCCCGGAGACCGTGCTGGAGGACCCGTACCTGGTCGTGCCCGGTCGCCGGGTCACGCACCTGCGCTACCGCGTGCGGCGCGCACCCGCGGGTAGCCGACACCCATGAGCGATCGACTCGAGTTCTTCTTCGACCCGATCTGCCCGTTCTGCTGGGTGACGTCGCGGTGGGTCGTGGAGGTCGCGCGGCAGCGCCCGCTGGAGGTGACGTGGCGCCCGGTGTCGCTGGCGATCCTCAACGAGGAGATCAGCTACGAGGAGCGCAGGAAGGCCTCGCCCGACTACCCCGACAGCCACGTGCGCGGCCTGGAGATGCTCCGCGTGGTCCACGCCGCGCGCGAGGCGCACGGGCCGGAGGTGGTGGGTGACCTCTACACCGCGCTCGGCGGGCTGGTGTGGGACCAGGACCCGCCCGAGGGCGACGACTTCCACGCCGTCATGCACGAGATGGCGCGCCGGCGCGACCTGCGGCCGGCCCTGGAGCAGGTCGGCCTTCCCACCGACCTCGCCGACGCCGCCGACGACACCACCCGTGACGACGACCTGCGCGCCGAGACCGAGGAGGCGGCACAGCGGTGCGGCGGCGGGGTGGGCACGCCGATCCTGTCGTTCAGCCCGCCCGACCAGGACGGTGACGAGCCGGGCCCGGCGCTGTTCGGTCCCGTCATCGACGCGCCGCCGGAGGGTGACGACGCCCTGCGGCTGTGGGACGCGGTGCAGACACTCGCCGAGTGGGGCGGCTTCGCCGAGCTCAAGCGCACCCTGCGCTCGTTCCCGGACACGCCGCTGTCGCAGAAGCTGGCCCGCACCGGGACGACGGTGCGCTGACGCGGCGGGTCGTCGGGGCCCTGCTCGTGCGCAACGGCCGCGGGGGTGTCCGCCCCGATCAGGGCCGGCGGGCCCGCACGATCCACGTGGCGGAGTCGTAGCGCACGCCGAGCTCGTCGTGGTGCGCGGCGAGGTCGGCGCGCAGGGCCGCGACGGCGTCCTCGCGCGCGGCGGGGGAGAGGTCGGCGAGCAGCCCCGCCTGCTGCCCGGTGACGTAGTCGACCGCGTCGTCGGGGTCGCGGCCGAACGTCATCGGCGCCCGGTGCCCCTCCAGCTCCACGTCGACGAGGCCGGCGCCCTCGAGCAGCGCGCGCACGCCGTCGGGGTCGCCGAGCGAGAGCGGGCTCGGCCCCTCCGGCGGCGGGAACGCGACGTCGCGCCCGGCGGCGAGGATCGTCAGGAAGGACTTGAGCCACTCCTGGTACTGGACGCCCTGCCAGGTCAGCAGGACCATGCGGCCGCCGGGGCGCAGGGCGCGGGCGAGGTTGGCGAAGGCCGCGGGCTTGTCGGCGAAGAACATCGTGCCGTGCCGGCTGACGACGACGTCGGTGCCGCCGGTCGGGAACGGGTGCACCTGGGCGTCGCCGCGCTCGAACACCGCGTTGGTGAGCCCGGCCGCCGAGGCTCGCCGGGACGCGATCGCGAGCAGGCGTGTCGAGAGGTCGATGCCCGTGACGGACGCGGGCGCCGCGCGGGGAGCGAGGTCGAGCGTCGTCTGCCCCGCGCCACAGCCGATGTCGAGCACCGACTCGCCGCTGCGCACCGCCGCCGCCTCGAGGAAGGGCAGGCGGTGCGCGGCGACGGCGGCGTCGAACCGGTCGGCGTGCTCGGCCCAGAACGCCCCGGTCTCGCCGTCCCAGGCGTCGCGCATGGCCGCGTTGCCCGCGGCCACCTCGGTCACGGCGGCCTCCTCACGACGGCCTCCTCATCACGACCCTCACGGCAGCGCCCCCGGCAGCCCGAACCGCGCGTGGTGCTCGGCCCCGATGAACGTGGTGACCGCGGCGATCCGCTCGCCGCGCAGGGTCAGCACGTCGATGGACCACGGGAGGTGCGGCGCGTCGGCGGGCGCCCCGGGGGGACGGAGGTACGACGCCACCGCCACCTGCCCGTTCGCCGTGACCTCGAAGTGGCGCCACGACCCGCAGCCGCCGCCGAGCGGGACGGCGCGGGCGAAGGCCTCCACCGGCCCGATCCCGGCGTACCAGTGCGCCATCGGCGGCATCGACCACGTGACGTCCTCGGTGAGCAGCGCGATCAGCGCGTCGGCGTCGCCCCGCTCGAGCGCGGAGGAGTAGCCGGCGACGACGGCGCGCAGCCGGGCGTCGTCGAGCTCGCGCAGCGTGCGCTGCTGGGTGAGGTCGGGGACCTTCTCGGCGACGAGGCGGCGCGCCCGCTGCAGCGCCGAGTTCACCGACGCGGTCGAGGTGTCCATGGTCGCGGCGATCTCGGCGGCCGAGAACCCGAGCACCTCGAACAGCACGAGCGCCGCCCGCTGGTTGCCCGGCAGGTGCTGCAGGGCGGCGACGAACGCGAGCTCCACCGCCTCGCGCTCCTCGGCCCGTGCGCCCGGCTCGTCGGGGTAGGGGCCCAGCCACGCGACCTCGGTGAGCGGCACGTCGCCCGTCACCGTCCGGTCGCTCGCCGGGCCGAGGTCCATCGGCAGCGCCCGGCGACCGCGCGCGTCGACGAGGTCGAGGCACACGCGGGTGGCCACGGTGTAGAGCCACGTGCGCACCGAGCTGCGTCCCTCGAAGCCGCCGAGCCCGCGCCACGCCTTGACCAGCGCGTCCTGCAGGGCGTCGTCGGCGTCGTGGGCGGACCCGAGCATCCGGTAGCAGTGAGCGTGCAGCTCGCGGCGCAGCGGCGCGACCAGGCGGCCGAAGGCGGCGTCGTCCCCGTCCCGCGCCAGCGCGAGGTCGCCGTCGCCGTCGACGTCGAGGACCGTGGTCTCGCTCACTCCTCCGAGTCTGCCGCAGCAGTGCCCTCGGGGTCCCGTCCCCGCTCGAAGTCGCTCGAGGCCTCGTCGAGGAACAGCGAGATCGCCGCGGGCATCGACTCCCGGAACGTCGCGAGCAGCGCCTGCGCGGCCACCGGCTGCAGCGCGCCGACGACGTCGCGCACGTGCTGCGTCCGGTCGGCGGGCAGTCCCTCGTCGACGTACTCGGCCCACACCGTGCGCCGGAACAGGTCGACGAAGCGCGCCGTCACCGCCCCGACGTGGGTGGTCAGCTCCTCGCGCATGACGATGAGGTCGGTGGCGGGCATCCCGAGGCGCACGGCCTCGGCGCCGGCGCGGACGAGGCCGGGGTTGGGGACGCGGGCGCGCCCGCCCTCGAGCTCCACGACCAGCCCGGCATCGAGGAGCGCCCGCCACGTCTCGTCCCCGACCTCGACGCCGAGCCAGCCGGGCAGCTCCGCGGCAGCCATCTCCAGCGCGGGCTCGGGGGCCCACGGCGCGAGCATGTGCAGGTACTGGGAGAGCGCCTCCTCGGCGGACTGGCGCGGGGTGGCCGCCACGAGCCGTTCGATCGCCGACAGCGAGAAGCCCTGCTCCTGGAGCTGGGTGATGAGCTCGAGGCGGGCGAGGTGCTCCGGCCCGTAGTAGCCGGTGCGACCCTGGAGGCGCGGCGGCGGGAGCAGGCCGCGGGCGGCGTGCGCCCGGACGTTGCGGATCGTCATGCCCGCCCGTACGGCGAGCACGTCGACCGTCATGTCCTGCGCTGACCGCCCGTCGTCCCCGGTGTCCACCGCCCTCCACGCTACTGATCGCCCTTCGTGACACCTCGAGACGACATATGACACGTGATCGTGTTTCATGACGCCCGTCACGGGTCATACAAGGGCAACGCCAGAGTAACTGTGACGGCCGGTTCCTGGTACTACCGGTACCGTGTAGCGTTGTGGAGGTGAGCGACGTGAGCGAAGGGCAGACCCCCGGCCGACTCCCGAGCGGTGTGCGCCGTCTGCGCAAGGTGGCCTCCCGCTTCACCACCCCGCTGCTCCCCGACGACTACCTCTCCCTGGTCAATCCCTTGTGGTCGGCCCGCGAGCTCCGCGGGAAGGTCGTCAAGGTGGTGCCCGAGACCGAGGACGCGGTCACCCTCGTCATCAAGCCCGGTTGGGGATGGTCGTTCGACCACCAGGCGGGCCAGTACGTGGGCATCGCGGTGCAGGTCGAGGGGCGCTTCCACTGGCGGTCCTACTCCCTGACCTCGCCGCCGAAGAAGGACAAGGGCCACCTGTCGGTCACGGTCAAGGCCATGCCCGAGGGCTTCCTCTCGAAGCACCTCGTGGAGGGCCTCGAGCCCGGCACCATCGTGCGCCTGGCCCCACCGAAGGGCGAGTTCGTCCTCCCCGACCCGCCGCCGAAGAAGATCCTGTTCCTCACCGGCGGCAGCGGCGTCACCCCGATCATCGCGATGCTGCGCACCCTCGACCGCCGCGGCACGATGCCGGACGTCCTCGTCGCGCACTCGGCCCCGGACGAGGACAGCCTGATCTTCTCCGACGAGCTCGACCAGCTCGCCGGGAAGCACG
Source organism: Actinomycetospora lemnae (assembly GCF_028737315.1). Taxonomy (GTDB): domain Bacteria; phylum Actinomycetota; class Actinomycetes; order Mycobacteriales; family Pseudonocardiaceae; genus Actinomycetospora; species Actinomycetospora lemnae. Next base: position 325,982 of record NZ_JAQZAO010000001.1, on the reverse strand, counting down.
AGAACCTGCGCCTGCACAAGCAGTACACGCGCAGCGACGGCCACCTCGACCTCGACAACCTCGCCGACCTGTGCCCCGACTGGCAGGAGCGCCAGGCGTGGGTGTGCGGGCCGAACGCACTGCTCGACGAGGCCGAGCGCGTGTGGACCGAGGCCGGGCTCGACGAGCAGCTGCACCTCGAGCGCTTCTCGGTCGACCTCACCGGCGGCGAGGCCGAGGGCGGCACGGTGACGTTCACCCAGTCCGGCAAGGAGATCGAGATCGACGGCGCCACCACGCTGCTCGAGGCCGGCGAGCAGGCCGGCCTCCAGCTCCCGTTCGGCTGCCGCATGGGCATCTGCCACACCTGCGTCGTCCCGCTGCGCCAGGGCGTCGTCCGCGACCTGCGCGACGGCACCGAGCACCGGGCCGACGGGTCCGGCGGCGCCGACTGGGACGCGGTGAAGGTGCAGACCTGCATCGGTGCCGCGGCCGGCGACGTCATCCTCGACGTCTAGTCCCGTCCACCCGCAGTCAACGCCAGCACGGTCAAGTCCCCGCTCGAGAGGAACCGAGACATGGCCATCGCCGACGTCAAGGAGTTCGCCCACCTCAGCGAGGCGGACGTGGAGGCGCTCGGACGCGAGTTCGACCAGATCCGCGCCGACTTCGAGGAGAAGCTCGGCGAGGAGGACGCCACCTACATCCGGCGTCTCATCACCATCCAGCGCCGCCTCAACGTGGCCTCCCGGGCCATGCTGTTCGGCAGCCACCGCCGGGAGCTGTGGTGGGCCGGCGCGCTGACGCTGGCCGTGGCCAAGATCCTCGAGAACATGGAGATCGGCCACAACGTCATGCACGGCCAGTGGGACTGGATGAACGATCCGGAGGTCCACTCGTCGACGTGGGAATGGGACAACGTCTGCCCCGCGGACCAGTGGAAGCACTCCCACAACTACCTGCACCACACGTACACGAACGTGATCGGCAAGGACAAGGACGTCGGGTACGAGATCCTCCGCGTCCGGTCCGACCAGCCGTGGCACCCGTACTACCTGACCCAGCCGGTCGTGAACGCCATGCTGATGCTGGCGTTCGAGTACGGCGTCTCGCTCCACGACCTCGACATCGACGGCCTGGTCAAGTGGCAGCTCGAGGACCCCGAGGAGTTCAAGAAGAAGTTCAAGGGGATCCTGGTCAAGCAGGCGCGCCAGATCGGCAAGGACTACATCCTCTTCCCGGCGCTCACCGGCAAGAACTTCCGGCCGACGGCCACGGCCAACCTCACGGCCAACCTCATCCGCAACATCTGGTCCTACGCGATCATCTTCTGCGGGCACTTCCCCGACGGCGCCGAGGTGTTCACCGAGGAGGAGCTGGAGAAGGAGACGCAGGGCGAGTGGTACCTGCGCCAGCTGCTCGCGTCGGCGAACTTCACCGGCAACCGGCTGATGCACATCATGTCCGGCAGCCTCGGCTACCAGATCGAGCACCACCTGTACCCGGACCTGCCGTCCAACCGGTACCCGGAGATCCAGGAGCGCGTCCGCGCGCTGTGCGAGAAGTACGACCTGCCCTACACGACGGGCTCGTTCCCGAAGCAGTTCTGGCAGGCCACGCGCTCGATCTGGCGGCTGTCCCTGCCCGCGAAGAAGATGCGCGAGGCCTCGCAGCAGCGCCAGTCGCTCGGCCTGCCCCGCAGCGCCGGCGCCGTGCCCTCGACGGGTGACCAGACGCCGCAGGCGGGCCAGACCCCGCCGGCGCCGGCCAACACCCCGGGCCACCCGAACCCGACCGGCTCGACCTCGGCCTGAGGCTCCCCGGCGAGTCGGCGGGGCGCCACCGGTGCGGTGGCGCTCCGCTGACGCGTCCTCAGGAGCCCAGCGCCAGGACGTTGCAGACGTCGCCGCGCGGGCCGGTGCCGGTGAGGCCGCGCTGGGAGCGGATGCGCTCGGCGAGGTACTCGGCGTCGCGCCCGACGCCCGAGAAGCGGCCCGAGCCCCAGGTCCACAGCCAGGGCAGGCCGAGGAAGTACAGGCCCGGCGAGCTCGTCACGCCGCGGGTGTGCGACGGGGCGCCGCGGCCGGTGAACACCGGCACGTCGACCCAGCGGAAGTCCTGGCGGAAGCCGATGCACCACACCACCGAGCTGATGCCGGTGTCGGCCAGGCGCAGCTCGGTCGTCTCGCCCTGCGGTCGCCACACGGGCGTGTAGCGCTCCTCGACGGGCGCGTCGACCTGCTGCTCGGCGATGTACTTGTCGATCGTGTCCTTGATCGACTCGGAGACCTCGTCGGCGTGGTCGAGGCGCGCGGTGAGGTCGGCGTCGAAGTGCAGCACGCCGTCGCGGTGGTCGGTGAGCAGGCCGTAGAGGCGCATGCCGTCGCGGGCGTGCGCGCGCAGGTCGATGTCGCGGCCGCCGTCGCGCCCGGTCACGTAGTGGTTGGCCTGGGCGCGGACCGCCTCACGGCGCGGGTGCTCGGTGACGGGCATGTCGTAGTAGCCCATCTCGGCGAGCCAGTCGGTGACGTCGCGGCCGCGGTAGAAGCGCGCGACCCGCGGCGCGTCGCCGACGACGAGGTGGACCTGCCGGCCCTCGAGGTGCAGGTCCTCGGCGATCTGCGCCCCGGACTGACCGCTGCCGACGACGAGGACCTCGCCGGGCGGCAGCTGCGCGCCGTTGCGGTAGTGGTGCGACTGGACCTGCGTGATCCCCGCGGGCAGCGGCTGCGACAGCGGCGGGGTGATCGGCGTGTGGTAGCCGCCGGTGGCGACGACGACCTGGTCGGCGGTGAGGTCGCCGGCGCTGGTCGTCAGGTGGTAGGTGCCGCGGGGGTCACGGGACACCCGGGTGACCTCGACGCCCTCGACGATCGGCGGGTCGACGAACGCCCGGTACGCCTCGAGGTAGTCGACGATCTGGTCGCGCACCATGAAGCCGTGCGGGTCGTCGCCGGCATAGGGGAAGTCGGGCAGCTGGCACTGCCAGTTGGGCGTGACCAGGCAGAACGTGTCCCAGCGGTACGTCTTCCAGGAGTGCGCCACCTCGGCCCGTTCGAGCACGAGGTGGTCGATGCCGCGACGACCCAGGCACCGGCTCATCGACAGCCCGGCCTGGCCGCCCCCCACGACGACGACCGGCCAGTGCCCGCCCGACAACTCCATGATCGCTCCCCGCGTCGCTCGGCTTCCTCCTCACGATCGGTGGGGTCGATTGCGGGGTGATTGCCTCCGGACTGCGCCGGGGTTGCCGCGTGTAACGGGTCAGGACGAGACCGGCACCGGCGCCTTCCTGAGCTCCGGGATCACCTCGCGGGCGAAGATCTCGGTGTTGCGCCGGACCATGTCCGCCGGCATGGCGCCGATCGTCAGCATCGCCATGAGCTGGCCGAACCCGAGCTCGTCGCGCAGCTCGCCGAGGCGGTTGCGGACCTGCTCGGGACCGCCGACGACGACGTAGCCGTGCTCGAGCAGCTCCTCGTACGACAGCTCCGGGTAGGCCTTGAGGTTCGCCTTGAGCAGGCCCCGCATCGCGGCCGGGCTCATGTAGCCGGGCGGGAAGACGATCTCGAGGCCCTGCCGCAGACCCCGGTGGAAGAGCCACTCGACGTACGGGCGGGCCTCGCGGTGGGCCGACGCGTCGTCCTCGCCGACGAACACCGGCAGCGCCATCCCGATCTTCTCGGGCTCCGGGACGTAGCCGAGGTCGGCGGCGGCGCTGCGGTAGCCGTCGAACCAGGTCTTCACGACCTTCGTCGGGGCGTACACCGACACGTAGGTGTAGTGGTTCTCGGCGACCCAGCGCATCGTCTCCGGGCTCCCGGCGCCGGGGACCGCGATCGGCGGGTGCGGCTGCTGCAGCGGGCGCGGCCAGATGTTGACGTAGCGGTACTCGTAGTGCTCGCCGTACCAGCTGAACGGGCCCGGCTCGGTCCACGCCTTCTTGATCAGGTCGTGGGCCTCGTTGAAGCGCGTCCGCGAGTCGGCGGGGTTGATGCTGTGGCCGAAGTGCTCCCAGCCGATCCCGCGCACGAAGCCCGAGAGCAGCCGGCCCTTCGTCAGGTGGTCGAGCATCGCGATCTCCTCGGCCACCCGCAGCGGGTTGCCGCGCAGCGGGATCGCGTTGCCCAGCACCATGATCGTCGCCCGGCTCGTCCGGCGGGCCAGCGCCGCGGCCATGATGTTGGGCGACGGCATCGTCCCGTAGGCCGACTGGTGGTGCTCGTTGACGACGATGCCGTCGAAGCCCACCGCCTCCGCGTACTCGAGCTCGTCGAGGTAGCGGTGGTAGAGGTCGACGCCGATCGCGGGGTCGAAGTGGGCGTTCGAGAACGTCAGCGACGGCGAGGGGTACTTCTCGACGTCGTCGAAGTCGTCGGGCAGGTACGGGTACGGCATCAGGTGGAAGAAGTTGACCTTCACGACGACCTCCCCAGGAACTCCACGACGGCGGCGGTGACCTCGGCGGGTCTCTCCCCGTGCAGGGCGTGCCCGCAGTCCGGGACGACCTGGAGCTCGGCGTCGGGGAGGCGGGCGGCGTAGCGCTCGGCGTGCGCGCGGGGCACCAGCCGGTCCTCGCCCGCGGCGAGCACGAGCGTCGGCGCGCTGATGCGGTGCAGGCGGCGCTCGAGCTTCGGGTCGTTGAGGAACGGGTGCCAGCCGAAGCGGGCCAGGGCGCCGAGGTCGCGGTAGGTCGCGAGGATCTGGTCGGTGGTCGGCGGGACCGAGAGGGCGGCCGACACCAGGGCCTCGTCGTGGAACAGCGCGCGCATCAGCTGCGGAGGGTTCATGAGGAACAGGTCCGCCACCGGCGCCTCGGGGATCCGGAGCCCGACCGCCGCCCCGAGCACGAGGCGGCGCACGCGCTCCGGGGAGTGCACCGCGAGCTCCGCGGCGACCCAGCCGCCGAACGACATGCCCACGACGTCGACCTGCGCGAGGCCGAGACCGTCGAGCAGGTCGAGGTAGTGGTAGACGAGGTCGTCCACGGTGTGGATCTCGGGCAGGTCGTCGGAGAGGCCGAAGCCGGGGTGGTCGGGGGCGATGAGGTCGCCGGTGGCGACGAGCCCGAGCTGCAGCGGGCCCCACTCGTTCGCGCCCCCGGCGGAGTGCAGGAGGAGCACCGGGTGTCCCTGCCCGGCGCGGCGGTAGGCGATCTCGCCGCTGCCGGCGTCCCTCCGCTGGATCGCCGGCGTGGCCGGGTCGGCGTCGGTGACGGTCATGGAGCCTCCCTGTCCCTTCTCGGGGCTCGGTCACTGCTGCTGGCCTTGTCGGCGCGGGCCTGGTCAGGATGTGATGGCGGACACTACGAAGAGCACCGCGCTCCGCACGATCCGTCGACCGCCGCCGTCGGCCGGTTCCTGCAGCGGATCTCCGGGGACGAGGAGGACGTCGATGTCAGTCGCCTTCACCGAGGACCTGGCGCGCCCGGACCTCGGCGAGTCGGACGCCGTCGACATCCGGACGTCGCACCCGTCGCTGGCCCGCTCGCGGACGATCGAGTTCCTCGGCTGCGGGCACGCGATGACCGTCGACGGCGACGCGGAGGACTTCGACGCCGCGGTGTCGTGGCGGCGGGTCGGCGAGGTCGGGGTGCTGCGCTCGCGCTACCGCGCGCCCGTCACCGTCACCTGCACGCCCCCGATCCCGTGGGTGACGATCAGCTTCGTCCCGCGCGGGGCGGTGTCGTTCGCGGCCGCGGGCCGGAGCACCACCGGCGACCGCGGCCGCGGCGTCGTCCTCGACTACGGCGAGCGCGTCGACATGCGCTGGGGTCCGGCCACCGAGCAGTTCATGGTCGCGGTGGGGCGCGACCGGCTCGAGCGCGGGCTGCGCACGCTCGTCGAGGACGTCCCGGACGCGCCGCTGGTGTTCGAGCCGGGGCTCGAGGTCGACGGAGCGGGACACGCGGTGGTCGGGGCGGTGGCGAGCCTGCGGGCCCTGCTCGCGCACTCGTCCGGTCCGCCGCCCGCGGTCCTGACGGGTGAGGTCGAGCACGCCGTGGTGACGGCACTGCTGCTCGGCACCCGGCACAACCACCGAGAACGGATCTTCCGCCGGTCGCCGCCCGCGCCGCCGCGGGTGCTGCGCCGGGTGCTCGAGCTGGTCGAGTCCGCCCACGACCGGACGCTCACCGTCGCCGACCTGGCGGCGCACGCCGGGACCAGCGAGCGGGCGCTGCACGCGGCCTTCCGCCGCGAGCTCGGCACCACGCCCATGGCCTACCTGCGAGGGCAACGGCTGGAGGCCGCGCGCGAGGACCTGCTCACCGCGGAACCGGGCGAGGGCGTCGCGGCGATCGCGATGCGGCACGGGTTCGCGCACCTCGGGCGGTTCGCCGCGGCCTACCGGGCGCGGTTCGGGGAGGCGCCGTCGACGACCCTGCGGCGGTGAGGCCGGTGCCGGGGCTCAGAGGTCGACCAGCACGATCCCGACCGTCACCACCGCGGCCGCGACCACCCGGCCCCGGCCGAAGCGCTCGCCGAGGAACACCGTGCCCATCAGGGCCCCCATGACGATGCTCGTCTCGCGCAGCGCGGCGACCGCGGCCGTGGCCCCGCTGGTCTGCGCGACGAGCACCAGCCCGTAGGCGGCCAGGGAGACCAGGCCGCCGCCGAGGCCGGCGAGGACGACGGGGCGTCGCTGTGCCAGGAGGCCGCGCCCCCGGCGGGCCAGGGCGATCACCGGCATCACCGGACCCTGCAGCAGGAACATCCACGCCGCGTAGACCGCGACCGGGGTGGTGGCGACGGCGGTGGCGTCGACGACCGTGTAGGCGGCGATGCAGAGGCCGGTCGCCAGTGCGGCGCCCAGGGCGGGCAGGGAGCCGCGGGAGAGGCGTCCGCCGTCCAGGGCGAGGCTGAGCAGGCCCAGTGAGATCACGGCGATGCCGACCAGCTGGAGCGCGGGCACGTGCTCGCCGCGCGCGAGCTCGACGAGCGCGACGACCCAGGGCGCGGTGCCCCGGGCGACCGGGTAGACCTGGCTGAACTCGCCGAGCTGGTAGCTCCACCACAGCAGCAGGACGTAGACGACGTGGATCGCCGCCGAGGCGAGGATCGCGGGCCAGGTCGCCGCCGGCGGGAGGCCCAGCGCCAGCGCCGCGCCGCCGCCGACCACGACGTACGTCGTTCCGATGAGGGCGAAGCCGACGAGGCGGTCGGGGACGCCGTGCGCGACGGCGTTCCACGCCGCGTGCAGGAAGGCGGCGAGCAGGGTCAGGATCGTGATGGCGGGTGTCACCGAGGAGGCTCCCTGGTGTCGCTGCCCGCTGTGGAGCGGGCACGTCGAACAGGAGCCCTCGGGGCTTCTCTCCCGTCAGGTGTCGACCGGCCCGGACCGTGGGTCGGGGGCGGCCGTGGCGCCGCTCGGTCCAGACCCCGGCCGTCCCTGGTTGTGGGCTGGGCGGCGGGAGGCGGGCGGAACCCTAGGCGCAACCACGTGCTGGGGACGGACCGTAGCTCTCGCCGTCGCCACCCGCACCGCCGGTGTGACTGGTATCATCGAACACGTGTTCGATAACGGATGGGCGGCGGTGGCCGGGGAGCCACGTCCGTCCGCCGCGCCTCCGTGGTCGCAGTGGGTGCCGGGGCCGGAGCTCGCGGCCGGGCTGGAGGCCTCCCGACCCGTCGACCTCGTCGACGACGAGGGCCACGACTCGGCCGAGCGGCTCGCCGGGTGGGAGGCGATCGTCAACTGGGCGACCGGTCGGCTCTACCGCGAGACCGCCCACTACCTGCAGGCGCGCCAGGCCCGGGCTCGCGGCGCCGGGCGGGGCGAGCTGGCGTCCGAGTCGGTGGCGATGGAGGTCGCCGCCATGGCACGCGTCGCCCCGCGCACCGGCGAGATCCGCGTCCTCCAGGCCGAGACCCTGCTCGACTGCCTGCCGCTCACGCTGGTGGCGCTCGAGGAGGGGCGCATCTCGCTGAGCCACGCGCGGGTGGTGCTCGAGCAGACCGAGCTGTGCGACTCGGGGACCGCCCGGGCCGTGGACGCCGAGCTGTGGTCACGGCCGGCGCGTGAGCGCACGCCGAGCCAGCTGCGCGACGTCGTCCGCCGCATCGTGGCGCGCCTGGATCCCGACATGGTCCGCCGGCGGCCCGAGCAGGCCCGGAAGTCCCGCGAGCTGCGCTACTGGTCGGAGGACCACGGGGCCACCGGCGTGGTCCAGCTGCGTCTCCCCGGCGACGAGGCGCGGGGTGTGTACTCGATCATCGACGCGCTCGCCCGCGCCGCCGGCGACGCGCCGGACGGCGAGCAGCGCACCCTGGCGCAGAAGCGCGCCGACAGCGCCCGCGACCTGATCCTCGACGGCGCCACCGCCGACGCCGGGGGCTGCTGCTGTGGCGGCGGCACCGCGGGTGACGGCACGGGCGCCGACGGCGTGGCAGGCGACGGGACGGCGGGTGACGCGACGGCGGGTGACGCGACGGCGGGCGGCGGCACCGTCGACCCCGCACCGGGCCGCGACCTGGGCGACCACGCCGGGGACGAGCACGCCGATGACGACCGCATCGAGGACGAAGCGGGCGGCGACGCAGAGGCTGCTGACGCGCGGGACCCGGTGCGCGGCCTCCGGCGGAGGTCGCGTTCGCCGGTGCGCACCGAGGTGCGGGTGACGGTCGGCTGGGACGTCCTGGCCGGCTTCTCCGACCGGCCCGGCGAGCTCGAGGGCCACGGCCCGCTCCCCGCCGCGATGGCCCGGCGCCTGGCGAGCGGCCCGGACGCGTGGTGGCGGAGGCTCCTCACCGATCCGGTCACGGGCACCGCCGCCCACCTCGACGCCCGCCGCTACCGACCACCCGCGTCGATGCAGGATCTCGTCCGGGCGCGGGACATGACGTGCGCGGCGCCCGGGTGCCGGGTGCCGGCCTCGCGGTGCGACCTCGACCACGTCGTGCGCTACGAGCACGCCCGGCCGGGCGGCGGCGCCGGGCGCACCCGCGCCGACACGCTCAAGCCCGCGTGCCGGCGACATCACCGGATCAAGACGCACGGGGAGTGGTCGGCGGCCCTCGCCCCCGACCCGGACGGGGGCAGCGCCCCGGTGATCGTCTGGACCTCGCCGTCCGGGCACCGCTGGTCGGTGCGCTCGCCCGCGCTCGACCCACCGCTCGGGGAAGACCCACCGCTCGGGGAAGACCCATCGCTCGGGGAACGCGACGCCGAACCCGACGACTCGCGTCGTGATCGAGGCGCGGACCTGAGCACGCTCAAGCGCGGCGCGGCGCGACCCGGGCACGAGAGCGGGCAGCGCCGGGACGAGGTCGACGGCTGGCCGGCCGAGATCGACTCCTGGCGGCGTCGCGAAGCTCAGCCACGATCCGGCGATCCCTGGCGACGTCGTGCCGTCTGAGCCCGCTGCGCGGGCGATCACCTTCCCGCTCCGCGGGAGTCGCGCTGCGGGTCGGGCGTCCCACCGACCAGGGTGGCGGGGTGCGGACGGACGTGGTCGTCGTGGGCGCCGGGCCGGCGGGGCTGGTCCTCGCGTGGCTGCTGCAGCGGGCGGGGGTGGCGACGACCGTCGTGGAGGCCCAGGCGCACGACCAGCTCGGGAAGCTCCCCAAGGCGGGCATCGTCGAGTACCGCACCGTGCAGCTGCTGACCGCCGAGGGCCTGGGCGGCGCGGTCCTCGACTTCGCGGCCGAGAACCACCGCTGCGAGTTCCGCACCGCCGACGAGTCGGTCCTCGTCGACTACGGCGCGCTCACCGGTGGGCGACCCCACTACGTCTTCCCGCAGCACGAGCTCGTGGCCCGGGTCGCGACGTCGTTCCTCGACGAGGGCGGCCGGGTGCTGTTCGAGCACCGCGTCACCGGCGTCGAGCAGGACGCCGACGGGGCCCGGGTGACGGCCGCCGGACCGGACGGGCCGCAGGAGCTCCACGCAGGGGTGGTCGTCGGCTGCGACGGCGCGGGCAGCGCCGTGGCCCGGTCACTCGCAGGGCACGTCACCTCGCACGACCGTCGGCACCCGCAGCGCTTCCTCGTCATCAGCGCGGCCATGCCGCCGCTGGTCGGCCACACGATCTACGCGGCCCACCCGCGCGGTTACGCCGCCCACATGCGCCGGCTGCCCGAGGTCACGCGCCTCTACCTGGAGGTCCCCGGCGATCAGGGCCCCGCGGACTGGCCGCACGACCGCATCCGCGACGAGGTCGGCCGGCGCCTCGGCGCCGACCTCGGCGGCGTCGAGCTCCCCGAGGTCGACGTCCTCGACCTGCGGACCCGGGTGACGACGCCGATGCAGCACGGGCGGGTCTTCCTGGTCGGTGACGCGGCGCACCTCATCACGCCGGCCGGGGGCAAGGGCATGAACCTCGCGATCTTCGACGCCGTCGAGCTCGCCCACGGCCTGGTCGAGCGGTTCGGCCCGCAGGGCGACCCCACCCGCAGCGAGCGCTACAGCGCGACGCGGTTGCGTGCGATCTGGCGCACCCAGGCGTTCTCCGACTGGTTCCTGCGCATCATGACGGCGCCGCCCGGCGCGGGTGACGAGCGCGACGGCTTCGGACTCGGCCTGCGCGAGGGCTGGGTGTCGTCGCTGCAGCGCGACCCGCTGCTGCGCCGGTGGTTCGCCCACGCCTACGCGGGCGTGGACCCCGAGTGACGCAGCGAACGCCGCGCGGATCTCGTGTGGCGTGTGGGGCCACGGCGCCTCGGGGATCCGGTCTCGTCGGTTGACGCGTGCAGCCGTGGGGCCGGTGGGGCGCCGGTCGGACACCGTCCGACCCGCTCCCGAGCCGGCCCGGCTCCCCGGTCGCCGACGCGTGCGGCGGCCACCCCTGTGCACGAGGAGGTCCGATGACTGCGCACGACATGCAGACCCGTGAGATGAGCGGCGACGGCACGCCGACCACGGTGCACGCCCCGGGTGCGTACCCGGAGTCCGCCCAGCAGCCCGCCCGTGGCGGCGACCACCGGAGCCGCGGCGCCGACAGCGGCCGCCCGACCCGGTGGGGCCCGGCGTGGACCGGCGCCCTCGTGGCGGTGCCGGTGTTCGTCGTCCTCCAGCTGCTCTTCACGGCGCTCGGCTGGCTGTCGGTCGGCGTGGACGGGCCCGGTTCGGGCGCCGCGGCCAGCATCGTCAGCGCGGTGCTGGCGATCATCGCGCTGTTCGTCGGCGGACTCGCCGGCGGCACCGCGTCCGGCTCGCACGCCGTCTCCGCGGACGCCGCCCTGCAGGGCGCCATGACCTGGGCGCTGGCCGTCGTGGGCCTGCTCGTCCTCGGCGCCGTCGGCGGCGGAGTGCTGGCCGGCAGCCTCGGGACGGTCGGGTCGCTGGGCGGTGCCGTGACGGTGGACGCCGTCCAGAGCGCCGCCGGCTGGGCGGCGCTGTGGCTCGGCGTCGCGGCGGTCGCCGCGATCGCGGGCTCGATCGTCGGCGCGCGCGGGTCCGGTGCCGCGCAGCACTGAGTCACCCCGCACGACGCGTCGGCCCCCGTCCCGCATCCGGGACGGGGGCCGACGCGTGTCAGACCAGGCGTGTCGGACCAGGCGGTGAACGACACCCGGAGGTGGCGGACGGCTCTCAGGCGCCGTGCGTCGCCCCCGAGTGGTAGTCCGTGTACTGGTACGGGTTGTCGAGGATGGTCGTCTCCGGGATGTCCGGGTTCATCCCCTGGCGCCAGGTGTCCTCGCCGAGCTCGCCGCGCAGGTGGTCGACGGTCTGCTCCACCGCGCGCCGGGCCGCGGCCAGGTCGACCCCGACGAGGCGGTGGTCGCGCTTGACGACCCGCCCGTCGACGAGCACCGCCTCGACGTCACCGCGCTGCGCCTGGAACGCGACGTGGCCGTGGGGGTGCAGCAGCGGGAACATGACCGGCGAGTGCTCGTTGCGGATCAGCACCAGGTCGGCCTTCTTGCCCACCTCGACGCTGCCGAGGTCGTCCTCGCGGCCCAGGGCGCGCGCACCGCCGCGGGTGGCCATGTCGACGACGTGCTCGGCGCGCAGGGCGGCGTGCGTGACCGTCTCGCCCTTGGCGTGGGCCTCGAGGTGCTCGCGCGAGCGGTCGGCGCCGAGCGTGGTGCGCATGGCCGTGAACAGGTCGCCGCTCCACCACACCGAGGTGTCCATCGACAGCGAGACCGGGATGTCGTGGCTGCGCAGCACCCAAGTGGGCGGGTAGCCCTGGCCGGCGCTCTGCTCGCTCTCGGTGGACACCGACACCGAGCCGCCGGTGGCCGCGATCCGCTGGTAGGAGTCGGCGGACAGCGTGGCCGCGTGCACGTAGACCGTGTCCGGGCGCGTGAAGCCGTGCTCGTGCATGAGGCGGATGCCGTCGTCGTTCGTCGCGCCCCACACGCCGGCGTGGGTGGTGACGGGCAGGCCCAGGTCGCGGGCGACCTCGAAGGCGGGCTTCTCCGGGAACGACGGGTCGCCGGTGACGTCGAAGGCGAGCTGGAAGCCGTCGACGTCGCCGCGCCGGCGGTCGAGGAAGTCGCGCAGCTCCGGGGCGGCGGTCCAGTTCTGGGGCGCGTCCTGGATGTTGCCGTAGGCGAGCACGAAGCGGCCGGGGACCGCGGCGAGCGCGTCGACCGCGGCGTCGGCGTGCTCGGTGGTCTGCAGCCCGTGTGACCAGTCGACGCACGTGGTGACGCCGGCGTCGACGGCCTCGATCGCCGCCAGCAGGTTGCCCGCGTGCACGTCCTGCGGGCGGAAGCGCCAGCCCCAGTCGAGGTAGTACCAGACGAAGTACTGCGTGAGCGTCCAGTCGGCGCCGTAGCCGCGCATCGCCGTCTGCCACATGTGCCGGTGCGTGTCGACCATGCCCGGCATGACGATCCCGCCGCGCGCGTCGATCTCCTCGGTGCCCGCCGGGACCTCGAGGTCGACCCCGATCGCGGCGACGCGGTCGTCGACCACCAGCACGTCGTGGCCCTCGAGCACGGTGTGCGCGGCGTCGACGGTGAGCACCGTGCCGCCCCGCAGGACGACGGGACGCCGCTCGGCGGCGGGCTGGCTCATGGGGCGCTCCTCGGTGGGCGCGGGCGGACAGGCGTCCGACAGGCGGTCGGATGATGTGGGTCACCTTCGTCCGCCGATGGTCGAGTTGTCAACGATCCGCCGGGAGGGGTGCCCGGAGGGCGGTCGTGGTCGTGCTGTCCGCCCAGCGGTCGCAGCGGCTACAGTCCGGCCCAGCCGCGTCGCGAGGGAGGGAGTCGCCGTGCCGCGAGACGGAGCGGGGCCCGACTTCATCGAGGCCCTGGCGCGCGGGCTGGACGTCATCACCGCCTTCGGCGCCGCACGGCCCGTGATGACGCTGGCCGAGGTGGCGACCGCGACCGGGCTCGCCCGCCCCACGGCGCGACGCATCCTGCTCACGCTCGCCGAGCTCGGGTACGTCCGCGCGGTCGAGCGCGGGTTCGTGCTCACCCCGCGCGTGCTCGACCTCGGCGTGGCCTACGTCGACGCGCTGGGCCTGTGGGAGGTGGCGCGCCCGCACCTCGAACGCCTCGTCGAGCGCACCGGCGAGTCGTGCTCGATCGCCCAGCTCGACGGCTCGGACATCGTCTACGTCGCCCGCGTCGCCGTGCCGAAGATCGTCGCGCTGAGCGTGCAGATCGGGACGCGGTTCCCGGCACTGGCGACATCGCTGGGCAAGGTCCAGCTCGCCGCGCTCCCGCCCGACGAGCTCGAGCGGGTGCTCGCCGAGCCGACGCGGTCGGGCCTGACCCCGCGCTGGCGGCCCGACCCCGAGGAGCGCGACGCGGTGCTGCGCGAGGTGCGGGCCCGCGGGTGGGCCCTCACCGACGAGCAGCTGGCCGCCGGCATCCGCTCGGTGGCGGCGCCCCTGCGCGACGGCGAGGGGCGCGTGATCGCCGGCGTCAACGTCAACTGCCACGCCGCGGAGACGTCGGTGGCGCACCTCCTCGAGCACCACCTCCCGCTGCTGCTCCAGGCCGCGGGCGACATCTCGGCCGACTTCGCCCGCCGCGCCGCCCTCCCGCGGCGCACGCTGCCGGCGTCCTGAGCGTTCAGGACTCCTCCTCGTCGGGCGACACCGGGGTCTCGATCGGCTCGAGCTTCGAGAAGATCTCCTCGCGGCGGTGCTCGAACTGCTCGGGCAGCTGGAAGCGCTGCCCGAGCTCGTGGGGCGACTCGTCGCAGGTCCAGCCGCCCTCGGCGTGGGTCACGGCCAGCTCGAACAGCGCCCCGCCCGGGGTGCGCACGTAGACCGACTTGAAGTACTTGCGGTCCTTGAGCTCGGAGATGTCGGTGTAGCCGTTGCCCTCGATCTCGAACTTGAGGTCGTCCTGGTTCTCGAGGGTCTCGAGGTTCCACGCGACGTGGTGGAAGGTGCCGGCGCCGTAGCGCCAGGTGCCCTGGTCGTCGGCGTTGTCGGCGATCAGCTCCACGTGGTTGCCGTGGCTGTCCTGCCCGACCTGGTACGCGGCGCGGTCGCCGTCCTCGACGAGCTTGCCCTGGGAGTGGAAGACCTCCTCGGAGAACTCGACCATGCGCTCCGGGGTGGCGACGTGGATGCCGGTGCCGTGGATGCCGTGGATCGCGTACTCCGGGGGCACGCCCTGCCCGGGGTGGCCGACGCGCGGGTCGTCGTCGGCGGGCACGAGGGCGTACTCGATGCCGCAGGGGTGGCGGAACTCCAGGCGGCGCCGGTCGAACACCTCGGTGCTCGTCACCTCGACCCCGTGCTCCGTGAGCCGCCGCTCCCAGAAGTCCAGCGAGTCGGCCGGTGCGGCGAGCAGCACCTCGCGGGCCTGGTTGGTGCCCCGCCGCCCGACGAGCCCGGCCTGGCGCCACGGGAAGGTCGTGAGCACCGCGGACGGGTCGCCGGCCGCGTTCGAGTAGTACAGGTGGTAGATCGGCAGCGAGCCGTCGAAGAGCACCGTGCGCTTGATGAAGCGCATGCCCAGCGTGTCGACGTGGAAGTCGACGTCCTCCTGGGCGCCGGCCACGGACAGCGTCGTGTGGTGGGAACCGCGGATGTGGGACACGGGACCTCCTGGAGGGCGGGGCCGGAGCTCGACCGGCGACGCTAGGTGTGGTCTGCGTCTCGTGCCTCTCACTACAGTGCACGGACATCTCCGCCCGCGGCACGGTGCGGGGGTCGGCGGCCGACGACCGGTCGTCCGGCGCGCCGGAGGTGCTCGGAGATGGACGACGTGGTCGGTGAGGTCCAGGACGTCGGGAGCGTCGAGGCCTGGCGGGGGGCCGTCACGGGGGCGCTGCTGCCCTTCCACGTCGAGTACTCGGCACCCGAGCGCTTCCGCGGCAGCATCGGCCGCCGACGTCTGGGTGCCGCGTCGATGATCGCCATGTCGTCGCGGCCCCACCGCGCGGAGCGCGCGGCCGAGCACATCGACGACGCCCCCGCGGACTACCTGCTCTCGCTGCAGCTCGCGGGCACCGCGCAGTTCCGGCAGGACGGCCGGCTGGCCCGCGTGGGCCCCGGGGACATGGTCTTCTACGACTCCGCCCGCCCCGTCGAGATCGTCAGCGGCGAGGGCTACCGCAGCCTCTGCTTCCGCTTCCCCGCCGACGGTCTCGGCGCCCACCGGCAGGCCGAGGCGCTGACCGCGACGACGCTCGGCGCCGCCCACGGGATCGCCCCGGCCGTCGCGGGCCTGCTCACCGGCCTGCACCAGAGCCTGGAGCGTCCCGGGGCCCGCCCCGACGCCGCGCTCGCCGCCGCGCGGCACGCCACCGAGCTCGCGCGCACCCTGTTCGACGACGAGCTCGCCCGCCGGGGGCTGCTGGCCGCCCCGGACCCGCACGAGGAGCTGCGCGGACGCATCGACCGGCACATCGACGAGCACCTCGCCGACCCGGGCCTGTCGCCGCGCGCCGTCGCCGCCGCGATGTTCATCTCGCCCCGCCACCTGCACGCGCTGCTCGCAGAGGACGGCCGGACCGTGGCGGGCACCATCCGCGAGCGGAGGCTGGGCCGCTGCCTGGCCGACCTCGCCGACCCGGCCGAGGTCCGCACCCCGGTGTCGGCGATCGCGCTGCGCTGGGGGTTCACCAACGCGACGCGGTTCGGGCAGCTGGTCAAGGCCGCGACCGGCCGCACCCCGGTGGCCTACCGTCGGACCATGCTGGACGGGACCGCGTGACGGCTCGGGCCGAGGCCCTGCGGGCGCCCGGGGTGGCTCTCCACGGCGCGCCGCCGGGCTCCGGGACGCTCGCCGTGGTGCTGCTGCACGGCCGCGACCAGGACCCCGCGTGGATGCACGACCACGTGCTCACCCGCCTCGTGGCGCGCCTGCCCGACGTGGCCGTCACGTGGGTGCTCCCGGCCGCGCCCGGACGTTCCTGGTACGCCGGTCGCGTCCACGACCCGCTCGCCGAGACCCGCGCCGAGCGCGACCGTGCCGCGGCGGTGGTCGACGGGCTCGCCGACGCCCTCGCCGCGCACGGCCACGACGCCCGGTCGACGGTGCTCGCGGGGTTCTCCCAGGGCGCCTGCCTGGTCGCCGACCACCTCCTGCGCCGGCCGCGCCGGTGGGCCGGCGCGGTGGTGTGGACGGGCGCCGCGTTCGGCCCGCTCGGCTCCGACCGCGGGGCGGCCGGTGCCTCCCTCGCCGGCCTGCCGGTGCTGCTCGGCAACGGCGACGACGACGCGTGGATCCCGCTCGCGGCCACCGAGGAGCTCGCCACGCTGCTGCGCGACCGCGACGCCGACGTCGAGCTGCGCGTGCAGCCCGGCCGCGCCCACGAGGTCGCCGACGACGAGGTGGACGCCGCGGCGGCACTGCTGCGGCGGCTCGCGCCCGGGGACGGGCGACGGGTCGGGTGATCGACCCGGCGGCGGCGCGACCGCCCCCGGGCTTGACGATCTCGGCCACCGCGAGCAGGCTCGCGAGGACGAACACGGACACGTGTCCGTACAGCGGACGGAGGGGGCAGGGCGCATGGCGCAGGAGGACGACCCCGGCGCGGCGACGGGCGGGGGCCCGCTCGCCGGGCTCCTCGTGGCCGACTTCTCGCGCGTGCTCGCCGGGCCCTACGCCACGATGCTGCTGGCCGACCTGGGCGCGACGGTGGTCAAGGTCGAGTCGCCGCAGGGCGACGAGACCCGCACCTGGATGCCGCCGACCCGCGGCGAGACGTCGACCTACTACCTGGGCATCAACCGCGGCAAGCGCTCCATCGCGCTCGACCTGCGCCAGGACGAGGACGTCGCGATCGCCAAGGAGCTCGCCCGCCGCGCCGACGTCCTCATCGAGAACCTGCGCCCCGGCGGCATGGCCAAGTACGGGCTGGACTACGCCTCGGTGTCGGCCGACAACCCGGCGCTCGTCTACGCCTCGATCTCCGGCTTCGGGTCCACCGGGGGCGCCCACGTCCCGGGCTACGACCTCATGGTGCAGGCGGTCTCGGGCCTGATGAGCCTCACCGGCGCGCCCGACGGCCCGCCGTTCCGCGCCGGCATCTCGATCTTCGACGTCATGGCGGGCAAGGACGCGCTCATCGGCATCCTGGCCGCCCTGCGCCACCGTGACGCCACGGGCCGCGGCCAGCACGTCGAGCTGTCGCTGCTCGCGTCGGCGATGTCGGGGATGGTCAACCAGAGCTCGGCCTACGCCGCGGGCGGCGTCGTCCCGACGCGGATGGGCAACGCCCACCCCAGCGTCGTGCCCTACGAGCCGCTGCCCACCGCCGACAACGACCTCATCGTCGCCGCGGCGAACGACGGCCAGTTCCGCAAGCTCTGCGGCGTCCTCGGGATGCCCGAGCTGGCCGACGACCCCCGGTTCGCGCGCAACGCCGACCGCACCGAGCACCGCGACGAGCTGCGCCCGATCCTCGTCGAGGCGCTGGCGGGCAAGGGCGCCGACGAGTGGTTCGACCTCCTCGTGGCCGCGGGCGTCCCGGCCGGCCCGATCAACAGCGTCGCCGGCGGCTTCGCGATCGCCGAGCGCTTCGGGCTCGACCCCGTCGTCGAGGTCGGCACAGGGGAGCGGGCGGTACCGACCACCCGCAACCCGATCCGCTTCTCCGAGACCCCGGCGACCTACGAGCTGCCGCCGCCCGAGCTCGACGAGCACGGTGCGGAGCTGCGGAAGTGGTTGGCGCAGGACACGGAGCGCAGCGGAGCCGGACCATCGAGGAGCGCCGATGAGTGAGCCCCGCGAGTACCCCACCGCCCTGGGCGCCTCGTCGAAGGACGCCATCACCCTGCTCGGCCACGACCTGGCGAACGACGTCATGGGCGAGGTCGGCTTCGGCGAGCTCGCGTTCTGGCTCGCGACGCAGCGCCGGCCCACGCCCGGCGAGACCCGAGTGTTCGAGGCCGTCCTCGCCGCGCTGGCCGACCACGGCTACACACCGACCGCGATCATCACGCGGCTGACCCACCTCTCCGCGCCCGACTCGGTGCAGGGCGCGCTCGCGGCGGGCCTGCTCGCCGGCGGCTCGCGCTTCCTCGGCGTCACCGAGGACTGCGGGCGGTTCCTGCACGGCGTCCTGGTCGCGCAGGAGCAGCTGCCGACCGACGACGATGGGTGGGACGCGCTGGCACTGGAGACGGTCCGCGCGCAGCGCGAGGCCGGGAGGTTCGTCCCGGGCCTGGGTCACCACGTCCACAAGGACGGCGACCCCCGCACACCGCGGCTCATGGCGATCGCGGCCGAGGAGGGGCTCACCGGTCCGCACCTCGCGCTCTTCGCCGCGATCGGGCGGGTGCACCCGGAGATCCTCGGGAAGACGCTGCCCCTCAACGGCGCCGGCGTCTGCGGCGCGGCGCTCGCGGACCTCGGCCTGCCCCTCGAGCTGCTGCGCGCCTTCGCCCTGCTCGCCCGGACGGCGGGGCTCATCGGCCAGCTCGCCGAGGAGCTGCGCCACCCCGTCGGCAACGACATCTTCCTGTCGGTGGACCTGCACAACCGGCCCGTCGACCCCGACCCGTACGTCCCGCCCAGCCTCTGAACCACCACAGGAGGGTCGACATGGCGCACCCGGCAACCCCCACCACGCCGATGACCGTCACCGAGGACACGATCACCGACCTCGCGGCCGCCCGGTGGTCGACGGCGCACGATCCGCGCACGGCGGAGCTCATGAGCGCGCTCGTCCGCCACCTCCACGCGTTCGCCCGCGAGACGCAGCTGTCCGAGGGCGAGTGGATGGCGGCGATGCGCTGGCTCACCGAGGTCGGGCAGATCAGCGACGAGAAGCGCGAGGAGTTCATCCTCGCGTCGGACGTGCTGGGCCTGTCGATGCTCGTGGTGCAGCAGAACCACCGTTTCCGCGAGGGCGCGACGCCCGCCACCGTGCTGGGCCCGTTCTTCATCGAGGGCTCGCCCGAGCTCGGCTACGGCGGCGACATGTCCGACGGGGTGTCGGGCACGCCGCTCTTCGTGCACGGAACGGTGCGCTCGCTCGACGGCACGCCCGTGCCCGGCGCGGTGCTCGACGTCTGGCAGGCCGACGCCGAGGGCGCCTACGAGAGCCAGCTCGAGGTCGACGAGGCGCGCCTGCGCGCGAAGTACACCGCCCGCGAGGACGGCACGTACTGCGTGCGGACCATCGCCCCGCTCGGCTACGCGATCCCGATGGACGGCCCGGTCGGGCACCTCATCGCGCAGACCGACATCAGCCACTTCCGCCCCGCGCACGTGCACTTCCTGCTCAACGCCCCGGGCCACGAGCCGCTGATCACGCACCTGTTCCAGGAGGGCGCGCCGTACCTCGACAGCGACGTCGTCTTCGGCGTCAAGCGCGAGCTGGTCGTCACGTTCACCGACCGGGAGCCGGGCCCGACGCCCGACGGCGGCCACAGCGACGTCCCGTGGTGCGAGGCCGCCTACGACTTCGTGCTCCAGCCCTCCTGACCGTCCCGACCCGAGGAGCCGCCGTGCCGTCCCTGCCCCTGCTGCCCACGTCACTGGTCGGCAGCTACGCCCAGCCCGACTGGCTCATCGACCGCGGCAAGCTCGCCGGCCGGTTCCCGCCGCGGGTGCGCGCGAAGGAGCTCTGGCGCGTGGCGCCCGAGTTCCTCGCGCAGGCGCAGGACGACGCCACGCTGCTGGCGATCAAGGCGCAGGAGGACGCCGGGCTCGACATCGTCACCGACGGCGAGATCCGGCGGGAGAGCTACTCGAACCACTTCGCGACCGCGCTCGACGGCGTCGACGTCGACAACCCGGGCAGCGCGCTCGACCGCAGCGGGCACCCGAACCCGGTCCCGCGCATCACCGGGCCGATCGCGCGGCCGGCGCCGGTGGAGGTCGACGACCTGCGCTTCCTGCGCGCGGCCACCGACCGCACGATCAAGATGACCGTGCCGGGGCCGTTCACGATGTCGCAGCAGGCCCAGGACGACCACTACGGCGACCCGGAGGCGGCGGCGATGGCGTACGCGGCGGTGGTGAACGCCGAGGTGCGGGACCTGTTCGCGGCGGGCGCCGACGTCGTGCAGATCGACGAGCCCTACATGCAGGCCCGGCCCGACGCCGCCCGCGCGTACGGGCTCGAGGCCCTGAACGCCGCCCTCGACGGCGTCACGGGGACCACGGCGGTGCACATCTGCTTCGGCTACGCGGCGATCATCCACGAGCGCCCCGAGGGCTACTCGTTCCTGCCCGAGCTGGCGGGCAGCCCCGTCGACCAGATCTCCATCGAGACCGCGCAGTCCGGCCTCGACCTGGGCGTGCTCACCGACCTCACCGACAAGACGATCATCCTCGGCGTCCTCGACCTGTCCGACGAGACGGTGGAGAGCCCGGACGTCGTCGCCGATCGGGCGCGCCGGGCGTTCGACCTGCTCCCACCCGAGCAGCTCGTGCTCGCGCCCGACTGCGGGCTGAAGTACCTGCCGCGCGACGTGGCCGAGGGCAAGATGCGCGCCCTGGCGGCGGGGGCCGGGCGGCTGCGGGCAGAGCTGGGCGGGTAGCGGGCCGTCCGCCCGGTCGTCGGTGATCGAACGGTCGGCCCAGCGGGTACCAGGGGGCTCCAGGCGGACAGACGCCGTACGAGGAGGAGCCCATGGCCGACCCCGGTGAGTCCAGCAAGGCCACCCGCGCGGGTCAGCGGATCGCCGGCGCCGTCAAGCAGGCTGCCGGCGCGGTCACCGACAACCAGGACCTGCGCGCCGAGGGCGAGCTGCAGCAGGAGAAGGCGGACGCCGCGAAGGAGGCCAAGCGGGCCGACGAGTTCGCCGAGCAGAAGCGCGAGGAGGCCGAGGCCCGCGCCAAGGAGGAGGAGCTGCGGGTCGAGCGCGAGCGCCTCGCGACCGAGGACGCCGCGGCGGCCCGCGAGGAGCGCGCCGAGCAGGACCGCTCCGCCGAGCAGCAGCGGGCCGCGCAGGAGACCGCGACCCGCCGGCAGGCCACCGAGCAGGTCGCGCAGTCCCGCGAGCAGGAGCTGCGCCGCGACGAGGTGGACGCGGTGCGCGAGCGCGCCGCCGCCGAGGAGCGCGCGCAGGACGAGGAGGTCCGCGCGGAGCAGGCGCGCCGCGACGCCGAGGTGATCGAGAGCGTGGAGGAGAACCGATGAGCAACCCCGTGGCCGCGGTGCCGCGCACCCTCGTGTCGGTCGGGTTCGGCGTGGCCCGCGTGCCCGTCGACCTGCTGGCCCAGGTCACCGGCAACGGCGGCAACAAGGAGTGGGGTCCGTCCCTGGCGTTCGACAGCGTCGAGGCCACCGTGCGCGGGATCCTGGGCACGGTGCTCGGCGACCCCGAGATGAGCGCGCAGGGCCGGGTGAAGGAGGCGCGCGTCCGGCAGCGCGGCGAGGCCGCGGAGCGCGAGGAGGCCGCCGACGCCCGCCGCGAGGTCGCCGACGACCGGCTGGCGCAGCGCCGCGAGCAGGACCAGCAGCAGCGCGAGCGGACGCGGCAGCAGGCCGAGGAGCAGAAGCAGCGCCTCGAGGAGGAGCGCCGCCAGCGGGCCGAGAAGGCCGAGCAGCGCGAGCAGCAGCGCAAGGAGCAGGCCGAGCGCGACCGCGCGAAGGCGCACGAGCAGATCGACGACCACGCTCACGAGGCCCGGCGGACCCGGGTCCAGGAGGAGTCCGAGGCCGTGGCCGCCGAGCGCGAGGCGGCCGAGAAGAAGGCCGAGGCCCTCGAGCTCGCCGAGGCCGCCGACGAGGCACGCCGCCGGCGCTGAGCGCGCTGACGGAGGCCGGGAGGGGTGCCCGCACGGGGCCCCTCCCGGTCGCGTCAGACGGCCATCGCGCCGCCGACGTCGCGCCCGGTCCGGCTGCCGGGGTCCGAGGTCAGCACGCTGCCGCCGGCGATGACCAGGGCGATCGGCCACTCGAGCAGGCCGGCCACGGTGAGCCCGGCGATCCCGCCGACGTAGACGAGCTGGGCCCGCGAGAGCTCGATGGTGCCCAACCACGGCAGGGGGACCGACAGCGCCGGTCGCGGCGGGGCGGGCGATGTCGTGGGCGTCGCGACGTTCGTGGCGGTCATCCGGGAGCGTGCCCGAACGGTGCGCGGCGTACGCCGGTCGCTGGGGATGCGTGCGTGGGTAGCCGCGGGCATGGCCGACCGTGATGCCCTCCTGGCCCGCTACCGCGAGCTCGTCGACCGGGAGCTCCCCGCCGCGGCCGCGCGCGAGCACTGGGTGATCCGCCACGGCCACTGCTTCGGCCGCGTGCTGCTCGACGACGCGGTCGGTGGGCGCTGGTACGACGCCCTCGACCGCCGCCGCGGCGCCGCGTACCGGCAGCTCGACGACGACCGACTCGCCCACGCCGTGGCGCAGGGGGAGCGGATGCTCGCCGAGGGCGCCGCGCTGGTCCGCGACCTCGACGCCCGGTCGCTGGTGTGGCGGGGGAAGGCACCCGAGGCGCCGACGACCGTGTGACGTGGACCGCACGGGCCGCCGCGGGGGATGCTTCCCCGATGGTGGCGCGCGCCGGGACGGCCCGGGACTCGCTGACGGTGCTGTGCCGCGCCCTGCGCGAGGAGGTCGACGAGATCGCCGACTGCCTCACCGCGCGCATCCTCGAGCGCGAGGACGTCTACGGCGCGCTCGGGGTGCCGGTGCGCGACGACCTGCGCGCCACCTGCCGGGCGAGCCTGGAGCGCCTGCTCACCCAGCTCGCCGGTGACCTGCCGCCCGACGTCGACGCCGCCGCGCTGACCGTCGACACCGGCCGGCGACGCGCGCGTCAGGGGGTGCCGCTCGAGGTCGTGCTGCGCGCCTACCGCCAGTGCGGGCGGCTGGTGTGGGAGCGGATGCGCGCCGTGTCCCGCGAACGTTTCGGCGGCGAGCACGACGCCGCGCTGCTCGTCGTCGCCGACGACGTGTGGCGCATACTCGACGCGAGCTCCGACCGGCTCGTCGACGCCTACCGGCGCGAGGAGACGCGGCTGCGCGGCCTGGAGCTGGGCCGGCGCTGGGCGGTGATCGAGGGCCTGCTCGCCGGGCGCGGCCACGAGCCCGCGTGGGCCCGGGACGCCGCGCGCCTGTTCGGCGTCGACGAGGACGCCGCGGTGCTGTGCGTGGTCGCCCCGGTCGGCGACGCCGAGGGCGACCCGCTGCCCGGGGCGGCGGAGGCGCTCGCCGGGTGCGCGACGTCGGTGTGGCACGTGCGCTCGGCGGAGGTCGTGGGCGTCGTGATCCCGCAGGACGACGACGCCGGGACCACCACCGCCGCCGCCGCCACCACCACCACCGTCGCCGACGCCCTGCGGCCCCGCGCGCTGGGGCCGGTGGGGGTGTCGCCGCCGGTGGCGGGCCTCGGGCGGCTCGACGTCGCGCACCGCTGGGCGCGCCTGGCCGCGCGGACGCTGCCGGCGGGCGCCGGGGCCGTCGCGGACCTCGACGACCGGCTGCCCGAGGCGCTGCTCGCCGAGGCGCCCGACCTCGTGCCGCGCCTGCGCCGCGCCGCGCTCGGCGACCTGCTCGACGTGCCCCCGGCCGAGCGCGCCGTGCTGCTCGCGACCCTGCGCGCGGTGCTCGACGCCGACGGCTCGCCGTCCCACGCCGCGGGCGCGCTCTACTGCCACCGCAACACCGTCATGTACCGGCTCGCGCGCCTCGAGGCGCTCACGGGCCGCCGCCTCGCCGACGCCCGCGACCGCCTGCTCCTGGGCCTCGCGCTGGCCGCCCCGGACGACGACGGGTAGCCCTCCCGGCATCCGGGAGCGGGGTGCCCACGACCCGCGACGCGGTGCTCCGATGGGCCCGTGACCGACACGGTGGTGGAGCTCGACGTCGACCCGTTCGCCCTCGACGTCCTCGCCGACCCGGTCCCCGCCGACACCGCCGTCCGTGAGGCCGCGCCGGTGGTGCGCCTGGCCGCGCACGGGGTGTGGGCGACGGGCCGGCACGCCGAGGTGGCGGCGGTCTTCCGCGACTGGGAGACCTGGACCTCGACCGCCGGCACCGGGCTGGCCGACATCCGCCGCGGCGAGGGCTGGCGCCCGCCGAGCGTGCTGCTCGACGCCGACCCGCCCGCGCACACCGCCGCGCGCCGGGTGATGAACCGGGTGCTCGCGCCGCGGGCGCTCGCGGACCTGGCCGACCGGTTCGCGGTGGTGGCGGCCGAGGTGGTCGACGACGCGGTGGCGGCCGGCGAGGTCGACGCCGCGGCCGCGCTGGCCGAGCGCTTCCCGATGACGGTGCTGCCCGACGCGGTCGGCATGGCCCCCGAGGGCCGCGAGCACCTCCTGCCCTACGCGGCGCTGAACTTCGAGTCGATGGGGCCGCACAACTCCCTGCGCGCCGAGGCGGAGCGCCGGGCGGGCGGGGCGCGCGAGTACGTCGCCTGGCAGGTCCGCCGCGAGGCGCTCGCCGACGACGGCATCGGCGCGGCCATCTACGCCTTCGCCGACACGGGCGACATCACCGTCGACGACGCCGCGCTGCTCGTACGGTCGTTCCTCTCGGCCGGGATCGACACGACGATCCTCGCGCTCGGCGCGGTGGTGCACGAGCTCGCCCGCCGCCCCGAGCAGTGGGCGGCGCTGCACGCCGACCCGACCCTCGCGCGGGCGGCGTTCGAGGAGGGCCTGCGCTTCCACACCCCGAGCCCGGTGATCGGGCGGACGGCGACGCGCGAGGTCGTCGTCGGCGAGACCCTGGTCCGCCCCGACGAGAAGCTGCTCATGATGCTCGGCGCCGCCAACCGCGACCCCCGCCGCTGGGACGCCCCCGACGTCTACGACCTGCACCGGCGCACCGCAGGGCACACCGCTTTCGGCGCCGGCGTGCACAACTGCGTCGGCCAGGTGATCGCCCGCATGGAGGCCGAGGCGCTCCTGGGCGCGCTGGCCCGTCGCGTCGCGCGCATCGAGCCCGCGGGGGAGTCGCGTCCCCGGCTCTCGAACTGGCTGCGGGGGTTCGCGAGCGTGCCGGTCCGCCTCGTCCCGGCCTGACACCCTCCTCACACTCGTCTTCCGGCATCCGGAAACCTCTGTTGGGCACAGCGCGTGACCCGCCGCACACTCCTGCGATCCGTGTCGCCGACGCCGACGGAGAGCCATGACGGTCACCCATGACCGCGGCCGGTCCACCCGACCCGTGCGGGACCCGGAACGAGTGTCGACGGGGCCGGTCGTGGCCCGGGCGCTGCGCCTGCTCGAGGCCTTCTCGGACGACCGCCCGACGCTGACCCTCAGCGAGATCTCCCGCCGCTCCGGGGTGCCGCTGTCCACCGCGCACCGGCTCGTCACCGAGCTCGAGGTCTGGGGCGCGGTCGAGCGCGACGCGGGCGGGCGCTACCAGATCGGCCTGCGGCTCTGGGAGGTCGGCGCGCTGGCGCCGCGCGGCCCGGGGCTGCGCGAGCGGGCGCTGCCCTACCTCGAGGACCTGTGCGCGGTCACCCGCGAGAACGTCCAGCTCGCGGTGCGCGAGGACGACGAGATCGTCTTCGTCGAGCGCCTCGCCGGCTCCCGGGCGGTCGGCGTGCTCACCCGCGTCGGCGGCCGCTGGGCGATGACGGCGACGGGCGTGGGGCTGGTGCTCCTCGCGCACGCGCCGGCCGACGTCGTCGAGCGCGTCCTCGAGGGGCCGTTCACCCGCCACACCCCCTACACGCTCGCCGACCCCGTGCGGATCCGGGAGATGCTCGCGGCCATCCGGACCTGCGGCTACGCGGTCAGCGAGCGCCAGATCACCGACGACGCCACCTCGGTCGCCGCCCCGATCCGCGACGCCGGGGGCGAGGTCGTGGCCGCGCTGTCGGTGGTCGCGCACCACGACAACCCGCCGGTCTCCGTGCTCGCTCCGCTCGTGCGCACCAGCGCCGCCGGCGTCTCGCACGCCCTGGCCGCCGGCCGCCGCCCCCGCCGGGCCGCGCCGCCGGCGCCCTGACGATCCCCGCCACCGAGCCTCCCGGAGGACCGACCGCCCATGGCCGAGGACCCGACCGCCACTCCGTCCGATCCCGCCCCCACCGCCCGCTCCGGACGCGAGGTCCGCAAGGTCGCGCTCGCGAGCCTCGTCGGCACGTCGATCGAGTGGTACGACTTCTACATCTACGGCCTCGCGGCCGTGACGGTGTTCGCGCCGCAGTTCTTCCCGCAGGTCTCCTCGCTGACCGGCACGCTCGCCGCGTTCGCGACGTTCGCGGTCGGGTTCATCGCGCGGCCCATCGGCGGCATCGTCTTCGGGCACCTCGGCGACCGCATCGGGCGCAAGGCCACCCTCGTCACGACCCTGGTGACGATGGGTGTCGCGACGACCCTCATCGGCCTGCTCCCGACGTACGCCGCGGTCGGCGCGCTCGCCCCGGTCCTGCTCGTCGTGCTGCGCCTCGTGCAGGGTTTCGCGGTCGGCGGCGAGTGGGGCGGCGCGGTGCTGATCTCGGTGGAGCACGCGCCGGAGTCGAAGCGGGCGTTCTACGGCAGCTTCCCGCAGCTCGGGGTGCCGATCGGGCTCATCGCCTCGAACGCGATCTTCCTCGTGCTCGCGGCGTCGATGCCCGCCGAGGCGTTCTCGTCGTGGGGCTGGCGCGTCCCGTTCCTGCTCAGCGCGGTCCTCGTGCTGGTCGGGCTGTGGGTGCGGCTGCGGATCGAGGAGAGCTCGGAGTTCGTCGCCGTGAAGCGCACCGGGTCGATGGCGCTGCCGCTGGCGTCGGTGCTGCGCCACCACTTCCCGCAGGTCCTGTGCGGGATCGCGATGTTCACCGGCATCACGGGCATCGGCTACATGGCCGCGACGTACACCATCCAGTACGGCACCAGCAGCCTCGGCCTGCCCCGGGCGCCGCTGATCGCGATCGTGCTCGTCGTCGCGGTGCTCGAGGTGCCGCTGATCCTGTGGGTGTCGGCGGGCGCCGACCGCTGGGGCCTGTCGCGCACGATCGTCATCGGCAGCCTCGCCACGGCCGTCGTCGCCGCGCTGTTCCTGCCGTTGCTCGCGAGCGGGTCGCTGCTGCTCATCGCGGTCGCCGTGGCCGCGGCCCGGTGGGCGTCGGCACCGATGTGGGGGCCGTCGGCCGCGCTCGCTGCGGAGTGCTACCCCACCGAGGTGCGCTACAGCGGCGCGTCGGTCGGCTACCAGCTCGGCTCGATCGTCGGCGGCGCCCTCGCCCCGATCTTCACGACGCTGCTGCTCGCCTCGCCGCTGGGCATGGCCGGGGCAGCGGGCTACCTCGTCCTCATCACCCTGGTCTCCGGCCTCGGCGCCGTCGCCGCCGACCGGCTCGTGCGGCGCGCGGGCACGCGCACGCCGGTGCGGACACCCGCCTGACCCCCTCGGCGATCTCCCGCGGGTGAGGCGGTCTCGGCCCCTGCCCGCTCGCCGACCCTGTCCACGCCAAATCCCATAGGATATGGTCCAGCATCGTGACCGGGACCGGGGCGGCGCTGCTCGGTGACGCCCCCGCGCTGCCCGAGCAGGTGGCGCTGCAGCTGCGCGAGCGGATCCTCTCGGGGGTCCTGCGACCGGGCACGTTCCTGCGGCCCGACCGCCTCGCCGTCGAGCTCGGCGTCAGCCCGACGCCCGTGCGTGAGGCGCTGCAGGCGCTGCGCGCCGACGACATGGTGCGGGCGCTGCCGCGCCGCGGGTTCGTCGTGGCGCCGCTGGACCGCGCCGACGTCGTCGACCTGTTCGCGGTCCAGGCCCAGCTCACCGGCGAGCTCGCGGCCCGCGCTGCCGGGTCGCTGGACGCCGAGGGGCTGGCGACGCTGCGAGCGCGGGCCGCCGAGGTGGACGCGCTCATCGAGACCGGCGACCCCGGCGACCCCGGCGTCGACGGCGTCGACGGGTCGAGCTCCGCTCCGCTCCGTCTGCCGGAAGACCTCGCCCTCGCCGAGGGCCGCTTCCACGCCGCGCTCAACCGCGCCGGCGGGGCGCGCAAGCTCGCGTGGCTCGTCGGGCGCGCCGCGCACTACCTGCCGCCCCGCTTCTACACCGGCCGCGCGGCCTGGCGCACCGCCACCGTCGCCGCGCACCGCACGCTGCTCGACGCCCTCGCGTCGGGCGACGCCGAGACCGCACGGGCGGCGATGGAGGGCCACGTCCTCGACGGGCGCGACCTCCTCCTCGCCCACCTCGAGGCCGTCGGCCTCTGGGACGAGAGCTAGCCACAGGAGGCCGACGATGCCCGTCACCCTGACCGAGGAGCAGCAGGACCTCGCGAACGCCATCGGCGAGTTCGCCCGTCGCGAGGTGCCCGACAAGGCGCGCCGCGACGAGCTGACCGCCGAGGGCCCGCACTCGATGGCGATCTACCGCAAGATGGCCGACCAGGGCTGGCTCGGCATCGCCCTGCCCGAGGAGTACGGCGGCTCCGGCGGGTCGATGACGGACCTGCTCGTCTTCCTCGAGGAGACCTCGTACCACCAGATCCCCATCGGCGGCTTCGGCACGACGATCATCACCGCGGCCGCCCTCGAGCGCAGCGGCTCCGAGGAGCAGAAGCGGCAGCTGCTGGGCGACGTGATCAACGGCGAGCTGCTCGCCATCTCGATGTCCGAGCCCGGCGCCGGCTCCGACGTCGGTGGACTGACCTGCAAGGCCGAGAAGTCCGAGAACGGCTGGGTGGTCAACGGCCAGAAGACGTGGTGCTCGAACGCCCACATCTCGAAGCACATCCTGCTCGTCGCGCGCACCTCCACCGAGGGCGGCAAGCACGAGGGCCTGACGATGTTCATGGTCCCCACCGACGCGGACGGCCTCGAGATCCACGGCATCGAGACGATGGGCGGCAAGGAGGTGAACGACCTCTACTTCACCGACTGCCACCTGCCCGCCGACGCCGTCGTCGGCACCGAGGGGCAGGGCTGGCGCCAGCTCATGGCCGGGCTCAACCTCGAGCGCATGATCCTCGCCGGGCTCATGCTCGGCCTCGCGCGCCGCGCGTTCGACGACACGCTGGCCTACGTCAAGGAGCGCCAGCAGTTCGGCCGGCCGATCGGCACCTTCCAGGCGCTGCGCCACCGCATCGCCGACAACGCCACCGAGCTCGCGGCCCTCAAGCTGCTCGTGCACGACACCGCGCGCACCATCGACGAGAACCCGGGCGCGCTGTTCCCGCGCGAGGCGTCGATGGCCAAGCTCAAGGCCACCGAGCTCGCCAAGCACCTCTCGCTCGAGGGCATGCAGATGCTGGGCGGCTACGGCTACGCCACCGAGTACGGCATGGAGCGCCTGCTGCGCCAGAGCGTGGTCTCGACGGTCTACGGCGGCACGAGCGAGATCCAGCGCGACATCATCGGCAAGACGCTCGGGCTGTGATCCCGCCGCCGCGCGGCGCGGCGGACCTCGTGCTCGGGCCCGTCGTGCTCTCGGCGACCGCCAACGTGGTCATGGAGCTCTCGTGGCCGGGGGTCGGTCACGGGGTCGCCGAGAGCCGGGTCGACTCCGGCAACGTCCTGCTCCACCCCCTGCACCGCTTCCGGACGACCACCGCCTACCTCGCCGTCGCCCTGCTCGGCACCGACGAGGAGCGCGCGGACTACCGGCGGGCGGTCGGCCGGTCGCACGCGCACGTGCACGCGACGGCGCAGAGCCCCGTCGACTACGACGCGTTCGACCCGGACCTGCAGCGCTGGGTGGCGCTCTGCCTCTACCGGGCGTTCGAGGACACCTGGGGCCTGCTCGCCGGCGCCCCCGGGATGCGGCTGCCGGACCCGGTGTACCGGCAGTGCGCGACGCTCGGGACGACGCTGCAGATGCGGCCCGAGCAGTGGCCGGCCGACCGGGACGCGTTCGACGGTGCGTGGGACGACGGCCTGCGCCACGTCCGCATCGACGACGCGGTGCGGGCGCACCTCCACCGGCTGCTGCGGGGCGACTTCCTGCCCGCACCGGTGCGCCGGGCGACCGAGCCGTCGCGGACGTTCCTCACCACCGGCTTCCTGCACGAGCCGTTCCGCTCGCTGCTGGGTCTCGCGTGGTCGGACGCGGACCAGGCGCGGTTCGAGGCCCGGATGCGCCGGCTCGGCGCGGTGGTGCACCGGCTCCCGGCGCCGCTGCGCCGGGCGCCGTACTCGACGGCGCTCACCGACCTGCGCGTGCGCCGCGCGCTCGGACGGCCGCTCGTGTGATCAGCCGGCCAGCTCGCGGCGCAGCGTGTCCTTGAGGATCTTCCCGGTCGCGGTGCGGGGCAGCGGCTCGCCGCGCCAGATCACCGTGCCCGGCACGGCGAACCCGGGCAGCACCGCGGCCAGCGCGTCCTGCAGCGCCGGCGTGTCGGGCGCGGCGCCCGGTTCGGCGACGAGCACGGCGGCCACGTCCTCGCCGAGACGCGGGTGCGGGACGCCGACCACCGCGGCCTCGAGGACGCCCGGCTGCGCGAGCAGTGCGGCCTCGACCTCCCCGCAGAACACGTTCTCCCCGCCGCGCACGACGACGTCCTTGGCGCGGTCGACGACGTACACCCACCCGTCGCGGACCAGGCCGAGGTCGCCGCTGTGCAGCCACCCGTCGCGCAGCACCGCGGCGGTGGCCTCGGGGTTGCGCCAGTAGCCGCGCATGATCTGTGGGCCGCGGAAGCACAGCTCGCCGACGGTGCCCTCGCCCACCTCGTCGCCGGTCGCCGGGTCGACGACCCGCAGCTCGGTGCCGGGCACCGGACGTCCGACGCTGTCGGGGTGCGCGGCGTAGTCGGCGCCGGTGTTGGCGCACACCGCCGACGTCGTCTCCGTCGCGCCGTACCCGTTGGCCGCCGAGGCGCGTCCGGCGAGCTCGGTGGCCACGCGCCGCACGAGCGAGGGCGGGATGGGCGCGCCACCCATCGCGATGCGGGTGAGGGACGCTGTCTCCTGCGGGTGCTCGACGGCGAGCTCGACGACGTCGCGCAGGACCGACGGGACGCCCGAGGCGTTGGTGAGCTGCTCGGTCGCGATGAGGCGCAGGGCCTCGTCGGGGTCCCAGTGGTGCAGCAGCGCGAGCGTGGCGCCCGAGAGCACGGCGCCGTAGAGCCCGTTGAGCCCGGCGATGTGGAACATCGGGTAGGCCAGCAGCGTCCCGGGCCGGGCGGGCGCGGGGACCGGCTCGCCGCGCCGCGCCGCGGCCAGGTGGTTCGCACGGCCCAGGCACGCGACGTTGAGCGCGTTGGTGACGTGGTTGCGGTGGGTGGCGACGACGCCTTTCGGCGCGCCCGTGGTGCCGGAGGTGTAGATGATCGTGGCCGGGTCGTCCGGGGTCACGTCGACGGCGGGCAGCGGGCCGTCGGACGGGCGCAGGACGTCGTCCCACGACCGCACCCCGGGTGGCGTCGGGCCCTCGCCCCGCACCCGCACGACCGGCGGCAGGTCGTGGTGATCGCGCAGTGCCCCGACGCGCTCGGGGTCCGCGATCACCACCCGGGCCTGCGCGTGCGAGATCGCGCCGGCGAGCTGGTCGCCGGTCCACCAGGCGTTGAGCGGCACGACCACCAGGCCCGCGACCATCGCCGCCCAGAACGCCACGGGCCACTCGGGTACGTTGCGCATCGCGACGGCGACCCGGTCGCCGGGCGCCAGTCCCTGCCCGTCGACCAGCCACGTCGCGAGCCCGGCGACGAGGCGGCGGTGCTCGGCGTAGCTCGTGCGCTCGTGGCCGTAGACCGTCGCGACGCGGTCGTCCGGCGCGGGCGAGGACAGGTACAGCTCGCGCAGCGTGTGGGGACCGCGCTCGTGGACCCGCATCGCGACGCCGTCGACGGTCGTCGACACCATCGCGAACTCCCCGCCGGGCGCGGTGAGCTCCGCGAGGACCGGGCCGAGCCCGACCTCGTCGGCGTGGTCGGCCACTAGGCCGCGGCCTTCCAGCCCAGCGCCGGCCCCAGCTTCGTCGCCATGTCGGTGAGGATCTGGACGTAGTCCTCGTGCTCGAACGTGAACGGCAGCGCGAACACGACCTCGCGGACCTCCCGGAACGCGGCGTCGGCGTAGAGCTTCTCGGCGACCTCGTCCGAGGTGCCCAGCACGTCGGGTGCGGCGAGCAGCCCCGGCCCGGGCGGGCCCATCGGCGCGGCGGTGCGCGGCGTGCGCTTCTCGACGTACGCCTCGTACTTCGCGCGCTGCTCGGGCGTCGCCGAGTCGGTGGGGATGACGACGAGCCCCTGCGACACGCGCGCCGCCTCGCCGTCGGGGTGGTGCGCCTTGAACAGGGCGATCTGGCGCTGCTGGATCGCGGCGAAGTCCCACCTGCCGTCGGTCTCGAGGTCGCTCTGCTCGGGCTTGATGATGTTGCTGGTCAGCAGGTTGAGGCCCTGCTCGGCGGCCCACTGCGTCGAGCGCTTGCTGCCCGCGCCGTACCAGATGCGGTCGGCGAGCCCGGGGGAGTGCGGCTCGACCCGCGCGGAGAACTCCTCGAACCCCGCGGTGCCGGAGAACGTGCTCACCGGCTCGCCGCGCACCATCCGCAGCAGGCGGGCGACGCGCTCGTAGGTGAGGTCCTCGCGGTCAGCGGTGTCGGGGTAGAGGGCGTCCTTGACGTCCTCCCAGTGGATCGGCGGGCCCACGGAGAAGCCGGGCTCGAGGCGCCCGCCCGACAGGATGTCGACGGTGGCGAGGTCCTCGGCCATGCGCAGCGGGTTCTCCCAGCCCAGCGGCGTGACCGCGGTGCCCATCGCGATGCGCGAGGTGCGCTGCGACGCGGCCGCCATGATCGCGATCGGGGAGGAGATGCCGGTCTGGAAGTGGCGGTGGCGCAGGTAGGCGCTGTCGAAGCCGAGCTGCTCGCCCAGCTCGATGACCGCCAGCGTGGACTCCATGCCGGGACCGGGGTCGTCGCCGTCGAAGAGTCCGAGGGTGAGGAAGCCCAGCTTCTCGAGCGGGACGTCGGGCGTGGGCACGGCAGCTCTCCCTCCGGCGGGGTCCGGTGATCGGGGCAACGACCCTCGGCCCGGGGGTGTTCCCCCGACGGCTCAGAGGGCGGCGGCCGCCGCGGTGGCGACGGCCTGGTCCTGCTCGCCGGTCCCGCCGCTGACACCGACGGCGCCCACCACGGCCTCCCCGGACATCAGCGGCACGCCGCCCGCGAAGATCATGATGCGGCCGTGGTTCGAGTCCTGGATGCCGTAGAACTGTCCGCCGGGCTGGGCGTTGTCGGCGAGGCCCTGGGTGGAGACGTCGAACGCCCG
This sequence comes from Actinomycetospora lemnae, assembly GCF_028737315.1. Taxonomy (GTDB): domain Bacteria; phylum Actinomycetota; class Actinomycetes; order Mycobacteriales; family Pseudonocardiaceae; genus Actinomycetospora; species Actinomycetospora lemnae. Next base: position 292,568 of record NZ_JAQZAO010000001.1, on the reverse strand, counting down.
CGCGCTGAACGCCTTGTTGATGGCCACGTCCACGCTGCCGATCCACGCCCCGTCCTGACGGATGTGCGCGACGAGGACGCCGCCCGCGTCGACGACGGCGATGTTCATCGGCTGGCCCTGCCGCGCCGCTTCCTCCTCGCCGGCGGCGATGACGCGGCGGGCGTCGTCCAGGGTCACGGTCTCGATGGAGCGCATGGTGGGTCCTCTCCGCACGGCGGCCGGGCCACGCCGTGGGGTCGACGCCACCGTCCATCGTCGCGCGACCTCGGGCGGCCGTCGATCCCCGCAGCGTCACCGGGGTCCTCCAGGACCGCGTCGTCCGGGGGACGCCAGGAGGACCGGTCGTTCACTACTGTCGACGGTGAGTCACACGGACGCGGCCGAGACGGAGTGATGATCGTGGCGACCACGCGCGGGTTCCTCGGACGCCGGCGGGAGCGCGACCCGCGGCTGCCGCCCGGGCAGTACGACGTCGGGGCCGGGTGGCCGGTGCTGACGGCCGAGGCGACGCCGCGGGTGGACGCCGACACGTGGACCGTCACCGTCGACGGGCTCGTCGACACCCCGACCACCTGGACGCTGCGCGAGCTGCGGCTGCTGCCGCCGTCGGTCTACGCCGGCGACATCCACTGCGTCACCACGTGGTCGAAGCTCGACACGAACTTCACCGGCATCTCGTTGGACACCCTGCTCGACGCGGTGGGCGTCCAGGACGAGGCGAAGTACATCGTGGAGCGCTCGACCACGGGCTACACCACCAACCTGCCCCTCGACGACGTGCGCGGCGGCAAGGCGTGGCTGGTGTGGGAGCACGAGGGCAAGCCGCTGACCCGCGAGCACGGCGGGCCGGTGCGGATGCTCGTGCCGCACCTCTACTTCTGGAAGTCCGCGAAGTGGATCGAGAGGATCACCCTGCTCGACCACGACGAGCCCGGCTTCTGGGAGGTGAACGGCTATCACGAGCGAGGCGACCCCTGGCGTGAGCAGCGCTTCGACGGGGACTGACGAGCCGGACGACATCGGGGTCCCCGACGACCGCCCCGGCGGCCCGAACGACCGGCGGGCCGCGGCGAAGTGGCGCGACGCGCGGGTCGTCGAGGTCGCGCACCCGGCGGTCGACGCGGTCGTGCTGCGCCTCGCGGTGCCCGAGCGCGTCCAGCACCACCCCGGTCAGCACTACGTCGTGCGCCTGCGCGCGCCCGACGGGTACACCGCGCAGCGCTCCTACTCGGTGGCCTCCGCGCCCGCCGACGACCTCGTGGAGCTCTTCGTCGAGCGCATCGACGACGGCGAGGTGTCGACCTACCTCGCCGACGTCGTCGAGCCCGGCGACGACCTCGAGGTCCGCGGGCCCATCGGGCGCTGGTTCGTCTGGAGCGGGTACACGCGGGCGATCGGGATCGGCGGCGGCAGCGGCGTCGCCCCGCTGGTCGGGATGCTGCGGCACGCGCACGACGTCGGCCGCACGGAGCGGCTGCGCCTGGCCGTCAGCGCGACGACCCGCGACCGCCTGCCCTACGCCGACGAGCTCGAGGCCGCCGGCGCCCACATCGCGCTGACCCGGTCGCCGGGCGAGCCGCACGCCGGGCGCCTGGACATGTCCGCGGTCGCCGCGCTCGTCGACCCGGAGGCCACGGTGTACCTCTGCGGCTCGGCGCGCTTCACCGGCGCGATGGAGACGCTGCTCGTCGACGCCGGCCAGCCCGCCGGGACGATCCGCGTGGAGCGGTTCGGCCCGACGGGCTGAGCCCCCGCTAGTGCAGCCTGCGCTGCCAGTCCTCCGGCACGCGCCCCGCGGGCCCGGGGACGCCCTGGTCCTCGGGGTGGTTCTGGGCGCCGGCGAGCACCGGGCCGTGGCCGACGGAGCCGTCGCGGTCGTCGAAGAACCAGTCCTCGCCGGGCTCGAAGCTCGTGAGGATCGGGTGGCCCTGCTCGCGGGCGTGCCGCGTCGCGTGCTGCATCGGCGACGAGTCGCAGCACCCGATGTGGCCGCAGGCCGCGCAGCGGCGCAGGTGGAACCACCACCCGCCGTTCTGCTCGCACTCCAGGCACCCCGTCCCCGAGGGCTCGGCGTGCGGGTCGATCTCCTGCTGGGTCGTCACTGTTCCTCTCCCGCCATCTCCGGCTCCGGAAGGCCGAGCTCCTGCCGCGTCTGCAGCGGGACGTCGGCGAGGTACTCGGGGTGGGACCCCAGCCACCGCTGCGCGTAGGGGCACAGCGGGACGAGGGCGACCCCCTCGGACCGCGCGGCCTCGAACACCGCCCGCACGAGCCGCCCGGCGAGCCCCCGGCCGCCGTACGCCTCGTCGACCTCCGTGTGGACGAGGACGATCCGGTCCTTCCGCCGCCGGACGTCGACGTGCCCGGCCTCGGCGCTGTCCACGTGCAGCACGAACGCCCCGCGCCCCTGGTCCTCCTGGACGGTGGTGTCAGCGCCGACGTCTCCCGTGTCGTCCATCGCTCTCCTCGTGCGCGCCCGTTCCCCGACCACCGCCCATCCTGCTCCTCGGGCGCAACAGGCGTCGGTGAGCTGCGGCACCGCGGGATCACGGTCCGGGGTCACGGTCCGGGGTCACGGTCCGGGGTCAGGGCCCGGCGATCACTGGTCCGCGGACTCCTCGCGGGCGTCCTCGCGCACCAGCGGCGTGATCCGGACCCGTGCGACCCGCAGGCCGTCGACGGCGGTGACGGCGAAGCGGTGGTCGAGATCCTCGACGACGTCGCCGACCTGGGGCGTCCGCCCCAGCTCCTGCAGGACGAAGCCGCCGAGGGTGTCGAAGGAGCCGTCGGGCAGCTCGATGCCGGTCTGCTCCTCGACGTCGGTGCGGTGGAGCAGGCCGTCGGCCTCGTAGGTGCCGTCGTCGAGGGGGCGCGCGGGCACGGCCTTGGGGTCGTACTCGTCGCGGATCTCGCCGACGATCTCCTCGACGAGGTCCTCGACGGTGACGATCCCGTCGGTGCCGCCGTACTCGTCGATGACGACCGCGAGGTGCCCGCCGCCGCGCCGCATCAGCGACAGCGTGTCGAGCACGGGTTTGCTGCCCGGCAGCACCGTCACGGTGCGGACGATGTCGCGCAGGCGCGGCGAGGTGCCCGCGGCGGTGACGTGCGCGGTGAGCAGGTCGCGGACGTGGACGAAGCCCAGGACGTCGTCGACCGACTCGCCGATCACCGGGTAGCGCGAGTGCGGCCGGTCGGAGACCTGCACGACGGCCTCCGCGGCGGTCAGCTCGGCGTCGAGGAAGTCGACCTCGGTGCGCGGCACCATGACCTCGCTGATGACGCGGTCGGTGGCCTGGAAGGCGTCGGTGAGCAGGCGGCGCTCGTCGTCGGTGAGCGTGCTCGTGGTGCGGACCATGTCGCGCAGCTCGTCCTCGCTGACCTCGTCCTCGGTCTGCTTGGGGTCGACGCCCAGCACGCGCACGACGGCGTTCGTCGACACCGAGAGCAGCCAGATCAGCGGGCGGGTGAGCGACGCGAGGCGGTCGAGCACCGGGGCCGTCGTCAGCGCCACGGCCTCCGGCTTCTGCAGCGCGAGCCGCTTGGGCACGAGCTCGCCCGCGACCAGCGACAGGTACGAGACGAACGCGGTGACGAGGACCAGCGCGAGCGTCGCCGCGAGCGCGACGGGCAGCCCGATCCCCTCCAGGCCCGGCTCGAGACGCCCGGCGAGCGTGGCGCCGCCGTAGGACGAGGCGAAGAACCCGGTGAACGTCACGCCGATCTGCACCGCGGACAGGAAGCGGTTGGAGTCGCCGCGCAGCCGCGCGACCGCCCGGCCGCGGGCCCCCCTCTCGGCCAGCGCCGACACCTGCCCGGAGCGCAGCGACACCAGCGCGATCTCGGCGGCGGCGAAGAAGCCCCCGATCAGGACGAACAGCAGTACCAGCCCGATCTCGAGCGCGACGTCCACCCCGCGATCCTGACAGTCCGGAGGTATCGGACTCGTCGGGTGGCCCGGGTCAGGGCGTCCAGGCCACCCTCAGACCGTGAGGGCGGCCTCGATCTCGGCGCGGGTGCCGTCGCCGGCGGGGACGGGGCGGGATCGCCCAGCACCTCGTGGCGCAGCAGCGCGACGCCGAGGCCGCGTCCGCGTCGACCAGGGAGAACTCGCGGGGTGCCCGGTCGAGCACGCACCGGGACCGCGGCGACCGAAGCCGGTGGGCGGGGCTGCGCGCCGCCGCACGCGGGTAACCTGGGTCACAGCGGTCCGGCGACCGCCGGGTCGCAGCGACGGTGACGACGAGTCATCGGAGGTGTGCGGATGTCCGACGAGAAGCGCGAACCGACCGCCCCGCGGGAGCGGCACGACGCCGACGAGCCCGTGCGGCAGGGCAACGTCCACGGGTTCGTGGAGGCGGCCCGCATGTGGGCCCGGCAGAAGGGTCTGGCGGTGCCGGCGAACGGCCCGCTGCCCCACGAGATCGTGGCGCAGTACAAGCGGCACCAGACCTGGGAGTAGGTCACCCCTCGCGCAGGACGGCGCGCTCGTCGGCGGTGGACACGACACGGCCGGCGAGCACGTCGTCCGGCGTCACGCCCGACGCCGCGGGCGTGTCCCGACCGTCGGTGTGATCCGGGTCAGGCGCGGCCGAGGTCGACGACGAGCGCGGCGACCTCGCGCAGCTTGATGTTGTGGTTCTGCGAGAGGCGCCGCAGCAGCGCGAACGCCTCGCCGTCCGAGTTGCCGCGCGCCATGAGCAGGCCCTTCGCCTGCTCGATGACCGCGCGGGACTCCAGCGCGGTGCGCAGCTCGTCGGTCAGCTTCGCCATCGCGGTCTGGCGGGCGAGGGCCGTGAGCGCGGTCGAGGCGAGGTCGGCGGCGAGGGTCGCGACGGGGCGGGCGGCCCGCAGGTCGGCGGCCGGGTCGGTCGCGTAGAGGTTGAGGCTGCCCAGCACGTCGTCGCCCGCGGTGAGCGGGACGACCAGGCAGGAGTGGACGCCGAGCTCGTCGGCGCACGCGGCGTAGGGCGGCCAGGTGCGGCCGGCCGCCTCGTCCTCGGTCCTGACCAGGACGACCCGGCGCTCCCGCAGCGCCAGCGGCACGGGGCCGAGCCCGGAGGAGGACTGGACGTCCTCGAGCGGGGTGAAGCGGGCGACGTCGCGCCGCAGCGAGACGAGCGTGCCGGCGCGCACGAGCGTCACCCCGTGGCCGGCGACGCCCGGCATCGCGGTCAGGGCCTGCTCGGCGGCGGTCCAGACGGCGTCGTCCAGGTCGGCGGCGGCCGCGGCGGGCTCCTCGGCGAACCGGTGCAGCACGCCCGCGACGGCGCCCAGGACGGGGTCGGCGTGGGCCGACGGACGCGGGGTGCGGGCGGGGTCGCCGACGGTCATGCGCTCACTCCAGGGGGACGACCCCGGGCGCGGGCGCGCGCCGGCCGGGGCAGCTCCTCCGGTGGCGTGAGCGTCTCAACCACCGTTGCTTGGCCGGGAGAACCTACCCACAGGTCACCCGGCACCGTCCGGAGGGGTCCCGGAACGCTCGTGAGCACTTTCCACGGCTATAGCCGTGGAAAGTGCTCACGAGGGGGCGGGGGATCAGGCGAAGCCGTCGGGGTCGGTGCGGACGGTCTCGAAGGTGCCGTCGGCGTCGGTGTCGATCGCCGCGGTGTCGAAGTCGCCGTCGTTGTCCGTGTCCATCATGACCGTCTCGCCGTAGCCGTCGGCGTTCGTGTCCACGACGCCGGTCTCGAAGGTGCCGTCGTGGTCGGTGTCGGCGACGACCGTGTCGACGCGACCGTCGCCGTCCTCGTCGGTGGAGGTGGAGGCGAGGTGCCCGTGCTCGTCGAGCTGGTAGGTGCCGACCACGGTGCCGTCGGCCTCGTAGATGTTGCCGTCGGCGGCGAAGTGGCGGTCGGAGGCGCTGGTGTCGGTGCTCATGGCGTGCTCGCTCTCGGTGCGGATCGGTGCCCGGCCCGGTGGCTCTCCGGTGGGCGTTCGGTCCTGTGACGGTGCGGGCGGGGCCGGATGTTCCGCGTCGAGCAGGGAATTCTCTCCGCGCGCCCGTGGTCACCCGGAGTGACGGCGGCGGAAGGTGCTCGGGGGCTCGTGGAAGGTGTCCTTGAACGCGCGGCTGAACGCGGCGAGGTCGGCGAACCCGCAGCGCAGCGCCACGTCGGTGACCGAGAGGTCGGCGAGCCGCGGGTCGGCGAGCGCGCGCTGCCCGTGCTCGAGGCGCCGCCGGCGCACCAGCCTGCCCACCGTCGTCGACGCCTCGGCGAAGGCGCGGTGCAGCTGGCGGGTCGAGACGAAGTGCGCGCGGGCGATGGTCTCGGGGCCCAGGTCGGGGTCCTCGAGGTGCTCGGCGACATAGGCCTCCACACGGGCGCGCAGGGCCGCGGCCGCGCGCGAGCCCGGGAGCTCGTCGCGGTGCAGGACCTCGCCGGCGACGGTGCCGACGAGGTCGGCGAGCTCGGTCGCGAGGCGCCCGCCGGCGGCGGGGGAGAGCTCGGGCGGCGCGGTGACGACGTCGGCGAGCGTGCGCCCGACGATGCCGCCGAGGCGGTCGCCGCCCAGCGCGCGCGCCGTGGCGGCCCGGGAGGTGCCCGGGTCGATGCCCACGAGGTCGCGGGGCCAGGTGAACACCAACAGCCGCCAGTCGCCCGTGAAGCGCCAGGCGAACGGCCGCGCCGTCTCGTAGATCGTGTAGGCGCCGGGGCCGAGCAGGGCCTCGCGCCCGTCCTGGCGCACCACGGCCTCGCCGCGGGCGATGAGGCCGACCTGCAGGTAGTCGTCGTCGTCGCGCGCGAGGCCCGGCGTGCGCACGCACTCCTGCGCGGTCGAGTCGACGGTCGCCACCGCGAGGTGCCCGAGCAGGCTGCTGCGCACCGCGCCGTCGAAGCGCGCGTCGCGGCGGGTGTGCACGTCGAGGGCCACGAAGTGCTCGCGCAGGAGGTCGCGCCAGCCGTCGATGCGGTCGGCCTGCCCGCGGACCTCGCCGGGTGCGGGCGCGCGCGTCACCGTGCGGGGCCGGAGGAACGGACCCACGGGGCGGGCGGTGGTCGCCACGGGCGGCTCCCGGAGGGGAGGAGGGCAGCGGGTCGACGGCGGGTGACGGCGAGCAGGGGCGGTCGCTCGACGCTAGGGAACCCCCGCCCCGCCGGTCAACGGTGCCCGACCCGTCCGCGCGCCGACCCCGAGCCCTCCCCGGATCCGTCGCGGAGCGACAAGCGCGGGCCGCGCCGGGTGGTCACGCTGTCACCGGCGGTCGGGAGCCGGCGCAGGAGCCGACGGACCCGAGCGCTCGGCGCCCACCACCACGCGGCGGACACCCCTGCCGCCCGAGCCGCCCGGGAGTACCCGTGACCGCCCTCGACGACCTGCCGCTGACGCCCACGACCACCACCGTGCGCGCGGCGTGCCCGCACGACTGTCCCGACACCTGCGCCATGGTCGTGACCGTCGAGAACGGGGTCGCGACCGGCGTCCGCGGCGACCCCGAGCACCCGATCACCCGCGGCGGCCTCTGCGTCAAGGTCAACAACTACCAGGACAAGGTCTACAACCCCGACCGCGTGCTGCACCCGATGCGCCGCGTCGGGCCCAAGGGCAGCGGACGGTTCGAGCAGATCAGCTGGGACACCGCGCTCGACACGATCGCGTCGGAGTTCAAGGCCCGGATCGCCGAGCACGGCGCCGAGACCGTCATGCCGGTCAGCTACCTCGGCACCCAGGGCATCCTCAACGGCCTGTCGGTCGGCGACGCCTTCTTCCACCGCCTGGGCGCCACCATCACCGAGCGCACCTACTGCGACTCGGGGTCGTGCACCGCCTACGCCGCCACCGTCGGCGCGACCGCGGGCGTCGACCCCGAGAGCATCGTGCACTCGCGCTACATCATCATCTGGGCCTGCAACATGGTCTCGACCAACCTGCACCTCTGGCCGGTGGTCGCCGAGGCCCAGAAGCGCGGCGCGAAGGTCGTCGTCATCGACCCCGTGCGCCACAAGACCGCCAAGCGCGCCGACTGGTACATCCCGATCAGGCCCGGCACCGACGGCGCCCTCGCGCTGGCGATGATGAACGTGATCATCGGCGAGGGGCTCGCCGACGAGGACTACGTCCGCGACCACACCCTCGGGTTCGACGAGCTCGCCGAGCGCGTCCAGCAGTACACCCCGGAGTGGGCGTCGGAGGAGACCGGCATCCCCGCCGAGGACATCCGCACGCTGGCCCGCGAGTACGCCACGACCGACCCGTCGATGATCCGCATCGGCGTCGCCATCGAGCGGCACGCCGGCGGCGGGCAGACCGTCCGCTCGATCGCCTGCCTGCCGGCCCTGACCGGCGCGTGGCGGCACGTCGGCGGCGGGCTGCTGCAGCTGCCGCTGTGGGCGCACCCGGTGAACTGGCCGGCGTTCATCCACCCCGAGATGGCGACGCCGGGCACGCGCGTCGTCAACCAGTACCTGCTGGGCCGGGCGCTGACCGGCGAGATGGAGCTCGACCCGCCGATCACGGCGCTCGTCGTCTACAACTCGAACCCGATGGTGGTCTGCCCCGAGCAGGACAAGCTCGCGCGCGGGCTGTCCCGCGAGGACCTGTTCACCGTCGTCAGCGACCACGTGCTCACCGACACGGCGCGCCACGCCGACATCGTGCTGCCCGCGACGACGCAGCTCGAGCAGCACGACATCATGTTCAGCTGGGGCCACTTCTACGTCACGCTGAACACCCCGGCGATCGCGCCGGAGGGCGAGGCCGTCCCCAACACCGAGCTGTTCCGCCGGCTCGCGGCGCGGATGGGCTTCGACGACCCCTACTTCCGGCTCACCGACGAGCAGCTGCTCGAGCAGTCCTACGACTGGTCCTCGCCCGTGATGGAGGGGATCACGCTCGAGTCGCTGCGCGAGACGGGCTGGGCGCGGCTGAACCTGCCCTCGCCCGACGAGTACCGCCCGCACGCCGACGGCGGGTTCCCGACGCCGTCGGGCAGGACGGAGTTCCGCTCCTCGGCGCTGGAGGCGGCGGGCAACTTCGTCGTCCCGCTCTTCCGCCAGCTCTCCGAGGAGTACCAGCCGGGCGGGGTCGTCGACCCGCTGCCGCACTACGTCCCGCCGCGCGAGACGTCGGACAGCCACCCGCTGAACCTCCTGTCGCCGAAGTCGCACGCGTTCCTCAACTCGAGCGCGGGCGACCAGGCGATGCAGAAGCGCGTGCAGGGCGAGCAGATGGTGACCCTGCACCCTGCCGACGCCGCGGCCCGCGACATCACCGACGGGCAGTACGTGTCGGTCTACAACGACCGCGGTCGCTTCGTCGCGCTGGCGCGCGTCAGCGACGAGGTGGCGCCCGGCGTGGCCGTGGCGCCGATGGGCGCGTGGCCGAAGAACGCGAAGGACCAGAGCACGGTCAACGCCGTGAACCCCTTCGTCTTCGCCGACCTCGGCAACGCGCCGACGTTCTCGGACACGCGCGTGGAGATCGCGCCGGTCTGAGCCGAGACCCCGGCCGGTGCCGTTCGCCCCTCGGGCGGCACCGGCCGGGCACCACCGTCAGCGGGCGGCGAGCAGCCCGCCCGTGGCCTGGTCCCCCGGCCTGCGGGGCGCGGGGGCGGTGGGGGCGGTGGTCGCGGTGGTCGCCGTGGTCGCGGTGGTCGCCTCCCGCTCGAGCGCGGCGAGGACGCGGCGGGCCGCGCGGTCGGCGACGTCACCGGCGTCGCGGCCCCGCCCGAGCGCGCGGAACAGGTCGGCGAGCGCGGCGACGCCGGACGGGGACAGCGTCAGGCCCCCGCCCGGGCAGGCGCGCGGGGCGAGGGCGGCCGCGGCGCGGGTGCAGGCGTCCCCGGAGCCCGTCGGGTCAGCGGCCGCGGACACGGACCGACTCCGGGACGGCTCCGGCGAGCATCGCGGCCGGGGTGTCGTGCCAGACGTGCTGGAACGACCCGCGGGTGCGGCCGGACCAGGTGTCGGTGCCGGCCTCGGTCGTGCGCGTCGGCTCGACGACACGCGCGCGACGCCGGCCGTCGAGCGACGTGTCGGCGGTGCTGTTCGGAGCACGCCAGTGCAGGTGCCACATGGGCGGGGACCTCCTCGTCCGCCACCGGGACCCGTGCTCGCTCGCCCGTCGGAGGGGCGCCGGCGATCACGGAGGGTCGACCGTGGCTCGCGGACTGAACACGGCACCCGCGATGGTGGTCCAGGTCACGCACCGCCCGCCACGTGGAGGCCATCTGGACCGAAACAGCACCGCATCGGAGGACGTGGCGGGCCACCGGGTGGCCGAGCGCGGGTGCGCAGCGGGTGACTCAGTCCGTGACGACCGCGAGGAGCAGGCCGTCCCACCCCTTGCGGTCCACGGTCTGCAGCGCGGTCGCGCTCGCGAGGCGGGGGTCGTCGGCGACGAGGTCGACGGCCGCGCGGACCCCGCGCACCGTCGCCGAGTCGTCGGCGGGGTCGGCGACCCGCCCGCCACGCACGACGTTGTCGACGACGACGAGCGCTCCGGGCCGGCACGCCGGCAGCGCGGCGCGGACGTAGGCCGCGTTGTTCTCCTTGTCGGCGTCGACGAACACGAGGTCGAGCGGGCCCTCGACGGTCGGCAGCGTCTCCCGCGCCGGGCCCAGGAGGATCGTGACGCGGTCCCCGACGCCGGCCGCGTCGACGCACGCGCGCGCGACCTCGGCATGGTGCGGGTCGATCTCGAGGCTCGTGACGTGCCCCGACGGGCCGACGGCGCGGGCGAGCCAGATCGTCGAGTAGCCGCCGAGCGTGCCGACCTCCAGCACCCGGCGGGCCCCGGCGACGCGGGCGAGGGTCGCCAGCAGCGCGCCGTGAGCGGGCGCCACGGCGATGTCGGGCAGCCCGGCGGCCTGCGCGCGCTCCCGGGCGGCGCGCAGCGCGTCGTCCTCGAGGTGCAGGCGCTCGGTGAACCAGTGGTCGACGTCCTCGGCGGTCGGGCCGGCGGTGGTCATGCCGCGACCGTAGGCCGCGGGTGGAGCCCGAGGACACGCTCGAGGACCCGGTGGCGCAGGACGAGGCTCAGGACCGCGAACCACGCCACGATCGCGACGCCCGCGGCCTCGACGACGGGCGGGTCGGGCGCGGTGAGGCCGAAGTACTCCTGCGTGGCGGGGATCAGCAGCACCACCGCGAAGGCCGCGAACAGGGCCAGCGCGAGCCACGTCGGGCGCCGGTCGTCGGTCACCGGCGCCCAGGCCGCGAAGATCCGGTGCGGCGGCGCGAGCAGGAGGATGAGCACGAGCGCGCTCGTCGAGACGAAGACCGACAGCCCGGACTGCGCGCCGAGGGTGGCCGCCGCGGTGACGAAGTCCGGGTCGGTGGCCGGGAGGCCCGTGTACTGCTCCCAGAGCTCCGTGCCCAGGGTGTCGCGGTAGGTCGTGAGCCCGGTCGTGACGAGCTGGTAGAGGTAGGCGTAGACGGCGGTGCCGAAGCCCGCGGTGAGCACCCCGACGGGGATGACGAACCGCGCGAGCGAGACCAGCAGGTCCTCGGCCGGCGGCGCCGGGCGCGCCCACATCGTCAGGAAGAACGTCGGGAGCCCGACGGTGAACAGCGTCAGCCCGACCTGCGTCGGCGTGTAGGGGAAGCCGAGCCCGAGCAGGGTGACGGTGAGGATGACGAGCATCTGCGTGGCCACCCGCGCGAGGAACAGGTACATCGAGATGCCGACCCCGGCGATGATCCGCCGGCCCTCGGTGCGCGCGGGCGGCAGCGTGGTGAACGAGTCGTCGAGCAGCACGATGTCGGCGACGTCGCGGGTCACCGAGCTCCCCGAGCGCATGGCCACGCCGACCTGCGCGGACTTCAGCGCGCGGGCGTCGTTGACGCCGTCGCCGACCATCGCCACCTGGTGCCCGCGCCGGCTCAGCGAGGTGACGATCTGCTCCTTCTGCTCCGGGGCGATCCGGCCGAACACGCTGTGGGTGTCGACGGCCTCGTCGAACGCGTCCCCCGGGAGCGCCGCGAGCTGCGGCCCCGCGATCGCCGGGCCCGCCAGCCCGGCCCGGCGGGCCAGGGCGGCGACGGTGTCCGGGTCGTCGCCGGAGATCACCTTCACCGCCACGCCCTCCTCGTCGAGGTGGGCGAGGACGTCGGTGACCCCGTCGCGCAGCTCATCGGCCAGCGCGACCCGTGCGACGCCGTGGAGCCGGGGCAGGCGGGGCTGGTCGTCGGCGTCGCGCAGCGGGCCCTCGGCGCGGGCGAGGACGAGCACGCGCAGGCCCTCGTCGGTCCGGCGGCGCACCGCGTCCGGCGCGGCCAGGGCGGGGTCGGCGAGCGCGGCACGCAGCGTGGAGGGCGCGCCGAGGACGAGCGAGGTGCCGTCGGCCAGGGTGATCCCGCTCCAGCGCAGCGACGACCGGAACTCGACCTCGTCGACGACGTCGACCGCCTCCCCGGGCAGCGTGGCGTCGCCCGCCAGCGCCGCCGTCGTGGCGTTGGTGTTCGCCACCGAGCGGGCGAACGTGCCGAGCAGGGCCCGCGCGCCCGCCTCGCGCTCCTCCACGGGTCGAGCTCCGTCGAGCTCCGTCTCCCGGCCGTCGGGCACCACCTCCACCAGCGCCAGCCGCCCGCTCGTCAGCGTCCCGGTCTTGTCGGTGCAGACGACGTCGACGCGGCTGACCGCCTCGACGGCGTTGGTCCGCTGCACGAGGGCACCGCGGCCGGCGATCCGCGCGGCGCCGACGGTGTACGCGACGGCGATGAGGAAGAACAGGCCGTAGGGCACGAGGCCCGAGAGCACGGCCGAGGTCTGCACGAAGCGCAGCACCGTCGACCCCTCGAGCGCCGCCTGGGCGAGGATCGCGCCGCTCATCAGCACCACGAGCAGGATGAGCAGGCGCACGACGAGCTCGATGCGCCACTGCAGCGGCGTGAGCACCGTGGTGTCGGCGCGGGCGGCGAGTGTCAGCCGGCCCGCGTGGCTGTCGGCCCCCACCGCCTCGGCACGCTGCAGTCCTTCGCCGCCGACGACGGAGCTGCCCGAGAGCAGCGGGTCGCCGAGCGCCTTGGCGATCGGGTCCGACTCCCCGGTCAGCAGGGACTCGTCGGCCTCGACGTGGCCGGACACCAGCGGCCCGTCGACCACGATCTGCTCGCCCCCGCGCAGCCGCAGCAGGTCCCCGACGACCACCTCGGCGGGCGCCACCGTCCGGTCCTCGCCGTCGCGCACCACCGTCACCGGCTCGCGGGCGAGCAGCTGGAGCCGGTCGAGCTGGCGCTTGGCGCGCAGCTCCTGCACCGCCGCCAGCGCCGCGTTGATGATGCCGAGACCCACGCTGACCAGCGCGTCGCTGTAGCGGCCGAGCGCGAGCAGCGCGAACCCGATCACGAACAGCGTGTTGTTGTAGAACGAGAAGACCGTGGTGCGCAGGATGCGCCCGGTGGTCCGGCCCGACCCCGAGACGGGCGTGTTGGCCCGGCCCTCCCGCGCGAGCTCGCGGGCGCGGGTCTCGCTGAGTCCCTCGACGGTCGCCGTCGTCATCCCGCGTCCCCCGGCTCGCTGCGTCGCACCGCGCCGATCGTCCCCGGCGTCCCTGACGCGGAGCTGAAGGGGGCCGGTCAGTCCGTGTCGGTCTCGGCGCGGCTGTCGGCCCGGGGGCGGATCTCGGTCTCGGCGGCGGCGAGCGCCGCAGCGACGGCGGCGACGTCCTCGGCGGTGACGGCGAGGTCGTCCCCGGTCTCGGGGACGGGCGGGCGCAGCTCGAACCAGATGCGGTGGCCGCCGCGGTAGGGCTCCTCCCCCCACCGGTGGGCGAGCGCCCAGCTGTCGACGTGGGTGACGTCCTCGGCGACGGGTCGCACCGCGCTGCCGTCGGCGAGCCCGACGCGCAGCAGCTCGTCGGCGAGCGTCAGCTCGAGCACCAGGCTCGCCTCCGCCGTCGCGTGGTCGACGACGTCGCTGGTCAGGTCGTCGATCAGCAGCGACAGGTCCTCCCGCGAGACGCCGCTCTCCCACGCGGCGACCAGGGCGAGCGTCAGGGTGCGGGCGTCGCGCACCGTGAAGGACGTGACGGGGAGATCCATGGTGGCGGACAGTGTTGCCATCCGTGTCCATTCTGCCGGCCGGAGGACCGGGGAAACTCGTTCGGAGCAACTCAGCGCGCGGTGTGCACCGAGTGCTCTCTACAGAGTGTCACAGAATCAATTGCGCGCAAGGGAATCGTGCGGCCGTCGCCTCAGCCCGCGCTGAGCGCCCGCCGCCACTGCGCGACGACGTCCGCGCGCAGGCGTTCGGTGTCGACGTCCTCGGTGTCGAGCATGCGCTGCAGTCCGATGCCGCGCAGCTGCCCGACGACAGCGGTGGCGACGGCGGCCGGATCCACGTCGTCACGGATCGTGCCGGCCGCGATGCCGGCCTCGACGTCCTCGCGCAGGTCGGCGCGGAACGCGCGGTCGCGCTCCCGGAAGGTCGGCGCGAGCTCGGACGCGGTCGCGGCCTCTGCCCAGAGCAGCAGGAACGCGCGGTTGGCCGTGGTGAGCGCGGTGAGCCCGTGCACGTAGCCGTCGACCAGCGCGAGGAGCCGGTCGAGCCCGGGCGCCATCTCGGTCAGGCCCGGCACGAATCCGCCCTGGATCGCGCGGGCGAGGGCGTCGACGAGCCCCTGCTTCGACCCGAACTGGTGGGTGACGATCCCGCGGCTGTACCCGGCGCGCTCCCCGACGCGCGCGAGCGTCAGCGCGCGCACCCCGGACTCGACGACGACCTCGGCCGCCGCGGCGATCAGCGCGGTCTCGGTGTGCTCGCGGCGCTCGGCCTGCGTGCGGCGGCGGGGCTCGACGGTCACGGGGAGACCGTAGCAAGACACGCTTGCGTGTCGACCGACAAGTGTGTGAGAGGCCTCGGCCACCGATGGATGGCCCAGGACCCGAACAGGCCGCCCGGGTGCTCGTCGGGTTCTGGGACGAGGTCAGTGGTCGGGCGCCGGCGTGACGGGCGCGAGCCACACCCCGACGAGCACGTCGACGAGGCCCGAGGCGGCGGCGGCCCAGGTGGCGCGCGTGGTCGGCGCGCCCTCGGCGAGGGCCCGCTCCCGCTCGGCGGGCACGTGGACGAGCAGGTGACGCCCGACGTCGCCGCGCTCGCGGCGCACGGCGGCGGGCAGCTCGGGCAGGCAGGCGTGCAGCCCGTCGAGGATGCGCAGCAGCACCGGCGAGCCCAGCGACTCGTCGACGAGGATCTCGCGCAGCGCCGGGTCGGTCATCACCTGCGCGCCGAAGCGGGCGTACCAGGTCGGGCTGCCCAGCGACGCGAGGTGGTCGAAGGTCGGGCGGACGAGGCAGTCGAGCCAGTCGCGCAAGTCGTCGCTGCCGGCGACGCGCGCGAGCATCTCCTCGCGCGTGCGCTCGATCGCCTCGCTGTGCCGGCGCACGAGGGCGCGCACGAGGTCGGTCTTCGTGCCGAAGTGGTACCCGACGACCGCGGTGTTGCCCTGCCCGGCGGCGTCGGCGACCTGGCGGTTGGACACCTCGTGGACGCCGTGCTCGGCGAAGAGGCGCTCGGCGGCGTCGAGGATGCTCGTGCGGGTGGCGGCGTTGCGGTCGGTCCGGGCCTTGGCGGGCACGGCGCCGAGTGAACGGGCCCGCCTCGCCCTTGTCAATCGCCTGATTTAGATTGAGCTGCGTGACCCCGGATGCGCCGCCCCGCCGCGCCCCCGCGTTCGTCCCGGTGCTCGCGCTCGCGGGCATCACGGTCTCCCTGCAGCAGACGCTCGTGGTGCCGCTGGTGCCGCAGTTCCCCCGGCTGCTGGACGCGCCCGCGGCCGACACGGCGTGGATCGTCACCGCGACGCTGCTGACCGCGGCGGTCGCGGTGCCGATCGTCGGGCGCCTCGCCGACATGGTGGGCAAGCGGCGCATGCTGCTCGTCTGCCTCGCGGTGCTCGTCGCGGGTTCCGTGGTGGCGGCCCTGTCGACGTCACTGGTCCCGCTGGTCGTCGGACGCGCCCTGCAGGGCCTCGCGACCGGCGTCATCCCGCTCGGCATCAGCCTCATGCGTGACGAGCTGCCGCCCGAACGCCTGGGCTCGGCGACCGCGCTGATGAGCGCCTCGCTCGGCGTCGGCGGCGCGCTGGGCCTCCCGCTCGCGGCCTTCATCGCGCAGACCGCCGACTGGCACGTCCTGTTCTGGGCCGCCGGTGGCCTCGGGGTGGTCGTGCTCGTCGGGGTGGTCGCGCTCGTGCCGGAGTCGGCGCAGCGGGCGGGCGGCCGGTTCGACCTCGTCGGCGCGATCGGCCTCGCGGTCGCGCTCGTCTGCCTGCTGCTCGCGGTGTCGAAGGGCGGCACGTGGGGCTGGGGGAGCGCGACGACGGTGACGCTCGTCGTCGTCGCGGGCGTCGTCCTGCTCGCGTGGGCGTGGTGGGAGCTGCGCGCGCGCCAGCCCCTGGTCGACCTGCGGGTCAGCCGGCGCCGTCAGGTGCTGCTGACGAACACCGCCTCGGTCGTCATGGGCTTCTCGATGTTCGCGATGTCGCTGGTCTACCCGCAGCTCCTGCAGCTGCCGACGGCCACCGGCTACGGGCTCGGGCAGTCGATCCTCGTCGCGGGCCTCGTCCTCGCGCCCGGCGGGCTGTGCATGATGGCGATGTCGCCGCTGTCGGCCCGCCTCAGCGCCGCCTCCGGCCCGCGCACGACGCTGATGCTCGGCGCGCTCGTCGTGGCAGTCGGCTACGGCGTCGGGGCGGCGTTCCACGGCTCGGTGTGGGAGCTGGTGGTCAGCTCGATCGTCATCGCCTGCGGCATCGGCCTCGGCTACGGCGCGATGCCCTCACTGATCATGGCGGCGGTGCCGGTGGCGCAGACCGCGGCCGCGAACAGCCTCAACAACCTCATGCGCGCGCTCGGCACGTCGTTCGCGAGCGCGGTCGCGGGCGTGCTGCTCGCCTCGCTCGTCACCAGCGGGGGCGTGCCGACCGAGGGCGCGTTCGTCCTCGTCATGCTGCTCGGGTCGGGGGCGGCGGTGGTCGCGCTGGTCATCGTCGCCTTCGTCCCGCGGCAGCGTCCGGTGCCGCGGGCGGTGACGGAGCCGGTCGCGGCGCCGGCGCCGGAGGTCGGACCGGCCTCGCTGCCCCTGGTCAGCGGCACCGTGCGCCACCGCGGCGCCCCGGCCGGTGGCGCGGTGCTGACGGTGGTCAGCACCGACGGCCACCAGCTCGGCCGGGTGCGCGCCGGGGAGGACGGCGCGTTCGCGGTGGGGCGCACCGGGACCGGCCGCGCCCACCTGCTCGTCGTGCAGTGGTCGGGCATCGCGCAGGCGGAGCCGATGTCGGGCACGGACGGGCTCGTGCGCGACGTCGACCTCGCGGATCCCGTGCGGGCCGCCCGGACCGCGCCGGCGGGGGCCCGGGCCTGAGCCCGGTCAGGCGTGCGCGGCCCCGCGGTCGGTGCTGCGCCGGTTCGCCTCGTCGTGCAGCCAGCGGGCGACCTCGACGAGCTTGAGGTTGGTGTCCTGCGACGAGCGCACGAGCATCCGGAACGCCGCGTCGTCGTCGACGGTGAAGCGCTCCATGAGGATGCCCTTGGCCTGCCCGATGACGTCGCGGCTGGCCACGGCACGCTGCAGGTCCGCGGCCTGCTCGCTGCCGTGGAGCAGCATCGCGGCCTGCACGCCGAACAGGCCCGCGGTGAGCCGGGAGTCCGCGTCGAACGCGTCCGGCCCGCCCGCGTACAGGTTCAGGGCCGCGCGCAGGGGCCCGGGCTCGTGGCTGAGCTGGCTCGACATCATCGCCCGGTAGCCGGCCTTGACCGCCCGCGGCGCGAACTGCGGCCACCGCTCGGCATCGGGGCCCTCGAGGTCCTGGGCGACGACGATCCCGTCCTCGGGCGGGTCCTCGACCGCCGTGATGCAGGGACCCTCCTCGAGCTCGCTCTGCAGCTGGTCGAGCTCGGTGACCGCCGGGTGCGTCGGGTCGCGGGACTCGATCACCCCGTCGCGGATCACCGTGATGCCACCCGCCTCCACACCCGGCACCGTCTCCACGGCGAAGTGGACGATCTCGCTGAGGGTCTGGTCGACGTCCCGGATCGATCGCGTGGCCGTGAGGTCACGCGCCGCCTGACGCAGTGCCGAGACGAGCGACTCGTTGGTGCGCATGGGTGGCCTCCCTCGGGCTCCACGGCCCGGATCGGCGACCGTCGCGTGCTCGTCGGTGAACACAAAGCGTTCGCTCGACGACTGTTCCCGGCGGGTGGTCGAGGAAACCGGCGCGTCAGGCCTCGCCGCGCAGCAGGGCCTCGAACGGTGTCGGGTCGGCGAACGGGTCGGTGGCCCGGCCCGTCGGCGACCGTCCCGCCACCAGGTCGGCGAGCTCACCGGCGGCCCGGGTGATGCGGTCGCCGAGCTCGCGGCTCGCCCCCGACGCGCCCCAGTCCTCCGCCGCCGCGAACACGCCCGTCGGCACCACCGTCGCGTGCAGGTAGGCGAACAGCGGGCGCAGCGCGTGGTCCAGCGCGAGCTGGTGGCGCGCCGAGCCGGCCGTCGCGCCCAGCAGCACCGGGGTGCCGGTGAGCGCCTCGCGGTCGAGGACGTCGACGAACGTCTTGAACAGGCCGCTGTAGGACGCCGAGAAGATCGGCGTCACGGCGATCAGCGCGTCGGCGCCGGCGACGGTGTCGAGCACCGGGCGCAGCGCGGCGTTCGGGAAGCCGGTGACGAGGTGGTCGGCGAGGTCGCGGGCGTGCTCGCGCAGCTCGACCACCTCGGGGCGGACCTCGACGCCCCGCTCGGCCAGCGCGGTCACCGTCGCGTCGGTGAGCCGGTCGGCGAGCAGGCGCGTCGAGGACGGGACGGACAGCCCCGCGCTGACGACCGCGAGGGTGCGGGTCATCAGACGGTCACCTCCTGCTGGGTCTGCTGGGTCTGCTGGGACAGCGCCTCGTCGCGGGCGGCGACGAGCGACGCGTGGGTCGGGGCGTCCGGCACGTGAGCCGGCTTCCGCGCCGCGAACTCCCTGCGCAGCACCGGCACGACGTCCTCGCCGAGGATGTCCAGCTGCTCGAGGACGGTCTTGAGCGGCAGGCCCGCGTGGTCGACGAGGAACAGCTGGCGCTGGTAGTCGCCGACGTACTCGCGGAATCCCAGCGTGCGGTCGATGACCTGCTGCGGGCTGCCCACCGTCAGCGGCGTCTCGCGGGCGAAGTCCTCCAGCGACGGGCCGTGGCCGTAGACCGGCGCCTCGTCGAAGTACGGCCGGAACTCGCGGATCGCGTCCTGCGAGTTCTTGCGCATGAACACCTGGCCGCCGAGGCCGACGATCGCCCGGTCGGCGTCGCCGTGCCCGTAGTGCTCGAAGCGGCGGCGGTAGAAGTCGACCATGCGCCGGGTGTGGTCGGCGGGCCAGAAGATGTGGTTGTGGAAGAAGCCGTCGCCGTAGTACGCGGCCTGCTCGGCGATCTCCGGGCTGCGGATCGAGCCGTGCCACACGAACGGCGGGACGCCGTCGAGCGGGCGCGGCGTGGACGTGAAGCCCTGCAGCGGGGTGCGGAAGCGCCCCTCCCAGTCCACGACGTCGGAGTCCCACAGCCGCCGCAGCAGCGCGTAGTTCTCGATCGCCAGCGGGATGCCCTGGCGGATGTCCTGGCCGAACCAGGGGTAGACCGGCCCGGTGTTGCCGCGGCCGAGGGTGAGGTCGACGCGACCGCCCGCGAGGTGCTGCAGCATCGCGTAGTCCTCGGCGATCTTCACCGGGTCGTTGGTGGTGATCAGCGTGGTCGCGGTGGAGAGCTGCAGACGCTGGGTGCGGGCGGCGATCCAGGCGAGCGTCGTGGTCGGCGAGGACGAGAAGAACGGCGGGTTGTGGTGCTCGCCGAGGGCGAACACGTCGAGACCGACCTCCTCGGTCTTCTCCGCGATCCGCAGGACGGCCTGGAGGCGCTCCGCCTCGGTCGGCGTGCGGCCGGTGGTCGGGTCCGGGGTGATGTCACTGACCGAGAAGACACCGAACTGCATGGGCCCTGCGCTCCTTCGTTGACGATTCAACCGTACATCGTGCCGAACGCTGGTTGACTCGTCAACTATTCCGGGCGCGGCCGCGGTGGATCGTTGACGACTCGGAGGCCAGTGCGCTCTACTCGACGTGGCCGAATGGCGCTTGTAGCTGCGCTGAACAGGTGACCGCCGCCGTCGAATCGCTCCCGATGGTGACGGAGAGGAGCCGGTCATGGACCTGGACGTCGTCGTCGTGGGGGCCGGCCCGGTCGGGCTCACCGCCGCCACCGAGCTCGCCCGCCGGGGGATCCGCCCCCTGGTGATCGACCAGCTCGACGAGCCACGGCACTACGCCAAGGCGGTCGGGCTCCAGCCCCGCACGCTCGAGCACTGGGAGCGCACCGGCATGCTCACCGCGGCCCTCGACGAGGTGCGCACGATGCGCGGTCAGATCGTGTACCGGGACGGCGCACCGGTGGCGCGCCTGGAGCTCGCCCTGCCGCCGGACGTGCCCTACGGCTTCACCACGCTGCCGCAGTACACGACCGAACGCCTGCTCGCCGAGGAGCTGCACCGCCACGGCGGCACGGTGGAGCGCGGGACCGCGCTGGTCGGCTTCACCCAGGACGCGGACGGGGTGACCCTGCAGCTGCGCTCGGCCACCGGCGAGCGGACCGTGCGCACCGCGTACCTCGTCGGGGCCGACGGGGCCCACAGCGTCGTGCGCAAGGGCCTGGGGACCGCGTTCGAGGGCGACGCCTTCCCCGAGGAGTACATGCTCGGCGACGTCGTCCTCGACTGGTCCCTGCCCGCCGGGTACGGCGTCCGCATCACCCGCGCCGTGCCCGGCGCACCCGACGACGTCCTCGTCGCCGTCCCCCTGCCGGAGCACGGCCGCTACCGCATCTCGATGCTGGCCCCGCCGGAGCTGCGCACCCGGCCCGCCGACGGGACCGACGGGATCGCCCACGGGCTCGAGTCCGGCCGCACCCCCGACCTGGCCGACCTGCAGGCCGTCGTCGACCGCCTGGCCCCCGAACCGACGACGGTGTCCGACCTGCGGTGGTCGTCGGTGTTCCGCATCAGCCACCGTCTCGCGGCCCGCTACGGCGAGGGGCGGGTCTTCATCGCCGGCGACGCGGCCCACATCCACCCGCCCACCGGCGGCCAGGGCATGAACACCGGCATCCAGGACGCGCTGAACCTCGGGTGGAAGCTCGCGCTGGTCGTCGACGGCCGCGCCGCGCCCGCGCTGCTCGAGAGCTACCACGCCGAGCGCCACCCGGTCGGCGAGGAGGTCGTCGGGCGGACCGTGCGCCACGCCCGCGAGGGGTTCGACACCGGCGACCCCGCGACGATGCTGCGGCGCGAGGCGCAACTGCTGGTCGCGTACCCGGACAGCCCGATCGTCGGCAGGGCCGGCGAGGCGCTCGGGGTGCGGCCCGGCGATCGCGCGCCCGACGCCCGCGGCCTGCGCCGCGACGCCGCCACCGACCCGCTGCGGCTGCACGCGGTGCTCGCCGCCACCGAGTTCGCCCTGCTCGCCTACGTCGACGACGCGGCCCAGCTGACCGAGATCGCCGCCGTGTGCACGCCGGCGGCGTCGTGCGGGCTGCCGGTGCGCGTGCACACCGTGGTGGCGCCGGCGCTCGCCGCGGCGTTCGCCGAGGCCGGCGAGCCGTGCCTCGTCGACGGCGCGGGCGACCTCGCCGCCGCCTACGGCCTGCGCGGCGGCGACGCCGTGCTCGTCCGGCCCGACGGCTATGTCGGGTGGACGGCCCGCCCGCTGTCGGAGCCGGCGCTCGCCGCCCACCTCGCGGCCATCACGGGCGTGCCCGCTCAGGTCCCGCAGTAGGTCACGTAGCCCGTCGCGGAGGGGTCGCCCTTCGCGTACTCCTCCAGGCCGGGGCGCTCCTCGTACGGGTGGGAGACGACGTCGACGAGCCGGTGGAAGGGCTCCGGGTCGCCGGCGATCGCGGCGTCCAGCGCCGCCTCGACCTGGTGGTTGCGCGGGATGTAGACCGGGTTGACGCGGTCCATCGCGTCGGCGGTCTCGGCCACCGGGCGGTCCTGCTCCTCCAGCGCGGTGCGCCACCGGGCGAGCCACGCGTCGACGGCCTCACGGTCGACGACGAGGTCGCGCACCGGGGCGGCATCCCCGCGTGCCGCGGCGGAGAGCCCGCGGAAGAAGCGGGTGTGGTCGGGGCGCTGCTCGGTCAGCAGCGCCACGAGGTCGTGCACCAGCTCGGTGTGCTCGCCGATCAGGCCGATCTTGGCGTGCAGCCCCGCCGACCGGTGACGGGTGAAGCGCTCGCCGAAGGACGACACGACCTCCGTCGCGGCCGGGATCGCGGCCTCGGCGTCGTCGGAGATCATCGTCAGCAGCGATTCCGCGAACCGGGCGAGGTTCCACTGCGCGGCCTGCGGCTGGTTGCCGAACGCGTAGCGCCCGCCGCGGTCGATCGAGCTGAACACGGTCGCCGGGTCGTAGGCGTCGAGGAACGCGCAGGGCCCGTAGTCGATGGTCTCGCCCGAGATCGTCATGTTGTCGGTGTTCATGACGCCGTGGACGAAGCCGACGTCCATCCACTGCGCGACCAGCGCCGCCTGGGCCTCCACGACGGCCTCCAGCAGCGCGAGCGCCGGGCGCTCCGCCTCGGCGGCCTGCGGGTGGTGGCGGGCGATGGCGTGCTCGGTGAGGCGGCGCAGGAGGTCCGTGTCGCGGGTGGCGGCGGCGTACTGGAAGGTGCCGACGCGCAGGTGGCTGGACGCGACGCGGGCGAGGACGGCGCCGGGCAGCGGCGTCTCGCGCATCACCGTCTCGCCGGTGGTGACGACGGCGAGCGCCCGCGTCGTCGGGATGCCGAGCGCGTGCATGGCCTCACCGACGACGTACTCGCGCAGCATCGGCCCGAGCGTCGCCCGGCCGTCGCCGCCGCGGGCGAACGGCGTGCGCCCCGAACCCTTGAGGTGCAGGTCGCGCTGCCGGCCCGCGGTGTCGGTCAGCTCGCCGAGCAGCAGCGCGCGGCCGTCGCCGAGACGTGGCGAGTAGTTGCCGAACTGGTGGCCCGCGTAGGCCATCGCCACCGGCGTCGCCCCGGTGGGCACGGCCGCGCCGGCGAGGACCGCGACGCCCTCGGGGGTGCGCAGGGCGGCGGCGTCGACGCCGAGCTCGGCGGCCAGGTCCTCGTTGAGGGCCACCAGCTCAGGCGACGGCGAGGGCGCGGCCGCCCACGGCTGGTAGAGCCCGCCGAGGTCGCGGACGAACCAGTCGTCGAGCGTCACGGGCGAGGCGGCCCTGTCGACAGCGGTCATGTCTCCGAGGCTAACCGCGCACCGTCCGCGGTATGCCGGATCAGCGTCGTGATGCGCACCAGCGACGGGGTGCGCGGCGTGGATCCGAAGCCGAAGCGCACCGGCGGCGAGACCGGTGTGAGCGCGCCCTGGTCGGCGCCCTCCCACCGCACCGAGGCGTCGGTGACGCGGTGCAGGTCGCGCGCGCCGTAGAACTCGCGGCGCCCGCCGCCCGCGCTGCCCACCGTGCGCACGCCGGGCAGCACCCGCCGCGCCACGACGTCGATGGCGGTGATCCAGGCGGGCGCCGTCGCGAGACGTCCCGGCACCGCGCGCAGCAGCCATCCCAGCGGCGGGCGCCCGCCCACCCGCAGGGTCAGGTCCAGCTCCGCGGTGGTGACGCGGTGCCCGGGGCCCTGCTCGGCGTGCGTCACCGGCCCGAGCCGCACCTCGTCGAACGTGTACGTGGCGGCCACGAAGTCGCGCACCTGCTCGTCGGGCGCGAGCAGGATCCGCCGGCCGTCGGGGCGCTCGACCATGACGTCGGTGAACGACCCGAACGGCGAGCGCGGCCAGTGCCCGACGACGGCGCGCAGCCCGGTGGCCGTGCCCACGCCGGCGATCCAGCCCTCGAAGCGGTCGGTGCCCATGGCCGGGGCCTACCCGGCCGGTACGGCGGCGCAGCACGCGACCGCGGGATGATCGGCGCACGGCCGGCCGGGTGGACGACGGGGCGATCCGGGCCGCGACGCACGGCGTCGTCGCGAGGCGCTCACCTGACCCGTTCCGCGGCCCACGCCGCGAGCACGGAGAAGGCCGCCTGGTGGCCCAGGGAGCCGTCGGGGCCGGTGTCGAAGGCGTGGTCGGCGAACGGCACGTCCACCTGCTGCGCGTCCACCCCGGCGGCCCGCGCGGCCTCGACGAAGTCGGTGGCGCCCTCGGGCGGGACGAGGCGGTCGCGCGCCGGCACGATCGCGAGGGTCGGCGGCGCCTGCCGGGAGATGACGTGCGTGCCCGTCACCGCCCGGTAGCGGTCGGGCACCTGGTCGGGCGTGCCGCCGGTGTAGGCCGCGGCGAACTGCTGCGCGCCCTGCCCGCGGCGGTGGGTGTCGCCGAGGTCGACCGCGGGATAGAGCGTCGCGACCGCCCGCGGCACGGGCACCGGGACCGGTGAAGGGCAGGCCGAGGACTGCGTGCCGGACGCCGCGCGGTACCCGACCGAGACCGCGAGCTGGCCGCCCGCCGAGTCGCCGCCGAGCACGATCCGCCGCGGGTCGCCGCCCCGCTCCGCGGCGTGCTCCGCGACCCGCGCGAGCGCGCACGCCACCTGGGGCCCGGCGACGTCCCAGGTCGGGCGTCCGGGGCGCGAGAGCGTGTACTCGACCGACACGGCGAGCCAGCCCGCGTCGGCGAGCCGGCGCATGTCGGCGGCGCGGTCGAGCTCCGACCCGGTCGCCCAGCCGCCGCCGTGCACCCACACGAACACCGGCGCCGGTCCGGTCGCCCCGCGCGGGCGCGTGACGGCGAGGCGGAGGTCCTGGCCCTCGGGGGTCGTCGTGTAGACGGTGCGCTCGTCGGGCGCCGCGCCCGCGGGCGGCCCGGAGAGCACGAGCGCCCGCCACGGGTCGACGCTGCCGCCGGCGCCGAGCGTCGCCACGACCACCGCGCCGACCGCGCCGGCGAGCACGAGCGTCGCCACCGTCGCGAGCACGGCGACGACGGTGGTCGCCCGGCGCGCCCGTCGGGAGCGTCGCAGCAGCCACGCCCCGACCGTGACGGCGACGCCGAGGAGGAGCAGGAGCGGGCCGTACACGACCACGAGGAGCGGCGAGGCGGTCGGCCCGGCGAGCGAGGTCGTCGGCACGATCGCGGTGACGGCGGACGCGAGCAGGACCACCGTGGCGAGCGCGAGGACGGTGAGCGCGACGAGCGCCGCGGTGCCGCGCCCCGGGGAGACGCGCGGGATCTCGACCGTCGGGTCGTCGTGCCCCGTCACCTCCACCACGTCCCCGAGCCAAGCACAGGTGCGCTCCGCGCTCGTGTGCACTTCCGCGTGCTCTGGCACTTCTTTCTGCTCACCTGCGCCGTCGGCGCACCCGGGCACGACCCCACCGGTGAGGCATCGCGGATCTCGTGATCGCGGTGCGACGATCACCGCCGTGGCCCGCACCGTCGCCGACCAGCTCATCGAGGTCCTCGTCCAGGCCGGCGTCCGGCGCATCTACGGGCTGGTGGGCGACAGCCTCAACCCGATCGTCGACGCGGTGCGCCGCTCGGGCGGGTCCGCGCAGGGCGGGATCGACTGGGTGCACGTGCACAACGAGGAGGCCGGCGCGCTCGCCGCGGCCGCCGAGGCGCAGCTCACCGGGTCGCTCGCGGTGTGCGCGGGCAGCTGCGGGCCCGGCAACACGCACCTGGTCCAGGGCCTGTACGACGCGCACCGCTCGGGCGCGCCGGTGCTCGCGATCGCGTCGCACATCCCGTCGTTGCAGATCGGCACGACCTACTTCCAGGAGACGCACCCCGAGCGGCTGTTCGGCGAGTGCTCGTCGTGGTGCGAGCTCATCTCGCGGCCGGAGCAGATGCCGCGCCTGCAGCGCATCGCGATGCAGACCGCGCTCGCGGACCGCGGGGTGTCGGTGCTCGTGCTGCCCGGCGACATCACGGCCCTGCCCGCGGCGCACGCGACCGGACGGGGCGACCTGGTGGCGCCGTCGTCGGTGGTGCAGCCCGCAGCCGACCGCGTCGAGGCGCTGGCGGAGCACATCGACCGCGCGTCGTCGGTGACGCTGTTCGTCGGCGCGGGGGTGCGCGAGGCCCGCGACGAGGTGCTGGCGCTGGCCGCGCGGGTGAAGGCGCCGGTGGGGCACTCGCTGGGCGGCAAGGAGTGGATCCAGTACGACAACCCGTACGACGTCGGCATGAGCGGGCTGCTCGGCTACGGCGCCTGCTTCGAGGCGAGCCACGAGGCCGACCTGCTCGTGCTGCTCGGCACCGACTTCCCCTACGACGGGTTCCTGCCGCAGGCGCACACCGTGCAGGTCGACCGCGACGCCCGGCACCTCGGCCGGCGCTCCGTGCTCGACCTCGGGGTGGAGGGCGACGTCGGCGCGACCCTGCGCGCGCTGCTCCCGCTCGTCACCGAGAAGACCGACCGCACGTTCCTCGACCGCATGCTGCGCCACCACGCCGACGCGCTCGAGCACGTCGTCGACGCGTACACGACGCGCGTCGAGGACCACCGCCCCGTGCACCCCGAGTACGTCGCGGCGGTGCTCGACGACGAGCTCGCCGACGACGCCGTCGTCACCGTCGACACGGGCATGTGCAACGTCTGGGCCGCGCGCTACATCACCCCGACCGGGCGCCGGCGCATCGTCGGTTCGTTCCGGCACGGGACGATGGCGAACGCGCTGCCCCACGCGATCGGGGCGGCGGTGTCGCAGCCGGGGCGTCAGGTGGTCTCGATGTCGGGCGACGGCGGTCTGACGATGCTGATGGGCGAGCTGCTCACGGCCGTGGAGCACGACCTCGACCTCACCGTCGTCGCGTTCAACAACGGCTCGCTGGGCATGATCCGGCTCGAGATGATGGTCGCCGGGTTCCCGTCGTTCCAGACCGACCACGGGCCCGCCGACCTCGGCGCGATCGCCCGCGCGGCCGGGCTGCACGCGGTGACGGTGGAGGACCCGCGCGAGCTGCGGGCGGCGCTGCGCGGGGCGCTCGACCACCGCGGGCCGGCGCTCGTGGACGTGCGCACCGACCCCGACGCCCTGTCGATCCCGCCGCACATCACCGCCGAGCAGGTGCGCGGCTTCGCCCTCGCCGGCATGCGCACGGTGCTCGCCGGCGGGGTGGGGAAGATGGTCGACCTCGCGCGCTCCAACCTCCGCTCGATCCCCCGCCACCCCCTGCGGTAGTCGGTAGGAGCGGGCGTCGTCCGGGGTGTTCCAGCCTGGCGTCCACGCTGACGTCCAACGTCAGGAAATCCCCCTCGATCACCGCGGCTGGTCGCCGGTGACGACGTCCCGGTGGGGGCCGCGGGTTCCCCATGATCGTGGGGGAGTTACTGACGTCCAACGGCAGCATGGACGCCAGGCTGAGACACCCCGTGCCTCGTGCACCGATGCGCCGGGGTGGGTCAGTCCTCGGTGTGGTGCCCCGGCGCGTGGACGTGCGTGACGCGCTGGCGCCCCCGCAGGCGCACGACGTCGACCTCGCACCACCGTCCCGCCTCGTCGGCCCCGGCCCGCGAGGTCGCCGCGTCCGACGCCGCGACCCGCCCGGGCAGGCCCTTGGCGAGGTCGCAGAGGCGCGCGGCCTCGTTCACCGGGTCGCCGATCACCGTGTACTCGTAGCGGCGCGCGTCGCCGATGTTGCCGGCGACCGCCGGGCCGGCGGAGACGCCGATGCCCGCGGTGGCGGGGGAGTCGTCGGCGGCGAGCCGCTCGGCGAGCACCCGGCCGGCGGCGAGCGCGGCGGCCGCCGGGTCCGGCTGGTCGTCCGGCGCCCCGAACACGGCGAGCGCGGCGTCGCCCTCGAACTTGTTGATCCAGCCCTGGTGGGTCTCGACGACGTCGACGACGTGCGCGAAGAACGCGTTGAGCACGGCGACGACCTCCTGCGGCGGGCGGTCGAACGCCATCTCGGTCGAGCCGACGATGTCGACGAACAGCACGGCGACCTCGCGCACCTCGCCGCCGAGCTCGATCTCCTCGGCGAGCGCGGCGCGGGCGACCTCCTGCCCGACGTGGCGCCCGAAGAGCTCGCGGACGCGGTCGCGCTCGCGCAGCCCGGCGGCCATCTCGTTGAACCCGGCCTGGAGCATGCCGAGCTCGGTCGGGTCGGAGACCTCCACCCGGGCGTCCAGGTCGCCGTCCTGCACCCGCCGCAGCGCCCGGCGCACCGCCATCACGGGCCGCGACATCGACGTCGACGTCAGCGCGGTGAGCAGGAAGCCCACGGCCAGCGCGACCACCGCGAGCACGAGCACGACGATCCCGAGACGGGTGACCGTGTAGTAGTCGCGGAAGAGCAGGGAGGCGGCGGCCGCGAGCGCGATGCCCAGCAGGGGCACACCGGTGCCCAGCACCCAGGCGCCGAGCGAGCGCGCGACCACCCCGGGCAGCAGGCCCAGGCGGTTCGGCGGGTCCTCGGCGAGCACCCGGGCGACCTCGTCGCGCAGCGTCAGCTCGGAGAGGCGGTAGGCGACGGCGACGGTGGCGATGCCGCCGAGGGCGACGACGCAGCCGACGGTCAGGGCGACGGTGAGGGAGAACCCCGCGTTGATCGTGACGAACAGCAGGACCGCCAGGACCCAGGGCACCGCCTGCACCACGGTGATGCGCAGGGGAGCGTTGAGCACCGCGCGGCGGGCGAGGTGGCGGTGGCGCCGCCACGCGTCCTCGTCGTCGCCCGCAGTCGGTGGTCGCGGCACGCGCACCCACGCGTAGCCCCACGCGAGCCCCACCACGACGGCGACGGCGAGGTAGAGGCCGAAGGTCCACAGGTTGCGGTCGAGGGCGTCCTCGAGGTCCGCGACGAGCGACTGGGTCGGCAGGACGTACCCCGCGAGCGCGAGCACGATCGCCGCCCCCACGACGTTGGAGACCACCACCAGCGCCCCGACCAGCGCCTTCGTCGCCGGACGGAAGTCGCGGTGCACGGTGCCGCGACCTCCGGCCGAGATGGACGTCATGATCCGGAGCCTAGCCACGCGGTACCGTCGGTACCGCACAAGGTCCGCGCGCAGATGTTGCTCACCCACCCCGATTCTTGATCTGTTCCAGAAAAGGGGCGACACTGCGAGCCGTGTCACCGCCGGTCCGGATCGCCCGACGGCTCCGCGCGCCCGGCTCCACCGCCCACCACCCCTGACAACTGACCACACAGTGACCCGGAGGACTTCCTCGTGTCAGAACACGTGACCCGCGAGACCGAGATGAACACCCAGGACGCCGGTGGGTGCCCGGTCCACGCCGGTCGTCTCGCGCACCCGACCGAGGGCGGCGGCAACGTCGACTGGTGGCCGAACCAGCTCAACCTGCGCGTGCTGCGGACCCACACCGCCGTGTCGAACCCGATGGACCCCGACTTCGACTACGCCGAGGCGTTCAAGACCGTCGACCTGGACGAGCTCGCCCGCGACGTCGACGAGGTCCTCACGACCTCGCAGGACTGGTGGCCCGCCGACTTCGGCCACTACGGCGGCTTCATGATCCGGATGGCGTGGCACTCGGCCGGTACCTACCGGCTCGCCGACGGCCGCGGCGGCGCCGGCATGGGCATGCAGCGCTTCGCCCCGCTGAACAGCTGGCCGGACAACGGCAACCTCGACAAGGCCCGCCGCCTGCTGTGGCCGGTCAAGCAGAAGTGGGGCAAGAGGGTCTCCTGGGCCGACCTCATGATCTTCACGGGCAACCGCGCCCTGGAGACCATGGGCTTCACCACCTTCGGCTTCGCCGGCGGGCGCCCCGACGTCTGGGAGCCCGACAACGAGACCTACTGGGGCCCCGAGAACTACTGGCTCGGCGGCGACCAGCGCTACACCGGCGACCGCCAGCTCGAGAAGCCGCTCGGCGCGTCGCAGATGGGCCTGATCTACGTCAACCCGGAGGGCCCGGACGGCAACCCGGACCCGCTGGCCGCGGCCCGCGACATCCGCGAGACGTTCGGCCGCATGGCGATGAACGACGAGGAGACCGTCGCCCTCATCGCCGGTGGGCACACCTTCGGCAAGACGCACGGTGCGGCCGACCCCGACCAGTACGTCGGCGCGGAGCCCGAGGGCGCCTCCATCGAGGAGCAGGGCCTGGGCTGGCGCCAGAAGTTCGGCAAGGGCAAGGGCCGCGACACCATCACCTCCGGCCTCGAGGTCACCTGGACCTCCACGCCGGCGCAGTGGAGCAACGGCTACTTCGACAACCTCTTCGGCTACGAGTGGGAGCTCCACAAGTCGCCGGCGGGGGCGTGGCAGTACCGGCCGGTGGACAACGGCGGCGCGAACACCGTGCCCGACCCGGAGACCGGTGAGCTCACCCGCCAGCCGACGATGCTGGTCACCGACATCTCGCTACGGACCGACCCGGTCTACGAGCAGATCTCGCGGCGCTTCCACCAGAACCCGGACGAGTTCGCCGACGCGTTCGCCCGCGCCTGGTACAAGCTGACCCACCGCGACATGGGCCCGATCCAGCGCTACCTCGGCCCGTGGGTGCCGCAGGAGACGCTGATCTGGCAGGACCCGGTGCCCGCGCACGAGGGCCCGGTGGTCGACGCCGCGGAGATCGCGGACCTCAAGAAGCAGGTCCTCGACTCGGGCCTGACCGTGTCGCAGCTGGTCAAGGCCGCGTGGGCGTCGGCGTCGACGTTCCGCATCGGCGACAAGCGCGGCGGCGCCAACGGCGCGCGCGTGCGCCTCGACCCGCAGATCGACTGGGAGGTCAACGACCCGCAGGAGCTGCGCCGGACGCTCTCGACCCTCGAGGGCATCCAGCAGGCCTCCGGGAAGATCTCGCTCGCCGACCTCATCGTCCTCGGCGGCTGCGCCGCGGTGGAGAAGGCGGCCGCCGACGCCGGGCACCAGGTCGAGGTGCCGTTCACCCCGGGCCGCACCGACGCGTCGCTGGAGTGGACCGACGTCGAGTCGTTCACCCACCTCGAACCGTCGGCCGACGGGTTCCGCAACTACCTCGGCAAGGGCCACGCCCTGCCCGCCGAGTACCTGCTGGTCGACCGCGCGAACCTGCTGAACCTGTCCGCGCCGGAGATGACCGTCCTCGTCGGCGGCCTGCGCGTGCTCGGCGCGAACACGGGCGGCTCGACGCACGGCGTGCTCACCGAGCGTCCCGGGCAGCTGACGAACGACTTCTTCGTCAACCTGCTGGACATGGACACGCAGTGGGCGGGCATGGCCGAGGAGGAGGGGCTCTACGAGGCCCGCGGCGCCGACGGCGAGATCCGCTGGACCGGCACCCGCAACGACCTCGTGTTCGGCTCCAACTCCGAGCTGCGCGCCGTCTCGGAGGTCTACGCCAGCGCCGACGCCGGCGAGAAGTTCGTCCGCGACTTCGTCAAGGCGTGGGACAAGGTCATGATGCTGGACCGCTACGACCTGGTCTGATCACCGGACGCAGAACGCCCCGGCCGCCGTCGCGGCCGGGGCGTTCCGTCGTTCCGGGGCGGAGCGCAGCAGGGCTCGCTACTCCTGCGTCGGCAGCCAGGCGCCGTGCAGACCCAGCGGCACGCGCACGGGGATGCGGACGCGCGCGACGGGCCCCGAGCCCGGGTCGGCGCCGGGGATGACGACGAACCAGCTGGACCGGTCGGTGCGGTCGGTCGCGAACGTGACCCACCAGCCGTGGGTCGCGTCCCCTTCGTCGGCACTGCCGCCGGGCCGCGGCACGAAGCACGGCTCGCCGACCGACAGGTCGCCGGCGTCCCAGGTGACGGTGTGGCCCGTGGCGGTGTCGACCCACAGCACCGCGTCGAACTCGCCGTTGGGGAGCTCGACGCGCCCGCTCTTCGCGCCGAGCGCGATCACGTCGTGCCGGCGGCCGAGCCGGCGGTCGTCGACGCGCGGGAACTCCATGCCGTGCGGGTCGGTGAGGAAGTCGCGCGCGATCGTGCCGCGCGCCGGGTCGATCCTCGCCCGCGTGATGCCGCCGACGACCGGGCTCGTGTTCGGCGACAGGCCGCCGGGCCGGGACCACTCGACGTAGTCCAGGACCACGCCGCCGTCCTCGGCGTCGAACGCGTTGGCGCTGTGCCAGGACCAGAACGCGTCCGTGTGCGCCCACCGCACCGAGCCGCCGTCGCGCGGGATCAGGGCGATCCGCGTGCCGTCGTCGGGGCGCCAGGCGAGCAGCGACCCGCCGCGCATGGCCGCCGCGACGTCGAAGTACAGCGGGCCGAGCACGAGCACCACGTAGCGCTCGGTGATCGCCATGTCGTGGATCATCACCGGGGTGTCGACGTCGGGCACCGCCGTCGGTAGGCGCCGCGCGGCGCCGTCGGGACCGAGCACCGACCACGTCAGGTACGGCGCCTCGAGCCCGTAGGTGAACACCACCATCTCGCCGGTGCGCGGGTCGATCTTCGGGTGGGCGCACATGCCCGCGGGCAGCGAGCCGCCGAAGGTCTCCTTGCCGACCGTCGCGAGCTCCGGGGTCAGCGCGTAGGGCGGGGCCGCCTCCGCGAGGGCGAGCAGCTTCCCGCCGTGGCGCACCACGTTGATGTCGGGCAGGTCCTTCATCGTCCCGGCGAGCGTGGGGCCGACCTCGTCGGCGCCGGGGGTGTAGCCGGTCATCAGGCCGCCCCACAGCGCGCGGCCGGCAGCGATCTCGGCGTCGAGCATCGGGGTGTGGACGAAGCGGTTGCTGTAGCGCGCGCGGCCCTCGGACACCCACAGCCCGTGCACCATCCCGTCGCCCTCGAGCGGGTAGACGTACGAGCCGAGCGGGGTGAAGCGCGGGTTGGGGCCGTTGCGCAGGTACATCCCGTCCATCTCGGGCGGGAGCTCGCCGGTCACCTCGAGGTCGCCGGCGTCGATCTCGTCGATCACGGGCTCGAACGACCCCGACAGGTGCGGGTCGTGCGCGGCGTCGACGGGCGGGGGGCCGCCGGGGACGGTCGTCGTCACGGTGCGTCTCCGTCAGGCCGGCTGGGCCGGGGGTCGGGACGCCTCGTGGGCGCCGGTGCTCTCCGCGATCCGGTTCTTGACGTGCTCCGGGTACCAGGCCGTGATCTTGACGGCGACGACGATCGCGACGACGGGGATCACCCAGTTGAACAGGTCGGTGTTCGCGCCGGAGACCGCGATGAGGTCGCACACGGCGTTGAGGAGGAACACGCCGCCCCACACGGCGGTGAGCACGCGGTTGATCTGCTTGAAGGCCGGCGTGCTCCAGACCTCCTGCGGGACCTCGTGCTTCGCGTAGAACTCGGTGAACGGCCGACCGACCGCGAGCGAGCCGAACGCGACGACGGTGATGACGACGCTCGACAGGAGCTGGGCGCGGTCCTCGATCGGCTGCAGCGTCGCGCGGTCGAGCACGAGGGCGAGCACGACCAGCACCGCGAAGAACACCAGCGCCGCGGCGTCGAGGACGCTGATCGCCCGGTACCTCCGCCAGTCGGGCACCGCGAGGACGAGCGTGCAGACGAGCGCGGCGAGGGCCGCCCACATCCAGCTGCTGGGGCCCGCGACGACCGAGAACACGATCCAGGGCACGAAACCCAGGAAGACGGAGAGTTTCTGCACGACGGTCTCCTGCCGCTCGCTGATGACGCAGCGTCAGCATGAGAGCGGGCGAGGACGGAGACAAGGGTCGTGTCCGGCCCGAGACACGAGATCCCATCACGATCTGGCGTCGAGGACTGCTCCGGACGAGTGTCAGGTGGCCTGGTTGGTGCGGGCGCCGACCACCGCGAGCCGCAGCGGCACCCCGCCGACGCGTCGCGGCAGTGGCGTCGGGAACGCCCCGGCACCGACCACGACCAGCCCGTCGACCGCGGGGTGCTGGGCCTGCCGGGAGAGCTGCCGGAGCACCTCGTCGGTGACACCCCCGAGGGCGGGCACGATCCCGATGGACGCCTCGGCGCGCGGCAGCGGCTCGGCGACGAGCAGCGGCAGGAGGTCGCCGCCGCCGAGCGCGTAGTCCCGCACCGTGACGAGGCCGGCCCCGGCGAGGAGCAGCGCGATCACACCGACCACCGAGGCGGCGTCGAGGTGCGGGAACGTCGCGCCCTCGATCAGGCCCACGACGCGCTGGGCCAGCAGGTCCGCGTGCATCGTCCACCTCCTCCCCGTGGCCGGTGACCCACCATGATTCCCTGCCGCGGCGCTGAGGGCGAGCCCCACTTGTGACGCGAGGTGTGGAAGGGGCGCGCGGGATCCGGGTCAGGATCCCGGCCGCTCCGCCTCGACGAGGTGGGCGGACATGGCGCAGACGACCGGACCCGCACCGAGCAGCTCGGTCATCACCGCGCCGACGCGGGCGGTCGTGGCGTCGAGGTCCCCGCGGCGTTCGAGGTCGGCCCGCAGCGGCGAGCCGGTGCAGAACCCGGCGGCGATCCGCCGCGCGTCGTCGGCCCGGCCCTCCAGCGTCAGGGTCTCCACGTCGACGACGTCGAGGCCGCCGGCGCGGACGTCGGCGCTCACCTGTGCGGTGTCGTGGTAGCCGTGCGGGACCGCCTCGAGGAACGCGGGCACGTCGCCGGGGAACACCTGCCCCAGGGCGAGGGCGAGCGCGTGCGCGAAGCCGTGGGTCGCGAGGGTGTCCCACGTCGTGAAGAGGAAGTGGCCACCGGGGACGAGGACGCGGGCGACCTCGGCGTACGCCGCCGGCCGGTCCGGCAGGAACATGACGCCGAAGCCGCACGCCACCAGGTCGAACGCGGCGTCGGGGAACGGCAGCCGCATCGCGTCGGCGACCCGCCACGTCGGTCCGGGCACCCGCGACGCCGCCAGCTCGACCATCGCCGCGTTCAGGTCGGTCGCGGTGATCTCCGCGTGCGGGCAGGCATCGACGAGCTCGCGCGTCACCGCGCCGGTGCCGGCCGCGAGCTCCAGCACGCGGCGCGGGGCCCGGCGGGCCGCGCGCCGGGCGAGCTCGCGGGCGAACGGGTGGAACACCGGCGAGGCGAGGCACTGCTCGTAGACCTCGGGCATCGACCCGACCCAGCGTGCGCTCTCGCCCTCCATCCCCGGAGTTGTCCTCGCTCCGGCGGCGTGGGGCAAGGACCGGCCGGGTGAGCGCTACCGGGGCGCCGTCCAGGGCGCCTCGGCGCGTGCCACGGCGTGGCTGCCGGCGAGGACGCCCAGGATGATCACGAGACCGAGGGTGAGCGCGGCACCGGGGGCGACGAGACGGGCGAGCAGCGCGCCCGCGACGACGCCGACGACGAACGCCAGGAGCGCGAGACCGCGGCGCAGCACGAACGGGTCGCGGCGCCCGGCGCCGCGCTCGGTGAGGATGCCGATCGTGGTCAGCGTCAGCACCGCGGTGAGCAGGTCCGGGACCTTGAGGTAGCGGATGAGCGCGAGCTGCCCGCCCATCGACGCGGCGAGCAGCGCCGTCACGGTCAGACGGACGGCGGGGTGCAGGGGCTGGCCGCCGGCGACCACGACGACGACGGTCACCGGGACCGCGAGGACGAGCTTGAACGCGGCGATGTCACGGACCGCGCGTCCGCGGTGGCCGCCGGGGTGGCGGACGACGCGCGCGCCGACGAGCGCACCCACGACGAAGCCGCCGACGGCGACGGCCGGCGCGACGATCGAGCCGCCCGCGCCCGCGAGCGCGATCCCGAGGAAGACGATGTTGCCGGTGACCGCGGCGACGAAGACGTGGTCGAGCGCGAGGATGCTCGTCGCGTCGACGACGCCCGCGAGGCACGTCAGCGCCACGAGCATCGCGGGCAGCGGCCCGTCACGCTCGTCGACGAGGGCGCGCCGCAGCGCCCACCTCACGCGCCGTCCGCCTGCGATGTCGCGAGACCGTCCCGGACCAGCCGCTGTGCCGCCTCGATGACGCCCTCGAGCGAGCCGCGTGCCGGGTCCCACCACTCGGCGGTCCAGTTCAGCGCGCCGAGCACCACCATCAGCGCGGTGCCGGGGTCGAGGGCCGGGTCGAGGTCGCCCTCCTCACGCACCTGCGCCACGAGCGCGCGCCACACGGCGACGTAGTCGCGCTGCGCCTGACGGTGGCGCTCGCGCATCGCCTCGGGCAGCTGCGGCACGGTGCGCACCGCGGCGGCGGCGTGGTCGGAGTGCGTCAGCAGCGTGCGCAGGTGCGCGGCGACCGCGATCGCGAGCCGGTCGATCGCCGGGGCGTCCGCAGGCGCCTCGGCGAGGGCCTCGGTGACGAGCGACCGCGCCCGGTCGAGCCCGACGGCCACGGCCTCGTCGATGAGCTCGTCGCGGGAGGAGAAGTAGTAGTAGATCGCCGGCGCCTGCACCTGCGCGACCTCGGCGACGTCGGAGAGCCGCGTGCCCGCGTAGCCGCGGCGCAGCAGGACGTGGGCGGCCGCGTCGACGACGCGGCGGCGGGTGCGCGCGGACTTCGTGTCGCGCGCCGCCTCGGTCATCGCGCCAGCGTAGAGCGCCCTCAGTAGGACGACGGCAGGCCGAGGCTGTGCTGCGCGACGAAGTTCAGCACCATCTCGCGGCTCACCGGCGCGGTCTTGAGCATGCGCGCGAGGAACCACAGGTCGGCGAGCCCGTACTCGAGCGCGAGGCCGTTGCCGCCGTGGGTCTGCATGGCCTGGTCGAGCGCGCGCAGCGACGCGTCGGCCGCGGCGAACTTCGCGATGTTCGACGCCTCGGCCGCGTCCTGCCCCGCGTCGAACAGCTCCGCCGCGCGCGCCGCCATCAGCCGCGCCTGCGCGACGCCGATGTAGGCCTCGGCGAGCGGGTGCGCGACGCCCTGGTGCGCGCCGATCGGCACCCCCTTCCACACCGTGCGCGTCGTCGCGTACGCCGTGGCCTTCTCCAGCGCGTACAGCGCGATGCCGGTGCTGATCGAGGCGGCGGTGATCCGCTCCGGGTTCAGTCCGGCGAACACCTGGCGCAGGCCGTTGCCGTCGTCGCCGATGAGGGCCTCGGGGCCGACGGGCACGTCGTCGAACCACACCGTGAACTGGTGCTCGGGCTGCACGAGCGCCGCCTCGATCGGCTGCCACGTCAGGCCGGGGGCGTCGGTCGGGACGACGAAGAGCGAGAGCGGACGCCGCGGCCCGCGTGCCTCGGCGGTGCCGCTGCGGGCGACGACGAGGATCGCGTCGGCCTCGTCGACCCCGGAGGTCCAGTACTTGGTGCCGCGCAGCCGCCATCCCCCGCCGTCACGCCGGGCGGTGGTCGTGATCTCGTGGGAGTTCGACCCGGCGTCCGGCTCGGTGATCGCGAACGCCATCTTCAGCGAGCCGTCGGCGATGCCGGTGAGCCAGCGGCGGTTCATCGCGTCGGACGCGTGGCGGGCGAGGATCGTGCCGCAGATGGCCGGCGAGATGACGGTCATCAGCAGCGGGCAGCCCGCGGCCGACGCGGCCTCGACCACCACCGACAGGTCGCCGAGGGCGCCGCCGCCCCCGCCGTAGCGCTCGGGCAGGTGCACACCCAGGAAGCCGTTCGCCCCCAGGTCCTTCCACAGCGCGGTCGGCTCCTCGTGCGCGCGGGCGCGCGCGATGAAGTAGTCGTGACCGTAGCGGCCGACGAGCCCGGACACGGCCTCGCGCAGCGCGGCGCGCTCGTCGGTCTCGGGGACGATCGAGGAGGTGTTCACGCGGGCTCCCGGGCTCGGTTTCTCATCAAGAATAAAAAGTGTGCGCACCCGTGTCTACGGCATCGACGAGCCGCCGCCGACCGCGATCACCTGCCCGGTCACCTGGCGCGCCGCCCGCGGCGAGGAGAGCCAGACGACGGCGTCGGCGATGTCGTCGGGTGTGGTCAGCCGCCGCAGCGGCTGCTGCTTCAGCACGGACGCGACCTGGTCGTCGTCGAACACCGCGTCGCGCCCGCCGGCCCACAGGCTCGCCGCGCCGACACCGCCGTCGGTGGGCAGCACGAGCCCGGGGCACACCACGTTTGACCGGATCCCGCGACGCCCCTGCTCACGGGCGGTGGTGCGCGCCAGCGCGATGAGCCCCGCCTTCGTCGTGCCGTAGACGCCCTGGCGGATCGCGCCGAACGCGGCGTCGCTCGAGATGAACACGATCGACCCGGTGCCGGCCTCGCTCATCGGGCCCAGCGCGGCCTGCGTGCAGTCGATCGCCGTGTAGAGGTTGGTCTCGATCGTGCGCTGCCACAGCGCGCGGTCGGTCTGCTCGGTGAGGAAGCCCGGCACGCTCCAGCCCGCGTTGTTCACCAGCCCGTCGACGCCGCCCCAGTGCTGCACCGCGGCGCCGACGACCCGCCCGCCCGCGCCGTCGGTGGTCAGGTCGATCTCGAGCACCTCGAGCGCCGCCGCCCCCAGCGCGAGGCCCTCCTCGCGCACCCGGGCGGCCTGCTCGCCGTCGCGGTCGGCGAGCAGGATGCGCGCGCCCTCGCGGGCGAACCCGTGCACGATGCCGCGACCGATGTTCGACGCGCCGCCGGTGACGACGACGCGGGCGTCGGCGAGCGCGAGATCCATGGGCCCTCCCGTGTACGGTTAATCCGCATTAGAAACAAGCGAGGAGGCTAGCGGTGGGCGAGGCGGTGGGCGAGCAGCTGGTGGGGTCCGGACCGGTGCTGCTCGACGTCGACGACCGGGGCGTCGCGCGGCTGCGGCTCAACCGCCCGGAGGCCTCGAACGGCCTCGACGTCGACCTGCTGCGCGCGTTCCACGACGCCGTCATGGCCTGCCACGCGCGTCCGGGGCTGCGGGTGCTCGTGCTCTCCGGCGAGGGGAAGCACTTCTGTGCGGGCGGGGACGTGAAGACCTTCGCGAGCAAGGGCGCCGGGCTGCCGGACTACCTGCGCGAGGCCACCGCGCGGCTGCAGATGGTGGTGCAGGCGCTGCTCGCGCTGCCCGCACCCGTGGTCGCGTCGGTGCACGGGTTCGCCGCGGGCGGGGGCGGGTTCGGGCTCGTGTGCGCGGCCGATCTCGTCGTCGCCGCCGAGTCCGCGAGGTTCCTCGGTGGCGCGACGCGCGTGGGCATGGCCCCGGACGCGGGCGCGACGGTGACGCTCCCGGCGCTGGTGGGGCTGCGCCGGGCGATGGAGATCGCGCTGACCAACCCCGTGCTCACCGCGGCCGAGGCCCTCGACGCCGGCATCCTCACCGCCGTCGTGGCCGACGACGAGCTCGCCGCGCGCACCGACGAGCTCGTCGACCGCCTCGCCGCCGGCGCCCCGCAGGCGCTCGCCGCGACCAAGCGGCTGCTGTGGTCCGGGATCGGCGCGCGGGTCGAGGCGCAGCTGGGGGAGGAGGCGCGCACCGTCTCCGAGCTCTCGGGCACCGCCGACGCGCGCGAGGGCCTGGACGCGGTGATCGAGCGGCGGGCGCCGCGCTTCACCGGGCAGTGATCACCGGCGTGTGAGCCCCCGCCGCACCACGTGCTGCGTCGTCGCGACGACGTCCTCGAGCGACCCGCGCTCGGGGTTCCACCACTCCGGCGCCCAGTTCAGCGCGCCGAGCACGAGCATGCGCGCGGCGCGCGCGTCGACGTCGGCGGTCAGCTCGCCCGCGGCCACGGCGTCCTCGACGAGCCCGCGCCACACGTCGGCGTAGGCGCGCTGGCCGACGAGCTGGCGCTCGCGGATGTCGGCGGGCAGCTGCGCGGCGTTGCGGATCGCGGCCAGCGAGAACTCCGAGCGCCGCAGCACGACCTCGAGGTGCGCGGCGATCGCGCGGTCGATGCGGTCGAACGCGGAGGCGTCGTCGGGCAGCGCCGCGAGCGACGCGACGACGTGCTCGAGCGTCGCCTGCTGTCCGACCGTGACGACCTCGGCGAGCAGGTCCTCGCGCGCGGGCCAGTAGTAGTAGACCGCCGGCGCCTGCACCTCGGCGACCTCGGCGATGTCGACCAGCCGCGTGCCCGCCCAGCCCTTGCGGCTGAGGACCTGCGCCGCCGCGGCCAGGATGCGCTCGCGCGTGCGGGCGGACTTGCGCCCCGACGTCGGGCTGCCGTCGGCCGACGGCCGGGCGGTCCGCTCCCGGGGCACGGCGCGATCCTAGGACTCCCCGAGCGACTCCTGGTCCGGTCCGCGCTCCGCGTCGCGCCAGCGGTGCTGTGACGGGTCGAGCAGCGCGCGCATCCAGCTCTCCGGCGCCCACACGATCGACTCCAGCTCGAGCGCGTCGAGGTGGCGCACGGTGCCGGTGCGCAGGTCCTCCAGGCGCAGGCGCGTGCCGTTGCCGCGGTCGTCGACGGACACCGACACCGTGGCGAACTCGTTGGCGACGATCTCCATCAGAGCAGGAAGGACATCGTCGGGAGCGGGCGGTCGCTGTCGACGAGCACGACGGTCTTGGCGGCCATCCGCAGCTCACCGCCGTCCCCGCCGGGGACGCGTCGCAGCCGGTGCGTCACCCGCCCGACCCACCACGTCGTGCCGCGGTCACGCGACTCCAGCACCTGCACCACGGAGCCGACGACGGTGTCGCCGCCCTCGGCGCCCAGGATCTCCACGTTCGTCACCGACCGGCACAGCCGCGACGGCGGACGCTGCGAGTGCCGGCGTCCGGTCTGCAGCTGCTTGATTCGGGTCGCGATGCGGCCCCGGTTGTCGAAGACGATCGACATGTGGGTGCGCGGATCGGCGTCGGGGTCGACGGGCACGTGGTAGACGGCGTCGTCGGTCCAGAGCGCCTCCCACTCCTCGAGCGCGAACGCGTCGGCCAGCCGCGCCTCGCGGTAGAGGAACTGCTCGGCCTCCCGGAGGCCGATCGCCAGGGCGGTGGTCACGTCATCAGCTCCCGGTAGTGCCGCCACATCGCCCGCATCGACGTCTCGTCGGTGGCGGTGCCGATCGTGTGGCCGTCGTCGTCGACGCGCTCGCGGTGCACGCCGCGCGTCAGGTCGAGCCACTCGGGCTGCCGCTGCGCGACGCCGCGCTGGTTGCGCTCGTACATCTCCGCGTCGTCGGCCAGCAGCATCCCGGCGGGCCCCACGGAGCCGACGCACTGGGTGACGAGGCGGCGGTTGAGGTCGGGCGCGCCCTTGAACTGGATTGCGGTGACGTGCTGGACGGTGCGGTCGACGGCGAGCGGCTGGATCTGGAAGAGCTGGATCTCCGCGACGAACAGGTTCGGGAAGATCATGACGTGGGGTGAGCCGTCGATCATGATCTCGTCGGCCGTCTCCGTGCCGTACGCGGCGCGCATGGCGGCGACGTAGTCCGGGATCTTCGCCTCGGGCGTGCCGGCCCAGCCCATCGGGACGCCGAGGCGCCGGAACTCGGGGCTGAGGTCGTTCTCGGTGTGCCCGCCGCCGAGCGCGCGCGTCACGGCCGTCGACTTGTCGCTGTAGAGCGCGCCGATGCCGCTGCCGGAGATCGAGAAGATCGAGGAGTGGACGAACTGAGGGTGGTAGCCGTCGGTCTCGTTCTCGACGAGCATCTTCCAGTTCGCGGTGACCTCGTGCTTGACCCAGCCCGCGGTCAGCTCGACCTCGCCCGAGGGGGAGAGGCGGCACAGGCGGTCGAGACGCTCGGCGGCCGCGCCGAGGTGCTCGCGCAGCGTCGGGCCGTCGGGCGCCAGGCTCGCGAACACGAAGCCGCGGTACGCCTCGACGCGCGGCACGACGCCGAGCCCCGGGAGCTCGGCGCGGGCGCGGGATCCGCCATAGCCCTGGTTGAACGGGAAGCCGAGCAGGTCGCCCGTGTTCGCGAACGTCCACCCGTGGTACGGGCAGCGGAACGACCCGGCGTTGCCGCGCTCGGCGTCGCAGACGAGGTTGCCGCGGTGCGAGCAGCGGTTGTGCAGGACGTGGATCGCGCCGGTCTTGTCGCGGGTCATGACGACCTGCTGCGGTCCGATCGTCTTGCGCACGTAGTCGTTCGGTTCGGGCACCTCGCTCGCGTGCCCGACGTACACCCACGTCGCGTACCAGATGCGCTCGAGCTCGCGGGCGTAGACGTCCGGGTCGGTGTAGATCGAACCGTGGACGCGGTCGGGGAGGACCAGCGAGCGGATGCGGTCGGCCAGCGCGTCGGTCCCGGCGTGGTCGGTCCGGGCGTGGTCGACGTCGACGGCGGTCATGGGCTCTCCCCGGATCGGGACACCGTGTCTGGACACAGTGTCCAGGTTCAGGGCGCGTCGCGGTAGAGGGCGTTCCAGACGATCGCGGTGAACGCCTCGACGGCGTCGCGCGCGGCGTCGTCGTCGGCCCCGCGCAGCATGCGGTCGAGCCCGCGCTCGGCCATCGCCGTGAGCATCTGCGCGGTCGGTTCCGGGGGGAGGTCGCGGCGCACGCGGCCGTCCTCCTGCCCCGCGCGGATGTGCGCGGCGATCTCGGCGACGTAGCGGCCCGTGAGCTCGCGGAACACCTCACGGACCGCGGGGTCGTGGCTCGACGAGTCGATCACCGCGCGCATGAGCTCCGCCCGCGGCCGGTACGTCGCGACGATCGTCGCGGCGCGCGCGTGCATCTCCTCGCGGGTGGCCGGCGGGTCGCCCGCCCACCACCCGCGCCCGGCCGCGAGCAGCTGGTCGACGACGTCCGCGGTCAGCTCGCTGAGCAGCTGGCCCTTGTCCGCGAAGTGCACGTAGAAGGTCGACCGCGGGACGCCGGCGCGGGCCGCGAGCCGCTCGACGCTGACCTCGGTGAACGACTCGCCCTCGGCGAGCAGGGCCTCGAGCGCGGCCAGGAGCTTCTCGAGGTTCTCCTGCCGTCGCCGGGCACGGGAGCCGTGCGCTCGACGGGTCACCGACGCCACGGCGCTCAAGGTACTTCTTGTCCCATAATCGGAAGCTCGTTAGATTCTAACTTACGTTAGATCGAGGAGGCGGCATGACGGCAGTGGTGGTCCCGGAGTGCGACACAGGGCCGGACGCGGTGCTCGACCGCGCCGTCGCCGTGCGCTGGTACGAGGGCTGGATCCGGGCGTGGAACGAGAACCGCCCGGAGCTCTGCCGCGAGCTGCTGACCGAGGACTTCGTGCTCGACAGCCCGACCACCCGCCACACGGGCTGGCAGGTGCAGGGGCCCGCGGCCGCGGAGGGCTACATCGCCTACGTCCTCGGTGCCTACCCCGACCTGCAGTGGG
Source organism: Actinomycetospora lemnae (assembly GCF_028737315.1). Taxonomy (GTDB): domain Bacteria; phylum Actinomycetota; class Actinomycetes; order Mycobacteriales; family Pseudonocardiaceae; genus Actinomycetospora; species Actinomycetospora lemnae. The sequence continues at coordinate 249,700 of NZ_JAQZAO010000001.1, read as the reverse complement.
AGGTCACCGCGCCGCCGCTGTTCGCCGACGACCGTGCCCGCGCCGCGTTCCACTGGCGGGGCACCGGGCACTTCACCGGCCGCCTCGACCCGCCCGGCATCGCGGGCACCGGACGGCCGTTCGCGTTCGCGGGACTCGAGGTCTTCGACTTCCGCGGCGGGCGCGCCTGCTACCTCAACGCCACCTACGACCTGCTCGGGCTGATGAAGCAGATCGGCGTCCACGGCCGTCGGAACACCGGCGGGTCGCGATGACCACCCTGCGCGGGCTGCTCGACGCCCGGTGCGCGGCCGTGCCCGACGCGGTCGCCGTCGAGCCCGCGGGACGCCCCGGTGAGGGGACGACCTGGACCGCGCTGCGCGAGCGGGCACGGGCCGTCGCCGCCGCGCTGGTCCGCGACGGCGTCGCGCCCGGCGAGCGCGTGGTCCTCGTCGCGCGCAACGACACGAGCTACTTCCCGATCCTCTTCGGCGCCGGGCTCGCCGCGGCCGTGCTGACCCCGCTGAACTGGCGCCTCGCCGGCGACGAGATCGCGGCGATGATCGACGACTCCGGGGCGACGATGGTGCTCGTCGACGAGCCCGCCGCCGCGGCGCTCGCGGGCGTGCTCGCGGACCGGCCGGGCGTGCGGCACGTGGTGGTCCTCGGGACCGCGTCCGGCGACGTGCGGTCGTTCGACGACTGGGTCGGACCGGCCGAGGACCCGCAGCGCCCGGTCGCCCCCGACGACGTCGCGTTCCAGCTCTACACCTCGGGCACCACCGGCCGGCCCAAGGGCGCGATGTTCGCGGGCACCAACCTGGCCGTGCTCGTCGACGACATCGCCCGGGCGTGGGGCTTCCGGGACGGCGACGTCAGCCTCGTCGCCATGCCGCTGTTCCACATGGGCGGGCTGGCGTGGGCGCTCGCCGGGATGGCCCGCGGCGCGCGTGCCGTCGTGGTCCGCGACATCGTCCCCACCGACGTGCTCGACGCGATCGAGGCGCACGGCGTCACGACCGCGTTCTGCGTCCCGACGATGCTCGCCGCCCTCTGCGCGGTGCCCGGTATCGACTCGCGACCGCTCGGGCTGCGGCAGATGATCTACTCCGGCTCGCCGATCGGCGAGGACGCGCTCAAGCGGGCGATGGTGGCCCTGCGCTGCGACTTCGTGCAGATCTACGGGCTGACCGAGGCGACGGGCGCGTTCGCGCAGCTCTCCGCCGAGGAGCACCGCGAGGGCGGGCCGGCGCTGACGTCGGCGGGGCGTCCGTACCCGTGGACGGAGCTGCGCGTCGTCGATCCCGAGAGCGGCGCCGAGGTGGCGCCGGGTGTCGTCGGCGAGATCTGGACGCGCTCGGCGCAGAACATGGTGGGCTACTGGCAGCGCCCCGAGGAGACGGCCGCCGCGCTGACCCCGGAGGGCTGGCTGCGCACCGGCGACCTCGGTCGCCTCGACGAGGCCGGGCGCATCCACCTCGTCGACCGCGCGAAGGACCGCATCGTCACCGGTGGCGAGAACGTCTACCCCGCCGAGGTCGAGCGGGTGCTCGCGCAGCACCCCGACGTCGCCGAGGTCGCCGTCATCGGCGTGCCCGACGACCGGTGGGGCGAGGCGGTCAAGGCCGTCGTCGTCCTGCAGGCGGGGTCGACACCCGACACGGCGGGGATCATCGCCTTCGCCCGCGGACGGCTCGCCGGGTTCCAGAGCCCGAAGTCGGTCGACGTCGTCGAGGCCCTGCCGCGCACCGCGACCGGGAAGGTCATCAAGCCGACCCTGCGGGAGCCATACTGGCGCGGACATGAGAGGCGCATCCACTGAGGAGCCGGCGGCTCCCGCCGGCAAGGGCGACCTGACCCGCCGCCGGATCCTCGACGCCGCCGCGGCCGAGATCGCCCGGCACGGGCCGGCGGGCGCGTCGCTCGGGGCCATCGCGGCCGCGGCCGACCTGCGTACCGGCAGCCTCTACTTCCACTTCGCCTCCAAGCAGCGGCTCGTCGAGGCCGTGCTCGAGGAGGGGATCAGCGCCTCGCTGCGGCGTCTCGACGAGGCGATGGTGATGCCGTCGGGTGCCCCGGTCGACCGGCTGCGCGCCGGCGTCCACGCCCACCTGCGCGCGCTGGCGGAGCTCTCCGACTACGCCGTCGTCGTCCTCGCGCCGCGGTTCACCGACCAGCCCGAGCAGAGCGGGTTCCGCGCGCTGCGTCGCGAGTACCTGCGGCGCTGGGCCGAGCTGGTGGCCGACGCGCAGGCCGACGGGACGCTCGCGGCCGGGCCGGAGCCGGGCGAGGTCCGCGACCTCCTGCTCGGCGCGCTCAACGCCGCGGGCCTCGCCGGGCAGCCGCCGGCCCGGACCGCGGAGGCCGTGTTCGCGCTGCTGCGGCTGCCGGCCTAGCGACCGCGGAAGTCGGGGCGGCGGCGCTCGACGAACGCGGTGATCCCCTCGCGGGCGTCCGCGGTCGCGCCGGTGGCGGTGATGCGCCGGGTCTCCTCGGCGAGCTGGCCCGCGAGGTCGTTGTCCTGGCTCGCGAGCAGCAGGCGCTTCATGTGGCCGAACGCGCGGGTGGGGCCGGCGGCCAGGGTCGTGGCGAGCTCCTGGGCCCGGGCGGCGAGCTCGTCGGCCGGCACGACCTCGGTGACCAGGCCGGCGTCGAGCGCCTCGGCGGCGGTCAGCACGCGGTTGAGCAGGAACATCTCCTGGGCGCGCCGCATCCCGACCAGGCGCGGCAGGTACCAGGTGTTCGCCCCGTCCGAGGCCAGGCCGATCGCGCCGTAGCCGACGGCGAAGCGGCTGTCGTCGGCGGCGACGACGATGTCGCTGACGTGCGCGAGGCCGAGCCCGCCGCCGGCGAGCGCCCCGTGCACCGCGCACACCACCGGCGCCTCGAGCGTGACGAGCCGGTCGAGCGTCACGTGGTAGCGGTCGATGATCCAGCGCAGCCGCTCGGGGATCGTGTCCGCCTCGCCGGCGAAGAACGCGAGGTCGCCGCCGACGGAGAGCGTCCGGCCGGTGCCGCGGATCAGGACCGCGCGGACCTCCGGGTCGTGCGCGGCGCGGAAGGTGGCCTCGTCGAGGTCCTCGACCATCGTCGGGTCGATCGCGCCGCCGGCCTCGGGGCGGTCGAGCTCGATGGTCGCGAGGCCGGCGGTGACGTCGTATCGCACGACCCGCAGCGCCCGCTGCCCGGCCGGCGTGCCGCGCGTGGCGCCGGCCCAGCGCGCGCTGTCGGTGTACTGGCGCAGCGAGGCGATCCGGCCGTCGTCGGTGAACGTCAGGACGTGCGCGAACGCGGCGTCGAGCTCCCGGCCGCCGTCGCGCGCGATGCCGACGTAGCGGCCCAGGACGACGAGCCCGCCGTCGGCGAGGGCCAGGAACTCGGCGGGCTCGGCGCGGGCGCGGTAGTGCCGTCCGATCGCCCACCAGAAGTCGCGGATCATCGCCTCGGCGCCCTCGTGCGTGCCGCCGAGGCCGAACGGCAGGCCCTCGGTGGCCTCGCCCGTGAACGCGGGATCGAGGATCGCGTCGAGGGCCTTGCGGTCGCCCGTGGCCAGCGCGTCGTAGAGCAGGCGGGCGCTCTTCTCGTGCGACTCCATCCGGACCTCCTCGGTCTTCTAATGTGGATTCAAACATGCGCCGACCGAGGAGTCACCGTGTCCGACGACCCCGTGCTGGCCCGGGTGGACGGCCCTCCGGATCGCGCTGTCGGGCACGTCGTCCTGAACCGCCCGCACGCCCGCAACGCGATCACGGTCGCGCTCGCGGACGGGCTGCACGACGCGCTGGTGGACCTCGCCGGGCGGGCTCGCGTCATCGTCGTGCGCGGTGCCGGCGGGCACTTCTGCGCCGGTGGCGACGTCGACGAGGTGACGCGGCTGCGCGCCGAGGGCGGTGCCGCGCTGCGCGGGCTGTTCGAGGCGTTCCACCGCGCGTGCTCGGTCGTGGCGACGCTGCCGGTGCCCGTCGTCGCGGCGGTCGAGGGGGTCGCGACGGCGGGCGGTTTCGAGCTCGTGCAGGCCGCCGACATCGTGGTGGTGCGCGACGACGCCGTGCTCGCGGACAACCACGCGCGCCTCGGCCAGGTCCCGGCGGGCGGCGGCTCCCAGCGGCTGCCGCGGCTGCTCGGGTCGCAGCGCGCGCTGACCCACATCCTGCTCGGCGAGCGGCTCTCGGGCACCGACGCGGTCGCGCTCGGCCTGGCGTGGCGCAGCGCGTCGGGGGAGGAGTTCGACGCCCTGGTGGACGAGGTCGTCGAGCGGCTGCGCCGTGCCGACCCCGGGGCGACGGCGCGGACCAAGCGGCTGGTGCACGAGGGTCTGGGGCTCCCGCTCGCCGACGGGCTGGCGCGCGAGACCGAGGTGGTGCTGGAGCACCTCGCCGACCCCGCCGTGAGCGAGCGGCTGGCGCGGTTCCGCGCGCGGTGAGGGTGGGTGCGGGGGCCGGCGATCAGCCCGTGGAGATCAGGGGCACCTGAGGCACCTCGGAGCGGCGCCGCCGGTGCACCACGTGCTCGTGATCTTCCCCAGGGACCGCGCGACGCCCTCGTGCCCGATTCGTCGTGTACGCGCGGTGACCGTCCGACCACGGAACTGGCGGTGGTCCGGGTCACGACCGCCCCATATTCTTCTCGCGACTAAAAAAACGGGGGATGCGGCCCGGGGAGTGGTGCGTGATGGGTGCGAGCCTCGACGAGCGACGCGAGGTGCTGCGGCAGCGGTTCGCGGCGTGGACGCCGATGACGCTGCACGAGCGGCTCGCGCGGTGCGCCGAGGAGTTCGGCGACCGCCCGATGGTGATCACCGACGAGCGCACGGTGACCTACGCCGACGTCGCCGCGTGGACCGAGCGCCTGGCCGACGGGCTCGTCGCGCTGGGCGTGCGCCCGGGCGACCGGGTCGGGCTGGTGATGGCGAACTACGTCGAGTTCGTGCCGCTGAAGTTCGCGATCTCGCGCGCCGGCGCCGTCGCCATCCCGTTCAACTACCTCTACCGCACCGAGGAGCTGCGCTACGTCCTCGAGCAGTCGCAGGCGAACCTGCTGATCACCATGACCGGGTTCGCCGGGCTCGACCACCTCGGGATGCTCGACGAGATCGCCCCGGGCTGGGACGCGGGCGAGCAGACCGCGCTCCCGGAGCTGCGCGGGGTCGTCACGCTCTCGACCGACGGGCGCTCGCGCGCGGGCGTCGGGTCGGTCGAGGACCTCGAGCAGCTCGGTCGCGAGCACGCCGGCGGCAGCGAGGGCCGCGGTCCTGATCAGGCCCCGGCGCCCGACGACGTCGCCGACATCCTCTACACGTCCGGCACCACCGGCTCGCCCAAGGGCGTGCTCATCACCCACGACGCGAGCCAGCGCACCGGCTACGCGTCCGCCCTGACCCGGGCGTTCGAGGACGGGCGGCGCATCCTCTTCTCGCTGCCCTGCTACCACATGTTCGGCTACGTCGAGGGCCTCATGGCGGCGATGATGGTCGGCGGCGCGATCGTCCCGCAGACGGCGTTCGACCCCGGCCGCTACCTCGAGGGCATCGAGCGCCACCGCGCCACCGACATCCTCTGCGTGCCGACGATGACCGTCGCGATCCTCGAGCACCCCGACCTCGCCACGCGCGACCTCTCGAGCCTGCGCGCCATCCTCTCCGGCGCCGCGCCGGCCCCGGTGTGGCTGTGGGAGAAGGTCCGCGACACCCTCGGCGTCGACGAGATCGTCACCGGCTACGGCATGACCGAGCAGGGCGGCGCGATGACCCTGACGCTGCCCGAGGACCCGTTCGAGCGGCTCTCGGAGACCGTCGGCCGGGTCAAGCTCGCGGGTGCCGCGGGGCTGCCGGGCAGCGCTGGCGATCGGGCAGGCGACCTCACCGAGTACAGGACGATCGACGTCATGACCGGCGAGCCGCTGCCGCCGGGCGCCGAGGGCGAGCTCGCCGCGCGCGGGCCGACGAACATGCTGGGCTTCTGGCGCAAGCCCGAGGAGACCGCGCGCGCCCTCGACGACGAGGGCTGGGTGCGCTCGGGCGACCTCGGCTACCTCACCGAGGACCGCTACGTCGTGCTGACCGGGCGCAGCAAGGAGCTCTACAAGTCCGGCGGCGAGCTCGTCATGCCCAAGGAGGTCGAGGAGGTCCTCTCGCGCCACCCGGGCGTCAGCCAGGCGTTCGCCGTCGGGGTCGCGGACGAGCGCTGGGGCGAGGTCGGCGTCGCGTGCGTGGTGCCGAAGGCCGGCGCGGCGGTGACCGCCGACGACCTCATCGCGCTGTGCCGCGAGCAGCTGGCGCGGTTCAAGGTGCCGCGGCGCGTGGTGTTCCTCGAGGCGACGGACCTCCCGACCACGCCGACCGGCAAGGTGCAGAAGTTCCGGCTGGCGCGGATGGTGGCCGACCAGCTCGAGACCGCGCCCACCCCCGCCTGACGACGGCTACCGCAGCGCCGCCACCGGGAACCGCGCCGCGATCTCGTCGGCGACCAGCGCCGCGGTCTCGGCGCACGCGGTCGTGCCGCCGTTGGCGTACTGCTTGACCGCGTCGCCGACGTTCCAGAGGTTCGCGATCGGCGTGGTGTGCGGCAGGTCGTGGCCGGCGACGGCGCGCTGCGGCGGCCAGGCGTCGCGCCACACGGTCGTCGAGAGCACGCGGGCGCGGTCGAAGCCGGGGATCTGCTCGCGGAGGTCGGCGTCCAGGAGCTCCCGTTCCTGCTCCTCGTCGAACGCGCCGGTCGCGGGCTCGGGCACCGAGGTGCCGTTGTAGAGGTGCCAGCCCGCGGGGGCCATCTCCGGACAGGTCGCGGTGAAGTTCGCGACGTAGCACATCCGCCGGGTCGTGGCGAAGCTCAGCAGCCCGGGGGCGTCGACGAGGGGCTCCCGGCTCGCGAAGTTGACGACGAGCATCGCGCAGGGCGTGGTGTCGACGGTCGCGGCGTAGTCGGCGGGCAGGCGGCCGCGCCCGACGAGGTCGGCGGTCGCGGCGGGCCCCGCGTCGCTGACCACGACCCGGCTGCGCACCGACACCTCGCGCCCGTCCCGGACGACGGTGGCGCCGACGACGGTGCCGTCCTCGCCCAGGTCCAGGGCCCGGACCTCGCTGGAGAGCCAGACCTCACCGTGACCGGTGCCCTCGACGGCGTCGGCGAGCGCGCGCCAGACGCCGATCGTGCCCTCGGGGCAGAAGCCGAACTTCTTGAACGCGCTGCGTCGCGTGAAGTAGGTCAGGAACACCGCCGCCGGGAGGTCCTCGGAGCTCACCGCGAAGATCGACGCACACATGTTGCGGAAGATCCCGTGGACCTTCTCGTTGCCCGTGTACCGCCGTACCCAGTCGGCGGTGGAGAGCGCGCCCTCGGGCAGCCCGTCGTCGGTCCGGGCCGCGCCGAGGCCCTCGAGCAGCTTGGCGCCCTGGCGCGTGAGCTTGCCCAGCAGGAAGCCCCAGCCGCCGCCGGTGACGTCGACGTCCTTGCCGCCGATCCGGTAGAGGATCGGGGGCTTGGCCGGGCGCACGTCGAAGCGCGCGCCGACCTCGGCGAACGTCTGCTCGGTGATCCCGCCGGTCTCGATGACGATGGCGCCGTTGTTGACCGTGAAGCCGTCGATCACCTCGCTCGAGGCGCGGCCGCCGACGCGGTCGAGGCGCTCCACCACCAGCGTGCGGTAGCCGCGGTGGGCCAGGCGGGCGGCGGTGAACAGGCCGCCCGCCCCCGCGCCGATCACCAGGACGTCGACCTCGTGGTGCTCCATGGGTCCGGATCGTTGCCCACGCCGCCGAGTTTTTCTAGTCTGTATTCAGAAAGGCGGCACGACCTGGACCGCGGAGGTCGTCAGACGGGCAGCGCCGTCGTCCCGAGCGGCCGGCGGGCGACGAAGTGCGGGGTGTCGTCGCCGGGGTCGGCCGGGCCGACCTGGTTCCACCCGCTGACGAACACGCCCTGCTCGTCGAGCACACGCACGGCGACGGCCTGGGCGACGGCCGGACGCACCCGCGGCGCCGCACCGCGCGGGGCCAGGGGCATCGACCAGGTGACGCGCCCGCCCCGGCGGCAGAGCAGCACCCAGCCGTCGCGGTACGGCGGCGCCTCGCGCACCAGCTCGAACACCGCCGCGTCCTCGTCGCGCGGTGACGCGGGTGCGGGCAGGGACGGCAGACCGATGACGTCCAGATCCCGATTGGTGATCATCTCGCGCCGTCCTCCCCGTCGCTGTCTCGCCCGCTCGCGCCCCCGGCGATACACAGCAGCCATGTATCGAATCCGGTCAAACGTTATCCTCGCCACAGCGTCGAAGGCAATACGTTCTGTATCAGTCCCGAGCGACGACGCTGGAAGCGCACCTCGGTCATCACTCGGACGGCCCAATGGTCGGTCGCCGGTCGTGAGAGCGACTCGTCGTCCCCGGGATGGTGACGGAGCGCGGCGATACGACACGTTTGTGTATCGATGGCCGGGGGCCACCTACACGGCATGCCTCGCACCGAGCAGGACCTCGAGCGGCCACCGCCGACCGACGGTGACGGCGCAGGCACCGGCGCGGGTCACACCACCGGCCGGCCCCGCAACGCCGAGATCGACCGGCTCGTCCTGCAGGTGGCCCTGCGTCACCTGCGCAGCGGCGGGCTCCCGGGGCTCTCGGTCGCGGCGATCGCCGAGGAGGCCGGCACGACCCGCGCCGCCGTGTACCGCCGCTGGGCGGGGCGGATCGAGCTCGCCGTCGCGGCGCTCGCCACGGTCGACGACGGCGGGCCCGTGGCCGCGTCCGGCGACCCGTTCGCCGACCTCGTCACCGAGCTCGCGCGCCTGCGGCGCTTCGTGGTGGAGCACGACGCCACCGCGCTCGTCGCGATCGCCCTGGTCGGCGACACCGATGCCCGGGTGCGCGAGCAGATCCGTCGCCGGCTCGTCGACCCGTGGCGCGAGCGCCTGCGCGCGTGCCTGCGCGCCGGCATCGAGTCCGGCGCGCTGCGGGCGGCGGCCGACCACACGACGGCCGAGGACCTGCTGACCGGCTCGTGGCTCGCGCACGCGGTGCGCGGGGAGGCGCTCGCGGAGGACTGGGCGCCCCGGGCGGCAGCGATGGTGTGGGCCGGGTGCGGCGGGGTCCCCGGGGAGCCCCGGGAGCGGTGACGCCGGGCGTCGAGCGGGCACGCCGCACCGATCGGGTGATCGAGTCGCGACCCCGTCGTGCCGTTGTCCGGTTCATGACGGTTTCCCCCGATCTCGCCCCGCTCGACGGCGCCCGGGTCCGTGCCGGTGTGGCGCAGGTGCGCGCCGCGATCGCCGACGGGACCCTGCACCACCACGCGCCCGAGGAGACCCCCGCCGGCCGCCGCTCGCGCGCCGTGGAGGTCGCTCGGGCGTGGGCGGCCGGCGAGGACCCCGCGGCGCAGCGCCGGCACTGCGGGGTGTGCGCGACCTGGCCGGTCGCACCCCGCCGTGCCGGCTGACCGGCGCGTCCCTCAGACGTCGACCGACGCGGCCTCCGGGTCGGCCGACGCGCCCCGCACGGGCAGGTCGGCGAAGAACGCCGGCGGCTCGGTCCACGGGTCGGCGGGCGTGCCGGCCTCGGCGTCCCGGATCGCGCGCCACACGCGGTCGGGCGTGAGCGGCATGTCGACGTGGCGCACCCCGAGCGGGGCGAGGGCGTCGACGACGGCGTTCTGCACCGCCGGCGTCGAGCCGATCGTCGCCGCCTCGCCGATGCCCTTGGCGCCCAGCGGGTTGTAGGGCGTCGGCGTCTCGGTGGACGAGGCCTCGTAGCTCGGCACCTCGGCCGCGGTCGGCAGCAGGTAGGCCGCGAACGTGCCGGAGGTCGGGTTGCCGTCGGCGTCGTAGGAGAAGCCCTCCCACAGCGCCTGCGAGATGCCCTGCGCGAGCCCGCCGTGCTGCTGCCCGGCGACGAGGGTCGGGTTGAGCACGGTGCCGCAGTCGTCGACGGCGACGTGGCGCACGGGCGTGACGCGACCGGTGTCGAGGTCCACCTCGACGACGGAGACGTGCGCGCCGAACGGGTAGGTCGCACCGGGCTGCGCCTCGTCGCGGGCCTCCGACAGCGACACCCCCTGCTCGCCCGCCGCGACCGCGATCTCGCGCCAGGACAGCGCGCGGTCGGGAACGCCCGCGATGCCGAGGCCCCCGTCGACCGTGGTGATGTCGTCGGTGTCGGCCTCCAGTGCGGCGGCGACCACCTCGCGCGCCCGCTCGAGCACCGTGTCGGCGGCCACGAGCACGCTGGAGCCGGCGAGCTGCAGCGAGCGCGAGCCGCCCGTGCCGCCCCCGCGCGGGACCGCCGCGGTGTCCGACTGCACGAACCGCACCTGCTCCATCGGGATGCCGAGGCGGTCGGCGACGATCATCGCGAACGACGTCGCGTGCCCCTGGCCGTGCGCCGAGGTGCCGACCGACACCGTCGCGCCGCCGTCGGGATCGACGCTGACCGACCCGTACTCGGCGCCGCCCCCGCCCGCGGTGACCTCGACGTACACCGCGAGCCCGATCCCCAGCGCCACCCGGTCGCCGCGCTCGCGCCGCTGCGCCTGCTCGCGACGCAGCGCCTCGTACCCGGACGCGCGCAGCGCCTCGTCGAGCGCGCGGGCGTAGTCGCCGGAGTCGTAGAGCGAGCCGGTCTGCGTGGTCAGCGGGAACTCGTCGGGCTGCAGGAAGTTCTTCCGTCGCAGCGCCGCGGGGTCCGTGTCGAGCTCGCGGGCGGCCATGTCGACGAGCCGCTCGAGCATCGCCGCGGCCTCCGGACGCCCGGCCCCGCGGAACGCGCCCATCGGCGTCGTCGTGGTCAGCACCGCGGCGCCGTCGTAGGCGATCGTCGGGATGCGGTAGACGCCCTGGGCCATGTTGCGCGTCGGCCCCAGGGTGAGCGCGCCACCGAAGCCGGCGTAGGCGCCGGCGTCGCCGACCACCCGCGCCCGCAGCCCGACGATCGTCCCGTCGCGGCGCAGGCCGAGCTCGCCGTACTGCACCTGCCCGCGGCCGTGCGGCATCGCGGTGAGGTTCTCCGAGCGCGTCTCGGTCCACGTGACGGGCCGGCCGAGCTGCCGCGCCGCCTCGACGACCACCGCGTGCTCGGGCGCGAGGCCCGCCTTGCCGCCGAACCCGCCGCCGACGTGCGGCGCGATCACGCGGACCCGCTCGGCGTCCCAGCCCCACTGCGCGGCGACCTGGTTGCGCAGCCCGTGCGGCATCTGCGTGGAGACGTGGACGGTCATGTCGTACGGCTGGTCGGCGCCGCCGGGCGTCGCGGTCACCGCGTTGCCCTCCATCGGTGCGACGGCCAGGCGCTGGTTGACGATCCGCGCGCGCACCACGACGTCGGCACCCTCCAAGGGGCGGACGTCGTCGGGGTCGCGGAACCCGGCGGCGAGGTTGCTGCCCAGCTCCTCGAACTGGAGCGGGGCGTCGGCGTCGAGCGCGGCCTCGGGGTCGACGACGGGCTCGAGCGGGTCGTAGTCGACCTCGACGAGCTCGGCGGCGTCGACGGCCTCGGCACGGGTCGTCGCGATCACCGCGGCCACCATGTCGCCGACGAACCGCACCTTGCCGCGCGCCAGCAGCGGCCGTGCGCAGGCGTCGTTGAGCACCATGAACGGGCGGTGGTCGGGGATCGCGGTCATGTCCTCGCCGGTGAGGACCGCGACCACGCCGGGCGCCTCCCGGGCCTTCGCGACCTCGACCGACCCGAGGCGCGCGTGCGCCAGCGGCGAGCGGACGAAGACGCAGTGCAGCGCCCCGGAGGGCACGATGTTGTCGACGTACGTGGCGCGGCCGCGGATCAGCTCCGGGTCCTCGACGCGTCGGACGGCCGTTCCCATGATCGAACCAGGCACGCCTCGACGCTAAGCCTTCGAGTGCGCTCGAACGCAAGCCCGGCGGGTACTCCTCGATCATGCCGCTGCCGCCGCCCGGTCCCGACACACGCGTCCTCGTCACCGGCGCGTCCTCGGGCATCGGTGCCGCCGTCGCGCGGGCCCTCGCCCGGCGCGGCCACGCGACCCTCCTCGTGGCGCGGCGCGAGGACGCGCTGGCCGACCTCGCGGCGGAGCTCCGGGAGCTCTCCGGACGGGACGCGACGGTCCACGCCGCCGACCTCGGCACGGACGCCGGCCTCGACGCCGTCCGCGGTCTGCTCGACAGCCCCGACGTCGTCGGCCTCGTCAACGCCGCCGGCTTCGGCGTCACCGGCCGGGTCGCCGAGCTCGCCGACGACGCGGAGCAGCGGGCCGCGCTCGACGGCCTCGTGCGGCTCAACGTGCTGGCGCTGCACGACCTGACCGTCGCGGCCGTCGGCGCGCTGGTCCGGCGCCGGCGGCCGGGCGCGATCCTCAACGTCTCGTCGATCACCGCGTTCCAGCCGCTGCCCGGCGCCGCGTCCTACGCGGCCAGCAAGGCGTTCGTGCAGTCGTTCTCCGAGGCCGTGCACGCCGAGCTGTCGGGCAGCGGGGTCACGCTGACCACCGTGAGCCCGGGGCTCACGCGCACCGGCTTCGCCGACGCGGCCGGGACCGACGCCTTCGACCGCGTGCCGGACCTGCTCGTCGGTGAGGCGGCCGACGTCGCCGAGGCCGGCGTCGAGGCGATGGCGCGGGGCGACCGCAGCGTCACCCCGGGCCTGGTCAACCAGCTCACGGCGCTCGGCGGGCGCTTCGCCCCGCGCACGCTGTTGCTCCCGGCGCTGGACGCGGGAATGCGCCTCGTCGAGGGCTGACGGAGATCGCGACGCCGTTCCTCGACGCGTGGGTGTCAGCCCAGGAGCTCCGCGTGGAGCTCCTGGGTCGCGGGGCTGGGCTCGGTGCCGAGCTGGTCGCGCAGGGCGCGGCGCAGCTGCTCGTAGACGGCCAGCGCGGCCGACCGGTCGTCCTGGGCGGCGTGGGCGCGCATGAGCAGCCGGTAGCCGGTCTCGGCGAGGGGGTCGAGCCCGATGAGGGCCCGCGCGCTGCGCTCGGCGCCGGCACGCTCGCCCGGCCCGAGGTGCAGGCACGCCTCGCCGTAGCAGGCGAGCACCCGGCGGTGCTGGTGCGCGGACTCGGCCCGCCGCTCCTCGCTCCACGGGTCGTCGAAGTCGCCGAGCAGTCCCCGCTGGGTCACGAACAGCGCGCTGAGCGACTCGGTCCACGCCCGCGCCCAGTCCGCGCGGGCGGCCGCCGACTCGGCCGCGTGCAGCGCACGCTGGGCCACGACGGCGTCGACGATCGAGCCCGGCGGCAGGACGAGCTGCAGGCAGCGCCGACCGTGGATCTCACCCGGCCCGAGCAGCGTGCGCACCTTCGACAGGAGCGCGGAGAACGTCCCGGACGCGCCCGCACCGGGCAGGGCCGGGCGCCACAGCACGTCGATGAGCGTCGAGCGCTCGACCGCGCAGCGGTTCGACAACGCCAGCACGGCCACGAGCAGGCGGGCGCGGCGTCCGGGGAGCAGGTGCTCGACGTGCTCGCCCGCGACGGCCAGGGCGAAGCGTCCGTGCAGCTGGACCCGCACCGGCGGGACGTCGTCGGGCTCCGTCACCGCAGCTCCCCCCGGCCGACGGACCTGCGCCAGTGTCGCCCTCACGGCCGTGCGGCGACAAGGTTTCGGCAAGGCCGGCCGGGAGGGTCGAGGCGTCGGACGAGACCTCACGGAGGGGTGGGAGCGATGAACCAGGTGACGTGCGAGTGCGGCTTCGAGGCACGGGCCGGTGCGGAGGGGCAGGTGGTGGACCAGGTGCTCGCGCACGTGCGCAGCGACCACCCCGACCTCGTGGGTCAGGTGACCCCGGACGTCGTGCGCGGGTGGATCGAGCTCGTGCCCGACTGACCGGTTCCACGGTCGCCCCTTGACGGGCCTTCGGTGGTGTCAGATAGTCGACGGCACCGTCAAACGCGTGGCTCGGGTCACGCCTGCTCGTCGAGGAGTGATCCATGGCCTACGTGATCGGGGTCGACGTCGGGGGCACGTTCACCGACGCGGTGCTCGACGACGACTCCGGCTCGGTCATCGCCGCGAAGGCGCCGTCGACGCCCCCGGACTACTCGCGGGGTGTGCTGGAAGTGCTCGAGCTGCTCGCCGAGCAGCTCGGGCGCCCCGTCGAGGAGATGCTGGCCGAGACCCACCACGTCGCCCACGGCACGACGTCGAGCCTCAACGCGCTGGTGATGCGCCAGGTCCCCGAGGTCGGGTTCCTGACCACCAAGGGCCACCGCGACTCGATCTTCATCATGAACGTCGAGGGCCGCTACCTGGGCCGCAGCCCGCACGAGCTGCAGCACGTCCTAGCCCAGGACAAGGACCACCACCTGCTGCCCAAGCGGCACGCCCTGGAGGTCACCGAGCGGATCGACCGCGACGGCGAGGTCGTCGTCGCGCTCGACGAGGACGAGGTCCGCCGCCGGGTCGAGACGCTGCGCGCCGACGGCATCCGGGCCATCGCCGTCTCCCTGCTCTGGGCGTTCCGCAACCCGGTCCACGAGCGCCGCATCCGCGAGCTCGTGGGAGAGATCGACCCCGACATCTACGTCGCGCTCTCCAGCGAGGTCAGCCCCCGCATCCGCGAGTTCGCCCGCAACTCCACGACGATCATGAGCACGCAGGTCGGGCCCGGCCTGCGCGACTACCTCACCAGCCTCGAGACCGGTCTCGAGGAGCGCGGTCTCGCCGGCCCGCTGCTGGTCATGCAGTCCAACGGGGGCGCGGTCGCGGCGTCCGAGGCGCCCGCGCAGGCCATCTCCACGGTGGGCTCCGTGCTCACGGGCGGGGTCGTCGGGTCGAGCCAGCTCGGTCGGCGGCTCGGGCACCGCAACATCATCTCCACCGACGTCGGCGGCACCACGTTCCTCGTCGGGCTCATCGTCGACGGCGAGCCCGAGCGCGACACCACGACCGTCATCAACCACCACCCGATCAACGTCCCGACGCTGCGCGTCCACGCCATCGGCTCCGGCGGCGGCGCGATCGCGTGGGTCGACGCGGGCGGCAACCTGCGCATCGGGCCGCACTCGGCGCAGGCGGTCCCCGGGCCCGCCTGCTACGACCAGGGCGGCACCGAGCCCACCAACACCGACGCCAACCTCGTCCTCGGCATCCTCCCGACCACCGGGCTGCTCGGCGGCCGCAAGGCGCTCGACCTGGAGAAGGCCCGCGAGGCCATCCGCACCCGGGTCGCCGAGCCGCTGGGCCTGTCGGTCGAGGACGCCGCCGCGGCCATCCACGCCGCGCAGAACGCCCAGACCGGCGACCTGCTGCGCAAGAGCGTCGTCGAGGCCGGCCACGACCCCCGCGACTTCGTCCTCTACGCCTTCGGCGGCTCCGGCCCGGCGTTCTGCGCGAAGTACGCGACGCACCTCGGGGTCGCCGAGGTCGTCGTGCCGCTCGGACCGGTCGCCTCGGCGTTCTCCGCCTACGGGCTCGCCGCGTCCGACATCGCGCTCGCCCAGGAGCTCTCCGACCCCGCCCAGCTCCCCGTCGACCCGGTGCGCGCGGAGAAGAACTTCGCCCAGCTCGAGGACCAGGTCCGCCAGGGCCTCGACCGGCAGGGCCTCGCGTTCGACCGCGTGGAGATCGTCCGCGAGGTCGACATGCGCTACGCCATGCAGCTCGCCGAGGTCACCGTCCCCGTCGCCGACGGGCCGCTCGACGAGAACGCGGTGACGGCGGCCGCCGACCGGTTCGAGGCGAAGTACGCCGAGCTCTACGGGCAGGGCTCCGGCTTCAGCGCCGCCGGCATCCAGGCCATCACCTACCGGGTGCGCGGCCGCGGCGTCCTCCCGTTCAGCCCCGAGCTGCCGCCCCTCGAGCGCGCCGACGGCGAGCCGGAGGTGTCGGGACGCCGGCCCGTCTACCTCGAGATCGGCCAGGGCTTCGTCGACACCCCCGTCTACGACTACGCGGCCCTGCGCGCCGGCCACGTCGTCACCGGCCCGGCGATCGTCGAGGTCCCCACGACGACGGTCGTCGTCCCGGACGGCCGCACCGGCACCGTCGACGACCTGGGCAACCTCCACATCACGCACTCGCAGAAGCACGGAGCCTGACCATGACGATGGCCGTCCCCGGCTCCGAGAGGTTCTCGAGCCGCCCGATCGACCCCGCCACCCTCGCCGCCCAGCTGCCGGCGAGCCTGCCGGTCCACACCGTCACCCAGGAGCAGATCGACGCGCTCGACCCGCTGACCTACGAGGTCGTGCGGCACCGCCTCTGGTCGGTCACCGACGAGATGGGCGAGGCGCTCAAGCGCATGTCCGGCTCGCCGATCGTCACCGACGCCAACGACTTCGACTTCGCCGTGTCCGACGAGCTCGGCCAGGAGGTGCAGGTCGGGCTCTACAACACGATGCTCGTCGGCGCCGTCGACCTCGCCATCTACTGGACCCTGCAGCACCGCGCGACCAACCCCGGCATCGCCGAGGGCGACATGTTCCTCACCAACGACCCGTGGGTCGGCGGCGGGCTGCACCAGAACGACGCGATGGTCTACCAGCCGGTGTTCTGGGAGGGGAAGCTCTTCGGCTGGACCTCCGCGATCGCGCACCAGCCCGACCTCGGCGGCGTCGGGCTCGGCTCGTTCTCGCCCGCCGCGCAGGACGTCTTCTCCGAGTCGCTGCCCACCCCGCCGATCAAGGTCGTCCGGGACGGCGTGCTCCAGGACGACGTCGCCGACGTCTGGGTCCGCCGCTCACGGGTGCCGATGATGATCGGGCTGGACCTGCGCGCGAAGGTCGGCGCCAACACCGTCGGGCGCGACCGCCTCCTCGCCGTCATCGAGCAGTACGGCGCCGACACGGTCAAGGCCGTGATGAAGCGGATGATGGCCGACGCCGAGTCACGCCTGCGCGGCAAGCTCGGCGACCTCCCCGACGGCACCTGGCGCGCGACCGGCTACCAGGACCAGTCGCACTCCGGTGACCGCGGCCTGCACAAGATCACGGTGGCGATGACGAAGACCGCCGACCACCTGACGTTCGACTTCACCGGCACCGACCCGCAGTCCGGCGTCGTCAACTGCACCTACGCCGGCATGCGCGGCGGCGTGATGCTCGCGCTGCTGCCGATCCTCGCCGGCGACATCCCGTGGTCGGCCGGCGGCCTGATGCGCTGCTTCGACCTCGTCGCCGAGGAAGGCACGATCAACAACGCCAGCTTCCCGGCCGCGGTCGGCCGGGGGCCGATCGGACCGGCGTGGCTGACCGGCAACCTCGTCGCCGAGTGCCTCTCGCAGATGCTCGACCAGGCGCCGGAGCTGGACGCCCACGTCCAGTCGGCCTGCTGCGGCACGTGGGACACCGCCGTCATCGCCGGGCTCGACCAGCGCGGCGCGGTCCCGACGCCCTTCCTCTCGATCCTCATGGACCCCATGGCCGGCGGGTACGGCGCCCAGCCGCAGGCCGACGGCATGGACACCGGCGGCCTGTTCTGCATCCCGCTGGGCCGCGTCCCGGACGTCGAGATGACCGAGTTCCTCTACCCGGTGCTCGCGCTCTGGCGCCGCGAGGAGCCGGACTCGGGCGGTCCCGGCCGGCGGCGGGGCGGTGTCGGGGCCTCGCTCGCGATCACCCCGCACGGCACCAGCTTCCCGATCGGCCTGGTCCTCGCCTCCAACGGCAAGGCGGTGAGCCAGAACAACGGGCTCGCCGGCGGCTACCCCGGCAACACCGGGGTCGAGTGGATCGCGCGCGGCAGCGACGTCACCGCGGCGCTCGGGGCCGGCCGGATGCCGGGTGACCTCGACGAGGTCGGCGGCACCCCGGAGCTGCAGCCCTGCTACGGCGAGACGTACGTGGCGCCCGGCGAGGTGTTCACCATGTCCTGGCAGGGCGGCGGGGGCTACGGCGACCCGCTCGTCCGCGACCCCGAGGACGTCGCCCGCGACGTGCGGGAGGAGAAGGTCACGGCGGCCACCGCCGCGCAGGCGTACGGCGTCGTCCTCGACGCCACCGGCGCGGTGGACGCGTCGGGCACCGAGACCCGGCGGCGCGAGCTGCGCGACGCCCGGCGGGCCCGCGGCGACGCCGGTGGGACCAGGGAGACCGTCGAGCTGACGGACGCGCGACGCCTCGACGACAACCTCGTCGGGGTGGGCGACCAGGTCGCGTGCCGGCACTGCGCGACGGTGCTCGGGTCGGGCGCGGTGGGCGAGCTCGACCTGGTGCGCCACGACGGGCCGGTCTCGGAGGCGGGCCCGCAGGTCGTGGACGGCGCGGGGGAGTACGTCGACGGCGCGGTGCACTTCCGGCAGTACTGCTGCCCGGGGTGCTTCACGGCGATCTCGACGGCGGTCGTGCCCGTGGACCACGTCGACGACGTCACCCGCACCAGCCGCGTGCTCGCGGACGCTGCGCTGCCGGGTGGGTCCTGACGTGCCGCTGAGACGTGTGGCCGTGCTCGGCGGCGGGCCCGGAGGCCTGTACGCCGCGCGGCTGCTGAAGCTCGCCCGGCCCGCGTGCGACGTCGTCGTGCACGAGCAGGGCGTGCCGGACCAGACGTTCGGGTTCGGGGTCGGGCTCGCCGCGCGGACCCAGCGCCGGCTCGCCGAGGCCGACCCCGCCTCGCTCGACGACATCCTCGCCACCGCGTGGTCGCACGACATGCGCATGCGCGTGGGCGAGTTCGAGGCCGGCATGAGCGTCTCCAGCCTCGTGGCGGTCGGCCGGGCCGACCTGCTGCGGGTGCTGCAGCGCCACGCCGAGGACGCCGGGGTGAAGCTCGAGTTCGGCACGCGGCGCGCCGCCGACGACCTCGACGCCGACCTGGTGATCGCCGCGGACGGGGTCGGGAGCGCCACGCGCGCCACCGGCGACTTCGGCGAGGACGTCGAGATCGGCACCGGCTGGTACCTCTGGGCCGGCGTCGACGTCGCGCTGCCGCACGCGCTGTTCGCGCCCGAGCGCACCGAGCACGGCGTGTACGTCACGCACGCCTACCCCTACGCGCCCGACCGCAGCACGTTCCTCGTCGAGACCGACGAGGCGACGTGGCGGGCGGCCGGGTTCGACCGGACGACGGCGGCGCTGCCGCCCGACGCGTCCGACGACGTCGCGCTCGACCACCTGTCCGACGTGTTCGCCCGGCACCTCGACGGCCACCGGCTGATCGGGAACCGCACCCGCTGGCTGCGCTTCCGCACGGTGCGGTGCGCGCGCTGGCACGACGGGCGGACCGTGCTCCTCGGGGACGCCGCCCACACCGCGCACTACTCCGTCGGCTCCGGGACGAAGCTCGCGATGGAGGACGCGATCGCGCTGGTCGCCGCCCTGCACGAGGCCGACGACCTGGAGTCCGCCCTGACCGCCTACGAGGCGGCCCGCCGGCCCGCCGTGACGCGCCTGCAGGACATCGCCGAGCGCTCGCGGCGCTGGTGGGAGTCGTTCCCCGAGCGCCTCGACTCGCCCGTGGAGCAGCTGCTGGTCGCCTACATGACGCGCGCCGGCAACGTGGCCCTCGACCGCTTCGCCGCCGGCACGCCGACGGTGGTGCGCGGGGCGCTCGCGCACTGGTCCGACGACCCCGCGCTCGCCGACGCCGTCACGCACCCGGAGACCATCCCCGACGAGGTCCTCGAGCAGCCCCTGCAGGCCGCCGGGCGGACGTTCTCCTCGCGGCTGGTCCCCGACGACCCGGCGGCGCTCGGCGCGGGCGTGTCCGTCGTCGACCTCGGCGCCGACACCCGGCCCGCGGGCCGGGAGTCCGACGTCGAGGCGGCGCTGGAGCGCGCCCTCGCGGCCGCCGCCGGCGCCGACGTCGTGTGGTTCACCGGCGCCGACGACCGCTCCAGCGTCCTGACGCGCCTCGAGGTCGCCGAACGGCTGCGGCGGCGCGCACCCGCGCTCGTCGTCGTCGCCGCGCCCACGACCTGCCGCGGCGACGTCGTCGACGGGCTCGTCAGCGACCGCCTGCACCTGGCCGCCCTGCGTGACCCGGAGGGGGACACGTGAGCACCACCCACCCAGGACCGACCCACCGGACCCGACCCACCCGGCGCTACGACGACCGCCGGGTGCCGTTCCCGCCGGAGGCCGTCGCCGCCTACCGCGACGCCGGGCTGTGGGGCACGCGGACCCTGGCCGACGAGTTCCGGGCGGCCGCGGAGCGCCACCCCGACCGCGACGCCGTCGTGGCCGCGGAGGGCCGGCTGACCTACGCCGCGCTCGACGCCGCCACCGACCGGATCGGTGCGGGCCTCGCCGGCCTCGGGCTGGCGCCCGGCGACCCGGTGCTCGTGCAGGTCACCAACCGGCTCGAGACCGTGCTCGCCTGGTACGCGCTGCTCAAGGCCGGTCTCGTGCCGGTCGCGACGCTCGCCGCGCACCGTGGCCACGAGATCGCCCACATCAGCTGGGCGGTCGGGGCGCGCGGGCACCTCGTCGAGCACGGGACGCATGGTCGATCCGGGGCAGGGACCGACCTCGTCGCGTTCGCCCTCGAGCAGGCCGACGGGCACCCGACGCTCGGACACGTCCTCGTGCTCGGGGCCCCGGCGGCCGCCGCGCTGCCGGCGGGGGCGGTGCGCCTCGAGGACCTCGGCGCCGACCTCGACCCGGCGACGGCGCGGGCGCGGGTCACGGCGATCCAGGAGGGCCTCGACGCCGACGACGTCGCCGTCTTTCAGCTCTCCGGCGGCACGACGGGCGTGCCGAAGCTGATCCCGCGCCAGCACGCCGAGTACTGGTACAACGCCCGCGCCTATGCCGAGGCCCTGGGCTGGACCGCCGACGACCGCGTCGGTCACCTCATCCCGGTGGTGCACAACGCCGGCATCTCGTGCGGCGTGCACGCCGTGGCGACCGTCGGGGCGTGCCTGGTGCTCACCGGCCACGACCTCGACACCGCGCTGCCGCTGCTCGCGGCCGAGCGCACGACGTCGGTGCTGTTCGGGCACGTGCACTACCGCGCGCCCGAGCACCCGGCCTATCCCGCGCTCGCGCGGCACCTGCGCATCGTCGTGCTGTCGGGCGCCAAGGTGTCCGAGGAGCTGTTCGCCGCGGTCGCCGCCGACGGGGCGTGGGTGGGCCAGCTGTTCGGGATGGCCGAGGGGCTCTTCCTCGTCACACCGCTCGACGGCTCGGCCGAGCTGCGGCGCACCACGGTCGGCGTGCCGGTCTCGCCGGCCGACGAGGTGGTGGTGCTCGCGCCGGGCACCGAGGACGAGGTCCCCGACGGCGAGGTCGGCGAGCTGTGCGCCCGCGGCCCGTACACGCTGCGCGGCTACTACGCGGCCGAGGAGCGCAATGCCGAGGCGTTCACGTCCACGGGCGCCTACCGCACGGGCGACCTGGCGGCGATCCGCGTCCTCGACGGCCACCGCGCGGTGTCGATCGAGGGCCGGATCAAGGACCTCATCAACCGGGGCGGCGAGAAGATCAACGCCGAGGAGGTCGAGCTCCTCCTGCTCGCGCACCCGCACGTCGTCGAGGCGGCGCTGGTCGCGATGCCCGACCCGCGGCTCGGCGAGCGGGGCTGCGCGTACCTCGTGACCGACGGGGTTCCGGTGACGCTCGAGGACGTCCGCGCGCACCTGCGCGGGCTCGGCGTCGCGACGTTCAAGTGGCCGGAACGGGTCGAGCTCGTCGCGGCCCTGGCGCGCACCCGCGTCGGGAAGCTCGACAAGAAGGCGATGGCGGCGGAGGTCGCCGGGAAGCTCCAGGAGGAGGGCGTGCTCGCGTGAGCCACCACCGGATCGGGCTGGTCGTGCCCAGCTCCAACGTCACCGTCGAGACCGAGATCCCGGCGCTGCTCGCGCGGCACCGCGACGCGACGTTCTCGTTCCACGGCAGCCGGATGCGCATGCACACGGTCTCGCCCGAGGAGCTCGCCGCGATGAACGACCAGCGCGGCCGCTGCGTGGACGAGCTCGCCGACGCCGGCGTCGACGCGCTGCTCTACGCGTGCCTCGTCGCGATCATGGCGCAGGGCCCGGGGGAGCACCGGCGCGTCGAGTCCGCCGTCGCCGACCAGCTGCACGGGCGCGACGTCGAGGCCGCCCTGGTCTCCAGTGCCGGGGCGCTGGTCGACGCGCTCGCGGCCCTCGGTGCCCGGCGGATCGCGCTGGTGACGCCCTACGTACGGCCGCTGGCCGAGCGGGTCGTCGCCTACCTCGAGGCCGAGGAGCTCGAGGTCGCCGACTGGGCGGCGCTCGAGGTCGCCGACAACGCCGAGGTCGGCTGCATCCCCGGCGACCGCGTCATGGCCGCGGCCCGCGGTCTGGACATCACCGACGTCGACGCGCTCGTCATCTCGGCGTGCGTGCAGATGCCCTCGCTGTCCCTGGTCGAGCGCGCGGAGCAGGAGCTCGGGCTGCCCGTGCTCTCCGCCGCCACCGCCGGCGCCTTCTGCCTGCTGCGGACCCTCGGCCTCGCCCCCGACCTCCCCGGCGCCGGGTCCCTCCTGCGCGCCGGCGCCACCACCGCCGCCCTCCACCCCTGAGGAGCCACCCGTGACCACCACCGCGTCCGACGCCGCGTCGTTCGACCCGCTCGCGCCCGGCCCCCTCGACGAGGTGCGCGCCGAGCTCGCCGAGGTCCGTGCCGGGTGCCCGGTGCACCGGGTCGCCCCGGGCCTGCACTTCGCGGGCCGGCACGAGGTGGTCCGGGAGGCCCTGCTCGACCACGGCACCTTCAGCAACCAGGGCAACTTCGTGCTCGAGGGCGACGGTGACGGCGAGCCGCCGCCGGCGCTGATCACCCAGAGCGACCCGCCGGAGCACACCGCCCTGCGCGCGCTGCTGCGTCCCGGCTTCGCGCGCCGGGCCATCACCGAGGCGGCGCCGTGGGTGCGGGCGTACGCCGACGAGCTGATCGACGCGCTCCCGCCCGGCAGCCCCGCGGACCTCGTCGGCCAGGTCGCCCTGCCGCTGACCGCCCGGGTCATCGCCCGCCTCGTCGGCGTCCCGGCGGAGGACTCCGACGAGCTCGCCCGGCTCTCGCTCGCGATCACCGCGATCCTGCCCGCGAGCTTCGTCGGCACCGACGAGTGGCGCCGCCTGGAGGAGTACTTCACCGCGGCCGCCCGCGCGCGCCGGGACGACGCCGACCCGCCCGACGACCTCATCACGCGCCTGGCCCGGGGGCGCGTGGACGGGCGCGAGCTCACCGACCAGGAGGTCGCCTTCCACTCCTGGCAGCTGTTCGTCGCCGGGCTGGAGAGCACGGCGTACACGATCGGCTCGACGCTGTGGCAGCTGCTGGTCGACCGTTCGCGGTGGGAGCGGCTGCTCGCCGACCGGACCCTCGTCGAGGGTGCGCGCGAGGAGGGGCTGCGGTACGGCTCGGCGATCCGCTGGGTCCTGCGCACGGTCACCACGGACACGCAGCTCGCCGGGGAGGCCCTGGGCGCGCAGGAGCGGCTCATCGTCGGCCTGGAGTCGGCGAACGGCGACGAGGCGGTGTTCGGGGCGGACGCGGGCACGTTCGTCCTGGACCGCCCGACCGCGCGGCGCCACTTCTCGTTCGGGCACGGCGTGCACCTGTGCCTGGGCGCCGAGCTCTCCCGCATCGAGATCTCGACCGTGCTCGACGCCCTGCTCGACCGGCTGCCCACGCTCGCGCTCGCCCCGGGTGCGACGTACGACGACGTCGCGAGCCCGATGTTCTGCGGCCCGCAGCGGGTGGACGTGGTCTGGTGAGCGCCGCCCCGGCGCGCGACGCCGTGGACGCGACCGCCGCGTGAGCCCGCCGCCGCCGTATCGTCGCCGGTCATGAGCTCGACCGGACCCGCAGCCCAGGGCCGGGCGTCGACCCGCCGCGAGCTGGTGGAGTCGCAGATCTACGAGCAGGCCACGCGCCTGTTCGCCGAGCGCGGCTTCGCGGGCACGAGCCTGCAGGACATCGCCGACGCCATGGGCATGACCCGGCCGGCGCTCTACTACTACGTCAGGAACAAGGACGAGCTCCTCGCGCGGCTGGTCACCGAGATCACCGAGGGCCCGGCCGACATGGTCGAGGAGATCGCCGCGCAGGACCTCGACGCCACCGCGAAGATCCGCGGGCTGGTCCGCCACCTCGCGGCGCGCCAGGCCGGGCACGCGGCGCGGTTCCGGCTCGTCATCCGCTCGGAGTCCGAGCTGCCCGGGGACCTCGCGCAGGCGCACGAGGTCGCCAAGCGCCGGGTGCTCGACGGTGTCGTGCGCGTCGTCGACCAGGGCGTGCGCAGCGGGGAGTTCCGGCCCGGGGACGTGCGCACCACCGCGCTCGCGCTCATCGGCATGTGCAACTGGATCGCCTGGTGGTTCCACCCCGGCGGCGCGCGCTCGGTCGACGAGGTCGCCGAGCAGATGGCCGAGATGGCGGTGGCGCTGGTCGCGCAGGCCGCCGACCGCCGTCCGGCGAGCCCGCGGCCCGACGACCCCGCCGCCGCGGTCGCCCTGCTGCGCCAGGACCTCGACTACCTCGAGCACGTCCTCAACGGTGGCTCATCGCCACCGTCGAAAGATTGACACTCGCGTCGACGGCGGCGTACCGTCGACGCCATGACGGACGCACCGCTCGAGCACAAGGTGCGCGGCGTGGACCACGCGGCGTTCCCCACCTTCGACCCCGCCGCCACGGTGCGCTTCTACCGTGACGTCCTCGGCTTCCCGGTCGTGCACTCGATCTGTGCCGCCGGGTGGGGCCCGGAGGACCACCCGGACTTCATCCACTTCTTCTTCGACATCGGCAACGACGACCGGATCGCGTTCTTCTACTACTTCGGGCTCGAGCGCCAGCACGAGCAGGCCCGCGGCGACGCCTACGCCGGGTTCGGCCCGGAGGTGCCGGAGTTCTTCGTCCGGTCGCGCCACCTGGCCATCCACGTCGACGACCAGGACGACCTGCTGGAGTACCGGCGCCGTCTCGACGCGTCGTCGTGGCCGGTGGAGATGCAGATCCAGCACGAGACCATCGAGTCGATCTACACCCACGACCCGAACGGCTACATGGTCGAGTTCACCCGCGCGATGCGGCCGGTGACGCCGCAGGAGGACCTCGACGCCAACCTCACCATCGACGCGCTGCTCGACGTCGTCGGCGAGCCGGAGCCGACCTTCGGCAAGCTCCTCGCGCGCAAGGCCGAGCTCATCGTCGAGCGCGCCGCCGACTGGGAGCTCGCCCAGGAGCGCACCCGGCAGCAGGAGCAGGAGCCGGCGCAGGGGGTGACGTCGTGACCGCCCTCTACGTCCTCGACGTCCCCGAGAACACCGGCGTCGCCAAGGTCGCGGCGGAGGACCCGGAGGTCACGGTCGGCCGCGTCGGGCCCTACTTCGAGATCACCGCCGACGGGTCGATCGTCGTCGACCGCCGCGCGACGGGCTGCCGGCACGCGGTCTGGTACTCGTGCGTCGCCGGGATCGCGGGCGGGCGCATCGTCCAGCACGACAAGGACGCGCTGCGCGTCGAGCCCGCATGAGCGCGCCGACGGCGGCGACCGAGGGCCTGGGCGCGGGACGCTACGTGGCGGCCGACGAGCGCCCGGCCGCGACCGTCACGAGCGTCCACGAGCTGACGACGTCGGACGGCGCCACGGTGCGCGGGGTGCTCGCGACCGTGCCGGGCGCGCGCACCGTGGTGTGCCTGATGCACCCGCGCCAGGACCTCACCCACCACGCGCTGGTGCCGCACCTGCTGCGCGCCGGGACGGCGGTGTGGACCCAGCACACCCGCTCGGTGAACAACGACCTGACGCTCGTGCACGAGCAGGCGCTGCTCGACGTCGCGGCGGGCATGGTCTTCCTGCGCGAGCGGGGGTTCGACGCGATCGTGCCGCTCGGGCACTCCGGGGGCGGCACCCTCTACGCGTTCTACCTCGAGCAGGCCGGCCTCGCGCCGGACCACCGGCTGGCCACCACCCCGGCGGGCCGGCCGACGACGCTCGCCGCCGCGAGCATGCCCGCCGTCGACGGCGTCGTGTTCCTGGCCCCGCACCCCGGGCAGGGGCGCCTGCTGCTGGGCTGCATCGACCCGTCGGTCGCCGACGAGCGCGACCCCCTGTCCGTCGTGCCCGACCTCGACCCGTTCCGGGCGGAGAACGGGTTCGTCGAGCCGCCGCGCAGCGCGTCGTACGCCCCGGCCTTCCTGGAGCGCTACCGCGCCGCCCAGCGCGACCGCGTCGCGCGCATCGACGCCGTCGCGCGCGAGCACGTCGCCCGGGTCGCGGAGGCGCGCGCCGCGCACCGGGCCTCCGGCGACCCCGCCGACCGGCGCCGCGCGCTCGCCCCGCACGTCATCACGGTGTTCCGCACCGACGCCGACCCCCGCACGGTCGACCTCTCGCTCGACCCCAGCGAGCGGCCCTACGGCTCGCTGTTCGGCGCGCGGCCCGACCTCATCAACTACGGGCAGGTCGGCTTCGGGCGGCTGACGACCCCCGAGGCGTGGCTCTCGACGTGGTCCGGGCTCTCGACGAACGCCGACTTCGTCCGCTGCGCGCCGGGCGTCACCGTGCCGACCCTGTTCGTCGAGCTCACCGGCGACCAGGCGGCGTTCCCGTCGGACACCCGCGCGATGGTCGGCGCGCTCGGTGCCGCCGACCGCACCCACGTCACCGTGCGCGGGACCCACTTCGGCGGCGCCATCGCCGCCGGCGAACCGACGGGCAACGAGCTCGCCGCGGAGCAGATCGCGGCGTGGCTGCGCGAGCGCCACGAGCTCGCGCCCCCGCGGGACTGACCGGGCTCAGTCGTCCCGGCCGGGGTCGTCGCGCAGCGACTGCAGCGCCAGGGTGAACCGCACCGCGGCGGCCTCGACGTCACTGCTGCGACGACCGAGCGAGGCGTGCCCGGCGAGCGCGGCGAGCTGCACGAGGGCGGCGAGCTCGTCGACGACGTCGTCCGCCTCCTCGGGTCCCGGGCCGTCGCCGGTGAGCAGGGCCTTGAGCTCGGTGGCGGCGGCGCGGACCCGTGCGACGGCGGGGCCACCACGCCGGCCATCAGCCGTGTGGTGCGGGATCCCGCGGTCTCCTGTCGCATCCATGGTCCTCCCGCTCGACGGGGATCGCGGGCTGGACCGGTCAACCGGCGTCGAGGCCGTGTACCCCGCCCTCGGCCGGGTGACGCGTGAGGCGTCGGCGCGAGGGCGGCCGCCCACCGGACCCGGACGCACGACCGCCCCGGCGCGTGGCACGCGCCGGGGCGGTCGGGTCAGGAGGGACGAGGGTCAGCGCCGGGGCGTGCCCCCGGGCGGGGTGCCGGGCGTGACGGGCTCGGTCGCGCCGGGCCCGTAGGCGTCACCGGGACCGTAGGGGTCGCCGGGACGGGTGGCCGGGCCGGCGCTGCCGGGCTGGCTCGGCCCGGCTCCCGGGGCGCCCGCGTAGGGGTCGTTGCCCGGGACCGGCGTGCCGTTGGGCGGCGTCGGGGCCCCGGCGGGGGCGTTCCCCCGGCCGTCGTCCTGCAGCCCGCTCGGGGCGTGCGCCCGGGCGTCGGCCTCAGCCCGCTGGCGGCCGACCTGCATGTCCTGGCGGACCTGGTCGGACTGCTGCTGGGCGCGGCGGTAGCCGGAGTTGATGAGGTCGGCGGCCGCGTCGCGCCCGCCGAGACCGAAGGCCAGCGCCGACCCGAGCGCCACCGCGCCGATCAGCGCGATGTAGGTGGCGGTGACGATCGTCTCGGCGATGCCGAGCTGGTTGAGGATCATGAAGACGGCGATCGCCATGACCAGCGTGGGGGCGGCGCTGCGCGCGACGCGGCCGGTCGGGGTCTCGCCCATCGTGCGGTGCACCAGCCCACCGACGGCGGCGGCGATCGCGGCGGCGACCAGGAAGATCAGCACCGCGGCGAGCACGTTCGGCAGGTACGACAGGACCAGGCTCACGAACCCGGTGACCGCGGGGATGTTCAGCGTCCCGACCGCCGTGACGATCACGAACACGAGCAGGACCCACTGCACGACCAGCCCGACGAGCTTCGAGGGGCTGCCGTCGGGGGAGAAGCGGGCGACGTACTCACCGCCACGGCCGTGGGTCAGGCGCTCGTCGAGGCGCACGCGGCGCAGCAGCTTGGTGATCCCGGCCCGGATGAGGCGGGCGATGATGTAGCCGATGAGCAGGACCAGCAGGGCCCCGATCACGTTCGGTACGTAGTTCAGCAGGGTGGTGAACGCGTTCTGCAGGCTCTGCAGCACGTTGAACCCACCCCCGCTCGGCGGCGCAGGGTTCATGGCTCGACTCCTCGTCCGTCGACGTCGTTCGCCGACTCACTCCGTGGTGCGCGGCCGTGGTGCCCGATCGGTGACGGACAGAACCACGCCATCACCCGATCGGCCGTCGCGGTGCTCGCGAGCCGGGTCTCCCCACCCGGGCCGGTGATTCCGGCGACGACGCTCCGGGTACCAGCCGCGCCTGCCGTCCAGCGAGGAGGTCGCCGTGGGTGTCGCCACCCGACTGCTGTCCGCCGTGCTCGTCGCCCGCGCGGTCGTGCGGGGTCCCGACGAGACCCGGCCCCGCACCCGACCGCGGACCGCGACGACCACCGCCGCTCCGGGCGTCCCCGGGGGCCGCGCGTCCTCGCCGCAGCAGGTGCCGCCGCGCGGGTGGTGGCAGATCGTGCGCCGCGCGTTCAAGGAGAGCAGCACCGACAACGTGAGCATGCTCGCGGGCGGCGTCGCGTTCTTCGGGTTCCTGGCGATCATCCCGGCGCTCATCGCCCTGGTGTCGCTCTACGGGCTCGTGGCCGACCCGGCGCAGGTGGCGGCCACCATCGAGAGCCTGTCGCAGGCGCTGCCGGCCAGCGCCCAGAGCCTCGTCACCGACCAGATCGGCGCGGTGGTCAACGCCGGGACCGGGAGCCTGACCACCGGCCTCGTCATCTCGATCCTCGCCGCCCTGTTCAGCGCGTCGAGCGGGACGCAGAACCTCATGGCGGCGATCAACATCGCCTACGACGAGACCGAGGGCCGCGGCGCGGTGAAGCTGCGCGCCATCGCGCTCGCCCTCACGCTCGGCGCGATCGTCTTCATCGTGGTCGCGGTCGCCCTCGTGGCCGTCGCCCCGGTGCTGCTCGACGCCCTCGGCACCGCGGGTCGGATCCTCGCGCAGATCGTGCGCTGGGTGCTGCTGGTCGTGCTCGTCGTCGCGGGTCTCGCCGTGGCCTACCGGATCGCGCCCGACCGGGACGCCCCGCGCATGCGCTGGGTGACGCCGGGCTCGCTGTTCGCGACCGTGCTGTGGGTCGTCGGCAGCGTCGCCTTCAGCTTCTACGTCGACAACTTCGGCAGCTACAACAAGACCTACGGCACCCTCGCCGGCATCGTCGTGTTCCTGCTGTGGCTCTACCTGACCGCCTACATCGTGCTGCTCGGCGCCGAGATCAACTCCGAGGCGGAGTACCAGACCGAGCAGGACACGACGAAGGGCCCGCCGCAGCCGATGGGCACCCGCGGCGCGGCGAAGGCCGACGACGCCGTGGACGCCTGACGGGCCCGACCGGCGTCACCGACGGGGCCGCCGGCGCGCCCGGCCGCCCGGGCGCGCCGCGGACACCGGTCGCGCCGGGGTCCGGCCGGCGTGGACACGGCGGCGGGGACGGCTCCGGTCGTCGCGGCGGTGGGCGCCGAGGTGGGGGTGGTGGGGGCGGCGCCGCGACCCGACCTCGGCGATCGTGGTGAGCACGGCGGTGCGGGCGGTCCACCAGCCCCGGCTGACCCACCACCCGGCGCCGACGGTGCGCCAGAGCAGGCCGGCGAGCAGACGGGGCACGTGCCGCACGGGGGCCGGGCGGCGCGGGACGAGGCGGCTCACGACGCGCGCGCCGGCAGCACGCAGAACTCGTTGCCCTCGGGGTCGGCGAGCACGACCCACGGGTGGTCGGGCGCCTCGTCGAGCACCCGCGCCCCGAGACCCACCAGACGCTCCACCTCGGCGCGCTGCTCCCCGGGCGCGGCGAGGTCGAGGTGCATCCGGTTCTTGCCCGCCGTCGGCGTCGCGACGGCCTGGAACAGCAGCACGACGTCGCCGACGAGGCCGACCTCGACGTACGCGGTGCCGTGCGCGTCGTGCCAGCGGCGCACGACCGACGACCCGAGGACCCCGCACCAGAACCACGCGAGCACCTCGGGGTCGCGGGCGTCGACGGCCACGGCGATCGGCTGGGCACGGCGAGGTGTCATGGCCTCTCCAGGCTATCGGGGCCGGACCGCGCGGCGGGCGGGCCCGGCGGATGGGTGGCGTCACGTCCGCGGGGTGCGGCGCCCGACCCGGTGGGGTGACGCCCCGTAACGTCCGGTCCGTGGCCGACGAGACACCGGCGAGCAGGTGATCAGTCGGGGGAGACGAGCGATGACGCAGCAGCACCCGCCGCCGTACCGGCCCGGGCCGCCGGCCCAGCCGGGACCGCAGCCGTACGCGCAGCCGGCGTACGGCGAGTCCCCGTACGGCCGGTCCCCGTACGGGCAGCCGGCCCCCGGGTACCCGTCGCCGTACGGGTCGGCCGGGTACTACGGGCCCCCGCCCGTCGTGCCCCAGCCGACCAACGGCCTGGCGACCGGTGGCTTCGTCGTCGCGCTCGTCGGTGCCGTGCTGGCGCTCGTGCCGTTCGTCGGGATCGTGGCGTGGGTGATCAGCCCGGTGGGGCTGGTGCTGTCGATCGTGGCCCAGGCGGCCGCGATCCGGCGCGGCGGCGTCGGCCGCGGTCTCGCGAACGCCGGTATCGTGCTGGGCGCGGTCGGCCTGCTCATCTGCGTGCTCTGGGTGTCCGCCTTCGCCTCCGCCACGAGCACCCCGTCGACGTCCGGCACCGGCTCGACCGCGCCGACGTACTCCTCCGCGCCGTCCTCGGCGAGTGCTCCCGCGCCGGCCGTCCCGGCCGGCAGCTTCGGGCAGGGCACCTACACCGTCGGCGGCGAGATCGCGCCCGGCCGCTACCGCACCGCCGGCGCGCCCGCGGACAGCCTCTTCCCGTTCTGCGCCGCCTATCGCAAGCAGGCCGACGGCACCCCCATCGGCATCCCGGAGACCACGAACGAGGGTCCCGCCTACATCACCGTGCGCGCGAGCGACGGCCTCGTCGAGTTCAGCGGCGACTGCGTCTGGTCGCCCGCGTCGTAGGACCCCGTCAGCGACGGCGGAACGACGGGTAGCCCGCCGCGGCCTCCGCCGCGCAGCGCGCCAGGTAGTCGCCGACCCCGTCGACCGACGCGGGCCCGGAGCCGACCGCCTCGAGCGTCGTGCACCCCGCCGCGTCGAGGTCCCCGACCGCGCGGGCGATCCACGCGGCCTGGTGCTCGCGGACCGTCGTCATCACCGCGTGCCGCGACGTGGGGGCGGGCGGGGCGGCGGTGGTGAGGAGGTTCGGGAAGCCGGGCGTGGCGAGCCCCAGCAGTGATGTCTCCGGGTCCAGCGGGCGCCCGTCGCGCCCCCGCACGTCGATGCCGCCCAGCGCGGGCGGGCCCGCGTCGGGCTCCTCGGTGAGCACGAGGACGTCGAGCTCGTGGACGGCCCCCGACACCAGCGCGACACCCTCCGGGCGCACGGCCGCGACCGGGTCGCGGCGCAGGTCGACGACGTCGACGTCCGGGCGCGTGCACGCCTCGAGGTAGCCGTCGTCGAGGGCGACCGGGCCGGCGGCGACGCCGTGGTCGTCGGGCACGAGCGCCGTGACGAGCCGCGGGTCGCCGAGGCGGACGACCATGGCGTCGCGGACGACGGCGGTGACCTCGGCGTCCACCGCGGGATCGGTGCCCAGCCCGGTGAGGCCGTCGAGCCACAGCCGCCGGGAGCCGTCGCGCAGCAGGCCCTCGAGCAGGCCCCGGCGCTGCGCCGGGTCGAGGTCGGCGGGGCGGTGACGGGGTGCGTAGCGGTCCCCGGTCGCGGTGGTCGGCAGCGTCGTGCGCAGCTCGGCGAACCGCGCGCGGTAGGCGTCGCGCTCCGCCCAGCCGTAGACGGGGTTCGACCGCGCCACGACCCACACCGGCGCCCGCGAGAGCACCGTCACGTGCGCGGTGTCGCGGGCGATCCACGGCACGAGCTGCACGCCGGCCGTGCCCGGACCGACGACGCCGACGCGCCGTCCGGCGAGGTCGTGGCGGCCCTCCGGCCAGTGCGAGGTGCGCAGCACGGTGCCGGCGAAGTCCCCGGTCGCGAGGTCGGCGGCCGGCCCGGGGAGCAGGCCGGTGCACGCGACCACGAACCGCGTGTCGACGGTCTCGCCGCGGTCGGTGCGCACCGTCCAGCGCCCGTGGGCCTCGTCGAGGTGGGCGCTGACGACGCGGGTGGCGAGGGCCAGGTCACGGCGCAGGTCCAGCCGGTCGGCGACGAAGCGCAGCCAGCGCAGCACCTCGTAGCCCGCGGGGTACCGCTCGCTCCAGCCCCAGTCGCGGTAGAGCGCCTCGGAGAAGGAGTACTGGTACGCGGCGCCCTCGGTGTCGAGGTGCGACCCGGGGTAGCCGTGCCACCACCACGCCCCGCCGACGTCCTCGGCGGCGTCGTAGGCCCGGACGCGCAGGCCCTGCTCGCGCAGCAGGTGGAGCGCGGCGAGGCCGCCGACCCCCGCCCCGATGACGAGGGCGTCGAGCTCCCGGTCGACCACGGCCGCCCCCTCTGCGGAAGTCCCGATCAGGGATTCTGCGCGTGCGGGAGCTGATCGTCGATCGCCGCGGTGGTGTCCACCGGCAGGTGCGGCACCGGGGGCGGCGTGGCCGGGCGCATGCGTTCGACGAAGGCGTCGAACGCCGCGAGCTTCCCGGCGTCGTGCGCCCGGCCACGAGCCTCGAGGCGCCGCCAGAGCGTCGACGGGTCGCACGACACCCAGATCAGGTGCACGGGCTCGCCGCCGAGCTCCTCGACCCACGCCCGCCACCGCGCGGGGTCGCGGATCTGTCCGGTGAAGGGCGCGCACAGCACCACCGGGCAGCCCCGCGCGCGGACCTCCCGGGCGACCGCGGTCATGCCCGCGTACTCGTGGACCTTGACGTGCTCGTCGTACCAGGGGCCCTCGCGCTCGCCGTCCGGCCGCCCGGCGGCCGCGAGCGTCGCCGCGACGAACCCGCCGTACATCGTGTCCTTGTCGAGCAGGGCCGGGGGCGGCGAGAGCAGGTCGATCAACCGGTCGGCCACCGTGCTCTTGCCCGCGCCGGGGGCACCCGCGACGACGTACACCTCCGCGCGCACCGGCACACCGTCGCACGAGGCGACGCCTGCGGCCCGCCTGCGTCAGGATCGTCCCCGACACGACGTCCCCACCCGGCCGGGAGCCACGCGATGCGCTACGACGACGACGCCCAGCTCGACGCGTCCGAGGTCACCGACCAGCGGGGCCGGAGCGGTGGCGGGTCGTTCGGGGGTGGTGGCGGCGGGCCGGCCGGCGGCCTGCTGCCGATGCTCGTGTCGCTGCTCTTCCGGGGGCGCAGCGGCAAGGTCAGCTGGGTCGTCGTCGTCGTGGTCGTCGTCGGGTTCCTCGCCGTGTCGTTCCTGGGCGGGGGCGCCGGGACGTCGGTGCCGGTGGCGGGCGGCTTCGGCGAGCCGGGCGGGCCGCCGGTCGCCGGGACGTCCGAGCTCGCGAGCGAGTGCCGCACCGGCGCGGACGCGAACACCAACCCCGACTGCGCGATCGTCGCGGACATCAACTCGATCCAGGCGTACTGGGCGGGCGGCGGCTACGCCCGGGTCGCCCGGGTGACCCGCGGGGCGGCGCCGACCTACCAGCGCGTCGACACGGTCTTCTTCTCCGACCGGGTGAACACCCGGTGCGGCAGCGCCGACTCCAGCGCCGGGCCGTTCTACTGCCCGGCCGACGACCTCGTGTACATCGACCTGACGTTCTACGACCAGCTGCGCCAGCAGTTCGGCGCCCAGGGCGGCGGGCTGACCAACGCCTACGTGCTCGCCCACGAGTACGGCCACCACGTGCAGGACCTGCTCGGCACCGAGGCCGCGGTCCGCACGCGCCAGGGCGCGACGTCGGACGCCGTGCGGCTGGAGCTGCAGGCCGACTGCTACGCCGGGGTCTGGATGAACCACGCGACGGCGCCCGCCGACGGGCGTCCCGCGCTGATCACCGACGTCACGCAGGCCGACCTCGACGGCGCGATCGACGCCGCGCAGCGCATCGGCGACGACTACATCCAGGGGCGACTCGGCGGCGGCACGGTCGACCCGGACTCGTTCACACACGGCACGTCCGCGCAGCGCAAGAAGTGGCTGACCACGGGCTACGCCACCGGCGACCCCACCCGCTGCGACACCTTCCGCACCGACGACCTCGGCTGACCCTCGCCCGATCGCGGGCCCGTCGTTGCCCGGGGCGACGTCGCTCGTTCTCCGGGGTGACGGCGGGCACGACGCGGGGGGAGTGGTCGGCGATGGGACACCACAGGAGGACCCGGTCCGGCCGGCGTCGCGAGGCGGCACCCGGAACCCCGCGCCCGGAGCCGGGGCCGCCGGCCGGTGACGTCCCGCCCGCGCCCCGCGCGGGCGGTGTGAGCGGCCGGGACCTCGACCAGCTCGCCGACGCCGCGCGTGCGGCGCGGCGCACCGGGTGGCCGTTCGGGACGGAGGTCCTCGCAACCGTCGACACCCGTGGCGTGCCGGCGGCCCCGCCGCCGCCCCCGCGGGACGGCCGGCCCCGCCGCTACGCGACGCACCAGCCGACGGCGCCGTTGGCGATCGTCGACCCGCGGGCGCACCGGACCACCTGAGCGGGTGGTGCCTCCCGGGCCCGGCGCTGTGACGATGGGCCGGTGACCACCGAGGAGCCGCCGGTGCGGACCGACGCGGGCGTCACGGCGCCCGCCGCGACCCCGGGCGACGGCCCGCCGCCGTGGGTGCTGCGGCTGCTGAGCCTGACGACCTACGTCGGGATCGTCGGCTTCGTCGTCGCCGAGGTCGTGCAGCTGGCGCAGCACGGCACCGCGGGCCTGCTCCCGGCGACGCTGGACAACGCGCTGGCCTGGATCGTCGGCGTCAACGCGATCATGATCGGCTCCGGGCACCTCCTGATGCCCGACCCGATCGCCGACGCCATCGGCTGGCCGCGCGGGAGCCCGTTCCAGTGGGAGGTCGGGCTCGCGGGCGTGCTGATCGGCGTGCTCGGGGTGATGGCGCCCGGGTTCGACCGGGGCTTCCAGCTCGCCACCGTCATCGCGTTCTCGATCTTCTACCTGGGCGCGGCCGTCGGGCACGTGGTCCAGCGGCTCCGCGCGGGCAACACGTCGCCGGGCAACACCGGGTTCATCTTCTGGTTCGACGTCGTCGCGCCGCTGGTCGTCATCGGCCTCTACGTGGCGACCTGAGGCAGCCCCGACGCGCGACTCAGCGCCCGGCCGTCGTCGCCAGCGCGTCGCGCAGGATGTCGAGCCCGAGGTGCAGGTCGTGATCGGTGATCGTCAGCGGCGGCGCCATGCGGATCACACCGCCGAGCCCGGGCAGCTGGACGATGTTGACGTGCAGGCCGCGGCGCAGGCACTCGGCGGTGAGCTCGTGGTTGAGCGCGAGGTCCGGCGTCCGGCTGGCCTTGTCCGCGACGAGCTCGACGCCCTGGAGCAGCCCGCGCCCGCGCACGTCGCCGACCTGCTCGTGGCGGTCGCGCAGCTCGCCGAGGCGCGCGCTCATGACCTCGCCCAGCCCGCGGACCCGGTCGGCGAGCCCGTCGCGCGTCACCACGCGCAGCACGGTGTGTGCGACCGCCGCGGCGAGCGGGTCGGAGACGTGGGTCGTGTAGAAGAGGAAGTCGCGCTCGTGGCAGACCGCCTCGATCTCCGGCGACGTGACGACGGCGGCCACGGGCAGCCCGGCGCCCAGCGTCTTCGACAGGGTCAGCAGGTCGGGGGCGACGCCGTCACGCTCGAAGGCGTACATCGTGCCGGTGCGCCCGACGCCGGTCTGGGCCTCGTCGAGGACGAGCAGCATCCCGCGCTCGTCGCACTTCTCCCGCAGCCGCGCGAGGTAGCCGGGCGGGAGCTCGATGATGCCGCCCGACGACAGGATCGGTTCGACGAGGCAGGCGGCGAGGCTCCCCGCGGACTGGCGGTCGACGAGCTCGAAGCCGAAGTCCAGCTCGGCGGACCAGTCGTGGCTGCCGTCGGCGCGGCGGAACGGCGAGCGGTACGCGTCGGGCGTCGGCAGCGCGAGGTTGCCGGGGACCGGCGGGCCGTACCCGCGCCGCCCGGCCGAGAACGTCGCGGCGCCCGCGCCGTGGGTCATGCCGTGCCACGAGCGGTCGAACGACACGACCTCGTACCGGCCGGTGGCGAGCTTGGCCATCTTCAGCGCGGCCTCGTTCGACTCCGCGCCGGTGCTCACGAGCAGCACCTTGCTCAGGGGCTCCGGCAGCGTGTCGGTGAGCGCCGCGGCGAGGTCGAGCAGCGGCGGGCTGAGCATGCCGCTGTGCAGGTGGTCCAGCGTCGCGACCGCCCGCGTGACCGTCTCGACGACCTCGGGGTGGCTGTGCCCCAGCACCGAGCTCATCTGCCCCGAGGTGAAGTCGAGGAGCTCCGTGCCGTCGACGGTCACCACCCGCGAGCCGTGCGCCCGCGCGACGAGCTCCGGGGCGAACGGGACGCCGTAGCGGACGAGGTGCTCGGTGCGGTCGGACACCCTCCCGAGGGTGGGCCGGAAGTTGTCCTAGGTCAAGAGGTGCGCGTCTGCCGGATCTGGTCCCGGACCTCCCCGACCATCCGGATGGAGCCCTCGTCGAGGACGTTGCCGAACTCGACCACCTCGGTGCCCCGCCCGACGCCCGCCGCGAGCCCGGGGTCCTCGCTGGGCACGACGAGCACCGCGAGGTCGGGCGGGACGTCCCCGTCGTGCGGCACGACGACGACGTCGGCGAGCCCGGCCGTGCGGAACCAGTCCCGGACCTGCTCGGCCTGGTGCGGGGTCGAGTAGCGCACGCCGACCCGCGCGCCCGCCGGCAGGTCCGCGACCCGCGCCAGCGTGCGGATGTGCGGCGCCACCACGACGGCGACGGTCTCGACGTCGCGCTGCGCGTGGTGCGCCCACCGCCGCACCTCGGCGAGGTGGAAGAACGTGGTGACGACGAGGTCGCCGTCGGTGGCGGTCGCGTCCAGCTCGTCGAGGAGGCTGGGGCGGACCTCGGCGTGCAGGCGGTCGCCGAGCTCCTTCGCGAAGGCCTGCGCGCGCTCGTGGTTGCACTCGACGAACACGGTGCGCACCTCGGTCGCGGCCCGCTGCGCGAGGACGAAGGCGAGGTCACGGACCTCGCCGGGCGACAGGCCGGACCGCACCGCCTCGCGCACGGCGTCGACGAGGGGGCCGGGGGCCCGGTGGGCGTCGGGCTGCGGGCCGGGGCGCGGGGCTCGCGCCGTCACCGCCGTGCCGCCGCCGGCCCGGGTCTCGATCACGCCGAGCCCGCGCAGCGTGGCGTACGCCTTCGACACGGTGTTGCGGTTGACCCCGAGGCTGTCGGCGAGCCGGCGCACGGTCGGCAGGCGCTCGCCCGGGAGCAGCCCGCCGTCCTCGACCAGCGAGCGGACCTGCTCGACGATCTGCCGGTACACGGGCGTCCCCGACGTCGCGTCGAGGCGCAGATCGGGCACGGGGCGAGCGTAGTCCTAGGACAACGGGGTCGGGCGTGCGGAACGGCCCTCGTCGGCGACCGATGACTCCCGGCCCTCCCGGCCGTCCACCTCCGTGACCGCACCGCAGCGCCGGGAGGAATGCTCATGACCGTGGCCGACCCCGCCGACACCGCCACCGTGCTCGCCGCCACCCGTACCGAGCGGGCCGCGCTCGCCGCTGACCTCGCCGGGCTCAGCGCCGCGCAGTGGGCGGCGCCGTCACTGTGCGACCGCTGGACGGTCGAGGACACCGTCGCCCACCTCACGGCCGCGGCGAGCGTCGGGCCCTGGCGCTGGCTGCGCAGCGTGCTCGGCGCGCGCTTCGACTTCGACCTCCACAACGCTCGGCGCCTCGCCGAGCACCGCGGCGCGACCCCGGCCGAGACCCTCGCGCGGTTCCGGGGGGTCATCGACAGCACGACGTCGACGTGGGGGCCGAAGGCGGCGTGGCTCGGCGAGGTCGTCGTGCACGGCGAGGACGTCCGCCGGCCGCTCGGGATCGGGTACGCCCCGCCGGTCGCGACGACGACCGCGGTGGCGGCGTTCTTCGCGAGCCGCGACTTCACGGTCAGCGGGCGGACGGTGTCCGCAGGCCTGCACCTGCGCGCCACCGACGGTCCCTTCGACGTCGGGGACGGACCGGAGGTCACCGGCCCGACCCTCGCGCTCGTCATGGTCATGGCCGGCCGCGCGGCGCACCTCGACGACCTCCACGGCCCCGGGGTGGCGACGCTGCGGGAGCGCCTCGCCCCGCCCTCCGCCTAGGGGCCGGCCTCAGCCGTCGTCATCGTCGTCGCCGTCGGCGTCCGCGGGCTGCTCCGCCGGCGCCGGCTGCTGGACCTGGCCCCCCGGCGCAGGCTGCTGCGGCTGCCCGGGGATCGGCGCCGGCTGCCCCGGCGCCTCGACGACCTGCCCCGTGGCGGGCGCGTCGTCGTCGTCGTCCCCGCCCGGCTCCATCTGCGGGAACTGGAAGACCAGCACCAGACCGATGATCGCGGCGAGGACCGCGAGCCCGGCTCCGACTCGATCCTTGGTCACCG
The DNA here is from genome assembly GCF_028737315.1 of Actinomycetospora lemnae. Taxonomy (GTDB): domain Bacteria; phylum Actinomycetota; class Actinomycetes; order Mycobacteriales; family Pseudonocardiaceae; genus Actinomycetospora; species Actinomycetospora lemnae. The sequence goes on along the minus strand of NZ_JAQZAO010000001.1, from coordinate 211,249 downwards.
TCGTCCTCCTTCTCTCGGGGCGGGCCGGCTCAGTCGTCGACCGGGACCTCGCCGAAGAGCACGAGGCTCAGGACGAAGTAGGTGACGTAGAGGGCGAGCAGGACGACGCCGTGCCAGCGACGCAGTCGCCCGGTGGCGAGGAAGACCGCCGAGAGCACGGTGAACACGAGCAGCACGGGCATGTGCCAGACGAGCGTGTCGTCGTCGACGAGGATGGCGCCGCCGATCAGCAGGATGATCCCGAGCTTGCCCGTCACCGAGAAGACGACGCTGCCGATGACGTTGGCGATCCCGATCTCCGGCGCGCCACGGCGGGAGGGCTCGACGGACAGCAGGATGTCCTCGAGCGTCAGCGCCAGCGTCGCGATGGTGACGCCGAAGACGGTGCCCTCGATCTCGAAGTTCTCGAGGATGCCCTCCGTGCCCTGACCGGCGATGAGCGCGCCGACGACGAGGCCGACGAGGGCGACCACCGCGAGCAGGATCGTGCCGGCCGGCGAGGCCTGCCGGGCCTTGAGGAAGCCCTGGTCGACGCGCAGGTCGGGCGGGAGGTGGAAACCCCCGCCCTTCCCGTCACCGCCGCCGCCGGTGCCGCCGGTGCCGCCGGTGCTCGCGGTCGCGGTCCCGCCGGCGTCGTCGCCCGGACCCTCGCGGGTCAGGATGGCCGTCCCGCCCCCACCGGCGCCGACACCGGCCTTCTCCAGCTGCTCGTAGAGCTCGGCGTTCCGGAAGACCGGGCGGCGCGCGGAGTACTCGCGGTAGGCGATCCAGCCCACGAACGCGACGAAGAGCAGCAGCAGGACGACACCGGTGGCCACCGACAGCGCCCCGGTCAGCGCCAGCGCGTACATGACGACGGGCGCGGCGACGAACAGCGCGAGGTAGCTCTTCGGCACGTCGACGGCGCACGGCGCCACGATCGCCATGAGCGCGAGCACGATGCCCGTCATCGCGATGGTCGTGCCGATGACCGTGCCGAGCGCGACCTCGCTGAGGTCCTCGAGGTTCAGCGCGATCCCGAACGCGAGGTCGTCGAACTCGATGCCGGTGAACACCACGGCGATGAGGAAGAGCGAGACCGCCCAGCGGCTGGCGACGCCGACCAGGTAGCCGATGAGTTTCTCCGCGCTGTAGACGAGCACCGCGATGCCCAGGACGAACTCGATGATGGGGATCGCGGCCACGGCTCAGCTCCTCGGATACGCCGATGTCGACAGAGATCGCGTCGAGGTGATGGTGATCGGGATCATCGCGTGGTGCAACGGGTTGACGTGCGTCACAGATCCGCGTAGGGCCGGACGGCGCAACGGCGGCCGGACCGGGCGGGTGACACGTCCGGCACGGGTGGCGCCCCCGGGCACGGGGCCCGGAGGATGCCCCCGACGCGCCCAGCCCGCGAGGAGGAGTCGGACGGATGAGCGACCTCGAGGTCGACGTCGTGGTGATCGGCGCCGGACCGGTCGGCGAGAACGTGGCCGGCCGCGCGCACCAGCAGGGCCTGTCGGCCGCGATCGTCGAGTCCCGCCTGGTCGGGGGCGAGTGCTCGTACTACGCGTGCATCCCGTCGAAGGCGCTGCTGCGTCCCGTCGACCTGTACGCGGCCACCCAGCGCATGCCCGGTGTCGCCGAGGCCGTGTCCGGGGGCGTCGACGTGTCGGCGGTGCTCGCCCGGCGCGACGCGTTCGCCGCCGAGGACGACACGGGGCAGGCCGACTGGCTCTCCGGCGCCGGCATCACCCTGCTGCGCGGGCACGGGCGGCTGGCCGGCGAGCGCGCGGTCGAGGTGACCCACCACGACGGCACGACCACCTCGGTCGCCGCCCGGTACGTCGTCGTGGCCACGGGCTCGACGCCCGCGCGGCCGCCGATCGACGGGCTGGACACGGTGAACGCGTGGACCAACCAGGAGGCCACCCAGGTCAAGGAGATCCCGGCGTCGCTGCTGATCCTCGGCGGCGGGGTGGTCGGGGTCGAGATGGCGACGGTGTTCCGGCGGCTCGGCGCGCGGGTCACGCTCGTCCAGCACGGCGACCGCCTGATCCCCACCACCGAGCCGGAGGCCGGCCGCCGGCTGCAGGCCGCGCTCGAGGCCGACGGCGTCGACGTCCGGCTCTCGACGTCGATGACCGCGGTCCGGCGCGACGGGGGCTCGGGAGACGGAGCGGAGCGGAGCTCGACCGGGGGTGAGGTCGTGGCGACCCTCGACGACGGGTCCGAGGTGCGCGGGTCGGAGCTGCTCGTGGCCGCGGGCCGCCGGCCTGCCACGTCCGACCTGGGCGTCGACACCGTCGGGCTGGAGCCCGGCCGCCCGCTCGACGCCGACGAGAGCACCACGGTGCTGGGCGACTGGCTCTACGCGGTCGGCGACGCCAGCACCGGCGCGAAGCTGACGCACATGGGCAAGTACCAGGCGCGCATCTGCGGTGACGTGGTCGTCGCGCGCTCGCGGGGCCAGGAGCTGGGCGGGCGGTACTCGCACCACGCCGCGACCGCCGAGCACACCGCCGTCCCGCAGGTCATCTTCACCGACCCGCAGGTCGCGGCCGTCGGGTACACCGAGGCCGGGGCCCGCGACGCCGGGCTGCCGGTGCGCGCGGTGTCCTACGAGATCGGCAGCGTCGCGGGCGGCTCGCTGCAGGCCGACGGGTACGACGGGTTCGCGACGATCGTCGTCGACACCGACCGCGCCGTCATCGTCGGCGCGACCTTCGTCGGGCAGGACGTCGCGGACATGGTCCACGCGGCGACGATCGCGATCGTCGGCGAGGTGCCGCTCGAGCGGCTCTGGCACGCCGTCCCGTCGTTCCCGACGATGAGCGAGGTCTGGCTGCGCCTGCTCGAGACCTACGGCCTGTAGACCGGAGGTCGACACACGAGGAGGCCGGGATGCAGATCGGGGACCTGTCGGCGCGCACCGGCGCGAGCGTGCGGTCGCTGCGGTACTACGAGGAGCAGGGGCTGCTGACCAGCACGCGCAGCGCCGGCGGCCACCGCCGCTTCGCCGAGCACGACGTCGACCGGGTGCTGCTGCTCCAGCGCCTCTACGCCGCCGGGCTCTCCAGCCGCACCATCGCCGCCGTGCTCCCGTGCGTGGACCGCCCGAGCGACGCCACCTCCGACGACGCCTTCGACCTCATGGTCGCCGAGCGCGACCGGCTGACCGGGCACATCGCCGACCTGGTGCGCACCCGCGACGCCCTCGACGAGCTGATCGACGTCAACCGCCGGTCCCGGGCGGTCGCGCCGGTGGCCTGACGTCGGGCGGGTGATCCCCGGTCGTCGCGTGCAGCACCCGGCTCCACCGCATCGTCGTCGCGCGACGACCTGCCGGGCGTGACGTGTCGTGCCGGCCGCATGGTCCGGCGCCACCGGGGAACCTCCTCGCGTGCAGACGCTGCGGATCGTGCCGGACCTGCGGAGCTCGGTCGTCGAGGAGATGCCCGCGACCCAGGCGCTGCTGTTCACGTCCCGCCGCGCCGACGCCGACCCCGCCCTGCTCGCCGACCCGCGGGTCGCACCCTTCACCCCGCGCCGGCTGCTCACGGCGCTGCGTGACCGCGAGCTGGCGGTGCTCGAGGTCGCCGAGCCGCTGTGGACGGGGGAGTGGGTGCGGGCGCTGCGCTGGATCGCGCTCGCGAAGCTGCGCCGCCCGCGGATCACCGTCGCGACCTACGCCATCGAGAACCTCGACGCCCGCGCGCGCCTCGCTCCCCGCTCGCTGGGGCACCGGCCCGTCCTCGGTGCCGCGGCCACGCGCCTGGCCGTCCTCGGGATGGGCGTGTCGGTGCTGCTGGCCCTCGACGCCGTGGTGTTCGGGACGAGCGGCGCCGCCGAGAACTACCGGCGCGCCTTCGGCTGGGCGCTGCGCGGGACCCGGCAGACGGTGCTCACGCCGCGGCTGAGCGCGTGCAGCGTGTGCGGCCCCCGCGTCGACGGCGGCACGCCGCGCGAGCGGACCGTCCTGTTCCTCGGCACGCCCAGCGAGCGCAAGGGCTTCGCGGTGCTCACCGCCGCCTGGGAGCACGCCGGCTCGGTGGACCGGGGCTGGCGGCTCGTGGTCGCCGACCCGAGCGGGGCCACCGACCGGCCCGTGCCCACCGGGGTGTCGATCGTGGCGGACCCGCCCCGCGCGACCGTCCACGCGCTCCTGCGCGCCGCCGCCGTGGTCGCCATGCCCTCGGTGCGGCGGCCGGGCTGGCGCGAGCAGATCGGGCTGCCGCTGGTGGAGGGGCTGACGCACGGCTGCCGCGTCGTCACGACCACCGAGACCGGCCTCGCCGACGACCTGCGCGACCACCCCCGCGTCGTCCTCACCGCCCCCGGCGACGTCGCGGACCTCGCCGCCGGCCTGCGGCGGGCGATGGACGCCGCCGACACCGCCGACACCGACCACGCCGACCACGCCGCCGATACCGACGCGGAGCAGGTCGGGCCGCGGGGCGCCACCAAGACCGACGTCGTGGCCTGGTGGCTCGAGGGCGCCCTCGTCTGACCGGATCCCCTTGACACGCTCGCCGATCGGCGCTGCTCTCCTCCCAAGGGGGGATGAGGGTGGTCGACGCGATCGGGTGGCGACGTCGGGCGGGCGTGGTGCTGGCGGGCGTCGTCCTGCTGGCGTCCGGGTGCTCGGGCGGTCCGGGTCGGTCCGCGCCACCCTCGTCCGATCTGCCGACCGACACCCGTCTCGCCGACCGGCTGTCCGCGACCACCAGCGGGGACGCCGCGTTCGTCCACCTCCAGGCGTTGCAGGCCGTCGCCGACGGGAACGGCGGGCAGCGTGCGGCGGGGTCGCCGGGCTACGAAGCGAGCGTCGAGTACGTCGCCGGGGCCCTGCGCGCGGCGGGGTTCCGCGTGGAGACGCCGGTGGTCACCGTCGAGTCCGAGGACGGCCCGCCGATCACGACGCGCAACGTCGTCGCCCAGACCACCACCGGGCGCACCGACGAGGTCGTGCTCGTCGGCGCCCATCTCGACAGCGTCCCCGAGGGTCCGGGGATCAACGACAACGCGAGCGGGTCGGCGGCGCACCTCGACGTCGCGCTGGCCCTGGGCAGCGCGCCGCCGGTGCAGAACGCCGTGCGGTTCGTGTGGTTCGGCGCCGAGGAGGACGGGCTGCTCGGCTCGCAGGCCTACGTCGACGGCCTCGCCGAGGAGGAGCGGCGGGACATCGCGCTGATGCTCAACACGGACATGATCGCGTCGCCCAACGCCGCCTACCTCACCTACGACGGCGACGACGCCGACGGGACCGCGGACGAGCCCGCGCCGCCCGGCTCCGACGTCATCGAGCGCCGTCTCAAGGCCCGGCTCGCCGCGATCGGTGTCCCGGCCGGCGACGTGGACCTGTCCGGCGGCTCCGACTACGGCCCGTTCGTCGAGGCCGGCATCCCCGCCGGCGGCGTGAACACCGGTGACGCGCCCCTCAAGACCCCGGAGCAGGCGGCGCTCTGGGGCGGCGAGCCCGGCGTGCCGTACGACCGCTGCTACCACCAGGCGTGCGACACCCTGGCCAACATCGACCGCCTCGCGTTCGACCGGATGGTCGACACCATCGCCTTCGCCGTCGGGTCGTTCGCGGTCGACCTGGGCGGCATCCCGCCCCGCGCGGCTCGTGACCAGCGGTGATCGCCCCGACGCGCGCCGTGCAGGGGCCCTGTTGCCTCTGGTCTCGCCCCGCCCGGACGGAGTGGAATCACCGTCGGCGCGCACCTGCCCGTGAGCCCCGCGCCGGGCTCGGAGTCCCAGGAGTGGAACCGTGAAGAAGCTTCTCAACGACCCGGCCGATCTCGTCGCGGAATCGCTGCGGGGGGTGGAGCGCGCACACCCGGAGCTGCGCGTCGACCACGAGAACCGCATCATCTACCGCGCCGACGCCCCGGTGTCGGGCAAGGTCGGGCTGCTCTCCGGCGGCGGCAGCGGGCACGAGCCCGCCCACGCCGGGTTCATCGGCCCCGGGATGCTCGACGCGGTCTGCGCGGGCGAGGTCTTCACCTCGCCGGTCCCCGACCAGATGGCCGAGGCGACCAAGAACATCGACGGCGGCGCCGGCGTGCTGCACCTCGTCTGGAACTACACCGGCGACGTCATGAACTTCGACATGGCCGCCGAGCTCGCCGCCGCGGAGACCGACACGACGGTGGAGGCCGTCGTCATGAACGACGACGTCGCGGTCGAGGACAGCCTCTTCACCGCCGGCCGCCGCGGGACCGGCGCCGCGATCCCCGTCGAGAAGATCGTCGGCGCCGCCGCCGAGCAGGGCCGCAGCCTGTCCGAGCTGGCCGACCTGGCCCGTCGGGTCAACGACAACTCCCGCAGCATGGGGATGGCGCTGACCTCCTGCACCGTGCCGGCCAAGGGCAGCCCCACGTTCGACCTCCCCGAGGACGAGATCGAGATCGGGATCGGGATCCACGGCGAGCCGGGCCGCCGGCGGGTCCCGCTCGCCTCGGCGCACGACATCGCCCAGATGCTCGTCGACCCCGTGCTCGCCGACCGGGACTTCACCGGCGGCGAGGGCGTGCTCGTCTTCGTCAACGGCATGGGCGCCACGCCGATGCTCGAGCTGTACCTCATGTACAACGAGGTCGCCGCGCTCCTCGACAAGGCGGGCATCGTCCCGGTCCGCACCCTGGTCGGGCCCTACGTCACGAGCCTGGACATGGCCGGGTGCTCGGTGACGATCACCCGCCTCGACGACGAGCTGCTCCGGCTGTGGGACGCCCCGGTCGCCACCGCCGGCCTGCGGTGGGGCATGTGATGGCGGGGGTCGACAACGACACCCTGCAACGGTGGCTGCGGGCGTTCGCCGCGTCGGTGGCCGAGCAGAAGGACGCCCTGACCGCGCTCGACGCCGCGATCGGCGACGCCGACCACGGGGCCAACATGGACCGTGGCATGGCCGCGGTGGTCGCCTTCCTGGACGCGACGCCGCCCGCGGACCCGGCGGCGCTGTTCAAGCAGACCGGGATGACGCTGGTGAAGTCGGTCGGGGGCGCGAGCGGCCCGCTCTACGGCACCCTGTTCCTGCGCATGGCCCCGGCCACCGGCGGCGCCGGGGCGCTCGAGCCCGACGTGTTCGCGAAGGCGCTGCGGGCCGGGCTCGACGGGGTCGTCGCCCGCGGGAAGGCCGAGCTGGGGGACAAGACGATGGTCGACGCCCTCGCCCCGGCCCTCGACGCGCTCGACGCCGCGCTGGCGGCGGGGGAGCCCCTCGCGGAGGCGCTGCGGGCGGCCTCGGACGCCGCCGACCGGGGCCGCGACGAGACCACGCCGATGCTCGCCCGCAAGGGGCGGGCGAGCTACCTCGGCGAGCGCAGCATCGGCCACCAGGACCCGGGCGCCACCTCGGCGGCGCTGCTCCTCGCCGCGGCGGCCTCGGTCGTCGCCGACCAGGAGGCCGCGTGACGGTCGGGATCGTCGTCGTCTCCCACAGCCGGGCCCTCGCCGAGGCGGCGGTGGGCCTGGCGGGGGAGATGCTCCAGGGCGCCGACCACGCCGACGGGTCGAGCTCCGCGGCGCCCCGTCCCCCGTCCGTGGAGGTCGCCGCCGGCCTCGACGACGGGGGCTTCGGCACCGACGCCGTCGCCATCAGCGAGGCCCTCACGAGCGCCGACCAGGGCGACGGCGTCGTCGTGCTCATGGACATGGGCAGCGCCGTGCTCTCCGCGGAGCTCGCGCTGGAGCTGGTCGACGACGACGTCCGCGAGCGCGTGGTGCTCTGCCCCGCGCCGCTGGTCGAGGGCCTGGTCGTCGCCGTGGTCAGCGCGGCCGGCGGGGCGTCGGCGGCCGAGGTCGCGGCGGAGGCGGGGGACGCGCTGGCGGCGAAGTCGGGGCACCTGGGCGAGGCCGTCACGCCTGCCGCCGCGGCCCCCGTGGCCGAGGCGTCCGTGGCCGGGGCGGGCGAGGAGACCGGCACCTTCACCGTCCGCATGCCACACGGGCTGCACGCCCGCCCGGCGGCGGCGCTGGTCGCGGCGGTGCGGGGTCTCGACGCCGACGTGCGCTTGCGCAACCTCGCCCTCGACGGCCCGGAGGTGTCGGCGGCGAGCATGTCGAAGGTGGCGACCCTCGGCGCGCTGCAGGGCCACGAGGTCGCCGTCCGGGCGCACGGTCCCGACGCCGCCGTCGCGGTGCGCCGGCTGCAGGAGCTCGCCGAGGAGTCCTTCGGGGAGACGGCGCCGGCGGCGCCCGCCCCGACTCCGGCGGCCCGGGGCACGGGCCGGCCGATCCCCGCCTCGCCCGGCGTCGGGATCGGCCCGGTCCGGGTCGCGGCGCCCGCCGGGATCATGCTGCCGGCACCCGTGCCCGGCTCCCCGGCCGAGCAGCGCGACCGCCTCGCCGAGGCCCGGGCAACCGGCCGCGAGCACCTGCGCGCGGTGCGCGACCGGGCGGCCCGCGAGATCGGCGAGGCCGAGGCGACGATCTTCGACGCCCAGATGCTGCTGCTCGACGACCCCGACGTGCTCGCCGACGCCGACGCCCGCGTCGAGGCCGGGGCCGACGCGGCCCAGGCGTGGGCGGACGCCATGGACGCCGTCGAGGCGGCGCTCGCGGCCGCCACCGACGAGTACCTGCGCGGACGGGCGCGCGACGTCCGCGACGTGCGCGACCAGGTCCTGGCCGCCCTCGGCGGGCACGCCGAGACCGCGGCCGCGTCCGACGGCGTCCTCGTCGCGGACGACCTGACGCCCGCCGACGCCGCGGTGATCGACCCGGGGCGGACGGCGGCGGTGGTCCTCGCCGGCAGCAGCCCCACCGCGCACGCCGCGATCCTGCTGCGCGCCCGGGGCGTGCCGGCCGTGGTCGGGGTGGGCAGCGACCTGGCCGCCCGCGCGCGGCAGGCCGGGGTCCTCGCCGTCGACGGGACCACCGGCGAGCTGGTCGTCGACCCCGACGAGTCGGTCCTCGCCGACTTCCGCGCCCGCGCCGCCGCGCACACGGCCCGTCGCGACGACGCGCTGCGGCGGGCCCACGAGCCGGCGGTGACGCGCGACGGCACCACGGTGCTCGTCGGCGCCAACGTGGGCTCGGTCGACGACGCCGTGGCGGCGGTCGGGGCCGACCTCGCGGGCCTCGTGCGCACCGAGTTCGGTTTCCTCGACCGGCACGACGCCCCCGACGTCGCCGAGCAGGAGGCGGCCTACCGCGCGATCGCGGAGGCGATGGGCGGCCAGCGGATCACGCTGCGCACCCTCGACGTCGGGGGCGACAAGCCGCTGGACTACCTGCCGATGCCCGCCGAGGCGAACCCGTTCCTCGGGGTCCGTGGGCTGCGCCTGGCGCTCGCCCGCCCGCAGCTGCTCGCCGACCAGCTCGAGGCGATCGTGCGGGTCGCCCACGACCACCCGGTCGACGTCATGTTCCCGATGGTCACCACGGTCGACGAGCTCACGGCTGCCCGCCGGGCGCTCGACGACGCGGTCGAGACCGTCGGTCGGGGGCGCCCGGAGCTGCGGGTCGGGATCATGGTCGAGGTGCCGGCGGCGGCGCTCAAGGCGGCGTCGTTCGCGCCGTCCGTCGACTTCCTCTCGATCGGCACCAACGACCTCACCCAGTACGCCCTGGCCGCCGAGCGCGGCAACGAGGACCTCGCCGCCCTCGCCGACCCCCTCGACCCCGGGGTGCTGGCGCTGATCGCGGCGACGGTCGAGGGCGCGGGCGACGACGTGCTGGTCGCGGTGTGCGGGGAGGTGGCCGCGGACGAGCAGGCGGTGGCGCTGCTGCTCGGGCTGGGGGTGCGCGAGCTGTCCGTGGCCCCCGCCGCGGTCGGCGTCGTCAAGCAGGCGGTGCGGGAGGTGGACATGGACGAGGCGCGGGAGCTGGCCACCACGGCCCTGACGTGCCCCGATGCGCCGGCGGTGCGGCGGTTGGTCGAACAGCGGAGCAGCCGGCACCCGTGACCGCTAGGACGGCGGGCGGGAGACGTCGTCGATGGTGAGCGTGCCCAGGTCGGTGTTGGCGATCCAGACCTCGGTGCCGTCCGGGGAGACCGCGAGGGCGACGCTGTCCGCGAACTCCTCCACGAACCAGCCGGCGGTGACCGCCTCCGTCGCGGTGTCGACGGCGGCGAGCACCGGCGGGTCCGTGGCCAGTGTGGCGAACACGCGGTCACCGTCGCGGGAGACGGCCAGCCCCGTCACCGGCCCGGGCAACGCCACCTCGTCGATCGGGGTGGCGCGGTCGGGGTCGACGACGGTCAGGGCGTGCCGCGGGTCGGCGCTGCCGAGGTAGACGACCTCGCCGTCCGGTGCGGCGACGGCGAGGTGGGCGGGCGCGCCGAGCCGGATCGACCGCGCGGGGGCACCGGTCCGGACGTCGACGACGTCCGCGGTGGACCGGCGGTCGTCGACGCCCAGGAGCCGGGTGCCGTCGGCGCTCGGGGCGAGGCCGGTCGCTCCGCGGTCGAGCCGGCCCGTGACCCGCCCGGTCGCCAGGTCGACGACCACGACGCCGCTGCGGACCGGCACGAACACGGTCGTCCGGCGCGCGTCGACGACCGGTGCCCCCACCGTCGGCTCGGGCAGCGGGATGGTGGCTGCGACGGCCGATCGCCGCAGGTCGACCACGACGAGCTCGTCGCCCGCCCGCTGGGTGGTGGTCACGAAGAGCTGCTCCCCGGCCGCGTCGGGGACGGCGCCGACGGTGCGGCCCGCGCCGAGCAGGATCTCCGTGACGACGGTGCGCCCGCGGACGTCGAGCACCGAGACCGTCCGGCTGCCCGCGTTGGCGATGACGGCCTCGGCCCCGCTCGCGGTGAAGGCCACGGCGACCGGGCCGACCCCGATGGAGATCCCGGTCCCGGTGTAGCGGCGCACGGCGGAGACACCCACGACGACCAGGAGGGCGACGAGCGCGACGACCAGCGCGCGACGGAACCACGTCGGCAGGGGCCAGGGCGCCGGCATCGACCAGCGGCGCGGCACGGCGAGGCGATCGGCCGGCTCCGGCTCCGTCGGCTCCGGTTCCGGCTCCGGTGGGTCCAGCGGGGCGGTCGGCCGGCGCCGCAGGGCCGCCGCCGCGTCCGCGGCCAGCGCCCCGGCGCGCGGGTAGCGGGCTGCGGGGTCCTTGGCCATGCCGCGCGCGACCACCTCGCCCAGCGCGGCGGGGACGTCGTCGGGCAGGACGGGCGGCGAGAGGTAGAGGTGCGCCCCGACCAGCGCCGACGAGTCGCCCTCGCCGAACGGTGCCGTCCCGGTGAGGCACGCGTGGAGGACGCAGGCGAGCGCGTACACGTCGGACCGGGCGTCCGCGGGCTCGGCGCGCAGCCGCTCGGGCGCCATGTAGGCGAGCGTGCCGATCACCATGCCGTTCTCGGCGACGCTCATCGACCCCGCGGGGCGGGCGATGCCGAAGTCCGTGAGGTGGGCGAAGTCGTCCGGGCCCACGAGGACGTTCGACGGCTTGACGTCGCGGTGCACCAGCCCCGCGGCGTGGGCCGCGTCGAGCGCGGCCGCGACCTGGGTGATCAGCCCGACCGCCCGCCGGGGCTCGAGGGGCCCCGACCGGAGCAGCGTGGCGAGGTCGGTGCCGTCGATGAGCCGCATGTCGAGGTAGAGCTGGCCGTCGATCTCGCCGTAGTCGTGCACGGGCACCACGTGTGGCTCCCGCAGCTCGGCGGCCGCCTCGGCCTCGCGGCGGAACCGCTGCCGGTAGGCCTCGTCGGCTCCGAACCGGGGGTGGAGGAGCTTGAGGGCAACCCAGCGCGCGCGCCGGGTGTCCCACGCGTGGAACACCTCGCCCATCCCGCCCCTGCCCAGCAGCCGGCCGAGACGGTAGGGACCCAGCTCGGCGGCCACGCGGCCCAGCCTCCCCGAGCGGCGGGGCGGTCACCAGCGTCCGGCGGGGCGTCAGGCGGGCGCGGTCACCCCGGTCCGGCTGAGCTCGAAGCCCTCGTAGCCCTTCGCGGCGACGTCGTCACAGATGCCGCGGTAGACGCCGACCCCGCCGACGTAGGGGTAGAGGCTGCGGTGCTTGCCGGGGATGTTGGCCCCGACCCACCACGAGTTCGCGCGCGGCAGGAGCGTCATCGCGGTGACCTCGTCGTGGTGGGCGACCCAGCCGTCCTCGGCCTCGACGGTCGGCTCGATCCGCTCCACGCCCTGCTCGTGCAGGTGGCGCAGGCAGTCGGCGACCCAGTCGACGTGCTGCTCGATCGAGACCGGCATGTTCGACAGCACCGACGGGCTCTGCGGGCCGGTGATCATGAAGAGGTTCGGGAAGTCGTGGGTGGCGATCCCGAGGTAGGTCCGCGGGCCCTCTGCCCACTTGTCGGCGAGCGAGAGCCCGCCGCGCCCGGTGATGCCCAGCTTGTAGAGCGTGCCGGTCATGGCGTCGAAGCCGGTGGCGTAGACGATGCTGTCGACCTCGTACTCGCCGTCCGCGGTGCGCACCCCCGTCGGCGTGATGGCCTCGATCGGCGAGCGGCGGACGTCGACCAGCGTGACGTTCTCCCGGTTGTAGGTCTCGTAGTAGCCGTTCTCCAGCGGCGGGCGCTTGGTGAAGAACGGGTGGTCCTTCGGCGCGAGCATCTCGGCGATCTCGGGGTCGTGCACCCGCTCCCGGATCTTGTTGCGCAGGAACTCGGCGGCCGTCTCGTTGGCGTCCTCGTCGAGGAGGAGGTCGTTGAACGTCGTGCCGAGCCGGAAGCCGCCCTGCGCCCACGCCTCCTCGAAGATCGCCTGGCGCTCGTCGTCGGGGACGGAGAGGGCGGTGCGCTCGGCGACGTCGTACGGGAAGCCGAAGGCCGTCTCGCGGGTCCGCGCCCAGATCGTCGGGTAGTCGTCCTTGATCTTGCGGTCGAACTCCGGAGTGACCGGGTGGTTGCCGCCGGCGATGTCGTAGTTCGGCGTGCGCTGGAAGACGGTGACGTGCGCGGCCTCCTCGGCGACCTCGGGGATGAGCTGGACGCCGGTGGCGCCGGTGCCGATGACGGCGACGCGCTGTCCGGTGAAGTCCACGCCCTCGTGCGGCCAGAGCCCAGTGTGGTACGAGGCGCCCCGGAAGCCGTCGCGGCCCGGGAAGTCGGGCAGGTTCGTCGTCGACAGGCAGCCGACGGCCGTGACGAGGAAGCGCGCGGTGACGCGCTCCCCGCCCGCGGTCCCGACCGTCCAGTGCCCGGCGTCGTCGTCCCACGACGCGGAGGTGACGGTGGTGCCGAAACGGATGTCGCGGCGCAGGTCGAAGCGGTCGGCGACGGTCTGCAGGTAGCGCAGGATCTCCGGCTGGCCGGCGAAGCGCTCGCTCCAGGTCCACTCCTCGAGGAGGTCCGGGGAGAGCCGGTCGGAGAAGCTGTAGAAGTAGCTCTCCGAGTCGCACCGCGCGCCCGGGTACCGGTTCCAGTACCAGGTGCCGCCCACGTCGTCGGCGGCCTCGAGCACCAGCGCCGACAGGCCGAGGGAGTCGCGCAGGCGGTGGAGCATGTAGAGCCCGGAGAAGCCGGCCCCGATGACGAGGGCATCGAGGTCGCTGCGGTGGTCGCTGCGGTCGGTCGACTCGGCGTCGGACATCGGTGTCCTCCTCGTCCGGCGTCCCACACGGACGCCGTCGGCGCCCGTCCGCGGTCACCGGCCCCCGATGACCGGTGTGTGGCGAGCGTCACCACATGGTGACGCAGAGGAGCCGGATCCTCGACCGCCGGACGGCTGAGCCGGATCGGTCCACGACGTCGGTCAGGCCGCCGTGACGGTCCCCGCGGCCTCCTCGGTTGGTTCGAGGGCGGCCGCGACGGCGCGCACGGCGTCGGGGTGGGTCAGCAGCGCGAGGTGCCCGGCGCCGACCTCGACGTTGTCGGCGTGCGGGTCGGCGCTGGCCTGCCAGGGCACGGCGGCGTCCTGGCGGCTGTCGATGCTGGTGAACCGCACACCGGCCCCGAGCTCGCGGACCGGACCGCGCGCCGGTCCTCGTCCTCGCCGTCGACCAGCGCCATCACCGCGCGACCGGCCCGTTCCAGGACGGCCGTGACCGCCCGCTCCCAGCCCACCTGTGCCATCCGGGTCGACCTCCCGCCCCTCGCGCGGCGGCTGGACGGTCAACCGATCCCGGGGGGCTACCCACCCTGCCCGGGCGAGCACCCGCGCGTGTGGGAGGTCGGAGGGGCGGGGACACCTCCCGGGTTCCGGATCGTGGGCGGCAGTCGGGGAGGCAGCATGCACGTCGCCGGTGCCGGCACCCCGTCCGTCGTCACCCGGCCCTCCGCGGCCGGGCTGGTCGCCGCCGCCCACCCGGGCCCCGCGGTCGCGGTGGCGACGGTCGCCGCGCTGCTGGCCGTGGACGCCGGCCTCCCGATCGGGACCGCCGTGGTCGTCACCGGCGCCGTGCTCACCGGGCACCTCACCCTCGGCTGGGCCAACGACCTCCTCGACCTCCCGCGCGACCGTGCCGTCGGCCGCGCGGACAAGCCCCTGACGACGGGGCGGACGACCCCCCGCGCTGTCGGGACCGCGCTCGCCGTGGCCGCGCTCGCGTGCGTCGTGCTGTCGCTGGCCCTCGGCTGGCGCAGCGGCCTCGTCCACCTCGTGCTCGGCATCGCGTCGGGCCAGGCCTACAACCTGGGGCTCAAGCGCACGGCGCTGTCGTGGCTCCCGTACGCCGTCACGTTCGGGACGCTGCCGGCCGTCGCCAGCCTCGCCGCCGACGTCCCCGCGTGGCCGCCGTGGTGGATGGTCGCGGCCGGAGCCGCGCTCGGGGTCGGCGCGCACGTCGTGAACGCGCTGCCCGACCTCGCCGACGACCTGCGCACCGGTGTGCGCGGGCTGCCGCACCGGGTCGGGGAGCCGGTCGCGCGCCCGCTGGCCGCCGCGCTGCTCGTCGCCGCGTCGGTGCTCGCGGCCCTCGGGCCCCCCGGGCGACCCGCGGCGTGGGTGTGGCTGGTGCTCCTCGTAGTGGTCGCGCTGGCGACGGTGGCCGTCCTCGGCCGCGGCCGCGGACCCTTCCGTGCGGCCCTGGCGATCGCGCTGCTCGACGTCGTGCTGCTCGTGGCCGCCGGCTGATGCCGCTCCTCCAGCACCACGACCTGGCCGTCGTCGGGGCCGGGCCCGCCGGCACGGCCGCGGCGCTCGGCGCGCTGCACGCCGAGCCGGGGCTGCGGGTGGCCCTGCTCGACCGCGCCGACTTCCCCCGCGACAAGGCCTGCGGCGACGGGGTCGCCCCGCACGTGCTCGACCGGCTCGCCGACGTCGGCGTCACAGGCCTGCTCGACGACCGCGTGCCCGTCGCGCGCCTGCGCCTCGACCGCGGCGGGCGGGGCGCCGAGCGGACCATGGCGCGCCCGTCGTACGTCGTGCCGCGCCGGGTCCTCGACGCCCGCCTCGTCGAGGCCGCCCAGGCGGCGGGCGCGCAGCTGGTGCGCCACCGTGTCCGCGACGTCGCGATCGGCACCGACGTCGTCCTCGACGACGCCGTGAGCGCGCCCCTCGTCGTCGGCGCGGACGGGGCGCGCTCGGTGCTGCGACGCCGGCTCGGGTGGGCGCCGGGCACGACGGCGCTCGCCCTGCGCGGGTACGCGCCGGTGACCGCGGGCCGGGAGGGCGCGCAGGTCATCGCGTTCGGGACGCTGCGGCAGCCGTCGTACGCGTGGTCGTTCGACCGCGGCGACGGGTTCGCCAACGTGGGGTACGGGGAGGTGCTCGGCGACGGCCCCGCGCCCGGCAAGGCCGACCTCGTCGGGCACCTCGAGGACCTGCTGCCCGGCAGCACCCGCGACGCCGGCGACTGGCGCGGGCACCACCTGCCGCTCTCGGGGCCGCGCTGGCGCCCGCCGGACGGCCGGGTGCTGCTCGTCGGCGACGCGGCGGGTCTCGTCAACCCGATGACCGGCGAGGGCATCTACTACGCGGTCGCGACGGGCATCGCCGCCGGCCGGGCGGCCGCGCGGGCGCTGGCCGACGGCCGGCCGGCGACGGCGGGGCGGCGCTACGCCCGCGCGGCCCGCGCGCACCTCTTCCCGCACCTGCGCCACACCGCGGCGGCCGGGGTGCTCAGCCGCACCGGCCCGGTGCTCGACGCGGGGCTGCGCGCCGCGGCCGGCGACCAGCGGGTGTTCGACGACCTCGTCGAGCTCGGGCTCGCCCGCGGCCGGATCACCCCGGCCGTCGCCCGCGGCCTGGCGACCGCACTGCTGCCCTCCCTCGCAGAGATGAGACGACCATGCGCGTCCTGAGCGTCCGCGGCGCCCTGCCCGACCACCGGTACCGGCAGGAGGAGATCACCGAGGCCTTCGCCGGGGCGATGCTGCGCGGCGCGGTGAACCGGAGCGTCCTCGACCGGCTGCACCGCAACGCCGGCGTCGAGACCCGCCACACCGCGCTGCCGCTGGAGCGCTACGGCCGGCTGCGCGACTTCGGGGAGGCCAACGACGCGTTCATCGCCGCGGGCGTGGACCTCGGGGCGCGGGCGGTCGTCGACGCGCTCAAGGCCGTCGACCTCGCGCCGTCCGACGTCGACATCGTCGTCTCCGCGACCGTCACCGGGCTCGCCGTCCCCTCGCTCGACGCGCGCATCGCCGCGCAGATCGGGATGCGCGACGACGTCGTGCGCGTGCCGATCGTGGGCCTCGGCTGCGTCGCCGGGGCCGCCGGCGTCGCCCGCCTGCGCGACTTCCTCGCCGGCCGCCCCGACGCGGTCGCGGTGCTGGTCGGCGTCGAGCTGTGCTCGCTGACGCTGCAGCGCGACGACGTCTCGATGCCGAACCTCGTGGCGAGCGGGCTGTTCGGCGACGGCGCGGCCGCGGTCGTCGCGGCGGGGTCGCAGCGGGCGGCGCCGCTGCTCGACGACCGCCGCGTGCAGCCGGAGGTCGTGGCCACGCGCAGCCGGCTCTACCCCGACTCCGAGCGCACGATGGGCTGGGACGTCGGCGCGGGCGGGCTGAAGATCGTGCTCGACGGCGCGGTCCCCGACGTCGTGCGCCACTTCCTCGGCGACGACGTCCGCCGCTTCCTCGCCGACCACGGGCTCAGCCGCGACGACGTCGGGTGGTACGTCGCGCACCCCGGCGGCCCGAAGGTGCTCGAGGCGCTGCAGGACGCGCTCGGCGTCGACCGCGAGGCGCTGGCGGTCACGTGGGACTCGCTGCGCCGCATCGGCAACCTCTCCTCGGCGTCGGTGCTCCACGTCCTCGCCGACACCCTCGCCACGCGGCCGCCCCGCCCGGGCTCCCACGGCCTCATGCTGGCGATGGGACCGGGGTTCTGCTCGGAGCTGGTGCTGCTGCGGGTGCCATCGTGAGTGCGGTGCTGTACACGCTGCTGGTCGTCGCCGTCGGGGTGGAGCGCCTCGGCGAGATGGCCGTGTCGCGACGCAACGCGGTGTGGGCGTTCGCCCGCGGCGGCGTGGAGTCCGGGCGCGCGCACTTCCCGGTGATGGTCGTGCTGCACACCGGCCTGCTCGCCGGCTGCGTCGCCGAGGTGTGGCTCGCCGGGCGCCCGTTCCTGCCCGCGCTGGGGTGGCCGATGCTGGCGCTGCTCGTCGCGTGCCAGGGGTGCGGTGGTGGTGCGTCACGGCGCTCGGGCCGCGGTGGAACACGCGCGTCATCGTCGTGCCCGGGATGCCGCCGGTGACGTCGGGGCCGTACCGGTGGGTCGCGCACCCGAACTACGTGGTGGTCGTCGTCGAGGGCGTCGCGCTCCCGCTCGTGCACACGGCCTGGGTCACCGCGCTGGTGTTCACGGTGGCGAACGCGGCCCTGTTGACGGTGCGCCTGCGCGTCGAGCGGCGGGCGCTGCGCGAGGCGGTGCCGGCGTGACCCGGCAGGTGGATCTGCTGGTCGCCGGCGGCGGACCGGCGGGCCTGGTCACCGCCCTGCACGCCGCCCGCGCGGGCCTGGACGTCGAGGTGTGGGAGCCGCGTCCGGGCGCGGTCGACAAGGCCTGCGGCGAGGGCCTCATGCCCGGCGCGCTGGCCGCCCTGCAGGAGCTCGGCGTCGACCCGCCGGGGCACGCGTTCCACGGCATCCGCTACGTCGACGGCGACCGGCGCGCCGACGCCGCGTTCCGCGCCGGCGCGGGCCGCGGCATCCGCCGGACGACGCTGCACGGGGCGCTCGCGGCGGCGGTCGCCGCGGCGGGCGCGCGGGTCGAGCAGCGCGCCGTCGGCGAGCTGCGCCAGGACGACGAGGGCGTCACGGTCGACGGCGTGCGGGCCCGGCACCTGGTGGCCGCGGACGGGCTGCACTCGCCCGTGCGCCGGGGGCTCGGCCTCGACCCGGCTCCGGCGCGCCACCGCCGCTACGGGCTGCGCCGGCACTTCCGCACCGCGCCCTGGTCGCCCTACGTCGAGGTGCACTGGGCGCCCGAGGTCGAGGCGTACGTGACGCCGGTGGCCGACGACCTCGTCGGCGTCGCCGTCCTGGCCTCGAGCCGCGGCACGTTCGACGACCGGCTGGCCGCATTGCCCGGCCTGCAGTCCCTGCTGGCGGGCGCGGAGCCGGCGAGCGACGTGCGCGGCGCCGGGCCGCTGCGCCAGCGCGTCCGTCGTCGGGTCGCGGGCCGGGTGCTGCTGGTCGGGGACGCCGCCGGCTACGTCGATGCGCTGACGGGGGAGGGCCTGGCCCTCGCGTTCGCGCAGGCCGGGGCCGCCGTCCGCGCGATCACCGACGGGGCGCCGCGACGCTACGACCGCGACTGGGCGCGCCTGACGCGGCGCTACCGCTGGCTGACCGGGGCGCTGCTGCTCGGCACGCGCCCGCGTCCCGCCCGTCGGGCCCTGGTCCCCGCCGCCCGGCTCCTGCCGCCGCTGTTCGACGGCGCGGTCAACGGGCTGGCGCGGCCGGTGGGGGCGTGAGCGCCGATCGGTCCGCACGGCTCGCCGACCTCGCCGACCTCGGCGCGAGGATCGCGGACTGCACGGCCTGCCCGCGGCTGGTGGCGTCCCGACGCGCGGCGGCCGACGCCGGCGCGGGGTCGTACTGGGCGCGCCCGGTGCCGGGCTTCGGCGACCCGTCGGCGCGTGTCCACGTGCTCGGCCTCGCGACCGCGCCGCACGGCGGCAACCGCACGGGCCGCGCGTTCACCGGCAACCCGACGGCCGACACGCTCGTCGCCGCCCTGCACCGCGCCGGGCTCGCGAACCGCCCCACGTCCGAGCACGCCGGCGACGGGCTGCGCCTGCGCGGGGCGTGGATGGCCTCCGCGGTGCGCTGCCCGCCGCCCGGCCACCGCCCGACCCGCGCCGAGCGCGAGGCCTGCGCCGGCTGGCTGACCGCGGAGCTCGCGGCCCTGCCGGACGTTGCGGTCGTGCTCTGCCTGGGCCGCCTCGCGTGGGAGGCGGCGTGCGACTGGGCCGGCGTGCGCCCGCGACCCCGCTTCGCGCACGGTGCCGAGCACGTCCTCGCCACCGGGCCTCGTCCGGGCCTGCGCCTGCTCGGGTCCTACCACCCGAGCCCGCAGAACACCCGCAGCCGCCGGCTCACCCCGGCGATGCTCGACGCCGTGATCGCCCGGGCGGTGACCGTGGCGTGGTCAGCGCACCCGCAGACGCCCCCGGCCCCAGCGCACCGCACGGCCGACCCGTAGCGGCACCCACCGCGCCAGCACCCGCACGAGCTGCGTGTAGCCCGGCGTCGGGCCGACGTAGAACGCGATGCCGCGGGGCCCGCCGACCATCTCGCCGTTGCGGACGTCGTAGCGCGCGCCGTGCCACGGGCACACCAGGCAGCCGTCGTCGTCCACCCGGCCGTCGGAGAGGTCGCGCAGCTGGTGGCGGCAGCGCCGTCCCACCGCGAACGGCTCGCCGCGGCTCGTGCCGACCGCCCACGTCCCGACCCGGCGGACCTCACCCGGGGCGGGCTCCTCGATCTCGGTCCAGGTGCTGGTGTCCTCGGTGTCCTCGGCGTGCGTCACGCGCTGCCTCCCCGCGTCGGGCGGCCGCCGGCGACGGCCCGCGCAGAAGGGTGTCCGGGTACCACGCGACGAAACGGCGGACGGTCACCGCACGGGCCGCACGAGGACGCCGCCGCCCGCGTGCCCGGCCAGCAGCTTGACGGCGATGACCGGCCCGGACCACGGTGCGACGTCGGAGACGCGCCACCACCGGTCGAGCGCGAGTCCGCCGAGCGTCGCGAGCACCGCCGCGGCGCGCCGGTGGCCGACGCGTCCCAGCACCGCCGTCGCGACCAGCACGTACGCGTACTGCGCGAGCGCCCGGTCGAACCGGGGCCGCGGGTCGAGCGCCGCCACGACGAACGGGTGGACGTGCGCCGCCGCGAAGGCGCTGCGCTCCCGGCCCCCGCGCTCGGGGCGGCCGTACCAGCGCGCGCCCGCCGGGGTGTTGAGGCACCACGCGCCGCCCCACAGGTCGGCGGCGAGCACCCGCAGGACGAGCCGGGCCGCGTGCCCCACCGGGCGGCGCGCGAGCGCGGGGGCGAGCACCGCGCCGGCGACCGCGCTCGCCACCGTGCCCGCGGACTCCACCGGACCGGCGCCCGGCCCGACGAGCGCCTCCCACCAGCCGGGGCGCCGCGTCAGCACCGTCGTCCCGGGGACCGTCGCGTCGTGACCAGCCACGCCCCGATCATCCCCGCGGCCGCGGCGACCGCGAGGACCGGCGCCGCGAGGACGACGACCTCGACCGCGTCGCGGGGCGGCGGGACGGGGTCGCCGTAGCGGTCGACCCACAGCGTGCGGTTGTCGCCGACGTAGTCGGTCGAGCGGGGCGCCGACGGGCCCGGCGAGGAGCTGCGCTCGCTGCGCCTGCGCGTCCTCGCCGCCGAGCAGGGGGAGCACCGCCCGTCGACCGCGGGTCCGGGCGTCCTCGAGCCCACCGACATGATCCGGTGGCTCGACACCCCACGGGCACCGGGCCGCGGCCCTCGAGCTCGCGGTGCGCTGCGCGCGCCGGCCGCTGCGGGCAGCCCCGGACCCGCGGCGAGCAGCCCGACGTCGACACGCTCGAGGCGCGCCTGGGCGGGTGAGACTGGGCGGGTGAGACCCCTCGTTGCGCTGCCGCCGGGTCAGCCGACCCGGTCAGCAGTCGCGGAGCGCCTCGCGCCCGAGGACGCGCGCCGCGCCCTCGAGGTACGCCTGGCGGTAGGCCGGCGGAATCCACTCGGCGGTGCGGAAGACCGTCAGCACCGGGTCGTCGTAGGTGGCGTCGAGGTGCAGCGGCGCCCGGGCGGCACCGGCGTCGGGCTCGCCCTCGGCGTGGGAATCCGGGGTCGCGGTCATGACGTCACAGGATGCCCGTCGCGCGGGCGCCGAACCACCTCACGTCCGCCGAGATGCGCGACGTGGGTGTGGGCGCAAGCGGTTTCGCACGTGCTGCCGGAGTCGTCGCAGGACGCGGGCGCGATCGCCTGAGCGCGGTCGCGGCCCCGCGGTGGCGGGTGCCCGCGGGGCTCAGGGGCGAGGCAGATCGGGTCCCGAGGGCATCGCCCCCGCGGCGCGCTCGGAGAGGCCGCCGGTCGCGCCGGCGGAGCCGCGGCGGACCTCGGCGGCGGTCTCCTCGACCAGGGCCCCGGTCTCGGCCATGGTCTCGGTCGGGAAGGGCGCGGGGAGCGTGCGGAGCTGCTGCACGCCGATCGCGCCGGCGGCCGCCGCTCCGCCGCCGTAGACGGCGGTGGCCACGAGCGCGGCACCCGACGGCGGGAGCCATCGCTCCAACAGGCGCAGGCTCAGGCGGTAGGCGGATGCCGACGCCGCGACACCGAGCACCGCCGCGCCGCCGAGGAGGCCGAGGGCAGGGGCGGCCGCGGTGAGCTTGCTCCACGTCTCCCGCTGCGCGGCGGTGATCTCCCCGCGCACGAGGACCCGGGTCTGTTCGGACAGGTCGGTCAGCGCTCCCGCGATGCCGGCCTGGGGCGACTGCTGGGGTTCGGTCATGAGGTCGTGGCTACCCGTCGGACCTTGCCGGACGAACCGGGCCCCGGGGACGGACCCTGGCGGCCGCGGTTGCGCACGGCGCCGATCACCGGTCTCCTGCTCCCGTCCCGGTTGACCGCCCCAGCCCGGCCGCCCCCTGCTGGAGGAGGTCCGCCGTGCCTCGTGGTCGTGCCGTGCTCGTCGTGTCGCTCCTGGTGACGGCCCTGGCACTCGGGGGCTGCGCCAACGGCCCCGGACCCGCCACCTCCGTCCCGACCCCGGTGGCCACCGACGTCCCGGCGCCGCCCGCGATCGCCGGGGTGACGCCGCCCGCACAGGCCCGCGTCGACGGTGAGGAGGCCGCGATCGAGGTCGAGCCGGCCACGCAGCGGGCGCTGGAGGACGCCCAGATCGAGGTGCGCACCGAGGAGCCGACGCTCGGCCAGCTGCCGGGGTGGGCCGACGGGCAGGACACCGTGCACCTGCCGATCACCGACGGCCAGGTGTTCCTCGCGCCGCCGCCGCGGGGACGCGTCCAGACGTCCGGGTCGCTGATGCTGAGCCGGCGCGGCGGAACGGTCGACCTCGCCGACCTCGTGGTCGACCTCGACGCCGCTCGCGTCACCGGCTCCGTCGACGGACGCCCGGCCACCGTGTTCGACCTCGACCTCTCCCGCGCCCGCGTCGAGGACCTGCCGTCGCTGCCGGCGACGGTCGTCGACGTCTCCGCGACGATGACCGACGACGTGCGCGGGGTGATCCGCGACCGTCTCGGAGTCGACCTCCCGCCGCCGCTCACCCGGGCCGACCTCGAGCTCCGCCTCCGGCCCGTGACGGGCTGACCTCACGCCCGCGGGTCGCGCTCCGAGGACCCGGGCCCCGAGGGCCACGACGCCCGATCAGCGTCGACCCCTGACCCGACAGGAGCGGGGAGTCAGGCCGTCAGGGACCGGCACGGCGAGGGGCCGTTCCCCAGGAGGCCCTCGTGTCAGACGTTCCTGTCGCTGAGCACCGGCCGCAGGTCCTCGAGCTTGTCGTAGGCCCACCAGAGGTAGTTCTCCGTGCCGCCTTCGCGCAGGGGGTGGAGGTCGACGTGGTCGGGGTCGTCCTTGAACGCCTGGAACGCCTCGTTCGAGGGCCACTCGACCAGCACGAGGACCTGGCGGGGGGACCCTCCCGTGCTGGGGGAGTCCTCACTCAGCCGGCCGAGCGCCACGACGCGACCGCCGTGCTTGCCGACGGCGGCGACCGATCGCTTCGAGTAGGCCTTGTAGTCGTCGTTCGGGGCGAGGTCGAACAGGTTCAGGGCGTACACGGCACTCATGTCGGCAGTCTGCCCGGCACGGCGGCGTGCCGTTCGCCTCGGCCTCGCCCTCCCCGTCAGCGACCCGGCAGCGCCGTCTCGGGCGTCGGCGGCGCGGTGTCGATGTCGACGCCGCGTCGGAGGAGCTTGCGCGTGTAGATGTTCCGGTGCGAGACGAGGTGGCTCAGGCCCGTGGCGAGCACGACGGCGATCATGAGGGGGAGGATGACGTCGTCGTTCCCCGTGAGCTCGAACACGATCAGCACCGAGGTGATCGGCGCGTGTGCGGCGCCGGCGAACACCGCCGCCATGCCGACCAGCCCGAAGGCGCCGGGGGCGAGGTGCAGGCCCGGGAAGAGGGCCGCGGCGAGCGTGCCGAAGGTCGTCCCGGCCATCGCGCCGATGAACAGGGACGGCGCGAACACCCCGCCCGAGCCGCCGATCCCGATGGTGAGGCTGGTCGCGACCACCTTGCCGACCATCAGTACGAGCAGCAGGCCCACCGCGTACTGCCCGACCAGACCGTCCTCGAGCACCGGATAGCCGACGCCGTAGAGCTGCGGTAGCGCGAGCAGCACCCCTCCGAGCACCACACCGCCGACGGCGGGGCGCAGCCACTCGGGCCCGCGCCACACCGCGTCGCAGGCGTCCTCGACGGCGTAGAGCGTGCGGGCGAAGCCCCAGCCCACGAGGCCGGCGAACAGACCGAGCAGTGCGTAGAGCAGCAGCTCGGTCGACGAGCCGAGGGTGTAGTGCGGCAGGTGCAGGATGATGTCGTCGCCGACGATGAGGCGGGCCACGACGTTCGCGGTGACCGAGGAGATCACCAGGACGCCGAAGGACTGCGCGGCGAAGGCGCGCAGGATGAGCTCGAGGGCGAAGACGACGCCGGCCATCGGCGCGTTGAAGGTGGCCGAGATCCCGCCCGCGGCGCCGCACGCCACCATGAGGGTGAGCCGGCCCGACGGGACGCGCAGGGCCTGGCCGATCGAGGAGCCCAAGGCCGAGCCGATCTGCACGATCGGGCCCTCGCGCCCGACCGATCCGCCGGTGCCGATGCACAGCGCCGAGGCCAGGGCCTTGACCCCGGCCACCTTCGCAGGGATGCGGCCACCGTTCCGCGCGACGGCGACCATCACCTCGGGCACGCCGTGCCCCCGCGCCTCCGGGGCGAACCGCGTCACCAGCGGTCCGTGGACGAGCCCGCCGACGACGGGCGCCAGCAGGAGGAACCACGGGCCCAGGGCGGCGAGGTGGGTGCTCGCGACCCGCCCGGCATCGGAGAAGTCGTCCCGGCCGGTGACCAGCCAGGTGATGCTGGAGATCAGGGAACGGAACACCACGGCGCCGAGGCCGGCGCCGGCGCCGATGATCAGCGCGAGCCCGACGAGCCCGGGGCGGGAGTCGGTCAGCCACCGGTGCAGGACCTCCCCGGCGCGCACGAGTCGGCTCCGCCACGACCGCCGCGGCTCCCCGTCGACCGGGTCGGTCGTCTCCTCCACAGGGTGGGGCTCGCTCACCGCGCCGCCCCGCGGACGGCCCAGTCGGGCTCGGGGACCTCGCCGGCGGCCTCGGCGAGCGACCGCAGCCCCTCGACCACGCCCGCACGTCGTCCGGCGGGCACCCCGGCGAGCAGCGTGCGCAGCTCGCCGCGCCGTCGGCGGCTCACCTCGTCGACGAGGTCGCGGCCGGCGGACGACAGCGCGACGGTCACAGCCCGACGGTCGTCGTCGGGACGCTCCCGGATCACCAGTCCCTTGCCCTCGAGTCGACGGCACATCCGGGTGCACGTCGGGGGTGTCACGGCCAGCGCGACCGCGAGCTCGGCCGGACGCACCGTGCCCCGCTGGCCCAGGACGACCAGGGCCCGGTACTGCGGCAGCGTCACGTCCTCGTCGACCGCTGCGAGGGAGCGCACGACCACCGCCAGCAGGGCCCGGCTGGCCGTCATGACCGCATCGACGAGTTCCTCGCCCGGCTCGTCGAAACGTTGCATCAGCACATCATTGCCCTGGGCAACGCTACTCGGCAAGTCTGCTCCGCCGAGGGCGGCTGTTCCAGCGACGTCTGCCGTCCCGGCCCCGCTCGACGAACGTCAGACGAGCGACAGGTGCCGGGCGGGCCTGACCGGCCCCCGGGTGGCGACGCTGGTGGGACGCGGGACGGGACCGGTTCGGTGGCCCCGTCCCGACGACGACGGAGAGGGAGGCCATGGCACGTGACGGAGACGCGGCGCACGACGTCCCGGCCGACATCGGCGGGGACCCCGAGATGCGTGGGGAGGCGGCCGGGGTGACCCCTCCACTGGCGTGCCTGGGCGGGCTCAGGACGCCGGGCCGTCACGACGCGGAGGGGCTCGTGCACCGGCTCGTCGCGGGCGCCGTGCAGGCCGTCCCGGCCGCCGACGCCAGCGGCGTCGATGAGCTGGGCGACGACGACGCGCGGTCGCGCGCCGCCAGCCTGCCCGTGGTGGAGGAGCTCGCTCACCTCGCCGTCGCGACGAACGAGGGCCCCCTGGTGGAGGCGACGGGGGCGCGGCCGGGGTCGGCGATGGTCACGGACCTGGACGACACCTCGATGCGACGGTGGCCGCGCTGGGCGAGACGAGCCCGCACGGCCGGTGTCGGCGCGGTGCTGACGGTGGTCCTGCCGTGCGGCGCGCGTCGACGGACCCGGCTGCTCAGCCTCTACGGGCCGCTCCCCGGGACCTTCGGTGCCTCGAGTGCCGCGACCGCGCAGGCCTTCGCCGCCCCGCTCGCCGTCGCCCTCCCGGCGGCCCACCGCGTCGCCGCGCTGGAGCGCGGTCTGGCCTCGCGCGACCTGATCGGGCAGGCCAAGGGCGTGCTCATGGCACGCCGGGGCATCGACGCCACCTCCGCGTTCGAGCACCTCGTGCGGCTCTCGCAGGAGAGCAACACCCGCCTCGCGGTCGTGGCCGCGCGGCTCGTCGACGAGGTCGAGACCGCGTCCGGGGTGTGAGACGTCGCCGCGGCGGACGCCGAGCAGCGCCGCAGGAGGCGCGGGCCGCGCGCGACGGACTGTGGCGTTCACTCGGCAGAGGTGCGTCGACGGCCGCCTGGGCGAGTCGTCGGCGAGTCGTCGGCCGAGTCGTCAGGGAGTCGCAAGGTCGGACCGGGGCCTGCGGGGCGGGTCCGCTGGGAGAGTGCGGGCGGCGCCGGCACCGGCTGCCGCGCGCCGCGTCGGGTCCGGACGAGGCCATCCCCCTGCCCCGTCCGGCCCGGCGTCGTCGCCGTGAGGGCGGTCCGCGGGCTGCGGCACCCGTCCTCGACCAGCTCTGGTCCGACATCGAGAGGTTCGCGTGGATCAGCCACGAGACCCGCACGGACAGCCGGGCTCTCAGGGGCAGGCTCCACCGGGTCCCGGTCGGCGTCGACCGCGACGGACGGGCGCTCCCGCGAGACGCTCCGATCCCGCGATCCCGGGCCCACCCGGTGCGGACGCCCCGACCACTCCTCTGCGTCCTGCCCTCGCCCCCGGCCACCCGGGTGTCCCGCCGGTCCCGCGCGACGTGCGGCTCGTCTCACCGGCCCGGAAGCCGTCCCGCCCCCGGCCGACCGATCGGCGAGCCCGGTGGCGCGGGGTGGTCCTCGCCGTCGCGATCGGCGCGGTGCTCGTCATCGCGCTCCTCGCCGCGGTCCGAGCGGCGGTGCCCACCCCGTCCGGTCGCACGGCGCCACCGCTGTCGACCGGGTCGGGTGTGGTCTACGAGGCCACCGGCGACGCCGTTCGAGCCCTGGTGACCTACGGCCGCAACGGGGCCGCGTCGCGGGAGAACGGCGTCGGTCTCCCGTGGAGCACGAGGTCGACCTCGGGCGACGGTCACGACACCTACACCCTCACGGTGCAGTCGTCGACCGCCGTCGCCGGGCTGATCACGTGCCGGATCCGGGTGGACGGAGAGGTGATCGCCGCGCAGACGTCGTCCGCCCGGTACTCGGCGGTGTCCTGCGTGGGGAGCCCGGACCAGCGCCCGGCGACCGGACGATGACGGATGTCGTGACCTGCGGGTCGTGCCCGGCGAGGTCGTGGCCCTGCTCGACGCCGACGGCGCCGGCACACGGGTCAGGCTGCGGGCGCCCCCGGCAGGATTCGAACCTGCGACACCGGCTTTAGGAGAGCCGTGCTCTATCCCCTGAGCTACGGGGGCCCGGCGCCAGCGTAGCGGTCGCCGCGCTCATGCCCTCGCGCCGTTTCGCGCCGGCGTCTGTTCGGGAAACGACTCATCACCGCCGGCCGAAGGCCGGCGGTCGGGACGGCTCCGCCGGCCGTTGAGCCACCAGCACCGGCGGAGTCGTTGCCGCGTGCGCGCTCGCGCTAGGACACCTCGGACGGGGCGTGCACCGCTTCGGCCGGCATCCGCGAGGACGGGACGTCGACCCGCCGCGAGCGCTCCGCGGCCTCGGCGAGCGCGCGGTGGAAGCGGTCGGTCTCGGGGCCGCCGTCGGTGACGACCACCCGCGAGCCGCGCTCCGTGGCGCCGACGGGCGTGGACAGCAGGCCGATGCCGGGCTCGGGCCCCTCGACGCGGGTGACCTCGAGCTGGTGGAGACGGTGGAACGCGACCTGCGCGTCCGGGTCGGACCCGTCGCGGTCGGGGTCGCGGTCGGTGACCACGAGGAGATCGGGCGTGAGCAGGAGCTCCGTGGTCCGGCGGCGCGGACGGCCCCGCCCGAACCAGCCCGAGGTCCCGACGACGACGTCGGTGCGCACGGCGTGCGTGACCTCGGGCAGCGGGTCGCGGGCCAGCCCGCGGACCTCGGCCTGCTCCTGGATGAGCGAGATGACGGCGGTCGGCAGGCTGTGCACGCCGATGACACGCGATGACGGCTGACGGTGGGTCCCCACGACACCCCTCCCCGGTGGGCGCCCGAGCCGGGGATCCATCACCCGGAGGTGCTCGCGACGCCGCACGGGTGAGGTCGGGGTGAATCAAGGGCGTGTTACACCCGCCCCCCGAGTGGGGGACCGTGGGGGCATGGGAGAGGACCTGGACGACGGCCCCGACGACGCGGACGTGGCCCGGGCCGCGGACCTCCTCGCGCGGGCGCAGCGGGTCACCGTGCTCACCGGCGCGGGCGTCTCCACCGACTCCGGCATCCCCGACTTCCGCGGGCCGCAGGGCGTCTGGACCCGCAACCCCGCGGCCGAGCGGCTCTCGACGCTGCAGGCCTACGTCGCCGACCCGGAGGTCCGCCGGGAGTCGTGGCGCCAGCGTGCCGTGCACCCGGTCTGGGAGGCCCGCCCCGGTCCCGCGCACAAAGCGCTCGTCGACCTCGAGCGCTCCGGGCGCCTGCTCGCGCTGCTGACCCAGAACATCGACGAGCTGCACCAGGCGGCCGGGTCGTCACCGGACCTCGTCGTCGAGCTGCACGGGACGGTGCACCACACGCAGTGCCTGTCGTGCGGCGCCCGCGCGCCGATGGCCGAGACGCTCGCGCGCGTCGCGGCCGGCGAGGAGGACCCGCCGTGCGCCCTGTGCGGCGGCATCCTCAAGTCGGCGACGATCTCGTTCGGCCAGGAGCTCGACGCCGGCGTGATCATGCGCGCGCGCCGGGCCGCGGTCGAGGCCGATGTCCTGCTCGCGGCCGGCACGTCGCTGGGCGTGCACCCGGCGGCCGGCGTCGTCGACCTGGCGGCGGCCGCGGGGGCGGCGGTCGTCATCGTCAACGCCGAGCCGACGCCGTACGACGACGTCGCGACGGTCGTGCTGCGCGGCGGGACGGGCGAGCTGCTCCCGCGTCTCGTGGCGGGCGTGGACGGTTAACGGGCGAAGTCGGTGAGCACCCGCTGCAACGGCGCCGGCGTCACCGCGACGTCGCCGCGGAACGGCTGGTCGATCGCGATGGCGACGAAGAGCAGCACGCCGATGGTCGCGGCGAGGCTGCCGGTCATGAGCAGGTGCAGCGCCGTGCTGCGCAGCCCGAAGACCAGGCCGAAGCCAATGGTGACCGCCGCGCCGAGCACGAGCGCGATCCACAGCACGCCGGGCAGCCCCTGGCCGACGAAGTCGAGGCGCTGCGAGCGGAAGGACACGACCTCCGCGAACCGGTCGGCCTCGACGCCGAGGTACTCCTGCCGGGCGGGCGTGTCCACCGGCAGGGCGGCGAGGTGGTCGGCGATCCGGTCGAGCACGGCGACGACCGCCGGGTGGCCGGCCTCGCCGCGGCTCATCGCCGGCCACTCGTGGGTCACCACGGCCGTGGCGTAGTCGCGGACGTCCGCCGCGAGCTGCTCGCGGACCTCCGGCGGGAACGCCGCGCTCTCGCGCTCGAGTCCGCGCAGGGCGCTCGCCTCCTGCCCGACGACGTTCTGCGCCGCGCTGAACTGCTGCCACGTCACGACCACGACGAACGCCAGGAGCACCGCGTAGATCACGCCGACGATGGCGATGAGGTAGCCGGCGACGTCGTTGTGCTCGCCCTCGGCGAGGTGGGGCCACCGGCGGCGCACGAGCAGCTGCAGCCCGACGACCAGGGCCGGCGCGACGACGACGAGCAGCACGAACAGCGCCCAGACCGGCAGCATGGTCATCGGGGGCCCGGGTCCGCGGCGGACACGAGGCGAGCCTAACGGCTCAGCGGGATGGACCGACCGGCCACGCTGTGCGAGCGGGCGGCGACGGGAGCACCATGCGCCTCATGACCTCCGTCGACCTCGCCCAGGTGCCGCAGCGTCTCGCGACCGGCGCCTTCATCCTCAACTCCGGCCTCCAGAAGTGGACCGGCGACGAGGAGACCGCGTCCGGGCTGCACGGCTTCGCGTCGGGCGCGTACCCGTTCCTCAAGGACATGGACCCGCCGACCTTCCTCAAGGCGCTGTCCATCGGGGAGATGGCCGTCGGCGCCACGCTGCTCGCGCCGTTCGTCTCCGGCCGCGTCGCCGGTGCCGCGCTGACCGGGTTCTCGGCGGGGATGCTCGGGCTCTACCTGCGCACGCCGGGGATGCACGACGGCAAGCTGCGCCCGACGCAGCAGGGCACACCGATCGCCAAGGACATCTGGATGCTCGGCATCGGTGCGGCGCTGCTGCTCGGGTCCGGGCGCCGTCGCGCGGAGAAGAAGGCCGAGAAGCGGGTGTGGAAGGCCGAACGGCGGGCGGCCCTGGCCGAGGCGAAGGTGTCGCAGACCGCGGCGGAGCTCGCGAGCGAGCGTGGTTGACGCGCCGCCGATCGGTGACCCCGTCCTCATGGGGACGGACGTGGCGGGCGTGACGGACGGGGCCGGCGACCTCGGCGAGCCCGGCGAGCTCGGCGACCTCGGCCTCTTCGGCCCGACGTCGGTGACGTGGCGGGTGCAGCTGGAGCCGGTGCTGTGGGTGGCCGGGATGCGGGCGCTGCTGCTGCAGTCGCTGCACCCGCAGGTCATGCGCGCGACCTTCCAGAACTCCGCGCTCTTCGACCCGAAGAAGGCGTGGCCGCGCTTCCAGCGCACGGTCGGCTTCGTCGGCACCCGGACCTTCGGGACGCGGGCCGACGTGGAGGCTGCGGGCTCGCGGGTCCGGCGCCTGCACGCCACCCTGCGCGGTCGCGACCCCGACGGCACCGAGATCGCCCTCGACGACCCGGAGAACCTGCTCTGGGTGCACAACGCCGAGATCGACTCGTACGTCGACGTCGCCCGCCGCGCGGGCGTGGTCGACGACGCCGAGGCCGACGCCTACGTCGCCGAGAGCGTGCGGGCCGCCGAGGTCGTGGGCCTCGACCCGGCGATCGTCCCGGCGTCGCGGGCCGAGCTCGCCGCCTACTTCGACCGCGTGCGTCCGCGGCTGCGGCTCACCGACGAGGCGCGGCGCGGCGTCGGGGGCCTGCTCACCCCGCAGCCCAGCGCGCCGACGGGGATCGCGCTGACGCTGTCGTCGATCGCGGCGATCTCGTTCTCGACGCTGCCCCGCTGGGCACGGCGCATGTACGGGCTGCCGGGCCTGCCGACCACCGACCTCGGCGTCACCCTCGCCCTGCGCGCGCTCTACCGGGCGACGACCCTGCTGCCCGACCTCCCCGCACCGCCGGACGTCGACCGCGCCCGCCGGCTGGTCCGCGAGGCCCGCGCCGCCGGATGATCCGATCGCCTGGGTGACGGACCGGGGTGACGAGGTCACCCCTGGTGCCAGCCTGGCGTCCCCGCTGACACTGGACGCCAGGAAATCACCCTGGATCACCGGAGGCACCGTGGCCGTCACCGAGGCCTACATCGTCGACGCCGTCCGCACGCCGGTCGGCACCCGCAAGGGCGTGCTGGCCGACGTGCACCCCGCCGACCTCGGCGCGCACGCGCTGACGGCCCTCGTGGAGCGCACCGGCATCGACCCCGGCGCCGTCGAGGACGTCCTCATGGGCTGCGTCTCGCAGCTGGGCCCCCAGGCCGGCGTCATCGGGCGCACGGCGTGGCTCTCGGCCGGCTTCCCCGAGCACGTCCCCGGTACGACGATCAACCGCGCCTGCGGCTCGTCGCAGCAGGCGCTGCACTTCGCCGCGCAGGCGGTGCTGTCGGGCACCCAGGACATGGTCATCGCGGCCGGCGTCGAGAACATGGCGATCGTCCCCATCGACGCCAACGCCGCCGTGCTGGAGCGCATGGGCACCCGCCGCGAGGGCCCGGGCTGGATCGAGCGCTACGGCGAGCAGGAGATCAGCCAGTTCCGCGGCGCACAGCTCATCGCCGAGAAGTGGGACCTGCGTCGCCCGCAGCTCGAGGAGTTCGCGGTCGAGAGCCACCGCCGTGCCGCGCGGGCGACCGACGAGGGCCGCTTCGCCAGCCAGATCGCACCGCTGGGCGGACTCGACCGCGACGAGGGCATCCGCCCGGACGCGAACGTCGAGAAGATGTCGACGCTGCCGCCCCTGCGCGAGGGCTACGAGCTCACGGCGGCGGTGTCCAGCCAGGTGTCGGTGGGCGCCGCGGCGTTGCTCGTCGTGTCCGAGGACGCCCTGCGCACCCACGGCCTGACCCCGGTCGCGAAGGTCACGACGCTGTCGGTGGTCGGTGAGGACCCGGTCTTCATGCTCACCGGCCCGATCCCCGCGACGCGCGACGTCCTGCGGCGCGCGGGGCTGACGATCGACGACATCGACCTGTTCGAGTGCAACGAGGCGTTCGCGCCCGTCGTGCTGGCCTGGGCGCAGGAGACCGGGGCGCCGCTGGAGCGCACCAACGTCAACGGCGGCGCCATCGCCATGGGCCACCCGCTCGGCGCCACCGGCGCGATCCTCGCGACCAAGCTGGTCCACGAGCTGCACCGCACGGGCGGCACCCGCGGCCTGCAGACGATGTGCGAGGGCGGCGGCCAGTCCAACGCGACGATCATCGAGCGGGTCTGACACCGTCACCGCATGGAGCTGACTGATCGGGTCGCCGTCGTCACCGGGGCCGGCGGCGGCATCGGGCGGGCGCTGGTGGCCGCGCTGCGCGGGGCGGGGGCGCGGGTCGCGGCCACCGACCGGGACGGTGCCCTCGACGCCGTGCGCGACGGGACGGACGCCGACCTCGTCCGCCCCCTCGACGTCACCGACGCCGACGCCACCGCCGCGATGCTCGCCGAGGTCGAGGGCGCGCTCGGGCCCGTCGAGCTGTTCTTCGCCAACGCGGGTGTCGCCGCGGGCACCGACCCCGTCGAGACCACCGACGACGTCTGGGACACCGTCCTCGACGTCAACGTGCGCGCGCACATCACCGCCGCGCGCCTGCTGCTGCCCGGCTGGCTCGAGCGCGGCGAGGGCTACTTCGTCGCGACCGCGTCGGCGGCGGGGCTGCTGACGCAGATCGGGTCGGCGCCCTACGCGGTCAGCAAGCACGCGGCGGTGGCGTTCGCCGAGTGGCTCTCGGTGACCTACGGCGCGCGGGGGGTCCGGGTCAGCACCGTCTGCCCGATGGGCGTGGCGACGCCGATGCTCGAGATCGATCCGGGCGGCATGGGCTCGCGGGCCACCGGTGCGGTCCGTGCGGCCGGCGAGGTGCTCACCCCCGAGGCGGTGGCGGACGCCGTCGTCGAGGGCGTGCGGCGCGAGGAGTTCCTCGTCCTGCCCCACCCCGAGGTGCTGACCTTCTTCCGGCGCAAGGCCGGCGACTACGAGCGGTGGCTCGCGGGCATGCGCCGCCTGCAGGACACGCTGGACTGACCGGCGACTCGTGCCCGGCCGGTGCGGGCTGCCACGATGCCGCGCATGGCCGACGTGCTCGCCCTCGCGCGCGAGGAGCGCGGTGACCTCGCCGACTTCCTCGCGACGCTCACCCCCGAGCAGTGGGACGCGCCGACGCTGTGTCCCGGATGGTCGGTGCGCGACGTCGTCGCCCACGTCATCAGCTACGACGTGCAGGGCATGACCGGGTTCGTGCGCATCCTCGCGCAGTCGGGCTTCTCCCCGGACCGCGCCAACCGGCGCGCCGTCGACGCCCTGCACGAGCTCGACCCCTGGAACCTCGTCGACCTCGTGCGCCGCTACCGCACCCCGGAGGGGCTCGCGGCGCGGTTCGGGTACCGGATCGCGCTGACCGACGGCACGATCCACCACCAGGACATCCGCCGTCCCCTCGGGCTGCCGCGCACGATCCCGCCGGAGCGCCTGCGGGCGGTCCTCGCCTTCGCCGTGGTCGCCCCGCCGATCCACGCGGCCCCCCGCATCCGCGGGCTGCGCCTCGTGGCCACCGACGTCGACTGGACCTGGGGGAAGGGTCGGGAGGTGACCGGCCCGGGCGAGGCGGTGCTCATGGCGGCGGCCGGGCGGGCCGACGCCCTCGACGAGCTCGACGGCCCGGGCGCGGGCACCCTCGCCGACCGCGTGCGGGCGTGATCAGCCCGACCTAGGGTCGCGGGGTGGACGTCCGCTTCTGGTTCGACCCGATCTGCCCCTTCTGCTGGATGACGAGCAAGTGGCTGCGCCTGGTCGCAGGCCAGCGCGACCTCGACATCGAGTGGCGCTTCATCTCGCTGCGCCTGGTCAACGCCGGGGTGGACTACGCCGCGCAGTTCCCGCCCGAGTACGAGGCGGGCCACACCGCAGGCCTGCGCGGGCTGCGGGTCGCGGCCCGGGCGCGCAAGGAGCACGGTACCGACGCCCTCGACCGCCTCCAGGAGGCGTTCGGCCGCCACGTCTTCGAGCAGGAGCCGGTGCCCGACACCTCCGTGGCGCGCGAGGCGCAGGGCAGCGACACGTTCCTCGCCGGCGTGCTGACCACCGCGGAGCTGCCGACGACGCTCGTGGAGGCCGCCGACGACACCGCGTGGGACGAGGTCGTGCAGGCCGAGACCGATGAGGCGCTCGCCCTGACCGGACGGGACGTCGGCACCCCGATCATCCAGGTCGACCCGCCGGACGGGCTCGCGTTCTTCGGCCCCGTGATCAGCCGCATGCCGACCGCCGAGCAGGCGGGCGAGCTGTGGGACCACGCGGTCGGGCTCGCGCGCTTCCCCGGCTTCGCCGAGCTCAAGCGCTCGCTGCGCGAGCAGCCGCAGCTCCCGTCGTTCGGGGTGTCCACCGACGAGGTCGGCGTCATGGAGGACTGGCACGGCGGGAGCCGTCGCCAGCACCGTTGAGCGGGCTCAGTACACCGAGAGCTGGTAGTCCCCGCGGCCGTCGTCCCAGTCCATCGTCACGAGGTCACGGGCGCGGGCGGCGCGGGCGAAGGCCAGGAAGTTGGAGAACCCGTAGCGCTTCTCCGAGAACCCCGGCTCCCGCTTGCGCATCTGGTCCTTGAGGCCCGAGAGCTGGGGCGGTGCGCCCGCGGCCTCCTCCAGGTCGCGCACCGTGGTGGCGAAGAGGGCGAAGGCCTCGTCCTCGGCCGAGGCGTCCTCGGGGAACGCGACCTCGGGGTCGCCGGCGGCCGTGCCCGGGGCGAGGGCGAGGACACCGCGGTGCTCGAGGTGACGCAGGAGCTCACCGAAACCGCGGAAGCCGTGGTCGCCCTCGTCGAACGTGGGGTCCTTGCGCAGGATCGCGCGCTTGAGTGTCGACGCCCGGACCGGTCCGTCGGTGGCACGCGCCAGTCCCGCGAGGGTGCTGGTGACGACGGCGGCGAGGTCGGGGTCGGACGCCGCGGGGGCGGTCTCCTCGACCGGCTCGGGGGCCTCCGGCTCGACGGGCTCCGGCTCGACGGGCCCCGGAGCGGCGGCCGGTGTGGCCGGGCGGCGCCGGGACGGGCGCGCCAGGAGCGGGCGGGCCTCCACACCGGGCAGCCGGTCGTAGAAGAGGAACTCGTCGCACGCCGCGGGCAGCAGCTTCGAGGTGGACGACTGCACGCCGATGCCGATGACGCGCTTGTCCATCTCGCGGAGCTTGTGCATGAGCGGGGTGAAGTCGGAGTCGCCGGTGCCGATCGCGAAGGTGGTGACGAACCCGCGCTCGTAGGCGAGCTCGATGGCGTCGACGGCCATCTTGATGTCCGCCGCGTTCTTGCGGGAGCCGCCGATCCGCTGCGGGATCTCGATCAGCTCGACCTGGGCGCGCGCGAGCAGGCGGCGGTCCTCGTCGAACGCCGACCAGTCGCCGTACGCGCGGCGCGTCACGACCCGGCCCCGCTCGGCGAGCGCGTCGGCGACCGGCCCGAAGTCGAACGGGGACACGCCCAGCCCGTCCCGCGCCCCGATCGCGAGGTTCTCGTAGTCGAGGAACAGGGCGATGCGTTCGTCCTCGGGTGCCATCGGGGCAGCCTAGGCCCCTGCGCCGTCCGGCCGTCCGGGCATGACGATTGGGTTGCAGACCTTGCGTGCTCGGATAGTACGTGCTCGGATTGAAGCCGGAGGTGGTCGACCGATGGACCAGAACCTGTTCAACGACATCTGCCTGCAGCAGCTGCGGCTCTCCGGCGTGCACGAGGGCGAGACGGTCGCCGTGCTGACCCGCGGCGCCGAGCGCGGGGAGTACGCCGACGCGTTCCTCTGGGCGGCGCAGCAGCTCGGGGCGGCGACCTTCCACCTGCGCCTGCCCCCGCCCGCCAGCGCGTCGGGCGCGTGGGCCGTGGGCGACTCCGGCCTCGGGAACATCCCGCTGGCCGTCGAGGCGCTCAAGTCGGTCGACATGCTCGTCGACTGCACGTTCCTGCTGTTCTCACCGGAGCAGTTCGCGATCCAGGACGCCGGCACCCGCATCCTCACCGCCGTCGAGCCGCCCGAGCTGCTCGCCCGCCTCATGCCCACCACGGAGCTGCGCGAGCGCGTCGAGTACGGCGCCGACCTGCTCGCCAAGGCGCAGACGATGCGCATCACCAGCCCCGCGGGCACCGACGTCACCTACCGCCTCGGCGTCTACCCGACGATGAGCGAGTACGGCTACACCGACACCCCCGGGCGCTGGGACCACTGGCCCGCCGCGTTCGTGTTCACCGGCGGCGCCGACGACGGCGTCGACGGGCAGATCGTGCTCTCGCCGGGCGACGTGCTGCTGCCGTTCAACACCTACGTGCAGACGCCGGTGACGCTCCAGATCGAGCAGGGCTTCATCCGCGACATCCGTGGTGGCCTCGACGCGGAGCTCCTGTCGAGCTACATCAAGAGCTTCGACGACCCCCGCGGCTACGGCATGTCCCACGTCGGCTGGGGCCTCGACGAGCGCGCCCACTGGCACGGCCTGACCCAGTTCCCCGGCGGCATGGGCATGGAGCTGCGCAGCTTCTACGGCAACGTCATGTTCTCGATCGGTCCGAACAACGAGCTCGGCGGCCCGAACGACACCCCGTGCCACTTCGACATCCCGATGCGCGGCAACTCGCTCTACCTGGACGACGAGCTCGTCGTCGACCAGGGTGAACTGACCATCCCCGAGATGAAGCCGGTGGCGACGCGGTGACCGACCCAGCAGAAGTCGAGCTCCGCTCCGCTTCGTCTCGCGACCACCACATCGGGATGATCGTCCCGAGCTCGAACCTGACGATGGAGACCGAGCTCCCGCGCATGCTCGCCGCGCGGGAGCGGGTGCTGCCCGACGACCGGTTCGTCTTCCACGCCGCCCGGGCGCGCATGCAGCACGTGACGCCCGAGCAGCTCAAGGCCATGAACGAGCAGGCGGCCCGCGCGGCCACCGAGCTCGCCGACGCCCGCCCGGACGTCGTCGCCACCGCGTGCCTCGTGGCGATCATGGCCCAGGGCCCGGGCTTCCACTGCACCGCCGAGGACGACATCACCGCCGCGCTGCGCGCCGAGGGTTCTTCGGCCCCGGTCGTCTCGAGCGCGGGTGCCCTGCTGTCGGGCATCGCGGCCCTCGGGGCGAAGCGGGTGGCCATCGTGACGCCGTACATGGAGCCGCTGACGCAGGCGGTCGTGGCCTACCTGGAGGACGCGGGCGTCGAGGTCGTCGACTCCCTGTCGCTGCAGGTGCCCGACAACCTGGCCGTCGCCCGGCTCGACCCGCAGGACCTGCGGGAGCACTACAAGAAGGTGGACGTGACGGGCGCCGACGCCCTCGTGCTCTCGGCGTGCGTGCAGATGCCCTCGCTGCCGGTGATCGAGGCGGTGCAGGACGAGGTGGGCCTGCCGGTGCTGTCCGCGGCCACCGCGACGACCTTCCGCATCCTGTCCGAGCTGGGCCTCGAGACGCGCGTCCCCGACGCGGGCGCGCTGCTGAGCGGTTCGGTCACCGACCCGGGGGACGTGACGCGGGCGGCGTGACGCCGGCGCCTGTTGTGCGTGTGTGTTCGTGACCGAAGGGCACCTTCGCTCGATCTAGTCGAGCGAAGGTGCCCTTCGCTCAGATCAGGGCGCGCAGGGCCTGGCGCGTGGCCTCGAGCGCCGCGGCGGGGTCGTCCCAGAAGACCATGTGGCCGGTGCCCGGGACCTCGACGATCGCCGCCTCCGGGTTGGCCTTCGCGGCCTCCTCCGCGCCGGCGGCGGTGACCACCGGGCTGTCGCCGCCGTGGATGAGCACGGTCGGGGCGGGCACCGAGGGCCAGATGGCGAAGAAGTCCTCGGACTCGAAGCCCGCGTGCGTGGCGACGATCGCGTCGCGCGAGATCGAGCCCATCCAGCGGGCGCGCAGCTCCTGCTCGCGGCGGGGCCAGCGGGGCCACGACTGCGCGACCTCGTCGGCGGTCGTCCCCCGGCGGGCCTGGTCGAGCTGGCCGAGGAACGCCTCCAGCGTGGTCGGGTAGGGCCCGCGACCCGGTCCGCTCATGGGCGGGTCGACGAGGACGGAGCCGCGCGACCCGACCCGGCCGGCCGCGGCGGTGGCCGCGACGATGCGCGCGCCCATCGAGTGGCCGAGCAGGATCGGGCGCTCGAGGCGCAGCCCGCGCACGACGGCCTCGACGTCGCGGGCGTAGGTGTCGAGGTCGTAGGCCGTGGGGTCGGGGCCGTTGTCGGACAGGCCGCGACCGCGGACGTCGAGGACGACCGGGCGCACGAGGTCGGTGAGCCCGCGCACGACGAAGTCCATGCTGATCGCGGGGCTCGTGATGCCCGGGACGACGACGAGCGGCGGGCGCCCCTCGGGGCCGTAGTCGAGCAGGTGCAGCAGCGGGCCGCGCGAGCGCACCCAGCGGCTGTCGGCCGGGACCTCGCCGAGGTCGGCGAGCGCCGGCTGGGACAGGACGCGGCGGTCCGCGGGCTCGGGCTGTGTCACGTGTCGGCCTTCCGGAAGGGGTCGTCGAGGTAGGACACGGCGTCGTCGAGCGTGACGACGTCGGCGTACTTGGCCTGCAGGTCGAACAGTGCCGCGTCGTGCGGGGCCCGCGCACGGTCGCCGCAGGCGTCGGCGACGACGAGGGTGTCGAAGCCGGACTGGACGGCGTCCACCGCGGTCGCCCGCACGCAGCCCGAGGTGGTGGCGCCGCAGACCACGGCCGTGTCGACGTGCAGGCCGGTGAGGAGGGACGCCAGCCCCGAGCCGTGGAACGCCGAGGCGCCCTTCTTGACGATCAACGGGTCGTCGCCGCGGTGGTCGAGGCGCGGGTCGATCGCCACGGCCTCGCTGCCCTCGCGCAGCGCGCGCATGCCGGGGGCCTTGCGCAGCCAGGCGATCGCGTCGCCGTCGGCCTCGGCGGGGGTGTAGCTGATGACGGTCCAGACGACCGGCGCGCCGCCGCGGCGGGCGGCGTCGACGAGGCGGTTCGTGGCGGCGACCTCGGCGGTCAGGTCCGAGCCCGAGGGGAAGGCGGCCTCGGTGAAGCCGCGGGTGAGGTCGACGACGACCAGCGCCGGGCGCGACCCGCGGGGCACGGCGGCGCCGAAGCCGGCGCGGGCGTAGACGGCGTCGACGGGCGTGTGCTCAGCGGCCACGGCGCAGCTCCCGGATGAGGTCCTTCTGCCCGCGCAGCCGCCCGAGCAGGTAGCCCTGGAACACGCCGACGGCCGCGACGCCCGCCAGCGCGGCCCAGCGGCCGGCGTTGGGGGGCAGGAACATCGCCAGGCCGTCGAGGGCCTCGCCGCCGGCGGGGGTAGAGGGCGCGGCCGAGGTGGTCGAGGTGGCCGAGGTGGTCGAGGTGGGGGATTTCCTGGCGTCTGATGCCAGCGTGGACGCCAGGCTGGCATCCCCGGGTGCCGGCGCGGCGTCGGAGGAGAGCTCGCCGGCGAGGTTGCGGGCGAACTGGTCGAGCAGGCGGCTGGAGACCGTCGTGATGGCGCCCTTGCCGAACTGCGCGATCTTGCCCCGGATGAGCAGGTCGGTGTGCAGGTCGAGGGTCGAGCCGCCGTCGGCCTCGGCCACCGACAGCACGACGTCGGCCTCCGCGTCGCCCGCGCCGTGGGCGTCCGACGCCCGGGCCGACAGGCGCAGCGTGCGCTGCTCGGGCACGACCTCGGTGAACCGCAGCGTGCCCGCGTACGCGGCGCTGATCGGCCCGACCTTGACCTTCACCCGGCCCCGGTACGCCTCGCCGTCGCGGCCCTCGAGCGTCGCGCCCGGCAGGCAGCCGGCGACCCGCTCGACGTCGTTGAGCAGCGCGAACACCGCGTCCGGCGCGGCCGGCACGTCGAGGTGGTTGTCCAGGATCACGAGCAGCTCTCCCAGTCCACGGGTCGAGCTCCGCTGCGCTCCGTCTCCCGTCGTGAGCAGGCCGTCGCGTGCACCGCGTCGACGATGGTCTGGTAGCCCGTGCAGCGGCACAGGTTCGCCGAGAGCGCCTCGCGGATGTCCTCGCGCGAAGCGTCGGGCTGCTCGGCCAGCACGCCCTCGGCGAGCATGAGGAAGCCGGGCGTGCAGAAGCCGCACTGCAGGGCGTGGTGGTCGCCGAACGCCCGCTGCAGGTCGGAGAGCTCCCCGTCCCGGGCGAGCGACTCCACCGTGCGTACGTCGGCGCCCTCGGCCTGCACCGCGAACACCAGGCACGCGCGCGTCGGGGCGCCGTCGACCAGCACGGTGCACGCCCCGCACACCCCGTGCTCGCACCCGACGTGGGTGCCGGTGAGGCGCAGGTCGTGGCGCAGGACGTCGGCGAGCGTGCGCCGCGGTTCGACGACCACCTCGTGCTCGGCGCCGTTGACCGTCAGCGACAGCAGGTGCGGGTCGTTCACGAGGTGCCCTCCAGCGCGTCCAGGACCGTCCCGGGGTGGATCGGGGTGGTGTCGAGCTCGACGCCGGTGTGGCGCAGGGCGTCGTTGACGGCGTTCAGCACGGCCGCCGGCGCGCCGATCGTGCCGCCCTCGCCCGCGCCCTTCGCGCCATTGGCGGTGAACGCGCACGGCGTCTCCAGGTGCGCGATCGAGACGTCGGGGATCTCGGTGGCGGTGGGGACGAGGTAGTCGATGAACGACGCGGCCGACGGCTCGCCCTGGTCGTCGTACGTGACCTCCTCGAACAGCGCGCCCGCGATGCCCTGGGCGATCCCGCCGCGGCACTGCCCGTCGACGACCTGCGGGTGGATGACGACCCCGCAGTCCTCGACGCACACGTAGCGCAGGATGCGCACCTGCCCCGTGCCCGGGTCGGCCTCGACGACGGCGGCGTGCGTGGCGTTCGAGAACGTGCCGTCGCCGGGGACGTCGAAGCTCGCGGTGGCCGTCAGCGTCGGGTCGACGTCCTTGGGCAGGAGGTGGGCACGCAGGTGGGCGACGTCGGCGATGTCGGCGAACGACAGCCGTTTGGGTGACGGGTCCGGCTCCGCTCCGCTGCGCGTCCGCGACGGGTCGTCGAGCTGCACCACCCCGCCGTCGCCGTCGAGCGCGACGTTCTCCGGGCGGGTCTCGAGCAGGTGCGCGGCGATGCGGCAGAGCAGCTCGCCGAGCCGCTCGGAGGCCAGCGCGACCGCCGAGCCGCCGATCGTCACCGACCGCGACGCGAACGTGCCCCACCCGTAGGAGATGCGCTCGGTGTCGCCCTGGCGCAGCTTGACCTGCTCGGGGTCGAGGCCGAGCCGGTCGGCGACGATCTGCGCGAACGTCGTCTCGTGCGACTGCCCGTGGTTCATCG
The DNA here is from genome assembly GCF_028737315.1 of Actinomycetospora lemnae. Lineage (GTDB taxonomy): Bacteria > Actinomycetota > Actinomycetes > Mycobacteriales > Pseudonocardiaceae > Actinomycetospora > Actinomycetospora lemnae. The sequence goes on along the minus strand of NZ_JAQZAO010000001.1, from coordinate 169,809 downwards.
TGCCGCTGGTGACCACCACCGAGCCGGTGGTGTCCATGCGGATCTCGGAGATGTCGAACCCGGGGACGACGGTCATCTTCCGCTTGGCGAACGCCTCCGACCCGTAGCCGGTGCGCTCGGAGAAGCAGCAGAAGCCGATGCCCAGGTGCCGGTCACCCCGCTCCCGCGCCTCGAACCAGCCCTCCTCGCGGATCGTCGCCTCGGCGAGGTCGAGCGACTCGCGGTAGGTGCCGGGGTCGTAGGTGACGCCGTTGATCCCGGTGTACGGGAACGCGGTGATGACGTTGCGCCGCCGCACCTCGACCGGGTCCATGCCGAGCGCCCGCGCCGCCTTCTCCATGACGCGCTCGATCGCCATCACGTACTGCGGGCGGCTCACCCCGCGGTAGGGCGCGGTCGGGGCCTTGGTGCTGGTGATCGCGCGGCCGCGCACCCGGTAGGCGGGCACCCGGTACACGCTGGGCATCTCCGCGGAGGCCATGAGCGGCTCGATGCCGGCGGTGAAGGGGTAGCAGGAGTAGGCGCCCATGTCGCAGACGACGTCGACGTCGAGCGCGGTGATGTGCCCGTCGGCGTCGAACGCCGCACGCGTGCGGTACTCCTGCTCGCGGGCCAGGAAGCCCGCGGTCAGGGCCTCGCGCCGGTCCTCGATCCACTTGACGGGACGGTCGAGACGCCGCGCCGCCGCGGCCACCGCGATCTCCTCGCGGCCGACGACGCACTTCTGCCCGAAGCCGCCGCCCATGTCCGGGACGGTCACGCGCACGGTGCGCTCGGGGATCCCGAGCGAGCGGGCCAGCACCGTGCGGACCTGGTGGGGGACCTGGGTGCACGTCTGCACGAGCAGCTGGTCGTCGCGCGCGTCCCACGACGCCACCGCGCCGCGGGTCTCGAGCGGCAGGGCGTTCTGCCGGCCGCTGCGCGTCGTGACCTCGACGACACAGCCTCGACGGGTCGAGCTCCGCTCCGCGTCGTCTCCCGCAGCCTCCGCGAACGCCTCGTCCACGCCGGGGGTGTCGAACATCGACACGTCGAGCAGGACGTTGTCCGGGGCCTCCTCGTGCACCACCGCCGCGCCCGGGGCCAGCGCCGACGCGGACGAGACGACGGCGTCGAGCACGTCGTAGGACACCCGCGCGGCCTCGATGCCGTCCTCCACCGCGTACGGGTCGGACGCGACGACCAGGGCGATCGGCTCGCCGACGAACCGGACCTTGCCCTTCGCGAGCACCGGCATCGCGGTCGGCGTGAACTCCTCGGGCGGGCGGTCGAGGATCGCGACGATGTCGCCGAGCGCGAGATCGGCGCCGTCGAAGGCGGCGACGACACCGGGCACCTCGCGGGTCGCGCTCAGGTCGACGTCGGTGACGTGGGCGTGCGCGACGGTCGCGCGCACGAAGCCCGCGTGCAGCATCCCGGGCAGCGCGATGTCGTCGACGAACCGGCCGCGGCCGGTGAGCAGGCGCGGGTCCTCGCGCCGGGGCACCGACGCGCCCACCCAGCGGCCCCGGCGGCCGTCGAAGCGCGGCTCGTCGGGACGGTGCTCGTGACCGGCGGACAGGGGGTGGACGGGCCGGTCGGGGTCGGCGGCCTCGTGCGGCGCGGTCTGGTCGGGCCGGTCGGTGGTGGTCAGGTCCGTCACGGCTGCGGCTCCTGCAGGGTCCCGGCCGCCTGCCGGCACGCGTCCGCCACGAGGGTGCGGGTGAGCCGGCGGCGGTAGGTGGCGGTGGTCTGCGGATCGTCGGGCGGGTCGATCGCCGCGGCGGCCGCGTCGGCGACGGCGCCGACCAGCGCGTCGTCCCGGGCGTCGCCACCGGCGGCGAGCACCGCCTCGGCCTCCGGCACCCGGATCGGGGCGGGCGCCACGCCACCGAGCACGACGCGCCCGCCGGTGACGTCGCTGCCGTCGAGGTCCAGGGCGACCGCGGCGTCGACGATCGCGAAGTCGCCGTGGCGGCGGGCGAACTCCGTCAGCGCCGCGTGCGGGGCGGGCCGGGTGAAGCGGACCTCGACGACGACCTCGTCGGGATCGACCGCGGTGGCGTAGAAGCCGTGGAAGAGCTGGTCGGCGGGGATCTCACGGCGCCCGCCGGGGCCCTCGGCGACGACGACGGCGTCGAGCAGCAGCGCGAGCAGGCACCACTCGGCGGTGGCGTCGCCGTGCACGAGGCTCCCGGCGACGGTGCCGCGGCTGCGGATGGGCAGGTGCCCGACCCAGCGCATGGCGCGGGCGAGGACCGCGAAGCCCTCGGGCAGCTTCGCGGTCTCGACGGCGCGGTGGGTGACGAGGGCGCCGAGGGCCAGCGTGTGCCCGTCGTGGTCGATCGCCGTCATCGACGGCACCCGCCGCAGCGGGCCGAGGTCGACCAGCGCCGACGGCCGCGAGAGGCGGAAGGTCATCATCGGCATGAGGCTCTGCCCGCCGGCGATGATCTTGGGGTCCTCGCCCGCCGCGGCCAGGTCGGTGAGCAGACCGACGGCGTCCGCGACGTCGTGCGCGCGGTGGTAGGTGAACGCGGCGGGCTTCACGGCCGCGGGCCTCCTCGGGACTCGGGCGGGCTCCGGTCCGGGATCCGGCGAAGGGCGCCCCCGGTCGGGTAGACCGACCGAGGGTGCCCTTCGCTCGGGTCGGGGGAGCGGGTCAGGCGCGGGTGCGCTCGGTGTCGGTCGGGGTGCTGGCGTCGAGCGGGGCGTCCGGCACGTCGGTGGTGATCCGGTCGAGCTCGCGACCCGCGGTCTCCGGCGCGCCGACCCACATGAACACCACCGCGGCGAGGACGAGCACCCCGAGCAGGGTGAACGTCAGCGGCAGGCCGAGCACGGGCCAGAGCACGCTGCCGAACAGCAGCGGGGCGAACCCGGTGATCGCGCGGCTCGACGACGACGCCCAGCCGAAGCCCGAGGCGCGCAGCTCGGTGGGATAGAGCTCGGAGACGTAGGCGTACATGACCGGGATGACCACCAGCGCGAACAGCCCGAACGCGCCGATGGCGATCACCGCGAGGGTCGGGGTGCCGAGCAGCAGCGAGAAGGCGACGAGCGTGGCGGCCGCGATCGGGCCGGCCAGCGCGATGACCTTCTTGCGGCCCCAGCGGTCGACGACCAGCACCGAGAGCGCGACACCGACGATGCCGAGCGCGTTCATCAGGGTCGTCGAGGCGAACGCGGCGATCTCGCCGAAGCCCTCGGCGCGCAGGATCGAGGGCATCCAGCTCAGGGCGGCGTAGTAGACGAGCATGACGGCGATGAACAGCGACCACGCGACGGCGGTGATGCGCGGGTTGAACGCCCAGACGCGACGCAGCTGGTCGACGGCCGCGGCCCAGGCGCCGCCCCTCTTGTCCTCGGCGACGGGCTCGGGGATGGCGTAGGGCTCGGCGGTGGCGCCGGTGCGGGTCACCATGTCGTCGATGACGGCGCGGGCCTCGGCCTCACGGCCCATACGGGAGAGGTAGAGCGGCGACTCGGGCACCCCGCGGCGCACCCAGAACAGCAGCAGGGCCGGCAGGATCATGAGCACGAGCATCCAGCGCCAGTTGCCCGTGACCGGGACGAGCAGCGTCGCGGACACGCCGGCGAGCGTGGCGCCGATCGGCCACCACCCGTCCATCGCGGCGAGCACCCGGCCGCGCTGCTTCTTCGGCGAGAACTCGCTGACGATCGCGTAGTCGACCGGGATGCAGCCGCCGAGGCCGACGCCGGCGAGGAAGCGCAGCAGCAGGAACATCTCGATGTTCGGCGACAGCGCGCCGAGCACCGAGAACAGCGCGAAGATCAGCAGGGTGATGCTGAAGGCCTTCTTGCGCCCGATGCGGTCGGCCACGGTGCCCCAGGCCACGGCGCCGACCGCCATGCCGATGAGGTTGGCCGTCGCGACCAGGCCCTTCTGTCCCGGCGTCAGCCCGAACTCGGTGCCGACCAGCGGGGTGAGGAAGCCGTTGAGGGCGACGTCCCAGGCGTCGAACATGTAGCCGAGGCCGCCGATGAGGAAGATCTTGCCTTGGACGCCCCAGCGCCAGGGCAGGTCCTGGACGATCTGGTCTCCGGTGCGCATGCGGTTCGCTCCCGTCGCGGAAGGGGTGGGGTCGCTCGGTCCGCGCGTCAGCGGGCGAACTGGTAGTGGATGGACTCGGTGTCGTGGTCGTGGAGCGGGCTGCCGTTCCAGAGCCAGTCGTAGGAGACGTCCGACTCGCCGTCGAAGCGGGCCAGCTTCTCGTCGCGCTCACGCTGCTCGGGGCCGTCGGGCAGGTGGTAGAAGGACATGTTCTGCAGCGAGGCGTCCTGCACCATGCCCGCGTGCTTGGCCCGGCGGTCGACGTAGCGCACGAGGGCGCCGTCGATGTCGTCGCGGGTGACCCGGCCCAGCTCCTCGGCGAGCACCGCGGCGTCCTCCATCGACTGCGAGGCGCCCTGCGCCTGGTAGGGCAGCATCGCGTGGCAGGCGTCGCCGAGCAGGGCGACCCGGCCGTCGACCCACACCGGGTCGCGGCGCCGGCGGTACATGGCCCAGAGCGAGACGTCCTCGGGCTTGGCCTTGGACAGCATCGCGGGCACGCGGTCGTCCCAGTCGGCGAAGTCGGCCGCGAGCTGCTCGGGGGTGGCCGGGCCGCTCCAGTCGCGCTCGATGCCCTCCGAGCACGGCACGATCGCGACGACGTTGAGGTACTGCCCGTTGCGGATCACGTAGTGCACGAGGTGCTTGTCGGGGCCGTACCAGATCGTCGAGTGGTAGCGGTCGACGAGGAAGCGGGTGGCCGGGTCCGCGGCGATCAGCTCGCCGGGGATCAGCGCCCGGTAGGCCATCTCGCCGGAGAAGACGAGCGTGTCGTCGAAGCCCGCGAGGTCGCGCACGGCCGAGCGGATGCCGTCGGCGCCGATCAGCACGTCGCCTTCGAAGCGGCGCCCGTCCTCGGCGACGGCGACCGGCCGCAGCGGGTCGCTCCGGTCGAGCTCGGCGACCTTGGCGCCGGTGTGCAGCGAGACCAGCGGGCCGGGGAGGTCCGGGTCGACGCAGGCGTCGAGCAGGACGCGGTGCAGGTCGGCGCGGTGGTAGTGCCAGTACGGGGCGCCGTACTGGTCGATGACGCGCCGGCCCAGCGGGAGCTGGGCGATGATGCTGCCGTCGGCCCAGCGGCGCCGGACCTGGTCCTCGGGCTGGGTGCGCACCGCCTCGAGCTGCGCGCGCAGCCCCAGGCCGATGAGGATGCGGCTGGCGTTCGGGGCGGTCTGGATGCCGGCACCGATCTCGCCCAGCTCCGGGGCGGCCTCGACGACGGTGACCCGCAGGCCGCGCTGGCGCAGCGAGAGCGCCGCGCAGAGGCCGCCCAGACCCCCGCCGACGATGGTGACCTCGAACGACTGGCTCGCCATGGTGCCGTTCCTCCGATGTGGTGCTCGCGTCCGGCTGCGTTAAATCCGAGCACGTACTATCCGAGGACGCAATACCTTGGCGGGTCCCGAGATGTGGCCGTAACAGATCGTCGGACCGGTGGAGATCCCGTCGGAGAGCCCGTGGGCGAGGTCAGAGCTGGTCGCGCTCCGCGACCTGCTCCCAGTGCGCACCGAGGTCGTTGAACAGCGACGCGAGGTGCGGACGCTGCTCCGGCGGGCAGCCCGCGAGCAGGGCGTCGTCGAGCGCGCGGGCCCGGCGGAACGTCTCCGCGAGCGCGGTGTCGCCCTCGTCGGTGAGCGTCAGGACCTTGGCGCGCGCGTCGTGCGGCGAGGCCGTCCGCGAGATGAGACCGCGCCGCTCCATGCGCCGGCAGACGTCGGCCATCGTCGAGGTGTCGAGCGCGACCGCCCCGGCGAGCGCGGTCTGGTCGGCGTCCGGGTAGGCGCGGATCGCCGAGAGCACGGCGAACTGGGGGCCGGTCAGCACGCCGTCGACGTGGCGGCTCCAGGCGGCGAGGTAGGCCTGGTAGAGGCGGCGCGCCCCGTAGCCCGGCGCGGCGACGAGATCCGCCGGCGGTGCGAGGCTGACGCGCTGGCGGGCGGCGCCGCGGGTCTCGCGACCGGCCTGCCCGTCGTCGTGCTCGCTCTCCACGGATGCCGACCTCGCCGTCACCGGCCCACCTCGCCCTCGGCGCCGGCCCGGGCACGTGATTGCGGGTCGACGGTCCCCCGGGCCCCGCCCGTCGCTCCCGCCCCAGATAGTACGTGTCCGGAACGGCGGGCGGGGGTCGGCGACGTCACCGTCCGGCGAGGCTCCCGTCCGCGGCGAACGCGGGGTCGCGGCCCAGCCACGCGGCGAGGCGGGTGTACGCGTCGGCGTCGGGAGCGGCGGGGACGGGCGGGCCGAAGGGGATCGGGCCGCCGCGGGGCTCGGCGGGCAGCACGCGGTGCGCGTTCTCCTCGACGGCCTCGGCGAGCGCGGGGTCGAGGCCGTCCGCGCGGCCCGTGGCCACGGCGAGGTCCCACGCGTGGACGGTGAGCTCCTGGACGTAGCCGAAGCCGACGAACCGGCCGGGCATCGTGCCCCACGGCACGGTGAGCACGCGGTCGAGCACCGCGTCGTCGGCGTCGTCGGCGCCGTCCAGGCCCCAGACGCGGTCGATGTCGGCGCGGGCGGTGGCGATCGCCGCGGCGTGGGTGCCGGCCGCGACCTCGGGCACCGCGTCGATGTCGGCGAAGTGCCCGCCGGCGCCGACGTGGGCGACGCGGCGGTGCACGCCGACGAGGTGGCCGAGCAGGGCGCGGACGTCCCAGTCGGTGCACGGGGTCGGGCGGTCGAGCGCGTCGGCGGGGGTGTCGGCGACGAGCCCGCCGACCTGGTCGAGCGCGGCGCGGAGCAGGGGACGGGGGTCGGGAGCGGTCATCGGGAGCCTCCTGGGTGCGGGGTGTGCGCAGGATCGTGCGCCCCGATACCGGACACCTGGCGTCCTGTTTTCCTGCCATCCTCGACGGCGTGCGTTCGGACCGTCTGCTCGCGACGTTGCTGCTCCTGCAGACCCACGGCCGGCTGCCCGCGCCGGAGATCGCGCGGCGCCTCGAGGTCTCGACGCGCACCGTGCGCCGCGACGTCGACGCCCTGTCGTCGGCGGGCGTGCCGGTGTACTGCGAGCGCGGGCGGCGGGGCGGGGTGGCGCTGCTCGAGGGTTACCGCACCGACGTCACCGGGATGACCGACGACGAGCTGCGCGCGCTCGTCGCGCTCGGGTCGTCGGACGGGGCGCTCGGCCCGGCCCTGGCCTCGGCGTCGCGCAAGCTGCTGGCGGCGCTGCCCGCGGCCCGCCGCGAGGGCGTCGACCGGGCCCGGCGCCGCCTGCTCGTCGAGCACCAGGGCTGGCGGCGCGCGCCCGAGGACCTGCCCGCCCTGCCCGCCCTCGACGCCGCGCTGGTCGCCGACGAGCGCGTCCGCCTGCACTACGCGACGGGCGACGCCGCCGTGGCCACCTGGCGCACGGTCGACCCGTACGGCCTGGTCAGCAAGGCCGGCACCTGGTATCTCGTCGCGGCGCACCGCGGGCGTCCGAAGATGTACCGGGTCAGCCGGGTCCGCGACGTCGCGCGCACGGGCACGCCCGCCCGCCGCCCCGACGACCGCGATCTCGCCGAGGTGTGGGCCGAGCTGCGCGACCGGCTGCAGGAGCCGACCGCCGAGGTCGAGGTCCGCGTGCTCGTCGACCCGGCGTGGGCGTCGACCCTGCGCCGCGTCGCGCTCGCCGTGCTCGCCGGGCCGTGGCGGCAGGAGGGCACCGCCCCCGACGGCCGGGAGGTCCTCGTCGCGCCGTTCCGGTCGGTCCTGGCCGCGCGGGCGGGCCTGCTCGGCTACGGCGACGCGGTCGAGGTGCTCGAGCCGGAGAGCCTGCGGGCGGACATGGCGGAGGCGGCGGCACGTGTCGTGGCTCTCTACCGCGGGGGAGCGGCACGATCATCCCTGCCGTCACCGCCGGGCGCAGATTAGGGTCTCGCGCCATGACGACGGTGTTGGTGACCGGTGGCGGCGAGCGACTGGCGGAGGTGGCCGAGGCCATCCGTGCGACGGGGGCGGAGACGACGGTGGTCGACACCCTCGACCGGCTCGGGGAAGCGGTGCGCGGGACGACGTTCGACGCGTACGTGCAGCTGCCGGTGGCCATGACGCCGCGCTCCGGCAGCCTCGTCTCCCGCGTCGAGCAGTTCCTCTCCGAGGGCCTGCTCTCCCGCTTCCGCGCCGCCGAGACCGTGCTGCCCCACCTCGCGGAGTCGGCGACGGTGATCCTCGTCGGCGGGCAGACCAACGTCGACATCGACGCCCCCGACGACCAGCAGGCCCGCACCGCGCTGATGCGGGTGCTCGCCCACGCCCTGCGCGCCGAGCGCGCGCCCGCCCACCTGCGCGTGCGCACCGCCGGGCCGGACTGGAGCGGCGCCGACATCGCCGCCAAGATCGACGCGTCGGACCCCGAGAGCTCGTCGACCCCCGAGCAGACCGGCAACCGCGAGGCGATCGGCAAGGCCTACGCCGACTGGCGCGCCGAGGTGCTCGGCCTGGTCCGCGCGGAGTTCTGAGGTCCGGGGCTGTCGGTCCCCGCCCGTACGGTGCGTCGGCATGGGCGAGGTACCGGTCCCCGACGGCAACCCGATCATCCGGGACGTCTACACGTCCGACCCGGCCGTCCTCGTCCACGACGGGGTCGCCTACCTCTACACCGGCCACGACGAGGCCCCGCCCGACGCGTCGCGCTACGTCATGCGCGACTGGCTGTGCTTCTCCTCGTCCGACCTGCGGACGTGGACCCCGCACGGCCCGCTGCTGCGCGTCGAGGACTTCGCCTGGGCGCGCGACGGGGCCAAGGCGGGCTGCGTCGTCGAGCGGCACGGCCGGTTCTGGTGGTACGTCGCGACGAACCACGCCACGGTGCCGGGCGGGGCGATCGGGGTGGCCGTCGCCGACAGCCCGACCGGCCCGTTCCGCGACGCGCTCGGGGCCGCGCTCGTCACCGATGACGTGCCCGACGGTCGTGTCGGCGACGGGCAGGACCACACCAACGACCCGTGGGTGCACGTCCACGACGGGCAGGCGCGCCTGTGGTGGGGCAAGCACCGGTGCTTCACCGCGCCGCTCGACGACACCATGACCGCCCTCGCGGGGCCGGTCACCGAGATCGAGCTGCCCGGCTTCGAGGAGGGCGTGCACGTCCACGAGCGGGACGGTTGGTTCTACCTCTGCTACGGCCACGGCTACCCGCAGCGCGTCGCCTGGGCGCGCAGCCGCCGGCCCGAGGGGCCGTGGACGGTCGAGGGGATCGTCAACGAGCTCGCGGGCAACTGCGCGACCAACCGCCCGTGTCCTGTGGCGTTCGGGGGACGGTGGTGGTTCTTCTACCACAACGGCGGGCTGCCGGGCGGGGGCAGCCGACGCCGCTCGGTGTGCGTCGACCGCCTCCACCACGACCCCGACGGGCGCCTCGAGCGGGTCCGGATGACCAGCGAGGGACCGCTCGCGTCAGGCTGACGCGAGCGCCGAGCCCCGGCGGTACTCGTCCCAGGGGATCGTCCAGTCCGCGATGTCGCCGTCGCGCGTGGTCAGCGGGCGGCTCGAGCCGACGATCTCCACCGGGTCGCCCATCTGCACCCAGTTGTAGAAGAACTCGCCGTTGGCCGGCGACAGGTTGACGCAGCCGTGCGAGACGTTGCGACGGCCCTGCGCGCTGACCGAGTCCGGGTTGACGTGCACGAACTCGCCGTTGTTGGAGATGCGCACGGCGAGCGGCAGGTTCTGGTCGTAGAACCCGGGCTGGCCCTCGGCGGGCCCGCCCCACGTGTCCGAGCGCATGCGCTTGATCTCGTGCTTCTCGAACGCGACGTGGATGCCGTACTGCGTCGGGTAGATGTCGCGGCCGTACGACGCCGGGAGGCTGCGCAGCTCCTGGCCGTCCTGGTAGAGCACGAGCGTGTGCTGGTTGACGTCGCCGCGGGCGCGCTGGTCGCGGCCGATGGTGAACGAGAACGACCGGTCCTCCTCGCCCCAGACGCCCCCGCCGCTGTCGACGCCGTGCAGCCGTGCGTCCACCGTGACCTGCGTCCCCGGCCGCCAGTACTCCTTCGGGCGCCAGTTGAGCTGCTCGTCGGACATCCAGCGGAACGAGCCCTCGGTCGGCACCGAGGTCTGCACCGACACGCGGCGCTCCACCGCGGCCCGGTCGGTGACCGGCGACTCGAAGGTGATCGAGATCGGCATGGCGATCCCGACGGTCTGCCCGTCGGTGGGCCGGATGCTCCTGATCTCGAGCATCTCCTCGGGCGCGACCGTGCGGAACGTCTGCTCCAGCGGGGCGCCCGGCCGGCCCTGCTCGTCGACGCCCGCGGCCGACACGCGGTACTCCGTGCCGTAGGCGAGCTGCGGGCTCGTCCAGCGCGTACCCGCCGGGTCGAGGGTGCCCTGGAGCGGGGCCGCGCCGGTGGGCGTCACGGTCACCGCGGTCAGCCGCCCGCCCGCGGCGGACACGACGAGGGGCTCGGCGGGCGCGACGTCGACCGCGCCCGGCGCGACCGAGGCGCTCAGGGCGACCGGCGGCACGGGCGGGGGCGCGACCGTCCCCGCGCACCCGGCCACCAGGGCCACCACCGCGAGCAGCACCACGAGCGGGCCCATCGTCGCCCGTCCGAGCCCGCCACCCCGCACCGCGCGGCCGCCCCGGCTGCACTGCGTCCTCGCCACACCGTCCCCCTTGTCCCGATCCGGGGAGATCCTGCCCCGACATCCTCCACGACCGAGACGCCGGGGGACCGGGCGCGGTTGCGTGTCGCGGGTGTCGATCCGGTCTCGGACATCCCAGACATGTCGGGCGGATCGGATACCCCCGGCACGTGGTCAGGTCGTCCGACGTCTCAGGACGATCTCAGGCCCCGGGCTCACACTGTCCCCATGCGGATCCTCGTCGCGGACGACGACCGGGCGGTGCGCGACTCCCTGCGCCGCTCGCTGGCGTTCAACGGCTACCAGGTCGAGCTCGCCGCCGACGGGCAGCAGGCGCTCGACGCCATCGCCGGCCAGCGTCCCGACGCGCTCGTCCTCGACGTGATGATGCCGCGGGTCGACGGGCTCGAGGTGTGCCGGCGGCTGCGCAACGCCGGCGACGACATCCCCGTGCTCGTGCTCACCGCGCGCGAGGCGGTGTCCGACCGTGTCGCCGGCCTCGATGCGGGCGCCGACGACTACCTCGCCAAGCCCTTCGCCCTCGAGGAGCTGCTGGCCCGGCTGCGCGCGCTGCTGCGCCGGACGACGCCGGAGGAGGCGGGCACGCCCGACCCCGAGCCGCTGCGCTTCGCCGACCTCTCCCTCGACCCCGTGACCCGCGAGGTCCGTCGCGGCGAGCGGCCGATCAGCCTCACGCGCACGGAGTTCTCGCTGCTCGAGCTGTTCATGGCCAACCCGCGCCGCGTGCTGACCCGCAGCCGCATCCTCGAGGACGTCTGGGGCTACGACTTCCCCACGACGGGCAACGCCCTCGAGGTCTACGTCGGCTACCTGCGGCGCAAGACCGAGGCCGAGGGCGAGGCGCGCCTCATCCACACCGTCCGCGGCGTCGGCTACGTGCTGCGGGAGACGGCGCCGTGAGGACGTGAGCGGACTTCGGGGCCACAGCCCCGAAGTCCGCTCGCGGAGAGGTCAGCCCTTCGCCGCCACCTCGTCGGCGTACTTCTTGGTCATGTGGTCGACGGCCTCGAGCTGCGTGGCCGCGAACTCGTCACGCCGCAGGCCCGCGCGCTCCTTGGCGGCCTGGGTCGACTCGGCGTGCGTGCGCCCGCCCCACGTCGCGCCCTGGAAGTGGGGCATGACCTCCTGGGCGAGGAGCTCCCACGAGCGCTTCGTCGCCTGCGGGTTGGCCCACTCGTGGCCGAGGAGCAGCATGGCGCCGAAGCCGCCGGACTGGTCGGCCAGGCGCTGGACCTGCGCCCGCGCGTCCTCCGGCGTCCCGATCGCCCCGATGCCGGCCTCGTTGATGAAGTCGATCATCTCCTTGACGTCGCCGCCCTCGACCGCCATCTGCGGGAAGGCCGCCGTCTTCTGGAAGTAGCGGAACCAGGACTCGATGCCGTACTCGACGTCCCGGTACGCCTGCTCCTTGGTCTCCGCGATGTGCATGAGCCCGACCAGCCGCCACTTCTCGCGGTCCGGGGTCGGCTGCCCGTAGTGCTGGGCGCGCTCCTCGACGACGCTCCAGTGGTGGGCGAGCGCGTCGAACCCGTCCTGGGTCAGCGTCGCGCCGATCGAGAGCAGGCCCACGCCGTGGCGCCCCGCCATCCGCGGCCCGGTGGGCGACGCGACGGCCGCGACCGCGATGTCGAAGCACGGCTCGGTGTAGGGGCGCAGCTGCAGCTGGGCCTCGACGAGGTTGTGGGTCTTGGTCTGCTCGGTGACGACCTCGCCGCGCAGCAGCCGCATGATGATGTCGAGGTTGACGTCGAGCAGCTCGCGGGTGTCGGTGGGGTTCAGGCCGATCATCGACGAGTCGCTGGGCAGCGAGCCGGGGCCGACGCCGAGCATCGAGCGGCCGCGGGTGAGGTGGTCGAGCAGGACCATGCGGTCGGCCACCCACAGCGGGTTGTGGTAGCTCGCCGAGGTGACGCCGGTGCCGAGATTGATCCGCCGGGTCCGCTCGGCCGCGGCCGCGATGAAGATCTCCGGCGACGCGATGATCTCGCTGCCCGCCGAGTGGTGCTCGCCGATCCAGGCCTCGTCGACGCCCAGCGCGTCGAGGTGCTCCATCAGCTCGAGGTCGCGCTGCAGGGCGAGGGTCGGGTTCTCACCGGCCCGGTGGAACGGGGCCAGGAACGTGCCGAAGCGCAGTCTGCTCACGGGGTCTCCCTCTCGGCGTGCTTGTATCCAAGCCGACCGTAAGCCGCGTCACAGGGATACGTACAGACCGGGTGACGCTCCGTGAGCGGCCTGTGGAACGTCGGCGGGGTGCCGTGTGCAGAGCACCGTCAGCGGCGGGGCATCCAGAACCGCAGGAGCGCCCCGCCCTCGGGAGCCCGGTGCGCCGAGACGCCGCCGTGGTGCCGGTCGGCGACCTGGGCGACGATCGAGAGCCCGAGCCCCGACCCGCTCATCGTCCGCGCGTCGAGCGAGCGGTAGAAGCGCTCGAAGACGAGGTCGAGCTCCTCGTCGGCGATGCCCGGGCCGCTGTCGGCCACCTCGAGCACCGCCGTGCCCGGCCGCTCCGGCGCGACGCCGGCCCGGAGGGTCACCCGCACCGTCCCGCCCGGCGGGCTCCACTTCGCGGCGTTGTCGAGCAGGTTCAGCGCGGCCCGCTCGAGGGCGTTCGCGTCGCCGGTGACCTCGCACGAGGCGAGGTCGACCTGGAACGTCACGTTCTCCGCGGTGGCGCGGCGCCGGGCCCGGTCGAGCGCGCGTTCGACGACGTCGGCGAGGTCCAGCGGCTCGGCGGCGACCTCGGGCGGGTCGTCGCGCGCGAGCTCGACGACGTCGCCGATGAGGTTCGCCAGCTCGTCGACCTGCGCGCGCAGGTCGGCCTGGAGCTCCTCGCGGTCCTGCGCGGACAGGGTGGGCGCGCCGGGTCGGTCGGAGGCGCGGTCGGAGGCCATGAGCAGCTCGAGGTTGGTGCGCAGCGAGGTCAGCGGCGTGCGCAGCTCGTGCCCGGCGTCGGCGACGAGCCGTCGCTGGCGTTCGATCGACGACGCCAGCGCCGCGAGCATGGCGTTGAAGCTGCTGGTCAGCCGCGCGATCTCGTCGCCGCCGGTGACCGGGATCGGCCGCAGGTCGCCGGTGCGCGCCACCCGCTCGGTGGCTGAGATGAGGCGCTCGACCGGGCGCAGGCCCGCCCGCGCGATCGCGACGCCGGTCAGCGCGGCGAGCAGCACGCCCGAGGCGCCCGCGACGAGCAGGACGACGGCGAGCTTCGAGAGCGTGCGCCGCGTGGGTTCGAGCTCCTGGGCGAGCACCAGGGCCCGGCCCTCGCCCGCGTACACCGCGACCACGCGGTAGACCTCGCCGTCGGCGACCCCCGTACGCACCGAGGTCGGCGGGTCCTGGCGGGCGGCGGACACCTCGGCGGCGCCGAGCGGCGGGGAGTTCCCGCGCAGGGTGACGAACTCGCCGCCGGCGGTCACGATCGCCACCCGCACCTCGCCCGCGGCCAGGGCGTCGGACGAGACGCGCAGCAGGATCGCGGGGTCGGCGAGGTCACCGGACGCGGCCACCGTGGCGCGCTGCACGAGGCTCTCGTCGAGCTGGTCGTAGAGCGCCCGCTGGGCGGTGAAGAACACCGCGATGGCGATGAGCGCGACGAGCAGCCCGCCGCCGACCGAGACCAGGATGCCGACCCGCCGGCGCAGCGGGATGCCCTGGAGGATGTGGCGCACCAGCCCGGGGGGCGGGTCGTCGGTGTCGTCGTCCCGACCGGCCGGGGCGGTGCTCGGGGTGGGCGTGCTGGTCGTGCTGCTCGGTGTACTGCTCGATGTACTGGGTTGGGTGCCGGCCTGGGTACCGGGCGGGGGGCCGGGCGGGACCTCCACCCGGTCGTGCGGGTCCGCCGGGAGGCCGTCGTCGACGGCCGGCGGACCGGCGCTCGACGGGCCGGTGACGGGACGTTCCACGCCTCCAGCTTCCCCTGTTCGCGCCCCGGCGGGCACGGGCGCCGGGCGACGCGTCCTCACGGGCGATGCGAGAGGGTTGGGACATGAGCGAGAACGACGCCGCGTCCTCCGCCCCGGACGGCACCGGCCGGGCGGGATCCGACACGCCGGCGGACCCGGCGTCGGGCTCGGTGGGCTCGACCGGCGGGGCGGGTCCGTCCGGCGCGTCGGGCTCGCCGGCCTCGGCAGGCGGGGCCGGTGGTGCGGGCGGGGCGTTCGGGTCGTCGGGGTCGTCGGGGTCGGGGTCGTCGACCCCGTCCGGGCCCGGCGGCGTGCGCTGGGCCGAGGGCACGGCGCGCGAGTACGACACCGCGTCGACCGGCCGTGGTGGCGCGAACGAGGGCGCGACGCCCTACAGCGCGCCCACCCCCGCCGCCGGCGTGCCCGCGGCACCGGGGTACGGGCAGGGGTTCGCCCCGGGCTCGGGGCAGGGCTCCGGGCAGGCGACCCAGGGATTCGGGACGGGACCGGGCGGTCCGACGGCCGAGTTCGCGCAGGGCGCGGGGCAGGCGTCGGGACGCGGGCAGGGCGCGGGGCATGCGTCGGGACACGGGCCGACCGCGGGCTACGGGCAGGGCCCGGGGCTCGGGGGCGGGCCGACGTCGCCGGGCGCGGGCTCGGGTCCGGGCGCGGGCTCGGGTCCGACGGCGGCCTTCGGCACCTCGCCGTCGTACCCGTCGACGGCGCCCCAGACCCGCGAGGCGCCGGCGGTCGGGCCGTCCGGGACGCCGCCGGGCGGGGCGTCCGGCGGCTACGGCTGGGGCGGCAGCGGGGCGGGTCCGGCGACGCCGCCGGGCGGCTGGCCCCGTGACGCCGGCGGGGGCTGGGGAGGTTCGCCCACCCCGGGGCCGGGCGGGTACGGCGGCGGCGCCGGCGGGGGGTCGTCGCGACGCCCCGGCACGGCGGCGCTGGTGGCCCTGGCGCTGGTCGCGGGCCTGATCGGCGGGGCGCTCGCGGCGGTCGTCGTCGGCGGGATCGGCGGCGGCGGGTCGTCGAGCTCCTCGCAGGGCACCGCCCTCGACGAGCCGGCCCCCGGAGGCGGCGCGCGGGCGCCGGCGCCCGGGTCGATCGAGGAGATCGCCGCGAACGTGCTGCCCAGCGCCGTGCAGATCCGCGGCACGGCAGGGGAGGGCTCGGGCATCGTGCTCTCCGCCGACGGACTGATCATGACCAACAACCACGTCCTGCAGGCGGGTCAGGGCGGCGGGCTCGAGGCAGTCTTCTCCGACGGGCGCGCCGCCCCGGTGCAGATCGTGGGCACGGCCCCGGCGGCCGACATCGCCGTCGTGCGCGCGACCGGGGTCAACGGGCTGCGCGCGGCGACGCTCGGCAACTCCGACGATCTCGTGCAGGGCCAGACCGTCGTCGCCGTCGGCTCGCCGCTCGGCCTCTCCGGCACCGTCACCACCGGCATCGTCAGCGCCCTGCAGCGCCCGGTCGAGGCGGGCGGCTCGGGCGCGGGGCAGAGCAGCGTCCTCGACGCGATCCAGACCGACGCCGCGATCAACCCCGGCAACTCCGGCGGGCCCCTCGTCGACGGCCAGGGCCGCGTGATCGGCGTGAACACCGCGATCGCCAGCGTCACCGGCAGCGCGGGCCAGGAGGCCGGCTCCATCGGGCTCGGGTTCGCGATCCCCATCAACCAGGCCCGCCGCCTCGCCACCGAGCTCGTCGACACCGGCCGGGCGACCCAGGCCGTCATCGGCGTCGGGGTGGCCGACGCGGCCCCGCGCGGCGCGGCGATGGCCGACGTGCAGCCGGGCGGGCCCGCCGCGACCGCGGGCATCGTCGCGGGCGACGTCGTGGTCGGCGTCGACAACCGGGTCATCGAGGACGCGAACGCGTTCGTCGCGGCCATCCAGTCGCGGGCGCCGGGCGAGTCCGTGACGCTCGCGCTGCAGGCCCCGGGCGGCACGCGGCAGGTGACGGTGACGCTGGGCAGCCGCGTCATCGGCGGGCGTTGAGCCGGGTGGCGTCCGGCGATCCTCCGCTGCGTGGCGTCCCGGCGCTCCCGACTACCTTGGTGACCATGGAGAACCAGCCGCTGGTCGGCGGCACGGAGGAGATGCTGGGACGGGCCCTCGTCGTCGTGGTCGACGACCGGGTCAGCCGCGGCGAGACCTCGGACACCATCGGGCCGCTGGTGACCGAGCTGCTCGGTGAGGCGAACCTCGTGGTGGACGGCACGATCGTCGTGCCCGGCGAGTCGGTCGCGATCCGCAACGCGCTCAACACCGCCGTCATCGGCGGCGTCGACCTCGTCGTGACCGTCGGCGGCACCGGCGTGTCCCCCCGCGCGGTCACCGCCGACGCCACCGCCGGCGTGCTCGACCGGCCGATCCCCGGCATCGCCGAGGCGATCCGCGCCTCGGGCCTCGCCGCCGGCGCCGTCGACGCCGGCCTCTCCCGCGGGCTCGTCGGCGTCTCGGGCAGCACGCTGGTGGTGAACCTCGCGTCGTCCCGCGCGGCCGTCCGCGACGGCATGGCCACCCTCACCCCGATGATCTCCCACGTGATCGCCGAGCTCTCGGGGCTGGAGGAGCACTGAGCCCCGCGCCAGGCCCCTCGGACGACGCCGCGGCACGGGACGAGGCGCGGCGCCGGGCGGCCCGGCGTGCGGCGATCTTCGGGGAGGACCCGGTGGCGTCGTCCGACGAGCGGGACCTGGGCGCTCCCACCGGCCGCGACGACGAGGACCGCCGCCGGTACGAGGCCGAGCGCCCCCCGCACCACGACCGTCCCTGACGTATCCGCCGGTCGGCGCGCTCATCGCAGCGTCACCGTGACCTCCTCGCGCAGGGACACGGTGGCCACCCGCGCCGCGAGCTCGCCCGGCAGCGCCACGACCACCACCGGCGCCGCGCCTGCCGTCCGCTCGGGGGCGGGCAGCACCGCGAGCACCACGGCCCCCGGCGCGAGCACGGCCGGCTCGGCGGCGGCGTCGCGCGGCTCCGGGCCGCCCGGCACCCTCGCCGCCGACCGGTCCCCGTCCAGGGCGCTCTCGCCGGTCCCGCCACCACCCGCGGACCCGGAGACGGCCCCGTCCGCCGCCCCGTCCGCCGCCCCGGCCGCCACGAGGTCGACCCGCGTCCCCGGCGTCAGCAGGGCGGCCACGCCCGCGTCGGCGAGTCGGACCGGCACGCCCGCGGCGTCCGGCATCCCGGCGGCGGCGACGGCGGCGACCGGACCCAGGAGCCGCACGTCGGTCAGCGCCTCCCCGGCGCGCACCCCGCCCACGACCTGACGGCCCGCGACCACCCCCGGCTCCGCGAGCGCCCCGACCGGCACGAGCTCGAGCGGCACCGTCCGCACCGCCACGTCCGCGGGACCGAGCGCGACCCCGGGCGCGAGGTCGCGCGCGGCGACGAGCACGGGCGTCCCCGCCGGCGCGACCCCGGGCGCGGCGAGCAGACCGAGGGCCAGCACGGCGAGCAGCCCCGCGGCGGCGCGGCGCAGCGCCACCGTCCGTCGCCATCCGGGCGGCGGCACCCGCCACCGCCGGCCCCGGTGGACCCGCCGGCGCCGTCCCTCGGAGGGCGGCTCGTCGCGTTCTCGCACGTCGCCGACGCTAGGTGGGCCCCTGCCCCGCGCCCCAGTGATCACCCGTGCGGCTGTGGACGCGGACGGACGATGGGGACGGCATCCGGCGCAGCGCGCTCGGGTCGTACGCCCGGCCCGGCGCGGCGACCCCGCCGGCCGGCCCGGTAGTTTGCGGCCGACGGGGTCACCGCGGGGTCACCGCGAGACGTCATCGACAGCGGGAACCGACAGCGGGAAGAGGCGGGCGCAGGCATGGCCGTCGTGCTCGTGCTGCTCGCCACCATCGCGAACGCGACGGCCCTGGTCCTGCAGCGCAAGGCCGCGCAGGACAGCGCCCGGGCCCGGGGCGTCAGCGCCGGGACGCTCCGCGACATGGTCCAGCGCCCGGCGTGGCTGGTCGGCACCGCGATCTTCGCGGTCGCCGTCGCGCTGCAGGCCACGGCCCTGAGCATCGGGTCGATCGCGCTGGTGCAGCCGGTCCTGGTGATGGAGCTGCCGTTCACCCTGCTGCTCGGCTGGCTGGTGCTGGGCGGTGCGCTGCGGCGGCGGGAGTGGATCGCGGTCGCGATCATGTCCATCGGCCTCGTCGTCCTGCTCGTCACGCTGCAGCCCAGCGGTGGTGACGCGCTCGGCGCGGGCACGCTCGTCTGGATCCTCGGCACGATCGTGACGCTCGGCCTGCTCGGGCTGACCAGCTCGATCGCCAAGCGCTCCCGGCCGGTGGGGCGGGCCGCCTGGTACGGGATCGCGGCGGGCATCGGGTCCGGGTTCGTCGCCGTGATCGTCAAGGCGATGTCCGAGGCGCTCATCCGCGACGGCGGCGTCGGCGTCCTGACGACCTGGCAGAGCTACCTGCTCATCCCCGTCGCGCCGGCGGCGTTCCTGACGCTGCAGCATGCGCTGCGGGCCGGGCGGCTGCTCGCGTCGCAGCCGGGTCTGATCCTCGGCAACCCGCTGCTCTCGTCGATCTGGGGCATCGGGCTGCTGGGGGAGGAGATCAACGGCGGCGCGGCGCTGCTGGGCGGGCTGGCCGGCGCCGTGCTCATGGTCGTCGGGGTGTTCCTGCTGTCGCGCTCGCCGCTGCTCGCGGCCCAGGAGGGCGGCCCGCGGGACACCTCCGGCGCTGCCCGCAACGGCACGGGCACGCGGCGCCGACCCCTCTGACGGGTCTCGAAACCCGCCGCGTGTCACTCGTCAGGGTGATCTACGCCGGACGTCGCAACCTTTGGGGCCACTGAGCCGTCATCCAGGGTGCGAGGCACTCGACGCCGGCCGCTGGGGAGCGGGTGGGTGTCGGGCAGGGTCCGGGACGCCGACTCGGGGTCGGCGTCCCGGACCACCCCTCCGCCCGTGTCCGCCTCAGGCCGACTTCGCCGAGCTGGACGACGTCGTCGCTGACCCCGACGAGCTGCTCGAGGAGCCCGAGGTCGACGAGCTCGAGGTGGCCGTGTCGCCCGAGCTCTTCGACCCGTTCGAGCCCGACGACGCGTCCGCCGTCGTCTTCTCCGACGACTCCGACGACGAGGACTTCTCCGACGACGAGCCGGACCCCGCGCGCGCGTCGTTGCGGTAGAAGCCGCTGCCCTTGAACACGATCCCCACCGACGAGAACACCTTGCGCAGCCGCCCGCCGCACACCGGGCACTCGGTCAGCGACGGGTCGGAGAACGCCTGCACCTGCTCGAAGCGGTGGTCGCAGGCGGTGCAGGCGTAGGGATAGGTCGGCACGTGCACTCCTGAAGTCGTCCGCCCCCCGCGACGGGGGTGGTGATGTCCGCGCGCAGTGTAGATGGCACTCGCGCCATGAGAGTGCCAACGCCGTGAGCGTCACGGCTGTTCCGTGCGGCGGGGCGGCGCACGACGCGAGGTGGGGGATTTCCTGACGCTCAACGTCAGCGTGGACGCCAGGCTGACAAACCCGTCAGCCCGGACGACGGGCGCCAAACGGCGTGGACGGGGACGTCGTGGGGCTCGGCGGGCAGGTCCTCGTCGAGGAGGCCGTCGTCGGCCACGAGGGCGACGAGCCGCGTCGCCGGGCCCGCGTGGGGGAGGGTGCGGTCGTAGTGCCCGCCGCCGCGGCCGAGGCGCACGCCGCGCCGGTCGACGGCCAGGGCCGGGACGACGACGAGCCCGGCGCCGGTGACCGCGCCGGGGCCCAGCCGCGGGCCGGTCGGCTCGAGCAGGCCGTGCGGGCCGGGTCCGAGCGACTCGGCGCCGGTGAACTCCGCCCAGTCCAGCGGCGCCGCGCCGACCGTGACGGGCAGCAGGACCCGGCGCCCGAGCGCGCGGGCCGCGTCGAGCACGGGCAGCCCGCCCTCGGGCGTCGCGCCCGGCTCCCCGCCGACGGCGACGAACAGGCAGACGGGGTTCGCGACGCCCTCGAGCACCGCCGGCAGCCCCGCGGCGAGCCGGGCGGCGTCGGCGCGGCGCTGCTCGCCCGTGCGCGCCCGGCGGGCGGCCAGCAGCTCGCGGCGCAGCTCGGCCTTGGTGCGCGTCACCCGCGCAGCGTCTCGCCGTCGTCGACGTGGCGCGGGCCCGCGACCGTCACGTCGCCCTCGACGGTCACGTCCGCCCCGAACGTGACGTCGCCCTCGACGGTCAGCGCGGTGGCGCGCGCCAGCGACGGCGCACCGCCGGCGAACCGGCGCTCGAAGTCGCCGAGCATCTTGAACTCCTGACCGAGCTCGACCACCGGAGCCTCGCCCGACCACGTCGGCACCATGCGCCCGTCGTCGGTGAGGTCGTACAGGTCGGAGCGGGCGACGAGCAGGTCGTCGGTGGTCTTGACCGGCGCGAACCGCGTCCGCGGCACCTCGAGGGCCCGCGCCCCCTCGACCGACCCGATCGCCGCGCCCATCGCCGTCTCGAGCTGCAGCACCGGCGTCGAGGACTTGTCGGTGGGGTCGACCGTCTTCTTGTTGACGATCAGTGGCAGGTACGGGGCCGCGGGGTCGGCCTCCTGCAGGGCCCGCAGGTGCTCGAGGTCGAACCACAGGTTGTTCGTGTTGAAGTAGCTGAAGCGGTCGATGTCCTGGAAGGAGTCGTCGCCCTCGGGGACCTGGGCGGTCTCGCGCAGCACGAGCGAGCCCCGGTGGGAGGCGAGGTGGCCGCCCTTGCGGTCCATCGCCGTACGGCGCGCCACCTCGAGCGCGAACGGCACCTCCTCGGCCGCCATCCACGCCGCGATCCGCACGTCCGGGACCGCGCCGAGGTTGTCGGAGTTCGACACGAAGCACCACCGCACGCCGGCCGCGAGGAGCGCGTCGAGCGCCCCCGACGCCGCCAGCGCGGTGTAGAGGTCGCCGTGGCCGGGCGGGCACCACTCCAGGCGCGGGTCGGCGGGCCACGACACGGGGCGCCAGTCGTCGGTGCGCAGCTTCGGCTCGGCGCCCTGGAGGAAGTCCAGGGGCAGCTCGTCGTCCTCGAGGCCCGGGTGCCGGCGCAGCGCCCCGAGCGAGGGCCCGCGGGTGCCCTCGGAGTTCATGAGCAGCAGCGGCAGCCGGGCGCCGTGGGCCTCGCGCAGCGCGAGGGTCTGGCGCGCGACGGCGTCGAGGAAGCTGGTGCCGGGCTTGATCTCCAGCAGCGACTTCGGTCCGTCGAGCCCCATGCTGGTGCCCAGGCCGCCGTTGAGCTTGATCACCGCGAGGCGGTCGAGCGCGTCCCGGGCGGCCGCGTCGTCGGGCTCGGGCAGGCTGTCGAGCGTCGGCAGGTCGTCGACGGGCTCGAGCTCCTCCCCGGGCATCACCGCGCTCTCCGGCTTGGCGAGCTGCTCGAGGCGGCGGCGGAAGGCCTCGACCTCGGCGGGGTGGGCGTCCCGCGCGGTGAGGGCGGCCAGGGCGTCGTCGACGTAGGACATGGCCACATCTTCCCGGTGACCGGCCACGCCGGAACCCCGGCGTCGGGCGCGTCGGAACCCCCCGGGGCGCGCCCGGCGTAGGACGATGGGGGCCATGCGGAGCCAGCCAGGGGAAAGGCCGCAGCGGTGAGGACGGTCGAGGCCCAGCTGCGCCGCGTGCTCGACGCCGCGGTCCGGCCGGCCCCCATCCGGGTGGACATCTCCTCCGCCCAGGGTCTCCTCTGCGCCGAGGAGGTCGTCGCCGACCGGGCGCTGCCCGGCTTCGACCAGGCCGCCGTCGACGGCTTCGCCGTGCGCAGCGTCGACGTGCGCGCCGCGGCCGAGGAGCCGGTCGAGCTGCCCGTCGTCGGCGAGGTCGCGGTCGGCTCCCGGCAGGCGCACCGGCTGCAGCCCGGCCAGGCCGTCCGCGTGGCCACCGGCGCGCCGCTGCCGACCCTCGCCGACGCCGTCGCCCCCTACGACCACACCGACGCCGCCGACGACCCCGGCCACCGCGGCACCGGCCACCGCGCCCGCCTCACCGTCAAGACGCCCGTGCCCTCGGCCGGGTGGGTGCGCCGGGTCGGCGAGGACGTGGCGCCGGGCGACGTCGCCGTGCGCCGCGGCGCCGCGGTGGGCCCGGCCCAGGTGGGACTGCTCGCCGCGGTCGGGCGCACGAAGGTGCTGGTGCACCCGCGGCCCCGGGTGTCGGTGCTCGCCGTCGGTGACGAGCTCGTCGACCTCGACCGCACGCCCGGCACCGGGCAGGTCGTCGACGTCAACTCCTACGCCCTGGCCGCCGCGGCCGCCGATGCCGGCGCCGAGGTGACGCGCCTGGGCATCGCGTCGACCGAGCCGGCGGCGCTGCGCGAGGCCGTGGAATCGGCGATGGCGCGCTCGGAGATCGTCGTCATCGCGGGCGGCGTCGGCGGGCGGCTCGGCGAGGACGTCCAGGACACGCTGTCCGAGCTCGGGCCCGTCGACGTCTCGCGCGTCGCCATGCACCCCGGCTCCGTGCAGGGCTTCGGGCGCCTGGGCAGCGAGGAGATCCCGACGTTCCTGCTGCCCGCGAACCCGGTGTCGGCGCTGGTGGTGTTCGAGGTGCTCGTGCGCCCGCTCATCCGCCTGACCCTCGGCAAGCAGGAGCTGCACCGCCGCGAGGTCACCGCCGCCCTGCTCTCCCCGGTCGCCTCGCCGCCCGGGCGGCGCAGCTACGTGCGCGGGCGGCTGCTGCGCGACCGCGCGAGCGGGGAGTACCTCGCCCAGCCGCTGGGCAGCTCCGGCTCGCACCTGCTCTCGTCGCTCGCCGAGGCCAACGCGCTGATCCTCGTCGACGAGGACACCACCGAGCTCGGCATGGACGCCCCGGTGCGGGTGTCGTTCCTCGCGCCGCGCAGCTGACGCGCGTGTCCCGATCTCCCTGGGGCGGTGCCCGGCCGACCGGTCGCCACCCGGGCTGGCCGGCGCGCACCCGCGCGCTGCGGGTGCCGGCGGGGGTCGTCGAGCTGCGGCCGGTCCGCCTGCGCGACGGCGCCGCGTGGTCGCGGACCCGGCTGCGCGACGAGGAGCACCTCGCGCCCTGGGAGCCGACGCTGCCCGGGCCCTGGGCCGACCGCAACGCGCTCGCCGAGTGGCCCGCGCGCTGGGCCGCGCTGCGCTCGATGGGCCGCGCCGGGCAGGCGCTGCCGTTCACGCTGCTCGTCGACGGGCAGTTCGCCGGGCAGGTCGTCATCGGCAACGTGGTGCGCGAGCCGCTGCTCTCGGCCTACGTGGGCTACTGGGTCGGCGCGCACGTCGCGGGCGGGGGCGCGGCGACCGCGGGGGTGGCGCTCGCCGTCGACCACTGCTTCAGCCGCGTCGGCCTGCACCGCGTCGAGGCGACCGTGCGCCCCGAGAACGCCCGCAGCCTGCGGGTGCTCGCCAAGCTCGGGTTCCGCGAGGAGGGCCTGCTGCGCCGCTACCTCGAGGTCGACGGCGACTGGCGCGATCACCTCGTCCTCGCCGTCACCGAGGAGGACGTGCTGCCCGACGGCCTGGTCGCGCGGCTGCTGCGCGCCGGTCGGGCTGAGCGGGCGTGACGTGGGCGCCCCCGGGCGATTCGCGCAACCACACCCACACGGCCCAGAGGTCGAGGCTGGCGCACCATCCGGTCGAGTGGTAATGAGCCGAAACCCTCGACGCGTCGCTTCCCCTACTGGAGCGATGTCGTCACCGCCCGCGCACGACACGCCGCGCGAACTCCGGGGCGCGCGGGGCTCGTGTGACTAGCGTGGCGCGTGCGACGGCCCGGATCCGGGCGTCGCGGTCGGTCGGGGTGGGAGGTCTGCGGTGCCGAGCTCGGTCGTGTTCGCGGCCCTGGTCCTGGCGTGGCTGGTCGTGCTCGTGCCGGTCGTCGCACGCCGCCGCCAGATGGTCCCGCGTCCCGCCGAGGCCGACCTGAGTGCCCGGGTGCTGCCGCGGTCGGCCGGCGCGCCCCTGATCGAGGAGGTCGCCGTGACCACAGCGCAGACGGACGGACGTGCCGGCGGCGAGCGCACGGTGGTGGCCGGATCGGGAGCCGGATCGGGGTCCGGCGCCGCCGGGGGACGGGGCGCCGCGACGGCGGTCGCCGAGCGCGACGACGAGACCCCCGAGGCCGTCGACGCCGAGCTCGACCTCGACGCCGAGCGCGACGACCTGGACGACCTGGACGACCTGGACGACCTGGACGACCTGGACGAGGACCCCCGCCCCGCAGGCCGCGAGCGCGTGCTGCCGCGCCGGCCGGTGGTGGACGAGGTCGACGTGGACGAGCTCGACGACCGCTACGACGACGACCTGCGCGACGACGACCTGCGCGACGAGGACCTGCGCGACGAGGACCTCGACGAGGACCTCGACGAGCGGGATGATCGCGACGACGACCTGCGCGACGACGACCTCGACGACCGCGACGACGACCTCGACGAGGACGACGACCCCGAGCCCGCCCGCGCGCTGCGTCCGTACCGGCCGGGACGCGGCGGGTTCGACGCCGAGGCCGCCGAGGCCGCGGCGCACGCGCGCTACGCGTTCCGGCAGCGGGTCGCCATCGGCCTGATCGCGGTCGCGGTGCTCTCCGCGCTCGCGGCACTCGTGGTCTCGAGTGCGATGTGGTGGCTGCACATCGCCGCCGACGTCGTCCTGGTCGGCTACCTCGTCTTCCTGCGGCGCCAGACGCGCATCGAGGAGGAGGTGCGCGCCCGCCGTGCCGCGCGCCAGTCCGGGGAGCGCCGGGCCCTGGAGGCGCGCCGTGCCCGCCAGGCCGAGCACGAGGCCCGCATGGCCGCGTACCGCGACGCCGACTGGATCGACGCCGAGTACGACGCGCACGACGACGACCTCGAGGACGAGGCGCGCCCGGAGGACCTCCGCGACGACCACCGGGACCGCGACGAGGCCCCCCGCTGGGCGGCCCCGCGCACGCCGCCGCCGCCGGTGCCGGCCGACATGGAGCTGGTCGACGACACCGAGGACGACCCGGCCTTCCACGACCTCGACGGCGAGCGGACCTACGGCTACCGCCGGGCGGCCGGGGCCTGACCCGCTGTCCGGAACTGATCCGCGGCGTTGCTAGAGTTGGCGTCGCACCAGGGGCTGTGGCGCAGTTGGTAGCGCGACTCGTTCGCATCGAGTAGGTCAGGGGTTCGATTCCCCTCAGCTCCACTCCTCACCGCGACGCCCGGGCCGATCGGCCCGGGCGTTCGTCGTCTCCGGGGTTGGAGAGCGGTGCCGCTCACGGCACGTCCGCGAAGGTCGCGCCACCTCGGTCGACTCCCCACCCCCGGCGCTCGGAACTGCCTCAGAGGGGGACGCGGGGTCGGCCGCCGGGTCGGGGTCGTTGGTCGGGGTCGATCCAGGGTGGTGGGGTGAACCAGGGCAGCCCGTCGACGATGGTGACCTGCCACTGGCCGTGGTGGATGAGCCGGTGGTGGTAGCGGCAGAGCAGCACCAGGTTGGCCAGGCAGGTGTCGCCGCCCTGGCCCCAGTGGTGGATGTGGTGGGCGTGGCAGCGGCGGGGCCGGCGGTCGCAGCCGGGGTGGGCGCAGCCGCCGTCGCGCAGGTTCAGCGCGCGGCGCAGGGCGTCGGGCACGGTGCGGGTGGCCCGCCCGACGTCGAGGGGCTCGGCGCGCGAGCCGAGCACCACGGGCACGACCTCGGCATCGCAGGCCCAGCGGCGCACCGTGGCCGCGGCGACCCGCTGCCCGGAGTCCAGGGTGGCGTGACCGACGGCCGCGCGCAGCCACCGGTGGTCCATCGTGATCGTCAGCAACGCCCGCCCCGCCCGCTCGACGCCCGTCGACCCGGACGGGCGTGCGGGCGTCGGGCGCTGCTCGGGGCGGCGCGGCGCGGGAATCAGCGCATCCTCCTCGGCCGCGGTCCCGCTGGGCCCGGCCTCGCCGGCCTCGCCGGCCTCGCCGGTGTCGGGGTCGGGTCCGTCGGTGTCGGTGTCGGTGTCGGTGTGGGTGTCGGTGTCGGTGTCGGGGTGGGTGGCCAGGCCGCCGGGGCGGCGGGCGTCCTGGACCAGGTCCTTGAGCCCGTCGGCCCGCCGCCGCCCGAGCTCGCGCCGGTCGTCGGGCCCGCACGGCTCGGACAGCCCGTCGATCACCTCGCAGAACGCCTCGGCATCGAGCGGATCGTGCAACCGGCCCTTGAACGCCAACGACCCGTCCCGGCGCCGCCGCACCCACACCAACTCATCGCGACAGTCCTCCCCATCGGAAGGGGCCACCCCGTCGGGGTCCAGCCGCGCCAGCAACGCGTCGGCGGCCTTGGCGAGCTGGCGCGGGGCCAGCCACGTGGCCTGCTCGGCCAACGTGGCCTCCGCCTGGCCCCACTGCTCGACGCTCACGCTGTCCACCCGCTCCAGGCGCGCCATCGTGCGGCGGGATCACCGCCACGTGCCCCGGCCCGATCTCCCCCGCCGCCGCGACGGTGGCCGTGGCCGCCAGCCGCGGCGGCAACGACTCCCCCAGCAACGACACCCTCGCGGTGAGGTCGGCGGCCTCGTCGCACCACCGCTTGGCGTCGTGGGCGTCCACGTGCCACAGGTCGCCCACCAGCCGGGAAGTCCCCCGATCCCCCGTCTGCTCGGCGACCCCGGCGGCCTCGAGCGCGGCGATGTCCTCCAACAACCGGAACTGCTCGGCGCGCAGCGCGACCATCCGCGCCCGGGCACGCTCGAGCAGCACCCGCCCGGCCACACCCACCCGTTCGCTCACGTGTTCGAACCTAGCCCCGACCCCCGACACTCCCGCCCAGGTTGCTGAGACGGTCTCAGCCACGGCCGTGGCACGGGATGTCTTGCCGCGCCGGTGTCGAGGCTGTGCGTGGAACCGGCGGCGTCAGCGCCAGGACGGCAGCCAGAGCTCCGCGTTCCAACGGTCGGCGGTGATCCACGTCCCCACCAGGATCGGCCAGAGCCACGCGAAGTTCGCGACGACGAAGCCGGTGTAGACACCGACGACGAGGGTGCCGGTGCGCCGGCGTTCCAGGCCCTGCTCGCGGCGGCCGAGGAACTCGCCGAGCGCCAGCACGACCGCCAGCACGAGGAACGGCGCGACCGGCGTCATGTAGAAGAAGTACATCTGCCGGTCGAGGTTGGTGAACCAGGGCAGGAAACCCGCCCCGTAGCCGACGAGCACGGCGGCGTGACGCCAGTCGAAGGCCGTCGCGACCCGCCAGATCGACCACCCGAGGACGGGCAGGGAGATCCACCACAGCGCCGGGGTGCCGATGAGCATCACCGCGGACACGCACGACGGCGACCCGCAGCCGAGGTCGCCGGTGCCCGACTCGTAGTAGTAGAGCATCGGGCGCAGGCCCATCGGCCAGCTCCACGGCTTCGACTCCCACGGGTGCGGCGACCCCCGCGGCGTGTCGAGCGTGGCGTGGAACTCGAGGACCTTGGTGCTGTAGTACGCCAGGCCCTGCAGCCAGTCGGGCAGGAAGCCCAGCGGCCCGCCGACGGGGATCTGCTGGCCGACGGCGTGGCGGTCGGTGCCCGTCTCGCTGGCGATCCAGGGCAGCCAGCTCGCGAGGTAACAGAGCACCGGCACGGCGAGGAACGCCCACGCCGCGGGCGCGACGTCGCGCACGAGCGTCCCGAGGAACGGCCGCGCGACGCCGGCGGCGCGACGGGCGGCGGCGTCGAACCCGAGCAGCAGGGCGCCGAAGAAGACGATGTAGTAGAGCCCCGACCACTTCGCCGCGAGCGACAGCCCGAGGCAGGCGCCGGCGGCGAGCCGCCACCAGCGCACGCCCAGCCGCGGCCCGTACAGCGTGTCCGCGATCCGCCCCTCGGCGACGACGACGGCGAGGCGGGCGCGCACGTCGTCGCGGTCGACCAGCAGCGCGGCGAACGCGAGCAGCACGAACAAGGCCGGGAAGACGTCGATCATCCCGACGCGCGCGGAGACGTGGCTGACGCCGTCGGCGATGAGCAGCACGCCGGCGAGCCCGCCGAGCAGGGTCGACCGTGTCATCCGCCGCGCGACCCGGACGATGACGAGGATGCACAGCGTCCCGGCGAGCGCGGACGCCGCCCGCCAGCCGACCGGGTCGTACCCGAAGATCCACTGTCCGACGGCCATGAGCTGCTTCGACAGCGGCGGGTGGACGACGAGCTCGTAGCCCGGGTTGTCCTCGTAGCCGCCGTTGCGCAGCACCTGCCACGCCTGGGGCACGTAGTGCTTCTCGTCGAAGATCGGTGTGCCCTGGTCGGTGGGCCACCCGAGGTCCCAGAACCGGACGACACCGCCGATCACCGTGAGGACCAGCGCGACGACCCAGCCACGCACGCGGTCGGTGGGCATGGGACGCCCGAGGAGCTGCGCGACGGCCGGGGCGTCCTGCGGCGCCGGGCGCGGGGCCGGCGGGGCCGGGCGCGCGATGGTGCTCGGGGCCGTCACGGGGACCGATCGTAGGGTTGCGGCGATGGCGACGGGGTCGGACGGGGTGCTCCTGCTGGGTGGTGTCCCGCTCGGCGACCCGGCCGACGCCTCCGCCCGCCTGCGCGACGCCCTGGCGACGGCCGACGTCGTGGCCGCCGAGGACACCCGACGGCTGGCGCGCCTGGCCGCCGACCTGGGCGTCGAGGTCGCGGGGCGGGTCGTGACGTTCCGCGAGGACAACGAGGTGGCGCGGACCCCAGGGCTGGTGGACGCGGTCCGGCGCGGCGAGACCGTGCTGCTCGTCACCGACGGCGGCATGCCGAGCGTGTCCGACCCCGGCTACCGCGCCGTCGCCGCGTGCCTCGCCGAGGACCTCGCGGTGCGCTGCCTGCCGGGCCCGTCCGCGGTGCTGGCGGCGCTGGCGGTGTCCGGGCTGCCCACCGACCGGTTCTGCTTCGAGGGCTTCGCCCCCCGGGCCGACGGCAAGCGCCGGACGTGGTTCCGCGAGCTCGCGACCGAGCCCCGCACCGTCGTCTTCTTCGAGTCGCCGCGGCGGCTGGCCGGCCTGCTCGCGGTGGCGGTGGCCGAGCTCGGGGGCGAGCGGCGCGGCGCGGTCTGCCGCGAGCTGACCAAGACCCACGAGGAGGTCGTGCGCGGCACCCTCGCCGAGCTCGCGGCGTGGGCGGGGGAGCGCGACATCCTGGGCGAGATCACCGTGGTGCTGGGCCCGGCGGCGCCCGTGACGCCGGAGCCCGAGGATCTCGCCGCGGAGGTCCTCGGGCTCGCGGCCGACGGGCGTCGTCTCAAGGACGCCGCGCGCGAGGTGGCCGCGGCCCACGGCGTCTCGGCGAACGCGCTCTACGAGGCGGCGCTGCGGGCCCGCGGGTAGCCGCCCACGGGCGTCACGGCAGCAGGACGAGCTTCCCCGACACGCGCCCGTACTGGTTGTCGTCCTGCGCCTTCCCGGCCTGGTCGAGCGGGTAGGTGACGACGGCGGGGGTGCGCAGCCGCCCGTCGGCGACGCGGGCGAGCGCGTCGGCGAGCACGGCGCGCTCGGTGTCGGCGTCGCCGCCGGAGGTGAAGGTCACCCCGAGCTCCTGCGCGCCCGCGTAGTCGGCGATCGTCACGGCCTTGTCGGGGGAGCCGGTGAGGGCGACGAGGTCGCGCAGCGCGCCCTTGCCCGACGTGTCGAAGGCGCGGTCGACGCCCTGCGGCGCGACCTCCCGGATGCGGTCGGCGACGCCCTCGCCGTAGACGACCGGGGTCGCGCCGAGCGCACGGACGTCGTCCTGGTGGGTCTCGCTCGCGGTGCCGATGACGGTCACGCCGCGCGCGACGGCGAACTGCACCGCGTAGACGCCGACCCCGCCCGACGCGCCGTCGACGACCAGCGTCGTGCCGGTGTGGTCGCCCTCGCCCAGCCCGAGCAGGGCGAGCGCGCGGGCCGCGGTCGTGGCCCCCGTGGGCACCGACGCCGCGACCTCCCAGGACACCTCGGCGGGCTTGCGGGTGAGCGCCTTGGCCGCGGCCAGCGCCGTCTCGCCGTAGGCGCCGCCGGTCGCCTTGCCGACCACCTCGTCGCCGACGGCCAGGTCGACCACGCCGTCACCGACCGCGTCCACGACCCCGGCCACGTCGAACCCGGGCACCTTGGGCTCGGCGGGCGCGTCCCCGCGCGCCATGGCCCCCGACCGCAGCTTCCAGTCCAGCGGGTTCACCGCCGCAGCGCGGACCCGCAGGCGGACCTGGCCCTCGCCGGGCTCCGGGTCCTCGCGCTCGGTGACCTCGAGGACCTCGGGTCCGCCGAAGCGGCGGTACTGCACCACTCGCGATGTCATGCCCCGCCCAACGCGCCGGACCCCGCGGGGCTTCCTCCCACAGCGAACGGCCTATCGGCGTGCTCCCCTGGAATCGTCGCTCCTAGGGGGACGAGCTCCCCGTCCGCTCCACCGCCTGCAGCGCGACCGTCGCCCCGAGCTCCCACGCGGCCTCGCGCTCGGCGGCGCCGATCTCCCCCGTCGAGGTGACGACCTCCGCCGCCTGCTCCCACCCGAGCGCGCCCGTGATCTTCAGGACGTCGCGCACGGCGCCCGCGGTGTCCGACCCGCCGTGCACGTACAGCCCGAACGGGCGGCCGGCGGTCTGGTCGAGGCAGGGGTAGTACACCTGGTCGAAGAAGTGCTTGAGCGCGCCCGACATCGTGCCGATGTTGGCCGGCGTGCCGAGCACGATCCCGTCGCAGGCCAGCGCGTCGGCCGCACCCGCGGTGAGCGCCGGCCGGCTGAGCACCTCGACGTCGCCCTCGATCTCGTCGGTGCCCGCCCCGTCGAGCACGGCCGCCAGCAGCTCGTGCAGGGCCGGCGACGGGGTGTGGTGCACCACCAGCAGGCGCGTCACGACCCCGGCGTCTCCTGGGTCTCCAGCGCGGCCTCGACGAGACGTCGCAGCAGCGCGCCGGTGCGCGCCGCGGAGGCGTGCACGGCCTCGATGACCGACAGGTGGTCGATCGGCGCGTCGGTGGTGCCCGCGGCCGGGTTGCTGACCAGCGCCACCCCCGCCACCCGCGCCCCCAGCGCCCGCGCGGCGATCGTCTCGAGCACGGTCGACATGCCCACGAGGTCGGCGCCCATCGTGCGCAGCATGCGGATCTCGGCGGGGGTCTCGAAGTGGGGGCCGCGCAGACCGGCGTAGACGCCCTCGGGCAGGTCGGGGTCGATCGTGCGGGCGAGGGCCCGCAGGCCGGGGTCGTAGGCGTCGGTGAGGTCGACGAAGTCGGGGCCGGCCAGCGGCGAGGTGGCGGTCAGGTTGAGGTGGTCGCTGACCAGCACCGCCTGACCGACCCCGTACGACGGGTCGATCCCGCCCGCCGCGTTCGTCAGCACGATCGTGCGGGCGCCCGCCGCGCGGGCCGTGCGCACGGGGTGCACGACCTGCGCCGGCCCGTACCCCTCGTAGAGGTGGATGCGCCCGAGCAGGACGAGGACACGGTGGCCCGCGACCTCCACCGACCGCGCCACCCCCGCGTGGTCGGGGGCGCCGGGCGGGGTGAAGCCGGGCAGATCGGCGACGGGCACCTCGGCCGCCGGCTCCCCGAACGCGTCGGCCGCGGGACGCCAACCCGAGCCCAGCACGACGGCGACGTCGTGGGTGAGGGCCCCGGTGCGCTTGGCGAGCTCCGCGGCCGCGGCCTCGGGGGTCGGCGGCGGGGAGAAGGGCGGTTCGACGACGGTCACCGGGGGGCCGCCTCGGGTGGGGGGACGGCGAAGCTGTCGGCGATGGCGCGGAACTGCTCCGGGGCGCCGACGGGGTCGGTGCTCGGCGCGGTCAGGCGTACCACCCACAGGTCGGTGCCGGACGGCACCAGCCGCGTCCAGGTCGTGCGGTCGTCGGCGCCGGAGGTGGTGCGGTAGACGGTCTGCTGCGGCGGCTCCGCACCGGGCGCGCCCGCGCCGACCGTCTCCACGGGGCCGACCGAGCTGCCGTCCACGCCGAGGCTCGCCGGACGGGCGAGCAGCGCGAGGTAGTCCGCGGCGCGCTGCGACGGGTAGAAGCCCGCGACCCGGTCGACCCGCAGCTCCCGGCTCGCGTCCGGCGAGACGAAGCGCACGGCGATGTCCCCGCCTGCCTGCTCGAGCCGGAACTGCTGCCAGCCGGCCGGGACGAGCGCGCTGAAGCCCAGGCCGGTACCGCTGTAGCGCTCGTCGGTGTCGGCGTGCGCGATGAGCACCGTGCCCGCCACCTCCGGGCCCGCCGGGGTGAGCGACGCCGTGAGCGGGCCCTGACCCGCGAGCGAGCGGGTGAGCGCGTAGGCGCCGACCGCGCCGAGCGCCGCCATCAGCACCAGCAGCGCCACCACCGCGGCCACGACCCACGGCGAGCGCTTCGGCGGCGCCGGCCGTTGGGTCGGCGCGAACGGCAGGGGACCGGGGTCCGCCGCCAGCGGCTGCGCGACCTGGCCCGACGTGCCCAGTCCCGGCGTCGCCGGGCGGGGCGGGGCGGGTCGCCAGCCGGCCGCCGGGGCGCCGCCCGGGGGCGTCCACCGACCGGCGGGTGGCGCGGCGGCACGCGGCGGCGGGGGTGGGCGTCGCACGGTGCGCGTGACGTCCTCGGACGCCGCCACCCGCGGCCCCACCATCGTCGTCTCGGCGTCCGCCGGCGGTGACGGCGGGCGCGACGCCGTCGGTCGCGGGCTGCGTCCGTTGCTCCCGCCGCCGCTGCTGCCGGTGCTGGTGCCGGTGTCGCCGCTGCCGTTCGACGCGGTGCCGGACGAGCCGGTGCCGGGCCCGTCCTCGTCGGGGGCGTCCTCGGTCGGGGTGTCCTCGGGTGGGGTGTCCTTGTCCGGGGCGTCCTCGGCGGCGGCGCCCCCGTCCGGCTCGGCGGGGGCGTCCTCGGCGGGGGAGTCCTCGGCCTGGGCGTCCTCGGCGGGCGCGCCGCTGTCGGCGTCCTCCGTGCCGGACGCGCCCGTCCCGCCTCCGGCCGCCTCCTCGGGCTTCGCGGCCTCGGGCTCGGCAGCGTCAGGCTCCGCGGTGGCGGGCTTCGTGGTGGCGGGTTTCGTGGTGGCGGGTTTCGTGGTGGCGGGTTTCGCGGTGTCGGGCTTCGCGGTGTCGGGGGTGTCCGTGCTGGTGGACGCCTCCGACTCGACGTCGGAGGCGGCCGCAGACTCCGCGTCGGGCTCCCCGCCGGATGTCGCCGCGGGCTTCGCGCCAGTCTTCGCCGCCGCCGTGGCGCCCGGCGTCGCCGCGGACTCGGCCTGCGGCGCGGCCGCACCTGAGGCCTCCTCAGCGGCTCCGCCGTCGGCCTTGCCGGTGCCCGCCGCGGCGGCCGCGCCGACGGCCACGGCGGCACCAGCGGCAGCCCCACCGGCGGCCTTCGCCGGCGTGCCCTCGCCCACGGGGTCCTCGCCGGCGGCCACGTCCTTCTCGTCGGCGGACTCCGCGTCGGCCGCCGGGGTGCCGGACGCCGCGTCCGGGGAGCCGGCCTCGGGCGCCGTCGCCTCCGGCTCGGCAGACGGCACGGTGGGCTCCGCCGCGCTCCCCGGGGCCGCGCCCGGATCCGCAGCGGCGGAGGCCGGGTCCGGCGTGGTGGCGTCGTCGGCGGCGGGAGCCTCGGCGTCGGCCTCCTCGGCGTCGGCCTCCTCGGCATCGGCCTCCTCCGCGCCGGCCGTCACACCCGCCGCGGCCGCGACACCGTCGGCGCCATCGGTCGACGCGGCCGGCGCGTCCTCGGCCGCGGTCTGTTCGGCCGCCGGCACGTCGGCAGCGTCGGTGACCTTCCCCTCGGCACCCTCGCCCGCGACGACCCGGTCCTTCTCCTCCGCGCCGTCCGCCGCCGGCGACTCGCCGGACGGCGCCTCGGTCGAGGTCGAGGTCGAGGCGGGGGCCGGGGGAGCGGCCTTCGCCGCGGGCGTCTCGCCGCTCACGGCGGCCGGGGTCTCGGGACCGGTCCGGGGACCGGGCGACGGGCGCGGGCGGGGCGGCTCGGGCGCGTCGGGGGAGCCCTCGACCAGCGTCC
The DNA here is from genome assembly GCF_028737315.1 of Actinomycetospora lemnae. Classification (GTDB taxonomy): domain Bacteria; phylum Actinomycetota; class Actinomycetes; order Mycobacteriales; family Pseudonocardiaceae; genus Actinomycetospora; species Actinomycetospora lemnae. The sequence continues at coordinate 135,429 of NZ_JAQZAO010000001.1, read as the reverse complement.
CGGCCGGCCCGCGGGTGGTGGAGACGGGGATGAGGCCCGCCTGGTCGCTGCCCGGGCCGGGGCGCGGCACGCGGATCGCCGCGGTGCGGGGGGCGGAGGACGTCGCGAGCACCGGGCCCTCGGGATCCGAGAGCAGCGGGCGCAGCCGCCGGCGCACGGCGGCGAGCGGCATGCGCAGCGCCGGGTCCTTGACCATGAGCCCGCGGATCACGTCGATCACCGGACCGCGTCCCGACGGCACCGGCACCTCGCCGTGCACGACCTCCGTGACCGTGCCCACCGGGTCGCCCGCGTCGTACGGCGGGCGTCCCTCGAGACAGGCGAAGAGGGTGGCGCCGAGGCCCCAGAGGTCGGCGGCGGGGCCGACGGCGCGGCCCATGGCCACCTCGGGCGCGATGTAGGGCGGCGAGCCGAGCACCGTGCCGGTCTGCGTCATCGACTGCTCGGCGGCGTTGCGCGCGATGCCGAAGTCGGTGAGCTTGATCTGCCCGTTCTCGCCGATGAGGACGTTGCCGGGCTTGACGTCGCGGTGGGTGATGCCCGCGCGGTGGGCGGTGATCAGCGCCGAGGCGACCGCCGACCCGATCTCCGCGGCCTCGGGCTGGGTCAGCCGCCCCCGGTCGCCGATGTAGCTCGCGAGGCTGCGCGAGGGCAGCAGCTCCATGACGACGTAGGGCTCGGAGGCGACCTCGACGACGTCGTAGAGGGTGACGACGTTGGGGTGGCTCAGCATCGCCGTCGCCCGCGCCTCGCGCAGGGTGCGCTCGCGCACGATGGCCCGCTCGTTGACGGGCACCGACGACAGGCGCACCTCCTTCACCGCGACGGGGCGGTGCAGGACCTCGTCGTACGCCGACCACACCGTGCCCATGGCGCCGCGGCCGAGCTCGTGCTCGAGGCGGTAGCGCCCGACGATCCGGCGGGGGCCGGGCGCGTCGGTGGGTGCGGGGCTCACCCGACCATCATGGCAACGTCGACCATTGGGCGGGCCGCCCCCGGGGTACCCGCGGATCCATGACGTGCGACGGACGGGGGGCGACTGCCGAGTAGCGGCACCGCACGCCGGTGACCTGCACGGACCGGCCGCTCATCGGTCGGGGCGGTGACGTGGGTCGCCGCCGACAGCGCGATCGCGACCCCTCGGCGCGAGGCCGGCTCGATCGCCCACAACCGCCGTCCGGCGCAGGCATGCTGGGCCGGACAGTCGGACCCGCGACGGGTCCCCACCAGGAGGTGTGTTCGATGACTCTGGCGGAGCCGCGTGCCGCATCGGCCCCTGTGGCCGACCTCGGCGCCGGCAACGGCCCGGAGTGGATCGACCGGTGGCTCGCCGCGCACGCCGACCACGTCGTCGGGTGGCGTCGCGCGCTCCACGCTCGGCCCGAACTCGCCCGCCGCGAGTTCGAGACGACGCGGCTGTGCGCCGAGATCCTCACCGACGCCGGGCTGCGTCCGCGGCTGCTGCCCGGCACCGGCCTGATCTGCGACATCGGCGAGGGCCCGCGCACCGTGGCGCTGCGGGCGGACCTCGACGCCCTCCCGCTCACCGAGCAGACCGACGCGCCCTACTCGTCGCGCATCCCGGGCGTCGCGCACATGTGCGGGCACGACGCCCACACGGCGATGCTGCTCGGGGCGGGCCTCGCGCTCGCCTCGGCACCGGCGCTGCCCGGCCGCGTGCGGCTGATCTTCCAGCCGGCCGAGGAGGTCCAGCCCGGCGGCGCGCTCGACGTCATCGCCAACGACGGCCTCGACGGCGTCGACCGTGTCTTCGCGCTGCACTGCGACCCGCGCCTCGAGGTCGGCAAGGTCGGCACGCGCACCGGCGCCATCACCTCGGCGTGCGACATGCTCGAGCTGCGCCTGACCTCCCCGGGCGGGCACACCTCGCGCCCGCACCTCACCGCGGACCTCGTGCACGCGCTCGGCACCGTCATCACCGGCCTGCCCGACCTGCTGTCCCGTCGCGTCGACCCGCGCTCGGGCACGGTGCTCGTGTGGGGCGCGGTGCAGGCCGGCCACGCCGCGAACGCGGTGCCCCAGCAGGGGATGCTCGCCGGCACCCTGCGCACCGCCGAGCACGCGACGTGGAACGAGCTCGAGCCGCTGGTGCGCTCGCTCATCACCGCGCTGCTCGCGCCGACCGGCGTCGGCTACGTGCTCGAGCACCGTCGCGGGGTGCCGCCGGTGGTCAACGACGCCGTCTCGGCCGACCTGCTCGCCCGCGCCGCGCAGCGCGCCAACGGGCTCGACGCGTCGGTCGGCACCGAGCAGTCCAGCGGCGGCGAGGACTTCGGCTGGTACCTCGAGCACGTGCCCGGCGCGATGGGGCGGCTCGGCGTGTGGTCGGGCGTCGGCGACAAGTCCGACATCCACCAGCCCACCTTCGACCTCGACGAGCGTGCCCTGCCCGTCGGCGTGCGGACGCTCGTCCACGCGGCGCTCGAGTCGCTCGGCGGCTGACCCGCCCGACAGGATCCTCGTCGCGGGTCGTCGGACCCGTCGGGCACGATGGCGGCGTGAGCGATGCGACGGTGACCGCCACGGACGCCTCCACCCCGGCCGAGGGCGGTGTGTCCGCCCCTGTCCTGCCCCCGGTCACACGCCGCATCGCCGACGAGCTCGGTGTCGGGGAGGGCCGGGTCGCGGCGGCGGTGGAGCTGCTCGACGGCGGGGCGACGGTCCCGTTCGTCGCGCGCTACCGCAAGGAGGCGACGGGCGGTCTCGACGACGCCCAGCTGCGCACGCTCGAGGAGCGCCTGACCTACCTGCGCGAGCTCGAGGAGCGCCGGGCGGCGGTCCTCGAGTCGGTGCGCGCCCAGGGCAAGCTCGACGGCGAGCTCGAGGCGCGCATCCTCGGCGCGGAGACCAAGAGCCGCCTCGAGGACGTCTACCTGCCCTTCAAGCCGAAGCGGCGCACCAAGGCGGCCATCGCCCGCGAGGCGGGCCTCGAGCCGCTCGCCGACGCCCTGGTCAGCGACCCGACGCACATCCCGCGCACCGCGGCGGGCGCCTACGTCGACCCGGACCGCGGCGTCCCCGACCGTGACGCCGCGCTCGAGGGCGCCCGCGCGATCCTCGTCGAGCGGTGGGCCGAGGACGCGGACCTCATCGAGGACCTGCGCGAGCAGATGTGGCGTCGTGGGCGCCTCACCGCCACCTACCGCGAGGGGCGCGGCGGCGAGGGCGACACGGCGGCCGCGAAGTTCTCCGACTACGCGGCCTTCGACGAGAAGTTCACGCGCCTGCCCTCGCACCGGATCCTCGCGGTCCTGCGCGGCGAGACCGAGGAGGTCCTGGCGCTCACGCTCGACCCCCTGGCCGCCGACGACGACGAGTCCGCGATCAGCGAGGTCTACCTCGCGCGCATCGCGAGCGCGGTGGGCGTCGCCGACCGCGGGCGTCCCGCCGACCGCTGGCTGGGCGAGGCCGTGCGCTGGGCCTGGCGCACGCGCATCCTGTCGCGGCTGGTCGTCGACCTGCGCGTGCGCCTGCGCGAGGTCGCCGAGGAGGGCGCGGTGCTGGTGTTCGCCGGCAACCTGCGCGACCTGCTGCTCGCCGCCCCGGCCGGCGCGCGCCCGACGATGGGCCTCGACCCGGGGCTGCGCACGGGCGTCAAGGTCGCGGTCGTCGACGGCACCGGCAAGGTCGTCGCCACCGACACCGTCCACCCCCACGTGCCGCGCCGGCAGTGGGAGGCCTCGCGCACGCGGCTCGGTGAGCTCGCCGGAGAGCACGGCGTCGAGCTCGTCGCCATCGGCAACGGCACGGCCTCGCGCGAGACCCACGCCCTGGTCCGCGACCTCATCGCCCGCGAGCCCGACCTCGGGCTCACCGCGGCGGTGGTGTCCGAGGCGGGCGCGTCGGTGTACTCCGCGTCGGAGCAGGCCTCCGCCGAGCTGCCGGACCTCGACGTCTCGTTGCGCGGCGCGGTGTCGATCGCGCGGCGCCTGCAGGACCCGCTGGCCGAGCTCGTGAAGATCGACCCGAAGTCGATCGGCGTGGGCCAGTACCAGCACGACATCGCCGGCACGGCCCTGTCGCGCTCGCTGGACGCCGTCGTCGAGGACTGCGTGAACGCGGTCGGCGTCGACGTCAACACCGCCTCGGCGCCGCTGCTGCGCCGCGTGTCGGGCATCAGCTCCGGCCTGGCCACGACGATCGTCGGCTACCGCGACGAGCACGGCCCGTTCGCCTCCCGCGACGCCCTGCACGCCGTGCCGCGGCTCGGGGCCAAGGCGTTCGAGCAGAGCGCGGGCTTCCTGCGCATCCCCGGCGCCGCCGACCCGCTCGACCGCTCGGCGGTGCACCCCGAGTCGTACCCGGTGGTGCACCGGATCGCCGACGCGACGGGCACGGACGTCGACGGGCTCGTCGGCAACAGCTCCCTGCTCGGGCAGCTGAACCCGGACGACTTCACCGACGAGCGGGTCGGGCGCCCGACCGTGCTCGACATCATCAGCGAGCTCGACAAGCCGGGCCGCGACCCGCGCCCGGAGTTCACCACCGCCGAGTTCGCCGAGGGCGTCGAGCAGATCACCGACCTGACGCCGGGCATGGTGCTCGAGGGGCAGGTCACCAACGTGGCCGCGTTCGGCGCGTTCGTCGACGTCGGCGTGCACCAGGACGGCCTCGTGCACATCTCGGCGATGTCCAAGGACTTCGTCTCCGACCCCCGCTCGGTCGTGGGGCCGGGCGACGTCGTGCGGGTGCGGGTGCTCGACGTCGACGTGGAGCGCAAGCGCATCTCGCTGACGTTGCGCGTCGACGAGGACGAGACGGCCGACGGCGAGGCCAAGCCCGAGGGCGCGCGTCCCGGGCGCGGCGGACGTGGGCGGGGTGGACGTGGTCGCGGCGGCGGTCGGGGCCAGGGCGGTCAGGGCGCTCAGGGCGGCCAGGGCGGCCAGGGCGGCCAGGGCGCGGCGGGCGCGGCGGCCTCGGCGGCCTCGGCGGCCGGGGAGGCGCCGGCCGAGGGCGCGCCGGAGGCCGCTCCGGCCGCGACGGCCACCGAGACGGGCGAGCGCCAGGGCGGGGGACGGCGCGGTGGGCGCGGCGGACAGGGTGGACACGGCGGACGCGGTGGCCACGGCCGCGGTGGTCAGGGCGGTCAGGGCGGCCAGCCCGGTCGCGGGCGTCCCGACGAGGGCCAGGGCGGTCGCGAGCAGGAGGGGCGCCCCGAGGGTCGCCCCGAGGGCCGTGGCGGACGCGGCGGGCGTCCCGAGCGCGGCCAGGGCGGCGGCGGACCGCAGGGCGGCCAGGGCCGCGGTGGCCAGGGCGGCCGCGGCGGGCAGGGCGCTCGGGGTGGCCAGGGCGGCCGCGACCAGCGTGGGGGCCAGGGCAACCGCGGCGGTCAGGGCCGCGACCGGCGCCCCGCGCCCACGAACGACGCGATGGCCGAGGCGCTGCGCCGCGCCGGCTACGGCGGCTGATGATCAGGAGCACTCCGTGCACCGCGGGCGGGCCCCCCGCGCGCACGAGGTGCTCCTGATCTCGCGCCCGGCGGCCGGCGCGCCCCTACAGCTCCGAGCCGGGCCCCGGCCCGACCGAGCGGCAGGGGCGCTCGCGCAGCGCGCGGACGTAGTCGTCCGGGGCGCCGGCGCTCTCGGCGGCGTCGGAGAGCACGCCGATGTAGCGCGCGGAGGGCAGGCCGCCCTCGTAGGCGTCGAGGACGTAGACCCACGCGAGCTGTGGCCCGTCCATCGTCTGGATGCGCAGGCGGAGCTTCTTGTGCATGCCGAGCTCGCCGCCCTCCCAGCGGTCGAGCTGGTCGACGTCGAGGGGGCTGACGTCGTACAGCACCACGAAGACCCGCGACCCGGGGTCCTCGACGACGGTGGACAGGGCGCCCTCCCACCCGTAGTCCTCGCCCCCGAAGGTCAGGCGCCAGCCCTCGAGCCAGCCCGTACCCGACATGGGCGAGTGGGGCGCCCGTTGCATCATCTGCGCGGGGTCCATGTTGGATCCGTACGCGGCGTAGAGCGGCACGGCGGACAGGGTAGCCAGGAGGGACGCCCGCGGGTCCCGACCCGGCCCGTCGGTCGCCGGAACACGATCGGTGCGCGCGCGTCATCCGCGTCCTCGACTCGTCGTGGACCATGGAGGGTGACGAACCAGGAGGGAACCACCACATGACCCGCATCGTCATCCTCGGCGGAGGGCCCGCGGGGTACGAGGCGGCGCTGGTCGCCGCCCAGCACGAGGCCGACGTCACCGTCGTCGAGCAGGACAGCCTGGGGGGCAACTGCGTCGCCTACGACTGCGTGCCGTCCAAGACGTTCATCGCCTCGGCCGGCGTGCGCGCCGGCTTCCGCAGCACGCACGAGATGGGTGTCGACGTCGACGACCCGCGCGTCGACCTGCCCCGGGTCAACGGCCGGGTGCACGGCCTCGCGCTCGCGCAGTCGGCGGACGTGCGCGGGACGCTGCAGACCGCGGGGGTCCGCGTCGTGCAGGGCCGCGCGTGGTTCGAGGAGAGCGACCGCAGCAGTGCCACCCACGACATCTGCATCGCACACCCCGACGGCAGCACCGAGACGGTCACCGCCGACGTCGCGCTCGTCGCCACGGGCGCCTCGCCGCGCGTGCTGCCCGACGCCCAGCCCGACGGCAAGCGCGTCCTGACCTGGCGCCAGCTCTACGACCTCGACGCGCTGCCCGAGCACCTCGTCGTCGTCGGGTCCGGCGTCACCGGCGCCGAGTTCGTGTCCGCGTACGCCGAGCTGGGCGTGCCGGTGACCCTGATCTCCAGCCGTGACCGGGTGCTCCCGCACGAGGACCCCGATGCCGCGGCGACGCTGGAGGAGGTCTTCACCGCCCGCGGGGTGCGCATCGAGCCGCGGTCCCGGGCGGAGAAGGTCGTCGCCACCGCCGACGGCGTGCGCGTGACGCTGAACGACGGCCGTGAGGTCGAGGGCTCGCACGCCCTGATGACGGTCGGCTCGGTGCCCAACACCGGCGACATCGGCGCCGAGAACATCGGCCTCGCGCTCACCGACAGCGGCCACATCACCGTGGACCGTGTCTCGCGCACCGACGTCCCGGGCGTCTACGCCGCGGGTGACTGCACCGGCCTGCTGCCCCTGGCCTCGGTGGCCGCGATGCAGGGCCGGATCGCGATGTGGCACGCGCTCGGCGAGGGCGTCTCCCCGCTGCGGCTCAAGACCGTCGCCTCGGCCGTGTTCACGCGCCCCGAGGTGGCGACGGTCGGCATCAGCCACGCCCAGGTGGAGAACGGCGAGTTCTCCGCCCGCGAGGTGATCATGCCGCTGGGCACCAACCCGCGGGCGAAGATGTCTGGGCTCCGCGAGGGCTTCGTCAAGATCTTCTGCCGGCCGGCGACCGGTGTCGTCATCGGCGGCGTGATCGTGGCCCCGGTGGCCAGCGAGCTCATCCTCCCGCTGGCCATGGCGGTGCAGAACAACCTCACCGTCGACGACCTCGCCCACACGTTCTCCATCTACCCGTCGCTGTCGGGGTCGGTGACCGAGGCGGGCCGCCGGCTGATGCAGCACGACGACCTGGACTGAGGGGGCGCCGGCGGCTCTTCAGCCGGTCCCGCGGCGCACGGCGACCGGTCGGGGCGAGCTTCCCGTACACGGTGCGCAGGTGGTCCTCGACGGTCTTCGTCGCGACGAACGGCTCCGCGGCGTGCCCGTGTCGGCGCCGACGTGCCGGGACCGGCCGCTCGGGTGACCCGCGGTCCCGGCTCCGTCGACCTCTCGTGATCAGGCCCAGTCGAACGTGCGCGTGACCGCCTTCTTCCACTGCGCGTAGGTCTCGTCGCGCAGGCTCGGGTCCATCGACGGCGACCAGACCTTGTCCTGGGCCCAGTTGTCGCGGATGTCCTGCTCGGACTCCCAGAACCCGACGGCGAGGCCGGCCGCGTAGGCCGCGCCCAGGGCCGTCGTCTCGGCGACCACCGGCCGGATGACGTCGACGCCGAGCAGGTCGGCCTGGAACTGCATGAGCACCTCGTTGCCGACCATGCCGCCGTCGACCTTGAGTGTCGTCAGGGGCACCCCGGAGTCGGCGTTCATCGCGTCGATGACCTCGCGGGTCTGGAACGCCGTGGCCTCGAGGACGGCGCGGGCGAGGTGGCCCTTGTTGACGTAGCGGGTCAGGCCGACGATCGCGCCGCGCGCGTCGGAGCGCCAGTAGGGCGCGAACAGGCCGGAGAAGGCCGGCACGAAGTACGCGCCGCCGTTGTCGTCCACCGACTTCGCGAGGTCCTCGATCTCGGGAGCCGACGCGATGATCCCGAGGTTGTCGCGCATCCACTGCACCAGCGAGCCCGTGACCGCGATCGAGCCCTCGAGCGCGTAGACCTGCGGGGCGTCGCCGATCTTGTAGCAGACCGTCGTGAGCAGGCCGTTCTTCGACTCGACCTTCTCCGTGCCCGTGTTGAGCAGCACGAAGTTGCCGGTGCCGTAGGTGTTCTTGGCCTCGCCGACGTCCAGGCACGCCTGCCCGAACGTCGCGGCCTGCTGGTCGCCGAGGATGCCGGCGACGGGGACGTCGCGGAACGTGCCGCGGGCGCGGATCGGCGCGTAGTTCTCCGACGACGACCGGATCTCCGGCAGCATCGCCATCGGGACGCCGATCTCCTCGCAGAGCTCCGGGTCCCACTCGAGCGTGTCGATGTTCATGAGCAGGGTGCGCGAGGCGTTCGTCGGGTCGGTGATGTGCAGCCCGCCCTCCGTGCCGCCGGTGGCGTTCCACAGCACCCAGGTGTCCATCGTCCCGAACGCGAGCTCGCCGCGCTCGGCCCGCTCGCGGGCGCCCTCGACGTTGTCGAGGATCCAGCGCGCCTTCGGACCGGCGAAGTACGTGGCCAGCGGGAGGCCGGTCCTGCCGCGGTAGCGCTCCGCGCCGCCGCCGAGGGCGCCGAGCTCGTCGCAGATCGCCTGCGTGCGGGTGTCCTGCCAGACGATCGCGTTGTGGATGGGCTCGCCGGTGGTCTTGTCCCAGATGACCGTCGTCTCGCGCTGGTTGGTGATGCCGACCGCCGCGATCTGGTCGGCGTTGAGGTCGGCGCGGGCGAGCGCCCCGCCGCACACCTGGCGGGTGTTGCCCCAGATCTCCGAGGCGTCGTGCTCGACCCACCCCGCCCTCGGGAAGATCTGCTGGTGCTCGAGCTGGTCGACCGCGACGACCCGACCCGAGTGGTCGAAGATCATGCACCGGGTCGACGTCGTGCCCTGGTCGATCGCGGCGACGTACTGCGTCATGCGGGTGCTCCCTGGCGAGATCGTGGAGACGTGGAGATCAGGGTGGGGCGCCCGCCCCCGGTGGTCGGGAGCGGGCGCCGGCCGGGTTCGGTCAGCCCGCCGCGACGGGCGCGACGGCGGCGACGAGCGCCGCGAGCGCGGCGCCGATCAGGGGGCCCACGACGGGCACCCACGAGTAGCCCCAGTCGGGACGACCCTTGCCGCGGATCGGCAGGACCGCGTAGGCGATGCGCGGCCCGAGGTCACGGGCCGGGTTGATCGCGTAGCCGGTCGGACCACCGAGGGCCTGGCCGATACCCATGACGACCGCGGCGGCGGCGGCGTAGATCGCCGGGCTGTTGCCGTAGGGGGCGACCAGGAGGAACAGCACCAGCGCGAACGTCGCGATGATCTCCGTGACCATGTTCCACACCGGCTTCTTGATCGGCGGGTTGGTCGAGAAGATGTTCAGCGTGCCGGAGTTGTCCGCGCTCGCGTCGAACTGCAGCTTGTAGACGAGCCAGGCCAGGACCGCGCCGACGAACGCGCCCAGGAACTGGCCGATGAAGTACCACGGCACCTGCGACCACGGCGTGCCGCCGGCGATCGCGCTGGCCAGGGTGACGGCCGGGTTGATCGCGCCGCCGGAGGCGTCGGCGATGCTGGCACCGGCGAACACGCCGAACCCCCAGCCAAAGGTGATCAGCACCCACGATGCGGTGTCCCCGTCGGCGTTGGTGCGGGTCAGCAGCACGTTGGCCACGACCCCGCAACCGAAGAGGAGCAGCACCATGGTGCCGAGGAACTCCGAGAGGATGATGCTTCCTGCGCTCACGAGGACTCCCGTCTGCGGCGACCCGGCCCCTGCGACGCTCGTCCGGGGTCCTGGGTCGGCCCAGGGCGCGCGTGATCGGCGACGCTAGTGGCGTGGTTCACCGTGTGTCCATGATCCGCGCGGATCTCGCGGGTGGCGCGCCGTGTCCACGGGCATCCGGCTACCGGGACGGCCCAGGTGATCGCGCCGCGTGCTCGGTGCCCGGGGTGGCGCTGCCGCGTTAGCGTGAGTGGTGGAGAGCGCCCTGGGGATCGCCCGCGTACGGCAAGCCCTGGTACGACGCGACGAACAGGGACGAACGAGAGGGGATCGGACGTGGGCGCTGGACGGAGTGCAGGGGGCGCCGCGGACCGCGGAGCGGGTGACGCGGGGGTGGCACCCGACGCGGGCGCCGCGGCCGAGGCGGAGGCGCTGGACGCCGCGGCCGAGCCGTCCCGCCTGGGACCGGCGGCGCGGGAGCGCGCCTGGGACCGGCTGGCCTCGGAGCAGTTCGACGTCGTCGTGGTCGGCGGCGGGGTCGTCGGCACCGGCGCGGCGCTGGACGCGGCCACCCGGGGACTGAAGGTGGCGCTGGTCGAGGCCCGCGACCTCGCGTCCGGCACGTCGAGCCGGTCGTCGAAGCTCTTCCACGGGGGCCTGCGCTACCTCGAGCAGCTCGACTTCGGGCTGGTCCGCGAGGCCCTGCGCGAGCGCGAGCTCAACATGACCCGTCTCGCCCCGCACCTGATCAAGCCGGTCAGCTTCCTCTACCCGCTGACCAAGCACTGGGAGCGTCCGTACGTGACGGCCGGCGTCACGCTCTACGACACGATCGGCGGCAAGAGCTCGCTGCCCCACCAGAAGCAGCTGACGCGGTCGGGCGCGCTGCGCATGGCGCCGGCCCTCAAGCGCAGCGCCCTGGTCGGCGCGATCCGCTACTACGACGCCCAGGCCGACGACGCGCGGCACACGATGATGGTCGGGCGCACGGCCGCCCAGTACGGCGCGGTGGTCCGCACCTCGACCCAGGTCGTCGACTTCCTGCACGAGGTCGACCGCGTCGCCGGCGTCCGCGTCCGCGACGTCGAGTCGGGGCGGGAGACCGACGTCCGCGCGTCGGTGGTCGTCAACTGCACCGGGGTCTGGACCGACCAGATGCAGCACGCCGCCGGCACCCGCGGCCGGTTCCGCGTCAAGGCCTCCAAGGGCGTCCACTTCCTCGTCGCGCGCGACAAGATCCCCTCGGACACCGGGATGATCCTGCGCACCGAGAAGTCGGTGCTGTTCGTCATCCCGTGGCGCAACCACTGGATCGTCGGCACCACCGACACCGAGTGGAACCTCGACCTCGCCCACCCGGCGGCGACACGCCAGGACCTCGACTACCTGCTCGAGCACATCAACTCGGTGCTGGTCACGCCGCTGAGCCACGACGACATCGAGGGCGTGTACGCGGGCCTGCGCCCGCTGCTCGCCGGCGAGTCCGAGCAGACCTCGAAGCTCTCGCGCGAGCACGCCGTCTCCCGGGTCATGCCGGGCCTCGTCGCGATCGCCGGCGGCAAGTACACGACCTACCGGGTCATGGCCGCCGACGCGATCGACGCGGCGGCCGAGGACATCCCGACGCGCGTGGCGCCGTCGGTGACCGACCGGGTGCCGCTCATCGGCGCCGACGGGTACTTCGCGCTGGTCAACCAGGCCGAGCAGCTGGGCCTGCGCCACGGGCTGCACCCGCACCGCGTCCGGCACCTGCTCGACCGCTACGGCTCGCTGCTGCACGGCCTGCTCGCGATGGCCGACGACGACGCCTCGCTGCTCGAGCCGGTGCCCGCGTCGTCGGACTACCTGCGCGTGGAGATCGCCTACGCGGTGGCCTACGAGGGCGCGCTGCACCTCGACGACGTCCTCACCCGGCGCACCCGCATCTCGATCGAGTACGCCCACCGCGGCATCGACTCGGCCGAGGCCGTCGGCGCCCAGATGGCCGAGCTGCTGGGCTGGACCGACGAGCAGCGCGACCTCGAGGTGCGGTCGTACATCGAGCGCGTGCAGGCCGAGCGGGACTCGCAGACCGTCGACACCGACGTCGAGGCCGACAAGCTGCGCGTCGCCGCGCCCGACCCCCGCGCGCCCCGGCTCGCGGCGCTCGGGACCGGCTGAGGGCGGCTCCGGCCAGGAGCGAGGGACGCCCCCGCTGCGTGGGACGCAGCGGGGGCGTCCCTCGTGCCCGGACGGGCGGGCAGGGACCCCGGACGCGCGGCACTGGCTGAGGGTGTCGGCCCGCGGTGGACTCGTCGCCATGACGACCCTGGTCCCCGCGGTGACGCTGCTCGCCGGCGTGCTCTCCGCCCTGCTCGCGGGGCTCTACCTCGCGTTCTCGCTGACGGTGATGCCGTCGCTGGCGCGGCTGCCCGACGCGGTGCTCGTGTCGGTCATGTCGACCGTGAACCGGGTGATCGTGCGGCCCGCGTTCGTCGTGCTGTTCCTCGGCGCCCCGGTGGTCGCCGTGGCGGCGATGGTGCTGGCGCTGGTGGCGGGCGCGCCGGTGGTGCTCGTGCTGGCGGGGGCGCTGTTGCAGGTCGCGTCGATCGGGATCACGATCGGGGTGAACATCCCGCTGAACACGGCCCTCGACCACGCGGACCCGGCCGACGCCGGTGACGTCGTCCGGGCCCGCGAGGCCTTCGAGCGCCCGTGGGTGCGCGCGCACGGCGTGCGCACCGCGGTCACCACCCTGGGGGCCGTGGCCCTCCTGGCGGCGCCGCTGACCTGACGGGCTGTCCGCTGGTCAGCGCCCGGCGACCGGCGTCGACGAGGTGTCGCCGGCGAGCTCACCGGTGCTGTCGGTGCCCTCGGACGGGCTGTCGCCCGCCGGCTTGCGGCGCACCATGAACGACACACCGACCGCGATCAGCCCGATGACCCCGGCAGCCATGAACGCGAGCCGCAGGCCCGCCGCGTCGGGCGTGCCGGCGGCGTTCGCCGACCCGATCGCCGCGATCGTGACGAAGCCCGCCGTGCCGGCCGCGCCCGCGACCTGCTGCAGCGTGGTGAGGATCGCGCTGCCGTGCGAGTAGAGGTTCTCGGGCAGCACCGCGAGTCCCTCGGTGAGCAGCGGCGTCATCATGAGACCGAGCGACGCCATGAGCAGGATGTGCACCGCGATGACCATCCACAGGGCCGCCCCGGCCCCGAGCAGGGCCAGCAGCCACATCGACGTCGCGAGCCCGACGGCGCCCGGGATGACGAGCGGGCGGGCGCCGACGCGGTCGAACAGCCGGCCCACCGGGCGACCCATGAACCCGAGCACGAGGCCGCCGGGCAGCACCGCGAGGCCCGTGGTCGCCGCGCTGACGCCGAGCACGTTCTGCAGGTAGATCGGCAGCAGGATCGCCCCGGCGCCCAGCAGCGACATGAACAGCAGGGCCGAGAGCACGATCGCGATGACGAACTGCCGGTGGCCGAAGGGCCGCAGGTCGAGCAGCGCCGACTCGGAGCGCTGGAGCTGCCGCTGGCGCAGGACGAAGGTGGTCAGCGCGACGGCGCCCACGACCAGCGCGGCCCACGGGGGGATCACGGCGCCGCCGCCGTGCCCGAGCGTCGAGAGCCCGTAGACGATGCCGCCGAAGGCGAAGAACGACAGGACGACCGACAGCAGGTCGAGCGGCGTGCGACGCGTCTCGCCGGAGAGGCGGAAGAGCACGACGCCGACCAGCAGCGCGGCCACGGACAGCGGCAGCACGCTCCAGAACATCCAGCGCCAGTCGAGCGAGGCGAGGATGAGGCCGCCGATGGTCGGGCCGACGGCGGGGGCCACGGCGATGACGATCGAGATCGTGCCCATCGTGGCGCCGCGCCGCTCCGGCGGGATGAGGCGCATGACCGAGGTCATGAGCAGCGGGATCATCACCGCGGTGCCCGTGGCCTGCACGATGCGGCCGACGAGCAGCAGCGTGAAGCCCGGCGACAGGGCGCAGATCAGCGTGCCCAGGCTGAACAGCGTCATCGCCGCGAGGAAGACCTGTCGCGGCGTGAAGCGGTTGAGGATGTAGCCCGTGGTCGGGATGACCACGCCCATCGTCAGGAGGAAGCCGCTGGTCAACCACTGCACCGTCGTGGCCGACACCCCGAGGTCGCCGGTGAGGTGCGGCAGCGCCACGCTGAGGATGGTCTCGTTGAGGATCATGACGAAGGCCGAGACGACCAGCGTCATGATGATCACCATCGGTCGCGCGTCCGTGCGCTGGCCGGTTCCGGACGGGCCGGTCATCGTTCCCCCTCGTGGCGGCGGGCCGTGGCGGTCACGGACCGGTGGCAAGAGCATCACACCCACCCCCGACAGGCGATCGGTTTCCGCCTGCGGGGACCGCACACGCGACGCCGGGTGTCCGGTCGGACGACGTGCTCAACGCCTGCTCACCGGCATGGTGTTCCCGCCGTGACGGGGATTGCGCCGAGCGCGAACGCCTCAGCCGCCGTGGCGGTGGGAGACGTACGCCACGGCCGCGAGCACGATCGGCACGAGGATGAAGATCCACGGGAAGCGCCCGCCGCTGACGGCGAAGAGCACCGCGGCCGCGGCCGGGGTCAGCAACGAGATCAGGCCGGCGTGCCGCGCGATCGCCGCCCCGCCCGGGGCCACGAGCTCCGGGAGCTCGGGCGCCGCGGGCGGCCCGGCGACCGCGGGGCGCTGCGCGGGGGCCGGCGCCGTCGCCGTCGGGTAGACCGGGTGCGGCTCGGGCAGGTCGCGGAACAGCGCCTCGAGCTGGGCCCGCGACGTCGCCCGGGACGCGGCCGCGCAGCGGCCGGCGTGCTCGGCGCGCTCGAGACGGCCGGCACGCCGGTGGGCGTCGAGCGCCTCCATGGCGAGCTCCCGCTCGTGCGCCCCGACCTCGGCCATGCCCCTCAGTATGCGCCGGTCAGGACGCGTCGGGGATCTCGCAGATCACGGCGCCCTGGTTGACGCTCGCGCCCGGCTCGAGGGTCAGGCCGGTGACGACGCCGTCCTTGTGGGCGGTGACCGGGTTCTCCATCTTCATGGCCTCGACGACCACGACGAGATCGCCCGCGGACACCGTGTCGCCCTCGGACACCGCGACCTTGACCACGGTGCCCTGCATCGGCGCGGTCACGGCGTCGCCGGAGACCTTGGCGCCGCCGCCGGAGCGTGCGCGCTTCTTCTTCGGCGTCGCGGCGCGCGCGCCACCCCCGCCGCCACCACCGATGGCGAGGTCGCCGGGCAGCGAGACCTCGAGGCGCTTGCCGCCGACCTCGACCACCACGGTCTGGCGCGGCAGGGAGTCCTCTGCCTCCTCGCCCGACGCGGCGGCCTCGTACGGCGGGATCCGGTTGTCGAACTCGGTCTCGATCCAGCGCGTGTGCACGAGGAACGACTCGGCCCCGTCGGGCGCGGTGAACGCGGGGTCGCGCAGCACGGCCTTGTGGAACGGGATGACCGTCGGCAGGCCCTCGACGACCAGCTCCTCCAGCGCGCGCTTCGAGCGCGCGATGGCCTGCTCGCGGTCCTCGCCGGTGACGATCAGCTTCCCGACCATCGAGTCGAACTGACCGCCGATCACCGTGCCGGTCTCGACGCCGGAGTCGACGCGCACGCCGGGGCCGTCGGGGGCGACGAAGCGGGTCACCGTGCCCGGGGCGGGCAGGAAGCCGCGGCCGGCGTCCTCGCCGTTGATCCGGTACTCGATCGCGTGCCCGCGGGGGGCCGGGTCCTCGCCGAAGCGCAGCTCCTGCCCGGCGGCGATGCGGAACTGCTCGATGACGAGGTCGATGCCGCTGGTCTCCTCGGAGACCGGGTGCTCGACCTGCAGGCGCGTGTTGACCTCGAGGAACGAGATCGTGCCGTCCTCGCCGACGAGGAACTCCACGGTGCCGGCGCCGGAGTAGCCGGCCTCGACGCAGATGTCGCGGGCGGAGGTGTGGATGCGCTTGCGCTGCTCGTCGGTGAGGAACGGCGCGGGCGCCTCCTCGACCAGCTTCTGGTGACGCCGCTGCAGCGAGCAGTCGCGGGTGCCGACGACGATGCAGTTGCCGTGCTGGTCGGCGAGGACCTGGGCCTCGACGTGGCGCGGGCGGTCGAGGTAGCGCTCGACGAACGACTCGCCGCGCCCGAACGCCGAGACGGCTTCGCGCACCGCGGCGTCGAACATCTCCGCGATCTCGTCGCGCTCGCGCGCGACGCGCATGCCGCGTCCGCCGCCGCCGAACGCCGCCTTGATGGCGACCGGCAGCCCGTGCTCGTCGGCGAAGGCGATGACCTCGTCGGCGTCGGCGACCGGGTCCTTCGTGCCGGGCACCAGCGGCGCGCCGGAGCGCTCGGCGATCTTGCGGGCGGTGACCTTGTCGCCCAGGTCGCGGATGGCCTGCGGGCTCGGCCCGATCCAGATCAGCCCGGCGTCGACGACGGCCTGCGCGAAGTCGGCGTTCTCGGAGAGGAACCCGTAGCCCGGGTGGATCGCGTTCGCGCCGGAGTCCCGCGCGGCCTTCAGGATCTTCTCGATGTCGAGGTACGACTCGGCCGCGGTCTCCCCGCCCAGACCGAACGCCTGGTCGGCGAGGCGCACGTGCGGGGCGTCCCGGTCCGGGTCGGCGTACACGGCGACGCTCGTGAGGCCGGCGTCGGCGCACGCGCGCACGACGCGCACCGCGATCTCGCCGCGGTTCGCCACCAGGACGGTGTGCAGCGGGTC
The DNA here is from genome assembly GCF_028737315.1 of Actinomycetospora lemnae. Lineage (GTDB taxonomy): Bacteria > Actinomycetota > Actinomycetes > Mycobacteriales > Pseudonocardiaceae > Actinomycetospora > Actinomycetospora lemnae. Next base: position 118,702 of record NZ_JAQZAO010000001.1, on the reverse strand, counting down.
GAACCCCGTCGGGGCGGACGCGGCCATCGAGGGACCTCCTGGGGGATCGTCGCTGAAACCGGGACGGTCGGGGCAGTGTAGGGGCGGCCGGACGGGTGCCCGGTCGGGTCACTCTCTCGTACTCGACGCTGCGGCGTCGTGGGCACCGGCGTGGTCATGACCACACGCACGGGATGCCCGCTCACGCGCCGTGCACCCCGGCGCCCCGGTGCGGATCACCCCGCCCACCGCGGCTACGGTCGGCGACCGATGCAGCCTTGGTGGTGGCGGTCGGTGGCCGTGTGCGCGTCCGTGCTGGCCCTGTCCGGCCTCGTCGCGGTGGTCGCCGGCGCGGTCGGGGCCGACCAGGCGACCTCCCTGCGGCTCGCGGCCGAGGACGTCGCGTCCGCGCCGTCGGGCCCGCCACCGGCCGCGGAGGGGTCCGAGGAGCCGGAGGAGCCGGCCGCGTCCGAGGAGCCCGCGGAACCCCCGGTGGGCCCCGGGGAGGCTCCGGCCCCCGACGAGCCGCGGGTGCCCGACGCGGTGACGGCCACGACGCTGGCGCTCCCGGCGGGGTGGCGGGTCGTGCCGGACCAGGACGTCGTCGAGGTGCCGCCGGGCCGGTTCGTGGACGCCACGATCCTGCGCCGCGGCGCGGGCACGGTGGTGCTCGTCGGCCTCGCCGACCCGGAGCGGGTCCCCGTCGACCCGCCCGTCGCCGACCCCGCCCGGTCCGCCGCCCTGGACGCCGAGGCGCGGCGGCTGGCGGACGCCTACGCCGACCTGCTGGCCCCCGGCGCGACGACCGCGGACCTCACGGACGACGACGTGCCGGTCGCGGACCTGCCGACCCGCACCTCGGTGCGCCGGGTCGAGGGCGGCGAGCTGGACGGTGCGCTGGTGCGCGTCAGCACGATCGCCGCGCCCGGCCGCACCCTCGCGGTGCTGGCCGTCGCCCGGCCCTCGCCGACCGTCGGGGCCGACGGCGAGGCCGCGGACGCCGTCGTGCGCTCGCTGCGCGTCGACCCCGCCTGAGCAGGGCGCCGGCTCAGCTCCGGGGCGCCGTCGCCCACAGCGCGTCGACGCCGACGCCGATCTCGGCGAGCAGGCGGCGCGTCAGCGGCAGGCTCAGGCCGACGACGTTCGACGGGTCGCCCTCGACGCCCTCGACGAACCAGCCGCCCAGCCCGTCGAGGGTGAACGCGCCGGCGACGGCCATCGGCTCCCCGCTCGCGAGGTAGGCCTCGAGCTCGGCGGTGGTGGGCTCGGCGAACGCGACGGCGGTGCGCGCGTGCCCGGTGACCTCGCGCTCCACGGCGCCGCCGACGACGCGGACCAGCGCGTGCCCGGTGAACAGGTCCGCGGCGCGCCCGGCCATCTGGTCCCACCGGCCGCGCGCGGCGTCGACCGACGGCGGCTTGCCGACGAGCTCGCCCTCGAGCCACAGCATCGAGTCCGCGCCGACGATCACGCAGTCGGGCTCGGCGGACGCGATGCGGGCGGCCACCGTGCGGGCCTTCGCCAGCGCCAGCGCCGACACCGTGTCCTCGGGCGTCGCCCCCTCGCCGAGCTCGGCGACGACGGCGTCCTCGTCGAGGTCGGAGACCTCGACGAGGGGTTCCACCCCGGCGGCACGGAGGACGGCCCGACGGGCCGGGGACGCGGACGCGAGCACCAGACGCACGGGGCGGCACCCTACGTCGGCGGCTCCGGGGACGCCGCGCCGCCGGTCCGCCGCCCGACCGCGGCGAGGATCACCGGCTGACGGCGGCCTCCCGACGGGTCAGGCCATGGCTCCGGCGGAGGCCTCGTGCACGACCGGTGCGCGGCCGGCGGGCTCCTCCCAGTCCTCCTGGCGCCCGAGCGCCGTGAGGTCGAGCAGGTGGTAGCCGTGCATCATCACCTCGACGCCGCGGCCGTACGTCGAGTACGTGTGGAACACGTCGTCGCCGTCGCGCAGGAACGCGCTGATCCCGGGCTGCTCGCCGACGTGGTCGACCATCCATGACAGCTCCGGGTCGGCGGCCAGCTCGGCGGTGTCGAGGAAGTTGTAGCTCGCCGGCACCACGGCCGGGTCGAGCGTGACGTGGAAGTCGTGGTTGAAGCGGCTGCCGTACGACGAGAACCACGGGAAGGTCCAGCCCCGGGCCTCGGCGACGGGGCGGAGCTTCTCCATCGGCGCCCGCGAGACCGCGACGAACGACGTGTCGCGCCGGGCCAGGCGCGCCGGGGTGGCGGCGCCGAGGTCGTACGCCATCCCGCTGCAGCTGTTGCACGGGACGTCCCAGGCCGGGCCGAACATGAGGTGCTGGACCAGCAGCTGCCGGTGGCCCGCGAAGAGGTCGAGCAGCCCGACCTCGCCGTCGGGGCCGGTGAAGCGGTAGTCCACCTCGACGCGCACCATCGGGAGACGCCGGCGCTCGGCGGCCACCGCGTCCTGGGCCCGCACGAGCTCCTTCTCGCGCTCGAGCAGCTTCTTCCGCGCGCCCAGCCACTCCTCGTGCGTGGCCACCTGCGGCAGCGCCATCGTCCCCACCTCGTCCCGTCCGACTTGCGTGATGCAACGACGGTAGAGGTGAGAGTTGCATCACGCAAGCACGGCGGGGTTCAGAGCTGGAGGACCGCTTGGACGTCGAGGTGGATCTGGATCGTCGAGCCGACGACGGGGATGCCGCGAGCCACCATCTGCTGCCAGTTGAGCGTGAAGTGCTCCCGGTGCAGCGACGTCGTCGCCGTGGCGCCCACGCGCGTGCCGTTCCACGACTGCGTGCCGAGGTAGGTCGTGTCGAGGCGGACGTCGTTGGTGCGCCCGCGGATCGAGAGCTCGCCGTCGATGGTCCAGGCGTTGCCCGCGCGGACGCCGAACCGCGTGCTCGAGAACTGGAGCTGCGGGTAGTCGTCGACGGCCAGGAAGTCCTGCGAGCGCAGGTGGGCGTCGCGCTGAGCGTTGTGGGTCTCGATGCTGGCCGCGTCGATGACGACGTCGACGCTCGAGTCCTCCAGGTCCTCGGCGATGTGGATCGAGCCGCGGAACCGCGTGAACTGGCCGTAGACCCGCGACAGCGCGATGTGCCGCGCGACGAACCCCAGGCGGCTGTGGGCGTCGTCGATGACCCACTCGCCGGGCGACGGGCGCGTGCTGCCCTGGTCGGCGGACATCGTCAGCGCGCCGAGGGCGGCGTGCTCGCCCCGGCCGACGACGAGGTCGCGGGTCAGGGTGGAGTAGCCGCCGAGGGTCGCGCGCAGCGTGTACGAGCCGCTGGGCACGGCGGCGGTGTAGAAGCCGAAGGGGTCGGTGACCGTCTCGGTGACCACCCGCCGCAGGCCCTCGGTCTCGATCACCGCGACGGTGACCCCGGGCAACGGGCGGCCCTCGACGTTGCGCAGCTGGGCGCTGACGAGCCCGCCCGTGGGCGGGATGGGCATGAGGGCGTGGTCGGCGTCGCGGTAGCTCTCGCCACCGATCGGCGTGCGACGGCGTCGGCGCAGCAGGGCCATCAGGTCACCGGAGGGTCGGGGAAGGGGTCATCGCGGTCGGGCGGAGGCCCGCCAGCCGCCCGGTCCGGGGTGGACCGGGCCGCGCACGAGGTCGACGTGGCGCGCCCAGCCCGACGTCGGTGTCGGGTCGGGGGTCTCGTCGGGAGCACCGCCGCCGGTGGCGGCGAGCACGGCGGTCAGCGCGGCGATCTCGGCGGCGTCCGGCTCCCCGCGCACGATGCGCAGGAGCGGGCGGGCCGGGGCCTCCTGGTCGTCCGGTGCGTCGCTCACCGCCGCACCTCCTCGTTCGCTGCGCTCACCGCCGCGCCTCCTCGTTCGCTGCGCTCACCGCCGCACCTCCTCGTTCGCTGCGCTCACAGGGGCACGTTCCCGTGCTTGCGCGGCGGCAGCGTCTCGCGCTTGGTCTCGAGCATCCGCAGCGCCCGGGCGACGTAGCCGCGGGTGTGCGACGGCGGGACGACGGCGTCGACGTAGCCCCGCTCGGCGGCCACGTACGGGTTGGCGAGGGTGTCCTCGTACTCCTGCTGCAGCTCCGCGCGCCGGGCCTCGACGTCGCCGCCGGCGTCCTCGACCTTCTTGAGCTCCTTGCGGTAGAGGATGCTCACGGCACCGGACGCCCCGGTGACGGCGATCTGCGCGGTGGGCCACGCGATGTTGACGTCGGCCCCGAGGTGCTTGGAGCCCATGACGTCGTAGGCGCCGCCGTAGGCCTTGCGGCAGATGACCGTGACGAGCGGGACCGTCGCCTCGGCGTACGCGTAGATCAGCTTCGCGCCGCGGCGGATGATGCCGTTGTACTCCTGGTCGGTGCCCGGCAGGAATCCCGGCACGTCGACGAAGGTCAGCACCGGGATGTTGAAGGTGTCGCACGTGCGCACGAACCGCGCGGCCTTCTCGCTGGCCCCGATGTCGAGGCAGCCGGCGAGCTGGGTGGGCTGGTTGGCGACGATGCCCACCGGCCGGCCCTCGACCCGGCCGTAGCCGGTGACGATGTTGGCCGCGTACAGCGCCTGGATCTCCAGGAAGTCGCCGTCGTCGACGACCCTCGTGATCGCCTCGCGGATGTCGTACGGCTGGTTGGGCGAGTCGGGCACGAGGGTGTCGAGCTCGAGGTCGGTCTCGCCGATGCCGTCGGGCACCGACCCGCTCTCCTCCTCGCCCGGAATGCGCGGCGGGTCGGTGAGGTTGTTCGACGGCAGGTAGCCCAGCAGCTCCTGGACGAACGAGATCGCGTCGTCCTCGTCGGAGGCCAGGTAGTGGGCGTTGCCGGACGTGGCGTTGTGGGTGCGGGCGCCGCCGAGCTCCTCGAAGCCGACGTCCTCGCCCGTGACCGTCTTGATGACGTCCGGGCCCGTGATGAACATGAACGACGTCTCGTCGACCATGACCGTGAAGTCGGTGAGCGCGGGGGAGTACACCGCGCCGCCGGCCGCCGGGCCCATGACCAGCGAGATCTGCGGGACGACGCCCGAGGCGTGCACGTTGCGCCGGAAGATCTCGCCGTAGAGGCCGAGGGCGACGACGCCCTCCTGGATGCGCGCGCCGCCGCCGTCGTTGATGCCGACGACCGGGCACCCGATCTTCATGGCCACGTCCATGACCTTGACGATCTTCTCGCCGTAGACCTCGCCGAGCGCGCCGCCGAAGACCGTGGCGTCCTGGGAGAAGACGCACACCGGGCGGCCGTCCACGGTGCCCTGCCCGGTGACGACCCCGTCGCCGTACGGGCGGTTGGCGTCGAGGCCGAAGTTGGTGGAGCGGTGGCGCGCCATCGCGTCGAACTCGAGGAACGAGCCCTCGTCGAGCAGCAGGTCGATGCGCTCGCGGGCGGTCTTGCGGCCCTTGGCGTGCTGGCGCTCGACGGCGCGCTCGCTGCCGGCGTGGACCACGTCCTCCTGGCGCCGGTACCAGTCGGCGAGCTTGCCCGCCGACGTGTGGACGTCGGGCTCCCCGGCAGCGTCGTCAGGCTGCGGCAACGGCTCCGTCGCGGCGGTCATGATGGTCCAGCTCCGCTCCGCTTGGTGTCCGTCATGGAGCGGCACTGTAGCGACCGCCCCCGACACGGCCGGGGGACGCGGGCGAGAGGGTGATCAGCGGCACTACGGTGCGCGGTCGTGGCCGCTCCCCTGGACGAAGAGTCGCTGCGTCGCGCGCTGGGTCCGCCGTCGGGGCCGTGGGCGGTGCTGGACGTCGTGACCAGCACCGGCTCCACCAACGCCGACCTCCTCGCGCGCGTGGCCGGCCCCGACGCCGCGCCCGACCGGACCGTCCTCGTCGCCGAGCACCAGGACGCGGGCCGGGGACGCCGCGAGCGGGTCTGGGAGGACCGCGCGGGGGAGGGCCTGACGTTCTCGGTGCTCCTGCGTCCGCGCGAGGTGGCACCCGAGCGCTGGGGGTGGGCGCCGCTGCTGGCCGGGCTGGCGCTGGTCGAGGCGGTGGGCGCGCTGACCGGCGGCGCCGTCCCCGCCGCGCTGAAGTGGCCCAACGACCTGCTGCTGGGCGACGGCGCGAAGGGCGCCGGGGTGCTGGCCGAGGTCGGCGCGGTCACCGGTGACGAGCGCGCGCTCGTCGTCGGGATCGGCCTCAACGTCGCGACCCCGCTGGCCGACCTGCCCGCGGGCGCGACGTCCCTCGCCGCCGAGGGCGCCGAGCTCGAGCGGGGCGACGTGCTGGTCGCGGTGCTGCGCGCGCTGGCCGACCTCGACGGGCGGTGGCGCGACGCGCACGGGGACGCGGTCGCCGCCGGGATCGTCGACGACTACCGCGCGCACTGCGCCACGTTGGGCCGCGAGGTGACGGTGACGCTGCCCGGCGACCGGGTGCTCGCCGGCCGCGCCGTCGACGTCGACCGGGACGGGCGGCTCGCCGTGCGTGCCCCGGACGGGGACACCACCGTCGTGTCGGCGGGCGACGTCGTCCACGTGCGGCCCGCCGCTCGCTAGCCTCGCCGGAGGGTCCCGGGAGGGGGTGCGGGCGTGGCCTACCCCGACGGCGTGCTGCGCCGCGGCGAGCACGTGCTCGCCCACCGGCGCCCGCACTGGCGCATGCTCGTCGTGCCCGCGCTGGTCCCGCCGGCCGCGGTGTTCCTCGCGGCCCTGCTCGCCGGCCTCGCCGACGGCATCCCGTCCGGCTCCACGCGCACCGCGGTCCGCCTCGCGCTGGTGCTGCTCGCGGTGGTCGCGATCGCCTGGCTCGCCGTGCTGCCGCTCGTGCGCTGGCGCTGCACGCACCTCGTCGTCACCGACCGGCGCCTGCTCGTGCGCGAGGGCGTGCTCGCCCGCGAGAGCGTGGAGGTCGCCGGCCCGACGATCACCGAGGTGCGCACGCGCAGCACCGGGTCGGAGCGGGTGCTGGGCGCGGGCACGCTCGTCGTCGCGACCGCGGGCACCGACGAGCCGTGGGAGTTCGCGGGGCTGGGCGACGTCGAGCGCCTGGCGTCGCTGGTCGAGACCATGGCCGAGGACCGGGGCGGGCTCGACCGGGCGGTCGTCCCGCGGGCGGCCGACGAGTGGGGCGGGTGGGACGAGGAGGAGCTCGAGGAGCCCCTCGACGAGGAGGACCCGGACGAGGCCGACGAGATCGACGAGGCCGACGAGACCGACGAGACCGATGAGCCGGTCAGGGGCTGGCGGGGTCGCCGGGCGCGGCGGCGGGAGCGCCGTCGCGCCGCCCGAACATCCCGGTGAAACGCCCGCGGTAGACCGGGGTGCCGTCGTCGCGGGTGAGCGTGCCCAGCAGGGTGACGAGGCCCAGGTGGGGACGGCTCGCCGACACCCGCGCGGCGAGCACCTCCATCGCGGCGTCGAGCCGGTCGCCCGGGAACACCGGTGCCGGCCAGGAGATCTCGTCCCCGCCGGGTGAGCCCAGCGACGCCGCGCGCGTGAGCAGCCCGTCGACGTAGCAGCGCATCCACAGCGACGCGGTGAACCACCCCGACGCGCACAGCCCGCCGAACAGCGACTCCCGGGCGGCCTCCTCGTCGACGTGGAAGGGCTGGGGGTCGAAGCGGCGGTTGAAGGCGAGCATCTCGTCGCGGTCGACGACCACCGAGCCGAGCGCGATGCGCCGACCGGCGGGCAGATCCTCGAAGCAGACCTCGGGGGCGGTCACGGCGGTGATCGTGCCACCGGTGATCCGCCTCCGGCGCGACAGCTCCCGCTCGGCACGGTGCCGCCTCGCGGGGGAACCGCCCGGTGTGCGGCTGCGTCGAACCCGGTGTGCGAGCCGGTGAGCTGGCGGGCTGGCTGGCCGCGGCCGGGGTGGCCGGGGCGGCGGTCAGCGTGGACGCCGAGGTCGAGCGGGCGTGGTGCGTGCGCCGCGTGCCGGGGGCGGACGGGACCGAGGACGGGAGCTGGGAGGTGTTCTGGTGCGAGCGTGGTGGGCGGTTCGAGTGGACGCGGTTCGACGACGAGTCGGCCGCGTGCTTCTCGCTGTTCGGGCGGCTGGTGTGGGCGCGGCTCGCGGGGTCGACCGGCTAGCGGCGGACGATCTCCAGGGCCGCGTCGTGCAGGAGGCCGTTGGTCGTCAGCGAGTCGCCCCCGTCGGGGCGCGCGACGCCGGCCAGGTCGGTGAGGCGGCCGCCGGCCTCCTCGACGAGCACCTGCGCGGCCGCGAGGTCCCAGGTGTTGGCGGCCGGCTCCACGGCGACGTCGAGCACGCCCTCGGCGACGAGGCAGTGGTGCCAGAAGTCGCCGAACGCGCGGGTCTCCCAGCACGCCCGGGTCAGCGCGAGCCACTGCTCCTGCCGGTCGATCGTGCGCCAGTACTCGAGGTCGGTGGTGGAGGCGTAGGCGTCCTCGAGCGTCCCGATCGCCGACACCGCGAGCGGCGCCGCGTCGACGCCGCGGGCGGGGTCGCTGGTGTGGGCGCCCCGCCCCGCCGCGGCCCACCAGCGCCGGCCCAGCGCGGGCGCGCTGACGGCGCCGACGACGGGACGGCCGTCCTGCACGAGCGCAATGAGGGTCGCCCACACCGGGATGCCGCGGGAGAAGTTCTTGGTGCCGTCGATCGGGTCGATCACCCACACCCGCCCGGCGCCGAGGTCGCCGCCGCGCTCCTCGCCGAGCACGTCGTCGTCGGGGCGGTGGGTGGCGAGCACGGCGCGCAGGCGGTCCTCGCAGGCGGTGTCCGCGTCGGTCACCGGGGTGCGGTCGGGCTTGCGCTCCACGCGCAGGTCCACGGCGCGGAAGCGGGGCAGGGTCACCGCGTCGGCGGCGTCCGCGAGCGACAGGGCGAGGGCGAGGTCGGCGTCCAGGTCGGTGTCGAGGTCGGCGTCGAGGGCGGGGTCGGCGGCGGGGTCATCGGCGGGGTCATCGGCGGGATCGAGGTCGGCGGACCCGGCGGAGCTCATGGCGGGCGATCGTGCCAGGGCTCTCCCTCCCCGGGGCTACTGTGGCGCGGTGACCACCGTGCTGCTCGTCGAGGACGACGCGGCGATCGCCGGACCCCTCTCCCGGGCGCTGCAGCGCGAGGGCTACGAGGTCGACGTCGTCGGCGACGGTCAGGCCGCGCTCCACCGCGCGGGCGCCGCCGGACCCGACCTCATGGTGCTGGACCTGGGCCTGCCGGGGATGGACGGGCTCGAGGTCTGCCGGCGGGTGCGCGCCGACCAGCCCGACCTGCCCGTGCTCATGCTCACCGCGCGCACCGACGAGGTCGACTTCGTCGTCGGCCTGGACGCCGGTGCGGACGACTACGTGGGCAAGCCCTTCCGGCTCGCCGAGCTCCTGGCCCGGGTGCGGGCGCTCTTGCGGCGCCGGGCGCCCGAGGTGCTCGACGCCGGCGGGGTGCGGCTGGAGCCGTCGGCGCGGCGGGTCACGGTCGACGGGGTCGAGGTCGGCCTGGCCAACAAGGAGTTCGAGCTGCTCCGGGTGCTCATGGCCCACGCCGGGCAGGTGGTGTCCCGGGAGGAGATCCTCCGCGAGGTCTGGAACGACCCCGAGATGAAGACCTCCAAGACCCTGGACATGCACATGTCCTGGCTGCGCCGCAAGCTCGCCGACGAGGGCGGCGGGGTCGGCGGCAAGCGCATCAGCACGGTGCGCGGGGTCGGGTTCCGCTTCAACACCTAGGGCCCGCCCGTGCGCCGCCGGATCCTCGTCTCGACGCTCATCGTCGTCACCATCACGGTGGCGGTGCTGGGCGGGCCGCTGGCGCTCACCACGTGGCGGCTGGTCGAGGACTTCACGCGCGCCGACATCAACTCGCGGCTGCGGCAGGTCGTGGCGACGCTCGACTCGCAGGTCTCGGCAGAGCGAGCGGTGGACCTCAGCGCGGTCGGGATCGCGGTGCCGCCGGGCGGGTCGCTGGTGGTCCGCACGCCGCGGGGCACGAGCACGCTGGGCGAGCTGGCCCCGGGGCCGACGGTCAGCGAGACCCTGCCGTTCGGGCTGTCGGGGTCGGCGGTGCTCTCGGAGCCGATCACCGAGATGCGGGCGCGCCAGCTGCAGGCGACGGCGCTGGTGCTCGCGGCGGTGCTGCTGTCGGTGGCCGTGGGTGCGGTGGTGGCGACGCTGACCGCCCGGCGGCTGGCCGATCCGCTGCAGCAGGTGGCCGGCCGCGCCGCGCGCCTCGGCGCCGGCGACTTCCGGCCCGCGCCGCACCGCCACGGCATCCCGGAGCTCGACCGGGTGTCCGACGTCCTCGACTCCTCGGCCGCCGCGCTCGCCGACCTGCTCCAGCGGGAGCGCGAGCTCGTCGGCGACGTGTCCCACCAGCTCCGCAGCCGCCTCACGGCCCTGCAGCTGCGCCTCGACGAGCTCGCGGCCCACCCCGACGAGCAGGTCTCGGCGGAGGGCGCGGCGGCGCTGGAGCAGGCCGAGCGGCTCGCCGAGGTGCTCGACGAGCTCCTGGCCTCGGCGCGCGCGGCCCGCGCGGCGGGGGCGGCGCCGCTGGAGGTGGCGGGCGAGCTGGAGGCCGTCGCGGACGAGTGGCGCGACCCGCTGCGCGCCGAGGGCCGCACGATCCGCGTGCGCACGCCCGAGGGCCTCGTCGCGCGCGCGACGTCGGGGCGGCTGCGCGAGGCGCTCGGGGTGCTCGTCGACAACGCCCTGCGCCACGGGCGGGGCACGGTCACGCTCTCGGCGCGCCTGTCGGACAACGACACGATCGTCGTCGAGGTCGGCGACCACGGCGACGGCGTGCCGCCCGAGCTCGCCCCGCACGTGTTCGACCGCGGGGTGTCCGGGGCCGCGTCGACCGGCTTCGGGCTGGCCCTGGCCCGCGCCCTCGTCGAGGCCGACGGCGGGCGCCTCGAGCTCGCCCGCACCCGGCCCGCGACGTTCGCGGTGTTCCTGCCCGTGCCCCGCACCGACCGGACCGTCGCCGCCCCGCGACCGCTGCCGACGACGGGACCGCGCTGAGCCGGGCCCGGCTCAGCGGGGACGGTGGTGGCGGACCAGCGCGACGGTGACCTCGGTGAGGTCCTCGGCGTCGAGCTCCCGGCGACGGCCGTGGGCCTCCTCGCGGGCCCGCGGCGCCGGATACGGTCCGTAGGTGTCGGCGGCACCGGTGACGGGGTCGAGGACCAGGACCATCAGTCCGTCGCACTGCTCGAGCCCGTCGGCGTCGAGCAGGGGATCGGCGGTGACGTCCCGGCCGGCGGTGCGATGCGGGCACGGGAGCTTCGGCACAGCTGGTCCTCCTCCGCGTCCTTCGAGGCCCGGCCCGCCTGAGCCCTCCCCGGCCGAGCGGTACCGAAGGTATCAAGAACCTTGGAAACCCCTGCGCGTTCGGGCGACGACCGGCTCCGCCTCGGAGACCGGCGGTCGTCGATCTCGGCATGCGGTGGCCGCGACGACATCGGTCGGCGGAGGGTCGTACCCCGATCGGGGCCCCGGCTCGGTCACGTCGAGCGTTCGCTCGGCTACCGCAGCGGGCCGACCTCGTCGGGGAACACCCACCGCCGGAACGCCCACCAGCGGAACACCATCGCGAGGAGCGTCCCGACCACCTGGGCGCTGACCAGGTCGGCGACGTGCTCGGTCAGCGACGAGACGGCGGGCGTGGCGAGGTCGAGCACGTAGCGCGAGATCCCGAGCGGTGCGGCGTTGATCGTCAGCGCGACGCCGGAGACGGCGAAGTACAGCAGCGCCTCGTGGGGCCGCCCGCGCCCGCCGCGGGTGCGGAACGACCACTCGCGGTTGAGGACGTAGCCCACGATCGTCGCGACCAGCACCGCCACGACCTTCGCCGTGACGGGCTTGGGCTCGAGCACCGTGGACTTGGCGGTGACGAACACGGCCGTGTCGACCACGAAGGTGATCGCGCCGACGGTGGCGAACTTGACCAGCTCGCCGTGCCGGTCGACGAGCCGCGCGGCCCGGCCCGGCACGTCGCGCAGCCCCGTCACCGGGCGGAGTGTAGTGAGGCCTCCCGGGTCGCGGTGCCGGTCCGGCAGATCACGCCCGTCCCGCCGAGCACGGGCAGCCGGGCCGTGACGAGGCAGTCCAGGTCAGCGGGTCGGGCGCGGGCGGCGGTGGTGCGGGCGGCGGGCGCCGGGTGCTCGGCGCGTCGACCGTCGACGGTCGCGCGGGTCGTGTCGCGACGGGCGGCGGCGGTCGCGTGCGCCTCGGCGGCCGCCGCACGTGCGGACCGGCTCGCGCGGTCCGGCGCGGTGGGGCGGTCGGCGTCACCGCCGCCGTCACCGCCGCCGCCGCCGTCACCGCCGTCGCCGGTCAGGCCCGGGATCGCGAGCACGGCCTCCGGCGAGGGTGCGCGGGCCGGGCCTCGCTCCGTCCCCGGGGTCGGCCCCGCGCCACCGCCCGGCGCGCCCGAGCTCGGCGACGCGTCCGGTACCGGCACGCCCGGCGGCAGGGCCTCCGGGACGTCGGGCACCACCACCCCCGGCGGCAGGACCTCCGGCACCCCCGGCGGCACCACCCCCGGCGGCACGATCACCGGCGCCGGGCGGGCCGCGACCGGCGGGGCCGGTTCGAGGGCGTCGCCCAGCACGACGGCCGCGAGGCCGACCGCCCCGGCGAGGCCGATCACGCCGGCCGTGCGCACGCGCACGGTCGGGACCGGCCGGACGGCGCCCGTGATCCCGGTCAGCGCCCCGAGCAGCCCGAGCGCGCCGCCTCCGGCGACGGCCAGCTCCCCGGTGCTGGCGGGGAAGGCCAACGGGCCGGTCGAGCCCCGCGAGGCCAGGTAGCCCAGCACCCCCGCCCCGAGCACGAGCGGCGCCACCACCGCGCGCAACATCCCGGCGTTGACGTCGCGCAGCTCGTCGGCGAGAGCGCGGCACTCGGAGCACTCGGCGAGGTGCGCCTCGACCCGCTCCGCCTCCCGGCGCGCGAGGCCGCCGCGGGTGTAGGCGCCGAGCTTCTCGCCGGTCTCGCGGTGCCGGCGGTCCCAGCGTCCGGACCCGCTGTCGAGGTGCTCCTGGAGGTAGGCCTGGCGCAGGCCCTCCCGCGCGCGGTAGCCGAGCGCGGACACGGCGTTGGCCGACAGCCCGAACAAGGGCGCGATGTCGGCGGGCGTGTCGCCCTCGACCTCGAGGTGCCAGAGCACCGCCTGCCAGCGCTCGGGCAGCGTCGCGAACGCGCGCGCGGCCATCGTCCGCTCGAGGCCGGCCAGCGCGGGGTCGGTGAACGGGACGATCGTGCGGTCGGGGTCGACGCCCTGGACGTCGGTGAGGTCGTCGGTGAGGTCGACGCGGCGTTCGGCGCGGCTGCGGTCGTAGGCGAGGTGGCGCACCGAGGTCAGCAGGTACGCCCGGAACGCCTCGGTGGGGCCGCGCCCGGCGCGCAGCACCTCGAGCATCCTCGTGAAGGCGCCGGCGACGAGGTCGTCGGCGTCCGCGGGGGAGCGGGCGAGCTGGCGGGCCAGCACCCGGGCGGCGAGCTGGTGGCGCGCGTAGAGGGTGGCGAAGGCGGCGGTCGAGTCGCGGTCCGCGCCCCGTCCGCGCAGCAGCGCGATCAGCTCGGCGTCGCTGCGGGCGTCGCCGGCCCCGGCGTCGCCCGGGACGCCCTCCGCACCGCTGCCGGCTCCGTCGTCGGCGGACATGACCCCACCTCCCCCCTCACCCGTCCGGTCGAGTGTGAGGGGGTCTGTACGGCCGAAGAGGTGACCGTCACCGTCATGGGCGACGGTCCCGCGCGTCTCCTGTCCGGAGGTCGGGACGAGACCCGGCCAGACGAGGACGGTGGAGGTCGGCCGCGGGATGGACGTGAGCAGCATCGAGGGGTCGCGCGCCGCCGGCGCGACCGACGTCGTCGACGCCGCGCTCGCGGGCGCCGCACCCCGGCCGGGCCGGGCCGCCCTGCTGCGCGAGCGGTGGTTCGCGTGCAGCTGCGCCCTCGGCTGGGCCGCGGCGGCGGAGTGGCCGGACCCGACGGTCGAGGCCGTCTGCGCGGTCGTCACCGCGCGCCACGAGGGCCGGGCCGCCCGGGACCTCGCGGTCGAGCGGGTCCTCGCACGGTGGGCGGGCGCCCGCGCGGGGGCGGGCATCGGCCTCGCCGAGACCCTGACCGACCTCGCCGCCCTGAGCACCGCGGTGTCGGGCGCCGGGACGGAGGAGCCCGGGGACGGCGCCGACGCCGAGCACGAGCACCACACCCCGGTCCGCGGACCCGACGGCGTGCGCCTGCTGCGCGCGGTCTCGGTCGCGTGGACCGACGTGGCCTGCGGCGACATCGCCGAGACCGCGGCCGTCGACCCCCTCTCCGGCCTCGCGAGCGTCCGCTACCTGCGCACGCGCCTCACTGAGGTCTACCGCGCCGCCCGCGCCCACGGCCGTGCCGCCGGTGACGACCACGCGCTGGTCGTGCTCGCCCTCGACGTCCGCGACTGGCGCCGCGTCGCGCCGCTCACGATCGCCGGCGAGGCGGCGGGCGTGGTGTTCGACGCCGGCGAGTCGATCGCGGTCGTCGGCCGCGGCACCGTCGTCGTCCTCGCCCCGCGCGAGGGCCTCCCCGAGCGCACCGCGGTGCTGCGCCGCCTGCTGACCCGGCGGCTGGCGGCCGCCGAGGGGCTCGTCGGGACGCCGACGGTGCGGATCGCGCGCCTGCCCGCCACCCACGACGGCGCCTGCGCGCTGCTCGCCCGGCTGCGCGACGCCGAGCCGGAGCCGCAGCACGAGCCCCACCACGAGCCCCACCACGAGCCCCACCACGAGCCGGAGCCACATCACACCTGACCAGCATCGACGGGTCGACCTCCGCTCCGCTCCGTCTCCCGCGTACCGTGCTCCGACCGTGGACGAGCGCACCGGCCTGCCCGTGGTGACGATGATCGGCGGCGGTCAGCTGGCGCGGATGACCCACCAGGCCGCGGTCGCCCTCGGGCAGTCGCTGCGGGTCCTCGCGACGGGCCCGGACGAGCCCGCGGCCCTGGTGACGCCCGACGTCGTGCTGGGTGAGCACACCGACCTCGAGGCCCTGCGCCGTGCGGCGGCCGGCGCCGAGGCCCTGACCTTCGACCACGAGCACGTCCCGGGCGAGCACCTGCGCGCCCTGGTCGCCGACGGCGTCGCCGTGCACCCCGGGCCCGACGCCCTGCTGCACGCCCAGGACAAGCTCGTCATGCGCACCCGCCTGCGCGAGCTCGGCGAGCCCGTGCCCCCGTTCGCGCCGGTGGCCGAGGTCGCCGACGTCACCGCCTTCGCCGCCGAGCACGGCTGGCCGGTGGTGCTCAAGGCCGTGCGGGGTGGCTACGACGGGCGCGGGGTGTGGGTCCTCGACGGCGCCGACGCCGCGCAGGCCACGGTCACCGAGCTCCTCGCGGCGGGCACGCCGCTGATGGTCGAGCAGAAGGTGGCGCTGCGCCGCGAGCTCGCCGCGGTCCTCGCGCGCTCCCCGTTCGGGCAGGCGGCGGTGTGGCCGGTGGTCGAGACCGTGCAGGAGCAGGGCATCTGCACCGAGGTCCTCGCCCCCGCGCCCGGCCTCGACCCCGCGCGCGCCGAGGAGGCCGAGGAGCTCGCCCTGCGCATCGCGCATGCGCTCGGGGTGGTCGGGCTGCTCGCGGTGGAGCTGTTCGAGACCGAGGAGGGCCTGGTGGTCAACGAGCTCGCCATGCGCCCCCACAACTCGGCGCACTGGACGATCGAGGGCTCGGTGACCTCGCAGTTCGAGCAGCACCTGCGCGCGGTGCTCGACTACCCCCTCGGCGCCACCGCGACCACCGCGCCCGTCACCGTCATGGCCAACGTGCTCGGCGGCGACCCCGCCCCCGGCACCGGCGTCGACGAGCGCCTGCACCACACCCTCGCCCGCTTCCCCGAGGCGCGGGTGCACCTCTACGGCAAGGCCGAGCGCCCGGGCCGCAAGGTCGGGCACGTGACCCTGCGCGGTGACGACCTCGACGCCGTGCGAACCCGCGCCCGGCTGGCCGCCGACCACCTCTCCACCGGCGTGTGGAGCGACGGATGGACAGCACACCCGTGAGATTGGCCAACGCATGAGTGACCAGCCCGCCGTCGGCATCGTCATGGGCAGCGACTCCGACTGGCCCACGATGCGCGCGGCCGCCGAGGCGCTCGACGAGTTCGACGTGCCCTGGGAGGCGCGGGTGCTCTCGGCGCACCGCACCCCGCGGGTCATGCTCGACTGGGCCGCCGCGGCCGCCGGGCGCGGGCTGCGCGCCGTGATCGCCGGCGCGGGCGGCGCGGCGCACCTGCCCGGCATGGTCGCCTCGGCGACGACGCTGCCCGTGATCGGCGTCCCGGTGCCGCTGGCGCACCTCGACGGCATGGACTCGCTGCTCTCGATCGTGCAGATGCCCGCCGGTGTGCCGGTGGCGACGGTGTCGATCGGCGGCGCGCGCAACGCGGGCCTGCTCGCCGTGCGCGTCCTCGGCGCGTCGGACCCGGCCCTCGCGCGGGCCATGGAGCGCTTCCAGGCCGGGCTCGCGGAGACCGTCGCGGCGAAGGACGAGGCCCTCGCGGCCCGGGCGCACGGCGAGGCTCAGGGGTCCAGCGACCCCGTGAGGTAGCGCTGGATCGTCGGACCGTAGGCGGCGACGAGGGTCTCCCGGTCGGCGGCCGCGAGCTCGGGCAGCGCCAGGATCTGACGGGCGACGAGGACCCCGACGACCTGGGAGGCGCACAGGTCCGCGCGCAGGCGCGGACGGTCGGTGTCGATGGCCTCGTGGATGGCCTGCGCGAGGCGGTCGAGGATCGCCTCGCCGAGGAACTCGCGCATCATCCGGGCCGCGTCGGGGTGCCCGACGGCCGAACGCACGAGCCCGAGCATGGGGTTGGCGTCACCGAGGTCGTCGATGACCGTGAGCAGGAATCGGACGAGGCGCTCGCCCAGCCCGTCGATCCCCGGCCCGAGCAGCCGCGGCACGACCTGGGCGGGGTCCAGGGGGAACTCCATCGCCGCGACGAACAGCGCCTGCTTGGTGCCGAAGTAGTGCATGACCAGCGCCGGGTCGACGCCCGCGTCCCCGGCGATGGCCCGCACCGTCGCCGACCGGAATCCCTCGCCCGCGAACCGTGTCCGCGCGGCGTCGAGGATCGCGTCGCGCGCGCCGGAGTCGCCGGGCCGCCGTCCACGCCGGATCGGGTCGGTGCTGGCCACCACCCGATCCTAGTTCAACAAGCGTTGATTTCCGCACGCGACGGGTCCACACTCGGATTCAACACGCGTTGAGATCGCTGGAGGTGGGGACGATGGAGCGGACGACGTGCTGCGTGGTCGGGGGCGGGCCGGCGGGGATGGTGCTGGGCCTGCTGCTCGCCCGGGCCGGGGTCGAGGTCACGGTCCTCGAGAAGCACGGGGACTTCCTGCGCGACTTCCGCGGCGACACCGTCCACCCCACGACGCTGGACCTGCTCGACGAGCTGGGGCTCGGCGAGCGGTTCGCCGCGCTCCCGCAGAGCCGGCTCGACCGCGTCGCGTTCCCGATCGACCGGGACGAGACGCTCGTCGTCGGCGACCTGCGACGCCTCGCCGGCCGCGTCCGGCACCCCTACATCGCCATGGTCCCGCAGTGGGACCTGCTCGACCTGCTCGCCGACGCGGGCGCCGCGGAGCCGGCGTTCACGCTGCGGATGGGCACCGAGGTCACCGAGCTGCGCCGCGACGCCGACGGCCGGGTGCGCGGGGTCGTGTACCGGACCGCCGACGGTGCCGAGGGAGAGATCGCCGCCGACCTCACCGTCGCGTGCGACGGGCGCGGCTCCACGGCGCGGGCGCAGGCCGGGCTGCGGGTCGTCGAGTACCCGGTGCCCATGGACGCCTGGTGGTTCCGCCTGCCGCGCCGCCCCGAGGACGGGTCGCCGGGGCTCACCCCGCGCATGAGCGAGGGGCGCCTGGCCGTCGTCATCCCGCGCGAGGGCTACTTCCAGATCGCCTACCTGGCCCCCAAGGGTCGCGACGCCGAGCTGCGCGCCCGCGGGATCGAGGCGTTCCGGGCCGACGTCGCCGAGCTCGCGCCCGACCTCGCCGACCGCGTCGACGCCCTGGAGAGCATGGACGACGTCAAGCACCTCGACGTCCGCCTCGACCGGCTGCAGCGCTGGCACGTGGACGGGCTGCTCTGCCTCGGCGACGCGGCGCACGCGATGTCGCCGGTCGGCGGGGTCGGCATCAACCTCGCGGTCCAGGACGCCGTCGCCGCGGCCACGCTGCTCGCCGCCCCGCTGCTCCGCGGGCAGGAGGGCGGGGCCGGGGTGACGCCCGACGACCTCGACGCCGTCCGGCGCCGCCGCCTGCTGCCGACGATCGCGGTGCAGACGGTCCAGCGGCTCATGCACCGCGGACTCGTGGTGCCGGTCCTGGCCGGGCGCCGCGGCGGCCCGCCCGCCCCGATCCGGCACCTGCTCGCCCGGTTCCCCCGTCTGACGATCGTGCCGGCCTACCTCATCGGGGTGGGCCTGCGGCCCGAGCGGGCCCCGGCGTTCGCGCGCCGCTCATCCGTCCCCGGCGCCGAGCCGGTGAGGGCCGACCAGGGTAGCCAGTCCCACACCCGACGGCGGGAGCGCGAGGTCCCGCAACGGTAGGACGTCCGAGTACCGTGATGGCGCAGTGCCGTCAGGGGCGTGGGCCAGTGGTGTGGAGGGACGTCGTGGATCCGGATTTCGACCTGTACAGCCTCGGCGAGGAGCGCGATGCGCTGCGGGAGTCGATCCGTGCCCTCGCGGAGAAGGAGATCGCCCCGTACGCCGCGGAGGTCGACCAGCAGGCGCGCTTCCCGACGGAGGCCCGCACCGCGCTGACGCAGAACGGCTTCCACGCCATCCACATCCCCGAGCAGTACGGGGGTGAGGGCGGCGACTCGATCGTCGCCTGCATGGTCATCGAGGAGGTCGCGCGGGTCGACGCGTCGGCCTCGCTGATCCCGGCGGTGAACAAGCTCGGCTCGATGCCGATCATCCTGTCCGGCTCCGAGAAGCTGAAGCAGCAGGTGCTGCCGACCATCGCGTCGGGCCAGTCGATGATCAGCTACGCGCTCTCGGAGCGCGAGGCCGGCTCGGACACCGTCTCGATGCGCACCCGTGCCCACCAGGACGGGGACGACTGGGTGCTCAACGGCACCAAGTGCTGGATCACCAACGGCGGCGTCTCCGACTGGTACACGGTCATGGCGAAGACCGACCCGGACAAGGGCGCCAACGGCATCTCGGCGTTCGTGGTGCACAAGGACGACCCCGGCTTCTCGGTCGGCCCGAAGGAGCACAAGCTCGGCATCAAGGGCTCGCCCACCACCGAGATCTACTTCGAGAACTGCCGCATCCCGGGCGACCGGATCATCGGCGAGCCCGGCACGGGCCTGAAGACGGCGTTCGCGACCCTCGACCACACCCGCCCGACCATCGGCGCGCAGGCCGTCGGCATCGCGCAGGGCGCTCTCGACGCGGCCGTCGACTACGTGCGCGAGCGCCACCAGTTCGGCAAGGCCGTCGCCGACTTCCAGGGCGTCCAGTTCATGCTCGCCGACATGGCCATGAACACCGAGGCCGCCCGTCACCTCGTCTACGCGGCCGCGGCGCGCGCCGAGCGCGGCGAGAAGATGGGCCTCATCGCCTCGGCGTCGAAGTGCTTCGCCTCCGACACGGCCATGTCGGTGACCACCGACGCCGTCCAGCTCTTCGGCGGCGCCGGCTACACCGTCGACTTCCCGGCCGAGCGGATGATGCGCGACGCCAAGATCACGCAGATCTACGAGGGCACCAACCAGATCCAGCGCATGGTTATGGCCCGGGCCCTGCTGAAGAAGTAACCCGTTCGGGGTACTGCTCACGGAGCGTGTGGATCGCTAGCCTACCTGGGCGAAAGGGACCGCGGCGGACGCGGCCCTGCCCCACGCTCCGTGAGAGGTCCTCCCATGCAGTGGTACCTGAAGGTGCTCAAGCAGTACGCCGACTTCAACGGGCGTGCGCGGCGCACCGAGTTCTGGATGTTCGTGCTGTTCAACATCCTCGCGTCGATCGTCCTGAACATCATCGACGTGCTGATCGGCACGGCCAGCTTCTCCAGCACCGGCACCGGCTTCGCCATGACCGGCGGGCTGCTGAGCACGATCTACTCGCTGGCCGTGCTCATCCCGTCGCTCGCGGTCGGCGCCCGGCGCCTGCACGACACGGGCCGTTCGGGCTGGTGGCAGCTGCTCGCCCTCATCCCGCTCGTCGGCATCATCATCCTCATCGTCTGGTGGGCCACCGACGGTCAGCCCGGCGCGAACGAGTACGGCATGAACCCGAAGCAGGACGCGGCGGGCGGCTACCCGCAGGGCGGCTACCCGCAGCAGGGCTACGACCAGGGCGGCTACCCCCAGCAGGGCGGCTACCCCCAGCAGGGCGGCTACCCGCAGCAGCAGCAGTACCCCCCGCAGCAGCAGTACCCGGGCGCGCCGCAGGCGTGACGGGCGGGCCGCCTCGATCCTGAGCCTCGGCCCCGACACGGAACGAACGGCGCCCTCGCTGCTCCCGGAGCAGCGAGGGCGCCGTTCGTCCTGCGCGGGGGGCGGTCGGGCGGACCGTCCGCGCCGAGGAGCTCGCCCCGCCGGCCTCAGCCCGCCAGCGGGCCGCCGGGGCCGAAGGCGTGGGCGGCGAAGCGCCCGGCGATGAGCCGGTGGGTCGCGGGGTCGGGGTGCAGGCGGTCGGGCAGGGGGTGCTCGACGGCGTCGGCCTCGCCGTAGAGCTCCCGACCGTCGAGGTGGTGCAGGTGCGGGTCGTCGGGGGCCCGCGCCGCGACGACGCGGGCGAGCTCCTCGCGGATCACCTGCAGCGTCAGCCGCCCGGTCGCGACGTCGGCCGGGTCGCCGGTGGCGCGGAAGAGCAGCGTGCCCTCCCCGGTGACGTCCATCGCGCCCGGGCCCGGGGTCTCCTCGTGGATCGGGCACAGGATCGACGAGACCACCAGCAGCGGCGTCGTCGGCCGGCCCTCGCGGATCGTGTCGAGGAACCCGTGCACCGCGGGCCCGAGCGCGCGGCGGCGCAGGAGGTCGGCGTTGACGAGGTTGATGCCGATCTTGAGGCTGATGACGTCGGCCGGGGTGTCGCGGATCGCGCGCGCCGTGAACGGGTCGAGCAGCGCGCTGCCGCCGAACCCGAGGTTGACCAACTCCACGCCGACCTCGGCCGCGGCCAGCGCGGGCCAGGTCGTGGACGGGCTCGCGGCGTTCGAGCCGTGGCTGATCGAGCTGCCGTGGTGCAGCCACACCCGGCGGCCGCCGGCCGGGACCGCGGTCAGCGGGGCGTCGGAGCGCAGGGCCACGAGCTCGGTGATCTCGGTGTGCGGGAGCCAGACCTCGACGAGCTTGTCGCGGTCGGCGAGGCCGTCGAAGCGCACGGTGCCGACCGGGCCCGGCTCGGTCGCCGCGGCGCCGGTGGCCGGGTCGAGGCGCAGCACCTTGCCGCCCGTCGTGCCGCCCTGCGCGACGAGCTCGCCGTCGACGCGCAGGTCGTAGACGCCGTCGGGGCGCAGCGGCGTGCCGACGTAGCCGACGCGGGTGCGCAGCGTGTCCAGCTCCAGGACCGTCGCCCGGGTGCGCACGACGACCCGCACGCCGGAGGGCTGCGCCTCGGCCATCGCGATCTGGCCGTCACCCTGCGCGCGGCCCCGGGCGGGCAGGCGGTGGGGGAGCACCCCGTGCTCGGTGCGCTCGAGCTCGACCGCGCCCCGGACCAGCTCGGCGGTGATCTCGGTGCTGATCAGCGGGGTGCTCACAGGACCCGCGTGACCTTCTCGGTGCACGCGCGCCGCTCCTGGTCGCCGGCGGGGTGGCGCACCTGCACCAGCGAGGCGCCGGCGGCGAGCACGGCGAGGAAGCCGTCGACGAGACCACCGGAGGTCGCGAGCGGCCACGACGCCGAGGAGAGCACGCGGTCGCCCGGGGAGAGCTCCAGCGCCGCGGCGCGCTCCCGGGCGGCGGCGACCACGGTCGCGACGTCGGCGCCCTCGAGGGCCGGGGCGTCGTCGGGGACCGGGGTGAGCGGGTCGAAGTGGTCACCGTGCACGCGGACCTCGGTCGCGTAGTCGACCGCACCGCGGGGCAGCGCGTCCCCGAGCCCCTGGCCGAACGCGTCGAGGGAGAAGCCGACGACGAGCCCCGCGGCGCCCGCGGCCTCGAGGTGCTCGGCGTCGGCCAGCGCGACCTCGGCACCCGCCGGCTCGGCGACCGCCTCGGCGCCGCAGGACCACACCGCGCACAGGGCCGCGGCGGTCTGCCAGTGCGCGGGGAGCAGCACCGCGACGGGGGTGCCCGGCTCCACGTCGCACTCGTCGCGCAGGAGGTTCGCGGTCTTCGCGACCCAGTTGCCGAACGTGGCGCCAGAGAGCTCGATCCGCTCGCCGGTGGCGTCGTCGTAGAAGGTGATCAGTGGGCGGGCCGGGTCGCCCGCGAGCCAGGGGGCGAGCAGGGCGTCGGTGACGGTCATCGGGCCCGGACGCTATCGCCCGTCGGTCAATCGATGCAGGGGACGCCCTCAGCGGTGATCGCCGGCTGGGGCGGCGGCACCGGGGCGACCTCGCCGGTGCCGGTCAGCCCGTTCGTCGCGCCGACCGCCGGGGGCGGGGAGGACGCGGCGCCGGGGCCGTCGTAGTCGGCGCCGAGCAGGACGCGCACGGTGTTGGGTGGCACCGTCGGGTCGAAGCGGGTGGGCAGGTCGTCGAGGCTGCGGGCGACCCGCGCGCCGGCGCCGTCGCCCGCCGGGCCGAACAGCACCTCGGAGCGCGGGGCCGGGGCCTCGGCGTTGCCGGCGACGGCCCGGGCGTAGCCCTGCGCGGAGAGCACGGCGACGACGCGCGCGGCGGCGCCCTCGGCGTCGGAGGCGTTGCGGACGTCGACGGGGATGGTCGCGGGCGCGGGGCCCTCGTCGTTGGCGTCGGCGGAGTCCTCGGGCCCGATGGCGTCGGCGACGAAGCGCTGCACGGCGGTCGGGTCGACGTCGAGCACCTCGCCGCGGCCGTCGACGTTGCGCGTGCCGTTGGTGGGGATGGTCAGGAACGCGACCGCGCCCGCGCTGACGTCCTGCATCTGCTGGCCGAAGCGGAGCAGGTCCCAGCCGCCGTCGAGGACCACCGACTGCTGCACGGCCTCGAGCAGCCGCCCGAGCGTGAGTGGGTCGGCGAGGGTGCCGCTCGAGAGCACCTTGCGCGACATCGACGCGAGGAACGCCTGCTGGCGGCGGATCCGGTCGAGGTCGCCGTTGGGCAGCCCGTGGCGCTGGCGGACGAAGGCGAGCGCGTCGTGCCCGGCGACCGTCCGCGGGCCGGCGGGGAAGCGGGCGCCGGAGAGCTCGTCGTCCACGGGGTTCTTGAGGCACACGTCGACTCCGCCGATGGCGTTGGTCAGCGTGTAGAAGCCCATGAGGTTGACCTCGGCGTAGTGGTCGACGGTCAGCCCGGTGAGGCCGGCGACGGCGCGCACCAGCTCCTGGCGGCCGGCCTCGGACGAGCGGACGTCGACCTCGCGGGGGTCGGTGACGCCGGAGTGGACCAGGCGGTCGGCCTCCGCCGCCTTGGCGCCCGGGTACGCCGAGTTGATCTTGTCGCGGCGGAAGGCGCCGGGGATCGAGACGTAGCTGTCGCGGGGGATCGAGAACGCGACCGCGCGGCTGCCGTCGTTGGGCACCCGCACCAGGATCATCGTGTCGGTGTTGACGACGCCGTCCGCGGCGCCCGCGCCCAGCGCGCGCAGCGCCTCCTCGGGCAGCGGCTGGCCCTGGGCGTCGGTGCGGCTGTCGACGCCGACGAGCAGGATGTCGGTGGCGCCGTCGGCGGCGTCGCCGACCGGGCCGTCGCCCAGCGCGCTCGTCCCGCCGACGCTGCCCGACAGCGCCGCCCACGCCGTGCCCGACAGCGCGAAGACCAGCACCGAGAGCACCACGAGACCCACCCGGATCCAGCGGCCGATCGGGCGGCGGCCGTCGCCCTCGGGGAGCTCGCGCACGGGGCGCGGGCGGCCGGGCGGCCGGGGCGGCGGCGGCCCGGGCCGACCCCGCTCGCGGTCGGGGCGGTCCCGGCCGGGACGGCGGTCCAGGTCGCGGGGGTCGCGGGGGTCGCGGGGGTCGCGGGGGTCGCGGTCCCTTGGGTCGCGGTCGCGCGGGGGCGCCGGGCGCCGGGGGCGCTCGGGCGGCAGGTCGAGGAGGTCGTCGTGGCCCGCGACGCGCTTGGCGCCCTTGCGTGCCCCGGCAGGGACGGCCGAGAGCTCGGCGAGGTCGCGGCGGCGCAGGCGGGCGCCGGCCCCGTTGCCCTTGCCGCGGCCGTCGCCGTTCGTGCGCGCACCGCCGTCGCCGTTGCCGCGCGCGCTGCCGTTGCCGCGCGCGGAGGGTCGGCGGTCGGGCTGGGTGGCGCTGTCGTCGGGGGGCGGGCCCCACCCGTCGTCGTCGAGGGGTGGACCGCCGGCACGACCGGGGCTGCGACGCGCGGCGGAGGGCCCGAAACGGCGGGCCGGGTCGCGGCGGGGCGGGCCGGGGTCGTCACGATCCATCGCCCCGCCTCCCTCCGCCGTCCGGGCCCGGCAGGGCCGTCGGTCGATCATGGTCCGTCGTCGTCGTCGCAGGTCCGCGACGCCCCCGGCGCGGCGCGACGAGCTCCCCACGGTGCCGGGCCCGGTGGGGCTCCCGCGGTCGACGAGGGGCCTGTCCAGAGGCTAGACGGCGTCCGTCCCGTTCGGTGTCTCTCACCCGTTGGACGGCTCGTCGGCGCGTCGCGGCGACGCGCGGTGAGAGCGGGCCCGTGTCCGTGGCTCGAGCTGGGGGTCGAGGCGCCGGGGTCGTGCGAGCACGGTGACCGGGCACGGGCGGGTGTCACCCGGCGGGGCTGGGAGACTGCCGAACGTGATCGACGGGGGGCGGGGCCCGGTGCGGTGGATGGTGACCGGGGCGGGGGGTGCACTGGGGACGGACCTGGTCGCCCGGCTCACCGCTCCCGACGCCCCGCCGGACGACTCCGTGCTCGCCGTGACCCGCGCCGAGCTCGACGTCACCGACGCCGCGGCCGTCCGCGCTGCGGTGCACGGGTGGGCGGCCGAGACGGCCGGAGCGGGACGCCCGGTGCTCGTCAACGCGGCCGCCTACACGGCGGTGGACCGCGCCGAGACCGATCCCGAGGCCGGCGCGGCGGCGTGGGCGGCCAACGCCGAGGCCCCCGGGCTGCTCGCGGCGGCGTGCGCGGAGGTCGGCGCGACGATGGTCCACGTCTCCACCGACTACGTGCTCGGCCCGCTGCCCGACGGCGCGCGCCGCCCCCTCGAGCCCGACGACCCCACCGCGCCCGCCGGCGTCTACGCGCGCAGCAAGCTCGCGGGGGAGCAGGCCGTGCGGGCCGCCCTGCCCGACGCCCACCACGTCGTGCGCACCGCGTGGGTCTACGGCGCCACCGGGGCGAACTTCGTGCGCACGATGGCCCGGCTCTCCCGCGAGCGCGACACCCTCGACGTCGTCGACGACCAGCACGGCTCGCCCACGTGGTCGGCGGACCTCGCCGTGGGCCTCGTCGCGCTCGCGCGCTCGTCGGCGCCGGCGGGGACCCGGCACGCCGCGGGCGGCGGGGCGACGACGTGGTGCGGGCTCGCGCGGGCGGTGTTCGAGGAGCTGGGGGCCGACCCCGCCCGCGTGCGCCCGTGCGACACCGCGTCCTTCCCGCGCCCGGCCCCGCGCCCGGCGTGGTCGGTGCTCTCGGACGCGTCGTGGCGTGCCGCGGGCCTCGCCCCTCTACCACCGTGGCGCGAGGCCCTGCACACCGCGGTCGCCCGCCACCCGGAGCTGTTGTTGGGCTGAACGGGCTAGAGACGTAATCCCATCGATGTCATTTGCGTGTCCTCGGGGCCGTCTCGCGCGTTGAACGGTCATGGCTGTGGAGACGGTCCTCCTGGCACTGCTCGGTCTCGTCGCCGTGTGGTTGGTGATCGACGCCGGGCGCGAGCGGCATCGGCTGCGGGCCCGGGTGGCCCGCGACGAGCGGTGGCAGGCCGAGCGACGGCGCAGCGCCCGGCGCGACACGGCGGCGAACGCCACGCCCGACGCCTGGCGGTACTGGCCGCTGACCCTGCCCTCGCCGGACGACGCCACGCGCGGCCCGCGGCTGTAGGTGCGCTCCGCGCTCGTGAGCACGAAGAAGTGCCCGGACACGCCTTTCTGCTCACATGCGCGGAGCGCACACTGACCCGATGACGGAGCAGGCCGCGCCGGGGGCGAGCGGACCGTCGGTCGACGCCGACACGCACCACGAGGTCGACGAGCCGGTCTGCGCCGAGGCGCGGGCGCTCGCCGCCGATCCGCACCCCGACCCGGCCGTCCACCACGAGGAGCTCGTCGCCGTGCTGCGCCGGGCCCTGGCCTGCGGCGAGCCGTCGGCGCACGCCCTGCTCGCGAACGCCCACCTCGACCGCGGGAACCGTCGCGAGGCCGTCGAGATCCTGACGCCGGCCGTCATGCGGGGCGGGCGCGCGGACCTCGCGGGCCTCCTGGGCGAGACCCTCGCCGCGGTCGGCGACCACGAGAGCGCCGAGGCGGCCTTCCTGGTCGGCCTCGACGCCGGCGACCCCGCAGCCATGAACGACTACGGCGTCTTCCTGCGCGAGCGCGGGCGTACCCAGGAGGCGCTCTACGTGCTCGACCGCGCGGTGCGCCTGGGCGACGACCTCGCGGGGCTCAACCTCGTCGCCCTTCACCTCGAGGAGCTCGACGACCCGCTGACCGCCACCGAGCTCGCCGAGGACCTCCTCGACGAGGGCCGGCCGGCGACCCTCGTCGCGCTCGCCGACTGCCGCCTCGCCGAGGGGCGCGTGCCCGAGGCCGAGGAGCTCTACCGCCGCGCCGCCGACCTCGGGGCGCCGTGCGCGCACATCTACCTCGGCTGGT
Organism: Actinomycetospora lemnae; assembly: GCF_028737315.1. Classification (GTDB taxonomy): domain Bacteria; phylum Actinomycetota; class Actinomycetes; order Mycobacteriales; family Pseudonocardiaceae; genus Actinomycetospora; species Actinomycetospora lemnae. The sequence goes on along the minus strand of NZ_JAQZAO010000001.1, from coordinate 91,974 downwards.
TCCTGCGCGACCGTCGCGAGGACCTCGCGGGCGCGGAGGAGCAGCTGCGCCGGGCCCACGAGGTCGGCGAGCCGGGCGCGGCGTTCCACCTGGGCCGCTTCCTGCACGACCTCGGTCGCCGCGAGGAGGCGCAGCCCTACCTCGAGGAGGCGTCGTGGCGCGGCGACCCGGACGCCGAGGCCCTCCTCGAGGCCGAGTACCGCGGGCTGGTCGACGAGTACGACGACTGACCGGTGAGAATGCCGGCCGTGCCCGATCCCGCCAACGGCCCTGTCTCCGGCCCTGCCTACGGCCCCGGCCTCGCCGTCGTCGCCGTCACCTACTCGCCGGGCGAGTCGCTCGCCGAGTTCCTGACCTCGCTGGAGAAGGCCACGTCCCGGCCGTACCGCGTGGTCCTGGCCGACAACGGCTCGGTCGACGGCGTCCCCGAGGCCGCGGCCGCCGCCGACGAACGCGTCGAGCTGCTGCGGATCGGCGAGAACGTGGGCTACGGCGCAGCGGCCAACCGCGCGGTGGCGGGCCTGCCGGCCGAGGTGGGCTGGGTGCTCGTGGCCAACCCGGACATCGCGTTCGGCCCGGGCAGCCTCGACGCGCTGCTCGACGCCGGCGAGCGCTGGCCGCGCGCGGGGGCGCTGGGCCCGCTGATCCGCACCGGCGGCGAGGTCTACCCGTCGGCGCGCCTGCAGCCCAGCCTCGGTCGCGGCGTCGGGCACGCGCTCTTCGCCGCGGTCTGGCCCGCGAACCCCTGGACGCGCGCCTACCGACAGGACGGCGCCGTCGCCGAGCGCACCGCGGGCTGGCTCTCGGGCTCGTGCGTGCTGCTGCGCCGCGAGGCGTGGGACTCGGTGGACGGCTTCGACCCGCGCTACTTCATGTACTTCGAGGACGTCGACCTCGGCGACCGCCTCGGGCGCGCCGGCTGGCTCAACGTCTACGTCCCCGACGCCGAGGTCGTGCACACCGGCGGCCACGCCACCGAGCGCGACGCCCCCACCTCGAGCCGCATGCTCGCCGAGCACCACCGCAGCGCCTACCGCTTCCTCGCCGACCGCTACCCCGGGAAGCGCTGGGCGCCGCTGCGCCTCGGGCTGCGGGTCGGGCTGCGCGTGCGGGCCCGGACGGGCGCGCGCAGCGCGTTCTAGCTAGCCCCCGAGGGCCCGATCGAGGTAGCCGAGCACCAGCGCGGTGACCTCGTCGGCGAACGCCTCGCGCGCGATCGGCGGCTCCTCGAGCACGTAGCCGACCGCGAGGCTCTCGACGGTCCGCACGAGCAGCCAGGCCACGGTGCCCGCCGGGTGCCGCAGCTCGCCGCCGTGGCGCGCGAGCAGGGTGCTCGTGAGCAGGGCGTCGACCCGGCGGGCGAAGGCGGCGCGCCGGTCGTCGCCGGACCGCGGCAGCCGCTCGGCGACCGCCCGCAGCAGTGCCGGGTGCTCGGCCAGCGCGTCGACGAGGGCGAGCACGACCCGGCGCACCGCCACCGTCGCGTCGCGCTCGGCGGCGGTGTCGACGAACGTGCGGGTCACCCGGTCCTCGAGGTCGTCGGCGTAGCGGCGGACGACCTCGTCGAGCACCGCCTCCTTGTCCGGGAAGTACTGGTAGAGCGAGCCCGGGCTGATCCCGGCCGCGGCGGCGACGTGGTTGGTGGTCAGGCCGTCGGTGCCGCGCTCGAGGAGCACGGCGCGCCCGGCGGCCACGATCCGCTCGACCATCGCCCGCGAGCGCTCCTGGCGGGGCTCGCGACGACGGCGCGGGGCGGTCACGGCCGTCGGGCCCGCGCAGACGCGACTTGAACGCGAGCAGGAACTCGTCTCAGCATGGTGCGCATGGTGGCACGCGAGCAGCTGGAGCCCTACCCCGGTCGCTACCGCGCCGCGCCCGAGCGGTCGCGGCGCATCGCCCGGCCGTTGGGCCTGGTCGCCCGGGTCCGGTCGACCGACGAGGAGCTGCTCGACCGCATCGGCCGGCGCATGTTCGCCCGCGACGAGGTCGGGGCGGATCTCGCGGCCGCCATGAGCCGCCCGCGCGGGGACGAGGAGCGGGTCACCATGGCCGCGTTCCACCGCGCGCTCGCCGACCCGGCCGCCGTCCCCGCCTCGGGGCCGCTCGCCGACTTCTTCGCGGTCGTCGAGGACACCCCCGACTGGGTCGACCCCGCGCTCGTCGAGCGCGGTGGCCGGGCGCTGCGGCGGATGGGCCGCACGCTCGACGACGTCCTGCTCACGCTCTCGCTCATCGGCGGCTACCGCTTCGGGGGCCCCGCCGACCTGCTCGTCGCCACCGGCGGGCTCACCGGCGGGACGGCGATGCGCCGCCTCGGCGAGACGACGGCGTGGGCGCGCGCCGTGATCGCCCCGGGCGGGCTGCGCCGTGACGGCGAGGGCTGGCGCCTGACCGTGCACGTCCGCGCCATGCACGCCCTGGTCGACCGCCGCTTCGAGACCAACGGGCGCTGGGACGTGGGGCACTGGGGCCTGCCGGTCAACCAGTCCGACCAGGCCGCGACCCTGGGGCTCTTCAGCAGCACCGGCCTGCTCGGCGCCCGGGCGCTGGGGTGGCTGGTGACGCCCGCCGAGTCGCACGCGGTCATGCACCTGTGGTGCTACACCGGCTGGCTCATGGGCGTCGACGAGGACTGGCTGTTCACCACCGAACGCGAGCAGAACCACTTCCTGCACCACGTCCTGCTCGTCCAGGACGACGTCACCCCGGCCGGTCCGGCGCTGGCCGGCGCGCTGGTCGACGGCCAGCGGGCGGTGTCGTCGAGCCCCTGGCGCGGCGAGCTGCGCCGGCGCCACGTGCTCGGCCTGCTGCGCTGGTTCCTGGGCCGCGAGGCGCTGCGTGACCTGGGGCTGCCCGACGGACCGCTCCGGTCCCTGCCCTGGACCGTGCCGCCGACGGTGCTGCGCAACCTCGTGCTCTCCGGGCTCGTGGCGCGGACCCGCCGTGGGCGCCGGGCCCTCGAACGGGCCGGGGATGCCTGGACGCGCCGCGAGCTCGAGCGCCGCTTCGCCGGGGCCCGGCCGGGGGTGGCGGAGCTGCCCGGGTAGGCGCCGCTCGGAGCCCGGACGTTCGAGGTGTGGCCCGACCGCCGGGCGCGCTGCGCAGCGTCAGAGACCGAAGAGCCGCCGCCACCAGGAGCGCCGGGGCTCCGCGGCCGGGGTCTCGTCGCGGTCCTGCTGCTCGGGCTGCGGGCCGGGGCCCCCGGGGAACGGGTTGGCGGGGAACGGCGAGGTGCCGGGGTGGGCCGCCGACGGGCGGGTCTCGAAGCGCACGGTCGTCGGGTCGCCGTCGTCGTCCTCGTCGGGGCGACGGTGGTGGCCGTTGCGCGGCCCGTGCCCGTGCCCGTGCCCGTGCCCGTCGCCCTGCCCGTCCGGCCGGAGGCCGTCGTGGCGCAGCCTCTGGGTGAGATCCGGGTCGTGCCCCTGGCCCCGTCGCGACGTCAGCGCGTGCGGCAGGACCGTGGTGCTCGAGGCGTCGAACGGGGAGACGGCGGAATCGGGCGTGATGACGTCCTCGTCACGCTCCGTGGCCCGCTGGGAGGCATGCGCGATGGCGTCCTGGGCGCGCTCCCACGCATTCGAGGCCACCTGCGACCCTCCTGCTCGTTCCCCCGACGGCGGGTCTCGGTCGGGTCGTCGGCCGACACGGCCCCGGGAGGGTCCACACTATCGCCCGCGGTCACGATTCGTCATCGACGAGGGGGGTCTTCGGGTGATGCAGACAGGGGACGCGGAGCTCGACAGGGGGGCGATCGACCCGGCGCGCACGGCCGCGGTGGTGCTCGTCGGCGGGCAGGGCAGCCGGTTGCGGCCGCTCACGCTGAGCACGCCGAAACCGATGCTGCCGACGGCCGGGGTGCCGTTCCTGGCGCACCTGCTCTCACGGATCGCCGCCGCCGGCATCCGGAGGGTGGTGCTCGGCACCGCCTACCGCGCGGAGGTCTTCGAGGGCTTCCTGGGCGACGGCTCGGCGCTGGGTCTGGACCTGACCTGCCGGCCCGAGCCCGAGCCCCTCGGCACCGGCGGCGGCATCCGCCACGCGGCGGACGCGCTCGCGCCGGGGTTCGACGAGGTCGTCGTGTTCAACGGCGACATCCTCTCCGGCGTCGACGTCCGTGCCGTCATCGGGGAGCACCGCGCGGCGGGCGCCGACGCGACGCTGCATCTCGTGCGCGTGCCCGACCCCACCGCGTTCGGCTGCGTGCCCACCGACGCCACGGGCCGGGTCACCGCGTTCCTGGAGAAGACGCTCACGCCGCCGACCGACCAGGTCAACGCCGGCTGCTACGTCTTCCGCCGCGAGGTCATCGACACCATCCCGACCGGGCGCCCCGTGTCGGTGGAGCGCGAGACGTTCCCCGGCCTGCTCGCGGGCGGCGCGCGCCTGCAGGGCCACGTCGAGTCGTCGTACTGGCTCGACCTCGGCACGCCCGCCTCCTTCGTGCGCGGCAGCGCCGACCTCGTCCAGGGCGCCGCGCCCACCGCCGCGCTCCCGGGACCGGTCGGCACCGCCCTGCTGCTGCCCGGCGCCAAGGTCGCGCCCTCGGCGTCGCTCACCGACGGCACGACGCTCGGCGCCGACGTCCAGGTCGGCGAGGGCAGCCGCGTCTCCGGGTCGGTGGTGATGGACGGGGCGCGGATCGGCGACGGCGCCGTGGTCGAGCGGTCGGTGATCGGCCCGGGCGCGACGATCGGGGACGAGACCGTGGTCGGCGACGCCGTCGTCGGCGACGGCGCGGCGATCGGGGCGTCGTGCGAGCTGTTGGCCGGCGTGCGGATCTGGCCCGGTCTCGTCATCCCCGATGGCGGTCTGCGATTCTCGGGTGGTGCCTGAGGTCACGGACGCGGAGCGCAGCGGAGCCGGACCATCGGTCACGGTCCGGGAGGCCCCGGCCGCAGAACGGGTCTGGCGGCCCGACTTCGTGCTCGACGTGCGCGCCCTGATCGCCCCGCTGCGCCGCGGCAAGGGCGACCCGACGTTCCACACCGACATCGAGGGGGCGCACGGCGGCGAGCTCTGGCGCGCCACCCCGACGCCCGAGGGACCGGCGACGCTGGCGCTGTCCCGGCGCGACGGGGAGGTCCGGGCGCGGGCGTGGGGCCCGGGGGCGGAGTGGGTCGTCGACGGCGTGCCGGCGCTCCTGGGTGCCGAGGACGACGACGCGGGGTTCGTCGGCCACCACCCGCTGGTCGCCGAGACCCGCCGGCGCATGCCCGGTCTGCGTCTCGGGGCCACGCGCACGGTGTGGGACCAGCTGCTGCCCGCGATCCTCGAGCAGAAGGTGACGGGCGTCGAGGCGCGCCGGTCGTGGCGCGAGCTGTGCTGGCGCTTCGGCGAGGACGCGCCGGGCCCGACCCCGCGGCGCATGAAGCTGCCGCCGACCCCGCGCCGGACCCGCGAGATCCCCGACTGGGAGTGGCACCGCGCCGGCGTCGACCAGGCCCGCCGGCGCGCGATCCTCGCCTGCGCCACCGTCGCGCACCGCCTGGAGAAGGCGGCCGAGCTGCGCGGCGAGGCGGGGCGAGCGCTGCTGCGCAAGGTGCCGGGCATCGGGGTGTGGACCGCCGCCGAGGTGGCCCAGCGCTCCTGGGGCGACCCCGACGCCGTGAGCGTCGGCGACTTCCACATCCCCGCGACCGTCGGCTGGGCGCTCGTGGGCCGCAAGCTCGACGACGCCGGCATGCTCGAGGTGCTCGCCTGCTACACGCCCCAGCGCCAGCGGGCGGTGCGCTACATCGAGGCCTCGGGGTTCCGGCGCCCGCGCTTCGGGCCCCGCTTCTCGCCCAAGGACTACCGGACGTACTGACCCGGCCAGAATCCCGATCTACAGCGCCCGCCCGAACGCCACGTCGTCGGGCAGCTCCGCGAGCCGCCACCAGCGCAGGTCCAGCGACTCCTCGCTGATCGACTCCACGGCGCCGGGCGGGGCGTGCGCGACGAAGCGGACGTCGAGGTGGCGGGTGGGCACGCCCAGCGAGCAGGTCAGGGCGTGGACCTCGGCGTGCACCGGCTCCGGGTCGAGCACGAGACCCGGGATGCCGGACTCCTCGGTGGCCTCGCGCAGCGCGGCACCGGCGAGGGTGGTGTCGTCGGGCTCGATGTGCCCGCCGAGCTGGATCCACGCGCCGATGCGCGGGTGCAGGGTCAGCAGGGCGTGCTCGCCGGCGGCGTCGAGCACCAGCGTCGAGGCCGTGAGGTGCCCCGGCACACAGGAGCGCGAGCACGCGTCGGGGCGGGCGTCGAGGTAGGACAGCAGCGCCTGGCGCACGGAGTCGACGTCGCGGACGGCGGGGCGCCAGCGGTCGAGCACCGCGCGGGCGTCGGCGTGCGCGGCGGCCGTGGACACCGCGGCGCGGGTGGTGGCGGCGAGGGTGCGGTCGTCGAGCTCGGGGTCGCTCACATCTCCACCCAACGGTCGTCGACGGCGAGGCCGCCGCGCGCGGGCGGCGCGGACGCGGGGTGCCCGACGGCGACGGCGCCGAGGGGTTCCCAGTCGGCGGGCAGGTCCAGCTCGGCGCGGACCACGTCCGGCGCGAAGATCGTCGACGACACCCAGCACGAGCCCAGCCCCTCGGCGGCCAGGGCCACGAGCAGCCCCTGCACCGCCGCGCCGCCGGCGACGGTGAACATCGTGTGCTCGGCCGCGGTGCGCCGGGCGTCGGGGTAGGCGTGGGCGCCCTCGAGCACGAGGAACGGCAGCACGACCTCCGGCGCGGTGCGCAGCAGGTCGCCGCGGGCGACGCGGCGCGCGACGGCGTCCTCGGCGAGCCCGTCGCCGCGCAGGTCGGCGCGCCAGGCCTCGGCCATGGCGTCGAGCAGCCGGGTGCGCACCGCCGACGAGGCCAGGCGCACGAACCGCACCGGGCGGGTGTGGTGCGGGGCGGGCGCGGTGAGCGCCGCGGCGCCGGCCCGGTGCAGGGCCTCCGGGGCGACGGGGTCCGGGGCGAACGCCCGCACCGACCGGCGGGCCGGGACCGCCTCGCGCCGTCCCTGCTCACGACCCTGCGCGAGCGCCTCGTCCGTGCCCAGCCAGAACAGGTCCTCCTCGACCGGGCGCACCAGATCCGCCCCCCGCGAGGTCTCCGAGCGCAGCGACGCGGGCAGCCCGCGCACCACGGCGACGGGCACCCCACCGAGCTTGCCCTTGACGAGGTCGGCGGCCGCCGCGACCTCGTCGGCCACGGCCACCTCGGTGACCACCAGCTCGTTGCCCTGCGCGTCGATCGCCCCGCCGTAGGCGTGCACGACCTCGAGGCCCGCCGCGCCGATCGCGGCGTCGGTCTGGCCGGTGCGCCAGGTGCGGCCCATGGTGTCGGTGACGACCACCGCGACGTCGACCCCGAGCCGCTCGCGCAGCGCGGCGCGCAGGGCGGCGGCTGAGGCGTCGGGGTCCTCGGGCAGCAGCGCGACCTCGTCGCCGGCGACGTTCGAGGCGTCGATACCGGCCGCGGCCTGCACGATGCCGAGGGGGTTGGCGACGATCTTGGTGCGGCCCTTCGTGGCGAGCAGGCGCACGGTCTCGCGGTCGATCAGCGCACGGCGGGCGGCGTCGCGGGCGTCGGGGTCGGACGGCACGGTGACCAGCCGGCCCTCGACCTTCGACACCACCTTGGAGGTCACGACCAGGACGTCGCCGTCGGCCAGGGGCGGGTGGGGAGGAGACAGCGCCGTGACCAGCGCCCCGGCCAGGTCGTCGCCGGGCCGGAACTCGGGCAGGCCGGTGACGCCCCAGAGCGTCAGGCCCTGGGCGGCGTGGTCAGACACCGGCGAGCTCGTACGCCGCCCGGACCATGGCCGCGGTGGTGTCCGGGTCGGTCATCATCAGCGGCACCTCGCGGACCTCGACGCCGGGCACCTCGGCGCCGTCGCCGGGCGCGACGAGCCAGCCGTCGAGCAGCCCGCCGGCGGCCCGCGGCCCGTACCAGCGCCCGACGCCCTCGGCGGTGACCGGCACGTCGACCGCCGCGAGGCACGCCTCGGCCATGCCGCGCACCGCGTGGCCGTCGACGATCGGCGACACCCCGATCACCTTCGCGTGCGCCGCGGTCAGCGCCGGGCGCATGCCGGGGACGTCGACGATGGTGTTCACGCTGACCACCGGGTTCGACGGCGCCACGAGCACGACGTCGGCGTCGGCGACCGCGGCGAGCGCGTCGGGGCAGGCGGTGGCCTCGTCGCGCCCCACCGAGGCGAACGAATGCGCCGGCAGCGCCGCGCGGTGGCGCACCCACCACTCCTGGAAGTGGATCGCCTTGCGCCGGCCGTCGGCGGGGTCGTCGACGACGACGTGGGTCTCGATGCGGTCGTCGCTCGCGGGGATCAGGTCGACACCGGGCGACCAGCGGTGGCACAGCGCCGCGGTGACCTGCGAGAGCGGGTAGCCGGCGCGCAGCATCCGGGTGCGCACGAGGTGGGTCGCCACGTCGCGGTCACCGAGCCCGAACCACGTCGGGTCGGCGCCGTACGCCTCGAGCTCCTCGCGCACCGACCACGTCTCCTTGGCGCGGCCCCACCCCTTCTCGGTGTCGATGCCCGCGCCGAGGGTGTACATGCACGTGTCGAGGTCGGGACAGACGCGCAGCCCGTGCATCCAGATGTCGTCGCCGATGTTGACGACGGCGCGGATGGTGTCGCCGGGACCGGCGGCGGCCTTGACGCCCTGCAGGAAGCGGGCGCCCCCGACGCCCCCGACCAGAACGGTGACCTGCACCGGGTGCTCCTCTCGTCCGACCGTCCCCGATGGTCCTCCTGCCGCGCACCCCCACGCCGCGGCGGGTCCGGATCAGCGCAGCAGCTCGGTGAACTGCGCGCCGCCGAGCGACGCGAGGGCGGAGTCGCCGCCGACGAGGCCGAACAGCGCGTCGGCGACCGTGAACAGCAGGGCCGAGGCGTACGGGACGAAGAAGATGATCAAGATGAAGGCGATCGGCGCGTAGGGCGCGATCCGGGCCGCGGCGGCGCGCGTGCGGTAGGGCAGGTAGGGGTCGATGACGCCCCAGCCGTCGAGGCCCGGCACCGGCAGCAGGTTCAGCACGAACGTCAGCACCTGGATCAGACCGAGGAACATCAGCGCGGCGGCGAGCGGCAGCGGGGGCGCGGTGAGCACCACGGCGATCGCGATGACGGCCGCGAGCACGAGGTTCGCGAACGGCCCCGCGAGCGACACCGCGCTGATCGCGGGCCGCGAGCGCAGGGCGGCGCGCTGGATCCACACCGCCCCGCCGGGCAGCGGGATGCCGCCGAGCAGCAGGAACAGCAGCGGCAGCACGAGCGTGAGCCCGATGTTCGCGTAGCGGCGGATGTCGAGGGTCAGGTAGCCCAGCGCGCGCACGGAGTGGTCGCCGCAGCGGTCGGCGGTCAGGGCGTGCGAGAACTCGTGCAGGCACAGGGAGACCGCCCACCCGGCGAGCACGAGCAGCACCGTCCCGCCGATGATCGCGCCCTCCGAGGGCACCAGGGTCAGCGCGCCCCCCGCGGCCGTGAGGGCCACGAGCACCAGGAAGATGGGACTGACCGGGGAGCGCAGACGTGAGCGTGGGGCCACACGGACCAGTGTCCCCGATGAGGTTTGACCGTTCGTTGCTACGGATAGCGCATGACGCTCACCGCACGTGACGACCGGTCGTCGCGACATGCGGCCGGACGAGGCCCCCGGCTTGACCCGGATGGAACGACACCGGTGTAATTCCTACGCGATGACACGTCGGTGCGGGGCCGACGCCTCGTCCGCTCAGCGGGGGGCCGGGGGAGTCGAGGCGAGGAGGGCGTCGTGAACGGTGCGGAGAGCGGGTCGGTGGTGCTGGGCAGCCAGGGACACGGAGCGGAGCAGGGCTGGGCCGGGGGCCCGGCGGGTCCGGCGCAGGCGCCGAGGGCAGGGCTGCGGGACGTCCTGTCCGAGCTCGCCATGGTGACCGAGGACGAGCAGGAGTGGCAGGAGCGCGCCCTCTGCGCGCAGACCGACCCGGAGGCGTTCTTCCCCGAGAAGGGCGGCAGCACCCGGGAGGCCAAGCAGATCTGCAACAGCTGCGAGGTCCGCAGCGAGTGCCTCGAGTACGCGCTCGGCCACGACGAGCGGTTCGGCATCTGGGGCGGGCTGTCGGAGCGCGAGCGGCGGCGCCTCAAGCGCCGCGCCGTCTGAGGCAGCGCGCGGGGGCCGTCGTCTGACACCCCGGCCGTCCCCCGTCCGGGGCGGGTCCTAGTCTCGGACGCCGGACCGCAGCGTGGGCGCCCTCGGGTGGTGGCCCGAGGGGAAGGACGGCGCGCGTGGCTCGACCCTCCCCGACCGCGACACGGGCATCGACGCCGGTCCTGGCCGTCCTCGTCTGCCACGACGGCGAGACCTGGCTCCCGGGCACGCTCGACGCCCTCTCCCGCCTGACGCGCCGGCCGCGCTGGGTGGTCGCGGTCGACACCGGCTCGGCCGACGGCACCGCGGGCATCCTCGCCGCGAGCAACCAGGTCGACGTGGTCCTGCGCATGCCCCGCGACACCGGCTTCGCCGAGGCCGTGCACACCGCGGTCGACGACGCCGACCGCCGCTGGGGCCGCACCGCCTCCGTGGGGCCGAGAGGGGAGCACGCCGAGAGGGGGTCCGGGGACTGGCTCTGGGTCCTCCACGACGACGCCGCCCCCGCGCCCGACTGCCTCCAGGTCCTGCTCTCGGTCGCCGAGGCCTCCCCGTCGGCCGCGGTCCTCGGCCCCCTGTGCCTCGACTGGGACGACCCCCGCCTCGTCGTCGAGGCCGGGGTCTCCATCGACGCGTCCGGCTCGCGGCAGACCGGCATCGGTGCCGACGAGCTCGACCTCGGCCAGTTCGCGACCAACTCCGAGGTCCTCGCGGTCGGCTCGGCGGGCTCGCTGGTGCGCCGCCGCGAGTGGGACTCGCTCGGCGGCTACGACACCGCGCTCGGCCTGCTGCGCGAGGACGTCGACTACGGCTGGCGGGTCAACCGCGCCGGCGGGCTCGTGCTGTGCGCGCCCTCGGCCCGGCTGCGCCACGCCCGCGCGCTCACCACCCGGGCGCGCCCGCTCGACACCGCGGGCGTCGACCCCCGCTACCGCGCCACCGACCGCGCCCACGGCGTGCGGACGTTCCTCGCCAACTGCTCCAGCCCCGCCTTCGTGCTCGGCCTCCTGCGCCTGCCGGTGCTCGCGGTGCTGCGCGCGCTGGGGCTCCTGCTCGTGCGCCGGGCGCGGGCGGCGGGCGCCGAGCTCGCGGGCCTGTCGCGGGTGCTCGGCTCCGGCCCGGGCATCGCCGACCTCGCCGACGCCCGCCGCCGACGCAGCACCGGGGCGACGGCGCTGCCCCGCGAGCTGCGCGGACTGCTGACCAGCCGCACCACGCGCCTGCGCAACGCCGTGCGCGGCGGGCTGACCTCGCTCGTGCGGGGACGCCTGCGCGAGGAGCTCGAGCTCGGCCGCCTGCCCGAGTGGGCCGAGCGCAGCGGACGGACCGGTGGCCCCGACGCCGAGGGCGGCGGGGACGCGGACGGCCGGCGCCGCGCCGTGGGCCCCGAGGCGCTGCCCGCGGGCGCGGCGCTGCGCCGGCGTCGCACCGCGGGGCTGCGCCGCCCGGGGGAGTCGCTGGCCGTCGCGCTGCCCGGGCCCCGGGCGCCCGCCGACGACCGGCCCGCCGCGGCGTCGGCCGCGCCGGCCCCTGCGGGCGCCCCCGTCGCCGACCCGCCGACCGAGCCGGGCGAGCGCGTCGTCTACGTCCCGGTCACGCCGGGCCGGGTGGCGCGCGAGCTGCTCCTCGCCCCGCCGCTGCTGCTCGTCGTCGGGCTGACGCTCGTCTCGCTGGTGACGCAGCGCGCGCGCCTCGGGCTCGACCTCGCCGGCGGGCGGATCGCCGAGGTCCCGGGGCTGCGCGAGCTCTGGTCGACCTACCTCGCCGGCTGGCACCCGATCGCGGGCGGCACCGGCGCGCCGGTCCCGGCGGCGCTGGCCGTGGTCGGGGTGCTGGGCGGGCCCGCGTGGCCGGTCGGGGGCCCGCCGGCCGCGGTGTCGCTCCTGCTGGTCGCCGCCCTGCCGCTGGCGGGCCTGTCGGCGTACCTGGCGACGCGCGAGCTGCGGGTCGGCCGGGTGCTGCGCGCGCTCGCGGCGGCGGTGTACGCGCTGCTCGGGATCACGGCGGGCGCGGTGGCGCAGGGGCGCCTCGACGGCGTCGTGGCCGTGGTGCTGCTGCCGCTGGTGCTGGCCGGCGTGGTCGCGGTGCTGCGCGGGGTGCGCACGGCGGGCCGGCGCGGCTCGTGGTGGAGCACGGCCGCGGGCACGGCGCTCGCGCTCGGGATCGTCAGCGCGTTCGCGCCCCTGGTGCACGTGCTGGTGCTCGTCGTCGTGGTGATCGGCTTCGTGCTCGTGCCGGCGCCGCCGCGGGCGGCCGGCCGCCGGGCGATGTCGCTGGCGGTCATCGTCGTGCTGCCGGTGCTCCTGCTGCTGCCCTGGCCGACGGTGCTGCTCGCGGCGCCCGAGGTCCTGCTGCACGGCACCGGGTCGACGGTGCCCGAGCGCTTCGTGTCCGCGCTCGACGTGCTCTCGCTCGACCCCGGCGGGCCCGCGACCCTGCCGTGGACGGGGCTCGTGCTCGTGGTGGCGGCGGTCGGCGGGGCGCTGGTCGCGCCGCGCAGGGCGGCGGTGCCCGGGCTCGCGCTGCTGCTGCTCGGCATCGTCGCCGCGGGCGTCGTCGGGTCCTTCGCGCTGGCGCCGCTCGCCGGCGGAGACCCGCGGCCGGGCTGGACGGGCCCGGCGCTCGCCGTCGCCGCGTGCGGGGCGCTGTGGAGCCTGCTCGCGCAGGTCGCGGCCTCGCGCACCGAACCGCTGGGGCGCCTGCTGGGCCGCGGCGACCCCGCCGACCGGGCCGACCGGGGACCCGCCCGGCGCGGCGAGTCGGAGCTGGACCTCGGGGGCGCCGGCCTCGGCGGGCGCCTCGCCGGCGCCGTCGAGCGGGCCGGGGCCGGCGCGTCGCTCCTGGCCGGGCGCCTGCGCTCGCGCGCCCCCGGCGCCGGTGACCCGAGCGCCCGCGCCCGGGGCGTCGCGGTGCCCGTCGTGGCGACCGCCGTCGTGGTGCTCGCCGTCGCCACCGTCCTGCGCGGCGGGGCCGGCCCGCTCGCCGACGCCCCCGCGCCCGCGCTCGACCGGGCCGTGGCGGCGGATCTCGCGCGGTCGGGGGCGCGCGTGGTCGTCGTGACCCGCGAGGAGGACACCACCCGCCGCGCCGGGCCGGAGCTGCCGCGCTACGGCGACGACGACCTCGCCCCGGTCGGCGCGTCGCCCGCCCGGCTGCAGCGCGACGTGCGCGCCCTGCTCTCCGGCGACCCGGCCACCGCGCAGGCGGGCGTCGCCGAGCTCGCGACCGGCGGCACCGGCCTCGTCGTCCTGCCCGACGAGCAGACCGCCCGCGCCGTGCGCACGGCCGCGGGGCCGCTGCTCGGCGACGCCCCGCCGGTCTCCGACGGGCGGCCCACCGCCCGCGTCGCCCTCCCGGTGGCCGGGGCCGTGCTGCTCGAGCCGCCGGTCTCCGACGACGCCACCGAGGCCCGCGCCGCCCCGCGCCGGCCCGCCGGGCTGACCACCGTGCCCTCGGACCTGCCCACCGTGGCCGTGCGCGTGTCGCCGGGCGCCGATCGCCGGCTCCTCGTCGTCGCCGCCGAGCTCGAGTCGGGCTGGTCGGCGACCGTCGGCGGGGTCGCCGCCCCGGTGGTGCCCGCGTGGGGCCACCTCGTCGGCGTCGCCGTGCCGCCGGGCGGCGGGGCCGTGGTCGTCGACCGCGACGAGACCACGCGCCTGCTGCTCCTGCTGCTCCAGCTCGCGCTGGTGCTGTTCACGGCCCTGTCGGCGCTGCCGTCGCGCCGGCGGCTCGACTAGGACCGGCGGCCGGACCGGGACCGTCGGGGGTCGGTCCTAGTCTCCGTGGCATGTTCGACCACGTCGGATTCCCCTGCGGTGACGTCGAGACCTCCGTCGCCTTCTACAGCGCGGTGTTCGCGCCGCTGCGCATGGCCGTGGGCGTGCGCATCCCCACCGGCCCGCCCGGTGCGCCCGAGGTCGTGGGCATGACCACGGGCGGGACGCACCCGGACTTCTGGCTCGCGCCGGGCGGGGCGGTCGCCCAGGAGCTGCACGTCGCGTTCGCCGCGCCCGACCGGGCGGCGGTCGACGCCGTGCACGAGGCCGCGCTCGCCCACGGGGCGGAGGTGCTGCACGCGCCGCGGATCTTCCCCGAGTACCACCCGGGCTACTACGCGGTGTTCCTCCGCGACCCCGACGGCCACAACGTCGAAGCCGTCCACCACACCTGGGGCTGAGGGCCTACTCGTCGCCGGAGATCGTGTCCGGCTCGACGCCGAGGTAGCCCGCCACCTGCTCCACGAGCACGTCGTGCAGCAGGTCGGCGAGGTCCTCGCCGTCGAGCGCGCGCGCCTCCAGCGGGCGGCGGTAGAGCACGATCCGCGCGCGGGTCACGGCGCCGCGGCGGTCCATGCCCGCGGGCACGAGCCGCGCCAGGGGCACCTCGCCGTCGCCGAGCACCGCGTCGTCGTCCACCGGCGAGCCCTGGGGGCCCGCGGGCACCTCCGGCACGTCGTCGACGGCCACGTCGAGGTCGGCGAGCTCCGCGCTCCAGCGCTCCTCGATGGGCTCGAGCGCCTCGAGCACGAGGGCGTCGAAGCGCTCGGCGCGGGTGCGCGACGCGGGGGAGCCCGACGGGTAGAGCGGCATCCGCAGGCCGCGACCGCGGCGGTCGCGGCGGCGCCGGCGCGGACCGGCCGCCGACCCGGACCCGGAGCCGGACCCTGCGCCGAACGCCGCGGTGCTGCCCCGGCGGCTGGCACTCCTGGTCACGAGCGGTGAGCCTACGCGCGGCGGCCGGGCGACGTGGGCACGTGCCCCGACGCGCCACCGCGCGCCTCCCGGGCGGGGGCGTCCGTCCGGGCTATCGTCCCCGGCGTGCGAGGAGTGCGGAAGTGCTCACGGACCGGGTGTGGTCATGCGGCCGTGGCCACCCTGACCTATGTCTACTCGGACTCGACCGCCGTGGTCGGGCCCCTGGCGACGAGCGCCGAGCCGCACTCGTACGACCTCTGCGAACGCCACGCCGTGCGCCTCACCGCGCCGCGTGGCTGGGAGGTCGTGCGCTACGAGGGCGAGTTCCCCACCGAGCCCTCCGTCGACGACCTGACCGCCCTGGCCGAGGCCGTCCGCGAGGCCGGGCGGGCCGACCGCCCGGTCGAGACCGACGGCCGCCCGCGGATCACGGCGGGATCGGGCGGCGGGCCGGGGCTGCCCCCGGGCCCACTGCCGGGCCTCGCCACGGGCGTCGCGGGCGGCGTCGGGAGCGGTCCCGCGAGCACGCCCACCGGCCGTCGCGGCCACCTCCGGGTCCTGCCCGACCCGGCGTCGTCCTGACCGGTCCCGCACGCGGTGTCCCCTCCGCCACCTGGAGCGATCCGGTGGGGCACGACCTCACCCATCGGCGGACGCGCCCGCCCGGCGGGCGCGGGGGCCCGGCCGCGCCGATAGGCTGACGAGGTGGCCAGTGCGCAGTCCTCGGCACCCGACCGTGCCCAGGTGATCGACCAGGTCGTCAAGGCGTACGACATCCGCGGACTCGTGGGCAGCCAGCTCGACGCGACGTTCGTCCGCGACGTCGGCGCCGCCTTCGCGCGGGTCCTCCTCGACGAGCAGGAGAACGGCACGGGCTCCGGGCTCGGCGGCGGCAAGGGCCTCGTGGTCGGGCACGACATGCGGGAGTCCTCGCCCGAGCTCGCCGACGCCTTCGCCGAGGGCGTCACGGCGCTGGGCGTCGACGTCGTGCACATCGGCCTGGCCAGCACCGACATGCTCTACTACGCCTCGGGCGCGCTCGAGATGCCCGGCGCGATGTTCACCGCGAGCCACAACCCCGCGACCTACAACGGCATCAAGCTCTGCCGCGCCGGCGCCTCGCCCGTGGGCCAGGACTCCGGGCTCGACGAGATCGCCGCGCTGCTCGACCGCGGGCCCGGCGAGGCGGTGTCCGCGGGCCAGGACGTGGCCCCGGGCGAGCGCGGCAGCGTCTCCCACCGCGACATGCTGGCCGACTACGCGGCCTTCCTGCGCTCCCTGGTCGACCTCTCGGGCATCCGCTCGCTGTCGCTGGTGATCGACGCCGGCAACGGCATGGCCGGCCACACCGTGCCCGCGGTGCTGGATCCCCTGCCGATCGAGGTCTACCCGCTCTACTTCGAGCTCGACGGCTCGTTCCCCAACCACGAGGCCAACCCCCTCGACCCCGACAACCTGCGCGACCTGCAGCGCGAGGTCATCACCCTCGGGCGCGCCGACGCCGGGCTCGCCTTCGACGGCGACGCCGACCGGGTGTTCCTCGTCGACGAGAAGGGCGACGCGGTCAGCCCGAGCGCGATCACCGCGCTCGTCGCCACCCGCGAGCTGGCCAAGCACCCCGGCTCGACAGTGATCCACAACCTCATCACCTCGCGTGCCGTCCCCGAGATCATCACCGAGGCGGGCGGGACACCGGAGCGCAGCCGGGTGGGCCACTCGTTCATCAAGGCCACCATGGCCGAGACGGGCGCGATCTTCGGCGGCGAGCACTCGGCGCACTACTACTTCCGCGACTTCTGGAACGCCGACTCCGGCATGCTCGCGGCCCTGCACGTCCTCGCCGCCCTCGGCGAGCAGGACCG
The DNA here is from genome assembly GCF_028737315.1 of Actinomycetospora lemnae. Lineage (GTDB taxonomy): Bacteria > Actinomycetota > Actinomycetes > Mycobacteriales > Pseudonocardiaceae > Actinomycetospora > Actinomycetospora lemnae. The sequence continues at coordinate 75,292 of NZ_JAQZAO010000001.1, read as the reverse complement.
CCCGCTCTCGGAGCTCATGGCGCAGTACTCGCGCTACGCCGCGTCGGGCGAGGTCAACTCCACGGTCGACGACCCGCGGGCCGTGATGGCCGAGGTCGAGCAGACGTTCGGCGCGCGTGAGGGTGTCACCACCGACGACCTCGACGGGCTGACCGTCACCTTCGACGACGGCTCCTGGTTCAACCTGCGCCCGTCGAACACCGAGCCGCTGCTGCGGCTCAACGTCGAGGCCGCCGACGACGACGCCGTGGCCGCGCTGCGCGACGAGGTCCTGGGCCTCGTCCGCGGCTGACCCGACCGAGGAGGAGAACCCGGATGCCGCTCGGTCTGGACGCCGACCTGCTGGAGATCCTGGCGTGCCCCGCGCCGGACCACGGGGCCCTGCGCCCCGGCACGCCCGAGGACGCCGACGCCGCGGCCCTCACCTGCACGGTGTGCGATCGGCGCTACCCCGTCACCGACGGGATCCCGGTGCTCCTGTTGTCCGAGGCGACCGGGGGCCCCGAGCACCAGGAGCAGGAGTGAGTCGTGGTGCTCGACGACGCCCTGCTCTCCGACGAGACGCGCCTGCTCGCCGCCGACCGTGACGGCGTGTTGCGGGCGGTGGCGACGGCCGGCGCCCAGGTCCGGGCCGTGGCCGAGGCGGCCCGCGAGGCCGGCGTGGACCGGGAGCTCGCGGGCCTGCGCCCCCGCGCGCTGGTGCTGCTGACGCGCCCCGGGACCACCGAGTCGGCGTGCCGCCTGCTCGCGGCCCTGCTCACGCCCACCGCGCCCCTCCCGGTGATCGTCAGCGGGGTCGCGCCGCCCTGGCTCGGCCCGCTCGACGTCGTCGTCGCCACCCACCGGGGGCGCGAGGGCGACCCGGTCGAGGCCGACCTCGCCGAGGCGGTGCACCGCGCGGTGCGCCGGGGCGCCCACGTGGTGCTCGGGGGCCCGGCCGAGGGCCCGGTGGCCGCCGCCGGCGCCGGGCGCGTGCTCGCGGTCGCCCCGCGGATGACGTACGGCGTGCCCGGCGAGGACCTCGACGGGCTGGACACCGGGACGGTCCTCGCGACCGGGCTGGCCGTCGCTCGCTCGCTCGATCTGCTCGACCTCGACCTCGACGTGCTCGCCGACCGCCTCGACGCCGAGGCCGAGCGCGACGGCCCGCGGGGCGAGGCGTTCGTCAACCCGGCGAAGAGCCTGGCGCTGCGCCTGGCCGAGCGCACCCCGCTGCTGTGGGGCGCCGACCCGATCGCGGGCCTGCTCGCGGGCTACGGCGCGACGGTGCTGGCCACCCACGCCGGGGTCGTCGCCCAGGCCACCACCGTCGCCGCGGCGGGCGCGCAGCCGGCGCTGCGCGCGCGGCTGCAGGAGAGCGCGGGGGAGGCGTCGATCTTCGCCGACCCCTTCGACGACCCGGTCCCGGAGGCACCGCCGCCCCGGCTGGTGCTGCTGGCCGCGCGCGAGGACCTCGCGGTGCGACGGCTCGTCGCCGACGTCGGCGCCCGCCACCCGGGCGCGGACGTCCTGGAGATCGACGACGTCGACCTGGCCGGGGAGGGGCCGGCGCCGGACGCGCTGCGCGCGGCCGTGCTCGCCACCCGTCTCGACTTCACCGCGGTCTACCTCGGTCTCGCCCTCGGGGCGCGCACGACCGGGGTCCGGACCGCCTGACCACGAGGGGCACCAGAACAGTGGAGGTCCTCAGGGGCAGCGTGCGCACGTATGCGTGGGGCTCCCGGACGCACCTCGCCGAGCTGCTCGGTGAGGAGGTCCCGTCGCCGCACCCGCAGGCCGAGCTGTGGCTCGGTGCGCACCGCGACGAGCCCTCGCAGCTGCTGGCCGGCGACACCCCCGGGGACGCGCCCGGCAACGGCGGGGACGCCACCCGCTCGCTCGCCGACGTCCTGCGCGACGACCCGCAGGGCGCGCTCGGCCCGTCGCGCCGTCAGCGCTGGTCGGACCGCCTGCCCTACCTGCTCAAGGTGCTGGCCGCCGAGGAGCCGCTGAGCCTGCAGGCGCACCCGTCGGCGGAGCAGGCGGCTGCCGGCTACGCCCGCGAGGAGGCGGCCGGCGTCCCGCGCACGGCCGCCGAGCGCAACTACCCGGACCCGCTGCCCAAGCCCGAGCTGCTCTGCGCGCTCACCGAGTTCCACGCCCTGGCCGGGTTCCGCGACCCGGCCGAGACCGTGGCCCTCCTGCGCGCCCTCGACGTGCGCGCGCTCGACCACCACACCGAGCTGCTCGCCGCGCAGCCCGACGCCGACGGCCTGCGCGCGCTGTTCACCACCTGGATCACGCTGCCGCAGCGCGCGGTCGACGACCTCGTGCCCGCCCTGCTCGACGGCTGCGTCGCCCACGCGCGCGAGCACGGGCCGTTCACCACCGAGGCGCGCACCCTGCTCGACCTGGGCGAGCGCTACCCGGGCGACGCGGGCGTGCTGGCGGCCCTGCTGCTCAACCGCTTCGTGCTCGCGCCGGGCCAGTGTCTCTACCAGCCGGCGGGCTCGCCGCACGCCTACCTGGCGGGCGCCGGGGTCGAGCTCATGGCGAACTCCGACAACGTCCTGCGCTGCGGGCTGACCCCGAAGCACGTCGACGTGCCCGAGCTGCTGCGGGTGCTCGACTTCGCGCCGGGGCCGCCGACGCTGCTGCCGGGGGAGGGGCGCGGCCCCGTCACGCGGTTCACGCCGTCGGAGTACTTCAGCCTCGCACGCTGCGCGTTCGCCGGCGAGGAGGCCGACCTGCCCGACGACGGCGTCGACCTCGGCGTCGAGGGGCCCCGCATCGTCGTCACGGTCGAGGGCAGCGTGCGGCTGCGCACGTCGCGGGGTCAGTGTCGCGAGGTGCCGCGGGGGACGGCCGCCTGGTTGCCGGCGTGCGACGGCCCGGTCACCGTGGCCCCGGTGGACGGGCCGGCGCTGGCGTTCGTGGCCGCCGACGGCCTGGGGGTCTAGCCGGGCGGGTCACCGGGCACCCCGACGCGCTACCTTCACCGCGACCTCACGCCCGCCCGGTCCATCCCTGGAGGCCCCTCGTGTCCGCATCCGGAGGCGGCAAGGCGATCGTCGCCGCGCTGGCGGCCAACGCCGGCATCGCCGTGGCCAAGTTCATCGGCTTCGCGATCACCGGCTCGTCCTCGATGCTCGCCGAGGGCGTGCACTCGGTGGCCGACACGAGCAACCAGGGCCTCCTGCTGTTCGGGCGCCGGCGGGCGCGCCGTGACGCCGACAGCGAGCACCCCTTCGGCTACGGCCGCGACCGGTTCTTCTACTCCTTCATCGTGGCCCTGCTGATCTTCAGCCTGGGCTCGGTGTTCGCCCTGTACGAGGGCATCCACAAGCTCAGCGGGTCCGAGGACCTCACGAGCCCGATCGTCGCCGTGGTCATCCTGGTCGTGGCCATCGGGCTGGAGTCGTACAGCTTCCGCACCGCGGTCAAGGAGTCCCGGGAGCTCAAGGGCGACCAGTCGTGGTGGGGGTTCATCCGCACCTCGGTGAACCCGGAGCTGCCGGTCGTGCTGCTCGAGGACCTCGGCGCCCTCGTCGGCCTCATCCTCGCGCTCGCGGGCGTCGGGCTCAGCGTGCTGACGGGCGCGGTCATCTGGGACGCCATCGGCACGATCTGCATCGGCGTCCTGCTCGGGATCATCGCGGTCATCCTCATCGTCGAGACGAAGAGCCTGCTCATCGGCGAGGGGGTCAGCCCGCGCATCGCCAACACGATCTCGTCCTCGCTCGTCGGCGGGCCGGTGGAGCGGGTCATCCACCTGCGCACCCAGTACCTCGGCCCCGAGGAGCTGCTGGTCGCGGCCAAGATCGCGGTGTCGGGCTCGCTGCCCACCGAGACGATCGCGCAGGCCATCGACGAGGCCGAGGCGCGGCTGCGCGCGGCGGTGCCCGAGGCGCGGCTCGTCTACCTCGAGCCCGACCTCGACCGCAGCGACGCCGGCCCCGTCGACGAGGCCCTGGACCCCACGCCCCGGACGCGCTGACGCGGGGTGGAACGGACCAGCGCGCTCTGCCTGCCGGGGGCAGCACGGTGAACTCCGTGTCAGCAAACCTGTCGTGTCCGTGCTCGACGGGCCGCGTGCGGGCGTAGGGTCCCGCCGCACCCGTACGCAGGATCCCCGGGAGGAACGCCCATGTCGTCGACCCAGCCGCAAGGCGGTCTCTTCCGGACGAAGTCGGTCGAGCAGTCCATCGCGGACACCGACGAGCCCGGGAGCAAGCTCCGCCGCGAGCTCGGTGCCCTCGACCTGACCATCTTCGGTGTCGCGGTCCTCATCGGCGCCGGTGTCTTCACGATCACCGCCCGCGTGGCCGGCGACATCACCGGGCCGGCCATCGCGATCTCGTTCGTCATCGCCGCGATCGCCTGCGGGTTCGCCGGCCTCTGCTACGCCGAGTTCGCCTCGACGGTGCCGGTGGCGGGCAGCGCCTACACGTTCTCCTACGCGACCTTCGGCGAGTTCATCGCGTGGATCATCGGCTGGGACCTCGTCCTCGAGTACGCCCTCGGCGCGGCGGTGGTCTCGAAGAGCTGGGCGCAGTACCTCGGCGAGCTCTTCAGCGGCAGCAGCAGCGCCGCGTCCCTGGAACTGGGGCCGGTGACGTTCGACTGGGGCGCCGTGCTGGTCATCGGCGCCCTCACGGTCGTCCTCGTGCTCGGCATCAAGCTCTCGAGCCGGGTCAGCGCGACCATCACCGCCATCAAGGTGCTCGTCGTGCTGCTCGTCATCGTGGTCGGGCTGTTCTACGTACGGGCGCAGAACTACACCCCGTTCATCCCGCCGCCCGGGGGCGAGCAGGAGGGCGGTAGCGGGGCCGACGCGTCGCTGCTGTCCCTGATCGCGGGCAGCGAGGGGTCGACCTTCGGCGTCTACGGCCTGCTCGCCGGGGCGTCGCTGGTCTTCTTCGCCTTCATCGGCTTCGACGCGGTCTCCACCACCGCCGAGGAGACCAGGAACCCGCAGAAGGACCTGCCGCGCGGCATCCTCGGCTCGCTCGGCGTCGTCACCGTCCTCTACGTCGCGACCTCGCTCGTGCTGGTCGGCATGGTCAGCTACACCCAGCTCTCCACCCCGCCCGGCAGCGAGGACAGCGCCACCCTGGCCACGGCGTTCTCGCTCGTCGGGGCGAACTGGGCCTCCACCGTGATCTCCATCGGCGCCCTCGCCGGTCTGACCACCGTCGTCCTGGTGCTCATGCTCGGCCAGAGTCGCGTGTTCTACGCGATGAGCCGCGACGGGCTGCTCCCGCGCGGCCTGGCCCGGACGGGCTCGCGGGGCACCCCGGTGATGATCACGATCATCATCGGCGCGCTCTGCGCCGTGCTGGCCGGCTTCTTCCCGATCGACGAGCTCGAGTCGATGGTCAACATCGGGACGCTGTTCGCGTTCGTGCTGGTGGCCGTGGGCACCGTCTACCTGCGCCGCAACCGGCCCGACCTGCCCCGCGGCTTCACCGTCAAGGCCCTGCCGCTGGTGGCCACGCTCGCGGTCATCAGCTGCCTGTGGCTGATGATCAACCTCACCGTCGAGACCTGGATCCGGTTCATCGTCTGGATGGTCCTCGGGGTGGTCATCTACTTCGCCTACTCGCGCCGGAACTCCGTGCTCGGCAAGCGCGAGCGCGGCGAGGAGGCCTCCGTGAGCAATCCGGGTGGCGGCCCGTCGGCCCCGCCGACCCAGCCGCAGTAGCCCTGCGCGCACGGGAGCGCCCCCCGGAGCCCGCGGCTCCGGGGGCGCCGTCGTGCGGGGGTCAGGCCTGCGCCGGGGCCTGGTGGCCCGCGAACTTCTCGCGCAGGGTCTTCTTCGAGAACTTACCCGTGGAGGTCTTGGGCACCTCGTCGATGAACACGACGTCGTCGGGCACCTGCCACTTCGCCACGCGGGTAGCGACGTGCTCGAGCACCGCCTCGCGGGTGAGCTCCACGCCCTGCTTCGGCACGACGCAGGCGAGCGGGCGCTCCGACCACTTCTCGTCGGGGATCGCGATGACCGCGGCCTCGGCGACGCCCTCCATCGACATGATCTCGTTCTCGAGGTCGACCGAGGAGATCCACTCACCGCCGGACTTGACCAGGTCCTTGGTGCGGTCGACGAGGCGCACGTAGCCGTAGCGGTCGATCACCGCGACGTCGCCGGTCTTGAGCCACCCGTCCTCGGTGAACTGCTTGCCGCCGTCCTCGTTGCGGTAGTACGACGCGGCGATCCACGGGCCGGCGGCCTGCAGCTCGCCCGAGGTCTCGCCGTCCCACGGGAGCACCTCGCCGGTGTCCGGGTCGCAGATGCGCAGGTCGACCAGCGGCGACGGGGTGCCCGCGGTGGCCCGCACGTCGGCGAGCTCGTCGTCGGACAGGCCGTCGTGGACGCTCTTGAGGACGCCGGTGGTGGCGATCGGGCTGGTCTCGGTCATGCCCCAGGCCTGGGTGATCGGCAGGCCGATCTTCTGGCGCCACGCCTCGGACAGCGACTTCGGCACCGCCGACCCGCCGCAGAGCAGCAGGCGCAGGTCGGGCAGGTCACCCTCGGCGAGCTCGGGCAGCACGCCCATCCAGATCGTCGGGACGCCCGCCGTCACGGTGATCCTGTGGTCGCGCAGGATGCCGGCGATCGCCTTCGGGGTCATGTTCGGCCCGGGCATGACGATCGAGGAGCCGGCGAACACCGCCGCGTACGGCGTGCCCCACGCGTTGGCGTGGAACATCGGCACGATCGGCAGCAGGGTGTCCCGCTCGACGAGGCCGGCGACGTCGGCCATGAGCACGGCGATCGAGTGCAGCACCGAGCTGCGGTGCGAGTAGACGACGCCCTTGGGGTTGCCGGTGGTGCCCGACGTGTAGCACATCGCCGCGGCCTGGTTCTCGTCCGCGATCTCGAAGCGACCGGCGAACGGCTCGACCGAGGAGAGCAGCTCCTCGTAGCCGACGATGCGCTCGTCGTCGGGGATCGCGACGTCGGCGCCGTCGTCGATGACGATGACCTTGCGGACCGTCGTCATCTGGTCGACGTGCGGCCAGAACTGCCCGAACAGCGAGCGGTCGACGAAGACGACCTCGTCCTCGGCATGGTTCGCGATGTAGATGAGCTGCTCGGTGAACAGCCGGATGTTCAGCGTGTGCAGCACGCGCCCGCTGCACGGCACGGCGAAGTAGAGCTCGAGGTGCGCCGGGCTGTTCCAGCAGAAGGTGCCCACCCGGCCCTCGGAGGAGACGCCGAGCGCGTCGAGCGCGGCCGCGGCCTGCCGGACCCGCCGGGCCCACGACCCGTAGTCGGTGCGGTGCACGGTGCCGCCGGCGCCCACGCCGACGATCGCCTTGTGCGCGAAGAGCTGCTCGGCGCGGTGGAACACGTGCGGCAGGGCGAGTGGGTAGTCCTGCATCTGTCCGAGCACGTCCGTGGCCTCCTGAGACCTCGTCCTGGGGTGTCCAGGCGTCCTGTGGTTCCGGTCACGCATCCTACGGACCTCGTGCCCGGATGACCGGCTCGTCGGATCCGGTCACGGACGGTGAGAGCCCGGACGCCGCCCGGTGGGCGGACGTTGTGACCCGCCTGACGGTGTCGTGGCGGCGCCCGCGGTCACCTGCGCGGACGTGCCGGACCACGCGTCCGGGGGCACCCGGGGCGGCCCCGTCGCGGTTGACCGGGTATGGGCCCTGTGCTGGACTTGCTGTCACGGCATCGATCGCACACCTCGTGCGAACGGAAGCTGTCGAGTGGCGCTGCAACGGCCGGTCGCGACGATCGTCCGCCACGCTCGGCAGTGGTCCGCACCATCGCAAGGGCGCCTGTGGATGGTGGTGAACCGTGCTCCCGATCCCGTGACCTCCCGGCGTGTCCGAACCGTCGGTCGAGAGTCGGTCGAGACACGTCGCGGCGCGGGTGGGGCCCCACGGTCCACCGCCGGACGACACACCCGAGAAGACGAGGAGTCATGACGAACGCAGTGGGCACCGCCAACGAGAAGTGGACCGAGCGGAACGGGATCGATTTCGCGGTCGCCGACCTCGGTCAGGCCGACTTCGGCCGCCGGGAGATCCGCCTGGCCGAGCACGAGATGCCCGGCCTGATGGCGCTGCGCCGCGAGTACGCGGAGGCCAAGCCGCTGCACGGCGCGCGCATCTCCGGCTCCCTGCACATGACGGTGCAGACCGCCGTGCTCATCGAGACGCTGGTCGAGCTCGGCGCGGAGGTCCGCTGGGCCTCCTGCAACATCTTCTCCACCCAGGACCACGCGGCCGCCGCGGTCGTGGTCGGCCCGCACGGCACCCCGGACGAGCCCAAGGGCATCTCCTGCTTCGCCTGGAAGGGCGAGACGCTGGAGGAGTACTGGTGGTGCGCCGAGCAGATGATGTCGTGGAAGGACTCGGACACCCGCGGTCCGAACATGATCCTCGACGACGGCGGCGACGCCACGATGCTCGTCCACAAGGGCGTCGAGTTCGAGAAGGCGGGCGTCGTCCCGTCGGTCACCGACGACGACCCGGCCGAGTACCAGGTCGTGCTGGCCACGCTGCGCCGCTCGCTGGAGCAGGACCCGCAGCACTGGACCAAGGTCGCGTCCGGCATCCGCGGCGTCACCGAGGAGACCACGACCGGCGTCCACCGGCTCTACGAGTTCTTCAACGAGGACAAGCTCCTCTTCCCGGCGATCAACGTCAACGACTCGGTCACCAAGTCGAAGTTCGACAACAAGTACGGCTGCCGCCACTCGCTCATCGACGGCATCAACCGCGCCGTCGACGTGCTGATCTCCGGCAAGAAGGCCGTCATCTGCGGCTTCGGTGACGTCGGCAAGGGCTCGGCCGAGTCGCTGCGCGGCCAGGGCGCCCGCGTGACCGTCACCGAGGCGGACCCGATCTGCGCGCTCCAGGCGCTCATGGAGGGCTACGACGTCGACGTCCTCGACAACGTGATCGAGGAGGCCGACATCGTCATCACGACGACCGGCAACAAGGACATCGTCACCCTCGACCACATGAAGCGGATGAAGCACCAGGCGATCCTGGGCAACATCGGCCACTTCGACAACGAGATCCAGATGGAGAAGCTCGAGAAGTCGGGCACCACGCGGATCAACATCAAGCCGCAGGTCGACGAGTGGCGCTTCGACGACGGCCACTCGATCATCATCCTGTCCGAGGGCCGGCTGCTGAACCTCGGGAACGCCACCGGGCACCCGAGCTTCGTCATGTCGAACTCGTTCTCGAACCAGACGATCGCGCAGATCGAGCTGTTCACGAAGAACGACGAGTACCCGCTCGGCGTCTACCGGCTGCCGAAGCACCTCGACGAGAAGGTCGCGAAGGTGCACGTCGAGGCCCTGGGTGGCGAGCTGACCAAGCTCACCAAGGACCAGGCCGAGTACATCGGCGTCGACGTCGAGGGCCCGTACAAGCCGGATCACTACCGCTACTGAGTGGTCGCGGCCAGCTGGATGCGCCGCGCTCCGGCGGGGCGTGAGCGCGTGATGCTGTGAACGAAGGGCCCCTTCGCTCGGACTACTCGAGCGAAGGGGCCCTTCGCTCGTCCTCACGGACCCCTGCATAGGGTTCCGACGTGGGCGTGATGGTGGCCGTCGAGGGTCTCGACGGGGCGGGCAAGGCGACGCTGGTCGCGGCGCTCGCCGACGCCGCCGTCCGGCGGGGCGCGAGCGTCGCCACGCTCGCGTTCCCCCGCTACGACGCCGACGTCCACGCCGGGCTGGCGGGCGAGGCGCTGCACGGCGAGCACGGCGACCTGCGCGGCTCGGTGCACGCCATGGCCGTGCTGTTCGCGCTCGACCGGGCGGACGCGGCGGCGGAGCTGCGGGCCGCCCGCGACGCGCACGACCTCGTCCTCGTCGACCGCTACGTCGCCTCCAACGCCGCCTACGGGGCCGCCCGGCGCGAGGAGGACGTCGACGGGGCGTTCGTGGCGTGGGTGCACGCGCTGGAGATCGAGCGGCTCGGGGTGCCCGCCCCGGACGCCCAGGTGCTCGTGCGCGTCCCGGGGGAGGTCGCCGCGCGCCGGGTCCGCGAGCGCGCCGCGGCCGACCCGACCCGCACGCCCGACGGTTACGAGTCCGACGCGGCCCTGCAGGCGCGGTGCGCTCACGTGTACGACCAGCTCGTCGAGCGCGCCTGGCTCGCGCCATGGTCGGTGGTCGGGGCCGAGGAGGGGTACGCGGCTGTCACCCGAACGGCGGAGTCCGTGGTCGCAGAACGGCTCGTCGGACGATCGTCGGGCGACATCGGCTCCGGATCGTCGGTGAGAAGTGACACCATTGAGACATGAGCTCTCGGATCCTCGTGGTGGACGACGACGCCTCGCTGGCGGAGATGCTGACGATCGTCCTCGAGGGCGAGGGCTTCGAGACGACGGTGGTCGGCGACGGCACGGCCGCGCTGCCGGCGCTGCGCGAGAGCTCGCCCGACCTGGTGCTGCTGGATCTCATGCTCCCGGGGATGAACGGCATCGACGTGTGCCGGGCGATCCGGGCGGAGTCCGGGGTGCCGGTGGTCATGCTGACGGCGAAGACCGACACGGTGGACGTCGTGCTCGGGCTGGAGTCCGGCGCGGACGACTACGTCGTCAAGCCGTTCAAGCCCAAGGAGCTCGTCGCGCGCATCCGGGCGCGGCTGCGCCAGTTCCCGGCCGAGCCGGCCGAGCAGATGCAGATCGGCGACGTCACCATCGACGTCCCGGCCCACCAGGTGCGCCGCGACGGGCGCACCATCCCGCTGACGCCCCTCGAGTTCGACCTGCTGGTGGCGCTGGCCCGCAAGCCGCGCCAGGTGTTCACCCGCGAGGTGCTGCTCGAGCAGGTCTGGGGCTACCGGCACGCCGCCGACACCCGGCTGGTCAACGTGCACGTGCAGCGGCTGCGCTCGAAGGTCGAGGTCGACCCGGAGCACCCCGAGGTCGTGCTGACGGTCCGCGGGGTGGGGTACAAGGCCGGCCCACCCTGATCGGACGGCTGCCGTGCTGACCGCCGTCCGCCGCCGTCTCGACCGCTTCGCCGCGGAGCGCGTCGGTCAGGTGCGCGTGCTGTGGCGGCGGTCGATGCAGCTGCGGGTGGTGCTCTCGACGCTGGCCATGTCGGTCGTCGTCGTGGCGGTGCTGGGGCTCGTGCTGCAGACCCAGATCGCCGACCGGCTGGTGCAGGGCAAGGAACAGGCCGCGCTCATCCAGGCCGACATCTCCCGGCAGGCCCTCGAGCGCGACCTCGCGCGCATCGACCCCGACCGCGACGGCGCCCAGGCGGTGCTCGACGACGTCCTCGACCGCCTGTCCACCAGCGGCCAGGACGCCGAGTCGTCGGGGCTGGCCCGCGGCAGCGACCCGGTCAGCGACGCCGGCGCGTTCGACGCGGTGCTCATCGCGGGCTCGGACACCGTGGGGACCGTGCCCGGCACGCTGCCGACGGTGCCCGGCGGGACGTCGGGTGAGGTCAGCGCGGGCCCGGCCCAGGTCATCCCGCCCCAGCTGCGCGCACCCGTGCTGCAGGGCTTCCTCGCGACGAAGTACCTCACGGTCGCCTCGTCGGGGCAGGCGGCGCCGGTGCCGACGCTCGTGGTCGGCCAGCCCGTACGCACCGCCGGGCGCAACCTGCAGCTCTACCTGCTCTTCCCGCTCTCGGCCGAGCAGCGCACGCTCGCGCTCGTCCAGAGCACGCTGGCGCTGGCCGCGGGTGTCCTGCTCGTGCTGCTCGCGGGCATCTCGTCGGTGGTGACGCGGCAGGTCGTGCGCCCGGTCCGCCAGGCCGCCGACGTCGCCGAACGCTTCGCCGACGGCCACCTCGACGAACGCATGCCGGTGCACGGCGACGACGAGGTCGCGCGCCTGGCGGAGTCGTACAACGAGATGGCGGCGAGCATCCAGTCGCAGATCCGCCAGCTGGAGGAGTTCGGGGCGCTCCAGCGCCGGTTCACCTCCGACGTCAGCCACGAGCTGCGCACCCCGCTGACCACCGTGCGGATGGCCGCCGAGGTGCTGCACGCCCAGGTCGATCCCGCCGAGGTCACCGCCGCGCGCTCGGCGCAGCTGCTCGTCGACGAGCTCGACCGCTTCGAGACCCTGCTGTCCGACCTGCTGGAGATCAGCCGCCTCGACGCCGGCATGGCCGAGCTGGGCCTCGAGACCGTCGACGTCGGCGCGGTGGTGCGTCGCGCCGCGGAGACCGTGCGGCACCTCGTCGACGAGACCCACACGCCGCTGCTGCTCGACCTCGGGGACCAGGTCCTCGCCGAGATCGACCCGCGGCGCGTGGAGCGCATCCTGCGCAACCTGCTCGCCAACGCCATCGACCACGGTGAGAGCCGGCCCATCGAGGTCCGGCTGGCCGCCGACGAGGGCGCGCTCGCGGTGGTCGTGCGCGACCACGGCATCGGGCTCAAGCCCGGCGAGGCGGGCCTGGTGTTCAACCGGTTCTGGCGCGCCGACCCGTCGCGCCAGCGCCGCAGCGGCGGCACCGGGCTCGGGCTCGCGATCAGCCTCGAGGACGCGCGCCTGCACGGCGGCTGGCTGCAGGCGTGGGGCGAGGTCGACCGCGGCGCGGTGTTCCGGCTGACGCTGCCGCTGCGTCACGGCGAGCGGCTGCGTACGAGCCCCTTGCCCCTGCTGCCCGTGGCCGCCGCGCCCGCCGCCGCCGAGCCCGGCATCCACGACGCCGCGCCCACCACCGGCACCGCGCTGCCCCCGCCCGACGACGACGACGCGGGCGGGGACGGCGAGGCCGGCCCGGCGGGCGGCAACGGCACCGGCAACGGCAACACCGGCAACGGCAGCCCCGACCTCCCCGAGCCCGCCCCGCCGTCGGACCCCGGCACGTCCTCGGTGGTCCGGTGAGCGGGGCCCGCCGCCTGCTGGCTGCGCTGGCCCTGCTCCTCGCGCTGGCGCTCGCGGCCGGGTGCGCCTCGGTGCCCGGGTCGTCCGAGGTCACCGTGCTGCGCCGGGTCGGCGACGCGGCCGAGCCGACCGCCCCGCCCGGCCCCATGCGCGACGCCGGCCCGCTGGAGACGGTGCGCGGCTGGGTGCTGGCCTCCGGCGCCACCGCCGAGCGCCACCGGGCGGCGCGCGCGTTCCTCACGCCCGCCGCGGCCGGGACGTGGGACGACGGCGCCGCCCCGGTCGTCGTCAACGACCAGGTCGACACCGTCTTCGCCGACCGCCCCGTCCCCGTCGGCGAGGCCGCGGTGCGGATCCGGGCCACCGCGCTCGGCGTCCTCACCCCCGAGGGCGTCTTCGTCGCCGGCGTGCGCCCCGTCGAGGTGGACGTCGGCCTGGTCGAGCAGAACGGCCAGTGGCGCATCGCGTCGCTCCCGACGGGCACGATCGTGCGGCGCTCCGACCTGCGCGCGAACACCCGTCCGGTGCGGACGTGGTTCCTCGACCCGCAGCGCGCGGGGCCCGTGTCCGACCCCCGCTACCTCGCGACCACCCCGGCGCGCTCGGTGCCGACGCGCACCGTGCAGTACCTGCTCAGCGGGCCGTCGGAGTCGCTCGCGGGCGCGGCGGTGAGCTCGTTGCCGGTGGGCACCACCCTGCGGTCCGACGTCACGATCACCTCCGAGGGCGCCGCGGTGGTCGACCTCGCCCGCACCGGACCCCTCGACGACCCGCGGCGCCGCGAGATCGCCCAGCAGGTGTCGCTGACGCTCGCGGGCATCGGGGTGACGCGCACGCGGCTGCTGGTCGACGGCGAGCCGCTGCTGCCCGCGACGCCGGAGGTCGACGTCACCACGACCCTCCAGGGCCTGCCCCTCGAGGTCGCACGCCGCCCCGACCTGCCCGCCGACCCGGTCGTCGGCGGCCCGGGCGACAGCGAGGTCCCCGTGCTCGTCGCCGACGCCGGGCGCCTGCGCCTGCTCTCCGGGGAGCCCGCCGGTGGCCCGGCCGGGCGCGGCACCTACCGGGCGGTGTCGGCGTCGGCGAGCTTCGAGGGTGACGTCGCGGTGGTGGCCGAGGACGGCCCGGGCGGCGATCCCGCGGCCACCCGGGCGCGCCTGCTCACGGGCGTCGGCGGCTCCGAGCTCACGGCCAGCGGCGTGGAGGGGCGCTCGCTGGCCCGTCCCACCTGGACCCCCGACGGCGCCGAGGTCTGGTCGGTGCTCGACGGGACCACCGTCGTGCGCGCCGCCCGGCAGGGACCCGGCGGCGCGGTGCGGCCGGTGGCCGTCGACGCGTCCGCGCTGGCCGGGGCCGGGGTCGCCCCGCGACCCGGGGCACCCGGGCCGCTGTCGGCGCTGCGCATCTCGCCCGACGGCTCGCGGCTCGCGCTCGTGGCCGGCGGGCGGGTGCTCGTGGCCGCGATCGCGCGCGACACCACGGGCGGGGCCCGCCTCGGCTCGGTGACGGCGCTGCGCCCGGAGGCGCTCGACCAGGTCCTCGACATCGGCTGGACCCGCACCGACCAGCTCGTCGCCGTCGGCAACCGCGCCGACCGGCCCGTCACCCTCGTCTCGGTCGACGGGCTGGACCTCGAGTCCCTGTCGACGACGAACCTGACGCCGCCGGTCACGGCCGTCGCCGCCCGCCCGGGTCGCCCGCTCGTCGTGGCCGACCAGAGCGGCACCTGGACCCTGCCCCTCGACGGGGGCAGCACCAGCGGCGGCGACGTCTGGCAGGCCGTGCCCGGCTTCGGGGCCTCGACGGTGCCGTCGTACCCGGGCTGAGCTCCCGCCGTCCCCATCCTCCGGGTGCGTCCACGGCCGTCCGGAGCAGTGCTGGCGCCGCGGCGCGGTCCCGCCCGAGGCTGGCCGCCGTGTCCCGACGACCCGGTGCCGGCGCGGGCGAGGCGTTCCTCGCCCTGGCCGACCTGCTCCTGCCCGCGCCGTGCGCCGGGTGCGGCGTGGACGGCACGCGGTGGTGCGCGACCTGCCGCGGCCGCTGGCGGCGCCCCGCGCTGCTCGAGGTACCGGGGCTGCCGCCGGTGCTGGCGCTGGCGCCGTACGCGGGCAGCCCGCGGGAGGTGCTGCTGTCGTACAAGGAGCGGGGACGCCGGGAGCTCGCCCGCCCGCTCGCGGGCCTGGTCGCCGAGGCCCTGCGCGCCGCGGCGGTGCCGCCGGCCGCCCTCGTGCCCGCGCCGTCGCGGCCGTCCGCGGCCCGGGCCCGCGGGGGCGACCACGTGCTGCGGCTGGCGCGGGCGGTGGTGCGTCGGGCCCGGACCGCCGGGGGCGACGTGCCCTGCGTGTCCCGCGCGCTGGCGCTCGGTCGCGGCGCCGCGGACTCGGTGGGCCTCGACGCCGCCGCCCGCGCCGACAACCTCGCCCGCCACCTGCGCCTGCGCCCCCGGGGCCTCCCGCCGCCGGGCTGCGCGGTGGCGCTGCTCGACGACGTGCTCACCACCGGCGCCACCGCCCGGGCGGCGACGAGCGTGCTCGCGGCGGCGGGCCGGCCGGTCGACGTGGTCGTGGTGCTCACGCTCGCGGACCGTCGGGCCCCGCGGTCGTCCGTCCGGGTGAGGTCGTCGCGCGATGGGGGTCGTCACCCGCCCGGACTCCTCCACTCGGGGTGAACCCTCCGGCCGGGTGTCGTCCGCGCGGCCGGGATCGGGCGGATCGGACCTTCCGCAGGAACGGCGGTCGACACTACGGTGACGCCTCACATCCTGATTCGGTGAACGACAGGAGGCGCGAACGTCGCAGTTGGACGCGGTCCGGGTCCCGGCGAGGCGTGCCGATCCCTCCCGGATGAGCGGGCCGTGCAGCCATCCCCAGACCGGGAGGTCGTCTTGGAGATCGTCGTCTGCGGACGCAACGTCGAGGTCCCGCAACACTTCCGCGAGCACACGGCAGACAAGCTGTCGCGACTCGAGCGCTACGACCACAAGATCGTGCGGATGGAGGTCCAGCTCTCCCACGAGCCGAACCCCCGCCGGTCCAAGAACTGCCAGCGCGTCGAGATCACCGGCCGCGGACGCGGCCCCGTGGTCCGCGGCGAAGGATGTTCAGCTGACTTCTACTGCGCCCTCGACCAGGCGGTGGCGCGCCTCGAGGCCCGTCTGCGCCGCGCGCACGACCGCCGGCGTGTGAGCCACGGCCGTCGCGTGCCGGTCTCCGTCGCGCGGGCCACGGGTGCGATCACCGCGCCCGAGACCCCGATCGCCTCGTCCGCCGCGGCCGCCACGGAGCTGCTCGAGCGCGAGACGCCCGACGGCTGGTCGGTCGACGTGCCGGCGGCGCGGGTCCCGTCCGACGACGGCGCCGACGACCGGGCCGACGACGCTGCCGACGACCGTGCCCACGACCTTGCCCACGACCGTGCCCACGACCGTGCCGTGGACGTCGCCGCCGACACGCCCGACGAGGAGTACCCGCCGGGCCAGGTGGTGCGGCACAAGGAGCACCACGCCATCCCGATGACCGTGGACGACGCGCTCTCGCAGATGGAGCTCGTCGGGCACGACTTCTTCCTGTTCTCCGACAAGGCCACCGGCCGGCCGAGCGTCGTGTACCGCCGCCACGGCTACGCGTACGGCGTCATCGCGCTCGTCTAGGGCTCGTCCAGGGCTCGTCGGGAGCCCGTCCCCCCGCACGCGGCCACAGGGCCCGTCCCCGGAGCACCTACGATGGGGGCGGGCCCGTGGCCGTTCGCGTGTCGTGGGCCCGGCAATCCGTGGCGCCGACGAGGACGAGCGAGGTCACCAGCGTGGTCCTGAACCGACTGCTGCGTGCCGGTGAGGCGCGTACGGTCAAGCGCCTCGGCAAGATCGCGGACTACGTCGACACGTTCGCCGACGAGACCGCCGAGCTGACCGACGACGAGCTCCGGGCGAAGACCGTGGAGTTCCGCGAGCGCTACGCCGACGGCGAGTCGCTCGACGACCTGTTGCCCGAGGCGTTCGCCGTCGTGCGCGAGGCCGCGTCCCGCACGCTGGGCCAGTTCCACTACCCCGTGCAGATCATGGGCGGGGCGGCCCTGCACGAGGGCAACGTCGCCGAGATGCGCACCGGCGAGGGCAAGACGCTGGTCTCGACGCTGCCGGCGTACCTCAACGCGATCGCCGGCGCGGGCGTGCACGTCGTCACCGTCAACGACTACCTGGCCCAGCGCGACTCGCAGTGGATGGGCCGCGTGCACCGCTTCCTCGGCCTCGAGGTCGGCGCCATCTACTCCGGCATGCCGTCCGACGAGCGCCGCCGCGCCTACCAGGCCGACATCACCTACGGCACGAACAACGAGTTCGGCTTCGACTTCCTGCGCGACAACATGGCCTGGTCGAAGGCCGAGTGCGTGCAGCGCGGCCACGCCTACGCGATCGTCGACGAGGTCGACTCGATCCTCATCGACGAGGCCCGCACCCCGCTGATCATCTCGGGTCCCGCCGAGCAGAGCGCGCGCTGGTACACGGAGTTCGCGCGCCTCGCGCCGAAGATGACCAAGGACGTGCACTACGAGGTCGACGAGCGCAAGAAGACGATCGGTGTCACCGAGGAGGGCGTGTCCTTCATCGAGGACCAGCTCGGCATCGACAACCTCTACGAGGCCGCGAACACCCCGCTCGTCGGTTACCTGAACAACGCGATCAAGGTCAAGGAGCTCTTCCTCCGCGACAAGGACTACATCGTCCGCGACGGCGAGGTCCTGATCGTCGACGAGTTCACCGGCCGCGTGCTCGTCGGCCGGCGCTACAACGAGGGCCTGCACCAGGCGATCGAGGCCAAGGAAGGCGTCGAGATCAAGGCCGAGAACCAGACGCTGGCCACGATCACGCTGCAGAACTACTTCCGCCTCTACGACAAGCTCTGCGGGATGACCGGTACCGCCCAGACCGAGGCGGCGGAGCTCTCGAAGACCTACAAGCTCGGCGTGGTCACCATCCCGACCAACCGCACGCCGCAGCGCATCGACCAGCCCGACCTGGTCTACAAGACCGAGCCGGCCAAGTTCGAGGCCGTCGCCGACGACGTCGCGGAGCACTACGAGCGCGGTCAGCCGGTGCTCATCGGCACGACGAGCGTCGAGCGCTCCGAGTACCTCGCGAAGCTGCTCACGCAGCGGGGCGTGGAGCACTCCGTGCTCAACGCCAAGTTCCACGAGCAGGAGGCCTCGATCATCGCCCAGGCCGGGCGGCGCGGGGCGGTCACGGTCGCCACCAACATGGCCGGTCGCGGCACCGACATCGTGCTCGGCGGGAACCCCGACTTCATCGCCGACCAGCGGCTGCGGGCCAAGGGCCTCGACCCCGTCGACACCCGCGAGGAGTACGAGGCGGCGTGGGACGCGACGCTCGCCGAGGTCAAGGACGAGGTCGAGCGGGAGGCCGAGGAGGTCAAGGAGGCCGGCGGCCTCTACGTCCTGGGCACCGAGCGGCACGAGTCGCGGCGCATCGACAACCAGCTGCGCGGCCGCTCGGGACGTCAGGGCGACCCGGGGGAGTCGCGGTTCTACCTGTCGCTGGGCGACGAGCTCATGCGCCGCTTCAACGGCGCGATGGTCGAGTCGATCATGACCCGGTTCAACCTGCCCGAGGACATGCCGATCGAGGCCAAGATGGTCTCGCGGGCGATCCGCAGCGCGCAGACGCAGGTCGAGCAGCAGAACTTCGAGGCCCGCAAGGACATCCTCGAGTACGACGAGGTCATGAACCAGCAGCGCACGGTGATCTACGCCGAGCGCCACCGCGTGCTGGAGGGCGAGAACCTCTCCGAGCAGGTCCAGAACATGATCGTCGACGTGGTCACCGCGTACGTCGACGGCGCGACGGCCGAGGGCTACAGCGAGGACTGGGACCTCGAGAAGCTCTGGAACGGGCTCAAGCAGCTCTACCCCGTCGGGGTCTCGTGGGAGGACCTCGTCGAGGAGCACGACGACATCGACCGCGACCTGCTGATCGACGTGCTCAGCGAGGACGCGCTCGCGGCGTACGCCCGCCGCGAGGAGGAGATCGACCGCATCGCGCCGCAGGGCGGGATGCGCGAGCTCGAGCGGCAGGTCGTCCTGTCGGTGCTCGACCGCAAGTGGCGCGAGCACCTGTACGAGATGGACTACCTCAAGCAGGGCATCGGTCTGCGCGCGATGGCCCAGCGCGATCCCAAGATCGAGTACAAGCGCGAGGGCTACGAGATGTTCACCTCCATGATGGAGGGCATCCGCGAGGAGTCCGTCGCGTTCCTGTTCAACCTGACCATCCAGGTCGAGGAGCAGGCGCCCGTCGACGCCGTGCCCGGCGCCAACCCGACCACGGACACCAGCGTCCAGGCGGCCATCACGCCGGAGACCCCCGACCCGCGCACGAGCCAGACCCCCTCGACGTCGGGGGCGGCCCCGCTGCCGGTCGACCCGCGCCTGGCCGGCGCGCCGACCAGCGCCATCCCGGTGCCCCAGCGCGCACCGGCGGCACCGGCCCAGCCCCAGCAGCCGGCGGCCGCGCGGGGTGGCCAGGCGGGCCAGGGCGGCCCCGGGCGTCCGGCCCGCGGCCCCGACCCGGGCTCCCAGCGCCCCGGCGGCCCGCGGGGCGGTCGGCGCGCGCAGCGTGACGGCCAGCGCGCGGCGCCCGTCCCCGAGGCGCAGGACGGCGGCCCGGCGACGGCCGCCGGTCCGGCGCTCTCGCAGCTCGGCCAGGGCGCCATGCCGGAGGCGTTCCGCGGCGCCGGCCTGGGCGGGCGGCGCCCGCAGGAGCTGAACTACAGCGGTCCCGACGAGGACGGCCACGCCGCCCGCCACGCCGCGGGCGACGGGGCGGCGGCCGGTGGGCGTGCCGCCCGGGCCAACCCGCAGCAGGCCCGGCGCGCGGACACGCCGTCGCGCAACGCGCCGTGTCCCTGCGGCTCGGGACGCAAGTACAAGCAGTGCCACGGGGCGCCGCCCCGCACGCCGGGCTGACCTGCCGCACCCTCACCCCGGGCACAGCGTCACCACGCGCCAGCGCCCGGGGTGGGCGGTGCCGTCGTCGGTGCGCTCGAGGCGCGCGGCGACGGCGCGAACACGGTCGGAGCCGCGGTCATGACCGGGCACCACGGCGGCCACCTCCACGGCCCGGGGCCCGACGGCGCACACCCGCAGCCCGCGCAGCGTGCCGCCCGTGCCGGCGCGGGGGTCGGTGGTGCCGGGAGACCCGGTGGTGCCGCGAGACCCGGTGGTGCCGCGAGACCCGGTGGTGCTGGGAGACCCGGTGGTGCCGCGAGACCCGGTGGTGCTGGGAGACCCGCTGGTGCCGCGAGGCCCGGTGGTGCCGCGTGACGCGGGCGCGCGGGCCGGCCCCCGGGCCCCCGCCGCCGCCCGGGCCAGGGCCGCGAGCGCCTCGGGCGTGAGCAGGGCCTCCAGGTGCGCGACCGGCCGCCGCCCGGCCAGCACGTCGCCCACCGCCGTGAGCAGGCGCGCCGCGAGGGGCCGGAGCGCGGCGGCGAGGCGGTCGAGCTCGTCCTGGGTCCGGCGGGTGCGGGCGTCCGGGTCGGGCGCGGTGCGCGGCGCCGGGGGCTCGCTGGCGAGCACCTCGGCCAGCGGCCGGATGCGGGGGGCGGGCACCTCGCCCACCCGCCGGGCCCGCGCCGGGGCGGTGCAGGCGGTGTCACTGCTGCGCAGGCTCGCGGTCACGCGGGTCCTCCCGGCACACGGGGTCGGCGGCGCCGGGGGAGGAGGCCGGTCCGCGGGGAACGAGGCGAGCCTAGGCACGCCGCCGGGCCGGGGGAAGGCCGATCCGGTGAAGTCAGCCCCGCCGACGCGCCAGCTCGAAGCACGCGACCGAGGCGGCGACGGCCGCGTTCAGCGACTCCACCCCCGGCGCGAGCGGGATCGTCACCGTCCCGTGCAGCTCGCCGCGCACGTCGTCGGTGATCCCGTCGGTCTCGCCGCCGACCACCAGCGCCACGCGTCCCGGCAGCTCGGCCTCGAACAGCGACGGCGGCGTCGTCCCCCGGGAGTCGCCCGGCCCGTCCAGCCCGACCAGCACGAACCCCGCCTCGGCCAGGGCGGCGAGGCCGTCGGCGGCCGAGCGGGCCCGCAGGACCGGCGCGTGGAAGGCGACGCCCGCCGACGCCTTGATCACCAGCGGGTCGATGGCCGGCGCGCCCCGCCGGGGCAGGAGCACGCCCTCGAGGCCCGCGCCGGTGGCCGAGCGCAGGATCATGCCGACGTTCGCGGGGTTCGTCAGGCCGTCGAGCACGAGGACGCGGGCGTCCGCGTCGTCGGGCAGGTCGGCGAGGAAGTGCTCGATCGGCCGCATCCGCGGGGCGACGACGTCGGCGAGCACGCCCTGGTCCTGGCGCCCGTTGCCGGCGAGGACCTTCACCCGCTGCGCCGACGCCCGCTGCAGCACCAGCCCCCGGGCGCGCGCGGCCTCGGTGAAGGTGCGCACGGCGTCGCGGTCGGCGCCCTCGGCGAGCACCACCTTGTCGACCTCCAGCGCCGGATCCCCCAGGGCCTCGAGCACCGGCTTGCGCCCGTACACCGTCACGAACGCGTCCTTGGGCGAGACGGGACGATCGGACCGTGAGCTGGGTGAGGGCGACATCACGACCAGCCTGGCAGACCGCCCGACCCCCGGCCCGGGGTCCGGCACTGTGCGACGATCGCGGCCATGCCGGACCGCCTGTCGGCCTTGGACGCCTCGTTCCTCTACATGGATCAACCGACGACGCCGATGCACGTCGGGAGCGTGTCCATCTTCCGCAAGCCCCGGTCCGGGTTCGACTACGACGGTCTCCTCGAGCTCATCTCGAGCCGGATCGGGCTGGTCCCGCGCTACCGGCAGAAGATTCGCGAGGTGCCCGGGCGCATGGCCCGGCCGGTGTGGATCGACGACGTCGACTTCGACGTCACCTACCACGTGCGCCGCTCCGCGCTGCCCCCGCCGGGGACGGAGCGGGCGCTGTGCGACCTCGTCGCCCGCCTCATGTCGCGGCCGCTGGACCACACCCGTCCGCTGTGGGAGATGTACCTGGTCGACGGGCTGTCCGGGGGCCGGGTCGCGCTGGTGACGAAGACCCACCAGGCGATGGTCGACGGGGTCGCGTCGATCGACATCGGGCAGGTCGTGCTCGACGACACCGCGGCGGGCCGTGAGTGGAGCACCGCCCCGGGGCGTCCGACGGCCGACGAGGAGTGGGTCGCGCGCCGGGAGCCGTCGTCGTGGCGACTGATCTACGACGCCGTCAGCGAGAACGTCTCCCGCCCGGGCAACGCCGTCGAGGCCGCCCGGGACGCGGTGCGGGACGCAGCGGACACCGTCACCAAGGTCGCGGGCGTCGCCGGCGGCCTGTTCTCGGCGGTGCGGACGGCGGTCCGCCCGGCGCCGGTGAGTCCGCTCAACGTGCCGATCTCGACCCAGCGCCGCTTCGCGATGACCCGCACCGACCTCGAGGACTACCGCGCCGTCCGCCGCGCCCACGGCGGGACGATCAACGACGTCGTGCTGGCGGTGATCGCCGGGGCACTGCGCAACTGGCTGCTCTCGCGGGGCGCGACGGTGTCGCCGACGACGACGATGCGGGCGATGGTGCCGCTGTCGGTGCGCGGCGACGCGGAGACGACGGGGTCGATCGCGGGTGCCGGGCTGCTCGGCAACCAGATCGCGTCGTTCCTCGTCGACCTGCCCGTCGGGGAGCCCAACGCGGTGCTGCGGATGCACCACGTGGCCCACGCGATGCGCGAGCACCGGGAGTCGGGGCAGTCGGTGGGGGCGAACGCGCTGGTCCGCGTCGGCGGGTTCGCGCCGCCGACCCTGCACGCGCTCGGCGCGCGGGCCGCCAACGGCGTGGCGCGGCGGCTGTTCAACCTCGTCGTGTCCAACGTCCCCGGCCCGCAGCACCCGCTGTACGCGGCCGGGGCGAAGATGCTCGAGATGTACCCCGTGGTGCCGCTGGCCAAGGGGCAGTCGCTGGCGGTGGGGCTGACGTCGTACGACGGCGGGGTGTTCTACGGCTTCAACGCCGACCGCGACTCCATGGCCGACGTCGACGAGCTCGGCGAGCTCGTCACCGAGTCCCTGGCCGAGCTGCGGGCGACGGCGCCGCGGTGACCTTCGGTCTGGTGCTGGGCACCGGCGGCCAGCTCGGCTACGCCTGGATGGTCGCCGCACTGACGACCTGGGAGCGGGCCACCGGGCGCGACGCGCGGGAGGCCGAGGTGATGGTCGGGACCTCCGCGGGCTCGGTCGTGTCCGCGGCGCTGGCGAGCGGGGTGCCGGTGGCGGACATGCTCGCGTCGCTGCTCGACCCGCCGCCCGCGCCGGCGCGACCCCGGGGCGCCCCGAGGTCGACCGCGCGGCGGGGTCTGCCACCGATGCCGCGGGTCGGGCCGGGGTCGCTGCGGCTGCTGGGCGAGATCGTCCGGCGACCCGGGCGGTTCCCGCCGCTGGCGTTCGGGGCGGCGCTGCTGCCGAACGGTCGCGGTGACACCACCGGGCTGCACCGCTGGGCCAGCAAGTGGGCCCACGAGCAGTGGCCGGAGCAGCCGCAGGTCCGGATCGTCGCCATGGACTACGACAGCGGCGCCCGCGTCCCGTTCGGCCGCACCGGTGCGCCGCCCGCGACGATGGCGGAGGCGGCGACGGCGTCGTGCGCCGTGCCGGGCTGGTTCTCGCCGGTGCGGATCGGCGGGCGCCGGTACGTCGACGGCGGGGTGTGCTCGGCGACGTCGGCGGACCTCCTGCTCGACGCCGACGTGCCCCGCGTCGACGAGGCCCTCGTGCTCGCGCCCCTGGCCCGGACGGGGGCGGCGCCGAGGGTGTGGTCGGATCCCGTCGGCGCCACCGACGGCTGGCTGCGCGGGCTGATCGGCGGGCGCTCCGACAAGGAGGTGGCGCGGGTGCGGGCGGCCGGGATCGCGGTGACCGTGCACGCCCCGGACGCCGAGGACCGTGCCGTCACCGGGTGGAACGTCATGGACCCGCGCAAGCAGGCCGAGGTCGCGCAGGTGGCGCTGCGGACGACCGCGGCGAAGTGGGGCGAGGACAGGACGGGGGAACGGTGAGGATCTACGTCCCGGCGACGGTGGCCGGTCTGCGGCGCCTGCTCGAGACCGAGCAGCTGCAGCCGCTCTCGGGCACCGCGTTCGCGCTGACGCCGCGGCTGCGCGAGGCGTACGCGGTGGGGGACGACGAGGAGCTCGAGTACGTCGCGATGACCGAGGCCGCGCGGGCGTCGTTGCGCCTGCTGGCGACGGAGCTGGCCGAGGATCCGTCGGCGCCGCCGCGCCGGGCCGTCGTCAGCGCGGACGTCGACGACGTCACCCTGCGGCCCGACCTCGACGACGCCGTGGTGCGCGTGGCCGGCCCGATCCCGATGGCCCGGCTGGCAGCCGTGCACCTCGACCTGGAGGAGGCCGGCGACGCGGTGCGGGCCGCCGCCGCGGTCGTGGACGCCGCCGACCTGGGGGACCCGGACGCCGAGTTCACCCTCGGCGAGGCCGAGGACCACGAGCTCGCCTGGTACGGGGTGCAGGAGCTCCCCTTCGTGCTGGAGCTGATGTAGTACCTCAGGGGGAGGCGGATCCGGTCCCTCGGGCTGATTCGCCGGGGATCGGTGATCCCTAGCGTTCCGGGGCATGAGCCACGCCCCGCTCCCCGCGCCGCTGTCCGTGCTGGCCATGACGTCGCCGGGTGGGCCCGGGGGTGGGACGGCGTCGGTCGGGGCCGAGCCGACCGAGCCGACCGAGCAGGCCGGGTCGGCCGGGCCGTCGGTGCCGTCGGTGTCGTCGCCCCACGGGCCGGTGGGGGTGGCGGTCGAGGTGCCGGCCGCGCGGGCCGGGGGTCTCGCCCGTGGCGGCCGTCCCGCGGCCGCGGGCGGCTCTCGAGCCGGCGGGGGTGCCTGGCGCCGGGCCGGACGTCGGCTCGGGTTCGGGCTCGGGCTGGTGCCGGCGTCGGCGGGCGAGCTGATGGCCGTCGCGGTCAGCGGCCCGGCGGGCGGCGTGGACACCGCCCGGCGCCACCTCGCGAGCGGCGGCGTGCGGACCACCACCGTCGGCGCCGACCGCGTGCCCGGCTGGCGGGTCTCGCTGCACGGGGCGCTGGGCCTGCTGCAGGGTCTGGTGTTCTGGTGGCTGACCTGGGTGGCGCTGGTGGCGACGGCGCGGGGCCCGTTCTACGGGTTCGTCGTGGAGGGCCCGTACGACGACGCCTGGGGCGGCCCGGGCCTGGCGGGGGCGTGGGCGGCGCACGCGTGGGTGTGGGTCGGGGTGCTGGTGGTGCTGGCGCCGGCCTGGTGGGGGCTCGCAGCGCTGCACGTGGCGCTCGGCGAGCAGCTGCTCGGGCGGGGTCGGCGGGGGTGGGTCGTACCGGGGTCGGTGCTGGTGGCGCTGGGTGCGGTGCTGCTCGTGGTCGCGTGGGTCCAGCAGATCTGACCGACGTGGCCCCGCGTGTCGGGGGTGCTCGCTAGACTCGAACACGTGTTCGACGATGGCTGGCAGGAGGTGCCGGCGGGGCTCGAGGAGACCCCCGCCGGTGGCCGCCGCGCTGGGAGCCGTCCTCGAGCGGATCGATCCGCGGCGGGTGTCGCCGTCCGACACGGTGCGCCTGGTGGCCGCCCAGCGCCGCCAGGTCGCCCACCAGCAGGCCTGCTTCCACGCGTGCGCCCGCGAGGCCGCCCTGGCCGATCCGGGCGAGCCGGGCGGGCGGGCCGAGAGGGACGTGCCGGAGGCGGGCGGCGAGCTGCGCATCGTGCTCGCGGCGTCCCGCACGGCCGTGGCCCGGGTGCTCGACCTCGCCGACGCCGCGGAGCACCACCCCCGACTCGGCGCCGCGTGGCGGGAGGGGCGGATCGACGAGCAGCGGGTCGCGATCCTCGTGCGCTGGACCACGGCGCTGGCGCAGGAGCACGCCGCCACCGTCATCGGCGAGCTGGTGGACGAGGCGGCGACGCTGACGCCCTCGCGGTTGATCGACCGCATCCAGGCGCTCGCCAAGGCCCTCGACCCGGCGTGGGCGGAGAAGCTCTACCGCCAGCACCGCCGCCAGCGTCGCGTCCGTGCGCGGTGCACCGAGGCGGGTACCGTCAACCTCTCCGCGATGGACCTGCCCCTCGAGGGCGGGGTGCGCACCGTGCGGCGCATCAACGTCCTCGCCGCCCGGGCCCAGGCGGCGGGGCACCCCGGGCTGATCGAGACCATCCGCGCCGACGTCTTCCTCGCCGTCTTCCATCCCGACAACGCCGGCGCCTCCGACGCCCAGCTCGTCGCGGCCGTGCTCGCCGCGGCCCAGCCCGACGACCCGCGGCCGCGCCGCGCGCCCGACCCCGCCGACGCGCCGCCGGCGGCGCCCGGTGACGGCACTGCCTGCGAGGACGCCTGGCATCACGGCGCCGGGGCTGGCGAGGCCGGGGCGGACGAGGCCGGGGCTGACGAGGCCGCGGGTGCCGACGCGACGGATGACGGTGGTGGCGGCGGCGCTCCTGAAGACGGGCCGGACAGCGACGCCCCGGCCGCCGATCGTGGTGCGCGGCGGCCGACGCGGCAGTCGCGGTTCGAGCTGCGGGTGGGGCTGGGCACGCTGCTCCGGCTCGACGAACGACCCGCTCGCCTGCCGGGCTGGGGCGTGGTCACCGCGGGGGTGGCGCGCGAGCTCGCCGCGGCCCACGCCGACGGCGAGTGGCGGGTGGCGGTCACCGACGCCGACGGCGCCCTGGTCGCCGCCCTCATCACCCGCCACCGCCCCGCCGAGACCACCACGACGCCGCAGGAGCCGGCGATGCCGGGTGCTCCCCGCCCGGTGGTCGAGCTGCACGTCGACGCGGCCCTGCTCGACCGCCTCCACCCGGGCGACCATCCCGGCTGGCAGCGGTTCCTCACCGATCTCCAGCACCAGCTCCAGCAGTGGCGCACGGCCCGCGCCGAGGACGAGGCCGCCCGGCGAGCGGAGCAGCGGGTCGAGGACGAGCGCACTCGCTCCTCACGGATGGATGCCGACACCTGGGCGCGGGTCGCCGCGCGCCGGCGACGGCGCGCCCGCGAAGCACTCGCACGCTTCCCGTCCGCGGCGCTGCGGCGGTGGATCACCATGCGCGACCGGTCGTGCGTCTTCCCTCCCTGCGGTGCCTCGGCGCTCGAGGCGGAGATCGACCACACCCGGTCGGTGCTCGACCGCGGCCTCACGCTCGTCGAGAACCTCGGCCCCGCGTGCGGTCACGACCACGACCTCAAGGACCGTGGCTGGACCCTCACCCAGCCGCGACCCGGGTGGTTCCGCTGGACCAGCCCGACCGGCCACACCTACGAGCGACCGCCTCGCCCGGTGGTCGACGAGCTGCCGGCACCCCGTCCGCCCACCGTCCCGTCGAGCACCGAGCCCCACCAGTACGCCGACGACGGCCCGGCGTGGGACGACGACCCGCGTCCCCGCGGGCCTTCCGCTCCCGACCCGACCTCGCCGACCTCGCCGACCTCGCCGACCTCGCCGACCCCGCCCTGCCCTGCCACGCCGGCTCAGGGCCCGCTCGAGGACCCCGACCCGCCGCCCTTCTAGGGAGCGCCGGCCCTCCGTCGAGGGCGCGGACTTCCTGCACCCGCGCGCGCCTCCTCTGCACCCGCGCGCCTCCCGCACCGCACGGGGATGCGGCCGGGCCCCGAGACGTCGCCGACCCGGCGAGTCGCGCCGGCTCCGGAATCCTCCGGTGGTCGTCGAGGTCGTGGCGCGGGCTCCGTCCCCGGAGCACGAGCGGCCGCCGGGGCCGCGGGACGAAGGAGGACAGCCATGGCCGTGCAGCGCCTGGACCATGTCGGTGTCGTCGTCGACGACCTCGAGAACGCGATCGCGTTCTTCCTGGAGCTCGGGCTGGAGCTGGGCGACCGGGGGCCGGTCGAGGGCGAGTGGGTGGACCGCGTGGTCGGGCTCGAGGGCGTGCGCGTCGAGATCGCGTTCGTGCAGACCCCGGACGGCCGCGACCGCCTGGAGCTGACGAGGTTCGACACCCCGGAGGCCACCACCGCCGAGCCCCACGCCCCGGCCAACACCGTCGGCCTGCGGCGCCTCATGTTCGCCGTCGACGACGTCGACGCCACCGTGGCGCGGCTGCGGGCGATCGGCTACGACCTCGTCGGCGAGATCGCGCGGTTCGCGGACATCTATCGGCTCTGCTACGTCCGCGGCCCGGAGGGGATCATCGTCGCGCTCGCCGAGGAGCTCCGCTGAGGACGAGGAGAAGATTCTCGCCGGAGCTGTCGAGAACGCCGCACCGGCACCGTCCCAGGAGTACGAGCGGCCCGAGCGACCGGCCCGGACCGCGCGACCACGGAGGAGACCGACCATGAAGTACCTGCTCCTGAAGCACTACCGCGGCGGCCCGGCCCCGGCCGTCGAGTTCACGCCCATGGAGAAGTGGACGCCGGAGGAGGTCGACGCCCACATGCAGTACATGAGCGACTTCGCCTCCCGCCTGCAGGAGACCGGCGAGTTCGTCGACAGCCAGGCGCTGTCGTCCGAGGGAGCGTTCGTGCGCTTCGACGGCGAGGGCCGTCCGCCGGTGACCGACGGTCCCTTCGCCGAGACCAAGGACCTCATCGCGGGCTGGATGATCATCGACGTCGAGTCCTGGGACCGCGCGGTCGAGCTGGCCGGCGAGCTCTCCGCGGCACCCGGCGCCGGCGGGGAGCCGATCCACGAGTGGCTCGAGGTCCGGCCGTTCCTCACCGGGGTGCCCGGCGGGACGGACTGAGCCGGCCGACGAGAGGCGCGAGACACGGCAGGTGGGCGACGTGGCGGGCAGCGCAGACGACGTGGCGAGCAGCGGGTCGTCGGACCACGCGGAGGAGGTGGTCCACGTGGGGGAGGCGACGGCCGGCACCGTCCGGGTGGACGAGGCGCTGCTGCGCGAGCTGGTGCCCGCGGTGATCAGCGTCCTCGGCCGGCGGGGCGCGGACTTCGCGTCGGCCGAGGACGCGGTGCAGGAGGCGCTGATCCGCGCCCTCGACACCTGGCCCGACGACCCGCCGCGGGACCCGAAGGCGTGGCTGGTGGCCGTCGCCTGGCGGAAGTTCCTCGACGCCGTCCGCGCCGAGTCGTCGCGGCAGGGGCGGGAGCTGGCGGTCGACGCCGAGCCGCCGGCCGGCCCCGCGCCCGCCACGGACGACACGCTGCGGCTCTACTTCCTCTGCGCCCACCCCACCCTGCCGCCGGCCGCGGCCGTCGCGCTCACGCTGCGGGCGGTCGGCGGCCTGACCACCCGGCAGATCGCGGCCGCCCACCTCGTGCCCGAGGCGACCATGGCGCAGCGGATCAGCCGCGCCAAGCGGCGGATCGCCGACCTGCCCCTCGACCAGCCCGGCGACCTCGCCACCGTGCTCCGGGTGCTCTACCTCGTCTTCAACGAGGGCTACGGCGGCGACGTCGACGTGGCGGGCGAGGCGATCCGTCTCGCCCGCCAGCTCGCCGCCCTCACCGACGAGCCCGAGGTCGCGGGACTGCTCGCGCTCATGCTGCTCCACCAGGCCCGGCGCGCCTCCCGCACGGGGCCCGGCGGGCGGCTCGTCCCGCTCGCGCAGCAGGACCGGTCGCGCTGGGACACCGCCCTGATCGCCGAGGGCGTCGCGATCCTCCAGGCCGCCCTGGCCCGCGACCGGCTGGGCGAGTACCAGGCCCAGGCGGCGATCGCGGCCCTGCACGCCGACGCCCCGAGCACCGAGGAGACGGACTGGGTGCAGATCGTCGAGTGGTACGACGAGCTGCTGGCGATCACCGACAGCCCGGTGGTGCGGCTCAACCGCGCCGTGGCTGTCGGCGAGGCCGACGGCCCGCAGGCCGGCCTGACGGCGCTCGCCGAGGTGGACCCCGGCCTGCCCCGCCGCACCGCGGCCGCGGCCTACCTGCACGAACGCGCCGGCGACCTCGCCCGGGCCGCCGAGCTCTACGCCGAGGCCGCGCGCGTCGCGACCAGCGTGCCCGAGCGCGACCACCTCACCCGCGAGGCCGCGCGCGTCCGCCAGCTGCTGGGCCCCTGAGCACCCCGACCCCGGCGTGCCACGCTGCCCCCGTGACGTCACCGACGAGATCACCGCTGGCAGGGAGGACGGCCCTGGTCACGGGCGGGTCGCGCGGGATCGGGCGGGCGGTGGTGGAGCGCCTGGCAGCCGACGGGGCGTCGGTGGTGTTCAGCTACGCCACCGACCGGGCCGCCGCGGACGCCGTGCTGGCCGCCGTCGAGGCCGCCGACGGGCGGGCCTGGGCGGAGCAGGCCGACTTCACCGACCGGGACGCCCCGCGCCGGCTCTACGACGCCGCCGAGGAGCGCCTCGAGGGCCTGGACGTCCTCGTGAACAACGCCGGCTCGTCCGTACGACCCGTGCCGATCGACGAGACCACCGACGAGGACTACGACCGGCTGATGCGCGTCAACACCTGGTCGGTGTTCGCGCTCATGCGCGAGGCCTACACCCGCCTGCGCGACGATGGGCGCATCGTCAACGTCTCGACCCTCAACACGGTGGCGCCCACCGCCGCCGTCGCCGTGCACGCCGCGAGCAAGGCCGCGGTCGAGCAGTTCGCCGCCTGCGCGGCCCGCGACCTCGGCGCCCGCGGCGTCACCGTCAACACCGTCCTGCCCGGCGCCACCGACACCGACCTCCTGCGCACCAACAACCCCGGCGTCGACCTCGAGGCCGCCCTCGCCCCGCTCACCCCGCTGCGACGCCTCGGCCGCCCCGACGACGTCGCCGCCGTCGTCGCGTTCCTCTGCGGTCCCGACGGTCGCTGGATCACCGGGCAGTCGCTGCGCGCCACCGGCGGCCTGCCCTGATCGCTCAGAGCCCGCGCGTCCACGTGCCCAGGCGCCGCGCGACGGCGTAGAGCTCGTCGATCTCGTCGTCGGCCAGCGCGGTCGGCAGCGACGTGATCCGCCGCGGCAGGTTCGCGGGCGCCGCCACCAGCACCCCGCGCGGCCAGGTGCCCCCCGGTGCCGTGGCCACCGACGCGGCGACGACCGCGAGGGCGGCCGTCGCCGGCGGGGCCTCGGGATCGCCCCGCGCGGCGGCGATCAGCCGACTCGCGTGCTCGGCCTCGGCGCGGGCGCGGCGGACGTGGTCGACGACCCGGCCGTCGACGGTCAGGTGGTCGCCGTCGACCCGCACCGCCGCGCCGGGGTGGTGCGCGGTCCGCACGGTGACGACGCCGGGCGGGCCCACCAGCACGTGGTCCACCTCCCCGCGCCCGGCGTCGACGGGCACCCCGTGCAGCACCCGCCACGGCGGCCGGCGCCGGGCCCACCGCGCCAGCCGGCCCGGCTCGGTGAGCCGGTCCAGCGCCTCCGCGAGCCGCACCTCGACCGATGCCCCGACCGATGCCCCGACCGGCGTCCCGACCGGCGTCCCGACCGGCGTCCCGACCGGCGTCCCGACCGGCGTCCCGACCGGCGTCCCGACCGGCGCCCCGACCGGCGGAGCCGACCGCGCGGACCCGTCCGCACGATGCCGGGCGTGCTCAGCGAGCTCCGGTGCCCCGTCCGCCCGGTCCTCCTCCTCTGCCGCCTCCGCCGCCTCGGCCGCCTCGGCCGCCTCGGCCGCCGCGGCACCCGGCGTCCGCGGCGCCGGCAGCCACCGCGCGAGCTCCGCCATCCCGGGCCGGGGCGCGTACCAGCGCCTGGCGCGCCAGTCCCACAGCGCGCCGGCGGCCTTGGCCTCGTCCTTCTCCCCGAACGGCACGTCCAGCCACGGCTGCTGCTCGCGCACCACGACGGCCCCCTCACGCCCTCCGACGCCGAGAGCCACCCTCGCACGCACCCCCGACAGCGCGCGTCGCCACAGGTGCCCGGCCTCCGCCCGCGCGAGCACGAGGTCGTGCTGCACGGTCACCGGCTCGTCGAACCGCACCGGCGGCCGGGCCGCCACACCGCCGCACGCCCTGCGGGGCAGGTGGTGCGGATGGTGCGGGTGGTGCCGTCACGCCGCGACCCGGTCCGGCTGCGCGGGCATGCCCTTGCGCCACGCGGTGTAGGACTGCATCCGGCCCGCCCGCGGGCGGAAGAGCCACGGGTACGGGTGCACGACGGCCGGCTCGAGCGCCGCCGCGCGCCGCCGGAAGCCGGGCACCGGCGCGAAGGTGACGGCCAGGCGCCGTCCGGCCAGCTCGTCGGTCACCCGGCCCCGGTGGATCGCCACCGGCCGCCGCGTGGCGAGGTCCGCGAGGGTCTCGGTGAGGAACACCAGCCGCTTGCCCGAGAGCATGAGCCGGCGCAGCAGCGGCTCGTCGAAGCAGAACACCGCCGGGACGTCGGGGTGGGCGGCCAGGGCGGGGTCGGCGTCGCCGAGCGACTCCGCGGTCAGCCACACCGCCTCCACGTCACCCTCACCGGAGCGCGACAGCGGGCCGGACGTCACCGACGGGTCCGGGTCGTCGCGCAGGAGCTCCGACATCGAGGCGCGGGTCGTGCGCTGGTCGGGCCAGTCCTGGACCGGGCAGGCGTCCCGCAGCACACACCGCCGGCACAGCGCGGGCGCCCGCTTCTGGACCTGCCAGCGCGCGAACGCGTAGGCCTTGCCGTTCCCGGCGCCGGTGGTCCACTGCCAGTTCAGCCGGTTGGCCGCCCGCGAACCGTCGAGCAGGTGGGTGAAGAACTCCTCCTCGCCGTCGCGCCACCGCGCGCCCGCCCGCACCGTCCACTGGCTCGCGAGCCACATCCGCGTCTGGTTGACCAGCCAGCCGTCGGCGTGCAGTTCCCCGACGGTCGTGTCCATGCACTCCATGTCCCGGGGCCACGGCTCGTCCCACGGCTCGGGCGGGCTCGGCGGGTGCGCGCGCAGCTCGGTGCCCAGCGCCGCCCCGCCGTCCCGGCCGAAGCGCGCGTAGAGGTGGCGGGTGTACTCCTGCCAGGCGAGCTCGTCGCGGTACTTGCGGCGGTCGTTCGCCGGGGCGTCGGCGACGTGGTCCCACAGCGTGGGCAGCGCGACGAGGTTGTAGCGGATGTACGGCGACATCTTCGACGCCCCGCGGCGCTCCGGCGGCCACACCTGGTTGCGACGTCCGGCGTAGCCGGTGACGTCCAGCGCCGCCAGGGCCGCGTCGGCCTCGGTCTGCCCGCCCCGGATCGACGTCGACGCGGCGGGGGTGTCGCAGGCGAGGTCGGCGAGGTGCTCCCGTACGAAGGCCACCGCGGCGTCGGGACCGGGCTCGGGCACGGGCAGCTGCACCATGCAGCCGTACCCGGCTGATGGGCGATCATGCGTGGCGTGACGCCGAGCTCCGACCCGGGCATCGCCCACCTCCTCGACGCCGCGCGCGCGGACGGGCGCCGCCGCGTCCTCGGCATCGTCGGGGGACCGGGCGCGGGGAAGTCGACGCTCGCCGCGTCGCTCGCCGGGCCCGGGGTGGCGGTCGTGGGCATGGACGGCTGGCACCTCGCGAACTCCGTCCTCGACCGCCTGGGCCGCCGCGAGCGCAAGGGCGCCCCGGACACGTTCGACGCCCCGGGCTACCTCGCCTTCCTCGAGCGGGTGCGCTCGCGGGCGGCGACCGTCTGGGCGCCGGAGTTCCGCCGCGAGATCGAGGAGCCGATCGCCGGGGCGCTGGAGGTCCCGCCCGACGCGCTCGTCGTCGTCACCGAGGGGAACTACCTGCTGCTCGAGGAGCCGCCGTGGGACGGCGTCCGGGCCCTGCTCGACGAGGTGTGGTTCCTCGAGCCCGACGAGGAGGTGCGCCGCGCCCGGCTCGTCGCCCGCCACGAGCGCCACGGCCGCAGCCACGCCGAGGCGGTCGCCCGCGCCGACGGCAGCGACGCCGCCAACGCCAGGATGATCGCGGCGACGGCGCAGCGCGCGGACCGGGTGCTGCGCGGGACCTGACCGACCCGCGCACCACGACCCGGGGCCTATCCGGGCCTCACGTCTCCCACGCGGGGGTGCGCAGCGCCTCCAGGACCCGCCGGAGCGCCTCCAGCCGGGCGGGGGACAGGCGCCCGGCGGCGACCTCGCCGTCCAGCGCGCACTCGGGGTCGGCCGGCGGGCCGAGGTGGCCGCAGCCGCGCGGGCACTCCTCGATCGCCGCGGCGAGATCCCCGAACGCGGCCACCACGTCGTCGGGGGCGATGTGGGCGAGGCCGAACGAGCGCACGCCGGGGGTGTCGACGACCCAGCCGCGGGCGCCGGGGAGAGCGAGAGCGACCGCCGACGTCGACGTGTGCCGCCCCTTCCCGACGCCCGACACCTCGCCGACGGCCCGGTCGGCGTCGGGCACGAGCTGGTTGACCAGCGTCGACTTGCCCACCCCGGAGTGCCCGACGAGCGCGGTGACGCGGTCGGCGACGACCTCGCGCAGCGCCGCCGGGTCCTCGCCGGCCCGGGTGACGACGCGCGGGAGGTCGAGCTCGGCGTACTGCGCCGCGAACGGCTCGGGGTCGGCGAGGTCGGCCTTCGTCAGGCACAGCACCGGCTCCAGCCCGCCGGCGTAGGCGGCGACGAGCGCGCGGTCGACGAACCCGGTGCGCGGCGGCGGGTCGGCCAGGGAGGTGACGATCACCAGGTGCGAGGCGTTGGCGACGACCACCCGCTCGTAGGGGTCGGTGTCGTCGGCGGTGCGGCGCAGCACGGAGGACCGGTCGGCGACCCGGACGATGCGCGCGAGCGAGTCGTCGCCGCCCGAGACGTCGCCCACCAGGCCCACCCGATCACCGACGACGACGGGCGTGCGCCCCAGCTCGCGGGCCCGCATGGCGACGACGCGGCGCTCCGGGTCCTCGTCGGGCGCGCAGGTCCAACGGCCCCGGTCGACACCCACGACCATGGCGGGCGTGGCGTCGGCGTGTTCCGGACGGCGCTTGCTGCGCGGCCGGGTGCCCCGGCCCGGGCGGACGCGGACGTCGGACTCGTCGAGCCGCGAGGTCTGTCCCCGCCCGCCGCCGCGTGTCACCGGTCCTCAGACCCCCACCCCGGCGCCCGCGACGAGCGTCGGCCAGTCGTCGGCGAAGTCGGGCAGGGTCTTGGTGGTGGCGGCGACGTCGTCGATCGTCACGCCGGGGACGACGAGCCCGACGATCGCGCCGGCGGTGGCCATCCGGTGGTCGGCGTACGCCCGCCACGGCCGCGTCGGCGCCGACAGCGGGCTCGGGGCGATCGCGAGCCCGTCCTCGGTCTCGGTGACCCGCGCCCCGACGGTGCCGAGCTCGGCGGCGAGCGCGGCGAGGCGGTCGGTCTCGTGGCCGCGGATGTGCGCGACGCCCCGCAGCCGCGACGGCGCCCCGTCGCGCGCGGCGAGGGCGGCCAGGGCGGCGACGGTCGGGGTGAGCTCGCTGACCTCGTGCAGGTCGACGTCGACGCCGTCGAGACGGTCGGGACCGCGCACGGTGAGGCCGTCCGCGTCGAGCGACACCCGCGCCCCGAACGCCTCGAGCACCCGGCGCACCACGCCGCCCGGCTGCAGGTCGGTGTCGGGCCAGCCGGCGATGGTGACGGCACCGCCGGTCGCGAGCGCGGCGGCCAGGTACACCGCCGCGCCGGAGAGGTCGGGCTCGACGTCGAGCACCGCGGGCGCGGTGACGGGGCCGGGGCCGACGTGCCAGCGGCTCGGGGACTCGTCGACCACCACCCCGGCGTCCCGCAGCATCGCCACGCTCATCGCGACGTGCGGCAGTGACGGCACGCCCCGCTCGCCGGCGTGGGTGACGGTGACGCCGCGGGCGTAGCGCGCGCCGGAGAGCAGCAGGCCCGAGACGAACTGGCTCGACGCCGACGCGTCGACGGTCACCTCGCCGCCGGGCGGGTGCGGGCCGCCGGTGACGGTCAGCGGGAGCGCCTCGCCGGAGACCTCCACCCCGAGCCCGCGCAGTCCCGCCACGATGCCGCTCATCGGTCGCTCGCGGGCGCGCTCGTCGCCGTCGAGCACCACCGGGCCGTCGGCCAGCGCGGCCAGCGGCGGGACGAAGCGCATGACGGTGCCGGCGAGCCCGCAGTCGACGTGGCCGCCGTGGAACGTCGCGGGGGCGGTGATCGCGAGGTCGAGGGTGCCGGCGCGGCCGTCGGTGGTGGTCACGGTCGCCCCCAGCGCGGCGAGCGCCCCGGCCATGAGCGTCGTGTCGCGCGACCGCGCCGCCCCCCGCACCCGGCGCGTGACGCCGTCGGTGCCCAGCGCGGCGAGGACCAGCGCCCGGTTGGTCACCGACTTCGACCCCGGCACCGACACCGTGCCGTGCACCGGCCCGTCCGCGGTCGGTGCTGCCCAGGGCTGATCGCTCATGGGGCCATCCTCTCGCGTTCGCGCAGGATGGTGTCGGACCCCGGTGCCAGGATGGGGGCATGTGCGGCCGCTACAGCCAGGCGAAGGACCCGGCCATCCTCGCCGAGGAGTTCGACGCCGTCGACGCCACCGACGGCGCCTGGCCGGGCCCCGAGTACAACGTCGCGCCGACCACGACGGTGATCGGCGTGGTCGACCGGCACCCGCGCGACGACCGGGGCAGGGCCGACCCGCAGCGTCTCGAGCGCAGCCTGCGGGCCATGCGCTGGGGCCTGGTGCCGGGCTGGGCGGACGACCCGAAGATCGGCAGTCGCATGATCAACGCGCGGTCCGACTCGCTGACCAGCAAGCCCGCCTTCCGCCGCGCGGTGAGGGGCCGGCGCTGCCTGCTCCCGGCCGACGGCTGGTACGAGTGGCAGCGCGACGGGCCGGGCGGGCGCAAGGTGCCGTACTTCATCACGCTGCCGGGCGGGAAGTCGATCGCCTTCGCCGGGCTCTGGGAGACGTGGCGGCCGAAGGACGCCCCGAAGGGCACGGCGCCGCTGATCAGCACCACCGTCGTCACCATCGACGCCGCCGGGCCGCTCACCGCGATCCACCACCGCATGCCGCTCGTGCTGCCGGCCGAGCGCTGGCGGGCCTGGCTCGACCCCGACAACGACGACCCGACCGACCTCCTCGAGCCGCCCCCGCCCGAGCTGCTGACGTCGTTCGAGCTGCGCCAGGTGTCCACCATGGTCAACAACGTGCAGAACCACGGGCCGGAGCTGATCGAGGAGCGCCACGACGAGCCCGAGCAGGTGGGGCTCGACCTCGACCTGGACGCCGACGTCTCGGCGACACAGTGACCGACCGCGACCCGATCACCGTCGAGACCCCCCACGGCCCGGCGGCGGTGCACCTGGACGAGGCCGGCATCGACGACGGTGGGGCCCCGCGCGGGCTGCTCGTCCTCGGCCACGGCGCCGGCGGGGGCGTCGAGGCGCCGGACCTCATGGGCGCCCGCTCGGCCGCGCGCGAGGCCGGGCTCGCCGTCGCCCGCGTCCTCCAGCCCTACCGGGTCGCCGGTCGCAAGGCGCCCGCCCCGGCCGCGCAGCTCGACGCCGCGTGGGCGGCGGTGGTGGCCCACCTGCGCGACCGGCTGCCCGGCGTCCCCCAGGTCCACGGCGGGCGGTCCTCCGGCGCGCGCGTGGCCTGCCGGGGCGCGGCCGCCCTCGCGCCGGTCGGGGTCCTCGCGCTGGCCTTCCCGCTGCTCGCCCCGGCCCGCAAGGACGGCACGCGTCCCGACCGCGGCCCCGAGATCGACGCGGTGACGGTGCCCGTGCTCGCCGTGTCGGGGGCGAACGACCGGTTCGGCATCCCCGAGCAGACCGCCACGCGCGAGGTCGTCGTCCTCGCCGGCGACCACTCGTTGCGCGCCCGCGGCCCGGTCGCCGCGGCCGTGGGCCCGTGGCTGGAGCGGGTGCTGGCTCCCGCGGCGGTGTGAGGGGTCAGCCGGGCCGGAACGCCCGGCGCGCGGCGGTGTGCAGGGCCGTGCGGCGCCGCTGGTGGTCGGCGGCCGGGTCGTCCGGCGCGGCCGTGACCACGGTGGCCGCCGGCGACCACGACATCGACAACGCGATCACCATCGAGTAGACGTCCGCGGGCGCCAGGTCGGGGTCGACCAGCCCGGCGGCCTGGGCGGAGCGGATCGTGTCGAGCTTCTCGCCCATGACGTCGCCGACGGAGGTGAGCAGGTCGCCCGTCGGCACCCGCTCGAGGCGTGCCCAGGTCGCGAGCAGGATCACCGACGGCTTCTCCAGGTAGGCGTCGTAGAGCCGCACCGCGTAGCCCGCGAGGTCCCGGGCGTCGAAGGGGACGAGGTCGACGATGAGCGCGAGGTGCTCGGCGAACACCGCGTCGAACAGCCCGTCCTTGGACGAGAACCACGCGTAGATCTGCGCCTTGTTGGCCTCCGCGGCGTCGGCGATCCGGTCCACGCGGGCCCCGGCGATGCCGTAGCGCGAGAACTCGGCGGTCGCGGCGTCGAGCAGCCGGCGGCGGGTGGCGGCTCCGTCCTTCGGCATGCCGCGATCCTAACCAACCGTTCAGTTGCGATCCACCGGACACCGTCCTACGGTGAGGACGTAACCAAACGGTTTGTTTCGAGGAGGACCACCATGCGCCAGGTCACGGGATGGGCCGCCCACACCCCGGGCGAGGCCCCGCGCTCGTGGTCGTTCGCCCGGCGCGACCCGCGCCCGGTCGACGTCGTCGTCCGCGTCACCCACTGCGGCGTCTGCGCGACCGACCGTCACGCCCTCGCCTCCGGCGACCCCGCGGCGTTCCCGCTGGTCGCGGGCCACGAGATGACCGGTGTGGTCGAGGCGGTCGGCGACGAGGTCACCGACCTGCGCCCCGGCGACCGCGTCGCGGTCGGCAACATCGTCGACTCGTGCCGCACCTGCGTGCCGTGCCGCGCCGGGCGGGAGAACGACTGCGAGGCCTTCCCGACCCTGACCTACGGTGGCGAGGACCGCGTCTCGGGCGGCACGACGCAGGGCGGGTTCTCCACCGAGATCGTCGTCGACCGCCACTTCGTCCACGCGCTGCCCGCGGGGCTCGACCCCGCCGGCGCGGCCCCGCTGCTGTGCGCCGGGATCACGACCTGGTCGCCGCTGCGCCGTTTCGGGGCCGGCCCGGGGACGACCGTGGGCGTCGTCGGGGTCGGCGGGCTCGGACACCTCGCCATCAGGTTCGCTCACGCGCTGGGCGCCGAGACGGTCGCCCTGACCACCAGCGAGGCCAAGGCCGACGCCGCCAAGGCCCTCGGTGCCGACGACGTCGTCCTCACCCGCGACCCGGACGCCCTCGCGCGCCAGGCCCGCCGCTTCGACCTGCTCCTCGACACCACGGGTCACCCGCTCGACCCCGCGCCCTACCTGGACGCGCTCGCGGTCGACGGCACCTACGTCCTCGCCGGCATCCCGCCGCGGCCCCTGCAGATCGACCCGATGAGCCTCGTCGTCGGCGAGAAGCGGATCGCCGGCACCGGCAGCGGCGGCGTACCCGCCACCCGCGAGATGCTCGACGTCGCCGCGGAGCACGGCATCGTCGCCGACGTCGAGGTCGTCACGCCCGACCGGCTCGGCGAGGCGCTGGACCGGCTCGGGCGCGGGGACGTGCGGTTCCGGTTCGTGGTGGAGATGCCGTAGCGGGAGACGGAGCGCAGCGGAGCTCGACCCAGATCATCGGACGGCTCGCAGGTAGCGCTCGCCCGTCGTCCGCAGCTGGGCGACGAGCTCGGGCGGGCCCTCGACGCGGAAGTCCAGGTCGAGCATGCCGACGTAGGCCGCGAGGGTGGCGACGCTGTCGGCGCCGGTGACGAGCACGCAGGTGCGCGCGTCGCGGGCCTCGACCACCCCGACCGCGGGGTTGATCCTCGCCAGCACCGCCGCGGCCGGCGCGTGGACGAGGATCCGGGCGTGCACCGTCCAGCCCCGGACGGCGACCTCGCGCAGCACCAGGTCGGTGAGGTCCTCGGGCGGCTCGACGGGGGTGAAGCGCGGACCGCCCGGGGTGCGCAGCTCGAGGCCGTCGGCCCGCAGCACGGTCCACGTCCCGCGGTCCGGCGAGCGCACCACGACGTACCAGCG
Organism: Actinomycetospora lemnae; assembly: GCF_028737315.1. GTDB lineage: Bacteria > Actinomycetota > Actinomycetes > Mycobacteriales > Pseudonocardiaceae > Actinomycetospora > Actinomycetospora lemnae. The sequence goes on along the minus strand of NZ_JAQZAO010000001.1, from coordinate 35,607 downwards.
GCGCTCCCAGCTCACGAGGCGGTAGGGCTCGAGGACCCGGGCAGGACCGGCCGGCCCATCGGCGACGGCCACCCGCAGCGCCGTGTGGTCCCGGATCGCCTCGGCGACGGTGCGCAGCAGGGCGGGGTCGACCTCGGGGTCGGGGGCGTCGGAGACGGTGTTCTCGGGGCCCGCGGTGGTGGCGGCGGTGAGCGCGGCGACGGTGCGGCGCAGGCGGTGGGGGAGGACGCGCTCGAGCTTGGTCAGCGCGCGCCCCGCCGCCTCCTGCGTACCGGCGAGCCCGGTGCCGGCGCGCAGACCGAGGGCCACGGCGACGGCCTCGTCGTCGTCGAGGAGCAGCGGCGGCAGCGACGCCCCGACGCCGAGCCGGTAGTGACCGGCCCGCCCGGTCTCGGCGTCGACGGGGTAGCCGAGCTCGCGCAGCCGCGCGACGTCGTTGCGCACGGTCCGCACGCCGACGCCGAGGCGCTCGGCGAGCTCCGGACCGGGCCAGTCGGGCCGGGACTGCAGCAGCGAGAGGAGGGCCAGCATCCGGGCCGCGGTGTCGCGCACGACGGCGAGGATGCCGTAGAACGAGGAACGATCGGTGCCTGGTTGCTCCCTACCGTTCTCCTCATGAGCAGCGCAGAGATCACCCCCTTCACCATCGAGGTCCCGCAGGCCGACCTCGACGACCTCGCCGACCGGCTCGCCCGCACCCGCCTCCCGCGCCCGGCGCCGGGGGACGACTGGGACTACGGCACCCCGAACCACTACCTCGCCGGCATGGTCGAGCGCTGGCGCACCACCTTCGACTGGCGCGCCCAGGAGGCGCGCATGAACGCCGTGCCGCAGTACCTCACCGAGATCGACGGCCAGACGATCCACTTCGTGCACGTGCCCTCGGCCGAGGCGGACGCCACCCCGCTGCTCCTGCTGCACACCTACCCGGGGTCGTTCGCCGAGTTCCTGGACCTCGTCGGCCCGCTCACCGACCCCGTCGCCCACGGCGGGCGGGCCGAGGACGCGTTCTCGGTGGTCGTGCCCTCGATGCCGGGCTTCGCCTTCTCGACGCCGCTGGACGAGCGCGGCTGGACCACCGCCCGCATCGCCCGCACCTACGACGCCCTGATGCGCCGCCTCGGCTACGACGCCTACGGCGCCCACGGCAGCGACGCCGGCGCGATGATCGCCCGCGAGATCGGCCTGCTCGACCCGCCCGGCTTCCTCGGCCTGCACGTCCTGCAGCTGTTCAGCTTCCCCTCGGGCGACCCGTCGGAGTTCGAGCGCCTCGAGCCGTCCGACCACGCCGGCCTGGAGCACATGCAGTGGTTCCAGCAGGTGGGCGGCTACAACACGATGAACGCCTCGCGCCCGCAGACGGTGGCCGTCGGGCTCGCCGACTCGCCGGTCGCGCAGCTCGCCTACGACGAGCTGTTCAACGCCTTCGGCAACGGGACGAGCCTGGTCACCGAGGACCAGATCCTCACCCAGGCCTCGCTCTACTGGCTCACCAACACCGCGTCCACGGCCGTGCGCTTCTACCGCGAGGACGCGCAGGCCGGCGCCGAACCGCGGGTCAGCGCGGCGCGGACCGGGGTGCAGGTGTTCGCCGACGACTTCCAGACGATCAAGGTGTTCGCCGAGCGGGACAACACGGACGTCGTGCACTGGAGCCGGCACTCCCGGGGCGGGCACTTCGCCGCGCTGGAGGTGCCCGAGGCGATCGTCGCCGACCTGCGGGTGTTCTTCGGCCGGGCCTAGGCGTCCTGACCCGAGGCGATCTCGGCGAGGTCCCCGCCCGTCGCGGTGACCAGGTCGTCGGGGGCCAGCTCCACCTGCAGCCCCCGGCGGCCTGCCGAGCAGAAGACGGTGCCGTGGTCGGCCACCGAGAGGTCGATCACGACGTCCAGGGGCTGGCGGCTGCCGAGCGGGGCGATGCCGCCGACCACGGAGCCGGTGAGCCGCTGGGCCACGGCCGGGTCGGCCATCACCGCCCGCTTGCCGCCGCGGGCCGCGGCGAGGGCCTTGAGGTCGAGGGTCCCGGCCACGGGCACCATCGCCAGCACCGGCGTCCCGTCCACCTCGGCGACCAGCGTCTTGAACACCCGGGCCGGGTCGAGGCCGAGGGCCTCGGCGGCCTCGGTGCCGTAGGAGACGGAGCGCAGCGGAGCTCGACCCGACGGGGAGGCGGTCCGGCCCGGAGCCGTGTACGGGTGCGTCGTGTACGCGACGCCGGCGTCGTCGAGCGCGGCCAGGGCCGGGGTCGCCGCCGCCGCTCGTCGCGCCACGGCGACCGAGGGTAGTCCGGGCTGTGCCCGCACCGCCCTCGGCAGGGGAATCGCGGACCCCGCCGCCGCGTTGAGCCGGACATGCCAGCAGTGATGACGATGGCGGAGGCCGGGACGGCTGTCCCGGCCGACGCGACGCCGTACGACGGCGTGACGTCGTCCGCGGGTCGGGATGTCCTGCGCCCGGCGCGGGTAGTCTCCGCGGGATTCATCGACGTCCCGACCGCGCCGAGGGCGCGGCCCGAAGGGAGCCCCGTGGCCGACGCGGCGAGGGCTGTTCCACCTCACGAGAGCCCTGACGAGAGCGACCAGGTCGACGTGGCGTCCGAGACGCCCGCCCAGCGCGCGGAGCGCTTCGAGCGCGACGCGATGCCGATGGTCGACCAGCTCTACGCGGCGGCGCTGCGGATGACGCGCAACCCCGCCGACGCCGAGGACCTGGTGCAGGAGACGGTGCTCAAGGCGTACTCGTCGTTCGCCTCGTTCACGCCCGGCACGAACCTCAAGGCGTGGCTGTACCGCATCCTCACCAACTCCTACATCAACACCTACCGCAAGCGGCAGCGCCAGCCCCAGCAGTCGCCCACGGAGGAGATCACCGACTGGCAGCTCGCCCAGGCCGGTGAGCACAGCTCGGCCGGCCTGCCCTCGGCCGAGGCCGAGGCGCTGGAGAACCTGCCCGACACCGACATCCGGGACGCGCTGCAGAGCCTGCCCGACGACTTCCGGATGGCGGTGTACCTCGCCGACGTCGAGGGCTTCGCCTACAAGGAGATCGCCGAGATCATGGGCACGCCCATCGGCACGGTGATGTCGCGGCTGCACCGGGGACGCCGGCAGCTGCGCGAGGCGCTCACCGACACCGCCCGCGACCGCGGCTTCATCCGCGACGGCCTGGGCAGCGGTGACGGTGCGGCGCGTGACGGCGCGTCCCGTGACGGCGCGGTCCGCGACGGTGCGGACCGGGTGACCACCCGAGAGGGGGCCGGACGATGAGCTGCGGGAAGCCCCACGAGACCGACTGCTCCGAGGTCCTCGCCGAGGTGTGGCTGCTGCTCGACCACGAATGCGACGAGGCCCGCGACGCCCAGCTGCGCCGCCACCTCGACGAGTGCGGCCCGTGCCTCGCGCGCTACGGCCTCGAGGAGAAGGTGAAGACGCTGCTCGGGCGCAGCTGCGGCGGCGAGCACGCCCCCGAGGGCCTGCACCAGCGGCTGCGCGAGCAGATCCGCGCCGCGGTGCTCGAGCAGGCCGAGGTCACCATCGAGCGCAGCCCGGCCGGCACCGTCGTCGAGGTCAACCAGACCCGCGTCGAGTCCTGGCGCAGCTAGACACCCCGAGGACGCCGAAGGGCCCGCCCGCGATCGTCGCGGACGGGCCCTTCGTGCGTGCGGGGCAGGCGCTCAGCTGTTGGGGCGCTTGCCGTGGTTGCTGGCCTTCTTCTTGCGGTCCCGCTTCTGGCGCGCGCGCTTCGACATGCCCCCATCGTCCCACGTCGGGGGTTCGTGCCCCTCCCTATGGGTCGAGCTCCGCTCCGTCTCCCGGCGCGGTGGTTGGATGATCCCCATGGGCAGTGTCGGCAGCGGGAACCGCGCACGACCGGTGTCGACACTGCAGAACCTGCTCGCGGCCCACACCGCGCTCTCCGGGGCCGCGGCGGCCCACCTGCAGCGCGTGGTCGCCGAGTGGCAGCTGCTGGCCGACCTGTCGTTCGCGGACTTCCTGCTGTGGGTGCCGGTGGCGCGGAACACGGAGCGCAGCGGAGCTGGTCCCATCGACGAGGTCGAGTTCCTGTGCGTGGCCCAGTGCCGCCCGACGACGACGGCGACCGCCCACCCCGAGGACATGGTCGGCGCGGCCGCCTCGGCCAGCCAGCGCCCCCAGCTCGAGCGGGCGCTGCAGGACGCCACGCTGCGCCGGGAGGACCAGCCGCGCTGGCACCGGGGCCGGTCGGTGCGCCGCGAGGTGGTGCCGGTGCGCGAGCCCGGCGGCGGCGTCGTCGCCGTCCTGGGCCGCGACACGAACCTCGCCGCGCCCCGCGTCCCGAGCACCCTCGAGATCTCGTACCTCGCCGTCGCCACCGACCTGTGCCAGATGATCGCCGACGGCACCTTCCCGACCGCCGAGGGGCACGACGAGGGCCGCTCGTCGCCGCGGGTGGGCGACGGGCTGGTGCGCATCAGCACGAGCGGTCGCGTGCTCTACGCCAGCCCCAACGCGGCGTCGGCGTTCCACCGCCTCGGCTGGAGCGAGGAGCTCGTGGGCGCCGACCTGGCCGCCGTCGTCCGCGAGGTCGCCGACGACGCCTTCGAGGGCGGCGAGGCGGCCGAGCACGTGCGGGGCGCGCTGGCCGGCACCCCCTCCCAGCGCGCCGAACTGACCGGTCACGGCGCCACCGCCGTCCTGCGGGCCCTGCCGCTGCACCCGCGCGGCGTGCCCAGCGGCGCGCTCGTCCTGGCCCGCGACGTCACCGACGTCCGGCGCCGCGACCGGGCCCTGCTGAGCAAGGACGCGACGATCCGCGAGATCCACCACCGCGTGAAGAACAACCTGCAGACCGTCGCGGCCCTCCTGCGCCTGCAGGCCCGCCGCACGCCGCACACGGAGGCCCAGGAGGCGCTCACCGAGTCGGTGCGCCGGGTGGCGTCGATCGCCCTGGTGCACGAGGCGCTCGCGGCGTCGGTGGACGAGAAGGTCGACATCGACGAGGTGCTCGACCGCGTCCTGCCGATGATGAACGACCTCGCCCGCCCCGGCGCCCGCGTCGACATGCGGCGGGAGGGCCGGGTCGGGGTGCTGCCGGCGGTCATGGCGACGCCGCTGGTGATGGTGCTGACCGAGCTGGTGTCCAACGCCCTCGAGCACGGGTTCGCCGAGCGGGCGTCGGGCTCGGTGGTCATCGCGGCGTCGCGGACCGCCGCCCAGCTGGAGGTGGAGGTCCGCGACGACGGGCGGGGCCTGCCCGAGACGTTCTCGCTGGAGCGGGCCACGGGCCTGGGCCTGCAGATCGTGCGCACGCTCGTCGACTCCGAGCTGGCCGGCACCCTGCGCCTGCGCCCGGGGGACGAGGCCGGCACGCGGGCCGTGCTGCGGGTGCCGTTGCAGCACCGCGGGCGCTGAGACGGCGACGAGCAGGCCCCCGGACGCACGGAGGCCCCGGTCCGTCCGTGGACGGGACCGGGGCCTCGCGTGTCTCGCTGGGTGGTGCTGGGTGGTGCTGTCGTCGGGCCGGTGCGTGCCGGACGCGTGGGGAGCGAGCGTCCGACACGGCCCGCGATCGCGACGCCGGGGAGCGTGGCGTCGGCGATCAGAAGCCGGTGTGCACCTCGGGCCGGATGCCGTGGCGCTTGAGCGCACGGCGCTCGTCCTCGCTCGCACCGCCCCAGACACCCGCGTCCTGACCCGACTCGAGCGCCCACTTCAGGCACTCGGTCATCGCCGGGCAACGCCGGCAGACGCTTTTCGCGCGCGCGATCTGGGAGAGCGCGGGGCCGCTCGTGCCGACGGGGAAGAACAGTTCCGGGTCCTCGTCGCGGCAAGCAGCGTCGTTCCGCCAGTCCATCTTGTTGAGCTCCTCGGTGGGGCGCTTCGGGGTGCGCACCCGTCGTGGTCGTCGTCTTCTCGACGTCGCCGCGGGCCCGTGGCGGGCCCGCGACCTGCCGGTGGAGACCGGGGACCATCGCTGTCGCCCTGTCTCCCGCCCGCCGGTCGCTCTCTTTCACGACGGCGGACCCATCCGGTCCGAACTCGCGACCCTCACGGGCGGCGCGTCCTTCCCGGTATTCGCGGGGGATGCGAAACAATCTGCAGGACGTGACCGAGGAGATCGAGTGCCAAGCGGCTCGACGGGCGAACTCGGTCGGTGAGTGGAATAGCGCGGACCGTCATGACCGTCCGGCTGCGACGAGCGACGACCACAGCACGACGAACCGTCCACCCGTCCGGGAGTCCACGACGAGCGGTCAGCAGCTGGGCTCGATTCAGAAGCCCGCCGACCGTCCGTCACGGCTCACACCGAATTGACGCCCGGCACGTTTCGGGCCCTCAGACGACCACGCGGAGGGCATCCGGGACGGCCACGAACTCGACGTCGCTGCGCCGGCCGAGGTGGTCGCCGTCCACCTGGAGGTTGACCGGCTCCTCGCTCGTGATCCGCAGCGCGGGCACGTCGTCGCGCCGCACGACCGACCTCAGGCCGCTCGCGCCCTGCGCGCTGAGGACCTGCTGCACGAGGCGCAGCACCGTCGGCAGGCCCACCGAGCGGAGCGCGAAGAGGCCGAGGCCGCTGTCGAACGAGCAGCCGGGGTTGGTGCGCACCGGCCGGGCCCCGAGGTAGGTCCACGGGTCGGTGTTGGACACGAGCGCGAGGCGGACGCCGGGCACCGGCTCCTCGCCGTCGATCTCGACGGTGAGGTCGGGCGGGTCGAGGCGCGTGCGCGTCCAGCGGCGGATCGAGGTGGCGACGTAGCGGGTCGGGGTGGCCTCCCGGCCCCGCCCGCGGGCGCGCTCCATCGACGCGATGACGTCGGCGTCCCACCCGAGCCCGGCGTTGAAGCTGAACCACCGCTCGTCGGCGCGCCCGAGCCCGACGGTGCGCGAGCGGCCCTCGGCGATGGCGCCCAGCAGCGTGTGGGTGGCCTCCAGCGGCTCGCGGGGCACGCCCAGGGCGCGGGCGAAGACGTTCGCCGACCCGCCGGGCACCACGCCCAGCGCGGGGACGTGCTCGCCGGGCCCGTCGGCGAGCAGGCCGTTGAGGGCCTCGTTCACCGTGCCGTCGCCGCCGAGCACCACGACGAGGTCGACGGCCTCGGCGCGGGCGCGGGCCGCGAGCTCGGCGGCGTGCCCCCGGTAGCGGGTGGCGACGACGTCGAGCTTGATCTCGCTGGCGAGCGCGTGCGCGATGACGTCCTGACCGGCCGCCGTCGTCGTGGTGGCCGAGGGATTGGCCACGAGCAGCGCACGCACGCGCTCACCGTAGACGGCACTCCCACTCCGGTCGGGGGGTGCGGTCCCTCGATGTCGCCGATCTCTCGGCCGACCGAGGGACACGGGGGTCCGCGGCCTACCCTGATCGGCGTGACACCACCCCGTCCCGTGCGCCTCGCCGCACTCGGCGTGCTCGCCGAAGGGGTGGTCGGCGTCGTCGTCGCGGCGCTCCTCGTGGCCGCGGGCGTGGTGTTCTCGGTGTGGGGCTTCGTCGTGCTGCTCGCCGTCGGGCTGGTGGTCGTGGCCGTGGCGCTGCTGCGCGGCCAGCGGGGCGCCCGTGGCCCGGCGCTCGTCGCCCAGCTGCTGACGATCGGCTGCGCCTTCTACGCCGCCGTGCCCTCCGGACGCCCGGAGTGGGGCGTGCCGGTGCTCCTCGCCGCCGCGGTGGTGCTCTACGGCCTCCTGTGCGCGCCCGCGCGCGCGTGGGCGGAGCAGTAGGGAGCAGCACACTCGCCGCGCGGCCTGTCGGAGCCCGCGACGGCGACCTAGCGTCCACGGACGTGCCGATGAACGCGCTGCACCGCCGGCTGTGCCGCTCCGACCGCTGGGCCGCGCGGATGCACGGCGAGGTCCTGCCGTGGGCGCTCGAGGGCGTCGACCTCGCCGGCGACGTCCTGGAGATCGGGCCGGGCTACGGCGTGACGACGCGCTGGCTCGTCGAGCGCGCCGGCGCGCTGACCGCCGCCGAGGTCGACCCGCGGCTGGCGAAGGACCTGGGCCGCACGATGGGCGAGCGCGTCGACGTGCGCACCGCCGACGGCACCCGGCTGCCGTTCGCCGACGCGCGCTTCGACGCCGTCGTGTGCTTCACGGTGCTCCACCACGTGCCCTCGCCCGCCCAGCAGGACCGCGTCTTCGCCGAGGCGGCGCGCGTCCTGCGTCCCGGTGGGGTGTTCGCGGGCTCGGACAGCCGGCGCAGCCTGCGCTTCCGGCTGCTGCACGTCGGCGACACGATGGTCGTCGTCGACCCGGAGACCCTGCCCGACCGCCTGCAGGGCGCGGGGTTCCACGAGGCCATCGCCGACGCGGGGGAGCGGTCGTTCCGCTTCCGGGCGCAGCGGTGACCCCGGGCCTCGTCGTCGGTCGGCTCAGTGCCGGTCCGCCGGCGGGGGCGGGGCCGCGACGAGGCCGCCGGGGGCGTTGAGCAGGTCGACGCGCGGCACGCCCCGCTCGTGGCCCAGCACCGTCACCGACGCGGCGTCGAACGCGAACCCGACCCCGGCGGTGGCGTCGAGGCCCAGGTAGCGGGCGATGAGCACGCGGCCGGCGTGGCCGTGGCCGACGATGACGAGGTCGCGCTCGGCAAACACCCGCTCGGCGTCGGCGATGACGTGGTCGAGGCGCTCGGCCACCTCGGGCGCGGTCTCGCCGCCCGGGCTGGGGTGGGTCCAGACCGTCCAGCCGGGGTCGTCCTCGCGGATCTCGGGGGTCGTGCGGCCCTCGTAGGCGCCGTAGTCCCACTCGACGAGGTCCTCCCGGGTCGTCGACGGCTCGAGCCCGGCCAGGCGGGCCGTGTCGACGGCGCGGCGCCGCGGGCTGGTCCAGACCTCGGGCGCGGGGACGTCGGCGCCGCGCAGCGTGACCAGCAGGCGCCCGGCGCTCCGCGCCGCCGCCTCGCCGGCCTCGGTCAGCGGGAGGTCGGTGCGGCTGGTGTGCCGGCCGTCGCGCGACCACTCGGTCTCGCCGTGGCGCAGGAGGTAGAGGCGTCCGGCGGGGCTCTGGCTCACGGCGGGCCAGGTACCCCGGGGCGCCGGTGCCGACGCGGTGACGCCACGTCGGGCCCACACGACGACGCGCCCGCCCCTGGCTGGCAGGGACGGGCGCGTCGGGTCGTGCGTGTCGGGGTCTCAGCCCTTCTTGGTCTCCCAGAAGATGTCCGAGATCTCGGCGATGTAGTCGAGCACCTGCTGTCCGCTCTGCGGATCCATGGACGACTTGGCGCCGCCCTCACCGCCGCCGGCGGCCTTCGTGGCCTTGTTGAACAGCTCGTGGAGCTGCGGGTACTTCTCGAAGTGCGGCGGCTTGAAGTAGTCGGTCCACAGCACCCACAGGTGGTGCTTGACGAGGTCCGCGCGCTCCTCCTTGATCTGGATGGCGCGGGCCCGGAACGCCGGGTCCTCGTTGGCCTGGTACTTCTCCTGGATCGCCTTGACCGACTCGGCCTCGATCCGGGCCTGGGCCGGGTCGTAGACGCCGCAGGGGAGGTCGCAGTGCGCGGTGGCCTCCAGACGCGGGCGCAGGACGCCGGAGAGCAGTCCCATCTCGCCTCCCTGTTCCTCATGGGGAATGGTGATCGTTCCGACGTCAGAGAACGTACCCCTGTGACCGGGCACCGACACGTGGAGCGCCGCCGGTGAGGACCCCCCGTGAGCTGCTGGTCACGGTCGCGCGACGGGTCGGGTGGCTGGTCGGACGTCGTCCCCGCCGCGTCCTCGTGCGGGGCGGGTCGATGGCGCCGACGCTGCGTGACGGGGACGTCGTCCTCGCGCTGCCGGGCGCCACCGTGCGGCCGGGGGAGCTCGCGCTCGTGCGGTGGGCGTCGCGTCCGGGGCAGCTCTCGGTCAAGCGGGCGGCGCTGGCGTTCGACGACGGCTGGTTCGCCGTCGGTGACGCCCCGGCGGCGTCCACCGACTCCCGCACCCTCGGCCCGGCCGAGGTCGTCGGGCCCGTGCGCTGGCGGCTCTGGCCCCACCCGGGGCGGCTGCACGCACGGTGAGGGTGCGCGGGCGCGGCGCGCCGGGTGACCGGGGACGCAGACACGACCCCCACGGACGCGCGAGGATCGCCCGCACCGGGCGCAGGAGTCCTGACCCGGGCCGGGCGCCCACCCGCGCCGACGGCCCGCCCGGCGCCCGCCGACCGCGGGCGCCCCCACCACGTCCTCCCGTCCGGGGTACCCCGGTGCCGCGAGACTGCCGCAGTGCCGCGACCCCTCGATCTCGCTTGGAGTCCCCGTGAGCGACGCGAACGCCGACACGCCCACCAACCAGCCCTCCCTCGACGGCCGCGACATCACCGAGGAGGAGGTCTTCACGGCGCACGAGGGCGGCAAGCTCTCGATCGCCCCGACGGTCGGGCTCTCCGGCCGCCGTGACCTCGCCATCGCGTACACCCCCGGCGTCGCGAAGGTGTGCCGCGCGATCGCCGACGACAAGGCCCTCACCGCCCGCTACACGTGGACCCACCGCCTGGTGGCCGTGGTCAGTGACGGCACCGCGGTGCTCGGGCTCGGCGACATCGGTCCCCGCGCGTCCCTGCCGGTGATGGAGGGCAAGTCGGCGCTGTTCAAGGCGTTCGCCGACCTCGATTCCATCCCGCTGGTCCTCGAGACCACCGACGTCGACGAGATCGTCGAGACGCTCGTGCACCTGCGCCCGAGCTTCGGCGCCGTGAACCTCGAGGACATCGCGGCGCCGCGCTGCTTCGAGATCGAGCGCCGGCTCGTCGACGCGCTCGACTGCCCCGTCATGCACGACGACCAGCACGGCACCGCGATCGTCGTCCTCGCGGCCCTGCGCAACGCCGCGCGCGTCCTGGACCGCGACCTCGCCTCGCTCAAGGTCGTCGTCAGCGGCGCCGGGGCGTCCGGCGTGGCCTGCGCCAAGATCCTGCTCTCGGCGGGGGCGAGCGACGTCGTCGTCCTCGACTCCCGCGGGGTCATCCACGAGAGCCGCGAGGGCATGAACGTCGAGAAGATCGCGCTCGCGGAGCAGACGAACCCTCGCGGGGTGCGCGGCGACCTCGCCGCGGCCGTCGCGGGCGCCGACGTCTTCCTGGGCCTCTCGGGCTCGACGGTGCCCGAGTCGGTGATCGCGTCGATGGCCGACGACGGCGTGGTGTTCGCGCTGTCCAACCCGGACCCCGAGATCGACCCGGCCGTCGCGCGCAAGCACGCCGCGGTCGTCGCCACCGGGCGCAGCGACTACCCGAACCAGATCAACAACGTGCTCGCGTTCCCCGGGGTCTTCGCCGGGGCCCTCGACGCGGCGGCCCGGCGCATCACCGAGGCGATGAAGCTCGCCGCGGCCGACGCGATCGCCGACATCGCCGCGGGCGACGAGGAGTTCGGCGCCGACCACATCGTGCCGAGCGCGCTGGACCCCCGCGTCGCGCCCGCCGTGGCCGCGGCCGTGGCGCAGGCCGCCGCCGACGAGGGCGTGGTGCGCCGCCACGTCGCCGAGGTCGCGGCCGAGCACCACTGAGCCGGCCCCTCGAGGAGTCCGGCCGCCCACGATGGTGTAGCGCGCCGACACGTGGGGTACCGGGACAGCGGCCAGTGGTCCGACGTATTGCTGTCGCTCGCGCGGACCATCCGAAGTCCACCGATCGGTGGTTGCCGAGCGCTCGCGGCATGATCCGGACCGCTCGTGGCTCACCGGACCCACCGTCGGTAGGCCGCCGAGCCGCACGTGGGTGACGACACGGACGATCGGCGCAGCGGGCGTAGGCCGTGTGCCGTTCGTCGTGGACGCCGTCCGCTTCGGCGCGACGACCGGTCGGTGTCCTCAAGGTCGATCGTCCGTGTCGTGCAGCAGAACGCGTGCGGACTCGCGGTCGCCGCGTGCCGTCCCTCCACGGGGTGATCCACCCGGACCCCCCTCGCGTTTCCTTCGTTGCCTGAGACAGACGCGGACGCACCGTTCCACCATCGGAACGGCGGGGTCCCCGCGAGCGAGGAGCGCAGACGTGGGCAGTGCCGTGCCGGTGCCGGGCTCGCGCGGCCTCGCCGTCGTCCGTGGGACGACGGGGGGCCGCCGGTCCGAGGCGCTCGCGGTCCTGCCCGGCGCCGACGGGGCCGTCGGTCCCGACGGCACGGACGGCGCCGGCGGGGCGACGCTGCCGCCGGGTGCCGCGCTGCGCCACGACGCCTGCGGCCGCCTCGTCGCCGTCCGCGACGCCGTCGCCCGCCTGGTCGACCCGTCCGGTGGCCTGGAGCCCCGCCACATGCTCGGCCGCAAGGTCACCGACGTGCTGGCCGACGTCCACGCGGTCGAGGGCGCCCCCGAGGGCCTCCTCGCCGCGCGGGTGCGCCGCGTCAGCGCGGCGTCGCTGCCGGTCCAGGTGGTCGTGTGGCCGGACCGGACGGGTGGCGCGGTCCTCGTGCTGGTGCCGCAGGCCGGGTCGACCCCGGATCCCGATCCCGCCGGCGACCGCCCGCAGGCCTTCGAGCCGCCGACCGAGCCGCTGGCGGGGCCGAGTGCCGCGGACGTCGAGCGCATCGCGGGTCTCGGGCACTGGGAGGTCGACCTCGTCACGGGCTCGGCGTGGCTCTCGCCGGTGCTCACCGAGCTGCTGGGCCTCGACCCCCGCCCCCAGTGGCGTGCGGAGGGCCTGCTCGCCGCGCTGCACCCCGCGGACCGCGGCGGGTTCGTGCGCCGGTGGGAGGCCCTGGTCGGCGAGGGCGTGGCGCTGGAGGCCGAGGTGCGTCTCGGCGACGGCAGCGGGCGCATCCTGCAGGTGCACGCCGCCCGGCGCCCCGACCGCACGGTCCTCGGCACCGCCGCCGACGTCACCGGCCGCCGCCAGGCCGAGGAGCGGCTGCGGGCCCTGACCCAGCGCTTCACCGACCTGCTCGCCGTCGCCCCCGTCGGCATCGCGCTGTTCGACGACGACGAGCGGCTGGTCAAGGCGAACCAGGCGCTGTGCCGGCTGCTCGGACAGGGCCCGGAAGCGCTGCGCGGCCGGCGTGCCGACGAGCTGCTCGACCTCGGCGCCGAGGCCGCCGCCGGTGCGGGCCCGGCGACGCCGCTGCTCGCGCGGCCCGCGGGCTCGGCGGGGTCGGTGAGCTGGTCGTGCACCCCGCGGGCCCTGCGGCGCCGTGAGCGGGGCGCGGGCGGCGCCGACGCCGAACCGGTGTGGTGCGAGCTGCACGTGTCGGTCTCGGTCCACGACGACGGCGGCGTCACCCACCTCGTGGTGTTCACCGACGTCACCGACGCCCGCAAGGTCGAGGCGAGCCTGCGCCACCAGGCGATGCACGACGAGCTCACCGGCCTGCCGAACCGCCGCGCGCTGCAGACGACGGTGTCGCGGCTGCTCGCGGGCCCGACGGCGCGGCGCACGGGCCTGCTGTTCTGCGACCTCGACAACTTCAAGCGCGTCAACGACTCGCTCGGCCACGACGCGGGCGACGAGCTGCTCGTCGAGCTCGCCCAGCGCCTGCGCGACCGGCTGCCCGCCGGCTGCGCCGCCTCGCGCAGCGCCGGCGACGAGTTCGTCGTCGTGTGCGCCGACGTCGACCTGCACGGCGGGCTGGACGCCCTCTCGGCGACGGTCGCGGGCATCCTGCGCACCGCCATCCCGGTGCACGGCCAGCTCGTGCGCATCTCGGCCACGGTCGGGGCCGCGGTCGGCGCGACGGTGGGGCTCGGGGCGTCCGACGTCAGCACCGACCCGACGCAGCCCGACATCGACCCCACCGGCGACCCGGTGGAGCAGGTGCTGCGCCAGGAGCGCGCCACCGAGCTCGCCGGCCTCGAGCCCGCCCCGGTCCACCCGGGCACCGGCGACCTCATGCGCTTCGCCGACGCGGCCCTGTTCGAGGCCAAGAGCGGCGGCAACGGCCGCTTCGCCCTCGCCGACGAGGCCATCATGCGCGGCGCCGACGAGGCGCTGCGGATGGAGACCCAGCTGCGCGAGGCGATGGTCAACGACGAGCTCGTGCTGCACTTCCAGCCCGTCGTCGGCGCCGACGGGCGGGTGCAGACCGCCGAGGCGCTGGTGCGCTGGCAGCACCCCGAGCAGGGCCTGATCTTCCCGGACAAGTTCCTGCCGGTGGCCGAGGCCGCCGACCTGCTCGGCGAGCTCGACCGCTGGGTGCTGCGCACGGCGGTGCGCGAGGCCGCGGTGTGGCCGTCGGCCGGGCCGGACGGCACCCCGCCGTCGGTCGCGGTGAACCTCGCGGGGCTGCTGCCCGGCGACCCCGACTTCCTCGAGACCGTGCACGAGGCCGTCACCGACGCGGGTCTGCCGTGGGACCGCCTGGTGCTCGAGCTCGTCGAGACCTGCCTCGCCGACCTGCCCGCCACGACGCTGCGCGAGATGAACGAGCTGATCGCGGCGGGCGTGCGCTTCGCGGTCGACGACTTCGGCACCGGCTACTCGTCGCTGTCGCGCCTCACGGGGCTGCCGGCGCAGATCGTCAAGCTCGACCGCGGCTTCGTCCGGGGCGTCGCGACCGGCGAGTCCGACCGCGCCGTCGCCCGCGCCGTCGTCGACCTCACCGCGGCCATCGGCCAGGTCTGCGTCGCCGAAGGGGTCGAGGACGCCGACCAGTTCGCGGTGCTGCGCGACCTCGGCGTGGACGCCTACCAGGGCTGGCTGTTCGCCCGCGCGATGCCGGGCGAGGCGTTCACGCAGCTCCTGCGCCGCGGGCCGCTGACGCCGGCGGACCGCGCGGCGGGCTGACAGCTTGCGGAGACCGGGGTCACACCGGTCGGTGCCGCGCGCCCGTGATCGGTCGCGGCCGTCGGGGGGCCCGATTACATTCACGCCTCGATCCGGTGGTCGACCCTGAGCCATCGGCGGATCCCGGGAGCCTGCGCGTGATCGAGTTCCGGGACGTGGGGAAGCGCTTTGCCGACGGCACGGTGGGGCTGGAGTCGCTGACGCTGACGGCGCGCGCGGGCGAGATCACGGTGCTCGTCGGGCCCTCGGGGTGCGGCAAGACCACCTCGCTGCGCACCGTCAACCGGATGGTCGAGATCACCTCCGGGTCGGTGCACCTCGACGGCCGCGACGTCGCGGCGGCCGACCCCGCGGAGCTGCGGCGCGGCATCGGCTACGTCATCCAGCAGGCCGGGCTCTTCCCGCACCGCCGGGTGATCGACAACGTGGCCACGGTGCCGGTGCTCCAGGGCCTCTCGCGGCGGGAGGCCCGGGCGCGGGCGGCCGAGGTGCTCGAGCGGGTCGGTCTCGAGGCGTTCGCGCAGCGCTGGCCCGCCCAGCTCTCGGGCGGCCAGCAGCAGCGCGTCGGCGTCGCGCGCGCCCTCGCCGGCGACGCCCCGGTCCTGCTCATGGACGAGCCGTTCTCCGCGGTCGACCCCGTGGTGCGCGTCGAGCTGCAGGACGAGCTGCTGCGCCTGCAGGCCGACCTCGGCAAGACGATCCTGTTCGTCACCCACGACATCGACGAGGCGATCCGGCTGGGCGACCGGGTGGCGGTGATGCGGGTCGGCGGGCGGCTCGCGCAGTTCGCGCCGCCCGACGAGCTGCTCGCCGCCCCCGTCGACGACTTCGTCGCCGGCTTCGTCGGTCGCGACCGCGGCTACCGGCGGCTGGGCTTCGTGCCGGCCACCGCGCTGCGGCTGGTCGACCTGCCCACGCGCGCCGACGCGAACGGGAGCTCCGGCGTCCCGGAGGAGTGGACGGTCCTGCTCGACGGGGCCGAGCGGCCCGCGGCCTGGCTGGGCCCGGACGGCGCGCGGCACGACCTCGGCTCGCTCTACGTCACCGACGACCACGACGCCGCCTCCGACGGGGCCGGCACCCTGCGCGGGGCCCTCGACGCGGCGCTGAGCTCCCCCGCCGGGCGGGGCGTCGCGGTCGACGGCCAGGGCCGCTACCGCGGCGGCGTCGAGGCGGACGACGTCCTGGCGCTGCTCGACCGCGGCCGGGAGACGGAGCGCAGCGTGGCTCGGCCCGGGGACACCCGGCGGTGAGGGCGTTCGGGTACGACATCGACCAGCTGGTGATCGCGCACGTGCTCCTCGCGGTCGTCCCGGTGCTGGTCGGGCTCCTCGTCGCGCTGCCGCTGGGCTGGTGGGCCCACCGCTCGCGGCCCGCGCGCCGGGTGCTCGTGCCGCTCTCGGGCGCGCTCTACACGGTGCCGTCGCTGGCGCTCATCGTGTTCATCCCGGTGGTGCTGGGCACGCCGATCCTCAGCCCGGTCAACGTCGGGATCACGCTCACCGTCTACACGGTCGCGCTGCTGGTGCGCAGCGTCGCCGAGGCGCTCGACGCGGTGCCGGACACGATCACCACCGCCGCGATCGCGGTGGGCTACCGGTCCGCCGGGCTGCTGTTCGGGGTGCAGCTCCCGCTCGCGGTCCCCGTCCTCACCGCCGGGCTCCGGGTGGCGTCGGTGTCGGCGTTCTCGCTGGTCACGGTGGGCGCGCTCGTCGGCATCCCGTCGCTGGGCACGCTGATGACCGACGGCTTCCAGCAGGACTACACGGCCATGGTCGTCACCGGCATCGTCGGCTCGGTCGTCCTGGCCTTCCTGTTCGACGCGCTGTGGCTCGCCCTCGGGCGGTCCCTGACGCCGTGGACGCGCGCGCGGACGGGGGTGTAGGCGGTGCTCGGACGTCTCGGCGACTGGTTCTCCGACCCGACGCGCTGGAGCGGCTCGGCCGGCATCCCGGCCCGCGTGCTCGAGCACCTCGGCTACACCGCCCTCGCCGTCGCCATCGCGGCGGTGATCGCGCTGCCCCTGGGCGCGCTGATCGGGCACACCCGCCGCGGCGGGCTCGCCGTGGTCGGCGTCGCCAACGGCCTGCGCGCCCTGCCCGAGCTCGGCGTGCTGGTGCTGTTCGTGCTGCTCCTGGGCCTGGGTCTGCTGCCGCCGACGCTCGCGCTGGTGCTGCTCGCGATCCCGCCGCTGCTCGCGGGCGCCTACTCCGGGGTGGCCGGCGCCGACCCCGGCGCGGTCGACGCTGCGCGCGGGATCGGCATGCGCGAGCACCAGGTCCTGCTGCAGGTCGAGGTGCCCGCGGCCGTGCCGCTGGTCCTCGGCGGCCTGCGGTTCGCGACGCTGCAGGTCATCGCCACCGCGACGATCGCCGCGTACGTCGGGCTCGGCGGGCTCGGCCGCTTCATCATCGACGGCTTCTCGGTGCGCGACTTCCCGCAGATGCTCGGCGGCGCGGTGATCGTCGCCGTGCTGTCGATCGTCGTCGAGTTCGTCCTGCAGGGCCTCGGGCGCCTCGTCACCCCGGGGCCCGACCGGCTCCGGCTGCGCCGGCACGCCGACGGCCCGCCCGCCCCGCCCGTCTCCCCTTCTCCCGCCCCGTCCTCCAGAGAGGTCCGACCGTGATCCGTTCTCCTCGCGCACTCCTGTTGGCGGCGATCGCCGCCGTGGGCGTGCTCCTCGCCGGTTGCGGCGGCGACTCCGACCCGCTCGCCACCGCCCCCGCCGGCCCCTCGGCCCAGGGCACGGTCCGCATCGGCTCGGCGAACTTCACCGAGAACCGGCTGCTCGCCGAGATCTACGCGACGGCCCTGGAGACCCGCGGCGTCACCGTCGAGCGGCGCTTCGGCATCGGCAGCCGCGAGACCTACTACCCGGCCCTCGAGCGCGGCGAGATCGACCTCGTGCCCGACTACACCGGCAACCTGCTGCAGTTCCTCGATCCGCAGACCACCGCCACCGCGTCCGACCAGGTCTACCAGCAGATCACGGGCCGCCTGCCGCAGCAGCTCCAGCTGCTGGAGCAGAGCGCCGCGGAGGACAAGGACGCCGTCGTCGTCACCCGCGCCTTCGCGACGCAGAACAACCTGCGCTCGATCGAGGACCTCGCCCCGCTGTGCCCGACGATCGCCTTCGGCGGCCCGCCGGAGTTCCAGCAGCGCTCCTACGGCGTGCCGGGCCTGCAGCGGCTCTACAACTGCACGTTCCGCGAGTTCCGGGCCCTGGACGCGGGCGGCCCGTTGACGGTCGCGGCGCTGCGTGACGGCACCGTGCAGGCCGCCGACCTGTTCACCACCGACGCCTCGATCCCCGAGAACGACTTCGTCATCCTCGAGGATCCGCGGTCGAACTTCGCGGCGCAGAACGTGGTCCCGCTGGTCAACCGGGCGAAGGCGGCCGACCCCCGCGTCACCGACACCCTCAACCAGATCTCCCAGCGCATGGACACCGCCCAGCTCACCGCGCTCAACCAGCGCCTCGCCGGCCCCGACCGCCCCGACCCGGCCCAGGTCGCCCGCGACTGGCTGAACCAGGCGGGCATCCGGTAGCGCGCCGTCCCCGGAGCGAACGGGTATCTCGCTGCTTCTACGCGCGCGAACTCCCCGTTCGCTCCGGGTGCGGGGCCCGCCGCTCGGCGTGCGAGGGTGTCCGCGTGCCCCGTCGCGTCCCCGTGGTGCTGGTCGCCGGTCGCCTCGGGGCCGGCAAGTCGACGCTGGTCAACCACCTGCTGCGCCGCGCCGACGGGGTCCGGATCGGCGTCGTCGTCAACGACTTCGGCGCGATCGGGATCGACGCGATGCTCGTGGCGGGCCAGGCCAGCGCGGTGACGTCGCTGGCGAACGGGTGCCTCTGCTGCACCACGGACGCCAACGGCCTCGCCGGCCTGCTCGCCGAGCTGACGGCGCCCTCCGCACGCCTCGACCTCGTCGTCGTGGAGGCCAGCGGCCTCGCCGAGCCCCGCGAGCTGGTGCGCCTGCTGCTCGACGCGATCGGGGGCGAGGCGCGGCACGCGGCGTACGGCGGGCTCGTGGTGGTGGTCGACGCCGGGTCGGGGGAGCACGACGGCGTCGTCCGCCTCGCCGACCTCGTGGTGCTCAACCAGGTCGACCGCGTCGACGACCCGGCTCCGCTGCTGGCGTCGCTGCGGGCGGTCGCGCCCGGTCCGGTGCTCCCCGTGGTCCGCGGGGCGCTCGACCCGGCGCTGCTCGTCGACCCGCCGGCCCGCCGTCGTCCGCCGCGGTCGGGCCAGCTGTCGTTCGACGCCCTGCTGCGCGAGGAGCACCCGGCTGACGAGCACGCCCACGCCGCCTGGGACAGCGTCGCGGTCGAGCGGGACGCCCCGCTCGACCCGGCGCGGTTCGCCGCGTTCCTCGAGGCGGGCCCGGCGGGGGTGTTCCGCTCGAAGGGCGTGGTCCGGTTCCCCGGCGCCGCCCCGTTCGTGGTGCAGACCGTCGGCACGGCGATCCGGGTCCGCCCGGCGCCCCGGTCGGTCGACGTCGCCGGGGCCCGGCTGGTGTTCCTCGGCGTCGGCCTCGACGCGGCGGGCCTGCAGGCGGCGGTGGACGCCTGCGCCGCCGACCCCGCCGCGGGCGAGCCGTCGCTGCTGCCGGTGCTGCGCTACGAGGAGTCCGAGCGGGTCGACGCCGTCTGACCGGGCGTCCTGATCACCCAGGGCGACCCGCTCGGGAGCAGCGAACGGGTATCCCGCTGCCTCTATGCGCTCGAACTCCCCGCTCGCTCCGGCGTCCGGGCCATCGTGAACCCCTCGTAGCCGGCCTGCGCGACCTCGGCGAGCTGCTCACGGTAGGCGGCGTGCCCGGCCATGTAGAACATCACGGCATTGCGCTTGCCCGGGATGTTCGCGCCGAAGATCCACGAGTCGGCCTTGGGGAACAGGGTCGCGTCCGCGATCTCGCGGCACGTGTCCGTCCAGCGGTCCTCGGCGTCCTGGGTGGGCTCCACCGCCGCGGCGCCGGACTCCTCGGCCTGCCGCACGAGCTCCGCGATCCACTCCACCTGCGCCTCGATGCTCGGGGGCAGGTTGGTGAAGGGACCGTTCGGCCCGAGGATCATGAACATGTTCGGGAAGCCGGCCACCGACACGCCCAGGTAGCTGGTCGGGCCGTCCGCCCAGTGCTCGTCGATGTGCTGCCCACCGCGTCCGCGCAGCTCCATCGCCCGGTAGTTGCCGTCGACGGCGTCGAACCCGGTGGCGAGCACGAGGACGTCGAGCTCGTGCTCGACCCCGTCGGCGGTGCGCACCCCGCTCCGGGTGATCCGCTCGATCGGGTTCTCCTTGATCGACACCAGCGTCACGTCGTCGCGGTTGAAGACCTCGTAGTAGCCCTCGTTGCACAGCGGGCGCTTGGCGTAGAGGTCGGTCGGCGTGAGCTTCCGGGCCGTCTCGGGGTCGTCGACGATCTCGGCGATCTTGGACCGGATGAACGCGGCCGCCGCGGCGTTGGCGTCCGGGTCGGTGGCGATGTCGTTGAACGTGCCGAACATGAACCGGAAGCCGTTGCCCTTGTCCCAGTTCTCCTGGAACACCCGCTCCCGCTCCTCCGCCGACACGCTCATCGCCGGCACGTCGCTCTCCTCGAAGCCGAACGCGACGACCGACCCGCGCACTTGTTCCCAGATCGCGTCGAAGTCCTCCTTGGTCCGCGCCACCTCGTCGGGGTCGACCGGCCCGTTGCCCGACGGCACGACGTACTGCGCCGAGCGCTGGAAGACCGTCAGGTGCTCGGCCATCGGGGCGGCGGCCACGATGAACTGCGTCCCGGTCGACCCGGTGCCGATGACGCCGACGCGCCGGCCGGTGATGTCGAGGTCGGCGGGCCAGGCGTTGGTGTGGACGAGCGTGCCCGCGAAGTCGCCGGCGCCGGGGATGTCCGGGATGTTGGTGCGAGCGAGCAGCCCGAGCGCGGTCACGAGGTAGCGGCACGTGAAGCGGTCGCCGGCGGCGGTGGTGACGTGCCAGCGCGCGCGTTCCTCGTCGAAGACGGCCTCGGTCACCTCGGTGTCGAGCTGGATGTCCCGCGCCAGGTCGAAGCGCTCGACCACGTGCTCGAGGTAGGCGAGGACGTCGGGCTGGTCGAGGTAGCGGGTGCTCCAGTCGTAGTCGGCGAGCAGGTCGCGGTCGAAGGAGTAGCGGTAGACGAAGCCCTCGGTGTCGGACTTCGCGCCCGGGTAGCGGTTGAAGTACCAGGTGCCGCCGACCCCGCCGCCCTTCTCGAGGGCGCGGGCGCGCAGGCCGAGGCGGTCGCGCAGCTGGTGGAGCATGTAGATGCCGCCGAAGCCCGCGCCGATGACGACGGCGTCGAGGTCCGTGGTGGTGCCCGTGCTCATGGGGGTCTCCTCCGGGGCGTGGGTCGGACGGGCGCTCAACGCCGGTACCAGGCGGCGATCGCGGCGATCTCCGCGTCGGCCTCGGGCGCGGCGCCGGCCAGGAACGGGAAGACGTGCTGCATGTCGTCGACGACGCAGAGCGTCACGTCGACGCCCGCCGCCTCGGCGCGGGCGGCCAGCCGGACGGCGTCGTCGCGCAGGGACTCGGCGTCCCCGGCGTTGACGTAGAGCCGCGGGAGGCCGGTGAGGTCGGCGTGCAGCGGGTTCGCCAGCGGCGTGCGTGGGTGGATCGCGCCCTCCGCGAGGACGCCGGCGATCATGCTCTCGAGCAGCGGGACGGTGACCAGGGCGTCGGTGGCCGCGTTCGTCACGAGGCTCTCGCCGGTGTTCTCCATGTCCAGCCACGGCGAGAACGCGATGATCCGCCCGGGCAGCGGCCGGCCCTGTTCCCGCAGCGCCAGCGGGACGGCGACGGCGAGGTTGCCGCCGGCGGAGTCGCCGATCGTCGTGATGTCCTCGGGCCGGATGCCGCGCTCGGTGAGGCCGACGAAGGCGGCCACGCCGTCCTCGACCTGGGCCGGGTGCGGGTGCTCGGGGGCCCGCCGGTAGTCGAGCACGAACGCGGTGACGCCCAGCGCCTTGGCGACGTGCCCGGCGAGCTTGCGGTGGCTCGACGCCGAGCCGACCGCGAACCCCCCGCCGTGGTGGTAGAGCAGGACCTGGCTGCGGTCCGCGCCGATGGGCAGCGTCCAGAGGCCGGGCACCCCGCCGACGGTGTCCTCGGCGTACGTGACGTCCTCCGGTTCGCGGGTCGCCTGGTGCCACTCGTCGAAGATGCTGCGGAAGAGGCGGGTCGTGAGGTCGGGCGTCGAGGAGATGATCTCGGTCCAGTCGGCGTAGAGGGCGCGCAGCGCATCCGCCTCCGCCGAGCCGGTGGGTGTCGCCGTCGTCGTCGCTGCCGTCGCCGTCGTCTCCGCCATGAGGTGCCTCCTCGCACTCCGATCGCCTCCCCGGACGGTCCCCGACGGTGCCGGTGTCGCGGGTGTGCCGATCCGGAACACCCCCGGACCGGACGACTCGGCGTGACGGGCTGGCGCCGCGGTGTGACGTGGGGCACGGTGAGGGGCGGGTGCGCGCGGTCGGGGCGCGACCGGAGTGCGAGGCGACGATGCAGCGGAGCGAGGGTCACCGGCCGGTCCTGTCCTCGGAGCAGGTGCGCCGGACGCGGCGCAGCCGCGAGGCCCTCGTCGACGAGGGTGTGCTGGTGGTCCCGCCCGGGCGCACCGGGGTGCCGTCGCTGATCGAGACGAGCTGGCGGCGCTGCGTCGGCGAGGGCGTGCCCGTCGACCCCGACCACATCCCCTACCGCCCGACCGACGACGTGTCGCCCGCGCTCGCCCGGGCCGCCGCCCCCGTCCTCGACCGCCTGCGTGACAGCTTCGCGGACGTCCCGGTCGCGATGGTGCTCTCCGACGAGACCGGACGGATCGTCGTCCGGCACGCCGAGGAACGGCGGCAGCGCACGGCCATGGACCGCGCGAGCGCGATCGAGGGCTCGGACTTCTCCGAGCAGGCCGTCGGCACCAACGGGCTCGGCACCGTGCTCGTCGAGCGGCGGCCCGTGCTCGTGCGCGGCCCGGAGCACTACAACCCGCGCCTGGACAACCTCACCTGCGCCGGGACACCGATCGTCGAACCGTGGACCGGGCGGATGCTCGGGTCGTTCTCGCTGGCCTGCGCGCTGCGTGACGTCCACCCCCTGATGACCGTGATGACGTCCGACATCGGCCGCCAGATCGAGGAGCGGCTGCTCGACGAGGCGGGGGAGCGCCGACGGCGCCTGGTCCGGTCCTACCTCGCGGTCGACGGCGCCGCCGACGGGGCGTTCGTGGTCGACGAGGAGACGGTCCTCGCCAACCGGCAGGGCCTCGTCCACACCGGGCCCGACCTGCACCCGCTGCTCTGGCGCCACCTCGTCGAACACGCGCCGCACCGGCGCACGCGGATGACGGTCCCGCTGCCCGACGGGTCCCGCGATGCCCTCGTCGAGCCCATCCGCGAGGGCGCCCGGACCGCGTTCAGCGTGCGGCTGCTCCCCGAGCGGCACATCGAGCGGGTCCACGCCCCGCCGGCCCCGCGGCCGCTCCCCGCCCCGCTGCACCACGTGCCCGACGTCGACCGCGAGCTGCAGGCGGCGCTGCGCCACGGCGAGCACGTCGCCGTCGCCGGCGCCGCGGGCACCGGCAAGCGGACCGTCGCCACCCGGGTGCTGCGCCGACAGGGGGCGGCCGCCCCGATCGTCGTCGACCCCGCGCAGGAAGTCGGCTGGCGGTCGGTCGTGGACGCCGCGCTCGCCGGCGGCCACGCCGTGCTCGTCCGGCGGGTCCACCTCCTGGGTCCCGACGACGTCGCGCACCTGGCCGCGCTGGTCGAGGCGGCACCGAACACACCGGTCGCGCTCACCCTCGACGCCGACGGGGCCGCCCCCGCCGTCCTGGGCCTCGTCCGGCGGCTCGCGACGGTCGTGCGGCTGCCGTCACTGGCGCAGAGCCGCGGGCAGCTGCCGGGGCTCGTGCGCGCGGTGCTGGCGGACCTGCCCGAGCCCGAGCGGGCGACCCGCCTCGCGCCCGCGACGTGGGACCTGCTCGCCGCGTGGCCCTGGCCCGGCGACGTCGCCGAGCTGCGCACGACGGTCGTCGCGCTCGCTCGCCGTGCCCGCGGCGGCGTGGTCGCACCGGCCGACCTGCCCGCCGAGCTCCGCGCCGGCACCCGGTCGTCGGGCCTGCTCGAGCGCGCGGAGCGGGACGCCGTCGTCGCCGCCCTGCGCGACGCCGGCGGCAACCGCAGCCACGCCGCCCGAGCGCTCGGGATCGGGCGCACCACGCTCTACCGCAAGCTGCGCGAGTTCGGGCTCGACTGAGGCGCGCGGCTACTCGTCGTCGCTGTCGTCGCGGGCGAGGAACGTCGCGAACCGGTCGGCCGCCCCGGCGTGCTCGGGGTGGGCGTCGACGAAGGCGCGGAGGCGGTCGGCCAGCCACGCCAGGCTGACCTCCTCCTCGCCCCGCCGGTCCTCGAGCTCCTCGATCCCGCGGTCGGTGAAGTACACCGGATCAGTCCTGCGCCATCAATCCGCCAGCGCCTCGGCGATGAGCGCCTTCTGCTCCACCTCGTGCACCTTGGCCACGCCGGCCGCCGGGGCGGCCATGCGCCGCCGGGAGACGCGCTTGAGCGAGGGCAGCTTGCCGTTCATCCGCTCCGGCAGCCACAGGCCCAGGAACGGCCAGGCGCCCTGGTTGGCCGGCTCCTCCTGCACCCAGCGGATGTCGCCGCCGGCGTTCGGGTAGCGGTCGAGGACGGCCGCGAGCTCCTCGGTGGCGAGCGGGTAGAGCTGCTCCATCCGCACGATCGCGGTGTCGTGGGTGCGGCCCGCCTTCTCGCGCGCGGCGACCAGCTCGTAGTAGATCTTGCCGGCGCAGAGCAGCAGGCGGGTGACGCCGTCGGTGCCGCCGCCCGCGAACGCGGGGTCGTCGAGGATCGGCCGGTAGCCGCCGGAGGTGAACTCCTCCACCGGGCTGACCGCCGCCTTGTTCCGCAGCATCGACTTCGGCGTGAAGACGACCAGCGGGCGGCGCACGCCGTCGGTGGCGTGGCGGCGCAGCAGGTGGAAGTAGTTCGCCGGGCTCGACGGCAGCGCGACCGTCATCGACCCCTCGGCGCACAGCTGCAGGAAGCGCTCGATGCGCCCCGAGGTGTGGTCCGGGCCCTGGCCCTCGTGGCCGTGCGGCAGCAGCAGCACGACGTCGGAGGTCTGGCCCCACTTGGCCTCACCGGACGAGATGAACTCGTCGATGATCGACTGGGCGCCGTTGACGAAGTCGCCGAACTGGGCCTCCCAGAGCACGAGCGCGTCGTGGTTCGCCACCGAGTAGCCGTACTCGAAGCCCACCGCCGCGAACTCCGAGAGCGCCGAGTCGTAGGGCATGAACTTGCCCTGGTCGGCGGTCAGGTGGCGCAGCGGCACGTACTCGGAGCCGTCGTGGCGGTCGATGAGCACCGAGTGGCGCTGCACGAAGGTGCCGCGCCGGGAGTCCTGGCCGGACAGCCGCACGAGCTTGCCGTCGATGAGCAGCGAGCCCCACGCCAGCAGCTCGGCGTACGCCCAGTCGATGCCCTCCTCGGTGTCGGTCGCCGCGGCCTTGCCCCGCCGGTCGAGGACCGGCTTGACGCGCGGGTGCACCGCGAAGTTCTCGGGCAGTTCGGTGTGCGCCCGCGCGATCCGCTGGATGACGTCGAGCGGCACCGCCGTCTGCAGGGAGTTCGGCACGGCCTGCTCGTACTCGACCGACGGGCTGGGCTCGGGGTCGGCCTTCTCCAGCTCGCGGACCTCGTTGAACACGTGCTCGAGCTGGCTGCCGTAGTCGCGCAGCGCGTGCTCGGCCTCGTCCAGCGAGATGTCGCCGCGGCCGATCAGCGACTCGGTGTAGGTCTTGCGCACCGAGCGCTTGGCGTCGATGACGTCGTACATCTCCGGCTGGGTCATCGAGGGGTCGTCGCCCTCGTTGTGGCCCCGGCGGCGGTAGCAGATCATGTCGATCACGACGTCGGAGTTCCAGCGCTCGCGGAACTCGACGGCCAGCCGCGCCACCCAGACGCAGGCCTCGGGGTCGTCGCCGTTCACGTGGAAGACCGGGGCGTCGATCATCTTCGCCACGTCGGTGCAGTAGTGCGTCGAGCGGGTGTGCTCGGGCGCGGTGGTGAAGCCGACCTGGTTGTTGACGATCACGTGCACGGTGCCGCCGGTGCGGTAGCCGCGCAGCAGCGCGAGGTTCAGCGTCTCGGCGACCACGCCCTGGCCGGCGAACGCGGCGTCGCCGTGCAGGGCGACGGGCAGGACGGTGAAGCCCTCCGGGCCCTTGTCCAGCACGTCCTGCTTGGCCCGCACGATGCCCTGCATCACGGGGTCGACGGCCTCGAGGTGCGAGGGGTTCGACGTCAGCGACACCGTCGTCTCGCCGTCGCCGAACATGCGGAAGAACTTGCCCTCGGCGCCGAGGTGGTACTTCACGTCGCCGGAGCCGTGCGCCTGGCCCGGGTCGAGGTTGCCCTCGAACTCGCGGAAGATCTGCGAGACCGGCTTGCCGACGATGTTGGCCAGCACGTTGAGGCGCCCGCGGTGGGGCATGCCGATGACGACCTCGTCGAGCTCGTGCGCCGCGGCCGTGTCGAGCACCGCGTCGAGCAGCGGGATCACGGTCTCGGCGCCCTCGAGCGAGAAGCGCTTCTGCCCGACGTACTTGGTCTGCAGGAACGCCTCGAACGCCTCGGCGGCGTTGAGCTTCGAGAGGATGTACTTCTGCTCGGCGACCGGCACCTTCTCGTGCGGACGCTCGATGCGCTCCTGCAGCCAGGCGCGCTTCTCGGGGTCGAGGATGTGCATGTACTCGACGCCGATGGTGCGGCAGTACGAGTCGCGCAGGACGCCGAGGACGTCGCGCAGCTTCATGCACCCCCGCCCGGCGAACCCGTCGACGGGGAACTCGCGGTCGAGGTCCCAGAGCGTCAGACCGTGCGACGCGATGTCGAGGTCGGGGTGCTTGCGCTGGGGGTGGGACAGCGGGTCGGTGTCGGCCATGAGGTGGCCGCGCGTGCGGTACGCGTCGATCAGCTCGATGATCCGCGCGGTGCGGTCGATCTGCGACGACGGCAGGTCCTGGCGCCAGCGGATCGGCTCGTAGGGGATCCGCAGCGACGCGAAGATGTCGTCGTAGAACCCCTCCTCGCCGAGCACGAGGTGGTGGATGCGGCGCAGGAAGTCGCCGGACTCGGCGCCCTGGATGATCCGGTGGTCGTACGTGGACGTCAGCGTGATGATCTTGCTGATGCCCATGTCGGCGAGCTTCTCCTCGCTCGCCCCCTGGAACTCGGCGGGGTACTCCATCGCGCCGACGCCGACGATGGTGCCCTGGCCGACGGTCAGGCGCGGCACCGAGTGGTTGGTGCCGATGGTGCCCGGGTTGGTCAGCGAGATGGTGACGCCCGCGAAGTCCTCGCTGGTCAGCGAGCCGGTGCGGGCCTTGCGGACCATGTCCTCGTAGGCCGCCCAGAACTGCGCGAAGCTCATGTTCTCGCAGCCCTTGAGGGCCACGACGACGAGCGAGCGCGAGCCGTCCTTGCCCGGCAGGTCCATCGCCAGGCCGAGGTTGACGTGCCCGGGGTCGACGACGGCGGGCTTGCCCTTCTCGTCCTCGCCGAAGTGCCGGTTCATGTTGGGGAACGCCTCGAGGGCGCGCACCATCGCGTAGCCGAGCAGGTGGGTGAACGAGACCTTCCCGCCGCGCGTGCGCCGCAGGTGGTTGTTGATGACGATGCGGTTGTCGGCCAGCAGCTTCGCCGGCACCGCACGCACGCTGGTGGCCGTCGGCAGCTGCAGCGACGCCGTCATGTTCTTGGCGATCGCGTTCGCGGCACCGCGCAGCGGCTTGGTGCTCTCCACCGCGCCGTCGGAGGCGCCGGGCTGCGCGGACTTCGCCGGGCTCGTCGTGCCCGCCGCGGGCTTGCTCGCCGCCTCCCGGTCGCCCGTCGGGGTCGAGGTGGGCGTGGCGGAGCGCGGGTTGCTGTTCGACGAGGCGTTCGACGAGGCGTTCGAGGACGTGCCCGACGCGCTGCCCGTGCCGGTCGACGACGTGCCGGTCGACGACGCGGTGGACGACGACGCGGTGGACGACGTGCCGGTGGACGACGAGCTGGACGACGGCGAGCTGGACGGTGCGGGCGCCTCGGCACGCGCCGGCCCGGCGTCGTCGCCGGTGTCCTGGTCGCCCGCCGCCGACTCGGCCGACTCGGCCGACTCGGCGGACAGCGGCCGGGAGCCGTTCGCGGCGTTGCCGGCGCTCGTGTGGGCGCCCGCCTCGTCGGGGGCGGTGTCGGGGCTGTAGTCGGCGAAGAAGTCGTGCCACGCGGCGTCGACGGAGTCGGGGTCGGCCAGGTAGCGCTGGTACATCTCGTCGACCAGCCACTCGTTGGGTCCGAACTGGGCGGTCGGGCTACTACTCGACACGACTAGGGATCGCCTCAATCAGTCGTCGCGGTGGCGTCGGGAGCGTGTCCAGATTAGCGCTTGACACCGCGCGGGGTCGGTGCCCTGTCGCCTACTGCACCGGTCCATGTGTCTCCGGAGCACCGTTTCGGGGTCGCTGCGCCATCCGCTCGGCACGATGCGTCCGCGAGTTCATGCGTTCGGCGGTCGACCGGGGCGGTCCGTGCGGATCCGACGGTCAGGAGAACTGCGAGCGCAGCACCTCGTCGCCGTCGGCGTCGGTGACGACGAAGCCGCCCGCCTGCTCGCGGAGCACCGACGAGTTCAGCCGGCACACCATCTCGGTCGGTCCGGTCCCGCGGAACGCCCCGGCGGGGACGGGTCGGCCGCCCCTGTCGAGGACCGTGACCTCGTAGACCTGCCCCTCGGCGAACCCGGAGCCGGTCAGCACCATCTCCACGCCCCACGTGTGGTCGATGGTGCCCGCACTGGCGCGCACCGCGGGGTCGAGCGCCTGCACCGTCACGGGCTCGACGTCGGGCTCGCCCGCCCCGGCGACGGCGAGCCCGATCCCGACCCCGGCGAGCCCGATGACCGCGGCGGCCGCCGCGGCGAGCACCGGTCGTACGGCACGTCGCCGCGTGGCCGTCCCGCGGGCGTGCAGCGGCACCGCCGGGGAGACCGCGCCGGGGCCGTCGCCCGCCTCGCCGTCGACGTCGTCCCGGAGCCCGGCCTCGTCCCCGGGCTCGCGACGCAGGCGGTCGAGGACGCCGGCGAACCCGTCGGGGGCGCCGGGTCGGGCCGCGGTGGGCTCGTCGGCGACGGCATGCGGCGCGTCGGGATCGATGCGGGCGAGCGGGCCGGCGAGCGGGGCCAGGGCCGCGAGCTCGGCGCGGCAGGCGGGGCAGGTGTCCAGGTGCGTCGCGACCTCGTCGCGCTCGGCGCCCTCGAGCTGCCCCAGCGCGTACGCGCCCAGCTGCTCGCGCAGGCGGTCGTGGAGGGGGCCGCCGGGTCCGGTGGTCACAGCGGGACTCCCATGCCGTCCATGATGGTCCGGAGGTTGCGCAAGCCGTAGAACACTCGACTGCGCAGGGTGCCGACGGGCACCTCCTGCTCGGCGGCGACCTCCGCGTAGGGCCGCCCGCGCACGTAGGTCTCGACGATGGCGCTGCGCTGCTCGGCGGCCAGACCGGCGAGGGCCTCCTCGAGGAACCAGGTCGTCACGATGTCGTCGCTGAAGTCGGGGCCCCGGCCGGCCGGGTCCCGGTCCGCGACGACGGACAGGTCCCCGGGTGCGGTCGGCGTGCCCGGGCGGGCGCGGGCGTGCCGCACGGTGTCGACCACGACGTTGCGCGCGATCGAGAACAGCCACACGCGCAGGCTCGCGACGGCCGCGTCGTAGCGGCCGGCGTGGCGCCAGGCGCGGACGAACACCTCCTGCACGACGTCCGCCGCGGCGCCGGGGTCGCGCAGCTGCCGCAGGGCGAAGCGCTCGAGCTCACCGGCGTGGGCGTGGTAGGCGGCCTCGAGGTCCTCGATCCGTCGCAGGTCGACCGGCGCGCGCGCCGTCCCCGCTGCCTCGCTCACCCGTTCTCCCCGCACCGTTCCGGCGTCCGGAGCATCCTCGCCGACCCGGTGTGACCGCGTCGTGACGTCGCGAGCCGTCGGGACGGCGACGGGGTCGGCGCGGATCACGGTGGTCGGTACGGCGTCCACCCCTCCGGCGTTCACCGGGATGTCGAGGAGTTCGTGCGGGACGCGGTGAACGCCCACCGCACGGGGTCCGTAGAGACGGGCACTTCGGCCATCTCGCCCTCCAGGAGGCCCCCGTGCGCCGTGCGCTCCCGAAGCTCGCCGTCCTGTCCGTCCTCACCGCCGGTGCGGTCGCCCTCTCGTCGGGCGCCGCGCTGGCGGCCGACACCGAGGTGCCCGAGCCGGACAGCTTCACCTCGATGTTCACCGTGATGGCGACCCCGGACATGGTCGTGGGGACGAACGACCAGCCGGCGCCCGGCCAGCCCGGGGCCAGCGGGACGTTCAACTACCGCATCAACAGCGACGAAGAGATCATCTGCTACGACCTCACGCTGCGCGGTGTCACCGGCGAGTACCAGAGCCCGGCCCGCACGGCGACGCACATCCACGAGGCGCAGCCGGGCATGTCCGGCCCGCCGCGCATCGCCTTCCCGAACCCGGAGGGCGAGGGCGAGACCCGCACCAGCTCCGGCTGCCTCCAGGGCCCCTTCACCACCGGCGTGATGGCGAACGGGCAGGACACCGGCACCGGGTTCTCGCTGCGCCAGATCGAGGAGGACCCGGCGGCGTTCTTCGGCGACACCCACACCGCCGAGTACACGGCCGGCGCGGTCCGCGGGCAGCTGACGCGGGTGCCCATGGGCGGCGTCGAGACCGGTGCCGGCGCGACCGCGACGGCCGGCGACGACGCGGGTCCGGCGGTCACGGCCGGCGCGGTGGGCGCGGGGGTCCTCGCGGCGGTCGGTGCCGGTGTCGCGCTGGCGCGCCGGCGCGGGGCGCGCTCCTGACGGCGGTCGGGCTCGTCGTGGGGCCGGGGCGTCCCGGGCTCCGTGCCCGGGGCGCCGCGGCGCTCGTCCTGCTCGCCGCGCTCCTCGCGGGGTGCGCCGGCGACCCGCGGGCGCCCGTGGCGGGCACGCCCGCCGGGCCCGCGGCCGGGTCCGCCACCACCGATCCCGCCGTCGGGCACACCGGCGCGCCGGCTCCGGCCGACGCCCGGGTCCTGCCCGCGAGCGTGCGCGTGCCGGCGATCGGGGTCGACGAGGACGTGGTGGTCCCGCTCGGCGTCGCGCCCGACGGGACGGTCGAGGTCCCGCAGGACTACGCCCGCATCGGCTGGTTCGACCCCACGCGTGGCGTCCCCGTCCCCGGCGCGCGCGGGCCGACCGTGCTGCTCGGTCACGTCGACTCCCGCACCGGCCCGGCGGTGTTCCACCGCCTGCGCGACCTGCGCCCCGGCGACGGGATCGAGGTCGGGACGGCCGGCGGGGGCGTCGCGCGCTACGTCGTGGAGCGCACCGAGCAGGTCGCCAAGGACCGCTTCCCGACCTTCGTCGTGTTCGGGGCGACGCCCGACGACGTGCTGCGCCTCGTGACCTGCGCGGGCGCGTTCGACCGCGACGCGCGCAGCTACACCGACAACCTCGTGGTGCACGCCCGCCGGGCGTGACCGGTCAGCCGACGCGGGCGAGGTCGTCCGGCGCGTCGGCGCCCGGCCCGGCGAGCCCGCCCTCGCCGACCGCGTCGTCGACCGTCCCGGCCCCGGCGCGCCACAGCCGCGCGTAGGCACCGTCGCGGGCGAGGAGCTCGTCGTGCGTGCCCTCCTCGAGGATCCGGCCCCCGTCGATCACGACGATGTGGTCGGCGCGCGCGGCGGTCGCGAGGCGGTGGGCGACGACGAACGTCGTCCGCGGCGCCGCGAGCCGCTCGCCGGCGGCCAGCACGGCGCCCTCGGTGGCCGGGTCGAGCGCGGCGGTGGCCTCGTCGAGCAGGAGCAGGCGCGGGTCGACGAGCTCGGCGCGGGCGAGGGCGACGAGCTGGCGCTGCCCGGCGGACAGGCCGCCGCCGCGCTCGCCGACGGGCTGCCGGAAGCCGCCCGGCAGGGTGCCGATCATGTCGATCGCCCCGACGTCGCGCGCGGCCTGCTCGATGCGCGCCGGGGTGGCGTCGGGGTCGCCGTAGGCGATGTTCGAGGCGACGTCGCCGACGAACAGGTGGGCCTCCTGCGGGACGACGCCGAGGTGCCGGTGCAGCGTCGCCAGGTCGTGGTCGCGGACGTCGACGCCGTCGATGAGCACCGTGCCCGAGGTGGCGTCGTAGAACCGCGCGACCAGCTTGACCACCGTCGACTTGCCCGCACCCGTGGCGCCGACCAGCGCGACGGTGCGCCCGGCCGGCACGTGCAGCGAGAAGTCGGAGAGCGCCGGGGTCTCGGCGCCGGCGTAGGAGAAGCCGACGTCGCGCAGCTCGACCTCGCCGCGCATCTCGCCCTGCACCACCGGGTGCTCCGGGGCCGGCACCGACGTCGGTGTGCGCAGCAGCTCGCCGATGCGCAGGAGTCCGATGCGGGCCTGCTGGTAGCCGTCGAACACCTGCGAGAGCTGCTGGACCGGGCCGAAGAACATGGCGAGGTAGAGCAGGAACGCGGCGAGCACGCCGGGAGACAGGCCGCCGGTGGCCACGCGCGCGGCCCCGACGCCGAGCACCGCGGCCTGCGCGAGGTCCGAGAGCATCGCCGCGAACGGGAAGTACGTCGCGATGAGGCGCTGGGCGCGCAACCGGGCCCGGCGATAGGCGTCGCTGTTGTCGGCGAACGTGGCCGCCGAGATCGCCTCGTGGGTGTGCGCCTGGGCGACCCGCAGGCCCGCGACGTTCTCCTGCAGGTCGGCGTTGACGACACTGACCCGCTCGCGCGCCTCGGCGTAGGCCACGGACACCAGGCGCCGGAAGATCACCGTCGCCACCACGAGCACCGGCATCACCGCGAGCGCCACCAGGGCGAGCTCGACATCGGTGACGAGCAGGGCCACCGCGACGCCGATGATCGTCAGGAGGGAGACGACGGCCTGCGCGAGCCCGGTCTGCAGGAACGACGACAGGGCGTCGACGTCCGTCGTCATCCGCGTCATGATCCGGCCGCCGAGCTCGCGCTCGTAGTAGTCGAGGCCGAGGCGTTGCAGGTGGGCGAAGCTGCGGGTCCGCAGCAGGTAGAGCCGGCCCTCACCGATCCGCGCGGTGAGCACCGTCTGCGCGGCGACGACCAGCCAGTCGACGGCCACCACGACCACGCCGAGCCCGACCGCGAGCCACAGGACGTCGAGCGAGCGCGACTGGATGCCACCGTCGACGGCGAGCCGCGCCAGCGAGGGGAACGCGACCGTGGCGGCGGCGTCGAGCCCGATGAGCACCACCACGACCGCCAGGGCCCAGCGCACCGGGCGCAGCAGCCGGCCGAGGCGGAAGCCCGGATCGGGCGCCGTCGGGTCCTCGCCGTGCAGGTCGGGCTCCTCGGTGGCGGGCGGGAGCCGGTCGATCTGCGTGCGCATCTCGGGCGACGCGCCGCCGTCGACGCCGCCCGCGAGCGCCTCCGACCCGGGCGCCACCACCGTGGGGGCGGGCGCGGGCACCGGACGGTCGGGCGCCGGGTCGTCGGGCCAGAGGGCGCGGGTGATGGTGGGGGTCGGCTCGCCGGGACCGGTGCCGTCCGCGGCGAGCGTGTCCGCGTCCCCGTTCCCGTCCTCGTCCACCCGGCCGTCCTCGTCCACCCGGCCGGTCTCGTCGATGCGCTCCGACGGCCCGGCGAGGAGCTCGCGGAACAGGCGGCAGCGGGCCTCGAGCTCGGCGCGGGTGCCGACGTCGACGACGCGGCCGCCGTCGAGCACGGCGATGCGGTCGGCGAGCGCCAGCGTGGAGCGCCGATGGGCGATGACGAGCGTCGTGCGCTGCGCGGTGACCCGGCGCAGGGTCTCGCCGATGGCCGCCTCGGTCGTGGCGTCCACCGCGGAGGTGGCGTCGTCGAGGACGAGCACCCGGGGGTCGTAGAGCAGGGCCCGGGCCAGGGCGACGCGCTGGCGCTGACCGCCCGAGAGCGTGAGCCCCCGCTCGCCGACCCGGGTGTCGTAGCCCTCGGGCAGCGCGGTGATGAACCCGTCGGCCTGGGCCGCGACCGCCGCGGCGCGGACCTGCTCCTCGGTGGCGTCCGGGCACCCGTAGGCGATGTTGGCGCGCACCGTGTCGGAGAAGAGGAACGCCTCCTCGAACACCACGCCGACCGCGCGCCGCAGCTCGTCGAGCCGCAGGTCGCGCACGTCGACCATCGCTGGTCCGCCTCCGCTGCGCTCCACGTCCGCGAGGTCGTCGGACGGGCCGATGCGCAACGCGCCGCCCTGCACGTCGTAGAACCTCGGTGCGAGCAGCGCGACCGTCGACTTGCCCGACCCGGCCGTGCCGACCAGCGCGACCGTCTCGCCCGCCCGGATGTCCAGCGACAGCCCGTCGAGCACCGGCTCGCTGCGCGCGTAGCCGAACCGCACGTCGTCGAGCTGCACGCCCAGCGGGCCGTCGGGCACCGCGCGGGCGTCCGGGGCGTCGACGATCTCGGGCTGGGAGTCGATGAGCTCGTACACCCGCTCGACGCCGGCGCGGGCGAGCTGGCCCATGACGACGAGCCCCGCCACCAGCCGTGCGGGCCCCACGAGCGCGGCGACGTAGGCGGTGAAGGCGATGAACACGCCCAGCGAGATCTGCCCGCCCACCGCGAGCGCGCCACCGAGGGCGAAGACGACGAGCTGGCCGACGGTCGGCAGCGCCGAGAGCGTGGGGGTGAGCTTGGCGTTGAGCCACGCCGCGCGCAGGCGCTCGGCGTAGAGCCGGTGCGCCGCCGCGCGCAGCCGCCCGACCTCGCGCGCCTCCTGGCCGAAGCCCTTGACGACGCGCACGCCGGTGACGGTCTCCTCGACGTGCTGGGCGACCTCGGCCGCGCGCTGCTGCGCCGACCACGTCGCGGGGAAGAGCTTCCGGCGCATCCGCCCGGTGAACACCACGCCGATCGGCAGCACCACGAGCGAGACCACCGTGAGCAGCGGCGAGAGCCAGAGCATGATCGCCACCGACACGACGAGCTGCCCGAGCGTGCCCGCGACCAGCGGGACCATGCCCAGCAGGCCCTGGACCTGCTGGAGGTCGGAGTTCGCGCGCGACACGACCTGCCCGGTGCGCAGCGCGTCCTGCTTGGGGCCGTCGAGGCGCGAGACCGACCCGAACACGCGGCGTCGCAGGTCGTGCTGGACGCCGAGCGACAGGCGCCCGCCCAGGTAGCGCCGGAGGAACGCCGCGCCGAAGCGCACGACCGCGATGACGACCATCGCGGTGACGAGCAGCCCGAGCCCCTCGGTGGAGCCGGCGACGGCGCGGTCGACGGCGGTGCCGATGAGCAGCGGGCCGACCGCCTCGAGGCTGACCCCGAGGACGGACGCGGTGAGCGAGGCGACGGTGAGGGTGGGGCGACGCCAGCAGTCGCGGGCGAGACGGCGGACCCAGCCCCGGGTGGGATGGGCCTGCTCGGTGGTGCGCTCCGTGGTGTCCTCCGGAGTGTGGCGGTGCGGCGAGCCCCTCCACAGTAGGTCGGCCCACCGACAGCCCGCCGGGCCGAGCGCACGACGCAGACACGCCACGACCACGCCACGACCACGCCACGACCACGCCACGACCCGGAGGTGACGCCCCCCGGTCGGCGTGGTCCAATGTGCCCGTGCAGCACTTCCTCCTCGGCCCCCTGTGGGAGAGCCGTCGTGCGCACCTGTTCGACCAGTGGTGTCGCCGGGCCTGACGAGCCTCGTCGCGTGCCGACCGGCCGCGACGTCCCTCGCCCGCGCACCGCACCCGCTCCTCCAGGTCGGCCCCGACGCCGGCCGGTGACGTGCGTGCGCGGACGCCCGCACCTCCGGAGGACCAGTCCCGTGACCGCCGTGGTCGACCACCCCGCGCCCCCCCCGCCCCCCCCCCCCCCCCCCCCCCCCCCCCCCCCC
>NZ_JAQZAO010000019.1 GCF_028737315.1 Actinomycetospora lemnae | reverse complement strand
GCGCAGGAGCAGGCAGCCCAGGAGCAGGCAGCCCAGGAGCAGGCAGCCCAGGAGCAGGCAGCCCAAGAGCAGGCAGCCCAGGGCCTGGCGCCCCCGGACCCGGCGGCGCCGGCACCGCTGCCGTCGCGGGCGCGCCGCCCGCAGGCCCCGGACGGCCCCCCGGCGCCGTTCGGTCCGCCGTCGGCGATGCCGGCCGGACCGGACCGCCTGTTCGACCCGGCGCCGTCCACGGCGCCGTCCACCGAGGGCAACGGCCACCCGCGCAACGGTGGCCGCACCCCGGGCCGGGCGGTCCCGGAGCGCCTGCCCGGGCGGGCGGGGATCCCGCAGCGGGAGCGGACGCCGATCTACGACGAGGTCGCGTCCGCGTGGTTCCGCGAGGCGCCGCCGTCGGCGGGGCCCGACGAGGCCGAGTGGGCCTCGACGTCCGGGGACGAGGGCTGGCGGGCGGCGGCGGCCAGCGCGGACGCCCTCGACGCCGGGGTGAGCGCGGGCGGCACGACCGAGGCGGGTCTGCCGCGGCGCCGTCCGCGGGCGCAGCTCGTGCCCGGGGCCGCGCGCCCCGGCGGGGCGCCCGGCGACGGTCCCGCGCCCGCGGTCCCGCGTCGCAGCGCCGAGGCGATCCGCGGACGACTGGCGAGCTATCAGCGAGGTGTGGCCGACGGGCGGACGACCCGTGCGGCCCGACCGGCCGATACCGAGGGCGAGCCGCCGACGGCCCGTCCCGGGGACGAGGAGGAGCAGTGACCGGAGCCCAGTCGCAGCCGAGCCGCTTCGGCTGGTTGGTCTCGAACTTCGCCGAGCGGGTGCCGGGGGTGGCGCACGCGGTCGTCGTGTCGGCCGACGGGCTGCTGCTCACGGCGTCCAACCGGCTGCCGCGCGACCGGGCGGACCAGCTGGCCGCGGTGGCGTCCGGCCTCATCAGCCTCACGCAGGGCGCGGCGCGCTGCTTCGAGGCGGGCGAGGTCGTCCAGACCGTGGTCGAGATGGAGCGGGGGATCGTGCTGCTCATGTCCATCAGCGACGGGTCGTGCCTCGCGACGCTGGCCGCCCCGAACTGCGACATCGGGCTGGTCGGCTACGAGATGACCCTGCTGGTCGACCGCGTCGGGCAGCTGCTGACCCCCGAGCTCCGCGCCGAGCTGCAGGGGTCAGCGGTGCGATGACCGTGTCGAGGGGGTGACGACCGGTGAGCGACAACCGCGGCGAGTCCTTCGCCGACGTCCTCAACGGGATCAGCGGGCCGCCGCCGAAGGCCCGCGGTGAACGCCGCGGGCTCTTCCGGCGACGGCGTGCCGCCGAGCCCGAGGAGACGCCGCCGGAGGCCGCGCCGACCGGGCACGGGGACGACGCCGACGTCGTCCCCGGCGCGCCGACCGGCGGCACCGTCGCCCCCGACGGCTACCTCTACGGCGAGGGCGTGGCCGGGGGTCCCGACGGGGCCCACGCCCTGCCCGGGGGCGAGCCGCAGACCGCGCCGTACGGTGTCCCGCAGCCGGGCCCACCGCGGCACGAGCTGCCCGACCCCGAGCCGCCGGGCGAGCGCGCCGAGGACGTCGCGATCGTGCGTCCCTACGCCTGGACCGGCGGACGGACCCGCCCGGTCTACGACCTCGCCGTCGAGACCCTGGTCTCGGTCGGCCAGGCGGGCCGCGACCCGTCGCGGATCCCCCGGTACGAGCACCGTGCCGTGGCCGAGCTGTGCCGCGAGCCCCGATCGGTCGCGGAGGTGGCGGCGATGATGTCGATCCCGCTCGGCGTGGCCCGGGTGCTCATCGGCGACATGGCCTCGCAGGGCACCGTCGTGGTGCACCAGACCGCCTCGACCTCGGGCGACGTCCCGGACCTGGCGTTGATGGAAAGGGTGTTGAGTGGACTTCGACGGCTCTGACGCAGCGGTCGCGGCCGAGCCGGTCCCGACCACCACGTCGGCCAAGATCGTCGTGGCCGGGGGGTTCGGGGTCGGCAAGACGACGTTCGTGGGCTCGGTCTCCGAGATCGACCCGCTGACGACCGAGGCCGTCATGACCGACGCCAGCTCGGGCGTGGACGACCTGTCGGCCGTGCCGAACAAGCGCACGACCACGGTGGCCATGGACTTCGGCCGCGTCTCGCTCGACTCCGACCTGATCCTCTACCTGTTCGGCACGCCCGGGCAGGACCGGTTCTGGTTCATGTGGGACGACCTCGTGCGCGGCGCCATCGGCGCGGTCGTGCTGGCCGACACCCGGCGCCTCGCCGACTGCTTCGCCGCGGTCGACTTCTTCGAGGACCGGCGGCTGCCCTACGTGCTCGGCGTCAACTGCTTCGACGGCATCCTGCGCCACGACCTCGAGGACGTGCGCGAGGCGCTGGCCATCGACCCGTCGGTGCCGATCCTGACCGTCGACGCCCGCGACCGGGAGTCGACGAAGCAGGCGCTCATCGCGCTGGTGGAGCACGCGATGCAGGTCTGGGCGGTCGGCGCCCGGGCCTGACCCCCGACGCCGCGTCAGCGGTCGGCGAGCACGCTGACCGAGGTGATGCGGTGCAGTGCGAACGACAGCGGCGCCCCGCCGACCGTGGCGCCGTTCGTCTCGCCGTCGTCCTCGACGCCCTCGAGCACGCCGCCGCCCACGCGCAGGGGGCGCACGACGCGCTGGGACGCCGTGCCGTGGGCGTCGACGTAGCCGATCCACACGGCGCGTCCCGACCGTGCCGCCTCGGCGAGCACGGCGACGGTGGCCGACGCCGCGGTGCGCCCCGATCCGGCGCCGGTGACGCGGCCCCGGGCGGCGGTGGCGGCGCGGTCGCCGGCGCGGAGCTGGGCGACCAGCGCGGTGATCTGGTCCTCGGAGAGCGTGGGGGCGGTGCCGACGGCCCGCTCGGGGCGGCGGGCCGGGGTGCGCCGGCCGCGGGGACGCAGGTCGAGCACGCCGCCGACGTCGTCCTCGGCGACCGGTGACAGGCCCGCCTCCCGCAGCGCCGCGAGCACGTCGACCAGCGGCTGTGGGCTGACGAGCACGGTCGGCGCGATCCGCCGCAGCTCGAGGCGCTCCGCCTGGGGATGGGCGAGCACCTCGGCGACGAGGGCCTCGTCCTCCGAGCGCAGGAACGACGCCGCCGCCCCGCCGCGCAGGCGCCCGTGGCGGCGCGCGACGTCGTCGACGAGGTAGGTCAGGCCCTGGGGCACCGGGGTGGCCGAGCGGGTGGCGAACAGCTCGTGCAGGTCGGCGGCGGTCTGCCCGAGGTCGAGGGCGCGGCGCACCGAGGCCTCGCTGATCCGGTACACCGTGGCGCCGCCCGCGGACTCGACGTCGGCGACGCGGTCGAGCGCGGCGGCGAGCTCGGGCTCCAGGCGCCCGGGGGCGACCGCGGTGAGGTCGGCCTGCAGGAGCACGTGGTCCACGGGGTCGGGCAGCGCCCGGCGCAGCGCCGCCGCGGCGGCCGCGTCCGGGTCGTCGCCGGGGCCGCGCACGGGGACGAGCAGCTCGCGGGTCGCGGACGTGACGGCGTCGAGCGCGACGAGCCCGATCGCCGTCGCCTCGCGCAGCACCGTGCGGATCATCTCGTCGCGCTGGCGCCCGCCCTTGCGCGGTGCGCGCCAGGCCAGGGAGGCGACGAGGTCGTCGGCGCTCGGCGGGCCGTCGCCGTCGTCGAACTCGCAGAGCCGGTCGAGCACGCGGCGACGCAGCGCCGGCGCCCAGGGCCGGCGGGCCTCGTCGGAGAGCGGGCCGATGAGCTTGTCGCCGACGTCGCGCTCGCCCACCAGCGACGGCGCCCGCGGGGTCTCCAGCCAGCCGCGCGCCAGCGCCACCCACCGCACGTCGGGGCCGGAGGCGAGCCAGCGGTCGACGGTGACCGTGGGCGTCCAGGCCGCGTCGGCACCCTCGGAGACGGCGACGAGCCCCGCGCCGGCGAGCACCTCGACCAGCAGCGCCGCGTCCTGCTCGGTGAGCCCGAGGTCGCGGGCCACGCGCCGCAGGTCGCGCACGCCCAGGCCGCCCGAGCGCAGCACCGCGGGCGGCGCCGCCGACCACGCCGTCAGCACGGCCTCCGCGCGCCGGGTGAGCTCGAGGATCTCACCGGCGGCGGTGGCGTCGACGTCGCCGGGCCGGTGGTGGCGCGGCGCGGGCATGGGGTCGGCGAGCGGGACGTCGCCGAGCGGGCGGTCCCCGCGCGCGCCGAGCGCGGCCTCGCGGGTGAGCTCGACGGTCTCGTAGTCGACGCGGTGCAGCAGGCCCGCGGCGAGCAGGCGCCCGACCGGCCCCCTGTCGGCGTGCTCCCCTGCACCCGGACCCTGCGCGCGGCTGCGCCCGATCGGCCCGTCCGCGGACAGCGCGTCGACCACGGCGCGCTCGTCGGCGGGCAGCGCATCGACGATCGTCGCGGGGTCGTCGGCGGTGGCGATGGCGGAGAACTCCGGCGCGGGCCGGCCGAGCCCCCCGGGGTAGCGCACGGACACCTCGCGGAGCGCGGGCACGGCGCGCAGCCCCGTGGTGGCCGTGGCGTCGGCGCGCGGCAGGGTGGGCTCGACGGTCGAGCCGTCGGGCCAGACGAGGGCGCGGGTCTGCAGGTCGGCGAGGGCGGCGTGCCCGGCGTCGGCGCGGTCGGGGCCGAGGAGCGCCAGCACGTCGCCGACGGCCGCGGGCGCCTCGTCGGCGCGCACGACGAGCAGCGCGTCGACCACCTGCAGCGTGAACGCGTCGAGGTCCTCGCACGCCCGGCCGACCGACATCCGCACGCTCGCCCGCGTGGCGACCACCCCGGTGTCGGCGGGTGCGGGCAGGGCGAGGTCCGGGCGGGCGCGCAGCAGCGCGCCGAGGGTGTCGTCGTCCTGGGCGCGCAGGTGCTCCAGGAGGGTCCGGCCGGACATCGCTCCCACGGTAGTCGGGCTCTCCCGCGGGCACCCCCGAGGTGCGGCAGACTGGGGCCCTGTCGACCGGGGACGACCCGGGCGGGCCCGACGCACCACCAGTGAGGAGCCAGCGAGATGGCCGACCACCGCGCGAGCGAGGACCAGTCGGGGGCGGGGGCCGTGGAGTCCCAGGAGACGCCCCGCCAGGACCCCTGGTGGCCGGAGGTCGACGGCGGGCACCCGATCACCGAGCTGATGGCCCCGACCCAGGGCTCGCCGTCGCCGTACGGGGAGACCCAGTTCCCGCTGCCGGCCGACCAGCTGGGGTACGAGCACCCGGTCACCGAGATCAACCGCAGCAGCTGAGCAGACAGGACGCGCAGCGGTCGACGCAGCACGCCGACAGGGGAGCCGGACCATCATGACGGTCGCGGGCCTCCTGCTCGCCGCGGGCGGCGGGCGCCGGATGGGCCGGCCGAAGGCCGCCGTCGAGCTCGACGGGGAGCCGCTGGTGCGCCGGGCGGTGGGGGCGCTGCGCGGGGCCGGGCTCGACCCGGTCGTCGTTGTCCTGGGCGCGGGCCTGCCCGAGGTCGCCGAGCTGCTCCCGGACGGCACCGCCTGGGTGCCCGCGCCGGGCTGGGACACCGAGGGCCAGGCCGCCTCGCTGCGTGCCGGTCTGGAGGCCCTGAGCGGCACGGACGCGGTGGCGGCGGTCGTCGCGCTCGTCGACACCCCGGGCATCGGTCGCGAGGCCCTGGCGCGCGTCGCGGCCCGCGCCGACGGCCCCGAGGTGCTCGCGCGCGGCGCGGTCGCCGGGCGCGCCGGGCACCCGGTGCTGCTCGGTCGGGCGCACTGGGAGGCTGTGCGGGCGGCGGCCACGGGCGACGCCGGTGCGCGGGGGTTCCTGCGGGGCCGGGACGACGTGGCGGCCGTGGAGATCGGTGACGTCGCGGTGCCCGACGACCTCGACACCCCCGACGACCTGCAGCGGTGGACCTCACGGGAGGAGGCGGGACGATGACCGTTCCCGGACCGGGCTACGCGATCACGGCACGCGTGGAGGCGCCGGCGAGCGCGACCGCCGCGGGTGACCTCGCCGTGGCCGTGGGACGCGTCGGCGGGGTCATGACGGCGTTCGACGTCGTCGAGTCGCGCACCGACTCGATCATCGTCGACATCAGCTGCAACGCCCTCTCCGAGGAGCACACCCACCAGATCACCGACGCCCTCGACGCCCTCGACGGCGTGCGGGTCCGCAACGTCTCCGACCGCACGTTCCTCGTGCACCTGGGCGGGAAGATCGAGGTCACCGCGAAGGTCGGCCTGCGCACCCGCGAGGACCTCTCCCGCGCCTACACGCCCGGCGTCGCCCGCGTCTGCCAGGCGATCGCCCGGCGCCCCGAGGACGCGCGGAGCCTGACGATCAAGCGCAACACCGTCGCGGTCGTCACCGACGGGTCGGCCGTGCTCGGTCTCGGGAACCTGGGCGCCGCGGCCGCGATGCCGGTGATGGAGGGCAAGGCGGCGCTGTTCAAGCGCTTCGCGGGCGTGGACGC
Source organism: Actinomycetospora lemnae (assembly GCF_028737315.1). Lineage (GTDB taxonomy): Bacteria > Actinomycetota > Actinomycetes > Mycobacteriales > Pseudonocardiaceae > Actinomycetospora > Actinomycetospora lemnae. The sequence goes on along the minus strand of NZ_JAQZAO010000019.1, from coordinate 78,465 downwards.
GTGGCCGGTGTGCCTGGACACCCAGGACACCGAGGAGATCATCCGGACCGTGCAGCTGCTGGCGCCGGTGTACGGCGGGATCAACCTCGAGGACATCGCGGCACCGGCCTGCTTCGAGATCGAGGAGCGGCTGCGCGAGGCGCTCGACATCCCCGTCTTCCACGACGACCAGCACGGCACCGCCGTCGTCGTGCTCGCCGCGCTGCGCAACGCGCTGCGGGTCGTCGGCAAGGAGATGAACGACTGCCGCATCGTGGTCTGCGGGGTGGGCGCCGCGGGCTCGGCGATCATCCGCCTGCTGCTGCCGCTGGCGCCGGCGGACCTCATCGCCGTCGACGTCGAGGGGATCATCCACCCCGACCGCCCGGGCCTGCACCCGAGCCTGGAGTGGGTCGCCGAGCAGACCAACCGCGAGCGCCGCACGGGCGACCTGCACGACGCGGTGCCCGGCGTCGACGTCTTCATCGGGGTCTCGGCGCCGAACCTGCTGCGCGAGGCCGACGTGGCCGGCATGGCCGACAAGGCCGTGGTGTTCGCGCTGGCCAACCCGGACCCCGAGATCGACCCGTCGATCGCCCAGCGCCACGCCGAGGTCGTCGCCACCGGACGCTCCGACTACCCGAACCAGATCAACAACGTCCTGGCCTTCCCCGGCATCTTCCGGGGCCTGCTCGACGCCCACGCCCGGGGCATCACCGACGAGATGCTCCTGGCCGCCGCCGCGGCGATCGCCGACGTCGTCGCCGAGCCCAACCCGCTGTTCATCGTGCCGAGCGTCTTCGACAGCACCGTCGCCCCCGCCGTCGCGGGGGCGGTGCGCAAGGTCGCCGAGCGCGTCCGGGAGGAGGGCGCGGGTCCGGTCGACGTCGGCGACGCCCTGGCCCTCGGGGAGGAGACCGCGCGCGCCGTGGAGACGTCGGATGAGTGAGCACGGTCCCGGTCCTGGAGGTCTGACCCACGTCGACGCGACCGGCGCGGCGCGCATGGTCGACGTGGGCGACAAGGAGGTCACGCGCCGCACGGCGACCGCGACGGGCGTCGTGCGCACGACGCGCGAGGTCACCGCGGCGCTGCGCGACGACACCGTCCCCAAGGGCGACGCGCTCGGCGTGGCCCGGGTCGCGGGCATCATGGGCGCCAAGCGCACGCCGGACCTCGTGCCGCTGTGCCACCCGATCCCGCTGGCCGGCGTCACCGTCGACCTCGACGTCGCCGACGACCACGTCACGATCACCGCCACGGCCCGCAGCGCCGACCGCACGGGCGTGGAGATGGAGGCGCTGACCGCGGTGGCCGTGGCCGGGCTGACCCTGCACGACATGATCAAGGCCCTCGACCCGGCGGCGACGCTGGACGGCGTGCGCCTCGAGCGCAAGGAAGGGGGACGCTCCGGTGTCTGGACCCGCCCCGACGGACGCTGAGCCGGCCGGCCCGGCCGGCCCGGCCGACCCGACCGACCCGAACGACCCCACCCGGCGCGCCCGCGTCGTCACCGCGTCCAACCGCGCGGCGTCGGGCGTCTACACCGACCGCGGCGGGCCGATCATCGTCGACTGGCTGCGCGCGATGGGCTTCACGACGCCCGACCCCGTCGTCGTGCCCGACGGCGAGCCGGTGGCCGCGGCGCTGCGGGAGGCGGTCGCCGACGGCGCGCACGTCGTCGTCACCACCGGCGGCACCGGCATCGCGCCCACCGACGCCACCCCGGAGGCGACCCGCGCGGTCGTCGACTACGAGGTCCCGGGCCTCGCCGACGCGATCCGGCGTGCGGGGGCGGACAAGGTCCCGACGTCGGTGCTCTCACGTGGCGTGGCCGGGGTGGCCAGGCGCACCCTGGTGGTGAACCTGCCCGGCTCCCCGGGCGGGGTGCGCGACGGCCTGGCCGTGCTCGAGCCCGTGCTGGCCCACGCCGTCGACCAGATCCTGGGAGGGGACCACCAGTGAGCGGGACGCGAAGCGCAGCGGAGCCCGACCCGACGGCACCGTCGCAGACCGCCCGCGTGCTGCGCGCGACCGTCACCGAGGAGCCCCTCGACGTCGCCGAGCACGCCGCGCTGGTCGACGACGCGGCCGCGGGCGCGGTGGTGACGTTCGCCGGCGTCGTGCGCGACCACGACCACGGCCGCGGGGTGACCGCCCTCGACTACGAGGGTCACCCCACGGCCGCCGCCGTCGTCGCGAAGGTCGCCGCGGACGTCGCCGGGCAGTTCCCCGGCGTGCGGGCGCTCGCCGTGACCCACCGCGTCGGCCCGCTCGGGATCGGCGACGTCGCCCTGGCCTGCGCCGTCGCCGGCGAGCACCGCCGCGAGGCGTTCGACGCCTGCAGCGAGCTCGTCGACGCCGTCAAGCGCGAGCTGCCGGTGTGGAAGCGCCAGGAGTTCACCGACGGTACCGAGGAATGGGTCAACTGCCCCTGAGCCGCCGGGTCTGGCGTCAGCCCATCGACAGCGTCTGACCCGGGAAGATCATGTTCGGGTCGGTGAGGACGTCGCCGTTGGCCTGCGCGATCGAGCGCCAGCTCGCCCCGTGTGACGCGGCGATCGAGCTGAGCGTGTCCCCGGCCCGGACGGTGTAGCTGCCCGCCGACGGGGTCGCGCCGCGGACCTGGCGGGTCTCGGAGCCGGAGTCGCTCCCGGCATCGCTCCCGGCATCGCTCCCGGAGCCGTTCTCGGCGTCGCTCCCGGAGTCCTCCGCGTCGCGACCCGCGCTGCCGGCGTCGTCCTCCGACGGCGAGCTCGACGACTCCTCGTCCGCGGACGGCACGCTGCTGTTGGGCGAGTCGTCGGTCTGGCCGGTCTTGCGCGAGCAGGTCGGCCAGGCGTTCATGCCCTGCTCGGCCTTGACCCGCTCGGCGACGCGGATCTGCTCGGAGCGGCTGGCGTCCTCCGGCTGGCCGGAGCCGCCGAAGGCGCGCCAGGTGGAGTCGGTGAACTGCAGGCCGCCGCCGAAGCCGTTGCCGGTGTTGATGCCCCAGTCGCCGCCGCTCTCGCACTGGGCGAGGGCGTCCCAGTCGGTCTCGGCGTGGGCGGCCGGCGCGGCGAGGAGCGCGGCGGGGACGACGGGGGCTCCCGCCGCGACGACGGCGAGGGTGGCCCGACCGAGGCGGCCGGGACGGCGCGGGGCGCGGTGCCGCCCCCGCGGGGCGGGGGCTGCGGGTGCTGCGGGCAGCACGGGACGCACGATGTCCACGGATCTCCACGAGGCCGCGCCGGTCCCCGCGCCGGGCCGTCGCGCGAGGGGGAGCGGACGGCGGGAGCACCGGCGGTCGGGGCCCTGTCCGGGCACGCTGCTGCGGGGGACGGGGCCCGCCGGACAGGGCGGCGCGCGGGCTCCGGTCGGCACCGCCGCACGGGCCGACGCCACGACGGTAGATCTCGGCGGGCGAGCACGGCCGGTGGCTCTCAGCTCTGTGAAACCGTGCCGAGGTCACGAACGGGTGACGAACGCGCAGCTCTCGGGCCTCGATGTGACGGAGCGCGAGAGGCCGCTACGGCCCGTCGCTGAGAGGTGTGTCGCGCTTCACAACCGTGCGAACGGGGAGTTCGTGCGCGTAGAGGCCGCGAACAGCGCGTTCGCTCCATTCGCCCACGCCCACACGCACCCCCGAACGACGACGACCCCGGTCCAGCTCGGGGCAGGACCGGGGTCGTCGAGGTGCTCGGGGGAAGCGGTCAGCCCACCTTGAGCTGCTGGCCCGTCGCCAGGGTGTCCGGGTCGGCGAGACCGTTGACCTGCGCCAGGGACGCGACGGACGTGCCGTGGGCCGCGGCGATCCCGCTGAGGGTGTCGCCACTGGCCACGGTGTAGGCGCCGCCCGCGGCCGGCGCGGTCGGCTGGGCCTTGGCGCTCGCGCCCTCGGCCGAGATGCTCTCGGCACCGGAGGAGTCCTCCGAGTCCGAGGAGCTCGAGTCGGAGTCCGAGGACGACGACGACGACGAGGACGAGCTCGACCCGGTGTTCGCGGAGTCGTCGGTGTTGCCCGTCTTCTTCGAGCAGGTCGGCCAGGCGTTCATGCCCTGCTCGGCCTTGACCCGCTCCGCGACCTGGATCTGCTCCGACCGGCTGGCGTCCTCGGGGGCACCCGAGCCGCCGAACGCCTCCCAGGTGGAGTCGGTGAACTGCAGCCCGCCGCCGAACCCGTTCCCGGTGTTGATGGACCAGTCGCCGCCGCTCTCGCACTGGGCGAGCTCGTCCCAGTCGGTGTCGGCCGACGCGATGCCCGTGCCGAGCGCGAGCGGGGTCGCCGCCATCGCACCCACCAGCACGAACTGCGCCGCTCGCCGTCCGAGGGCGCGCGTCAGCGACATTTCGGTGTTCCGAGCCATGACCTCTCTCCGTACCGCGCCGCGCGGGCGGGGCCTCGCGAGCGGGTCGACGGCCGGTTCCACGCGGCCTCACCGCCCGTGGGTGCTCGCGGCACCCAGGGCCTCTCGTTCCTCGCGCCCGTCCGGTCCGCCACTTTCGTCTCGGGGCTGCAGACCCGGGGCCGCTGGACGGGCGTCGGCGCGGCGGCTCCGGGTTGTGTCGGGTCCCGCACACACCGGTCCGGCGTGTCGTCGTGAACCCGCTGTCGAACGGTACGGAGCACACGGCGTCTTTCAACCCGGGCTCAGGCGACCGTCGTCACCCTCCTGCGACACAACCGTGACCTTCCACGGCACGGATCCGCAGGTGAGTGCGGAAGATGATCACCAACAGGTTGATGTTTCACCGATGTAGCACAGATCCATTTTGTGCATGGCCTCACGGTTTCTGCAGGGCCGTTCGGACCAGCTCGCTGAGGACGGCGGTGCTCCTGTCCGGACGTGCGGTGGCTACCCATTCGGCGCTGCGGGATGCTGGTCGGGTGAGCGTCCCCATCGAACCCACCAGCCCGGACGACCTGGCCCGCGCCCTCGACGGCACCGGCTACCTCGCCGACGCGGGCCTCGCCTCCGCGGCCTTCCTGGCGCTGCGCATGGGTCGTCCCCTGTTCTGCGAGGGCGAGCCGGGGACGGGCAAGACCGCCCTCGCGCAGGCACTGTCGCAGGCCCTCGGGCTGCCGCTCGTGCGCCTGCAGTGCCACGAGGGCATCGACGCCGCGCAGGCGCTCTACGACTGGGACTTCCCGCGCCAGCTCCTGCACCTGCGCGCCCTCGAGGCCTCCGCCAGCGCCTCGCACACCGAGCTCGACGTCGACGCCGTCGAGTCCTCCCTCTACGACCGCCGCTTCCTGCTCGCGCGCCCCGTGCTGCAGGCGCTGCAGGACGCGCCGTGCGTGCTGCTCGTCGACGAGGTCGACCGTGCCGACGACGAGTTCGAGGCGTTCCTGCTCGAGGTGCTCGCCGAGAACTCCGTCACCATCCCCGAGATCGGTGTCGTGCGCGCCGAGACGCCGCCGCTGGTCGTCCTGACCTCGAACCGCACCCGCGAGGTGCACGACGCGCTCAAGCGCCGCTGCCTCTACCTCTGGCTCGAGCACCCGGACCTCGCGCGCGAGACCGCGATCCTGCGCCGGCGCCTGCCCGACCTGCCCGAGGGGCTCGCCGAGCAGGTCGCCCAGGCCGTGCACGGGCTGCGCGGGCTGGACCTGCTCAAGCCGCCGGGCGTCGCCGAGTCGATCGACTGGGCGCAGGCCCTCCAGCTCGTCGGAGCCCGTCACCTCGACCTCGCGTCGGCCACCGCGACGCTCGGCGCGGTGCTGAAGTACCGCGAGGACGCCGACCGGGCGCGCGACAAGCTGGACGCCCTGCTCGCGTCATGAGCACCACGGGCGAGCGGAGCGACGGGGAATGAGTACCGGTGACCGGGGCGGGAGCAGTGACGCCCCCGCCCCCCGCCAGCACGCCGGCGCGGTGCTCGCCGCCGGGGTGGTCGAGTCGCTGGGCGGTGACACGACCCAGGACGCCGGCCGCGACGTCGACGCCGTCCTCGAGGACTTCGTCGCCTTCACGCGGCTCGTGCGCAACGCCGGGGTGCCCGTCACCACCGACCGCGTCGCGGCGTACCTGCAGGCCCTGCGCCTGAGCGACCTGCGCAGCGAGGTCGCCACCTACTGGGCCGGGCGCCTGACGCTGTGCGGCGACCCCGATGACGTCGTGCGCTACGACCACGCCTTCGCCGCCTGGTTCTCGTCCGACCCGCGCGACCAGCGCATGGGCCGCCCGGCGCCGCCCAAGCCCCGCATCTCGACGATGGCCGCGCTCACCGAGCCGCCGCCGGGGTCGGGGACGGGCGACGAGGACGAGGAGACCCCGGAGCTGCGGGTCGCCGCGTCCGGCGAGGAGATCCTGCGCGACCGCGACATCGCCGAGCTCTCCATCGGCGAGCGCGAGCACCTCAAACAGCTCCTGGCGCTGCTGCGCCCGGCCCCGCCGAGGCGCCGGGCACGGCGCCGGCGGTCCGCCCGCAAGGGCGAGCCCGACCCGCGGCGCACGCTGCGCGCCGCGCTCGCCAACGGCGGGGAGATCACCGACCTGCGCCGTCGCGCGCGCCGTCAGCGCCCGCGCCGGGTGGTGCTGCTCATCGACGTGTCCGGCTCCATGAGCCCGTACGCGGACACGCTGCTGCGCTTCGCCCACGTCGTCACCCGGCGCACGCCCACGGCGATCGAGACGTTCACGCTCGGCACCCGGCTGACCCGCGTCACCCGGGAGCTGCGTCAGCGTGACCCCGAGCGCGCGCTGGCCGACGCGGGGCGGGCGATCCCCGACTGGTCGGGCGGCACCCGGCTCGGCGAGGTGCTGCGGGCGTTCCTCGACCGCTGGGGCCAGCGCGGCGTGGCCCGGCGCGCGGTGGTCGTCGTGTTCTCCGACGGCTGGGAGCGCGGGGGCGCCGAGCTGCTCGGCGAGCAGTCCGCGCGGCTGCGGCGCCTGGCCCACAAGGTGGTCTGGGTGAACCCCCACGCGGGCAAGAGCGGCTACGAGCCCGTGCAGGGGGGAATCGCGGCGGCCCTCCCGCACGTTGACCGGTTGCTGGCGGGTCATTCCCTCACCACATTGGCCGAGCTCCTGGAGGTGCTGCGGGATGCGTGACGTGCTGCCGACCCTGGAGACCTGGTGGGCCGACGGGCGCCCGACCGCGCTCGCGACCGTCGTCGGGACCTTCCGCTCCGCCCCGCGCCAGCCCGGCGCCTCGATGCTCGTCGGCGACGACGGCCAGGCGGTCGGGAGCGTGTCGGGCGGCTGCGTCGAGGGCGCGGTCTACGAGCTCGGCTCCGGCATCCTGGAGGGCACCGATGAGGCCACGCTGCAGCGCTACGGTGTCTCCGACGACGACGCGTTCGCCGTCGGGCTGACCTGTGGCGGCATCCTCGACGTCTACGTCGAGAAAGTCGACCGGGAGTCGTTCCCGCAGCTCGGGGCCATCGCCGAGGCCGTGCGCGAGCACCGCTCGGTCGCCGTGGCCACCGTCGTCTCCGGGCCCGCCGAGCGCCTCGGGCGCCGCCTCGTGGTCTGGCCCGAGGAGGTCGAGGGCACCACCGGTTCCGCGCGCCTCGACGATGCCCTGCGCGACGACGTCCGCGGCCTGCTCGCCGCCGGCCGCTCGGCGCTGGTGTCCTACGGCACCGACGGCGAGCGCCGCGGCGAGGGCCTGCAGGTCTTCGTCGAGTCGTTCGCCCCGCCGCCGCGCCTCATCGTCTTCGGCGCCATCGACTTCGCCGCCGCCGTCGCGCGCATCGGCACGTTCCTCGGCATGCGGGTGACGGTCTGCGACGCCCGCCCGGTGTTCGCGACCTCGAGCCGCTTCCCCGAGGCGCACGAGGTCGTCGTCGAGTGGCCGCACCGCTACCTGGCCGCGGAGGCCGAGGCCGGGCGCATCGACGCGCGGACCTCGCTGGCCGTGCTCACCCACGACCCGAAGTTCGACGTGCCGCTGCTCGAGGTGGCGCTGCGCCTGCCCGAGATCGGCTACATCGGGGCCATGGGCTCGCGCCGCACCCACCTCGACCGCCGCCAGCGCCTCCTCGACGCCGGGGTCACCGAGGAGGAGCTGGCGCGCATGTCCAGCCCCATCGGGCTCGACCTCGGGGCGCGCACGCCGGAGGAGACCGCGGTGTCGATCGCCGCGGAGATGATCGCCCAGCAGTGGGGCGGACGGGGCACGCCGCTGTCGGACCGCGACGGCCCCATCCACACCGAGTCCAACGTCGAGCCGGCGGTGTCGGCCGCGTCGTTGGACGCCGCCCTCCACTGATCAGACGACCCGCGCGGTCAGCAGCAGGTACTCCCAGTCCATGACGAGGCCCTGCCCGTCGCGGGCGTGGCGCTCGGCCACCGCCGCGATCTCGCGGTCGAGCTCGGCGGTGCGCGCGGCGTCCTCGGCGTTGTTGCGGTACGCCACGATCGTCGGCCCGTAGGTCTCCTTCCAGTAGGAGCGGAACCCGTCGGGGGTGTCGAACGCGGCGATCGTCACGGTCCGGCGCTCGGTCTCGACGTCGGTGACGCGGTCGCCGAGCAGCGCGCGCACGTGCGCCTCGTCGCCCCACAGCGGCGGGGGCTGCGCGCCGGGCGGCGGCGGGGGCGCGAACGGCTTCATCGTCTTGAACAGGTCGCCGACGAAGCCCTCGGGCGTCCAGCTGATGAGGCCGATGCGCCCGCCCGGGCGGCAGACGCGGACGAGTTCGTCGGCGGCCTGCTGGTGGTGCGGCGCGAACATCACCCCGACGCAGGAGGTGACGACGTCGAAGGCGTCGTCGGGGTAGGGCAGGGCCTCGGCGTCGCCCTCCTGCCACTGCAGCGTGACGCCCTGGCGCTCCGCGGCCGCGCGCCCCGCCGGGAACAGCTCGGGGGTGAGGTCGGAGGCGATGACGTCGGCGCCGGCGAGGGCGGCGGGGACCGCGACGTTCCCGGTGCCCGCGGCGACGTCGAGGACGCGGTCGCCCGGGCGGATCCCGGTGGCCGCGACGAGGACGGGGCCGAGCTCGGCGATGAGCCGGGCGGCGACGTCGGGGTAGTCGCCGAGGCCCCACATCGTGCGGTGGCGGGCCTTGAGGGCGGCGTCGGCGGCCCGGGCGTCGGCGGCGGCGTCGGTCTCGACGGCGGTGGTCGTGTCGGTCATCTCGGTGTCTCCCGTCCGGTGGACCGGCGACGTGCCGGCCGGTGGCGAGAAGGCTCCGCGCGCGCCACGCCGCGGGCATCGGGAGGACCTCCCTAGATTCCGCGGCAGCGACTAGGCCGTTCGGGTATATCGCCCGTAATGTCGATCACGTAGAGTCACACGCGTGGACCTGCTCGAGCGCGAGGACGAGCAGCGTCTCCTCGCGCACGCGTGGGACCGGGCGCGGTCCGGGACGGGGTCGATCGTCCTGCTCGCGGGGGAGTCGGGCATCGGGAAGACGTCGCTGGCCCGCGCGTTCGCCGCCGGCCTCGACGGCGGCGAGGTCCTGTGGGGGGTCTGCGACCCGCTGGGCGTGCCCCGCCCGCTGGGCCCGCTGCACGACGTCGCGGCCGACCTCGGCGAGCCGGTGACGCGGCTGCTGCACACCGGCGTCCCGCCGCACGAGATCCACCGCGCCCTGCTCGACGCGCTCGCCGCGCGCCCGTTGCTGCTGGTCGTCGACGACCTGCAGTGGGCCGACGAGGCGACCATCGACCTGCTGCGGTTCCTCCTGCGCCGCATCGCCGGCACCCGCTCGCTGGTCCTCGCCACCTACCGGGCCGACGAGCCCGATCCCCAGCCCGCGCTGCGGGCGCTGCTCGGCGACGTCGCGCGCAGCCCGGCCGCCACCCGCCTGGAGCTCGGGCCGCTGTCGGTCGCGGCGGTGGCGGCGCTGGTGGGGGAGCGCGCCATCGACCCCGACCGCCTGCACCGCCTCACGCGCGGCAACTCGTTCTTCGTCACCGAGGTGATCAGCCAGGACGGGGACACCCTCCCCACGTCGGTGCGCGACGCCGTGCTCGCGCGCACCGCGGGCCTCGACCCGGAGGCCGGCGACCTCGCGGACCTGCTCGCCTGCGCGCCGGGCCCCGTCCCGGACGCCCTGCTGCCCGCGCTCGGCGCCGGCATCGCGCCGCTGCGCACGCTCGACTCGGCGGGCCTGATCGCCCGGGACCGGCGCGGCATCACGTTCCGCCACGACATCTGCCGGCTCGCGGTCGCGGGAGCGATCCCGCCCGGCGGGGAGGTCGCCCTGCACCGGCGGATGCTCGCCGCGCTCGAGACGCTGCCCGACCCCGACCCCGCGGTGCTCGCCCACCACGCGCTGGCCGCGGGCGACGACGCGCGGGTGTTCCGGTACGCCGCGCGGGCCGGGCGCGTGGCGGCGGGCGCGGCCGCGCACACCGAGGCCGCGGCCTTCTTCACCACCGCGCTCGAGCACGCCCCCGGCGACGCCCTCGCCGCCCGCGCGGGCCTCTGCGAGCTGCTCGCGCACGAGCTCTTCCTCACCAACCGGCTCGACGAGGCCATCGCCGCGTGCCACCGGGCCATCGCGTGGCGGCGGGCGGAGGGCGACCTCGACGGCGTCGGTGCCGGGCACCGGTCGCTGGCCTCGTTCGAGTGGTACCACGGCGACCGCGTGCGGGCCGTCGAGCACGCGACCACGGCCATCGAGGTGCTCGAGCCCCGCGCCGAGCCGGGCAGCCGCGCCGCCGTGCTCCTGGGGCACGCGCTCGCGGCCCGGGGGTTCCTCGCGATGCAGGACAACGACCTGGCCACCGTCCGCGAGCTGCACGACCGCGCCCGCGCCGTCGCGGTGGGCGCCGACGACGACGCCCTCGAGGTCCGGCTGCTCATGCTCGACACCGTCGTCGCGATGCTGGCGGGCGAGGGATCCGCGCGCGGGCGGCTGCTGGGCGCGCTCGAGGCGGTCGGCGACGACGTCCAGGTCGAGCACTCCACCTGCTGGACCCAGCTCGCGAACCTCGACGTCGAGCAGCGGCGCCTCGACGCGGCCGAGAAGGTGCTCGACCGGAGCCTGCCGCTGACCGTGCAGTGGGAGTACCCCATCTGCGAGCACTGGCAGCGCGGCGTGCGCGCGCGGCTGCGGGTGCTGCGGGGCGCCTGGGACGAGGCCGCCATCGACGCGCGCGGCGTGCTCACCGACAGCGGGTCGATGCTGACCCACACCTGGCCGTCGCTGGTGCTCGGGCTCGTCGCGCTGCGCCGCGGCGACGCCGAGGCCGACGCGCACCTCGAGCGCGGCTGGGACATCGCCGCCCATTTCGGCGAACCGCTGCGGCTGCTGCCGGCCGCGTCGGCGCTGGCCGAGCGCTGCTGGGTGACCGGCGCGCCCGACGCCCGTCTCGGCGACGTGCTCACCCTGCTCGCCGAGGTCGGCGCGCGGCCGGGCACCGAGTGGTCGGCCGCGGAGCTCGCGGTGTGGCTGCGCCGGCTCGGGCACCACGTCAGCCCGCCCGTGCTGCCGGCCGAGGGCCCGTACCGCCTGATGCTCGACGGCGACGCCGCCGGCGCGGCGCAGGCGTGGACCGCCCTCGGCACCCCCTACGAGGCGGCCCTCGCGCTCGTCGACACCGGCGACCCCGCCGAGATCTTCGCCGCGCTCGAGACGTTCGACCGGCTCGGCGCGGACGCCGTCGGGGCCAAGGTGCGCCGCGACCTGCGCGGACGCGGCGTCACCGGCGTCCCCGCCCGCCCCCGCGCCACCACGCGGACCAACCCGGCCGGGCTGACCGCGCGGCAGGTCGACGTCCTGCGCCTGCTCGCCGAGGGCCTGACCAACGCCGGGATCGCCGGGCGCCTGTTCATCTCCGAGAAGACCGCCGACCACCACGTCTCGGCGATCCTCGCGAAGCTGGAGGTGCCCACGCGCCGCGAGGCCGCCGCGGCGGGCCGGCGCCTGGGGCTGGTGCCCGACCGTCGCGTCGCCCAGGCGTAGGTGGTCACGCACCGCAAGATGGGGAACGGGCACCGACGCCCTGACCTCGGGCCGGACGCGATCGTTCGGTCATGTCCATCACCGAGCGTCACACCGCCCGCCGCGGCGAGGTCGCGACGGCCGTGCGCGACCTGGCGCCGGTCGCCCTCGGCCTCGCCCCCTTCGCCCTCCTCATCGGCGTCACCGGCGCCCGCTCGGCCGCCGGCGCCGGTTCCGCGGTGCTCTCGTCGGTGCTGCTGCTCGGCGGCAGCGCGCAGCTCACCGCGCTGACCCTGCTCGCCGGGGGCGCAGCCACGGGCGCGGTCGTCGCCACCGTCGCCGTGGTCAACGCGCGCTTCCTGCTCTACGCGGCGGCCCTCGAACCGCACTTCCGCGACCAGCCGGCGTGGTTCCGGTGGCTCGCACCGCACTTCGTCGTCGACCCCACCTACGCGATGGTCGCGGGGCGCACCGACCTCGACGACCCGGCCCGCTTCCGCCGCTACTGGCTGACCGCGGGCGGCGGGCTCGCCGCGGCCTGGATCGCGATGACGGCCCTCGGCGCGGTGCTCGCGCCGGTGCTGCCCGCGTCCGCCGCCCTGACCGTCGCCGCGCCCGCGATGTTCCTCGCGATGCTCGTGCCCCACCTGCGGGCCCGGGCCGGCCGCCTCGCCGCCGTCGTCGCCGCGGTCGTCGCCGTCGCGGCCGCCGGCCTCCCCGACGGCCTCGGCCTGCTCGCCGCCATCGCCGCGGGGGTCGTCACGGCCACGGTCGCCGACGGGCTCACCCCCACCAGCACCGCCACCAGCACGGCCACCAGCACGGCCACCAGCACCGCCACCAGCACGGCCACCAGCACGGCCACCAGCACGGCCACCAGCACCGCCACGACCGACCGGAGCGCGTCATGACCCTCCTCCTCGCGGCCGTCGCCACCCACGGCCTGCGCACCGTCCTCATCACGCTCGTCCCCGCGCACCGGCTGCCGGCGCTGCTGCGCCGCGGCCTGCCGCACCTCGCGCCCGCCGCGCTCGCCGGCCTGGTCGCGACGGCGCTGGTCACCACGTCGGCACCGTCCGGCCCGGCGGTACCCGGCATCACCTACGCCGCCCTCGCCGTCGCCGCCCTCGTCGCGTGGCGCTCCCGCCACCCCGCCCTGCCCGTGCTGGCCGCCGTCGCGGTCACCGTCGTCGCGGAGGTGCTGTCGTGACCCGCACCCTGCTCGGCGTCTGGGCCCACCCCGACGACGAGACCTTCCTGTCCTCCGGCCTGGTCCTCGCCGCCCGCGAGCGGGGCGACCGCGTCGTCCTCGTCACCGCGACCCGCGGCGAGCACGGCACCGACGACCCCGCCGCCTGGCCACCCGAGCGGCTCGGACGACACCGCGAGCGCGAGCTCGAGGCGGCGCTGGCCGTGCTGGGCGTCGACGAGCACCGCTTCCTGGGGCACCGCGACGGGGCCTGCGCCGACGCGCCCGAGCCGCTGGCCGCGCGGGCGATCGCGACGATCATCAAGGACGTCGCCCCGGACACCATCGTCACGTTCGGGCCCGACGGCGTGACCGGCCACCCGGACCACCGCGCCGTCGGACGGTGGACGACCCGTGCGCGTGACGCCGTGGCGCCCGGGGCCGAGCTCCTGCGGGCCGTCCTCGCGCCCGGGTTCACGCGCCGGTTCGCCGACGTCAACGACGCCTTCGGGGTGTTCATGGACGAGCCCGCCGAGGAGGTCGCGCCCGGCCTGCACCTGCGCCTGGACGGCGTCCACCTCGACCGCAAGATCGAGGCGATGCTCGCCCAGGACAGCCAGACGCGTCGCCTGCTCGACGGTGTCGGGCTCGCGACGTTCCGGCGGTGGTGGGGCGAGGAGGCGTTCCTCGTGGAGGCCGGGGTCGGTGCACCCGCGGTCGTGCGGGCGGCCTGACACCGCGTGACCTGCGTCGTGATGCCGTCCGATCGGGCGCGACCGAACCCGTTCGTCACCCTGCCGTCGCCCCGCCGTCGTCTGTAACGTGGCCTACATCGTCGGCCGGCAGGAAGGGGGCAGCGTGGTCCTCGTCGACAGCGTGACCCGCGCGGGAGACTCGGTCATCGCCCGTCGCCGCTCCGTGGAGCCGGTGGTCGGGGCGTCCGCCCTCCCGACCCCCGCGGCCAGTCCGGCCGAGCGGGCGGCGGCGCGGTCACGCACGGGGACACCGCGGCTCGCGAAGTTCCATGTCCCGGAGATCCTCTTCGGGCCCGGCTCCCTGCCGGAGGCGGCCCACGCCGCGGTCCGCCTCGGCGCCCGCCGGCCCCTGCTCGTCACCGACCCGGGGCTCTGCGCCGCCGGCTGGCCCACCCAGCTCGGCGCCCACCTCGCGGAGGCCGGGCTGCGGCCGGCGGTGTGGTCGGGCGTGACGCCCAACCCCAAGGACCACGAGATCGCCGCGGGCCACGTGGCCTACCGCGAGCACGGCTGCGACGTCATCGTCGCGCTCGGCGGCGGCTCGGTGATCGACGCGGCCAAAGGGATCGCGCTGCTCGCGGGCAACGGCGGCACGATCCTCGACTACGAGGGTGTCGACCGGATGGCGCTGCCCATCCCGCCGCTGGTCATGGTGCCGTCCACCTCGGGGACCGGGGCCGACGTCTCGCAGTTCTGCATCGTCACCGACACCGCGCGCAACACCAAGATCACGATCCTGGGGCGGGCGATGGTGCCCGACGTCTCGGTCGTCGACCCGTCGCTGCTCACGACGATGCCCGACTGGCTCAACGCCGCCACCGGGCTCGACGCGCTCACCCACGGCATCGAGGCCTACGTCTCGCGCGCCCACAACCCGCTGACCGACCACCACGCGCTGCAGGCGATCGCGCTGGTCGGCGAGCACCTCGAGCGCACCATGGACCACCCCGCCGACGAGGCCGCGCGCACCTGCATGGCGCAGGCCGCGCTCGAGGCGGGACTCGCGTTCACCAACGCGATCCTCGGCGCCGCGCACGCGATGAGCCACCAGGTCGGGGGCCTGCTCGACCTGCCGCACGGCGTCATCAACGGGGTGCTGCTGCCGCACGTCATCCGCTTCAACAGCGAGCCCGACCCGCACCGGTTCGTCCCGATCGCGCAGGCCCTCGGCCTGCCCGGGCGCATCGTGCCCGACTCGACGGCCGGCGCCGCGGAGGCCGCGGAGTGGGCGGCGGCGGAGGTGCGCCGGCTCGCCGACGAGCTGGGCGTGCCGAAGGGCCTGGGCGAGATCGGCGTCACCGAGGCGGACGTGCCGCTGCTGTCGGCGATGACGCTGGCCGACGCCTGCCTGTCCACCAACCCGCGCGAGGCCGGCCAGGCCGACATCGAGACACTGTTCCGGGCGGCCCTGTAACCCCGATGTCCGTCGACCACCACGATCTGGACCAGCTCACCGGGATCCGCTCCGGCAAGCCGTCCTTCTACATCGAGTACCTGGCCTCGGCCGAGCGGCTGCGCCGGGTCATCCACGCCCTCGACCGGATCTCGCGCGCGCTGGTGCGCACCACCGAGGGCCCGGGCACGCTCGTGCGCGCGGTGGCCGAGGCAGCCGCCGACCACCTCACCGCGCACTGGGTGGTGTTCGCCCTCGCCGACGGCGCGCTGCCCGAGGCCGCGCCGCGCCACCTCGTGCTCGGCCCGGCGGGCGAGGAGGTCGACGCGGACGACCCGGAGCTGCCGCCGTGGGTCGTCGCGCACCTGCGCGCCGTGCGCACGGGCGAGGGCCACACGCACGTCGTCACCCCCGAGTCGGAACCCGCGCACGACCCCCACCACCTGCACGTCCCGGTGCACCTCGACGGCGACGTCGTCGGCGAGATCGTGGCGTGGACCGGCGCCGAGCGGGCCATCGACGCCACCGACGCCTCGGTCCTGCGCGTGCTCGCCGGCCAGACCGCGGCGGCGCTGCAGAACTCGGCGCTGCACCAGCGCACGATGCGCCTCTACGGCGAGGCGAGCCGGCACGCCGAGGACCTCGCCGCCCGCAACGAGCAGCTCCAGCACACCCGCGACGCGCTGACCGTCGCCCGCCAGCGCGAGGTGCTCGACTCCGAGCGGCACCGCATCGCCCGCGAGCTGCACGACTCGGTGACCCAGTACGCGCTCTCGGCGGGCATGCAGATCGAGGTCGTCCGCTCCGAGATCCGCGACGAGCGCCAGCGCCGGCGCCTCGAGACGGCGAAGGCGCTGACGCGGCGCGCCGTCGAGCAGCTGCGCTCGGCGATCTACGCGCTCAACCACTCCGGCGACCGCGGGCGGCAGAGCCTGCCCGCCATGCTCGAGGAGCTCTCGACGGTCCACATGCCCTCGGACCTGCGGGTCCAGGTGCGCATCGAGGGGCGCCCGGTGCCGCTGTCGTCCGCGGCGGAGCGCTCGCTGTTCCGGGTGGCGGGCGAGGCGCTGTTCAACGCGGCCGTGCACGCCGAGGCGGGGGTGGCCGTCGTGCGCCTGGCCTACCGCAAGGACCGCCTGGTGCTCTCGGTGTCCGACGACGGCACCGGCGACCCCGAGCACGTGCGCCGCTCGCTGCGGGTCGCCGCCGCCGGCGACCTCGACGGCTCCCACCGCGGCCTGGTCAACATGGCCGAGCGCGCCCGCGAGATCGGCGGCACCCTGCGCATCCGCCGCGCGCCCCAGGGCGGCATCCGCGTCGAGGTCGGCGTGCCGCTCACCACCGCGCCCGCCGCGGCACCCACCACCGACACTGCCGAGGAAGCCGGGAGCCGGTCATGACCGAGATCCGCGTACCCGCCCGCGCCGCCGCCAAGCGGGGCGAGGTGCGCATCGTCCTCGTGGACGACCACGCCATCGTCCGCCAGGGCCTGCGCTCGGTGCTCGAGCGCGAGCCGCAGTTCGCCATCGTCGGCGAGGCGTCGAGCGCGGCGGAGGCGCTCGCCGTCGTCGCGCACCAGCGGCCGTCGATCGTGCTGCTCGACCTCAAGCTCTCGACCAGCTCGGACTCCGAGGGCCTGCAGCTGTGCCGCCAGCTCACCCAGGCGCACCCCGGCGTCGGCGTGCTCGTGCTGACGACGTTCCTCGACGACCGCCTGGTGGTCGAGGCGGTCCACGCCGGCGCGCGCGGCTACGTCGTCAAGGACGTCGACACCACCGAGCTGACCGCGGCGATCCGCGCGGTCTCGCGCGGCGAGTCGGCGTTCGACTCCCGCTCGGCGGCCGCCGTGGTGCGCTCCCTCAACGGACAGCAGCCCCACGGCGACCCGCTGACCGGCCGCGAGCTCGACGTCCTGCGCCTGCTCGCCCGCGGCATGTCCAACCGCACCATCGGCCGCGAGCTCTTCATCTCCGAGACGACGGTGAAGTTCCACGTCGGCAACCTCATGCGCAAGCTCGACGTCACCCGCCGCGCCGAGGCCGTCTACGCCGCCTCGAAGATGGGCCTGATCTGACGCACGGGGTGTGTCAGCGTGGCGTCCACGCTGACACTGGGCGTCAGGAAAGCACCCACGATCACCGCAGCTCCACCTCGATCCCGGCGAGCACGTCCGGGTCGGCGATCATCTCGATGGCCACGATCCGCCCGCCCACGATGACGAGGTCGAACGCCGCGCGCACCTGCCCGCCCGGGGCGTAGGCCACGCCGAACGCGCCGTCGAGCAGCGCCGGCTGCGCGGCGGTGGCGCGACCGGTGAACACGCGGGCGACGACCTCGGCTCCGCGCATCTCCCCGCCGACCTGCGGCGCGTTCGGGTTCGCGGCGGCCGCGGCCAGCGCGACGCGGTCGGCGCGCAGCTCGACGTCGGGGTCGAGGACGCCGAGCAGCCCGGCGAAGTCGCCGTCGCGCGCCGCGGTGAGGAAGGCCGCGACGACCTCGCGGCGGCGCGCCGGGTCCGGGTCGCCGTCCGCCGAGCCCCCGCGGACGCGCCGGCGGGCGCGGCTCGCGAGCTGGCGTGCCGCGGCCGGGCTGCGCTCGACGACCGTCGCGATCTCGTCGAACGGGACGGCGAACAGGTCGTGGAGCACGAACGCCAGGCGCTCGGCGGGCTCGAGGCGCTCGAGCACGACGTGCAGGGCGGCACCGAGCGCGTCGGCCTGCAGAGCCCGGGTCTCGGGGTCGGGCTCCTCGTCGACGGCCGCCTCGGCCTCGGCGAGGTCCGACTCCGCCCGCGTCCCGCGCCGCTGCAGCATGGTCAGCGCCACGCGCCCGGCGACCGTCGTCAGCCAGGCGCGCAGGTTCTCCACCTCGGAGACGTCGGTGCGCGCCAGCCGCAGCCACGTCTCCTGCACCGCGTCGTCGGCCTCGACGGGGCTGCCGAGCAGCCGCATCGTCACCGCGCGCAGGTGCGGGCGGTGGGTCTCGAAGGTCGTGGCGAGATTCTCGGTGTCCATCGGTCACATCCCTGCGTCGCGAGAGGTCTCCCTGGTGACCGGCGACCGCCGGTCGATGTGACACCGACAGAGGAGACCATCATGGCCGGACGACTGGAGCACTTCACCCGCGCGCTGCCCGGCTTCGGCGAGGCGGTGGGGTCGATGATCGGCACCATCCGCTCCGCCGGCGTGCCGGACACCACGCTGGAGCTCGTCCACCTGCGCGTCAGCCAGATCAACGGCTGCGCGTTCTGCGTGGACTCGGGCACGAGGACCATGCGCAAGAACGGCGAGTCCGAGGACCGGCTGGCCATGCTCGTGGTGTGGCGCGAGGCCCCGGGGTTCACCGACGCCGAGCGGGCCGCGCTCGCGCTGGCCGAGGCGGCGACGCGGATCGCCGACCGCCCGGACCCCGTCTCCGACGAGGTCTGGGCCGAGGCCACCCGGCACTTCGACGAGACGGCGCTCGCCGGGCTCGTCGCGCAGATCGCGCTGACCAACCTGTTCAACCACGCCAACGTCGCCATCCGCCGGCCGGTGGGCGCGTGGTGACGCCCTCGCCCATCACGGCAGCGGCGTCAGGAGCCGGTGGGGGCGGCGCAGGGCGCGGCTGACGGCGTCGTCGCGTTCGGGGCGGGTGCCGTCGTCCTCGTCGGGGTCGAGCGCCCGGGTCTCCAGGGCGGCGGGCGGCGGCAGGGTGCCGCACGCCGGGCAGACGCCGCCGGCGGCGAGGTCGGCGCCGCCCGCCGGGCAGTCGGCGTGGCGGAACCGGCGCCGCCCCCCGCCCGGCCCCACGCGGTGCCGGTCGCCCCAGCGGGCGAGGCTGAACAGCGCGGGCCACAGGTCGAGCCCGTCCTCGGTGAGCACGTACTCGTCGCGACCGGGCGCGTAGGGCCGGCGCTCGAGGATGCCGGCGTCGACGAGGGTCGCCAGCCGGTCGGAGAGCACGGCGCGCGGGATGTCGAGGTGCGCGCGCAGGTCGGCGAAGCGGCGGACGCCGAAGAAGCAGTCGCGGAGCACGAGCAGCGTCCAGCGCTCGCCGACGACCTCCAGCGCGCGGGCGAGCGCGCAGTCCTGGCGGTCGTAGTCCTTCCCCAGCGGCACGCCAACCACGGTAGTCGTCACACCGCCAGAGGTTCAATGACCGAACCTGGGCTGCTACCGTCCCCGACGTGCCCCCGGTCGACCGCCCCCGCGCCGTGCTCGCCGTCGCCGGGACCGCCACGTTCCTCGCGCTCGTCGTCTTCACGACGCCCCTCGCGACGCTGCCCTCGACGGCCACCACGCTCGGGGCGGGCCCCGAGGCGCAGGCGTGGATCCTCAGCTCGATGAGCATCGGGCTCGGGGTGGCGCTGCTCTCGGTCGGCGCGCTCGGCGACGACCTCGGCCGGCGCCGGGTCCTCGTGCTCGGCGCGGGGGTCCTCGCGGCGTCCTCGGTCCTGGGCGCGCTGGCCCCCAACGCCCTCGTGCTCGTCGTCGCCCGCGTGCTGCAGGGCATCGGGGCGGCGGCGCTGGTCGCGTGCAGCCAGGGGCTCCTCGGCCACGCCTTCCCCGCGGGCACCCACGAGGCGCGCACGGCCAGCAGCGTGTGGGGCGCGAGCCTCGGCGCCGGCATCGCGGCGGGCCCGTTCCTCGCGTCGGGCCTCGACCGCGTCGTCGGCTGGACCGGCGCCTACTGGGCCGCCGCGCTCGCCGCGCTGGTCCTCGCCCTCGTCACCGCCCGCGCGGTGCCGGAGTCGCGCGCCGAGACTCCGCGCCCGGTGGACGTGCCCGGCGTGCTCGTCCTCGCCGCCGGCCTCGCCGCGCTGCTCGCGGGTCTCGTCGAGGGCCGGTCGGGGTTCGCCCGGCCCGGCGTGCTCGCCCTGCTCGCGGCCGGCGTCGTGCTGCTCGCCGTGTTCGTCGTCCTCGAGCGTCGGCGCGCCGCCCCCATGCTCGACCTGGGCCTGTTCGCGTCGCCGGCGTTCGTCGCGGCCACCGTCGGGGCGCTCGCGACGGGCATGGGCATCATCGCCTCGACCTCCTTCCTGCCCACCGTCGTCGAGCGCGGGCTGGGCAGCACCGCGGTGGTCGGCGCCCTGCTCCTGCTCGCGTGGTCGGGCACGAGCGTCGTCACCGCGCTGCTCGCCCGCCGCCTGCCCGCCGCCTGGTCGGGACGGCTGCTGCTCGCCGGCGGCCTCGCCGTCGTCGCGCTCGGCCAGCTCCTGCTGCTCGGGCTCGCGCCGGACGACAGCCCTCTCTCGCTGGTGCCCGGGCTCGCCCTCGCGGGCGCGGCGAGCGGGGTCGTCAACGCGTCGCTGGGCCGCGAGGCCGTCGCCAGCGTGCCCCCGGGCCGCGGGGCGATGGGCGGCGGTGCCAACAACACCGCCCGCTACGTCGGCTCGGCGATCGGGACCACCGTGATCGCCGTCGTCGCCACCCGCCCGTCCCTCGGCGCCGGCCCGGCCGCGCTGGTCGAGGGCTGGAACGACGCGCTGCCGCTGCTCGTCGCGTTCTCGCTGGTCGGGGCCCTCGCGGTGGCGGCCTGCCGACCCCGGCGGGTGCGGACCCCCGTGACGACCGGGTGACGCACGACCGATCACGGGGGAGGATCGCGGTCATGGACAAGACGAAGCTCGCCGAGACCCAGGGCCCGCTCAAGTCGCAGTACAAGGAGGACCCCGAGTCGGCGGTCGTCACGCTCAAGGCCTACGGCGACGTCGACGGCTCGGGCATCGCCTGCCGCGTGCAGACGTCCCAGGCGCTCGTCGAGGCCGGGCTGCACCCCGCCACCGGCGGCGACGGCACCCAGCTCTGCTCCGGGGACATGCTGCTCGAGGCGCTGGTCGCCTGCGCGGGCGTCACCCTGCGCGCCGTGTCCACCTCGATGGGCGTCGAGATCCGCGGGGGCAACGTGCACGCCGAGGGCGACCTCGACTTCCGCGGCACCCTGGGCGTCGCCAAGGACGCGCCGGTCGGGTTCCGTGAGGTCCGCCTGCGCTTCGACCTCGACACCGACGCCGACGCCGACACCCTCGCCACGCTGCACAAGCTCACCGAGCGGTACTGCGTCGTCTTCCAGACGCTGGCCAAGCCGCCGCAGCTCTCGGTCGAGATGACCCCGCGCCAGCCCGCCGGCGCCTGACGGGTCGCCCGCCCCGAGACGGACGAACGGCGCCGCCCACGACTCGTGGGCGGCGCCGTTCTCCTGTGATCAACGGGGAGCTCGTACGCGTAGAAGCAGCGAGATACCCGTTCGCTGCGGAACCGGGGCGCCGCTCAGTCCGTGTGGTACGGGTCGTAGTGGATGTTGAGGAACGGCGTGCCGGCGTCGAGGAGCGCGTTGACCGTCGCGCGCACCATCGGCGGGGAGCCGCTGACCGTGATCTCCCGGTCGGCCCAGGCGCCGTATCGGGCGACGACCTCGCCCACCGTGCCGGTCTCCGCGCCGTGAGGACGGCCGTCGTCCTCGACCACGGGCACCACCGACAGCCACGGGTTCTCCTGGGCGCTGCGCCGCAGGGCCTCGATGTCATAGAGGTCCGCCCAGGAGCGCCCGCCGACGAACAGCGCGACCTTGCGGTCGGTGCCGTCGATGATGAGCTGCTCGATGATCGCGCGGGCCGGCGCCAGGCCGGTGCCGCCGGCGACCATGAGCAGGTCGGAGCGCGAGCGGGGGTCGAGCGTCATCTGGCCCATGGGCGGGCCGATGCGCCACACGTCGCCGACGCGGGCGTGCGACACGATCGCCCGGCTGACCCAGCCGCCCGGGACCGTGCGCACGTGGAACTCGAGCACGCAGTCCGGACCGGGCGCGTTCGCCGGCGACATCGAGCGCCACATGCGCGGGCGCTGCGGCGTCTCCACGCTGACGTACTGCCCGGCCAGGTAGGGCACCGGCTGGCTGGTCTGCACCCGGACCACCGCGAGGTCCTGGGAGATCCGCCGGTGCTCCATGACGCGGGCCATCCACACCGCGGGGCCGCGCTCGGCGTCGGCCGCCTCGCGCATGGCCTGGGCGACGATGCCGTACGCCCCGGTCCACGCCTCCTCGACCTCGTGGGTCCACAGCGCCGGCCCGGCCGTCTCGCGCAGCGCGCCGAGGAGGGCCTCGCCGACCTTGTCGTAGTGCTCGCCGACGACCCCGAACTTGCGGTGGTCGCGACCGAGCTGGCGCAGGAAGACCGACAGCTCGTCGGGCCGGTCGACCATCTGCACCACGTGGACCAGCGCCCGCAGCAGCCGGGTGCGCTGCAGCTCCATGGTGACCGGGAACAGCTCCCGGGTCTCGGGCGCGATCCGGAACAGCCAGCCGTAGAACAGCTGGGTCAGCTCCTCGGAGCGGGGCGCGACCGCGGCGAAGCTCGACCGGATCAGCGACACCATGTCGTGCACGTCGTTCGACGCGGCGGCCTCCCGCGGCGCCGGCAGCCCGACGCCCTCGGGCGCCCGGCCCGACGGCGCGCCCGGGGCGGGCGCGGGCGGCGGCGGAGGCGGCGCGGTGGGGATCGGCGGCATCGACGACGGACCCGTGGGACGGGCCCCGTCGTACCGGCCGCCGTCGTACGGGGCCGGCGGCGCGGCGGCCGGCGTGGACCCCGGGTAGGAGCGCACGCCGGACTGCCGACCGTACGAGCCGTGCGGGTAGGTCATCGAGCTCCCCTCGGACGCCGAGCGATGGGGACCGGTGCGGTCGGGCCCGGGTGTGGACGGTCGGTACGACGGGCCGTCACGGCGGTCGTCGGCGATGTCGAAGACCGAGCTGTCGGTCTGGTCGGGACCGGTCGGGCGACCGGCGCCGAGGGGGCGGGACAGGGGGCCGGAGGACGTCTCGTAGCCGTCGGGCTCGGAGCGGCCGTAGCCGCCCCGGGGGTCCACCCGGTGATCGTCACGGAGGTCACGGTCGTGGGCACCACCCGGTACGGGGGACCTGCCGAGCGGCCCCCCCGCCAGGGAACGGTCGTCCCTCGCTGCGGTCACGTCTGGTCGACTCCTCGTCCCGGATGACTGGTCTCCCCCGGCGTCGCGCCACCCTAGCGGTTGTCCTCGACCTGCGAACGCTACTCCCGGTCGCACCCGGTACCGCTCTGTCGTGTCCCCGTGCGGTCAGCGTAGGGCCACGCCCGGTGAGCGGAGTCCGGTCACCCCCGGATCGGGTGACGCGGCCGATCGGCCGCGTCACCCGTCGTCGCGGGACGACCGCTCCCCGTCGTCGATCTCCACGGTGGCCGGGGCCCACGGCGGGGCATCGCCGGACGGGCGCCCGCCCGCGTCAGTTCGCGGTGGTGGATCCCCCGTCGAGGGGCGACGACGAGGTCGCGGAGCCGTCGTCGAGCTCGTCGAGGTCCCGGCTCCCGGCGCCCGTGTCCTCCCGCGGGGGCGCGTCCTCGCCGCCGTCCGCGCGCGGGGTCGGCGACGACGTCGAGCGCGGGGTCGGGGTGGAGGGGGAGGTGGCTTCGGGGGTGGTCGAGCGCGGCGTCGTCGCGCTCGGGCGGGTCCGTGACGAGGTGGTCGCGCGCGGGGGCGCGACCGGCTGCGGTGCGCCGGGGGCGGAGGCGGCCACCGAGGAGGGCTCCACGACGCGCACGGACACGTCGGGCTCGAGCGCGCCGACGACCCCGGTGTCGACGGTCGGGACGGTGGTGGTCCCGGGCACCGGCGTCTGCTCCGCCGGCACGTCGGGGAGGCCGGGCAGCGCCATCTGCGCCCCGGTGCGCTGGGCGTCGAGCCCGAGCGCGATGCCCACGCCGCCGACGGCGACGGCGGCCATCACCGCGGCGGCCGCCGGCAGCGACGACAGCCCGCGGCGCTCCCGGCGCCCCGTCCCCTGCCCGTGGGAGAGCAGGCGGGCCATCTCGTCGGCGCGCGCCCGCATGTGCCGCGACGGGCGGGGGCGACGGCGGGCCGGGGGCTCCGCCGGTGCGACGACGGCGTCGACGTCCGGGCGTCCGGGGGCGGCGATGTCGGCGATCGCGGGGACCTCGGGCAGCGCGGGCGCCGTGCGTCCCGTCCCGGCCGGACCGACCACCGGCAGCACGGTGGTCTCGCCCTCGTCGGCCGGCGGGCCGGCCGGGCGCGCGGCGGACGCGGGCGTCCGGCCCGGCCCGTCCGGCTCGTGGCTCGCGGGCCCCGGGGCTCGCGTCACGGTGCACCTCCCGACCCCGCGGTGCGCGCCGTCCCCGACGACGTGACGCGCTGTGTACGAGGCCATCACACGTTGTCGACCGAGCAGCGTGCCAGACGTGATCGACCGAACGCGAACGACCCGTGGCCGAGGGTCGGGTGCCGGGCGGTCCGGGGCTGTCCGGGGAAGGACGGTGTGTGCGCACCGTGCCCGGAGCACCCTCTACAGTGGGCCGACGTGGAGCCGTCACGGGACGCCGGCACGTCGGCGAGGCCGCGTCGGGGACACCGCGTGGCGACGCCCGGTCCCGCCGACCCGAACGTGGACTGCGCCGTCGGGCCTGGTCAGCGGCCTGCCTCACCGTCGCTCCCCGTCGCCGTCGGTGACGTGGTGCCGCCGGTCGGCGGGTCCCGACTGCGCCGAACAGACCTTCAGGGTTCGGACGTCCAGCCGGACGATTGATCCGAACAGCGAGATCCGTTCCGGGACCCGGGGCGGCACAGTGGACGGCGGCCGCGCGGGACGGCTCGAGACACGGAGGTGGCATGACGCGCGGCGTGGCGATCGAGGCCGTCGGCAGCGGGGACCACACCACGGTCCCCACCCCGCATCCGCGACCCCGCCCACGGCCTCGCGTGCCGTCGGTCGTCGCCCCGGGCGTGCCCGCTCCCGCGGCCCCGCCGGAGATGGCCGAGGCTCCCGAGGAGTCGGTCGAGTCGGTCGAGTCGGTCGAGTCGGTCGAGCCCGTCGAGGTCCCGGTCGAGGCCGTCGAGGCCGATGCGGCCGACGTCGCCGTCGACCCTGCGGCCCCCGTCGCGGTGGCCGGCCCCGCCCCCGAGCCCCCGGTCCGCGGCCGCACCGTCGACCCCGCCGAGGCCGAGGAGTTCCTCCGGCTCTTCCACGCCGAGAACCCCGCCGAGGGCCCCGTCGAGCCGCGGATCGCCGCGGTGCACGACGAGATCGCCCGCACCGGCACGTACGTCCACACCACCGCGGAGCTCGAGTTCGGCGCCCGCGTGGCCTGGCGGAGCTCCGCGCGCTGCATCGGGCGCCTCTACTGGCGCAGCCTGCACCTGCGCGACCGCCGGCACGTCACCGCGCCCGACGAGGTCGCCGCCGAGTGCATCGGGCACCTGCGCGAGGCCACCCGCCGCGGGCGCATCCGCTCGACGATCACGATCTTCGCTCCCGACGGGCCGTCCGGCTCCGGGCCGCGGATCTGGAACGAGCAGCTCGTCCGCTACGCCGGCTACCGCGCCGGCGGGCGGGTGCTCGGCGACCCGCGCTACGTCGGGTTCACCGACAACGCCCGCGCGCTGGGCTGGATGCCGCCGAGCCCGATGGGCCGCTTCGACGTCCTGCCGCTCGTGGTCAGCGGCGGTGGCGAGCACGTCGGGGAGGGCCCGCAGATCCACGAGGTCCCCGCCGACGCCGTGCTCGAGGTCCCGCTGAGCCACCCCGAGTTCGGCTGGTTCACCGACCTGGGGCTGCGCTGGCACGCGCTCCCGGTGATCAGCAACATGCGGCTGGACATCGGCGGCGTCTCGTACCCGGCGGCGCCGTTCAACGGCTGGTACATGGCCACCGAGATCGCGGCCCGGAACTTCGCTGACACCGACCGCTACGACCTGCTGCCCGACGTGGCCGAGGCGATGGGCCTCGACACCTCCAGCGAGCGCACCCTGTGGCGCGACCGCGCGGCCGTCGAGCTGACCGCCGCCGTCCAGCACTCGTTCGACGAGGCCGGCGTCTCCCTCGCCGACCACCACGGCGAGTCCCAGCGCTTCCTGCGCTTCGTCGAGAAGGAGGAGGCCGCGGGGCGGAAGTGCCCGGTCGACTGGAGCTGGATCGTCCCGCCGATCTCCGGTGGCCTCACGCCGGTGTTCCACCGGTACTACGACGAGCCCACCGACACCGGCCCGATGTTCCGCCTCGACGAGCAGGCCAAGGCGCGGGGACGCGGCTGCCCGGTCTAGACCCGGGTCGGCGAGTGATCGAAGTACCGATACGGACACTGGGTGTCAGCGACGGCACTTCGCTGACACTCAGGCCTCGATCACGAGCCAGCCGCCGTGGTCGTCGGCCACGGTGAACGGGCGCCCGGAGCGCTCGCCCAGCGCGTGCAGGGCGGCGTGGTCGAAGGTCCGGAGGTGGCCGTAGACGGGCTCCGGCTCGTCCTCGTAGGGCACGGCGACGACGACGCGGCGGCGCGCCACGCGCAGGGCCTCGTCGAGCACCCCGACGGTCTCGCGCGGCGGCAGGTGCTCGAGCAGGTGGACCGCCGTGACGGTGTCGACGGCGCCGTCGGCGACGGGCAGGGCCCGGGCGTCGGCGACGATCGCGCGCACCGCCTCGCCGCGGCGCCGGGCGACGGCGCCGAGCAGGCCCATGGTGCCCGGGGTGTGGTCGCTGGCGACGACGTCGAACCCCTCCTGCGCGAGGCGCAGCGGCAGGAAGCCGAAGCACGAGCCGACGTCGAGCACCGTGCGGCCGCGGATCTCGACGAGCGCCCGCTCGTGCACCGGGGCGAACGCCGCCAGCGACGACTCGGGCGCGACGTCCGGCGCCACCTCGTGCGCCGGCGCGCGCAGCGCCGCGAGGCTGTTGGCGTAGAACGTCGACCACGCCGTGAGCGGGTCGCTGATCGTCGAGCGCACGATGCCGGTGAAGACGCGCTCGAAGTCGCCGGCCGAGGCGACCAGCCCGCCCAGCTCCCCGGCGAGCAGGCCCGCGATGTCGTCGTCGAGCTCGTCGGGCCGCAGCCGGTGCAGCACGAGCAGCCGCGCGCCCTGCCGGTGCACCTCGAAGTGCTCGGTGACCCGCTCCGGCGGGCGCGCGGCGACGAGGCGGACCGGTACCGCGCCCCGGTCGACGTGGCACACGACGACCCGGTCGTCCTCCCAGCGTCCCGGGTGGGACGGGGCGAGGGGGTCGATCCGCACGACCCCCGTGGCGGGCGCGTCCGCCAGCCCTGTCATCTGCCGATCATCTCGGCCGCCATGTCGTGGCTGACCTCCGACAGCCCGGTGAGGTCGCGGACGACGCGGATGCGGTCGACGTGCTCGGCGTAGCGCGGCAGGTCGCAGGCGCCGAGCCCCCAGGAGTAGCGGGGCTCCGGGGTCAGCCAGATCGTCTCGCGCGCCCGGCGGGTGATCTCGGCGAACGCCTCCATGTTCGCGTCGTTGCCGTTGCCCCGACCGTCGCCCAGCACGATCACCGTGGACCGCCGGTTCACCGCCGAGCCGTGGTCCTCGAGGAACGTGCCGAACGCGGTGCCGTAGTCGGAGTTCGCGTCGACGTCGAGCAGGTCGCCGCCGAAGATCAGCCCGAGGGCGTCCTCGACGGTGTGGTCGGCGAACAGGTCGGTGACCTCCAACAGGTCCGCGACGAACGCGAACGAGCGCACCTGCCCGAACATGTCCTGCAGCCCGTGCACGAGGTGCAGCGTGAAGCGGGCCGTGGCGCGCACCGACAGCGAGACGTCGGCGAGGATCACCAGGCGCGGCTTGTCCTCGGTGCGCTCGACGGTGACCGGCCGGAACGGCACCCCGTCGAAGCGCATGTTGCGCCGCATCGTGCGCCCGGGGTCGATGCGCCCGCGCGGGGACTCGCGGCGCTTGTGCGTCAGCGCGCCGTGCAGGGTCTTCGCGAGCCGGCGCAGCGAGTCCTCGAGCTGCTGGCGCTCGTGCTCCTCGGCGCGGTCGACCTCGGCCCGGTGCGCCTCCTCGTCGGCGTGCCCGCCGTCGACGATCCGCTGCTCGATCTCCAGCAGCCGCTCGAGGTGGCGCTTGATCGCCTCGGGGAGGTTCTCGAGCATCCCGGCGAGCCGGCGCCGCAGCGCCATCGCGTCCGTCTCGTCGCCGTCGTCGGAGATCCCGTCCTCGACGCCCTGCAGCCAGCCGAGCAGCGCCTCCTGCTGCGCGACGTTGAGGTCGGCGTCGACCTTCGTGCCCGACTCGGTGGCGATGTCGCCGGGCAGCCCGCCGCCGTGCAGACGGTCGGTCTCGATCTGGACCTTCTCGGTGGTGCCGGTCTGGTCGGTGGCCCCGTCCTTGGAGAAGACGATCTCGTCGGTCATCGCCGCGAGGTCGAGCTTGTTGGCCTCCTGGTGCAGGTTGTACTGCTGGGCCATGTCCTCGGGGTCGAAGAACTCCTTGATGTCCACGGGTTTGCCGTGGTCGTGGCCCTGCTGCGGGGTCTCGGCGGGCTCGTCGGAGAGGGTGAAGTCCTCGAGCGTGCCGTCGTCGGACAGGTCCTCGTGACCGTGCCCGTGACCGTGCCCCCGCTCCTCGGCGCCGATGCGGACCAGGGCGAAGTACGCGTCGAAGATCTCGTCGAAGGTCGCCTCGTCCCGGACGTCCTTGACCAGCGCGACGCGCAGGGCGGCCCGCAGCGTCTCGCGGTCGGCGAGCACGCCGGGCTCGCGCGCACAGCGCATGGCGTCGAGGACCTCCGACGTGGAGATCCGGACCTGCCGGATGCGGAGCAGCCGGACGAAGCGGTGGATGCTGGCCTCCACGCAGGCCTCCTCTCGGGCGGGCGGGGCTAGAGGGCGCGCTTCTTGCCGAGCCCGAACGAGCGGCTGCCCTGACCGGAGCTCACCGGCCGCTTCTTGGTCGGCTCGGTCTCGCCCGAGCGGGCGCGCTCCTGGTACTCCCGACCGGGGGCGCCGTAGACGCCCGCGTGCCGTCCCTCCTGGTCCTTGGCGGCGCGGACCGCGCGGCCGTCGGGGCCGTCGTCCTCGTCGTCGTGCACGGGCCGGGACGTCGCGGGCGCCGGGCCGCTCGAGTGCCCGTTGTCGTGGCCATGCCCGTGGCCGTGCCCGTGGCCGTGGCCGTGGGCGTCGTCGATCTCGGCGTTGGGGTCGACGAGCTTCGGCAGGGCGCCGAGGGCCTTGGTGACGTCCTTGTCGTACTTGACGACGACCGAGACGGTGTCGGCGAGGATCTGCGAGTTCAGCTCGTCGACGCCCAGCACGGCCAGGGTGCGGGCCCAGTCGATGGTCTCGGAGATGCTCGGCGCCTTGCGCAGCTCGAGCTCGCGCAGCCCGCGGACCACCTCGACGAGCTCGCGCGCGGCCGCCTCGGGCAGCCCGGTGTCCTTCGAGCGCACGATCTCCAGCTCGCGCTCGGCGGTGGGGTAGTCCAGGAAGAGGTGCAGGCAGCGGCGCTTGAGGGCGGCGGCCAGGTCGCGCGTGTTGTTGCTGGTCAGGATGACGTAGGGCGCGTTCTCCGCCCTGAACGTCCCGACCTCGGGCACCGAGATCTGGAACTCGCCGAGCGTCTCGAGCAGCACGGCCTCGAGCGCCTCGTCGGCGCGGTCGACCTCGTCGATGAGCAGCACGACGGGCTCGTCGGAGCGGATGGCCTCCATCAGCGGCCGCTCCGCGAGGAACTGCTCCGAGAAGAAGACGCTGTCCTGGGACGCGATGCGCTCGACCGAGGTCTTGATGTCGGGGGCGTCCTGGACGATCTCACTGATCTTCTCGCGCAGCATCTGGGTGTAGAGCAGCTGCTTGCCGTAGTCCCACTCGTAGAGGGCCTTGGTCTCGTCCTGGCCCTCGTAGCACTGCAGCCGCAGGAAGCGCCGGCCCGTGGCCAGGGCGAGCATCTTCGCCAGCTCGGTCTTGCCGACACCCGCCGGTCCCTCGAGCAGCAGCGGCTTCTCGAGGCGGGTCAGCAGGAACACCGTCGTGGCCAGGCGCCGGTCGGCGATGTAGCCCTGCGCGGCGAGCGCGTCGACGACCTCCTCGACCGTTCCGAAGGGCGGGCTGGCGTCGGTGGTCGTGCTGGTCACGCGGGGTCCTTCCGAAGGTGGCGGATCGAGGGGAACACACCGGTGCCCGGCGGGCCAGCGCAGAGGCCGACCTCACCGGGCACCGGTGCTGCGATCAGCTGAGCAGGTCGTCGAGGTCGCCGTTCATGCAGTGGTCGACGACGGGGCGCACGGTCGTGAACGTGCACTCCTTGGGGTTGCCCGGCGTGCAGGCGTCACCGAGGACGTGGTTGGTGATGCGGTCCACGTCGGCGTCGTTGCCCGTGATGGTCTTCTCGTTCTCGTAGAACTTGGTCGGGCCCTGGCCCAGGCGGTTCTTCGAGTACGAGTCCTGGGTGACGTCGGTGAACTTCTCCGGGATG
Organism: Actinomycetospora lemnae; assembly: GCF_028737315.1. Lineage (GTDB taxonomy): Bacteria > Actinomycetota > Actinomycetes > Mycobacteriales > Pseudonocardiaceae > Actinomycetospora > Actinomycetospora lemnae. The sequence continues at coordinate 48,098 of NZ_JAQZAO010000019.1, read as the reverse complement.
CCCACGTCGCGCAGCAGCCGGATGGACGCGGCGAGCGCGGCCTCGGCGGCCTGGACGTCGGTCATGTGCGTGGTGTCCACGCCCATGGCCTGGGCGATCTTCGCGAAGCGCTTGTAGGCCACCGGCATGTTGAACGCCCACACGCGGGGGAGCGCGATGGCGTTGTTGAGGCCGTGGTGGGTGTCGTAGAACGCGGACACCGCGTGCGAGATCGAGTGGATGATCCCGAGGCCGCCGGAGTTGAACGCCTGGGCGGCGATGTACTGCGCGTACATCATGCCCTCGCGGCCGGGCAGGTCCTGCCCGTTCCACACGGCCTCGCGCAGGTGCTCGTTGGTGAGCTCGATGGCGCGCAGGGCGTTGCCCAGGCTCGGCTGGAAGTTCAGGCGCGAGACGTAGGGCTCGGAGGCGTGCGCGAGCACGTCGAAGCCGCACTGGGCGGTGAAGTCGACCGGGCAGTCGTAGTAGAGCACCGGGTCGTCGATCGCCAGGCTGGTCACCGAGGCGTCGTCGAACGCGACGTACTTGTGCGGGTTGTTCGGGTCGGTCGTGGTGTCGGTGATGACGTAGGCCCACGACGTCTCCGAGCCCGTGCCGGCCGTCGTGGAGACCGCGATGTGCGGCGGGTTCTTCGGGTTCTCGGACTGGTTGAAGCCCTCGAACTCGTTGACGTTGCGGCCGTCGTGGGCGACCGAGACGCGGGCGCCCTTGCAGGCGTCGTGCGAGGAGCCGCCGCCGATGGAGACGAAGCTGTCACAGGAGTTCTCCTGGTACAGCTTCACCGAGTCCATGACGTTGTAGTCCTTGGGGTTGGACTCGACCTGGTCGTAGATGACCGTCTCGATCCCGTGCCACTTCATGGACTCGGAGATCTTGTGGACGATGTCCGTGCCGCGCAGACCCGAGGTCATGATCAGCGTCTTCTTGAAGCCCATCTTGAGGGCCTCGGGGCCGATCATCTCGTGCGAGCCGGGCCCCAGCAGCGCCCGCGGGAAGGGGTGGAACTCCTTGATCGGGAACGGCTTGAGCAGCTCGTCTACCTGCATGGCGGTCCTCTCGGTCGGGGTCGGTCCCGGAGCGCCCCGCAGGGGGCCGGCTCCGCGCGATCCGGCGCGACGCTAGGGGTGGCGCGGGTCACGAGGACAGGGGCGCGCGGTGATCCCGACCACGGCGACGGTGCCCGGCCTGCACCTTCGGGCAGGTGGCCCGCCTGGCCATCGTGCGGCGTTGTCGCCGACCCGTTGTTGCAAGGTGTACGCGACAAGCGTCAAGGGTGGAAGGGGACGGCCGCGGGAACCTCGGGCCGGTGACCGAGGAGCTGTCCGGGCGCACCGCGCTCGTCACCGGTGCCAGCCGGGGCCTGGGCCGGGCGATCGCGGCGGGGCTGGCCTCCGCGGGTGCCTCGGTGATCGGCGTGGCGCGCGACGGGGACGCCCTGGGCGCGGCGATGGCGGCCATCGGCGGGCGGGCGCTGGTGCACGACCTCGCCGACGTCGACGGGATCGCCGCCCGCGTCGACGGGCTCGAGGTGGACGTGCTGGTCAACGCCGCGGCCGTGATGAGCGCGAAGCGGTCGAGGACGCTCGACACGTCGCTGGGGGAGTGGCGCGACGTGCGGGCGGTCGACCTCGACGCCCCCTTCGCCCTCGTCGGCGCGCTCGTGCCGGGGATGGCGCGGCGCCGGTGGGGCCGGGTGGTCAACCTGTCCGCGTGCCTCGGGCGCATGACCGGTCCGGGCACCGCGGGCGGGCTCGCGCCCTACCGCGTCGCGAAGGCGGGGCTCAACGCGCTGACCCGCAACCTCGCCCACGAGCTGGCGCTCGGCCGGCGCGGGGTCCTCGTCGACGCGACCTGCCCCGGCCACTGCCGCACCGACATGGGCGGCCCCGACGCGCCCCGGTCGGTCGAGCAGGGCGCGGACACGGCGATCTGGCTCTGCGGGCGGGCCTCCAGCCCGTCCGACCCGGCGCCGACCGGGCGGTTGTGGGAGGACCGGGCCGAGGTGCCCTGGTAGGGGAGCGAGGGCGCCCCTGGGTGCGTGGGAGGCAGCGAGGGCGTCCCTCGCCCCGCGGGCCCCGGTCAGGACTCGGCGAGGGCCGCGCGGGCGAGGTCCAGCGCGCGCTCCCGCGAGACGCCGAGCGCGGTGACCCGCCGCGCGTACTCGGCGGCGAGCTCGCGGGCCGGGTCGGCGGGCGACTCCCCGCCCACGACGAAGGTGCCCAGCCGCCCCCGGGTCTCGACGACCCCGGCCGCCTCGAGCTCCCGGTAGGCGCGGGCAACGGTGCCGGGCGCGAGGTTGAGGTCCCCGGCGAGTCGGCGCACCGCCGGCAGGCGCGTGTGCGGGGCGAGGCCACCGGTGCGGGCGAGCTCGGTGATCCGGGCGCGCAGCTGCTCGTAGGGCGGGTCGGACGAGTCGGGATCGAGGTCGATGAGCTCCTCGGGCGCGCTCACGGCGACGAGAACCCCCGCGCCAGGGCGTCGAACGCCTCCTCGACCAGCGCGCCCAGCGCCGCGGCGTCCGCCTCCGGGCGCCCGTGCCAGGCGCTGAACACCGCGCGCATCGACGCGACGACGGCCCGCCCGAACACCTGCGCGCGCAGCGAGGCGGGGTCGGTGCCCCAGCGCCCGGCGGCGTCGGTGGCGAGGGTCTGCTCCCAGTCGCGGTAGCGGACCGTGGCCCGCGCGGCGAGCTCCGGGACGTCCTCGATGAGCCCGAGGCGCCGGCGCAGCGCGGGGAGCTCGGCGTCGGCGTAGTGGTTGACCGCGAGGAAGGCGGCGCGGGCGGCGACGACCGGGTCGTCGCCGGGCTCGTCGCGCAGCACGGCGGCGAGGGCGGCGAGGCCGTCGTCCAGCTCGCCGAGCACGACGTCGAGCTTGGTGGGGAAGTACCGGAAGAAGGTCCTCCGGCCCACCCCGCCGGCGACGGCGAGCTCGTCGACCGTGGTCTCGTCGAAGCCCTGCGTCGCGAACAGCTCGAGGGCGACGTCCTCGAGGCGCCGGGCGACCGGCACCCGTCGCGCGCTCCTCGTCGTCACCACACGAGCATCCTCTACCAACCCGGGTCGTCCGCCGCCCCCACCGATCGGACAGGGGAATCCCGTCCGCCGGACGTCTGGTGGTGGCACCGAGTGCCGCTTAGCGTTCCCAGCGCCCGAGGCACCGCTGGTGAGGAGGACGCAATGGGAGAGAACGAGGAGCTGGTCGAGGAGACCCTCGTCGAGGAGGTCTCGATCGACGGCATGTGCGGCGTCTACTGATGTCGACGACGGCGGCGGGGGCCGGCCCGCGAGCCACCCCCGCCGGCGTCGAGCACTTCGACGCCGACCAGCCGTACCGGATCTCCGGCTCGGTCTCGGTGCGTCCGGAGTCCTTCGGCGCCCTGGTCTACGACTTCCACACCCGGCGGCTGTCGTTCCTCAAGACCCGGCCCCTGGTCCGGGTCGTCGAGACGCTCGCCGACCACCCCGACGTCCACGGCGCCCTCGAGGCCGCCGAGGTTCCTGCACCCCAGCGGGACCAGTACCTGAAGGCCCTGGCCGGCCTGGCGCAGGCGGGCACCATCAAGCGGCGCTCCGAGGGGGACACCCCGTGAAACTCGTCGACCACTTCGTCGAAGGCCTGAACTCCCCGATCTGCCTGACCTGGGAGCTCACCTACGCCTGCAACCTGTCCTGCGTGCACTGCCTGTCCAGCTCCGGTCGTCGCGACCCGAACGAGCTCTCCACCGAGGAGTGCAAGGCGGTCATCGACGAGCTCCAGCGCATGCAGGTCTTCTACGTCAACATCGGCGGCGGCGAGCCGACGGTCCGCAGCGACTTCTGGGAGCTGCTGGACTACGCGATCGCCCACGACGTCGGCGTCAAGTTCTCCACCAACGGCGTCAAGCTCGACAAGGCGCGCGCGGCGCAGTTGGCGGCCACCGACTACGTCGACGTGCAGATCTCCCTCGACGGCGCGACGGCCGAGGTCAACGACCACGTCCGCGGCCCCGGCTCGTACGCCACGGCGATCCGGGCCATGGAGAACCTGTACGAGGCCGGGTTCGGGCAGTTCAAGATCAGTGTGGTGGTGACCCGGCACAACGTCGACCAGCTCGACGAGTTCAAGGCCATCGCCGACCGCTACGGCGCCCAGCTGCGGATCACCCGCTTCCGCCCCTCGGGCCGCGGCGCCGACTCGTGGGACGAGCTGCACCCCACCCGCGAGCAGCAGCGCCAGCTCTACGACTGGCTCGTCGCCCGCGGCGAGGACGTCCTCACCGGCGACTCGTTCTTCCACCTCTCGGCGTTCGGCCAGGAGCTGCCGGGCCTCAACCTGTGCGGCGCCGGGCGCGTGGTGTGCCTGATCGACCCGGTCGGCGACGTCTACGCCTGCCCGTTCGCCATCCACGAGCAGTTCCTCGCGGGCAACGTCCGATCGCCGGGGGGCTTCGACACCGTCTGGCGGGAGTCCGAGCTGTTCGCCGAGCTGCGCGGACCGCAGTCGGGCGGCGCGTGCACGAAGTGCTCGCACTACGACGCCTGCCAGGGCGGCTGCATGGCGGCGAAGTTCTTCACCGGCCTGCCGCTCGACGGCCCCGACCCGGAGTGCGTGCTCGGCAACGGCGAGCGGGCGCTGGCGCAGCTCGAGATGGACACCGTCGTCCCCAAGCCGTCGCTGGACCACTCCCACCGGACGACCCGGGGGCCGCGCAAGGACGCGGGAGACGGAGCGCAGCGGGGCTCGACCGGTGGGAGCGGGCCGGTGCCGCTGACGCTGTCGGTGCGCCGTCCCGACCGGGCCTGCGACTCCGACCCCCTCGCCGGCGAGGGCACCCGCCTGCCCGCCGGCATCCGCGTCGGCTGATCCTCCGGGGCGAGGACACGCGGAGCGCCCGTCGCGCCCGCGCCTCCTCGCCGGAGGTCGGTCGGCTGATCTCCCCCGGTGCCGCGGGCGATCCCCGCGGCACCGGGGTGAGCCCCCCCGTCGAGGACGGCACCGCGGGCGACGGCCCGGCGTCGCCGATCGTCCGCGACGGCCGTGGTCAGTCCGAGGAGTTGCCCGACGAGCCGGAGTCGCTCGACGACGACCCGGAGTCGCTGCTCGAGGACCCGGAGTCGCTCGACGACGACCCGGAGTCGCTGGTCGACGACCCGGAGTCGCTCCACGAGCCGGGGTCGGACCAGGACCCGTGGTCGTGGTGGTGACCGTGGTGCGTGTGCCCGGGGTGCCCGTGGTCGTACGGGCCCGAGCCGGCGCCGCGGGAGCCCCCGCCGCGGGGCCCGCCGCCTCCGGTGCCGGCGCCCACGCGGACCCCGCCCACCCCGAGACCCGACACGGCGGCCCCCGGCACGCCGGTCACGGCGGCGTGCACGCGCGTCCGCACGAGGTTCATCACCGCGAGCACGGTGAGCATCGACGAGACCGCGATGCCGCCGACCGCGAGGACCAGCGTGCCGGTCGACGACGACGTCAGCAGCACCAGGGCGAACAGCGCGACGACGACGACCTCGACGACGACCGCGGCGGCCAGGAGGATCCATGCCCGTCGCGCGGCCACGGTGTCGTCGAGTGACGAAGCCCCGAAAGGGAAGGTCATGGACGACGATTCTCGACACGTGCGGACCATCGCGACAAGACCGAGATGACGGAGAGTAGCTCTTGACCGGTGCCCCGCCCGTGGCGCGCCGGTCTCAGGGGGAACCCGGGGTGACCAGCCCGGTCTCGTAGGCGAGGACGACCAGTTGCGCGCGGTCGCGCGCGTGGAGCTTGGTCATGGCCCGGTTGACGTGGGTCTTGGCGGTCAGCGGGCTGATGACCATGCGGTCCGCGATCTCGTCGTTGGACAGGCCGTGGGCGACGAGGGCGACCGCGTCCCGTTCCCGGTTGGTCAGGGCTCGCAGCGCCGTGGCGCTGCGGGTGGCGGGCGGGTGGGTGACGTACTGGTCGATCAGCTTGCGGGTGATCGCCGGGGCGAGCAGCGCGTCGCCGCGCGCGGCGACCCGGACGGCGTGCAGGAAGTCCTCCGGCAGGATGTCCTTCACGAGGAATCCCGCCGCGCCGGCGCGCAGCGCCTCGAAGACGTACTCGTCGAGGCCGTAGTTGGTCAGGATGACGACGTGCACCGAGGCCACGGCCGGATCGGCGGCGATGCGGCGGGTGGCTCGAGACCGTCGACGACCGGCATCTGGATGTCGATCAGCGCGATGTCGGGCAGGTGTTCGCGTGCCAGTGCCACACCCTCGCGACCGTCGCCGGCCTCGCCCACCACCTCGATGTCGTCCTCGACCTCGAGGAGCGCGCGGAAACCGCTGCGGATGAGCGGTTGGTCGTCGACCAGGAGGACGCGGATCACGACGCGTGTCCCGTGGGCAGCTCGGCCCGGACGGTGAACCCGCCCTCGCAGCGGGGCTCCGCGCTGAGGTGGCCACCGAGCGCCGTGACCCGTTCCCGCATCCCGAGCAGCCCGACGCCGGGCTCCGGCGCGGTGTCCGGGGTCGCTCGTCCGTCGTCGTCGACGCGGACGACCACGGCATCGTGTCGGTAGCCGATCACCACCGTCGTCCTGGTGGCGGCGGCGTGCCGTGTGATGTTGGTCAGTGACTCCTGGACGATCCGGTACGCGGTCCGGTGCACGGTGACCGGGACCTCGTGCCGGTCACCCTCGATCGTCAGGGTCGCGTCCAGACCGCTCGTCCGGGCCCGTTCCACCAGGTCCGGGACGTCGTCGAGCCCATGGGGCGGATTCCTCCGGTCCGCCTCGTCGTCACGCAGCGTCTCCAGTGTCGCGCGCAGTTCCCGAGCCGCCTCGCGCCCGGCCTCCCGGATCGCGAGCAAGGGCTCCGGCACCTGTTCCCCGCGCTTGCGGGCCAGGTGGACGGCGACCTCGGCCTGCACCTTGACCACGGAGATCTGGTGGGTGAGCGAGTCGTGCAGTTCCCGCGAGATGTGCAGTCGTTCCTCGTCGGCGCGCCGCCGGGCGGTCTCCTCACGCGTGCGCTCGGCCTCCTCCGCCCGTCTCTCGGCCTGTCGCAGGGCCTCGCCCGCAGCTCCGGCGGCGACCAGCCAGGCCAGGGGGAGCACGTCCCTGGCCGGGACGAGCGCCTCGCCCAGGGACACGTGGTGCGGAGAGGCCAGCATCGCGAACGGGACGGCAACCAGCATGATCACCGAACCCGCCACCGCGACGACGCGGTGCCCCGCCCGCACCGTGGCGTACACCGCGACCAGGTACGCGACGGCCGGCACGTCCAGCCCGACGGCGAGGTGCCCCAGCGCGCACAGCCCGGTCACGGCCAGCACGGTGACGGGAGCCCGCCGGCTCGCGACCAGGGACAGCGCTCCGGCGATCAGGAGGGCGTAGCCGACCGGGGCGGCATCCGTCGCGGGGTGCTGCCCGAACAGCTCGACGACGAGCAGGAACGCCCCCACGGCGACGGCGACCGCGCCGTCGCGGAGCCCGATCCGCCCCCGGCCCATGGGGGAACGCTAGCCCCGGTCACACGCCGGCGACTCCCGCACGCGGAGGATCGGGCGCCTACTGCGCGGGTGGTACGGCCGTGGGTCCTACCGCGTCCGCGGCAGCCTGCTGCGGCACCGACGGCAGCGCGAGGTGTCCGCGTCGGGGCGACGCCCGGGGGTGTGGCCCGGGGCCACGCTCGGACGTGTTCGAGCACCGGAGGACGAGGAGCGTCTCGTGTCCCACACACTGCTGGCCGCCGACGCGGCCACCGCCACTGCCCACACCCTGACCCCCGGACGGTCGTGGTCCCTCGTGGCGATCGCGCTCGGCCTGGGCGGGGTGGTCCTCGGAGGGCCCGCCCTGGCCCGCTCCGGGCGCGGCGGCGGCGCCGGGAGGACCAGGGCGATCGTGGCCCTGGTCGCGGGTCTCACGGCGACGGTCATCGGTGCGTGGGTGGTGGCCGCCGCCCGTGGTGGTCCGGGCACCGGCTACGGGATCGTCGGGGGGTGGGTGGCCCTGGTCGTCGGGGCGGCCGCCGCCATCCTCGGCGGGCCGGCCCTGGTCCGGTCCCGGTCCCGGCGCCGCGTCGACGTGCCGGCGCGGCACGCGTGACCGCGCCCGAGTGAACACCCGTGCCGCATGCGCTCACGTCTCGTCGTCCCGGGCGGGCGGGCGCTCGTGGCCGCCGGCGACGGACGCGGCGCTGATCGCGACGCGGGTGGTGACGCCCGCAGGCGCTGCGGATCGCGCGGCAGCGCGTCGAGCGCGCCGGCTACCACCTCCCCCGCCCGCTCCACCGCGCAGGGGACGCCGGGCGGGGGGCGGGGTCCCTAGCGTCGGTGGGCACACCGCCGAGGGAGGCCGCCGTGACGAGCACAGCCACGACGACGATCACCGAGTACCCGATTCCCGCCCGGGAGGAGCTGCGCGCGACCGCCGCGCGCCTCGTCGCCGGGCGTCGCGGGATCCTCGCGGCCGACGAGAGCCCGCGGACGATGTCGCGGCGCCTCGAGGACGCCGGCGTGGACCCCACCGAGGAGCAGCGCCGCGCGTACCGCGAGCTGCTGCTGACCGCCGACGACCTCGGCGAGGGCGTCAGCGGCGTCATCCTGTGCGACGAGACGCTGCGCCAGCACCTCGCCGACGGCCGCCCGTTCCCCGCCGCGCTCGCCGACGCCGGCATCCAGACCGGCATCAAGGTCGACACCGGCACCGCGCCCCTCGACGGCGGCGAGGACGGCGAGACGGTCACCGAGGGCCTCGACGGCCTCGCCGACCGCGTCGCCGAGTACGTCGCGCTCGGCGCGGAGTTCGCCAAGTGGCGCGCGGTGCTGCACCTCGGCGCGGGCCGCCCGTCGACCCGGGCCCTCGAGGCGGGAGCCGAGGCGCTCGCGGCCTACGCGCGGATCTGCCAGGACGGCGGCCTGGTGCCGATCGTCGAGCCCGAGATCCTCAGCGCCGGCGGCCACCGCATCGAGGTCTGCGCCGCCGCGACCGCCCGGACGCTCGCCCGGCTCGCCCGCGCCCTGGACCGCGCCGGCGTCGACCCGGCGGCGATGGTGCTCAAGCCGAACATGGTCACCGCGGGCGAGGGCGCGCGGCAGGCGGCGGGCCCGGCCGAGGTCGCCCGCGCCACCGTCGACACCCTGCGCGCGACGATGCCCGACGAGCTCGCGGGCGTCGCGTTCCTCTCCGGGGGCCAGCCGTCGGCGACCGCCGCCGCGAACCTCGCCGCGATTCGTCGGCGCGGTGGCCCGTGGCCGCTGACGTTCTCGTTCGGGCGGGCGCTCGTCTCGCCGGCCCTGCTCGCGTGGCGCGGCGACCCGGCCGCCGCCGACGCGGGCCGCGCGGCGCTGCGGCGCGAGGTGGACCGGGCCGTCGCGGCCTGAGCACCGGTCAGACCCGCTCCCAGCCGAGCTCCTCGTCCTCGAGCAGGTGGTGGATGAGGAGCTGGGTGCTGGCCGTGGCGTCGGGGTGCGTGACGACGTGCCACGGGCGCGCGATCGGGACGCCCGGCACCGCCAGCTCGACCAGCGTGCCCTCGGCGAGCAGGCGCGCGACGCCCTCGCGCGCCACCAGGGTCACCCCGAGCCCGGCCCGCGCCGCGGCGATCGTCGCGCCGTGGGAGCCGAGGACCATGCGGGGCGGGTCGCCGGGCAGGTCCGCGAGCAGCGCGGTGAGGGTGGCGCGGATGCCGGAGCCCTGCTCGCGCAGCAGCCAGGTCGCGGTCGCCGGGTCGAAGCCGGCCGCCGCGTCCGGGGCGCCGACGACGGTGAGCGTGTTCTCGCGTCGGGCGCGCACCCGGCCGTCGAGGTCGCCCGGCGGGCTGCCGGCGACGACGACGTCGAGCTCGTGGTGGCGCAGCATCGCCCACACCGCGGCGCTGGGGGAGACGTCGACGCCCACCCCGACGTGCGGGTGGCGGGCGCGGAAGGATGCGAGCAGGGCGGGCAGGAGGTGCTCGCCGGCCGTGGTGACGGCGCCGAGGCGGATGTGCCCGTGCTCCGGGTCGGCCGCGCCGCGCGCGGCCGTCGTGGCCTCGTCGAGCAGGCCGAGGATGCGCCGGGCGTAGTCGGCGTAGCGGGCGCCGGCGGGGGTGAGGCGCACGCCGCGGCCCTCGCGCTCGAGCAGGGCGACGCCGACCTCGTCGGCCAGCGCGCGCACGGCGGCCGAGACGGTGGACTCGGTGACCACCAGCGCCGCTGCCGCGCCCCGCACCGACCCCCGGTCGGCGAGCGCGACGAACGCCCGCAGGCGCGCGGTGGTGGTCACCCGCCGAACCTATGTGAGCACTTTCCACGGCTATAGCCGTCGAAAGTGCTCACATGGGGGCGGTCAGGTGCGGTGGCCGCCGGCGAAGACGCGACTGGCGCGCAGGTCGGCGGCCTGGAGGGTGGTGAGGTCGGCGAGGCCGACGCGGCTCCCGCCCTCCGCGAGACGGCGGGCCTGGCGCATGCGGGCGCGGTCGAGGGCGTTGCGGACGCTGCGGGCGCCGGCGAACCACTCCTGCTCGCGGCGCAGCGCCAGGTACTCGCGCAGCGCGGTGTGCGCCTCGGGCGAGAGCCCCAGCCCCTGCTCGGCGACCATGCCCTCGGCGATGGTCACCAGCTCGTCGGCGCTGAAGTCCGGGAAGTCGACGTGGTGCGCGATCCGGCTCTGCATCCCCGGGTTGGCCTCGAAGAACGTGGCCATCCGGTCGGCGTAGCCGGCGAGCACGACGACGAGGTCGTCGCGGTGGGACTCCATCGCCTGCAGCAGGATCTCGATGGCCTCGCCGCCGTAGTCGCGCTCGTTGCCCGGCCGGTGCAGATAGTAGGCCTCGTCGACGAACAGCACGCCGCCGCGCGCCTTGCCGACGATCTCCTTCGTCTTCGGCGCCGTGTGCCCGACGTACTGGCCGACGAGGTCGTCGCGCGTCGCGGTGACGAGGTGCCCGCGGCGCAGGAAGCCGAGACCCTTCAGCAGGTCCCCGATCCGCTGCGCGACGGTCGTCTTGCCCGTGCCCGGGTTGCCGGTGAAGCACATGTGCAGGGTCGGGCGGTCGGTGGTGACGCCGAAGCGCTCGCGCACCCGGTCGACGACCAGCAGCGCCGCGAGCTCGCGCAGCCGCTCCTTGACCGGCGCGAGCCCGACGAGCTCGCGGTCGAGCCCGTCGAGCACGTCGTCGACCCCGGCCTCCCGCCGGACCTCGTCGAGGTCGACGGTGGCGTCCGGGTCGAGGACGTCGGGCTCGTCGGGCACGGTGGGCTCGCCGGGGTCCGGCTCCGCCACGACCGGACGGGACGCCCGCCCGGCCGTCGCGAAGGAGACCCGTCCGTTCTCAGTGCTGCCCATGGCCGTTGCTCCGCGAGCCGCCCCGGGCCCCGCCGTAGCGGGACCCCGCGGGCCGCTCCGTGGCGTAGGAGTGGATCGAGTAGTGGACGCGCCGGTCCGCGCCCTCCTGGCGGTCGACGCGGAAGCCGGGCTCCTCGCTCGGCCGGTTGACCAGGAACGACAGGGCGACGGTCTGCCGGCCGAGGCCCGCGTCGTAGGCGTTGACGCGCACGTAGTGCTCGGGGTGCTCGTCGCGGCACGCGCGCACCTCGTCGAGCACCGCGGCCGGGTCCTGCAGGTCGAACAGCGGCAGGCCCCACATCTCCCAGTAGGTGTTCCGGGGGTGCGGGTCGTCGGTGTACTCCACCGAGCAGGGCCAGCCGTGCTCGAGCGCGTAGGCGATCTGCGCGGTGATCTCGTCGTCGGTCAGGTCGGGCAGGAACGAGAACGTCCCCTGGGTGATGCGCATGCGGTGCTCCTCAGGCGGGCGTCGGGGTGGCGTCGACGGTGTCGGTGGACGCGTAGTCGAAGGTGACGTCGCCCCAGGTCGACAGGGCCATGTCCAGCGGCTTGTTGCGCTTCGCGGCGTCGCGGAGGATCTCCGGGCCCTCGGCGAGGTAGTCGCGGCCCTCGTTGCGCGCCTTGATCATCGACTCGACGGCGACGCGGTTGGCCTCGGCGCCCGAGGCGATGCCCATCGGGTGGCCGATGGTGCCGCCACCGAACTGCAGGACGGTGTCCTCGCCGAGGTGGTGCAGCAACTGGTGCATCTGACCGGCGTGGATGCCGCCGGAGGCCACCGGCATCACCGCGGGCATCGACACCCAGTCCTGCTCGAAGTACAGCCCCTTCGACGGGTCGGCGGCGTAGCGGCCCTTGCGGAGCACGTCGTAGAAGCCGTGCACCGACGCCGGGTCACCCTCGAGCTTGCCGACGACCGTGCCGGCGTGGACGTGGTCGACGCCGGCGAGGCGCATCCACTTGGAGATCACGCGGAAGCTCACGCCGTGGTTCTTCTGGCGGGTGTAGGTCGCGTGACCGGCGCGGTGCAGGTGCAGGATCACGCCGTTGCGCCGCGCCCACTTCGCGAGCGACTGGATCGCCGTGTAGCCGACGGTCAGGTCGACCATGACGATGACGCTGCCGAGGTCGCGGGCGAACTCGGCGCGCTCGTAGATGTCCTCCATGTCCGCGGCGGTGACGTTGAGGTAGTGGCCCTTGACCTCGCCGGTCTCGGCCTGCGCCCGGTTCACCGCCTCCATGCAGGCGAGGTAGCGGTCCCGCCAGCGCATGAACGGCTGCGAGTTGATGTTCTCGTCGTCCTTGGTGAAGTCCAGCCCGCCGCGCAGGGCCTCGTAGACGACGCGGCCGTAGTTGCGCGCGGACAGGCCCAGCTTCGGCTTCGTCGTCGCGCCGAGCAGCGGGCGGCCGAACTTGTTGAGGTACTCGCGCTCGGTGACGATCCCGTGCGCCGGGCCCTGGAACGTCTTGACGTAGTGCGGCGGGATCCGCATGTCCTCGAGGCGCAGGGCCTTGAGCGGCTTGAAGCCGAAGACGTTGCCGATGATCGAGCTGGTCAGGTTCGCGATCGACCCCTCCTCGAACAGGTCGAGGTCGTAGGCGATGTAGGCGATCCACTGGCCCTCGGCGCCCGGCACGGGCTCCACCCGGTAGCACTTCGCCTGGTAGTGCTCGAAGGTCGTGAGCCGGTCGGTCCAGACGACGGTCCACGTCGCGGTGCTGGACTCGCCGGCGACCGCGGCGCCCGCCTCCTCGGGGGGCACGCCGTCCTGCGGCGTCACGCGGAACGCGCAGAGCAGGTCGGTGTCCTTCGGTTCGTAGTCGGGCTGCCAGTACCCCATCTCCGCGTAGGGGATGACGCCCGCGCTCCATCGATCGGCCATGCTCCTGAGCGTGCGGGCCGATCCTGTGCAGGACAATCAAGTGTTCCGGGCGGACCCTTCGTCGATCGCCTGATCGTCGAGGGGGACGGTGACGGTCACCGACGTGCCGGTCCCCGGCCGCGAGATCACCCGCACGGTGCCGCCGACGAGCTCCGCGCGCTCGCGCACCGAGGCGAGGCCGTAGCCGTGGACGCCCGCCCGGCCGTCCTGGGGGTCGAACCCGACGCCGTCGTCGGCGAGCGTCAGCTGCACCCCGCCGTCGGTGGCCGCCAGGCGCACGTCGACCTCGTCGGCCCCGGCATGCTTGAGGACGTTCTGCAGGGTCTCCTGCGCGATCCGGTACAGCGCGACCTCGACGTGCTCGGGCAGGCGGCGGTCGTCGAGGTCGAGGACGACACGCGCGTCGGGCAGCCCGCGGGCCAGGGCGGCGAGCGCGCCGGCGAGCCCGAGGTCGTCGAGCACCGGCGGGCGCAGCGCCCCGATCGCCGCGCGGGCCTCGTCGAGGGTGGTGAGGACGAGGTCGCACGCGGTGGCGAGGTCGGTCCGCGCGGCCTGCGCCTCGGCCCGGTCGAGGAACGTGCGCACGGCGTCGAGGTGGAACGACAGCGTCACCAGCCGCTGCGAGATGCCGTCGTGGATGTCGCGCGCCAGCCGCTGCCGCTCGGCCTCCTGCGCCGCGACCATCTGCTCGGCGAACCGCCCGTGCGCCTCCTCGCGGGCGGCGAGCCGGCGGTGCATCCGGGCCTGGTGCACCGCGCCCGCCACGAGCCGCCCGATGGTGCGCAGCACGCGGACGTCGCGGTCGTCGAACTCCCGGCGCGCGACGGTGTGGACGTTGAGCACCCCGACCAGGCCCGCCGGCTCGCTCTCCATCGGCACCGAGACCATCGACGTGTACGCCTCGCCGCGCAGCTCCGGGATGGCGACGTAGCGCGGGTCGTCCTGCTTGTCGGCGGGGATGACGACGGGCTCGCGGTGGCTCGCGACCCAGCCCGTCACGCCCGTCCCGAGGGGGAGCCGCACCACGCCGACCTGCGCGTCGAACGGCGGCGTGGCGCCGGCGAGGGTCAGCGACGGCTCGGTGTCGTCGAGGACGTGCACGAAGCAGACGTCGGTGGCCGTGGCCTCGGTGATCACGCGTGCGACGGCGGCGGCCAGCGGCTCCACGCCCGGCCCGCTCGTCGCGGCCTCGATGATCGCGAACAGGACGGCGTTCTCCCGCTCGGGGTCGGCGAGGCCCAGGCCGCGGGGCTGACTCACGGGTCCAGCTCCGCCCCGCGCCGTGTCCCTCACCGGAACACCCCCTCGCGCAGCGCCGCGGCGACGGCGGCGGTGCGGTCGGGCACCGCGAGCTTGCGCAGCAGCGAGCGCACGTGGCTCTTCACCGTCTCGTCGCCGATGACGAGCTCGGCGGCGATGGCGCGGTTGCTGTGCCCGGCGACGAGCAGCGCGAGGACCTCGCTCTCGCGCTGCGTGAGCCCCAGGTGTGCGCCGGGCCAGAACTCGTCGCGCTCCAGGCGGGCCGCCGACGCCGCCGCGCGGCCGGCCATCGTCGCGTCGACGACCGTCGTGCCGGACGCGGCCAGCTCGAGGTGGCGGACGAGCTCCTCGCCGCCGATGTGCTTGAGCAGGTAGCCGGCCGCCCCGGCGCGGAGGGCCTGGTAGAGGTACTGCTCGTCGTCGTAGACCGAGAGCAGCACGACCTTCTGCCCCGGCGCCCGCTCGGCGAGGCTGCGGCACAGGTCGAGGCCGCTGTCGCCGCGCAGGCGCACGTCGCACAGGACGATGTCGGGGGCCAGCGACACCGCGACGTCGAGGGCCTCGCGGGCGCCGTTCGCGCTGCCCACCACCCGGACCCGGCCGGCGAACGGGGCGAGCATCGCCTTGAGGCCGACGATCACCATCTCGTGGTCGTCGACCAGGACCACGCGCAGCGGTGCGGTCCCCGTCATCCGACCCACCCTAGGGACGCCACCCGGCGCCGTCTCCCCCTCCACGGTCGAGCTCCGCTCCGCTGCGTTCTCCCCCTCGACGGTCGAGCTCCGCTCCGCTGCGTCTCCCCCGCCGCACCCCCCGTCACGGGGGAGTACGGGCCGGCCGGCGATCCCTAGCGTCCGGATCGACGAAGGGAGACCTCGTGCCCGACAAGTCCCTGCGCATCCGGCGCGCCGGCGGGGTGCCGCCACAGCGTCGCCCGGTGATGCTCGCGATCGCCGGGGACAGCGCCGCCGGCAAGACGACGATGACCCGCGGTCTGGTGGAGGCCCTCGGCCCCGAGCGGTGCGTGTCGCTGTGCACCGACGACTACCACCGCTACGACCGGGAGGAGCGCAAGGACCTGCCGTTCACCGCGCTCCACCCCGACTGCAACCACCTCGAGATCATGGAGCAGCACCTGCAGCTGCTGGCGACGGGCGCGCCCGTGCTCAAGCCGGTCTACGACCACGGCACCGGACAGCTCGTGCGTCCCGAGCTGGTCGAGCCCGCCGAGTTCGTCATCGTCGAGGGGCTGTTCCCGCTGTGGAGCAAGCTGTCGCGGGCCTGCTTCGACGTCACCGTCTTCCTCGACCCGCCCGAGGAGATCCGCCGCGGGTGGAAGGTCGCGCGGGACACGAGCAAGCGCGGCTACACCGAGGAGAAGGTGCTCGCCGAGCTCGAGCGCCGCGAGCCGGAGTCGGAGGCCTACATCCGCCCGCAGCGGGCCAACGCCGACCTCGTCGTGCGCTTCGCGCCGATCGAGAGCCGCGACGACCCGCCGGACACCCCGCTGTCGGCGACGATGATGATGCGGCCGACGATCGACCACCCCGACCTCACCGAGGCCCTGCAGCCCGGGCTCTCGCGCGCCATGCACCTCAAGCTCGAGCGGGACCCCGACGGCCGGCCGGTCGAGTCGCTGCACGTGCACGGCTACGTGCCGCGCGAGGAGAGCCTCGCGGTGGAGAAGGCGATCTGGACCTCGCTCGGCGCGCCCGACACCGAGACCCCGGAGTGCCTCGGGCGGCTGGGCGACGGGCGCAGCGAGCCGCTCGCGATCGCCCAGCTCCTGCTGCTCTACCACCTGACGGAGGCCGCGCGGTGATCGCCGACCTGCCCTCCGACGGCTCGGGCGCCGCGCCCCGGCGTCTCCCGGAGGCCGTCGTCTTCGACGTCGACGGCACCCTCGCCGACACCGAGCGCGACGGGCACCGTGTGGCGTTCAACGAGGCGTTCGCGGCGCACGGCCTCGACCTGTCGTGGGACGTCGAGCACTACGGCGAGCTGCTGACGATCACCGGCGGGCGGCAGCGGGTCGCGGCGGTGCTGCGGGCTCGTGGCCTCGAGGACGCCGACGAGGTCGCCGCGGCGGTGCACCGCACGAAGACCGACCTGTTCGTCGACGTCGTCCGGCGCGGCGACATCGGTCCGCGCCCGGGCCTACCCGCGCTCGTCGACGACCTGCGCGCCCACGGCGTGCGCATCGCCGTCGCGACGACGGGTCGGCGGGCGTGGGTGGAGCCGCTGCTCGCCCACCTGCTCGGCGCGGGGACGGCCGAGGTCGTGGTGTGCGGTGACGACGTCGCGGAGCTCAAGCCCGATCCCGAGGCCTACCGGTTGGCACTCGCCCGGCTCGACGTCGACGCCGCGCGGACCGTGGCGGTCGAGGACTCCGGCCCGGGCCTGCGGGCGGCGCTGGCGGCGGGGCTCGCGACGGTCGTGGTGACCAACCACTACACCGCCGACCACGACGTGCGCGGCGCGGCGATCGTGCGCGAGGGCTTCGACACCCCCCACCAGCTCACCACCGCCGAGCTCGGCACCGCCCTCGCCCGCACCCCCCGCGCCCGCGCCCACTAGCGCACCGAGGTTGTTCAGCCTGGCGTCCACGCTGGCGTCAGACGTCAGGAAACCCACCACGATCACGGGCGAGGGGTGCCGGACCGGCCGGGGTCGAGCTGGGGGAAATCCTGGCGTTGAGCGCCAGCGTGGACGCCAGGCTGGCACGACCCCGGGCCTCGCCCAGCCGTAGAGCAGGCGGCGCTCAGACGGCGCTCAGGCGGTGCTCGCCGATGATCACCTGTGCTGGTCGGGCGGGGTCTGGGTGTCGTCGCCGGTGGACGGGTCGGAGCCCGGGTCGTCGGGGTCGGGATCCTCGGTCCCTCCCTCGTGGCGGCCGGAGTCGTCGCGTCCGTCGTCGCGTCCCCCGTCCTGCCGGTCGTCGTGGGAGCCGCGGGGGCGGTGGTCCGACGTGTCCGCGGTCGCCGTGGTGGTGGTCGTGCGCGTCCGGGGCGTCACGGCGTGGGTGGTGGTGTCGGACGTGGACGTCTCGGCCACCGAGGCGACGGTCGGCTCGGACGCGTCCGGCTCCTCGGCGGGCTCCTCGGCGGGCTCTGTGGTGGTGGTGGTCGTGGTCTCCGCCGCGACCGGCGCCGCGGGGACCGTCACCGGCGGGGCCGCGACGGCCGGGGACGCGGCGCCGAGCAGCGCGAGCGTGCCCCCACCGGCCGCGCCCAGCACGATCGCGGCCGCGGCGAGCCCGGCGACCAGGCCACGCCGGGACCGTCGCCGCGGGGGCGCGACGACCGGGCCGGCCGGCGACGGGGCCGGGAGGCCCGCGGCGCCCGCGGCTCCCACGGCTCCCACGGCTCCCACGGCGGCTGGCACGGGGTGCTCGACGATCGCGGTCACGGGCTCCGCGTCCACCACCGGACGGGGCGGGCGGGGCGCCGCCGGCGCGGCGACGTGCGCGCCGAGCCGCGCGGCGCCGATCGCGACCGCGTGCTCCGGCTCCGGCCCGGCCTCGACCGGGCGGCCGAGCGCCGCGGTCAACGACGCCGCCAGCACGCCCATCCGCGTCGAGCGACCCGTGAGCAGGACGCCGTCGAGGTCGGCCGCGCCGAGCCCGGCGCTCGCGAGCGTCCGGTGCAGCGCGGCGAGGATCCACTCCTCGGTCGGCTCCTCGTCGTCGGGGTGCTCGACGCCCTCGGGCCGCCCGAGCACCGTGAGCCCGCCGGGCCCGTGCGCCACCACCGTCGCGTCGAGGCTGCCGCCGCCGAGGTCGACGACGGCGAGCGTCCCCACGGCGACGACACCGCGGCGCGCCAGGTGGTCGGTGACGGCCGCCTCCGGCGCGGTCACGAGGGCGACCTCGCCGAGCCCGAGCGAGGCGGCCACGTCGGCGAACGCCTCGCGGTGCGCCGAGCCCCACGTCGCGGGGTGGGTCAGGACGACGCCGTCCGGCGCCCCGCCCTCGCGCTGGGCGACGAGGTCGACGACCCGGCGCAGCAGCACCCCGAGCAGCGCGCTCGCGGCGAAGGGCGCGCCGCCGAGCGAGAACGGCACCGGGTCGAGGAGGCGGGGACGGATGCCGCGGGCGATGCGGGTGGGCTCGTCGGCGGCGCGCCGCTCGGCGTCGTCACCGATGAGCGGCGACCCCTCGGCCGGCCAGAGCAGCAGCGAGGGGATGGCCGCGCTGCGCTCGCCGAGGATGACGACACCGGCACGGCCGGCACGGTGCACGGCGGCCGTGGTGGCCGTCGTACCGAGGTCGACACCGAGGTGGTAGGTCATCGCGGTCTCCAACGGCGGGCTCGAGCGGGACGATCACGAGCCTGGGGCCGCCGCGGCGCCCGGGGAGTAGGGAAGACCCGACCCCGCCCGGGGAGGACCCGCTGATCAGGGCGCGACCCACCGCGCCGCGCGGGCACCCGCCGCCGAGGCGACCGTCTCCAGCGGCCCCCGCCCCGCGGTCGCCCGCCACGCCGTCCCGAGGACCAGCACCGCCACGACCTGCACGACGTAGCCGGCCATCGGCTCGTAGACGTCCACCGGCGAGCCGACGAACAGGACGTGCAGCGTGTAGAAGGTCAGCGTCATCGCCCCGGCCGCCGCGAGGGGCGCCCGCACCACCGCGACGACGGGCCCGCCCACACGGTCGAGCAGCAGCATCACCCCGAGCACGGCGAGCGCGACACCGATCGTGCGGGCGAGGTCGAGCGGCGTCGAGGAGTGCGGGCTGTCGACGGCGAGCCACCACCAGGTCGTGGTCGGCGTCGTCCCGTCCGGGCCGATCGTCAGGGCCTCCCCGACGACGGCGGGGTCGAGGCCGGACGAGGCCCCGGTGATCCGCGCGAGCCCGCCGCCCGGCCCGAGCAGCAGCGCCGACGTCCCGGCCGCGGCCGCCGCGAGCGCGACCCCACCCCCGGCGAGCCCGGCCGCGAGCCGCCGCGAGCGCAGCCGCGCCCGCCCGACCGCGAGCCCGACCGCGAGGTAGGGCAGCCACGACAGCGCCGGGAACGAGCCGGTGAGGAAGAGCTCGCGCACGAGCCCGAGGGGGTCGGTGACGACCCACGACAGCGACGGGTTGCCGAGCTCCGGCAGGGGCAGGTGAGCCCGCACGAGGTGGCTCGCGAACGGGATCCCGGCCGCGCCCAGCACGGCGCCCCCGACGAGGACCCAGGTCGGCAGGAGCACCAGCGGGATCGCGAGCAGGAACAGCACGGCGTAGGACGGGAGGATCACGGTCGCGATCTCGGGGTCCGTGACGTCCCCGACGGCGAGCCCGAGCACGCCGATCACCACCGCCCGCGCCGTCAGCGAGGCGGCCGCGCGCCGGATGCCCGCGCCGGGGCGGACCCGCGCCCGGCCGGTGAGGAACGCGACGCCCACGCCGGCGAGCACCGCGAACAGCGCCGCGGCGTTGCCCAGGGCGACCGTGCCGACCCAGGTCGGGCGGCCCGCGGCGTCGGCGACGTAGAGCGCGTGCACGGCCATCATCCCGAGCAGCGCGACACCGCGGGCGGCGTCGACACCGAGGACACGCCCCGGGGACGGGACGGCGGGGACGGGCTCGGTGCGCGGCTCGGTGGCGTCGGCCCGCGTGTCGGCGAGCGGGGCAGCGGTCATGGGTGGGCTCCTCAGGTGGGCGGCAGCGCGCCGGCGCGGGTGAGCAGGTCGGTCACCGCGGGCAGGTCGGCGAACGCGCGGGCCACGTCGTCGGGGGTCGCGACGCGGTGGGCGTTGTCGGCGACGTAGGCGCGCAGGGCGTCGTCGAACGCCTCGGCGCCGGCCCGCTCGCGCGCGGCGAGCAGCACCGCGGCGCCCTGGACGTAGACGCCGGTGTTGTAGGGCCCGAAGCCGCGTTCGGCCCACGCGGACATGGGCAGGCCGAGGTCGCCGCGCAGGCGTTCGGGCACGTCCTCGAGGGCATAGTCGTCGTCCTCGGTGGCCGTCACCCGGGCCTGCGCGTAGGTCGTGAACGCCTCGTCGAGCCAGGGGTCGCGGCCCTGGTCGTTGCCGACGAGCGCGTAGAACCACTGGTGGGCGAGCTCGTGCGCGACGAGCTCGGGCAGCTGGCGCGGCGCGGTGTCGCCGAACTGCAGCGCGCCCGGGTACTCGATGCCCGACGACTGCGACGGCGCGATCGCCACCCACAGGTCGGGCTGCGGCATCGGGCCGAGCATGTCCTCGAGCCGGCCCAGCGCCCCGTCGATCTCGGCGGCCCAGCGCTCGGGGTCGACGCGGGTGCCGGTGACCGGCGTGAACAGGTGCAGCCGGGTACCTCCGGCGACCTCGCGCTCGAGGACCCGGTAGGCGCCGACCGCGACCGACACGTCGCGGACGCCGTCGGCGCGGAAGGTGTGCGTGGTCGTGCCGGGGCGCGGGCCGGGCGTGGTGCCCTCGGCGCGGCCGACCCCGGAGACCGCGGCGCCCTCCGGCGCGGTGACGCGCAGCGCGTCGAGGCGGAACTCCTCGCTGACGGCGGTCTCGCCGGGGATGCGGACGGCGTCGTCGCGCACCCAGCCCCGCCCGCGCACCCACGCGAGCATCGGGAAGGCGGAGCCGAACCAGGCGGTCCCGGTGGACGGGGAGGTGCCCAGGCGCTCGTCGGCGTCGACGCCGAGGCGCAGCGTGAACCCGAGCTCGGCGCGGATGGTCGTGCCCGCGTCGACGCACGACGGCAGCGGCAGCTCGACCAGCGTCCCGGGCGCCCCGGGCGGCGCTCCGGCGGATCGGACGACGGGCGTCGTCGGGCGCCCGTCGACGGTCGCGTCGGTGACCCGCAGCGCGTTGCCCTCCGACGCCGGCGACGGCGCGTTCGGCCAGGTCCGGAACACCAGCTCGCAGATCCGCTGGTCCGGCGTGAACGTCACGGCCTCGCGGCCGGTGGCGCCCCGCAGGTCGGGCGCGAGGTCGTAGGACAGGTCGACCGACGGCCGCTCCGGCCAGGGCGCGGCCTGCGCCGGCGGGGTGGCGCAGCCGGCGATCGCGGCCAGCAGCGCGACGAGGACGATGACGGCCCTCACGGGGTGCCCTCCAGGGTGTGGGCGACGAGGTCGCGGGCCAGGTCACGGGCGTCGGGGGCGACCGGCAGGCCGGCGTCGGTGAACCAGTCGGGGGTGGCCTCGGGGTGCGGGCCGACGACGCCGACGCGCCCGGCACCGTACGGGGCGACGGCGGCCGCGACCTGCCCGTCGGGGTAGCGGGCGAGGACGTCGGCGCGCCCGTCGACCAGCAGCGCGGCCGGGTCCTGGGCGTACACCGCCCGGCGACGGCCGCCCCAGTCGACCTCGACCACCGTGTCGTCCTCGGTGTCGAGCGCCTGGTCGGTGTCGCCGGGCAGCAGCCCGAACCCGGGCGTCGCGCCGGCGAGGTAGGCGCCGAGGCAGAACCCGACGTAGTGCCCGCCGCCGTCGACGAAGTCGCGCACGGCCCGGCGGTGCCGGCGCATCCGCCGCCAGCCCTGCCGCAGGGTGCCGCCGCCGGGCTGGGCGTACAGGTCGGCGCCGGCGAGCACCGGCCCGGTGAGGGCCAGGTCCTCGCGCGGCCCGACGTAGCGCACGTCGAGCCCGACCGCGTCGAGCACGGACGCGACGGCCTCGGGGCAGCCGGGCAGGCTCGCGGGCCCCCGGTAGACCAGCGCCCTCACCGGGCCGTCCCCGCGAGGCGGGGCAGCTCGACGGTCGGCGCGTCGCCCGTGGCGGTGGCGGTGGCGGTGGCGGTGGTGGTGGCGGTGTCGGGCTCCGCGACGCCCCGCGCCGGGATGCCGCGCCAGCGCCCGCCCTCGCCGAGCTCCTCGCCCTTCATCAACAGCGAGAGCCCGTCGAGGTCGACGTCCGCGCCGACGGTGGCGTCGTAGAGCACCACCGAGCGCGCGCCGACCGTGGCGCCGGGCGCGACCCGGACCGTCGACATCTTCATCACCCGGTCCTCGAAGAGGTGTGTCTGCAGCGAGACCGCGGGGCCGACGGCGGCGTCGTCACCGACCTCGACCAGGTCGAACTCGGTGAGGTAGGTCGTCGCGATCCAGGTCCGCCGCCCGATGCGGGCGCCGAAGCGGCGCAGGGCCATCGGCAGGAACGGGGTGCCGGTGAGCATCCCGAGCAGCGTCGGCACGGCCGCCGCCTCGTAGAGCCCGGTGACGAGCTCGGTGCGCCGCACGAACGGGTCCCACAGCGGCGCGACCCGCGGCCGGTAGGTGCCGGCGACGTGGCGCTTCACGGCCACCACGTAGGCGACGATCGCGGTGCTCGCGACGAGGGCGATCAACGGCGCGACGAGGGCGACCGGCAGCAGCTCCCGGCCGCGGGCGACCAGCGAGAGCGCCAGCAGGTAGCCGTAGAGCCCGATCCCGAGCAGCGACGCGGGCAGCGTCGCCCGCACCAGCTCGACGGCCAGGCGCCGGCGGACCCGGCGCCGGTCCGGCGAGAACGTCTCCTCGACGGGGTGGTCACCCGAGTCCTGGCGCTGGGGCAGGTGCATCGCGGGCGAGCCGAGCCACGACGAGTCGTCGGGCACGCCCTCGGGCGGCGGCACCGTGTGCACCCCGACGAGCGACCCGTCGCCGGTGCCGACGCCCGAGGGGACGAGCGCGGCGTTGCCGACGAACGCGCGGTCGCCGACCCGCGTCGGGCGCAGCAGCATGCGGCCGTCGGCGTAGGTGGCGGCGCCGACGCTCGCCATGTCGGCGACGAAGCTCTGCTCGCCGAGCGTCAGCAGGTCGGGGTCGAGGTGCGCGGCCGTCGAGACCTCCGCACCGCGCCCGACCCGCGCGCCGAGCAGCCGCAGCCACGGCACCGTGTAGAGCGTCGCGTAGAGCGAGTTGGTGAACGCGAGGCTGTACGCCAGCAGCGCGTCGGCGACCCATTTGCGCAGGCCCAGCGGCGAGCGCACCGGGTGGATGCCGACCGGCGTGCGCGGCAGCACGAGCCGGCGCCCGACCGCGACGACGAGGCACACCGTCACGACGAACACCGGGCCGGCGAGCAGCGTCGCGGCGAGTCCGGCGAGGACGCCCGCGCCGAGCAGCGCACCCCAGACGACGAGCACCGACGGCACGACCATGAGCACCGCGGCGAGCTCGAGACCGAGGAGGCCGGCGAGCGCGGCGGGCAGGTGGCGCAGGCGCCAGCCCGGCAGCGGGCCCGCGGAGCGCATCGCGACGAGCGCGGCGTCGTGGTCCGCCACCTCCTGCGGCGGCGAGCCGGCCCACGTCGTGTCGGCGGGGACGACCTCGTCGCGGCCCAGCGCGGACTGCTCGGCCAGCATCCCGCGCGCGCGGATGCGGCTGCCGGGGGCGAGCACGCTGTTCGCGCCCGCCACCGCGCGGCGCTCGAGGTGGACGGGACCGACGACGACCCAGCCGTCCTCGACCGCCCACGCGTGCAGCACCGCGCCGTAGCCGACCGCGACGTCGTCGTCGAGGTCCAGCAGGCGCGGGAGGTTGATGTCGGCGGAGGCGACGTGGACCCGGCGCCCGACGCGGGCGCCGAGCAGCCGCAGGTACGGCGCGAGGAACGGCGAGCCGGCGAGCACCGGCAGCGGCGCCTGGCGCAGGACGAGGTCGAGCGTCCACAGCCGCAGGTAGGTCGGGCCCCACAGGCGGTACCGGCCCGGACGGATCCCCGCCGCCAGCGGGCGGGCGAGCAGCACGGGCAGCACCCAGCGCACGCCGAGCCAGGCGGCGGCGCCGGCGACGAGCACCTGGGTCAGCACCTCGGTCGAGACCGTGCCGTCGTTGGCCGTGTACACCCAGCTCAGGGGCAGGGTGACGACGAGCAGCAGCAGGTAGAGCACGACCGCCTGGACCCCGCCCGCCGCCGCGACCCGCCGCCCGGAGTGGCGGACCGGGCCCGGGCGGGCCGCGGCCGCGGTCGCCTCGCCGGCGCCGGCGGTCCCGAGGTGGGCGGCCAGCGCGCGCACGCTCGGGTGCGCGTAGAGGTCCCGCACGGCGACACCCCCGCCCGCCCTGCCCCCGACGCCGCGCTCGCGCATCAGCGTCACGGTCATGGCGGCGAGCAGGGAGTGCCCGCCGAGCTCGTCGAAGAAGTCGGCCTCGACCGAGAGCTCCGCGGCGGGGATGCCGGTGGCCTCGGCCCAGATCGCGGCGATCTGCTCCTCGAGCTCGCCCTGCGGCGCCACGACGGGCCCGGTGGCGGCGACGAGGCGCCGGCCGGTGGGCGGCGGCAGCTGCGAGCGATCGACCTTGCCGCTGGCCTGCGTCGGGAGCGCGGCGAGGACGTCGAGCGTCGTCGGGATCATGTAGGCCGGCAGGCGGTCGCGGGCCAGCTCGGTGAGGCGGGCGACCAGGGCGTCCGGGGCGTCGTCGCTGACGACGTAGGCCGCGAGGTCGCCGTCCTGCAGGGCGACGACGGCGCTGCTCACGGCGGGGTCGGCGAGCAGCACGCTCTCGATCTCGCCGAGGTCGACGCGGTGCCCGCGGACCTTGACCTCCGCGTCGGCGCGCCCCAGGTACTCGACCTCGCCGTCGTCGGTCCAGCGGCCGAGGTCGCCGGTGCGGTAGACGCGTCCCTCGGGCCGCGCCAGGAACTTCTCGGCGGTCTTCTCGGGCATGCCCACGTACCCGCGCGCGACGCCCGGGCCGGCGAGGGTGATCTCGCCGACCCCGCCGGGCGCGACCGGGCGGTACCCGTCGTCGTCGGGGTCGAGGAGCTCGACGCCGTAGGTCGGCAGCGGGCGCCCGATCGTCACCGGTCGCCCCGGCACGAGCTCGCACCAGGTGGCGGTGACGGTGGCCTCGGTGGGGCCGTAGGTGTTGAGCATCCGGCGCCCGGGCCGCGCCCACCGCTCGACGATCTCGGCGGGGCACGCCTCGCCGCCGACGAGGACGCTGCGCAGTCCGGGCAGGTCACGGGGGATCGTCGCGAGCAGCGTCGGGACGGCGTAGAGGACGCTGATCCCCGCCTGCTCGAGGTGGTCGGCGAGGTCGGCGCCGAGGCGGCGCTCGTCGTTCGGGCCGATCACGAGGGTGGCGCCGACCGCCCAGGTCGGCCAGATCTCCTCGATCGAGAAGTCGAAGGAGATCGTCATGCCCTGGTGCACCCGGTCGTCGGGGCGGACGTCGTAGACGGTGGGCACGACGGCGACGAAGTTCGTGATGCTCGACTGCGCGACCTCGACGCCCTTGGGGCGGCCGCTCGAGCCGGAGGTGTAGATGACGTACGCGGCGGGGTCGGCCTCCCCGGGCGGGCCGCGGCGGTCCGGGCGCCGGGTGGGCGCGTGGTCGAGCGCGGCGGACTCGGCGTCGACGGCGAGCCAGGGGCGGCCGCTGTGGGCGACCGTCCCGCACAGCGCGTCCGACGTGAGCACGAGGTCGACGTCGGCGTCGTCGAGGACGTAGCCGACGCGGTCGGCCGGCGACTCGGGGTCGATCGGGACGAAGGCCGCGCCGGCCTTGAGCGCGCCGAGCAGCGCGACGTAGGTCTCCGGCGACCGCTCGAGGAACAGGGCGACGCGGGCACCGGGCCGCACGCCGCGGTCCCGCAGGACGTGGGCGAGCTGGTTGGCGCGCGCGTCGAGCGCGGCGTAGCTCGTGGGCCGGCCCTCGTGCTCGATCGCGGTGGCCTCGGGCGTCGCGTCGGCGGTGCGCTCGAACACGTGCTCGAGACGCGCCTCGGGGGCGCGCTGCGGTCCGAGGCCGAGCGGCAGCTCCGTGGTCGTCTCGGTGGCGGTCACTGATCGATCACCGGGTGGTTCCCCCCTCCGACGTCCCGCGGGGCACGTCGGCGGTCGACAGCGGGTCGTCCCGCCGCGCGTGGTGGTCACCTCCGCGACGGGCCGTCGGAGGCTGTACCTCGGTGGCTCCGACTGCGAAACGCGACCGGTGGGGACCGTCGATCACGTCACAAACGGGTAACACGGTGACGCTCGGTGATCAACAGGCCGCTGCGCAGGCACGATCGGCCACGATCGGGTGTCATTCGTGCGACGAGGTCGCCCGGCGCGCTCCGGCGGATTCCGGGCGCGGAAGACGGGGTGAGCGCTCGCCACGCGGCCGACCCGGCCGTCCCGGACTACCGTCCCGCCGATGCTGGGCGAGGAGATCGTGCTCGGCCGGCGCACCGCGCCGAGCCGGGTGCTGTTCGGTCCCCACGTCACGCACCTCGCCGACCCGCACCGTCCCCGGGCGCTGTCGGGCGACCACGTCGCGCACTACCGCGCCCGGGCGGTCGGCGGCTCGGGCGTCGTGGTCACCGAGGTCGCGTCGGTGCTCGCCGCCGACCACCCCTACGAGGACGCACCGCTGGCCTCGTCCTGCCCGCCGGGCTGGCGGGCGGTCGCCGACGCGTGCCGGCCGTCCGGGACGGTCGTGCTCGCCGGGCTCGGGCACGCCGGCGGGCAGGGGTCGTCGGCGTACACCCGCGGGCCCTTGTGGGCGCCGTCGGCGGTGCCGGACCCGGCGAGCGGGGAGGTGCCCGCGGTCCTGTCCGTCGCCGGGATCGCCGACGTGGTGGCGGGGTTCGCCTCGGCCGCCGCCGCCGCGGTCGCGGCCGGGTGCGACGGCGTCGAGATCCAGGCGGGCCAGCACGCGCTGCTGCGCCAGTTCCTGTCCGGGCTGACGAACCACCGCGACGACGCCTACGGCACCGACCGGGCGTTGCTGCTGGTCGAGGTGCTGACGGCGGTGCGGGACGCGGTCGGCGACGACGCGGTCGTGGGCCTGCGGCTGACCGTCGACGAGCTGGCGCCGTGGGCGGGGATCACGCCTGTGCTCGCCTCGTCGGTGCTGGAACGGGTGGCGGGTCTCGTCGACCTCGTCGTGCCCGTGCGGGGCTCGGCGCTGACGGTCGGTGCGACGCGGCCCGACGGGCACACGGAGCCGGGGTTCCTGCGGAGCACGTGCCGGGCGGTCCGGGCGGACGGCGTCGCGACGGTCCTGGCGGGTAGCGTCGTGGACGTCGCGATGGCCTCCGAGGTCCTGGCGTCCGGTGACGCCGACCTCGTCGAGATGACCCGGGCCCAGCTCGCCGACCCCGAGCTCGTCGCCCGTGTCCGCGCGGGTCGCCGGGTCCGGCCGTGCGTGCTGACCAACCAGCAGTGCCGGGTGCGCGACGTCCGCAACCCGCGGATCGGCTGCACGGTGGCGCCTCCGTTCCCGGCCGTCCCACCCACCGATGCCTCCGTGCTCGTCATCGGCGCCGGGCCGGCGGGGCTGGAGGCCGCGCGCACGCTCGCGCTCGGCGGCGCCGCGGTGCGGGTGGTGGAGCGCGCCGACGCCCTCGGCGGGCTGCTGCGCGACGTGTCCGGGCTGCCCGGGCGGGGGCGCTTCGCCGACCTCGTCGCCTGGTACCGCGCGGAGCTCTGGGCGCTCGGGGTGGCCGTCGAGCTCGGGGTCGTGGGCGAGGTGCCGTCCGACGGGCTCGTCGTGCTCGCGACCGGCGGCGTCGACCGCCCCGGACGCGGGGTGCCGATCGCGACGGCGGTGCGCGACGGCGTCGCCCCCGGGGCCGTGGTGATCGAGGACCCGGTCGGTGACGGGGCGGCGGTCGCGCTGGCGGAGCGGCTCGCGGGGGAGGGCCGCGAGGTGGCGGTGGTGGCGCCGGGGCTGCTGGTCGGGCCGGGGCTCGCGCGCACCGGGGACCTCGTCGACGCCCAGGCCCGGCTCGCGCGCGCCGGGGTGCGGCGGGTGAGGGAGTCGTCGGTCGTGGGGTTCGCCGACGGCGTCGTGACGGTCGCCGACGTCGTGACGGGCGCGGTGTCGTCGTGGCCGGCGGCCGTGCTCGTCGACGCGGGGCCGCGGCGCGCGCCGGCCGTGCCGTCGCGGGTCGGGCTGGTCGTCGTCGGCGACGCCGTCGCGCCCCGGACCGTCGCCGAGGCCGTGCGCGAGGGGCGCGCGGCGGCGCGGGAGCTGCTCGCGTGAGCGTCCTGGGGGAGCCGCTGCGGCTCGGGTCGCGCGTCGTCCGCAACCGGATCGTCTTCCCCGCGCACCTGACGGACGCGGCGGTGGCGCGCCGACCGACCGCGCAGCACGCCGCGTACTACGGCGCCCGCGCCGCCGGCGGGGTCGGCATGGTGATCACCGAGGAGCAGTCGGTCGACCCCGCCGACCGGCCCTACGAGAAGCTCGTCGACGGCACCGACCCGGCCGTCGTGCCGGGCTACCGGGCGATCGCCGACGCCGTGCACGCCCACGGCGCGCTCGTGCTGGCGCAGCTCGGGCACAACGGCGGGCAGTCGTCCTCCCTGTACTCCCGGGCACCCGTCGACGGCGCCGACGACGAGCCCGACCCGATGTTCGGGGAGGTGCCGCGGCCGCTGTCCGACGCGGGGCTGGCGCGGCTGGTGGACGGGTTCGGGCTGGTCGCGGCACACGTCAGGGCGGGCGGGCTCGACGGCGTCGAGATCCAGTGCTCGCAGGCGTCGCTGATCCGGCAGCTGGTGTCGGCCGACGCCCGCCTCCGGCGCGGCAGCTCCGCCGCGCTGCGTGCCGCCTCGCCGCGGGCGCTGCCGTTCCTCGTGGCGATCCTGGAGTCCGTGCGGGCCGCGCTCGGCCCGGACGGCGTGCTCGGGGTACGCCTGCAGGGCGACGAGGGGTTCGCCGGCGGGCTGGGCACCGAGGACGCCGTCCGGGTCGCCGTCGCCGTCGAGCCGCTCGTGGACTACGTCAACACCGCGGTCGGCGTCGCCACTCGGACGCTGCCGCTCATCGAGCCGCCGATGGGCGTGCCGGCGGGGTACGCGGCGCACGTGCCGACGGCGGTGCGCGCGGCCGTGTCGGTGCCGGTGCTCGGGGTCGGGCGGTTCACGACGCCGGAGCAGGCGCGCGAGGCCGTGGCGTCGGGGTCGTGCGACCTCGTGGGCGTCGTGCGGGGACAGATTGCCGACCCCGCGTTCGCGGCGAAGGCGCTGCGGGGCGGGCGCGTACGGCGGTGCATCGGCTGCAACCAGGAGTGCATCGCGCGCGTGGGCCTCAACCAGCGGCTGGGGTGCGCGGTCAACCCTGTGGCCGGTCGCGAGTCCTTCGCAACGAACGGGTATCTCGCTGCTTCTACGCGCGCGAACTCCCCGTTCGCTCGCGTCCTCGTCCTCGTCGTCGGCGGCGGGCCCGCGGGGCTGGCGGCGGCGGTCGCGGCGGCGCGCGACGGGCACGCGGTGACGCTCGCCGAGCGCTCGGACGTCCTCGGCGGCCAGCTCGCGATCGCGTCGCGCGCCCCCGAGCGCCGGGAGCTGGCGCACCTCGTCGCCGACCTGGCGCACGAGGCCCGCGACCTCGGGGTCGTCGTGCGGCTTCGGACCCCCGTGGAGGACGTGCAGGGTGCCGACGCCGTCGTCCTCGCCACCGGCGCCCGCCCGGCACTCCCGGCCTGGGCGGGCGGGCACCCCCGGGTCGTCGACGTCACCGACGTGCTCACCGGGCGGGTCGCGCCGAGCGGGCGGGTGCTGGTCGTCGACGACGGGCGGGGCCACGCGGCGACGTCGACCGCGGAGCTGCTGGCGCGCCGGGGCGCGTCCGTGGCGACGCTGACCCCGGCGCTCGTGGCGGCCGGCGACCTCGCCCCGACCCTCGACCGCGAGCGCTGGCGCCGCCGCGCCGCCGAGGTCGGGATCGCCGAGTACACCGATCGGGTGGTGCTCGCCTGCCGCGACGGCCTCGTCCTCGACGTGCTGCACCACCTCACGGGCGAGGTGACGGCGTGGCCCGCCGACTGGGTCGTGCACGCCGGCCCGCCGACGCCGGTGGTGCCGGACCTGGGCACCCTCGACGTCCCCGTCGTCCGCGTCGGCGACTGCCTCGCCCCGCGCGGCATCGACGCCGCGGTCCGCGAGGGTACGGCAGCATGTGAGCAGTTGGCGCGGCTATAGGCGCGCCGACCACTCACGAGGGCCGTCGTGAGCGATCTTTCGAGCTATAGCTGGAAAGTCCGCTCACCTAGGGTCGGCGGGGTGCAGATCGGCGAGGCCCGGTGGGCCGAGTGCGAGGACGTCCCGCTGCTGCTGGTCCCGATCGGGGCGACCGAGCAGCACGGCCCCCACCTGCCGCTCGGCACCGACACCACCGTCGCCGCCACCGTCGCCGCACGCAGCGGCCTGCCGACCGCGCCGGCGCTGCCCTACGGCGCGTCCGGCGAGCACGAGGGCTTCCCGGGCACCGTCTCCATCGGCACCGAGACCCTGGCCGCCGTGATCGTCGAGCTCGGGCGCTCCGCGTGCCGCTTCGCCCGCCGGCTGCTGCTCGTCAACGGGCACGGCGGCAACGTCGGCGCGCTGCGGGTCGCCGTGCCGATGCTGCGCGCCGAGGGCCGCGACGCCGCCTGGTTCCCGTGCGGCGTCCCGGGCGCCGACGCCCACGCCGGGCGCCACGAGACGTCGGTGATGCTCGCCCTCGCGCCGGACACGGTCCGCGAGGACCTCGCCGCCCCCGGCAACACCGCGCCCCTGCGCGAGCTCATGCCCGCGATCGCCGCCGGCTCGGTCCGCGACGTCAGCCCGTCCGGCGTGCTCGGCGACCCGAGCGGCGCGAGCGGTGGCGAGGGCGCGGAGACCGTGTCGGTGATGGTCGCCGGCCTCCGCACGGCGTCCGAGCGGTGGATCGTCGACGAGGCGACCGGCCGCCTCACCTGAGCCCGGCGCCCGGACGACCGCGGCCCGACCACGCACGTCCTCGCGCCGTTCACACCCCCGGCGGACACTCGGGCAGCATGACCGGACTGCTCACCGGCGACGATCTCCTGGCCCGCGCCGAGGCCGCGCTCGCGGTGGCGCTCCCCGACGCGCTGGGCGTCGAGTTCGTCGACCCGCACGCCCCCCTCGACGGCGTCGTCCTGCCCGTCGCGGGCCTCGCCGTCACGCCCGCAGCGACCGCGCACGCCGCCGCACTCGGTGCCGCCATCGAGCTCGCCGGGTACCTCGCCGTGCTCCCGACGCTGACGCCCGCGCAGCACGCGGTGACCCACCAGATCTCCACCCAGTACCTGCGCGCGGCACGCGCCGGGCAACGCGTGCGCGTGGTCGGCAAGCTCGCCAAGCGGGCCCGCGATGTCGCATTCGTCAGCGTCACCGCGAGCCTCGAGGACGGGCCGGACCGGCCGGTCGCGCTCAGCCAGGTCACGAAGTCGATCGTCGGCGCCACCTAGCATCGGGTCGGTGGACCGCTTCGCCGACCGGACCGCCGCCGGGCACGCGCTGGGCGAGCGGCTCGCCGACGTCGGGCTCGACCGTCCGCTGGTCGTGGGGCTGGCGCGGGGCGGCGTGCCGGTGGCGGTCGCGGCGGCGCGGGTACTGGACGCGGACGTGGACGTCGGCGTCGCCCGCAAGATCACGGCGCCGGGGCGGCCCGAGGCCGGGCTGGGCGCGGTCGCGGTCGACGGCGAGCCGGTGTGGTTCGAGCGGGCCCTGCAGAGCGCCGGCCTGACTTCGGACGCGCTGGCCGACGCCGTCGCCGCCGAGCGGGCGGAGGCCGCGCGCCGCGAGGAGGCCTACGGCGCCGGGTGGCGGCCGCGCGTCCCGGGCCGCGACGTGGTGCTCGTCGACGACGGCATCGCGACCGCGGTGACGGTGCGCGCGGCCCTCGGCGCGATCGCCGCCGCCGGGCCGGCGCGGCTCGTGCTCGGCGTGCCCGTCGCGTCGCCGCCGTCGCTGGAGCGGGTGGGCGACGTCGAGGTCGTCGCGGTGCTCGTGCCCGAGGACTTCCGGGCGGTCGGCGACGCGTACGACGACTTCGGACAGCTCACCGACGACGACGTCCGGCGTGTGCTGGATCGCTGACCGCGCCTCGCGCGCTGCCTAGACTCGCCGCCCATCGCCACCCCCACGCTCGCCCCCGCCCGCCCCGCGCGCCTGCCGTCGGGGTGGGCCGTCGTCCTCGACCGCCGGGTCCTGCGCGTCGACGGCGGCCGGACGCTGGTGGGCGGCTCGCCGCCGCGGGTGCTGCACCTGGCGCCGGGGGCGGTCGCGCGGCTCGCCGGCCCCGACGGGGTGGTGCCGCCCGGCGCGCGGCTGGTCGTCGACGATGCGACGTCCGCGGCGCTGGCGCGCCTGCTGACCGACGCCGGCGTCGCGCACCCGGAGCCGTCGCACCCCGAGGCGCCCGACGCCGTCGACGTCTCGGTGGTCGTGCCCGTGCGCGACCGCCCCGCCGAGCTCGCGCGGCTCCTCGACGCCCTGGGTGACACGGCGCCCGGGCTCGGCGAGGTGGTGGTCGTCGACGACGGCTCCAACGACCCCGACGCGACGGCGCGGGTGGCCGACGAGCGGGGCGCGCGCGTCGTCCGGCACCCGGTCTCGCGGGGTCCCGCCGCCGCGCGGAACACGGGCGCGGCGGCGTCGTCCGGCGCGCTGGTGGCGTTCCTCGACTCCGACGTGGTCCCCGAGCCGGGCTGGCTCGCCCCGCTGCTCGGGCACCTCGCCGACCCCGCTGTCGCCCTCGCCGCCCCCCGGATCGTGGCCTGGACCGGGGCGAGGTCCGGGGTTGTCAGCCTGGCGTCCACGCTGGCGTCCAACGCCAGGAAAGCCCCCAGCTCGGTCGCGCGCCGGGCGGTCGCCCGCTACGAGGAACGACGGTCCAGCCTCGACCTCGGCGCCCGCCCCGCACCGGTCACCGCGCGATCGCGGGTCGCCTACGTCCCCAGCGCCGCGCTCCTCGTCCGCCGCGAGGCGCTGGGCAGCGGGTTCGCGGAGGACATGCCCGTCGCCGAGGACGTCGACCTCGTCTGGCGCCTGGCCGGCGACGGCTGGCGGCTGCGCTACGAGCCGGCCTCGCAGGTGGCGCACGAGCACCGCGACGCCGTCGGCCCGTGGCTCGCGCGCAAGGCGTTCTACGGCACCGGCGCGGCGCCGCTCGCCCTGCGCCACCCGCGTCGCGTGCCCCCGGTCGCGCTCGCACCGTGGACCGCGGCCACCGTGACGCTGCTCGGGCTCCAGCGCCCCTGGAGCACGGCCGCGGCGGGCGCGGTCACGCTCGCCGCCACGGCCCGCCTGGCGCGGGAGCTCGCCCGGTCCCGGCGTCGTGATCGAAGTACCGATACGGACACTCAACGTCTGCGACGGCACTTCGCTGGCACGGCGCGAGCCGCCCGCCTGGCGGCGGTGCTGGCGCCGTGGGGGCTGGGCGGAGCGGTGTGGCAGGCGGCGGGGGCCCTGACGCGCCACTGGTGGCCCGCGGCCGTGGCCGGCTCGCTGGTCTCGCGACGACTACGACGGGCCACGGTCGCCGCGGCGGTCGCCGAAGGGCTCGCCGACTGGTGGCGCTTCCGCCCGCCCGGCGCGGGCCCCCTCGACGCCGCGACGCACGTCGTCGCGCACCGCCTCGACGACCTCGCGTACGGCGCCGGGCTCTGGTGGGGCGCCTGGCGCCACCGCACCGTCGCGCCCCTGCGCCCCGACCTCACCGGGAAGGCACCGTCATGAGGATCCGCACCGTCGCCCTCGGCCGTCCGCGGGAGGTCCCGGGCCGCCGCGTCGGCGAGACGACGACCACCGCGATCTGGAAGGACCCCGTCGACGGGCCGGTCGAGGTCGGGCCGGAGGGCCTGGTCGGCGACGAGCAGGCCGACCGCGTCCACCACGGGGGCCCGGAGAAGGCGGTCTACGCCTACGGCGACGAGGACCTCGCCTGGTGGCGGGCCCAGCTCGGCCCGCTCGACGACCAGGTCTTCGGCCAGAACCTCACCACCACCGGCCTCGACCTGCGCGCCGCGGTGATCGGCGAGCACTGGCACGTCGGCACCGCGGAGCTCGCGGTCGTCCAGCCCCGCATCCCGTGCTTCAAGCTCGGCCTGCGCGCCGGCGACCCGACCCTGCCCCGGCGCTTCGCCGCCGCCGACCGCCCCGGCGTCTACCTCCGGGTCGTGCGCCCCGGCACGATCACCGCCGGTGACGCGATCGAGGTCACCGACCGGCCGACGGACGGCGTCTCCGTCGCCGAGGCGTTCACGATCTTCCACCACGACCGGGACCGCGCGGCCCGCCTGCTCGACGCGCCGGGCCTGCCCGCGTCGTGGCACACGTGGGCACGCAAGCGCTTGACCCGCGCCTGAGCACGCGATGCCGCGCACTCGGACGTGGTCCGGCGGCGCGACGCCGTGACAAGGTTCCCCGACGAGGACCGGGGGACGGGACGGGGACGGGACACATGACCAAGTTCGTGTACGACTTCGCCGAGGGTGACCGCGACCAGAAGGACCTGCTCGGCGGCAAGGGCGCCAACCTCGCCGAGATGACCAACCTCGGGCTGCCGGTGCCGCCCGGGTTCACGATCACCACCGAGGCCTGCCGGGCCTACCTCGCCGACGGCCACGAGCCCGCCGGACTGGCCGACGAGGTCACCGAGCACCTCGTCGCCCTCGAGAAGACGATGGGCAAGCAGCTCGGGCAGGCCGACGACCCGCTGCTGGTCTCCGTGCGCTCCGGGGCGAAGTTCTCGATGCCCGGGATGATGGAGACGGTCCTCAACGTCGGGCTCAACGACGCGTCGGTGCACGGCCTCGCGACGCAGGCCGGCGACGAGCGCTTCGCCTGGGACTCCTACCGGCGCCTCATCCAGATGTTCGGCGCCACGGTGCTCGACATCCCGGCCGAGCACTTCGCCGACGCCCTCGACGACGCGAAGAGGGCCAAGGGCACCGCGGACGACCTCGACCTCGACGCCGACGACTTCCGCACGCTCGTCGAGACGTTCAAGGGCGTCGTGCGGGAGCAGGTCGGCCGCGACTTCCCGCAGGACCCGCGCGAGCAGATGGACCTCGCGATCCGCGCGGTGTTCGACTCCTGGAACTCCCCGCGCGCGAACGTCTACCGCCGCCAGGAGCGCATCCCCGCCGACCTCGGCACCGCGGTCAGCGTCTGCTCGATGGTGTTCGGCAACCTCGGCATGGACTCCGGGACCGGCGTCGCCTTCACGCGCGACCCCGCGTCGGGCGCCCAGGGCGTGTACGGCGACTACCTGCAGAACGCCCAGGGCGAGGACGTCGTCGCGGGCATCCGCAACACGCTGCCGCTCACCGAGCTGGAGCGGATCGACAAGACCTCGTACGACCAGCTCATGGACATCATGAGGACGCTGGAGAACCACTACCGCGACCTCTGCGACATCGAGTTCACCATCGAGCGGGGCAAGCTCTGGATGCTGCAGACCCGCGTCGGCAAGCGCACCGCCGCGGCGGCGTTCACCGTGGCCTGCCAGCTCGTCGACGAGGGCCTCATCGACATGGACGAGGCGCTCCAGCGGGTGACCGGCGCCCAGCTGGCCAACCTGATGTTCCCCCGGTTCGACCGCGACGCCGAGAAGGAGCTGCTCACCACGGGCATGAACGCCTCGCCCGGTGCGGCCAGCGGCATCGCGGTCTTCGACTCGCCGACGGCGGTGCGCCGCGCGAAGGCGGGGGAGAAGGTCGTGCTGGTCCGCCGCGAGACCAACCCCGACGACCTCGACGGCATGATCGCCGCCGAGGGCGTGCTGACCAGCCGCGGCGGGCGCACCTCGCACGCCGCCGTCGTCGCGCGGGGCATGGGCAAGACCGCGGTCTGCGGCGCCGAGGAGCTCGAGGTCGACGTCCGGACGAGGACGATGACCGCCCCCGACGGCCGCGAGGTCGTCGAGGGCGACACCATCTCCATCGACGGCACCAACGGCGAGGTCTACCTCGGCGAGGTCCCCGTGGTCGCGAGCCCGGTGATGTCCTACTTCGAGGGGTCGACCGGCCTCGCCGAGAACGACGACCTCGTGGCGGCGGTCGACCGGATCATGCGCCACGCCGACGCCGCCCGGCGGCTGCGCGTGCGGGTGAACGCCGACACCGGCGAGGACTGCGCGACGGCGCGGACCTTCGGCGCCGAGGGCGTCGGGCTCTGCCGTACCGAGCACATGTTCCTGGGGGAGCGCCGCGAGCTCGTGGAGACGCTCGTGCTCGCCGAGACCCAGGACGAGCGCGAGAAGGCGCTCGCCGCGCTGCTGCCCCTGCAGATCGAGGACTTCACCGCGATCTACCGCGCGATGGAGGGCCTGCCGGTCACGATCCGGCTGCTCGACCCGCCGCTGCACGAGTTCCTGCCCGACCTCACCGAGCTCTCCGTCGAGGTCGCCGTCGCCCGCGAGCGCGGGGAGCTGACCGAGGAGAAGGAGGAGCTGCTCGCGAGCGTGCGCCGCCTGCACGAGCAGAACCCGATGCTGGGGCTGCGCGGCGTGCGGCTCGGGATCGCGGTCCCGGGGCTCTACGCGATGCAGGTCCGCGCGATCACGCGGGCGGCCGCGGGGCTGGCGGCCGAGGGCATCCGCGTGCTCCCGGAGATCATGGTGCCGCTGGTCGGCACCGTGCAGGAGCTGCAGGCGGTCGCGGCGGAGATCGCCGAGGTGGTCGCCGAGCCGGAGTCGCTGGTGGACGGCGAGCCGGTGGAGCACCAGATCGGCACGATGATCGAGCTGCCGCGCGCGGCCCTGGTCGCCGCGCAGATCGCCGAGGTCGCCGAGTTCTTCTCGTTCGGCACCAACGACCTCACGCAGACCACCTGGGGCTTCTCCCGCGACGACGTCGAGAGCTCGTTCTTCTCCGACTACCTCGAGTCGGGCATCTTCGGCGTCTCCCCGTTCGAGTCGCTGGACACCGAGGGCGTCGGTGAGCTCGTCGAGATCGCGTCGTGGCGGGGTCGCGAGGTGCGCCACGACCTCAAGCTCGGCATCTGCGGGGAGCACGGCGGCGACCCGGACTCCGTGCACTTCTTCCACCACGCCGGCCTGGACTACGTGTCCTGCTCGCCGTTCCGGATCCCCGTCGCGCGGCTCGAGGCGGGGCGCGCGGCGACGTCGTCGGCGGGCTGAGCAGAGCCCGACGACGGGCTCGCCCGGCGTCGCGGCGCGTGTGCTCCGCGTGACGGCGCCACCCCTCCGAACGGAGGGGGGCGTGGCTGTCCGGGACGCTCTCTTTCGGACGGCGCCCACCGGCGCTCGGCGCTCGTCGTGCCGCAGGTACGGCGCGACGGACGTCGACTCTCCGCGGCTGCGGAATCAGCACCCGAATGGCCTCCCACCAGGACGTTTACCGACCGGATCCGGGCCCCGAGTGGATGTTGCGCCACCCCGACGAGGGGGGTGTGATGTGTCCGCCACCACGCCGGAGTTGGTCGGCAACGCGTGTGCGCCGTCGTGACGGCGGCGCGCACGGTTCGCAACAACACCACCACCACGTCCTCGGTCACGTTCGTCGGGCTCCGGTGCCCCGTCGCGCGGCCGAGTGAGGAGTGAGGTCCATGGCACGCATCCGGACCACCGTCGACGGACTCGTCTACGAGGACGACGTCGAGCCCCGCATGCTGCTCGTCCAGTACCTGCGTGAGCGACTCGGCAAGACGGGCACGGTGATCGGCTGCGACACGAGCAACTGCGGGGCGTGCACCGTCCACCTCGACGGCCTGAGCGTGAAGTCGTGCTCGGTGCTCGCCGTCCAGGCGAACGGCAGCGAGGTCCTCACCATCGAGGGCCTCGAGCGGGACGGCCAGCTGCACCCCATGCAGCAGGCGTTCCACGACAACCACGCCCTGCAGTGCGGCTACTGCACGCCCGGCATGATCATGCAGTCGATCGACCTGCTGGGGGAGAACCCCGACCCGTCGGAGCAGGAGATCCGCGAGGGCATCGAGGGCAACCTCTGCCGCTGCACCGGCTACCAGAACATCGTGCGCGCCGTCCAGGACGCCGCCTCGAAGATGAAGCCGGGCGCGTCCGCGACCGCCGACTCCGGCGCCAAGCAGACCGTCGCGGGCGGGGGCGCCTGATGACGACGACCGAGAACGCACCGACCCAGGAGATCGGGCGGGACCGCCGCCGCAAGGAGGACCGCCGGCTGATCACCGGGCGCACCCGGTGGACCGACAACCAGGCCCTCACCGGCCTGCTCCACATCTCGGTGGTGCGCAGCCCCTTCGCGCACGCGGAGATCAAGGGCATCGACACGTCGGCGGCCAAGCAGGTCCCCGGCGTCGTCGCCGTCTACACGGCCGCCGACCTCGGCGCCGACCAGGTGCAGCTGCCCTGCGCCTGGCCGGTCACCAAGGACATGAAGGCCCCGCAGCGTCCGGCCCTGGCCGGCAGCCGGGTCAACTTCGCCGGCGAGGGCGTCGCGGTGGTCGTCGCCCGCAGCGCGGCGATCGCCAAGGACGCCGCCGAGCAGGTCGAGGTCGACTACGACGAGCTCGAGCCGGTCCTCGACATGGAGGCCGCGCTCGCCGACGGCGCGACGCTGGTCCACCCGGAGATCGGCACCAACGCCAACGCGCAGTGGGTGTTCGACTCCGGCGAGGCCGGCTCGGGCGGCAGCGTCGCGGAGGCGCTGCAGAAGGCCGAGTCGGACGACGACCAGATCATCGTCAAGCGCCGCTTCCGTCAGCAGCGCCTCGTGCCGGTGTTCATGGAGCCCCGCTCCACGGTGGTCGACCCCAGCGGCGAGCAGCTCGTCATGTGGTCGTCGACGCAGGTGCCGCACATCCTCAAGACGATGCTGGCGCTGACGCTCGGCCTGCCCGAGCACAAGATCCGTGTCATCGCGCCGGACGTCGGCGGCGGCTTCGGCGGCAAGATCGCCGTGGCCCCCGAGGAGGTCCTGACGCTGCTGGTGGCCCAGAAGCTGGGCAAGCCGGTGAAGTGGACCGAGACCCGCTCGGAGTCGCTGCTCACCGCCCACCACGGCCGGGACCAGATCCAGGACCTGACGATGTCCGTCACCAAGGACGGGCAGATCACGGGCCTGGACGTCAAGCTCCTCGCCGACATGGGCGCCTACCTGGGCCTCGTCGGGCCGGGCGTGCCGATCCTCGGCGCGTTCATGTTCAACGCGATCTACAAGATCCCGGCGTACCGGTTCGACTGCACCAACGTCTTCACCACCAAGACGCTCACCGACGCCTACCGCGGCGCCGGTCGCCCGGAGGCCACCTTCGGGATCGAGCGCCTGATGGACGAGGCGGCCCTCGAGCTCGGCATGGAGCCGATGGAGTTCCGCCGGAAGAACTGGATCAAGCACGAGGAGTTCCCGTACACCACGGTCAGCACGCTGACCTACGACACGGGCAACTACGAGGCGGCCACCGACCAGGCGCTGCAGATGTTCGACTACGACGGCCTGCGGCGTGAGCAGCAGGAGCGTCGTCAGCGCGGCGACGTCAAGCAGCTCGGCATCGGCATCTCGACCTTCACCGAGATGTGCGGCCTGGCCCCGTCCCGCGTGCTCGGCTCGCTCGACTACGGCGCCGGCGGCTGGGAGACCGCGTCCATCCGGATGCTGCCCACCGGCAAGGCCGAGGTCGTCGTCGGCGTCAGCCCGCACGGGCAGGGCCACGAGACCGCGTTCTCGCAGATCGTCGCCGACCAGCTCGGCGTGCCGTTCGACGACGTCGAGATCCTCCACGGCGACACGCAGTCGTCGTACAAGGGCCTCGACACCTACGGCTCGCGCTCGCTGGCCGTCGGCGGCATCGCGGTCGTCAAGGCGGCCGAGAAGGTCATCGAGAAGGCCAAGCCGATCGCGGCGCACATGCTCGAGGCCTCCGAGGGCGACCTCGAGTTCTCGGGCGGGCGGTTCACGGTCAAGGGCACCGACAAGGGCGTGGGCATCCAGGACATCGCGCTCGCGGTGTTCGCGGCCCACGACTACCCGGAGGGCATCGAGCCCGACATCGACGCCCACGCGACGTTCGACCCGGAGAACTTCTCGTTCCCGCACGGCACGCACCTGTGCGCCGTGGAGGTCGACACCGAGACCGGCTTCGTGCAGCTCTACAAGTACGTCTGCGTCGACGACGTCGGCAACGTGATCAACCCGCTGATCGTCGAGGGCCAGGTCCACGGCGGTCTCGCGCAGGGCATCGCGCAGGCCCTGTTCGAGGAGGCCGCGTACGACGACCAGGGCACGCTGCTCTCGGGCACGCTGGTCGACTACACGCTGCCGACCGCGGCGGACCTGATCAGCTTCGACACCGCGAACACCACCACCGCGTCGACCACCAACCCGCTCGGGGTCAAGGGCGTCGGCGAGGCGGGCACGATCGCCTCCACCCCGGCGGTCGTGAACTCGGTGCTCGACGCGATCCGGCACCTCGGTGTCAAGGACATCGACATGCCGACGACCCCGTACCGCGTCTGGAGTGCGATCCAGAACGCCTCGGGTCACGCCGGGCGTGCCGACGAGGCGAACGTGGCCTCGCCCGGCGCGGGCCTCGGCTCCACCGCCAGCGACATCTCGAGGGGCGACACCCAGGGAGGACACCTGTGATCCCGGCCCAGTTCGACTACGTCCGGCCGACCACCGTCGAGGAGGCGATCCAGGCCCTGCGCGACGGCGGTGACGACGCCAAGCTCCTGGCCGGCGGCCAGAGCCTGCTGCCGGTGCTGCGCCTGCGCATGGCGGACCCCTCGCTGATCATCGACCTGGGTGGCATCCCGGAGCTCAAGGGCGTCCGGGAGGAGGGCAACGAGGTCGTCGTCGGGGCCATGACGTCGCACTACGACGTCACCCGGGACGACACGCTGCGCCAGCACGTCGCCCTCATCCAGGAGGCGACGAAGACCGTCGCCGACCCGCAGGTGCGCCACAAGGGCACGCTCGGCGGGGCGCTCGCCCACGCCGACCCGGCCGGTGACCTCGCGGCGCCGGCGCTGGCCCTCGACGCGCAGTTCGTCATCGCGGGACCCAGCCAAGATGGATCCGGGACGGGCACCCGCACGGTGGGGGCCGCGGACTTCTTCGAGGACTACTTCACCACCGCCATCGGCGAGGGTGAGCTCCTCACCGAGATCCGCTTCCCGAAGTACACCGGGTGGGGCGCGCGCTACGAGAAGTTCAACCGGGTCGCGCAGGCCTGGTCGATCGTCGCGGTCGCCGCGACGGTGAAGGTCGACGGCGGCACGATCTCCGACGCCCGCATCGGCCTGACCAACATGGCGGGCACCCCGGTGCGCGCCCGGGCCGTCGAGTCGGCCCTGGTCGGGCAGAGCGCCACCGAGGAGAATGTCCGCAAGGCCGCCCAGGCCGCCGCCGAGGGCACCAGCCCGACCGCGGACGCGGACGCCGGCTCCGACTACCGCGAGCACCTCGCCAGGGTGCTCACGGGTCGGGCCGTCCTCGCGGCCGCGGGCTGAGGCTCGACCGACGACCGATCGTCTCGACAGCGACGGCCCGCTCCGCATCCTGCGGTGCCCGCCCGGGTACCGGACAGGGCGGGGCGGGCCGTCGCCGTCGTCCGAGCGCACCCAGGAGGTACTGCGTGAAGCTGGAGAACGAGTTCACCGTCCCGGTGGACATCGACACCGTGTTCGACGCCCTGAACGACCCGGAGAAGGTCACTCCGTGCTTCCCCGGCGCCACCCTCGACTCGCACGAGGGCGACGACTTCACCGGCACCGTCAAGGTGAAGCTCGGCCCCATCTCGATGACCTACAAGGGCAAGGGCACCTTCGTCGAGCGCGACAAGACCAACCACAAGGTCGTCGTCGACGCTCAAGGCCGTGACTCGCGGGGCAACGGCACCGCGTCGGCCAAGGCGACGCTGACGATGACCGACGAGGGCGGCAAGACCAAGGTCAACGTCCTCACCGAGATGCAGGTGACCGGCAAGCCTGCGCAGTTCGGCCGCGGTGTCATGTCCGACGTCGGCGACAAGATCCTCGGGCAGTTCGCGTCCTGCCTCGCCGACGAGTTCGGCAGCAGCAGCGCGGGCGGCACCGCGGCGCCGACCGTCTCGGGCACCGACACGGCCGCGACCGGCGGCAACGGCACCGCGCCGGCGCCGGAGGCCGTGGCCGCCGGTGGTGACGCCGCCCCCGTGACCGCGCCGCCGTCGCCGACGCCCGTGGCGTCGGGCTCGGGCGCGCCGACGGCCGCGTCGATGCCGACCACGGTGGCCGAGGCCGCCAAGGGCGACACGGGCGCGAAGCCCGGCGCGTCGGTCGGTGGCGCCACCAGCGCCGCCGGCGAGGCCGCGGCCCAGCCCGCCGGCCAGCGCCGCCAGCAGGTCGAGGCGATCGACCTGCTCGACAGCTCGCGCGACGCCATCCTCAAGCGCCTCGTGCCGGTGGGCATCGGCGCCGGCGTGCTCGCCGCGATCATCGCGATCATCCTCGTGGTGCGCGGCCGCTCGTCGTAGGTACGTCAGCTGGTCTGAGCGAAGGGCCCCTCCGGTCGAGTAGATCGACCGGAGGGGCCCTTCGCTCGTGTACGGGGTGGCGCGAGCGGCTAGGCCCGGGACATGAGCGCGCCCCTGCTGGACAGCCTGCGCGAGCGGACCCCGCTCGTGCACTGCGTGACCAACCTCGTCGCCACGACGTTCTCCGCCAACGCCCTGCTCGCGGTCGGCGCCTCCCCGGCGATGGTCGAGGACGCCGAGGAGGCCGCCGAGCTCGCGGCCGTGGCCGGGGCGCTGGTCGTCAACACCGGCACGATGTCGCGGTTCCGCGCGGAGGGCATGCACGCGGCCGCGAGCGCGGCCCGGGACGCGGGGACGCCGTGGCTGCTCGACCCGGTGGGGGTCGGCCCGCTCTCGCTGCGCACGCACGTGGCGTCGGAGCTGCTCGGGCTCGGGCCGACGGTGGTGCGCGGCAACGCCTCGGAGATCCTCGCCCTGGCCGGGCGCGAGGGCGGGGGCCGCGGAGTGGACGCGACCGTGGGGGTCGAGGACGCCGCCGACGCCGCCGACGAGCTGGCCCGCACCCACGGCACGGTCGTGGCCGTCAGCGGCGTCGTCGACCGGCTCACCGACGGCACGCGCGTCCACCGCGTCGGCGGCGGCCACCCGCTGATGGGCCGGGTGACGGCCATGGGGTGCGCGCTCGGCGCCGTCACCGCCGCCTTCCTCGCTGCCGCCCGGGCGACCGGTGACGACCCGCTGACCGCCGCCGCTGCCGCGCACGCCGTCGTCGGCGCGTCCGGGGCCGCGGCCGGTGCGGCGGCACGGGGCCCCGGTTCGTTCGTGCCGGCCTGGCTCGACGAGCTCGCGCTCGTCGACGGCGCCGCGGCGGCGGCCCTGGTGGACCCGGCATGACGCCCCTCGACCCGCGCCTCTACCTGGTCCTCGACCCGGTGCACGGGCCCGCCGACCCGCTCGCGGTGGTGCACGCGGCCGTCGAGGGCGGGGTGACGGCCGTGCAGGTCCGGGCGCCCGCGGCCACCGGGCGGGCGCTGTTCGACGCCACCCGCGCCGTCGTCGCCGCGCTCGCCGGCACCGGCGTCGCGGTGATCGTCGACGACCGCCTCGACGTCGCGCTCGCCGCCGGCGCTGACGGCGTGCACCTGGGCCGCCACGACGTGCCGCCGGCGCAGGCCCGGCGCATCGCGGGGTCCGGGCTGTCGATCGGCTGGTCGGTGACGGGCCCGGGCGACCTGCGGGCCGCCGACCCGGCCGTCGTCGACCTGCTCGGGATCGGCCCGGTCTTCGCCACGGCGACCAAGCCCGACGCCGCACCCGCGACCGGGCTCGACGGGCTGCGCACGCTCGCGGACGGGGCGCGGGCGCTCGGGGTGCCGTCCGTGGCCATCGGCGGCATCGACGCGGGCAACGCCGGCGACGTGCTCGCCGCCGGCGTCGACGGCCTCGCGGTCAGCTCGGCGATCGCCGCCGCCCCGGACCCCGGCGCCGCGGCCCGGGCGCTGCGCGCGGCGCCTCTAGGCTGATCACCGTGCACCCCGGCGCCACCAACACGATCGTCGACGTCCCGGGCCTGCAGGTCGGGCACGCGGAGCTGACGGGGGAGGGCGCGCTGTCGGGCACGACGGTGGTGCTGCCCGGGCCCGCGGGGGC
Source organism: Actinomycetospora lemnae (assembly GCF_028737315.1). Lineage (GTDB taxonomy): Bacteria > Actinomycetota > Actinomycetes > Mycobacteriales > Pseudonocardiaceae > Actinomycetospora > Actinomycetospora lemnae. The sequence goes on along the minus strand of NZ_JAQZAO010000019.1, from coordinate 3,944 downwards.
GGTCGCCGGGGTCGACGTGCGCGGGGGCGGCCCCGGCACGCGGGAGACCGACGCGCTCGACCCGAAGACCCTCGTCGAGCGCATCCACGCCGTCGTGCTCACCGGCGGCAGCGCCTACGGCCTCGCGGCCGCCTCGGGGGTCGCGGACGCGCTCGGCGCGCAGGGCCGCGGCTTCCCCGTGGGCCGGGGTCCGCTCGAGGTGGTGCCCGTGGTGCCCGCCGCGGTGGTCTTCGACCTCGGCCGGGGCGGCGACTTCAGCCGCCGCCCGACCGCCGGCACGGGCGCGGCGGCGCTCGCCGCCTGCTCCGCCGACCCGCCGGCCCAGGGCGTGGTCGGCGCGGGGACCGGGACCGTGATCGGCGGGCTCAAGGGCGGGGTCGGGTCGGCGTCGGCGGTGCTCTCGGACGGCACCGTAGTCGCCGCGCTCGTGGTCGCCAACGCCGCCGGCTCCGCGGTCGACCCCGTGACCGGCGAGCTGTGGAGCCTGCGCCACCGCTACGACGGCGACGCCGAGCACCCGGCCCTGCCGGTCGACCGCTCGACCCTGCTCACCACCCTGCGCAGCGCCGCGGCCCCGCCGACGCTCAACACGACGATCGGCGTCGTCGCCACCGACGCCGGCCTCTCGGTCGCGCAGTGCGCCAAGCTCGCCGCGGTCGGGCAGAGCGGCCTCGCCCGCGCCGTGCGCCCGGCCCACGGCATGACCGACGGCGACACCTTCTTCGGGCTCGCGACCACCGATCGCCCCGCGCCGGACCTCGCGGGCCTCCAGGAGCTCCTCACCGCCGGCGCGGACTGCGTGACCCGCGCCGTCGCCCACGCCGTGCTGGCGGCGCACTCGGTGGAGACGCCGGGCGGGCGCTGGCTCGCGTACCGGGACGTCGTGGGTCCGTAGCACCATGGAGCCCGTGGCGGGCTACCGCGAGCGCCGGATCGCGCCCGGCGTCGTGCTCTGGAGCAGCGACGGGGCACCGGGCACGATCCTGCCCGACGGGTGCCTCGACCTGATCTGGAACGGGCGCGGGCTCGTCGTCGCCGGGCCGGACGCGGGGCCCCGCGTCCACGACGGGGGCGGGCGGGCGCACGTGGGCCTGCGGTTCTCCCACGGGCGCGGGCCGGGGTTCCTCGCCGTGCGCGCCGACCACCTGCGTGACACCACCGTCGACCTCGACGCCGTGTGGTCCGACGCGGCCGCGCGGGCGCTCACCGCCCGGGTCGCCGACGATCCCGCCGGGGCGCTGGCCCACCTGGTGACGGCCAGACCGCCCGCGCCCGGCGAGCGCTTCGGCGCGCGCGTGTTCGCGGCGCTCGCCCGCGGGCAGGACGTCGCGGGACTCGCCGACGACCTCGGCACCACGTCCCGCACCCTGCACCGGCGCTGCCTACCGCTCTTCGGCTACGGACCCCAGCACCTCGGGCGCATCCTGCGCCTGCAGCGCGCCCTGGCCCGCGCCCGTGCCGGGACGCCGTGGGCCGAGGTCGCGGCCGTCGAGGGTTTCGCCGACCAGCCGCACCTGGCCCGCGAGGTCCGGGCGCTGGCGGGCACCACGCCGACCGGGCTACTCACCCGGTAGCGGCGCGAAGAGGTCCACCGACCCGCCGTCCGGGTCGTGCACGGTCGCGTAGCGCATGCCCCAGAACGCGTCCCAGGGCTTGAGCTCACCGTGGTACCCGGCGTCGACGAGCGAGGCGTAGGTGGCGTCGACCTCGGCGGGCGAGTCGCACGCGAACGCGAGCGCGCTGCGGGTGCCGCCGGTCGGCGGCGTCCAGGAGGGGTCGAAGGAACGGATCGTGGCCTCGGTGTCGAAGGCCAGGCGCAGCCCGCCGCCGAGGTCGACCTCGACGTGCGGCTGGTCGTCGGCCTCGGGCGGGGCGTCGATGCCGAGGCGGCGGTAGAACGCGAGCGTGGTGGCCATGTCGGCGACGACCAGCTCGACGACGGAGAGTCGGGGTGCCATGTCCGTCACCGTAGGGAGGCTCGGCGGCGCGGGGCTTGGAGCGATCGGACAGGATGCGCCCGTGCTGCACAGCGAGGAGCGCACGCTGGGGTTCACCGCGCCGCTGTGCCCCGACAACCTCTTCGGCCACCTCGTGGCCACGGCGGTCCCGGGCGTCGAGGAGTGGCACGACGGCGCCTACCGCCGCACGCTCGCGCTGCCCGGCGGGCCGGGGGTGGTCGCGCTGCGCCCGGGTGCCGACGCGGTCGCCGCGACGCTGACCCTCACCGACCCCGCCGATGCCGACGCGGCGGCGCGCCTGGCCCGGCGCGTCCTCGACCTCGACGCGGACCCGCGGAGCGTCGACGCCACCCTGCGCGCCGACCCCGTGCTGCGCCCGCTGGTCGACGAGGCCCCGGGCCGGCGGGTCCCGGGGTCGCCCGACGCCGACGAGTTCGCGGTGCGCGCGGTGCTCGGCCAGCAGGTCTCCACTGCCGCCGCACGTACCCACGCCGGTCGGCTCGTGCGCGGGCACGGCACGCCCCTGCCCGACGGGCTCGCCGGGCCCGGCAGCACGCTGACCCACCTCTTCCCGTCCGCGTCCGCGCTCACCGCCGTCGACCCCGGCGAGCTCGGCATGCCCCGCACGCGCAAGCGCACCCTCCTGACGCTGGTGCGGGCGCTGGCCGACGGCGAGGTCGTGCTCGACCCGGCCGACGTCCCGGGCTCGCGCGCGGCGCTGGCCGCGCTGCCGGGGGTCGGGCCGTGGACCGTCGACTCGGTCGCCATGCGCGCGCTCGGCGACCCCGACGCCTTCCTGCCCACCGACCTCGGTGTCCGCGTGGCCGCCGAGCGCCTCGGCCTCCCGGCCCGCGACCGTGACATCGTCGCCCACGCCGAGACCTGGCGGCCGTACCGCGCCTACGCCACGCAGTACCTCTGGGCGGCGCTGGACCACGCCGTGAACACCATGCCAGGGTGATCGCGTGGACACGGACGACGCCCTGTGGGGCGCGCTCGACCGCGTGGCGGAGACGCCGGCCCTGCTCGTGGCCTGCGCGTTCGACGGCGCTTTGGCCCCGGACGAGGGCGACCCCGCCCAGGCCCGCGCGGAGCAGGTGTCGTCCGAGGCGCTCAACGTCCTCATGGCGCTGCCCGCCACCACCGTCGCCGTGGTGTCCGACCGGCCCGCCGACGAGGTCGCCGAGCTGATGTTCCTGTCCGGGTCGAAGGGCGGCGCGCGCGTCGTCGCCCCGGAGGGCCTCGGCGCCCTGCGCGACGAGGTCGGCGCGACGGCGCTGGTCGCCGTGGGCGTCGCGACCGACGGCGGCGCCGACGACGTGGTCGTGGGCGTGGGGGAGGACGGCGCCCCGGCGCCCTACGAGGTCGAGGACGTCGACGACGTCGCCGAGCTGCTCGAGGAGCTGGCGAGCCTGCGGCGACGGCTCTAGAACAGCAGCGTGTCCCGGGCCTCGAGGTCGAGCAGGGTGCGCTTGCGCTCGAGGCCGCCCGCGTAGCCGGTCAGGCTGCCGTCGGCGCCGACGACGCGGTGGCAGGGGACGACGATCGCGACCGGGTTGCGGGCCATCGCCCCGCCGACCCGCCGGGCCTCGCCCGGCCCGAGACCGACGGCCGCGGCGAGCTTCCCGTAGCTCACCGTCTCGCCGTACCCGACCGCCGCGAGCCCCTCGAGGACGCGGCGGTCCCACGCCGGGTGCGCGGAGAGGTCGACGGGCACGGTGAACTCCCGCAGGGTGCCGTCGAGGTAGGCGTCGATCTCGCGGCGGGCAAGGTCGAGGACGTCGGCGGCGGGCTCGTGGTCGGGGCCGTGGTCGGGCCCGGGGGAGAAGCCCAGCAGCGTGAGCCCCCGCGGCGACGCGTCGAGGTGCAGCGGACCGATCGCGGTGTCGTGGACGACGCTCATGCCCGGGAGAACCCCGCGTCGCGCCGCCACGTGGCACGTGTCAGCGAAGTGCCGTTGCGGACACTCAACGTCCGCAACGGCAC
>NZ_JAQZAO010000018.1 GCF_028737315.1 Actinomycetospora lemnae | reverse complement strand
CAGCACGGTGTCGGGGTCGAGGGGGTCGCCGACGGTGAAGTCCTTGGTGCGCGTGAGCACGCGGTCGAGCAGGGCGTCGTGCACCCGGCGGTCGACGACGAGCCGCGAGCCGGCGTGGCAGGTCTGCCCGGCGTTGTAGAAGATCCCCCAGCACACGGCGTCGGCGACCGCGTCGAGATCGGCGGCGTCGGCGAGCACGACCTGCGCCGACTTGCCGCCCGCCTCGACCGCGACGGCCTTGCCGTTGGACTCCCCCGCGTAGCGCAGGAACGCCCGGCCGACCTCGACCGAGCCGGTGAACGCGATCTTGTCGACGCCGTCGTGGCGGCCCAGCGCCGCGCCCGGGCCGGGCCCGTCGCCGGAGAGCACCTGCAGCACGCCGTCGGGCAGGCCGGCCTCGGCGCCGAGGCGCGCGAGGTGCAGCGCGCTCAGCGGCGACTGCTCGGCGGGCTTGAGGATGACGCTGTTGCCCGCGGCCAGCGCCGGCGCGATCTTCCACGACGTGATGATCAGCGGGTAGTTCCACGGCACGACGGCCGCGACGACGCCGAGGGGCTCGCGCGTGACCGTCGCGAGGCTGTCGGGCCCGGTCGGCTTGACCTGGCCGTCGCGCTTGTCGATCGCCTCGCCGTACCAGGCGAGCACGTCCGCGCAGGTGGGGACGTCGACCGACAGGGACTCGCGGATCGGCTTGCCGACGTCGAGGGTCTCGGCGAGCGCGAGGTGCTCGGCGTCGCGGCGGACCAGCTCGGCGAACCGCAGCAGCACGCGCTTGCGGTGCGCGGGCGACGTCCGGGCCCAGCGGCCGACGTCGAACGCGCGGCGCGCGGCGACCACCGCGGCGTCGACGTCCGCGGACCCGGCGGCCGCGACCTGCGCGACCACCCGGCCGTCGCGGGGCGAGGTCGTCGGGAACACCGCCCCGTCGGCGGCGCCGCGCTCGGCGCCGTCGACGAAGAGCGTCGTCGCCGGGGCGAAGGCCTCCGCCCGCGCGAGCCAGTCGGTCGTGCCGGTCACGCTGTCGCCTCCGAGCAGTGGTGGGTGCAGTGGTGGGTGCAGTGGTGGGTGCAGTGGTGGGTGCGGTGGTGGGTGCGGTGGTGGGGTGACGGCCCCGGCTCCGGGGTACGGGAGCCGGGACCGCCGTACGGGGGCCCGCCGCTCAGGCGAGCACGGCGCCCAGGCCGGGCGCGTCGGGCACGACCAGCATGCCGTCGGGGTCGGGGCGCAGCGGCTCGGCGAGCAGGAAGTCGCGCCGCTCGGGCGTCCAGCCGCCGGCCGGGTCGTCGGGGAACTCGAGGTAGGGCCCGGCACCGACGCCGGCCGCGACGTGCAGGTTCGCGAGCAGGCCGAGCCCGTTGGTCCACGTGTGCGGGGTGAAGCGGCGGTGGCGGGCGCGGACGGCCTCGGCCAGCTGGCGGGCCCGGGTCATGCCGAGGGCGAGCACCACGTCGGCCTGGTAGACGTCCAGCGCGTCGGCCTCGACGAGCGCGAGGGTCTCGGGCAGCGAGTCGAGCATCTCCCCCGCCGCGATGCGCAGGCCGGGGTTGTCGGCGCGCAGGAGGCGGTGGCCCTCGACGTCGGCGTAGGGCAGCGGCTCCTCGACCCAGGCGACGTCGTACTCCGCGAGCTGGCGGACCACGCGGCGCACGTCGCGCAGCTCGAGGGGCTCGGTGACGTCACCGGGCATCCGCCAGGCCTGGTTGAGGTCGACCATGATGTCGAGGTGGTCGCCGACGGCCTCCCGGACCGCGGCGACGGCGGCGACGCCCGCCCGCAGGCGCTGGGGGTGCGCGCGGATCTTGACCGCGCGGATGCCCTCGTCGACGAGGCGGTGCGCGTCCTCGGCGCGCCGGCCCGGGGGCTGCTCGGAGCACCACGACGCGTAGACGGGCAGGCGGTCGGTGACGCCGCCGAAGAGCGTGGCGACCGGGAGCCCGGCGACCTGCCCGACGACGTCCCAGAGTGCCGCCTCGAGCGGCCAGAACCGCCCGGCGTGGAAGCCGACCGATTCGATGCGGCGCACCTGGACCTCGGTGGCCAGCGGGTCGCTGCCGAGGAAGAGCTCGCGGTAGGCGTCGAACCCGGCCATCGTGTCGCCGGAGCCCACGCCCACGACGCCCTCGTCGGTCTCGACGTGCACGATCGTCGCGGCGAAGCGCGTGCGGGGCTCGGGGTCCCAGGCGGCGTGGCAGGGCGGGTCGAGCACGGTCTCGCGGTGCTCGACGCGGATGTCGGTGATCTTCACGCGGGTCCTTCTCGCGGGGGCCGGCGACGTCAGTACAGGACGCGGCGCCGCGATCGGCAACAATCGGTGCGGTGAGCGCAAATCCGCTGGTGGGCACGGGTCTGATCGGGACGGCCCTGCTCGGCGTCCACGCGGCCTCGGTGTGGTTCTGCACGGGGCTGGTCTGGACGATCCAGCTGCTCGTCTACCCGGGGTTCGCGGCGATGACGGGCCCGGGCTGGCTCGACGTCCACGCCCGCCACACCCGGCTGATGGGCCGGCTGATCGTCCTGCCGTGGCTGGTCCAGGGACTGACGTGCGCGGTGCTGCTGGTGTGGCGCCCGCCGGGGGTCCCGCTGGTGCTCGCGCTGGCGGCCGGGCTGTGCGGGGCGGTGACGGTGGCCGTGACCGTGGCGATCTCGGTGCCGTGCCACACGCGGCTGGCCCACGGCTGGGACGCCGAGGTGCACGCGCGGCTCACGCGGACCAACTGGTGGCGGACGGCGGCGTGGACGCTCGGCGGGGCGGTGGCGCTCGCGATGCTCCTGGTCGCGGCGTGACCCGGCCCCGGTCGGCGGGGCTGCGCCGCGACACCGACCTGCTCGACGCGCTCGCCTCCCCCGAGGCCCTGGCCGGCGGGCTCGGCGTGGCGCGGCTCGCGGCGCTCACCGGCCGCCAGCCCAGCCAGGTGTCGCGGGCGCTCGCGGCGCTCGAGGCCGAGGGGCTGGTCGAGCGCGACACCGCGAGCCGGCGCTTCGGGCTGGGCTGGCGGCTCTACGCGCTGGCGGCGCGGACCACCGAGGCGCGGCTCGTGGGCGTGGCCGGGCCGGCGCTGGTCTCGCTGGCCGTGCGGACCGGGGAGAACGCGTCGCTGTGCCGCCTGCACGGCACGCGGGTGGCGACGGTGCTGACCGCCGAGGCCGGGGGTGGACCCGCCCGGCCGCGGTTCGACGTCGACGACATCCCGGCCGCGACCACGTCGACCGGGCGGGTGCTGCTCTGCGAGCGCGACGCCGCCGCCGCCCGCGCCGCGGCCGCCGACCCGGCGGTGCTGGAGCGGGTCCGCGCCACGGGCTACGCCGTCGTGGACGGGGAGTTCGACCCGGGCCTCGCGGGGGCCGCCGCCCCGGTCCGCGGGTTCCACGGCGGGATCGTGGCCGCGCTGACCGTCTCGGGCCCCGCCGCCCGCCTGCGCCCCCACCTCGCCGCCCACGCCGCCGCGACCGCCGCCGCGGCGTCGGACCTCTCCGCGCGCCTGTCCACCCGCCCCTTGTGAGCACTTTCCACGGCTATTGCCGTGGAAAGTGCTCACGTACGGGGCAGGGACCAGACCACGAGGCCGGCGAGGGCGACGGCGGCGCCGAGGACGCAGACGCCGGGCCAGCCGTACGCCGGGTAGACCACCGCCGTCCCCGCCGAGGCCAGCGTCCCGCCGGCGAACGTCGAGACCATGTACGCCGTCGTGACGCGGCTGCGCGCCTGCGGGGCCAGGGCGTAGATGACGCTCTGGTGGCTGATCTGCAGCGCCTGCTGGCACAGGTCGAGCACGACCACCCCGACGATCAGCGCGACCAGCGACGTGCCGCCGAGCCCGAGCAGCGCCCAGCTCGCGGCCAGCACGACCAGCCCGAGCGTGACGACGAGCCGCTGGTGGCCGCGGTCGGCGAGCCGCCCGGCCAGCACCGCCATGCCCGCCCCGGCGAGGCCCGCGAGCCCGAACAGGCCCACCAGGGCGGGCCCGTAGCCGTACGGCGGCGCCGACAGCAGGAAGTCGATCGAGGTCCAGAGGATCGTGAAGCACCCCATGCCGACCGCCCCGAGGGCCATGCGCCGGCGCAGCTCGGGCTGGTCGCGCACGAGCTCGAGGACGGTGCGCAGCAGGCGCGGGTAGGTCGACGACTCCGTCGGCTCGACCACCGGCAGCCCGAGGCGGACGACCACCGCGAGCAGCACCATCACCCCGGCCGCGACGGCGAAGACCCACCGCCAGCCGCCCGCCTCGGCCACGAACCCGGCGATCGTGCGGGCGCCGAGGATGCCGATGAGCAGACCGCTCATCACGGTGCCGACGACCTGACCGCGCTCGTGGTCGCCGGCCAGCGACGCCGCGAGCGGCACCGCGATCTGGGCGACCGCCGACGTCACGCCGACCAGCGCGATCGCCCCGGCGAGCAGGCCGAAGCCGGGCGCCACCGCGGCCAGCGCGAGCACGACCGCCGACGCCGCGAGCAGCACGGTGACCAGCCGGCGGCGCTCGAGGAGGTCACCGAGCGGGACGAGCAGGGCCAGCGCCGTCGCGTAGCCGATCTGCGAGGCCGTGACCAGCAGCCCGGCCGCGCCGTCACCGACCCCGAACGCCTCGCCGATCGTGTGCAGCAGCGGCTGGGCGTAGTAGATGTTTGCAACCGCGGCCCCGCACACCACCGCCAGCAGCAGGGTGCGCGCCCGGCCGATGCCGGGTGCGGTCGGGGTGGCGGCGCCGGGGGTGGACGCGGCGGACGACGACGCAGACGCGGACGACGCGGACGACGCGGACGACGCGGACGAGGCGCTCACCGCACGACCGTGCCCGACGCCGCGACCGGGCACCCGCGGTCGAGACCCATCCCACGGGCGGTGCCCGGTCCGTGCCAGCTCCGTGCCAGCTCCCTGCCAGCTCCGTACCAGCTCCGTGCCCGGTCCGTGCCCGTTCGTCAGGTCCTCGCGGAGCTCCGTCGCCGGCGCGGCAGGCCGGCGCGGGCCGCGTCGGGGTCGCCGAGGTCGTCGGACACCGTGAGCGTCGCCGGGCCGAGCCGCAGCGTCCCCGACGACAGCGCCGCGCACCGCACCCCGGCCCGCCCCCGCAGCGCCGCGTGCGCGCCGGGCGCGAGCACCGTGTCCATCCACGCGCAGGGCGCGGCGGGCCGCCCGCCGCCCAGGAGCACCGGGCCGTCGCCGCTGTCGACCGCGAACTCCCGCCCGCGCAGCGCCTCGACCTCGAGCCCGCGGGTCAGGACCGTGCGCCGCGCCGCGACCGGGTCGAACGGCGGCACGCCGAGCTCGTCGGCGACGGCCTCGAGCGCCTCGATCGCCAGCAGCGTCAGCGCGGCCTCCCGGTGCGCCGCGCGGCCGGCGTACCGGTCGCCGACCACCCCGTACCCCGCCCGGACCTCGATCGCGTCCGGGGTGTGCGTCGGCACGGCGACCGGGCCGTCGGCGGGCCGCCCGTCGTAGGCGTGGGCGGGCGAGACGACGAAGCCCACGATCTCGATGCCGACCACCTCGACCACGGTAGAGACTGGCGACGTGCGGCTGGGCGTGTCCGGGGCGGTGGTGGACGGGGCGTGGTGCCCGGGCGACGTCGAGGTCGACGGCGACCGGGTCGCGGCCGTCGGCCTCCCGCCCGCGCGCGGCGGCACGTTCGCGGTGCCCGGGCTCGTCGACCTGCTCTGCCACGGCTACGCCGGCATCGACCTCGCGAGCGCCACGGTCGAGGAGATCGGGACGTGGCGCGCGGCGCTCGCCCGCGACGGGACGACCGCCGCCTGCCCCTCGCTGCTCACCGACGACCCAGACCGCACCGCCGCCGCGCTCGCGCGCCTCGACGCGGCCCGCGCCCGGCCCGCCCGAGGCGCCCACCTCCTCGGCGCCCACCTCGAGGGGCCGTTCCTCGCCCCCGCCCGCCTCGGCACCCACCCGCCCGAGCACCGCCGCGACCCCGACCCGGCCCTGCTCGCGCGCCTGCTCGGGGTCGGCCGGGTGGACCTCGTCACCCTCGCCCCCGAGCTCCCGGGCGCCGACGAGCTCGTCGACCTGCTCCGGGACCGTGGCGTCGCCGCCGCGGCGGGCCACAGCGACGCCGACGCCCCCGCCGCCCACGCCGCCGTCGACCGCGGCGTCCGGGCCGTCACGCACCTCCACAACGCCATGAGCGGGCTCGACCACCGTGCCCCGGGGCTCGCGGCCGTCGCGCTCACCCGGCCCGAGGTGGTGGTCACGATCATCGGCGACGGCCACCACGTCGCCCCCGAGATGCTCCGGCTCGCCGCGGCGGCCGCCGCCGGCCGGTGGGCCCTGGTCACCGACGCCACGGCCGCCACCGGGATGCCCGACGGCCCGTTCCGCCTCGCCGGCGTGCCGGTGACGCTCGCCGACGGGGTCGTGCGCAACGCCGCGGGCGGGCTCGCCGGTGCGGCCGCGCCGTTGGTCCGCGGCGTCGCGACGGCGGTGGCGGCGGGTATCGCGACGCTCGACGCGATCGCGGCCGTCACGACCGTCCCCGCGCGTCTCCTGGGTCGGCGTGACGTGGGTCGCCTCACCGTCGGCGGACCGGCGGATCTCGTCCTCCTGGACGAGGACCTGGCCGTCACCCGGGTGCTCGTCGGCGGCCGGGAGGTCGACCGGGGGACGACCACTGAGTGACGCTCCGGCGTCACTTTCGATACCCGATTTCTCACGATGGTGTAACGAAATCCGGTCTGTGTACGGTATGCCCCACAAGCGCCCGACCGATCGGGTGATGGCGGTCCGGGCACGGATCAACGACACGGTGAGGTGACGTGACGAGCAGCCAGGCGGTGCGGAGCAGGCGAGCGGACGGGCCACCGTCGCGCACCCCCACCTCCGGCGACCCGGCGACCGGTCGCATCCCCGCGCCGTCCCGGCCCCGCCCGGCCGCCCCGACGCGGCCCGCCGCGCGCCGCTCGCACGACCCGGACGCGGAGACGATCACCCTGCGCGCCGCGATGCTCGCGCGCGAGGAGGCCCGGCAGGGCGCCGCCTCGGCGGGCGGCACCGCCACGGCCACCGCGACGAGGCGCCGCACCCGGGTCCCGACCACCACCGTCGCGGTCCTCGTCCCGGCGCACGACGAGGAGGAGGGGATCGTCGCCACCGTCGAGGGCCTGCTCGAGCAGCGCGTCCCCGAGTGGCTGGCGATCTCCGGCATCGTCGTCGTCGCCAACAACTGCACCGACCGCACCGCCGAGGTCGCGCGCCGCTACCCGGTGACGGTCCTCGAGATGGAGCGCAACCCGGACAAGAAGGCCGGCGCGCTCAACCACGGCTGGCGGGTCGCGGCCCAGGACGCCGACCTCGTGCTCACCATGGACGCGGACACGGTGCTCCTGCCCGACACCGTCGCGAAGATGGCCGAGGAGCTGCGCGGCAACGCCGTGCTCGGCGCGGTGTGCGCGCGCTACTGGGCCTCGCCCGGGAAGGGCCTGCTCTGGCGGCTGCAGCGCCTCGAGTACACCCGCTACGACGACCTGCGCGATCTCCGTGGCTGGCGCGTCTCCGTCGCGAGCGGCGCGGCCGCGATGTACCGCACGGCGGCGCTGGCCGCGGTCGCGGCGGGCCGCGAGGCCGGCGAGCCGTGGGACGGCGCCTCGCTCATCGAGGACTACGCGCTCACCCTCGAGCTCAAGACCCGCGGCTGGCGGGTGGCGGCCGCCCGCGGCGCCCACGTCTACACCGACCCGCCCACCACCTGGCGCTCGCTGTGGCAGCAGCGGCTGCGCTGGGGCCGCGGCGGGATGGACGAGGTCCTCAAGCGCGGGTGGTCGCCCGCGACGCGGATCGACTGCCTGTCCTACGTGCTCTTCGCCTTCAGCGTGTTCTTCCGCGTGCTGTTCCTCGGGATGCTCACGCTGATGATCGTCTACGCGGTGCCGTTCCGGTACGCGCTGATCGGCCTGATCCCGCTGGCCGTGATGTGGCTGGAGCGGATGACGTCCATGTGGCGGCTCCCGGGACGCAGCTGGCGCGACGTCGCGCTGGTGGCGATCTTGGTCGTCGAGGACTTCTACGGGTTCTTCCTGGAGCTCTGCGCGGTGACGGCGGCCTGGCGCTGCCTCAACGCCCGGCGCCAGGCCTGGTAGCGGCAGCAGTCGAGCGGATCGGAAGGGGACGGACGCAGGGATGTACGGCGAGCACTCGATGTACCTCACCAGCGTGGTCGGCGGCGGCAGCACCGGCCTCGCCCTCGCAGCGGCCACGGGCATCAACGCGATGGCGATGGTGCTGATGGCGGTGACCGTGCTGTTCACGGCGATGCTGCTCGTGCGGATCGTGCGCCGCGGCGCCCGCCTCCGTCGCTGACCGCGTGTCGTTCGACGACCGGCGTCGCAACGTCCGCTCGCTGCTGTTCTTCCTGGTGGCCCTGCTGGGCACCGTCGTGCTCACGTTCGCCGGGTCCTTCGCCGGCGCCGCCGACCGGGAGACCGCCCTCGGGCCCCGCTACACCCCGACGGCCCTCGACCAGCGGCTGCCGCCGACGCCCGACGCCCGACCCGGACCGCGGGTCGCCCTCACGTTCGACGACGGCCCCTCCGCGCAGCTCACGCCGTACGTCCTCGACGTGCTCGCGGCGAAACGCGTCCGCGCCACCTTCTTCCTGCAGGGCGAGAACGCCCAGCGCTACCCCGACCTCGTGCGTCGGGTCCAGGCGGAGGGCCACGTCGTCGCCAACCACGCCTGGCAGCACGCGTGGTTCCCCGACCTGTCCCCCGAGGAGGCCGAGGACGAGATCGCCCGGACGAACGACCTGCTCACCGAGCTCACCGGGGTGCGCCCGACGCTCTTCCGCTACCCGTTCGGGCAACCGTCGCCCGGCGGCGACGCGGCCCTCGCGCGGCTCGGGATGGGCGGTGGCGTCCACTGGAAGTGGACCTCGGACAAGGAGGGCGACTTCCAGTGCCCCGGCGCCGACGCGATGGTCGACTTCGTGGTGACCGAGGCCGCCGACCAGGCGATGCTCCTGCTCCACGACGCGAACGACGCGATCCGCTGCTCGCCGGACCAGCTCGAGTACCTGCCGCGCGCGATCGACGAGCTGCGCGCCCGCGGCTTCACGTTCGGCGTCGTCGCGCCCTCGCCGGTGCCCTCTGCCGTCAACGGCGGCTCGCTCGCGGCCGTGGTCCCGTGATGCGGGCGCTGCTGTTCGTGCTGGCGATCGGGCTGCTCGCGGCGTGCGCGCCGGCGCCGGCCGCCGAGCGGGAGCCGTCCGGGCCGGCGCGGTCCGGGTCCGCCGCCCCCGCGCCGGGCCTGCCGACGGAGTTCGCCGACCGCCTCCTCGCCGACGCCGTGCCCGACCCCCTCGGCCCCCTCGGCGAGGACGTCCCCGACGAGCTCGCCGGCGCCCGCGCCTGGACCAGCGCGATCCAGGCGCCGCACCGCCAGACCGACCGCGACGTGGGCGCGGCCGGCGTCGCGCACGGGTTGCTCGCGCTCGCCGCGGCCACCCCCGACCCCGCCGCCCGCGACGGCTACCTCGCCGGTGCCCGGGCGGCCGGCGACTTCCTGCTCGGTGCCTCCCGCGACGGACGCGTGCCCGACTACGTCGACCCCGGCGGCCCCTCGGACCGCGCCTACACCTCGTTCGACGACGGCGCCGCGGGGATCGCCGAGGTGCTGTGGCGGCTCGGCGAGGCCACCGACGAGGACCGCTACCGCGAGGGCGCCCGGGCGTCGCTGCGCTGGGTGCTCGACCGCGCGGAGGGCGTCGACGGCGTCGGCTGCCCGGAGATGTGCCGCTGGGCGTGGGTCGACTCCGGCGCGCCCTCCTACCGCCACGGGATGGGCGAGGGCCAGGCCGGGATCGTCTACGCGCTGTCGGTGATGGGCGAGCGCCTGCGCGACCCCGAGCTCACCGCCCACGCGCTGGGCGGCGCCGCCTACCTCTCGAGCCGGCTCGACGACGACGGCGGGCTCCCCGAGCGCGACGACGAGCCTCGCCGCAACACCGGCTTCCTCTCGGGCACGGCGGGCGCCGCCTTCGTGTTCCTGCGGATGTACCAGGCCACGGGCGACGAGCGCTGGCGCCGCGACGCGGAGTCCGCGCTCGGTTTCCTCGACCGCACCGCGCAGCCCGCGGGGCGGGGCCTGACGTGGCCGATACTGCTCGGAGCCGGGTCAGCCGCGCTGACGCCGGACAACCCGAACCGCGCCACCGGCATGGAGGAAGGCGCGGCCGGCATCGGCTGGGTCTCCCTGCAGGCCCACGCGATCCTCGGCGACGACCGCCACCTCGAGCGCGCGCGGGCGGCCGGGCGCTGGCTGGTCGACGTCGCCCTCGTCGAGCCCGTCGGGCGGGCGTGGGCGGAGTACGAGGGCAGCCCGCTCGTGCACACGGCCACCAACAGCGGCGCGGCGGGCACGGGCTGGTTCCTCGACTCGCTCGGCCGCGTGACCGGCGAGGACGAGTTCGCCGGCGCCGCCCGCGCCGCCCGCAACTGGCTGCTCGCCGTCGCCACCCCCGAGCACCGCTGGGGCGCGACCCGGCGGGCCGGGACCTGGACGCTCGGCGGCGAGCCCTCGTGGCACTGGGGCGCGGCCGGTGTCATCGGCTTCCTCGCGCGGATGGGCGGCGGCCCCGTCGACAGCCCGGGGATGCAGGAGGTCCTGGTGCCGCTCGAGGGGCCGGGGGTCCGGGGCGACTCGGGGAATTAGTTCCCGATCGTCCGCCGCCCGCCGCCCGAGGGCAGGCGTTGACTCGGTGTCACCCGCCGGCGTGTGGCCGGCGCGGGATGGCCGAGGAGGTGCCGTGACCGTCGTCGACGTGGTGGTGCTCCTGGTCGTCGCGATCGCCGCGCTGCGCGGCTGGCGACGGGGCGGGACGGGTCTGGTGCTGCGCGCGGCGGGCGCCGTCGTGGGCGTGCTGGTGGCCGGGGCGCTGGCCCGCTGGCTGGTGCCGATGCTCCTCGCGCCCGACGACGGGATCTCCCGCGGCGCCGTGTTCCTCGGGGCCGCGCTGGTCGGCGCGCTCGTCGGGTGGGGGCTGGGGCGTCGCCTCGGGGAGGTCGTGGCCCGGCGCAGCGGTCACGGTCTCCGCGGACACGGGTCGAGCCCCGCCCCGGTCCGGCGACCCGGCCTCCCCGACCGCGTCCTCGGCGTCGCCGCCCACGGCGCGCTGGCGCTCATGGTGCTGGTCCTGGCCGCCGGCGTGGTCGGCGCGATCGGCCCCGCGGGCCTGGGCGACGCGGCGCGCGACAGCGCCCTGCTCGGTGCCGCCGCCGAGCACCTGCCCGACCCGCTGATCCTGCTGCCGGCCGAGGCGCCGACGCTCGCCGACGGGAGCGCACGATGAGGGGCCCCGTCACCGTCCCGCGCCTGGCCGGGGCCGGCGCGCTCGCGCTGCTGCTGCTCACCTGGCTCGCGTCCGGGTCCTTCCTCACGGCGCTGCTCGTCGTGGTGCTCGTCGTCGCCGTCGCGGGTGTGGCGTGGCTGGTCGTGTCGTGGGGCGGTCGCTCGCCGCGGGCCCTCGACGACGACTCCCCCGTCGCCGACGCCCTGCCCACCGCCGACCTGTCCCCGCCCTCGGGCGGCGAGCGGGTGCGCCGGGCGCTGCGCGGCCTGCTCGGGCGCCCGTGGGTGCAGGGCGACGGGATCGTCCGCGCCGCCGCCCGCCGGCTGGCCTCCGAGGACGCGCTGGTGTGGACCCCGCGCGGGCAGCGGGTCACCGCGCCTCACCTGTGGGTCGAGCTCCACCCCGACGACCTCGCCGACGTCGCCGCCCGCTGGCCCCTCGAGGTGCTGGCCGACGAGCTGCTCGGCGGCTACCTCGAGCACGCGCGCAGCACCGAGGCGCGCCGGATGGCCGAGCGGACGTTCCTGCACCTGCTCGCCGGCACGGACGTGCCGGTCGGGCGGGTCGTCGTCACCGCCGCCTTCTCCCGACCCGCCGCGTCCCCGGCCGCGACGGCCTCCGCGACCGAGCCATCCCCCTCGTCGGTCGCGTCGCCCGCCGCACCCGCGCCACCCGCCGGGGCCGCGGCGCCCCCAGCCCCGCCCGGGTCCGGCCCGGCCGTGCCGGGGGCAGCCGGCCGGCCCGGGCGGACCCTCCTGCCGCCACCACCTCGGCCGGCTCCGGCGCGGGGGCCGGCCGGGGCTTCCCGGGACTCCGTCGGGGGGTCCCGGGAAGACGGAGCGCAGCGGAGCCCGACCAGCCGGTGGGGACGTGGGGCGGCGCGAGGACCGGCCGCGACGGTGATGCACCGCAGGCCGCAGACCGTCACCACGCCCGACACCGCACGCCTCGCCGGACGGCCCGGCGCGCGGGTCACCCCGCGCGTCGGCGCGACGATCGTCGAGCGGGTCGTGGCGACCGCCCGGGGTGGCGGGCGGCCCGGCGTATCCTGGCGTCGACCGGCGGATCCCCGCCGTGGCGGGGAGCGCTGAGCGCCCCCACTCCGGCCGACCGGGAGGTGGCGTGACGCGACCCGCCGCCGGCCCGTCCCGGTCCGGCACTCCCCGTGCCCCGGGCCCGCCCCGACTCCCCGTCGGCGGGCTCGCGGTGCTCGACGTCCGCACGGAGACGACGCAGTCGGTCCCGTGGGGCGAGCGCATCACCATCGGTCGCGGCGACGCCTCGGGTCGCGGCCCGAGCCGCGCGGCCGGCGCGCCGCGCCACGTCGTCGTCCCGGACGACCGGGTGTCGCGGCTCGCGGCCGAGATCGAGGTCCGCGACGACGCCTACCTGATCATCAACCGGCAGCGCCACGGCGGGCTGCTGACCCTGTTCGTGCCCGGCATCGCCGGCAAGGACCGCATCCGGGCCGGCAACGGCCTGCTCGTGCGCGACGACCGCTCCTCGCTCGGCCTGTGGCTGCCCGACGGGCAGGAGCTCACGCTCGCGCTGCTGCGGTTCGCGCCCGCCGCGGGTGCCGGCATCTCGACCAGCGGGGGCCTCGCCGGCGGGCGCACCATCGACACCTCGCTGCCGACGGCCGAGACGTGGTGGTCGGTGCTCGTCGCCGCCTGCGGCCCGACCCTCATCGCCGCGGCGACGGCCGGCCCGAGCAGCAGCGCGCCGCGCGACGTCCACGGCGACGCCGAGCAGATCGCCGACTGGCACCGCGCCGAGGGCCGTCCCGCGCCGAGCCCCAAGACCCAGAGCGAGGCGTTCCGCCACGCCCAGCGCTGGTTGCGCGGGGTGCGCCTCAACGACAAGACCCGCGGCTGGCGGATCGCGGTCGTCGAGCAGGCGATCCACCTGCGCCTGGTCACGCTCGACGACGTGCGCCTGCTCTTCCCCAGCCAGGCGCCGCGGGCGGTGCGGTGAGCGCTACCCGTCCGTGAGGTCCTGCTCCGGCAGCGGCCCGAGCAGCGCGAAGGCCTCGAGGTAGGGCTCGACGTCCCCGCGCGTCGTCCACGACCGCAGCTGCGCGGCCGACCGGCGCGTCACCAGCGCGCGGGCCAGGTCGAAGTCGGAGGCCCGCACCTCCACCGCCGCCTCCGCGGGCTCCCCCGCCGAGCACCACGACCACTGCTCCCCCACCAGCGCGATCGGCGGCAGGCCCGGGTCGAGCCGGGCGGCGAACCGGCCGACGAACCGGTCGCGCAGCGCCGCGATCGCGGGCGTGTCGCGCCCGCCGGGCTCCCCCAGCGCGCCGCGCAGGTCCTGCTCGTGGATCGTCACGTCGCCGAGCGGGCGCGTCCCGTGCTCGGCCATCCACGTCTGCAGCGGGCCGGCGACGACCTCCCACTCCGCCACGAGCGCCGCCACGTCGCGGCCCCGGCGGGCGTCGACCTGGCGGGCGGTCCACTCCTCGTCGTGGTCGTCGGGCTCGTCGCCGGCGAGGACGTCGGCACCGAGGCCGACCATGTGCGAGAGCAGGTCGCGCACCGTCCAGTCCGGGCAGGCGGGCACGATCGTCGCCGCCCGCTCGGGGTCCAGGTCGGCGACCAGGGCGACGACGCGCTGCTGGGCCCGGCTCCACTCCGCGATCTCGTCCACGCCCGTGACCCTCCCAGGACGCGACGGCCCCCGCCGAGCCGCGGTGCACCGGGCACGTCGACGGCTCCCGGGCATCGAGGTAACGGAACGGTCACGAAGCGCGATGTCCGGGGAGGCCGCACGGAGCGGACCGGTGAGGGAGGGCCATGTCGACCCCCACGACCGTGCCGAGCGCCGCGGAGACCATCGAGCCCGGGCGCCTGGTGGCCGGCCGCTACCTGCTGCTCGCCCGCGTGGGGCGCGGCGGGTCCGGCTCGGTCTGGCGCGCCCACGACGAGCTGCTCGACCGCGAGGTCGCGGTGAAGCGGCTGCACGGCGGGCAGGCGCTCGACGCGGCGCGGGCCCGGGTGCTCCGCGATCGGGCGCACCGCGAGGGGCGGGTGGCCGCGCGGCTGCACCACCCGCGCCTGGCCGGGATCCACGACATGACCGAGCTCGACGGCGACGTCTGCCTGGTCATGGAGTACATCGCCGCGCCGTCGCTGGCGGACGTGCTCGACCGGGAGGGCCCGCTGCCCGCCGACCGGGTCGCGGGCATCGGCGCGCAGATCGCCGAGGGGCTCGCGGCCATGCACCGCGCGGGGGTGGTGCACCGCGACATCAAGCCGGCGAACACCATGATCGGCCCGGACGACGCGGTCACCGTGACCGACTTCGGCATCGCGGTCATCGGGTCCGACCCGGGCGCGGACGGCCCGGGCGTGGCCGGTACGCCCCACTACATGGCCCCCGAGCTCGCCCTCGGTGAAGCGCCCACAGCCAAGGCCGACGTGTACTCCCTCGGCGCCACCCTCGTCGCCGCGCTCACGGGCGCACCACCGCGGGCCGGGGCGGTCGACCCCCTCGCGGGTGTCGCGGAGACCACGGGGCTCGGGCCGGTGCTGCGCGCCCTGCTCGACCTCGACCCGCAGCGCCGCCCCAGCGCGCACGTCACCGCGCGCCGGCTCGCCGAGACGGCGGAGCGGGCGGAGAGGGCGGAGGGGGCGGCGCCGACCCCGGCCGCCGAGCGACCGGCGCCCGCCGACACGGTGCCGGACACCGGGGCGCCCGCCTCCACCCCGGCCGCTCTCCCGCCGTCGGGGCGCCACGCCGACAGCGGCCGCCACCGCGCGGGGCTGGGGTCGTGGCGGCGGCCGTCGCGCGTCGTGCTGGGCGCCGGGCTCGCCGGGCTCCTCGGCATCGCCGCGGTGGTGGCCCTGACGACGGCACCCGGCCCGGTGCCGCCGGCGACGCCCGCCGCACCCGCCTCCGGACAGGCCGTCGCTCCGGCCCTGCCGCTCGCGGCGCCGCCGATCGTGCCCGCCGCCCCGGGCCGGGCCACCTCGACGCCGGTCGACGAGGTCGCCGCGGCCGCACCGACCCGCTCCGAAGACCGCGCGCCGGCGACGGCGTCGGCGACCGTGGAGGACCAGGGCGACGACCCACCCGCGCAGGACCGCGGGAACGGGGGCGGGAACGGGCGCGGGAACGGTCGCGGGGACGACAGGGAGGACGGGGGCAAGCCCGAGAAGAAGGGGAAGGGCGGCGGGGGCGGCCACGGTCGCGGCCGCTGAGGACGCATCGACGGATCCGCATCCCCGTCTGTCGGCCGCGAAACCGACCGCCCGCCCCGGTCACCGCGCCGCCCGACCGTTTGTCCACAAGTGACCCCGCGTAGTGCGTTGTGTGTCACTGAGTTGTGTCACAGTAGGAACATGTCACGCGAGGGGGACGCGACGATCTCGGAGGGTGGCCCCGCCACCCCCGCCGACATACGACAAGCACCCGGCTACCTGGCGCGGCGCCTCCACCAGGCGTACACCGCGGCCTGGGCGCGCCGGGTCGATCCCGTGCTCACCGGGCCGCAGTACGCCGTGCTCGTCACGGTCGAGGCGCACCCGAAGCTCGACCAGGGCTCGCTGGCCCACACGGTCGCGCTCGACCGCTCGACCATGGCCGACGTCTGCCGGCGCCTCGAGGACCGCGGGCTCATCGAGCGCACCCAGGCCCCGGCCGACGGGCGGCGCAAGCTGCTCGGGCTCACCGACGAGGGGCGCGCGGCGCTGGGACGCCTGCGGAACCGGGTCAGCGCGCTCGAGGACGAGCTGATGGCCGAGCACGCCAGCCTCTCCGACCTCCTCGGGCACCTCGACGCCCTGTCGCGGCGGTGGGAGAACGTCGCGACCGGACCGACGGCCTGACGCGGCGGCCCGGTCCTGCTCAGCGCTCGAGCGGCACGGACGGGTCCGCCGTCGCCCGGCGCTGCGCGCGCATGAGCAGCAGCGCCACGCCGACCACGAGGGTGGCGGCGAAGGCGACGGTGAAGATCGCCCAGGGCACGAACGCGCCCGAGACCAGCGCGAACACCAGGAAGTACGCGGCGACGAGCGCGTAGACCACGACCTGCACGCGGCACAGGAAGCGGTTGCGGTCGGTGTCGCGCGGTGGCCACGAGAAGCCCGGCAGGGAGGGCGGCATGCAGCGCACCGTATCCGGGGCGCCCGGCCCCATCCCGGTCAGGCCACCGCCGGCTCGGGGTCGAGCAGCGACCGGACACGACCGTTCTCGTCCCTACTGCGCGTCGGGCGGGAGCAGCCCTCCCGAGGGGACCCCGGCGCGGCCGCCGTCGCCGGACGTCCGGCGGGCGCGGCGCCGCCCCGCCTCCCCGACGAGCCAGCGCGCCACGTCGACGAGCTTGAGGTTCGTGCTCTGCGACGACTCGACCAGCATCTGGAACGCCTCGGTCTCGTCGACGCCGAAGCGCTCCATGAGGATGCCCTTGGCCTGCCCGATGACGTCCCGGCTGTCGACGGCCCGCCCGAGGTGGACGGCCTGCTCGCTGCCGTGCAGGAGCATCGCCGCCTGGACGGCGAACAGTCCCGCGGTCAGGCGGGCCTCGGGGTCGAACACGTGGGGCTCGGCCGCGTAGAGGTTGAGCGCGGCGCGCATCGGGCCGGTCGTGGCGAGCTGGGTGGACAGCATCGACCGGTAGCCCGCGGCGACGGCCGCCGGCGCGAAGCGCGGCCAGCGCTCCGCGTCGGCGCCCCCGAGGTCGTCGGCCATGACCACCCCGTCCTCGGCCGGGCTCTCCAGTGCGGTGATGCACGGGCCCTCGTGCAGCTCGCCCTGGAGCCGGTCGAGCTCGGAGATCCCGCGACTGGTCGGGTTGCGCGAGTCGACGATGCCGTCCTCGCTCACCGAGATCCCGCCCGCGCTCGCCCCGGGCACCGTCTCCACGGCGGCCGCCACGATCTCGGACAGCGTCTGTTGCAGATCGCGGATGCTCCGGCGTCCGAGCAGGGTCTGTGCCGCCCTGCGCAGTTCGACGACGAGCTGCTCCGCCTGGCCCGGGTGCACGCGGTATCCCCCCACCTTCACTTCTCGCCCCGAGGACTCCGGGCACCACGGGCGCCGCCGCGCCACGGGTCCCCGGCGCGCGACCGTTCGCCCCCACCCGGTGACGGGCGGGGGCGTGTGCCCCACGGTGGTCGGACCCGGCACGCACGGCCCGACGGCCGGTGCCCCGATCCACGAAGCGGCCGGCTGTTCGACCGCGGAGCAGCGATGTTAGTGGGCGCACGGACGGGCGTCACCGCGGGACACGGCGGCGGCGCGACCGCTCGCCGGATGTGCTCGTGGTCGCACCGACCGGCTCTCGTGCAACGTCGTCGGTGACGGGGACGATGGAGGACGCGGGATGGTGCCGGTCGGCGGCACGAAGCGCCGATCGTGGACGGAGGACAGCCGGTGTGCGCGGTGGACGACGTCGTCACCTGCGGTGACCTCGCCGATCCGGGGCGCCTCGCGGCCCTGGCCGAGGCCGGGCTCGGGCCCCGCGCCGACCCCGGCATGGAGTGGTACGCGGAGCGCGTACGGCGCTGGCTGGACGTGCCCGTCGCGCTCGTCTCGCTCGTGCGGGCCGACGAGCAGGTGTTCCCCGGCGCGGCCGGGCTCGGCGAGCCGTACGGCGGCACACGGCGCACGCCGCTGTCGCACTCGTTCTGCCAGCACGTCGTCCTCACCGGCAGCCCGCTCGTCATCGGGGACGCCCGTGACCACCCCCTGGTGCGCGACAACCTCGCCGTCCGCGACCTCGGCGTCGTCGCCTACGCCGGGATGCCCCTGACCGACGCCGCCGGGCACGTCCTCGGCTCCCTGTGCGCCATCGACGTCACGCCCCGCCGGTGGCGGCCCACCGAGCTGGACGCGCTCGCCGACCTCGCCGCGGGCTGCGCGACCGAGCTGCGGCTGCGCCTCGCCCGCCGCGACGCCGACGAGGAGCGGGCCCGCCGCGACGTGCTCGAGGCGTCGCTGCGCGACTCGGTCGAGCGCAGCGTCACCGTCGCCCGCGAGATGCAGCAGGCCCTGCTGACGACGCTGCCCGAGGTCCCGGGCCTCGAGGTCGCCGCCCGCTACGCGCCCGCCGACGCCGAGCAGTACGTCGGGGGCGACTGGTTCGACGTCCTGCCGGTCGCGGGCTCCGACGAGGACGGCGGATCGGTCGTCGTCGTGTCGGTCGGGGACATCGTCGGCCACGAGCTCGACGCGGCGATCACGATGGGGCAGGTCCGCTCGATGCTGCGCCAGGCCGCGTGGGACCGGGCCGCCGGCCCGCCGTCGTCGATCGTCGAGGCCTTCGAGCGGGCCAACGCCGGGATCGGGCTGGACGCGGCGGGCACGACGGTCGTCGCCCGGCTCCGTCGGCGACCGGACGGACGCTGGTCGACGAGCTGGGTGAACGCCGGGCACCCGCCGCCGCTCGTCGTCACCCCGGGCGGCCGGGCCGAGCTCCTCGAGGGGCACGACCGGATGTTCGGCCTCCCCCGCGGGCTCGGCGGGGTCCGCCGGGACCAGGAGCTCGATCTCCCCGCCGGCAGCCTGCTGGTCCTGCACAGCGACGGGCTCGTCGAGGGCCGCGGGACCGACGCCGACGAGCGCACCGAGACCCTCCGGTCCCGCCTCGCCGCCCTCCGGGCGGCCGACCCGGACACGGTCGTCGACACCGTGATGGCGGAGCTGCCCCGCAGCAGCAGCGACGACGTCGTGGTGATGGCGCTGCGTCTGGGGTGAGAGCCGGGCTCAGGCCCGGACGCCCCGCTGGCCGACGGCACCGCGCAGGCCGACGCACCCGATGCAGCCGACGCAGTCCACGCAGTCGACGCAGGCGATGCACCCGACGCAGCGCACGCAGTCCACGCACGCCAGGGTCGCGACGCAACGGCGCAGGGCGACGCCGAAGGCGGTGATCGCGCTGGCCACGACGCCCACGCTGCCCGCCGTCGCCGCGCTGCCGGCGACCGCCGCGCTCCCCGCCGTCGCCACGCTGCCCGCCACCGCGACGCTCCCGGCGGTGGCCACGCTGCCGGCCACCGCGACGCTCCCGGCGGTCGCCGCGCTCCGGGCGACGGCGACGCCGGCCCGGGTGCCGACGCTGCCCGCGACCGCGACGCTGTCCGTGGTGTCCGCGCTGCCGGCGACGGCCACGCTGTCGACGGTCCCGACGCTGCCGACCACGGCCCCGGCGTCGTGCTCGTCCATGGCGCGCAGCCTGCCGTGCGGTGGTCGCGCCCGTCCACACCCGCCGGCGAGTCAGCCCGCGTCGGCGTCGCGCGCCATCCGTCGGCGCTCGGCGGTCTCGCGCCGCAGCCACTGGGCGACGTCGACGAGCTTCATGTTGGTGTCCTGGGAGGAGCGCACCAGCATCTGGAAGGCATCGTCCTCGTCCACGTCGAAGCGTTCCATGAGGATGCCCTTGGCCTGCCCGATCACGTCGCGGCTGTCGACCGCCCGCATCAGGTTGGTCGCGTGCTGGCTGCCGTAGAGCAGGATCGCGGCCTGCGCCCCGAACAGCCCGGCGGTGAGGCGGGCGTTGGCGTCGAAGACGTGCGGCCGGCCCCCGTAGAGGTTCAGGGCGGCCCGCATCCCGCGGCCGTCGGTGCAGAGCCGGGTCGAGAGCACGGAGCGGTACCCGGCCTCGACGGCGTGCGGCGCGAAGTCCGGCCAGCGCGCGGCGTCGGCGCCGGCGAGGTCGTCGGCGAGGACGAGCCCGTCCTCGGACGGGTCCTCGAGGGCGGTGATGCAGGGACCCTCGTGCAGGTCGCTCTGCAGCTGGTCGAGCTTGGTCACCGAGCCGGAGGTCGGCGTGCGGGCGGTCACGCGGCCGTCCTCGGTGATCGAGAGACCACCGGCGTCGGCCCCCGGCACGGTGTCCACCGCGGCGTGCACGATGCCGGCCAGGGTCTTCTCGAGGTCACGGATGCTGCGCTGGCGCATGAGGTCGCCGGCGGCCCGACGGAGGATCGGCAGCAGCGACTCGACGACTTCCACGGGGGACGTCCACCTTCACCGGTCGAGGGCGGTGCGGGGAGCAGCACGTCGATGTGGCGTGCCGGCAGGGCAGCACCGGAGCGGCATGCCCTGGCCCGCACCGTGCCTCGGTGCCCGGGGAGGTACATGATCTACGGGACTGTCGGGCGCACTCCCTCGGTGGAGGAGCTGCGCCCCGCGTCCTGAGGGCAGCCCGCGGGGTGGACTGCCGGGGGCCACGCCGGGCGTGGCGTCGGGGTGGTGCCCGATCGTGCGGTCGCCGAACCGTCCGCGAGCGCGGCGACCCGTGGACCGCCGGGACGTGACCTCGCCGGGACGAGCCCGGGCCTCCGGCCGACGACTAGCGGGTGAGCCGATCGCGCAGGACGGCCTCGACCCACGGCTCGGTCTCGACCCACGGCTCGGTCTCGGGCGACGGCTCGGTCTCGGGCGAGGCGGGCTCGGTGTGCGTCGCGTGCGGGTACCGCAGGACCTCCGCGGAGCGCTCCCGCGCGGCTCGGGCCGCCGCGACCGAGCGGCGGGCGCGGGCGAGCATGGCCGCCCGCCGGGGTGGATCGGTGCTCCAGGGCATCGGCGCCTCCCGGACGTCGGCCGCCGACGGGTCGTTTCGACCCCTGCCGGCACGGCGGGTGGACCGGGGTGGCCGGAGCTACCCGATCGGGGTGAGCACGAAACCACCGTCCGCCCCGCGAGGGAAGCGGGACGGATCGACGCGGGACCGGCGACCGACTACGCCGGCCCGGCCTCGCCGGCGACGAGGCCGGAGTAGGCCGCGAGCAGGGCGACCCAACCGCCGCCGCCGTGCTCGATGGCGCCGTGGACACCCTCGCCGCCGACGAGGCGCTCGAAGTGGCGCTGCTCGACCTCGATGGTGGTCTGCTCGGGCCCGTCGGCGTGGAATCGGACCTCGATCTCGCTGGCGTGCGCGGGGTCGGGGTCGAACTGCCAGTCCCCGCCGATCTGCCAGGTGAACACGATCCGCTCCGGGGCCTCCCAGGTGAGGACCCGGCCCCAGTCGCACTCGCTGCCGTCGACCCCGCGCTCGAACCAGCGCCCGCCCTCGTGGGGCTCCAGGATCACGTCGGCGACCTCGACCGAGCCGATGTGGTACTGCCGGGGCCACCAGGCGCCGAAGTGCCCGGTGAACAGCTCGAAGGCGCGCTCACGGGCGACGTTGACGGTGGTCTTGCCCTCGATCGACGGGATCGGCGTGGTCATGGCAGCTCCCTGGTGGAGTCGTGGGTGGAGTGCGAGGCGGGGTGGTCGGTGCCGGCGGCCTCGTCGGCGACGCTCTGCTCGGCGAACTTGTGGAAGTCCGCCAGGGCGTGCTCCCACACGCCGTCGAGCCAGGTGCGCAGCGCGGCCACGCCCTGCGGGTCGAGGCGGTAGATGCGCCGGGTGCCCTCGGCGTGGGCGACGACCAGGCCGCCGTCCTTCAGCGCCTTGAGGTGCTGGGACACGGCCGGGCGGCTGATCGGGAGCTGCTCGGCCAGATCGCCGACCGCGCTGGGCCGGCGCGCCAGCATCTCGAAGATCGCGCGGCGCATCGGGTCGCCCAGCAACCCGAGACCGGCATCTCCGTAAGCTGACATGAACGGTAAGCGTAGAGCTACCGAGTCGCCGGCGGAAGCCTCCGTCGCGGGCGGGACACGACGCGGCGACTGCTCCTGCGGCCTGGGCGCTGCTGCGATCCCCGCCCGGACACGACGAAGGCCCTGGTCTCAGCGCCGTG
This sequence comes from Actinomycetospora lemnae, assembly GCF_028737315.1. Taxonomy (GTDB): domain Bacteria; phylum Actinomycetota; class Actinomycetes; order Mycobacteriales; family Pseudonocardiaceae; genus Actinomycetospora; species Actinomycetospora lemnae. The sequence continues at coordinate 70,393 of NZ_JAQZAO010000018.1, read as the reverse complement.
TGGGGCTGTGACCAGGGCCTTTGCTGGTGGGCGATACTGGGATCGAACCAGTGACCTCTTCGGTGTGAACGAAGCGCTCTCCCCCTGAGCTAATCGCCCGCAGCGGACACGAGCCTAGACCATCAGACGATCGGGCTCTGCAGCCAGGTCCAGTGTCCGAGGCCCACGAGCTCGGCGACGAGGGAGAAGGCCCCGAGCAGCCAGAGGGTCGCGAGCACGATGGCGCAGGTGAGCAGAGCCAGCAGCGCCTTGACCACGACGTTCTGACGGCCGACCCACGCCATCCAGCGGTCGTAGTGGCGCCGGGCGAACCGGAGCAGCCGGCCGGCCCACGTGAACTCGGTCGCGAGGATGCCGAGACCCGCGAAGACGATCAGCCAGCCGGGCCCCGGGTACGGGATGGCGACGACGCCGAGCGCGAGCACGACCGTGCCGATGATCCCGATGGCCAGGCGCCAGGCCGTGTTGGCGCGCGGGTTGCGGCGCACGCGCGCCCGGACGTGCCGCATCCGTGCCCGCAGGGTGCGGCGGCGCGGCGGCGGGGGCGGCGTCGGCTGCTCCGGGGGCGTCGGCGGCGTCGGCTGCGCCGTCGCCGTCGACTGCTCGGCCGGTTCGCTCAACGTCCCACCTGCCCACTCGCGACGACTCTGGTCGGCGAGGCGGGCGCGGTCCGTCCGGGCTCGAGCGAGACCGCGAAGCCGGCGTACGGCACCGCCTCGGGCGTCGAGGGTACGGAACGGACGTCCGGACCCTGTCCCCCGACGTCGAACGTGCCGAGCGGGCGCGGGGTTCCGCCGGCGAGCCCCCACAGGACGTAGACCTCGTCGTTGCCGTTGGGCCCGAGCCCCGTGGCCAGCACCCGCGGCCCGGTGCCGTCGTCGACGACCACGCCGACGAGCCGGCCCTCGGGCGTGGCGAGGACGGCGTGCGGCACCCCGGGCGTCCCGGCGTCCGCCAGCACGTCGGCGATCGCCGCTTCGCGCTGCGCCTGCGCGGCCGCCGCGGCCTGGGCGCGGTCGCGCTCGGCACGCAGGGACTGGTTGGCGGCGGTCAGCCCGCCGATCGCCACGACGACGAGCACCGCGGCCGCGACCGCGAGCCAGCGGGTGGCGCGGCGACGGGGTGCGAGCGGTACGACGGTCCCGTCGTCCGTGTCGTCCTTGGCGTGCCTCGGAGCCGACGACGACCCGGACGACGACCCGGACGACGACGGGGACGACTCCGAGGACGCCCGGTCCGACGGCCTCGTCCGGGACGGCGGCACCGTCCCGGGGGCGCGCTCGGCCTCCTCCGCCTCGGCCGCGTTGAGCAGGCGCTGCCGCAGACCCTGCGGGGGGTCGACGGGCTCGACCGCGCCGGCGAGGTCGCCGAGGACCGCCGTGGTCTCGTCGACGGTGCGCCGGCAGGTCGGGCAGCCCGCGAGGTGGGCGGCGAACGCCGTCTCCTCGTCGTGGTCGAGGGCGTGGAGGGCGTGGGCGACGGCGAGGGCGTCGTGGTCGGCGGTGTGGTGGGTGCCGGGGGCGGTGTCGTCGTTCATCGCTCCTCCCCCTCCACCTCGACGTGCGGGCCCAGGAGGACCCGGAGCTTCTGCGTGCCGCTGAACATCCGGGACTTCACCGTCCCGAGCGGGACGCCGACGAGGCTCGCCACCTCGCGTTGCGTGTAACCACCGAAGTACGCCAGGGCGAGCGCCTCGCGCTGCTCGGCCGGGAGCTCGCCGAGCGCCTCGCGCACCTGCCCCGCGACCACCGCGCCGAGCGCCGCCTGGTCCGCGCCCGGTCCGGCGGGCACGCCCCACTGCCCGTCCGCCTCGGCGGCGGTCCGCCGGCGGCGGGTGGCCTCGCGACGCACGGCGTCGACGGCCCGGTGGTGCACGAGGGTGAGCAGCCAGCTCGACACCGCCCCGCGGGCGGGGTCGAAGCGCGCCGGCTCCCGCCACACCACGAGGAAGACCTCCTGCACCACGTCCTCCGCCAACCCCTCGTCCACGCAGACACGACGGGCGAGGGAGTACGCGGGGCGTCCGAAGCGGTCGTAGAGCTGCGCGAGGGCCTCCGTCTCGCGCCGGGCGATCCGTTCGAGCAATGTGGCATCGGTCACAGCACCGTCGCGGGCATCGTCACGCTCCGGAGTCGCCTCGGGGACTCCTCGCGACGCGTCCGTCACTGGTCGGACCTTTCCTCCGCTGGTTTGTCCGGGTCAGACGGCTGTCAGGCTAGTGCTCCCGGGGCGGGGGCGGACGCCCGCCCGGGGAGGGTGGTTCGTCACGGAACCGAACCGGGTAAGCGCCTGACCGAGTGCTCGTCCGGTGTGATGCGTGAGTGAGCCGGGTGAACCGGCGTCACAGGGTCGTCCGCCAGTCGTTTCCCCCGACGACAGCAGCGTGCGAAAGGCAGCCTCATGCTCAACGACCACACGACGATCCGCTCCACGGCGGTCTTCGACCTCGTCGGCCCGCCGAACCCGCCCGTGCCCGTCCAGGTCGAGATGCGGTACGACACCCGCGACCCGTACGCCGTGCAGGCGGCGTTCCGGACGGGTCGCGCCGGCTGGGTGGAATGGGTCTTCTCGCGCGACCTGCTCACCGAGGGGCTGCTGGGAGCCTCCGGTGCCGGCGACGTCCGCATCCGGCCGGCCGACGGCGACGCCGAGTCGATCGAGATCGAGCTCAGCTCGCCCTCGGGTCACGCCACCTTCCGCGCCGCGAGCCGTGAGGTGTCGGAGTTCCTGACCCGCACCCACGAGATCGTCGCGCCCGGGTGCGAGGACGACTGGCTGGACCTGGAGCACGCGCTCGGACTGCTGCTGTCGAGCGACCCGAGCTGACGAGCACCCCCCCCCCGCGATGAGCGGGGGACGCACGATGCAGTAGTGTTCTCTTCGTCGGCAACGGCGGGATCGGAACCGGAAAGACCTCCGAAACCCGCCGGCCACACGCGGACGTAGCGCAGTTGGTAGCGCATCACCTTGCCAAGGTGAGGGTCGCGGGTTCGAGTCCCGTCGTCCGCTCGGGAGGCTCTCGGCTGTACTGCTCCGGGTGGGCCGGACGACCTCCGGAAGCCTGGCGCAGTGGCCGAGTGGCTTAGGCAAGGGCCTGCAAAGCCCTGTACGCGGGTTCGATTCCCGCCTGCGCCTCGGGCGATTAGCTCAGTGGGAGAGCACTACCTTGACACGGTAGGGGTCACTGGTTCAATCCCAGTATCGCCCACCACAAAGGCCCTGGTCACAGCCCTGTAGAGGGCGCCGACCGGGGCCTTTCGGTGTTTCCGGGCCCGCGCGCGATCGCGCCGGCGCCTCGTTCCTCACCCCGCCGTCGGGACGGCGGCGGCCGGGGCGTCGGGCGCCCGGTCGTTCGTCGGCGGGTGATCACCGTGGCGGTGCACGATCCGCCACTCGCCGTCCTCGCGTCGGTAGACGTGCGTGACCCGCAGCGTGTAGGTCGCCGGCGCCCCGTCGACGACGACGGTCTTGTGCTCGAACCCGACCGTGTACGCGAGGTCGCCGCTCGCCCCCGCCGCCACCAGCTCGAGGTCGAACGCCCGGACGTCGGTGAAGCGGGAGGCGAGCCACCGGGCCACGGCGTCGACCGCGTCCCGGCCCCGGCGCACCCGGGCCGCGGCCCCGAAGAGGGTGACGGGGTCGCGGCGCGACCACGTCCCCGCCCGCCCGCTCGCGTCACCGCGGCACAGCGCGCGGTCCGCCGCGAGCTGGCGCGGCAGCATCTCGCCCAGGAACTCCTCGACCTCGGACATCCCGCCCTCCGATACAGTCAGACTCAGTTCAATACAGTGAGGGTGTAGCCGATGTCCGAGGGCGTCAAGAGGCGGTACGACTCCACCCGCCGCGCGGCGCAGGCCCGGGAGACCCGGCTCCGGATCCTCGAGGCCGCGCACGAGCTGTTCGTCGCGCAGGGGTACGGCGCCACCACCGTCGCCGAGGTCGCGGCCGCGGCCGGGGTCGCTCCCGAGACCGTCTACTCCGCCTTCCGCACCAAGCTCACGCTGCTGCGGCGCGCCTGGGACCTCGCCGTCGGCGGCGACGACCGCGACGTCCACCTGCTGGAGCGACCCGAGGTGCGCGCGGTGTTCGACGAGCCCGATCTCCGCGCCCGCCTCGCCCGGTTCGCCCGCGTCAACACGGCGATCATGCGACGCACGGCCGGGCTGCGCCTCGCGGTCGAGCACGCGGCCGGAGCCGATCCGGCCGCCCGCGAGCTCCTGACCGAGATCGACGGGGCGCGCCTCGACGCGATGGGGGCCCACGCCCGGGCCGCGGCGACCACCGGTCGGCTCGCGGTGCCCGAGACGACGTGCCGCGACGTCCTCTTCGCCACGACCGACGGTGCTCTGTGGCGGACCCTCGTCGAGCGTCGGGGCTGGTCGGACGACGACTACGCCGCCTGGCTCGGCCGCCTCTGGGTCGCGACGCTCGTGGAGGGCCTCGACCTCGAGGGGTGACCGCCACTGCGCCGTCCCGGTGACGAGCCGTGCTCCTGATCTCGCGGCGGTGCCACGCTGGGTGACACCGACCACATCCTTCAGGACGAGTCAGGGGGTCTCACATGACGATCACCAGCCCGCACCAGGCCGACGAGGTCTGGATGGATCTCTTCAACAAGGGCGACCTGGACGGGCTCCTGGACCTGTACGAGAAGGACGCCCTCCTCGTGCCCGAGCCGGGCGGCACCGCGCTCGTCGGCCCGGAGGCGATCCGCGAGTGGATGACGGGCTTCCCGCTGCGGGACCCCCAGATCGACCTCCGGACCCACGCCGTCCACGAGCGCGACGCCGAGGCCATCCTCTACTCGGACTGGACCATCACGGGCACCGGCGACGACGGACCGGCCCGGATGGACGGCCAGGCGGTCGTCCTGCTGCGCAAGCAGACCGACGGCACCTGGCTCCTCGCCTTCGACGACCCCTTCGCCCAGCGCTGACCCGCCGGCGGGGGACGGTGCCGTCGGCTCGCCCGACGAGGCGACCTCGGGAGACGATGGGGCGATGACGTCCTCCGAGCGGTCCCCCGCCGAGCTCCCCGACGACGCCGGCGGGGACCCGGCGTGCTGGATGCACCGGGTCTGCGACGAGTGCGGCCGGCTCGCCGACGAGGACCCGCCGACCACCTGCCCGGGCTGCGGGGCCCGGCTCGAGGCCGTCTGATCCTCAGACCATCCTCAGAGGTGGTCCGTTCCGTCCGTGGTCCGGCTCACCTAGGATCACTCGACGTGACGATCGACGTCCCGCTCCCCCGGTCGGGCGATGTACGCCGGTCCGCGCCGCGCACCTCGCCGTCGGGTGTCGTCGCGCCGGGCACGCTGCGTGTCCTGCGGATGCTCGCCGCCCACCCCGAAGGGGTGGACCTCGCCGCCCTCGGCGGCCACCTCGGCCGGACGAGCACGGGCGTGCTGCCCGTCGTCCAGGGCCTGCTGCGGGCGGGGCACGCCGAGCGCACCGCCGCGGGCGGGTACCGGCTGCGCCCCGGGCCGCGGTGGGGCGCGCCGTCGGGCTCGCCCACGCCCACCTCGCTGGCCCGCGAGCTGCCCGCGGTGCTCTCGGAGGCGGTCGGCGAGCTCTACCGGCGCACCCGCGCGTGGACCTACCTCGTCGAGTGGGCCGACGACGACCACCTCGACGTCGTCGACATCCGCGGCCACCAGGGTCTGGGGCTGATCCCCGAGCTCCCCGCGCGCATCCCGCCGTCGATGGCCCACGCACTGGCGGTCAGCAAGGTGCTCGTGGCCTTCGCCCCCGGCCGGCGCGCGCGCCTCGACCCGCACCGCTGGACGCCCTACACGCCGTGGACGATCACCTCGCCCACGGCCTACGACGCCGAGCTCGCCCGGGTGCGCCGGGACGGCTACGCGCTCGACCGCGAGGAGTACGCGACGGGGTTCGGGTGCGTGTGCGCCCCGATCGCCGACCCCGGCGGGCGGGTCAGCGCCGCGATCGCCGTCTCGGTGCCGGCGCCGCGCCTGCGCGCCGAGCACGACCGGCTCGTCGCCGACGTCACCGACGTCGCGCGCACGGCGCACCGGCGCTGGTACCGCTAGCTCCGACCGTCAGCTCTCGTCGTACTCGTCCGCCGCCTCGGTGCGCTGCCGTGCGATCTCCAGCGCGTGCTCGGCGGTCTCCTTGTCGGGGTACGGGCCGAGGCGGTCCGCCGCGCGGCAGCCGTCCCACGGCTCCACCCGGTGGTGCTTGAGGCAGTAGTACCACTCGTTCTCGTGGGCCACGGAGACATGCTGGCACGACCATGGGAGACGGAGCGAAGCGGAGCTCGACCCGATGGCGTGCGTCCCCGTGCGTCAGCCCTCGCCGGGCGCGACCCCGACGACCGCGAGCCCGACCCCGGCCCAGACCCGGGCGGCGCGCGGGCGGCCCTCGACGACGGCGGTCACCGTGTAGCGGTCGCGCACGTGGGCGTCGAACAGGGCGAGCAGCGCGGTCCCGTCGGCCCGCCGGTCCCGCACCGGCCGCAGCAGGAGCGCCTCGACCGCCACCGCGACGTGACGGGCGAGCCAGGACGCGACGACGGCGCGGTCCTCCTCGGGGCGCGGAGAGCAGGCGATGACGCGGTGCCCGGCCTCCGCGAGCGCGCGCACCACCGCGACGGCGGCGTCGACCGGCTCGCCGTCGGGGTCGGTGATGCCCTCGACCACGACGAGCACCGCGGGCGGCGTGCCGGGCACCGGCCGGTACGGCGCGCCGCCGGCCGAGGACAGGCGCGCCGGCTCCTCGAGCGGCGCCGGGCGGCCGGTCGCGGGGTCGAGGAAGCGGGCGGCGAGGTCGCGCAGGTGCTCCTCCCCCACGCGCTCGACGGCGGGGCGGGCGGCGTCGCGGCGCACGCACTCCTCGAGGTCGGCGACCACGTCCTCCACGTGCACGTCCGCGCCGCACGCCGCGGCCAGCGCGAGCCAGCGCCGCGCCGGCCCGGCGCGCAGGTTGGTCGCGTCGACGACGACGTCCACGCCGTCGAGCAGCGCCCCCCGGACGAGGCGCCACTCCGCCGCGGAGATGCGCCGCTCCACGGCGTCGACCGGCGCCGCGTAGGCGGGGTCGACCATGCTGCGGCGCAGGTCGTCGCGGTTGACCCGCAGGATCGAGCCCGGCCGCCGCGCCGCGACGAGCGCCCGCGCCCAGGTCGACTTCCCCGAGGCCGGCAGGCCGCGGGTCAGGTACAGGGTGGGGGTCAGGCCGGCCGCGGGCGGGTCGAGGCGAGGACGAGGTCGGCGACGAGCGCCGGGTCGTCGCCCATCGGGACGTGCCCACAGCCCGGCAGGATGTAGACCGAGGCGTCGGGCAGCGCGCGACGCAGGCGCCCGGACTGCCAGCGCGGCAGCAGGAAGTCGCGCGAGCCCCAGCCGACCGTGGTGGGCACCGACGACCGAGCCGGCGGCACCCACGTGTCGAGGTGGGAGAGCATCGTCGCGAACGACCTGCGCGGGTGGCTCAGGCCGTGCAGGTCCGCGCCGATCTCGGCGGGGTCGATGCGTGACGGGTGCGCCAGGAGCAGCCCGACGAGCGCGGTGCGCAGCACGGGCGTGCCGAGCATGCGCTCGAGTCGCGCCGACGGGATCAGCGCCAGCGCGGCGTGCGCCCCGCCGAGGATCGCCCGGGCGTAGCCGCGCTCCAGCGGCGACCAGAAGCCCGCCGGTGAGAGCGCCGTCGCCGACCGGACCGATCCCCGCGCCGCGAGCTCGAGCGCGACCAGCCCGCCCATCGAGTTGCCGACGACGTGGGGACGCTCCAGGCCCTGGGTGCGGCTGAACGCCTCGACGGCGTCGGCGAGCGGGGCGATGTCGCCGCGGTAGTCGCCGGGCAGGTCGGGCGACTCGCCGTGGTCGGGCAGGTCGATGGCCCACAGCTCGCGCTCGCCGGCGAGCAGCGGCACGACGCGGTCCCAGCCCTGGCGCCGGTGCGTGATGCCGTGCAGGAGCAGGACGGGCTCGCCGGTGCCGGTGCGCGTGTGCGCGAGGTCCACGGGTCAGTGCTCCCTGGGGTGGATGACGACCTTGCCCGTGACGCGGCGCTCGGCGAGCTCGCCGATCGCGGACGCGGCCTCGGCCAGCGGGTAGGTCGCGCTGATCGGCGGGGCGAGCCGGCCGTTCGCGACGTCGTCGCGGATCGCGTCCCACTGCCGGTGCATGAACCCCGGTCGCTTCGACGCGTAGGCGCCCCAGCCCGCGCCGACCACCGAGGTGTTGTTCAGCAGCAGGCGGTTGACCTTGACCGTCGGGATGTCGCCGGCGGTGAACCCGACGACCGCGAGGCGCCCGTCGTCGCCGAGGCTGCGCAGCGAGTCGGTGAAGCGGTCGCCGCCGACCGGGTCGACGACGATGTCGACACCCTGCCCGCCCGTGAGCTCCTTCGCGGCGTCCTTGAAGCCCTCGACCGGCACCCAGTGGTCGGCGCCCGCGGCCGTCGCCACCTCGCCCTTGCCCGCCGAGGACACGACGGCGATCACCGTCGCCCCGCGGGCCTTGGCGAACTGGATGCAGGCGACGCCCACGCCGCCCGCCGCGCCGTGGACGAGCACCGTCTCGCCGGGCTGCAGGTGGGCCCGCGTGTCGAGGACGAAGTGCGCGGTCAGGTAGTTCATCGGCAGCCCCGCGCCGACGTCGAACGAGACCCCGTCGGGCAGGGGGAAGACGGTCTCGGTGGAGCACGCGACGGTGGTGGCGAAGCCGCCGAGCACCGGCAGCGCGGCCACCCGGTCGCCCGCGCGGAAGCCGGAGCCGTCCGGGGCCTCGCGCACGGTGCCCGCCACCTCGCTGCCGAGCAGGAACGGCAGCTCGGGGCGCATCTGGTACTGCCCGCGGGTCAGCAGCAGGTCGGGGAAGACGACGCCGGCGGCCTCCACGTCGATGAGCACCTGGTCGGCGCCGGCTGTCGGCTCCTCGACCTCGTTGACCTCGACCGCCTCCGGCCCGTCGAGCCGGACGACCTGCACCGCGCGCACCGCGACCCCTTCCGAGCACCTGTGACCGTCAGTCGGGACGGTTTCTACAGCAGAGGCGCGGATCAGGTGAACCGGTAGACCGTCGTCCGGGTCGTGGACCCGCCCTCGAGGTCGGCGGTACCGGTGACGTCGTAGCTGGCCAGGGCCGTGCAGCGCCGCCGCGGCAGGTACTCGCGACCCGGATCCCCGACGACCACGTCGACGCCCGCCGCGCTCGCCTCGTCGCAGAAGCGCTCCATGTGCCGTGCCATCGGCTGCTCGTAGAAGACGTCGCCGGCGAGGACGACGTCCACGTCGAGGTCGTGGTCGCCGTCGAGGACGTCGCCGACCACCGCCACGTCGACGCCGTTCGCGGCCGCGTTGAGCCCGACGGCCGTACGGGACCGGGCATCGGTGTCGGAGGCGATCACGGCCTCGGCGCCGGCGAGGGCCGCGGCGATCGCGACGATCCCCGAGCCCGAGGCGAGGTCGAGCACGCGGCGTCCGCGCACGAGGTCGGGGTGGTCGAGGACGTGGCGCGCGAGGGCCTGCCCGCCGACCCACGCGAACGCCCAGAAGGGCGGCGCCTCCTCGTCGAGCGCCGACCAGGTGCGGTGGATGTCGTCGGCGAGCAGCAGCGTGATCTCGCCGACCAGCGGCGCGGTGCCGGGCGCGGTCCAGTCGCGGACGGCGTCCTCGTCACCGGTGTCACCGTCCGTCACGGTCACCCCCCGTCGCCGACCGCCTCCGGAGAGGCACAGCTGCTCCGAAGGGACGCAGCGCCGGACGGCGTTGATCCCTACGCTGGGTCCGACGCAGGATGCGTCGACGTGTGAGGAGCCCGCCCACGAGCCGTCCGAGGAGGCCGTCATGACCAGTCCGTCCGGCCCGGCCCCGCTCGGCGGAGTCCCCGCCGACGAGGACGCGGTGCTGCTCTACGTGGGCGGCCCGCTCGACGGGCGCGTGGAGGTCCGCGAGGCGCGGCACGGCGCGCCGCTCCCGGTGGTCACCCACACCCACCTCCACGACGGCCCCAAGGTCGTCCACGTCTACGACCTGCACGCGCTCACCCCGGCCGCCGGTGTCTACCACCTGCGGCCGGCCGAGGTGGCGGCCGATCAGTCGCCGGCGGCGAGGTAGCTCAGCGCGCACAGGGTGCCCCACGTCGCGGCGACGCCCGCGGCCTTCGCGCGGTACCGCGGGCCCGGCAGCGAGGTGCCGAGCACGGCGAGGTCGGCGAGGTCGGCGCCCACCCGCACGGCGATCGCCGTCCGCAGTGCCTTGCCCGCGGGCGCCAGCGTCATGGCCAGCCCGGAAGCGAGGTCCCGGCCGCCGAGCGCGCGCACCCCGATCGCGGTGGCCGTCGGCAGCGGCGCGCCCTCGGCCTGCAGCCCGGTGGGCTTCGCGAACAGCGAGGGGTCGGCGATGATCGCCACGCTGTAGCCGGCCGTGGCGAGGCCGAGCAGGCGGGGGATCCAGGTCAGGTCGCGGGACCGCGAGGAGGAGCGCACGGGCTCCTGTACCCCGGACGTCGGAGCTACTCCCCCGGCTGGTCGGGCAGGCGCAGGATCAACCGCAGGACCCGGCTGAACAGGTCGGCCGGCACCGCGTCCTCGCCGAGGACGCGGCGCAGGCGGATCAGGCCGTGGTACAGCGCCGCGGCGGCGACGATGAACTCGTCGTCGCGCACGGTCGCGCGCACGGCCGGGTCGACGCCCTCCCAGTTGGGCGAGAGCTGCTCGCTCGCGAACCGGGCCAGGCGCACCTCGTGCTCGGCGAGCCGTCCGACGAACTCGGGGTGGCGCACGGCGTAGAGCCAGATCTCGGCGTCGAGCAGGGCGTCCTCGCGGGAGTCGGCCACCTCGCCGACCAGCCGGTCGAGGGCGTCGAACGTCGCCTTCGGGTCGTCCTGGACGAGCGCGGCCCGGGTGTCGACGTCCGCCGACGTCTGGGTCTCGACGAGCGCGGTGAACAGCGCGTCCTTGCTCGCGAAGTGCACATAGACCGAGCCGACCGACACCCCCGCGGTGCGGGCGATCTCCTCCACCGACGCCGGCCCGTACCCGCGCTCGGCGAACACCCGGCGCGCGGCGTCGAGCAGCGCCTCCCGGGTGCGCGCCTTCGTCGCCGCCCGCCGACCCAGCGGCGGGTTCGCCGTCGGCGCCGCCGGATCGCAACCCTGGGTCACAGCTGTCGCCCTCCTCGCCACCGTCGGCCCAACGACGGGTCCGCGGTGTGGTGACGCATCGTAACCCGCCGGGTGCGACGGGCCGCGCCGTCGATCGCCGACAATGGAGGGCGTGACCACCTCTCCTGGTCGAGCTCCGCTGCGCTCGGTCTCCGGCTCGACGGCGCTCCTGCCCGTACCCGGCGCGGACCCGGACGAGATCTACGAAGGGTTCGCGGAGTGGGCCGCCGAGCGGGGCCTGGACCTCTACCCGGCCCAGTCCGAGGCGCTCATCGAGCTGGTCTCGGGCTCGAACGTCATCCTCTCGACGCCGACCGGGTCGGGGAAGTCGCTGGTCGCGCTCGGTGCGCACGTCTCGGCGCTGTCGCGGGGCGAGCGCACGGTCTACACCGCGCCGATCAAGGCGCTGGTCTCGGAGAAGTTCTTCGCGCTCGGGGCGCAGCTCGGCTACGCGTCGGTCGGCATGCTCACCGGCGACGCCGCGGTGAACCCCGAGGCGCCGGTCATCTGCTGCACCGCCGAGGTGCTGGCGAACTGGGCGCTGCGCGAGGGGCGCGCCGCCGACATCGGCCAGGTCGTCATCGACGAGTTCCACTACTACGCCGACCCCGAGCGCGGCTGGGCGTGGCAGGTGCCGCTGCTCGAGCTGCCGCAGGCGCAGTTCCTGCTCATGTCGGCGACGCTCGGCGACGTCACCTTCTTCCAGCAGGACCTGACCCGGCGCACCGGCCGCGAGACCGCCGTCGTCGCGCACACCGAGCGCCCGGTCCCGCTGTCGTTCCGGTACGCCCGCACCCCGCTCCACGAGACGATCACCGAGCTGCTCGCCGGCCAGCAGGCGCCCGTCTACGTCGTGCACACCACGCAGGCCGCCGCGATCGAGCAGGCCCAGGCGCTGATGAGCCTCAACGTGTCGTCGAAGGCCGAGAAGGAGCAGATCGCCGAGCTCATCGGCGCGTTCCGCTTCACCGCCGGCTTCGGCCGCACCCTCTCGCGCCTGGTGCGCCACGGCATCGGCGTGCACCACGCCGGCATGCTGCCCAAGTACCGGCGCCTCGTGGAGACGCTCGCCCAGGCCGGGCTGCTCAAGCTCATCTGCGGCACCGACACCCTCGGCGTCGGGATCAACGTCCCCATCCGCACGGTGCTGTTCACCGCGCTGACGAAGTTCGACGGCCAGCGCGTGCGCCACCTGCGGGCCCGCGAGTTCCACCAGGTCGCGGGCCGCGCCGGACGCGCCGGCCACGACGTCGCGGGCTACGTCGTCGCGCAGGCACCCGAGCACGAGGTGGAGAACGCCAAGCGCCTCGCGAAGGCCGGCGACGACGTCAAGAAGCAGCGCCGGGTGGTGCGGGTGAAGCCGCCCGAGGGCTTCGTGTCGTGGTCGGAGAAGACGCTCGAGCGCCTCATCGAGGCCCAGCCCGAGCCGCTGACCAGCCAGTTCCGGGTGTCGACCGCCATGCTGCTGCAGGTCGCGCAGCGCGAGCAGCCGTTCTTCGCCGCCATGCGCCACCTGCTCGAGGACAACCACGCCGACCGCCCCACCCAGCGCCGCCTGATCCTGCGCGCGATCGCGCTGTACCGGGGTCTCCTCGAGGCCGACGTCGTCGAGCGGATCGAGACATTCGCGGAGAGACGAAGCGAAGCGGAGCTCGACCCGGACCAGAGGTGCCCCGACGTGCGCCTGGTCGACGACCTGCAGGTCGACTTCGCCCTCAACCAGCCGCTCTCGCCGTTCGCGCTCGCCGCCTTCGACCTGCTCGACAAGGAGTCGCCGACCTACGCGCTCGACATGGTCTCGGTGGTCGAGGCGACGCTCGACGACCCCAAGCAGATCCTGCGGGCCCAGGAGAACCAGGCCCGCGGCGAGGCCGTGCAGGCCATGAAGGCCGAGGGCATCGAGTACGACGAGCGCATGGAGCTGCTCGAGGACGTGACCTGGCCGAAGCCCCTCGAGGAGCTCCTGGGCGCGGCGTTCGAGTCCTACCGCGCCGGGCACCCGTGGGTCGCCGACCACGAGCTGTCGCCGAAGTCGGTGGTCCGCGACCTCTACGAGCGCGCCATGACCTTCACCGAGTACGTCTCGTACTACAAGATCGCGCGCTCCGAGGGCCTCGTCCTGCGCTACCTCACCGACGCCTTCCGCGCCCTGCGCCAGACGATCCCCGAGGCCGCCCGGACCGAGGACCTCGACGACCTCGTCGCCTGGCTCGGCGAGCTCGTGCGCCAGACGGACTCGTCGCTGCTCGACGAGTGGGAGAACCTCGCCGGGGCGGGCGGGGACGGCACGGCGCTCGACGCCGCGGGCGACGACGCACGCCCCGTCGACCAGGGCCCGCCGCCGGTCACCCGCAACGAGCGCGCGTTCCGCGTGCTGGTGCGCAACGAGATGTTCCGCCGCGTCGAGCTCTTCGCTCGCCGCTCCCCCGCCGACCTCGCCGCGCTGTCGGAGGACGGCCCGGACGCGGCCTTCTGGACCGACGCGATCGAGGGCTACTTCGCCGAGTACGACGAGCTCGGCACCGGCCCCGACGCCCGCGGGCCGGCGTTCTTCCGCCTCACGGTCGACGGGCGGACCTGGCACGTCCGCCAGGTCCTCGACGACCCCGAGGGCGACCACGACTGGGCCATCACCGCCGACGTCGACCTCGACGCCTCCGACGAGCTCGGCGCCGCCGCGGTGCACGTCACCGCCGCAGGCCCCATGACCGCGACCTGAGCAGCCGCGCGATCAGCGACCACCACCTCACACCCCGAGCAGCAGCTCCTCGACCTTCGGCCGCGCCCGCACGGCACCGGGCGGCGTCCCCACGACACGGCGGAAGGCCCGGCTGAACGCCGCCTCCGACCGGTAACCCATCGCCGACGCCACGGCGGCGACGGTGGTGTCGCCGGCGCGCAGGCGGTCGTGGGCGACGAGCATGCGCCAGCGGGTCACGTAGGCCATGACGGGCTCGCCGACCAGCGCGGTGAAGCGCGCGGCGAAGGTCGAGCGCGAGAGGGCGAGCTCCCGCGCGAGGCCCGCGACCGTCCAGTCGCGCGACGGGTCGGCGTGGACGAGGGCGAGCGCGCGGCCGATGTCGGGGTCGGTGAGCGCGCCGAGCCAGCCGCTGCGTGCGGTCGGGTCGTGGGCGAGCCACGCGCGCAGCATCTGGACGACGAGCACGTCGGCGAGCCGGGTGATCACGGCCTCGCCGCCGGGCCGCGTCTCCTCCACCTCGAGCGCGATGAGGCGCAGGGTGTCGTGCAGGCGCGCGGTCAGCGGCGAGACGGGCACGTGGACGACGTCGGGCATCAGCTCCACGAGCCGCTCGGCCATCGGGTGCTCGAGGCGGACCGCGCCGCAGATCATGGTGGTGGGCGCGCCGTCGCCGCCGTGGGTGATCGTGGCGTAGCGGTCCCCGTACCAGGTGTGCGGCAGGTCCATGACGTTCGGCACCGAGGTCCGGGGCGGCGGGTCGACCGACCGCAGCTCGTGGCCCTCGCCCCGGGGCAGGAGCACGACGTCCGACGGCGTCAGCGTGATCTCCTCGCCGCCCACGACGAGCGTCGCGGTCCCCGAGGTCACGACGTGGAACCACAGGCAGCCCGGCGTCGGCGGCAGCACGAGGCCGAAGGGCCCGCGCAGGTCCGAGGCGCAGTAGAACGTCCCGTTCATCCGCAGGACGTGCAGGGCCTCGCCGACGGCGTCGGTGGGGGTCCAGGGCGGGGCGACGGTCGCGGTCACGCCCCCAGCGTCCGGCACGGCGTGCCTGATCGTCCACGCCCCTCGGACGATCGAGCAGGAGAAACGGCGTCGCGGCGATGGTTCGTCCGGCGCGACCGGCCCAGAGTCGGACGCACCGGAACACCGAGCACGAGGAGGGACCACGATGATCACCGTCCTGGGGGCCGGCGGGAACACCGGCGGACGGGTCGCCCGCCGCCTGCGCGAGGCCGGGCAGCCGGTCCGTGCCGTCGGGCGCGACGCCGCCCGTCTCACCGACGTCGTGGGGTTCAGCGCCGAGGCGCGCGTCGGCGACATCACCGACGCCGCGTTCCTCGCCGACGCCTTCCGCGGCGCCGACGCGGCCTACGTCCTCATGCCCCTCGACCCCACCGCCGACGGCTACCGCACCCAGCAGGAGCAGGTGGGCACCGCGATCGCCACCGCGCTGGCGCAGGCCCGCGTCCCGCGGGTCGTCGCGCTGAGCGCGGTGGGGGCCGACGTCGCGCCGCCCACCGGTCGACCTCCGTCCCGCTCCGTCTCCCGCGGCACCGGCTTCCTCGAGACCCTCCACGAGCAGGAGCAGCGGCTCGGGGCGCTGGACGCGCAGGTCACCGTCATCCGCCCGGGGCTGTTCTTCGAGTCGTTCCTGCCCTCGCTCGCCGCGATGCAGGCCGAGGGCGTCCACCACGACACGATCGACCCCGACGTCCCGCTGCCGATGGTCGCGACCGTCGACGTCGGCGACGCCGCGGCGGCGGCCCTGCTCGACCCGGCGGCGGTCGGCGTGCGCGAGGTGCTCGGCCCGGAGGACCTGACGATGGCCGACGCCGTCGCGCGCCTCGGCGCGGTGCTGGGGACGCCGCTGCGCTACGAGCGCGTGCCCGAGGACGTCCTGCGCGCGGCCCTGGTCGACGCCGGCCTGCCCGCGGACGTCGTCGCCGAGAACCTCGCGATGAACGCGGCGTTCAACGACGGCACCGTGCACAGCCTCGTCGGCCGGAGCCCGGCGACGACCACCCCGACGACCATCGAGGCCTGGGCGCGCACGCTCGTGCCCGCGTGACCCGCCGCGTGACCTACCGCCGGCGGGCGCCGCCCTTCTTCGCCCCGAGGGAGGGCGGCGGGACGACGGGGCCGAGGTCGCCGTCGGGGGCCTCGTCGAGGTCGAGGATCACCGGCGCGTGGTCCGACGGGCCGGTGCCCTTGCGGGCCTGGCGGTCGACCCACACCGCGGCGCGGCGCTCGGCGATCGGCCCGCCCGCGAGGACGTGGTCGATGCGCATGCCGCGGTCCTGGTGGAAGGCGCCGCCGCGGTAGTCCCAGTAGGTGAAGACCCGCTGGTCGGGCCACCGGTCGCGCACCGTGTCGTGCAGCCCGGTCTTGAGCAGGGCGGCGAACGCCTCGCGCTCCGGCGGCGTGACGTGGGTGGACTCGGCGAACGCCTCGACCGAGTAGACGTCGGCGTCGGCGGGGGCGATGTTGAAGTCGCCGGCGACGACCGAGACGTCCGGCCCGGCCGCCTCCACCCGGTCGCGCAGGGCGGCGAGCCACTCGAGCTTGTAGGCGTAGTGGGGGTCGGCGGGGTCGCGCCCGTTGGGCACGTACACCGACGTGACGCGCATCCCCCCGCACGTCGCGGTGACGGCGCGCGCCTCCTGGTGGGGGTAGCCGGGGCCGCCGGGCAGCCCCTCCTCCACGTCCGCGAGGCCGACGCGGGAGAGCAGGGCGACACCGTTCCACCGTCCCTCACCGTGGTGGGCGACCTCGTACCCGCGCTCGGCCAGGGGCGCGCCGAACGACTCGGCGAACGCGTCGTCACCGAGCTTGGTCTCCTGCAGGCAGACGACGTCGGGCGCGCGCTCGTCCAGCCAGCCGAGCAGCCGCGGCTCGCGCGCCTTCGCCGAGTTCACGTTCCACGTCGCCAGTCGCACGGTCGCCACGCTAGCCGGGACCACCGACGCCGACCCCGGCCGGAGGGCCGCTTCGCCGTCACCCCGTTGCGGGCTCGTTTCCCGGCCACGTGCGTTCCGTGACGTGTGGCCCGCGTATTAGCGTTCCGACCATGTCAGCGTCGAGCAGCGTGACCGACGAGGACCGGCTGCGGCGCATCGAACAGATCACCGACACGGAGCTGGCGCACCTCGACACCGGCGAGCTGCTCACCGAGCTCCTCGACCGGGTGCGGGCCCTCCTCGAGGCGGACACCGCGGCGGTCCTGCTGCTCGACCCCTCCGGCAAGCACCTCGTGGCGACGGCCGCGCGCGGCATCGAGGAGGAGGTGCGCCAGGGGGTGCGGATCCCCGTCGGGAAGGGGTTCGCGGGGCGGATCGCCGCGGAGGGCAGGCCGGTCGTCATCGACGAGGTCGACCACTCGAACGTCCTCAACCCGATCCTGCGGGAGAAGGACATCCGCTCGCTGCTGGGCGTGCCCCTGATCGCCGAGGGCCGGACGCTCGGCGTCCTGCACGTCGGCACGCTGCGCCCGCGGCTGTTCACCCGCGACGACGCGGACCTGCTGCAGACCGCGGCGGACCGGATCGCGCTGGTCACCCGCACCCACCTCACCGACCTCGACCGCGCCGCGGCGTCGGCCCTGCAGCGCAGCCTCATGCCCGGCGCGCTCCCCCACGTCACGGGCATCGACTTCGCCGCGCGCTACGTCCCCGGCGAGGCGGGCGGGCTCGGGGGCGACTGGTACGACGTCTTCTCGCTGCCCTCGGGCCGGCTCGGCATCGTCATCGGTGACGTCGTGGGACGGGGCCTGCAGGCGGCGGTGGTCATGGGGCGTCTGCGCAGCGCGCTGCGGGCGTTCGCGCTGGAGGAGGACGACCCGGCGGAGGTCCTCGAGCGGCTCGACGGCAACGTCCAGCACTTCGAGGACAACGTGATGGCCACCGTCCTCTACGCGGTGCTCGAGCCGTCCCTCGAACGGGTGTCGCTGTCGACCGCGGGGCACCTGCCGCCGGTGGTGGCCCGCGCCGGCGAGACCGCGACGCTGGTCAACGTGCCGGTGGACCTCCCGGTCGGGGTGTCGGTCGGTCCCCCGCGGCGCACCACGACCATCGAGCTGCCGCCGGACTCGCTGTTCTTCCTCTACACCGACGGGCTCGTCGAGCGCCGCGGACGGTCGCTGGACCAGGGTCTCGAGGCGCTGTGCGAGGTGGTCGACGCCGGCCAGGACCCGGACGCCGTGTGCACCGCCGTGCTGCACCGCATGATCGGCAGCGACTCGGTGGGCGACGACGTCGCGATGCTCGTCGCGCGCCGCGGCGCGACGCCGGCGGTGGTGCCGCTCAACATCACGGTGCCGGCGGTGCCGCGGGTGCTCGCCGACCTGCGCGCCTCGGTGCGCCGCTGGCTCTCCTCGGCCGGGGCGTCGGGCGACGACGTGGTCGACCTCCTCGTCGCCGCCGGTGAGGCCTGCTCCAACGTCGTCGAGCACGCCTACGGGCCGGCCGGCGGCACGCTGACGCTGCAGATGGAGCGTCAGGGTGCCACGGTGGTCGCGAGCGTGCGCGACAACGGCCGGTGGCGCTCGGCGCGGGGCCACGACCGTGGCCGCGGCACGGCGCTGATCCGGCAGTGCACCGACGAGATGGACGTGATCGCCGGTGCCGGCGGCACCACCGTCACCTTCCGACGCCGCATCGCGGGAGACGCACCATGACCACCGCCACCGTCGTCGTCCGGCCCGAGGGCTCCGACGTGCGCATCGCCATCGGTGGCGAGGTCGACCTCGAGAACGCGACCACCGTCGAGGAGCAGCTCGCCGCGGCCATCCCGAACGAGACGAACGCGGTGACCCTCGAGCTCGCGGAGCTCGAGTACCTCGACAGCGCGGGCCTGCGGGTGCTGTTCGCGCTGGCCGCGCGCCTCGAGGTGCTCCAGATCGCCCTGCGCGTGGACGTGCCGCCCGGCTCGCACACCCGCCGCGTGCTCCAGCTCTCGGGCTTCGAGGGTCTGGCCTCCCTCGAGGGCTGAGCCCCTCGCTCAACCCTGCTCAGCCCTGCTCAGCCCTGCTCGGCCTTCCGCCGGACCGTGTCGAGCGTCTGCTCCATGCCGCGCCGGTTGGCCGCGGGCACGTCCCACGCCCGCGCCCGGCCGACGACGTTGGCGATCGGGCTGCGCCGGTCCTGCCAGAACTGCTCGACGCGGGTGCCGCCGTCCTGCGGCGTCAGGCGGAAGCCCCAGCGCGCCACCGACTGGCCCAGGAGCGAGACGTCCCAGCTGATCGCGCGCTGCGGCTCGTACTCGACGACCTCGCCGACGGTCGACCAGCGCATCAGCCCCTTGCGGTTGTGCCCCTTGAACCGCGCGCCGGGCGCCGGGCCGGAGGCGCCGCCGAGCCAGTCGACGCGGTGGCACTCCGGGGAGATGGCCCCGATCCGCGCCGGGTCACCGACGAGGTCCCACACCCGCTCGGGCGGGGCGTCGACGGTGCGCGTGACGACGATGTCGTCGGCCATGGTTCCTCCGGACGGACGAGCGGCGGGACGGTGGCACCGTAGTGGGGCGATCTCGCGCCCGCCGCGCGGCGTCCTCAGGAGTCGGTGTGGAACTCCCGCACCGAGAGGACGGGCCGCCCGCGGGCGAGCGTCACGGGCCCGGTGACCGTGTGCGCTACACCTGCTCGCCGATCGCCGAGGCCACCCGGACGTCGGCGAGGTACTCGGCGATCGAGTGCGCCGCGGTGAGCGGGTTGTCGGTGCGGATGTCCTCGACGCCCCGGCCCCAGCTCGGACCCAGTGGGCAGCCGATCGCGACCGCGTCCGCCACGCACCAGGCGTTGACCCACCGCCCCACGTCCGGCTGACGTGGCCCTCCGGCCAGGAGCCGCTTGTTCACGGAGTCCAGGCCGAGCGGGCTGCCGGCGGTGACGAGCAGCCGGACCTCGACGTCCGGTGGCGTGCGGGTCAGGAGGTCGAGGGCGACCACCGTCCCGAGGCTGTGGGACACCAGCGTCACCGGCCCGGACGTCGGGAAGGTCTCGAGCACGGTGTCGAGGACCTCGCCGCGGACCTGCTCGTCGTCCAGGTAGAGCGCGACGTCGCGGAACCGCAGGGCGATGAACAGGTCGTCGAGCCGGCTCCGGCTCGCGAGGTGCGTGAGCGCGGACTGGACGGTGCCGAGCAGGTCCCCGAACCCCTCGCTCGCGTCCGGCTGGAACCCTGCGCGCGACGCCGCGTCCTCGATCAGCGCGGCGTAGGTGGCCTGCGCCGACGAGCCGGGCGGCGCGGCCTGCTCGGCCGCGGTCACCGCTCCGTCCTCGTTGGCCCCGGCCAGCTCGACCGCCGAGGGGCCGGCGAGGTGCGCGAGCCGGTCGCCGTAGTACGGGAACCAGGCGCGCGCGGGGTCCAGGGGTGGGCGACCGACCGAGCCCAACCCCCGCGTGAGGCCTCCCGCCCAGTCGGCCCGCAGCGCCGCCGGGTCCCGGCCCTGCTGGGCTCGACCGTGCAGGAACACGAGGTGCGGCGGCGTGTCCGGTGTCCCGCGCACTCCCCGGCGTCCGGTGTCCTCGCGGGCCGTCGACGCGACCTCCACCGGCGGTGCGCCGACCATCGCCTCGCTGCCCAGCTCGGCGAGCACCGCCGTCTGCGCCGGCGTGCGCGCCAGGGCCCGGAGTCGCGTGAGGACCACCGAGATGCGGGCGCCCTCGTTGGCCACCCAGTCGACGGCGGCGTCGCCCATCGACCGGGTCCACACGGTGCCGTCGACCGTCAGCCACTGGCCCGCGTCGTTCGTCCGCGGCACGCCGGAGTGGTGGAGCGCGACGACCTCCCACTGGTCGTTGAACACCGGCGACCCGGAGTTGCCCGGCTCGGTGTCGGCCTCGTAGTGCAGGAAGTCCGGGAGCTGGTCGAGGAGCCGGTTGTTGCGGACCGCGATCTCCTTCCGGCGCCCCGAGGGGTGACCGATGACGTTCGCGGCCTCGCCGATGACGATCTTGCCCTGCTGCCGGAGCAGCCTGTTCCACCCGTACCTGTCTCCCGCGACGACGCCCCTCGCGGGCGCGACGGCCACGAGGCTCGCGTCGATCCCGGCGTCGGTGAGGAAGAGCGTGCCCGGGTCGAGGTCGAACGCGGACGGCGTCTCGGGACGACCGTCGGCCCCGAGCTCGAAGTCGAACTCCACGAACGCGCCCGCTGCGGTCGCGACGTCGGGCAGGACGTGGTTGTTCGTCAGGAGCAGGCGCCGGCCGACGAGGAAGCCGGTCCCGGCTCCGCCGTCCGCCAGCGAGATGCGGCCGACCGACTCGGCGGTCGCCGTGCCGCGTCCGAGGAAGAGGCTCGGCTGCAGGTCGTTCTCGGCGATGATCCGCTCGAGGGCGCCCTCCGTGCGCGCGGCCTGCCGGACCGCCCGGCTCCCGACGACGTCGCCGATGAGCCGCTCGGCCCGGGCCTCGATCTGGTCGGGCTGGTCGGCGACCAGCGTCCCGGTCTCCTCCTGCTTGCGCTCCGTCTCCGCGCGGTCCGGCGCGCGGTTCCTGTAGCGCGCGGCGGCGAGGTCCTGCTGCTCGCGGAGGGTGGGGCTCACGGCGCGCCGCCCGGGAAGAGGACCCCGGCGATCTCGAGGAGGTCCTTGATGGTGGACAGCGTGCGCCCGTTCGGCAGGACCGGTGTCCAGGCCGGGTCCACGCGCAGGTAGGACTCCGGGTCCTTCCGGATCTGGCCGATGATCGTCTCGGCGACGATCCGGCTGCCGGCGGTCCCGAGGGCGTTGCCGCCCTCCACCTCCGCCTCCTTGAGGAGGTAGAACCACAGCGGCGTGTCGGTGAGGAAGCCACCGTTCGCGAGCGCCGCGGAGGCGGCCTGGTTGGGGCCGCTGAGGAGCTGCGCGGTCGACAGCGGTTCCGGGATCACGTCGGGCTGCCCGGTGACGTTGAGCTTCTTCCGCAGCTCGCCGACGACGGCCTGGCCGGAGGGGATCGCGAGCTTGTAGCCGCGCAGGAGGTTGCGCATCGCCAGGTTCTTGAGGATGGCGCGGACGGCGAACGAGTCGGCCGGCTCCTGTCCCTCGTTGATCATCGAGAACAGGGCGGGGACCAGACGGGTGTCGATCTTGCGCGCGAACCGGACCCCTCCCGGCGGGGAGGACGGGACGTCGACGAGCCGGTCCCACTCGGCGGGCCAGTTGGCCGGCAGGGTCGGTGCTCCGGCCATGGAGAATCCCGGGTCCTTCGGCTTGCCCGTGAACTGGAAGAGCTGCTCGAACGTCGCTCGGGGCGCTCCCGCGGGCTGCCCGGGCGCCGCGACGCCGAAGTTGCGGTTCCAGTCGTAGGCACCCCGGACCATGCTGTGCCCGAAGCGGAAGGCCGCGACGGAGAACTCCAGCGGCATGAAGACGTCGGCGTCCTGCGGATCGAACAGGGGCACCGGGTTGGAGAGCACCGCGGCGACGGTGCCCGTCTTCGTGATCGTCTCGAGGAAGTCGTGGACGACGAGCCACTGGTAGGTCCAGCGGACCAGTCGGCGGGCCTCGGTGAAGACGTCCTCGTCCGTCGCGGTCGGGTCAGCGGCCTCGACGAGGGACACGACCTCGTTGTGGAAGCGCAGGAACGCGACGTGCAGCTGGGCGACGATGAGGTTCTCGTCGTTCCGGCCGTCGCCGATCCGGGCCACCTTGTGGTTGTCGCGCGGCAGGTCCCGGGCGGTGTCGCCGACCGGCGGCACGGGGGCGAAGGGCGGGGCCCCGTTGAGCGGCGTGGTGAGCCCGAGGACGAAGCGCTTCCCGTCCTGGTACGGGACCGCGTCGGGCTCGGTCGAGCCCGGGCCGTCGCCGTAGAGCGAGTCGAGGTTCAGCGCCGGCTGACGAAGATTCCTCAGTTTCTGCACGACGTCGGTCGGGTGCAGCGCGACGAACTTCTGCGACCCACCCATGTCCCCTCGCGTGATGGCGAGGACGTCGTCCCGGTCGGTGTTCGCCGTGAGGTCGTGGTCGATGAACTGGCCCCAGTAGGTGTAGACGGGGCGGATCGTCGAGTTGACGTCCGGGCCGTCCCCCGGGTCACCGTCGATCATCGCGGCGCCGAGCGCCTTGAGGGCCGAGACCACGGGCTCCGGGTCCTCCGGAGGCAGGTGACCCGACGGGAACGTCGCGGCCAGGTCCGCGAACAGGTAGCCGAACGGCGTTCCCTCCGTGTCCGCGGCCGCGACGTCCTCGAGCAGGCTCACGTCGACGCGCTGATCCCCGTTGACGACCTTGTCGAAGACCTCTTTGGGCAGTGCGTGCCCCCCGTGCCGCAGGTTCCGCACGACCCGCGCCACGCCCTGCTTGTCGGCCATGGTGGCCCCCCTTCCGGTGTGTGGTCGACGATTCCGCTCCGTGCACGGAGTCGGCAGCGGGGAGATCTCCCGCGTCCGCACGACCGGGAACGCGCGACGTGACAGCCCGAGCACCGTGCGCAGGCGCGTCCGTCCGGACCGATCGACCGGTTCCCGCGGCGCGTGACCGGCCGGTCGCGCGGCGTCGCCCCAGGCACGGTGCGTCACACCAGCGGCGTAGAGGACGGTGTCCAGGCACCAGGGAAATCCCCTGCTTCGACCCGAAAGGCGGCACTGCCCGTCACGGAGAGGCGGCATCCTGTGCCACACCCACCACGCCCGCCCCGGTGACACCGCCACGGGGGATCCGATGACCACAGCCGGCGATGACCCGCCGAGACCGCCCTTCGTCGGCCGTGCGGCGGAGATCGACACGCTGGGTGAGATCACGACGGGGCACCGGGCGGAGCGGGTCGCCGTCGTGCGCGGCGAGCCCGGCATCGGGAAGACCGCGCTGCTCGCCAGGATGTGCGCGCGGACGAGGGCCCGCACCGTGCGCATCGCCGGCACCGAGGCCGAGTCCCACCTGCCCTTCGCGGTCCTCGCCGACCTCGTCGCCCCCCTGCGCCCGTGGCTGGCGGCCCTCCCCGAGGTCCAGCGGGAGGCCCTCGAGGTGAGCGTCGCGCTGCGCGCCGGACCGACCCCCGGGCCGCTGGCCGTCCGCGCCGCCGCGCTCGGTCTGCTCGAGGTCGCCGGCGACGCGGACGACGGGCCGCTGCTCGTGGTGGTCGACGACCTGCAGTGGGTGGACCCGGCATCGGAGGAGGTCCTGGCGTTCGTCGCCCGGCGGCTGCGGTCGACCCGGGTCACGCTGCTGCTCGCCACACGCGACGAGCGCCGCACGCTGTCCGGCGCCGTCGAGGTCGACCTCGGCCGGCTGACCCCGGCGGAGAGCCGCGAGCTGCTGTGCCCCGTCGCGGACGACCGCTCCTCCCTCGTCGTGGACCGCCTGGTCGCGGACCTCGCGGGTCACCCGCTCGCGCTGGTGGAGAACGCCGCGCACCTCGACGCCGACGCCCGCCCGCGCGCCCCCCGGGTCGGCCCGGCGCTCGAGGAGCTCTGGAGCTGCGCGCTGACCGCCCTGCCCGCCGGCTCGCGGACGGCGCTGACCGTCCTCGCGGCCGCGGGCACGGCCGAGCGGGAGGAGGTCGACCTCGTCCTCGGCGACCTCGGCCTCCACCAGCACGACCTCGCCCCGGCCGAGCACGCCGGCCTGCTGCGCCGCGACGACGACGGCCGCCCGGTCCTGCGCCACCCGCTCCTGCGTCCGGTCGCCCTCGCCCACGAGCCGGAGGTCACGCGGCACGTCCGCCGCGCCCTCGCCGGGCGCACCGCCGGCCTCCGGCGCGCGTGGCACCTGGCCGCGCGGGTCGAGGGCACCGACGAGGTCGTCGGCGACCAGCTCGCGACCGCCGCACGGTCGGCGGGTGAGCGTGGCGGGCACCGCAGCGCCGGCGAGGCGTGGGCCCGCGCGGCGCAGCTGACCGCGGACCGCGGCCACCGGGCCGGCCGCTTCCTCGCCGCCGCCGAGGAGTTCCTGCTCGCCGGGGCGCTCGACCTCGCCGCCGGGCACGCCGAGGCGGCACTCGCCCTGGCCGACGACGCGACGTCGCGGACCAGGGCGGAGATCGTCCGGGGCCGTGCCACCGCCTGGCTCGGCGATCCCCGGCGCGCCCTCGCCGACCTCGTCCGTGCCGCCGAGCGCCTCGCCGCCGAGGACGCCGAGCACACCGACGCCGCGGCCGCCCTCTACGCGGAGGCGACGACGCCGGCGGCGATGGCCGGGCGGGTGCGGGACATGCTCGTCCTCGCGCGGAAGGGGACCCACCGCCGCGCACCCGAGGTGCAGGCGCTCGTCCTGACCGGCGACGTGCCCGCCGCGCTCGCCATCCTCGACACCCTCGAGCACACCGACGGCACCGCCTGGGACCTGCAGGACCGCGCCCAGCTGGCCCAGGTCGCCGTCGTGACCGAGCGCTACGCCGACGCCGATCGCCGCGTCGACGACCTCCTCGCCCTGGCCCGGCGCCACGGCACCTCGGCGATGCTCGCGTTCGCGCACGCGGTGCGCGCCGAGCTCGACGTGTGGCGCGGGCGCTGGCCGGCAGCCCGCGCGGACGCCGTCGAGGCCGTGGCGTGGGCCGAGGAGCAGGGCGAGTCCGGCACCGCGGCGTTCGCGACGCTGGTCCTCGCCCGCCTGGACGCGCTGACCGGCGACATCGCGCGCAGCCGCGAGGGCGCTCGACGGGTCCTCGCCGAGGTCGGCGCCCACGGGATCGACTGCCTGCAGGTCTACGTGCCGGCGGTGGAGGGCCTCGCCGCGCTCGCGGTGGGTGACACCGAGGAGGCCGTCGCCCACCTCGAGCGCGCGCACCGGCGGGCGTGCGCCGACGGGCTCGGCGCGAGCAACGTCGTCCCCTACGGTCCGGACCTCGTCGAGGCACTGGTCCGGCACGGCGACACCGACCGGGCGCGCGAGGTCCTCGCGTGGTGGGAGGAGCGGGCCGCGTCGGGGCTCGCCTTCCCGGACGCGACCGCCGCGCGCTGCCGCGGGCTCCTCGCCGACGACCCGGACGACGCGGCCACCTGCTTCGCGCGGGCGCGGGCGGCGCACGCCCGCTGCGACCAGCCGTTCGAGAAGGCGCGCACGCTGCTCGCCGAGGCCGAGTGCCTGCGCCGCCTGCGCCGCCCGTCGGTCGCCCGGTCGGCCGCGCGCGAGGCGCACGCGACCTTCGTCGCCCTCGGCGCCCGACCCTGGGCGGACCGCGCCGAGGCCGAGCTGGCCGCCGCCGGGGTGTCGCTCTCCCGCCCCTCGACGACCGAGACCGCGTGGGCCGTGCTGACGCCGCAGGAGTACCAGGTGGCCCGGGTCGTCGCCGAGGGTCGCTCGAACGACGAGGCCGCGGCCGCGCTGTTCGTCTCCCGCAAGACCGTCGAGAACCACCTGACCCGCGTCTACCGCAAGCTCGGGCTGCGCTCGCGCAGTGAGCTCGTCCGCCGGTTCCCCGATGGTGGGTGTGGTCGCGGGGTCCGCACCGAACCGTCCCGCTCCGTTATCGTGACCGATGCAGAAACCGGTGGTACCCGGGCGGCGGTGTCGCCCGGCGCGACGAGGCGTGCCGGTCGATCCCGACCCACGGGAGGTCCGCCGTGACGCTCGAACTCGACGACCTGCGCGTCCGCAGCCTGGGTGAGTGCCGCTACGACTCCCCGTTCGCCGAGATGCTGGCGACCAAGCGTACGTCGCCGCACTACGTGCACGAGGACGATCGGGTCCTCGTCGACGACACCGTCTCGATCCTGCTCTCCCGCGGCGTGTCGATCGACCAGCTGCCGAGCCTGGAGACGGCCGGCCCACGCCGCAAGATCTACTTCGACCCGGCCGCCACGAGCGTCGGCATCGTGACGTGCGGCGGGCTGTGCCCCGGCCTCAACGACGTCATCCGCGGCATCGTCCAGGAGCTCACCGAGCACTACCACGTCGCGCACATCTACGGCTTCCGCAACGGCTACGCAGGCCTGACCCGCCACCAGCGTGACCGGGTGGTCGAGCTCGACCTGCGCGCCGTGCGCGACATCAACAACGACGGCGGCACGATCCTCGGCAGCTCGCGCGGCGACCAGGACCCCGAGGACATGGTCGACACCCTCGTCGACATGGGCATCAGCGTCCTGTTCGTCATCGGTGGCGACGGCAGCATGCGCGGCGCGATGAAGCTGACGCGGGAGATCGAGGCCCGCGGCCTGGACATCTCCGTCATCGGCGTCCCGAAGACGATCGACAACGACCTGCCCTTCACCGACCAGAGCTTCGGCTTCCAGACCGCGTTCGCGCAGGCCACCAAGTTCATCGCGTCGGTGTTCATCGAGTCGCAGGCCGCCGAGAACGGCGTCGGCATCGTCAAGCTCATGGGCCGGCACTCCGGCTTCATCGCCTGCTACGCCGCGCTGTCCAACAACGACGCCGACTTCGTGCTGATCCCCGAGGTGCCGTTCGTGCTCGACGGTCCCGACGGCGTGCTGCGCCGCGTCGAGGACCACGTGCGCCGGCACGGGCAGGTCGTCGTCGTGGTCGCCGAGGGCGCGGGCCAGGAGCTGCTCGAGCAGGAGGGCCGCACCACCGACGCCTCGGGCAACACCAAGCTCGGCGACATCGGGCTGTTCCTCAAGCAGAAGATCACCGAGCACCTCACCGCGGTCGACCTCCCGCCGACGGTGCGCTACCTCGACCCGAGCTACGCGATCCGCAGCGTCGCGGCCAACGCCTACGACAGCGTCTACTGCGTGCGCCTGGCCCACGCCGCCGTGCACGCCGGGATGGCCGGGCGCACCGAGACCGTCGTGGTGCGCTGGCGGCGCCGCTTCGTTCACGTCCCCATGGAGCTGATCACCTCGCACCGCAACCAGGTCGACCCCGACGGCGACCTGTGGATGTCGGTCCTCGAGGCCACGGGGCAGCCCGCGACGTTCGGGGGCTGATCCACCGGTCACGGGGCGTCGTCGCGTTGGTTCCTGTGGGTGATGCCCGCATTGCCTCGGGCCGCGTCGCCGTCGCACACTGTGGTGATGTGCGTCACGGTCCGGCTCGCCGGTCCGTTGCGCGTGGAGCGGGGCTCCCCGCCCGAGCCGCTGCGCATCGGCAGCCCGAAGGAGCGGCGCCTGCTCGCGCTGCTGGCCGCGCGGCGCCCCGCCGTGCTCACCGGCGACCAGCTCGCCGAGGAGCTGTGGGACGGCACCGGACCGCGCCGGCCGACCGCCGGGGTGGCGACGCTCGTCAGCCGCCTGCGCAGCCGCCTCGCCCCCGACGTCCTGCTCGGCGACCGCGGCGGCTACCGCCTCGGCGCCCCGCCGGCCGTCGTCGTGGACCTCGACGAGGCGCGCCGCCTGCTCGACGAGGCCGACCGCCGGCTCGCGGCCGGGGTCCCCGGGGTCGCCGCCGGCGCCACCGCTCGCGCACGGGAGCTGCTGGGCGCCGGCGAGCCGCTGCCCGAGGAGGCCGACGAGCCGTGGGTCGCGATGGCCCGCGACGAGTGGCGGGAGCTGGTGCGGCGCGCCCGGCACGCCGACGCCCGCGCGGCGCTCGCCCTCGGCGACGCGGAGCGCGCCCGCCAGGCCGCCGGCGAGGCCGTCGCCGCCGACCGGTTCGACGAGGCGGCCCACCGCCTGCTCATGCGCGCGCACCGGGACGCCGGCGAGCCGTCCCGCGCCGTCGAGCACTACCACCGGCTGCGCGCCGAGCTCGCGGAGGAGCTCGGCACCGAGCCGGCGGCGGCGACGCAGGCCGAGCACCTCGCGCTGCTCCAGGACCGGCCGCCGGCCGACGTCCCGAGCCCGCGGGCCGCCCCGGACGCCGCGACCACCGCCTCCGGGTGCGTCGGGCGCGCGGCGGAGATCGCCCGGCTCACGCAGCGGTGGGACGCGGCGACGCGGGGCCGGCCGGGTCTGGTGCTGCTCGCGGGCGAGGCGGGGATCGGCAAGACGCGCCTGGCCGACGAGCTCACCGCGCTCGCCGCGGCGACCGGGGGCCGCGTCGCCTCGGCGCGCTGCCACGGCGCCGAGCACTCGCTCTTCCTCCAGCCCCTGGTCGACGCGCTGACGCCCCTGGTGGCGGGCCTGCCCCTCCCCCCGGTCCTCGCGACCCTCTTCCCCGACCCCGTCACCCCGGTGCCCGACGGACCCCCCGACCCGCGCCGGGTCTTCGCCGCGCTCGCGGGCCTGCTCACCGAGGCCACGGCCACCGCGCCCCTGCTGCTCGTGCTCGACGACCTGCACAACGCCGGTCTCGCCACCGTCGAGCTGCTCCACTTCCTCGCGCTGCGGGCGGGCGGGGCGCGGGTCCTCGTGCTGGCGACCGTGCGGGCCGAGGAGGGCGCGGCCGCGCTCGCGCACCTCGACGACGTCGCCGACCGCCTCGACCTCGGGCCGCTCGACCCCGGTGCGGTCGCCGCGCTGGCCGACCGGGTCGGGCGCGCCGACCTCGGGCCGGCGATCCACCGCCGCACCCGCGGGCACCCCCTGTTCGTCGTGGAGGCCCTGCGCGGTCTCGTCGCCGGGGCGGGCGAGGTCCCCGAGTCCCTGCAGGCGGCGGTGCTCGCGCGCGTCCGGCGCCTGGGACCCGAGGTCGAGGAGCTGCTGCGCGCCGGCGCGGTCCTCGGCGCCACCGTCGACCCGGAGGTGGCGGCCGGCCTGCTCGAGCTCGGCGTCCCCGAGATCGTCCGGCGCTGCGAGCGCGCCGCGGGCGCCCGCCTGCTCGTCGCGACCCCGACCGCCTACGAGTTCGCCAACGACCTCCTCCACGAGGTGCTGCACGCGACCACGCCCGCGCCCGTGCGCCGCGTCCACCACCGCCGCGCGGCCGACCTCCTCGCCGCGACCCCGGAGGCCGCCGGCGCGCACGCCGCGGCCGCCGGCGACTGGCCCCGTGCGGCCCGCGCCCTGCTGCTCGCCGGCGAGACCGCCGCGCGCCGGGGCGCCATGGGCGACGCGGAGTCGCTGCACCTGCGGGCGCTCGCCGCGGCCGAGCAGGTCGCCGACCCCGAGATCACCGGCCGCGTGCTGCTCGCCCGGGCCCGCGCCCGCGAGGGCCTCGAGCGCCACGAGGAGGCGTGGAGCGACCTGCGTACCGCCGCCGACGCCGCGCGGGAGGCGGGCGACCGGCGCCTGGAGATGGCGGTCCTGCGCCAGCTCGGCGGCGACGTCCCCGTCGCGCTCGGGGTGCCGACGGCGGAGTGCGTGACGCACCTGCGCACGGGCCTGCGGCGCGCCGTCAGCCTCGGGGACCGCGGCGCCGAGGCCGACCTGCGCGGCCGCCTCGCGATCCTCGCGACCAACGACCTGCGCTTCGGCGAGGCCCTCGAGCAGGGACGCCGGGCCCTCGCGGCCGGGCGCGCCGCCGGCGGCGAGCGGGCGCTGCTCGCCGGGCTCGACGGGCTCAAGACCGCGTACGCCTACGCCGGCATGGTCGACGAGCTCGCCGGGGTGCTCGACGAGCTCGAGCCGCTGGCCCGGCGCCTCGATGCCGGCGTCCTGCAGTGGACGGTGTTCGAGGGGGCGTTCCCGGCGCTCGCCGTGGGCCGCTTCGCCGAGGCGCGGGCGCGGATCGCGGAGGCGTTCGCGGTGGCGCGGCACTCCGGGTACGGCGGGCACGACGCGTGGTTCCTCGCACACCTGGGCTGGGTCGCGCGCCTGGAGGGCGATCTCGACGAGGCGCTCGAGGTCGGGCGGCGCGCCGTCGTGCGCAGCGGCGCGGGCGGGCACCGGTGGTGGACGTCGACCGCCTGCGCGCTGCTGGCCACGACGCTGCGGGCGCGCGGGGACGACGCCGAGGCGTACGCCGTCGCCGCCCGGGGCCTGGAGCTCGCCGGGCGGGACGGGGCGGCGGCCTGCCGGCTGCGCTGCCTGGCCGTGCTCGCCGAGCTCGGGGACGGCGCCGACCGGCCGCCCGCCGACACCGCGCTCCTCGAGGCCGACCGCCTGCTCGCCGGTGTCACCGCCCCGCCGGCGACGGCGTGGGTGCTCGGCGTCGACGCCTACGTGGCGGTCACCCGGGCGTGGCTCGCCCGCGGCCGCGTCGCCCGCGCCGAGGCGACGCTCGCCCCGCTGCGGGCGGCGGTGCGCGCCCACGGGTGGCCGCACCTCGCGGGCGTCCTGGACGGGGCCGAGCCGTGACCGGCCCCGCGCACCACCGGCCGCGACATCGGGCGCAACGACCGGCGCAACGATCCCGCAACGGCCGGCGCGACGGTGTCCGGGCCCGGGGGTCGGCCCCGGGCACCGACACCCCGGAGGGCCGCGCGATGGCCGTGGACATGGACAAGGTGATGGAGCTCGTCGGCCGTGCGGTCGGCGACGTCGGGGCGACACTCGCGGCGGGCAACGTCGTGCTCGGGCACCGGCTGGGCCTGTACAAGGCACTCGCCGAGGGCCCGGCGACGCCGGAGGAGCTGGCCGCGCGGACCGACACCACCCCCCGCTACGTGGCCGAGTGGCTCGCGGGCCAGGCCGCGGGCGGCTACGTGCAGCACGACGACGGGACGTACTCGCTCTCCGAGGAGCAGGCCTTCGCCCTGACCAACCCCGACGGGCCGCTCTACGTGCCCGGCGCGTTCGTGCTGGCCACGGGCATCATCCGCAGCGAGCCCCGCATCACCGACGCCTTCCGCACCGGCGCGGGCGTCGGGTGGCACGAGCACCACGAGGACGTGTTCATCGGCTGCGAGGCGTTCTTCCGCGCCGGCTACATCGCCCACCTCGTCGACGAGTGGCTCCCGGCGCTCGACGGCGTCGTCGAGAAGCTGCAGCGCGGCGCCCGCGTCGCCGACGTCGGCTGCGGACACGGCGCCACGACCGTGCTGATGGCCCAGGCCTTCCCCGCGACGACCGTCATGGGCTCGGACTACCACGACGCCTCGATCGAGATGGCCCGCAAGCGCGCGGCCGACGCCGGGGTGGCCGAGCGCACCGGGTTCGAGGTGGCCGGCGCCCAGCGCTTCTCGGGCGCCGGGTACGACCTCGTCACCACCTTCGACTGCCTCCACGACATGGGCGACCCGCTCGGCGCGGCCCGCCGCATCCGCACCGCGCTCGACGCCGACGGGACGTGGTTGCTCGTCGAGCCCGCGGCCGGCGACACCGTCGCCGACAACCTCACCCCGGTCGGCCGGCTCTACTACGGCGCCTCGACGCTGTGCTGCACCCCCGCGGCCCGGTCGCAGGAGGGCGGGTACAGCCTCGGCGCGCAAGCCGGGCCGGCGGCGCTGCGCCAGGTCGCGACGGACGCCGGGTTCACCCGCTTCCGGCGTGTCACCGGCTCGCCGCTCAACGACGTCTACGAGATCCGGCCCTAGGGAGCGGGGTGCGGGCGAGGGAGCCGGACACCGTCGGCGCGATCGTGCGCGACGGGTTCCGGGTCGGCTACGAGGTGTTCGAGGGGCCCACCGGCGCGCCGGCGATCGTCCTGCTCACGTCGTGGGCGATCGTGCACATGCGCCAGTGGAAGCACCAGGTGCCGTTCCTCGCCCGCGAGTTCCGGGTGATCACCGTGGAGGGCCGCGGCAACGGCGACGCGGACCGGTCGCTCGACCCGGCGGCGTACCGGGACGTCGAGGCCGTGCAGGACGCGCTCGACGTCCTGGACGCCGTCGGGGTGGGGCGCGCGGTCGTCGTGGGGCTGTCCCTCGGCGGCCGGCGCGCCCTGCAGCTCGCCGCCTGGCACCCCGAGCGGGCCCTGGGTGTCGTCGCGATCGCCCCGACCCTGCCCTCGCTCGCGGTCACGTTCGACTTCGACGCCCCCCGCGACCGGTACGAGGGCTGGGAGAAGTTCAACCGCGAGCACTGGGAGACCGACTACCGGGACTTCGTCGAGTTCTTCGCCTCCCAGGTCTTCACCGACCCGCACGCCACGAAGCCGCTCGAGGACTTCGTGGCGTGGGCGCTGGACACCGACGGCCCGACCCTCGCGGCGACCGTGCCCGCGGTCGCCGCGGCGACGTCCGCGGACGCCGAGGTGGTCGGGCGGGCGGTGCGCTGCCCGGTGCTGGTCGTGCACGGGGACGCCGACGCCGTGGTGCCGTGGGCGTTCGGCGCGGCGCTCGCGCGGTGGGCCCGGGGCACGCTGCTCACGCTGCCCGACGGCGGGCACGCGCCCCCGCTGCGCGACCCGGTGCGGGTCAACCTCGCCGTCCGCGACTTCGCGCGCTCGGTCGCGCCCCCGCCGCCCCGGACGACGACCTGGACGCCCGCCCGGGCCCGCCGGCCGCGGGTGCTGGTCGTGAGCTCACCGATCGGGCTCGGCCACGCGCGCCGTGACGTCGCGATCGCCCGGGAGCTCGCCGTCGCCCACCCCGAGCTGGAGATCGACTGGCTGGCCCAGCACCCGGTGACCGCGCTGCTCGACCGGCACGGCCTGCGCCGCCACCCCGCGAGCGCGCTGCTGGCGTCGGAGAGCGCGCACATCGAGGACGAGGCGGGCGAGCACGACCTGCACGCGTTCCGGGCGATCCGGTCGATGGACGAGATCCTCGTCGCCAACTTCCACGTGTTCGCCGATGTCGTCGACGAGGGTCACTACGACCTCGTCGTCGCCGACGAGAGCTGGGAGATCGACCACTTCCTGCACGAGAACCCCGAGCTCAAGCGCGCGCCGTTCGCGTGGCTCACCGACGTCGTGGGCTGGCTGCCGATGCCCGACGGCGGCACGGTCGAGGCGGCGTTGACCGCCGACCAGAACGCCGAGATGGTCGAGCACGTGGCCCGCTACCCGCGGCTGCGCGACCGGTCGGTGTTCGTCGGCGAGCCCGGCGACCTGGTCACCGAGCCCCTCGGCCCCGGCCTGCCGACCGTGCGGGACTGGACCTGCGCGCACTTCGCGTTCAGCGGCTGGGTGTCCACCGCCGGTCCGGTCGGCGACCGCGACGAGCTGCGGGCCGCCCTGGGCTGGGCGCCCGACGAGCGCGTCTGCGTCGTCAGCGTCGGCGGCTCGGGCGTCGGCCGGCCGCTGCTCGAGCGGGTGGCGGCCGCGTACCCGCTGCTGCGCGAGCAGGTCCCCGGCCTGCGCCTGGTCGCGGTCGCCGGGCCCCGCATCGACCCGGCGTCGCTGCGGGTGCCGGCGGGCGTCGAGGTGCGCGGGCACGTCCCCGACCTCGAGCGCGAGCTCACGGCCGGCGACGTCGCGGTCGTCCAGGGCGGGCTGACGACGACGATGGAGCTCGCGATCGCCGGTCGGCCGTTCGTCTACGTCCCGCTCGAGCACCACTTCGAGCAACAGATCCACGTGCCGCACCGGCTCGCGCGGCTCGGCGCCGGGGTCCGGCTCGACTACGCCGACGCCACCCCGGAGACGGTGGCCGCGACCGTCGCCGCGCTCCTCGCCCGGCCGGTCCGCCCGGTCCCGGTGGACCCGGGCGGCGCGCGGCGGGCGGCGGACCTGCTCGGCGAGCTCCTGCCTCGTCGACCTCGGGCCTAGTTGACCTTGACGAGGTCCACGACGAACACGAGGTGGGCGTTCGCCGGGATCACCGGCGGCACGCCGCGGGCGCCGTAGCCCTGGTGCGGCGGGACGACGAGGATGCGCCGGCCGCCCTCGCGCATGCCGGAGATGCCGAGCTTGAAGCCGTCGATGACGCCCGAGAGCGGGAACTCGACGGGGGCGCCGCCGCGGGTCCACGACGAGTCGAACTCGCCGCCGTCCGACACGCGGATGCCCTGGTACTGGACCTGCACGGTGTCGCGCGGCCCGGCCTCGGCGCCGCCGCCGACGACGAGGTCGGTGATGTCGAGGTCGTTCGGCAGGGTGTCGGGGGTGACCGACGCGCCGGGCGCGCGGGTCAGGTCGTCGGTGTTGTCCACGGTGACCGCCATGCCCGAGACCCTACGGACGGCCGGGTCCGGCGTCGGTGGGGGCCGTCGCGGCCGCCAGCTCCTCGTCCTCGCGCGGGTCGTGGTCGCGGCCGAGCGCGAGGCCGATCGCGGACAGCACGCAGGCGAACGCGACGTACGCCGCCGCGGCCGCCCACCCCAGCTCGGCCTGCAGCGAGGTGAGCAGCAGCGGGGCCAGCGCGCCGCCCAGCACGCCGGCGACGGTGTAGCCCAGCGACGAGCCGGTGGAGCGCAGCCGCGGGCTGAACTGCTCGGTGATGAACGCGGCCTGCGGCCCGTACGCCGCGGCGTGCAGGGCGAGGCCGACGACGACCCCGAGCACGAGCAGCACGAACGACCCGGCGCCGACCAGCGGGAACAGCACGAACACCCAGACGCCGATGCCGATGACCGCGGCCGCCGACACCGCCCGCCGGTTCCACCGGTCGGACAGGGCCCCGAACGCCGGCACCAGCCCCAGCTGCAGCGCCGACCCGACGAGGACCGCCGAGAGCACCGCGGCGCGCTCGAAGCCGGCGGTGCGGGTGGCGTAGGTCAGGACGTAGACCGTGAGCAGCGAGTAGGCGACGTCGGGCCCGAGGCGGGAGAGGATCGCCGCGATCAGCCCGCGGGGCTGGGTGCGCAGCACCTCGCCGATCGGGCTGGCCGAGGTCTCCCCCGAGTCCTGGAGCGCCCGGAACACCGGGGTGTCCTCCAGCGTGATCCGGATCCACAGCCCGAACGCGACGAGCACCGCCGAGAGCAGGAACGCGACCCGCCAGCCCCAGGACAGCAGCTGCTCGCTGGTCAGCGTCGCGGCGAGGACGGCGAACACGCCGTTGGCCAGGAGGTTGCCCGCCGGCGGGCCGATCTGCGCCGCCGACGACCAGAAGCCGCGCCGGCGCGGATCGCCGAACTCGCCGGAGAGCAGCACGGCGCTCCCCCACTCGCCGCCGACCCCGACGCCCTGGGCGAACCGCAGGATCACCAGCACGATCGGCGCGGTGACGCCGATCGTGGCGTAGGTCGGGAGCAGGCCGATGAGGACGGTCGCGACGCCGATGAGCAGCAACGTCGTCACGAGCACGCGCTTGCGCCCGAGCGTGTCGCCGAGCCGCCCGAACACGAACCCGCCGACCGGGCGTGACACGTAGCCCACCGCGAAGGTGGTGAACGCGAGCAGCACCCCGGTCAGCGGGTCGTTGCCGGGGAAGAACAGCTGCGGGAAGACCAGCGCCGACGCCGTGCCGTAGACGGCGAAGTCGTAGTACTCCAGCGACGTCCCGGACAGCGACGCGACGAACGCCTTGCGCCTGGCGGCCATGCCCTACCGTTTCCCCCGTCCGGGGGCAGATCAGTCCTTCGGCCGCAGCCCCAGCACCGACCGCGCCTTGGCCCCGACGGTCTCCTTGATCCCGTTGGCGATGATGTCGAGCACGTCGCTGTCCCCGGACAGCTGGGAGCGGGCGGTGTTGAGCGCCTGCTGGATCGTCACGCGCGGCGGCACGAGCGGGATGTCCTTGTCGACCTTCGCGTCGACGACGAACGGCCGGTCGGCCGCGAGCGCGCGGTCCCACACCGGGCCGATGTGCCCGCGCTCGCGCAGCTCCATCCCGTCGAGCCCGAGCAGCATCGCCCACTGCGCGTAGGGCACGTCGGGGATCGCCTGGGACTGCGGGTCGGGGGCCTCGCCGAGCATCCCGCGCGTCTCCCACGACACGTAGGACAGGTCGTCGTTGGACAGGACGAGCACGACGAACCGCGGGTCGCTCCAGTCCCGCCAGTACCGCTGCACGGTGACCAGCTCGTTGATCCCGTTCATCTGCATCGCGCCGTCCCCGATCAGCGCGATCACCGGCCGGTCGGGGTGCGCGTTCTTCGCCGCGATCGCGTAGGGCATCCCGCCGCCCATCGACAGCAGCGTCCCCGACAGCGACCCGTACTGGCTGCCGTGCAGGGTGATGTCGCGGGCGTACCAGGACGTGGCGGTGCCGCAGTCGACGGCGAGCAGGGCGTCGTCGGGCAGGCGGTCGGACAGCTCGCGCACGACGAGCTCGGGGTTGAGCGCGCTGGTGTGGGCGTGGGCGCGCTGGACCGAGTAGTCGTCCCAGGCGCGGGTCCAGCGCTCCACCTGGCCGCGCCAGGAGCCGTCGGTGCGCCCGCGCAGGCGCGCGCGGAGCGCGGTCAGGGTCGCGGCGGCGTCACCGGTGAGGTTGACCTCGGTCTCGTAGCGGATGCCGCAGCGGGCGCCGTCGACGTCGATCTGCACCGCCCGCGCCTGCCCGGGCGCCGGGTAGTACTCGGTGTAGGGCATGGTCGAGCCGACGATGAGCAGCGTGTCGCACTCGCGCATGAGGTGCCACGACGCGGTCGTCCCGAGCAGCCCGATCGCCCCGGTGACCCACGGCGAGCGCTCGTCGACGACGCCCTTGCCGAGCAGCGCCGTCGCCATCCCCGCGCCGAGGGCGTTGGCGACCTCGGTGAGCTCCGCGGACGCGCCCAGCGCGCCGGCGCCCGCGAGGATCGCGACCTTCTCCCCGGCGTTGAGCACCTCGGCAGCGGCGTCGAGGGCGGCCTCCGGCGGCGCCGCGATCGTCGAGGAGGGCACGGCGGAGGTGTGGTAGTAGCCGTGGGCGTCCGGCGGCTCGACGACGGCGTCCTGCTCGAGGACGTCCGAGGGCAGGACGATCGCCGACACCGTGCGGTCGGCGAGGGCCGTGCGGCACGCGCGGTCGACCACGTGCCGGACCTGGCTCGGGTCCTTGACCTCGGCGAGGTAGCCCGCGACGTCCGAGAGCAGCGCGCCCAGGTCGATCTCCTGGTAGTAGCCGCCGCCCTGGGCGGTCTGCGCGGTGTGCCCGACGAGCGCGACGACGGGCTGGTGGTCGAGCTTCGCGTCGTAGAGGCCGTTGAGGGCGTGGACGGCGCCGGGCCCGCTGGTGACCGCGCAGCAGCCGATGGGCGAGCCGCCGTACTTGACGTCCGCGCAGGCGGCGAAGGCGGCGGTCTCCTCGTGGCGGACCTGGACGAACTCCGCGTCGTCCCGGGCGGGCAGGGCCGTGAAGATCCCGCCGATCCCGTCCCCCGGGTAGCCGTAGAAGCGGTGGACACCCCAGGCGGCGAGGCGGTCGAGCACGTGCGCGGCGACGTTCTTCGGTGCACTCACCCCGCAGGGCTCCCCGGGACGGCCGCCGGTCATGTGGGCGTCGAGGGCAGCCGTGCCGCCGGGGTCGGGTCGACCCGCACGCGGCTCGGCAGCGCGAGCACGGCGCCGTCGAGCGGGCCGACCTCGTCGAGCCCCTCGGTCTTGGTGGTCACGAGCATCAGCTCGCCGGTGAAGGTGACGCTGGTCGGCTGGCGGGCCGGGAGCGGCACCGTGCCGAGCAGACCGCCGTCGGGGGCGAAGGCGGCGACGCAGCCGCCGCCGTGCATCGCCGCCCACAGCCGCCCGTCGCGGTCGACGACCAGCCCGTCGGGGTTGCCCGGCAGCTCGTGGGTGCGGGCGAAGGGCCGGCGGCCGGACAGCGCCCCGGTGGCCGGGTCGAGGTCGAACGCGTCGATGGCGTCGTGCGGGGTGTCCGCGAGGAACATCGTCCGCCCGCCGTCGGCGAACGCCGGGCCGTTGGGCACCGTGAGCCCGTCGACGGCCGTGGTCACCGCGCCGTCGGGGCCGACGCGGTGCAGCGAGCCGGCGGCCTCGGTCTGGTCCCACGCCATGATCCCGACCCAGAACGCGCCGGCGGGGTCGCACACGGCGTCGTTGACGCGCCGCGGCGGGCCGGGTGCCGTGCCGGGGTGGGCGAGCCACGCGGGTCGCCCGTCGGCGTCGAGGACGGCGACGCCGGTGCCGGTGGCGGCGAGCCAGGTGCCGGGGCGGTCCGCGAGGGGCGCCACGGCCCCCAGCGGGCCGTCGACGCGCAGCACCTCGACCAGCGAGGACGCGTCGTCGCCGACACGCAGGAGCCGGCCGGCGAGCAGGTCGACGAGGACGACCGTGCCGTCGGCGAGCAGCCGCAGCCCCTCGCCGAGCTCGAGCCGGCCGTCGCCGGCGGGCCGGACGTGGCCGGCGTCGACGAGCTCGTCGGGACCCGCCACGTCACATGTCCAGCGGCGGCAGCGGGCGCAGCGGGCCGTCGAGGGGCTCGGGCGGCGTGCCGTCGGCGCCGAAGGGCGAACCGCCGAGCTCCTCACGGTGGTGGGGCTCCAGCCAGACCGACGGCTCGGGGCCGAGCGGGACGATCTGCGTGGGATTGATGCTGGTGTGCACCTGGTGGTAGTGCCGCTTGATGTGGTCGAAGTCGACCGTGTCCCCGAACCCCGGGGTCTGGTAGAGGTCGCGGGCGTAGGGCCAGAGGTTGGCGAACTCCGCGAGCTTCTGCCGGTTGCACTTGAAGTGGCCGTGGTAGACGGCGTCGAAGCGCACCAGCGTCGTGAACAGGCGGATGTCGGCCTCGGTGATGTGGTCGCCGACCAGGTAGCGCTGGTCCTCCAGCCGCTCGTCGAGCTCGTCGAGGCGGGCGAAGAGCGCCGCGTAGGCCTCCTCGTAGCGCGCCTGCTTCGTCGCGAACCCCGCCTTGTAGACGCCGTTGTTGACGTCGTGGAAGACGCCCTCGTTGACCGCGTCGATCTCCTCGCGCAGCCCCTCGGGGTAGAGCGTCGGCGCGCCGGGCCGCTGGTACTTCGCCCACTCGATCCCGAGGTCGATGGTGATCTGCGGGTAGTCGTTGGTGACGAGCAGCCCCGTCGACTCCTCGACCAGCGCCGGGACGCTGACGCCGTTCTCCGTGCCGTGGTCCGGGTCGCGGGCCAGGTAGGCCTCCTCGAGGTACCGGTAGCCCAGCACGGGGTCGGCGCCGTCCTCGTCGAGGGTGAAGCGCCACGACCGGTCGTCCTGCAGCGGGTCGACGATCGCCAGCGAGATCGCGTCCTCGAGGCCCATGAGGCG
This sequence comes from Actinomycetospora lemnae, assembly GCF_028737315.1. GTDB lineage: Bacteria > Actinomycetota > Actinomycetes > Mycobacteriales > Pseudonocardiaceae > Actinomycetospora > Actinomycetospora lemnae. Next base: position 30,938 of record NZ_JAQZAO010000018.1, on the reverse strand, counting down.
CCGGACGATGAGCGAGCGGTGCGCCCACGGGCAGGCGAGCGAGACCACGAGCCGGTAGCGATCGGGCTCGGCGGGCCACTGATCGTCGCCGGAGGGCTCGGCGACGATCCGGTCGGCGAACCGGGGACCCTGCCGGCGGAACGAGCCGCTGCTGTCGGCGTAGGGGCTGTTGCCCACGGGGGCGTCGGTGGGGGTGCTCACGAGCCCTCGGGTGCCCCGGCGCGGCCCGGCGGCAACGTCCGGGCGCGCTGCGGGTGACGCCGCCGCAGCAACCACCACTCCGCGATGAGCAGGTTGACGATCCAGCTCGTCCACACCGACGCCGGTCCCGCATCCATGATCAGCTCCGGGTTGCCGGGATCGATCAGCCAGAGCACGACGACGTAGACCGCGATCCAGAACCGGTTGACGATGATCGAGAAGGTCAGCGCGACGCTGCGGATCATCCAGGCCCGGTGGTCGGCGTACCGGCGCTGCCGCGCGGCACGCCAGCCGGCGATCGAGGTCCCGAGCCAGAGCACCGCCAGGAAGGTGTTCCCCACCGAGGACGCGAACCCCGTGGTGCTCATCGGCGCGACGCCCAGCACCGCGATCCCGCCGGGCAGCACGCCGCCGAGCAGGTAGACGCGTCCCGAGATCCGGTGGACCCGCGGGTGGCGACGCCGCAGCCACGGCCACATCTGCAGGCAGGCCGTCACCAGCGCGACCGAGCCGCAGACGATGTGCGTCCACAGCAGGGGGTAGTGCAGCGCGTCGTCCGGACGGATCGGGACGCGGGACTGCGCGGGATCGAGGCCCAGGTAGGCCGGCAGCTCGAGCACGAGGAACACCGCGACCACGAGCGCGGCCACCACGAGCCCGATCCGGACGCGGCGCGGGTCGGTGGTGGTGCGCGGGCGGCGGCGCGCGCCGGCGTCGGGGGGTGGGTCGGCGTCGTGGACGGTCGTCATGTGCGTAAGCCTTACGCAGCTCGCGTATTCGTGTCTACCCTCCTCCTCGTGCGACGATCCCTCCCGTGCCCGAGCCCGTCACCGACCCCCGCTGGGCCCCGCCGCCGCCCCCGACGGCCCGCCGGCCGTTGACCCGCGCCGCGATCGTCGACGCCGCCGTGGCCCTGGCCGACGCCGAGGGGCTCGAGGCGGTGTCCATGCCGCGCCTGGCCCGCACGCTGGACGCGGCGCCGATGTCGCTCTACCGGCACGTGCCGCACAAGGACGCGCTGGTCGACCTCATGCTCGACGCGGCGATCGGTGACCCGCCGCCGAGCGCCGGCCCGTGGCGGGACGCCCTGACCGCCTGGGCGCGGGGCAACCGGGCGGTCTTCCGTGACCACCCGTGGACGCTGCCGCTGGTGAGCGGCCCGCGGCGGATGGGCCCGGCCGAGTGCGCGTGGGGCGAGGCGGCCCTGCGCATCGGTGTGGACGCCGGGTTCCCGCTGACCGAGGCCATCGCCGTGGTGCACCTGGTCAACAGCTACGTGCGCGGGGCGTCCGTCCCCCTCGACGACCGGGCGCCCTCCGTGTCCGATCTGCACGCCTCCGGTCGCGCCGGCGAGTTCCCCCTGTTCCTGAGCCTGCTCGAGGCCACGGTCGACGAGCCCCCGGACGCGGCGGCGCGGATGTTCGACGACGGCCTCGCCCGCATCCTCGACGGCGTCGAGCGACACCGGGACGCGCTCACGCGCTGATCCGTCGGACGATCGGCACGGACAACGCCGATCTCCTGCCTGATCGTCCGGGGTCGTCGCCGCCTGATCGACGCGGTGTGCGCTGGTCGACGCGGGGGTGACCGGGCCCGCACGGGGCCCGCCACCCCGGAGGAACGTCATGGGCCGCACCGTCAGCGCCACCATCACCCTCTCCCTCGACGGCTTCGCCGCCGGCCCGGGCGGGGACATGTCCTGGCTCGTCGAGACCGCCCTGCACGAGCAGTGCGCGTCGGGCTTCGCCGGCTGGTACCGCGGCGTCGACACCGTCCTGCTCGGCCGCACCAACGACGAGGGCTTCCACGGCTTCTGGCCCGCCGTGGCCGACGACCCCGCCGACGACCCCGCCGCCGACCCCCGCAGCCGCGCGTTCTCCCGCTGGTTCGACGCCGTCGAGAAGGTCGTCGTGTCCCGCACGCTCGACGAGGCGACCACCGGCGCGGTCGTGTCCGTGCTGCGCCGGCACTGACCACGACGACCGGAGGAGGGAGCAGAGAACGATGAGCAGGATCGTGCTGTGCATGTGGATGTCCGTCGACGGGTTCATCGCAGGCCCGGACGACGGGCCCGAGCAGGGCCTCGGGGTCGGCGGTGAGCGGCTGCACGACTTCCTCGCCTTCGACGACGGGGGCGACCACCCGACGTCCGCGCGGACACGCGACGAGGTCGGGGCGACGGTCATGGCCGAGCTGATGGGCTCCGGCGCGGTGCTCACCGGCCGGCGCACCTTCGACTTCGCGGGCGGGTGGGGCGGCGACCACCACGACGGGGTCCCGATCTTCGTGCTGACCCGCTCGGCGCCCGCCGCACCCGCGACCGGGCACGCCCGCTACGTCACCGACGTGCGCGAGGCGGCGGCGCTCGCGAGGGAGGCCGCCGGCGACCGGGACGTGCTGCTCCACGGCGCGTCGGCCGCCCGGGCCTGCCTGGCGGCCGGGGTGCTCGACGAGATGGCGCTGCAGGTGGTGCCGGTGCTGCTCGGGCAGGGGCGGCGGCTCTTCGGTGACGGTCCGGACGAGCTGCCAGGACACGTCGAGCTCGAGCTGCTGCGCACGCTCGACGGGCCCGGGATGGTGCACCTGCGCTACCGCGTGCTGGGGGGTGGGTCGTGATGGCGATCCGCCTCGACATGAGCGTCTCGCTGGACGGGTTCGTCGCCGGACCCGACGACCGGCCCGACCAGCCGCTGGGCGACGGGGGCTTCCGCCTGTTCAACTGGCTCGACCACCGGCACGACCCGGGACCCTCGGGCGCGGTGTACGCGGAGGCGATGGCCACCCGCGCCGTGCTGTCGGGCCGGCGCACCTACGAGCTCGCGGGTCGCTGGGGCGGCGACCACCACGACGGCGTGCCGATCGTCGTGCTCACCCACGCCGTGCCCGACGACCCGCCGCCCGGCAGCGTCGTCCACGCCACCGACGTCGCCGAGGCCGCCGCCCGGGCCCGCGCGGCGGCCGGGGACGGCGACGTGCTGGTCCACGGGGCGGGCGCCGCCCAGGCGCTGCTGCGCGCCGGGGAGATCGACGAGATCGAGCTGCACCTCGTGCCCGTCCTGCTCGGCCGGGGCCGGCGGCTGTTCGACCACCTCCCGGCGCGGCACGTCGAGCTGGAGCTGGTCCGCCGTCTCGAGGGCACGCCCACCACGTCCCGCGCGCACCGGGTGACGCACCTGCGCTACCGGGTCCGCCGGGCTGTCGATTTCCCCGTCCCGTCCGCGACGACAAGATGAGGGCCCCACCGCGGGGCCCCGGGAGTCCGAGGAGACGACGATGGGCCGTTACCTGATCCTGCTCTACGAGGACGAGGCGTCCTGGGCCGCGGTCGGCCAGGAGGAGACCGCGGCGATCCTCGCCGCGCACCGCCGCTTCGGCGAGGCGCACGGCGACGTGCTGCGCGGCGGGGGCTGGCTGCACCCGACGGCCACGGCGACGGCGGTCCGCGGGCCCGGCGGCGGCGGCAACGCCGACGCCCCGGGCTTCGCGGCCGGCGAGGACGCGCTGGTCACCGACGGGCCGTACGTGGAGACCAAGGAGGCGCTCGGCGGGTTCTACCTGGTCGAGGTGCCCGACCTGGACAGCGCGCTGGCGCTGGCCCGGGAGGTCCCCGCGCCGTTCGGCGGCGTCGAGGTGCGGCCGCTGCGGGAGACGTGACGCCGCGATGAGCCCCGACCCCGCCGGGGCCGTCGCCGACGCGCACCGTCGCGAGTGGGCCGGGGTGCTCGCCGCGACGGTGCGCGTCACGCGCGACCTCGACCTCGCCGAGGAGTGCGTGCAGGAGGCCTACGCCCAGGCGCTCACCGCGTGGCGCGACGGCGTGCCGGCCCGGCCCGGGGCGTGGCTGACCACCGCGGCACGGCGGCGCGCGCTCGACGCGCACCGCCGGGCCGCGGTGGCCCAGCGGGCGCTCCCGCTGCTGGTGGTCGACGAGGTCGCCCCGGAGCCGTGGGGCGCACCGCCGGACGACCTGCTCGCGCTCCTGTTCACCTGTTGCCACCCGGCGCTGACCGCCGAGGCGCGGGTCGCCCTGACGCTGCGGCTGCTCGGCGGCCTGACCACGCCGGAGATCGCGCGGGCCTTCCTCGTCACCGAGCCGACGATGGCCGCCCGCCTCACCCGCGCCAAGAAGAAGATCGCGGCGGCCGGCGTGCCGTTCCGCGTGCCGGGGCCCGACGAGCTGCCCCGGCGGCTGGCCGGCGTGCTCACGGTGGTCCACCTCGTGCTCACCACCGGGCACACCGCCCCCACCGGCGCCGCGCTCGTCCGCCACGACCTCCTCGACCGCGCCCACGACCTCGCGCGTCTGCTGCGCTCGCGCTTCCCCGACGACGCCGACGTCGCCGGCCTGCTCGCCCTCGTCCTGCTCACCGACGCCCGGCGGGCGGCGCGCACCGACCCCGCGGGCGGGCTCGTCCTGCTCGCCGACCAGGACCGCGCGCTCTGGGACCCCGGGATGATCGCCGAGGGGCGTGCGCTGGTGCTGGAGGCGCTGCCCGCCCGCCCGGTGAGCCGGTACGCGGTGCTCGCCGCGATCGCCGCCGTCCACGCCGACGCCCCCACGTTCGCCGACACCGACTGGCCGGAGATCGTCGGGCTCTACGACGTCCTCGCCGCGCGGTGGCCGTCCCCGGTCGTCGCGCTCAACCGGGCGGTCGCGGTGGGGTTCGCCGACGGGCCCGAGGCGGGGCTCGCGGCGCTCGACGCCCTGGGCGACGACCCCCGCCTCGCGACCTACGGCTACCTGGCCGCGGCGCGCGGGGAGCTCCTGCGCCGGGCGGGCCGGGACGCCGAGGCGCGGACGGCGCTCGAGGAGGCCGCGCTGCTCACGGCCAACGACGTCGAGCGGGAGCTCCTCACCGACCGGCTGGCCGCGCTCGAGGGCTGACCGGTCAGCCCGTCACGACGAACCGCACGCGCGGGGCGACGACCGGTCGAGCCGTCGCGTCCCGGTGCCCTCGGGTGCGAGCATCGGGGTGTGACCAAGGCCGTCCAGGACATGATGGTCGCGGTCGAGCGCACCCGGGACGCCTTCGCCGCGGCGGTGCGTGAGGGCGACGTCGACGCCGCCCTCGCGCTCGTCACCGACGACGTCGCGCTGTCGACGCTCCCGGCCGGCACCGGTGCCCGCGGGACCGAGGCGCTGCGCCGCCACCTCGCGCAGGACGTGCTCCCCCACCGTCCCGCCGACCTCACGACGACCCGGATCTCGCGCACGGGTGACCGCTGGCGGGTGGTCGACGAGGAGCGCGTCGCGTTCACCCACGACCGCGAGCTGCCCTGGCTGCTGCCCGGCGTCGCGCCCACGGGCCGGCACGTCGAGGTGCTGGCGATCACGGTCGTGGCCGTGCGCAAGCAGCGGATCGCCGAGCACCGCACCCTCTGGGACCACCAGGGGTTGCTGACCGGTCTCGGCCTGTCCTGACACACCCGGGTGTCGTCGAGGCCGATCGGGGGCACAATCCCACGGCGTCCCCACCGTCGCGGACCCACGAGGGCGGTCTCGACGGTCGAGCTCCGCTCGTCTCCGCCGACCAGGAGGGCGTTCCCATGAGCGAGAGCAACGGCCCCGCGCGGGCCGACCGCGTCTCCACCGAGGGCAGCGTCGCGTCGGAGTCGGAGCACTCCGCGCTGCGCGCCGACATCCGCCGGCTGTCCACCCTGCTCGGGCGCACGGTGGCCGCGCAGCACGGCGACGACATGCTCGAGCTGATCGAGAAGGTGCGCCGGCTGGTGCGGGAGGTCCCTGAGCGTGGCGACACCGCGATCCGCGACCTGTTCGGCGACCTCGACCCGGGCACGGCCGTGGTCCTCGGCCGGGCGTTCGCGACCTACTTCCACCTGGCGAACCTCGCCGAGCAGCTGCACCGGTCGCAGGAGCGCGCCGCCGAGCACGCCGCGGGGCGTGGGCCGCTGCACACGCTGGTCGACCGGCTCGCCGCCGACGCCGACCCCGACGAGCTCTCGACGGCCCTCTCGCGCCTCGAGCTCGAGCCGGTGTTCACCGCGCACCCGACCGAGGCCCAGCGGCAGTCGGTGCTGGGCAAGCTCCGCGCGGTCGCGAGCGTCCTGGCCGACGACCTGCCCGAGGAGGTCGAGGAGACCCGGCTGCACCGGCTGGTGGACCTCATCTGGCAGACCGACGAGATCCGGCCCGAGCGCCCGACGGTGCTCGACGAGGCGCGGTCGGTGGCCTACTACCTCGAGCAGCTGGGGCGGCGCACGGTGCCCGAGGTGCTCACCGAGCTCGACGACGAGCTCGGCCGGGTCGGCCTGCATCTGCCCGAGGGCTCGCGGCCGCTGGTCCTCGGCTGCTGGGTCGGCGGCGATCGCGACGGCAACCCGAACGTCACCGCCGACCTGACGCTCGAGACCATGCGGATCTACGGCGAGCGCGGCGTGCGCATCCAGACCGACCTGCTCGAGGACCTGGTCCAGGAGCTGTCGGTGTCGACGCGGCTGGTCGGGGTCTCGGAGGACCTGCGCCGCAGCCTCGCCCGCGACCGCCGCGCGCTGCCCGAGGTCTACGACCGGTTCGTGCGGCTCAACGCCGAGGAGCCCTACCGGCTCAAGTGCTCGTACATCCACGCGCGCCTGCAGAACACCGCCCGCCGCTACGCCGAGGGCACCCCGCACGTGCCGGGCCGCGACTACCTCGGGTCCGCGGAGTACCTGCGCGACCTCGAGGTCATGGACGCCTCGCTGCGCTCCCACCAGGGCGAGCGCATCGCCGACGGGGGGCTGCGCGACGTCATGCGCACGGCCAACGCCGTCGGGCTGCACCTCGCGAGCGTCGACGTCCGCGAGCACACGACCTTCCACCACACGGCGCTGGCGGCCCTCTTCGACCGCCTCGGCGAGCTCGACACCCCGTACGGCGAGCTCGACCACGACGGGCGCCGCGAGGTGCTCTCGAAGGAGCTCGCGGGGCGCCGGGCGCTGACCCCGCGCCGCGACCGGCAGCTCGACGACTCGGTGACCGAGACCCTCGAGGTCTTCGACACCATCCGCACCGTCCAGGAGACGTACGGCGAGGAGGCCCTGCACACCTACGTCATCTCGATGGCGCAGAACGTCGACGACATCCTCGCCGTCGCCGTGCTGGCCCGGGAGGCGGGGCTGGTCGAGCTGACCGCCGACGGGGCGGTGTCCTCGCTCGACGTCGTGCCGCTGTTCGAGACCGCGACCGAGCTGAAGATCTCCGGGGACCTGCTCGACGGCATGCTCTCCGACCCGTCGTACCGGGCGCTCGTGGCGGCCCGCGGCGACGTGCAGGAGATGATGCTGGGCTACTCGGACTCCAACAAGGGCGCCGGGCTCACCACCTCGCAGTGGTCGATCCACCAGGCCCAGCGCCAGCTGCGCGACGTCGCCGCCAAGCACGGGGTGCGCCTGCGCCTGTTCCACGGCCGCGGCGGCTCGGTCGGGCGCGGCGGCGGGCCGGCCGGCGAGGCGATCGCGGCGCAGCCGCACGGCGTCGTCGACGCGGTCATGAAGGTCACCGAGCAGGGCGAGGTCATCTCCGACAAGTACTCGCTGCCCGCCCTCGCCAAGGACAACCTCGAGATCATGCTCGCGGCGGTGCTCGACGCGACGCTGCTCCACCAGACCTCGCGGGTGGAGGCGGCGACGCTCAAGCGCTGGGACGAGGCGATGGACGTCGTCTCCGACGCCGCGCAGGCCGCCTACGACCGGCTGATCTCCCACGAGGGCCTGCCGGACTTCTTCACCCAGGCCACGCCCGTCGACGAGCTGTCGATGCTCAACGTCGGCTCGCGGCCCGGCAAGCGCCCGGGGGCCGGCGGGAAGGCGTCGCTGGACGACCTGCGCGCGATCCCGTGGGTCTTCGGCTGGACCCAGACGCGCATGATCGTGCCGGGGTGGTTCGGCCTGGGCAGCGGGCTCAAGGCCGCGCACGAGGCCGGCTACTCCGACGTGCTTGACGAGATGCGCGACTGGGCGTTCTTCGCGAACCTCCTGTCGAACGTCGAGATGACGCTCGCGAAGACCGACATGCGCATCGCCGGGTTCTACGTCGCCGAGCTCGTCGACCCGGAGCTGCAGCAGATCTTCGAGATCATCAAGGACGAGCACCGGCTGACCGAGCGCGAGGTCCTCAAGTTCTCGCCCGGCCACGAGCTGCTCGGCGGCAACCCGCTGCTGCGTCGCACCCTCGACATCCGCGAGGGCTACCTCGAGCCGCTGCACCACCTGCAGGTCCACACGCTCGCCCAGCGGCGCCAGGTCGACGACCCGGACCCGGACCTGCAGCGGGCGCTCCTGCTGACCGTCAACGGCATCTCGGCGGGCATGCGCAACACCGGGTGAACGGTTTGGTCGCGGGTCGGGCGCGGGAACGAGCCGGCGTGACCGCCCGCACGCTCGACCCGACGCCCGGATGTCCGAAGCGGATGGTCTTCGGGCCGTGCGGGGGCGTGCGCAGCGACGGGTCGTGCGAGCTCGACGCCGCGCTGCCGTGCCCGTGGTGCGGGCCCGACGCGGCGGTGCGGCCGTGGCCGACCCGCCCGCCCACCGGCCCGGTCCCGGTCCGCCCGCCGCGGGTCCTGACCGACCTCAGCGTCCCGCCCTACGACCTCGCCGCGCTGCGCGACATCCTCGGGCTGCTCGTCCCGGTGTCCGACGCCCTGCTCGTCGGCGAGCACCACCACCGCCCCGACTTCCCGCCGACGATGCTCGCCGCGGAGATCCTCGCCGTCGGCGGGAGCCCGTGGATCACCCTGACCTGCCGCGACCGCAACCGCGTCGTGCTCGAGCAGGAGCTGGCGGGGCTCGCCGCGCTCGGCGTCGGCGGCGTCCTCTGCGTCACGGGGGACGGGCGCGGGCAGGACGTGCGGCCCGAGGTGACGCAGGTCTTCGACCTCGACAGCACGCGCCTCGCCCACCTCGCCGCCGCCGCGGGCGTGCCGGCCGCCGTCGCCGTCGCCCCGGCCGCCCCGCCCGCGGACCTGCGACCGGCCGCGCTCGCGGAGAAGCAGCGCGCCGGGGCGTCGATGGCCGTCGCCAACCACGTCGGCTCCCCCGCCGCGCTGGCCGCCTTCCTCGACGCCGCGCGGGACGCCGGCGCCGACCTGCCGGTGATCGCCGGCGTCGCCGTCTACACCGACGAGCGCTCCGCCGCGGTCCTCGCCGCCTTCCCCGGCCTCGCGCTCGACACCGACGCCGTGGCCGCCGTGCTCGCCGCCCCCGACCCGCGCGAGGCGGGGATCGCCGCCGCGGTGGCGGAGGCCGAGGCGCTGCTGGCGGTGCCGGGCGTCGTCGGCGTCAACCTGTCCGGCCTGGCGTCCGCCGACGGCTGGCGCGCAGGCGCGGAGGTCAAGGCGGAGGTCGCCGCGCGGATCGGGAACACCCCGGCGTGACCTCCGAGACCAGACCCGGACCAGCCCCCGAGAGCAACCCCGACACCGATCCCGACACGCCCATGGAGGCCGAGTTCGACACGGTCGCCGCCTGGACCGAGGGCGCCGTGCGGGTCCTCGGCCGCGACCACGCGATCCCCGCCGCGTGCCGCGGCAGCGGCTCCCCCGCCGACCTCGCGTGGCTGGCCCAGGGGCTCGACGTGCGCGGTGACCAGCGCTTCCTCGACGCCGGCGCCGGGCTCGGCGGACCCGCCGCGTGGCTCGCCGACGACCGCGGCGACGCCTGGCACGGCCGGCCGGTGCTCACCGAGCCGATGGTCCACGCCGCCGCCTCGGCGCGGCGGCTGTTCGGGTTCCCGACCGCCGCCGCCGTCTCGGAGGCGCTGCCGCTGCCGACCGACGGCGTCGACGCCGCCTGGTCGCTCGGGGTCCTCTGCGTCACGCCGTCGCGGGCGGACATGCTCGGCGAGCTCCGCCGGGTCCTCGTGACCGGCGGGCGGCTCGGGCTGCTCGTCCTGGTCCACGGCGGTGCGCCCCTGCCCGAGCAGCCGGAGGGCAACGACTTCCCCACCCACGCCGAGCTCCACGACCAGCTCGCCCGCACCGGCTTCCGCGTCGACGACGAGGTCGAGGCCGACCGCCTGCCCGGCGCGCCGCCGTCGTGGACCGAGCGCGCCGACCGCGTCGAGGAGCACCTGCGCCGTCACCACGGCGACCACCCGGCGTGGCGCCAGGCCCAGGAGCAGGAGCAGGTCATGGGCCGGTTGCTGCGCGAGCGCCACGTCGTCACCACGCTGCTGCGCACGACGGCGGTGTGAGCCGGGGCCCGGCGCGTCGGGACGCGACGCGCCGGGTGGTCCCGGCGGGCGGGCCACCCGTGGTCCCGCTGCGGCAGGCGGCACGCCCGGTCGGGCGACACACGCGTGGGCGGACCATCCGTCGCGGAATCGGTTCAGCTCGGCGCGGACCGGCGCGTGGCGCTCGTCGGGGCGACGCCCCGACGCTCTACTGGTGCCCGAGCGACCCGGTCCGGGCGCCGCACCCGTGGCGCCACGACCGGCGGGAGGAGAACAGGTGACCTACGACGCGGTCAGTGCCTACACGGTGCTGTTCGGGGACGGCGAGTCCCCGGCGACCGTCAGCGTGCACGGCTCGGCCGAGGAGGCCTGGAGCGCCCTCGACGTGCTCGTCCGCGGCCGGTCCCGGCGCTGGCGGGCCCGGGCGGTCGCGGTCGACGAGGACCGCGTGACCGAGCTCGCCGAGCGCTGGCGCCGGGCCGACCCCGACCGCCGCTACTGGCAGGTCGCCCCCCACCGCCTCCGTGTCACCGTGCCGGCCATCGCCGCCCGCCGCGTGCCCCGCCCCGCGTAGGGGTCAGGGCTTCAGGACCCGGGCCTGCTCGACCTCGGCGGCGCTCATCGTGCGGAAGTCGACGCGCAGCCGACCGAGCCGCCGCGTCTCGCACCGGTGGATCGCGGGCAGGAAGCCCGCCCGCTCGCAGCCTTTGAGACTCGCGATGTTGTCGACCCCGACGAACGTGAGGACGCGGCGGGCGCCGAGGTCGGCCGCCTTCTCCGCGATCATCGACATGCCGGCGCTCATGATCCGACGGCCCTGGTGGCGCGTCGGCGTGAACGCGCCCTCGAGCAGCGCCTCGTCCGCGCGGAGCTCGGGGAAGATCCCGTGGAAGAAGTCGCGGATCGCGTCGTTCTCGCCCGACCCGAACAGCCACTGCACGTAGCACGGGTCGTCGTCGGGGTCGACCGCCACGTACGGCGTCCCGATCCCGCGCTCGAGCAGCCGGACGCGCGTGTGGCGCTCCCAGCGCTCCGCCTCGTCGACCTCGGCGTGCTCGTCGAGGATCCGGGGGACGTCGGCGTCCGTGAGCCGACGGACGGAGATCGGGATCTTGGCGAGCGGCGTCTCGTGGGGCGCCGTCAGGTCCCGCGCGAGCCCGTAGGCGTGCGTCGTCGACGACGCCCGCCGCGCGAGCCGCCTCGCGGTGTCCCGGTAGGTGCCCGACGCGACGGTGTACCGCGCGGCCCGGGCGTAGCGCGCCGCCGCGGCACCGATTCCCTGGACGTCCATGTCCCTGGCTCCTCCCGGTGAGTGGCGGGGGCGGACCCTACCCGGTCGAGGTGCCTGCCCACCCGACACGGTGCGTCACGTCGAGCAGGCTCGTGCGCGAGGCACACACCGGGTGACGGACCCCGGACCTCGGACGACGGAGGTGGGTCATGGTCACGACGTCGGTGCGCCGCCACCTCCGCGAGCTGCGCGCGGCGTTGCGGGTCGTGGTCAGCGTGGTCGCCACGTTGCTGCTGGTCGCGGTCCGCGCCGGGCGACCGCGGGGAGGACCGGCGACGCCCGTCGCCCGCGCCCGCTCCCTGGTCGTCCTCGTGCACGGCTTCGGCGCGGGCCCAGGCTGCTTCGACGCGGTGGTCCCGGCGCTGGGCGGGCCGGGCGTCGCCGTCGTGGCCCACCGCTACTCCTGGACCGGGCGGGTCGGGACGCTGGGTGAGCAGCTCGCCGACGAGGTCACCGACCTGGTCCGCCGCAGCGGGGCGCGGTCGGTGACGCTCGTCGGGCACAGCCTGGGCGGGGTGATCGTGGCCGCGAGCCTGCCGCGGCTGGACGGGGTCGTGACCCGCGTCGTCACCGTCGCCGCCCCGCTGGGTGGCACGCGGTGGGCGCGCCTCTTCCCGGTCGGCGCGGTGCGCGACCTGCGCCCCGGCTCCCCCGCCCTGCGGACGATCGCCGACGCGCCCCGCCGACCCGCGTCCTGGACCGCGGTGGCCTCGCGCGCCGACGTCGTCGTGGCGGTCGACAGCGCGACGCCCCGGGCCGCCCGGGCGGTCGTCGTCGACGGCGTCGGGCACTGCGGGCTCCTGCGCGACGCGGACGTCATCGCCCGCCTCGCGGCCCTCGCCCGTCACGGCCGCTCGGGTCGGGCCCGGACCCGGGCCGTCGTCCTCCCCGACCGCCCCGTCGCGGCGCGCCCGGCCCTCGCGCTGGCCGCCTGACGGGACGACCCCGCCGCCGCGAACGGGGAGTTCGTGCGCCTAGAAGCAGCGAACAGCGCGTTCGCTACGACTCGCCGGCCGCTACGACTCGCCGGGGCCGCTCAGGCCATCGCGCGGTCGGTGGGGTTGATCGGGCGCGGGAGGACATCGCGGCCGGTGAGGTGCTTGTCCACTCCGGCGGCGGCGGAGCGGCCCTCCGCGATGGCCCAGACGATGAGCGACTGCCCGCGCCCGGCGTCGCCCGCGGCGAAGACGCCGGGCACCGAGGTCTGGTAATCGCGGTCGCGGCGGACGTTGCCGCGCTCGTCGTAGTCGACGCCGAGGCTGTCGAGCAGCCCCTCCTTTTGCGGGCCGAGGAAACCCATGGCGAGGAAGACGAGCTGGGCGGGGAGCTCCCGCTCGCTGCCCTCCACCGGCACGAACTTCCCGTCGACGCGCTCGACGTCGACGAGGCGCAGCGCGCGCAGCTCGCCGTCCTCGTCGCCCAGGAACTCCTCGGTGTTCACCGAGAACAGGCGCTCGCCGCCCTCCTCGTGCGCCGAGGAGACGCGGAAGATCATCGGGTAGGTCGGCCACGGGTTGGTGGCGGGCCGCTCCGACGGCGGGACCGGCATGATCTCGAGCTGGGTGACCGAGCGCGCGCCCTGCCGGTGGGCGGTGCCGACGCAGTCCGCGCCGGTGTCGCCGCCGCCGATGACGACGACGTCCTTGCCCTCGGCGTCGATGAACGAGCGCTCGTAGTCGCCCTGCTGGACCTTGTTCGACGGCGGCAGGTACTCCATCGCCTGGTGGATCCCGCGCAGCTCACGGCCGGTGATGGGCAGGTCCCGCCACGCCGTGGCGCCGACCGAGAGCACGACCGCGTCGTGGTCGGCGCGCAGCTTCTCGACCGTGAGGTCGGTGTCGGCCGGGCCGCCGACCTCGACGCCCGCGAAGAAGCGCGTCCCCTCGGCCACCATCTGCTCCAGACGGCGGTCGAGGCGCTTCTTCTCCATCTTGAACTCGGGGATGCCGTAGCGCAGGAGCCCACCGATGCGGTCGGCGCGCTCGTAGACGGTGACGTCGTGCCCGGCGCGCGTGAGCTGCTGGGCCGCGGCGAGCCCCGCGGGCCCCGACCCGATGACGGCGACCGACTTGCCGGTCTTCGACTCGGGCAGCACGGGGCGCACGAAGCCCTCGTCCCACGCCCGGTCGATGATCTCGATCTCGACCTGCTTGATCGTCACCGGGTCGGAGTTGATCCCGAGCACGCACGCGGCCTCGCACGGGGCGGGGCACAGCGTCCCGGTGAACTCCGGGAAGTTGTTGGTGGCGTGCAGGCGCTCGATGGCCTCGGCCCAGTCGTCGCGCCAGACCAGGTCGTTCCACTCGGGGATCATGTTCCCGAGCGGGCAGCCCTGGTGGCAGAACGGGATGCCGCAGTCCATGCAGCGCCCGGCCTGCTTGCGCAGGGTGGCCGGGTTGAGCTCCTCGTAGACCTCGTGCCAGTCCTTGATGCGGATGTCGACGGGCCGGCGCCGCGGGAGCTCCCGGCCGGTGGTCATGAATCCCCGGGGGTCAGCCACGAGCGGCCTCCATGATCGCTTCGTTGACGTCGCGGCCGTCGCGCTCGGCGTCCGCGGTGGCCTCCAGGACCCGCTTGAAGTCCGTCGGCATCACCTTGGTGAAGCGCGGGACCGCGGCGTCCCAGTCGGTGAGCAGGTCGTGGGCCACGGCGGAGTCGGTGGCGGCGTAGTGCTTCTCCACCAGACTGCGCAGCTCCTCGACGTCGTCGGGGCCGACGACCTCGAGCTCGACCATCTGGTGGTTGACCCGGCCCTCGGTCAGGTCGAGCACGTAGGCGATGCCGCCGGACATGCCCGCCGCGAAGTTGCGGCCGGTCGGGCCGAGGATGACCGCGCGCCCGCCGGTCATGTACTCGCAGCCGTGGTCGCCGACGCCCTCGACGACCGCGACGGCGCCGGAGTTCCGGACGCAGAAGCGCTCGCCGACCTTGCCGCGCAGGAACGCCTCGCCGGCGGTGGCGCCGTAGAGGATGACGTTGCCGGCGACGATGTTCTGCTCGGCGACGAACGGGGCCTGCGGGTGCGGGCGCACCGAGAGCCGCCCGCCCGAGAGGCCCTTGCCGAAGTAGTCGTTGGTGTCGCCGATGAGCCGCATCGTCACGCCGCGGGGCAGGAAGGCGCCGAACGACTGCCCGCCCGAGCCGGTGAACGTGATGTCGATGGTGTCGTCGGGCAGGCCCTTGCCGCCCCAGCGCCGGGTGACCTCGGAGCCGAGCATCGTGCCGACGGTGCGGTTGACGTTGCGCACCGGCAGCTCGAGGCGCACCGGGGTGCCGTCGGCGATCGCGCCCTCGGCGAGCTGGATCAGCGTGTGGTCCAGCGCCTTCTCCAGGCCGTGGTCCTGCGCTTTCGTCTGGTGCAGCGACTGCTCGACGAACGTGGCCGGCGGCTGCTGGCGGTGGAGGATCGCCGAGAGGTCCAGGCCCTCGGCCTTCCAGTGCGACTCCGCGGCGCGGGTGTCGAGGACCTCGGTGTGCCCGATGGCCTCCTCGATCGACCGGAAGCCCAGCGCCGCCAGGTGCTCGCGCACCTCCTGGGCGACGAACTCCATGAACGCCACGACGTACTCGGCCTTGCCGTCGAACTTCTGGCGCAATACGGGGTTCTGGGTCGCGACGCCGACCGGGCAGGTGTCGAGGTGGCAGACGCGCATCATGATGCAGCCGCTGACCACCAGCGGGGCGGTGGCGAAGCCGAACTCCTCGGCGCCCAGCAGCGCGGCGATGATGACGTCGCGGCCGGTCTTGAGCTGCCCGTCGGTCTGCACGACGATCCGGTCGCGCAGGCCGTTGGCGATGAGCGTCTGCTGGGTCTCGGCGAGGCCGAGCTCCCAGGGCCCGCCCGCGTGCTTGATCGAGCTCAGCGGCGACGCCCCGGTGCCGCCGTCGTGACCGGAGATGAGGACGACGTCGGCGTGCGCCTTGGACACGCCCGCCGCGACCGTGCCGACCCCGACCTGCGAGACCAGCTTGACGTGCACGCGCGCCCGCGGGTTGGCGTTCTTGAGGTCGTGGATGAGCTGGGCGATGTCCTCGATCGAGTAGATGTCGTGGTGCGGCGGCGGCGAGATCAGCCCGACGCCCGGCGTCGAGTACCGAGTCTTCGCGATCCAGGGGTAGACCTTGTGGCCGGGCAGCTGCCCGCCCTCGCCGGGCTTGGCACCCTGCGCGATCTTGATCTGGATGTCGTCGGAGTTGACCAGGTACTCGCTCGTGACGCCGAAGCGCCCGGACGCGACCTGCTTGACCGCCGAGCGGCGCGAGTCCCCGTTCGGGTCGCGGGTGAAGCGGCCCGGGTCCTCGCCGCCCTCGCCGGTGTTCGAGCGCCCGCCGAGGCGGTTCATCGCGATGGCGAGCACCTCGTGCATCTCCTGCGAGATCGACCCGTAGGAGATGGCGCCGGTGTTGAAGCGCTTGACGATCTCGGAGACCGGCTCGACCTCGTCGATCGGGACCGGCGTGCGCTCGCCCTCCTTGAACCCGAAGAGGCCGCGCAGCGTCAGCAGGCTCGAGCTCTGCTCGTCGACCGCCCGCGTGTACTCCTTGAACGTGTCGTAGTTCTGGGTGCGGGTGGAGTGCTGCAGCTTGAACACGGTGTGCGGGTTGAAGACGTGCAGCTCGCCCTCACGGCGCCACTGGTACTCGCCGCCCACCATGAGCTCGCGGTGGTCGGCCTTGACGCCGTCGGCGGGCCAGGCCTGGCGGTGGCGCCGGGCGACCTCCTCGGCGAGCACGTCGTAGCCCACGCCGCCGAGGCGCGAGGTGGTGCCGGCGAAGCAGTCGCCGACGACCTCGGTGCCGAGGCCGATCGCCTCGAACACCTGCGCGCCCATGTAGGACGCGACGGTCGAGATGCCCATCTTGCTCATCACCTTGCGCACGCCCTTGGCCAGCGCCTCGACGACGTTGCGCGTCGCGGTGCCGGAGGTGACGCCGGTGATGACGCCGCGGTCGATGAGGTCGTCGACCGAGTCGAGCGCCAGGTAGGGGTTCACCGCGCTCGCGCCGTAGCCGAGCAGCAGCGCGACGTGGTGGGTCTCGCGGACGTCGCCGGCCTCGACGACGAGGTCGAGGCGCGTGCGGGTCTTCTCGCGGACCAGGTGGTGGTGCACCGCGCCGGTGAGCAGCAGCGACGGGATCGGCGCGTGCTCGGCGTCGGAGTGGCGGTCCGACAGGATGATGACGCGCGCGCCGTCGGCGACGGCCCGGGAGATCTCCTCGCGGATCTCGGTCAGCCGGGCACGCAGCGCGTCCCCGCCGCCGGCGACCTCGTAGAGCCCGGAGACCAGGTAGGGCGCGAAGCCGGGCATGTCGCCGTCGTCGTTGATCCCGGCGATCTGGGCGAGCTCGTCGTCGTCGATCACGGGCAGGGGCAGCACGACGCGCCGGCAGGACGCCGGTGAGGCGTCGAGCAGGTTGGTCTCCGACCCGAGCTGCACCTGCAACGAGGTGACGAGCTCCTCGCGGTAGGCGTCGAGCGGCGGGTTGGTGACCTGGGCGAACAGCTGGACGAAGTAGTCGAACAGCAGGCGGCTGCGGGCCGAGAACGGCGCGAGCGGCGCGTCGTTGCCCATCGACCCGGTGGCCTCGGCCCCGCTCTGGGCCATCGGGCGCAGGAGCAGCGAGACCTCCTCGCCCGTGTAGCCGAAGGTCTGCTGGCGGCGCACCAGCACCTGGCGGTCGAACCGGTCGCGCTCGCGCGACGGCAGGTCGGCGAGCTCGACCATCCCGGCGTGCAGCCACTCGTCGTAGGGGTGCTCGGCGGCGAGCTCGCCCTTGATCTCGTCGTCGTCGACGATGCGGCGCCCGACGGTGTCGACGAGGAACATGCGGCCGGGCTCCAGGCGCCCCTTGCGCACGACCGTCGCCGGGTCGATGTCCAGGACGCCGACCTCGGAGCCGAGCACGACCAGGCCGTCCTCGGTGACCCAGTAGCGGGCGGGGCGCAGGCCGTTGCGGTCGAGCACCGCGCCGATCACCGAGCCGTCGGTGAACGCCGCGAGCGCGGGGCCGTCCCAGGCCTCCATCAGCGTGGAGTGGTAGCGGTAGAAGGCGCGGCGGGCCGGGTCCATCTCGGCGTGGTTCTCCCACGCCTCGGGGATCATCATCAGCACCGCGTGCGGCAGCGTGCGCCCGCCGAGGTGCAGCAGCTCGAGCACCTCGTCGAAGCTGGCCGAGTCGCTGGCGTCGGGGGTGACGATGGGGAAGAGGCGGTCGAGCTCCTGCTCCCCGAACGCGTCGGTGGCGAGCATCGACTCACGGGCCCGCATCCAGTTGCGGTTGCCCTGCAGCGTGTTGATCTCGCCGTTGTGGGCGAGGTAGCGGTACGGGTGCGCCAGGCTCCACGCCGGGAACGTGTTGGTGGAGAAGCGGCTGTGCACCAGCGCGATCGAGCTGGTGGTGCGCTCGTCGGCGAGGTCGGCGAAGAACGGCTCGAGCTGCTCCTCGGCGAGCATGCCCTTGTAGACGACGGTGCGCCCGGACAGGCTCGGGAAGTAGGTCTCGACGCCCGCGGCCCGCGTCTCGTGCTCGACCCGCTTGCGCACCGCGAAGGCGCGCCGCTCCAGGGTCATGACGACGCCCGCGTCGTCGTCGCCCGCGTTGGGGGTGTCGACGACGTGGTGGACGTCGTCCGGCAGGCCGAGGAAGAGCTGGCGGAACCGCGGCATGACCTCGCGGGCCGTGCGCCCGATGCCGGCGCGGTCGGGGTCGACGGGCAGCTCGCGCCAGGCCAGGACCTCGAGGCCCTCCTCGGCGGCGATGCGCGCGACGATCTCCTCGACGGCCGCGGGGTCGGCGTCGGCGGGCAGGAAGGCGTTGCCGACGGCGTAGCGGCCGGCGGCGGGGAGCTCGACGCCCGCCTCGGCGAGCACCGGGCGGTAGAGCCCGTCGGGCACCTGGATGAGGATTCCCGCGCCATCGCCGGTTTCGGGCTCGGCGCCGCGGGCACCCCGGTGCTCGAGATTGATCAGTGCCGTGAGCCCGCGACTGACGGTGCGGTGGTCACGGCGTCCGGCGATGTCGGCGACGAACGAGACGCCGCAGGCGTCGTGCTCGTACGCGGGGTCGTAGAGGCCCTCGCTCTGACGGCGGTCCACGTGCGCCTCCGATCGTCGTCCGTGCAGGTGGTGGTCGCCGGGGGCCCGGCGGTGGTGGTCGTGGGGACCGGGGAGCGCGGTGGCGCTCGTCCCGGGGCAGGCCCCGGCGCACCGGTCGTGGTGTCCGTGGTGGACGACCGGAGGGGCAATGCGACGTTAACCTCCGCGGCCGTCGCCGCGCACCGCCCCGACACGTCCGAAAGAGTGCTGATCGCCATAGCCCGGCAACCCCTCGACGGGGTCGTCGGGGCCGGTTCAGCGGCGCGTGTGTCTGCGCGACCCCCGGGGTTCGCCGTAGGGGTCGCGGCCGGGCAGCCCGGCCGCGGCGACGTCGCCCGACGAGCGAGGAGTGCTCATGACCGATCCCGACACGCCGACAGTCTGACCGACGACACACCGTGTGACCAGAGTGCAGACCCCAGGCCGTACCGCGGGGTAGCCACCCTCCGGGGCGCGCGGAGGTGTCCGCCGGCCGGCACGGGGTACCCGCGCCCTCGAACGCCTGTTCGATCCATCGTTCCCCGAGGAGTGCTCCCGTGAGCGACCCGACCCCCGACCCGCACGCCGTCGAGACCACCGGCGACTCCCCCGCCGGCTCGTCGGCGGAGAAGGACAACAGCAACTGGGTCACCGGCGACGAGCCGATGACCGGCCCGCAGGCCAGCTACCTCGAGACCCTCGCCCACCAGGCCGGCGAGGAACCCCCGACCGACCTGACGAAGGCCCAGGCCTCGGACGAGATCGAGCGTCTCCAGGGCGCGGTGACGCCGGGCGGCTCCTCCGGAGACGGGGACGGGGACGGGGACGGGGGCGGCACCCCCGACCTGTCCCGCCAGGAGCGCCCGACCGACCAGTGGGTCACCGGCGACGAGCCGATGACCGGGCCGCAGGCCAGCTACCTCGAGACGCTCGCCCAGCAGGCGGGCGAGGAGCCGCCGACCGGGCTGAACAAGTCGCAGGCGTCGCGGGCGATCGACGAGCTGCGGCAGAAGACCAGCCGGTGAGGCTGGTCTGGCCTCCCGACCGGGAGGGCGAGCTGGACCGCGCAGCCCTCGCGGAGGTCTACGCCTATCCCGCGGACCGCGACCGGCCGTGGGTGCGCGTCAACTTCGTGGCGAGCGCCGACGGGGCCGTCGCGGTCGGCGGGGTCTCCGGGGGTCTGCAGGCCCCCGGGGACAAGGAGGTCTTCGGGCTGCTGCGCGAGCTCGCCGACGTCGTGCTGGTGGGGTCGGGGACGGTGCGCGCCGAGGGCTACCGGGGCGCGCGGACGAACCCCGACCTGCGGGCGCGGCGGCGCGGCCGGGGTCAGGCCGCGGTGCCCCCGGTCGCCGTCGTCAGCACCCGCGGCGACCTCGACCCCTCGTCGGCACTGTTCACGGACACGACGGTGGCGCCGCTGGTGCTGACCGCCGCGGTGCACGCGCCGCGGGTCCGGGACGACCTGGGCGGGGTCGCCGCCGAGGTCGTCCCGGTCAGCGGCGACGACCCGGGCAGCACCGACCCGGGCGCCGTCGTCGACGCCCTCGCCGCGCGCGGCCTGACCCGCGTGCTCTGCGAGGGGGGCCCGGCGCTGTTCGGCTCGCTCCTGGCCGCGGAGCGGGTCGACGAGCTCTGCCTCTCCCTCGCCCCGCAGCTCGCCGGCGGCGGCGGCGCCGACCGGATCGTCACCGGTCCCGCCCTCGACGCCCCCCGACCGCTGCACCTCGCCGGCGTCGTCGCCCACGACGACGGGCTGCTCCTGCGCTACCGCACGGCCTGACGGCCCCCGCAGGCGAGATCCACGTCACGAACGTGGTCTTTTCGGGTGACGCCGCATGACGAGTCGGCGCCCCGCGTGTCCCACGGGTATCGGATCGGCAACCGGGCCGACCCGGGCAGAAGCATCGCTGACATCCGCGAGCGCACAGGGAGCGCCCCACCATGACGCAGAGCCCCAGCACCGGCACCGAGGCCTCGACCGGAGGGACCCAGTCGACGAGCGGGCGGACCGGTGGCAACAGCACTCCGGCCCGTCTCGCCGACGACACGGGGCAGGGCAAGACCACCATCGCCTCCGGCGTGGTGCAGAAGATCGCCGGCATCGCCGCCCGCGACGTCTCGGGCGTGTACTCGATGGGCGGCGGGGTCTCGCGCGCCTTCGGCGCGATCCGCGAGCGCATCCCCGGCGGCAGCGGCACCTCGCAGGCCGCCGGCGTGCAGGTCGAGGTGGGCGAGAAGCAGGCCGCCATCGACCTCGACATCGTCGTGGAGTACGGCGCCGGGATCGTCGAGCTGGCCCGCGCGGTCCGCCGCAACGTCATCGCCGCCGTCGAACAGATGACCGGCCTCGAGGTCATCGAGGTCAACATCGCCGTCAACGACATCCACATGCCGGGTGACGACACCGACGACGAGCAGCCGGCGACCCAGCCGACGACGCGCGTCGAGTGAGCACGTCCGACCCGTCGTCCGCGGCGGCCCGGGCCCGGCCGGCGGGGACCGCCGTGAGCCCGGGGTCACCGGACGCCCCGGGCCTCGGCCCGCTGCCGGAACGGATCGCCGAGGCGCTGCTCGCCCACCCCGCGGTGGCGGCGCTCTCGGGCGGCCCGTTCGGCACGCTCGCGACGTACCTGCCCGGGCGCCGGCTGCCCGGGATCGTCCTCGGGGAGGCGGGCGAGCCCGACCGGATCGCGGTGGTCCTGCGCTTCGGCGCCCCGGTCGGCCCCACGGCCACCGAGCTGCGCCGGATCGTCGCCGCGGCGTCGGGCAACCGGCGCGTCGACGTCACCGTCACCGACCTGGAGGTCCCCGAGTGACCGGGCCGGCGACGGAGGCGGAGTGGCGTGCGGCGCTGCGCGCGTTCGTCCGCACGCACCACCCCGACGTCGGCGGCGACCCGGACGCGTTCCGCGAGGGCCTGGCGGCCCTCCGGGCGACCGGGCCCACGGCCGGCGCGCCCGGCCCGTGGCCGGCCGCGGACGACCCCCGGCTCGACGCGCCGGTGGTCGCCGTCAGCGACGGCCACCTCGCCCGGCTCGGGCGGCTCGGACGCCGCCTGGCCCGCCGGTACGACCCCCGCCGCGGGTCCGCCCGCGTGCTCTAGCTCTTCCGTCCCGCCCACCGCGGGGCGACATCCATCGTGGAGGTAGTGGTCATGAGCGCCACCCGTGCCGGCATGTTCGTCGGCCTCATCCTGGGCGTGGCGGCCGCCGCCGGCGGTCTGCAGGGCTTCTTCATCGCCCTGGTGCTCGGTGTCCTGGGCTTCGTCGTGGGCCGCGTGCTCGACGGCGAGCTCGACGTCAACCAGTTCGTCGGGCGCGGCCGCGACCGATGAGCTCCTCGACCGACGCCACCGACGAGACCGCGCCCACGCCGGCTCCGTCGATGGTCACCCTCACCCCGCGCACCGACCCCGGGCGGGAGGACGCCGCCGAGCGCGGGCGTCTCGACGTGGCGCTGTCGGTGGTCCGCAAGATCGCGGAGTACGCCGCGGACCACACCGCGGGCACGGTGCGCACCCAGCGCCGCCTGGCCGGGCTGGACCTCGGCGAGGCCGGGACCAGCGCCAAGGTCTCGGGCTACGGCGAGCAGGTCGACCTGCGTCTGGAGGTCCCGCTGGCCTACCCGGCGCGGATCGCCGACAGCGCCGCCGCGGTGCGCGACCACGTCCGCGAGCGCGTGCAGGCGCTCACGCCCTACCGCGTGCGCTCGCTCGACATCGGCGTGTCCGCGCTGACCGACCCCGCCCTCCGGGCCACGCCCCGGACCCCTGCCTCCCGGACGGAGTGACAAGTGCGCCTGCTCCTGCGCGTGCTCGCACCGCTGCTCGCGCTCCTGCTGGCCGTCGTCGGCCTCGGCATCGTCGTCGAGACGGTGACGCTGTGGGTGGCGCCGGGCTCCAGCCCGCTCGTGGTGCCGTGGCCCTCGTGGCAGGCGGCCGTCGAGGGCCTGACCTGGCAGTCCGGGTCGGTGCGGGCGGTGGCGGTCATCGTCGGCGTCGGCGGGCTGTTCGTGCTGCTCACCGGGCTCGTCGCCCGCCGCCACGACGTCTACCTCGCCGACCCGGTCCCCGAGGTCACCGTGACGACGTCGCCCCGCTCGCTCGCCCGCGCGGTGGGCCACGAGGTCCGCTCGCACGACGACGTCATCTCCGCGTCGGTGGTCGCGTCCGCGAAGAAGATCACGGTCAAGGCCGCGACGCTCGACCCCGCCGAGGACGTCCGCGCGTCGCTGCGCGAGCGCGTCGACCAGACGCTCCTGCGCCTCCCGCTCGCGCAGCGCCCGCGGGTCGCGGTGTCGGTCACCACCACGAAGGGGGTCAAGTGAGCCGCCGCTCGCGGCGCGCCGTCGCCCGCTCCGCCGGGCGCGACCGCGTCCTCACCACGCTGCTGGGTCTCGTCCTCGTCGCCGCCTCGGTGCTCGCGCTGCTGGTCAGCTACGGGGTGTTCGGGACCTTCCGTGCCCAGCGCCCGATCATCGACCCGCTGCTCGTGACCTGGATCGGGACGCACGTCGCCGCCACGCGCTGGATCGCGATCGGGATCGGCGTGGTGCTCTTCTTCGTCGGCATCGCGTGGGTGGTGCGCTCGCTGCGCCCCGAGCCGCGGCCCGACGTGTCGCTCTCGGAGCTGCCGGGCGAGCGGCTCGTCGTCGAGCACGCGGCCGTCGCCGACGCCGTGCGCCAGGACGCCGAGACCATCGAGGGCGTGAGCCGCGCCCGCGTGCGCCTCGTCGGCACCTCGCTCAAGCCCGCGCTGCGGATCGCGCTGACCCTGGTCGAGGGCACCGACGTCCGCGACGTCTGGGCCGACCTCGACGGGCGAGTGCTCGCCCGCGCCCGCGAGGCCTTCGCCGTCTCGGCCCTGCCGACGGCCGTGCGCCTGGAGCTCGACGCCACCTCGGCGCCGACGCCGGCGCGGGTGGAGTAGGGGGTCACCGAGCGATGAGCACCTCGGCCAGGTCGAACCGCACCGGCCGGTCGAGCTGCTCGAAGGTGCACGACGCCGGATCGCGGTCCGGGCGCCAGCGCTTGAACTGCGCGGTGTGCCGGAAGCGCACGCCCTCCATGTGGTCGTACTTGACCTCCACGACGAGCTCCGGGCGCAGCGGCACGAACGAAAGGTCCTTCTGCGCGTTCCACCGGCTGTGCTCGGCGTCGCGGGGCGTGCGCGTGCCCTCCTCCTGGGCCGCCCACGCCCACGGGTGGCCCTCGAACGACGTGACCAGCGGCTGGAGCTCGGCGAAGAGCTCCTTGCGCCTCGCCATCGGGAACGCGCCGATGACGCCGACGCTCTGCAGCGTGCCGTCCTCGGTGTAGAGGCCGAGCAGCAGCGAGCCCAGCGCGTCCGGCCCCGACTTGTGCACCCGGTAGCCGGCGACGACGCAGTCGGCGGTGCGCTCGTGCTTGATCTTGCTCATGACCCGCTTGTCGGGCTGATAGGTCAGGTCCGCCTTCTTCGCGATCAGCCCGTCGAGCCCCGCGCCCTCGAAGCGGTCGAACCAGTCGCGGGCGGTCTCCACGTCCTCGGTCATCGGCGTGAGGTGCAGGTCGGGGCGCTCGAGACCACCGACGACCTCGGCGAGGCGCTCGCGGCGCTCGGTGAAGGGCCGGCCGGTGAGGTCGTCGTCGCCGAGGGCCAGCAGGTCGAACGCGACGAAGTGCGCCGGGGTCTCGACCGAGAGCTTCTTCACCCGCGAGGCCGCGGGGTGCACCCGCTGGAGCAGCGCCTCGAAGTCCAGGCCGGTCCCCTCGGCGTCGACCACGACGATCTCGCCGTCGATGACGCAGCGCGGCGGCAGCGCCGCCTGCACGGCCTCGACCAGCTCAGGGAAGTAGCGGGTCATCGGCTTCTCGTTGCGGCTGCCGATCTCGACCTCGTCGCCGTCGCGGAACACGACCGACCGGAAGCCGTCCCACTTGGGTTCGTACCGCTGGCCCGCGGGGATCTCCGCGACGGCCTTGGCCAGCATGGGGGCGACGGGCGGCATGACGGGCAGGTGCACGGGCAGCATTGTTCCGCCCCCTCACGCCCACGCCACCCGTGCCCGTCAGACTCCGGGACACACGATCCCCGCGCGATGAGAGGTGCTGCGTGCCGCGACCCGTCAGCAGGGCCGCCGTCCTCGTGCTGGGCGTCGTCCTGGTCCTGGGTCTCGGGGCCTGCGCGGTCGGGCCCTCGCAGCGGCCGCCGGTCGCGACGCTGGTCGACGAGCCGGCCACCCCGGAGCCCGCACCCGAGACCGGAGTGCCCGGGCCCGCGCCGTCGCTGCTGCCGCCGCTGCTGCCCTCCCCCACCGCGCCCGCCGGGTTCTCCGACTGCACCGCGGAGATCCGCGGGACGCTCGCCCCCGCCGACCTGGGCGGGCGCGACCTGCGCTTCGGCTGCCAGAGCGTGCCGGTCGGCGGCGGCGGTTCGTCGCGGGCGGAGATCGGGGTCCTGCAGGTGACGGTCGGGCCGGTGCCGCCCGGCGGGCCGATCCCGATCGTCGTGGTCGGCGAGGCGGGCGGCCCGTCGGGCAGCGACCGCGCCGTGCGCCTCGCCGCGACCGCGCCCGAGACCCTGCTCGCCGGCGCCGCGCTCTACGGCGTCGACCTGCGCGGCACCGGCAACTCCGAGCCGGTGGACTGCATCACCCCCTCGGTGCGCGAGGCGCTCGTCGACGCCGATCCGCTGGCCGCCGACCCGGTCGCCCTCGGCCCGCTGCGCGACGCCGCCGCCTCCGCGGCCAGCACCTGCACCCAGGTGCTCGAGAACGCGCTCACCGACTTCCGCACCGGCGTCGAGGCCGAGGACCTCGAGGAGGTCCGCGCGGCCCTCGGCGTGGAGCGGATGCACGTGGTGGGCGTCGGTGAGGGCGCGGGCGTGCTCGCGGCCTGGGCACGCCGGCACCCGTCGTCGGTGGGGCGCACGGTGCTCGACGGGGTCGCCGACCCCACCACCACGTTCTCCCAGCGCGCCCGCGAACGCGCGGCGGCGGCCCGCGACGCGCTCACCGGGTTCGCGGCCAACTGCACGGCGCGCCCCGACTGCCCGCTCGGCCCGGACCCGACGAGCACGGTCACCGGCATCCTCACCAACCTGCGCGCGGCGCCCCTGGCCGCGTCCGGCGGCCGGCAGGTCACCGACGGCACCGCCACCCGCGCGCTCGTCACCGGCCTCGCCGAGCCGGCGCTCTGGCCCGAGCTCGCCACGGCGATCGCGGCCGCGGGCGAGGGCGATCCCAACGGCGTCCTCGGCCTGCTCGCCCCCGCCGAGGCCGACGGCGGCGGCTTCGACGCGTCGGTACTGCTGACCTGCAACGACACCGTCGAGCGGCCCACGCTCGACCAGGTCGCCGCCGACACGGCCCGGGCCCGGGCGGCCGAGCCGCTGTTCGGTGCGTACTTCGCGCACGACGCGCTGCTGTGCAGCTCGTGGCCGGTGCCGGTCGACGTGCCCGAGCCGGGCGGCGCCGCCGGCCCGCCGTCACTGGTCGTCGGGACGCGCGGTGACCCGTTCACCCCGCTCGCCGGCAGCGAGCGCGTCGCGACCCAGCTGGGGTCGGCGAGCCTCGTCACCTGGCTCGGCGCGGGCCACGGCGCCTACCCCGCCACGCCGTGCATCCGGAGCGCCGTCGGCGGCTACCTGCGCGACGGTGTGCTGCCCCAGCAGGGGACGGTCTGCCCGCCGTGATCTCCGCCGCGCCCGGTGCCCGGTGCGTCCGGAGCGCCCCGCGACGCCGGGCTGGTTAGCCTGCCCCCGTGCAGCTCCCCCGCCTCGTCGACGCCGCGCTGGACCGCCTGGTCGTGCCCGGTTACTCCCGTCTGGGGTACGCCGCTCGGCGTGCGGGCTGGCGCACGCTGCCGTCCGGGTGCCTGGCCGGGCGGACCATCCTCGTGACCGGCGCGGCCGGCGGCCTGGGTGCCGCCACCGCCCGCGGGCTCGTGGGTCTCGGCGCGCGGGTCGAGCTCGTCGTGCGTGACCAGGCCCGCGGCGAGCGCACGGCCGCGGCACTGCGTGAGGCGCACCCGGGCGCGGCGGTCGAGGTCGCCGAGTGCGACGTGTCCTCGCTGGCCGACGTGCGCCGCTACGCCGCCGAGGTCCGCGACCGGGAGGCCGCGGTCCACGGCCTGGTGCACAACGCGGGCGTCATGCCCCCGGAGCGCACCGAGACCGCGGAGGGCCACGAGCTCGCGCTCGCGACGCACGTCCTGGGCCCGTTCCTCCTGACCCGCGAGCTGCGCCCGGCGCTGCGGGCGGGGGCGAGCCCGACGGCGCCCGCGCGCGTCGTGTTCGTCTCCTCCGGCGGCATGTACACGGCGTCGCTGCCCACCGACGACCCCGAGTTCCGCGTCGGCACCTACTCCGGCGGCGCGGCCTACGCGCGCACCAAGCGGATGCAGGTGGTGCTCGCCGAGCTGCTCGCCGACGACCTCGCGGGCGACGGCGTCGTCGTCCACAGCATGCACCCGGGCTGGGCCGACACCCCCGGTGTCGCCGGCTCGATGCCGGGCTTCCGCCGCGTCACGGGACCCCTGCTGCGCACCGACGACCAGGGCGCCGACACCGCCGTCTGGCTGCAGGCCGCGGCCGAGCCGGGGCACAGCACCGGGGTGTTCTGGCACGACCGGGCCCCCCGACCCACCCACTACCTGCCGCGGGGCGCCGAGACGCCGCAGGCCCGCGCGGCCCTGTGGACGCTGTGCGTCGACGCGACGGCCGGGTCGGCACGGTGAGCCGGTCGACCTGGCCGCGGCGCGGTCTCGACGAGGTCCACACGGCGGCCCCGGCCGATGCCGCCCTCCTGACCCCCGCCCGTCGGGAGCTCCAGGCGACGACGCGGGCGTTCGCGATGGAGGAGGTCCTGCCCGTCGCCGACGAGCTCGACCCGCGCCGCGAGGACATCCCGTCGTCCCTGCTCGACCGCATGGCCGAGCTCGGGCACTTCGGCATCCTCGTCGACGCCGAGCACGGCGGGCTGGGGCTCGGGGTGGTCGAGTACTGCCTGGTCTCCGAGGAGCTCGCCCGCGCCTGGATGAGCGTCGGCAGCATCATCGCCCGCGGCAACGGGACCGGCTGCGCCTCGCCCGACCCGTCACGGCGCGCCGAGCTGCTGCGGGCGAGTGCCGCGGGCCGTTGGGTGGGAGCCATCGCGTTCTCCGAGCCGCACGCCGGGTCCGACCTCGCCGGCGTGGAGTGCACGGCGCGGCGGGACGGCTCCGAATGGGTCGTGGAGGGGACGAAGCGCTGGGTGGGGCACGCGCTCTCGGCGGACTTCCTGCACCTCCTGGCCCGAACCCGCCCGCCCCGCGAGGGCGAGAGCCGCTCGGACGGCCTCGAGCTGTTCCTCGTGCCCAAGGAGCGCGGGAGCTTCCCCGACGGGGTCGTCGGCACGCCCATCGACAAGATCGGCTACTTCGGCCTGACGACCTGGCAGCTGGAGTTCGACGGCCTGCGCCTGCCCGCGGACGCGTTGCAGGACACGGGGCAGTCCGAGGGCCAGGGCTTCAAGGACAGCCTGCGCTGGCTCGGCACCGCGCGGGTGCAGACGGCGGCGCGGGCGGTGGGGCTCGCGCGCGGGGCGCTGGAGGACGCGGTGGCCTACAGCCGCCGCCGCGAGCAGTTCGGCCACCCGATCGCCGACCAGCAGGCCCTGCGCCACAAGCTCGCCGACATGGCCGCCGCCGTCGACGCCGCCCGCACGCTGTGGTGGCACGCGGCCTGGCTGCTCGACGAGGGTGCGCCCGGCGGGGACGTCGCCGCGTCGTCGGCCAAGCTCTTCGCCTCCGAGACGGCGGAGCAGGTCACCAGCGACGCGCTGCAGATCTTCGGCGGCAACGGCTACACGACGGAGCACTCGGTGGAGCGCTACTGGCGCGACGCCCGCCTGACGACGATCTTCGAGGGCACCTCGGAGATCCAGAGGAAGATCATCTCCGACGCCCTGCTCGCGTGACCCGGCCGTCCGGGGGAGATCCGTTCACCCGGACGCGGACCAGCAGGTTCGCCCGGTCGTCGCCCCCCATCGAGGGGTGTCCCCCGCCGTTCACCCGTCGATCGTGCGAAACAAACCGCTCGCGATGTTGGCGGTCGACCTCACGGTGGAAGGGACGCCACGGTGGGCAAGCCAGGCCCGGTGACGGGAGGTGACCGCGCGGTCGCCGACGGTCTCAGGAGCACGGGTCGAACCGGGGGGCGGGGAGTCATGACGGATGCGGTGGAGTTCGCGCGGGCGGTGCACCCGGCGCGGGCCGACGAGTCACAGCGGATGCGACACGAGGCGCGGGACTGGCTGGCCGGCCTCGACATCGACCAGGACGCGCGCGAGCGGGTGCTGATCGCGGTGTCGGAGGCCGTCGAGAACGCCGTCGAGCACGCCTATCCCGGCGACGCCGACGGCACGGTGGAGCTCACCCTGTGGTGCGAGGCGGACTCGGTGAACGTCCGCGTCACGGACAACGGACGGTGGGCCGACGCCGCGGCGCCGGCCACGCCGGGGTCGCACGCGACGCGCGGGCGCGGGTTCGTGCTGATGCAGCGCAGCGTGGACAGCGTCGCGGTCCGGCACACCTCGCGGGGCACGACCGTCGCCCTGCGCCAGCAGCGGGGCGGGGCGCCGGCGGCGGACTGACCGCCGGTGCGGGTCGGGGCGGCGGGCGCCTCAGCGCCCGCCGGTGAGGCCGGCCAGCACCTGGTCGAAGAAGCCGAGCAGCTCCGCCCGCAGGGCCGGGTGCTGCTCGGGGGGCGCCTGGCCGAGCAGCTGCCCGGCGCTCGACAGCATCCCGAGCACGAGGGTCGGGTAGGACGCGCCGGGCCGGGTGACGAGGTTGCCCTCGCGCGCCAGCCCGTCGAGGACCCGGGCGATGAAGGCGAGGGCGTAGTCGACCTCGCACTCCCGCCAGCGCTCCCAGCCCAGCGCCAGGGGGCCGTCGCGGAAGACGATGCGCCCGTAGGTCGGCTCGCTGCAGGCCTCGAGGAACGTGGTCAGCGCGGCCCGGGCGCCGACGAGGTGGTCCGGCGCGGCGTCGAGGGCGGTGCGCAGGCGCTCGTGCACCTCGGCCTCGCGAGCGGAGAACACGGCCTCGAACAGCGCCGCCTTGCCGGCGAAGTGGTGGTACACCGCGCCCTTGGTCATGCCGGCGACCGCGGCGACGTCGTCGATGGAGGTCTCGGCGAACCCGCGCTCGGCGAACAGCGCGGTCGCCGCCTCGACCAGCCCGGCCCGGGTCGCGGCCGTGGCCTCGGCGCGGGGGGAGGTCAGGCGGGGCACGACCGAAGGGTACGGACGGAGGCGTCCCGGGCCTACGGTGCAGGGGTGTCCGACGAACCCGTGCTGCGCGTGCTCGGCCGCGTGTCCTCGCCGCTCGTCGACCGGTCGCAGGCGCCGTGCCAGGGCGACGAGGGCGGGCCCGAGGCCGTCGTCACGCTCGAGCCGGACCTCGCCCCGGCGGTGCGCGACCTCGCCGTCGGGCAGGAGATCCTGCTGATCACGTGGCTCGACCGCGCCGACCGCTCGGTGCTGCGCGTCCACCCGCGCAACGACCCGCAGCAGCCCGAGACCGGCATCTTCGCCACCCGCTCCCCCGACCGCCCGAACCCGCTCGGCCTGCACCCCGTGCGCGTGCTGGCCGTCGACGGCACGGTGCTGCGGGTGTCGGACCTCGAGGCCATCGACGGCACCCCCGTCGTCGACATCAAGCCCGTCCTCGGGCCCGTCGGCGAGCGTTGTCACGACTCCGGGAGCAGCGCCTCCCGGTAGTGGGCTGTGTGTGTCAGCGGTGCGTCCTCGCTGGCGTTCGACGCCAGGATCGCCACATCCTCGTCGGCGCTACACGCCGGGAGCCGCCGGCAGCGCTCTGGCGACGGGACGCGGTCGCATTCGCGGGCCCGTAACCAGCGGCAAGATCGTCGGGGAGTGTCGGGGGTCGGGGCTAGCGTCCTGGTCATGGGCATCGCGGACCTCGACACCGGTGGGTTGCCGGTCGAGGTCCTCGACGCGATCGACCCGGCCGGGCTGGCCGGCGCCGAGGTCGTGGACTTCGCCCGCGACTGCTTCCGGGCCCGCAACCGCGCCACCGCCCGCTTGCTGACCGCGCTGCACGAGGCCGGCCGCACCGAGGAAGGGCAGAAGGGTCGCCGGGCGCTGCTCGACGAGTTCTCCGGCGACGAGGCCGCCGCCGCCCTGGGCTGGTCGCGGGCGATGGCCTGCCGCTGGCTGG
>NZ_JAQZAO010000017.1 GCF_028737315.1 Actinomycetospora lemnae | reverse complement strand
TCCCCGACGACGCGGCCTACCTGATCTACACCTCGGGCTCGACGGGCCGGCCCAAGGGCGTCGTCCTCCCGCACCGCGTGGTGCCCTCGCTCGTCGCCACGGCCATCGACCGGCTCGGCGTCCGCGCCGGGGCGCGCGTGCTGCAGTTCGCGTCGGTCAGCTTCGACGTCGCGTTCTGGGAGCTGACGATGTCGCTGCTCACCGGCGCGCGTCTCGTCGTGGCCCCGTCACGGGTGCGGCTGGCCGACCCGGTGCTCACGACGTTCCTCGCCGACCAGGGCTTCGGGCCGGGCGACGTGACGATCCTGCCGCCGTCGCTGGTCGCGGCCCTGCCCCCGGACGCGACCCTGCCCGACGGGTCGGTGCTGCTCGTCGGCACCGAGGCGGTGCCGCCCGCGATCGTCGAGCGCTGGGCGTCGCGGCTGCGCGTGGTCAACGCGTACGGGCCCACCGAGGTGGCCGTGAACTCCACCCTCGGCGAGGCCGACCCGGCCGACGCCGCCACCGGCCGCGTCCCGATCGGCGTGCCCGACCCGAACACCCGCGCCTACGTCCTCGACGCCGCCCTGCGCCCGGTGCCGCCCGGTGGGGTCGGCGAGCTCTACCTCGCCGGCCCGGGGCTGGCCCGCGGCTACCACGACCGGCCCGCGCTGACCGCCGAGCGCTTCGTCGCGAACCCCGTCGGCGCGCCGGGCGAGCGCATGTACCGCACCGGCGACGTCGTGCGCCGCCTGCTCGACGGCCGGCTGGACTACCTCGGGCGCGCCGACGACCAGGTCAAGGTCCGCGGCTTCCGCATCGAGCTCGGCGAGGTCGCCGCGGCCGTCTCCGCCGCACCCGGCGTCGACCGGGCGGTGGTCGACACGCGACCGGGGCCGACTGGCGACCCGCGGCTGGTGGCGTGGGTCGTGCCGGGGACCGGGGGCGAGCTGGACGCCGTCCGCACCCACCTCGAGCAGACCCTGCCCGCCCACATGGTCCCGTCCGACCTCGTGGCCGTGGACACGATCCCGGTGCTGCCCACGGGCAAGGTCGACCGGGCTGCCCTGCCCGCCCCGAGCGGCGCCGAAGGCGGCACCCCGCCACGCACCGACGCCGAGCGGGACGTGGCCGAGGTGTTCGCGGAGGTCCTCGACGTCGCGCCCGAGCAGGTCGGTGTCGAGACCGCGTTCGCCGACCTCGGCGGGCACTCCCTGCTGCTCGCGGTGCTGCGCACCCGCCTCACCGAGCGCCTGGGCCTGACCGTCCCGGTCGCCGAGCTGATGCGCCGCCCGACCGTCGCGGACGTGGCGGCGCTGGCGGAGGGGATGGCGGAGGGCACGGCGGAGGGCACCGTGACGAGCGGGGGCCCGTCCGACCCCGTCCCGCTGCGCCGGGCCCCGGGACGCCCGCTGGTGCTGCTGCCCGGCGCCGGGGGCGTCGTGCACCCCTACACCGCGCTCGCGGCCCAGGTCCCCGCCGACCGCGCGGTGTGGGCGCTGCCCGGCCGCGAGCTGGGCGACCCGGCGTTCGCGCCGGCCACGCTCGACGACGTCGCCGCCGACCAGCTCGCCCGCCTGCGCGAGGTCGCGCCCACCGGCCCCTACGACCTCGCGGGCTGGTCCTTCGGCGGCGTCGTGGCGCACGCGGTGGCCGTCGCGCTCGTCGCGGCCGGGGAGGAGCTCGCGTCGTTGACGCTGCTCGACGCCTGGCCCTCGGACGCGGAGCGCAGCGGAGCCGGACCATCGCCGGGCGAGGGCCGGGGCGGCGGCGAGCTCGACCCCGTGGCGTTCCTCGCCGAGGTGCTCGGGCTGCCGGCGACCTCGGACCCCGACGCGCTGGCCGCCGCGGTCGCCGCCCGCCCGGAGCTCGCGGGCCTCTTCCCGCCGCCGGTGCTCGCGGGGGCCCTGCGCCACGTCCGGCACGCGGTCCCGGCGCTGGCGGTCCACCGGCCCTCGTCGCTGCCCGACACCGGCGCCGCGGTGACCGTCGTCGTCGCCGTGCCGGACGACCCCGCCGAGCGTGACGCCCGGCTCGCCGACGCCCGCGGGCGCTGGGGCCCGGTGCTCCCGGCGCGTGCCCGCTACCGACCGATCGCGGCCTCGCACCACGGGCTGCTGCGACCGGGCGCCGTCGAGTCGGTCGGCGCCCTGCTCACCGAAGTGCTCGCGTCCCCGACCCCCGAGGAGATCCCCTGATGGCCCCCCACGCCCGTCCCGGACTGTCCCGGCGCGGCTTCCTGGCCGGCGCCGGCGGCGTGGCCGCCACCCTCGCGCTCGCCGCCTGCGGTGGCGGCGGCGAGGGCGGTGGTGGCGGCGGGGCGACGCGCACGGTGGAGGGGGCGGGCGGGCCCGTCCAGATCCCCGCGAACCCGCAGCGCATCGTCTGCACCGACTTCTACACGACCTACGCCCTGCTCGACGTCGGCGTCACCCCCAGCGGGACCGCCCAGGCGACGCTCGGCGGCGTGCTGCCGGAGTACCAGCAGACCTACGACGCGATCCCCAAGGTCGGGACGCCGACGGCGCTGAACTTCGAGGCGGTCGCGGCGCAGTCGCCCGACCTCATCCTCGGCACCCTCGTGCCGAACCTGCCCGCCGACCTCGGCGCGCAGCTCGCGGGCATCGCGCCCACCCTGCTGCTGCCCGCGGCCGCGAACCCGGGCAGTTGGGGCGAGCGTGCGCTGCGCACCGCGGACGCGGTCAACCGGCTCCCCCAAGGCGAGCAGCTGAAGGCGAGCTACGACCAGCACGCACAGCGCATCCGCCAGCAGTACGGGCCGACCCTCGCGCGCACGCGGTGGGCGCTGGTGCGGGGCAGCTCGGGCGGGGTGTTCTTCTCCGACTACCCGACCTCGTGGAGCGGCGTGGTGCTCGCCGACTCGGGGTTCCGGTTCGGGCAGTTCGCGGCCGGCAAGACCGGCGCGGGCGGGCGGCTGTCCTACGAGCAGGCCACCCAGCTCGACGACTGCGACGTCGTCCTGCACCTCGCCGACACCCGCGGCGGCGTCGACGCCAACACCCAGACGCTGCTCGCCCAGCCGGCGTTCCAGCAGGTCCGGGCGGTGCGCGAGGGCCGGCTGTTCCCGCTGCCGAACTACTACTGCAGTCACTTCAAGCAGGGCGAGGCGGTCCAGAGCTACCTCGAGACCATCCTGCCGCGAGTCTGAGGAGGCCCCGTGCGCGTCGTCCTGTTCGGCTACCAGAAGTGGGGCGCGCGGCTCCTGGCCGCGCTGCTCGAGTCACGCCACGAGGTGGTGCTGACGGTCAGTCACCCGGAGGAGGGGGAGTGGGCGCCCGCGATCTTCGAGGAGTCGATGGGTGACCTCGCCCGCGAGCACGGCATCCCCGTGGTCTACCGCGAGAAGGCGGTGGACGCGGAGCTGGTGACGGCGATCAAGGAGGCCGACGCCGAGATCGGGCTGGCCTGCAACTGGCGCACGTGGATCAGCCCCGAGGTGTTCTCGGCGCCGACGCGCGGCACGGTCAACACCCACGACTCGCTGCTGCCGAAGTACGCCGGCTTCTCCCCGCTCAACTGGGCGCTGATCAACGGGGAGAGCCAGGTCGGGATCACCGCCCACTGGATGGACGCCGACCTCGACCGCGGCGACATCATCACCCAGCGCACCGTGCCGGTGACCCCGACCGACACCACCGAGGACCTGTTCCACCGCACCGTCGGGCTGTTCGGGGAGCTCTCGCTCGACGCCTTCGACCGCATCGAGCACGGGCCCCACGACTGGCTGCGCCAGGACCCCGAGCACGCGTCGTTCTTCCACAAGCGCGCCGACCCGGACAACAGGATCCACTGGGACCGGTCGGCGCGGGACCTCGTCAACCTCGTGCGCGCGCAGACCGGGCCCTACCCGAACGCCTGGTGCCTGCACGAGGGACGGCGCCTGCGGGTGCTCGAGGCGTCGGTGTCGCGGGAGAGGGCCGGCGGCACGCACGGCCGCGTGTTCGCGCGCGAGGGGCGCGGGGTCATCGTCGTCGCCGGGCCGGAGGCCTGGCGGGGCGGGCAGCACGGGCTGGTGCTGCAGCGCGTCAAGGACGACCAGGACGTCGAGCACGTCGCCGGCGACTACTTCCGGCGGATGGGCGACTACCTCACCTGACGCGGGGCGCCGCGTCCCGTGACCGGGACGCGGCGCCGAGCGTCGAGGACGCTCAGCGGTGGCCGCCCGGCGCGCCGCCGTGCCCGCCGCCCTTGCCACGGAACTTGTTGAGCATGTCCTGCGCCTTCGTGCGGTTCTTGGGGTCCGACGCGTAGCGCTTCGCCTGGTCGGTGTACTTCCGGCCCTGCGGGCTGCGCAGGAACTCCTGGACCTTCGAGAACAGACCGGGCACGACGACTCCTCACGGAGGGCGAGGCGGTCTTTCCGCCCCGTGTCCACCCACGATATCGCCCGTTTCGGACGCGCCGGAGTTACCCGTCGGTAAGGCCCTACACCCTACTCGTCGGTAACATGAGAGGCGTACGCCACGCTGCCGATGGGCACCGAGCGTGGGAGAGTCGGGGCAGAAGGTAAGTTACCGACGAGTATCTTACCGGGCGGTAACAGCGTCCTACCGGGACGGATGCGAGCACAGGAGGTCGCAGCAGGCCCATGAACATCGTCGTGCTGATCAAGCAGGTGCCCGACACCTGGTCGGAGCGCACCCTCTCCGACGCCGACAAGACGCTCGACCGCGCCTCGACCGACGCGGTGCTCGACGAGATCAACGAGCGCGCCGTCGAGGAGGCGCTCAAGATCAAGGAGGCGGGCGACGCCGAGGTCACCGTGCTGACCGTCGGCCCCGACCGCGCCACCGACGCCATCCGCAAGGCCCTCTCCATGGGCGCGGACAAGGCCGTCCACGTCAACGACGACGCCATCCACGGCTCCGACGCGGTGGCCACGGCGCGGGTCCTGGCCAAGGCCATCGGCACCGTCGACGACGTCCAGCTCGTCCTCGCCGGCAACGAGGCCACCGACGGCCGCAGCGGCGCGATGGCCGGGATGCTCGGCGAGCTGCTCGGCTGGCCGTCGCTCACCCACGCCAACGAGCTGTCCGTCGACGGCGGCACCGCGACCATCAAGCGGGAGACCGACGAGGGCACGTGCGACGTCACCGCGTCGCTGCCCGCCGTCGTCAGCGTCGGCGAGAAGATCAACGAGCCGCGCTACCCCTCGTTCAAGGGGATCATGGCCGCCAAGAAGAAGCCGGTGAACGCCATCGGTATCGCCGACCTCGGCCTGGACGCGAACGAGGTGGGTCTCGCCGGGTCGCTGACCCAGGTCGACTCCTTCGCGCCGCGCCCGCCGAAGTCGGGCGGCCAGAAGGTCGAGGACGAGGGCGACGGCGGCGCCAAGATCGCCGAGTTCCTCGTCGGCCAGAAGCTCATCTGATCCACCCCACCGACACCGAGAGGAGAACCATGGCCGAGGTCCTGGTCCTCGTCGACCACGTCGACGGGGAGATCAAGAAGAACACGTACGAGATGCTCACGGCGGCGCGCCGCCTGGGCGAGCCGTCGGCGGTCGTCGTCGGCACCCCGGGCACGGCGGCGAAGCTCGCCGAGGGCCTGGCCGCGCACGGCGCGGAGAAGGTCTACGTCGCCGAGTCCGACGACGCGGTCAACTACCTGTCGACCCCGCAGGTCGACGCCCTGGCCGCGCTGGTCGAGCGGGTCTCCCCGCCGGCCGTGCTCGTCCCGGCGGGCGCCGACGGCCGCGAGGTCGCGGGCCGCCTGGCCGTGCGCACCAACTCCGGCTGGCTCAACGACATCGTCGAGATCGACGGCGAGCGCGAGGCCACCCACTCGATCTTCGGTGGCGCCTTCACCGTCCAGGCGCGCGCCACCACGGACACCGCGGTCATCTCGTGGCGCTCCGGCTCCATCGAGATCGAGGAGCAGGCCGGCGCCGGCGCGCAGGAGACCGTCGAGCTCCCGGCGATCGACGAGAGCACGTCCGGCAAGGTGTCGAACCGTCAGCCGATCGTCGGCGGCGACCGCCCGGAGCTCACCGAGGCGAACGTCGTCGTGGCCGGCGGCCGCGGTGTCGGCTCGGCGGAGAACTTCGACGTCGTCGAGACCCTCGCCGACTCGCTGCACGCCGCGGTCGGAGCCTCGCGTGCCGCCGTCGACTCCGGCTACTACCCCAACCAGTTCCAGGTGGGGCAGACCGGCAAGACGGTCTCGCCGCAGCTCTACATCGCGCTCGGCATCTCCGGCGCGATCCAGCACCGCGCGGGCATGCAGACCTCGAAGACGATCGTCGCGGTCAACAAGGACCCCGAGGCGCCGATCTTCGAGATCGCCGACTACGGCGTCGTCGGCGACCTGTTCTCGATCAGCCCGCAGCTGACCGAGGAGGTCAAGAAGCGCAGCTCGTAGGGGCGCGCTCGTCCTGACCGAAGGGCCCCGTCGCTCGACCAGATCGAGCGGCGGGGCCCTTCGCTCGTCACGGGGCGGCGACCGTCACCCCTCGGGGGGAGCCGATCGTGTACGAGGGGATTACGCTGGCCGGTCGATGACGTACCTGGACCACGCGGCGACCACGCCGATGCTGCCGGAGGCGGCGGCCACCCTGACCGAGGCGCTCGGGCGCGTCGGCAATGCGTCGTCGCTGCACTCTGCCGGGCGCCGCGCCCGTCGTGCGGTCGAGGAGTCCCGCGAGACGATCGCCGCGGCCGTCGGCGCGCTGCCCTCCGAGGTCGTGCTGGCCACCGGCGGCACGGAGGCCGACAACCTCGCGGTCAAGGGCCTGTACTGGGCGCGCCGGGCCGCCGACGCGCGCCGCACCCGCGTCGTCGTGTCCGCCGCCGAGCACCATGCGGTGCTCGACGCCGCGGAGTGGCTCGCCGGGCACGAGGGCGCGACGCTCGACGTCCTGCCCGTCGACGCCCAGGGCCGCGTGCTGCCCGAGACCCTGCGCCAGGTCCTCGCCGCGCACCCCGACGAGGTCGCCGTCGTCAGCGTGATGTGGGCGAACAACGAGGTCGGCACGGTCAACGACGTGCGCGCGCTCGCCGAGGTCGCCCACGAGGCCGGGGTGCCGTTCCACACCGACGCGGTCCAGGCCGTCGGCGCCGTGCCCGTCGACTTCGCGACCAGCGGCGTCGACGCGCTGTCGCTGACCGGGCACAAGCTCGGCGGACCGGTCGGGGCGGGCGCGCTGCTGCTGCGCCGCGACGCCGTCTGCACCCCGCTGTTGCACGGCGGCGGGCAGGAGCGCGACGTCCGCTCGGGCACGCTCGACGTCCCCGGCACGATGAGCCTCGCGACCGCCGTCCGCGCGGCCGTCGCCGACGTCGAGCGCCGCACCGCGGTGCTGACCGGGCTGCGCGACGACCTCGTCGCCCGCGTGACCGCCGAGGTCCCCGACGCCCGGCTCAACGGCGTCCCGCTCGACCGGCCCGGCGAGCGACTGCCCGGCAACGCGCACCTGTCCTTCCCCGGCTGCGAGGGCGACAGCCTGCTGATGCTGCTCGACGCCCGGGGCATCGAGTGCTCCACCGGCTCGGCCTGCACCGCCGGCGTCGCCCGCCCGTCCCACGTCCTGCTCGCCATGGGCCTCGACGAGGACCTCGCCCGCGGCTCGCTGCGCTTCTCGCTGGGCCACAACTCCACGAGCGCCGACGTCGACGCGGTGGTCGAGGCGATCGGCCCGGTCGTCGAGCGCGCCCGCCGGGCCGGGGACGCGCTGGCGCACTCGTGAGGTCCTATCGGCGCGCTGTGTGGATCTGGAGCGCACCGTGAGGGTCCTGGCCGCCATGAGCGGCGGGGTCGACTCGGCGGTCGCCGCGGCGCGGCTGCGCGACGCCGGCCACGAGGTCACCGGCGTGCACCTGGCGCTGTCGGCGAAGCCCGCGACCATGCGCGAGGGCGCGCGGGGCTGCTGCTCGATCGAGGACTCGCGCGACGCCCGGCGCTGCGCCGACGTCCTCGACATCCCGTTCTACGTGTGGGACATGGCCGCGCGGTTCCGCGACGACGTCGTCGAGCCCTTCGTCGCCGAGTACGCCGCGGGCCGCACCCCGAACCCGTGCCTGCGGTGCAACGAGAAGATCAAGTTCTCGGCGGTGCTCGAGCGGGCCCGGGCGCTGGGCTTCGACGCCGTGGGGACCGGGCACTACGCGCGGCTGGACGGCGGGCTGCTGCGGCGCGCGGCGGACCCCGACAAGGACCAGTCCTACGTCCTCGGCGTGCTGCGCCCCGACCAGCTCGACGGCGCCCTGTTCCCGCTCGGCGACAGCGTGAAGTCCGAGGTGCGCGCCGAGGCCGCGGCGCGCGGGCTCGTCGTCGCGGAGAAGCCCGACAGCCACGACGTCTGCTTCATCCCCTCCGGCGACACCCGCGGCTTCCTCGCCGAGCGCATCGACGCGGCGCCGGGGGAGATGGTCGACCCGAGCGGCGCCGTCGTCGGCCACCACCGCGGCGTCCACGACTTCACCGTCGGCCAGCGCCACGGCCTCGGCATCGCGCGCCCGGCGCCCGACGGGCGGCCGCGCTACGTGCTGGGCCTCGAGCCGGTGAGCCGCACGGTGCGCGTGGGACCGGCCGAGGACCTCGACGTCACGACGCTGCGCGCCACCGACCCGGTGTGGCTCGTCGACCCGCCGGCCGACGCGGTGGCGTGCGTCGTCCAGGTCCGGGCCCACGGCGGGCTGGCGCCGGCGACGGTGCGGGTCGACGGCGGCGACGTCGAGGTGGTGCTCGACGAGCCCCTGCGCGGCGTGGCGCCGGGCCAGGCGGCGGTGTTCTACCGCCCGGAGCCCGCCGGCGACGTCGTCCTGGGCAGCGCCACCATCGCCTCGACCGGCCGCTGAGCGGGCGGGGCCCGTCCCCGGTCGCAACGAACGCGCTGTTCGCTGCTTCTACGCGCGCGAAGTCCCCGTTGATCACCCGCCGACGGCGCCCCGCGATAGCCGCAGGGCATGGCGTGGGCGGAGTAGAATCGAACACAGCATGACCACGAACTGCATCGGGTGCGGCCGCGAGATCCCCGCGGAGCGTGCCGAGCTGGGATACACCT
Source organism: Actinomycetospora lemnae (assembly GCF_028737315.1). Classification (GTDB taxonomy): domain Bacteria; phylum Actinomycetota; class Actinomycetes; order Mycobacteriales; family Pseudonocardiaceae; genus Actinomycetospora; species Actinomycetospora lemnae. Next base: position 87,495 of record NZ_JAQZAO010000017.1, on the reverse strand, counting down.
ACTGCACCGCCGCGGCCTGCCAGGCGCAGTTCCGCCGGGGCCCGACGGTCACCGCGGTGGCCGTCAACAAGAGCGGCGACGCCTTCCGCGTCGCCGAGCCCGACGAGATCGCGGCCCGCGCCGCGGCGGGCGAGTTCGCCACCAAGAACACGGGCCTCGGCACCGCGCCGGTCGAGACCCCGCGGATCCCGTCCCCGCGCCGTGCCCCGCGCCGCCCGGTCGCGGCGCGCACCGCACGACCGTCCTGGACCTCCGCCCAGGAGAACGTCGTCCGGCTCTACGCGGACATGGGCCTCTCGCCCCGGCAGATCGCCGAGCGCGCTCGGGAGAACACGCCCCGGCTCGGGATCACCGAGGCGCTCGCGGTCCGCGTCCTGTCGGCGCCGCGCCGCTAGGGTCCCGGCCCATGGGCTTCGAGGCCGAGAACATCCGCGACTGGCAGGGCAAGAACGTCGTCGACCCCACCGGCGGCAAGATCGGTGAGCTCGAGGCGATCTATGTCGACACGGTCTCCGACGAGCCGGCGTTCGCCACGGTGATCGTCGGCATGATCGGGCGCCGCCGGCTCGCGTTCGTCCCGCTGGTCGGGGCGACGGTCGCCCCGGACCACGTGCGCGTCACCGTCGCGAAGGACCTGGCCAGGCACGCCCCGTCGATCGACACCGACGGCGAGCTCGCGGCCGAGGACGAGCCGGCGATCTTCGAGCACTACGGGCTCGCGGCGGCCTCGCCGGGCGCGGCACGCCGGCTCGCGCGGCGCTGAGCGCGCCGCGCCCCTCCGCGTCGAGGACGACGCGACCGACCCGCGCGCCGCGTCCTCTCCATCGACCGCCCCGACGCCCGCGACGCGCTCGAGCACGCGGCGCTCCTGCGCGTGATGCGCACCGACGACGCGGTCGAGGGCCCGGCGGCCTTCGCCGAGAAGCGCCCGCCGCGCTACCGGGGCCGCTGACGACGCAGGAGCCGCCGGAGCCGGGCCAGCAGGGCGCTGAGGGCCAGGCGCAGGGGGCTCGGCCGCGTGGTGGGTGCCTCGCCCGTGCGCGCGGCCTCGTCGACGGCCTCGGCGAACCGCTCGAACAGCCGCCGCGAGACGTCGCCGGCCAGGGCGCGGCCGAACTGGGCGACGCGGCCGCTGAGGTGGACGTCGGCGTCGGCCCACAGCGTCGTGCCGCCGCCGTCGTCGGGGTCGGCGGCGAGCCGGATGACCGCCTGGGTCGACGATCCGCCGCGGTCGGTGCCCTGGGCCAGCAGGCGCAGGCGGTGCGCCGCGGGGTCGCGCTCGACGACGTGGGCGAGGCCCTCAAAGCGCAGCGACACCGGTCCGAGGGCGACGACCGCGCGGCCGCGGTAGCGGTCGTCGCCGAGGTCCTCGGTCATCGCCGCGCCGGGCAGGCAGGCGACGAGCCGCGCCGGGTCGGCCAGCACCGCCCAGACGTCCTCGACCGGCGAGGACAGGGTGCTGCGGACCTCGACCGTCACCGTCGGCGGGCCCGACGGGACCGTGATCTCCGTGGGCGAGCCGGTGGATTCCCTGACACCTGACGTCAGCGTGGCCGCCACGCTGGCACTCCCCGAGCGCCCGACCAGCGCGGGGGGCACGGCGGCGCGGGGCGGGGGGACGCCGTCGGGGTGGGTGCGCGCGACGTCGTCGACCGCGGCGAGGATCCCGCGGTAGCCGGTGCACCGGCACAGCACGCCGGACATGTCCTCGGGCAGGGTCGCCGGGTCGTAGGTGCCGCCCGCGAGCAGGTCGTAGGCGCTCATCAGCATCCCCGGCGTGCAGAAGCCGCACTGCAGCCCGTGGTGGTGGGAGAACGCCTGCTGCAGGGGGTGCTGGTCGGCAGCGGTCCCGAGACCCTCGACGGTCGTGAGCGCGGCGCCCTCGCACTGCACGGCGAACAGCAGGCACGCGCGGACCGCCTCGCCGTCGAGGAGGACCGTGCACATCCCGCAGACGCCGTGCTCGCAGCCGACGTGGGTGCCGGTGAGCCCGAGGCGGTCGCGCAGGACGTCGGACAGGGTCGTGCGCGGGGCGACGGTCACGGTCACCGTGCGCCCGTTGACGGTCATGGTCACGTCGGCGGTGGCGTCGGCCTCGACCCTCATCGGTGGGCCTCCCGGTGCGCACGGACGATCTCCCGCGCGGCGAGCACCCCGAGCAGGCGGACGCGGTAGCCGCGCGAGCCGTGCGCGTCGCCGTCGGTGTCGACGACCTCGGCGGCGAGCGCGTCGGTCACCGGGCGCAGACCGGCCTCGGTGGGGTCGGGGTCCAGCGTCAGCTCGCGGACCACGGGCCGGTCGGACACCCCGAACGCGGCGAGCGTCGCCGCCTCACCACGCACCCGCACCGCCACCCCGGCGAGCGCGAAGTCGCCGTGCCGGCGGGCGAGCTCGGCGAACCCGAAGCCCTCGCCCGCCCCTGCCACCGGGAAGCGCACGCCGGTCACGAGCTCGTCCGGCCCGACCGCGGTGGTCATGGCGCCGGTGACGAAGTCCGCCGCCGCGACGACCCGCTCCCCGCCCGGACCACGGACCACCACCGACGCCCCGAGGCACGCCGCCACGGCGGGGAGCTCGGCGGCAGGGTCGGCGTGCGCGAGGCTGCCGCACACCGTCCCGCGGCTGCGCAGCTCCCGGTGCCCGACGAAGGGCAGGGCACGCGCGACCAGAGGGACGGCGGCCACCTCGGCTGACCGCTCCACGCGCCGCTGCCGCACCGCGGCCCCGACGTGGAGCTGCCCGTCTTGGACCACCAGGGAGTCCAGCCCCGGCAGCCGCGTGATGTCCACCAGCGTGCCGGGCCGGCCCAGGCGCATCGCCAGCACCGGGACCAGCGACTGCCCGCCGGCGAGCACCTTGGCGTCCCCACCGGCGAGCACGTCGACCGCCTCGTCGACCGAGTCGGGGCGGCAGTACGCGAACGGCGCGGCCTTCATCGCCGCCTCACCGGCCCGTGAACGACGGCGCGCGCTTCTCGCCGAACGCGGCGACGCCCTCGGCGAAGTCGTGGCTCGAGCGCAGCATCGCGTAGGCCTTCCGCTCGAGCTCGATCCCGGAGTACAGGGGCGCGTCGACGCCGCGGTCGAGCACCTCCTTGGCCGCGCGCAGCGCCAGCGGCGAGAAGCCGAGCATCGTGGTCACCAGGGCCTCGGTGGCCTCGTCGAGCGCCGCGCGGTCGGGGTGCAGCTCCGCGACGACGCCCCAGTCGGCGGCCTCCTGCCCCGACATGCGCCGCGCCGTCATGACGTGGTGCTTCGCCCGCGACAGCCCGATCAGCCGCGCCAGGCGCTGGGTGCCGCCGGAGCCCGGGATCATGCCGAGGTTCATCTCGGGCAGGGCGAAGCGGCTGCGCTCGGTCGCGAGGCGGATGTCGCAGGACAGGACCAGCTCGAGGCCGACGCCGAAGGCGTAGCCGTCGACGGCGACGATCACCGGCTTCGGGCTGCGGGACGGCGCGGTGACGTCGTGGCCGAGGTCGGTGAAGTCGATCGGCTCGACCTCCATGAACCCGGCGATGTCCCCGCCCGACGAGAAGTGCTCGCCGTCGGAGCGGATGACGACCACCTGCACGTCGGGATCGCGGTCGATCTCGGCGAAGCGCTCGGCCATCAGCCGGCGCATCTCCCACGTGATCACGGTGTAGCGCCCGTGGGACAGCGTCACGTCCGCCACCCGGCCGTCGTGCGAGCGCTCGAGGCGGACCTCGCCACCGGTCAGTGCCATGTCAGCGGTCTCCCAGGAGGTCGTGGATGACGGAACCGTGCAGGGGCAGGGCGTCGATGGCGACGCCGGCCGGGGCCAGGGCGTCGGCGACGGCGTTGGCGTACGCGACCGGGAAGCTCATCGAGCTGCCCTCGCCGCAGCCCTTGGCGCCGAGCGGGGTGAGCGGCGACGGCGACGACACGTGGTCGGAGACCAGCGGGAACGCGGTCTCGGCGCTCGTGGGGCAGAGGTAGTCGAGGAAGGTCGCCGACGTCGGCTGGCCGGCGGGGGAGTACCGGAACTCCTCGTACGCCGCCCCGCCCAGCCCGTGCACCAGCGCCCCGAGGACCTGGCCCTCGAGCAGTACCGGGTCGAGGACCGTGCCGGCGTCGTGCACGGTCGCGACGCGGTCGAGGGTCACCTCGAGCGTGTCCGCGTCGATGCGCACGCCGACCATCTCGGCGACGAAGCCGTAGCAGAGCGAGGAGTTGATCCGGTCCTCCGCGGTCGCCGCGACGGCCTCGGGCGGCACGAACTCGCCCTCGGTCGCCAGGCGCGCCGGGGCGCCGGCCGGCAGCGCGCCCGGATCCCAGTGCACGACCCCCGCCGCGTGCCGGAACAGGCACGACGCCCCGGTCGCCGGGTCGCGCACCGACCCGTCGGCCAGCTCCAGCCCGTCGGGGGCGACCCCGAGCAGCACCGAGGCCCCCGCCCGAGCCGTCTCGGCCAGCCGGTCGACCGCCGCGACCACCGCGCTCGTCACGAGCGGCGCGAAGCGCGAGGAGTAGCTGCCCGACGTCACCGTCCACGGCGTCGACGCGGTGTCCATGTCGACCACGACGCGCACCTGCTCGACGGGCAGCCCCAGCCGGGTCGCCGCCACGCGCCGGGCCACCGTCGCGTGCCCCTGGCCCTGCGGCACGGAGCCGAGCAGCACCGTCACCACGCCCTGCAGGTCCACCGAGGCGCGGACGATCTCGGTCGAGCCCGACTTGTCCCGGCCCGGCTTCCGCTCCGACGCCGGGGTCGCGAGCCCGACGTAGCCGATGTTGGTGCCGGACGGGTCGACGACCAGCGCCAGCCCGACCCCGTAGTGCGCGCCCTCGGCGCGCGCGGCCTCCTGGCGCGCCCGCAGCTCGTCGTAGCCGCCCTTCGCCAGCAGGAGGTCGAGGGCGGCGGGGTAGTCGCCGGAGTCGTAGAGCCCGCCGGTCGGGGTGCGGTGGGGGAACGCGCGCACGAGGTTGCGGCGCCGGACCTCGGCCACGTCGAGCTCGGTGCGCGCCGCGACGGCGTCCATCAGCCGCTCGAGGCCGAAGTAGAGCTGCTGGCCGCCGAAGCCGCGGTTGAGGCCGGTCGGCGCGCGGTTGGTGACGACGGCGCGGGCGCGGATCGCCACCGCGGGCACGTCGTAGGCGCCGGTGATGTTGCCGAAGCAGCGGTACAGCGTGCTCGGCTCGGGTGGGCGCAGGTAGGCGCCGACGTCGTCGACGAGGTCGACGCGCAGCGCCTCGACCACCCCGTCCCCCGACACGGCCGCGGAGAACCCCATCACCCGTCCGGCGCCCGACGAGCTCGCCAGCAGGTGCTCGACGCGGTCCTCGGTCCAGCGCACCGGCCGCCCGGCGTGCTTCGACGCGAGCGCCATCAGCACGACGTAGGGGTAGATGCCGGACTTGATCCCGAAGCTGCCGCCGATGTCCGCGGGCACGTGCATCCGGAACCGCGACACCGGGATCCCCAGCGCCCCGGCCGCGACCGGGACCATGGTGAACGGCCCGTGGAAGTTCGCCCAGCACTCGACGCCCGGCCCGTCGGCGCCGTCGACCCACTGCGCGACCACCCCGTAGCCCTCCATCGGCACGGACGAGTAGCGCGGGAACGTGTACTCGCCGTGCACGAGGTGGTCGGCGCGGGCGAAGGTCTCGTCGACCGGCCCGAAGGTGAAGGTGCGGTCGGTGGCGACGTTGGTGCCCGCCTCCGGGTGCAGGAGGACGGCCTCGGGGCCCAGCGCCTCCCGGGTGTCGACGACGACGTCGAGCGGCTCGTAGTCGACCGCGACGAGCTCGGCGGCGTCCTCGGCGACGTAGCGGTCGCCCGCGACGACGACCGCCACCGGCTCCCCGACGTAGCGCACCGCGTCCACCCCGCTGGGCAGGTAGGGCATCGGCGTCGAGGTCGACAGCGGGAACGGGCGCACGGCGGCCCGCACCTCGTCGGGCCCGATCACTGCGGCGACGCCGGGGTGCGCGCGGGCCGCCGCGAGGTCGACCCCGCGGATGCGGGCGTGCGGGTGCGGGCTGCGGACCACGGCGGCCACGAGCGTGCCCGGCAGCGGGTCGAGGTCGTCGACGAACCGCCCGGCGCCCGTGACCAGCGCGGCGTCCTCGTCCCGTGCGGGGGTCCAGGTCACCGCGACACCGCCGCGGTGTCGGCGAGCGGCTCGTACTCCCCGGCGGAGAGGACACGGCGCAGCGTCTTGCCCACCGCCGACCGGGGCACGGCGTCGAGGGCGATCACGCGCTTCGGGCGGCGCAGCGACGGCAGGACCCGCCGGGCCCAGGCGTCGGCCGCCGCGACGGCCCGATCCGGTGTCACGCCCGCGCCGGGGACGACGAACGCGGTCACCGCCTGGCCCCACCGCTCGTCCGGGAGCCCGACGACGACGACGTCGGCGACCTCGGGGCAGGACACCAGCGCGGCCTCGATCTCGTCCGGGTAGACGTTCTCCCCGCCCGTGTTGATCATGTCGTCGACGCGGCCGGACACCCACAGGTCCCCGTCGTCGTCGGCCACGGCGAGGTCGCCGGTGAAGTACCAGCCGTCGCGCACGGCCTTCGCGGTCGCGTCCGGACGCAGCCAGTAGCCGCGGAACGCCTCGGGGCTCGCCATCGACACGACCACCTGGCCCTGCTCGCCGGGCGCGACGACCGCGTCGGGCGACGCCCCGGGCGAGGGGTCGACGAGCCGGACCCGGCTGAACATCCCCGCGCGGCCCGCGCAGCCCGGTTTCGCCGCGACGTCCGTGCCGATGGTGAACGTGTAGATCTCCGTCGAGCCGAAGTGGTTGACGAACGCCTCGGGCGCCACGGTCTCGACCAGCTGCTCCGCCAGCGCCGGTGCCATCGGCGCGCCCGCGTACGCCAGGCGCCGCACTCGGCCCAGGCTCGCCGGGTCGGCCTCGCGCAGCAGCGACCAGAACATCGTCGGCACGAGGTAGAGCGACGTGACCCGCTCGCGCGCGACCAGCTCGGCGGCCTCCGCGGCGTCGAACCGTGCCTGGGGCACCCAGGTGCCGCCCACGACGATCGAGGCGAGCAGCGTCCGCACGCCCATGGTGTGGAACAGCGGCATCACCCCGAGCACGACGTCGCCCGCGCGCCCGCCGGTCTGCACGAGGTGGGCGACGGCGGCGGCGTGCTCGGCCCGGTGGGTCCGCGGCACGCCCTTGGGTCGCCCGGTGGTGCCCGACGTGTAGAGCATGACGCTGACGTCGTCGGGGCCCGGCGGGTCCGAGGGCGGGGTGTCGGGCTGGTCGCGGGCACGGCGCCGGACGTCGTCGAGGTCGAGGTGGGCGACCGGGCGGACGCGTTCGTCGCGGAGGGCGGCGTTGGTGTTCCCGGCGGTCGCGGGCTCGCTGACGACGAGCGCGGGGGCGGCGTCGGCGAGGCAGTGGGCGAGCTCCGGGACGCCGAAGCGCGGGGAGAGCGGGGTGGCGACGGCGCCGAGACGCTGGGCCGCGAGGTGCAGCGACGCCGCTGGCTCGCCCCCGGTGAGGACGAGGGCCACGCGGTCGCCGCGGCGGACGCCGAGGCCGCGGAGCGCGTGGGCGAGGCGGGCGGTGCGGGCGTCCCACTCGGCGAAGGTCAGCGGGTCGGGTCCGCCGACCGCGCGTCGTGTCGGGTGGCGCTCGACCGTCCACGCCCAGACCGTCGCCAGGTCCACGGCCGCCTCCCGATCATGCTCCGGTGCATACCATCTGTTTCGGACGGTATGGGACGGACGCCGAGACGGCAAGGGTCGGTACGCTGCGCCACCGTGGCCGACCGGCTCTCCCCGACCTCCTACGTCGTCCTCGGGACGATCGCCCTGCGCGGGCCGTCGACGTCGTACGACCTCAAGCGGGCGGTCGGGCGCTCCATCGGCTACTTCTGGCACTTCCCGCACGCGCAGCTCTACTCCGAGCCGCAGCGGCTGGTCGAGCTCGGGCTGCTCGAGGCCGAGACGGAGGCCGAGGGCCGCCGCCGGCGGACCTTCCGGCTCACCGACGCGGGCCTCGCCGAGCTGCGGGCGTGGCTGGCGGAACCGACGCCCGAGCACTTCCAGATGCGCGACATCGCCGAGCTCAAGCTGTTCTTCAACGAGGTCGGCGAGACCGCGGACGTCGTGCGCCTCGCCCGCGAGCAGGTCGCCGCCCACCGCGAGCGCATCGCCGTCTACGAGGACATGCAGGCCCGCTACGCCGACCTCGACGCCGTCGCCAAGCGCATGATCACCCTGCGGCTGGGCCTGGAGATGGAGCACGCCGCGCTGCGGTTCTGGTCGTCGCTGCTGGACGACGTGACCGAGGAGGAGTCCGCGTGACCGCGCCCGACGACGGCTCGGAGGACGACCTGGTGGCCGGCGAGCCCCGCCGGCTGCTCCGGACGGCGCTGGCGCACCTCTCCACGCAGCGACGGGAGGACGGCTCGCTCGAGCTGCTCGGCGAGGTGCCGCCCGAGCTCGGCGAGCCGCTGGTGCGCGCCCTCGAGCGCGTGGCCGGTGAGCTCGTGGCCGACGACGAGCGCCGGGGCGAGGTGCCCCGCAGCGGCGGGCGGCTGCACGCGGACGCGTTCGTCGCCCTGCTGCTGCGGGTCACCGACACCCCGGCCGACCAGGCGTAGCCCAGTCCTGACGGCCTTCCGGCGCGTCCTTCACCCCTTCCCGGGCGTCGAGGTGGAGGGCAGCAGCGCCATCTCCCGGGGGTCTTGATCGCCGCGGCGACCCGGTGCTGCTGCGGGCCGGTCAGCCCGGTGACCCGCCGCGAGCGGATCTTCCCGCGGTCGGACACGAAGGTGCGCAGCACCGACACGTCCTTCCCGTCGACGGTGTCCACGTCGCGCAGGGGGTTGGGCTCGCGGCGTCGGGGCGGGCGCGGGGCGCGGCTCATCGCTCCTCGCGGAAGTCGACGTGACGACCCACGCGGGCGTCGTACTTGCGCAGCACGAGCCGGTCGGGGTCGTTGCGCCGGTTCTTGCGGGTGACGTACGTCGTCCCCGTCCCGGCGGTGGAGCGCAGCTTCACGATCGGTCGGACATCGTTGCGGGCCACGACTTCCCCTCCTTGTTGAACATGATTATCGTTCACGGTAACGCACGGGAGAGGAGCGGTATGCCCGAGGGACACGGGACGGGACTGACGCTGGTCACCGGCGCCGACCGCGCCGCGACGGCCGCGGTGGCGGCGGCGGTGCGCCCGGTGGGCGGGGTGCTCGTCGCCCACGACCTGCGCGGGCTCGGCGAGGGTGTGGTCCACCGCCGCCTGGTCGACGACGACGGCGCGCGCGACGAGGTGCTCGAGCTCGCCCACGGCTGCGTGGCCTGCACCCTGCGCGAGGACCTCCTGCCGCTGCTCCTGCGCCTGGCCCGCGATCCCGCCGTCGGCCACGTCGTGCTCCTGCTCGACCCCGGCATGGAGCCCGAGGCCGTGACCGAGGCGCTGCACGCGCTCGTCCCCGCGGGTGCGGACGCCCCGCTCGCCGCGGTCCTCGCCCTGCGCGGCGTCGTCGGCGTGCTCGACGCCGCGTCCTGGCTCGACGACGCCGGCGGCGACGACGCCCTGGTCGACCGCGGCCTCGGGCTGACCGCCGACGACGAGCGCACGGTGGCCCAGATGGTGGTGGGCCAGGCCGAGCACGCCGACGTCCTCGTCGTCGCCGGCCGGTGCCCGTCGCCGTGGGAGCGCGTGCGCCTCGACGCCGTCCTCGACCGCCTCGCCCCGCGCGCGGTGCGCCTGACGGTGGCCGACTCGCCCGCGAGCGCCCCCGCGGTCGCCGCGGACCTCGGTGCCGAGGTCGTCGCGCGCCTGGCCGACCTGCCCGCCGACGCCCGCCGCGGCGTGCCCGTCGACGCGCACGCGCCGCTGCTGCGCGGGCAGCCGCCGCTGGCCGGCGACGCCGGGGTCTCGCTGCTGCACGTCGGGCACCGCCGCCCGTTCCACCCCGAGCGACTGCACGCCGCGGTCGACGTCCTGCTCCACGGCACGATCCGCGTCCGCGGGCGCCTCTGGGTCGCCTCGCAGCCCGAGCACGTGCTGTGGCTCGAGTCGGCGGGCGGCGCGCTGCAGATCGGCCACGCGGGCACGTGGCTCGCCGCGGCCGACGGGGCCGAGACCTGGGACGACGTCGACGACGAGCGCCGGGCCGCGGCCGCCCTGCGGTGGGACGACCGCTTCGGCGACCGCGAGCAGCAGCTCGTCGTCCTCGTCCACGACGCCGACCCCGCCGGCATCGTCGAGGCCCTCGACGCGGCGCTGCTCACCGACGCCGAGCTCGCCCGCGGGGAGGCGTCCTGGCGCCGGCTCCCCGACCCGTTCGGGCACCGCCACGCCGACCCGTGCGACGACCTGCCCGGCGGCGTGGAGAGCGAGCCGGGCCGTCGCGAGGGAGGGGCGCCGTGAGCGACAGGACCGGCAGCACCGTCGGGTTCACCGCCGTCTACTGCGGCAGCGACGGCTGTCCGCACCACCAGCGCCCCGCCCCCGACCGCGACGCCGTCGGCGAGGCGCTGCGCGGCACGGTCCGCCGCTGCCCGCACGGGATCCTGGTCTCGGCCGCGTGCCTGACGACGGCGGCCTGCGCCCACGGCACCGCCCCGCACGGTGCGGGCGGGCTCGTCCTCGTGCAGCCGTGCGACCACACCCGCGCGCCCACCGGGCCGGCCGTCGTGGCCGGTCCGCTGCACGAGCCCGCCGACGTCGACGACCTCTGCACCTGGCTCGCCGGGGGCGTCGACCACCCGCCCCCCGAGCACCTGCGAGCGATGTAGGACGCCGCGGTGGTCCAGCTCCGCTGCGCTCCGTGTCCTGCCGTGGCAGCGTCGGGGCGTGACGGACGTCCGCGACCCGGCGACCCCGACCGCACCGACCCGGGCCCGGGCGGGCGCGGTCGCGATGGTGCTCGTCGGGCAGTTCTCCGTGCAGTTCGGCGCGGCGGCGGCGACGGGGCTGTTCGACCGGGTCGGGCCGATCGGTGCGGTGTCGCTGCGGCTGGCGTTCGCGGCGCTGGCGCTCCTCGTGGTCTGCCGGCCCCGCCTGCGCGGGCGCAGCCGCCGCGACTGGACCCTCGTCGTCGGGTTCGGCGTGGCCCTCGCGGGCATGAACACCCTGATCTACGAGGCGATCGCGCGGATCCCGCTCGGGGCAGCCGTGACGATCGAGGTGCTGGGCCCGCTCGTCCTCTCGGTGGTCGCGTCACGCCGGGCGTCGAGCTGGCTGTGGGCGGCGCTCGCGCTCGCGGGGGTCGCGCTGCTCGGCCGCGGCGGGCTCGCGGGCCTGACCGTCACCGGGGCGCTGTTCGCGCTCGGCGCGGCGACGATGTGGGCCGCCTACATCCTCGCCTCGCAGCGCGCCGGCGGGCGCTTCGACCGCCTCGACGGGCTGGCGCTGGCGATGACGGTCGGCGCCGTGCTCACCCTCCCGCTCGGGGTCGTGGCGGGCGGGTCGGCGATGGTCGACCCGGTGGTGCTCGGGTGGGGCGCGGCCGTGGCGCTGCTGTCCTCGCTCGTGCCCTACAGCCTCGAGCTGCTCGCGCTGCGGCGCCTGCCGACCGCGGCGTTCTCGGTGCTCATGAGCCTTGCGCCGGCGGTCGCCGCGACCGCCGGGTTCGTCGTGCTGGGCCAGGAGCTGACGCCGGTCTCGGCGCTGGCGATCGGGATGGTCGTGGTCGCGAGCATCGGGGCGGTCCGTCAGTCCAGGCCCACGAGCCGCAGGTAGGCCGCGACCGCGTCGTCGGCGAGCCGCACCCGGGTCGCCGCGTCGGCGTGCTCGGCGACCTCGGCGAACCGCCGCACGATGCCCGTGATCGCCTCGGACAGCGCGGGGGCGCCGAGGGCCGGGCGGGACCGGCCGGCGGCGGCGAGGCGCTCGACGAAGCGCGCGTTGCGGCGGTGGACGCGCGCGAGGAGGTCGTCGCGGGCGGCGGCGACGGCGGGGTCGGTGCGGGCGCGCTGGTCGATCGCGGCGAGCAGCGGCAGGTGGCGCACGTGCAGCTCGAGGTAGGAGGTGATCACCGCGCGGGCGACGGGCGCCGGGTCGCCGGTGTCGGGGACCTCCTGCGCGGCGAGGAACGCGTCGCGGACCTCCTCGACGAGCGCGGTGAAGATCGCCTCCTTGGTGTCGAAGTAGGCGTACACCGTGGGGCGCGTGACGCCGGCGGCCGCCGCGATCCGCCCGATGCTCGCCGCGCCCACGCCCTCGTCGGCGAACACCCGCGACGCGGCGGCGAGGACGGCCGTGCGGGTGCTCACCACGTGTCCACGAGCGGGTGGCGGGGCGGTCGCTCGTCGCCCGCGGTGTCGAGCGCGGCGAGCACGACGTCGCGGGTCGCGGCCGGGTCGATGACGTCGTCGACCTCGAACACGCTCGCCACCGACAGGCCCTTGCCGCGCTCGTAGTACGCGCCGACGAGCTCGTCGAAGCGGGCCTTCCGCGCCGCGCCGGACAGGGCCTCGAGCTCCTGGCGGTAGCCCAGGTGCACCGCGCCCTCGAGCCCCATGCCGCCGAACTCCGACGTCGGCCACGCCGTGGTGATCACCGGGCGGTGCAGGTGCCCGCCCGCCATCGCCATCGCGCCGAGCCCGTAGCCCTTGCGCAGCACGACGCAGACGAGCGGGACCCGCGCGTTGGCGCCCGCGACGAACATCCGCGAGAACTTCCGCACCGTCGCCGTCCGCTCGGCGTCGGGGCCGACCATGAAGCCCGGGGTGTCGCACAGCGAGACCACCGGCAGCCCCCGCGCGTCGCAGAGCTGCAGGAACCGCGCGGCCTTCTCCGCGGCGGGCGCGTCGATCGCCCCACCCAGGTGGCGCGGGTCGTTGGCGAGCACGCCGACGGGTCGACCGCCGATGCGCGCGAGCGCGGTGACGATGCCGAGGCCGAACTCCGGGCGCAGCTCCAGCACCGTGTCGGGGTCGGCGAGGGTCGTGAGCACGGGACGCACGTCGTAGACGCGCAGCCGGTTCTCGGGGACGGCGTGGCGCAGGAGCCGCTGGTCGTGCGGCTCCGGGGCGGCGGTCGCTCCCGTGCACAGCCCCAGGTAGCGCCTCGCCACGTCCACCGCGGCCGCCTCGTCGTCGACGAGCACGTCGAGCACGCCGTTCGGGCCCTGCACGCTCGCCGGGCCGACGTCGCCCGGTGTGACCGACCCGAGCCCGCCGCCCTCGATCATCGCGGGCCCGCCCATGCCCAGCGACAGGTCCCGGGTGCCGACGATCAGCTCCGCGCAGCCGGCGAGGGCGGCGTTGCCGGCGAAGCAGTACCCGGCGACGATCGCGACCGATGGCACCCGCCCCGACAGCCGCGCGAACAGCGCGAACGTCTCGACGTCGAGGCTCGCGACGGCGGTGGTGTCGGTGTCGCCGGGCCGCCCGCCGCCGCCCTCGGCGAAGAGCACGACGGGCAGGGCGTGGTCGAGCGCGAGCCGCAGGAGCCGGTCGGTCTTGGCGTGGTTGAGGACGCCCTGGGTGCCCGCGAGCACGGTGTAGTCGTAGGCGAGGACCGCGACGCGGCGACCGTCGACCGTGCCGGTGCCGGTGACGATGCCGTCGGCGGGGGTGCGGGCGACGAGGTCGTCGAACGCCCGCCGCCGGCGCTGCGCGGCCACCGTCAGCGCGCCGTACTCGACGAAGCTGCCCGCGTCGAGGAGGTCCGCGAGGTTCTCCCGCGCGGTGCGCCGCCCGACGTCGCGACGCTTGGCGACGGCCTGCGGGCGTGCCTCGTCGGTGGTGAGGCGGTGGCGCTCGAGGGTCTCGGCGAGGTCGGGGCGGACGTGGTCGGGGTCGGCGGCCGCGGTGTCCTCGGCGGCGGCACCCTCGGCGTCGCCCGGGCCCAGCAGCGCGAGCACCGTGCCCGCGGTGACGTCGTCGCCGACCGCGACCCGCACGTCGTCGACCGTCCCGGCCCGCGGCGCGGCCACGACGTGCTCCATCTTCATCGCCTCGAGCACGAGCACCGTGGCGCCGGCGCCGACCGCCGTCCCCGCCGGGCGCTCGACGGCCACGACCACGCCGGCGGTGGGGGCGCGGAGGGCGAGGGCGTCGCCGCCGTCGGGGACGTCCTCGAGGGGCGCCGGGTCGGCCAGCTCCGCGGCGTGGCGATCGACGAACCCGGTGTCGACGACGGCGTGCCGGTACCGGTCGAGCAGCGCGGTGAGCACGCCGAGGTTGGTGGCGACGCCCGCGACGTCGAAGGCGCGCAGGACGCGGGCGGCGCGGGCGAGGACCGTCGCGGGCACGCCGGCGGGGTCGTGGACGACGACCTTGGCCAGCAGCGAGTCGTAGCGGGGGCTGACGGTGTACCCGGGCCGGCCGTGGGTCTCGATCCGCACCCCGCGGCCGGTCGGCGGGGAGAAGCGCTCGAGCGTCCCGGCCTGCGGGGTGACCGAGCCGTCGGCGCCGAGCGTCTCGGTGCACACCCGCGCCTGGACGGCCGTGCCGCGGCGCGCCGGCACCGGGTCGAGCCCGGCCGCACGCAGGTCCGCGCCGTCGGCGAGGCGGAGCTGGGCGGCGACGAGGTCGATCCCGAGCACCTCCTCGGTGACCGTGTGCTCGACCTGCAGGCGCGGGTTGACCTCGAGGAACGCCGTCGTCGCCCCGTCGACGAGGAACTCGACCGTCGCGAGCCCCCGCAGCCCCACCGGCGCGGCGATCCGGCGCGCGGCGTCGTGCAGCCGCTCGCGCACGTCGTCGTCGAGGCCCGGGGCCGGTGCGATCTCGACGAGCTTCTGGTGCCGGCGCTGGACGCTGCAGTCGCGGTCGCCGAGCACCACGACGTCGGTCCCGTCACCCGCGACCTGCACCTCGACGTGCCGGGCGCGGGGGAGGAGCCGCTCGACGAACACCGCCGGGTCGCCGAACGCCGCGGCCGCCTCGGAGGAGGCGCGGTCCAGGGCGTCGACCAGCGCCGCGGGGTCGTGCACCGCCCGCATGCCGCGCCCACCGCCCCCGGCGACGGCCTTGACCATGACCGCCGCGCCGGGGCCGAGACCCTCGAGGAACGTGCGCGCCTGGTCGGGCGTCGTCGGTGGCGCGGTCGCGGCCAGCACGTCCACGCCCACGGACCGGGCGTGCTCGCGGGCGCGGGCCTTGTCGCCGCAGAGCTCGAGCACCTCCGGCGAGGGGCCGACGAACGTGATCCCCGCGTCCGCGCAGGCCCGCGCCAGGGCCGGGTTCTCGGACAGGAAGCCGTAGCCGGGGTGCAGGGCGTCCGCCCCGGCCTTCGTCGCCGCGGCCACGACCGCCTCGACGTCGAGGTAGGCCGCGGGGCCGGCACCGGGGAGCTCGACGGCGTCGTCGGCGGCGGCGACGTGGGCGGTGGTGCGGTCGTCGGCGGGGGCGATCGCGACGGTCGCCAGGCCGAGGTCGGCGGCCGTGGCGAGCACGCGCAGCGCCACCTCGCCCCGGTTGGCGACGAGCAGGCGGATCACGACGCGAGCCCGGGGCGTCCCATGGCCCCGGACTTTACAACCTTGTCAAGTCAGCGCTGGGCGCGCTCGGCGAGCTCCTGGAGGAAGCGGGGGATGCGCCCGGCGCCGAAGTCGTAGAACCGCGCCCACGTCGGCGTGATCGCGATCCGGGCCATCTGCGGGTACATGGCCCGCACGGCCTGCTCGAACCCGGCGGCGGCCTCCGGGTCCATGCTGATCCGGGACGCGGCGAGGTACTCCTCCACGACGCCGTCGACGATCTCGACCTCCGCCCGCCCGCGGATCGACAGGGCCCGCGCACCGCCGGGGGTGTCGCCGCGGTCGATGGAGACGGCCACGTCCGGGCGGGCCGCGAGCGCCGCGACCTTCGGCGACGTGGTGGCGGTGGACACGACCACCTGGCTCCCGGTCCAGAAGAAGCCGACCGGGATCACCCGCGGGGTGCCGTCCCCGCCGGTGTACGCGAGGTGGGCCATGGCGGTCGTCGTCAGCAGCTCCTGCGCACCCGGCGCGGACAGTTCCTCGGTGACCTCGTGCTGGTCCATGGCGGCGCTCCCTGGCTCGTCGGTCGTGACCTCGGTGGTCCGACACCTCCGGGACGGAGCCGACGGCGTGTTCTCGACAGGTCTCAGCAGACGGCGAGCAGACGGGTCCGGATCGCCGCGCCGCGCTCGGCGAACCGCCGCTGGGCGGCCGCGTACTCGGCCTTGCCCTCCGGGGTCTCGATGCGGACGGGGTTGTGGCCGTGGTCGGCGAGGTCGTAGGGCGAGGCGCGCATGTCGAGCACGCGGATGTCGCGGGCGAGCGTGAAGGCGTCGAGCAGCAGCTCGCCGGGCACGAGCGGGCCGAGCTTGTCCGCCCACTTGTAGAGGTCCATCCCGGCGTGCAGGCACCCGGGCTGCTCGAGCTCGACCTGGCGCTCCCGGGTCGGGGTGACGGCGTTGCGGGGGGCGGCGTCCGCGGTGAAGAACCGGAAGGCGTCGTGGTGCGAGCACCGGAGACGGTGCGCCTCGACGACCGCGTCCGTGCCGGCGGCGCCGAGGCGCAGCGGGACGGGGTGCCGGGTGTGCTGGTCGCGGTAGACCATCGCCCACTCGTGCAGCCCGAAGCAGCCGAGCTGGGCCGGGCGCGCGGCCGTGGCGCGCAGCAGGCCCGCGACGAAGGTGATCGTCGCGGCGCGCTCGGCCCGCAGCGTCGCGTGGTCCACCCGCACGCCCCGGGCGTCGGCGACGTAGTGCCGCCACGCCGCGCGCTCGTCGGCGTCGGCCAGGACCACCCCGGCTCCCGGGTGCCAGCGCCGCAGCCGGGACGGGCGGGTCGGGTAGTAGGTGTAGAGGAAGTCCTCGACGGGGTGCGCCTCGCCGCGGGCCCTCCGCGCCCGGTGCCCGGCGGTCAGCGCGTCGGCCCGCGCCGCGTGCGCGTCGGCCCGCGCCCGCCACTGCTGCGCGTCCAGCACCTCCACCCCGACCATGGTGCCAGCGGGGTGTGACCGGGCGGCCGGGTTGTGGGGCCCGCGGGCGGGGAAGCCGCGCGGGTCGGGCCGAGCCCCGGCGGTACGGGGGGCCCGATGGCACAGGACCAGGCCGAGGAACGGTGGCGGCCCGCCCGGGCCCCGATCGCGCTGGACGACGTGCTCGCGTGGGTGCAGGGCCTCGACCCCACGGCCCGCCTGGTCGGCGACGCGGCGCCGGGTGTGCGGGTGGACGGGCTGACCTGCGACAGCCGGACCGCAGCCCCCGGCGACCTGTTCGTGGCCCTGCCCGGCGCCAGCCTCCACGGCGTCGACCGCGCGCCCGACGCGCGGCGCGCCGGGGCCGTGGCGGTGCTCGCCGACCGGCCCGCGGCCGGGCTGCCGACGCTGCTCGTCCGCGACGCCCGCGACCTGCTCGGGCCGCTGTCGGCGTGGCTGCACGGCGAGCCGTCGCGCGCCGTCGCGGTCCACGGCGTGACGGGCACGAACGGCAAGACGAGCACGGCGCACCTGCTCGCGGCCGCCCTCGCCGCCGGCGGGCGTCCGACCGCCCTGGCCGGCACCCTCGGGATGCGCACTCCTCGGCGACGCCGCGAGAGCCGGCGCACGACCGCGGAGGCGCCGGTGGTGCAGGAGCTGCTTGCCACCGCCCGGGACGACGGCGCGACCGACGTCGTGCTCGAGGTGTCCAGCCACGCGCTCGCCCTGGACCGGGTCGTGGGGACACGGTTCCGCACCGCCGTCTTCACGAACCTCAGCCCGGACCACCTCGAGCTGCACCACGACGTCGAGTCCTACTACGCGGCCAAGGCCTCGCTCTTCGTGCCCGAGCGCACCGACCTGGCGGTCATCGGGGTCGACGACGAGCACGGGCGCCGCCTCGCCCGGGAGACCCGCTGCCCGGTCGTCACCGTCTCCGCCGCCGGCCGCGACGCGACGTGGTGGGCCGGGTCCTGCCGGGTCGGGCTCGACGGCAGCACCTTCCGCCTCGTCGGCCCCGGGACCGACCGGTGGGTGCGGCTGCGCCTGCTCGGCGCCCACCAGGTCGACAACGCGCTCGCCGCGATCGTCGCGGCCGTGGCCTCCGGGGTCGCGGTGGACGACGCCGTCGCCGGGGTCGAGGCGCTCGACGGCGTCCCGGGGCGGCTGGAGCGGATCGACGCGGGCCAGCCGTTCGCCGCCTTCGTCGACTTCGCGCACAACCCGGGCGGGCACCGGCGCCTGCTGCCGTTCCTGCGGTCGCTCACCGAGGGCCGGGTGGTGGTCGTCCTCGGGCTGACCGGCGAGCGGGACCCGGCCAAGCGTGCGGAGCTCGGCGCGGTCGTGGCGGGCGCCGCCGACGTGGTCGTCGTGACCGACGAGAGCGCGCACTCGGAGGACCCGGCCGCCCTGCGCGCCGCGCTCGCCGAGGCGGCGCGGGCGCGCCACGGGGCGGCGGTGCACGTCGAGGCCGACCGCGGGCGGGCCCTCGCGCTCGCCGTCGACGCGGCCGGCCCGGGTGACGTGCTCGTCGTGGTCGGGCGCGGGACCGACACCGAGATGGTGGCCGGCACGACGCGGCGGCCCTTCGACGACCGCGCCGTGCTCCGGGCCGCCCTCGGGGCCCGGGCCCGTCCCGTGACCGCATCGGTGCAGACGCGGTCGGACGGGGTGTGGCATGGGTAACCGCCAGGGTCATCGTCCGCGTCGCTCCCGAGGAGGTCACCGATGACCGACCAGCCGACCGACCGCTCCACCGTCGTCCCCGACGCCGCCCAGCTGCACGGGGAATCGCCCGAGGGCGACCAGCCGAACCCGGAGGACGTCCTGCCGATCGGCGAGGCGAGCGAGACCGAGCACCTCGTCGAGGGCGACGAGCAGGGCTGACCCGCTCCCCGATCCCGCCCGGCGCACGCCCGCCGGTCGGGAGGACCCTGGGGGCGTGAGCGAGACGAGTGCACCCACCGACGCGTCGCCCGTGGCCCGCGAGCCGCAGCCCGGCGACCGGGCCACGGGGCTCGGCTCCTGGCCGGGCACCGAGCCGGGCGAGGCCGCGCGCACGATCGTCGGTGAGCTCCCCGGCCTGCCCTACGTCCCCGAGCTGCCCGCGCGCGGGGTCGGCGCGGACATGGTCGGGCGCACCGCCGGCCTGCTCGTCGACCTCGCCGTCGAGGTGTGGCCCTCGGGGTACCGCGTGGCGCGCCGGCCCGGCGGCGACCACCGGCGCGCGGTCGAGCTGCTCGCCCGTGACGTCGACGCGCTCGACGAGGCGCTCGGCGAGGCCGGTGCCACCCCGCCCGCCGTGAAGTGCCAGGTCGCGGGCCCGTGGACGCTCGCGGCCGGGGTCGAGCTGCGCTCCGGGCACCGCGTGCTCACCGACCGCGGCGCGCTCGCCGAGTTCGCCGCCAGCCTCGGCGAGGGCCTGCGCACCCACGTCGGCGAGCTGACGCGGCGCACCCAGGCGCCCGTGGTCGTGCAGATCGACGAGCCGACGCTGCCCGCCGTCCTCGCCGGCTCGCTGAGGACACCCTCGGGGTACGGGACGGTCGGCGCGGTGCCCGGCGCCGAGGCCCGCACACTGCTCGCGGGGGCGGTCACGGCGGCCCGGCAGGCCGGCGCCGCGGAGGTCGTCGTCCACTGCTGCCACCCGACCCCGCCGCTGGCCCTGATCGGCGCGACCGGCCCCGACGCGGTGGCGGTCGACGTCGGCGCCCTCGGCGGCGCTCGGGACGCGCAGCGGAGCGGAGCCGGACCCGTCGACGCGGTACCCAAGGACGTCCTCGACGCGCTCGGCGAGCTCTGGGAGGGCGGCACGGAACTGTGGCTCGGGATCGTGCCCTCGACCGATCCGTCGGCGGGTGCCGAGCTCGGCGACCTCGCCCGTCCCGCCCTCGACCTCGCCGACCGCCTCGGCTTCGACCGCGCCCGCCTCGCCGACCGGGCCGTCGTCACCCCCACCTGCGGTCTCGCCGGCGCGAGCCCGGCCTGGGCACGGCGGGCGACGAGCACCACCGTCGAGCTGGCCCGCGCCTTCGCCGACCCGCCGGACAGCTGGTGATCGCTGCTCACTGCGGGGCCGGATACTGAGCGGCGTGCGGATCGGACTGGTCGGCGGCGGTTTCGCCGCCCTGCGCGGGGCCCTGGAGACGGCGTTCGACGAGGTCGGCTGGACCGGGGTCGAGATCGTCGACGTGCCCGTCGAGGTGCCCGCGGCCGGCCTGTCGCCCGTCGACGTCCTGTGCCCCATGGGCAGCACGATCTCCGCCGCGTTGATGGACGCGACGACGCCGCGGATGATCCAGCAGTTCGGCGTCGGGCTGTCGGGGGTCGACCTCGACGCGGCGGCCGCGCGCGGGCTGCCGGTCGACAACGTCTCGGGTGCCCAGTCTGGCAACGCCGTCGCGGTCGCCGAGGTCGCCCTGCTGCTCCTGCTCGCGCTGCTGCGCCGCTACGAGGAGGCGCGGGCGAACGTCGCGAAGGAGCTGGTGGGCGAGCCGTCCGGGCGCATGCTCGCCGGGCGCACGGTGGGCGTGCTGGGCGTCGGTGACATCGGCGCGGAGGTGATCACGCGGCTGCGCGCCTTCGACGCCCGGCCCGTCGGCATCGGCCGCCGCCCCCGGGCCGAGACGCCGCGGGCCGCCGACCTGCTCGACGACGAGCACTACCACCGCACCGAGGACCTCGTCGCCGCCCTGGCCCGCTGCGACGACCTCGTCGTCGCCTGCCCGCTCACGCCGCAGACGCGGGGCATCGTGGGCCCCGACGCCCTGGCCGCCCTGCGTCCCGGCGGCCACGTCGTCAACGTCGCGCGCGGGCCCGTCGTCGACCACGACGCCCTGCTCACCGCCCTGCGCTCCGGGCACCTCGCCGGCGCGGGCCTCGACGTCACCTGGGTCGAGCCGATCGACCCCGACGACCCGCTGCTCGCCCAGAACGTGCTCGTCACCCCGCACGTCGGCGGCGTCACCGAGACCTCCTACGCGGGCATCGCGCGCGGCTTCGTCGCGTCGGTGGAGCGACACCTCGGACGGGGCGACCGACGGTTCGCCGTCGGGGTGCCCGGCTAATCTCGGCGCTGTGACCAGCACGGACCAGACCGACGTGCCCACCGACGCCGTCCAGCGCCACCGCGAGCTGTCGGAGGTCGTGGCCGACCACCAGTTCCGCTACTACGTGCTCGACGCCCCGATCGTCTCCGACGGGGAGTTCGACGAGCTGTTCGTCGAGCTGCAGCGCCTGGAGGAGCAGTACCCCTCGCTGGTCACGCCGGCCTCGCCCACGCAGCGGGTCGGCGGCGGGTTCTCCACCGACTTCGTCGCGGTCGACCACCTCGAGCGCATGCTCTCGCTCGACAACGCGTTCGCCGGCGAGGAGCTGCGCGAGTGGGTGCTGCGGGTGCAGCGCGAGCTCGACTTCCCCACCGAGGAGCTGCTCTACCTCTGCGAGCTCAAGATCGACGGGCTCGCGGTGAACCTGCTCTACGAGAACGGCCACCTCACGCGCGCGCTCACCCGCGGTGACGGGCGCACCGGCGAGGACATCACGCTCAACATGCGCACCCTGGCCGACGTGCCCACCGAGCTGACGGGCACCGAGGAGTTCCCGGTGCCCGAGCTCATGGAGGTCCGCGGCGAGGTGTTCTTCCGGCTCGCCGACTTCGAGGAGCTCAACGCCGGGCTCGTCGCGGCGGGCAAGCAGCCGTTCGCCAACCCGCGCAACTCCGCCGCCGGGTCGCTGCGCCAGAAGGACCCGCGGGTCACGGCGACGCGCCCGCTGCGGATGATCTGCCACGGGCTGGGCAAGCGGCGCGGCTTCACCCCCGAGCGCCAGTCGCAGGCCTACGACGCGCTGGCGGCCTGGGGGCTGCCGGTGTCGGCGCACACCCGCGTGCTCCACGGCGTCGATGCGGTCCTCGAGCACGTCGAGTACTGGGGCGAGCACCGCCACGAGGCCGATCACGAGATCGACGGCGTCGTCGTCAAGGTCGACGACGTCGCGCTGCAGCGGCGGCTGGGGTCGACGGCGCGGGCGCCGCGCTGGGCGATCGCCTACAAGTACCCGCCCGAGGAGGCCACCACGACGCTGCGCAACATCAGCGTCAACGTCGGGCGCACCGGGCGCGTCACCCCGTTCGCCGAGATGGACCCGGTGCTGGTCGCGGGCTCGACGGTGTCGCTCGCGACGCTGCACAACGCGGGCGAGGTCGAGCGCAAGGGCGTGCTCATCGGCGACCGGGTGATCATCCGCAAGGCCGGCGACGTCATCCCCGAGGTGCTCGGGCCCGTGGTCGAGGCGCGCACCGGCGACGAGTACGCGTTCGTCATGCCCACCCACTGCCCGGAGTGCGGCACCGAGCTGCGCCAGATGCGCGAGGGCGACAAGGACCTGCGCTGCCCCAACGCCCGCTCCTGTCCCGCGCAGCTGCGGGAGCGCCTGTTCCACGTCGCGGGTCGCGGCGCCTTCGACATCGAGGTGCTCGGCTACGAGGCGGCCACCGCGCTGCTCGACGCGGGCGTGGTGCAGGACGAGGGCGACGTCTTCCGTCTCACCGAGGACGACCTCGTCCGGGTCGACCTGTTCCGCACCAAGGCGGGCAACGTCTCCGCCAACGGCCGCAAGCTGCTGACCAACCTCGAGACCGCGAAGCACCGCCCGCTGTGGAAGGTGCTGGTCGGGCTGTCCATCCGGCACGTCGGACCCACCGCGGCCCAGGCGCTCGCGCGCCACTTCCGGTCGATCGACGCCATCGACGCGGCGAGCGAGGAGGAGCTCGCCGCGGTCGACGGCGTCGGGCCGACGATCGCGCACGGGGTCCGGGAGTGGTTCTCCGTCGACTGGCACCGCGAGGTCGTCGAGAAGTGGCGCGCGGCGGGGGTGGAGCTCGCCGAGGAGATCGACGAGTCGACGCCCCGCACGCTGGAGGGCCTCTCGATCGTGGTCACGGGGTCGCTGCCCACGTTCTCCCGCGACGAGGCGAAGGAGGCGATCCTCGCCCGCGGCGGGCGCGCGGCCGGGTCGGTGTCGAAGAAGACGGCGTTCCTCGTGGTCGGCGACGAGCCGGGCTCGAAGTACGACAAGGCGGTCGCGGCCGGGGTGCCGATCCTCGACGAGGACGGGTTCCGGGTGCTGCTCGCCGACGGCCCGGAGGCGGCGGCGGGCGCCGCGGTCGACACCTCGGCCGACGGTGGCGCCGGCGGGGACGCGGCCGGCTGAGAGGCCGGCGACCGCGGGGCGTGCACGGATGAGAGACCCGGCACCCATCTGAGAGTCCCCGCATGCATCCGCACGTGCATCGGGCACACTCACACCGTCGGGTGACCGCGCGTACGACCGTCCGGGTGGCTCTCGCGGTCCGACGGGCCCGGGACCCGGGACGCCGTCGGCTCGCCGTTGCCCTCGTCGTGCGCAGCGTCGAAGCTGGACCCCTCGGGCAGGCCCGGGGTCGGAGAGGGAGAGGGGAGGGACGCCGCGGTGCTGCAGTGCTGCCCCAACGGTGCCCGCCCCGCCGACGTCTACCCGGCGGTGCCGATGAGCCCGCGGCACCTCGCCCGTGACGCCCGCGCCGTGTCCCTCCTCGGCGTCCAGAGCCTGCACGTGCACCCGCGCGACCGGGACGGCCAGGAGAGCCTCGATCCGCGCGTCATCGGCACGGTCGTCGACACCATCCGTCGCGAGGCGCCCGAGCTCGAGATCGGCGTCACCACCGCGCGCTGGGTCGAGCCGGACCCCCTCAAACGCACCGAGATCATCGGCCAGTGGGGCCGCCTGCCCCGCCACGCCCGCCCGGACGTCGCGTCGGTGAACGTGCACGAGCGCGGCTGGCAGCGGGTCTGCGCGGCCCTCGACGCGGTGGACATCGGCGTCGAGCTGGGGGTGTGGACCACGGGCGACGCCGTGCAGCTCAAGCAGGCCGGCCTTCCGCGCGGCACGGTGCGGGTGCTCGCCGAGGTCACCGTCACCGACCCGGACACCGCCGTCGCCGAGGCCGTGCGCATCCTCAAGGCGCTGGGACCCGTGCCGGCGCCGATCCTCCTGCACGGCGAGGAGGCGGGCGCCTGGCCGGTGCTCGAGTACGCCAAGCGCAACAACCTCGACACCCGCATCGGCTTCGAGGACACGCTCAAGGGCCCCGACGGCACCTGGCTCGCGACGGGCAACGAAGAGCTCGTGCGCTACGCGCTGGGCCACGACGTCGGCGGGCGCTACGAGCGGCGCCGCAACGGCGGCGCGCGCGGTGGCGGGCTGCGCTCGTCGGGCCTGTGGCCGGGCTCGCGCGCCGAGCACCGCCGCTGACGCTCCTGTCCTCGGGCAGATGCCACTCCGCGCCTGATCGCACACCCTGCGGCGTCCCGGGCGCCCTTCGGAGACGGAAATACACAAAGCGTCATCGAATTGACGTTCAATTTCGAGAATGGCGCAGATAACCACCCTTTCAGGGCACTACGAGACTACGGAGAGCCTTCTACCGTCGTCCCTCCGGCGCCGAACGGAGGCCACCCATGACCCAGGTCCTGTCCCGACTCGACGAACTCCGCACCGCGATGACCGGCACGGTCGTCACGCCCGACGATCCGGGCTACGACGAGGCCCGGCGGGTGTGGAACGCCGACATCGATCGCCGCCCCGCCGTCGTCGCGTACTGCACCTCCACCGACGACGTGGCGGCCGCGGTGACCTTCGCGCGCGAGGCGTCACTCGAGATCTCGGTGCGCAGCGGCGCCCACTCCACCTCGGGGGCGTGCGTCGGGGACGCCGGGATCGTCATCGACCTGAGCCGGATGAACGCGGTCCAGGTGGACGCGGAGGCCCGCCGCGCGACCGTGGCTGCGGGCGCCCTGCTGCGCGACGTCGACGCGGCGACGCAGATCCACGGGCTCGCGCTCCCGAGCGGCGAGATCGGGCACACAGGGATCGCCGGCATCGCGCTCGGTGGCGGGATGGGCTGGCTGACCCGCCAGGGCGGACTGACGCTCGACAACCTCCTCGCGGCGCAGATGGTCCTCGCCGACGGCCGGATCGTGCGCGTGGCCGCGGACGAGAACCCGGATCTCTTCTGGGCGATCCGCGGTGGCGGCGGCAATTTCGGCATCGTCACGTCGTTCGAGTTCGCTCTCCATCCCGTGGGCCCGCAGATCGAGTTCGCGCTGCTCTTCTACGGAATGGACCAGGCGCCCGATGCGCTGCGCGTCGCCCGGAACACCATCCCCGACCTGCCCGCGGACATCAGCTTCCAGACTGTCGCCCTCCACGCGCCGCCCGCGCCTTTCGTCCCCGAGGAGCACCACTTCCGTAAGGGCTTCGCGCTCGTCGTGGTCGGCTTCGGCACCGAGGAGAGCCACCGCGCAGTGGTCGAGCGCGTACGGGGCGCCCTCCCGCCGCTGTTCGAGATGGTCACGCCCATGCCGTTCACGGCGTTGCAGCAGATGTTCGACGAGGCCTACGCGTGGGGTGTGTACGCCTACGAGAAGTCCCTCTACCTCGAGGACATCTCCGAGGGGGCCCTCGAGGTCCTCGTGGAGCACGCCGGCGCAATGCCCTCGCCGATGTCGGTCGTGCACCTCTACACGCTCTCCGGTGCCTACTGCACCCCCGAGGACGCCGCCACCGCGTTCAGCGGCGGGCGCTCACCACGGCTGGCTGTGTTCATCATCGGAATGACCCCGGACGAGGAGTCGCACCCGGTCGAGCGCGCCTGGGTGCGGGGCTTGTTCGACGCCCTCGCGCCGCACGCGATGGGCCGGGGCGCGTACATCAACGGCATGGGCGGCGACGACGCCCACCGCGTGCCGAGCGCCTACGGGGACAAGTACGCGCGCCTGCAGCGGATCAAGGCGCAGTACGACCCGGAGAACGTCTTCCACCGGAACACGAACATCCTCCCGGCGACCTGACCGGTCACCGCCGGCCCTAGCCGGTGATCGTCGCGACGATCCCGGCCAGGTGGGAGAGGCGGGCGAGCTCGGACGGCCGGAAGGCGGGACCCCCGGGGCGGCCGACGACGACGGCGCGCTCCGGGCGTCCGAGCGGGGCGGCGGCGAGCTCGGTGTCGAGGTCGGTCCAGGCGTCGGGCACCGTGTGGCCGCCGGCGGGGTCGAGCACCGTCGCCTTGTCCAGCGGCAGCCAGGACAGCTCGACGGCCTCGGTCTCGGGGGCGGCGTCGCTCGCCGCGACCCGGCGCACGCGCGCGCCGTCGCCGGTGCTCTCGGTGACCAGCGCCCAGGCCGACCGGAACAGCCGCGGCACGCCCTCGGCCAGCAGGGACACGCCGTCCTCGGGTCGCGCGGCGATCGCCTCGACGAGCTCCAGCTCCCGGGTGGTGTCGAGCGCGCCCGCGAACGGCCGCACCGACTCCACGACGACGCCGTTGACCGCCTCCGCGGCCGTGATGAGCACGTCCGGCGGCCGCGAGCTCGGCATGTCGACGACGAGGTCGTCCACCGCCGATCCGGCCCCGCGTTCGACGACGTCGACGGACAGGATGTCCGCGCCCTCGGCGCCGAGTGCCGAGGCGAGTGCCCCGAGCATGCCCGGACGGTCGGGCAGCACCACGCGCAGCAGGTAGGTCACGACCCTCCTCGACTCCGGAACCGGCGCATCCTCCCAGGCCCACCCCCGCGCGGGCGAGCGATGATCAGGCATGACCGCCGGGAACCCGATCGCGCCCGGTCCTAGACTGGGTGTTCGCGCTCCCGGGAGTCGACGCGGACCGGAGCCCGACCACCGAGAAGACGCACGACCCGGAGGACCATGTCCGACATCACCCGCGACGACGTCGCCCACCTCGCCCGGCTGGCCCGGCTCGCCGTCTCCGACGCCGAGCTGGACCTGTTCTCGGGACAGATCGACGCCATCGTCGACACGGTGTCGAAGGTCGGCGAGATCCCCGACGACGTCCCGCCGACCGCGCAGGTGGTGCCGCAGACGAACGTGCTGCGCCCGGACGAGACCGAGCCGTCGCTGCCGCGGGACGTCGCGCTCGCCGGCGCGCCCGCCGCCGAGGAGGGCCGCTTCCGCGTGCCGCGCATCCTGGGGGAGGAGCTGTGATGACGGGGTCCGAGCTGATCTCCCTGGACGCCGCCGAGCTCGCCCGGCGCATCCACGCCCGCGAGGTGTCGTCGGTCGAGGTCACGCGCGCGCACCTGGAGCGCATCGAGGCCGTGGACGGGCCCGCCGAGAGCGGCGTGCACGCGTTCCTGCACATCGACGCCGACGGCGCGCTCGCCGCCGCCGAGGCCGCCGACCGCGCGATCGCCGAGGGCACGCCCGCCTCCCCGCTGGCGGGGGTCCCGATCGCGCTCAAGGACAACCTCACCACCACCGACATGCCGACGACGTGCGCGTCGCGCATCCTCGAGGGCTGGCGCCCGCCGTACGACGCCACCGTCGTGGCCCGGCTGCGCGCCGCGGGCCTGGTGCCGCTGGGCAAGACCAACCTCGACGAGTTCGCCATGGGCAGCTCGACCGAGAACTCCGCGTTCGGCCCCAGCCGCAACCCGTGGGACCTCACGCGCATCCCCGGCGGCTCCGGCGGCGGCTCGTCGTCGGCGGTCGCGGCGGGCGAGGCACCGCTCGCGCTCGGGTCGGACACCGGCGGCTCGATCCGCCAGCCCGGCGCGGTCACCGGCACCGTCGGGGTCAAGCCGACCTACGGCACGGTCTCGCGCTACGGGCTCGTGGCGTTCTCGTCGTCGCTGGACCAGATCGGCCCGTGCGCGCGCTCGGTGCTCGACGCCGCGCTGCTGCACGAGGTCATCGGCGGGCAGGACAAGAACGACCAGACCTCGGTCGGCGCGCCCCTGCCGCCCGTGGTCGAGGCCGCGGAGGCGGGCGCCCGCGGCGACCTCGCCGGCGTGCGCATCGGCGTCGTCACCCAGTTCTCCGGCGAGGGCTACCAGCCCGGCGTGCTCGCGGCGTTCACCGACGCGGTGCGGCTGCTCGGCGAGCTGGGCGCCGAGGTCGTCGAGGTCTCGTGCCCGTCGTTCGCCTACGCGCTGCCGGCCTACTACCTCATCGCCCCCAGCGAGGCGTCGAGCAACCTCGCCCGCTTCGACGCCATGCGCTACGGCCTGCGGGTCGGCGACGACGGCGAGCGAGCGAGCGACGAGGTCATGTCGCTGACGCGCGAGGCCGGCTTCGGCGCCGAGGTGAAGCGCCGCATCATGATCGGCACCCACGCGCTGTCGGCCGGCTCGTACGACGCGCTCTACGGCAAGGCGCAGAAGGCGCGCACGCTCATCGTCCGCGACTTCACCGCCGCGTTCGAGACCTGCGACGTGCTCATCTCGCCGACGACGCCGACCACCGCGTTCGCCATCGGCGAGCGGGTGGACGACCCGCTGGCCATGTACCTCGCCGACCTCTGCACGATCCCGTCGAACCTGGCCGGCAACGCGGCCCTGTCGGTGCCGTGCGGGCGCTCGGCCGACGACGGGCTGCCCGTCGGCCTGCAGGTCATGGCCCCGGCGCTCGCCGACGACCGTGCCTACCGGGTGGCCGCGGCCTACGAGGTCGCCCGCGCCTCGGTCGACACCGCCCCCCGCATCCCGGAACTGCGTGCCCTGGAGACGTCGCGATGACGGCAGTGACCAACCCCGGCGTCGAGTCCGCCCCGTACACGGTGGAGGAGGTCTGCGAGCACTTCGACCCCGTCCTGGGTCTCGAGGTGCACGTGGAGCTCAACACCGCGACCAAGATGTTCTGCGGCTGCGCCAACCGCTTCGGCGCCGAGCCCAACACCAACGTCTGCCCGGTCTGCCTGGGCCTGCCCGGCTCGCTGCCGCGTCTCAACGGCACCGCCGTCGAGTCCGCGATCAAGATCGGCCTGGCGCTGAACTGCCACGTGCGGGAGCGCTCCGGCTTCGCCCGGAAGAACTACTTCTACCCGGACATGCCGAAGAACTTCCAGATCTCCCAGTACGAGGACCCGATCGTCTTCGACGGCTACCTCGACGTGCCGCTCGACGACGGCTCCACCTGGCGCGTGGAGATCGAGCGCGCGCACATGGAGGAGGACACCGGCAAGTCCCTGCACATCGGCGGGGCCACCGGGCGCATCCACGGCGCCGACCACTCGCTGCTCGACTACAACCGCTCCGGCGTCCCGCTCATCGAGATCGTCACGAAGCCGATCCTCGGGGCGGGCGTGCGGGCGCCCGAGGTCGCGCGGGCCTACGTGACCGCGCTGCGCGACGTGCTGCGCGGGCTCGGCGTCTCCGACGTGCGCATGGACCAGGGCTCGATGCGCTGCGACGCCAACGTCTCGCTCATGCCCAAGGGCTCCTCGACGTTCGGCACCCGCACCGAGACCAAGAACGTGAACTCGCTGCGCTCGGTGGAGCGTGCCGTGCGCTACGAGATGGGGCGCCACGCGGGTGTCCTGCTCTCGGGCGGGTCGATCCGCCAGGAGACGCGGCACTTCGACGAGCAGTCGGGCACGACGTCGCCGGGGCGCCCGAAGGAGACGTTCGCGGACTACCGCTTCTTCCCGGAGCCCGACCTCCCGCCGCTCGAGCCGTCGCGCGACTGGGTGGAGACATTGCGCGCGGGCCTGCCCGAGCGCCCGTGGGAGCGGCGTGCCCGTATCCAGACCGAGTGGGGCCTGTCCGACGAGGAGCTGCGTGACCTCGTCAACGCCGACGCGCTCGACCTCGTCGCCGACACCGTCGACGCCGGCGCGCCGCCGGAGGCCGCCCGCTCCTGGTGGGTGTCCTACCTCGCGCAGCAGGCGAACACCGCCGGGGTGACGCTGCCGGAGCTCGCGATCACGCCCGCGCAGGTCGCGCGCGTGGTGGCGCTCGTCGCCGAGGGCACGCTGACCAACAAGCTGGCGCGCCAGGTCGTCGACGGGGTGCTGGCGGGCGAGGGCGAGCCCGACGACGTGGTGGCGGGCCGTGGTCTCGCGGTGGTCAGCGACGAGAGCGCGCTGACCACCGCGGTCGACGAGGCGCTCGCGGCGCAGCCCGACATCGCCGAGAAGATCCGCGCGGGGAAGACCAAGGCCGCCGGCGCGATCGTCGGCGCCGTGATGAAGGCCACCCGCGGTCAGGCGGACGCCGCTCGCGTGCAGGAGCTGGTGCTCGAACGCTGTCGCTGAGCGACCCCGCACGTCGACCTCGATCGTGTTTTCCGTGATCTACCCGTAACCCGGACGAGTTCCCTCCGTTGGGGGATTAAGGGAGCAGCGTGTAGCGGCTTCTCGACCGGGCGTCACAGTGGATCGCTGCTGTACGACCGTCCGGTCCTCCCCCCGAGTGCGAACGAAGTACAGGAGGGTCGCATGGGTGCACACCGTGCCCGTCAGACCAGCACGGTCGGCAAGGTCGCCGGCCGGGGCGCGCTGACCGCCGCCGCCGCGCTCGCCCTGACCGGCGGGACGGCGTCGTTCGCGTTCGCCGACGAGGCGCCGAGTTGGGACAACACGTCGAGCACGGTCACCGACGTCGTGTCCGGCACCGCCGACAGCGTGGCGGAGCTGCCCGAGACCGACGTCCCGACCACCGTCAAGGGTGGCGAGGAGTTCGTGGGCGGCCACGCCTCCGAGGTCCAGCACGGGGTCAACCGCATCGCTTCGGCGGGGACCTCCGACCTGCAGACGCACCTCAACGACGCGGGCGTCCCCGTCGGCAGCTCGCTGACCGACGGCGAGCAGGAGGTCTCCGGTTCCGTCTCGGAGATCACGGGCCAGGTGCACGACGCCACCGGCGCCGGCGCCGCCCAGCTCGACGAGGCCCTCGCGCAGGGCTCGAGCGTGCTCTCCTTCGGCTGAGCGCACCCCGCCCGGTCCGCTCCCCAGATCGGGCGAGCCCGCGGCCCCGTTCCCCCGGCCCACCCGGAGGAGCGGGGCCGCGGTGCGTCCGGGCCGTGTCAGCGAAGTGCCGTCGCAGACGTTGAGTGTCCGTATCGGTACTTCGATCACCGGCGCGGGCCGCTAGTCCGCCCCGCTCGCCCCGCCCGACGGCGGCCGGATGCGCACGACGCGGTCGTCGGTCGGCGTCACCGGGCCTCCGCCGCCCTTGTTGGCCGTCGTGAACCAGATGAGGCCGTCGGAGGCGACGTCCGTGGCCGTGATCCGCCCATAGGTGCCGGCCAGCACCGACTGCGGGGTGCCGACGAACGAGCCCTGCGGCGTCGGCCGCAGCACGAACATCGCGCTCGCGCCCTCCAGCCCGACGACGAGCGTCCCGGGCAGCCCCGCGCACCCGGCCACGCCCGGCCGCTCCGGCCAGGTCCACGCGGGTGCGGCTGCCGCCCCCGGGCCGGGCGCCTCGCCCGGGCGCACGGCGACGAGCACGTCACGGGGACCGGCACGGTCGGTCACCCAGCTGACGCCGGTCGCGGGGTCGGCGCAGACGTCGCCGGGCGCGTGCAGCCCGCTGCCGACGACCGGCGAGGCCGGGTCCGGCGTGCCCGGCGCGGGGCGCCCGAACGGGTCGATGCGCAGGAGCTTGCCCGCGAGCGAGGTCGGCGAGGTCGCCGCGGCCCGGTCGCCGCCGTCGCCGGTCGCGACCAGCAGCGTGCCGTCGGGCTCGACGCCGACCGCGCCCCGGTTGCCCGAGGCCCCGCGCGGGATGCCGCCCAGCACGGTCTTCGGGACGTCGCCGGGGGCGATGCGCACCACGGCGTTGCCGCCGCCCGTGGTGGCGTAGGCGTACAGGAGCTGGTCCTCGGCGTAGGTGGGGGAGAGCGTGAGACCGGTGAGCCCGCCGTCCCCGGCCGCGTCGACGGGCACGGTCGCCACCGGCTCCGGCGGCTCGTCGGGGGCGACGCGCAGGATGCGCCCGGTGGTGCGCTCGGCCACCAGCGCCGCCTGTCCGCCGGGCAGGGTCACGACGGCCGAGAGCGGCGCGAGGCAGGTGGCGACGACCTGCGGGTCCGGGTCGACGCACGGCGGCGGCACCGACGGCCCGCCGGAGTTCGGGGCGGGCGTGGGCTCGCCGGTCTCGGGCAGCTGGGGCTGCGGGGCGCGTTCGGCGCCGAGGTCCGGGCGCTCGCGCCACGGCGCCTGGCCGGCGTCCGGGAACTGCGCGCACCCTGCCAGCAGCGCAGCCAGCACCGTCAGGGCCGCGAGGATCCTCGCGCGGGAGACGGACACGGGCACGGGTGGACACAGTAGGCGTCCGCGACTGTGCCGGCCGTGAGACGGGGTGCCGTCCGGTGGACTACCCTCCGCGCACCGTGGCCCAGGAACCCGTGACCGTCCTCGTCCCGCACCCCGAGGGCGAGGCCGCGCTCGCCGACATCGAGGGCCTCGAGCTCGTGCGCTACGACGAGCAGGCCGACGCGCTGCCCGACGCCGCCGACCGGGCCGCCGTGCTCATCCCCGGCTTCCTGGCCACGACCGATGCGTTGAAGCTGGTGGAACGGTGCCCGCGGCTGCGGCTGGTGCAGCTGCTCTCGGCCGGCGCGGAGATGTGGGTCGGGCGCCTGCCCGACGGCGTCGCGCTCTCCGACTGCCAGGGCGCCCACGGCGGCGTCACCGCCGAGTGGGTGCTCGCCGCGACGCTCGCGGTGCTGCGTGAGATCCCGGTGTTCGTCCGCGCGCAGGACGAGGGCCGGTGGGACCAACACATCACCGACACCCTCACCGGCAAGCGCGTGCTGCTCGTGGGCGCGGGCGACCTCGCCGAGCAGACCGCCCGCCGGCTCGAGACCTTCGACGTCGGCACCATCACGCGCGTCGGGCGCCGGGCCCGCGACGGGGTGCACGCCACCTCGGAGCTGCCCGACCTCCTGGGAGACCACGACGTCGTCGTCCTGCTCGTGCCCCTCACCGACGAGACGCGCGGGCTCGCGGACGCCGACTTCCTCGCGGCGATGCCCGACGGCGCGCTGCTGGTCAACGCCGCGCGCGGGCCCGTCGTCGACACCGACGCCCTGCTCGCGGAGCTGCGCGCCGAGCGCCTGCGCGCCGTCGTCGACGTCGTCGACCCCGAGCCCCTGCCCGCCGACCACCCGCTCTGGTCGGCGCCGAACCTCCTCATCACCCCGCACGTCGGCGGGAGCGTCCCCGGGCACCTGGAGCGCGCCTACCGCGTCGTGCGCACCCAGCTGGAGGCCGTCGCCCGCGGCGAGGACCCGCCGAACCTGGTGGTCAACGGGTACTGAGCACCGCCGTCGGGCGCTTCGGCGATGACTCGCGTCGGTTACATACTTGCGAGATAACACGCAAGTATGTAGAACGGACAGCAGCGCCCACGCACTCCCGACGTGGACGACGGTGGAGCGGAGCCGGCCATGACAGCGACGACGAGCATCAGCACGGGCGCGGGCGAGGAGATCGTGTCCGTGCACGTCGAGGACGAGGACCCGTTCGCGGTCCTGACACTGGGACGGCAGACCGCCGTGCTCACCCGCGACGAGTGCCGCCGGATCGCCGACGCCCTGCGCGCGGCGTCCCTGCGGCACCCGCCGCGCTGAGGTCGGTGACGTCGGCGACGGGACCCGCGCCGGGCGCGGGCCCCGTCACCGGGGACGGCGTCAGATGCTGCGGACCGCGCCCGTCGCGCCGGAGGTCACGAGCTTGGCGTAGGCGCGCAGCGCGCTGGTGAGGTTCCGGTGGCGCTCGACGGCGGGCTGCCAGGGGCGCTCGGAGGCGTCCATCTTGGCGCGGCGCTCGGCGAGCACGTCGTCGTCGACCAGCAGCTCGATGCGCCGGCTGTCGACGTCGAGGAGGATCTCGTCGCCGTCCTGCACCAGCCCGATGGCGCCGCCGGCCGCGGCCTCGGGCGAGACGTGGCCGACGCTGATGCCCGACGACCCGCCCGAGAAGCGCCCGTCGGTGACCAGCGCGCACACCGCGCCCAGGCCCGCGCCCTTGAGGAACGCGGTCGGGTGCAGCATCTCCTGCATCCCGGGGCCGCCGGAGGGGCCCTCGTAGCGCACGACGAGCACGTCGCCGGGCTGCACCTGCTTGCCGAGGATGACCGAGACGGCCTCCTCCTGGCTCTCGACCACCCGCGCCGGGCCGCGGAAGAACCGCCCGTCCTCCGGCAGCCCGGCGCTCTTGATCACCGCGCCGTCGGGGGAGAGGTTGCCGCGCAGCACCGCGAGCCCGCCGTCGGCCGAGAAGGCGTGCGCGACGTCGCGGATCACGCCGCCGGCGCCGTCGGTGTCGAGCGACGACCAGCGGTTGGTCGTCGAGAACGGCTCGACGGTGCGGACCCCGCCGGGCGCGGCGTGGAAGAGCTCGACGGCCTCGGCGGAGGGCGAGCCGCCCCGGATGTCCCAGGTGCCCAGCCACTCCGCGAGCGACGGGGCGTGCACCGCGTGGACGTCGCGGTGCAGCAGGCCGGCGCGGTCGAGCTCGCCGAGGATCGCGGGGATGCCGCCGGCGCGGTGCACGTCCTCCATGTGGTGGCTGGAGTTCGGGGCGACCTTCGACACGCACGGCACGCGCCGGCTGACCGCGTCGATGTCGGCGAGCGTGAAGTCCAGCTCGGCCTCGTGGGCGGCGGCGAGGATGTGCAGGACGGTGTTGGTCGAGCCGCCCATCGCGACGTCGAGCGCCATCGCGTTCTCGAACGCCTGCTTCGACGCGACGTTGCGCGGCAGCACCGCGTCGTCGTCCTGCTCGTAGTACCGGCGGGCGAGGTCGACGACCGTGCGCCCGGCCTGCAGGAAGAGCTCGCGGCGCGCGGCGTGCGTCGCCAGCGTCGAGCCGTTGCCGGGCAGCGACAGACCGAGCGCCTCGGTGAGGCAGTTCATCGAGTTGGCGGTGAACATGCCCGAGCACGACCCGCACGTCGGGCACGCCGAGCGCTCGACCTCGGTCAGCCCCTCGTCACTGACCTGCGACGACGCCGACGCGGAGATCGCGGTGATGAGGTCGGTCGGCGCCTGCGCGACGCCGTCGACGACCACGGCCTTGCCGGCCTCCATCGGCCCGCCCGAGACGAACACCGTGGGGATGTTCAGCCGCATCGCCGCGTTGAGCATGCCCGGGGTGATCTTGTCGCAGTTCGAGATGCACACCAGCGCGTCGACGGCGTGACCCTGGACCATGTGCTCGACCGCGTCGGCGATCACCTCGCGGCTGGGCAGCGAGTGCAGCATCCCGCCGTGGCCCATCGCGATGCCGTCGTCCACGGCGATCGTGTGGAACTCGCGCGCGATCCCGCCGGCCTCGCGCACCGCGCCCGCCACGAGCTCGCCCAGCTCCTTGAGGTGCACGTGGCCGGGCACGAACTGGGTGTAGGAGTTGGCGATCGCGACGAGCGGCTTGCCGAAGTCGGAGTCGGTGAGGCCGGTGGCGCGCCAGAGGGCCCGGGCCCCGGCGGCGTTGCGGCCCTGGGTGGTGACGCGCGAGCGCAGCGGCGGCACGGCTGACCTCTCAGGGGTGGATCAGTGGTGGGCTGACGGCGAGGCTACGCCCGCTCGTCGGGCGCCCCGGCGGGGTCCGGGTCAGCACCCTGCCCAGCACCCTGGCCGGCACCCTGCCCGGCCGCCTGCTCCGCCTGCCGCTCCCGGAGCCGGGCGATGCGCAGCCGGGTGGCCTCGAGCTCGCGCTGGTGGTCGCGCGCCTCCGCGACCTCCTCCGGGGTCGGCATGTCGATGCGCCCGCCGCTGGCCGCCGCGATCCGGCCCAGGTCGCGCGTGCGCACCCCCACCAGTGCGACCTCGGTGTCGTCGCGGCGGACGGCGCGCACCCACCCGCGGGCGACGACGCGCAGCGTCGCCACCTCGTCCCAGCCGACACGGCGCGTGCCCCACGCCAGCAGCACCCGCAGCGCGTCGCCGTCGACGACGGTGCGCGTGCGGACGACCCAGAGGGCGAGCACGAGCGGGGCCAGGAACACGAGGAACCACGCGCCGCCCTGGAACGCGATCGGGGAGAGCCCGAGGGCGACGAACCCCACGGCCACCAGCGCCGGCAGCGGCACCGGCCGGAAGGTGGCGGGCCCCGCCGGGGCGGGCCGCTCCGTGGCGTCCCTCGTCTCCTCGCTGGTCTGCTCGCTCGTCACACGTCGATGGTGCCACCGGCGCA
Source organism: Actinomycetospora lemnae (assembly GCF_028737315.1). GTDB lineage: Bacteria > Actinomycetota > Actinomycetes > Mycobacteriales > Pseudonocardiaceae > Actinomycetospora > Actinomycetospora lemnae. Next base: position 51,684 of record NZ_JAQZAO010000017.1, on the reverse strand, counting down.
GCAGGGGGACCCGGTTTGACGATCCGTCGACCGGCCACCTACCCTCGCGGTCGTGATCCAGCGGCGAATTCTCGTACTCCCGGGGCGCGTCAGCGCCTGACGGGCCGACGAGCCCGCCGCGAGAACCTGCTGACGCGCCTGCCCTCTCCGCCTCGAGGCGGTGGGGGCTTTTTCATGTCCGGCCCCCCGTGACGCACCCGGCGACCCTCCCGAGGCAGACACCCGATGACCCAAGCCAGACCGACCGCGGCCCCCGGCACCCCGGGGCCGGCGGCGAACGGCACGCGGCGACCCGCACCGCGTGCCGGCGCCCCGACCGAGCAGCAGGACACCGTGCTGCAGACCCCCGTCGCGCCGGACGCCCCGCGTCCCACCCGCGTCGACCCCGAGCCCGCGACCGGCGCGCAGTCGCTCGTCCGCTCGCTCGAGGCCGTCGGGTGCGACGTGGTCTTCGGCATCCCGGGCGGGGCGATCCTCCCCGCCTACGACCCGCTGTTCGACTCGCGGCTCGTGCGCCACATCCTCGTGCGCCACGAGCAGGGCGCGGGCCACGCCGCCACCGGCTACGCCCAGGCGACGGGCCGGGTGGGCGTCTGCATCGCGACCTCGGGGCCGGGCGCGACGAACCTCGTCACCCCGCTCGCGGACGCGATGCTCGACTCGGTGCCGCTCGTCGCGATCACCGGGCAGGTGGGCCGCAAGCTCATCGGGACCGACGCGTTCCAGGAAGCCGACATCTGCGGCATCACGATGCCGATCACCAAGCACAACATGCTGGTGACCGACCCCGCGGACATCCCGCGCGCGATCGCCGAGGCGTTCCACATCGCCGCCACCGGGCGTCCCGGCCCGGTCCTGGTCGACCTGCCCAAGGACGTCCTGCAGGCGCAGACCACCTTCAGCTGGCCGGTCGAGACCCGGCTGCCCGGCTACCGGCCGACCACCCGGCCGCACAGCAAGCAGATCCGGGAGGCCGCCCGCCTGATCGGCGAGGCGCGTCGTCCCGTCCTCTACGTCGGCGGCGGTGTGATCAAGGCCGAGGCCTCCACCGAGCTCCTCGACCTCGCCGACGAGACCGGCGCGCCCGTGGTCACCACCCTCATGGCCCGCGGCGCCTTCCCCGACGGCCACCGCCAGAACCTGGGGATGCCGGGCATGCACGGCACCGTCGCCGCCGTGGCGGCGATGCAGAAGGCCGACCTGCTCATCGCCCTCGGGGCCCGCTTCGACGACCGCGTCACCGGCGACCTGTCGACGTTCGCCCCGGGCGCGAAGGTGATCCACGCGGACATCGACCCGGCCGAGATCGGCAAGAACCGCCCCGCGGACGTCCCGATCGTCGGCGACGCCCGCGAGGTCGTCACCGAGCTGACCGCCGCGCTGCGCAGCTCCGCGGTCGACCGCGACACCCGGCACGAGCAGCTGCGCGGGTGGTGGGAGCAGCTCGAGAGCTGGCGGCAGACGTTCCCGCTCGGCTACGACGACCCGGCCGACGGCACCCTCTCGCCCGAGTACGTCATCGAGCGGATCGGTGCCATCGCCGGCCCCGACGCGATCTACGCGGCGGGCGTGGGCCAGCACCAGATGTGGGCCGCGCAGTTCATCGCCTACGAGAAGCCCCGCACCTGGCTCAACTCCGGCGGCGCCGGGACCATGGGCTACGGGGTGCCGGCGGCCATGGGCGCGAAGGTCGGCTGCCCCGACACCACCGTGTGGTGCATCGACGGCGACGGCTGCTTCCAGATGACCAACCAGGAGCTCGCCACCTGCGCGATCGAGGGCATCCCGATCAAGGTCGCGGTCATCAACAACGGCAATCTCGGCATGGTCCGCCAGTGGCAGACCCTGTTCTACGACGAGCGCTACTCGAACACCGAGCTCGGCACGCACAAGCACCGCGTGCCCGACTTCGTCCTGCTCGCGCAGGCGCTCGGCTGCGAGGGGCTGCGCTGCGAGTCGAAGGACGACGTCGACCGCGTCATCAACCAGGCCATGGCGATCACCGACCGGCCCGTCGTCATCGACTTCACCGTCGGTGCGGACGCGCAGGTGTGGCCGATGGTCGCCGCCGGCACCGGCAACGACCAGATCATGGCCGCGCGGGACATCCGCCCGCTGTTCGACGACCCCGAGGCCGTGCAGGCCGAGGAGGTCTCGCGGGCCGACCGTCCCGTCGACGGCGAAGGACGCGCAGCGCAGCGGAGCCGGACCATCGACGAGGAGCCGGTCCGATGACCACCACCCACACCCTCTCGGTCCTCGTCGAGGACAAGCCCGGTGTGCTCGCCCGCATCTCGGGCCTGTTCTCCCGGCGCGGCTACAACATCCAGTCGCTGGCCGTGGGCCCCACCGAGGAGGAGGGGATCTCGCGGATGACGATCTGCGTCACCGTCGACGACTTCCCCCTCGAGCAGGTCACGAAGCAGCTCAACAAGCTCGTGCACGTCATCAAGATCGTCGAGCTGGAGCCGGCCTCGTCGGTGCAGCGCGAGCTCGTGATGATGAAGGTCCGCGCGGACGCCCACGTGCGCTCGCAGGTCCTCGAGGTCACGCAGATGTTCCGCGCCAAGGTCGTCGACGTCTCGCCGGAGGCGGTCACCGTCGAGGCGACCGGCACCGAGGACAAGCTCGAGGCGCTGCGCCGGATGCTCGAGCCCTACGGCATCCGCGAGATCGTCCAGTCGGGGATGGTGGCGCTGGCCCGTGGCCCGCGTTCCATCGCCGCGCACCACCGATAAGTTCACGACTGCCAGCCGTACCCGGAAGGAAGTAGTCCCGCTCATGAGTGCCCCGGACAACGGCAGTAGCCCCACGACAGGGAATGCTGCTGTGTTCTACGACGACGACGCCGACCTCTCGATCATCCAGGGGCGCAAGGTCGCCGTCATCGGCTACGGCAGCCAGGGCCACGCCCACGCGCTGTCGCTGCGCGACTCGGGTGTCGACGTGCGGGTGGGGCTGCCGGAGTCGTCGAAGAGCCGCGCCACCGCCCAGGAGGAGGGCCTGCGGGTCGTCACGCCGGCCGAGGCGGCCGCGGAGGCCGACCTCATCATGATCCTGGCGCCGGACACCAAGCAGCGGTTCATCTACGCCGACGACATCGCGCCGAACCTCGAGTCCGGGAACGCGATCTTCTTCGGGCACGGCTTCAACATCCGCTACGACCTCATCCAGCCGCCGAAGGACATCGACGTGGCCATGGTCGCGCCGAAGGGCCCGGGTCACCTGGTGCGCCGTCAGTTCGTCGACGGCAAGGGCGTGCCGTGCCTCATCGCGGTCGAGCAGGACGCGACGGGCGGCGCGCAGGCGCTCGCCCTGTCCTACGCCGCGGCCATCGGCGGCGCCCGGGCCGGCGTCATCAAGACGACGTTCACCGAGGAGACCGAGACCGACCTCTTCGGCGAGCAGGCCGTGCTCTGCGGCGGCACGTCGGCGCTGGTCCAGGCCGGGTTCGAGACGCTGGTCGAGGCCGGCTACCAGCCCGAGATCGCCTACTTCGAGTGCCTCCACGAGCTCAAGCTGATCGTGGACCTCATGTACGAGAACGGCATCTGGGGCCAGCGGTACTCGATCAGCGACACCGCCGAGTACGGCGACCTCACCCGCGGGCCGCGCATCGTCAACAACGCGGTCAAGGAGGAGATGCGCAAGATCCTGGGCGAGATCCAGGACGGCACCTTCGCCCGCGAGTGGGTGGCCGAGGACGACAACGGTCGCCCGAACTTCACCAAGCTCGAGGAGGAGGGCAAGGCCCACCAGATCGAGCAGGTCGGCGCCAAGCTCCGCGGCCTCATGCCGTGGATGGCGCGCCCGACCAGCTGAGGCTCGCCGAGTCCGGAGCGAACGGGTATCTCGCCGCTTCTACGCGCGCGAAGTCCCCGTTCGCTCCGGGTCGCGCCCCTCGGCCCGGCCTGTGAACCGGTTCACGAGCGGTCGGTATGGTCCCCGTGAGTGCGGGAGAGTGACCCGCGAGCACGTCGGCGTGCGTCATCGGGCAGGTGCAACGGTCGTCGGCGTGCCCGACCCAGCCGCCGACCCCCGGGGAGCGAAACCATCGTGACCACCGCCGCCAGCAAGCCCGTCGTCCTGATGGCCGAGAAGCTCGCGCCGTCGACGTTGGAGGTGTTCGGCGACGAGGTCGAGATCCGCTCCGTCGACGGCACCGACCGGGCGGCCCTGCTCGAGGCCGTGGCCGACGCCGACGCGCTGCTCGTGCGGTCGGCGACGCAGGTCGACGCCGAGGTCTTCGACGCCGCGAAGCAGCTGAAGATCGTGGGGCGCGCCGGCGTCGGGCTCGACAACGTCGAGGTGCCCGCGGCCACGTCCCACGGCGTCATGGTCGTCAACGCGCCGACGTCCAACATCGTCTCCGCCGCCGAGCACGCGATCGCGCTGCTGCTGGCCACCGCGCGCCACATCCCGCAGGCCGACGCGAGCCTGCGGGCCGGCAAGTGGGAGCGCAGCAAGCTCTCCGGTGTCGAGATCCAGGGCAAGACGGTCGGCGTCATCGGCCTGGGCAAGATCGGGCAGCTGTTCGCGTCGCGCATCGCCTCGTTCGGCACGCACGTCATCGCCTACGACCCGTACCTGCCGCAGTCCCGCGCCACCCAGCTCGGCATCGAGCTCGTCGAGCTCGACGAGCTGCTCGCCCGCGCCGACATGATGACGATCCACCTGCCGAAGACGCCCGAGACGCAGGGCCTCATCGGCAAGGAGGCGCTGGCGAAGACCAAGCGCGGCGTCATCATCGTCAACGCCGCGCGCGGCGGCCTGGTCGACGAGGACGCGCTGGCCGAGGCCGTGCGCTCCGGCCACGTCGCCGGCGCCGGCATCGACGTCTACGTCACCGAGCCGACGACCTCGTCGCCGCTGTTCGAGCTGCCGCAGGTCACCGTGACCCCGCACCTCGGCGCGTCGACCACCGAGGCCCAGGACCGCGCGGGCACCGACGTCGCCCACTCCGTGCTCGCCGGGCTGCGCGGGGACTTCGTGCCCGACGCCGTCAACGTCTCGGGCGGCGCGGTCGGCGAGGAGGTCCGGCCGTGGCTCGGCATCACCCAGAAGCTCGGCACCCTGCTCTCCGACCTCGTCGGCGCGCCGGGCGAGCTGCAGGTGCTGGTGCGCGGCGAGCTCGCCCACGAGGACGTCTCGGTGCTCTCGCTCGCGGCGCTGCGCGGGGTGTTCGGCGAGGTCGTCGACGAGCCCGTCACCTTCGTCAACGCCCCGGCGCTGGCCGAGGAGCGGGGCGTCAGCGTCACCATCGAGACGGCCACCGAGAGCCCCAACCACCGCAGCATGGTGACCCTGCGGGCCGTGCGCGACGACGGCGAGGCCGTCACCGTGTCCGGCACGCTCACCGGCGAGGACCTCGTCGAGAAGCTCGTGGAGATCAACGGCCGCAGCTTCGACCTGCGCGCCGAGGGCCACGTCCTGCTGTTCGAGTACTCCGACCGCCCGGGCGCGATGGGCACCGTCGGCACCAAGCTCGGCGAGTCGGACATCAACATCGAGGCCGCCCAGCTCTCCCAGGTGCGCGACCGGTCGTCGTCGATCATGCTGCTGCGCGTCGACCGGGCCGTGTCCCCCGAGGTGCTGGAGCCGATCGGCACGACCCTCGAGGCGCGGACGACGCGGCTGATCAGCTTCGGCTGATCACTCGGGTGATCACGTTGCTCCCGGCGGGGGAGCGGTCGCGTCGCCAAACTCCGCCGGGCGCAGCAACCCCGACCGAGGCCGGATTCCTACGATTCGGCGATCCGGTTCCGTGATCGACCGACACGCCTAGTAGTCTCCGCGGGTCGGCCCCGGTCACCCCGTCGCGGGGCGACCCGCTCGTGGAGGTTGGTGCGGATGCGACTCGCGGTGGTGCCCGGCGACGGCATCGGACCCGAGGTCATCGGCGAAGCGCTCAAGGTGCTCGACGAGGTCGCCCCGTCGGTCGAGACGACCCAGTACGACCTCGGTGCCGCGCGGTGGCACTCCACCGGGGAGCTGCTGCCGGAGTCCGTCCTCTCGGAGCTGCGCGAGCACGACGCGATCCTGCTCGGCGCGGTCGGCGACCCGTCGGTGCCCAGCGGCATCCTCGAGCGCGGGCTGCTGCTGCGCCTGCGCTTCGAGCTCGACCACCACGTCAACCTGCGCCCCGCCCGGCTCTACCCGGGCGTGCGCGGGCCGCTGGCCGGCAACGCCGAGATCGACCTGGTCGTCGTCCGCGAGGGCACCGAGGGGCCGTACGCCGGCACCGGGGGCCTGCTGCGCAAGGACACGCCGCAGGAGATCGCCACTGAGGTCAGCGTGAACACCGCGTTCGGCGTCGAGCGGGTCGTGCGCGACGCGTTCGCCCGCGCGGCCGCCCGCCCGCGCCGCAAGCTGACGCTGGTGCACAAGACCAACGTGCTGACCCACGCCGGGTCGCTGTGGTCGCGGGTGGTCGAGGAGGTCTCGCTCGAGCACCCGGACGTCTCGGTCGACTACCAGCACGTCGATTCGACGACGATCCACCTGGTCACCGACCCGTCGCGCTACGACGTGATCGTCACCGACAACCTGTTCGGCGACATCCTCACCGACCTCGCGGCGGCCGTCACCGGGGGCATCGGGCTCGCGGCGTCGGGCAACCTCGATGTGTCACGGGCCAACCCGAGCATGTTCGAGCCGGTCCACGGCTCGGCGCCCGACATCGCGGGCAAGGGCATCGCCGACCCCACCGCGGCGATCCTCTCGGTGGCGCTGCTGCTCGACCACCTCGGCGAGCCCGAGCTCGCGCGCCGCGTCGAGGCGGCCGTGGCGTTCGACCTCGCCACCCGCGACCACGCCAACCCCGGCGGTACCCACGCGGTCGGCGACCGCCTCGCCGCCCTCGTCTCCTCGGCTGCGGGCACCCGGACCCCCGCCTAGCGTCCCGGGCCCGAGCGCCCGAGGGGGAGGAGCCGGTGGCCGCGGGCGCGCCCTGAGCGCCGTCGGGGGATAGGGTCCGCGGCCGTGCGCCTCGCCCGGATCGCCCACGCCGACGGTGTCTCCTTCGCGGCCCTGCAGTCGCCGACCACGGCCGGTGGTGAGCCCGAGGCCGGCGACGTGTGCGCGGAGATCGCCGAGCACCCCTTCGGCGACCCCACCTTCACCGGGCGCACCTGGCCGCTCGCCGACGTCCGGCTGCTCGCGCCGATCCTGCCGACCAAGGTCGTCTGCATCGGCAAGAACTACGCCGACCACGTCAGCGAGATGGGCGGCGAGACCCCGCCCGCGCCGCTGATCTTCATGAAGCCCTCGACCACCGTCATCGGCCCGGGGCTGCCGATCCAGATGCCGCCGGACTCGCAGCGCGTCGACTACGAGGGCGAGCTCGCCGTCGTCATCGGCATGCCGTGCCGCGACGTGCCCGAGGCCCGCGCCCGCGACGTCGTGCTGGGCTACACCGTCGCCAACGACGTCACCGCCCGCGACCTGCAGCAGGCCGACGGGCAGTGGACCCGCGCGAAGGGCTACGACTCGTTCTGCCCGCTCGGGCCGTGGATCGAGACGACGATCGACCCGGGCGACCTCGCGATCCGCACCGAGCTCGACGGCGAGGTCCGCCAGGAGTCGCGCACCCACCTGCTGCTCCACCCCGTCGAGGAGCTCATCGCCTACATCTCTCGGGTCATGACGCTGCTGCCCGGCGACGTCATCCTCACCGGCACCCCGGCCGGCGTCGGGCCGATGAGCGCGGGCCAGCAGGTGAGCGTGACGGTCGAGGGCATCGGCACGCTGACCAACCCGGTCCAGGCCCGCTAGGGCCCCGTACCCTGGACGGGACCGATCCAGGGAAGGGGAACGCGCAGGTGGCGCAGGAGTCGGGGCCGGAGCCGGACTGGGTGTCGCGGATGGCCGACGAGGTGATCGAGGCCGCCGCGCGACGCAGCCCGGGACAACCCATCGTGTGCGCGTCGGGCCTGAGCCCGTCCGGGCCGATCCACCTGGGCAACCTGCGCGAGGTCATGACCCCGCACCTCGTCGCCGACGAGATCCGCCGCCGCGGTCACGACTGCGAGCACCTCATCTCGTGGGACGACTACGACCGTTTCCGCCGCGTGCCCGCCGGCATCGACCCGTCCTGGGAAGAGCACATCGGCAAGCCGCTCTCGGAGGTCCCGGCGCCGATGGGCAGCCCGTTCGCGAACTGGGCCGAGCACTTCAAGGCCCCGATGATCGCGGCGCTCGCCGACCTCGGCGTCCCGTACCGCGGCATCAGCCAGACCGAGCAGTACACCTCGGGCGCGTACCGCGATCAGGTGCTGCTGGCCATGCGCGAGCGCGCCCGGATCGACGCCATCCTCGGCCGGTTCCGGACGAAGAAGAAGGACAGCCCGGAGAACCAGGCGCCCGAGAACGACGACGAGGACGGCGCGTCGGGTCGTGGGTACTACCCGTTCAAGCCCTACTGCGGGGGCTGCGGCCGCGACGACACGACGATCACCGCGTACGACGACGACACCACCGCGATGACCTACACCTGCGCGTGCGGGTTCTCCGAGACGGTGGCGCTGCGCGAGTTCACCCGCGGCAAGCTCGTGTGGAAGGTCGACTGGCCCATGCGCTGGGCCTACGAGGGCGTGCACTTCGAGCCGTCGGGCGTCGACCACTCCTCGCCCGGCTCGTCGTACCAGGTCGGCGGACTGATCGTGGACGAGGTCTTCGGCGGCGAGCAGCCGATCGGCCCGATGTACGCCTTCGTCGGGATCACCGGGCAGGCCAAGATGTCCAGCTCGCGGGGCTCGGTGCCCACGCCCGGCGACGCCCTGGAGATCCTCGAGGTGCCGGTGCTGCGCTGGCTGTTCGCCCGCCGCCGGCCCAACCAGGCGATCAAGGTCGCGTTCGACCAGGAGATCCACCGCCTGTACGACGAGTGGGACGCGCTCGAGCGCAAGGTCGCCGCGGGCACCGCGGGCGGCATCGAGACGACGGGCCACGTGCGGGCCGTGAGCACCGCCGAGCGCGAGCTCCCGCGCACCGCGGAGCCCGTCGCGTACCGGACGCTGGCCTCGGTGATCGACGTGACGGCGGGCGACGCGACCCAGCTCGAGCGCATCCTCGCCGGGCTCGGCGCGACCGTCGACGGCGCGCGCCCTCGCCTCGACCGCGCCGCGCACTGGGTGGAGGGCTACATGCCCGACGACGCCCACACGCGCCTGCGCGAGGAGCCGGACACCGAGCTGCTCGCCTCGCTCGACGACCAGGACCGCGAGGCCGTCGCCATGTTGCGCGACCACCTCACCGACGACTGGTCGCTCGACGGCCTGACGACGCTGGTCTACGGCGTGCCGAAGAAGCAGGCCGGGCTGCCGCTGGACGTGAAGCCGACCGACGAGCTCAAGGCCGCCCAGCGCCGGTTCTTCGTGGTCGTCTACCGGCTGCTGGTCGGCGCCGACACCGGCCCGCGCCTCCCGACGCTGCTCCTCGCCGCCGGCCCCGAGCGCGTCCGCCACCTGCTGGCGGTCTGACCGCTAGCTGAACAGCCCGCCCAGCACCCCGCCGCTGCCCGACTGCTGGCCGCTGCCGTGGCCGCCGAGCGCGCCGGCCGGCGGCTCCTCGCTGGGCTGGACGATGACGAAGCCGCGGCCCTGGAAGCCCATGGTGTAGGCCTCGCCCGTGGTGCGGCCGAGCAGGGTGCCGAGGCCGAGCTGGTCGGCGCGGTGCACGCCGACCTGCAGTCCCGCCGACCACGCGACGGCGGCCTGCGGGTCGGCGTAGGTGGGCTGGTCGACGTTGAGCACGACGGGGGCGCCCTTGCACGTGATCGCCAGGCGGCCCTGCCCGCTGAACACGCAGTTGAACATGCCCGCGCCCGACATCGACGCCGCGCCCTGGACCATCTGGATGTCGTAGGACAGCGTCGGCTCGAAGGCGAGCACGTTCGCGCCGTTGATCGACAGGGCGTCCTGCGGGCCCTCGAGGTCGATGAGGTGCACGTCGGCCGCCGCGTCGGCGAGGAAGACGTCGCCCCGCCCGCTGACCTTCATCAGCGGCACGCCCTCGCCGGTGAGCTGCTGCTTGAGGAACCGGCCGATGCCGCCGGAGCCCTTGGCCTCGAACCGCACCTGCCCTTGGAACGCGACCATCGAGCCCTGCCGGGCGAGGCACTCACCGTTGAGCTCGATCTTGAGCATCTTCGAGTTCTGCAGGCGCAGGCCCGGCTGGGCGGACTCCTGCTCCTGGTTCTCCGGGGCGAACAGGTTGCTGCGCATCGGGGTCTCCTCGTGACGCTCGGTGCTCGATCAGCCGGGAACGCGCCGAGATCATCCCCTCGGCGAACACGGACCGTCAACGACCGCCGGAGGAACGGAGTTCCCGGGCCGGCTCAGCGGGGCGACGCGACGACGACGTCGCCGACGTCGCCGACGTCGCCGACGTCGCCGACGTGGGACCGGTCTCGCGGTCGAACGCACCCCCGCAGGAGGTCGACCGGACGCGCATGACTCGGACGACCGGGCCCACCGGTTCGGCGCAACGAGACGACGTGGGTCACGACGAGCAGGACCGAGCGAGGGTGCGCCCCGCGGGGCACGATCATCGCGTGACCTCTCTCCCGCTGGACGGCGTCCTGGTGGTGGCCTGCGAGCAGGCGGTCGCCGCGCCGCTCGCGACGCGCCACCTCGCCGACCTCGGCGCCCGCGTCGTCAAGGTCGAACGGCCGGGACGCGGCGACTTCGCCCGCGACTACGACACCGTCGTGCACGGCCTGTCCAGCCACTTCGTCTGGCTCAACCGGGGCAAGGAGAGCGTCACGCTCGACCTCAAGGACCCCGACGCGCTCGCCGCCCTGCGCCGGATCCTCGCCCGTGCCGACGTGTTCGTGCAGAACTTCGCGCCCGGCGCCGCGGAGCGCCTGGGGCTCGGCGCCGAGGAGCTGCGCCGGGAGCACCCGCGTCTCGTGCACTGCAGCATCTCGGGCTACGGCTCGTCGGGTCCCTATCGCGACGCCAAGGCCTACGACCTGCTCATCCAGGCCGAGACGGGCCTGGTGACCATGACCGGCACGCCCGAGCACCCGGCCAAGGCGGGCATCCCGGCCGCCGACATCGGGGCCGGCATGTACGCGTTCTCCGGCATCCTCGCCGCCCTCTACGAGCGGGAGCGCACGGGGGAGGGGACGGCGATCGAGGTCAGCCTCTTCGACGCGCTGAGCGAGTGGATGGGCTTCCCGCTGACCTACGCTGCGGGCGCCGGCCACGCGCCCCGGCGCGCCGGCACCTCCCACCCCGCCATCGCGCCCTACGGCACGTTCGTCGCCGGCGACGGCACCGAGGTCGTGCTCGCGATCCAGAACGAGCGGGAGTGGGACCGCTTCTGCGCCGAGGTCCTCGGCGACGAGGCCCTCGCGACCGACGACCGCTTCGCCACCGGCTCCGCGCGCCTCGAGCACCGCGACGAGCTCCACGCGGCCATCGACGCCGTGCTGGGCGCGCTCGACGGCGAGGAGGTCGTCGGGCGCCTCGCGAGCGCCGGCATCGCGCACGCCCGCCGGCGCGACCTCGTCGGCGACGACGGCGTCCTCGCCCACCCGCAGCACGCCGCCCGCGACCGCTGGCGCACGGTCGGCTCGCCGGCGGGTGCGGTCCCGGCGCTGGTGCCGCCGATCGGGCTCGCCGGCCGCGAGCTGCGCATGGGTGCGGTCCCCGACGTCGGCGAGCACACCGAGGCGGTCCTTTCCGAGTTCCGGGAGACCTGAGCCGCGCTGTTGCCCGCGCGTGCCCCGGTGCGCTTCCCTGCCTGACCATGGCCGGTCCCTCGCGCAGGAGCATCTTCGCGGCGAGCTTCGTCGGCACGTCGATCGAGTGGTACGACTACTACATCTTCGGCACCGCCGCGGCGCTGGTGTTCGGGAGCCTCTTCTTCCCGCAGTTCTCCTCCGTGGCGGGCACGCTCGCGGCGTTCGGGACCTTCGCGGTCGGGTTCGTCGCGCGCCCGCTCGGCGCCGCGGTGATCGGGCACTTCGGCGACCGCATCGGCCGCAAGGCCATGCTCGTGCTGACGCTGCTGCTCACCGGCGGGGCGACCGCGCTCATCGGCGTGCTCCCGACGTACGCGGCGATCGGCATCGCGGCCCCGCTGCTGCTCGTGCTGCTGCGCCTCCTGCAGGGCTTCGGGGTCGGCGGGGAGTGGGGCGGCGCCGTGCTCATCGCCACCGAGCACGCGTCGAGCCGCCGGCGCGCGGTCTACGGCAGCTTCGCCCAGTTCGGCGTGCCGATCGGTGTGCTCACCTCGAACCTCGCCTTCCTCGCCGTCGCCGGCCTGCCCGACGAGTCGTTCCGGTCGTGGGGCTGGCGCATCCCCTTCCTGCTGTCGGTCGTGCTCGTGGTCGTCGGCTTCGTCGTGCGCAGCCGGCTGCAGGACGCGCCGGAGTTCGAGCAGGTCAAGCAGCGCCGGGAGACGAGCACGGTCCCGGTCGCCGACCTCCTCCGGCGCCACCCGAAGGTGCTGGCGCTCGCGAGCCTCGCCTCGATCGCGCCGCCGGCCGTCGGCTACACGGTGATCGTCTACATGCTGAGCTACGGCACGACGGCGCTGGACTACGAGCGCACGACGCTGCTGACGCTGATCATGCTGTCGACGGTCGTGTGGGTGGCGACGATCGTCGTCGCGGCCGTGCTCTCCGACCGGTTCGGCTCGCGCCGGGTGTTCGTCGTCGGTGCCCTGACCGCCGTCGTCTGGCCGTTGCCGATGTTCGCGCTGGTCAACACGGGGTCGGCGGCCCTCGCCGGGCTCGCGTTCGCGGTCGCGGCGATCGTCCAGGGCATCATGGCCGGCGCCCAGGGCGGCCTGTTCGCCGAGATCTTCCCGGTGCGCGTGCGCTACAGCGGGATCTCCATCGCGTACCAGGTCGGCGGCATGGTCGGCGGGGCGGTGACGCCGCTGGTCGCCACGGCCCTGTTCGGCGCGACGGGGTCGTCGACGCCGATCGCGCTGTACGTCACCGCGCTGTCGCTGCTCAGCCTCGTCGCGGTGTTCGGGCTGCGCGAGGGGTCGGCCCGGTCGGCGGCGACGCACGAGGTGCCGGCCGGCTGACCCCTCGCGCGCGTCACGCCCCCGCGGCGCCGGCGGCGGGGGCGATCGCGACGGCCAGCGCGAGATCGTCGGAACGCGCGGCGGCGTCCCCGTTCACGGCCCCCTCGGTCATCTCGACCGCGAGGACCTCCTCGGCGATGGTGCCGGCGTGGGTGCGCACGGCGTCGGCGACGTCGGCGCGCTCGGCGGCCCAGGTCAGCGCGATGCGGTCGGAGACCTCGAGCCCCCGGGTCTTGCGCGCCTCCTGCACGACGCGCACGACGTCGCGCGCGAGGCCCGCGGCGCGCAGCTCGTCGGTGAGCTCGGTGTCCAGACCGACCGAGAGCCCGCCCTCGCTCCGCACCGCCCAGCCCTCGCGCGGGCTCTCCTCGACGACGATCTCGTCGCCCGAGAGCGCGACCTCGGCGCCGTCGACGACCACCGTGAGCGTCCCGTCGACCGGCGCGGTCGTCGACGCCTTGACGGCCTCGGCCACGGCCGGCGTCTGCTTCCCGAAGCGCTTGCCCAGCGCCCGGAAGTTCGGCTTCACGGTGACCTCGACGAGGTCTGACCCCGCCGCCTCGACGCGCCCGACGTTGAGCTCCTCGGCGATCTCGGCGAGCAGGCCCCTGCCCTCGTCGTCGGAGCCCAGGTCGGCGAACCCGGGGGCGGCCACCACCGCGCGCGACAGCGGCTGGCGCGTGCGCACCCCGCTGGCGGCGCGGGTCGACCGGCCGAGCTCGACGATGCGCTGCACGAGCGTCATGCGCTCGGCGAGCACCGGGTCGATCGCCGTCTCGTCGACGACCGGCCAGTCGGCGAGGTGCACCGAGTCGGGCGCGCCCTCGACGACGTCGCCCTGCAGCCGCGTCCACAGGTGGTCGGTGGTGAACGGGATGAACGGCGCCATGAGCCGCGAGAGCGTCTCGACGCAGTGGTGCAGCGTCGCCAGCGCCGCGGTGTCGCCGTTCCAGAAGCGCCGACGCGAGCGCCGGACGTACCAGTTCGACAGGCCGTCGACGAACGACGAGATCGCGCGGCCGGCGCTCGAGGAGTCGAAGTCGTCGAGCGCGCGGGTGACCTCGCGGACGCAGGTCGCCAGCTCGCCGAGCACCCAGCGGTCCATCGGGTGGTCGCTGCGCACCGGCTCCCCGGTCGATGGTCCAGCTCCGCTGCGCTCCGTGCCCGACGGCCGCCACCCCGACGCGTTCGCGTACGTGACGAGGAACGACGCGGTGTTCCAGTAGGTCAGCAGGACCTTGCGGACGATCTCGCGCAGCGCCTCGTGCCCGACGCGCCGGTCGACCCACGGCGAGCCCTGCGCCAGCATCAGCCACCGCACCGCGTCGGCGCCGTGGGACTCGAAGAGCTCGAACGGGTCGAGCACGTTGCCCAGGTGCTTCGACATCTTGCGGCCCTGCTCGTCGAGCAGCAGGCCGAGGCACACGACGTTCTCGTAGGACGACCGGTCGAACACCAGCGTGCCCACGGCCATCAGCGAGTAGAACCAGCCGCGGGTCTGGTCGATCGCCTCGCAGATGTACTGCGCGGGGTAGGCCTGCGCGAAGTCGGCCTCGTGGTGGTGCGGCGCGCCCCACTGGGCGAACGGCATCGCGCCCGAGTCGTACCAGACGTCGATGACGTCGCTGACGCGGCGCATCGTGCCGGTGCCGCTGGGCGCCGGGAAGGTGACGTCGTCGACGTAGGGGCGGTGCGGGTCGAGCTCGGCGAGGTCCTCGCCCACCCACTGCGAGAGCTCGGCCAGCGAACCGACGCACACCATCTCCGACGGGTCGGCGTCGTTGCGCCAGATCGGCAGCGGCGTGCCCCAGTAGCGGTTGCGCGAGAGCGCCCAGTCGACGTTGTTCTCGAGCCACCCGCCGTAGCGGCCGTGCTTGATGTGCGGCGGATACCAGTTCGTCCGCTCGTTCTCCTCGACCAGGCGGTCGCGGATCGCGGTGGTGCGGATGAACCACGACGGGAGCGCGTAGTAGATCAGGGGGGTGTGGCAGCGCCAGCAGTGCGGATAGGAGTGCTCGTACGACTCCGAGCGCCACAGCACGCCGCGCGCCCGCAGCTCCTCGACCAGCGTCGGGTCGGCGCTCTTGAAGAACATCCCGCCGACGAGCGGGACGTCGGCGTCGAAGTGCCCGTCCGGCCCGATCGGGTTGACCATCTCGAGGCCCTCGGCCTTGGCCACGAGGTGGTCCTCGGCGCCGAAGGCGGGCGCCATGTGCACCAGGCCGGTGCCGGCGTCGGTGGTGACGTGGTCGCCGTGCACGACGCGGTGGGCGTCTCCGAAGCGCTCGGGGTCGATGATCTCGAGCGGGCGGCGGTAGTGGCTTCCGAGCAGGTCCGCGCCGGCGAGGCGGTCGGTGACCTGCGCGTCCTCACCCAGCACCCGCAGGAGGTCCTCGGCGACGACGAGGTCGTCACCGTCGGCCGTGGTCGCGCGGACGTAGGTGATGTCGCGCGCGACGGCCACGGCGGTGTTCGACGGCAGGGTCCACGGCGTCGTCGTCCACACCAGCAGGGCCGCCCCGACCCAGGGCCCGTCGGTCAGCGGGAAGCGGACGTAGACCGAGGGGTCGACGTCGTCCTCGTAGCCGAGCGCGACCTCGTGGTCCGAGAGCGGCGTCTCGTCGCGCGGGCAGTACGGCGTCACGCGGTGGTCCTCGACGAGCAGCCCGTCGTCGAAGATCTTCTTGAGCGACCACCAGACGCTCTCGACGTAGCGCGGGGCCATCGTCAGGTAGGCCTCGTCGAGGTCGACCCAGTAGCCCATGCGCTCGGTCATCGCAGCGAAGGCCGAGACGTTGCGCAGCGCCGACTCGCGGCACGCGGCGTTGAACTCGGCGATGCCGTACTGCTCGATGTCGCCCTTGCCGGTGAAGCCGAGCTCCTTCTCGACGGCGAGCTCGACCGGCAGGCCGTGGCAGTCCCACCCCGCGCGGCGCGGCACGTGGTAGCCGCGCATGGTCTTGAACCGGGGGAAGAGGTCCTTGAACGCGCGGGCCTCGACGTGGTGGGTGCCGGGCTGGCCGTTCGCGGTGGGCGGGCCCTCGTAGAAGATCCACGGCTCGCCGCCGGCGGTGCGCTCGAGGGTGCGACGGAACACGTCACGGTCGGCCCAGCGGGCCAGGACCTCGCGCTCGATCGCGGGCAGGTCCACGCTCGCGGGCAGGGGTGCGAACGCGGGCTGACCCGCGGTACCGGTGGACGGCTGAGAGCTCACGTCTCGATCTTCCTGGTCGTGCGGTAGCCCAACTCAGCCAGGCTACCGGGCGGGACACCGCGGTCCTGACCTGCGGGTCGGGGCCCGTCCCGGGGGGTGTCGAACCGCCGTGCGGCCATGTCCTAGACTGGTCGACGTCAGCGGGCAGGGCGATGCGTCACGCTCGGTGATCGCCATGGGGTATGGTGTAATTGGCAACACGGCTGATTCTGGTTCAGTTGTTCTAGGTTCGAGTCCTGGTACCCCAGCTGCGAGCGGTGGCGGACCGTGATCTAGAGTCGTCGCCGTTCTCCTAGGGCCCCGTCGTCTAGCGGCCTAGGACGCCGCCCTCTCAAGGCGGTAGCGGGGGTTCGAATCCCCTCGGGGCTACGTCCACGAACGCGGTGCACCGTCCTCGGTGCGCCGCGTTCGTCGTCCGTGGGGAGCGTGGGATGTCACCGACCACCTACGTCCTCGTCCACGGCGCGTTCGCCAACGCCTCGCACTGGGGGCCGGTCGCCCGCGCGCTCGCGCTGCGGGGCCACCGGGCCGTCGCCGTCGACCTGCCCGGCCACGGGCTCGACGCGCGACCGACCGGTATGGCCGGGATCTCCACCGCCGACGACGTCGCCGCGGTCGTCGAGGTCGTCCGCGCGGCGCGCGAGCACGGCCCGGTGGTGCTCGTGGGCCACAGCCGCGGGGGGATGACGGTCACCGCGGTCGCGAACGCCGTGCCCGAGCTGCTCGACCACGTCGTCTACGTCTCCGCGTGGTGCTGCGTCGCCGCCGGCCCGTCGACCTACCTCGCCGACACCGGGCCGTCGGCCCTCGACCGGATCGCACCGAGCCTCATGACCGCCGACCCGGCCGAGGTCGGCGAGCTGCGGGTCGACCTGCACACCCAGGACCCGACGGCCCTCGACGCGCTCCAGGACGCGCTGCTCGCCGACGGCACCCGCGCCGAGCTGCTCGCGCTGCTCGCGGCGATGGACGTCCGCGAGGCCCTCGCGATCGACGAGGACGCCGTGCGTGTCGACCCGGGCGCCTGGGGCCTGCTGCCGCACACCTACGTGCGGCTCTCCGAGGACCGCGCGATGTCGCCGGCGCTGCAGGACCGGTTCGTCCGCGAGGCCGACGCGGTGCTCGCGGTGCCGTTCGCCGTGGTGGACGTGCCCACCTCGCACGTGGGGATCCAGCTGCACCCCGCGCGGCTGGTGGGGGTGCTCACCGGGCTCGCGCCGACCTAGGGACCGGGCGGCTCCGCCCAGCGGATCAGCGCGACCGCCCCGACGACGAGCACCCCGCCCGCGACCTGCGTCGCCGTCGGCTCCTGGGACACCAGCCACCAGGCGCCGAGCACGGCGAAGAGGACCTCGCTCAGCCCCACGAACGACGCGAGCCGCGAGCCGAGCCGCCCGACCGCGGCGATGCCGGTGAGGTACGCCAGCGCGGTGGACAGGGCCGCGACGAGCAGGACGCCGACCCACCACGGGGCACCCCGGCCGCCGAGGTCGATGGGTGCGGTCGTCGCGGTCAGCGGCAGCAGGCCGACGAGCCCGAGCAGCGCGACGACCACGCTGCCCACGACGGCCCCGCCCGCGGTGAGCACCAGGGCGGGCGGGCCCTCGGCCCCGCCGGCGGCGGCCGAGAGCCGGAAGTACGCCGCGAGGCACACCGCCGCGCCCAGGCCCCACAGGACGCCGACGACGTCGACCTCCGCCCCGCGCGCGACGTCGAGGACGAGCACCAGGCCCGCGACGGCCAGCGCGGCACCCGCCAGCGTCAGGGGCCGGGGCCGGACGGCGGTGCGCGCCCACGTCCAGGCGAGCAGGAGGACCGGCGCGGTGTACTCGATGAGCAGGGCGACGCCGACCGACAGGTGCCCGACGGCGCTGAAGTAGCAGACCTGCGCGCCCGCGAGCGGGACGAGCCCGTAGACCACCACGGCGCGCCCGTGCCCGGCGCGCGGGCGCCACCCGCGGGCCAGGAGGAGCGCCAGCGGCACGGCGAGGAGGACCGCCGCGCCCGCCAGCCTGGCCAGCGCCACCGCCGGCGGCGACCACCCGACCGCGATCAGCGACGCGGCGAACGGCCCGGCCAGCCCGAAGGAGAACCCCGAGAGCAGCGCGATCGCGAGGCCCGACGCGGTGCGGGCCCGGGGATGGTCGGCGCCGGCGCTGGGGTGCCCCACGAGCGGTGATCAGAACAGGCCGCGGGCGTGCCGGACAAGCGGCTCAGCCGGCCCGTCCGCCGAGGTGCTCGGCGAAGTGCGCCTCCATCGCGCGGTAGAGCCGGAACCGGTTCTCCGGGTTCGCGAACCCGTGGCCCTCGTCGTCGGCGACCAGGTACTCCACCGGCACGCCGCGGGCCCGCAGCGACGACACGATGTTGTCCGACTCGGCCTGCACCACGCGGGCGTCGTTGGCGCCCTGCGCGACGAGCAGCGGGGTACGGATCCGGTCGACCATCGTGATGGGGGAGCGGGACAGCATGTCGGCCTCCTGCTCGGGGTCCGCCGGGTCGCCGACGTAGCGGTACCAGTTGTTGACCAGGTTGGGGCGGGCGAACGCGGGCAGCGTGCGCATGAAGTTCGCGAGGTCGGAGATGCCGACGTAGTCGACGGCCGCGGCGAAGAAGTCGGGGGTGACCGTGACCCCGACCAGTGCGGCGTAGCCCCCGTACGAGCCGCCGTAGATCGCGATGCGGTCGGGGTCGGCGAAGCCCTCGGTGACGGCCCAGCGGGCGGCGTCGATCAGGTCGTCGTGCATGGCGCCGGCGAGCTCGCCGACCGCGGCGGTGAGGTGCCGGCGGCCGTAGCCCGTGGAGCCGCGGAAGTTGACGTGCAGGACGGCGTAGCCGCGGTTGGCCAGGAACTGGGCCTCCGGGTCGTAGCGCCACGTGTCGTGCGCCCACGGCCCGCCGTGGACGATGAGCACCAGCGGCAGGTCCTCGTGCGGCACCCCGACCGGCAGCGTCAGGAACCCGTGCAGCGGCAGCCCGTCGCGGGCCGGGAACCGGACCGGGGTCACGGCGGCCAGCTCCTCGGGGGCGATGTGCGTGAACGACCGGAAGAGCAGCCGGCTCTCGCCGGTGACCCGGTCGTGCAGCCAGGTCATCCCGGGCGCGCGGTCGTGGACGAAGCTCGCGATCCACCAGCGCTCCGCGTCGTCCGACGACACGGAGTGCAGCACCCCGTCGGAGAGCTGCTCGAGCGCGGCGAACACCTCCGCGTACGCCGGGTCGAGCACCTCGACGCGTGGCCGGTCGCCGACGAAGCGCGCGGCGATCACCTCGTGGGTGCGCGCGCTCTCGACGACGACGGGCGGCAGCAGGGGCGAGTGCATGCCCATCGTGTCGAGGCTCTGCCCGTCGACGGCCCCGACGACGGTCTGCGTGCCGGTGTCCCGGTCGACGCGCACGAGCCGCAGGTCGTCGCCGTCCTGGTAGAGGCCGAGCAGCAGGCCCGTGCCGTCCGGGGTCACGAGCTGCGGGTACACGCCCAACGGGTGCTCCGGGCCGCCGACGCGGAGCAGGAGGCGGGTCCGCCCGGGGCCGTCGACGGCGGAGAACTCCCAGTCGCCGTCGTCGGTGAGCTCGGACAGGAACGCCGGGCGGCCCTCCCGGTCGGGTAGGTAGGTGCGGCGCGGCGACGGCTGCTCCACGTGCAGGGTGGTCTCGCCCGTGGCGACCTCGACGCGGAAGACGTCGAAGACCATCGGCCGCCGGTTCATCGTGACGAGCACCTGCCCGGGGAAGGCCGCCAGGACCTCGACGCCCGCGACGCGGGACCCGGCCGGCAGCGGCGTCAGGTCGACGGCGGGCCGGTCGGGCGCCGTCAGGTCGACGCGGTGGAGGTGCCAGTCCTCGTTGCCGTCGGTGTCCTGCAGGTACAGCAGCCAGCGCGGGTCGTCGGTCCAGTGGTAGTCGGTGATGCCGCGGCGCGCGTCGTGGGTGACGCACACGGCGTCGGCGTGCTCCTCGTCGATCCCGCGGACCCAGACCTGCAGGTGCCCGTGGCGCGGCGCGAGGTAGGCGAGCCGCGTGCCGTCGGGCGACACCGTCGCGTGGGCGAACTCGGGGTCGGCGAAGAACTCCTCGACGTCGACGATGCGCGGGCGGGACTGCGTCGGTGTGCTCATGGCGACCAGTCGAACCCGTGCCGTCGCGGCACACTCAAGCCCGCGTGCCCGCCGTCACCGGGCAGGGTGGAGCCGTGCCCGAGCCCGGCGATCCCGCCCGGCGCCACCTCGTGGCCATGTGGGTCGACCCCGCCCGGCGCGGGCAGGGCGTGGCGGACGCGCTGGTCGGCGCCGTGGTGGCGTGGGCCGCGGGCCAGGGGGCCCACCGGCTCGCGCTGTGGGTCGTGGACGGCAACGAGCGCGCCCGCCGGTGCTACGCGCGCCTGGGCTTCGTCCCGAGCGGCGAGCGCCAGCCGGTGCCGAACCACCCGGAGAGCACGGAGTCGCGGATGGTGCGGGAGCTCAGCCACGCGACGGCTCGAGCCCGCGGAACCCCGTGACCTCGAGCCCCGCCCCGGCGCCCGCCTCGAGCAGCGCGTCGGCGAGGTACTGCCCCGACGACCGCTCGCAGTGGAGCAGGAAGGAGGGCACGCCCACAGCGCCCGTCGCGGCAGCTCCGCTGCGCTGCGTGCCGCGGTCGTCGCGGACCACGTCGGTGACCACCGCCGCGACCGACGTCCGCAGCGCGGTGCCGTCGGGGGTGACGGTGTCGGAGAAGTCGATCGCGCAGACGCCGGCGAGGACGCTCGGGGCGGCCGCGCCCTCGAGGCGGACGAGGGCGCGGCCGTGGGTGAGGTCGAGGACCGAGGTGAACTCGCCGGTGCCGGCGAGCAGCTCCTCGAGCGACGCCACGAGCGCCGAGCCCGTGCCGGGGGCGCCGAGCGCCAGCCACTCGCCCGGACCGGCGCCAGCGATCAGCACCCTGTCGCCGCCGATGTCGACCCGCCCCGTGCGGCCGTACCGCACGCCGAGGGCGGCGCGCGCCGCGCCGTCGAAGGGAGCGCGCACGGCGACCTTGGCCAGCGGCGTCTCGTCCGAGAGCGTGAGCGGCCCGACGGCGACCGTCGCGTCGACCTCCCAGCCGTCCCGGACGGTCGGCACGGCGGCCGCGATCGGGCTGCGCGCGACGGCGGTCTGCGCAGCAACGGCGTCAGCCGGGGATTCAGCCACGGAGCTTCGCCCCCTCGGGGTCGACGTGGACGGGGTCGGTGACCTCGGCGGCGACGTCGCGGCCGTCGGGCAGCCGGACGGTGACGCGGGTGCCGACCTCGGCGAGCTCGCGGTCGAGCTGGGCCAGCCCGATCGAGCGGCCGAGGGTGGGGGACATCCGGCTCGAGGTCACCCGCCCGGCGATGCCCCCGGCGCGGTCGAGGATCTGGCTGGCCTCGGGCGGGACGACCGTCGCGTCGAGCGGGCGCAGCCCGACCAGGCGCGGGGCGGTGTCGCGCTCGCGCTGCCAGCGCAGCTCCGGCAGCCCGACGAAGTCGTCCTTGTCGAGCTTGATCAGCCCGTCGAGCCCGGCGCTGAAGCCCTGGGTCAGCCCGTCGGTGTCCTGCCCGACGATGGCGTGGCCCTTCTCCAGGCGCAGGATGCGCTGGGCCTCCACCCCGAACGGCCGCACGCCGAGGTCGGCGCCGGTGGCCATGAGCCGTTCCCAGACGTGCAGGCCGTAGCCGGCGGGCACGTGGACCTCGTAGGACAGCTCCCCGGTGAACCCGATGCGCCACAGCACGCAGTCGTCGACGCCGGCGACGCGCCCGGTGCGGACCTGCATGTAGCCGAACCGCTCGGGGTCGAGGTCGACGTCGGTGAGGCGGCCCAGCAGCTCCCGCGAGCGCGGACCGGCGATGTTGATGCTGGCGTAGGCCGTGGTCACCGGCGTGACGTGCACCCGCCACTCGGGGTGGGCGGTCTGCAGCCAGTTCTCGACCCACTCCCACACCGTCGCCGCCCCCGACGAGGTCGTGGACATGAGGTAGTGGTCCTCGCCGAGCCGGCCGGTGACGCCGTCGTCCATGACGACGCCGTCCTCGGCGCACATGACCCCGTAGCGCACCCTGCCGACGCCGAGCTTCGACCACTTGTTGACGTAGAGCAGGTTGAGCAGCTTCGCGACGTCCGGTCCGCGCAGGTCGAGCTTCCCGATCGGCGTGACGTCGATGATCCCGACGCCGGTGCGGACCGCGGTGACCTCGCCGGCCGGGTCGCCGTAGTGCTCGGGGCGGATCCACTGCCCGGCGATGAGCGGCACCGCGCCGTGGCGCTCGTGCCAGGGCTGCATCGGCGAGTACCGCACCGGCTCGTGGCTGCGCCCGGCCAGCGCGCCCAGGGTCACCGGTGCCCACATCGGGCGCCACGTGGTCGTGCCGGTCTCGGCGATCGTGCGCCCGGTCGCCGCGGCGAGGACGGCGACGGTGTTGACCGTCTCGAGCTTGCCCTGAGCCGGGCCCATCGTCGCCGTCGTGTAGCGCTTGACCAGCTCGACGGAGTCGTAGCCCTCGGCCGCGGCGGTGGTGATGTCCTTGGCCGAGACGTCCTCGGAGAAGTCGACGAACCCGCCGGTACCGGCGCTGAACAGCTCGGGGTGGTCCGCGACGGGCAGCGCGGGGACCGTGACGGCCGCCCCCGCGCTGCGGCCGGCCCGCCGCGCCGCCTCCCGGCCCACGGCGTCCGCGTGCTCGACCAGCGCGTCGACGTCCCCGTCGCCGGCGATCCCGCCGGCGGCCAGCACGTTCTCCGGCATCCGCGTCGGGTCGGGGAGGAAGCGCGCCGCCCGCGGCTCGTAGACCGGGCGGTCCCCGGACTGGTTGAGCAGCGACGTCGGCGCGGTCCAGCCGACGGCGGTGACGAGCAGGTCGGCCTCCACGCGGCGCCCGTCGCCGAGCTCGACGACCCGCAGCCCGGAGCGCCCGTGCGCGGCGCGGACGCCCTCGCCGCGGCGGGCGTCGACGACCTCGGCCACCTCGACGCCGGCGGACTCGAGGTCGGCGACGGCGGCGTCGCCCTCGGGGTTGGCGGTGAGCACGACCGCCCGGCGGCCGGGCCGCACGGCGTGGAGGTTCACCAGGCGCCGGACCGCGGTGGACAGCACGACGCCGGGCAGGTCGTTGCCGGCGAAGACGTAGGGCCGTTCCACCAGCCCCGGCGCGACCACCAGCGCGCCCGCGCGGGCCTTGATCAGGCGCTCGTCGATCCCGGGGATCCCGCGCGCGACGACGGGGATCCAGTTGTCGTCGAAGCGGGCGCCGACGACGGCGTCGGTGAGCACCTCGATCGCGGGCTCGGCGGCGACCAGCGCGCGCAGCTCCGCCAGGCGCGCGAGCTCGGCCGGGCCGCCCCAGCGCAGGTGCCCGCCGAGCTGGTGCTCCTCCTCGACGAGCATCACCGTGGCGCCGGCCCGGGCGGCGGCGACGGCGGCCGCCATGCCGGCCGGTCCGCCGCCGGCGACGACGACGTCGGGGTGGGCGTAGCGCTTGTCGTAGTGCCCGGGGGCGCTGTCCGGCGGCACCTCGCCGGCGTGGACGAACGTGCGCAGCACCTTCTCGTAGGCCGGCCAGAGCACCTCGGGCTTGATGAAGGTCTTGTAGTAGAAGCCGGTGGCGAGGAAGCGGCTCGCGAGCCCGTTGACGGCGCGGACGTCGAACCTCAGCGACGGCCAGGTGTTCTGCGAGCGCACGTCCATGCCGTCGGTGAGGAGCCGGTGGGCGCCGCGGACGTTGGGCTCGTCGCCGACCTGGACCATGCAGCCGGGGTCGAGGTAGTTCGCGGTCAGCAGGCCGCGCGGGCGGTGGTACTTGTAGCTGCGCGAGAACACGCGCTCCCCGGCCGCGGCGAGCGCCGAGACGATCGTGTCGCCGGGGTGGCCGGTGTACGGGGTGCCGTTCCAGCGGAAGCCCACCGTGCGGCGGCGGTCGATGACCTCGCCCGCGCGCGGCGGCAGGCGCTCCGCGTCGGCGCGGTCGGTGGGTCGGGCGGCCCGGGGGCGCCGGGGCGTGGGGAGCAGGCTCATCGGGCGGCCTCCGGGGTCGCGGTGCTCGCGCTCGTCGTCCCCGTCGCCGTGTCCCGCACCGTGCGGATCTCGTGGGTGAGCGTGTGCCGCTCGACCGACAGGTACCGGCGACAGCCGGCGCGGTGGTACCAGGTCTCCGTCGACCAGCCGCACCGGTTGGCGTGGACGTAGAGGTAGTGGCGCCACTGCTCGGGCGTCACGGTCGCGGGGTCCGGCCGCGGTCCGGCCTCGCCGACGAACCGGAACTCCGTCGCGTTGCGGGGCCCGCACCAGGGGCAGGGGAGCAGCATCATGGCGGTCACCTCGGGAAGGGTCGGGGCAGGGACGGGCACGCCGGGGCGCTCAGTGGCCCACGGCGGCCGCTCCCTTCTCGCCGACGAGCCGCCCGTCGCCGAAGCGGTCGAGGCCGAAGGCGGCGATGATCTCGGGTGGTTTGCCGTGGGCGAGGCACGCGGCCATCGCCTCGCCGGACACGGGGCCGGCCTTGAAGCCGTAGGTGCCCCAGCCGACGTCGACGTAGAAGCCCTCGACCGGCGTCGGACCCATGATCGGCGAGTAGTCCGGGGTCATGTCGCAGAGCCCGGCCCACTGGCGCAGCAGCCGCATCCGGTGCAGCGCGGGCATGAGCTCGAGGACGTGGCCGGCGATCCCCTCGCTGAACTCCAGCGACCCGCGCATCGAGTACGACGCGAACGGGTCCACCGAGGCGCCGAAGACGAGCTCGCCGCGGTCGGTCTGGCTGACGTAGACGTGCAGGGTGCCCGAGACGACGACGGTGTCGAGGAACGGGCGCACCGGTTCGGTGACCGCGGCCTGCAGCGGCGAGGTCTGCACGGGCATGGCCACCCCGGCCATGTCGGAGATCAGGCTGGCCCAGCCGGCGGTGGCGTTGAGCACCACCGGGGTCGCGATCCGGCCGCGGGTGGTCTGCACCCCGGTGACCCGGCCGCGCTCGACGTCGATGCCGGTGACCTCGGTCTGCTGGTGGATGTGCACCCCGTGCGCGTCCGCGCCGCGGGCGTAGCCCCAGACCACGGCGTCGTGGCGCACGATCCCGCCCGGCGGGTGGTAGAGCGCCCCGAGGATCGGGTAGCGGGTGTCCTCGCTCGTGTCGAGGTAGGGGACGAGCTCCTTGATGCGGTCCGGCCCGATGACCTCGGAGTCCACGCCCTGGAGCTTGTTGACCTCGGTGCGCCAGTGCATCGTGCGCAGCGAGGCGTCGTTGTGCGCGAGGGTGAGGTGCCCGCGCTGGGAGAACATGACGTTGAAGTTCAGGTCCGCGGCGAGGTGCTCGTAGAGCTTCACCGACCGGTCGTAGAACCGCACGCCCTCGGGGGTGAGGTAGTTCGAGCGCAGGATCGCGGTGTTGCGGCCCGACCCGCCCGAGCCGATGTACGCCCGGTCGAGCACCGCGACGTCGCGCATGCCGTGGTCGCGGGCCAGGTAGTAGGCCGTCGCCAGGCCGTGCACCCCACCGCCGATGATCACCGCGTCGTAGCTCGGGCGCAGCTCCCGCTCGTGCCAGGCCCGCGGCCACTCCTCGCGGGCGAGCCCGTGGCGCAACAGGCTCCACGCCGAGTAGCCACGCAGGCGCCCGGGTCGGTGCCCGTTGCCGTTCGTGCTGGTCACCGGGGCGTCCTCCTCGACGGTTCGGTGCGTCTCACGCCTGGGTCAGGTAGCGCCGCACTTCCCAGTCGGACACCGAGGCGTGGTACTCGTCGAACTCCTGCTGCTTGACCGCGGCGAAGTAGTCGACGAAGTCGCCGCCCGAGGTCTTGCCCAGCGCCGCGCGCAGGACGTCGTCGCCGACGAGCTCCTCCACCGCGCGGTCCAGGGTGCGGGGCAGGTGCTTGATGCCGCGGGCGCGGACCTCGTCGGCGCCGAGGGTGAAGAGGTTGTCGTCGGTGCACGCGCCGGGGTCGATCTCCCGGTCGATGCCGTCGAGGCCGGCGGCGAGCAGCACGGTGGCGGCCAGGTAGGGGTTGGCCGACCCGTCGACCCCGCGGTGCTCCACGCGCCCGCCCTCGGGCACCCGCAGCATCACCGAGCGGTTGTTGCCGCCGTAGGCGACGTAGGCCGGCGCCCACGTCGAGCCCGAGGTCGGGGCGCCGACGCCGATGCGCTTGTAGGAGTTGACGGTCGGGCAGATGATCCCGGCCGACGCCCGGCCGTGCTCGATCAGCCCACCGAGGTAGTGGTAGCCGGTGCGGGACATGCCGAGCGGGTCGGTGTCGTCCGCGAACAGGGCCTGCCCGTCCTGCGTCCAGAGGCTCTGGTGGATGTGCATGCCGTTGCCGGTGAGGTGGCTCAGCGGCTTGGGCATGAACGTCGCGACCATGCCGGCGTCGTACGCCAGCATGTGGATCATGTAGCGGAAGAAGATGGCGCGGTCGGCCGTGGTGAGGGCGTCGGCGTAGTGCCAGTTGTTCTCGAACTGGCCGTTGCCGTCCTCGTGGTCGTTCGCGTAGTTGCCCCACTCCAGGGTGTTGAGGTGACGCGACACCGTCGAGAGGTGGTCCCACATGCGCGTCAGGCCCTTGACCTCGTAGCAGGGCTTGTCCGCGGTGTCGTGCGGGTCGGCGGGCTCGAGGCCCCCGTCCGCGCGGCGGCGCAGCAGGCTGTACTCGAGCTCGGTGCCGGTGTTGAACACCCACCCGCGCTTCTCGGCGAGCTCGTCGAGCTGTCGGCGCAGGATCACCCGCGGCGCGTAGGGCCAGGGCCGCCCGTCGACGTGCGGGTCGCAGTGCAGCACCGCGACGCCGGGCTTCCACGGCAGCTTCGTGTACGACGCCGGGTCCGGGACCGCGAGCACGTCGGGGTCGGCGGGCGACTGCCCGAGGTCGCCGGCGGCGAAGCCCGCGAACCCCGCGCCACCGTCCATGAGCAGGTCGAAGGACGAGGACGGGACCGCCTTCGCGCAGGGCTTGCCGTGCAGGTCCACGAACATCGCCAGGAAGAACTCGATGCCGTCCGCCTCGGCGCGTTCCCGCAGCTCGTTGCGCGCGTCGCCCATGCCGCCTCCCCGGAGTCGTGACGGCCGACGACCGTGTCGGTCCCTCGGTGTCCCGTCCGCGGCGGTCGCGTCGACGTGCTCCCGCCGGATCAAGGTGTGGACTTAGAACCATTCACGCCCGCGCCGAAGGGTGTCAACCCCGCCACACCCGTCACGGGTCGCGGAGCACCGTCGACGCCGTTTCGTCCGGACACGCACCGTGACGCGCGGGGTAGCCTCCGACCATGGCCCGGCAGGTCTCCTCCACCACGCTGGCCCAGGCGGTGGCGGACCACCTGCGCATGCGCATCCACCGCGGCGACGTCAGCCCGGGCGAGCGCCTGCCCGCCGAGCGGGAGCTCGCCGAGCAGCTGGGCGTCGCGCGGATCAGCCTGCGGGAGGCGATCCGCCAGCTCCGCGAGGACGGCTACGTCGAGGTCCGGCGCGGCTCCACCGGTGGCACGTACGTCACCGAGCTGCACCGCCCGGCCGAGGCCTGGCGGGCGCGGATGCGGGCCCAGGCCGGCGAGATGGACGACATCATCGACTTCCGGATCGCCCTGGAGACCGAGACGGCGGCGCTGGCCGCGCGCCGTCACACCGCGGCCGGGCTGGCCCCGGTCCGCGAGGCGGTGCTCGCGCTGCACGACGTCATCGGGCGCACCGCGTTCCGCCAGGCCGACTCCCGCTTCCACGTCGCCCTCGCGCGGGCCGCCGGCAACGAGCGGCTCGAGGAGGCGGTCGAGACGGCCCGCGGCGAGCTGTTCAGCCCCCGCGACCTCCTCCCGTTCCGCGAGCCGGTCGAGGAGACGCTGCGCGACCACCAGGCGATCTACGAGGCGGTCGCGGCCGGAGACGCCGCGGCCGCGTCGGCGGCGATGCGCGCGCACCTGGAGGGGGCGCGGCGGCAACTGAGGATCATCGTGTTCGGCGCCGAGGACGGCGCGGACGACGTGGCCTGGTCCCGGGTCTGAGGGCTGTCCGCTCCGTGCGGATCTGACGCGGTCTTGACACGGTGTGGCGTGGGTCTCCTATCGTTGCCCCGTCCATGGTCCGTCCACCGGACCAATGCAAGGCCCGTCTTCCAGCGACCGCACGACGTCGTGACGCTCGCGTGGACCGTCCGTGGTGACGGTGCCGCCCCCGCCCCGACCGCTCGCCGGTGCGCGCGAACGGAGGCACGCAGATGGCAAGCCTCGACGACCGGATCGCGACGCTGCTGCGCCGCGACCGGCTCCTCGCGATCGGCAGCACGGTCGCCATGTGGGTGGTGCTCGTGTTCGTCTACGTCGCCGCCGCCCCGACGGTCCCGGGTCCCGCGCTGCTCGTGGTGCTCGGCGTGGCGATGGTGGCGCTGGGGGGCCTGAACACCGCCTCGGCGATCGCGCTGATCCGGCGCTACCGGCTGGCGAAGGAGCAGGTCTACCGCCCCGACATCGAGAACCTGGACGCCATCCGGGCGGCCCGGCGCGGGAGCAGGTCGTGACCGCGCCGAGCGGGCCCCGGGAGCACGGTGAGCACGGTGAGCACAAGGAGCACTACGAGCCGCCGAAGCAGTCGGTGCGGGGGCAGCTCCTCGACGCCGTCGTCGTCCTCGCGCTGATCTTCGTGACCCTGTTCGCCACGACCTACCTCACCGAGTCGACGGACACGACGACCACGCCGGCGCGGCCGCTGGCCGAGCTGCCGCTGACCCCGGGCGAGCGTGAGCAGTACCAGAAGATGATCGACAGCGGGGTCGCCGACCTCGAGACGATCACCGCCGGGGTCGAGGCCAACCAGCCGAGCGAGGACAAGTACGCGATCGACGTCCTGGCGCTGGTGGGCACCGCGGTCCTGCTCGCGGCCTACCTCGCGTTCGTCTACCGCGTCTCGTTCCGCGAGTACCGCGAGGTCGTCGAGGAGAGGTTCGGCGCCCGCACGCCCGACCACGACGAGGAACCGGGGAGGACGTCATGAGCACGGTGGCCGTGGTCGAGCTCGTCGCGTGGGTGCTCAGCGGGCTCCTCGCGATCTGGCTGGTCTCCGACATGCTGCGGGTGGGTCGCCAGCACGACGAGTCGACGCTGGTCAACGCCCCGGATCCGCTGGACGACCCGCCGGTCGCCGGTGACGACGCAGGGGTGAGGTCGGCATGAGCGCCACCGAGGACCGCCCGACCACCGCGCCCACCACCGCCCCTACGACCGCCGCCCCCGCCGCGGGCCCGCCCACCACGGAGCGCCCGGC
This sequence comes from Actinomycetospora lemnae, assembly GCF_028737315.1. GTDB lineage: Bacteria > Actinomycetota > Actinomycetes > Mycobacteriales > Pseudonocardiaceae > Actinomycetospora > Actinomycetospora lemnae. Next base: position 22,198 of record NZ_JAQZAO010000017.1, on the reverse strand, counting down.
CCTGCGCCGGGTGCTCGCCCCGATGCACATCTGGGCGCTGGGCGTGGGCATCGTCCTCGTCGGCGAGTTCATGGGCTGGAACTTCGCCGTCGAGAAGGGCGGGATGTACGGCGCGCTGGTCGCCTGCTGGGTGGTCGGCCTGCTCTACACCTGCATCGTCATGATCAACTCCGAGGTGACCTCGGCGATCCCGGCCGCCGGCGGGCAGTACGCCCAGGCCAAGCACACGGTCGGGCCGCTCATGGCGTTCAACGTGGGCCTGTACCTGACGCTGGCGTACACGATGCTCGAGGCCGCCAACGCCAACGTGCTGAGCTCGCTGCTCACCGCCCTGTCCGGGCTGCTGGGCAGCGAGCAGGAGCTCTCGCCCTACCCGTTCGCGGTGCTCGCGATCCTCGCGCTGGCGTTCCTCAACTACCGCGGGGTGTTCGCGTCGCTCACGCTCAACCTCGTCATCACCGGGTTCGCCTTCGCGACCATCCTGGTCCTGTTCATCGGCCTGCGGGCCTGGTCGCCGACGGCCGAGCTCGACCTCGCGGGCCTCGCGGGCGACGCGACGAACGCGCTGCCCTACGGCTGGGTCGGCGTCATCGCCGCGTTCCAGTTCGGCATGTGGTTCTACCTCGGCATCGAGGGCACGGCCCAGGCCGCCGAGGAGTGCCGGTCGGCGCCGCGGTCGGTGCCGCTGGGCAGCCTCGCGGGGATCATGACGCTGATCATCGCGGCGTCGCTGACCTGGTTCGTCTGTGCCGGCGTCCTGCCCTGGCACTACCTGGGCACGGCGATCACACCCCTGTTCGACGCCGCGCTCGTCTCCGGGCAGGACGTCCTCGTGGTGCTCCTGCTGCTGGGGACGCTGTGCGCGACGCTCGCGTCGGCCAACGGGTGCATCAACGACGCCTCGCGGGCGTGGTTCTCGATGGGCCGCGACCGCTACCTGCCCGAGTGGTTCGGCGCGGTGCACCCGCGGTACCACACGCCCTTCCGGGCGATCGTGTTCCTCGTGCCGGTGGCGATCGCGTTCGCGCTGCTCCCCGTGGTGCTCGACGAGCCGACGCTGCTCTCGACGGTGATCACGTTCTCGATCCTGTCGGGCCTGCTGATGTACAGCTTCATGGGGCCGAGCTTCATGAGGTTCCGCAAGCTGTGGCCGCTGGGGACGATCCGCCGGGCCTACACGCTGCCGCTGCACCCGGCGCCGGCGATCGCGCTGCTGGCCCTGTCGGCCGTCGTCTTCTTCGCGACGTTCCTCGGGTACGGCATCGCCCTGCTCTCGATCCTGGCGTTCTACCTGCTCGCCTCGATCTGGTTCGTGGTGCGCCGCTACAAGTTCGTCCGCCGCGGCGCGCAGTTCACCGCGGACCTGCCCCGGCCGCAGGGGTACTGACGGTGTCGCCGACGACGGCCGGCGTCCTGCTGGTGCTCGTGGCGGCCACGGTCGCGCTGACCGTGCTGCACCGTGGTGCGCGCCGGGCCGACGCCGCGGAGCGCGCGCAGCTGTTCGACGAGGTCGTGCCGCTGCTCGCCGACGCGCGCCTGTCCGGTGACCCGTCGCGGGGCTACCCGGTGCTCACCGGGCGGTGGGAGGGCCGCCCGGTGACGGTGCGGGCGCTGGTCGACACGCTGGCCCTGCGCAAGCTGCCCGTGCTGTGGGTGGAGGTCCTCGTGGAGCGCCCGCTGGAGGTCGCGGGCACCGTCAACGTCCTGCTGCGCCCGCAGGGCTGCGAGGTCTTCTCGCCCGACGCCGGCTTCCCCCACGAGCTCCCGCCGCCCCCGGGCGTCCCGCGGCCGTCCCGGGTCTCCTGCGCCGGGGCGGACCGGGCACCCGCGCCGGCGGCGCTGGCCCGCGCCCTCGACCCGGCCGCCGACCTCCTGGCGGATCCCGTGACGAAGGAGCTGGGCATCGGGCGCCGCGGCGTCCGCGTCGTCCTGCGCGTCGCCGAGGGCGACCAGGCGAGCTACCGCACCACCCGCCGCGCGGTCTTCGACCGGACGCGCGCCGACGCCGCGGCCGTGCGCCGGGCCCTCGACGTCCTCACCGCGGTGGGCGACGCCGTGGGGGACCGGGTGCCGGCGGGCACGAGCACGAGGACGGTGGCGTGATGCGCGTGCGGCCCTGGCTGGTGCTCCTCGTCGCCGTCGTCCTGCCCGGCATGGGGCACGTGCTCGCCCGCCTGCCGGTCCGCGGCCTGATGTTCGCCTTCTACACGCTGCTGCTCGGCGTCATCACCTGGCAGCTCACGAGCCCGGAGACGTCCCTCGTCGGCCGTCTGGCCGGGGGCCTGTTCGTCTACGCGGTGAGCGTCCTGGACGCCTACACCTGGGCGTCGCGCCGGGCGGCCGCGGACACGGCGTCCGACACGACAGCGGGCTCGGCGGCGGGGACGACGACGGGGTAGTCGTCCGACGGTCGACGTTTCGTGGCGGGCAACGTAGTTTCTCCTCAAGACCCTCGGCTCGACCCGGTCCTCCCCTCCGACGCAGGAAGGCAGAGCGCCATGTGCGGCATCATCGGTCTCCACCTCCGCGACCCCGCGCTGCACCCGATGCTGGGGCGCCTGCTCGACGACATGCTCTGCGGGGTCTCGGAGCGCGGGCCCGACTCGGTGGGCATCGCCGTCTACGGCGACGAGGAGCGCAACCCGCCGGGTCACGCGGCCGTGTCGGTGCTGCGCGCGCCGGGCGACCTCGCCACGACCGTCGCCGGGCTGCTCCCGGGCACGCCCGCGGTCACGACGCAGGCGGCGGGGGACACGACGGTGCTGACCGCTCCGGTCGCGGTCGACGCGCTGATCGCGGCGGTGGCCGCGGCCGCCCCCGGCGCGCTGGTCGTCGGCAGCGGCACCGACCTCGTCGTCTACAAGGGGGCCGGCCACCCGCAGGACCTCGCCCGCACCTACGGGCTGCGCGACGTCACCGGCTGGCAGGGCCTCGCCCACACCCGCATGGCGACGGAGTCGGCGATCAACCCGGAGGGCTGCCACCCGTACTCGGTGGGCGCCGACCAGTGCCTGGTGCACAACGGCTCGTTCTCCAACCACGCCACGATCCGTCGCGAGCTGGCGCGCCAGGGCGTCGTGTTCGACTCGGAGAACGACTCCGAGGTCGGAGCCCGGTTCGTCGCGGCGTGCCTGGCCGAGGGCGACGACCTCGAGAAGGCGCTGCTGCGCCTGGGGGAGACGTTCGACGGCTTCTACACGCTGCTCGTCACCACCGCGGACGGCTTCGCCGTGGTCCGCGACGAGATCGCCTGCAAGCCCGCGGTGATCGCCGAGCACCCGCGCTGGGTGGCGATGGCCTCGGAGTTCCGGGCGCTGGCCGACCTGCCCGGCATCGACGAGGCCCGGATCTTCGAGCCCGACCCCGGCAAGGTGTACACGTGGCAGCGCTGAGCCGCTCCGAGGCCGACGCGCGCGAGAGCGCCGTGCACACCGTGCACACCGTCACGATCGACCTCGCCTCCGCGACGGTGCGGCAGCTCAACGCCGAGCTCCACGCGCCCACCGCGACGTCCTACGAGGTGCTCCACCCGCAGGGCGCGCACTCCATCGGCGCCGGCATCCACGACGAGATCGACGTCCACGTCCGCGGGCACGCCGGCTACTTCTGCGCCGGCATGAACCAGCTGGCGCACGTCGTGGTCGACGGGTCGGCGGGCAACGGCGTCGCCGAGAACATGATGTCCGGCACGGTGCGGGTACGCGGGGACGCGTCGCAGTCGGCCGGGGCCACGGGGCGCGGCGGGCTGCTGGTCATCGAGGGGTCGGCGTCGATGCGCTGCGGGATCTCGATGAAGGGCATCGACATCGTCGTCGGCGGCTCGGTCGGCCCGATGAGCGCGTTCATGGCCCAGGCCGGGCGCCTGGTCGTGTGCGGCGACGCCGGGGACGGGCTGGGCGACTCGATCTACGAGGCACGGCTCTACGTGCGCGGGTCGGTCGGGGCGCTGGGCGCGGACTGCGTCGAGAAGGAGATGCGCGAGGAGCACCGCGCGGAGCTGGCCGAGCTGCTGAGAGCCGCGGGGTTCGACCACGACCCGGGCGAGTTCCGCCGCTACGGCTCGGCGCGGGGTCTGTACCACTTCACCAGCGAGCACTCGGGGACGTACTAGATGAAGGATCCCTCGGAGCGGGGCCTGCGCGAGTCGGCGACGTTCGACCGCGCGTCCATCGCCGCGATCCAGCACGCCGCGCGCACCGGCGTCTACGACATCCGCGGGTGGGGCGCCAAGCGGGCGGTGCCGCACTTCGACGACCTGCTGTTCCTGGGCGCGTCGATGTCGCGCTACCCGCTGGAGGGCTACCGCGAGCGCTGCGACACCGACGTCGTGCTCGGCGACCGGCACGCGACGCGGCCGCTGCACCTCGACATCCCCGTGACCATCGCCGGCATGAGCTTCGGTGCGCTCTCGGCGCAGGCCAAGGAGGCGCTCGGGCGGGGTGCCTCCGAGGTGGGCACGTCGACGACCACCGGCGACGGCGGCATGACCGACGAGGAGCGGGGCGAGTCGAAGACGCTGGTCTACCAGCTGCTGCCCAGCCGCTACGGCATGAACCCGGACCACCTGCGGGCCGCCGACGCCATCGAGGTGGTGCTCGGGCAGGGCGCCAAGCCGGGCGGGGGCGGGATGCTGCTCGGCCAGAAGATCTCCGATCGGGTCGCCGAGATGCGCACCCTGCCGGCGGGCATCGACCAGCGCTCCGCGTGCCGGCACCCCGACTGGACCGGCCCCGACGACCTGACCATCAAGATCGGTGAGCTGCGCGAGATCACCGACTGGGAGAAGCCGATCTACGTCAAGGTCGGCGCGACCCGCACGTACTACGACGTCAAGCTCGCCGTCGCCGCCGGCGCGGACGTCGTGGTGGTCGACGGGATGCAGGGCGGCACGGCCGCCACCCAGGAGGTGTTCATCGAGCACGTCGGCATCCCGATCCTCGCGGCCATCCCGCAGGCCGTGCAGGCGCTGCGCGAGCTCGGGATGCACCGCAAGGTCCAGCTCATCGTCTCCGGCGGCATCCGCACCGGCGCCGACGTCGCCAAGGCCATGGCGCTCGGTGCCGACGCGGTGGCGATCGGGACCGCGGCGCTCATCGCGCTGGGCGACAACGACCCGCAGTACGCCGAGGAGTACGAGGCCATCGGGTCGGCCGCGGGCTACTACGACGACTTCCAGGACGGCCGCGACCCCGCCGGGATCACCACCCAGGACCCCGAGCTCGCCGGCCGCCTCGACCCCGTCGAGGGCGGGCGCCGTGTCGCGAACTACCTGCGGGTGCTGACCATGGAGGCCCAGACCCTGGCCCGGGCCTGCGGCAAGGCCCACGTCCAGCACCTCGAGCCCGAGGACCTCGTCGCGCTGACCATCGAGGCGGCCGCGATGGCCCGGGTGCCGCTGGCGGGCACGTCCTGGATCCCCGGGATCGGGAGCTGACGGCGGCGTGCACCGGCCCGATACGTTGATCTGATGGGGCGACCGGAGGGTCCGGCCGCGCGTGAGGTCGACGCCCCGGCCGACCACCACGGCCGGCTGGAACGGGCCATCGCCGCGCGCGTCCGCGAGCTGCGCCGCCTCGACGGGCGCACCGTCGCCGAGCTCGCGGCCCGCGCCGGCATGGCGAAGGCGACGCTCTCGAAGATCGAGAACGCGCAGATTTCGTGCAGCCTCACGAGCATCGCCCGCCTCGCGGAGGCGCTCGAGGTCCCCGTCTCGTCGTTCTTCCGCGACGCCGACGGTCCCGGCGACGCGGTGCACACGCCGGCGGGGGCCGGGGCGCGGATCGTGGCGCGCGGGACGCGCGTCGGGCACGACTACACGCTGCTCGGCGGGCTGCGGGGCCCGCACCAGCGCATGGAGGCGCACCTCGTGCACCTCACCGAGTCCAGCGAGGTGTTCCCGCTGTTCCAGCACCCGGGCACCGAGCTGCTGTACATGCTGGAGGGCTCGATGGTCTACGGGCACGGCTCGGCGAGCTACACGCTCCACCCGGGCGACGCGCTGCAGCTCGACGGGGAGGGCGCGCACGGGCCCCGCGAGCTGCTGACGCTGCCGATCCGTTTCCTGTCGGTGGTGGCGCACTCGCACCCCGAGGGCAGCTCCCACGACACGGCGCACGCGGCGGGGCACGCCTGATGTCACGGGTGGTGAGCGCGCGCCGGGAGGTCGCCGCGCCGGCGGCGACGATCTTCGAGTTGATCGCCGACCCGGCGCGCCAGCCGCTGTGGGACGGCAACGACAACCTCGCCGAGGCGGTCGAGGGCCAGCGCGTGCGGGCCGTCGGCGACGTCTTCACCGTGCGGCTGACGATGGGGGAGGAGCGGGAGAACCACGTCGTCGAGTTCGACGAGGGCCGCCGGCTCGCCTGGCGTCCCGCCGAGCCGGGCGCCGAGCCGCCGGGACACGTGTGGCGCTGGGAGCTCGAGCCCCTCGCCGAGGGGCGGACGGCGGTGACGCACACCTACGACTGGACCCACCTCACCGACGAGGGGCGCTTCGTGCGCGCCCGCGCGACGACCACCGAGCGCCTCGCGGCCTCCCTGGACCGGCTCGCCGCGCTGGCCGAGGGCTGCTGAGGCGCGTCAGCCCGGGCGACGCCGCCGGAACCACGCCACGAGCGGGCCCCAGGCCCCGGTCGACCAGAGCGCCCACGCCACGAGGACCGGCTGGTAGAGCAGCCGCACGCCCCGCTCCCGGTCGGTGCCGAGCCCGAAGGCGGGGCGCTGCTCGACGAACTGCGCGATGTTGCCCGGGAAGATCACGACGAAGAACGCGGCGACGACGAGGCCGACGACGACGCGCCGGCGGGCGAGCACGAGGAGCGCCAGCCCCAGGACGATCTCCACCACCCCGGAGACGAGCACGACGAGGTCGGCGTCGGCGGGGAACCACGACGGCACCTGCGCCCGGAACGCGACGCGGGCGACCGTGAGGTGCGCCGTCCCGGCACCGATGAGCGCGAGGCCGAGCACGACGCGCGCGACGGTGCGCAGGACCGCACCGACGCGGGAGGAGGTGCTCACGGCGACCGGAGCACGTCGAGGAGCGCCGCCGTCACCACGCGGAGCTCCTCGTCGTCCCACCGCTCGCGCAGCCGCGCGTCGACGTCGGCGACGATCCGCATCCCGGCCTCCCGCAGGCGTGCGCCCTCCTCGGTGACGTGCAGCTCGGCGGTGCGCCCCCGCCCGGGGTCGGTGCCGCGGGCCACGGCCCCGCGCTGCTCCAGGGCGGTCAGCGTGGCCTGCATGCTCTGCGGGGTGACCCCGGCGCGCCGCGCGAGCTCGCTGTAGGACAGCCCCGGCTCCCGGGCGAGGTGGCCGAGGGCCGAGACGTGCCGCAGCGCGATCCCCTCCGCCCGCAGGCCCTCCTCGACCTGCTCGCGGAGGCGGCGACCCAGGGCCATCAGCAGGAACGCGGGGCTGGTCGGCGGCTCCCCGGACGTCACGGCGAGCACCCTACTGGCCGGGGTTGCAGTCGGACTGTAACCTGTTTCAGGCAGACTGGAACAGAGCGATCGCGAGGTGCCCGTGGACGTCCGGATCGTGCTCGTCGACGGCTTCGACCCCCTCGACCTGCTCGTCAGCGCGGCGGGGGCCGGCGCGTGAGCGCGGTCCTGCTCGCCGTCCACGTCCTGGTGGCGATCGTGGCGATCGGCCCCGTCTGCGTGGCGGCCAGCATGTTCCCGCCCGAGGCGCGCCGGGCCCTCGGCGACGATCCCGGGGCGGCGGCGCGGTTGCCCGTGCTCGCCCGCATCTGCCGGACGTACGCCCTCGTCGGCATCGCCGTCCCGGTGTTCGGGCTCGCGACGGCGTCGTCGATGGGGGTGCTCACCGAGCCGTGGGTCCTGGTGTCGATCGTGCTCACCGTCGCCGCAGCGGGGGTGCTCGCGGGGATGGTCCTGCCCCGCCAGCGGGTGCTGCTGGAGGGCGCCGGCCCGCGCGACGCCCTCGCCGCGTCGACCGGTCGGCTCGCCGCCGCCACCGGCGTGTTCAACCTCCTGTGGGCGGTGGTGACGGTGCTGATGATCGTGCGGCCCGGGTCGAGCACGGGGGTGTGAGCGTGCCGCTGCGGATCGCCGCCACCGTCGAGCTCGTCAGCCTCGTGGTCCTCATCGCGAACCGCGTGACGGTGCACCTCGACGGCGTCGCCGCGCTCGTCGGCCCCGTCCACGGCACCGCGTACCTCGCCGCCATCGCGCTGACGGTGGCCCGTGCCGGGTGGCGGTCACGCGCCGCCGGGCTGAGCCTCGTCCCCGGCGTCGGGGGCTGGGTGGCGGCCGTCCTCCTCGGGGAGCGCCCGTATCGCCTGTCCGGGTGAGTCGTTATCTCCCCGTGACCAAGAGAGCGCGCTCCGCATCCCCGGGCCCGGGTCGTCACGTCGTCGCCGCCCTGGGGATCTTCCTGCTCGCGCTGCTGGTCGTCACCGGGATGGAGCTGGCCATCGGCCACCCGCTGTCCGGCGGCCTGCCCGGCGAGACGTCGATGAGCGCGCTGTTCGTGACCCTCGAGGAGTGACGCGGGCTCACGCCACGGGCGAGAACACCGCCCACACGCGTCCCGGCTCCTCGACCGGACTCACGTCCAGCTCGTAGCCGTACCGCCGCGCGATCACCGCGGCCTCGCCGCTGTTGACGCTGCGGATCGTCAGCCCGACCTTCTGGTCGCGCAGGATCCGCGCGGCCAGCTGCTGGTCCAGCCGGCCCATCTCGAACCCGGCCGCCCACAGCTCGGTGTCGACCGAGCCCTCCTGTGTGCCCTCGCGCATCCCGCGACCTCCTCCGATTCCGGCGCGCCCCAAGTGTTGACCCTGCGGAACGTGCCTGTCTACAGTCATCGCCGTCAGATATATCAGTTGGCTACGATGAGGATCGCGGATGACGATCACAGTCGACCCCGCGGCCCGGGCGCTCGACCGCACGCTCGCCGAGGCCGACCCCGAGGTGCACGCCCAGGTGCAGCACGAGGTCCGCCGGCAGGACCGGACGCTCGAGATGATCGCGAGCGAGAACGTCGCTCCGCTCGCGGTCCGCCAGGCGCAGGGCTCCGTCCTGACCAACAAGTACGCCGAGGGCTACCCCGGCCGGCGCTACTACGGCGGCTGCGAGCACGTCGACGTGATCGAGCAGCTCGCCATCGACCGGATCTGCGCGCTGTTCGGCGCCGCGTACGCCAACGTGCAGCCGCACTCCGGCGCGCAGGCCAACGCGGCGGTGATGGCGGCCCTGCTCGAGCCGGGCGACACGATCCTCGGGCTCGCGCTCGCCCACGGCGGCCACCTCACCCACGGCATGCACCTGAACTTCTCGGGGCGCCTCTACGACGTCGCGGCCTACCACGTGCGCGCCGAGGACCAGCGCGTCGACATGGACGAGGTCCGCCGGCTCGCCCAGGAGCGCCGCCCGAGGCTCATCGTCGCCGGCTGGTCGGCCTACCCGCGCCAGCTGGACTTCGCCGCGTTCCGCGCGATCGCCGACGAGGTCGGCGCCTACCTCATGGTCGACATGGCGCACTTCGCCGGCCTCGTGGCCGCGGGGCTGCACCCCTCGCCGGTGCCGCACGCGCACGTCGTCACCTCGACGACGCACAAGACCCTCGGCGGACCGCGCGGCGGGATCATCCTGTCCGGCGACCGCGACCTCGCGAAGAAGCTGAACTCGAGCGTCTTCCCCGGCCAGCAGGGTGGCCCGCTCGAGCACGTCGTCGCGGCCAAGGCCGTCGCGTTCAAGCTCGCGGCCGAGCCCGAGTTCGCCGAGCGCCAGGAGCGCACGCTGGTCGGTGCCCGCCTGCTCGCCGAGCGGCTGCTCGCCGAGCCCGGGCTCGGGGTCGTCTCCGGCGGCACCGACGTCCACCTCGTCCTGGTCGACCTGCGCGATGCCGAGCTCGACGGCAAGCAGGCCGAGGAGCGCCTGCGTCGCGTCGGGATCACGGTCAACCGCAACGCCGTCCCGTTCGACCCCCGCCCGCCGATGGTCAGCTCCGGGGTGCGCATCGGCACCGCCGCGCTCGCCGCCCGCGGGTTCGACGCCGACGACTTCCGCGAGGCCGCCGACGTCGTCGCCCGCGCCCTGCGCCCGCAGGTCGGCGACGCCGAGATCGACGCGCTCGCCGAGCGGGTCGCCGCCCTCGCCGCCCGCCACCCCCTCGAGACGGAGACGCCGGCATGACCGCAGGCACCACCGCACCGAAGCCCCCGGGCGCCGACCTGCCCGAGCACCCCGACCACCTGTGGCGCGACGCCGAGCCGCGCCGGGCCTACGACGTGGTCGTCGTCGGCGGTGGGGGCCACGGCCTCGCCACCGCGCACTACCTGGCGAAGAACCACGGCATCACGAACGTCGCGGTGCTCGAGAAGGGCTGGCTCGCGGGCGGCAACATGGCCCGCAACACCACCCTGATCCGCTCGAACTACCTGTGGGACGAGTCCGCGGGCATCTACGAGCACGCGCTCAAGCTCTGGGAGGGGCTCGAGGAGGACCTCGACTACCCGATCCTGTTCAGCCAGCGCGGCGTGCTCAACCTCGCGCACACCGAGCAGGACGTCCGCGACTCGGTGCGCCGCGTCGAGGCCAACAAGCTCAACGGGATCGACGCCGAGTGGCTCGGGCCCGACGAGGTGGCGAAGGTCTGCCCGATCGTCAACGTCTCGTCGGACATCCGCTACCCGGTGCAGGGCGCGACGTTCCAGCCGCGGGCGGGCATCGCCAAGCACGACTACGTGGCCTGGGGCTTCGCCCGCCGCGCGAGCGAGGCCAGCATCGACATCATCCAGGACTGCGAGGTCACCGGCTTCGTCACCGACGCCGACCGCGTCACCGGGGTGCGCACCACGCGCGGCACCATCGCCGCCGGCACGGTCGCCCTCTGCGCCGCCGGGCACACGTCGACGCTGCTGGACATGCTCGGCGTGCGCGCGCCGCTGCAGTCGCACCCGCTGCAGGCCCTGGTCTCCGAGCTCCTCGAGCCCGTGCACCCGACGATCGTCATGTCGAACGCGGTGCACGTGTACGTCTCGCAGGCCCACAAGGGCGAGCTCGTCATGGGCGCCGGCGTGGACAGCTACAACGGCTACGGCCAGCGCGGCGCGTTCCACGTCATCGAGCGCCAGATGGCCGCGGCCGTCGAGCTCTTCCCGGTCTTCGCCCGCGCGCACCTGCTGCGCAGCTGGGCCGGGATCGTCGACGTCACCCCGGACGCGAGCCCGATCGTCGGGCACACGCCGTACGAGAACGTCTTCCTCAACTGCGGCTGGGGCACCGGCGGCTTCAAGGCCACGCCGGGCCTGGGCTGGGCGTTCGCCGACACCGTCGCCCACGGCCGCCCCCACCCCCTCGTCGCGCCGTTCGGCCTCGACCGCTTCGTCACCGGCGCCCTCGTCGACGAGCACGGCGCCGCCGCCGTGGCCCACTGAGCCGGATCCCCGGGAGCTCTCGTGCAACTCATCGCCTGCCCCTGGTGCGGCCCCCGCGAGGAGATCGAGTTCTCCTACGGCGGCCAGGCCCACGTGGCCTACCCCGAGCACCCCGCCTCGCTGACCGACGAGCAGTGGGCGCACTTCGTCTTCTTCCGCGACAACCCCAAGGGCCCGTTCGCGGAGCGGTGGAGCCACAGCGCGGGCTGCCGCCGCTGGTTCACCGCCGTCCGCGACACCCGCACCCACCGCTTCGTCAGCCCGCCGGAGATGACCTCATGAGCCGCGTCGACGGATACGGCCGCATCGACCGCAGCCGCACGGTCACGGTGACCGTCGACGGCACCGCGTACACCGGGCACCCCGGCGACACCGTCGCGTCGGTGCTGCTCGCCCACGACGCGCGGCCGCAGAACACCAGCGTCAAGTACGGCCGGCCCCGCGGGATCGGCGCGGCGTGGACCGAGGACCCGGTCGGGCTGGTCCAGGTCGAGGAGCCGTTCCCGGAGCCGATGCTGCTGGCCGCGACGGTCGAGGCGACCGACGGGCTCGTCGTGCGCGGGGTGAACGGGCAGGGCCGCCTCGCCGAGGTCCCCGACACCGCCCGCTACGACCGCCGGCACACGCACTGCGACGTGCTCGTCGTCGGCGCCGGGCCCGCGGGGCTCGTGGCCGCCCGCACCGCCGCCCGCGCGGGGCGCAGCGTCGTGCTCGTCGACGACCGGCCCACCGCCGGCGGCACGCTCACCGGCACCGAGACGATCGACGGCCGGCCGTCGCTGGAGTTCGTCGCCGACACCGTCGCCGAGCTCGCGGCCCTCGGGGTCGTCCACCTCCAGCGCACCACCGCCTTCGGGCACTACGACGACGGCTTCGTCCTCGCCCTCGAGCGCCGCGGCGACTGTGTCATCGAGATGGGGCCACGCACCCGCCAGCGCGTGCACCGCATCCGCGCCGGGCGGGTGGTGGTCGCGGCGGGCGCCATCGAGCGCCCCGTCGTGGTCGAGGACAACGACCGGCCCGGCGTCATGCTGGCCGCGAGCGCGCGGGACCTCCTGCACCGCCACGGCGTGCTCGCCGGCCGCGAGGTCGTCGTGTTCACCAGCGACGACGCCGCCTACGCCGCCGCGACCGACCTCGCCGACGCCGGCGCGCGCGTCCGGGTGCTCGACGCCCGGGAGCGGGCGCCGCAGGCCGGGCGGCGGCGCTGCGAGGACCGCGGCATCCCGGTCGAGACCGGCACGCTCGTCCACGGCACCCGCGGCGAGGACCGCGTGACGGCCGCCCTCGTCGGTGCCCTCACGAGCTCTGAGCGCCGCGAGGTCCCCTGCGACCTGCTGCTGGTCAGCGGCGGCTGGAACCCCGCCGCGCACCTGGCCAGCCACGTCGGCGGCTCGCTCGCCTACGACCCGGTCATCGGCGCGTTCCGTCCCGGCGAGCTGCCGCCGGACGTCGCCGTGGTCGGCGCCGCCAACGGCACCTTCGCGCTGGCCGACATCCTGCGCGAGGCCGGCGGCCCCGACGCGCCCGTCGCCCCGCCCGAGGAGTGGCCGGAGCCGACGCTGGTGCTCTGGCGCACCCCCGGCGACCCGACGCGGCAGTTCGTCGACGTCGCGCGCGACGCCACCGTGGCCGACGTCGAGCGGGCGGTCGGGGCCGGGATGACCCACCCCGAGCACGTCAAGCGCTACACGACCATCGGCACCGCCCATGACCAGGGCAAGACGTCCGGGATCATCGCGCTCGGGATCCTCGCCGAGCTCACCGGGCGGCCGATCCAGGAGGTCGGCACCACGACCGCCCGGCCGCCCTACACGCCGGTGGCGTTCGCCGCCCTCGCCGGCCGGGAGCGTGGCGACCTGTTCGACCCGGTGCGCACCACGGCGCTGCACGCCTGGCACGTGGCCGCGGGCGCCGAGTTCGAGGACGTCGGTCAGTGGCAGCGCGCCCGGCACTACCCGCAGGCCGGCGAGGACATGACCGCCGCCGTGCTGCGCGAGTGCGCCGCGGTGCGCACCTCGGTCGGGATCATGGACGCCTCGACGCTCGGCAAGATCGACGTCCGCGGCCCCGACGCGCCGGTGCTGCTCGACCGGCTCTACACGAACCTGATGTCGAGCCTGAAGGTCGGCCGCGTCCGCTACGGCGTGATGTGCGGCAACGACGGCATGGTCTTCGACGACGGCACGGTGCTGCGCCTCGCCGAGGACCGCTACCTCGTCACGACCACCACGGGCAACGCCGCCGCCGTCCTCGACTGGATGGAGGAGTGGCTCCAGACCGAGTGGCCCGACCTGCGGGTGCGGCTGACCTCGGTCACCGAGCAGTGGTCGATCGCCGCCGTCGCGGGTCCCCGCTCGCGCGACGTCATCGGCACGGTGTTCGCGGACGTCGACGTCTCGAACGAGGCGTTCGGCTTCATGACCTGGCAGGACACCTCGCTCGACGGTGTCCCGGTGCGACTGGCCCGCATCTCGTTCTCCGGCGAGCTGGCGTTCGAGGTCACGGTCAGCTCCTGGTACGCGCCGGCGCTGTGGGAGCGGCTGGTCGAGGCCGGGGCGCCCCACGGCATCACGCCCTACGGCACCGAGACCATGCACGTCCTGCGCGCCGAGAAGGGCTACCCGATCATCGGCCAGGACACCGACGGCACCGTCTCGCCCCACGACCTCGGCATGGCCTGGGCGGTGTCGAAGAAGAAGGACGACTTCGTCGGGAAGCGCTCCTACGCCCGCCCGGAGAACCGCAACCCGCTGCGCAAGCAGCTCGTCTCCCTGCTGCCCACCGACGGCGCCACCAGGCTGCCCGAGGGCTCCCAGATCGTGGCGCACTGCGACGACGGCCGGCTGCCCCCGGCGCCCGTGCCGATGCTCGGGCACGTCACGTCCAGCTACCACAGCGCCGCGCTCGCCCGGCCCTTCGCGCTCGCCCTGGTCAAGGGCGGTCGGGAGCGGCTCGGCGAGGTCGTGCACGTGCCCGTCGGCGACGAGCTCGTGGCCGCCCGCATCGGCGAGTCCGTGCTCGTCGACCCCGAAGGAGCCCGCAGAGATGGCTGATCGGATGGCTGACCGCACCCTCACCCCGACCCACCCGCTGGCCGACCGGCGGGGGCTCCTCGCGACGGTCGCCGACGAGACCGCCGGCGCGGTCCGCCTCGAGCTCGAGGCACCCGTCGCCGCCGTGGACCTGCGTCTCGACCCGCGCGGCACCGGCCCGGCGGCCGTCGCCGCGGCGATCGGGGCGGCGCTGCCGTCCGCACCCGACACCTGGACCGCGCACCCCACCGGCGCCGCGCTGCGCCTCGGGCCCGACGAGTGGCTGCTGACCAGCACCGCCGCGAGCGCCGAGGACTGGGAGTTCCACGTCGACGAGGTCGCCGCCGCCCACGGCGGGATGGCGGTCGACGTCTCCGCGCAGCGCACGAGCCTGCGGGTGCGGGGCGCGGCCCGGGAGCTGCTCTCCTTCGGCTGCGCGCTCGACCTGCGCCCCGCGTCGTTCCCGGCGGGGCGCTGCGCCCAGACCCTCCTCGGCCAGTCCGGGGTCCTGCTCGTCGCGCACGACGTCGACGACCTGCAGATCCTCGTCCGCCCCTCCTTCGCCGCGTACGTCGCCGACCTCCTGGTCGACGCCGCCGGCGAGCTCGTCCCCCAGCCCGTCCCGTAGCCCCGTCTCGTCCGAGAAGTCCTGGAGACGCCATGAGCACCACCCCCCGCGTCGTCGTCATCGGGGCCGGCATCGTCGGCGCCAACCTCGCCGACGAGCTCACCGCCCGCGGCTGGACCGACGTCACGGTCCTCGACCAGGGGCCGCTGCCGCTGGCCGGCGGCTCGACCTCGCACGCCCCCGGCCTGGTGTTCCAGACCAACGCGTCGAAGACGATGACCGAGTTCGCCTCCTACACGGTGGAGAAGTTCCTGGGTCTCGACGTCGAGGGCGCCTGGTGCTTCAACCAGGTCGGCGGGCTCGAGGTGGCGACGACCCCGGAGCGGCTCGCCGACCTGCACCGCAAGCAGGGCTGGGCCACCGCCCGCGGCGTCCCGGCCGAGGTCGTCGACGTCGAGGCGTGCACCCGGCTCCACCCGCTGATCGACCCGTCGCGGATCCTCGGCGGCCTGCACACGCCCACCGACGGGCTCGCGAAGGCCGCCCGCGCCGTCACCGCGCTGATGCGGCGGGCGCAGGCGCGGGGCGCGGTCTTCCGCGGCTCGACCCGGGTGACGGGCGTCGCCCAGCAGGGCGGGCGGGTCACCGGCGTCGAGACCGACCAGGGCCTCGTCCCGGCGGACGTCGTCGTGTCGTGCGCCGGCTTCTGGGGCCAGGCGATCGGCGACATGGTCGGGATGCGCGTGCCGCTGCTGCCGCTCGCGCACCAGTACGTGTTCACCGGCCAGGTGCCCGACCTCGTCGGCCGCAACGACGAGGCGATCGAGGCACGGCTGCCGATCCTGCGCCACCAGGACCAGGACCTGTACTACCGCGAGCACAACGACCGCATCGGCATCGGCTCCTACGCCCACCGCCCGATGCCGGTGTCGCTCACCGAGCTGCCCGAGACCGACGACGTCACCGAGGCCCGGCAGCCCTCGATGCTGCCGTTCACCGAGGAGGACTTCGCGCCGCAGTGGGAGGAGAGCCGCCTGCTGCTGCCCTCGCTGCAGGACTCGAAGGTCGACTCCGGGTTCAACGGCGTCTTCTCCTTCACCCCCGACGGCGGGCCGCTCATCGGCGAGTCGCCGGACGTCGCGGGCTTCTGGATCGCCGAGGCCGTGTGGGTCACGCACTCCGCGGGCGTGGCGCGCAGCGTCGCCCAGCTGCTGGTCGACGGGCGCAGCGAGATCGACCTGCACGGCTGTTCGGTGCACCGCTTCGACGAGTTCCAGCTCGCCGACGACTACGTGCGCGAGACGTCGCAGCAGAACTTCGTCGAGATCTACGACGTCGTGCACCCGCTGCAGCCGCGCCTCTCGCCCCGCGAGGTGCGCACGAGCCCCTTCCACGGGCGGCAGACCGAGCTGGGCGCGGTGTTCCTCGAGTCGCACGGCTGGGAGCGCCCGCACTGGTACGAGGCGAACGCGCCGCTGGTCGCGGAGCTGCCGCCGGAGTGGGCGCCGCCGTCGCGCGATGCCTGGTCGGCGCGCTTCCACTCGCCGATCGCGGCGGTGGAGGCGTGGAAGACGCGCACCGCGGTGGCCATGTACGACATGACGCCGCTGACCCGGATCGAGGTCTCCGGGCGGGGGGCGCTCGCCCTCCTCGACCGGCTCACCACCGGGAAGATGGACAAGTCCGTCGGCGCCGTGACCTACACGCTCGCTCTCGACGAGGCCGGCGGCATCCGCAGCGACCTCACCGTCGCCCGCCTCGGCGAGGACCTCTTCCAGGTCGGCGCCAACGGCCCCCTCGACGTCCACCTCCTGACGCAGGAAGCGGCCGGCGAGCCCGACGTGACGGTCCGCGACATCACCGGCGGCACGTGCTGCATCGGCGTCTGGGGCCCGCTCGCCCGCGACCTGGTCCAGCCGTTGACGTCGGCGGACCTGTCGCACGAGGGCCTGAAGTACTTCCGCGCCACGCGCGCGGAGATCGGTGGCATCCCGGTGACGGCGATGCGGCTGTCGTACGTCGGCGAGCTCGGCTGGGAGATCTACACGTCGGCCGAGTACGGGCAGCGGCTCTGGGACGTGCTGTGGCGCGCCGGCGCTCCCCTGGGTGTCGTGGCCGCGGGCCGGGCGGCGTTCAACAGCCTGCGCCTGGAGAAGGGCTACCGCAGCTGGGGTGCCGACATGACGACCGAGCACAGCCCGTACGAGGCCGGCGTCGGCTTCGCCGTGCGGCCCTCGACGAAGGGCGACTTCGTCGGGCGCGAGGCCGTCACGGCCCCGGGAGCCCAGGACGTCACGCGGTCGCTGACCTGCCTGACCGTCGACGACGGGCGCAGCGTGGTCCTGGGCCACGAGCCGGTCCTCGTCGACGGAGAGCCCGCCGGCTACGTGACGTCGGCGGCGTTCGGTCACACCGTCGGTCGGCCCATCGCGTACGCCTGGCTGCCGGCGGCACTCGCGCCCGGGACCCCCGTAGACATCTCGTACTTCGGGCATCCCGTGCGGGCGACGGTCGCCAGCGAGCCGCTGGTCGACCCGGAGATGGCGCGGATCCGGCGCTGAAGACGTCGGCGGCCGGAGACGCGACGCCGGACGACCCCGTGGGAGGCGTTGTGCGCAGCCAGACGGTCGAACAGGTCCTCGAGTCCTTCGCGGCCCCCGGCGGCGGCCCGGGCGGGCGGGCCGGCGCCGCCCTCCACGCCGCGCTCGGGGCCGCGTTCGTCGCCCGGGCCGCGGCGTCGGTCGGCGGGCGCACGGGGGAGTCGGCGAACGAGCTGCGCGAGGTCGCGCTGGGGCTCGCCACCCAGAGCCCGGGCGCCGCTCCGGCGGACGGCGCCCGGGCGGCGGTGCGCGTCATCGAGGTCGCCGAGCGCGCCCTGACGCTCGCCGAGACCCTGCGCCCGATGGGCGACCGCGCGTCGGTCACCGACGTCGCCAACGCCGCGGAGGCGCTGCGCGCGGCGGTGGGCACGGCGCGTGTCGACGTCGAATCGCACCTGGTCGCGATCACCGACCCGGCCGACCGCGAGGAGCTGCTCCTCGCGATCGACCCCGTCGACGACGTCGTCCTGCGCGCCGCCAAGGTCACCGCCGTGGTCCGGGAGCAGATCCACCGCTGACCCCCGTGAGCGGACTGTGGCGCGACAGCTCCGGAGTCCGCTCACGTGCGTGCGTCAGATGACCGCCCGGATCGCCTTCTCGAAGCCCAGCACGTGCTGGCGGGCGCGGCGGGCGGCGACGTCGGCCTCGCCGTCGGCGATGGTGCGCAGCAGGCCGGCGTGCTCCTCGACGTGGGAGACGAAGTCGTGCATGCGGTCGAGGAACAGGCAGAAGATGCGCGTCGCGAGGTTGTCGTAGCGCACGAGCGTGTCCTCGAGGTGCGGGTTGCCCGCGGCGCTGTAGATCGCGCGGTGCACCCGCATGTCCCAGCGCATGAGCTCGTCGCGCGTCAGCGCGGGCACGTCGAGCGCCTCGGTGGCGTCCGCGAGGTCGCGCAGGTCCGCGCGCACCGCCTCGCCCGCGTTCTCGGCGGCACGGCGCGCGGCCAGGGGCTCGAGCTGCACGCGGATGTCGGAGATGTAGGCCAGGTCGGTGATGTCGACGGCGGTGGCGAACGTGCCGCGGCGCGCGTACGAGACGACCAGCCGGTCGACCTCGAGCCGCTTGAGCGCCTCGCGGACCGGCGTGCGGCCCACCCCCAGGGACTCCACCAGCGCGACCTCGTCGATCGGGGCCATGGGTGGGATGTCCAGCATGATCAGCTTGTCCTGGATCGCCTGGTAGGCGCGCTCGGACAGCGACAGCGGCGGGCTCGACTCCTGCTCGTCCGGGAGAACCGTCACGGGCGGAGCCTACAACAGATGGAGCAGCTCTTCTCCTATGCGTGCGATATTGATATACTAGTTCAACATCAATTGCTCTCCCAGCGCCCGGGGGTGACCGTGGCCATCTCGGTGTTCGACCTGTTCAAGGTGGGGATCGGCCCGTCCAGCTCACACACCGTGGGCCCGATGCGGGCGGCGTTCCTCTTCGTCTCGCGGCTGCACGACACCGACCGGCTCCACCGCGTCGCGCGTGTCCGTGCCGAGCTGTTCGGCTCGCTCGGGGCCACCGGGCACGGGCACGGCAGCGTCGGCGCCGTCGTCCTGGGCCTGTGCGGCGAGCAGCCCCACCTCGTCGACCCGGTGGAGGCGGAGCCGCTCGTCGCGGCGGCCCGTGCCGAGGGCCGCGTCGCGCTCGGCGGCAAGCACGTCATCGCGTTCTCGGTCGCCGACGACGTCGTGCTCCACCGGACGAAGCGCCTGCCGTTCCACAGCAACGGCATGGTCTTCACGGCGGTCGACGCCGACGGCCAGGAGCTCGCCCGCCGCGAGTACTACTCGGTGGGCGGCGGCTTCGTCCTCGACGAGGACGAGACCGGCGGGCCGGTGCTGCGCGAGGACGCGACGCCCGAGCGCCACCCCTTCACCAGCGGCGACGAGCTCGTCGCGATCGCGCGGTCGCACGGCCTGCGCATCAGCGACGTCGTGCTCGCCAACGAGGCGGCGTGGCGCCCGGAGCAGGAGACGCGGGCGGGCCTGCTGCACCTGTGGTCGGTGATGCGCGAGTGCGTCGAGCGCGGCTGCCGCACCGGGGGCGTGCTGCCCGGCGGCCTGCGGGTGCGCCGGCGCGCGCCCGACCTGCGCCGCCGCCTCGACGAGGAGGGCGCGGGGTGCACCGACATGGACCGGGTCACGCTCGACGCGCTGGCCGTGAACGAGGAGAACGCCGCGGGCGGGCGGGTGGTCACGGCGCCGACCAACGGCGCGGCCGGGATCGTGCCCGCGGTGCTGCACCACGCCGCCCGCTCGCTGCCCGGGTTCGACGACGACGCCGTCGTGCGCTTCCTGCTCACCGCCGGCGCGGTCGGCCTGCTGTTCAAGCGCAACGCGTCGATCTCGGGTGCCGAGGTCGGGTGCCAGGGCGAGGTCGGGTCGGCGTGCTCGATGGCCGCCGCCGGCTTCGCGGAGCTCCTCGGCGGCTCGCCCGAGCAGGTCGAGAACGCCGCCGAGATCGGGATCGAGCACAACCTCGGCCTGACCTGCGACCCCGTCGGCGGGCTCGTGCAGATTCCCTGCATCGAGCGCAACGCCGTGGCGTCGGTCAAGGCGATCACCGCAGCGCGCATGGCGGTGCGCGGGGACGGCGTCCACCACGTCTCGCTGGACAAGGCGATCCGGACGATGCGCGAGACGGGCGCCGACATGAAGGTCAAGTACAAGGAGACGGCCCGCGGCGGGCTGGCTCTCACCGTCGTGGAGTGCTGAGGAGCGCCGCGTGACCGACTCGTCCGACTCGTCCGACTCGTTCGTCCTGACCCTGAGCTGCCCGAACCGTGCGGGCATCGTCCGCGCCGTCAGCGGCCACCTCGCCGCGTACGGCGCCGACATCGTCGAGCACCAGCAGTTCGACGACCCCGTCAGCGGGCGCCTGTTCCTGCGCACGCGCGTGTCCGCGCCCGCGGGCACGGACCTCGACGCCGTCGCGGCCGCCTTCGCGCCGGTCGCCGAGGCGTTCGCCATGGAGCACGCGTTCCACCGGCTGACCGCGCCCCGGGTCCTCGTCATGGTGTCGACGTCGGGGCACTGCCTCAACGACCTGCTCTTCCGCTGGCGCTCGGGCAGCCTCGGCGCCGAGCTCGTCGGCGTGGTGAGCAACCACGAGACCCTGCGCCCCATGGCCGAGTCCGCGGGCCTGCCCTTCGTCCACGTGCCGGTGACGCCGGCGACGAAGCCGGACGCGGAGGCCGAGCTGCTGCGGATCGTCGACGAGCTCGACGTCGAGCTGGTGGTGCTCGCCCGCTACATGCAGGTGCTCTCGGACCGCACCTGCGCGGCGCTGCGGGGGCGCGCGATCAACATCCACCACTCGTTCCTGCCGGGTTTCGCGGGCGCCAAGCCCTACCACCAGGCCTACGACCGCGGGGTGAAGTTCGTCGGCGCCACCGCGCACTACGTCACCGCCGACCTCGACGAGGGCCCGATCATCGAGCAGGAGGTCGTGCGCATCGACCACTCCTACGACCCCCGGGCCCTGCAGACCGTGGGCCGCGACGCCGAGGCCCTCGCGCTCTCCCGCGCGGTGCGGTGGCACTGCGAGCGTCGGGTGCTGGTCGACGGCCACCGGACGGTGGTCTTCCGCTGAGGGCCTACTCCCCGCGGTGGCCGAGCTTCGCCGAGAGCTCCGCCGCGCCCTCGCGCAGGTCCGCGACGATGGCGCGGGCGCGGCGGCGCGGGAGGCGGTAGACCGGGCCGGTCGCCGAGAGCGCCGAGGCCACGGAGCCGTCGGCGGCGAACACCGGCACCGCGACCGCGTGCATACCGACCTCGAGCTCCTCGAACGAGCGGGCGTGGCCCTCGTCCAGCACGCGCGCGAGCTCGGTGCGCAGGGCGACGACCTCGGTGATGGTGTCGTCGGTGTAGCGCGCGAGGCGCCGGCGCAGCACCGCGCGCCGCTCGTCCTCGGGCGCCCAGGCCAGCAGGACCTTGCCCGCGGCCGTGGCGTGCAGGGGGCTGCGGCGCCCCACCCAGTTCTGGGAGGCGATCGTGGCGGTGCCGAATTCCTGCGCGACGGTGATGCCCGCCTCGCCGTCGGTGATCGCGAGGTTGACCGTCTCGCCCAGGACCTCGGCCAGGCGCTGGCAGACGGGCTGGCCGAGGCGGGCCATGTCGAGCCGGCCCGTCGTCGCGGCCGCCAGGCGCACGATGCCGAAGCTCAGCGCGTACTTGCCGCGGTCGGAGAGCTGCTCGAGCAGGTGGCGGTGCTGCAGGGCGGCGACGAGCCGCGAGGCGGTGGACTTGTGCACGTCGAGCCCCTCGGCGATCTCCGTGATCCCGACCTCGCCCCGCGCGGCCACCATCTCGAGGATGGTGACCGCGCGGTCGACGGACTGGACCGCGGAGGCGCCGGTGCCCGAGGTGCTCATGATCGAGGTGTGGACCGACCGCGGGGTCAGTCCACGGTGTCCTTCTCGATGGCGCGCGCGAGCTCGGTCAGCAGGCCGGGCAGGCGCGCGGCGCAGCGCGGGCAGACGCAGTCGCTGCCGTGCACGGCCAGCTCGTCGGCCACCGCGAAGGCGTCGCGGTAGCGCGTCTCGCCGACCTCGGTCCCGGACGGGTCGCGGTCCTCGGGGGTGATGGACATCGGTCTCTCC
>NZ_JAQZAO010000016.1 GCF_028737315.1 Actinomycetospora lemnae | reverse complement strand
CTCAAAGAAACCCCACGACACCACACACACGCCACCAACGACGCAAGCATGATGCCGACGAGGACAAACACACCAAACATTCAGCACACTGTTGAGTTCTCAAAGGACAACCACACACGCCTCGCCGCGACCGATTCGGCCGGGTTCTTCGCGGTGATCCCACCCTACACGATCCACCGTGGTGGACCAGCCGGTAGGGCGACCTCCTAGCTTAGTTGTCCGCAGGGCCCGGGGGCAACCCCCGTCCTTGCGATGACCAGAACTCTACACACGCCGGAAACCCGCCCTGCACCGGGGGGTCGATCTGGGCGTCGTTGCTGGTCACGCCTGGTTCCCGACCCGAGGGCCCACGAAACCCCCGGTCAGGACCCCACGAGCTCCACGCCGGCGGTGTTGCGCTTGCCCCGGCGCACGACGAGCCAGCGGCCGTGGAGCAGGTCGGCGTCCGCCGGCTCCCAGTCCTCGGTCTCGATCTTCGTGTTGTTCACGTACGCGCCACCCTCGGCGACGGTCCGCCGCGCCGCGCCCCGGCTCGCGGACAGGCCGCTGCCCACGAGCAGGTCGACGATCGTCGGCTTCTCGGAGCGGGTCGCGGTGAACGACGGGATCTCGGCGACCGCCGCGGCGAGGGTCGAGGCGTCCAGCGCGGCGAGCTCCCCCCGACCGAACAGCGCCCGGCTGGCGGCCTCGGCCCGCTCGACCTCGTCCTCGCCGTGCACGAGCGCGGTCACCGAGCGGGCCAGCGCCCGCTGCGCCTCGCGGGCCTGCGGCTTCTCCTCGGTGAGGCGCTCGAGCTCGGTGATCTCGTCGTGGGACAGCCAGGTGAACGCGCGCAGGTAGGTGCCCACCATCGCGTCCTCGGCCTGGATCCAGAACTGGTAGAAGGCGTACGGGCTGGTCAGCTCGCGGTCGAGCCAGACGGTGCCGCTCTCGGTCTTGCCGAACTTGGTGCCGTCGGCCTTGGTGATCAGCGGTGTCCCGAGCGCGTGCAGCGACCGTCCCTCGACGCGGTGGACGAGGTCGGTGCCGGCCGTGAGGTTGCCCCACTGGTCGCTGCCGCCGGTCTGCAGCGTGCAGCCGTAGCGGCGGTACAGCTCGAGGAAGTCGTAGGACTGGAGCAGCTGGTAGGAGAACTCGGCGTAGCTGATGCCCTCGTCGGACTCCATGCGCCGGCTCACGGCCTCCTTGGCGAGCATCCGCCCGACCCGGAAGTGCTTGCCGACGTCGCGCAGGAAGTCCAGCGCCGAGAGGCCCTCGGTCCAGTCCAGGTTGTTGACCAGCAGCGCGGCGTTCGGGGCCCCGGAGGAGAAGTCGAGGAACGGGCGCAGCTGCGCGCCGAGCTTGTCCACCCAGCCGGCGACCACGTCGCGGTCGTTGAGGGTGCGCTCCGACGTCGGCTTCGGGTCTCCGATGAGGCCCGTCGCCCCGCCGACCAGCGCGATCGGGCGGTGACCCGCCTGCTGGAAGCGGGCGAGCGTCAGCCACTGCAGCAGGTGCCCGATGTGCGCGCTGGGGGCGGTGGGGTCGATCCCGGAATAGAGGGTGACCATGCCCGCGTCGAGGTCCCGGCGCAGCGCGTCGAGGTCGGTGCTCTGGGCGATGAGGCCCCGCCAGGCGAGGTCGTCGAGGATGTGCGGTCCGGTCACGCGTCCAGTCTGCCGAACCCGCTCACCAGTCCGGCCCGTCGGCCCGGGCACGCCCCGCCTTGTACGGCGTCACGGCCGGCGAGCCGGCGACCCAGAAGCGCCACGGCCGCTGCTGACCGGCGGCGACGCCGACCCGGGGGCCGGTGCGGATGTCGGCGTCGGGGACCCGCGCCCCCGCGAGCAGGCGCACCGGCGACGACGGGGAGAGCACGTCGACGCCGTTGGCCTCCCGGTCGAGCCCGAGCAGGGTGCACAGCCGTGCCGGCCCCCGCGCGAGCTCGGCGTCGCGCCCGCGGGCCGTCGGTCTGCGGACGTGCGCCGCCCCGACGTCGGACAGCACCTCCCCCGCGCGCAGCAGCACGGCGCCGGCGACGCCGTCGCGCAGGCAGACGACGTTCGCGCAGAAGTGCATGCCGTAGACGAAGTACACGTACAGGTGGCCGGCCGGGCCCCACATGACGGCGTTGCGGGCCGTCTGGCCGCGGTAGCAGTGCGAGCCCGGGTCGTCGGCGCCGCGGTAGGCCTCCACCTCGACGAGCCGGACCCGGACCTCGCCCTGCGGCGTGTCGGCGGCGATCTCGCACCCGAGCAGCCGCCGCGCCGCGGGCAGGACGTCGTCGGACAGCGCCGATCGGTCGAGCAGCATCGCCGGTGATCCTCCCCCAGCGGACCGGGCGGTCAGCGCGCGAGGTAGTCGACCGCCCGCACGGGCTCGGCCTCGTCGTACCCGACGGGCAGGTGCACACGGCCGGCCGTCGTCCGGAAGTAGACCTCCCAGGCGTGGAAGGCCAGGTAGGAGCGTTCGTCGTCCTGCATGACGGTGGCGTAGGCGCGGACGGCGCGGACGTAGCGCTCGTCGTTGTTGTACCGGCGCAGCGCCCGGTCGAGCCCGTTGGCGGTGGCGCCGCCGTTGGCGCGCAGGTAGTTGGCCGCGCCCAGGATCGCGTCGTGCGGGTCGGTGACGTCGCCGCCGAGGCCGTAGCTCGCCCAGGTCGCGGGCATGAACTGCATCGGGCCGCGCGCGCCGGCCTCGGAGTGCGAGGCGATGCGGCCCATGCGGCTCTCGACGAGGTTCACCGCCGCGAGCACCGTCCACGGCACCCCGAACCGCTCCTGCGCCTCGGCGTAGTGCGCCCGCAGCTGCTCGGGCGGCAGCGGAGCGGCGATGCGCCAGGCCGGGAGCATCTCGCCGGGCCCGCGCTTCGCCATGGCGAGCAGGTCGCGCCCGGCGCCGACGATGCGGCCGGTGGCCTCGGCGGTCTCCGGGGACAGCGCAGCGAGGACGGCCGGGAACCGCTCGGGGCGGAAGGCGAGCTCCTCGTAGGCGACCTGGGCCGTGCGCCCGGCCGCCGCGACGTCCTGCGGCGACCGCGCGGGGTCGGCGACGGTGCGCCGGGCCTCCTCGAGCACGGCGGCCAGGGCCACGGGGTCGGTCGGGACGCTCGGGCCGTGGGGGCCGATGGGGCCGGACGACGTCGACGGTGGCGGCGGCGACGGGGCCGACGGGGTGGCCGGCGTGCCCGCGGCAGCGGGGGGCGCGGGGCCGTCCGCGCAGCCGGCGAGGGCGGCCAGCAGCGCGACGACCACCACCCACCACCGGCCCCCGCGCACGAGGAATCAGCCTAGATGCCGGGAGATCCGCGCGGTGATCGAAGTACCGATACGGACGTTGAGTGTCTGCAACGGGACTTCGCTGACACGAGCGTCAGCGGCGCTCGATCGGGCGGCCGGCCCAGGCGTGGGCCTCGATCGTGGCAGCGAAGACGCGGTCGAGCTGCTCGGACACCCGCTTCGGGGCCGTGCCGCCGTGGGCGTCGCGCGAGGCGATCGAGCCGGCGACGGTGAGCACCGCGCGGACGTCCGGGGTCAGGGCCGGGTCGCACGCCGCGAGCTCGTCGTCGGTGAGCTCGTCCAGCCCGACCCCGCGCGCCTCGGCCGCCCGGACGCACGCCCCGGCCGCCGCGTGGGCCCGGCGGAACGGGACGCCCTCGCGCACCAGCCACTCGGCGAGGTCGGTGGCCAGCGTGAAGCCGGCCGGGGCGAGCTCGGCGAGGCGGTCGGTGTGGAAGGTCAGCGTCTTGATCATGCCAGCCATGGCCGGGAGCACCATCGCGAGCTGGGCCGCCGAGTCGAACAGCGGCTCCTTGTCCTCCTGCAGGTCCCGGTTGTAGGCCAGCGGGAGGGCCTTGAGCGTCGTCATCAGCCCCGCGAGGTTCCCGACCAGCCGCCCGGCCTTGCCGCGGGCCAGCTCGGCGACGTCGGGGTTCTTCTTCTGCGGCATGATCGACGACCCGGTCGACCAGGCGTCCGCGAGCGTCACGTACCCGAACTCGGCGGTCGCCCAGAGGATGACCTCCTCGGCGATCCGCGAGAGGTCCACCGCGATCTGGGCCAGCACGTACGCGCCCTCGGCGGCGAGGTCGCGGGACGCCGTGCCGTCGATGGAGTTGTCGACGGCGTCGACGAACCCGAGGTCGCGCGCCACCGCCGCGGGGTCGAGGCCCAGCGACGTCCCGGCGAGCGCCCCCGACCCGTAGGGCGAGTACGCCAGCCGCCGGTCGAGGTCGCGGCAGCGGCCGACGTCGCGCAGCAGGGCCTGGGCGTGCGCCGCGAGGTGGTGGGCCAGCAGCACCGGCTGGGCGTGCTGCAGGTGCGTGCGCCCCGGCATCGCGGCCTCGGGGTGGGCGTGGGCCTGGATGAGCAGCGCGTCGACCACGCCCGCCACGCCCCGCACGACCTCGCGCAGCTCGTCGCGCAGCCACATCCGCAGCTGCGTGGCGATCTGGTCGTTGCGCGAGCGCCCGGCCCGCAGACGCCCGCCGACGTCCTCGCCGACCCGCTCGATGAGGCCGCGCTCGAGGGCGGTGTGCACGTCCTCGTCGTCCTCGGCGGGCTGGAACGCCCCGGAGTCGACGTCGTCCGCGAGCCGGCGCAGCCCGTCGAGCATGGCCTCGAGCTGCTCGTCGGTGAGCAGCCCGGCGCCGTGGAGCACGCGGGCGTGGGCCCGGGACCCGGCGATGTCGTACGGCGCGAGCACCCAGTCGAACTGCGTCGACTGCGACAGCGCCGCCATCACCGCGTCCGGGCCCGACGCGAACCGCCCGCCCCAGAGGGCAGAGCCTTCCGGCATCAGCCCTGGTCTCCCCTGCTCAGATCACGCCGTGCGGCGATCTTCGACGGCAGACCCCAGAGCTGCACGAAGCCCTTGGCCAGCGACTGGTCGAACAGGTCGCCCTCGTCGTAGGTGGCGAGGTTGAAGTCGTAGAGCGACTGGGCGCTGCGCCGGCCCGTCGGGACCGCACGCCCGCCGTGCAGCGTCATCCGGATCTCGCCGGTGACGTGCTCCTGGGTGGTGTCGACGAACGCGTCGAGGCTGCGGCGCAGCGGCGAGAACCACAGGCCGTCGTAGACCAGCTCGCCCCAGCGCTGCTCGACCTGGCGCTTGAACCGCGCCTGCTCGCGCTCGACGGTGACGTTCTCCAGCTCCTGGTGCGCGGTGATGAGCGCGATGGCGCCCGGCGCCTCGTAGACCTCGCGGCTCTTGATGCCGACCAGGCGGTCCTCGACCATGTCGAGCCGCCCGATCCCCTGCGCGCCCGCGCGCTGGTTGAGCTGCTCGATGGCCTGCAGGACGGTCACGCGGGCGCCGTCGATCGTCACCGGCACGCCGGCCTCGAAGCCGACGACGACCTCGTCGGCGTCGCGCGGCTCGGCGGGGTTCGCGGTGTAGGCGTAGACGTCCTCGATCGGTCCGTTCCAGATGTCCTCGAGGAAGCCGGTCTCGACCGCGCGGCCCCAGACGTTCTGGTCGATCGAGTACGGCGAGCGCTTGCTGACGTCGATGGGCAGCGCGCGCTCCTCGGCCCACTGGATCGCCTTCTCGCGGGTCCAGGCGAAGTCGCGGACCGGGGCGATGACGTCGAGGTCCGGGGCCAGCGCGCCGACGCCGACCTCGAAGCGGACCTGGTCGTTGCCCTTGCCGGTGCAGCCGTGGGCGACGGTCGTCGCGCCGTGGGCGCGGGCGGCCTCGGCCAGGTGCTTGACGATCAGCGGCCGCGAGAGCGCCGAGACCAGCGGGTAGCGGTCCATGTAGAGCGCGTTGGCGCGCAGCGCCGGCAGGCAGTACTCCTCGGCGAACTCGTCGCGCGCGTCCGCGACCGCGGCCTCGACCGCGCCGCAGTCCAGGGCCCGCTTGCGGATGACCTCGAGGTCCTCCCCGCCCTGGCCCACGTCGACGGCGACCGCGACGACCTCGCGGCCGGTCTCCTCGGCGATCCAGCCGATGGCGACCGAGGTGTCGAGGCCCCCGGAGTACGCCAGCACGATCCGCTCGCTCACTGCTCTCTCTCTTCCTGCTCGTGCACGTTCGCATCAAATGGTCCGGCTCCGCTGCGCTGCGCGTCCGGAGTGGAGGACGACCGCCCTGTCGTCCGGGTGCCCAGGGTCCGCAGGCGGGCTGCGAGCCCGGCCCCGTCGAGGGGCTCGCGGGCGACGACGAGCACCGTGTCGTCACCGGCGATGGTGCCGACCACCTCGGCCAGCGCCGCCCGGTCCAGCGCGCTGGCGAGGTAGTGCGCGCCCCCGGGCGGGGTGCGCAGGACCGCGAGGTTGCCGGAGTGGTCGGCGGAGACCAGCAGCTCGGCGAGCAGCCGGGACAGTCTGTCGGTGCCGCCGGTGACGCCGCGCACCGGGCTCCCGTCGTCGGGGACGACGTAGCGCCCGACACCGCCGTCGGCGCCGCGCAGCTTCACCGCGCCCAGCTCGTCGAGGTCGCGCGAGAGCGTGGCCTGCGTGACCTCCACGCCCTCCGACGCGAGCAGCGCGGCCAGCTCGGCCTGGCTGTGGACCTCGCGCTCGGTGAGGAGCGCGACCACCCGGGCCTGCCGGGACGCCCGACTGGTGACGCCTTTCGCGGTCTCGGTCACGAGTGCTCCAGCAGCCACGTCAGCACCGCCTTCTGGGCGTGCAGGCGGTTCTCCGCCTCGTCCCACACCGCCGACGCGGGGCCGTCGATGACCCCGGCGGTGATCTCCTCGCCGCGGTGGGCGGGCAGGCAGTGCAGCACGGTGACGTCGGACGCCGCCCGCGCCACCGCCTCCTCGTCGAGGCGGAAGGGCTCGAGCATCGCGCGGTCGCGGCCGTCGGACTCCTGGCCCATCGAGGTCCAGGTGTCGGTGGCCAGCACGTCCGCGCCCGCGGCGGCCGCGGCGGGGTCGTCGGTGACGACGACCGAGCCGCCGGTCTCGGCGGCCCGCGTCCGCGCGTCGGAGACGACGGCCGGGTCGGGCGTGAAGCCCGCCGGCGCCCCGACCCGCACGTGCATGCCGGCGGTCGCCCCGCCGAGCAGCAGCGAGTGGGCCATGTTGTTGGCGCCGTCACCGAGGTAGGCGAGCACCTGGCCGGCGGTGCGGCCGCGGTGCTCGACGATCGTCTGCAGGTCGGCGAGGACCTGGCAGGGGTGGAAGCCGTCGGTCAGCGCGTTGACCACCGGCACGGTCGCGTACGCGGCCATCTCCTGGATGCGTTCCTCGGCGCCCGTGCGCCAGACGATGGCGTCGACGTAGCGCGAGAGCACCCGCGCGGTGTCGGCGATCGTCTCGCCGCGGCCCAGCTGGGCGGCCTGGCCGTCGATCATCACCGGGGTGCCGCCGAGCGCGGCGATGCCGACCTCGAACGACACCCGCGTGCGGGTCGAGGCCTTGTCGAACACGACCGCCACCGCCCGCGGGCCGTCCAGCGGGCGGAAGCGGAAGGGGTCGGCCTTCATCGTGGCCGCCAGCTCGAGCACCTCGGCCTGCTCGGCCGGGGTGAGGTCGTCGTCGCGCAGGAGGTGACGGACGCGGGTCCCCGTCGTCGTCACGAGCCCGCCGCCTCCGCGGCCGCGGCGCCCTGGTCGAGCACCTCGGGCAGGGCCGCGAGGAAACCGTCGACCTGCTCGTCGGTGACCACGACCGGCGGCGCGAGCCGGACGCGCTCCGGGACGGCGTTGTTGATCAGGTAACCGGCCTCGCGGCCCGCGGCGGCGACCTGGGTCGAGACCGGCTCGACGAGCGCGATCCCGATGAGGATGCCGACGGCGTCGACGTGGTCGACCAGGCCGTGGCCCAGGCCCTCGACCCGGCCGGCGACGT
The DNA here is from genome assembly GCF_028737315.1 of Actinomycetospora lemnae. Classification (GTDB taxonomy): domain Bacteria; phylum Actinomycetota; class Actinomycetes; order Mycobacteriales; family Pseudonocardiaceae; genus Actinomycetospora; species Actinomycetospora lemnae. The sequence goes on along the minus strand of NZ_JAQZAO010000016.1, from coordinate 90,728 downwards.
CCCGGCCCAGGGCGGTGGCGCGGTCGAGGAGCCCCTCGGACGCGATCGTGTCGAGCACGGCCAGGGCGGCCGCGCAGCACACGGGGTTGCCGCCGAAGGTCGTCCCGTGCTGGCCGGGGCCGAGGAGGTCGCCGGCCGCGCCGACGCCGATGCACGCCCCGATCGGCAGCCCGCCGCCCAGGCCCTTGGCCAGGGTGACGACGTCCGGGACGACGTCGGTGCGCTGGTGGGCGAACCAGTGCCCGGTGCGCCCGACCCCGGTCTGGACCTCGTCGAGCACCAGCAGGGCGCCGCGCTGGGTGGTGATGTCGCGGGCGGCACGCAGGTAGCCGTCGGCCGGGACGATGACGCCGGCCTCGCCCTGCATCGGCTCGAGGAACACCGCGGCCGTGTCGTCGTCGACGGCCGCGCGCAGCGCCTCGACGTCGCCGTAGGGCACGAACTCCACCCCGGGCACGAGCGGCTCGAACGGCGTGCGCTTGGCCGGCTGCCCGGTCAGCGAGAGCGCGCCCATGGTCCGGCCGTGGAACGCGTTCTCCGCGGCCACGACCTTGGTGCGGCCGGTGCGCCGGGTGATCTTGAACGCGGTCTCGTTGGCCTCGGCGCCCGAGTTGCAGAACAGCACCCGCCCCGGGTGGCCGAGCAGGTCCAGCAGGCGCTCGGCGAGCTCGACGGTCAACGGGTTGATGACGAGGTTCGAGGTGTGCCCGAGCGTCGCGACCTGCCGCGAGACCGCCTCGACCACGGCCGGGTGGGCGTGACCGAGCAGGTTGACCGCGATGCCCCCGAGCAGGTCGAGGTACTCGCGCCCGTCGGCGTCCCACACGCGGGCGCCCTCGCCGCGCACCAGGCTGATCGGCGGCGTGCCGTAGTTGTCCATCAGCGAGGCGCTCCAGCGTCGGCGGAGGTCCTCACCCGAGAGGGTCTGCGTCATGGTCAGGCCTCCTTCCCGTCGGCGTCGACGGTCGAGCTCCGCTTCGCTTCGTCTGCGGGGCCGACGACCATCGTCCCGACGCCGGCACTCGTGAACACCTCGAGCAGCACCGAGTGCGCCACCCGCCCGTCGATGACGTGCGCCCGCGGCACGCCGCCCTGCACCGCCCGCAGGCAGGCCTCCATCTTCGGGATCATGCCGCTGGAGAGGGACGGCAGCAGCGCCGCGAGCTCGACGTCGTCGATCTCCGAGCGCAGGCTCGAGCGGTCCGGCCAGTCGGTGTAGAGCCCCTCGACGTCGGTGAGGACGACGAGCTTGCGCGCGCCGAGCGCCTCGGCGAGCGCGGCCGCCGCGGTGTCCGCGTTGACGTTGTGCACGACGCCGTCGACGTCGGGGGCGACGGTCGAGACGACGGGGATGCGCCCGCCGGCGACGAGGTCGAGCACGGCCGCCGGGTTGACCTCGACGACGTCGCCGACGAGGCCGACGTCGACCTGCTCGCCGTCGACCGTCGCGGTGCGGCGCGCGGCGGTGAACAGGCGCGCGTCCTCGCCGGAGAGCCCGACGGCGTAGGGACCGTGGGCGTTGATCAGCCCGACGAGCTCGCGGCCGACCTGGCCGACGAGCACCATCCGGACGACGTCCATCGTCTCGGGCGTCGTGACCCGCAGGCCGCCGCGGAACTCGCCCTCCATGCCGAGCCGGCCGAGCATGCTCGTGATCTGCGGGCCGCCGCCGTGGACGACGACCGGGCGGATGCCGGCGAGGCGCAGGAAGACCATGTCCTCGGCGAACGCGCGGCGCAGCGCGTCGTCGGTCATGGCGTTGCCGCCGTACTTGACCACGACCACCGCGCCCTGGAAGCGCTGCAGCCACGGCAGCGCCTCGGCCAGGACACCGGCCTTGGCGGCGGCCTCGTGGTAGCGGTCCGGGACGTCGGCGGGGACGGGGATGGAGGTGAGGGTGAGGTCCTCGTCGGTGTCGGTCATGTGGGAGCCAAGATCATGATGAATACGCGCTGTTCTCCTCGACGTACGCGTGCGAGAGGTCCGTCGTCAGCACCGTGGCCCGGCCCTCACCGAGGCCGAGGTCGACCTCGACGGTGACCTCGGGGCCGGAGAGGTCGGCCTTGCTGCGGTCGCCGACCGCGGTCGCGGCCTCGCAGAGCAGCACGCCGTTGACGGTGACCGCGAGGCTCTCGGGCTCGACCTTCGCCTCGCTCGCCCCCACCGCAGCGACGATCCGGCCCCAGTTCGGGTCGGAGCCGAACAGCGCGGTCTTGACGAGGCTGTCGCGGGCGATCGCGCGGGCGCCGACCAGCGCGTCGTGGTCGTCGCGGGCGCCGGTGACGGTGACCGCGATCCGCTTGGTGACGCCCTCGGCGTCGGCCTGCAGGCCCGTGGCCAGCTCCGCGCAGACCTCGGTGACGACCTCGGTGAACGCGTCGGGATCCGCCTCGACGCCCGAGGCGCCGGAGGCCAGCAGCAGCACGGTGTCGTTGGTGCTGGTGGAGCCGTCGATGTCGAGGCGGTCGAAGGTCTGCGCGGTGGCCGTGCGCAGGGCGGCGTCGGCGGTGGCGGCGTCCACGATCGCGTCGGTCGTGACCACGACCAGCATCGTCGCGAGGCTCGGGGCCATCATCCCGGCGCCCTTGGCGAAGCCGCCGACCGTCCAGCCGTGACGGCTCGCGGCGGCCTGCTTGTCGACGGTGTCGGTGGTGAGCACGGCGGTGGCGGCGCGCGTGCCGGCCTCCTCGCCGTCGGCGAGCTCCTCCGCGGCCGCGTCCACCCCGGCCAGCAGCCTGTCGATCGGCAGGCGCTCGCCGATGAGGCCGGTGGAGCAGACGGCCACCTCGATCGCGCCGCAGCCGAGGACCTCGGCGACGTGCTCGGCGGTGCGGTGGGTGTCGCCGAAGCCGTCGGGCCCCGTGCAGGCGTTGGCGCCACCGGCGTTGAGCACCACCGCGCGCAGGTCCTGCTCGCGCAGCACCTGCTGCGACCACAGCACCGGCGCGGCCTTGACCTGGTTGCGCGTGAACACCCCGGCCGCGACTTGCTGGGGCCCGTCGTTGACGACGAGGGCGAGGTCCGGCCGCTCGCCGTGCGCGCGCAGGCCGGCGCGGACCCCGGCGGCCCGGAAGCCCCGGGGGGCGGTGACGCTCACGGGTGCAGTCCCGTCGTCGGGAGACCGAGGGTCTCGTCGAGGCCGAGGGCGAGGTTGACCGACTGGAAGGCGCCGCCGGCCGTGCCCTTGGTGAGGTTGTCGATGACGGCGGTGACGACGAGACGGCCGGCGTCGGGGTCGACGGTGACCTGGACCTGCACGCTGTTCGACCCCACGACCGACTTGGTCTGCGGCTGCACGCCGGCGGGGAGCAGGTGCACGAACGGCTCGGCGTCGTAGGCCTTGGCGTAGGCCTCGCGGGCCTGGTCCTCGGTGACGCCGTCGTCGGCCAGCGGGGCGCTCGCGACGGCGAGGATGCCGCGCGGCATGGGCGCGAGGACGGGCGTGAACGACACCCGCACGGGCTGCGCGCTCACGGTGCTGAGGTTCTGGGTGATCTCCGGGGTGTGCCGGTGCCCGCCGCCGACGCCGTACGCGGTGGCCGAGCCCATGACCTCGGCGCCCAGCAGGTGCGGTTTCGCGGCCTTGCCGGCGCCGGAGGTCCCGGAGAACGCGACGATGCTGACCTCGGGCTGCACCAGGCCGGCGGCGACGGCCGGGAACGCGGCCAGCGTGCTCGCCGTCGGGTAGCAGCCGGGGACGGCGATGCGCCGGCTCCCCCGCAGCGCGTCCCGGGTCCCGGGCAGCTCGGGCAGGCCGTAGGGCCACGCCCCGGCGTGCTCGCCGCCGTACCAGCGCTGCCAGGCGGCCGGGTCGGTGAGCCGGTGGTCGGCGCCGCAGTCGACGACGAGCGCGTCCGCCGGCAGCTGCGCCGCGAGCTCGGCCGAGCGCCCGTGGGGCAGCGCGAGGAAGACGGCGTCGTGCCCCGCGAGCTGCTCGGGCGTGGTCTCGCCGATCACACGATCGCCGAGCGAGGGCAGGTGGGGCTGGTGGGCACCCAGGGCGGTGCCGGCGGACTCCCCCGCCGTCACCGCCCCGATCTCGACCTCGGGATGGCCCAGGGCGAGCCGCAGCACCTCACCCCCGACGTACCCGCTGGCTCCGGCGACCGCGACGCGCATACGCATCACTATGCACGTTCACGGAAATCCATGCAAACGAGCGGTCAGTTCTCCCGCAGCGAGTGCCGGGGCTTCCTGGTGGACGGGTAGGGCGCGCGGGGGCCGTCGTCGGACGTGGGCCGGGGCGCCGACGGGAACGACGGGTGCGGCTCCCGGAACGAGCCCGAGGGCGCCGGCTCCCCGAAGGACAGCGACGGCGCGGGCTCGCGGAAGGGCTCCGACGGCACCGGCTCGCTGAACGGTCCGCTGGACGGCTCGCCGGACGGCTCGCTGAACGGCTCGCTGGACGGCTGTGACGGGTGCGGCTCGCGGACGCTCGGGAAGCCGCCGGACTGCGTCATCGCGATCTGCAGCGCCGGGATGCCCTGCGAGTCGGTGGCACTGCCGCTCGGGACGCGGGTCCCGGACGGGGGCGTCGAGGGCGTCGAGCGGGCCGGCGGCGCGGCGGGCGCCTGCCGGACCGCGGGCCGCGGCCCGGTCGCGGTCGGGTCGGCGCCCCAGGTGGGCACGACCGGGGTCGCCCCGGTCGGGAGGTCCGCCGGCTCGACCTGCCCGGCCGGCCCGGCCGGCCCGGCGGCGGGGGCGGCGTCCGCGACCCGCGGCGCCACCGTGGGCGGGGCGTCGGTGTCCGGCACGGGGGCGGCGTCGCGGCGTCCGACGGCGACGAGGTCGCGGCCGAGGAGCCCGGAGACGAGCCAGTCGAGGGCGATGCGCACGGTCCGGTCGGCGGTCGGCATGGCCCACAGGTGGTAGGCGCGGTGCAGCACGAACGCGGGCCACCCGGTCATGCGCAGCGGGCCGATCTGGGCCGCACCGCGCCGGCGGCCCAGACCGGCCACGGCGCCGGCGTTCTGGTGGCGGTAGCCGCGCAGCAGCCGGCCGGCGAGGAAGGCATCGACGTTGCGCGCGAGCAGCCGGGCCTGGCGCACGGCATGCTGCGCGGTCGGGGCGGTGGTCACCGGCTCGCCGTCGCGCGGGGCGGGCACGGTCACGTCGGGCACCGCGGCGCAGTCGCCGGCGGTGAACACGTGGGCGCGGTCGCGGACCTGCAGCGTCGTCGCGCAGCGCACCCGGCCGCGCGGGTCGAGGGGCAGGTCGGTGCGCTCGAGCAGCGGGTTCGGCACGGAGCCGGCTGCGACGACGATCGTGTCGGTCGCGAAGGTCGGCCCGCCGGCGAGCACGACGCGCCCGCCCTCGGCCGACGTGATCTTCGCGCCGACCCGGACCTCGATGCCGCGGCGCAGCAGCTGGGCGTGCACGCGGGCGGCGAGCGCCGGGCTCACCTCGGGCATGATCCGCCCGGCCGCCTCGAGGAGCACCCACTGGATCTCCTCGGCGATGTGCCCGGGCTGGTGCTTCGCGGCGCGGCGCGTCATGTCCTCGAGCTCACCGAGCACCTCGAGGCCCGCGAACCCGCCGCCGATCACCGTGAAGGTCAGCAGGCGCCGGCGCTCGCCCGGGTCGGTCGTCGACGACGCGGCGTCGAGGCGGGACAGGACGTGCTCACGCAGCGCGAGCGCGTCGGTGACCGAACGGAACGGCAGCGCCCGCTCGTCGAGACCCGGGATCGGCAGGCGCCGGGGTGACGTGCCGGGGGCGACGACGAGGACGTCGTAGCCGATCTCGCGGGTGCCCCCGTCGGGCAGGCTCACCACGGCGCGGCGGGAGGCGTCGTCGATCGCCGCGACCGAGCCGGTGATGACGTCGCAGCGGCGCAGCACCCGGCGCAGCGGCACGGTGAGGTGGCGCGGCTCGATGGCGCCGGCGGCCGCCTCGGGCAGGAACGGCTGGTAGGTCATGTGCGCCTGCGGGTCGACGACCGTGATGCCGGCGATGGCCGTCGACGCGTCGCCGGGGCCGAGGTGCCGCCCGCCGCGGGTCCCGCCGGGCAGGCGGGCCTGCAGCGCCCGCGCCGCGACGAGACCGGCGTAGCCGCCGCCGACGACCAGCACCCGGGCGCCGTCGGCGGCCGCGGCGGCGCTGCGGACGCGGAGCCGGAGGAGGAACACCACCGCCACGGCGCACAGGAACCCGCCGAGCGCCGCGGCGCCCCAGGCGGGCAGGGCGCCGAACACCCAGAACAGCGCGACGATGATCGGCCCGATGACCAGCAGCACGCCGCGTCCGACCACGAAGTCCGCGGTGGACCAGGTGCCACCGGCCTCCTCGGCCGGTTCCGGACCGGACGGTTCCTGCGGCTCGCCGGGCGCGCTGGACATGCGTGAGGGCTCCTCGCTGTGCGGGGTCGAGGGATGCCGGCCCGGGCGAGGGGGAGCCCCCGGGTCACGACCAGGTCACGGTACGGAGGCGGACGACCCCGCGGGGCGGAGCTGAGAACCCGGCGCGCCACCGGCCGTCGATCACGCCGCACGGCGCGGTCACCGGTCGAGCGATCCCCCGAACGGGTCAGTCACCGACCGCCGGGCTCTCAGCTCGACGACGAACGGTCCTCAGGGAAGGCGGGCGTGCGCCCGGGCGACGGCGGCCTCGGTGCGGGCGTCGAGGGTCCCGAACGGCGTGACCTCCAGGCGACCGCGGGGCGCCGTCCACGTCCCCACGATCCGTCCGCGGTGGACGATCGTCGGGCGGAACACCCCGTTGCCGCCGGGCACGATCCGGTCGAGCTCGTCGGGGGCGAGGACGTGACCGCGCTCGGCGTACCCGAGCACGAACTCGTCGAAGCCCGGCAGCAGGTGGACCCCGAGCGCGGCGCGGCGGTGGGCGGCGAGGCGGTCGGGCACGGCGGGGTCGAGCAGGTGCTCGGTGCCGTCGACGTCCATCGACGCCAGGTCGGGGCGGGCGAGCCCGATGCCGGTGTCGACGTCGGCCATGGGGATGCCGGTCCAGCGGGCGAAGTCGGTGCGCGTCGCGGGGCCGTGCGAGCGGAAGTACCGCCGTGCCCACTCCCCCAGCGCCTCGTCGCGCTCGAGCACCCGCGGCGACGGGATCCACCGCGCGACGTCGACGATCACCGGCTCGCCGTCCCGGGCCGAGCTCCGCTCCGCTGCGTCTCCCTGGTCGCGCAGCGGCCCGAAGCACAGCACGCCGGTGGACGCGAGCTCGGCGAGCAGGTGGTAGCCGCGCCCCTTGACCGGGTCGAGCCCTGCGGCCTCCCACGCGGCGAAGAGCTCCGCGCGCGTGGCCGGCACGGTGGCGAGGGCGAGCTCGCGGGCCCGGTCGACGTCGGCGTCGACGAGACCCAGCTCGCCGCGCCGCCGTACCGCCTGGGCCCGCGGCCGCGGCGTGCCGAGCGGCAGCATCCAGCCCAGGTCCTCGGCCGGCACGAGGTGCAGCGTCCCGCGCATCGGCCAGCTGCGGACGACGGCGCCGGCGTCGCACGCCGCGGTCACCGCCTCCCGGGAGCGCGACGCCGTGCGCAGCGCGAGCGACGTCAGCGCGCCCGGCAGATCCTGGGCCTGGACGGCGCCGAGGTGGCGGACGACGGCGGCGACGTCATCGGTCGTGGGCGCCACCAGCCCCAGCGCCACCAGCCGCAGCAGCCCGACCTCGGAGACGCGCCGACCGCTCACGGAGCGAGATGCTGCCGGAACCACGCCACGGCGTGGGCGTCGACCTCCGCGGCGTGCGGCGTCTGCGGCGCGGGCTCGAGCCCCGGCTCCTCGGCGAGCGCGTGGCCCATCCCGTCGACCACCACGACGTCGGCGGGCCCGGCCACCGCCTCCGCGAGGTCGCGGGCGGGCTCGAGGAAGGCGCTCGGGTCGTCCTCGGACCCGACGATCAGGCGCAGCGGCGTCGTGCCCAGCTCCGCGGCGCGGGCCGGGTAGTCCATGCGCGCGGCCACGGCGTCCGACTCCGGCGACCACCGGTAGTCGACCCCGAAGAGCGTGCCGAGCACCGAGACGACCGGCCGCAGCGCCACCATCGGGCTCACCGCGACGAGCGCCGCGACGTCCGACCGGCGCGTCGCCACCTCCAGCGCGACCCCCGCACCGGCCGAGCCGCCGAACAGCCCGAGCGGGCCCGTGATGCCGTACCGCTCACGCAACGCCGTCAGCGCCGCGTCGAACTCGTCGGCGGCCTGCGCGTTCACCGGCCCGTGCACGAGCAGCACCGCGTCCTCGTAGCCGCGGCGCATGACCTCGTCCATCCCGCCCTCGGGCAGCCGCGCGCCCATCATCGGCAGGCCGAGGTAGACCTTCCAGGCGTCGAGCCCGGCCAGCGGCAGCGCGGCGGCGAACGCGGCCTCGCTGCGCGGCGCGTCCATGAGGTGCCAGCCGACGACGACCGGCGCGTCCGTTCGACCCGACGGGTCGAGCCCCGCGCCGCTGCGTCTCCCGCCGCCCTCCGGCGGCACCACCACGCAGGGCACCCCGGCTGCGGTCCCGACCTCGGCGTTCGTGGCGATCACGGCGACTCCTCCCGGAACAAGCTGTACGGTGTCCAACTTACTGGACGCTGTACAGTTCGTCCATGCCCCGCTCCCCCGGTCAGCGTGCCGGACTGACGCACGAGGCGGTCCTCGCCGCGGCGCGGGAGGTGTTCGCCGAGCGCGGACTCGCCGGGCTGTCGATGCGCGCGGTCGCCGCCGAGCTGGGCGTCGCCCCGAACGCGCTGTACAGCCACGTGGCCGACAAGACGGCGCTGGTGGACGCGCTGCTCGACGACCAGCTCGCCGCGCTCGCTCCCCCGCCTCCGGACGCCGAGCCCCGCGACGGGCTGCGCGAGGTCATGCTCGCGACCTACGACCTGCTCGGCCGCCACCCCGACCTGGTGCCGCTCTACCTCGCGCGCCAGGGCGCCCGCGGCCCGCAGGCCCGGGCGCTGGGCGCGGCGATGACCGTGCTCCTCGGCCGGCTCGGCCTCGCGGAGGCGGAGGCCGGGCGGGTCGTGCGCGCGCTCATCGTCAGCACGCTGGGCTACGCGGCGCTCGCCACCGCCGACGACGCGAACCTCCGCCCACCCCAGCTGCGTGCCGACCTCGAGGTCACGCTCGACTGGCTGCTGCGCGGCGCGACCGCCTAACGCAGCCGGGCCCCGTGGCGCTCGGCGGCGGTGGCGACCGCGGCGTCGCGGCGCGCCGAGGCCTCCTCGAGGGTCAGCGTCCGGTCGGGGGCGCGCAGGCGCAGGGCGAAGGCCAGCGAGCGCTTGCCGTCGCCGACCTGCGGGCCGGTGTAGACGTCGAACAGGCGCACGTCCTCGACGAGGTCGCCGCCGCCGTCGCGCAGCGCCGTCATCACCGACGCGGCCGGGACGTCCTCGTCGAGCACCAGCGCGACGTCGAGCAGCACCGGCGGGAAGGACGACACCTCGGGCCGGGGCCGGTCCTCGACGAGCGGCAGCCGGTCGAGCTCGAGCTCCATCGCGCAGGTGCGCGTGGGCAGGCCGAGGGCCTCGATCACCTTGGGGTGCAGCTCGCCCGCGTGCCCGACGAGGGTGTCCCCGAACGTCAGCGCCGCGCAGCGGCCCGGGTGCCACGGGGCGTGCCTGTCCGCCGTCACGGTGAGCTCCGCCCCGTAGACGCGGCCCACGATCCGCGCGGCCTCGATCGCGTCGGCCCAGTCGGCCGCCCGCCCCGGGCCCCACCAGCCGGCACGCTCCCACGCCCCGGCGAGCACGGCGCCGACCCGCAGCGGCTGGCGCGGCAGGCCCGCGAGCACCGAGGCGATCGCCGCGTCGTCCGGCCGCGCGTCCACCGGCAGCACCGGTGCCGCCGGCGGCTCGTCGGGACCGGGCCGCACCACCTGGCCGACCTGGTAGAGCGCGAGGTCGCGCAGGCCGCGCGAGACGTTGCGGACCACCGCGTCGAGCAGCCCGGGCAGCAGCGTCGTCGCCATCAGCGAGCGGTCGGCGTCGAGCGGGTTGGCCAGACGCAGGGCGTTCCGGCGGTCGTCGTCGGCGTCGAGGCCGAACGCGTCGAACACCGTCGGCGGGATGAACGGCGAGGGCAGCACCTCGTCGTACCCGGCGTCGGCGAGCGCGCGGGACACCTGGCGGCGCCGGCGCTGGGCCAGCGTGAGGCCGGTGCCCGGGTGCGCCCTGGGCAGCTCGGACGGGATGCCGGCGTAGCCCTCGAGGCGCAGGACCTCCTCGACGAGGTCGGCCGGGCGCGTCAGGTCGGGGCGCCACGTCGGGGGCACCGCACGCAGCCCGGCGCTGCCGCCGTCCCCGGGGTCGGCGCCCGCGACCTCGACCTGGCAGCCGATCTGGGTCAGCCGCCGCACCACCGCACCGCGCTCGTACCGGGTGCCGGCGACGCGGTCGGGCAGGTCGAGGGCCATGGTCACGGGCTCGGGCGTCGGCACCCCGCCCTCGTCGGTGACGCCCGGGTCGACCGTCGCACCGCCGTAGTGGGCGAGCAGCCACGCCGCGCGGTCGGTCGCGGCGCGCGCCACGCCCGGGTCGACCTCGCGCTCGAAGCGCCGGGCCGCCTCGCTGGGCAGCCGGTGGCGGCGCGCGGCCCGCGCCACCGACGGCGCGTCCCACGTCGCGGCCTCGAGCAGCACGTCGGAGGTGGTCGGCCCGACCTCGGTGCTCGCGCCGCCCATGATGCCGGCGAGGCCGATCGGGCCGGAGTCGTCGGTGACCACGACGTCGTCGGGGTCGAGCACGCGCTGGGCGTCGTCGAGCGTCGTGATCTTCTCGTCCTGCGTGGCCCGCCGGACCACGACGTCGCCGCGCACAGTCGTCGCGTCGTAGGCGTGCATCGGCTGGCCGAGCTCGAGCATGACGTAGTTGGTGACGTCGACGGCCAGCGAGATCGGGCGCACCCCGCACAGCAGCAGCCGCCGGCGCATCCACCACGGCGACGGCGCGGTCGGGTCGAGGTCGGTGACGCGGCGGGCGACGAAGCGCCGGCACTGCGAGGACGGGTCGAGGCGCACCGGCCACGCCTCGCCCTCCGGGGCGGGCAGGTCGCGGCCGACGAGCGCCGGGTCGCCGTACGCGACGTCGAGCGCGCACGCGAGCTCGCGGGCGAGGCCGCGCACCGAGAGGCAGTAGCCGCGGTCGGGCGTGACGGCGATGTCGAGCACCGCGTCGTCGAGCCCGAGCAGCACGGCAGCGTCGTCGCCCGGGTCGGCGGTGCCGGGCGGCAGCACGAGGATGCCGCTGTGGTCGTCCCCGAGGCCCAGCTCGTCGAGCGCACAGATCATGCCGTCGGAGACGTGGCCGTAGGTCGTGCGCGCGGCGATGGTGAAGTCGCCGGGCAGCACCGCACCCGGCAGCGCGACGACGACGAGGTCGCCCTCGACGAAGTTGGTCGCCCCGCAGACGATCCCGCGGGTGCCGGAGTCCTCGTCGTGCTCACCGCCGACCTCCACGGTCGAGCTCCGCCGCGCTCCGCCTCCCACGTCGACCCGGCAGTAACGGATCGGCTTCTTGAACTCGGTGAGCTCCTCGATCGCGGCGACGCGACCGACGACGAGCGGGCCGGTCGAGGCCGGGATCGGGAGCACGTCCTCGACCTCGAGCCCGACGCGGATCAGGGCCTCGCCGACGGCCTCGGCCGTGACGGACTCCGCGGGCAGGTCGACGTGCTCGAGGAGCCACGAGACGGGGACGCGCACGAACGTGCCTTTCCGGTTGCGAGCGGCGGGCGGGGCCGGGGATCAGGGTTCGACGGCGAAGGCCGAGGTGAACCGCACGTCGCCCTCGACCATGTCGCGCATGTCGGGCAGGCCGTTGCGGAACATCAGGGTGCGCTCGAGGCCCATGCCGAAGGCGAACCCGGAGTAGACGTCGGGGTCGACGCCGCACGCGCGCAGGACGTTGGGGTCGACCATGCCGCAGCCGCCCCACTCGACCCAGCCCGCGCCGCCCTTCTTCTGCGGGAACCAGACGTCGGGCTCGGCCGACGGCTCGGTGAACGGGAAGTACGAGGGCCGCAGCCGGATCGTCGACTCCTCGCCGAACATCGCCCGCGCGAACGCGTCGAGCGTGCCCTTGAGGTGGGCCATGGTCAGGCCCTTGTCGATGGCCAGGCCCTCGATCTGGTGGAAGACCGGGGTGTGCGTCGCGTCGAGCTCGTCGGTGCGGAACGTCCGCCCGGGGCAGACGACGTAGACGGGCAGGTCGCGCTCGAGCAGCGCCCGGATCTGCACCGGCGAGGTGTGGGTGCGCAACACCTGCCGGGCCGCGGCGGGCTCGACGTGGAAGGTGTCCTGCATCGTGCGCGCCGGGTGGTCGGGCAGGAAGTTCAGCGCGTCGAAGTTGAACCACTCCGACTCGACCTCGGGACCCTCGGCCACCTCGTAGCCCATCCCGACGAAGATGTCGGCGATCCGCTCCGAGAGCTGTGTGAGCGGGTGCCGGCTGCCCCGCGGGTGCCGGTCGCCGGGCAGCGTGACGTCGACGGCCTCCTCGGCGAGCACCCGCTCGTCGCGCTCCGCGGACAGCACCGCGTGGCGCTCGTCGTACGCCGTCTGGATCGCGACGCGGACCTCGTTGACCCGCTTCCCCGACTCCGAGCGCGCCTGCGGGGGCAGCGCCCCGATCTCGCGCCGCGCGGTCAGCACCGGCGAGCGGTCGCCGAGGTGCGCGGGCTTCAGCGCGGTCAGCGCGTCGAGCGTCGTGGCCCCCGCGAACGCCGCGCTCGCGTCGGCGCGGGCGGCGTCGAGGGTCTCGGGGTCGAGCGCCGCGACCTGTTTGGGGTCGTAGAGGTCGTTGGTGCCGGACATCGAGGTCGTCTCGCTCCTGGGCTTCTCGGGTGCCTGCCGATGGTATCGGAGCAGGTCGAGCGCGTTCGGCTAGTGGTGCGCGCGGGCCGAGGCGTAGAGGCACACCGCGGCGGCCGTGGCGAGGTTGAGGCTCTCGGCGCGGCCGTGGATCGGGACGCGGACGCGGTGGTCGGCGAGCCGCGTCGTGTCGTCGTCCAGACCGTGGGCCTCGCTGCCGAACAGCCACGCCGTCGGCGCGGCGAGCAGCGGGTCGGCTGAGGCGTCGAGCACCGTCTCGCCGTCGCCGGCGGCCGCGAGCAGCGTCAGCCCGCGCTCGCGCAGCGCGGCCACGACGGCGTCGACGTCGCGGGCCACCGCGAGGGGCAGGTGGAACAGGCTCCCCATCGTCGCGCGCACGCACTTGCCGTTGTGCGGGTCGACCGGCTGGTTCCTGCTGTCCCCGGCGAGGACGACGGCGTCGGCGCCGGCGGCGTCGCTGGTGCGGATGACGGTGCCGGCGTTGCCGGGGTCGGCGACGCCGGCGAGGACCGTGACGAGCCGGGGGTGCTCGCCGAGGGCGGCGTCGAGCCCGACGGTGACCGTGGAGCACACGACGGCCACGCCCTGCGGGGTCACGGTGTCGGAGAGCCCGGCGGCCGCCTTCTCGGTGACGCGGGCGACCCGGACCCCGGCGGCGATCGCCCGGTCCTCCAGCGTGGGGTCACGGTCGGCGACGGCGTCGGTGAGGAAGAGGTCGTGCACGCGGCCGGGGCCTTCTTCAGCCCACGTCAGCGCGTCGTGCACCGGACGGACGCCCTCGACGAGGAACCGCCCGGCCTCGAGACGCGACGCGCGCCGCAGCAGCTTGCGGGCTGCTGCGACGCGCGGCGTGCGTTCGGTGAGGACTGCGGTCAGGCCGCGTCCTCGTTCTTCGCGTTCTTGTCCGCCGGCACCGCGGCCTTCGCGACCTCGACCAGCGCGGTGAACGCGGCCGGGTCCGAGACGGCGATCTCGGCGAGGTTCTTGCGGTCGACCTCGACGCCCGCGAGCTTGAGGCCCTGCATGAACCGGTTGTAGGTCATGTCGTTGGCGCGCGCGGCCGCGTTGATGCGGGTGATCCACAGCTGCCGGAAGTCGCCCTTGCGCTGCTTGCGGTCGCGGTAGGCGTACGTCAGCGAGTGGAGCGTCTGCTCCTTGGCCTTGCGGTAGAGCCGGGAGCGCTGGCCGCGGTAGCCGCTGGCCATCTCCAGGGTGGTGCGACGCTTCTTCTGCGCGTTGACCGCGCGCTTCACGCGTGCCACGTGGTCCTGCCTTCGATCAGATCAGGGAGCGGAGCGGATCCGGTCCGGATGGGGTCGAACGGTGGGGAGGCTCAGGCGCGGCCGAGCAGGCGGCGCATGCGCGAGCTGTCCTGCGGCGCGACCTCGTCGTTGCCGGAGAGCGCGCGGGTCTTGTGGCTGGACTTCTTCTCCAGCAGGTGGCGCTTGCCGGCCTTCTCGCGCAGCAGCTTGCCGCTCCCGGTCACCTTGATGCGCTTCTTGGCGCCGCTGTGCGTCTTGTTCTTCGGCATGTCCTGTCCTTGCTCCTCGTGCGGACCGACGTGCTCCGCCGGGGGTGGGCGACGCCCGTCCCGCCGTCGGGTGACGACGGTACGGGCGCCCGGGGGCCCGGCCGCACCCGGAGGGTGGGTGCGGCCGGTCGTGCAGCCAGCTCGGCCGCTCAGCCCGCCGGCTCGGGGGCCGGCTCCTGCTGCGCCTCCTGCTGGGGGCGCGGGGCCTTCTGCGGCTTCTTGTTCGGCGCCAGGACCATGGTCATGTTCCGGCCGTCCTGCTTCGGCGTCGCCTCGACGTAGCCGAGCTCGCCGACGTCCTCGGCGAGGCGCTGCAGGAGGCGGAAGCCCAGCTCCGGGCGCGACTGCTCGCGACCACGGAACATGATGGTGACCTTGACCTTGTGACCCTGCCCGAGGAAGCGGGTCACGTGACCCTTCTTCGTCTCGTAGTCGTGCGGGTCGATCTTCGGCCGGAGCTTCTGCTCCTTGATCACCGTCTGCTGCTGGTTGCGCCGCGACTCGCGGGCCTTCTGCGCGCTCTCGTACTTGAACTTGCCGTAGTCCATGAGCTTGCAGACCGGCGGGCGGGCCTGGGCGGCCACCTCGACCAGGTCGAGGTCGGCCTCGCGGGCCAGGCGCAGGGCGTCCTCGATCCGGACGATCCCGACCTGCTCGCCGTTGGGGCCGACCAGTCGCACCTCGGGAACGCGGATGCGCTCGTTGATGCGGGTCTCTGTGCTGATGAGCTCTCCTCGGGTCCGTGACACAGTCTCTGCGACCCGGCTGTCGGAGCCCCGATGGACGTCGGGCCCCGCGCCACGCGAGGTGGCGGCAGGGCCCACGGTCGACCGATCCACGTCCCCTCACGGCAACGCTGCCGCCGACGACGCTCACGCACCGCGACGGCCGGACCGGAACCCGCTCACCTGTGCGGTGGACGGGTGGGAGCCGGGGCTCCACTTGCCGCTCGGCGGACGCGCTGCACCCACCGAGCTGGTCGCTCTCGGCACAACGTACCACTGCCCCGCGGTGTTCCCGGTCGGCGGGCCCCGCACCTTCCTTGACGGGCCGGGCCGTCCGGCCACACTTCTCCCACGCCACGAGTCTCGTCCGCACCGGTCCGCGGGGGTCGCCATGTCCTCACTCGTCCACCTCCCCGGCGCCGGACGCCCGGTCGGGCCCGGCATTCGGATCAAGGTCGAGCCGGGCGACAACGAGGGCTTCGCGGTGTTCGAGTCGGTGCTGCCACCGGCCTGGGAGGGCCCGCCCCCGCACCGGCACCTCGCCGACGACGAGGCGTTCTACGTCCTCGAGGGCACGGTCGCCTTCCTGCTCGACGGCGTGTCGCACCACTGCGGCCCCGGCTCCGCGGTGTCGGTCCCGCGCGGTTCCGCGCACGCCTTCGCCAACCCCGGCAGCGAGCCCGCCCGGGTCCTGGTGATCACCACACCGGAGGCGACCCGCCTCGTCGAGGCCATCAACACGCTCGTCGAGCGCGACCCGGAACCGTCGCCCCAGATCGTCCGGGCCCTCTACCGCGCCCACCACACCGAGATCACGGGCTGAGCCGGGACGGCGCGTCACCCACCGACCGCGCGTCCGCCGGCTCGGCCTCCCGCTCGAGGAGGGCGAGGAAGCCGTCGCGGTCGACGTACATGGGCCAGTGCGACGTCGGGACGCGGACGACCCGGTCCGCGGACGCCGCCATGGCCTCCTGCGCGGGTGGCGGCATGGCGGCGTCGCGCTCGCAGAGCACGTAGGTGGCCGGGTGGGTGGGGTCCGGGGCCGTGGCGGCGTCGGAGAGCGCCGCGTTCGAGCTGAGGAGCCCCATCTGGTGGGCGTGCCACGGCGCCCACTCCTCCGGGGTCATCTCGGCGCAGAACGTCTGCCGGGTGACCTCGGCGTCGTCGACCGTGCCGAGGGCGAGGCCCGAGGGGTGGGCGACGGTCCACGACGGCAGCGCGCCCCCGAACAGGTCCCCCAGCGACCTGCCGCGCGCCGGTCGCGCGGCCGCCACGTACACCGACCTCGCCACGCGGGGATCGTCGGCGAGCTCGGTGAGCACCACGCCGCCGTAGGAGTGGCCGACGAGGATCACCGGGCCGTCGGAGGCGTCGGTGCTGTCGATCAGCCGCCGCACCTCGGCGACGTCGTCCCCGAGCCCGCCGAGGTCCTCGGGCGAGCGCCCGGTGCTCGGGAGCTCGGCGACGAGCGCCCGGTGCCCGGCCGCGGTGAGCCCCGCGGCGGTGTCGCCCCAGAAGGAGCCGTCCGTGAATCCCCCGTGCACCAGCACGAACGTCGCCATCTCGTCCTCCGTGTCCTCGGCGCCGTTGCCGGGGACACGGTGACGAACGGCGTTGCGCGGCCGTTGCGCCGCGCCGGACGTCCCGCCCCGAGGGGTCAGCCGGCCTTCTTCACCCGGCTCTTGCGGACCGGGCCGGCGTCCGGCGTGACCAGGCTCGCGAGGAACTGGCCCGTGTAGCTGCCCTCGACCGCCGCGACCTGCTCCGGCGTGCCCTGGGCGACGACGGTGCCGCCGTTGTTGCCGCCCTCCGGACCCATGTCGACGACCCAGTCCGACACCTTGATGACGTCGAGGTTGTGCTCGATGACGAGGACGGTGTTGCCCTTGTCGACCAGGCCGTTGATGACCCCGAGGAGCTTGCGGATGTCCTCGAAGTGCAGGCCCGTGGTCGGCTCGTCGAGGATGTAGATCGTCCGGCCCATCGAGCGCTTCTGCAGCTCCGAGGCCAGCTTGACGCGCTGCGCCTCGCCGCCGGACAGCGTCGGCGCCGGCTGGCCGAGGCGGACGTAGCCCAGCCCGACCTCGGTGAGCGTCTGCAGGTGGCGGTGGATCGCGCCGATCGGCTTGAAGAACTCCGCGGCCTCCTCGATCGGCATGTCGAGGACCTCGGCCACGTTCTTGCCCTTGTAGTGCACCTCGAGGGTCTCGCGGTTGTACCGCGCGCCCTTGCAGACCTCGCAGGGCACGTAGACGTCGGGCAGGAAGTTCATCTCGATCTTGATGGTGCCGTCGCCGGCGCACGCCTCGCAGCGCCCGCCCTTGACGTTGAACGAGAAGCGCCCGGGCCCGTAGCCACGCACCTTCGCCTCGTTGGTGCTGGCGAAGAGCTTGCGCATGTGGTCCCACACGCCGGTGTACGTGGCGGGGTTGGACCGGGGCGTGCGGCCGATCGGCGACTGGTCGACCCGCACGAGCTTGTCGAGGTGCTCGAGGCCCGTCACCCGCGTGTGCCGGCCCGGGACCTGGCGGGCGCCGTTGAGCTTGTTGGCCAGGACCGTCGCGAGGATGTCGTTGACCAGCGTCGACTTGCCCGACCCGGACACCCCGGTGATCGAGACCAGGCAGCCCAGCGGGAAGGACACGTCGACGTCGTGCAGGTTGTGCTCGCGGGCGCCGACGACGCTGACCTGGCGCTTCCTGTCGATCGGCCGGCGGATCTCCGGGACCGGGATCTGCTCGCGGCCCGAGAGGTAGGCGCCGGTGAGCGACTCCTCGCTCTTCTCGAGGCCCTCGACCGGCCCGGAGTAGACGACGCGGCCGCCGTGCTCGCCGGCGCCCGGGCCGATGTCGACGACCCAGTCCGACGCGCGGACGGTGTCCTCGTCGTGCTCGACGACGATGAGCGTGTTGCCGAGGTCGCGCAGCCGGGACAGCGTGTCGATCAGCCGCCGGTTGTCGCGCTGGTGGAGCCCGATCGACGGCTCGTCGAGGACGTAGAGCACGCCGACCAGCCCGGACCCGATCTGCGTCGCGAGGCGGATGCGCTGGGCCTCGCCGCCCGACAGCGTCGCCGCGGCGCGCGCCAGCGACAGGTAGTCGAGACCGACGTCGAGCAGGAAGCCCAGCCGGGCGTCGATCTCCTTGAGCACCGCGCCCGCGATGACCTGCTCGCGCGCGCCGAGGACGAGGCCCTTCATGAACTCCGCGCAGTCGGCCACCGAGAGCGCGGTGAGGTCGGCGATCGAGCGGTCGCCCAGCGTCTCGTGCCGCAGCGTCACCGCGAGGATCTCGGGCTTGAGCCGCGTCCCGCCGCAGGCCGGGCACGGGACGTCGCGCATGTAGCCCTCGTAGCGCTCACGGGCGCTGTCGGACTCCGCCTGGTCGAGCCGGCGCTCGAGGAAGGGCACGACGCCCTCGAACGACGCGTAGTACGAGCGCTCGCGGCCGTAGCGGTTGCGGTAGCGCACGTGCACCTGCTCGTCCGAGCCGTGCAGCACCGCCTTCTGCACCCGCGCCGGCAGCTTGCGCCACGGGGTGTCCATCCGAAACCCGACCTGCTCGGACAGCGCGGTGAGCAGGCGCGTGAAGTACTCCGCGGACTGGCCGATCGCCCACGGCGCGATGGCCCCGTCGGCGAGCGAGAGCTCGTCGTCGGGCACCAGCAGCTCGGGGTCGACCTCCTTCTTGATGCCCAGACCGGCACACGTCGGGCACGCGCCGTAGGGCGAGTTGAAGGAGAAGGCGCGGGGCTCGAGGTCGTCGACCTGGAGCTGGTGGCCGTTCGGGCAGGCCATGCGCTCGGAGAAGCGGCGCTCGCGGTCCGGGTCGTCGTCGGGGAGGTCGACGAAGTCGAGCACGAGGATGCCCTCGGCCAGGCGCAGCGCCGTCTCGACCGAGTCCGTCAGGCGCTGCTTGGCGCTCGACTTCACCGACAACCGGTCGACCACGACCGCGATGTCGTGCTTCTCCTGCTTCTTCAGCGTCGGCGGCTCGGACAGCGGATACACGGTGCCGTCGACGAGCACGCGGGAGTAGCCCTGGCCCTGGAGCTGGCTGAACAGGTCGACGTACTCGCCCTTGCGCCCGCGGATGACCGGCGCGAGCACCTGGAACCGGCGGCCCGGCTCCATCTCGAGCACCTGGTCGACGATCTGCTGCGGCGTCTGCTTCGAGATGACCTCGCCGCAGGTCGGGCAGTGGGGCGTGCCGGCGCGGGCGTAGAGCAGACGCAGGTAGTCGTAGACCTCGGTGATGGTGCCGACCGTCGAGCGCGGGTTGCGGCTGGTCGACTTCTGGTCGATCGACACCGCGGGCGAGAGGCCCTCGATGAAGTCGACGTCGGGCTTGTCCATCTGCCCGAGGAACTGGCGCGCGTACGCCGACAGCGACTCGACGTAGCGGCGCTGGCCCTCGGCGAAGATCGTGTCGAACGCCAGGCTCGACTTGCCCGAGCCCGACAGGCCGGTGAAGACGACCAGGCTGTCGCGGGGCAGGTCGAGATCGACGCCCGTGAGGTTGTGCTCACGAGCGCCCTGGACGACGAGACGATCGACCACGTGCGAGGCCTCCAGGCTCCGGGCGAGACGCGCCGGGGTGGGAACACGCGACGACGAATGTCTCTTCCCCCGGTCCTCTCCATGCTAGGAGCGACCCCCGACAACGGCCCTGCGGCCTCGGTGCCGCGCGACCGGTCGGGCTCCACGGGCGACGACCGGTCGGGCCATGTGGGTGGTCAGCTCGCCGGGTAGCGCCGGGCGTACCAGGTGGGCGGTTCGCCGAAGAGGTCGGTGAAGTCGCGGGAGAGGTGGCCCTGGTCGGCGTAGCCCAGCGTCGCGGCGAGGTCGGCCCAGTCGACCCGTCCCCCGGCCTCGAGGCGTGCGACGACCTCCTGGAGCCGGTAGCGTCGGATCACCCACTTCGGCCCCGGGCCCACGTGCTCGGCGAACAGCCGCTGCAGGGTCCGCATGCTCGTGCCCGCCGCCGCGGCGAGCCGGTCCACCCGCGCGACGGTCGGGTCGGCGGCGACGTGGGCGACGAGCTCGCCGGCCTCCCGCGCCGCGCGGGGCGGGCCCTCGGCGGGCAGGTGGGCGCGCAGCCACGCCGCCAGGTCCCCGGGGAAGCGCGGCTCGCCGGCCAGGCCCGGCACGTCCGCGGCGTCCAGCTCGCGGTCGACCAGCTCGGCCACGGGCCGCCCGGCGAGCGCCCGGAAGACCCCGGGCCGGAACGCCGCGCCCACCACCGACCCGCGCCCGGCCAGCTCGCGGACCAGGTGGCGGCTCCGTGGCCCGACGACCCGGGGCGGGAGATCGTCGATGACCGACACGTGCACCTGCGGCAACGGGACGATCTTCTGCCGGTAGGGCTCCGCGTACTCCCACGACGCGGTCCACAGCCGCTCGACCCAGGGCGCGAGGCCGGCGTCGGGCTCGTGCACGGCGATCGTCTGCGCGGTGCGCCAGTGCCCGCCGAGCTCGCGCGGGTCCCGCTCCGGCACCTGTCGCGTTCCTCCATGACCGGCGGGCGCGCGCTGGCTAGCGTCCCGTCCCGTGTTCCCCGACTTCACGCCCCGCCCGCACCTCGTCGTCGCCGCGGCCGCCCCGCACGAGAAGCTCGTCGCGACGGCCGCCGACCACCTCGACGCGCCCGTGCCCTGCGAGGACTGGACCGTGCGCGACCTCGTCGAGCACATGATGACCTGGACGCCCGTGCTCGCGGGGGCCGGCCGCGGGACCCCGCCCGAGCCCGGCACGCCGAGGGCCGTCGGTGACTGGCCCGCCGCCCTCGGCGCCGCGCGCGACGACCTCGTGGCCGTCTGGAGCGACCCGGCGTCGTGGGAGGGCACGACGACGATGACGAGCACGGAGCTGCCCGCCTCCGTCGTCGGCACCATGACGCTCTGCGAGCTGGTCCTGCACGCGTGGGACCTCGAGCGCGGGCTCGGCGAGCCGGTGAGCTGGGACGACGCGCTGCTCGAGGAGGTGCACGGCGCGCTCGAGGGTCTCACCCCGATGGGCCGCGGCATGGGCGCGTTCGGCCCGGCCGTGCACGTCCCGCCCGACGCGCCGCTGCTCGACCGGGTCGTCGCCCTCGCGGGCCGCGATCCGCTGTGGACGCCCTGACGCTCCCGTCGAGGGGCATCCTGGACGACATGGGCGGCATCGATCCCGCAGAGCTGAAGCGCCTCCGCGAGCGGCGGAGGTGGAGCTCGGACACCGACGTCGACGAGGCCCGGGCCGAGTGCGCCGCCAGCCGTGCCGGCCACCTCGCGGTGGTGATGACCGAGGACGGGCCGCCGCGCTGCGAGCACTGCGGCGAGATCCTCAGCCCGGACGCCCTGCGTCGGGCGGGCCACCGGCCCGAGCGGCGCTAGTCTTCCGCGCGTGGACCTCCTCGACGACTACACCGGCCACGTCGAGCCCGGCGGCCCCGCCGCGCGGCGCGACCTCCAGGACGTCTCGATCACCAAGGTGTCGGTCGGGCCGATGGACAACAACGCCTACCTGCTCGTCGACCGCGGCACCGGCGAGGCGCTGCTCATCGACGCCGCGAACGAGACCGAGCGCCTGCTCGACACCGTCGACACCGTGGCCGACCGCAGCAAGGTGACGAGCCTCGCGACCACCCACAAGCACTGGGACCACATCCAGTCGCTCGAGGACGCGGTCGCCGCCCTCTCCCCCACCACCTACGCCGGCGAGCGCGACGCCCCCGAGCTGCCCGTGGCGCCCGACCACACGGTGGGCGACGGCGACACCGTCGCGTTCGGCGGCTCCCAGGTGGAGATCATCCACCTCGACGGCCACACCCCCGGCTCGATCGCCCTGCTCTACCGCGACCCCGCCGGCTCCGGGCACCTCTTCACCGGCGACTCCCTCTTCCCCGGCGGGCCGGGCAAGACGGCGGGCCCGGACGAGTTCCGGTCCCTCATGGACGACCTCGAGGCCAAGGTGTTCGGGCAGCTGGGCGATGACACGGTCGTCTACCCGGGCCACGGTGACGACACGACGCTGGGCACCGAGCGGCCCAAGCTCGGGGAGTGGCGCGAACGGGGCTGGTGAGGCGGGCCGCTCCCGCCCGGTCGTGTCACTCGTTCAGCGCTGACGGTCGCTAACGCTGCGTCGTCCTGGTGCGATCGAGCGGGTACACGTCGTCACGGCCAGCTCGGGGGGCCCTTCATGACCAGCACGCAGGACCGCTCACCACGCGGGAGGACCCGGACGGTCCTGGGCATCGTGGCCGCGGTCGTCATCGTCGCCATCCTGCTGCTCGCCCTCGCGCTCACGGGTGTGGCGAGCAGCCTGTTCGCCCGGCAGGTCGACCGCGTCGTGCGCAACGACGTCGACGCCAGCGGACTCGTCGCGAGCCTCGCCACCTACCAGGACTCGTTCCGCGGCGGGACCCTCGCGGCCGGGCGGGTCGACCTCGGCGTGCAGATCGATCAGACCGCGATCAAGGGCGGCGACCCCGCGGCGCAGCCCGCGACGATCGTCCTGCGCTCCTACAGCTGCCCCGGCGCGAACAGCCCCGCGTCGCCGGCGCGCCTGACCATCACGGACGCGGACCCCGCGCACCTGCGGATCCGGCCGGCGAGCGAGGGCGGCGGCGTGGCGCTGACCGGTGCTTTCGAGATCACGGCCGTCCAGCCGATCGCGCCCGGCGTCCCCGAGTGCCGGATCGACCTCGCCGCGCGCTGATCTCTGCCGGACCGTGATCTCGCGACCGGTGCGCCCGGCCACCCGGACAGGCCAGGGTGGAGCCTCGTCGGCACACACGACGACGGGAGCGCGAGGATGCGCGAGGACATCTCTTTCGACGCCGAGGGCGTGACGCTGCGCGGGTGGTTCTACCGACCCGACGGCGACGCGGACGGCGGCCACCCCTGCGTGGTCATGGCCCACGGCTTCTCCGCCGTGAAGGAACAGCACCTCGACGACTACGCCGAGGTCTTCGCCGCCTCCGGGCTGGCGTGCGTGGTGTACGACAACCGCGGGTTCGGGGCCTCGGACGCGGCGCCGGGCAAGCCGCGCCAGGAGATCGACCCCTGGGAGCAGGTCCGCGACTACCAGCACGCGATCACCTACGCGCAGGGTCGCGACGACGTCGACGCGGACCGGATCGGCGTCTGGGGCTCGAGCTACTCGGGCGCCCACGCGTACGTGGTCGGCGCGATCGACCGGCGGGTCAAGGCGGTGTCCGGCCAGGTGCCGCTGGTGTCGGGTCGGCGGGCCTTCGAGTCGCTCGTGCGCATCGACCAGTGGGGCCCGACGTGGGAGGCGTTCGCCGCCGACCGTCTCGAACGCGCCCGCGGCGGTGAGCCCGCGATGATGCCGGTGGTCAGCGACGACCCGACCGCGCCGGCGGCCCTGCCGACCCCGGACTCGTACGAGTTCTTCACCCGCACGCAGTCCGATCGGGCACCGTCCTGGCGCAACGAGGTGACGCTGCGGTCGATCGAGCTCTTCCAGGGCTACGAGCCGGGTCGTTTCCTGCCGCTGATCTCACCGACGCCGCTGCAGATGGTCGTCGCGCCGCACGACCGGCTCGTCGCCGGCGAGGCCGCGGCGGCCGCCTACGAGAGCGCGGTGCACCCGAAGAAACTGGTCGTCGTGCCCGGCGGGCACTTCGACGCCTACACGGGCCCGGGCTTCGAGGTCAGCTCGTCGGCCGCCCGCGACTGGTTCGTCGAGCACCTGCACGTCGGCAAGGGGTGAGCCGCGCCGTCACGGCTCCACGTCCTCGTCCTCCCGGGGCAGGTGCACGACGACGACCTCCCCGGGGGTCAGGCGCACGCGCCGGCCCGTGATCTGCTGGGGTCGCAGGCGGATGGTCCAGGGGTGCGACCCGCGGGCCCACGGTGCCACCCGCCCCTCCGCGGAGCCGGTGGGGTCCTCGACGCCGTACCCGACGGCCGCGACGCTCCACCCCGTGCGCAGGGCCGGCTCGATCCGGTCCGCCTCGACGGTGAGCGGGCGCCCGGCGCGCACCGCGTCGAGCAGGGGCCCGTCGGCCACGCGGAACACGAGGTCGTCCCCGTCGACCCCGACGTTGACCAGCCGGACCTCGACGTGCCCGTCCGGCTCGGCCCAGGCCAGCCGCCCCACCGGGACCGTGCCCAACAACGCGCGGCACGCCGTCGCGTCGAGGACCTCCAGCCCGTCGTCGCCCGTGTCCATGCGCCGCTCCTCCGCCGGGGCTCCCGGTGGAGGACACCGTGACCGGGGCGCCGCCGCCAGGGCCGGTCGGCCCGCGCATCAGGTCACGATGGCGGACGCGGCGAGGAAGTAGATGACGATCGAGAGCAGGTCCTGGACGACGGTGGCGAGCGGTCCCGAGCCGAAGGCGGGGTCGCGGCCGAGGCGGTGCAGCAGCGAGGGCAGGGCCAGCGCCACGACGGTCGCGATCGACGACGCCGCGAACAGGGCCACCGCCACCGCGGCGGCCACCCGGGGGTCGCCCCACAGCACCAGGACGACGGGGAAGGTGACCGTCGCGAACAGGACCCCGAGCAGCGGACCGGTCACCGCCTCGCGGAGAGCGATCCTCCCCGTGCTCACCCCCGCGGCGAGACCCCTGATGACCAGCGCCTCCGTCTGCGTGCCCACCGCGTCGGCGAGGTAGACCACCCCGGGGAGGAAGAAGGCGATGAGGACCTGCTCCTCGAGCTGGTGCTCGAAGGCCCCGACGATGCCCGCCGCCACGAACGCGCCGACCAGGCCCAGGAGCAGCCACGGCAGCCGGTGCCACAACCGTCGCCCCACGCTCTCCAGCGCCGCCGACCGCGCCTCGGACGACGAGCCCAGGAACCCGCCGAGGCGGGCGACGTCCTCGTCGTGCTCGGCCAGGAGCACCGCCAGCAGCCGGTCCGGGGGGATCAGCCCGCGGAACCGCCCCGCCTCGTCCACGACGGGCAGCGCCGACTCCCCACGGTGCACCGCCCGCCACGCGGCCTGCTCCTGGTCGGTCGTCGGGGTGACCGTCGGCGGCTCGGCGTCCATGACGTCGCGCACCGGTGTGTCGGCGGCGGCCGCCAGCAGCCGCTCCAGGGTGACCAGCCCGACCAGCGTCCCGTCCGCGGCGCAGACCGCCACCGTCGACGCGGACTCGAACCGTCGCCCCCGCATCCCGTCGAGGACCTGCCGGCACCGCTCGTCCGGGGTGGTGACCGGCACGGCCGTCGAGGCGTGGGCGTCCGCCGTTCTCCCCGCGGTCCGTCCGACGGGGGCCGACGGCGTCGGGGCCACGTCGGTCCTCCGCGTCGGCACGGCCCCGGCGGCGTGCGGAGCGGCGTCCTCGGACATGCGGCGGTTCCTCTCTTGCGGGGCGCTCCCCATCCTCGTGACCCGCCGGACGACGCCCCAGGGCCGACCGGCTCCCGACCAGGGCCTCCGGTCCCGTCCCGGGCACGCTCAGGTCGCCGACCACCCCGTCCAGCGGCACACCTCGACCGTCACCGCCGGGCCCTCGGGCGGGTCCGCGCGGTGCTGGGGGTAGCGCTCCCCCAGCGCCGCGCGGACGCGGGCGAGCAGCGGCGCGTCGTCGGAGATGCTCGCCGTGCCGTCGGCGCGCACCCACCACAGGGTGCTCCAGTCGTCGTCGTAGTGGTCGGCGAGCAGCGAGACGGCGGGGTTGTCGTGGACGTTGCGCAGCCGTTTGAGGTCGCGGTGGCGCTTGGGCTTCTGGTCGACGGCCATGAGCACGGTGTCCTGCTCGACCGCGAACACCACGGGCACGAGGTGCGGCTGACCGTCGCCCGCGACCGTGGCCAGACGCGCGACGCGCGCCCCGGCGAACCGCTGGCGCGCGTCGTCGACGTCGAGCGTGGTCACTGGTCGACCAGCGTCGCCAGCTCGTCGAGCTCCTTGAGCACCGTGTCACGGTCGGCGGAGCTCACGCCGTAGATGGCCCGCTCGAGACCGATGCGGCGGTAGCCCTCGATCGCCTCCGAGGACGTCTCGGCGCCGAACAGCGACATCGGGATCGGGCCGCGCCCGGCGTCGGCGGCGCGCTGCTGGAGAGCGTTGGCGCGCTGCTCGAACTCGTCGATGTTGTCCGGCCCGACGCGCTGGGGCAGCCAGGCGTCGCCGAAGTCGAGGACCCGGTCCTCGACGCCCGGGCCCATGCCGCCGACGTAGACCGGGGGGTGCGGCTCCTGCAGCGGCTTCGGCCAGGCCCAGCTGCGTTCGATGTCCACGAACTCGCCGTGGAACTCGGCCTCCTCCTGCGTCCACAGCTCCTTCATGGCCTTGACCTGCTCGGCCATGAGACGCATGCGGGTCTTCGGGTCGGTGCCGTGGTCGGCCATCTCCTCGCGGTTCCACCCACCGCCGACGCCGAACAGGAAGCGCCCGCCGGACAGGCGGTCGAGGCTCGCGACCTCCTTGGCGGTGTGGATCGTGTCGCGCTGGATGACCAGGCAGATGCCCGTCGCGATCTTCAGCGTCGACGTCGCGGCCGCCGCGGCGGTGAGGGCGACGAACGGGTCGTAGGTGTGGATGTACATCCGCGGCAGGTCACCGCCGCCCGGGTACGGCGACTGCCGGCTCGTCGGGATGTGGCTGTGCTCGGGGAACCAGAGCGAGTCGAAGCCCCGGTCCTCCACCTCCTTGGCCAGCGTGGCCGGGTCGATGGCGTAGTCCGTCGGGAACATCATGATGCCGTGTGCGAGCGGGTCCACGCTCCAGACTTATCCCGTGGCCGGAGGCGGCACACTGGGCCCCGATGGAGTCCACACGCGTCGACCGCTGGCTCTGGGCGGTGCGGCTGACCAAGACCCGGGCGGACGCCGCCGAGGCCTGCCGGGGCGGTCACGTGCGCGTCAACGACACCCCGGCCAAGCCCGCGACGCCGGTGAAGCCGGGTGACACGGTGCGCACGCGCGTCTACGAGATCCCGCGGATCGTCGAGGTCGCCAAGGTCATCGACAAGCGCGTGGGGGCCCCGGTGGCCGTGACCTGCTACGTCGACCACACCCCGCCGCCCCCGCCGCCGGAGGAGCGCCCCGCCGCGGTCGCGGTGCGCGACCGCGGCGCCGGGCGTCCGACCAAGCGGGACCGCCGGATGATCGACGCGCTGCGGGAGCGCTCCGGCGAGGAGTGAGCGTCAGGGCGTCGGGGCCGGGGCCCCGATGTCGGCGGAGAACGACCGCGTCGTCAGCCCCCGGCCACCGATCCACGGCTCGAAGCCGGCCTGCACGCTCGTCATGTACCACTCGGGCTTCGCGACGCCGCGGCGCTGGGCGTCGGCGACGAACTGGTCCAGGGGCAGGTCGCGGACCTCGAGGGTCGGCTGCTGGCGCACGTAGCTGATGGTCGGCAGGTCGATCGCGCCGAGCCAGACGTCCCAGGTGGCGCCGGCGATGGTGACCTCGGCCTTCTTGCTGCCGATGGGCTGGACGCGCGGGGTGTTCTTCAGCCAGATCATCAGCTCGAGGCCGGTCGGGCGGCCGTTGCGCCGGGGCGTCGGGTCCATCCAGAGGTCGTAGGAGACGTTGTAGTCGCCGGTCGGGGGCACCGACACGGCCCAGGAGGAGCGCAGCCCGGCGAGCTCGGAGACCTTCCTCGGGAAGGGCGTGCCCTTCGTGCAGTTGCCGTAGTTGCAGCCCCACACCATCGACGGGTACGACGCCGGCCCGTTCTCCTTGCGGTGGTCGGCCGGGTCGACGACGAAGCCGGTGTCGAAGGCCGTGATGCACTGCGGGGTGTCCGCGCCCCAGAGGTTGTTCTGGGCCTCGTAGCGCCCGCCGGCCACCGGCGTCGACTCGGTCTTGCCGCAGACCCGCTTGCCCTCGACGCGGGGCGTCCCCGGGTCCGTGGCCAGCGCCGGGCTGCCCCCCACCAGCATCGCGAGCACGGCGAGGACCGCCACGACCACACCACTCGTCGCCCGCTTCCGACCGTCCATCCGCCGCCGCCCTCGTCGCTCGACCGTTCGTCGCGCTGAAACGTACGGTGAGCGTGTGGGTGACGGCAGGCCCTCTCCCTCGTTCGGGAGGATCAGATCCCGTTCCGGGTGAGCGAGAAGGCGTCGGTGGCGAGGCCCTCGCCGCCGATCCAGGGCTCGAAGCCCGCCTGGACGTTGGTGAGGAACCAGGTCGGCTCGACGACGCCGCGCCGCGTCGCCTCGGTGACGAACGCGCTGATCGGCAGGTCGATCACGGTCGTCGTCGGCTCCGTGCGCACGTAGGAGATGACCGGCGTGCCGTGGTTCTCGCCCGTCCAGACCTCCCAGTCCGCGCCGGCGATCCCGACCGTCGCGCGACGCGACCCGATCGGCTGGACGCGATCGGTGCGGTCGAGCCAGATCATCAGCTCGGCGCCGGTGTTGGCGCCGTCGCGGCGCGGGGTCGGGTCGAGCCAGACGTCGTAGGCGACGTTGAAGTCACCGCGGCGGGGCACGGTGACCGCCCAGCTCGAGCGCACGTCGCCGAGGTCGGCCAGGGGCAGCGGGTAGGGCGAGTCGCGGGTGCACGTGCCGTAGTTGCAGCCGACGACGATCGAGGGATAGGCGGCCGGCCCGGAGTCCTTGTCGTGACGCGCCGAGACGACGAAGCCGGTGTCGAACGCGGTGGTGCACTGGGGTGTGTCGGCGCCCCAGGCGTTGTTCTGGACCTCGTAGCGCCCGCCCGCGACGGGCACCGACTCGGTCTTGCCGCAGATGCGCGGGCCCTCCCGGGGACCCTCGGCGGGCAGGGGCGCGAGCACGCCGCGGGCCGGGTCGCCGGTGCCGGCCGGGGCGGCGGCGGCCGGGGTCGCGGGTGCCGTCGGCGGCTCGTCGGTCGTGCCGCACCCGGCGACCACGAGCGCGAGCGCGGCGAGGAGCGCGGCGACCAGGCGCCGCGACGGTGTGTCCCCCATACGGGCGAGGCTAGCGAGGCCCCCCGGACGCCCCGACGCGGGTCGCGAGCACCGCGTCGAGCCCCGTCCCGTGCGCGGCGAGGGCGTCGAGGACGTCGGCGGGCGGGGTCTCCCCACGGATCACGGCAGCGGCGAGGGCGGCGGCGGCCGGCGCGGTCTCGATGCCCGAGCCGCCCTGGCCGGCGTAGAGGTGCAGGCCGCGGTGCTCGGGGCGGTCGCCGATGACCAGCGCGCGGTCGGGGGCGAAGGTGCGCAGGCCCGTCCAGCTCGTCGCCACCGAGCGCAGGCCGAGGGTGGTGACGGCGTTGACGGTCTCCAGCGCGCGGGCGACGTCGAGCTCGTCGGGGCGCGGGTCCCCCGGCTCGGCGGGGGTCTCCTCGGACGGGGAGACGAGCAGGTGCTCGCCCTCGGGCTTGGCGTACCAGTGCTCGCCGACCGAGACGACGAACGGGTCGTCGCGCCGCACCGGCGCGCCGTCGGGGACGCGCACGACCGCAATGGTGCGCCGCAGCGGACGCAGGCCGACCGGGGCGACGCCGGCGAGGGCGAGCAGGGTGTCGGTCCACGCGCCGGCGGCGAGGACGACGGTGCCGGTGTCGAGGTGGTCGTGGTGCAGCGTCACCCGCCATCCCGAGCCGTGCGCTCGCAGCGCCGTCAGCGGCGTCCCGGTCCGGATCTCCCCGCCGCGGGCGCGCAGGAGCCGGCGGTAGTGCTGGTGCAGGCCGAGGGGGTCGGCGTCCTGGGCGTCCTCGACGACCCCGGCGGCGCGCAGGACGTCGCGGCGCAGCGCCGGCCAGCGGGCGATGGCGTCGTCGACGCCGAGCTCGTCGACCGCGTCGAGGGGCAGCAGCTCCTCGCGCAGCGTCCGTTCCTCCTCGTCGTCGTGCGCGACGTGGAGCACGGGGCGCGGGCGCAGGAACGGGTGCCCGGCCTCGTCGGCGAGCGCGGCGAAGCGGTCCTTCGACGCGGCGATCAGCGCCCGGGCGGGCGGCGCGCCGTGGCCGGGGATGTAGCTCGCGGCCGAGCGCCCGGTGGTGTGCCGGGCGAGCTCCGCCTCCCCCTCGACGAGCAGCACCGACGCGTCGCGGGCGAGCTCCGCCGCCACCGACATCCCGGCGATCCCGCCGCCGACGACGACGACCTCCGGCTCGCTCACGTCCGGAGGTCGAGCCCGAGGTCGAGGACCGGCGCGGAGTGGGTGAGGGCGCCGACCGCGAGGAAGTCGACGCCGGCGGCGGCGTGGGCGGCCGCGACGTCCAGGGTGAGGCCGCCCGAGACCTCGAGGCCGGTGCCCGGCGCCCGCGCGTCCCGGCGGGCGACCGCCTCGGCCGACCCGGCCGGGGTGAAGTTGTCGAGCAGGACCAGCTCGACACCCAGACCGAGCACCTCGTCGAGCTGGTCGAGCGAGTCGACCTCGACCTCGCAGGGCAGGTCGGGGGCCAGCCGGCGCGCCGCGGCGAGCGCGGCCGTGACCGAGCCCGCCGCCGCCACGTGGTTGTCCTTGATGAGGACCGCGTCGCCCAGCGACATGCGGTGGTTCACCCCGCCGCCGCAGCGCACCGCGTACTTCTGCAGCGCCCGCATCCCGGGGACGGTCTTGCGGGTGTCGCGGATGCGGGCGCGGGTGCCGGCGACGGCGTCGACCCAGGCCGCGGTGGCCGTCGCGACGCCCGAGAGCTGCGAGAGCAGGTTGAGCGCGGTCCGCTCGGCGGTCAGCAGGGTCCGCAGCGGCGCCCGGACGGCGAGGGCGACGTCGCCGGGGGCGAGGCGGTCGCCGTCGGCACGGGCGTCGAGCACTTCCAGCTCGGGCCCGCACACCCGCTCGAGCACCCGCACCGCGACGCCGACGCCCGCGAGCGTGCCGGCGGGGCGGGTGCGGAACTCGCCCACCGCGACCGCGCCCTCGGGCACGCACGCGGTCGTCGTGACGTCCGGGCCGTCGCGCAGGTCCTCGTCGAGGGCGCGGGTGACGACGGCGTCGACCTCGGTCGGGTCGAGGGTCGGCGGGAGGACGGTGGTCGTGGCGGTCATGCCGCACCTCCGTGGCGGGCGTCGGTGGTGCCGACGTGCAGGCGCTCCCCCTCGACGACCACGGTGGCCGAGGCGCGCTGCCAGTGGTCGTCGGTGAGCGGGTGGTCGGCGCGGACGTGGCAGCCGCGGGTCTCGGTGCGCGACCCGGCGGCGGCGAGCAGCGCGTGGGCGGCGAGGGTCAGCGCGGCGTCCTCGACGTCGGCGCGGGTCCGCGGCACGCGCAGGGTGCTCGCGGCCTCGACGGCGTCCGACGCCGCGGCGAGGCCGGCGGCGTCACGGCCGATCGCCGCCCCGCGGGTCATCGCGGCCTGCAGGGCGGCGCGGTCGGCGACCGGGAGGGGCACCGAGGTGGGCAGGGTCGGCGCGGCGAGGCGTCGCGGCCCGGCGAGGGCGCGGGCGACGTCGTCGGCCGCGCGCCGGCCCATGACGAGGCCCTCGAGCAGGCTGTTCGAGGCGAGCCGGTTGGCGCCGTGCAGGCCGGTGCGGGCGACCTCCCCGGCGGCCCAGAGCCCGGGCACGCCCGTGCGGCCGTGGGTGTCGGTGACGACGCCGCCGCAGGCGTAGTGGGCGGCCGGGCGGACCGGGATCGGGTCGCGGGCGAGGTCGACGCCGATCGCGGCGCACGCGGCGGCGACGGTCGGGAAGCGCGCGGCGACGTCGGGGACACCGGTGGCGTCGAGCCAGACGTGCTCGGCCCCGAGCTCGCCGAGCCGCCGGGTGATCGCGGCGGCGACGACGTCGCGGGGCGCGAGGTCGCCGAGCGGGTGCACGCCGGCGGTCACCGAGTGCCCGCTGGTGTCCCGCAGGACGGCGCCCTCGCCGCGCAGCGCCTCGGTGACCAGCGGCGCGCGGCCCTTCCCGTCGGCGCCCACGTACAGCGCGGTGGGGTGGAACTGCACGAACTCGACGTCGGCGAGCGACGCCCCGGCGCGCAGGGCCAGCGCCCAGCCGTCGGCGGTGGCGACGGCGGGGTTCGTGGTCGTCTCGTAGAGCGCGCCGACGCCCCCGGTGGCGAGCAGGACCGCGGGCGCGGCGAGGACGCCCGCGCGCCCCTCCTCGTCGCGGACCTCGAGGCCCTCGACGGCGCCGTCGGGGCCGGTGAGCACGGCCGAGGCGGCGTGGCCGGGCAGCACGACGAGCTCCGCGCGCCGTGTCGCCGCGAGCAGTGCGCGCTCGACCTCGGCGCCGGTCGCGTCGCCGCCGGCGTGGACCACCCGCAGCGCCGAGTGCCCGCCCTCGCGGGTGCGTGCCAGGGCGCCGGGCGGGCCGTCGAACACCGCGCCCTCGCCCCGCAGGTCGGCGACGGCCGCGGGCCCGGCGGCGAGGATCGCGCCCGCGGCGGCGGGGTCGACGAGCCCGCCGCCGGCGGCGAGGGTGTCGGCGAGGTGGGCCGCGACCGAGTCACCGGCCCTCTCGGACACACCGTCGCCCAGCACCACGGCGATGCCGCCCTGGGCCCAGCGGGTGCTCCCGGCGTCGGGCGCGTCCTTGGTGACGACGACGACCCGCAGCCCGGCCCGGCGCGCGGCGAGCGCGGCGGTCAGCCCGGCGACGCCGGAGCCGACGACGACCAGGTCGGCGGCGGTCTCCCACGGACCGGCGGTCACTCCCCGCCCCCGGGCTGCCCGATCGCGATCATCCGCTGGACGGCGCCGCGGGCCCGGGCGGCGGTCGCGGCGTCGACGTGCACCTCGTCGCGCCCCTCGCGCAGCGCCCGCGTCAGCGCGCCCGGCGTGATCATCTTCATGTAGCCGCAGGCGGCGCGGTCGTTGACGGCGCGGAAGTCGACGTCCGGGTTGGCGCGGCGCAGCTGGTGGAGCATGCCGACCTCGGTGGCGACGAGGACGCTCCGCTTCGTCGTGTTCTTGGCGGCGTCGAGCATCCCGCCGGTCGAGAGGATGTGGACCTGCTCGGCGGGCACCGCGCCCGCCCCGGCGAGGTAGAGCGCGCTGGTGGCGCAGCCGCACTCGGGGTGCACGAACAGGTCGGCGTCGGGGTCGGCCTGGGCCTGCGCGGTGAGCTCGGCGCCGTTGATGCCGGCGTGGACGTGGCACTCGCCGGCCCAGATGTGCAGGTTCTGCCGGCCGGTGACGCGCTTGACGTGGGCGCCGAGGAACTGGTCGGGCAGGAAGAGGACCTCGCGGTCGGCGGGGATGCTCTCGACCACCTCGACGGCGTTGGACGACGTGCAGCAGACGTCGGTCTCGGCCTTCACCGCGGCGGTGGTGTTGACGTAGCTGACGACGACCGCGCCCGGGTGCTCGGCCTTCCAGGCGCGCAGCTCGTCGGCGGTGATCGAGTCGGCGAGGCTGCAGCCGGCGCGCGCGTCCGGGATGAGGACCGTCTTCTCCGGGGCGAGGATCTTCGCGGTCTCGGCCATGAAGTGGACGCCGCAGAAGACGATCGTGCTCGCGTCGCTGGCCGCGGCGATCCGGGAGAGCGCGAGCGAGTCGCCGGTGTGGTCGGCGACGTCCTGGATCTCGGGGCGCTGGTAGTTGTGCGCGAGCACCACGGCGTCGCGCTCCCGGGCCAGCCGGCGGACCTCCTCGGCCCACCCGGGACCCGCGGCCAGGGGCTCGACGAGGTCGGTGGGCGGGGCGTGGTGGGCCGTGTCGTCCGCCGGGTCGTCCGCCGGCTCCGCGGTCGTGTCCGTGGCACTGAGGACGGTCATCGCCGTCTCCTCCCCCGGCGGCCGCGTCGTCGTCGGCACGGTCCGGTTCCCTCGGCTGGTTTTCGCCTCCTGGTCGAAAACGTGGCCGACGGTACCCCCGCGTCCCGGGCCGACGCCAGCCCTCGGTCACGCGGGGTGGCGAGCACCACGGCCGAGATACCAGCGAAGTGCCGTTACGGACGTTGAGTGTCCGCAACGGCACTTCGCTGCGACCCCCTACGATCACGCTCCGTGGACGACGGCGGCGCGGGCGGCGAACCGGGGACGTTCGCGCACGACGTGCTGGCGGTGGTCCTGCGGATCACCGAGGCGGTGCCGAGCGTCCTGCTGTGGCAGCGCGCGCGGGAGCCGCACCTCGGGCGCTGGGCCCTGCCCGGCGGGCGGCTGGGGGCCGACGAGGACGTCGAGGCGTCGGTGCGCCGGCACCTGGCCGAGAAGGTCGACCTCGCCGAGGTGGCGCACGTCGAGCAGCTCGGCGTGTTCTCCGACCCCCACCGCGGCCCGCCCCCGCGCCGCGTCGCGACGGCGTTCCTCGGGCTCGTGCCCACCGACGCCGACCCCGCCGTCCCCGACGACACCGCCTGGCACCGCGTCGACCGCCTGCCCGCGACGGCCTTCGACCACGGCGCGATCACCCGCGACGGCCTCGACCGCCTGCGCGCCAAGCTCTCCTACACGAACATCGGCTTCGCGCTCGCGCCCGACGCGTTCACGGTCTCCGAGCTGCGCGACCTCTACGCCGCCGCGCTCGGGCACCGCGTCTCGGCGACCAACCTGCAGCGCGTCCTCACCCGCCGCGGGGTGCTCGTCCCCACCGGCGCCACCGCCGCACCCGGACCCGCCGGCGGGCGGCCGGCCGCGGTGTTCCGGTTCTCCGAGCACGTGCTGCGCGTGACCGACCCGTTCGCCGCGCTGCGCCCACCGGGCGACACGGGCTGACGAGGGGGTTCGCGTCCACCCGGCGGGGTACGCCTCGGGGTCGTAGCGTGGGCCTCGTGGTCGAGACGCTGCCTCTGTTCCCGTTGGGGACCGTGCTGCTGCCGGGCGCGTCGCTGCCACTGCACATCTTCGAGCCGCGCTACCGGCAGCTGACCATCGACCTGGTCACCGGCACGATCCCCGGCAAGCAGTTCGGCGTCGTCGCCGTGCGCGAGGGGTGGAGCCCGGACGACGGCCGCGACGGCCTGCACGACGTCGGGTGCACCGCGACGCTGCGCGAGGTCCGCCGCCTGCCCGACGGCCGCTTCGACATCCAGACCACCGGCGACCGGCGCTTCCGGCTCCTCGAGGTCGACGACCGCGCGGCGCCCTACCTCGTCGGGAAGGTCGAGTGGCTGCCCGACGACGAGGGCGACGAGGAGACCGATCTCGCGCCGCTCGCGATGGCCGCCCGCGCCGCGCACCGCCGCTACTGCGCTACCGCCTGGCGCCAGCAGGGCGGCGGCGACGGCGAGCTGCCCGCGGAGCTCACCGAGGAGCCGGCGCCCGACGTCGCCGGCCCCGAGCTCGCCCACATCCTCGCCGGCGACTGCCTGCTCCCCCTCGCCGACCGCCAGGAGCTGCTCGAGGAGACCTGCCCGATGGAGCGCCTGCAGCTCGTCCGGCGGTCGATGACCCGCGAGGCGGTCCTGCTCGGCGAGCTGCGCGCGGTGTGGGCGCCGTCGGTGAAGTACGCCGTCGAGCACAGCCTCAACTAGGCGGCGGGGTCGGCCCCCGAGCCGCCGGTCAGGAGCCGAGCACCCGCCGGAACGCCTCGGCCGCCGGGTCGACGAGCCCGGCCGGCGCCGTCTCGTCGGTGACGTGGGCCTGCTCGGGGTCGCCGGGGCCGTAGACGATCACGTCGGCCCCGCCCAGCGCCGAGGCGAGGACGCTCGCGTCGGTGAAGTAGGTGGCGTACCGCGGCTCCCCGCCGCCCAGCAGCTCGACGGCCCGCGCCACCCGCGCCGGGTCGGTGTCGATGAGCGGCAGCTCGACGAGGCGCTCGCTCTCGACCGGCGTCCCGGCCAGCTCGACGACGGTCGCCTCGGCCGCGTCGGCGGTGTCGCCGGGCACGAGGCGCAGGTCGACGGTGAGCGCGGCGCGGTCCGGGACGACGTTGGGCTGGACGCCCGCGCGCATCATCCCGACGTTGGCGGTGGTCGCGCCGTGCGTCGCGCTGGTCGGCCAGGCGTCGTGCTCGTGGATCCGGACGGCGGCGCGGGCGAGGTCGACCAGCGCGTTGTGCCCGAGGTCGGGGCGCGAGCCGTGCGCCGGGACCCCGCGGGCGTGCAGCACCAGCCAGAGCACGCCCTTGTGCCCGAGCACCACGCGGTTCGCGGTCGGCTCGGCCACCAGCAGCGTGC
Source organism: Actinomycetospora lemnae (assembly GCF_028737315.1). Lineage (GTDB taxonomy): Bacteria > Actinomycetota > Actinomycetes > Mycobacteriales > Pseudonocardiaceae > Actinomycetospora > Actinomycetospora lemnae. The sequence continues at coordinate 54,800 of NZ_JAQZAO010000016.1, read as the reverse complement.
CCGAGGGCCGCAGCGCGCCGGCCGGGATCTCGCGGGCGCCCTCGCAGCCGGTCTCCTCGCCGAAGGTCAGGACGACCTGCACCCCGGAGCCGCCGGCGCGCACGTGCTCGGCGGCCGCGACGACCGCGGCGGCCACCCCGGCCTTCATGTCGCTCGACCCCCGCCCGCGCAGGCGCCCGTCGACGACGTCGCCGGCCAGCGGGTCGAACGACCACACCGCCTCGTCGGCGGGGACCGTGTCGAGATGCCCGGTGAGCGTCACCGGGGTCTCCTCGCCGTGGTGGGCGACGAGGTTCGCGCGCCCCGGCCGCGTCTCGTGGATCGCGACGGTCAGCCCGGCGTCCTCCAGGCGGTTCGCCAACAGGTCCGCGGCGACCCGCTCCCCGTCGCCGCGGGTGTCGAGGCGCACCAGCTCGCACGCCAGGTCGAGAGCCGTCACGCGTCCCTCCCCATGTCCTCGTGGCCGTCGACGATCGCGGCCAGCACGTAGGCCAGCGCCGCGCCCAGGCCCGCGACCAGCGCGATCCACCACGGCCCCGGCGACGGCGGCAGGCTCGTCAGCACCGCGGGCACCGGCGCGCCGGGGATGCCGGCGGTGCCGAGCGCGGCGGGGTCGACGAGCACCGGCACCGGCGACGCCGCCCACGCCAGCATCGCGCCGACGCGCCCGCACAGCCAGCCGCCGAGCAGCGCACCGGCCACCAGCGCCACGAGCACGACCGGGCCGCGACGGTGGCGGCGGCGCCACGCCACGGCCCCGGCGATGACGCCGTACGACGCCACGAGCAGCAGGTGGATCGCGACGGCGTCGAAGGCGTGGTCGGCCTCCCCCGCGGGTGACCCGCTGCCCCCGCCGGGCAGGGCGACGACGTGCACGACCGGCGCGAGCAGGGCCCACAGCGCGCCGAGCGGGAGCCCGACCACCGCGAGGATCGCTCCCAGGCGCAGGGCGGCGGGCACGTCGCCGCGCAGCTCGCCCCGCTCCAGCCGGCCCGAGGGCTCGGTGGGGAGGAAGTCGTCGCTGAGGGCGGTCATGTCGGCCGTCTGCCGGTCATCGCCGGAAGCCGTGCGTGCCCGCCGACTCCCCGTGCCGGCTGCACCGCGCGGTCCAGCCCACGGGGTCGACCTGCACGACCATGCGGCGCGCGCACACCGGGCAGTGCCGCGGCGGGTCCACGGTGGCGAGCCGGCGGTCGCAGGCCGTGTGGTCCGCGGCCGCCTGCTCCCGCCCGCACCACGCACAGAAGGGCCGCTCGACGGTCTCGTCGACGGCGCCGGCTCCGCTGCGCTGCGGGTCGCGGGGGTCGGCGGGCGGCTCCACGACGGCGCTCACAACGTGTCGTTCAGGGCCTTGATCGGCATCTTGAGGGTCTCGAGCATGTCGAGGTCCTGCTCGGCCGGGCGCCCGAGGTTCGTCAGGTAGTTGCCGACGATGATCGCGTTGACCCCGCCGAGCATGCCCTGCTCCGCGCCGAGGTCGCCGAGGGTGAGCTCGCGGCCGCCGGCGAAGCGCAGCACCGTGCGCGGCAGGGCCAGGCGGAAGGCCGCCACGGTCATCAGCGCGTCGGCACCCTGGGGCACCTCGAGGTGCGCGAAGGGGGTGCCGGGGTTGGGGATGAGGAAGTTCAGCGGGACCTCGTCGGGCTCGAGCTCGGCGAGCTGCACCGCGAACTCGGCGCGCTGCTCGAGCGTCTCGCCCATGCCGACGATGCCGCCGCAGCAGACCTCCATGCCCGCCGCGCGCACCATCTGCAGCGTCTCCCAGCGCTCCTCCCAGGAGTGCGTGGTGACGACCTCCGGGAAGTGGCTGCGGGCGGTCTCGAGGTTGTGGTTGTAGCGGTGCACGCCCATCGCGGCGAGCTCGTCGACCTGCTCCTGGGTCAGCATCCCCAGCGAGCAGGCGACGTTGATGTCGACCTCGGCGCGGATCGCGGCGATGCCCGCGCGCACCTGCTCCATGAGCTTGGCGTCGGGTCCGCGCACCGCGGCGACGATGCAGAACTCGGTGGCCCCGGTCTTGGCGGTCTGCTTGGCCGCCTCCACCAGCCGGTCGACGTCGAGCCACGCCGCGCGCACCGGGGAGTCGAAGAGGCCGGACTGCGAGCAGAAGTGGCAGTCCTCGGGGCAGCCGCCGGTCTTCAGCGAGACGATGCCCTCGACCTCGACCTCCGGACCGCACCAGCGCATCCGCACCTCGTGGGCGAGCGCGAGCGCCTCGGACAGGCGGTCGGTCGGCAGCTGCAGGACGGCCAGGACCTGCTCCTGCGAGAGGCCCTCCCCGCGCTCGAGCACCTGCTCGCGGGCCACGGCGAGGATGTCGCCGGTCTCCTCCGCGGTGGTGCTGGGATCGACGGCCGTCACGCACGGCTCCCTTCATCGGGCTTCGGTCGGGCTCGCCGCAGTGTGCCTCACGGTGCGCGCCCGGGGGACCACCCACCGCCGAGGACGGGACCGAGGCCACAGCGCGCGGCCGCGTGGAGGTCCTCGGGGCTCGCCGTCCCGAGGCCCGCGGGCAGCACGCCGAGCAGCGGGGCGCCGGTCACGGCCGGCAGGTCGTCGAGGTTGGTCCGCTCGGCGAGGTCGGGGTGCTCCGGGTACGCGCCGACGACGGTGCCGGCGAGCACGATCCCGCGCCGGGCCAGCGCCTCGGCGGTGAGCGCGGCGGTGTTGAGCACGCCGAGCCCGGCGCTCGCGACGAGCACGACCGGCGCCGCGAGGCCCGCGGCGACGTCGGCGAGCGTCTGGGGCGGGTGCGTCGTGTCGCCGTCGTCGAGCCGCACCAGCAGGCCGCCCGCACCCTCGACGACGACGAGGTCGGCGTCCTGTTCCCGCACCGCGTCGACCACCTGCGCGGCCGTCACCGGCGGCATCCCCGCCCGCCGCGCGGCGGTCGCCGGCGCGAGGGGCTCGGGGTAGCGGGCGAGCTCGACGAGGGCGACGGGACCGGCCAGCCGCGCCACCGCCGCGAGGTCCCCGTCCTCCCCCGGCGCGACGCCGGTCTGGGCCGGCTTCACGACCGTCACCCGCTCCCCCGCCGCGCGGGCCAGCGCGGCGATCGCCGCGACCACCACCGTCTTGCCGACGTCGGTGCCGGTGCCGGTGACGACGAGGATCCGCACGGCGGGCGAGGGTAGCCCCGTCGGCGGGCCGGGTCAGACGGTCGTCAGTACGCGCACCGCGCGCTGCCCGGCGTCCTCGTGCACGGCGGCGCACGTGCAGAACGGCCGCAGGTGCGAGAGCAGGTCGCCGGTGGACGCCGTGCCGGACCGTGGCGGGCCGATGACCTCGGCGAACAGCTGGCCGGGTCGGGCGCGGACCTCCAGGGTGAGGCCGGCCGCGACGTCGCCGCGACAGCCGAGCACCGCCGCCTCGTGCACCGCGAGCACCGCGGCGCGGACCGCGTCGCCCTCCAGCCCGACCCGCGCCGCGACCTCGGCGACGCAGCGGCGCAGCTCGGCGAGGTCGCCGGTGCCGTCGACGCCGAGCCGCGCCGCCACCGTGCCCCAGAGGTCGGCGGGCACCGGGTCGGACGTCGCGGGCGGGCGGTAGCCGGGGTTGTCGACGCGTCCCGCCGGCCCGGCGAGGTGCGGGTGCGTGCGGCGGGCCACCGCGACGAGCTCGGGGTCGGCGTCGCGGCGGCAGCAGCAGATCAGGGTCAGCGGCAGGTCGCGGCGCACGGCGTTCAGCCCGTCCTCGCCGACGCCGCACGCCGGCACCGGCATCGCCCCGGGGTACTGACCCAGCACGGTGGTGCGCCGGCCCGGCCGGACCCACCTCCGCGCGGCCCCGAGGAAGCCGGGGTCCGACGGCGGGAGCACCGACGACGGCGGCGGGAACGTCACGCGCGCGGCGTCCTCGCCGAGGGCCTCGCGGAAGGCGCGCACGGTGGCACGGTCGACGACGAGGAGCACCTCGTCGCCGTCGGCCACCGCCCGGCGCACCTCGGCGAGCGCGCCGGACACGAGGTCGTCGGGACCGTCGTGGAGCAGCGCGAGGTGGACCAGGCCGCTCTCCTCCTCGCCCCCGGCCGTCACGGCGCGTCCCCGCTCTCGCGCACCGAGGCGGGCCGGCCCACGGCGTCGAACAGCCGGCGCAGGAAGCGCGAGCCGCCGTGCAGGACCACGTGCTGGCCCGCCGGCGCGGACCGGGCCGCGAGCATGAGGATCTCGGCGCAGGCGACGTCCATGAAGTCGACGGCCGACAGGTCGAGGTGCAGGTCGGGGCCGGTCTCGTGGGCGCGCGCGGCGCGCAGGGCGCCGTGCACCGCGGCCCCGAAGCGGCGGGCCACGTGCGCGTCGAGGTCGCCGCTCGGTCGCCACCGCCCGCAGGCGATGCTCGCCGACCAGACGTCGTCGACGAGGTCGCGGTGGTGCACCGCGACCGTCTCCCAGATCGCGGCCTCGTCCTCGTCCGGGACGCTGAGCTGACAGAGCGTGCGGACCGGGCCCTCGTCGGCGAGGACGTCGAACCCGCCCTCCCAGGCGGTGTACGCGGCGAGGACGGCGTCGTCGGCCAGCGGGAGCCCCGGGCTCTCCTGCGTCAGCGCGACGGTGGGCCAGGCGTCCTCGAAGGCGCGGGCCACCTCGTCGCGGAACAGCGCCGTCACGCCCTCGGCCGTCACCCCCGTGCGTTCGACGACGGTCGGCAGGTCGAGGAACTCCATCTGGCCCGTCGCGAGCGCGTCCCGGGCGCCCCGCGGTCCGGCGGGTCCGGCGATCCAGTGCTGGTCGGGGCGCTGGCCGGCCGGGAGCCAGCCCTTGTAGAGGACCTTCGCCCCGAGCGCCAGCTCGCGCTCGATCCATGAGGCGGTGCCACGACGGCCGTGCTCGACGCCCGCGGCAACGAGCAGCGTGTGCCGGGACCGGACCTCGTGGAGGCCGGGGTCCGCACGCAGGAGTGTCGCCACGCGCCCTCCCTCCGGCCGTCCTCGCCCCGGCTCGCGCCGAGCGACACCACGAGTACCCCGAAACCACGATTCGTGAACCTTTCGACCACGCTGCGTATTTCAGGGGAACGTGGACACGCCCGCCCGGGGGTGCCCGAGGCCCACGAGGGGAATCACCGCTCGGCCGTCCGGGCTAGGCGGGGGCGACGATCGGGCCGAGCACCTTGTGCAGCACCTGGTCGACGAGCGCGAGGTCGTCGGCGGTGAGGTCGGCCCGCGCGGTGAGGCGCAGCCGCGAGGTGCCCGGCGGCACCGAGGGCGGGCGGAAGCAGCCGGCGCGCAGCCCGTGCTCGGCGCAGCTCGCCGCGGCGCCGAGGGCCACCGCGGGGTCGCCGAGCACGACGGGCACCATCGCCGCGGTCGGCGCCGGCACGTCGAGCCCGGGCGCCGCGGCCCGCGCGGACGCCGCCACCGAGGCCGCGGCGGCGTGCAGGGCGGCGACCCGGTCGGGCTCGCCGCGCACGATCTCCAGCGCGGCGAGCGCCGCACCCGCGGCGGCCGGAGCGAGGCCGGTGTCGAAGATGAACGGCCGGGCGGTGTCGACGAGGTGCTCGACCACCGCCCGCGCGGCGAGCACCACCCCGCCCTGGCTGCCCAGCGACTTCGACAGTGTCGCGGTCAGCACCACGTCCGCCGCGCCGGCCAGGCCCGCCTCGGTGAGCGTGCCGCGGCCACCGGGCCCGCGGACGCCCAGCCCGTGCGCGTCGTCGACGAGCAGCACGGCGTCGCGCGCGCGGCACACCGCGTGCAGCTCCGCGAGCGGCGCGATCCCGCCGTCGACGCTGTCCACGCCGTCGACGACGACGAGCGCGCGGGGCTCCTCCCGCGCCGCGAGGACCTGGTCGACGACCGCGGGGTCGGTGCACCGGGCCACCTCGACCCGGGCGCGCGAGAGCCGCGCGGCGTCGACCAGCGAGGCGTGCGCGGCGACGTCGGAGACCACGAGCGCGCCCCGGCCCGACAGCGCCGTCACGGCACCCAGGTTCGCGGTGTAGCCCGAGGAGAAGACGAGGGCGGCGGCGCTGCCGGTGAAGTCGGCGAGGGCCTCCTCGAGCTCGCCGTGCAGCCGCGTCGACCCCGTGACCAGCCGCGACCCCGTGGAGCCGGCGCCCCACGCGCGCAGCGCGTCCACCCCCGCGTCGACGACGCGCGGGTCGCGGGCGAGGCCGAGGTAGTCGTTGGAGGCGAGGTCGACGACGGGGTCGGCGACATCCCGCGGGCGCAGCGTGCGCCGCAGCCCCGCCTCCGCGCGCGACGCCGCCGTCTGCTCCAGCCACGCACCCAGCCAGCCCACGGCGGCCACCCTACGGTGACCGGATGCGCCTCGAGACGCTCCTGCCGCTGGGGAAGGTCGACCCGGGCCTGCGGACCCCGGACACCCCGCTGGACCTCGCGACCGTCGCGCGGGACGCCGCGATGCTCGAGGAGCTGGGCTACGGCGGCCTGGCGGTCGAGGAGACCAAGGACGACCCCTTCGTCGTGCTCGCCCTCGCCGCGACCGCCACGTCGACGCTGCGGACCGGCACCGCGGTGACCATCGCGTTCCCGCGCAGCCCGACGGTCATGGCGCTGCAGGCCTGGACGCAGCAGAAGCTCTCCGGCGGGCGGTTCACGCTCGGCCTCGGGACGCAGGTGCGCGGGCACATCCGCCGGCGCTACGGGGTGGCGTGGCACCCGCCGGCGCCGTGGATGCGCGACTACGTGCGGGCGATGCGCGCGGTGTGGGCGACCTGGCAGACCGGCGCGCCGCTGGACCACCACGGCGAGCACTACGACCTCGACCTCATGGTGCCGCTGTTCGACGCCGGGCCGATCGAGCACCCCGACATCCCGATCCACCTCGCGGCGGTGAACACGAACATGTGCGCGGTGGCGGGCGAGGTCGCCGACGGCGTGCGCCCGCACCCGGTGTGCACGCCGTCGTACATCCGCGAGGTGATGCTGCCCGCGGTCCGCCGGGGCGCGGCACGCGGCGGGCGCCCGCTCGACGGGTTCCGGGTGGCGATGAAGCCGCTGGTGGCCTCGGCGCGCACGGAGTCCGAGCTGGTGCCGAAGGTCCGCGACGCCCGCGCCCGCATCTCCTTCTACGCCTCGACGCCCGGCTACCGCGCGGCGTTCGAGCACCTCGGCCTGGGCGACCTCGCGAACGAGGCCAAGGAGCTGTCGAAGGCCCAGCGCTGGGAGGACCTCCCGGCGATGATCGACGACGAGACGCTGCACCGGTTCGCGGTGATCGGCACGTACGACGAGATCGGCGAGCGGCTGCTCGAGCGCTACCGCGACGTGGTCACCGACGTCGAGTTCTCCGTGGCCGTCCGGGACGACGCCGACCGCGCGACCCTGCGCGACCTCGCCGCGACGATCCAGGCCGCCGACGACGCCCCGGCCCGCGCGACGATCACCGGTACGTGAGCAGTTGGCACGCCTATAGCCGTGCCAACTGCTCACGTAGGGGTCAGGACGGGTCGACCGCCGGGACGGGGATCGCCGAGGTCGCGGGGTCGCCGGGGGTGCCGGAGGCGCCGGGGGTGCCGGACGCGCCGGCGCCGAGGCGGTCGCGCGAGGCCGGGACGAAGCGGTCCTCGTCCAGCACCGACATGCGCGCGGTGGCGATGTCGAAGTACAGCCCCACCAGCCGCACGCGCCCGGCCGCCAGCGCCCGCGCCACCGCGGGGTGCTCGCGCAGCCGCTCGAGCTGGACGGCGACGTTGACCATCGCGAGCTGGTCGACGTCCGACGCCCCGCGCGCCGCGGCCTGCGTCGCCACGGGGTGACCGGCGCGCCACCGCGCGACGCTCTCGCCGGCACCGTCGAGCCAGCGCCCGAGCACGCCGTCGCCGCCGGTCCCGCGCAGCGCGGCGGTCATCGCCCCACAGCCCGAGTGCCCGCAGACCACGAGCGTCGGCACCTCGAGGACGTCGAGCGCGTACTCCACCGACGCCGCCACCGAGGTGTCCCCGCCGACCGGCGCCAGGTTGCCGACGTTGCGGACGGTGAACAGGTCGCCGGGCCCGCTCGAGGTGATCACGTTCGGCACGACCCGCGAGTCCGAGCAGGTCAGGAAGAACGCGTACGGCGCCTGCCGGTCGGCGAGGTCGGACAGGTACGGCGCGACCAGCCCGGCCGCCCGGCGGTGGTACTCGCGCAGCCCGGTGAGGATGGGGTCGTCGACCTCGTCCTCGTGCCCGTGGCCGGCACCGTGCCCGTACGTCGCGTCGTGTCCCGCCTGCCACACCGACCACGGCGACAGGAACCGCGGCACCGGCCCGGGACGCCGGTCGCCGGGCCCGCCGTTCGACGCCGCGCGCCGGTCGAGCAGGCCCATCGTCCCGACCTCGTCCACGCGCACGTGCCCGCCGCCCTGCTCGTGGCGCTCGATCCACTCCGAGAGGTGGTCGTAGGCGGCGTGGTCGAGGTAGTCGGTGACGAGGTCGACCACGACCGGCGCGCCGGCCGGCACCTGGCCGAGGCGGCGGGCCAGGCGCGGGATCGACGGGAAGCACAGGGCGCCCTCGACGACGACGTGCCACGGGCGCGCGCCGCCGAGCCGGTCGTCGGGGTCCGCGGCTGTCGAGCTGGGCGGCTCCTGGACCTCGATCGACGCCCACACCACGCGGCGCAGCACCAGCAGCAGGGCGAGCACGAGCCCCGCGACCACGCCGGTGAGCAGGTCGGTGAGCACGACGCCGGCGATCGTCACGAGGTACACCGGCAGCTCGCCGTGGCGGTGCAGCTCGCGCATGTGGGCGAGCTTGACCAGCCGCGCGCCGATCACCACGAGCAGCCCGGCCAGCACGGCCATCGGGATCTGCTCGACGAGCCCCAGCAGCGCCACCGAGAACACGACGATCCACACGCCGTGCAGCACCGCCGAGACGCGGCTCCTCGCGCCCGCCGCGACGTTGGTCGAGCTGCGCACGATGACGCCGGTGATCGGCAGGCCGCCGAGCAGGCCCGAGAGGGTGTTGCCCGCGCCCTGGCCGATGAGCTCGCGGTCGAGATCGGACCTGGGGCCGGTGTGCATCCGGTCGACGGCCACCGCGGAGAGCAGGCTCTCGACGCTGGCGATGATCGCGATCGTCAGCACGCCGACCGCGAACGCGCCCCACTGACCGTCAGGCAGCACCGGTGGCGTGACGGCGTCGAGCAGCGAGCCGCCGATCTCCACCCGCTCCACCGGCAGCGCGAGCGCCGCGGCGACGACGGTGACGAGGACGACGGCGAGCAGCGGCGCCGGGATGCCGCGCACCCAGCCCGGCAGGGACCGGGGCAGCCGCGGCCAGGCCAGGAGGATCGCGATGACGGCCAGGCCGAGGACCGCCGCGGGGCCGTGCAGGCCCAGGAGCTGCCCGGGCAGGGCGAGGACGTTGGCGATCGCGTCGTCCTGCTGCTCGCCGCCGAGGACGACGTGCAGCTGGCCGAGCACGATGACGACGCCGATGCCGGCGAGCATCCCGTGCACGACGGCCGGGGAGATCGCGAGCGCGGCGCGCCCGGTCCGCGTCAGGCCGAAGAGCACCTGCAGCACACCGGCGGCGACCGTGATCGCGCAGGTGACGCCCCAGCCGAAGCGGCCGACGAGGTCGGCGACGACGACGGTGAGGCCGGCCGCGGGCCCGCTGACCTGCAGCACGGAGCCGCCGAGCGCGCCCGCGACGATGCCGCCGACCGCGGCGGCGATCAGCCCCGCGGTCAGGGGCGCGTCCGAGGCCACCGCGATGCCCAGCGAGAGGGGCACGGCGACGAGGAAGACGACGAGGGAGGCGGGGACGTCGGCGCGCAGCTTCTCGCGCCAGGTCGGGGTGTCGCGGTCGGGGACGGGATCGCCCGCGGGGTCCGCGGGCACGGCGGTCGCTCCGGTGGTCATGGGTCCTCCGTCGGGGGGCCGTGGACCGGCCCGGCGGGGGGTGATCGGCGACGATCACCGGGGATCTCTGCAGCGTCGGGGGACGCCCACGACGCCGCCGGCGACCACCTCGTCGTGGTCACCCGGCGTCACCACCGCGACGTCGTCGCGACGGGCCGGGGCGCTGTCGATCACTCTGCCCTACCGGCGGGACACCCCTGCCCGCCGCGGCGAGTTGATCGTCACCGAGCGTTCCGATCAGACCGGGTCGAGCGGTACCCGCGGTACCACGACCGAGTGTGACCCAGCCTCGAGCTGGACATCCCGGTCGGCACCGCCACGCTCGGTCCGTACCGGGACGCGCGTGCTGCTACTCCGGCCGAGTGGATTCGGGCGAATCGGGCGATCGGGGAAGGCACGTCACACCGCCTCACGCCCGTCTCATCGCCGTCTCACACGCCCGTCACGCTGCGTTCACACTGCGGGCCACGCCGCGCTCAGGCGACCCGGGCCGCGGCGACCATGGCGCCGCCGATCCGCAGGACGTCGTCGGCCGGCGTCACGTAGGGCGGCATGGCGTAGACGAGGTCCCGGAACGGGCGCAGCCAGACCCCGTGCTCCTCGGCGGCGGCCTGCGCGGCGGGCACGTCGACGGGGTGGTCGAGCTGGACCACCCCGATGCCGCCCAGCACCCGCACGTCGCGGACCCCGGGGACATCCCGCGCCGGGGCGAGGGACTCGCGCAGGCCGGCGCCCAGCGCCGCGACCTCGCCCGCCCAGTCGCGACGCAGCAGCTCGTCGACGCTCGCCGCCGCGACGGTCGCGGCGAGCGGGTTGGCCATGAACGTCGGCCCGTGCATGAGGCCCCCGGCCTCGCCCGCGCTGATCGCGGTGGCGACCGCCGGCGTGCACAGGGCGGCGGCCATCGTCAGGTAGCCGCCGGTCAGGGCCTTGCCCAGGCACATGACGTCCGGGGCGACCCCGGCCTGCTCGGCGGCGAAGAGCGTGCCGGTGCGCCCGAACCCGGTGGCGATCTCGTCGAACACCAGCACGAGGTCGTGGGCGTCGGCGATCTCCCGCAGCGCCCGCAGGTGCCGGGGGTCGTGGAAGCGCATCCCGCCCGCCCCCTGGACCACCGGCTCGACGACGATCCCGGCGACCTCGTCGGCGTGGGCGTCGGCCACCGCGCGCAGGTGCTCGTCGTAGGCCGGGTCGTAGGTCGACGGCGGGCGGTCGGCGAACACCTGCTGCGGCAGGAACCCGCTCCACGCCGCGTGCATCCCGCCCTCGGGGTCGCAGACGCTCATCGCGCCGAAGGTGTCGCCGTGGTAGCCGCCGCGCCAGGTCATCATCCGCGTGCGCCCGGGGCGGCCGCGGGCGCGCTGGTACTGCAGGCACATCTTCAGCGCGACCTCGATCGACACCGACCCCGAGTCGGCGAGGAACACGTGTTCCAGCGGCTCCGGGGTCAGCGCGACCAGCCGCTCGGCGAGCGCCACCGCCGGGTCGTGCGTCAGGCCGCCGAACATCACGTGGCTCATGGCGCCGGTCGCCCGCGTCACGGCCTCGTCGAGCGCCGGGTGCCGGTAGCCGTGCACGGCCGCCCACCACGACGACATGCCGTCGACGAGCTCGCGGCCGTCGTCGAGCGTGAGCCGCACGCCCCGCGCCGAGCGCACCACCAGTGGGTCGGTCCGCCCCGGCATCGGGCCGTAGGGGTGCCAGACGTGCGCCCGGTCGCGTTCCCGCAGCGTCGGGGCGGGCGGCAGGGGCGCGGTCTCCGGCGACGTCATCCGCGCACCGTAACGGCGCAGCGGGACAGGAGCCCTAGGATCGGCCGTGATGTCCACCCTCGACGAGAGCGCCCCCGACGCGCGGCCGGACCCGTTCTCCCGGCGCCGCGAGGTGGCCGCCACCAGCGCGCGCTCGCTGCTGGTCACGGTGCTCGGCGAGCTCGTGCTGCCCCGCGGCGCGCCGGTGTGGACGCAGACCGTCGTCGACGTCCTGGGCCTCGTCGGGGTCGAGGAGAAGTCGGCCCGCCAGGCCCTCGCCCGCACGGCCGCCGACGGGATGCTCGTCTCGGAGCGGGTCGGCCGTCGGGTGCGCTGGGACCTCACGCCCTGGGGCCGCGACCTGCTCACCGAGGGCGCCGCCCGCATCTACGCGCACGGCCGCACGCGCACGGCGTGGGACGGGCGCTGGCTCGTGGTCGTCGCGAGCGTCCCCGAGCAGCAGCGCGCCCGGCGCCACCGCCTGCGCACCCGCCTGGCGTGGGCCGGGCTCGGCTCCCCCGCGGCCGGGATGTGGGTCTCCCCCGACCCGGACCGGGTCGACGAGGTCCGCGAGGTGCTCGCCGAGCACGGGCCGGCCGACGCCCACGTCGTCACCGGCGAGTACCACGGCGAGCTCACGGCCGGGGAGCTCGCGGCGCGTGCCTGGGACCTCGGCGACCTCGAGGCCCGCTACGAGGAGTTCGTCGACCGCTTCGCCGCCCTCGAGCCCGTCGAGGACCCCGCGACGCTCGCGGCGCAGGTCCGCCTCGTCGACGCGTGGCGCCGCTTCCCGTTCCTCGACCCCGGGCTCCCCGACGCCCTGCTGCCCTCGCCGTGGGTCGGGCACCGGGCGGCCGAGGTGTTCCACGGCCGCCACACCGCCTGGGCCGACGGCGCGCTGCGCGCCGCGACGGAGCTGGGTCTCTAGCGCCGGGCGAGCTCGCCTCGGCGCCTCGTCGACCCGCACGCCGCCGCAACGGCCGTCGGCCCAGGGGTGATCAGGCGCTGGTCACTGGATCCAGATGGTCTTCGCGTTGACGAACGACTGCGGCCCGAAGCTCGCGAGCTCGCGGCCGTACCCGGAGTTCTTCGCGCCGCCGAACGGCACCTCGGGCGTCGACTCGGTGATCTTGTTGATGTAGACCATGCCCGACTCGACCTCGGTGGCGAAGCGCATCTTCTCGTCCTCGTCGGACGTCCAGGCGCTGCCGCCGAGGCCGAAGTCGGAGTCGTTGGCGATGCGGATCGCGTCGTCGGCGTCGGTGGCGCGGAAGACCAGCGCCACCGGCCCGAAGAGCTCCTCCTTGTAGGCCCGCGCCTCCTTCGGGATGTCGGTGAGCACCGTCGGCGGGTACCAGTTGCCCGGCTTGTCGAGCCGCTCGCCGCCGGTCAGCAGGCGGGCCCCGGCCTTGATCGAGTCCTGCACCTGCTCGTCGAGGTCGGTGACCCCGTTGCCCTGCGACATCGGCCCGAGGTCGGTGTTCTCGTCCATCGGGTCGCCGATCGTCAGCGACTCCATCTTCGCCACGAGCTTCTGCGTGAAGTCGTCGGCGATGTCCTGGTGGACGATGAAGCGCTTGGCGTTGATGCAGCTCTGGCCGTTGTTGAGCATGCGGCTGGACACGGCGGCGTCGACGACCGCGTCGAGGTCGTCCACCGACGGCATGACGATGAACGGGTCGCTGCCGCCGAGCTCGAGCACGCTGGTCTTGACGTTCTGGCCGGCGCGGGCCCCGACCTCACGGCCGGCGGGCTCGCTGCCGGTCAGCGTCACGGCGCGCACGCGGGGGTCGTCGATGATGCCCTCGATCACCGAGGAGCCGACGAGCAGCGTCTGGAAGGCACCCTCGGGGAAGCCGGCCCGGTTGAGCACGTCCTCGATGGCCATGGCGACCTGCGGCACGTTCGACGCGTGCTTGAGCAGGCCGACGTTGCCGGCCATGAGCGCGGGCGCGGCGAAGCGCAGGACCTGCCAGAACGGGAAGTTCCACGGCATGATCGCGAGCACCGGACCCAGCGGCTGGTACCGGGTGAAGATGCGCGCGTTCTCGGGGGCGTTCTTCGGCTTCGGCCACTCGACGTCGGCGAGGTCCTCGGCGGCGTGGTCGGCGTACCAGCGGCAGCCCAGCGAGCACTTGGCGATCTCGGCCTTCGCCGCGGCGAAGGTCTTGCCCATCTCGAGGGTGGCGAGCTCGGCGAGGCGGTCGGTCTCGGCATCGAAGATGTCGGCCGCCGCGCGCAGCCAGCCGGCGCGCTGCTCGAACGTCGTGTCCCGGTAGCTCTGGAACGTGTCCCAGGCGCGCTGGAGCTTCTCCTCCAGCTGCTGCTCGGTGAGGGAATCGAACTCCTTGACGGTCTCCCCCGTGGCGGGGTTCGTCGTTGCGATGGCCATGCTCTCGTCTACCCCACTCGGCGGGCCGGGCAATCGGCGCTCGGCACGGGGTCGGTGGTCACCGAGCGCGCCGCCCGCGCGGCGCAGCGCTCCGCCCGGGCGAGGCCCAGCGCCGCCACCGCCGCGACCGCGCCGGCGGCCGCGAGGAGCACCCACCCGCCCCGCAGCAGCCCGATCTCGTCCGGACGCCCGGTCGTGGCCGTCCCGATCACCGAGACCAGCAGCGCGACGCCGAGCACCGAGCCCACCTGGCGGGCGGTCGTGATCAGCGACGAGCCGCTGCCCCACCGGTGGGCGGGCAGCGCGACGCCGACGACCGACGAGAGCGTGGGCAGCACCAGCCCGACCCCGAGGCCGGTCGCGAGCTGGCCGGGCAGCATGCCGACCGCGTAGTCCGGGGTGGCGTCGAGCCGCAGCGCCCACCACGTCGGACCGGCCGCGAACAGCAGCGCGCCCACGGCCGCGACCGGCCCGATCCCGATGCGTGCGGTGAGGTGGCCCGACAGGCGCGACACCCCGACGACCACCAACGGCCCCACCGCCAGCGCGAGCCCGGCGGCCGGCGCGGACCAGCCCCAGGTCGCGGTCAGGTAGAGGACGTTGACGACGAGCATGCCGGCGAAGCCGGTCGAGAACGCCAGCATCGCGAGCGCGGCGAGCCCGACCACCGGCGTGCGCAGCACCGCCAGGTCCAGGGCCGGCACCGGGTGGCGCCGCGAGCGCAGCACCACGCCGCCGAGGGCGAGGACCGCCACGATCACGCCCGCGACCACGGGCGCCGCGCGCCACCCGAGGTCGGCCACGCGGACCAGCGCGAAGGCGAGCGCCCCGACCCCGACGACGAGGCCCACGGCGCCGAGGACGTCGGGCCGGCCCGACCCCGTGGGCGTGGTGCTCGGCAGCGCCCGCAGGCCCGCGACCAGGGCCAGCAGCCCGACGGGCACGTTGACGAGGAAGACCCAGTGCCAGGACGCCTCGACGAGCAGCCCGCCGAGCGGGGGCCCGAGGGCGGCCGCGATCGCGCCGATCGAGGCCCAGGCGCCGACCGCGTGGGCCCGGCGGTCGGCGGGGAAGGCGGTGAGCAGCAGCGACAGCGACGTCGGCGTCACCAGCGCCGCGCCCAGCGCCTGCACGGCCCGCGCCGCCACGAGCAGCGCGACCGAGGGCGCGACCGCGCAGGCCGCCGAGGCGAGCGTGAACACCGCGAGTCCGACGAGGAAGACCCGGCGGTGCCCGGCGCGGTCGGCGAGCCGCCCGGCGAGCGCCAGGAACGCGGCGAAGACGACCGTGTAGCCGTTGAGGACCCAGGACAGCGCGCCGAGGTCGGTGCCGGGGAAGTCGGCGCGGATGTCGGGGAAGGCGATGTTGACGATGAAGAGGTCGAGGCTGGAGAGGAACGCCGCGGCCGAGGTGATGAGCAGGACGGTGCGGGGGCTGGTGGTCCCCGTGCCGGTCGTCCCGGTCGTGCTCACGCGCGACTCCTCCCGCCGGGGCCCGGACGGATCACTCGGTTGCGGACCGATCGGTCCGTCACGTCCGTGACCGTACACCGGAGGTCCCGGTCGGCGTCAGACCCGCGTCGGCGGCTCCGCCAGCCCCGGGTACACCGCGAGGGCGTTGCCGCCGAGCAGCCGGTCGGTCAGGTCGTCACCGAGACCGAGCTCGCGGATCGCGGCGATGTTGCGGGCGGGGTCGGCGGACGGTGCGTCGGTCCCGAAGATGCACTTCGCCGCGACGCGATCGAACCCGAAGCGCTCGTAGTACACGGGCAGCTTGCGCGGCGGCAGGCCGGCGACGTCGAGCCACACGTCCTCGCGGGTCAGGGCCAGCGAGGCCGCGGCCTCGTAGCTCCACCCGCGGCCGCCGTGGGCGAGGACGAGGCGCAGGCCCGGGAAGTCGCGCAGCACGTCGTCGAGCAGCACCGGGTCACCGTGGCGGGCCGTGGCGCCCGGGAAGTTCGACGGGCCGGTGTGCACGATCACCGGCACCCCGCGCTCGAGGCACCGGGCGTACGCCGGGTAGAGCTGGGCGTCGTTGGGCGCGATCCCCGCGTGGACGGGGTGGACCTTGAGCGCCACGGCGCCGAGGTCGAGCTGCCGGTCGAGCTCGGCGGCCACCGGGTGGTGGACGTGCGGGTTGACGTTGGCGACGATCCGGAACCGCTCGGCGTCGGCGTCGACCAGCGGCAGCATGTCCTCGATCGTCTGCCAGCCCGTGGCCTTCGGCGAGTACTCGCAGAACAGCAGCACCCGGTCGACGCCGGCACCCGCGAACAGCGCCGAGACCTTCTCGGGGATCGCGGCGCCGTCGCTGTCGTAGCAGGCCGACCACGCCTCCTCCGGCCCGGCCGGGCCGATCCACTGCTTCCACGGCACCTTGAGCCGCTCGAGGTGGGCGACGTGGACGTGGGCGTCGACGATCACGGCGACAGTGTCCCGCAGGTCCCGGCGACCCGCGTCGGCGCCGACCGGTGCGCTAGTCGAAGAGGTCCGGGTCGGTGCGGACGATCTCGTCCCAGATCGGCTGGAACGCGAACCAGCCGGCGTACGGCGTGCCGGTCTGCTCGGCGGTGAACTTCGCGTTCGCGTGGTCGATCTGCGTGGGCGTGCCGGCGGCCTCGGCGAGGAGCTGGGCCTGGCAGTTGCGCTCGGTGTTGATGAACCACCACGCGGCCTCGGCGACGGTGTCGCCGACGGTGAAGATGCCGTGGTTCTGGTGGAAGACCATCCGGCGGCCCGTCAGCCCCGTCGCCAGCGCGCGGCCGACCTCGGGGTCGAGCACGACGGCGCCGCGGCCCTCGGTGACGACGCCGTGGTTCTCGTAGAGCGTGCAGGCGTCCTGGGTGATCGGGTCGAGCGGGCGGGCCAGCGACGACCACGCCTTGCCGTACACCGAGTGCGCGTGCGCGGCGGCCACGACCTCCGGGTGCGCGTGGTGCACGGCCGAGTGGATGACGAACCCGGCCTGGTTCACCGGCTTGTTCCCGTGCACGACCTCGCCGTCGTGGCTGACGGCGATGAGGTCGGAGACCCGGATGTGCCGGAAGCTCATCCCGAACGGGTTGACCCAGAACATGTGCGGGTCCTCGGGGTCGCGCACCGTGATGTGGCCCGCGATCCCCTCCCCGAACCCGAACCGGCCGAAGACACGGAACGCGCCGGCGAGCTGCTGCTTGCGGTGCAGCCGCTCCTCCGCGCTCGTCGCGAACGTCGGCGGCTGGGGCATCCGGATGCCCTCCTGCGACGGTCGGAAGCCCGACATCTCGGTCTCGGGGCTGGGCGTGTCCTGCGTGGGGGCGGCCATGCCTCGACCGTGCGCCGCGTCACGTCCCGGGGTCAAGGGGATCGTGACGAGCCGGCGAGCGGGACGAAGCGGGCCAGCTTCCCGGTCCGCGGATCGCGGTCGAGCGCCGCGCGGCTCGTCACGTCGACCTCCGGGCGGGGCAGCCCGGCGGCGGCGAGCGCGTCGGCGAGCCGCTCGGCGAGGACGTCCTCGTCGACGTGGACGCCGGGCTGCGCGGGGACGAGCGTGACGGCGATCCCGGCCGGGGTCTGGTGCACCTGGTACTCCGCGACGTCCGGGCTCCGGACCAGCACCGACCGGACGACGTGCGGGTGCAGCGTCGCCCCCGGGTAGCGGAAGACCTCGTCGCTGCGTCCGCGCACCCTCGCGCGCAGGTGGCCGTCGCCCTGCGGTGCGGCGGTCAGCACGTCGGTGAGCTCGTAGCGGATCAGCGGCTGGAGGTGGTTCTCCAGGTTCGTGACGAGCACCGCCGCCGAGGGGGTCCCGGGCGGCACCGGCCGGTGGCGCTCGTCGACCAGCTCCACGATGCACCCGTCCTCGGCGAACACGAGGTCCTCGTCGTCCGGGGCGCTCGTGCCCACGAGGCCCTCGGTCGAGCCGAAGGTGTTGACGATCGGCACGCCGAAGCCCTCGTGGATGGCGGCGCGCAGCTCGGGGGTCAGGGTCTCGCTCGTGCTCGTCACCATCATCGGCCGGATGCGCAGGCGACCCGCCCGCTGCTCCGCGGCGAGGCGCGCGAGCACCGAGGGATAGCCGTAGAGGAGGGGCGCCTGCAGCGCGTTGAGGCGGTCCACGATGTCGGGCAGCGGTGCGGTGGCCGGGACGGGCAGGAAGTGGAACGGCAGCGGGCCGCCGGCGAGGTGGGTGGCGCCGCCGGTCGGGTGCACCGCCGACCCGGCCGCCACGATCGCGATCGGCAGCCCACCCGGGGGCGGGCCTCCCATCTGCTCGATCCGGGCGACGAGGTCGCGGCACAGCGACCCGACGAACTGGACCACGGCGGGGACGTCGAGCACGAACACCCCGCGTCGTCCCGAGCTGCCGCCCGAGGCGAAGGCCACGTACTCGTCGAGGATCGGCCGGGGCTCGGTGCCGGTGCCCGCGAGGGTGGCCTCGACCAGGTCGCCGGTCACCCGGCGATCGGTGACCACCTCGTCGAACCGGTCCACCACGTCGGCCTTCGTCATCGTCGGGAGCGCCGACAGGTCGCGCGGATCGACGCGGTCCGGGTCGACGCCCGCCAGCCGCCGGGCGTGGAACGGCGAGCGTTCGGCCGCGTCCGCGAGGAGGGCGCGCAGCCGGGCGCGCTGGTGGGCGACGACCTCCTCCCGGTCCCACGCCGTCCGGGCGATCAGCTCGGGCAGCGCGGCCACGACGGCGGGCTGCACGTGGTCGCGGTAGGCGGTGAGCCGGGACGGCGGGGCGGTGGTGGCGGCCATGGCGTTTCCTCGGGCGGGTGTCCTACAGGGGTTCGACGAACCGGGAGACGAGATCGACCACGACGTCGAGCTCCAGCCGGGCGGTACCGGCGGCGCGCTCGAGCTCGCGGCCGGCGTCGAGGCAGAAGATCAGCTCGGCGAGCGTCCGCGGCGGGTGGGACGGCACGAGGCCGCCCCGCTCCAGGACGGTCGCCACGGCGGCGCCGAACTCCTCCAGGGCGCGCACGTGCAGCGCGGCGTAGCGGGCGTTGAGCTCGGCGTCGCGCGCCGCGGCCACCCGGAACTCGATGACCAGCTGCGTCCAGCCGCCGCCCTCCTCCGAGCGCCGCGCGTTCGCCAGCAGCAGCGCGCGCAGGCCCTCGAGCCCGGCCTGCCCCGCCGCGAGGTCCTCGTTCTCCGCGGCCCGTTCGGCGATGCGCTGCTCGAGGAGGGCGAGGAACAGCTCGGCCTTGCCCGCGAACTGCGAGTACACGACGCCCTTGGAGAAGCCGGCCTCCTCGGCGATCACGTCGAGGCGGGCACCGGCGTAGCCGCGCGCGAGGAAGACCCGCCGCGCCGCCGCGAGCACCAGCTCGCGGTTGCGCTCGGTCTGCTCCGCGCGCGTCATCCGGGTCGTCACGGATTCATCGAATACCCGAGGTATTCGAGTGTCAACGGTATCCGGATACCATCGGTATCACGGTTGGGCTGCGGTCTCCCACAGCCCGATGACGTTGCCCTCGGTGTCGCGGAAGTAGGCGGCGAAGCCCATGTCGCCCACGGGTTGCTTGGCGGAGAGCACCGTGCCGCCGTAGGTGCTGACGTGCTCGAGGGTCTCGTCGATGTCGCCGACGTCGACGACGATCACCGGGCTGCGGGGCTCGTCGTCGCCGCGGCGGAACATGCCGCCGTTGATGTAGCCGGGCCCCTCGGGAGTCCCGTCCTCGGTGACCGGCCCGCTGAGGGCGATCGTGTAGTCCATCCCCGGCATGTCCTGCAGCGTCCAGCGGAACACCGCCCCGTAGAACGCCCGCGCCCGCTCGCCGTCGTCGAACGGGATCTCGAAGTGGACCACCCGACCGCTCATGACCCTGTCCCTCCCGGTGCCTGCCGAGCCCGGACCGCTCGGCCCAGGCAGCTCAACCCAGGCAGCTCAACCCAGGCAGCTCAGCCCAGGCAGCGTGGCCCGAGCAACGCCTTGAGGTCACCCATCAGCGCGCCCGAGTTCTGGACCTTCAGCCCGTCGTCGAGCCGCAGCACGTGGCTCGCCCCGTTGGCGGCGAGCAGCGTCAGGTGGACCTCGCTCGGGCCCGGGTGCGCGACCAGGACCTCCTTGAGCTTGCCGACGCGCTCGGGCGTGCAGCGCGCGCTCTCGATGACGACCTTGACCGGCGCGCCGCCGACACCCCCGGACAGGTCGGGCACCGCGAGGTCCTCGACGAACAGGCTCACCCGGTCGTCCCGCTTGTTGACCTTGCCCTTGACCAGCACGATCGCGTCCTCGGCGACGTCGATCGACACCGCGGCGTAGGTGCGCGGGAAGAACAGCACCTCGATGCCGCCCGCGAGGTCCTCGATCTGCGCCGAGGCCCAGGGCTCGCCCTTCTTGTTCACCCGTCGGGTGACGCTGGCGAGGATGCCGCCGACCGTCACCGTGGCGCCCTCGGCGACGTCGCCCTCGAGGATCTTGGTGATCGGGGTGTCGGCGCGGCTCGCGAGCACCTGCTCGATGCCGTTGAGCGGGTGGCCGGAGACGTAGAGCCCGAGCATCTCCCGCTCGAGGGCGAGCCGGTGCTTGGGCTCCCACTCGCCCTCGGGCACCTTGACGTCGAACATGCCGGTCGTGTCGGCGCTGTCCTCCTCGGGGCCGTCGAAGCTCCCGAACAGGTCGAACTGGCCGTCGGCCTCGGCCTTCTTCGTCGTCATCACCGCGTCGACGGCCTCGGCGTGCACCAGCGCGAGGCCCTTGCGGGGGTGGCCCAGCGAGTCGAAGGCGCCGGCCTTGATCAGCGACTCGACCGTCTTCTTGTTGCAGACCTGCTGCGGGACCTTGCGCAGGAAGTCGGAGAAGTCGGTGAACCCGCCCTTCTCGCGGCGGGTCTCGACGATCGCGTCGACGACGTTGGTGCCGACGTTGCGGATGGCGCCCAGGCCGAAGCGGATGTCGTCGCCGACCGGGGCGAAGTCGCGCACCGAGTCGTTGACGTCGGGCGGGAGCACCGTGATACCGATCTTGCGGCACTCGGCGAGGTAGACCGCCGCCTTGTCCTTGTCGTCGCGCACGCTGGTGAGCAGCGCGGCCATGTACTCGGCGGGGTAGTTCGCCTTGAGGTAGGCCGTCCAGTAGGAGACGAGCCCGTAGCCCGCGGTGTGGGCGCGGTTGAAGGCGTAGTCGGAGAACGGGACGAGGATGTCCCACAGCGTCTGGATCGCCTGCTGCGAGTAGCCGTTGGCCTTCATGCCCTCGGAGAAGGGCACGAACTCCTTGTCGAGGATCTCCTTCTTCTTCTTGCCCATCGCGCGGCGGAGCAGGTCGGCGGTGCCGAGCGAGTAGCCCGCGAGCTTCTGGGCGATCGCCATGACCTGTTCCTGGTAGACGATCAGACCGAAGGTCTCGCCCAGGATCTCGGCCAGCGGCTCCGCCAGCTCCGGGTGGATCGGCTTGACCTCCTGCCGGCCGTTCTTGCGGTCGGCGTAGTCGTTGTGCGCGTTGGCGCCCATCGGGCCGGGCCGGTAGAGCGCGAGGACAGCGGAGATGTCCTCGAACGTGGTCGGCTCCATGCGGCGCAGCAGGTCGCGCATCGGGCCGCCGTCGAGCTGGAAGACGCCGAGCGTGTCGCCGCGGGCCAGCAGCTTGTAGGCCTCGGGGTCGTCGAGCGCGAGGTTGTCGAGATCCAGCGCCGGCTTGCCGTTGAGCGTGATGTTGTGCAGCGCGTCGTCGATGACCGTGAGGTTGCGCAGCCCCAGGAAGTCCATCTTCAGCAGCCCGAGCGTCTCGCAGACGCCCATGTCGAACTGCGTGATGATCGCCCCGTCGGCCTCGCGGCGCTGGATCGGGATGACGTCGATGAGCGGCGTCGACGACATGATCACGCCGGCGGCGTGGACGCCCCACTGGCGCTTGAGGCCCTCGAGGTCGCGCGCGGTGTCGACGATCTCCTTGACCTGCGGGTCCGCCTCGTAGAGGGCGCGGACCTCGGTGGCCTCCGAGTAGCGCTTGTGGCTCGGGTCGAAGATGCCCGAGAGCGGGATGTCCTTGCCCATCACGGCCGGGGGCATCGCTTTCGAGATGCGGTCGGCCACCGCGTAGCCCGGCTGGCCGTAGAGCACCCGCGCCGAGTCCTTGATCGCGGCCTTCGCCTTGATCGTGGAGTAGGTGATGATCTGGGCGATCCGGTCCTCGCCGTACTTCTCGGTGACGTACCGGATCATCTCGCCGCGCCGGCGCTCGTCGAAGTCGAGGTCGATGTCGGGCATCGACTTGCGCTCGGGGTTGAGGAACCGCTCGAAGATCAGGTTGTGCTTGACCGGGTCGAGGTCGGTGATGCCCAGCGCGTAGGCGATGAGACAGCCGGCGGCCGACCCGCGACCCGGGCCGACGCGGATGCCGACCGACTTCGCGTGCTGCACGAGGTCGGCCGTCACCAGGAAGTAGCCGGGGTAGCCCTTCTGCACGATGACGTCGATCTCGTAGGCGGCCTGCTTGCGGTGGCCCTCGGGGACCTGCCCGCCGAACCGCTGGTTGAGGCCCCGCTCGACCTCCTTGACCAGCCACGACGCCTCGGTCTCGCCCTCGGGCACCGGCGCGCCGGGCATGAGGTCGCGGCCCTCGACGAACTCGACGTTCACCCGCTCGGCGATCGCCAGCGTGTTGTCGCAGGCCTCGGGGAACACGCCGTCCCACTGGGCGCGCATCTCCTGCGCGCTCTTGAGGTAGAAGTCCTGCGCGTCGAACCGGAAGCGGTTCGGGTCGTTCATCGTCTTGCCGGTCTGCACGCACAGCAGCACCTCGTGCGGCTTCGCGTCCTTGGCGTACGTGTAGTGCAGGTCGTTGGTCGCGAGGCCGGGCAGGTCGAGCTTCTTCTTGAGGTCGTAGAGGTCGTCGCGGACCCGGCGCTCGATCTCGATGCCGTGGTCCATGAGCTCGCAGAAGAAGTTGTCCGCGCCGAAGATGTCGCGGTAGTCGCTCGCGGCCTGGCACGCGCCGTCGAAGTCGTCCTGCTGCAGGTAGCGCGCCACCTCGCCCGACGGGCAGCCCGTGGTGGCGATGATCCCCTTGCCGTAGGTCTCGAGCAGCTCGCGGTCCATGCGCGGCTTGTAGTAGTACCCCTCGAGGCTGGCGAGGCTCGAGAGCCGGAAGAGGTTGTGCATCCCCTCCGTGTTCTCGGCCAGCAGCGTCATGTGGGTGTACATCTGGCCCGGGTTGTCGTCGCTGATGACCTGCCCGCCGAGCGTGGCGCGCTTGCGCTCGTGCCGGCTGCCCGGCGCGAGGTAGCCCTCCATGCCGATGATCGGCTTCACCCCGTGGGCCTGCGACTTCTTCCAGAACTCGTAGGCGCCGAAGGTGTTGCCGTGGTCGGTCATCGCCAGGGCGGGCATGCCCATCCGCGCGGCCTCGGCGAACAGGTCGTCCAGCCGCGCGGCACCGTCGAGCATCGAGAACTCGGTGTGCGTGTGGAGGTGGACGAACGAGTCGCCGGTCACGTCGCGGGACCTCCCTGGGGCGCCGGGCACGGGGTGCCGTCGACCGGCCCCGGGGTGCGGGACGTGGTCGGCGGGAGCCACCCCAGCGTAGACGCGGCCCCCGACAGCGCCGCCCCTCCCCGAGGCCCACGATCGTCGTCGCTGCTCACCTCCGCCGGCCCGGCGTGTCGCCCGGATCCGGGCTCGTCACAGGCGTCACAGACGTCCCAGGGGTTCGGCCCGCGAGGTCGTCGAGCCACCGGTCGTCCCCACTCCCCCCGACGGCCACGACGGCCGCCAGGAGCCAGATCCGCGCGACCAGGACGTCGTCGGGGACCCGCAGGAAGTGCGTGCGCAGGGCCTCCCCCGCGGGCGGCCCGAGCACGCGGACGGCGTCGTCGACGGCGGGGCCCCGTTCGTCGAGGGTCCCGGCGACCCAGGCGGCCGCCCGGGCCGGCAGGTCCGTCTGCGGGTACCGCCGCCGGGCCTTGGCGAGCCAGGCACCGACGACGACGCCGACGAGGATGCGGTCGCCCCGGGCGACGAGGGCGCGGGCGGCCCCGGGGTCCCGCTGCTCGACCGTGGCCACCACCGCCTCGCGCAGGGCGACCTGCAGCAGGCCGACGACGTCGGGCAGGTCGTCCTCCTCGTCGTCGTCGTCCTCGTCCTCGTCGTCGTCCCAGAGCTCGAGGTCGTCGTCCCAGAGCTCGAGGTCGTCATCCCCGAGGTCGTCGTCGAACGCGTGGGGGAAGTGCTCGAGGAGCTCGCAGTCGCTCAGCATCGGCGCCGCGACCCGCCCGATCGCCGCGTCCCGGGAGCGCGCGTCGCGGGGGCGCGCCTCGCGGGGTGGGCGCGTCAGGACCGGCCCGCGGCGCCGCCTCCGCCGTGCCTCGACCGCCGCCCGCCGCCGACCCTCGTGCCTGCGCCCGCCCATGGCTCCTCCTCGCGTCGTCCCGAGGGGGAGCATGCGCTCGACCCCCGACAGTGCCGGGGCGCGCGGAGATCATGAGCGCGCGGTGCACCTTCGGCACCGCCGCGACGGCCCGCCGGCTACAGCAGCCCGGCCCCCGCCAGCGCCGCGCGGACGACCTCGCGCTCGTGCTCGTCGGCCTCGACGAGCGGGAGGCGCAGGCCGCCGGCCCGGTGGCCGAGGAGCTCGAGCGCCGCCTTGACCGGGATGGGGTTGGTGGTGACTCCGAGCGCGTCGAAGACCGGCTTGAGCGACGCCTCGATCTCGGCGCGCTGGTCGGGCTCGTCGACCATGCGGCGCATCTGGTCGCCGACGACGTGGCTGGCGACGAGGATGCCGCCGCAGCCGCCCATCTCGAGCACCGAGCCGAACAGGTCGTCGTTGCCGGCGTAGATGCCGAGGCCGTCGACGGGCGCGAGGTTGGCGTTGTTGGCCTGCTTGACGTAGTCGATCCGCTCGATCTGCGCGAGCTCGGCGAGCAGGTCGTTCGGCAGGTCGATGACCACGCGCGAGGGGATGTTGTAGAGCACGACGGGCTTGTCGGTGGCCCGGGCGACCTCGCCGTAGTGCGCGAGCACCCCGCGCCGGTTCGGCTTGTTGTAGTACGGGGTGACCGACAGGATCGCGTCCGCGCCCAGCTCGGTGGCCCGCTCGGTCATCTCGCAGGCGTGGCGGGTGTCGTTCGAGCCGGTGGAGGCGACGATCGTGGCGCCCGCGGGCCGGTGCTCGACCGCGAGCTCGACCAGGCGCAGGTGCTCCTCGGTGGACAGCGTCGACGCCTCGCCCGTCGTCCCGCACACCACGAGGCCGTCGGAGCCGTGGGCGTACAGGTGCCCCATGAGGTCGACGAACGCCTTCTCGTCGACCGAGCCGTCGGCGGCGAAGGGGGTCACGATGGCGGTGAGGACGGCTCCGAGGCTCATGACCTCAGGTTGCCCCACGGGAGTGCGCGAGGTCCATGCCGGGGGTCTGGCCGGGGTCGGGCCGGGGTCGGGCCGGGGTCAGGCCGGGTCGGGCCCGTCGACGTTCACCGTCGGCGGGCCGTCGCCCGCGCGGCCGATGACGGCCGTGGAGCGCTCGCCCGTGGGGTTGGACTCGCGGTGCACGGTGTGCGGCGGCACCCGCAGGAAGTCGCCGGGCCCGGCCTCGACGGCATCGGCGCCACCGGGGCCGAACTCCAGGCGCATGGCGCCGCGGACCACGTAGAGGCTGGTCTCGTGGTCGCCGTGGTGGTGCCAGCCGGACGAGGCGCCGGGCTCGGTGTGCACGAGCCCGGCCCACAGCGACCCGCCCTCGGGCCGCCGGCCCTCGAACGCGACCTCGCGCCGCATCCCGGGCGTCGGGTCGCCCTCGGTCAGCTCGTCGCCGTGGAAGACCTCGACCGGTTCGCTGCTCACGCCGACAGCGTGTCAGACGGGACTCAGACCAGACCCAGCTTCTGGACCGCCTCGCGCTCCTCGGCCAGCTCGTTCACCGACGCGTCGATGCGCTCGCGGGAGAAGTCGCTGATCTCCAGGCCCTGGACGATCTCGAACTTCCCGTTCGACGCCGTCACCGGGAACGACGACACGAGGCCCTCGGGCACGCCGTAGGAGCCGTCGGAGACGATCGCCGCCGAGGTCCAGTCGTTCGCCCGGGTGCCGTTGACCCAGGTGTACACGTGGTCGATCGCCGCCGCGGCCGCCGACGCCGCCGACGAGGCGCCGCGCACCTCGATGATCTCGGCGCCGCGCTTGGCCACGCGCGGGATGAACTCGTCGGTCAGCCAGGACCGGTCGACCTCGTCACCGATCGGCTTGCCGTCGATCTCGGTGTAGGTGACGTCCGGGTACTGGCTGGCCGAGTGGTTGCCCCAGATCGTGACCTTGGAGACCGAGCCGACCCGCACCCCGTACTTGGTGGCGAGCTGGCCGAGGGCGCGGTTGTGGTCCAGCCGGGTCATCGCGGTGAAGCGGTCCGCCGGGACGTCGGAGTTCGACCGCGCGATCAGCGCGTTGGTGTTGGCCGGGTTGCCGACGACGAGCACCCGGACGTCGTCCGCCGCGCCGTTGAGCGCCTGGCCCTGGGGCTTGAAGATGCCGCCGTTGGCCTCGAGCAGGTCGGCGCGCTCCATGCCCTTGGTGCGGGGCCGGGCGCCGACGAGCAGAGCGACGTTGGTGCCGTCGAAGGCCTGGTCCGCATCGTCGTAGACGTCGATGCCGTCGAGCAGCTCGAACGCCGAGTCGTTGAGCTCGAGCGCCGTGCCCTCGGCCGCCTTCACCGCGTCCGGGATCTCCAGCAACTTGAGCCGGACCGGCACGCCCTCGCCGAGCAGGTCGCCGGCAGCGATGCGGAAGAGCAGCGCGTAGCCGATCTGTCCGGCCGCGCCGGTGACGGTGACGTTGACGGGGGTGGGCGCCATGCCTTCGCTCCTGCTCTCTGTCGTTTCCCGGTGGGGACGGGCCTCTGCGGTCCGGCAGCCTTGCACGTCGGCCCCGGCCCTGCGCACTCAGCCCGGGTCGTCGCCGACGACGATCTGCCCGCGGCGCTGCGCGAGGTACCGGAAGGCGAGCCCGAGCGTGACGAACACGCGGTTGCGGTTGCCCAGCAGCGCGAAGATGTGCACGAACATCCACACGAGCCACGCGAGCACGCCGACGAGCTTGGGGCCGTGGGCGATGTCGGCGACGGCCGAGGCCCGCCCGATCGTCGCCATCGTGCCCTTGTCCTTGTACCGGAACCGCTCGGTCGGCTCGCCCGCGAGCAGCCGCATGATCGTGCGGCCGGCGTGCTGCCCGGTCTGGATGGCCGGCTGCGCGAGCTGCGGCAGCGGGTCGTCGTCGATGACGCCGATGTCGCCCACCGCGAAGATCTCGGGGTGCTCGGGGACACGCAGGTCGCCGCCGACGACGATGCGCCCGCCACGGCCCTGCCTGAGCCCCCAGCTCTTCACCCGCTCGTGGGCCGCGACCCCCGTCGCCCAGACGGTCATGTGCGCGTCGAGCTCCGTGCCGTCGGCGAGCAGCACCGAGTCGGGCCGGACCTCCTTGACCGCGGCCTCGAGGCGCAGCTCCACGCCGCGCCGGCGCAGCTGCTCGGCGGCGTACTCACGCAGCCGGGGCGCGAAGGGCGGGAGGACCTTGTCGGTCATCTCGACCAGCACCACGTGGACCTCGTTCGGGTCCAGCTCCGGGTACCGGTCGGGCAGCACGGTGTTGCGCAGCTCCGCGAGCGTGCCGGCCATCTCGACGCCGGTGGCGCCGCCGCCGACGACGACCACCGAAGCGCCGCGGGCCTCGCCCGTCGCCGCGATGTGGTCGAGGTAGCTGGTCATGTGGTCCCGCACGGCCAGCGCCTCGGCGCGCGTGTAGATCGGGAAAGCGTGCTCGGCGGCGCCGGGGACGCCGAAGTAGTTCGTGGTCACGCCGTTGGCGATGATCAGGTAGTCGTAGCGCAGGTCCGGCCCGACGTCGAGGGAGACGGTGCGGGTCTCCGGGTCGATCGTCGTCACCTCGCCCTTGCGGAAGGACGCGCCGGTGTGGGACGCGAAACCGCGGGCCCCGTAGGTGATGTCGCCGGGGTTCAGCGCACCCGTCGCCACCTGGTAGAGCAGCGGCTGGAAGGTGCTGTAGCTGTGCCGGTCGACGAGCGTCACGCGGACCGGGGCCTTGCGCAGGCTGCGCACCGCGGCGAGGCCCGCGAAGCCCGCACCGAGGACGACGACGTGCGGCCGCGTATCGACATCCGTGATCGACCTCCCCGGCTCGTGCCGGGGCGACGGATCGGCGGTCATGGCTGCCGCCCTCCTCTCGCGGGGTGCCCGTCGGTGCTGGCCGTGACGATTCAGGCCCACTCCGACGAACGGTTCACTCTGGCTCTACCCGTCATGGTCCTCCGCCACGCCGTGCCGATCCGCCCGTCGGCGCTCCGTCTCCTGTCGGCCCGCTCACAGACACGCCGGGTCACCGTCAGGGCGGCGGGACCGGCCCGTCGTCGGGCACCGGACCGACGACGTCGGTCTGCTCGGGCAGCAGCGGCGACACCGCGAGCGCCCCGACCCGCGCGCCGGCGGGCGCCACCTCGACCGCCCGCACCCCCGGCCGGGCCGCGAGCGCCGGCGCCGCCGCGGGGTCGATCTCGACGACGAGCGCGAGGACGCACGCGCACCCCGCCGCCAGCCGCGCCGACTCCGTGGCCGCGATCGCCGCGGCGCGTCCCGACGACGACCGGGCCTGCTCCCCCGCCCGGTTCGCGGCCTGGGCCTCGGCCAGGCGCAGGGCGGCGGCGGGGTCGACGGCGCCCGAGTCGTCGAGCCGGATCTGGCGCAGCGCGGTCTGCACCCGCGGCAGGGGCACGCGCAGGACGACCTCGCGCGCCGGCACGCCCTCGATCGCCGCGGCGGCCGCCGCCACGTCCTGCTCTCCGGCCAGCGTGACCAGCGCGGGGCGCGGGCCGGGCGGGCCGGGCGGCGGCACGCGGGTCCGGTCGAGGTAGCCGGCGACGGTCTCGCCCGGCGTCGGTCCGAGCCGGGTGGCGTCGGTGCTGCCGGGGACGCCGCCGGGGCCGGGACGGCTCGCCGACCCGGCCGCCCAGGCCGTCAGCAGGACGACGACGAGGACGACGGCGAGCACGATCGCGACGGTCGGCCGGCGGAGGCGCGGCGCGTCGTGCTCCTCGTCGGGTTCCTCGGGTGTGCTCAGCTCGCCGCCCGGAGCGTCTCGAGGGCCTGCGCGAGGTCGGGCGGGGGCTCGCTGGTGAACTCGACCCAGCGGCCGTCGGCCGGGTGGTGGAAGCCCAGGCGGTGGGCGTGCAGCCACTGGCGCGTCAGGCCGACGGTGCGCGCGAGCACGGGGTCGGCGCCGTAGGTGATGTCGCCGACGCACGGGTGGCGCACCGCGGAGAAGTGCACGCGGATCTGGTGGGTGCGCCCGGTCTCGAGCTCGACCTCGAGCAGCGAGGCGGCCCGGAACGCCTCGAGCGTGCGGTAGTGCGTGACGCTCGGGCGTCCGTCGCGCACGACCGCGAACTTCCAGTCCTGCTTGGGGTGACGGTCGATCGGCGCGTCGATCGTGCCCTCGCTGGGGTCGGGGTGGCCCTGGACGACGGCGAGGTAGACCTTGGCCACCGTCCGCTCGCGGAAGGCCTGCTTGAGCACGGAGTACGCGCGCTCAGACTTGGCCACCACCATCACCCCGGTGGTGCCGGCGTCGAGGCGGTGGACGACGCCCTGGCGCTCGGCGGCGCCGCTGGTGGCGATGCGGATCCCGAGGGCGGCGAGCCCCGCGACGACGGTCGGGCCGGACCAGCCGGGGCTCGGGTGCACGGCGACGCCGACGGGCTTGTCGACGACGACGATCTCCTCGTCCTCGTGCAGCACGACCAGGCCCTCGACGGCCTCGGCCGTGACGACCGGCGTCGCCTCGGCGGGCTCGGGCAGCTCGACCTCGAGCCAGGCGCCGGCGACCAACCGGTCGGACTTGCCCACCACCGACCCGTCCACGCGCACCGCGCCCCCCGCGGCGAGCTCGGCGACGACCGTGCGCGACAGGCCGAGCATGCGGGCGAGGCCCGCGTCGAGACGCATCCCGTCCAGGCCGTCGGGCACGGGCAGGGTCCGCAGGCTCACGCGCGCTCCCCCGCCTCGTCGCCCGATCCGTGCGTCCCGCCGGCCCGCGTGCCGTCCAGGTCGCGACCGAGCAGGGCGAGCAGCACGAGCGTGACGCCGCCGACGGTGATCGCCGAGTCGGCCACGTTGAACACGGGGAACCAGCCGACCGACACGAAGTCGACGACGTGGCCCTGCAGCGGACCGGGACCGCGGAAGAAGCGGTCGACGAGGTTGCCGAGCGCGCCGCCGAGCACCAGCCCGAGCGCGATCGCCCACCCCCGCGAGCGCAGCCGGCGCGCGAACCGCGCGATGCCGATGACGACCGCGAGCGCCACCAGCGTCAGCACCCACGTCAGGCCCGTGGCCAGCGAGAACGCGGCGCCGGGGTTGCGGACGAGCGTGAAGGAGACGATGTCGCCGACCAGCGGCACCCGCTCGCCGTCCTGCAGCCACGACACCATGACGACCTTCGTGACGAGATCGAGGACCACGATCGTCGCCGTGATCGCCACCAGCATCCCGATGCGCTTCGGGGGCTGGTCCCCCGGCGCCTCGGGCGCGCTGTCCGGCTCGGTCGCTGCGCTGCTCACCGGTCCATCGTCCCAGGACCCGTCCCGCCCCCCGGCGGGGTGCCGCGCCGGCCCCGCGTGCCGCCGTCGTCACGCCCACCGCGCAGGTCCGGCGTGCCGCCGGTGTCGCCGCGCCACCGGGCCAGGCGCCCGGACCGGTCGACCGAGCGCAGCCGCTGCTCGGCGGCGTCGCGCGCGGTCTCGGTGGTGACGACGAGCAGCTGGTCGCCCTCCTGCAGCCGGCTCTCGCCCTGCGGGGTGAAGCTCGCACCGTCGCGGACGACGAGGCTCAGCCCGGAGCCCTCGGGCAGGCGCAGCTCGCGGACGTAGACCCCGTGCAGCCGCGAGCCGACGGGCACGGTCATCTGCAGGAGGTCGGCGCGCAGGGTGTCGAGGGGCGCGGCGTCGACCTCGATCTCCTCGACGCGCGAGTCGCCCGCCAGCCCGAGGCGCCGGGCCACCAGCGGCAGCGTCGTGCCCTGGACGAGGACGAGCACGACGACGAGCACGAACACCGCGTCGACGAGGGACTGGGCGCCGGGCACGCCCTCGGTGAGCGGGATGAGGGCGAGCACGATCGGCACGGCACCGCGCAGGCCGGCCCACGACAGGAAGGCCTGCTCGCGCCAGGACACCCGGAAGCCGACGGACGCGGCGGCCACCGACAGCGGCCGCGCCGCGACCACGAGGACCGCGCCCGCGATCAGGGCCGGCACCACGGCGTCGACGAGTCGCCCGGGCGAGACGAAGAGCCCGAGGAGCACGAACAGCCCGATCTGGGCGAGCCAGCCCAGGCCCTCGGCGAACGAGCGGGAGCCCTCGCGGTGGGGCAGCGTCGAGTTGCCGAGGACGAGCGCGGCCACGTAGGTCGCGAGCAGGCCCGACGCGTGCAGCAGCTGGGCCGAGGCGAACGCGAGGATGCAGACCGCGAGCGTGGCCAGCGGGTAGAGCCCGGTCGCGGGCAGCGCCGCGCGCCGCAGGCCGAGGGCGCCGAGCCGCCCGAGCGCGCCGCCGAGCAGACCGCCGAGGACCAGCTCGTAGACGACGAGCAGCGGGTCGAGCCAGCTCAGCGCGGCCGTCGAGGACAGGATGACGACGGCGAGGAAGACGGGCGCGTCGTTGAGGCCGGACTCGAGCTCGAGGGCGCCGGTCAGCCGC
The DNA here is from genome assembly GCF_028737315.1 of Actinomycetospora lemnae. Lineage (GTDB taxonomy): Bacteria > Actinomycetota > Actinomycetes > Mycobacteriales > Pseudonocardiaceae > Actinomycetospora > Actinomycetospora lemnae. Next base: position 23,157 of record NZ_JAQZAO010000016.1, on the reverse strand, counting down.
CCGGGCAGGCCGAGGTTGCGCAGCACGCTGAACACCGCCGCCGCGTCGGTCGACGACAGGACCGCGCCCCACAGGAACGCGATGCGCAGGTCGAGCCCGAGCAGCGCCCACAGCGCGAGCCCGGTGACGCCGATGCTGACCGCCACGGCGACCGTCGAGAGCGCGAGCCCGAGCCCGAGGGCCGGGCGGACCGTGGTCCAGCGGGTGGACAAGCCGCCGTCGGCAAGGATCAGCACGAGCGCGGCGACCCCGAGGGCCTGGGTGAGCGCGGCGTCGTCGAACCGGATGCCCACCCCGGACTCGCCCAGCGCCACCCCGATCGCGAGGTAGATCAGCAGCGAGGGCAGGCCGACGCGCGTGGAGACCCGCACCGCGAGCACGGAGACGAGCACCACGCCCGCACCGATCCCGAGCAGGAGGGGCAGCTGGTCCACGCGTCGTTCCCCCTCCTCTCGCGGAGGGGACGACAGTAGCGAGCAGGCGAGGCCCTGACCGGCCCGGATCTCCGGTCGGTGAGGCGGTTCACCGCCGCGGGGGCGATCTCCGGGTCGATCTTCGCGCTGATCTCCGGGCTGGTCTCGCCGGCCCGGCGGCGGTCAGCGGCGGCTGTCGGCGCTCGCGCCCGTCAGCGACGCCACCGGCGTGCACCACGAGCAGCCCGTGAACCCGAGCTCGACCGCCTCCGACGCCGGCAGCGGGATGACCTCGCGGCCGTAGAGGTAGCTGCACCGGCCCAGGTGGAACAGGGGCTCCTCGTCGATGACGAGGACCTCCTCGTCGATACCGGCCACCGCCTGGCGGGCCGCGTCGTCGACGACCTCCTCCTCCGGCTGGGCGGCCGGCGGCGGGGGCGGCGGGGCCGCGCCGGGCGGCGGGCCGCCCGGGGGACGGCCGCCGGGACCACCCTGGCTCGCGGGACCGCTCTGGCCGACGGGACTGCCGGGACCGCCGGGCCCACCCGGGCCACCGGGATCGCCCTGGCCCATCGGGGGCTGGCCACCCTGACCCGCAGTGTGGCCGGGAGCCTGGCCGACCGGCGGACGGCCGGGAACGCCGTTCGCGCCGGCCGCCGTGGCCGCACCGGCCGCAGCACCGGCGCCGGGCGCTTCCCCGTCGGCCGAGGCCCGGCGCGCCCGGGAGATGTCGTTCATGTCGATGCGCGTGGTCGCCGCGTCGTCGCCTCCGCCCGGACGGCCCGCGGGCGCGCCGGACGGCGGGGCGCCGGGTGCACCAGCCCTCGGGGCGGACGCACCGACCGCCGTGGTCGACGGCCCACCGAGACGGGCCTCGGCCGGCGTCCCCGGCAGCGGCAGCATCCCGAGCACGCGCGCCCCCGACGGGGCGCCCGGCACCCGGGACGGCTCGGCGCCGGCGCGGGCGGTCGTGGTGGCCCAGCGGGCCGACGGGCCCGAGCGGCCGGCCGGACCCTGCTGGCCGGCCGGGGCCTGCTGCCCGGCCTGGCCCTGCTGACCGGCCGGACCCTGCCGGCCCGGCGCACCCGGTCGCACGCCGGGTCCCGACGACCCCGGGCCCGAGGACCCGGAGCCGGCCGCCGCGACGGCACCGGCGACGCCCGCCGCGCCGGCGGCACCGGCGAGCCCGGCCGCGGCGGCGCCGGAACGCTCGCCACCCGGTCGCTCACGCCCGTCGCGCTCGGCGGTCCCGGCCTGTCCGGCCTGACTGCCCGGGGGCACGTCTCGCTCCTGGGGACCGCTCGCCGGGGCCTGGGCACCGTCCTGCCCGCGGTGACCGTCCGCCCCGCGCCCGGCCCCGGCGGCACCGGCCGCCTCGGACCCCGGACGGTCCGGCGGACCCTGCTGACCGAGACCCTGCGGACCGGCGGGGGTGCCGGCGTACTGCGGGCCGCTCTGCGGTCCCGCGCCCTGGCCGCCGGGCCCGCCCGCGGGCACCGGGCCGGAGCCCGGGGTAACCGACGTCGGCGCCGCCGCCTCCGAGGAGCCCTGTCCCGGGCCCGAGGAGTGCACGCCCGGGGCGAACCCGGAGGGCGACGAGGTCGACGCGGTCGACGCCGCCGGGGCCGCGGGCGCGGTGGACCCTCGGCGGCCGTCACGCTCACGCCGACGCCGGCGGACGACGTCGGCGATGAGGAGCGCGGCCGCGAGCACGCTGGCGACCACCGAGCCCCAGGCCCAGGTGGCCACCGAGGTGACCACCGCGACCACGAGGAGCCCGAAGGCCACCAGCACGCAGAGCAGGACGAGGAGCAGCACGATCGGACCCCCGACTCAGGGCCACGAGCCCGCGCGCCTCCTGGCGCGCGGGCCGGCGGCGGCCGTCAGCTGCCGGCTTCGGCTCGCGAGCCGTAGCCGCTGGTCGCGTACCCGCCGCTGCCGTTGCGCCCGTTGTCCGGCGCCGCGGAGCCCCGGCCGTCGAGGTCGCGCAGCTGCGACTCGAGGTAGGTCTTCAGGCGGGTGCGGTACTCGCGCTCGAAGGTGCGCAGCTCGTCGATCTTCTTCTCGAGCCCGCCCTTCTGCTGCTCGATGAGGCTGATCGTCTCGTTGTGCTTGCGCTGGGCGTCGCGCTCGAGGGTGGACGCCTTGTCGCGCGCCTGCCGCTCGAGCGTCTCGGCGCGGGTGCGCGCGTCGTTGAGCATGGTCTCGGCCCGGGTGCGGGCCTCGTTGACCATGCTGTCCGACTTGGTGCGCGCCTCGGAGAGGAGCTGCTCGGACTTGGTGCGCGCGTCGGCGAGCATCCCGTCGGCCTCGGACTTGGCCTCGGCGGTCAGCCGGTCGGCCATCTCCTGGGCCAGGCCCAGGACCTTGGCGGCCTGGACGTGGTGGTCGCCACCGCCGGTGTTGCCACCACCCTGCTGCTCCGACACCCCGAACGGCGGCGGCACGACGGCCTGCTGCGTCGGAGGCATCGGCGGCTGCTGGGGCTGCTGCGGCGGCATCGGCTGCTGCACCGTGCGCGGCGCGTCCTCGACGGGCCGGCTCGGCGGCGGGGCGGAGACCTGTGTGGCCGGTCCGGAGCTGCTCTGGGCGGCGCTCGCCTTGCTGCGCGCGTCGTCCAGGTCGGCGTGCGCCGACGAGAGCTGCTGCTCCAGCTGCTCGACCTGCTCACGGAGGTCGTTGTTCTCCTCCAGCAGACGACCGAGCTCGGCCTCGACGAGGTCGAGGAACGCGTCGACCTCGTCCTCGTTGTAGCCCCTCTTACCGATCGGCGGCTTGCTGAACGCGACGTTGTGGACGTCGGCGGGGGTCAGCGGCATCGGATCTCCTCAAGCACTCCTCGGCTGCGGAACCCCAGGTACCTCGGGCTCTTCGAGCTCCGCCACCCGCAGAGTATGACCTCCGCGAGCGACAGAACCATAATGGACGGGTCCAGTGACGCGCTGCCCTCGCCGCTCGAATGGTGACGCAGAGCCACGGACGGCCGGTGGAAAACCCACAGACCTACCGATTCCCGGGTCGGGCGGCGATCCGCCGGTCGGGTCGTGACGGTCCGTGTCCCTCTACGTGCGGTGACAGGAGGGCCGCGCGAGATGGCCGGGCTCTCCGTCACGACGAGGGCACGCTCGGCGCACGGGACGGGCCATCTGGCGCGCCACGGGCCACGTCGCCCGTTCGGCCGCGTGGCGCGCCGGGACGCGCGGATGTCGGCACCGTACTCACTGATCGCCACCACGCCCACCGTCCTCAGGCCCGCGACCGTGAGCGGGGCGACAGCGCCCCGGCGTCAGGAGGAGCTGGCGTAGTTGCTCTCGGCCAGCTTGCGACGGTCCGCGTCGGAGACCTCGACGTTCGGCGGTGAGAGCAAGAACACGCGGTTGGTGACCTTCTCGATCGACCCGCGCAGGGCGAACGCGAGGCCGGCCGCGAAGTCGACGAGCCGCTTGGCGGCGGCGTCGTCCATCTCGGTCAGGTTCATGATCACCGGGATGCCGTCGCGGTAGCGCTCGCCGATCAGCCGCGCCTCGTTGTAGCTCTTCGGCTGCAGCGAGGTGATCTCGGTCGGCCCGCTCTGCGGGTCGGGCTCCGGCTCGGGCTTCGGAGCCGCCCGCACCGTGGCCGTCGGGGCCGCGCTCGCCACCGGCGTCGGGGCCGCGGCGAGCGGGGTCGGCGGCGGGGTGGCGGACGAGGCACCCGCCGCGGACCCGGTCGACGCCGCGCCGGTCGACGAGGTGGACGTCGGCGAGGAGAGCGACGGCGGCGTGCGGTGGGTCGTCGGGCGCACCGAGGTGTGGCTGGGGCCGGTGTTCGCGGCCCAGCTGCGCCCGCGGCCGGCGCGGGGCACCGACTCGGTGGCCGCCTCGTCGTCGCGGCGGCTCTCGGTGTGCTCGGGGTCGCGGGGGCGGGGCGTGCGACGCTCGCGGGAGTCCTCGTAGCGGTCGGCACGGTCGGCACGGTCGAACCGGTCGTAGCGGTCGTCGCGATCCGCCCGGTCGGCACGGTCCTCCGTGCGCCCACGCCCGTACCACCCGCTGTCGTAGCCGTCGCCGCGGCTGTCGTAGCGGTCGTCGTACCGGTCGTCGTAGCGATCGGCCCCGTAGCGGTGGCGGTCGCCGGAGTGGCGCTCGGCCGGCCGGCGGTCACGGGCGTCGTAACGGTCGTCGTCGTACCCGTCGTACTCGTCCAGCTCGTCGGCCGGGACCATGCCGAAGTACGCCTTCACCCGGTGCAGAGTGGTCATGGCCTCTCCCTGTCCGACGAGACTCCGCACCATCCGGCCCGTGAGTCACATCCGTGTCGTTCACTCACACGGAACGCTAGCTACCGTCGGCCGAGCAGCGCCGTTCCGACACGCACGCACGTCGACCCGTACGCGACAGCGGCCTCGAGATCCCCGGACATCCCCGCGGACAGTGTCGTCGCGCGCGGGTGCGTCGCGCGTACCCGCGCGGCGACGTCCGACACCGTGGCGAACGCCTCCTCCGGCGTGACGTCCTGCGGGGCCACGGTCATCACGCCGCCGAGGTGCAGGTGCGCGCACCCGGCCACGCGGTCGGCGAGCCCGGGGACCTCGGCGACGGGCGCGCCGCCGCGGCTCGGGTCGGCGTCGACGCTGACCTGGACGAGCACCTCGAGCGGTCCCTGCCGCTCCCCCGCGTCCACCGCCCTCGCCGCCGCGGACTCGAGCGCGTCGACCAGGCGCGCGGAGTCGACGGAGTCCACGGCGTGCGCCCACCGCACGAGGCTGCGGGCCTTGTTGCGCTGCAGGCGCCCGACGACGTGCCAGCGCGGCGCGGCGTCGGGACGCAGGTCGGCGAGCTCGGCGGCCTTCGCCGCCCCCTCCTGCTCCTTGTTCTCCCCGAACGCGTCCAGACCGAGGTCGGTGAGCAGGGCGACGTCGGACGCGGGCCAGGTCTTGGTGACCGCGAGGAGCCCGACCTCGGCGGGGTCGCGCCCGGCCGCCCGCGCGGCGTCTGCCACCCGCGCGCGGACCGCGGCGAGCGCGTCGGCGAGCTCCGCCCGGCGCGCCTCCTCGTCGGACGGCCCGGATCGTGACGACGCGGACACCGTCACGGCCGCGCGTACTCCCACCACGTCACGCCGGCGAGGCGTCCGGTCGGCTGGGCGCGTCGGTGGCTGAAGAGCTGGTCGTCCTCGAACGTGCAGCGGGCGTCGACGTCCACGCGCGTGATGCCGAGGTCGCCGAGGCGCCGGCGCAGGCCTGCCCGCAGGTCCAGCGACGGGGTGCCGATCCGCGTCGTGCCGGCGCTGCCGGGCAGGACGGCCTCGACCTCGTCGCGCATCGCCGCGGGCACCTCGTAACAGAGGCCGCAGATCGCCGGTCCGAGCAGCACCTCGACCCGCGGCGTCTCGGCGCCGAGCTCGGCCATCGCCTCGAGGGTGCGCTCGAGGATCCCGGCCTCGGCGCCGCGCCGACCCGCGTGGGCGGCCGCGACCACCCCGGCCGCCGGGTCGGCGAGCAGGACGGGCACGCAGTCGGCGACGACGACGGCGAGGGCCAGGCGGGGCCGGTCGGTGACCAGCGCGTCGGCCGTGGGCGTCTCGCCGCCCGCCGCGGTGACGGTGACGACGTCGGTGCCGTGCACCTGGTGCATCCACACCACGCGCTCCGGCCCGAGGCCGATCCCGTCGCCGAGGCGGCGGCGGTTCGCGGCCACGGCGGCCGGGTCGTCACCGACGTGGTCGCCGAGGTTGAACCGGTCGTAGGGCGGCGCCGACCGGCCCCCGGCCCGGGTCGTCAGGACGCGCCGGACGCGGACCGACGGGCCCGCGTCGGGCGCGGCGGAGGATCGGGAGCCGGAAGGGACAGCTGGTCCGACGGTCCGGCTCCGCTCCGCTGCACGTCCCACGTCCTCAGCGTCTCATGAACGACGGGACGTCGACCTCGTCCTCGTCCGCGCTCCGGGCGGCGGGGGCCTCCGGGGTGGGGGCGGCCGGGGACGACGCCGCGCCCTCGGTGCTCGTGGCCTCGGCGCCGGCGGGCCCGGCCGGGGCGGCGGGGGCCGCCGGACCGGTCGCGGGCGCCCCGGGCGCCGGGCGCTCCACCGCACTGCGGTCGACGGCCGGGGCGGCCGGGATGGTCGGCGCCGCGGAGACGGCCGGGGTGGGGCCGCCGACGTTCGCCGCGCTGTTGCCGTGGCCGTTCCCGGCGCCGTTCGGGCCCGGACGCTGGACCTGGCCGGCCTGGGCCGACACGGTCGAGCTCGCCGAGGCGGAGCCGAGCGCCTGGGGCTCGAGCTTCTTGTGGGTCGGCGTGCCGGAGTCGAAGCCCGCGGCGATGACGGTGACGCGCACCTCGTCGCCGAGCGAGTCGTCGATGACCGTCCCGAAGATGATGTTCGCCTCGGGGTGTGCGGCCTCCTGGACCAGCGAGGCGGCCTCGTTGATCTCGAACAGGCCGAGGTCGGAGCCGCCGGCGATCGAGAGCAGCACGCCGTACGCCCCGTCCATGCTGGCCTCGAGCAGCGGCGAGTTGATGGCCTTGCCGGCCGCCTCCACCGAGCGGTTCTCGCCGCGGGAGGAGCCGATGCCCATCAGGGCGCTGCCCGCCCCGGACATGACGCTCTTGACGTCGGCGAAGTCGAGGTTGATCAGACCGGGCGTGGTGATGAGGTCGGTGATGCCCTGGACACCGGAGAGCAGCACCTCGTCCGCGCTGCGGAAGGCGTCCATGAGCGAGAGGCCCACGTCGCCGAGCTGCAGGAGCCGGTCGTTGGGGATGACGATGAGCGTGTCGCACTCGTTGCGCAGCTCGGTGATGCCGTTCTCGGCCTGCGTCGCGCGGCGCTTGCCCTCGAAGTTGAAGGGGCGGGTGACGACGCCGATGGTCAGCGCGCCGAGCTTGCGGGCGATGCTCGCGACCACCGGGGCGCCGCCGGTGCCCGTGCCGCCGCCCTCGCCCGCGGTCACGAAGACCATGTCGGCCCCCTTGAGGACCTCCTCGATCTCCTCGCGGTGGTCCTCGGCGGCGCGGCGGCCCACGTCGGGGGCCGCGCCCGCGCCCAGCCCGCGGGTGAGCTCGCGGCCGACGTCGAGCTTGACGTCGGCGTCGGACATGAGGAGCGCCTGCGCGTCGGTGTTCACCGCGATGAACTCGACGCCCTTGAGGCCGACCTCGATCATGCGGTTGACGGCGTTGACGCCGCCACCACCGATGCCGACCACCTTGATCACGGCCAGGTAGTTGTGCGGGGGCGTCATGCGATCCGCCTTTCGTGCTGGGTCTGGCGACGGTCGTCGTCCGGGTCCGGCGTGTCGCCGAACCCTCGACCTCTGGTGGAGGTCTACGGTGAGGGATCCCTGTGCGACGGGTGCACGGTAGGCAGGCGGAGCAGCGCATTTCCACGAGGCGCGCCGGGCGTGTCCCGACCTCGGGGCACCCGTTCGCCGGGTGGTCGTCACCCAGGCGCGAAGTCTCGACCAGCGCTGGAGGGTCAGCGGACGACGGCGAGGTCCGGGGTGGAGACGTCGTAGACCGTGCCGGGCCGGGTGAGCAGGGCGGCGAGCACCGCGGCCTTGCGCTCGTTGTCCGCATCGGCGCCCCAGCGGACCTCGCGGCCCCCGGTGAGCACGAACCCGACGTCGTACGGGCCGTTCGCGCGCACCTCGAGGACCTCGGCGCGCAGCGACGTCGGCAGGGCGACGACGACGTCGGCGGCCGCGCGCGTCCCCGGGTCCTCGGGCGAGGGCAGGATCCCGGGCGGGAGCGTCAGTGCCGGGACGCCCTCCGGGCGCGCGGGCATCGTGCGGTAGCCGAACCCGGTGGCGTCGACCAGCACGACCCCGCCGCCCGGCGCCGGGGTGGCGAGCACCGGCTCGCGCTCGGCGACGGTGACGACGAGGGTGCCGGGCCAGTCGCGGGACACGTCCACCGACGCCGTGCGGGGCAGGGTGCGCACGCGCTCGGCCACCTCGTCGCCGTCGAGCCAGAGCAGCGAGGTGCCGGGGCCGATCGCCGCGGCGGTGCGCACGGCCTCGACCTGGTCGGGCGCGGCGCCGACGACCTGGACGTCGCGGACGTCGAGCACCGGCGAGAACACCGTCAGCCACACCAGCGCGGCGAGCACCAGCACACCCACGACCACGCCCGCCCAGACGCCGCGGCGGCGCCGGGCCGTGGCGGCGACCGGCGGCCGCGGCCGGCGGGTCCGCACCGGTGAGCCCGCGGCCGGGCCTTCTGGACGCGCGCCGGCGGCCCCGGTGCGGCGCTCCGCGCGGGCGCTCGACGACCCCCGTCCCGCCCGGCCCGACCGGCTCGCCCGGCCGCTGCGGCCGGCACGTCCGGTGGGTCGGGCGGAGCCGGTCACCGTGACCCGGCTCCCGGGCTGTCGGGCTGCTCGGACGACTGCTCGGCCGCCTGGGCCACGCGGCGCTCGAGCTCGCTGAGCACCTCGGGGCCGAGGACGGTGATGTCGCCGGCGCCCATCGTCACGACGAGGTCGCCGGGGCGGGCGAGATCGGCGAGCAGCGCCGGCACCTGGCCCCACGAGGGCTCGTAGTGCACGTTCTCGGGCGGCAGCGTGAGCTGGCGGGCGATGAGCTCGCCGTTGACGCCGGGCTCGGGCTGCTCGCGGGCGCCGTAGACGTCGAGCACGACGACCTCGTCGGCGAGCGAGAGCGCCGCGCCGAACTCGGCGGCGAAGTCGCGGGTGCGGGAGTACAGGTGCGGCTGGAAGGCGACGATGAGGCGCCCGTGCTCCCCCAGCACCGGGCGGGCGGCCCGGAGCTGCGCGGCGACCTTGGTGGGCGCGTGGGCGTAGTCGTCGTACACCCGCACCCCGGCCGCGGTGCCGCGGTACTCGAAGCGCCGGCGCACCCCGTCGAACCCGGCGAGCCCGGCGAGCAGGCCGTCGAGCGGCGCGCCGAGGTCGAGGCCCGCGAGGAGGGCCGCGCAGGCGTTGAGGGCCTGGTGCTCGCCGGGGACGCCGAGGCGCAGCTCGTGCTCCCGGCCCGCGAGCGCGAACCGCAGCACCCCGGCCGAGCCCTCGGCGCGGTAGTCGAGCACGCGCAGGTCCCCGTCGCCCGTGGCGGCGCGGCCGTAGCGGCGCACGCGGACACCGCCCGCCGCGGCGCGGTCGCCCAGCGCGGCGGCGCCCGGGTCGTCGGCGCACACCACCAGCGCGCCGCCCGGCTCGACGCGCGCGGCGAAGGCGTCGAAGACGGCCATGTAGGCCTCGGCGGTGCCGTGGTGGTCGAGGTGGTCGGGCTCGACGTTGGTGACGATCGCGACGGCCGGCGAGTAGGCGAGGAACGAGCCGTCGCTCTCGTCGGCCTCGGCCACGAAGACGTCCCCGACCCCGTGGTGGGCGCTCGAACCGGAGGCGAGCAGGTCGCCGCCGATCATGAACGACGGGTCCTCGCCGCACGCCTGCAGCGCCACGACGAGCATCGAGGTGGTCGACGTCTTGCCGGCGCTGCCCGAGACGCAGGCGGCCCGGTGGTCGGCCATGAGCTCCGCGAGCACCGACGAGCGGTGCAGCACCGGGATGCCGCGCGCGGCGGCCTCGAGGAGCTCGGGGTTGTCCGGGTCGGCCTGGTGCACGGCCTTCGTCGTCACCAGCGCGGTCGGGCCGCCGGGCAGCAGGTCGAGGTTGTGCGCGTCGTGGCCGACGGTCACCTCGGCGCCGAGCGTGCGCAGCGCCAGCACCGCGCGCGAGTCCTTGGCGTCGGACCCCGACACCATCGCCCCGCGCGCCAGCAGGATCCGCGCGATGCCGCTCATGGCGGCGCCGCCGGCCCCGATGAAGTGCACCCGCGAGAGCAGTCGGGGCAAGGGCGGCACGACGGAGTCCGCCCCGACGCGCTGCTCCTGCTCCACCTGCTCGGTCATGCCCGCCTCCCGCTCGCGGCCGCGGGACGACCCGCCCCGGCCGCCACCTCCAGCACCGTCTGCGCCAGTGTCTCGTCCGCCCCCGCGTGCCCCGAACGCCGGGCCGCCGCCGCGGTCTCCGCCAGCCGGTCGGGGTGGGTCGCGAGGTCCGTGACCAGCGACGCGACCCGCTCGCCGGTCAGCTCCGCATCCGGCACCAGCACCCCACCCCCGGCGTCGACGACGGGCCGCGCGTTGAGCGCCTGCTCGCCGTTGCCGTGCGGCAGCGGCACGTAGATCGCGGGCAGGCCGACCGTCGAGACCTCGGCGACCGTCATCGCGCCGGCCCGGCACAGGGCGACGTCCGCGGCGGCGTAGGCGAGGTCCATCCGCTCGAGGTAGGGCACGGGGACGTAGCCGGGCGCCTCGACGGTGGGCTCGTGCTTCGGCCCGTGCGCGTGGAGCACCCACACCCCGGCCGCGGTGAGCGCGGGGACCGCGGCGGCGACGGCCTCGTTGAGCGAGCGGGCCCCCTGCGAGCCGCCGAACACGAGCAGCACCGGCGCCTGCGGGTCGAGCCCGAAGTGCTCGCGGGCCTGCGCGCGCAGGCCGGCGCGGTCGAGGTCGGCGATGGCGCGGCGCAGCGGGATGCCGATGACGCGCGCGCCGGCGAGCCCGCTGCCCGGCACGGCGGCGACGACCTCGCGCGCGAACCGCGCCCCGACCTTGTTCGCGATCCCCGCCCGCGCGTTCGCCTCGTGCACGACGATCGGCAGGCGCATCGAGGCCGCGGCCAGGTACGCGGGCAGGGCGACGTAGCCGCCGAACCCGACGACGACGTCCGCGCGCACCTCGCGCAGCACCTTCCGCGTGCGGTGCACCGAGCGCACCACCCGGTAGGGCAGGCGGGCGAGGTCGGCGCCGGGCTTGCGGGGCAGCGGCACCGGCGGGATCAGCTCCAGCGGATAGCCGCGCGCCGGGATCAGGCGGGTGTCCAGGCCCTTCTCCGTGCCCAGGGCCGTGATCCGCGCGTCGGGACGCAGGCGGCGTACGGCGTCGGCGGTGGCGAGGGCGGGCTCCACGTGGCCCGCGCTGCCACCGCCGGCCACGACCACGGAGAGCGGGTTGTCCATCCCCCCATCGTCCGGGTCCCGCGGACGGCCGTTCATCGGCCCCCTCCTCGCTGGCTCCGGTGCGGCGCCGGGCGGGACGCCACCTCCGGCTCGGGCAGGCGCAGCGCCCGCGCGAGCCGGCCCTGCCCGTGGGCGCGCAGCACCCGGGCGGCCTCGGGCTCGTGGCGCGCGAAGTTGGCGAGCAGGCCCCCCGAGAGCAGGGCGAGAGCGAGCGACGTGCCGCCCGAGGACACGAGCGGCAGCGGGATGCCGGTGACGGGCAGCAGGCCGACCACGTAGCCGATGTTGATGCAGGCCTGGGCCACCAGCCACACCGTCAGCGTCGCCGCGACCACGCGGATCCACGGGTCGGCGCTGCGCGCGGCGATCCGCAGGCCGACGTAGGCGAGCGTGGCGAACAGGGCGATGACCGCGCCGGCGCCGACGAACCCGAGCTCCTCGCCGATGATCGCGAAGATGAAGTCGTTGTCGGCGTTGGGCAGGTAGTCCCACTTCGCGCGGCCCTGCCCCAGCCCCGCCCCGAACAGCCCGCCGTCGGCGAGCGAGTAGAGCGCCTGGCGGGCCTGGTAGGCCGGGCCGAGGGGGTCGGCGGCCTCCGGGTTGAGGAACGCGGTGATGCGGCTCTGCCGGTAGGTGGCGACGACACCGAGCACCACCGCGGCGACGACCCCGCTGGACACGATGAACGCCATCAGCCCCAGCGGCGCGCACGCGAACCACAGCAGCGCGAACACGATGATCATCAACGACACCGTGGTGCCGAGGTCGGGCTGGAGGAGCACCAGCACGAGGACCAGCAGCGACACGGGCAACAGCGGCATGAGCGCGGCCCGCCAGGTCCGCGGGTGCGGGCGGTGGCGCACGAGGACGTGGGCGCCCCACAGGGCGAGCGCGATCTTCGTCAGCTCCGAGGGCTGCAGCGACAGCCCGGCCACCCGGAACCAGCTGCGGGACCCGTTGACCATCGCCCCCAGACCCGGCACGAGCACGAGCACGAGCAGGACGAGGCAGCCGGCGAGCAGCCACGGGCTCGCCGCGCGCAGCCGGCGCGGCGGCACCCGCACGCCCAGCCAGAACAGGCCCAGGCCGATCAGCGCGAACACGGCCTGGCGGAAGAACACGCCGTACGACGACCCGCCCGCCGCGTAGGAGGACACCGCCGACGCCGAGAGCACCATGACCAGGCCCAGTGCGGTGAGCAGCCCGAACACCGCGAGCACGAGGTGCAGCGAGGTCAGCGGGCGCTCGAGCCACTGGTGCAGGGCGCTGCGGGTCGCGGCGAGGACCCCCGGACGCCCGCCCCGCCCCAGCCCGCCCCGTCCCGACCCGCGCGATCCGTTCGGTCCCCGCCGGGTCGGCGCGCTCACGCCGCGCCGCCGCCGGTGGTGTCGGGCGTGTCCGGCGGGCCGTCGGGCACCGTCGCCGCGCCGTGCGGGCCGACCCCGCCCGCGACCGCGCGCGCCGCGGCCGCGAAGGCGTCACCGCGCGCCGCGTAGTCGCGGAACATGTCCATCGACGCCGCCGCGGGCGCGAGCAGCACGGTGTCGCCCGGCCGGGCCAGCTCCGCCGCGGCGCGCGCCGCCCGGAGCATGCCCTCGTCCCCGGTGTCGTCCATGCCGCCATCGTCGCCCCCGCCCACGTCCCGGACGGGGACATCCGGGGCGTGTCGCGCGACCGCGGCGGCCACCTGGGCGCGGTCGCGGCCCAGGACCACGACCCCCGCCAGCCGCCCGCGGTGCGCGACGACCACGTCGGCGACGTCGGCGCCCTTGAGCAGCCCGCCCGCGACCCACACGACGTGGTCGTGCGCGGCGAGCGACGCGGCGGCGGCGTGCGGGTTCGTGGCCTTCGAGTCGTCGACCCACCGGACCCCGCCGGCCTCGGCGACGACGGCGCCCCGGTGCGCGCCCGGCGCGACGGCCCGCAGGCCCGCGGCGACGGCCTCCGGCGGCACCCCGTGGGCGCGGGCCAGGGCGGCGGCGGCCAGCGCGTTCGCCTCGCCGGGCGGGCCGGGCGGGGCGATGTCGACGACGTCGGCGAGCCCGGTGCCGTGCCGGTCCCCCGCGTCCCCGAAGGCCCGGTCGACGAGCACGCCGTCGACGATCCCCAGCTCGCCCGCCGCGGGCCGCCCGCGCGTGAAGCCGACGTGCACCGGGGCCGGCGCGGCCACGAGCAGGCCCGCCGCCGCGCGGTCGTCGATCCCGGCGACGGCGACCTGCCCGCGCAGCACCCGGGCCTTCGCGGCGGCGTAGGCGGCCATCGTCCCGTGCCAGTCGAGGTGGTCCTCGGCGAGGTTGAGCACGGCCCCCGCGTACGGGCGCACCGACGGCGACCACTCCAGCTGGAAGCTCGAGAGCTCCACGGCCAGCACCCGGTGCCCGGCGCGCAGCGCGTCGACGACCGGCAGGCCGATGTTGCCGCAGGCGACGGTGTCCTCCCCCGCCGCGCGCAGGATCGCCTCGAGCATCGACGTCGTCGTGGTCTTGCCGTTGGTCCCGGTGACCGCGAGCCAGCGCGGCGGGCCGTCCGGACACACCGCCGGGTCCTCGCCCAGCCACCACGCGAGCTCGGGCTCACCGACCATCGGCACACCGGCCGCGCGGGCCGCGCGCGCGAGCGGGGCGTCGGTGCGGAAGCCGGGGCTGGTGACGACGAGGTCGACCCCGTCCGGCAGCACGTCCAGGTCCCGCGTGCGGACGACGTCCCGGTCGCCCAGCGCGTCGAGCTGGGCCTGGTCGCCGTCGCCGACGGTCACCCGGGCGCCCAGCTCGAGCAGCACGTCGACGACCGAGACCCCCGTGCGGCGCGCCCCGGCGACCAGGACGTGCCGGTCGCGCCACCTCGTCATGGGTCCGGCTCCCCCATCGGCGTGCTCCCCTGACCGCTCCGCGTGCCGCTAACCACCCGACGCCGCCAACCACTCGCTGTAGAACAGCCCCAGGCCCAGGGCGCAGCAGATCGCCGCGAGCAGCCAGAACCTGATGATCACCGTCGTCTCGGCCCAGCCGGCGAGCTCGAAGTGGTGGTGGAACGGCGCCATGCGGAACGGTCGCCGTCGCGTGGTCCGGAAGACCGCGACCTGGATGACCACCGACAGGGCCTCGACCACGAACACACCGCCGAGCACGACGAGCAGCAGCTCGGTGCGCGTGACCATCGCCAGGCCGGCGAACAGCCCGCCGAGCGCGAGCGAGCCCGTGTCGCCCATGAAGATCCGGGCGGGCGCGGCGTTCCACCACAGGAACCCGATGCACGCCCCCATGGCCGCGGCGGCCACGAGCGTGATGTCGAGCGGATCCCGGACCTGGTAGCAGCCCGCCTCGATCTGCACGCCGCAGGCGTTGCGGAACTGCCAGAACGAGACGATGAGGTACGTCGCGAGCACCATCGCCGACGTCCCCGCCGCGAGGCCGTCGAGCCCGTCGGTGAGGTTCACGGCGTTCGAGGCGGCCGTGACGATGAGGTAGCAGAACAGCACGAACCCCACCGCGCCGAAGCCGACGACGGCGATGTCGCGGACGAACGAGAGGTTCGTCGAGACCGGTCTGAGCCCTTGTTCGTCGGGGAACTGCAACGCGAGCACCGCGAAGGCCACGGCGCTGACGAACTGGCCGACGAGCTTCGCGGTCTTGTTCAGGCCCAGGTTGCGCTGCCGGCGGATCTTGATGAAGTCGTCGAGGAAACCGACGACCCCCAGCGCCGTCATCAGCATCAGCACCAGCAGGCCCGACGCCGAGATCGCGACGTCGCCGACCAGGTGCGCGGCGAGGTAGCCGATCCACACCGCCGCGAGGATGGCGACGCCGCCCATGGTCGGCGTCCCGCGCTTGCCGCGGTGGCTCTGCGGCCCCTCCTCGCGGATCTCCTGGCCGAACCCCTGCCGGATGAACAGCCGGATCACGTACGGGGTCAGGAGGATCGACACGGCCAGCGCGACCCCCGCCGCCACCAGCACGCCCCTCATGGAGCTCCTCCCCCGTCTGCGGTCGGTGCCGACCCAGCGTCCACGAGCACGTCCGCGACGCGCTCCAGACCCGCCGACCGGGAGGCCTTGATGAGCACCACGTCACCCGGCGCCACGCCCGCGCGGACGAGCTCGGCGGCGGCCGCGGCGTCGGGCACGAGCTGCGAGTCCACGCCCGCCGAGGACGCCGCCTCGTGCAGGGGACGCGCCGCGTCACCCACGACCACGAGGCGCGCCACACCGGTGCGGGCGACCTCGCGGCCGATCTCACTGTGCGCGCGGGCGGTGTCGTCGCCGAGCTCGGCCATGACGCCGAGGACCGCGGTGTGCCGCCCGCCCATCGCGCCCAGGGTGGCCAGCGCGGCGCGCATCGACTCGGGGTTCGCGTTGTAGGCGTCGTTGAGCACGCGCACGCCGTCGGGGCGCTCGGTGAGCTCCATCCGCCAGCGCGAGCGCGGCGCGGCCGTGCCGAGGCGCTCGGCGACGGTCGCGACGTCCATGCCGGCCTCGATCGCGATCGCGGCGGCGGCGAGGGCGTTGTCGACGTGGTGGGCGCCGTGCAGGCCCAGGCGCACCGGGGCCTCGCCGACCGGCGTGACCAGGCGGAACGTCGCGCGCCCGGCGTCGTCGATGACCACGTCGGCCGCGCGGACGTCGGCCGCCGGCGCGCGACCGGTGTGCACGACCCGGGCGACGGTGCGCTCGCGCATGGCCGCGACCACGGGGTCGTCGGCGCCGAGGACCGCGACGCCGTTCTCGGGGAGGGCCTCCACCAGCTCGCCCTTGGCCTGCGCGATGGCCTCGCGGGAGCCGAACTCGCCGAGGTGCGCGGAGCCGACGTTGAGCACCGCCCCGATCCGCGGTGGCGCCACGCGGCACAGCGCGGCGACGTGCCCGCGGTTGCGGGCCGACAGCTCGAGGACGAGGTGGCGGGTCGAGCGCGTGGCGCGCAGCGCGGTCCACGGGTGGCCGAGCTCGTTGTTGAACGACCCGGGCGGGGCGACGGTCTCGCCGAGCCCCTCGAGCAGGTGCGCGGTGAGGTCCTTGGTCGACGTCTTGCCCGACGAGCCGGTGATCCCGACGACGAGCAGCCCGTCGGCGGTGAGGACGTCGACGACGTGGCGGGCGAGCAGGGCCAGCCCGGCGAGCACCCCGGCGCCCGCCCCGCCGGCGTCCGCAGCGAGGACGTAGGAGCCGGAGACCTCGTGCACGGACGGCACGATGACCGCCGGGGCGTCGACCTCCCGGGCGGCGAGCACGCCGGCCGCGCCCGCCCGCACCGCGGCGTCGACGAAGTCGTGGCCGTCGACGCGCTCGCCGGGCAGGGCGACGAAGAGCCCGCCGGCGGTGACCGCGCGGCTGTCGAACTCGACGGTGCCGGTGACGCGCTCGTCGCCGGTGGCGCGGTGGAGCCGCCCGCCGGTGGCGCGGGCGACCTCGGCGAGGGTCAGCTCGATCACGTCGGACCACCGGCGCGCAGCGCCCGCTCGAGCTCCTCGACGTCGGAGAACGGGAGCTTCTCGTCGCCGACCTGCTGCCCGGTCTCGTGTCCCTTGCCCGCGACGACGACCACGTCGCCCGGCCGCGCGGCGGCGACGGCGGCGCCGATGGCCTCGCGCCGGTCGCCGATCTCGTCCACGGCGGCGTCCGCGACCTCGCGCGCGCCCTCGAGTACCGCGGCGCGGATGGCGGCCGGGTCCTCGGTGCGCGGGTTGTCGTCGGTGACCCAGAGGTGGTCGGAGAGCTGGGCGGCCAGCCGGCCCATCACCGGGCGCTTGGCGCGGTCGCGGTCGCCGCCGCACCCGAGCACGGTGAGCACCCGGCCCTCGGTCTGCGCGCGCAGCGTCTCGAGCAGCGCGGCCACCGCGGCGGGCTTGTGCGCGTAGTCGACGACCGCCAGGAACGGCTGCCCCGCCTCGACCCGCTGCATGCGCCCGGGCACCCGGACCTCGGCGAGCCCCCGGACGAGGACCTCGGGGTCGTGGCCGGCGGCGCGCCCGCACGCGAGGGCGAGCAGGGCGTTGGTGACGTTGAAGGCGCCGGGCAGGCGCAGCGCCGCGGGCAGCACGAGGCCGTCGGGGCCGTGGACGGTGAAGCGCTGGGTGCCGTCGGGCAGCGCGACGACGTCCTCGGCGCGCCAGTCGGCATCGGGCGCGCCGACCGTCACGGTGTGCTCGCGGACCAGGCGGCGGCCCCACGGCGAGTCGACGCAGACCACCTCGGCCGCCGAGCGCCCGTCGAACAGCTTCGCCTTGGCGGCGAAGTAGTCCTCCATGTCGGCGTGGAAGTCGAGGTGCTCGGCCGAGAGGTTGGTGAACGCGCCGACCGCGAACCGGGTGCCCGCGACCCGCCCGAGCGCGAGGGCGTGGCTGGAGACCTCCATGGCCACGTGCGTCGCGCCCTCGTCGGCCATGCGGGCGAGCAGGGCCTGCAGGTCGGGCGCCTCGGGCGTCGTGAAGGCGCTGGGCAGACGACGCCCGGCGAGGCGGGTCTCGACCGTGCCGATGAGCCCGGTGCGCGCGCCGGCCGCCGCGAGCGCGGCCTCGAGCAGGTAGACGGTCGTCGTCTTGCCGCTGGTCCCGGTCACGCCGAGGACGTCGAGGCGCGTCGAGGGGTCGCCGTAGACGCGCGCCGCGGCCGGCCCGATCGCGCCGCGCGGGTCGGCGTGGACGAGGACGGGCACGCCGGCCGCGCGCAGGGCGGGGCGGGCGGCGCCGTCGGTGTCGGTGAGGACCGCCGCGGCGCCGCGCTCGAGGGCCTGGTCGGCGAAGTCGGCGCCGTGCGCGCGGGACCCGGGCAGGGCCGCGAACAGGTCGCCCGGGCGCACCTCGTGGGCCCGCAGCGTCGCGCCGGTGACGCGCACGCCGGCGTCGCCGACGATCTCCACCGGGGCCTGCTCGGCCAGCGCCTCGGCGATGCGGGCGGCCACCTCGGTGATCACCACCGGGACCGTCCGCGCGGGGCGCAGGGGACCGCGGTCGTCCTCGCCCGAGCCGGCGTCGACGGCCCGCCCCCGGACGGGTCCGGCGGCGTCGTCGGTGGTCCTCGGCGGTGCGGCGGGCACGAGCGCGAAGGCTACTCACCGTCCCCGCACCCACTCCGCAGGCCCTGTGGCCTGCGGCGCCCGGTGTCAGGGCAGCGTGAGCGGCACCTGACGCGGCGGCGCGGTCGACACCGGCACCGCGCCGTGCTGGGCGAGGTAGGCGCCGATCTCGTGGAACAGCGGTGCCGCGGAGTCGCCGCCCGGCGGCCGGTCGAGCATGAGCGCGACGACGTAGCGCGGGTCCTGCGCGGGGAACATGCCGGCGAAGGTGATCCAGTAGTTCGACTGCGAGTAGCAGCCGCAGCCCGGGTCGACCTGCTGGGCGGTCCCCGTCTTGCCGGCGACCGGGTAGCCGGGGATCGCGGCCTGCGGCCCGGTGCCGCGGTTGCCGCCGCGGCCGTCCTGGGTGACCGACTGCAGCATGTCGCGCATCGTCCGGGCCGTCTCAGGGCTCATCGCCCGCACACCCTCGGGCACCGCCGACGGGATGCGGACCCCGTCGGCGCCGACCTCGGCCTCGACCAGCCGCGGCGGCACGCGCACGCCGTCGTTGGCCACCGCCTGGTACATGCTCGCCATCTGCAGGGTCGTCATCGACAGGCCCTGACCGATCGGCAGGTTGCCGAACGTCGAGCCCGACCAGTCCTCGCGCGCCGGCACCGACCCCGGGCTCTCGCCGGGCAGCTCGATGCCGGTGCGGGTGCCGACGCCGAGCGCCCGCAGCATGGCGGCGAAGCGGTCGGGGCCGACGCGCTGCGCGGTCATCAGGGTGCCGACGTTCGACGAGCGCCCGAGCACCCCGTTCAGCGTGAGGTTGATCGTGCCGTGGGACCAGGCGTCGCCGATGGTGCGGTCGGCGACGCGGATGCTGCCGGGGACCTGGAGCACGTCCTCGGGACGCGCGACGCCCGCCTCGATCGCGGCGGCCATCGTCACGAGCTTGTTGACCGACCCCGGCTCGAACGGGCTCGTCACCGACGGGTTGGACAGCTGCGCGCCTGGGGCGCCGGGCGCAGCCGGGTTGAACCCGCCCGAGTTGGCCATCGAGAGGACCTGGCCGGTCCGCGCGTCGAGGACCACCGCGCTGCCGCTGCGGGCGCCGACGCGCGCGGTGTAGTCGCGCAGGCGCTGCTCGACGGCGTACTGCAGGTCGGTGTCGAGGGTGAGGACGACGTCGCGCCCCGCCTGCGCCGGCTGCTCGGCGCGCGTCGTGCCGGGGATGACGGCGTCGCTGCCCTCGGCGGTGTCGACGACGCGGAAGCCGTCGGTGCCGGCGAGGGTGGTGTCGAGCGCGCTCTCCAGGCCGATGGAACCGCGGATCTTCTGACGGTCCATGTTCCACGACGCGCTGCCGACGACGGTGGCCGCGACGTCGCCCGCCGGGTACTGCCGCGACTCGCGGTCCTCCTCGGCGATCTCCGGGAACGCCTCGCGGACCTGGCGCGCGGCGCCCGGGTCGACCAGCGGGGCCAGCACGACGTAGCTGCGGTCCGAGGTCAGGGCGGCGAAGATCGGGCCGGGGTCGAGGCCGAGGATGCGGCCCATGCCGACGGCGATCGTCGACTTGCGCTGGTCGGGCGTCGGCGAGCCCGGCTGGGAGCGGACCGCCGGGTCGTTCCAGTCCTGGGTGATCCGGCGCGGGTTGGCGACGAGCGCCTTCGCCTCGACGCTGAACGCGAGCGGGGTGCCGTAGCGGTCGAGGATCGCGCCGCGCTCGGCGGGCACGTTGAGGCGCGTGGTGCGCTGCTGCGCGGCGTCGGCGGAGAGCTCCCCCGCCCGCAGGCCCTGGACCTCGACCAGCTTGAGGGTGCACAGCAGCAGGACGGCCACGAGGATCACGCGGCCGACCCGCAGGCGCCGGCGCGGGTCCGGCGGGCGGGACGCGGGACGACGGGCGGGACGGCGCGGCGGGGGCGGCGGCGGGTCCGGACGCCGGCCACCCGGAGCCCGACCGCGCGGCGCGCGCGCCGGCGGGCGGCTCAGGGTGCCCGCGCTGCGGGGCATCAGCGACCGGCCTCGGTGACCGCGGCGTCGTCCTGCGGGGTCTCGCCGTCCTGGTCCTGCTGGGCCTGGTCGGCCGGGGTCTGCTCGGTCCGGGCCTGCGTCTGCTGCTGACCGTTCGGCACCGCCACGAGCCGGTCCTCGGCCGCCGCCGCGCCGGCGGGGGCCGGGGCCTGCTGACCGTCGGTGGCGGCCTGGGCGCCGGTGGTGCCGGTGGTGCCGGTGGTGCCGGGCGCGCCGGGCGTCTCCGTGGCGGGCGGGGCCGGCGCCGCCGGGGTGGGCGCGGGCGGGGCGATCGGCTCGGCGGGGCGGGGGTCGCCGATCACCTGGGACGTCCCGTCGGGCGCGACCAGGAGGACCGCCGGCTCCCCGGCCGGCACCATGCCCTGGGCGCGCGCGGCCGCGGCGAGCGCGGGCGCCGACTGCGCGGCCTCGACGTCGCGGTGCAGGCGCTCGGACTGCTCGGAGAGGTCGCGCGCCACCTGGCGGGCCTCGTCGAGGCGGTAGGAGTCGGCGGCCGCGGCCGTCGAGAGCCACAGCGTCGCCACCAGGCCGCCGGTGAGCAGCACCATGATCAGGAGCACGAACGGGGCGGTGCCCGACGACGAGGGCTGGGTGGGGGTGGTCGCCTTCGTCGTGGTGGTCGTGCCCGGGCGCGGCGTGCTCGCCGTCGACCGGCGCGCCGGGGCACCGGGCCCGGGGGTGCTGCGGGTGCCCGTCCTGGTGCGGGGCTCCGACAGGGTCGCCGTGCTCATGCTGCCCTCCGCACCGTCGTCGCGGCAGTCCTGCTGTGGGTCACGCCGCCTCCCGCACTCGCTCCGCGGCCCGGAGCCGCACCGACGCCGCACGGGGGTTCGCGGCGATCTCGTCGTCGTCGGCCTTCTCGGCGCCGCGGGTGAGCAGGCGCAGGTCGGGCTCGTCCTCGGGGCGCACCACCGGCATGTCCGGCGGCGCCTTGGATCGGCTGTGCTCGGTGAGCACCCGCTTGACGATCCGGTCCTCGAGGGACTGGTAGGACATGACGACCAGCCGGCCGCCCACCGCGAGCGCGCGCACCGCCGCCGGGACGGCCGCGGCCACCGCGTCGAGCTCGCCGTTGACCTCCACCCGCAGCGCCTGGAACGTGCGCTTCGCCGGGTGGCCGCCCGTGCGGCGGGCCGCGGCCGGGATGGCGGCCTCGAGGAGGGCGACGAGCTCCGCGCTGGTGCGCAACGGAGCCCGCCGCCGGGCACGCACGACGGCCTCGACGATGCGCCGGGCCGCTCGCTCCTCGCCGTAGTCGTGGAGCACCCGGATCAGGTCGCCGGGTGCGTAGGTGTTGAGGACGTCGGCGGCCGTCGGACCCGTCGACGGGTCCATCCGCATGTCCAGGGGCGCGTCGCGGGCGTAGGAGAAGCCGCGCTCGTCCTCGTCGAGCTGCATCGAGGAGACGCCGAGGTCGAACAGGACGCCCTGGACGCGCTCGCGGCCGAGGTCGTCGAGCACCTCGGGCAGCGCGTCGAAGACGGCGTGCACGAGGTGCGTCCGGTCGGCGTAGGGAGCGAGACGCGTTCGGGCAAGTCGCAGAGCCGACTCGTCTCTATCAACACCTACAAGAGTGAGTCTCGAGTGCCGAGAAAGGAGCGCGGCGGAGTGACCGGCAGCCCCCAGGGTGGCGTCGACGAGCACGGCGTCGCGGTCGGCGAGGGCCGGCTCGAACAGGGCGAGGACGCGGTCGAGCATGACCGGGACGTGCCGCTGGCCGTCGGCGCCGCGCGCCTCCGACCCCGCCCCGTGCTCGTCCACCGACGCCTCCACACCGACTCGTCGACCGGGCCGGACGGCCCGTCGTGTGCTCGGACCGCGAACCGGTCGCGGTCCGTGTCCTCCAGGGTCCGGTGCCGTCACGTCCCGGCCCGCAGATCGACGGACCTGGCGCCGGGGAAGGTGCGCCAGGGCCGTCGCCCTGCGGACCGAGGCCTCACGGCACCGGACCGTGCGCCCCGTGGGGGCGCCGCCTGTTCGCTTGTCGTCGGTGCGGTCGGCGTCAGAAGACGCCGGGCAGCACTTCCTGCTGGGCCTGCGCGTAGCTGTCCTCGTGGGCGTCCTGGTACTGCTGCCACCGGGCGCTGTCCCAGATCTCGAGGCGGCTGACCGCCCCGATGACCGTGCACTCACGGTCCAGCCCGGCGTAGCGACGCAGTTCGGCCGCGATCGGGATGCGGCCCTGGGAGTCGGGGCGCTGCTCGTCGGTGCCGGCGAACAGGTAGCGCTGGTACGCGCGCACCCGCTCGTCGGTGAACGGCGCCTCGGCCACCTTGCGGGCCATCTGCTCGAACTCGTCGCGGGGGAACACGTAGAGGCAGTGGTCCTGGCCCTTCGTGATCATCAACCCCCCTGCGAGCTCGTCCCGGAACTTCGCGGGCAGGGTCAACCTGCCCTTGTCGTCCAACCGCGGGGTGTGGGTGCCGAGGAACACGGCCTCCACCTCCCCGGTGAGGCCCCGTTCGCCCCACTGCTCACCACCATACCCCACCTTGCCCCACAGCCAAACCATCCGGCGGGCGTGGTGAGCCCCGTTCGAGGGAGTCGTGCCTGGTCAGCGCCGGTGGGGCGAGGTGGGGGAGCTCGGGGCGACGATGACGCGCGAGAGGTGCTCAGGGCTCGCCGACACGCCGTCCGAGCCCTCGCGGGGTGGTGCCGGGGCGGTGCGGGGGCGGTGCCGGGGCGGTGCGAGCAGGGCGAACGGGCGGCCGGGGGCCCGGTGGGGCGAGGTGGGGCGGCCCGGTGGGGCG
>NZ_JAQZAO010000015.1 GCF_028737315.1 Actinomycetospora lemnae | reverse complement strand
CGGTTGCGCAAACACACGGCCCCCACCGCCACTTCGCTCACATCCACGCGAGCCTCGAGCGAGCCCGTCAGCCGCCGGCGAAGGGCGGCAGGACGTCGACGACGGCGCCGTCGGGCAGGACCGTGGCGCGGTCGTGCACCGCGACCTCGTCGAGCAGGAAGCTCGCCGCCCCGAGCACGCGGGCCAGGGCGTCGCCGTGGTCGGCGGCCAGGGCGGTGACGAGGTCGGCGACGGTGGCGCCGTCGGGCACCGCGACGGTCTCGCTGCGCGTGCCGGCCGCGGCCTTGGCGCCGGCGAAGTAGCGGACGGTCACCGTGGCGGCGGGAGCGGTCGTCGCGCTGGTGGACGCGGGAGCGGTCATCATCCTCCGATCGCGCTCATCGGACGGTCGGGCTGCAGGAAACCGGGGTCGTCGATGCCGTGGCCGGGCTTCTTGCCCCACATGGCCACGCGCCACGCGTCGGCGATCTCCTCGTCGGAGCCGCCGCCGCGCAGCAGGCCCCGCAGGTCGTTCTCGGTCTGCGAGAACAGGCAGGTGCGCACCTGGCCGTCGGCGGTGAGCCGCGTGCGGTCGCAGGTGCCGCAGAACGGGCGGGTCACCGAGGCGATGACGCCGACCTTCGCCGGCGTCCCGTCGGGCGCGGTCCAGCCGTCGACGAGGAAGCGCTCGGCCGGGGCGCCGCCGCGCTCGGCGGGGTCGTCGGTGAGGGTGAAGCGGGTGCGCAGCGACGCCAGCACCTGCTCGGCCGTGATCATGCGGTCGCGCTGCCAGGAGTGGCCGGCGTCGAGCGGCATCTGCTCGATGATGCGCAGCTCGTAGCCCTCCTCGAGGGCCCACGCCAGCAGGTCGGGCGCCTCGTCGTCGTTGAGCCCGGGCATGAGCACCGTGTTGACCTTGATCGGGTCCAGCCCGTGCTCCCGCGCCGCGCGCAGGCCGCCGAGGACGTCGTCGAGGCGGTCGCGCCGGGTGATCTCGGCGAACCGCTCGCGTCGGAGCGTGTCCAGCGAGACGTTGACCCGGTCCAGGCCGGCGGCCGCCAGACCGGCGGCGCGGCGGGTCAGCCCGAGCCCGTTGGTGGTCACGGACATCTCCGGGCGCGGCGACAGTGCGGCCGTGGCGGCGACGATGTCCTCGAGGCCCTTGCGCAGCAGCGGCTCGCCGCCGGTGAAGCGGATCTCCTGCACGCCCAGGCGCTCGACGGCGACCCGCACCAGGCGGACGACCTCGTCGTCGGTCAGCGCCTGCTCGCTCGGCATCCACTCCAGGCCCTCGGCGGGCATGCAGTAGGTGCAGCGCAGGTTGCAGCGGTCGGTCAGCGAGACGCGCAGGTCGGTCGCGACCCGGCCCCACGAGTCGACGAGGCGGGGGTCGGAGGGACGGCCCTGGGTGTCGGTGGTGGACGTGGCGGCCCCGGGAACGGCCGGCACACCGAGGTCGAGAGCGGTCATCACGACCACACTAACCGCGTCGCCGCGCTCTGGTGATCAGCATCTCCGCAGGTGGAGGACCGTCTCCGCGCCTGCGGCCGACGCTGGCGGAGATCGGGAGCAGATGCGGGAGCAGGTGTGGAAAAAGGTCCGATCGGAGGGGGTCCGTCACCGTGCCGGACTAGGCTCCCGGACCGGACGCCCTCCACCGAAGGGGAGTCGTGGAATCCGCCATCGACCGCCACCTGCGGTGCCCGCGCACGTTGTCCCGGCGCGCGTCCGACGACTACCGGCCGCCGTTCCCGATCGTCGTCGCCCGCGCGCGCGAGGACGTCACCCAGGTCGTCATGGCCTACCTGGGCGTCCAGTACCGCGGCGAGGAGCACCGCGCGCATGCCCTGGAGACGCTGCGGCGCATCGTCGGGCACTTCGGGCTCGACGACGGCCCCGGGCACCACGACGCCACCCACCACACGGACGCGCAGGGCCGCGAGAACCTCGTCGCGGTCGGCTACTGGCGCGACCCCGAGCGGTACCGGCGGTGGGCGGGTGGTGGGACGCCGACGAGCGCCTGCGGGCGGACGTCGGGGTCTTCCGCGAGGTCGTCATGCCGCGGGTCGACGGGTTCGAGACGCTCTACCCGTTCACCGAGGGGCTGCCCGGTGTCGGCGCGGTCCTGGACGGGGTGAGCGACGAGGTCCAGGAGCACGCCTACTGGGGCGCGATGCGCGACCGGATCCCGCGCTCCCAGACCCGGCCGACCTCTCGAGCAGACCTACGCCATCAGCCACTGGCGCTCGCTCGACCGGCTCGAGCGCTGGGCCGAGTCGCACCCGACCCACCTCAGCCTCTTCGTCGCCTACGTCCGGCGCGCGAAGCGGCTGCCCCGGCTGCGGCTCTACCACGAGGTCTCCGTCGTCGGCGCCGACGACCAGTACTACGAGTACGTCAACTGCCATTCGTCGACGGGCCTGCTGCGCGACGCGCGGCCGGGCGTCTGACGGACCGCCCTCACGGGGGCGGGGGCGGGACGCCGTGGACGGCGGCGCGGGCGATGGCCTGCGCGGCCGCGGTGTCGTCGGCGCCCGTGGTCGGCGCGCCCCTGAACGCGGCGAGGAACGCGGTCATCTGGCAGGCCCCGAGCAGGAGGGTCGCCGTGGCCCGGGGATCGGCCGTGGCGCCGACCCGGCCGGCCTCGGCCTCGGCCGCGAGGAAGGCGGCGAGCGCGTCGACGGGCACGTGCGGCCCGGTCCCGAGGCGGTCGAGGGCGGCGCGGTGGGCGGCGAGGACCGCGGGGTCGGAGAACAGCGACGCCGCGATGGGGAAGGTCTCGCGGTAGAACGCCAGCGCCTCGGCGGCGACCTCCGCGAGGACCGTCTCGACCTCCCCGGTGCCGACGCGGTCGGGCAGGCCGTCGAGCACCTCCCCGAGCCGCGAGGGCACCCGCTCGACCAGCACCGCGACGAACAGTGCCGTCTTGTCCTCGAAGTGCTTGTACAGCGCCGCCTCGGAGAGCCCCACCTCGCGCGCGATCTCCTTCGTCGTCGTGCGCGCGACCCCGCGGGTGCGCATGACGGTCAGGGCCGCGTCGAGGATGCGGTCGCGCGTCGTGCTGCTTGACCGGCGCGGGGACACAAGGCCATTCTACGTTGGTGAGTACTCACTGACCAGGGAGGCGTCGTGCGGCTCGTCGTGCTGGGGGCGTCCGGGCGGACCGGGCGCGAGGTCGTCACGCAGGCGCTCGCGGAGGGCGACGAGGTCGTGGCCGTGGCCCGGCCGGGCTCGGACGTGCCGGACGGCGCGACGGTCGTGCGCGTCGGGTTCGACGACGCCGACGCCGCCGAGGTCCTCGACCGGGCGGTCCGCGGGGCCGACGCCGTGGTGTCGGCGCTGGGGGGCCGGGGTCGCGCGCGCACCACCGTCTGCACCGACGGCGTCACCGCGGCGATCGCCGCGATGCAGCGCACCGGCGTGCGCCGGCTGCTCGTCGTCAGTGCCGCGGGCCTGCCGGGCGAGGGTGACGACCTCGCCGTGCGCCTGCTCGTCAAGCCGATCCTCCAGCGGGTGTTCCGCCACCCGTACGCGGACATGGCGCGGATGGAGGAGGTGGTCCGGGCGAGCGATCGCGACTGGACGATCGTGCGCCCGCCGCGGCTCCTCGACGGGCCCGGCGCCGGCCGCCCCCGACGCGCCCTCGACCGCCACGTGGCCGGCGGGCACCGCCTCGCCCGCGCCGACCTGGCCGGCGAGCTGCTGCGGCTCGCGCGCGAGGACGCGGTCGTCGGGCACCTCGTCGCCGTCGCGGACTGAGGTCCCGCGCCCCGCGACCTCCGGACGGGTGACACGCCGGACACGCGGTTGCCCTGGCCGCACGGCGCGCGGCACTACGGTCGGGCGCCATGTCCACCGGTCGGCGCCGCCTGGGCGGGCTGCTGCCGACGGTGCTGGTGGTGGTGCTGCTCGCGGGCGCGGTCACCGTCGTGGTCCTCCTGCGCCAGCCGCAGCTCCTCCGGGCGCCGTCGGCCGACGTCGTACCGGTGGTGCGCGCCGACGTCGTCACCGAGGTCCGGGCGCCGGGTGCGGTCCGCAGCGCGGGCGAGGCCGACGTGTCGTTCGAGGTCAACGGCACGGTGACCAGCGTCGACGTCACCCCGGGATCGGTGGTCGTGGCCGGCGACGTGCTCGCGACGCTCGACGACAGCACCGCGCGCGCCCGGGTGATCGCGGCGCAGACCGCGGTCGCGAACGGCGCCCGTGACCTCGACGCCGCCCGGAACGCGGTGCCGCCCGACCCCCTGCTGCAGAGCCGGCTCGAGACGACGGCCGCGCGCGACCGCGCCGAGCTGGCCGAGGCCGACCGGGTGCTGGCGGCCACGGTCCTGCGGGCCCCGCGCGACGGGACGGTGATCGCGGTCGCGGGGCAGGTCGGCGACCGCGTCGTCGCCGGCGTGCCCACCCCCGACGACGCGCCGAGCCGCCGCCCCTTCGTGCGCCTCGCCGACCTCGGGACGCTCGTCGTGCGCGCGGCCGTGCCGCCCCGCGACGTCCCCCGGGTGGCGGCGGGGCAGTCCGCGTCCGCGAGCGTCGACGGGGTCGGCGAGCCCCTGTTCGGCGAGGTCGTCGGCGTCGAGCCCGCGCCCGGTCCCGACGGCGCCTACGGCGTCACGATCGCCGCGCCCGTCCCGCCGGCGACGATGCGGGTGGGGCAGGTCGCCGAGGTCCGGGTGCTCGTCGAGCGCGCGATCGGGGTCGTCGTCGTGCCGCCCGCGGCGGTGCGGCGCACGGGCCCGGACCGCGGCACGGTCCTCGTGCGCCCCCAGGACGGGCGCAGCCCCGACCGCGTCGTCGCGGTGACGACGGGACTCGCGGACGCGGTGTCGGTGGAGATCCGCGACGGGCTGCGGGTCGGTGACCGCGTCCTCGTGCCCCGCGACCCGGGACCGCGACCGTGAACCGTCCCGACGAGTGGGAGACCGATCCCGGGGGCTACGGCTACGACGACCGTGACCTCGGCGGACCGCAGCCGGCGGTGCGGGAGCGACCCCGCCCGCGGCGCTGGGTGATCGGGCTGGCGATGCTCACGGTGTTCGTGCTCGGCGTGGTCGGCGGCGTGCTCGCGGACCGCCACCTCGCCGTCGGCTGCGCCGGCTGCCCGCCACCGGCCGGGGTGGGCGTCCCGCTCGTGGGCACGCTCGAGAGCACCGCCGACGGCCTCATCGCCGTCCGGACCCCCGACGGCCGGCTCGTCGCGCTGCGGACGTCACCGGCCACCCGTGTCGTCGGGCAGGAGCCGCGCCCGGGACCGGTCGGCGCGCTGCCGCGGGGGACGCGCGTGACCGTGCTGGGCGTCCCGGACACCGACGGCGTGCTCACGGTGGAGTCGGTCGGCGTCCCGGGCTGACGGTCGTCAGAACGCGCGGCCGAGCCAGGCGAGCAGGTCGGCGCCCCACCAGGACGAGGTCGGCGCGGCCGCGGGCAGGGGGCGCGCGGGCGGCAGGTCGGCGGTGGGGAGCGGCACGCCGGGGACCAGCGCGGCGGGCGGGACGACGGGCGTCGTGGTGGTGGTCGTCGGTGTCGTGGTCGAGGTGGTGGTGGTGGTCGGCTCGGTCGTGTCCGGCTCCGACGTCGGTGGCGTGGTGGTCGTGGGTGTCGTGGTGGTGGGCGCCGGGGTCGTGGTGGTCGGCTCCGGCCTCGCCGTCGTGGTGGTGGTCGGCTCGGTGGTGGTCGGCTCGGTGGTGGTCGTGGTCGTCGGCCGGGGAGTCGTCGTGGCGGTCGTGGGCGTCGTGGGCGTCGTGGGCTGTGTCGTGGTCGTGGTCGGCTGGGCCGTGGTCGTGGTGGTCGGTCGGGCGGAGGTGGTGCTCGTGCTCGTCGGCGCGGTGACGGTCGCGGTCTCGGTGCGGGTCCGGGTCCGGGTCTCGGTGCGCGTCTCGGTCCGGGTGGCCGTGGTCGGCGGCACGGCGGTGGTGGTCAGCCACAGCCCGCGCAGCACCGGGCCCGTGCCGGCGCCCTCGCGGCGCAACAGCACGCGCACGGAGATCTCGGTGCTCGGGCCGCCGAGGCGCGCGCCGCCCTCGCGGGGCACGGTGACCCAGGCGCCCCAGCCGCCGTCGCCGCGCAGCCCGCGGGCCTCGACGACGACGGAGCTGCCGGCCGGCACGTCGGCGGCCGCGACCCCGCGCACGGTGTCGACGACGCCCGCGGTGCGCCGCGGCGCGAGCACCAGCTCGCCGGAGCGCACGTCCGTGCCCGCGAGGCGGATGGCGCCGGCGTCGAGCACGACGTCGCGGTCGTCGCCGCCCTCGATCGCCAGCTCCGCCGCCCAGCTCTCGGTCCGGGGTGCCGGGTCGGTGCTGGCGCCGGCGGGCACGGCGAGGACGACGGCCAGCCCGAGGGCGCCGGCCGCGACCGCGAGGGCGCCGTGGCGGAACGGGTCAGCAGGACGGGACATCGCGCGCCTCCACCTGGTCGGCCGGGACGAACTGGGCGGGTCCGAGGCGCAGCCATCGGGGGCCGGCGCCGGTGCGGCCGGCAGCGGTGTCCACGGCGCAGTCGTAGGACACCCGCGCGTGCGGGGCGACGACGCCGACGACGGCCGCGTCCGGCGCGGGGGCGGCGCGGACCTCGAGGCGGGCCTCGCGGTCGCGGGCGGGGGCCGAGGGGCCGGAGCCGGTCCACAGGTACGTGACGGTCACCCAGGCGTTGTCGCGCAGCCCGAGGTCGTCGCGGAACGTGCCGTCGGCGAGGTCGATCCCCGCCGGGTTGCGCACGCGGCGCCCGGAACCGTCCCGGCCGTCGCGGTAGCCGTCGGTGAAGGCGGCCTCGGCCTGGGGTCGCCCGCGGGGCAGGTCGCCGAAGGCCTGGCGCCGCCGGCCCTCGCTCCAGTAGTCGTCGGTGGTGTTCCAGGGCCCGATGTCCCAGACGGGCGCCCACGTGCACCGGTTCTCCGCGGCGCAGACGCGCACGGTGTAGTCGCCGGACTCCTGCGGGCCGAGGCTGCGCCGCGAGGGCAGCGCGACGAACCGGTCGTCGCGCGCGACCTCGTGGCCGTTGGCGGTGTCGTTGCCGACGAGGCCGATGCGGGTGGCGAAGACGCGGCTGGTCACCGGCGTCGCCGGGCGCGGGACGCCGAGGCCGAGCGGGGCCCGGTCAGCGGTGAGCCACAGGCGTCGCAGGGCGGGGCCGGAGCCGTCGGGTGCCGCGACGAGGGTGACGCGCACCTGCAGCTCGACCGTCGGCTCGTCGAGGCGGGCGGGGCTCTCGGGGCGGGCCTCGCGCCACTCGCTCCACGTGCCGTCGTCGCGGGTGCCGCGCACCGACACGACGACCTCCGCGCCCGGCGGGACGTCGGCGGTGACCTCGGCCGCGACGCGGTCGGTGATCGCGGCCGGCCGCCGGGGGGCGAGCAGCAGGGTCCCCTCGGCGGGGACCGGTCCGGCGCTCGTGGGTCGGGGCGCGAGGTCGCGCAGCCGGACCGCGTCGTTCGCCGCCACGACGTTCGCGTCGTCGCCGCCGGTGATGGCGAGCTCGGCGGCCCACGACTCGGCCGCGGGCACCGCCTCGGCGACCGGGGCCGTGACGACCGCGGTGAGGACCGACGCGACGACCGCGCCCACCGCGACGGCGGCCCCCACGGCGCTCCGCGCCCCCGGCGCCGGGACCCTCCGCGTCGTGCCCGGTCCGGTCCGGCCGTCGGCCATCGGCGCTCCCTGCGCGTCGGGTCCCCGTGCCGCCGAGGACGTCGCGGGACATGCAAGGTCGTGGACTCTCCGTCGACAAGTGAAACGCCTGTCGATGCATGTGGGTGATACCCGGCCAGGCGACTTACAGCACTGTCATTTTCGTGATCGTCGCGCCGCGCGTCGTGCCATCGGAGATCACGCCGATGAGGTACCTCTACCGGGTGCGCGAGGACGGGGGGTCCGGGGAGACGTGTGTCGTCCACGACGAGCGACCCCAGGCACGACGACGCCTACGGTTGCTCGTCGACTCGGTCGCGGGCCCCGACGGCGTGGCCGTCGCGCGGGACGCCGACGACCTGATGGCCCACCTCGCGGCGACCCCGGGCGCGATCGCGGTGCTCGGGCTGGCCGAGACCGAGCCGACCGGGCTCGCCGTCGTGCGCCGTGTGCTGGCCGACGCGCCGGGCACCGGCGTCCTCGTCGCGGGGTCGGCGGGTGCCCACGCGCCCGCCCAGCAGGCGGTCGCCGAGGGCGCGGCGGGGTTCCTGCGCTGGGACGCGCCGCGGGCGATGATCCGCACGCTCGTGCGCAGCACCGCCGCCACCGCCGCCGGCGACGACCTGGTGCCCCGCCCGGCGGCGCCCGCGGACGGCCCGGCGGTCGGGTCGCGGGTCGACGGTCTGCACGACGTGGTCGTCGACCTCGAGGCCCAGCGGCGCCTGGAGCTGTCGGTGCGCGAGGTGCAGGTGCTCATCGGCGTCAGCCGGGGGCTGACCAACGCCGACATCGGCAAGCGGCTCTACCTGTCCGACCACACGGTGAAGTCGCACACCGGGCACCTGTTCCGCAAGCTCGGCGCGAGCGACCGGGCGCAGGCGGTCAGCCACGCCTGGCGCCTCGGGCTCTTCGTCCCCGCGCCCGCCCGCGCCAGGTGCGCTCCGCGCAGGTGAGCAGGAAGAAGTGCTCCAGCACTTCTTTCTGCTCACGAGCGCGTCAGCGCACCGGTCAGCCGTGGGCCTTGAGCTCCTGGCGCGCGACGGAGCGCAGGTGCACCTCGTCCGGGCCGTCGGCGAGGCGCAGCGCGCGGGCCCAGGCGTAGGCGTAGGCCAGCGGGAAGTCGTCGGAGACCCCGCCGCCGCCGTGGATCTGGATCGCGCGGTCGATGACGTCGCACGCCATCCGCGGGCAGATGACCTTGATCGCCGCGATCTCCGTCGCCGCGCCGCGCGAGCCCACGTTGTCGATCAGCCAGGCCGTCTTCAGCACGAGCAGGCGGGCCTGCTCGATCGCGATGCGGCTCTCGGCGATCTGCTCGCGCACCACGCCCTGCTCGCCGAGGGTCTTGCCGAACGCGACGCGCTCGTTGGCGCGGCGCACCATGGCGTCCACCGCGCGCTCGGCCATGCCGATGAGGCGCATGCAGTGGTGGATGCGGCCCGGGCCGAGGCGTGCCTGGGCGATGGCGAAGCCGCCGCCCTCCTCGCCGAGGAGGTTCGACGCCGGCACCCGGACCTCGTTCAGCTCGAGCTCGCAGTGCCCGTGCTGGTCCTGGTAGCCGAAGACCGGCAGCGGGCGGGTGACCGTCAGCCCCGGGGCGTCGCGGGGGACGAGCACCATCGACTGCTGGCGGTGCGTGGGGGCGTCCGGGTCGGTCTTGCCCATGACGATGAAGATCTGGCAGCGCGGGTCGGCCGCGCCGGAGATCCACCACTTCTTGCCGGTGATGACGTACTCGTCACCCTCGCGCCGGATCGACGTCGTGATGTTGGTGGCGTCCGACGACGCGACGGCCGGCTCGGTCATGGCGAACGCGGAGCGGATCTCGCCGGCGAGCAGGGGCTCGAGCCACTGCTGCTTCTGCTCGGTGGTGCCGAACAGGTGCAGGGTCTCCATGTTGCCGGTGTCGGGCGCCTGGCAGTTGATCGCCTCGGGCGCGATCACCGGCGACCAGCCCGACACCTCGGCGATCGGGGCGTACTCGAGGTTCGACAGCCCCGAGATGTCCGGCAGGAACAGGTTCCAGAGCCCGCGGCGGCGGGCCTCGCTCTTGAGCTCCTCCATCACCGGCGGCAGGTCGTGCTCGGCCGGCGTCCCGCGCCGCTCCTCGCGCCAGGCGTCGTAGACCTTCTCGGCGGGCAGGACCGCCTCGTCGAGGAAGGCCCGCATGCGGTCGGTGTAGTCCTGGGCCGCGGCGCTGGGTGCGAAGTCCACCACCGCACCTTCCCACCGCCTCGCCGCGGCGGCGAGTGCGGATCGTCACGACCGATCTCCGGACCTGCGGGACTCGAGGGCCCTGTACAGGCGCAGTCTCGGGCCTAGACTCCCCTCCCGTGACGCACTTCCGGATCGCCGAGGCCGCCCGGCTGCTCGGGGTCAGCGACGACACGGTGCGGCGGTGGACCGACGGCGGCGCGCTGCCGGTGTCGACCGACGCCAGCGGCCGCAAGGTCATCGCCGGCGCCGACCTCGCCGCCTTCGCGCGCGCCCAGGCCCACGCCACCCCCGACCCGTCCGGGGTGGGGCGCTCCGCGCGCAACCGCTTCGTCGGCCTGGTGACACGGGTGCACAGCGACGAGGTGATGTCGCAGGTCGAGATGCAGTGCGGGCCGCACCGCGTGGTGTCGCTGATGAGCACCGAGGCCGTCGAGGAACTCGGGCTCGAGGTCGGATCGCTGGCGGTCTCGATCGTCAAGGCGTCGCAGATCATCGTCGAGACCCCCGGTGGCATGGCGTGAGCAGCGCCCGCAGGCACGTCATGACGGCCCTGACCGCCGCGCTCGCGCTGGCCGTCACGGCGTGCGGATCGTCCGGGGACCAACAGCCCGCCCGCACGCTCACCGTCTCGGCGGCCGCGTCGCTGACCGACGTCTACAACGCGCTGAAGCCGTCGTTCGAGCAGGCCGACCCGGGCACGACGGTCGTGTTCAACTTCGGCGGCTCGGACACGCTCGCCCAGCAGGTCGTGCAGGGCGCGCCCGCCGACGTCCTGGCCACCGCGAGCACCCGCACGATGCAGACCGCGCAGCAGGCCGGGCGCATCGCGGGCGAGCCGGTCACCTACGCGTCCAACCGGCTCCAGATCGCCGTCCAGCCGGGCAACCCCGAGCAGGTCACGGGGCTCGCGTCGCTGGTCGGGCCGCAGGTCACCGAGTCGGTGTGCGCACCCGCCGTCCCGTGCGGGGCCGCCACCGAGGCCGCCGAGCGCGCCGCGAACGTCATGCTGGACCCGGTCAGCGAGGAGCAGGACGTCCGCTCGGTGCTCCAGCGCGTGCAGACCCGCAACGTCGACGCCGGCCTCGTCTACGTCACCGACGTGCGGTCGGCGGGCGGGCAGGTCCAGGGCGTCGACTTCCCGCAGGCGAGCGCCCAGGGCGCGGCGCAGGACTACCTCATCGGCGCCGTCGCCGGCAGGCCGGACGCCGACCTCGCCGACAGGTGGATCCAGTTCGTCACCGGCCCCCAGGGCGACGCGGCCCTGCAGCGGGCCGGGTTCACGCTGCGGTGACGCGCACCCGCCGGGGCGGCGCCGTCACGCTCACGCTGCCCTGGCCGGTGTGGGTGCCGGCGGTGGTGGGGTTCGGGCTCATCGCGGTGCCCGTGGCCGGGCTCGTGCTCCGGACGAACTGGCCGGACTTCGGTGCGCTCGTCACCACCCCCGCCGCGCTCGACGCGCTGTGGCTCTCGCTGCGCACGGGGCTGGTGTCGACGGCGCTGTGCCTGCTGCTCGGGACCCCGCTCGCGCTCGTGCTGGCGCGCTCCGACCTGCCCGGGCTGCCGGTGCTGCGCTCCGTCGTGCTGCTGCCGCTGGTGCTGCCGCCCGTGGTCGGCGGCCTGACGCTGCTGTTCCTGCTCGGGCGCACGGGACCGATCGGTCAGCTGCTCGACGCGTGGTTCGGGATCACGGTGCCGTTCTCCACCGAGGCCGTCGTCATCGCGCAGACGTTCGTCGCGATGCCCTTCCTCGTCGTCAGCCTCGAAGGGGCGCTGCGGACGGCGGGCGAGCGCTACGAGGTCGTCGCCGCGACCCTCGGCGCGTCGCCGCTGACCGCGCTGCGGCGGGTGACGCTGCCCGTGGTGCTGCCGGGGCTGGTGTCGGGGTCGGTGCTGGCGTTCGCCCGCGCGCTCGGCGAGTTCGGCGCGACGATCGCCTTCGCCGGCAACCTGCAGGGCACGACCCAGACCCTGCCGCTGCTGATCTACATCCAGTCGCAGAACGACCTCGACGGCGCGGTGGCGATGTCCCTGGTGCTGGTCGTCGTCGCGGTGGTCGTCATCGTCGCCACCCGCACCCGCGACGTCTCGGGCGTGCGGTGACCGCGCTCGAGGCCCGGGTGAGGACGCGGCGCGGCGGGTTCACGCTCGACGTCGCGGTCGAGGTCGCGCCGGGCGAGGTGGTCGCGGTGCTCGGGCCGAACGGGTCGGGCAAGTCGACGCTGCTCGGGACGCTCGCGGGGCTCGACGCGCCCGAGGACGCGCGGATCACCCTCGGCGGGCGGGTGCTCACCGACACCGCCGCGGGCGTCGCGGTGCCCGCCCACCGGCGCCGGGTGGGGCTGCTCAGCCAGCAGGCGCTGCTCTTCCCGCACCTCTCCGCGCGCGACAACGTCGCCTTCGGGCCCCGCTGCGCCGGGCGGGGGCGACGGGCGGCGCGGGCGGCGGCGGACGCGCGGCTCGCCGACGTCGGCCTCCCCGAGCTCGCCGAGCGCCGCCCGGCGGAGCTCTCGGGCGGGCAGGCGCAGCGGGTGGCGATCGCCCGCGCGCTCGCCGTGGAGCCCGAGCTCCTCCTGCTCGACGAGCCCTTCGCCGCGCTCGACGTCGACGCCGCGCCCGCGGTGCGCTCGGTGCTGCGCCGGGTCGTGCGGCAGACCGGGCAGACGACGCTGCTGGTCACCCACGACGTGGTCGACGCCGTGGTGCTCGCCGACCGTCTCGTGGTGCTGGCCGACGGCGAGGTCGTCGAGCACGGCCCGACCGCCGAGGTGCTGGCGCGCCCGCGCTCGGCGTTCGCGGCGCGGATCGCGGGGCTGGACCTCGTCGGGGGCGCGGCGTCGGCGGCCGGGCTGACGACGTCCGAGGGCACCACGGTGCACGGGCGCGCTTCCGAGGAGCTGGCGGACGGCGAGCCGGCGGTCGCGGTGTTCCCGCCGAGCGCGGTCGCGGTGCACCGCAAGCACCCCGAGGGCAGCCCCCGCAACGTGCTCCCGGTGCGCCTCGCGGCCCTCGAACCGCGCGGCGAGGTGGTGCGCCTGCGCGCGGCGGCGGCGCCGGGCGGTCCGGGGTGGGCCGAGGGCCTCGCCGCCGACGTCACCCCGGCCGCCGTCGCCGAGCTCGGCGTGGAGCCGGGCGACGAGCTGTGGTTCGCGGTCAAGGCCACCGAGGTCGCCGTGCACCCGCGCCGCCGCTAGGTGCGCGCCAGCGCACCTCAGAGGTCGGGCGGGCCCCCGAACAGCGGCTCGTCGACGGCGCGGATCTCCTGGCCGGGCAGGCCCTCGGGGTGCTCGCGGCGCACCGACTCCAGCGCGGTCAGCGCCAGGTCGAGGTGGTGGCGCTTGGACGCCTCGTAGAACTCCTGCGCGCCCGCCGCGAGCTTCGGCGAGCCGTGCAGCGGCTTGTCCGAGACGCAGAGCAGCGTCGCGTGGGGCACGCGGTAGCGGAAGCCGTTGGCCGCGATCGTCG
The DNA here is from genome assembly GCF_028737315.1 of Actinomycetospora lemnae. Classification (GTDB taxonomy): domain Bacteria; phylum Actinomycetota; class Actinomycetes; order Mycobacteriales; family Pseudonocardiaceae; genus Actinomycetospora; species Actinomycetospora lemnae. The sequence continues at coordinate 92,685 of NZ_JAQZAO010000015.1, read as the reverse complement.
CCGACTCCATGTCGACCGCGACGCTGCGGCTCAGCTGCATCGCCCGCAGCGTCGCCTGCTGGTTGAACTCCCAGTTCCGGTTGTCGGTGGTGTGCACGATGCCCAGCCGGTAGGTCATGCCCGCCCGCTGGAGCGCGTCGAGCAGGTAGGAGTTCAGGCGGTGGTTGGGCACCACGGGCACGTCGAGCGGCAGCACCTCGTCGAGGACGTGGTCGGCGCGCTGGTAGCCGGTGGCCAGCACGAAGTCGCCCTTCTGCTGGTGGTTCCGCAGCCCGCCGCAGTGCCCGATCATGATCATGGTGTCGGGCCGCAGGACGGCGACGTGGTCGGTGCCGGTCTTCGCGTTGGCGGGTCCGACGCCGATGTTCACGAGGCTCACGCCGTCGCCGGCCTCGGTGACGTGGTGGTAGGCGGGCATCTGGGTGCCGGGGCGCTCGGGGCGCACGGCGTCGGGGAAGCGCTCGAGGAACGCCTCGACGTGCATGGCGTAGTTCGTGAACAGCACGTGGCGCTGGAACGCGACGGCCGGCGTGCCCGTGTAGTGGCCGATCCGGTCGATCGAGAGCGCCATGCGCTCGGGGGAGAACAGGAAGAGCTTCTTCGAGCGCGTGTCGACGCGGTCCTCGTCGAGGGCGACGAAGAAGTCGGGGTCGTCGAACGGCGGCTGCACCCGCGAGGGCCGGGCGGTGATCCGCGCGCCCATGGTCAGCAGCGACGCCAGCTCGCGGCACAGGTAGCGCCGGATCGCCCCGGCGCGAGCGAACTCGCCGTCGAGGCGGGGGTTGTGCTGCGACCAGGGGCGCACGACCTCGAGCCGCCCGTACCAGCCGTCCTCGTCGGCGGCCACGAGCACGTCGACGAGCCGGTCGGTGACCTTCTCGACGTCCTCCCCCTGCAGGTCGGTGCCGTCGACCTCGACCACGTCACCCATGGCCGCCATGCTCCCAGGCCCCTCCGTCCGTCCGGTGACGGCGGGGCGGCCGCCGTGACATCGTGGCCCCGACCACAGTGGTCACATCACGTGCTCGTGCCCGGAGGTCTTCTGTGACGGCGCCCGCCCAGCCCCTCGTCCCCAGCTACACCTCGGGGATCTCGGACATCCCCCTGCTCGGGGACACCATCGGCGACAACCTCGACCGCACCGCCGGTGCGCGACCGGACGCCGAGGCGCTGGTCGACCGGGCGCGGGGCGAGCGGTTCACGTGGGCACAGTTCGTGGCCGAGGTCGACGCGCTCGCGCTCGGGCTGCTCGAGGCCGGCGTGGCCGTCGGCGACCGGGTCGGCATCTGGGCGCCCAACTGCTCGCCCTGGACGCTGCTGCAGTACGCGACGGCGAAGATCGGCGCGATCCTCGTCAACATCAACCCGGCGTACCGGACCCACGAGCTCGCCTTCGTGCTCGACCAGGCGGGCATCTCGCTGCTGGTCGCCGCGCGCAGCTTCAAGACCTCCGACTACGCCGCGATGATCGAGGAGGTCCGGCCCGAGCGGCAGGCGCTGCAGCGGGTCGTGATCATCGACTCCGACGAGTGGCACGGCCTGTTCGACCGCTCCGGCGACACGTCCCGCGTGCGCGAGGTGCAGGCGACGCTGACGCCGGACGACCCGATCAACATCCAGTACACGTCGGGGACCACCGGGTTCCCGAAGGGCGCGACGCTGTCGCACCACAACATCCTCAACAACGGCTTCTTCGTCGGGCAGCTCTGCGGCTACACCGACGTCGACCGCGTCTGCATCCCCGTGCCCTTCTACCACTGCTTCGGCATGGTGATGGGCAACCTCGCGTGCACCAGCTCCGGCGCGACCATGGTCATCCCCGCGCCCGGGTTCGACCCGACGCTGACCCTCGAGGCCGTCGCCGAGGAGCGGTGCACCTCGCTCTACGGCGTGCCGACGATGTTCATCGCCGAGCTGGGGCTGGACGACTTCGAGTCCTACGACCTCACGAGCCTGCGCACCGGGATCATGGCGGGCTCGCCGTGCCCGATCGAGGTGATGAAGCAGGTCGTCGAGCGGATGGGCATGAGCGAGGTGTCGATCTGCTACGGCATGACCGAGACCAGCCCCGTGTCCACCCAGACCCGCCGCGACGACTCGCTCGACCGCCGCGTGTCCACCGTGGGCCGCACGATGCCCCACCTCGAGTCGAAGATCGTCGACCCGGAGACCGGCCGCACCGTGCCCCGCGGCGAGCCCGGCGAGCTGTGCACCCGCGGCTACTCGGTGATGCTCGGCTACTGGGACCAGCCCGAGAAGACCGCCGAGGTCATCGACCGGGCCCGCTGGATGCACACCGGCGACCTCGGCGTCATGGACGACGAGGGCTACATCAACATCACCGGCCGGATCAAGGACATGGTCATCCGCGGCGGCGAGAACATCTACCCGCGCGAGATCGAGGAGTTCCTCTACACCCACCCCGACGTCGTCGACGCCCAGGTCATCGGCGTGCCCGACGAGCGCTACGGCGAGGAGCTCATGGCGTGGGTGCGGATGCGGCCGGGCGCCGAGCCGCTCACCGCGGAGGCGATCCGGGAGTTCTCCTCCGGCAAGCTCGCCCACTACAAGATCCCGCGCTACGTGCACGTCGTCGACGAGTTCCCGATGACCGTCACGGGCAAGGTCCGCAAGGTGGAGATGCGCGCCGAGGCCGTCGAGCTGCTGGGCCTGAGCCAGAGCCCGACGGCCTGAGCCCGACGCAGGATCGGGCCGCGGATCGGGTAGGTGGCGTCCGCACGGCGGATTCGTGGTGGCTGCGCGGGGATATCCTGGACGTCTGCGCTCCGGCACGGCCGCCGGGGCGCTTTGTCGTGGGTGGACGCAGGACAGGGAGACGACGGTGCCGACCGGCAGGGTCAAGTGGTACGACGCCGAGAAGGGGTTCGGCTTCCTCTCGCAGGAGGGCGGGGCGGACGTCTACGTGCCCAAGGGGGCGCTGCCCCGTGAGGTGGAGACGCTGAAGTCCGGGCAGCGCGTCGAGTTCGGGATCGCCGAGGGCCGGCGCGGGCCGCAGGCGTTGCAGGTCCGGCTCGTCGATCCCCTGCCCTCGGTGTCCGAGGCCGCCCGCCGCTCGCCCGACGAGCTCCACGGCCTCATCGACGACATGATCAAGATCCTGGAGGCCCGCGTGCAGCCCGAGCTGCGGCGCGGCCGCTACCCGGACCGCCGCCACACCAAGCAGCTGGCCGAGGTCGTCCGCGCGGTGGCGCGCGAGCTCGAGGGCTGATCCCCGCCACCGTCCCCCGTCACCGACCCCGCCACGGACGCGGGAGCGCCCGCCCGTCCCGGAGCACGGGCGGGCGCCCCCGCGGCTCCCGGTCAGCTGCCCGGCACCGGCCCGGTCGTCGTCGGCGGCACGGGGCCACTGGTCGCCGTCGTCTGCGGGGCCGTGGGCACGGTCGGCGGGACCGTCACCAGCGGCTGCACGAGCTCGGGCAGCAGCGGCTGGCGGGGCGTCCCGCCGCCGCCGATGCTGGTCGGCCCGTTGTTGTCGACGACGGCGAGCGCGGTGCGGAGCTTCTGGAGGTCGCGGCTCCAGGCGTTGGCGTTGCTGGCGTAGATCTCGAAGTCGTAGCCCCAGTCGCCGCGGAACTGCGTGCGCATGTTGCCGCCCGGCCCGTTCTCGGCGTTGAGGGCGAACGACGGACCGCTGGTGTCGTCGACGACGTAGGCGCCGTAGTTCTGCAGCGTCCACGCGATCTGGCGGGCGGGCTCGGTCTGCAGGTTCAGCGAGGCGATGCTCGTGCTCGCCGGCAGCGCCAGCAGCGCGCCCATGCGCATGGCGCGGTTCTGGTTGTTGGTCGCCTGGCCGTACCAGGTGACCGCGCGCGAGTCCGACTTCACCGCCGGCCAGCGGAAGCACTCGGCGCGCGTGGGCCCGCAGACCCCGAGCTCGCCGCGGGCGTAGAGGTTGACCTTCAGCGCGTGCCGCGGCCCCTGCTGGCCGGGGCGCAGCTCGCCGATGCGGATCGACCCGCCGAGCGCGCTCATGCCCGACCCGCCGTGCGAGCCCTCGATGCCCGGGCCGTAGATGTCCTGGTCGGGGTAGCGGACGTAGCTGGTCGCCGGCCCGCCCGCACGGCACCGGGCGAGCGGCTGGGGCGAGATGATCGTGCGGCCGTCGGCGGCGAGGATCGCGGCGCTCTGGTTCTTGTTGTCGCTGGGCAGGACGTAGCCCGACGGGATCGGCGCCCTCGCGAGCACGCGCGTGGGGTCGTTCTGGCAGCGGTCGCCGCCCCATCCGCCCGAGCTGAACAGGATGTCGGTCAGGGGCGCGGTCGGCGTGAGGATCAGCGGCTCGTCGTCGACCTGCGGCACGCGGGCGCCGGTGCTGCCGCCGGGCAGCGCGGGCAGGTCCGCGGGGACGTACACCGCGCCGCTGCCGATCGGCATGTTCCAGATCGACGTCGACGAGAAGGGCTGGCGCAGCGGGTCGCGCCCGGCCGGCGGCGGGGTGGTGGTCGTGGTGGTCGGCGGGACCGTGGTGGTGGTCGGCGGGACCGTCGTGGTGGTCGTGGTCGTCGGCGGGACGGGGGTGGTGGTCGTCGTCGGGGTCGTCGTCGGCGTCGAGGCCGCCGGGACGGTCCAGCGCATCGCGGCGGCGGTCGTGCAGTTCGCGAGGACCGTGCGCGTGCCGTTGGCGGTCGAGTTGTTCAGCGGCGCGAGGCAGCGCACCGCCTGCCGGTTGACCACGAGGCCGTCGGTGCGGATCACCCAGTGCTGGGTGTTGTTCGCGGGGTTGCAGGCGACGAGCACGACGTTGGTGCCGGCCGCGGTGCCGTTGTTCAGCGTGCCGAGGCACCGCCCCGCGGGCGTCTTGATCGCCTCGTCGTTCGCCCACCGGCTGAACTGCTGGGCCTGCGTGGTCGTCGGACCGCAGGCGTTGATCCGGATCGTGTTGTTCGTCGTCGTGGCGTTGTTGAGGTTCTCCAGGCACTTGCCGGAGCCGTTGCGGAACTGGCCCAGGACGGTGGCCGCCTCGGCCTGCGGCGCGACCGCGACGGTCGAGAACACGAGCGCGGCGGCGACGAGCACCCCGAGCACGGCGAACCACCGCGAGGCGCGGCGGCGGACGGTGATGGCACGCGACGTGACCATGTGGTGTTTCCCCCCGAGAGTCCCCGATGCAGTCGCGCACCCTGGCGCCCTGCGTTACCGGTACCCAGGGCTGATCGGGTGATAGCGATCTCTACCACTCGACCGCGTGTCACTCGACGGAGGCGCGCCGGGGTGGATCAGCGGTCGTCGACGCTCAGCACCCACGTCGCGCGCGTCGCGAACTCCAGGCCGTTGGGGCCCTGACTGATCCGCGCGCCGTACTGCTGGACCTCGGCGCTGGTCAGCTGGTCGGGGGCGGCCGGCAGGACGAGCGTGAAGCTCGGGGTGGTGCCCGGCGCGAACACGGGGCTGCGGCCCTGCTGGGTGGCGCCGGTCGGGTCACGGAAGGTGAACGCGAGTTGCCACGGGGTGCGCGCGACCTCCTCGGGCACCGTGACCGTCAGCGGGGTGTTCGGCGGGACGCGCAGGACGGCGGTCGCCCCGGGGTCGTCGCCGCACTCCGTGACCTGGACGTCGCAGAACTGGCTCGCACCGACGGTCGCGGTGGCCCCGCCCGCGGCGAAGGTCACGTCGCCGGGCGACGAGGGCCCGGCCGTCGCCCGCACGACGAGCACGACGACCACGGCCACGACGGCGACCAGGACGACGGCGCCGACGACCAGCGTCCGGCGGGAGAGCGAGCGCAGCGATCTCACAGCGACCTCACCGCCCCCTCCGGGGGATCATCGACGACCCGCGGCTCACCAGCACGGTCTGCACGGTACCGAGCGCCACCACGGCGCCGATCACCGTGAACCCGATCCACCACGTCGGCGGCAGCAGCACGCCCAGCGCGCCGCCGAACACCCACGAGAGCTGCAGGATCGTCTCGGAGCGCCCGAACGCCGAGGCGCGGCTCGCCTCGGGCAGGTCGCGCTGGACGACGGCGTCGAGGCAGACCTTGAGCAGGGCGCTGGTGGTCGCGGCGACGAGCGCGCAGACCGCGGCGCTCGCGAGCCCCGTCAGCACGGCCGCGACGACCACCGCCGCCAGCGCGAGCACGAGACCGACGACGAGGAGCACGCGCGGGCGGCGGAAGCGCTGTCGCGCGCCGATGAAGTTGCCGAGGAACCCGCCCGCCCCGGCGGCGGCGCCGACGATCCCGAGCAGCACGAGCTGGTCGCCCGGCGCGCCCTCGGTCTCGTTCTTGACGACGAAGGCCGCGAACAGCATGAGGAAGCCGGTGAGGCTGCGGATCGTGCCGTTGGCCCACAGGGCGGTGACGACGTCGCGGGACAGCGGGCTGCGACGCGGGACGTCCTCGGTGACCCCGGGCACCGGGAGGATGCGCGTGGGCTCCTCGCCCTCGGTGACCTCCACCCACGCCGGGATGCGCAGGCACAGCCACACGGCCGCGAGGCAGATGACCGCGGTGAGCCACGCGGCGCCGGGGGAGCCGAAGAGCCACGCGACACCGGCCGCGACCGCCCCCGCGACCCCGGACGCGATCAGGCCGAAGACGGTGAGCCGGGAGTTCGTCGTCACCAGCGTGATGCCGGGTGGGAGCACGCGCGGGGTCACCGCGGCCTTGAGCACGCCGAACGACTTCGACAGCACCATGATCCCCAGCGCCGCCGGGTACAGCGCCCAGGTGTCCATGTAGAGCGCGAGCACGACCGCGAGCGCGCCCTGGCCCGCGGTGGACGCCGCCATCGCCGCGCGCCGGCCCTGCTGCAGCCGGTCGAGCGCCGGCCCGATCACCGGCGCGACCAGCGCGAACGGCGCCACGGTGATGAGCAGGTAGAGCGCCACCCGGCCCTTGCTCTCGGCGCTCGCCGCCGAGAAGAACAGCGTGTTGGCCAGCGCGACCGCGAGCGTCGCGTCGGAGGCGTAGTTGGCCATCCAGGCGTAGGTCAGCGCCGTGAGCCCGGAGCGGTCGGCGCCGTCGGCGGACGCGGCGCGGTGGAAGGCCTGCGCGCCCCGGCGGGTGAGGCGTCGGGCCCGCCAGGCCGCGACGCGGGTGACGGTGATCTTGCGGGGACCGGGGTCGTCGTCCTCGCCACGGGGGTCGTGCGCGCGGGGGTCCTCGGTGCGGGCGTCGTGGCGGGTGTCGGCGCGCGGGTCGAAGCGCGTCGCGTAGCGGGTGTCCTGGTCGTCGGCGGGCTCGCCGGGGTCGCCCTCGGGGAAGGGTCGCGTGGACCGGGCCGTGGGCGGCAGGCGCTCGGGCCGGCGGCGCGGCGGCGGGCCGTACGGTCCGGTCACGGGTCCATGATGACCGACGGGCCCCCCGATCGGGACACCCTCGGTGACCGGCTGCCGACCGGGAGTGGCCGGTGCACGCCCGGCTCCGCCGTCCGGCGGCGTGGCGGGCACAATCGTGGCGTGGTCCCCGAGCTCGCCGACCCCGCCGTCCCGTCGACCGTCCCCGCCCACCTCGCCGCCGTGGGCGAGCTGGCGCGCGCCGCCGCCGTGGAGACCGCCGACGGCGAGGCCGGCCAGGTCGGCGAGGCCGTCGCGGTCCGCGCCGAGGACGTGCCCGACGCCGCGACCCACTACTTCGCGGCCGACAAGCCGGGCTACCGCGGCTGGTACTGGGCCGTGACCGTCGCCGGACCCGAGGGCGACGTCAACGTCAGCGAGGTCGTGCTGCTGCCCGGGCCGGAGTCGGTGGTCGCGCCGACGTGGGTGCCGTGGACCGAGCGGCTGCGCGCCGAGGACCTCGGCCCCGGCGACCTGCTGCCCGTCGAGGAGGACGACGAGCGCCTCGTGCCCGCGCACGCCGCCCTCGACCCCGACGAGGAGGAGGCCGCCGAGGCGCCCGAGCCCGGTCCCGGGGTCCGCGAGGTCGGCGACGAGCTGGGCATGGGCCGCCCGCGCGTGATGAGCCGCGAGGGACGCCTGGACGCGGCGGTGCGCTGGTCGGGCGGCGACTTCGGTCCCGGCGCCGACATGGCCCGCGCGGCGTCGGCGCACTGCGGCACGTGCGGCTTCTACCTGCCGGTCGCGGGCTCGCTGCGGGCCGCGTTCGGGGTGTGCGGCAACGGCAACGTCCCCGCCGACGGGCACGTGGTGCACGCCGAGTACGGGTGCGGCGGCCACTCCGAGATGCAGGTCGACAGCGGGTCGATCATCGCGGTCGCGGACCTCGTCTACGACGACGGCGTCGAGATGGAGCCCGAGACCACCGGTTCGGGCGGCTGAGGACGCGACAGATCGGGGACAGGGGAGCCGTGAGCCCCGATCCCTTCGGCACGGCCGCCCTGCGGCAGGCCGTCCTCGACGCGTGGTCGGGGTCGCCGGCGCGCTTCCGCGAGGACGCCAACGCCGAGGAGGACCTGCTCCGCGGGGGCTACCGCGACCGCTGGTTCGTCGAGCTCGCCCAGAACGCCGCCGACGCCGCGGAGCGGGCCGGGACCACGACGGTGCTGCGGGTGCGTCTCGAGGGCGGCGAGGTCCACGTCGCCGGGGCGGGTGCGCCGCTGGACGCCGACGGCGTCGCCGCGCTGGCGTCCCTGCGCGCGTCGGCGAAGCGCGGCGACGGCGGGGTGGGTCGGTTCGGGGTCGGGTTCGCGGCGGTGACCGCGGTCAGCGACGCCCCGCGCGTCGTCACCCGACGCCCCGACGGCACCGTCGCCGGCGTCGCGTTCGACCGGGCCCGCACGGCCCGCGCGGTCGCCGACGCGGGGGTGCCCGCGCTCGCCGACGAGCTCGCCCGCCGCGACGGCGCGGCCCCGGCCCTGCGGCTCGTCTGGCCCACCGACGCCGACGAACCGGCTCCGCCCCCGGGCACCGACACCGAGGTCCGCCTCCCGCTGCTCCCGGGCCTCGAGCCGGCGGACCTCCTCGCCGCCGCGGCGGCCCAGGCGCCCGACCTGCTGCTCGCCCTGCCCCCGCTGCAGGCGGTCGACCTGCCCGGCGGCGTGGTCGCGCGCACCGAGGACGGGGACGTCGTGCGGGTCGGCGACCGCGCCTGGCACGTGCTCCGCGTCGAGGGCACGATCCCCGCCGACCTGCTCGCCGGGCTCGCGGTCGAGGACCGCACGCGGACGGGGTGGCGCGCCACCTGGGCCGTGCCCGCCGACGGCGCCGCGGCCTCCTCCGACGTGCTGCACGCGCCGACCCCCACCGACGAGCGCACCACCCTGCCCGCGCGCCTGCTCGCCACCGTCCCCCTCGACCCCGACCGGCGGCACGTGCGGCCCGGCCCGGTCACCGAGCACGTCCTGCGTGCCGCCGCGGCCCGCTACCCCGACCTCGTGCGCGCCCGGCCCGTCGACGAGCGCCCCGGGCTGGTGCCGCGGCCCGCGCTGCCCGCGTCGGCGGTCGACGCGACCCTGCGCGACGCCGTGCTCGGCGCGCTGCGGACCTCGCCGTGGCTGCCGGGCACCGCCGGCCGGGACCTCGCCCCGGCCGCCGCGCAGGTCCTCGACCTCGACCCCACCGCCCCGCCGGAGGCGCTCGCCGCGCTGGGCGACCGGCTCGCCGACGTGCTGCCCGGCCTCGTCGACGCCCGGCTCGCCGCGCCCCGCCACGCGGCCGCGCTCGCCGCGGTCGGGGTGACCAGGGTCGGCCCCGCCGCGCTCGTCGACGCCCTCGCCGGCCTCGACCGGCCCGTGGCGTGGTGGCGCGCGCTCGTCGCGGGCCTGGCGGCCCTGCCCGCGCTCACCGCGTCCGGCGCGCGCGAGGAGCTCGCCGGCCTGCCGGTGCCGCTGGCCGACGGCCGGGTGGTGCGCGGGGCGCGGGGCGTGCTGCTCGCGGACGGCGGCACGGACGGCGGCACGGACGGCGACACCGATCTGGCGGCCCGGCTCGCGGCGGCCGCGGTCCCCGGGCTGCGGGTCGCCGCCCCGGGCCTCGACGCGGACCCCGGCGCCCGCGACCTGCTCGTCGCCCTCGGCGCGCGCCCGGTCGAGGGTCCCGCGCTGCTCGCCGACCCCGCCCTGCGCGAGGCCGTCGAGCGCTCGGTCGACGACGCCGAGGCGGGTGCGGACCCCGAGCTCCTCGACGCGCTCGGCGACCTGGTACTGGCCCTCGTCGCGGCCGGCGGCGACCCCGACGGCGGGCTCGGCGCGGTGGCCCTGCGCGACGCCGACGGCGGGTACCGGCGCGCCGACGAGCTCGTCCTGCCCGACGGCGCGCTGCGCGGGCTCGTCGACCCGGACGGCCCGCTCGGGGTGCTCGACCCGGCCGTCGCTGCGGCCCACCCTCGTCACGCGCTCACCGCGGTCGGCGTGCTCGACGGCTTCGCGGTCCTGCGCGACGACGCCCCCGCCGGTCCCGACCACGACCTCGACGACGAGGAGACGTGGTGGGCCGAGGAGGTCGACCCGGCCGCCGAGCGCCTCGACGGCCCCGACGGGCCCGGCCCGGGCCCGATGGTCGCCGTGCGCGACCTCGAGCTCGTCGCCGACGACCGCTGGGACGCCGCGTGGACCGTGCTCGCGGGTGACCGGGAGGTGCGCGAGGCCCTCGGCGGCGCCCGTCCCGTGGAGGCCGCCGGCGACGACCGGCCGCGCCCCTACACCGCCTGGTGGCTCGGGCGCCACGGACGCCTCGCGGGGCGCCCGCCGACGGCGTGGCGGCTGCCCGGCGCCACCGCGGTGGCGGGGCTCTGGGACCCGGTGCCCGACGCCGTCGCCGCGCGCCTCGACCCGGCGTTCCTCGCGGCGGTGGGCGTGCGCACGCGGGCCCGGGTGGCGTGCGCCGACGACGCCACCGACCTCCTCGCCCGCCTCGCCGACCCCGAGCGCACCGTGCCCCCGGCCCGCGCCGCCGCCGCGCACGCCGCGCTCGCCGAGGCGGTCGCGGCCGGCCGCGTCACCGTCGCCGACGTCGAGCCGCCCGACCGCGTGCGCACCGCCGACGGCCGCGTCCGCGACGCCGACCCGGCCCGCGACACCCCGCCCGCCGTCCTCGACCGCGCCCAGCTCGCCGGTGTCCTCCCGCCCGCGGTCCTCGTGCTGCCGGGCACCGGCGACCCGGCGGTGCTCGCCGACCTCCTCGACCTCGCCCCGGCGTCCGAGCGCGTGCGCGTCACGGTCCGCGAGGGCGGGCGCGCGGTGCCATGGGAGGAGCTGCCCGCGGCGGTGTCCTGGGCGGCGGCGCTCGGGCAGGCGCTGCCGGACGGCGCGCTGGTGCTGCACGAGCGCCTGCGGGTGCTGGTCGTCGACGGCGAGCGGGGCGGCGCGCCGGTCGAGTACACGCCCTCGGCGTGGGTCGACGACGACGGCGTCACCCACGCCGACGACCCGGTGCGCGGGCTGATCGCCGCGCTGGCCCACGAGCACGAGAAGTAGCGGACCGAATCCGTCCGCCCCTCCCGCGTCGACACGGTCGCCGCGGTCACCGGGCGCCCGCCGCGGACCGTCGCCGGGTGCGCCGGTGTGGCCTACAGCTTCTGCGCCCACTTGACGCCGCGGCGCACGGCGCGGCGCTGCAGCGCGAGGACCCCGAGCCCGATCCCGCCGAGCGCGACCCCGCACAGCGCCGCGGCGAACCACGCGTCGAGCGGCCGGACGCCGGTCGCCGCCAGCACACCGAGCACCACGGCGACGACCACCCACACCGCCGAGCCGGCGAGGACGGCCGGCACCGGGTCGGTCAGCCGCCGCGGTAGCGGCGGCGGTTCGGCGTGCAGATCGAGGCGGCGGGCCACGGGCTCACCCTACGTGGTGGAAACACCGTGTTGCGCCACGGAGATCACAGACATGAAATACCTGTGATGCGGTTAGCCTGCCCGCCGTGTTGCAGCGCTTCTTCCGCCTGAACGAGCGGGGGACCTCGGTCGGCCAGGAGGTCCGCGGGGGTGTCGTCACGTTCGTGACGATGGCCTACATCGTGGTCCTCAACCCCCTGATCCTGGGGAGCATCGACCCGGCCTCGCCGTCGGCGAAGCGCGACATCCTCGGCGCGACGCTCACGGTGCCGCAGGTCGCGGCCGTCACGGCCCTGGTCGCGGGCGTCATGACGATCATCTTCGGCCTCGTCGCGAACTTCCCGTTCGCCATGGCCACCGGGCTCGGCATCAACACCCTGGTCGCGGTGACGATCGCGCCGCAGGTCAGCTGGCCGGAGGCGATGGGCCTCGTCGTCGTCAACGGCGTCATCATCGTGATCCTGGGCCTCACCGGGTTCCGGACCGCGGTGTTCAACGCGATCCCCGACCCACTGAAGATCGCGATCGCGGCCGGCATCGGCGCGTTCATCGCGTTCATCGGGCTCGTCGACGCCGGGTTCGTGCGCCGCCTGCCCGACGCCGCGAACACGACGGTGCCGGTCGGCCTGGGCATCGAGGGCTCGATCGCGTCGTGGCCGACGGCGGTGTTCTGCTTCGGCCTGCTGCTCACCGGCGTGCTCGTCGCGCGGGGCGTGCGTGCCGGCATCCTGCTCGGGGTGCTGGCCACGACGCTCGTGGCGATCGTCGTCGAGGCGATCGTGGCGGTCGGGCCGTCGAACGGCACGAACCCGAAGGGCTGGAACCTCGGCTACCCGGGCCTGCCGTCCTCGATCGTCTCGCTGCCCGACCTCTCGCTCGTCGGCGACGTCTCGTTCGGCGCGTTCGCCCGGCTCCCCGCGCTCGCGGTGACGCTGCTGGTGTTCACGCTCGTGCTCGCGAACTTCTTCGACGCCATGGGCACCATGACCGGCCTCGGGCGCCAGGCCGGTCTGCTCGACCAGAACGGCCAGCTGCCGCGCGTCGGGCGCGCGCTCGTCGTCGAGGGCGCCGGCGCGATCGCCGGCGGCGCGGCGTCGTCGAGCTCGAACACCGTGTTCGTCGAGTCGGCGTCGGGCATCGCCGAGGGCGCGCGCACCGGCCTCGCGAACGTCGTCACCGGCGTGCTCTTCCTCGTCGCCATGTTCTTCACGCCGCTCTACGAGGTCGTGCCGGTCGAGGCGGCCGCCCCGGCCCTGGTGATCGTCGGCGCCCTGATGATCGGCGGGGTCCGCGACGTCGAGTGGTCGGACTTCTCGGTGGCGCTGCCGGTGTTCCTGACGATCGTCGTCATGCCGTTCACGTACTCGATCGCCAACGGCATCGGCGCCGGTTTCATCAGTTGGGTGCTGCTGCGCACGGCCACCGGTCGCGTGCGGGAGATCCACCCGCTGATGTGGGTCGTCGCGGTCGCGTTCGTCCTGTACTTCGCCGTCACCCCGTTGCGGGTGCTGTTCGGCCTGTGAGGTACTCGGGCCCGTGATCGAGCCCTACCAGGTGGTCGGCCTGATCCCGACGATGCGCGGGATCCGCCACCGCGACGAGATCAAGGTCAACATCGAGCACCTCGAGCACCTGGCCAAGGCCGCGTCGTGGCTCTCGGCCATGGCCCTGCCCGTCCGGCTCATCACCATCCCCGAGGGCGCGCTGCAGGGGTTCAACGACGAGGTCCTCGACCACGACCACGAGTGGTTCGCCCGCGAGTGCGCGATCGACGTCCCGGGGCCGGAGACCGACGCGCTCGGGCGGCTCGCGGCGACGTACGACGCCTACGTCATGGCCACGGCGAAGGCGCGGCACCCCGAGTTCCCCGGCCGGTTCTTCAACGTCGGGTTCGCGATCTCGCCGCAGCAGGAGATCGTGCTGACCCATTACAAGGTCACGCCGCTGCAGCCGGTCGAGCACTCGGTCACCCCGCACAACGTGTGGGACCGCTGGGTCGAGCTCTACGGCGACGGGCTCGACGCGTTCTACCCGGTCGCCGACACCGAGATCGGGCGCCTCGGGATCATGATGGCGAACGAGGCGTCGTACCCGGAGAACGCGCGCGGCCTGGCGATGAACGGCTGCGAGGTCGCCTACCGCGGCCCGTACCCGCACCCGCACGCCGGCAACGGCTTCTACGAGATCCAGAACCGGGCGCGCGCCCTGGACAACAACATGTACGTGGTGGCCAACCAGGTCGGCACCTACTACCTGCACACCGACTCCGACATCCCGATCGACACGTTCGGCTCGCCGAGCATGATCTGCGACTACCGCGGCACCGTGGTCGGCGAGGTCGGCTACGCGGGCCACTCCACCTACCTGGCCGGCACGATCGACATCCAGGCGCTGCGCGACTTCCGCGCCCGCGCCCAGTTCGGCAACTGGCTCAAGGACCTCACGACCGAGCAGTACCGGACGATCTACGCCGAGCCGATCTACCCGAAGAACCTCTACCTGGACCGCAAGCCCTACGACCACGCCGAGTACCGCCGCGAGGTCACCGAGAAGCAGATCGAGCTGCTCCACGAGCGCGACGTCTGGCGCCGTCCCTGATCCACGGGGCGAGCTCCCGCTCGTGGCGTCTCCCCGAGCGCCCTCGGGTGTGACCCGACCCGGCCTCCGGTTGACAGGGCCCGGCGGTCCGGGAAGCGTCGTGGCCAATGGATCGGGCACCGCTGACGCGCCGCCGGCACGTCGACCACGGGCTGCTCGCGGCCGCGCTCTGTCGCGTCTGTCGCTGAGCCCCGTCTCGTCCCCCTGTCCGGATTCCTGCGCGCGCTCGCGCGCCCTCACCCCTCTGCGAGGAGGCACACCGCCGTGTCCGTCGGCATCCCCACCAAGCCCCTGAAGTTCGCCTACTGGGTCCCCAACGTCTCGGGCGGCCTGGTCACCAGCGGCATCGAGCAGCGCACCGACTGGAACTGGGAGTACAACCGCGACACCGCCCGCGCCGCCGAGGCCGCCGGGTTCGAGTACGCGCTGTCCCAGGTCCGGTACATGGCGAGCTACTCGGCCGAGTACCAGCACGAGTCGACGTCGCTGTCGCTCGCGATCATGATGGCCACCGAGAAGCTCAAGGTCATGGCCGCGGTGCACCCCGGCATGTGGCACCCGGGCGTGTTCGCCAACTTCGGCGCCACCGCCGACCACCTCACCGGCGGCCGCTTCGCCACCAACGTCGTCTCCGGCTGGTTCAAGGGCGAGTTCACCGCCTTCGGCGAGCCGTGGCTCGAGCACGATGAGCGCTACCGCCGTACCGAGGAGTTCATCCGATGCCTCAAGGGCATCTGGGAGGAGGACGACTTCACCTTCCGCGGCGACTTCTACCGCTTCCACGACTACACGCTGAAGCCCAAGCCGCTGAACACCCCCGAGCGCCCGCACCCGGAGATCTTCCAGGGCGGCAACTCGACGGCGGCCCAGAAGATGGCCGGCCGGGTGTCGGACTGGTACTTCTCCAACGGCAAGGACTTCGACGGCGTCACCGAGCAGCTCGACGTGATCAACGCCGAGGCCGCGGCGAACGACCGGTCGGTGAACTTCGGCCTCAACGGTTTCATGATCGTCCGGGACACCGAGAAGGAGGCCCGCGACACCCTGCGCGAGATCGTCGACAAGGCGAACGTCGAGCAGGTCCAGGGCTTCCGCGACGCCGTGGCGCAGGCCGGGAAGTCGGCGTCGGACGGCAAGGGCATGTGGGCGGAGTCGTCCTTCGAGGATCTCGTCCAGTACAACGACGGCTTCAAGACCCAGCTCATCGGCACCGCCGAGCAGGTCGCCGACCGCGTCATCGCGTACAAGAAGCTCGGCGTCGACCTCAACCTCCTGTGCTTCCTGCACGTGAAGGAGGAGATCGAGCAGTTCGGCAAGGAGGTCCTGCCGATCATCCGCGAAAAGGAGGCCGAGCTCCCCGACGCCGAGCCGGCCCCGGCGCTCGCGCAGGCCTGACCTCCCCCGTGAGCGGACTCCGGCGCTATAGCGCCAAAGTCCGCTCACGAGGATCCTCGGGGTCGCGCCCCGACAGTCAGCCGAGCAGGGCCGCCAGCTCGTCGCGCCCGGTCACGCAGAGCTTGCGGTACACGTGCCCGAGGTGGGTCTCGACGGTCTTCGTGGTGACGAACAGCGCCTGGGCCACCTCGCGGTTCGACAGGCCGTCGGCGGCGAGGTCGGCGACCCGCCGCTCGGCGGCCGTGAGCGCCTCGGCGCCGGTGACGGCCACCCGTCGCGGGCGCGCGCCGGCCGCGCGCAGCTCCTCGCGGGCGCGCGCGACGAGCGGGTCGGCGCCGCACCGGCGCGCCAGGTCCTGCCCGGCGGCGAGCTCGCCGCGCGCCGCGACCCGCTGGTTGTCGCGGCGCAGCGCCGCCCCGAGGTCCACCCGGGCGCGCGCGAGCTCCAGGCGCGCCGGCGTGGGCTCGAGCAGCGTCACGGCCTCGCGCAGCGGGGCGAGGGTGCCGCCGACCAGCCCGCGCACCCGCAGGGCGTCGCCCAGCGCGCGGGGTGCCGCGAAGCGGCGCCCGGCCGCGACCGCCTCGTCGGCCGCCCGCACCGCGCCGTCCGCGTCGCCGAGGCGGTGCAGCGCGGTGGCGAGCCCTGTGCGCCAGGGCAGCAGGCCGGGGTGCTCGATGCCGCGCAGCCGCAGCCGCTCCCCGCAGCCGGCGAAGTCGTCGCGCGCCTCGCCGGCCCGGCCCTGCGCGAGCCGCAACCGGCCCCGCGCCTCGAGGAGGTACGCCAGCCCCGTGGGGGCGTCGGCGGCCGCGAGCGTGGCCGCGGCCTCGTCCACGGCGCCGCGCTCGACGAGCACCACGACCAGCCAGGCAAGCGTGTAGCGGCGGGTGTGCAGGCCGTGCTCGACGGCGAGGGCGTCGGCGAGGCGCGCGTCGGCCTCGGCCTCGTCGAGGCGTCCCTGCAGGTAGCGGGTCTGGGTCCGCAGCACGCTCGCGGCGACGAAGTCGTAGGTCGACCCCCGGCGCCGCGCCCCCGCGAGCATCGCCTCGGCGCACGCCCGGACGGGGTCGAGGTGATCGATCGCGACCAGCACCATCGTCGCCGGCAGGACGACGCCCGGGTCCGGGGCGGGCTCGCGCAGGGTGGCGTCGAGCGCCTCGCGGGCGAGGTCCACCGCCGTCGAGTCCCGCGCGGTCTGCAGCGCGTCGAGCGCGGTGAACGCCAGCAGGGCCGGCCCGCCACGCCCCGGCAGCGGGCCGTCGCGGCGCAGCGTGCGGGTCAGCTCGGCGGCCGCCGCCCGCCGCGCGGGGTCCCGGCGGGCGAGGCCCACGGTCGCGGCGGCGAGCTCGGTGGCCAGCTCGCCGTCGTCGGTCCCGGCGAGGGCCGCGGCGGCCTCGTCGAGGACCTCCAGCGCCCGCCCGAACGCGAGCGTGACCGACAGCGCCCGGGCCAGCTCCAGGGCGATCAGCCCACGCCGGTGCGGGTCCGTCGCGGTCGCGAACGCCTCCTCGAGCAGCGCCACGCCCTCGCCGAAGGACACGTGGGCGGTCGCGGCGCCCAGCTCGTGGAGCACCGCGGCGCGCTCCCCGGCCGGCGGCGGCTCGGCCACGGCGCGCTGCAGGTAGGTCCGCGCGGTCTCCGGCGCGCCCTTGCCCAGCGCGACTCGGCCGGCCTCGCGCAGCCACGCGACGACCGTCGGGTCGCCCAGGGCCTCGGTGCGCAGGAGGTGCGCCGCCACGCGTTCGGCGCCGGCGCCGTCGGCGTCCAGCGCGGCGGCCGCGCGCCGGTGGGCGCGGTGGCGGGTCGCCGGGTCGAGGCGGTCGGCGACGGCCTGCTCGACCAGCGAGTGTGCGAACGCCAGCGGCCGCCCGGGACGCAGCAGCCGCGTCGCGGCGAGCGTGTCCGCCGCCCGGGCCACCGCGTCGGCCTCGAGCCCGGACACCGCGGCCACGTGCCGCAGCTCGGCCGCGGTCCCCAGCACGGCGACGGCCCCGGCGACCGCGACGGCGTCGTCGCCCGCCTCACGCAGCCGGCGGTCGACGAACGCCGCGACCACCCCGGGCGCGAGCTCGGCGACCGCGCCGGGCGCCGCGAGGTCGGTCCCCGTCTCCGCGGCCGCCGCGAGCAGCGCGCGGACCAGCAGCGGGTTGCCGCCGGTCGCCTCGTGACAGGCGTCGGCGACGGCCGGGGCCGCGTGCGCCAGCGCGTCGGCCACCAGCGTCGCGACCGCCACCCGGCTCAGCGGCCCGGGGCGCAGCACCGTCGCCACCTCGGCCCCGCGCAGCGCGTCGAGCACCGCGGGCTCGACGTGGCCCACCGGCGTCTGGGCGGCCAGGACGAGGGCGACGGGCAGCTCGGCGACGCGCCGCGCCAGGTAGGCGAGCGCCCGCAGCGAGGCCGCGTCGGCGAGGTGGGCGTCGTCGACGACGAGCAGCACCGGGGCGTGCTCGGCGAGGTTGGCGACGAGCCAGTAGATGCCGTGCAGCGTGCTGGCGGCGTCGTGGGTCGCGTCGTCACCGGGCACCGGGGTCACGACGGCCGCGGCGAGGCGGGCCGCGCCGGCGAGGAGGCCGTCGCGGCGCACCGGGTCGGTGAGCAGTGGCTCGAACAGCCCGCGCACCACGCCGAAGGCGAAGTCGCGCTCGAGGCGCCCGCCCCGGGCCAGCAGGACGGTGTGCCCGGCGCCGACGACGGCCCCTCGCGCGGCGTCCACCAACCGGGTCTTGCCGATGCCCGGCGGGCCCTCGATCCAGGCCAGCGCGCCGCGGCCCTCCCCGGCGGCGCGCACCACCGCGGCGAGCGCGGCCAGCTCCTGGTCGCGCTCGAGGATGGCCGTGCCCGTCACGGCCGGCGGCGTCAGCGTCACGGTGACACCTCGTGCTCTCGAGCGTCCCCCTACCGCTGACCGTAGGAGGGGACGTCGCCGACCACCATCACGCGAAGTGACTAACGCGCTGACAGGCAAGTGGCGGCTTGCCCTTGATAGGCAAGCGGTGACTTGCCTATCCTGCTCCGCGTGGCCGACGTGTTCCACGCCCTCGACGACGAGACCCGGCGTCTCGTCCTCGACGAGCTCGTCGCCCGGGACGGCCAGACGCTGTTCGAGATCTGCAGCATGCTCGTGACCCGCCACGGGCTCTCCTCGTCCCGCCAGGCGATCTCCCAGCACCTGGCGGTGCTCGAGGACGCGGGCCTCGTCGTCACCGAGCGACGCGGCCGCTCCAAGTTCCACTACTTCGACGGCCGGCCGCTCGCGGAGATCGCGCAGCGGTGGCCCACGACCCGGGAGGGGACCCCGTGAGGATTCGCCTGACCAGCATCTTCGTCGACGACCAGCGCGCCGCGCTCGCCTTCTACACCGACGTCCTGGGCTTCACCAAGCGCCACGACATCCCCCTCGGCGACGACGCCTGGCTCACCGTCGTCTCCCCCGAGGACCCCGACGGCCCCGAGCTGCTGCTCGAGCCGGCCGGGCACCCGGCGGTCAAGCCCTATCGCGACGCCCTGGTCGAGGACGGCATCCCGCTCGTCCAGTTCGCCGTCGACGACGTCGCGGCCGAGTACGAGCGGCTGACCGCGCGGGGCGTCACCTTCACCCAGCCGCCGACCGACATCGGCAACGCCGTCGTCGCGGTCCTCGACGACACCTGCGGGAACCTCGTCCAGATCCTGGCGATGAAGCCCGCCTGAAGGCTTTCTCGGGGTCCCACCCCGACGCCTCCGACACCGGCGCGGGCGTCTCCTGACGGCTCACCCCTGAGCGCCCGGAGGTCCGCATGTCCCGCGACCGCGTCGTCCGCAGCCGGTGGCCCGCCGTCGAGGTCCCCGACGTGACGGTGCCCGAGTTCCTGCTCGCCCACGCCGACGTCCGGCCGGACGCGACCGCGGTGGTCGACGGGCCGTCGGGCCGGACGGTGACCTACGGCGAGCTGCGCCGCGACGTCCGCCGGTGCGCGGCCGGGCTGCGGGCGCGGGGCCTGCGGCCGGGCGACGTGGTGGCGATCGTCGCGCCCAACGGGCCGGAGTGGCTCGTCGCCTGCCTCGGCGCGATGGCGGCCGGGGGCGTGGTGTCGGGGATCAACCCGCTCTACACCGCCGACGAGATCGCGCCGCAGCTGCGCGACCACGGCGCGCCGGTCGTCGTGACGATCCCACCGTTCCTGCCGCTGGTGCGCGCGGCGATCGCGGCGGTGGGCGGCGAGCCCGACGTCGTCGTGCTGGGGGAGGCCGAGGGCGCGACGTCGTTCGGGGCGGTGCTGGCCGCCGGTGGGGACGGCGAGCTGCCGCCCGGGCTCGTCGACCCCGCCCACGACCTCGCCCTGTTGCCCTACTCCTCGGGCACGACGGGCCTCGCCAAGGGCGTCATGCTCACGCACCGGGCGATCGTCACCAACGTCGAGCAGATGCAGACCGTCATGGGCCTGACCCCCGAGGACCGGTCGGTCGCCGTCGCGCCGTTCTTCCACGCGGTCGGGCTCAACGTCGTCGCCGGCGTGACGCTGCGGGCGGGCGCCGCGATCGTCACCCTGCCGCGCTTCGACCTCGAGGCCTTCCTCGGGGTCATCGAGCGCCACCAGGTGACGATCGCGGTCGTCGTGCCGCCGATCGTGCTCGCGATGGCCCGCCACCCCGCGGTCGAGCGCTACGACCTGTCCTCGCTGCGCCTGCTCGGCAGCGGGGCGGCGCCGCTGTCCGCGGACCTGCAGCAGGAGTGCGCGCAGCGGGTCGGGTGCCCCGTCGGGCAGGGCTACGGCATGACCGAGGCCGTCGCCGCGATCACGCTCTTCGACGCCGCCGCGCCCGTCGTGCCGGGGTCGGTCGGGGTGCTGCTGCCCGGGGTCGAGGCGCGCATCGTCGACCCGGTGACCGGCGAGGACGTCGGCACCGAGGGGAGCGGGGAGCTCTGGGTGCGCGGCCCGCAGCTGATGGAGGGCTACCTGGGCAACGCCACCGCGACCGCGGCGACCATCGACGCCGACGGCTGGCTGCACACCGGCGACCTCGCGCGCTGCGACGCCGACGGCGACGTGTTCGTCGAGGACCGTCTCAAGGAGCTGGTCAAGGTCAAGGGCCTGCAGGTCGCCCCGGCCGAGCTGGAGGCGGTCCTCCGGACCCATCCGGCGGTCGCCGACGCCGCGGTCATCCCGGTGCCCGACGAGCGGGCCGGCGAGCGGCCGAAGGCGGTGGTCGTGGCGTCGTCGCCGGTCGCGGCGGAGGAGATCGTCGCGTACGTGGCGGAGCGGGTCGCGCCGCACAAGAAGATCGCGGACGTGGTGTTCGTCGACGCCATCCCCGTGTCGCCGTCGGGGAAGATCCTGCGCCGGCTGCTCGTGGCGCAGGACCGGGCGGGCGCGCTCGCCCCCGCCGCGCCGGCCCGGCCGGTGGCCGCGCCGTGACCACGCCGGGGGCCGGCAGGGGGGCCTGAGGCCGCCCGGCGCGCGTCACGTGGCGCGGCGCCGGAGAACGGGTACCGCTCCCCGCGGAAGGACGGACACCCCGACCAGCGCGAAGGAGCCCTGCGTGGCGGACAACACCTACAGCAAGACGGAGATCGTCGGCAGCTCGGCCGAGAGCGTCGACGAGGCGATCCGCGGCGCGATCCGCCGGGCGTCGACCACCCTGCGCCAGGTCGAGTGGTTCGAGGTCACCGAGATCCGCGGTCACGTGCAGGACGGCGAGGTCGGCCACTTCCAGGTCACGCTGAAGATCGGCTTCGCCCTCGAGGACACCAAGTCCTGAGCCCGCGTGGTGATGTCAGCGAAGTGGCGTCACGGACACTGGACGTCTGTGACGCCACTTCGCTGACACGACCCGGTGCCAGGTCGTTAGGTAAGCTCACGAGTATGGCGCGTGGTGGCGGACCCCGGTGAGCGAGGTCGACAGCCACACCGACGGGGCGCGCGGCAGCATCTTCGCCGCCCTGCGCGTGCGCAACTACCGTCTCTTCGCCTCCGGGCAGGTCGTGTCGCTCGTCGGCACGTGGATGCAGCGCGTCGCCCAGGACTGGCTCGTCCTCGAGCTCTCCGGCGGCAGCCCCGTGGCCCTCGGCGTCGCCGCGGCCCTCCAGTTCGGCCCCACCCTGCTGCTGAGCCTGTGGGGCGGCTCGATCGCCGACCGCTACGACAAGCGCCGCCTGCTCATGGGTCTGCAGGTCGCCATGGGCCTCTGCGCCCTGGTGCTCGGCCTGCTCGACGTCACCGGCCTGGTCACCCTCGCGCAGGTCTACGTCCTGTGCGTGCTGCTGGGCTGCTTCTCCGCGCTCGACGGGCCGGTGCGCCAGTCGTTCGCCGGCGAGATGGTCGGCTCGGGCGCGCTCGCCAACGCCGTCGCGCTGAACTCGATGACGTTCAACACCGCGCGGGTCCTCGGGCCCGCGGTCGCCGGCCTGCTCGTCGCGGGGGTGGGCACCGGCTGGGTGTTCCTCATCAACGCGGTCACGTTCGCCGCGGTCCTCGTCGGGCTCGCCCGGATGCGCCCGGCCGAGATGTTCGCCTACACCCGCGCGCCCCGGGAGCCCGGTGCGATCCGGGCGGGCCTGCGCGAGGTCCGGCGCCACCCCGACGTCGTGCTGCTGCTCGTGCTCGTCTTCTTCGTCTCGACCCTCGGCATCAACTTCTTCATGACGCTCGCGATCGTCGCCCGCAACGTCTTCGGGCGCGGCGCCGAGTCCTACGGCCTGCTGACCTCCGCGCTCGCCGTCGGCTGCCTGCTCGGCGCGCTGACCGCCGCGCGCCGGGTCGGGCGCCCGCGCCTGCGCACGGTCGTCGTGGCCGCGGTCGTGTTCGGGGTCTGCGAGGTCGCCGCCGGCCTCATGCCCAGCTACCCGCTCGTCGCCCTGCTGCTCGTGCCCACCGGCGCCGCACAGCTGCTGTTCACCAGCGCGGCGAACGCGGCGGTGCAGCTCGGGGTCGACGAGTCGGTGCGCGGCCGGGTCATGGGCCTGTGGATGGTCGTGCTGCTCGGCGGCACGCCCGTGGGCGGACCGGCGCTCGGCTGGCTCGCCGAGGAGCTCGGCGGGCGCGCGCCGCTGGTGCTCGGCGGCGCGGCGTCGGTGGTGGCCGCGGTGCTCGTCGCGGGCGTCTGGCTGGTGCTGCAGCGTCGGCGCGGCCGGCGTCAGGCCGGCGGCCACTCGTGCACGGGCACGTTGGCCTCCATGCCCTCGAGGTAGGCGCGCATCATCTCGAGGATCGCGTTGCCCCGGTCCAGCCCGCGGCGCTCGGCGTCGGCCACCGCCCGGACCTGCCAGGTGGCGCCCGTGGACCGGTGCACGCAGCGCTGCTCGATGATCGACAGGTAGCGGTCGGCGGCCTCGGCGTCCACGCCCCAGGCGGCCAGCCCCTCCTGGGCCAGCGGCAGCATGCGGCGCAGCACGAGCTCGTCGGCGCGGACCGTGCCGATGCCCGGCCAGTAGAGGGCGGCCTCGATGCCGTGGCGCGCCCCGGCGGTGAAGTTGGCCTCGGCGGCGTCGAACGACATCAGCTGCCACGGCGGGCGGTCGGACTCCGCGAGCGCCCGGATGAGGCCGTAGAAGAACATCGCGTTGGCCACCGCGTCGACGGCCGTCGGCCCGGCGGGCAGCACACGGTTCTCCAGGCGCAGGTGCGCCACACCGTCGGCGACGTCGTAGACCGGACGGTTCCAGCGCCACACCGTGCCGTTGTGCAGGCGGAGCTCCTGCAGGCTCGGCGGGCGGCCCGCCTCGAGCTCGGCGAAGGGGTCCTCGTCCTCGGCGAGGGGGAGCAGCGCGCCGAAGTAGCGGACGTTCTCCTCGAACAGGTCGTACGCCGAGTGCGCCCACCGGTCGCCGAACCACACCCGCGGCCGCACGCCCTGGTTGCGCAGCTCGACGGGCCGCGTGTCGACGGCCTGGGTGAACAGCGGGATGCGGGTCTCGGCCCAGAGGCGGCGCCCCAGCAGGAACGGCGAGTTGGCCGCGAGCGCGACCTGCATCCCGGCGATCGCCTGCGCGGCGTTCCAGTAGGCGGGGAAGAGCTCCGGGGTGAGCTGCAGGTGCAGCTGCAGCGACGTGCAGGCGGCCTCGGGGGCGATCGAGTCGACGTCGAGGACGAGGTGCTCGGCGGGCGCGCCGTCGGTCGGGCCGTGGCGCGAGGCGGGCGGCTCGGTGATGTCGAGGCGGAACGGCTCGCCGCGGGCCGTCAGCATCTGCCGGTTGAGCAGGGCGTAGCGCGGGTCCTCGGTGAGCTGGTCGGACGCGAGGTGCTCGGCGGCGAGGGTGGGCAGGATGCCGATGGTCACCGCGCGGGCGCCGAGATCGCGGGCGCAGTCACCCGCGTTCGTGGTGGCGTCGAGCATGTCCTGCTCGAGGTCGCGCGCGGTCGCCCCGGGGAGCATCCGCGGCGGCAGGTTGATCTCGAGGTTCCAGCGCCCGAGCTCGGAGGTCAGGACGTCGGAGGCGGACCGGTCGAGCACCGCGTGGTTGAGCATCGCCGGGCGCATGTCCTCGTCGACCAGGGCGAGCTCGATCTCGACCCCGGTGCTCGGCTCGGCGGCGGCGAAGCGCCCCTCGGTGACCATCGTCCCGAACGCCTCGAGGCAGCGGTGGATGCGATGGCGGTAGCGGGCCTGGTCCGAGGCGGTGAAGAGGGTGGCGGTGAGGTGCTGGCCCATTGCCCGCCCGGCTCCCGTCCACGATCCGATCTCGACCACCGGAGCCGTCACCACCTGCCCGGCGGCACACCCCGGCTACCTCACCCGAACCCCGACGAGCGGTCACGCTGACACAGCCCGCGGGGACACGCCAGCGGTCGACACCGTCCGACCGCGGAAAGCGTCCGTTCAGCGTAGGACACCGATCGTGTCGACCGCTGGGCGACGCACGGTGACCTCCGACCCTCCGTGACGCAGGTGGTCAGCCGCTTCGTCCGAAGTCCTCCGGCGAGATGTTGTCGAGGAACGCGCGGAAGCGGTCGACCTCGTCCTCGTCGGTGCTCGACCCCCCGCTGCCCGACCCGGACTCCTCGCCCTCGTCGTCCTCGACCACCACGCCGGCGTCGTCGAGGACGCCCTCGGTGGCGTGGATCGGCACGTCGGCGTGCAGCGCGATGGCGATCGAGTCGCTGGGCCGCGCGGACACCCGCAGGCCCCGGTCGAAGACCAGGTCCGCGTAGAACGTGCCGGCCCGCACCTCGGTGATCTCGATGCGCTCGAGGCGCCGGCCCAGGGCGGACACCACGTCGGCGATGAGCACGTGCGTCAGCGGCCGCTCGGGCAGACGGCCCTGCTGTTCGAGCGCGATGGCCTCGGCCTCGGCCAGCCCGATCCAGATCTGCAGGCAGCGCTTGCCCTCGGTCTCCTGCAGCAGGACCACCGGGTGCCGACTCTCACCCGACCCCGACGAGCCGCCGGATTGCGTCGCGTCGTCCACGGCCAGAACGCCGACCACCCGCATCTCGCTCACGGCCCCAGCCTCCCACGTCCCCGGGCCCTTCCGGGGTGTTCGGTTCCGCTCTCGTCCGGTGCTCGGCGGAGCAGCGTGCACCCGGGTGCCCCGACCGGCGCCCGCCACACACGGGCCGGCACATCCCCGGGTCGCCGGGCGCGGAGCTCGTGGTGGCGGTCTGGAACGATACGCACGTGGCGCGTGTGGTGGAGATCGACGACGCGGCGGACCCGCGACTCGCCGACTTCCGCGACCTCGCCCGCGCCGACCGTCGTCCCGACCGCCCCGGCGGCCGGGGTCTCGTGCTCGCCGAGGGCACCGTCGTCGTGCGGCGCCTGCTCGCCTCGCCGTACCCGCCGCGGGCGCTGCTCGGGGTCGCCCGGCGGGTCGAGGACCTCGCGCCGGACCTCGCCGGCGTCGACGTCCCCGCCTACGTGACCGACGCCGACACCATGGCGCACGTGGTCGGCTTCCACCTCAACCGGGGGGTGCTCGCCAGCGCCGACCGTGCGCCGACACCCGACCTCGCAGGCCTCCTCGCGGGCGCGCGGCGTGTGGCGGTGCTCGAGGGCGTCAACGACCACGAGAACCTCGGCGCCCTGTTCCGCAACGCCGCCGCGCTCGGGGTGGACGCGGTGCTCGTCGGCCCGGGGTGCGCCGACCCGCTCTACCGGCGCAGCGTGCGGGTCTCGATGGGCCACGTGCTGCGGGTGCCGTTCGTGCCCTGCGACCTCGACGAGGCCGTGGCGGCGCTGCGCGCGGCGGGCTTCGTCCTCGGGGCCCTGACGCCGGCGGGCGACCCGGGCGCGATGGCCGGGCTCGCCGGGCACGAGCGGGTGGCGCTGATGCTCGGGGCCGAGGGCCCGGGGCTCTCCGCCGCGGCGCTCGCCGCCGCCGACGTCCGCGTCCGCATCCCGATGGCCGGCGACGTCGACTCGCTCAACGTGGCCACCGCCGCCGCGGTCGCGTTCCACGCCACCGCCGGCGTGCTCGTCCCCGGCGGGCGGACGGGCGCGCCGTGAGGGTCGTGGAGGTGACCGCCGTGCGCGGCCGGGCGCTGGTGGCCGGGGTGCCGCTCGGGGAGCCCGACGCCGACGGCGGGCCGGGCCGGACCTGGGGGCTGCCGCCGGACCTCGTCGACGCGCTGCAGGAGTGGGCGCGGATCGCGGCGGCGGTGCCGGCCGGGAGACGGAGCGCAGCGGAGCTCGACCCGTCGACCGGGAGGGCCGCCGACACCACCGCCGACACCACCGCCGACACCACCGCCGACACCGTCAGCCGCCGGGGCCGCCAGCTCGCGGCGCGGCTGTCGGTGGAGCTCGCCGCGCCCGTCGACTACCGGGACCCGGTCACGGGGCACCGCGTCGCCCTGCGCGCCGTCACCCGCACGCCGTACCCGCCGCCGGTGCCGCCGCTGCCCCGCAACGGCAACGGCCACGCCGCCGGGCCCGCGCCGCACCCCGTCGTCGAGGGGGGCGAGCCGTCGGCGGTCACGGCGGCCGCGGAGCCGACCCCGTGGGGCGTGGGCCTGACCCTCGCCGTCCTCGTCGCGGGCGTGGTCCTGCTGGCGAACCTGGCGCTGGCCGCGCCCCTGATCACCGGGCTCGGCCCGCTCGGGCTGCTCGTCGACGCCGCCGTGGTCGCGGGCCTGGTGCCGGCGCTGTGGCTCAACCGGCACGTCCCGACCTGGCGCTGGGCGGTGTACGGCACGTTCGCCGGCACCGGGACCGCGCTGGTCTTCCTCGCCGTCGCGGCCTTCTGAGCCGGCTCAGCTCCGCGGCGAGCGCGTCCCCAGCAGCACGTCCTCCCACGACGGGACGATCGGGTGGGTGCGCCGGCCGCGCCGCCCGGTCTCGACGGGTGCCGCGTGCTCGGTGGTCTCGGCGGCCGCGGGCTCGGCGGGCCGCCCGGTGCGGGGCACGGGGACCTGGTCGTCGGTGGCCGCCGGCGTCTCGCTCGAGGCTGCACCCGAGACAGGGCTCGAGGCAGGGCTCGAGGCAGGGCTCGAGGCCGCGGACGCGGCGGGGGTGCTCCCCGCCGCCGGGCTCGCCGGGCTCGCCGGGCTCGCCGAGCCCCGGGTCGGACGCCCGCCGCGCCGGCCCGTGCCGCGCTCACCCCGCCGCGAGGCGCTGCCGTGGCCCGTGCCGTGTCCTGTCCCGTGGCCGCCCGCGCTGCGGCGCGCCGGGGCGGTGTCGCCCCCGACGGCCAGGGCCGGCGTCTCCTCGAGCGTCTCGTCGTGCCTCTCCGGGGCCTCGCCGGGCGGGGCCTCCGGCGCGGGCGCCGCGGCGGGCACCGGCGCGTCGACGCGGCGCGGGCCGCCGACCGGGTCGTGGCCGAGGAGCTCGCGGGCGGGGTCGTCGCGCGGGTCGACCGTGCCGCCGGAGCTGCCCGGCCGGAAGGCCCAGCGGGCGAGGTTGTCCGAGCGGCCCGTCTGCCAGGCGAGCGTGACGATCCACTGCGCGTCCTCGCCCTTGTGGGCGTCCCACCGCGCGTCGTCGAGCTCCTGCCCGCGGGCGATGAAGGTGGCCGCGACGATCTCGCCGAGCGTGCGCCCGTCGGTGCGCGTGGGGTCGGTCGGCAGCACGGGGTGCGCGCGCCGGGCGATCTCGGCGACGCGGGCGCGCTCGAGCAGCACCGGGTAGGCGAACCGCTCGACGTGCGCGGTGCTCACCCCGGAGGCCGCGGCGACGTCGTCGACCGACTCGCCGGCCCGCACACGCGCCTGGATGTCGCGGGGACGCAGCGGGCTCGAGACCTCGATCTCCATCTGCCCGAGGCGTCGCACGTCCCCCCGGGCCGCGGCCCGCAGGCGCTCGTCGCCGGAGACCGCGAACCGCTCGTGGCGGATCGGGTCCTCGAGGATCACGGTCTCGTGGTCGTCACCCAGGCCGACGACGCGCAGCTGACGCATCAGGCCTCCCCGTCGGCTCGCGGCCCGGGCCCCGTCTGCCGGGTGGGGCCTCGTGGCTCGCCGACCGACGCTAGGCGACGGATCTGCACGGACGAGGGAGGCGCGCCGCGCCCGTGTCCGCCCGTCGGTGGACGGGAGACACGGGCGGGGCGCGTGTGACGAAATTGCTAGCCCGATCGGACCAGCGCGCTGGTCACGACTGGCGCTCGACGACCCAGTCGATGCAGCGGGTCAGCGCGGTGACGTCGTCCGGCTCGACGGCGGGGAACATGCCGACGCGCAGCTGGTTGCGCCCGAGCTTGCGGTAGGGCTCGGTGTCGACGACGCCGTTGGCGCGCAGGGTCTTCGCGATCGCGGCGGCGTCCACGGCGTCGTCGAAGTCGACGGTGCCGACGACCTGGCTGCGGTGCGCCGGGTCGGCGACGAAGGGCGTCGCGAACGACGACTCCTCCGCCCACCGGTAGAGCCGGTCGGAGGAGTCCTTGGTGCGGCTGGTCGCCCAGTCCAGGCCGCCCCCGGCGTTCATCCACTCGATCTGGTCGGCGAGCAGCAGCAGCGTCGCGACCGCCGGGGTGTTGTAGGTCTGGTCCTTGCGCGAGTTGTCCAGCGCCGTCGACAGCGACAGGAACTCGGGGATCCAGCGCCCGCCCGGCCGGTCGGTGTCGATCTGCTCGACGCGCTCGAGCGCGGCCGGCGACATGATCGCGATCCAGAGCCCGCCGTCGGCGGCGAAGCTCTTCTGGGGCGCGAAGTAGTAGACGTCGGACTCGCTGATCTGCACCGGGAGCCCGCCCGCGCCCGAGGTCGCGTCGATGGCGACGAGCGCGTCGCCCGCGCCGCTCGGCCGGGTCACGGGCACGGCGACACCGGTGGAGGTCTCGTTGTGGGCCCAGCCGATGAGGTCGGCGCTCGGGTCGGCCGTGGGCTCCGGGGCGCTGCCGGGGTCGGCGGAGACGACGATCGGGTCGGCGAGGAACGGCGCGCCCTTGGTCACCGAGGCGAACTTCGAGGAGAACTCGCCGTAGGTCAGGTGCAGGCTGCGCTCGCGGACGAGGCCCGCGGCCGCGGCGTCCCAGAACGCGGTGGTGCCGCCGACCCCGAGGACGACCTCGTAGCCGTCGGGGATCGAGAAGAGCTCACGCAGCCCGGAGCGCACCCGCCCGACGATCGACTTGACCGGCTTCTGGCGGTGCGACGTCCCCATCACGGCCGCGCTGTCGGCGATGTGGGCGAGCTGCTCGGGGCGCACCTTCGAGGGCCCGCACCCGAACCGCCCGTCGGTGGGCAGGAGCTCGGCGGGAATCTGCAGCGTGTCGGTCGACGTGGTCACCGCGGCATCCTCCCAGCGTCGCCGGGCTCGTGCTGTCGCCTGCACCACGTCCCGGGGTGTCCAGCCTGGCGTCCACGCTGACACCCGACGACAGGAAAACCCCCACGACCACGCGCGGCCGGCGCTCAGGCCGTGCGCGCCACCTCGTCCACCGGCCGCGCGCCCGGGCCGATGTACTGCGCCGACGGGCGCACGAGCCGTCCGGTGCGCCGCTGCTCGAGCACGTGGGCGGCCCATCCCGCGGTGCGCGCGCAGGTGAACATCGCCGGCATCATCGCCGCCGGCACGCCCGCGAGGTCGAGCACCACGGCGGCCCAGAACTCGACGTTCGTCTCGATCGCCCGGTCCGGGCGGCGCTCGCGCAGCTCGGCCAGCGCCGCGGTCTCGAGCGCGGCGGCCGCCTCGTAGCGCGGCGCGCCCAGCTCGCGGGCGGTGCGGCGCAGCACGCGGGCGCGGGGGTCCTCGGCGCGGTAGACACGGTGGCCGAAGCCCATGAGCCGCTCGGAGCGGTCGAGGATGCCGCGCACGACGCCCGCGGCGTCCCCCGTGCGCTCGACCTCGGCGATCATCGGCAGCACCCGGGCCGGCGCGCCGCCGTGCAGCGGGCCGGACATGGCCCCGACGGCGGCGGAGAGCGACGCAGCGGCGTCCGCGCCGGTCGAGGCGACGACCCGCGCGGTGAACGTCGAGGCGTTGAGCCCGTGCTCGGCGGCCGACACCCAGTAGGCGTCGAGCGCCCGCACGTGCGTCGGGTCCGCCTCCCCGTGCCAGCGGGTCAGGAAGCGCTCCACCGGGTCCTCGCCGGCCAGCGCGCTCTCGGGCACCGGCGCGGCCCCGGCCCCGCGCGCCGAGCGGGCGACGAGCGCGAGCGCGGCTGCCGCGCAGCGGGCGAGGTCGTCGCGGGCACGCTCCGGCGTGGCGTCGAGCAGCGGCGGCAGCGACCAGCGCGCCCCGAGCAGCGCGAGCCCGGCCTGGGCGTCGACCCGGACGTCGCCGGAGAAGAGCGGCACGAGCCCGGGCTCCTCGCGCGGCAGGGGACGGCCGAGGTCGCCGTCGACGAGCAGCCCGAAGACGTCGCCGAAGCCGACGGAGCCGACCAGGTCGTCGATGTCGACCCCGCGGTAGCGCAGGGCGCCGCCGTCGCGGTCCGGCTCGGCGATCTCGGTGCGGAAGGCCACCACGCCCTCGAGCCCCGGCGAGTACCCCGGCGGCGGGGGCGGGACAGCGGCGGGCCTCGCAGCAGCTGGACTCACGGCGCTCGTCCTCCTCGCGTCGACGACGCGGGGACCAGGGGCCCCGCTGCCCAGCAGCACCGTGCGCCGCGGGGTGCGCGCCGGGCAACGGAGCGTGCGCCGGACGGCTTGTGTCACTGCTCACGTGGTGTGCACGGCGCCGTCGCCTACGGTGCGGCGGGAAACCGGACAAGGACGCAGTGAAGGAGGCCGGGTTGGCGGAACGGACTGCGGGCACGGGCCTGCCGGGGATGCGCGAGGACTACCGGGCCGCGACGCTCGACGCCGCCGACCTCGCCCCGACCTGGCACGAGCAGCTGCACGCCTGGATCGCGGTCGCCCGCGACGCGGGCCTGCCCGACGCCAACGCCATGGTCCTGGCCACCGGCGACGAGGAGCACCGCGTCACCACCCGGACCGTGCTCGCCAAGGACGTCGACGCCGCCGGGGTCACGTTCTTCACCAACTACACCTCGGAGAAGAGCCACCAGCTGCGCCAGACGCGCCAGGCGTCGGCGACCTTCCCGTGGCTCGCCCTGCAGCGCCAGGCCACCGTCGTCGGCACCGTGGAGCTGCTCTCCCGCGAGGAGACCGCCGAGTACTGGCGCACCCGCCCGCGCGGCTCGCAGCTCGGGGCGTGGGCGTCGCCGCAGTCGGCGGTCGTCCGCGACCGGGCCGCGCTCGAGGAGCTCCTCGCGACCGTCACCGAGCGCTTCGCCGGCGACGAGGAGGTCCCGCCCCCGCCGCACTGGGGCGGCTGGCGGCTCGTGCCCACCCATGTCGAGTTCTGGCAGGGCCGCACCGATCGCCTGCACGACCGGCTGCGCTTCCGCCGCACCGATCCGGGGTGGGTCGTGGAGCGCCTCGCGCCGTAGGAGCGCAGGATCGTCGCCGTGCCACGACGGACGCGCAGCCATCCTGGGAGCACGCCCAGAGGGGAGCCGGACCCGACATCTCGGCGACGCGGACTCCTCGCCGACACCACACCGCTGCGCACCCCCGCCTTCAAGCGCCTGTGGATCGCGGCGATCGTCACGGTCGTCGGCGCGCAGCTCACCGTCGTCGCGGTCCCGACACAGCTCTACCAGCTGACGGGGTCGTCGGCGTGGGTCGGGCTCGTCGGCCTGTTCGGCCTGGTCCCGCTCATCGTCTTCGGCCTGTGGGGCGGGGCGATCGCGGACGCCGTCGACCGCCGTGGGCTGCTGGTGTTCACCGGCACGGGCATCGCCCTGACCTCCGCGCTGCTCGGCGTCGTCTCGGTCACCGGCGTCGGCGGACCCTGGACGATCCTGACGCTCTACGCGGTGCAGACCGCGTTCCTCGCGATCAACCAGCCGACCCGCGCCGCGGTCCTGCCCCGGATCCTGCCCAACGACCAGCTGCCCGCGGCCAACACGCTGCTGTTCACGGTGAACCAGGTCGGCGCCATCGCCGGCCCGCTGCTCGCCGGCGTCACCCTGACCTTCACCTCGGTGGGCGTCCTCTACCTCGTCGACACCGCCTGCCTGACCGCGTCGATCTGGGCCGCCTTCAACCTGCCGCGCCTGCCCGTCGGCGACGGCCCGGGCGGGGTGCGCGGGGCGATCCACGCGGTGCGGCAGAGTGCCGGGTTCGCCGACGTCCTCGCCGGCTTCCGCTACATCGCGACCAGCCAGGTGCTGCTCGTGTCGTTCCTCGTCGACATCGTCGCGATGGCGGTCGGCATGCCCCGCGCGGTGTTCCCCGAGGCGGCCGAGCGGGTGTTCGGCGACCCGCCGGGCGGCGGCTTCGCGCTCGGCGCACTGTTCGCCTCGATCGCGATCGGCGCGACCCTCGGCGGCCTGTTCTCCGGGCGTCTCCACGGCATCCGCCGGCAGGGCGTCGCCGTGACGGTGGCGATCTGCGTGTGGGGTCTCGGGGTCGCGCTGTCCGGGCTGACCTCGATGCTGTGGCTCGCGGTGACGCTGCTCGCGGTCGCGGGCGCCGCCGACCTCGTCAGCGCGGTGTTCCGGCAGACGATGCTGCAGGTCGTCGCCACCGACCGGATGCGCGGGCGCATGCAGGGGGTCTTCACGGTGGTCGTCGCCGGTGGCCCCCGCGTGGGCGACCTCTGGCACGGCCCGGCCGCCGACGCGTGGGGCACCGGCACCGCCACGTTCGTCGGCGGCATCGGCGTCATCGTGCTGACGGTCCTGGTCGTGGCCGTCTTCCCCGTGTTCTGGCGCTACCGGGCCCCGTTGCCCGGCGACCCGCCGCCGCCCGAGGCCGTGGCCGCCTCCGAGGAGGTCTCCGCCGATGCCGCCTCCGACGACGCCTCGGGTGACGCGGCCTCGGCCGATCCGCCCGGGCGCGGCGGGAAGACGGCGTCCGACGACGGACCCGCCTGACCCGGGGACCGCCGGTGCGGGAAGCCGAGCCCGTGCTGCGGGACCTCCGGCGAGGCGGAGTCCAGCGGCACCGCGGGGGAGCGCACGAGCCCGAGCTGCGCGGTCTGGCGCGGCAGGAGGGCGTCCATCAGCCAGTCCACGGCGGTGCGCAGGCGGTTCCCGGGCATGGCGAGCAGGTGGTAGCCCCGGGCGACGACGTGGGCGGGCACCCCGGTCAGCTTGAGGCCCAGCGGGTTGGCCGCCGCGTCGAAGCCACCGAGGTCGACGACGAAGCCGAGGTCGCGGTGCTTGTAGGCCTTGCTGCGCCCGTGCCCGAGCGACGCGGCGACGTTGCGTCCCGCGAGCTTGCCCTGGCGCTCGGCGTGCTGGGCGGTCATCGCCGTGTACTGGCCGGGGCGGGCCCGGTCGGGCACCGCGGCGGCGTCCCCGCAGGCGAACACGTGGGGATGCCCGGGCACGCGCAGGTGGGTGTCGGCGACGATGCGGCCCTGGTCGACCTCGACGCCGAGCTCGTCGATCAGCGGGTCGGGGCGCACCCCGACGCACCACAGCAGGGTGCGGGTCGGGATGTGCTCGCCCGTCGAGCTCAGGCGCACGCCGTCGCCGGTGGCCTCGTCGACCTGCTCGCCGGTGCGCACGTCGACCCCGCGCTCGCGCAGCACCCGCTCGGCGTTGCGGCCCAGGTGCGCGTCGAGCCCGGACAGGACCTCGCCGCGGCTGACGAGCACCCAGCGCGGGACCTCCTCGAGCCCGCGGCTCGCGGCCAGCTCCTTGGTGAACAGGAAGCCCTGGGCGGTGGCCTCGGTGCCCGTGTAGCCCCCGCCGACCACGACGACGGTCAGTCGGGCGGCGCGCTCCTCGGGGTCCTCGCACATCGCCGCGAGCTCGACCTGCCGGATCAGGTGGTCGCGCAGGTAGAGCGCCTCGGGAACGCCGCGGAATCCCTGCGCGTACTCGGTGATGCCGGGCACCGGGAGCACCTTGTGCACGCTGCCGGCCGCGATGACCAGCCGGTCCCAGTGTGTCTCGTGGTGCACGCCCTCGGGGTCGAGCCAGCCGATGGTGTGCCCGTCGAGGTCGAGCTCGTCGACCTCGCCCGGGGCGTGGCGCACGCAGCGCGGCAGGGCCGCGGCGAGGGCGACGGAGATCCGGCGCGGCTCGAGGATGCCGGCGGCCACCTCGGGCAGCAGCGGCAGGTAGAGGAAGTAGTTGGTCGGGCTCACGAGGACGATGTCGACCTCGTCGCCCATCCGTCTGGCGAGGGACCGCGCCGCTTGGAAGCCGGCGAACCCGCCGCCGACGATGACGACCTTCGGCGGGCGGCCGTGGTCTCCCGGGGTGTCCTCCGTCATGTCCGGCTAGGTGACCACTCGGACCGGGGGACGAAACCGGCGTCGGGCAGACGCAAACCGATCGTCACAACCGCTAGCGTGTTCTGCCGTGCACCCGACCGGCGAGCAGATCGACCTCGTCGCGGGGCCGACCCGCGCCGTCGTCACCGAGGTGGGCGCGGGCCTGCGGGTGCTGAGCGTCGACGGGCAGGACCGCGTCGAGTCCTACGACGCCGACGCGAGCCCCCCGATGGGCGCGGGCTGCGTGCTCGTGCCGTGGCCGAACCGCATCGCCGGGGCCGTGTACCGCTGGGCCGGCCGCGAGTACCACCTCGAGGCCACCGAGCCCGCCCGCGGCCACGCCATCCACGGCTTCCTGCGCCGCCGGCCGTGGCGGGTCGTCGAGCGCGCCGCGGACGCCGTGACCCTCGCCGCCGACGTCGACGCCGGCTGGGGCTGGCCGGGGCCCCTGCACGTCGAGACCACCTACACCGCGACACCCACCGGCCTCGCCGTCGGGCACGCGCTGACCAACACGGGCGACGTCGAGGTCCCCGCGGGCGTCGGCACCCACCCCTACCTGCGCGTCGGCGACGTCGCCCCCGCCGACTGCACGCTTCGCCTCGCGGCCGACCGGATCGTCGACACCGACGAGCGGATGATCCCGACCGCGGTGCGCCCGGTGACCCCGGACGAGGACCTGCGCGGCGGCCGGCGCGTCGCCGACCTCGCCCTCGACACCTGCTTCGGCGCCGCCCCGGGTGGGGACGGCGTGCTGGGCGTCCTGACCGCGCCCGACGGCCGGGCCACCGCCCTGTGGGGCGGGTCCGACGTGCGCTGGGTGCAGGCGTTCACGCCCGACGACCTCGCCGGGCGCGGCAAGGCCGTCGCCGTGGAGCCGATGACCTGCCCGCCCGACGCCGCCAACTCCGGCACCGACCTGCGGGTGCTCGCGCCGGGGGAGACGTGGGTCGTGCGCTGGGGCGTCACGGCGCAGGACGCGCCGCGCAGCGGAGCCGGACCCGTCGGGGAGGACCCGTCGTGACCGGCCGCGTCGTCGTCGGCGGCGAGGCGCTGGTCGACCTGGTCCCCACCGGGGACGAGCACCCCGACGACCCGGCCCTGCGCGCGCTGGCGCCGCGTCTCGGTGGCGGGCCGTTCAACACCGCCGTCGGCCTCGGCCGCCTCGGGGTGCCGACGACGATGCTCACGCGCCTGTCGACCGACGCCTTCGGCGAGGCCCTGGTCCGCCGGCTCGAGGCCAACGACGTCGACACCTCGCTGCTGCAGCGCGGGCCCGAGCCGACGACGCTGGCCGTCGTCACCCTCGACGCCGCCGGCGCCGCGCACTACGCGTTCCACGTCGCGGGCAGCGCCGACCGCCTCGTCGCGGACCCCGGGGAGCTGCCGGCCGACACCGCCGCGGTCGCGGTCGGGACGCTGTCGCTGGTGCTCGAGCCGGGCGCGTCGCGCTACGCCGCGCTCGCCGCGCGGGAGGCCGAGCGCGGGCGGCTGGTCAGCCTCGACCCCAACCTGCGCCCCGGGCTCGTCGACGACCCCGACGCCGTGATCGCCCGCCTCGACGCGATCGCGGGGGTCGCGGGCCTGGTCAAGCTCTCCGACGAGGACGCCGAGCGGTGGGGTCGCACGCCGTCGGACCTGCTCGACGCCGGGGCGGGCGCGGTGGTCCTGACCCGCGGCGCCGAGGGGCTCACGGCCCACACACGCGGCGGGGTCGTGGCGGTGCCGGCGGACGCCGTCGGGCCGCTGGTCGACACGATCGGGGCGGGCGACAGCGTGCACGCCGCCCTGCTGGCCTGGCTCGCCCGCCGTGACGCCCTCGACCGGGCCGCCGTCGCGGATCTCGACGCCGACGCCTGGACCGACGCGCTGCGCGCCGCGGCCCGCGCCGCGGCCTGGACCGTCTCGCGGGCCGGGGCCGAGCCGCCGTGGCGGGACGAGCTCGAGCGTCCCTGATGTCGGTCGTGACGCTGGGTCGTAACGCAGTTGTCACGGAGTGACGTGTCCCACGCCGCGCGGCGCCGGTCCTCGTACTGCACAGCGGGCTTTCCGGGCGCTACGGTTCGCGCTCGAACCACCCCCACTGCTGCGGGAGCGCGCCGCGGGGACACCCCCTCCGGCCGGGCGGCCCGGCACCTCCGCTCGCCGAGCCGGCGCCGCCGCCCTCCCGCCGCGGACGAGCGCGAGAGGGACTGACTGCCGATGGCCAGCGAGGACTCCGAGAAGCGCACCGCCACGCTGTCGTACCCGGGCGGCGAGCACCAGATGGAGATCGTCGAGGCGACCGAGGGTGCCTCGGGCGTCGCGCTCGGGAAGATGCTCGGCGAGACCGGTCTGATCACGCTCGACCCGGGCTACGTGA
The DNA here is from genome assembly GCF_028737315.1 of Actinomycetospora lemnae. GTDB lineage: Bacteria > Actinomycetota > Actinomycetes > Mycobacteriales > Pseudonocardiaceae > Actinomycetospora > Actinomycetospora lemnae. The sequence continues at coordinate 56,047 of NZ_JAQZAO010000015.1, read as the reverse complement.
ACACCGGCGCCTGCCGCTCGGACATCACGTACATCGACGGTGACGCGGGCATCCTGCGCTACCGCGGCTACCCCATCGAGGAGCTGGCGCAGAACTCCACGTTCGTCGAGACCAGCTACCTGCTGATCTACGGCGAGCTGCCGAACAAGCAGCAGCTCGAGACCTTCACCGACCAGATCCAGCGGCACACGATGCTGCACGAGGACCTGAAGAAGTTCTTCGACGGCTTCCCGGTCGACGCGCACCCGATGCCGGTGCTGTCGTCCGCCGTCTCGGCGCTGTCGACCTTCTACCAGCGCAGCCTCGACCCCTTCGACGAGCCGAACGTCGACCTGTCCAGCGTCCGCCTGCTGGCCAAGGTCCCGACGATCGCGGCCTACGCCTACAAGAACTCGATCGGCCAGCCGTTCCTGTACCCGGACAACTCGCTGGGCCTGGTCGAGAACTTCCTGCGCCTGACCTTCGGCCTGCCGGCCGAGCCGTACGAGGTCGACCCGGACGTCGCCAAGGCGCTGGACATGCTGTTCATCCTGCACGCCGACCACGAGCAGAACTGCTCGACGTCGACGGTGCGCATGGTCGGCTCGTCGCAGGCCAACCTCTTCGCGTCGATCTCCGCGGGCATCAACGCCCTGTTCGGCCCGCTGCACGGCGGCGCCAACGCGGCGGTGCTGTCGATGCTCGAGGGCATCCGCGACAACGAGGGCAACGCCGACGAGTTCGTCCGCAAGGTCAAGAACAAGGAGCCGGGCGTCCGGCTCATGGGCTTCGGCCACCGCGTCTACAAGAACTACGACCCCCGCGCGGCGATCGTCCGCGACACCGCGCGCGGGATCATCGAGAAGCTCGGCGGCGGCGACGAGATGCTCGACATCGCCATGCGCCTCGAGGAGTTCGCGCTGCACGACGACTACTTCGTCGAGCGCAAGCTCTACCCGAACGTCGACTTCTACACCGGCCTGATCTACCAGGCCATGGGCTTCCCGACCGAGATGTTCACGGTGCTCTTCGCCATCGGCCGCCTCCCGGGCTGGATCGCCCACTGGCGCGAGATGATCGACGACCCGGACACCCGCATCGGCCGCCCGCGCCAGGTCTACACGGGCCCGACCGAGCGCTCCTACGTGGGCCTCGACCAGCGCTGAGGGGCTGCAGCGCGTTGCAGCGAACGTGCTGTTCGCTGCTTCTACGCGCACGGAGTCCCCGTTCGCTCGCCCGGTCCGGTGCGCTCACCGCGCCGGGCGGGCGACGGGGGCGTAGTCCCCGGAGGCCGGGGTAGCCGTCCGACATGAGCGACTCCCGCGACCGCGACGACACCGCGATCGTCTGGTTCCGCCGCGACCTGCGGGTCCACGACCAGCCGGTCTTCGAGGCCGCCGCGGCGCGGGCGCGCCGTGCGCTGGCGGTGTTCGTGCTGGACGAGAAGCTGCTCGGGCCGTCCGGCGCCGCGCGGCGGACCTTCCTCTTCCGCAGCCTGCGCGACCTCGACGCGTCCCTGGGCGGGCGGCTGCTCGTCGTGCGCGGCGACCCGGCCGAGGCGATCCCGAAGCTGGCGGGCGCGGTGAAGGCCGGGAGCGTGCACATCGCCGCCGACTTCGGGCCCTACGGCCGCGAGCGCGACGAGGCCGTCGAGAAGGCGCTGGGGGAGCGGGACGTCGACCTCGTGCGCACCGGGTCGCCCTACGCCGTCGAGCCCGGGAAGATCACGAAGTCCGACGGCGAGCCGTACCGGGTCTACACGCCGTTCAGCCGTGAGTGGGCCAAGCGGGAGAAGGGGGCGCCGGCCGACACCGACGCCGCGACCGTCGACTGGATGGACCCGTCGGAGAAGGACGGCGGCCCCCGCGCCGTGACGATCCCCGGCGACGAGTCCGTCGAGGCCGAGCTGCCCGAGGCCGGCGAGCGGGCCGCCCGCGAGCACTGGGAGGCGTTCGTCGACGAGCACCTCGCCGACTACGACGACCTACGCGACCGCCCCGACAAGCCCGCGACCTCGCGGATGTCGGTGTACCTGAAGTACGGCGTGATCCACCCGCGCACGCTGCTCGGCGGCATCGGCACCAGCGGCAAGGGCGCGCAGTCCTACCGCAACGAGCTGTGCTTCCGCGACTTCTACGCCGCGGTGCTGTGGTTCTACCCCCGCTCGGCCCGCGAGAACTTCGACCCCAAGTTCGACCGCATGCCCTACGACACCGGCAAGGAGGCCGAGGAGCGCTTCCGCGCCTGGCAGGAGGGCCGCACCGGCTTCCCGGCCATCGACGCCGCGATGCGCCAGCTGCGCGGCGAGGCGTGGATGCACAACCGCATGCGGATGGCGGTCGCGTCGTTCCTCGTCAAGGACCTGCACCTGCCGTGGTGGCGGGGCGCGCGGCACTTCCTGCAGCTGCTCGTCGACGGCGACCTCCCGTCGAACCAGCACGGCTGGCAGTGGGCCGCGGGCACGGGCACCGACGCCGCCCCGTACTTCCGGGTCTTCAACCCCGTGACCCAGGGCGAGCGCTTCGACCCGCAGGGCGACTACGTCCGCCGCTGGGTGCCCGAGCTGGCCGGGATCGAGGGCAAGAAGGTCCACCAGCCCTGGACACTCGCCGAGCCGCCGGCGGACTACCCGGCCCCGATCGTCGACCACAAGGCCGAGCGCGCCGAGGCCCTGGACCGCTTCAACCGCCTCTGAGACCCTTGACGAGCGAAGGGCACCTCCGCTCGATCTAGTCGAGCGGAGGTGCCCTTCGGTCAGCAGGGGGCGGGTGTCACTGCTGGCCGATGAGGCCCTGCTGCGTCAGGAACTCGCGGGCGACCTGGTCGGCGTCGCGGCCCTGGGACGAGATCTGCCCGTTGAGGTTGAGCATGACGTCGTCGGTCAGGCGCGGCGCGATCTGGTTGAACACCTCGACGACCTGCGGGTTCCGGTCGACGACGTTCTTGCGGATGGTGTTCGACGCGTTGTACTTCGGGAAGAAGTTGCGGTCGTCGGCGAGCGACACGAGGTTCAGCGCCGGGATGCGACCGTCGGTGGTGAACACCTCGCCGAAGAAGCAGGGGTTCGCGTTGGCCGTGGCCTGGTAGATCGCGCCGGTGTCGAGCACGGTCAGCGCCGGCGGGGAGTCGTAGGGCCGGGTGACCCCGTAGGTCTTGAGCAGGTTGGGCAGGCCGTCGTTGCGGCTCGCGAACTCGGCCTCGACGCAGGTGGTGGCCCGCGGGTCGCCGCTGTTGATGAAGTTCGCCCAGTCCGTCGTGGTGCGCAGGTTGTTCTGGTCGGCGAAGGCCCGGGTGGTGGCGATCGCGTAGGTGTTGTTGAACGGCGTCGGGTTGGTCCAGACGATCTGGTTGCGCTCCAGGTCCTGGTCGCGCGTCGCGATGTACTGCTGCTGCGAGTCGGGGATCGGCGTGGTGTTGCCGAGGTTCGCGATCCAGCCGGTGCCGGTGTACGACCAGCCCATGTCGATCTCGCCGGAGAGCAGCGCCTGGCGGGCCGCGGCGGAGCCGGTGATGTTGCAGCGGTCGTTGACGGTCGCGCCGACCGACTGCAGGGAGGCGACGCTCATCTTGCAGAGCAGCAGCTGCTCGTCGAACTCCTGCCCACCGACCGTGTAGGTCTGCCCGGCGAGGTTGATACCGCTGGCGGCGAGGCTGCCGCCCTGGGCCTGGGGCTGACCGGAGCCGGAGAGGCCGCCGCAGCCGGCGAGGACGAACGCGAGCACGGCGATGGTCGCGCCGACCATCCGCCCCGTGGACCGTGTGAGCATCGCGAGATCGTTGCACCACCGGCGGGAGAAGGCGAGGGGGGAGACGATCTCGACCGCTTCGCGTCGCCGGCGGACGCCCCGTCAGCTCCGGGCCCGCCCCAGGGCCTCACGCAGCGACACGCGCGCACCCGTGCGCAGCACCGAGTTCGCGTAGATCCGCCCCCCGAGGGCCAGCACGACGCCCGTGAACGCGATCGTCAGCGCGAAGGCGAGCACGACCTGGCCCACCGGCGCGACCCCCAGCGCCACGCGGGCGGGCATGAACAGCGGGCTGAACGGCGGCAGCAGCGAGAGCACGGTGATCCCGGTGCCGCGCGGGTCGGAGGTCAGCAGGTTGAAGCCGACGACGAACCCGAGCAGCACCGTGATCGTCACCGGCGAGAGCACGCTCTGCGTGTCCTCCTGGCGCGACACCAGCGACCCGGCGGCGGCGAACACCGTCGCGTAGAGCGCGAACCCGAGCAGGTACCAGACGACCACCGACACCAGCGTCGTCACGAGCCCGGGGCCCACGACGAGCACGCCCGCCACCCCGGCGACGGCGAGCCCGGCACCCCCGAGGATCACGAGCTGCAGCAGCCCCACCGCGCCGAGCCCGAGCACCTTGCCCAGCAGCAGCTGCCACGGCCGCACCGACGACAGCACGATCTCGACGACGCGGCTCGCCTTCTCCTCCACGACGCCCTGGGCGACCATCGCGCCGTAGGACTGGATGGAGAAGAACAGCAGGAACGCGCCCGCCAGCCCCAGGCCCAGCCGCGGCCCGGCCTGCGGGTCGGGCGGCTCGACGGCCACGAACACCGGCCCCGACTCGGCCAGCGCCGCGTCCAGCGCCCCCGGGGCCACCCCGCGGCCGGTGAGGAACGCGTCGCGGGCGACGACGGTCGTGGCGTCGTCCAGCACCCGTTCCAGGTCGGCCGGGGGCTCCGACTCGACGAACACCCGTGGTCGCGCGGGCTCACCGCCGACGAGGGCGTCGAGGTCGCCGGCGCGGACCGCGGCCTCGCCCGCCGCGACGTCGGGCTGCGGGATGACCGTGAGCGTGACGCCCTCGGTGGGGGCCGCGCGCTGCAACGGGCCGGCGAGGACGGTCGCGGGGCCCGTGACGCCGACCCGCGCGGTGTCCTCGCCCGCGGTGATGGTGGCGAGCACCGCCGCGTAGGCGCCGAGCAGCACCAGGACGGCGAGGGTGCCGAAGACGAACGCGCGCCCCCGGACCCGCGCGGCGAACTCCCGCCGGGCGATGAGCGCGACGGGGCGCAGGCGTCCGGTCACGCCGCGGCGCCGGGCCGCGGGCGGGCGTCCGGGTGGTGGTCGGCGACGGCGTCGCGGTAGATCTCGGCGAGAGTCGGGCGGCGGCGCCGGAACTCGTGTACCGGGCCCGTGCGCCGCGCCGCGTCGAGCACCGTGCCCAGCGTCGCGTCGGAGGCGTCGGCCAGCGTCAGCACGGTGCCCTCCGCGGTCGTGCGGACCGCGGCGACGCCGGGCAGGACGTCGGCCCACCCCGTCGCCGCCCGCGGGGCGTCGACGACGACCTCGGTCGCCGAGGCCTCGCGCAGCTCCGCGACCGTGCCCTCGGCGACGAGGCGCCCCGCGCGCACGATCCCGACCCGGTCGCAGAGCCGCTCGACGAGCTCGAGCTGGTGCGACGAGAAGACCACCGGCGCGCCCGCGTCCCGGCGCTCGCGCAGGACCTCGCTCATGACGTCGACGGCCATCGGGTCGAGGCCCGAGAAGGGCTCGTCGAGCACGAGGACGTCGGGGTCGGCGACGAGCGCGGCGGCGAGCTGGACGCGCTGCTGGTTGCCCAGGCTCAGGCGCTGGACCTCGTCGGCGCGGCGATCGGCGATCCCCAGGCGCTCGGTCCAGCGCTCGGTGGCCGCCCGCGCCTCGGCGGCCGAGCGCCCGCGCAGCTCGGCCAGGTACCGCAGCTGGGTGCCGACGGCCATGCGCGGGTAGAGGCCGCGCTCCTCGGGCATGTAGCCGATCCGCCGCCGCGATGAGGCGTCGAGCGGGCGGTCGTCCAGGCGCACCTCCCCGGCGTCGGCGGCGAGCACGCCGAGCGCGATCCGCATCGTCGTCGTCTTGCCCGCGCCGTTGGCGCCGACGAAGCCGTAGAGCTCCCCGGGCCGCACCGTGAAGGTCATGCCGTCCAGCGCCACCGTGGACCCGAACCGCTTGGAGATCCCGTCGATCTCGAGCATCGCTCCCCACCTCCGAGCCGGCGGTCAGGATGTCGGAGTCCCCCGATCGCGTCCACCGGGGGACGACCCGCCGACCGGGACCGCATCGTGACCCCGTTCGGGGTAACGAGCCCTGGTGGACCGTGCGACCTCCGGTGGAGGCTGGAGATCCGGCGGGAGGGGGCGGCGTGCGCATCGCGGTGGTGGCGACGGTGACGATGATCCTGCTCCTGGGCGCCGTGCCGCTCGCTGTGCCCGGGGTCCCGCGGCTGCACGGCGTGCCGTCGTTCGTCGCGCTCGGTGTGCTCGTCCTGGCGGGCGTCGCGCTCCTCGTGGGGACGGTGCTCCTCGCGCTCGGACGCCACGCCCACCGGCGCGACGAGGACGCCGCCACGGGTCCGACGCCGGAGGCGGCGCCGCGCCCGGTCTCCCCGGCGGCACCCGCGGCGCCCGGCTGGGTCACCGTCCGCACGCGCTGGTAGCCCTCAGCCCACCGGCCAGGGGTCGGTCAGCGGCGCGCCGGACACCGGGCCGGGCCAGGTCCACACCCATACCGGCAGGCGCCCGCCGGCGGTGTGCGCGACGGCGCGCTGGCGGCGGTACTCGGGCCCCTCGTAGGCGTCGAGCGCCGGCAGTGCGGCCGGCGGGTCGGCGAGCGTCAGCACGGCCCCGTGCGCCCGTCCCGGACCGCCACGGACGAGGGCCGGGTAGCCGCGCCCGGTGTCGTGCACCCGGCCCGGCAGCCACGCCTCGACGGGCGCGCCCGTGACGTGCGGCGCCATCAGCCGCCAGGCGCGCCGGCCCGGCATCAGGGTGCCGTAGACGAACACGCGGTCGGGCCACGACGACGGGTCGGGGGTGCCGTGCTCGACGCTGACGACGTCCCGGACGGGCGGGGCCGGCTCGCCCACGAGGTCCCGGGCGGCGGCCTGGTCGACATCGACGACCGGCACCGGCGCCCCGTCGACGAGCAGCGGGGCCCGCGACGCGGACGGGTCCGGCTCCGCGGCGCGGCGTGGCCCCGGGGCGCCCGCCCAGTAGGTCCAGACGCCGTCGAGGCGCGCGCCGTCCTCGGTCTCCACGTGGCCCGTACGCAGCCGCACGAGGTCGTAGCGCTCGCCCCGTCCCTCGCAGCGGTCGAGCACGGCGACCTGGTCCGGCGTCGCCATCCACACCGCGTGGGTCTCGACCGCGCCCGCCGCCACGGCGAGCGTCGCCGGCCGCGCCCCGTCCCGCGCCCGCAGCCCCGCGGCCCACACCGCGGCCAGGCCCTCCACCCGCGCGCGCAGGACCACCACCGGCCCCGCGAGGCCCAGGTGCTCGCGCAGCCACGTCAGCTTGCCCGGACTGCGGTTGGACCCGAAGGCGAGCACCGGGACCCTCGCCGCCATCGGCGCGGCCCCGTGCCCGGCGAGCCACCGGTCGAGGTCGTCGCCGTCCACGGTCCACCCGGCCGCGGCCCGGTCGGAGGGCTCGAGCCGGTGGCTCGCCCGATGCAGGTGCACGAACGAGAAACCCGGCGCGACCCCGGGATAGGGGTCGGCCGGGTACTCGTCGTCCGGAGAGGGGGTCAAGCCCGCGTCAGTAGCCCCGCTCGCGGTACTCCTCGAGGCGCGAGGCCTCGTCCCCGACCTTCGTCGTGTCGCCGTGCCCGGTGCGCACGATGGTGTCCCCGGGCAGTGAGAAGACCTTCTCCGCCAGCGACTCGATGATCACGTTGAAGTCCGAGTACGACGGCCCCGTCGCACCGGGCCCGCCGTTGAACAGGGTGTCCCCGGAGAACAGCGTGCCGAGGTCGGGCGCGTAGAACACCGTCGACCCGGGGGAGTGCCCCGGCGTGTGGATCGCCCGGAGGTCGATCCCGCCGATGGTGAACGTCTCGCCGTCGTGGATCTCGCCGTCGGGCTCGCGGTCCGGGTAGGTGAGGTTCCAGACCACCCGGTCGTCCGGGTTGAGCAGGATCGGCGCGTCGAACGCCGACGCGATCGCCGGCGCCGCGTTGACGTGGTCGTTGTGCGAGTGCGTGCACAGGATGGCCACGACGTTGCGGTCGCCGATCGCCTTCTTGATCGCCTCCGCGTCGTGCGGGGCGTCGAGGAGGACGACCTCGGACGAGTCGCCGACGATCCAGACGTTGTTGTCGACGTCGAACGAGTTCCCGTCGATCTGGAACTGGCCGGACGTGGTGAGGTGCTCGACGCCCTCGCTCACCTTCTCGGCGGTCACAGGATCACCACCGAACGCAGCACGTCACCGTGGTGCATCTTCTCGAAGGACTGCTCGACGTCGTCGAGGGAGATCCGCTCGGTGACGAACTTGTCGAGCGGAAAACGGCCCTGCAGGGCGAGGTCGACCAGCATGGGGAAGTCGCGGCTGGGCAGGCAGTCGCCGTACCAGGACGCCCGCAGCGACCCGCCGTGGGAGAAGAACGGCTGGAAGTCGGCCTCGAGCTTCATGTCCGGCGACGGCACGCCGACGAGCACCAGCCGGCCGGCGAGGTCGCGGGCCTCGAACGCCTGCTTCCACGTGGCCGGGATGCCGACCGCGTCGACGACGACGTCGGCGCCGAAGCCGCCGGTGAGGTCGCGGATGCCCTGCACCGGGTCGGTGTTCTTCGCGTTGATGGTGTGGGTGGCGCCGAAGCCCTTGGCCCACTCCAGCTTCCGGTCCTCGGTGTCGACCGCGATGATCGTCGTGGCCCCGGCCAGCGCCGCGCCGGCGATCGCCGCGTCGCCCACCCCGCCGCAGCCGATGACCGCCACGGTCTCACCGCGCTTGACCTCGCCGGTGTTGATGGCGGCGCCCGCGCCGGCCATGATCCCGCAGCCGATGAGCCCGGCCTGGGCCGGATCGATGTCGGGGTTGACCTTCGTGCACTGGCCGGAGTGCACCAGCGTCTTCTCCGCGAACGCGCCGATGCCCAGGGCCGGCTTGAGCTCCTCGCCGGTCTCCTTGAGCGTCATCGCCTGGGCAGCGTTGTGGGTGTCGAAGCACAGGTGGTGCTGGCCCTTGCGGCACGCGCGACAGACCCCGCACACGGCACGCCAGTTGAGGATGACGTAGTCGCCGACCTCGAGCCCCTCGACGCCCTCGCCGAGCGCCTCCACCACGCCTGCGGCCTCGTGGCCGAGCAGGAACGGGTAGGCGTCCTCGATGTTGCCCTCGCGGTAGTGCAGGTCGGTGTGGCAGACCCCGCAGGCCTGGACCTTCACCACGGCCTCGCCCGGACCGGGATCGGGGATGACGATCGTCTCGACCGTCACCGGCTTGCCCTTCTCCCGGGACACGACGCCCCGGACCTCCTGCGGCATGTGCTCGCCTCCGTGTTCTCAGGGTGTGGTTCTCAGGGTGTGCTCCGGGTCACCTGTGCCCGGGCGCCCACCTTGGCATGCGCACCCGACCATGGTCACCGCCGTGAGCATGATCGATCCACAGCCTGGTCGTCCGGACGGGGCCGCGCCGGCTCCTCCCACCGGGCGCGGCCCCGCACCCGGGTTCGACGCAGCGAGCCCGGCGCCGGTTCCCGCAGGCACGACGGCGCGGCGGCCACCTCGCGAGAGGTGACCGCCGCGCCGTGGGGGTCGTGCGTCAGGCGTGGAAGATCAGCGCCGAGCCCTGGCCGCCGCCGCCGCAGAGGCTGGCGACCGCGTAGCCGCCGCCACGGCGGCGCAGCTCGTGGGCGGCGTGCACCGCGAGCCGGTTGCCGGTGGCGCCGATGGGGTGGCCCAGGGCGATGGCGCCGCCGTCGGTGTTGACCTGGTCGGAGTTCAGACCCAGCTCGCGGGCCGACTGGATCGCGACGGCCGCGAACGCCTCGTTGATCTCCCACAGGGAGACGTCCGAGGGGTCGATGCCCTCGCGGCGCAGCGCCTTGAACGCGGCGTTCGACGGCTGCGAGAGCAGCGAGTTGTCCGGGCCGGCGACCCAGCCGTGGCTGCGGATCTCGCACAGCGGCTCGAGGCCCAGCTCCTGGGCCTTCTTCGCCGACATGACGACCGTGGCCGACGCGCCGTCGGAGACCTGCGAGCTGCTGCCCGCGGTGATCGCGCCCTCCTTGGAGAACGCCGGCTTGAGCTTGCCGAGGCCCTCCGCGGTGGTGTCGCCGCGGACGCCCTCGTCCTCGGTGACGCTGATCGGGTCGCCCTTGCGCTGCGGCACCTGGACGGCGGTGATCTCGGCCTCGAAACGGCCGTTCTTGGCGGCGTCGGCGGCGCGCTGGTGGGACGCGGCCGAGACCTCGTCCATCTCCTGGCGCGACAGCCCGATCGACGAGGCGAAGCGCTCGGTCGAGGCGCCCATCGACTCGTGGTCGTAGACGTCGGTGAGACCGTCGTGCTCGGTGGCGTCGACGAGCGTGCCCGAGCCGTACTTGTAGCCCGAGCGCGCCTTCGGGAGCATGTGCGGCCCCTGCGTCATCGACTCCATGCCGCCGGCGACGACGATGTCGTACTCACCGGCCTGGATCATCTGGTCGGCGAGGGCGACGGTGTCGAGGCCGGACAGACAGACCTTGTTCAGCGTGAACGAGGGCGTCGACATCGGGATGCCGGCGTCGGTGGACGCCTTGCGGGCCGGGTTCTGGCCGTTCCCGGCCTGGATCACCTGACCCATGATCACGTACTCGACCTGCTCTCCGGTGATGCCGGCGGCCTCGAGCGCGGCCTTGATCGCCGTGGTGCCCAGGTCGCCGGCCGTCATGCCGGCGAACGCGCCGGAGAGCTTGCCGATGGGAGTGCGCTTGCCGGAGACGATGACGGAGCCGGGCATGCGGTGGACCCTCCTGGTCGATGGGTGGCGCGGCGGTGCGCCGGGGACGACCGACCACCCGGGCGGTCGAAGTGGGTGGTCACGGTGCGCGGTGCCCTCGTCACACGAGGGCCGGACGTCTGAACGTACCCGCGGGCCGGGGCCGTCACCCAGGCCCGCGGGCGGAGGATCACCGCAGGATCTGCGGGATCGTTCCAGGTCGAGCGGTCACGGACGCGAGTGCTCCGCGACGGCGGCCAGGAGCGGCGGCCACTCGTGGCGCAGCGCCTGGTTGCCCATGAACAGCCCGAGGTGGCCACCGGGCGCGGTCCGCGTGGTGACCTGGTCGGCCGGCGTGGACACGTGGTCCGCGGCGGCGAAGACCTGCACCGGCGGCGTGATGTGGTCGGTCGCGCCGCCGAGCAGGAACAGCGGGCAGGAGATCCGCCGCATGTCGACGCGCTCCCCGCCGACCACGAGGTCGCCGTGGACGAGCTCGTTGCCCGCGAAGAGGTGCTCGACCAGCCACAGGTAGAACGTGCCGGGCACGTCCTGCGTGTGCTTGAACCAGTCCTCGAACGCCTCGTAGCGCCCGATGGCCACCGGGTCGTCGAGGTTGCGCAGCAGGTCGACGTGCTTGGCGATCTCCGCGTCGGGCCGGATCGCGATGAAGCCGCCCAGCACGAACGCGCCCGGCATGTTGCCGCCGCCCGCCGCGACCATCGCCCGGTAGGGCAGCTGGCCGAAGCGCTGGGTGAACACGCGCGACGACGCCCCGATCGGGGTCTCGCCGGCGTGGAAGTCGATCGGCGCGCCCGCGAGGGTCAGCGTGTTGACCTTGTCCGGGTGGATCGCGGCGTAGATGGTCGCGAGCCACCCGCCCTGGCAGTCGCCGATGAGGTTGACCTTGCCGCCGGCGTGCTCGACGGCCCGGTCCACCACCGCGATGTAGTCCTCGATCGTCGTCCCCGAGGTCGCGCGGGTGGCGCCGACCCAGTCGAGGGTGAACGCGCGGGTCAGCCCGGCCTCGCGGATGACCATCATCTGCGACTGGCGCGGCTGGAAGTCGACGATGCACGAGTCGTGCCCGGCCTGGGGCGGCAGCACGAGGGCGGGCACGACGTCGTCGGTCGAGCCCTGCGAGAAGTCGCGCAGGCGCGCGATGGGCGTCTCGAAGACGATCTCGTGCTCGTTGTGCCACTGCGGGCGCCGGCGGGTGAGCACGTGGCGCCACCAGCGCTGCGCGTCCCGCGTGTTGCGGCCGGGGGTCAGCGCCTGGCGCAGCGCCCGGCGGGCCACGTAGCCCGCGCCCTTGGTCATCTCCGCCACGCCGCGCACGGCGGCCGTCGCGTGGTAGCCGCGCAGATAGGCGGCGGGATCGGGTGAGGGGGCCTCGGTCTGGGCCGCCGTGGGGTCGGCGTCCAGCACGTCGTCGGTGGACTCGAGGTCGTCGGCGAGGGCCGTCATGGCGCACCTCCTCGCGCCCACGCAGGGTGAGCGCTCGATCGCACCCGGCTCTGGGTGCTGCGTGGACCGTACGGGTGCTTGGGATGGTTCGCAACGAGCGTCTACCGCACGGTAGGACCGTTCGGGGCTTCCCCACGGCCCGATCCGCCCAGTTCGATGGCATCGGATCGTGTGGTCCGGCCCACGGCGTGGGTACACGGACCGCCGACAGCGCTGTCCACGACGCAGGGGAGCACGCATGGGAGACATGACCGGACAGGTGGCCATCGTGACCGGCGGCGCCCGGGGCATCGGGCGCGCGATCAGCGAGCGGATGGCCCGGCGCGGCATGAAGGTCGGCGTCGGCTACTCGTCGAACCCGGACTCGGCCGAGGAGCTCAAGGCCGAGTTCCCGGACCAGATCACCATCCACCAGGGCAACATCGGCAACCGCGCCGACTGCGAGCGCGTGTTCGACGAGGTGCTCCAGGCCCACGGCCGCGTGGACGTCCTGGTCAACAACGCCGGCATCACCGCGGACAAGATGGTGGCGAAGATGGAGGTCGACGACTGGGACCGCGTCGTCCAGGTCAACCTCTCGGGCACGTTCTACATGTCGCAGCTCGCGTACCTGCACATGGCCGAGCGGGGCATGGGCCGCATCGTCAACATCAGCTCGGTCATCGGCGAGAAGGGCAACGCCGGGCAGGTCAACTACGCGGCGACCAAGTCCGGGCTCTTCGGCATGACGATGTCGATGGCCCAGGAGGGCGCGCGCAAGGGCGTCACGGTCAACTGCGTGGCGCCGGGCTACGTCGAGACCGACATGGTGGCCGCCGTGCCCGAGCAGGCCCTGGAGAAGATCGTGTCGGGGATCCCGCTCAAGCGCCTGGGCCAGCCGGACGAGATCGCCCGCGTGGTCGAGTTCCTGTCCGACCCCGAGTCGGGGTACATCACGGGCCAGGTCTACTCGGTCAACGGCGGCCTGCACATGGACGCCTGACCAGGCTCTACGCCAGGCGCGCGGTCAGCTCGGCGCACACGTCGTCGAGCGCCGTCGCCGAGGCCCGGCAGACGCCGGGGAACGACAGGAAGCCGTGCACGGCACGGGCGTGGTCGGTGTGCCGGACGGGCACGCCGGCCGCGCCCAGCCGGGCGGCGTAGTCGACGCCGTCGTCGTGCAGCGGGTCGATCCCGGCCGTGATCACGAGAGCCGGGGGCAGGTCGGACACGTCCGGCGCGAGCAGCGGCGAGCAGAGCGGGTCGCCCGGGTCGGCGTGGTCGGCGGGGCCGCCCAGGTAGTGGCGCCGGAACACCTCCATGTCCGCGCGCGTGAGCACCGGCCCGCCCGCGAAGCGCTCCACCGACGGCCGCGTGAAGGTCAGGTCGAGCACGGGGTAGAGCAGGACCTGGGCGTCGATCACCGGCCCGGCCTCGCGGGCCAGCAGGCAGACGACGGCGGCGAGGTTGCCGCCGGCGCTGTCGCCCATGACCGCCAGGCGGTCGGGACGCGCCCCGAGTGACGCCGCCTCGCGCGCCACCCACGACACCGCCGCGTACCCGTCCTCGCGCCCCGCCGGGTAGGGGTGCTCGGGGGCGAGGCGGTAGTCGACCGACACCACGAGCGCGCCGACCCGCGCGGCGACGTGCGCGCACAGCCAGTCGGACTGGTCGAGGTTGCCCAGCGTCCCGCCGCCGCCGTGGAAGTTGACGACGACGGGCAGCGCGCGGGCCGTGTGCGGGCGGTACAGGCGCACGGGGCGCGGCCCGACGGCGGTGTCGGCGACACGGTCGGTGACGAGCACGCCCCGCGGCATCGGACCGAAGACCCGCGAGGTGACGAGGTTGTGCGACAGCCGTCGCGCGCGGGCGCGGGTGATCTCCTCGGGGCCCATGCGGCTGACCGCGACGGCTCCCGACACGTCGGCGAACCACGTGAACACGCGCAGCCGGACGTCGATGTCCATGGCGCCCCCTCCCGGCGACCCTGCTGGAAGCTCGCGCCCCGCCGCGTGGCGGTGATCAGCCGGTGATCACCCCCGACCCGGTGGGAGGCCGACAGCGTGCCCGATCAGCGGCGCCGGGTGCTCCCCGAACGGCCCATCGATCGGGGGCCGTCGGTGACCGGTTCCTGGTCCACGGGGACGAGCGGGTGAGACGCGTGTCGCAGCGACGACACTCCGCGCGGCACCGGCGGGCGGTTGCTCCGGTCGTCGGAACCCGCGCTGACGGGAGCGCGACGACGCGGCCCGTAGCGTCGGGTGGGTGAGCACGCCGCCACCGACGTCGAGCAGCGATCGGCCCGACGCCCGGCAGCTCGAAACCCTCCTCGCCGCGGCCGTCGTGCTCGTCCTGCTCGTCACCGCAGCGGTCGCGGGCGTGGTCGCGGTGACCCGCCGGGGCCCCGACGCCGCGCCGACCTACGCGCAGCCGGTCGCCGCGCCGGTGCCCGCCGACGCCGGTGCGCGGGACACCTGGGCGGCGGACGCGGCCGGGCGCAGCGGCGTGCCCGGCCGCGCGCTCCTCGCCTACGCCGGTGCGGAGGCCGCCGCGCGCGACGAGCTCGCCGACTGCGGGCTGTCCTGGGTGACGCTCGCCGGGCTGGGGCGGGTCGAGTCGGACCACGGCCGGTTCGGGGACACCGCGCTCGACGACGCCGGCCGCCCGCTCGACCCGATCCGGGGCCCCGAGCTCGACGGCACCGGCGGCAACCGGACCATCCGCGACACCGACGGCGGGCGGCTCGACGGCGACACCACGTACGACCGCGCGGTCGGCCCGCTCCAGTTCATCCCGACGACCTGGGACCTCTACGGCGCCGACGGTGACGGCGACGGCGTGCGCAGTCCCGACGACCTCGACGACGCCGCCCTGGCCGCCGCCCGCTACCTCTGCGCCGACGACCGCGACCTGCGCCGCGGCGACGACTGGCGCGCCGCGGTGCTCGCCTACAACCGCTCGAACGCCTACGTCGACCGCGTGCGGCGCGAGGCCCGGGGCGCCGCGGACGCCACGTCCTGAGCGGCCGGTGCCGGGCTCACCGCCGGGCTCACCGCCGGGCGAGCCGCCGCTCGCCGAGCGACCCGGTGCGGTACTCGAGCCCGTAGTGGCCGAAGACGCCCGGCTCGTCCTCGGCGCGCAGCTCGCCGTCGGTGTCGATCGACGGCGCCTCGCGCACGAGCTCCCGGCCGAAGGCGATCTTCACGTGGTCGGGGGTGACGACGGCGCCCTTGAGCGGGGCGAAGGCGAGCCGCGTGCCCCCGAACAGCGAGGAGATCTTCACCGTCGCGAACACCGGCTCGTCGCCCAGGGTGTCGACGTAGACCGCGTCCAGGGTCCCGATCTTCGAACCGTCCGGGTCGACCACCGGGCGATTGCGCCAGTCGCGGATGTTCTCGGCCGGGATCACGGGCCCGAGCCTAGGGCTTCCTCAGGCCGCGAGGGCCCGGCGCACCGACCGCTCGACGAGGATCGGGAGGACGGCGCTGACCCGCGCGCCCGCGAGGCGCTCCCGGGGCGCCGAGACGAGCCGGTACTCACCCGGACCGACGACGTCACACCGGTCGCCTCAGACCGCCGCGGTCACGCCCCGCGCAGCGCCGGCTGCTCCGCGGTGTCCGGGCGGGTGCCGAGCAGCGTCTCGTCGGTGGTCGGCAGCTCGGCGCGGGAGATCCGCCCGCCCCGGGCCAGCGCGCGGCCGATCGGGTAGGCGAGCGCCGACGGCGGCAGGGCGCCCTCCTCGCCGCCGAGGTGCACGCGGACATCGGCGGGCCCGGCGGTCGGGTCCTCGGGCAGGCCGAGGCGGCGCAGCGCCTGCCCGGCGACGGCGCGCGAGCTGTCGTGCAGCCCGGTGCCCGGCGGCAGCGCGGCGAGGATCTCCTCGACGACGAGCGGGTAGTGGGTGCAGCCGAGGACGACCGAGCGGGCCCGGGCGGGCGTGCGCGCCGCGGCGTAGGCGACCGCCTCCCGCACGGCGTCGGCGTCGGCGTGCTCGACGGCGGTGGCGAGCCCGGGACAGGCGACGGACTCGGCCTGGCCGGGCGCGGCGAAGCGCGCGAGGAGGTCGGCCTGGTACTCGCTGCCGGTGGTGCGCTCGGTGGCCCACACGGCGAAGGGCAGCCCGGTGGCGCCCGCGGGCTTGACCGCCGGCACCGTCGCGACCACCGGCCGGTCGGGCTCGAGCGCCTCGCGCAGCGGCACCACCGCGGTCACCGACGCCGTGTTGCACGGCACGACGATCGCGTCGGCGCCCCGCTCGACGGCGAGCCGGCCGGTGTCGAGCACCCGGTCGACGATCCACGACGACGCCTTCGACCCCCACGGCATGCCCTCGGGGTCGAGGTAGAGGTCGAGCGCGAGGTCCGGGCGCAGGTGGCGCAGCCACCCGGCGGTGGGCAGCAGGCCGCATCCCGAGTCGAGGAGCGCGACCCGCGGGGGACGCTGGGGCTGGCCGGCCATCGGCCCCGAGTCTAGGACCCCGCGATCTCAGACCATCGCGGCGCTGCCCACGTCCGGGTGCTCGCGGTGGTAGGCCACCATCGCGCCGACGTGCTCGGCGAACGACGGGCACCGCACGCCGACCTCGTCGAGCAGCGCGGTGGTGGCGGTGACGTCGTAGACCGTGGGGTGGGTCAGGTAGTCCAGGGTCGACGAGGGCAGCTTGAACAGGCGCCCGACGCCCGGCAGGTGGTCGATCGAGAAGCGCGAGAGCGTCGTCGGCACCGGCACCACCTTGAGCCGCTTGCCGGTGTGGGCCGCGAACGCCTCGCACATCTCCAGCACCGAGGGCGGGCGCGGCGCGGCCAGCGCCACCGTCCGGTTCTCCGCCCCGGGGTGGGGCGCGAGCGCGGCGACCGCGTCGACGACGAAGTCGCTCGGCACCAGGTTGAACTGCACCCGCGACGGGTCGCCGGGCAGCGGCATGACCGCGACCCGGCCCTGGCGGGCGATGAGCTGCAGGGCGTAGTAGGGCCCGTCGTACTTCTGGGTCTCGCCGGTCCGGCTGTCGCCGACGACCACCGACGGCCGGTAGATCGTCACCGGCATCCCGGCGTCCCGGGCCTTGGCGACGACCCGCTCCGCCTCGTGCTTGGTGTGCTCGTAGTGGTTGGAGAAGGACTGGCCGAGCTCGAGGTCGTCCTCGGCGAAGATGCCGGGGTAGCGCCCGGAGACGTAGCAGGTGCTGACGTACTGCAGCCGTACGAGCTCGTCGGCGCCGCGGGCGAGGTCGACGACGTGGCGCGTGCCCTCGACGTTGACCGCCCACGCGAGCTCCGGGGCGACCGACAGGTCGTAGACCGCGGCGAGGTGGAAGATCTCCAGCGGCCCGCGGCGCAGCGCCGCGGTCTCCTCCGCGTCGAGGCCGAGGCCCGGGCGGGTGATGTCGCCGACGACGAGGCGAGTGCGTCCGGCGATGGCGGGCTCGGCGGCCTCGAGGCGCTCGAGGGTCCGGCGCGCCTGGTCGAGCCAGCGCTCCTGCACGAGGGCGACGGCCTGCGCGTCGGGGGAGCGGCGCAGCGTCCGGGGCAGGAGCGCGGTGCCCAGGAAGCCGGGGAAGCCGGTGTAGAGCACGGTCGTCGCCAACTCAGGCCTCCGGGATCCCTCGGCGTCAGGGTGCGGGGAGTGGACCACGACGGCGCCGCTCGTGCCGGGCGACCGGCGCACGACCGGCTGTGAGCGCGGTCATGCGCCCCGACGTGTCGGCCCGGGAAGGTGTCGCCGTCGCCGCACCCGGGGAAGACTTCGCGGAACGGCCGGATCGGCAGGAGGGTTCAACCTGATGAGCGCGCAGCGCATCGTGGTGGTCGGCGCCGGGTTCGCCGGCTTGAAGTGCGTCCAGCGCCTCGAACGTGAGCTCAAGGACGAGCTGGCACGCGGCGAGGTGGAGGTCGTGGTGGTCAACCCCCACGACTACATGCTCTACCTGCCCCTGCTCCCGCAGGTGGCTGCCGGGGTCATCACCGCGCAGTCGGTGACGGTGCCCCTACCGCGGGCCATCAAGCGGGCCGCGCGGCTGCCGGGCCAGGTGGTCGGGCTCGACCTCGAGCGCAAGGTCGCCGTGGTCAAGAAGATCAGCGAGGAGGTCGTCGACCTCCCCTACGACCGGCTCGTCATCGCCGCGGGCAGCGTCACCCGCCAGTTCGACATCAAGGGCCTCGAGGAGCACGGGCTCGGGATGAAGAACCTCGGCGAGGCCGCCTACCTGCGCGACCACGTCCTCTCCCAGCTCGAGCTGGCCAACGCCTCGACCGATCCGGAGGAGCGTGCGGCCCGCTGCAGCTTCGTCGTGGTCGGCGGCGGCTACGCCGGCACGGAGACCGCCGCGTGCCTCGAGCTGCTCACCGACGCCGCGATGAAGCGCTTCCCGCGCCTCGACCCGACGCTGGTGAAGTGGACGCTGATCGACATCGCCCCGCGGCTCATGCCCGAGCTCGGGCAGCGCCTCGGTGAGGAGGCCCTCGACCTGCTGCGCCGTCGCGGCATCGGCGTGCGGCTCGAGACCGGCGTCGAGGAGGTCACCGACTCCAGCGTCACCCTCACCGACGGCAGCACGATCCCCACCAAGACCCTGGTGTGGACGGCCGGCGTCACCGCCAGCCCGCTGGTCAAGATGCTCGGCGTCGAGCTCGTCCGCGGCCGCGTCAAGTGCGGCACCGACCTGCGTCTCGACGGCTACGACGACGTCTTCGTGCTCGGCGACGCCGCGGCGGTCCCCGACCTCACCGCGGACCCGCCCGGCTCGACGCTGTGCCCGCCGACCGCCCAGCACGCGACGCGGCAGGCGGTGGTCGCGGCCGACAACGTCGTCGCCTCGCTGCGCGGGCAGCCGCTGCACGAGTACAAGCACCACGACCTCGGGCTCGTCGTCGACCTCGGCGGCACCCAGGCGGTGGCGCACCCGTTGAAGCTGCGGCTCACGGGCATGGTCGCCCAGGCCGTGACCCGCGGATACCACCTGTACGCGCTGCCGCTGATGCGCACGCGGATGCGGGTCGTCTTCAACTGGATCCTCCACCTGTTCGGTGGCGACGACTTCATCCGCATCGGCTTCCTGGCCGGCCGCAAGAACGAGACGTCGTCGTTCGAGGAGACGCGGGACTACCTCTCCGAGGAGGAGATGGCGCAGCGGGCCACGGCGGCCTCGTGAGCGACGCCGGGGGCGGCCCGCCGTGACGGCCGCCGACGAGGACGGGGGCGGGCGGGTCACCGATCTGCTCGCGCGCGACGGCACACGCCTGCGGCGCTGGGACAACGGCGCCGCGGGCGTCCCGGTCGTGCTGTCCAACGGGCTCGGCGCGAGCGCGACGGCGTGGCCGTTCCTGCACGGCGAGGACAGCGGCTACCACGCCACCAGCTGGCACCACCGCGGGCTGGGCGGCTCGGAGCGCCCGGCCGACGAGACGCGCATCGGGGTCGCCGACCACGCCGAGGACCTGCTCGCGGTGATGGACGACGCCGGGATGGACCGGGCCGTCGTCATCGGCTGGTCGGTCGGCGTGGCCGTCGCGATCGAGGCCGCGCGCCGCGCCCCCGACCGGGTCGCGGGCCTGCTCGCCCTCGGCGGTGTGGCCACCGGTGCGTTCCGGGTGCTGCCCCGCGGCCCGCTGCCCACCCCGCTGCCCGAGGGCGTGCACCGGCGCGCCGCGCAGCTCGGGGGCTGGCTGCTGCGGGTGGTCGGGCCACCGGTCGCCGGGGTGATCGACCTGCTGCCCCGCACCATGGACGCGAGCCGCGACGCCTTCGGGCGCGCGGGCCTCGACCCCGCCCAGCTCGACCCGACCGGGACCGCGGCGCCCCTCGTGACCCTCGCCGAGGTCGCGCGCCAGTTCGCCCGCCACGACTGGACGTGGTTCTCGCGGATGGTGCTCGCGGCCGCCGAGCACGAGGCCCCCGCGGACGAGGACCTCGCGACGCTGACGATGCCCGCGACGGTCGTCGCGGGCGACTACGACACCCTCGCCCCGCCCGCGGACATGGCCGCGCTCGCCGCGGCACTGCCCGACGCGCGGCTCGCGCGCCTGCCCGGATCGCACTTCCTGCCGCTGCAGTTCCCCGACGCCCTCGCCGGCGAGCTGGCCGCGCTGGCGGCCCGGGCGGGGCTGCGCGACGGCGACTGACGGTCAGGCCCGGCGCACGATCCGCTCGGCGAGGAAACGCAGCGCGAGGTCGTAGCCGGTGATCCCGGCGCCCGCGATTACGGCCGTGGCCACCGGGGACACGTACGAGTGCGACCGGAACGCCTCCCGTGCATGGACGTTCGACAGGTGCACCTCGACGACGGGCACGGGCAGCGCGGCCAGCGCGTCGCGCAGGGCCACGGACGTGTGCGTGTAGCCGCCCGGATTGATGATCACTCCGCCGTGGCCGGTCATGGCCTCGTGGACGGCGTCGATGAGCACGCCCTCGTGGTTGCTCTGCCGCGCGTCCACCTCGAGGCCGAGGTCGGCGGCGGTGCGGCGGCATCGTTGCACCAGGTCGTCGAGGGTGTCGGTGCCGTAGACCTCGGGCTCGCGGCGCCCGAGGAGATCCAGGTTCGGGCCGTTGACGACCAGGACACGGCGAGGATCGCGCTGCCACTCCATCGGGGGTTCCTAACCACGCTGTTGTCATTCGGGGGTCAAGCGGACGGGTGGGGTGACCGATGAGGGGAGCAGCGCCCGCCGTGCTCACGGCGGGCGGCCTCCCCACCCGGACGGAGTCTGTATGAGGACGGTTCTGATCTGCGACGACCGGCGCAGTGTCCGCGAGGGCCTGACGCGCGTCATGTCCGCGGTGCCCGGTGTCCAGCGCATCGACTGCGTGTCCACCGCGGACGAGCTGCTCACCCGCTACGCCCGCCAGAGCGCGGACGTCGTGTTCGTGGGCACCCAGCGCGCGGTGGCCTCGGGCGCCGAGGCGACCCGTCGCCTCATGGCCGCGCACCCCCAGGCCAACGTCATGGTCTTCGGCGCCCCCGACGACGCCGGCAGCATCGCCGCCGCGATCGCGGGCGGGGCCCGCGGCTACCTGCGCTGGGACGCCTCGCGCCCCGAGCTGGTCGCCGCGCTCGCACACTCGGCCGTCGGCGCGGAGGCCGGCGCGATGCCGATGCAGCGCACCGCCTCGCCGGGCGCGGGCGTCAACCTCACCGAGCGGGAGATGCAGGTCCTGCGCGGGATGAGCCAGGGCAAGAGCAACGGCCAGATCGGCCGCGAGCTCTACCTGTCCGAGGACACGGTGAAGACCCACGCCCGCCGGCTGTTCCGCAAGCTCTCGGCCGCGGACCGCGCCCAGGCCGTCGCCCAGGGCTTCCGCTGCGGCCTCGTCTCCTGACCCCCGCGGTCGGGAGGCACCCCACGACGTCCCGCCGGGTCGGAGGCGGCAGGAGGTCGGGGAGGACACGCTGCGCGGTCACCGGCCGGTGTCGCTCGCTCGACGAGCGACACCGGCCGGTGACCGCCGTGCGGCGGTGTCAGGGACCGACGACGGTCCGGATGCGGTCGTCGCGCACCTCGGTGCGGGTGCGCCGGTGCGCGCCGAAGCGGTGGCGGATGCCGTCGGGGCCGGCGAGCCAGCCCTGGTAGGCGTCGAGGACCACCTCGCGGCGCTCGCCCTCGTCGTCGCGGACGGTGATCGTGTAGCGGGTGTCGCGCGCGAAGCGGAAGCGCGGTGCAGCGGGGGCGGTCGTGGCCATCGCCCGCGATCGTACGGGCACGGATCACCGGTGGGGTTCCCTCGAACGGAGCAGCTCCCGCGAAGGTGACCGAGGTCTCGGCGCCCTACCCTGCCGAGGCCCCCGATGCGCCGACGCGGAAGCGGTGTCGCCCTGTGACGGATCCTGCGCTCGCCCCCGACTCGGCCCCCGACGCGGTCCGGGCGGCGTGGGCCGCCGGGCGCGCGGCGCGCAACGGCTGGCTGACCGTCCCGGACCCGCACCTCGTCGAGGTCGTCGCGGCCCACGCGGCCGGCCGGGGCCTGCTCGACGCCGTCACCCTCGACCTGCAGCACGGGCTGTTCGACCGTGCCCGCAGCGCCGACGCCGTCCGCGCGATCGCCGCGCACGGGCTCGCGCCGCTGGTGCGGCTGCCCGCCGTCGACGAGGCCACGGTCGGGTTCGTGCTCGACCTGGGCGTGCGGGGCGTGATCGCGCCGATGGTGTCCGACGCGGCCGCTGCCCGCGAGCTCGTCGCCGCGTGCCGGTACCCGCCGGTGGGCCGCCGCTCGTTCGGGCCGGTGCGCACGGCCCTGCGTCCCGGCGACGACCCGGTCGCGGCCGCCGACACCGTGCTCGCCCTCGCCATGGTCGAGACGGCCGACGCGCTCGACCGCGCCGACGAGATCGCCGCGGTGCCGGGGCTGGACGGCCTGTTCGTCGGTCCCGGGGACCTCGGCGTCGCGCTCGGGATCGGGGCGGCCCAGGACCGCGAGGAGCCGGCGATCCACGACGCGTTCCGGCGCGTGCTCGCCGCCTGCGCGGCGGCCGGGACGCGCGCCGCGGTGCACGCGACCCGGCCGGAGTACGCGGCCGCCCGGGCCGCCGACGGGTTCGCGCTGGTCACCGTGTGGTCGGACGTGCCCGCGATCCTCGGCAGCCTCGACGGGGTGCGGGCGGCGTTCGAGGCCTGATCGTGGAAGCGGACCGTTCCTGTCCGCCTCGCCGGGCACACTGGCGGCGTGCTCGAGACGTCCGCCCGCCTGCTGCGCCTGCTCTCGCTGCTCCAGGCCCGCCCGGAGTGGACGGGGCCGGAGCTCGCCGAGCGCATGGGCGTCACCACCCGCACCGTGCGCCGGGACGTCGACAAGCTGCGCGGCCTGGACTACCCGGTCGAGGTCGACTTCGGGCCGGGCGGCGGTTACCGCCTCGGCGCGGGCGCGGCGCTGCCCCCGCTGCTGCTCGACGACGACGAGGCCGTCGCGGTGGCGGTGACCCTGCGGACCGCGGCCGGCTCCGGGGTGGCGGGCACGGGGGAGACGGCGCTGGCGGCGCTGGTCAAGCTCGAGCGCATCCTGCCCGCGCGGCTGCGGCACCGGATCGCCGCGATGCCGGTGGCGACGGTGGCGCCCCGCGTCGCGCCGTCGGTGGACGCGTCGGTGCTGGCCGCCGTCGGCGGCGCCTGCCGGGACCGGCGCGTGCTGGAGATCGACTACACGGCCCGCGACGGCACGCCGACCCGCCGGCGCATCGAGCCGATCCACCTCGTCGCGTGGGGGCGGCGCTGGTACCTGGTGGCCTGGGACCGCGACCGCGAGGACTGGCGCACCCTGCGCGTCGACCGCCTCGTCCCGCGCCTCGCCCCCGACGGCCTGCCCACCGGGCCCCGGTTCGCGCCGCGGGAGATCCCCGGCGGCGACCCGGCGGCGTTCGTCGCCGACCGCGTCGCCGACGTCCGGCCCTTCCGCTGCGTGGTGCGCGTCGCGGCGCCGGCGCCGCAGGTGCGCGCCACGATCTGGACCGACCAGGTGCGGGTCGACGAGCTCGGCCCGCAGGAGTGCCGCGTGTCGCTGGCTTCGGACGACGCGCGCTCGGCGGCGCTGATCCTCACCGGCCTCGACGCCGACTTCGTCGTGGAGTCCCCGGACGCGCTGGTCGACGAGCTGCGCCGGGTCGCGGACCGCTACACCCGGGCCGTCGGGCGGCCGGCTCAGCCGGCTCAGCCGATCGTGCCGCCCACCAGCCAGCCGATCCCGTAGGTCACGGCGAGCCCGAGCGCGCCCCCGAGCACCACGCGCGCCACCGCCCGTCGCGGTGTCGCCCCCCCGAGGCGGGCGCCGAGCCAGCCCGCGAGCCCGAGGGCGAGGAGCACGACGGCGACGGTCACCGGCACCCGCCAGGTCGGCGGCGTCGCGAGCACGGCGACCAGCGGCAGCAGCGCGCCGATCACGAACGAGACCGCCGAGGCCCCGGCGGCGCGCCAGGGGCTGGTCAGCTCGTCGGGGTCGAGGTGCAGCTCGGCCTCGAGGTGGGCGCCGAGCGCGTCGTGCTCGGTGAGCTCGATCGCCACCTGCCGCGCGGTCGCGGGCGAGAGGCCCTTGCCCTCGTAGAGCGCGGCGAGCTCCGCGAGCTCCTGCTCGGGGGCCTCGTGCAGCTCCCGGGTCTCCTTCGCGAGCTGGGCCCGCTCCGCGTCGCGCTGGCTCGACACCGACACGTACTCGCCGAGGGCCATCGACACCGCGCCGGCGACGAGACCCGCGATCCCCGCCGTCGCGATCGGACCGCGCTCCACGGTCGCGCCGGCGACGCCGACGACGAGGCCGGCGGTGGAGACGATGCCGTCGTTGGCGCCGAGCACCCCGGCGCGCAGCCAGTTCAGGCGCTGGGACAGCTCGCCGCCGTGCGGTTCCGGGTGGACGGGGGCGTCGGCGGACATGTCCCCAGGCTCCCATGGAGACTGGAACGGTTCCAGAAAGCTGAGCCTCGCCTTGGTAGGGCGTGTCTCCCGCTGCACCGGTCTGCAGGATTCACGGCGATCCGTCGCCGCGAGGCGCACGATGGAGGAGCCGGGCCGCGCGCATCGGGGACGCCCGACCGGCAGGAGGAGGCGCCGTGGACACCGACGATGCCCGCACGGGGGACGACGGCCGGGACGGCCCGGAGGGTCGCCACGCCCGGGACGGGTCGCCCGCTCCGACCGGGCCCGGAGGGCTGCGCGTCGGCGACGCCGACCGGTCGGCCGCCCTCGACGCCCTGGGGGAGCACTTCACCGCCGGGCGTCTCGACGTGGAGGAGTTCGGCGACCGGTCGGCCCTGGCGGCCGGGGCGGTGTACCGCGCGGACCTCGAGACGCTGTTCACCGACCTGCCCGCGCCGCACCCGCCGCTGCCGCACGCGCCCGTGCCCCCGCCCGCGCCGAGCGCCGAGCCGCGCCCTCCCGCGGTGCGCCAGGGGCGCACGCCCGCGGCCGCGCCGGCCGTGGGCATGGGGCTCGCGCTGCTGCTGGTGATGGTGCTGCCGGTGCTCGCGCTCTCGGCGGCGATGACCGGCTCGGTCGGCGGGCTGCTCGTGCTGCCGCTGCTGTTCGTCCTGCTCGGGCACGCCGGGCACGCACGACGCCGGCGGTGGGACGGGCGCTGGGACGGGCGCTGGGACGGCGGCCCGGACGGCCCTGAGAACTCGTCCGGGAGGGACTGGCGCGAGCGCGCGGGATGAGGTTAGGCTTGCCTCATCGCTGCGCGGGTGTTGTGGTGGCGCCCAGCGGCAGCGGCGAGAGGTGGGCCCCGGCTCGAGGGATGAGCCCGGGCCCACCGACCTCACCTGCTTACCACGCTTCCCCGGCCGGCGCCGCCAGCGCGCGCGTCGTCCGCGAGCCCGAGCGCGGCAACGCAGCCGTGCACCGCGCGCTCGCGAAGGCCGGGTTCACCGCCGCCGGCGTCGTGGCGCTGCCCCACAAGACGGCCCTGCTGCACGTCCGGGACCGCGCGGTCGGGTGACCCGCGCCTCGCGGACCGCGTCCGACGTGCCGCCCGCGACCGGTCAGGGAAAGCTGGAGGGTGATGCGGACCATGGAACGGGTCGTGCTGCTCGACGAGTCGGGCGCGGTCGCGGGGTCGGCCGCGAAGGCCGACGTCCACCACGACGCCACGCCCCTGCACCTCGCCTTCTCCTGCTACGTGTTCGACGCCCGCGGCGAGCTCGTCGTCACCCGGCGTGCGCGCAGCAAGGCCACCTTCCCCGGGGTCTGGACCAACTCCTTCTGCGGCCACCCGGCGCCGGGCGAGGCCATGGACCTCGCCGTGCGCCGCCGCGCGCGCCAGGAGCTGGGCATCGAGATCGACGGGCTGCGCCTCGTGCTCCCCGGCTTCCGCTACCGCGCCGAGCAGGGCGGGGTCGCCGAGAACGAGATGTGCCCGGTCTTCGTGGCCAGCACCGCCGGCGCGCCCGGCGAGCCGGACCCGGGCGAGGTCGACGAGGTCCGCACCGTCGCGTGGGCGCCGTTCCGCGACGACGTGCTCGCCGGCAGCTGGCCCGGGATCTCGCCGTGGTGCGCCGACCAGGTCCGCGCGCTCGCGCCACTCGGGCCCGACCCGGAGCACTGGGCGGCGGGCGACCCGGGCGCGCTGCCGCCGGCCGCGTTCCTGGCGGACTGACGACGACGCCGCGCCGGGACCGATGATTCCCCGGCGCCGCGGGGGTTCCACCGGGTGAGGACACGCACCGACACCCGAGGAGGACCCCATGTCCGACGCCGAGCACGCGATCCGCGACTTGGTCGAGCGCTGGGCCCGCGCCGTCCACGCCGGTGACCTCGACACGGTGCTCGCCGACCACAGCGGCGACGTCGTCATGTTCGACGTCCCGCCGCCCCACGACGGCGTGCGCGGGATCGAGGCGTACGCGCAGACGTGGCCGCCGTTCTTCGACTACCAGGCGAGCGGGGCCTGCTTCGAGATCGTGGAGCTGGAGGTCACCGCCGGCGACGACGTGGCCTTCGCCCACGCCCTGCTGCGGTGCAACACCCCCGAGGGGCTCGCCGCGCACCCCACGCAGCGGCTGCGCCTGACCCTCGGCCTGCGCCGGGAGGGCGGGCGCTGGGTGGTCGCGCACGAGCACCACTCGTTCCCCGACGAGACCCCGATCCCCGAGCAGGACGAGGAGGCGGTCCGCGCCGTGCACCGGCGGTGGGCCGCCGACACCGCCGCCGGCGACCTCGAGGCGCTCGTGGCCCCGATCGCCGACGACGTCGTCTCCTACGAGCACGCCGGGAAGATGGCCTACGTCGGCAAGGACGAGGTGCGCGAGGTGTGCCGGGCGGGGCTGGAGTCCTCGCCCGGGCCGGTCGACTGGACGATCCCCGACCTGCGCGTCGTCGCGAGCGGCGACCTCGCCGTGTCGTGGGGGATCGACGAGATCACCCCCGCGGACGGCGAGAGCGTCCGCTCGCGCGGCACGCGCGTCTTCCGGCGCACCGAGGACGGCTGGCGGATGGTCCACCAGCACCTCTCGTTCCCGGCCGAGGCGTGAGCTCCGGATCAGGGTCGGGGCGCGCCCGGGTAGGTCCCGAACTGCCAGTTGTTGCCCTCGGGGTCGCGGATCGCGGTGTCGTGGGAGCCGTAGTCGGTGTCGTGGGGCGGGCGGACGACCTCGCCGCGCCCGTCCTCGCGGACCCGCGCGGCGACGGCGTCGACCTCGGCGGCCTCGGCGACCACGACGTACGCGCTGAACGCGCCGGACGGCGTCGCGCGGTCGTCGGACCCGGGGCGGCGCTGGCCCATCATGATCCCGCCGCCGGCGGGCCAGGCGAGCTCGGCGTGCTGGACCACGCCGTCGTCGTCGGTGTAGGCGACGACCTCGACGAACCCGAGCACCTCGGTGAGGTAGGCGAGCTGCCCGCGGGCGTCGTCGGCGGCGAGGGTGGGCCAGACGGTGGGCGGTGGGGTCTTGGCGTCGGTGGCGTCAGTGGTGTCGGTGGTGTCCATGCCGCTCACGGTGCCTCCCCGGGCGTCGCCGCGTCTTGGACGTTCCCGATCTCCTCGGCGAGCCAGCGGGTGGGCGAGCAGCCGGCGAGCGCGCCGAACTCCCGGGTGAGGTGCGCCTGGTCGGCGTAGCCCCCGTCGGCGGCGATGTCGGCGAGACGCAGCGCCTCCCCGGCGAGCGCCCGGGCGGCGAGGCGGCGCCGCGCGCGGTCGAACCGCGCCATGCGGCCCGCGACCTTCGGCGCCACCCCGAGCTCGGCGCGGAACCGCTGGCCGAGGTGCCGCTCGCTCCACCCGACCTCGTCGGCCAGCGCGCGCACCGGCACCCGGCCCCCGGAGCCGACGACACGCCGCCACGCCCGCCGGACCTCGGGCGCCACCGACGGCTCCCCCGACCCCGCGAGCGCCCGGCACAGCACGTCGTCGAGCGCGGCGAAGCGCCCGGCCCAGCCGTCGGCCTCCCCGACCTGCTCGTGCAGCTCGCGGGCGAGCGCACCGAGGACCGCGTCCCCGTCGACGGTGATGCCGGCGAGCTCCGACGCCGGGCGGCCGAGCAGCGCGCGGGCGGCCAGCGGGTCGAGCACGACGTGCAGCCCGGACTGCCGGCCGTGGTGGACGATCGTCTCCGGCGTCGTGTGCAGGCCGCCGATCGCGACGTCGCGTGTCACCAGCGAGCCGTCGGGCGCCCGCATGGTCAGCGGGGTGCCGAAGGTGACGATGAACGTCAGGTACGGCGAGGGCAGCCCGCGGTGGGTGCCGGGGTCGGCGTGCAGGTCGTAGCCGTGGTAGCCGACGTGGCCGGCCAGGGCGCCCGCCGGGCGCCCGACGCGGGCATCCGCCTCCTCGGCCACCGTGCCAGTCTGGCGTCAGCGGCCGTCGTAGTCGACCGCCACGGACGCGCTGGTGGGGCGGGCCTGGCAGGTCAGGACGCGACCGAAGGCGACCTCGTCGTCGGTCAGGGCGTGCCGGACGGCCATGTGCACGGTGCCTGCGGTCAGCGACGCCGCGCAGGTGCCGCACGCCCCGCCCGCGCACGAGTACGGCGCGTCGACGCCCGCCCGCACCGCCGCGTCGAGGACGGTCTCGTCGGGGCCGCAGTCCACGTCGGTGGTGGTGCCGTCGAGGGTGACGGCGACGGTCGCGGCGGTCGCCCCCTCGACGGGCCCCGCCGGCGCCGCGGCGGTGAACAGCTCGCGGTGCACGCGGTCGGGGTCGACGCCCTGCTCGGCGAGGCCGTCGGTGAGCGCCTCGGTGAGCGCCTCGGGCCCGCAGAGGAACCAGCCGTCGACGTCGTCGGGGCGGTGCACGTGCGCGAGCACCCGGGCGGGGTCGAGGCGGCCGGCCTCGACGGTCTCCCACCGCGCGGCGTCCTCGGGCCGGTCGTCGGGGACGGCGTCCTCCCGCGAGCGCACGTGCACGAGCCGCAGCCGGCCCTCCGCGCGCGCGACCAGCATCGACAGCTCGTCGGCGAACATCGTCGAGGCGCGGTCGCGGTTGCCGACGAGCAGCGTCACCCGCGACGAGGGCTCGGCGTCGAGGATCCCCGCGACGATCGGGAGCACCGGGGTGATGCCGCTGCCCGCCGCGACGGCGACGATCCGCCGGCCCGGAGAGAGCCCGGCGGGCGGCTCCGGGGTGAAGCGTCCCGACGGCGCGGCGACCTCGAGGGTGTCGCCGGCCGCGAGCTCCGAGCCCGCCCACGACGAGAACCGGCCGTCGGGCACCAGGCGCACGCCGATCCGGAGCACGCCCGAGCCCGCGGCGGAGCACACCGAGTACGTCCGGCGGACCTCCTCGCGGCCCGAGCCGTCGGGACGGTCCAGCCACGCGCGCACCGTCACGTGCTGGCCGGCGCGGTGCGCGAACGTCGCGGCGAGCTCGTCGGGGACCGTGAAGGTCACCGCGAGCGCGTCGACCGCGGCCCGGCGGACCTCCTCGACCCGCAGCCGGTGGAAGCCGGGCCGGACCTCGCCGGCCGGCCCGTCCATCCCGTCGGTGAGGCCCCGCCAGGCGCGGTACTCGGCGGGGGTGAGCTCGGTGCCCCACGCCGTCGCGATCGGGATGTCGCGCGCGAGGTAGTCGTCGCGGGTGTTCTCCCACGCGCGCACGTAGCGGTAGAAGGGGATCGTCGGGTGGATGTGGTGCACCAGGTGGTAGTTCTGGTACAGCATCACCGGCGTCATGAGCCACTCGCGCCCCACGCGCACCCGGGTCGCGCGGAACCGGTCGGCGCGCGCGGTGACGCCGAGGTCGTGGTGGGGCAGCCAGTCGAACCACCAGGCGAGCACCCCGATGCCCAGGCGCTGGGGCACGAGGTAGAGCAGCAGCAGCGCGAGCCCGTGCCCCGTGGCCACCAGCGTCACCGCGACGGCCACCACGACCGCGAGGTTCACCAGCGCCCCGACGACCTCGCGGCGCGGGCGGCGCGCCATCCGCGGCCCGTAGAAGCGGAAGTACCAGCCGTCGATGGCGAGCCAGCGCAGCGGTCGCTGCCAGGCCGGACCACCCTCGACCCACGCGTCGGGGTCGACGAGGACGTCCTCGTTGGTGTGCCGGTGGTGCTCGATGTGGATGTAGCGCACCAGCGGGAACGTCGCCCACGCCGCGACGAACGGGATCGACAGGCGCCCGAGGACGTCGTTGACCCACCGCCACCGACCCGCGGCGTGGTGGGTCGCCTCGTGCAGCACCGTGAACATCGTGAAGGTGACCAGCGCCTGCGCCGGCACCGTCGCGGCCAGCCACCACCGGCTGACCTCGCCGTCCAGCGCGGCGAGCGCGAGGACCGCCGCGCCCACCCACAGCGCGAGCGAGGCGACCCAGAGGGCCAGGGTCGGCAGGGCGACGGTCGGCAGCGGGATGCCGGGGTCGGGCACCCCGCGGCGCACGGCCGCGGACTCCTCCTCGCTGAGGACCCGTGCGGGGGCCTCGCGCTCCCGGGCGTCGGCGGTCACGGTGTCCTCCCCAGGACGTCGGGTCGTCGGCGGCGACCACTCCAGTGAACGTCCGGGGCCGGACTGAGTCAATACGCTGTTTTTGTCTCAGAACGGGTCACGCCGTCGCCTCCGGGGCCGTCGGCGCCGGTCCATGGCGCGTCCCCGCGGAGCGCGAGAGGATCCCGCCGACACCCCCGAGCGCAGTGGATGGAGAGAGACCTGCCGTGATCCTCATCAACGTCAAGTGGACGGTGAAGCCGGAGTACGCCGAGCAGTTCCCGTCGCTCGTCAAGGAGTTCACCGACGCGGTGCGCCAGGAGCCCGGCAACATCTTCTTCGAGTGGTCGCGGCACCTCGAGGAGGAGAACACCTACGTGCTCGTCGAGGCCTTCCAGGACGGCGCGGGCGAGGCGCACGTCCAGTCGGAGCACTTCCAGAAGTTCGTCGAGCAGGCGCCCGACTGGGTCTCCCGGAAGCCGAAGATCATCAACGTGCAGGACGTCCCGCAGGACGGCTGGGGCGAGATGGGCGAGATCGCGCCCCGCTGACCCCCTCGCGCGGACCGGTCGGGGTCAGACCCCGACCGGCTCGCGCTCCGCGGCCCCCGCCCGCGTCAGCAGGCGCCAGGCGCCGAGCGCGGTGACGGCGAGGACGACGGCCCCGAGCACCGCGGCGCCCTGCATCCCGGCGGTGAACGCCTCGCGGGCCGCACCGACCACGGCGCCGTCCCCGCCCGCGTGGGCCAGTGCACCGCCGAGCGTCTCCTGGCCGGTGCGCGCGGTGAAGACGCCGGCCGCGATGCTGCCGAGCACCGCGGTGCCCAGCGCGCCCCCGAGCTCGTAGCCGGTCTCCGAGATCGCCGACGCGGCGCCGGCGCGGTCGGCGGGGGCGGCGGCGAGGATCAGGTCGTTGGTGAGCGCCTCGGCCAGCGCCACCCCGCCGCCGAGCAGCACGAACCCGCCGACCACGGCGCCCAGCCCGCCGAGCACCCCGACCAGCAGGAGGCCCACGCCGGCCAGTCCGAGCCCGACGCCGACCAGCGCGGGACCGGCGAACCGGCGCACCAGCCGCGTGGCGACGAGCGCCCCGGCGACCCCGGCGATCGAGCCCGGCAGCATCCACAGCGCGGCCTCGAGCGGCCCGAGCCCGAGCACCAGCTGCAGGTGCTGCGGCAGCAGCACGAGCAGGCCCACCAGGGCGAACACGCCGAGCAGGTTCGTCGTGACCGACACCGTGAACGGGCGCCGGGCGAACAGGCCCAGGTCGATGAGGGGGTGGGCGAGGCGGCGCTGCCGGCGCACGAAGACGACGCCGGCCGCGACGCCGGCCACCGCCGCGGCGACGGCGAGCGGCGTGACGCCCTCGGTCGCGACGGTCTTCACCCCGGCCACCACCGGCACCATCGCGGCCAGCGACAGTGCCGCCGAGGGCAGGTCGAACGGCCCCGGGTGCGGGTCGCGGCTCTCGGGCAGCACCCGGGGGCCGAGCGCGAGCAGCAGCAGGATCACCGGGACGTTGATCAGGAAGACCGAGCCCCACCAGAAGTGCTCGAGGCAGGAAGCCGCCGACCACGGGCCCGGCGGCGGCCCCGCCCGAGAACGCGGCGGACCACACGGCCACGGCGGTGGCCCGGCGCCGCGGCTCCGGGAACGCGGTCTTGATCAGCGAGAACGTCGAGGGCATGAGCGTCGCGCCGCCCAGGCCGAGCAGGGCGCGGGCGGCGACGAGCGTGCCGGCGGTCGGCGCGAACGCCGCGGCCACGGACGCGAGGCCGAAGGCCGCGGCGCCCCAGAGCAGCAGGCGGCGGCGCCCGATGCGGTCGCCGAGCGTGCCCATGGTGACGAGCAGGCCGGCGAGCACGAAGGAGTAGGCGTCGACGATCCAGAGCTGCTCGGCGGCGCCGGGGTCGAGGTCCTCGGTCAGGGCGGGCAGGGCCGTGCCGAGCACGGTCATGTCGATGCTGATGAGCAGCACCGGCAGCACGAGCACGGCGAGCGCGACCCACGGCGACCGGCGGGACATCGAGCCCTCCTCCTGAGTAGACCGTCCAGACGGTGCAGTTTGCGGCGGAGCCGAAACTACACCGGCTGGACGGTCTACTGTCAACGCCGTGCCTCGCCCGTCACAGCGCGACCGCATCCTCGACGCGTACACCGACCTCGTCGTGAGATCGGGTCCCGAGACGGTCACCCTCGACGCCGTCGCGGCCGCGGCCGGCGTCTCCAAGGGCGGGCTGCTCTACCACTTCGGGTCGAAGGAGGCCCTGCTCGACGGCCTGCTCGACCGCGCGAGGGAGCTCAACGACGCCGACCTCGCCACCGCGCGGACGGCGCCCGAGGGCATCGCCCGCTACTACCTGCGCACCTCGGTGACCGACCCCGCCGGCGACAGCCCCGTCTTCCGCGCCCTGGTCGCCCTGGTCAAGCTCGCGGCCACCGAGCCGCGCGCCGCCGACGCCACGCGCCGCTGCTTCGCCGTCTGGCGCGAGGCCATGGCCGAGGAGCTCGGCGACCCCCTCACCGCCGACATCGTCGCCGTGGTCGGCGACGGCATGTACCTGCGGGCCATCGTCGGCGACACCAGCGAGGGGCTCACCGGCGCGCTCGAGGAGGTGCTGCGCCGCGCCGGACCGCGCTGACGCCGGTCGTCGTGCCGTTCGTCCGCCCCCGGTGGCGGGCCACCGCGGGGGGGCGGGCCGCACGCGCGCTCGGCGGTCACCCGGGCGCGCCGTGGCGCGCGGGGAGTGCCGGCTCGGCCTGCGGGGCGTTTCCGCTGGTCGACGCGTCGTGACGGTGGCCGAGGACACGGTGTCGACCGCCCGCCGCGCCCGCACCCTGGAGACGTGGAGCAGCACGAGGAGCCCGGCGAGCTGTGGGACCGGTCCGGCGACCCCGCCGACCGGCCGTTCGACCCGGACGCCGAGCGCTGGGCCGGCATCGTCCGCGCCCTCGCGCTCGAGGACCCGCGCTTCGTGCGCCGGGTGACCTCCCCGGGACCGGGCGGCGCCGCCGTCGGCGACCTCATGATCGTCGTCGGGCTCGTCGCCACCGTGCTGCTCGGGGTGCTGCCCCTCGGCGTCGGGCTCCAGACGGGGATCGTGGCGCTGGTCGTCGTCGGCGCGGCGGGCACGCTGCTCCTGCCGGTCGGGGCCCCGCTGGCCGTGCGCGCGTTCCTGCGCCACGTGCGGCCCCTGATGCCGTAGCGCCGGACGCGCCCCTCAGACCGCCACGGCGTCGACCCGCCGCCGCAGGCTCGGCAGGTCGCGCACCACGATGCTGCGCCCGTCCTTCTGCAGCACGCCCTCGGCGACCAGCCGCGAGATCTCCCGGCTCGTCGTCACCCGGGTCAGGCCCACCATGAGCGCGAGCTCGTCCACCGGCGGGCGCACGCTCAGGCGCGCCGAGGTCCCCAGCGCGCCGTCGCCGTAGGCCTCGACGAGGTGCCCCAGCAGCAGGACCACGCGCTCGTGGGCCGGCAGGCCGTCGAGGAAGACGTGCAGGTGCAGCACCCGCTGCTTGCGGGCGACGCGGCGCACGACCTCCACGAGCAGCTCCGGGTCGTCGCGCGCGGCCTCCACGAGGACGTCGCGACCGATCGCGAGCACCTCGCACGCCGTCAGCGCGGTGGCCGACACCGGGTTCACGCCGCCGTCGAAGCAGACGCCCTCGCCGAGGCTCGCGCCCGGCTCCGCCCAGGAGATCACGCGCGTCGTGCCGTCCGGACGCAGCATGTGCACGCGCACCCGGCCGCTGGCGATGACGTGGAACGACGAGGACGGCTCGCCCTGGCGGTAGAGGTGGTCGCCCGCGCGGACGGGGCGGGGGACGCCGAGGGCCTCGATGCGCCGGCTCACCGCCCCGCTCTCGGCCAGGAGGAACGGGGAGACCGTCGGGTTGGGCACGACGCTGTGCGGGGCCATCGGCGTCCTCGATCCGTTCCACCGGAGGGCCGGCGGGGGTGAGGGGAGATTACGCACCGGACGGGCGCCCGGAAAGGGACGATCCGGACGCCCGTCCAGGAGCGTGCTCAGGCCGTCGCGGCGGCCGGCGAGGTCGTCTCGATCGAGGCGGCGTCCGTGTCGGGCAGGGCCAGGGTGCACAGCAGGCTCACCAGCGACAGGCCCGCGAGCAGGATGCCGATCGCGAGGCTCGACCCCAGCGAGGCCACCAGCGCCGTCGCGATCAGCGGCACCACCCCGCCGCCGAGGACACCGGCGAGGTTGTAGGCCATGCCCGCGCCGGTGTAGCGGTAGTGGGTCGGGAAGAGCTCGGGCAGCTGGGCGCCCTGCGGCCCGTAGGCGATGCCGACGACACCGAGCACCACCGCCAGGCCGAGGCCGAACGACCACGCCGTCGCGATGTCGAGGATCGGGAAGGCGATGATGCCGGCGACGACGGACAGCGAGTTCCCGATGATGATCATCTTCCGGCGCCCGACGCGGTCGGAGAGGATCGCGCCCGCGATCGTCGTCCCGGCGAAGACGAGGCCGCCGATGATGCCCATGGCGAGCACCGTGGTGCGCGGTAGTCCGAGGTTCTGGGTGCCGTAGCTCGTCAGGTACGTGACGCCGATGTAGAAGAACGCGAACACGGCCATCGTCGAGCCGGCGGCGAGCAGCACGCGGCGCGGATGGGTGGTGAGCACCTCCGCCACCGGCATGCGCGTGCTGACGTTCTTGTCGCGGGACCGGAACGCGGCGGTCTCCGTGATCGCCAGGCGCACGTAGAGCCCGACGGCGACGAGCAGGACGCTGGCGATGAACGGGACGCGCCAGCCCCAGGCCAGGAACGCCTCGTTGCTCATGGTCAGCGCCGTGGTGAGGAACGTGGCGCTGGCCAGGGCGAACGCGAGCGACGGGCCGAGCTGGGGGAACAGCGCGTACCTGCCGCGGGTCTTGCCGGGCGAGTTCTCCGCGGTGAGCAGCGTCGCGCCGGCCCACTCGCCGCCGACCGCGAGGCCCTGCAGGATGCGCAGGATCACCAGCAGGATCGGGGCCAGGATGCCGATCGTGCCGGTCGTGGGCAACAGGCCGATGGCGAGCGTCGACAGGCCCATGAGCAGCAGCGTCGTCACCAGCGTGCGCTTGCGGCCGAGCTTGTCGCCGAAGTGCCCGAACAGCACCGAGCCGAACGGGCGCGCGACGAACGCGACGCCGAACGTCGCCAGCGCGAGCGCGGTGCCCGCGGCGGCGCCGAGCTCGGGGAAGAAGACCTTGTTGAAGACGAGCGCGGCGGCGGTGCCGTAGATGAAGAAGTCGTAGAACTCGATCACCGTGCCGGTCATGCTCGCGATCGCGATGCGACGCATCGGTGGTGGCGCGCTGGTCAACGGAGGCCTCCT
Source organism: Actinomycetospora lemnae (assembly GCF_028737315.1). Lineage (GTDB taxonomy): Bacteria > Actinomycetota > Actinomycetes > Mycobacteriales > Pseudonocardiaceae > Actinomycetospora > Actinomycetospora lemnae. The sequence continues at coordinate 20,260 of NZ_JAQZAO010000015.1, read as the reverse complement.
GAACGTTCGTACGGGCACTGGGAGTGTCCGGTCCAGGACGGCGGCGGTCTGTATCACACACTACAGACGGACGTCGTGTCGTGTGCTTGGTGAAGCACGTGCGGCGCGTGACCGGCGGGGCTCCACCGTTCGCCGTACGCTGCGCCCGGTGACCATCCTGGTGGCCGTCACGGACGACGGCCCGGGCACCGCGGCGCTCGAGGAGGCCGTGCGCGAGGGCGCGCGGCGCGGCACCGGCGTCGTGGCCCTCAACCTGCGTGCCGGCCCGCTCGAGCCCCCGTCCGCCGAGGGCGCTCCCGGCGTCACCGTCGTCGACCGCCTGCTCGGCGTCGAGGACGGCGATGCGGTCCTCGAGCGCCTGGAGGCGGACGCCGACATCGACCTGCTCGTCATCGGCGTCCGCCGTCGCAGCCCGGTGGGCAAGGCCCTGCTCGGCGACGTCGCGCAGCGCCTGCTGCTCGAGGCCGCCGTGCCCGTGCTGGCCGTGAAGGACGGTTAGGCCCCCTGCGGGCGCGCTCCCGCGTGGTGGATGTCGCCCACCAGCGCGGTGAGCACGTCGTCGAGGGCGACGACGCGGTCGGGGTCCGTGTCGTCGCCGGCGTCCCCGTCGCCCACCAGCGCGAGGTGCGCCCCGCTGCGCCGCATCCCCGCGAGCGCGTCGGCCAGCGTGCTCTCGGCGGCGAGCGTGGCGAGCGGGCGCACCAGCCGCTCGGGGACCGGCCTGTCGCGCGGCGGGGCCGGCGGGCCGAGCAGGTCCTTGACGTGCACGTAGCCGTGCCAGCCCCGCTCGTCGCGCAGCGGCAGCCGCGAGAACCCGTGGGCGTGGGCGAGCGCCTCGAGCTCGGCCACCGTCGCGTCCGGGCGCGCGGTGACGACGTCGTCGACGGCGACCGTCGCGAGCCTGGCCTCGGCGAACCCGAGCGCCCCGTGCACCAGCGCCGCCTCGTCGCGGTCGAGCAGGCCGTGGGCGCGCGACTGCTCCACGAGGTCGGCGACCTCGTCGCGGCTGAACGCGCTGGCCATCTCGTCGCGGGGCTCCACGCGCATCGCGCGCAGGGTGACGTTGGCCAGCCCGTTGAGCACCCAGAGGAACGGGCGCAGCACGGTCACGATCGCCACCAGCGGCGGGGTGAGCACCAGCGCCGCCCGGTCCGGCACGGCGAGCGCGATGTTCTTCGGCACCATCTCGCCGACCGTGACGTGCAGGTACACGACGATGAGCAGCGCGATCGCGAACGCCACCGGGTGCACCGCGGCCTCGGGCAGGCCGAGGGCGGCGAACGCCGGCTCGATGGCCGCGGCCACCGCCGGCTCGCCCAGCGCGCCGAGGCCCAGCGAGCAGATCGTGATGCCCAGCTGCGCGCCGGCCATCATCAGCGACACGTTCTCCATCGCGCGCACGGTGATCCGCGCGGCCCGTGACGTCGACGCCCGCGGCTCCAGCGAGGCGCGGCGCGCGGAGATCAGCGCGAACTCGGCGCCGACGAAGAACGCGTTGACCGCCAGCAGCACGACCGCCGTGGCGATCCCGGCCCCGATGCTCACGCGGTCACCGCCTCGAGGTCGAGCCGGACCGCCGTGACGCGCCAGCGCTCGGTGGCCTCCACGGTGATCCGCACCGGGCACTGCTCGACCTCGCCGAGCTCCTCGCCGGCGCGGGTCGCGGTGACGGTGACGGTGTCGCCGTCCTCGGGGACGCGACCGAGGTGCTCGGCGAGCAGGCCCGCGAGCGTGTCGTACTCGGGCGAGGACGGCAGCGTCCAGCCCAGGAGCGCGGACGCCTCGTCGGGGCGCAGGCGCCCGTCGGCGCGCCAGGAGCCGTCGGCGAGGCGCTCCCCGGGCGGGGTGCCGCGGTCGTGCTCGTCGCGGACGTCGCCGACGATCTCCTCGACGAGGTCCTCGAGCGTGACCAGCCCGGCGAGGTCGCCGTACTCGTCGACGACGAGGGCGAGCGGCACGTCGCGGGCGCGCAGCAGGGTCAGCAACCGGTCGAGGTCGACGGTCTCGGGGACCACCTCGACCGGGCGGACGCCAGCTCCTCGGTCGGCTCCACGCCGACGCCGCGCACGAGGACGTTCGAGGTGTTGTTGAGCAGCACCACGAGCGGGCGGGTCACGGTGGTGAACGCGCGCATGACGCCCTGGACGGCGCGGGAGGTGCGCAGCGGCTGGCTGATCGCGAGGTTCTTCGGCACGAGCTCGCCGAAGATCATCGTCACCGCGGTGGAGAGCACCAGGGCCACGGTCAGCGACACCGCCGACGCCGCGGCCCCGGACAGGCCCAGCGTCGTCAGCGGGCCGCGCAGCAGGCGCGCGATCGCGGGCTCGGCGAGGAAGCCGATCGCGAGGTTGGTGACGGTGATGCCGAGCTGGGCGGCGGAGAGCTGCGTGGACAGCGAGCGCAGGGCGGACAGCACGCCCCGGGCGCGGCGGTCGTGCTCGGCCTCGCGCTCCACCGTGGCGCGGTCGACGCCCACGAACGCGAACTCGGCCGCGACGAACACGCCGCAGGCGACGACGAGCGCCGCCGCCGCGAGGATCAGGAGGGCCTCGGTCACGAGGTGACCCGGGGCTCGGGCCGTCGGGGTCGCCGTCGGCGGCGGGTCATGGGCTCCTCGTCGAGGTGGACGAAACGGTCACCCGCGACAACGTACGGCGGGCCCGGCGGGTTCCTGCCGGCGACCGCGCCTCCCCGCGAGGAATGCTCGCGGGCGACGGTCGGGCACCGTCGCGTCGCTACAGTGGCGGCGATGTTGCGTTCGCCGGAGGCCCGTCTCACCGTCGCGGGCGCCGCGGTGGTGGGCGTGGCGTTCGGGATGGGACGGTTCGCCTTCGGGTTGACCCTGCCGGCGGTGCGCTCGGACCCGGCCCTGTCGGCCGGCGGCGTCGACGACGCCGTGCTCGGGCTGATCGCCTCGGGCTCGTTCGCCGGCTACCTCGCGGGCCTCCTCCTCGCACCCGTGCTCAGCCGGACCGTCGGGCCCCGGGCGTCGACCACCGTCGGCGGCACCTGCGGCCTCGTCGGGGGGACGCTCGTCGCGCTCGCGCCCTCGGTCGGTCTGCTCGCAGCGGGCGTCGTGCTGACCGGGAGCTCGGCGGGGTGGGTGTGGGCGGCCTACTCGGACCTCGCGACCGCCGTCGTCGATCAGGCACGCCGCCCCCGGGTGATCGCGGTGATCAGCACCGGGACCAGCGGGGGCCTCGTCGTCGTGGGACTCGTCGGTCTCGCCGCGACGGGGGTCCCGGGCTGGCGGGCGGTGTGGGCCGCCATCGCGTTCGCCTCTGCGCTCGCCGGTCTGCTCAACCTGCGGTGGACGCCACGGGTGCCGCCACTGCGCGGCGGGACCTCGGGCCGGCCCCCACTGCGGATCCTGGCCGTCCCCGTCGCCTACTCCGTCGCCTACCACGTCGGCACCACGACCTTCTTCACCTGGGCGGCCGACATGCTCCGCCGCGCCGACGTCGCCCCCGGCGTCGCACCGACGCTGTACGTGCTGATCGGCCTCGGCGGGCTCGTGGCGCTGGGCACGGGAGGGGCGTGTGCGCGCTTCGGCAACGAGCGGGTCGCCGCCGCGTGCCTGGTCTCCGTCTCGGTGGCGCTCGTCGTGCTCGGGACGGGGGCCGGGTCCTGGGTGGTGGCCCTCGCGGCGGCGATCGTCTTCGCGCCCGGCTACATGGCGGGCGCGGCGATGATGGCCGTCTGGACCGCGGCCCTCGTGCCCGACCGGGCCGGCGAGGCGCTGACGGTGGTCGTCACCGTCGGAGCGGTCAGCGCCGTGATCGCCCCGACGCTGGTGGGCCTGCTCATCGGCGCGGTCGGGCTGCCCGCCGTGCTCGTCGGCCTCGCGGTGGGGCTCGCCCTCGTCGCGGTCGGGCTGCTCACGGCTCGAACCGGTACCCCCGCCCCGCCTCCGTGACGAGGTGCCGCGGCCGCGAGGGGTCGGGCTCGAGCTTGCGGCGCAGGTGGGCGAGGTAGACGCGCAGGTAGTGGCCCTCGGTGCCGTAGGCCGGGCCCCACACCTCGCGCAGCAGCTGCTGCTGGGTGACGAGCATCCCGGGGTGGCGGGCGAGGTGCTCGAGCACGCCCCACTCGGTGGGCGACAGGTGCACCTCGGCGCCGTCGCGCACCACCTTCTTCGCGACGAGGTCGACGGTGAAGCTCGCGGTCTGCACCACCGGCGCCCCGTCCGGCGTCACCACCGCGGCCCGGCGGACCGCCGCCCGCAGCCGCGCCAGCAGCTCGGGGACGCCGAAGGGCTTGGTGACGTAGTCGTCGGCGCCGGCGTCGAGCGCGGCGATCTTGTCGGCGGAGTCGGTGCGCGCCGACAGCACGATCACCGGCACCGCGCTCCAGCCGCGCAGGCCCTCGAGGACCTCCAGCCCCGGGATGTCGGGCAGCCCGAGGTCGAGGACCACGACGTCGGGCGGCGGGTGCTCGGCCGCCGCCCGCAGCGCCCCCGCCCCGTCCGCGGCGAGCACGACGGTGTGGCCGTGCGCGGAGAGGTTGATCCGCAGGGTGCGGCGCAGGTGCGGGTCGTCGTCGACGACGAGGACGCGGCTCATCCGGGCGCCGACGCCACGACGGGCCGGGCGGCCGCCGGCAGCGACAGCACCATCGTCAGCCCGCCGCCCGGGGTGTCCTCGGCCTCGAGCGACCCGCCCATCGCCTCGGTGAAGCCCCGCGCGACGTGCAGGCCGAGCCCGACGCCGGGGGCGGCGCTGCGGTCGCCGAGGCGCTGGAACGGCGCGAACAGCCGGTCGCGCGCCTTGCGTGGCACGCCCGGCCCGGTGTCGACGACGCGCAGCTCGACGCGGTCGCCGTAGGCGCTCGCCCGGACCGCCACCTCGCCCTCGCCCCCGTGGCGCAGCGCGTTGTCGACGAGGTTCGCGACCACCCGCTCGGCGAGCCCGGCGTCGGCGAGCACGTCCGGCAGGTCCTCGGCCACCTCGACGACCACCCGGTGCCCGTCCCCGTGGCCGCCCGCCAGCGCCGCGGCCACGACCTCGTCGAGACCCACCGGCGCGCTCACCGGCGTGACGCCGCCGGCGGCGAGGCGGGAGGAGTCGAGCAGGTTGTCGACGAGCCCGGTGAGGCGGTCGGCGGACTCCTCGACGGTGGCGAGCAGCTCCTGGCGGTCCCCGGTCGACATGCGCAGCGTCGGGTCGCGCAGGCTCCCGGCCGCCGCCTTGATCGCGGTCAGCGGGGTGCGCAGGTCGTGCCCGACGGCCGAGAGCAGCGCGGTGCGCAGGCCCGCGGCGTCGGCGCGCCGCTGCGCGTCGGTGGCCTCGGCGGCCATGCGCCGATTGCGCAGGGCGAGCAGCGCCTGGCCGCTGACCGTCGCGAACAGCGCGCTCTCCGGCGCGGTCAGCGTCCGTCCGGTGCCGACGAGGTGCACGCCCTCGTCGATCTCGACGTCCACGTCGGCCTCGGCCGGCCGGCCGCAGGGCGTGCTGCCGGTGCACGCGGTGACCTCCCAGCCCTGGCCGCCACGCTCCATCAGCGCCACCGTCGCGAGCCCGAACGCCTCCCGCACCCGCTCGAGGAGCCTGGGCAGCGGGTCGGACCGCGAGAGCACCACGCGCGCGAACGACGTCAGCAGCGTCGCCTCGGCGCGCGCCGTCGCCGCCTGGGCCGCACGCCGGTCGGCGCGGTCGACCACGGCGGCGACGAGCGTCGCCACCACCACCATGGCGACGATGGCGAACGCGTTCTCCGGCTCGGCGATCGAGAGCGTGTAGAGCGGCGGGGTCAGGAGGACGTTGAGCAGGACCCCGCCGCCCACGGCGGCCACGAGCGCGGGCGCGAGCCCGCCGATCATCGCCGTCACCACGGTGGCGAGGAAGAACAGCACGACGTCGGTGGACAGGTCGACCGACTCGCGCAGCACGACGCCGACCACCGTCGCGAGCACCGGCAGGAGCACCGCGGCCGGCCAGCCGAACGCGTGGCGCCGGGCGGGCAGCGACAGCCGCCGGCGCGGCGCCCGGCCTCGATGGTCGAGCTCGGCGGCGCTGCGTCTCCCGGCCGCCTCGGCGTGGGTCACGAGGTGGACGTCGATGCTGCCGGACCGGGCGATGGTGCGGGCGCCGATGCCGGGGTCGACGGCCCGGGCCCAGCGCGACCGTCGCGACGTGCCCAGCACGAGCTGGGTGGCGTTGGCGGCGCGGGCGAAGTCGAGCAGCGCCGCCGGGACGTCGTCGCCGACCACGGTGTGGAACGACGCGCCGACGTCCTCGGCGAGCCGGCGCAGCTCGACCCCGGAGCCGCCGCCCGCCAGCCCGTCCCCGCGCAGGACGTGCACGCAGAGCAGGTCCGCCGACCCTGCGCGGCGGGCGATGCGCGCCGCGCGGCGCAGGACCGTGGCGCTCTCGGGCCCGCCGGTGACCGCGACGACCACCCTCTCGCGGGCCTCCCACACCTCCTCGGTGCCCTCGTCGTGGCGGTGGCGCTGGAGGGCGACGTCGACCTGGTCGGCGACCCACAGCAGCGCGAGCTCGCGCAGCGCGATGAGGTTGCCGGTGCGGAAGTAGTTCGCGAGCGAGGCGTCGATCTTCTCGGGCCGGTAGATGTTGCCGTGGGCCATGCGCCGGCGCAGGGCCTCGGGCGTGATGTCGACCAGCTCGATCTGGTCTGCGGCGCGCACGACGGCGTCCGGGATCGTCTCGCGCTGGCGCACGCCCGTGATCCGCTCGACGACGTCGCCCAGCGACTCGAGGTGCTGGACGTTGACGGTCGAGATCACGTCGATGCCGGCGGCCAGGAGCTCCTCGACGTCCTCCCAGCGCTTGGCGTGCCGCGAGCCCGGCGCGCAGGAGTGCGCGAGCTCGTCGACCACGCACACCTCGGGCGCGCGGGCCAGCACGGCGTCGACGTCGAGCTCGGTCAGCTCCGTCCCGCGGTGGTGCAGGACCAGCCGCGGCAGCACCTCGAGGCCCTCGAGCAGCTCGGCGGTCCGGACGCGCCCGTGCGTCTCGACCAGCCCGACGACGACGTCGGTGCCCCGCTCGATGCGGCGCCGGGCCTCGTTCAGCGCCGCGTAGGTCTTGCCGACACCGGGCGCCGCGCCGAGGTGGATGCGCAGCTCACCCCGTCCTGAGGTCACGTCCTCATCCTGCACCGACGAGTGCGGCGTTGAGCTCCGGCACGTTCACCCGCGGCTCACCCAGGAACCCGAGGGCGCGCCCCTCGGTGGCGCCCGCGACCAGCGCCCGCACCCGGTCCTCCGGCAGCCCGGTGACCCGGGCGACGCGCGGCACCTGCTGCGCCGCGTACGCGGGGCTGATGTGCGGGTCGAGACCTGACGCGGAGGCGGTGAGCGCGTCGGGCGGGATCGTCGCCGGGTCGACGCCGTCGCGGGCCGCGATCACGGCGCGGCGCTCCTGCACGGCCGTCGCCAGGTCCTCGGCGCGGGGCCCGAGGTTGGAGCCGCCGGAGGTGGTGGCGTCGGCGGGGCCGAGCCCGGCCACGGCGTCGTCGGGGGCCGACGCCGAGGGCCGGGTGTGGAACCACGGGTCGGCGGCCGGGTCCGCCGGCACCGGGTCGATCCCGATGAGCGACGAGCCGCCGCCCGGCAGCACCGAGCCCTCGGCGTCGGCGTGCAGCCCGGGCAGGCGCGAGACACCCCAGACCACGGCCGGGTAGACGACACCGCAGAGCACGGTGAGCACGAGCAGCACGCGCACCGCGGCGCCGAGCTGGCGGCGCAGCTGCGCGCCGGTGACGGCCGAGGGCGCCGCCGCCTCGGTCTCGGGCTCCTGGACAACGGTCATGATCAGCCGATCCCCGGCACGAGCCGGACGACGAGGTCGATGAGGAAGATGCCGACGAACGGGACGGCGATGCCGCCGAGCCCGTAGACGAGCAGGTTGCGGCGCAGGAGCCGGTCGGAGGTCGACGGCCGGAAGCGCACGCCGCGCAGGGCGAGCGGGATCAGCGCCACGATCACGAGGGCGTTGAAGACGACCGCCGAGAGGATCGCCGACTCCGGGGTCGCGAGCTGCATGACGTTGAGCGCGGCGAGCTGCGGGAAGATCGCCAGGAACATCGCCGGCAGGATCGCGAAGTACTTGGCGAGGTCGTTGGCGAGCGAGAACGTGGTCAGCGCTCCCCGGGTGATGAGCATCTGCTTGCCGACCTCGACCACCCCGATGAGCTTGGTGGGGTCGGAGTCGAGGTCGACCATGTTGCCGGCCTCCTTGGCCGCGGCCGTCCCCGAGTTCATGGCGACGCCCACGTCGGCCTGCGCGAGCGCCGGCGCGTCGTTGGTGCCGTCGCCGGTCATGGCGACCATGCGCCCGCCGGCCTGCTCCCGGCGGATGAGCGCGAGCTTGTCCTCGGGGGTGGCCTCGGCCAGGACGTCGTCGACGCCGGACGCGGCGGCGATCACCCGCGCCGTCACCGGGTTGTCGCCGGTGATCATCACGGTCCGGATGCCCATCGTGCGCAGCTCCGCGAACCGCTGCGCGATCCCGGGCTTCACGACGTCCGAGAGCTCGACGATCCCCAGCGCTCGTGCCCCGTCGGCGACCGCGAGCGGCGTCCCCCCGCGCTCGGCAATCTCGGTCGCGATCGCCTCGAGGCGGGCGCGGTCGGTCTCGTCGCCCAGCCAGGCCAGCACCGCCGAGGTGGCGCCCTTGCGCAGCTCGCGGTCGTCCCCGTCGGCCAGGTCCACCCCCGACATCCGCGTCGTCGCGCTGAACGGCACGAACGCCGCCGCCGCCTCGGTCGCGGTGGCCTCCGGCGAGAGCCCGTGGTCGCGGGCGATGAGCTCGACGATCGAGCGCCCCTCGGGGGTGGTGTCGGCGAGGCTCGCGAGGCGCGCGGCCGCCGCCAGCTCGCCGACGTCGACCCCGGGCAGGGCGTGCAGCGCCGTCGCGCGCCGGTTGCCGTGGGTGATCGTGCCGGTCTTGTCGAGCAGCAGCGTCGACACGTCGCCGGCGGCCTCGACCGCACGCCCCGACGTGGCGAGCACGTTGCGCTGCACGAGCCGGTCCATGCCCGCGATGCCGATCGCGGAGAGCAGCGCGCCGATGGTCGTCGGGATGAGGCACACGAGCAGGGCGACGAGGACGACGAGCGTCTGCTGCGCGCCCGAGTACGCCGCCATCGGCTGCAGCGACACGACGGCCAGCAGGAACACGATCGTCAGCGCCGAGAGCAGGATCGTCAGCGCGATCTCGTTCGGCGTCTTCTGCCGCTGCGCACCCTCGACCAGCGCGATCATCCGGTCGACGAACGACTCGCCCGGCCTCGCGGTGATCCGCACGACGATGCGGTCCGACAGCACCGTCGTGCCGCCGGTGACGGAGGAGGAGTCGCCGCCGGACTCGCGCACCACGGGCGCGGACTCGCCGGTGATCGCCGACTCGTCGACGGTCGCGATGCCCTCGACCACCTCGCCGTCGCCCGGGATCACCTGGCCGGCCTCGACGACGACGCGGTCGTCGACGCGCAGCTCGGTGGCGGGCACGGTCGAGCCGTCCTCCCGGTGCGCGACGGTGTCGGTGCGCGTCGACCGCAGCGCGTCGGCCTGGGCCCGGCCGCGACCCTCGGCGACGGCCTCGGCGAGGTTCGCGAAGACGACGGTGAACCAGAGCCAGATCGCGATCAGCCACGCGAACACGCTCGGGTCGACGATCGCCGCCACGGTGACGACCACCGAGCCGACCCACACCACGAACATCACGGGGTTGTGGACCTGGTGGCGCGGGTCGAGCTTGCGCAGGGCTGTGGGCAGCGACGCGAGCAGCTGCGCGGGCCGGAACACGCCGGCCCCGACGGCCCGGGCAGGGGTGTGGGGACGTTCCAGGACGGCCGTCATGCCAGTCCCTCCGCGATGGGGCCCAGGGCCAGGGCGGGCAGGAAGGTGATCGCCGCGACCAGCACGACCGTGCCGGCGACGAGCACCGAGAACAGGGGCGTGCCGGTCGAGAGCGTCCCGGAGGACGCCGCGACGCGCGGCTGACGGGCGAGCAGCCCGGCCAGCGCGAGCACGGCGACGATCGGCAGGAAGCGGCCGAGCAGCATCGCGATGCCGAGCGCGGTCTGGAAGAACCCGCTCGTGACCGTGAGGCCGCCGAACGCCGAGCCGTTGTTGTTCGCGGCCGAGGCGAAGGCGTAGAGGACCTCGGACAGCCCGTGGGGACCCGCGTTCGTCATCGCGTCGCCCGTCGACGGCAGGGCGATGGCCAGACCGGTGCCGAGCAGCACCAGCGCCGGCATGGTCAGCGTGACGACCACGGCGCACGTCACCTCGCGCCGTCCGAGGCGCTTGCCGAGGTACTCGGGTGTGCGCCCGACCATCAGACCGGCGAGGAACACCGCGATGATCGCGACGACGAGGATTCCGTAGAGCCCCGTGCCGACGCCGCCGGGCGTCATCTCCGAGAACAGGATGTTCAGCAGGGTCCCGCCGCCGCCGACGGCCGAGTAGCTGTCGTGCAGCGAGTTGACCGCGCCGGTGGACGTGCCGGTGGTGGTGTTCGCGAAGAGCGCGGAGCCGGGGATCCCGAACCGGACCTCCTTGCCCTCGAGGTTCGCCCCCGCGAACGCGGCGCCGGTCGCCTCCGCCGTCCAGATCACCGCGAGCACCGCGCCCCAGAGCCCGGCCATGACGGCGAGCAGGGAGACGCCCTGGCGCATCCCCGACGGGTCGAGCTCCGCTCCGCTTCGTCTCCCGCCCGAGCCCACCAGGCGGCCGAAGGTGCGCGTGAGCGCCACCGGGATCACGAGCATCAGGAAGATCTCGAGGATGTTCGACAGCGGGGTCGGGTTCTCGTACGGGTGCGCCGCGTTGGCGTTGAGGATGCCGCCGCCGTTGGTCCCGAGCTCCTTGATCGCCTCCTGCGAGGCGGCCGGGGCGATCGCCGCCGTCGAGACGGTGCCGTCCGGGCCGGTGAGGTCGACGCCCGCGCGCAGGCTCATGACGACGCCCGTCGCGACGAGCGCGACGGCGGCGACCGTCGCGATCGGCAGCAGGACGCGCGTGCAGCCGCGGACGATGTCGACCCACGCGTTGCCGAGCCGGTCGGTGCGGCTGCGGACGAAGCCGCGCACCAGCGCCACGGCGACGGCCATGCCGACCGCGGCCGAGACGACGTTCTGCACGGTCAGGCCGGCCAGCTGGACGGCGTGGCCCATGGTCGTCTCGGGGACGTAGGACTGCCAGTCGGTGTTGGTGACGAACGAGATCGCGGTGTTGAACGCGACCCCCGGCTCCACCGCCCCGCGGTCGAACGACCACGGCAGCAGCGTCTGCAGGCGCTGCAGCAGGTAGAGCAGCACGATCCCGGCGAACGAGAACGCGAGGACCGCGACGGCGTAGGTGCTCGCCCGCTGCTCGGAGCGGGGGTCGACGCGCGCCACCCGGTACACGAGGCGCTCGACGCGCCAGTCGCGCTCGTCGGTGTAGACGCGGGCCATCCAGTCCCCGAGGGGACGCCAGGCGGCCGCGAGGAGCACGAGCAGCACGAGCAGCTGCAGGGCGCCGGCCATCAGGACCGCTCCGGGCGCAGCAGCGCGATCACGAGGTGGACCAGCAGGCCGAGCGCGACCAGTCCGCCGACGACGTTCGCGACCACCTCACCGTTCACAGCCGGTCCAGCCCACGGACGGCGAGCAGCAGGACCGCGAAGACCGCGATCACCACCGCCGCGTAGAGGACGTCGAGCACCGGGTTCCCCTTCGTCGAGCGCCGCCTCGGTGGCGGCGCGCCGACCGTCGAGGTTCCGCGCGCCCACGGCCCGCGGCCGTCGCGTTGACGCGTCGTTGACGCCGCGGGGCCCCGGTTTTCACGCCCTCGCCCCACCGTGTGATCGGCGCCATGGCGGCCCCGTGACTGCGCCCACGGAAGCCTGCTCGCCGGCCGCCCGGCGACCACGCACCACGCCTCGCTCGACGTCCTCGCCGAGACCGATCCGAGCATCGAGGTCCGCCGCGACGACCGCTTCGTCGACGACGGCGACGTCGTCACCAGCTCCGGGGTCTCGGCCGGCATCGACATGGCGCTGCACCTCGTGGCGCGGCTGGTGAGCCCCGAGCGCGCCCGCCAGGTCCGTCGCGGGATCCAGTACGACCCGGAGCCGCCCGTCTGACTCCTCAGTCGCCGGTGAGCTCCCGGAGCACCGCCATCGCGTCGTCGCGGCGGTCCCAGGGCACGAACAGGTGGTCGTGGTGGAAGCCCGCGACGGCGTTGGTGCTGATCCCGGCGTCGGAGAGGGCACGGGCGATGACGGCGAGGAAGCCGACCGCCTCGAGCGCCGAGTGCACGCGCAGGGTGATGCCGGCGCAGGGGAACGTGCCGCGCAGCCCGTGCGCCGCGGCGTCGTCGGCCCGCACGACCGCCGACAGGCCCTCGTCCTCGCGGATCGTCGCGAGCGGGTCGAGGCCCGAGGGCAGCGCCGGCGCCGTCACCCAGACGTAGCGCTCGGGGTGCAGGAGGGGCGCCATGCCCGCGAGCAGGCGGTCGAGGTCGGTGTCACCGGGCACGGAGGCCATGGTGCCCCCGGACACAGCGAAGGACCCCGGGCGAGCCCGGGGTCCTTCGGTGGACGGCGTCAGACCCGCTGCACCTCGACGAAGTCGGCGTACACGATGACGTTCGCCAGGTAGTGGCCGGAGTTCCGGTCGAAGCTCCCGCCGCACGTGATGAGCCGCAGCTGGGGGTTGGCGGTGTCGTTGTAGACGGCGTCGGTCGGGAACGAGTCCTTCGGGATGGTCTCGACCCGCGACACCTCGAACACCGCCCGCTGACCGTCGGCACGGTCGACGAACACCTGGGCGCCGGCGACCACCTCGTCCAGCTTGTTGAAGATCCCCGGCTGACCGCCGCCGTTGACGTGCCCCAGGATGATGCTCGGGCCCATCTCACCGGGCGTCGGGCTCTGGTCGAACCACGACGCCTGCATCGGCTGGTCCACCGGTGGCACCTCGAGGCTGCCGTTCTCCTGCAGCCCCGTCGGCACGAGGCTCGACTCCGCCGAGATCGACGGCACGGTGACCTTGGTCGGGTTCGACGCCGCCAGCGGGTCGGGGGAGGAGAACGCCGACGGGCCGGACGAGTTCGCCCCGACGATCAGGGCCAGGAGGACCAGGATCACGACCAGGCCGATCGAGATGTTGGTCATCGACGGCCCGGACTTCGTCCCCTTGTCCGTGTCCTTGTCGGTGATGGCCATGGTCAGTTGCCCGTGTCCACGCCGCCGGAGGGGACGCGCTTGACCTGCGTCGCGTACACCTCGCCGACCGGGCGGTACTTGTACCAGTAGTGGCTCACCGAGCTGCTGAAGTAGCAGACGGTGCGGGCGTGGCCGCCGTAGTGGCCGCCGTAGTGGCCGCCACCGTGACGGTAGCCCGAGTCGTAGTTGTCACCCTGGTCCGTCGTGGTGAGGGTGGCCTCGCTGCGGTCGAGGTCGCTGTCGGTCTGGCCCGGCGTCGATCCGTCGGTCGGCTCGGCGCGGAGGTTGAGCAGGCCGGCGCCGCCGGCCGACCCCGAGGCGCCGGACCCGCCGGGGCCGACCAGGATCCCCCCGGACCCGCCGTTGCCCCCGCTGGTGCCCCCGCTGCCGTCGGAGAGGCCTCCGGTGCCGTCGCTGAGGCCTCCGGTGCCGCCGGGGGTGCCCCCACCGGTGCCCCCACCGAGGCCGCCGTCGAGGCCGCCGTCGAGGCCGCCGTCGAGGCCGCCGTCGAGGCCGCCGTCGAGGCCGCCGTCGAGGCCGCCGTCGGTGCCGCCGTCGGTGCCGCCGTCGGTGCCGCCGTCGGTGCCGCCGTCGGTGCCGCCGTCGGTGCCGCCGTCGGTGCCTGCGTCGACGACGTCATCGAGGGGCGTGTCCTCAGCAGCGTCGGTCAGGGGGTCGAGCACGGGGTCGAGGATGGGGTCGAGCGGGTTGGTGTCGGTGCCGGTGTCCGTGGAGCTGTCGGGCGAGCCGTCGTTGTGGCCGTCGTTGTGGCCGTCGCCGTGGTCGTCGCGGTGGCCGTCGCGGTGCGGGTGGTAGTTGACCTCGACGCAGGAATTGCCCGAGTAGTAGTCGGTCGCGGACGCCGACCCCACGCCGAGCGACCCGATGAGCAGGACCCCGGCCCCGAGCACCAGGAACCGGCGTCCCTTCTCCTGACTGATCATGCCTCTCTCCGTCCCCGGCCCTCGCCGGCCCGATCCCTGCACTGACCCGTCGCCCCGTCGACGTTGTCCGTGTCGGGTGTCACCCGTTGGTTGTTACTCGCTGGAAGCTTTGTGACGAAAGCGTTAGCTCAGGCGTCGGACAGCGCCTTCGTTCCCGGAGCCGAGTCACGTTCCGTCGACCGGTCGAGGCCCGCCTCGCCCTCCTCGGCGGCGACGACCACGACCGGCTCCGGTGCGGCGTCCACGGGCTCCCGCGCGTCCGGCACGTCCACCAGCCCGTCGTCGGCCACGGGCTGCATGGCGAGCGGCGTCGGCGGCTCCTCGCGGCGTCGACGTCGGAGACGCCCGACCCGGTCGCGGGCCCACCGCAGGACCTGCTCGGCGCGCTCCGGCGGGAGGAACGCCAGGTACAGGGTCACGATGGTCATGCTGAAGAAGCCGACGGCCAGGGTGAGCTCGATCGACAGGTGCAGGAGCACGCCGATCGCGAGCACGTAGGGCCGCGCCACCTTGTTCCACACCAGGACGCCGACCGCGAGCTCCCCGGCGAGCGTGCCGTAGGTGGCGAGCTGGGCGAGCACCAGCGAGTCGGTGACGAACGACGGGACCGGCAGACGGCTGACCTCGCCGATCCGCACCGCGTACGACACCGCCGTGCCGTCGCGCCAGTGCGCGCCGCCCGCCTTCTCCCAGACGGTCGAGATGTAGATGACGCTCAGCTGGATCTGGGCGAGCCGCAGGGCCCAGGGCGCGCGCCGGGGGAAGCTCCAGAGGTTCGCGCGGTCGCTGCGCCACCGGTCCACCGACACCGCGGAGCCGGCCGGCATGAGGAGCACGTAGAACGAGACGATCCGCAGCAGCGCGTCGCCCGCGTTGAAGGCGAGCGGGGCCGAGCGCGTCACCGACATCATCACGACGAAGACGATCAGCGCCGCCAGCCGCGTGCGGAACCCGACGGCGAGTGCGACGGCGGCGAGCAGGCCGACCACCCACAGCACCCAGATCGCCGGCGTGCCCAGGACGAGGCTGAACATCGTCCAGCTGCCGAAGGGCAGGTCGCGGGCCGTGATGACGCCGCGGTCGCCGAAGAACGGCTCGAGGACGGGGAGGAGCGAGACCATCCAGAGGGTCGCGAGGACGCCGAAGACGATGCGGATGACCTCGACCGGTGCCGTCGACTGCGGCGCGAACCAGAACCGGTTCCACCCCGCGCGTGCCCGCGCCCACCGCCCGCTCATCGCCGGCTCGCGGGGGTCGTGAAGAACGGGATCTCCCGCCACTCACCGGCGTCGGGGCCCGGGCCGGGAGGCAGGTTCTGCCGGGTCTGGCGGACCAGCGTCACGCGAACCGGCTCGTGCCCGGCGGCGCGGTCCTGGTCGGCGATCCAGCCGGCGAACGCGACGCGCTCCCGTTCCGCGCCGCGCTTGCGCCACATCTGCTCGGCGTACTTGCGCCAGCGGTAGTCCCAGTACTCCGCGATCCCGATGCCGCCCTCCATCGGGTAGACGCCGACGGTCCCGTCCGCGCGGTCGACGCGCGCGACGACCTGGTTGGTGGTGGTCGGCGGGCTGGGGGAGAACACGCCCCACCCCTGGTCGACGCCGGAGGCGAGCAGGAAGGGCCTCGTCACGTCGCGCAGTTCCTCGCGGAGCTGGGACCTCGGCGCGACGCTCGCGAGCATCCCGAGGAGGACCAGCACGATCAGCACCGAGACGCCGAGGCGCTTCCGGCCGCTCATCTCCGGGGCGTCGTCCCGCGCCTCGTCCAGGTCCTCGGACGGCCGGGGTGGGCCCTCCGTCTCCTGGGTCGTCGTCACGATGTCCCCCGAACTCTCGACCGGCGTGCTCGCTCTCACACATCGCCGTGACGGGCTGAGTGTTACCGGGCAGGCAAGTAGGCCGCTCATCTCAGTGACCGATGAGGTGTCGGGACTACGGTGTCGGCGTGCTCGCGCGCCAGGGACACCGGCTCGTCGCGCTGCTCGTGCTGCTGGCCGGGGCGCTCGTGCTCCTCGTGCCGGCGGCCGGGGCGCACGAGTCGACGCCCACCGGCATCACCCGCCTCGAGCTCGACCTCGGTGTCCGGGCCCTGGCGCTGACGATCACCGCGCCGCCCGGAGGCGCGGGTCGCCTGCCGGTCGTCGTGCTCCCGCGGGGTGACGCCCCGCCCGGCGAGGTCACGCTCGCCGCCGTCCGGCCGGGAGCCGCACCCGGGGGGCGCGTCGCCGTGCCCGTCGCCCCGGTCGGGCAGCCGCAGGAGGCCCTGCTCGCCGTCGACGGTCCCGGCGCGTGGGAGGTCCTCGTCGCCGACGGCGCCACGGTCGCCCGGGTGCCGATCACCGTCGCCGCGCCCGCGGGCACACCCGGCTGGGTGTGGGCGGTGCGGGTCGGGGCGCTGGTCGGGGTCGTCGCGCTGGTCGCCGCGCTGAGCCCCGGTGTGCGGCAGCGACCCCGCCTCGCGGTCGGTCTCGGGGCGGTAGCCCTGGTCGGCGTGACGGTGGCGGTGACCGCGGTGGCGACGGCCCCGGCAACCCCGACCACCCCGACCGCCGCGACCACGGCCGCGTCGGCACCGACCGCCTCCGCCCCGCTGCCCGCGACACCACCGGCCGGCGGGCACGCCGGCCACGCGGCCCACGGCGCGGCCGCCGCTCCCGCCGACGCACCCGCCCCCGTCCCCACGACCGCCGGCAGCGTCGTGCTCACGGCCACCACCACCTCGCCGGCGACCGCGGGCCGCCCCGTCGACCTGCAGCTCGGCCTCACCGACTCCGCCAGCGGCGCGGTCGTCGACGACCTCGCCGTCCACGACGAGGCCCTCGTCCACCTCGCGGTGATCGGACCCGACCGGGGGCTCACCCACGTCCACCCCGTCCGGACCGCGCCCGGCCGCTACGTCGTGCGCCTGACCCCGGGGACGGCGGGGCGCTACGGCGTGTTCGCCGAGATGGAGCGGGCGGGCGACGGCGGGCACCACGTCGCGCGGACCGCGATCGACGTCGGCGGACCCGCGCCCGCCGCGGCGGCGCCGTCGGCGGGACCGGGAGCGCGTCAGGTCGACGGGATGCAGGTCGACGTGGCCGTGGCCGACGCCGTGGCCGGGAACCCGACGCGGGTCGTGGCGCGGTTCTCCGAGAACGGCCGGCCGGTCACCGACCTGCAGGGATGGCTCGGGATGGCCGCGCACCTGATGCTGCTCGGCCCGAGCGTCGCCGGTGCGCCGGATCCCGTCGACCCCGCGTCGGCGTTCGGGCACGTCCACGACATGGGCGTCGCGGGACCCGCGGGCACCTACGGGCCGGAGGTCGCCTTCGACCACACCTTCCCGCGCGCCGGGCGCCACCAGCTGTGGGTGCAGGTGCAGCGCGACTGGCGGATCGTCACGGTGCCGGTGACCGTCGACGTGGCGCCAGGGTCGACCCCGTCACCGTGACGGCGCGGCGAAGTGCCGTACGAGCCGACGGTGGCGGTGGGCGAAGAACGCCGCGAGCACCGGGCGCAGGAGCGGGCCGGCCCACCGCAGGACGGCGCGGGGCTCGTAGGTGACGCGGTCGGTGACGGTCGCGCCGCCGTCCGCGCCCGGCACGACCGTCCGCTCGTGCTCCCAGCGGCGCATGCTCGCCATCGTCGACTGCTCGAGGAACCGCCGACCCGGCTCGAGCTCGGTGACGACGAGGTCGTCGTAGTCGATCGGCACGAGCCCGCCGAGTCGCAGCCACGCCCGCCCGACCGGCTCGCCGGGGCGCACGGCGTCGATCGTCAGGTCCCCGGCGTCGCGCGGGAGCGCCATCGTCAGCCACGGCCGCATCTCGTCGTTGATGCCGTCCGGTGTCACGATCCGGGCCCACACCGCGGCCGGCGACGCGGGGATGCGCGAGGTCCGGTCGAAGCCCCAGGCGCGCGGCACGGGGCGGAGTCTGCCTCAGGCGTAGAGGGCCTCGGCGTTGCCGGCGAGGGTGAGCCGGCCGAGCTCGCCGTCGCCCATCGCCTCGGCCATGCGGGCGAGCTCGCCGGTGCGGTCGCCCCACGGCTCGTCGCTGGCGAACAGGACGCGGTCGTGCCCGAGGCCGCGGCGCTCGATCTCGGCGGCGAGCCACCGGGGTGCGAAGCCGATCGCCCAGCTCGTGTCGGTGTAGACCTGCTTGCCGGCCGCGATCCAGTCGAAGAACCGGCCGCCGATCAGCTTGATGTGCCCGCTCATGCCGCCGCCGAGGTGCACGAGGTGCAGCTTCACGTCGTCGGCGTAGCGCTCGACGAGCTCGCCGACCTCGTCGATGTCCGACGCCGCACCCGGCGAGGTGTGGACGTGCACGACCCGCCCGTGCTCGCGGGCCGCGGCGAAGATCGCGTCGAGCTGGGGCCGGCAGGCCTCGTCCGACGCGCCGCCGCCGAGCAGGAAGCTGATCTTGATGACGCGGACGTCGGGCTCGGCCGCGAGCCGCAGCGCCGCCGCGGTCTGCTCGGCGTCCTGCGGGCGGGGGGAGGCCCAGATGCCGGCCCGGATGCGCGGGTCCTTCTGCGCGGCCTCGAGGCAGAGCTCGTTGAGGGCGAAGGAGGCGCTCGCGTCCGGGACGCCGTAGTTCGGGATGGCGACGGCGAGCTCGGTGCCCTCGGCGTCGAGGTCGGCGCGCAGGTCGTCGATCGTCGCCCGGGCGGTGATGTCGGGGTTGACCGGCGGCCCGCCGTAGAAGGGGTACGCGGGCAGGACGCCGAGGTGGCGGTGGGCGTCGTGGACGGCAGGGACGACGCGGTCGGGGAGGGCCATGCCGCGAGTCCAGCAAGTGCGTGTTGCCGGGTGGTTGCGTCCGGACTCCTGGCGTGTGACGCGGCTCGTGCTCCGGGCGCCCGTCGCTCGTGAGAGCGTGCCTGTCCGTGCGCACGGTGCAGGTGGTGGGGATCGGTCTGGGTGACCCGGGGCAGCTGACGCTCGACGCGGTCGAGGCGCTCGGCGGCGTGGACGTGGTGGTGCTGCTGCACAAGCCGGGGCCGGCGGACGAGCTGACCGCGATCCGCGCGCAGATCGTCGAGCGCTTCGCCCCGCAGGCCCGCGTCGTGGAGCGCGACGACGCGGTGCGCGACCGGACGTCCCCCGACTACGAGGGCGCCACCGAGCGCTGGCGCGACGAGCGGGCCGCGCTCTACGAGCAGACGCTGCTCGACGAGGTGCCCGACGGCGGCTCGTGCGCGCTGCTCGTGTGGGGCGACCCGGCGATCTACGACGGCACGGTCGAGATGCTCCACCGCCTCGACGCCCGCGGCCGCGTGGCGCTCGACTGGCGGGTGGTCCCGGGGCTCGGCGCGCCGTCGGTGCTGGCCGCGGCGCACCGGACGACCCTGACCCGCACCGCCCGGGCCGCCACGATCACCCCCGCCCGCCGAGTGCTCGACGACAGCGTCGACTCGGGGGAGGCGGACCTCGTCGTCATGCTCGACGGCTCCCGCGACCACGGCCTGGCGCACCTGCCCGACGACGCCGAGGTCTACTGGGGCGCGTACGTCGGGACGCCCGACGAGGTGCTGATCGCCGGCCGTGTCGGCGACGTCCGGGAGCGGATCCTCGCCGCCCGCGCCGAGCACCGGGAGCGGAAGGGCTGGCTCATGGACACCTACCTGGTGCGCCGGCGCTGATGGAGCTCGAGGCGGTGTACCGCGCCTACCTGGACTGTCTGAACGAGCGCGGGTTCGACCGCCTCGGCGAGTACGTGCACGGCGCGCTGGAGTACAACGGCGCTGCGCTGACGCTGGACGACTACCGCGAGCTGCTGGCCGGGGACGTGGCGGCGATCCCGGACCTGCGGTACGTGGTGGACCTGCTGGTCGTCGACGGCGAGCACGTGGCCTGCCGGCTGTGGTTCGACTGCACGCCGCGGGGCACGTTCCGCGGGCTGGCGGTCGACGGCCGGCGGGTCGGGTTCGCGGAGCACGTCTTCTACCGCTTCCGCGAGGGCCGGATCGCCCAGGTGTGGTCGGTGATCGACACCGACGCGGTGCGGCGGCAGCTGGAGAACTGAGGACCCGGCCTGGTCAGAAGGGTGGCGGGTCGGGGTCGGGGTCGATCCGTGTGGCGGCCCGTTGCGGGTTCTGGGCGTCGCGGTGGGCCTGGCGCAGCAGGTCGTAGAGGCCGGGGGTGTGGGGCGGTCGG
>NZ_JAQZAO010000014.1 GCF_028737315.1 Actinomycetospora lemnae | reverse complement strand
ACCGTGCTCATCGACGACACCGTCGCCGCCAGCCTTACCCTCGACCGCACCATCCGCTACCAGCGGACCACCAACCTGTCTCCGATGCGCTGAGACAGACCTGTGCCAGATGTGCTGAGACACCACAAAGTGCTCCGGCACTCCTTTCTGCTCACCTGCGCGGAGCGCACCTAGTGCCCCGTGAACGTCGGCTTCTCCTTGGCGAGGAAGGCCTCGACGGCGTTGCGGTGGTCCTCGGTCGCCGCGAGGCGGGACTGCGCGGCGCCCTCGTGCTCGAGCACGGTCGGCAGTGACGAGACGGTCCCGAGCGCGATGGCGGTCTTGATCTCGGCGTAGGCGCGGGTGGGGCCGGTGGCGAGGCGACGGGCCAGCGCGAGGGCCTTGTCGTCGAGCTCCTCGGCCGCGACGACCTCGCGCACGACGCCCCAGTCGCGGGCCTGCTCGGCGGTGAAGGTGTCGCCGAGCATGAGGAGGTCGGTGGCCCGGGACGCGCCGACGGCGTGGGCGAGGGTCGCCGACAGCCCGGAGTCGCCGCCGAACCCGATGCCGGCGAAGGCCGTCGCGAACCGGACCCCGCTCGCGGCCAGGCGCAGGTCGCAGGCGAGCGCGAAGCCCAGGCCGGCGCCGACGCACGTGCCGCCGATCGCGGCGATCGCGGGCTTGGGCATCGTCGCGAGCGCGGAGGTGATGCGGTTGTAGTGCTCGGGGACGGTGCGCATCGCGTCCGGGTCGCCCGAGCGCAGCACCTCCGCGTGCTCGCCGAGGTCCTGGCCGACGCAGAAGGCGGGGCCCGCGGCGGCGAGGACGACCGCGCGGACGTCCCCGTCCTGGCCGACCTCCTCGAGCGCGTCGCGCAACGCCACCTTGAGCTCGGTGGTGAGCGCGTTGCGGCGATCCGGGCGGTTCATCCGCACGACCGCCACCGCGGCCTGGTCGTCCCGGGTCACCTCGACCGCGTCGCTCGTCATCGACCGGCGCTCCTCTCCTCGGCCGGACCGTCCGGCGCCGGGATCATGCTGCCCGCCCGCCGCGGACGGGGACAGGGGGGCGGGCGCCGGGTGACGCCCGAACCGGACATCGCCGACACTGGCCGACGTGCCCCGACCCTCCCGCCGCGCCGCCCGCGCCACCGGCGGGCTGCTGGCCGTCCAGGTCGTCTTCCAGACCGGCCTGGCCGCCGGGGCGCCGTGGGGACGGTTCGCCCACGGCGGCGCGCACGGGGCCGGCTGCCCACCACCCTCCGGCGGATCAGCGGGGTGGCGGCGGTCGCCTACGCCGCGGGAGCGCTCGCGGTGATCACCGACGCCGGCCAGCCACCCGCCCGACGCGCGGCGCTGACGGGCCTGGCGGCGTTCATGGCCGTCGGCACCGTCCTCAACGGCGTCTCCCGCTCGCCCGGCGAGCGGCTGCTGTGGGCGCCGTACTGCGCGGCGACCGCGGTGCTCGCCTGGCGCGCCCGCCCCGAGGCTCAGGGCACGCGCGCCACGAGCGTGATCACCGGGGGGCGGTAGGGCGCCATCACGGGCCGCACCGCGTCGACGGCCGTGGCCCGCAGCGCCGCGCGCTCGGCGTCGGGCATCGCCGCCAGCCACGCGGCCACGTGCGCCTGGCCGAGCCGGTAGTCGACGAGGTCCTCGGCGCGCTCGACCCCGACGTCGGCGACGTGCTCGGTGACGGCGACGACCGCCAGCCCGGCCTCGTCGGCGGCCCGGGCGGCCGCGGCCACGTCGCCGAGCTGCGGGGACTGGACGGTCGTGAGGTGCGCGTGCCACTCCGGCGGCACCCACCCGGCCTCGACGACGACCGCGTCGATCCGGTCCCGCACCGCGCGGTGGTCGCTCGACGCCGCCGGGAGCGACGCCAGCACCGCCCCGCCGCGGCGCGTGACGCGGGCGAGCTCGCGCAGCGCCGCGGTCGGGTCGTCGACGTGGTTGAGCACGAAGGCGGCGACGGTGTCGTCCACGCACCCGTCCCGTAGCGGCACCGCCTCCAGCGCGCCGGCGACGGCCGGGGGCCGCGCCGCGGCGTCCCAGCCCAGCATCGCGGGCGAGCGGTCCATCGCGACCGGCCGCGCGCCGACCGCCCGCAGCGCCGCCGACGCCAGGCCCGTCCCTGCGCCGGCGTCGAGCACGCGACGGCCCGCGAGCGGGTGCGGCGCAGCCGCCACGAGCTCGGCGGCCAGCGGCCCGTACACCCGCGACGCGCCCGTCGCCCAGCCCCGCGCCGTCGCCGCATAGCGGTCCACGTCGTGCACGACCTCACCGTTCCCTCAGAGACGCCACAGAGCTACGTCACACCCGACCACCAGGGTGATCTCCGTGAGGCGACCGCCCCCGATCGGTCGCCCGGTGATCCTCGAGGAGATCGATCGATGGACTTCCCTCGCCTGCCGGTGCTCGCCGGACCGGTCCTGGCCGGACTGCTCGTCCTCGCCGGCTGCGCCGGGGCGCCCGGCCCGGCGCCGACCGCGTCGCCCGCCCCCGCGGCCGCCACCGCCGCCACCCCCGACACGGCCGCCCCGGCCGGCAACGCCCAGGCGCCCTGCACCGCTCGGCTCCGACCCGGCGCCACCGGCGGGACCCCGCTGACCCTCACGCCCGAGGCGCGCGCCGAGATCGAGCGGCTGCGCGGGCAGCCGGGACCGCAGACCGGGCAGGCCCCCGACCCGGAGCTCGCATCCCGCCTCGCCGACATCAGCGAGCGCGTCGAGCGGGCCGCCCGCCCCTGCGCCGACCGCTGACCGCTGAGCCCGCCGGAGCGGCAGAATCCGCGACCATGACCGAGCCGTCCCCCGACCTCCTGGTCGTCGACGACGACGCCGACGTCCGCGCCTCGCTCGAGCGGGGACTGCGGCTCTCGGGGTTCGCGGTGCGCTCCGCGCAGGACGGTCCCGGCGCGCTGCGGGCGGTGCACGAGCGGGTCCCCGACGCCGTCGTCCTCGACCTCGGGCTGCCCGGGATGGACGGGGTGGCGGTCGTGTCCGCGCTGCGGGCCATGGACCACGACGTCCCCGTGTGCGTGCTCTCCGCGCGCGACACCGTCGATGACCGCGTCGTCGGCCTCGAGGCGGGCGCCGACGACTACATGGTCAAGCCGTTCGCGCTCACCGAGCTGGTGGCGCGGCTGCGGGCCCTGCTGCGGCGCGGGGCCCGGTCCGCGGCGGAGTCGACGGTGGGGCCCGCGCTCGGCGAGGTGCTCACCACCGGGCCGCTGCGCCTCGACCTCGCGCGGCGCACGGTCCACGTGGGCGAGCGGTCGGTGGACCTGACGAAGCGGGAGTACGAGCTGCTCGTCGTCCTCGCCCGCAACGCCGAGGTGGTGCTGACCCGCGAGCGGCTGCTCGAGATGGTCTGGGGCTACGACTTCGCCACCGACACCAACGTCGTCGACGTCTTCGTCGGCTACCTGCGCCGCAAGCTGGAGGCCGACGGCACGCCGCGGCTCGTGCACACCGTGCGCGGGGTCGGCTTCGTGCTGCGGGAGGGCGGGTGAGCGCACCGGTCCGGCGGCGCTCGGCCTCGCTGCGCCTGCGCGTCGCGCTGGCCGCCGCGCTGGCGTCGACGGTGGTGGTGGTGCTCGTCGGCGTGCTGGCGTCGGTGCTGCTGACGCGCGAGCAGACCGAACGCCTGGACCGCAGCCTCGTGCCGGGCTCGCCGGCGGTGCTGGGGTCGTTCGCGTCGACCCGGGCGGACCTCGCGGTGACGCTGCGGGGCCCGGACGGCACGGTGCGGCGGGTCAGCGGGCCCGAGCTGCCGCTCTCGCCGCTCGGCATCCCGACCTCGGTGGACGTCGACGGCGTCGCCTACCGCATCCGCACCGCCCCGGGCCCGTCGCCCGGCGCGCTCGTCACCGTCGGCGCGACCGAGGACGACACGCGGGCGCGGGTGGCGGAGCGCCGGCGGCTGGTCACCGGGCTCGGGGTCGTCGCGGTCGCGCTGGCCGCGGCGCTCGGCTGGGTGTTCGCGGGTCGCGCGGTGCGGCCCCTGCGCCGCCTCACCGACCGGGCCGCGACGCTCGACGGCGCCGTCGAGGCCGACGTGCCCCCGCCCACCGTGCGCGCCGACGGCTCGCGGGAGTCCGAGGAGCTCGCCGAGGCCCTGACCGCCATGCTCGCCCGGCTGCACGCCGAACAGCAGCGCAGCACGGCCTCGCTGCACGCCGCCCGCGACTTCGCCGCGGCCGCCCGCCACGAGCTGCGGACCCCGCTGACCGCGATGCGCACCGACCTCGAGGTCCTGCAGGCCCACCCCGACCTGCCCGAACGCGACGAGGTGCTCGCCGACGTCCTGCGCGCCCAGGCCCGCGTGGAGGCGACGCTGACCGCGCTCGGTCAGCTCGCCGCCGGGGACCTGCCCGATGCCGACGGCGGGGACGTGGTCGGGGTCGCCGACCTGCTGCGCCTCGCCGCCGAGGACGCCCGTCGCGCGCACCCGGGGCTGGAGGTCGTCGTCGAGGAGCCGGCGGGCGCGGTGCGGGGCTCGCTCGAAGGGCTGCGGATGGCGCTGGCGAACGTCGTCGTCAACGCCGTCCGGCACGGGGGCGCGGGGTGCGTGCGGCTCGGGGCCCACGCCGGGGAGGACGGCGGTGTCGTGCTCACCGTCGACGACGACGGCCGGGGGTTGCCCGCCGCCGAGCGGGAGGCGGTGCTCGGGCGCTTCGTGCGCGGCAGCACCGCGGGCGCACCGGGATCGGGGCTGGGCCTGGCGCTCGTCGCGCAGCAGGCCGCGCGCCACGACGGGCAGGTGCACCTGGAGGACGCGCCGGGCGGAGGGCTGCGCGTCAGCCTCGCGATCGGTCCGGATCGAGCTGGGTGACCAGCCGCAGGTCCCAGGCCTCCGGCCAGGGCACGGAGCGCCGGACACGTTCGTAGATCCAGGCGGTGAAGCCCTCGGCGACGAGGGCGCGCGCGAGCTCGACCAGGGGCGCGAGGTCGTCGGACTCGTGCTGCTCGTGGTCGTTGCGGGCGGGCGCGTGCAGCGGTCCGCGGAAGCGGCGGGCGTCGAGCCGGTAGCGCGGTGGCCCGCCCGCCCTCGGTAAAGAGCTGTCGTCGGTGTCGCTCATGTCGCGGACTCTAGCGCCTCCGACGCCATCGGCGACAAGCACGACATCGGAGAAAGCGGTGCCGACGACGTCAGAGACGTCGTTCGGACGACAGCGGCGACATAGGGTGACCGGCATGCCGCCGTCCGAACTGGTGTCGACGCCCGAGGCCGCCAAGGCGCTCGGGGTCAGCCCGCGCACGCTCCAGCGCTACGTCAGGAACGGGCAGGTCACGCCCGAGATCACGCTGCCGTCGGGCCAGTACCGCTGGAACGTCGCCAAGCTGCGCCGGCAGATCGGCATGGCCGACGAGGACTGAGCGTCTTCACAGCTCTTGTGTGAACATCACACGGGAGCCACGGTGACCGCCGTGTGCTCACGGAGCTCCAGCAGGACGTCCTCGGCGACGCCGTCGTCGACGACGAGCGCGTCGAAGTCCGCGACCGGGCGCATCCGGTGCAGCGCCCGCCGCGGCACCTTGCCCGAGTCGACGAGCAGCACGGTCGTCGCCGCCGCGTCGAGCATGGCCCGCTTGACCAGCACGACGTCCTGCTCCTGGTGGTAGGTCATCGCGCCCGTCAGCGCCGAGGTCGAGACGAAGGCCGCGTCGACCGACATCGCCTCCACGGACGCGATGCAGGTGATGCCGCCGAACGAGTCGTGGGTGCGCGAGTAGTCGCCGCCCAGCGCGATCAGCCGCACCTCGGGCGTCTCCCGGAGCCGCTCGAGCGCCGGCAGGTAGTTGGTGACGACAGTGAGCGGCCCGATCTCGGGCAGCAGCTCGACCAGGGCCAGGGTGGTCGAGGAGTCGTCGACCATGATCGACGAGCCCGGCTCGACCATGGGCAGGGCCGCCCGCGCGATCGCCGCCTTCTCCGCGCGCCGCTGCGTGCGCCGGTACTCCGAGTGGGACTCGAACACCGAGGTCGGCTGCGCGGAGACCCCGCCGCGGTACTTCCGGACCAGGCCGCGCCGGACCAGCTCGTCGACGTCACGGTGCACGGTCATCAGGCTCACCCCGGTGAGCTCCACCAGCTCCGCCGCGCTCGCGGAGCCGGCGGCGAGGACGTGCTCCGCGATCCGTTGCTGGCGAAGGGTTTTTCCGATCACACGTCAGATGTTAACTTCACAGCGCGCCCCGGCGAAGAGGAGTGATCCCGTGCTGCTGGAGCAGGAACGCACCGAGCTGGTGAGCTACTGCCGGCGGATGCAGGCCGACGACCTGACCGTCGGTACGTCCGGCAACATCAGCATCCGACGCGGCGACCACGTGGCGATCACGCCCAGTGGCGCCCCCTACGAGGACCTGACGCCCGCCTCGATCTCCGTCATCACCGTCGACGGCGAGCAGGTGGACGGGGATCTCGAGCCGTCGTCCGAGGTCCCGATGCACACCGCGGTGTACCGGCGCACCGACGCCGTCGCCGTGGTCCACACGCACCCGCTCTACGCCAGCACCCTGTCGGTGCTGCTCGACGAGCTCCCGCCGGTGCACTACATGATCGCGCTGCTGGGCGGGCCCGTGCGCGTGGCGCCCTACGCCACCTACGGCAGCGACGAGCTGGCCGAGAACAGCGTCACCGCGATGGAGGGCCGCTTCGGGGCCCTGCTGCAGAACCACGGGGCGACGACGTACGGCGAGAGCCTGGCCAAGGCCTACACCCGCAGCGTCTACCTGGAGTGGGTCTGTCGGATGTACCACCAGGCCCGCCTGGTGGGCGAGCCGCACCTGCTCGCCGAGGACGAGATCGCGCGCGTCGCGGAGAAGCTGGACAGCTACGGCCAGTCCGTCACGTCGCGCTGAGGCGGGCCCGCCGTCCGGGGCCCCGACCGAGGGAGGTCGACATGCACGTGCTGTGCGCCGGGGACGACTTCATCACGCCGACGACGTTCGTCGACGCGCTCCGCCCGGTGCTCGATCCGGGCACGGAGTTCACCACGCACGCCAGCCGGTGGCCCACCGAGCCGTGGAACGCCACCTCGGAGATCGCCGAGGCCGCCGGCGACGAGGACGAGATCGCCGAGGCGGTCCGCGAGGCCGACGTGCTCGTCACGCACCTCGCGCCCGTCACCACGCGGGTGCTGGGCGGCGCGGACCGGCTGCGGCTGGTCGCGACGCCGCGCGGCGGCCCGACGAACGTCGACCTCGAGGCCGCGACGAAGCACGGCGTGGCCGTCGTCAACCTGCCCGGACGCAACGCCCGGGCCGTCGCCGAGTTCACCGTCGGCGTCCTCATCGCGGGCCGCCGCAACATCGCGCGCAGTCACATGCGAATGCGCGACGGCGACTGGACCGGCGACCTCTACCGCTACGACGAGGTGGGCCCGGAGCTCGCCGGGAGCACCGTCGGTCTGGTCGGTCTCGGGCAGGTCGGCTCGCGGGTCGCCGACCTGCTGCGCGCCTTCGGCGTGCACCTGCTCGCCTCCGATCCCTACGTCGACCCGGACGTCGCCGCCGAGCGCGGGGTCGAGCTGGTGGGGCTCGCCGAGCTCGTGGACCGCAGCGACGTCGTCAGCCTCCACGCCCGGCTCACCGACGAGACCCGCGGGATGATCGACGCGGACGTCCTCGGGCGGGTCAAGCCGGGTGCCTACCTGGTCAACACCGCGCGCGGCGAGCTGCTCGACGAGGACGCGCTGGTCGACGCGCTGCGCTCGGGGCGCCTGTCCGGCGCCGCGCTCGACGTCTACGTCACCGAACCGCCACCGCCGGACCACCCGCTGCTGGGGCTGCCGCAGGTCCTCACCGTCTCGCACCTCGCCGGGGCGTCCACCGACGTCGCGCACCGCGCCGCCCGGCGGATGGCTGACGAGGTGCGCCGGTTCGTCGACGGCGAGCCGTTGGCGCACTGCCTGAACCCGGAGGTGCTGCGGTGATCGTCGGGGTGGACGTCGGGACGTCGGTGACGAAGGCCGACGCGTACGACGAGCAGGGACGCAAGCTGGCCTCCGCCGAGCGGGCCTCGCGGCTCGAGCAGTTCCCGGACGGGCGGGTGGAGCAGGACCTCGAGGACGTGGTCGCCTCCGTGGCGGACGTCGTGCGGCGGGTGGTCGCGGAGGCGGGTGACCGGGACGTGCGGGCGCTGGCGCTCACCGGCCAGGGCGACGGCATGTGGCTGCGCGACGAGCAGGGCGCCGCGGTCCGCCCGCCCATCTCGTGGCTCGACGACCGGGGCGCCGACGTCGTGCGCGCCTGGCAGGACGACGGCACGCTCGCCGAGGTCTACCGGCGCACCGGGGCCGGCCTCTTCCCGGGCTGCCACGCCCCGCTACTGGTCGCGCTCGAGCGCGACGAGCCGGAGGCGCTGGAGCGCGCGACCGTCGCGGGCTACTGCGTCGACGCGCTCGTGCAGCGGCTCACCGGCGAGATCACCGTCGACGCCTCGGACGCCTCGCTGCCCTTCCTCGACGTCGTGGAGCGCCGCTACGACGACGCGGCCCTGGCGGCCTGCGGCGTGGCGCAGCACCGCGGGCTGCTGGCCGAGCCGGCGCCGTCGGGTGCGGTGTTCGCCCTCGACCAGCGCGGCGCCGACATCGTCGGGCTGCCGGTCGGCACGCCCGTCACCGGCGGGCCGTTCGACCTCCCCGCCTGCGCGGTCGGGGCCGGGCTGTCCTCCCCGGGCGACGGGCTGGTGATCATCGGGACGACGCTGGCCTGCGAGGTCTTCACCGATCGCGTCGCCCCGGACGACCCCGACGACGCCGCGGGCCCCGAGCCCGCCGGGATGTGGCTGTGCACCCCGCAGGACGGGCTGTGGTTGCGGGCGATGCCGGCCATGGTCGGTACGGCCGGTCTCGACTGGCTGCTCGACTTCCTCGGCGTCGGCATCGACGCGCTCCCCGAGCTGCTCGAGGGCACCGCGCCGGGCGCCGGGGGCGTCTCGGCGCTGCCGTTCCTCGCGGCGTCGGGGGAGCGCGCGCCGTTCGTCGACACGCGGGCCCGGGGCCAGATGGAGGGCATCACGCTCTCGACGAGCCGCGGCGACGTGGTCCGCGCGGTGTGCGAGGGCATCGCCTACACCGCCAAGCACTGCTTCGAGCGCGCCGCGTCGTCGGTGGACCGCGAGGGGACGCTCGTGGCCTGCGGCGGGGGCTCCCGGTCGGGGCCGTGGGCGCAGATCTTCGCCGACGTCCTCGAGCGGCCCCTCGTCGTGCCCGACGACCCCGGGCTCGGCACCCGCGGCGCGGCGATCACCGCGGCCCGCGCGCTGGGCGAGGACGTCGACCCCGCCGCCTGGGCGGCGCCGTCGCGCACCGTCGAGCCGTCCGCGGACGCCCACACCTGCTACGCCGACGGCTACCTGCGCTACCGCGCCCACGTCGACACCGCGCGCAGCTTCTGGGCGCGCCAGGCCCAGGGGTTCCGGCGCGACCCCGCGCCGGCGCGGCCCTGATCCCGAGGCGGACCCGGCGCGACGTCCGCGCGGTGTCGGTGGGTCCCTCTAGCGTCGACCCCGTCCACCGAGAGGGGTTCGCCATGAGCAGTCGTCAGCCGGTGTCGTCGGGGCCGTTCGAGGTCGAGCCGTTCGACCTCGGGCGGCTGCTCGCCGCGGGGGCCACCGGGGACGAGGTCGTGCGGCGCAGCGAGCGCTGGCTGGTCGGCGTCCTCGACGACGCCCGGGTCGAACTCGGCGCGGCCGACCGCGAGGTCGCGGCCCTGGTCGCCGGGGAGGGCTGGTCGGTCGCCCAGGTGGTCGGCGGGTGGGTGCGACGGGCGGGCGGCGCGCCGCCGGGCGGGGTGCGCGAGCTGGTCGCGCCGGGCGTCACGCGCGTGCGCTGATCAGCGCGAGCACGTCGCCGAGCCCGCGCTCGCGCTCCCGCTGCTCGCCGGCCAGCACGAACGCGCGCAGCCCGGCGGCGACGGCGCCCCCGTCGCGGCGGGGGTTGTCGCCGACCATGAGTGTGCGGCGCGGCTCGACGCCGAGGCGCTCGCAGGCGGCGAGGAACAGCTCCGGCGCGGGTTTCTCGCGCCCCTCCTCGCACGAGAGCACCCAGGTGCCGACGAGGTCGTCGAGGCCCGCGGCGCGAGCGTGGCCGCGGATGTCCCAGCCGATGTCGCTGACGACGCCGACGGGGACGCCGCGGCGGGCGAGCGCGCGGAGGAACGAGCCGGTGTCGGTGTAGGGCACCCACGAGTCCTCGGCGACCACCCGCTCGTGCGCGGCGTCCTCGATGCCCGCCAGCCACGGCACGCGCGCGAACCACGTCAGCATCGCGCGGCGGTGGGCCTCGACGTCGAGGTCGCGCCCCTCCTGCGCCGCGATCACCTCGGGCTCCGCGGCCGCCGCGTCGAGCTGGGCGAGCACCGCCGCCGGGTCGTCGAGCGCGCGTCCGGTGTCGGCGGCGACCCGCGCGAGCCAGGTGTCGGTGGGGATCATGCGGAAGAGCGTGTTGCTGAAGTCGCAGAGCACCGCCTCCAGCGGCGGCACCGGCGAGGCCCGGTCGTCGTCGCTGGGGCGGTAGGCGGCGGGGAGGTCGAACAGCGCACGCACGGGTCGATGATCGCGGGTGCGCCGCGTGCTTCCGAGCGAAGGGCCCCATGGTTCGACTAGACCGGCGAGGGGCGCCCTTGCTCGGAACCGTGCCCCGCGCCCGGTCACGAGCGAAGGGCCCCTCCGCTCGACTCTTCCGACCAGAGGGGCCCTTCGCTCAGGATTCGGGACTCAGGCGGTGGACGCCGGGGCGCCGTCCTCCTCGACCACCGCGGCCTCGTTGAGCGCGCGCTCGCGGCGGGCGGTGCGGACCGCGACCACGATCGCCACGACCCACAGCACCGCGAGCACCAGCAGCACGATCGTCACGATCGTGCTCGCGACGTCGATCCCGTTCAAGAAGGTGCGGGCGTTGGTCAGGATGATCAGGCCGCCGGCGGCGGTGCCCAGCAGGCGGGCGGGCAGGAGCCGGACGATGTAGGCGGCGAACGGGGCCGCGATCACGCCGCCGACCATCAGCGCGAGCACGACGGTGACGTCGATCTGCTCGGACGACAGCGCGACGAGGAAGCCGATGCTCGCGGCCAGGGCGACGACGAACTCGGAGGTGTCGACCGACCCGACGACCTTGCGCGGCTCGAGACGACCGGAGGCGAGCAGGCTCGACGTGGCCACCGGGCCCCAGCCGCCGCCACCGGACGCGTCGAGGAAGCCCGCGACCAGGCCGAGCGGGCCCAGGAACTTGCCGCCGGGCCGCGGCCCGGAGACCACGCGCTTCGCGACCGCCCGCGAGCTGAAGCGCAGCAGCACGTAGACACCGAGCAGCAGCAGGACGAGCGCCATGTACGGCTCGGCGCTCTCGGTGAGGTTGACCAGGACGTAGGCGCCGACGACGGCCCCGATCGCGCCGGGCAGCGCGAGGATGCCGACGACGCGCCAGTCGACGTTGCCGAAGCGCCAGTGCGAGGCCCCGGACGCGAGGGTGGTGCCGACCTCCGCGAGGTGGACCGAGGCGGAGGCCACGGCGGGCGCGGTGCCCGCCGCGAGCAGGACCGACGTCGACGTGACGCCGTAGGCCATGCCCAGCGAGCCGTCGACCAGCTGGGCGATCAGGCCCGCGAGGGCGAAGAGCAGGAATGCGCGCACAGGGCTTCCTCGGAGGGTGGGGCGAGCCCGAGCGCCCGTGACGCGGGCACGTCAGTGCCCCGGCCGGGGTGCGGACCCGCGACCGGACGAGACGTGGACGGTCAGCGGCGGGGCGTGCGACACCCGGCCGAGGAGACGCGGAGGAGATCCACGTGCGCGCGGCGCACGAGGAGGAGACCCGCGTTCGACACGGGACTCATGCTCACACGTCGGCGTGACGGAGCACAGCGCCGAGGGCCACCGCTGTGATCGCCGCCACGCCGACGGGGTCGATCAGCCGGAAGATCAGCCGGGCAGGGGCGCCTGCCCCGGCTGGGCCGGCTGGGTCGGCACCGCGGGCTGGCCCGGCTGGGCGGGCTGGGTCGGCACCGCGGGCCGGCCCGGCTGGGCGGGCTGGGTCGGCGTCCCGGGCTGGCCCGGCTGGCCCGCCGTGCCCGGCACCGTCTGCACCGTCGCCCCGGGTGCCACCTGCACCGTCGCGCCCGGCTGGACCTGCACCACGATCGGCCCGGAGGCCGCGTCGCCCCGCGGGCCCCGGCCGTCGCCGCGGTCGCCGCGGTCGAACCCCCGCTCGTGGGCACTGGTCCCGGGGCCCATCGGCGGGCGGTCACGGAGCCCGTCGCCGCGCGGCCCGCTGGGCCCGCCGATGGTCGCGGCCAGGACGGCCCCGGTGAGGAGCACGCCGAGGACCAGCCCGGCGAGGCCCGCCACGACGACGGCCGTCCGGCGGGTCCAGGAGGACGGGCGGGTGGTGCGCTGCCAGCGCGTCGGGGGGCCCGGCTCGGCCGACCCCACCGGCGTGGCGGCCGCCGTCGGGCGGGTCGCCGGGTCGTCGCCCGGGGTGCGGCCCTGCGGATCCTGCTCACTCATCGTCGCTCTCCGATCGTCTACGGGGAGCACCGACACTGGGCACCGCGGCTGAACCGGACCTGAAGCACCGGTCCGCGCGCCGGGTCTTCAGCGACGGTTCAGGAGCGGCAGGCCACCATCGACGTCGTGGGGACCCGGGGGACGGCGGCACGCGTGCTCGTCGTCGAGGACGAGGCGGCCATCCGCGAGTCGGTGGTCGACGCGCTGACCGACGCCGGCTTCCGCGCGCTCGGACGCGACGACGGGACCGGCTTCGAGGAGCTGCTCGACGGCTTCCGCCCCGACCTCGTCGTCCTCGACGTCATGCTGCCCGGTCGCGACGGCTTCGCGCTGCTGCGCGTGGCGCGGGAGCGCAGCGACGCCGGTCTGGTCCTGCTGACCGCCCGCGACGCGCTCGCCGACCGTCTCCACGGCCTCGACGGCGGCGCCGACGACTACGTCGTCAAGCCGTTCCTGCTGGCCGAGCTCGTGTCCCGGGTGCGCGCGGTGCTGCGCCGCCGTGGCCGGGTCCCGACGGCGATCGCCGTCGGCGACCTCGTCGTCGACGAGGAGGCCGGCACCGCCACCCGCGCCGGGGCGGTCCTCGACCTCACGGCGACCGAGCTGCGCCTGCTGCGCTACCTCGTCGAGCAGCGCGGGCGGACCGTCACGAAGAACCAGATCCTCACGCAGGTCTGGGGCTACGACGCCTACGACCCGAACCTCGTCGAGGTCCATGTGTCCGCGCTGCGCCGCAAGCTCGAGGCGCACGGGCCGCGGATCGTCCACACCGTGCGCGGGCTGGGCTACGCGCTGCGGCCGGCGCCGGGGGAGGGGACGTGACGGCGAGCCTGCGCGCGCGCTGGACCTCCGGGCGCTCGCTGCGCTTCCGCGTCACCGCGCTCGTGCTGGTGGTCGTGGCGCTGGCGCTGGTGGTCATCGGGGTGACGGTCGACCTCGCGCTCGACGCCCAACTGCGCCGCGACCAGCAGAGCCGCCTCGACGACCGCGCTGCCCGGGCCGGGCTGCTCGTCGCGTCGGGCACGACCGGGGCGCCGCTCGTCGAGGCCGTCGACGGGCAGGGCATCCGCGCGGTGCTGCTCGACGCCGCGGGCCGGCGGGTGGCCGGGTCGACCGACGGCCCGCCGGGGCGGCCGCCGATGCGTGACCGGCCGGGACGGCCCGACCGGCCACCGGTGCGGGAGGGCGACCTCGTCCGCACCGTCGGCGTCCCCGACGGCACCCGGCTCGTGCTCGCGGTCGACCCGGGGGAGAACGACGAGGTCCTCGCGCGGCTGCGGGTGGTGATGGTCGGCGTCGGGGCCCTCGGGCTCGGGGCCGTGGCGCTCGCCCTGCTCGCGGTGGTGCGGGTGGCGCTGCGCCCGCTCGACGACATGACGGCGGCGGCCCGCGACATCGCCGGCGGCGAACGGGGGCGGCGGCTGCGCCCCGAGCGCACCGACACCGAGCTCGGGCGCACCGCGGCGGCCTTCGACGACATGCTCGACGCCCTCGAGGACGCCCAGGTCCGCGCCGAGGACGCGGCCGCGGAGGCGCGGCGCTCGGAGGTGCGCACGCGCCGGTTCCTCTCCGACGCCGCCCACGAGCTGCGCACCCCCGTGACCGGCGTGCAGACCCTCGCCGAGTCGCTCGTGCGCCAGCCGGACGCGGACCTGGCGCGGCGCGAGCGGATCGCCACCACCCTGGTGCGCGAGACCCGGCGCGCCGGCGCGCTCGTCGCCGACATGCTCGAGCTCGCCCGCATCGAGGACGGCGCCCCGCTGGACCGCCGCGCGGTCGACCTCGCCGAGCTCGCCGCCGCCGAGGCCGAGCGCGTCGAGCTGCTCGCGCCGGGGATGACCGTGGAGGTGGACGCGTCGCCGACGTGGGTCGACGCGGACCCCGGGCGGATCGCGCAGATCCTCGCCAACCTGCTGGAGAACGCGCGCCGGCACGGGCCGCCCGACGGCACGGTGCGCCTCGAGGTGTCCGGGGACGGGGAGCAGGCCGTGGTCGACGTCGTCGACGAGGGGCCCGGCATCCCGCCCGCCGACCGCGAGCGCGTCTTCGACCGGCTCGTGCGCCTCGACGACGCCCGCTCCCGCGACGCCGGCGGCGCCGGGCTGGGCCTGCCGATCGCGCGCGCCCTCGCCCGCGCCCACGGCGGGGACCTGCGGGTGGTCGACTCCGAGCGCGGCGCGCGGCTGCGCCTGACGCTGGGTGCGCTCCGCACAGGTGAGCAGGAAGAAGGGCTGTAGCCCTTCTTTCTGCTCACCTGGCGGAAGCCACCAGCGCTGTCGCGTTGTCGGTGGTGCCGGCCTCGGTGGCGAGCTCGACGATGCGCTCTGCCTGCGCGGCCGGGCCCCCGCCGGTCGCGAGGGCAGCGGCGAGCGCCGGCCCCGGGACGCTGCGGTGCACGCCGTCGCTGACCAGCAGCAGGGTGCCCGGGTCGTCCACCACCGCGATGCCGACCTCGGGCGGTCGCACCGTGCGCACGCTCGTCGTGATGACGTTCTCGAGGCGCGGGCGCACGTGCAGACCGCGGGCGCGCATCGCGGCGGCGACGGTGTGGTCGGCGGTCAGCGTGCGCAGCGTGCGCCCGTCCCACGCGAGCGCCCGGCAGTCGCCCACCCACGCCAGACGCCACCGCGGATCCCCGGCCCCGGGCGCCAGCGCGACGACCGCGGCGGCGTCGCCGGGCACGAGGTCCCCGGTGCTCGCGAGCAGTTCGTGGGCCGCGAGGAGGGCGAGGTCGGGCCGGCCCTCGAGCACCGCGACGCGCACGGCGTGGTCGGCGACGAGGCGGGCGGTGAACCCCGCGGCCTCGGAGTCGCCGACCCCGTCGACGACGGTGACCGCGAGGCGGCCCGTCGCGCCGCGGTGGGTGGCGGCCGCGTCGGCGTGGTGACGGCGGGGCCCGCGCCGCTCCGCCCACGCGACGGCGCCGTCGTCACCGGCGACCGCGGCGGTGAGGTCGACGGCGGGATCCAGCGCCACGGCGTCCACGGTGTCCACAGGCCCTCCTCGCTCGGCCACCGGCTGCCCGGCGTCCGTGGGATCCAGCGTGGGTCGCGAGCCTGGGTGTGAGCTGTGAGGCGGGTGAGGGAGCGAGGTGGGACCCCCGCCGTACCCGGAACTCTGGCGAGATCGTGAGACAACTCTGATGGACCAGTGAAGGGCGTTGCTCGTCGCTCTCCGTGTTCTATGCTCCTCCTACCCGTCGGGCGTCGCGTCGATGTCCGAGCCGGGAGCCGATCATGCCCCGCACGCCCGTGACCTCGAGGTGTCCCATGTCGCAGCAGGCCCCGCCGCCTCCCGCCGGTTTCCCGCACCCGCCGATGCCGCCGGGTCCGGCCGGGATGCCCTACGGCGGCCCACCCCCCGCTCCGGGCTACGGTGGTTACCCTCCGCCACCACCCGTGCGCAAGAGCTCGGTCGGCAAGATCCTCGGCATCGTCGTGGTCGCGGTCGTCGCCCTCCTGGCGGGGCTGTTCGCGCTCCTCGTGGTGTTCGGCAGCCCGACCCTGACGGCCGACCAGGTCGAGCAGCAGATCGCCCAGCAGTACGGTGTGGACGCGAGCCAGGTCAGCTGTCCGTCGTCACTCGAGGGCGAGGTCGGTGCGCAGATCACCTGCACCGGCACCGACGCGGGTGTGACCACGCCGCTGCTGGTGCAGGTCACGGGCGTCGAGGGCGACGTCGTGAACTTCAGCATCACCCCGCAGTGAGCCCCTCGGGGTAGCAGCACGGTCATGATGACCGGATGACGCCGCCGTCCCCGCCGCACCGATGAGCGCGGCGGGGACGGCGGCGCTCGTCGTGGCGCCGGTCCTGCTCGGCGCGCTCACCCAGCGCACGACGGGCCTCGGCCTCGCCCTGGTGGGCGGCCCGTTCCTCGTCGCCGTGCTGGGGCCGCGCGACGGCGTCTCGTTCGGCAACGCGCTGCAGGTCGTGCTCTGCCTGGTGGTGCTCGTACGCACCCGTCACGGCGTCGACGTCAGGGCGGCCGCGCTGCTGCTCGCGGGCGCGGTCGTGGCGGTCCCGCTCGGGGTGCTCGTCGTCGAGGCGCTGCCCGAGGGGCCGCTGCTCGTCGTGGTCGGCGCGCTGGCGCTCGCCGCGGTGCTGCTCTCGCTGGTCCCGCGCCTGGGCGCCCGGCTGCGGGGGACCGGCGGGGCACTCGTCGCGGGCGCGGTCGCCGGCTTCGTCAACGTCACCGCGGGCGTCGGCGGCCCCGCCATCTCGGCCTTCGCGCTGGCCCGGCGCTGGAGCGTCGACGTCCTCGTGCCGACCGCGCAGGTCGTCCTGCTCGTGATCAACCTCGTCGCCCTGCTGAGCAAGGGCCTGCCCCGTCTGGACGGCGTCGTGTGGGGAGCGGGCCTCGCCGGCATCGCGGTGGGGGTCGTGCTCGGCGGGGTCGTCCACGACCGGCTCAGGCCGGACACCGCGCGACGCGTCGTCATCGTGCTCGCGCTCGCCGGCGCCCTCGCGACGCTGGTCAGGGGCCTGCTGACCCTGTGACGGCGGATCGCGCGGCCCGTGCGGACGCCCGTCCCGGCTGGACAGATCCGCGCGTGCCGGGGCACAGTGGGAGGAGCCACCCGCGGCTTCACCCTCTCGAGGCAGTGCGGTTCTGACCCCGGCCCGAGGAAGAGGTGGCTCCGTGATGATGGCGCCTCGCGAACGCGCCGGTCGACCGTCCCTCGTCGAGGACGTCGGCCACGACGTCGACACCGACCACGGCGGACTGACCGTCGCCCCCACCCAGCCGCGCCCGGGTCTCGTGCTCCTGCGCGTGATCGGCGAGGTCGACATGCTGACCGCTCGCCACCTCGCCGACGTCCTGCACGGCTCGGTCACCACGGTGGCCGACGACCGCGACGTCGCCGGCCGCGCGAACGAGCCACCGGCGGTGGTGGCCGACCTCGAGGGCGTGACGTTCCTCGGGG
This sequence comes from Actinomycetospora lemnae, assembly GCF_028737315.1. Classification (GTDB taxonomy): domain Bacteria; phylum Actinomycetota; class Actinomycetes; order Mycobacteriales; family Pseudonocardiaceae; genus Actinomycetospora; species Actinomycetospora lemnae. The sequence goes on along the minus strand of NZ_JAQZAO010000014.1, from coordinate 123,139 downwards.
CCTCCGGCCTCGACGTGCTCGCCGACGTCAACGTCGCCGCGACGGCCCGCGACGTCCGCCTGGTGCTCGTCGCCACGCACCGCACCGTGCTGCACCCGATCCGGCTCACCGCCCTCGACCGGTGCCTCGACCTCGCCGACACCGATCCGGCGCTCGGCCGCGGCGCGTCGCCCGACTGGAGCGACCGGTGACGGCCATCGTGCGCCGGGACGGTGCGCGCGACGGCGCGGAGCCGCCGCCCGAGCTCCCGGCGGCGATCCGCGCGGGGATCGGGTACCTCGGCGACCTCGTCGATCCACCGGCCGCGGTGCTCGACGGCCGGCTCGACCGGATGTTGCGCGCGGCCGTCACCGCGCACGCCGCTCACCACGGTCGCACCCGCGGCGACGGTCGCGCGGCGATGGACGAGGCGGCCGCGGCCGTCCGCACGGCGTGCGCGCACCTCGCCGCCCGCGAGCTCGAGGACGCCTACCTCGCGCTGCGCGCGGCGGCCGACCGCGTCCCGCGGCCCGCCGGCTGAGGCCGGCTCACCAGGAGAACCCCCGCCCGGCGCCCTGCCGCACCAGCACGGGCTCGTCACCGGAGAGGTCGACGACCGTCGTCGGCTCGGTCCCGCATTCACCGGAGTCGAGGACCGCGTCCAGCTGGTGCCCGAGGCGCTCGAGGATGTCCCGCCCGCTCGTCAGGGGCTCCTCGGTGTCGGGCAGCAGCAGCGTGGAGGACAGCAGCGGCTCCTCCAGCTCGGCGAGCAGGGCGTCGACCACCGGGTGCGCCGGGATGCGCACCCCCACCGTGCGCTTGCGCGGGTGCAGCAGGCGCCGCGGCACCTCCTTGGTCGCCGGGAGGATGAACGTGTAGCAGCCCGGCGTCGCCGCCTTCACCGCCCGGAACACGGGCGTCGAGACGCGCACGAACTGCCCGAGCTGGGCGAAGTCGCGGCACACGAGCGTGAAGTGGTGCCGCGCGTCGAGCCGGCGGATCGTCCGGATCCGTTCGAGGCCCTCGCGGTTGCCGACGGTGCAGCCCAGCGCGAAGCACGAGTCGGTCGGGTAGGCGATGAGCCCGCCCTCGCGCAGGAGCTCGACGGTCTGCAGGACCGACCGGCGCTGCGGGTTGCGCGGGTGCATCTCGACGTAGCGCGCCGTGCTCGTCACCGCCATCGCGGCAGCCTAGGAGCCGCGGGCCTCGGAGAGGAACCGTTGCGAGGGGATTGGGCACGCCACGAGTGGGGCACTCACGACCGAGTCGTGACCGGAACGAGACCTACAAGACGTGCGACCGCGATGTCGGTGCCCCGATCGGGTGCAGATGGTCGCGCAGGAGGAGGAACTCGCATGGGCGCCCACCATCGTGTTCACCGCTCGACCGATCGCCCGGGCCTGCGCCGCCTCGCCGGCCGCGGGGCCGTGGCCACGTCGGCCGCGCTGGCGCTGGCCGGCTCCGGAGCGGGGCTCGCGGTCGCGTCCCCGGGTCACGGCGACGGCTGGGGGGCGTCCTCGTCCCAGGGCAACGGCAACGGGCACGGCAACGGCCACGGCAACGGGCACGGCAACGGGCGGGGCAACCACCTGGGCCATGCCGACGGCTACGCCGTCGACGTCGCCGCCGATTCCTCGGCCTACCGCTCCGCCGACGACTGCCGCGACGCGGGCTCGTCCGACGGCGGCGACGGCGGTCTCGTCGGCGGGCTGCTCGGCGACCTCGGGCTCTCGGGCTCCGACCAGCAGTGCGACACCGGCTCGTCGTCCTCCTCGTCCTCCTCCGGGAGCTCCTCCGAGGGCTCGTCCGGCGACAACTCCTCGGCGGAGGCGTCGAGCTCCCCGAGCTCCACCAGATCCAGCAGCTCGAGCAGCTCCGGTGGCGACACCCAGCAGGCCGCCCGCGCACCGCAGTCGAACCCGGTGAACGAGCCGCCCGAGTTCGGCGAGACCTCCTCCATCCCGATCCGCATGTAGCGGTCACACTCGTCGCCGTGGACCTGGTGGCTCCCTGGCGGCTCGCCGACGCCCGTCGCCCCGACGCGGTGGACACGGCACGGCGACGGATCGACGAGGTCGACGACCGGGTGCACGCCTGGGTCGAGCTCGTGACGACGGACGCGGGTGGCGACGGCCCGCTCGCCGGCGTGCCGGTGGGCATCAAGGACATCGTCGACGTCGCGGGCGTCCCCACCCGGTGCGGCTCGGCCGCGCGCGCCGACGCCCCGCCCGCCACCGACGACGCGGCGATCACGACGCTGCTGCGCGCGGCGGGCGCGGTGGTCGTCGGCAAGACCGTGACCACCGAGTTCGCCTTCTTCGACCCCGGCCCCACCCGCAACCCGCACGACCCGACCCGCACGCCCGGCGGGTCGTCGAGCGGATCCGCGGCAGCCGTGGCGGCCGGCATGGTGCCCCTCGCGGTCGGCACGCAGACCGCCGGCTCGGTCATCCGCCCGGCCTCGTACTGCGGCGTCGCGGGCCTCGCCGTCGCGCGCGGGTCGCTGCCGACCGCCGGCGTCAACCCGCTCGCGCCGGGCCTGGACACGCTCGGCCTGTTCGCGGCGAGCGTCGAGGACCTCGCCGCGGCCCGTGCCGCGCTCGACGGCCGCGCGCCCGCAGCGGCGTCCGGGACCCCGCCGCGCCTGTTCTCCTGGGAGGGCACCGAGGCCGCCGACGTCTCGCCCGCCATGCGGGAGGCCCACGCCGACGCCGTCGCCCGGGCGTCGGTGGCCGGCGCCGGTGTCGCGACCTGGGACGTCGACCTGCGCCGCGCCACCGTCGACCACCGGATGGTCATGGCCGCCGAGGCGGCGGTCACCGTGCCGGAGTCGCCCGGGCTCGGGCCGAACCTGCGCGCCCTGCTCGCCGAGGGCCGCGCGGTGCCGCCCGACGAGCTCGCCGCGGCCCGCGAGCGCGCCGCCGCGACCCGCGCGACCGTCCTCGCGCGTCTCGACGACGCCGACGCGGTCCTCGTCCCCGGCGCGCTCGGTGTCGCCCCGCCGGGCCTCGACGCCACCGGCGACCCGGTCCTCTCGCGGCCCTGGCACCTGCTCGGCCTGCCCGCGCTCGCCGTCCCGGGCATGCGCGACGCCCACGGCCTGCCCCTGGGCCTCGCCCTCATCGGCCACCCCGACCGTGAGGACGCCCTGCTCGCCGCCGGTCGCTGGCTCGAGCCGCTCCTCTCGTGAGCACTTTCCACGCCCATCGGCGTGGAAAGTGCTCACATAGGTGAGGGCGCCACCGGGGACACCCCGTCGGTGACACTCGCTCGCGTCGAGGACCGGCGCCTGGTGACCGGTCGCGGGCGGTTCGTCGCGGACCTCGTCGAGCCCGGCTGCCTCGAGGCCGCGTTCGTGCGCCCACGCGTCGCGCACGCCGACCTCGCGGGGCTCGACGTCACCGTCGCGCGCTCCATGCCCGGCGTCCACGCCGTCCTCACCGCCGACGACCTCGGCGGCGTCGACGACGTGCCCGCCCTGTTCGGCGGCGACGACCTCCCGCCGTGGCGCCCGCTCGTCGTCGATCGCGTCCGGCACGCGGGCGAGCCCGTGGCCTGCGTGGTCGCCGACGACCGCCACCGCGCCGAGGACGCCGCCGGCGCGGTCGTCCCCGACCTCCGCGAGCTCCCGGGCCGTCCGGACGCCGCCACCGCCCTCGCCGCCGACGCGCCGCTCTACGACGGCCACCGCGACGTCGTGCTCGACCAGGAGCTCGGCGAGCCGGTCGCCGAGGCCACCTGGGCGGACGCCGCCGTGGTCGTCGAGACCGACCTGCGCCAGCAGCTGCTCGCGCCGACCTCGCTGGAGGCGCGGGCGATCCTCGTGCGCCCCGAGCCCGGCGGCCTCACCGTCTGGTGCTCGCACCAGTACCCGCACGCGCTGCGCGACGGGCTCGCCGCGGCGCTCGGCCTGGACACCGGCGCCGTGCGCGTCGTCGTCCCGGACGTCGGCGGGGCGTTCGGCGGCAAGAGCCCGACCTTCCCCGAGTACGTCGTCGTCGCGGTCGCCGCACAGCGGCTGCGTCGTCCGGTGCGCTGGGTCGAGGACCGCACCGAGGCCCTGTGGGCGGCCACCCGTGGGCGCGGCCAGGCCCAGCGCCTCCGGATGGCCGCCGACGCCGAGGGCCGCATCACCGCGATCGACCTCCACGTCGACGCGGCGATCGGTGCCCACCCCGTCGGCGCCGGCATCCCGGTCCAGACCGGGCTCGCCGCGTCCGGGGCCTACGCGGTGCCCGAGGTGCACGCGCGCATCCGGGCCGTGCTGACCACCACCGCCCCGACCTTCGCCTACCGCGGCGCCGGGCGCCCCGAGGCGGCCTACGCGGTCGAGCGCGGCGTCGACCTGCTCGCGCGCCGCCTGGGCCTCGACGCCGTCGAGCTGCGCCGCCGCAACCTCGTGCGCGACTTCCCCCACGACACCCCGACCGGGCGGCGCTACGACTCCGGCGACTACGCCGCGGCCCTCGACCGCGCGCTGGAGCTGCTGGAGCCGGACACCTGGCGCGCGGAGCAGGCGCGGCGCCGGGACGAGGGCGGACGTCCGCTCGGCGTCGGCGTCGCCTGCTACGTGGAGCGCAGCGGGGGCGAGCCCGGGATCCTCGAGGAGTACGCGGTCGTCGAGGCGCGCGGCGACGGCGGGTTCGTCGCCGGCGTCGGCACGTCGAGCACCGGGCAGTCGCACGAGACGGTCTTCCCGGCCCTGGTCGCGGGCGTCCTCGGCGTCGCCCCCGACCGGGTCCGCCTCGTCGAGGGGGACACCGCCGCGGTGCCCGAGGGGCACGGGTCGTTCGCCAGTCGCTCGCTGCAGATGGGCGGCGCGGCCCTGCACGGCGCCGCCGGCGCGCTGGTCGTCGCGGCCCGGGAGCGCGCGGCCGCCGACTGGGGCGTCGACGTCGCGCACGTGGGCTGGGACGGCGGCACGCTGCGCAGCGGGGAGCGGGAGACGTCGGTGGCCGCGCTCGCGCCCCTGTGCGCCGAGCACCGCTTCTCCTCGCCGCCCGCCTTCCCCTACGGCGTGTACGGCGCCGTCGTCGAGATCGACCCCGAGCTCGGCTCCGTGGACGTTCTGCGGCTGGTCGCCGTCGACGACTACGGCACCGTCGTCGACCACGGCGTCGTCCACGGCCAGACCCTCGGCTCGCTGACCCAGGGCCTCGGGCAGGCGCTGTACGAGGACGTCCCCCTCGACGCCGACGGCGTCCCGCGCCTCGAGCAGGGCCTGCTGGACTACCTGCTGCCCACCGCCGCGGAGATCCCGCCGCTACGCCTCGACGAGACCGCCGTGCCCGCACCCGACAACCCGCTCGGCGCCAAGGGCGCGGGCGAGGCGGGGTGCATCGGGGTCCCGCCGGCCGTGGTCAACGCCGTCGCCGACGCGCTCGACGGCGTCCCCGGGGCCGATCCGTCGCTGCTGGCCATGCCCCTGACGCCCGCCACGGTCTGGAACGCGCTGTGGGGTGGGGCCCGGTGAAGCCGCCGCCGTTCGACCTGGTCCAGCCCGGCACCCTCGTCGAGGCGCTCGTCGCCCTCGACGCCGAGCCCGACGCCGCCGTGCTCGCCGGCGGGCAGAGCCTGCTCCAGGACCTGCGGTGGCGCCGGTTCGCCCCACCGCTGGTCGTCGACGTCGGCGGGGTCGCGGAGCTGCGCGGGGTCACCGTCGACGACGACACCGTGCGCCTCGGCGCGCTGGTCCGGCACGTCGACCTCGAGCGGGGCGCGGTCCCCGGCCCGCTCGGGACGCTGCTCGCCGAGACCGCGGGCTGGATCGCCCACCCGCCGATCCGCTCGCGCGGCACGTTCGCGGGCAGCCTCGCCTGGGCCCACCCGGCCGCGGAGTGGACGGCCGTCGCCGCCGCGCTCGACGCGCAGGTGGAGCTCGCGTCCCGCGCCGGGTACCGGACGCTGCCCGCCGCGGAGTTCCTGCACGGTCCGGGCGCCACCGCCCGCCGGCCCGGCGAACTGATCATCGCGGTGACGCTGCCGGTGCTGGGCGAGGGCACGGCCACCGGGGTCGCCGAGCACCGGCGCACGCACGCGAGCTTCGCCCACGTCGCCGTGGTCGCGGCCGTCGACACCGAGGGCGACGAGGTCGTGCGCGCCCACCTCGGCGTCGCCGGCGCCGCCCCGACCGCCCGCCGGGCGCACGCCGCCGAGGAGGCGCTCCTCGACGGCGGCGGACCCGCCGCGGCCGCCGACGCGGTCGGCGAGGACATCGACCCCGTCGAGCACCCCCACGCCGATGTCGACTACACGCGCCACGTGGCCGCGGTGCTCGTGCGCCGCGTGCTCGAGCGACTGCTCGACGGAGACCGGGAGGCCGCATGAGGATCGGGTTCACCCTCGACGGGCGGGACGTGGCCGTCGACGTCGAGCCGCGGCGCACGCTGGCCGACGTGCTGCGCGACGACCTCGGGCAGACCGGCGTCCACCTGGGCTGCGAGCACGGGGTGTGCGGGACGTGCACGGTGCTGGTCGACGGCGAGCCGGTGCGCGCGTGCCTCCAGCTCACCGCGCAGGTCGCGCGCCGGCACGTGCGCACCGTCGCCGGGCTCGAGGGCCCCGACGGCGCGCTCGACCCGCTGCAGGAGGCGTTCTCCACCGAGCGCGGGCTGCAGTGCGGCTTCTGCACGCCGGGCTTCCTGATGCTGCTGCGCGGGGCGCTCGACGAGGACCCGACCGTCGTCGACGACCCCGCCCGCCTCGACGCCCTGCTCGCGTCCAACCTCTGCCGCTGCACCGGCTACGAGGGCATCCGCAACGCCGCCCGGCGCGCCCGCGACTCGTGAGCGAACTTTCCAGCCATAGCTCGGGAGATCGCTCACATGGGCTCCGCCACCTCCCGTGTACCGGGTTGCGCGGCGCGGGAAGCTGGGACACGTGGCGGAGGGCGAAGCCCGCACGGAGCTCGACATCGAGTTCCAGCGGGAGTTCGAGGAGGAGCTCGAGCACCACCACCTGTGGCACCGCGAGGACCAGCGCCACCAGTTCGGCAGCGACTCCCCGGCGCTCCCGCCCCGCCTGGCCGCGCTCGTGCGCTACGTCCCCCGCGCGCACCCGGCGGGCTTCGTCGTCGGCGTCGCGTTCGCCCTCATCTCGCTCACCCCGTCGCTGATCCCCCGCGACTACCTCTTCCAGGGCCTCGCCACCGGCATCTCCGGCGGCCTGGGCTACGGGCTCGGCGTCGCGCTCGCGTGGCTGGTCGGGCGCACGGGTCGGTGGACCGACCTGACCGCACGCGTGCAGCGCGCGACCCCGGTCTGGCTCACCCCCGGCGCCTGGCTCGTCCTCGTCGTCACCGCGACGGTGGCGCTGCTCGGGATGCTGGTCGCGGGCGCCCGGTGGCAGCAGCAGGTGGCCGGGCTCATGGGCATGGCGCAGCCCACCACCGACGGCTGGCTGCGCGCCGGGCCGGTCGCCCTCGTCGTCGCCGGGCTGATCGTGGGGTTCGGCCGCGGCGTGCGCTGGCTCGGGGGCAAGGCCGGCGACCTGCTGCGCCGCCGGGCCCACCTGCCCGCCCAGGCGGCGACGGTCGTCGGCACCGTGGTCGTCGTCGTCCTCGTCGCCACGGTGATCGACTCGCTGGTCCTGCGCACCGGCCTGCGCGTCGCCGACGCCGCCTTCAGCGCCACCAACGACGAGACCTACCCGGGCGTCGTCGCCCCGATCTCCCCGCTGCGCTCGGGATCGGCGCCCTCGCTCGTGCCCTGGAGGTCCCTCGGCCGGGAGGGCCAGGACTTCGTCGCGGGCGGGCGCACGCTCGCCCAGCTCGGCGAGGCGTCCGGGCGGCGTCCGGTGCCGCCGATCCGCACCTACGTCGGGCTGATGTCCGCGCCCGGCCCCGGCGAGCGCGCCCGCCTCGCCGTCGCCGAGCTCGAGCGCACCGGAGCCTTCGGGCGCGACGTCGTCGCCGTCGTCACCACCACCGGCACCGGCTGGATCGACGACCCGGTGGCCGACTCCCTGGAGATGATCTGGGGCGGGAACACCGCCATCGTCGCCACCCAGTACTCCTACCTGCCGAGCTGGCTGTCGTTCGTCGTCGACCGCAACCGTGCCGCCGCCGAGGGCCGGGCGCTCTTCGACGCCGTGCACGCCCGCATCGAGCAGCTGCCACCGGACCGACGACCCCGCCTCATCGTCTTCGGCGAGAGCCTCGGCTCGCAGGGCTCGGAGGCGGCGTTCTCCAGCCTCGAGGACGCGCGGGCCCAGGCGGACGGCGTCCTGTGGGTGGGCCCGCCGAACTCCAACCGACTCCACGCGGAGCTCACGGCGCGCCGCGACCCCGGCTCGACGGAGATCCGGCCCGTGGTCGACGGGGGCCGCGAGGTGCGCTTCGGGGCGACCGCGGCGGAGGTCCGGGAGCCACCCGCGGTGTGGTCCTCACCACACGTGGTCTACCTCCAGCACCCCTCGGACCCCGTCGTCTGGTGGTCCCCGGAGCTGCTGTGGCGCCGCCCCGACTGGCTCGCCGAACCCCCAGGTCGGGACGTGTCCGACGCCGTCGACTGGTACCCGGTCGTGACGTTCTGGCAGGTCACCATCGACCTGACGAACTCGCTGTCCGTGCCCGACGGGCACGGCCACCAGTACCGCGCGGTGATGGTCGAGGGCTGGCTCATGATGGGTATGCCCCCGGGGTGGACCCCTGCGGACACGGAGAGGGTGGCAGGCATGCTGGGGCTGTGACCGCTCCCCAGCACACGGCCACGGACGCGCGCCCGCCCTCGGACGACACCGGCACCGGCACCGGCGGCACTCCGACGGCGAAGGCACCCCACTGGCGGCGCCTCGCCCCGCCCGCGGTCGTCGCGCTCCTGCTGCTCGGGTGGAGCAACGTCGCCCTCCCGGCGCTGCCCGCCGACCCGGTGCTCAAGGCCCTGTTCAACCTCGGCGGCGTCGCCGCGCTCGTCACCGTCGCCCGCCTGCTCGGGCTCACGTGGGCCGACCTCGGCATCGGTCGTGGCACGTGGGGCGCGGGCGCGCGCTGGGGCGGCGCGGCGATCGGCGTGGCGATCCTCGGCTACGGCGTGGTGCTCGCGGTCGCGCCCGACCTGCTCGAGAACCCGCAGCTCGCCGGCGCCTCGCCCGGGGCGCTCCTCCTGCGCGGCCTCGTCCTCATCCCACTGGGCACCGTGCTCGCCGAGGAGCTCGCGTTCCGGGGCGTGCTGCAGGGGCACTCGGTGCGCTCGCTGTCCGCCCGCGTCGCGCTGAGCACCACCGCCGTGGCCTTCGGGCTCTGGCACCTCACGGTCGCGCTCGGGCCGTCGGCGGTGCCGCTGCCGCCGACGCTGCAGTGGACCTCGGCGCTCGCGGTGCTCGTGGTGACGGTGCTCGGTGGCTTCGCGCTCGGCTGGCTGCGCCACCGCACCGGCTCGGTGCTCGCCCCGATCGGGCTGCACCTCGGCACCAACGCGGTCGGGCTCGTCGCCGCCGGTGTGGCCCTCGCGCACTGACGTGGGCCGGGGCGCGACAATGCCCTGGTGACCGTCGTCGACAACGCGGTGTACGTCCACGGGGAGCGCTCCAGCGAGCCGGACTCGCTGGACCGCACCCTCGAGATGCTGCGCACGCACGGGCAGAGCGACGACGGGTTCGCCTGGATCGGCCTGCTGCGCCCCGACGCCGACGAGATCGACCGCCTGGCCCAGGAGCTCTCGCTGCCGCCGCTCGCGGTCGAGGACGCGGTGCAGGCCCACCAGCGCCCCAAGCTCGAGCGCTACGACGATGTGGAGTTCGTCGTGCTGCGCCCGGCCTGGTACGTCGACGAGGACGAGGACGTCCAGGTCGGCGAGATCCACCTCTTCCTCGGCCAGGACTTCGTCGTCACCGTCCGCCACGCCGACACCCCGGACCTGTCGTCGGTGCGCGCGCGGCTCGAGGCGGACCCGTCCCTGCTCGCCCAGGGCCCGCGGGCGGTCCTCTACGCCGTGCTCGACCGCGTCGTCGACGACTACCTGCCCGTCACGCGCGGGCTGCGCCACGACATCGACCAGATCGAGACCCAGGTCTTCGGCGGCGACCCGAGCGTCTCGCGGCGCATCTACCAGCTCTCCCGCGAGGTCATCGAGCTGCAGCGCGCCGTCGACCCGCTGCGCGAGGTCCTCGACGGGCTCGTCGCCGAGTCCGCCGACGAGCCGACCCACATCGAGCTGCACCGCGGCCTGCGCGACGTCGCCGACCACACCGCGCAGACCAGCGAGTCCGCCGACAACTTCCGCCAGCTGCTCGGCAACATCCTGCAGGTCAACGCCGCGCTCGTCGGGCAGCGGCAGAACGAGGAGATGCGCCGGCTCTCCGAGACCAGCCTCGCCCAGGGCGAGGAGGTCAAGAAGATCTCCTCGTGGGCGGCGATCCTGTTCACCCCGTCGCTGATCGGAGCGATCTACGGGATGAACTTCGAGAACATGCCCGAGCTCGCGTGGACGCTGGGCTATCCGTTCGCGCTCGGCCTCATGGTGCTCGCGTCGGTGACGCTCTACCTCGTGTTCCGCAAGCGCGGCTGGCTGTGAACCCCGCGCGCGCCCGGTCGTTCGGCGCCGTCGCCGACGACTACGACCGGCTGCGCCCGCCGCCCGTCCTCGCCGCCCTGCGCTGGCTGCTGCCCGCGTCCGACGCGACGGGGCCCACCGTCCTCGACCTCGGGGCCGGGACGGGCCTGCTGACCCGCGCACTGGCCGCCGCGGGCGTCACCGACGTCGTCGCGGTCGAGCCGGACGACGCGATGCGCACGGTGCTCGCGACGCAGAGCCCCGGGGTGCGGGTGCTCGCGGGCACGGCCGAGGACGTCCCGCTGCCCGACGCGTCCGTCGACGCCGTCCTCGTCGCGTCGGCGTGGCACTGGTTCGACCCGGACCGGGCGAGCGCCGAGATCGGGCGCGTCCTGCGGCCGGGCGGGGTGCTGGGCCTGCTGTGGACGTTCGCGGACCCGGCCGAGCCGTGGGTCGCGGCGATGCGCCACGTCGGGCGCGCCGACGACCGGGACGCGACGACGGTGGTGGAGGCGGGGTTCGCGATCGACCTGCCCGCGGACGCGCCGTTCGGGCCGGGCACCTCGGAGGTCTTCCGGGACCGCACGTGGATGGCCGCCGAGGACGTGGCGGCGATGACGGGAACGTGGTCCTCGGTGCTGACGCTGTCCGCGCAGGAGCGGGCGCAGGTGCACCGGGAGGCGCGGGCGCTGGTGGCCGCCGAGGTCGGCACCGACCCGGTCGCCGTGCCCTTCGTGACGGCGGCGTGGCGCGCGTTCCGCCGATCGTCCGAACGCTGAAGAGGACATCCGCGCGAGATCCGCGCAGACCTCGGGCCCGCTCTCGACGTCGACGGGTAGGCGAGGTTAGCCTGCCCTCACTGAGGCGGCACGACGCTGAGCGGGAGCTGCCGCGCCGGAGGCGGACGACGGAGGAGGCGGGCGATGACGCTGCGACTGCCCACGGCCGAGGTGACCGTGCTGCTCGGCGAGCCGATCGTGCGTCGGCGACTGATGGCGATGTGCGACGACGCGTCGGCCGGGGTCCGGCGGATCACCGCCGACCCGTCGTCGGGCGTGCTGGAGCGACGCCGCCGCCTCGAGGAGGCGGGCGGCGCCGCGGTCCTGCTGGTGGACCGGGTCACCGACGGGCTGGACGCCACCGGGCGCCGCGTGGTGCTGGGCGCGCTGGCGGGGCTGGCCGCGCGGGGTGCCGCGGTCCTGGTCGACGACGACGACAGCGTGGCCGCCCTCGCCGTCGCCGACGCGACGCTGCGCGCCGACCCCGCGCGCGGGCTCGTCGTGGAGCCGACGGTCGGGACCGCGGGGTCGGTCGCGCCGCTCGAGGAGCTCTACCGGGCCTCGTAGGTCAGGCAGTCGGCGACGTCCTTGCCGGCACCGATCTCGACCGAGGGAGCGGTGCACTCGAGCTTGTCGTTGTACTTGCACTCCGCACGGTGGCACGCGCCGACCACGCCGTTGCGGTCGACGCCGCCGCGGAACGAGATCTCCACGAAGGTGCCGCAGGCGGCGTTGTCGCCGGCGATGGTGATGGCGCCGGCGTGGCAGGTCGAGCTCTCGTTGTAGGCACACGAGGTCGCGGAACAACCCTGCACGGTGGGCAGGCTCTGGGCTGCGGTCATGGCGACGATGGTGGCGGGCCGGCGAACCCGCTCGCCAGGCAGCGAAGGCTGCCCTGAGCAGGCCGGACGGGTGTCCCGGTGTCGGCCGACCTGCGGGAACGACGGCGACACCCGCGACAAACCGACGGAAGTGTGACGACGGTCACGTTGCGCCCCACCCGTCCGGGCCTGGCGAACGAAGGTTGGGCTCGCCTCAGCCGGAGGCCCTTCCCAATCAGGATCATCCGGGCCACGGTGACCCGTACCACCACCGCCGGCCACGGGAGTGCCTTCGGATGACCGACACCGTCCCCCAGCCCACCGCGACCACCCCCCACGTCGGACAGAGCCTGCCGCGCCGGGAGGACGCGGCGCTGATCACGGGCCGGGGTACCTGGACCGACGACATCGCCCCGCTCGGCACCGTCCACCTCGCGCTCGTGCGCAGCCCCGTCGCCCATGCGCGGATCGGCAGCATCGACACGACCGCCGCCCGCGAGGCCACCGGCGTCGTCACGGTCCTCACGGGCGCCGACCTGTTCGACGAGTTCGTCGCCGGCATCCCCTGCGGCTGGCCGGTCACCGAGGACATCCTCGTGCCCGACCACCGCCCGCTGGCCCGCGACGAGGTCAACCACGTCGGCGACGCGGTCGCGGTCGTGGTGGCGACCGGCGCGGCTGCGGCCCGGGACGCCGCCGAGCTCGTGGTCGTCGACTACGAGGAGCTCCCCGCGGTGGTCGACGTCGAGGCGGCGCTCGCCCCGGACGCCCCGCTGGTCCACGAGGAGTTCGGCACCAACCACTGCTACACCTGGCCGCTCGCGGTCGGCGACGTCGACGCCGCGCTGGCGCAGGCCGACGTCGTCGTCGAGGGCCGCTACATCCAGCAGCGCGTCATGGCCTCGCCGATGGAGCCGCGCGCGGTGGTGGTCACCCCGGACGCCGTCGGCGGCGGGTTCACCATCCACACGTCCACCCAGGTGCCGCACTTCGTGCGCGACATCCTCGCCGCGATCTGCGGCATCTCCGACACCAAGCTGCGCGTCGTCGCCCCCGACGTCGGCGGCGGCTTCGGGGCCAAGCTCAACGTCTACGCCGAGGAGGCGCTCGCGCTGGTCCTGGCACGCCGGCTGCGCCGGCCCGTCAAGTGGACCGAGACGCGCTCCGAGCACCACATCGCGACCACCCACGGCCGCGGGCAGGTCCAGTACATGACCGTCGGCGCGACGCGCGACGGGAAGATCCTCGGCATGAAGGTCCGCCTCGTCGCGGACATGGGCGCCTACCTGCAGCTGCTCACGCCCGGCATCGCGGTGTTCGGGGCGTTCACCTACTGCGGGCTCTACGACTTCGGCGCCTACGACTTCTCGTGCCAGGGCGTGTTCACCAACCTCACCCCGACCGACGCCTACCGCGGCGCCGGGCGCTCCGAGGCGGCCTACGCCCACGAGCGGGTCCTCGACGACCTCGCCCGCGCCCTCGAGATGGACCCGGCCGAGCTGCGGCTGCGCAACCTGCACCCGCCGTTCTCGGAGCCCCGCACCGTGCCGTCCGGCGTGCAGTACGACTCCGGGGACTACGAGCCCTGCATGCGCCGCGCGCTCGAGCTCGTCGACTACGAGGGCCTGCGCGCCGAGCAGCGCCGCCGGCGTGAGGCCGGCGAGACGGTCGAGATCGGCGTCGGCATCGGCAACTTCACCGAGTCCGGCGGGCTCTCGCCGTCGAAGGTGGCCGCCGGGGTGCGGCTGCAGAGCGGCGGCTGGGAGGCCGCGACGGTCCGGATGACGACGGCCGGCCGTGCCGAGGTCGTCACCGGCACCAGCCCGCACGGCCAGGGCCACGAGACGGCGTGGGCGCAGATCGTCGCCGATTCCCTCGGCATCGATCCCGCCGACGTCGAGGTGTTCCACTCCGACACCATGATCGCGCCGTTCGGGCGGGACACCTACGGCTCGCGCAGCCTCGCGGTGGGCGGCTCGGCGGTGTACGGGGCGGCGGAGAAGGTCGTCGACAAGGCCCGGAAGATCGCCGCGCACCTGCTCGAGGCGTCCGAGGACGATCTGCAGTTCTCCGGCGGCGTCTTCTCGGTGGCCGGCACGTCCGGCCCGTCGATCACCATCCAGGAGGTGGCGGGCGCGGCGTCGCTGGCCGCGGACCTGCCCGAGGGCATGGAGCCCAACCTCACGGCCGACCACCACTTCGACCCGCCCAACTTCACCTGGCCGTTCGGCACCCACATCGCCGTCGTCGAGGTGGACACCGAGACCGGGGACACGCGGGTCCGGCGCTTCGTCGCGGTCGACGACTGCGGGCGCATCGTCAACCCGCAGATCGTCGACGGCCAGCTGCACGGCGGCATCGCCCAGGGCATCGCGCAGGCGCTCTACGAGCAGGCCACGTTCGACGAGGCGGGCCAGCCGACCGCGGCGACGCTCGCCGACTACGCGGTGCCGGCGGCCAGCGACCTGCCCGGCTTCGACCTCGACCAGCGGGTCACGCTCTCGCCGACCAACCCCCTCGGCGCGAAGGGGATCGGCGAGTCCGGGGCGATCGGGTCGTCGCCGGCGGTGGTGAACGCGGCGATCGACGCCCTCGCCGCCCGCGGCGTGACGCACCTCGACATGCCGCTCACGCCGCAGCGGGTCTGGCGCGCGCTCAGCGAAGGGCCCGTCCGTGGAGCGAGCATCGTCAGCTGAGCGCAAGGTGATGCGGGTAACAAGTTGCTCACCGTGAGCGACGACCCGGACGAGGGACGTGATCACGTCCCGTTCCACGATCCGGGAGGACACTCCGTTGTCGATGATCCGCCGTGCCACTGCGGTCGCCGTGCTCGCCGTCGGCGCCATGGCTCCGCTGTCGGGGTCCGCGTTCGCCGCTGACCGCGACTGCTCCGACTTCGACACCCAGCAGGAGGCCCAGGCCGTCTACGACCAGGACACCAGCGACCCGCACCGCCTCGACGACGACGGCGACGGCCAGGCCTGCGAGAGCCTGCCGCGGGGGTCGGGCGCCGAGAACGGCGACGAGGAGGACGCGGAGTCGTCGGGTCAGGTCTCGCACGTGCCGCAGGGTGGGGCGGACACCGGCGGCGGTTCCGCGGCGGCCGGGGCCGGGGACACCGCGCTCTACGCCGGCGGCGGTGCGGTGCTGGCCGCCCTCGGCCTGGCCGGCTGGTCGAGCGCCCGCAGCCGCGTGTCGCACCGCGTCTGATCACCGTGTCGCCGCTGCCGCCCGCCCCGCCCGCGTGCCCCGAGCGCGTCGGGCGGCCGGCGGGCGGCCGGCACCGGGCCTCCGGACGGGCCGAGCCCGTCCGGGGCCCGGGCCCGACGGTCGGGCGCCGCCCCGCGGCGCCTCCCGGGCACGTGGCGCCGACGGCGGCGGACGCACCGCGCGGTCGCGGCGGGCCACGACCGATGGGCGTCGCGGCCTTCTGGCTGGGCGCCCTCGGGCTCACCGCCGTGGCGCACGGCCTGGACACCCCCGTCGCACCCGCGCCCCCGAGCATCGCCGTCGGCGCGACGACCGCGGCCACCCCGGAGGCCGCCGGCGTGCGCCCCCTGCCCGCCTCACCGCCGGTGCGGCTCGACGTCGCCGCGGCGGGCGTGCACACCGACCTCGTCACCCTGGGCCTGCGGCCCGACGGGACCGTCGAGGTGCCGCCGCACGCCGCGCGGGCGGAGTCGCGGGCGGGCTGGTACCGGTACTCGCCGACACCGGGCGAGCGCGGCCCGTCGGTGCTGCTCGGGCACGTCGACTCCGCGCAGGACGGCCCGGCGGTGTTCTTCGAGCTCGGTGCGGTACGCCCCGGGCACACGGCCGAGGTCACCCGCGCCGACGGGAGCCGTGCCCTGTTCCGGGTGACGCGGGTGGCGACCCACCGCAAGGACCGGTTCCCCACCGAGGAGGTCTACGGCGACCGCCCGGGGGGCGAGCTGCGGCTCATCACCTGCGGCGGCGCCTTCGACCGGGCCGCCGGCAGCTACACCGAGAACGTGGTCGTGGACGCCGTCCTGATCGGGGTCACGCCCGATGCGTGAGGGCTCTGGACCCGCCGACGCGGACGGGCCAAGGTGATCGCATGACCGCCACCGAGGCCGAGACGGAGACGCGGTACGACCACGGAGGCGACGAGTTCGTCTACGTCGAGCTCTCGGCGGCGATGAGCCTGCCGGTGCACTTCACGTCGCTGGCGATCACCCGGCGCCTGGGGGAGGAGGCGATCCCCGGCGTCGAGGAGATCTGCCCGTCGAACGCGTCGTACATGGTCCGCGTCGATCCCGATCGGTTGCACCCGCGCGACCTGGTCCGCGAGCTGCAGCGGATCGAGGGCGAGGTCGGGTCGCTGTCCGACGACCTCACCGTCGCGACGCGCATCGTCGACGTCCCGATCATGCTGAACGACCCGTGGACCCACGAGGTCCTCATGAAGTTCCGCGACCGCCACCAGGACCCGACGGGCACCGACCTGGACTACGGCGCCCGCATCAACGGCTACGAGACGACCGACGCGTTCATCGACGCGCTCGCCGCGTCGCCGTACCTGGTGACGATGATGGGCTTCGTCCCCGGGCTGCCGTGGTGCTTCCAGCTCGTCCCGCGCGAGCGGCAGGTGGAGGTGCCCAAGTACGTGCGTCCGCGCACCGAGACCCCGGAGCGCGCGTTCGGGTTCGGCGGGGCGTTCGCGGTGATCTACCCGGTGAAGGGCGCGGGCGGCTACCAGCTCTTCGGCTCGGCGCCCGCACCGATCTTCGACGGCGAGCAGCGGCTGCCCGACTTCGCCGAGAACGACTCGGTGGTGTTCTTCCAGCACGGTGACGTGATCAACTATCGGCGCGTCGACCGCGAGGAGTACGACGACGTCCGCGCCCAGGTCGACGCCGGGACGTGGCGCTACTCGTACAAGGAGCTGGAGTTCTCACCGAGCCGGTTCCTCGCCGACCCGGACGGCACCAACGCCGCGATGAAGGAGGTGCTGTACGGGTGACGATCCGGGAGACGCAGCGGAGCGGAGCTCGACCATGATCAGGGTGCAGGACCCGGGGCTCGAGACGACGGTGCAGGACACCGGGCGGCTGGGCTACTACAGCATCGGCTTCCCGCCCTCGGGCGCGCTCGACTCGTTCGCCTACCACGTCGGCAACGCGCTGGTCGGCAACGAGCCCGGCGCCGCGGCGCTGGAGGCGGTCTACCTCGGGCCGACGCTGGAGTTCACCGTCGACACCGTCATCGCCGTGACCGGGGCGGACATCCCCGCGTTCGTCGACGGCGAGGAGATCCCGACGTGGGAGTCGGTGGCCGTGTCGTCGGGGTCGGTGCTGTCGTTCGGGCAGCTGCGCGCCGGCGCCCGGCCGTACGTCGCGGTCGCCGGCGGCATCGACGTGCCGCTGTACTACGGCAGCCGCTCGACCTACACGCTCGTCGGGATCGGCGGGTTCCAGGGGCGCGCGCTGCGGGCCGGGGACGAGCTGGCCCTCGGCGCCGACGCGCGCGACCCGAAGGCCGGGCGGCGTCTCGACGGCGCCGACGTCCCGGTGCACCCGTCGACCGCCGAGGTGCACCTGCTGGTGGGGCTGCACAGCTACCGGCTCACCGAGGACAGCCTCGCCCGGTTCACCGACACCGAGTGGAAGGTGACCCCGGACGCCAACCGCGTGGGCTACCGCTTCCGCGGCGCCGAGCTGGAGTTCGTGCCGCGCGAGCAGCCGTTCGGGGCGGGCAGCGACCCCGCGAACGTCACCGACTGCGGCTACCCGGTCGGGTCCGTGCAGGTCCCGGGCGGCGTCGAGCCGATCGTGCTGCTCCAGGACGCCGTGACCGGCGGGGGCTACGCGACGCTCGGCACCGTCGTGTCGGTCGACCGCGACCGGCTCGCGCAGACGAAGACCGGCGACAGGACCCGCTTCGTGCCGGTCGACCTCGACGGGGCGCTGGAGGTCCGCAGGGACCGCCTCGGCGCGCTCGACCGCATCCGTTCCGCGCTCACCTAGGGAGTCCGAGTGGGAAGCCACACGATCACGTCCCGGACGCCGGGCGTCTTCTACCACCGGCCGTCGCCCGACGCCGACCCCTACGTGACTGAGGGTGCGTCGGTGTCCGAGGGCGACACGGTCGGGCTGGTGGAGGTCATGAAGACGTTCCACGAGGTCAAGGCGGACGCCGCGGGCACGGTCTCGCGGTTCCTCGTCGAGAACGAGGACGAGGTGACGATCGGCCAGGAACTGGTCGAGCTGGAGACGTGACGGCCGCGGCACGCAGCGGAGCGGAGCTGCCGCATCGAGGACTGCAGAGCGTCCTCGTCGCCAACCGCGGGGAGATCGCCCTGCGCGTCGTGCGGGCGTGCCGGGAGCTCGGCATCCGCGCGGTCGCGGTCTACTCCGACGCCGACGCGTCGGCCGCGCACGTGCGGATGGCCGACGACGCGGTGCACCTCGGAAAGTCGGCGGCGTCGAAGAGCTACCTCAACGAGGACGCGGTGCTGGAGGCCGCGCGCTCCGCCGGGGTCGACGCGATCCATCCCGGCTACGGCTTCCTCTCCGAACGTCCCGGGTTCGCCGCGGCGGTCGAGGAGGCCGGCCTGGTGTTCGTGGGCCCGCCGTCGTCGGTGATCGCGACGATGGGGGACAAGGCCGCCGCGCGCGCCGTGGCCCGGTCGGCGGGCGTGCCGGTGGTGCCGGGCAGCGACGAGGTGTCGTCGGTGGACGAGGCGGTGGCCGCGGCCGAGCAGGTCGGCTACCCGGTGCTGGTCAAGGCCTCGGCGGGCGGGGGCGGGCGGGGCATCCGGCCGGCGGGGTCGGCGGACGAGCTGCGCACCGTCGTCGCCGAGGCCCAGCGGGAGGCGGCGTCGGCGTTCGGGTCGGACAAGGTCTACCTGGAGCGCGCGCTGCAGGGCCCGAAGCACGTCGAGGTGCAGGTCCTCGCCGACACCCACGGCAGTGTCGTGCACTGCTACGAGCGGGAGTGCTCGCTGCAGCGGCGGCGGCAGAAGATCCTGGAGGAGGCGCCGGCGCCGGGGCTGTCCGCGTCGTTGCGCGAGGGGCTGTGCTCGGCCGCCGTCGACCTGTCCCGCGAGGTGGGCTACGTCGGCGCGGGGACGGTGGAGTTCCTCGTCGAGGGCTCCGGAGACGCGGCCGAGTTCTTCTTCATCGAGATGAACACCCGCATCCAGGTCGAGCACCCGATCACCGAGTGGGTCACCGGGCTTGATCTCGTCGCCGAGCAGCTGCGCATCGCCTCCGGCGACCCGCTGTCGGTGGCCCAGGACGACATCGCCTGCCGGGGCGCGTCGATCGAGTTCCGGGTCAACGCCGAGGACCCCGACCAGGACTTCCTGCCCTCGCCGGGCACCGTCGACGCCCTCGAGCTGCCGGGCGGGCCGGGCGTGCGCGTCGACACCGCGCTGATGGCCGGCGATGCCGTCCCGCCGTTCTACGACTCGCTCGTCGCCAAGCTCTCGGTCTGGGCGCCGACCCGCGAGCAGGCCCTGGCCCGCGGCCGGCGGGCGCTCGCGGAGTACCGCGTCGACGGCCTGCCGACGACGATCGGCCTGCACCGCCGCCTGCTCGACGAGCCGGCCGTCGTCGACGGCGGCTACGACATCACGACGCTGGAGACGTGGCTGGCGGGACGCTCGCCGTGAACAGGTAGTAGCCGACCGCGCCGAACAGCCGCCCCTCGCGGTGCAGCGTCGCGATGGTCGAGGTCCAGCGGCGGCCGTCCTCGGCGTCGATCGCGCCCGCGGTGGCCGCCGCCGCACCGATGCCGGCGAAGTACTGCGCGGCGAGGTCCGGCGAGAAGACCACCATCCGGCTGTCCACCCGGACGTCGGTGAGCCCCAGCGCGCCGAGGTCGCCGCGCAGGTCGCGCACCAGGCGCGGGTTGACGACGGCGGTGTCGGCCTCGTGTGCGAGCACGGTGCGCACGAGGTGCGCGTCGTCGACGTTGACGGTGTTGGTTTCGAAGTCGGGCTCGATGATCGCGATCCGCCCGCCGGGGCGGGTCACGCGGGCGAGCTCGGCGAGGGCGCGGCCCGGGTCGTCGAGGTAGATCAGCACGCGCTCGGCGCGGGTGAGGTCGAAGGCGTCGTCGGGGAACGGGAGCTGCTGCGCGTCGCCGGGCACGAGGTCGACGTCGAGCCCGGCCGCGGCGGCGCGGCGGCGGGCCTCGGCGACGAAGTCGGCGGACAGGTCGATGCCGGTCACCGCCCCGCCGGGCGCGACGAGCCGCGCGAGCCGGAGGGTCTCGAGGCCGAAGCCGCACCCGACGTCGAGGACGCGGCGGCCGGGGCCGGTGCCGGTGCGCTCGATCGCGAGCGCCTTGAGCTCGCGCAGGAGCGGCAGCCGGTCGAACGCCTCGAGGGCCGCGACGTAGGTCGACTCCGCGGAGTGGTCGATGTCGGTGAAGTCGTGCAGGGAGATCGCCGGTGCGGCGGGCTCGGGCGCATCCTTCGTGGGCACGGCTCCTCCGGGCGTTCCTCGGTGACGTGGGTCACGCTAGCGTCGCCGGGGTGGGTACGGGGGTGGACGTCCTCGAGGCGGGCGCGGGGCCGCCGGTGGTCCTGCTGCACAGCTCGGTCAGCGGCAACCGGCAGTGGACGGCGCTCGTCAACGACCTGCGCGACCGCCACCGGGTGCTCGCGCCGAACCTCCTCGGCTACGGCGCCACGCCGCCCTTCGCCGAGCCGCGTCCGCAGCGCCTGGCCGACCAGGCCGCCCTCGTCCACGCGGTGCTCGACGGGGTCGACGAGCCGGTCGCGCTCGTCGGGCACTCCTTCGGCGGCGCGGTCGCGATGCGGGCCGCCGTCGAGCTCGGTGACCGCGTCCGTGCCCTCGTCCTGCTCGAGCCCAACCCGGTCGCGCTGCTGGACCGGGTCGGCCGCCGCGACGCCTTCGCCGAGGCGTGCGCCCTGCGCGACCACGTCCAGCGCCACGGCACGGCCGGGACCTGGGCCGACGCCGCCCCGCGCTTCGCCGACTACTGGCTCGGCGACGGCTCCTGGGACGCGATGCCGGACTCCCGGCGCGCCGCGTTCGTCGCCGCCCTGCCGCCGAACCGCCACGAGTGGGACGCGGTCACCGACCCGGAGATGACCGTCGACGACGTCGCCCCGCAGGGCGTGCCGACCCTCGTCGTCCACGACCCCGCCACGCGCCGCCCGATCCGCGAGGTGGTCGAGGTGCTGGCCGCGGTGCGGCCCGACTGGCGGTTCGCGACGCTGCCGGAGGGCGGGCACATGGCCCCGCTCGTGCGCCCGGACCTCGTCACCCCGGT
This sequence comes from Actinomycetospora lemnae, assembly GCF_028737315.1. Taxonomy (GTDB): domain Bacteria; phylum Actinomycetota; class Actinomycetes; order Mycobacteriales; family Pseudonocardiaceae; genus Actinomycetospora; species Actinomycetospora lemnae. Next base: position 101,803 of record NZ_JAQZAO010000014.1, on the reverse strand, counting down.
GGTGACGTCGTTCCTGGCGGCGTCGTGAGCGGGCTCGGGGTCGGCCTGACGCCGATGGAGACCCGCCGCGAGGTCGTCCTGCACGTGGCGCGGCGGGCCGAGGAGCTGGGCTACGACCGGTTCTCGGTCGCCGAGGCGTGGGGGTGGGACGCCGGGGTGCTGCTCGCCGAGGGCCTCCACGACGTCCCGTTCGACCGGCCGGTGGAGCACCTCGCGGCCGTCACCGTCCAGGTCCGCCGGCTGTTGCGGGGCGAGCGCCTCGAGCCGACGACGGGTGCGAGGGGCCTGCGGCTGGGCGTCCCGCCGTGCCCGCACGTGGCCCTCCACCTCGCCGCCCTCGGCCCCCGCTCGGTCCGCCGGGCCGGTGCGCTGGCGGACGGCTGGGACCCGTTCTTCGTGCCGGTGTCCGGTCTCGGGCGTCTCTGCGAAGGGCTGCGGGAGGGCACGGCGGACGCCGCTCACGATCCACGGCGACGCCGCGCGGGGCCGTGCCGCGCTCGAGCGCTGGCGGGACGCCGGCGCGGAGGAGCCCGCGATCGTGCTGCCGCCGGGACGTCCCGTCGAGGAGCTCGACCACGTCCTCGAGGCGCTGGCGCCTCAGCCGCGCAGCAGCTGAACCGCCGGCACGCGCTCGACCCCGAGGTCGTCGAGGCGCCGCACCAGCGTGTCGGCGATCTCGACGGCGTTGGGGCGGTCCCCGTGCAGGCAGATGGTGTCGACCTCGACGTCGAGTCGCTTGCCCGTCGTCGACGTCACGTGCCCCTCGAGGAGGTCGACGGCCTGCTGCGCGACGGCGTCGGGGTCCTTCGCCTTGGGCTCGGGCTCGACGATGATGTGCCCCTCGTCGGTGTAGTCGAGGTCGGCGAAGCCCTCGCGGGCGACGGTCGCGCCCAGCGAGCGGGCGAGCTCCGCGGTCGGCCCGGCCAGCCAGAAGATCATGAGGTCGGGGTCGAGGCGCAGCACGGCCTCGGTGATCGCCGACGTGATGTCCGGGTCGGTCAGCGCCATGCCGTAGAGCGCGCCGTGCGGCTTGACGTGCACGACCTCGGCGCCCTCCGCGCGGGCCGTCGCCTGCAGCGCGCCCGTCTGGTAGACGACGAGCTGCGCGGCCTCGTCGGGGCGCAGCGCCATCCGCCGGCGGCCGAAGCCGACGAGGTCGGGCAGGCCCGGGTGGGAGCCGATGGCGGTGCCGGTGGCGACGGCGGTGCGCACCGAGTCGCGCATGGTGACCGGGTCGCTCGCGTGGAAGCCGCAGGCGACGTTCACCGAGGTCACGTGGACCATCAGCTCGCTGTCGTGCCCGAGCTTCCAGCGCCCGAGGCTCTCGCCGGCGTCGGCGTTGAGATCGACGCGTGTCTGCATGTCGTGGCTCCTCAGGCTCCGGGGGCGGACGGCACGGGGGTCTCGACGGGCAGGTCCTCCAGCCCGGACCGGATCGCGCGGGCGAGCAGGTCGATCTCCTCCTGCCCGACGACCAGCGGCGGCGACACCGCGACACCCTTGCCGAGCCCGCGCACCAGCACGCCCGCCTTGCGCACCGCGCGCAGCAGAACGTTCGGCGCGTCCGGCACGCCGTCGAGGACGTCCTGCTCGAGCTCCACCGCCGCGAGGAAGCCGAACCCGGCGCGCACCTCGTGGACGTAGGGGTGCGAGGTCAGCGGGGCGAGGGCCTCGAAGAGCGGGTTCTCCAGCTCCTGGCCACGGGGGATGAGCCCCTCGCGCTCGTAGATGTCGAGGGTCGCGAGGCCGACCGCGCAGGCCGTGGGGTGCCCGGAGTAGGTCGGGCCGTGGCGCAGGGTGCGCTCGCCCGGCGTCGTCCACCACGGGGCCGCGACGTCGCCCGCCGCGATCACGCCGCCGAGCGGCAGGTAGCCGCTGGTGACGCCCTTGGCGAAGGTGATCATGTCGGGGCGGACGCCGAAGCGCTCGATGCCGAACCAGGTGCCGAGGCGGCCGAACCCGGCGATCACCGCGTCGATGATGAGCAGGACGCCGTGGCGCCGGCAGAGCTCCGCGACGCCCTCGATGTAGCCCTCGACGGGCAGGTGCACCCCGCCCGCGCCCGTCACCGGCTCGATGACGAAGGCGGCGATGCGCTCCGGCCCGACCTCGGCGAAGACCTTCTCGACGCCGTCGAGGTCGTGCAGCGGCGCGACCGTGTTCTCGCCGGCGAGCACGCCCCAGCCCTCGCGGTTCGGCGGGATGCCGGTGATCGAGGTCCCGTAGCCGTGGGTGCCGTGGTAGCCGGTCTCGCGGGACACGACGTGCACGCGCTGGTGCTCGCCCCGCGCCTGCCAGTAGCCGCGGGCGAGCTTGACGGCGGTGTCGATCGCGTCCGCGCCGCCCGATCCGAAGAAGACCTTGGCGTCGTCGACGGGCGCGAGGCCGGCGAGACGGTCGGCGAGCTCGAGCGCCGGGCGGTTGGCGATGTCGGCGAAGCACGAGTAGGCCTCGAGCTTGCCCATCTGGGCCATCGCCACCTCGGCGAGCTCCTGCCGACCGTGGCCGATGTTGGCGTACCAGAGGCTCGCGCAGCCGTCGAGGTAGCGCTGCCCGGCCTCGTCGAAGACCCAGGGCCCCTCGCCCCGGTCGACGACGAACTCGTGGCCGTCCACGGCCGCCATGTCGGAGAACGGATGCCACAGGCGGGTGCTCATGGCCCGGATTCTCCGCGTTCGGCGCGTTCGGCGGCACCCCCGGCGGCGAGCTGCGCCGGCCGATCGCCACGCGTGGTGGGTCGGTGGGGCACCGAGCGTGAGCCAGGCGCCGGGTGGCTCCCGCCACCCAGCCCCAGCGGCAGCGACGCCGACGGGTCCGACAGCGACGCGAGGCACTGCCGCGCGGCCGCCGCCCAGGGGGCCCAGCCGGCGCGGTCGGCGAGGGCGACGGCGGCGGTCCAGTCCCGCGCGGCGGTGTCGGGGTCGTCGAGGGTCCGGGCCGCGAGTCCCGTCCAGAGCGTCACCGGGCCGAGGACCGCGCCGCCGAAGCCGACGAGGACGGCGGCGTCCGGGTCCGCGGGCAGCACGTCGCGGACGTGGGACGCGGTGGCGCGGTCCCCGAGGCGGAACGCCGCCGCTGACGCGAGCGCCGCCGCCGCGCGCGCGAACCACATCGCCGGGTTGACCGCCCGCCGCGCGTACTCCGCCAGGTGCTCGCGCGCCCGCCCGTCGTCCCCGGCGCACGACGCGGCGTACGCCGCCGCCGCGGACCACGCCGCGGTGTTGAGCGCCTGGGTCGCGGCGTGCGCGGCGAGGGGAGCGAGGTCGGCGACGGTGCCGAGCAGCAGGTGCTCGACGAGCAGGTGGGCGCCGGCGGCGTAGGGCGCCGCCGGGAGCCCCAGCGCCTGCCCCCGCTGCGCCGCGCGGGCGGCGGCGGCGTCGGCGCCGGGGTCGCCCTCGGCCAGCAGCATCGCGGCCTCGGTGGTCTGGGCGGCCCAGATCGACCGCGGGCGGAACCACCGCTCGGCGGCGGTCTCGAGCTCGACGCGCAGCTTGTGGGCCTTCTCGGAGTGGCCGACGGTGAGCTCGGCGGTCATCAGCAGCTCGGTGCTGTCGAGGTGGAGGGACGGGTCGTCGGTCGCGAGCGCGAGCCGGTGGGCGTCCGCCGCGACGGCCAGCCGGTCGAGCGCGGAGCCCGACGCGTCGGCGAGGTGGCGGGCCTCGAGCGCCCGGACACGGGCCTGCACCTCGGGCTCGTCGCGCGCCAGCGTGTCGGCCAGCGCCCTCGCCTCGGCCACGAGGGTCGGGGCGTCGTCCTGGGCGGTCGCCGAGGCCTCGCGGACGGTGGCGACGAGCAGGTCGAGCCGGAGCCGCGGTGCCAGCGGCCGGTCGAGGAGACGGTGCAGCCGGGCGTGGCGACGCGGGTCGCCCCGGACCGAGAGCCCGAGCGGCTCGTCGCCGATCGCGACGAGCGCCGCGAGCTCGTCGTCCCCGGCGGTCAGGGCCGCGTCGAGGGCGTCGTCGAGGGCGTCGTCGAGGTCCTCGGCCGGTGCGGTGCCGACGTCCTCGTGGGTCCCCCGCACCGCGGACCGGCAGAGCGCACGGTGACCGAGCAGCCGTGCGCGGGCGCCGGCCGCGGCGGCCGGGAGCGCCTCCTCGAACAGGGCCAGCGCCTCGGGGAGCGCCCGCCGACGGTAGGACGCGACGCCCGCGTCGACCTGTGCCGCGGCGCGCCGGGTCGGCGCCAGCAGCGACGCCGCGCCCTCGGTGTGGCGCAGCACGGTGAACGCGTCCGCGTCGTCGTCGAGCGCCTCGAGCCGGGCGAGGTGCAGGTGGGCGGCACGGACCGGGGGCACGCCCGCGCGCAGGCCGTCGGCGTCGAGGTCGTGGCGCAGCACGTAGCGATCACCCTCGCCGGCGACGAGTCCGGCGCGGGCGGCGACCTCGAGGTCGTCGGCGACGTCGAGCGGGCGCCGTCCCAGCACGTCGGCCAGGTCGGCGAGGTCGATCGGGTGCAGCACCGCGAGGGCCTCGAGCGCCCGGCGCGTCGCGTCCGGGAGCTGCGCGGCCTGGTGGCCGACGACGGCGCGCACCTGGTCGGGCACCGCGGTGACGGCGTCCCGGGCCTCCTCGAGGGTGGTGCAGCGCCCGAGCAGGTCGAGCAGCGCGCTGACGTGGAGGGCGAGGCCGCCCGAGCGGTGGGCGACCGCGGCCGCGAGGTCGTCGTCCGGGCGGAGGTGGGCGAGGCGGCGCCGGACGAGGACGGCGACCGCCGCCGGTGCCAGCGGCCCGACCTCGACGGTGTCGACGGCGTCGTGCCCGCGCAGCTCGGCGAGGGCGCGCTCCCAGCGCGGGTGCGGGACCGCGTCGGGGCTCCGGGCCGCGACGACCACGACGACCCCGGCGGGCAGGCCGCGGCGTGTGAGGGCCCGCAGCACGTCGAGCGAGGCGGAGTCGGCGCGGTGCGCGTCGTCGAGGGCCACGAGCACGGGCGCGTCCCGCGCGCGGCGCCCGAGCCGGGCGTGGAGCCAGGGCCCGAGGTCGCGGTCCGGAGCGGGCCCCCGGATCTCCAGGTCGTCGGTCACCTCGTGCCAGGGCGCGGCGGGCGTGTCGTGCTCCCCCCACGCCGACGCCGCGGTCGACGCACCCCGCGTCCGCGCGGTGTGGGCCACGGCCCGCAGCACGGCGGTCTTCCCGGCGCCCGCGCGCCCGTGCAGGACGATCAGCCGGCCGTCGCCGTGCAGGGCGTCGAGGACGGCGTCGGTGAGGGCATGACGCCCGACGAGCCCGGGCGGCGGGGCCCGCTCGGGGCGCGGCGGGGCGAGCGAGCCGTAGAGCGACCGGAGCTCCGGACCCGGCTCGACGTCGAGCTCGTCGCGGAGCCGCCGACGGACGTCGAGGTAGGTCTCGACGGCGTCGCGGTGCCGGCCGGCGTCGCGCAGGGCCCGGACGAGCAGCGTCGCGAGCTCCTCGTCCAGGCGGTCCTCCCCGGTCAGGAGGTCGACGGCGTCGCCGTGGCGACCGGCGTCGAGGAGCAGCCCGGCGTGGCGCACGACGAGGGCACGCCGACGGTGGTGCGCGTTGCGCCGGGCCTCGGCGAGCCGGTCGGTGTCGAGCCCGAGGAACGGCGTCCCGTGCCAGGCCGACCGGGCCTCCTCGTGCGCGGCGAGGTCCCCGCCGTGCAGGGCGACGTCGGCGCGCTGGTCGAAGCGCAGGAGGTCGACGGCGTCCCGGGGGAGGTGCAGCGTGTACAGGCCGTTGCTCGCCGTGATCCACGGCGCGGGACGCTCGCCGAGCCACGCGCGCAGCCGGGTGAGCGCGACCTGGAGGGCGCCCCGGGGGTTCTGCGGCAGGTCCTCGCCCCACGCCTCGTCGATGAGCGCGTCGCCGTCGACGGCCACGCCGGCGTGCAGGGCGAGCAGCGCGAGGAGGGCGGTGTGGGTGCGGCTGCGGCGCGGCTCCGGGATCCCGTCGCGCACGACGGCCACCTCACCGAACAGCCGGATCCCGACCGACGCCATCCATCCCCCCGGACGTCACGTCACGTGATCACTTCGCGGAAGGGTACGTCCTCCGGCGGAGCCCCTGGTGCGGCCGACCGGAGGAATCGATCGCGTCCGGCGCCGGACGAGCGGGGGTGCGCCGCCGCCGACCGGGAACACTGCGCCCATGACATCGCCCGGCACCCTGACCACCAGCACCGAGACCGCCGACGCGGTGGTCGTCGGCGCCGGGCACAACGGGCTGGTGGCGGCGAACCTGCTCGCCGACGCCGGCTGGAGCGTCACGGTCCTCGAGGCCTCCGACGCGCCGGGCGGGGCGACGCGGACCGAGGAGATCACCGAGCCCGGGTTCCTCAACGACCTCGGCAGCGCGTTCCACCCCATGGGCTACGTGTCGCCGGTGCTGCGCGGGCTCGGCCTCGGCGCCCACGGCCTGGAGTGGAGCCACCCGCACGAGCCGCTCGCCCACGTCCTCCCCGACGACCGGGGCGTGCTGCTCTCCCGCGACGTCGACGTCACCGCGGCCTCGGTCGACCGCTTCGCGCCCGGTGACGGCGACGCCTGGCGACGGCTGGCCGACGAGTGGCAGCGGCTGCGCGACCCGCTGATCGCCGCGTTCCTCGGCCCGTTCCCGCCGGTCAAGGACGCGACGCGGGTGCTGCGGACCCTCGGCGGTCCCGACGCGCTGCGCCTGGCCCGGCGCATGCTGCTGCCGGCGACGCGCTTCGGCCAGGAGGAGTTCGGCGGCGAGGGCGCGCGGGCGCTCGTCGCCGGCAACGCGCTGCACACCGACCTCGGCGTCACCCAGACGGCGAGCACGGCCTTCGGCTGGCTGCTCTCGATGCTGGCCCAGGACGTGGGGTTCCCGGTGCCGGTGGGCGGGTCGCGCTCGATCGCGCAGGCCCTCGTCGCGCGCCTGGCCTCCCGCGGCGGCGCCGTGCACAGCCGCCGGCCCGTCACCCGGGTGCTCGTCGAGGGCGGCCGGGCGGTCGGGGTGGTCGACGCGGAGGGCGGCGTCGTGCGGGCACGGCGGGCGGTGCTCGTCGACGTCCCGGCGCCGCTGCTGCTGCGCGAGCTCGTCGGCGACGAGCACCTGCCGGCCCGCCTCGTCGCCGACCTCGAGCGCTTCCAGTGGGACGACGCGATCCTCAAGGTCGACTGGGCGCTGTCGGGCCCGATCCCGTGGACCGCGCCCGAGCCCCGCGTCGCGGGCACCGTGCACCTCGGCGGGGACCTCGCCGGGCTCGTCGACTTCGGCGCCGACCTCGACGCCGGCCGGATGCCCGCGAACCCGTTCATGCTGCTCGGGCAGATGACGCTCGCCGACCCGACGCGTTCACCGGCGGGCACCGAGTCGGTGTGGGCGTACACGCACCTGCCGCACTCGCGCGAGCACACCGACGCCGAGCTCGACGAGCAGGTCCGGCGGATGACCGCGTGGATCGAGCACCACGCGCCCGGGTTCGCCGACCTCGTCATCGCGCGGACGGTCTCCCGCCCGGCGGACCTCCAGGCCCGCGATCCGTCCCTCGTCCGTGGCGCACTGATGGCCGGGACCGCCCAGATCCACCAGATGCTGGTGTTCCGCCCGACGCCCGGCCTCGGGCGCCCCGACACCCCCGTGGACGGGCTCTTCCTCGCCGGGGCGACCGCGCACCCGGCGGGGGCGGTGCACGGCGCGCCGGGGGCGAACGCGGCGCGGGCGGCGTTGGCGCGGGCGGGACGCCTCGGCCGCGTCTACGCCGCCGGGATCCGCGCCGGGCACCGGTTGGTCTACGGCGCCGCGGACTCCCGCGGCAGGGTCCTCGCGGGCAGGTAGTCGCCGATCAGCTCGCGGTGCCACCACGCCCCGGTCGCGCGGCGCTCGGCGCGCGTGGTGAAGCGGTAGCGGTAGAGGCGCGCGCGCACCCAGGCCGGGCGCTCGCCGTCGAACGGGTCGCGGCGCAGCAGCCGCAGCGTCGGGCGGTCGGCCTCGAGCAGGCGGTCGAGCAGCGTCGGCAGCCAGGTGCGCGCCATCCGCGGGGCGAGCGGGGCGAACCACATCAGCCAGTCGAGCCGCCGGTGGTACGGCGCGGTCTGGGGCGGGCGCCGGTACGGGTCGCCCGGCTTGGAGCGGAACTCGTACTCGCGCCACGTCGCGTCCTCGGCGCCGTCCGGGTCGTCGGTGCCCTCGAGGACCACCTCGTCGCGCTCGCGGGTCACCGACCCGAACGCGCCGTAGCTGTTGCCGAGGTGCACGGGCGTGATGCCGGCGTTCATCTTCTGCCGCGGGCTGAGCATGTTCATCGCCGGCCACACCGACAGGGCCAGCATCAGCCCCGTCACCGCGAGCACGACGACTGCGAACCACAGCGGGATCGGTGCGGGCTCGGGCAGGGGGATCGGCAGCAGCCGGCGCAGGCGTGCGTCGTCGATCGCGATGACCGCCAGCGAGATCGTCAGGAAGTTCAGCCAGGCGAAGTTGCCGCTGCTCACGAGCCAGCCCTGGGTCACGATGACCACCGCGGCGCCGATCGATGCAACCGGCTGGGGGAGGAACAGCAGGAACGGGACGGCGAGCTGCGTGACGTGGTTCGCCAGGACCTCGACACGGTGCAGCGGGCGGGGCAGGTGGTGGAACCACCAGCTCGTCGGGCTCGGGAGCGGCTGGGTCTCGTGGTGGTGGTCGAGGCAGGTCAGGTCGCGCCAGCAGCGGTCGCCGCGCATCTTGATCAGCCCGGCGCCGAACTCGACGCGGAAGAGCAGCCACACGAGCAGCCAGACGATCGGCGCGGGCGGGGCGACGTCGGCGGGCCCGAGGAACGTCACGAGGAACCCGGCCTCGAGCAGCAGCGACTCCCAGCCGAACCCGTACCAGACCTGGCCGACGTTCACGATCGACAGGTAGAGCACCCAGAGCAGCCCCCACAGCGCGATCCCGGCGCCGAGGGGCAGGACGTCGGTGGCGCCGGCCAGGGCGGCGAGGGCGAGCACCAGGCCGGCGCCGGCGACGAGGCGGAAGAGCGTGTCGGAGTAGCGCAGGTGGAAGACGCTCGGGTGGCGGCGGAAGGTCGTGCGCGCGAGGAAGCGAGGGATCGGGGTCAGTCCGCGCTCGCCGATCAGGGGGCGGAACTGCGCCAGCGCGACGGTGAACGCGATGACGTAGACCAGGGCGACGAGGTGCTGGAGCACCCAGCGGGCGGTGGCGTGGTCGGGTGCGGCGAGCCAGTCGAGCACGGCGCCTCCCTCCGCGTGTGAAGGCGCCGTGTACCCGCTGGGCCGGTCGGACGATGCCTGCCGGTGATCGAAGTACCGATACGGACGTTGAGTGTCAGCGAAGGCACTTCGCTGACACCGGGGTCAGGCGAGGGCGGCGGCCACGATCGCGTCGGCGTCGAGGTGGTGGTGGGCCCAGGACGCCGCGAGGTCCGACGACCGGCCGAAGTCGGTCACGCCGAGGTGGGCCGCGCGCACGCGGTGGATCCCGGCCAGGAACGCGAGGGTGTGCGGGTGGCCGTCGAGCACCGTCACGAGCCTCGCCGCGCGATCGGCGGGGAAGGCGGCGTCGAGGATCCAGCTCGGCGCGTCCTCGGTCGGGCCGGTCGCCGCAGTGCGGGCGCGCAGGGCGCGGAAGAGCCGGTCCGGGCTGGTCACGACGACGACGTCGGCGCCGACGCCCTGCTCACCGAGGCGGTCGGCGGCCGCGAGCGCCTGCCCGACGAGCGCGCCCATCACCGCGATCGTCACCTGCGGGGTGCCCGCGGCCCGGCGCAGTAGGTAGGCGCCGGCGGTGACCTCGCGGCGCCGCTGCGCGCGGGCCGCCGGGTCGGTGGGGACGTCGGCGAGGCTCTGGTCGACGGGCACGGTCGACAGGCGCAGGTAGGTCGACGACCCGCCGGGCCGGCCGAGGCGTGCCAACCCGTCGAGCAGGCACCAGCCCACCTCGACGCCGAACGCCGGCTCGAACGCCACGCAGCCGGGCTGCTCGAGGCCGATCGACGGCGTGGTGATCGACTGGTGCGCGCCGCCCTCGGGCGCCAGCGACACCCCGGACGGTGTGCCGACGAGGATCGACTGCCCGCCCGCGTACATCCCGAACGCCCACGGCTCGAGGGCGCGCGAGACGAACGGGTCGTAGAGCACCCCGATCGGCAGCAGCGGCTCGCCCCACCGCGACCACGTCGCGCCGAGCTCGCCGAGCAGCCCGACGAGGTTGGTCTCGGCGATGCCGAGCTCGATGTGCTGGCCGCTGGGCAGCTCGTGCCAGTGCAGGATCGTCTCGGCGTCGTCGGCGAACCAGTCGCGCCGCTCGTGCGGCGACCACGACCCGACCTTGTTCAGCCAGCCACCGAGGTTCGTCGACGACGTGACGTCGGGGCTGACCGTCACCACCCGGCGGGCGGCCTCGGGCGCCGAGCGCGTCAGGTCGAGCAGCGCCCGGCCGAGCGCCTGCTGGGTGTGCCCGGTGCCGGTGGGCGTGCGGTCGAGGTCGACGGGGACCTCCGGCGGCGGTGCCGGGGCGGCCGGGCGGCGGCGCAGGCGCTCGGCGACGGTGCGGCACAGGTCGGCGGCGGGGCCGTCGGGCAGCGGCGCCCAGGGGTCGTCGAGGTCGGTGCCGAGGCCGGTCGCGAGCGCGCGCATCTGGGTCTCGGTGAGCAGGCTGGAGTGGTTCTGCGGGTGACCCTGCGTCGCGAGGCCGTAGCCCTTCACCGTGTACGCGAAGATCACTGTCGGGCGCGTGTCGTCGATGGCGTCGTAGGCGTCGGCGAGCGCGCCGAGGTCGTGGCCGCCGAGGTTGCGGATCGCCGCGTGCACCGCGCCGTCGTCGACGCTCCGGAGCAGCGCCGCGATCGCCTCGGCGTCCGGCCCGTCGCCGGGCAGGCGCTCGCGCAGCTGCAGCGGGGTGCAGCGCAGGAGCCGCTGGTACTCCGGGTTGGTCATCTCGTCGATGCGCCGGCGCAGGGCGTCGCCACCCGGCTTCGCGTAGAGCTCGGCGAGCAGCCGCCCGTACTTGACGGTGATGACCTGCCAGCCCGCCGCGGAGAACAGCCCGTGCAGCCGGGTGGCCGAGATGTCAGGGACGACGCGGTCGAGCGACTGCCGGTTGAAGTCGACGATCCAGCAGACCTCGCCCAGCTCGCGCACCATCGGGTCGAGCACGGCCTCCCACACCGCGCCCTCGTCGAGCTCGGCGTCCCCGACCAGCGAGAACTGCCGGCCCGTCCCCGCGGTGTGCGCGATGCCCTCGACGTACCGGCGCGCGATCGTCCCCCAGATCGGGGCGGTCGCGCCGATGCCGACGGAGCCGGTCGAGTAGTCGACGGGGTCGGGGTCCTTGGAGCGCGACGGGTAGGACTGCAGGCCGCCGGCCTCGCGCAGCGTGGTCAGGTACTTCGCGTCGAGCTCGCCGAGCAGGTGGTTGATCGCGTGCAGCACCGGCGAGGCGTGGGGCTTCACCGACACCCGGTCCTCGGGGCGCAGCGTGTGGAACCACAGCGCGGTCATGATCGAGACGATCGACGCCGACGACGCCTGGTGGCCGCCCACCTTGAGCCCGCTCGGGTTCGGGCGCACGCGGTTGGCGTGGTCCACGATCGCGGTGGACAGCCACAGCACCCGGTCCTCCACGGCCTGCAGCGCCTCGCGCTCGGGTCCGGGGTCCGCGATCGGTGCGGGGGCGGGACGCGTGGATGTCATCGATGGCCTCCGGGGTCCACTGCCGTGTCCACTGCCGTGTCCACTTCGGTGCCGGAAGCGTTCGTCATGGCGTCGAAGTGCGCAAGCGGGCCGGACGGAGCTGAGCGCTATGTTCAGCCCGACGCCGTCGCGACCCCGCGGGAGTGAGCAGGATGGAACCCGTCGACGCCCTCGACGCGCGGTTGCTGCAGGCGCTCGCGGCGGAGCCGCGCGCCACGGTCGTCGCGCTCGCCGAGCGCCTCGGGCTCGCCCGCAACACCGTCCAGGCCCGCCTCGCGCGCCTCGAGAGCCGCGGTGTGCTCGGTGACTTCGGGCGGCGCATCGAGCCCGCGGCGCTCGGCCACCCGCTGCGCGCCTACGTCACCACGCGCGTCGACCAGCGTCGCCTCTCCGAGGTGACGACGGCGCTCGCGCGCATCCCCGAGGTCGTCGAGGTCGTGGGCCTCGCGGGCGACGACGACCTGCTGGTCCAGGTCGTCGCCCGCGACGCCGACGCGCTCTACACGATCGCCGGCAGCCTGCTCGCCGTCCCGGGTGTCGAGCGCACCTCCACCGCGCTCGTCATGCGCCAGCTCGTCCCGTTCCGCCTCGACCCGCTCCTGGAGCGCCGCGCCTCCTCGTGAGCAGTTGGCGCGCCCATAGGCGTGCCAACTACTCACGTAGGGCGGTCAGCCCAGCGTGAACGGGTCGCGGGTGCCGCCGGTGAGCTCGACCCACACCGACTTGGTCTCGAGGTAGGCGTCGATGGCGTGGGTGCCGTTCTCGCGCCCGATGCCGGAGTCCTTGTACCCGCCGAACGGCACGCTCGGGGCGACGACGCGGTAGGCGTTGATCCACACCGTGCCCGCCTTGATCCGCGCGGCGACGCGGTGGGCGCGGTGCACGTCCTTGGTCCACACCGCGCCGGCCAGGCCGTACGGCGTGTCGTTGGCCAGCTTGACCGCCTCGTCCTCGTCGGTGAACGTGGTCGCGGCGAGCACCGGCCCGAACACCTCCTCGCGGAACACGGTGTCCGTCGGCTTCACCGAGAGCACCGTGGGCTGGACGAAGTAGCCGCCCAGCGACTCCTCGGACGAGCCCCCGTACGCGATGGTCGCGCCCTCCGAGCGCGCCGTCTCCAGGTAGCCGACGACCTTCTCGTACTGCATCTTGTTGGCGACCGGACCCATCTCGGTGTCCGCGCCGAACGGGTCGCCGAGCTTGATCTGCGACGCGCGCTCGGCCACCAGCCGTACCAGCTCGTCGTGCACGTCGGCGTGCACGATCAGCCGCGAGCCCGCCATGCACGTCTGCCCGGTCGCGGCGAACACGCCGGCGACGAGCCCGTTCGCCGCGGCCTGCAGGTCGGCGTCGGGGAACACGACCTGCGGGGACTTGCCGCCGAGCTCGAGGGTCGCGGGGTGGAGCTTCTCCGCGGCCGCGGCGGCGACCTTGCGCCCGGTCGCGGTCGACCCGGTGAACGCCACCTTGTCGACGTCGGGGTGTGCGGCCAGGTGCGCGCCGACCTCCCCGGAGTTCGCGGTGACGACGTTGACCACGCCGTCGGGGATCCCGGCCTGCGCGATCAGCTCGGCGAACCCGAGCGTCGAGCCCGGCGCGTGCTCCGAGGGCTTGATCACCACGGTGCAGCCGGCGGCGAGCGCCGGCGCGACCTTCCAGCTCATGAGCAGCAGCGGCGAGTTCCACGGCGTGATCGCCGCGACGACCCCCACCGGCTCGCGGCGCGTGTAGACGAGGTAGTTCGGGTTCGGCGAGGGGATCTGCGCGCCCTCGATCTTGTCCGCGAGCCCGGCGTAGTAGTGGTACCAGCCGCCCAGGCCCTGGAGCTGCCCGAGCATCTCGCGGTAGAGCTTGCCCGAGTCGTTGACCTCGAGGCGGGCCAGGCGCTCGGCGTTCTCGGTGATGAGGTCGGCCAGGCGGCGCAGGCGCGCGGCGCGGGCGAAGCCCGTCATCTGCCCCCACTCGCCGTCGAGCGCCGCGCGGGCCGCGGCCACCGCGGCGTCGACGTCCTCGGTGCCGCCGTCGGGGATCTCCGCCCACGCCTGCCCGGTGTAGGGGTTCTCCGACGGGAACGTCCGGCCGGAGACCGCACCGGTCGGCTTGCCGCCGATCAGCATGGACAGCTGCTCGAGCTCGCTCACGTTCGTGCTCCTTCGGCGTGGAGGGGTCAGCCGGGGCTCGTGTCAGCCGGGGAAGCTGCCGGCGCGCGGCAGCAGGGCGGGGACGCGGTAGCCGAGCTGGTCGGACAGGAAGCCCGCGATCGGGAGCAGCGCGTCGAGGTCGAGGCCGGTGGGGTGGCCCATGCGGTGCAGCAGGTAGACGAGGTCCTCGGTGGCGATGTTGCCGGTGGCCGCCGGCGCGAAGGGGCAGCCGCCGATCCCGCCGTTGGACGAGTCCAGCCAGTCCACGCCCCACTCGAGGGCGGCGACGGCGTTGGCGAAGCCGGTGTTGCGGGTGTTGTGGAAGTGCGCGCGCATCAGCGCGTCCGGGGCCACCGCGCGCACCCCGTCGAGCAGCGTGCGCACCTGCGTCGGCACCCCGACGCCGATGGTGTCGGCGATCGCGATCTCCTTCGCCCCCGCTGCCGCACCCCGGCGGGCCACCTCGACGACCCGCTCCGGGTCCACCTCGCCGTCGAACGGGCAGCCGAACGACGTCGCGATCGTCAGCGACGCGAACAGGTCCCGCGACGCGGCCTCGGCCAGCACCTCCTCGGCGACCTCGGTGAGCGCGGCCGTCGTCGAGTTCTGGTTGGCCTTCGCGAACCCGTCCGAGGCGGGCACGACGACGTTCACCTCGTCGACCCCGGCCGCCACCGCCCGGTCGTAGCCGCGCCGGTTGAGCACCAGCCCGATGTAGGACACCCCGTCCGCGCGGGTCAGGCCCTCCATCACCGCCTCGGCGTCGGCCATCGCCGGCACCAGCTTGGGGTGCACGAACGAGACCGCCTCGATGCGCCGCACCCCGGCGGCGGTGGCCTGTTCGATCAGCTCGATCTTCGCGCCCGTCTCCAGCAGCGCCCGCTCGTTCTGCAGCCCGTCGCGCGGGCTGACCTCCACGATCCCGACCACGCGCCCGATCCTGCCCCTACCCGCGGACCGCGGCCACCGTCGCGGCGTGCTCGCGCAGCGTCGCCGCGGGGTCCTCGCCGCGCTGCCGGCCCATCCCGCAGTACTGGGCGACGCCGAAGTCGGCGAGGTGGCGCGACGCGGTGGCCTGCCGGCGCCGCAGCCCGTCGACGCCGTCGATCGGCAGCACGATGCCGAGGAAGACGCGCGAGTCGGGGGCGTCGAGGTCGGCCAGCGGGGCGAAGAACGCGTCGTCCTCGCTGCGCAGGTAGCGCGGACCGGCGAGGTGGACCCAGTCCAGCGGGCGCCCGGCGTGCGCCACGGCGTGGTTGGCCATCCGCACGATGAGGCCCATGTCGCGGGCCTCGAACATCGGCCACTCGGGGAACGTGCCGTAGCAGAGGTGCAGGCCCATGAGGACGTCCTCGGGCACCTGCGGGGCCAGCCGCGACCACGGCCCGGCGAAGCGCTCCCAGGCGTCCCCCTCCGTCCACCCGAGCACGCCCTCGAGGTCGATCACCTCGTAGGCGAGGTCGAACTGCAGGGCCAGGTCGCCGGGCGGGATCGTCGCGAGCAGCTCGTCGATCGCCCGCGACCACAGGTCCTCGAGCGCCGGGCCGACGATCGACCAGTTGCGGGCGTAGTCGTCCTTGAACGCGCCGGTGAACACGCTCGACGGGCCCGGCAGGCCGACCTGGAAGCGCAGGTCCGGCGGGATCACGCCGCCCCCACGCATGGCCACGAACCGCTCGTAGGAGGCGAGGGTCTCGGCGATCCGCGGCCAGGCGTCGAAGCGCAGGGTCTCGACGCCCTCGGCGACGGTCAGGCGCGCGGTGTCGTAGGCGTGACGCGCGCGGCCGGTCGGCGACGGCGAGGGGGCGAGGACCGTGATGTCGGGGTGCGGTTCGAGCAGCGTCGTGCGGTCGTGGCCGACCCAGGCCCCGCGGGCCCCGGACTCCCCGTCGGGCAGGGCCGCGACCCGGTCGCCGAACAGCTCGGCGCCGGCCCGGAAGCCCTCGTCGGGCGAGTCGATGGGGAGGCTCCCGACGAGCAGCAGGTCGGCGTCCACACGGCGGCTCATCGCGGGTGTCCTCTCGATCGACCCGGGGGCGCGTCGAGGCGCCGACGTCGTCGGGCAGCATGTCACCGCTGCGGTGCGGGATCACCCCGTGTCCGCGGCCAGGACCGCTCGTCGCCGGGCCCGCACCGGTCGTGTGGTCTCCGTCGGCGCCATGCGTGCCGCCGGGCGTGATCGGTCACCCACCGGTGATCGGGCCGGCAGGAGGACACTGGAGGGGTGAGCGCGACCGTGACCACCGCGTCGACGGGCCTGACCAGCGCCACCCCGCGGACCCGCCGGGTGCTGCGCATCACCACGGGGATCGTCGTGGCGGCCGTCGTCACCACCGGCGTGGTCATCGTGTGGCCGACGGTCCAGGCCGCCGGCGCCGCGCTGCTCGGCGCCGACCCCTGGTGGGTCGTCGTCGCCGTCGCCAGCGAGGCCGGGGCGCTCGTCGCCTTCTCCGTGCTGCACCACCGCCTGCTGGTGGCCGCGTCGGTCCGGGTGTCGCTGGGCGCGGTGACGATGGCGACGCTCGCCGCCAACGCCCTGCACCTCACCGTCCCGGGCGGCGCCGCGCTCTCGACGGCCTACACCTACAAGCGCCGCCGCGCGTGGGGCGCCACGGTGCCCGCGACGACCTGGACGATGGTCGCGGGCGGTGTGGCGGCCAGCCTCGCGCTCGCCGCGATCGCCTTCGGCTCGGCGCTCGTGGTCGGCGGACGGCCGACCTCGCTGACCTGGCTGGTGCTGCAGATCCTCGGCGTCGCGGCCCTGGGCGCCGGCGTCGTGGTCGTCGCGCGCCGTCCCGGGCTCCTCGTCGCCGCCGGCTCGTGGGGCCTGCGCCTGGTCAACCGCGTGCGCCACCGTCCGCGCGAGACGGGCGTCGCCGAGCTCGCCGACCAGATCGCCGCACTGCAGCTCATCGAGCTCCGCGGGCGCGGGCGGGTCGTCGTCGGGGGCGCCGCGCTCGCGAACTGGCTGCTCGACATCGCCTGCCTGGCTGCCTGCTGCGTGGCCGTCGGCGCCGAGGGCATGACGCTCGCGCTGGTGCTCGTCGCCTACGCCGCCGCCACCGCCGCCTCCAGCGCGGCGTTCCTGCCCGGCGGGCTCGGCCTCGTCGACGGTGCGCTGCTCGCGGCGCTGGTCGCCGGGGGCGTGCCGTCGCACCCCGCCCTCGCCGCGGTGCTCCTCTACCGCCTCGTCAGCTTCGTCGGGGTCGCCGCCGCCGGGTGGGTCGCGTGGTTCGTCGTCCACGCCCGGGAGACCCCGACGGCCGTGCCCGGCGACGAGGTCGCCGACGACCGCGGGACGCCGGACGGCACGCGGGCCGACGACGCCCCGGCGGCCGGCGAGCAGGACGCGCCCGCCGGGCGCCCGCCCCGCACGCGCTGACCGACCCGCGGCGCACGCGGCCCTGCGTGAGTAGCGCCGACGCCCGCCGGCGCGCGCTACTCATGGCCGCGCACGGCACCCACGGGCCCGGCCCCGTCCGGACCGAGTAATCCCCGGGCAACCGCGGTGGCTGTCGAGTAGTGCGCTGCTCATGACCGGGGGTGCCGGGGCCCGCAGTCTTGTCCCGAACCGAGAGAGCGGGGCCACACCGGTCCCCCGGAACGGAACGAGACCGCCATGACCTTCCCCGTGAACCCCGCGACCGTCCCCGCCCAGCCGGTCATGCAGCCCGCCGGCGACCCGGTGAGCGACATCGACGACATCACGGTGCCGCCCCCCGTCGGTGAGGGACCGACCCCGCCCGGGACCGAGACGCCGCCGGGCGAGACGCCGCCGGGCGAGACGCCGCCCGAGGAGCCGACCTCCGAGGAGCCGACCTCCGAGGAGCCCACCTCCGAGGAGCCCACCTCCGAGACGGAGGAGGAGTACGGCGAGGGCGCGTGGGGTCACCAGCCGCCGGGCGACGAGTACATCAAGGACGACTGCCCGCCCTACGACAGCTGCAGCACCTACATCGAGCAGGGCTGCCTGCCGCGGGACTACAACTGCCCCGCGCACGCCACCTACTGCGGCCCCGACTGCAGCTACCTCTACGACAACCTCGAGCCCTCCGGCCACTACGGCGACCCGTACGAGTACGACCCGGTGTGGAACCCGCACTGCTACCACGAGGTCCACAACCCGTGGGGCTTCCACCCGGTCCAGAACCCGTACTGCTGGCACCCGCACTACAACCCGGACTGCTACCACCCGGTCCACCGCCCCGACGGCTACAACCCGGACTACTGCCCCGACGCGCCGCGGCCGCCGTACTGCCCGGACCCGGAGGAGTGGTACCAGACCCACCCGCACCACCAGCCCGTCCCGCCGGTGACGCCCATGCCGCCCATCGACGAGGAGGGCCTGCCCACACACACGCCGGGCACCGAGACCTGGCCCGAGACCTGGCCCGAGCCGCCGGAGTCCGAGACGCAGACGGAGCCGACCGGCGAGACCGAGACGGAGACCCGGCCGGAGGGGACCGAGACCCGGCCCGAGGAGGAGCCGACGGAGCCGGTCGGCGAGACCGGGACCCGGCCGGAGGAGACCGAGACCCGGCCCGAGGAGGAGCCGACGGAGCCGGTCGGCGAGACCGCGCCCGAGACCCCGCCCGAGACCAAGCCCGAGACCAAGCCCGAGACCGAGACCGAGACCGAGACCGAGCCGGGGACGACGCCCGTCGGCGAGACCGAGACGGAGGTCGTGCCCGAGCCGGAGACCGTGCCCGAGCCGGAGACCGCGCCGGTGACCGAGCCGACCGGCGAGACCGAGACCGTGCCGGCCGGCCAGATCGAGACCGAGCCGACCGGCGAGATCGACGGGGAGCTCCAGCCGGTGCCGGCCGGCGGGATCGACGAGGAGTTCCTGCCGACGGTGCCGGCCGGCGGGATCGACGAGGAGCCCGCACCCGAGCAGGAGATCGAGATCGAGCCGGCCGGCGGTGACCTGGTCTTCCACGGCAACGGCGGCGGGGACGGCGGCCCGTCCACCACCGAGGAGCCGATCGACGACTCGTCGGGCTCGGGTGGCGGCTTCGGGGAGAGCCAGCAGGAGGAGCAGCCCGTCCTCGAGACCGTCGGCGGCGGCAGCAGCGGCGGCGAGGACTTCGGGTCGGGCGGCGGCTTCGAGTCCGGCGGTGGCGGCTTCGAGTCCGGCGGCGGCTCCAGCGGCGGCTCCGACGGCGGGTCGAGCGGCGGCGACGGCGGCGGGGACGGCGGCGGCAGCTCGGACACCGTCGACGGCTGATCCCCGTCACCGCGACCCGCACCGATGGTCCGGCACGGTCCCCGCGACCGTGCCGGACCGTCGTGCGCGCGGACACGGCCGGAGCACGCTCCGGACACGAGTAGTCGCTACTCATGACGATCACGCCCGGGAGGCGCAGGCTCGTCCCGCGCGGGTGAGAGGAGAGGCATGGCGGTCCAGCAGCAGCAGAGGAAGCAGAGCGCCGCTGCGCGCCACGCCGTCGAGAGCATCGACATGGCGATCCAGGGCGCGCAGGCCTACGAGCGCGAGGACCTGGTCGCCCGGCTCCGGGGCGCCAAGCAGATCCTCGGCGACTCGTCGGTCACGGTGCACGTCGTCGGCGAGTTCAAGCAGGGCAAGAGCTCGCTGATCAACGCGCTGCTGTCCGCCCCGATCTGCCCCGTCGACGACGACGTGGCCACCGCCGTGCTGACCGAGGTGCGCTACGCCAAGGCCCTCACCGCGAGCGCGGTCTTCGAGCCGACGTCCGGCGCCTCGGGGGCCGGCTGGAACGAGACGATCGCCCCGTCCGACGTCGCCGAGTACGCCTCCGAGGCCGGCAACCCCGGCAACAGCCGCGGGCTGCGGCGCGTCACCGTCGGTCTCGACCGGCCGATCCTCTCGAACGGCCTGGTGCTCGTGGACACCCCCGGTGTCGGCGGGATCGGGTCGGTGTCGAACGCGTCGACGATCAGCTCGCTACCCCGCTCGCACGCGGTGCTGTTCGTCAGCGACTGCTCGCAGGAGCTCACCGAGAGCGAGGTGACGTTCCTCAGGACCGTGCGGGAGCTGTGCCCGACGGTCCTGTTCGTGCTGACCAAGACCGACCTCTACCCGCACTCCGACCGCATGCTCGAGCGCGACCGCCAGCACCTGCAGCGGGCGGGGATCGAGATCGAGTCGCTGGCCGTGTCGTCGGAGGTCCGGTCGCTCGCGGCCAGCACGATGAGCAAGGAGCTCAACGTCGAGTCCGGCTTCCCCACCCTCATCGCCCGCCTCAACGAGATCGTCGCCGGCGGCGAGCGCCTCGCCCTCGACGCGGCGATCACCCACGTGCACTCCGCGGTGGAGCAGATGGCGGTCGTGGCCCGCGCCCGCCTCGCCGCCCTCGCGGACCCGCAGCGCTCGGCGGCACTCGTCGCGGAGCTGACGCGGGCCAAGGAGCAGGCCGACGCGCTGCGCGACCGGTCGTCGAAGTGGCAGTCGGTGCTGCAGGACGGGTTCGCCGACATCTCCTCCGACGTCGACTTCGACCTGCGGCAGCGCACGCGCAAGGTCGTCCACGAGGCCGAGGAGTCGATCGACCAGGGCGACCCGGCGAAGAACTGGGAGGAGTTCGAGGCGTGGCTGCGCCAGCGCCTGGCCGGCGAGGCGCTCGAGAACTACGCCCTGTTCGTCACCCGCGCGAAGGAGGTCGCGATCTCCGTCGGGCAGCACTTCGACATGGCGGAGTCGCAGGTCGTGCGGGCCCGTGAGGTCGCCGCCCCGGTGGAGCTGCTCGACGGCATGACGACCGACGCGAGCTTCGCCGAGAAGAAGGCGAAGGGCGCGGGGATGGCCGCGTTCCAGAAGTCCTACGGCGGCTTCCTCATGTTCACGATGCTCACGAGCATGACCGGCCTCCCGGTGCCGATGGGGCTCGGCCTCATCCCGGGCCTGCTGCTCGGGCGGATGGGCTGGAAGGAGGAGCAGAAGCGCGCCCTGGAGAAGCGCCGCAGCGAGGGCAAGGCCGCCGTGCGCCGGTTCGTCGACGAGTTCAACCTGCACTTCGGCAAGGACTCGCGCGACGCCGTGCGCCACGTGCAGCGGGAGCTGCGCAACGCCTGGTCCCAGCGCGTGGCCGAGCTCCAGCGCTCGGCGACCGAGGCGCTCGCCGCGGCCACCGAGGCGGCGAAGAGCAGCGAGTCGGACACCGGCGCGCGCTCCCGCGCCGAGACCGACCTCGCCTCCCTGGCCGCCCTCAAGGCCCGGGTCGAGGACCTCTCCGCCCACCTCGAGCGCACCCGCGCGTCGGGCCTCGCCGCCGGCACGCCGGCCCCGACGCCGGTCGCCGCCGCACCCGCGAAGGCCGCCCGGTGAACCGTGACGACCGGCCGCGCCCGCGCCCGTCCGGCACCCCGCCCCGCGGCTTCCCGGCCGCCCCCGGTGGCCCCGGCCGGCGGCCGGGCCCGGGCGGCTTCGGGGGTCCCCCGGGCGTCGGCGGGCCGCCGGGTCCGGGCGGACCGCCCCGCGGGTTCGCCCCGCCCGGACCCCCGCCGCCGGGGTCCCCACCCGGACCCCCACGCCCGGCGCCGCCACCGCCCTCGACGCTGCTCACCCGCGTGCGGGGCCTCCTGCAGCAGGCCCAGCAGATCTACGCGGGTGGGCCCGCGCTGCCCGGACTGCAGGCCGCGGCGGGCCGGCTCGAGGAACCGCTGCGCGTGGCGATCGCCGGCCGGATCAAGTCGGGCAAGTCGACGCTGCTCAACGCCCTGGTCGGCCAGGAGCTCGCGGCCACCGACGCCGGGGAGTGCACGCGGGTCGTGACCTGGTACCGCGACGGCCTGACCTACCGGGTGACGGCCTACCCGCGCCAGGGCCCGCCCCGCCAGCTGCCGCCCGGACCGGCCGGGGGCCTGCTGGACAGCGACCTGGGCGGGATGCGCGCGCAGGACGTGGACCGCCTCGTCGTCGACTGGCCCTCGCCGTCGCTCAAGACGATGACGCTCATCGACACCCCGGGCATGGACTCGCTGACCACCGAGCTCGCCCGGCGCACCGA
This sequence comes from Actinomycetospora lemnae, assembly GCF_028737315.1. Classification (GTDB taxonomy): domain Bacteria; phylum Actinomycetota; class Actinomycetes; order Mycobacteriales; family Pseudonocardiaceae; genus Actinomycetospora; species Actinomycetospora lemnae. The sequence continues at coordinate 80,057 of NZ_JAQZAO010000014.1, read as the reverse complement.
GACCGCCCTCGACGAGCACGGTGGGGGTCCGAGCACCGCCGACGCGGTCGTCTACCTCATGCGCCACATCCACACGTCCGACGTCCGGTTCCTCGAGACGTTCCGGGACGACCCGACCGATCGCCGGCCCATCAACACCCTCGGCGTGCTGGCCCGTGCCGACGAGGTGGGCCACGGCCGTCCCGACGCCCTCGAGAGCGCCGCCCGCGTCGCCGACCGCTACCGCGTCGACCCCCGCGTGCAGGCGCTGTGCCAGACCGTCGTCCCCGTCGCGGGCCTGCTCGCGTCCACCGCCGCGACCCTGCGCGAGGACGAGTTCCGCGCCATCGAGAAGCTCGCCGAAGCGCCCGAGGACGACGTCGAGGCGCTGCTCCTGACCGCCGACCGGTTCGCGAACCGGGAGATGCCGGACCTCGACCTCACGCCGGCCCGCCGTGCCGCGCTCCTCGACCGCTTCGGCCTGTTCGGCATCCGGCTCTCGGTGCGCCTGCGCTACACCGGCGTGGCGGGCACCGCCGGCGCGCTGTCCCGCGAGCTGCTCACCCGCAGCGGCCTGCAGCCCCTGCGCGAGGCGCTGCTCAGCCGGTTCGCCGGACGCGCCGAGGTGCTCAAGGCCCGGTCCGCGCTGCTCGCCGTCGAGTCCGCGATCCGGCGCTACCCGGTGCCGGCGGCCCAGCAGCTGCTGCACGAGCTCGAGATCGTCAACTCCGGGGCGCACGAGTTCGCCGAGGTGCGCCTCCTCGACGGCCTGCGCGTCGGGTCCCTCATGCTCACCGAGACCGAGCGGGAGTCCGCGGAGCGGCTGCTCGGGGGCGGGGGCGTCGAGATCTGGCAGCGGCTGGGGCTCGAGCCCGACGCCCCGCCGGCGGAGGTGCAGCGGGTGGCGCGCGCCGCGCTCACCCAGTGGCAGCGCCGTGCCGAGCACCCGGCGTCGGCCCGCGACGTGCGCCAGGCCGCGCGGGTGCTGGTGCGCACGTGCGAGGGCCTGCTCGTCGGCTCGCTGGGGGCGTGGTGACGGCGATGAGCAACACGCCGCCGGGGCGCACCCGAAACCGAGTAGCGGTTGCTCATGACCCCCGGACCGGTCCCGCCGAGACTCGTGCCGTGACCGCCGCCCGCACTCCCGGTGCCGTGCCGCCCGGGATGCCCGCGCATCTCTGGGAGGCCGCGAAGCGCGACGTGCGCGGCGTGATCCCGGACTGGCTGCGCAGCGCGAAGGAGAACGGGGCGGACGCGCCGGCGCACATCCGCGAGGTCGCCCGGCGCGCCGCGAAGGCCGGCGCGGGGCTGGGGATGGCGATCGCCGTCGGCAGCCAGGTCGACGCCGCCGCGGCGACCGACGGGGCGACGGTCGCGACCGTCGCCCACACGACCCCCGACGTCCCGACCGTGCCGGGCGACGCGCCGCCGCTGGCCGAGTCGTTCCGCGTGCTCGACCCGCAGGGGGTCGGCGACGGCTGGCTCGCGGTCGAGATGTACCAGGACGTCGTGGTCAACGAGGGCGCCGACGCGGCGTACAACGTCGACGCCTTCCAGTACCTGGTCATCACCGACGACGCGGGGCAGCGCTACGTCTTCAAGGAGCACCACCACGCCGCGGTGTCCGAGCCCCCGGCCCGCGAGACCGACCTGCTCATCCACGAGCGCGGCCAGGTGCACGTCGTCGAGAACCCGGACGGCAGCTTCTCGGTCGACACCGTGAGCTACGACCGCAGCGTCAACGGCGTCAGCGACCCGGCGCCCGACAGCGGGCTGGACGACGAGCCCGACGACGTGCCCGTGCCCGAGGGCTGGACGCCGCCGGCCGGGTTCGCGACGGTCCCGGCACCCACGAGCGCCCCGGAGGACGAGGTCCCGGCCGATCCCCGGGCCGATCTCCCGCCACCGGACGGCGCCCTCGACGGCCTCGGCGCCCCCGACGCCCTCGACGCCCTCGACCCGACACCCGGGTCCGGCGAGCCCGCGGAGAGCCTCCACGAGCCGACGGCGGCCGCCACGGGGCCGCCCGACGACGACGGCCCCGGTAACGACCCGCCCGACGCGGGCGAACTCGCCGTCTGACCGGCCACGACACCCTCGACGAACGCGACCGCACCCGATACGACACCACGAGCGAGAGAGGAGATTCCGGTGGGCTACGGACTCGGAGTGGATCTCGGAACCACCTTCACCGCCGCGGCGGTCGACCGGGACGGCCGCGTGGAGATGGCCACCCTCGGCGACCGCGCCGCCGCCGTGCCCTCGGTGATCCTCATCCGCGAGGACGGCGCCGTCCTGACGGGCGACGCCGCGGAGCGCCGCGCGGCCACGGAGCCCGACCGCGTCGCCCGCGAGGTGAAGCGGCGCTTCGGCGACCCGATGCCGCTGATCCTCGGCGGTTCGCCCTACGCGGCCGGCGACCTCATGGCCCACCAGCTGCGCGACGTCGTGCGGGCGGTCAGCGAGCGCGAGGGCGGGATGCCCGACGTCGTGACGCTGACCCACCCCGCCAACTGGGGTCCCTACAAGCGCGAGCTGTTCGACCAGATCCCGCGCCAGGCGGGCCTGCGCAACGTCCAGATGATCACCGAGCCGGAGGCGGCCGCCGCCCACTACGCCACCAACCAGCGCCTCGAGGACGGCGCCACCGTCGCGGTCTACGACCTCGGCGGCGGCACCTTCGACGCGACGGTGCTGCGCACGGCGGGCAAGGGCTTCGAGCTGCTCGGGACGCCGGAGGGCATCGAGGGCCTCGGCGGCATCGACTTCGACGAGGCGGTGTTCGCGCACGTCGACCGCGTGCTCGGCGGCCCGGTCTCCGCGCTCGACCCCTCGGACCCGCACGCGACCAGCGCGGTGATCCGCCTACGCCAGGACTGCGTGCTCGCCAAGGAGGCGCTCTCGGCGGACACCGAGACGACGATCCCGGTGATGCTGCCCTCGCTGCAGACCGAGGTAAGGCTGACCCGCGGCGAGTTCGAGGACATGATCCGCCCGTCGATCACGGCGACGATCGCGTCGCTGCGCCGGGCGCTCGAGTCGGCGAACGTCCGCCCCGAGCAGCTGACCACCGTCCTGCTCGTCGGCGGGTCGTCGCGGATCCCACTGGTCGCCCAGATGGTGTCCGCGGAGCTGGGCCGCCCGACGGCCGTCGACGCCCACCCGAAGCACGCCATCGTCCTGGGCGCCGCCGGCATGGCGCACACCGAGTACCGCCACGGTGGCCCGGCGCCGGCCGGGGCGACGGGCCCGCAGGTCCGGCGTACCGCGGCGGCGGCCACCACCGTCGTCGGTCCGATGACCGGCCCGTCGTCGGGCACCTTCCGGCGGCCGGGCACACCGCCGCCGCCACGGCGGACCGGCCCGCCGTCCGGGGCGATGCCGGTGGTCGGCGGCGTGCCCATCACCTCGGTGATGCCCGGCGTGGGGAGCCCCATCCCGGCCCGCGGGCCGGCACCGGCCGGGACGCCGGCGGCGGGGATGCCGGCGCCGGCGCTGCAGGGCGGCGACGAGCCCGAGCCCAAGCGGCGCCGGCGCGTGCCGATGGCCGTCGGGGCGGCCCTGCTGCTGGCGCTGCTGGCCGGCGGCGGCACCTACGTCTACCGGGTCGCGTCGGCCGAGTCCCCGGCGCCCACCGACGCCTCGATCATCGCCCCGCCGCCCGCGGCGGTGGTGCCCGCCCCGGTGTCGGTCGCGCCCGCCTCGCCGCCCGCCCCGGCCGCCGACGCGCCGGCCTCCGGCGGGACCCAGCAGGGCGGCCAGAGCCAGGCGCGCCGGACCCCCAGCGCCGGGAGCGGTGGTGGCAGCGGGGGGAGCCAGCGCCGGACGACGACCCGCACCACCGACCGCTACACGACCCCGCCGGAGCCCTCGTGCTGCGAGACGGGCAGCGGCACCGGCGGTGGGACCGGCACCGACGGCGGCGGCAGCGGCTCGGGGAGCAGCGGGCCCTGACGCCCGGGGTCAGCGGGCGACGTGCAGGCCGGCGACCTGCGAGAGCTCCCCGCGCCCGGACACGCCGAGCTTCGCGTAGACCGCGCGGAGCACGTTGTCCACGGTCCGCACCGAGACGACGAGCTGCTCGGCGATCGCCTTGCTGGTCAGGCCGGTGGCGGCGAGCGAGGCGATCTCCAGCTCGCGGCGCGTCAGCTCGGTCGAGGCCTCGAGGAGCCCGAGCGCCGGGGTCCGCGCGTCCTCGCACTCCTGCACCCAGGCGCGGGAGCGCGCCGCCGACGCCCGGGCGGGCGCGGTGCTGCCGTCCGCGCGGTGCACGGCGGAGGCCTGGGCGGCCACCTCCGCGGCGAGCAGGAGCGACCCGAGCGCCTCGAAGCGCGCGGCGACCTCGTCGAGGGTGGCGCCGTCGCGCGCGCTGAGGGCCCGGGAGTGGGCGACCATCGTCGCCGGGAGCGCGCCGTCGAGGTCGGCCGCGAGGACCTCGAGCTCGTCGGCCACCACGCCGGTGGCCCGGAGCCGGATGACGGTGTGCAGGGTCTGCAGGCGGTGCCCGGGGTCGTCGGGGGTGGCGACGGCGGCGATCGCGGCCTCGGTCGCGGCCGACACCCGGCCCTCGACGCCGAGGAGCCAGACGCGGGCGGCGGTCTGCCAGCCGGCGAGCATGCCGCCACCGGCGACGTCGTCGGCGGTGGCGAGCACCGTGCGGGCCTCGGCGAGCTCGCCGGACGCCGCGAGGGCCATCGACAGCTCGGCGGCCAGCGGGACCGCGAAGCAGAACCGTGAGGCGGACACCGCGGCCGCGGCCTCCCGCAGCCAGCGCGCGGCCGTCTGGACCCGGCCCCGGCGGCCCGCGACGATCCCCTGCCACGTCGCGTAGATGGCCACCGGCGTGCGCAGGCCCCGGGCGAGCGCCTCGGCGTAGCCGTCGCGGGCGAGCTCGTCGGCGCGGTCCAGGTCGCCGGCCTGCAGGTCGGCGTACCAGGACGCGGTGAGGAGCTGGAACCGCAGCCACCCGCCGCTCGGGTCGCCGTCACGCTCGATCATCGGCAGCCCGCGCGCGACGAGCTCCCCGGCGCGGCCCAGCAGGCCCGCGCGGGCGCTCGCGAACGCGGCGACCGACAGCGCGGCCACACGGACCTCGCGCGGCTCGGGGTCGGCGGCGTCGGCCGCGATCAACGGCTCGAGGCGCTCGAGCGCGGCGCGGGGCCGGCCCTCGAGCAGCGACGAGACCGCCCGCAGCCAGGTGACGCCGGCCGGGGCCTCGTCGGCGGGGATCGTGTGCTCCAGCGCGCGCAGGACGTCGCGGGCCCCGACGACGTCGTGCAGGCCCCACACGGCGTTCGGCACCCGCACGAGGGCCGAGGCGACCAGCTCGGCCGCGGTGGCCGACGCCGTCTCCGGGCGCGCCGCCACCTCGGCGAGCACCGCCTCGGCCTCGGTGAAGCGGTCGGCGGCGACGAGGGCGCAGGCGAGCTGGAGGCGCACCTCGACGGTGCCGCCGGAGTCCGCGGCCGCGCGCAGCAGCTGGTCGGCGAGGCCCGCGTCGGCGGCCGCCGCGTCGCGGGCGGCGGCGAGCAGCTCGTGCGCGTCGGCCTCCTCGCCCTGGCCGACCCGGAACCCGAGCAGCCGGCTGCGGTCCTCGCCGCGCCGCGTGCCGTGGGCCTCCATGGCCTGGGCGAGGCGGTGGTAGGCCTGGCGCTCCTGGAGCGGGGTGGCCTGCTGGCGCAGGATCTCGGCGTAGAGCGGGTGCTTGAGGTGGACGTTGACCCGCCGCCCCTCGCGCGTCGACTCGACCAGCCCCCGGCGCTCCAGCGTCGCGAGCACCGACGGCGAGACGAGCTCGGCCGCGACCTCGCTGCCCAGCGGCTGCCCGAAGGCCAGCAGCCGCAGCAGTTCGCGTTCCGGGGCGGCGAGCGAGCCCATGCGCGCCTCGACCATCTCCACCAGGCGCGACGACGGCTCGAACGGCCCCTCCCACCGCCACACCGCCCCCTGCTGGCGCAGGGTGCCGTTCTCGCGCGCCCCGTCGACGAGCTCGCGCAGGAAGAGCGCGTTGCCGAGCGCGTACCGCCACAGCCGCTGCAGGGCCGCCCCGTCCACGTGCCCGCCGAGCGCCCGGGCGACGAGCTGGTCGCTCTGGGCGCGGTCGAACTCGTGGATGTCGAGGCGATCGATGAGCCCTTCCTTCCACAGCGCGAAGATCGGGTCCGGGACGGAGAGCCCGGTCGGCGCGGTCACGACGAGGAAGGCGTCGCCGGAGACGGCGAGCTGCTGGAGCAGGACGGCCGAGGTGGTGTCGAGGACGTGCGCGTCGTCGACGGCGAGGACGAGCTGCGTGCCGGGCTCGGGGTGCAGGGCGCGCCGCGCCTCGTGCAGCAGGTGGCCGGTGAGGGCCGCCTCGCCGTCCGGTGCGGCCTCCATCCGCGGCAGCAGGTGGCTCATCGCGCCGAGCGGGATGTCCTGGGTGGAGCGGCTGGCCATCACCCAGACGGGCGAGACGTGGGGACCGTCCGTGGTCGCGATCGCGGCCAGCGTCGCCCGGGCCAGACGGGTGCGGCCGACGCCCGGCGGCCCCACGAGCATGACGCCGGCGCATTGCCGGGTCTGCGCGAGGTGGACGATCGAGGACAGCGTCTCGGAGCGCCCGACCAGCGGCCAGACCTCCGGCATGCCCCCGTACCCCTTCGCTCCGCGCTCCCACCCGCGCCCCGTGTGCCCTCCGTATGGTTCACGGACCGTACGCGGAGGACAAGGAGTCTGATCGAGCGGGCCACCCGGACGGGTCGGCCTCGCCAGGCTCATGACCAGCGAGATCGTCCGGTGACGGGGTCGGTCCCGCCCGCGTCCGGATCGACCGGGCCTCCGGCACCCGTGGCCCCGGGAGTCACCCGGACGGCGGAACGATCGGTCGCCGGCCCGCTCGGCGACGGTCGGTGCGGAACGGGTCCGTCGCGCAGGGGACGGCGTTAACCTACGGCGCGGGTCGCCCGGGGGGCGCCGGCCGGGACAGGGGTGTGATCAGGTGGCCGCCGAGGGCGAGGTGTTCGGCCCGTACGAGCTGAGGCGTCTGGTCGGGCGCGGCGCGATGGGTGAGGTCTGGGAGGCCTTCGACACGCGCCGTGAGCGCCCGGTCGCGCTGAAGCTCCTCGGCGGGGCGGTGGCCGAGGACCCCTCGTTCCGCGCGCGGTTCCAGCAGGAGGCGCGGGTGACCGCTCGGCTGTCCTCGTTGCACGTCATCCCGATCCACGACTTCGGCGAGATCGACGGCCGTCTCTTCGTGGACATGCGGCTGGTCGACGGCGGCGACCTCGCGGCCGTCGTGCGCGCCCACCCGACGGGTCTGCCGCCGGCGCGCGCCGTCGACATCGTCAGCCAGATCGCCGAGGCCCTGGACGCGGCGCACGCCGCCGGCCTCGTGCACCGCGACGTCAAGCCGTCGAACGTGCTGCTGACCGGGCAGCGCGCCGGCGACTTCTGCTTCCTCGTCGACTTCGGCATCGCCCGCATCGCCGGGGCGGGCGGCCAGCACCTCACCAGCACCGGGACCGTGCTGGGGACCACCGCCTACATGGCGCCGGAGCTGTTCACCGGGGAGACGGCGACCTTCCGCAGCGACGTCTACGCGCTGGCGTGCCTGTTCTTCGAGCTGCTCACCGGACGCCGGCCCTACGCCGGCCCCGACCCGGTGGCGCACATGGGTCAGCACGTGCACCAGCCGGTACCCGTGCCCTCGTGGTCCCGCGCGGACCTGGCGGTGTTCGACCGGGTCGTCGCCACCGGGATGGCGAAGGACCCCGCGCACCGGTTCCCGACGCCCGGGGCGCTCGCCGACGCGGCGGTCGCGGCCGGACGGCCCGGGCCGGGGCCCGCCCCGGGCGGGACCGCGACGTCCCTGCTCGGGACGGGACGCGGCGGGCCGCCCCCCACGCCGACGCGCCCCGGCCCCCCGACCTCCGGGTGGCCCGGCGCGACCGGGACGCGCACGGGCACCGTCACGGGCCCGGTCACGGCGTCGTCGCCCTCCCCGCCGCCTGCCTCGCCGCCGGTCGCCTCGACCTCCACCGCGTCGACGACGCCGTCCTCGGATGCGGCGGGCGGGCCGGGCTCCACCCGCCGCGGGACCCCGACCCCCGGAGCGCCCCCGCCCCCGCCCGCCCTGGAGGAGCCGCGGCGGCGCCGGCCGTGGCGATGGGCCGCGGTCGGGCTGGCGGCCCTGGTGGTCGTCGCCGGCGGCCTGATCGGCGCGGACGCGGCCTTCGACCTCGTGTCGCCGGGCGCCGTCCCGACGGCCCGTGCCGTGGCCCCGCCGGTGCAGAGCCCGCGCTGGGTCGAGCTCAGCCCCGACGGGCGCCGGGCCTTCGTCAGCGGCCTGGGCGGCAGCCCGACGCCGTCGCCGTCGGTCGCCGTCGTCGACACCGCGACCAACCGGCTCACCGGCACGGTCCCGGTCGGCACCTTCCCCGGCGACCTCGCCGTCAGCGGCGACGGGACACGGCTCTACGTCAGCGAGCGGGGCTCCGACGCGGCGCCCGGGAGCGCGCTCGCGGTCATCGACACGGCGTCGAACCAGGTGACGGCGCAGATCGAGCTGGGCACGGCGGCTCCGTCGGGGCTGGCGCTGAGCCCGGACGGGCGGCGCGCCTACGTGGCGAACGAGGGGACGAACGCCGCGCCCGGCAGCACCGTCTCCGTGGTCGACCTCGCGACCTCGACGGTGGCGGCGACCGTGCCGGTCGGCCAGGGGCCCAGCGGCCTCGCGATCACCCCCGACGGGCGCAAGCTCTACGTCGCGAACGAGGGCGTGCTGACCGGCGTCGGCAACACCGTCTCGGTCGTCGACACCGCCAGGAACGCGGTGACGGCCACGATCCCGGTCGGCGACACCCCGCGCGGGCTCGCGGTCCGCCCCGACGGGCGCTACGCCTACGTCGCGAGCCAGGGCACGCAGCAGGCGCCGCAGGGCTCGGTCAGCGTCGTCGACACGGCCACCGACACCGTGACCGCCACGATCACCGAGGGCCTCGGCGGACCGATCGGCGTCGCGGTCACGGGCGACGGCCGCAACGTGCTCGTCACCAACTACGGCAACGACACCGCGCCGGGCTCGACGGTGGCCGTCATCAACAGCCGCGACGACGTCATCGGGACGGTCCCCGTCGGCCAGCTGCCCTTCGGCGTCGCGGCCGGCCGTGACGGCACCCGCGCCTACGTGACCAGCCGCTCGGAGTTCTGGCAGCTCGACTTCCCCGCCCGCTGAGCCTGCGGCCGACGCACGGCACGGGGGACACTCGGGGGACCACCACCACCACCACGATCGCGAGGAGTCCGTTGCGGATCGCCCTCGTCGCCACCTGCCTGGGCGACGCGATGTTCCCGCAGGCGCCGCGGGCCACGGTCGAGCTGCTCGAGCGCCTCGGGCACGAGGTCGTCTTCCCCGCCGACCAGACGTGCTGCGGGCAGGCGCACGTCAACACCGGCTACCTCGACATGGCGCTGCCGCTCGTGCGCCACCACGTCGACGTCTTCACCGGCGTCGCCGACGTCGTCGTCGCGCCGTCCGGGTCGTGCGTGGGGTGCGTGCGCCACCAGCACGCGATGGTCGCCCGCCGCGGCGGGGACGAGGGCCTGGCCCGGGCGGCCGAGGACCTCGCCGGGCGGACCTACGAGCTCTCCGAGCTGCTCGTCGACGTCCTGGGCGTCACCGACGTCGGCGCGTACTACCCGCACCGCGTCACCTACCACCCGACGTGCCACTCGCTGCGCATGCTGCGCGTCGGCGACAAGCCGCTGCGGCTGCTGCGCGAGGTCCGCGGGCTGACGCTGACCGAGCTGCCCGACGCCGAGGTCTGCTGCGGCTTCGGCGGCACGTTCGCGGTGAAGAACGCCGAGACCTCGACGGCGATGCTCGCGGACAAGATGGCCAACGTCCTCTCGACGCACGCCGAGGTCTGCACGGCGGGGGACACGTCGTGCCTCATGCACATCGGCGGCGGGCTCTCGCGGCTGCGCTCCGGGGTGCGCACGGTGCACCTCGCGGAGATCCTGGCCTCGACCGAGGAGTCGCCCCGGGTCCCCGACGCGATCATGAGCGAGGCGCGATGACGACCACCCACCTCGGCATGCCGACCGTCGCGTCGGACCCGCACGGGCACCTGCGCGGCACCGAGTCGTTCCCCGTCGCGGCGCACCGCGCGCTGGCCGACACGCAGCTGCGCCAGAACCTCGGGCACGCGACCCGCACCATCCGCGCGAAGCGGGCCGCGGTCGTCGGAGAGGTCGACGACTGGGAGGAGCTGCGCCGCGCCGGCGAGTGCCTCAAGGCCGACGTCATGGCGCGCCTGCCGGAGCTGCTCGAGCAGCTCGAGGCGTCGGTGACCGCGCGCGGCGGGGTGGTGCACTGGGCGCGCGACGCCGAGGAGGCCAACCGGATCGTCGTCGACCTCGTGCAGGAGACCGGGGCCGACGAGGTCGTCAAGGTCAAGTCGATGGCGACCCAGGAGACCGGGCTCAACGAGGCGCTGGGCGCGGCCGGGATCGCGGCGCTGGAGACCGACCTGGCCGAGCTCATCGTCCAGCTCTCCGACGACCGGCCGTCGCACTTCCTCGTGCCCGCGATCCACCGGAACCGCTCCGAGATCCGCGACATCTTCCTGCGCGAGATGCCCGACGTGGACCCGGACCTCACCGACGAGCCGCGCCGGCTCGCGATGGCGGCCCGGGCGCACCTGCGGCGGAAGTTCCTGTCGGCGAGGGTGGGCATCTCCGGGGCCAACTTCGCGGTCGCGGACAGCGGGACGATCTCGGTGGTCGAGTCCGAGGGCAACGGGCGGATGTGCCTGACCCTGCCCGACACCCTGATCACGGTCATGGGCGTCGAGAAGATCGTGCCGACGTGGTCGGACCTCGAGGTGTTCCTGCAGCTGCTGCCGCGCAGCTCGACCGGCGAGCGGATGAACCCGTACACGTCGACGTGGAGCGGGGTGACGCCCGGCGACGGCCCGCAGACGTTCCACCTGGTGCTGCTCGACAACGGCCGGTCCAACGTCCTGGCCTCGCCGGACGGGCGGCAGGCGCTGCACTGCATCCGGTGCTCGGCCTGCCTCAACGTGTGCCCGGTCTACGAGCGTACGGGCGGGCACGCGTACGGGTCGATCTACCCGGGCCCGATCGGGGCGGTGCTCTCGCCGCAGCTCACCGGCATCTCCGGCCCCGACGACGTCAACGCCTCGCTGCCGTACGCGTCCACGCTGTGCGGGGCGTGCTTCGACGCGTGCCCGGTGCGCATCGACATCCCGCACCTGCTCGTGCAGCAGCGCGCGGCGGCGGTCGACGCGCACACCCGCCCGACGGCGCAGGATGTGGCGATGCGGGCCGCGGCGGCGGCGATGGCCACGCCGGGCCGGTTCTCGCTGGCCGAGCGGGTGGTGAAGCTCGGGCGGCTGCTCGGGCGGTCGGGGCGCATCCGCTCGGTGCCCGGGCCCGGCGCCGCGGCGTGGTTCGGGGCGCGGGACATGCCACCGCCGCCGGCGGAGACGTTCCGGGAGTGGTGGGCCCGACGTGAGAGGACCCGGCGTGACCGCACGTGACGAGGTCCTGGCCCGGCTGCGGGCCGCACGGGACGCGGGCGGCTCGACGTCGCCCGCCGTGCCGCGCGAGTACCGGCGCACCGGGACGCTCCCGCCCGGGAGCGCGGCGGCGGTGGCGCGGCTCGACGAGACGCTGACCGACTACAAGGCGGCCGTGCACCGCGTGCGCACCGAGGACGAGGTGCCGGGCGCGATCGCCGCGGTGCTGCGGGACGCCGGGGCGACCTCGATCGTCGTCCCCGCCGGGCTCCCCGCCGCCTGGCTGACGGCGTACGACGGCGAGGTCCGCACCGACGGCCCGCCGCTGTCGGTCGCCGACCTCGACGCCACCGACGCCGTCGTCACCGGCGGGGCGGTGGCGATCGCCGACACCGGCACCTTCGTCCTCGACGCGCGGGCCCCGGACCAGGGGCGGCGGGCGATCAGCCTGGTCCCCGACCACCACGTGTGCGTGCTGCGCGCCGACGCCGTGGTGTCGTCGGTGCCCGAGGCCCTCGCGCGCCTCGACCCGGACGGCCCGCTGACCTTCGTCTCGGGACCCTCGGCCACCAGCGACATCGAGCTCGACCGCGTCGAGGGCGTCCACGGCCCCCGCCGGCTCGACGTGGTGCTGGTCGGCCCCGTGTGAGCACCGTCCACGGCGAAGGCCGTGGACAGTGCTCACGAGAGGTGACCGACCGTGACACGGGCAGTGGCGGGCCGATCGGGTGACGGGGATCTCGTCGTCGCGCGGGGGCGGCCGGTCGTCGCTCGGATCCGCCGAACCGGATGAGCGGGCCTGGCGACGGGGAAGGGGCGGGGCCACCCGCTCCGATCCCGGACGCCAGGAGTCCTCGGTGACCTCTCACCCGAACGGCAGTGCACCCCTCGCTGTCGTGCCCACCGTCCCGCCCGTTCCCGTCACCGCTCCCGTGCCCGCCGGCGGGACCCCCGGCGTCGCCGGCCCGCTGTCCCAGGCGGTCGCCGAGGCCACGGCCCGGGCCACGCGCTCGCGCCTCGACCACGAGCCGCGCCGCACGTGGGAGCACGCCGCGGGCGGTCAGCCGACGGCGGTGCCGAAGCGCCTGCTCGTCGCGGTGTCGCACGCGATCGAGAAGGCCGTCGTGTCCTGCCCGATCCCGGGGACGGCGGACGGGACGCCGCCGACCGTCGTGCTCGCCCTCTTCCAGCGCCTCGAGTTCTTCGAGCGCGAGCGGGTCGTCTACGAGCGCCTCGCCGAGGCCGGCGCGGAGGTCGTCGTCGGCTTCGTCCGCGGCGAGGAGCACAGCCCGCCGCGCGGGGTCCACACGGTGCTCCTCGAGCCGGACGAGAAGCTCGCCGACGAGTGGACGGTCGTCGCCGTGGGCCCGCGCGCGGGGGCGTTCCTCGTCGCCACCGACCAGCACGCCTACGACGCCCACGAGCACGGCACCGAGGCCGGCCGGCGGTTCAGCGGGCGTTGGGGCTACGCGCACGCGCAGGCCGGCGCGGAGCTCGCCCGGCTGCGCCTGGCGCTCGGCAGCCGCCTGCCCGACCCGCTGCTGCGCAGCATCGACACCCTGCTCGGCGAGGTCATGGCCAGCGGCGGGGAGGTCGCCGGCAGCGCCGGCACCCCGGGCGAGGCGTGGGCGACGGCCTCGCTCGCGCACATGATCACGCGGATGCAGACCGCGCAGGCCGGCAGCCGGGCCCTGCGCGAGCAGCTCGCCGACGCCCACCGCGCCGCCGACGCGCACCGCTCCGCCGACGTCGACCCCTCCAGCGGGCTGCCGACCCCGGACTTCCTCGAGCGCTGGTCGACGCCCGGCGGGTCGACCGAGCTGCCCGTCGGGCTGGCGCTGGTCGACGTCGCGGGGCTCGACCCGTCCGTCGGGAGACGGAGCGGAGCGGAGCTCGACCCGTCCGTCGGGAGACGGAGCGGAGCGGAGCTCGACCCGGTGGTCGAGGACCCGCGCGCCGAGTACCACGCGGCGCGCAAGGTCGCGGCCGCGCTGGGCCAGCCGCTCGGGCCCGTCGACGCAGCGGTGCGGCTCTCGCGCCGGGAGTTCCTCGTCGTCGTCCCCGGCGCCTCGCCGCGCCACCTCGCGGGGCTGGGCGACGAGGTCGCCGAGCAGCTCGAGCTCGCCTCCGACGGCTACCCGCACATCCCGCTGACCGCGGCCGTCGCCACGATCGTCACGCACACGCGGCCGCTGCCCGTCGAGGACCTGCGTGCCGCCCTGTCCCGCCTGCCCGCCGACGCCACGGGCGCGGTCGACGCGGGCCGGACGGTGGCCGGCGAGCGGATCGCGGTCGTCTCCACGCGCGCCGGCCGCGTCCTCCCCGGGCCCGGGCGGCACGAGCCGGAGCAGACGGCTCCCGAGGCGCCCGAGACGCGGCCGTTCGCGACCGTCGCGGCCGACCACCCCTGGTTCGGCCCCGACGGGCAGCACCCCGACGACCTGCTCCCCGGCTCGCACGGCGTCGCCGCCGCCGGAGTGCCGCACCCCCGCTCGTGAGCGGACTTTCGAGCTATACCTCGGAAGTCCGCTCACGTGGGGTCAGCGGCCCCGGACCGGCGAGCCCCAGTCGGTGCCGTCGCGCAGGGTCCGCTTGAGCAGCTTGCCGCCCGGGTTGCGCGGCAGCGGGTCGGACGAGACGACGACGTACTGCGGCACCTTGTAGTCGGCGATCTGGGTGTCGAGGTACTCCAGGACGGCGCCGACGTCGATGTCGCGGCCCACGAGGACTGCCCCGACCTTCTCGCCCATGACGTCGTCCGGCACGCCGACCACCGCCGCGTCGGCGACCCCCGGCGCGCCGGCCAGCGCGTTCTCGACCTCCACCGAGTACACGTTCTCGCCGCCGCGGTTGATGACGTCCTTGGCGCGGTCGACGATCCGCACGATCCCGTCGTCGACGCGCGCGAGGTCGCCGCTGTGCAACCAGCCGTCGACGAACGTCCGCGCCGTCGCCTCGGGCGCCTGCCAGTAGCCGTCGACGACGTTGGGCCCGCGGATGAGCAGCTCGCCGACGCCGGCGTCGTCGACGTCGGTGAGCGCGAGGTCGACGACCGGCGCGGCGAACCCGACCGCGTCCACGTTGTCCGCCGTGTACTCGTGGGGCAGGAACGTCGAGATCGACGCGGTCTCGGTGAGCCCGAACCCGTTGCCCAGCCGCGCCTGCGGGAGCCGTTCCATGAGCCGGCGGACCAGCGCCGGCGCCATCGGCGCCCCGCCGTAGGTCAGGCGCCGCACATGGGACAGGTCGGCGTCGAGGTCGCCGCGCGCCAGCGTCAGGCCGTAGATCGCCGGGACGCTGACGAGCGTGTCGATGCGCTCGTCGACGATCGTCCGGACGAACGCGCCGCCCTCGAACACCGGCAGCACCACCGTCGTGCCGCCCAGGCCGAGCTGGACGAGCAGCTGGGAGTTGCACCCGGTGACGTGGAACAGCGGCACCGAGACGAGGTTGCGCAGCCGTGGGCCCTCGGCGCGGTCGATCCCGATGACGCGGATCGCGGTCTCGACGTTGGACAGGAAGTTGCCGTGGGTGGTCCGCGCGCCCTTGGGGCGGTCGGTGGTGCCGCTCGTGTAGAAGATCGCGGCGAGGTCACCGGGGACGAGGTCGTCGAGCGCCTCCGGGTGCCCCGACGGCAGGGCCTCGCCCGGCCGCAGCACGGCGGCCGCCCCGCTGTCCTCCAGGACGTACCGGACCTCGGGCTCCGCGAACCGCGTGTTCACCGGCACCGCGACGGCCCCGGCGAGCAGGGTGCCGAGGAACCCGACCACCCACGCCAGCCCGGCGGGCAGCAGCGAGGCGACCCGGTCGCCGCGCCCGACCCCCTGGGACACCAGGCCGCCCGCCACCCGCGCGGCGCGGTCCCAGAGCTCGGCGTAGGTCACCCGCTCGCCGCCCACCTCGACCACGGCCTCGACGTCCGGGTGGCGCTCCACCGACGCGCGCACCATCGCGACGACCGACGGCATGAGGTGGTCGTAGCGGGCGATGCCGTCGCGGCCGCGGGTGATCCCGGACGTGTCGAACGGGTCCGGGCCCCGGTCGAGGGGGGTGGGGCTCACGAGAAGTACCGCCGCGGGTTGTCGACGAGCATCGTGGTGATCTGCTCGTCGGTGACGCCCTGCTCGCGCAGCGCCGGCAGGACGTCGTGGTGGATGTGCTCGAAGTGCCAGTTCGGCAGCATCTGCTCCTTGACCGCCTGGCTCTCCCCGGAGAAGAAGTCGATGTAGCAGGACGCGTCGTGGGCCAGCACGATCTTCTCGGCGTAGCCCTGCGCGCAGAGCGCGGCGATGGTGGCCACCCGCTGGTCGGTGGGGTTGAAGACGTCGATGCCGAAGCGGTCGGCGCCGATGATCGCCCCGCGGTCGGCGATCTCGCGCAGGTAGTCGAGGTCGTTGCTGTCGCCCGCGTGCCCGATGACGACCTTGGTGAGGTCGACGCCCGCCTTCTCGTAGAGGTCGAGCGCGAGCCGGCCGGTCTGGTGCGCGGCGTTGGTGTGCACGGTGATCGGCACCCCGGTCTCGACGTGCGTCGCCGCGATCGCGTGCTGGATGCGGGTCTGGTCGGGCGTGAGGCCGCGCTCCTCGACCACGCCCTTGAGGAACGCGGCCTTGATGCCCGTGCCGCCGATGCCCTCGCGGATGTCGCGCAGGAACAGGTCGGTCATCAGCTCGTCGCCGCCCAGGACCGTGCCCGGGCCGCGGTAGTGCAGGAAGTGCGGGATCTCGTCGAACGTGTAGAGGCCGGTGGCGACGACGATGTTGAGGTCGACCTCGGCGTTGATCCGGGCGATGCGCGGGACGTAGCGGCCGAGCCCGACGACGGTGGGGTCGACGATCGTCGTGACGCCCAGCTCGCGCAGGCGGCGGAGCTTCTCGATCGCGTCCGCGACCCGGACCTCCTCGTCCCAGTACTGGTCGCCGTAGTTCTGCATCATGTCCGGCGTCAGCACGAACACGTGCTCGTGCATCAGCGTCGTGCCCAGGTCGCCGACGTCCACCGGCCCCCGCACCGTCTCCACCGTGGGCATGCCGCACCCCCACCTCGTCGTGCTGTTGTCACCCGGAGCACTCTAGCTCCGGATCGTCGATTCGCTCGACAGCTATATAGCTCTGTGGCAAAGTACGGATCGTGGACGTGTTCCAGGCGGTGGCCGACCCGGTGCGGCGCTCGATGATCGAGCGGCTCGCCGACCACGGCGAGGCGACGGCGGGCGAGCTCTCGGAGCTCGCCGCCCAGCGGTTCGGGATCCGCCAGCCCACCGCGTCCAAGCACCTCAAGGTGCTGCGCGAGGCCGGGGTCGTCACCAGCTCGGTCGACGCCCAGCGCCGCGTGTACCGCCTCGAGCCCGGCCCCCTCGACGACCTCGCGGGGTGGGCCGCACGGCAGACCCGCTTCTGGACCGGACGCCTCGACGCCCTCGAGCGCCACCTCGACGCCGAGACCGCCGAGACCGCCGAGATCACCGACCCTGCGACCACCGACGAAGGGACCTCGTCATGACCACCGACCTGCTGGGCACCGTCGACCGCGCCGCCGGCACCGTCACCCTCGAGCGCCGCCTGCGCGCGCCCGTCGAGCAGGTGTGGGCGGCCCTCACCGACCCCGCCCGCCTCGGCGACTGGCTCGCGCCCGTCGAGTCCGGCGCGCCCGGCCCGGACGGCCGCTTCGTGCTGCGCATGAACGCCGACGAGACGGCGACGTGCACCGTGACGACCTGGGACCCGCCCCACGCGATGCGCGTGACCTGGGACTACACCGGCGAGCCGGCGTCGGAGCTCGCTCTGGCGCTGATCGCGGACGGCGCCGGCACGCTCCTGCGGCTCGAGCACACGCGGATCGCCGTCGACGTCGTGCCGTACGGCGCCGGGTGGCACGTGCACCTCGACAACCTCGACGTGCACCTGGCCGGCGGGGACGTCCGCGCCGAGGGCTGCTGCGGCGAGGCGTTCATGGCGGCGTGGGAGTCCCTCGCCCCGCGCTACGCCGCGACCGACCGTGGCGCGCCCAGCCCGACCGCGTGAGGGTCCCACCGCGCCTCGCGGCCGCCGTCGACGTCGTCGACCCCGCGCCGGACGCCCGCGTGCTCGAGGTGGGCTGCGGGCGCGGGGTGGCGGCGGTCCTGCTCGTCGACCGGCTGCCGCGCGGGCGGTACACCGGCCTCGACCGCTCCGCGACGGCGACGGCGGCCACCGCCGCGCGGCTCGCCGGCCGCGGGACGGTGCACACCACCGCGCTCGCCGCGTTCCGGCCGGCGCCCGGCACGGTCGACCTCGCGCTGGCGATCAACGTCAACGTCTTCTGGACCGGCGCGGCGCGCGCCGAGCTCGCGGTGCTGGCGACGGCCCTGGACGCGGGCGGCGTGCTGCACCTCGTGTACGGCTCGGACGGCGCGGCTCCGCGCGGGGACGTCGCCGACCGCCTGCGCGACCACCTCACCGCGGGCGGCTTCGCCCCGACCGTCACGACGCCGACGCGGCGCGGCGTGCGGTTGCTGCACGTCCGCGCCGCGCTCGGCGGGGGAGGGCCGGTCAGGACGCCACGGTCTCCCGGCTGACGGGCGCGGCGCCGCGGCGCGCCCGCTCGGAGGGCCACGAGCGTCCCGCCACCGCGATCCAGACGGCGACGAGCAGGTCGAAGCTCAGGCACGGGATCGTGTAGGTGTCGGGAGCGAAGGCCCGGCCGGGTCCGGCGTAGTGCAGCACCATGTCCCAGACCGGGTGGGCGGTCCAGCCGGCGACGAGCCACCAGCGCGAGCCGCGCAGGCCCAGGGCGCCGAGACCGCCGTAGAGCAGGACGCCGGCGAGCTCGCCGGCGATCCACCCGCCGCCCTCGTCGGCGGCGAACACGACGTACACCGCCGCCGCGACGACGAGCACGGCGAGCAGCAGGGCGCGGATCCAGATCTCGGCGAGGACGCGGGACAGCGCCCAGGCGACGGCGATGAACACGAGGGCCAGGACGACGCCGTCGACGAGGCCGCCGAACTCCGGGGGGATGGACACGGGAACTCCTTCGGGGACGGGAGGGCAGGGGCGTCAGTGGTGGTGGCGCGTGTACTCGTCGGGGCGCAGCAGCATGGCCAGCGCCATCGCGACGAGCATCAGGACGTGGCCGGCGACCATCAGGGTCCGTTCCGGGATGAGGCCGGCCCACCACGGCACGAGCAGGACCAGGAACGGCAGGTACATGGCGGCCGCCATCTCGGCGGTCGCTCGCCACCGGTGGCCGCGGTAGCGCATCCACAGGGTCATCGCGATCGTCATGTCGGTCGCCATGACGAGGACGTGCAGGTCGGGGCGTTCGAGCAGGACCGGCAGTCCCACGGCCGGGAGCACGACGCCCCACACCGGCTCGAGGGCGACCATGCCGACGACCATCGCGACGACCATCTCGGCGTAGTGCCGCAGGAAGGCGCGGGGGCGGGAGGGGGTGCGGGACGGCGGGGCGAGGGTCACGGTGACCTCCGGGACGCGGTGTCGGGGACCGCACGAGCGTCGCCCCGCGGAGGCCGTCGTCGCGCCGGTGCGATCGCCGGGTCGGTTGCCGGGTCGGTCGCGGGGGTCCGTCAGCCGAGGGGGAGGTGCGCGAGCTCGGCGCGCGAGCTGACCCCGGTCTTCGCGAAGACGTTGCGCAGGTGGAAGTCGATCGTGCGCGGGCTGAGGAACAGCTGCGCCGCGACCTCGCGGGTGGAGGTGCCGCTGCCCACGAGCCGCGCGACCTGCAGCTCCTGGGGCGTCAGGGCGACGGCGACGTCCGCGTCGCGCCGCCGGGCGCTCTCACCGGAGGCCCGGAGCTCGCTGCGGGCCCGCTCCGACCACCGCGTCGCGCCGAGCTCGTCGAACAGCTCGAGCGCGCGGCGCAGGTGGGTCCGCGCGTCCACCCGGCGGCGCGACCGCCGGAGGTGCTCGCCGTAGGCCAGCGCGGTGCGTGCGTGGTCGAACGGGTGGCCCGCCTCGTCGTGCCGGGCGAGGGCCTCCTCGAAGAGCGGGCCCGCGTCCCCCGCGTCGGCGAGCAGGGCCCGCCCGTGTGCGGCGGCCGCGGCCACCCACGGGGTCCCGACGGTGGCGGCGAACCCGGCGAGGTCCGCGACCCAGCGCCGCGCCGTGTCGGCCTCGCCGGCGTGGACCGCCGCCTCGAGACGGTCGACCGCGGCGAGGCGCGCGACGAGCCCGGAGGTGATGCGGGAGAGGTGCCGGAGGGCGCGGTCCGGGGAGGACGCCCGCACGCCGTGCGCCCAGTGCAGGACGTCGCGGATCGGCAGGTCGAGGATGCCCATCGGCCCGCACGCGGCGACCTGCTCGACGGCGGCGGCGTGCTCGTCGGCCCCGTCCTCGTCGCGCAGGACCGCCACGAGGGCCCGGACGGCGAGCGGGAGGCCGAGCAGGCCCGGCTGGCCGGTGTCGCGGGCGAGCTGCAGGGCGCGGTCGGAGGCGGCGCTGCCCGCGGCGGTCCACCGGCCGGTCGCGAACTCGGTGAGGCCGAGGCGGGTCAGGGAGTAGAGCACCATGACCATCGCGCCGGTCGCGCGGGCGCGGGAGAGCAGCAGCTCGTGCCAGCGCTGGGCCGCGTCGTCGTCGCCGAGCTGGAGCGCGGCGATCCCGAGGTTGGGCAGCAGGTCCTGGTCGTCC
This sequence comes from Actinomycetospora lemnae, assembly GCF_028737315.1. Taxonomy (GTDB): domain Bacteria; phylum Actinomycetota; class Actinomycetes; order Mycobacteriales; family Pseudonocardiaceae; genus Actinomycetospora; species Actinomycetospora lemnae. The sequence continues at coordinate 59,929 of NZ_JAQZAO010000014.1, read as the reverse complement.
TCCCCGAGCTCCTCGGCGACCGCGAACGCCGCCCGCAGCTCGGTGCTCGCGGTCGCGCCGTCGCCCCGGGCGATCGCGTCGAGGCCGACGAGGAGGTGGTCGAAGCAGCGCCGCCGCGGGGTGTCGTCCGCCGCGGGCCGGGGCACGAGGCCGACCGGGTCGACGCGCACGCCCGCGTCGACGCCGAACGAGGCGAGCGCCGCGGCGAACATCGCCATCTCGCGGGCCCGGTCCGGGTCGGTGGGAGCGACCTCGCGGGCGGCCAGCAGCACCATCCGCTGGCCGACGTCGGGGGAGCCGGTGTTCCACTCCACGCGCGCCCGGAGGCGGGCGACGTCGGCGCGCGACGCGGGGTCGTCGAGGTCCCGGAGCGCGGTGTCGGCGAGGTCCCGCGCGAGGCCGGCCCGCCCGGCCAGCCACGCCGCCCGCGCCCCGGCGTAGCGCAACCGGCCCCGCTCGGAGCGGACCGGGCACAGCTCGGCCGCCCGCGCCCACGCCGCGGCGGCGGCCTCGAGCCCGCCGGTGCGCTGCGCCCGCCGCGCGACCCCGTCGAGCGCGGCGACCGCCTCCGGATCGGGACCGTCCGCGGCCGCGGCGAGGTGCCACGCGCGGCGATCGGGGTCGTCCTCCGCCGCCAGCACCGTGGCCAGCGCGGCGTGCACCTGCCGGCGGCGGCTGCTCGTGGCCGCGTCGTGCACGGCCGACCGCACCAGCGGGTGGCGCAGCTCGACCCGCCCGTCCGTCGCGCTGAGCAGGCCGGACCGCTCGGCGGCCTCGAACGCCGGGTCGCCGACGTCGAGCAGGGCGGCCGCGCGGCGCACGGTGGTCGTGCGCGCGGAGTCGTCGAGCGCCGCGACGAGCAGCAGGCTCTGCGCGTCGTCGGGGAGCCGCCGGTAGCGGTCGAGGAAGCCGCGTTCGACGGCCTCGGTGCGGGGCAGGCGGTCGGGCAGGGGGTCGTGCCCGGCGAGCTGCTCCGGGGTCAGGGCGTCCGGGAGCTCGAGCAGGGCCAGCGGGTTGCCCCCGGTGCGCTCGACGAGCTGGCGGTGCACCGGCGCGGCGACCGGGCCTCGCGCGTGCTCGGACAGGAGCGCACCGGCCGCGCGGTCGTCGAGTCCGGCGAGGGCCAGGACGGGCAGGTCGTCGCTCGCGAAGTCGCGGACGTCGCCGTCCCGCGCGGCGAAGAGGACGGCGATCCGCTCGAGGTGGACCCGGCGAGCGACGAAGAGCAGGGCGGCCGCGGACTCGTCGTCGAGCCAGTGGGCGTCGTCGACGACGCAGAGCACGGCCGTCTCCTCGGCGGCCTCGGCCAGCACGCTGAGCGCGGCGAGGAAGACGAGGAACCGGTCGCCCCCGTCGCCCTCGACCTCACCGAACGCGGCCCGCAGCGCGCGGGCCTGCGGGGCGGGCAGCGCCGGGATGTGCCGGGCGACCGGGCGCAGCAGCCGGTGCAGGGCGGCGAACGCCAGTGGCGCCTCGGACGCGATGCCGCGGGTGCGCAGCACCTGGAGGCCGTCGGCGCCGGCGGCGGCGTCGTCGAGCAGCGCCGACTTGCCGACCCCGGGGTCGCCGCGGACGACGAGCGCCCCGCCCCGACCGTGGCGGGCGTCGTCGACGAGCGCGCCGAGGCGGGCGCGTTCGGGGTCACGCCCGTGCAGCACCACGTCAGGGTACGGACGGGCGGGGTGACCCCGACGCGATCAGACCTGGCGGAAGGCCAGCAGCCGCACGCCGAGGTCGGCCTCGGTGCGCTGGATCTCCGCGAGCTGCTCCTCGCTGAGGTCGGCGTAGGGGCTGGCGGCCTCGTAGGCGACGACCGGGGTGCCGAGGCGCTGCTCGAGGCGGTGGATCGCGTCGAGGGCGGCGTCGTCGAGGGCGGCCGGACGCAGGTCGGGGCCGGTGGGCGGGGCGGACACGGGAGCCTCCCGGGGGTGGTGGTGTGATCGGCGACACGCCGGACGTGGGCGAGTATCCCGCCACCGATCGGCCCAGTCACACCGACCGGACGGAAGTCGCCGACCGTGTCCGGCGTTGACGTGGACGCGATGACGACACCCCTCCCGGCAGCGCCGCCGGTCATGCCCCGGACCCGTCTCTGGACCCCTCAGCACGTCCTCGTCACCCGCTCCGCCCAGGAGCACCCGCACACCGCCGAGATCCTGCGCCGCTGCGAGGCCGCCGGCGTCGACGACGTCGAGCTGCTGCGCGGCGACCGCATCACCGGGGTGCGGGGCGAGACCGACCGCGAGACCTACGCCCGCGCCAAGTCCACCCTCGCCGTGGTCACGAGCCCCGCGTCGGCGCGCAGGCTCGACCCGATCCCGCCGAGCGCCGACTGGCGCGTCGACCTGGCGCGCGGCTGCCCCGCGCACTGCCAGTACTGCTACCTCGCCGGCTCGCTGTCCGGGCCGCCGATGACGCGCGTGTACGGCGACCTCCAGGAGATCCTCGCCGGCCTCGACGCCTACGTCGGCCACGGCACGATCACCTCGACGAGCGCCGCCCGCGCCGACGAGGGCACGACGTTCGAGGCGTCCTGCTACACCGACCCGCTCGGCATCGAGCACGTCACCGGCAGCCTGTCGGCCGCGATCCGCCACGTCGGCACCCACGACTTCGGCGGGCCGGTGCAGCTGCGCGCGACGACGAAGTTCGCCGACGTCGCCGGCCTGCTCGACCTCCCGCACCACGGGCGCACGCGGCTGCGGTTCTCGCTCGGGCCGGAGTCGGTGGTCGGGCGCTTCGAGGGCGGCACCGACCCGGTCGGCCGGCGCATCGAGGCCCTGGCGACGATGGCCCGGGCGGGCTGGCCGGTCGGCCTGACGATCGCGCCGATCATGCCCGTCGGCGACTGGCGCACGGCCTACGGCGACCTGCTGGCCCGCGTGGCGACGGCGCTCGAGGGGGTCGCTCCCGGCGACCTCGACCTCACCGCCGAGTGCATCACCCACCGCTTCACGCCGGGCAGCAAGGAGACGCTCGAGACCTGGTACCCGCGCACGCGGCTCGAGATGGACCCCGAGCAGCGCCGGACCAAGCGCGGCAAGTTCGGCGCGGTCAAGCACGTCTACCCCGACGACGTCATGGCCGACCTGCGCCGGCACGTCACCGACGAGCTCGCCGAGCACCTCCCGGCCGCCCGCGTCCTGTACTGGACGTAGGTGGCTCACCTGCGCATCAAGACCAGCACGCCGACAGGGCACCTCACACCTTGACGCTGCCGGCGTCCACCGCCCAGTCGGCGCCGATGACGCTCGGCACGGTCGGGGAGGCGAGCAGCAGGACCACGCGCGCGACCTCGGCGGGCTCGATGAGCTCGCCGGTGAGCATGCCGTTCTGCCGCGGCATGGCGGCCAGCAGCGTCTCGTGGTCGAGGCCCATGTCCGCCGCCATGCGCGCGACGAACGTGTCGGGACCGGTCAGCAACGGGGTGCGGATGCCGGCTGGGGACACCGTGTTGACGCGGACCCCGGAGGGCGCGACCCGCTCGGCGAGGCTGCGGGAGAACGCGTTGAGCGCGGCCTTCGCGACGCGGTAGGGCAGCGGCTCGGGGCCGACGCGCCGCGCGCTGTCCGAGCTGATGGTGACGACCGCGCCACGCGCCTCGGTCAGGGCGGGCAGGGCGGCGCGGGTGGTCCGCCGGGCGGCGTCGAGGTTGAGGGCGAAGGCGGCGGCCCAGACGTCGTCCTCGCCGTCGAACACGTCGACCGCGTGCTCGGGCGGCATGTCGCCGCCTCCGGCGTTGTTGATCAGCACGTCCAGGTGCGGGTCGGTCGCGAGCGCGGCCTCGACGACGCGGCGCGGGCCGTCGGGCGTGGTGAGGTCGGCCGGGAGGAACGTCGCCCCGGTCGCCTCGATCTCCGGCGTGCTGCGTCGCGCGGTGGCGACGACGGAGCTGCCCTCGGCGAGGAACGCCCGCACGATCTCGAGTCCCAGGCCCCGGCTCGCGCCGGTGACCAGGACGCGCTTGCCGCGCAGCTGGAGGTCCATCTCGTGCTCCTGTTCTCGGGGACACCGTCGCTGTAACTGCGACACCAGAGTTGCACATCGACGACCAAGTGCGCCACCACTGTCGCAGTTGCTAGGGTTGCCGGACAGCGGAGGTGGCATGGACGACGACGCGGCGCCCCGGCGGGTGCGGGCCGACGCCGAGCGCAGCACGGCACGCATCCTGGAGGCGGCCGAGGCCGTGCTCGCCGAGGACGAGACGGCCCCGCTGGAGCGGATCGCCGACGCGGCGGGGCTGGCCCGCGCGACGGTCCACCGCCGCTTCTCCTCGCGCACCGCGCTGCTCGACGCCCTCGCCGCGCAGCTCGCGCAGCGCTACGTGCAGGGCCTCGCCGAGGCGCGGGTGGACTCGGCGCCACCGGTGGCCGCGATGCTGCGCATGACCGAGACCGCCTTCGCGCTGAAGATCGCCCACCGGTTCGCCGTGCAGCTCAGCGCGTCGATGACGCCGGAGGTGCTCGACGGCCTCGACCGGCTCTTCGCCCGCCTGCGCGACGCCGGCGCGATCACCGCGCCGGACCCGACGTGGGGGCGCCGCGTCTACCTGGCGCTCCTCCACGAGGTCAACGACCTGCCCGCCGACTCGCCGATGCTCGCCGGCGGCTCCGACGAGGTCGCGGCGCGGGCCGCGCTGCTGGTCACCACCGTCCTGCAGGCGCTCGGTGGCCTCCGGCCAGGTGAGCAGGAAGAAGGGCTGTAGCCCTTCTTCCTGCTCACCTGCGCGGAGCGCACCTCACGCGGCGGCGCGCTCGTCGACCGGGCGGCGGCGCCGCGCGGTCGTGGTCAGGGCGGGCGGGAGGTAGTCCTGGTCGAGCCGCCCGACCTCGGTGCCCGGCGGGACGATCTCGTCGATGCGGTCGAGGACGTCGTCGGGCAGCACGACGTCGAGGCCGGCGAGCAGGTCGTCGAGCTGCTCCTGGGTGCGCGGGCCGAGCAGGGCCGTGCTGACGCCCGGGTGCGTGATCGCGAACGCCATCGCGAGGTGGGTGAGGCGCAGGCCCGCCTCGTCGGCCAGGGTGATGAGCTGCTCGATCGTCGCGAGGCGGGCCTCGTCGTGGAACACGCGGAAGAGGTCGGCGCGGACGAGGTCGGTGGGCTGCCCGCGCCGGGCGCGGCCGGTGAGCATCCCCTGCGCGAGCGGGCCCCAGACCAGCGTCCCCATCCCGTAGCGCTCGGCGACCGGCAGCACCTCGCGCTCGATGCCGCGGTTGAGGATCGAGTAGGGCGGCTGGTCGGTGCGGAAGCGCTCGAGGCCGCGGCGCTCGGCCACCCACTGCGCCTCGACGATGTCCGACGCGGGCATGGTCGACGACCCGATCGCGCGGACCTTGCCGCTGCGCACGAGGTCGGTGAGCGCCGAGAGGGTCTCCTCGACGTCGGTGTCCGGGTCGGGCCGGTGGACCTGGTAGAGGTCGATGTGGTCGGTCTGCAGGCGGCGCAACGACTCCTCGACGGCGGTGGTGATCCAGCGCCGCGACGCCCCCTGGCGGTTCGGGTCGTCGCCCATCGGGCGGCCCATCTTCGTGGCGAGGACGACGTCGTCGCGGCGCCCGATCAGGGCCTTGCCGAGGACCTCCTCGGACGCGCCGCCGCCGTAGACGTCGGCGGTGTCGACCAGGTTGATCCCCGTGTCGAGGGCGCGGTGGACGAGGCGGATCGAGTCCTCCTGGTCGGGGTTGCCGCGCGCCGACCCGAGCAGCAGCACGCCGAGTGAGTAGGGGCTGACCTTGATGCCTGTCCGGCCGAGGGTGCGGTAGCGCATGTCGTCCTCCGGGGTGCACGCGAAACGGAACGTTCTTCCGGAACTATACGGAAGGACGTTCCGCTTTCGCCACCGCCCCGGTCGGAGCAGCGCCCCAGCGCCACGCTGAGCTGGTGACCGCCGCCCCGCCGGCCGTCGTCGAGACCCCATCGGTCCGACAGGGTGCCCTGCGGTCAGGTGAGCAGGAGGAAGTGCTGTGGCACCTCTTCCTGCTCACGTGCGCGGACGCGCACCCCGCGGCAGGGCGCGCACGAGCGGCAGCACGCGGTGGGCCACGCGCTCGGTCAGCGCGATCTCGGTGCGGGTGCGCTCCACGCCCGGGGTGCCGATGATCCCCTGGACCACGTGCTCCAGGTGGGCGTTGGTCCGGGCGACCACGCGGGCCCACAGGTCGCCGTCGCCGGTGATGCTGTGCGCCTCCACGACCTCCGGGATCGTCGCGAGGTGCTCGGCCACGGCGTCGAGCCGGCCCTGGGTGATGTGCAGGGTGACGAACGCGGTGACGTCGTAGCCGAGGGCCTCCGGGTCGACCTGTGGCTCGAACCCGACGATCACCCCGCGCTCCTGCAGGCGCAGGAACCGGGCCTGCGCGGTGCCCCGCGCGATGCCGAGTGCCCGCGCGTGCTCGCGCAGGCCGACCCGCGGCCGTTCGAGGAGCGCGAGCAGCAGCGCCCGGTCGAGGTCGTCGAGGTCCATGCCGGCTCCTGGCTCGTCCATTGGCCGAAGGGGATCAGCGCGGAGGCCGATCGACTGGGCCAATGGCCCAGTCCTGGAACACGACGATAGACCACTGGCGAGTAACTCCCTAGCTTCTCGGTCACCGCCACGACGTGTGGCCCGGGACACGGGACCCACCCCGCGCCCGTGCGCCGGTCCACCGAGGAGGTCCGCCATGACCGTCGACGTCCGCCCGCCCGTCTTCGACGTCCCCTTCGGGGGCGCCGGGGACGAGCCGCCCCGCCGTCCGGTGTCGCTGCGCGACCGCTACGCGATGACGCACGGGCGCGTGCACCTCACCGGCGTGCAGGCGCTGGTCCGCCTGCCGCTCGACCAGCACCGCGCCGACCGCGCCGCGGGCCTGCGCACCGGCGGCTACGTCTCGGGCTACGAGGGCTCGCCGCTGGCCGGCTACGACCTCGAGCTCGCGCGCCACCGCGACCTGCTCGCCGAGCACGACGTCGTCTTCGCACCGGGGCTCAACGAGGAGATCGCGCTGACCGCGGTCGAGGGCACCCAGCTCGCGGCGGCCACCGGCAGCCTGACCCGCGACGGCGTCGTCGGCTACTGGTACGGCAAGGCGCCGGGCCTCGACCGCGCCACCGACGCCCTGCGCCACGCGAACCTCACCGGCACCCACCCCCGCGGCGGCGCCGTCGCGTTCGTCGGCGACGACCCGGCGGCGAAGTCGTCGAGCGTGCCCAGCGCGTCGGAGGCCGCGCTCGCGGACATGGCCGTCCCGGTGCTCTACCCCGCGGACTCCCAGGACGTCCTCGACCTCGGCCGCCACGCCGTCGCGCTCAGCCGGGTGAGCGGGCTGTGGACCGCGCTGAAGATGGTCACCGCGGTCGCCGACGGTTCGGGCACCGTCGAGCTCCACCCCGACCGGCTGCTCCCGGTCGTCCCCGACACGACGATCGACGGCCGCCCGTACGTGCACACCCCGTCGGCGGTGCTCCTGCAGCCCTCGCTGGGGCCGATCGAGCGCGACCTCTACCGCGCCCGGCTCGAGCTCGCCCGTCGCTACGCCGCCGCCAACGGCCTCGACCGGATCGTCGGCACCGGACCGGCGCGGATCGGCGTCGTGGCCGCGGGCAAGAGCTGGCTCGACCTGCGCCAGGCGCTCGACACCCTCGGCCTCGACGACGCCGAGCTCGTGCGCCGCGGCGTGCGCCTGCTGCGCGTCGGCATGCCCTGGCCCCTCGACCACGACGTCGTCGACCGCTTCGCCGAGGGCCTCGACGAGATCGTCGTCGTCGAGGAGAAGCGGGCGTTCCTCGAGACGCAGATCAAGGACCGGCTCTACGGGCGCCACGACGCCCCGCGGGTGCACGGCAAGCGCGGCCCCGACGGCGCGGCGATGTTCCCCGAGGCCGGCGACCTCGACCCCGACGTCGTCGCCCGCCGCCTCGGCGAGCGCCTGCTCGCCCACGGCGACGTGCCGTCGGTGCGGGCGTGGCGCGACGAGAAGGCGCGGCAGGCCCGAGAGAGGAGCCGCATCGACCTGTCGCTGACGCCGGTCGACGGCGCGAAGCGCACGCCGTTCTACTGCTCGGGCTGCCCCCACAACACCTCGACCACCGCGATCCCCGACGGCTCGCTGGTCGGCGCCGGCATCGGCTGCCACACGATGGTGCTGCTGATGCCCGAGGAGCAGGTCGGCGAGGTCACCGGGCTGACGCAGATGGGCGGCGAGGGCGCGCACTGGCTCGGCATGGCGCCGTTCGTCGACGCCGACCACTTCGTCCAGAACATGGGCGACGGGACCTTCCACCACTCGGGCTCGCTCGCGGTGCGCGCGGCCGTGGCGGCGGGCGCGCACATGACCTTCCGCCTGCTGCACAACGGTGCGGCCGCCATGACCGGCGGGCAGGACGCCGTCGGTGCGCTGTCGATGCCGGCACTCACGCAGAGCCTCGCCGCCGAGGGCGTCACGCGGATCCTCGTCACCACCGAGGACCGCTCGCGCTACCGCGGTGTGCGGCTGGCGAAGGGCGTCGAGGTCTGGGACCGCTCGCGCTACCCCGAGGCCCAGCGCGTCCTCGCGGACACCCCGGGCGTCACCGTGCTCATCCACGACCAGGAGTGCGCGGCCCAGAAGCGGCGCAAGCGCAAGCGCGGCCAGCTCGCCGACCCGTCGACCCGCGTCATGATCAACGAGCGGGTCTGCGAAGGCTGCGGCGACTGCGGGCAGACGTCGAACTGCCTGTCGGTGACGCCGGTCGACACCGAGTTCGGCCGCAAGACCCGCATCCACCAGGCGTCGTGCAACAAGGACTACTCCTGCCTCGACGGCGACTGCCCGGCGTTCCTGACCGTCGAGCCCGGCACGGCCGCGGGCCCGCCGGTGCTCGAGCCGCTGGGCGCCGACGCGCTGCCGACGCCGCCCGCGGTGGTCGACGACGAGTCGTTCACGGTGCGCCTCGCCGGCATCGGCGGGACGGGCGTGACGACGGTGTCGCAGGTGCTCGCCACCGCCGGGCTCGTGGCCGGGCGCCACGTGCGCGGCCTCGACCAGACCGGGCTGGCCCAGAAGGGCGGCGCGGTGGTGTCCGACGTCAAGGTCAGCCGTCGCCCGGGCGAGGCGGCGGGGCGCGCCGCGGAGGGGGAGTGCGACCTCTACCTCGGCGCCGACCTGCTCGTCGCCGCCGACCCGGCGAACCTCGCGACCTGCGCGTCGTGGCGGACGGTCGCCGCGGTGTCGTCGGCGAAGATCGCGACGGGAGCGATGGTCGTCGACCCGTCGGTGTCGTTCCCGGATGCCGACGCGGTGCTGCGGCGGATCACCGACCGGGTGCGGCGCGACGTCGGGGTCGTCGTCGACGCCCGCGCGCTGGCCGACGCCCTGTTCGGCGACGACCAGTTCGCGCTGACGTTCCTGCTCGGCGCCGCGTTCCAGGCCGGCGCGCTGCCGCTGCCGGCGTCGGCGATCGAGGAGGCGTTCACGCTCAACGGCGCGGCGGTGCAGCAGAACCTCCAGGCGTTCCGGCGCGGGCGGCAGTCGGTGGCCGACCCGGAGGCGTTCGCGGCGGTCGTCACGCGGGTCACGGGCACGGGTCCCGACACCGGGGTCCCGGGCCTGACCGCGCGCGGGGCGGCGGAGGCCGCGGAGATCGTCGCGTCGATCGGGGCGCCGGCGGGCAGCGAGCTGGAGCGCCTGGTCGCGATCCGGGTGCCCGAGCTCGTCGCCTACCAGGACGCCGACTACGCGCGGTCCTACGCCTCGGTCGTCGCCGGGACCGTCGACGCCGACCCGCGGCTCGCCGAGGCGATCGCCACCGGGCTGTACAAGCTCATGGCGTACAAGGACGAGTACGAGGTCGCCCGCCTGTCGCTCGACCCGGCGCTCGAGGCCTCGGTGCGCGCGCAGTTCGGCGAGGGCGCCCGGTACGCGTGGAAGCTCCACCCGCCGGTGCTCCGGGCGGCGGGCATGCAGCGCAAGATCACGCTGGGCCGCTGGTTCCGGCCGGGCTACCGGACGCTGCGCGCGATGCGCCGCCTGCGCGGGACGCGCCTCGACCCGTTCGGCGTGGCCGAGGTGCGGCGCGTGGAGCGGGAGCTGGTGGCGGAGTACCGGGCGCTGGTGCCGCAGCTGCTGGCGCTCGACGACGTGGATCGCGCCGTCGAGATCGCCGCCCTGCCGGACATGGTCCGGGGCTACGAGCAGATCAAGCTCGACAACGTCGCCCGCTACCGCGCCCGCCTGGCGGAGCTGCTGCCCTGACCCCCTCGTGAGCACCGGATCCACCGTGACCGGGGTGGCGAGGCTGTTGGCGATGTAGCACTCCTGGTGGGCCAGGTGCACCAGCCGCTCCACCCGCGGGACGCTCGGGCCCGCCGCCACGGTGATCTGCGGGTGCAGCACGATCGCCGCGATCCGCGCCGGGCCCTCGCCGTGCGACATCGTCGCCTCGGCGTCGTCCCGGTAGGCGGTGACGTCGATGCGCGCCCGCGCCGCGATCGCGAGGAACGACAGCAGCTGGCACGACGACGCCGCCGCGAGGACCAGCTGCTCGGGGTCCAGGAGCGCGGCGTCGCCGCCCAGCGTCGGGTCGTTGGACAGTGCCAGCGCGGTCGCGGCGGGCGGGGCCTCGACGCGGTGGGCGCGCCCGTAGCCGTCGTAGCCGGCCCCGGTCGAGCCGGACCACGTGCACGTCGCGCGGTAGCGGTGGGTGCCGTCGGGGTCGGTCGTGAACGCCATCGGCCGACCGTAGGTGTCGGCGGGTGGATCCATCGGGCAGACCGGGCGCTCATGAGTGCCGAGGACGACACGACGGCGGTCGAGCGTGACTCCCAGGGCCGCCACGACGCGATCCGCGAGCACGAGGTGGAGCGCACGTTCGACCAGGTGGTGGAGAAGGGGCGGCCCCGCCTCTACCGCACGCCGGTCGAGCTGCTGGCCAGCGGGACGATCGCCGGGGTCGAGATCGCGCTCGGTGTCCTCGCCTTCCTCAGTGTCGAGCAGGCGACCGGGTCCAAGCTCCTCGCCGGTCTCGCGTTCTCGATCGGCTTCATCGCCCTGCTGCTCGGCAACAGCGAGCTGTTCACCGAGGGCTTCCTCGTCCCGGTGGTCGTCGTCGCCGCCAAGGAGGCGACCTACGGACAGCTGGTGCGCTTCTGGGCCCTGACGCTGCTGGGCAACCTCGTCGGAGGGTGGGTCACGATGTGGGCGGTGGTCACCGCCTTCCCGGCGATCCGCTCCGGCGCCGTACGGAACGGCGCCACGTTCGCGACGTCGTCCCTGACCCTCTCGACCTTCCTCCTCGCCGTCCTCGCCGGCGTCGCCATGACCCTGCTGACCCGCATGCGCAACGGCACCGACAACGACGTCGCGAAGGTCGTGGCCTCGGTCGCCGTGGCCTTCCTCGTCGCGGGGCTGTCGATGTACCACTCGGTGCTCGACACCCTGTTCATCTTCGGCGGCATCCACGCCGGCGGTGGGTACGGCTACGGGAACTGGATCGTGTTCTTCGCCTGGTCGGTCGCCGGGAACGTGGTGGGTGGGCTGGGGGTCACCACGGCGCTGCGCCTCCTGCGCAGCAGCGAACGCCTCCAGGAGTGGCGGACCCACCCCGGCCCGCACCACGACACGTGACCCGCTCAGGGCAGCTCGTAGTCCAGCGTCAGGCGCTCGTGGGCGACGACGCCGGTGCCGCGCAGGCCCTCGAGCCCGCCCGTCCCCGAGCCGGCGACGACGAACGCCCACTGCCGCATCTCGTGGCCGTCCCCGCCGGACGCCCCGTGCTGGAGGACGAAGCTGCCCGCGCGGCCCTCCAGCTCGCCGACCACGCGCTCCTGCGCGAGGTAGGCGGCGCCGCCCTCGCCCTGGGTGGTCAGCAGCTCGGCGACGGCCGTGCCCTGCAGCGGGCCGGAGTAGGTCTTGCGCAGCAGGGTCCGGCCGGTCGCGGGGCCGCGGCCCTCCGGCTCGGCGAGGGCGTCCCCCTCCGCGGGCTCCCAGACGTCGATGGTGAAGGCGCTCTCGAGGTGGGTCACGTCGCCATCCTCGCGGGGAGAGGCTGACATCTCCCGTCAGGGTCGGGTCAGCTCGTCGGCGATGGCGCGCAGGCGGGCGCGCGCGAGCGGGTCGTCGGCCTGCGGGTCGGGCTCGGCCTCGCGCACGCCGTTGTAGTACCGCCCCGTGACGCCCGCGAGCTCCGGGTCGACCGCGAGCCGCGCCGTGGCCGCCACGCCCTCGGCGATCGTGCTGATCGGCGAGGGCACGATCTTGGTCGGCATGTACGTCGCCGGGTGCAGCGCGGTCGCGGTGACGACGGCCGGGTCGAGCTCGTCGGCGAGGTCGAACGCGTCGAGGATCTGCGCGAGCTTGCTCTGGGTGTAGGCGCGCCAGCCGGAGTAGTCCCGGCGGAGCATGAGGTCGTCGAAGTCCAGCGCCGCCTGGCCCGCCGACGACACCATGACGATCCGCGAGGGGTCGCCCGGCGACGCGGCCGCCTGCAGCGAGGGCAGCAGGCGCCGGGTCAGCAGGTGGCCGGCGAGGAAGTTCACCGCGAAGCGGAGCTCGTGGCCGTCGACGCTCTCCTGGCGCTCGCCGCCGCCCGGGACGTCGGCGCCGATGCCGGCGTTGTTGACGAGCACGTGCAGGCGCGGGTGGTCGGCGGCGACGCGGTCGGCGAGGTCGCGGACCTGCGCCAGCTCGGCGAGGTCCGCGCGGTACCAGGACAGGGCGTCGTTGCCGGTGGCCGCCCGGATCTCCTCGAGCGTGGCCTTGCCCCGCTCGTCGTCGCGGCCGTGCAGCAGGACCTGCATCCCGCGCCCGGCGAGGTCGCGGGCGAGCCCGCGGCCGAGGCCGTCGGTGGCGCCGGTGACGAGGACGGTGCGGGTGTCGGGGGTGCTCACCGCGTCAGTCCGCCCGATAGGACCAGTTGCCGGGCAGGTCGACGGTCTTCTTCTTCGTGCGGCTGTTCCAGCTCACCCCGAAGAGCTTGACCGTCCACGAGGTGGTCTTGCCCTTCCCCGAGCGCGACACGTTCCGCCACACCGGCAGCGGGCCCAGCTTGCGGCGGCCACGGTAGTTCAGTCCCATGTCCGTCCTGTGCCCGCTGCCGACGCGGGGATCACGCGTCAGGGCCGGTCGGTGCGCTGGCTCGGGTAGCGCGTCGCCGACTGCGGCCCGTAGTACTGCGGCTCCGGGAACGGCACGGTGCGCCCCGGGACGCTGGTCTGCTTGCGGACCTGGCGCACCGCCGAGTCGATCTGCTTCTGGTACCTCCCGCCGGTGCGGCTGTTGACGAAGGCCGCGGCCTGGTCGGCGTAGCGGTTGACCGTCTCGGGGTTCTGGCGGGCGAATCGCCGCGCGGCCGCCACGGCCGCGCCGATGGCCGCGACCCTGCGCATCAGGGGCATCGGTTCCTCCTCAGGGGTGTCCACATCGAGTGTGCCCGTTTCCTCCGGAACAGGTGGTGCCCGACGGTCGAGCTCCGCTGCGCTCCGTCTCCCCCAGCACGACCGTCGGCCCGGCGCCGGGGGAGTGCGGGGGCCAGGGCAGGTCGTCGGTCCACGGGTTCCCGTGCCGCACGAACGCGAGCCACGCCCCGCGCAGCACGGCGCCGAGCGGCTCGACGTCGGCGTCCCAGTCGGCCCCGCGCAGCATCGGCGCGTCCGCCCACGCCTCCCGCGCGCCGAACAGGAACGGCAGCTCGATGCAGTGGCACGCGCCCAGGCGCGAGGCGGGCGCGCGCCAGGCGAAGCGGTAGCTGAAGGTGCGGGCGCCGCCCCGCGCGGCATCCGGCCTTCGGCGCCGCAGCTCCGCTGCGCTGCGTGCCGCATCGTCCGCGAACCGGTCGGCCGGGCCGGTGAACACCCGCCGGGTCACCACGCCCCCGGCCGCCGAGGCGAGGCGCCCGACCAGTGGCAGCCGCCGGGCCGCGCGCAGGGGCGGGCTGATGGCCAGGAACGTCTCGATCTCGTCCGCGGTGGCGCCGACGAGCACGTCGTGACCGGACGACGCGGCGTCGCTCCAGGTCATGCCCGCCGCCAGCGGAGCGACGCCCGCGGTCGGGGCGAAGGCCGGCGACGAGTCGAGCCCGCCGGGTCCCGCCGCGCGGACCACCGCGTGGCGCTGGGCCGCCAGCAGCGCGTCGACGCCCGCCGTGCGCGGGTCCGCGCCGTCGAGCCCCTCGGTGACGTATCCCGCGACCCGCGCCGCCCGCTGCGGCGAGGAGAGCCCGAGGCCGAGCTGGCCGCTCTGCAGGATCGCGCGCCGGAACAGCGGGCGGGCCTCGGGCACGGTCATGAGGCAGGCGATGGCGTGCGCGCCCGCCGACTGGCCCGCCACCGTGACCTGCGCCGGGTCGCCGCCGAACGCCGCGACGTGCTCCTGCACCCAGCGCAGGGCGGCGATCTGGTCGAGCAGTCCGAGGTTGCCGTCGGACACCCCGGGCGCGGCGAGCCAGCCGAGCACCCCGAGCCGGTAGCCCACGCTCACGGTGACGACTCCGCCTTCAGAGCCCTCGGCGACGAGGCGGGCGGTGTCGTACCAGGAGGTCGACGCCGAGCCGATGACGTACGCGCCGCCGTGCAGCCACACGAGCACCGGGCGGGGGACGCCGTCGGTCAGCGCGGCGGCGGGGGCGCGCACGTCGAGGCGTAGGCAGTCCTCGTCCTGCGGGGCGTCGTCGTCGGACGAGGGGCCGGTGACCGAGGCGACGCGGGCCGGCAGCTGCGGGCTGATCGGGCCGGGGTCGAGGGCGTCGCGGACCCCGGACCACGGCGCGGGCGGCTCCGGCGGCGCGAAGCGGGGCGCGGCGGCGTAGCGGATGCCGCGGAACTCGACGATGTCGACGACACCACCGCGCCGTCGCCCGCGCAGCGTGCCGGTCGACAGCGTGACGGTCGCGTCGGGGACCGCCCCGGTCACGGGTGGTGCTCGGAGTGGTGGAGCGCGAGGTGCTCGGCCAGCAGGTCGAGCCCGAAGTCGCGCTCGGGGTCGCGCCAGACGGAGTGGGCGTGGTTGACGCCGCGCTGGGTGTTGTCCCACTCCGCGAGCAGGTGGGGGCCCTGCAGGCGGTAGTAGTGCGGCTCCCCGCGCTCGGCCCCGCCGGCCCACGCGAAGTGCACGGCGTCGAGGGCGCCACCGTCGAACCGGGCCCGCTCGCGCTCGACGAGCCCGGGCGGCATCCGCCCGACGTAGGTGTCGAGGAGGCGGCGCAGGATCTCCTGCTGGCCCGCGTCGAGGTCGGCCCCGGCGATGCCGCGCGGGGCGGCGGTGAGCTCGGTGGCCGCGCGGTCGGCCTCGGTGACGCCGAGCTGCGCCTCGAGCCCGTCGTGCATCGACCACAGCCGGTCCTCGAGGTCCTGCTCGAAGTGCCCGCGCCACAGGTCGGGCAGCGGGATGAGGCGGTCGCCGGGCCCGGGCCGCACGCGGTTGGCGCCGATGATGTCGGCGGGCGCGGTCGGGGTCAGCACGGCGCGGGGGCGCTGGTCGGCGTCGAGCGCGTGCAGCAGCTCGCGGGCGGTGTCCTCGATCCCGCCGAGCGGGCGCAGCTCCCGGCCCCCGAGCAGCGGCGAGACCATCGGGTCCGCGCCGAGGAAGCAGGGGCTGCCGGCGACGGCCTCGCCGCCGACGACCAGGTGGTTCACCGACACGTGGTGCCCGCCGAAGCGCCAGGACCAGGGCCCGTCACCCGACGGGTCGCCGAAGACGCGCAGGTAGTACATGCCGGGGTCGCGGCCGCGATCGCGGGCGAACCCGGTGGCGAAGCCCTCGGTGCGGTCGAGGACGTTCTCCAGCCCCATGATCGTCGCCGCGCTGACGTAGCCCGGCTCGGACAGCCCGGTGGCGAGCAGTCGCATCCCCGCCCGCTGCTGGTGGGGACGCTGCTGGTGGACGGTCAGGCCGCCGTGGTCGGTCGGCGTGTAGTACCAGCGCACGCGCTCGGCGTCGGCGGCCTTCGACCCCGGCCAGTCCCACACGCCGATCGCGCGCTGCTCGTCGTCGAGACCGTCGATCCACGCCACGGCCGCCTCGGCCATCGCCGAGGCGACCGTGCGCGGGCTCGGATCGCCGGAGGTCACTGGATCCGCTGCAGCTGCGTGATCACGAGGCCGTCGGCACCACCCTGGAGGTACTCGTCGAGCTTGCCGGCGAACTCCACGAGGTGGCTGTTGGCGAGGTGCGCCTCGAGGTGCCCGGGGCTCGTCCAGTTCTCGTAGAAGAAGAACGTGCCGGGGTCGTCGACGGCGACGTGCAGGTCGTAGTTGACGCACCCGTCCTCGGCCAGCGTCGGCTCGACCAGCTTCTCGAGCTCCGAGCGCAGCTCCTGCTCCTTGCCCGGCAGCGCCTTCATGTGCGCGATGACGGTGAGCAGGGTGCGGTCGTCGTCGGTGGGGGTGGCCACGGTGCCTCCAGGGATCGACGGCACGGTCGAGAGGGCTCTACCCCCGGCCCCGGGCCCTCACGCGTCGCGGCGGGCGTCGGGGTCGTTCGGCACGCCGGTGCCGTCCTCGGCCTCGGCCGCGCCCGTCCAGGGGCCCTCGCGGTCGTGCTCGACGACCTCCGGGCCGCCGCTCGAGCCGTCCCGGTCGCCGTCCTCGCCGGAGCCGCCCGCGTCGTCCGACCCCGACGGGCCCGACGACCCCGACGACCCGGACCCCGTCGACCCCACCGCGGCCTCGGCGCCCTGGTCGTCGCCGGTGTCGGACGGGCCACCGGTCGGGTCGTCCGGAGGACCGGGCGTCGGGCCGGCGGTCGCCGACCGCGGCGGCCCGGGGGTGGACCGGGGCGGCCGGCCCGCCCTCGGCGGGTCGGCGGGCGGCGCGGGCGCGTTGGTCAGGGTCCGCGAGGCGCGGATGGCCGAGCGCGCGCGGACGTCCTGGATGCCGATCAGCGCGACGCCGAGCACCAGGGCGAGCACACCGAAGATGACGATCGCGAAGACCGTCGCGACGGCGCCGACGAGGATCGCGAGCCCGCCCGCGACCGCCCACACGATGCCGATCGTGCGCATCGTCGCGACGGTCGGCGGCGGGTCCGGCGGCTCGGTCACGGTCGCACCCTCACGTGGTGTAGCCCTCCTTCTCGGCCCGCTCGAGGGAGGCGCGCACCTCCTTCTCGGCCTCGGCGCGTCCGACCCAGGAGTGGCCCTCGACCTCCTTGTCGGGCTCCAGCGCCTTGTAGACCTCGAAGAAGTGCTGGATCTCCATGCGGTGGTACTCGTCGAGGTGGTGGATGTCGCGCAGGTGCTCGAGGCGCGGGTCGTCGCTCGGGACGCAGAGCACCTTGTCGTCACCGCCGGCCTCGTCGGTCATGCGGAACATGCCGATCGCGCGGCTGCGCACCAGACACCCCGGGAACGTGGGCTGCTGGACGAGCACCAGGGCGTCGAGCGGGTCGCCGTCCTGGCCGAGCGTGTTCTCGATGTAGCCGTAGTCGGCGGGATAGCGGGTGGCGGTGAACAGCGTGCGGTCCAGCCGCAGGCGCCCCGTCTCGTGGTCCATCTCGTACTTGTTGCGGCTGCCCTGCGGTACCTCGACCAGCACGTCGAACTCCACGCTGCTCCTCCCGGTGATCGCCGTGGGGCGCCAGTGTGGCGCCCACGGGCGGGGCGAGCCACTCCGCCCCGCCCCGCGCGTCCGGGGAGTGCCCGTTCGGCGGCAGCGACTGCTCCGATGACGGGGGCGTCGAGGGGGTATCCGTTGCTCGCGCGTGTCGGGGAGGTGGGGATGGGCGTCTCGAGGAGGTTCGACGCCTTCCAACGTCGGCATCGCTGGGCGGCGCTGCCGCTGGCCGTGGTCTACAAGTTCGTCGACGACCAGGGCGCCTACCTCGCCGCCCTGCTGGCCTACTACGGCTTCGTCTCGCTGTTCCCGCTGCTGCTGCTCGCGGTGACGGTGCTGGGCTACGTCCTGCACGACGACCCGGCCGCCCAGCAGGCGGTGCTGTCCTCGGCGCTGCGCAACGTGCCGGTGATCGGGGACCAGATCCGCGACAACGTGCACACGATGAGCGGCAGCGTCGTCGGCCTCGTCGTCGGCGTCGTCGTCGCCGTGTACGGCGCGCTCGGCGTGACCCACGCGGCCCAGCACGCGCTCGACGAGGTCTGGGCGGTGCCGCGGGCCGAGCGCCCGAGCATCTGGACCGCCTACGCGCGCGGCGCGTACGTCGTGCTGCTCGTGGGCGTCGGCGTGCTGGCCACGGCGGGGCTCTCGGCGGTCGGCGCCTCCGCCGGTGCCCTGCTGGGCTGGAGCGACCTCACCCGCTGGGCCACCACCGTCGCCGGCCTCGTCGTCAACGTCAGCCTGTTCCTGCTGGCCTACCACCTGCTGACCGCCCACCGGGTGCCCGTCCGCGAGCGCTGGATCGGTGCCGTCACCGCCGGCGTGACGTGGCAGGTGCTGCTCGAGATCGGCACCTGGCTGGTGCGCACCCGGCTGGCCGGCGCGAGCGCGACGTACGGGTTCTTCGGCATCGTGCTGGGCCTGCTGGCCTGGATCTACCTCGCCGCCGCGGTGTTCGTGCTCGGTGCCGAGCTCGACGCCGTCCTGGCCCGCCGCCTGCACCCGCGCAGCCTGTTCAGCATGTACCCCGACGACCGCGACACGACGGCCGCCGACATCCGCGCCTACGAGTCCTACGTCGAGTCGGAGCGGCAGAAGGACCACCAGACGGTCGACGTCCGCTTCACCGACGACCCCGGACAGAACACGCACCACTGATCCGGGCCTGACACGTGTGGGGTACCGGGACGGGTGGTATTCGGCTCCGCTGCAACAGCGCGGCGCCCCTGTCGTCCTCCTCACGAAGGAGCCCGCGTGACGTCGACGCGCCCGACCGCGGCCGGTGAGCGCTATCTCCCCGGCGACCGCCTCGGCGGTCGTGAGAACCCGGTCCACCGGGCCCACGACCTGCTGCTGCAGCGCGACGTGGTCATCAAGTCGTTCCCGGGCGAGGACGGGCCCGCGCGCTGGGAACGCGACGCGCTCCGCCGCGTGCAGCTCGGGCCGGGCCAGGCCATGGAGGTCCTCGACGGCGCGCCCGACGGGCCCGACGGGCCGTTCGTCGTCATGCCGGTCGCCCGCGGCGGCAGCCTGGACCGGGCGGTCGACCCATGGGACCCCGCCTCGGCGGCACTGCTCGTCGCCCGCCTCGCCGTGGGGCTGGGGCGCCTGCACCGCCTCGGGCTCGTGCACGGCGGGGTGGGCACCGACGCGGTCCTGCTCGACCCGTCCCTGGGCCCGCGCTGGACCGGCCAGGGCGCGGAGGTCCCGGCCGCCGCGAGCCCCGAGGACGACGTCGTCGCGCTGGCGGGCATCGCCGTCGCCGCCGCCACCGGTCCGTCGGCCGTCGTGGCCGACCCCGCGCCCGAGGTCGTGGAGGCCGTCCGCGCGCTGGTGGTCGGGCCCGTCGACGCGGCCGCCCGGCTGCGGCTGTGCACGGCCCTGACGGCGCAGACGGCCCGCCTCGGGGTCGCGTCGCGCGCCGCCCGTGTCCTGCCCGTCACGCGGCGTCCGCGCCGTGCCCGGCGTGCCGTGCTCGCGGCCTGCGTCGGGGCCGCCGTGCTCGGCGGGGCGTTCGGCGCCGGCATGGCGAGCACCGGCGGCCACGCCGACGCGACCGTCGTGGCCGGGAGCGTCGGCGGGCCGGCCGTCGGCCCGACGCCGCCCGCCGCGGTGCTCGCGGTGCCGGCGGCCGGCGTGTTCTCGGGTCCGGCCGCGGACCGCGTCGTGCCCGGACCGACCGGAGGGGCGCCCGACGCGACCGCCGAGCCGGCCGACGACGAGATGGCCCGCCCCGCGCCCCGCAGCTCCGACCGTCCCGCGACCCGCGCGGGGAGCCGCCCGGCCGCCACGGGCGAGGCACGGGCGGACGACCGGGCCGACGACGCCGTGGACCGGGGAGGCCGGGCCGACCGGGCCGAGGACGGCGACCGGGGCGAGGACCGGGGCGAGGTCCGGGGCGAGGACCGGGGCGAGGACCGGGGTGAGGACCCCGGTGAGGACCGGCAGGAGGACCGGCGCGGCGACGACGACGGCGGCTCCGACCGTGACGACGAGCGGGGCGGCGAGGACCGTGGGCGCGACGGCGGCGACGCCGGCGGCGATGGTGCTGGCGGCCGGGACCCCGACGCCGGCGGATCCGGCGGCGGGTCGCTCGGCCGCGCGCTGGACGACGCGGTCTGAGGCCTCCCGGGCCATCCGGACACACGACGGCCCGCGTCCCCGGTGTGGGGGCGCGGGCCGTTGTCGTGGGCCGTCGAGCGCCGTGGCGCCCGTCGGGTCAGGACTGCTTGACCGCCGAGACGTCGAACTCGAGGCCGACCTTCTCCGACACGAGCACGCCACCGGTCTCGAGGGCGGCGTTGAACGTGATGCCGAAGTCCTTGCGGTTGATCGTGGTGGCGCCCTCGAAGCCGGCGCGCACGTTGCCGAACGGGTCCTTGGCGAGGCCGGTGAACTCGAACGGGATGGTCACGGACCGGGTGACGTCGCGGATCGTCAGGTCGCCGGTGATGTTCCAGGTGTCGCCGTCCTTCTCGACCGAGGTCGAGCGGAAGGTGATCTCCGGGTAGACGTTCACGGCGAGGAAGTCGTCGCCCTGGACGTGCCCGTCGCGCTGCTCCTGGCCGGTGTTGAGGCTGTTGGCGGCGATGACGATCTCGACGCCCGAGCGGGCCGGGTCCTCACCGATGGTGGCGTCGCCGCGGAACTCGCCGAACGTGCCGCGGACCTTGGTGACCATCGCGTGCCGGGCGGTGAAGCCGATGCGCGTGTGGGCGGGGTCGATCTGGTAGGAGCCCGCGAGCTCGAGGGTCGGCGCAGCGGTCTCGGTCATGGCGTCCTCCGTGGAGACTTGAAGCATCAACTTTCAAGGCAGAGCCTAGCACCATCAGTTGAGACGTCAACTATTGGTCCGGCGTGTGACGCGGCTCTCGCGGGAGCGGGGTCAGGTGCGGGTGTCGAGGTCCGCGTCGCCGGCCACGACGGGGCCGTCCCAGCGCGCGGTGAGGGCGCCGGCGAAGGCCTCGTCGACGGACGGGGCTCCGGCGCCGCGCACCTGCACGATCAGCCGGTCGCCGACGAGGCCGGCGGCGCTGCGCGCGAAGAGGGCGATGGCGTCGGGCTCGCCGGCCGCCGGGTCGACGGTGACCGCGACGCGCACCGACGTCGTGGCGAGCAGGACGGCCAGGGCCTGCGCGGTGGCGGGCCAGTGGTCGCCCGGACCGCCGGGCGGGACGACGACCACCGCGGTGCCGGCGGCCTCGGCGGCGCGGGCCCGGTCGACGAGGGCGTCGAGGTCGCGGGACCCGCCGGCGGGACCGAGCCCCTGGCCGGGCCGGTGCGGTCGGTCGAGGTGGACGACGTCGGGGACGGCGGGCGGTGCGGCGAGGGTGGTCACGGTGACGGGCTCCGTCGAGGTGGCGCGGGTGGGACGCGGGTGTCAGCGGTCCCGGCGACAGAGCTCGTCGAAGGCGTCGGAGCGGCGGCCCGGCCAGAACGGCTCGAGCGGCTCCCCGGTCATGCGGCCGAGTCTGGTCCCGGCCTCCGGGGGCGACAAGCGTTACCTTCGCCTCATGGAGCCGGCCGACCTCAAGCCCCGCAGCCGCGACGTCACCGACGGCATGGAACGGGCCGCGGCCCGCGGCATGCTGCGCGCGGTCGGGATGCGCGACGACGACTTCGCCAAGCCGCAGATCGGCGTCGCCTCGTCGTGGAACGAGATCACGCCCTGCAACCTGTCGCTGGACCGCCTGGCCACCGCGGCCAAGGAGGGCGTGCACCGTGCCGGCGGCTTCCCGATGGAGTTCGGGACGATCTCGGTCTCCGACGGCATCTCCATGGGCCACCTCGGCATGCACTACTCGCTGGTCAGCCGCGAGGTCATCGCCGACTCGGTGGAGACGGTGGTGTCGGCCGAGCGGCTCGACGGCACGGTGACGCTCGCGGGCTGCGACAAGTCGCTGCCCGGCATGCTCATGGCCGCGGCCCGCCTCGACCTCGCCTCGGTGTTCCTCTACGCCGGCTCGATCATGCCCGGCACCGTCGACGGCAAGGAGGTGTCGATCATCGACGCCTTCGAGGCCGTCGGCGCCTGCGCGCGCGGGCTGATCAGCCGGGAGAAGGTCGACGAGATCGAGCGCGCGATCTGCCCCGGTGAGGGGGCCTGCGGCGGCATGTACACCGCCAACACCATGGCCTGTGCCGCCGAGGCGATGGGGATGGCGCTGCCCGGGTCGTCGTCGCCGCCGTCGGCCGACCGTCGTCGTGACGGCTTCGCCCGCGCGTCCGGCGAGGCCGTCGTCGGGATGCTCGCCCGCGGCCACACCGCGCGCGACGTCATGACCCGCGAGGCGTTCGAGAACGCGATCGCCGTCGTCATGGCGTTCGGCGGCTCGACCAACGCGGTGCTGCACCTGCTCGCCATCGCCCGCGAGGCCGAGGTGGAGCTCACCCTCGACGACTTCAACCGCATCGGCGACAAGGTCCCCCACCTCGCCGACGTCAAGCCGTTCGGGCGCTGGATGATGAACACCGTCGACCGGGTCGGCGGCGTGCCGGTGGTGATGAAGGCGCTGCTCGACGCCGGGCTCGTCCACGGCGACTGCCTCACGGTGACCGGGAGGACGGTCGCCGAGAACCTCGAGGAGCTGCGCCCCGAGGGCCTCGACGGCGAGATCCTGCGCCCGCTGTCGAACCCCATCCACCCCACCGGCGGGCTGACGATCCTGCGCGGCTCGCTCGCCCCCGACGGCGCCGTGGTGAAGTCCGCGGGCTTCGACACCGCCTCGTTCGAGGGCACCGCGCGCGTCTTCGACGGCGAGCAGGGCGCGATGGACGCCGTCGAGGCCTCCGGTCCGGACGGGCTGCAGCCCGGCGACGTCGTCGTCATCCGCAACGAGGGTCCCCGCGGCGGTCCCGGGATGCGCGAGATGCTCGCGGTGACGGGCGCGATCAAGGGCGCGGGCCTCGGCAAGGACGTCCTGCTGATCACCGACGGCCGGTTCTCCGGCGGGACGACGGGCCTGTGCGTCGGCCACGTCGCGCCCGAGGCCGACCACGGCGGGCCGATCGCCTTCGTCCGCGACGGCGACCGCATCCGCCTCGACCTCGCCGCCCGCACCCTCGACCTCCTGATCCCCGACGAGGAGCTGGCCGCCCGGCGCGAGGGCTGGACCGCGCCGCCGCCCAAGCACCGCACCGGCGTGCTCGGCAAGTACGCCCGCCTCGTCGGCTCCGCGGCCGAGGGGGCCGTGGTCGGCTTCGCGTGATCCGGCGGGGCTTCGCCGAGCTGACCCCCGCCGAGCTCTACGACCTGCTCGCGCTGCGGGTGCGGGTGTTCGTCGTCGAGCAGGAGTGCGCCTACCAGGAGCTCGACGGCCTCGACGCCGCCGCCGAGCACGTGTGGACCCGCGGGCCGGGCGGGGAGATGGCGGCGTACCTCCGGGTGCTCGACGAGGGTGGTGGGGTGACGCGCCTGGGGCGGATCGTCACCGCGCCCGAGCACCGCGGCACCGGCGCCGGGGCGGCGTTGGTGCGCGCGGTGCTCGCCGCCGTCGACGGCCCGGTGGTGCTCGGTGCGCAGGTGCAGGCGCAGGGGTTCTACGAGCGGCTCGGGTTCGCCGTCGACGGCCCCGGCTACGACGAGGACGGCATCCCGCACGTGCCGATGCGCCGCCCCTGAGCGAGCCGCCAGAGCGACGCCCGGAGATCGCGTAGGGGCCCGCGAGCGGCAACCCGGCGACGGCGCGGTCGACTGCCGAGCGGTTTTCTCGCTCGCTCACAGCTGCGTCTCAGGAGCCGCGCGGACCATCGGTGACGTGGAGATCCTGCTCATCCTGCTCGTCGTCGGCGGCCTGGTCGCCCTCGTGGCCACGCGCGGGCGCGGCCGGGGCACCACCGCCCAGAGTCAGCTCGGTGACGCCGAGGCCGAGGCGCGCCGCTGGTACGAACGCCTCGGCGGCCAGGTGCTCAACCTGACCGGGTCCGACGAGCCCTCGAAGCAGGCGCTCGCCGACGCCGCCGAGCGCTACACCGCCGCCGGTTCCCAGCTGGAGCAGGCGTCCACCGCGCCGCAGTACCAGCTGGTCACCGACACCGCGCTCGAGGGCCTCTACTACGTGCGCGCCGCCCGCACCGCCATGGGCATGGACCCCGGCCCGGAGCTGCCCGGCTCCGCCGAGCGGTCGCGGGCCGGGGAGCTGGCGTCCGCGCGGGAGGTCGACGTCGACGGCCGCAGCGTCACCGGCTCGCCGCAGCCCTCGGCGCAGAACAGCCACTACTACCCGGGCGGCATGGTCGGCGGCCGTCCCGTGCCCGCCGGCTGGTACTCCGAGCCGTGGTGGCGGCCGATGCTCCTCGGCGGCGTCGGCGTCGTCGGCGGGATGATGGTCGCCAGCGCCCTGTTCTCCGGCTTCGGCGCCGCCGCGGTGGGTGGCGACGCGATGGGCGCGGACATGGGCGGGACGGACCCGGGCATGGATCCGGGGATGGACCCGGGGATGGACCCCGGCATGGACGGCGGCTTCGACGGTGGGGGCTTCTTCGACTGGTGAGTCGTCAGCGCAGGTCCTCGATCACCAGCGTCCGACGTGTCGGTGTCCGTGCGGGCCGTCGAGGACCCACGCCACGAGGGCGTCGGCTCCCGGCGGCGCCGCGCCCTGGCCGAAGCGGGTCCGGCGCACGGCGCCGTCGTCCCGCTCGACGGCGAGCTCGTAGTCGAAGGTGTCGGCGCGACCCTTGGTGGCGGCGGGCGGGGTCTCCGGGAACTCGCAGGCGTCGACCAGGCCCGTGAGCTGCGCGGTCGCCTCCGCGTCGAGCTCGCCGGCGTCGACCTCGACCGTCAGCACCATGCCCGCGACCCCGCCGGCGCGGACCACGGTGACCTTCACCGCGGGTCCGCCGGCAACCGCACCTTGACCGCCTCCCAGCCCCCGCGCACCGCGTCCTGCTGCGCCGACCCCTCGCCGTAGCGCTCGCCCGCCACCCTGACGGTGAGCGCGGCGCAGGCGGCGAAGTCGGCGGTCGGGGCGAGGCGTCCGCCCGTCAGGACCTCGTACCAGACCGGTCCCACCGTCTCCCACGCGCGACCGCCGAGCGTGCGTGCGGCCTCGGCGAAGGCGCGGTTGGGGATGCCGGAGTTGATGTGCACGCCGCCGTTGTCGTTGCGCGGGTCGTCGTCGACGGGCAGGTCGGCGTAGGCGTCCATGTCCGCGGGCTGGTCGTCGCCCGAGTACGCCGTCCCCGGCGCGATCATGTTGCGCAGCGCCCCGCCGAGCGACGGCTCGAGGATGCCCTCGCCGACCAGCCAGCTCGCCGACGCGGCGTCGACGTCGCCGGCCCGGTGCTCGACCAGCACGCCGAAGACGTCGGAGAACGACTCGTTGAGCGCCCCGCTCTGCCCCCGGTACGCGAGGCCGGCGCTGAACTGCGTGACGCCGTGGGTGAGCTCGTGGGCGATGACGGCGAGCGAGCGCGTCAGCCCGCCCGGGACGAACACCCCGCCGCCGCCGTCGCCGTAGACCATCTGGTCGCCGGTCCAGAAGGCGTTGTCGTAGCGCCGACCGAAGTGCACCGAGGAGACGAGGTCGAGCCCGCGGCCGTCGACCGAGTCGCGCCCGAAGACCTCCCGGTAGAACGTCGCCGTCGTCGCGGCGCCGTCGAAGGCCTGGTCCACCGCGGCGTCGCCGGTCGGCGGGTCGTCCGTGCCGCGCACCCGGCGCCCGGGCAGCGCCTCCTCCCCACCGCCCGCGACGTCGTACACGGTGTTCTCCGGGCCGGTGGCGGGCGCCTGCGCGGGCAGGAACTCCAGGTCGGCGGGCGAGAGCCCGAAGCGGCGCAGCGTCGCGCCGAGCGCCGTGCGCCGCGAGCGCAGGGCCGCCGAGGTGAGCAGCGTGCGCAGGGCCGCGTCGCGCGCCTCGCGCCCGCCCCGCTCGGCCACCCGCAGCAACAGCGACGGCGGCGCGATCTCGCAGCGGCAGCTGATCACGGCGGTCAGTGTGCCCGAGACGTCCGACACCCCCCGCCGTCCCACCCGGGCGATCGACTTCTGGGACACTGGAGGTGTACGCGGCGCCGGTCCGGCGCCCGTGGGTCGTCAGCGCACCGCGCACGACGCGGTCCTCCCCTCCACCGTGGACGGGCCGAGCTCGCGGCCCAACGCTCCCCGTGGAGAGGTTCCCGACATCCCGACGACGTCCGTCCCCCGGTCCCGCACGCCCTTCGCCGACCTCGGCATCCCCGTCGACGTGGTCGACGTGCTCGCGGCACGCGGGATCACCGATCCCACCCCGATCCAGCAGGCCGCGATCCCGGACGCGCTGTCCGGGCGCGACGTGCTCGGCCGCGGGCGCACCGGCAGCGGCAAGACCCTGGCCTTCGGGCTGCCGCTGCTCGCCCGCCTCGCGAGCGGGCGCACGATCTCGAAGCGGCCCCGGGGCCTCGTGCTGCTGCCGACGCGCGAGCTCGCGAGCCAGGTCCGCGACGCCCTCGCCCCGCTCGCCGAGGCCCTCGGCCTGCGCCAGACCGTCGTCTACGGCGGCGTCGGCCAGGGCCGCCAGGCCGACGCGCTGCGCAGCGGCGTCGACCTGCTCATCGCCTGCCCCGGCCGCCTCGAGGACCTCCTCGGGCAGGGGCTCGTGGACCTCGACCGGGTCGAGGTCACGGTGCTCGACGAGGCCGACCACATGAGCGACCTCGGCTTCCTGCCGGCCGTGCGGCGGCTGCTCCGGCGCACCCCGGGCGACGGGCAGCGGCTGCTGTTCTCGGCGACGCTCGACGGCGAGGTCGACCGGCTCGTGCGGGAATTCCTGCACCAGCCGGTGACCCACAGCGTCGACGCCGCCCAGGAGCCGGTGCCGGACATGACCCACCACGTGTTCACGGTCGCGCCCGCCGACCGGGCCGCGGTGGTCAGCGAGCTCGCCGGCGGGCAGGGGCGCAGCATGCTGTTCACCCGCACCAAGCACGCCGCCCGCAAGCTCTCCCGCCAGCTCACCGCGGCCGGGATCCCGGCGACCGAGCTGCACGGCAACCTGTCGCAGCCCGCCCGCGACCGGAACCTCGCGGGCTTCGCGGCCGGCGACGTGCGCGTGCTCGTCGCCACCGACATCGCCGCCCGCGGCATCCATGTCGACGACGTCGCGCTCGTCGTGCACGTCGACCCGCCCGCGGAGCACAAGGCCTACACCCACCGCTCCGGGCGCACCGCGCGCGCCGGCTCGGCGGGTGACGTCGTGACGCTGGTGGCGCCGTCGGAGCGGTCCGAGGTGGCGTCGATGACCCGCAAGGCCGGCATCAAGCCGCGCACCGCGGAGGTCACGCCCGGCGCCCGCGAGATCGCCGCGCTGGTCGGCGAGCCGGCGCCGCACGTGGCGCCCGAGGACGGGCCGGAGTCCGCGGCCCGCAAGCCCCCGCCCCAGCCCGTCGCGGGCTCGGGGCGGTCCGGGGGTTCCCGGTCCGGGAGTTCGCGGTCCGGAGGTTCGCGGTCCGGGGGTCCGCGGGGTGGCGGTCGCCCCGGGGACGGCTCGGGTGGCGAGCGCTCCGGCGGCGCGCGGTCCGGGGGCTCGCGCGGCGGCGGCGGTGGCCGTCGGCGCGGGGGCGGGTCGCGCACCGACGGCGGAGCGGCCGCGAGCACCGGCGCGAGCGCCGGCGGCCGGGGCGGCTCGCGGGGCGGCGGCACGGGCGGCGCGGGCGGCGGGCGGCCGCGCGCGGCCGGCAGCGGTGGGCAGAGCGCCCCGAGCCACTCGGCGGCGGCCCACTCCGCGCGCTCGGGCGCGGGTCGAGGCCGTCGTCGCTGAGGCGATTCCTCACGCTCGGTAGCTGATCGCTAGACCGAACGAGCGGGCTCGCTGGCTGTCCGCGGTCTCCGCGGGCACCAGTGCGCCCGAGCGCGCCGCGGGTGCGGCCGCCACTCCGCACCTCGACGCGTGGATCGCCGCGCACCCCCGGCGGACGGGGACCTCGATGCGCGGGGACACCGCCGCCTTCGTCGCGAGCCTGCCCCGGCGGCGACGTGGTCCGCTCCGTGGACGAGGAGTGCGGACCAGGGCCACCGGTCACCCTGAACGGTGGACGCCACCATCACCCTGACCGTCGACGGACGGGAGCGCACGCTCACCGTCGACACGCGGACGACCGTGCTCGACGCGCTGCGCGAGCACCTGGACGTCACGAGCCCGAAGAAGGGGTGTGACCACGGGCAGTGCGGGTCGTGCACCGTGCTCCTCGACGGGCGCCGTGCCCTGCCCTGCCTGGCGCTGGCGGTGGCCCACGACGGCGCCGACGTGACCACGGCCGACGGGCTCGCCACCGACGGCGAGCTGCATCCCGTGGCCAGGGCGTTCCTCGACGCCGACGCCTACCAGTGCGGCTACTGCACGCCGGGCCAGGTCTGCTCGGCGGCGGCCGTCCTCGCGGAGGCCGGTGAGGGCTGGCCGAGCGCGGTCACCCCCGACCTCGACGCGGAGCGCGTCACGCTCGACCGCAGCGAGATCGCCGAGCGCATGAGCGGCAACCTGTGCCGCTGCGGCGCGTACGCGAACATCGTCGACGCCGTGGCGTCGGTCGCCGGCACCGACGGGGGTGCCCGGTGAGGCCCTTCACCCACCTCCGCCCGGACACCGCCGGGGACGCGGTGGCCACGGTCGCCGCCGATCCCGACGCCGTGTTCCTCGCCGGCGGCACCAACCTCGTCGACCACCTCAAGCTCGGCGTCGCCACCCCGGGCACGCTCGTCGACGTCACCGGTCTGACCTCCACCGCCGTCGAGGACCTCCCCGACGGTGGGCTGCGGGTCGGCGCCGGCGTGCGCAACAGCGACCTGGCCGGCGACCCGCGGGTGCGCCGCGCCTACCCGGCCCTCGCCGCGGCCCTGCTCGCCGGCGCGTCCGGGCAGCTGCGCAACATGGCCACCACCGGCGGCAACCTGCTCCAGCGCACCCGCTGCGCCTACTTCCAGGACGTCACCACGCCGTGCAACAAGCGCGTCCCCGGCCAGGGCTGCGCCGCCCGTGACGGCTGGACGCGCTACCACGCGATCCTCGGCGCCGCGCAGGACTCCGCGGGCCTGCAGCACTGCGTCGCCGCCCACCCCTCGGACATGGCGGTGCCGATGCTGGCGTTCGACGCCGTCGTCCGGCTCACCGGCCCCGACGGCGACCGCGCGGTCCCGATCACCGAGTTCTACCGGCTGCCCGGGGACGACCCGTCGCGTGACACCGTCCTGCGCCGTGGCGAGCTGATCACCGCGGTCGACCTGCCGCCGTCGCCGATCGCCGCGCGCTCGACGTACCGCAAGGTCCGCGACCGCGCGTCGTACGCGTTCGCGCTGGTCAGCGTCGCGGCCGCGGTCGCGGTGGAGGACGGCACCGTCACCGACGCGCGCGTCGCGTTCGGCGGCGTCGCGCACGGGCCGTGGCGCGCGACCCGTGCCGAGGACGTGCTGCGGGGCGCGCCCGCCACCGACGACACCTACCGCGCCGCCGCCGACGCCGAGCTCGCCGACGCCGCCCCCCTCGACACCGACGTCGGCGGCAACGCGTTCAAGGTGCCGCTGCTGCGCGGCACGCTCACGTCGACGCTGCGCACGCTGGTGGAGGGAGCCGCATGAGCACCCCGGAGATGCTGACACCTCGCGCGATGGGCACGCCCCGGCGCCGCGTCGAGGGCCCGGCCAAGGTCACCGGCACCGCGCGCTACGCCGCCGAGCACCCCCTGGACCGACCGGTGCACCTGCACCCGGTGCTGGCGACGATCCCGCGCGGGCGGGTCACCGCGATCGACACGTCGGCCGCCGAGGCCGTCGACGGGGTCGTCGCGGTGCTCACCACCCGCGACGCCGACGCGCTGGCCGACACCTCGGACCGCGAGTTCACGGTGCTGCAGGACGACGAGATCGGGTTCCGCGGCCAGTACGTGGGCGCGGTGCTCGCCGACACCCCGGAGGCGGCGCGGGAGGGCGCCGACCGGGTCGAGGTGACCTACGAGCAGGACGACTTCCGGGCCGTGCTCGACCCGGACGCGGGCGAGCTCTACGCGCCCGACGCCGTGAACCCGGCGTTCGCGACCGACTCGGTGATCGGCGACGCCGACGCGGCGCTCGGCGAGGCCGAGGTCGTCGTCGACGCGACCTACACGACCGCGACCACGCACAACAACCCGCTGGAACCCCATTCGTCGATCGTGGTGTGGGAGCCCGACGGGGGCCGGTTCACGATCTTCGACTCGACCCAGGGCGTCAGCACCACCCGCAGCAACGTCGCGACGGTGTTCGGGATGGACGAGGCCGACGTCGACGTCATCAGCCCGCACGTGGGCGGCGGCTTCGGGTCGAAGGGCAACCTGCACGCCAACGTGGTCCTGGCGTGCCTGGCCGCGCGGCGGGTCCCGGGACGGCCGGTGAAGTACCCGCTGACCCGCCAGCAGATGTTCTCGCTGGTCGGCTACCGCACGCCGACGATCCAGCACGTGCGGCTCGGGGCGACGCGCGAGGGGCGGCTCAGCGCGCTGGTGCACGACGTCGTCGAGCAGACGTCGCGGACCAAGGAGTTCGCCGAGCAGACCGCGACCTACAGCCGCTCGGTCTACGCCGCGCCGCACCGGCGCACCACCCACCGCCTCGACATGCTCGACGTGCCGGTGCCGTCGTGGATGCGCGCGCCGGGGGAGTGCCCGGGCAGCTTCGCCGCCGAGGTGGCGATGGACGAGCTGGCCGTCGCGTGCGACGTCGACCCGGTGGAGCTGCGGATCCGCAACGAGCCCGACGCCGACCCGGAGACGGGCAAGCCGTTCTCCAGCCGCCACCTCGTGGAGTGCCTGCGCCGCGGCGCCGACCGTTTCGGCTGGTCGCGGCGCGACCCGACGCCGCGGGCGCGCCTGGTCGACGGCTGGTGGTCGGGCACCGGGGTGGCGGCGTCGGCCTACCCGACCAACCGCTCACCGGGCTCGGGCGCCACGATCCGCTACCACCGCCCGGCCGCCGACGGTGCCGAGCACTGGGACGTCGAGATCGCCGCCGCGGACATCGGCACCGGCGCCCGCACGGTGCTCGGTCAGATCGCGGCCGACGCGCTCGGTGTCGACGTGGACACCGTCGAGGTGACCGTCGGGGACACCGCGGTCCCGCCCGCGACCGTGGCCGGCGGGTCGTCGGGGACGGCGTCCTGGGGCTCCGCGGTGGTCGACGCGGCGCAGCGGTTCCGCGCGAAGTACGGGACCGACCCGTCGGACGGCGACGAGATCGAGGGCGCGACGCCGGAGAACGACTGGTCCGAGCACTACGCGATGTCGGCGTTCGGAGCGCAGTTCGCCGAGGTCCTGGTGCACGCCGACACCGGCGAGGTCCGGGTGCCGCGGATGCTGGGGGTGTTCGCCGCCGGGCGGATCCTCAACCCGGTCACGGCCCGCTCGCAGTTCATCGGCGGCATGACGATGGGCCTGTCGATGGCCCTGCACGAGGACAGCGTGATGGACCCGCGCTCGGGGCACGTGGTCAACCACGACCTCGCGAACTACCACATCGCGTCGTGCGCCGACGTCGGCGACATGGACGCCGAGTGGATCGACGAGGAGGACCCGTACGTGAACCCGATGGGCTCCAAGGGCATCGGGGAGATCGGGATCGTCGGGGCCGCGGCGGTGGTGGCCAACGCGGCGTACCACGCCACCGGGGTGCGGGTCCGCTCCGCGCCGATGCTGGTGGACCACTTCCTCGACTGAGTCCCGGACCGCCCCCCCGACACGACGACGCCCGCGGGACCGTGCAGGTCCCGCGGGCGTCGGTCGTCGATCACGTGGTAGTCAACGGGGCCTTCGTGCGCGTAGAAGCAGCGAACAGCGCGTTCGCTGCGTCCGGGCTCGTCAGGCGGCCTTGCCCTCGCCGGCCCCGCCCTCGGCCGATTCGGCCGACTCGGCCGAGTCGGCCGACTCGGTCGACTCCGGCGCGGAGACGCCGTCGATGGCGATGCGCCGGGCGCCGGCCTCGACCGACGCGTGGGCGCCGGCGACGCGGACCGTCAGCACGCCGGCGTCGTACGACGCGGACACCGCGTCGCCGTCGACGTGCTCGGGCAGCGTGAAGGTCCGGCGGAACGAGCCGTAGCGGCTCTGGCGGAAGCCCTCGCCGGACTGCTCGTCACGGCGCTCGCCGCGGACGGTCAGGCGGCCGCCCTCGACCTCGACGGTGACGTCCTTGGCCACGTCCACGCCCGGGAGCTCGAGGCGGACGACGGCGTCGTCACCCTCGCGCACCACGTCGGTGGTCGGGGCGTACCAGGCGGTGCCGCGGTCGCCGCGGGCGGCCGGGCGGCGGAACAGGGCGTCGGTCAGCGCGAACGGGTCGACGAAGCGCGGGCCCCAGGGGATCAGCGTGCTCATGGTGTTCTCCTCGAGTACCGAAGGCGGCCCGGCCTTGCGGGCCTACAACTCACTCAACATGAGTCGGGCGCGCTCAATTCCCGGCTTCCGGCGCATCGACATGGCGGATTTCCTGACGTTGAACGCCAGCGTGGACGCCAGGCTGGAACGACCTCGCGAGCTAGGGCGCGCGGCCGTCCCGGACGTCGGCGTAGCGCGCGCGGACCTGCTCGGAGATGGTCGCGTCGGTGACGTCGCGGCTGGTCTCGCGCGGCACGCGCCAGCTCGGCTCCTCGCCCTGCAGCGCCCAGGAGGCCTGGCGGGCGGCGCCGAGCGCCACGTACTCCTGCGGCGCGAGCACCTCGACCGGCAGGCCCAGCACGTCCGGCGCGAGCTCCGCGACGGCGGCCGACCGCGACCCGCCCCCGATCAGCAGCGCCCGGCGCGCCGGTACGCCCTGCGCGGTCAGGGCGTCCACGCCGTCGGCGAGCCCGCAGAGCATGCCCTCCACCGTCGCGCGCGCCAGGTTCTCCCGCGTGCCATTGGCCGTGGTCAGCCCGACGTAGCGGCCCTGCGCCTGCGGGCGGTCGGGCGTGCGCTCGCCGTCGAGGTAGGGCAGCAGCACCAGCCCGCTGGCGCCCGGCGACGCCGCGCGGGCGAGCTCGTCGAACCCCGCGGGGTCCACGCCGAGCAGCCCCGCGCCCACGCCCAGCACCCGTGCCGCGTTGAGGGTGGCGATCAGCGGCAGGTAGCCCCCACGCGCATCGGCGAACCCGGCGACCAGCCCCGAGGCGTCGGTGGTCGGCCGGTCGTACCCGGTGAACACCGTCCCCGAGGTGCCGATCGACACGATCACCTCGCCCGCTCCCGGCCCGATCGCCAGCGCCGCGCCCGCGTTGTCGCCCGTGCCCGGGGCCACGGCGATCCCGCCCTCGGTGTGCCCGACGACCTCGTCCGGCCCGGCCACCCGCGGCACGCCGAGCGTGCGCCCGAACGCCAGCTCGAGCAGGTCGGGGCGGTACTCGCCGGTGACCGTCGACCAGTAGCCGGTGCCCGAGGCGTCGCCGCGGTCGGTCACCGGCTCGTCCGGCATCCCGCACAGCCGCCAGGTCAGCCAGTCGTGCGGCAGCATCACCGAGCGCGCCCGGTCGGCGTTCTCCGGCTCGGCGCGCGAGGTCCAGCGCAGCTTCGTCGCGGTGATGCTCGCGACCGGCACCGTGCCGACCGCCTCCGCCCACGCCTCGGCCCCGCCGAGCTCCTCGATCAGCGCCCGCGCGTCGGGCGCCGAGCGGGTGTCGTTCCACAGCAGCGCGTCGCGGACCGGCTCTCCGGCCTCGTCGAGCAGCACCATCCCGTGCTGCTGACCGGCGACGGCGATCGCCGCGACGTCGTCGGTGCCGACCTCCCCGAGCGCCCCGGCCAGCGCGTCCCACCAGGCCCGCGGATCGACCTCCGTGCCGTCGGGATGGGCGCGGCGGGCCTCGCGGACCACGCTCCCGTCCGACGGGTCGACGACGAGGACCTTGGTCGCCTGGGTCGAGGAGTCGACCCCGGCGACGTACGTCGCTGAGCGCGCCATGCCCGCAGTATGGCCACGATCGTCGACGGCGACGCCCGCCGAACCGCCGTCGACCCCTCTTGTCCTTTCGAGCAACTCACCGATACGGTTCCCGTACCGAACACGGAGACGGGGAGGACCGACGATGAGCACCGGGACGGCCACCGAGGTCATGAGCGTGGCGCGGCACGTCGACGCGTCGCCGGAGGCGGTCTTCCGGGTCCTCGCCGACCCCGGCCGTCACGCGGCGATCGACGGCACGGGCTGGGTCCGCGAGCCCCTGGACGACGGCGCGATCAGCGGCGCGGGTCAGGTGTTCGGCGTGGGCATGTTCCACAGCAACCACCCCGACGGCGACTACCGGATGCACAACCGCGTCGAGGTGTTCGACCCGCCGCGCGCGCTCGCCTGGCAGCCCGGCCAGTACGGACCCGACGGCGAGATCGGCTACGGCGGCTGGATCTGGCGCTACGACCTCGAGCCGGCGGGTGGCGGCACGCGAGTGACGCTGACCTACGACTGGTCGGCGGTCCCGGCCTTCCTGCGCGAGCACATCAGCTTCCCGCCCTTCGGTGAGGAGCACCTGACCCGCTCGCTCGACAACCTGGCCGCCCTGGTCTGAGAGGTCGGGGTCGTCCCGGCGACGAGGAGACGGCCCGACAGCGCTCCTCCGTCGCGCTGCCCTGCCGTTCCGCGCCTCAGGGCGGGCAGCCGCACGACTCCCGGATCCGCAGCTCGGGCGCGATCCGCCGCGTGTGCGGCGGGGTGTCGGGGTCGGCGATCCGGGCGAGCAGCAGGTGCACGGCGGTCCGCGCGATCTCGTCGAACGGCTGCGCGACGACGGTCAGGCGCGGAGAGAACAGGTCGGCCCAGGCGAAGTCGTCGAACGCGGCGACGGCGACGTCGCGGGGCACCACGAGCCCGGCCGCCCGCAGCGCCTGCATGGCGCCGATGGTCATGCTGTTGTTGCCGACGACGATCGCGGTCGGCGGGTCGTCGAGCGCGAGCAGCGCCGCGGTCGCCACCCGCGCCCCCTCGGTGGACGACGAGCCGCTGACCTCCAGCGCCGGGTCGACGGGCAGCCCACGGGCGACCAGCGCGTCGCGGTGCCCGTCGCGGCGCTCGACCGTCGTCGCGAGCCCCTGCAGGCCCGCGACCAGGCCGATGCGGGTGTGCCCGTGGTCGGCGAGGTGGCCGGTGAGCGCGGCGGTGGCCTCCCGGTTCTCGCTGCCCACCTGGTCGTGCGCGGGGTCGATGAGCCGGTCGAGCAGCACCGTCGGCACCCGGTGGCGCGCGAGGTAGGCGAGCGCCTCGTCGGGGCGGGCCGACGGGGCGAGCACGACGCCGTCGACCCGGTGGTGGTGCAGGCGGGAGACGACGGTGAGCTCGTACTCCGGGTCCTCGTGGGGATCGACGAGCAGCAGTGTGTAGCCGGCGTCGGCGGCCGCGCACTCGGCGCCGTGGAGCAGCTCGCCGAAGTAGGGGTTCGAGATCGCCGAGAGGACCAGGCCCATCGTCGTCGTGCGCGCGGTGGCCAGGGACCGGGCGACGGTGTTCGGCGTGTAGTGGGTGGCCGCCACCGCCGAGAGCACCTGTTCGCGGGTCCGCGCCCGCACCGGACGGGTGCCGTTGAGGACGTGCGAGACCGTGGCCGTGGAGACGCCGGCCATCCGCGCCACATCGGCCATCGTCACCATGACCGGCTCCCGTCCTCCGGCGGCGTCGAGCCACGACCCACCGCGTGCGCGCTAGTTGTACCCCGCGCACACCGTGCGCGCTCCACCCGGAACTGAAGTGGTTAAGCGCTTGCCTCTCACGGAGCGCAGCTTTACGGTCACCCCACCGCACGTGGCCCACATCACGGTCGCCGCGGTGCGGCTCCACCATGGTGGTCGTTCGGGGCGGGAGGCGCGATGCAGGGCGCGGCGGCACGGCGACGGAGCCGGCTCCCGGTGGTGGTCGGGGCGGTCCTCGCGACCCTGGGGCTGCTGGCCGGGTGCTCGGGCGCCGGCGCACTCGGCGGCGCGGAGGGCGTCGAGACCGTCACGGTCGCCATCGTGTCCAACCCGCAGATGGAGGACGCGATCTCGCTCGCCCCGGAGTTCGAGGCGGAGAACCCGGGCATCCGGCTGCGCTTCGTCTCGCTGTCGGAGAACGAGGCCCGCGCCAAGATCACGGCCTCGGTCGCGACCGGCGGCGGCGAGTTCGACATCGTCATGATCTCGAACTACGAGACGCCGCAGTGGGCGCAGAACGGCTGGCTCACCGATCTGGAGCCCTACATGGCGGCGACGCCGGGCTACGACCGGGCCGACTTCATCCCCACCGTGCGCGACTCGCTGTCGTACGAGGGCCGGATGTACTCGGTGCCGTTCTACGGCGAGTCGTCGTTCCTCATGTACCGCCGCGACCTCTTCGAGCAGGCCGGCATCCAGATGCCCGCGCAGCCGACGTGGCCGCAGATCGCCGAGTTCGCCGCCCGGCTCGACCAGGGCGAGGGCCGCCAGCGCGGCATCTGCCTGCGCGGCAAGCCCGGCTGGGGCGAGGTGATGGCCCCGCTCGACACCGTCATCAACACCTTCGGCGGCCGTTGGTACGACCCGCAGTGGCGCGCGCAGCTGACCTCGCCCGAGGTGCGGGGCGCGGTGCAGTTCTACGTCGACCTCGTCCGCCAGCACGGCCAGCCCGGCGCCTCGCAGTCCGGCTTCTCGGAGTGTGCGACGCAGTTCGGGCAGGGCCAGGTCGCCATGTGGTACGACGCGACGTCGGCCGCGGGCACGGTCGAGGACCCCGCGGAGTCGACGGTGGCGGGCCGCATCGGCTACGCGCCGGCGCCCGTCGTCGCCACCCCGTCGTCCGGCTGGCTGTACACCTGGTCCCTGGGCATCCCGCAGACCTCACCGCGCAAGGACGCGGCCTGGCGGTTCATGTCCTGGATGACGAGCAAGGAGTACATCCAGCGGGCCGGCAACGACCCCGAGATCGGGTGGACCTCGATCCCGCCCGGCTCCCGTCAGTCGACCTACCAAATTCCGCAGTACCAGCAGGTGGCGAACGCCTACGCGCCGCTGATCCTCGACGGCCTGCAGCGGGCGAACCCCCAGCAGCCGACCGTGCAGCCGGTGCCGTACCAGGGCGTGCAGTTCCTCCGCATCCCTGAGTTCCAGGACCTCGGCACCCGCGTCAGTCAACAGGTCAGCGCCGCAATCGCGGGCCAGATCACCGTCGACGAGGCCCTGGAGCAGTCGCAGAACTACGCGGAGACGGTGGGGGAGAGCTACCAGCGATGACAGCCACCATGGAACGTCCCGCCGCACCGGAGACCACCGGCGGCGCGCCGATGATCGATCGGGCCGAGGGCTGGCGCCGCCGGGCGCCGCTGCTCCCCGCGCTGATCTTCACGATCATCGTCACGCAGATCCCGTTCATCCTGACGCTCTGGTACTCGCTGCAGTCGTGGAACCTGGTGCGGCCGGGGTCGCAGGAGTTCGTCTGGTTCTCGAACTACGCCGACGTCTTCGCCGACAGCCAGTTCCGCACCGTCGCGCTGAACACGGTGATCATGACGCTGGGCTCGGTGCTCATCGCCGTGGTCCTGGGCCTGCTCCTGGCGCTGCTGCTCAACCGCCAGTTCGTCGGCCGGGGCGTGGTGCGCACGCTGCTCATCACGCCGTTCCTCATCACGCCGGTCGCGGCGGCGCTGCTGTGGAAGACGGTGCTGCTCGACCCGACGCTCGGTCTGATCAACTTCGTGCTGACGCCGTTCGGGGCGTCGGGCACCGAGTGGATCAGCAACTACCCGCTCGCCTCGGTGATGGCCGCGTTGATCTGGCAGTGGACGCCGTTCATGATGCTGCTGCTGCTCGCGGGGCTGCAGAGCATGCCGACCGACCAGCTGGAGGCGGCGCGGGTCGACGGCGCGAGCGCGTGGTCGACGTTCCGGGAGCTGACGCTGCCGCACCTGCGCCGGTTCATCGAGCTCGGCGTCGTGCTCGGCACGATCTACCTGGTCAACATCTTCGACCAGGTCTACATGATGACCCAGGGCGGTCCGGGTGTGGCCAGCGCGAACCTGCCCTTCTACATCTACCAGCGCGCCTTCCTGGGCTTCGACATCGGCCAGTCGGCGGCGATGGGCGTGGTCGTGGTGATCCTGACCCTCATCGCCGCGAACTTCGCGCTGCGCCTGATCTTCAAGTCGTTCAGTGGCGAGGAGGAGGCGGCCTGATGGCGGTCACGACGAGCACTCCACCCGACACGCAGGGGCCCGCGGCGCCGCCCGAGCCCCGCCGTCAGAAGCGCAGCGCCGCCAACGTCTGGCTGGGCGTCATCGCCTGGGTCGTCGGCATCGCGTTCTTCTTCCCGGTCTTCTGGATGGTGCTGACCTCCTTCAAGCAGGAGACCGACGCCTACACCACGACGCCGAAGATCATTTTCGAGCCGACGCTGGAGCAGTACGAGGGTGTCTTCTCCGCCGGCGTCGGCCCCTACCTGGCGAACTCGCTGATCGCCACGGTGTTCTCCACCCTGCTCGTGCTGCTCCTGGGGATCCCGGCCGCGTTCGCGGTCTCGCTGCGCCCGGTGAAGAAGACCCAGGACGTCCTGTTCTTCTTCATCTCCACGAAGATGCTGCCGGTGGTCGCGGTGATCGTGCCGATCTACGTCGTGGTCAACCAGATCGGCATGCTCGACAACATCTGGACCCTGGTCGTCCTCTACACCGGGATGAACCTGCCGATCGCGGTGTGGATGATGAGGTCGTTCTTCCTGGAGGTGCCGGGCGAGCTGCTCGAGCAGGCGAGCATCGACGGCGCCCCGCTGTGGCGCACGCTGCGCGAGATCGTCCTGCCGATCATCTCGCCGGGCATCTTCGCCACGGCGCTGATCTGCGTGATCTTCGCGTGGAACGAGTTCTTCTTCGCGGTCAACCTGACCGCGGCCAACGCCGGCACCATGCCGGTCTTCCTGGTCGGATTCATCACCTCGGAGGGCCTGTACTGGGCCCAGCTCTCCGCCGCGGCGACCCTGGCCGCGCTGCCCGTGATCCTCGCGGGCTGGGTGGCGCAGAACAAGCTGGTGCAGGGCCTGTCGTTCGGCGCGGTCAAGTAGGGAGCTACAGCGATGGCTGAAGTGGTGTTCGACCAGGCCTCACGCATCTACACGCCGGGCGCGAAGCCGGCGGTCGACAGCCTGGACCTGACCGTCGCCGACGGCGACCTCGTCGTGCTGGTCGGCCCGTCCGGCTCGGGGAAGTCGACGGCGCTGCGCATGCTCGCGGGGCTCGAGCCGATCGACGCGGGCTCGGTGCGCATCGACGGCCGCGACGTCGTCGACGTGCCGAGCAAGGACCGCGACATCGCGATGGTGTTCCAGAACTACGCGCTCTACCCGTCGAAGACGGTCGCGGAGAACATGGCGTTCCCGCTGAAGATGCGCGGGATGGGGAAGGAGGAGCGCGCGCAGCGGGTCCGCCAGGCCGCCGAGATGCTCGGGCTCACCGACTTCCTCGACCGCAAGCCCAAGGCCCTCTCCGGCGGCCAGCGGCAACGGGTCGCGATGGGGCGCGCGATCGTGCGGGAGCCCCAGGTCTTCCTCATGGACGAGCCGCTGTCGAACCTCGACGCGAAGATGCGCGTGCAGACCCGCGCGCAGATCGCCGAGATGCAGAACCGGCTCGCGGTGTCGACGGTCTACGTCACCCACGACCAGGTCGAGGCCATGACGATGGGCGACAAGGTCGCCGTGCTCGCCGACGGCAAGCTGCAGCAGTACGCGACACCGCCGGAGCTCTACGACCGCCCGATCAACTCCTTCGTCGCCGGCTTCATCGGCTCGCCCGCGATGAACCTGCTCGACCTGCCCCGCTCGTCGTCCGGGGTCACGCTCGGCGGGATCGAGATCCCGCTGCCGCGCGAGGTCTCCGACGCGGCCGGCTCGCGCGACCGGCTGACCGTCGGCATCCGGCCCGAGGACTGGGTGCTCGAGAGCACCGGGTCGGACGCGGGCTCGGTGGTCAAGGCCGTCGTGGACGTCGTCGAGGAGCTCGGCAGCGAGTCCTACCTCTACGCCCACCTCGCCGAGGACACCTCGACCTCGATCGTCGTGCGCGGGCCGGGACGCGTGCAGGTGCGCTTCGGCGACCCCATCGCGGTGCGCCCGAACCCCGACGCGCTGCACGTCTTCGACGCCGAGACCGGGCAGCGTCTGCCCTGACCCGGCAGGGTCGCCCTGCCCGACCGAGGGGTGTCGGCGACGCGCCCCGACCGGCGTGCTGGGTTGATCGACACCCGGTGTCCGTCCCGGTACTCCGATCACCGGAAACCGGTGGCCCCGAGGCGCCGGGTCCTCCTAGCGTCGGCGTCGTGATCCAGCAGATCTACGGCTGACGAGAGCCCGCCCGCGGCACCGCCGGACGACCTCCGGCGGTGGTCCGCGTGCCCGCCGCTGCCCTCGTCCACTCCGTACCCGGAGATCTCCATGGCCCACGTCCTCGTGGTCGGCGTCGCCGCGCACGGCCACACCCACCCCCACCTGCCCGTCGTCGCCGAGCTCGTCGCGCGCGGCCACCGGGTCACCTACGCCATCCCCGCGTCGTTCGCCGAGATGGTCGCCGAGACCGGGGCGACGCCGCTGCGCCACACCTCCGTGCTGCCCGACCAGGGCCGCGGCGAGCAATGGCCGGTCGACCCCGTCGCGGGCACGGCGCTGTTCCTCGACGAGGCGGTCCACGCGCTGCCGCAGATCGAGGCGGCGCTGGGTGACGACGTCCCCGACGTCGCGCTCCACGACATCGGCGGCTATCCCGCGCTCGTCCTCGCCCGCCGCTGGGGCATCCCGGCGATCCAGCTCTCCCCCGCGATGGTCGCGTGGGAGGGCTTCGAGGACGACCTCGCCGACGACCTCGCGTTCCGGCGGGAGCCCGGCTACCAGGCCTACCTCGCGCGGTTCGCGGCGTGGCTCGCGGAGCAGGGCATCGACGACGACCCGGAACAGTTCGTCGGTCGCCCGCGGCGGTCGATCGTCGAGATCCCGCGCACGCTGCAGCCGTTCGCGGACAAGGTCGACCCGGACGTCTACACCTTCGTCGGACCCGACCTCGACCGCCGGGCGGCGCAGGAGCAGTGGCCGGCGCCGGAGCGGCCGCTGGTGCTCGTCTCGTTCGGGTCGGCGTACCACGACCACCCCGACCTGTTCCGGGCCTGCGCGGAGGCGTTCGCGCCGCTGGGCTGGGAGGTCGTGCTGGCCGTGGGCCCGCACGTCGACCTCGCGGCGCTCGGTGAGCTGCCCGAGCACGTCACCGCCCACCGCTGGGTGCCGCAGCTCGGGGTGCTCGGGCGGGCGAGCGCGTTCGTCACCCACGCCGGGATGGGCGGGTGCGCCGAGGGGCTCTACCAGGGCGTTCCCATGATCCCGATCCCGCAGGCGGTCGACCAGTTCGGCAACGCCGCGCTGCTCGAGGCGGCGGGCGTGGCCCGCACGGTGCCGACCGAGGAGGCGACGCCGGAGACGCTGCGGGCGGCGCTGCTCGAGCTGACGTCGTCGCCCGAGGTCGCGGCGCGCCTGGCCGAGCAGCGCGACCTCGTCCGCCGCGGGGGCGGGGCGCCGGCCGCCGCGGACGTCGTGGAGGCCGAGCTCGCGCGGTGATCGAAGTCCCGTTGCGGACACTCAACGTCTGCAACGGCACTTCGCTGACACCTAGACCTGGACCACCGCGATGTGGTTGCCGTCGGGGTCGCGCATCATGAACAGCGTCGGGGCGCCCGGGGCGTCCATGACGTCGTCGACGTCGACGCCGAGGTCGCGCAGGCGGGCGTGCTCGGCCCGCGCGTCCGGGGTCTCCACGCCGATGCCGCAGCCACCGGGCTCCCCGCCCATCGGCGGGTTGAGCGCGAGACGCGCGGTGGAGCCCGGCGGGGCGACCTCGACCCAGCGGTTCTCGCCGTCCTCGCCGAACCGGGTGTCGCCGCGCAGCTCCCACCCGAGCTTCTCGGTGTAGAAGGCGATCGCGGCGTCCTGGTCGGCGACGGCGAACATGGCGACGCCCAGGTTCGTGACGGTGGTGGCGGTGGACGCGGTCATCGGGACTCCTTCGTCGGCGAGGAAGACCCGACGTACGGTAGTGGGACTCCGTGATCCTGGACAAGGACCACGATGGGTGCCCGTCCCGCTACGCGACGCCCTCGGGCGAGGCGCCGCTGACCTGCACGCCGTCGGCGGTGATCCGCTCGATCTCGGCGAGGTCGTCGGTCGAGAGCTGCACGTCGACCGCGGCGAGCGAGCGCTCGATGTTCCTGTCGGAGCGGGCCCCGACGATCGCGACGTCGATGCCGTCCTGGGCGAGCACCCATGCGATCGCGAGCTGCGAGACCTCGCAGCCCTTGTCCGCCGCGAACGACTTGAGCCGCTCGACGACCTCGAGGTTCGTCCGGAACTGGTCGCCGTGGAAGGCGGACGCCTGCGAGCGCCAGTCGGAGTCCTCGAACGTCGTCGAGGAGTCCATCGTCCCCGTCAGCAGCCCCGAGCCGAGCGGGCTGTAGACCAGCGTCCCGATGTCGTGCTCGCGGACGTACGGCAGCACGCCGTCCTCGATGTGCCGGCGGAACAGGTGGTACGGCGGCTGCAGCGTCTCCACCGGGCGCCGGCGGTCGAACGCGGCCATCTGGTCCTGGTCGAAGTTCGACACCCCGACGTGGCGGATCTTGCCCTCGTCGACGAGCTCCTGCAGGTAGCCCGCCGTGTCCTCGAACGGCGTGTCGGTGTCCGGCCAGTGCACCTGGTAGAGGTCGATGTGGTCGATCTTCATCGCCTTGAGCGACGACTCCACGCCCGAGCGCAGGTACTCCCGGCTCGAGTCGCGCGGCTTGTCGCTGCCCGGGTTGATGCCGCCCTTGGTGGCGATGACCACCGAGTCGCGGTCACGGTCCAGCTCGCCGCGCAGCGCGTTCGCGAGCACCTCCTCGGCCTGCCCGAACCCGTAGGCCTGGGCGGTGTCGAAGAAGTTGACGCCCAGGTCCAGGGCGTGGCGGATCGCCCGCTGCGCCTGCTCGGCGTCGTAGGAACCCCACTCGCCCGAGACCTGCCAGGTCCCGAACGCGATCCGCGACACCTGCAGCTCGGTCTTGCCCAACCTGGTCATGTCCATGCCGGTCGCGTACCCGCGGCCGCGCCACCCGGAACGGTGACGTGTCAGCCCGAGATGTAGGCCTCGAGCTGGCTGCGGTGCTCCTCGAGCTGGTCGATCCGGCTCTTGACGACGTCGCCGATGCTGACGATGCCCGCGAGCCTCTCCTGCTCGTCGAGCACCGGGACGTGGCGGATGCGACGCTCGGTCATGGTGCGGCTCAGCGACTGCACGTCGTCGCCGGCGCGGCAGGTGGCCACCACCGTCGTCATGATCTCCGAGATCGGGGCCTCGAGCAGTGACGCGCCGCGGTGGTGCAGGTGCCGCACGACGTCGCGCTCGGAGACGATCCCGGCCAGCCGGTCGTCGTCGTCGCACACGACCGCGGCGCCGACGTTGCGCTCGGCCAGCACCGCGAGCAGCGACGCCACGGGATCGTCGGGGGAGACCGTCAGCACCGCGGTCCCCTTCCGTGCGAGCAGGTCCGCGATGCGCATGGTCCGTTCCCTCCGTCGGGTTCGCGACGTGATGAATATGGCAGCAACCGTCCGGGTTCGACCAGACCCGGACGGTCACTCCCGGGACACGACCACCGCCAGGACCAGCAACGGGACGGTCAACCCCGCGATCAACGCCGGGAGCGCGATCCACACCGAGCCCGTGCCGACCACGGCGAGCACCCCGAGCCCGACGGCCTCGGAGCCCAGGCCGGCCATCGAGGTGACGGTGGCGCGGGCCTCGCCGACCACCGCGTCCTGCACCCGGGTCTCGACGACGACGAGCAGCAGCTGCAGGACGCCCCACCCCGCGGCGATGAGCGCGAACCCGGGCCCGAGCGGCAACAGGGCGCCCGTGCCGACCGCGATCGCCGAGCCGGCCAGCAGCGCCCCGAGCACCGGACCGCGGGCCCGAGCGACGCGGCCGGCGAGGGTCACGCAGGCCGTCTCGGCGACACCGACCGCCGTGAGGGCGAGCGCGGTGGCCGCGGGCGTCGCGCCGTGGTCGGCGGCGAGCAGGGGCAGGTACTCGTCGACGGCCATGAGCCCGGTGAGGAGCGCGGTGAGCACGACGGCTCGGCGCAGCAGCGCGACCCGCGACACCTCGCCGACCCCGTCGCGCAGCATCGCCCACCACGCGACGAGCGCGGCCCGGACGGTGGATCGCGCCGACCGGGGCCCGCGGGCCTCCTCGGGCAGCGTCAGCGCGAGCGCGGCGGAGAGCAGCGTCGCACCGGCCCCGACCAGCCCGGGCAGGACGTAGCCGCCGATCGCGACCAGCGGCGCGGCGAGGGCGGTGGCCACGAGCGTCGCGCCGAGGTAGCCGGC
Source organism: Actinomycetospora lemnae (assembly GCF_028737315.1). Classification (GTDB taxonomy): domain Bacteria; phylum Actinomycetota; class Actinomycetes; order Mycobacteriales; family Pseudonocardiaceae; genus Actinomycetospora; species Actinomycetospora lemnae. The sequence goes on along the minus strand of NZ_JAQZAO010000014.1, from coordinate 15,635 downwards.
GCGGACACGGCCCATGAGGGTGGCGTAGCGGTCGGTCGCGTCCCACCGCGCGAGGGCGTCGTAGGCCAGGGCCTCGAGCGTGCCCGAGGCCAGCGCCGTCCCGACGCCCCAGAGCACGAACCCGAGCGCGAAGACCGGTGCGCTCGGCAGGAGCACCCACAGTGTGAACGCCGCGGTGGACAGCACGCCGGACGCCGCGAGCATCCGGCGTCGGGACGTGACGTCGGCCCAGGCGCCCGAGGGCACCTCGAGGACCAGCGTCGTCACCGACCACAGGGCGAACAGCGCGGAGATCGCCGCGTCGGACAGGCCGTGGTCGGCGAAGAGCAGCGCGTAGAGCGGGTAGAGCGGCACGGCCTGGCCGAGCGCCTCGACGGCGACGACCCGGGCACCGAACCCGCGGGGGACCCGCGCATCACGCGGGACCGGGTGTCAGCGGCGGCGGAAGAGGTTCTGCACGCCCTCATCTTATGTGAGCGGACTTCGGAGCTATAGCCCAAGAGTCCGCTCACGGACCAGACTCGCCCCCGTGACCGAGCAGCCCACGACCCCGACCGGCGGCAACCCGCGCATGGAGCGGGCCTACACCCTCCGCGGTCCCGACGACGCGCGGGCGTTCTACGACGACTGGGCCGAGAGCTACGACGACGAGCTCGCCGACGCGAGCCAGGACTACGTCGCGCCGGGCCTGGCCGCCGACACGGTGGTGCGCGTCGCGGGCACCGGCGTCGCCGTGCTCGACGCCGGGTGCGGGACGGGCCTGGTCGGGGTGGAGCTCGCCGCGCGCGAGGTCGGCCCGATCGACGGGGTCGACGTCTCCCCGGGCATGCTCGAGCGCGCCCGCGCCACCGGGGCCTACCGCTCGCTGGAGCCCGCCGACCTCACGCGTCCGCTGCGCACGCCCGCCGACAGCTACGACGTCGTCGTCTGCGTCGGCACCCTGACCCACGGCCACGTCGGCCCGGAGGCGCTGACGGAGTTCGTGCGCGTCACCCGCCCCGGCGGGTACGTCGTGGCCACCGTGCTCGACGACGTCTGGGAGTCCGGCGGCTACCGCGCCGAGGTGGACGATCTCGTCTCCGCCGGACGGGCGGATCTCGTGTCGGCCGATCCGACGCCCTACCGCGCGGGCGTCGGGGTGGAGGCGCGGATGCTGGTGCTGGCGGTCCGCTGAGGATAGAACGGTGCCCATGAGCACCCCGTCCGAGAGCACCGAGCCCGAGATCCTCTGGCGTCCCGACGAGACGACGGTGCAGAACGCGCGGATCACCGCGTTCGCGCAGCGGGTGGCCCGCGAGCACGGGGTCACCGTGGACACCTACGACCAGTTGTGGGCCTGGTCGACGTCGGACCTGCCGGCGTTCTGGGGCACGATCGTCGACGTCCTGGGCGTGCGGTTCCACGACCGGCCGAGCACGGTGCTCGGCTCCGACGCGATGCCCGGTGCGGAGTGGTTCCCGGGCGCGACGCTGAACTACGCCGAGCACGCGCTGTGGCCCCGCGAGGGCGGCGCCGACGGGGACACGGCGATCGTCGCCGTGCGCGAGGACGGCCGGCGGGTCGCGCGCACCTACGGCGAGCTGCGCGCCGACGTCGCCCGCGCCCGCGCCGGGCTGGTCGCGCTCGGGGTCGGGCGCGGCGACCGGGTCGTGGCGCTGTCCCCGAACACCGTCGAGACGCTCGTGGCGTTCCTGGCCGCGGCGTCGCTGGGGGCGACGTGGTCGTCGTGCTCGCCGGACTTCGGGGCCCGCGCCGTCGTGGACCGGTTCGCGCAGATCGAGCCGTCGGTGCTGGTCGCCGTCGACGGCTACCTCTACAACGGCAAGGGCTACGACGTCCGCGGCACCGTCGACGACCTGCGCGCCCAGCTGCCGACGCTGCGCGCGTTCGTCGGCATCGACTACCTCGCCGACGACGCCTGGGGCGGGCGCGACGACGTGGTGCGCTGGGCGGACTTCACCGACCACGCCGACGCCGAGCTCACGGTCGACCCGGTGCCGTTCGACCACCCGCTGTGGATCCTCTACTCCTCGGGCACCACCGGCCTACCCAAGGGCATCGTGCACTCGCACGGCGGGATCGTCGTCGAGCACCTCAAGTCCCTGGCCATCCAGCACGACCTGGGCCCCGGCGACCGGTTCTTCTGGTTCACCACCACCGGCTGGATGATGTGGAACCTGCTGATCAGCGGGCTGCTGGTCGGCTCGACGGTCGTCGCCTTCGACGGCAGCCCCGGCTACCCCGACCTCGACGTGCTCTGGAAGATGGCCGCCGACGAGGGCGTGACGCTGTTCGGGACCTCGGCGTCGTTCGTGCAGTCGTGCCTCAAGGCCGGGCTCTGCCCGAAGGACGCCTTCGACCTGTCGGCGATCCGGTCGGTCGGCTCCACCGGCTCGCCGCTCTCGCCGGAGGGCTTCGACTGGCTCCGTGACGCGGTCGGTGGGCACCTCCAGATCGCGTCGGTCTCCGGGGGCACCGACACCTGCGCGGCGTTCGTGGGGGTCGCGCCGACCGTGCCCGTGTGGCGCGGCGAGATCTCCTGTCGCGCGCTGGGCTGCGCGGTCGAGGCGTTCGACCCGCAGGGCAACCCGGTGATCGACGAGGTCGGGGAGCTCGTCATCACCCGCCCGATGCCGTCGATGCCGGTGATGCTGTGGAACGACGAGGACGGGTCGCGGATGCGCGAGTCGTACTTCGAGGACTTCCCCGGCATCTGGCGCCACGGCGACTGGATCCGGATCACCCCGCGCGGCTCGTGCGTCATCCGCGGGCGCAGCGACTCGACGCTCAACCGCGGCGGCGTGCGCATGGGCACCGCCGAGTTCTACGAGGTCGTCGAGTCGTTCGACGAGGTCCTCGACTCGCTGGTCATCGACACCTCCGGGCTCGAGGGCGCCCGCGACGGCGGCGAGCTGCTGTGCTTCCTCGTGCTCGGCGAGGGCGTCGCGTTCGGCGACGTCGAGGGGCAGCTGAAGAAGGCGCTGCGCTCACAGCTCTCGCCGCGGCACGTGCCCGACCGCTTCCTCGTCGTCGCCGACATCCCGCGCACGCTCAACGGCAAGAAGTCCGAGGTGCCGGTCAAGCGCATCCTCGCCGGCACCGACCCGGACAAGGCCGTCAGCAAGGACGCGCTGCGCAACCCCGAGGCGCTCGAGGACGTCGTGGCGCGGGCCCGGGAGTGAGCTGCCGTCAGGCACCCGTGGCCGCGGCGACGACCTCGGACAGCGTCACCGTCGCGCCGAGGACGTCGCCGCGGTCGTCGCGCCGCGTCGAGATGAGCACGTCGAACACGCGAGGACGCTCCGGGGCGTCGCAGGGCACCTCGACGCGCGCCGGTGCCGGGAGGTCGCCCTGCAGGGCCGCGCGGATCGCCGCGGCCACGGTGGCGCTGTGCGGGTCGCCGGCGGCGTCGCACAGCGCGAGGAACGAGCGCCCGACGCCGGCCTGCGCCGGGTCGCCGCCGTTGGCCACGCAGAAGTCGTGCCAGGCCTGGTCGACCCAGACGATCACCCCGGCGGTGTCCAGGAGGGCGGTCTCGACGGGAGGCTCGGGCGGCGCGTCGTCCGTCGCCTCCGGCCGGGCGTCGACGTGCTGGGTCTCGTCCCACGGCGCGAACAGGACGTCGCGGGCGGCCCGGACCGCGGCGTCGAGCTCGTCCGCCTCGGCGCGGAGGGCCTGTCGTGTCTCGGGGTCGGAGAGACCGGCCCGGGCGAGCAGCCGGAGCACGACTCGCTGCACACGGTCCAGCGAGCACCGGGTGAGCTGCTGCGCCACCTGCTCGCTCACCGCGAGCCGGTCGCTGCGCAGGAGGGCGCACACCGCGTCGTCCGACAGGAGGGCCAGGTCGCGACGTTTGATCATTCGGCACCTCTCGTGGGCCGGATGGTGGTGGACGTCCGCCGGGGACGAGGGGCCGTTCCTCCCGACGTGTCGGAAATGTCCGGCGGGGAATGCGCAGACTCTCCACGCCGTGCACGGCGCCAGCAACCGGGGGTGGCCGCCGGCTCGCTGACCGCGCAGCGAATTCGCTCGGCGGACATGGTCTTTGCCTTTTCCACGTCCCGACGCGCAGGTCAGCGTCTCGTCGCGGCGTGGACCCGTCGCAAAGGTTGACTTCCTGCGAATCGTGCAGAATGCGTCGCTGAACGATTCCTCGTTGAACGCGGACTCAGGCGGGAACGGCCATCTCGGTGAGGTCCTCGGCGTCGAGGAGCGGCGCGCCGGTCTGCTCGCGGACCTCCTCGATGGTGACCCCCGGCGCCAGCTCGCGCAGCACGAACCCGCCCGGCGTGACGTCGACGACGGCGAGGTCGGTGATCACGCGGGAGACGACCCCGCGGCCGGTCAGGGGCAGCGAGCAGGACTCGACGAGCTTCGCCGCGCCCTTCTTCGTCACGTGCTCCATGACGACGAGCACGCGCCGCGCGCCGTGGACGAGGTCCATCGCCCCGCCCATGCCCTTGACCATCGCGCCGGGCACCGCCCAGTTGGCGATGTCGCCGGTGACCGCGACCTGCATCGCGCCCAGCACCGCGGTGTCGACCTTGCCGCCGCGGATCATCCCGAACGACAGCGCGGAGTCGAAGAACGAGGCGCCCTCGCGGACGGTGACGGTCTCCTTGCCGGCGTTGATGAGGTCGGGGTCGACCTCCTCCTCGAGCGGGTACGGGCCCACGCCGAGCAGGCCGTTCTCCGAGTGCAGCAGGACGTCGACGCCCTCGGGCAGGTGGTTCGGGATGAGCGTCGGCAGCCCGATGCCGAGGTTGACGTAGGAGCCGTGGGCCAGCTCGCGGGCGGCGCGGGCGGCCATCTGCTCGCGGGTCAGGGCCATCTCACGCCTCCCGGGTCGTGCGCTTCTCGATGTGCTTGGTCGTGACCTGCTCCGCGGTCAGCTCCACCACGCGGTGGACGAAGATGCCGGGCACGTGGACCTCGTCGGGGTCGATCTCGCCGGGCTCGACGAGCTGCTCGACCTCGGCGATCGTCGTGCGCCCGGCCATCGCCGCGAGCGGGTTGAAGTTCCGCGCGGAGCGGTGGAAGACGAGGTTGCCGTGCCGGTCGCCCTTGGCCGCGCGCACGAGGCCGAAGTCGCAGACCAGCGAGAGCTCGAGGACGAACGGCACACGCTCGCTCGTCCCGTCGTCCCGGCGGACCTCGAACTCGCGGACCTCCTTGGGCGGCGAGGTCACCGCCACCGATCCGTCCGGGGCGTAGCGCCAGGGCATCTCGCCGTCGGCGACCCAGGTGCCGACGCCCGCGGGGGTGTAGAACGCCGGGATACCCGAGCCGGCGGCGCGCAGCCGCTCGGCGAGCGTGCCCTGCGGGGTCAGCTCGACCTCGAGCTCGCCGGCGAGGTACTGGCGCCCGAACTCCTTGTTCTCGCCGATGTAGGAGGCGACGACGCGGTCGATGCGGTGCTGCTCGAGCAGGATGCCCAGGCCCCAGCCGTCGGTGCCGCAGTTGTTCGACGCGACGTGCAGGCCGGTGGCCGAGCCGCGCGAGATCGCGTCGATGAGCACGATCGGCACGCCCGACAGCCCGAACCCGCCGACGGCCAGCGACGCCCCGTCCGCGATGTCGGCGACGGCCTCGTCAGCCGACGCGACGGTCTTGTCGATGCTCACCCCGCTCACCGAGCCCCCTTGGCGTGCTCGCGCAGCAGCGGCGTCACGACGTCGGGGCGCTGGAACGACGCCAGGTGCGCGGCGTCCGTGACCGACTCGAGCCGCGCGTCCGGGATGCCGTCGGCGAGGATCTGCTGGTGCTCGGGCGGGGTGGCCGGGTCCTCGACGCCGCTGACGACGAGGGTCGGCGCGCTGATGCCGCCCAGCTCGTCGACGACGTCCCAGTCGGCGACGGCCTCGCAGCAGGAGGCGTAGCCCTCGGCGGGCGTCGCGGCGATCATGTCGCGCATCCGGGCCACCGTGTCGGGCTCGGCGTCGGCGTAGTCGTCGGTGAACCAGCGCGCGACGACGGCGTCGGCGATCGACGCGACCCCGTCGGCGCGGGCGGTCTGCGCGCGCTGGCGGAACGTGTCGGCGTTGGGGAAGCGGGCCGCCGTGCAGAGCATCGCGAGCGAGCTCGCGCGCTCCGGGGCGTACAGGCCGACCCACTGCGCGATCGCGCCGCCGAGGCTGACGCCGGCGAACGACGCGCGCTCGACGCCCAGGTCGTCGAGGGTCTCGAGGACGTCGCGGGCGAGCTCCTCGACGCGGTACGGGCCGTCGGGCACCGGCGAGCCGCCGTGCCCGCGGGTGTCGACCGAGATCAGCCGGAACTCGTCGGCCAGCTCGCGGCGCTGGGGCGCCCACATGTCGACCGTGCTGCCCAGCGAGCAGAGCAGCACCAGCGGCGGCGCGTCGGCGGGACCCTCGAGGACGTGGTGCAGCTTCACGCCCTCACCGTGCCCTCTGACCGGCCGCGGTGAACCCGGGGATTCCGCCCATCAGGAGTCGAGCTTCGACGGATGCACGGCCAGGGCGGTGACCTCGATCTCCATGTACGGGAACAGCGGCAGGCTGGAGAGCAGCTGGTGGAGCTCGTCGCCCGACTCGACGTCGAAGCGGCTCACGTTCGCGTAGCGCCCGACCACGCGCCAGAGCTCCGGCCACTTGCCGCTGCGCTGGATCTCGTGGGCGCGCTCCCGCTCCCGGGCGCGGAGGTCGTCGGCGACGTCCTGCGGCATGTCGTGGGGGAGGCGGACGTCCATGCGGACGAGGAACTGCACGGGGTGCTCCTCGGTGATCGAAGGAGGATTGCGGACGTTGAGTGTCAGCGACGGCACTTCGCTGGTACGGGGCGGCTACCGGTCGGCGCGGTAGTGGGCGAGCTTGTCGGGGTCGATGGTGACGCCGAGGCCGGGGGCCTGGCGGGGGGCGGCGCGGCCGTCGACGATCACCGGCGGCTCGGCGAGGACGTCGTCGGTCATGAGCAGGAAGTTCGTGACCTCGACCGGGTGGCGGGCGAGGGCTCGCTGCCCGCAGGCCAGGGCCGTCGAGGCGACGGTGCCGAGCATCCCGTCGATCTGGTTGCCGACGACGGTGGTGATGCCCAGGCCCTCGCACAGCCCGACGATCTTCGCGGAGTCGGTGAACCCGGTGCGGGCGACCTTGACGCTGATGGCCTGCGCGTCGCCGTCGAGCAACGAGCGGGCCACGCCGCCGAGCGTGATCGTCGACTCGTCGCCGACGATCGGGATCGGGCTCTCGCGCACGATCCGGCGCCGGCCGAGCACGTCGTCGGCGGGGTTCGGCTCCTCGAGCATGGTGACGTGGAAGTCGGCGAGGCGGCGGGCGGCGACGATCGCGGTGTCGGCGTCCCACCCGCGGTTGGCGTCGGCGTAGAGCTCGACCGAGTCGCCGAGCTCGCGGCGCAGTTGCCGGACCGCGGCGAGGTCGTGGGCGAGGTCCCGGCCCACCTTGACCTTGAACGCCTCGACGCCGTACCGATCGCTCATCTCGACGGCGTCGGCGACCATCTGCGCCGGCGTGCCCAGCCCGATCATGTGCGCGGCCGCCACGTCGTCGGCGGCGTGCCCGAGCAGCACGTGCACCGGCTGCCCGCAGGCCTGCCCGGCGAGGTCCCAGAGCGCGACGTCCACCGCGCCCTTGGCGGCGTTGTTGGCGACGGTGCGGGCGAGGTCGGCGCGCAGGCGCTCGCGGGCGAACGGGTCGGCGCCGACGAGGAGCGGGGCGAACACGTCGCGGACGACGGCGACGATCGAGGTCGCGGTCTCGCCGTAGGTGTAGGGACGGGGTGGGGCCTCGCCGTGCCCGACCAGCCCGTCGTCGGTGGTGATCCGCACGAGGACGTGGTCGGCGCTGGTGGCCACGCCGCTGGCGAAGGCGAACGGCCGCCGGTAGGGGACGGCGAGGGGGACGGCCTCGACGGAGCTGATCTTCATGCGGGAGCGGTCTCCGGGTGGTCGGGCCGGCACAGGACGGCGAGCGCCCGGGCCAGGGCCGGCTGGGGGTCGTCGCGGCGCCAGGCCAGCGCGACGTCGGTGGTGACGGGATCCGGGTCGGCGAGCTCGACGTAGCGCACACCCTCGACGGCGACCGCCAGCACCGACGACGGCAGCAGCGCCACCCCGACGCCGGCGGCGACGAGGGCGAGCACGATCGAGGTCTGGTCGGCCTCGTGGGTGGCGCGTGGCGTGAACCCGGCCGCGCGGCACGCCCGCGCCGCCGCCTCGCCGACCACCGAGCCCGGCGGCGCGTAGACGACGAAGTCCTCGTCGGCGAGGTCGGCGAGGTCGGCGAGGTCGGCGAGGTCGGCGAGGTCGGCGAGGTCGGCGAGGTCGGCGAGGTCGGCGAGGTCGGCGAGGGGCGCCGGCGGCGGGGCGTGGACCGAGCGAGGGCGTTGCTCCCTGCCCGGGGTCGCGAGCCGGTGGCCCGCCGGGACCGCCAGCACGAGGTGCTCGCGGGCGAGGAGGTGGTGGGCGAGCGACGTGTCGCGCACCGGCGGGCGCAGGACCGCGAGGTCGATGCGGTGGTCGGCGAGCGCGGCCTCGAGCGCGGGGGTGAGCATCTCGCTGGTGACGGTCAGCGCGAGGCCGGGCAGCTCGGCGGCCAGCCGGCGGACCAGCTCCGGGACGTGCCGGTAGGCCGCCAGCCCCGTCGCGCCGATCCGCAGCCGCCCGAGCGCGCCGGCGGCGACGCGGCCCACCTGGTCGCGGGCCGCGTCGAGCGACGCGAGGATGCGCACCGCCTCGGGCAGCAGCGCCTCGCCCGCGGGCGTGAGGTCGACCCGGCGGGTGGTGCGCTCGAACAGCGGGGCGCCGAGCTGCGACTCCAGCTGCCGGATCGCCTGGGACAGCGGCGACTGGGCGATGTGCAGCTGCTCGGCCGCCCGCCCGAAGTGCCGCGTCTCGGCGACCGCGACGAAGTAGCGCAGCTGGCGCGTCTCCACTGGTCGTCCGACCTCCTCCTCTGGTCGAGCTCCGCTGCGCTCCGTCTCCCGCTTCGATGGTCGAGCTCCGCTACGTCTCCCGCTCCAGCACGAAGTCGCGGTCGGCGCGGATCTCGTCACCGTTCCCCGTCGGCTGCGGGTCGAGGGTGAGCTCGGGCTTGTCGGCCGAGGCGACGTCGTTGCCCAGGTAGGGGTCGCCGGTGAAGAACAGCTGGCTGGTCAGCGTCCGGTGGCCGGGCGCGGCGACGAGCAGGTGGATGTGCGCGGGCCGCCACGGGCTCCAGCCGGCGGCCTGGGTCATCTGCCCGGTCGGGCCGTCGAGCGGGATCGTGTACGGCGCGGGCTTGCGGGTGTGGATCTCGAAGCGGCCCTGGTCGTCGCAGCGCACCACGCCGCGCAGGTTCCCGGCCGGCGGCTTGGCGGCGAAGCCGGAGTACCAGCCCTCGTCGTCGGTGTGCCAGATGTCGACCGTCGCGCCGGCCAGCGGCGTGCCGTCGGTCGAGGTCACCTGGCCGGCGAGGATCATCGGCGTGCCCGGCTCGTCGTCGCGCATCGGCAGCGTGGCCGGGGTGTCGAGCCGGGCCTGCTCGTCGAGCCAGAACGGGCCGAGGATCGTGCCGACCGAGCCCTGCTGACGCTTCGCCGCGACCTTCTCGACCTCGTGCTCGAGGTAGACGTCGAGGAACAGCGGCCACTCGCCGGTGTCGGAGACGGCGATGAGCCAGCGCTTGAACGCGTCGAACTCCTCGTAGGTGACCTCGTGCTCGCGGATGGCCGACCGGATGCCCTCGAGCGCGGCGCCGACGACGGTGGCGACCCGCTGCTGGTCGACCTCGCCCGAGCCGGGGCCGCGGAGGTTGGAGAGCCCGGAGCGGGCGGACTCGGTGGCGTGGGAGCCGGCGGTGACGGCGTCGGAGACGGACTGGTCCGCGCCCGGCTGGGTGGTGGTCAACGGGTTCTCCTCAGGTGGTGGTCGCGGGCGGCGACGTCGTGGTCGTGCACCCAGGCGTTGTCGGGCAGGTAGCCGGCGAAGCGTTTGTCCCGCTCCGGTACGCGGGGGTGGTCGTCGGCGAGGTGCAGCAACGTCCCGGTCTCCCAGGCGCTGCGGGCGATCGCGCGCGTGCGGGCGCGGCGGTGGCGGGGGTAGGCGGCGAGCGCCTCGTCCGGCCCGGTCGTCGCGAGCAGGGCGCCCAGGTGCGCGGCGTCCTCGATCGAGGTGCCCGCGCCCTGGCCGTGGTGGGGCAGCATCGCGTGGCAGGCGTCGCCGAGCAGCGCGACCCGCCCGCGGGTCCAGGTCGTGAGCGGGGGCAGGGCGAGCAGCGGCCAGCGGGGGCTCTGCTCGACCGCGCCCAGCATCTCGAGCACGGCCGGGTGCCAGCCGGCGAAGGCCGCGAGCAGCTCGCCGGGTGGGGCGGGCCGGTTGCCGCCGTCCCAGGTGTCGGGGCCGCAGAGCACGGCCAGGAAGTTGACCGTGTCGTCGCCCGCGCGCGGGCCGCCGAGCGGGTAGTGCAGCAGGTGCGCGTCCGGCCCGGCCCAGAACTGGATGGCGAGCGGGTCGGGCAGCGCGGTCAGCGCGTCCCGCGGCACGAGGCCGCGGAAGCCGCTCGTCCCCGTGTACACCGGGCGGGCGTCGGGACCGGCGACGTGGGCGCGCACCAGCGAGTGCACGCCGTCCGCGCCGACGACGACGTCCGCGCCCGCCGTCGACCCGTCGGCGAACGTGACCGTCGCGCCGCGGTCGTCGGAGTCCACGGCGGTGACCGCCGATCCGAGGTGCAGGTGCTCGGCGCCGAAGGCGCGGGCCAGCGCCTGCTGCAGGTCGACGCGGTGGATGCCGAGGTAGGGCGCGCCGAAGCGCCCGCGGTACGCGGCGCCGCCGGGGTGGGCGGCGATCCGCTCGCCGCTGCGCCCGTCGCGGAAGACCAGCTCGGTCGGCGGGGTGCCCGCCGCCTCGAGCTCGGCGCCCAGGCCGAGGCGGGCGAGCACGCGGGTGCCGTTGGCGGAGATGGCGACGGCGGCGCCGACCTCGCGCAGCTCCTCGGCGCGCTCGTGGATCTCCACCGGCACGCCCGCGCGCTGCAGGGTGATGCCGAGGGTCAGCCCGCCGATGCCGGCGCCGACGACGAGGACGCGCGTCACGGGCTGCCCTCCGTCCGACGATGACCGGGCCGCGACGAGCGTGACACGAGCCATCCCGGACGAAAAAGAGCGGAGTGCAGATCGATCGAGACGTGCAGCGTCTGGATCGCCGGCGGAGTCGGCGTCCCGTCATCCCGCGCGACGTGCGCGGACTCATGCCTGCGGCGCGTACACGGGGGCAATACGGTGCGGAGAGGCACAGCTCCCCGGGAGGCAGCGAATGAGCGAGGGCACCGACCCCTCGACGATGCGGCAGGTGCTGGGGCACTTCCCCAGCGGTGTCACCGTCGTCACCGGCACCACCCCCGACGGGCCGGCGGGCTTCACGTGTCAGTCGTTCTCGTCGCTCTCGCTCGACCCGCCGCTCGTGCTCGTGCTGCCGGGGCGCTCCTCGTCGAGCTGGCCGAAGATCGAGGCGACGGGCCGGTTCGTCGTCAACGTGCTCTCCGCCGAGCAGGAGGCGCTCTCGACGCGGTTCGCGGTCTCCGGCGGCGACAAGTTCGCGGGCGTCGACTGGCGCCTCTCCGGGCTGGGCTCCCCGATCCTCGGGGGCGCCACGGCGTGGATCGACTGCACGCTGCACGCCGTGCACGACGGCGGCGACCACCTCATCGTCGTCGGCGCCGTGCACGACCTCGGCGCGCCGGGCGACCCGCCGCTGGTGTTCCACCGCGGGAGCTACGCCCGCACGAGCCCCGCGGCGGCGGCGGAGTGACCGGTCCGCTGGCCGACGTCCGTGTGCTCGAGCTGGGCACGATCGTCGCCGGGCCGTTCGCCGGGCGGCTGCTCGCCGACTACGGCGCGGACGTCGTCAAGATCGAGCCGCCGGGCGGCCAGGACCCGATGCGCGACTGGGGCCAGGAGTCGTACAAGGGCCACCGGCTGTGGTGGACCGTCCACGCCCGCAACAAGCGCTGCATCACCCTCGACCTGCGCTCCGAGCGCGGCCAGGAGCTCTTCCTGCGGCTCGTCGAGGGCGCCGACGTCATCGTCGAGAACTTCCGGCCGGGCACGCTCGAGCGCTGGAACCTCGGGTGGGACCGGCTGTCGGCGGTGAACCCGGGGCTGGTGCTCGCGCGGGTGTCGGGCTACGGCCAGACGGGCCCCTACGCGGACAAGGCGGGCTACGCGTCGGTGGCCGAGGCCCTCTCGGGTCTGCGCTACATCAACGGCTACCCGGGGCAGGCGCCGCCGCGGCAGGCGATCTCGCTGGGCGACTCGCTGGCCGGGATGGTCGCGGTGCAGGGCGTGCTCGCCGCGCTGCACCACCGCGAGCGCACGGGGCAGGGGCAGGTCGTCGACGTCGCGCTGACCGAGGCGTGCCTGTCGGTGCTCGAGTCGATCATCCCCGAGTACGACAAGCTCGGCCGCATCCGGCAGCCCGGCGGCACGCGCCTCGAGGGCATCGCCCCGTCGAACGTCTACCTCACCGCCGACGAGCTGTGGCTGGTCGTCGCGGCGAACCAGGACACCGTGTTCCGGCGGCTGTGCGGCGCGATGGGGCGCCCGGAGCTCGCCGACGACCCGCGCTTCGCCGACCACCGCGCCCGCGGCGAGCGCCAGGACGAGCTCGACGGGATCGTCGGCGACTGGGTGGGCTCGCTGCCCGCGGACGAGGTGCGCCGCGTGCTCGACGAGGCGGGCGTCATCTGCGGGCCGATCAACACCGCGGCCGAGGTCGTCGCCGACCCCCAGTTCCGCGCCCGCGGCATGCTTGCGCCGCACTTCGACGAGCGCTTCGACGAGGACGTCCTGGGCCCCGGCGTCGTGCCGGTCTTCTCCGACACCCCGGGCGCGGTGCGCTGGGCCGGCCCGCCCGTGCCGGGGCACCACAACGCCGAGGTCTACGGCGAGCTGGGGCTGTCGGACGAGCAGCTCGCGGCCCTGGCCGAGGAGAAGGTGGTCTGAGGGCCGACGCCGCGGCGCGTGGCCACTCGTCATTCATAAGCCTGGACTGATACGAGTGCGGTCGCCTAGCGTGCCCCCGTCCACCAGGGGTTCGGGGAGCGCGCCGCCATGGAGTACACCGTCTCGATCGAGATCGCCCTCCCGCGCGAGGAGGTGGCGCAGCTGCTCGCCGACCCCGCCCACCTGCCGAAGTGGCTGCGGGGCCTGGTGCGGCACGAGCCGGTGCGGGGTGGGCACGGTCAGGTCGGGACCGAGTCGCGCGTCGTGATGCGGATGGGTCAGCAGGAGATGGAGGGCACCGAGACCATCACGCGCCGGGAACCGGCGGACCTGCACGGGATCCCGAGCGACAGCATCGTCCGGTTCGACCGCGAGATCGTCGCGGAGGGCATGTGGAGCGTCGTGCGGGACCGGCTGACCGAGGCCGGTCCGGGGACGACGCTGTGGGCGAGCGAGAGCGAGTACCGGTTCAGCAGCCTGCCGATGCGCCTGGCGGCGCCGTTCATGCGCGGCGCCTTCCGCCGGCAGTCGCGAAAGCACATGCAGGACTTCAAGGCGTTCGCCGAGCAGGGGACGGACGTCCGCGAAGCGGCGGGCCGGCCCACCCGTGACTAGCCCTCCGCGTCCTTCTTGATGGACGCGAGGTTCTTCTCGGCGCTGGAGCCCATGGCCCGGTCCAGGCCCCAGCGGGGGACGCGGACGCTGACCTCCATCGTCGAGGACATGACGAGCCGCGTGCGCGCGCCGCCCTCGTCGTGGGCGGTGTAGGCGATGGTGCTCTCGCGGATGAGGCGGGCGTCGACGCAGGTCAGGGTCACCGAGCCGTCGCCGTAGGTCACCTCGTACGTCGCGTCGGTGGTGAAGCGCAGGGCGCCGAGGGTGACGACGATCCGCGTCGGGCGGCCCTGGTCGTCGCGGGACCTGATGGACGCGGCCTTCGCCTCGCTGGCCCAGCGGTCGGTGTTCTCGAGGTCCTGCACCGCCTCGAGCACCTTCTCCACGGGGGCGTTGATCGTCACCTCACGGACCACCGGCTCCGAGCTCACCCGGTCCCGGTACCCCGCGGGGCCCGCGGGTACCCCGAGGGCGTGGGTGACATCGAGAGCGCGTTGGCCGACGCCATCGTCGACCTGCTCGACCGCCGGGCCGCGGGCACGACGATCTGCCCGTCCGAGGCCGCGCGGCGCGTCGACCCCGACGACTGGCGCGAGCTCATGCCCGACGTCCGCCGCGTCGCGGGCCGGCTGGTCGCCGACGGGCGGATCGAGATGACCCAGGGCGGCGAGGTCGTCGACCCCGCCACCGCCCGCGGCCCCGTCCGCCTGCGCCACCCGGGCGACTGAGGCACCGGCCCCGGTGCCAGCCTGGCGTCCACGCTGGCGCCAGATGCCAGGAAATCCCCCAGGTGGGGTGCGCCCCCGATCCCGTCGCGCCGTCGCACCTAGGGTCGGCGGGTGATGTTCCGGCTCCTCCGTCGCGTCCTGCGCGCCTTGATCGCACTGCCCCGACCCGTCCGCCGGCTGCTGGCCGGGCCGAGGGTGACGCGGGACGGGCAGACCCTCGATCTCGACGTCCAGCTCGTGCTGCGCCTGCTCGGGCTGATCGCCGGCGGCGAGGAGCCGTCGCTGGTCGAGCAGCGACGCGCCACCGATCGCGCGGCGGGCCTGGCGGAGTCGGTGACGCCCGGGATCGCGACCCTCCCGGTGCAGATCCCGGTGCCGGCGGGTCCCGGGCGGGACGAGGCGGGCACCCTCACGGCGCGCCTCTACACGCCGGCGGAGGTCACCGGCCGGCCCGCGCCGCTGCTCGTCCACTTCCACGGTGGCGGGTTCGCCCTGGGGAGCATCGCGTCGAGCGAGCCGCTGTGCCGCGTGCTCGCGAGCCAGGCGAGCGTGCGCGTGCTCTCGGTGGAGTACCGGCTCGCGCCCGAGAACCCGTTCCCCGCGGGTCTCGCGGACGCGGCGGCGGCGCTGCACCACGTCCTCACCCACCGCGACGACTTCCACGCCACGGCCGTCGCGGCGGGCGGCGACTCGGCCGGCGCCAACCTCGCCCTCACCGCCGCGCACCAGCTCGCCCGCCACCGCGACGAGACCGCCGCGTTCGTGCTCGCGCTCTACCCCGTCACCGACGCCGGACGCGTCGGCGGGTCGCGGGAGCTCTTCGCCGAGGGCTTCGGGCTGCGGACCGTCGACATCGAGGTCTTCGAGCGCTACTACCTGCCCGACGGCATCGAGCCGATCCGGCCCACCGGTCTCCTGGAGGTCGACGACCTCGCGATCATGCCGCCCTGCTACGTGGCGACGGCCGGGTTCGACCCGCTGCGCGACGAGGGCGAGGAGCTCGTGGCGGCGCTGCGGGCCGCCGACGTGCCGGTCGTCGCCCGTCGCTTCCCCGGGCTCATCCACGGCTACGCGGGCATGGCGGGCGTCGTGCCGACCGCGCGCAACGCGGTCCTCGACGCCGCCTCGGCCCTGCGTGCCGGTCTCGCCCTGACGACGCGCGAGCAGGTGGCACGCCCCCTGTGAGCAGTTGCCGCGCCCATGGGCGCGTGCTCGTGCTCAGGACATCGGAGACAGGTGATGTCTCAGCACATCGCGGACACTGAGTAGGCCCGCCGGGTGGGCTGGTCGTGATCGTGGCCAGCCTGCCGGGTTGTGGGCAGAACAGGGTTCGAG
>NZ_JAQZAO010000013.1 GCF_028737315.1 Actinomycetospora lemnae | reverse complement strand
TCTCGAACCCTGTTCTGCCCACAACCCGGCAGGCTGGCCACGATCACGACCAGCCCACCCGGCGGGCCTACTCAGTGTCCGCGATGTGCTGAGACATCACCTGTCTCCGATGTCCTGAGCACGAGCACACGGCTATAGCCGTGGAAAGTGCTCACGACGGGGTCAGTTCAGGTGCGCGCGCCAGCGGCGGGCGTGGCGGCGCAGGGGCTCGGCGTCGCGGGGCAGGACCTCGGCCCACTCCTCGAGCAGGTCGGCGGCCTCGCGGAAGGCGGCGCGCCGGCCCCGGACCTCGGCCAGCTCGGCGACCTCGACCGCGCTGACCCCGGGGAGCCCCAGGCGCATGCGCAGCACCCAGCCGAGCTCGGCGAGGTCGCCGCGGGCGCGGTGGATCCCGCGCAGGTTCGTCAGCATGCGCACGAGCACGGCCTCGGTCCCGATCGGCTCGAGCACCGCGTCGTCGAACGGCACCTCCGGCGCGAGCCCCGTCGACTCGCGGAAGCGGCGGATGCACTGCTCGCGGTCGAGCATCTCGCCGGTGAACGGGTCGAGGTGCTGCAGGGCCGCGACGGGGTGCACGAGGAAGTGGCCCGGCATCCCGACCGGCTCGATCTCGATCCCCACGCGACGGCCCACCTCGATGCACAGCACCGCCAGCGTGATCGGGATGCCGGTGCGGCGGGCCAGGACCTCGGTCAGCGAGGAGTTCCGCGGGTCGTAGTAGTCGTCCCGGTTGCCGTGGAAGCCCTCCTCGACGTAGAGGCGGCGCACGAGGCCGTCGAGGTCGGTGACCCCGGCGGCCAGACGGTCGATCTCGGTGCGCGCGCCCGCGACGTCGGCGGCCGGGTCGGCGGCGCGGGCGATCTCCAGGACCGCGTCGAGCAGGTCGGGCTCGCCGCCGCGGACCAGGGCCAGGAAGCGGTCCACGGCGTCGTCGACGGCCGCACGGCGAGCTCCGTCGTCGTCCATCCCGCGCATCCTGCCCTGCGTGGGCACGGACCGCCGTGCTCAGACCGGTCCGCGCACCGTTCCGGTGGCCCGGTCCCACGTCAGGGCGCCGTGCTCGAAGTCCTGCGCGCGCCCGCCGGGCACGTCGCGCTCGGCGCCGGTCGGGTAGCCCAGCGGCGAGGCCTCGGCACCGGCCGCGCGCCAGTGCGCGGCGATGGCGCCGGTGAGCGGCCAGGCGCCGGTGCGCGGTGACCAGACGACGGTCCCGCGCTCGAAGTCGGTGTAGCGCCCGGTGCCGTCGGCCGTCGGGGACTCGACGCGCGTCGGCTCCCCGAGCACCGCCCGCCGGGCCGACCAGGCGGCGCGCACGTCGGTGGCCGACCCGTCGATCAGCGCCTTCACCTTCGCGCGCAGCGGCCCCATCTGCGCGTACCCCACGTCGCCGGGGCAGGAGGTGTTGCCGACGTCGCGGTGCGCGAACAGCGCGGGGACCGTCGTCGACTGACCCTTCGGGAACCGCGAGGTGCCGCCGCCGGCCGAGGTGAGCTCGACCTCCTCGTTCGGGTCGCGGTACAGCCCGCCGAGCTTCCAGGCCGCCAGCGCGGCGAGCGAGTTCATCGTGGCCGCGCTCGGGGGCAGCGTCGTGTGGTTGCCCATCATCGCGATGCCCCACGTCTCGCGGTTGAACCCGCCCGCGTGCGCGGCGACGACGGCCTTGTCCATGCCGCCGGCGCGACCCTCGAAGATCGTCCCGTACTTGTCGACGAGGGCGTTGTAGCCGATGTCGCCCCAGCCCTGCTTCTGCGTGTGGTACGCGAAGATCGCGCGGACGATCGCCGGCGACTCCGCCGGGCTGTAGTCGTTGGTCTCGCTGGTGTGGTGGATCGTCACCGCGCGGATCGTCGGCGTCGTCTCGGGACGGGCGGCCTTCGACTCGTCGGCGCCCCACTGCGCGCGGGTCACGTAGCGCGGCGCGGCCGGTCCGCGTGCTGAGCCCAGCGCCCCGATCGCGGCGTCGTTGCTCCCGACGCCCGGGTCGATGCGCACGACCTGGACCTCGTCGGTCACCGGCTGCCCCGCGCGCAGCGCCCGTACCTCGACGGCCGTGCGGTCGCCGACCCACACGGGGTCGGTGCCGCCGGTCGGGGCCGGGGCGTCGTCGCGCTCGTTGCCCGGGGCCTCGAGGTCCGTCCAGGTGCCCCACTGCCCGGCCGCGTCGGTGGTGCGCAGGGCGACAGCGTCCGGGGCCGCACCGGTCCAGGTGACGGCGACGAGGCGCAGCGGCTGGTCCCCGCGCACCTCGCGCACGCCCGTGGCGTCGCGGGCGCCGGGGGTGAAGCCGACCGGGGCGATGCCGGCGGGGACCGGGGCCGCGGGCGGGAGCCCGGCCGGCGGCATGACCGCGTGCGCCGGGTCGAGCTGGGTGATCCCGGCCGGGGCGTCCGTCGGCACGGCCGAGGTGGGCTGACCTGGGGGAACGGGCGGCACCGCGGGGTCGCCCGGTGCTGCGACCGCGGGGGCCGGCAGCAGCAGCACCGCCGCCGTCGCCAGCGCGATCGTGCCCGTCCACGCCCGCGACGCGCGGCGCCGGCGTGGTCCGCCCGCCCCGCGCGACCCGTGCCCGTGCGGTCCCCCGGACCCGGCCATGGCCCTCGCACCTCCGCTCGCCCGGCGCTCCCGGTGATCGCCGACGGCACACCATGACCCCCACACGGGCACCATCGGCCCCACCACGCCCAGAAGCCGCCCGGTCGGGTGACTTCCCGTGACCGGACGAGCGCGCTGCGTCCGGACGGCCCACGGCCGGAGATCTCAGAGGTGCGCCTGCGCGAACGTCGCCACCGTCCGCATGGCCATCGCGTCGGCGCCCGCCCCGATGGGCCCGGCGACGACGGGGATGAGCTTGGTGACGTTGAGCGCGCCGCGGCGGGTGAACCGCGAGGTGAGCCGGAAGCCGATCCGGGTGTCGAGCTGCGCGCGCACCTCGGGCGGCAGCCGGCGCAGGCCGTGCAGCAGCGAGGCGTTGACGAGGTCGAGGCCGGTGCGCTCGGCGAGCTCGACGCCGTCGGCCCCGAGGACGCAGACCAGCGCCGCGGTGCGCACGACCGGATCGGCGAGGTCGCGGCCCCGCAGGTGCGCGATCGTCGCCGCGAGGCGCGTGCCGAGCAGGTAGAGGCCCGTGGTGCCGGCCGGCGCGGTCACGACGAGCGTCGCGGCGCCGCCGAGGCTCGTGAGCAGCCCGGAGCTCGCGGCGAGCCGGACGTGCGCGCCGACCACCCGGCGCACGGCGGCCTCGACGTCGTCGTCCGTCGCGGCCAGCGCGTCGTCGGCCACCGCCGGCGCGCCGGAGAACGGGCCGATCCCGCCGACCGCACGCCGCCACAGCTCGTCGACCAGGGTGTCGGGCAGTCCGCGCGAGCTCGCCACCCGATCAGTCTGGCGCCCCCGTGCCCGCCAGGTCGCAGGCGGCGGTGATCGTGCCGACCCAGGGCCGCCCGCGGTCGCGGTCGCGGGCGCGCTCGAGGCGGGCGCGCTGGGCGTCGGCGCGGGCCCAGACGAGCACGCGCGGGTCGACGCGGGCGCCGTAGAAGGCGTCGACGACGAGCTCGGCGAGGTGGTGGTCGGCGCTCGCGATCTCCTTGTACTCCCAGATCGCGAGCAGCCGGTCCGGCGGCTCCCCGAGCGCGGCGAGGCTGTCGAGCATCGCGACGGCGGTCGCGCCGTCGGGATGGTCGGGATGCGTGTCGAGCAGGGCGGTCCACACCGCGTCGACGACGTCGCGCACGGCGTCGCGCTCGAGGTCGGTCCAGTCGGCCCAGTGCTCGGCGATGCGCTCGAGCACGGTGCGCAGGTCGACGCGGTCGCCGGTCAGCGCCCGGCGCACGAGCCACGGGGTGAGCGCGCGCAGGTCGTCGCCGGTCCCGAGGGTGTTGCCGAGGGCGAGCACCAGCGTCAGCGGGTCCGCGTCGGCGACCCGCACCTCTCCGTGACAGTGGGGGCAGCCCGCGAGCGTCTGCGGGGGCGGGTGCGCCACGAAGGCGGCCTCCAGCCCCCACAGCGCGGCGTCGACCCCCGCGTCCGTCTGCACGTCCATCAAGGCAGATCCTCGGCACCCGCAACGCGACACGCTGGGCCGATAGGGCGAATATCCATCGGTTGTGTGACCGAGCGTGGCGCGATGTGCCGCCGAGCGTGTCAGCACGTCCACTCGTCCTGTCGTCGAGGGGGCGGACTCGGGGGCGCGACACGCCCGGGAGGGGCTCGTCGATCACATCGACGGGCGGTGACGGAACCCGACGCACAGACTCGGGGTATGCGTTCACGGCACCACGTGACGACCCCGGGCCCCGAGGTCAAGACGACCGGCGGCCTCGTCCGCGGCCTCACCACGCACGGCGTGCACACCTGGCGGGGCGTCCCCTACGCGGCCCCGCCCGTGGGCGAGTACCGGCTGCGCGCCCCGCAGCCCGTGGTGCCGTGGGAGGGCGTGCGCGACGGCTCGCGCTTCGGGCCCGTGCCGATCCAGGAGCGCATCGGAGACTTCATCGGCGCGGGCAGGAAGACGCCGATGGCCGAGGACAGCCTGACCCTCAACGTCAGCGCGCCCCTGACCGCCCATCTCGATGGTCCGGCTCCGCAGGGCTCCGCGCCCCCTGACAAGCCCCGCCCGGTCATGGTCTGGTTCTACGGCGGCGCGTTCGTCGTCGGCGCGTCGTCGGCCCCGACCTACCGCGGCTACGACTTCGTGCGTCGCGGCGACTGCGTCTTCGTCAGCGTCAACTACCGCATCGGCGCGCTCGGCTACCTCGACTTCTCCGCCTACGGCACCCCCGAGCGGCCGATCGAGAACAACCTCGGCCTGCGCGACCAGATCGCGGCGCTCGAGTGGGTGCGCGACAACATCGCCGCCTTCGGCGGCGACCCCGACCAGGTCACGATCTTCGGCGAGTCGGCCGGGGCGATCTCGGTGACGACGCTGATGGCGACCCCGGCGGCGCGCGGCCTGTTCCACCGCGCCATCGCCGAGAGCTCCGCGCCCGGCATGGTGTTCGGCCAGCAGCGCGCCCGGGCGTGGGCCGCCGGGTTCGTCACGGCGCTGGGTGCCGACGACGACCCGCTCGCCGGCCTGACCACCGCCACGCCCCACCAGCTGCTCGGCGCCGCGCAGGTGCTGCGCGACCGGCTCGGCGACCAGCCCGGCACCATCCCGACCGCCCCCGTCGTCGACGGCGACCTGCTGCCCGAGCCGCCGCTCGACGCCTTCGAGGGCGGCCGGGCGGCCGACGTGCCCCTGATCATCGGCACCAACGACACCGAGGGCCGGCTCTTCGAGCTGCCCCGGCTACGGCTCGACGTGCTCGTCAGCGACGACAGCATGGAGCGGATGTTCGCGCTGACCCAGCCGGAGCTGCGCGACCAGGTGCTCGCCGTCTACGCCGGCACGCCGCACCGCAAGGACCTCGGCGGCGACTACATGTTCTGGTACCCGTCGATCCGGATCGTGCAGGCCCACCGCGGGCCGGTGTGGGCCTACCGCTACGACCTGACGACGCCGGTGCTCGACCTGATGGGCGTGCGGGCCACGCACGGCATGGAGCTCTACGCCGTGTTCGGGCTGGCCGACACGAACGCCGCGAGGTGGCTGACCGCGCTCGGGGGCCGCCAGGCTCTGCGCGGGGTGCAGGAGCGCGTGCAGACCGACTGGATCCACTTCGCCCACCACGGCGCCCCGGCCTCCCACTGGCCGACCTACGACCCGCAGACCCGCCTGACGAAGATCCTCGACCGGGTCGACCGCGTCGAGTCCGACCCCCGCCGCGAGCGCCGGCTCGCGTGGGAGGGGTTCCGCGGGTACGACTGACCGGTCGCTAGCTCGGGCGGGCGTTCCGCTTGCGCTGGAAGGCGCGGAGCGTGATCGCGCCGGCCACGAGCGCCACCACGAGGAAGACGATCCCGAGGACGACGCTGTGCTCGAGGAAGAAGAAGATCAGGGCCACGCCGATCGACAGGATCGTCCCGATGGTGCCGATCCCGACGTTCAGCTTGAGCTCGCTCTGCTTCTCCGGCGCGTGGTCCGGGTCGGCGGCGGGGTTGCGGGCCTGGGGTGTCTTGCCCTCCTCGGTCATGGGGTCGGACTACCCGGTCGCGAGCCGCTATAGCCAGCCCGGCGCGACGAGCAGGCCCCACGCCAGCAGCGGACCGAGCACGACGACGACGCCGCTGTAGATCAGCATGCGCCGGTAGAAGGCGTCGCGGTCGACGTCGGCCGGGGTCGACGCGAGCACCAGCGCGCCGTTGGTCGAGAACGGGCTGACGTCGACGACGGTGCTGGCCACGGCCAGCGCGGCGACCATCCCGATCGCGCTCACCGATCCCTGCTGCAGGAACGGCAGGGCCAGCGGGATCGCGACGCCGAGGATGCCCGCCGACGACGCGAAGGCCGAGAGCACGCCGCCGAGGTAGCACAGCAGCAGCGCCGCGAGCAGCGGCACGCCGAGCGCGACGATGCCCTGCCCGACGACGTCGACCGTGCCGGCCTCCTGGAGCACACCGACGTAGGTGATGACGCCGCAGACCAGCAGCACCGTCGACCACGCGATCCCCTGCGCCGCCTCGCGGTGGCCCGCCGGGCACAGGATCCCGAGCGTCACCGCGATCGTCAGCGACAGCACCCCGACGTCCAGGTTGAACCCGACCGTGCCCACCGCCAGCGCCAGGATCCCGATGAGCGTGAGGACCTGCGGGCGCCCGACCCGGACCGGCTCGTCGTCGTCCTCGTCGTCGTCCTCGTCGTCGGCCTCGTCGTCGTCCGTCCGGTCCGGGGAGCCGGCGCCCTCGGTGGCGACCGGCGCCCCGTCACCCCCCGCCGACGGTCGCCCCGCCACCGTCGGCGCCGCGTGCTGCACCCGCGTCCCGGCCAGCGACCGGCCGCCGAGCACCACGAAGATCACCGCCGCGATCACCAGGTTGATCACCAGCGGGGCGAGGAAGAGCGTCGTCGAGCTGAACGGGATGCCCGTGGGCCCGACGACGCCGGCCACGAAGGTGCCGTAGACGCTGATCGGCGAGAACGCGCCCGCCAGCGACCCGTGGATCACCATCATGCCCATGAGCAGCAGGCTCACCCCGTAGCGGCGGGCGAACGGCATCGCCAGCGGCGCCACGATCGCGACGGCGAACAGCGCCCCGATCGCCGAGAACACCGCGGACAGCGTGAAGAAGATCCAGGGTGCGGCGACGAGGTGGCCGCGCACCAGGCGCATCGACCACCGCACGAGCAGGTCGACGGTGCCGTTGTGGTGCGCGACCGCGAAGAGGTAGGTCAGCCCGACCAGGATGAGGAACAGGTCGCCGGGGAACTCGGCGAGCACGTCGTCCAGGCTCATCCCGGCGGCCAGCACGCCGACGAGGGCCGCCGCGACGAACCCGAGCGCCCCGAGGTTCACCGGCAGCACGGTCGCGATGACGAACATCGCCACCAGCACCACGATCGACACGATCACGGGCGTCATCCGCACCTCCCCCGCCGCGCGGGCCACGCCGCCCGCCGGGACGAGAATTCGCCCATACGGGTGGCCGGGCGTCAAATCCGTCTGAAGCCGCCCGAGGGTCAGAGCCGGCGACGCAGCCCCGACGCCCGGCCGATCGGTCGCGCGATCGCCGCGCGCACGGCCTCCTCGGTGCCGACGAGCCGCACCCGCACCCGGGCGCGGGTCACCGCGGTGTAGAGCAGCTCGCGGGTCAGCAACGGCGACTCGGCCGGCGGCAGGATCACCGACACCCGGGCGAACTGGCTGCCCTGGGCGCGGTGCACGGTCATCGCGTAGACGGTGGCGATCCCGTCCAGCAGGCTCGGCGCGATCTCGACCGGGGCGCCGCCGCGCGCGAACGCCGCCCGCGGGCCCCGCGGGGTGCCGATGACGACGCCGGTGTCGCCGTTGTAGATGCCGCGGTCGTGGTCGTTGGCGGTGACGAGCAGCGGACGGCCCGGGTACCACTCCTCGTCGCGGTCGGCGACCGGCCCGGACTCCACCAGCCAGCGCTCGACGTCGCTCGCCCACCGGGTCACGCCGTAGGGCCCGCGGCGGTGCGCACACAGCAGGCGGTGCTCGTCGAGGCGCGCGAGCGCGAGGGGGGCGTCGCCGTCGAGCGCCGCGAGCTCCGTCTCCGCGGCGCTGCCGACGACCTCGTCGCGCAGCTCCCGCAGCCCGCCCGGGTCGCGCGCCGTGAGGTCGGCGTCCTCGACGAACACGACGTCGTGCTCGCCGGCCCGCAGCGCTGCGACCGCCTCGTCGGCGTCACCGGACCGGATCGCCGCCGCGAGCCGGGCGATTGTGCCGTGGAAGCGCCAGGTGCGGTCGAGCACCGTCACCCCGCCCCGCACCGGCGACCCGGGCGCGCCGACCTGCTCGAGCGCGCGGTCGAGCTCCGGCTCCGGGTCGGCGGGTGCCGCGACGAGGTCGCCGAGCACCGCGCCGGCCTCGACCGAGGCGAGCTGGTCGGGGTCGCCGACGAGCACGAGGCGCGCGTCGGGCCGGACCGCCTCGAGCAGCCGGGCCATGAGCGTCAGCGACACCATCGAGGTCTCGTCGACGACCACCACGTCGAAGGGCAGGTGCCGGTGGCGGTCGTGGCGGAAGCGCGAGGACCCGCGGATCGGGCCGAGCAGGCGGTGGATCGTCGAGGCCTGGAGCCCCGCGATGCGTGCCCGGTCACCCGCCGGGAGGTCGACCTCCGCGAGCGCCTCCTGCATCCGCGCCGCCGCCTTGCCCGTCGGCGCGGCGAGCGCGATCCGGAGGGACGGGTCCTGGTCGCGCAGGACGGCGAGCAGCGTGGCGACGGTGGTCGTCTTGCCGGTGCCGGGACCGCCGGCGAGGACGCTGGTCCAGCGCAGCGTGCAGACGGCGGTGGCGCGGCGCTGGCCGTCGAGGGCCGGGAAGAGGCGGTCGAGCGCGGCGCGCAGCCGGTCGGCGTCGACGGTGGGCGGCGGGGCCGCGGCCCGCTGCGCGAGCGTGGCGCGGACCTGCTGTTCCTGGCGCCAGTAGCGGTCGAGGTAGAGCAGCCCATCGACGAGGCGCAGCGGCCGCCCGGTCGCCGCCTCGTCGTCGCCCCCGACCAGCGGCGACGCCGCGCACGCCGCGAGCCACGGCGCCGGGTCGGGCCAGGGCAGGTCGGAGGTGTCGACCACCTCGTCGCCCTCGGCCAGCACCGTCCGGTCGACCGCGGCGAGGTCCAGGCACACCGACCCGGCCCGCAGCGCCCGCACGACCAGCGCCGCGGCGAGCAGCACCTGCTCGTCGGTCTCCCCGCCGAGGCGCCCGAGACGCCGCGCGACGTGGACGTCGGTGGCGGCCAGGACCCCGCGCTCGTTGAACGCGGCGAGCAGCCCGGTGGCGCGGGTCGCGACGCGGACGCCGTCCTCGGCGAGGAGCCCCTCAGCAACGACCGCCGTCACGTCGCACCCCCGTCGAGCAGCCCGGACAGCGCCACGACCAGCGCGGCCGGCGGGTTCCACGCGAACACCCCGCACGTCGTGCCGTCGACGACCGGTGTCTCCGGCCCGCACATGCCGCGCAGGAACAGGTAGAGCACCCCGCCGAGGTGCGCCTCCGGGTCGTAGCCGCGCAGCCGCCAGCGCAGGAACCGGTGCAGCGCGACCGCGTAGAGCACGGCCTGCAGGGGGTAGTGCGCGTCGATCATCGCCGCGGCCATCGACGTCGGCCCGTAGTGCGCGGCGGTCAGCGGCGCCCGGCCCGTCGGACCGACCGGCCCGAGCCAGTTGGTCTTGTAGTCGACGACGACGAAGCGCCCGTCGGGCCCGCGCAGGACACCGTCGATGCTGCCGGTGAGGTAGCCGCGCAGGACCTGCTCGCCCAGTTCGTGGGCGCGCGGGTGGTCGAGGACGTCGGGGTAGCCGGCGAGCGGGTCGTCCGCGGGCAGGTGCCGGCGCAGCAGCCCCGCCACCGCGCCGAGGGTCACGGGCGCGGCGTCCGGACGCGCGCGGTCGCCGCGGGCGAGCGGCAGCTCGAAGTCGAGCTCGGCGAGCCGGTCGCGCGGCGCGACGTCGGCGAGGCGCGCTGGCCCACCGGCCGGCAGCGGCGTGAGCATCACCGGCAGCAGCGCCTCGGCCAGCGTCGCGGCGTCGACCTCCGCGTGCGGCCGGTGGCGCAGCTCGGCGCCAACGGCCTCGACGAGCGCGCGGTGGAGGTCGCCGGTGCCCGTGTCGACGGTCTCGAGCACGGCGTGCACGAGCGTGCCGAAGGCCGGGCCGACGGGCAGGTCCGCCATGGGCGACGGGAGGGGCTCGACGTCGTCGGCGTCGCGGACCGGCGCGTCCTCGGGGTCGGTCTCGTCGGCGAGCCGGCGCTCCTCGGGCTCGCTGCCCACCGGCCCCGGTCCGGCGTGGGCGTTCGCGGTCAGCGACGAGTACGACGAGCGCCGCCACGCGAGGTCGAGGCCCCGGTCGAACAGGGCGGCCGCGAGCGGGTGCGCCCGCCCGGCCGGCGGGATGTAGGGCAGGGCCCGGCGGGGCTCGACGCGCTCGACGGCGATGTCCTCGCCCGCGAGCGTCTCGAGGTGCGCCAGGACCCGCTCGTCCTCCCACACGGGGTAGGCGCGGTCGGGGCCGGTGCGGGGGGCGGGGCGTCCGACGAGCAGCCGGTGCACCGCGGAGGCCGAGGTGTTCGTCGACGGCGCCCACCAGCACACGACCTGCCCCTGCGCGCGGGTCAGCGCGACGTAGAGCAGGCGCAGGTCCTCGCCGTCGTCCTCGTCGCGGGCGGTGGCGACGTGCTCGCGCCAGGCCGGGTCGGTCTCGCCGCCGACGGCGCGCACGCGCTTCCCGTGCTCGTCGTGGTGGGTGACGACGGTCGGGTCGTCGGCGACCCACCGGTCCCACCCGAACGGCACGTAGACCACCGGGTACTCGAGGCCCTTGCACTTGTGGATCGTGAGCACCTGCACCGCGCTCGCGTCCGACTCGAGGCGCCGGCTGCGCTCGGGCCGCAGCTCGCCGGTGCCCGCCGCCGCCTCGGCCATGCGCGCCCGCAGCCACTCGACGAGCGCGACCACGCCCAGCCGCGACTCGACCGACGCCGCGTGCAGCACCTGGCCGACGTGCCGGACGTCGGTCATGCGCCGCTCGCCGTCGACGCGGGCGAGCACCCGCGCGGCCAGCCCGGTCTCGGCGGCGACGGCCTCGAGGAACGCCGCGACCCCGCGGTCGTGCAGCACCGTCCCCCAACGCCGCAGGGACGCGCCGACCTCGGGCAGCACGACGTCGGCGTGCGCGTCGAGGTCGGTGGCGGTGTGTCCGAGGAACACCGTCAGCGCGGCCGCCCGCACCCGCGCGGGGCGTCCGGGCTGCTCGACCGCCTCGAGCAGCACGAGCCACTCCTCGGCGCTCTCGGTGGCGAACACGCTGGTGGCGCCGGCGAGCACCGACGGGATGCCGGCCTCCGTCAGCGCCTCGCGGACCAGGTCGGCCTGCTTGTTGGTGCGCACGAGGACCGCGACGTCACCCGGGCCGAGGCTCGGGTCCGCGCGACCGTCCTCCTCCCAGCGCGAGTCGGCGGCGACGAGCTCGGCGATGTCGGCGGCCAGGTCGGCGGCGACCTTCTCGCGCACCGGGACGACCAGCGGGAGCCCGGTCGACCACTGCGCGCGCAGCCCCGCCCGCGACAGCACGCGCAGGCGGAACGGCGCCGGCCGCGGCGCGCCGACGAGCCGCCGGCCCGGGTGTGCGGACGCGACGGGGGGCACGACGATGCGCTCGTCGCCGAGGGCGGCCTCGTGGAAGATCTGATCGAGCGCGCGGACCAGGGGGGCGTCGCTGCGCCAGTTGGTGCCGAGCCCCTCGCGGCTGCCCGCCGACTCGACCGCCTGCAGGTAGCTGACGACGTCGGCGCCGCGGAAGCCGTAGATCGCCTGCTTGGGATCGCCGATGAAGGTCAGCGCGCTGTGGCCGTGGAACGCGACGCGCAGGATGTCCCACTGGATGGGGTCGGTGTCCTGGAACTCGTCGACGAGCACCACGGAGAACCGGTCGCGCAGCCGCGCGCACGCCGCCTCGCCGAGCCGGCTGTCGGTCAGCGCGCGGTGCAGGCGGGTGAGCATGTCGTCGAACGTGAACAGGCGCCGGCGCCGCTTGCGCGCCTCGACCTCGCGGCGTACCGCGGTCGCGAACGACGCCCGCGCGCCCGCCGCGTCCGGGGCGTCGGGAGCCGGCTCGATGCGTGCACCCGGGTCGCCGACGACGGCGCGGCCGATCTCGAGGGCCTCGGCGCGGTCGAAGTCGGGGGGCGGCGCGCCGGGGACCGCGTACTTGCGCAGGTAGAAGTCGTCGACCACCTCGGTGACCACGTCGTCGATCCGCTCGACGAACGTGCCGTCGGGATCGGTGTCCCCGACGATCCCGAGCCCGGTGAGCATGTCCTGGCAGAACTGGTGCGTCGTCGCGATGGTCGCCGCGTCGAACCCGGCGAGCGCGGCGGTCAGCCGGGCCCGCCGGCGCGCGACCTCGGCGTCGTCGGCGTCGGCGAGGTGGGCGGTGACGGGGTCCTTCTCGCGGCCCGCCCGCGCCGAGGCCGGGTCGGCCAGCCCCCGCTCGGTGCGCACGAACCGCTCACGGACGCGTTCGCGCAGCTCACGGGTGGCCTCGCGGCCGAAGGTCACGAGCATGACCTGCGGCAGCGTCGCGTGGCCCTCGGCGACGTAGCGGGCCGCGAGCGCGGCGATGGTGAACGTCTTGCCGGTGCCGGCGCTGGCCTCGAGGACCGTGGTGCCGGTGGGCAGGTCGCCGCAGACGTCGAAGGAGCGGGTGAGCGTGGAGGTCATCGCCCGCCCCACCCCTCGGCCTCGCGGACCGGGGTCCACAGCCGCGTCGCGAGGCCCGCGAACCGGCTCGGCGCGTCCCCGTTCGCGGCGCCCACCAGGTCGTCGAGGGCTCGTCGGCGGCCCCAGACCAGCACGTGCGCGGGGTCGGACTGCTCGCCGCCATAACGGCTGGTCCAGGTGTCGCGGGCCTTGTTCATCGCCGCGACCTCGCCCTTCGTGCTGCGCGCCAGCGCGTACGCCTCCGAGGTCTGGCACATCAGCGGCAGCGGCTCGACCATGCCGTCGGCGTGCAGCGCCAGGAGGTCGGCGAGGATCTTCTGGGCGACCTCGGGCTCCAGCGGGCCCAGGGTCGACACCGAAGGCGGGCGGCCGGACCAGCCACGCCCCACGGTGACCGCACGCCACGGCCGGTCCGGGTGCGCGGCGGTCAGCGCCACGAGGTTCACCCAGGCCCGCAGCCGGTGCTTGGGCGCGAGCCGGGAGAACGTCACCGTCACCAGCGTCGCGTCGTGCACCCCGCCGACCGCGCCGACGAGGGTGTCGGTGGTGACGTCCACGTCGACGGCGGCCGTGTCGCGCAGGCCGTCGACGGCCCGGGTCAGCGGGTCGACCTGGTGCCCGACGTCGCGGATGAGCCGGTCGCCGAGAGGCCCCGGCGGCAGGTCGCCGCGGCGGCGCTCGGCGGCGATGCACGCGGCGACGTCACGGCCGGCGAGCCGATCCCGCAGCAGGCGCTCGCCGATCGCCCAGCGCGCCAGGCCGTCGGGCTCGACGGGCACCGCCTCGCTCGGCTCCTCCTCCTCGCCGCGCGCGTGCACCCCGAGGCGCTGGCGCAGGAACGCCTTGACGGGGTGCTCGACGAACCGCGCCAGGTCCTCGAGGTCGAGCACCTCGCGCGGGCGCACCGGCAGTGGGCCGGGCAGGAACGGGACGAGCGCGGACCGCTCGGCGAGCAGGGCCTTCGTGCCCGCGAGCGCGGCGCCGTCGAAGGAGAAGGGGGCCTTCCCGTCCGCGGCGTCGAAGTCGTCGGCGCTGAACGGCTGGAGCGGGTTGCGGCGGGTGAGGTGCTCGCGGGCGGGCCGGGCGTCACCGAAGGCGAAGGTCGCGTCGAGGGTGTCGAGCAGCTCGCCGATCGGGACCGCCGGCGGCCGGTCGGCGCCCGTGCGCTCGTCGGCCCCGGAGTGGACGACGACGAGGTGGTCGGTCGCGGCGACGATCGCGTCGAGCAGCAGCTGCCGGTCCTCGGCGGCCGGGTCGCGCTCGCCGACGCGCGGGTCGCGGGCCAGGACGTCGTCGCCGTCGGCGCGGGTCTCGCGGGGGAACACCTGGTCGTCCATGCCGAGCAGGCAGACCACGCGGTGGGGCACCGAGCGCATCGGCATGAGCGTCGCGACCGTGAGCGTGCCGGTGCGGAAGTTCGCGCGCGTGGGACGCCCGGCGAGGCGGTCGGCGAGCACGGCGCGCACGTCGTGCAGCGTCATCACCGGGTCGTGCGGGGCGCTCTCGAGCACCGCCGTCAGCTCGGCGCGCGCCTGCGCGAGCTGCCACGCGTCGGCCGGGACCGTCGCCGTCAGCCCGTCGAGCCCGCGCCGCAGTGCCCCGATCCACGCCGTCAGCGGCTGCTCGCCGCGCAGGCCCTCGACGACCGCCCCGACCCGGTCGACCAGCTCGCCCAGCCGCCCGACCCGCTCGACGTCGCCCGAGTCGACCTCGTCCAGCGGCAGCGCGTCGCCCAGCCAGTCACCGCCGTCGGCGGACATCGCCACCCCGACCAGCAGCCGGTCGAGCCCCTGCGACCAGGTGTTCTCGGGGAACCGCACCAGCGAGAACGCCGTGCGGTGCGGCGCGTCGAGGCCCCAGCGCACGCCGGCGCGCTCGGCGAGCTCGCGCAGGCGCGGGAGGTCCTCGTCGTCGAAGCGGAAACGGCGGCGCACCGGGTCGGACTCGGCGAGGTCGAGCAGCTGCGAGGCCGTGACGCGGGCGTCGGCGAGGTCGAGCAGCGTCGCGAGCGTCCCGAACAGCGGGTTGACCTCGCGCAGCGAGCGGTCGGCGAGGCGCACCCGCAGCCGGTGCCCCGGGTGCGACGCCTCCTCGCCGTCGCCCGGGCCGAAGGCCGCGGTGACGAGCGGGGCGAACGTCTCGATGTCGGGACACAGGACGATGACGTCGCGCGGCTCGAGCGTCGGGTCGGCGCGCAGGAGGCCGAGGATCGTCTCGCGCAGCACCTCGACCTGGCGGTCCGGCCCGTGGCAGCGGTGGATGCGGATGCTGCCGTCGTCGACGGCCGGGCGCGCGGACGGGGCGCGGTCGTGGCGCAGGTCGTCCTGCAGCCGGCCGAGCAGCGTGGTCGGCGTCGGCGCGGCGGCGTGGTGGTGATCGGTACGGGTGGCACGTCCGGGACGGGCGAGGCGCAGCTGCAGCTCGCGGACGTCGCGGCCGAGGCTCGCGAGCAGCGGGTGGGCCACCGCCTGCGCGCTCGCGTCGTCGGCGCGCCGCTCGGCGGTGCGGCCCTCGAGGTGCGACCAGAGCGCCGGCGAGGGGTGCGGCAGCCAGAGGTGCACGTCGTGGTCGACGGCCAGGGCGTCGAGGACGGTCAGCTCGGTGTCCGAGAGGCGGGTGGCCCCGAAGAGGCTCAGCCGTGCGGGGAAACCGGTGGGCACGGGGACGTCGGCGACCGTCTCCGCCGGGCTCGCCGCCCCCAGCCGCGCGCGCAGCCGGCGCCAGAGCTCGGGCTGCCAGCGCAGATCCGCCGGCGTGCCCGCGTCGTCGCCCTGCGCCCAGGCCCGGACGAGCGCGGGCCGGTGGTCGGCGTAGCGGGTGAACAGGCGCGCGAGGTGCCGGGCAGCCGCGAACCGCCGGCCCTTGCGCGTGCCCGTGGGGTCGCCGACGCCCAGGAACGTCCCGAGCGGCGCGCACCAGGGCTCGTCGGCGCAGGCGTCGATGGTCTCCAGCAACGGCCAGACCAGCCGCTCCGCGCGCCACGGGTCGTCCTCGGGGACTTGCAGCACCCGGGCCACGACCTCGGCGGGCGAGGGGAAGACGACGTTGGCGCACACCCCGTCGTCGCCCCCGGTGACCCCCAGCCGGTGCGACAGCCGCTGTGCGAGCCAGCGCTCGATCCCCCGCGTGGGCACGGCGACGAGCTCGGCCTCGAACGGGTCGTCCAGCGGGTCGGCGAGCACGTCGGCGAGGGCCTCGACGAGCCGGTCCGCCCGCTCGGCCCGGTGCACGTGGAGCACGCCCGCACCTCCCCCTGGCTCGCCCGTTCCCCGGCCGGTCGCCCGGCCGATCACCGGTGCCGCCGACGCTAGACGAGCAGTCCGACGCTCCCGCGTCCCGGGCACCCGTGTCGCTCGACCTCGTCGCTTGACCTCGACCTTCGTCCAGCCTCGACGCTCGCGGCATGGACGTGGTGCAGGTGGACAGATTCGGCGGACCCGAGGTGCTGCGGTCCGCGACCGTCGCGGACCCGACGCCCGGACCGGGCGAGGCGGTGATCGAGGTGACGGCGTCCGACGTGATGTTCCTGGACACGCTACTGCGCTCGGGCTGGGGCGAGGACTTCTTCCCCGTCCGCCCGCCGTACGTGCCCGGCAGCGGGGTCGTCGGGCGGGCCGCGGGACGGCGGGTCGTCGCCGACACCAAGCAGGACGTCGGCGGCGCGGAGATCCCGGTCGGCGGCTACGCGCAGCGGGCCGTCGTGGCGGAGTCCGAGCTGATCCCGGTGCCCGGCGCGCTGACCGACCAGCAGGCGGTGGCACTGCTGCACGACGGCCCGACGCTGCAGTCGCTGCTCGACGCCGTCGGGACGCCTTCCCGCGTGCTCGTGGCCGCGGCGGCCGGCGGCGCGGGGGTGCTGCTGGTGCAGGAGCTGGTGCGCCGGGGCGTGCAGGTCGTCGCGGCCGCGCGCGGGGAGGCGAAGACGTCGCTGCTGCGGACGCTCGGCGCGGCGGAGGTCGTCGACTACGGCGAGGCGTCGTGGACGGGGTCGGTGGCCCCGGTCGACGCGGTGCTCGACGGCGCCGGTGGCGCGCTGGGCCGGGCGGCGTCCGGGCTGGTCGCCGACGGCGGCCGCTTCGTCTCCTACGGGACCGCGGGCGGGGAGTTCGCGTCCCCGGATCCCGACCAGGCCGCCCGCCGCCGGATCACCGTGATCGGGCTGACCGACCTCCCCCGCCTCGACCGCGCCACCCGCCGCGCCGCCGTCGAGAGGACGCTGGCCGAGGCCGCCGCGGGTCGGTACCGCCCGGTGATCGGCCAGACCTTCCCGCTGTCCCGGGCCGCCGACGCCCACGCCGCCATCGCCGCCCGGACGACGGTGGGGAAGACGCTGCTGGTGCCGTAGGCGGGGGTGGCGACCCGTGTCCTCGGGAAGCCGGTGCTACTTGGCGGGGAGCGGGGGGAGGGCGGCGACGACCCGCTCGGCCACTCGCTGGGCCCGGCCGCACGGGTCGTCAGGCCGCCCGTCGGGGCGGAACTCGTACTCCGAATAATCGACGATGAAGCCCTGGTCCTGGGCGGTCCCGACCGTGACCGAGCAGGACACGGAATCCGGAGAGCTTTGCTCGACCGCCGCCGGCAGCCCGCCGATGACCACCTCTCGGAACAGCGGGAACTGGCGTACGCGATACGTATCGACGAGCACGTCCCGAGCAGCAACGACCGTGAGCGACACCGAGCGATCGCCCGTCGAACCGCGGCGAACGCACCAGCGATCGCCGGTCGGTGCCGTCTCGGCGACCCCGATCGATGAGATTCCCATGGTGTCCCAGTCGGGCGCCGTCAGCGGCCCCGTACACGGGTCATTGCCGAATGAACGCACATCGCGAGGCGCGGCCACGGTGGGAGCGCCGAATCGTGGATCAGGCGGCGCCGGCGGCGGGGCCTGCTGGGTCGCACACGCTGCGAGGAGCACGACCAGGCCCACCAGCGCACTTGTCCGGATCATGAGCGGCGGTATCGCGACTCGGCCTCCGCCTCAGCCTGCTGATACATCTCAAAGCCGACCCGCAACTGCTCGATCAATCTCGAGATCTCGTCGATGCCCTGCTCGAGGGCGACAGCCAAGGAGCCAGGGCCCTCAGATGCTTTCAGCCCCAGCACCCTCGCGGCGTCGATGGACACCTGATCGTTGGCCGGCGGATCGATGTGAGCGAGGAGACGAGCGGCCTTCTTGATGCTCTCCAGCTCACCCCGAGCCTGTTCCAACTCCCGGATCGCCTCGGGCGCCCGGGTGATGTCGACGGTGAAGGCCCCGCCACCCACGGGCAGGGGCTGGGTCATGAGCCGTCCCTCCTCCACCTCGCCGACGGCCCCCACGCTAGCGATCACCGCGCCATGCCGGGTGCGGTTCCGCCAACCTCGCGCTCACCGCTCCGCGTCGTGGACCAGGAGCGCGATCTGCGTGCGGTTCTCGAGGTCGAGCTTCGCCAGCACGTGGGACACGTGCGCCTTGACCGTCGACAGGCTCATGTACGCCTCGGACGCGATCTCGGCGTTCGACCGGCCGCGCGCGATCGCCACCGCCACGTCGTGCTCGCGCTCGCTCAGCCGGCGCAGGGCCGCGCGCGCCCGCTCGCGGCTGGTCTCGTCGGCGCCGGCCCGGTCCATGAGGCGGCGGGTGACGGTCGGCGACAGCATCGGGTCGCCGGCCGCGACGCGGTGCACGGCCTCGACGATCTGCGCGGGCGCCGTGTCCTTGAGCAGGAACCCGCTCGCGCCCGCGCGCAGGGCGTGCAGGACGTTCTCGTCGCTGTCGAAGGTCGTGAGCACGAGGACCTCGGGCGGGTCGGAGCGCTCCCGCAGCCGCTTCGTCGCCGCCAGCCCGCCGACGCGCGACATGCGGAGGTCCATGAGCACGACGTGCGGGGCGTGGGCGTCGACGAGGGCGGGCACCTCGTCGCCGTCCGCGGCCTCGCCCACCACGCGGAGACCGTCGGCGCCGTCGAGCATCATCGTCAGCGCCCCGCGCACGAGGGCGTCGTCGTCGACGACGAGCACACGGATCTCGTCCGGCGAGCTCACGGCGGCCACGGTAGTTCGGCCGCGAGGCGGAAGTCGCCGTCGGCGGTCGTGCCGTGGTCGAGGCGCCCGCCCACCGACGCGGCGCGCTCGGCGAGGCCGACGAGGCCGGTGCCGCGACGGTCGGAGGTCGACGGCCCGGACGGCAGCCGGTTGCGGAGCTCGACCCGCAGCGCCTCGCCCGCCTCCCCCTCGACGACCACGCGCACCGGCAACCCTGCGGCGTGGCGGCGCGCGTTCGTCAGCCCCTCCTGGACGATGCGGTAGGCGGTGCGGCCGAGGGTCTCCGGTGGCGTGCCCTCGGTGCGGTCGTCGAGCTCGACGGCGAGCCCGGCGTCCCGGGACTCGCCGACCAGCGCTGGCAGCCCCGCGAGCGTCGGCTGCGGCCGAGCCTCCCCGTCCGAGCTGCCGGACCCGCCGGAGCCCCCGGCGCTGCCGACCAGGTCGTCGGCGCGCAGCACCCCGATGACCTCCCGCAGCTCCTCCAGCGCCTGGTGCACCCCGGCGCGCACGACTCCGGCTGCGTGGGCGATCTGCTCCGCGGGCGCGTCGGGCCGGTACTCGAGCGCCCCGGCGGACGCGGCGACCAGCGAGAGCCGGTGCCCGAGGACGTCGTGCATCTCGCGCGCGATCATCGTGCGCTCCTGCCGGCGGGCAGCGGCGACGCGCTCCGCCTGCTCCTCCTCGGCGCGCCGCTCCCGCTCGCAGCGCGCGACGTGTCGGAGCCGGATCAGCGCACCCCAGGCGACGAGCGCGGCGTGCACCGCCGCGTCGATCACGAGGAACCAGCCGTAGGGCAGGCCCGGGATCGGGCGCAGGATCCCCAGGAGTGCGTGGGCGACCGCGCTGGCCGCCGCCACCCCGACCGCGACCGGCAACGGCCGCTGCGACGCCACCCTGAGCACGGCGATCGACGCCGCCGGCGTCCCCGCGGGGGACACCGCGGCCAGCGCGGCCATGGCCAGCGCTCCGGGCACGGGCCAGCGGATCAGCACCGGCACCAGCACGCAGGCGGCGAGGACGACGCCACCGTCGGCGACGATCGACGCGAACGAGGCCCCGGTGTCGGACCGGCTGACCAGCGTCAGTCCGCCGAGGACGGCGACGACGAGCAGCACCGACAGCGCGTCCCACCGTCTCGCGTACCGATCAGCCGGTGCCTCCTCGTCCATGTCGCGGAGAGTAGGTGGGCGGGCACGGCCCCCACATCCGACCGAAGTCGAG
This sequence comes from Actinomycetospora lemnae, assembly GCF_028737315.1. GTDB lineage: Bacteria > Actinomycetota > Actinomycetes > Mycobacteriales > Pseudonocardiaceae > Actinomycetospora > Actinomycetospora lemnae. Next base: position 120,828 of record NZ_JAQZAO010000013.1, on the reverse strand, counting down.
CCGACGTCGACCATCGGCCGCCCGGGACCGCCGAACGGACCCGGGCCGACCGGTGGCGGCGAGCGCGTCAGCCCGCGCCCGCCAGCACCGTCTTCATGTGGTCGATCACGGTGTTGTGCTCCTGCGCGGGACTGAACAGGATGATCTCCGCGTCGCGCTCGACGCGGACCGAGTGCCCGGGCGGCCAGTAGAAGAGGTCGCCGCCGTGGATCGTCTCGGTGGCCCCGTCGGCGTAGGTGACGACCACCTCGCCCGACATCAGGTAGCCCCAGTGCGGGGCGTGGCAGCTGTTGGACGGCAGCCCCTGGAGCAGCGGGGCGATGTCGGTGCCCGCACCCAGCGAGAACCACTCGGCGGCGAGCGACCCGTATCCCGAGACGTCGCCGAATCCGCTGATCTGCCGAGCCGTCGCGCCCGGCACGTCCATGATGACCGACAGGTCCTCTCGGCGGATACGCACGACGTCACCGTGCGCCGGTCGTCGCGGTCTGCCCGCGCAGGGCCTTGATGTCCTCGGCGGTCATGAGCTTGCCGCCGATGCCCCACTCGCCGCTGGCGACGTCCTGGACGGTCACCCAGGTGGCCCCGCGCATGGCCTCGCCCTCGACGCCGATCATCGCCTCGGTGACGGCCCTGACCATCTCGGCCTTCTCCTCGGTGTCGAACACTCCGTCGATCACCTTGATCTCCACGAACGGCATGGCGTTCCTCCTCGGTCCCTCGGGCCGGGGTCCCGACCGCTGTGACACGAAGGGTCACCGACCTCCCTGACAAACCCGTATCGATCGGCTGACGAGTCTTCGGTGAGGTGTCGCGCTACGTCACCATCAGCAGGGTGGAGTGCCGTGTGCTGGGGCCTGTCGAGGTGGTCCGCGGCGGCACGGTCGTGGCCGTCGGCGGGGCGAAGCCGCGGCTGCTGCTCGGCGTGCTGCTCGCCCACCGCGGCCGGGTGGTGCCGCTCGACCGGCTCGCCGATGCGCTCTGGGGGTCGTCGCCGCCGTCGACCGCGCTGGCCACGGTGCAGACCCACGTCTCGCGGCTGCGCCGGGTCCTCGATGACACGCCGGGCGGGCCGCGGGTGGAGACCTGCGCGCCGGGTTACCGCCTCACCGCTCCTGACGACGCCGTCGACGCCGCGCGCTTCGAGGCCGGGCTCGCCCGTGCCCAGGCCCTGCTGGCGACCGATCCGCGGGGCGCTCGGGACGAGGCCGAGGCCGCGCTGGCCGAATGGCGCGGGCCGGCGTTCGTCGAGTTCTCCGCTGAGGAGGCCGTCCGTACCGAGGCCGCGCGGCTCGACGAGCTGCGGACGGTGGCCCAGGAGCTCGCCGTCGACGCCCGGCTGGCGTGCGGGGAGCACCGCGGGGTCGTCGGGATGCTCGAGGCGCTGGTCGACGAGCACGCCCTGCGGGAGCGGTTCTGGGCCCAGCTGATGACCGCTCTCGCGCGCAGCGGGCGCCAGGCCGAGGCGCTGCGCCGGGCCCAGGAGCTACGTCGCATGCTGCGCGACGAGCTGGGACTCGACCCGTCGCCCGCGATCCGGGCCCTGGAACGCGACATCCTCACCGAGCGCGAGGGCCTCGTCCACGACGCTCCCGCCACGGCCCCAACAGCGCCGGTGTCGCCGCGGCACGACGAGCTCCTGGGCCGTGACGACCAGCTCGCCCTCGTCCGCGGGCTCCTCGCCGACGGCCGGTTGGTCACGATCACCGGGCCGGGTGGCGTCGGCAAGACCCGCCTCGCCCTCGAGCTCGCCGCGACGACGGGCACGGCGGACGGCGTCCGGGTCGTCGAGCTGGCGCCGGTGCACGGGTCGAGCTCGGTCACCGGGGCCGTCGCCGGTGCTCTCGAGCTGCAACGTCGCCCGGAGCGCTCGCTGGAGGACTCAATCGTCGACGTGCTCGCCGGACGATCGCTGCTGCTGGTGCTCGACAACTGCGAGCACGTCCTCGACGGCGTCGCCCCGCTGGTCGGCCGGGTGCTGCGGCACTGCCCGACGATGCGGGTGCTGGCCACCAGCCGGGAACCGGTCGGCCTGCCCGGGGAGATCACGTGGTCGCTCCCGCCGCTGCCGGTCCCGGCGTCGAGCGAGGTGACGCTCACCGAGCTGCGCGACAGCTCGAGCGTCGCCCTGTTCGCCGTGCGCGCCTGCGCGGCACGGCCCGGCTTCGTCGTCGACGAGTCCAACCGCCGCGAGGTGGCCGAGATCTGCCGGCGGCTGGACGGGGTGCCGCTGGCCCTCGAGCTCGCGGCCGCCCGGGTGCGCTCCTTGACCTGCGCGGACCTCGCCGACCGGCTGGACGAACGGTTCCGGCTGCTGGCAGGCATCCGCGGGCGGGACCCGCGCCACCACGCGCTCGTCGACGTCGTGACCTGGTCCTACGACCTGCTCACGGACGCGGAGCAGGAGCTGTTCGCCCGCCTGTCGGTGTTCGCGGGCGCGTTCGACCTGCCGCGCGTGGAGGACGTGTGCGCCGGCAGAGTCCTCGACCGCGGCGACGTCGCCGTCGTGCTGGCCGGGCTGGTCGACAAGTCGATGGTGGTCGCGACCGAGTCCGCCGGTCGCATGCGCTACAGGCTGCTGGAGACGCTGCGCGCGTTCGGCCGGGCCCGGCTCGAGGAGCACGGCGACACGGCCGTGTGGCGGCGGGCGCACGCGGCGTCCTACCTGCGCTCGGCGCGCGCGGCGGCCGAGGAGCTCCACGGAGCCCGCGAGGTCGACGGCGTCCGCTCCTTCGAGCGCGACCTCGAGGACCTGCGGGAGGCGGTCCGTCGCAGCCTCGCCCTCGCCGCCGACGGGACGAGCACCGCCGATCTCGACACGGCGATGGGTCTGGTCGCCGCGGTCCGCGAGTTCGGCATCCGCACCCTGCGCGGGGAGGTGTTCCGCTGGGCGGCGGCCGCGTCGGCGGTGCCGGGCGCGCCGGGACGGCCGCTCTACGCCGTCGTCCGGGCGGTCGTGGGGTACGGCAGCTTCGTCCGCGGCGCCCTCGCCGAAGCCGTCGAGCAGGCCCAGGAGGCCGAGGAGGCGGCCGGACGCCTCGGCGTGCCGACCCTCGGGCTGGCCGAACGCGTCGCCGGCAACGCGCTGTTCTACCTCGGGTACCCCGACGCAGCGGTGCGGGCGATGGACCGGATGGTCGCGGCGGCGGAGGCGACGGGCGTCGACGGCCTGATCGCGCACGCGTCCTACATGTCCTCCGTGGCGCGGACGAGTACCGGCGGCGCCGGAGCGCTGGGAGCGGCGGCCGCGGCCCGGCGTGCCGCGGTCCGGTGTGGCAACCCGACCGCGCTCGCGATGGCCGACTACGCCGAAGGGCTCGCCCGGGAGCGCACCGACCCCGATCGGGCCGTCGCGCTGCTGCAGGAGAGCGCGGAGCTCGCCGCGTCGGTCGACCACCGATGGCTGCACGCGTTCGCCCGCACCGAGGAGCTCTCGGTGCGGGCGAAGCGTGGCGAGCTGGACGCTGCCGTCGTCGGGTTCCGCGACGTCGTCGACACCTGGTTCCGCGGCGGGGACTGGGCGAACCAGTGGCTCTCGCTGCGTCACCTCTTCGGCGTCTTCGTCGCGCTCGGCGAGGACGAGCTCGCGGCCCTGCTGCACGGGGCGATCCAGGCCGCGGGTGCCACCACAGCCCTGCCCTTCGAGCCCGCCGACGCCGCCGACATCCAGGAGATGGTCGACGTGCTGCGGGACCGGCTGCCCGGGTTCGACGCCGTGGTGGCGCGCGGCGGGGCGCTGCCCGATGCCGAGGTCGTCCGGTTGACGCTCGAACGCCTCGACGCGGGGAGGCGTCAGGACCGGGCCGTGTTGGCGTGCACGGCGTCGCGGACGTACGGCGCCAGCCCGGGCGCGAGGTCCTCGTAGGTCTTCGTGAACCGCGGGTCGGAGACATACATGTCGGAGATGCAGGCGTGCATCTCCGGCGGGCAGTCGTAGAACCACCGGCTGATGTGCTGCCGATGGGCCTCGGCCACGTCCATCGCGCGCTCGCCGTCGGCGGGCTCGCCGGCCTGCAGGGCCGCGACGAACCGGGCGTTGACCTCGTCCATCTCGGCCTTCATCGCCTGCCAGTCGGCCTTCGTGTAGCCCGCCGTGCGCCTCTGGGACTGCCGCCACGCCTCCGTGTCGCCCCAGCGCTCCTGCGCCTCCTGCTGGTACTCCTCCTTGAAGCCCTCACCGAACAGCTCGCGCTGCTCCTCGGGCGTGAGCTGGATTCCGGACACCTCTGCCTCCAGGGCTCGGTCGATGGCCGTGACGAGCTCGGTCAGCTCGTCCAGCCGGGACATGACCTCGGCCCGCTGCCGACGCAGGTGCGCGGCGACGTCGGCCTCGGGGTCGTCGAGGAGGACCGCGACCTCCTCGAGCGCGAACCCGAGCCGCCGGTAGACGACGACGTGCTGCAGCCGCACGAGGTCGTCCGGGGTGTAGAGCCGGTACCCCGCTGCACTGCGACGGCTTGGGCGCAGGAGCCCGATCTCGTCGTAGTGGTGCAGGGTCCGCACCGTCACCCCGGAGCGCTCGGCGACCTGTCCCACCGTCCAGGTGGTGGTCGTCCCCGCTGCCGTCTCGGTCATGGGACCACCGTGGAGCCTCTCGTCGCGTGAGGGTCAAGCACGATCCACGCTAGGGCAGCAGGAGCGTCGAGTCGCCGAACTCGTGCCACAGGTAGCGCGCCGCGACCGCCGCCGCGTACGCCCGCCCGACCAGCGCCGGGCCCGCGACAGCTTCAAGCAACGCCAGGTGGCTCGCCTCCGGCTCGTGCAGCCCGGAGATCAGCCCCGTGACGGTGCGGGCGGGGCGGTCGGCGCCGAGGACGAGATCGGTCCACCCGCGTCCCGGGGACACGGTCCCGTCGGGCGCGGCCACGGTCTCGAGCGCTCGCACGACCGTCGTCCCGACCGCGACGACCCGCGACCCGGCCTCACGCGCCGAGTTCACCAACCGGGCCGTCGCCGCCGGCACCACGAAGCGCTCGGGCGTCGGCGGCTCGTGCTTCTCGGGACTCGAGACCCCGGCGTGCAGCACCAGCGGCGCCACCGTGATCCCGCGCGCCATCAGCCGCACGAGCAGGCGCTCCGACAGCGGCCGCCCCGCGCTCGGCATCTCCGCGCTGCCCGGCACGGTGGCGTAGACGGTCTGGTGGTCGGCCAGCGGGAACCGGCCGGCGAGGTGCCCGTAGGCGATGGGCCGGCCGTACGTCGCGAGGTAGCCCGCGAGCCCGACCGGCGGCCACGGCCGCGCCCGCCACAGCCGCCGCGGTGCGTGCTCGTCGGGGTAGGGCGCGACGAGCGTGAGGACGAGCCCGGGCGGGCCGATCCGGTCGCCCACGGCCACGTCGGTCTCGGGCCCGTCGGGGCGGCGCGGTTCGACGACCCAGTCGCCGTCGTCGAGCGCCGTCGCGACGTGCAGCGTCATCGCCCGCCCGTCCTGGTGCCGGACGTCGAGCGCGGCCGGCAGCGTCGCGGAGGTGTTGACGACGAGCAGGTCGCCGGGGTCGAGGACGCTGTCGAGCTCGTCGAACCGCCGGTGCTCGACGGCCCCGGGCCGCGCGACGAGCAGCCGCACCCCGTCGCGCGCGAGCCCGCGGTGCTCCGGGGGCTCGTGCGCCTCGGCGTCGGCGGGGAGGACGAAGCGGGTGAGGGGGACGACGGAGACGGAGCGCCGCGGAGCTCGACCGTCGACGACGCTCACGACGTCACCACCAGGTCCGCGGCGCGGTGCCGGCCGCTCGGCCGGTCGCCGTCGATGAGCGCGCGCAGGGCCGGGACGACGGTCTCGGGCTCCGGGCGGTCGCTGATGTCCTCGCCCGGGAAGGCCTCCTGGTGCATGACGGTGCGCATGTCGCCGGGGTCGACGACGTGCACGCGCCACTGGGGGTTCTCGACGGCCAGGACCGAGGACAGGAACTCCAGCGCCGCCTTCGACGTGCCGTAGCCGCCCCAGCCCGCCATCGGCTCGGCCCCGGCGTCCGAGGTGATCGCGAGGATGCGCGCCCCGGGCCGCAGCAGCGACCGCAGGGCCTGGACCAGCCCGAGCGGCGCGACGACGTTGACGCGCAGCACCTGTTCGAGCACGTCGAGGGGGTAGTCGGCGAGCGCGGGCTGCGGGCTGGGCCCGAGCAGGCTCGCGTTGAGGACGAGGACGTCGAGGCCGCCGAGGTCGTCGGCGGCCTCCGCGAGGGCGGTGCGGTGCGCGGGGTCGGTGACGTCGCCGGGGACGTCGACGACGCCGGGCAGGCCGGCGACGGCGTCGGCGAGCGCGTCGCCGTGGCGGGCGTCGACGACGACCCGCCAGCCGTCCCGGGCGAGGTCGGCGGTGAGGGCGCGACCCAGTCCGCGGGAGGCGCCGGTGATGAGGGCCGTGGGCCGGTGTTCGTTCACCCCACCGACGGTGCGACCTCAACGACGCTGCAGGTCAAGCGGCGGTTCCTCCCGCCCTCGCCGCGCAGTAGCGTCGCCGGGACGGAGGCGCACACATGGACATACGAGAACTCCGCTATGTGGTGACGCTCGCGGAGGAGCGGCACTTCCGGAAGGCGGCGGAGCGGCACTACATCGCGCCGCAGGCCTTCGGGCGGCACGTCCGCGCCCTGGAGAAGGAGGTCGGCGCGCGCCTGTTCGACCGCACCAGCCGGCGGGTCGACCTCACGCCCGCGGGCACCCGGCTGGTCGAGCGGGCCCGCGACGTGCTGGCCCGCGTCGACGACCTCGCCGCCGCCGTCCGCGACGCGCCGCCGGCACCCGACGACGCCGTCGTGCGCGTCGGCGTCCTGGGCTTCGGGGCGGCCGACCGGTGGCCCGCGCTGCGCGAGCTCGTCACCGCCCAGCTGCCGGGGCGCACGCTCGTGCACATCGAGCTGGACTGGGACACGCAGTACGAGGCGGTGCGGGTCGGCGACGTCGACGTCGCCCTGATCCACGACGTCGGACCGGTGGACGGCGTGCGCCTCGACCGGCTGTTCGCGACCCCGCGCGTCGCCGTCGTCCCCGCCTCCTCCCCGCTCGCCGACGCCGACCGCCTCGACGAGTGCGACGTGGACGGCCGGCCCTGGGTGGCCGTGTCCGGGCGCCACCCGGGCCTCGGCCGGTGGGCGGGCGTCACCGGGCAGGCGTCGCGGCGCAGCCCGGTCGTGCGCACCCCGGCCGCCATCCCGGCGGCCGTGGCGACGTCGGGGATGCTCGGCGTTCACGGCGAGCTCGCCGAGCGCTACTTCCCGCGTCCCGACGTCTGCTTCGTGCCGCTCGCGGGCGAGGACGCCCAGGTCTCGGTGGCCACGCGCCCCGACGACGACTCGCGCACGGCCCTCGCGTTCCGGCAGGCCGCGGACCTGCTCGCGGTCACCTGAGTCAAGGCCCAATCGCAACCGTTTCGGCACGTGATCCGGCGCCGGGAGCCCGCCACGGTGGGGCCACGACCCCGACGACTCCTCGACGACGTGGAGGCCCGCCATGCCCCGCCGGCTCAGCGACCACTTCGGCCACCTCTTCCCGACCACCGCGGTGGGCTCCTACCCGCGCCCGAAGTGGAACACCTTCGACCTCGGTGGCGAGGACATCCGCGTGGCCCTGCGCCGCGGCGACTTCGCCGAGGCGTTCAGCGACGGCGTGCGGGCGATGATCGGCGACCAGGTCGCCGTCGGTCTCGACCTCCCCACCGACGGCCACCTCTGGTACGACCGCCACGAGGGCTTCATCTCCTCGTTCCTGCTCTACCCGAGCTACCACCTCGACGGCATCACGGTGGAGCCCGCGCCGAACCACATGGTCACGGCCCTGGGCCGGGAGGGCACCGCGGCGTTCGCCAACACGTGGAACGAGGTCGCCGTCGACGGCCCGATCGGCCGCGGCACGATGCACCTCGCCGACCTGTGGAGCGCCGCGCGCGCCGTGAGCCCGCGCACCGTGAAGTTCTGCAGCGGCATGGGCCCGGCCAACCTCGCCGGCTGGCTCACCGACCGCCACTACCACGACAAGAAGGCCCTCTACGCCGACCTCGCGGACGCCTACAACGCCGAGTTCAAGGACGCCGTCGCCGCGGGCGTGGAGATCCTGCAGCTCGACGACGTCGGCTTCACGCTGCACGCCCCGGAGGACTACCCGCTGGTCGTCGAGACCCTGAACCGCGCGCTCGACGGCGTCGACGCCCTGCGCGTGTTCCACATCTGCCACCTCGGCAGCGGCGCGCAGATCGGCATCACGCCCTACGCCGGCTTCCACGAGCTCGTCGCGAACGACCTGCAGGTCGACGCCGTCGAGTACGCCTTCGCCGAGACCGGCTTCCCCGACGACGACTTCGCCCTCTGGTCGCGCTACCCCAGCGACAAGGGTCTCGGCATCGGGTGCATCGACATCAAGCGCCTCGTCGTCGAGACCCCCGACCACATCGTCGCCGGCGTCCGCAAGGCGCTCGAGCACGTGCCCGCCGAGCGCATCCACCTCACGACCGACTGCGGCATGTTCTCCCTCCCGCGCCCGCTCGCCCGTGCCAAGCTCGAGTCGATGACCCTTGCCGCCGAGCAGCTGCGCGCCGAGGTCGCTTGATGCGCTGGAGCACCTTCCGCGCCGGGGACGGCGGCGAGCAGGTCGGGCTGTGGCGCGACGACCGCCTCCACCCCGTCCCGGGGGCGTCGTCGCTGCTCGAGCTGATCACCGACGGTCGGTTGACCGACGCCGCGGCGCAGGTCGGCGAGGCCGTCGACGGGGTCACCCTGCTCGCCCCGATCCCCCGCCCGCCCTCGATCCGCGACTTCATGGCGTTCGAGGAGCACGTCGTGACGGCGAGCGCGGCGATCGGGCTGGAGGTCGACCCGCTCTGGTACGAGCAACCCTGCTTCTACTTCACCAACCCGGCGTCGCTGCGCGGGCCGCACGACGACGTCGCGGTCCCGCCGGGCAGCCGGGCGCTCGACTACGAGCTGGAGATCGCGGCGGTGATCGGCCGCGAGGGCAGCGACCTGTCGCCCGACGAGGCCGGCGACCACATCGCGGGCTACGTGCTGTTCTGCGACTGGAGCGCCCGGGACCTGCAGGGCACCGAGATGAAGCTCAACCTCGGCCCGGCCAAGGGCAAGGACTTCGCGTCGAGCTGCGGGCCGTGGATGGTCACGCCCGACGAGCTGGTGGCGTCGGCGGCGATGTCCGCGTCGGTGAACGACCGGCCGTGCAGCGCCGGCCGTCTCGACGCCCTGTACTGGAGCTTCGCCCAGATGATCGCCTACGCCTCCCGCGGCACGCGGGTCGTGCCCGGCGACCTCATCGGCTCGGGGACGGTCGGCACCGGCTGCCTGCTCGAGCTCTCCCGGGTCCACGGCAGCGACGCCTATCCCTGGCTGGAGCCCGGCGACCGCGTCCACCTCGAGGCCGAGGGGCTCGGCGCGATCGACGCCGCCATCGTCCCCGGCGCCGCCCCGATCCCGTTGCGTTGAGAGGACCGAGATGAGCAGTCGTACCGACGACATCACCGTGCCCGGGCCGCCGCGGTGCGAGGAGGTCTCCGACGGCATCCACGCCTACGTCCAGCCCGACGGGACGTGGTGGATCAACAACACGGGCTTCGTGGTCGGCCCGCAGGGCGTGCTCGCGATCGACTCCTGCTCGACCGAGCGCCGCACGCGCGCGTTCCTCGACACGATCGCGTCCGTCACCGACCGGCCCGTGCGCACGCTGGTGAACACGCACCACCACGGCGACCACACCTTCGGCAACGCCCTGTTCGGCGGCGCCGCGATCGTCGCGCACGAGCGGACCCGCGCCGAGGCGCTCGCGTTCGGCCCGGCCCGGGAGCTGCCGTACTGGCACAACCCGGAGTGGGGCGACCTGCCCCTCGAGCCGCCCTTCGTCACCTACACCGACCGGGTGGCCGTCCACGCCGGCGACCTGCGCGCCGACGTCCTGTACGTCGGCACCCCCGCGCACACGACCAACGACTCGCTCGTCTGGTTCCCCGAGCGCTCGACGCTCTTCTGCGGCGACCTGATCTTCAACGGTGGCACGCCGTTCCTGCTCATGGGCTCGGTGACGGGCGCGATCGAGGTGCTCGAGAACGTCGTCGCACCGCTCGCGGCGCGGACGACCGTGCCCGGCCACGGCCCCGTCTTCCACGACCGCGCGCCGCTCGACGCGACGCTGGACTACCTGCGGTTCGTGCTCGACGTGGCCGAGCGCGGCCGCGCCGCCGGCGTCACCCCGCTGCAGGCCGCCCGCGACACCGACCTCGGCCGCTTCACCGACTGGCCCGACGCCGAGCGCATCGTCGGCAACCTCCACCGGGCTTACGCGGAGCTCGACGGGCTGGAGCGGGGCGGGCAGATCGACGTCTTCGGGGCGCTCGACGACATGGTCACCTACCACGGCGGCCCGCTGACCTGCTTCGCCTGAGCAGGACGCTCCGGGTCCCGCAGCATCGGTCCTGGGGTGCTCCGTCCCGGCGCGCTGCGTCCGGCTCGCGCTGCGTGATCGAGCCGCCGTCGGAGGTCCTCGCCGTCGCCGAGGTGCTCTCGCCCGGTAGGCGCCGGACCGACCGCGTCATGATCCTCGACCCGGGCCCGCCGCTCACGCTGACCACGTTCGTGCTCGACGGCGACCTGTACCGCCAGGAGGCGGAGCACCGCGGGCGCGGGGTCGTGGACCTCGGCGCGTCGGTGACGCTCGACCTCGACGCCTGGGCCCGCTGAGGTCCGCGCGCGCGACACACCCCGCTCGGTCCTGCCACCCTGGACGGTGTCGGCAGGGAGGCACGGCATGACGACGATCACCGGCGCGCGGGTGTTCGACGGGACCGACGCGCTCGGCGTCACCGACGTGACGTTCGAGGGCGGGGTCGTCACGGCCGTGGGTCACGGCGCGCGGGACGGCGACGTCGACGGGCGCGGGATGACGCTGCTCCCCGGCCTCATCGATGCCCACGTGCACCTGCGCGGCGCCGGCAACCTCGCCCAGGACCTGCGCTACGGCGTCACCACCGTGCTCGACATGTTCTCCGCGCCGCCGCAGTTCACCGCGATGCTGCGCCGGCGCGCGGCGAAGCACACCGAGGAGGCGGACCTGCGCAGCTGCGGGCTCATGGCCGGCGCCGTCGACGGCTGGCCCGCGGTGATCCTGCCGCCGGACCCCTCCGGCTGGCGCATGCCCGGGCTCTCCGCGCCGGAGGACGCCGAGCAGTTCGTCGCCGACCGGGTCCGCGAGGGCTCCGACTACATCAAGATCTTCGTCGAGAACAGCGCCGACGTCTCCCGGCCGACGTTGAGCCCCGGGACGGTCGCCGCGGTGTGCGCCGCCGCCCACGACCGCGGCCTGCTCACCGTCGCCCACGCCCCGACGCGGTGGGCCTTCCGCACGGCGCTCGACGCCGGCGTCGACGTCCTCACCCACGTCCCGCTGGACGGCCCGATCGAGGACGGGATCGACGACACCGGCCTCACCGGCCTCGTCGTCTGCCCGACGCTCGCGATGATGCGCGCCCGCGCCGACGCCGACAGCACCGCCGAGCTGCTCGCCGACCCGCGCCTCCTCGCCGGCCTCGATCCCGAGGTGGTGACCGCGCTGCGCGCCGGCGACCGGGGCCACCTCCCCGTCAGCGACCGGCCCGGCACCTCCTACGACCACGCGGCCGACAACGTCGCTCGTCTCGCAGAGAGCGGCGCGACGTTGCTCGCCGGCACCGACGCCAACGACGTCCCCGGGCACGCGGCCGCCGTGCTGCACGGCGCGTCGATGCACCTCGAGCTCGCGCTGCTCGCCGCCGCCGGGATGACCCCGCGCGAGGTCCTGCGGGCGGCGACCTCGGTGCCCGCCGACGTGTTCGGCCTCGCCGACCGCGGGCGCATCGCCCCGGGACGGCGCGCCGACCTGCTGCTCGTCGCGGGCGACCCGCTCACCGACATGACCGCCACCCGCGACCTCCGCGGTGTCTGGCGTGCCGGGGTGCGCCTGTCCGGCGTGCGATAGCGCCGTCTCGCGTTCGAGCTAGACAGGCCGAGAGAACGCGAGGCGCGGTCGATCGCGCTGTATCGCCACGTCTTGCGCCGACGCGAGAGACCCCGAGACGATCGTCGACACCGCTGCGGTCGCCTGTGCGGGTGACGACCGGGACCTCCCGGTTCGAGGGTCGGGCAGGGCGGCGACACTCGGGTGGCGGCAGCTCCGGCGAGGGCCGGGAAGGGGCCGGGGAGCTGCCCGGGGGGAGGACCTCGCTTGACCTCGACACAAGATCTCCACGTCGTCCCGACGCTGACGCCGCCGCGGGCGTTCGACGCGGCGTGCCGCATGGTCGTCGACTACCTGGCACGGGTCGTGCCGCTCGACGCCTGGGCCGTCACGCGCGTCGCCGACGGGCACCAGACCATGCTGATCACGGCCGACTCCGGCTACGGGTTCGCGCCCGGCCTCAGCGCGCCGTGGTCCAGCTCGATGTGCCAGTACATGATCGCCGGCGCGGCGCCGCGCATCGTGCCCGACATCCGGGAGATCCCGGACCTCGAGCGCCTCGCCTCCGAGGTCGCGGCACAGGGGATACAGGTCGGCACCTACGTCGGCACCCCGATCGTCACCGGCGACGGCGTCCTGTTCGGCACCGTGGTCGGGATGAACCGGGAGCCCGTCGGCCCGGAGCTCGTCGCCCAGGAACCTCTGCTCGACCTGCTCTCGAGCCTCCTGTCCTCGGTGCTCGAGGCCGACGCCGCGGCGGTCGACTCGGCGCGCGCCCTCGAGCGCGCGGTCAGCGAGGCCGAGACCGACGCCCTGACCGGCCTGCTCAACCGGCGGGGCTGGGAGCGCTGGATCGCTCGCGAGGACGAGCGCTTCCGGCGGTTCGGCGACCCCGCGTCGGTGGTGCTGCTCGACCTCGACGGCCTCAAGGCCGTCAACGACACCCACGGCCACGACGCGGGCGACCGCCACCTGCGCCACTGCGCGGCGGTCCTGCGCTCGACGATCCGCAGCACCGACCCGCTCGCGCGTCTCGGCGGCGACGAGTTCGCGCTGGTCGCGCAGGTCGGCGTCGAGGACGCGCAGCACCTCGTCGAGCGGCTGCGCGAGGCTCTGGACGCCGCGGGCGTACCGAGCTCCATCGGGGCCGCCGCGTTCACCGTGGCCGGCGGCTTCCCCGGCGCCTGCGCCGAGGCCGACGCCCTGATGTACGCCGACAAGCGCGCCCGGCGCCACGACGGACGCCCGGTGCCCGGTCCCCGTCGCGAGCCCCCGAGCCTCCCGACGGCCTGACGCACCTAGCTCGTGAGCTGCGCCGTCGCCGTGGCCGCGGCGTTGCGGATGTGGCGCACGCAGGCGTCGGCGGCGGCGTCGGCGTCCCGGGCCTCGACGGCGTCGACCACCGCGCGCAGCTCCTCCGCGGCCTCGGCCGGGCGACCCGGCACGGACAGCGACGTCGCGCGCAGCAGCCGCACCCGCGCCTGGAGCCCGGCGAGGGTCTGCTGGAGGGGGCCGCTCGCCGAGCCGTCCATGAGCACCTCGTAGAAGCGGTCCTTGGCGCCGAGGTGGTCACCGCCGTCGGCGGCACTGTCCGCGATCTCGTCGACGGCCGCCCGCAGCGCCCGGACCTGCTCGTCGCCCGCGCGCTGGACGAACCGCCGCACGGCGAGCGCCTCGAGCGACGCCCGCATCTCGTAGATGTCCGCGGCGTCGGACGCGGACAGCGACGTCACCTCGGCCCCGCGCTGCGGGACGACGGTGACCAGCCCCTCGGCGGCGAGCTGGCGGATGACCTCGCGGACCGTGGCCCGGGAGACCCCGAGGTTCTCGGTGAGCTCGCGCTCGATGAGCCGCTCGCCCGGCTTCAGACGCAGGTCGAGGATCGCCTGCCGCACCCGGTCGGTCACCTGCTCGCGCAGCGGCGCGGCGACCCGCGGCAGCGGCTCGGACCCCCACACCGACGACGACACGAGGACCATGGTCCCATCCGCGGCGGTCAGCGCCCCGCGGTCAGCTCCGCGAGGATCGGGGCAGCCGTCGTCGCGGCGTGGATGCCGACGACGCTGGCGATCTCGAACATCTCGAGGATCTCCGGGACCGTCGCGCCGTGGCCCAGCGCGTTGCGCAGGTGCAGCTTGAGCCCCGGCACGTAGAGGTGGGTGGCCGAGGCGTCGAACGCGCAGTAGACGAGCTCCTTGACCTTCGGCTCGAGCGTGCCGGTGTGCCACGGCACGGAGGAGAACGCGACGTAGGCCTCGAACAGGTCGGGGTCCAGCTCGAGGATCTCGTCCCAGAACGTGTGCCAGTAGCCGCGGGTCGCCGTGAACTCGGCCTTGAGCCGCTCCTGGCGCTCGTCGAGCGGGGCGGGCCCGTCGCGCAGACCCTCCTCGGTGAGCACCTCGACCAGCAGCGGGACCCCGATGTTGGCGGCGTGGATGCCCAGCGTGCTGGTGAGCTCGAGGACCTCCATGATCTCGCCCGGGGTGGCGCCGGCGTCGAGCGCGGCGGCGACGTGCTGGCGCACGCCCGGCGTGTAGAGGTGGGTCGCGGCGGCGTCGACGGCGATGGAGAGGAGCTCCCTGACCTTGGGCGAGAGCGCGCCGGGCTCCCGTCGCCAGGGCACCGCGGAGAAGTCCAGGTAGGCGCGCACGAACGCGGGGTCGAGCTCGAGCATGCGCTCCCACGGCTCGCCCCAGGTCCCGCGGATGCGGACGAACTCGTCCTTGATCGCCTGCTGCTCGTCGGTCAGGGTCACGAGGCCTCCTTGTGCGCGCGCAGCCAGCGTGCGATCTCGGTGTGGTCCGCGGTCGGGCCCAGCTCGGCCAGCGCCTCGTCCCACAGCGCGACCGTCGCCGCGGCGTGCCGGGTGGGGACGGACGTGCTGGCCGCGAGGTCGAGGGCGATGTGGATGTCCTTGACCATGAGCCCGATCCCGAAGCCCGCCCCGTAGGTGCCGGGCAGGATGTGGTTCGGCCACTTGTTCTCGGTCGAGCCGCTGCGCCCCGACGAGCCGTTGACGACCTCGAGCATCACCGCCGGGTCGAGCCCGAACTCCTCGCCGACGAGCACCGCCTCGGAGCTCGCGACGAGGTGCGCGGCGGACATGAGGTTGTTCAGCGCCTTGAGCGCGTGGCCCGCCCCGACCGGTCCGACGTGCCGCGGGCGGCCCATCGCGGCGAGCAGCGGATCCAGGTCGGCGACGACCTCGTCGGGACCGCCGACCATCACCGCGAGCGTGCCGGCCCGGGCCCCGGACACCCCACCGGAGACCGGCGCGTCGACCAGCACCCGGCCGGTGCCGGCCAGCTGCTCGGCCAGCGCGCGGGTGCGCAGCGGCTCCGACGAGCTCATGTCGACGACCACCCGCGCGGCGTCCAGCTCGGCCACCACCGACTCGACGACGTCCGAGTCCGGCAGGCAGAGCAGCACCGCCTCGGCGCCGGTCGCGGTGCCGGCGGCGGTGTCGACGACGGTCGCGCCCGGCACGGCCGCCGCGAACGCCGCCCGCGCGTCGGGCGACGCGTCGTACGCCCGCACCGTCACCCCGTCGTCCACCAGCCGCGACGCCATCGGCGTCCCCATGTGCCCCAGGCCGACGAACCCCACCGTCCTCACAGCCGACCCTCCTCGGCGAGCACCGTCTCCGCGACCCGGAACGCCTCCAGCCCCGCCGGCGCGCCGCAGTAGACGGTCGCCTGGAGCAGCGCCTCCCGGATCTCCTCGGTCGTGGCGCCGTTCGTCACCGCGCCCCGGACGTGCACCGCGAGCTCGTGCGAGCGCCCGAGCGCGGTGAGCATGACCAGGTTGAGCAGGCTGCGCGTGCGCCGGTCGAGCCCGGGGCGGTCCCACACATCGCCCCAGCACGCCCGCGTCACCCACTCCTGGACGGGCCGCGAGAAGTCGCTGACCTGCGCCATCGACCGCTCGACGTGGGCCTCGCCGACGACCTCCTTGCGCACGGCGAGCCCGCGCTCGAAGCGCTCGTCGGCCCCGTGGCCGTCCCGATGGTCCAGCTCCGCTTCGCTGCGCGTCCCGCCGTTCATCGCCCGACCTGCCCGTACTCGTCGGCGGACACCTCGTCGAGCCAGGTCGTCGTGCCCAGCGACGTCGCGAGGTGGGTCATGATCGAGTCGGGGCCGGCGCCGTGCCAGTGCCGCTCACCCGGCGGCACCCAGACGACGTCGCCGACGGTCAGCGGCTGCGGCGCCTCGCCGTGCGTGCAGACCCAGCCCGTGCCGGCGGTGACGACGAGGATCTGGCCGCGCTCGTGGTGGTGCCAGTAGGTGCGCGCGCCGGGCGTGAACGTCACCGAGTTGATGGTGGTGCCGTCGGTGGTCGGCAGGACCGGATCACCCCAGACGGTCCCGGTGAAGGTGGCGCCGCGCGCCTCGGTGACGGCGCCCTCGGCGCGGCCGTGGACGATCTTCACTGTGCCTCCTGCTGGATGCGGACACCACCGGCGAGGTCGCCGAGGGCGTCCACGACGCGGTTGGAGATGACGTCGCCGTAGCCGAGGTGGGCGGCCAGGCCGAACGCGGCGAGCGGACCGGCGGCGTGGAGGGACGGCACGCCGAGCCGGCCGAGCAGCTCGGTGTAGAGCGTGACGTCCTTGGTCATGAGCCGGCTGGTCAGGCCGCCCTCGAGGTAGTCGCCCTCGACGATGTGCGGGAACCGCTTGCTCGACGCGAACGACTGCCCGCTGCCCCCGTTGATCGCCACCAGCAGCGTGCGCAGGTCCAGCCCGGCCCGCTGCCCTGCCACCATGACCTCGGCGGTCGCGGCCAGCGTGACGGCGTTGAGGAAGTTGTTGAGCAGCTTGGCGGTGTGCCCGGCGCCGACCGGGCCGAGGTGGTGGACGGTCGCGGCGAGCGGCGCGAGGACGGGGCGGATCGCGTCGACCGCCGTGGCGTCCCCGCCCGCCATGATCGTCAACGTGCCCTTCTCGGCCGCCGCCGCGCCGCCGGAGATGCCGGCGTCGAGGTAGGTGACGTCGCGCTGCGCGGCCTCCGCGGCCAGCGCGACGGTCGACTCCGGCGACGCGGTGGACAGGTCGACGACGGTCGTGCCGGCGCTCGCCGCCGGCAGCAGCGCGCGGACCACCGGCTCGACCACCGTCGAGTCCGGCAGCGAGAGCAGCACCGTCGTGCAACGGGCCGCGACGTCGGCCGGACCCGCGACCGCGTCGACGCCGTCCACCGCGGCCACCGGGTCGTGCCCGACGACCTCGACGCCCGCGTCGACCAGGCGGCGGGCCATGCGCCCACCCATGTTGCCCAGCCCGATCATCCCGACCGGTCCCATCAGCGGCTCCCCTCCACGTCCAGGCGGATCACCAGGTCGTCGATGCCGGTGCCCTCGACCCGTCCGGGGAACCGGCGCCCGACGTCGATGTCGTGCCCCGCGACCAGCGCGCGATCGGGGCGGGCGGTGAGGTCGCGCAGCGTGTCGAAGCCCGCGTACATGGCCTCCAGGTCGGCGACGACGAAGAACGGGCGGTCCAGCGTGAGCTCGTCGTAGAAGTGCAGGGCGTCGGCCGCGAGCACCACCTCACCGCCCTCGACCTCGACCCGGCCGATGAGCTGACCCGGCGTGTGCCCGCCGACCTCCACCAACGAGAACCCGGCGCCCACCTCGCAGACCCCGGAGAACGTCGTGACCCGGCCCTCGGCGTCGGCACGGGCCAGCGCCGCGATCTCGTCGGGCTCCGTCGAGTGCGCGAACTGGACGCGCCCGGCGTGCGGGCCGGTCCAGAACGCCAGCTCCCGGGCCGTCAGGACGATCTCCGCGGACGGGAAGTGCGTGAGGTTGCCGATGTGGTCGTAGTGGGCGTGGCTGACCACGAGGCGATCGACTCCCGCGGGGTCGACGCCGAGCCGTCGCAGCGCCTCGACCGGGTCGACCAGCACCTCCCGGCCCCGCCGCCGGCCGACCTCGGGGTCGAAGCCGCAGTCGACCACGGTCGTCCGACCACCGTCGCGGACCAGCCAGAAGAAGTAGTCCATGCGGAACCACGCGTCGGGCTCGCCGTAGACGTGCCAGTTCAGGTAGGCCTCGCCGCGGGTGGTGACGCGCGTGCCGTAGCGGACGGCCAGGACCTCGTTCATCGCAGCCCCTCGTCCCGGATCGTGGCCAGCACGGGAAGCAGGTACTCGAGGAGGCCCTCGGGGTCCTCGGCCATCGGGAAGTGGCCGCGGCCGGGCATGACGACGAGCTCGCCGCCGAGCTGCTCGGCGGCGGCGCGGCTCATCTCGGTGGTGGCGGAGTAGTCGTACTCGCCGCTGAAGACGTGGAGCGGGCACGTCGCGCGGCCGAGCCGGGCGGCGATCGGCGGGAAGTCGATCGAGTAGAAGGCGGTGTCGCCCTGGTAGACGCCGGGGCCGTTGCTGGCGTAGCCCCACAGCGTCTGCGCGCGCGGCCCGTCGGGGCTGGCCGGGGCGATGAGCCCGCCGACCCAGCTGGCGAGGAAGGCGGAGTGGTCGACGTCGGCGCGGTGGGTCCACTCGACGAAGCGCCCGGGGCTGCCCAGCCCGCCCTCGAGCGCGCACACCCCGCGGAACCGGTCGCCGTGCTCGGCGGCGAGGTAGAGCGCGATCGCCCCGCCCATCGAGCAGCCGAGCAGCACCGGCCGGTCGAGCCGGAGCGCGTCGGCGACCGCCAGGACCGTCGACGCGTAGGTCTCGGTGTCGAGGCGGTAGCGGCGGTGCTGCCAGTCGTCGGGTGGGTCGGAGCGCCCGTGCCAGGGCATGTCGAACGCGACGACCTGGTGGTGGTCGGTGACCCGGGGGTCCTCGAGCAGGCCGCGGAACTGGCGCGAGTCGGCGCCCGCGGTGTGCAGGCAGAGCAGCGGCGGGCCCTCGCCGGCGGTCTCGACGAAGATCCGTCGGCCGTCGTCCAGGTGCAGGTAGCGCCCGACGCTCGGGCCGAAGCCGGGCGATGGCGGCGCGGGGTCGGGGCGACGTTCGACGGGCCGGCGCTGCGCACCGCGCAGGGCCTCGAGGAACCGGTCGATCGCCGGGGCCGCGCGGGCCCAGACCTCGCGGCGTCCGGTGATCCGCTCGCTGCCCCGCGTCGCGACGAGGGCCTGCGCCGACGTGGCGCCCCGTGGTGGCGGGTCGGCGCAGAAGTCCGCCCACTCCTCGTCGGAGACCGCGAAGCCCACGTCCCAGGTGGCGTTGATGCCGGGCGCGCCCTCGCGGCGCAGGGAGCCGTCGACCACGCGGACGAGGTGGCGTTCCGACCCGATCTCCAGCAGCAGGCTCCAGTCCGGACCGGGCGGGAGCCCGGCGAGCAGATCGTCGGTCAGCGAGTCCGTGATGCGTTGCGAGTCCAGCCCCATCGCGCCTCCTCGTCGAGACCTCGCGTGGTTGACGTCCGGCTGCGGCCGACCCTACGTTCTCGATTGTCAGACAGCCAGACAGAGTTCGCCGCGGGCGAGGAGTGGTCTCGATGACGAGTCACGAGGGGCCGGTGAGCACCACGGCAGCGACGGCCGCAACGGCCGCGCCGTCGGAGTCGCCGGAGCGTGCGGCGAAGCGGCGGTCGGCGACGCGCGGGGCGTTCTTCGCCGAGTTCGTCGACATGTTCGACATCTACCTGCCGACCGTGATCCTCACGCCGGCCCTGATCTACTTCCAGCCCGCCGGCCGGCTCGACCCCGGCCTCGCCGCGATCTTCACGTCGCTGGTGTTCGTCACGACGCTGGTCGGCCGCCCGATCGGCGCGGCGGTGTTCGGCGCGCTCGCCGACCGGGTCGGACGCCGGCGCAGCACGATCATCTCGGTCACCGGCTTCGGCGTGATCACCCTGCTCATCGCGCTGGTCCCCGGCTACTCGACGATCGGCATCGCGTCGTACTGGGTGCTCATCGTGCTGCGCTTCCTCGACGGCATCTGCCTCGGCGGCGGCTACACCGGCGCGCTCCCGCTGGCGATGGAGTACTCGACGAAGAGCCGCCGCGGGCTGCTCGGCGGGATCATCCTCGCCGCGTTCCCGCTGGCCTATGTCGTGATCACGCTGGTCGGGCTCGCCTCGTTCGCGCTCTTCCCGCTGGCCGGCCCGGACTCGCCGTACGCGGTCTGGGGCTGGCGGGTGCCGTTCGTGCTGGGCGCGCTGCTCGCGTTCGTGCTGGCGATCTACTACGTGCGCAGCGTCTCCGAGTCGGAGATCTGGGAGGCGGCCGAGGCCGCGAAGTCCGAGGGGACCTCGCAGGGCGGCGCCGGGCGCCCGCTGCTCGCAGTGCTGCGCAGCCGGACCTTCCTGCAGGTCTTCGGGATGATGACCGGCTTCTGGCTGACCCAGAACCTCGTCACGCTGTTCCTCCCGACGACCGTCCTGCGCAACCTCGTCGGGCTGTCCAACAACCAGCTGACCGTCGCCCTGCTCGTCGCCTACGTCTGCCTGGTCGGCAGCTACATCGCCGCCGGCGTGATCGGTCAGCGCATCGGCCGGCGGCGGTTCTTCGTCATCGCGGGCGTCCTCATCGCCACCGTCGGGGTGGCGCTGATGGCGGTGCTCGTCAACGGCCGCGGCCTGCCGTTCGGGCTGGTGGTGCTCGTGGTGGTGGCGTTCTCGGTGGTCGTCACCGCGCCGTGGGGTGTCGTGCTCCCCTACATCACCGAGCGGTTCCGCACCGACGTCCGCGCCTCGGGCTTCGGCCTCGGCTTCAGCGTGTCGGTCGTGATCCCGTCGTTCTACGCGTTCTTCCTCGAGGGCCTCGGCGCGCTCATGCCCTACGCCACGGCCGTCCTCGTGCTCCTCGCCCTCGGCGGGGTCCTCGGCGCGGTCGGCGCGGCCGCGGGACCGGAGACCAAGGACGTCGACTTCGAGTAGGTGCGCTCCGCGCAGGTGAGAAAAGCGTGCTGGGGCACTTGTCTCTGCTCACCTGGGCGGAGCCCACCAGGTCAGCGGGAGGCGGGTCAGGCCGTAGATCAGCGCGCGGCCGCGGAACTCGGGCTCGCCGTCGAGGCGCAGGTCCGGGAAGCGTCGCAGGAGCGCCGGGAACGCCACGCGCATCTCGATCCGCGCGAGCGGGGCGCCGAGGCAGTGGTGGATGCCGTGCCCGAAGGCGAGGTGCGGCACCGGCGTGCGGCCGACGTCGAGGGTCTCGCCGTCCTCGACCAGCTCCGGGTCGCGGTTCGCCGCCACCAGCGACCCGACCACGAGCTCGCCGGCGGAGATCGGGTGCCCGCCGATCGTCGTGTCCCGCGTCGCGGCACGCGGGAAGCCGCCGTGCACCACCGTCAGCCAGCGCAGCAGCTCCTCCACCGCGCCGTCGACCGCGGACGGGTCGTCGCGGACCCGGGCGAGCTGGTCGGGGTGCTCGAGCAGGGCGAGCGTGCCGAGGGCGAGCATGTTCGACGTCGTCTCGTGCCCCGCGATGAGCAGCAGGTTGCCGATGCCGATGAGCTCGTCGTCGGTGACGTCGTCGGAGTGCTCGCGGATGAGCATGCCGAGCAGGTCCTCGCCGGGCGCGCCGCGGTGGCGGGCGACGAGCGTCGCCATGTACTCCCGCGACGCGTCGGCGAGGCGCATCCGTTCGGGCGCCGGCGTCGTCGCGTCGAGCTGTCGGGCGCTGCGCTCGGTGAACCCGGCGCGGTCCTCGTACGGGACGCCGAGCAGCTCACAGATGACCATCGACGGCACCGGCAGCGCGAAGTCGGGCACGAGGTCCGCACGCCCGGCGCGCTCCATGGCGTCGAGGTGCTCGGTGACGATCTCCTCGACGCGCGGGACCAGGCGCTTCATCCGCTTGACCGTGAACTCGCCGGTGAGCATCTTCCGCAGCCGCGTGTGGTCCGGCGGGTCCTGGCCGAGGAGGTTGCCGGCCTGGCGGCGCCGGAACTCCGCGGTGTCCCGTCCGGCCTGGATCAGCGCGGGCGGTGCCGGGACGGCGTCGAGGCGGAAGCCCTCGGGGTCGCCGTGCAGCTCGCGGACGTCGGCGTAGCGGCTGACCATCGTCGCCTCGTGCCCGAACGGCGTCGTCACCCGCGCCGTCCCGCCCGACTCCCGCAGCGCGGCGACGTCCTCGAGCAACGTGAACCCGTCGCGCTGCGTGGCCACCTCACCGGTCCAGCGCTGGTGCACCTGCTCGGTCATGACGATCTCCCGTCGACGGCGACACCCCGATGGTGCTCCGCGCGCTCAGGCTCCGCCCGTCCCCTGACCGGTTCCTCCCGGTTGCACCCGCACCGCGATCCCGTCGAGATAGGCCGCGACCGCCCGCTCGAGGATCCCCTCCCCGGCGAGGATGTCCTCGGCCGCGAACCCGCCCGCGTACCAGAGGCGGGTCATGGCGGGGTAGCGCTCCTCGTCGAAGTAGCGGTCCCAGAACACGGCGTTGAGCGACGACCAGTACTCGGCGTACCCGACGCCCGTGCGCCGGACCTGGTCCTGCTCGCTGCGGGAGTCGCGCGCGAGCCCGGTGACGAGGCTGCGCAGCGCGATCGCCGCGTTGGCCGACGCGGACGCCGGGAGCCCGATGTCGAGGAACGGCGTGTAGAAGGCGTCCTCGAGCGCGAGCACGTGCGGGGCCATCGGCATGCGGTGGCCGTGGTCGAGGATCCAGGGGTGACGGCCGTAGAGGTCCCACAGCGTGCGCGCCTGGCGGGCCGCGGCGTCGCGCCAGGGCTCGCCGTCGCGGCGTCCGAGGGTGTCCGTGACCTCGGCGAACGCGCGGTCGATCATCAGCACGACGAGCCCGTCCCGGCTCTCGACCTGCGTGTAGAGCGACATCACCCCGACGCCGAGGTCGGCCGCGACCTGGCGCATCGACAGCTCGTGGAGGCCCCCGGCGTCCGCCCGCGCGATGCCCGCGGCGACGACCTGCTCGCGCGTCGTGCGCGCCGGCCGGCCCCGACCGCTCGGGGGCTCGCCGCCCCAGAGCAGCTCGAGGTGGTGCTCGTCGGCCATCGGCCCTCCTTGCTTTTCCGGACGGCGTCAGCCTAATCTAGGGCGGACTTTCCATACGCTGTACCGAAAGGATCGGGGCATGATCCTCACCGAGGACCTCCGGCGGACCTTCCGGAGACGCGGCGCGGTGGTCGAGGCGGTCCGGGGCATCTCGCTGCGGGTCGAGCGCGGCGAGCTCGTCGCGGTCCTCGGGCCGAACGGCGCGGGCAAGTCGACGCTGCTGCGGATGCTGACGACCCTGCTGCGGCCCACCGCGGGCACCGCGCAGGTGGCGGGCGTCGACGTCGTCGCCGACCCGGCCGGCGTCCGGCAGCGCATCGGCTACGTCGGCCAGGGCAACGCCGGCGGCCACCACCACCGCGTGCTCGACGAGCTCGTCACCCAGGGCGCGCTCTACGGCCGGACGCGCGCCGCGGCGCGCCGGCGGGCCGGTGAGCTGATGGAGGCCCTGGAGCTGCGCGGGCTCGAGCGGCGCACGGTGGCGTCGCTGTCGGGCGGGCAGCGACGGCGCATGGACGTCGCGATCGGACTCGTGCACCGGCCGGGGCTGCTCTTCCTCGACGAGCCGACGACGGGGATGGACCCGCAGGCGCGCGCCAACCTCTGGGAGCACATCACCCGGCTGCGCCGCGAGATGGACACGACGGTCGTGCTGACCACCCACTACCTCGACGAGGCCGACGCCATGGCCGAGCGGATCGTGGTGGTCGACCACGGCGAGGTCATCGCGGACGCGGGCAGCGCGGCGCTGCGGGCGCGCCACGCGGAGGACCGGATCGTGCTCGAGGTGGACGAGCCGGCGACGGTGAAGGACCTGGTGGACGGCGCCACCGTCGTCGGCTTCCGGGTGGAATTGCGGCTCGCCGACGGCGCGCGGGTGCTGCCCGGCCTGCTCGCCCGCCTCGAGCGCGCGGGCGTCACGGTGCACGCCGCCCACCTGCACGAGGCGAGCCTGGACGACGTCTTCCTCGCCCTCACCGGTCGCAGCCTGCGCGAGGAAGGAGCGGCGGCGTGAGCGTCACCGTCGTCACCCGGGTCGAGCCGGACACCGTCCGCCCGGGGTTCGTCCGGGACACCGTGACGATCTTCCTGCGCGAGTTCCAGCTGGTCCTGCGCGACCCGTTCTCCCTGATCTTCTCGCTGCTCCAGCCCCTGGTCTTCCTCGGCCTGTTCGCCCCGCTGCTGGCCGGGTCGCTGTCGTCGGACGCGCTGGGCGGGGAGTCGCCGCTGACGTGGTTCCTGCCCGGCGTGGTCGTGATGATCGCGCTGTTCGGCACCGGGAGCACCGGCGCGAACCTCCTCTACGAGCTGATGACCGGCAGCTACGAGCGGGTGCTCGCGACCCCGGTGTCCCGGCCGGCGATCCTCGTCGGGCGCGCGCTCAAGGAGCTCGCGCCGCTCGTCGTCCAGGCCGTGATCATCACGCTGGCGGCCCTGCCGTTCGGGGTGAGGTTCTCGCCGGCGGGCGTGGTCGTGGGCCTGGCGATCCTCGGGGTGTTCGGCGTCGGGCTCGGGGCGCTCTCGTACGCGCTGGGCCTCGCGTCGCGGAACCGCGAGTGGCTGTTCTGGGGCGTGCAGCAGACGTTGATCTTCCCGCTGCTGATCCTGTCCGGGATGATGCTCCCGCTCGAGTCCGGGCCGGGCTGGATGCAGGCCGCGGCGACGGTCAACCCGCTGACCTACGTCGTGAACGCCGAGCGGGCCGCGTTCACCGGCGCCCTGGCCGACCCGGCGATCCTCCACGGCGCGATCGCCGCAACGCTGACCTGCGCGGTCGGCCTCGTCGTGGGCGTGCGGGCGGTGCTCCGCAGCGCGGGCTGACCTCGGGGGTGACCGAGGCACGGGGTGTCTCAGCCTGGCGTCCACGCTGACGCTCAACGCCTGTATCTCCACCAGCTCGCGAGGGTCACGGCAGGGCCCGCGCGTGGTCTGCGAGACCGGCCCACGGGTCGGCCTTCCGGGCCAGCCGCCGCGGGATCGACCGCACGTCGTGCTGGTCGGGCGCGACGCGGGAGAGCTCGTCCCAGTCCAGCGGCGTCGCGGTCGGGCCGCCGGGGCGGGCGCGCGGCGCGTACGGCATGACCGCGGTCTGGCCGTAGGCGTTGCGGCCCACGTCGAGGAAGGTCCGCCCGCCGCGGGCGTCCTTGCGCACGGCGGTGGTGAGCTCGTCGGGGTGGTCGGCGGCGACGGCCTCGGCGATCTCGACGGCCGCGGCCTTGACGGCGTCGTGGCCCGCCGACCCGTCGAGGGGCGCGACGACGTGGTAGCCGCGGCTGCCCGTCGACTGCAGGAACGCGACGAGGCCCCGCCCCTCGACCGCCGCCCGCACCGCGCGGGCGACGTCGCGGATGCCGGCGAGGTCGATGTGCTCGCCGGGATCGATGTCGACGATGAGCCGGTCGGGACGCTCCAGCGACCCGGCCACCGCGTTCCACCCGTGCAGCGTCACCGTGCCGAACTGGACGAGCCGCACGAGGTCTGCGGTCTCGGTGACCTGTGGGTGGTGGACGACGTCGTCGGCGCCCTTTCGCTCCCGCCGCGGCGTGTCGACGGTGTGCAGGCCCTTCGGCGCCCGCCCGCCCGCGTCCTGCTGCACGAACCCGCCCGCGTCGAGCCCGTCGGGGAAGCGCTGCAGGGTGAGCGGGCGCCCCGCGAGGTGCGGCAGGACGACGTCCGCGATCGCCTCCCAGTAGCGCGCGAGGTCGGCCTTCGTGACGTCGTCGCCGCCCTCGCGGGCGGGCAGGAGCACCTTGTCGGGGTGCGTGACGTCGACGCCCGCGATGGTGGTCATGTCCGGGCGTTTGCCTCGGGCGGCGGGAGGACAAACCCCGCGCTCGTGGACCGGGTGCGGCTCTCGAAACGCATGTCGCGGGCGCTGCGCCACGACCCGGCGCGTGTCGGCCTGGAGCTGGACGAGGGCGGCTGGACGCCGGTGGACGCGCTGTGTGCCGCGCTTGGGGCGACGCCGGACGAGGTCGAGGACGTCGTCGCGAACGGGTCGAAGCAGCGCTACGAGATCGTCGACGGCCGCGTCCGCGCGCGCTACGGGCACTCCCTGCCCGGGCACGTGGAGATGCCGCCCGCCGACCCGCCGCCGAGGCTGTTCCACGGGACCTCCGCCGGCGCCGTCGACGCGATCCTCCGCGAGGGCCTGCACGCGGGCGGCCGGCAGTACGTGCACCTGTCGCCGTCGGAGGCCACCGCGCGCGAGGTGGGCTCGCGCCACGGACGTCCGGTGATCCTCGCCGTCGACGCCCAGGCGGCGGCCGCCGCCGGAGCCGTGTTCCGCCGCGGCAACGCCGACACCTGGCTCACCGAGACCCTCGCCCCGGCGTACCTCCGCCGCGCCTGAGTGCCAGCGTGGCGTCCACGCTGGCACCCACCGTCAGGATCGCCACATCCTCGCCCGCGCGACACGCCGCGCGGGCCTCACCGCGAGATCACGAGCTCCGCCAGCACCCGCGGCCGCACGTCGACCGAGTCGAGGTCCGCGAGCCGGTGCCACCCGGCGACGAGCGCGGGCTCCGCGCTGACCGGGTCGTCGGCGTCGATCGTCGCCGCGAACACGTGGTCGACCTCGTCGTGCTCGACGCCGTCCTCGACGAACCGGTTCGTGAACGTCGCCAGGTGCTCCCCGAGCGTGGCGCCGACGTCGAGCTCCTCGCGCAGCTCCCGCACCAGGGCCTGCGCCGGCGTCTCGCCGTCCTCGACGTGGCCGCCCGGGAAGTACCAGTAGCTGGCGCCCACGTCCTGCACCAGCAGGACCGACCCGTCCCGCACGACCACGGCCCGGGCGACGACCTCCATCCCGCACTCCCCCGAGGTCACGAACAGATCACGGCCACACCGAACGACACCAGCCGCCGCCGGCTCCTCCCTAGCGTCCCCGACCATGACCGAACGCGGGCGGGCCTGGGCGATGGGCGTGGCCACGGTGCTGCTCATGCCCCTGGTCGCCCTCGCGCTCTCCCTCGCCTCGCCGCGCCTCGGCGAGACCGTCTCCTGGACCAGCGCCCTCGGGCTCGTGGCCGCGGTCCTCGTCTCGGCAGCCCTCGTCCTGGTCTCGCGCGTCCGGGGACTGACCCGGCTGCTCGGCGTCGAGCTGGGCAACCACCTCCACCGCCGCCTCGGCGTCGCCGCGCTCGGCTGCGTGCTGGCCCACGTCGTCTCCGCGATGCTCCACTCGCCGCGGGGCCTGGGCATGCTCGACCCGCTCGCGGTCGGCTGGCCGATCAAGGCCGGCATCGCCGCGCTCGCGCTCCTGCTCCTCCTCGGCGTCATGCGTCCCCGCGGGTCGCTGCGCCGCTACGGGCAGGTCGCGCGCGTGCACGCGGTCCTCGGTGCCGGCGCGTTCCTCCTGATCGCCACGCACGTCACCCTGTTCGGGCACCTCGTCGAGAACCCGCTGGTCGGCATCCCGCTCGCGGCGCTCGGCGTCACGGTGCTGGCGGTCCTGCTGCGGCGCTGGCTCGTCCGACCGGTGCTCGGGCCCGGCGCCCACCTCGTCGCGGCCATCCGCCCCGAGTCCGGCGACACCTCGACGGTCGTGCTCGTCCCCGCCGGCCGCCCGCTCGACCCCGCGCCGGAGCCCGGCCAGTTCGTGTGGCTACGGCTGCGGCGGTTCCCCCTCGCCGAGGAGCACCCGTTCACGATCGCCGCCTCGCGACGCTCGGGCGTGCTGGAGCTGACCGTCCGCGACCAGGGACCGTTCTCCGGCGGCCTGCTCGACCTCGAGCCCGGGCGCGCGGTGTGGGTCGACGGCCCGCACGGCGCGTTCGTGCCGACGGCGACGGCGGGCGGCCTCGTGCTCATCGCGGGCGGGGTGGGGGTCACGCCGATCATGAGCATCCTGCGCGCCCACGCCGCGGCCGCCGACCCCCGCTCGCACGCCCTGCTGCTCGCCGAGCGCGAGGGCGAGGCCCTGTTCGCCGCCGAGATCCTCGCACTCTCCCGCCGCCTCGACCTCTCCGTCCTGCGCACCGGCGGCCACCGCCTCGACGCCGGCATGCTCCAGGCGCTCCTGCCGCACGGCGTGCCCGCGAACCACCAGTACCTCGTCTGCGGTCCCCCGCCCCTGGTCGGGGCGGCGGTCCACGGCCTCGCGGGTCTCGGCGTGCCCGCTGGCGCCATCACCACGGAGCGCTTCGGATGACCGCGATCAGCCGCCGGGCAGGTGTCCGAGCTGCCCGAGGATCACCATGTTGTCCCAGGTGACCCACAGCTCCGCGATCTTGCCGTCCTCGACCCGCACGATGCCCCCGAAGTCGAACGACGTCTTCCGCCCCCAGGCCGGGAAGGGGCCGAGCGGACCGGTCTGCGTGCCCTCGTAGGTCGCCCAGATGCCGGCGCGGTCGCCGTCCTCGACCACCTGGACGAACGTCTGCACGTTGTCCGGGAACGACGCCGTGTTCTGCCGCAGGAAGTCCTTGAAGTCCTCGCGGCTGCGGACGTCGAAGTCGGGCGTCGCCTGGCAGTGCCGGACGAAGTCCTCGGCGACGATGTCGTCGAGCAGGTCCAGCTCGCGAGCGTTCATCGCGTCCTCGAGCCGCTGGAGCAGCGCGCGGATCGGTCCCGTCTCGGCCATGACCGTCGTCCCCCCCTCGCCACGGTCCGGCGCCGACGTCGTCGAACCTGCAGGTCACCAGGGTGAGGTGACGCCGACGACCGGTCGATCGGCCATCAGGGCGTGCCGCGTTCACGACGAACTCCGGACCGACACCCGGTGGGTCCGGTCCGTCACGGACCGCGGTGGACGACGATGGAGGCGTGCGACGTCCACGGGGTGCGTCACGGCTGCTGCTCGTCGTGGTCCTCGCCGTCGCCGCGGCCTGCACGACCGCGCCGCCACCGTCACCGCCCGGCCCGCCCCTGTTCCGGGTCATGACCTGGAACGTCCAGACCGGCGCGCACGACCCCGACGAGTGGGCGCCGGTCGTCGCCGACCATCGCCCGGACGTGCTGGCGCTCCAGGAGGTCTGCACCCGCGACGCCGAGGAGCTCGCCGACCTGCTCCGCCGCGACCACGCCCTCGAGTACGCCGTGGTGCGCGGCCCGATCCGCCCGCCGTCCCCGGCGGAGGCGCTCGCGCCGATCAACGCCGCGCTCGGACCGGCGTGCGACACCGGCCCGAACGACGTCCTCTACGGCGTCGCCGTGCTCTCGCGCTTGCCCGTCGGCCCGCCGCGCATCACGACCTTCCCGCCCGACCGGCGCGACGAGCAGCGCGGTGCCCTCTCGGTCGAGGTCACCACGCCCGCCGGGCCGGTCGCCGTCCACAACAGCCACATCGGGATCGACGGCGTGCAGACCGCCCAGATCCGTCGGCTCGCCGAGGTCGCCGCGGGGCCCGGACCGGCCGTCGTGCTCGGCGACCTCAACGTCGGACCCGACGACCCGGAGCTCGCCCCGCTGCGCCAGGGCTTCACCGACGTCGACCCGGACGGCCCCGCGACCTCGAGCCGCGGCCGCATCGACCACGTCCTCGTCCGCGGGCTCGTCCCCGTCGGACCGACCGAGGTCCCGGACGTCACGGCCTCCGACCACCGCCCGGTGGTCGTGGACCTCCGGGCCGCGCCGTGACGGCTCAGGAGGGGAGAGCCCCGATCCCCCGCAGGAACCCGAGCGTGTCCCAGTGGACCCACTCCTCGACGAAGCGGCCGTCGTCGACGCGACTCATCAGCTGCCCCTCGACGTGGACCGACCGCCCCGTCGGCGCCGTGCCCTCGATCTCCCCGGCGTGGGTGCCGCGCAGCGACCAGTACGTCGACACGAGGTCGCCCTCGGCGAGCTGGCGCTCGATGCGCAGGTCGAAGTCGGCGAGCACGCCGCGGTAGGCCTGGACGCGCGCCTTGAAGCTCTGCGGGCCGCGGCCCTGGTCGCCGTTGTAGGGGTCGTGGTTGACGTAGTCGGGGGCGAACATCTCCTCGAGCGAGTCCCACTTGTCCGCGTTCCACATCTCGTCGAACTGCCGCTGCACGAGCTCCTTGTTCTGCTGGGTCGACACCTCGCCGCTCCCTCGCCTCGGGGGCGCATCCGTCCGCGCCCGGAGAGCCAGGCTGGACCCGGTCACGCGAGCAGAGAAGTTCGTAGTTCCCGCACCCCCTACACGGGCACCGACGCCCCGAGCACCGCGGCCAGCGGCGTCGCCGGGCGACCGATCAACCGGGGCAGCGTCGGGTCGACCGCCGCGAAGTCGCCGCGCCGGCTCGCCGCGAACATCGTCAGCAGCATGTCGGCCGCCTCCCCCGGCACGCCGCGCGCGACCTGCTCGGCGCGGTACTCGGCATCGGAGACCGTCACGTGCCGGATCGCCCGTCCCGCCACCTCGGACGCCACCGCCGCGACCTGCGCCATCGTCAGCGCCTCCGGCCCGGTCAGCGGCGGGGTGACGCCGTCGAGCGCGTCGCCGACGAGCGCCTCGACCGTCGCGTCGGCGAGGTCCTCGTGCGTGGTCCACGCGACCGGCCCGTCCTCGGGGACGCGCAGCTCCCCGGTCTGCCAGGCGCCGGCGAGCAGCATCGGCACCGTCGAGGCGTAGAAGCCGTTGCGCAGCGAGGTGAACGCCGCGCCGCAGCGGCGGAGGAGCTCCTCGGTGGCGGCGTGGTCGGGCATCGGCCCCATCGGCGAGGTCGGGTCGGCGCCGGCGTGGCTCGTGTAGAGCACCCGCTCGGCCCCGGCCCCGACGGCCGCCTCGATCGCGCTGCGGTGCCGGCGGA
Source organism: Actinomycetospora lemnae (assembly GCF_028737315.1). Taxonomy (GTDB): domain Bacteria; phylum Actinomycetota; class Actinomycetes; order Mycobacteriales; family Pseudonocardiaceae; genus Actinomycetospora; species Actinomycetospora lemnae. The sequence goes on along the minus strand of NZ_JAQZAO010000013.1, from coordinate 90,280 downwards.
GGGCCTCCTCGCCCAGCACGTTCGCCGACACCACGAGCACCTGCGACGCACCCTCGAACGCGGTGGCGAGGCTCGCGGGGTCGGTGTAGTCGCCGCGACGCACCCGCACCCCGCGCTCGGCGAGGTCCGGCGCCTTCTCCGGGTCGCGGACGCTCGCCCCGATCTGGTCGGCGGGCAGGCGCTCGAGCAGCCGTTCGAGGACGGTGCGGCCCAGGCGGCCGCTCGCTCCGGTCGCGACGATCATGGCATCTTCGTTTCCATTGGTAACGCTACAACGTTAGCACTGTTGTTAGCGCCGGAAGCAACTCCTCGCTATCATCGTGATCGTGGAGGAGGGCCCGCGGGGACGGATCGTCGCGGCCGCCCTGCGCCTGCTCGAGGAGGGCGGGCCGGAGGCGGTGTCGACGCGCGCGGTGAGCGCTGCGGCGGGCGTCCAGGCCCCGACGATCTACCGCCTCTTCGGCGACAAGCAGGGCCTGCTCGACGCCGTCGCCACCGAGGGCTTCGCGTCGTACCTCGCCGGCAAGACTGCCCGCGAACCCACCGACGACCCCGTCCAGGACCTGCGTGACGGCTGGGACCAGCATGTCGAGCTCGGCCTCACCCACCCCGCGCTCTACCGGCTGATGTACGCCGGCACCGTCCCGAGCTCGCCGGCCGCGGCCGCCGCCGTGGGTGTCCTGAGCAAGCACATCGGCCGGATCGCCGAGGCCGGGCGGCTGCGCGTGCCCGAGGCCCGAGCGGTCGCGCTCGTCCGGGCCGTCGGGGAGGGCACGACGCTGACGCTGCTCACCACGCCCGAAGACCAGCGGGACCCGGAGCTCGCCACCACGGCGCGCGAGGCCGTCATCGCGGCCATCACCACCGACGCGCCCGCCCTGGCCGACCCGGGCCCGGTCCCCGCGGCGGCGGCCCTGCGCGCGGCGCTGCCGGAGGTCGACGCCCTGAGCCCCGCCGAGGTCGGCGTGCTGCGCGAGTGGCTGGACCGGATCACCGCGGCGCAGGGTGGGGGTCGCTGACCCGACGACGAGAGGCGGCCCCGTGCCCGTCGACTACGGCCCCCACGGATCGAGCCTGCGCGACCTGCCCCGTCTGCGCCGCACCCGCCGACGCCGGTCGTCGAGCTGGGACCGCACCGGCGGCAACGACGACCGCGTGACCCTGCGCCCCGGCGAGACCGCGACCCTGCTCGACGTCGCCGGCGCCGGCGTCGTCACCCACCTCTGGGTCACCGTCGCCGCGTCACGCAGCCTGCGGAACCCTCGCGCCAAGGTCGACGACCTGCTCCGACGCCTGACCCTGCGGGCGTGGTGGGACGGCGAGGAGCACCCGAGCGTCGCGGTCCCGCTCGGCGACTTCTTCGGCGTGGGTCATGGGCGCACGACCAACTTCGTCTCGCTCCCGCTGCAGATGAGCCCGGAGGACGGCAAGGCGTTCAACTGCTGGTTCGCGATGCCCTTCGGGTCCGGGGCGCGGATGGAGATCACGAGCGAGGTCGACGACGCGGACGTCCTCGTCTACTTCTACGTCGACCACGAGGAGCTCGACGCCCTGGACGACGACATCGGCCGCTTCCACGTGCAGTGGCGCCGCCAGCTGACGTCCGGTGTCAGACCCGGCCGGTCCAACGCCGCCTACCAGTTCCACGGCACGAACCTGACAGGCGCTGACAACTACACGATCCTCGAGGCCGAGGGCCACGGGCACTACGTCGGCTGCGTGCTCAACATCCAGAACCGGCGCCGCACCCGCCGCTGGAACTGGTACGGCGAGGGCGACGACATGATCTTCATCGACGGCGACGTCTGGCCGCCGACCCTGCACGGGACCGGCACCGAGGACTACGTCAACACCGCCTGGTGCCCGACGCAGACCTACTCCGCGCCGTACCACGGGGTCACGCTCGCGGGCGGGAAGAACTGGCGCGGCCCGGTGAGCCTGTACCGCTTCCACATCGAGGACCCGGTCGTGTTCGAGCGCTCGATCCGCGTGAGCATCGAGCACGGGCACGCGAACCGGCGCAGCGACGACTGGTCGTCGGTCGCCTACTGGTACCAGGCGGAGCCCCACCGACCCTTCGACCTGGCACCGGTGAAGGATCGACTCCCGAACCAGTGAGCGGGACGTCACTGCCCACTTGGCCAGGGTCACACCCCTCTGTAGTGGCAGGGCCAGCCCTGCTCCTCGCACCATCGGGCATCGACCACGGAGGTACGCGATGAACGACCAGGAACGCTACGACCGCTTCCTCTCCGCCCTCGGCTTCCGCGCCGATCTCGACGGCAGCCCGTCGGACGGTGTGGACCTGGCCGGTCTCGACGGCGAGCCCGTCGAGCCCGCCGTGCGCCTGCACGTCTGCCCGCAGCGCCTCGCGCACCACGTCTGCGACGACGAGGGGCGCGACCCGTCGGCTCGTCAGCCCCGATTCGACGACGTCGAGACCGACGAGCTCGACGACCCCGAGGCCGCCTGCCTGCAGACCCTGCTCGCGCAGATCGAGGAGGCGATCCTCGTGCGCGAGCCCGGCCACGACCACCTCGTGCTCGTCGAGGGCGGCGTGCGCGCCGTGCCGGCCGACCAGGTGACCTGACCCCGGTCAGGCCTCGTGCGGGATCTTGAACGGCTGCAGGGCGCCCGCGTCGATGATCTGCGTGGTGCCGGTGACGTAGCGGGCCTCGTCGGAGGCGAGCCACAGCACGGCGTTGCTGATGTCGACCGCCTCCACCCACGGGACCTTCATCGCGTTGAGCACCGTCATCCCGGTCTGCGCATCCTCGTAGGTCGCGCCCTGCACCCCGAGGAAGAGCTCGTAGATGGCCGGGTTGTGGATCATGCCCGTGCTCACGGTCGTCGGGTGGACCGAGTTCACGCGGATGTCGTGGGGCGCGAGCTCGACGGCGAAGGTGCGCATCAGGCCCGTGACGCCGTGCTTGGCGGCGGTGTAGTGGGCGAGGTTCGGGAAGGCGCGGAGCCCGGCGATCGAGCTGGTCAGCACGATCGACCCGCCCGTGCCCTGCTCGATCATGGTCGGCACCGTGGCCTTCAGCGTCTTCCACACGCCGGTGAGGTTGACGTCGATCATCTCCTGGAAGCTCTCCTCGGAGAGCTCCCAGCCCGGCGCGAAGCTGGCGATGCCGGCGTTGGCGCAGACGACGTCGAGGTGCCCGAGCTCGGCGACGCCGTCCTGGACCGCGGACTGCAGGGCACCGAGGTTCCGCACATCGGCCTCACGGGTGACGACGCGGCGGTCGAGGTCCTCGACGAGCTTGGCGGTCTCGGCGAGGTCGTCGGGCGTGGCCATGTCGTAGGGCACGGAGTCGAGCTGCGCGCACACGTCCACCGCGATGATCTCGGCGCCCTCCTGGGCCAACCGCACGGCGTGCGCGCGGCCCTGGCCCCGCGCCGCACCGGTGATCAGCGCGACCTTGCCGTCCATCCGTCCCATGCCGTCTCCCCGATCTCGATGTGACGCCGGTCTCATCGTGATCGAGCCTGGGGCGCGCCGTGTACCGCCGAGCGGCCGTGCGAACGGCCTGCGGGCAGGGGATGGACAGGCGTCAGTCCGCGGCCGCCTGGCGCCGCACCACGCGCATCTCGAGCTCGTCGGCGCTGAGCGCCACCGCGACGCAGAAGAGGTCGGACGCCTCCACCGCCTCGCGCGCGTCCTGCAGGAAGACGTTGTCCGGCCGCCGGGCGCAGGCGATCGCGATGAGCCGGCGCACGTTGTCGGCGGCCCGCGCGATCTGCTCCTCGAGCGGCGCGCCGTCCATCGGCACGATCTCACCGCCGAAGCGCCGTTCGGCCATGAGCACCCAGGTGGCCACGCCCCGCGCCGTGACCCCGGTGAGCGGGCAGCGGGCGTGCAGGAAGTCCGGGTCGTCCCGATCGGTCACCACGCACCTCCGCGTGGAGCATGACGACTGATCTGCCATCGGACGGCGTGACACGCTGGGCGCATGCCTGAGGCGGTCGCTCGCGTCGCGTCCCTGACCGTCTTCCCGGTCAAGGGCTGCGCGGGGATGACCGTCGACCGCCGCGAGGTGACGACGACCGGGCTCGCCGGTGATCGGCAGTTCATGGTCGTCGCGCCCGACGGTCGCTTCAAGACGCAGCGGCGCCACCCCTTGTTGGCGACGATCCGCCCGCACCTCGATGGCTCGACCCTGACGCTCTCGGCCGACGGGCGCGAGTCGTGCACGATCGAGGCGGCCGACGACGGCCCGCGATGCCAGGTCGAGATCTTCGGCAAGGAGCACCCGGCCCTCGACCAGGGCGACGAGGCCGCCACCTGGCTCTCCGACGTGCTCGGGGTCGAGAGCCGGCTCGTCGGCGTGACCCCGGAGCACCACCGCCCGACCGACGGCCTCGTCCCCGGCCTGTCGGGCTGGGCGGACAGCGGCTCGCTGCTGCTGCTCTCCCGGGCCGCGGCCGACGACCTGTCCGACCGCGCCGCGGAACGCACCGGCGAGCCCGTCCCGCTCGAGCGCTTCCGTGCCAACGTCGTGCTCACGGGCTGCCCGGCGCACGCCGAGGACCACCTGGACCGCGTGCTCCTGGGTTCTGCTCGGCTCGCGTTCGCCAAGCAGGCCGTGCGCTGCGCCGTCGTCACCGTCGACCAGCAGACCGGCGCCCGCGTGGGCCCCGAGCCGCTGGAGACGCTCGCGACCTACCGCCTCGAGGACAAGGGCGTCGTGTTCGGGGCGAAGTACACGGTGCTGGAGCCGGGCGAGGTCGCGGTGGGGGACGAGCTGCGCGTGGCGGTATGATAGCCCTGCAGCGTGTTCCAGTTTCCGCCCAGTTCGGCCTCGAGACACGAAGCAACGACGCTACACGGCAATTCTGAGGTCGCTATGCGCATTCTGGCTTCGTCTCAGCCGCATGCCGATTCATCGCAGCAATAGCAGCCTCCGCTTGCTCGTCTCGCACGTGGATGAAGCCCCGCCTAAGCATGAAGACCGAGATACCCGTATCGAACTGCTTCTGCCTCTCGTCAAAGCGAAGTCTGAGCGGCTTCGTCAATTCTAGCTCTACCCGCATCGGCACGAGCGCGGCGTACCGGTACAAACCGCCCGGCCAAGGGACCTCCTCTTTGCTCGCCGGGACTCTCATAGGGCCAGTTACGGTCCCCCATCCCACAAAACCTTGCGCGGCGATCCAGAACAGTAGGCGGTCACCCTCCTTTGCCTTCGTAAGATTCACCTTCCATTTATTGCCATGAGGAACACCCCAAAGCCCGAAATCTCGACATATTTCCCAATTCTTACGTTCCTGCTTTGAGATGGTACAAAGAAGGGCACTCATAACCCCTAACCGATCCTCGTCAGGCGTTCCAGCCTCGCCCACATTGCTCGATCGCGGCCCGGAGGTCGCTTAATGAGCCGCCGTAAGGCGAGAGCCAGATTGGCGCGCTATCAGATTGAAAACCGAGCCAAGCAGTATCCGTCCCTGCTTGGCCAGTGTGTTGTCCAGTGTGGCCGATCACGCGCTCTAGAAGGGCAGACTTCGGTATGAACCAGCCGTAGGCGTGGAAGGGGGCTAAGCCAAGGCAAAGGCAGTAGTCGTATTCCTGATCTCTGATCTGTTGGAACTTGAAGCCACCCCCCGACCAAAGGGTCGACAATTTGATTTCAACCCTATGCCCCTCAATGATCCTATCGGCGTCCGTACTGCGCGACTTCACCACATCAAATTCCTTGAGAGCGCACCACGCGGAGACCAACTTCTCACCGATCGCGCCTTTAGTCCTTGAAGGCGTACGAAGGATCCAACCGAATGGGCTCCCTTCCCAGGGGTCACCAGCCGTGGAGACGTAATCCCGCTGCAGTGTCTCAGAGAGGTTTGCGAGCTCGAGCACCTCCGGGTCACCAATCCTTCTACGCGTTAGGTCCGAGATCACGCGTCACCTCCTCATTGCTTGGCAGGTCGAGCAAGCTGGAGACGTCATCGACCGTAAAGAACTTGGGCTCGCCAAGGAGTAAATTTCCACCTTCGAGCCGTGTCCGCATGATCTCTATGGCGTCTTCATGGCTGTCAATTAGGAGATAGCGACGGCCCAGAGCCGCGCAGACGGCTCCAGTCGTGCCGCTGCCGGCGAAGAAGTCCATCACCCAGGTCCCAGGTCGCGAACTTGCTTGAACGATGCGTCGCAAAATGCCTTCCGGCTTCTGGGTCGGGTAGCCTGTCTTCTCCTTTCCCGTTGGCGAAACGATAGTGTGCCACCAGACATCTGTTGGCAGCTTGCCCTTCGCGGCCTTCTCAGCAGTAACAAGTCCCGGAGCCATATAGGGCTCCCTGTCGACATCCTCGTTTGAGAAGTGGTACTTAGTCTTGTCCTTGACGTACACGAGGATGTTGTCGTGCTTAGTCGGCCACTTGTTCTTGGCACGCGCGCCGTAGTCGTATGCCCAAATAATCTCGTTTAGAAAGTTGTCCCGCCCGAATAGCGCATCGAGAAGGACCTTCGCGTAGTGCGCCTCACGGTAGTCGAGATGAAGGTAGAGAGATCCGTCATCTCGAAGTATGCGCCAAGCATGTTCAAGTCGCGGTGCTAGGAATTCCCAGTAGTCCGCGAACGCGTCGTCATAGGAGAAGAGGTCACCTTTGATGTTCTGATATTGCTGCCCTTTGAAACCCGTCCTCGTGCCAACCTCATTGCGCACTGTCTTCAAGTTCTGACGACGCTGGCTTCGTCCGGTGTTGAAGGGCGGGTCGATATAGATTAGCGATACGCACTCGTCTGGCATCCGACGCAAGGCATCGATATTGTCTCCATAAAGCACGGCATTGGGCGCGTCAGGATGGAAACCGCTTCGACTCATCTAGACATACTACCGCACGGCCTACCAGCGCAGCGGAGCGGCCGGCGGCGTTGACCGCTGACGAAGAGCGCTCGTTCGGATGCGATACGGGTGGGACGCAGCCTGTCCCACCCGCAGACGTTGTCGCAAAACTCGAAACTTTGTTGTTGTGCCGCGCAATTCGCGCGCTCCTGTGCAGCACAGAGCAGTTCGAATGATACGCGGTCGCAACACCCGGCGCATAGTCGGGGAGTGCGTAGGGCGCGTGTAAGATGGTGCCGGTCAGAGCCATAGGCGAGCGATAGAAATCGGATCGGAGCCCCCTACCTCGGAGAGCCGCCGAACCGTGATGCAAACTAGGGAGGAAATAGCTGTGGCGCGCAAGAACTCCGAGGACGGCAAACGCATCGACCGCTGTGAGAAGAAGCGCTTCGACGAGCTCTGCCGTCAGCTGCGGGACGAAGTCGCGTACTCCCCTGCGATTACGACAGCGGCGGGGACCACGAGGCTGACGCCGTGGCCCTGTGGCCCAACGTCGGCGTGGGCGGTGATCGACATCAAGGGCGGTGGTCGAGTACGCCTCCGGCGCGTGGCACCAGCACCTGCGTTCACCCCTCGGGTTCCCGTGGCCTGGGTGTCGAGTGGGTGTCGTGCCCCGCAGACGAGGCAGTGGAGCACGCCGACGCCGAGGTGGAGCGCCTGCTGGACCGGCAGAACTGGTCGGCCGAGCACCTCATGCTGCTCACGCCCGGGGCCGTCACCCGGAACAGATCGCGCGCACCGATCACCTCGGCCGTGACGGCTACTGGGACACGTTCTGGGACGAGCGAGACGTCTTCTACGGGCACGTCCTCGGCGCCAAAGGCCTCGAGAGGCCGGTGGTGGTGCTCGCGGTCAACGGTTTCCGCGAGCCCGAACGAGCGCGCGAGATGCGCTACGTCGGGATGAGCCGAGCCCGAGACCTGCTCGTCGTCTGTGGGCCGCGCCCGTGAACCTTCGCGACGTCGCGGACATCGGCCCGTACTGGACGATCAGCCGGGAGGAGCGCAACGTCGTTGCCCTGCTCTATGCGGCGCTGCTGCTGGGCGACAACGTGCACCGGTTCCTCGACTTGGTCGCACCCGATCTCCCCGTCGAGCGGGACCAGGTCGCGGTCTACGTCGAGTACGCCTTCCTCCGCGACCTCTGGAACGTGATCCCGCCCGCCGACACCCGCCGTCGCGACTTCATCATCAGCAAGCTCGACACCGCCGACGTGAGAGCGCTCGCCGACGCCGAGCCGCAGGCGTGGAACGCGCACTTCGGAGGGACCTCGACGAAGTACTGGCAGAGTCCCAGCCGGTGGTCGGTGCGGAGCTTCCACCCGCACATCACGGACGACGACGAGTTCCTCGCCACCTGCCGCTTCTCGTGGTCGTTCAACATCAAGCCCGACCTCGTCGTCCACAGCACCGCGGACCACGCGGTCGTCATCGAGGCCAAGGTGGAATCCGGCGAAGGCAGCTACCCGGCGACCGCCCCCGAGAAAGCGATCTTCGACGAACGAGGGCTGCGGCGGGTCGGGCAGGTCGAGCTCCAACAGCACCTCATGCGCGAGCTGCTCGGCATCGAGGCCCGCCACCTCTTCCTGACGCCCGACGGGCGCCAGGGACTCCGCTGGAGTGCCGCCTTCGGCTGCCTCGACCTCTCAGCGATGCCCCCATGGGCCCAGCGGTGGATCGCTCGCTACTGCGCTTAGGCCTCCGACCGCCCGTCGCTCGTTGGAGTGGCTCGACCGCAGAGCGCTTCCGGGCGCCACCCGCGTCGATCACGATCGAGCTCGGGGGGTGGCCTGTTCGTGCCGATCACGACGACGTCGTCGACGTCCTACGGCGACGCTGCGTACCGAGAGCTGCGTCGCGTCGTCCACCAGATCAAGGGCGAGGATCCGCTCCGGCAGGTCACCCTCGTCGTGCCCAGCGAACGCGTCGGCGTCGCCTCGCGCCGCGCCCTGGCTCGCGGAGGAGAAGGCCATCCCGCAGGTATCGCCGCGCTCGCGGTGCTCACCCTGCGGCGCGTTGCCGAGATCCTCGCCGCTGACGAGCTGCTGGCGACAGGACGGCGGCCTCTCACCGGACCGGCGCTGGCGAGTGCCGTCCGCGACGTGCTGCGTGAGGAGCCGGGTCGTTTCGCGCCGGTGGCCGATCACATCGGGACCGTGCGTGCCTTGGCTGAGGCGCACCGGGCCCTGCGCCTCGTCCACGAGAACGCGACGAACCAGCTCGCGGAGCCCGACGAACCGGTCGCCGCGGACACCGTCCGGGTCCACCGGGCCGTCCAGCAGCGCCTGGCGACGACGACCTACGACGAAGCAGCACTCCTGCGAGAGGCGGCCTCCTCCGTCTCCCGTCACCTCTTCGGGCCGCTGGTGCTCTTCCTGCCGCAGGACCTCGATGCGCCGGAGATCGACCTCCTGCGCGCCCTCGCCGACCGGCACGAACTGCACCTGGTCCTCGGTCTGACGGGCAACGTGCGGGCTGACGCCGGTCCGCGACGGTGTGCTCGAGAGCTCCAGGCGGCCGTGCCCGAGCTCTCCTGTCCGGAGGCCACCGCCAGCACCGTCCTGCACGCATCGGATCCCGACGACGAGGTCCGGGCCGTTGTTCGTCGCGTGGTGACGGCGCTGCGCACCCGGCCCGGACACCGCATCGCGGTACTCCACGGCAGCACCGACCCGTACGCGCGGCTCCTCCACGAACACTTCCGCAAGGCAGACATCACCTTCTTCGGGCGCGGTGTCCGACCCGCCGTCGAGAGTGCGTACGGCGCCACCGTCCTCCGCCTCCTCGCGTTGACCGAGGGTGACCTCCGCCGCCGCGACGTCCTCGCGATGGTGGCCGGCGGCCCGGTACACGCGGCCGGCCGGCCGGCGCCGAGCAGCGCGTGGGAACGGGTCTCGCGCGACGCGCGTGTCGTGGCGGGCGACGATTGGGGGCGCCTGCTCGGCTTCGCTCAGCAGCAGCGGGAGGACGCTGCCACCGAACGCGCGGAGAGCGAGCCGCGGGAGTGGCTCGCGGAACGACGCGAGCGCACCGCGTCGACCGCCGACGCGCTCCTCGAGTTCATCGCGGTGCTCCGGTCTGCGTTCGACGCCATCGACGCCGCGCAGACATGGCACGAGATCGTGGAGGCTGCACGCCGGCTCCTCGCCGGCGTCCTGGCGTCCGACGAGGGCCTGCACCCCGAGGACTCGTCCGCGGCGCGCAAGATCGCCTCGACGCTGGACGCCGCTGCGGGGATGTCCGGCCGCCCTTCGCGGCGAGCCCTCCGCGAGCTGCTCGAGCTGGAGCTCGACGTCGTCCTCGACCGCGTCGGCACCATCGGGGTCGGCGTCCACGTCGGGCCCGTCACGGAGGGCATCGGCGACGACGTCGACGAGGTCTTCCTCGTCGGCGCGGCCGAGGGGCTGCTCCCGGCGAGGACGGCGGACGACCCGCTGCTCCCCGACCGCGTCCGCGAGCGGACCGCCGGCGCGCTTCCGACGATCAGTGAACGGTCGGCGCGCCAGCACCGACACGTCCTGGCCGCCCTGGCAGCCGCCCCGCCCGGATGCAGAACCATGAGCTTTCCCCGGGGCGACCTTCGCCGCGGAGGCGAACGACAACCGAGCCGGTGGCTGCTCGCGTCGCTGCGCACGATCAGTGGGCGGCCCGACCTCCAGCCCTCCCGATGGCGGGAGATCGAGAAGCATCTCGAGGCGTCGACGTCGTACACCGGCTCCGTGACGACGACGCCCGAGCCGGCGCACGCCCAGGAGTGGCGACAGCGGGCCGCGGTCGAAGGGTCACTCGGCGAGGACGACGCCGCGCTCCGTCGAGCACGCGCACTGCGACGCGGCCGGAGCGGGCCGGATTTCACCGAGTACGACGGCGACCTCGCCGGCGAGGACCTGCCCGTCCCGACCGAGGTGGACGGGCTGTCGCCCACGGCGCTCGAGGACTGGGCGAGGTGTCCGCACGCCTACTTCCTCCGCCGGCTCCTCGGGGTCGCGCCCGTCGAGGAGCCCGACGAGATCGTGCAGATCTCGGCGCTCGAACGGGGCAACGTGCTGCATGCCGTCTGGGAGCGACTGGTGACCGACGCGCTGTGCGAGGGATGGGCGCCGTCTGCTGGGCAGGCGTGGCCGGAGCTGGCCAGGGAGCGCCTCGCCCTCCTCGCCGAGGACGAGTTCGTCAAGGCGCGGGCGCGGGGCGTCACCGGCTTCCCCCTGCTCTGGGAGCAGGACCGGCGCGTCCTCCTCCGCGACCTCGAGGCCTGGCTCGTCAAGGACGACGAGCGACGCGCGCGCCTGGACGAGGCCGTCCCGGTCGGCGCCGAGCACGCCTTCGGGAGGGAAGGGTCCCCGGCGGTCCGTCTCGACCTCGGAGACGGCCGGACGCTGCGGCTCCAGGGCCGTGTCGACCGCGTCGACCGTCGACGAGGCGGCGGGCTCGTGGTCACGGACTATAAGACGGGCAAGACCGACCTCTACCGCGGCAAGCTCACCCCGGAGGAGCCGACCGATCACGGGCAGCGTCTCCAACTCCCGGTCTACGCCCTCGCGGCTCGCGAGGCGTTCGGTCGGGCGGACACGCCCGTCCGCGCGGAGTACTGGTTCACGAGCCTGCGCGGAGGCTTCGAACAGGTCGGGTTCGACGTCACCGACGCCGTCCTCGAGAACACCCGGCAAGTGTTGCGGACCATCGTCGACGGCATCGGGCGCGGGTGGTTCCTCGCCCGGCCGCCGAACGACCCGGGGAACCGTGCGTACGGCTGCCCCTGGTGTGACGTCGACGGCCTCGGTACTGCGGCGCTCGCTCAGGTCTGGCCGACCAAGAGCGCCGAGGCGCGCGACGTCCGCCTGCTCTTCTACGGCGAGGTGGAGGACTCGTGACGCTTCTCGATGACGCCGTGCGTGAGCGGGTCCGCTCCGACCTCGACAGCACGCTGTTCGTCGACGCGGGTGCCGGCTCGGGCAAGACGACGGTCCTCGTCGCGCGGATCGCCGAACTGGTGAGGAGCGGAGTGCCGATGCGCCACATCGCCGCCGTCACCTTCACCGAGAAGGCCGCCGCTGAGCTGCGCGATCGGCTCCGCGAGGAGTTGGAGAAGGGCGGGAACGATGGCGCGCTCGCGGAGCTCGACGCGGCCGCCATCGGCACGCTGCACTCGTTCGCCCGACGTGTGCTGTCCGAGCACCCCATCGAGGTCGGTCTGCCGCCGCTGATCGAGGTGCTGGACGAGGTCGGCTCGGAGGTCGCTGCGGAACGGCGGTGGAACGACCTCCGCACGGAGCTGCTCTCCGACCCCGACGTCGCGCCCCTGCTCCGCCTGGGCCTGGCCGCGGACATGAAGCTCGACCACGTCCGGGAGCTCTTGTCCCGGCTCGAGGCCAACTGGGACATGGTGGAGGAGCGCCTCGCCGGCCTCGTGGCGCCGCCACCGCCCCGCGTCGACGTCAGCTCCTACGTGGCCCGCGCCCGGTCCCTTCTCCTCCGTCGTCGCGAGTGCACTGATCCCTCGGACGCGCTCCTCGGGCGTTTCCTCCTGCTCGAGGAGTGGCTCGCTCGCGCTGAGGCGACCGACGACGACGCCCAGCTGCTCGACCTCGTCGACGAGATCCCGCACGGCAGCAACAAGGGCAAGGCGGGCGCGTGGGGCGGGCAGGCCAAGGCGATCCGCGACGAGTTCCGGCAGCTCAGTGAGGACGGCCAACAGGAGCAGCGGATCGTCGTCGACCGTGTCCTGCGCTGCCTGTTGCCACGCCTCGCCGAGGAGGTGCTCGGCGCCGCGCGACGGCGTCTCCAGACCGGCGAGCTGCGATTCCATGACCTCCTCGTCCTGGCACGCCGCCTGGTGCGCTCCTCAGGCGACGCCCGCGCGGCGCTGCAACGGCGCTACCAGCGCCTCCTCCTCGACGAGGCCCAGGACACCGACCCGATCCAGATCGAGCTCGCCGTGCGGATCGCCGGCGGCCGCTTCGCCGCCGTGGACGCGTGGACGGACCTCGCCGTCCCCGACGGCAGCCTCTTCGTCGTCGGGGACGCCAAACAGTCGATCTACCGCTTCCGGCGCGCCGACATCAGCACCTACCTCGCGGCCCAGTCCGCGTTGGGGACCACCCTCGCGCTGACCACGAACTTCCGCTCCGCGCCCGAAGTGTTGACGTGGGTCAACGGGGTCTTCGGCGAGCTCATCCGACCCCGACCAGGCATCCAGCCGACGTACGAGCCGCTGCAGGTGAAGCCGGAGCGCGCCACCGGGGGCAGCGTGACGGTGCTCGGCGGCGCACCGCATCCTTCCGGGCGATCCCCCACCGCGGACGAGGTGCGCGGCGTCGAGGCTCGCGACATCGCGAACCTCGTGGTGACGGCCCTGCAGGACGGGTGGACCGTCGGGGAGCGCACCGACGACTGGCGTCAGCGCCCGATCCGCCCCGACGACATCACGATCCTCCTGCCGTACCGGACCGCGATCACGGCGGTCGAAGCGGCGCTGGATCGTGCTGAGGTGCCCTATCGCACGGAGGCAGCGTCGATCGTCTACGCCGCGGGCGAGGTTCGCGAGCTGATGACGTGTCTTCGGGCGATCGACGATCCGACCGACGAGCTCGCCGTCGTCGCTACCCTGCGGAGCTCGCTGCTCGGGTGCAGCGACCGGGAGCTCTGGCGCTGGCGCTCCGCCGGCAGGTCGTGGAACCTCTTCGCGCCCCGGGAGGACGACCAACCGGTCGCCGAGGCCCTGGACCAGCTCCGCGCCTGGGTGCGGGCGAGAACACGACGCACGCCCTCCGAGCTCCTCGAGGAGATCCTCGAGCGTCGCCGGCTTCTGGAGGCGGTCGTCGACTCCCCGCGCTACCGGGAGGTCTGGCGACGCCTCCGCTTCGTCGTCGACCAGGCGAGGGCGTGGTCGGAGAGCGAGCACGGCTCACTGCGCGAATACCTCTCGTGGGCCGCTCGCCAGGCCGAGGACTCCGCGCGCGTGACCGAGACCGTGCTGCCCGAGACCGACACCCAGACGGTGCGCATCACGACGATCCACGCGTCGAAGGGCCTGCAGTTCCCCTTCGTGGTCGTCGCGGGGTTGTCGTCTGGCGGGTCCAACCGCCGGCCCACTGTCCTGTGGCCCGCCGATGGGGGCGTGGAGGCCCAGCTGTCAGCCAAGCTCCGTACTGTCGGCTACGACGACGCCGACGCGTACGAGAAGCAGGTCGAGCACGGCGAACGTCTTCGCCTCCTCTACGTCGCCTGCACGCGCGCCGAGAGCCACCTCGCCGTGTCGCTGCACCGCAAGGAGGTGAAGGCCGACAAGGACGCCGTCGACTGCGTGTTCGCAGAACTGCTCGCACGAGGGGCAGCGGGCGTGCCCTCGCACACGTTCGCATCAGCGGACGACCTGGTCTGGTCGGGCGAGCGGCTCGTCGTCGAGGCCGAGCCGCTGCCGGCGTGGGACGCCTGGGCCGCTGCCCACGCCACCTCCGTCGAGCACGCGCGCGTCCTCGAGGCGGTGTCCGCCACGGCGATCGCGCACGGCGAGGTCGAGCTGCCGTCGTTCCCGCCCGGTCTCGACAAGGACCCGGTGGACCTCGAGCTCCCGCCCTGGCTCAAGGGACGCTACGGGACCGCCGTTGGACGCGCCGTGCACGCGGTGCTGCAGACCATCGACCTGGCGACGGGAGAGCATCTGCAAGAGCTCGCCGAGTCGCAGGCCCTTGCTGAGGGCGTGCCGGAGGCGGTCCACGACATCGCCCTGGCGGTGCGGTCGGGCTTGGAGTCGGACATCGTGCAGCGGGCAGCTACTCGCCCGCACTGGCGGGAGACCTACGTCGGCGCTGTCATCGATGGGCAGTTGGTCGAGGGGTACATCGACCTGCTCTTCCGTGACGACGAGGGCCTCGTTGTCGTCGACTACAAGACGGATACGGCTCCTTCACCCGCAACAATCTCGGCTTACCGCCGCCAGCTCCGGGTATATTCGCGCACGCTCGGCGCTGCAGCGGAAGAGTCCGTGTCACGGAGTGCCCTCCTCTTCCTCCGCCCACGCGACACTGCCGAGCTCACTTATCACCTATAGAATGTGGCCCGCCTACCTCTTTATCGGAGCTTCCCAGACTCAGCCATAGGCTTGCCTCCGGCACGTCCGCGATGAAGATGCGGTGTATCGCGCAGACTCGCGCGGTTTGCTGGCGCTGCGGGCTGCTGCCCTGTTGACGCTGCGGCCGGCCAAACGTCCCTCCTCTTGGATTTATCGGGTCGACTCAACCCGAGCGTTGTACAACCCTGTCGGAGGCCCTGGTCCGACACCGACGTCAGGCTGTTGAAACGTGAGGCCCGGTAAGGGGGTAGGGTGACCTCGGGACCACGGCTTACCTCAAGCGTCAGGAGAGGCTGCCTTTGAATAGGCGAAGCGACAGTGCGCTCGAGCGAGCCCTGGTCGAGAAGCTTGCGTCGATCACCTGCGACCTGCAGGCACTTTCCGGCAGCAGTACAGGTTTCCGTCGGGCGTTGACCACTAAGGTCGATGAGCTGCAAACCGTGGCACAGGAACTGGATCCCATTCTTCAGCCATCAAGGGTTTTTGACCCCAACGATCCAACGACTGCGGCTAGAGTCATCGCGTTGACGATGGTCTGCCAATCGAGGGTCCGGCTGGATGAAGTTACTCCATTCTACGGCTCCGGAGTGTACGTTCTCTACTACAATGGGCCGTTCGAGCCTTACGCGAGAATCTCAAGATCAGAGCAGCCTATTTACGCAGGGAAAGCTGAGCCCACTGATCCCAACGCAGCGAGGGCTACGTCTCAGGGACCCACGTTGCATCGCCGCCTCGACGAGCATGCTCGTTCGATCCGAGCCGCATCAAGCACATTATCGATTCAAGACTTCGAGTGTAGATACCTTGTTACGCGTAGCGGTTATCAGAAGGCAGCTGAAGCCGAACTCATCAGCTTCTTCAAGCCGATCTGGAACAAGGAATACAGGGTCTGTCACGGAGTAGGCAAACACGGAGACGCCTCGGACACACGGAAGAATAAGCGATCGCCATGGGACACGTTACACCCTGGTCGTCTCTGGGCGGAGAAGACTGAAGAAGACCAGAAACCGAGAGAGGAGATCTTGCGCGACATCGATCGCCATCTAGATAAATTCCCTCCGCGAGAGCAGACAAGGAACATTGTGGAGTCACTCATTGCGGAGCTGGACCAAGCAAGCGCTGCCTTACGTGAGCATGGGGACTGAGATCGGAAGGGGCTGTGCGCTGAACAGGTCGGCGATCTCGTCGAGATCGTTCCCGTCTGCGACATCCGCCCACTCGATGGCGGAAGCGATGGGTGGCGACTACAACTGTCTAACATAAAATGGATTGGCGAGTCCTAGTGCGTAGGGCCGCGCAGGCCAAGCCCCGTGAGCTCAAGCCACTCACATACCTCTTCGCATGCCTCTGAGTGGAAGATCGCTACGTCGGTGACCGTCCAGACACGCTCCCGCCCCGACTTCGAGCTTGCGCAGCCTTGGGGTAGATTGCGCGTATGCTCGTGTCCGGGGTAGACGACATGTCACGTGGGACGCCAACACGACCGTGCTCGGACGGGGTAGCTCATCACGGCTCTACCTCGAGCTTGGAGCTCAAGGAGTCAGCTTCGACCACCAGCGCCCATGAGTGCTCGCCCGGCTCGATGGGGACGAGCATCGAGCTGTTCTCTGGAGGCGGCGGTCTGGCGCGAGCGATGCACGAAGTCGGATTCGAGCACCTAATGATTAACGAGGTCGACCGGCGAGCAGCCGAAACACTGCGACTTAACGGCGCCCTCGACTTGCACCCCCCGAAGACAGATGTAAACGACGCCGCTAAGTGGGCTCCGACTACCAGTAGTAGCGCTTCGTGGCCGCTAATTGAGGCAGATGTCCGAGAGATTGACTTTCGTCCCTACCGGGAGCGCGTCGACGTTGTCGCCGGCGGTGTGCCCTGTCAACCGTGGAGCCTTGGGGGCGCCCACAAGGGGTACGACGACCCTCGAAATCTGTGGCCCGAGTTGTTCCGGTGCATAAGAGAGACTCGGCCTCGAGCCGTGATTGCGGAGAACGTGAAAGGCCTCCTACGACCGTCGTTCAAGCCATACTATGATTACATCTTGAACGAACTGCGGGCCCCTTTCGAGGAGCGCGGCAACTGCGAGAACTGGCGCGAACACGACTTGCGGTTGCGGTCGGTGCTGGGCAAGTCAGACGACCTACGCGAGCGCTACGATGTCAAGTACCTCTTGGTAAACGCAGCAGACTATGGGGTACCCCAAGTGCGCTGGCGCGTGTTCGTAGTGGCGTTTCGTGCTGATCTAGGCCTTGGTGACTGGGAGTTTCCCACACCGACGCACTCGCGGGAAGCTCTAGTGCAAGCACAGCGAGACGGGAGCTATTGGGAGGAGCACGGCCTCCCCGGTAGGGAACCAGCCTTGGTACGTGAGCCGACCGCGGAGCGCGGACAACTCGCTCTAAGCTCCTCTCAGCTCGACCCCGATCTTCGGAAACAGCAGCGGTGGCTAACACTTAGAGACGCCACTCGAGGCCTCCCTGAACCCATTGGGGTTCGCAGGGAGACACCCGGGTGGCTTCACCACTACGGATGGCCGGGCGCCCGCGAGTATGCAGGACACACCCCGAACGATCTTGACCGACCCGCGAAGACCGTGAAGGCAGGTGTGCACGGGGTGCCTGGCGGAGAGACGGTACTCCGTAGAGATGATGGCTCGATTCGCTATATGACTGTGCGTGAGGTCGCCCGCGCAATGAGTTTTCCCGACACATGGAGGCTGTCAGGACCGCGCGGGGAGCAGATGCGGCAGCTGGGTAATGCAGTTCCAGTGCAGCTCGGCAAGGTTATGGCCAGCGCGGTCGCCGATGCCCTCGCGACAAGGACCGCCTAGCCGAGATCTTGGACAAACATCTTTGCGGCCGGTGCAGTTATCCCTGAGGAAGGCGATAAACCGATAGGCCGAAGAACGAGGCGAGCTCAGGATTGTGTCAAGGACGATTGGCCAGTGGTGAGAGATCCTGCCGTGACGAGCCGCATGATGTCGCGAGTTCGTTCCAAGAATTCCAAGCCTGAGCTCGCTCTTCGCCGGGCCCTGCACGCTCGCGGCATAAGATTTAGGCTGCACCCTCGTGACGTTTTCGGTCGACCGGATGTAGTTAACAGGACTCGGCGCCTAGCGGTCTTCGTCGACGGCGACATGTGGCACGGCAACGAACATCGTCGGCGAGGCTTATCAAATTTGGCTGAACTCTTCCCCAGCCGCACCGAGTGGTGGGTCGCGAAGATCGAAAACAATATTCGCCGCGATCGGGTCGTCACCGAGACATTGCTGGCTCAGGGCTGGCTCGTGGTCAGATTTTGGGCGTCCGAGGTGCTTGCGGATGCCGATGCATGTGCGGTTCGAGTTGAACAACTTCTCGTTGATCGACGGCCGCCGTGCTCGAAGTAGGACTTTGGGGCTGCAATTGCGCCGGGCCAGCGGCGCTTCGCGACAGTTCGTACCACTACGGAAAAGTCGTGGCACAAAGGTTCGTATTCGCCGAGCTTGTGCAAGGGTGAAGCGTTCCCGGTTTGACCCTTCTGGTGCGAGCCTCGGGGGAAACTAGGCCTCGGGGAACTGAATGGCAACAACTAGCGCCGGGTCAGGGGTTGCTCAAGGAGCTCGCTACGATCCTCCGCCTTCTTACCAGCCGACTAGGGAGACCTAGTCGAACGAGGCACAGAGCCTACCGGGGTCTGAGTCTCCGGGTCGCTGTCGGTCTCGGCAGGAATACCATCTAGTCCCTCTGTCTGGTGGTCGAGATCGAGGCAACGTGACACCCGGAGAAGGATTGCTGCTTTACTCGCGACCCACGCGCTACCGACCGGTGAGTTCAGAACCTTCGATGCAGACGCTTCTACCTCGTCACTTGGCGTCGACCCACTCGAGGCCGCGTGGCGGCTGTTCCTCGTCCACCTCGAGGAGGCGGTGCAGACGGCGGAGCCCGGCGAGACGGAGCTCGTCCTCGCCCGCGACGGGGTGCGCTCGACGCGTCCGTGAGACGCCGCGGAGTCGGTCGGTGACCCGCTGCACGCGAGCCCGTCGACCGCGACGAGGTCACCACGGACTCGTGTCCTCGCCGAGACCTGCGCAGGTCAGGACGGCGCAAGGCTGCCCTTCCGGTCCGGACGAAGGGGGCAGCCATGGGCAGGTTGGACGGCAAGGTCGCGATCATCACCGGCGGGGAGAGCGGGATCGGGCGGGCGTCGGCCGGCGCGATGGTCGACGAGGGCGCGCAGGTGCACCTCGTCGGTCTCGACGCCGACGCCCTGAAGCGGGCGGTCGCCGAGCTCGGCGATGAGAAGGCCGCGTTCACGCAGGCCGACGTCACCGACGAGCAGGCCGTGCAGGCCGCCGTCGCCGAAGCGATCGAGCGGTTCGGGCACCTCGACGTCGTCTTCAGCAACGCCGGCAACACCGGGGCCGTGGCGCCGATCGAGGACTACCCGTCGGACGAGTTCGCGCGCACGCTGCAGGTCCACGCCCTCGGCGCGTTCCACATGATCAAGCACACCTCGCCGCACCTCGGCGCGGGAGCGAGCATCATCATCACCTCCAGCGTCGTCGGTCTCATGGGTTTCGGCGGCATCAGCGGCTACGTCGCGGCCAAGCACGCGCAGGTCGGGATGATGCGGGCGGCTGCGAAGGAGCTCACGCCGCGCCGCATCCGCGTCAACTCCCTGCACCCCGGGCCGACGTCGACGCCGTTCCAGGACTCCATCGAGATGCGCGCGACGGGCCTGGGCCAGGAGGAGGCGGCCAAGACGTTCGACGACCTCATCCCCCTCGGCCGGCACGCCACGCCCGCGGAGATCGCGAAGACCGTCGTGTACCTCGCCTCCGACGACAGCGCCTACATGACCGGCGCGACGGTCGCCGTCGAGGGCGGGCTGCTGCTCTGACCGCTGGGTGGTGACGCCGGCGCGGCGGGCGAACGGCACTCGGGACCCCGCCGCGCCGGCGCCGCCCTGCGTCCTCACGGTGGGCGCGGGCCCGGCCTGATCTCGGGCACCCGTCACAGGACCGCGCTCTTCCGGCCATGCGATATGTTGCATACGGTACTCGGCGAGCTGGTGCTGCCACGGAGAGCCCGCGGCCCGCGGACCAGCACCAGGACGAGGAGGACCCGTTGTCCCTCGACGACTTCGAGCGCTACCCGCTGCTGTTCGGACCGAGCCCGGTCCACCGGCTCCACCGCCTCACCGCCCACCTCGGCGGGGCGGACATCTGGGCCAAGCGCGAGGACTGCAACTCCGGCCTGGCCTACGGCGGCAACAAGACCCGGAAGCTCGAGTACATCGTCCCCGACGTGCTCGCCTCGGGCGCCGACACGCTGGTCTCCATCGGCGGCTACCAGTCCAACCACACGCGGCAGGTCGCCGCGGTCGCGGCCAAGCTCGGCCTCAAGGCGCGGCTGGTGCAGGAGAAGTGGGTCGACTGGCCGGACGCGGTGAACGACAAGGTCGGCAACATCCTGCTGTCGCGCATCCTCGGCGCGGACGTGCGGCTCGACCCGTCGGGCTTCGACATCGGCATCCGCGACTCGTGGGAACGCGCGATGGAGGAGGTCCGCGCGGCCGGCGGCACGCCCTACGGCATCCCGGCCGGCGCCTCGGAGCACCGCCTCGGCGGGCTCGGGTTCGCGAACTGGGCCCGCGAGGTCGCGGCGCAGGAGGCCGAGCTCGGCGTCTTCTTCGACACGATCATCGTCTGCACCGTCACCGGCTCGACCCACGCCGGCATGATCGCCGGCTTCGCCGCGCAGGAGCCGGCGCGCCGTGTGATCGGCATCGACGCGTCGGCGACACTGCAGAAGACCCGCGACCAGGTGGAGCGGATCGCCCGCCGCACCGCCGAGCTGATCGGGCTCGGACGCGAGCTGCGCGACGACGAGATCACGGTGCTCGAGGGCTGGGCGGGGGACCTCTACGGCATCCCGGTGGCGTCGACGATCGACGCGATCCGGCTGACCGCCGAGCTCGAGGGGATGATCATCGACCCGGTGTACGAGGGGAAGTCGATGGCCGGGCTCATCGACCTCGTGCGGTCAGGGGAGATCGGCCCGGACTCGACGGTGCTCTACGCCCACCTCGGCGGACAGCCGGCGCTCAACGCCTACGCGGGCGCGTTCTCCTGAGCGCCCGCCCCGTCGGCCCGAACGCGGCGAGCTCACCGACACGACCGGGTGATCTCGCCACGACGGATCTGTCCGCGCCCGGACCCCCGCGCTGTGATGTGCGGCACGGACAGGGCAACGGGGAGGCGACGTGACGGAGACGAGGATCGGCGGAGCGTGCGGGGTGCTGGCCGCCCTCGCCATGATCCCCGCGTACGTGGTGGGGACACCGAACCAGCCGCGCACGCCCGAGGAGGCGGCCGGCTACTACGAGAGCGCGGCCGGGTTCGTCACGGCCAACGGCGCGCTGCCGCTGCTGCACGTGCTCCTGGGCCTCGTGTTCCTGGGCGTGCTGGTCCACGTCCTGCGCCGGGCCGCCGGCCCCTCGGGTGCCGTCTACCTCGCGCTCATCGGCGGCACGGTCTTCTTCGCCCTGACGTCCGCGGGCTTCGCGGCGGAGGTCGCCTACCCGGCCGCGGCGGTGCAGTTCGGCGTCGTGCCGAGCGCCCTCGCCCAGCCGCTGCTCGCGCTGGCGGTGTGGAGCTACCACTACGCCCAGGTCGGCGCCGCCGCGATGATCCTCGCGACGTCCGCCGTGGTCTGGCGGACCCGGGTCCTGCCGACCTGGGTCGCCGGCGCCGGGGTGCTGGGCATCCTGCCGCTGCTGCACCTCTGGGTGCCGCTGGTCGCCGCGCTGAGCAGCCTGCTCTGGTTCGTGGTGCTGGGCGTGGCGCTGCTCGTCACGCGGGAGAGCGCCGCCACGGACCGGACGGGCACGCCGGCGACGGTCTGACGCGTGATCGCTGGACGCGACGGGGGTACCTGGCGCGGCGAGAAGGCACGTCCACACGAGGAGGCCCACGCCGTGTCCCACCAGCCCCCGGACCCGTACCAGTTCCTGCCCGACGTCGCGACGTTCACCGTCACCAGCACCGACGTCGCCGACGGACAGCAGCTCCCGAACGCGCAGGTCAGCGGGATCATGGGCGCCGGGGGGCAGGACGTGTCGCCGCAGCTGAGGTGGTCGGGCGCGCCCGAGGGCACGAAGAGCTTCGCCGTCACCTGTTTCGACCCCGACGCCCCCACCGCGAGCGGGTTCTGGCACTGGGCGGTCGTCAACATCCCCGCCTCCACGACGAGCCTCCCGGCCGACGCCGGTGACCCCGACAAGGGCCTGCTGCCCGAGGGCGCGATCACCCTGGCCAACGACGCGGGCGCCAAGCGCTACATCGGCGCCGCCCCGCCGGACGGGCACGGCGATCACCGCTACTTCTTCGTCGTCCACGCCGTCGACGTCGAGGACCTCGGGGTCGGCGCGGACGCCACACCGGCGTTCCTCGGCTTCAACCTCTTCTTCCACAGCATCGGGCGCGCGATCATCACCCCGACGTACGAGATCAAGGGCTGAGATCAAGGGCTGAGATCCAGGGCTGAGCACACGCAGGGGGCGCGGTGGAGGGTGACGACGGCCGGCCGCTGCCCTCCCTCGACCGGGTGTCGGCGCTCAGCGACGGCATCTTCGCCATCGCGATCACCATCCTGATCCTCCCGCTCACCGACGTGCAGGTCCGGGACGGGCAGGTCGTCGCCGACCTGCTCGCCCTGGGCCACCAGTTCCTCGCGCTCGTCCTGAGCTTCGCGGTGATCGGGGGCTTCTGGGTCCTGCACCACGACGACCTCATCGCGCTGCGGGGCGCGAGCCGGCGGCTGTTGGTCGCCAACCTCGTGTTCCTGTTCTTCGTCGTCATGCTGCCGTTCCCGACCGCCCTGCTCGGGGACGGCGACAGCATCGCCGCGACGGTCATCTACGCCGGCTCGATCATGGGGACCTCGTTGAGCTCGCTCGCGCTGTGGCGTGTCGCCGAGCAGGACGGCCTGGTCGGCGAGGGCTGGGCGCGGCGCTGGGGCCACGGCAAGTACTGGGGCACCGCGGCCGTCGTCGTCGGCTTCCTGCCGTCGATCCCGATCGCCTTCGTCTCGCCGACCTGGGCCCGCGTCAGCTGGGCGCTCGCGATCCCGCTGGGCCTGGTCGCCGACCGCCTCGAGGCCCGGACGGCGGTGAGCCGGGCATGAGCGAGGAGGTCCACCCCGACGACGTCGACGCCTGGCGGGCCTGGCTCGCCGAGCACCACGACCGCGGCGTCGGCGTCTGGCTCGTCACGTGGAAGCCGCGCACCGGGCGCCCGACCGTCGGCTACGAGGAGTCCGTCGAGCAGGCGCTGTGCTTCGGCTGGATCGACAGCACCACCCGCTCGCTCGACGACGAGCGCACCGCGATGTGGTTCAGCCCCCGACGGCGCGGCAGCGGCTGGGCCCGCTCGAACAAGCAGCGCATCGAACGCCTGGAGGCGGCGGGACTGATCGCGCCGGCCGGGCGCGCGATGATCGACGCCGCGAAGGCCGACGGCAGCTGGACGATGCTCGACGACGTCGAGGACCTGGTCGTCCCGCCCGATCTCGCCGCGGCCTTCGACGCGCACCCGGGCGCGCGGGAGCAGTGGGACGGCTTCAGCCGCTCGAAGCGGCGGGCGATGCTCGTGTGGCTCGTCGAGGCGAAGCGGCCGGCGACGCGGGCCGGGCGGATCGCGCAGATCGCGGAGCGGGCGGCGGCCGGCGAGGTCGCGTACCCGCGGGCGTGAGACCGGCCGGGGCGCGGGTAGCCGGGCACCCATGATGACCGTGATCACCCACGTCACCCTCACGCCCGGCCGCGAGCCCGAGTGGGACGCGGCGATGCGCGACCGCCTCGAGACCGCCCGCGAGAAGGAGGGCTGGGTCGGCAACCAGCTCGTCATCCCGCTCGAGGCCCCCAACGAGCGCACGGTGATCGGCACCTGGACCACCCGCGCGGCGTGGGAGGCCTGGCACTCCGACGACGCGTTCCTCGAGACCCGCGAGCGGATGGAGGGCCTGCAGGAGGGTCCGAGCGACACGAGCTGGTACGAGGTGGTCTCGGACGAGCGTGCCTGAGCCGTCCCGGGTTGCCGGCGTGTCTGCCGGCGAGGAGGTGGCGATCCTGGCGTTGAGTGCCAGCGTGGACGCCAGGCTGGCACACCCCGTGCGCCGGTGAGGGGTCGAGGTCAGGGGACGGCGAGGCGGCGGGACACGATCACGACGTCGCTCTGGTTGCCCCGCGCCTGGCGCAGCTCGGGTGGGCGGGGGACGAAGTCCGGGAGGCCGGCGAGGCCGAGGGTCTGGTCGTCGACGCGCAGCGTGGCGGGTCCGCCGAGCTGCAGGTCGACGGTCGCCCCCTCGGGCGGGACGTCGTCGAGCTGGAGCCGCAGCGGGCCGCCGTCGAGCGGGGTGGTCAGCGGCGTCCGGCCGGGGTAGGTCACCGTCACCGAGGCGGCGGGACGGTCGGCGCGCACGATGATCGTCGGCGCGCCCCGGGGCGACGAGACCTGCAGCCGCACGCCGCCGCCGGCGATCGGGGTCGCGAGCGCGGCGGGACCCGGCGCGGGCCGCACCGGCGCCGGCCCGCTGCCCACCGGCTCGCCGTACGGCCACGACGCGACCACCGACGGCGGGTCGGGCGCGTAGCGGCGCGTCCACTCGGCGGGCGCGGCGTCCGTCGTCACCCACCGCGCGACACCGGCGTCGGCGTCGAGGACGTAGGCGAGGCTGCTGCCCTGGGGAGTGCGGGCGTCGGGGCGGTCGACGAACAGCCCGCCCGCGGCGAGGATCAGCACCCAGAACAGCGCCATGATCGGCAGCGCGTAGCCCCGCACCTGCCCGGGCCGCGGCAGCGCCGAGAGCCCCGCGGCGATCGGCACCCCGACCAGCACGAACACCGCCACCGCGAGCCCGTCGGACACGCCCGCGACGCCGTAGGACGCGACCGCGAACGGGACGAGCAGGGCGACCGCGGGCACGGCGCCGAGCACGAAGAACGGGACGGCGAGCCACGGCCGCTCCCCCGCCAGCGCCACGACCAGCAGGCCCACCGCGAGCCCGACGACCGGCCAGGCGACCAGGAACACCGAGCCGGGCGCGACGACGGCGAGCCCCAGGGAGAGCAGCGCCAGCACGAGCAGCGCGCCGCACGCGAGGGCGAGGCCGCCGGGCCGGCGACGCAGCAGGCTCACGACCAGCGTCACCACGACGAACGCGAGCACCCCGGCCGCGATCTCGTAGAGCGTCGGGCGGCCGAGGAACGGACCGGTGTCGGCGTACGACGGGCGGAACCACACCAGCGCCTGCCAGAACCCGATCCCGGCGGCGACCGCGACGACCAGCGTCAGCAGGTAGGCGAGGAGGCCGCCCAGGACGCCGACGATCGTCGCCCTGCGTCGCACCCGCGCCACGACGACCAGCACCACGACCAGCAACAGGGCGAGGCCCGCGACCCCCCAGGCCCAGGAGCTGTCGTAGGTGACGAGGTAGCCGAGCGCGGCGAAGTAGGTGCGGTCGCCGGACGGCTCCCCGACGCTCGCCACGGGGTCGAGCGGCGCCAGGTCCTCGGCGCCGAGGGTGCGGGTCAGCGCCAGCGCGTTCCCGCCGTGGTTCTGCACGGAGGCGCGACTGAGGTTCGCCGGGGTGTCGCCGGGGGTGTGGTACTGGTACGGCCGCTCGACGAACGCCGCGTTCATCCCGGGCCGGCCGGCGTCGAGGACGGGCGAGAGGTCGGTGTCGTTGGGCAGGAAGCGGTAGATCTCGACCAGCGAGGAGTCGCCGCGCGG
This sequence comes from Actinomycetospora lemnae, assembly GCF_028737315.1. Lineage (GTDB taxonomy): Bacteria > Actinomycetota > Actinomycetes > Mycobacteriales > Pseudonocardiaceae > Actinomycetospora > Actinomycetospora lemnae. The sequence continues at coordinate 64,600 of NZ_JAQZAO010000013.1, read as the reverse complement.
GTGCGGGACCGAGCGGGCCCAGGCGTCGACGAGCCCGGCGTTGCCCGGCGAGGTCTCGAACAGCAGCGACGGTCCCTCGGCGCCGCGGGCCTCCCAGTTGAGGACGACGGTCGGGCGGTCGGGGGGCAGTTGCTCGCGCACCCACGCCCGCGCCCCGAGCAGGCCCGCCTCCTCGGCGTCGGTGAGCACGACGGTGACGTCGTTGCGCAGCGGCGGGCCGACGCGCAGGGCCCGCACGGTCTCGAGGACCGTCGCGACGCCGGACATGTCGTCGGCGGCGCCGGGGCCGGCGGTCACCGAGTCGTAGTGCGCCATGAGGACGACGGCACCGGTCGGGTCGGTGCCGGGGAGCGTGGCGACGACGTTCTCGACACGCGCCGCCCGCACCTGCCCCTGCTCGGCGGCGATCGCGGCCGTGGCGTCCACCCGCGGGTCGAGGCCCTCGGCGCGCAGCCGTCCGACCAGCGCCTCGCGGGCCGCGTCGGACGCCGGGCTGCCGACGGGGCGGGGCTCGCGGGCGAGCTGGTCGACGGTCACGGCGGCCCGGTCGGCGCTGAACTCGGCGGGCGGCGCCGACGCGGGCACGGGGTCCGGCGGGCGCTCGAGGAGCACCGCGTAGACACCCACCACCGTGAGCAGCACCACGGCCAGCAGGCGCCCGATCACGGCGTGCACCGTCTCGCACCGGCGCGCGCCACGCCAGCGACAGGCCCGCAAGATCGGCCGTACGGCCGTGGCGTGATCGTCGTGGTGTGGGTCACGGTGGGGGTGACGACGACGTCGCACGAGGAGGAGCCCGCGCATGGGACAGCTCGACGGGAAGGTCGCCTTCATCACCGGGGCCGCGCGCGGCCAGGGCCGCAGCCACGCGCTGCGGCTCGCCCAGGAGGGCGCCGACATCATCGGCGTCGACATCTGCGAGCAGATCGGCACGGTGCAGTACGCGGGCGCGACGCCGGAGGACCTGGCCGAGACCGCGAAGCAGGTCGAGGACCTCGACCGGCGGATCGTCACGCGCCAGGCCGACGTGCGCGACCGGCGCGCGCTGCAGGCGGCGCTCGACGACGGGGTCGCCGAGCTCGGGCGGGTCGACATCGTCCTCGCCAACGCCGGCATCGCGAACCAGGTCGGCGGCGAGCCCGACGACGAGGAGCGCGGCTGGCAGGAGGTCATCGACATCAACCTCACCGGCGTCTACCACACCGTCCGGGTCGCCGCGCCGCGCATGATCGAGCAGGGCGACGGCGGCGCGATCGTGCTGACCAGCTCCACGCAGGGGCTGTCCGGGCGCGGCGGCGACGGCGGCGGCGCGATGAGCGGCTACGCCGCGGCCAAGCACGGCGTCGTCGGCCTGATGCGGACGTTCGCGCACTGGCTCGCCCCGCACAGCATCCGCGTCAACACCGTGCACCCGACCGGGGTGAACACGCCGATGGTCGTCAACCCGCAGCTCGAGGCGTGGATGGCCGAGAACCCGGAGAAGGGCGACGCGCTCGCCAACCTCCTGCCCGTCGAGATGGTCGAGGCCGTCGACATCTCGAACGCGATCCTCTACCTCGTCAGCGACGCCGGCCGCTACGTCACCGGCGTGACGCTGCCGGTCGACGCGGGCTTCAGCGTCAAGTGACCGACGATCTGGCGGGCGTCCGGGAGAAGGTCGCCGCGCGGGTGGTCGGCCGGGAGCGAGAGCTCGACCTGCTCCTGGCCGCCGTCGCGGCCGGCCGCGACGTCCTGCTCGAGGGGCCGCCGGGGACGTCGAAGTCGACGATCCTCGCGGCGATCACCGCCGAGTGGGACGTGCCGATGGTGTTCGTCGAGGGGAACGCGGACCTCACGCCGACCCGCCTCGTCGGGCACCACAGCCCGGCGCGGGTGCTGCGCGAGGACTACTCGGCGGAGACCTTCGTCCCCGGACCGCTGCTGGAGGCGATGCGGTCCGGCGGCTTCCTCTACGTCGAGGAGTTCAACCGGGCGCCCGAGGACACGCTGAACACGCTGCTCACGGCCATGGCCGAGCGCCGGATCGCCGTGCCGCGGGTCGGCACGGTGGAGGCGGCGCCGTCGTTCCGGGTGGTCGCGACGATGAACCCGTACGACACGATCGGCACGACGCGCCTGTCCACGTCGGTGAGCGACCGGCTCTGCCGCCTCGCCGTCGACTACCAGGACGCCGACGCCGAGCGGGCCATCGTCGCCGCCCGCACCGACCTCGACCTCCCGCGGCTGGTCGCCGACGCCGTCGGGCTGACGCGGGCGACGCGCGGGCACGAGGCGATCCGGCAGGGCAGCAGCGTGCGCGGGGCGATCGACCTCGCGCTCGTCGTCGACCGGCTGGCCCGCCTGCGGTCGGTGCCGATCCCGGACGACCCGGGCGTCACCCCGCCGCGGGGGCTGCCCGACGACTACACCGCGCTCGTCCTCGACGGCCTGCTGCTCGCGCTGTCGGGTCGTATCCACCTCGACGAGGTCGTCGAGGCGACGCCCGAGCAGGTGCTGCGGACGATCTGGGAGTCGTGGTTCGTGCTCGACCCGGCGCGCGCCGAGCCGGGTTGAAAGCAGGTCGAGGCCGACAGCCCCGTGACGCGCCGCTCGACCCGGCCGTTGCGTCGGAAACCGAAGCAGCTGACCGAGGAGCCGGCGCTCTACGAGCGGGCCGGGGCGGGTGGCGGGCTGGTGCTCTCCGACGGCACCCGGCGGCGTCGCGGGGACCGGTCGGTCGGGAGCAGGACGGCGCCGGGGGCGTCGGACGAGCCGGCCGAGGTGGTGGCGCTCGAGGACCTCTCGGCGCGGACGACCGACGAGGTCGCCCGCGCCCGGTCCCGGCGGATCGCCCGGCGCCTGGCGCTGCGCCCACCGACGGACGAGGAACGCTCGACCGGCGTGGCCGGGGAGCTGGTCAGCCGGCGCTGGCACGGCGCGGGCGACGACCTCGAGCTCGACGCGACGCTCGAGGTGCTCGCGGCGAACCCGGCGCCGGCCGACGAGGACCTCGTGGTGCGCGAGCGTCGGCGCAGCGCGCGGACGGTGGTGCTCGCGGTCGACGTCTCGGGGTCGATGACCGGGGAGCGCGCGCTGACCGCGGCCGCGACGGTCGGGGCGCTCGCCGGCGAGCTCGGGCGGGACCGGTTGGCGGTGGTCGCGTTCTGGTCGGACGCCGCGGTGCTCCTGCGACCCGGCGAGCGCCTCGCCCCGCTCGCGGTGCTGGACCTGCTGCTGCGGGTGCCGACCCGCGGGCTCACCAACGTCGCCTTCGCGCTCACCACCGCGGCACGGCTCAGTGCCGGGTCTCCCCACGCGCGGGTGCTGCTGCTCTCCGATGCCGTGCACAACGCCGGGCCCGACCCGCGCGGGATCGCCGGTCGCCTGCCGCGGCTCGACGTGCTGCTCGACGTGTCCGGCGAACGGGACGTCGAGCTCGGCCGCGACCTCGCCCGCGCCGGGCGGGGACACTGCCGGCTCGTGCGCGACCACCACGACGTCGCGCCGGCGCTGTCAGTGATCTTCTCCTCGTGAGCGAACTTTCGAGGTATCGCTCGAAAGTCCGCTCACGTGGACGGCCACCACCACCGGCCACACCGCCTGCGCGAGCACGACGATCCGCTGGGACAGGCCGTACCAGGTGCCGGTGGTGACGAGCTGGACCGCGAACCACGCCACGAGCACGACGAGCACGCCCGTCGCGACGGCCGAGGCCACGCGCAGCCGCCGGTCGACCGCCGGCGAGGCGACGAGGCCCAACGGCCAGATGGTGTAGCTCGCCCACGCGAGGCCGCCGGCGACCATGTGCACCGCCGAGTAGCCGCCCACCGGCTGCGGACTCAGCCCCGCCACCACGAGGAACACGCCGCCGGCCGCGAGCAGCCGCCACGCCGCCGGCGGCACGCGGGGGCGCAGGGCGAGCGCGGTGGCCACCGTCAGGGCGCCGACCAGCAGGATCGTGCCCGTCATGATCCAGCGGCTGGTCGCGGCGTGGCCGGACAGGGCGCTGACGGACTGGCCCAGCGGGTCGGGGCCAGGCTGGGCGGCCTGCGCGGCGAGGACCCCGACGACGAACACGACCGGACCGAGCAGCGCGGCGACGGTCGCGGGGGCCGGACGGGCGATCCGGGCCGCGACGACCAGCGGCCACGCGGTCTCGGCGAGGAGCAGCGCCCGCTCCGCGGCCCCGAGCCATGCGCCGTCGGTCCACGCCTGGGCGCAGAGCCACCCGAGCAGGGCGAGCATCGCGACCACGGCGACGAGCGAGCCCCGGCGCAGGACGGGGTCGAGACGCCGGTCGGCGACCAGCGGGATCGGCCAGAGCGCGAAGGCGACGGCGCCGGTGACCGTGGCCGCCATGTGCACCGTCGAGCTGCCGTGCGCGGGCTGGGCGGCGAGCGCCGCGACGACCACTGCCGCCCCGCCGAGACCGAGGACGGCGCGGCCGGGCCGGGACACGCCCCGCAGACCGGCCGCGATCAGCACGTACAGCACGCCCACCAGGGCGAGGGCGCCCGCCATGATCCAGCGGTCGGTGGCTGCGCGTCCGGCGAGCGTGCTGACGGTCTGTCCGACCGCGTCGTAGGCCCCCGGGGGCTGCGCGGCCTCGGCGAGCAGCGCGCCGACCACCAGCACCAGCGGCGCCGCGAGGGCCAGGGCCGCGATGAGCCCCGGACGCGCGCGGTCGTGCGGCTCGGCGGGGACGAGCTCCCGCTCGCGTGCCGACGTCGCCACTGGATCGTCCCCTCCGCGCGTTGATCGATCCCGCGACTACCCGGTGGCCGGATCACCCCACACTCAGCGCCGCGGCTCCCGGCGCATCAGCCAGGTCCGCGGTCCGGCGTCGGGGACGGCCTCGCGCGCGACGGTGAAGCCGGCCCGCTCGTAGTAGGCGACGTTCGCCTCGCTCGTCGTCTCCAGGTAGGCCGCCAGCCCGCGCTGGTCGGCGTCGGCGAGCGTCGAGGCCATGAGCGTCGTGCCGACCCCGCGGCGCTGCCGGACGGGGTCGACGCCGAGCGCGAGCAGGAACCAGTGCGGGTCGGGGGCGAGCTCGCGCCGCTGGCCGTCGAGCCAGCTCGTGTAGGCCGTGAAGCGGCGGAACGCGGCCGGCCCGAGCGTCACGGGGAAGGTCAGCATGCCGGCGCGGGCCATGGCGGCGACCGACATCGTGGTGTGGCCCGGGGGCAGCCAGATCGCGACGCCGGCGCGTCCCGGCCTCGTCGTCAGCGCGGTGCCGGCCAGCCGGCCGTAGCGCACGGCGCCGCGGAAGAAGCGGTCGAGCTTCGCCGGCCGCGTCGACGGGTCGGGGAAGACGAAGGTGAACATGCCGTCGTCGGCGAACGCCCGCGCGGCCGCGGCGGCGACCGCCGGGACGTCGCCCTCCCCCACCGGTACCGCCTCCCCCATGACCCGGATGGTGCTCCGCCGCGACGCGCCGGGTCCAGCGCCGGGTGCGCTGCGCGCTCGTGAGCACTTTCGCGTGCGATGGCACGCGAGGGTGCTCACCTGCGCGGAGCGCACCGGAGCGTCGTGCTCGGTGCCTCACCGAAGCGGGTGCGGTACTCGGCCGCGAAGCGCCCGGCGTGGGCGAAGCCGTGGCGCAGGGCGACGTCGGCGACGGTGGTGTCCCCGGTGGGGTCGAGGTCGGCGAGCTCGCGGTGCACGGCGTCGAGGCGCCGTCGCCGCAGGTAGGTGACCGGTCCGACGCCGAACTCGGCGTGGAACACCGCGCGCAGGGTGCGCTCGCTGACGCCGGTGAGCCTCGCCAGCTCGGGCGCGGTCGGGGGGTGGGCGGGGTCGGCGGCGGCGCGGTCGAGCACCCGGCGCACGACGGTCGACGACGCCGGCGGGGTGGGAGCGCGCAGCGCGTCGGTGTACGAGTGCGGGTGCCCGAGCAGCAGCGCCGTCGCCGCCGCGTGCTTCAGCGCCGCCCACACCCGCGGCGGCGGGCCCTGCGGACCGGCCGCCGCGCACGTGCTGCGCACCAGCTCGGCGGCCCCGCTCACCGTGCCGCGGGCCCGCCGCATCGCGAGGTCGAAGGTCAGGGGGACGTCGGGCGGGCGTCCCAGCAGGGTGGCGAGCTCGCGCTCGAGGTCGGCCCGGTCGATCTTGAGGACGAGCAGGTCGAGGCCCGCGTCCCACCGCATCGTCAACGGCCCCGACGACGAGAACACCGCGCCGTGCGAGGCGTCGGCGCGCACCCGCATCCCCCGGTGCTCGGCGTGGAAGCCGCCGCGCACGGGCAGGTGCACGGTGGCGAAGGCGTCGAGCGGGTGGGAGCGGATGTCGACGGCGGCGCCGTAGGAGAACCGCAGCAGCCCGAGGCCGTCGCCCGCGACCCACCGCACGTCCGCCCCGAACGACGCGCCCTCGCGGCGCACGACCATCCGGTGGCCGGTCATGAGCGGCTCGGTGCGCTCGTGGGCGTCGTCGGGGTCGGCCGTCCGAAAGCCCCCGCGCAGGACCTCCACGCCGCACCTCCTCGTGCCCGCGCCCGACGCTGGCCGGACCCGGCGGGGGTGTCAAGGGCCACACCCGGCTCGCCGGAACCGGACGGCGTCGCCGGAAGTGGCTACCGATCCACCGTCACCGGCTCCTAGCGTCCGGGCGCACCGGACCCAGCAGAGCCCAGCACGAGGACGTGAGCCGGTGACGATCACGGAAGACGCAGAACAGGACCGGGGCACGGTCATCCCCCTCGGCGAGTACGCCGACGGCGACTTCTACCCGGGCTACGAGCCACGGCTGGAGTCCCGGCCGTTCCTCGCCGAGCCGCTCGCGCCCTTCACGCGCGCCGACGAGGGCCGCTTCTGGATGCGGGACTCGCAGCACTTCGCCGAGGGCATCACCCCGGCGAGCATGGGGCTGCTCGAGGACGCCCAGACCTGGGGCACGCAGTACGGCGCCGAGATCGTCGGCATCCCGCCGACCGCGGGGATGGTCAACCGGATCGCCGGCGTCCACGTCTACCTCGGCCAGTGCCCGATCACCTCGATCTGGCAGATGGGCGCGCGCGCCGAGCGCTTCGGGGCGTTCGCGGGACCACGGCTGGCGGACTTCGACACCTACTGGGCGGGCTACCGCGCCGAGCTCGAGGCCGCCTACACCCACTTCGACGCCCTCGACGTCGACGCGATGGGCCGCGCGGAGCTGCGCGAGGCCCTGGTCGACGCGATCGCCTTCCACCGACGCGCGTGGGGCGTGCACTTCGAGGTCATGTACCTGCTCGCGGCCAACTACGTCGCGCTCTTCCAGCTCGTCACCGACCTCGGGCTGGACACCGGTCAGATCCCGAAGTGGCTCGCCGGCGAGGAGACCGCCTACCTGCGCACCGACGAGGAGCTCTGGCGCCTCGCGGCGCGCGCCCGCGAGCTCGGCGTCGCCGGGGCGCTCGCCGAGCCGACCGTCGAGGACGTCCGGGCCGCGCTCGAGCGGGAGGCGGACGGGGCGGCCTGGTGGGCCGAGCTCGAGGCGTTCCTCGCGGTCTGGGGCCAGCGCACCGACGAGACCGCGACGATGGACCGGCCGTCGTGGGCCGAGCACCCGGCCACGCCGCTGGGCTCGATCCGGGAGTTCCTCACCCGGCCCGAGGGCCACGACTTCGCGGCCGCGCGACGCGAGGTGCTCGCCGAGCGCGACCGTCTCGTCGACGAGGCCCGGGCCTCGCTCACCGAGGAGGACCGCACCCGGTTCGACGCGGCGCTCGCGTCCAACCGGTCCGCGAACTTCGTGTGGTGGAACGAGGAGCACAACTTCCTCATCGACCGTCGCGTCCACCTGCCGATCCGGCGCCTGACGCTGGCCGCGGCCGACCGGCTCGTCGCCGACGGCGTGCTGGACGCGCGCGACGACGTGTTCTTCCTGTTCCGCGCCGAGCTGCTCGACCTGCTCGACGGCGGCGGCCCGGCCGACTGCCGGTCACTGGTCACCGCACGCCGCGACTACTACGACCACTGGTCGGCCCGGGGCGGCGAGCTGCCGCCCGTCGTGGGGACGGTCCCCGACGCGGTCAACGACCCGATCATGACCGAACTGTTCGGCCTCACCCCGGACTACTTCGCGACGATCAAGGCGCAGCGGGCCACGGCCACGCTCTCGGGGTTCCCGGCCGCCCGCGGGACGGTGGTGGGCACCGCGCGGGTCATCCGGGCCGCGCAGGACATCGACCAGGTCCGCGACGGCGACATCCTCGTCTGCGGCGGCACGACCACCGAGTGGACGCCGGTGTTCGGGCTGGTCCAGGGGTGCGTCACCGACACCGGCGGCACCCTGTCCCACACCGCGATCATCGCCCGCGAGTACGGGATCCCGTGCGTCGTCGGCACCGGCGTCGCCACCTCGACGATCACCACCGGCGACCGCGTCCGCATCGACGGCGACCGCGGCGTGGTGGAGGTGCTGGGGTGACTCTCCACGACCTGGCCGGCGTCGCCGAGCGCGCCGCCCGCGCCGGCGGGGCCGTGCTCCTCGACCACCGCGACAAGGTGCTCGAGGTGACGCTCAAGGACGCCCGCGTCGACGTCAGTTCGTCGGCCGACCTGGCCGCGCAGGAGGCCGTCGTCGCGGCGATCCGGGCGGAGCGGCCCGACGACCTCGTGCTCGGCGAGGAGGACGCCCCCGACACGAGCGAGCCGGTCGCGGGGCTGTGCTGGTGGGTCGACCCCCTCGACGGCACGCGCGCGTTCATCGACGGCTTCCCGTGGTTCGCCACCGCGGTGTCGGCGACCCTCGACGGCGACCCGGTCGCCGCCGCCGTCCACGACCCGCTGCGCGACGAGCTCTACGCCGCCGTCGGCGGGGGCGGGGCCACGTGCAACGGGGTCCCGTTGCAGGTGTCGCCGGCGAGCCGAGCGGCCGAGGTCGTCGTCTGCGTGCAGGCCCAGTCGGCCGACCCGGCCGTCATCGCCGAGTTCGCCCGGCTCATGCGGGCGATGCTCACGGTGTCGGGCGGGGTGCGCTTCCCCGGCGCGCCCGCGCTCGTCATGGCCCACCTCGCCGCGGGCCACCTCGGCGGCTACGTCGAGCGGGACATGGCGCCGTGGGACGTCGCGGGCGGGCGGCTGCTGATCGAGGAGGCCGGCGGGCGCGTCACCGACTTCGCCGGGCAGGTCCGGGACGGGTCGGTGCGCCACGACATCGTCGCCAGCTGCGGCGGCGCGGTCCACGACGAGCTCGTCGCGGCCACCGGCATGCGCTTCGAGGAGGGCTGATGACCGTCAACACCGAGATCGCGGTGACCACCACCGGCGGCTGGGCGCGTCCGGGCTGGTGGGACGTCGTGGAGCCGGCCGAGGCCGCGGGGCGTTTCGGGCCGGAGGACGAGCGCGAGCTCTACGACGACTACTGCCGCCTCGCGATCGGAGACCAGGAGCGCTGCGGGCTCGACATCGTCACCGACGGCGAGCACCGCCGCCGCGGCTGGATCGAGAACATCACCGCCGCGCTGCCCGGCCTCGAGCTGCAGCCCGCGCCGCGCCGCCTCGGCGCGCTGGGCTACGACATGCTCGACGTCTGGAAGGTCACCCAGCCGCTCGACGACCTGACCTGGATGTGGGACTTCGTCGGCGAGTACCGGTTCCTGCGCGCCGCGACCGACCGCCGCCCACGCGTCGGCATGCCGGGGCCGTACGGCATGACCACGGAGCTGGACTTCCGCGACGTCTACCCCTCGCGCAAGGCATGCGCGGAGGCGCTCGTCCCGGCGCTGCGCGGGCACATCCAGGAGCTGCTCGACGCGGGCTGCGACTACATCCAGCTCGAGGAGCCGATCACCCCGGCCGTCGCCGACGACGACCGTACGCCTCAGGCGATGGTCGACGTGATCAACAAGGTGGTGGACGGCTTCGCCGGCTGCACCTTCACCGTGCACATCTGCTTCGGCTCGTTCCGCCGGCTGCCCTACGCCAAGCGGACCTACCGCTGGCTCTTCCCCACGCTGCTCGACGCGCACGTCCACGGCTTCAGCCTGGAGTTCGGCGGGCGCGAGATGGCCGAGATCGACCTCGTCGGCCAGTGGGACCCGGGCCGCATCCTGTCGGCGGGCCTCGTGGACATCAAGACGCACTACGCCGAGACCCCCGACGACCTCGTCGAACGCCTGCGCACGTGCCTGAAGTACCGCAGCCCCGAGGCGCTGGAGATCTCGACCGACTGCGGGCTGCGACGGGTGCCCCGCAACCTCGCGATCGCCAAGATGACGGCGGCCGCGCAGGCCGCGGAGAGGGTGCGTCGCGATGGCTGAGCCCTCGACCGGGGTCGAGCTCCCCAGGCTCCCTCTCCCGACGATCCGCGCCGAGACGGTCGGGTCGTTCCTGCGGCCCGCGGCGCTGCGGGAGGCGATGGCCGCCGGGGTGTCCGACCTGCGCCCGCTGCAGGACCAGGCGGTGCTCGACGTCCTCGAGCTGCAGCGGTCCGTCGGCCTGCCCGTCGTCGGGGACGGCGAGATGCGCCGGCGCATCTGGCACGGCCCGGTCCTCGACGTCACCGACGGCTTCGACCCCGAGGGCTTCACGCGCACCTGGACCGCCCCGGACGGGCGTGCCGCGTCGCACACCTCGCCCGTCGTGGCCTCGCGGTTGACCCCGCGCGGCAGCCTCGTCGACGTCGAGGCGGCGTTCCTGCTCGCGCACGCCGACCGGCCGGTGAAGGTGACCCTGCCCGTCCCCACGAACTTCCTGAGCTACTGGACCGCCGGCGTCTCCGACCGCGCGTACCCCGACCCGCAGGAGTTCCTCGACGACCTCGTGGCGATCATGAACCGGCAGGCGCTCGCGCTGGCCGACGCCGGCGTGCGCTACCTGCAGCTCGACGCCCCGAAGTACACGTTCCTGGACAACCGGCGCCTCTTCCCGGACCCGGACCGGTGGCAGGAGCAGCTGGCCTCCTACGTGCGGACCGACCGCAAGGTGTTCGACGGCCTGCCCGACGACGTCGTCACCGGCATCCACATCTGCCGCGGCAACTACCGCAGCATGTACGAGAGCTCGGTGCCCTACGACGAGATGGGCGAGGTCCTGTTCTCGGAGGCGCGCTACGACCGGCTGCTGCTCGAGTACGACGACGCCCGCGCCGGCGGCTTCACCGCCCTGCGCCACGTGCGCCCCGACACGACCGCGGTGCTCGGCCTCGTCACCACCAAGCACCCCGCGCTCGAGTCGGTCGACGACCTGCGCCGGCGGATCGACGAGGCCGCGTCCCACCTGCCCCTGGAGCGGCTCGCCCTGAGCCCGCAGTGCGGGTTCGCCAGCACGTGGGAGGGCAACGAGCTCTCCGCGGACGACCAGCGGCGCAAGCTCGAGGTCGTCGTGCGGACGGCGGATCTCGTCTGGTCCTGAACCATCCTTGATCCCCGGCGGCCGCTCGGGGCAAGGTCACGCGATGGCGACCGAGGTGGAAGCCGTCGGGGGTCGAACGAGGGCTGTCCGGGACTGGGCTGCCGCACGCCTCGACGAGGTCGTCGACGACCTCGCCGTCCTCGTCGACACCGAGACGCCCAGCACCGATCCGGTCCTGCTCGCGGCGGGCGCGGCCGTGCTGACCGGCTGGGTGCTGGAGACCTGGACGGGCTCGACGGCGACGACGCTCGGCGAGGGTCCGGGCGCGGTGCTGCAGGTGGACGCGCCGGGGTCGCGGGACGGCACCCTGGTGCTGCTCGGGCACCTCGACACCGTGTTCGACGCCGGCACCGTCGAGGCGCGCCCGTTCGCCGTGACCGACGGGGTCGCGCGCGGACCCGGGGTGTTCGACATGAAGGCGGGCCTGGTCCAGGGCGTGTACGCGGTAGCCGCGCTGGACGCGCTCCGGATGCCGCGGCCGTCGGTGCGGTTGCTGGTCAACGCCGACGAGGAGGTCGGGAGCCTGGGGTCGCGGTCGCTGCTCGTCGATGCGGCCGCGGGTGCGGATGCCGTCCTCGTGCTCGAGCCCGGCGGGGTCGCGGGCACCGTGAAGACGGCGCGCAAGGGCGTCGGGCTGTGGACGGTGACGGCGACCGGGATCGCCGCGCACGCGGGGCTGGACCCGGAGGCCGGTGCATCGGCGGTGCACGCGCTGGCGGCACTGACCGGGCACCTGGTCGGGCTCGCCGACCCCGCCGCCGGCACGACGGTCAACGTCGGCGTGCTCACCGGGGGCACGCGGCCCAACGTCGTCGCCGACCACGCGCGGATGGAGATCGACGTCCGGGCGCGCACGGAGGCGGAGGCCGAGCGGGTGACGGCGGCGCTGAGGGCGTGGGGCCCCGTCGACCCCCGTGTCCGGCTCGACGTCGCGGGCGGCTGGAACCGGCCGCCGTGGTCGGCGCCGGCGCCGGATCTCGTCTCGCGGGCGGAGGCCGTGCTGGCGTCGCTCGGGGTCGCGGTCGATCCGCGCGAGGTGGGCGGGGCCAGCGACGGCAACATCCTCGCCGCGGCCGGGCTGCCGGTGCTCGACGGGCTCGGGGCCAGCGGCGGCGGGGCGCACGCGGAGCACGAGCACGTCGTGGTCGCCGACCTGCCGGTACGGATCGCCCTGCTCGCGGGCCTGATCGCCGGCGACTGATCAGTAGCCTGACGACGAATCACACCTCGGTGGTTCACCTCTGGTCACGGACGGGTCACCGCAACGTTGCGGACGGGGGGTGATAGCGCGCGTTCGGGTGAGTTAAGGTCCGCCCTCGTGACCCAGTCGGGGGATGCCACTCAGACCAATGTGTTCGACCTGACGAAGCGGGGCTACAACCCGAACCAGGTCGACGGGCACGTGCAGGCCCTCCTCGCACGTGTCGAGATGCTCGAGCACGCCCACCGGCAGGAGCAGCAGCGCGCCGAGGACGCCGAGGCGGAGCTCCAGCGAGTCCGGACCCGCCCGGAGCGCCAGGGCGACGGCGACTCGGCCGTGGAGAGCGGCTTCGGCCACCGCATCGAACGCGTGCTGCGCGTCGCGGAGCAGGAGGCCGCCAACGCGCGGGCCACCGCTGCCCGCGAGGCGTCGGCCCTGATGGAGCGCACGCGCAAGGAGGCCGAGGCCCACCGCCAGGACGTCGAGCAGAACCTCGCCGCCCGCCGGGCCGCGCTCGACGAGGAGGCCACGCGCCGCCGCGGCGACCTCGACGGCCGCGAGCGCGAGCTCGACGAGCAGGCCGCCGCGACCCGCGAGGAGGCCGAGCAGACGCTGGCCGAGGCGCGGATGGGCGCCGAGCAGATCACCCGCGACGCCGAGGCCGAGGCGCAGCGCCGCCGCGACGACACCGAGGCGATCATCCGCCGCCGGCACACCGAGGCGGAGAACGAGCTGCAGCGCCTCAAGGGCCTGCACGACGGGGTGCGCACCGACCTCGGGCGCCTGCTCGAGTCGCTGTCCGGGCAGCTCCCGGCACGCGAGCGTCACCTCCACGCCGCGCCCGCGGCGCTGCAGGCGGCCACCGCTGCGCAGCCGGGGCAGGCCGACCAGGGCGCGCGCCTCGACGGGGCCGGTTCGTCGTGACCGCCGGGCGGGCGGCGCCCCCTCGGTTCAGCGCGGTGGTCGTGCCCGGGCGGACGGTGCGCCGGTCGGCGGCGGTGGACGACACCGACGTCTTCGCCCCCGTCGGTCCCGGGAGCGGCGCGGCGCACGCGGTGCGCGCCGGCCGTCCTGCTCGGGCGGCGGCTCCGGCTGCTCCGGCGGCTCCGGCGGCTCCGGCTGCTCCGGCTTCTCTGCCTTCTCCGGCCGAGCAGGCGCTCGAGGCGCTCCCGTCCGTGCAGCGCCGCGCGCTGGTCCTGCGCCACGCGCAGGGGATGGCCGCCCACGAGATCGCCGACCTCGACGCCGTACCGCTCGAGGTGGTCGAGCGCCGGCTGGCGCACGGCGCGCTGGCCTTCGCCCACCGCCTCGGCGTGGCCGCCGGGACCGCGAGCCCGGAGACGGTCGCGGCCCGGGAGATCGCCGCGCTGGGTGCGCGGGCGACGCTGCCGCCGAGGCCGGCCTCGCCGGTCGCCGTGCCTGCGGAGCGCGACCGGCGGGTGCCGATCGCCGCCCTGTGTCTCGCCGCGGCGGCGGTCGCGACGGTCGGAGCCGCGGTCGCGGCGACCACCGACGGGCTCGACTCCAGCGGACCCCTCGGCGACAGCTCGCCCGGCCCGGCCGTCGGCGACCTCCCGCCGCCCGGGCTCGCCGGGGCGCCCGGCGTCGGGCCGGCGTCGCCCACCGCAGGGGCGATCGACGACCTCGGCCTGCGTGAGGGCCCGTCGTCCCCCGCGGCCTCGTCGCCCGTGGCGCCGTATGCGCCCACGCCGTCGCTGGCCGCGGCTGTCGGCCCGGTGCCCGCCGGCGTCCCGGCGGGTGTGGGTGGCGGTCCGGGTGGGTCTCCGGTCGGGCCCGGTGGTGTGCCGGGTCGTGGCGCGCCGGGTGGTGGCGCGCCGGCCGGCGCCGGTGGCTCGGGTGGCGGTGCTGGTGGCGGTTCTGCTGGGCCGGGTGGCGGGTCCTCGCCGGGTGCCGGGCCGACGGCGCCGTCGTCCTCGGACCCGCCGTCGAGCACGACCTCGCCGCCCTCCTCGTCGGCCCCGGCTTCTCCACCGGCGTCCTCGAGCGGCTCGCCGTCGGCCGAGCCGACCCGGAACGACCCGCCGCCACGGGCCGCCGCCTCGAGCGGCGGACGGGGTGGCGGCGGCGGTGATCGCGACCGTGCGGACGACGGCGGCCGCGAGGGTCGAGGCGGCGCCGGTGGCGGCGACCGGGGCGGCTCCGGTGACGGCTCCGGTGACGGCTCCAGTGGTGGTGACCGCGGCGGCGGGGGTGGCGAGCGCGGCAGTGGCGGCGACCGGGGTGGACCCGCGCGCGGCGGGGGCCGCTGAGCCGGCTCCGCACTATCCCGGACGCTGGGCGACCGCCTCCCTCCCCGGCGACGTCGGCGAGGCGTCGTCGACGAGCCGCAGGTCGGCGACGTAGACCGCCTCGTCGGTGACGGCCGCCGGCCGTGGCACCGTGTCGAGGCGCCGCGGGTCGGCGGGCCGGTAGGTGGTGCGGCGGTACTGCCGGATCTCGCGCACGCGGTAGCGCCGGCGGCACAACGCCACCGCCTCGCCGTGCTCGGTGCCCGCGGCGAGCTCCGGGTCGAGGTACAGCGCGCCCTCGACCCACAGCCGCCCGTCGCCCGGCTCCGCGGCGGCCCAGTTCAGCGGGAAGAGGCGCCCGTCGACGTCGAGCACGTCGACCCGGCAGGGGCACATCGACGCCGCCACGGGCGCCGCGATCACCGAGCCACGGGCGTCGAAGCACCCGAATTCGTCGACCTCCCACATCTCGCCGTCCGAGAGCACCGGCAGGTGCCCGGCGGCGTAGATCGCGGGCGCGACCTCGATCTCGCCACCGACCACGACCGTCGACAGCTCCCCCGCCGCGAGGTGGTGCGGGAGGAGCTGGACGGTCAGCTCGCCGTCCCACCTCTCCTCCCGCAGCGCCCTGCGTCCGAGCGTGCGGCGTACGAACTCATCGCCCTGCTCGTGGTGCCGCCCCGCCACCGTCCGGTCCTTGCCGCGCCGCGCTCGTGCCGGCTTCGCCATGTCTGCCTCCCTGGGTCTCCACGGGGTTGGAGAGCCGGGAGGTCCGATCGGTTCCGTGCGGTCGCCGGCCTGTGGACAACTCGGAGCTGCTAGCCCGCGGCGAACATGCACGGCTGCCACGGCTCGAAGGGCTTGGCGCCGCCCACGACCTGGTCGACGTACTCCTCGAGGTAGCGGGCCGAGTCCTCACGCGAGGAGGGCCACGGGATGAAGGCGCCGGGCTCGGTGCCGATGTCCCCGGGAATGAGTCGCCCTTCGCGCACCAGCTGCGTGACGAGCCCAGCCGCGCGGCGCAGGAGCGCGAGGTCGTCGTCGCCGCCTTCGTCCAGGCTGACGATCCCGATGGCGTGGCCCATGTCGATCCAGTCCGCCCGGGCCTCCGCGACGATGTCGTCCATCATCTGGGTCTCGTTGTTCACCCGTCCTCCCTCCTCGGGGTGTGCACCCGGACCTGGCTGCCGCGCCCGGCGTTGATGTCGACCGCCGGGTCGTGAGGCGGGGACGACGACGTCGGGCGATAGGTCATGTACGTGCCGTCGGCGAGGACGACGACCGTCCTCGCGTCCGACGTCTGGACCACCTGCGCGCCCTCCGACAGCGAACGGTAGATCTCGTTGACCTCAGCAACGGTGTCGACCTCGCGCACGGGGAGCTTCCTGTGCTTGGCGCTCCCCCTCCGCCCGATGTGCACGCCCCTCGTCGCGGCGTGCTCCGCCGCGGTCAGGCCGTTGTACCGCCCTAGGGTTGGCGACCCGTCGTCGATTTGCGGCGACCCCGACGGCAGGGCCTCGGCCGCGCGGGTGGCGCGCTCGATCCGTCCTGCGGCACCGGCGCCGCCGACCGCGGACAGCCCGAGATCCGCGAGCATCTGGCCCGCCCAGCGGGTCGGGTTGGTCGCCGCCTCACGAGGGCGGAGGGCCTGCTCGATGGTCTCGGCGGGGTGGGTGACCGCGTGGGCGACGCCGGTGCCGAGGTCCCGCCAGCCGTCGACGGCAGCGGCGGGTTCGACGAGGACGCGCGCCGGGTTGACCTGCCAGAGGAACTGCCCGGTCGCGGCGATCTCCGACCAGGCCCCGCCGGCGAGGTCGCCCAGGAACCCGCCGACCTGCTGCACCACCGAGGGCGCGGGTGGCGCGCGGTCCCGGGCGTGGGCGACGACGACGGCGGCCCGGTCGCCTGCCTCGTGGACCGCCTCGCGGGCGATCCGCAGCCGTTCGACCGCGGCTGCTCGCACAGGGGCGCCGGGATCGGGCTGGTCGGGCGCCGGCGGCTGCGCTCTGAGCCACTCCGCCGCGTCCCATCCCTGCACGGCCGCCACCGCCTCGGCGCGCGCCCACTCGAGGACGTCGGCGAACTCCGTCAGCGCGTCGGCGGCCTGCAGGAACGCCTCGCCCGTCCCGATCCAGTTCGGTGGCACCGGGTCGAACACCCGGCGGTAGCTGTCCGCGCCCTCGCCCCGCCAGGCGTCGGTCTCGATGCGACGCAGCCCGTCGCCGGCTCCGATCAGCGCCGCGCCGAGCCGCGCGATCGCGGCTCCCGCATCACGGACGCGGGACGGGTCGCCGGGCAGCAGCGCCGCCGCGTCCGTCGTCTCGCCGAGCTCGGCCACCGTCGGCGTCACCGCCCCCAGCGGAACTGCTCGACGGCGAGGTCCTCGGCTTCCGCGTAGGTCCGCGCGGCCTCCTGCAGGCCCTGCGCCAGCGCGTTGCCGTCGTCGGTGAGGTTCGCCAGCCCGTGGGACCAGCGCACGGCGAAGTCGGCCGTAACCGCCCCCAGGCCGTCGTGCCCGAACGCCTTCGGGTCGTCCACGAGGTCCTCGACGTCGTGGCGGGCGAGCTCCGCCATGACGGCGTCGACGCCGTGCGCCGCGTCGAGCAGCGCCTGCATCACCACCTGCACGTCGGCCACGACCGGCGACGGTAGGCAACGCGACGCCGCGCCGGGTGCGGTTTCGCGCAGCTCGCGGCACCATCCCCGACGCCATGGACGACCGGGACGCGCGCACCGACGACTACACCCGCGCGGTGCTGCGCATCCCCGATCTCCACGGCCGCGCCCTGCTCCTGCGACCCCGGACGACCGGCCACGTCGAGGGCGTCTTCCCGTTCGACGCGCCCGTCCACGTCGTCACCGCCCACAACCCCGGGCCCGCGCGGCTCGGTGAGGCGGAGAACGCCGCTCGGCAGGCCCGTCTCGAGGCGGAGCTCGACGCACGCGGCCTCCGGCACCGGCACGTCGTCGCGGGCGCCGAGGACGGGTCGCACGCCGAGGCGGGCGCGCTCGTGGAGGGCCTCGACGACGACGCGGCGCGGGCCCTCGGCGCGGCGTGGGGACAGGACGCCGTGTTCCGCTGGAGCCCGACGGCGTGGACCGTGCTCGCCAGCGACGACGCGCCGTCGGTGGACCTGGGGTGGGAACTCGCGCATGACCACGCCCGCGACCAGGGGCAGGATGGCGGGAGTGAGTGACTGGAACCAGCAGATCATCGACGAGTTCCGCGCCAACGAGGGGCGGGTCGGCGGCAACTTCGAGGGCGCCCCGCTGCTCCTCCTGCACCACATCGGGCGGAAGTCGGGCACCGAGCGGGTGACACCGATGATGTACCAGGCCGTCGGCGACTCCTACGCGGTCTTCGCGTCGAAGGCCGGCGCCGACACCCACCCCGACTGGTACCACAACCTGCTCGCCCACCCCGACGTCAGCGCCGAGATCGGCACCGAGACCGTCGAGCTCCGCGCCCGCGACCTCGCCGCCGACGAGCGCTCACCGATCTGGGAGAAGCAGAAGCAGGACTACCCGGGCTTCGCGGGCTACGAGTCCAAGACCGACCGCACGATCCCGGTCGTGTTGCTCGAGCGACGCTGATGGCGCGCCCGGTGTGGAACGAGCTCGCCCAGAAGCGGGGCGAGCTGCTCAGCCGCGACCTCGCCCCCGCCGTCCACGCCGACCGTTGGGCGCGGCGCTACGACGGCACGGTGGGCGAGCTCAACCGCTGGGTCGACCACGTCCGGGACACCACCTACGAGAACCTCCCCTACTTCGACCCGGCGAGCGCCGGACAGGGGGCGCGCGTGCTCGTGCTGCTCCAGGACCCGTCGGGCGAGGCGGAGGAGGGCTCGGGGTTCGTCAGTCGCCACAACGACGACCCCACCGCGCACAACACCTACATCGCCGCCGACCGGGCGAAGCTCGGCTACGACATCTCCCTGCACTGGAACGTGGTGCCGTGGTGGGTCGCGAACCCGGCCAAGCCGGTGCGCTCCCTGGAGAAGGAGGCGGTGCGGGCCCAGCCGTACCTGGTCGAGCTGCTCGAGATGCTCGACCCGGGCCCGTCCGAGGTCGTGCTCCTGGGCAAGCCCGCCGCTCGCGCGTGGCGGCGGCTCGTGCGCGCGGGGCTGCCCGGGGCGTTGCGGGACGCGACGGTCGCGACGGCTCCGCACCCCAGCCCGCTGGTGTTCCCGCGGGTCGACGCGGCGACGGGGCGAGGCAACAGCGACCTCGTCGTCGAGGCGTTCCGGATGGCCGGGCAGCGGGCGCGGGGCGAGAAGGTGCGCCCGGCGGTCGGCGGACCGGCTGGGCGGCGACGGCCGTTCTGACGGTCTCGCCCGATTCGGCCCTGCGTGGACGGGGATCTCGCTAGCGTCCGTGTCGACACGGTGGTCGACACGGTGGTCGACGGGAGGGAGGCGAGGTGACCGAGCCCCAGCCGCCGCCGCTGCAGGCCGACTCCCCGGCGTCCCTGCCCGACGGGACGACGGTGCCGCGGTTCCGGCCGCCGGAGGTGGGTGGCGGTGCCTTCACCGTCGACCTGGCCCGCGCGCCCGAGGCGATCCGGGAGCTGGAGCAGGCGAAGGTCGAGCTGTTGAGTATCCGCGATGAGGCCTTCGCCCTCGGCAAGGTCGACCCACCGGCCGCCGACCAGGTGAGCGTCGACGCCGCGCGGATGCTGGGGATCGCCGCGTCCGGCGGCCCGGGATCGTTGGTTGCAGCGCTGGAAGCGGGCGCAGACCAGATTCAGGACCTCATCGACTCGCTTCGCGATGGCTTCCGCTCGTACGAAGAGATCGATGCCGCCAACCGCAGCCGGCTCGGCCTTCGTGAGTAGACGACTCGTCCTCGCCCTCGTGATCCTGACCGCGCTGTGCGCGTGCTCGACCGCACCAACGGTTCCACCTCCGCCGACTGACGGCCGCTTCGGAGCGCCGCTCCCGACGTCATCACGCGATCTGCGACGAGCCGCGGAGGATCCGTGCGAGAACATGCTGACGGACCAGCAGGTCATCGCGCTGGGGCTCGCGCCGACGACGGCGCGGATCGTTGACCTGCCCGGTACCCGCCAGTGCTCGTGGAGCGACGAGGAGCAGAGACAGACGCTGAGCCTGGCCCCCTGGGCGGAACGAGACCTGCTCGTCGACACCTACCGCACTCGTCAGCTCGCTGTATTCCGTCCCGACGAGATCGCGGGAGCGCCAGTCGTCTATCAGCAGTCAGCACCGTCGGCCCCGGCATGCACCATCACGGCCGGCGCGGCTCAGGGCCAAGCTTTCGAGACGACCTGGTACTCGCTCGGACGGGCTGCCGGGTCCACCCCGTGTGAATCTGCGCGCCGCACCGTCGAGACGGTGCTCTCAAACCTCCCACCCGCGCCACAGAAGTGACCACATCCCGCACCTTCGCCGACCACCTCGCCTCGCTCCCGCCGTCGGCCGGCACCACGATCCTGGTCGGCATCGACGGCTTCTCCGGCGCCGGCAAGACCGCGCTGGCAGGGGAACTGGCCGAGCACGAGGACGTCACCGTCGTCTCGATCGAGGAGTTCTACCTCGGCTGGGAGGGGCTGGCCGCGGCGCCGGGTCGAGTGCTGGACGGCCTGGTCGCGCCGCTCCGCCGCGGCGGGACACCGTGCTGGCGGCCGTGGGACTGGGAGCACGAGCGCGAGGGCCCGGAGCAGGAGCGGCCGGTGACCACGCGCGTCGTCGCCCTCGAGGGCTGCGGCGCCGGGGCCCGGTCGCTGCGCCATCACCACGCCCTGACGGTGTGGGTCGACGCCGACCCGCCGGAGAGGGAACGGCGGCTGCGCACCCGCGAGGATTGGCCGCTCTACGCGCCCCATCGGGACGCGTGGCGCCGCACCGAGCAGGCGCTCGCGGAGCGCGAGGGGCTGCCGGGCGCCGCGGACGTCATCGTCCGTCGTCACCCGGACGGGTCGCTCGACATCCGCACGTCACGTCACCGATGAGGTCGTGTGTGCTCCCTGTGGGTACCGTCGCGGGTGTGAGCGCGACGACGGACGACGTCCCCCGCCCCACGCCGGACGTCTCCCCTGCCGACGCGGAGCGCTGGCGCGAGGTCGTGCAGTGGAAGGACCGGGAGCTGCAGAGACCGTCCGGGCTCTTCAGCCCGGTCGTCCACGGCATCGCCGGCATCCGCAGCGAGGTGACGTCGCTGCTGCGCCGGGTGCCGGGCGTGTCCCAGGTCGACGAGAGCGTGCAGGGCGTGCTCCACCAGCTCGCCGCGGCCGGTGCCGGGGCGGGCGCGGCCACGCTGCGTCGCGACGCGGTGTTCGCCGACTTCCGCGAGCACGGCCACGACGTCACCGACTTCAAGCACATCCGCCGCCTCGACATCGCCGACGTCGAGACCGTGATGCCGCGCCTCGACCTCGGCTACACCGTGTTCGCCGGCGTCCAGGGCGGTGTCACCGGCTTCCTCACCAGCACGGGCGTGACGGCCGCAGCCGGCGGCACCACCGGCGCGGGGCTCGGCAGCATCCCCGGGATCGCGGTCATGGTGGCGACGCTGACCGGCGACACGCTGCTCACGGTGGCGTCCTGCACGCGCGCGGTCGCGCACGTCGCGGCCTACCACGGCTACGACGGCACGAAGCGGTCCGAGCAGATCATCGCGCTCGCGGTGCTGTCGGTCGGGCTGTCCTCCGACGAGGACTCCCCCGCGGCGTACCAGGAGCTCGCCGAGCTGATCCACGCGAAGACCGAGGAGAACCAGAAGCGCAAGCAGCAGCAGGCGCAGATCAAGCGGCTCGGGCACGCGGTCTACCAGCGCCTGCTGGGCCAGATCGGGCAGCGGGAGATCGCGCAGCTGGTGCCCGTGCTGGGGATCGGGGTCGGGGCGGTGCTGTCGGCGCGGCTGCTCGCGAAGGTGGTCGACACCGCCGAGCACCTCTACCGCGAGCGCTTCCTGCACGACAAGTACGAGCTGCCGTTCGGCGTCGACCTGCCGTTCGACCCGGCGACCTACCAGCCCTACGTCGACGGCGAGGCCGACGACGGCGGCGACGACATGGACGACGAGGGCGACGAGATCTTCGCCGGGGCCTGAGCCCGTTCGGCCCAGCGTCCACCGGGCGTTCATCCGGCGGCCACCGGTCGGGCACGTCACGGATCTCCGCGCCCCGTCCCGGCGACCTAGCGTCAGGCGGGATGACCGCCCTCGTCGCGCCCGTCGGTCCGGCTCCGGGAGATCCGCCGAGCCGGCTCGCCGGCGTGGTCGAGACGGTGCGGGGCTGGGTGCGCGCCCTGCCTGCGCCGGGCGACGTCGCCGCCGTGGCGGGCGCGGCCGGGGAGTGGCTCGGGCACGCGACGCTCGACCCGGCGCGGGTGCTCCTCGGGCGCGAGCGCGACGACGAGCCGGCTGACGACGTCCTCGAGGAGGCGCCGCCGTTCGCGCGGATCTACGCGGTGGTCGGCGCGGTGCAGGCGGGCGCGACCGGGTTGGTCACCGGGCTGCTCGGGGCGGGCCGGTGGGCGCCGGTGGTGGGGGTGATCGGGGCGCTGGGCCTGGACTCGTTGCTGACGACGGCGACGTGCGTGCGCGCGGTGTCGCACGTCGGGGCGCACTTCGGGTTCGCGGCGCGGTCGGAGGACGAGAGGACCGCGGTGCTGGCGCTCGTCGCGACCTCGCTCGGCGGGACGACCGAGGGCGACCGGCGGCACCTCGCGGCGCTGGTCGTCATGCGGCTGTCGGTGCAGCGGGGGCCGACGGAGCTCGTGCGGCTGGTGCCGACCGTGGGGCCGGTGCTCGACGCGGCGCTCGGGGCCTACCTGGGCGCGCGGCTGCTGGCGCGGGTGGTGGACGACGCCGAGCGGCACTACCGGGCGCGCTACCTCCGCGAGCGCGGGATGCTCGCCGCCTGAGCGCCCTCGGTGATCGAAGTACCGATACGGACACTCAACGTCAGCGACGGCACTTCGCTGGCACCCCGGGTCAGGCGCGCTCGGCGGAGGCGGCGAGGTGGGCGCGGACGTCGGCGACGGTCGTGAAGACCTGGTAGCCGAGGTCGCGGAGGCGCTCGCGGGCCGGGTCGCGGACCTCGGGCGCGAGGAGGACCGGCGGCGCGAGGGCCCGGCGGCTGATCCCCGTCGGCCACAGGGCCTCGGCGTCGGTGAGCACGCCGCCGCCGCGGGGGTCGTGCACGCGCGCGTCGCGGCGCGGCGGCGGGAAGCCCTGGGCGGCGAGGTCGGCGACGAGGTCGTCGAGCGACTCGGGGGCCTCCGACGCGTCGGCACCGATCACCGCGCGCCCCGAGCGCCCGCGCCGCGGCCGGTACTCGGTGTGGTCCCCCGGCGCGGACTCGACGACGGCGAGCGGACCGGTCGGCGCCGAGGGCGTGATCCCGGCGGCCGCCGCGGCCTCGAGCACCGGGGTGATCGCACCCTCCGGGTCGCCCAGGTAGCGGGACTCGGCCACGCGGACCACGGGCCAGCCGCAGCGGCGCAGGTCGTGCTCGGCCTCGACGTCGGCGCGGGTGGCCGGGCGGCGCGTCTCGTCGCCGTCGCAGAGGACCGCCAGCCGCCCGCTCGCGCCGGTGACGACGAGGTCGAGCACCCGCCCGTGCACCTCCACCTGCGGGACGACGGCGAACCCGAGGTCGGAGAGGTCGGCGAACACCCGCTGCGCGAACAGGCTGCCGAACGCCGGGTGCCGGTGCTCGCGGTCCACCTCGGCGGGCGCGGGCCGGTTCTCCGGCGCGCCCGCGGAGCCGTCGGGCTCGCTCGCGGTGACGTGCTCGAGGAGCTTGCGGCGCAGGTCGGTCTCGGCGAGGTCCTCGGCGTGCACCGAGTGGAACAGCCACATCTGGTCGCGCGCCCGCGACGCCGCGACGTTGAACGCCTGCCGGTAGCGCTCGGCCGTCAGGGCCACGAAGCGGTGGCCGGGCGCGACCACCATGGAGAGCCACACGACGTCGCGCTCGTCGCCCTGGAAGTCCGCGGCCACGCCGACCCGCAGCCGGCGACGCTCCCACGTCTCGACGTCGAGCCGCTCGCGCAGCAGGCCCTCGACGAGCTCGACCTGCCCGTGGCCCTGCAGCACGACCACCCCGAACGTCGCGCCGGCGTAGGCGGGGTCGGCGGCACAGCGCGCGACGGCGTCGGCGAGCGCGGCCGCCTCGGCGTCGTTCGCCAGCGACGACCCCTGGCCGCGCACGGCGGCGTCCGGCACGAACGTCGCGCGCAGCGGCGGCAGGCGGTCGGCCCCGAACTGGCGCAGCGGCACCAGCGGCGCGTCCGCCTCGCCCGGCCCTGCGTAGAACTCCCGCGACGACCACCCCACGATCTTGGGCATCGACCGGAAGTGCTCGCGCAGCCGGATCGGCGGCCCGAACGTCGCCCGGAACACCGAGAAGACGCTGGCCCGCGGCGTGAACTGGCTGCGCAGGTAGAACGGCACCTCGGGCAGGTCGGTCTCCAGACGCGCGAACGCGGGCTCGAGCGACCCGCCGGCGACGTCCGCGGGTGTGCACTGCCGGTCGTCGCCGACGACGATCACCCGGGGCGCGAGCCAGAGCAGGAACAGGCTGGTCAGGTCGGCCTGGCTGGCCTCGTCCACGATGACGACGTCGAACGCGTCCGGGCGCGGCGCGACGGTCGCGAGCACCTCGCGGATCGGCATCACCCACGCCGGTACGGCGTCGCGGGCGACCTCCACGGCCTCGCGGGCGGCGGCGCGGTAGTGGTCGGCGTGGCGTCCGGTGCCGCGTCCCACCGCGGCGACCGAGGCCCGGTGGCTCTGCAGCGCGCGCATCTGCTCGGCCGTGATCCGGCCCAGGCACGCCCGCCACGCCCGTGCGGCCGCGAGCTTCGCGGTGAGGCGCGCGAGCTCGACGTCGAGGTCGGCGAGACGGTCGGGCGCGTCCTCGGCGGCCGCCCACTGCCGCGTGCGCGCCGCCGCCCGCGCGTAGGCCCAGGCGTGCTCGAGGCGCTCCTCGCGCTCGGGCCACGGCTCGGCGGCATGGGCGCGCAGCAGCGCGACGACCCCGGGCGCGGCCCTCTCGAGGCGGTCGGCGAGGGCGTCGAGACGGCGCTGGTCGCGGGCCTCGGCGTGCGCGGACTCGACCGCGGCCACCGCGTCGGTGTACGCGTCGGCGTCGCGGCGGCGCAGGGCGTCGAGGACCGCGACGAGCTCGGGCGCCTGCCGCTCGGGCGGAACCCCGCCCTCGACGCGCTCGACCACCTCGTCGAGCTCGGCGCGCGCGAGCTCGGCCGCGCGGTGGTCGTCGACGTCGAGGGTCAGCGTCGCGAACGCCCGCAGCCGCGCCAGCGAGTCGACCCGCGGGCGCTCGGCCGGCGGCAGGGCGGCGAGAAGCCGGCGCACGGCGACGGCGGCCGTCAGCACCCGGCCGACGGCCAGGCACGTCGCGCGCAGCGTGAGGACCTGCTCGACGAGCATCGCCCGGTGCTCCGCGCGGCGCAGCGGGCGCCCGAGGGGGCCGAAGCCCTCGGAGAGCCGGTCGGTGATCTCGAGGATGCGCAGGTGGTGGGCGATCGCCGACGCCCCCGACACCGTCGACGCCTCCGCGCCGTGGAGGTGGATGCCCGCGAGGTGGGGCTCGACGGCCTTCTGCTCGTCGGGCTTGAACATGCGCCGCGTCGTGCCGCCGTCGGCGAGGAACGCGGCGAAGCGCTCGAACACCGGCGCCGCGGCGGCGACGTCGACCGACTCCTCGACCCGGACCTGGGCGGGGCCGGCACGCCGGTCGTGCTCGAGCAGGGCGTCGACGGCCCGCAGCCCGTCGGTCGCGCGCCCCCACAGGTGCCCGGCGCGTCCGGAGAGCACGGCGTCGGCCACCCCGTGCGCCCACGCGGCGTCGTCGCCGGTGTCGTCGAGCTCGGCCAGCGCGTCCGCGACCCGGCGGCTGACCGCCGGCAGGTGCGCGGCCGCGTCCGGGGGCAGCCCGCCGAGCGCGGCCACGAGCGGTCCCACGTCACCCGACGTCGCGTCGAGGCCCCGCAGGACGGTGGCCGCGAGGTCGGCGACGTGGTCCTCCGGGGGCAGCTCCACCGGCGGCGGGAGCACCTGGCGGGCGCGTTCGCGCCGCGCCGGGGTCTCGGTGGCGAGCAGCGCGCGCAGCGTCCGGAACTCGTCGCCCGACAGCGGCGGCGTGGCGGGCAGCGCGACGTCGGGGCCGACGACCTCGGCGAGCCACCCGTCGCGCTCCCGCGCGCTCCGCAGCCGACGGACGACCTCGGCGCGCGTGCCGGTCATGCCCGGGCCGAGGTCGCGCTGCACGGCGGTCTCGGCGGCGCGCTCGGCGACGAGGGCGTCGAGCGCGCTCTCCCGCTCGGCGAGCAGGGCGTCGCGGCGCGCGCCGAGGTCCGCGACGGCGCGGTCGGCCTCGTCGAGGTCGAACTCGGTGCTGCGCGTGGCGAGCCCGGCGATGCCCGCACCGAGCCCCGGGTCCTCGTCGGCGTCGGCCAGCGAGACGCAGAGGTCGCGCATCTCCGGGGGCAGCTTGTCGCGCAGCACCCGCAGCGCCTGCGCCTTCTCGCTGGTCACGAGCACGCGGCGGCCCTCGACGAGCAGGGCGCAGAGGAGGTTCGCGATGGTGTGGGTCTTGCCGGTGCCCGGCGGGCCCTCGACGACGACGCCCGAGTCGCGGCCCAAGCGTCCGAGGATGCGGCCCTGCGCGGCGCCGACGGGCAGCGGGAAGAGCGGGTCGGTCACCGGAGGCTCGTCGTGGCCGGTGCGCGCGAGCCAGGCGGCGCGGTCGACCGGCTCGATGGCCGCGACGAGCTGGGCCAGCCCGACGGGCAGCGGCCGCGCCGCGTCCGCTCCTGTGTCCGCGAGGTCGGCGACCATCGCGTCGTAGAAGGTGCGCAGCGCGGCGGCCCCGCGGCGGCGGGCGAGGAGAGCGGGGGCCGGCACCAGGGCGATGTCGGGGCCGGTCGGGCCGATCCAGTCGTCGCCGCAGACGTGCTCGACGCGCAGGTGCCGGTCGGCCCACCCGGCGAGGATCCCGACGAGGTCGGGGTCGAGCGGCGAGGCCGGCGCCTGCTGCTCCGCGGGCGCGGTGTCGTCGACGAGGCCCGTGCCGACGAGCAGCTCCTCGTCCTCCCAGCGCGTGGCGTCGCCGGCGAGGGTCACGACCATCGCGTCCCCGTCGCGCTCGATGCGCACCGGGCGGGTCAGCAGGTGCACGCGCACGTCGTGGTCGGGGGCGTGCAGCAGGCCGCCGGCGAGCACGAGCTCGACGGCCTCGGGCTGGTCGGCGGCGGCGCGCATGAGGTCGAACAGCGCGTCGAACGTCGCCCGCATCGGGCCGTCGGCGGGTGCGCGGAGGAGCTCGTCGCCGGCCTCGCGGGGACGGCGGACCGCGGCCTGGTCGGCGACCTCGACCAGCGGGAGCTCACCGACGTGGTGGCGCGTGTGGCGCACCGGGCGCGCCCGCGCGAGCGCCACCCGCCGCAGGACGCCGACGAAGCGCTGGACGCGGTCGCGCAGGGCGGGGTCGTGCTCGGGGAGGTCCTGCGGGCTCGCGGCGGCGCCGGCCGGCTCCTGCGGCACGCCCACGACCACGCCGCTCCTCCCTCCTGTCGTGCTCCCCCGACGGCCCAGAATCGCATCCCGCCCTGGTGGCGGGCCGCGTGCCCTGCCGTCGGGGCGCGTCGGCCGGCGATGGAACCGTGCAGCTCCCGGCTGCGTCGAACCCCGTGACGGCACGGTCGTCGGCAGGGTGTCGTCACGCTGGCGGCGCACGGAGGGAGGGCGGATGGGCACGTCGGACGATCCGCGGGAGGCCGCGCGGTTCGTGGCGGGGCTCGCGGCGGCGGGCGGGCGCGGCGAGGAGGTCACGGCCGTGCTGCGGGCACGGTACGGGACGTCCCGCACGCTGCTGGCGGGCGCGGAGCTGGCGCTGCTCGACGCCGCCGACGCGCTGCACGCCCGTGGGTGGGGCGCGCGCGACGTCACCGAGGTGGTGCGCCGGCGGCTCGCGGCGGGGCGGGTGGTGCTGGCGGTCGACGTCCTGGGCGCCGCCGCGGCGCGGCGACCACGCGGGGAGGCCGACCTCGCCGAGCTGGACGCCGAGCCGCCCGCGCGGGACGTGCCGCTCGTGGGGCAGTGGAGCTCGGTGCGCGGGCTCGACCCCGACGACGCGCTGGCGGCGGCGGTCGCGCTGGTGGGGCTCCTGCGCTCGCTGCCGACCCTGCCCCGGCTCGGCGAGGAGGAGCGCGCGCCCGAGGGGGTCGACGCGCGGGTCCTCGCGCGGGTGCGGGCGCTGCTGGCGAAGGCGGAGTCCACCGAGTACCCCGAGGAGGCCGAGGCGCTCTCGGCCAAGGCCCAGGAGCTGATGGGCCGCCACGCCCTCGAGCAGGCGCTGGTCGCCGGCCCCGCGACGTCGGCGCCCCGGGCCGCCGCGCGGCGCCTGTGGCTCGACCCGCCCTACGCGAACGCCAAGTCGAGCCTCGTGCACCAGGTGGCGGCGGCCAACCGCTGCCGGGCGGTGAGCCTGCCCGCGCTCGACATGGTCACGGTCGTCGGGCACGCCGCGGACCTCGCGACCGTGGAGCTGCTGGTCACCTCGCTGCTGGTGCAGGCCGACCGGGCGATGCTCGCGGCGCGCGACGGGTCGGTGCCGCGGTCGCGGACGCGCTCGTTCCGCCACGCCTTCCTGCTCGCCTACGCCACGCGCATCGGCGAGCGCCTCACCGCGGCCGCCCACGAGGCCCAGGCGCACGCGCGCGCCGAGCTGGGCGAGGGGCTGCTGCCGGTGCTCGCGGCGCGGGCGGAGGTCGTCGAGCGGACGGTCGGCGAGCTCTTCCCGCGCCTGACCCGGCGGCGCTTCAGCGTCGGCAACGGCGACGGCTGGGCCGCCGGGCGGGCCGCCGCCGACGCCGCGAGCCTGACGCCGGGGCGCGAGGCGCTCGCCGAGCAGCAGGGGTAGAGGATGCACGGGTGCCCGGCAATCGCGAGCGACGCGCCGCCAAACAGCGGCGTCGTGACGCCAAGCGGGGTCACGCGCCCGCGGAGGCCCCGCGGCCCCAGGACCCGGGGCTACCGCCGGAGTCACTGCAGGCGCTGCTCCGTCGGGCCGCGGCCGACCTGGCCGGTGGCGACGAGGGCGCGCTCACCGAGCTGCGCCACGTCCTCGCCGAGCACCTCGCCCGGCGCCGCGAGCGGGTGCTGGCCGCGTGCGACGCGGTCACCGCCGAGGTGAGCGTGCCGCCGGGCGGTGACGGCCTGGGCGCGGCCCTGGCGCGCGGCGAGACGGTGTCCACGTGGGCCGAGCGCGAGGGCGCACGCACCGAGGAGGCGGCGGTCGCGACGGTCCGCCTGCTCGCGTCCGCGATCTGATCGCTTGACCTGGACAATGGTCGAGGTTCTAC
The DNA here is from genome assembly GCF_028737315.1 of Actinomycetospora lemnae. GTDB lineage: Bacteria > Actinomycetota > Actinomycetes > Mycobacteriales > Pseudonocardiaceae > Actinomycetospora > Actinomycetospora lemnae. Next base: position 35,487 of record NZ_JAQZAO010000013.1, on the reverse strand, counting down.
GTTCGGAGCCATGACCGAGACCGACCAGGCCATCCCGCTCGCGGTGGTGATCGGCAGCGTCCGCGAGGGGCGCTTCGGTCCCGTCGTGGCGCAGTGGTTCGCCGAGCGGGCGCGACGGCGGCCCGCGTTCTCCGTGGACGTCGTCGACCTGCTCGAGACCGGCCTCGACACCGGGTTCGCCGAGCGGATCGACGCCGCGGACGCCGTCGTCATCGTGACCCCGGAGTACAACCACAGCTTCCCGGGTCCGCTGAAGACCGCCATCGACGCGACCGGCGGCGAGTGGCGCGCCAAGCCGGTCGGGTTCGTCGCCTACGGCGGGCTGTCCGGCGGGCTGCGGGCGGTGGAGCAGCTGCGGCCCGTGCTCGCCGAGCTGCACGCCGTCGGGCTGCGCGACACCGTCAGCTTCCACGGCGCCGCCGGCGCGTTCGACGCCGCGGGACGGCCCCGCGAGGACGCCGCCGACGCCGCGGCGACCGTGCTGCTCGACGCCCTCGCCTGGTGGGCGCCCACGCTGCGCCGCGCCCGCGACGAGCAGGCCGCGGGGGTCTGACGTGACCGACCACCACGCCCACCCCCGCCCCTACCCCGGCCAGGAGCTCTCGGTCGGCGAGGTCGCCGAGCGCTCCGGGGTCGCCGTCTCCGCGCTGCACTTCTACGAGCGCGAGGGCCTCATCCACAGCCGCCGTACGCCCGGCAACCAGCGACGCTTCCGCCGCGAGGTGCTGCGGCGGCTGTCGTTCATCCGCATCGCCCAGCGCGTGGGCATCCCGCTGGCGGAGATCCGGTCGGCGCTCGACTCGCTGCCCGACGGGCGCACGCCGACCCGCCAGGACTGGGAGACACTCTCGGCGCAGTGGCGCGCCGAGCTCGACGACCGCATCCGCCGGCTCCAGCAGCTGCGCGACGACTTCACCGGCTGCATCGGCTGCGGGTGCCTCTCGCTCGACCGCTGCGGGCTGGTCAACCCGCACGACCGGCTCAGCGCCGAGGGACCGGGGCCGCGACGCCTCGTGGGCTAGAGGATCCGCACCCGTCCCGGCGGCGGCGCGGGGACGGCGTCGGGGTGCAGGGCGTGGGCGATCGCCTCGATCCCGTCGACGAGCCGCGGGCCCGCGCGCACGACGTAGGAGGCGGAGTCGACGGCCACGAGCGGGACCCCGGGGACCCGCTCGCGCACGACCTGGGCCTGGGCGACCGCGTCGTCGAGCCCGAAGCCGCAGGGCGCGACGAGGACGAGGTCGGGCGGGTCGTCGGCGATCTCCTCCCAGGTCGTCGCGACGCTGCGCCCGCCGTCGATCCCGGCGACGGGCTCGCCGCCCGCCCGCCGGACCATCGCCGGCACCCAGTGCCCGGGCAGGAACGGCGGGTCGACCCACTCGAGGGCGAGGACCCGGGGTCGCGGGCGGCCGGCGAGGGCGGTCTCCACGGCGTCCAGGCGTCGCCGGAGATCCGCGACCAGCGCGTCGCCGGCGTCGGCCGCCCCCGCGGCGCCGGCGACCGTCGCGACGGCGTCGAGGACCTCGTCGAGCGTGTGCGGGTCGACGGTGAGGACCCGGGCGTCGATCGCCAGCTCGTCGAGCGCCTCGGCGACCGTCGACTCCGGCAGCGCGCAGACGCGGCACAGGTCCTGGGTGAGCACGAGGTCCGGGGCGACGTCGCGCAGGGCCTCGCGGTCGAGCGCGTACTGCGGGAGCCCGGCCGCCGCGCGCTCACGGACCACGGCGTCGATCTCGCCGGGCGTCAGCCCGGAGGGCAGGGCGGTGTCGACGACGACCGGCCGCCGCTCGCGGATCCCGGCCGGCTCGTCGCACTCGAACGTCACGGCGACCAGGTCGTCGGCGAGCCCCAGCGCGCCGACGATCTCCGTGGCCGCGGGCAGCAGCGACGCGATCCGCACGCCCCGACCCTATGTGAGCACTTTCCACGGCTATAGGCGTGGAAAGTGCTCACGTACCCAGGAGCGGGCGGGGGTCGAAGACCGCGCGGATGGTCCGGGCGCGGCCGTCGACGACGTGGGCCCAGTTGACGGTGAGCATCGGGGCGTCGGTGGCGGTCGTGTGCAGGTCATAGACGGTGAGGACGTCGGGGCCGTCGACGAAGACGTGCCGGACCTGCACATCGGTGACGATCGACAGCAGGCCGTGCAGGCTCGCGACGTTGTCCTCGATGCCCTCGACGTGGCCCATCGGCCCGTCGAAGACGACGTCCTCGGCGAGGACCTCGCGCAGCGACTCGGCGTCGTGGCGGCGCCAGCCGTCGAAGTAGGCGGTCATGGTCTCGGCGGGGGTGCGCATGGCACCAGCCTCGGACGCGACGACCCAGAAGTCGAAGAGCTGCTCGGACTCCCTGCTACAACTCGGGGTTATGGAGCTCCACCAGCTGCGCTACCTCGTCGCGGTCGCCGAGGAGGGCGGGTTCACGCGGGCCGCGGCGCGCGAGCACGTCGCCCAGCCGGGCATCAGCGCGCAGATCGCGCGGCTCGAGCGCGAGCTCGGGCAGGTGCTGTTCGACCGGTCGGCACGCGGGGTGCGGCTCACGCCGGCCGGGGAGGCGGTGCTGCCCCACGCGCGCGCAGCACTCGCGGCGGTCACCGGCGTCCGGGACACCGCCGACGAGCTCGCCGGCCTGGTCCGCGGCCGGGTCGCCGTGGGCATGGTGCGCGGGGGCGGCGTCGTCGACCTGCCCGGCCTGCTCGGCGCGTTCCACCGCGAGCACCCCGGCGTCGCGATCCGGCTGGTCGAGGACGCCACCGACGCCCTGCTCGACGGCCTGCGCCGCCACGACCTCGACCTCGCCTGGGTCGGGCGCCACGGCGAGCCTCCGGCCGATCTCGCCGTCGACGTCGTGCTCGACGTGCCGCTCGTCGCGGCGTTCCCGTCCGGGGACGCACCGGCCGAGGTGACGATCGCCGAGCTCGCCGAGCACACCCTCATCGCCCTGCCCGTGGGGGCCGGCGTGCGGGCGGCGCTGGACCGGGCCGCCGCCGACGCCGGCGTCGCGCTCCGCCCGGCGCTGGAGGCGGGCTCGCCGCCGCTGCTCGCCGACCTCGCCGCGCAGGGCCTCGGGGTCGCCGTCGTCCCCGCGCCCGCGCTGACCGGCCGGGACGACGTGCGGGCGGTGCCGATCGTGCCCGAGGCCCGCGCCTCCATCGACCTCGCCCGCCGTCGCGACACCCCGCTGAGCCCGGCCGCGCGCGCCCTGCTCGCCCGCGCCCGGGCCGGCATCACCTGACCGGGACAATCGCGCCGTGGACCTCGTGCTCGGTGTCCGGCTGTTCGTGCGCGGCGCCGTGACGGTGCTGCGCACGCCGCGCCTGCTGCTGCTCGGCGCGATCCCGGCGCTGATCGTGTCCGTGCTCTACGTCGGCGCGCTGGTGACGCTGGTCACGTGGCTCCCCGACCTCGCGGCGACGCTCACGCCGTTCGCCGACGGCTGGTCGGAGACCGGGCGGTCGCTGACGCGGATCGCGGCGGGCGCGGCGATCGTGGCCGCCGCGGGAGCGGTCGCCGTCGTCACCTTCGTCGCCGTGACGCTCGCGGTCGGCGGGCCCTTCTACGAGCGCCTCGCGGAGATCGTCGACGACGAGGTCGGGCCGGTGCCGGCGGTCCGGGAGACGTCGTGGACCGGGTCGGTGGTGCGCGGGGTGCGCGACGGGCTGCTGCTCGTCGCCCTGTCGCTGCTCGCGGCGGTCCCGTTGTTCCTGCTGGGCCTGGTGCCGGTCGTCGGGCCGGTGCTCGGGCCGGTGGCGGCGGCGCTCGTCGGCGGGCGGCTGCTGATGATCGAGCTGACCGCGCCCGCCCTGCAGCGTCGCGGGCTGGACTTCGGCGCCCGGCGTCGGCTCCTGCGGACGCGGAGGGCCGCGACCTGGGGCGTCGGCATCCCGACCTACCTCCTCGCGGCGATCCCGTTCGTCGCGATCATCGCCATCCCCGCGGCCTCGGCCGCCGCGACGCTGCTCGCGCGGGAGCTGCGCGGGGAGCCGATCGCTGTGGCGTAGTCAGACGTAGGCGGACCACTCGGGCATCGGCGCGCCGCGCAGGGAGGCCCCGAGCCGGTCGAGGTACCAGCGCCAGCCGGCGTCGACGTCCTCGACCGACATCCCGGGGACGAGGCGCTGCGCGAAGACGAGCACGGCGCCCGCCCCGTGCGGCTCGACGGTGAGGTCGACGAGCCACGCCTGGTCGTCGGGCGCGGGGAACTCGACGGCGAGGTGGCGGGGCTCCTCGCAGGCGAGGATGCGCACGTCGGCGGGCTCGGCGACCTCGCCGCCCGCGTCGGCCTCACCGGTCAGCGTGAACGCGACCGTGCCGCCGACACGGGGCTCGCCGGTCCAGGTGCCGATCCAGCGCCCGAGCCGCTCGGACTCGGTGATCGCGGCCCAGACGTCCTCGACGGGGTCGGGGTACTCGCGGCGCCAGATCGCCGTCGTCGTGCCCTCGGGGTCGGTGCGGACCTCAGCCGGCGGCGTGGTCATCGGTGTCTCCCTGGTCGCGGGTCGGTGCGGCGTCGGCGGCCCGGCGGGCGCGCCGACCGCGGTGCATCTCGGTGTCGAGGGCGTCGAGCCGGCTCGCGGGGCCGCCGAGCGCCGGCAGCGGGCGGAACCGCCCCAGCCACGCGTCGAGCTCGGCCAGCGGGCGGCGGTCGAGCGCGTAGATGCGGTGCTGGCCCGCGACGCGCGACGTCACGAGCCCCGCCTCGCGCAGCACGCGCAGGTGACGGCTGATCGCGGGACGGCTGACGGGGAAGGCCGCGGCGATCTCGCCCGCCCCGACCTCGCCGTCCGCCAGGCGCTCGACGATGGCCCGGCGGACCGGGTCGGCGAGGGCCTCGAGCGGGAGCACGAGGAGATGTAACCAGAGCTTTCATTAACCGTCCAGCTACACCTCGGTGATCGAAGTACCGCTACGGACACTGAACGTCAGCGACGGCACTTCGCTGGCACGACCTCAGAGCAGGGTCGGCTGCTCGTCCTCGTCGTCGCCCTCGGCCACGGTCACCGCCGGGGCGTAGCGCGCCGCGGCCGGGAGCACGCGCAGGGAGCCCTCGGCGTCCTTGACGACCAGCCGCATCGCCTCGAGCAGCCCCACGACGTCGGCGGCGAAGCGCTCGCCGTCGGCGATGGCCGCCTTCGACCAGTAGCGCCCGTACTCGCCGACCAGCTCGGTGAGCACCTCGCGCACCGACGGCCACGGGACCGACTCCGGGTCCTCGGCGGGCCGGAACTGGTAGATCAGCTTGCTGACCAGCAGCAACGCCGCGTGGGCGACCGTGCCGCTGCCGGGGAACGCGACGTCGGAGCAGCCGCCGTCGACGTCGAGCGCGGCGAAGCCCTCGGCGCGCGCCTCGACGACGAGCCCCGTGCGCGCCTCGATCCGCCGGGCCTCGTCGCCGGCGTGGCGGCGGAGCTCGGCGAAGCGCGCGGGCTCGAGGTCGTCGGCGAGCACCACCGGGTCCTCGACCAGCCGCCGCCGCGCCGCCGTCGACACCGACCCCCGCGCGCGGGCCCGCGCGAGCAGGTCCTCGGCCGACTCGGCCCCGACGACCGCGCCGGTCGGCAGCAGCGCCATCCGGTCCTGGCGCACCTCGAGCAGCGCGTCGGCGTCCGCGTCGTGCTCGTAGAGCCCCACGCCGCGGTCGAGCTCGCGGACCATCCCGTGCGCGATCAGCCACCGCAGCGCCGTGACCAGCGCCCGCCGCGACGCCGTGTCGGTGTCCATGACGATCCCGGCCTCGGCCGCCGCGGAGTGCACGGCGTTGACGAGGTCACGCAGGCTCGTGCGGTCGGGTCCCGACGTCGTCGCCGCCAGCACCAGCGCGAGCGCGGTGTACTCGGCGGGCGTGAACGCGCGCGGCGTCGTCGCGATCGTCCGCAGCGGCCGGTCGGCGGGCACGTGCCCGACCTTGACCAGCCGCGCCGTGTCGGCCGTGACGACCAGCCGGTAGTTCAGCTCCTGCGTGAACCACGCGTCGAGCGCGTCGGCGTGCCGCCGGACGAGCGCGACGACCTCGGGGTCCTGCTCGACGGTGCGCCAGGGGCGGGCGAGCAGCGCCCGCGTCGCGGTGACGAGCTCGCCCTCGCGCTGCGGGTCGCTCCGGGCGGCGGTCACCGGCGAGCCCCGGTGTACGCAGCGAACGGGTATCTCGTGCGCGTAGAAGCAGCGAACGCCACGTTCGCGGCAACACCGGCGCGCGACCGCCCGGTGATCAACGGGGAGTTCGTGCGCCTAGAAGCAGCGAACAGCGCGTTCGCTGCCACCACCACGCCGGCCCTCACGGCGCCGGCTCCACGGTCAGGGTCAGGTCGCGGACGCGCAGAGCGCCGGCGTGGGTGGGGACGATCGTGGACGCCCCGGGCGCGCGGACCACGGTGCAGCGCACGCCGTCGAGCACGACGGTGCCCGACGACGCGGCGGGCCCGAGGTCGGCGACGGCGCGGGCGAGCACGCGCTGCAGCTCGCGCAGGGCGGGCTCGGACAGGCGGGCGGTGAACCCCTCGGCGCCGGTCTGCAGCAGTTCCGCCCGGGCCGACGCGGCCCGCTTCTCGGCGTCGGCGCGCCGGGCCAGCAGGTGGCGACGTTCCTGGCTGCGGTCCTGCACGCGGCTGGTGCGCCCGCGGCTGGTGGCGTCGCCGCGCTCGCGCAGGCTGATCGGCACCTGCGCGGTCGGCGCCTCCCACCACGACACCGACGCGTCGACGGGGTCGGTGTCGTCGCCGCCCGCCCCACCGAGGTGCCGGGCGCCGGCGAGCCCGAACGCCGCGGCGGCCAGCTCGTGGGCCCCGGCGGGGTCGCCGCGGTCGAAGAACAGGGCGAGCCGCAGGTAGTCGGCGCGGCGCGAGGCCCCGGCGGTGCCGGTGCGGGAGAGGCGCGTGAGGTTCTGGGTCAGGGTGCGGACGGCGTCGACGGCATCGCGCTCGAGCGTCTGGACCCGGCTCGGACGGCCGAGCGAGGAGACGAACCACGACGCGAGGTTCTCCCAGTCCGCGACCGTCGCCCCCGGCTCGCGGCGCACCCGCACCGACGCGAGTCCCGCCGCCGCGACCCGCGCCGCCAGCCCGTCCGCCGCGCGCTCGACGATCACCGGGACCCGCGGCAGCACCGTCTCCAGCAGCGCCGCCAGCGGGCGTGCGCGCCGGCGCAGGGCCTCGAGCCGCTCGCCGACGTAGCCGACGAGCACCTCGGAGAAGAACGCGAACTCGTCCTCGTCGAGGTCGAACCGCGACTGCCACTGGTTGATCGCCGCGAAGAACTGCGTGATCTCCGCGGAGAACGCCACGTGCGGGTCGAACACCGCGCGCACGGCCTCGGCGAGACGGTCCGGCGGCGCGGTCGCGGGGTCGAGCGCGGCGACGGCCTCGAGCCCCGCCCGCACCTGGTCGAGACGGCCCAGCGACACGTCGCGCACGTCGTCGACCTGCGCCAGCACGCCCTCGACGAGGTCGTGCACCTCCTGCCCGACCCGCGTGATGAGGTAGCGGTTGCGGCGCCGGTAGTAGTCCTCGACCGTGCCGACCTGGCCCACCGACGCCGAGACCTCGAGGTTGCCCCAGCCCCGCAGCGCCTCCAGCCTCGCGGTCACGGTGGCCTCGTCGAGATCGCCGTCGAGCCGCGCCGTCACGTCGGCCGGCGTCAGCTCCGCGAAGAACGTCCCCGCGAACACCGCGAGGATCGCCCGGTACTCCGGCGACTCGGTGACGTAGGCGAAGACGGAGGTCCGGACGCCCGCTCGGAGGGTCGAGCTCCGCTCCGCCGCGTCTCCCGTCACGCCGAGACCTCCAGCGAGGCCCCGTCCCACCGGTAGTGCACGAGCGCGATGGCCCGCAGCTCCGGGTCGCGCAGCACCTCGGTGATCGCCAGCGCCGGGACGGTCGGGTGCGTCCCCCACAGCCGCTCGGAGGTGACGACGAAGTCGACGTCGAGGTCCACGAGCAGGCCGAAGAGCTTGGCGTGGTTGTCCTCGGAGACCTTCGCGAACGCGTCGTCGAGCAGCACGAGCCGCGGCGCGCCGACCCCGTGCGGGTCGTGGGCGGCGGCGCTGGCGGCGGCGGCCGCGGCCATCGGCAGCACCGTGACCAGCTTCTTCTCGCCCTCCGACAGCGTCGTGCGGCGGGTCAGCAGCTCGTCGCTGCGGCCGGGCCTGCGCAGGTAGAGGCGCATCTCGTGCCAGGTCCGGTAGTCGAGGACCTCCCCGATGACGCTGCGGTACGACGCCTCCGGGTCGCGCGCGCGGGCCTGCTCGACGAGGGTCTTCACGGCCTCGCGGACCTGGTCGTCCTCCTCGGGCGAGCGCACGTCGGGGTGCTTGCGGAGCAGCTCGAGCGCGGTGGCCGTCTCCGGGTCGAGGTCCCCGCGGGCGCGCCAGTCGAGGCGCACGCCGATGCCCTGGCTGGAGGTCACGCCGCGCAGGATGCGGTTCATCCGGTCGACGAGCTCGCGGGCCGCGAACAGGGCGTCGGCGACCTCGCGGGCGATCCGGCCGTGCAGCAGGTTGCGCAGCGCCTGGTCCTGCTGCGCCGAGAGCAGGCTCGTCGCGCGCCGGCGCTGCACCGCGACCCGGTGCACCATCTGCGCGAGCACCGCCCGCGACGGACCGCTGACGTGCACCGCGAGCGGCATCCCGTCGGCGGCGCGTCGGCTCTCGACGTCCCAGCCGCTGGCGAGCTCGTCGCGCGCCGCCCGCAGCGCCTTGTCCAGCGCGTCCTCGCTGACCGCGCGGCGCGGGGCGGGCAGGCGCTCGCGCAGGGCCGCGACCAGCTCCTCGGCGCCCTCGACGGAGTCGGCGACCGACGGCAGCGGTTCCGGGGACGTCTCCTCGTCGGTCTCCTCCGCGTCCCCGGCCCGCTCCGCCGCCTGCAGCAGCCCGGGCACCGCCGCGGCCTCCCCGAGCCGCGCCCGCGCCGACCGCGCCGCGCGCTGCTTCTCGTCGAGGCCCCGGCGGGTCTCCTCGAGCGTCATCTCGGCCTTCGACACCGCGACGGCGGCCGCGGTCTGCTCCTCGCGGGCCTCCTCGAGGCGGGCGGCGATCGTCCGCAGGCGCTCGTCGAGCTCGCCGACCCGCGCCGCGACCTTCGCGGGCTCCTCGCCGAGCGACTCCTCGATCGTCGCCAGCTCCGTGCGGACCGAGGCCGCGCGCCCCGCGGCCTCCCGGTGCTCGCCGACGGCGGTCGCGTGGTCGGCGGCGTCGCGCTCCCACGCGGCGACCGCCTCGCGCCAGGCGCGGGCCGTGCGGCCGACGCGGTCGCGGGCGGCATCGACGGCGGCGAGCGCGCGCTCGGCGTCGGACACCGCCTCGAGCAGGCCGTCGAGGCGGTCGGGGTCGGTCGGCACGCCGGCCTCGGACGCGGCGCGCGAGAGGGCCGTCCATGCGTCGTCGGCGCGGCGGCGGGCGTCGCCCGCCGTGACGGCGAGCTCGCGGTGGCGGTCCTGCGCGCCGTCGGCGAAGCGGACCGCGCCGGTCGCGGCGGCGACGGCGTCGTCGACCCCGCGCGTGGCGGGCAGCTCGGCGACCAGCCGCCGCAGCGTGTCCGCGTGCGCGTCGAGGGCGTCGGCGACGGTGTCGGCGGCGTCGCGACGGGCCTGCGCGCCGGCGATCGTGGCGGCCAGCTCGGCGAGCCGGCATTCCCGGGCCTGGGCCCGCGCGCCGGCGCCGACGTGCTCGGCGGCCGCCTTCGTGTGCCGGCCCCGCAGCGGGCCGGCGGCGAAGGTCCCGTCGGTCGACACCCGCACGGGGCCCGCGGTCGTCCCCACGGCGGCGAGCACGGACGCCACCGTCTCGGGCGGCACCGCCCCCGTGTCCACCGGCGCGAGCAGGGTGTCGAGCGCGGGCCCTTCCGTCGGGACGGACGCGCCCGCGACGAGAGCGCCCACCCGCAGCGTCCCGTCCCCGTCGACGTGCGCGGTGAGCAGGCCCGACGCCTCCAGCGCCGCCTCGAGCCCGGCGCGCTCGGCGTCGTCGAGGTGCTCGCGGAAGTCGACGAGCGACGCCAGCAGGACGCCGTCGGGGGCGTCGTCGTCGGTCCGCCACGGCGCCCGGGGCAGCGGCAGCTCGCCGGCCGCGCCCACCTGCTGGTGCTCGGCGCGCAGGCCGGCCAGCTCGGCATCCACCTCCTCCACGGCCGTGCGGGCGCGGGTGCGGGCCCGGTCCAGCGCGCCCGTGACGTCGTCGGCGGCCTGGCGGGCGCCCGACCGACGGTGCTCGGCGGCGCGGCGCAGGTCGTCGTCGGGTCCGTCGGTCGGGACCGCCGGCACGTCGAGCCAGCCCGTCGCACCCCCGGCCTCGGCCACGGGCACGGCGGCCACGTGCTCGGCCAGGCGCCGGGTCCAGCCGGCGACCGCCTCGGCGTGCTCGTCCGCCGCGGCCCGCGCGGCGCGGCGGGCGGCGGCCGCCTGCTCGTCGGCGGCCTCGTGCGCGGCGAGGGCCTCGCCGGCGGCGGTGTCGGCGGCCTCGGCGACCTCGGTGGCGCGCCGGGCGCCGCGGGCGTGCTCGGCGACCGCCCGCACCGTCGTCCGGTGGGTCCGCAGGGCGTCGCCGACGGCCGTGAGGTCGAGCTCCGCGGTGGGGTCGTCGTCCGTGGGGACCTCGACCGTCGTCTCACCGGCCTCGTCGCGGCGGGGCTCGGTCACCGGGGCCGGCGGGTCGGGCAGCCGCCCCGCGATGCCCGGCGCCGACGCGTCGCGGGCGGCGTCGGCCACCGCGCGCAGGTGCTCGGCCACCCCGGCGAGGTCGGAGTCCAGCTGGCCCCGCGCGGCACCCACGGTGCCCGCCGCCGCGACCACCCGTTCGCGGGCCCGGGCGCGATGGCCGTCGAGCGTGGCGACGTGCGCGTCGGCGCGGGCGACCTCGTCCCGGCGGCGCACGAGGTCGGCGTGCGCGGTGTACTCCGGCAGCGCCGCGAGCCCGGCCCGTTCGGCGGTGGCCTCCGCGTGCTCGTCGGCGAGGTCGGCGCTCGCGCGGGTCGCCGCCTCCTGCGCGGCGGTGGCCTTCTCGACCCCGGCCCGGTCGCGGTCGACACGACGCGCGGCCGAGCGGGCGATGTCGAGCGCCGACGCCACCGCCTCGACCTCGGTCATCAGCACCCGGCGGGCGTAGTCGGTGTAGACCTCGACGGCGCCGTCGAGCGCCTCCGCGGTCCGGGCGAGGTCGGTGACGTTGCGGCGGTGGTCCTCGAGGTCCTCGAGCGGCTGCGCGGCGTCGTGCACCGCGTCCTCGGGCACCGGCGGCAGCGCCTCGCGCAGCGTGCGCGGCAGGTCGGTGTCGATGCGGTCGCCGACGCGGGGGTTGCGCACCTGGTGCAGCAGCCGGAAGTACGCCCCCGGGTCGACGCCGCCGAAGAACCGGCGGGCGATCTCGGCGCGGTACTCCGCGGTGGACGTGAACACCTGCCCGCGCGTGCCGAGCTCGCTGCGCAGGACGTCGACCGAGAACGGGACGTCGGCCTCGGTGAGGCGCAGGTCGATGCGCACCCGGCGGTCGGTGGAGAACCACCAGACCGCGACGCGGTCGGTGCTGCGGTTGGCGCGGATACCGCAGCCGACCGTCCGGTACTCGACCTGTTCACCGCTGCCGCGGGCGAACTCGATCCACAGGTAGCCGGTGCGCTGGGTGTCGTCGTGGTCGGACAGCATCCAGCTGCGCAGGACCCCGCGCTGCTCGCCCGCCGCGTCGATCTTGCGGACGTCCGCCTCGAGCAGGAACGGCAGCAGCATGTTCATCGCCGTCGACTTGCCCGACCCGTTGACCCCGCGCAGGAGCAGGCGTCCGTCGCCGAACTCCAGCACCTCGTCCTGGTACTGGTAGACGTTCAGGATGCCGGCGCGGGAGGGCTTCCAGCGCTGCTGATCGTCTGCGGGCACCCGGACGAGGGTACGGAGCAGGGATCAGGTGCCCGCCAGCCAGTCGGGGTCGCCGAGGGCCGCCAGCGTCTCGGCCGGCGCGTGGGCGAAGCGCGGGTCGGCGGACGCGCCGCGGGTCCAGGTCAGGGCGCGGGCGACGACGGCGGCGCGGCAGGCCGTGCGCGTCAGGCGCACCAGCTCGCGGTGGGGCGCCAGGTCGGTGAAGACCTCGAGGTAGGCGTCGCGGGGGCGGGTGAGGGCCGGGTCCGTCGTGTCGACCGCCAGCAGGCGTCGCACCGAGCCCAGCGCCACGAGCAGGCTCGCGAAGGGGTGCGCGAGGACGGCGTCGCCCCAGTCGGCGAAGCGGCCGTCGGCGAGGACGTTGCCGATGTGCAGGTCCTGGTGGTCGACGCTGGACGGGACGGTGCCGGCGAGCTCGTCGGCCCAGGCGGCCACCTCGGCCGCGCGGTCGGGCCCGCCGATCGTCGCGACGGCCTCCGCGTACCGCGCGGGCAGCGCCGGCGGGGTGGCGTCGGGCACGCCGAGGGCGGCCATCGCGTCGAGGTGCGGCACGAGGCGGCGCTGCAGGTCGGCGTAGCGCGGCAGGGCCGCGGTCAGGGCGGCCGACGGGTCGGTGCCGTCGTCGCGGACGCTCGGGCCGGTGTCGGGCAGGAGCAGGCGGTGACGCTCGACGTCGACGGCGAGCGGGGTCGCGACGGCGTCGGGGGCGACGCGGGCGAGCAGCGCGTGCAGCCCGACCTCGGCCGCCATGCCCGCGACCGGCTCCTTGAGCCACACCGGCCCGTCCGCCGTCGGCACGCGCAGCACCGTCGACCAGGCGCGGTGGCGTTGCGTGACCTCGCCCGTGGGGTGCGATCCGGTGACGTCGGCGATCCACGCGAGCACCTCGTCGCGCCAGCCCGGCGTCCCGCGCTCCTGCACGGGCTCATCGTGCCCCGGGCTACCGTGCCGGTGTGCTCGTCGTCCTGCCGCCCTCGGAGACCAAGGCCCCCGGCGGCCGCGGGCGCCCGCTCGACCTCGACGCGCTGTCGTTCCCGTCGCTGAACCCGACGCGCAAGGTGCTGGTCGACGAGCTGGTGGCCCTGGCCGCCGACGTCCCGGCCTCCCGCGCCGCGCTCGACGTCTCCGAGCGCCAGGACGACGAGATCGCCCGCAACGCCGCGCTGTGGACCTCGCCGACCACGCCCGCGCTGCGCCGGTACACCGGGGTGCTCTACGACGCCCTGGACGCCGCGTCGCTGACGCCGGCGGCGCGGCGGCGGCTGCTGATCTGCTCGGCGCTGTTCGGGCTGGTCGGGGGCACCGACCCGATCCCGGCCTACCGGCTCTCGGGCGGGAGCGCGCTGCCGGGGCGGGCGGGAGATACCGCCGAGCGGAGCTCGACCCAGGGTCGGAGTCTGCGCGTGACCTGGCGCCCGGAGCTCGTGCCCCTGCTCGACGGGCAGGACGACCTGGTCGTCGACCTGCGCTCCGGGCCGTACATGGCGCTGGGCCCCGCGAAGGGCGCGGTGACGCTGGACGTGCACAGCGAGGCCGCCGACGGCTCGCGGACGGTGGTCAGCCACGCGAACAAGTCGCACAAGGGCCACGCGGCCCGGCTGCTCGCGTCGTCACGGCGACGCCCCAAGGACGCGGGCGGGGTGCTCGCGCTCCTGCGCGACGCCGGCCTGCGCGTGGAGCAGGCCTCGGACCGCGCGCTCGTCCTGGTCGTCCCGCGCTGACCGAGGCACGGCGTGTCTCAGCGTGGCGTCCACGCTGACGCTGGACGCCAGCATCTCCACCAGCTCGTTCCCCGTGGCCCGGCCGCGGACCGACCGAGATCGTGGTGGATTTCCTGACGTTGGACGCCGGCGTGGACGCCAGGCTGACACGCCCCGCGGGTCCCGCTCGGCTGCTCAGCCCTCGGCGAGGACCGCGTCGGACAGCGGCGGCCAGGCGGCCTTGGCCCAGTCGCCGAAGTCGCGGTCGGCGAGGGCCACGCACGCCAGGCCAGCGTCCGGATCCACCCACAGGAACGTGCCCGACTGGCCGAAGTGCCCGAAGGTCCGCGCCGAGTTCGTCGCCCCGGTCCAGTGCGGCGACTTGTCGTCGCGCAGCTCGAAGCCCAGCCCCCAGTCGTTGGGCTTCTGGTGCCCGAAGCCCGGGATCGTGCCGTTGAGGCCCGGGAACTGCACGGACGTCGCCTCGTCGAGCGTCGACCGGTGCAGCAGGGCCGGGGCCTGGAGCTCGGCGGCGAGGCGCAGCAGGTCGTCGACGGTCGAGGTGGCGCCGTGGCCCGGCGAGCCGTCGAGGGTCGTCGACGCCATCCCGAGCGGGGCGAGGACGGCCTCGTGGAGGTAGTCGGCGAACCCGATGCCGGTGGCCTCCTCGATCGTCGTCGCCAGCACCTCGAACCCGGCCGACGAGTACAGCCGCCGCGTCCCGGGCTCGGCGACCGCCCGGTGCTCCCCGAACGCGAGCCCCGAGGTGTGGGCGAGCAGGTGGCGCACCGTCGACCCCTCCGGCCCGGCGGGCTGGTCGAGGGTGATCGCCTCCTCCTCGACCGCCACCAGCGCCCCGACGGCCACCAGCGGCTTGGTCACCGACGCCAGGGGGAAGCGCCGGTCGGTCGGGCCGCGGGTGCCGCGCACGGTCCCGTCGGCCGCCACCACACCGGCCGCGGCGTGCTCGACGGGCCAGTCGTCGATCTGGGCGAGGCTCTCCACCCGCGCGAGACTAGGGGTCAGTCGCCGAGCGCATCACGGGCCGCCGACGCCGCGTCGTCGAGCAGCGTGCGGGCGGCGGCGTAGCCGCGCGGCTGGTTGGACAGCAGCACGACGACGTAGCGCCCGTCGGCGTCCGGGAAGCCGGCCGAGTGCAGGTCGACGCTCGACCCGAGGCAGCACAGCCACCCCTGCTTCGCCACCGCGGAGCCGCGGCGGGCGGGGTCGAGCAGGCCGAAGCCCTGGTCGAACCCGTCGGCGGCGGTGGACGGCGCGTCCGCGAGCGACTGCAGCACGAGGTCGCGGTCGTCGGGCCTCAGGCCGCTGGTGACGAAGGCGTAGAGCGCCGCCACGTCCCGCGCCGACGTCCGGACCTCGCCCCACTGGGACGTGTCCGCGGGCGGGCTGGTCTCCGCGAGACCGAGCATCGACGCCACCCGCTCGATGCCCGCCGGGCCGCCGTAGGTCGACCACAGCGCGTTCATGGCGTCGTCGTCGCTGAGGCTGAGCGCCCGCCGGAAGCGCTCCTCGTCGGCCGGCGTCGTGGTCAGCTGCCCGGCCTCGCGCCGGGTCAGGATGTCGACGATCGTGAAGAGCTTGGCCACCGACGCCGCCCGCAGCGGGGTGGCGCCCTCGCCGTTGGCGGCGGTCTGTCCCGTCGCGCGGTCGAGGACGGCCACGCCGAGCGTCACGCCGCTGCGCTCCTCGGCCGCCGAGGCGGTCGCGTCGACGGCGGCCTGGGCCCGCGAGGGCGCCGGCGCCGTGGTGGTCGGCGGCGCCGTCGTGGGGGCCGCGGCCGGCGGGGGCGCGGGTGCCGGGGCGGGCGCGGATCCGCCCACCGAGCACCCGGCGACGAGCGTCGCGACGACGAGCGCGGCGGCGAGGCGACCACGGCGGAGCCGGCGCTCGAGGATCACTCCGTGATCTTCCGCCCACCGAGGTGGACGGCGCGCGACGGACGGCCGATCTCCGGCGGACGTCACATCGGCGATCACGCCGCGAGCATCACCTCGTCGGCGCGCAGGGCGGCGACGACACGCTCGGTCATGGCGCGCTGGACCACCCACTGCCGGCCGGGCTTCGTACGAGCCGTCAGTCGGAGGGTCATACCGGACGCGGACAGCGACTCGACGCCGAGCACCTGCGGCTCGTCCAGCACGTCGGCGCCGTGCCCGTGCTCGGCGATGCCGGCCGCCGCGGCCTCCTCGGCGATCGCGGCGGCGCGGGTGACGTCGGTGTCGATCGCCAGCGGGATGTCGACGACGGCGACGGCGTGGTCCTGCGAGCCGTTGCCGACGCGCTCGATCGTGCCGTTGCGGACGTACCAGACCATGCCGGTGACGTCGCGGACCGTCGTCGTGCGCAGCCCGACCCGCTCGATGGTGCCGACCGCGTCGCCGAGGTCGACGTGGTCGCCGACGCCGTACTGGTCCTCGAGCAGCATGAAGATGCCGGACAGGAAGTCCTTGACGAGGTTCTGCGCGCCGAACCCGATGGCGAGCCCGAGCACGCCCGCCGAGGCGAGCACCGGCGCGAGGTTCACGCCGAACTGGCCGAGCACCATCATGGACGCGGTCCCGAAGATCAGGATCGTGGCCGCGTTGCGGATCACCGAACCGACGGTCCGTGCCCGCTGCGCCCGCCGCGCGGACCCGAACGCCTGGATGCGGTCGGCGTCGGAGACCCCGCGCCGCCGCCGCAGGAGCGAGAGCAGGCCCGGGACGCCGGCGCCGGCGGCCACGTGGCCGATGACGCGGTTGACGACGAAGCGCACGACGACGGCGACGAGCACGATGAGGGCGATCGTGACCGCAGTGTGGAGGAGCCCGTCGAAGGTCAGGACAGGAGCGATCGGCACGGCAACCACCTCGGGGAGCGGGGAGCGTCGGGTACGGGATGCCGGCGCGCCACCGTGCCGCAGGACCCGGGGCGGGAGCAAACCGCGTGCGCACGGGGCCGGTCGGGCGTCGGTCCAGGGCCGCTCGGCGGTACGGCAGGGGCGGGCGGCGTGGGATCCGTGTGATCGGCGCGTCGGACGGGTGTGGGAGTCGGGTGACGGGTAGAGAACCGGACATGACGTCCAGCAGCGCGGGCACGGCCCGTCGCGGTGACCGTTCCCCCCTGCTGGTCGGGCTCGCGGTGGCCGTCGCGGTCCCGGGCCTCGTCCTGCACGTGGTGGGCATCTCGCTGTCCCACCCCGTCGACGCGCTGCTCTACGGCGTCGCGATCATCGGCGCGGCGTTCCTGCTGTCCTGGGCCGCCGAGGCCGCGCAGGTCGACATCTCCGCGGGGCTGGCGATCGCCCTGCTGGCGCTGGTCGCGGTGCTGCCCGAGTACGCGGTGGACTTCGTCTTCACGATCCAGGGTGGCGAGGCGTACGCCCAGTACGGGCCGACGTGTCTGCCACCGGGCTCGACGGAACAGTCCCCCTGCGGCCTGGCGCTGGCCAACATGACCGGCGCCAACCGGATCCTGGTCGGTGTCGGGTGGGCACTGGTCGTGCTGCTCGCCGCGATCCGTCTGCGCCGCGGCGGCGCCGACCCCGGCCAGGAGGGCGGCCCCGGCACGTCGCACCGCGAGGGTCACGCCACGCGGGTCACGCTGCAGCGCACCGACGCCGTGCCGCTGGTCTTCCTGCTGCTCGCCACCGTCTACTCGCTGACCCTGCCGCTGCGCGTCAGCATCACGCTGGTCGACACCGTCGTCCTCGTCGGCATCTTCGTGCTCTACAGCATTCGCGTGGCCAAGGCGCCGGCCGAGGACCCCGACCTCATCGGGCCGTCGGCGTGGGTCGGGCGGATGGACGCCGGCAAGCGCCGGACCGGCTACATCGCGTTCTTCGTGGTCGCGGCCGTGATCATCATCCTGTGCGCCGAGCCGTTCGCCGACTCCCTCGTCCAGACCGGCACGGAGCTCGGCATCAGCCAGTTCTTCCTCGTCCAGTGGCTCGCCCCGCTGGCCTCGGAGGCGCCCGAGCTGCTCGTCGCCGGCCTCTACGCCTGGCGGCTCAAGACCACCGACGCGCTGGCAACGCTGGTGTCGTCCAAGGTCAACCAGTGGTCGTTGCTCGTCGGCACGCTGCCGATCGTGTTCGCGCTGTCGGCGGGGTCGCTCAACGGCCTGCCGGTCGACACGGTGCAGCGCGAGGAGCTGCTCATCACCGCCGCGCAGTCGCTGTTCGCGGTGGCGCTGCTCATCACGCTCTCGATCACGGTCTACGGCGCGCTGAGCCTGCTCGGGCTCTTCGTCGCCCAGTTCGTGCTGGCCGCGACACTGCCGGCGCCGCTGCAGGAGCTCGAGCTGCTGATCCTGTCCGCCGTGTACGTCGGCGCGGCGATCGTGCTGTTCATCCGCCAGCGCCACGCCCTGGTCCGGCTCGTCCGTGACGGGCTGCGCACGCCCTACGCGGAGCTGACCGAGACGGCCGGGTCGGGATCGAGCACGAAGTGAGCCAGAAGTGAACCAACGCCTGGCCGTCATGCTCGTCCACGGCGTCGAGAGCGCCGGCGAGCAGTACGCCGACCGCGCCATGGCGCTGATCGGCGAGGAGTTCGAGCGCATCGCCGGCGTGCCCGCCGCCGAGGCGCTGGTGATGAAGCCCGCGTTCTGGGCGCCGGTCTTCGAGCAGGGCCAGGAACAGCTCAGCACCCGCATCGGCGGGCGCAACGCGCAGTGGCTGCTGCAGGTCCTCGACGCCCTGGCCGCCCGGGCGAGCCAGGGGTCGACGCTCGCGCTGCTGGCCGCGGCGTCGACCGCGGGCCTGCGCTGGCTCCCGGGCCTCGGCGACGCCCACTTCCCGACGCTGCGCTGGCTGATCGTCCACTACCTCGGCGACGCCGTGGCCTATCACTCCGGCACCGACGGCACCGGGCACTACGAGGACGTCCAGGCCATCCTCGCCCGCACCCTGCACGAGCTCGCGCAGGAGGCGGGCGCGGACGCGCCGCTCGCGGTGCTCGGACACAGTCTCGGCAGCGTCGTCTCCAGCGACTTCCTCTACGACCTGCAGCGCACCAAGCTCGCCGGCGCGGCTGCGGACGTCCTCGACGACACACCGATCGAGCGCGGCGAGACCTTCGGCTGGTACTACACGCTCGGCAGCCCCCTGGCCCTGTGGGCCCAGCGCCACCCGGGCTTCGGCCGGCCCCTGACCGTGCCGCACCCCGACTTCGCCGAGCGCCTGCCCCGCCAGCGCGGCGAGTGGGTCAACGTCTACGACCCCGACGACGTCATCGCCTCACCGCTGCGCCCCCTGAGCGACGCCTGGGCCGCGGCGATCACCGAGGACCGCCGCGTCGGCGTCGGGCCGTGGTGGTTGGGCTGGACGCCCCTGGCCCACCCCTACT
Source organism: Actinomycetospora lemnae (assembly GCF_028737315.1). GTDB lineage: Bacteria > Actinomycetota > Actinomycetes > Mycobacteriales > Pseudonocardiaceae > Actinomycetospora > Actinomycetospora lemnae. The sequence goes on along the minus strand of NZ_JAQZAO010000013.1, from coordinate 16,584 downwards.
ACTGGAACGACCGGCGCGTCGTCGCGCCGATCGCCTCCCAGCTGGCCCAGGCCTGGCACCGGCTCTGAGCCGCCCGCTCAGACCTTCGCCCGCTCCACCTGCTCGACGCGGTCCTCGGCCGCCATCTCGGTCAGCTTGCGCCCGGCCTCGGCGTCGCGGGTGAGGTTCTCGCCGGTCTTGGGGTCGAAGACGTGGATCTTGCGGGCGTCGAGCCAGAACTCCGCCTCGCGGCCCTCGCGGATGCGGCTGGTGGAGTCGATCGACACCACCGCCTGGGTCCGCAGCTGGTCGGAGTCCAGCTCGCGGGAGAGCTCCTTGAGCTGCTCGGCGACCTCGGTCGGCGCCTCGTACGGGATGTAGGCGTACTGCGCGTCGCCGAGCCACTCGGTGACGTCGACCCGCGCGGTGAACGTCGACCCGTACGGCTTCTTGGCCTCGTCGACGAGGCTGGCGTCCTCGAAGTACTCAGGCCGGATGCCGACGAGCAGCAGGTCCCGGCCCTGGATCTTCTCGGCGCGCTCCTGGCCCAGCTCGATCGTGCCGAACGGCGTCGAGAGGGCGGTGCCGTCGACCGTGGCCGGCAGGAAGTTCATGGGCGGCGAGCCGATGAACCCGGCGACGAACAGGTTGACCGGCTGCTCGTAGAGCTCCCGTGGCGACGCGACCTGCTGGATGACGCCCTTGCGCAGCACGCAGACGCGGTCGCCGAGCGTCATCGCCTCGGTCTGGTCGTGCGTGACGTAGACCGTGGTGATGCCGAGCCGGCGCTGCAGGCGCGCGATCTCGGTGCGCATCTGGCCGCGCAGCTTGGCGTCGAGGTTGGACAGCGGCTCGTCGAAGAGGAACGCGTCCGCGGCGCGCACGATGGCCCGGCCCATGGCGACGCGCTGGCGCTGACCGCCGGAGAGGTTGGCGGGCTTGCGCTGCAGGTGCTCGCGCAGCTCGAGGATGTCGGCGGCCTCCTCGACGCGCCGGCGGACCTCGTCGTCGGACACCTTCGCCAGCCGCAGCGGGAACGCGATGTTCTCGAAGACGCTCAGGTGCGGGTAGAGCGCGTAGTTCTGGAAGACCATCGACAGGTTGCGGTCGCGCGGCGCCTTGTCGTTGACCCGGTCGCCCGCGATGACCATGTCGCCCGAGGTGATGTCCTCGAGCCCGACGATCATCCGCAGCAGCGTCGACTTCCCGCAGCCCGACGGTCCGACGAGGATCATGAACTCGCCGTCGGCGATGTCGAGGCTCACGTCGTTCACGGCGGGGTAGCCGTCGCCGTACTGCTTGACGATGTGGCTCATCTCGATCGAGGCCATGGTTATCCCTTCACGGCGCCGTTGGTGAGACCGGCGACGATGCGCCGTTGGAAGAGCAGGACGAGGAGCACGACCGGGATCGTCACGATGACCGCGGCGGCCGCGATCGGCCCGTTCGGTGACTCGAACTGCGAGGCGCCCGAGAACAGACCGAGGGCCGCGGGCACCGGACGGGCCGCCTCGGTCGACGTCAGCGAGATGCCGTAGACGAAGTCGTTCCAGGCGAGGAAGAACGCGATGATCGCCGTGGTGAACACGCCGGGCGCGGCCAGCGGCACGATCACCTTGCGGAACGCCTGCCACGGCGTCGCCCCGTCGACCTGCGCGGCCTGCTCCATCTCCCACGGGATCTCGCGGAAGAACGCCGACAGGGTCCAGATCGAGATCGGGAGCGTCAGCGACAGGTACGGGATGATCAGGCCGGGCCAGGTGTTGTAGAGCCCGATCTGGCGCCAGAGGTTGAACAGCGGCGTGACGATCGAGATCACGGGGAAGATCGCGACCGCGAGCGCCGTGGACAGGATCAGCTTCTTGCCGGGGAAGTCGAGGCGCGCGATCGCGTAGGCGGCGAACATCGAGAGCAGGCACGAGATGAACGTCGCGATGAGGCAGATGCCGAACGAGTTCACCAGCGCCGGCAGGAACAGCCCCGCCGCGTCGCCGACGAGGATCTGCTCGTAGTTCTCGCCGGAGAACGCGGTGGGCAGGAACTGCCCGTTGGAGATGTCGTCCGACGACTTGAACGACAGCGAGATGATCCACGCCACCGGGAAGAGGCAGTAGACGATGATGATCAGGCCGCCGATACCCCAGCCGACCTTCTCGCGGGTGGACACGGCTACTCCCCTCGCGCCTGGGACAGGTCGACCTTGAAGCCCTTGATGAACAGGGCGCTGATCAGCACCACCGACAGGAACAGCAGCACCGACACCGCCGACCCGAGCCCGATCTCGACCCGCTCGATCGTCTGCCGGTAGGCCAGGAACGAGACCGTCTCGGTGCTGTTCGCGCCGGCGGTCATGACGAACACCGAGTCGAACACCCGGAACGCGTCGAGGGTGCGGAACAGGACGGCGACCATGATCGCCGCCTTCATGTTCGGCAGCGTCACCCGCCGCAGGCGCTGGAACCACGTGGCGCCGTCGACCTTGGCCGCCTCCTGCAGCACGTCGGGGACCTGCGCGAGGCCCGCGAGCAGCAGCAGCGAGATGAACGGCGTGGTCTTCCAGATCTCGGCGAGGCAGATGACGAACAGCGACAGGCCCTGCGTGCCCAACCAGTCGGTCTCCGCCGTGACGCCCGGGATCCAGGAGAACCAGGAGTTCACGAAGCCGGAGTCGACGCTGAACGCGAACTGCCACGCGAACGCGGAGACCACGGTGATCACCGCGTAGGGGATGAGGATGACCGTGCGCAGGACCGGGCGCAGCCCACGCAGCGCGTTGAGCATGACCAGGGCCAGCCCGAACCCGAGGACCAGCTCGACCGCCACCGTCACGACGGTGATGAAGGCGGTGACACCGAACGAGGTCCACCACACCGGGTCGGTGAGGATGACGCCGTAGTTGCCGAGCCCGACGAACGAGGAGTTCTCGGGGTCGGTGAGGCGGTAGTCGAACAGCGAGTCGAAGACGGCCTGGACGATCGGGTAGGCCGTGACCAGCAGCATCACGACGAACGCGGGGCCGGCGAGGTACCACCCCAGCCGCCGTTCGGCCTTCGTCTTCTCGTTGAGCGCGCCGTCGCGGGTGGGGTCCACCGCGCTGGTGGGCCGATCCAGGGTGGTGCTCATCAGAGCAGCGCCTCCTTCCTCAGCACCGCGGTGATGAGGGCCGTGGCGGCCTCGTTGGTCGGGCCGGGCACGACCGCGTCCGGCGGGTGGAAGGTCCGCTGGATACCGCCGGAGACCTCGGCGTAGTACGCGGTCTGCGGACGGGGTGCGGCCTGGGTCAGGGAGTCGCGGATGGTCGGCGCCATCGGGAACTCCGCGACGACCTCCGGGTCGCTGAACACCGAGATCCGCGACGACGGGTTGCCGTTGGAGACGAAGTAGTACGCGGAGTTCTCCGGGCTCGTGATGCAGGTGGTGGCGTCGTAGGCGAGGTCCGGGTGGTTGCTGAAGGCGCCCACGCCGAGGTTGATGCCACCCAGCGGCGGCGCGCTCGGCCGGTCGGGCGAGGTGCGCGGGTAGATCGTCCAGCCGTAGTCGTCGGGCACCGACTGCGGCAGCGTGCCCTCCTCGACGGCGGACTTGGCCTTCCCCCAGATGAACGGGTAGTTGACCATGAACGCGGCCGAGCCCGACTGGAACGACTCGGCGTTCGTGTCCTCGTCGGCGGTCGGGAACCCGGGCGGCGCGACGCCGGCGTCGCCGTAGGTCTGCAGCACGCGGGCCGCCTCGAGGCCGGGCGGGGCGTTCAGGCCGAGCTGGACGAGCTCCGGGTTCTCCTCGCCGACGTTGGTGATGATCGAGCCGCCGCTGGACTCGATGAGGGCGTTGACCCACACCGTCAGCGACTCGCCCCGCACGCCCTGCGCGGCGATCTGGGTGCGGGCGCGGGAGGCGGCCTGGATGATCTGGTCCCAGGTCACCGGCGCGTTCATGTCGATGCCCATCTGCGCGACCGCGGACTTGCGGTACCAGAGCAGCTGGGTGTTGGCCCAGAACGGCACGACGACGAGACGGCCCTGCCAGGTCGACGCCTCGATCGAGCTCGGGACGCGGTCCTCGCGGGCCGCGGCCTCGACGGCGGGCGGCATCGGCGCGAGGAAGCCGGCCTGCGCGAACTCGGGCACGTAGGGCGGGTCGATGCTCATGATGTCGATCGACGAGTCGTTGGCCGCGAGGCGGCGCACGAGCTGCTGCCGCTGCTCGGAGGCCTGACGGGGCAGGGTCGACGTCACGATGCTGTAGCGCCCGCCGGAGGCCGCGGTGCACCGCGCGGCGATCTCGGCCTGGCCACCGTCGTCGGGGTTGATGTACCACGTGAGCACCGGCGGACCCGGCGGCGCCGAGCTGCACGCCGCGGCCAGCGCCGCGATCACCGCGACCGCGACGGCCACGGCCGTGAGCCGCCGTCGTTGGTGGCGCATCGGTCTCCCCTCCCGGCACCCACACGTGTTGGAACCGCTTGCGGTGGGAGCGTGGTGATGCGGGTCTCACAAGTCAAGCACCGAGAGCGACCGCGAGGTCGCTGTGGGACATCTGGGGCAGTTGCCTGCCTCCCACGGCCCTGATCGTCCGAACGACTCTGGAAGCGCTTGCGGGTCGGTGCCATGCTGCACGGCTGTGACCGGGGACACGCGGGGGACGAGGCCGCCCACGCCCGTGCCCGGCCCCCCGCGCGTCACCCTCGACGACGTCGCCCGCCGCGCCGGCGTCTCGACGGCCACCGCGTCCCGCGCCCTCGGCGACCACCCGCACGTCGCCGCGGCCACCCGCGCCCGGGTCCGCGAGGCCGCCGAGGCGCTCGACTACGTGGCCTCGCCGGAGGCCACGCGCCTCGCCGGCGGGCCGACCGGGCGCGTCGCGGTGCTCGTGCCGCACCCGTCGCGCTGGTTCTTCGGGGAGCTGCTCGAGGGCCTCGAGGCGGCGCTGCGGGCGGCCGACCTCGACCTCGTGATCTTCCGCGTCGGCGGCCCCGAGGAGCGCGCCGCGTTCTTCGCGCGGCTGCCGGCGCGGCGCAAGGTGGACGCCGTGGTGGTGCTCGCGTTCGCCGTCGACGAGCTCGAGCACGCCCGTCTGGCGTCGCTGGGCGTCGACGTCGTGGCCGCGGGCGGTCGCGTCGCGTCGTACCCGTCGGTGGGCATCGACGACCACGTCGCCGGCCGGCAGGCGATGGACCACCTCGTCCACCTCGGGCACCGGCGCATCGGCATGATCGCCGTGGGGGACACGCAGCGCAGCGGAGCCGGACCGTCGGGCAAGGACGTCGGATGCCTCGCCCCGGAACCCGACGGGCGGACCTCCGCCTGGCGCGCCGCCCTCGGCGACGCCGGGATCGCGCCCGACGACGAGCTCGTCGTCACCGTGCCCTGGGGCGGCGAGGGCGGAGCCGACGGCATGGCGCGCCTGCTGGGGCTGCGCTCCCCGCCGACGGCCGTGTTCGCCCACGACGACGAGACCGCCCTCGGCGCGATCCGCACGCTGCGCCGCGCGGGGCTGCGGGTGCCCGAGGACCTGTCGGTGATCGGCGTCGACGACCACCCCCTGGCCGCGCTCACCGACCTCACCACCGTCGCCCAGCCCGTCCGCGCCCAGGGCCGCCGCGCCGGCGAGCTGGTCGTGGCGGCCCTGCGCGGGGAGCTCGCGGACGGGCTGCCGCCGGCCGAGCTCCTGCCCACCCGTCTCGTGCTGCGCGGGACGACCTCGCCCCCGGGAGCCCCCCGATGACCGCACCCGACCTGCGCCTGCGCGCCCCCACACCCGGCCTCATCGCCCTGCCGTGGGAGCGGCCCCTCGCGACGTGGGACGCCGACACCGTGCCCCTGCGCGAGCTGCCGGTCGGGCCGAGCCGCCACCTCGTGCGGTTCGTCGAGGTCGACGGGACGCTGTGGGCGCTCAAGGAGCTGCCGCCGCGGACCGCGCGCCGCGAGTTCGACGTCCTGCGCCACCTCGAGGCCGTCGGGCTGCCGGCCGTGCGCCCCGCCGGGCTCGTCACCCAGCCCGACCACGACTGCTCGATCCTGCTCACGCGCTACCTGACCGGCTCCTGGCAGTACCGCCGGCTCATCGCGCGCCTGCCGCCGAACCGCCCCGCACAGCGCTCGCGGCTCTTCGACGCCATGGTCGGCCTGCTGGTCGAGCTGCACCGCCACGGCGTCTACTGGGGCGACTGCTCGCTCGCCAACACCCTGTTCTCGCGCGACGGGCAGCTGTTCCAGGCGTGGCTCGTCGACGCCGAGACCAGCGAGGTCCACCCCTCGCTGTCCGACGGGCAGCGCGCGATGGACCTGGAGATCCTCGTCGAGAACGTCGCGGCGGGGATGACCGACCTGGCCGCGAGCCTGGGCCGCCCGCCCGAGATCGAGCCGCAGCTGATCGAGGAGGCCATGGGGCTCCCGGCGCGCTACGAGGCGCTGTGGGACGTGCTGCACGGCCAGGCGCAGTTCGCGTTCGGCGACCGCTACCGCGTCGAGGGCACCGTGCGCGAGCTCAACGACCTCGGCTACGTCGTCGACGAGGTGAGCCTGGCGCCCGCCGAGGACGCCGAGGGCGGGCTCGTGCGGCTGCGCGTGGCCGTCGGCGAGCGCACCCACCACGCCCGCTACCTGCAGGAGCTCACGGGCCTGCAGGTGGGTGAGGGCCAGGCGCGCATCCTGCTCGGCGACCTGCGCGCCCACCAGCGCGCCATCGCCCGCGAGCACCCGGAGCGCCGGATCACCGAGGACCAGGCCATCGCGAGCTGGCTCCACGACGTCCTGACGCCGGGGATGCGCCGCGCCCACGCCGCGGTCCGCCACGTGGGCACGGCCGTGCAGGCCTACTGCGACCTGCTCGAGGTCCGCTGGCTGCTCTCCGAGCAGGCCGGCGCCGACGTCGGCACCGACCGCGCGCTCGAGGCGCTGGCCGAGCGCGCGCCGGCCGACTCCGCCGCGCGCTCGGTCGTCGTCGACACGGCCTCGGACATCCCCGTCGTCGAGGCGGACCCGGCCGTCCCGGACGTGCCCCCGGAGTGGTGAGGGTCAGGACACCCGCAGCCACACCGCCGCGTCCGCACCCAGCCGCCCGTCCTCGAGCGGCACGCTGGTGAGCAGGACCTCGTCGTGCGGCGGCAGGTCCACGGCCTCGCTGCCCAGGTTGACGACGCACGCGACGCCCGGCTCGCGGCGCAGGTGCAGCACCACGTCACCGGGTGCCGACACCCACGCCATCTCCCCGTCGCCGAGCGCCGGGTCCGCGTGCCGGAGACGGAGCACGGTCCGGTAGAGCTCGAGCACCGAGTCCGGGTCGCCCTGCTGCCGGTCGGCCGCGTAGGCGTCCCAACCGGCGGGCTGGGGCAGCCAGGGCGGCGCGGCCCCGTCGGGGCTGAAGCCGGTCGACGCGCCGTCGGTCGCCGACCACGGCAGCGGCACGCGGCAGCCGTCCCGTCCGCGCACGGTGTTGCCCGAGCGCCGCCAGGTCGGATCCTGCAGGGCGTCCTCGGGGATGTCCTCGACCTCGGGCAGCCCCAGCTCCTCGCCCTGGTAGACGTACATCCCGCCCGGCAGCGCGGCCTCGAGCAGCAGCGCGGCCCGGGCGCGGCGCGTGCCCAGCGCGACGTCCGTGCCGTCGTCCTCGCGGGCCACCGTGGACGTCGGGACCTCCTCGGCCTCGAGGGTGGGGCGGCCGTAACGGCTGGGGTGGCGGACGACGTCGTGGTTCGACAGCACCCAGGTCGCCGAGGCGCCGACCTCGCGCAGCCGGCCGGTGGTGGTGTCGATCGTCTCGCGCAGCGCCGTGGGGTCCCAGGGCGCGACGAGGTAGTCGAAGTTGAACGCCGTGTGCAGGCGGCCCGGGGCCACGTAGCGGGCCAGGCGCTCCGGGGCGGGCGTCCAGGCCTCGGCGACGAACATGCGGTCGCCGGGGTACTCGTCGGCCACGCGCCGCCACGACTCGTAGATCTCGAGCACGCCGTCGCGGTCGACGTACGGGTGCCCGCCGGGCGGGTAGGTGCGCCCGAGCTGGTCGGCGGCGTCGGTGAGGTCGGGCAGGTCGGGGTCCTTGACCAGCCCGTGCGCCACGTCGATGCGGAAACCGTCGACGCCGCGGTCGAACCAGAACCGCAGGACGGACTCGAACTCCGCGGCGACCTCCGGGTTGGCCCAGTTCAGGTCCGGCTGGCCGGAGTCGAACAGGTGCAGGTACCAGGAACCGTCCTCGACGCGCGTCCACGCGGACCCGCCGAAGTGCGACCGCCAGTTGGTGGGCGGCTCGGCGCCGTCGGGACCGCGTCCGGCCCGGAAGACGTAGCGGTCACGCGCGCCCGGCTCGTCGGCCAGCGCGGCCCGGAACCACGCGTGCTGGTCGGAGGTGTGGTTGGGGACGATGTCCGGGATCAGCCGCAGCCCGTGTTCGTGGGCGTCGACGATCAGCTTCTCGGCGTCGCTGACCGTGCCGTAGGCCGGCTCGATGGCCCGGTAGTCGGCGACGTCGTAGCCCGCGTCGGCCTGGGGCGACGCGTACCAGGGGTTGATCCACAGCGCGTCCACCCCGAGGTCGGCGAGGTAGGGCAGCCTCTCGCGGATCCCGGCGATGTCCCCGATCCCGTCGCCGTCGGCGTCGGCGAAGCTGCGGATGTAGACCTGGTAGATGACGGCCTCGCGCCACCACGGGACGGGTCCGGCTCCGCTGCGCTGCGCGTCCTCGGGCGTGTCGGAGGGCGTGTCGGCCACCGGGCGACTCCTGGATCGATCGTGGACGGCTCACCCTCCACGATGCCCGATGGCCGCCGGGTCAGGCGTCGGCCGTGGCGCGCGCCTCGACGTCCTCGTCCTCGTCTTCGTCGTACTCGTCGTACTCGTCGTCGAGGTCGTCATCGTCGTCGAGGTCGTCCTCGTCGGTGTCCTCGTCGGTGTCCTCGAGGACCTCCTCCGGCGACGGGGCCTCGTCGATGCCCTCCGGCGCGCGGCGGGCGCGCAGCTGCTCGGTGGCCCGGCGCAGCGCCTCGAGCGCCTGCATGGCGATCCGCACCACGAAGGCGAGGAAGAGGCGGGCCTGCTCGAGGAGGAACGCGCCGGCCGCGCCGGCACGCCCGGACGACGCCGACGACGCCGAGGAGCCCGACGACCCGGACGGCTCGTCGCGCTGCGGGGAGGTGCCGCTGCGCTCGCCGAGCCGGTCGGCGAGGTCGTCGACCTTCTCCACGGCACGGTCGACGACCGCGGCCAGCAGCCGGCCGGCGATCACGGGCAGCATGCGGCGCGCGGCCTCGTTCAGGATCGGGCCGCTCACGGACGACGGGCGGGGGACGGTGCCGTTGGTGGTCATCACGCCCGACGCTAGGCCCGGAACGGCGACGCGACACTCCGCCGTCGGCACCCACCCTCCCGGCACATGCCCCACTCGGCGCCGCATCCGGTGGCACCATGGAGGGGATGCGGCAGCCGGGGCGACGCGAGCGGCTCGTCGCCGCGCGGGAGCGTGACGGCGACACGTGCCTGTGGTGCGCGCGCCCGCTGACCGGGGCCGTCGGGGCGACGACCGACCACGTCGTGCCCAAGGTCAAGGGCGGCCCGTCGTGGCTGGAGAACGAGGTCGCCGCGTGCGGCCGGTGCAACGGCGAGCGCGGGCACCGCGGCGCGGTGGAGTGGCTCGAGGAGTGCGAGCGGCGCGGGTGGTCGCCTGACGCCGCGCGGCTCGAGCGGGTGCTGGAGTCCCTGGCGGCGGCGATCGCCGAGCGCGGCGGGCAGCGCCGGGCGCGCCCGCACCTCGACGCCCAGCGGCGACGCCTGCGCAAGCGGTTTCCCGCGGCGGCCTAGTCCTGGTCCTGGTCCTGGTCCTGGTCCTGGTCCTGGTCCTGGTACGCCGCGTCGAAGAACGCGAGCTCGAGGTCGACGGCGCGGCTGAACATCGCGGCCATGCGGTCGCGGGTGGCGTCGTCGGCGCCGGCGGCGACGCGGTCGGTCTCGGCGCGCAACAGCTCGACCCAGGCCCGGAACGCGGAGCCTCGGTGCAGGTCGATCCACTCGGCGTGCAGCCAGTCGCGGGGCGACGGCTCGGGGCGTGAGGCCCAGTCGAGGTAGAGCCACTCGGCGACGAGGAGCACGGTGAGGACCTCGGCGTACGACCCGGAGCGGCGCGCGTCGTCCATGAGCTCGAGGAACCCCTGCGTCGGCGGCAGCGGGTCGACGGGTGCCGTCACGCCGAGGCGGGTCAGCGCGCGGCCGAAGTAGTCGTCCTCGTCGCCGGCGACCAGGCCGAGCTGGCGGGCGATCGCCAGGCGCGGCGGCGTGCGGTCCGCCGAGGCGACGGCCGCGCCGAGCAGCGCGACGAAGCGGTCGAGGAACAGGGCGTCCTGGGCGAGATAGCGCGCGAGGACGGCGTCGTCGACGCGGCCCGCCCACAGCTCGTCGACGAAGCGGTGGCCGACGGCCGCGTCCCACGTGCGCGCGGTCGCCGCGCGCTGCTCGTCGGCGAAGCCCATGGGTCCCTCCTTCGCGCGCCGCTGCGAGCCGGTGGCTTTCCTGGCGTCTGACGCCAGCGTGGACGCCAGGCTGGCACGGGTCCGTGCACATTGGCGCGGCCCGGGCATCGGCGGGCGGGGGCTTCCGCCGATGACCGGGCCGCGGGGCATCCCGGCCACGGTGGTGGCGACCGGGGACACGTCTCTAGCGGTCGAACTTGTCGGGGTCGGGGCCGAGGCGCTCGGCCTTCTCCATCCCCTCGATCTTCTGCATGTCCTCGTGCGTCAGCTCGAAGTCGAAGATCGCCATGTTCTCCCGGATGCGCTCCGGCGTGACGGACTTCGGGAAGATGATGTTGCCGATCTGGATGTGCCAGCGGAGCACCACCTGCGCCGGGCTCTTGCCGTGCGCCTGGGCGATCTCGCCGAGCTCCGGGGCGTCGAGCAAGCCCCTGCCCTGGCCGATCGGGCTCCACGCCTCGGTGCGGATGCCGTGGCGCTCGTGGTACGAGCGCAGCGCGGCCTGCTGCATGTGCGGGTGCAGCTCGATCTGGTTGATCGCCGGCACCGTGTCGGTCTCCTCGAGGAGCCGGTCGAGGTGGTGCGGCTGGAAGTTCGAGACGCCGATGGTGCGCGCCTTGCCGTCGGCGTGCGCCTTCTCGAAGCCCTTCCACGTCTCGACGTAGAGGTCCTTGCCGGGCAGCGGCCAGTGGATGAGGTACAGGTCCACGCGGTCGAGGCCCAGCTTCTGCAGGCTCTCGTCGAGGGCGCGCTGCGCGTCGTCGTAGCCGTGGTTCGAGTTGTTGCACTTCGTCGTGATCCACAGCTCGTCGCGCGGCAGACCCGACTTCGCGATCGCCTCGCCGACCTCGGCCTCGTTGCCGTACATCTGGGCGGTGTCGATGTGCCGGTAGCCGGCGTCGAACGCCTGCTGCACGGTGTCCGCCGTGTCCGACGGGTCGATCTGGAACACACCGAACCCCAGCTGGGGAATGGTCGCGCCGTTGTTCAGCTCGATACCGGGGACATCGCTCATGGACGGCGGATACCCCCGGTGGTCCGGGACTCAACCACCGGACGGGCGGTGATGCCCGCCCCGCGACGCGCGGAGCGGGCATCACCGAGCGGCACGACTACGCCGTGGCGAACGCCCCCAGGGTGCGGTCCGGGCGCACGCCGGCGAACGACCGGTGCCAGGTCCTGTAGTACGCGATCTCCTCGTCGCTGCGCAGCGCCCAGCCGTGCTCGACCGTCGGGGGCTCCGCGTCCTGCGCGCCCTCCTTGGCCTTCTCCTTCTCGACGAGCGCGGAGAGCACGTCCTTGGCGCCGGAGCCGTCGCCGAACTGCTCCTTGCCGCGCCAGACGATGTCGTAGGGCACCATCCCGTCGAACGCCTCGCGCAGCAGCTGCTTCTCGACGCGGTCGTGGATCTTGAGCTTCCACTCGGCGGGCAGCGCCAGCATCTCGCGCATGACGGTGGCGTCGAGGAACGGCACCCGCGCCTCGAGCCCGTAGTTCATCGTCGCGCGGTCGCAGCGCTGCAGGTTCAGCTCGTGGAGCATCTCGATCGAGCGCACGAGCTCGGCCTGCAGCGTGTCCGGCGTCGAGAACTCCTCGCTGTGGACGTACTCGTAGCCGGCGAACAGCTCGTCGGCGCCCTCGCCGGTGAGCACGACCTTGACGTGCTTGACCGCCTCGCGGGCGAGCAGCAGGTTCGGCACCGCCGAGCGCACCAGCGCCGGGTCGAAGTGCTCGATCACCGTGACGGCCTCGTCGAGCGCGGACTCGAGGTCGTCGGCCGTCGGCACGATCTCGTGGTGGTCGGTGCCGAGGTACTCGGCGACCGCGCGGGCGGCGAGCAGGTCGGCGGAGCCCTCGGTGCCGACCGCGAAGGTCGGGAGCCGCTCGCCCTTCTCCTCGGCGACCTTGACCGCCACGGCGGCGACGATGGCGGAGTCGAGCCCGCCGGAGAGGAAGACGCCCACGGGGACGTCGCTCATCATGTGGCGGCGGATCGAGTCCGAGAGCACGTCGCGGATGTGGCCGAGGTCCTCCTCGGTCCACTGCTTGTCCGGCGCGAGGCGCGCGGGGCGGACCTCGACCGGCACCGCGTCGGCGAAGCGGACCATCGCGCCCTCGGCGACGTCACCGGCGACGCCCGGCGTCCAGACGTGCCCGGGCGGGAAGGCCTCGACGAAGGGCTGGTCCTCGGGGTCGAACGCCCGCAGCTCGCTGGCGAAGATCGTCACGCCGTCGAGGCGCGCCCAGTACAGCGGCTTGATGCCGATCGGGTCGCGGGCGACGGCGCCGCGGCCGTCGGTGTGGGCCATCGCGAGGGCGAACATGCCGCGCACCTCGTGCAGGGCCGCCGAGCCGTCGCGCAGGACCAGGCGGAACGCCGACTCGGTGTCGGAGTCGGTCGCGAAGCGGACCTCGGAGAGGACGTCGCGGATGTCCTCGTGGTTGTAGATCTCGCCGTTGCCGACCACGAAGGCCGAGTCGGTGTCGTCGGCGATGGGCTGCTTGCCGCCCGTGACGTCCATGATCGAGAGACGCTGGTGACCGAGCCACGCGTTCTCCAGCTGCACCCGGCCGGTGTCGTCCGGCCCCCGGTGGTGGATGCGGGCGAGCATCCGCTCGCACTTGTCAGGATCGATCGTTCCGTACGCCGCGACGATTCCGCACACGGTGCGTCCCACATCCTCAGTGTTCTCGACTGGACCACGGTCGGGCCGTAGAGCACATTCCAGACAACCATCGGACGCGCGGACGCGCACCAAACCGTCGCCTGTGTCACCGCTCTTTAACGATCCCTCACATGCGCGACACTCAACGCCAGGCGAACACCGGCTGTTCCAGCCCGTCGACGCGCGTGGTGCGTCCGTGGAGCGCCACCTCGCGGAACTGCAGGAGCACCGCGGCCGTCGGGGCGTGGATGAAGTGGCCCACCAGCGGCATCTGCACGACCGGCCGCGGCGACTCGTCGATCGCGAGGTAGCGCGGCTCCACGTCGAGCTCATCGAGGGTGATGTGGAAGAGCTCGCTGACCTCGTCGGGCGAGGGCCGCAGGTCGGCGACGGCCCCGGCGGCGGCCATCACCACCGGCGTGATCACGAAGCCCGAGCGCGTCGGGTAGTCGTCGAGCAGGCCGAGCACGGTGCCGGGGTCGAGGCGCAGGCCGATCTCCTCGTCGAGCTCGCGGCGCGCGGCGGTGACGACGTCCTCGCCCGGGTCGACCGAGCCGCCGGGCAGGGCGAACTGGCCGGGGTGGTCGCGCAGCCGCGAGGTGCGGCGCGTGAGCAGCACGCCGGGTCCGCGGTCCGGGTCGTCGAGGACGACGACGGCGACGGCCGCGGCCCGCAGGTCGGGCCGGTCGACGGCACGGCGGTCGTCGTGGTCGTGCGTGCGCACGCGCGCGGCGACCTCGTCCGCGGAGGCGGGGCTCATCGGGCGGGGCTCATCCCCAGAAGATGCCCGTCGGGTCGGCGTCGACGATGTCGAGCAGCGGGGCCGGCGAGCTCGCCTTCGACTCGTCGGGGTAGCGGTGCCAGCGTCCGCTGGAGTCGGGCCAGAGCAGGATCCAGCGCTCCTCGTCGGGCAGCAGGCGCAGCTGAGCGAGGGGCTCGGTGGTCCAGCCGGTGCCGAGCTCGGGGAACACCGGCGCGCGACGGGCCGAGATCGTGATGCGTCCGGCGCGCTCGGTGTAGGAGATGCGCATCTGCTCGCGCTGGTCCTCGGGCACGCGGCGGGCACACCACTGGCGCACGAGCGCGCGGTGTTCGTCGGCGACCTCCACGGTCTCACTGTGACACGTGCGCCCCGTGGGCCGGGAGTGCCCCGCACCACGCCCGTCCCGTCGGGGTGTGCTCACCACCCGGTCCGGGGGCGGGCGCGCGCGCCTGCCAGCATGCGGGCGGGCAGCGTGAGGAGAGGTGGCTCGGTGGCGGCAGTGGTTTCCCGGGTGGGCCGCGTGGTGGTCGGCACGGTGGCGGGGCTCGGGCTCGCGCTGGGCGTCGCGGCCTGCGGCGGATCCCCGGCCCCGGGCGCGCCGGGTGCGGCCGTCGCCCCGTCCTCCGCCGCGCCGGCCACGCCCGATCCGGCGGTGCAGCCCTACTGCGACGCCGTCACGCGCGTGCAGACCGAGCAGGCGGCCCCGGGCGCGGGCGCCGGTGGGGTGGCGCCGTCGTCGGACGCCGCCCGGCGCCAGGTCGCGGACCTCGTCGCCACCGCCCCGCCCGAGATCGCCGCGGAGTGGCGCACCGTCCAGGCCCTCACCGACCAGGCGCTGGCCTCGCTGGCCGGGACCGGCGGCGACCCCACGCGCATCGACCGCGCCGAGCTCGAGCGCCTGCAGCGCGAGGCGGGGCCCGCGGTCGCGCGCATCCAGGAGGTCACGCAGCAGCGCTGCGGCATCACCTTCCGCCCGCCGGGCTGAGCGCGCGTGGGGGAGCGAGGGCGTCCCTCCCTGCGTCCGATGCGCCGGGGGCGTCCCTCGCTCCTCGGGCCACCACCCCTGGCCGCGTCGACCGCCCGGTCCTAGCGTGCGGCGGGTGACGACCGACCCCGTGAGCCGCTTCCCCGTCGTCGAGCTCGACGACCTCCCCGACGACCTGCGTGAGCGCGTCGGCGCGATCGCCGAGCGCTCGGGGTTCGTGCCCAACATCTTCCGCGCGCTCGGCCACCGGCCCGCCGAGCTGCGCGCGTTCCTCGACTACCACGACGCGCTCATGGAGCGGGAGTCACCGCTGTCGAAGGCCGAGCGCGAGCTCGTCATCGTCGCGACCTCCGGCGCCAACCACTGCACCTACTGCGTCGTCGCCCACGGCGCGATCCTGCGCATCCGCAGCAAGGAGCCCGAGCTCGCCGACCACGTCGGGATCAACCCCTACGGCGCGGAGCTCGATCCGCGCCGGCGCGCCGTCGTCGACCTCGCGCTCGCCCTCGCGCTGGACTCGGCGTCGCTGTCCGAGGACGACCTCGACGCCGCCCGCGACGCCGGCCTGACCGACGAGGAGATCTGGGACGTCGGGGCGATCACCGCCCTGTTCGCCATGTCCAACCGCCTCGCCCACCTCACCGCGCTCAAGCCCAACGCGGAGTTCTTCGGCATGGGCCGCGAGGCGCGGGGGTAGGCCGCGACATGACCTCCACAGCAGTCCTCGGCACCGGGATCATGGGCGCGGGGATGGCGCGCAGCCTGCTCCGCGAGGGCCACGACGTCACGGTCTGGAACCGCAGCACCGAGAAGGCGAAGCCCCTCGCCGACGCCGGCGCACGCGTCGCCGACACCGCCGCCGAGGCCGTCGCGGACGCGGACGTCGTCATCACCATGCTCTTCGACACCGACGCGGTGGCGCAGACCATGGAGCCGGTGCTCGGCCGGATGCGCGACGGCGCGGTGTGGGTGCAGACCAGCACGGTGGGCATCGAGGGCACCGACCGCCTCGCCGCCCTGGCCCGCGACGCGGGCGTCGACTACCTCGACGTCCCGGTGCTCGGCACCAAGGCGCCCGCCGAGAACGGTCAGCTCGTGGTGCTCGCGTCGGGGCCGTCGTCGCTGCGCGAGAAGGTGCAGCCGGTGTTCGACGCCATCGGATCACGCACGCAGTGGGTCGGCGAGACGATCGGCGACTCCAGCCGGTTGAAGCTCGCCGTCAACGCCTGGATCGGCGTGGTGGTCAACGGCGTGGCGCAGTCGATCGCGCTGGCCCGCGGACTGGGCCTCGACCCGCAGCAGTTCCTCGACGCCGTCGGTGGCGGGGCGCTCGACGCGCCGTACGTGCAGCTCAAGGGCAAGGCGATGATCGACGGCGACTACACGCCCTCGTTCGAGCTCGACGGCGTCATCAAGGACACCGACCTCATCCACGAGGCCCTGCGCGAGGCCGGCGTGGACGCCACGCTCGCGACCGCCGTGCGCGACCGTCTCGGCGTGGCCTCCGACGCCGGCCACGGCAGCGAGGACATGTCGGCCGTGGTGCACGCGTACAGGTGAGCAGGAAGAAGTGCTCCAGCACTTTGTGGTGTCTCAGCACATCTGGCGCAGGTCTGTCTCAGCGCATCGGAGACAGGTTGGTGGTCCGCTGGTAGCGGATGGTGCGGTCGAGGGTAAGGCTGGCGGCGACGGTGTCGTCGATGAGCACGGTGAGGCGGTCGCCCTGCCAGAACAC
>NZ_JAQZAO010000012.1 GCF_028737315.1 Actinomycetospora lemnae | reverse complement strand
GCATCCCCTCAGCCCGGTGCAACCGGCGGATCTCCGCCCAGTCCTCCACGCTCAGCACCCCTCACTAACGGCAAGGGGGTCCAGATTCACCCGTCGCCAAGGGGTCAGCTTTCAGCCGTCGTCAGCAGCTGCGCGCCGAGGCCGCGCGGCGAGCGCACTTCCAACGCATGGCCCTGCGCTCGGCACAGGTTCGACGAGGTCGGCGGGCGTCGTGATGGCCGTCGACAGAGTCGGCCCGGCAACAGGTTCTTGGCGGAGCGCAGTTGCCGGGCCGATCTCCCCCACCCACCAGCAGGTGACAGGAGAGTTCACGATGCTATCGCCGTCCCCTTCGGATTCGAAGACCGCGGAACCGATGCGCTCACGGCCGCGCGGGCCGAGCGCCCTGATGGAGCCGCCGTTGGCGGCGCTGCTGGTCGGTCCCGGGAGCTTGTCCGGGCCGCCCCTCCGGGTTCAAGGGCGCCTGCGGCGTCGCTGCGCGACCGGACTCCGTCCGGCCCTGGAGCCCGGAGACCTCTGCAGCCCGTCGGCGCCCGAGGCGCGGTGGAGGCAGAGGACGCCTCCACCTGCTGCCCCGGGGCCGATCACCAGCGGTCTCGGGGTGTCCACGGGCGCGGAGCCAGGCCGGTGAGTGCTGACCCGGTCCGGTCTCGCCCCTCCAACCCCACCGGAGGTCACGACATGCACAACACGCGCAGGGACGTCTGGTTCGACGCGCTCGCGCACACGGTGACAGTGGACGGCGACTGGCCGCGGTGCGCCGAGTGCGACGAGTACGGCTCCCACGAGGGCTGCCAGCCCGAGCAGCAGGACGCTGAGCGTGAGCAATCGGCGGTGGCGTCGTGAGCCGCGGCGGAACGACTGGCGTCGAACAGCGGGCGCCGCAGGTGGGTGACCTGGACCCGCGGTTGCTCGAGCCAGCGGGCCGGTCGGTGCTGGCGCAGGTCGCCGCCGATCACGACGCCCCAGTCGGGGCACGGCAGTGCCCCGGGTGCGGGTGGCCGCTCGGTGGCGGGCAGCGGGTGTGTCCGTCGCGGGCGCTCGCCCGGAGCGTCAGGGAGCGGGGGCCGGGTCCCGCGTGGCTGGTGCACCTGGCGGAAGACGTGCCCGGCGTGGTGGCGCCGCGAGTCGTGGCGGACCCCGCCGAGCGTCAGGCGGCCGAGGACGCGTTGCCGAGGCTGTTCGAGGCGCCGCAGCGGGTCGAGCAGGGGGAGGGGCAGCGATGACCGACACCACGTGGCGCCAGCGGGCCGCCTGCCGTGACGCGGACCCGGAGCTGTTCTTCCCCTCGGCCGAGGACGGGCCGATCCACGACGCCCAGGTCGCCACGGCGAAGGCCGTGTGCTCGCGCTGCCCTGTGCGCCGACCGTGCCTGACGGAAGCCCTCGAACGGATGCCCTACGGCGTCGCCGGCGGGGTCTCGGAGCAGGAACGACAGCAGCTCCGACGGTCAGGTGTGCGTGACGGCCGCTCGACGGGGCCGGCGTCCGGAGGTGCCCGATGAGCGGCCCCGACCGAATCCGATGTGCCGTCGCCGCGGCGGAGAACGGGTCGCAGTGGTGGGACCTCGCCGCCAGGACCCAGCGGGCGCGGCAAGGGGAGACCATCGACCACGGCGACCTCTACCGGCTGGCCTGCGAGGTCGTGACGACCCTGCGAACGCTCGATGACCCCGTGGGCGTCCTGGCCCGTCAGACCGAGGCCTACGGCGACGGGCGGCCCCTCCGAGACGACGATGGCTCGGACCCCGCCACGCGCCTCGAGTGGGCGGTCCTCTCGGCGGGCGCGCTACGCGCCGAGCTCTCGAGCGCGCTGGATCACGCCAACTCCTACTGGTCGGCCATCGGCCACATCGGCCTGGACCACCTCACCCACGAGCCGTGCGAAGGAGGCCGGCCATGAACCTCTCAGCCCTGATCTTCCTGGTGCTATTGATCGGCGCGGCCGCGATCGCATGGCAGCGCGGGAGCCGGTCCTACGCGGTCGGGTCTGCGGCCCTCGCGGTCCTACCGGGGTGGGCCTTCGCCACGTCGCTGGCCTGGCCGGTCCTCGTGATCGTCGGCGTCCTGCTGGTCGGCGCGGTCTGGCACCGGTGGGCGCGGACGTCGGCGACGGTCACCCGATGGTCGGCGCGGAGCCGCCGCAAGTCCGGTGTCGCGTCGACCCTCGATGTCGCCCGGCACGCCGGGAGCTTGGTGCACCGGCGGCGAGCGGTGACGGTGCGCCCGTCGCTGGCCGGGCTGACCCGATGGCAGCGGTGGCGCCTGCCGACCGGTGAGGCCGCCGTCGAGCTGTGCCGGGTCGGCGTACAGCGGGTGTGGGCGTCGGTCGAGGACGTCGTCCTCGTGTTCGGCGGACCGCGCACCGGCAAGTCCGGATGGCTCGCGGGCCGCATCCTCGACGCGCCGGGCGCGTTGGTCGTCACCTCGACGCGCACGGACCTGCTCGAGCTGTGCTGGTCGCTGCGAACCCGGCGCGGCCCGGTGTTCGTGTTCAACCCGGTCGGCATGGCCGGGCTCGCTTCCTCGATCACCTTCGACCCGCTGACCGGGTGCACGAACCCGGTGACCGCGGGGGAGCGGGCCACCGACATGGTCGCCGCGACCAGCGAGGGCAGCTCCGGAGATCGCTCCTACTGGGAGGGCCAGGCTCGGCGGGTCCTGGCCGCGCTGCTGCACGCTGCGGCACTCGGGTGCCTGACGATGAGCGACGTCCTCGCGTGGGTCGCCGACGCCGACCGCGCTGCTCGCGAGGTCCCGGCCCTGCTGCGTCGTTCCGGGGTGCAGGCGTTCGAGCAGGACGCGATGCAGTTCATCTCGACCAACGACCGCACCCGGACCTCGATCACCTCGACCCTCATGCCGGCGCTCGGCTGGCTCACACATCCCGCGGCTGCCGCGGCCGCCGCGCCGGGACAGGGGTTCGACGTCGCGTGGCTCCTGGCGCAGCGGGCGACGGTCTTCCTGCTCGGTGCCGAGGAAGCGCAGACGGGACCGCTGGTGTGCGCGCTGACCGGGCACGTTGCCCGCGAGGCCCGGCGCCTGGCCGTGCAGTTCCCGTCCGGGCGGCTCGACCCGCCGCTCACGCTCGCGCTCGACGAGGCGGCGCTGATCTCGCCGGTCCCGCTGGAGAACTGGACCGCCGACATGGGCGGGCGCGGGGTCACGATCATCGCGCCATTCCAGTCCCGCGCGCAGCTGCTCGCGCGCTACGGACCACACAAGACCGCGACGATCCTCAACAACACCGGCGCCGTGGTGCTCTTCGGCGGAACACGCGACCGCGATGACCTCCAGTTCTGGTCGACGCTCGCCGGTGAGCGCGACGAGCGGATCACGACGACCGACCTGCACGGCCGGGTCGCCTCGCGCACGGTCCGCAAGGTCCCGGTGCTCGAGCCGGCCCAGATCGCGAACCTGCCCCGCGGCAAGGTCGTGGTCATCCGCCGCGGCATGGCACCGGTCATCGGTCGCGCCCGCATGGCGTGGCGACGCCGCGACGTCCGCGCGAACCTGCGGCTCCGCACCGCGCCGCGGTTCCGCCGGCTCGACCTCCTCGCCCGACGTGCCCGGCGCCGGCTCTTCGCCACCGCCGTTTCCAGCGACCGGCCGTGGACCCGATGAGCCTCGACGACCGGTCCCACGTCACCACAGACGAGGTCGCCGCCCTCACCCAGCGGCTCCGAGACCTCTCGCGAGCCGTCGCCCGCGACTCTGCGCCGGCGGACGACTTGGAGGTGTTCGCCGACGACCGCGATGCCCTCCTCGCCCGCCTCCACCACGACCCGACCGATCAGGCGGAGGTCACCGTGCCCACACCCGACAGCCACCCCAACCCACGTAGCGAGGGTCCTCCCCGCAGGCCGCTCTCGGTTCCCGTTCCCGACGACCAGCTCGTGCAGGGCTGGATCGAGCTCTCCGGCGGCCTCCCGCCTGAGGAGGACGACGATCTCGACGGCGAAGCACGCCGCCAGCAGCTCGCGCGCTGGCATACCGACGACACCGCCGGCTACTGCGACGACCAGACTGCGGGGTGGGACCGGTGACGGGACGCACCCACAAGCCGACCGGCCCCGATGGTGCCTCCGGGGACGAGTACGCCCGCGCCGAGGCGCTGGCCGAGGTCGCCCGCGAGGTCGACGGGCTACGGCGGAGCCTCGACCCGCTCGCCAGCACCACCGAGCGGGTCGACGACCTCGCTCGTGCCGTCGCCGACCTCGCCGACACCGTGGCCGAGGCCCTCGCCTCGGCCGCCGCGCGCCCGCGGTCAACCCCTGCACCCTCGTGGCTGATCGCACCCACTGACCCGGACGCGGTCGCCCGGGTGCTCGGCGAGCTGTGCACCTGGCTGCACCGGGTGTACCTGCGCTACGGCGACGCCGGCGGCCTTCCGGAGTGCTGGCTCTGGCACCCCGAGGTCGTCGAGGAACTGCTCTGGCTGGAGTTCGCCTGGCTCACCGCCTACCAGGGCGCGGCCGCGTCGGTGGCGCTGGCAGGGGACTGGCACGACCGACAGCGGCCCGGGGTCGTCCGGCGGATCAAGGCCTACGCCGGGTCCTGCTCCCGCGAGCGCCACCAGAGCCGCGCGGGATGGTCGAGCGCTCCGCAGGGCGCGCTACCGGTCCCGGGCGTTGACGCCTGTACGTCAATCGCGGCGTGGTGGGCAGCAGCCCGCGACCAGCCCGCCCCGGAGCCGCCGCCGGACCCCTCAGCGCGCCACCGCGACCTCCTGTCCGAGCCCGGACCGCAGCAGCGCCCGGCGCCTCCCACCGCAGCGAACGGGGCGAGGCCGTGGTGACCGCGACCCCGGCCCCGGTCCGGGCAGTGTGGTGGCCGGGACTCGTCGTCGCGCTCGGAGCCGCGGTTGCGACGGCGCACGGCCTCTACGAGGTGGCCCTGGCCGCTCGCGTCCCCGGCGGCATCGCCTGGCTCTACCCGTTGATCACCGACGGGCTCGCCCTCGTCGCCTACGCCGCGACCGCGCGCCTCTCCGGGCACGCTGCCCGCTATTCGTGGGCCGTGGTGATCGTCGCCGCCGGGCTCTCGGGACTCGCCCAGGCTGTCTACCTCGCGAGCGGCGCCACCGTCGAGGCACCGGCCGTCCTCCGATTCGGCGTCGGCGCGTGGCCGGCCGTCGCCGCCGCGACGGTTGCGCACCTGCTCTACCTGCTGACCACGGCGACTGCCCTCCCTCGACCCGAGGCGACAGCCGAGCCCTGCCGTGCCGAGGACCGACGATCACTCGAGGTCGACCAGCAGCGGCCCGTTCAACAGGTGGCGTACAACCCTGTCCCCAATCACCCGCGTTCAACCGACGACCGTTCAACGCTGATCGGTGCCGTCGCGGGTCGCCCCGCCGCGTCGGACCCGGCTGACCGCGCCGCGTCCGACCCCACCGGCGACACCGGGGGAGGTGCCCCGTCACCTGCGCGCGATCGCGCGCGATCGGCCGCCCTACGCCTCGCCCATGGCTCCAGGACCTGGCCGACCGTCTCGGTCCTCGAGACCGAGGCCCGCGTCTCGCGAGGTACCGCCGCCACCGTGCTCAAGGACCTCCGCGCCCAACCGCCAGCAGTGCACCTGATCACCGAGCCACCCGAGCAGCACCAGGAACACGACACCGACGAGCACCACGACGAGCAGAGGACCCAGATATGACCGAGCCGACCACCACCACAACGAGCAAGACCACGACAACGAGCCAGAGAAGAAGAGCAAGAACAGCGACAGCAGAGAACCCACTCACCAGATCAGCGCACTACCCCAACAGGAGCAAGAGACCTAGAAGATCAACGCGAGCACACCTAGGCATCACGATCCGAGGGTCCAGGCCGGCCTCCGGCCGGCCGCCACGCGAAACGATCACCCCGGCTCGTCGCCGTGCAGCCCTCCCCTCGATCGCGAGGTCGTCCGGATGCTGAGCGTCTCCTCGGGCTACTCGCCGGACTACCTCCTCAAGGAAGTAGCCACCGGCCGCGAGAACTACTACACCGGTGCCGTGTCCGACGGCGAACCGCCGGGTCGCTGGTGGGGGAGCGGCGCGGAGGCCCTCGGGCTCACCGGGCTCGTCGAGGCCCAGGACATGCGTGCGCTCTACGAACGCTTCCTCGACCCGCGCGCCGACGGGTTCGCCGACCCCACCCGCTGGGACGAGGTCCCGACCCTCGGGCACTCCGGGCGCCGCTACACGAGTGAGGACGACCTCTACGCCGCCGCCCTTGAACGCGAGCCGGGCGCCGACGCTGAACGCCGCGCTGAACTCCGTACGGAGGCAGGCAAGGTCGCGCGGCACAACGTCGCCTTCCTCGACGTCACGTTCAGCGTTCAGAAGTCGGTCACCCTGCTGCACACCGCGTTCGAGGCAGAGGAGGTCAAGGCCCGCGCTGCCGGCGACGAGGACAGCGCCACGGCGTGGGGCCAGTACCGCCAAGCCGTCGAGGACGCGATCTGGTCGGGCAACAACGCCGCCCTGTCCTACCTGTCCGACCACGCCGGCTACGCCCGCGTCGGGCACCACGGCGGCGTTGCGGGGAGATGGGTCGACTCCCACGACTGGGTCGTCACCTCGTTCTTCCAGCACGACTCCCGCGACCACGACCCTCAGCTGCACATCCACAACCCCGTGCTCAACCGCGTGCAGGGGCCCGACGGCGAATGGCGCACCCTCGACTCCCGCGCGATCCACAAGTTCCGGGCCGCGGCCGCCGCCGTTGCCGAGCGCACCACCGAGGAACGCCTGACCCGGACGGTCGGCGTGCGCTTCGCGACCCGCCCCGACGGCAAGGCCCGCGAGGTCGTCGGCGTGGACCCCGAGGCCATGGACCTCGTCTCCACCCGCCGTCACGCCGTGTCCGCCCGCGCCGCCGAGCTCATCGACGCGTTCGAGCTGCGCCACGGTCGCGCGCCCAACGGGCTTGAGCGCGACCGCCTCGCCCGCCAAGCGACCCTCGCGACCCGCGCGGCGAAGTCCCACGACGGCGAGACCCGCGAGCAGCTCCTCGACCGGGTCGACGCCACCGTCCGCGCTGAGGTCACCGGGGGCCTCCGCGGGGTCGCCGAGGAGGCACTCGCCTCCCGACCGGAGGCTCCCGAAGCCATGTCCTGGTCCCCGGCCGCCGTCATCGAGACCGCACTCGCCGACGTCCAGTCCAAGAAGGCCGGCTGGACCCGCGCCGACCTCACCCGCTCGATCAACGACGCCCTGCCCGACCACCTCGGCCTGCTCGAGGCCACTGACATCGCGACGTTCCTCGACTCGCTCACCGACCACGCGCTCGAGCTCGCTGTCCCCCTCGACCCCGCGCGACCCGGAGACGCGGCCCTCCCTGACGCGCTGCGCCTACGCCACGGACAGTCCGCCTACGACGCTCCCGGCGCGAGGCTCTACGCCACCCCCGAGCACGTCCACACCGAGCGCGCCATGGTCGCCGCGACCACCACTGGCGGCGCAGCCGCGGTCCCCGGCCACGTCGCGGACCGCTTCGTCGAACAGCTCCGCGAGGCCGGGGTCGAGCTCGGCGTCGACCAGGCCGCCGCAGTGCGCGGAGTGCTCACCTCCGGCGCGCGCGTCGAGTCTCTCGTCGGCCCCGCCGGCACCGGCAAATCCTTCGTCGTCGGCACCCTGGCCCGCGCCTGGTCCGACCCCTGCCGCGTCCCCGCCGACGCGGCGCCACGCCGCGTGTTCGGTCTGGCGGCCAGCCAGGTCGCCACTAACGTCCTCACCGCCGAAGGTCTCACCGCGTGCAACGTGACGCGCTGGCTGGGCAGCCAGGACCGGCTCGCGAGCCGGCACCACGGCCTGGCCGTGCCCGAGGACGAGGCCTGGCGGCTACGGGCCGGCGACCTCGTCGTCGTCGACGAGTCCGCCATGACCGACACCGCGGCACTCGCCGCCATCCACGCCCACGCCGACGCAGCCGGCGCCAAGCTCCTGCTCGTCGGCGACCACCGCCAGCTCGCCGCGGTCGGCGCCGGCGGCGGCATGGACCTGCTCGCCACCAGCGGCAGCCGCTACGAGCTCACCGACGCGCGCCGCTTCGCGGCTGAGTGGGAGCGCGGTGCCTCGCTGCGCCTACGGGCGGGCGACGAGGCGGTGCTGCGCGAGTACCACCAGCACGGCCGCATCCTCGACGCGGGCACCCGCGACGAGGCCGAGACCTCCGCCGCCACCGCGTGGCTCGCCGACACCCTCGCCGGGCGCCGCTCCCTGCTGCTGGTCGACATGAACGAGCAGGCCGATCGCCTCTCCGCAGTGCTACGCGCCGAACTCGTCCGCCTCGGGCGCGTCGACGAGGCCGGCGTCGCGCTCGCCACAGGCACCTTCGCCGGGGTGGGCGACGTGATCCAGGCCCGCCGCAACGGCTGGGAGCTCATCGGCCACGAGGGCAACCGCCGGCCCCCGATCAACCGCGAGACCTACACCGTGACCGGCCTCCGCGACGACGGTTCCCTTGAGGTCCGCCACGGCAGCACCGGGCACGACGGCGCGGGGGAGCGGATGGTGCTCCCCGCCGATTACGTCGCCGACCACGTCGCACTCGCCTACGCCTCCACCGTCCACGCCGCCCAGGGCGCCACCGTCGACAGCACGCACTCCGTGGTCACCGGCTCGACCGGCCCGGCCGCGCTCTACGTCGGCATGTCCCGCGGCCGCAACGCCAACACCGCCCACGTCGCGACCGTGACCGAGGTCGACGACCCCGCCCGCGGCACCGAGCGTCACCGCCTGCACCGCGATCCTGTCGCCACCCTCGCCGGCATCCTCGACACCAGCGCCACCGCCGCGCCCCGCTCCGCGGTCGCCACCGCCACCGAGTCCGCCGAAGAAGCCGGCACCACCCGAACCGCGGCCGAACTGCTCGCCGATGCCGCCCAGCTTGCCGCCGCCGAGCGCACCGCCGGCTGGCTCGACCAGCTCACCGCCGAGGGCGTCCTCGGCCCGAAGGACCGGGCCGGTATCGCCGCCGAGGACGGCACCGCCTCGCTCACCCGCATCCTGCGCCGCGCGGAGATCGCCGGCCACGACCCGCGCCAGGTCCTGCACGACGCGATCGCCGACCGTCCCCTCGACGGTGCCCGCAACCTCACCAACGTCGTCCACGGCCGCATCCGCGACGAGCACACCTTTGACCCCGTCGGCGACACCTGGTCCGCCTGGACCCCGCGCACCGACAACGCCGAGTGGAACCAGTACCTCACCTCCCTCGCGACGGCGGCCGACCTGCGGGCGCAGGAACTCGGCGAGCAGCTCGCCGACAACGCCCCCGCTTGGCTCATCGACGCCCTCGGGCCCGTGCCCGCCACTCCCGACGAGCGCGACGCCTGGCAGGACAAGGCCGCCGCCGTCGCCGCCTACCGCGAGTCCCGCGGCTACGACGTAGACGACGACGCCCTCGGTCCCGCACCCGCACCGGGCCAGGCCGAGGCGTACGCGGCCTACCGCGCCGCGTGGCGCGCCCTCGGACGCCCCGACATCGACCGCGAGGAGCTCGAGCTCTCCGACGGCCAGCTGCGCGTCCGGGTCCGCGCCTACGACCGCGAGGCCGCCTGGGCCCCGCGCTACGTCGGCAACGAGCTCGCTGGCACCCGCCAGGCCGCCGACCATGCTCGCCAGAACGAGCAGCTTCGTCGCGCCGAGGCCCTCGCCGTCCCGGACGACTCCGAGCGAACCCGTCTCATCCGTGAAGCTGAGCAGGCCGCAGCCCTCGCCGGAACTCTCGACCAGCGCGCCGAGCAGCTTCACGAGCTCGACGACGCCCGCTCACGGTGGCTCGTCCACACCTCCGGTACCCGGGCCGCCGCCGAGCGCTCGAAGGCCGAGCTGGCAGCCCGGCACATCGACGACACCGAGCCCGAACGCCTCGTCACCGCTGAGGAATGGCTCGCCGCCCACCGCCAGGCTCTCGACGAGGACGAGCCGCACCGCGAGATCACCGAGGCCGACCTCGATCTCGCTGAGCACGACCGGGCGCCGACGGAGCACACGACCGACGAGGACCGCGCGTCGCAGGAGGCCGGCGAGCGGCCGGCGGAAGCCGAGCGCCGGGAGCGAACCCGTCCTGACGATGCCGAGGAACCCGAAGTCGTCGAATCGGTACCGGTCGTCGAATCTCCGGACCTCGACATCCGAGAAGAGGCCGTCAACGAGCCGGCACCCGTGGCCGAGGATGACGTTCGGGTCCCCAGCGCCGAGGAGACCGCAGCGGCGACGGAGCGCGCCCACCGCGCTCTGGCTGAGATGCGCGCCCGCGAGAGCGCCGACGTGAAAGAATCCGAGGAGCACCGCGTCGAGGAGCTCACCCGTTGGCACGCCGACGACGAACGCGCCGCCCACCACATGGACGACGCCGACGACAGCGCCGAGGACCTCGCGGACGTGGTCAACGCCGACGTCACGACGTAGCCGGAGCGGCTCCGGTCGCGGTCCTAACCGAGAGGTCGATGGGCGACGGACCCTGGCGGCGCCAAGCCCAGCGCAGCGTCGCGGCCACTGCCTCGCACCAACCCGGCCGTGACCGGATCAGGTCGGGCCGGCGCTCCTCGAGCAGCTCGGCGGCCAGGTACTCGGCCTCGATCAGCTCCTCGTACGCCACCACCGCCCGTCGCATCACCGGCGAACGAGCCAACGTCCCAGGACCCGTTGTGCTGCGCATCGGCGCCGCGGCCAGCCACCGGCAGGTCAGCGACACCCCGCCGGCGTACCAATCCGTCACG
This sequence comes from Actinomycetospora lemnae, assembly GCF_028737315.1. GTDB lineage: Bacteria > Actinomycetota > Actinomycetes > Mycobacteriales > Pseudonocardiaceae > Actinomycetospora > Actinomycetospora lemnae. The sequence continues at coordinate 141,416 of NZ_JAQZAO010000012.1, read as the reverse complement.
CCGTTGGCGCCCTGCTCATCGCCCCGTCGCGCCGCGGCCCGCCACACTGCGACGAACTCCTCCCGGGGTACGCGGACATTGCCGATAGGGATGCCAGCGATGTCGGCCTCGGTGACGTCCACTCCGCCTCCTCCGCGCCGTCAAGCTCGCCACTGACAGTGGCACGAGCAGGCGACTAGGGCCAGGTCGATCACGGACGCTGACCAGAAGGGCGCCCGAAGGACGACACCGACGCTTCTCCTACGCTGCCCCTCATGGCGAGCCCGTCGGTAGGCGAGGTCATCGATCGGGTGCGCGACGAGTTCGGCCCACGCTTCGTCCTTGCCCGCGTGGAGGCCGAGAACGAGGCTCGGCGTCTTCTCGATGTTAGGGCTGGCCGCATGACCCGCGAGGAGTTCGTGGAACTAGGGTCGGCGTTCAACCGCCACGAGGTCCAGGGGGTCGTGAAGCTCAACCGATTCTCACCGGCCTTCACGGGCTACTCGATCTTACGAGCCGCCGAGCGCATCGACGAGCTGAACGACGCGATGCGCGTGTTGTGGGGTCCGTCGGAGCCCGATGCTCTGACGCTGGTGGGCAGCGTTCTCCAGACCCGGAGCGAACTCCACGGCGCTGGCTCGTCGCTGCTGACGATGATGATGTACCTCCGCGATCCGGAGCGTTTCGGCATTCTCATCAACGCCACAATGCGCGGCCTACGGGTGGCGACGGCCGCCGACAAGCCCTACTCAGCCCGCAGCGGTGAGGGCTACGCGCGATTCAATGACGAACTCCTTGCCTGGCGGCGAACCTGGGACGTCGCTCCGCAGGAGCACGACGCCATCCTGACGGCCCTTCTTCGCGCGTCCCGCGAGGACGGAGGCGAGACCGCGCCCGATCCGGTCGTCGACCCGCCGGGCCCGTTGGGGACCTCACCGACCGCCGCGCCGACCACGAGTGCGGACGTCGCTCGCGCCTGCCACCTGCCGGTCGAGACTGTGGACGACTGGGTGGGAGCGCTCATGGAGGGACGGCTCCGGCAGGCGTTCTTCCACGGCCCACCGGGCACGGGGAAGACGTGGGTCGCCCGACACCTCGCGGCCCACCTCGCCAGCTCGCCCGAGCACGTCCGCCTCGTGCAGTTCCATCCCGCCTTTTCCTACGAGGACTTCGTGGAGGGGCTCCGGCCCGAGGTCGATCCCGGCTCCGGCGGGCTGACGTACACGGTGCGGCCGGGGCTGTTCCGCGCACTTTGCGCCGAGGCCGCCGCTTCCCCGGACGAGCGGTTCGTCCTCGTCGTCGACGAGATGAACCGGGCCGACCTCGCAGCCGTGTTCGGCGAGCTCCTCCTGCTCCTGGAGTACCGGGGGCAGACCGCCCGGCTCCCGTACTCGCAGGAGCCCTTCGGGGTGCCGGAGAACCTGCTGCTGCTCGGGACGATGAACACCGCCGATCGCAGCCTCGCGCTTGTCGACTTCGCCTTGCGCCGCCGGTTCCACGCCTTTGGTCTGCGCCCGGACCGGGAGGTCCTGTCCCACTGGCTCAAGGCCCACGACGACCCGTCCGACCTGCCCCTCCGGGTGTTCGACCTGATCGCAGAACGGGTCGGCGCGGACCCGGCGGCGCCCGGCCACTCCTACTGGATGAACAGCGACGACGCCGCGACGCTGGAGCGCACCTGGACCTTCCAGGTGCACCCCTACCTCGCAGAGCTCTGGTTCGACCGGCCCAATCGCCTGGAGGAGCTCGATCGGGAGGTTGGCCTCCTGCTCGGCGAGGGCAGCTGAGGTGCTCCGCCTCCGCGAGTACGCGCCCCAGGAGGCCGACCTCGCGCCCGAGGACCTCCGCGCGATCGTCGCGCTGACCCGCGGCGACGAGGCGCGGGTCTTGCAGTCGGTGACCCCGACAGGAACCGGGCGTCACGTCGTCGTTCCTGGGCCGTTCGTCGGGCGGCTCCGCCTACCCAGCGGACTCGTGCTCGACATTCGCAGCCGTTTCGACCTCGCCGAGCTCACGGCACTGCTCGCCACCTACGTCGGCGCGCCGTCCCTCCTCCGTGACGACCCCGTCCCCTCCGGTGAGGACGACGCGGGCCTCGTCGACCTCATCGCCGTCGCGTTCGTCGACGAGCTCGAGAGACTCGTCGGTCGCGGCCTGCCGAAGGGGTACGTCGAGCGCACCTTCACCCGGCCGCCGTTCGCTGGCCGGCCCGACGTCGTCACCCACCTGCGCCGACACGCCGGTCGCGCGGACCGCCTTGTCACCCGAGCGCAGCGGATCACCCAGGACATCGCGGTGAACCAGGTACTGGCCCATGCCCACGCCCTGTTGTTGCGAGCACCGCTGCGGCGCCCACGCACTCGTAGTCGGTTGACGGCGATGGTCCCAGCCCTCTCCGCCATCAGCCGGCCCGTCGACGTCGACCGCGCGATCCGCCTCGCGCGACCCCGGCTGCCCGCCCACTGCCGAGACGTGTTCGACCTCGCAGTGCTCGTCGTCCGCGGGACCAGCCTGCTTCCCGAGGGCGTCGACCGACAGGGGGCCGCCGTTCTGTTCCCGATGCCGAAGGTGTGGGAGGCGTACGTCGAGAAGGCGATCTCCGACGAGGCCCCTTCCGAACACCGCGTCGCTCGGCAGGTGCCCGTGCCGATCACTGAGCCGCCGGACCGCACAACCGGTCACGCCGACGTCGTGGAGTACGACGACGACGGCCGCCCGGTCGCCGTCTACGACGCCAAGTACAAGCACTTCGGTCGCCCGAGCACTGACGACCTCTTCCAGGTCTTCACCTACTGCCGGCGCCTCCGCTGCGAGCGCGGCGTCCTGGTGCTTCCGGGCCAGGGGGAGAGCTGGACCGTCGGGATGGGCGAGGTGACGATCGCGCTCCGCGGTCTGCCGGTCCTTGCGGCGCGTGGCGTGGAGTGAGATCTACCGGCCAACTACCCTGTGCGCGTGATCACGGGCGAGTTGAAGAACAAGGTCGACCGGGTGTGGGACGCCTTCTGGTCCGGCGGCATCTCGAACCCCCTCGAGGTCATCGAGCAGATCACCTACCTGCTCTTCATCCGCCGACTCGACGAGCTTCAGACGACGAAGGAGCGCAAGGCGCGCGTCACGAAGCAGGGTCTCGAGAACCCGATCTTCCTGCAAGAGACGGATCACCTGCGCTGGAGCCGCTTCAAGGGGCTTGGGAGCCCACAGGCCATGTACCAGGTTGTCTCCGAAGAGGTCTTCCCGTTCCTCCGCGAGCTCGGTAGCGACGGGTCCACCTACACCGCGCATATGCAGGATGCACGGTTCACCATCCCCACCCCATCGCTGCTTTCCCGTGTCGTTGACATGCTTGACGACATCCCGATGGAGGAGCGCGACACCAACGGTGACCTCTACGAGTACCTACTCGGAAAGCTCGCCAGCGCCGGAGTCAACGGCCAGTTCCGCACACCACGTCACATCATCAACCTCATGGTGGCCATGATGGCGCCCGGCCCCGAGGATTCGATCTGCGACCCCGCCTGCGGCACGGCGGGTTTCCTCGTCGCGGCCTCGGAGTACGTCCGGAAGAACCACTCCACGGTCCTCACCGATCCAGCTGTGCGGCAGCACTTCAGCCGCGGCATGTTCCATGGCTACGACTTCGACTCGACCATGCTGCGGATTGGCAGCATGAACATGCTGATGCACGGCATCGACTCGCCCGACATTCGCTACCGCGACTCGCTGTCCGAGGGCGCGAGCGAAGACACGGCGAAGTACAGCGTCATCCTCGCCAACCCGCCGTTCGCCGGCTCGCTCAACTACGAGGAGACCTCGAAGGACCTCCAGCGGGTCGTCAAGACGAAGAAGACGGAACTGCTGTTCCTCGCGCTCTTCCTCAAGCTGCTCAAGCCGGGCGGTCGCGCGGCCGTAATCGTTCCGGACGGCGTGCTGTTCGGCTCGTCCACGGCCCACAAGGGGATACGGAAGGCGCTCGTCGAGGACCAGAAACTCGACGCCGTGGTAAAGCTTCCGTCGGGCGTGTTCCGCCCTTACGCAGGGGTCTCGACGGCGGTCCTGGTCTTCACGAAGACCGACTCCGGCGGCACCGACGACGTCTGGTTCTACGACGTCCGCGCCGACGGCTTCTCCCTCGACGACAAGCGCAACGCGGTCCAGGCCAACGACTTGCCCGATGCCCTCAACCGCTGGACCTTGCGTACCACGACCGAACACGGTCGCGCACGCACCGAGCAGTCGTTCGTCGTTACGAAGGCCGACATCGTCGCTCAGAGCTATGACCTATCGCTCAGTAGATATAAGGAGGTCGTGACTGACGCAACCGAGCACCGGTCCCCCCTCGAGATAATCGCCGATATCCAGGACCTCGAAGGGCAGATTGCCGAGGGGCTGGAAGAGTTGAGAACGATGCTCAAGTGAATTTCACAATGGTGCCATTTCTCGACGCCGTCGAGGACGTCTCAGCAGGGAACCGAAAGATTCCTCGGGCAGAGTTCTCGGAATATGGCCGCCACCCCGTGGTCGATCAGGGACAGAAGCTCATCGCCGGCTACACCGACAGCGCCGACCTTCTCGCTAGGACGAATGGGCCAATCATCGTGTTCGGCGACCACACGCGAGCGTTCAAGTACGTGGACTTTCCATTCGCAATGGGGGCCGACGGTGTTAAACTTCTCCGTTGTCGCGACGAATTCTACCCGAAGTTCGTCTATCACTACTTGCGGTCCTACGACCTTCCGAGTGCAGGCTATTCTCGACACTTCAAGTTCTTGAAGAGGATCGAGGTACCGAAGCCACCACTGGTCGAGCAACATCGTATCGCGTCGATTCTCGACAAAGTCGATGCGATTCGCTCGTGGCGATCTAAGGCCCTCCATCATCTAGACCTGCTCGAGCGGTCAATCTTTCACGAATTGGTCGGAGACGACGACTGGCGTTCGGTCACCACGGCTCGCCGAGGAAAGAACTCTGCCGGCTGGGAATGGGTTCCGTTGAATCGCGTCGCTCGGATGGCGACCGGGCACACCCCGGATCGGACGCGGCAAGGCTACTGGGATGGTGATATTCCTTGGGTCTCGCTCCCGAAGATCAGGGAGCTTGATGGTCGGATGGCCGTGGACGTCGAGCCCAAGGTTACTGAAGCGGGTATTGCGAACTCCTCGGCGGTGGTCCTTCCCGCGGGCACGGTGTGCTTCTCCAGGACCGCATCTGTCGGCTTCGTGACTAAGCTAGGGCGGCCCATGGCCACATCCCAGGACTTTCACAATTGGACCCCCGGCGACTCACTCGACTCGGACTACCTGATGGCCGCACTACGCTTTTCGCGCCTGCATCTCCTCTCTGCGAGTGACGGTTCTATTCATCGAACTATCTACCAGCGCGTCGCGGAGAGATTCCACATCCTTCTTCCGCCGCTTGAGGTACAACGAGATTTCGCAGCGCGAAAGCAGCGGGTCGACATCGAGCGCTCGAACGCTCAGCGATCTCTGGCGGCAATTGAAGAGATGCTTCGGTCTCTGCAGTCTCGTGCCTTCGGGGGCGAACTCTGATGGGCAACTTCGACTTCGTTCGCGAGACCATGCCGACGGTCTATCCCGACTGTGAGAGGGCCGAGTCGTACCTGGCGAGCGACCCGCGCTCCGCCTGCTTCTACGCCCGTCGCGCGGAGGAGATTCTCGTTGGCCACCTGTACGACGTGCTCGCCCTCCCAGCGCCCTACAGGGACGACCTCTCGGCCCGGATCAACGAAGCCGCCTTCAAAGCCGTCGCCGGAGCGGGCATCGCCCAGAAGCTGAATCTGATACGGAAGCTTGGCAACACCGCGGTCCATGACACGCAGCCGATCCCTCCACGAGCCGCGCGGGACGTCCTGCGGGAGCTGCACCACGTGATGGTGTGGGCCGCGTTCCGGTACTCGGCGAACCCCCAAACCGTGCCGACGCAGACGCAGTTCGACCCCGCGCTCGCCGCGAGAGCAGCGCCCCTCTCGCGGCAGGAGGTCGCGAAGCTCGCCGAGAAGTTTCAAGCGCAGGACGAAGCCCACGCGAAGGCGCTCGCGGAGAAGGACGAGCTGGCGCAGGCGAAGGACGCCGAGATCGCCGAGCTCCGGGCGACGATCCGCGCCGCTCAGTCGGCCAAGACGAGGGTCGACGACCACGACTATACCGAAGCCGAGACCCGCGACCTATTCGTCGACGTCCTGCTCGCCGAGGCCGGCTGGCCGCTCGCCGACGTCCGGGACCGTGAGTTCGCGGTCTCCGGGATGCCGAACAACGGCGGGACCGGCTACGTCGACTACGCGCTATGGGGCGCCGACGGTCTTCCGCTCGCCGTCGTCGAGGCCAAGCGGACCACCAAGAGCGCCTCGAACGGGCAGGAGCAGGCGAGGCTCTACGCCGACTGCCTGGAGAAGCAGTTCGGCCGCCGCCCGGTCATCTTCTTCACCAACGGCTACGAGCACTGGGTGTGGGACGACGCGGCCGGCTACCCGCCGCGGGAGGTCCAGGGGTTCTTCACCCGCGACGAGCTGGAGCTGATGATCCAGCGGCGGCAGACCCGGACGCCGCTCTCAGACGCCCCGATTGACGGCGGAATCGTCGAGCGCCCGTATCAGCACCGGGCGATCCGCGCAGTGGACGGCGCGTTCGACGCCAAGCAGCGAGACGCCCTGCTCGTCATGGCCACTGGATCGGGCAAGACCCGCACGGTCATCGCGCTCGTCGATCAGCTGATGAGGGCGAACTGGGTCAAGCGGGTGCTGTTTCTCGCCGACCGTACCGCGCTGGTGAACCAGGCCTTGAGTGCCTTCAAGGCTCATCTGCCGTCGGCGACGACTGTCAACCTGGTCACCGAGAAGGCTGTCGACGGCCGCGTGTACATCTCGACGTACCCGACGATGCTCAACCTGATCAACGAGATCGACGGCGGGCGGCGGAAGTTCGGGCCCGGATACTTCGACCTCGTCGTGATCGACGAGGCGCACCGATCGGTCTACCAGAAGTACGGTGCGATCTTCGACTGGTTCGACTCGATGCTCGTCGGGCTGACTGCGACCCCGAAAGACGAGGTTGACCACAACACCTACCGCCTTTTCCACCTCGAGGACGGGGTGCCTACTGACGCTTACAGTCTGGACGAGGCCGTGGAGCAGGGTTACCTCGTACCCGCCCGCGGGATCTCCGTCGGCTCGACGTTCCTGCGGCAGGGCATCCGCTACGCGGATCTAAGTCCCGAGGAGAAGGACCAGTGGGACTTGCTCGACTGGGGAGAGGACGGCGCGCCCGACGCAGTCGGCGCCGAAGAGGTCAACCGGTTCCTGTTCAACGAGGACACTGTCGACCAGGTCCTCGCACACGTCATGAACAAGGGCCACAAGGTCGCCGGTGGTGACCGACTCGGCAAGACGATCATCTTCGCCAAGAACCAGCACCACGCCGAGTTCATCGCGAAGCGCTTCGACCTCCAGTGGCCGCACTTGGCCGGATCGTTCGCCCGTGTGATCACCTCCGGCTCGGACTACGCCCAAAACCTCATCGACGACTTCTCCACCGTCGAGAAGCCCCCGCACATCGCGGTCTCGGTCGACATGCTCGATACCGGCATCGACGTGCCCGAGGTGGTCAACCTCGTCTTCTTCAAAACGGTGCGGTCGAAGAGCAAGTTCTGGCAGATGATCGGCCGCGGAACGCGGCTTCGCCCCGACCTCTACGGGCCGGGCCACCCGAAGGAGGACTTCTTCGTCTTCGACTTCTGCGGCAACCTCGAGTTCTTCAGCCAAGACCTGCCAGGCGCTGAGGGTTCACTGCAGAAGTCCCTGACCCAGCGGCTCTTCGAGGCCCGCCTCGGCCTCGTCGTACACCTCGATGCCGCCCACACCCACGCGGAATTGCGCGAAAGCGCCGCGACGATTCTCCACGAGTTCGTCGCCGGCATGAGCCTGGACAACGTCCTCGTCCGCCCGCACCGCCAATGGGTGGAGCGCTTCGCGCAGCGTGATGCCTGGACGACGGTCTCGGACGACGACGCCGAACAGATCCTTAGCCACCTCGCCGGCCTTCCGTCGGCCGCAGCGAAGGACGAGGAGGACGCGAAGCGCTTCGACCTTCTCGTGCTGCGTCGTCAGCTCGCCCAGCTCGAAGGCGACGCGGTCACCGCCGAACGGCTCCGCGAGCAGATCCAGGACGTCGCCGCCGCCTTGCTTGGCAAGACCGCAATTCCCGCGGTGGCCCAGCAACAGGAACTGCTCGACGAGGTCGCGGGCGAGCATTGGTGGACCGACGTCACCCTCCCGATGCTCGAACTCGCGCGTCTCCGCATCCGCGGGCTCGTCCGCTTCGTCGATAAGACTTCGCGCAACCCCGTCTACACCGACTTCGCCGACCAGCTCGGCGACGCCGTCGACGTCGTCCTGCCCGGCATCACTCCGGGCACTGACTTCGCACGGTTCCGCGCCAAGGCCGCCGCTTACCTCCGGCAGCACGAAGACCACGTGGCGCTCCAGAAACTACGGCGGAACAGGCAGCTCACGCCCGAGGATCTGTCGTCGCTCGAGGAGATGCTCTTGGCCAGTGGCGCTGGACAGCAGAACGACATCGAGTCGGCGGCGCAGCAGGCCGAGGGGCTCGGGCTGTTCGTTCGCTCGCTCATCGGGCTCGATCGGCAAGCGGCGACCGAGGCCTTCGCCCGCTACCTCGACGGCAGCACCTTCAGCGTCGACCAGATTCGCTTCGTGAACCTCATCGTCGACGAGCTGACTGCCAACGGAGTCATGGAACCAGGGCGGCTCTTCGAGTCGCCCTACACCGACCGCTCCTCGGCGGGCATCGATTACTACTTCCCGAGCTCCGAGGTAGACCGGATCGTCGAGATTCTCGACGAAGTGAGGAATCACGCTGCCCCCGCGGATGTGGCCTGAGCTGCGGCACAGGACGAGGTCGTATGCAGCAGCGAGAGAGTCAGTCCCGCGCCGTCGGGTGGGTGGGCGGTGATCGACTACCGCATCAGATCTCTACTGCACTCCTGATCTCTTGTGCTCTGAAACCGGAAGAGCCGGTTTGCTGAGCGCGTCGATGGCGATGCGCCGGGTGGGCATCCGTCGACGCCGGGGACATAGCGGATCGACTAAAGGCCGACTCTTGCGGCCCACCATGACAGGTCAGTGGTTCGCTGAAGGTCGACGGATTCGATAGTAGGACTCTAGCGAAAAACGTCGGCAAAGGTGTACGCGAGCTCGAGCGCCTCGCTGTTCCCGGCGCCGGCGAAGACCTCAAGCAGCCGCCGGAAGGCTGAAGAGCCTGCGTCGTCGACGAGGACGAGGTGTCGGTGTTCGGTCAGGAGTCGCCGCAGGTAGGGCATGACCAGTCCTCCGGCCAGGGAGTCTCCTGCGTAAGGGGTGTTGGACGGGACGGCTTCCGCGATCGCGGTGAGTGCCCGCGACTCGTTCGACGGTGCCAGGAACACCATGGTCTGGACGACGTGGTGCACGGGTTCGGGCAGACCGAGGCTGGCGCACTCGCTCAGGATGGGGAAGGCGAGTCTCGCGAACTGGTCGAGGTCACCGCGTCGCTCGCGTAGTTGCCCGTCGTCGACAACGCCGTCTGTCGCGCCGCTGGCGAAGTAGATCTGTTCGGCGATGGTGTTCGCGACGTGAGCGGCCGCCTGCAGCTCGGACGTCTCAAGGTCGCTCCGCGTGTCGCCGGGCCTGCTGTCGGCCGCGTCGCGAGCCCAGCGTGTTCTGGCGACGTCGGTGGCTGTTGCCAGCAGACGGAATACCTCGTTCTGGCCGAGAGCGTCGGCGCGGTTGAGGTAGTCCCGCGCGTGCTGAGCGAAGCCTGCGACGTAGGCGGAGCGCGCTACGGCATCGGCGCACCACATCTCGACACGACGCACAGCGGATGGTGTTCGGGCTACAAGCGCGAGGTAGGCGAGCAGGCTGAGCGCCGTCCGGCCGAGCTCGCTCGCGGGATCGACCGTCTCGTTGCCGTGGTCCCCGAGGACTTGGTCGATGGTCGCGTCCGCGATGTCGGGTGTGCGCGCGGCTCCTCGAGCGAGGTGGCGGACGAGGACCTGTCGGACCGGCTCGTCGGTCTCATTACGGATCAGGTCAGCGATTGCCGAGGCTGTGTCGGTTGCCGTGCCGCCAGCGTGCAGCGCGCTCACGGCGTGCGCGGCGAGCATGCGCACCAGAGGACTCGTGTCGCTCAGGGCGTCGCCCACCACACGTGCGATCTCGGGCCGCGAGTCGCTCTCGCGCCAGTCCGCTCTCCCGAGCAACGTCACCAGGCCGCTCACCCCACGATCTCGAAACCCGGGGCTCCAAGCGCGGCCGCTGTCGAGGAAGGAGCCGCACTCGGACTGGTCGGCCGCCCAAAGCAGAAGCTCGACGAGTCGCCGCCCCCGGTCACTGTCGTGCCCTACCCGCTCGTCACGGGCGAGGGCCCCCGCTGCGTCGAGCAACAGCTCCAGCGCAGCCTGCGGCAGTTCATCGTCCTGCTCGAAGACGTTGTCCGCTTCTGTGAACAAGTCGGGGAGGCGTCGCTGCGCGTCGGGGCGCTCGTCGTTGTGACTTTGTACGAGCCGGAGCTCCTCGTCGAGCCGGCGAACAACCGCGTCGGTCTCCGCCTTGAGTTCGATTCCTTGCTCCCGCAGCCGGTCGGTCGCTGTCCAGGGGGACACACTGGCCCCGACGGTGACCGGTGGCTCGGGCCGTGGCGTGCCCTGAGGGCCGATCTCGGCGAGGCGCGCGACGAGAGCAGGCGAGGTGACCGCGTCGGGGCGAAGGCAGCCCGTGAGCGCGTCCTTCTGCCGCTGAAGCACGTCGTGAACCCACGCCTCGTCGTCGGCGTCGTGGGTAGCTTCGGCGGCCTCGGCTTCGAGAAGCGAGTGCGCGTTGAGCACGGCAGTTTCGAGTTCGCCGTCGACGCCCGCCTGGGAATCGGCCAACGCGGCAACGAGTCCAGCGGCCGCCGCGGCGCTGACGGGATGAGCCAGCAGAGCACCGGAGGCAAGCGCGGGGAGGACCGCCTGCCCGAGTTCCACCGCGTCGTCGTCGTGCTCAGGGGTCAGAAGCGACGACCACGCGAAGACGTTCCTCAGGTTCGCCACTAGAGCCGCGACGGCGGCTCGAGCGTCGCCCGCTCCGGCCCGGGCGAGCGCCCCGGCCAACGCATGCGCCGCGGTCTCCTCGACGTCGTGCGGTGACATGAACGCGCGGGAGCCGTACCCGAGTGAGCCGGTCGCCCCAGGCACGCTAAGGGACCAGCGCGCGTCGGGTTCCGCAGGAGGGGCCGGAGCGAGATCGCAGAAGATCAGTGCCGCGAGGCTGAGGTCGGCGGCGCACAGCTCGCCGAACACCTGACCCAGGCGCCACACGCCGTGCTGTGCCTGCTGAGCCCGTGACTCCCTCATCGGCAGCAACGGGCTGTCGAGGAAGGCGACCTGCTCGTCGCGGGTCTCGCGGAATGTCACGATCGCCGACGCGACCCGCCGCGACAGCTCGCGGTCGTGTGCCGCCAAGGCGACCACGACGTCGGGCAACCACGTGAGCACTGTCCCGCCCCACTGCTCCAGGGCGTCCCGGTCATCGAGCAGCCGCCCTACCGCGCCACGGACCTCGGTGCTCACGACCACCGCGCCCGAAACCAGCCGAAGCGCCGCGCCCGCAAGCCGCTCCCGGTTAGCGGGGTCGGCACGACACCCCTCGAGCAGGGCCGCCACCGCACGCGCCCGGTCGTCCTCGTCGGTGGCGTCACCGAAGCGGTCTCGCAGCGCCCTGAGCAGCTCGAAGGAAAGGCCAAGGTCGACAGAGGACGCCGCATTCTCAGCCAGACCGCGAGCCAGAGCGGCGAGCGGGCGGAGGGCCCCGTCCGGGGCCAGCGGTAGAGCCGACGTCCGTAGCGCGCCGATAACCTGGCTGACGATCTTCTGCTCGGGACTCAATCCGGCGGCCTGGTCAGGTCGGCCTCGCTCGGGCGTGAGCGGCTCAAGCTCGCGCGGCTCCTGGACGAGAGCTAGAAGCCTCCCCGCGAAGGCGAGGGAGGTCAGTTCGTGCGGAGACGCGGCGAGCTCGAGGAGCAAAGGCCAGAAGACCTCGCCGCCGGCACGGCTCCAGAGCAGGTCGACCGCGATCTCCAAGCTGGGCCGGGCAACGAGCGGTAGTGACGGGTCGTCGTCCAGCAGCGGTAGCAGCTTCTGCGGCTCGCTCGGGTCGAGCAGCACGTAAATCGCCGTCGCGTAGTCGAACAGGATGTTGTGGGCGAACGACAGAACCCGGGGCGCTGCGTCGCCGAACTGGCTGCCGCCGGAGATGACGCCCGCGCTCAACAGCGCCTCGACCGAGGAGCTGTCGACCGCCGCGACCACCGGCTCGGCCTCGGCCACCTCAAGCCGCCGGGCAGAGATCATTACTCGGCACAGACGCCTGAGGAGGGCAACGCGGGCGACCTGATCGGTCTCGACGACCCGCCACCCCCAATAGGCTTCCAGCAGTTCGAGGCGGCTCCGGATCGCGAGCAGCTCGTTGATCGACAGGTCGGGAGCCAACTCCGCCGCGAGACGAAGATTGAACGGGTTACGCAGCAGAACGCGCAGCTCGGGTTGCGCCACCGCAGCGACCGAGCCAAGCGCCGCAGACGAGGCTAGCCCCGTCTCGAGCTCACTCTCGGTGAGATCGCCGACGAGCAGGTGGCGAACCCTGGCCAGACTCGTATCGACCTGGGTCGGTTCGCCAGAGAGCGGGTCACCGCGGAACGCTCGCTTGAGACGGACGTTATTGCGCGCGTCGAACCGGCGAACCGTCGCGACCGTCTGCCACCGGGCGCCGACGAGTCCCAGGACGAGAGCGCTCAAGACCTCTCGGTCCTCGGCCCCGCGAAGCGCATCGACACCGTCGATGACGAGCAGAGCGGCCGGGCCCGTCCAAGCCGCGAGGACCGCCGAGAGCGGCGAACCCAGCCGCAACCGATTCACCCCAGCGATGTCGGAGGCGCGCAGCATCACCACTGTCTGCGTCACGCTCCGGGCGCGGGCGAGCTGCTGGGCGACGGCGGACTTGCCGGTGCCGGCGTCGCCGACGATGAGTAGGTTCTCGCCGCTGTCATCGGCGAGAGCTGCCTCGCCGACGGAACGCTCGATGAACACGCCGTCGCCGACAGGCAGGCCCGCCTCCGACTCCAGGGCCCGCAGGTTCGCGATCGAGAGCTCCTGGAGTGCTTGGATGTCCGCGGCGTAGCGGGACGGGGGCACCAGATAGATCCGGTGGTTCGCGAGTGCCTGGCCCACGGCCGCACGGTCGAGCCACCGGCGCTCTTCCGACGCAGCGTGCGCCTCGCTGACGATGTGCCCCCAGGCTTCGCTCGCGTCAGCGGCGGACAACGTGCTCGCGGACATCTGAGCGATGGCGGCGCGCTGGTCTGCCTCGCCTTCTGCGGCCGATACCGTGATGACTCGCAGCGCGCGCAAGAACCCCCGCAACGCCTCGTCGCCAGCCATATGGCCCACGTTCTCGACCCACAAGCGCCGGACGTGGGCGAGCACGACCCCAAGCGCCTTCTCCTCCCCGGCGTTGAGTTCCTGATCGAGCGGGGTGCCCGGCGGGTGGCTCACGACTCGTCGCAACGCCACCGGCAGATCGCGGCGGATGGTGGCCGGAGCGCTGCTGTCGGTGCACAGCACCAGCGCGTCGCGGGACGGATCGACCGCTCGTTGGGCGCCGTCGGCGGAGCGAAGCGGGCCGGCGAGGTACTGAGCGACGGCCTGCTGCAGGGCCTTCCCCAGTGGGCTGGACGAGCTAGTGCCCAGGCTCAGACGGGCTTTCACCTGCACCAACGCGTAATTGTCGAGGGTTGTCTGCACCACGACGTCGTCGAGTTCGTGGCCCGTCTGCGCGCCAACCCGAGCAACAGGCCCGGCAACGAGCTCACCGAGCAGGGGCTGCTCGGCCACCATGGCCGCGGCCGCCCACGCGAAGACACGGTCCTGCAACCCGACGCCAGCGGCGCCGCCGGCGCCACCGACAGAAGCAGACGACGGTTCCGGCATCCCTCGCTCCCTGACCGATGCTCCCTACTCTCGGAGGGATCTTAAGGGAGGGCACAGCCATGGCGCGGGCCTGAGGCGCTGCGGTGAACGGCGCGGCGGGTCTCGCCGTTGGCACTGGAGGCGGAAGACCTCGTCCCCTCTCAGATCGCGCAGCGGGCCGCCTGTCGCGGGACTTTCGCCCCGGAGCTCCATGACAGGCGGCGGCTGCTCTCAAGTCCGTTGGCTGCTCAGCTCCGCGAGCGATTACACGGACGTCGTCTCAGGCAAGTCGCAGGGTCCGAGCCAGGACGGCCGCTCGGCGACCCTGGAGTCGTGCCGGAGGGGACGGCGAGCCTCGAGGCCCTTATAGGCTACTGCCGAGGTGCCAACTGGCTCCCTGGGAGGCCCTGAGAGCCGCTATCGCGGGGTAATGATCCAAAGTGATCGTTTAACGATAGGATAACAGTGCGCATAGCGCTCAGACGCGTCCTGCGAACATGCTGGTGAGCACAGCTTCGAGCCCGATTGTGCTTACAAGCCGTCGGACGTAGGTTCGATTCCTACCGCGCCCACCTGCGAAGCGTTGACCTACAACGACAGCAACTCTGGGCTCAGATTGAGGTGGCTCTTGTGGTCCCTTAGGTCTCGTGTAGTTGGAGGCGCGACGCACAGTGCTGAGCGAGCGTCTAACAGTGTCGAGCCTCGTTTGGGTAGCTGGCAGGGGCACCGAGCAGCTTGCGGCGGCGGAGCAAACGAGCGCCTCACCCTCGCTGAAGGCCCGGGGCCGGGACTGTGACTACCTCGGCCCGACGCACCAAACCACGCAGCGACTTCAATGTTTGCTTTGGGGGTGGACCGTCGAAGAGCCCGATGAGACAGCCGCCCTTCCCAGTGCCCGTGATCTTGGCGCCAACCGCTCCACCTCGCATGATCGTCTCGACGCAGTCTTCAACCAGCGGAGTACTGACTCCCATCTGATCTCGTAGCAGATCATGCGCTCGCGACACCGCGTCGCCAAGGGCGCCGACGTCAGGGTCTGGGTCCGTCAGGATCCTACGTACATCCGCGTGCACGGCGCGGGTTCCTGCGAGATAGGCCTCGATCGACGGGTCACCGTGCTCCCAGCGCCTCCGCTTCCAGGCGATCACCTCGCTGGTGCTGCGCGGCAGGCCAGTGTCGACCACAACGAGAGTGGCCTCGCCCGGCCAATTAAGAGCGTCGACCCGTTCGATTCCACGAGGTCCACACGTCACGTCGGAAACACCGCCGCGCACACATGGAACGTAATCCATAGGGCCGACGTCGCGTCCCGCGTCGTCCGCCTCGATGCGCCAGCTCGCGGCCTCCGCTTCAGCCGACGCTAGATCGGGCGCGACGGCGCCCACCCCGGCCACGACGAGGGCCGCGCTGCTTGCTAAGCCAGCCGACTGCGGTGTTGTCGAAGTCACTGACACGCGGCGGGGCACCAGGGAGGCGGGATGGCTCGTGGCCAGCCCTAGGCAGCGCGAGGCGAGGAACGCCCACGAACCGGTCGGCACCTCGGCCGGCCCACTGAAGGTGAGCCGATCGTCGAGTACGCCTGATGTCTCTATTACGAGATTTCCTGGTGTCGTAGACCAGGTACAGGTCACCGCGACTCGCAGCCCAATGGCGACTTGGATTGCCCCGCCGCCCATCCAGTCGAGGTCCTCGCCGACGAGACAGGCGCGCGCCGGTGCCGAGCCGGAGTTGGTGACCTCCGCTGCGACCCTCACGACGGACTGCCCGGAGGGTTGTCGAGAAACTTGTCCGTCAGGAAAGTCTCTCGGTGCCCCCCGCCGCTCGGTACCGTCTTGACCACGACGAACTGTGCCGTCGACGTGCTTTGGTTCTCCAGAGTGTGCGGAGCCGTCCCGAGGCGGACGAGGTCGCCCCGGTCGAGTGTCGTCGCCTGCTGACCACCACCGTCGTCGATCCAATGCAGGGTGACCTGACCATCGGTCACACAGATGGCCTCCTCGACTTGTTCGTGGTGATGCCAAGCCTGCCGTACCCCGGCAGGTAACTCGTTGTAGTGGACCTCGTACTCATCGAACAGGCAGTACCGCACCCGCGTGCCGTCGGGCTTTGTGATCGTCTCGCCCGCGGAACCCCGGTGAATCTCCGGCAATCCGAGGATGTGGCTGCGGTTGGTCAAGGTCTACCCATCGCTAGATGAAGGGGTCGTAGTCGGGCACGCGGTTGCGTCGTAGTAAGGAGCGCGGGTCGGCCAGCTCGAGGATATCCAGGTTCGACTGGTGTCGAATGCAACTGAACTCGCAGTCGCGGTCCGGTCGGATTCGGCGGGCGACCGCCTCGCGGTCTGCACTCGCCCACATCTCGGTCAAGGAGTGGACGGTGGGGTCGCCGTAGCGTGCTCGGGGATTTCCGCGGTGGTACGGGCAGTGGTAAGCCCCGGACGACGTGATTAGCGTTCGGAGTTCGGCGACCGGGCAGCGCGAGTAATCTTTGGGCTGGACTTGCGGTCCATCTCCGTCCACCATCCTTTGCAGGTTCTGCTGCAAGATTACCTCGATGTCGAGGTGCGGCCGCGCCCGCTCGATACGGTTTAGTTCCTTTTCTAACATCGGCAACGCACTTGATCGGTGGCCCTTGACGAAGTGCGACAGATCGTACTCGGCCTTAATCTCGATATAGTCGCAGCCAACTCGGTCAGCCAGTTCAACGGCGTCGCATATCTCTCCGATGTTGGTCTCGGCCTGCTTGACAGACGTTTCGTGCCGCACCATTGCAAGAAACGAAAATCCGAGCCGGCCGCTTTTGTCCCGCGCCAGTGCTCGCATGTTCTCGATAACCTGATCAAACTTGTTGCGTCCGCCCCGAGCCGGACGGAATCGGCCGTAGGTCTGGGCCGTGGCGGCGTCGACCGAGACTCTGGTCCAGGCCACCTGTTGGGCCACAAGCTGATGGTAGCGGTGCAGCTGAGTGCCGTTCGTGGTGATGCCGACGGCCACACCACCCGCGCTGAGTGTTGCAATGACTCGACCGGTCGCGGGATGCAGCAGGGGCTCTCCGCCGCCGATCAGGATCACCGCACGCACCCCGGCTTGCACGGCATCGTCAGCGAACTGGATTAAGGCCTCCTCGGTGAATCGACCAGCATTAAGCAGGCCAGAGGAGATGCACTCGGGACAGGCGAGGTCACAGAAGGACGTGGGATCGAGCTCGACCACGAGTGGAGCGGACGAGTGACCACCCTCAGCGACGTGGACCACCGTATCCAAAATCGAATCCTGCCGAAGCTTGGTTCTCAGGTCGAGGAACGACACGTCCTGCGGTTCTGGCAATTCTCCCCCAAATTTTCGTTCGTTGCCCATAACCATAGCAACGAAATGAGCCTGGCAAGCATGCCACGACCGCGTGGCCGGCTGGCGGGCACCCCGCGGTCGCATGATGCGAAGAGTAATCGGCCCGGTACCCTTCGTAGCGCGAGCCCGTGGGTTGGTGGCGTGTGCCACGAGCATATTTCGGTCCCGTACGATCCGCGGCATGCCGACGGCTGGGGGAGATCATCAGGAACCGAGGGCGCTTGTCGTTTTCGTGCACGGCTTGTTTTCCAGCGCACGCGTGTGGCATCCGACTGTGGCCTGCGTGCGTGCTGACGCCGACCTCGGTGCGTATGACGTGGAAACGTTCGAGTACTCCACACCCCGATTCCTGCGTAGTATCTCCACGCGGATTCCCGACCTCAATGTGATCGCCGATAAGCTGGCGACATTCCTGCAACGGAAGCAAGAACGGTATGAACGAGTTGTGCTAGTCGGTCACAGTCAAGGCGGCCTCGTCATCCTCCGCTATATAGCGCGTCAACTCGCCATCGGACGGGGAATGGCGATGGCGCAGTTGCGGCGCGTTGTGCTGTTTGCCACGCCGAATAACGGTTCCGAGTTTCTGCTCTCAATGCGCAAGCTCTTGTTGAGATGGCACCGCCAGGACCAGGAGCTACGACCGGTGGCGGAGTCGGTCGTCGAGACCCAGAGAACTATCCTCCGGGACGTGGTATACGCGCCTGTTCTCGACGATCGCCGCTGTCCTATCCCGATCGCGTGTTACGCGGGCGAGACCGACAGCGTGGTTTGGCCGAGCTCTGCGAGCGGCTTTTTCCCGATCTACGGCGTGCTGCCCGGCGATCATTCCGGGATCCTTCGCGCCGAATCGGAAAACAGTCAGTATTACCAGGCGTTGCGGTCTGATCTTCTCGCGGCGCTGGCCGAGCCGTTCCCCAGCATTACCTCAACGCTGGCACTAGGAGAGGAGCGTCCGGAAAACCTCGAGCACTATACCGAGCTCTCTGTGCGTGGTCCGGTTTCGGTATCGTTCGGTGACGTCGCCGTGCCCTTCTACGTTTGCTCAGGGCCAGTCGACCAAGTGCGAGACATCGACGTAGTCGCGACCTCTGAGAATATCTACATGGAGATGGCGATGACGTTCAAGCCGTCGGTCTCGGGTCGCTTACGCCGGGCGGCGGCGCGGTGTAGCCCGTCAGGGGAAATTCTCGACGACACTGCCGCCGACGAGTTGCGTCAGTGGGTTCGAGACAACGGACGCTTCGGCCTGCCCTTCACGGCGGGCACCGTCGCGCCGACCTCGGCCGGATCGCTTCTTGCGCGGAAGGTCCAACGCATCTACCACGTTGCGATCGGAGACCCCATCCCTGGGACCGACGGCTTCACTGTGCACCCACCTTCGGTTGCCACGGCCGTTCACAACGTCTTCGAGACCGCCCGGCGGGAGCGCGACCAGTACGGCTTAGATTTGCGCTCAATACTTCTGCCGCTGTTCGGGTCTGGTCTCGGTGGACTGCGTGCTGATGTTTGTTTCGAATGGATTTGGCAGGCATTGCAGACGGAGTTGGGCCGTGACGGCTCCTGGTCGATCTCCTTCTGCACGTGGACCAAGGCCGAGACCGATCTGGTGCTCAACGCAATACAACGCCATGCGAGCAATGTCGGTGGCCTTGCGGGGTCGATGTCTTGATTATCGTTATCGGCGGCCGCACCGCGGGGCTCCTCGAAGCGCCCATCGCACGAAGGTGACCCCCGACCCGGCACGGTGACCCACTCGTTGTAGATCGTCTATAGCTAGAAGATAGTTCGTCGGCCCTTTTTCCAAGTCCCTCAGTATACTCGTTCGCTTCGGCCGGCGAGGGAACGAGACGACACCAGCAGCGGCTCTTGCTGGATCACGATAGTCAGTCTTTGCCGAAGGAGATGCGATGTCGCGTCGATACGTGGTCCGGGTCTCAGGCGCTATTCTCTCCGCTTTGCTCCTGTTCATTCTTATCTCTGATTGGCCAACCGGCCTCTTGGCCGACTTCTGGTTGGGTCATCCAATACTGACCAACTTTCTTACTTCAGCCCTTTTTCTATTGATTGGCGCGACCTTCGTGGAGCGATGGTTAGCGAGGCAGGAAGATGCAAGATACTTGGTGATCGAGGCGACAGCGTTTGGAGCTGTGGCACGCTGCCCTCTAGCGATTCGTAGGACACTGTGGTTTCTTCTACATGCAGGGAATATGCGGGACGATAGCGACTTCGGTATATCCGAGCACGAACGTCAGACTGTCCGAGAAATTCTGGCT
Source organism: Actinomycetospora lemnae (assembly GCF_028737315.1). Taxonomy (GTDB): domain Bacteria; phylum Actinomycetota; class Actinomycetes; order Mycobacteriales; family Pseudonocardiaceae; genus Actinomycetospora; species Actinomycetospora lemnae. The sequence continues at coordinate 121,804 of NZ_JAQZAO010000012.1, read as the reverse complement.
CGCCACAATCTCGCTTATGTCGATGAGAGCGCCGTCGGTCGCGGGGAGATCGAGACACCTAGCGATGTGTCGCGCTTGAAGGTGCTGATGCAGGATCCCGAGTGGCGCAACCTAGCGCACGTTCTGGTTCGGCGCGCACTTCACGCCTCGAGGTTGGTGGTTGGACGCTGGGCGCAGCTCCTTATGACGTCACGAAGAAGTGCGCTCGCTTTGAATGATCTGTCGGCACTCCTTGAAGATCTCCGCGATATCCGTGATCCGCTCAACACCGATCACTATCCGCGAGGATTTTCAAACGAGGAAGGACAAGTGCGCTTCCTTGAGGCATGGCGGCGCTGCTTCGTCAACGCTTCGGTGACGTACGAGGACTTCGCGCTTGCCGCAAGGACGCTGCTCGCGGACCGGTGGAGTACGCGTCTGGTCCAACCCGCGGATCGAGTAATCCTTCAATCATCCTTATCGCTCCACGCGGAGAGTAAGTCGTTCGTAGGAAGGCTGTACGATCGCGAAATTGGGCCTACCGATGTGCGTGCACTTTTCGACGAGGTCTAATTGGAGTTGTTGACGTACGGCTGTTGGAAGGTCAGGCATGCCGATCCCTGACCAGACTTATGAGGAGACTTTGCCATGGCGCCCACGGTTGGTACTGTTCCGGCGCGCGCAATACTATTCGACCTTGACGGCACCCTCGTCGATTCCGCGGCCGCGATCGATCGTAGCTGGATGACTTGGGCGAACGAGTATGGACTCGACCCACTCCTGGTCCGCAAATTCTCCGTGGGGCGCACCGTGATGGACACCGTGTCCATTCTGCAGGCTCATACTACGAACTTGAACCTTGAGCAGGCGGTGCAACGGCAGATCGTCATTCAGTGCGGCGAGTTGGACGACGTCTTCGCCATGCCGGGTGCTCACGAGCTCGTCAGCAGCCTGCACGGTCTGGGCCGGAGGTGGGGTGTTGTCACTGGCGCTTACAGCGAACTTGCCCGACTTCGCATAAACGCTGCGGGTCTTCCTCACCCCTCCGTCCTTGTCTGTTCGGACGACGTAACTCGGGGGAAGCCCATGCCCGATGGTTTCTTGCTGGCGGCCAGTCTACTTGGTGTGTCGCCTCGTGAATGCCTTGTCGTTGAAGACAGTGCCGTTGGGGTGGCTGCTGGTCGATCCGCGGGTGCGGTGGTTGTCGGCGTTGGCGGTGCAGCAGGGGATTTTGCGGTCGACTCGCTTCGCGACGTCTCTGCTCTTCTAAGCTCGTCCCATTGATGGCTATCCGGTGCCGATGTGACGTCTCACGACCAGCTGGTCGTCGAACCGAAGCGGTGCACCCTGCTCGGCGTGCCCCCGCCCGGACCGGTCTCCCGCACCCTCGACAACCCGGCCGCCGTCACCGCCGGCGTCGGCGTCCAGCCCGGCCCGCGTCGACGACCCCCCGTTGCCGTTGACATGCAGCTCGTGGCCAGGGCGAAGATCGTCGCGGGTCGGCCCGGTGGGGAGTAGGCCCCTGCTTGGAGCCCTGCGCGGCCGGTGATGGCGGCCGAGGACGGCTGCGTCCGGCACAGCGCTGGAGGAACCCGACCGCACGCGTCGTTGTGCCGCGCTCAACAGGGCGGCCGCCGGGCAAGTCTGAGGTCCGGAGACTCCCCGGCCAATCCCCGACATGCTCGTCACGTCGCTCTGAGGGCTCGTCGCGGGGAGCATGATCAGCAGTGATCGTTTAGCCACTGGATAACAGTGCGCACAGCGCTCCACCGCGACCTGCATCTTCGCTGGTCAGCACAGCCTGAGGGCGGTGAGTGCTTACAAGCCGTCGGTCGCAGGTTCGAATCCTGCCGCGCCCACGCACGTCAGAGGCCTGCACGGGCAGCTGCTCGCCGAGCTCGACGCGCGACGCCGGCGACCGTCACCCCTCCGAGGGGTGGCTCGGCACCACCAGGATCGGTCGGTGGACGTGGTGGAGCACCGCCATCGCCGTGCTGCCCAGCACCATCTCGCGCAGCGCCGAGCGTCCCCGCGAGCCGACCACGACCACCGCCGCGTCGCGGTCCGCGGCGGCCGTGTCCAGCGCGTTCGCGACCGCACGTGCTCCCCACCCGTGCGCGCGCAGGTCGATGGCTCCCGCCGGGACGTCCCCGGCCGGCTCCGTCGTGCTGCCGGCGTGCACGTGGGCCAGGACCTGATCGCGGTGGGGCAGCAGGGCGGCGGCCACGGTCCGCGCGTGCTCGGCGCCCGGCGAGCCGTCGTGGCCGACCACCACCGGGCCCGTCGCTGCTGCCGCGCGCTCGTGGCTGAGCAGCGGGGGAACGACGAGCACCGGGACCGGACTGTGGTGCACCGCGAGGTCGGACACGCTGCCCATGATCGCCGCCGTGCCGCCCAGGCCGCGCGAACCGACGACGAGGGCCCGCGGGTGGAGGTCTCCGGCGATCCCGGCGAGCACGGCACCCGGGTCGGCGTGGGCACGGTGGGTGGCCGGCTCGGACGACCACCCCGCCGCCCGCGCGAGCGCCGCTCCCGCGGCTGCGGTCTGCTGCGCGTCGGCGGCGGACTCCTGCTCCATCAGGACGCCGAGGCGGTCGAGGGTGTGGGCAAGTCGGGTCACCCGGTGCCGCAGCACCGGGTCCGGGGACACGGGCGCCCACACGGTCACCACTCGCGCGGCCATCTGCGGCAACAGCAGCGCGGCCGTCGCGATCGCGCGCGCGGCGTCCCGCGAGCCGTCGAACCCCACGAGGACGAGATCGGCGGCGCCATCGGTCATCTCGCCGCCGGCATCCGTCGCCCCCACATCTGGCATCTCGGTGGTCACGCCGGAGAGCCTGCCGCACCCGGCCTGCCACGGGTACTGGAGGTCCTCGAGACGGTGGTGTACGGAGACGAACGACTGCGGGTATCCAGCCGAGGGAGTCGTCGTGGACGAGAAGGCAGCCCCACCGCGCGGTGGCGAGGATCCGCGGGACCGGATCGAGCTGGTCCGGGCCCGGGGTGTCGCCCTCGTGGTGGCGGGGTTCGACGGATCGGACGAAGCCGCCGAAGCCGTCCGGTGGGCGGCCTCGCTCGCTCGGCTGACCGGTGGTGCTCTGCGGGTGGTGTGGGCGTGGAAGCTCCGCGACGTCTGGGACGCCGCCGTCGCGGACCAGGAGACGGGCTCGCCGCACCTGGCCGAGATGGAGGCGGTCGCCCGGCGCCGGCTCACCGAGGTGGTCGCCGAGCTCGTGGGGGATGAGGTCCCGGACGTCGACCTGGTCCTGTCGCAAGGGCCGGACGCTGCCGGGATCCTCCTCCACGCCGCCCGCGGGGCCGACGTCCTCGTGGTCGGCTCCCGGGGCCGTGGCCGGGCGAGCACCGCGCTCCTCGGGTCGGTGAGTGCGCGCTGCGTGCGGGAGGCCGTGTGCCCGGTGCTGGTGATCCCGCACCGCCTCGCGCCGCCCCCGGCGGCTCCGCCCGGCACCGACCCGTGATCTCTGTGCATCCGAGCCGGCCTCCGGGCCGAGCGGAGGTGGGTGTCGACCAGGTGATGGCCTACCGCCTGGGGGCCCATCACCTCCACCGCCGCCTCGACGCCGGTGGCGTGCTGACGGCCGCCGGCGCCTGCGGCCTGCAGGACAGCCCGCCGGGCTCGGCCGCGATCGCTCTGCACGCCCGCGTGGCCGACGTCGGCCCCGGAACGATCCCCGCCGCCGTCGAGGACCGCAGCCTGTTCCACACCTGGGCCATGCGCGGTGCCCCGTTCTTCTTCCCCACCGCCGACCTCGCCGTGTTCACCACCGGCGTCCGGCCGCCGGACGAGGCGGCCCGGCGCCGGTTCGTCGTCGGCGTGGAGGACGCCCTCGAGCGGTTGGGCATGGGTCTCGACGAGGCCACCGAGCACCTCCGATCACGGATCGACCAGGTCCTGCGTGACCGTGGGCTGGGGATCACCGCACTCGGAGCGGAGCTGGCCGCCGCGATCGCCGACGACCTCGCGGTCGAGACACGTCGGACCTGGGAAGCGGAAGGCCCCTACGCCCCGGGCCAGTCGTGGGGCGAAGCGGTCGTCCACTTCTGCCTGCGGCTCCTCGCTCTCGAGCGCGTGGTGTGCTTCGCCCACCGTGAGGGCAGCACGCTGCCGTTCGTGCTCGTGGAGCAATGGCTCGACGCTGCGCCGGCACCCCTCGACGCAGCGGTTGCTCGCGGGGCCGTCGCGCGCCGGTACCTGCGCTGCTACGGCCCGTCGACCCGCGCGGAGATGGCGGGATGGCTGGGCATCGCGGCCCGTGACGCGGGACCGTGGTGGTCCGAGATCGAGGACGAGCTCTGCGAGGTGCGTGTCGACGGGCGCTCGCGGTGGTTGCTCGGTGAGGACCTCGACCGGTTGTGCTCACCGCCCCAGGTCACCGGCGTCCGACTGCTGCCGCCGCGCGACCCGCTGCTCCAGCTGCGCGACCGCGCGTCCCTCGCGCCCAGGGTGCTGCACCGCCTCCTCTGGCGGTCCACGGGCGCGCCCGGCGTGGTGTTGCTCGACGGCCGGTTGGTCGCCACCTGGTGCGCACGCACGAAGGGCGCCCGCCTCGTCGTCAGCGTCGAACCCTTCGCGCCGCTGCACGCGACGACCCGGAGCGGTGTGGAGGCCGAGGTCGCCTCGATCGCGCCACTGCGCGGGTGCGCGTCGTTCGCGGTGTCGTTCGAGGGGAGGTGATCACCACTCTGGCCCTCGACGCGGTCCGGTCGCGCGCGCGATGTCCGCAGAGCGCAACGACTAGCCACCGAGCCGAACCGCCAGGAGATCATCAGCCCTGAGGACTTGAACCATCGCTCCTCTCGTGAGCCCAATGGTGGAGATCCAACCACGGGGTCGGGGGACACCACTGATGAGCACGCTGCGGAATCACCAGATCGAACGCGTGCTTCGGCTCCACATGGGACACCCACGACGCTGCGAGGTCTGCGGGGCATTCGTCATCCCCGCCAGCGTCCTGTTCACCGACGGCACCGAGGGCCAGGTTCCGTGGGAGCCGGCAGGGGGTCACCACGATCCGCACCGGTGCCGTCTCATCCGCGGGGAAGCTCACCACGCCGGAACGACCCCCGACGCGAGCGCCGCCTGCTCCTCCCCACGCCGGTCGTCCCACTAGCCGGGAGCTCGGCCGGCTCGGAGTGCGGTGACGGTCCCGGCGGTGCCGTCGACCCGGACCGCCCGCCGGGGGGGCGAACGGGTGCCTCTGCGGATGGACCACGGGTCCGGCGGGTGGTGACCAGAGGCCCTGCTCGAGGTGCGCAGACCGTCCACGCTGTCGGTCATCGACAGGGAGCAGGCCCGTGCGGCCCCGGGTGCATCGGTCTGACACGGGGCGTCGGGGACCGAGGCGGTGAGGCGTGGTGTTCGAGAACAAGCCTGGTGGGGTCGGTTGTCCGGACGACAGCTACCTCTCGCCGTCCACACTCCGCGAGGCCGCGGACGTGCTGGCCGGCCTGGCGACGGCCCTGGGCCACGTCGAGGGCGTCTGGGCCGAGGACGCGGAGCAGGATGCACAGCACATCCGGCTCCTGGCCGAGGCACTCGCTCGCTGGTCGCCCCGCCCTCGACACGACGACGTGGCCGGTCCGGTGCCCGACCCCGCATGGGAGATCACGCTCGGGCTGTACCTGCGTCAGGGCCCCCGGTCCGGATCGTGAGTCCTCCGGAGTCGCCCCGGCGGTGTCGGAACGACCGCTGCTCCGGGGTGCTACTCCCGCCAGCCCCGCAGGATCTCGGTGGTGTGCAGGCCGGGGCGGGTCGTGGGTCGACGGGACCTCCGGCCCTGGCTCGTCACCGGACGAGCGGCGATCATCGCGCCGTCCTGGCCGGGGCTCGAGGAGCGTGCGACGTGGACCAGACACGGCCGGCCGATGACCGCTACCTGTCCGCGGCGGCGCTCCACGACGCCGCCGGGATCCTGCGCGGGGTCGCCTTCGTGCTCGAGCAGATCGACGGCGTGTTCGCCGAGGACGCCGCTACCGACGCCCGACGCGTGCGCGAGCTCGCGGAGAACCTGGCCAGGTGGCGGCCGCACCCCGCGGTCGCCGCCGCGGAGGAACATCCCGGGGGCGCGCCGAGCGCGGATGAGTCGGACTGGGCGGGCCTGCTCGCGGTGTACTTCTCGAACAGCCTGCGCCGCACCTGAGCCGGCGCCGGTCGGCCGGACCTGCGACTCAGGGCGGCCGCGCCTCACGGCCCCGACCCTCGGACGACGAGTCCGGCGAGCGACGGTCGGTTCAGGCGGCCGACGCCGGGCGCGGTGAGGTCGACGGCGACGATGAAGAGGGCGACGGGGCAGGGATGCGCAGGAGCGCGACGAGTGTGATCGCGGCGCCGAGGGCGAGGACCGCGAAGCCCCCGATCGGCCCGGCGATCTCGGCGGCGTCGAGTCGGACTCCGGACGCCAGCTGGGACGCGGTCTGCGCGGCGATCACGGGCGCGAGCGAGACCTCCAGCACCAGCAGGGGGACCGCGAGCAGGAGCGCCTGCGGCGCACCCCGCAGCAGCAGGACCGCGGCCAGCGAGACCAGCGGCGTCACCACGGCCAGATCGAGCCCGAGGGTGACCGGGGCCGCGGCGAGGTCCGTGCGGGCCGGGACGGTGCCGGTGGCGGCGGCCGCGATCAGCGGCACTCCCCACACGAGCACGGTCACCAGCGCGCTGACGAGCATGAACAGACCGGGCCCGCGCCGCGGCGTGCCCGATCGGAGCAGCGGCTCGTGGGGGTCGATCCCGGCGACGAGCACGGCGACGGCGGCGCCGGCCGCGGGCACGACGAGCACGGACACGACGTAGAGCGGGGTGTGGGCGATGGTGCCGGCGACGACGCTGCCGTGGACGTAGAGCACCACGACGAGCAGGCCGGCCAGCAGCAGCCTCGCTCGCACCGATCCCCGGCGCGCCGCGACGAGCGCGATCACCGACAGGGGCACCACCAGCACGAGGACGACCAGGTCGGTGCCACGTTGTCCGGCGGCGGCGAAGACCCCGCTCCAGCGGTACAGGCCGGTGCCGTCCAGCACCACGGGTTCGCCGCGCGGGGTGACGACCACCTGGCGCCCCGGGCCTCCGCCCAGGGCCAGCCCCGCGGCCGCGGCCACGGCTGCGAGAGTTCCCACGAGGAGGGTCAGCACGGTCACCGCGCGCCGGGCTGCGGGCGTCACGGGTTCTCCACCCCGTGCCGGGCCACGACGTCGCGCAGCACCTGACGGAAGCGCTCGAACTCCTCGAACTGCGGGACGTGCCCCGAGCGCTCGAAGGTGATCCACTGCTTGACGGGCGCGTCCAGCCGGTCGAACCACTGCCGGGCGGGTCCGGAGCGGGCGGTGAGCTCGTGGGCCCCGGCGACGACGTAGACCGGCACCTCCAGTCGCGGCACCTGGGTGCGGAAGTCGATCCCCTGGAGCTGGGGGTACATCACCGACCCCATGTCGATCATGGCCTTGAGCTTGTTGACCTTGTCCAGCGGGCCGTACTCGTCGGCGCCGGTGCCGTCGATCCCGGGAGGACCCTGGGTCCGGAAGTACTCGGTGCGGGGGTAGGGGCCGATGGCGTCGTAGTAGTCGATGAGCATCGCGTTGACGTAGACGTCGCGGTAGGGCGGCGGCCCCGCGGCCCGCATCCGCTCGGTGAGCGCCACGTCGCCGGTGCGGGCGGCCAGGTCGAGCACCTGCCCGTAGATGATCCGGTCGGCCTCGAGCTGGCTGGCCATCTGCCCGGTGCCGACGTAGGCGGCGAACAGCTCGGGGTGGCGCTGGACGGCCAGCACCCCGAGCGTGCTGCCCCACGAGTTGCCGACGAGGTAGACCTTCTGCTGGCCGAACCGGTCGCGCAGGTAGGTCGCGAGCTCCGCGGTGTCCTCGACCGCGCGGTCGAGGGTCCAGGTGCTCGTGGGGTCGAGGGCGGCGTAGGAGGTACCGGTGCCGCGCTGGTCCCAGACCGCGACCACGACGTCGTCCTCGAGTTCGGTCATGTAGGCCCGGGCGTAGCCCAGGTCGCTCTGCCCGGGCCCGCCGGCGAGGTAGAGCACCACCGGCGCGTTCGCGTCGCGTCCGCGGATCATCACCGTCTGGTCGTGGCCGCCGAGACGGACGGTGGCCAGCTCGGCGACACTGCCCGGCACCGGGCGACCGGCTGGGTCCACGATCGGCGCGGTCGTTCCCGGGCGGGTCAGCACGACGGCCACGGCGACGAGGGCGACCGCGACCAGCGCCGCGACCCCGCGGCGGGCCCACTGCGCCGCCCGGCGCCGCGCGTGGGCGACCGCCGCCCCGGAGCGCCGCCGTGCGAGCCCCGCGCCCACCGCCGCCCCCAGCACCATCGGCAGCAGCTGGACCAGCGCGTGGAACCCGCGGCCCAGGACGAGGACGAGCACGCCGAAGAACGTCGAGATCTGAGGGCGGTCCACCGTCGGCCCCACGACGCCGACCCGGCCGAGCTCGACGGCCACGGCGAAGACCACCGGCGCGAGGAGCATCGCCCAGCGCGACCGCAGCACGAAGCCGGCGAGGGTGCCCACGGCGGCGCCGACGGCCATGGCCACGACCACGCCCACCGGCGTGATCGGCCCCCGTGGCATCGCGAGGGCCGTCAGCGAACCGGCGAGGGCGACGAGGGCCACGACGATCACGGCCCGGTGCCACCGCCGTGGCCGGAGATCGGCGGCGGTCCCGTCGGGGCCCGCCGTGGCCAGGGTGCCGGTCACCGGGCAGCCGCGGGGGCGCGGCGCTGTGCCTGGCGCACGACGGCCGGGGCCAATGCGGTCCAGATCGGGACGAGGATCCAGAGGCGCCCCGCGGTCAGGTCGTAGTCGGCGAGCATCGTCGACCACGTCAGCCCGGCGACGAGCCCGCCCCAACCGAACTCGAAGGCCAGGGTCATCGCCGTCCACGTCGCCCCGATCGCCCAGGCCTGCCGGGCGGTCGGGATCGGACGCCGCCGGTGCAACCACCACACCAGGCCCGTGAGCGCCACGAGCAGGATCACCGTCGCGAGCGCTCGTGCGACGGTTTCGCCCAGCCAGGGCTGCGTCACCAGCGCCCGCAGCGTGCCGTTGGCCAGCGCCAGCACGAGCACCCCGCACCAGCCCAGCAGCCACGGCCCCCACACCGAGCTCGTCGTCTCCCTGCGCACCTCCCGAGGGTCGTGCCGATGACGGTCGGCGGGGCAGGGCCGAACCGTCCCTCCGTGCCGGCCCGGAGGCCCCGAGGGAGAGGTCGTCCGGTCAGGCCCGGCGGGGACGTCCAGGCCTCCCGTCGCGCGGACGGTTCGTCGAGGCGCGACTCGAACGCACCCGCCGACGCGTCCCACCACCCGCGGCCCGTCACGGGCCTCGTCGCACGAGTCGACCGTCGCGGATGAGCCACCGGTGTCGTCCGGTGCACTGCCACCAGCCGTCCGTGGGGCCTGCGTCGGCGTCGACCGGCGCCATGACCTGCCCGCACTCCGGGCAGGTCCGACGCTGGAGGGCTCGGGGTTGCCCGGGCCGGGCGCTCGGCGGGTTCATGGCGCCAGGTGCGCGGCCTGCAGCCAGGCACGCGCAGCGGGGCACCCGGCTGAGATCGACCACCACGGAGGGCGTTCGCCTGTGCGCGTCCGGCGCAGGAGGGATCACGACTTCCGTCCCGAGGTGGTGTCGTTCGTGTCGGGGGCGGCGGTGTCGGGGGCGGCGGTGTCGGGGGCGGCGGTCGCGGCCGGCTGGGCGACGCCGGGTCGGTCGCGTCGGCTCCACAACGGCTCGAGCTCGGCCAGCTCCTCGGCCGTGGCCTGCCGGAACGGCGGGGCGCCGGCCGGGACGGCGACGGCGTGGGCGCTCTGTCCGCGGGTGGTCCAGAGGCTGGCGCCGATCGCGACGGTCAGGATCGTGGTGATGACCGCGAGCGAGATCGGGGTGGGGATGTAGGTGATGTCCACCTTGAGGGCCATCTTGATGCCCACCCACACGAGGACCAGGGCGAGCCCGAGCTTGAGGTAGACGAAGCGGTGGACGAGGTCGGCGAGCAGGAAGTACATGGCCCGCAGGCCGAGCAGCGCGAAGGCGTTGGCGGTGAACACCAGGAACGGCTCGTCGGTGACGGCGAAGATGGCCGGGATCGAGTCGACCGCGAAGACGACGTCGGTGGCCTCGACGAGCACGAGGACGGCGAGCAGGGGAGTGGCGAGCAGGACCCCGTGGCGCCGGACGAGGAAGCGCTGGCCGTGGAAGGCGTCGGTCATCGGCACCAGGCGGCGGAACCAGCGCAGGGTGCGGGAGCGTTCGGGGTCGATGTGGCTGTCGCGCTGGACGGCCATCCGGATGCCGGTGACGACGAGGAACGCCGCGAACAGGTAGAGCACCCAGGAGAAGTTGGCGATCAGCACGGCGCCCGCGGCGATGAACGCGCCGCGGAGCACGAGGGCGCCGACCACCCCCAGGAACAGCACCCGGTGCTGGTACTCGCGGGGGACGGCGAAGAAGCTGAAGATCACCGCCCAGACGAAGACGTTGTCGACGGCGAGCGATTTCTCGATGAGGTAGCCGGCGAAGTACTGGTGGCCGAACTCAGCACCCCAGATCCACCACACCGCGATCCCGAAGCCGACCCCGATCGCCACCCACAGCGCCGACCAGGCGGCGGCCTCGCGGACCCCGATGACGTGGGCCCGGCGGTGGGCGACGAGGTCCACCGCGAGCATGGCGACGATGCCCGCGATGACCGCGAGCCAGATCCCGAACGTGACGTCCATGTGCTGTCCTCCGAGGTGCGGCGTTCGACACTCGGAGGTCTCTCCCGACCCGGCCCCTGACGGTGCGGGTCCGCCTCGCCGGGTCCGTCCCGTGCTCGCGGGATCAATGCCGTGGTGACGACGAGGACGCGGGGGATACTCCCCTCCACAGCGAAGAGTGAAGCAGATTTCGTGTTTTTGGGCAACACCTGGGTCCACGTCTTCCCTGAGGGCCGGGCCGTCCCTACGATTGCAACGAGACGTTGCAAAGGAGGGGGTCGATGGGGACACCGCGCGTGCAGGCGCCGGTCTGGGACAGCCTCTCGGTGGGCGAGCTCGCCTCGGTGGACATCACGAGCCGGGACTTCGCCGCCGAGCCCTTCGGGTTCTGGGCTCGGCTGCGGGACGACGCGCCGGTGCAGCCGGTGCGCTGGGCGCGGGGGAGCACGGCGTGGGTGATCACCCGCCATCCCGACGTCGAGGCCGCTCTGCGCGATCCGCGCCTGCGCAAGAACCGGCAGGACGCGCTGCGTCCGGGGGTCGCGGCGGCCGGTCGCGGGGTGCCGAAGGTGCTGGCCCCGCTGGAGCGTGGCCTGCTCAGCCTCGACGGGCCCGATCACGACCGACTGCGCCGCCTGGTGCGCCAGGCGTTCACACCGCATCGGATCGAGCTGATGCGTGAGCAGGCCGAACAGCTCACGGAGTCACTGCTCGACACCGCGCAGCGGCGGGGCGTGATGGACCTGATCGGCGACTTCGCCGCCCCGCTCCCGCTGATCCTGATCGCCCGCATCATCGGCGTCCCCGAGGAGCACGTCCCGCGGTTCCGGGCCTGGACCCGGGCGTTGCTCGCCGTCGGCGAGCGCCCGCTGCGCAGCATCGGGTCGGTCCTGTGGTTCATGCACTACCTCCGCCGGCTGATCGTCGCCCGGAGCCGCGACCCCCGTGACGACCTGGTGTCCGGGCTGGTCGCGGCCCGCGACGGCGACGACGGGCTCACGACCGACGAGATCCTCGCCATGCTGGTCCTGCTGCTCACCGCGGGCCACGAGACCACCGTCAACCTCATGGGGGCGGGCACGCTGGCCCTGCTCGAGCACCCCGACCAGGCGGACCTGCTGCGGTCCGGCAGCGACGACCCCGAGGTGGTGCGGACGGCGGTCGAGGAGCTGCTGCGCTTCACCAGCCCGGTGCAGACCGCCACCGAACGCTGGTCCGCCACGGACGTGGAGGTCGCCGGTGTCACGATCCCGCGGGGGTCGCTGGTGCTCGCCGCGATCGCCTCGGCCAACCGCGACCCCGCGGCGTTCACCGACCCCGACCGTCTCGACCTGACCCGCTCGCCCAATCCGCACCTCGCCTTCGGCAAGGGCGCGCACTACTGCCTCGGCGCCCCGCTGGCCAGGCTCGAGGCCCAGATCGCCGTCCCGGCCCTGCTGCGCCGGGCGCCGGCCCTGCGTCGTGTCGATCCCACGGCGCCCCCGGCATGGCGGGGCGGAGCGATCGTGCGCGGACTCGAGTCGTTGCCGGTGCTGCTGTGACCGGCCCGCCTCGGCGCGACGCCGGCCGGCCGCGCGGCGCCACGGTCGTGTCCGCGGTCCTCGCCGCGGTCCGTGCCGAGCTCGCCGAGACCGGGTTCGAGGGCCTCAGCGTCGAGCGGGTCGCCCGCCGCGCGGAGGTCAACAAGACCAGCGTCTACCGCCGCTGGCCCACCCGGGAGGCCCTCGTCGCGGCGGCCATGGAGGGCCTCCTCGAGGAGTTCGGCGACAGCCCCGACACCGGCAGCCTCCGGGGCGACCTGCTCGCCCTCGCCGCACCCATCGCCGATCTCGCCGCCCGGCCCGACGGCGTCGCGCTCCTGCGAGCGGCCCTCGCCACCACCGCCCGCGGCGACCTGGGCGGTGCTGCCCTGCAGCGCGCGGGCGACGGCCACTCGGCGTCGTCGCTGGCCGAGCGCGCCCGCGCACGAGGAGAGTGGCGGCCCGGGGTCGACCCCCAGCAGGCCATCTTCACGCTCGTCGGCGCCATCATCCACCGCACGCTGCTCGAGCAGGCCGGCCCGACGGGCGAATGGCTGGAGGGCCTCGTCGACATCGTCCACCGTGGGATCCGCGCCGACCCGTAGCGGTGACGTCGACCGGGAGAGTGATCCCTGCGCGACCTGTCCGATCTGCTCACTCGATGTGAGCGCCCGAGGCCCGTTCGTGATCCTCGTTCCGTTCCGGAGATCACGCGAGCATGCTGCATGTCTGGCATGAGCGCGCCCGTTCCGGCGCTCCTCTGCGAGTTCGCCGAAGTGCCGGGTTCGGAGTGGGGCTCGGCGCGGAGCTCGAGGACAGCGGAGCGCGGAGTTGACGAGGTTGTTCATCAGAGCGCTGGTCGCCGCGGCGACGAGTGTGCTGCTCACGGCAACGGCGTGCAGCGCGGCAGCGTCGAGCGCACCACCACCGGCAAACGGTGATTTCGCCGGCCCCGTCGATGTCGGCGGCAGGAGGATGTACATCGAGTGCCGCGGTACGGGCGGCCCCACCGTCGTCCTGATCGCCGGTTACGGGAACCGCGGCAGTGCATGGAGCGTGCTGTCCCCCGGCGTGCCGGCACCGGCGGTCCTTCCGGGAACGTCCGGCTTCACCCGGGTCTGTGCCTACGACCGGCCCGGCACCGTCGGTGAGTCGGTCGACGACCCGGCCGAACGCAGCCGCAGCGACCCGGTGCCTCAGCCGCGCTCGCCCGAGGACACGGTCGCCGATCTGCATGCGCTGTTGCTGGCTGCCCGTGTCCCCGGCCCGTACGTGCTCGCGGCCCACTCACTCGGTGGCCTCTACGCCCGCCTCTACGCCGCCGCCCACCCCGACGACGTCGTCGGGGTGGTCCTCGTCGACGCCGCGCACGAGCGGTACAACGCCGAGCTGCGGCGCCTCCTGACCCCCGAACAGCTCGCCCAGGTGCAGGGCGGGCCTTCCTCCCTGCGAGAGCGATATCCCGACGTCGAACTGGTCGACGCCGACCGCGGCGACGCTCTGCTGGCGCAGACCCGGACGGCGGTGCCGCTGCGGCCGATCCCGTTGGCCGTGCTCACTCGGGGCCAGGCGGTCGAGGTCCCCATCCCGGGGTTCCCGGTCGCGGAGCTGGAACGGAGCTGGCGAGCGCTGCAGGACGACCTCGCCACGCTCACCCCAGCCGCAAGACACAGCATCGCCGCACGCAGCGGCCACGACATCTACCAGGACGAGCCCGCCCTGGTGGTGGAGGCGATACGGCAGGTGGTGACGGGAGCTCGGGACCCCGGCACGTGGTACAGCCTCACCTCGTGCTGCGCGAAGTAGAACGATTCGCCAGCTCATGGCCATCCGGATGGACATGCGAGGTCATGGGCGCGGCGGCGTCGGGACGGGAGGCGACGGTGACGGCCTGGCGGTCCGACGTGCGTGGCTGGAGAACACCCAGAGCCGCAGGAAGACGAACCGCACCAGACCGACCGCGCCGGTCACCGCACCGATGAGCAGCACCTGCGCCCACCAGGCCTCGCTCACCACGGGATCGAGCACGGCCAGGGCCGTCGACGTGGCGACCAAGCCGGCCGCGGCCAGCCCGCCGCCCTCCCACTGCGCCGTCCACCAGTCGACTCGCCCGCCGGCGTGGAACGTGAGGCGCCGGTGCAGCTCGTTGGCGAGCACGGACGAGACGACGGCGCCGGCCAGGTTGGCCGGCTGGCTGCCGACGGACCGCAGCAGCAGGAACACACCGAAGTAGACCAGCGAACTGATCACGCCGACCGTGACGAAGCGGACGAGCTGAGCGGCCGGGTCGTCGCCGTGCAGCCGGGCCCGGGTGCCGCACAGCGCGACCTGCCAGGGCCGCGAGCCCTCGGAGCACCGTCGACACGACCTCGCTGCGGACACCCGCCCACGGTACGGCGGGTGGCCGAGCGCGAGCTGCCGCGAGACGTCCTCGACGCGGCCTATGCCGGTCGCGTCGTGGTCGCGACGCCCCGGCGCCGGGCCAGCACCAGCACGGTGGCTGCGTAGAGCGCGGTGCCGAGCGTCGAGACGACGAACACCCCGGGTCCGACCTCGGTGTAGTCGGCGATGGAGTCGGTCGCGCCGTAGGCGGCCGCGGCGACCCAGCAGACGGTGTTGTGGACCACGTGCAGGGCCAGGGCAGCCTCGAGGCCGCCGGTCCGCAGGGTCACGACCGAGAGCACGACCGCGAACACCACGAGGTCGGCGAAGCCCCACACGCTCGCCGTCGCACCCTCGTGGACCAGCGCGAACAGGACGGCGCTCACCGCGACGCCGGGCCACGGGCTGCGGACGACGGCGCCGAAGGCCTGCACGATCCAACCGCGGAACAGGTACTCCTCGGCCGCGACCTGGAACGGTGTGAGCGCCAGCGCCACGACGGCGACGCCGAGGAACGACGACCAGCCCGCGAAGGTGCCCTGGGTCGGGTCGACGAGCACGCCCACCACGCCGACCAGGGCGGAGACCGCGAGCGCGGGCACCAGGCACATCGCGAGCCAGCGACCGCGCAGGCGTCCGGTGACCGACGACAGCGTCCCGGGCCGGCGCCGCTCCACGAACCGCACGACCAGGAGCACCGCGGGCAGGACGGCGGCGATGGTCACGAGGCCGGCCGCTGTCGACCACGCGGGGTCGGCCGGGAAGCCGTCGGCGTCGAGGGGGATTCCCGCGATCAGGGACGCCAGGCTGACGGCGATGCCGACCACGATCACGAACAGCAGGCCCGTGACGACGATCAGCAGCAGCGCGGCCGGACCGTTGTACCAGCGGCGGCCCGCCGTCCGGGCGAGATGGTCGTAGGTCACCGGCGGTGGCACGACGGAGTGCGTGTCACCGGGGACGACGGTCTGCGGTGCCGGTGCCGGTGCCGGCGTCGGTGTGGCGGACGGGTGAACAGCGGTCATGGTGGTTCCTCCCACGAGGTCGAGGACGGCACGGTGCAGGGGCGACGACCCCTGTCAGCAGGGTCGACGGGTTCTGCGGTGCGGTCTGTGGCCCCGCGGCGCGAACCTCGTGGCCGCAGGAGGAGCCTTCTGTCACCGGGAGGAAAGGTCGGCGATCGGTCCTGTCAGCGCAGCGACCTGCCGCGGAGCGAACGGTCGTCGCGCGGTCTCCGGCGGGGCGGACAAGACTCGACGGCGATGGACAGCGCCGAGCAGGTGGCGATCACCGCGATGACCGAGGCAGCGAGAGCGCTGCGCGCCGGCCGCGACGCGGGTCCGGCGACCGACAAGGTCAGCGAGGTCGGCAAGCCCGACGTCGCGGCGGCGGTCGCCGACATGCTCGACGCCGCCGTGCGGCTCCTGCGCACCGTCGATCTCCAGCCGCCCGCGTCCGGTGGACCGGGGCACTCGATGCAGGCCATCGCGCAGCACATGAACGCCGGCGCCGAGCTCGCCCGACGCATGGCCGCCAGCCGCATGTTCGACGGCAGCCACAGCACGCACCTGGACTCCCGCCTGCCGACCGACTGACGGCTGTCGGGCCGAGGAATTCTCCGACCCGATCGCAGCGGATCGTGTGCACCATCCGTCCGGCCGGTCGGCCGGTCGGCCGAGAAGACACGCGCCGATCAGCCCCAATGCGCAGGGAGGCGTGAATCCTGCTGGCCGACGGGGTAGGTGGGGCGGGCCGCCGTCGGTTGAGCTGTGCAGCCCGGCATCGAACCCACGTGCCGGGGAGACGCCGTGACCGACCTCGTTGTTCCTGCCCACGACGGCCTCGCGAGCTCGACGTCGAGCTCGACGACGACGGCCGTCGACGTGCGTCCCGTCGACGCCGCCCACGGGGTGATCGTGACGGTGTCGGGTCCCGTGTCGCTCGACGGTGCCGAGACGCTGAGCAGGCACCTCGACGCCGAGCTCGACCGCCGCCGTCACGTCATCGTGCTCGACCTCTCGGCGGTCCCGTCCTGCGATCCCCTCGGCGTCCAGGTCCTGGCGCGGGTCCGCGCGCGCGCTCGGCGCGAGGGCGTCTCGCTGCACCTCGTCCACCTCGGGGCTCCGGCCGCGCGGTCGTGGCTGGCCGCGGCCGGGTTGACCTGAGCCGCCGCGGGGACGCCACCGCGGCAGGTCGGCTCGCCGGGAGGACACCGCCACCGGCGGGGCGTCAGCCGGCGCAGCTCACGCACCGAGTCGCGCTCGAGTCGGACGGGCGGTCGGGACCGCGGTCGAGGGGATCACTCGGCGATGTCGAGCGTCACGGCACCGCCCAGGTCGAGCCAGGTGTGGCCGGGGGTCTGGGCCACCCGCAACACCACGTTCTCGCAGGCGGGGCAGCGCACGACCATGCCCGGCGCGTCCGCGTACAGGTGGTACTGCCCCAACGGGGCCCTCGTGCCGCACGTACCGCACCGGGTCTGCACCACGGTCGCGTCGAAGGCGAAGACGTCCGCCAGCCGTCCCGCCGCGGCATTGCCGTCCAGTCGTCGGGAATCCGTCGTCACTGCTGCTCCTCCGGTCATCCGAATCGTTCGATCTTGATGGCGGCCGGCGGGTGACCGTCGTCGACGAGGCCGTCGGCGACGGCCTCGACGAACGTGGTGGGGCCACACACCAGGATCCGCGGTTGCTGCTCGACGGGAAGCGTGTGCTGCCGGATCGTCGCCGGCTCGACGCGGCCCCGGAGCCCCGTCCATCCCGGTGGTGCCCCACGTGTCAGGGCGATCGTCACGGCGACGCCGCGGTCGGCGTGGCCCTCCAGACGCTCCGCCCCGATGACGTCGTCGAGAGTCCTGGCCGAACAGAGGAGCCGTACCGGCACCGACGAGCGGATGGCGGCGTGGTGGTCCAACACCGCCAGGAACGGCGCGACCCCCGAGCCGCCCGCCACGAGTTGCAGCGGCGAGTCGACGTCGGGGTGCCAGACGAAGTAGCCGCCGATCGGGCCGCGCAGTTCCAGCTCGTCGCCGACCCGCAGCTCGTCGACGAGGTACGGCGACACCTCTCCGTCGGCCACCCGCTGCACCACCAGATCCACGGTCGGGCTCTCCGGCGCCGAGGCGATGGAGTAGCTCCGTTGGGCCTGGTAGCCGTCGGGTGCCGTCAGCCGGACATCGACGTGCTGGCCCGCCAGATGGCCTTCCCAGCCGTCGATCCGCAGCGACAACCTCCGGGCGGAGGCGGCCTCGACGGTGGTGGACACGATGGTGGCGAGCCGCCACGTCAGTCGCCGGCGTACCGCTGCTCGCGCCATGGGTCACCGTAGTCGTGGTATCCCAGCGTCTCCCAGAAGCCGGGTTCGTCCGTGCTCGACAGCTGGAGCCCGCGCACCCACTTCGCCGATTTCCAGAAGTAGAGGTGCGGGATCAACAGCCTGGCCGGGCCGCCGTGCTCGGCGGTCAGCGGTTCACCGTCGTACTGGTCGACGATCCAGGCGCTGCCCCCGACGACGTCCTCGAGCGGGATGTTCGTCGTGTATCCCCCGTCGCAGAAGGCGATCACGTAGTCCGCCGACGTCTCGACGGCGTCGAGCAGGGTCTCCACGGAGACCCCGCTCCACGTCGTGTCGAACTTCGACCACTTCGTCACGCAGTGGATGTCCGCCGTGACGTCCTCGCGAGGCAGCGCCTGGAACTCCCGCCAGGTCCAGCGCGCCGGCTCGGTGACCTCACCGGTGACGCTGAGGTCCCAGTCCTCGAGGGCGGTCCGAGGGGTGGGCCCGGCGGACAGCACGGGGAACCCGCCGCCGACGTCGTACTGCCCGGGAGGGAGGTCGTCCCTGTGTCGACGGGCTCCGGGTCGGCTCCGGAAGCCTCGGGAGACGAAGGTCATGCCGTCACGCTCCTGATGGTGATCTCTTCCCTCATCGCTCGCCGACCCGGCCGCGGCCGTCGGCCGGTGGTGGGCGACGCGCCGGGGCGGGGGACTGACAGGGTTGGTGCAGCCCCGGCAGCACGTGTGGCTCGGCCGGAGCGCCGCGGCTGATCGTGACGGCGGCGACCGCGCCTCCGAGGACGCAGAGCCCGGCCGAGATGAGCATGGCCCGGGAGAACCCCGCCCGAGCGGACCGGTCCCGCTGCCGTCGAGGCCGACGACCAGCGGGAGCACGGCGACGGCGAGCAGGCTCGCGATCCGGGAGATGGCGTTGTTGGCACCGGACGCCGCACCGACGTGTTCGGGTTGGACCGACGCGAGCACCGCCGAGGTCAGCGGTGCCACCGTCAGCGCCATCCCGACACCGAAGACGACGACGGCCGGCAGCACGGTGGTGGCGTAGGCGGCGCCCGGTACGACCCCGACCAGCAGCGCGAGCCCGACTCCGGCGACGACGGGGCCGAGCGTCATGGGCCAGCGCGGGCCCACCCGCTGGGCGAGGGCTCCCACCCGGCCGGAGAGGAGCAGCATGATCGCGGTGAACGGGAGGAACGCGAGTCCGGCGGCCAGCGCGGAGTAGCCCAGGCCCTGCTGGAGCTGCAGGACGAGCAGGAACAGCGCGCCACCGAGAGCGGTGTAGACGGCGAAGGTCACCAGGTTCGCGCCGGTGAACTGCGCGGAGCGGAACAACGACAGCGGGATCAGCGGGGCCGCGGCCCGCAGCTCGATGACGGGGAACGCGGCCAGGGCCAGCGCCCCACAGACGGTGGCGCCCACGGTGATCGCGTCCCAGCCGTGGACCGGGGCCTCGATGAGGCCGTACACGATCCCGCCCAGCCCGACGGTGGCCGCGGCCGCGCCCGCGACGTCGAGCCGGCCGGTCGCCGAGGCGTCCCGGGTCTCGGGCACGTGGTGCGCCGTCACCCAGAACGCGACGGCGGCGAGGGGGACGTTGATCAGGAACACCCAGCGCCACGAGGCCGCGTCGACCAGCCACCCGCCCAGGAACGGCCCGACCGCGGCCGCGACGCCGCTGAGTCCGGCCCACGTGCCGACGGCGCGCCCACGGTCGTCCTCACGGACGACCGAGTCGATCAGTGCCAGGCTCCCGGGGATCAGCAGCGCGCCGCCCACGCCCTGCGCGAGACGAGCGAGGATCAGCGCGGGCCCGGTCGGGGCGAGACCGCAGGCCAGGGACGACACGGTGAAGACGACGAGGCCCAGCAGGAAGACCCGGCGACGACCGTAGCGATCACCGAGCGCCCCTCCGAGGAGCAGCAGCGCGCTGAGGGTGAGCAGGTAGCCGTCGAGCACCCACTGCAGGACGGAGAAGCCGCCGCCCAGCTCCTCGCCGATCGCCGGCAGCGCCACGTTGACCACGGACCCGTCGAGGAACGCCACCCCCGAGCCGAGGGCGGTGGCGACGATGAGCCACCGCCCGGCCCGGGAGGCCAGCGGCACCGTCGGCGGTGCGGGGGCGGTCACCACGTCGGTCGACCTCCTCAGCTCCACGAGACCTTCGGTCATCCGAAGGTGAAGACGTACGCCTCGACGCCGGCGTCGGCGAAGGTGATCTCGACGGTGCGGTCGGCGATCGGCTGGCGCTGTCGGACGAGCTGGTAGAGCCGAGGCCTGACCACGCTCCCCTCGCCCTGCTCGTCGACGTCGAGCCCGCGGGCGTCGTCCGGCAGCCCGCCATCGATCCGCACCCGGAAGCGCACCGGTCCCTCGGCGCCAGGGGCCAGCACGAGGTTCAGGTCGCGCCCGTGGAAGCGGTGGACGATCCGGCCGCCGGGTTCGTCGAGCGTCGTGGCCCGGGCACGGACGGTCCAGTCCCCGACGAGGGCCCAGTCGTTGCGTCGCAGGCGCTCGGCCGCGACGTAGACGCTCCGACGATCGAGGCGCAGGCCGCCCGGTCCCGCGAAGCCGGTCGCCCGGGCGTAGCCGGTGTACGTCTCCGGCGTCCGCAGGTCGGCCCAGTCGGCGGCGAGGTGGACGCCGTCCGGCGTGACCGACACGAGGCCCTCGTCGACGTCGCCGACGCCCGACTCACGGAGCAGGTGCTGGATGACCCTCTCCGAGCGCTCGTAGTCCTCCTCGCCGAAGTGGTGGTGCCGGACCCGTCCCTCGACGTCCACGAAGTAGAGGGCGGGCCAGTACGCGTTGTCGAACGCGCGCCAGATGGCGAAGTCGTCGTCGATCGCGACCGGGTACCGGATGCCCATGCCCTCGAGCGCGGACCGGACCTCCTGCTCGTCGTGCTCGAACGGGAACTCCGGCGAGTGCACGCCGATGACCGTGACGCCGTCGTCGCGGTACTTCTCGGCCCACGCCCGCACGTAGGGCACCGTGCGCAGCCAGTTGATGCAGGAGAAGGTGCAGAACTGGACCACGGCCACCGTGCCCCGCAGGCCGGCCGGCGTGAGCGGTGCGGAGTTCAGCCAGGCGGTGGCGCCGTCGAGGGCGGGCAGGGGGCCCTCGACGGGCAACCGGGCCGGCGCGGTCACCGAGGTGACCTCGCCCCGCGCACGTCCGCGAAGGCGGCCCGGATCTCCCGGGCGAAGAGCTCGGGCTCCTCCCAGGCGGCGAAGTGGCCGCCCCGGTCGACCTCGCTGAAGTAGGCGAGGCCGGGGTAGACCGTCTCGACCCAGCTGCGCGGGGCGGCCCAGAGCTCGCCGGGGAACGTCGTGAAGCCGACCGGGACCGTGACCGGCGGCGGCTCCTCGCCGGCCGCCTGTGCCGCGGCCACGAACCGCCCGAACTCCCAGTACCACCGGGCGGCCGAGGCGCCGGTCGCCGTGAGCCAGTACAACGTGATGTTGTCGAGGACCGTGTCGCGCCCGAGGTTGCCGACGGGCGCGTCGTCGACGAACGCGCGCCGGATCTTCTCGTAGCTGTCCGTGTCGTGGTCGAGCATCCAGGCCGCCAGCGCCACCGGCGAGTCGAGCAGGGCGTAGCCGATGGTCTGCGGACGGGTGGACTGCTCGAGGAAGTAGCCGAAGCCGTCGGTGGTGAACGTGGTGACCGCGGCGTGCGCGGCGCGCTCCTCGTCGGTCGTGGCCGGCAGTCGGTCCTTGAGCCCGAGCGCGCCGGCGAGGAGGTTGACGTGGATGCCGAGCAGCCCGTCGAGGGCCTGTCGGCCCATCGCGTCGGTGACGTCGGCGCCGACGTCGCCGCCCTGGGCGACGTAGCGCGTGTAGCCGAGACGATCCATGAGCTGAGCCCAGGCGTGAGCGATGCGGCCGGAGTCCCAGCCGAGATCGGTCGGTGCGTCCGAGAACCCGTAGCCGGGCAACGACGGCAGGACCAGGTGGAACGCGTCCTCGGGCACGCCGCCGTGCGCGGTCGGGTCGGTCAGGGGGCCGACGGTGTCGAGCAGCTCGACGACCGAGCCCGGCCACCCGTGCGTCATGATCAACGGCAGGGCGTCGGGGTGCGGCGACCTCACGTGGACGAAGTGGATGTCGACGCCATCGAGCTCGGTCTTGAAGTGCGACAGCGTGTTCAGCTTCGCCTCGCACGCGCGCCAGTCGTAGTCGGACGCCCAGTAGCGGACGAGTTCCTCGACCGCGTCCAGCTGCACGCCCTGCGAGCGGTCCTCCACGAGCTCTCGGGAGGGCAGGCGCGTGTGGACGAGGCGACGGCGCAGGTCGATGAGATCCTCTTCCGGGATCGCGATGCGGAATGGTCGGACGGTCGTGTCTGTCCGCGAATCGGTGATGAGGGACACGAACAATCTCCTGGATACGTCTCGAGGCTCTCCGCGTGGCGTCGAGGACCCGGCGAGGGCGCCTGAGCCGTCGCCGGAGTCGGCGGTCGCGTCGGACCGGACATTCGTCGTGAGGGAAATCGTCGGCGGTACAGCACGCGCACGTCACGTGCGCGCACGAGGAATCGCGCCGACGGTCGGTGGAGGCGCGTACCGAGGCAGGACCGCGGCGGGCTGCTGGGGGCGCGTCTCGGGCGTCAGCGCGCAGGCAGGGCTTCGAGAAGGCCGGCCGGACGAACGGGCGCGATCGACGTGGTGGCCATCGTTGCTCCTCTCGTCGACGGGGAGCAGGCGCGTGCGTCGAGGGTATGCCCGAGAAGTCGCGTGACGGGAGACGCCGGGGTGAAGAGCAGACGGATCGCGGACCGCCCTCGGCTCAACGCCTGGAAGCGCCTCGGCTCATCGGGTCAAGATTCGTGCGGCGTCCACGGAACGTGTTCGTGACGGTGCGGTTCCGCATTTCGCGGAAAGCGACGACGCGGATACGGACGGTGCATCGACCGGACTCGCTCGGAAGGGCACGCATGGTCGCCCCCGATGCTCGCCGAATGTCTGGACCGCCTCGCCGGCGTTTTCTCGGGCCTCGCGGATGGCCTCGTCGGGTGACGTTGACCAGGGTCGTCGGCCGTGTCGTGGGCGGCACGTCGTCCGGGATGTCCCTGACCGCGCCGACCATGGCCATGACTGCGGCCATCCGTCGATGTCAACGGGGCCCTCGGTGACCCGCGAGGACCGGAGAGGACCCACCGCCACCGCCGGCTGGGGGAACCCCATGCACCTCTCGCGCAGGCCCCCGGCTCCCCGGCTCTTCTAGAGTGGGCACCCACGTGGCTGACCCGGGCCATCGCTCGCGCAGGACAGCCGGAGGTGACGCGGTGAAGCCGTTCGTGATCAACAGTCATGGCCGCCTGGTGTTCCCGGCCAACTTCCTCGGGGAGCTGGACTTCACGGTCCTCGACACGCTCGAGCAGTTCACGGCCGTCATCGAGCGGGACTTCGAGGCCAAGGCCCCGACGGGGACCGACATCCTGCACCGGGTGGAGAGCGGCTCCTACCCGAGCCGCTTCGAGCTGCTGCGCGACCTCGGGCAGAACCTGTTCTGGGTCAACCGGTACTCGATGACGATGTTCGACAAGCGCCCGACCCGGTGGCGCGACGTCCCCCGGCACCGTGACGACGTCTTCCTCCCGGTGCTGACGCCGTGGGAGGACCGCGATCGGAAGGTCGCGGCGGTCGAGCGGGCCTACCAGGAGCTACCGGCGCGGTGGACCGCCGACGCCGAGGACCGGGTCTTCGCCCTGCTCTTCGACGTGTTCCGGCACAAGCTGCACCACGCCACCGAGCTGCCCGCGATCAAGCCCACCGTCGCGGAGTTCACGGCGCAGCCCGACGCCCTGACCTTCGTGATGCCCGAGCACGACCCCGACCACCACCTCTTCACGATCGACGAGATCCTCGACGCCGACGAGGAGGTGCCGGAGCTCGAGGCGCTCACGCGGTGGGCGATGGTGCTGCACAACCTCTACCCGTGGGACGGCTCCCGGACCACGCTGCGCTCGGCCGCCGACATCGGTCCCGACGACTTCGTCGTCACCTTCCACCCCCGCGACCGTGACGTCCGGGCGTTCATCGACCGGGTCAAGCAGGACCGCGACACCGTCCCCGCGGCGGCGGGGACGACGAGCACGCCGGTCGAGCCGGTGGCGCCCCGGACGCCCTACCCGCCGGTGCGCGTGCGCGAGGCCTTCGCGGTGCAGCCCGCGCTGGAGGCCCTGGCCGTGGTGCGCGGCGAGCACGTCTGCGACAACGTCGACGTCATCCGCAACACGAGCTTTTCCTGGTCGCCGATGAGCGCGGAGGAGATCGCCCGCAAGACCGGGATCCGCCAGCGGCGCTACTCGGCGCGCGACCCCCACCACCTCGCGCTGGACGCCGCGCGCGCGGCGCTCGCGAAGTCCGGCCGGGCGCCCGACGAGATCGGCGCGGTGCTGGTCAGCACCTGCACCAGCAACCGCCAGATCCCCTCGATCGCCTGCTGGGTGTCCGGGGAGCTGGGGCTGGAGCAGACCCACACGTCGATGGACATGGTCGCCGCCTGCGCCGGTCTGCCCTACGGGCTCGCCGAGGCGGTCCGGCAGATCCAGGAGGTCGAGCGGCCGGTGCTGCTGGTCTGCGTCGAGAAGTTCTCCGACAAGATCGGCAGTGCCCGTACCTCCAGGATGATCTTCGGCGACGGCGCGGCGGCGATGGTCGTGGCCCCGGCGGCGGACGGCGCCCCGGTCGACGTCGAGGTCCTGCAGACCTACGCGAGCGGGCCGGCGTCGGAGGTCAACTCGATCATCTGGCCGAACCCCGAGTTCGACAACGACATCACCGTCTACGGACCCGAGGTCAAGTCGCTGGTGCAGCGCTACCTCGACCAGATGCTCGGCGAGCTCCGCGACCAGACCGATCCCGACGACCCCGGCCGCACCCTGCTCGAGAGCATCGACCTCATCGTCCCGCACCAGGCCAACAAGACGATGATCCTCGACCTGGCCGCGAAGGCCGGGCTGTCCGAGGACCAGCTCTACTTCAACATCGAGTCCATGGGCAACGTCTCGGCCGCGAGCATCCCGATCGCGGTGAACGACGCCGTCCGCGACGGGGTGATCACCCGTCCGCAGCGGATCTTCGCTCCCGGCTTCGGCGCCGGGGCCGTGGGCGGCTACGCGATCCTCCGCGTCGACCCCGCGATCGTCGCCGACGAGGTGGTGCTCGACCGCGTCGAGACCGAGCGCATGGGTCCGGCGCAGCCGGTCCGCACCACGACCGACGACGTGCAGGTGGCCTTCGGCGACTGATGCCGCCGGCCGGTGCTCAGGACGGTCGAGCCGCCTGGCTGTTCAGGACGGTCGAGCCGCCTGGCTGTCGGCGTAGGCGCGACGCCGCAGCGCGTTCACGACGCCCACCGGCTCGATGCCGCCGGCGTCGTGGAACGGGGTGTGGCGACGCCGCTCGCCGCGCTCGTCGGGCAGCGCGGTGCCCAGCTCGATCTCGCCCACCGCGCTCCACGGTCCGGTCGTGTGGGCGGCGAGCAGCGTGAACCGCACCCGACCGTCGGCCGCCGCCCGCTCGAGGGCGGCGAGGCGCTCGAGGGGCTCCGGCTCGCGGTCGTGCTCCGGGCGGGCCCCGAGCACGACGGTCGTGCCGCCGAGGCGGAAGGGGACGATCGAGGAGTAGTGGGTGGCGCCGTAGTCGCGTGCCGGGAGGATGGCGTGGCGCGCGATCGGCGCCGGTGCCGACGACACGAGCAGGAGGTCCTGGGGGCCGTCGGCGAGGTCCAGCCGCAGGGCGAGGCCCAGCACGTCGGGCAGCGGCTCGGGCACCCCGGCTCCGCGGGAGAAGCGGACCGCGCCGTCGTGGACCCCGGCCGCCCCGAGCACCGTGCCCGCGAACCGGTCGTCGCCCCGGACGTGCAGGCGCGCGGTGAGCGTCCGGCCGTGCGGGTGGAAGACCCGCGCGCGGCGCACGAAGGACGCGAGCGCGAAGGCCGGTCCGGCCACACGTCCCACGGTCTCGTCGACGAGGCGGTCGGTCGGGGTCGTCACGGCGACGGCTACCCGGCCACCGCGGCCGGCACGCGAGGGGCGCCGTGCGGTCAGTGGCCGATCGAGAGGGTCGCGAGGCGTGCCTCGTCGACGAGGGTCACGTAGGCCAGGCGGCCGTGGGGCTCGGGCGCCACGGCGGCGGGGGAGCCGCCGACCTGCACGGTCGCGCTGACCCGTCCGGTCCCGACCTCGACGGACGTGACGGTGCGACCGGCGGTGTCGGCGGTGTAGAGGTACCGGCCGTCCGGGGCGAACGCGACGTCCTCGGGCCCCTGACCGACGGGGACCGTCGCGGCCACCTGGCCGGTCCGGGCGTCGATGAGCGAGACGGTGTCGTCGTCCCGGTTCGCGACGGCGAGGCGCGAGCCGTCCGGGGAGACGGCGTGGGCGGTCGGTCCCCGCCCCTCCGGGGCCGGTGGGACCACCTCGGTGCGCCTGACGGTGCGGCTCGGCACGTCCACGGTGACGACCTGGTCGACCGTGCCGCCGTCCTCCCGGCAGCGGACGGAGGCCTGCTGCCCCGTCCGGTCGAGGACGATCTCCCGCGGTGGGGCGGGCATCGGGATCGTCGCCACCGTCGCCCGGGAGAACAGGTCCAGCACCGTGACCGCGCGGATGTCCCGGTGCGCGATCCAGCCGAGGCGCCCGTCGCCGGTGATCGTCATGGCGACGGGCGACGGCGCCGTCGGGACCAGGTCGGTGATCTCGGGGACGGCGTGGCTGTGCCCCACGCCGACCGGTCCGCTCGCCCCCGGTCGCGGTGACGCCATGGGCCGGACGTCCGGCGAGGCGAGCAGCGTGACCGCGAGGAGGACCACCGCGACCGCGAGGACGAGGGCGCCCCCGGCCCGCTCGACGAGGGTCAGACCCGGCCCGGGGTCCGGGAGCGGAGGCGCCTCGAGGGCCTGTCGCGCCGCCGTGGCCAGGGCGCCGGCGCTGGGGTAGCCGTGGGCCGCCCCGCGCCGGACGACGGCGTCGAGGTCCGCGGGCGTGGCGGACCCCGCCAGGCACGCGCCGAGCAGCCGGGCGAGCGCCGCGACGTCGGCCCGTGCGTCGACGTCGTCGGGCGCCCCGACCGCGCCGACGTCGAGCACGTAGACGAAGTCCTGCGGGGTGACCAGGACGTCCTCGGCCCGGACGTCCCCGTGCACGAGGCCGTCGTGGTGGGCGGCGTCCAGGGCCTCGGCGACCTGGCCCACGAGCCGCACGGCGCGCGCCGGGTCGAGCGGGCCGTGCGTCCGGAGCAGCGACGCCAGCGTGACCCCGTCGTCGACGAGCCTCATCTCGAGGTACGGGCGACGGTCGACCTCGCCGTAGTCGTGGATGGGGATGACGTGCGGGTCCCGCAGGCGGGCGGCGAGGCGGCAGGCGCGGCGGAACCGCTCCCGGAGGGCGGGGTCCTCCGGCGACAGCTTCAGCGCGACCGGGCGGTCCCGCTCGACGTCGACGGCCTCGTACACCTCGCCCGTGCCTCCGGCCTCGATCAACCGCTCGAGGCGGTAGGGGCCGAACCGTCGCGGCTCCACCGGAGTCCCAGCGGGCCTGGTCAGACGGCCCGCCGGCCCTGCGCCAGGCGCCGGACGGCGTGGAGCAGGGCGGCACCGCCGGACGCGACGTAGGCCCGGCCGCTGCGCTTCGCGAGCGCTCGCAGCGTCCGCGGGGCGTCGACGACGACGTGCGGGACGTCGTCGCCCCACGGCGCGAGCACCGCGGTACGGCAGGCGTCGCGCTCGTCGGCGTCCACCAGGTCGAGCTTGGTGAGCACCAGGAGCGCCGGCTCGGCGCCCGCGTCGGGCGCCGCACCCACGGTCGCGTCGATCACGTGCACACGCAGGTGGGGACGGTCGGCCGGACCGGGGTCGTCGGCGAGGCCGTCGACGAGGGCGACCTCCCGGAGCAGCTCGCTCGGGTACAGGACGTCGGCGAACGCCATGAACGGCGCGGCCGAGGCCGCGGCCCACCCGACGAGCTGTTCGAGGCTGAACCAGTCGGGGCGGTCGTCCGGGCTGCGGTACATGTGGCTCCCGGGCCGGTCGCCCCACCGCACGAGGACGGTCGGGTCGGTGCACGGCAGCCGACCGTCCGGCACGGCGGGTGCGCCGAGCAGGGCGTTGACGACGGTCGTCCGCCCGGACCGCGGGCCGCCCGTCACGACGACGAGCCGGCCCCACGGAGGCAGCGGACGACGCGCGGACACGGGAGCCGCCGCGCTGACCAGGGCCACGGGCTCAGGCCGTGCTGGCCAGGTTGATGACGGTGACGCTGCCGTCCAGCAGGTTGGTGGCGTAGCCCTGCCGCCCGTCCGGGGACACCGCGATGCTCGTCGGACCCCGCCCCGTCGGGACCTCGCCCGTGAGCCTGAAGGTCGTGGTGTCCAGGACCTGGATGAAGTTCGCGTCCACCGTCGCCAGGTAGGCGTGCTTGCCGTCGGCGCTGAGCGTGATGTCCTGCGGGTGGCTCGCGGTGGGGATGGTGGCGACGACGCGGTTGGTGTTCACGTCGGTCACCGAGACGCTGCTGTCGTCGTAGTTCGCGTTGAAGACCAGCGGCTTCGTCGTGTGCCGGATGATCGAGTGCGGGCTCTTGCCGACGGCCACGGTGCCGAGCACCGTGTCCGTGCTCGTGTCGATCGTCGAGATGACGTTGGACTCGTGATTGGCCGCGTAGACCCGGGTGCCGTCGGGGGAGATGTCGACCCAGTGCGGGTTGGGCGCGAGCGCGATGGTGTTGACGACGGTGTTCGTCGCGGTGTCGATGACCGTCAGCGAGCCCGAGTCGTGGTTGGGCACGTAGACCTTGCGGCCGTCGGGGCTGACGTCGAGCGCGAAGGGGCGCTTGCCGGTGGGCACCCGGGCGATGAAGGTGCCGCTCTCCGTGTCCAGGACGCCGACCTCGTTGAGGCTGTAGTCCTGGTTGAAGATGCTGACGTACGCGCGGGAGCCGTCGGGCGAGAACGCGACGAACTGGGGGCCGCCGTCGGGCACCGGGATGACGCCGGTCGGCGCGTTGCGCGTCGTGTCGAAGACCGTGATGACGCCGGCCGCGCGGTTCGCGATGTAGCCGAAGTCGCCGCTCGGCGCGATCTCCATGTACCCCGGCGTCGAGCCGACCTGGACCGTCGCGCCGACGGTGGGACGGGCGACGCTGGTGGCGACCACGCGGGGTCCGGCCTCCGGGTCGAACGGCACCCCCGGCGACGCCCCGCCGGGCGAGCTCGTGCCGCCGAGCAGGGCCACCAGCCCGACCGCCGCGAGGACCGCGAGCACCGCGCCGACCGCGACCAGCACCGTCACGAGGGCCCGCCGTCGCTTCGGGGCCGAGCCGCCGGAGCCGTCGCCCGCGGGCCGGGCGGGTGGTGTCGGCGGTGGTGTCGGCGGGGCGGGCGGTGGCGTCGGCGGTGCGGCCGGTGGTGTCGACGGGGTCGACGGCGACCCCGTCGGCGAGACGTGGGCCGCATCGGCGTCGCCCACGCGGGGGGCCGGGATGGTGGTGGTGGGGTCGGAGGTCCCCGTCGGCGCCGCGAGGACGGCGGTGGCCCCGGCCGGGGGCGCCATCGGGCTGACGGTGGTGGCGGCCGCCGTCGGTGCCGCCGTGGCGAACCCGACCGTCTGGCCGGCGTGCAGGGCCTCCCGCGCCGCCCGGGCGAGATCCCCGGCGCTGGCGAAGCGCTCGTCGGGGTCCTTGGCCAGGCCGCGCGCGACGACCGCGTCGAGCGCGGCGGAGACGCCGGGGTTGATCTCGCTCGGACGGCGCGGCTCGAGGTAGACGTGGGCGTACACCTGCGTGGGGAAGTCGCCGCCGAGGAACGGCTTCGTCCCGGTCAGGCACTCGAACAGCACGCAGGCCAGCGAGTAGACGTCCGTGCGGGGCCCGATGGTGCCGTTGGTGAAGCGCTCGGGCGCCATGTAGTCGAGGGTGCCGGCGGCGGCGCCGTTCGAGGTCGCCGTGGACTGCGTCTGGCCGACGCTGTGCGCGATGCCGAAGTCGGCGACGTAGACGAAGTCGTTGGGCGTCACGAGGATGTTGGCCGGCTTGACGTCGCGGTGGATGAGGTCGGCCTCGTGCGCCGCGTCCAGCGCCTCGGCCACCTGGCCCACCAGGGCGACAGCGCGCTCGGGCGGGAGCGCGCCCTCGGCGGCCAGCAGCGTCGCGAGGTCCTGGCCGTCGACGAGGCGCATGTCGATGTACAGCCGCCCGTCGACCTCGCCGTAGTCGTGGATCGGGATCACGTGCGGCTCGCGGAGGCGCGCCGCCCGGTACGACTCGCGGCGGAAGCGCCGCTCGTAGTCGGCGTCCTTCCCGAGCCCCTCGGGCAGCAGCTTCAGGGCGACCTCCCGATCGCGCCGGTCGTCGTGGGCGAGGTAGACCTCGCCCATCCCGCCACGACCGATCAGCGACTGGAGCTCGTACTGGCCAAAGCGCTTCATCGGACCCCCCGAGAGCCACGTCGTGGGCGACGCACCGGCACGACACACCGATGTCGACACTCAGGGTGAGCACGCTACATCATTCGAGCAGGAGTTGTCCTGCGTCGACGCGGACCGATCTCACGGTGAGTGATCGTTCAGCGGGGCCGCGCGCGACGGTGCCGTCGAGGTTGAAGCGGCTCCCGTGACAGGGGCAGTTGATCGTCCCGTCCGAGACGTCGGCGACGATGCACGCGGTGTGGGTGCAGACGGCGGAGAAGCCCTCGTACCGCCCCGCGGTCGGTTGGGTGACGACGACCTCGAGGGCCGGGAAGACCGTGCCGCCGCCGACCGGGACGTCCGCGGCCGGACCGACCACGGTGCCCGCCGCGCCCGACCCGGGACCCGGCGCCGTGGTGAACGGGAGCCCTCCGCCCCGGGGCCGCGGCGGGGGCTCGGGCTCCGGGGCCGCGCACCCCGCCAGCCCCAGCGCGGTGGTGGCGATCAGCGCACTGCGCCGGCTCACCGTGGGCGTCTCGTGGTCGTCGCTCGTGCTCACGCGACCTCCCGGTCCTCGCACGTGCCCGTCGGACGGCGCGGGGCGCGCCGACGTCCCCGCCGGATCGTGCGCGGCCGACCACCGCTGATCAACCCCGGTCGTAGGGCGTCGCGGCGACGAGCGTGATCGAGATCGTGTGCCCGTCGGGGAGGCGGCAGGGGCGGGTGTCCCCTTCGTGCGCTCCGAGCACCGCCTGTCCGATCGGCGAAGCCGGCGAGTAGACGTCGATCTCCCGGTCGGCCGGGACGCCGCTCTCCGCGAGGAGGAACGTGTCCGTCTCCGCCGCGTCGTCGAGGCGGACGGTGAGCACCATCCCCGGCTCGGCGACGCCGTCGTCCGGCGGTGCACCGCCGACGGCGGCTCCGAGCACGAGCTCCTGGAGGTACCGGATGCGACGCTCGCGCCACCGATGACGCGCCCAGGCGTCGTCGTCGCCGTCCTGTCGGGGCGGACCGGACCGGTGACTCAGCAGCAGCTGGTCGAGCTCGTCGAGGACCTGCTGGTAGCCCTGCGCGCTGAGCCACGCGCGACCGCTCTCCGTCACGAGGTGCACCTCCCGGTTGGGCGACCGGTCCGACCGGTCCGTCGATCCGCCCCACCACCCTGCGTGGGCCGCCCGCGGGAGCGGATGTCGCGGACCGACAACCGCACCGGCGGACCTTGTCGTCCAGGGACAACGATCCCGGGTGGGACGGGGAGCAGGCTCGGGCCCGACCCTGCGCCGACCCCTCCGACACGAGGCCCGACGGGAGGCCCGACGTGCTCGACGACCGCGAACGCGCCGCGTTGCTCGACATCGAGAACCACCTGCTCGCCGAGGACCCCGCGTGGTCCACGGCCTTCTCCACGTGGGCGCGGCGGGCCCGCCGGCGGCGGAGGTTCGAGCTGGCGTTCCACACCCTGGCGGCCGTGGTCTCCGCCGCGCTGGCGCTGCTGATGGTCGTGGCGAACGCCCCGGCACCGGCGACGTTCTTCGTGGCGGTGACCGTCCTGCTCGCCTGGCTGGTCCACCGGCTCCGGCGTGCGCCCCTCGTGCGCGAGGGACCCGGCGGCGGAGGCGGGCCGGAGGCGACGCCGCGCTAGACCCCGTCCTCGTCCATGGCCGCGAGGGCGACGATCAGGGCGAGTCGCTGGTCGGGGTGGTCGGTGGCGAGGGGGGTGGCCTCGTCCATCTTCCGCAACCGGTAGCGGACGGTGTTCGGGTGGACGTCGAGGGCCGCGGCGGCGGTCCCGACGTCGCCGTGGGCGGCCAGCCACGCGCGCAGGGTCGCGACGTGGTGCGTGCCGTGCTGCCGGTCGTGGCGTCGGAGCTCGGCCACGGGACTGCGCTCGGGCATGCGGCCGGCGGCGGCGACGGCCCGGAGGCGGCGCAGCACGATCCGGTCCCACGACTCGTCGTAGGCCACGGGTGGGAGGTCCGGGCGCGCGACGTGCAGCGCCAGGCACTCGTCCGCCTCGCGCCGGCTGGCGGGCAGCATGGTCGCGTCGGCGGCACCCCCGATCCCGGCGACGAGACCGACGTGCGCGGGCAGGCCGGCGCGCACCGACGCCACCCACGTGCGGGCGGCCTCGATCAACTCGTCGCCGACCGGCAACAGGGTGTAGACGGTGTGGGCGAACAGCGCGCTGCGGCCCGGCCGTGACCACCCGAAGCCCGTGGTGACGTGCTCGAAGGTCAGCAGCACCCCGGCGTGCTGCTCGTCCTCGACGTGGGCCTGCAGCGCCACGACGCGCAGCCCGGTGGCGGGCAGACCGAGTCGGCTGATCATGGCGGGGGCGTCGCCGGTGCCCTCGATCAGGCGTGTGACCAGGTCGGACTCCACCTGGCGCTCCAGGTCGGCGCTGGCGCGGGAGCGCAGCAGGTGCAGCGCCGCGGTCCGGGCGCCGTCCTCGAGGACCCGCCGGCGGGCGGGCTCGAACGCGGTGGCGGTCTCGACCCACAGGGAGCCGAGGAGCTCGCGGCCGGCCCGCACGGCGATGACCATGCGTCCGCCGAGCCCGTGCGCGGGGGAGGGCTCGACGAACAGGGGCTCGTCGGAGGCGGCGAGGTGGCGGAACACGCCGCGCGCGGCGAAGAGCTCCCGCACGGTGTCGGGGAGCCGCCGCCCGAGGATGGTGCGCGCGCGGACCGCGTCGACGCCGTCGTCGGAGCTGGAGTAGGCCAGCACGCGGGAGAGCTGGTCCTCGATCACCACCGAGGAGCCGCGGAGCGCGGCGGCAAGGGTGTCGGCCAGGGCGAACAGGTCGGTCGGACCGCGGCCCGACGCGG
The DNA here is from genome assembly GCF_028737315.1 of Actinomycetospora lemnae. Taxonomy (GTDB): domain Bacteria; phylum Actinomycetota; class Actinomycetes; order Mycobacteriales; family Pseudonocardiaceae; genus Actinomycetospora; species Actinomycetospora lemnae. Next base: position 88,675 of record NZ_JAQZAO010000012.1, on the reverse strand, counting down.
TCTCCCGGCCCTCGAGGACGAGCCCGTAGGCCAGCCCGGTGAGGTGGCTCCACGAGGCCTCGGGGTCGGCGAGCACGACGGCGATCCCCGCGTGCTCGGCGGCGGCGGAGGTCGCGGGCTCGAGCGGCGCCGGGGCGCGGACGAGCACGACGGTCGCGCGCGCCTGCTCGGCCAGGGCGACCGCCTCCGCCGGCGCGTCGATCCCGACGGCCAGGAAGACGTCACCCGTGGTGGGGCGCGGATCGCTGGGGTCGTGCACGACCAGGCTCCGCAGCACGACCTCGCGGGCACGGGCTCCACCGGCGAGTCGGGCGCCGCTGCCGGCCAGGACGTCGACGAGGCGGTCCAACGTGATCATCGGTCACCTCTCGACAACGCGGAGACCGGGAATTGGCCGATCCTACAACCAGCTCGGCGCCGCGTCGTCGCATGCTCGACGGGGAGGGCGGGACCGTCCCGCCCGTCGGACGATGCGAGCAGGAGGAGCGCGGTGATGGGGAGCGTGGCGACCGGCCAGGACGTGCGGGCGATGGTCACGGGGCACCTCGAGGAGGAGGCCCGGCGGTTCACCCGGCGGACCCGGGCGTCGCTGGCGGTGGAGGGCGTCCTCGCCGTGGTGCTCGGCGGCGCCGGCCTCGTCGCCCTCGGCGGTGGTGAGGCCGTGACGGCCACGGTGGCGGGCGTCCGGGCGGGACTGCCCCAGTTCGCTGTCCTCGCCGCGATCGGCCTGGCGATCCTGCTGACCCTCCGCCACACGGCGTGGCTGCGCCGGGTCGCGGTCGCGAAGGCCACCGTGGCGACGGCGATGTTCGCCGCCGGCGCCGTGTACCACCCGGTCGGCGCCTGGGACATGAACCTGGCCGCGATCTTCCTGCCGGTGGTGGTCGCCCTGGCCGGCTTCGTCCAGTTCGTGTTCCTCGGCAGCGCGAACTTCGTGTCCGAGCCCAGCGACGTGCCCCGGGCCGATGCGGGAAGGTGGTCGTCGTGACGTCGACGCCGCGGTCGGCCCGGCCCGAGGACGACGGCGTCCTCCTCGTGGGCTTCGACGGGTCCCGGGACGCCGCGGCCGCGATCGCGGTGGCGGCGCACCTGCTGCCCGCCCGGCACGCCCGGGTGGCCCACATCTGGACCTCGCCCGGCGCCGGCTCCGCCCTGTACCGGCGTCTCGCCCAGCAGGCGCGGACGACCGAGCACCTCCGCCGGCTGACGCGTCAGGAGGCCGCGGCCGCCGCCGACGGCGTCGCGGCGACCGGGGTCGCGCTCGCCACGGCCGCCGGGTGGACCGCCGAGCCGGTCGTCCGCGGCGAGCACTCCGACGAGGGGGCCGACCTCGCGGCCCTGGCGGACGAGCTCCGTCCCGCGGCCGTCGTGGTGGGCTCACGCGGTACGGGCGGGCTGCGGGGACTGCTCGGCAGCGTCGCCGAGGTCGTGGTCCACCGCAGCTCGGTGCCGGTCCTGGTCGTCCCGCCGCTCCTCGCCGAGGAACGGGCCGCGACGTCGTCGGGTCCCGCCCTGGTCGCGCACGACGGCTCGGAGTCCGCGGCGTATGCACACGCGGTCGCCGCCGACCTGCTGGCTCCTCGGCTCCTCGTGCCGGTCCACGTCGAGTCGCCGATGAGCGACGGGTCGGGTGAGCTCGGCGAACCGGGCGTCCCCACGGACGCCCTCCGGCTCCGCCCCGACGGGTTCGGCCCGGTCGCGGCCGCCGGCGCGGTGGCCCGTGAGGCCGCCACCCAGGGCGCGGGCGCCATCGTGGTCGGCTCGCGGCGACGGTCCCTGGTCCGGGAGGTGGTGCTCGGGAGCCACGCCCGGGCGGTGCTCCACCACGGCCACCGGCCCGTGCTGGTCGTGCCGCCCCCGTAGGGCAGGGGTCGAGCCGCACAGCTCGGGTGGGGAGCGATCAGGTCACCCGTCCTCGGTCGGCCCGGCGTCGGTGTCCCCGCACGACGGAAGGCCCGCCCCCGGGCCGGGGGCGGGCCTTCCGTCGTGCGGGGGCGAGGACCGGGTCAGTTCCCGGGCCACTCCCCGCTCCACCGCTGGAACGCGCGGGCGCCGCCGCGGTCGACGAGGACCTTGACGACCGCGAAGATCGCGCCCTGGAGGCCCGCGGCGAGCAGGATGGTCTTGAGGTCGGAGCCCGAGTCGAGGGCGTTCGGCGGGTCGTCCGGGACGTCGCTCGGGGCCGCCCGCTGCCACACCTTCTTGAAGACCAGGTTGGCGAGGAGCCCGCCGACGATCGAGCTGACGATCCCGACCGGGCGGTAGAGGATCTTCGCGCTGGTGCTGGCCGGCGCCGTCTGCTGCTGGGTCATCCGCGCACCTTCTTCCAGACCGCCCGCACGACGACCAGCCCCGCAACGGCCGCGGCGACCTTGATCGCGATCGCGCGCGCCTGCGGCGTGAGGTTGCCGTGCTCGTCGGTCGCGGCGTCCTTGGCCTGCCGGAACTGCACGGAGGCGCGCTGCTTGGCGTCCTCGAGGGACTCGCGGGCCTGGGCCTTGACGTCGAGCTTCTGGGTCAGGGCGTCGACGGTGTCGCCGAGCTCGGCGCGGGTGGCCTCGATGTCGGCGATCAGCTCTTCCTGCGTCGCCTGGGGGCCCGGGCGCGGGGCCCGCGCGCCGGTGGGGGTCTCAGGACCGGGTGTGGTCACGGTGACGCGCCTCCTGCACCTCTGCGACGTCGCGGCTGACGTTGTCGACGGTCCGCTGCGGGGTCGGCGACACGTGCTCGACCTCCTTCTTGCCCACGAGCCCCGCCACGCCGGCGGCGAGGAACAGGACCGCGGTCACGATCAGCGCCGACGCCCACAGCGGCAGCACCAGGGCCAGCGCGATGATCGCGGTCGCGACCGCGGCGCCCAGGCCGTAGAGGGCGAGCACGCCGGCGCCGCTCAGGAGTCCGGCGCCCTTCCCGGCCTGCTTGGCGGTGTCCTTGAGCTCGATCTGGGCGAGCGCCAGCTCGTCGCGGACCAGCCGCGAGGTCTGCTCGGACAGGCGGGTCATCAGCTCGCCCACGGACGCCTCGGACGGCGGGCCGGGCGGCGGCGCCACCCGGTCGGGGACGCTGTTGCTCATCACTCACTCCTGCTCTCGTCGGTCCCGAGGTCGGGAGGGACGGCGCGGGATGCCCGCCACGGCGCCCCGCGATGCGTCCGCCCGGACGAGGGGTGCCGGCTCAGGACCGCGCAGCGAGCAGGTCGTCCAGCGAGCGGGCCGGGTGGCCCGTGAGGCGGGGGACGTCGCCGGTGACGCCCTCGAGCTCGCCGGCCGCGATGGCGGTGTAGGTGCTGACCCACGCGTCGAGCTGCCAGTCCGGGGCCTGGCCCGCGCGGGAGGCGTAGGCCTCGTCGAGGGTCTGGTCCTCGAACCGCACCGGCCGGCCCGTGCGGCGGGCGATGACGCCGGCGGCCTCCTCGAGGGTGAGGGCCTCGGGGCCGGTGAGGCTGTAGGTGGCGCCGTCGTGCGCGCCCGGGTCGGTGAGGACCGCGGCGGCGGCCTCGGCGATGTCGTCCTGCGCCACCGCGGCGACGCGTCCGGTGCCCGCGGGCCCGCGGATCACGCCGTCGGCCTCGACGAGCTCGGGCAGGAAGTCGAGGTAGAAGTTGTCGCGCAGGACGACGGTCACGAGCCCGCTCGCGCGCAGGTGCTCCTCGGTGGCCCAGTGGTCGCGGGCGAGGGTGAAGGTGGCGTCGGGTGAGGCGCCGTAGAACGAGATGTAGACCAGCCGGTGCACCCCGGCGTCCGCGGCGGCGTCGATGAAGGTCCGGTGCTGCTCGACACGGTCGGGGGTCTCGGAGCCCGAGACCATGAGGACGGTCCCGACCCCGTCGAGCGCGCTGCGGACCTGGTCGGGTCGGTCATAGGCGCAGCGCACGGCGACGGCGTCGGGCAGCGCCGGCGCGCGGTCGGGGCTGCGGACGGCGAGGCGCTGGGCGATGCCGCGCTCGGCGAGCAGGCGCGCGACCCGCCCGCCGAGCCGCCCCGTCGCCCCCGTGACCGCGATCGTCGGCTGCACCGTGTCGTCCCCTTCCGCCGTGCTCATCGCGGGACACCCTGCCCGGACCGGCCGCCGAGGTGCGCGGCGAGGTGCCGCTCGATGGCGCGGAAGAGCAGGAGCTGGTTCTCCGGGTTCTCGAAGCCGTGGCCCTCGTCGTCGGCCACCAGGTACTCCACCGGCACCCCGCGGGCCCGCAGCGGCGCGACGATGTTGTCCGACTCGCCCTGCACGACGCGCACGTCGTTGGCGCCCTGGGCGACGAGCAGCGGGGTGCGGATGCGGTCGACCATGGTGATCGGGGAGCGCGCCCGCATGTCGGCGAGCTGCTCGGGGTCGTCGGGGTCGCCGACGTAGCGGATCCAGTTGTTGGTCATGTTCGCGCGCACGAACGGCGGCAGCGTGGCCAGGAAGTTCGCGAGGTCGGAGATGCCCACGTAGTCGACGGCGGCGGCGAAGCGGTCAGGGGTGACGGTGACGCCGACCAGCGCGGCGTAGCCGCCGTACGAGCCGCCGACGATCGCGACGCGGTCGGGGTCGGCATGGCCACGGGCGACGGCCCAGTCGACGGCGTCGATCAGGTCGTCGTGCATCCTCCCGGCGAACTCGCCGATCGCGGCGGTGAGGTGGCGACGGCCCTGGCCGGTCGAGCCGCGGAAGTTCACCCGCAGCACCGCGTAGCCGCGGTTGGCCAGGAACTGCACGGCGGCGAGGTAGCCCCAGCCGTCGTGCGCCCACGGCCCGCCGTGCACGAGCAGCACCAGCGGCAGGCGCTGCGGTTCGACCCCGAGGGGCAGGGTGAGGAAGCCGTGCAGGGGCATGCCGTCGCGCGCGGTGAGCGTGATCGGCGTCATCGGCGCGAGCAGGGCCGGGTCCGGGCGCGTCGCGCGGTGGAGCACGCGGGACTCGCCGGTGACGCGGTCGTGGAACCAGGCCGTGCCCGGCTCGCGGTCGTGGACGAAGGTGGCGACCCAGCGCTGCTCGGCGAGGTCGGAGGAGACGGTGTCGAGCACGCCGTCGGAGAGCTTCTCCAGGGCGGCCTGCACGTCGGCGAACCCGGGGTCGACCGGTACGACGCGCGGGCGGTCGCCGGTGAAGCGCGCGGCGATGACCTCCCCGGTGCGCCGGCTGACGAACACCGTCGGTGGCAGGGTGTCGGCGACGGCGCTCGAGGTGTCCAGGCTGTGCCCGTCGAGCGCGGCGACGACGGTCAGCTCGCCGGTGTCGCGGTCGAGGCGCACGAGGCGCAGGTCGTCGGAGTCCTGGTAGTCGCCGATCAGGGCGGCGCGGCCGTCGGGTGTCGGGTGCAGGAAGAAGCCGATCGGGTGCTCGGGCCCGCCGAGACGGTGCACCAGCCGTCGCTCGCCGGTGTCGGGATCGGCGGCGTGGACCTCGTGGGTGCCGTCGGCGTCCTGCGCGATGAACCACCTCGGGCGCCCCGACCGGTCGATCACGAACGTCTCGGCGGGGTCGGTCCGCTCCACCAGCGCTGTCGTCCGCCCGGTGGCCACGTCGATGCGGAACACGTCGACGAACAGCGGCCGCGGGTTCATCCACGCGATGACCGTGCCGGGCACCGTCGTCTCCGGGTCGACGGCGAAGACGCGCGAGCCGGCCTCGAGGGGGGGTCAGGTCGACGGCCGGGGAGTCGGGGTCCTCGAGGTCGACGCGGTAGAGGTGCCACTCCTCGTCGCCGTCGGCGTCCTGGCGGTAGAGCAGCCAACGGGGGTCGTCGGTCCAGGAGTAGCTGGTGATCCCGCGCCGCTCGTCGTGGGTGACGGGGACGGCGTCGTCGTGGGTCTCGTCGACCCCGCGCACCCAGACGTTGCGCCGTCCCCGGTGCGGCGCGAGGTAGGCGATCCGCGTGCCGTCCGGGGAGATCGTCGGGGCGGCGAAGTCCGGGTCGGCGAAGAACTCCTCGACGTCGATCAGCGGCGCGGCGGTCATGCTCGGCTCGAGCTCGGGGGACACGGGCTCCACGGAACACCGTGCCGCTGCGGCATGGTCAAACGCGTCCGACCGGGCTCGAGGATCTGGCGGGAGGCGCCGTCCTCGTACACCGCTGGCGCGGGTTCTCGATGTCCTCGAGCTGCTGGAGCGCAAGGTCGGCGTCGACCTCCTCGACCGCAGCGCCCACCCCGTCGTCCCCGCCGAGGCCGGCCGGCGGTTCCTCCCCGACGCCCGCGCGGCGCCGGCCGCCGCCGACCGGGCCGTCGCGGGCCTCGAGGCCTACCGTCGTGACCTGCACGGCGTCCTGCGCCTCGGCTTCATGAGCGCCGCGACCGGTACGCACACCCGGCGCATCCTCGACCTCGTGGCGCGCGAGGCCCCGGACGTCACCGTGCAGCTCGTGCAGCTGGCGTGGCACGAGCAGGCGAGCGCGGTCCGGTCCCGGACGGTCGACACCGCGCTCGTACGGCCCCCGACCGCCGACGACGACGGCCTGCGGCTCGACCTGGTCCGGCTCGAGCCGCGGGTCGTCGCCCTGCCGGCCGGCCACCGCCTGGCGGCGCTGGTCGCGGTGCCGCGGCGCGCGGCGCGGACGGTGGGGGAGGGGTGAGGGCTACCGCTCCCGTTCGAGGTGGGCCCGGACGGCCTCGCCGTCCTCGCTGAGCCAGCCCTTCTCGCGGGCGTAGGCGAGCATGCCGGCGAAGTCGTCCTCCCAGCCCTCCGGCACGCGCCCGGCGGCGAGGCGTCGCAGCGTGGCCACCGGCACCATGATGTGGTTGAAGTCGGGGAGGAGCTCCCCGGCGTCGTGCTCGGCCAGCAGTTTGCTGATCTCGTCGGGTCCCAGCCGCTCCCAGTAGGACGCGTAGAGCTCGTTCACCCTCTCGGGCTGCTGGAGCTCGACACCGTCGGTGGCGATGGCGAGGTACACGGGCTCCTCCGGGGTGCTGGACGACCGGGCCGACCGGAGCCTACGAGGCGTGGCCCCCGCCCGCGGCCCGCGGACCGGTCAGGAGGCGGCCTTCGTGAGCACCTCGTCGAGGCGGTCGGTCGGCCCGTCGTTGTTCGGGTCCGCCACGACGACCACGAACAGGCCGGTGCTGTGCACGGTCGTGCCGCTCGCGGGCGGCACCGTGGCCTGCAGCGCCCGGGCCGCCTCGTCGCGGGCGTCCTGGTCGGCGTAGCGGGAGGCGGTCGCGACGGTGACGGCGCTCGGGGCACAGGTCAGGTTCCCGGTGCCGTTCTGCCCCTCGGCGGAGAGCTCGCCCGCGTCGGTCGACCCGACCTCGAGGGCCTGGGTCTCCTGGGCCGGCGTCCCGGGCGGGTTCGGGACGGGCCGGGAGGTGCACACGACGAGACCGCCGTCCTGGATCACCGCGCTGAGGTCGGAGAACGACTGCGGTCCGCTGCTGCCGCAGCCGGTGAGGGCCAGGACCGACGCCAGGGCGGCCCCGACCACGATCGCGCGCCGCCGCGCCGTCGGTGCTGTGGGAGTCACCGGCGCATCGTCACGCGCCTGCCGCCTCCCGTGGGCCATCTTCACCCGAAAGCAGACGCGCGCGGGGTGGCGACGGCGTCCCTCAGCTCGCGACGGCCTTGGACTCCTCCACCGCGAGCCGGTCGACGAGGTCGTTCATCTCGTCGCCCGAGTGGCCCTTGGTCCAGCGGAAGGAGATGTCCCCGCGCTCGTTGACGATCGTGATCAGCGGCTCCCAGAGGTCGCGGCTCACCACCGGCTTCCTGGCGCTGGTCACCCAGCCGCGGGCGAGCCAGCCCTTCCACCAGCCGTCGCGGAAGCAGTTGACGACGTAGGTGGAGTCACTGACCACGACCAGCGGGCCGTCCAGCGCCCGCACCGCCTCCAGGGCGGCGCGGATCTCCATGCGCTGGTTGGTGGTGCGGGGCTCGCCGCCGCTGGCCTGCCGGCCGTCGCGGGTGGCCCAGGCCCAGCCGCCGGGACCCGGGTTGCCCGAGCACGCGCCGTCGGTCCACACCTCGAGGGCCCCGTCGGGCGCGGGCATGTCCGGACGCGAGGGCTTCGTGGCCTTGGCGGCGGCCTTGGACACGGTCCTGGCGGCGGGCTTGGCGGACGAGCCCGCACCCGACGTCGACGCGCACGCCGCGTGCGCCCACCGCTCCCCGGAGCGCGCGATCTCCTCGCCCGGGGTGACGGGCGCGGCGCAGACCCCGCAGGTGGTCGCGTACTTGGCGGTCATCGGCACGGCGGCCACCCTAATCGCCGGCCTGGAGCGCCTCCGTCAGGAGCGCGACCAGGGTCGCGTGCTGGGCGTCGGTCGACGAGCCGACCTCCTCGTCGGACCCGTCGAGCGCCGCCGCGGCGAGGCCCGCCTTGTCGTCGATGAGGTCCGCGATCCGCGCGTCGATCGTCTGCGCGGCGAGGATGCGCCACGCCGTGACCGGCTCGGTCTGCCCGATGCGGTGGCTGCGGTCGATGGCCTGCGTCTGCTCGGCCGCGGTCCACGGCAGCTCGGCGAGCACGATGTTCGACGCGACCTGCAGGTTGATGCCGACCCCGGCCGCGGTCAGCGAGCAGACCGCGACCGCGACGTCCGGGTCCTCGACGAACGCGTCGATGTTGCGCTGCCGCACGCCGGGCGTCTGGTCGCCGCGGATCGAGGAGTACCGCACGCCCGCCTGGGCGAACGTGTCCTCGGCGGCGTCCATGACGTCGACGTGCTTGGCGAAGAAGACGACCTTGCCGGCGCTGCGGGCGAGCTGGACGGCGTAGTCGGCGGCGAGCGTGGCCTTGGCCTGGCCGATGCGCCGCATCATCGAGAACACGTTGTCGCCGTTGGGGGAGTTGGCGGCGTCCTTCTGCTCCCACGTGGCGACGCGGGCGACGAGCTCGTGGTCCACACCGTCGGGGCTCTCGACCGGCTCGGCGCCCCGCGCGGCGAGGGCGTCGCGGTAGCGCGCCACCATGCGGCGGGCGAGGTCGCGCTCCGCGGCACGGATCGAGCGGCCGGTCGGGCCGTCGAGCTCGACGGGCAGGTCGGCGATGCGGCGCGCCGGGATGTCGGCGGCCACGTCGACCTTGCGGCGGCGGACGATGCCCTGGTCCACCACGGCCTGCCGGGCCGCCGGCGAGAAGCCGGGATCGGCCGGCGTCAGGCCGGTGGCGGTCAGGGCGTCCATGAGCTCGGCCAGCGGCTTCTTCTCGTCGATCCAGCCGAGGAACTCCCAGATCGCGAGGAAGTCCTCGATGTCGTTGATCAGCGGCGTGCCGGTCAGCGCCATGAGCAGCGGGCGCGCGGTGAAGGCCCGGATGCGCTCGGACAGGGCCAGGACGTGCTGGGAGCGCTGGGAGGTCTTGTTCTTGATGAAGTGCGCCTCGTCGACGACCATCCCGCGGAACCCGAAGTCGCGCAGCCAGCCCATGTGCCGGTCGAGCACCTCGTAGTTGACGACGACGATGTCGGCGAAGCCGTCGACGGACTCTCCGTTGCCCTGGACCGCGGTGGCCGTGCGCCGCGTCGACCAGAGGCCGGCCTCGCGGACCCAGTTGGTCTTGACGACGTTGGGCACGACGACCAGCAGCGGGTACGCCTTCGCCGCCTCGGCGGCGAGCAGCGCCTGCGCGGTCTTGCCCAGGCCGGGCTCGTCGGCGAGCAGGAAGGTCCGGTGCCCGTCGGAGGCGGCGGCGACGAGCCGGGCCTGGTGCGGCATGAGCTCCCGGCCGCCGGGGACCCGGACGTTCCCGGGCGCAGGCAGGTCCATGCTCGTCGAGGCCCCGTCGCTCGCGCGCTCGAAGGAGCGCAGCAGCGGGTCGAGCAGCTCCCAGCCGCTCAGCGGCGTCGGCCGGGGCGCGGCCGGGCGAGCGGCGGAGAAGTCGGGCTCGAGGAAGGGGTTCGCGAGGCGGCGAGAGATGACCGACTGCGGGACGACGCCCGGCTTCGCGGGCTCGGCGGCCGGCTCCTCGACCTCCGGCTCCGGGGCGGCGGGCGGCTCGATGCCGGCGCGCCGGAGCATCTCGTGCTCGAGCGAGCGGGCGTCGTCGGAGACGACCGCGTCCTCGCTGAGCAGCGACAGGAGCGCCGGGTGCCGGACGGCGGTCTTGGCGAGGTCGGTGGCGATGTCGTCGAGGCGCTTGAGTCGGTCGTTCCGGCGGGCGTCGGTGAGCTCCTCGTCCGCCCGCACCCGCGCGCGCTCGTCGCGCAGCGCCAGGGCGACCGCCTGGAACTTCGTCCGGGTCGACGCCGTCACCCGGCCGTTGCCCAGCGCGGAGCGGACCTCCTGCACGGCGCGCGTGAGCACCGCCGTGACGTCCTCGCGCCGCCGCCCGCCCCGCCGGCGGGGCCCGGGGGCACCACCACGGCGAGCAGTGTTCTGCGGCTGGCCTCGACGAGCCATGGACCTCCTCCGGAATGCCCGGCGGTCGTGCCGGGCTGCGTGCAGCATGTCGGTGTCGCCGGCGGAGCGGACGGGCTCCGCACACGACGCGCTGAACCGCGGCGGGAACGGCAGAGCGCCGCCGCGGATGCCGAACGGTCCGCGTCGAGCGGTCGCCGCAGGGTCTGACCCTGCGCGACGTGCCGGGGTTCATCACCACTATACCGCCGCACCGGCGAGAGGCGGTGCGGCACGCCCGGAACACCGTCGACCAGCCCGGGGTTACCCCGCTCGTGAGGATCGGCATCATCGGGACAGGCTTGATCGGCGCGACGTTGACGCGGCGGCTCGCGGCGCTGGGGCACGAGGTCCGCGTGGCCAACTCCCGCGCACCCGAGACGCTCGCGGAGCTGGCGGCGGAGACCGGCGCGACGCCGGTGTGGGCCCGCGACGCCGCGGCGGACGCGGACGTCGTGATCGTCAGCATCCCGCAGAAGAACACCCCGGCCCTGGGTCCGGACATCGTCGCCGGGGCGAAGCCGGGCGCCCCGGTCATCGAGACGAACAACTACTACCCGCAGCAGCGCGACGGGCGGATCGACGCCCTGGAGGACGGGACGCCGGAGAGCGTGTGGGTCTCCGAGATCCTCGGGACGCCGGTGTACAAGGTGTTCAACGGCATCAACTGGAAGCACCTGCTGGAGCGCGGCCGGCCGCGGGGCGAGGCCGGCCGCATCGCGCTGCCGGTCGCGGGCGCGGACGGCCCGGCCAAGGACACGGTGTTCGCGCTGGTCGACGAGCTCGGCTTCGACCCGGTCGACGCCGGCGGACTCGAGGAGTCCTGGCGTCAGCAGCCCGGCACCCCGGTCTACGGCGCGGACCTCGACGCCGACGGCGTGCGCCGGGCCCTGGCCGAGGCGTCGCCGGAGCGTCCCGCGGACTTCCGGGCGGCCTGAGCGGGATGGTGGGCGCCCGCGCCCTGGGCCGGCTCACGCCCGCTCCACGCGCTGCAGCCCGCCCGCCGGGGTCCACCACTCGACGACGAGCAGCGTCGCCGCCGGGTCGAGGTGGGTGTGGACGACCTCGGTGACGTCGGCGTGGAAGAGGTCGCCCTCGGCCTCCCCGGTGACCGCGCCCGCCGCGACCGCCCGCCCCGCGATCTTGGCCTCGCCCGGCCACTGCGCCTCGGCGCCCTCGACGGGGTCGACGGTGGCGCTGTGCAGCGCGAACCGGGGATCGCGGCGCAGGTCCGCGCCCTTGCGGGCACCGGGCATGGAGCCGAACGTCAGCTCGCCCTCGTCGAACACGGTCTCGATGCCGGAGATCCGCGGCGACCCGTCGGCGCGCAGCGTCGCGAGGGTCTTGTGCCGGTGGGCGTCGAAGAGCGCCCGCACCCGCGCCGCGAACTCCGGTACCGCTGCCTCGACGTCACGCCACCTCGCCATGCGCCGATCGTGGCACCACCCTCCGACAGGGGTGTCCCGGCTGAGCGACGACGTTGTCCCGGGACCCGCGAGCGCGGGACGCTGGGCCGCGTGCTGCCGTTCGGGGACGAGGGCGCCCGCCGCATCCAGCTCGTCTACGCCACGCCCGACGTGGTCCGGCAGCGCGAGCAGGTGCTGGCGCTGCTCCGTCCGCTGCCCGGCGAGGACGTCCTCGACGTCGGGTCGGGGCCGGGCTTCCTGGTCCGGTCGATCGCCGAGGCGGTCGGGCTCGACGGTTCGGTCCGCGGCATCGACCCCAGCACGGCGATGAACGCCGTCGCCGCGGAGCACTGCGCCGACCTCCGGTGGGTCGGCATCGACGAGGGCGGTGCGGAGGCCCTGCCGTACGCCGACGGATCCTTCGACGCGGTGGTGTCGACGCAGGTCTACGAGTACGTGGCCGACGTCCCCGGGGCGCTGCGCGAGGTGCACCGGGTGCTGCGGCCCGGCGGGCGCGTCGTCGTCCTCGACACCGACTGGGACTCCGTGGTCTGGCACGCCGCCGACCGCGACCTGCACCGCCGGGTCATGACGGCGTGGGACGAGCACCTCGTCGACCCGTACCTGCCCCGGGTCCTGCCCGGCCTGCTCGAGCGCGCGGGGTTCGACGTCGCCGAGCGCGCGCTCGTGCCGTTGTTCAACCCGGTCCTCGCCGAGGACACCTACAGCGCGCACACGATGGTCACGATCGCCGACTACGTGACCGGCCGCCACGGCCTCACCGCGCAGGACGCGGCGCGCTGGACGGCCGACCTGCGCTCCCGGGGGACCGACTACCTCTTCAGTGTCAACCGCTACTGCTTCGTCGCGACGGCACGATCCGGGGACTGATCACCAGTAGGGTGGCCGGGGCCTGTCGACCGGTGGCCGGGGGGTTCGGGTGGACGTGGACGACCACGAGGACTACGTCGAGCGCTGGTCGCGGGCGCACGGTGACTACGACGTGGCCGGCTCCCGTCCGGCGCGCGCCTGGCTGCGCATCTCGCACGTCCTCGCCGCGCCGCTCGCCCGCCGCGCCGTGCCGCCGTCGTGGGTCACGGGTGTGGGCGGGGTCGGTGCGGTCGCGATCGCCGGCGTCGCCGCGCTCGGCGGGCGGTGGGCGCTGCTCGCGGCGGCCCTGGTCGTGGTCGTCGCGCTCCTCGACGGCGTGGACGGCGCGGTCGCCGAGCTCACCGGCGCCGCCACCGCCTGGGGCCGGGTCCTCGACCAGATCGTCGACCGCGTCGGCGACGTCAGCATGGTCACCGCGCTCTGGTTGCTCGGCGCACCGGGACCGGTGTGCGCCGCGGCCGCGGTCCTCACGGTGCTCGACGAGTCGATCCGGTCGAGCGCGAGCGCGGCGGGCATGACGGAGACCGGCGTCGTGACGATCGCCGAGCGCCCGGCCCGGCTGGTCATCGGCGGGGTCGCGCTCGGGGTCGCGGGCATCGTCCCGTCGATGGCCGTGCTCGTGGTGACGGTGGCCGCGGCGCTCTGGGCGCTGCTCGCCCTGCTCGCCACGACGCAGCTGGTCGTCAACGTGCGCCGGCGTCTGCGGGGGCGGCCGCGGCATCCCGGGGACGCGGGGACCTGATCTCGTCCACCACCCGGGAGAACCCGTCCGCGCCGTGGCCCCGGTCGATCGCCCGCCGCGCCAGCCGGTGAACGAGCTCGGGCAGCGCCGGGTCGACGCCCCGCGCCCGGCTCGTCGCGACGATGTGGCCGAGTGCGGTCGCGTCCATGACGAGGTTGTCCTCCTCGCCGGGGTGGGTGCCCGCGTCGACGTCCTCCGCGAGCCCGCGGAAGGTGGCGGGCAGGATCGCGACGACCTCCTCGGCGTAGCGCACGAACTCGGCGGCGGGGACGCCGTCGCGACCCACCACCGCCGCGGCGTGGAGGAACGACGCCAGGCCGGCGAAGAAGACGTCGAGCATGCCGAGGTCGAACAGCGCCGCGCGCCCGGGGTCGTCGCCCAGGTGGTCGGTGCGCCCCAGCGCCGCGAGGGTCGTCCGGTGCCGGTCGTGCACCGTGGCGGGTCCGCTGTAGAGGACGAGGCCCTCCTCGGGGCCGACGAGCGGGGTCGGCACCATGATCGTCCCGGCGAGGACCTCGGCACCGCGGTCGGACAGCCACGCGGCGGTCGCGCGGGCGTGCTCGGGCGTGCCCGAGGTGAGGTTCACCAGCGTCGCGCCGGCGAGGTCGACCCCGTCGAGGACGGCGCGCACGGCGTCGTCGTCGAGCAGGCAGACGATCGTCAGGGCACTCGCGGCGACCGCGCTCGCTGGGTCGGGCGCCGGTCGGGCGCCGTCGGCGACCAGGGCGTCGGCGCGGGCGGGGGTGCGGTTCCAGACGGTGACGGGGTGCCCGGCGGCCAGGAGGGCGCGGGCGAGGGCGGTGCCCATCGCGCCGAGGCCCAGGACGGTGACGGCTTCCTTCTGCTCCATGACCGGGGACGTTAAAGTCTGACACCGGTGTGAAGGTCAAGCCCGGAGGTCGGGGACGTGCGGATCGGCGAGCTGGCGCGCCGGGTCGGGGTGGCGCCGCGACTCCTGCGCTACTACGAGGAGCAGGGCCTGCTGCGCCCGCAGCGCGCGGCCTCGGGCTACCGGGAGTACGCCGAGGCGGACGTCGACGTGGTGCACCACGTGCGCACCCTGCTCGCCGCGGGGCTCTCGACGGCCACCATCGCCGAGCTCCTGCCGTGCATGGGCGCCGACGGCCCGCGGCTGGTGGCGAGCTGTCCCGAGCTGCTCGACGACCTGTACCGCGAGCGCGACCGGATCACCGCGATGATCGACGAGCTCGCCGCCGCCCGCGACGGGCTGGACGCCGTCATCGCCACGGCGGTCCCGGACGACGACCGGTACGCCGCGAGCTGCTGAGCGTCAGGCCGGTGCCTCGAGCTCGCCCAGGCGCGCCGGGGTCAGGCCCTCCTGCAGGCGCCGCAGCAGCGCGTCGAAGAGCTCGGCGTCCGGGCCGAGGACCGCGCGGAACTGGCCCCGGACCTCGGCCGTCGCCGCGTCCCACTCCGCCAGGGCCTGCCGCCCGCGGGGCGAGACGACGATGAGCACGCGCCGACGGTCCTCGTGGTCGCGCCGGCGCAGGATGAGGTTCGCCGAGACCATGCGGTCGACCAGCTTGCTCAGCTTCGGCGCGAGGAGCAGCACGTGGTCGGCGACCACGTTCATCGGGCAGCCGCCGCGCTCGGCGAGCAGGCTCAGGATCCGCCACTGGTCGAGGCTCGACCCGCAGCGGCGCAGCGCCTCCTCGAGCCGCCCGGTGAGCGTCCGCTCGACGAGCGAGAGCAACCGGAGGGCCTCGTCGCCCTCTCCGGTGGACCCTCCTGCGCTGGCCGGCACCGCTCGATCGTAGCCGCGGAGTCGCTCACGGTGGGCGAGTGCGCGCGGCTCGTCCGATCGGAGCAGCTCCGGACGGGGTCCCGCTCGCTAGCGTCTCCCCATGACCGAGTCGCTGTCCCGCACGCGCGGACGCGACGTGCTGGACATGGCGCTCGTGATCCCGCTGCAGGGTCCCGCCGGGATCTTCGGGCCGTCCTGCGAGAGCTGCGCCGCGCTCGCCGTGCAGGAGATCAACGCCGACGGCGGGGTGCTCGGCCGGGAGCTGAACCTCGTGCCGGTCGACGGGGGGCGCAGCCCGGAGGAGGTGGCGATCGAGGTCGACGCGCTGGTGAGCGCCGGCGCGGTCCAGGCCGTCACGGGCTGGCACATCTCGGCGGTCCGCGAGGCGGTCGCGCCCCGTATCCGCGGTCGCGTGCCGTACGCGTACACCGCGCTCTACGAGGGCGGCGAGGACCGGCCGGGCCTGTTCCTCACCGGCGAGACGCCGGACCTCCAGCTCGGCCCGACGCTGGACTGGTTCGCCGGCACCGCGGGCGTGCAGCGCTGGACGATCGTCGGCGACGACTACGTCTGGCCGCGGCGCTCGGCGGCGACGGCGGCGCGCTACCTGCGCCGGATCGGCGGCACCGTCTGCGACGAGATGTTCGTGCCGCTCGGCACCTCCGACTTCTCGTCGGTGCTGGGCCGCGTCGAGGCCAGCGGCTGCGACGCGGTGCTGATGCTGCTCATCGGCGACGACGCGGTCGCGTTCAACCGGTCCTTCGCCGCGGCGGGCCTCGACCGGGACATCCTGCGGTTCAGCTCGCTCATCGAGGAGAACGTGCTGCTCGCGTCCGGGACGGAGAGCACGCGCGGGCTGATGACCTCGGCGGGCTACTTCGAGGACCTCGCGACGAGCTCGGGGCTGGAGTTCGCCGCCACCTACTTCCGCGAGTTCGGCGACGACGCGCCGGTGCTGAACAGCCTCGGCGAGTCCTGCTACGAGGGCGTCCGGCTGCTCACCGAGCTGATGCGCCGGGCCGGCTCCACGCAGGTGCCGGCGATGATGTCGGTGGCCGACGGCCTGGCGTACGAGAGCCCGCGCGGCACGGTCGAGCTGCGCGACCGGCACCTGCGCCAGCGGGTCTTCCTGGCCGTCGCCGACGGGCTGACCTGGGACGTCGTGCAGCAGCTCTGAGTGTTGACGGCTCGCCCCGCCGTCGCTAGTTTCCTAGGAAACCAATTCCTACGACGCATATCTCGCCCGCGGCGTCGGGGCCTCGACGAAGGGGGACAGCGATGCCGCTCTACGCGTACCGCTGCGGCGCGGACGGTCCCGTCGACGTCATGCGGCCGATGGGCACCGCGCCCGCGGTCGTCCCGTGCCCGACCTGCGGCGCCGACGCCGCCAAGATGATCACTGCACCGCGGCTCGCCCTGGCCGACCGGAGGAAGGTCGCGGCCATCGACCGCGCCGAGGCCTCGCGCACCGAGCCCGCCGTCGTCAGCGCGCCGCCGCCCCGTCCCGTCGGGCCGTCGCGTCCCCTCGACCCGCGCACCGCGGCGCTGCCGCGCCCCTGACCGCACCCACCCTTTCGCCCCCGGTCCGCCCCGGTCGACCCCGGGGCGCGATGCCTCCTGCCCTGCTCGGGCGGGCCCCACGACAGAGAGGACGTCCCGTGCTGCGACCTCGATCGGCGCCGTCCCGTGGCTAGCGTCGGCCTGCTCTTCGTCGGCGCCGTGCTGTTCATCAACGGCGTCATGCTGCTGGGGTGGATCGACGCCCGCTCGGCCGCACCGATGAACTTCTTCGTCGGTGGGCTGCAGATCGTCACGCCGCTCTACCTGATCTTCACGGCGAACGGTGACGCCGACGTCGTGCTCGCGGCGTCCGGCCTGTTCCTCTTCTCGTTCACCTACCTCTACGTCGCGGTGAACCTGACCTGGGACCTCGACGGCACCGGGCTCGGCTACTTCTGCCTGTTCGTCGCCATCACCGCGCTCGTCTTCTCCGCGCTGAACTTCACCCGCTTCGCCGACCCGGCCTTCGGTGTCATCTGGCTGTACTGGGCGTTCCTCTGGGCGCTGTTCTTCGTGCTGCTGGGCCGCAAGCGCGAGGGGATCGGGCGCTACACCGGCGCGGTGTGCGCCATCCAGGGGTGGGTCACCGCGTGGATCCCCGCGCTCCTGCTCCTCACGGGCGTCTACGACGTGATCGGCGTCCCGCTCGCGATCGGGCTGGCGATCTTCGGGGTGGTCGTCTTCGCGGCCCTCGTCCCGTGGGCGCGCCGGCAGCCCGCCCCGCCCACGCCCGCGCCCACCGGCGAGCGCGTCCCCGCCTGACCACCCGCGTACCGAGGAGAGAAGCGATGCCGAAGAAGGTCTTCCCGCTCGACAGCAGCAAGAAGTTCACCGAGCAGCAGATCGTCGGCCACAACCGCTGGCACCCCGACGTGCCCGCGCAGGTGCACGTCAAGCCCGGCGACGTGTTCCGGGTCGACTGCCGGGAGTGGTTCGACGGCGCGATCGTCAACGACGACTCGGCCGACGACATCCTCCACGCGCCGCTCAACAGCGTGCACGTGCTGTCCGGGCCGATCGCGGTCGAGGGCGCGCAGCCCGGTGACCTGCTCATCGTCGACATCCTCGACGTCGGCCCGATCCCGCAGGAGGACTCCGGCCCGCTGGCCGGCCAGGGCTGGGGCTACACCGGCGTCTTCGCCAAGACCAACGGCGGCGGGTTCCTCACCGACCACTTCCCGGACGCCTACAAGGTCATCTGGGACTTCCGCGGCGGGAAGGCCACCTCGCGTCACGTCCCGCACGTCGAGTTCACCGGCATCGTCCACCCGGGCCTCATGGGCACCGCGCCGTCGCACGACCTGCTGGGCAAGTGGAACGCCCGCGAGCAGGCGCTCATCGACACGAACCCGCAGGCGGTGCCGCCGCTGGCCCTGCCGCCGCAGCCGGACTCGGCGATCCTCGGGTCGCTGTCGGGCGAGGACTTCGAGCGGGCCCGCAACGAGGCCGCCCGCACCGCGCCGCCGCGGGAGAACGGCGGCAACCAGGACATCAAGAACTTCACCAAGGGCAGCCGCGTCTTCTACCCGGTGTTCGTCGACGGCGCGAACCTCTCCATGGGCGACCTGCACTTCTCGCAGGGCGACGGCGAGATCACGTTCTGCGGCGCGATCGAGATGGGCGGGTTCATCGACCTGCACGTCGACCTCATCAAGGGCGGCATGCAGACCTACGGCGTCTCCGAGAACGCGATCTTCGTCCCGGGGAACACCGACCCGCAGTACAGCGAGTGGATCGCCTTCTCCGGCACGTCGGTCACCCTCGACGGCGAGCAGCGCTACCTCGACTCGCACCTCTCGTACCAGCGGGCCTGCCTGCACGCGATCGACTACCTGACGACCTTCGGCTACTCGCCCGTCCAGGCCTACATGATCCTGGGCGCGGCGCCGATCGAGGGCCGCCTGTCCGGCGTGGTCGACATCCCGAACTCGTGCTCGACGGTCTACCTCCCGACCGGGATCTTCGACTTCGACGTCAAGCCGGGCAAGGACGGCCCGACGAAGATCGACCCGGGCCAGGGCGTCCCGATGTCGCGCGCCTGAGACGGGCTCCCCGGCCCCGGCGACGTCGTCCGCGCATCAGCCCCTCAGGTAGGCGCGGACGACGTCGTCGTAGGACGTGTCGGCGGTGAGGCCGAGGGCGTGGGCGCGGGGGGTCTCGAAGCGCTCGGGCCAGCTGCCGACGACGGCCACGACCGCCGGGTCCTCGACCCAGTCCACGAGGTCGCTGGTGCCGGGGCCGGCGACGCGGTCGAGGGCGGCGACCATCTCGCGGGGCGTGGTGGTCAGCGCGGGCAGGTTCATCGCGGTCCGGCTGCCCCACGTGGCGTCGTCGACCTCGGCGGCGCGCAGGATGCCCTCGAGGGTGCGCTGCGGCGACGAGAGCGCGACGGCCATGTCCGGAGGAGCGGGGCACACCGCGCGCTCGCCCGCGAGGGGCTCGCGGACGATGCCCGACAGGAAGCTCGACGCCGCGGCGTTGGGACGCCCGGGGCGTACCGAGACCGTCATGAGCCGGACCGAGCGCCCGCGGACGAAGCCCTTGCGGGTGTAGTCGGCGACGAGCTGCTCGCCGATGAACTTCTGGACGCCGTAGCTGGACTGCGGGCGCGGGAGGGTGTCGTCGTCGACGGTGCCGACCGGGCCGATCGCCGGGTCGCTGCCGAAGACCGCGAGCGAGCTGGTGAACACCAGCACCGGCGGCGTCGCGTGCCCGCGGGCGTACTCCAGGACGGCGCGGGTGCCGTCGAGGTTGGTGTGCATGCCGGCGTCGAAGTCGGCCTCCGCGGCGCCGCTGACCACGCCGGCGAGGTGGAAGACCGCGTCGGCCTCCTCGCCGAGGGTGCGGCTGAGCTCGCCCTGGACGTGCTCGACGCGCGGGTCGGCGGCGACGTCGTCGGCGGGCGCGACGAGGTCGACGACGACCAGCCGCGTGACGTCGGCGGGTGCCGCGCCGCCGATCCCGATCGGACCGGCGAGCAGCCGGCGGCACAGCAGCGTCCCGAGGAACCCCGACCCGCCGGTGACGATCACGCGCATGCGGCCTCCTCGAGGCGGTCGACGACGTCGGCGAGGGCCTCGTCGTCACCGACGTTGCCGGGGAACACGACGAGGGGCGGGCCGCTCGTGGGCGCCCAGAGCGACACGAGCCCCGGGAGCATCGAGCCGCGCACCCAGGCGCGGTCGGCCCGCAGCGACTCGGTGGCGACGTCCGACGAGGTGATGCCGCCCTTGGCGAGGACGTAGGCGGGCTCGGCGGCGTGGACGACCTGCCGCACGACGCCGGTGAGCGCGGCGCTGACCCGGCGGGCGATGGCGAGGCTCTCGGCCTCGTCGCGGCCGGTGACGAGCGTGCGGGAGGTGCTGACGAGGGTGGTGCGGCGTTTCAGGGCGTCGACGGCGTCGGCGGTGATCTCGTCGAGGGGTGCGCCCTCCAGCACGGCCGCGACGTCGAGCTCGACGTGCGCGAGGTCGCGGCGGGCGGCGAGGCGCTCGAGCTGGCGGCTGGTCCGCCCGACGTGGGAGCCGGCGACGAGCAGGCCGTGGCCGCGGGCGACGGTGCGGCTCAGCTCGGCGTCGTCGAGCGGCGGCTGCGCGCCCTGCCCGGCGCGGGCGCGGACGAACGAGGGGCCGACGCGGTAGACATAGCGGGCGCCGGCGCGCTCGGCGGCGAGGATGGCGAGGACGGCGGCGCGCAGGTCGTCGTCGACGACGGCGTCGAGGACGATCACCCGGCTCCGCGGCAGCGTGACCTCCCCGTCGCGCAGCTCCTCGATGCCGACCTCGGCGACGTCGGCGGCCGGGATGGCGCCGCCGCTCTTCTCCGCCACCCAGGTGGCCAGGCGCGAGGAGCGGTAGCCGAAGGTGGCGTCGGCGGCGAACTCGCTGTCGGCGACCGGGGTGAGCCGGTCGCCGTCGCGCAGCCAGTGGACGCCGTCGAGGGTGACGCGGCCGGCGTCGGGGAAGGCGGGCGCGAGGATCACCGCGTCCGGGGCGCCGGCGGCCCGGGCGATGACGTCGGTCTCGAGCGGGAAGTGCCCGCGCAGGGTGGAGTCGCTGCGGCTCGCGAAGACGACGTCCATCCCGCGGCGCCCGGCGACCGCGAGGCAGGTGCGGACGACCTCGCGGGTGCGCGCCGCGGCGTCGTCGGGGCCGAGGCTGCGGGTGTTGGTGAGGACGAAGAAGGCGGGCGTGCCCTGGGCGAGGGCCCAGTCGACGTCGTCGGCGGTCCAGCGGGTGAGGACGGGGAGGTCGCGGACGGTCTGGGTGCCGGTGGGGTCGTCGTCGAGCACCACGACGGTCGGGGTGCCGACCAGCGCCTCACGCACCTGCTCGGCCGGGACCTCGCGCACGGGCGGGAGTGCGGCGAGCCGGTCGGTGCCCATCGGTGCATCGTGGCAGGAACGGTCCGCATCCGGCCGCCGGCGGAGCATGCTGTCGCCATGGTCGGACAGACGGGGGCCGGACAGGCGGGGGTCGGACAGGCGGGGGTCGGACACGCGGGCGTGGCGCCGTCGGTGCTCGACGCCGTCGGGGGCACGCCGATGGTCCGGTTGGGCCGGGTCGTGCCCGCCGGGGCGGCGGACGTGCTGGTCAAGCTCGAGGGCGCCAACCCGACGGGCAGCTACAAGGACCGGATGGCGACGGCGATCGTGGAGGGCGCGCGGGCGCGGGGCGAGCTGCGGCCGGGCCGGCGGGTCGTCGAGTTCACGGGCGGGAGCACGGGGTCGTCGCTGGCCTTCGTGTGCGCGGTCGTCGGCCACCCGCTGTCCCTGGTCTCCTCCGACGCGTTCTCGCCGGAGAAGCTGCGCACGATGCGGGCGTTCGGTGCCGAGCTGACGGTGGTGCCGAGTCGCGAGGGCCGGATCACGCCGGACCTGTTCGTCCGGATGCGGGCGGAGGTCGACCGGATCGTCGTCGAGCAGGACGCCTTCTGGACCGACCAGTTCCACAACGCCGACGCCCTCACCGGCTACGCCGTGCTGGGGCGGGAGATCCTGGCGCAGGCCTCGTCGGTGGACGTCTTCTGCGCCGCGGTCGGGACGGGCGGGATGCTGGCCGGGGTCGCGGGGGTGCTGCACGAGGCGGGGCCGACGCGGGTGGTCGCGCTCGAGCCGGCGAGCTCGCCGACGCTCACGGCCGGGAGGGGCGGGGCGCACCGGGTGGAGGGCACGGCGACGGGGATCGTGCCGCCGTTGCTGGTGCCCTCGTCGTCGGGCTCCGGGCGGGCTCACGACGACGCGCGGGCCGTGGACGAGGGCGAGGCGCGGGCGCTGGCACGGCGGCTGGCCCGGGATGAGGGGCTGTTCGTCGGGACGTCGTCGGCGCTGAACATCGCCGGGGCGCTGGAGCTGGCGGCAGAAGTGGGGCCGGGCCGCACGGTGGTGACGGTCGCCGTGGACACGGGGCTCAAGTACCTCGCGGGCGACCTCTTCGGTGATTGAGACTCGCGGGCGTGGACGACCTCCGCCGCGCGTGGGACGAGCAGGCCGACCGGTGGATCGCCTGGGCGCGGCGCCCGGGTGCTGGTGCCGGGCGGGGTGCTGTGCGTGGCCGTGGTGCACCCGCTGAACTCGGCGGGGACCTTCCGGTCGCGGGAGGCCGGGAGCGAGTACGTGGTCGAGGAGTCGTACCTGCGCGGGCGGCGCTACGCGGACTCGATCGAGCGGGCCGGGCTGAGGATGACCTTCCACTCGCTCCACCACCCGCTCGAGGACTACACCCGGGCCTTCGAGGGCAACGGCCTGCTGGTCGAGGCGCTGCGCGAGCCGGCGGTGCCCGACGAGGCGGTGCGGGACGACGCCGACCACCGCTGGCAGCGCGTGCCGCTGTTCCTGCACCTGCGGGCGCGGCGCGGGCCGGGGTAGGGGCGGGGGCCTCGGGCGATCAGAAGGGCGGCGGGTCGTCGTCCGCGTGCCGCGGGGGCGGAGTCGACGTGGTCTCGGCGGTCATGCCGGTCCGGCGGAGGAAGCGTCGGCGCCAGGCGTCCTCCTCGGCGGCGTCGGACTCGTGGCTGAGGTCGAGGCCGGGGTCGACGACCGGGCCGTCGTCGGGGAGCGGCCGAGGCCTGCGGGCCGGGCGGGGTCGGGGCAGCGGTTCGATGATCCTCTTCGGGTGGGTCGTGTGGTGGACCCCGGCGCGGGTGCGGAAGGCGAACAGCCCGGGCGACGGCTGGTCGACCTTCCAGCCCGCGACGTGCTTGGCGCGGTGGTGGTGCCGGTCGAGGACCCCGAGGTTCGTGTGCGATGTGATGCCGTCGCAGGCCCAGTCGAGGGTGTGGTCGAGGTCCGCCCGACGCGCGGACCGTCGGCAGCCCGGCGCCACGCAGTGCCGGTCGCGGACCCGGACCCACCGGTCGATCTCGACACGAGGACGCCGCCGCAGATGGTCGGCGGTGGTCTCGTACGGGCCCGCGGGCGAGTGGCCGCCCAGCTCGTCGAGGCGCCGTTGTACCTCGGCGATGAAGCCCGACCACGCAGGATGGGCGCGCGGATCGAGGGCGGCCGCCAGCGTCGTCGGGACCTGGAGCTCGACGATCGCGGTGCATTGCTCGACCCGCCCCCGGCCTCGTGGCTCCGGGGGCTGGACTGGTCGTCGTGGTCGTCGTCGGGCGAGCAGGACGTGCTGGAGCCGGCCCTCGTCGTCGGCGAGGACGATGCGCCACTCGCCGCTGTGGTGGGCGGTGAGCATCGTCCGGGCGTGGTGGGCCAGCAGGTTGCCGTAGCCGGGCACGGTGGCGGGCAGGTCGTCGAGGCCGAGCGCGGTGGTGAGTCGCAGCCGTAGCTCGGACGTGCCGCACCGAGGACGCCCGGGGCCCGGGTCCGCCCCCTCGATCGTGGGCGGGAGGGCCGGCGCGGGCAGGTCGGCGAGGTCCGGCAGGTCGAGGACGCCCTGCTCGCAGGGGTGATCTGCGGGCGCGAGTGCCTTGCCGACCCCGTCCGCATCGCTGCAGGCCTCGTCCTCCGCGCCGTCGGCCACGGGGCCGCCCGACCGGTCGTCGGGGTCGTCGTCCGGTTCGTCGTCGCCGGGACCGTCGTCGTCGCGGCCTGGGTCGTCGTCGTCCGGCCCGTCGTCCGGCCCGTCGTCGTCGGGACCCTGGTCGCCCCTGCCCCGACCGTCGTCGCCCGGCCCGTTGTCGGAGCCGTGGTGGTCGTCGGAGCACTGGTCACGCTCGTGGTCGGGCTCCTGGGCGGCGCTGGCGTCGTCGGTGGTCGTCGAGGAGTCGGGGCGGTTGTGCTCGTGGTACTCAGCGGCGAGGAGTAGAGCGACCTTGTGGTCGTCGAGGCCCGCCACCGACCCGTCGAGGAGTCGCTCGGCGACCTGGGCGCGCAGGGAGCCGATCGGTGTCAGCACCCCGAGGTGGCGCACCGCGGCGGCCAGGGCGTCGCAGCGGTCGCGCATGGCGAGCCCGCTGGGCGCGGCGATGTCGCACACCGAGAAGGTCGCGGTGCCCGTGGGGTTGGGGCTGAGGATCACCCGGGCGTTCTTCTCCGCCCGCGCCGCGCGCCGCGCCGCCCACTCGGGGTCGAGGGCCGTGGCGACCTGCTCGATGCGTCGGGCGAGCTCGGCGGGCGGGAGCTCCGCAGCCTCCGGCAGGAGCACCCGGCAGACGTGGCGGGCGTGGTCGTCGGCGAGGTCGCACGTGCCCTCACTGAAGCGGGTCGCCTTGTACTCGTCGATGGCCCCGTGCCACAGGGCGTCGCCGACGTCGGGCAGGCGATCCTGCAGGTCGTCGGCGAGGTCGAGCCTCCGGCTCGTCATGGTGCGGCCCCAGCCCAGCACCGCCGCGACCTCGTCGCCCGAGAACTCGTCGAGCCCGTCGCGACGGTCGACGCGGTCGGCCTGCGCGCGTCCCAGGTGGTGCATCCCGTCGAGCAGGCGGGCGACGCCGCGGCTGGTCGCGCGCTGGCAGGCGCGCAGGTAGGCGGCGAGGTCCTCGCCCGTGAGCGCGGCCGGCGAGAGGCGCTCGAGAGCAGCGACCAGCTCCGCGCCCGGGGCGAGCGCGTCCAGCTCGGCGGCGAGGCCGGGCCGGAGGTCGTGGTCGATGCTCACGGAGACGACGTTAGAGGCGACCCCCGACAGTGCCGGTCGGATCGAGGGCCGATGAGGACCTGCTCCAGGTCACGAACGGGTCACGATGTGGAGCGGGACCTCCACCGCCCTCGCCGACCCGTGCGAGCCCTGCTCGGCATGATCGACGCCGGCGTGCCCGGGAGCTGCTGGTCAGCACCCGATCGTCCTGGTCACCGTGTACCCGAGCTCTGGGCGATGCTGCGGACCCTGCAGCCGTAGGGCGTCAGCCCCGACCCTCAGCGCCGTCGCCAGAGCCGGCCGAAGGTCCCGGGACGCGGCGCGGTGCAGGCCTGGCGGGCCTGCCAGCGCCGCGTCCACTCGGGCATCCGCTCGGTGAGCACGGCCTCGGTCTCGTCGACCGGGCGGTGGAGCAGGCGGTCCGCGGCCTCGCGGTCGCCCGACAGCTGCGTGGCGAGGGCCTTCGCGGGCAGACCCGCGCCGTGCACCGGCACCCCGTAGCGCCGGGCCAGCGCGGCCCGCTGCTCGGTGGTCACGCCCGGCCCGGCGACGATCATCCGCGGGTAGCCGTGCGACGCCCGCCAGCCGCGCGTCCCCTCGACGACCTGTCCCCACAGCGCCACGACACCCAGCACCTCGACGTCGGACGGGCCCCACTCGAGCGTGCCCGGGTCGGAGACGGCGTAGAGGCCGCAGCGGCAGCGGTCGCCGGGCGGTGAGTGCCCCGCCGACCCGCAGTGGGCGATCATCGGTCGGCGCGCCGGCCACACGACGCCGGCCAGCGGCGCGATGAGGTCGGCGCGGCGCTGCGCCCGGCGGCCCACGCGCCAGGTCCGCCATCCGAGGATCGGTGCGGGCAGGTCCGGGACGCCCAGGACCTCGGCGGGTCCGGGGCGGCGATCGGGGTCGACCGGGGTCGTCACCGCGCGGGCTGCGGGGCGGTGTCGTCGGGGGCGGCAGGCACCGGCGCGGCGACGGCGTCGTCGGCCCCTTCGGTCGACGACTCGCCCGGCACCGGGGAGCTGATCGGTTCGGCGGTGAGGCGGCGACGGACGGGGCCGATGTCCATGACGGGAACGCTGGCACGTCCGGCGTCCCGGCACCAGACGAGGCGGCGCCGGTGGGACGAGACGGTGGTGACACCACCCGCCCGGCCCTCCCGACGGGCGCCACCAGGAGCGGTCACCCCACGGCCGTCACCGCTCCCCGCCGGCCGCGGCGGCGATCTCCGTCCCCCATCCCGAGCCGGCACCCGCTCCCTCCGCGCCGACAGATCCGATCTCCACCACCCCTGCTCCGTCCGGCTCACGCATGCCACCCTGACGCGACGGCCGAGACCGCCGTCACAGCGCACGCGGGGAGGCCGCCATGACCGACCGGACCGCCGAGCACTACGAGAGCGTCGCCGCCGACTACGACGAGCACTGGTCCTACGACCCGGACTACGTGCGGCGCTTCGCCGGGGCCATCACGGACGCGCTGCGGCTGACGTCCTCGGACGCGATCGCCGATGTCGGCTGCGGCACCGGCCTCTACACCCGCCATGTCGCCGAGGCCGTCCGACCGACCCGGCCGATCCTCTGCGTCGACCCCGTACCGGCGATGCTCGACCGCCTCCCGAAGCTGCCCGGCCTGCAGCCGCTGGTCGCCCGCGCCGAGGACCTCGCGTCCGGGCAGGTGCCGCTGCCCGGCGCCGACACGCTCGACGCGATCATCATGAAGGAGTCGATCCACCACGTCGGCGACCGGCGGAAGACCCTCGAGGGGCTCGTCGGACTGCTGTCACGGCACGGCCGGATCCTCGTCGTGATGCTCCCGCGGACGATCGACCATCCGCTGTTCCGCGAGGCCCACGAGCGGTTCGCGCAGCTCCAGCCCGAGACGTCGGAGATCGTCGAGACCCTCGCGGCGGCGGGCCTGCGCACCAGCGTCAGCTACCGGACCTTCCACACCACGATCGACCGGCAGCGCTACGTCCGGCTGCTCGAGGCGCGCTACCTCTCGGTGCTGGGCGAGTTCTCGGAGGACGAGCTCCGGGCGGGCATCGCCCAGTTCCGCCACGCCTACCGCGACGAGCCGGTCCTGCGGTTCGACGAGCACTTCGCCTTCGTCAAGGGCTGGGTCGCTCCCGGCTGATCGGTTGTGCACCATCGTCGCCGACGTCGCCGACGTCGCGGTCCACGCCCACCACACCCACCCACGGGGAACCCCGCCGACGCGAGTCCACGGCGATCAGCGGGAGCCACCGCCCCCAGGTGGTGCGGGCGGCCCGACGCCCGCCCCTGACCGACCGCCCAGCCGGCGGGTGACCTCGACGGCGGTGCGCCCGACCACCGCCGCGAGGTCGCCGAAGTCGGCCCCGCACGCCGGGTCGCAGTGGTGCGGGAACGTCACGCTGATCGCCGCGACCGCCACCCCGTCGGCGCCGTGGATCGCCCGCGCGACCGAGGCGTAGCCGCGACTGACCTCGCCGTCCTTCACCGACCAGCCGCGCCGCGCCTCGACCGCGAGCACCGCCGAGAGCGCGCGCACGGAGGTCGGGCCGCGGTCGGTGCGCCGCGGCAGCGGTCCGGCGCCGGCGAGCAGGGCCCGGCGCTGGGCGGGGGCGAGCCCGGCGAGGACGGCGCGCCCCGACGCCGTGAGGTGCGCGGGGAGGCGGACGCCGACGGCGGTGACGAGCGTCTGCGGGCGCGGCGGGCGCTCGCGCAGCAGGTAGAGCAGCTCGCGCCCGTCGAGCACCCCGAGGTGCACGTCGTGGTCGACGCGGTGCGCGAGCCGGCGCAGGGACGGGCCCGCCACCTCGTCGAGCGGGTGGTGGCGCAGGTACGCCGTCCCGATCTCGAACGCGCCGATGCCGACGGCCCAGCGCGCGGTGTCCGGGAGGTGCGCGACGACGCCGGCGGCCTCGAGCTCGGTGAGCAGGTGGTAGGTCGTCGAGCGGGGCAGGCCGAGGCGCGCGGACAGCGTCGCCGCCGTCAGGGGCTCGCCCGCCGCGAGCAGGCGCAGGATCGCGAGCCCCCGGCGCAACCCCGGGACACCGGCCACGGGGCCAGAGTCTCGTATCCGAGACAGCAGGACGCCAGCGCCCCTGTCGGCCGGCCCGTCCGGGCGCTGCACTGGACCCATGCCAGCAGCGCGGGGACGGACCAGGTCGGCACGCACGTGGGCCGCCGAGGGCGCGCTGCGGATGCTCGACAACAACCTCGACCCCGAGGTCGCCGAGCGGCCCGAGGACCTCGTGGTCTACGGCGGCACCGGGAAGGCCGCCCGCGACCACGCGAGCCTCGCGGCGATCCGCCGCTGCCTGGTCGACCTCGCCCCCGACGAGACGCTGCTCGTCCAGTCCGGGCGCCCGGTCGGCGTCTTCACCACCCACGAGTGGGCGCCGCGGGTGCTGCTCGCCAACAGCAACCTCGTCGGCGACTGGGCCACCTGGCCGGAGTTCCGCCGCCTCGAGCACCTCGGTCTGACGATGTACGGGCAGATGACCGCCGGCTCGTGGATCTACATCGGCAGCCAGGGGATCCTGCAGGGCACCTACGAGACCTTCGCCGCCGTCGCCCGCCCGCGGGGCGGCTCGCTCGCCGGCACCCTCACGCTGACCGCCGGGCTCGGCGGCATGGGCGGCGCGCAACCCCTCGCCGTGACGATGAACGGCGGCACCGCGCTCGTCGTCGAGGCGGACCCGGCCCGCGCGCACCGCCGCGTGGCCACCGGCTACCTCGACGAGGTCGCCGACGACCTCGACGCCGCCCTGCGCCGGGTGGAGGCGGCGCGCGCCGCGCGGGAGCCGATCTCCGTCGGCGTCGTCGGCAACGCCGCCGAGCTGCTCCCCGCGATCCGCCGGGCCGGGGCGCCGGTGGACGTCGTCACCGACCAGACCTCGGCGCACGACCCCCTGTCCTACCTGCCGATCGGCGTCGACCTCGCCGACTGGGCCGAGTACGCGCGCGCCGAACCCGAGGAGTTCACCGACCGCGCCCGCGCGTCGATGGGCACGCACGTCGAGGCGATGCTCGGCTTCTTCGACGACGGTGCCGAGGTCTTCGACTACGGCAACTCGATCCGCGCCGAGGCCCGCCTCGCCGGCGTCGAGCGCGCCTTCGACATCCCCGGCTTCGTGCCCGCCTACATCCGCCCGCTGTTCTGCGAGGGCCGCGGGCCGTTCCGGTGGGCGGCGCTGTCCGGCGACCCCACCGACATCGCGGCCACCGACCGCGCGGTGCTCGACCTCTTCGGCGACGACGAACCCCTCGCGCGCTGGATGCGGCTGGCGGGGGAGAAGGTGCGCCACCAGGGGCTGCCGGCGCGCATCTGCTGGCTCGGCTACGGCGAGCGGCACCGGGCGGGGGAGCGGTTCAACGACATGGTGGCCTCGGGGGAGCTCGCCGCGCCGGTCGTCATCGGCCGCGACCACCTCGACGCAGGCAGCGTCGCCTCCCCACACCGGGAGACCGAGGCGATGGCCGACGGGTCCGACGCGATCGCCGACTGGCCGCTGCTCAACGCCCTGCTCAACACCGCGTCGGGGGCCAGTTGGGTGTCGCTGCACCACGGGGGCGGGGTCGGCATCGGGCGCTCGATCCACGCCGGGCAGGTGTGCGTCGCCGACGGGTCGGCGCTCGCCCGGGACAAGATCACCCGGGTGCTCACCAACGACCCCGGCACCGGCGTCGTCCGGCACGCCGACGCCGGCTACGCGCGCGCCCTCGAGGTCGCCGACGAGCGCGGCGTGCGGATCCCCCTCCGGGAGACACCGCGGGAGCAGGCATGAGGCTCCTGGACGACATCGCCGACATCGGCCGCGACGCGCGCCGCGGCGGCTGGTCCCGCCACCTCGGCGACGACGCCGAGTGGACGCTGCGGGCGTGGTTCACCGAGCAGGCGGAGCGGCGGGGCCTCGCGGTCGAGACCGACGTGAACCTCAACCTGTGGGCGTGGTGGGGCACGCCGGGGCCGGGTGCCGTCGTCACCGGCAGCCACCTCGACTCCGTCCCGGGCGGCGGCGCCCACGACGGGCCGCTCGGGGTCGTCTCGGCGCTGCGCGCGGTGGACGAGCTCCGCGCCCGCGGGGTCGTCCCGGCGCGTCCGCTGGCGGTCGTCGTGTTCGCCGAGGAGGAGGGCGGGCGCTTCGGCGTGCCCTGCCTCGGGTCACGACTGCTCACCGGCGCCCTCGACCCCGACCGCGCCCGCGACCTGCGCGATCCCGACGGCGTCAGCCTCGCCGAGGCCCTGACGCAGTGGGGCCGGGACCCCGCACGGCTCGGCGCCGAGCCGGAGCGCCTGGCGCTGATCGGCCGCTTCGTCGAGCTGCACGTCGAGCAGGGCCGCGCGCTCGCCCCGCGCGGGGAGGCGCTGGCCGTCGGGTCGACGATCGTCGCCCACGGCCGGTGGCGGCTGTCGTTCCTCGGGCGCGCCGACCACGCCGGCACCACCCGCCTCGACGACCGCCGCGACCCGATGCTGCCGGCCGCCGCCACGGTGCTCGCCGCCCGCGCCGCGATGGCGCACCACGGCGACGAGGCCCGCGCGACGGTCGGGCGCCTGCACGCGGTGCCCGGCGGCACCAACGTCGTCGCGTCCCGGGTGGACCTCTGGCTCGACGCCCGGGGGCCCCTCCCGCAGACGCTCGTGGACGACGTCGCCGCCGCCGCGTACGCCGCCGCGGCCGACGAGGGGTGCACGGTCGAGGTCCGCGCCGAGTCGGTGTCGGACGCGGTCACGCTCGACGCCGCGCTCGCCGACACCCTGGCCGCGGTCACCGGTGCGGGACGCCTCGCCACGGCCGCCGGCCACGACGCCGGGGTCCTCGCCGCGCACGTCCCCGCCGGGATGCTCCACGTCCGCAACCCCACCGGTGTCAGCCACGCGCCCGACGAGCACGCGGACGACGCCGACGTCGAGGCCGGCGTGCGGGCCCTCGCCGACGTCCTGGAGGTGCTGTGTCGCTGACCCTGTGGTGCGAGCAGGCGTGGCTGCCCGGCGGGCCGGTCGACGCCGTCGCCCTGGAGCTGGACGGCGACCGGATCGTCGGCGTCGCACCCGGTGCGCCACGCCGGGGCACCGTCCTGCCCGGTCTCACCCTCCCCGGCCTGGTCAACCGGCACTCGCACGCCTTCCACCGCGCCCTGCGCGGCCGGCCCGCGCGGGCGGCCGACTCGTTCTGGAGCTGGCGCGAGGGCATGTACCGCGTCGCCGCCGCGCTCGACCCCGACACCTACCGCCGCCTCGCCACCGCCGTCTACGTCGAGATGGCGCTCGCCGGCCACACCGCACTGACCGAGTTCCACTACCTGCACCACGCGCCGGGCGGCCACCCGTACGCCGACCCCGTCGCCATGGACCGCGCCCTCGTCGAGGCCGCCCAGGCCGCCGGGCTGCGGATCACCCTGCTCGACACCTGCTACCTCGCCGCCGGGTTCGACCGCGCACCGGAGGGCGTGCAGCGCCGCTTCGCCGACGCCGACGTCGAGGCCTGGGCGGAGCGGGCGTCGCTCGTCGCGAAGCTCGACGACGGGGACCGCGTGCGCGTCGGCGGGGCGATCCACTCGGTGCGCGCGGTGCCGCGGGAGGCCCTGCCGACCGTCGCCGCGTGGACGGGGGAGCGGGCCCTGCACGTCCACCTCTCCGAGCAGCCCGCCGAGAACGCCGCGTGCCTCGCCGCCCACGGCCTGACCCCCACGGCCCTGCTCGACGATGCAGGGGTGCTCGCCCCGACCACCACCGCCGTCCACGCCACCCACCTGACCGGCGACGACGTCGCCCGCCTCGCCCGCACCGGGACCCGGGCGTGCCTCTGCCCGACCACCGAGCGCGACCTGGGCGACGGGATCGGCCCCGCGGGCGCGCTCGCGGCCGCCGGCGTGCCGCTGTGCCTGGGCAGCGACAGCCACGCGGTGATCGACCCCTGCGAGGAGATGCGCGCCCTGGAGATGCACGAGCGCCTGGCGCACGGCGTCCGGGAGCGCTTCGCCCCCGACGCCCTCCTGCGCGCCGGCACGGACGGGGGCGCCCTCGCCGTCGGCGCCCCGGCCGACCTCGTCACCGTCGACACCGCCTCCGTGCGCACCGCGGGCGCGCACCCGGACGGGGTGCTCCTCGCGGCCACCGCCGCCGACGTCCGGGAGGTCCGCGTCGGGGGCCGCGTGATCGTCCGTGACGGGGTCCACCAGCTCGTCGAGCGACCCGCCGCGGACCTGGCCGCCGCGATCCGGGCGGTGCACGCGCCGTGACGTCCCTGCTGGTCACGGGCATCGGCGAGCTCACCACCCACGACCCCGACGGGCCCGCGGGACCCGGTCCCTTCGCCGTCGTCGTCGAGGGCGAGCGGATCGCCTGGACGGGACGGGCACGGGACGCCCCGGTCGCCGACACCGCCGTCGACGTCGACGGCCGCGCGGTGCTGCCCGGCTGGGTGGACAGCCACACCCACCTCGTCTTCGCCGGGGACCGGGGCGAGGAGTTCGCGCGGCGGGTCGCGGGGCAGCCCTACGCCGCGGCGGGGATTCGGACGACGGTCGACGCGACCCGGGCCGCGCCCGACGCCGACCTCGCCGACCGGCTGCGCCGCCACGTGGCGGAGGCCGCCCGGCAGGGCACCACCTGCCTGGAGACGAAGACCGGGTACGGGCTCACGGTCGCCGACGAGGCCCGTGCGGCCCGGATCGCGGCCGCGGGCGTCGACGAGGTCACGTTCCTCGGCGCCCACCTCGCCCCCGCCGGCACGACGACCGCCGACTACCTCGACGTCGTCTGCGGCCCGATGCTCGACGCCGTCGCCGGGCACGTCCGGTGGATCGACGTGTTCTGCGAGGAGGGCGCGTTCGACGGCGACGCCGCCGCCCGGGTCCTCGCCGCGGGTGCCGCGCGGGGGCTCGGCGGGCGCGTGCACGGCAACCAGCTCGGCCCGGGACCCGGGGTGGCGGTCGCCGTGGCCGCCGGGGCCGCGTCGGTCGACCACGCCACGCACCTGGCCGACGACGACGTCGAGGCCCTCGCCGGGTCGGACACCGTGGCGACCCTGCTGCCCGCCTGCGACCTCTCGACCGGCCAGCCCCCGCCACCGGCCCGCCGCCTCGTCGACGCCGGCGCCACGGTCGCGCTGGCCAGCAACGCCAACCCCGGGAGCTGCTACACCACGTCCATGGCGCTCTGCGTGGCCCTCGCCGTGCTGCAGTGCGGGCTGTCGGTGCCCGAGGCCGTCCGCGCGGCGACACTCGGCGGCGCCCGGGCCCTGCGCCGCGACGACGTCGGCCACCTGCGGGTGGGCGCCCGCGCCGACCTGCACGTGCTCGACGCGCCGACCGTCGTCCACCTGGCCCAGCGCCCCGGCGTGCCGCTGACCGCGGCGGTGTGGCGGGCCGGGCGGCGCGTGCCCGTCACCCCGTGCCCGGTACCGGAGGAGGTCCGTCCGTGAGCACCGACAGCCCGGTCCGGCCGGACCTGCCGCCGGCGGGTCGCCCGCCGCTCCGGCTCGGCGGCGCGTCGCTCACCGCCCGCGCCGTCGCGGCGACCGCGCGGACCCCGGGTCCGGTCGACCTGCACCTCGACCGCGGCGCGCTCGCCCGCGTGGAGCGCGCCGCCCGGCTGGGGGCGGACCTCAGCACCCGCCGCGCCGTGTACGGGCGCACCACCGGTGTCGGGGCGAACCGCGACGAGACCGCCGTCGCCGACGACCCCACCGGTCACGGCCTGCGCCTGCTGCGCAGCCACTCGGGCGGCGCGGGGGAGGGCTCGACGCCGAGCTCGTGCGGGCGGCGCTGCTGGTCCGGCTCAACCAGCTCCTCGCGGGGCGCTCCGGGGTGTCGCCGGCGCTCGTGCGCGCGCTGGGCGACGCGGTCGCGGCCGACGCGCGGCCCGTCGTGCACCGTCTCGGCGCGATCGGGACCGGCGACCTCGCGCCGCTGGCGCAGATCGCGCTGGCGCTCGCGGGGGAGGGCGCGTGGGAGACGGCCCCGCCGCGGCACGGCCCGGTCCCCGTCGACGCCGGCGACGCGCTGGCGTTCGTCTCGAGCAACGCGGTCACCCTCGCCGAGGCGGCGCTCGCGGCGGGCACGCTCGACGTCGTGGTCGCGTCGAGCCACGCCGTGGCGGCGCTGTCCTACCTCGCGCTCGACGGCAGCCCCGAGGCGTACGCCGACCCCGTGCACCGCGCCCGCCCGCACCCCGGCCAGGTGCGCTGCGCGCAGCGGATGCGCCACCTGCTCGGCATGGAGCGCACCCCGCCGCGCGGCCGGCGCATCCAGGACCCGTTCGGGCTGCGCGCGTTCCCGCAGGTCAACGGGCCGGCCATCGACGCGCTGACGACGCTGCACGGGGTGCTCGACGTCGAGGTCAACGCCGGGGCGGAGAACCCCATGATCGCCGTCGCCGAGGACGACGCCTACCACCACGCGCACTTCCACACCGCCTACGTGGCGGGCGCGCTCGACCACGTGCGGGCCTGCGTGCACGGTGTCGCCGAGCTCTCCGCGGCCCGCCTCGGCGACCTCGTCGAGCCCGAGCAGACCGGCCTGCGGGCGTTCCTCGCCGACGGTCCGCCCGGCAGTTCCGGGGTGATGATCCTCGAGTACATGAGCCACGACGCCCTCGCGGCGCTCCGCCAGGCCGCGCTGCCGGTGACCCTGGGGAGCGCGGTCGTGTCCCGCGGGCTGGAGGACCACGCGAGCTTCTCGACCCAGGCCGCCCGGGCCACCGCCGAGGTGGCGACGGCCTACACCCGGGTGCTGGCGTGCGAGCTCGTGGCGGCGGTACGGGCCCTGCGCCTGCGGCGCCGCGCGGGGCTGCCGACGGCGAGCGCGGCGACCGGCGGGCCCGTCCCGGTGGAGGAGGCGCTGGCCCGCGCCGAGGAGGTCCTCGACCCGCGCACGGAGGACCGCCCGCTGACCGACGACGTCGACGTCGCGGTCGAGCTCCTGCGGGATCCGACCTGGGCGCAGGTCTGAGCCGGGCCGCTGTCGGCGCGGGGTCCGGCCGGACGTTAGGGTCGGCCGGTCCGTGGAGGCCCGGTGGAGGCCTCCGTCGAGGCCTGCGCCCCAGGCCGACGAGAGGCGGGTGACCCCGACGGTGTTCGCCGAGGACGACGCACGTCTGCGTGATCTCCTGACCTCGGGGCGACAGATGGGCGCCGCGACGAGCGTCGAGGACACCCTCGCCCTGATCCTCGCCGCGGCCGTGGACACCTCGCCCGCCACCGACATGGCCGGGGTGCTGCTGCTCGAGGGCCGGGGGAAGATCGTCTCGCCGGCGACCACCGACGAGGTGGTCAACGAGCTCGACCAGGTGCAGGCCGACACCGGCGAGGGCCCGTGCGTGGAGTCGATCTACGACGAGGAGATCGTGCTCGTCCAGGACTTCGCCGAGCACGAGGACCGCTGGCCGCACTTCGTGCGTCGCGCCCTCGACCACGGGGTCCACAGCTCGCTGTCGTTCCAGCTCTACAGCGAGAACAAGCGGGCGGCGTCGCTGAACCTCTTCAGCCGCCGTACCCACGCCTTCGGCGAGGACGACCGCGTCCTCGGCGCGCTGTTCGCGAACCAGGCGGGCCTCGCCCTGCGCGGCGCCCAGCGGGCCGCCCAGCTCGACAGGGCCGTGAGCTCGCGCGACGTCATCGGCACCGCCAAGGGCATCCTCATGGAGCGCTTCGGCCTGAGCGACGACGAGGCGTTCCAGCGCCTGGTGCGCAGCTCGCAGGACACGAACATCAAGCTCGTGGACGTCGCCCGCTGGCTGGTCGGCGAGGCGGGCGGGAAGCCCGACTGACGTCTCAGGAGACGGTCTCCGAGGTCAGCGCGCCCGCCTGCGCCCGCTCGCGCAGCACCGCTTTCTGGACCTTGCCGGTGGCGTTGCGCGGCAGGGCGTCGACCACCGCGATGCGCCGGGGGCGCTTGTAGCGCGCGAGCTGGGCGCGGCAGTGCTCGTCGATCGACCCGGGGGCGGGCGGGTCGTCGGGCTTCGTCGGCACGATCACCGCGAGCGGTGTCTCGCCCCACTTGTCGTCGGCGACCCCGATGAGGGCGACGTCGGCGACCTGCGGGTGGCCGGCGAGGACGTTCTCGACCTCGGCGCAGTAGATGTTCTCGCCGCCCGAGATGATCATGTCCTTCTTGCGGTCGACCACGTAGTAGTAGCCGTCGGTGTCCTGGCGGACCAGGTCGCCCGAGTGGAACCAGCCGCCGCGGAACGCCTCGGCGGTCTGCTCGGGCTTGTCCCAGTAGCCCGACATCACCAGCGGGCCGCGGTAGACGATCTCCCCGACCTCGCCCGGCGCGACGTCGCGCATCTCGTCGTCCACCACCCGGCACTCCACGTTGATCATCGGGGTGCCCACCGAGCCGATCTTCCGGACGGCGTCCTCGCCGCGCAGCGTCGTGGTGACCGGGCTGCACTCGGTCTGGCCGAACGAGGTGACGATGTCGGCGTCCGGGAAGGTCGCGATCATCGTGCGGAGCAGGGCGGTCGACGCCGGCGCCGCGCCCCACGCCGCCTTGCGCAGCGCCGAGAGGTCGCGGTCCTGCGCGGCCACCCGCTCGCAGAGCGCCGCCCACTGCGCCGGGACGAAGAAGCACGCCGTGACCCGCTCGCGCTCGAGGACATCGAGCACGGCGTCGGGGTCGAAGCCGGTCGACGGCGGGATGACCGTGGTGCCGCCCGCGAAGAGCGTCGGCAGGAAGCCCGCGACGCCCGCGATGTGGAACAGCGGCGTGCCCGAGAGCCAGACGCCGGGGCCGCCGGGCCCGCCGAGGTGCATGGTGGTCGAGAAGGCGTGCAGGTACAGGTTGCGGTGGGTGAGCATCGCGCCCTTCGGGGCGCCGGTGGTCCCCGAGGTGTACATGATGAACGCGGTGGCCTCGTCCGGGACGGCGAGCTCGCGGTAGGTGGGGTCGGCGGCGGCGAGGACGTCCTCGAGGTCGTCGCCGATGGTGATCGTCCGGCGGACGTCGGGGGCGTCGGCGCGGGCGTCGCGCAGGGCCCCGGCGGTGACGACGTCGGCGATCGCGACGACGGCGCCCGAGTCGCGCAGCGCGTAGGCGACCTCGGCGGCGACGAGCCGGAAGTTCACCGGCACGCAGATCGCCCCGGCGCGCAGGACGGCGATGTAGGACTCGAGCAGGTCGGCGCTGTTGAGCCCCAGGACCGCGACCCGGTCGCCCGGCTCGACGCCCTCGGCGACCAGCGTGTTCGCCAGGCGCGTGATCCGGTCGTCCGACTGGGCGTAGGTCCGCCGCACCCCCGTGCCGGCGTCGACGAGGACCTCCGCGTCGGGCGTGACCCGGGCCCAGCGGGCCAGGATGTCGCTGAGGGTCATGCCTCGGCCGGTGATCGGCTCCGTCGCCATGCGCGCTCCTCGCCCCGTGGTCGGTCCAGAGGTAGGTCCCGGCGGGAGGCGGTGTCAAGGACGGCGCCGGCGCGGTAGGACTGTCCCGTGAGCCGCATCAACGACGTGGGCGGGATGGTCGGGTTCCCGCCGATCGTCGAGGAGCCGGACGAGCCCGCGTTCCACGCCGACTGGGAGGCGCACGTCGTCGCGCTCAACGCGGCGATGATCCGCCGGGGCGTCTACAA
The DNA here is from genome assembly GCF_028737315.1 of Actinomycetospora lemnae. Lineage (GTDB taxonomy): Bacteria > Actinomycetota > Actinomycetes > Mycobacteriales > Pseudonocardiaceae > Actinomycetospora > Actinomycetospora lemnae. The sequence continues at coordinate 51,409 of NZ_JAQZAO010000012.1, read as the reverse complement.
CCTCGACGAGTTCCGTGACGCGATCGAGCGCATCCCGCCCGACCAGTACCTCGCCGCGTCGTACTACGAGAAGTGGCTGCGGGCGATCACCACGCTGCTCGCGGAGAAGGGCGTCGTGACCCCGGCGGAGCTCGCCGGTGCCTGACCACCCCGACCGCTTCGCCCCGGGGGATCCCGTGCGCACCCGCATCACCGACCCGCCCGGCCACACCCGCCTGCCCCGCTACGCCCGCGGGGCGCGCGGAGTGATCGTCTCGACCGCCGGGCACCACCCGCTCGCCGACGAGCGCGCCCGCGGCCTCCCCTCGGCGCCGCGGGCGGTCCACCACGTGCGCTTCGCCGCCCGCGACCTGTTCGGCGAGGGCGACCACGCGGTGGTCGTCGAGCTCTGGGAGGACTACCTCGAACCGGACGAGGAGAGGAGCAGCCGGTGAGCACCACCCACGACGACGCGCCGCTCGCGGCGCAGGTGCGGCACCTGGAGGCCGTGCTGGAGGAGCGGGGCTGGCTCGCACCGGGCGAGATCGACGAGCGTCTCGACGCCTTCGCCGCCGGCGGCTCCCCGGCGCACGGCGCGGCGATCGTCGCGCGGGCCTGGATCGACCCGGACTTCCGCGCCCGGCTGCTCGCCGACGCGAGCGCGGCGATCGGCGAGCTCGGGTTCTCGATGGGCGGCGCGCTCCAGGAGCAGGAGCTGATCGTGGTCGCGAACGACGCCGACGAGCACCACGTCGTCGTCTGCACGCTGTGCTCCTGCTACCCGATCGCGCTCCTCGGGCCCTCGCCGAGCTGGTACAAGAGCGAGGCGTACCGCTCGCGGGTGGTCCGTGACCCGCGCGGGGTGCTGGGCGAGCTGGGGCTCGAGCTGCCGGCGTCGACGCGGATCACGGTGTGGGACGCCAGCGCGGAGTCGCGCTACCTCGTGCTGCCGCGCCGCCCCGAGGGCACCGACGACCTCACCGAGGCCGAGCTCGCCGGGCTCGTCACGCGCAAGGGGCTGATCGGGACGGCGGCGGTCTGAGCACTCGCGGTCGGGTGCTACGGTGAGTGCAGTTGCCTTCTTCTTGTCCTCTGTGCTCGAGCTCCGTGGATTGGTCGATTTCGACTCCGCTCGCACAGACGATCTCTCTTCGGTGCGTGCCGTCGGGCAATCACCTGCCGGCGACATCCCGTCGTCCGGCCACGAACGAAAGAGGATGCATGTCCGAAGGCACGGTCAAGTGGTTCAACTCCGAGAAGGGGTTCGGCTTCATCGCCCCCGATGACGGGGCGAAGGACGTCTTCGTCCACTACTCGGCCATCGAGGGTGGTGGCTTCAAGTCCCTCGAGGAGAACCAGCGGGTCAGCTTCGAGTGGAGCCAGGGCCAGAAGGGCCCGCAGGCCGACTCGGTCCGCGCGCTCTGATCACCCCCTCGACCGGGTGACCTGGCCGAGCGCGCCGTCAGGGGCGCGCTCGGCCTACCGGCTGTGGTCCCGCGCCTCATACCCGCGGGGCCACAGCCCCCGTCGTCACGGCGTGTCCGGCCGGACCTGGCTCGTCGCCACGGCCAGGACGACGAAGAGCGCCGCGGCGACGACGCCGACGAGGTGCAGGCTGCCGGTGAAGGCCTCGTGCGCCGCGCGCAGGAGCTCGCCGGCCTCTCCGGCGGGCAGGGTCGCGGCCTCCGCGGCGGCGCCGCTGACCGTCTCGCGCGCCGCGCCGTCGGTCGTCCCCATCGCCCCCCGGTACGCCGCGGCGGCCAGGGTGCCCAGCAGGGCGAGGCCGAGCGCGCCCCCGAGGTAGTTGCCCGTCTCGGCCAGCGAGGCGGCCGCGCCGGCCCGGGTCGCGGGCACGGCGCCGACGATGCTCCCGATGCCCCGCGCGAAGAGCGGGCCGGTCCCGAGCGCGAGCACGGTGACCGCCAGGACCGCGACGGGTGCGCCGCCCTCGACCGGCACGAGCACGAGGAGCAGCGCGCCGAGGGCCGCGAGCGCGAGCCCGCCGGCCACCGCGACGTGCGGGCGCACCCGGCGGACCAGCACCGGCGTCAGCAGCGTCCCCGCGGCCACGCCGAGCCCCATGGGCGCGAACCAGATCGCCGCGGCGACGGGGGAGAGACCGACCACGACCTGCAGGTACTGGGTGACGAGCAGGCCGGTGCCCGCCATCGCCACGCCGGCGCCGACCAGCGCGCCGAGCACGACCGTCACCCGCCGCCGCCGGAACAGGCCGAGGTCGAGCAGCGGGCGCTCGAGGCGGAGCTGCCGGCGGACGAACACCACGCCCACCGTGATGCCGCCGACGAGCGCGGCTCCGGCGGCCACCAGCGGCGCCGTCCCGGTGGCCGCGACCTTGACGCCCCACACCACCGGCAGCACGGCGAGCAGCGAGAGCGCGACGCTCGCGGGGTCGAGCCGCCCCACCAGGGCGAGGGCCGGGTCGCGTGTCGGACGGTCCGCGGGGAGGTCATGACCCGCGGTCGGAGCCGACCCGGTCACCTCGACGTCGTCGTGCCGTGACCGTCGTCACACGACGAGGATGTCGAGGGGCGAGCGGCCGGCTCCGACGTGCTGCCGGACGGCCCCGGTACGCGGGGCCGGCGACCGAGGAGGACCCGTGAAGTACCTGCTGATCATCCAGATGAACCCCGAGGTCTGGGAGTCGCTGTCCGAGGACGAGCGGAACGAGATCGCCTCCGGCCAGCAGGGGTTCATGGACACCATCACCGCGTCGGGGGAGATGGTCGGGACCCACGCGCTCGCCGACCCGTCGCAGAGCGCGGTGGTGCGCGGCCGGCCCGGCGCGGTGACGGTGACCGACGGCCCGTTCCTCGAGGCCAAGGAGTACATGGGCGGCTTCTACGTCGTGGACTGCGACGGTCCCGAGCGCGCGTACGAGCTCGCGGCGATGATCCCCGGCACCGACCGGCTCCCCGTCGAGGTCCGCCCGGTGATCTTCACGGCGGGCTACGGGCTGGGGGAGCCGGACACCCCGTGAGCGCCGACCGCGCCGTCGAGGAGCTGCTGCGCGCCGCGGCGCCGCAGGTCCTCGGCGCGCTGGTCCGCCGCCACGGGCAGTTCGCGCTGTGCGAGGACGCCGTCCAGGAGGCGCTGCTCGCCGCGGCCACCGGCTGGCCGCGCGACGGGGTCCCCGACGAACCGGTCGCCTGGCTCGTCACGGTGGCCGGACGGCGGCTCACCGACCTGCAGCGCAGCGAGTCCTCGCGCCGCCGCCGGGAGGACGCGCTGGCGGCGCGCGACCGGTCCGGGGAGCCGGCCCGCGGACGGTCGACGGCGACCCCGCCGACGACACCCTCGCGCTGCTCCTGCTCTGCGCCCACCCCGCGCTGTCGGAGCCCAGCCGGATCGCGCTGACCCTGCGCGCCGTCGGCGGTCTGCGGACCCGCGAGATCGCGCGGGCGTTCCTCGTCCCCGAGGCGACGATGGCCCAGCGGATCGGCCGGGCGAAGGCGACGATCGCCGACGCCGGCCTCGACGCCCCGCCCGCGTACCGCGACGCACGCCTGGCCAGCGCCCTGCACGTCCTCTACCTGGTCTTCGACGAGGGCTACACGGCCACCGCGGGGCCGTCGCTGACCCGCGTCGACCTCACCGCCGAGGCGATCCGGCTCGTGCGCCGGCTGCACCGCCTGCTGCCCGGCGACGGCGAGGTCGCGGGTCTGCTCGCTCTCATGCTGCTCACCGACGCCCGCCGCGACGCGCGGGTCGGGCCCGACGGGCGGATGGTCGGGCTCGCCGAGCAGGACCGCGCGCGCTGGGACCACGCGGCCATCGCCGAGGCGACCACGCTGCTCGCGGCCGCGCTCGCCGCCGGCCCGCTCGGCCCCTACCAGCTCCAGGCGGCCATCGCGGCCGTGCACGCCGAGGCGGCCGGCGACGCCGACACCGACTGGGCGCAGATCGTCGTCCTCTACGGCCTGCTCGAGCGCCGCACCGACAACCCGGTGGTGACGCTGAACCGCGCGGTCGCCGTCGGCATGGCGCAGGGGCCGCGGGCCGGGCTCGCCGTCCTCGACACCGTCGCCGACGACCCCCGCCTGCGCCGCAGCCACCGCCCCGATGCCGTCCGCGCGCACCTGCTCGAGCGCCTCGGCGACCACGCCGGCGCGTGCGAGCACTACCGGCGGGCGGCCCGCGCCGCGCTCAACCGCGCCGAGCAGCGCTACCTCGAGGAGCGGGCGTCCCGTTCGTCCCCCGACGTCGGTTAGCATTGCTCACGATGAGCGAGCAGTCGGCACTGCGGACCGGGGCGGGCGCCGTCGCGATCACCACCGCCACGGTGCTGCCGGTGTTCCTGCTGGGCGCGCTGTCGGTGCAGATCGGCGCGGAGCTGGGGTTCGACCCGGCCGCGCTGGGCCTCGTGGTGTCCGCCTACTTCGGGGTGTCGGCGCTGGTGTCACTGCCGGTCGGCAAGCTCGTCGAGCGGCTCGGGTCGCGGCGGACCAGCCGGATCGGGCTGGTCGGCGCCGCCGTCGCGATGCTGGCGACGGCCTGGCTCGCCCGCAGCTCCACGGCCGTCGTCGCCATCGTGCTGCTCGGGGCGTGGACCAACGTCATGGGCCAGCTCAGCACCAACCTCACCCTCGCCCGCGCGATGCCGGCGGCGCGGCTCGGGCTGTCGTTCGGGGTCAAGCAGGCCTGCGTCCCGCTGGCGACCCTCCTCGCCGGCCTCGCGGTGCCGGCCGTCGGGCTGACGGTCGGCTGGCGCTGGGCGTACGTGATCGGCGCGGCCATCGCGCTGGCGGCGCTGGCCGTGGCGCCGCACGGGTCGGGGCCCGAGGAGCGCTCCGCCGACCGCACCGCCGAGCGCGCGACCGGTGCGCTCGTCGTCATCGGGATCGCGGCCGGCCTCGGCGCGGCGAGCTCCACGGGCCTGAGCATCTTCCTCGTCGCCTCGGCCGTCGACGGCGGCGTCGCCCCCGGGCTCGCCGGCCTGGTGCTGACGCTGGGCAGCGTCGTCGCGGTGGCCATGCGCATGCTCCACGGGTGGCTCGCCGACCGGCGCGGCGGCGGGCACGTCGCGGTGGTCGCGGGGTGCCTGATCCTCGGGGCGGCGGGTGTCCTGCTGCTCGCGGTGCCGGGCTCGCTCGCGCTGGTCGTCGGCACGGTGCTGGGCTTCGGGCTCGGCTGGTCGTGGCCCGGGCTGCTGCAGTTCGCCGTGGTGCGCCTCAACCCGGCCGCGCCGGCCGCGGCGACCGCGATCGTGCAGGTCGGGGTGTACGCGGGCGGGTGCCTGGGGCCGGTCGGGTTCGGCCTGCTCGCCACGGGGCTCTCGTTCGCGGTGGCCTGGGTCGTCGCCGCGGCGGCGATGCTCGTCGCCGGGCTCGGCGTGCTCGTCGGGCGGCGGATGCTGCTGCGCCACCGCGCGGCGGCCGCGGACCGGGCCGCCGCGCGTGCCGAGATCCCCGCCACCACCTGACCGCGCACCCGGTTCGTCCGGATGGCGCCGTTCGGGAACCCCGTGGGTCGGGCAGCCGTTGTCGCACCGACAGCCATGAAGGAGGTCCCCGTGGGATTTCGCCTGCTGCCCCACGTCCATCCGCGCCACCACATGCGCCGCACGTTCCGGTTCGGGCCGCTGCGCCTGCACGTCGGGCCCGACGGCGTCAGCTGGGGGCTGGGCGCCGGCCGCTGGTCGTGGAACGCGAAGAGCCGGCGTCACACGGTCGACACCCCCGGCCCGGGCTACTGGCAGAGCAAGGGCCGCCGCTGAGGCGTCCCCGCGCCGTCGCCGCGCCGTGGTGGCGCAACCGGGGGAAGGTCACCGGGGCATCGGCACCACGCTGTTGCTCACCTCGCCCGTGGTCGGTGAGAACCGGCGGGTGAGGGCGGTGATCAGGCCCTGGACCAGGCATGATGGCGGCGCCAGGACCTCGACACCACGGAGTCGCTGCAGTGAGTGCCGGACACGCGCACGCGTCGTCGAGCCGCGACGGCGGGGCCGGCACGCTCGTCCACCCGGCCCTGTTCTACGCCGACGACGACGCCTACGTCGCCGGGACGGTCCCCTTCCTGCGCGAGGGTCTGGAGCGCGACGAGCCCGTCATGATGGCCGCGCCGCCCAGCCGTCTCGCCCTCGTGGAGGACGCCCTGGGCCCGCTCGCGGCGCGGGTCGCCCTCCACGACATGACGCTCGCCGGTCGCAACCCCGGCCGCATCATCGCCGGGGTCCTGCGGGCGTTCGTCGACGAGCACGCCGACCGTGGGCGGGTGCGCATCATCGGCGAACCGATCTGGGCCGGGCGCAGCCCGCAGGAGTACGCCGCCGCGGTCCAGCACGAGGCCCTCATCAACGTCGCGCTCGCCGACCGCCCGGCGACCGTGCTCTGCCCGTACGACACCACCGCACTCGCCCCCGCCGCGATCGCCGACGCGCAGCGCACGCACCCCGTCCTCGTCGAGCACGGGCACACCACGTCGAGCGGGCGCTACGTCGACCCCACCGAGCTCGCGCAGGGCGTCGCCGGGCCGCTCGCCGAGCCGACCGAGCTCGGCGAGACGCTCGTGTTCAGCGCGCCGACCGGGCCACGCACGGTGCGCACCGCCGTCGTCGAGCACGCGCTGCGCGCCGGGCTCGACGAGGACCGGGCCGCAGACCTCGCCCTGGCCGCCTACGAGGTCGCGGTGAACACCGTGGTGCACACCGGGCGCCCGGGCCTCCTCGCGCTGTGGACCCGTGGCGCGGGCGCGCCGGGCTGGGAGGCGGTGGAGCCGGCCGCCGTGGTCTGCGAGGTGCAGGACAGCGGCTGGATCGCCGACCCGCTCGTCGGGCGCCACCCCTGCGGCCCCGCCGAGGGCCGGGGCTACGGCCTGCGGCTGGCCCACCAGCTCTGCGACCTCGTGCAGGTCCACAGCGACCCCCGCGACGGGACGACGGTGCGCCTGACCCTCCACCTCCCGACGAGCGGGCTCACCCCGGCGCGCCAGTAGCCGCGCGTCCGGCGACCCCGCGGGTCGAATCGTGACGCTCTCGCGGCCCCCGCCGCGCTCGTCCTCGCGCGGCGTGTTCAGCGAGGAACGTGCGCACGGCCATGGACGCGGCCGGTCGCCTGCTCGTCCTCGAGGTGGTGCTGCCCGAGGGCGACGAGCCGCACGTCGGCAAGCTGCTCGACATCATGATGATCGCCCTGGTCGGGGGCCGGGAGCGCACCGAGCGGGAGTACGCGGCCCTCCTCGACCGCGCCGGCCTGCGCCTCGAGCGGACGATCCCCACCGCGGCACCCGTCGGCGTGCTCGTCGCGGCCCCGCGCGACTGACCGTCCGGGGTGCTCTCGACGGCGCGGCCGGCGAGGAGCAGGGTCGGCGTCCGTGACCGACACCGCCGACGCCCGCCCCCTCCTCCCCGGCGCCGTGGACCGCGTCACCGCCCGGGTCCGCGCCGTGCGCCCCGACGCCTGGGCCGCGCCGAGCCCGTGCACCGCGTGGACCGTCGGCGACCTCGTCGCGCACCTCTGCCTCGAGCACCTCTGGGCACCGCACGTCCTGGCGGGCACGACGATGGACGTGGTCGGCGACCGCTACGAGGGCGACCTGCTCCAGGGCGACCCGCGGGGTGCGTGGGAGCGCGCCGTCGCCCGGTCGCGGCCGGCCTGGACGGCGACCGACACCCACGCCCCCCGCGTGCACACGTCGTTCGGGTGGATCCCGGTCGAGGAGTACGCCGAGCAGATGCTGCTCGACCTCACCGTCCACGAGTGGGACCTCGCGCGCGGCGCCGGCCTCGACGAGGAGCTCGACCCGGTCGGCGTGGACCGCGCGCTCGCGTACGTCCGCGGCGAGCCGGTCATGCTCACCGGCCCCGGGCTGTGGGCCGCCCCGGTGACCCCGCGCAGCGACGAGCCCCGCGACGTGCTCCTCGCGCTGCTCGGACGGCCGGTGTAGGGCAGGTTCTCCGTCATGACGCCCCCCGTGACCGTCGACGTGGACGACGCCGGCCTCGCCGTGGTGACCATCGACCACCCGCCGCTCAACCTCTACGACGAGGACCTGCACGAGGCGCTGCGCGCGGCCGTCGCCGAGCTGGAGGGCGCCCGGCCCCGCGCGGCGCTGGTGCGCGCGGAGGGCAAGGTCGTCAGCGGCGGCGTCGACGTCAAGCAGGTCTTCCACCCGATGGCGCAGGCCGGCGACGTCGGGGGCGGCACCGCGTACTTCGCCGAGCTCGTCGACATCGGCCGGCGCATCCACCACCTGCCGTTCCCGACCGTCTTCGCCGCCCACGGACTGACGCTGACCTGGGCGTTCGAGGTGGCGCTCGCGTGCGACCTCATCATCGCCACGCCGCGGGCGTCGTTCGGGCTCATCGAGGCCACCGTCGGCCTGACCCCGGCGATGGGCGGCACCCAGCGCCTCGCCGAGCGCGCCGGCGCGGGGCGGGCGCGCCTGCTCGTCATGACCGCGGGCCGCTTCGGCGCGGAGGAGCTCGAGGGCTGGGGCGTCGTCGACCGGCTGATGCCCGAGGACGGGTTCGACGACGCCGCGCGGGCGTTCGCCACGCAGCTCGCCACGGGCCCGACCCGGGCGCACGCGGCCACGAAGGAGATCCTGCGCCACCTCGCCGAGGGCGGGCTGGAGGCCGCGCACGAGGTGACCCCGCAGGCGGCGGGCGCGCTGTTCGCGACGGCCGACCTGCGCGGGGCGATGGCGTCGTTCGTCGAGCAGGGCCACGGGAAGGCCACGTTCACCGGCGAGTGACGCGCTCAGGCGCCCTGCTCGACGCGCATGCGCCACGCGTCGGTGACCAGCTCGCCCAGGCGCGCCACGTCGACGGCCTCCAGGCGCAGCAGCACGAGGGGCAGGCCCTCGTACGACGGCGTCGAGAAGAACAGGTCCGGCTCGCCGCGCAGCAGCGCCTGGCGCTCGGCCTCGTCGCCGACGAACAGCACAGCGACGTCGGTGCGCAGCACCCGGCGGCCGCCGGTGCGGTCGGGGTAGGACCAGACGAAGCCCCGCCCGCCCACGCGGAAGTCGAAGCCGTCGCAGTCGCGCTCCTCGACGCCGTCCAGGCCGAGCGCGAGCCGGCGGACGTCGTGCACGTCGGCCATGGCGGCGAAGCTAGCAGCCGCCCCCGTCAGCCCCGCTGGGTCGCGATGTCGGCCAGGCGGCTCAGGGCCTCGGCGTTGCGCGCCTCGACGAAGGGCGCCTGGAGCATGCTCGGCACGAGCCACCCGAGGCCCTGGTCGGCCTCCTCCGCCATGCGGACGCGACACCCCACCTCGGTCGCCTCGAGGGTGAGGACCACCCGCGCGGTCCCGAACGGCCACGCCCGCGCCCGCAGGGTCAGCATGCGGCCGGGGTCGACGTCGAGCACCTCGGTGTCGTCGCCGAGCTGCAGTGGCCACGGACCGACGCTGTGGTGCAGGCGCGACCCGACCGCGGGCCAGGCGTCGTCCACGTCGCGCATGTGCGTCGCACCGACGACCCAGAGGGGGTAGAGCCAGCCGTCCTCCAGGACGGCCCACACCGTGTCGGGGCCGACGGGGACGTCGATCATGGTCTCGGGGTGTCCCATGGCGAGCGGGGTGCCCGATCCGGGGCGAGCTCCCACGGGGGTACGGGAGGGTGCGCGAGGGGCCCGCCGGGTACGCCCGGGCCCATGACCGCAGACAACGGCAGCGCGCCGGGACGGGACCCCCGCGAGCTCGACGACGAGTCCCTGCTCACGGAGCTGGGACACCTCCACGAGACGCGGCACGCCACGTTCCGCCACGGCAGCGACGACGCCCTCGCGGCCCACGACCGCCGCACCCACGAGCTCGAGGACGAGTACCTGCGGCGCTTCCCCGAGCGCGAGGTCGACCCCGCCCGCACCCGGCAGGGCGCGCGCCACGACACCTGAGCGGGGCAGACTGCGACCGGTGATCACCCCGCTCACCGCTCTCGGGCCCGTGCTGCGGGGGCGCGTGCTCTTCGCCGTGCCCACGTGGGTCCCGCGGTTCGTGCTGACGTTCGACGACGGCCCGCACCCGGCGACGACGCCCGCGCTGCTCGACGTCCTGGCCCGCCACGGGGCGCACGCGACGTTCTTCCTGCTCGGCGAGCGGGCGAGCGCGTATCCGGAGCTCGTGGCGCGCATCGCCGCCGAGGGCCACGAGATCGGCAACCACACCTGGCGCGACGAGCCGACGTGGCGGCTGGCGCCCGCCGAGTTCCGGGAGGACCTGCGCGCGACGCAGCGGGTGCTCGCCGCCCACGGCCCGGTGCGCTGGTTCCGGCCCGGCTCCGGGTGGCCGACGCCCCGCCATCTCGCGATCGCCGAGGAGGAGGGCCTGCGCTGCGTGCTGGGCACGGCGGTGGCGATCAGCGGCGCCGGCGCCGGGACGGCCACCACCGCGCGGTGGCTCGACCCCGTCGTGCGCCGCGGCGGGATCGTCGTCCTGCACGAGGGCCCGCAGCGCGTCGGCGTCGCCGGCACCGTCGACGGGCTGCTCGAGCGCACCGCGCGGCGGGGGCTGTCCGCGGTGGCGCTCTCGGACCTCGCCTGAGCTCGCCCGAGCTCTCCTGACGCCCCTAGGACCCCTGGCGCCGGCGCTGACCGCGCCGGACCGCCTCGAGGAACGTGCGCACGAGCAGACCGAGCACGAGGAGGTTGCCCACCATCTGCAGGGTGACCAGCACCCGGCCGGTCTGGCTGACCGCCGCGATGTCGCCGAAGCCGACGGTCGCGAACACCGTCATCGTGAAGTAGACCGCGTCGATGCGGGTCAGCGGCGTGGTGAACGTGCCGGGGTGGGCCGCGGAGAGCAGGACGTAGGTCGCCGCGAACAGCAGGAGGTATAGCGGGATCGCCGTCGCGAACGCCTCGACGGCGCGCAGCGCGGGGTGGCGCGCCTCGACGATCGCGCGCAGCTGCCAGACGATCACGGCGACGAGTGCCGGGAGCCCCACCAGGAAGAGCAGCCACGCGCCGTCGCCGTCGGCGGTCCGCAGCGGCAGCGCGGCGTAGACGAGCAGGAGCAGCACCACGGTCAGCACCGACCGGATGACGGCGAGCGCGACCTCGCGTCCCGAGGGGGACGTCACGGGGGCGACCACGGACGGACGCGGAGCGGGCGCGGCGTCAGCGGTCGTCGTCGACCAGGTGGACGGCGGCCTCCTCGGCGCTCGCCCCGGCGCCGTCGACGCCGACGTCGTCGGCGAAGAAGTCCTCGCCGTCCTCGCGCAGGACCAGCCGCCCCGACCGGCCCTCGCCGACCTCGTCGTCCCACGGCTCGCCGTCGGTGTCGCTGGCGTCGCCGATGCCGTCGCCCCAGCCGCGGTCGGTGGTGTCGGGGTCCTCGCGGCGCAGGCGCCCGGCCAGCGGCTGGCCCTCGCGCTCCTCCTGGGGCGTGGTGCCCCAGGCGTCGGTGCCCCAGGGCTGCTCGTTCGGCGAGATGCCCTCGTCGAGGGGGTCGGCGAGGTCGGGGTCGTCGAGGGACTCGGCCTCGTCGAGCTGCTCGAAGACGAGGTCGTCGCCGGCGTCGCGGTCGTCGCCGGTGGTGGCGTCGGGAGTGGCGTCGGGGGTGGTCACGGGCTCAGTGTGCCCTCCCGACCCCGGCTCAGGTCACCGGTGCCGCGCGGTGCGCGGGCGTGCCGCGTTCGGGGCCGCCGTCGGGAGCGCTGTCGGGAGCGCTGTCGGGAGCGCCGTCGGCAGTACCGTCGGTGGCGGCCACGTCACGCTCGGCGGCCGCATCGTCCGTCGCGGCCGTCCCGGCGCCCGGCTTCTCCGGCTTCGGCGGGCTGTTGGCGCCGATGAGGGCCTCGACCCAGCGCGCGCTCGGGTCGCAGTCGACCAGCACCGCCTTGATCAGCAGCGTGGCCGGGATCGCCAGCAGGGCCCCGAGCGGGCCGAGGATCCAGGCCCAGAAGAGCAGGGCCACGAACGTGATGGTCGTGGAGAGCCCGACGGCGTCGCCGGTGAAGTGCGGCTGGATGAGCGACTGCACGACGGCGTTGAGGATGATGTAGACGACCACCACCGCGAGCGCGAGCTGCCAGCCGCCCACGAGCAGCGCGACGAACGCCGGCGGGATGACCCCGATGATGAAGCCGATGTTCGGGATGAAGTTCGTGATGAACGACAGCAGCCCCCACAGCACCACCAGCGGGATGCCCATGATCGCGAGCGCGATCGAGTCGAGGACCGCGACGATCAGCCCGAACACCGCGGTGACGACGAGGTAGCGCCGCGTGCCCTGGGCGAAGCTCTGCATGGCCTCGACCATGTGGGGCCGGTCGGCGCCGATGGCCGCCAGGCGCCGGCTGGCGCCCCCGGCCTCGGCGACGAGGAAGAGGATGAGGGCGAGGATGAACACCAGGCTCGTCAGCGCGCCGCTCACCCCGGAGAGCAGGCCGCCGACCACGGACGCGATCTGACCGACGTCCACCGACGACGCGGCGGCCCGGGCCTGCTCGGGGTTGAACCCGGCCTGGGTGAGCAGCCGTGAGATCGAGGCGGTCGTCTGCTGGATCTGGCCGGAGTACTGCGGCACCAGGGCGATGAGCTGCCCGACCGACGCCAGCAGCACCCAGACCAGGCCGACGATGACAGCGAAGATCACCACCAGCAGGGTGAGCACGGTCGACCACCCGGGCAGGCCCCGGCGCCGCATCCAGGACTGGATCGGGCTGACCGCGATCACGATCACCAGGGCGAGCAGGATCGGCGCGACGAGCCACGCGCCGGCCTGCAGGCCGGCGATGACGATGACGATGGCCGCCGCACCGAGCAGCAGCATCAGGGCACGGGGGACCCCGGCGCGTGGTGCCCGCGAGTCGGTGCCGGTCGTCGCGGTGCCCGTCGTCGCGGTGATGGTCGACATGCCCGGCGACGCTAGGACCGGGGGCCGCGTCGAGGCTCACCCGTGCGGGGTGAGCACCGGGCGGCGGCCGCTGCCTAGCGTCCGTGGTCGCGCCCTCCCGCCGGGCGTCCGCCCGTCCCGTCCACCCCGGAGGAGACAGCGTGACCACGTCCCCGGACGCCCCGTCGACGGCCGCGACCCGCACGCCGGCGGTCCTGAAGCACGACCGGTTGCGCGCCACGACCTACGGCACCCTGATGGCGATGTCGGTGCTCGCCTACCTGGGCGACTACGACCCACGGCCGGGGGTGGCGGCCGTGACCGTGGCGGGCACGGGCGTCGTGATCTTCCTCGCGGAGACCTACGCGGGCGTGCTCGCCCGCACGCTCACCGGGCGACCGCACTCGGGGCGGCGGATCCTGCGGGCCGTGGTCGCGGACTGTCTCGGCACGGCGCTGCCGGGCGTCGCCGCGGGGGTGATCCTGGTCGTGCTGACCGTCACGGGGCTCGATGCCGGCCCGCTGATCGACATCACGCTCTGGGTCGGGGTGGCCGCGCTCGCGGTGCTGAGCCTGCTGGGCGGGCGAGCGGCACGCCGTCGCCCCGCCGTCCAGCTCGCGTGGGCCGTCGCCTCGCTGCTCGTCGGATCGGCGATCGTGCTGCTCAAGGCCGCGCTGCACTGATCCGGCACGATGACCATCCCCACCGGCCCGCCCGACGGCGGCCCCGACGACCCCGGTGCGCCGCCCGCCTGGCGCGACCGTCTGCGGGACACGCGGACGCGCTACGAGGCGTCGTCGGTCGGCGTGCTCACGCGCCGGATCGTCGACGTGCAGCTCACCAGGCAGGCCCTGCTCCTCGCCGCCCTCGCCCTCATGCTCGTGGTCCCCGCCCTGGTCACCCTCGCCGCGGTCGTGCCGCTCGGCGAGCCCGACGGCGCCGTGGCCGGGCTCGTCCGCCGGCTCGGGCTGACCCCGCAGGCCGCCCACGACCTGCAGCAGCTCTTCCCCACCACCGCGACCGTCTCCGGGGCCACGACCGGGATCGGGCTGGTCCTGACCGTGGTCCTCACCGTGCGCTGGCCGCTCGCGCTCCAGCGCGGGTACGAGCTCGTGTGGGACGTGCCCCACGGCACCGTCCGCGCGCTGTGGCGTCCCCTCGTCTGGCTGCTGGGCTTCCTCGCGATCGTCGGGGCGGCTGCGCTCGTGGATCCGGTCCTCGAGGGGGTCGTGTGGCTCGTCGTGGTCCTCGCCGTCGGGACCCCGCTCGCGATCGCCTGGGCGTGGTGGACCCAGTACCTCCTGCTGGCCGGCCGCGTCCCGTGGCCGCGCCTGCTGCCGGGCGCCGTGCTCATCGGCCTCGGGCTCGTGGGTCTGCGGCTCGCCGCGACGCTCGTGCTGTCGCCGGCGATCACGTCGCACTACCGACAGTACGGGCCGCTCGGGATCGTCTTCGTGCTGCTGTCGTGGTTCGTGGCCTTCGGGGTCGTGATGCTGGGCGGCGCGCTCGTGGGTCACTTCGTGGCGGTCGGCCTCCCCGCCCGTCCGCCGGCGGGCTCACCCCGCGCGGATGAGGTCGCGGGCGACGCCCGCGGCGAGAGTCCGGGCGAGCCCTCCGCGCCGTCGATCGCGCCGGTGCCCGAGGGCGGCCCGTGGCACCGAGGAGGATGACCGATGGCGACCCTGACCGCGTGGAAGTTCCCGACCCCGGAGGGGGCGGACCAGGCGCTCGCGACGCTCGAACGGCTCCAGAAGGAGGAGCTGATCCAGGTCCTGGACGCGGCCGTCGTGACCTGGCCCGCCGACCGCAAGCGGCCGAAGACCCGGCAGCTGCACAACCTGGCGGGCGGCGGTGCCCTCGGCGGCAGCTTCTGGGGCCTGCTGTTCGGCCTGATCTTCTTCGTCCCGCTGCTCGGGCTCGTCGTCGGCGCCGCGGCCGGCGCCGCCGCCGGGGCGATGTCGGACGTCGGGATCGACGACGACTTCATCGACGACGTGCGCTCCAAGGTGACGCCGGGAACGTCGGCGCTGTTCGCCCTGACCGCGAACGCCGTCACCGACAAGGTCGCCGACGCGTTCCGCGGCAGTCACGCCGAGCTGCTGCACACCAACCTCTCGAGCGACCAGGAGACGCAGCTGCGTGAGGTGTTCTCCGACGTCGACGAGCAGGAGCCGGTGAAGGCCTGAGCCCGGACCCCCGGGGGTCGGGCGGCGCGTCAGGCGTCGCCCGACTCCCGGACCTGCCGCAACGAGACCAGCTCGAGCCCCAGCTCCTGGATGCGGTCGAGGATCCCGTGCACCTCGTCGGCGTCGTGCGACCAGCCCGACAGGACGGTCTCCGCGGGCACCTCGACGACGGCCATGTCCGCGAAGGCGGCCCGCGCCCGGTCGGAGAGCCGCCCGCTGACCCGGATCTCGAAGCGTCCCGCCACCGCCGTCTCCTCGCCTCTCCCACGGGGCCCGGTCGGCCGCCGACGGTCCCGATGCTCGTCGCGGGAACGGTGCGCCCGCCTCATCCCGGGCAGGTGAACGGGGGCGGAACGGGATCGGGACGGGGGTCAGACCAGCAGTCCGCGCTGCCGCGCCTCGGCGACGGCGCCCCGCCGGGTCGACACCCCGAGCTTGGCGTAGATCGACCGGATCTGGGTCTTGACGGTGTTCACCGAGACCACGAGCTCCTCGGCCATCGTCGGGGCGTCGAGCAGCGAGGGGAGCAGGGCGAGGACGACGAGCTCCCGCTCGGACAGCGGCGGGGCGGGCTCGTCGGTGACCGCGGCGCAGGCGGCGGCGAGCCGGCGGGCGTGGCCGCGGGCGACCGGCGTGGCCGGCGTGGCCGGCTGCTCCAGGACCAGAGCCCGGACCAGCGGGCCGGCGAGTGCGAAGGGGCGCACGAGGTCGCGGGTCCGCCCGAGGGCGAGGGCGGCGTCGAGCGCACCCCGGCCGCCGGCGGGGTCGCCGGCCCGCAGGGCGGCCTCGGCCTCGACGAGACGGGCCTCGACGAGCACGGTCGCCGGCGAACGGCGCAGCGGGGCCACCGCGGCCCGGGCGGCCTCCCAGCGTCCCGTCGCCGCCTCGGTCCACGCCCGCATCAGGGCCTCGGCGTCCGTCGACGTGCCGACCCGCTCGGCGAGCCACGCGGCGACCTCGCCCGCGGCGCGCAGGTTGCC
The DNA here is from genome assembly GCF_028737315.1 of Actinomycetospora lemnae. GTDB lineage: Bacteria > Actinomycetota > Actinomycetes > Mycobacteriales > Pseudonocardiaceae > Actinomycetospora > Actinomycetospora lemnae. Next base: position 35,467 of record NZ_JAQZAO010000012.1, on the reverse strand, counting down.
CAGCCGCAGCGCCGCGCGGTGCTCGAGCAGCGCGAGGGCCTCCGCGAGCGGGGCGGGCAGGGGCGCGGCGCCCAGGTCGGCCCGGGCCGCGCGGGCCGCGGCCAGCCCCTCACCGCGGCACCCCAGGTCGCCGACCGCGCTGCCGTGCACCGCGCGCAGGGCGTACCGGTCGGCCGGGGCGAGCGGGCCGGGGCCACCCGTGCCGCCCGTGCCGCCCGGGCCGTCTGGGCCGTCCGTGCCGCCCGTGCCGCCCGCGCCGCCCGTGCCGCCCGCGTCGTCGAGGAGGCGCGCGCAGCGGTCCGCGGCGCGGGCGGGGTCGCCGCGCAGCAGGTCGGACCAGGCGAGCAGCGCGACGGTGCGCGCCGTGCGGGGCCGGTGCTCCGGGGCGCTCACGGTGTTCACGGCGCTCACGGCGGCCTCCCCGGGGCCGGCCACTCCGGCGGCGTCGCCCTCGGCCACCGCGGCGAGCGCGAGCTCGGCGAGGGCGGCCTGCTCGAGGTGGGGGAGGGGGGTACGGCCCTCGCCGCGGGCCGCGGCCAGCGCGCGGTGGAGCTCACCGCGGGCGGTGGCGGCGCCGGCGGCGTCGCCGGGCGCGGTGAGCAGGGCGGTCCCGCGGGCGAGGTGCAGGAGGCCGGCGACGCCCGGGTCGTCGGCGACCGTGTCCTTCCGGACCGTGGTCCGGACGCCGGCGAGCAGCTCGCAGGCCGCGCGCAGGGCCGCGAGGTCCGGGCCGGGGGCGGCGGGCCAGGCCTGCCGGGCCAGCCGCAGCCGCACCGCGGCGGCCGGGCGCTCGCCTGCGTGGAGGTGGGCGAGCGCCGCGACCAGCGCCACGGTCGGGGCGGCGCGCAGGGCGTCGGTGCCGGCCGTCCGCAGGGCCCGGCGCAGGGTGACGAGCTCGCCGCGCAGCAGCAGCGGCACGGCGAGCCGGCCGAGGAGCTCGGCGGTGAGGGCCGGGTCCTCGGCGCGCTCGGCGTGGTGGAGGGCATGGGCCGCGTCGCCCGGCTCGGCGTGCTCGGCGCGCTCGGCCCACCACCGCGCCGCGATGGCGTGCTGGCGGCGGTGACGCTCCGGCCGCCGCCGGGCGAGGTCCGCGGCCAGGTGCGCGCGCAGCAGGACGTGGAGGCGGTGCTCGCCCGGGGCGACGCGCTCGACCATCCCCAGGCCGTGGGCGAGCTCCTCCAGCCGCCGGGCGACGTCGGCGTGCCCGGAGAGCGTCACCGCGAGCGCGTCCGGCAGGCGGCGGCAGACGCCGAGGTCGTCGAGCAGCGAGCGGTCGGCGGGGTCGAGGCCGGCGAGGAGCTCGCCGCCGAGGTAGTCGGCGATCGAGCGATCGTCGCCGGAGAACCGCGCGAGGAAGCCCGGCGCGTCGCCCTCGCGGCGCAGGGCGAGCACCGCGAGCCGCAGCCCGGCCGCCCAGCCGTCCGTGCGTCGGTGCAGGGTCGCGACGTCCTCGTCCCCCAGCGTCACCCCGCTGGCCGCGGCGAGGGCGCCCGCGTCGGTGACGGAGAACCGCAGCCCGTCGGCGCGCAGCTCCCGCAGCCCGTCCTCGAGGCGGAGCCGGGGCAGGCCGACGGCCGGGTCGGAGCGGGCCGCGATCACCAGGCGCAGCCCGGGCGGGCGGTGGCGCACCAGCCGGGCCAGCGCGCGGACCCCGGCCGGCCGGTCGGCGAGGTCGTGGACGTCGTCGAGCACGAGGCGCAACGGGCCGGGCAGGGCCGCGAGGCCCTCGAGCAACGTGTCGGCGAGGGCCTCGCCGTCCCCGGCCAGGTCGTGCAGCGGGCTGCCGGCGGGGACGGCGCCGGTCGCGAGCACGGCCGCGAGGACCGCCGACCAGAAGCGGTCCGGGTCGGCGTCGTCCCGGTCCAGGCCCACCCAGGCCGTCGGACCGGTGCCGTGGCGGGCCCACTCGGCGAGCACGACGGTCTTGCCCGACCCCGCCGGCGCGACGACCGCCACGAGCGTCCCGGGATCGGCCGCCTCCAGGTGCCGCCACAGCGCGGGGCGCGGCACGTGCCAGGCGGGCAGTGCCGGCACCGCCGTCCTGCTCGCGAGGATGCGGACCATCTCGGGCGACCTCCGACTCGTCGCCACGGAGGGTGTCGGCGGGGCGGGTGAGACGGCGTCGTCCGCCGGGGATGAGGACATCAGGAGCACGCCCACGACGGCTCACAGCAATCCGAGACGCCGCGCGCGGTGCACCGCTTCCCGCCGGCCGGTCGCGCCGAGCTTGCGGTACACGGCCCGCTGGTGGGTCTTGACGGTGTTCACCGAGACGTAGAGCTCCGCGGCGATCTCGGGATTCGACAGCGTGCTCGCGAGGTAGCGCAGCATCGTCGCCTCCCGCTCGGTGAGGGGTTCGGCGAGCGCGGGGCGCGCCCCCCGGTCCGCGGGCCGGCCCGTGAGGCGCTCGAGCAGGTCGACCGCGAAGCCGGCCGCCCCGCTGCCCCGGTCGACGCGGCGACGCAGGAGGTCCGTGAGCGCGGGCTCGGCGAGGAAGGGTCGGCGCAGCGCGTGGGGCGCGGCCGCCAGGAGGGCCTCCTCGAGCAGCGCCGTCGCCTGCTCCGGCGCGCCGGCGCGCTCGGCGGCGAGGGCGCCGACCAGGCACGCCTCGGTGCGGACGCGGGGCAGCCGGCTGGTGACGGTGTCGCCCAGGACGTCGCTGACCGGCTCGCCGAGGTGGCGCAGCAGCCGCGCGGCGGCGACCCGGCCGGCGTCGGTACGCGCCGGCCCGAGACGGTCGGCCGTCGCCCGCGCGACGTCCGGGGCGCCCGTGCGGGCCAGGAGGTCGGCCTCCGCGAGCGCGCACTGCTCGTCCAGCGGCCGCGGCGGCGTCCAGGACCCGGCGCGGGCCCGGGCGTCCCGCAGCCGGGACAGCGCCTCCTCGCGGTCGCCGGCGGCGTCGTGGCGGGCGGCGAGCGCCAGCGCCCGGGCGAGCTGCACGTGGGGCTCGGGCGCCACCTCCTCGACCGCGGCGAGGCGGGCCAGCCAGACCTCCGCAGCGCCCAGCTCGTCACGGTCGATCGTCACCCGCGCCAGCGTCAGGTAGGCGGGCGCGACCTGCGGCATCCGTGTCCAGCCGGCCTCGGTCGCCGTCTCGACCACCGCCCGGGCCCGCTGCTCGGCCTCCTCGAGCTCGCCGCGCTCGCCCGCGAGCAGGGCGAGGTGCGCCGCGGCGTTGACGCGGGGGAGCGGGGCCGGCCCGGTGCCCTCGGCGGTCGCACGCAGGTGGCCCTCGGCCGCCGCGAGGTCCCCGGTCCAGAGCTCGGCGGTGCCGAGGTTGTTGATCACGACGACCGGCACGACGGCCGCGTCCCGCACGCCCCAGCGGTCCAGCGCGGCCACGTCGAGGGGCACCGTGCGGTAGGCGCGGGCCACGGCCTCCAGGTCGCCCCGCGTGCGGGCGAGGGCGGCCTCGACGAGCGCGAGGTGGACCTCGAGGCGGTGCCGGCGCCCGCCGAGCGCGTCGGCACCGCGCCGGGCCGCCGCGACGAGGGCCCCGACCTGCGTCGTGTCGCCGCCCGCCACCCGGGCCGCGGCCAGCGCTGCCGCGAGCTCGGGCCGGTCGAGCAGGACCGGTTCCGGGACCGCCGTGAGGGCGCGGGCGACCTCGTCGGCGGAGCCCCGCAGGACGAGCGCGACCAGGTGCGCCCCGGCCACGTCGGCGGCCAGCGCCCAGAGCTCCCCGCGCAGCGCGGAGCGCAGCGCCTCGAGCGGCATCTCGTGGTGGCGGAACCACTCGGCGGCCCGGCGGTGGCGGTCGCGCCGCTCGCGGCGGGGCCGCGGGCGCGCCCGCAGGACGTCGAGGACCAGGCGGTGGAGGCGGTACCACCGCCCCGGGTGGTCGAGCGCCTGGACGAACAGGTGCGCGGCGGAGAGCTCCGCGAGCATCGTCTCGCCGTCGGTGCGCCCCGTGAGCGCGTCGGCGAGGTCGGCGCAGACGAGGTCGACGACGCTGATCTGCTCGAGGAACGCCACGAGCTCGGCCGGCTGGCGCCCGAGGACCTCGTCGAGCAGGTACGCCGACACGCTGTGCGCGTCGCCCGAGAACGCGGCGACCGCGGCGTCGACGTCCGGACGCGTGGCCAGGTCGAGCGCCGCCAGCCGCATCCCCGCCGCCCAGCCGCCCGTGCGCGCGACCATCTCCCGGACGTGCTCGTCGTCGGCCCGCACGTCGAGCTGGGCGAAGAGGGCGGCGGCCTCCTCGTCGCGGAAGGCGAGCTCGTCGGGCCGGATCTCGGCGAGCAGGCCCGCCAGCCGCAGCCGGGTGATCGGCCACGGCGGGTCGCGCCGGCTGGTGGCGACGAGCGCGAGCGACGGCACGGGCCGCTCGACGAGGCTGCGCAGCCCCTGGTGCACGGCCGCCGAGGACACCTCGTGGAGGTCGTCGAGGACGACGACGACCGGGCGCTCCGCCTGCCGCAGCGCGCGGGCGAACGCGCCGGGCAGCTCGTCGGGGTCGGCGAGCCGGCCGCCGGGGCGGGCGTGGATCCGCGCGAGCGCCGCGGCGGTCGCCGGTCCGGCCTGCGCCCCCACCGCCCGGGCGAGCGCGGCCCAGAACACCGTGGGCTCGTCGTGCCCCGGCTCGAGCGTCACCCACGCCACCGCCCTCCCACCGGCGCCGGTGGCGAGCCACGACCCGACGAGCAGCGTCTTCCCCCAGCCCGCGGGCCCCGCCACGAGCGTGGCCGCGGCGGTGGCCACGGCCCGGTCGAGCAGGGCGTGCAGGCGCGGGCGCCCGACGACGTGCGTCGCCACGGGGACGGCGTGCTCGGCCTCGGCGCGCCGGGCGCCCGTCGTCGCTGCCGGGTCCGCCGTCCACGGCCCCGCGACCACGGGCCCGGACGTCGCGCGGTGGGCGGCCACCGCGCTACGCCCCGACCGCCGGCGCGGGGTCCCGGGGCGGTGCCCGGCCGGCCACCGCCTCGCGGTCGCCGGGGTAGGTGCGTCCCGCGAGCCGGAAGGCCACCGCGGCGACCACCCCGAGACCGGCGACGAGCGCGAGCGCGGTGGCGAGCCCGACCGCCCCCGCCAGGGTCCCGGCCAGGACCGGGCCGACGGTCAGCCCGAGCAGGTTCTGGGCGACGACCAGCACGGAGACCGCGGTCGCCCGCGCCCCGGGGTCGGTGACGTCCACGATCGCGGCCGCCGCGGGCCCGATCGCCGCCGTCACGGCCGCCGACCCGAGCAGGACGAGGGCCACCTGGACGGCACCGGCGGGCACGACCGCGAACGCCGGCACGAGCAGCGCGGCCGCCGCGAGGCCGGCGAGCAGCGGCGTCCGCAGCCGGACGTCGGGGTCCCGGCGGGCGGCGCGGTCGGTGAGCACCCCCGCGCCCGCGGTCCCGGCGACCCCGGCCAGCACGACGACCGCGGCCAGCCCGCCCGCCGCCGCCGGGACGAGGCCGAGGTCGCGCTCGAGGTGCGTGGGCAGCCACGTGTACAGCGCCGACGCGACGACGAGCAGCAGCACCATGCCGGTGACGGTGGCGACGACGGTCCGGGTGCGCAGGACCCCGGCGACCGTCCCGCGCACCCGCGTGCGGCGGACGGTGGGGTAGTCGCGCACCCGCAGCACGGCGAGCGCGAGCAGCAGCCCCGGCACGGCGAACAGGCCGACCGCCCACCGCCAGCCCCACTGGGCGGCGACCGCGCTGCCCAGCGCCATCCCCACGACGGTCCCGAGCGGCCCGGCCGCCTGGAACACGCCGAGCACCGCCGCGCGGCGCGTCGCCGGGAACACGGTGGCGAGCAGCGCGCCGCCGGCGGGCCCGTAGCCCGCCTCGCCGGCTCCCACCCCGATCCGCGCGGCGAGGAGCGCGCCGGGTCCCGGGGCGACCGCCGACGCCGCCGACGCCGCGCTCCACACCGTCCCCATGAGCGCGATCGCCCGGACCCGGCTCCACCGGTCCACGAGCGCGGCGACCGGCAGGGCGCCCAGCCCCACCGTCAGCGTCACCGCCGACACGAGCGCGCCGAGCGTCGCGTCGTCGAGGCCCCACTCCGCCCGCAGGTACGGGAAGGCCGCGACGAGGACCTGGCGGTCGGCGAAGTCGACGAGCATGAGGGCGGCGAGCAGTGCGAGGACGGTCCGGGGTGACGGCCCCGGGCGCTCGCCCGTCACCCCAGCAGGCCCTGCTCGTGCGCGACGAGCACCGCGTCCCGCCGGGTCGTGACCCCGAGCTTGCCGTAGAGCGCCCGGACGTGGGTCTTGATCGTGTTGATCGAGACGTCGAGGTCGCCCGCGATCTCGTCGAAGCTCTCCAGCGAGGGCAGGCGGGCCAGGACGTCGTGCTCGCGGCCGCTCAGCGCGATCCCGGCCGGCGACGTCGCGCCCGCCGCCAGGGCCCGCGCGACGAACCCGGCCCGCGCGGCGCCGGTCGCGAGCTCGTCGACCAGCAGGGCGCGGACGCCGCCGTCGGCGTGGACGAAGGGCCGCAGCGCGTCGCGCGGCGCGGCGAGGTCGACGGCGTGCCGCGCGGCGGCCCGGGCCCCGGGTCGGTCCGCCCGGGCCAGGCGGATCCGGGCCTCGAGCAGCCAGGCCTCGACGTCGAGGGCGTCCGGCGACGGGCGCGCCGGCGGCGCGAGCAGGACGGCGATCGCGGTGCGGGCAGCGGCGAGCTCGCCCGCCGCGGCCGCGCTCCACCCGCGCACCAGGGCCAGGGCGGGACTCGCCGGGTCGCGGCCGGCGAGCCAGGCGGTGACGGCGCCGGCCGCCGTCGCGTGGCCCAGGCCGACCGCGGCGCGGTGCTCGAGCAGCGCCGCGGTGGCGGCCAGCGCGCCCGGTACGACGGTGTCGCCGAGCGCGGTCCGGGCGGCCTGCAGCGCGAGCAGCCCGGCGGTCCGCTCACCGAGGTCGACCGCGGCCCCGCCCCGGGCGCAGAGCAGGGCGAAGCGCACCACCGGGTCGGCGACCTCCTCGCCGGCGCCGGTCAGGGCCCGCGCCGCCCCCGGGTCGGCGTGCAGCAGGGCCGCGTGCGCGGCGACCGCCCGCGCGAGCGCCGACCACGGTGCGCTCCCGGGGCCGTCGGCGCCGGGCTCGGCGAGCGCCCGGGCCGCCGCGGCCCCGGCGCGCGGCACGTCGCCGGCGATCCACAGCGCGGCGGCCAGCAGGCACCGGCCGCGGTGCGCGAGCCCGTCGAGGCCGAGCCGGTGCGCCAGGGCGAGGCCGGCGCCGAGCTCGGTGCGGGCGCGGGACGGGTCGTCGGCGCGGACGGCGGCCGCGCCGCGCCCGATCCGCGCGTGCGCCGCGAGCGCGGGCTCGGCGGGCACCGGCTCGCGGTCCGCGACGGGCAGCGCGCGGCCGAGGACCCGCTCGGTCGCGGCGCGGAACGCGGCGGCGTCGGCGCCAGGCCGCCGGTCGCGGCGGGCCCGGCGCAGGGCGGCGCGGGCGAGGTCGTCCTCCCCGCGGGCGAGGTGGACGTGGGCGGCGGCGGTGGCGAGGCGGGCGTCGCCGACCGGCTCCGACGACCCCACCGCGGCGGCCAGCGCCGCGTGCTCGCCCCGGCCGGCGAGCCACGGGGCCCAGCGTCCGACGAGGTCGGCGAGGAGCGCCGGGTCGTCGGCTCGGGCCGCGTGCCGGAGCGCCTCGACCGGCGCGCCCTGCGCGGCCCACCAGACGGCGGCGGTCCTCTCGAGCGCCGCCACGAGCCCTGGCCCCCGCCGGCCGAGGTCGGCCACGAGGTGCGAGCGCAGCAGCTCCGGGAGGCGGTAGGCGTCCCCGCGGGCGCCGCTGCCGGCGACCAGGCCGGTGGTGTGGGCGAGGTCGTCGAGCACCTCGGCCGCGTCGTCACGGCCGGCGAGCCGGGGCGCGAGCCCCGCCGGCACCTCGGGGGCCACGCTGATCCGGCGCAGGACCTCGCGCCGGGACTCCGGGAGCCCGGCGAGGACCTCGTCGACGAGGTAGTCGGCGACCGGTCGCTCGTCGCCGGAGAAGCCGTCGAGGAACCGGTCGGGGTCCGGGTGGTCGCGCAGCGACAGCGCCGCCAGCCGCAGCCCGGCCACCCAGCCGCCGGTGCGCTCGTGCAGCACCGTGACCTGCGCGGGCGTGAGGGACGGGCTCCAGGCGGCCAGCAGCGCCGCCGACTCCGCGGGGGAGAAGGCGAGCTGCTCGGCGCGCAGCTCGGTGACCCGCTCGTCCATCCGCAGGCGCGGCAGGGGGAGCGGGGGGTCGCGCCGGCCCGCGAGCACGAGCCCGAGCCGGTCGCCGGTGTCGCGCAGGAGCATCGCCAGCCCCTGCCGGGAGAGCGGATCCGCGAGGTGGTGGACGTCGTCGAGCACCAGCCGCACCGGCGACGGCAGGGCGGTGATCGCCGCGGTGAGCTCGGTGAGGAACTCGGGCGCCACCGTCGACCGGGACACCACCAGGCGGTGGAGGCGGCTGGACGGCGGGACCGCCGAGAGCGCCGTCAGCTCGGCGAGGACCGCGCTCCAGAGACGGCGCGGGTCGCGGTCCTCGGGCTCGAGGCACACCCAGGCCGTGGCACGCCCGTGGTCGTCGCCCACCCACGCGGCGAGCAGCGACGTCTTGCCGAACCCCGGCGGCGCCGAGAGCACCGTGAGGTCCCGGTCCGCGCCCCGCTCGAGGACGTCCTCGAGCGCCCGGCGACGGACGTGGCCGGCCGAGAGCTGCGGGGGACGGGTGCGGGGGACGTGGGCCATCTGGTTGACCTCGGGTGGCTGCGCGGATCGCTGGCCATGGCCACGTTAGGTCTCGCGCGACCTCCCCGGAATCGGGCAACCTCCCCGTTCATCCTGGGTCCTCCGGCCCTGGAGGAAGGGACGTTCGGACCAGTCGGCGACGGCGCGGAAGCGGCTGGTCACCGGCCGTTCGGTCGACGTCGGGGAGAACGTCGGTGGGCGGGTGGTCCTACTGGCGGGCGATGGCGATGCGCAGCCGCTCCTCGGGGTCGAGGTGGTGGTCGTGGGCGTCCTCGCCGACGTCGAGCGCGACCCAGTGGATCCGCCCGGTGAACCGGCTCGTCGCCGCCGTGTGGTCGGGGCTGACCGGCGTGCCCTCGTCCCGTCCGATGTCGGCCGTCTCGTCCGCCGAGAAGACCACGGGCTGCGTCATCTCGACCCGGCCCGACCCGCTCGCCGTGCCGTCGACGGACAGGGACACGTCCCCGCCCTTGCCCAGGCCGCCGCCGTCGTACGCGAACTCGGCCCGTACCCGGTGGAGGCCGGCGGGCACGGGCGCGTCCCCGCGCACCGTGAAGATCCGGATGCCGAGCACGTTGTAGCAGAACGTCGGCCGGCCCTCGGACAGGTGGACCGACCAGCCACCGAACCGCCCACCCTGCGCGATGAGGACCCCGTTCGCTCCGCCGTCCGGGACGTCGATCTCCGCGGTCACCGCGAACGAGCGGTTCTTGATGCTGAGCACGCTGTTCTCCGAGAGCCGCCCCATGCCCGGGAAGAAGAGCTGCGAGCTGCCCCGGATCAGGGTCGGCCGCCCCGCCATGGTCGGCTCGAGGCGCTCGGCCGCCCGGTCGTCGAGCGGGAGCACCCCGTACTTGGTCGCCTCGATGAGCCACAGCCGCTGGAGGTGCGCGAGGACCTCGGCCTTGTCGGCGGCGAGGTCGCGGGCCTGGCTGTAGTCGCTGTCCCCGTCGTAGAGCTCCCAGACGTCCTCGTCGAACGGCGGCGGCTGGTGACCGATCATCAGCCAGGGCGTGCGGTGCTTGGTCACCGCGCTCCAGCCCCGGTGGTAGACGCCGCGGTTGCCGACCATCTCGAAGTACTGCAGGTCGTGGCGCTCCGCCGCGTCCGGCTCGGTGAAGGTGTAGAGCATGCTCGTCCCCTCCATCGGGGACTGCTGCACGCCGTTGACGGCGGTCGGCTCGGGGATGCCGGCGGCCTCGAGGATCGTGGGGGCCAGGTCGATGACGTGGGTGAACTGCGAGCGCAGGCCGCCCGGGTCGGTGATGCCCCGGGGCCAGTGCACGACCGTGCCGTTGCGGGTGCCGCCCCAGTGCGAGGCCACCTGCTTGGTCCACCGGAAGGGCGTGCACATCGCCCACGCCCAGCCCACCGCGTAGTGGTTGTAGGACTCCGGCGAGCCGAGCCGGTCCATCGTGCTGCGCAGGAACTCGGTCGTTTCCAGCGCGGCCATGCCGTTGAAGTTGGCCATCTCGTTGAACGCGCCCTGCAGCGTCCCCTCCGCGGACGCCCCGTTGTCCCCGACGATGTAGAACACCAGCGTGTCGTCGAGGATCCCCAGGTCGTCGAGGGTGTCGACGAGACGGCCGACCTGGTGGTCGGTGTGCTCCAGGAAGCCCGCGTAGACCTCCATCTGGCGGGCCAGCACGGGCTTGAGATCGTCGGGGATCTCGTCCCAGGCCGGGATCTCCTCGTGCCGCTCGGTCAGCTCGGCCTCCGGCGGGACCACCCCCGCCTCCTTCTGCCGGGCGAAGGTGCGCTCGCGCGCGGCGTCCCACCCGTCGTCGAACTCGCCGCGGTAGCGGTCGGCCCACTCCCTCGGCACGTGGTGGGGGGCGTGCGTGGCGCCGGGCGCGAAGTAGAGGAAGAAGGGCCGCTCCGGGGCGAGGGCCTTCTGCTGGCGCATCCAGGCGGTGGCGCGGTCGGCGAGGTCCTCGGTGAGGTGGTAGCCCTCCTCGGGGGTCCGCGGCGGATCCACCGGGGTCGTGCCGTCGTAGAGCGAGGGCTCCCACTGGTTGTTCTCGCCGCCGATGAAGCCGTAGAAGGTCTCGAACCCGCCGCCGCCCGTCGGCCAGGCGTCGAACGGGCCCACCGGGGAGGTCTGCCAGACGGGCACCTCGTGGCACTTGCCGAACTGGGCCGTCGAGTAGCCGTTGAGCTTGAGCGTCAGCGCCAGCGGGGCCTTGGTGTTCGGCCGCACGGAGCTGTAGCCCGGCGCGGCGGTCGCCGTCTCGGTGACGCTGCCCATGCCGACGGAGTGGTGGTTGCGCCCGGTCAGCATGGCCTGCCGGGTGGGCGCGCAGAGCGCCGTCGTGTGGAAGCGGTTGTAGCGCAGGCCGCGCGCGGCCAGCCGGTCGGCGGTGGGGGTGCGGCAGGGTCCGCCGAAGGTCGACGAGGCCCCGAAGCCGACGTCGTCGAGCAGGACGACCACCACGTTCGGCGCGCCGGCCGGGGGGAGCAGCGGCTCGATGGGCGCGAACGCCGTGTCGGGGTCCTTGGCGTCGTAGGTCGTGAGCCCGGGAGCGGGACGGTCGGGGATCGGCAGGATGCTCCGCGCAGGGTCGGACGGGCTCATCGTCGGTGTTCTCCCGGGTCCGCGGGGGCCGGCGGGCCCCCTGTCGGTCCTCGACCGTCGCGGGCCCGGTGACGTCCGGGCTCACCCCACCGGGATGAACGGGACCGGCCGGGCCCCGGACCATCCTCGGCGGGTGAGGGCGGGCGCCCGCCCGTCCGCGACGCTCCGGTTCCGCGACGCGGGGAGGACCGGATGACCGATCGGCGCTACGAGTTCCGGGTCGACGGCCTGCTCACGGGGACCGCCCGCGAGGCGTTCTGCGACATGGACGTCGAGGAGGTCCGGCCCGGCGCGGTGCTGCGCGGCACCGTCGTCGACGACGCCCACCTGCACGGCATCCTCGAACAGCTGCGCCTGCTCGGGCTCACGGTCGTCGAGGCGCACCCGCTGGACCGGTAGCTCAGGCCCGGGCGGCGACCCGGAACCCGACGTTGCCCGCGCTGCTGTCGGGCCCGCTCTCGGTGCGGCCGGCGCACCGGTAGCGCTCGCAGTGGGAGGCGTGGCAGAGGTAGGACCCGCCGCGCAGGCCCCGCGTGGGCGTCGCGACGGCGGGGTCGGGACCGGCGCACCACTCCCAGACGTTGCCCGTGGTCTGGTGGAGCCCGTAGTCGTTGGGGGCGAACGCGGTCACCGGGGCGGTCCCGACGTACCCGTCGTCGCCGGTGTCGTGGGTCGGGAAGGTGCCCTGGAAGACGTTCATGCGGTGCTCCCCGCCGGGCGTGAGCTCGTCGCCCCACGGGAAACGCCGGCCCTCGTGCCCGCCGCGGGCGGCGCGCTCCCACTCGACCTCGGTGGGCAGCCGGACCCCGGCCCAGTGGCAGTAGGCGACGGCGTCGTCGAAGGACACGTGCACGACGGGGTGGTCGGGGCGCCGCGCCACGGCGGAGCCGGGCCCTTCGGGACGCCACCAGCAGGCGCCGGCGACCCGGCGCCACCACGGCGCGTCCACGACGCCGCGGGTCGGGGGCAGGCCGTCGGGGAGCAGGCCCGCGAACACGAACGACCAGCCGTACGCCTCGGCGCTCGTCACGTAGCCGGTGGCCCGGACGAACGCGAGGAACTCGACGTTGGTGACCGTGTACGCCGCGAGGCGCAGTCCGTCGACGTGCACGAGGCGACCCGGCGGGTCGCCGTGGAGGAACGACCCGCCCGGTACGTCGCGCCAGGGGCCCCTCACGGACGCCGCTGCCGGCGCCGCAGCGCGCGGACCCGGCGGTGTCCGAGGACGAGGGTCGCCAGCGTCGCGACGAGGAGCGCCTGCCACCCGAGGCCGAGGACGAGCAGGCCCATCACGAGCAGCGACGCGACGACCCCGACCACCCAGACGGTGACGGTCACGACGCGGCGGCGGCGCGCGTGGCCGTCGCGCAGCAGGGCGACCAGGTGGGGATCGGTGCGGGCCAGCTGCCGTGCGGTCTCGGCGAGCGACTCGCGTTCGGCGTCGTCGAGCATCACGCCTCCTGCAGGGTCTCGCCGACCTCCCGGAGGATCCGGTGGTCGTGGTCGCGGGCGAGGACGTGGCCGGCGCCGATCGCCACCGCCACCGGCCACGCGAGGATGTCGACGGCGACGAGGCCGCCGAGGACGACGACGAAGGCGAGCGTGCCGGTCGGCGGCCACCCCACCGGGCCGAGGAGGGGCACGTCGACGTGCCAGCCGGTGGACGGCGCCGGCGGCGCCGACGCTGCCGGCGGCGGTTCCTCCGGCGTGGGGGGCACCGGGGTCACGGGACTCGCGGGCACGGCGATCACTCCTCGCGATCGGGTGGGGTCGGGTGGGGGCCAGGACGGCGGACGCCCGGAGCCGCGCGGCGGGACCGCCCCCGCCGGACCGCCTCGAGCATCGCGTTGACGAGGAGACCGAGCACGAGCAGGTCGGCGACCATCTGCCCGGTCACGAGGACGCGGGCGGTCTGGCTGACCGGGGCGATGTCGCCGAACCCGACGGTCGCGAACACCGTGACGGTGAAGTAGAGGGCGTCGACCCGGGACATCGGCTCGGTGAACGTCCCGGGGCGCGTCCCGTCGAGCACCACGTAGGCGGACGCGAAGATCAGCAGGAACAGGGGGATCGCACTGGCGAACGCCTCGACCGCCCGCAGGGCGGGGTGCACGGCCGTCGTGATCGCGCGGAGCTGCCAGACGACCATCGCGACGAGCGCGGCGAGCCCGAGGAGGAACAGCACGAGCGTCCCGTCGTCCTCCCGTGCGCGCAGCGGCAGCGCGAAGTAGACCGTCACGAGCAGCACGATCGTGACCGTCGCGCGCGCGAGGACCAGCGCCACCCGTCGTCTCGACGGTGCCTCGGGCTCCACGGCCGCATCCCTCCCGTCACCCGCACGAGAGGCCCGCCCGTCACCCGGGCGGGCCTCGTCGGCGGCCTCCTGTCCGGTGGCTCCGTCGGCGGATCAATAGGCGGATCAGTAGGCGGATCAGTAGGCGGAGGCCTCGTCCCACGTGACCATGAGCGCGAAGATCACGACGATGTCGAGGACGATGAGGACGAGCGACCAGATCGGGTAGGCGGGCATGTAGGCCAGCTGCACGATCGTGTTGAGCGCGAGCAGCACGATGGCCGTGCCGCGGGCCCAGCCCGGCGCGCTGCCCACGAGGGCCAGGCCGGTGGCCAGCACCAGGGCGCCGAGCAGGATGTGCAGCCAGCCCCACGCCGTGAGGTCGAGCAACAGGACGCCCGCGCCCGTCAGCGTCACGTAGGTCGGCGAGAACAGCGCGAAGAAGCCCTGGATCACCGCGAAGCCGCCGATGATCGTCATCACGACGCCGCCGAAGCGGACCCACCCCGTCCAGGCGCCCGAGTCGCGGGGAGCCGTCCTCCCGTTCGCACGGGGCGTCATCGTCGGTCCCGAGACCGGCGGGGTCTGCTGTTCGGTCATGATCTCCTCCAGGGCACACCTCGGATCGTGGTGGCCGACGGTGCTCCGCGGCGGGCTCGCGGACCTCACCCCAACCGGATGAGACGGGCCGGGACTCACCCGGAGTGGATGAGGCGAGGACCCCGGCCGGGGCCGCAGGCTCGCCGCATGACCGACACGGAGGCGCCCAGGATCCGGGGGGCGGGCAGCGTGCTCGCGACGAGCTGCCTCTCGACGTTCGTGGTGAACGCCAACACCTCGGCGGTGAGCATCCTGCTGCCCTCGATCAGCACCGACCTCGCGGCGCCGATCTCGCTGCTGCAGTGGGCGGTGACCGGCTACCTCCTGGTCGGGGCGGCCACCATCGTCACCACGGGGGCCATGGGCGACGTCTTCGGGCGCCGCCTGATGTTCGTGGCCGGGCTGGGCCTCTTCGTGGCGTCCTGCGTGCTCATCGCCCTGGCGCCCACGGGCGAGGTGGTCGTGCTCGGGCGCGTGATCCAGGGCGCGTCCGGCGCCGCCATCCTCGCGACGGGGCTGTCGCTGCTCTCGGTCGCCACCGAGGGACCGGCGCGGCTGCGCGCGGTGACGCTGTGGGGCGCCGCCTCGGCGGCCGGGGCCGCCGCGGGCCCGGTGGTCGGCGGCGTGCTCGCGGAGGCGACGGGCTGGCAGGGCCTGTTCTGGATCGACGCCGCGATCGCCGCGGCCTGCATCCCGTGGGTCCTCGCCGCGGTCCCCGAGTCGCGCGACCCGGACCGTCCCCGCTCGATCGACCTCTGGGGCACCGTCCTCGTGGCGGCGATCCTCGCGCCCCTGGTCTTCGGGATCACCGAGGGCGGGACGTGGGGCTGGGGCTCGCCCGCGACCATCGGCTGCTTCGTCGTCTCGGCCCTGGCGGCCGTCGGCTTCGTCCTCGTCGAGCGCCGCGTCCCCGCGCCCCTGGTCGACCTCGGGCTGCTGCGCAACGCCCTGCTCGTCGGCTCGACGGTCGCCATCCTCATCGGCGCCGGGGCGATCGCCGGCATCTCGTTCCTCCTCAGCCTGTACTTCCAGGACCCCGTCGCTTTCGGCATGAGCAGCCTGGAGGCGGGGCTCGCCTGCCTGCCGGTGGCCGCGCTCGTCGTCGTGGCGGCGCCCGTCATCACGCCCCTCGCCCACAAGATCGGCGCCCGCCCCGTCGTGGTGCTCGGCTTCGTGCTGCTCACCGGCGGGTTCGTCGCGCTGGCGTTCGTCGACGCCTCGTGGACCTACCTGTGGTTCCTGCCGGGCCTGCTCGCGGTCGCCGTCGGGCTGAGCTTCTCCAACGGGCCCGCGTCGTCCGCCGCGACGGCCGCGGTGCCGCCGGCCCAGGTCGGCGCGGCGTCGGGCATCTCGAACATGGCCCGCTACGTCGGCGGCGCCGTCGTGACCGCGATCGTCTCCGGGATCTACACCTCGACGGACGCCGCGCGGACCGCCGCCGGCGCCGCCCCTCCCGACGCCCTGGCCACCGCCTTCTCCCGCGCGGTGATCGCGCTGGCGATCATCAGCGTCCTGGGCATCCCGCTCGCCCGCCGCGCGGGCCGGCGGCCGCGGCCGAACGCCGCCGAGCTGGCGGCCGCCGCCGCGTCGACGACCCACACGATCCCGGTGCCGCCGGAGCGGGACGCGCGCCCGGTGGGCGGCGCGGTGTGACGGCCGTGCTCCGCGCGACGCCGTTCGTCCGGGTCATCGAGGCGGACCTGGACCGCATGACGGGGGAGGCCTCGAGCACCGCCATCCCGGTGGCGACGGTCCCGGGGGCGTCGTGATGTCCGCGGGGACGACCGGGAACCACCAGGCGGCGACGTCCGGTGCGAGCCAGGACGGGTCGGACGGGCCGGCCGCGGGCCCCAGCCCGGCCGAGCTGCTCCGCTCGCCGGCCTACCTGCGGCTGCTCGCGCTCGCCGCGGTGATCGGGGTGCCGATCTCGGCCCTGGCGTACGGGTTCCTCCAGGGCGTGGCGGTGCTCCAGGAGGCCCTGTTCGTCCGGCTGCCGGCGGCGCTCGGCCTCGGCCCGTCGCCCGCGTGGTGGCCGCTGCCCGTGCTCGCGGTCGGCGGGCTGCTCGTCGGGGCGACGATCCGCTACCTGCCCGGGCACGGCGGGCACTCGCCCGCGGACGGCTTCGCGCCCCACCCGCCGCCGACCGCGCGGGAGCTCCCGGGCGTGGTCCTCGCGGCCGCCGGGACCCTGGTGTTCGGGGCCGTGCTCGGCCCCGAGGCGCCGCTGATCGCCATCGGCGGCGGCCTCGCCGTCCTCGCGGTCCGGGCCGCCCGCTCGTCGCCCGCCCCGTCAGCGGTGACCGTCGTCGCGAGCACCGGGAGCTTCGCCGCGATCAGCACGCTGCTGGGCTCGCCGCTGCTCGGTGCGTTCCTGCTCATGGAGGCCGCGGGCATCGGGGGCGCGACGCTGGGCCTGGTCCTGCTCCCGGGCCTCCTGGCGTCCGGCATCGGCTCGCTGATCTTCCTCGGGCTGGACTCGCTGACCGGGCTCGGCACCGTGTCCCTCGCCCTGCCCGGGCTCCCGGACTTCGCGCACCCGACCGTCGCCCAGTTCGGCTGGGCCGTCGTCATCGGCATCGCCGCCGCGCTGCTGGGCACGACGATCTCGCGGCTCGCCCTGCGGGTGCGCGACCTGGTCGACCGGTCGCGGCTCCTGCTGACGACCCTCGCGGGGCTGGTGGTCGCGGCCCTCGCGACGCTCTACGCGCTCACCACCGGCCACTCCTCGTCCGACGTGCTCTTCTCGGGCCAGGAGGCCCTGCCGGCCCTGCTCGCCGACCCCGCGCGGTACTCGGTGGGCGCCCTCGTGGTCCTCGTGGTGTGCAAGGGGCTCGGCTACCTGATCTGCCTCAGCGCCTTCCGCGGCGGCCCGATCTTCCCGGCGATGTTCCTCGGGGCGGCGGGCGGGCTCGCGCTCGCCCCGCTGCCCGGGCTCTCGCTCGTGCCGGCGGTCGCCATGGGCATCGGCGCGATGTCCGTGGTGATGCTGCGGCTGCCCCTGACCTCGGTGCTGCTCGCCGTGCTGCTGCTCGCGGACGACGGGCTGGTCGTCACCCCGCTGGTGATCGTGGCGGTGGTCGTCGCCCACGTCGCGGCGGCCCGGCTGGGCCCGGCACCGGGCCCCGCGCACGAGGCCGCGGCGGCCTAGGGCTCACCCGTCGACGGCGGCCGGGGCGGTCCCCGCCTGCCCGGCGGACGCCGCCCGCCGCCGCGTCTCGTAGCGGACCAGGATCTCGCCGAGCACGCCGATGAGCAGCCCCCAGGACGCGACGACGAACAGCCAGGTCCCGGCCCGGGTCAGCGCCGGGCTGAGGAAGAACAGGCTGCCGACGACGAACGCGAGGTTGCCCACGAGGCCGATGGCCAGGTGGACCCAGGGGACGTCGTGGGCGGTCCGGCTGATGCGGCGCAGGTACCAGATCAGGAACACGGTCACCCCTCCTCCAGGCGGTGTCACGAGACAACAACCGCGCGGGCGCGCGCGGCTCACCCGGCGGGGATGATCGGTCCGGCCGGCGGCCCGGGTCGGCGGGCCCGCCCGGTCACCCACCGCGGGCGATGCCCCGGCGTCGCCGGCACGGGAGCGTCGAGCACGGCCCCGCCTCCCGACGTGCGGGGGCCGACGGAAGGAGGAGACCGTGGACGACCAGCCGCCCGACACCGGGCCCATCGACTACCTGATCGTCGAGTTCCCCCCGGGCGCGGCGACCGGCGAGGGCCTGCCCCTGCTGCTCGACCTCGTGGACCGTGGCCTGATCCGCATCCTCGACCTGGTCTTCCTGCGCAAGGAGGACGACCGCTCGGTGACGCGGATCGAGATCGCCGACCTCGACGGCGACGGGTCCCTCGACCTCGCGCTGTTCCACGGCGCCGCGTCCGGGCTGCTCGACGAGGGCGACCTCGCGGAGGCCGGCTCGGTGCTGGCGCCGGGCGCGACCGCGGTGGTCCTCGTCTACGAGAACGTGTGGGCGGCGCCGCTGGCCTCGGCGCTGCGCCGCGGCGGGGCGCAGCTGGTCGCCGGGGGACGGATCCCCGTCGACCTCGTGATGGCCTCCCTCGACGCCGCGCCCGCGGCCGTCGGGGCGGACGGGACGGGGTGAGGGACATGCCGGGACTGTTGCGGGGACTCGCACGGACCGCGCTGGTGGCGGGCACGGCGACCGCGGTGTCGAACCGCGTCTCGCGCCGCCAGGCCGGGCGGTGGGCGGCCCAGGAGGCCGCGTCCGCCCCGCCGCCGTCGTATCCACCGCCGTCGTATCCACCGCCGTACGAACCGCAGCCCTCGTCCGCGCCTCCGCCGCCCCCACCACCCGCGGGTGGCGGCGGCGACACGATCAGCCAGCTCAAGGAGCTCGCGGAGCTGCGCAGCCAGGGCGTGCTGACCGACGCGGAGTTCGAGGAGCAGAAGCGCCGGATCCTCGGCTGAGCGGCCCGCCGGACAGCACCCCGGGGTGCTGTCCGGCGGTGCTGTCCGGCGGTGCTGTCCGGCGCCCTCAGGTGCGGGGGAACCGGCGGCCGACCACCAGCGCGCAGATCACCGCGACGTCGAGGGCGATGACGACGACCGCCCACATCGGGTAGGCCGCGATGAACGCCAGGTTGACCACGACGCTGATCGCGGCGAGGACGATCCCCACCACCCGCGCCCACAGCTGGTCGGCGAGGACCCCGACACCGGCCGCGGCGACGAGCACGCCGAGCACGAGGTGGACCCAGCCCCAGCCTGCGGCGGACAGGACGACGAGCACGCGGCCGTCGCCGTTCGTCACGTAGAAGTCGGGGCTCAGCAGCGCGACCAGGCCCTGGATCACGGCGAACGCGCCGATCAGCATCATCATCACGGCGGCGAAGCGGATCCAGGGGGTCCGGTCGTCGACGTCGGTGCCGTACGACTGCGGCTCCCGCCAGTAGATCGCGTCCACCCACTGTGCCGGGGTGCGCTTCGTGTCGGCCATCGCGTCTCTCCTCCTCGCCTCGACGACGACCCAGCGTGTCGCGGCGCCGCGGGCGCGTGCCTCACCCGCGCAGGACGAGCGGGCGCGCCGGTCGAGGACCTCGCCGGTGCCGCTGTCCAGGCGGGCGTGGACGTGGGCGCGGAGCGCGCGAGGGCCTCAGTCGCCGGGCGGCATGCGGTAGCGCGCGGCGTAGCGATCGGCCGCCGCGGCGTCCCGGTCGGCGGTGCGCTCCGCGCGGGTCGCCGGGCCGGTGCCCAGCGGGTAGCCCGCCTTGACCAGCCGGTGCTCGGCCGTCTCGTGCAGGTAGCTGATCGAGAAGATCAGGCCCATGATCGCGCCGCCGAGCGCGCACATCGTCCGCAGCCACAGCGGGCCGGGCACGAACACGATGATGGCGATGACGAACGGGGCGATCTGCACGATCGCCCGCAGGACGTGGCGCAACCACCAGGTCCGGCACGTGGTGTCGTGCAGCACCCAGGAGGCGTGGCGCGCGGGTAGCCCGCCCCCGTAGGCGTACCAGAGCCACCGCAGGGGGTTCGGCCGGCGGACGGGCGTCTCGGGCGTCATGCGGGCTCCCATGCTCGCTGCCCCAATGGTTTGCACCCCAATAGTATGTGCACCACGTAAGCTGGGGGCACCGGGAGCTGCACCACAGCCCCGGCGAGACCGGGAGGCCGTGATGGACGCGCTCGAGAAGGCCCTGCCGGCGTTCCCCGACGACGTCGACCCCCTGGCCCTCGAGAACCAGGTGTGCTTCGCGCTCGCGGTGGCGGCCCGCACCGTGATCTCGGTGTACAAGCCGCTGCTCGAGCCGATGAACCTCACGCACCCGCAGTACCTCGTCATGCTGGCGCTCTGGCAGGAGGCGCCGCTGTCGGTCACCGAGCTGGGGCGCCGGCTCGAGCTCGACCCCGGCACGCTCTCGCCGCTGCTCAAGCGTCTCGAGGCCGCCGGCTACCTCACCCGCGAGCGCAGCCGCGACGACGAGCGCTCGCTCGCCGTGCGCCTCACCGACGCCGGTGTCGCGCTCCGCGTGGAGGCCGAGCGGATCCCGCCGGCGATCGTCGAGCGCCTCGCGATGGACGTCGGCGAGCTCCGCGACCTGCACGGCGCGCTCACCGAGGTGATCGGGGCGGCGCGGCGGGCGCAGGCCGGGCGCTGAGGGGCGCCCCCCGACCGGTCCGCCACCTCGGAGGGCCGCGAAGCGCACCTAGTAGGAGCGCGGCAGCCCCAGGACGTGCTGGCCGACGTAGGCGAGCACGAGGTTGTTGTTCACGGGCGCGACCTGGTACATCCGCGTCTCGCGGAACTTGCGCTCGACGTCCCAGGTGTCGACGAAGCCGTAGCCGCCGTGGGTGTCGAGGCAGGCGTTCGCGGCCTGCCAGCTCGCCTCGCTGGCCAGGAACTTCGCGAGGTTGGCCTGCTCGCCGCACTTCTCGCCGGCGTCGAACAGGGCCGCCGCGCGGTAGCGCATGAGGTCGGCGGCGGTGACCTGGGCGTAGGCGCGGGCGAGCGGGAACTGCACGCCCTGGTTGGCGCCGATGGGACGGTCGAAGACCTGGCGGTCGTTCGCGTAGTCCGTCGCCCGGCCGATGAACCAGTAGCCGTCGCCGACCGCCTCGGCCGCGAGCAGGATGCGCTCGGCGTTCCACCCGTCGATGACGTAGCGGAAACCCCGGCCCTCCTCGCCGATCAGCGCGCTCGCGGGCACGCGCATGCCCTCGTAGCGCACCTCGTTGGTGGCGTAGTTGAACATCGTGCGCACCGGCGTGACCTGCAGCGTGTCGGGCTGGTCGCGTCGGATCTCGCGCAGGTCGACGAGGAAGAGGCTGATGCCCCGCGTGCGCTCCGCCGGGTCCTCGCTGCGGGGCGCCGTGCGGGCGAGGACGAGGGCGAGGTCGGACTGCTCGAGGCGGCTGGTCCAGTTCTTGTGCCCGGTGAGGACGTAGGAGTCCCCGTCGCGGGTCGCGGTGGTGCGGATGTCGGTGGTGTTGGAGCCCGCGCCCGGCTCGGTGATCGAGAAGGCCTGCAGGCGCAGGGTGCCGTCGGCGATCGCGGGCAGGTAGGTCTGCTTCTGCTCCTCGCTGCCGTGCTTGAGCAGGGCGCCCATCGTGTACATCTGCGCGTGGCACGCGGCCGAGTGCCCGCCGGAGCGGTTGATCTCCTCGAGCACGATCGAGCCCTCGGTGATCCCGAGCCCGCCGCCGCCGTACTCGGTGGGGATGAGCACCGCGAGGTAGCCGGCCTCGGTCAGCGCCTCGACGAACGCGTCGGGGTACTCGCGGGCCCGGTCGCGCTCGCGCCAGTAGGAGTCCGGGAAGCGGGCGCACAGCTCGCGGACCTCGCCGCGCAGCTTCTCCTGCTCCGGGGTGGTGACGATCGTGGTCGCGGCGGCGGGGTCCGACTCCGGCATGGGGTCACCTCATCACCGTCCTTGACCCTCCGCACGGGGAATGCAACGCTCCAACTCCTTGGTCCTCTTTTCGTACCCTCCCGAGGAGTCGTGGTGGAGACGCGTGTCCTGTCGACGGCCGGCGCCGAGATCGTCTACGACGTGGAGGGCCCGCTGCCGCCCGCCGACGGCCGCCCGGTGCTGCTGATGATCGGCCAGCCGATGGACGCGAGCGGCTTCCGTGCCCTCGCGACGCGGTTCCCCGACCGCACCGTCGTCACCTACGACCCGCGCGGGCTCGGGCGCAGCACCCGCAGTGACGGCCGGACCGACAACGATCCACTGACCCAGGCCGAGGACCTGCACGCGCTCGTCGCCGAGCTGGGCGCCGGTCCCGTCGAGGTGTTCGGCAGCAGCGGAGGAGCGGTCACCGGGCTGCAGCTCGTCACCGCGCACCCCGAGGACGTCGTGACGCTCGTGGCCCACGAGCCGCCGATCACCGGCGTGCTGCCCGACGCCGCCGCCACCGACCGCGCGTCCCGCGGGTTCCGCGAGGCCTACCAGGCCAAGGGCTGGGGGCACGGGATGGCCGGCTTCATGGCCATGTCGTCGTGGTCCGGCGAGTTCACCGACGCCTACTTCGCCCAGCCGGCCCCGGACCCGGCGGCGTTCGGCATGCCGGCCGAGGACGACGGCTCCCGCGACGACCCACTGCTGTCCGACCGCTCGCTCGCCGTCACCGACTACGTCCTCGACGTCGACCGGCTGACCACCGTGCCCACCCGCGTCGTCGTCGCCGTTGGCGAGGAGAGCGGCGACACCTACACCGCGCGCACCGCCCGCGCCACGGCCGCCGCGCTCGGCCGGGAGGCCGTCGTCTTCCCGAGCCACCACGGCGGCTTCCTCGACGGCGAGTTCGGCTGGCCGGGCAAGCCCGACGAGTTCGCCGCGACGCTCCGCGAGGTGCTGGACGCCGCGTGAGCGTCAGTGGCTGACCCGACCCCGGTGCGACTCGAGCTCCGGCGCCACGAGGCGCTCGGCCACCAGGCCCGTGACCAGCGAGTACACCGCCTTGTGCGCGACGTCGACCGCCTGCTCGCGCCACGGCCACGTGTGCGGCGGCGCGCCGATGCCGGTCGCGTTCTCGAGCGTCTGGTCGGTCGCCAGCCGGACCGCGGTGTGGGCGAGGTGCGCGCGCGGGCCCCGCATCCCGAGCGCGGCCCAGACGCCGTGCAGCGTGCCGACGAGTGCGCCGGTGCCCCAGTGCATCGCGTGGTTCCACGCCGGCGGGCGCTCGGCGTCGGACGGGTCGCCGCCGAGCACCGCCTTCAGCGTCCGGGCCGGCACGTACGACGACGGCCGGCCGAGCACCGCCTGCTCGACCTTCTCCAGCGCCGTCATCGCGGCCACGCCGGCCAGCCCCGCGCCCGCGCCCGCGAGCGCGGCCGTCGCCAGCGTCCGTCCCCTGCTGCTCGTC
Organism: Actinomycetospora lemnae; assembly: GCF_028737315.1. Lineage (GTDB taxonomy): Bacteria > Actinomycetota > Actinomycetes > Mycobacteriales > Pseudonocardiaceae > Actinomycetospora > Actinomycetospora lemnae. The sequence continues at coordinate 12,514 of NZ_JAQZAO010000012.1, read as the reverse complement.
ATGGCGCAGGGTGCCCGACCGGGCCTGCGATCATGACCGTGTGGACGCGGGCGGCCGCGAGTCCCGCGGGACGAAACGGGTCTAGTCCTCGGCGAGCCGGCGCAGCAGGCGGTGCAGCTCGGCCCGGTCGGCCTCGGAGAGCACGGCGAACACGCGGTCGGCCTCGGCGGCGCGCGCCGCGCGGACGGCCTCGCCCAGCGCGGTGCCGGCGTCGGTGACCACCACCTGGGTGGCGCGGCGGTCGGCCGGGTCGGGGCGGCGCTCGACGAGACCCCGCTCGGCGAGCGCGTCGACGACCTCGGTGGCCGAGCGCGGGGCGATGTGCAGGTGCTCGGCGAGCCCGCCGGGGCGCACCGGGCCGTGGCGCAGCAGCACGTCGAGGGCACGCAGCTGCGAGGGCGAGACGCCCCAGGGGGCGAGGGCCTCGCGCGACTGGTGTCGCAGGCGGCGGGCGACCTGCCAGAACGCCGCGGCCAGCGAGCCGTCCTCCTCCACGGGGAATAGTCTAGGCGAGGTGCTGTTGTAGCCTCATGTTGAGGTTGCCTCAGCACAAGGCCACCACCACCACCGCCACCCCACCGCAGGGAGCCGCCCCTTGCCCCGCCCCGTCGACACCTCTCCCGAGACCCGCGCCCGTGATGCCGAACAGGCCCGGCACGTGTCCCTCCGGCGCATCGCGCGCCTGTTCCGCCCGCACCGCGGACCGCTCGCGGTCGTCGTCGCCGTCATCGCCGCGTCGTCGATCGTCGCGATGGCCTCGCCGTTCCTGCTGCGCGCCGTCATCGACGACGCGCTCCCGCACCGCGACCTGCCCCTGCTCGCCTGGCTCGCCGGCGGCATGGTCGCGGTCGCCGCGGTCACCGCCGCGCTCGGCGTCGTCCAGACCTGGATCTCCACCGGCGTCGGGCAGCGCGTCATGCACCGGCTGCGCACCGACGTCTTCGCCCACCTGCAGCGCCAGTCGCTGGGCTTCTTCACGCGCACCCGCACCGGTGAGGTGCAGTCGCGCATCACCAACGACATCGGCGGCATGCAGACCGTGGTCACCTCGACCGCGACGTCGATCGCCGCCAACCTCACCACCGTCGTCGCGACCGCCGTCGCGATGGTCGCGCTGTCCTGGCAGCTCTCGCTGGTCACGCTCGTGGTGCTGCCGCCGGCGATCCTCATCAGCCGGCGCGTCGCCCGGATGCGCCGCGAGCTCACCGCCGCCCGCCAGCGCGAGCTCGCGGACCTCAACGTCACCATCGAGGAGGGCCTGTCGGTCGACGCCGCCGCGCTGCACCGCACGCTCGGCACCGGCCCCGCGCTGGTCGAGCGCTTCACGGCGTCCTCGGCGCGCCTCACCGACCTCGAGCTGCGCTCCCAGCTCGCGGGCCGCTGGCGCATGGCCACGATGAGCGTGGTCTTCGCCGCGATCCCGGCCCTGATCTACCTCGGCGCCGGGCTGCCCTGGACCGTCGGCGAGCTCTCGATCGGCACGCTCGTCGCCTTCACCTCGCTGCAGGCCGGCATCTTCCGCCCGCTCTCGGGCCTGCTCGACGTCGGCGTGCAGGTCGCCAGCTCGCTGGCCCTGTTCGCGCGGATCTTCGAGTACCAGGACCTGACCGTGGACATCGCCGACCCCGAGCACCCGGTCGAGCTGGGTGACGTGCGGGGCGAGGTCCGGATCGAGGGCGTCACGTTCACCCACCCCGGCGGCGACCGCCCCGCCGTCGACGACGTCGACCTGACCATCCCGGCCGGCACCACGCTCGCGCTGGTGGGGGAGACCGGGTCGGGCAAGACGACGCTCGGCGCGCTCGTCGCCCGCCTCCACGACCCCGACGCCGGCCGCATCACGATCGACGGCGTCGACCTGCGCGACCTGCGCCTCGCCGACCTCGCGCGCGTCGTCGGCGTCGTCAGCCAGGAGACCTACCTGCTGCACACCACCGTGCGCGAGAACCTGCGCGCGGCGAAGCCCGACGCGACCGACGCCGAGGTCGAGGCGGCCGCCCGCGCGGCGCGCATCCACGACGTCGTCGCCGCGCTGCCCGAGGGCTACGACACGATGGTCGGGGCCCGCGGCCACCGGTTCTCCGGCGGCGAGAAGCAGCGCATCGCCATCGCCCGCACGCTGCTGCGCGACCCACGCGTGCTCGTCCTCGACGAGGCCACCAGCGCCCTGGACACCGAGACCGAGCGCGCGGTGCAGCTCGCCCTCGACGACCTCGCGCGCCACCGCACGACGCTGACGATCGCGCACCGCCTCTCGACGGTGCGCCACGCCGACCGCATCGCGGTGCTCGACCACGGCCGCGTGGTCGAGAGCGGGACGCACGCCGAGCTGGTCGACCGCGAGGGCCGCTACGCGGCGCTGGCGGCCTGAGCGGGCCCGGACACACGTCGGCCCGCCCCGACGGGGTCGGGGCGGGCCTGGGGGACGATCGTCAGCGCGTCCGGTCGATCCAGCGGGCGTCGACGCCGTTGCGGTGCTGCTCGATGCGCCGCAGACGGGTGCGCGCCTGGTGGGTCAGGCCGTCGAGCCGGTCGAGGAGCTGGCGCAGCTCCGCGATCTCGGTGTCGAGGGCGTCGACCTCGGGCTCGGGGGTGGTGCTGAGGGACACGGGAACCTTCGCTTCGCAACAGGGTGTACGGGGAGCGGTGGCCTCCCGGCGTGTCGACCGGGCGGTCCCGGGCGCCGGCCGGGGATCCGGAGCCGAGGAGGTTCCGGATCGATCCAGTAGCGCCTCGTCAATGCTACGCCGAACCTCGTCGCGCGCCACCGTCGCCCCGCGTGCAGGACGCCCGTCCGGGTGGGTAGCCGAACGTCCATGCGTGTGACGAGCGAGCACCGGACCCCCCGGACCCCCGCCACGGAGGCAGCCACGGACACCGGCGACGACCCCGTCCTCGACCGGGCCCGCGCGGCCGTCGTCGACCCCGGCGCCCACGTCGTGCCGGGCGCCGACGTGCTGCGCCTCCTCGCGGCCGACGAGACGCGCTGGGCGGCCTTCGCCGACCACTGGGACGACCTCGCCGCCGACCCCTACGCCGCGCGCTCGGGCACTGAGCGCCGCCGCCGGTACGGCCGGTTCGCCGTCACCCCGGACGGGCGGCGCGAGCTCACGCCCCACGGCGAGTTCCGCCAGCCCGCCGACACCAACCCCCTGTTCGTCGACGAGGGCCGCGCCTTCGAGCCGCTGACCGAGGCCTTCCTCACCGACCCGATCCTCGAGGGGGTCCTCGCCCTGCTCGGCGGGATCGCCGCCGCGCTGGACGACCCGCCGCGCTGGGACGTCCACGTCCACCCGTTCCGCGTGCTCGGCTCCGCCGACAGCCGCGGCGACGCGACCCCCGAGGGGCGCCACCAGGACGGGGTCACGCTGGTGTCCTCGCTGCTCGTCGACCGGGGCAACGCCACCGGCGGCACGAGCACGGTCGTCGACGGCGACGGCCGGGAGATCCTGACGACGACGCTGGCCGAGCACGGGACGCTGCTGGTCGGCGACGACCGGCGCACCTGGCACGGCGTCGACCCGATCCGCCCCGTCGACCCGGCGAAGCCCGCGCGCCGGGACGTCCTCGTCGTCACCTTCATGCGCGCGGGGGGTGACGCGTGACCGCGACACCGTCGACGTCACTCGACATCCTCACCGTCGAGTCCGTCGAGGACGCCGCGTCCTGGGACGACCGCGACGCCGTCGTCGCCTGCCTGCGCGAGACACCGCCGCGCATCCCCGCCTGGTACGGCTACGACGCCGTCGGCGCGGACCTGTGGGTCGAGCTCTCGCAGCTGCCGTCCTACTACCTGCTGCCGGCCGAGTTCGGGCTGCTCGAGCGCCACGCCGACGAGGTCGCCGAGCGGGTCGGCGCCCACGTCGCCGAGCTGGGCAGCGGCAGCGCGGCCAAGACCCGCCTCCTGCTCGGGGCCTGTCAGCGACGGCGCCCGACGACCTACCTGCCGATCGACGTGACCCGCGCGATGCTCGAGCGCAGCGCGGCCGAGCTGCCCGCCGAGATCGACGGGCTGGCCGTGCAGGGGCTGTGGGGACGCTACGAGGCCGCCCTGGCCCACCTGCGCGAGCACCGGCCCGGGCCGCTCACCGTCGTGTGGCTGGGCAGCGCCGTCGGCAACACCACCACCGGCGAGCGCGCCGCCCTGCTCGACGACGTGGCCGCGACCCTCGAGCCCGGCGACCACTTCCTCGTCACGGCCGACCTCTGGAAGCCCGGCGACGTGCTCGAGGCCGCCTACAACGACCCGCCCGGCGCCACCGCCCAGGCGCGGTTCCGGCTCAACCAGCTCGAGCACTTCACGCGGGTCTTCGACGGCGACGCCCGCACCGACCGGTTCTACCCGCGCGCCCGGTGGGACCCGGGGGTCTCCGCGGTCGTCGGGCACCTCTACGCCACCGAGGACCAGACGGTCACCTTCCGCGGCCTCGACCACACCCTCGACCTGCGCCGCGGGGACTCGCTGGTCCACGGCTACTCGGTGAAGTTCGGGCGCCCCGAGTTCGTCGCCGAGGCCGCGGCCGCGGGCTTCGCGCTCGACACCGAGTGGATCGACCCCGTGTGGCAGTACGGGCTGTTCCTGTTCAGGCGGGCCTGAGGCCCCGCACGAGCTGGTCGACCAGCGTGCGGGCGAAGGCCTCGGTCAGCGGCTGGTCGGGGATCAGCAGCCGGTGGTAGCAGGCGCCCCACAGCTGGTCGACGACGGCCTCGGCGTCGACGTCGTCGCGCACCTGGCCGCGGTCGCGGGCCGCCTCGACCGCGGTGACCGCGAGCGCGCGGCGCGGCGCCGAGTAGTGCTCGCGGTAGGCGGCGGCGAGCTCCGGGTCGGTCTGCGCCGACCCGATCAGCTCGGCGATCACCCGCCCCGCGGCCGTCCGCGTCATCAGCCGCACGAAGGCGAGCAGCTGCTCGGTGAGGTCGGCGGCGATGTCGCCGGTGTCGGGGAAGGCGAGCGTGCTCTCCACCGTGCGGAAGTACGCCTCGGCCGCGAGCGCGCCGCGGGAGGGCCACCACTTGTGCAGCGTGGTCCGGCTCGCGCCCGAGATCGCCGAGACGCGCTCGAACGTGAAGCCGGCCATGCCCTCGGCGAGCAGTAGATCCCCCGCGGCGGCGAGCACCTCACCGCGGACCTCGTCCGCGGGTCGGCGCCCACGGCCCCGCCGCGGGGTCTGCTGCTCGGTCACCGGGGTGACGGTAACGGTCACGCCAGCGCCCGGGGGTGCAGCAGGTCGTCGAGCCCGATGCGCCGGTAGAACTCGGTGCGGACGCGGTCGCCGACGGCGTTGACGACCTCGGCACCGTCGTCGGCCGGGTCGACGTGCACCCGGAACGGGCGCTCGCCGGCCGGGGTGTCGACGACCCGCACGATCGCCCGCGCGACCTCGGCGGGATCGGCGTCGGCCGGGGCCAGCTCGGCGAGGCGCGCCCCGACCTGGTCCATCAGCCCGCCGTAGCGCTCCTCGTAGGCGGCGGCCACCGCCTCGTCGGCCGCGTGGCCGGCGTGCGCGAAGTGGTTGGTGCCGCTGGTGAACGACCCGGGCACGACGATCGAGGTGTCGATGCCGAAGCGGGCGAGCTCGGCGGCGTAGCTGACCGCGAGCGAGTCCATCCCCGCCTTGGCCGCGAAGTACGGCGCGAGGTAGGGCGGGGCGCCGCCGCGCGTGCTCGTCGACCCGACCCACAGCACGAGCCCGTGGCCCTGCGCGCGCAGGTGGGGGAGCGCGGCGCGGTTGAGCCGCTGGGTGGACACGACGTTGGTGTCGTAGACGCTCGCGAGCTGCTCGGGGGTGAACGCCTCGGTCGGGCCCAGCACCATGTGCCCGGCGTTGTGGACCACCACGTCGAGCCCGCCGCTCTCGGCGACCACCCGCGCGACCGCGGCGTCCACCGACGCCTGGTCGGCGACGTCGAGCTCGACGGTCCGCAGGTCCACCCCGTGCTCGGCGGCGAAGGCCGCGGCGTCGGCGACGGCGCCGGCGTTGCGGCCGGCGGTGTCGCGGATGCCGGCGTGGACGGTGTGTCCCGCCTGCGCCAGCGCGCGGGCGGTCATGGCGCCGAAGCCGCTCGAGGCGCCGCTGATGACGATGATCATGATCTCTCCTCCGTGCCTCAGGCGAGCCCGCCGTTGGCGAACAGGGTCTGGCCGTTGACCCACCGCGCGGGTCCGGCGAGGAACGCGACGGCCTCGGCGATGTCGCCCGGCTGTCCGAGGCGCTCGAGCGGCGGGGCCGCGGCGAGGGACGCGACCTGCTCCTCGGACTTGCCGTCGAGGAACAGCGGGGTCGCCGTCGGCCCGGGTGCGACGGCGTTGACGGTGACGTCGCGGCCGCGCATCTCGCGGGCGAGCACCGGCACCAGCGCCTCGACGGCGCCCTTGCTGGCGACGTAGGCGCCGTAGGTCGGGAAGGACAGGCGCGTCACCGTCGTCGAGAAGGCGATGATCGCGCCGCCGGCCCGGACGCGGCGCGCGGCCAGCTGCGCGACGACGACCGTGCCGCGGATGTTGGTGCGGTGCATGCGGTCGAGGTCGTCGAGGTCGAGCTCGGCGATCGGGGCCAGGATCATGATCCCGGCCGTGTTGGCGACGACGTCGACGCCGCCGAAGGCCTGCTCCACCGCGTCGAACGCGGCGGCCATCTCCTCGGGGTCGGCGACGTCGCCGCCGACGGCGATCGCCCGCCCGCCGGCGGCCTCGATGGCGCCGACGACCTCCTCGGCCCGGGCCTTGTTGCCCGCGTAGTGGACGCCGACCGCCATCCCGTCGGCGGCGAGGCGCTCGGCCACCGCCCGGCCGATGCCGCCGGAGCCGCCCGTGACGAGCGCGGTGCGGGTGGTCTCGGTGCTGCTCATGGTCTCCTCCGGGTCCTGATGTGGACGATGTGCCCATATAGAACCACGATAAGGACACAGCGTCCATATCTCGAGGTGTGCCGACGGTCACGGCGACCGGCGCCACGGCTCAGCCGGCGGCGACCTCCAGCAGCGTCCCGCCGGTGAGCCCCACGAGCTCGGCGGCCGTCGTCGGGAACATCGCGTACTCGTCGCCCGCGCCGGCCCAGACCGTCGGGAAGGCGGTCAGCGCGACGTCCACGACGCACGGCAGCGGCGCCGGGTGCCCGACGGGCGCCACGCCGCCGACACGCTGGCCCGTCGCGCGCAGGACGGTCTCGGGGTCGGCGCGCTTGACCCGGCGCTTGGCGACGCCCAGGTGCGCGGCGACCCGGCCGGGGTCGACGCGGTGGGCGCCCGACGCCAGCACGAGCACCACCCCGTCGCCGGCGGTGAACACGAGGCTGTTGGCGATGGCGCCCACCGGGCAGCCCAGCTGCTCGGCCGCGGCCGCCGCCGACGGCACCGCGGTCGTGAACGTCCGGATCTCCCGCGGCGCCCCGGCCGCCGCCAGCGCCTCGCGCACGGCCTCCCGGCCGGTCGTCGTCTCCACGGGGCGGAGGCTAGGACGGCGGCCGAGCGGACCGCGAGCGGGTTCAGGCCGTGAAGACCGTCTGGATGCCGGCGTGCCGGCGGCCGTCCGCGAGCGCCACGAGGTGCTCGGGGGCGTCGGCCAGCGGGACGCGGTCGGTGACCAGGTGCGCGAGCAGGTCGTCGCCCCGCGCCGCGAGCAGGTCCAGCGTCAGGGCCGAGAGGCGGTCGCGGTCCCAGGTCCCGCGCAGCGCCCGTGGGACGCGCCCGATCTGCGCGCACCGCACCCCGAGCCCGTTGTGGTGGAACTCCTCGCCGAGCCGCACGGCGTCGGCACCGTCGGCGTAGAACGCGAGGTCGACGACCGTCCCCTGGGGCCGCAGCAGCCGCAGGGCCGTCGCCAGCGCCGTCGCCCGCCCGCGGCACTGGAAGACGACGTCGGCGCCGTGGTCGCCCGGGCCGTGGCGCCAGCCGCGCTTGAGGTCCGCGACGGCGCCCGGCTCGTCGGGGTCCCGGGCGGCGAGACCGAGCGCCTCGGCGACGGCGCGCCGGCCGGGCGTGGGGTCGAGCACGGTCACCGACGCCGCCCCGAGCTCGGCCGCGAACAGCGCGGTCAGCAGGCCGACGACGCCGGCACCGACGACGGCGACGACGCGGTCGCGGACCCCGGCGTCGAGCGTGTCGCCGCCGTCCTCGGCCGCCGCGTGCAGCACGCCGTTGGCGCAGATCGGGCCCATGTGCGCGGCGTAGATGCCGAGCACGGGGTCGAGGCCGGGCGGCAGCGGGACGACCCGTTCGGTCGCCGGGTCGGCACGGTGCGCGGTGCGGTGCCCGTAGGTCATCGCCACGAGGTCGCCGGCGGTGCGCCCCGACGCGGGGCCGGCGTCGACCACCTCCCCGACCTGCATGTAGCCCACCTTGCGCACCGGGTAGCCGGCGCCGGGACGGGTGTCGTCGAACAGGCCGAGCTCCGGGTCCCAGGCGGTCGCGAGCATGGGGTTGGTGCCCTTCACCCAGCTCAGGTCGGTGCCGGCGGACAGTCCCGAGAACCGCGTGACGACGTCGAACCCGCCCTCGGGGCGGGGACCGGTGGGCTCGTCGGGCACGAACCGCACGCGGCCGGGGCCGTCGACGACGAGGACCCGTGCCTCAGGCATCCAGCACCACCGGCGCGCCCGACGCCACGGAGTCGGCCAGCGCGCAGGCCAGCCGGTGGGTGCGCAGGGCCTCGTCGTAGCCGACGACCGCGCCCGGCCCGGACGGGGCGCGTCCGGCGAGGTGGTCGACGAACGCCCGGTCGGCCGCGGTGCGGGCGTCGGCCGGGTCGACCTCGACCGACCAGGACCCGTCGCCGTCGCGGACCGTCAGCTGCTCCTCGGTGACGCCCAGCGCCAGGTCGTCGGCGTAGACCTCGACGCCCGCGCGGTGCTTCCAGCCCAGGCGGCAGGTGGCGGCGAGCGTCCCGACCGCGCCGCCGGTGAAGCGCAGGGTGCCGGCGGTGGCCGAGTCCACGTCACCGCCGGCCGGTGGGGCGGCGTCGGCGACGGCGTGCACCGCGGTGACCTCGCCGGCCAGGAGCCGGGCGAGGTCGAGGACGTGCACGGCCTGCTCGACCACCTGGCCGCCCGACGACCCCCGCTGCGCCCACCACGGCACCGGGGGCACCTTGTCCAGCCACGTCGCGCCCACCAGCCGCACGGTGCGCCCCGCGAGGAGCTCGCGCGCCCGGGCCACCACCGTCGACGAGCGCCAGTGGTGGCCCACCGACGTCGGGACCCCGGACGCCGCCACCGCCGCGCCCACCCGCTGCGCCATCGCGACGTCGAGGCCGAGCGGCTTCTCCACGAACAGCGCGACCCCGGCGGCCGCGAGGCGCTCCTCGACCTCGCCGTGCGCGAACGGCGGCACGCACACCCACACCGCATCGACGCCGCGCGCGACGAGGTCGTCGACGTCGTCCGCCGGCGTGGTGGCGACCGTCCCCGCGAGGTCCGCGGCGCGGGCGGCGTCCGGGTCGGTCACGCCGATCACCGCCACGTCCGGCATCGCGGCCAGCGCCGCGGCGTGCCGGCGGGCGACCCCGCCCGCGCCGACGATCCCGACACGACAGCCCGTGGTGTGCACGGCCGCCCTGGTACCCGGACGAGGGAATCGGGCACCACGCCGCGTGCTTCCCGAGGTCCGCCAGTGGCTCACGCGCCGCACCAGCCGTACCGAGCAGTGGCTCGTCGACCGGATGGTCGAACGCAAGGGTCGTCGGCGGATCAGTGTCGTGCTCCCCGCCCGTGACGAGGCCGCGACGATCGGCCGGATCGTCACCGTCGTCCGGGAGGCGCTCGTCGAGCGGACCGGGCTCGTGGACGAGGTGCTCGTCGTCGACTCCTGCTCCCGCGACGCCACCGCCGCGATCGCGGCCGCCGCGGGCGCGGCCGTCGTCGGCCAGGATGCCGTGCTCGCGGACCTGCCGCCCGCGCGCGGCAAGGGCGAGGCCCTGTGGAAGGGCCTGGCCGCGAGCACGGGCGACCTGGTCGCCGCGATCGACGCCGACCTACGCGACGTCGAGCCCGCGTTCGTCACCGGCCTGCTCGGACCGCTGCTCGCGGACCCGGACGTCGCGTTCGTCAAGGGCTTCTACCACCGGCCGCTGATCGGCGACGGCACCGTCGACGTCGACGGCGGCGGGCGGGTCAGCGAGCTGGTCGCCCGCCCGCTGCTCAACCTCGCCTGGCCGCGGCTCGCCGGGTTCGTCCAGCCCCTGGCGGGCGAGTTCGCGGCCCGCCGGGAGCTGCTCGAGGCCATCCCGTTCGCCACCGGCTACGGCGTCGAGCTGGCGATGCTCGTCGACGTCCTCGACCACGTCGGCCTCGACGCCATGGCGCAGGTCGACCTCGGGGTCCGGATCCACCGGCACCACGACCTGGCCGCCCTCGGGCGGATGTCCGCGCAGATCCAGCTCGCGGCGGCGGCGCGGATGGCCCGCGAGGGCGCCCTGACCTGCGTCCCCGCGACGTCGCTCGTGCAGTTCCGGCGCCCGTCCGAGCCGGGGCCGGGAGGGCTGGACCGCGAGGTCGTCGAGACCGACGTGGCGGTGGAGGAGCGCCCGCCGCTGCGCGAGGTCCTCGCAGCCTCGCGGCCGGTGGCGTGATGGGCCGGCCGCTGACGGTGCTCGTCGACGCCGGCCCGTGGCTGCCCGTGCCGCCGCAGGGCTACGGCGGGATCGAGGCGGTGCTCGCCACGCTCGTCCCGGAGCTGCGGCGGCTCGGGATCCGGGTGGTGCTGGCGACGGTCGGGGCGAGCCGGCTCGAGGTCGACGAGCAGATCACGACGTTCCCCGAGCCGCGGTTCGCCGACATCGCGGCGCCCTACAACCGCGTCATGGGCGTGGCCGCCGCCCACGTCGACGCGGTCCTGCGGGAGCTGCGCGGCCGCGACGGTGGCGACGGCGGGGTCGACGGCGGGGTCGACCTCGTGCACTCGCACCTCGAGGCGTGGGGCCTGGTCGCCTACGCCGATGCGGGCGTCCCGGTGCTGCACACGCTGCACTGGGACCTCGGCAAGCACCCGGAGCTCTACGGGCGCTTCGACGGTCGCGGCCGGGTGGTCGTCAACGGCGTGTCCGCGGCCCAGCTCGCCGGCGCCCCGGCCGCGCTGCGCCGCCACGCGCTCGGGCACGTCCACCTCGCCACCCCGCTGGCCGACCGCCCCGGGCCGGACGTCGGCGTCGAGGACCACCTCGTGGTGCTCGCGCGCCTGACCCCGGGCAAGGGCCAGGACGTCGCCGCCCGCCTGGCGCACCGCACCGGACGCCGGGTGGTGCTCGCGGGCCCGGTCGGGCCCCACCACTCCGAGGCAGCGCTGGCGGACGCGCTCGCCACCGACCCGCGGGCGCGGGAGCACCCGGACGTCGCGTGGTTCTGCGACCGGGTCGCCCCGCTGCTCGACGGCGACCGCGTCCGGTGGGTGGGCGCGCTGGGCGGCACCGCACGCGACCGGCTCGTGGCCTCCGCCTCGGCGCAGCTCTGCCCGCTGCGGTGGGAGGAGCCGGGCGGCACCGGGATCGTGGAGTCGCTGGCGCTGGGCACGCCCGTCGTCGGCTACGCCCGCGGGTGCCTGCCCGAGCTGCTCGACGAGCCCGGCACAGGTCTGCTGGTGGCGCGGGACGACGAGGACACCCTCGCCGACCTGCTCGCCGCGGGCGCCGACCGCACCCTCGACCGGGACGCCTGCCGCGCCGCGGCCCGACGCCGCTTCACCCCCGCGGTCATGGCGCGCGGCTACCGCGACCTGTACGACGAGGTCCTCGCGCGCACGGCGCCCCGGGCGACCGGGGCCGCGTGACCTGGGCGAATGGGCCGTCCGGGCCCGTGTGCTGAGCCCTTCGGCGTCGTTTGTGCGCCGGTCGAGGCGGGCGATCCTGCTGACCATGACCACTGCACGCCCGACCGGCTCGCGGGCCCGCATCCGCGACCGCGGCCAGATCGACGCCCTCGTCCTGGCCGCGCTGGCCGACGGCGCGAAGCGGCACGACGAGATCGCCGAGACGCTGCGCAGGCAGGTCGGCGACGCGCTCGACCTGCCCTACTCCCGGATCGTGCCCACCCTGCACCGGCTCCAGCGCAACCGCCTCGTGAGCCGCCCGTCCTCGGACCCCCGCCGCTACCGGCTCACCGACGTCGGCAAGCGCTCCCTCAGCGCCCGCCTCCGCGCCGCGGACACCTTCGCGGCGTCGGCGCACCGCCTCGCCGACGGCGCCGGGTCCGGGTCTTCCTGAGACGGGTCTCAGCGTCCTGGGCGGGAGTGTCGGGGGTCGGCGCTAGGTTCGAACACGTGAGCGAATCACTGGGAGCGGCCGGGCGGGTGCTGCTCGAGCGTGCTCGGGCGCGGATGGTCGCGCTGCGCGCCGAGCAGTTCCGGTTGTTGGAGGACATCGCCGCGCTCGAGGCCGCCGGGGTCGCCGAGCAGACGGGCGATCGGGGGACTTCCCGGCTGGTGGGCGACCTGTGGCACGTGGACGCCCACGACGCCAAGCGGTGGTGCGACGAGGCCGCCGACCTCACCGCGAGGGTGTCGTTGCTGGGGGAGTCGTTGCCGCCGC
>NZ_JAQZAO010000011.1 GCF_028737315.1 Actinomycetospora lemnae | reverse complement strand
CCGGCTCATCCACCACGGCCAGTGGCAGGTCACCATCGTCGACGGGCTGCCCTGGTTCACCCCACCACCCTGGATCGACCCCGACCAACGACCCCGACCCGGCGGCCGACCCCGCGTCCCCCTCTGAACCGTTCACGAGATGGCTATCGGTGGTGATCGGTCGTCGAGGGGAGGGGTGTTGGAGGAGCACGACGACGGGGACGTCGCGGCGAGTGCGGACGTCCGCGAGGAGGTCGAGCTGCTGCCCGACGGCCGGACGATCCGGTTCTTCTCGTGGGCGGAGGGGGAGGACCGGTGAGTGAGCGCCGGTACGACCCCACCCACGACGAGTGGGTCACGTTCGCGACCCATCGCCAGGACCGGACGTACAAGCCCTCGGCCGCGGCCTGCCCGCTGTGCCCGACCCGTCCCGGTCACGAGCCCACCGAGATCCCGCGCGAGCACTTCGACGTCGCGGTCTTCGACAACCGCTTCCCGTCGCTGTCGACCCACCCGCCCGAGCCGGAGATCGTCGGCACCGACCTCGTGCCCGTCGAGCCGGCCTACGGCCACTGCGAGGTCGTCGTGTTCACCGACGACCACGACGCCACGCTCGCCGACGTCGGCGTGGCGCGCGTGCACCTGCTCCTCGCGACCTGGGCGCGCCGCGTCGCCGATCTCGGCGCCGACCCCGGCGTGCGCTACGTGCTCCCGTTCGAGAACAAGGGCGAGGCGGTCGGCGTGACGCTGCACCACCCGCACGGGCAGATCTACGCCTATCCCGACGTCCCGCCGCGCCCGGCGCGCGAGCTCGCCGCCGGCCGGCGCCACCACGACCGCACCGGGCGCTGCGTGTTCTGCGACGTCGTCGCGGCCGAGGCGGGCGGGCCCCGCGAGGTCGTGGCCGGCGAGCACGTCGTCGCCGGCGTGCCGCCGTGGGCGCGCTTCCCGTACGAGGTCGACATCTGGACCCGCGAGCACGTCCCGTCGCTGCCCGAGCTCCCGGGCGAGGCCCGCGCCGACCTCGCCCGCGTGCTGGCCCGGGTCTTGGCCGGCTACGACGCGTTCTTCGGCTTCCAGACCTCCTACCTGATCGGCGTCCACGCCGCGCCCACCGACGGGAGCGACCGCGACGTCGCCCACCTGCACCTGGAGATCTGTCCGCCGCACCGGGGCGGGGGCAAGCTCAAGTACCTCGCGGGCTCCGAGACGTTCGGCGGCGCGTTCCTCACCGACGTCGCGCCGGAGGTCGCCGCCGAGCGGCTCCGCGAGGCCTGCGCGCGGGTGGAGGTGCCGGCATGAGCGAGCGGGGGGATTTCCTGGCGTCCGGTGACAGCGTGGACGCCAGGCTGACCACCCCGGACGTCGCGGCGGCGTTCCGGGAGGCCGTGGGGCGTGACCCGGAGGGCGTGTTCGCTGCGCCGGGGCGGGTGAACCTCATCGGCGAGCACACCGACCACAACGACGGCCACGTGCTGCCCTTCGCCATCGACCGCCACTGCCGGGTCGCGGCCGCGCGCCGCGCCGACGACACCGTGACGGTGCGCTCCGCCCAGGCGCCCGACGAGGCCGTCACGACGACGCTGGACGCGCTGCCCCGCGCGCGGGGCTGGTCGGCGTACGCGCTGGGGACGCTGTGGGCGCTGCGCGAGGCGGGGCTGCCGGGCGACGACGGGTGGGACCTCGTCGTCGCCGGCGACGTCCCGCTCGGGTCGGGGCTGTCGTCATCGGCGGCGCTGGAGTGCGCGGTGGCGCTCGCGGTCGCCGAGCTCAGCGGGGCCGACCTCGACCGCCCGACCCTCGCCCGCGCCGGGCGCCGCGCGGAGAACGACGTCGTCGGCGCCCCGGTCGGGATCATGGACCAGGCCGCGTCGCTGCTCTGCCGCGAGGGCGCCGCGCTGCTGCTCGACTGCCGCACCCTGGAGGGGCAGGACGTGGCGCTGGGGCTCGACGAGGTCGGGTTGGTGACGCTGGTCGTCGACACCCGCGTGCGCCACGACCTCGCCGACGGCGGCTACGCCGACCGCCGCGCCGCCTGCGTCGCCGCCGCCGAGGCCCTCGGCGTGCCGGCCCTGCGCGACGCGACGCCGGCGATGCTCGAGCGCCTGGACGGCGACCTCCTGCGGCGCGCCCGCCACGTGGTCACCGAGCAGGCCCGCGTCCACCGGGTCGTCGCGCTGCTGCGCGCGGGCCGGCCCGCCGAGGTCGGCCCCGAGCTCACCGCGTCCCACGCCTCGCTGCGCGACGACTTCGCGGTCTCGGTGCCGGCGCTCGACGCGGTCGTCGAGGCCGCGCTGGAGCACGGCGCGCTCGGGGCGCGGCTGGTCGGGGGCGGGTTCGGCGGCAGCGTCCTCGTGCTGGCCCCGGCGAGCGCGGCCGAGCGGATCGGCGAGGCGGTCGTGCGGCGCGCCGCGGACGACGGCCACCCCGAGCCCGTGGTCCGCGCGGTCCGCCCGGCCGGTGGCGCGCGTCGGGAGCCGTGGACGCCGGCGCCGCGGCACTAGGCTCGACACGGTGGAGACCGCGGCGCCGTCGGTGCGGGTGACGATCGACGACGTCGCCCGGGCCGCGGGCGTCTCGCGCCAGACCGTGTCGCGGGCGATGAACGGCAAGGGCGAGATCAGCACGGCCACCCGCCGGCGGGTGCTGGCGACCATCGAGGAGCTCGACTACCGCCCCAGCATGTTCGCCCGCGGCATGCGCACCCGGCGGGCGGGGACGCTCGGGCTGATCCTCTCCGACATCGCCAACCCCTTCTTCCCGGCCGTCGCCCGCGGGGTGTTCGACGCCGCCTCGGCCCGGGGCTTCTCGGTCGTCGTGCACAACACCGACGCGCACGCCGGGCGCGAGTCGGCGGCGGCCCGGGAGATCGTCGAGCGGGGCGCCGAGGGCGTCATCGGCTTCTTCGAGGCGCTCGGCGACGAGGAGCTGGTGGGGTTGCACCGGCGCGTGCCGCTGGTCGTCGCCGACCGGCGGGCACCCGCGCCGACCGTCGCCGCCGTGTCCTCGGACTTCGCCACCGGCACCCGCCTCGCCGTCGAGCACCTGCACGCGCGCGGGCACCGGCGGCTCGGGATGCTCGACGGCGCCGTCGGCGTCGACCACGTCCGGCGCCACGCCTTCACCGCGGCCGCGGCCCCGGGCGCGCCGGTCGTCACGGGCCCGCCGACGATCACCGGGGGCGCGGCGGCGGCCGCCGAGCTGCTGCGCGAGCACCCCGACGTCACCGCGCTCTTCGCGTTCAACGACCTCATGGCCGTCGGCGCGATCCGCGCCCTGCGCGAGCGGGGTCGCCGGGTGCCGGACGACGGCGCCGTCGTCGGTTACGACGACCTCACCCTCGCCGCGGACCTCGACCCGCCCCTGACCACGGTGCACACCGACAAGTACGAGCTCGGGCGCACGCTGGTCGAGGTGCTCGACGGGGTGGTCCGCGCCCGGCGCGACGACAGGGACCAGGGCACGCAGCAGGACACGCCGCAGCGCCTCCTGCCCGCGACGCTCGTGGTGCGCCGGTCCGCGTGAGCGACCTCCTGCCCGCACCGGGCCCGCCGTCGGCGGTCGCGGTCCCCGGCCTCGGGCTGACCGTGCGCGGCTGGCGCGGCGTCGCCGCCCGCCTCGACGGCACCCTGCCGACGGCCGTGGTCGCGCTCCCGGCGTTCGGCCTGCGCGTCCCGCGGGGCACGCGTCTCGACCCGCCGTCGCTCGCCGACCGCCTCGTCGAGCGTCTGCGGGACCTCGCGACCGGTCCCGTCGTGCTGTGCGGGCACTCCGCGAGCTGCCAGGTGGTCGCCGAGGCCGCCCGCCGCCACCCCGCCGCCGTGCGCGGGCTCGTCCTCGTCGGCCCGACCACCGACCCGCGCGCGCCGACCTGGCCGTCGCTGGCGGGCCGGTGGCTGCGGACCGCGGCGCACGAGGACCCGCGGCGCGTGCCGGGGATCGTCGGGCAGTACGTGGCCACCCGCCTGTCCGGCTTCGGCCGGACGATGGACGCCGCGCGACGTCACGACCTGCGCGCGGCCCTCGCCGGCTCGCGGGTCCCGGTGCTGCTCGTGCGCGGGCCGCACGACCGGCTCGCGCCCGCCGCCTGGCTGGCCGAGCTCGCGGCCGTCCGCGCCGGCATCACCGTCGTCACCACCGCCCACGGCGCGCACATGGTGCCCCTCACGCACCCCGACGAGCTCGCGGGCGTGTGCCGGGAGCAGTTCCCGGGGTAGTCGCCGCCATGGCAGCACAGCGCCGGACGCGGGTGACGATGACCGAGGGCGGGCCGTTCCTGGTCGAGGGGCCTGTCGAGCTGGAGCTGCCCGACGGCACCACGGTGACCAGCGAGCGTCCGCTCGTCGCGCTCTGCGCGTGCCGGCGGACCAAGCGCTACCCGTTCTGCGACACGAGCCACCGGCGCAAGGTGCGGCCCGAGCGGCCGCAGACCGGCGACCAGGCCGGTGAGCAGGCCGGTGAGCAGGCCGGCGGTCAGGCGGCCGCGGGCAGCGCCGGCGCCCGCAGCGACGACTCGCCGGCCGACCAGGAGCGCACGAGGTAGTCGGCGAGGTCGTCCTCGAGCAGCGTCGAGGCCTGGATGCCGAGGACGACGTCCGCGGCGAGCTCGGGCTCGCGCTCGAGGAGCCCGGCGACGAGCTCGCGGCGCACCAGCTGCTCGTGCACCGCGTCGGCCTCGACGTGCTCGGCGTAGAAGTCGGTGACCTCCGTCGGCAGGCCGAGGCGCTCGATCGCCGACACGAGCCGCGCCGCCCCGGGCGGCGAGGTGATCTCGATGAGCGCGAACTGCCCGACCGACGCCCCGCGCCAGCGGCGGTGCAGCCCGAACAGGCTCATGATGTTGACGGTCGCGAGCGTCGGCGCGGGCGCCACGTCGAGGTAGGCGCCGTACGAGGTGTCGAGCCCGAGGCCGGTCATCATCTCGGTGTAGATCCGGGCGTGCACCCGGTCGGCGCGCCCGGCGCCGAACTCGTCGTGCTCGACGGTCATGAGCGACGCCTTCGCCCGGCCGTGCACGCCGTCGAGGCGCGGGATCACCCACGCCTGGGGGTCGGCCTCCTTGAGGTGGTAGATCGACCGGTGCGCGACGTATTCGTCGAGCTGCCAGCGCTCGCCGTCCCGGGCGAGGTGCCACGACGGCCCGGTGCCCTCGGTGGGCTCGACGAGCAGCCCGTCGATGGCGGCCTCGACGTCGTCGCCGCCCGCGACCCGCGCCCGCACCGCGTCGAGGAACGGCGCCTCGAGGTCGGCGCGCAGGCGCAGCAGGTCCGGGTCCCACTCCAGGTCGTCGGCGACCCCGTCGAACGAGCGGTAGTGCAGCTCGTAGAGGCAGTAGAGCGCGAGCTGGAGGTCCTCGCCGAACGGGTCCAGCTGGTGGACCTCGGGCCGGCGCGGCAGGTCGGCAGCGGCACGACGGCCGGCGAGCACGTCGAGCACGTCGCTCGAGACCGGACCGCGGGGGCGGGGCAGGACGGGCACGGATCGCTCCTTCGCGAGGTCGGCACGGCGCCCGCGAGCGTGGGGCGACCGTGGTGGTACCCGATCGGGTCGCCGCCGGAGCGTCGCTCCGCACGTGATGTCCGTGACGCGCATCAACGGTCCTGCGGGGGATGGAGCAACGGGTGAGACCGGGTAACGCCTGCCGCGGGTCGACGCCGGGGTCGAGACCGTGCCGAAGGAAGCCGGCGACCGCGACCCGACTCGTCACCACCGAGCCGAGCCGAGGAGCCGATGACGACCGTCGCACCCGAGCCGCGCCGCACCCGCGCCTCCACCGTGACCGCCACAGCCACCGAGAACCGACCCGCCACCGGAGCCGTCACCGTTCCCGCGACCGCGATCCGCCCCCACCACCGCGTGTTCCGCGTGCCGGGCGTCTACCCGGTGCAGCGCGACACGTGGCTGCTCGCCGACGTGCTGCGCGCGGAGCTCACCGACCACGGCTGCGGGGTCGACCGCCCGTGCCGCGTCCTCGAGCTCGGCGCCGGCGCCGGCGCGCTCTCGGTGGTCGCCGCCGGTGTCCCGTGCACCGAGGTCACCGCCGTCGACCTCTCCCGCCGCGCGCTGTTCTCGACCCGCATCAACGCCGCCCGCCACGGGCGCCGGGTCCGGACGCGCCGCGGTGACCTGACGGCCCCGGTGGCGGGGGAGCGGTTCGACGTCGTCGTCTCCAACCCGCCCTACGTGCCGGCCGCCACCGACGACCTCCCGAGCCACGGATGGGCGCGGGCCTTCGACGGCGGACGCGACGGGCGCGCCGTGCTCGACCGGGTCTGCGACGAGGCCCCCGACGTGCTCACCGAGGGCGGGCGCCTGCTGGTCGTGCACTCGGCGTTCAACGACCCCGCGCTGACCGTGGCCCGCCTGCAGACGCGCGGCCTGTCCGCCGAGGTCGTCGCCCGCCACGAGCACCCCTACGGGCCGGTGCTCACCGCCCGCAGCGACCTGCTGCGCGAGCGCGGGCTCGCGACGGCCGACCAGCGGACCGAGGAGCTCGTCGTGGTGCGCGCCGTGCGCCCCGCTGCCTGACGCAGACCCCGAGAGGACACCGTGCACCACCAGATCGACGTCACCGTCCCGTCGTCGGTCGCCGACGACGTGGCCGCCGAGCTCGCCCGTCACGACGGCGTCCTCGCCCTCACCCGCCAGCAGGACGGCTCGGTGAAGCCGCCGGGCGACGTCCTGAGCCTGCACGTGCTCAACCGCGCCATCGACGACGTCCTCGCGATCATCGAGCGGGCGCGGGAGCACGGGCCGATCACCGTGGCCACCGTGCGCACCGAGAGCGTGGTCGCCACCGGGGCGCAGGACGCCGTCGAGGACGACGCGGACGAGTCGCCGTGGGAGGAGTTCGAGCGCACCCTGCGCCACCACGGGCGGATCAGCACCAACTACCTCGCGCTCATGGCGCTCGGCGGCGCCATCGCCGTGGCCGGGCTGCTCTCGCCGCCCGTGCCGCAGGCCCTCGCGCTGGCCGCGTCGGCGATCATCGCGCCGGCGTTCGAGCCGGTCGCCAAGCTCGCCGTGGCGATCCTGCGCGGCAGCCTCTACCGCATCCGCCGCTCGCTCGTGTCCGTCGTCGTCGGCTACCTCGTGCTGGCGGCCGGTGGCGGGGTCGCGTTCCTCGTCATGCGGGCGCTGGGCATGGGCAGGCCGGAGATCCTCGCCAAGAGCGAGGGCGTGCACATGGTCGTGGACCCGACCGTCGCCGACTGGCTCGTCGGGGCCGGCGGGGCGCTCGCGGGCCTCGTCATCATCACGTCGTTCCGTGAGGCCGTGCTCGCCGGTGCCCTCATCGCGCTCGCCCTGGTGCCCGCCGCGGCGCTCGTCGGCATCGGCGTCGTCTCCGGTGACTGGACCCTCGCGCTCGAGGGCCTCCAGCGCACGGGCGCCGACATGGCCCTGGTCGTCGTGCTCGGTGGGGCGGTGGTCCTGGTCAAGGACCGGCTCCACCACGGCGGTCGGCGCCCGCTCGCCTGAGGTCGGTCAGGACCGGTCAGGACCGGTCCGGGCTCCGATCGGCCCGGTCCTCGGGGTGCGGCTCCGTGCGGCCCTCGTTCACCGGCGAGTCGCGGCTCGGCTCGGGCTGCCCCGGCGTGGGTCCCTGCGGCGGGTCCTCGCCCTGGTCCAGGACACCGGGATAGGGCAGCGACCCGGGCGGCGGCTCGACGATGCGCGCGCTGGAGATCATCAGCACGATGAACCCGAGGATCGCGAGCACGCCGTGCAGCACGTGGTCGGGGGTGTTGAGCGCGAGGAACGTCGAGCTCGCGGTGTTGACGCTGAACGCCGACCCGAAGACGAACAGCAGCAGGTAGACGGCGGCCTGGAGCCCGGCGAACAGTCGCAGCCACGTGCGTTTGCGCAGGCTCACCGCGCCCAGCACGGCCGTGACGAGCAGCAGCACGCTGTGGGCCGGGTTGAGGCGCAGAGCCAGCACGGTGTCCGGGACCTGCTCGGTGAACGCCGCACCCCAGCTGGTGACCAGGCCCGCGATCCCGACGACGGCGAGCACGACGGCCTCGCCGGCGACGACGGACGCGCCGATCCGGCCGAGGAGCCCCTCGTGCGGCACCGACGGCAGCGGGTTGCCCTGGTCGTCGCGGCCCGGCGGCGCGTACGGCCCCGGACCGCGACCCTCCTGGTCGTGCTGGCCAGGGGTCCCCTCGGCGTCGGGGTTGGGTGGTTCCCCGTGGCGGTTGGTCGGGTGCGTCATGTCCGCCGGGATGCCCACCCGACCCCGCCCGGGGAACCCGCGGCTCGGCCGAACCGGCCGGACTCCGCCGAGCCCGCCATCGCGCCCCTCCCGCCGATGGCGGGCGTCATCGCAGCGCACGCGCGGCGACCCATGTCACACCGGGAAACGACGCATACGCGGCGCGGTGACGTGGTAGCCGACCGGCGACCGGCCAGGAGGCCGGATGAGCACACGCACCGACACCAGATGCGATCGAGGAGAAGTGTGAGCCACCAGGCCGACATCATCGCCCAGCTGCGTTCGATGCTCCAGCTGACCCAGACCGAGGTCCAGGTCGCGCGCATTCGCGTGGCCCAGGCGCGGACCGAGGCCGTCCGGCGCGAGCTGACCCAGAACGCCCAGAACGCCGAGCGACGCAGCGCGGAGATCACCCGCGAGCTGCAGCGGCTCGGCGGCGTCGCCGACATCGTCTCGCCGCTGGTGGGACGCGTGGGTGCCGTGGTCAAGGGCACCGTCGAGCAGGCGGGCCCGGTCGACGAGGCCCTGCTCGGCGACCTGACGCTCGAGCACCAGCTGCGTGACCGCGCCGTCTACCTGCGCGCCCTCGCCGAGGCCGCCAAGGACGACGGGGTGCGCCAGCTCGCCGACCGTCTCGAGCAGGCCCACACGGCCACCATCGAGTGGCTGACCACGGTGCTCGCCGAGCACGCCCTCGGCGGCCCGCCGGCGCTCAAGCCGACGCCGGTCCAGATGGTCGTCGGCGGCGCCACCCGCGCGGTGCGCCTGCCGGTGAACTTCGCCCGCGAGCAGGTCAGCCGCTGGGCGGCCCGCCTGCAGCAGGGCGGCGACCAGGTCCGCGCCGTCGTCACCGACACCGCCGGGCGCGCCGCCCGGTTCGGCGAGGACGCCCGCGAGGTCGTCACGACCGGCCGGAACGCCGCGCTGGACCGCGCCGAGCGCGTCAGCCGCCGTGAGGGCGCGACCGACGCGGCCGCGGTCCTCCACGAGGCCCGCGCCCGTCTCGGGGCCCTGCACTCCAACGAGCTGCCGATCCAGAACTACGACCAGCTCGGGGTCAGCGACGCCGTCGCCAAGATCAAGGCGCTCGACGACGTCGAGAGCCTGAACAAGATCATCGTCTACGAAGAGGCGAACAAGAACCGCAGCGGCATCATCTCCGCGGCCCAGACGCGCCACGCCGCGCTGGCCCAGGAGGTCGTCGGCATCCGCTGAGCGGATGTGAGCAGACGTGATTCGGCCGGGTCCCCGATCGGGGACCCGGCCGTTCGTCGTCGTGGCCCTCGTCGTGGCGCTCGTCGTCCCCGGAGGTGGTCGTGCAGGTCCTGCAGGTGATCTCGAGCGTCGCCCAGGTGCTCTCGCCGCTGCTGTACGCCGCCTTCATCGTCGTCATCTACTTCCAGCTCCGGGCCGCGCGGGAGTCGGTGCGGGAGGTCCGCCAGGAGTTCCTCGCCGGCGGCCGGCCCGTGGTCGCCGTCCACGACGAGTACGACCACGGGACCCGCGCGCTGAGCCTCGCCGTCGAGAACGTCGGCCAGGGTCCGGCCAAGTCGATCAGCTTCGCGTTCTCCCGACCCATCGAGAGCTCCGACGGCATCGTCGTCTCCGGCCTGCCCGTGTTCTCGATCGGGCTGACGTCGCTGTCCCCGGGCGCCCGGATCACCTGCTGGTGGGACGACCTCGACGACCAGATGGCCTTCCTGCGCCGCAACGGCCTCGACGGCGAGGACTTCCAGGTCACGGTGAACTACACCGACCTGACCGGGTCGTCCTACTGGAACACCTGGGACATCCAGCCGGCGATCTACGAGGGCCTGCGGCCACCGACGCGACCGGCCCAGCACGCACAGGACCAGGCCGCGGACCTCACCGACGGCAGCGGCCCCGCGGGGCAGTCGCCCGGACCGACGGAGTCGGTCCGCGCCACCGCCTCGACCGGGGCGAGCGAGGGCACCTGACCCCTCAGTTCTTGACCGCCCCCACGATCGCCGCGACCAGCAGCACCAGGGCGGCGACGAGCAGGACCACCGGCGAGAGCACCGCGACCAGGATCAGCAGGAGCGCGACGAGCACCTTCGTCCCCGTGCTCATCGCCCCGACGGCGCCCTTGACCGCGGCGACCACGGGGTTCTTGCCCTGCATCGCCGCCAGGCCGGCCTTGACGAGGGCGTTCCCGCCCACCCCGCCGGGGAGCTGGCCCTTCGCGGCGTCCGCGGCCATGTCGCCGAGCCGGTCGGCGAGCTCCTCGACCTTCGTGGCGGCCACCCCGGCCAGCCGGTCGATCGCGGTGATCGCCAGGGCCCGGAGCCGATCACCCGCCGACGGCGGGCCGCCCGACGACGCCGCCGACGCCCCCGACGACGCCCCCGACGACGTGGGGTTCGCGTCCGGCACCGACGCAGGGCGTGCCGGGGCGGGGCGGCCGTCGGCCACCGGATCGAAGGCCGCCGCCGCGGTCACCCCTGCTCCTGGGCCCGCCGCGCCAGCGCGAGACCGTCGCGCATGCCCTCGGCGTAGGACCGCGTCTCCCGGTCCTCGACCGACGGCTCGCCGGCCGGCTCGCTCTCGATGAGGGTGGTCAGCACCGACTCGACGTCCTCGATCCGACCGGCCGCGACGAGCTGGTGCAGACCCTCCACCACCTCGTCGGTCCGGTCCCCTCTTCCGCTCTGCGACCTGTTCTCCGACACCGCCACGGTGGACTCCTCCTTCGGTTGCGCACAGCCCACCAGTCCCGTACCCCCGCGAGAAGGTCCGCCACGGCGTTGGCCCCCGATGGCCCTGCGTGTTCGGCCGTTCGCGGTGGGTGGTGACCCTGGTCGGGTCAGAAGTTCTGCACGTGCTGGAACCCGAACCGCCCCTTGATGCACAGGTGCCCGTGCGTCACCGAGTGGTCCGCGGGGCTGGTGACGTTGACGATCTCGTT
This sequence comes from Actinomycetospora lemnae, assembly GCF_028737315.1. GTDB lineage: Bacteria > Actinomycetota > Actinomycetes > Mycobacteriales > Pseudonocardiaceae > Actinomycetospora > Actinomycetospora lemnae. Next base: position 153,052 of record NZ_JAQZAO010000011.1, on the reverse strand, counting down.
CTGCTGGACGTGCAGCTCGAGGTTGCAGCCGACGCCGCAGAACGAGCAGATGGTCGTCGTGACCGTCTCCTCCTCGGGGCGCCACTCGCCGGCCTCGCGCAGCTCGTACTCGCGGCGGGACACCAGCGCGCCGGTGGGGCAGACGCCGATGCAGTTCCCGCAGTAGACGCACGCCGACTCGGGCAGCGGGGCGTCGAACTCGGTGGCGATGCGGGCGTCGAAGCCGCGCCCGGCCGCGGCGATCGCGAACGTGAACTGGGCGTCGCTGCCGCAGGCGTTGACGCACTTGTAGCACATGATGCACCGCGAGTAGTCGCGCACGTACAGCTCGTTGTCGACCTTGACCGGCTGGTGCACGGTGGCCGCCGACGACCCGTCGGGGGTGTGGTGGTGGCCCGCGTGGCGCCGGTCGCGCTCGCCCGCGGCGTTCGGCGGCGCCGGCGGCCCGTAGCGGGTGGGGTCGACGCCGTACTCGCCGATCCAGCGCTGGACGTCCGCGCTCGCCCGGTCCATGTCGACCGACGACGAGAGCAGCTCGAGCACCATCCGGCGGCTGTGGCGCACCTTCTCGGTGTCGGTGCGCACCTCCATGCCGTCCTCGCACTTCCGTGCGCACGACGGCACGAGCGTGCGCGAGCCCTCCACCTCGACCACGCAGACCCGGCACGCGTTGATGGGGTCCATGTTCGGCGCCCAGCAGAGCGTCGGGGTGTCGGCCTGCTCCGGGGTGCCCTCGTCGTGGAGCGCGTCGAGGATCGTCGACCCCTCCGGCACGCGGACCTCGCGGCCGTCGAGGCTCAGCGTGACCCGCCGCTTGATGGTCCCGAGCATCACCGGGCCGGAGCCCAGGCGTTCCTCGGCGCCCCGGGCCGGGGCGACCGGGTCGACGACCGTCGGGCCGACGGGGGAGGGGGCGTGGGTGTCGCCGTCGGTGCGCTCGCCGGGCGGCGGGCCGGTCTCGACGGTGGTGGCGACGGCCGCCCCGCCCGAGGCCTCGGTGGCGCCGTCGATCGGCTCGTCCGCTGGTGCACCGGAGCCGCTGCCGGTCGGTGCGGGTCCCTTGCCCGTGGTGGTCATGAGGTGGGCACCTTCCCGTTGCGGGAACCGTTCTGGGGTCGGTCGAGGAGCCCGAGCTGCAGGGCCGAGGCGACCGCGGCGGGCGCGGTCTGGCCGAGCCCGCAGATCGAGGCGTCCCGCATGACCCGCGCGAGGTCGTCGAGCAGGGCGATCTCGGTCTCGCGCGAGCCGATCGGGGTGTCGCGCTCGAGCCGGGCGAGCGCCTCCTCCTGGCGCACGGTGCCGACGCGGCAGGGCACGCACTGGCCGCACGACTCGTCGCGGAAGAAGGCCGCGATCCGCCGCAGCGTGCCGGTGAGGTCGGCGTGGCGGTCGAACACGAGCACCACGCCCGAGCCGAGCGTCGCCCCGATGTCGCGTGCGCCCTCGAGGGTGAGCGCGACGTCGAGGTCCTCGGGCATGACGAACCCGCCGGCCGCGCCGCCGAGCAGCACGGTGCGCAGGTCACCGCGCACGCCGCCGGCGAGGTCGAGCAGCTCGCGCAGCGTGGCGCCGAACTCGACCTCGTAGACCCCGGGCGTCCCGACCGCCCCGGAGACGCAGAAGAGCTTGGTGCCCGTCGAGCGCCCGCCGCCGATCTCGGCGAACGCCTGGCCGCCCTGGTCGAGCACGCCGAGGACGTTGTAGAGCGTCTCGACGTTGTTGATCGCCGTCGGCTTGCCGAACAGGCCGACGACGCTCGGGAACGGCGGCTTGTTGCGCGGCTCGCCGCGGAAGCCCTCGATCGACTCGAGCAGCGCGGTCTCCTCGCCGCAGATGTAGGCCCCCGCGCCGCGGCGCAGCTCGATGTCGAAGCCGAAGCCCTCGCCCATGACGTCGTCGCCGAGCAGCCCGCGGGCCCGGGCGGCGGCGATGGCGTTCTCCAGCCGCCGCGTCGCCAGGGGGTACTCGCCGCGGATGTAGAGGTAGCCCGTGCGCGCGCCGGTGACGTAGCCGGCGATGGTCATCGCCTCGATCAGCGCGAACGGGTCGCCCTCCATGAGCACGCGGTCCTTGAACGTGCCGGGCTCGGACTCGTCGGCGTTGCAGACGAGGTAGTGCGGACGCTCCGGGGCCCCGGCGACGCCCTTCCACTTCACGCCGGTGGGGAACGCGGCGCCACCGCGGCCGGTCAGCGAGGAGTCCTCGAGCTCGGTGATGACCCGCGTCGGCCCGAGGTCGACGGCCCGGCGCAGCGCGGCGTAGCCGCCGTGCGCCCGGTAGTCGTCGAGGCTCTCGGGGTCGACGACGCCCACGCGGCGCAGCAGGCGCAGCGGACCGCCGCCGGGCAGCGTGCCCCGCGGGCCGGACTGCGGGGCGCTGACGCGCGTGTCGGCGAACGCGGCGTCGGCGTCGTCGGCGGCCCGGGGATCGTCCGTGCGGGCCGCCGCGAGCACCTCGTCGGGGCGCGCAGGCGCCTGGGAGAGGTCGGGCTCGCCGGTGCGCTGGTGCAACACGGCGGGCGCGCGCTCGCACAGGCCCAGGCAGGGGCTGCGCACCCAGCAGGCCTGCTCGCCGCCGTCCTCCGAGCCGCCCTCGGGGCCGAGCGCGTCGGTCAGCGCCGTCGCGATCTCCTCGCCGCCGTACGGGCCGCAGGCGACGTCGTCGCAGACGTGCACCACCCGCGGCGCCCGGGGCTCGACGGCGAACATCGCGTAGAACGTCGCGACGCCGTAGATCTCCGCCGGCGGCACCGAGAGCGTGCGCGCCACGTGGTTGAGCGCGCCCTCGGAGATCCAGCCGACGGCGTCGTGCACCGCGTGCAGCACGGGCAGCAGCAGGTGGCGACGGGCGCGGGCGTCGTGGCCGGCGTGGTGCGACCGTGTGGGGCGGTCCTCACGGCTCGTGGGGCCCGTGAGGGCGCCGAAGGCCGCGTCGATCGTCTCGCGCTCGACGGTGGTGGGCTCGGCCTTCGAGAGGTGGAGATCCATGCGTCAGCTTCCCGCCACCGGCATCGGCGGGGCCTGGACGGGCAGTTTCTCCACGCGGATCGCCGTCGCCTTGAACTCCGAGGTCCCCGACTTCGGGTCCCAGGCGTCGTTGGTCAGCACGTTGACGTCCACCTCCTCGGTGAAGTGCGGGGTGAAGGACGCGAGCCCCGGGCGCAGCGACGGGTCGACCGCGATCGGCGCCTCGACCGCCCCGCGCCGCGAGACCACGCGGACGCGCTCGCCGTCGGCGATCCCGAGGCGGGCCGCGTCCTCCGCGTCGATGCGCAGCGACTCGCGACGGCGCAGCGGCGAGGAGTAGCCCCCGGTCTGCACCCCGGAGTTGTAGGCGTCGAGCACCCGCACCGTGGTCAGTCGGATGGGGAACTCCTCGTCGAGGACGTCGACCGGCGCGACGTGCTCGACCGGCGTGAACGGCGCCGGACGGCCGCGGTCCGCGGGGTCGTCGGCCCACAGCCGGGCGTGCATGAGCGGCGTGCCCGGGTGGTCCTCCGACGGGCAGGGCCACTGCAGGCCGCCGAGGGCGTCGAGGCGGGCGTAGCTCATGCCGGCGTGCCAGTTCAGCGACACCGAGCGCAGCTCGTCCCACACCTCCTCGGCGGTCGGCTCGCCCCAGTCGTGACCCAGGGCGGTGGCCAGCGCGCTGATGATGTGGGTGTCCGGGCGCGCCTGGCCCGGCGGCTCGATCGCCTTGCGGACGCGCTGCACGCGCCGCTCGGAGTTGGTGACCGTGCCCTCGTACTCGCACCAGTCGGCCGTCGCCGGGAAGACGACGTCGGCGAGTTCGGCGGTGGCCGTGCGGAAGATGTCCTGCACGATCAGGCAGTCGAGGCTCGAGAGCAGGTGGCGCGCGTGCGCCGCGTTGGCCTCGGACTCCGCCGGGTTCTCGCCGATGCAGTAGAGCGCGCGCATCTCGCCGCGCTCCATCGCCTCGAACATCTGCGACAGGTGCCGCCCCGGCTCGCGGGGGTAGTCGTCGGTGCCCCAGACCGCGGCGTAGCGGGCGCGGGCCTCCTCGTCGCCGACGTCGTAGCCGCCGGGCAGCTTGGCCGGGATCGCCCCCATGTCACCGCCGCCCTGCACGTTGTTCTGCCCGCGCAGCGGCACCAGCCCCGACCCGTAGCGGCCGACGTGCCCCGTGAGCAGCGCGAGGTTGATCAGCGCGAACACGTAGTCGGCGGCGTTGTGGTGCTCGGTGATGCCGAGCGTCCAGCAGATCTGGGCGCGGTCGGCCCGGGCGTAGGCGTGCGCCAGCTCGCGGATCGAGGCCGCCGGCACGCCGGTGATCTCCTCGGCGCGCTCGAGGGTGTAGGGCTCGACGGTGGCCGCGTAGTCGTCGAAGCCGGTGGTCGCCCGGTCGACGAACGCGCGGTTCACCAGGCCCGCGTGGATGATCTCGCGGCCGATCGCGTTGGCGAGCGCGATGTCCGTGCCCACGTCGAGCCCGAGCCAGGAGTCGGCCCAGTGGGCGGTCGAGGTGTGCCGCGGGTCGACCGAGAACAGGCGGGCGCCGTTGCGCAGGCCCTGCAGCACGTGGTGGAAGAAGATCGGGTGCGTCTCGCGCGCGTTGGAGCCCCACAGCACGAGCAGGTCGGCGTGTTCCGCCTCCACGTAGGCGGAGGTGCCGCCGCCGGCACCGAACACCGTCGTCAGACCGACGACGCTGGGGGCGTGTCAAGTGCGGTTGCAGCTGTCGACGTTGTTGCTGTGCATCACCACCCGCGCGAACTTCTGCGCGGCGTAGTTCATCTCGTTCGTCGCCTTCGAGCAGCTGAACATCCCGAACGCGTCGGCGGGCACGCCCCGCAGGCCGGACGCGGCCCGGGTGAGCGCCTCGTCCCAGCTCGCAGGCCGCAGTTCGCCGTCCTCGCGGACGAGCGGCTCGGTCAGACGGACGTGGCGTGGCTTGCGCATGCTCGGTACTCCCAACACAACGGGTGTCGCCGCCGTCACCATCGTAGGTCGCGTTGCGAGGCCCGTCACACAGCCGATCCCGATCACCGGAACACCGTCCGTCCGGCCCGCGACCGTCGCTGTCCGGAAGGTCAGGCCGTTCCCCTGTTTGGGGGTGTGTACCGGCAGGGAAACGAGCGCTCGATGTGCACCGAGGCACACACCGAGGAGGAGCGATGGCGGGCAACCCGAGGGTCGAGCAGGTCGTCGAGCAGGTCCGGAGCCTGAACGAGCAGATCGTGAGTCGGGCGCGACAGGGCGGCGAGGAGTCGCTGCGCGCGTACAAGGAGCTGCTCGAGAACGTCGCCGAGGCCGAGGAGGCGGCCGGCAACCGGACGGCCGAGTGGGTCCAGGCGTTCGCCCGGGCGCAGGCGCAGTTCACGCGGGAGCTCGCCGAGGCCTTCCCCGCGCTGCTCCAGCGCCTCGGGTCCGGCCTCGGCGGCGCGGCGGGCGCGGCCGCCGAGCAGGCCCGGCGCGTGCCGGGCGTCGCCCAGGCCGAGGGCGAGGCCAAGGGCGCGGTGTCGGTGGAGGACGACCTGCCGATCAAGGGCTACGACGACCTGAACGCCAGTGAGGTCGCCGCGAAGCTCGACGGGCTCTCGGCCGGCGACCTGGGCAAGGTCGACGCCTACGAGCGGCGCACCAAGAACCGCAAGACCGTCCTCGACAAGATCGCCGCCCTGCGCTGAGGTGCCTCCGGCTCGTGAGCAGTTCGGGGTGCCGGAGCACGCCGAACTGCTCACGAGCGCGTAGCGCACCGGCGGATCGGCAAGCCCGGCGACCATGACGCAGCCTCCCCCGCAGGAACAGACCTACCCCGGCAGCACCGGCGCGATGGACCCCGAGCCGAACGACGAGATGCGCGACTACGTCGGGCGCGACCTGCTGGCCGGGCGCAAGGCGCTGATCACCGGCGGCGACTCCGGCATCGGCCGGGCCGTCGCCATCGCGTTCGCCGAGGAGGGCGCCGATGTCGCGATCAGCTACCTCTCCGAGGGTGACGACGCGACGCACACCCAGTCCGTCGTCGAGGCCAAGGGCCGCCGGTGCGTGCGCCTGCCCGGCGACATCGCCGACCGCGACCATTGCGCGCGCATGGTCGAGCGGGCCGTCGACGAGCTCGGCGGGCTGGACATCGTCGTCAACAACGCCGCGGTGCAGACCCCGGTCAGCGGCCCCGAGGAGCTCTCCGACGAGCAGTGGGAGCGCACCTTCGCGACCAACGTGTCCAGCTTCTTCTGGATCACCAAGGACGCGCTGCCGCACCTCGGTGAGGGTTCCGCGATCATCAACACCGGGTCGGTCAACGGGCTGCGCGGCAACAAGTCGCTGCTCGACTACTCGGCGGCCAAGGGCGCGGTGCACGCGCTGACCATGTCGCTGTCCCAGCAGCTGCTCCCGCGGGGCATCCGCGTCAACTGCGTCGCCCCGGGGCCGGTGTGGACGCCGCTGATCCCCGCGACCATGCCCGAGGACAAGGTCGACTCCTTCGGCGCGCAGGCCCCGATCGGCCGGGCGGCCGCCCCCGACGAGATCGCCCCGTCGTACGTGTTCTTCGCGGCGAACCGGCTCTCGTCGTACTACAGCGGCGAGGTCCTCGCCCCGGCCGGTGGGGAGACCCATCCCGGCTGACGTCACATGCGGGGTGCGAGGCGGCCGGCGTCGGGTAGCCGGTCGCATGAAGGTCGTCTACGTGTCCTACCCGCCGTCCGACGCCGTCGACGGCGACGTGCCGGCCAGCGCCGAGAGCGCGCTGGGCCTGCACGAGTACCTGTCGGAGCGGGGCCACGAGCTGGTCACCACCACCGACACCGGCGAAGGGCTCGACGCCGAGCTCGCGGACGCCGAGGTGCTGATCACGACGCCCTTCTGGCCGGTCTACCTCGACGACGACCGGATGTCGAAGGCGTCGAACCTCAAGCTCGTGATCACCGCGGGCGTGGGCTCCGACCACACCGAGCCCGAGTCCGCCGAGCAGCACGGCATCACCGTCGCCGAGGTCACCGGCAGCAACGTCGTCAGCGTCGCCGAGCACAACGTCCTGCAGATCCTCGCGCTGGTCCGCAACTTCGTCCCGGCACACGCCGATGCGCGCAACGGTGGCTGGGACGTCGCCGGCGTCTCCGCGCCGTCACACGACCTCGAGGGCAAGACCGTCGGGATCGTCGGGCTCGGTGCGATCGGGGCCCGCACCGCGCTGCGGCTCAAGGGCTTCGACGTGCGGATGCTCTACTACGCCAACCACCGCCGGTCGCCGGCCGACGAGGAGACCCTCGGCGTGCGCTACGCCCGGCTCGACACGCTGGTGCGCGAGTCGGACGTCATCTGCCTGGCCCTGCCGCTGATGGAGGGCAGCCAGGCGCTGTTCGGGCGCGAGCGTCTGAACGCCATGAAGCCGGGATCGTGGCTGGTCAACACCGCGCGCGGCGCCATCGTCGACCGCGACGCGCTGGTCGAGGCCGTCGAGTCGGGGCAGCTCGCGGGGTACGCGGGGGACACCTGGTACCCCCAGCCGGCGCCGGCCGACCACCCCTGGCGCTCGCTGCCCGAGGGCTCCGAGGCCATGACGATCCACTGCTCGGGCATGACCCGCGAGGCGCAGGAGCGCATCGCCGAGGGCGTGCGGGAGATGCTCGACGCCCACATCGACGGGCAGCCCCTGCCCTCGGAGTTCGTCATGGTGTCGCCGGGTGCCTGACGGCAGGTGAGCAGAAAGAAGTGCTCCAGCACTCCTTTCTGCTCACCTGCGCGCAGCGCACCTCAGGCCGCGACCGGCTCCTCGACGCGGGTCTCGGTGCGCGGGGCGGGGACGTCGGCGGGCTGCGGGGCCGGCTTCTCGCGGCCGGTCAGCCGGTCCACGAAGCGCTTGAGCTCGCCCGCCACCGGCAGCGAGAGCTTCCAGATCGACCGCGTCGACTGCCAGAACTGCTTCGGGAACGGGCCGATCGTGTAGGGCAGGTCCCAGCGCGCGCAGATGTCCTTGACCCGCTCCGCGATCTCCGGGTAGCGGTTCGACGGCAGGTCGGGGAACAGGTGGTGCTCGATCTGGTAGCCCAGGTTGCCGCTCATGAGGTGCATGAGCCGGCCGCCGGTGAAGTTCGCCGAGCCCAGCAGCTGGCGCAGGTACCACTCGCCCCACGTCTCGCCGTCGAGCTCCTCCTCGGTGAACACCTCGGCGCCGTCCGGGAAGTGCCCGCAGAAGATGATCGCGTACGACCACACGTTGCGGATGAGGTTCGCCGTCACGTTCGCCGCGATCGTCGCCGGGAAGAACGGGCCCGACAGCGCCGGGAAGAACACGTAGTCCTTGAGCGCCTGCTTGCCGGCCTTGCGCCCGATCTGGCGCAGCTTGGCCTTCATCTCCTCGGGGTCGGCGTCCATCGTCGCCGCGCCCTCGATGTCGAGGTCGTGCAGCGCGACGCCCCACTGGAACAGGAACATCAGGAGCGCGTTGTAGAGCGGCTGGCCCAGGTAGTAGGGGTGCCACGGCTGGTCGGACCGGACGCGGAGGATCTCGTAGCCGACGTCCTTGTCCTTGCCGATCACGTTCGTGTACGTGTGGTGCAGGTAGTTGTGGGAGTGCTTCCACTGCTCGGCCGGGCAGACGTTGTCCCACTCCCACTGCGCCGAGTGGATCTCCGGATCGTTCATCCAGTCCCACTGGCCGTGCATGACGTTGTGGCCGATCTCCATGTTCTCGAGGATCTTGGAGGCGGCGAGCGCGGCGGTGCCCGCGATCCACAGCGGCGGCAGGATGCTGCCGACGAGCGCGACGCGCCCGCCGATCTCCAGGCGGCGCTGCAGCCTGATGACGCCGCGGATGTAGGCCGCGTCGTCCTCGCCGCGCGACGCCTCGACGTCGCGGCGGATCGCGTCGAACTCACGCCCGATGGCCGCGATGTCGGCCTCGCTGAGGTGCGTGAACTCCTTGATGTCCGAGATGGCCATGAGGGGTTTCCTCCGCATCGGGTGGGGCCGGTCCGGTACCTGAAGTACTAGGTACCCACGGTACCGACACGAGACGCCGCGCGGGGCGGTGATCGTTGTGTCCCCCCACACCGCGGCGACGATGACGCCGGTCACAGCAGGGCCCGGGCGGGTCGGGTGCGGGCGCCGGCGGAGGCCGGGCGAGGATGCGGCGTCACCCGATCGGTGGGTCCGGCCGATCGCGGGCCGAGTTCGGTAACGGAATGGTCACGGCGCGCGATACGCGGTCACGGAGCAGAAGGGAGGGGCATGTCGACGCCGACCTCGGTGCCGTCCACCCTCGGGGACGCACGGGCCACGATCGAGCCCGGACGCCTCGTCGCCGGTCGCTACCTCCTGCTCGCGCCCGTGGGGCGCGGGGGATCGGGCTCGGTGTGGCGCGCCCACGACGAGCTGCTGGACCGGGACGTCGCCGTCAAGCGGCTCCACGGCGGCCGCGCCCTCGACGCGCAGCGCGCGCGCCTCGTGCGCGAGCGGGCGCACCGGGAGGGCCGCGTCGCCGCCCGCCTGCACCACCCGCGGCTCGCCGCGATCTTCGACATGACCGAGCTCGACGGCGAGGTCTGCCTCGTCATGGAGTACGTCGCGGCCCCGTCGCTGGCGGACCTCCTCGACCGCGAGGGCCCGCTGCCGCCGGTGCGCGTGGCCGCGATCGGCGCGCAGATCGCCGAGGGCCTCGCCGCCATGCACGCGCGCGGCATCGTCCACCGCGACGTCAAGCCCGCCAACGTCATGATCGGTCCGGACGACACCGTCACCGTCGCCGACTTCGGCATCGCCGTCATCGACGCCGAGCCCGGCACCGCCGACCAGCTCGTCGCCGGGACGCCGCACTACATGGCGCCCGAGCTCGCGCGCGGCGGCCCCGCGACGGCCGCCGCCGACGTGTTCTCGCTCGGTGCCACGCTCTACGCCGCGCTCGAGGGCGCCCCGCCCGCCGGCGACGGGGGCAACGCGCTCGAGGTGCTCTCGCGCGTCGCGACGGGCATCGTGGCGCCGGCCCGCCGCGCCGGCGACCTGACGCCCGTGCTGCGTGCCCTGCTCGACCACGACCCCACCCGCCGGCCCGACGCCGCCCGCGCCGCCCGTCTGCTCGCCGGGCGCGACACCGGGCCCGAGGCCGGCGCCCTCACAGCCGGGCAGGCCGCGGACGACGAGGCTCGCGGTACCGGCACCGCGGTCCACGCCGACCTGCTCGCCGCGGGGGCGAGCGTCGGACCGGCCGCCGACCCGGCCGCCGACCCGGCCGCCGACCCGGACGCCGACGAGTCGCCCACCGGCCCGCTCCTGCTGCCCGGGCACGACCACGCGGCTGCCCCTCCCGGCGCCCGTCCCACCGCACATCCCACCGCCCGTCCCGCGACCCGGGCGGTCACGCCCGTCGCCCCCGCACCGGGCCGGTCCCGGCGGCCCGCCCGGCGGGTCGTGGCCGTGGGTGCGGGGCTCGTCGGGGTGCTGGGGGCCGCGGGGGTCGTCGCGGCCGCGACGAGCTCGTCCGACCCGGTGCCGCTCGCGGCGCCGCAGACCCCGGCACCGACACCGGCATCGGCACCCGTCCCGGTGGCCGCGCCGCCGGTGGTCCCGGCCGCGCCGGCGACCACCACGCCGCGCCGCACGACCAGCACGGCCGACGACGTCGAGGAGGTCGCGTCGTCCTCGCCGACCGCGAGCCGGCGCTCGCGGGACTCCGCCGACCGCGCGTCTGCGGCGTGGGAGCGGTGGTACGAGCGGTGGCGCGCCCAGGCCCGGTCGGACCGGGGTGGCGACCGGGGCGACGACCGCCCCCGCGGGCGCGCCCGCGGCCACGACCGCTAGGCGGTCCCTCAGGCGCTCGAGCGCTCCTCGTGACCCGGCGACCGGGGCGCCGGGACGTCCGGCTCCTCCCGGCGGGGAGCGGGCACGGCCGGACCCGCGGGTGCTGCGGGCGCGGCCGGGGTCCGGCGCACGATCCGCCGGATGCGGGGCTCCTGGATCAGTCGATCGGCCAGTGGGTCGCGCATGACGCCTCCCGTGCGTCCCCGAGGCGGGGTCGTCGATCACCGAGGCTAGGGCCCCCGACGGGGCGTGCGCTGTACGTCATTGTGCGTACGTCCGGGTGGCGGCGCGGGGTGTCCCCACGCCCGGCTTCACGACGAGGGGACCGCCCGGTACGTTCCGACCCGGGGCCGCCGGTGCGGACGAGGGGCCCGCACCGGCGAACGCCCGCGCCGGCGCCCCGTCCCCTCACCCGCCCGTCGCGGGATCACTGCCCGCTGCGCAGCACCTCGCACAGCGCCAGCGGCTCGGCGTCGGCCGCCAGGGGCAGCGTCCACCAGCGCGGTGCACGGCGCAGCGCCGGATCCGCCGTCGCGGCCCATCCCGACACCGCCGACCAGCGCACGGCGCGGACCGCGCGCGGCGGGTCGGCGTGCACCCGCAGGGTGAAGCCCTCGCCCGCGTCGTCCGGGACGGTCTCGACGTCGTCCTCGTCGAGCAGGTCGAGGGCCGTCGCCACGGCCTCGGCGCACGCCGTGGCGTGGGCGAGCACCCAGGGGGCGGTCTCGATCGTGCTGGTCGGGCGGGTCGGGCGGGTCATGGGCACGGTCGTCGGCAGGGTCGTCGGCGCGGACATCGGTCACCTCCGGGCGGTCCACGGGGACCGCGTGGTTACCGACGAGTATCCCTCCGGTGTCGGGGTGGGTCACTCCGGGTCCCTGTGGGCGTGACCACCCGCGCGGTGGGGCCTCGACACCCCTCGGCGACGCGGTGCGCCGTGGTGACCTCCCGTCACACGGTTCCCGGGCGTGCCGTCGATGCCTGCCCCGACCCCGAGACCCCGGACGCCGCGGATCCGGGTGCGACCAGGGATCGACCCGGAGGGCGGGGCCCGCTCGCGGCGGCACGCTCGGAGCCATGACCACCCCGCAGAGCACGCAGAGCACCCCGTCCCGTCCGAACGCGGAGCGCAGCGGAGCCGGACCCGTCGGCGGGGCCTTCGGCTTCCGCCGCAGCGTCGGTGACCGCTGGATCGCCGGCGTCTGCGGGGGCATCGCCGCCCGCACCGGCCTGGACGTGACCCTCGTCCGTGTCGTCGCGGTACTCCTGGCCGTCTTCGGGCACCTCGTGGGTCTGATCGCCTACCTGGCCGCCTGGGCGCTGGTGCCGGAGGAGGAGGCTGCGGACGGATCGGGGGACGGGGCCGCGCCGGTGACCCCGCCGACCGACCCGACCCCGCCGACCAGCCCTCCGACCAGCCCTCCGACGACCACCGTCTGACCCTCCGGCGGCGACCGGGCGGGCGATCTACGCTCGCCCGCGTCGCCGGCCCAGGAGGAAGCCAGGAATGCCCAGCCCGCCCTTCACCTCGGTGTACCACCAGGGCTTCGTGCGCGTCGCGGCCGCGACGATCCGCACGACGATCGCCGACCCGGCCGCGAACGCCGCGTCACTGCTCGCGGTGGCCCGGGAGGTCCACGACGACGGGGTGGGCCTCGCCGTGTTCCCGGAGCTGACGCTCTCGGGCTACTCCATCGAGGACCTGCTCCTGCAGGACACGCTCCTCGACACGGTCGTCGACGCGCTCGCGGAGGTCGTGGCGGCGTCGGCGGAGCTGGCCCCGGTGCTCGTCCTGGGCGCGCCGCTGCGCCACCGCCACCGCGTCTACAACTGCGCGGTCGTGGTGCACCGCGGGCGGATCCTGGGCGTCGTCCCCAAGACCTACCTGCCGAACTACCGGGAGTTCTACGAGCCCCGCCAGATGGCCTCCGGCGCCGGCGAGGGCGGGACGATCCACCTGCTCGGCGAGGACGTGCCCTTCGGCTCCGACCTGCTCTTCGACGCCACCGACGTCGACGGCCTCGTGTTGCACGTCGAGGTCTGCGAGGACATGTTCGTCCCGATCCCGCCGAGCGCCCACGCCGCGCTCGCCGGCGCCACGGTGCTCGCCAACATCTCGGGCAGCCCGATCACGGTCGGGCGCGCCGACGACCGCCAGCTGCTCGCGCAGTCGGCGTCCGCGCGGTGCTCGGCGGCCTACGTCTACGCCGCGGCGGGCGACGGCGAGTCGACCACCGAGGTCTCCTGGGACGGGCAGACGAGCATCCACGAGAACGGGGTGCTGCTGGCCGAGACCGAGCGGTTCCCGGCCGGCGAGCAGCACGCCGTCGCCGACGTCGACCTGCGCCTCGTGCGCTCCGAGCGCCTGCGCATGGGCACGTTCGACGACAACCGGCGCCGCCACGAGCAGCCGTTCCGCACGATCGACTTCGTGCTCGACCCGCCGACGGGCGACATCGGCTTCCGCCGCACGATCGAGCGCTTCCCGTTCGTCCCCGCCGACCCCGCCCGCCTCGAGCAGGACTGCTTCGAGGCCTACAACATCCAGGTCGCCGGGCTGCTGCAGCGGCTGCGGGCCATCGGCGACGCCAAGGTCGTCATCGGGGTGTCGGGCGGGCTCGACTCCACCCACGCGCTCATCGTCGCCGCGCGGGCGATGGACCGCGCCGGGCGCCCGCGCTCGGACATCCTCGCGTTCACGCTGCCGGGCTTCGCGACGGGGGAGCGGACGAAGGGCAACGCCGAGCGCCTCGCCGAGGCCCTGGGCTGCACCTTCGAGACCATCGACATCACCGAGACCGCCCGGCTGATGCTGGCGAACCTCGACCACCCGTTCTCGCAGGGCGAGCCGCACTACGACGTGACGTTCGAGAACGTCCAGGCCGGCCTGCGCACCGACTACCTCTTCCGGGCCGCCAACCAGCGCGGCGGCATCGTGCTGGGGACCGGCGACCTGTCCGAGGCGGCGCTCGGCTGGTCCACCTACGGCGTCGGCGACCAGATGTCGCACTACACCGTCAACAGCGGCGTGCCGAAGACGCTCGTGCAGCACCTCATCCGCTGGGTGATCAGTTCCGGGCAGTTCGAGGACGAGGTCGGCGACGTGCTGCAGGACGTCCTCGACACCGAGATCAGCCCGGAGCTCGTGCCCGCGGACTCCGACCAGGAGATCCAGTCCAGCGAGCAGAAGATCGGGCCGTACGACCTGCAGGACTTCAACCTCTACTGGGTGCTGCGCCACGGGTTCCGGCCGTCGCGGATCGCGTTCCTGTCGTGGCACGCGTGGCGCGACCTCGACGCCGGCCACTGGCCGCCGGGCTACCCCGAGGGCGACCGGCGGGCCTACGACCTCGCCGAGATCCGGCGCTGGCTGCAGGTCTTCGCGCAGCGGTTCTTCGGGTTCGCCCAGTTCAAGCGCTCGGCGCAGCCCAACGGCCCCAAGGTCGTGGCCGGCGGCTCGCTCTCGCCGCGCGGGGACTGGCGGGCGCCCTCGGACTCCTCGGCGCGCATCTGGCTCGCCGAGATCGACGAGCACGTGCCGGAGAGCTAGCCGGCCGCGCGCTGCGCGGTCGGTGGCCTCCTCGCCGGTGACGGGGACCCCGTCCAGCGGCAGGATGGCCCCGCGACGTCCGGACGGCGGCCGACGCGCCGACGTTCGGCCTCCGGACGCGCGCAACCGGAAACGGCGTGGAAATCTGCTCTCGACGCCACCCCAACGGTCTGATCTTCTGACCGCGCCGCCACGACATCGAGGGAGCACGGCGATGACCATCACCCCCAGCCGATCAGGATCGATCTTCGGCCACTCGGTCAAGCGCACCGAGGACCAGGCCCTGATCACCGGGGCCTCGCAGTACACCGGTGACCTGCCCGTCGAGGGCTCGTACCACGTGGTCTTCGTCCGCTCGCCCATCGCGCACGGGACGCTGAACTCGGTGGACGTCGAGGAGGCCCGCGCCAAGCCCGGCGTCGTCGGCGTCTACACCGACGGTGACCTGCAGATCAACGACCGGCCGGGCCTGCCCGGCGTCGTCCCCGACGCGATGTCGCGCCCGCCGCTCGCGCGCGGTCGCGTGCGCTTCGTCGGCGACATCATCGCCGCCGTCGTCGCCGAGACCGCGGGCCAGGCGCTGGACGCCGCGGAGAGCGTGCTCCCGGACATCGACCCGCTGCCCGCGGTGGTGGGCATCGAGGAGGCCCTCGCCGACGACGCGCCGGTGATCTTCGAGGAGCACGGCTCGAACGTCGTCGCGGGCGCGGGCACCGGCGACGTCGAGGGGCTGTTCGACGACGCCGACGTCGTGGTGTCCGGCAAGTTCTACAACCAGCGCCTCGCGGGCGTGCCGATGGAGCCGAACGCCTGCGTCGCGGTGCCCGGCGAGCCCGACGGCGGCGTGACCCTGTGGCTGTCGATCCAGACCCCGCACGGGGCGCGCGACGCCCTCGCGAGCGACCTCGGTCTCGACGCGACCCAGGTCCGCGTCATCGCCCCGCGGGTCGGCGGCGGCTTCGGCCCGAAGGCCACGGCCTACCCCGAGTACTCGATCGCCGCGCGGGCCGCGATGGACCTCGGCCGGCCGGTCCGCTGGACCGAGACCCGCTCCGAGAACATGCTCTCGATGGTCCACGGGCGCGCCCAGGTGCAGTACGCCGAGCTGGGCGTCAAGCGCGACGGCACGATCGTCGGGCTGCGCGCGACGGTCGTCGGCGACGGCGGCATGTACCCCGCGGTCGGCACGATCCTGCCGAGCCTGACCCAGCTCATGGCCCAGGGCGTCTACGACATCCCGGCCATCGACTTCACGTGGAAGACCGTCGTCACCAACACGACGACCACCGGCGCCTACCGCGGCGCGGGCCGTCCCGAGGCGACGCAGCTGCTCGAGCGGATCATCGACATCGCCGCCGACGAGATCGGCGTCGACCCGCTCGAGATGCGCCGGAAGAACTTCCTGCAGCCCGACGCGTTCCCGATGACGAGCCTCACGGGCGCCGAGTACGACAACGCCGAGCACGAGAAGGCGCTCGACGCGGTCAAGCAGGCCGCCGACTACGACGCGCTGCGCGCCGAGCAGGAGCGCCGCCGCTCCGAGGGCAGCCGGACCGCGATGGGCATCGGCGTCGCGTCGTACGTCGAGGTCACCGCCCCGCTCGGCCTCGACGGTGAGTACGGCTCGGCGCAGGCGCACCCCGACGGCACGTTCACCGTCATGGCCGGCACCAGTGCCCACGGCCAGGGCCACGAGACCGCGTACGCGCAGCTCGCGTCCGGGGTCCTCGGTGTGCCGATGGACAAGATCAAGGTCGTCCAGTCCGACACGTCGCTCGTGCGCAGCGGCGCCGGGACGCTGGGCTCGCGCTCGCTGCAGACCGGCGGCAGCGCGATCCACAACGCCTCCGAGCAGCTCGTCTCGCGCGCCAAGGAGATCGCGGCGCACCTGCTCGAGGCGTCCGTCGACGACATCGAGCAGACCGACGGCGGCTTCGGCGTCCGCGGCGTCGCCGACCGGGAGATCACCTGGTCGCAGGTCGCCACCGCCGCCGAGGACGGCACGGGCACCGAGGACGGGTCCACGGGCCCGCTGCTCGAGGAGCTCGACTTCAAGCAGGGCCAGTCGAGCTTCCCGTTCGGCTCGCACATCGCCGTCGTCGACGTCGACCTCGACACCGGCATGGTGCGCCAGCGCCGCCACGTCGCCGTCGACGACGCGGGTCGCATCCTCAACCCGATGCTCGTCGCCGGGCAGCAGCACGGCGGCATCGCGCAGGGCATCGCGCAGGCGCTCTACGAGCGGGTCACGTTCGACGAGGACGGCAACCCGACCAGCGGCAACCTCGCGTCCTACGTCATCCCGTCGGCGGCGGACCTGTGCGGGTTCGAGGTCTCGAACACCGAGACCCCGACCCACCTCAACCCGATCGGCGCCAAGGGCATCGGGGAGTCGGGCACGATCGGCTCGACGCCCGCGGTGCACAACGCCGTCGTCGACGCGCTCTCGCACCTGGGCGTGCGGCACATCGACATGCCGCTGACGCCGGAGGCCGTGTGGCGCGCCATCCAGGGCGCGCAGGGCGAGGACCCGGCCACGCGCCAGCAGGCCGGCCCCGAGTACGCCGGGGAGCCGGGCTCGCAGCACTGACCTCCCTGTGGCGGGCTCCGGGGTCACCGCCCCGGAGCCCGCCCACACGGCGGGCCCCACGTGAGCGATCTTTCGAGCGATAGCTCGAAAGATCGCTCACGAGGACCTCAGCCGGGGAGGACCCAGCCGACGGGGTCGGCGAGGCGCAGGGCCGACTCGGGGCCCCAGCTGCCGGGCGCGTAGGGCTCGGGCTGCCGGTGGTCGTCGAGCACCTCGGCCGCCGCGGTCCAGACCTCCTCGAGCCCGTCGGGCCGGGTGAACAGCGCCCGGTCCCCGGTGAGCACGTCGTGGATGAGCCGCACGTACGGCGGCAGCGGGTCGCCGCCGGAGAGCGTGTCGAGCGGGATCTGGGTCCACGTGGTGCCGAGCTCCGACGACGCCCCCGGCGTCTTGACGTTCATCGACAGCGCGAGCGCGCCGTCGCCCGCGAGGTCGAAGCACAGCACGTTGCCCCTCGTCGGCAGGTCGCGGTCGGCGACCGGGCCGCCCTCGGGGTCGCGGAAGATCAGGTTGACCTTCTGGTGGCTCTCGGCCATCCGCTTGCCGGTGCGCAGCAGGAAGGGCACGCCCTGCCAGCGGTGGCTGTCGACCCAGAGGCGGGCGGCGACGAACGTCTCGGTGGTCGAGTCGTCCGCGACGTGGTCCAGGTCGCGGTAGCCGTCGAACTGGCCGCGGACCACCTCGTCGCGCGCGAGCGCGCGGAAGCACCGGATGACGTCGTTGCGGGCGGCGGAGACGTCGTCGGCCGCGAACGACGCCGGCGGATCCATGGCGACCTCGGCGGCGACCTGGAACAGGTGCGTCACGAGCATGTCGAGCACGGCGCCGGTGGCGTCGTAGAACTCGGCGC
Organism: Actinomycetospora lemnae; assembly: GCF_028737315.1. Lineage (GTDB taxonomy): Bacteria > Actinomycetota > Actinomycetes > Mycobacteriales > Pseudonocardiaceae > Actinomycetospora > Actinomycetospora lemnae. The sequence goes on along the minus strand of NZ_JAQZAO010000011.1, from coordinate 135,302 downwards.
GGTCGGCGACGTCGAGGGTCTCCGGGACATCGATCTCCACGGCGGCCACGTGGTGGCGGTCCCAGGAGCTGCCGAACAGGCCGTTGGCGAAGCGCAGGGCCCGCAGCTCCTGGGTGGCCTCCTTGCCGAGGAAATGGTCGATGCGGAAGACCTGGGACTCGTCGAGCACGTCGTGCACGACCCGGTCGAGCTCGCGGAAGCTCTCCAGCGAGGTGCCGAACGGCTTCTCGTAGACGACCCGCGAGCCCTCGGCGAGGCCGTGGGCCCCCAACGCCCGGGTGTAGTCGCCGAAGGTCTGGGGCGGGAGGCCCAGGTAGTGGACGAGCTGCGCGTCCTGCCCGATCTCGCCCCGGGCCTCGGCGATCCGGTCGAGCAGCTCGCCGGGGTCCTCGACGGTGAACCCGCCACCGGCGAACCGCAGCCCCGCGGCGAACTCGTCCCAGGGCCCGTCCTCGGGCTTCAGGCCACCGAACTGCTCCAGGGCCTCGCGGACCTCGTCGCGGAACTCGTCGTCGGTCTTGCTGCGGCGCCCGTTGCCGATCAGCCGCCACTCCTCGGGCAGGAGCTTCTCCTGGACGAGGCGGAAGAACGACGGCAGCACCAGACGCTTGGCGAGGTCACCCGTGGCGCCGAACAGGACGAAGACGGTGGGCCCGGGGGAGGCCGTCGACTGGGACACGGGCCCATCGTGCCCGTGATGACCCGGCCCGACACCCCCGTCGCCCCCCATCGGTGACGATCAGCCCCGCGCGGCGGCGAGCTCGCGCGCCTCCTGCTCGGTGGAGACCGCGGGGTTCGACCCGGGCAGCGGGCGCCCGGCCGGGTCCCGCAGCTTCACCAGCACGGCGACGCCGACGATCCCGAAGATGATCAGGTAGACCGCGGGCCAGTACGCCCAGCCGGTTCCCAGCACGACCGCCGTCATGATCAGCGACGTCGTGCCGGCGAAGGCCGACACGAAGATGTTGAACGAGATCGACAGGCCGCCATAGCGGATCTCGGTGGGGAACAGCGCCGGCAACGTGGACGGGCAGGTCGCCGAGAAGCAGATCAGGAGCGCGCCCATGACGGCGAGGCCGAGCCCGACCAGCGGCACCGACCCGCTCCCGAGCACCAGGATCATCGGGAACGCGAGCACGATCGTCCCCACGGCACCGACCCAGAGGATCGGCTTGCGCCCGACGCGGTCGGAGAGCCGGCCCAGGAACGGGATGACGAGCACGGCCACCCAGAGCACGGCGATCTGGAGCCACTGCGAGGTCGTGCTGTCGATCGCGGTGCCGCCGACGACGGTGACGTTGTCCTCGAGGTAGGTCGGCATGTAGCTGGTCAGCATGTAGTTCGGGACGTTCCAGGCCACGACGAGCCCGCCGGCCGCGAGCATCGCCGGCCAGTAGTCGACGAACAGTTTCTTGATGCCCGTGCCGGCCTGCGTGCCCTCGCGTTCCTCGGACTCGGAGAGCAGCGTCTGGAACGCCGGCGTCTCCTCGAGCCGCACGCGCAGGTAGACGCCGACGATGCCCAGTGGCAGGGCGATGAAGAACGGGATGCGCCACGCCCAGGTCGACGCGAACTCGGGCGTCGAGACGAGTGGGATGACGGTGGCGACGGTCGCCCCGAGCGCGTACCCGATGAACGTCCCGCACTCGAGGAAACTGCCGAAGAATCCGCGCCGTCGGTCGGGGGAGTACTCGGCGATGAACGTCATCGCGCCCGCGTACTCACCGCCGGTGGAGAATCCCTGCACGACCCGACAGAGCACGAGCAGGATCGGCGCCCAGATGCCGATGGACGCGTACGGCGGGATGAAGCCGAGCAGGAACGTCCCGATCGCCATCATGATGACGGTGATCGACAGGACCTTGGTGCGGCCGATCCGGTCGCCCAGCGGGCCGAAGAACAGCCCGCCGAGCGGGCGCACCACGAACGACACCGCGAAGCCCGCGAACACACCGACCTGCGCCAACGTCGGGTTGTCGGGCGGGAAGAAGTTCTCCTCGATGGTCGTGGCGAGATAGGCGTAGACACCGAAGTCGAACCACTCGGTGATGTTGCCGACCGCCGCGGCGCCGACCGCACGCCGCATGGTTCCCGTGTCGGTGACGGTGACGCCCTCCGGTGCCCCGCCGCCCTCCTCGGTCTGCGTCATGTCGTCTCCCCTCGTCGCCGAAGCGCTGCCCCCGACGGGATCGAGCTGTCCGATTTGACGGGAACAACCCGAAAGTCGTTAACGTCCGTTTACTTCTCCTGCTCGCCGGACATTACTGCGGACCCGCGCGCGACACAGGGTGAATGCATCTCGACGCTGTGAGTGGGGTCATGCCCAAGGGCGGATTCCGGGACGGAACACGCGCCCACGTCCGCGCGTCTCCGGGTGTGGGTGCAGACAGCACCCACCGTTCGCCAGCGGCGCCGTGTCAGCGAAGTGCCGTCGCTGACGTTGAGTGTCCGTATCGGTACTTCGATCATGTTCGCCGGGCCGGCCCGCACGTCGCGGGGCGGCCCGTCGTCGTCCCGCCCGTCGCCGTTACCCGCTCGTCGTCGTTCCCCGCCCGTCGTCGTTCCCCGCCCGTCGTCGTTCCCCGCCCGTCGTCGTGCCGCGGGGCAGGGGCTCAGCCGTCGGGGCGCAGGTCGGCCTGCATGAGCACCGTGTCGGCCCACTGGCCGTTCTTGTAGCCCACCGACGGCATCCGCCCGACCTCGACGAACCCGAGCCGGCGGTGCAGCACGATCGACGGGGTGTCGTGCCGCGACCCGGCCAGCGCGGCGATCACCGCGACGACCTGGCGCACCTCGGTGCCGCGCAGTGCGTCGAGCAGTGCCGCGAGCAGCTGCGACCCCAGGCCGCGGCCCGCCGCCTCCGGTGCGATGTAGATCGAGTCCTCGACGGTGTAGCGATAGGCCGCGTGCGGCCGGAACGACGCCGCGTACGCGAAGCCCTCGACCTCCCCGTCGACCTCGGCGACGAGGAACGGCAGCCCGACACCGAAGCCGGTGGTGATGCGCTCGCGCCACGTGTCGTCGGTCGGCGGCTCCTCGACGAAGGTCGCGATGGAGCGCAGGACGTAGCCGGCGAAGATCGCGGCGACCCGGGGGGCGTCGTCGGCGGTGGCGGGGCGCAGGACGCCGGTGCCGGGCGCGGTGCTCGACCCGGCGGCGGACTCGGTGGACACGTCTCGATCCTGCCCACCGACCCGCCGTCGTCGCCAGTCCCGCGGCTACTCCACGCGGACCAGCGAGAACTCCCACTCGCCGGCCGGCTCGTTGAAGCCGGTGCGCTCGTAGATGGCGACCTGCCCGCCACCGGCCATGTCCGACACCGTGCGCCGCAGGCCGTGCTCACCGCTCGGCAGCGGGATGCGCTGGAGCAGCGGCGGCTCCTCCCCGGCGTCGTCGGGCTGAGTGACCGACCCGATGCCCTGCAGAGGGCCGTTGACGTACCGGACGACGAACTCCATGTGCCCTCCCAGACGCGACCGGCACACCCTACGACCCCGGGGCGCGGTCGTCACCGCCGCGACGCCCACCTCGTTGGCCCGATCGGTCGACTGAAGAGCCGGCTCTGACCACGTAACGTGGTCACGTGCGGTCGGCTCTCCTCCTGCTCGGCGGTCTGGTCCTCCTCGGGACCGGCATCGGCGTGATCGTGCTCGGCATACCCGGCGCCTGGGTGCTCGGGCCGACGGCCATCGTCCTCGGGCTCATCGCGAAGGTCGGCGGCTTCCTGCTCACCGGCGACGGCCCGACGCCGACCCCGGGCGGGTCGGGCCGCACGGTGACGACGCTGGGCCCGACCGCCGACCGCGCCCGCGGGGCGTCGTCGACGGGACGGAGCTCCGCCCTGCGCCGGGCGCGCACCGCCCGCGCCGCGCGGGCCACCGCCCGAGCCACCGAGGCGGCCCGCGCGGCGGCGCTCGCCCCGCAGCACCGCCGCGGTCGCCGGGCGTCCTGACGCCCCCGCGCGATTAGGGTCACGACGTGGCCGCCGCCTGGGAGTACGCGACGCTGGAGATCTCGGCGGTCGGGCTGTCCGACGACGCGGCCGCCGGCGGCGAGAGCGCCGAGTGGCAGATCTACGCCATCGGGCCGGCCGGCGAGCTGCTGCTCGAGGAGTACCGGCCCTATCGCGTCGCCTGGGCGCGCGTGTACGCCGAGCAGCTCAACCACCTGGGACGGCAGGGCTGGGAGCTCGTCGCCCTCGCGGGGCCGCAGGGCGCGCTGGTGCCGAGTGCGCCGGGGCGGGCGCCCGGGGCCGCGCCGCACGTCGTCGAGACGCGGTTCGTGCTGCGGCGGCCGGCGCCCTAGGACCGGGCTCCCTAGACCGGCCAGGTCTCCTGACGCCAGGCCGCGTCCCAGAACATCCACTCGTAGCGGCACGTCGTGACGAAGTGCGCCCGGACGCGCTCGCGCTCGGTGTCGCCGAGGGTCGGTCCGACGCGGTCGGTGAGGGCGAGCACGGCGTCGACGACGGCCCGGAACTCCTCGCCGCCGTACATCGCGATCCAGCGGGCGTAGAGCGGGTCGGGGGAGGAGGCCGCGAGCAGGGCCTCGCCGACCTCGGCGTAGATCCAGTAGCACGGCAGCACCGCGCCGAGGCCCTCGGCGAACGAGCCGCCGTGGCAGGTGGCGAGCAGGTAGGACGTGTACGCGGTGGTGGTCGGCGCGACCGGGACGGCGGCCGCCTCGGCGACCGTGAGCCCGAGGGCGTCGGCGAGCTCGGCGTGCATCTCCTGCTCGGCGGCGATCGCCCCGGCGGCGTGCTCGCTGAACATCACCGTGTCGGCCTCCGCCGGCGCGCGCGCCGCGAGCAGCGCGAGGGCCCGGGCGTAGCCGCGCAGGTAGTGGGCGTCCTGCACGACGAAGTGCCGGAACGCGTCGTGCGGGAGCGTCCCGTCGGACAGGCCGGTGAGGAACGGGTGCTCCCGGACGCGCGCGTAGACGTCGGCGCCGGCGGACCACAGGTCGTCGCTGAACCCCACGCGATCACCGTGTCACACCGCGGCCGCGGGCGTGGTGCCGTGCCGGACGTGTCACCGATGCCTGGTGCGATCATCACGCGGTGTCTGCCGGGTCCTCGCGCGCCGCTGGGCTCGCGCTGGGGGTGCTCGCCGACGCCGTGTTCGGTGACCCGCGGCGCGGGCACCCGGTCGCGGCGTTCGGGACGGTGGCGTCGTGGCTCGAGCGCCGGTGGTGGGCCGACCGGCGCGGCCCGGGTGTGGCGTACGCGGCGGCGCTCGTCGGTGGGGCCGTCGGTCTCGGCGTGCTGGCCGAGCGCGCGCGGCACCCCGTGGTGCACGCCGGGCTGACGGCGGCCGCGACCTGGGCGGTGCTGGGCGGGACCTCGCTCGCGGGCGAGGGCGCGGCGATGGCCGCGTCGTTGTCCGCCGGCGACGTCGACGCCGCGCGCGAGCGGCTGCCGCACCTGTGCGGCCGCGACCCGTCGGCCCTCGACCCCGACGGCCTCGCGCGGGCGGCACTGGAGTCGGTCGCCGAGAACACCGCCGACGCCGTGGTCGCCCCGCTGGTGTGGGGCGCGATCGCCGGGGTGCCCGGGCTGCTCGGGCACCGGGCGGTGAACACCCTCGACGCCATGGTCGGGCACCGCTCGGCGCGGCACCGGCACTTCGGGTGGGCCTCGGCGCGCACCGACGACGTCGCGGGCGTCGTCCCCGCGCGCGTGTCGGCGCTGGTCACGACGGCGTCTGCACCCTTGGTCGGCGGGTCCCCGGCGGCGGCGTGGCGGGCGTGGCGCCGCGACGCCCCCGCCCACCCGAGCCCGAACGCCGGCCCGGTCGAGGCGTCGTTCGCCGGCGCCCTCGGGCTGCGCCTCGGCGGGCGCACCGTCTACCCCTACGGCGTGCAGGACCGCCCCGTGCTCGGCGACGGCCGCCCGCCCGCCGTCGCCGACCTGCCCCGCGCCGTCCGCCTCTCCCGGATCGTGGGGCTCGCGACGACCGTGCTCGCCGTGGGTGTCTCAGCCTGGCGTCCACGCTGGCGTTGAACGTCCGGAAAGCCCCCACGTCGCCACGATCACGGGCCCTTTCCGAAGGCACGGATGACGTCGAGGGCGGCCGCGGGCCCGATCGGCGGGTTGAGGATCGGTAGGTCGACGCCGGCGGAGCGGTACTCATCCAGGCGTTCGCGACAGCGGGAGAGCGGACCGATGAGGCAGAACGAGTCCAGGAGCGCGTCGCTCAGGCCGGCAGCGCCCTCACCTCGGTCCATCGCGTCGGCCTCGTCGGGGAAGCCGCTCTCGCGCCACATCCGTCGGAAGAAGGGGAACCCGGTGTAGAGCGCCAGGTTCGCCCGCGCCGTCTCCCGGAGCGCGTCGAGGTCGTCGCCGAGGAAGGTGGGCAGGCCCAGCGTCAGCTCCACCGGTCCCGGTTCCGACGCACGGGCGCGGCCGCGAGCGATGTACTCGGCGCTCTTCGCCACCCGCTCGGGCGACCACATCGTGGGCATGAGGCCGTCGGCAACCGTCGCTGCCCGCTCCGCCGCACGCAGTCCGAGGGCCGCGAGGTGGATCGGCACCCGGTGGGCCGCGGCGTGCTGCGGAAGATGCGTCGCCGGACCGTCACCGGCCAACCAGGCACGCACCGCACGGACGTAGGCGATGAGGTCGTCGGGCGCGTTCGCCATGTCGACGCCCAGCGCGTCGTTGACCGGGCCGTGGCTGACGCCGAGGCCCAGCACGAACCGGCCGCCGGTGTCGTCGGCGATGAGCTCGGCGCCCTTCGCACACACGTAGGGGTGCCGGAGGTAGATGTTGGCGACCCAGGTGCCGACCGTGATCCGTTCGGTCGCCGCCCCCATCACCAGGGCGGTGGCCATGGTGTCGCTGTTGACCTCGGTCGAGAACATCGCCTCGAAGCCGGCCTGTTCGGCCTCGCGCGCCACCTGACGGATGTCGGCGGCCCGCCAGCCCGCTCCGGGGACGACGGTGACCGCCAGGCGTTCGGAGGGCATCGGGTCCGCCTCCCGTCGCTCGGGGGCAGCGAGTGTCGGTGTGCCCGGTCGCGCTCGGGTCGCGGCGGCGTCCCGGTGGCGTTGCCGTGGATGGGTGGTCCCCGGGCCGGTGCTCAGCGGCCGTGGCGGTCGGCCAGCTCCTGGTCGGTGTCGGCAGCGCTGCCGGTGTCGGTGCTCGCGGGGCGGGCGTCCCAGTAGGTGCCGTCGGCGGCGTCGCGGGGATCCTGGTCGTCGCGGCGCCGCGGCTCGAGCCCGCGGGCGCGGCGGTACTCCAGCCGCGCGAAGTAGATCCACGCCCCGACCGCCATCAGCCCGAAGATCAGCCACTGCCAGGCGTACGAGTACGACGGGTTGGGGTCGGGCGGTGGCAGCGGGACGGCCGCGAGCACCCCGGGCTGGCCCGCCACGAGCTGGACGTAGCCCGGGCTGGTCGGGATGCCGTTCGCCGCGGCGATGGTGCCCGCGTCCGCGGCGTAGACCTGGCGCTGCCCGTCCTCGACGACCATGGGGCGGTTCGGCGGGCCCTCGTCGAGGCGCTGGTGACCGACGACGGTGACGACCCCGGGCGGCGGCGCCGGGATCGGCGGCAGCCCGCCCTGGCTGTCGGTGCGGACGTAGCCGCGGTCGACGAGGACGGTCTCGCCGGTGGTGGTGACCAGCGGCGTCATCACCTCGCTGGCCGGGTGCCCCTCGACGACGCGCAGCCGGACCAGGACGTCGGCCCCGGGCCGATACGTGCCGGTGACCGAGACCTGACGCCAGGCGACGTCCTCGCCCGGCGCCGTGCCGGGGGCGACGAGATCGGCGCGCGGGACCGGCGCGGTCGCCACCCCGCGGCTCAGGGCCGCGTTGACCCCGTCGCGCTCGTCGCTGCGGTGGAACTGCCACGGCGCGAGGAGGTAGTAGCAGGCGAACGCGAAGGCGACCACGACGAGCGTCAGTGCGATCCACCCGGGCCGCAGCAGGAACCGCACGCCGCCAGGTTACGTGGGTGCCGTCGATCCCGTGGTCGGCTCGGGCCCCGCGCCCGGATGGGCCTCGGCCCTACGCCCTCCTCGCCAGGCGTTCGCACACCGCGAGGGCCTGCCGCCCGTACCCGCCCCCGAACAGCTCGGCGTGCACGAGCAGCGGCCAGAGCTGGTGCAGGCCCACGCGGTCGCGCCAGCCCTCGGCGAGGGGCGCGGCCTCGTCGTAGGCGGCGAGGATCGTCTCGAGCTGCGGGGCGCCGAAGAGGGCGAGCATGGCCAGGTCGGTCTCGCGGTGCCCGCCGTGCGCGGCCGGGTCGATCACCCAGCCCTGCCCGCCCGACCACAGCACGTTGCCCGTCCACAGGTCGCCGTGGAGGCGCGCCGGCGGCTCGGGCGGTCCGGCGACGTCGGCGAAGCGCTCGCAGGCGCGCTCGACGAGCCCGAGGTCGTCGCCGCCGAGGGCCCGCCGCGCGTGGGGCAGGACGCGGTGCTCGGCGTACCAGGACGGCCAGTCCTCGTCGGTCACGTTCTCCATGCGCGCCCCGCCGATCCACGCGTCCACCGGCCCGCCCGGCGGCGGCGACCCGAACGCCGGCGCGCCCGCGGCGTGCAGGGCGGCGAGGCCGCGACCGAAGCGCTCCGCGGCCCCGGCGTCCGGGGATCCCGACGGCACGCGCGTCGAGACCATGCGGCCCTCGGCGGTCCCGAGGACCTCCGGCACCCCGACGGCCCCGGGTTCCGCGAGCCAGCGCAGCCCGGCCGCCTCCGCCGCGATCGCCGACGGCTCGCCGGACTTGACGACGACCTCGGTTCCGTCGTCCAGCGTCGCCATCCGCACGGCCCCGCCGGCACCGCCGGCGAGCAGGGCCTCCACCGACGTCACCGCCGCACCCGCTCCACCAGCCCGGGCACCGCCGCCTCGATCATGCCGATGACCTCGTCGAACCCGTCGGGACCGCCGTAGTACGGATCGGGCACCTCGGCGCCCTCGGGGGCCTCCGGGTCGAAGGCGCGCAGCAGCACGACGCGCTCGGGGTCGGCGCCGGCGGCGACGAGGTCGCGGACGTGGTCGGCCGTGGCCGCGACGAGCAGGTCGGCGCCGAGCTGCTCGTCGTCGACCTGCCGCGCGGTGTGCCGGGTCTCGTAGCCCCGGTCGCGCAGTGTCGCGGCCGCGCGCCGGTCCATGGGCTCGCCGGCGTGCCACGCCCCGATCCCCGCGCTGGAGACGGTCACCGCGTCGGCGAGACCGGCCTCGGCCAGGCGCGCGCGGAAGACGCTCTCGGCGACCGGCGAGCGGCAGATGTTGCCCGAACAGACGAAGACGACGTGCACGCCCGCCATGATCCCGGCTCCCCGATGGTGCGCGGTGAACCCTCCCGATGGTGACGCAACGGTGAGCAGAAGCCGGCGATTGTTGGACCGTTCGAGGTATCTTCCCGCACTTCTGCTACAGCGAGTCATAGATTGCCACCTGCCGTCCGGGGGCGGGCGGGCGGCCGGCGACGGCCGCGATCCGGGGGAGCGGGGGCACCGTGGGGCACGAGCACGCGACGGCCGGGGCGGACGGGACCGTCGGGACGGAGCCGGCACCGGCACCCGGCCCCGACGCCCTGCTGCAGCGCGTGCTCGACGAGACGGCCGCCCTGCGCACCCAGCTCGCCGACCTCGACCGCCGGCTCCAGGCCGAGCAGGCCCGCGCCGAGGCGCGCGAGCAGGTCATCGCCCACCAGCGCGACGAGCTGGACGCCCTGCGCGACGAGCGCCGCGGACGTCACCTGCGGCCCCTGGTCGTCGGCCTGGCGAAGCTGCGCAGCGAGCTGCTGGCGGAGGACACCGACACCGCCGTCCACTACGCCGACACCGTCGCCACGCTGCTCGAGGGCTGCGGCTGCGAGCCGGTCGCGGTCGCCGTCGGCGACGTCTTCGACCCCGCCGCCCAGCGCGTCCGCCGGGCCGTCGCGTGCGGGCCCGACCAGCACGGCCGGGTGCTCGAGGTGACCGCCGAGGGCTGGCTCGAGCGCGACGGCGGGCGCGTGCTCGCGCCCGCCGCGGTGGTCGTCGGGCGGCACACGCCCGCGGATCAGGACGAGGAGACCGGACATCCCGAGGAGGCGCACCATGCCTGACCGCCGCCGGGTCTACGGGATCGACCTGGGCACGACCTACTCGGCCGTCGGGTACGTCGACGAGACCGGCCGGGCGGTGATCGCCCGCAACGGCGAGGGGGAGGAGACGACGCCGTCGGTCGTCCACCTCGAGAGCCCGACCAACGTCGTCGTCGGCACCCAGGCCAAGGCCGTCGCCGTCATCGAGCCCGACCACGTGGTCAGCCTCGTCAAACGGCAGATGGGCACCCCGGCGGTCTACGCGTTCCACGGGCAGGAGCACACGCCGGAGTCGCTGTCGGCACTGATCCTCAAGCACCTGGCGGCCGGGGCGGACGTCGACGACGAGGTCCGCGACGTCGTCATCACCGTGCCCGCCTACTTCGGGATGCGGGAGCGCGACGCCACGCGCAAGGCGGGGGAGATCGCCGGGCTGGAGGTGCTCGGGATCGTGCCCGAGCCGGTCGCGGCGGCGGTGCACTACGAGTCGGGGCAGGGCGGCATCGGGCGCACGGTGCTGGTCTACGACCTCGGCGGCGGCACGTTCGACACCTCGGTGATCCAGATCGGGGACAACGCGGTCGACGTTCTCTGCACCGACGGCGACAAGCACCTCGGCGGCGCCGACTGGGACGCCCGGCTCGCCGACCACATCATGACCCGCTTCGTGGAGCAGGCCTCGCCGGCGGAGGACCCGCGCGAGAGCGACGACCTGCTCCAGGAGGTCGCCCTGCTCGCCGAGACGGTCAAGAAGGCGCTCTCGAAGCAGGAGGCGCGCGCGGTCAACCTCAAGCTCGCGGGGGCGGCGGCGCGCTTCGAGGTCACCCGCGCCGAGTTCGAGGCGATGACCGAGGACCTGCTCGACACCACCGTCGCGATCGTCCGCCGCACCCTCGACACGCTCGCCGAGAAGAGCCCGGGGACGACGGTCGACGAGGTCCTGCTCGTCGGCGGCTCGACGCGCATGCCCGCGGTGGCGGCGCGCCTGGAGGCCGAGTTCGGCTGGTCGCCGCGGCTGTTCGAGCCCGACCTCGCGGTGGCCAAGGGCGCCGCCGTCTGGGCGCTCTCGCGGCGCGTGGTCCAGGAGACCGCCCGCGCCCGGGAGGACGCGCCGTCGGCCGCGATCGGCGACGAGCGCGCCCGCGCCGCCCTCGCCGACATCGCCGCGGCCACCGGGCTCGCGGAGGCCGACCTCGCCCGGCTCTCGGCCAAGTCCACCCGCAACGTGCTGTCGAAGGCGTTCGGGGTCCGGCTGGTCGACCCGGACCGCAACGACCGCAGCTACGTCCACCACCTCGTCGCCGCCAACGACGCCCTGCCCACCGGCGACCGGACCCTCGAGGCGTTCACCCTCCGCGACGGGCAGACCGGCGTCGAGATCGCGCTCTACGAGCAGGCCGGGACGGTGCCCAGCGAGGAGCTCGACGACAACATCCCGGTCACCGACGGGACGGGGCACATCGAGGGCATCCCCCCGGGCCCGGCCGGAGCGCCCGTGGACATCGTCCTGCGCATCGACGAGCAGGGCCTGCTCGAGGTCCGCGCCACCCACCGCTCGTCGGGCCGCAGCCTCGAGATCGCGGTGACGATCGGGGCGCTGTCGGCCGACGAGGTCGCGCGCGCGACCCGGGTCGTCGACGGTCTCACGGTGACGGGCTGACGCACGGATGGCCCTCGACCAGGCGCGCTACGAGGAGGAGGTGGTCCGGCCCCTGCGCGGGCGGACCGCGCAGCTCCCCGACGACCTGCCGACCCGGTACGCCGTCGACCCCGGGATGGCGCGCCCGGACCTCGAGCGCCGGCTGCGGGAGGTCCGCGCGTACTGGACGCAGAAGGCGAGCCGCCCGAGCTACGTCGGCCAGGTGTGCCAGGCGTTCCTGCGCGCCGACGCCGAGCTGCGCCGCGAGCACGACCTCGCCGACCCCGCCTTCTGGCGCCGCCGGGCCCGGGGCGGGCAGCAGACCCGCCGGCGCGCGGTCGAGGGCCTGGCCGGCGAGCTGCGGGGCTTCTACGGGGATCTCGGCCGGCTCACCGAGGAGCAGCTCGCGGCCGCCGCGGCCGCCCACCCCGACGTCGTCGGCGACCAGGCGACGCAGGCCGCCGTCACCGCCGGCCTCACCGTGGTCCCCGCCCGCGAGCTGCCCCGCGAGCCCGGGGTGCCGCCGGACGTCGCACGTGCGATCACCGACGGGCTCGCCGCCGCCGGCGTCGCGTCCGTGCCCGCGCTGCTCCACCCCGGGCACACCCGCTTCACCCTGCTCGACCGTTTCTCCGCCACGCCCCCGGTGCGCGGCGGGCTCGACGCCGCGGCGGTCGACGCGCGGAGCGAGGCCGTGTCGCGCGGCGCCGACACCGCGGCGAGCGGGCCGACCAAGCAGGTGCTCGGGCGCCTGCGCACGGCGGCGCGCCAGGGCGTCGACCTGCGGGTCCTGTCCCTGGTGCTGCTCCTCGCACCGGTCCGCGCGCAGAAGGCCGCCGGGGCCGTGCCGTCGGGGCTCGTGCGCCGGCTCGAGTCCGCGGGCCTCGACCCCGACGAGGCCCGCCGGCTCGTCGTCCACGTGCTCGCCGAGACCACCGCCCCGCCCACCGACCCCGCCGGCGCCTGCTCACGGGCCTGGAGGGCGACGACGCGGGCGAGGTCCGGCGCCTGCTCGAGGCCCGCGCGGCCGAGGTCGACGCCCTGCGCGCGGAGGCCGCCGAGGCCCTGCGCACCGGCCGTCCCGAGCTCGCCGAGCAGCGGCTGGCGGCCGCCCTGGGCATCGCGGCCGACCGGGAGGACCTCGCCGCCGAGCTCGCCCGGGTGCCCCCGGCTCCGGTCACCCGGGTCGACGCGGCACCCGACGGCACCGGGGTGCGCGTGTCCTGGACCGCGCCCCCGAGCCACGGCGCGGACGTCGTCCACCGGGTCCTGCGCCGCACCGACCGCGCCCCCGGCGACGCCGAGGACGGCACCGTCGTCGCCTCGGGGTCCGGCACGCACGCGGCCGCCGACGCGTCGCCACCCGTCGGGCGGACCGTGCACTACGCGGTGCTGGCGGGACGCGCCGAGGGGACCGCCTGGTCGGACGCCGTGACCACGAGCCTGACCGTGGTGCCGCCCGTGACCGACCTCGAGGTCGTCGGCGACCACGGCGCCGTGGTGGGGCGCTGGCGGGCGCACCCCGACGTCGTGGGCGTGCGGGTCCGGCGCTTCGAGGGCCCGGCCACGGGCAGCGGCACCGAGATCCCCGCGACCACCCGCGGGTTCACCGACGACACCGCGGTCGAGGGCGTCGAGTACCACTACGAGGTCGTCGTGCGCTACGTCGCCGGCGACCGGGAGCTCGTGTCCGACGCGGTCGTCGTGCGCGGTGGGATCCGGGCGGACTCCGCACCGGTCGAGGCGTTGCACGCGGCCCCGGAGCAGGACGGCGGCGACGTCCGCCTGCGTGTGGGCTGGCGGACCCCGCGCGGCGCGGACGTGGAGATCCGTGTCGCCCGGACCGCACCGCCCGGCCAGGTCGGGGACCTGCTGACCGCGGCGGAGGTCGAGGCCTGGGGCCCGGTGGTCGAGGGCGTGCCGCGGCACCGGGACGGGTGGGACGGCCTGCTGGCGACGGTGCCCGCCGGGCGCGTGCACGTCGCGGCGTTCACCCGCGCGCCGGCGGGGCGGGTGCGCGGCGCGGCCGTCGTGTCCGACCTCGTGCCCGCGCCCTCGCAGCTGCGCGCCCAGCCGGGCGGGGAGTCGGTCGTGCTGTCGTGGGTGTGGCCGGCGGACGTCGCGGTCGCCGAGGTCCGCTGGCCCGGCGGGGAGGAGCGCGTCACGCGGGCCCGCTACCGCGACCGCGGCGGCGTCACCCTGCCCGCCGGGGTCGCGGGCACGGTCGAGGTGCGCGGGGTCGTCGGCAGCGGGCCCGACCGGAGCCTGTCGACGCCGGTGACCACCGAGGTCGCCGCGCCGGCCCGGCGCGTCCGCTACACCCTGGCGCTGGCGGGCTCGCGGTGGCGCGGCACCCGCCAGTGCGTCGTCTCGGTGCCGTCGGCGCAGGGCAGCGGGTCCGTCGAGGTCGTGCTCGTCGCCACCGAGGGGCGCACCATGCCCCTCTCGCCGAGCGCCGGGATCGAGCTGGCGCGCCACACCGTGGAGCTCTCCGCGCCCGAGCCGGCGGTGTTCACCGCGCCCCTGCCGCGCCTGCGCCGCCCGTTCTGGCTGCGCTGCTTCTCCGGCCGCGACGGCGTCGTGCTCGTTGATCCGTCGGTCGCCACGCTGAAGGTGCCGTGATGGCGACCGTCCCCTGCCCGTACTGCTACCACGGGATCGACAGCTCGGCGCTCGCCTTCCAGTGCCGCGGCATCGGGGCGCCGGGCGTCGACGGCTGCCGCCGCGCGAAGGACCCCGAGCGGGAGCGGCGCACCGGCTTCGTCGACGAGGTCCTGCCGACGTTCCTGCCGGAGTCCCGGTGGGCCCGGCGCCGCGACGAGGCCGAGTGCCCGCGCTGCTCCGGCACGACCAGGGTGCGGGCCTGCCCGGTCTGCCACACCCCGCTGCCCCGGGCGTTCGTCGGCAGCCGCAGCCCGATGGTCGGTCTGGTCGGCGGCAAGGGCGCGGGCAAGACCGTCTACCTCACGGTGCTCAACCAGCAGCTGCGCACGGAGGTCCGGCGCCGCTTCGACGCGGACATCCGCCTCGTCGGCGACCGCCAGACCGGCGAGACGAGCACGAAGGCCTACCTCGAGCGCTACGAGAACGCGCTGTTCGACCACCGCCAGCTGTTCGAGAGCACCCGCGCCGCGGACGGCGGGCGCAAGGAACCGCTGGTGCTGGAGTGGCGCCAGCCGCGGCGCTCGTTCGGGCGGGAGCGGCTGCAGTCCACGCTGCTGTCGTTCTACGACACCGCGGGCGAGGACCTGACCAGCCAGGCGACGGTGCACACCCAGGCCTACCTCGGCTCGGCCGCCGGCATGATCGTCCTCCTCGACCCCTGGCAGCTGCCCGGCGTCCGCGACCACCTCGACGTCCCCGACGCGGCCGTCACCGGCGCCGACGGTCCGCTCGACGTGCTGACGCGCGTCACCGAGCTCCTGGCCGTCAACTCGGCGACCGACCGGCGTGGGCGGGTCACGACGCCGATCGCCGTGGCCTTCGCGAAGATCGACGCGCTCTTCCCGGAGCTGGACGCGTCGGGCCCGCTGTTCCACCCCGGGCGGGAGGGGCCGGGGTACGACGAGGAGACCGGGCGCGCGATCCACGAGTACGTCGGCTCGCTGCTGGCGAGCTACGGCGCCGACGACATCGACGCCCTCCTGCGGCACAGCTACCGGGACTTCCGCTACTTCGCGGTCTCGGCGCTGGGGGAGCCGCCGAACTACGAGGGCAAGAAGGTCCACGCGCGGGGCGTGCGGCCCTTCCGCGTCGAGGAGCCCCTGCTGTGGCTGCTGCACCGCCTCGGCGTCATCGACCGGAGCGTGGCGTGACCGAGGGTGGGCCGGCACCGTTCCGGACCCTCTACTACACCGACTGCCGCCCCGGGCAGGGCCTGGGCGGCGGGGCGGGGTTCCAGTTCCAGGCCCGCTCGCCGGGGGTGGGGGAGGCCGAGCAGCGGCTCGTCGCGCGCACGGCGCTCTACGAGGTGCCGACGTCCTGGATGCGCGAGCGGCGCCCGGTCGAGGCCTACCCGCGCTCGCTCGCGCACCTCCGCGACGGCGTGTTCGTCACCGCGGCGGGGCGCTACCTGGGGCAGGAGGCCAACGGCTACCGCGACGGCAACCAGTTCACCCACGCCCTGGTCACCGAGGACGAGAGCTCCTACGGGCTCGCCCGGCCGGCGCAGCTCTGGGGCGCGCCCTGGTGGGTCGGCGCGCCGGCGCCCACGACGGCGTCGCCGCCCGTGCCCGCCGCGCCCGAGACCGGGCCGTGGGACACCGAGACGGTCCGCGAGCGCGTCGCCGCGAGCCCCGACGGCCGCGCGCGGCTGCTCGCCCTCGTCACGGCCCTCGGCGCGCCGCGCGACCCCGAGCGCCGGCGGGTCCTGCTCGTCACCGACCGCGGCGAGGAGGCGGCGTGCTGGCTCGCTGCCGCCACCCTGCTCCTCGACCGGGCGCGGGCCCTCGCCGTCAGCTTCAAGATCTTCGCGACCGACCCGTCCCGGAGCCCCCACGACGTCGTCGCCGCGCACCCCGACTGGGCCGAGGAGGTCCGCCGCCAGGGCCGCTACGCGGTGTTCGACCTGCCCGCCGGCGAGGTCCCCGACCTCGCGCCCTCGCCGGAGGCGCGGTTCTGGGTGCCGCTCTTCCTGGGCGCCGACGACCCGCTCGACGTCGTCGACGCCGTCGAGCTCGCGGGCCAGCTCGCGCGCGCGGGCCGTGACGACGGCGTGCCCGGCGAGGCGGAGCGGGAGGCGGCCGCCCTGGCCGTCGGGCTGCCGCTCGCCGACGGGGCCGCGGCGGCGCCGCGGACGGCGCGGTGGCTGCGCGGCGCCGGGTCCCGCGCGGCCGAGCTGCTCGGGGCGACGGCGGTCGAGGCCCTCGTCGCGGGGACCGACGACCACGCCGCGCTGGTCGACCTCGACGACGTGGTCGCGGAGCGCGCCGGGCACCCGGGGGCCGCTGAGCTGGGGTGGGACCGCCTGGCGACGACCACCCGCGCCCGCCTGTTCGACCGCGAGGTGGAGCGTGCCCACCAGGGCGTCCCCGACAGCAGGCTGCGCCCGCTCCCCGCACCCGACCGCGACGAGGCCCTCGACCACGTCGCGCGCACCGTCGACCCGGCTGCGGCGCTGACGCTCGCCCACCGCCACGGCCTGCGGGTGCCCGACGTGCTGGTCCGGCGCTTCGTGGCGTGGTGGGCCGATCACCCCGACGCCGACGTCGACCCCCCGGGCTGGGACGTCGGCCCGGCCGTCGTGACAGGGCTGTACCAGGAGCTCGAGCGCCGCCTCGGCGACCGCGACCGCCGGGAGCGGACCGTCGCCGACGTCGCGCGACGCTGGTGGCGCCACCCCGCGCCGCTGGCCGACCGGATCCCCGTCCTCGGCCCGACGGGTCCGCAGCGGGTCGGGCGGCTCGACACCGAGGTCGCCCGGGCCGCGTTCCGCGACGGCCCCGAGGCCCGGGCGGCCGCGCTGCGGGGCGTCGCCGCCGCGGTGCTGCCCGGTCCGCGCGGCCCGTGGGTGAGCACGTGGGAGAAGGTGCTGGGTACCCGCCCGGTCGACAACGCCGCGGTGGCCCGGTTCCTCGAGGCCACCCCGCCGGCCGCCCGCGACCGGCCCCTCGCCGTCGTCGCCTACCACTCGCTGACACGCGCCCCGGCCGTCGACCAGGACACGGCCGCGGCGCTCGCCGTGCTCGAGGCCGCCGGGCTGCCGCCCCGGGAGCTGGGGTTCGACGACTGGCCGCCGGTCGACCCGGCCGTGGTCGCGGTGGTCGAGCGCCTCGGGCGGGCCCCGCGGCTGGAGGAGGCGCGCGAGCTCGGGCGGCTGCTGACGACGGCCACCCGCCCGAGCCGGGAGGACCAGGCGCGGCTCGTGCGCGCGCTGCGCGGGGCCGACCCGTCCGTGTCCGGGCGCGTCCTCGCCGCCACGAGGCCGTCGGCGCTGCGGACCGCGGTGCTCGACCAGCTGCACCACTGGGCGGCCGGCACCGGGCAGCACGCGCCCGACGTCCGGAGCACCGCGGTGCTGTTCGCCTTCGCGCTCAAGGAGCGGACCGACCGCCCGCGGATCGGCGCGCAGCACCAGGATCGGCTCGCGACGGCGCGTGACGCGCTGGGGGAGCGGGGCCGGGACGACGTGGCCGCCCTGCTCGCCGACGACGAGGGCGAGCTGGACCTGTGGCGCAAGTGGCGTCCGTCGCGGGCACGGACCGCGAAGAACCTCCTCGGCAAGCTCCGGAAGGGCTGACCCGTGCGACCCGCGGACCTGGGCCCGTTCCTCCTCGTCGCCGTCGTGCTGGGCGTCGGTGCCTTCTTCCTCGGCCCGGGGTTCCTCGTCGGGGCCGCGCTCGTCGCCACCGTGCCCGGCGGGCTCGCGGCCCTGGTCGTGGCCCTCCGGGCGCCGTTCGACCCCGAGACCGAGCTGGTCACGCCGGAGCAGGTCGCCGCGCGGTTCCCCGCCGCCGGTCCCGGCCACGGGCGCGACCAGGTCTGGCCGCACTACCTCGCCGCGCAGGCGCGGGTGGACCTCGCGGCGATGCTGCAGGCCGTGTGGACGGGGCTCGGCGAGGTGTGGGAGTGGGCCGCCGACCACAAGCCGTTCGACGGGCCCGGCCGGTCGTGGTGGTACGTCGGCGGGCTGCTGCTGGTCGTCGAGTCCGCCGCCGCCGTCCTCACCGGGCTCGCCGCGACCGCCGTGGCCGGCGTCGTGCTCCTGCTCGCGGGCCTGGCCTGGGCCGGGGTCGGCGGCGCGGTCCGGCTCGTCGAGTCCCTGCTGCACCGCCGCGCCCGGGCGTCGGCGCGCTGCCCGTCCTGCTTCTGGAGGACCTCGCTGCCCAGCTACGCCTGCACCTGCGGGCTCGTGCACCGCGACGTCCGCCCGGGCCTGCTCGGCGTCACCCGCCACCGCTGCCGCTGCGGGCGGACGATGCCGACGACGGTCACGCGCGCCGGACGCGACCACGACCCGCAGTGCCCGCAGTGCGACCAGGTCCTCGAACGCGGCTCCGGGGCGTGGACCGACGTCAGCGTGCCGGTCTTCGGTCCGGCCTCGGCGGGCAAGACGAGCTTGATCTACGCCGGGCTCGAGGCGCTGCGCCGCCAGGTCGAGGCCGGCGGCGGGACGCTCGAGGCCCGGCGCGATGCGGACGCCGCCCGGTTCCGGGCCGGCGTCGAGCAGGTGCGCGCCGGGCGGGTCGCCAAGACCGAGGCGGGCGCGGCGCCGGTGGGTCTGGTCTGCACGGTCGCGGTGCGCCGGCGGCGGGCGCTGCTGCACACGTTCGACGCGGCGGGCGAGCTCTTCGCGACGCGCGCGGGCACCGAGGAGCTGCGGTTCCTCGACGAGGCCGGGCGCATGATGCTCGTCGTCGACCCGTTCTCGATCCCGGAGGTCGCCGCCGAGGTCCTGCGCGGACCGGAGGACACGGCGGCGGCCGCGCCGGCGGTCGACCCGCCCGAGACGGCCTACCGCGCCACCGTCCTGCGGCTGCAGGACTCCGGCGTCCGCCTCGACCGCACGGACCTCGCCGTCGTCGTGGTCAAGGCCGACCTCCTCGTCGACGAGCCGATCGCCCGGGACCTGTGTCCCGAGCGGCACGCGGTCCGCGACTGGCTGCGCCGCCAGCGCCAGGACCACCTGGTCAGCGAGGCCGAGCGGGACTTCGGCGAGGTCGGGTACTTCCTCGTCTCGTCACGCACGGGCTGGGACCCGGGCGACCGCCACACCGCCCTGGCGCCCCTGCGCTGGCTCGCCGAGCGGGGGCGCCTGCCGCTCCCGCCGCCGACCGCCGTCGCCGCGCCCGCCGAGGAGCCCGCCTCGTGATCGAACCGCCGCCGCACGTGCGCGCGTTCCGCTGGGTGATCGTCGTCGTGGTCCTGGTCGTCCTCGCGATCGCCGTCGTCCTGCTGCTCTGAGTCGCCGTGCGGAGGCCCCGACCGCTGAGGCGGTTCCGTCGTCGGACGACGGCACCCCCTCGACGACCGGGCTCTCCTGCGGGAGCACCGGCCGCAGCGCGATCTCGAGCCGCCGGCCGGGCAGCTCCGTCAGGCCGAAGCGGGGCACGTCGAAGGCCGCGGCGATCTGCTCCCTGACCGCGACGACGTCGGCGACCGTCTGGCCGTGCCCCAGGACGATCGTGATGCGCTCGATCCGGGGCTCCGACGAGCGCACGGCGACCTCCACGATGCGCGGCTCCACCTGGTGGGTGCCGCCGCGCGTGTAAGTCCGGTGGCGCGCCGTGTCCGGGGGACCGCCCCCACGCCGGCGTCCGCCCGCACCGGTACGTCACCACGGCGGTGGGCAGAATGGGCGCCTATGCACCCCGCCGCCGCGATCACCGTCGCCGACGCCGTCGCCGCGCTCGAGGCCGCCTACCCGCCGGCGCTGGCGCAGGACTGGGACGCGGTGGGGCTCACGGTCGGCGACCCGGCGGCGCCGGTGGGCCGGGTGCTCGTGGCCGTCGACCCGCTGCCCGCGGTGATCGACGAGGCGATCGCGGCCGGCGTCGACCTGCTCGTCACCCACCACCCGCTGCTGCTGCGCGGCGTGCACGCCGTGGCGACGACGGCGCCGAAGGGCTCGGCGATCCACCGGCTCATCCGCCACGGGGTCGCCCTGTTCAGCGCCCACACCAACGCCGACGCCGCGGCCCCGGGCGTGTCCGACGCGCTCGCCGCCGCCCTCGGCGTCACCGTCGAGCGCCCGCTCGCGCCGCAGGACGACGCGGCCGGGAGAGAGGGCGGGGTCGGGATCGGGCGGATCGGGACGCTCGCGGCGCCGGAGACGCTCGCCGCGTTCACCCGCCGCGTCGCCGACGCGCTGCCGGCGACCGCGTGGGGCGTGCGTGCCGGCGGCGACCCGCAGCGCACGGTGCAGCGCGTCGCCGTCTCGGGCGGCGCCGGCGACTCGATGCTGCACCTGGCCCGCGCGGCCGGGGTCGACGTCTACGTCACCGCGGACCTGCGCCACCACCCCGCCACCGACCACCTCGCCGAGCCGGACGCACCCGCCCTGGTCGACGTCGCGCACTGGGCCTCCGAGCACCCGTGGTGCGCGCAGGCCGCGGACGTGCTGCGGGCGGCGGCGCCGGGGCTGGAGGTCACCGTGTCGACCGCCCGCACCGACGCCTGGAGCCTCGGCCACCCCAGCGACCCCCAGCGCGGCGGCGCCGCCGCCGACGACACCGGGCCCGAGCCCGCCGGAGCAGGAGCGATGATCTCGTGAAGGCCGACCCGTCCGACCAGCGCCGCCTCCTCGACCTCGCGGCGCTCGACGCCGAGCTCGCCCGGGCGCGGCACCGGCGCAGCACCCTGCCCGAGCAGACCGCGGTGGAGGACGCCGAGAAGACGGTGCGGGGCCACCGGGACGCGGTGGTGCGCGCGCGGACCTCGGTGAGCGACCTCGGCCGCGAGGTCGCGAAGCTCGAGCAGGAGGTCACCCAGGTCCGCACCCGCGAGGAGCGCGACCGCGGCCTCATGGACTCGGGCACCGTGTCGGCCAAGCAGATGACCGACCTGGCGCACGAGCTCGACACCCTTGCCCGTCGTCGCGGGGTGCTGGAGGACGAGCAGCTCGAGGTCATGGAACGCCTCGACGCCGCCGAGACCGACCTCGCCCACGAGCAGGCGGGGCTCGAGGCCGCCGAGACCGCGCTCGCCGACGCCGTCGAGCGGCGCGACGGCGCCATCGGCGATCTCGACGTGCTCGAGGAGCGCCGCGGCGCCGAGCGCACCGCGCTGGCCGCGGAGCTGCCCGCGGACCTCGTCGGGCTCTACGACCAGCTGCGCGCGCGGACGGGGACCGGGGCCGGCGAGCTCGTCGGGGCCCGGTGCGGGGCGTGCCGCCTGGAGATGGACCGCAGCGAGCTCCGCGACATCACCGCCGCCGCCCCGGACGACGTCGTGCGGTGCGAGCAGTGCGGGGCGATCGTGGTGCGGACGGGCAAGGGGGCCAACTCGTGAGCACCGCCGGGTCGTGGACGGGCCGCGGGAGCACCCCGCCGACCCGGGTGCTGCTGCTGCGCCACGGGCAGAGCCCGCTGTCGGTCCAGCGGCGCTACTCGGGCCGCGGCGACCCCGAGCTCACCCGCGAGGGCCTGGAGCAGGCCGCGGCCGCCGCGACCGCGCTCGCCGCCCGGCACGTCGCCGCCGACGGCCACATCCGCACGGTGGTCAGCTCGCCGCTCCTGCGGGCCCGGCAGACCGCGGAGCCGGTGGCGGGCGTCCTCGGGCTCGGCATCACCGTCGAGGAGCGCCTCACCGAGACCGACTTCGGCACCTGGGAGGGCCTGACCTTCTCGGAGGCCGCCGCCCAGGACCCCGAGGTCCACCGGGCCTGGCTCTCCGACAGCGCGGTCAGCCCGCCGCGGGGCGAGAGCTTCGACGTGGTGTCCCGGCGCGTGGACGCCGCCCTCGACGACCTGCTGCGCCGCCACCCCGGCGAGACCGTGGTCGTCGTCAGCCACGTCACGCCGATCAAGCTGATCCTGCGCCGGGCCCTCGACGCGGGACCGCAGATGCTCTACCGCCTGCACCTCGACCTGGCGTGCCTGTCGGTCGTCGAGTTCTGGCCCGACGGCGGGGCCTCGGTCCGCCTGGTGAACGACACCTCCTACCTGGCCTGAGGGGGCGTGCCCTCCGACCCGGGGAACTGCTCGGCGATCGCGGCCTCGAGCCGCACCATGACGTCGAGCTGCGCCTCGTTGTAGAGCTCGCGCAGGGCCACCCCGACCGTCTCCTGCGCGCGCCGCCGGCCCAGCGGGAGCGTGGCGTCCCCCACGCCCCGCATGGCGGGGTAGGCGGTCCGCACCGCGTGGGCGGGCGGCGCCATGCGCTCGGCGAGGTCCTGCCGCGTGGCCTCGTCGGCGTCGGCGGGCAGGTCGTCGAACTCCGTGAAGGTCGGGTCGGTCGGCGTCTCCCGGATCATGTCCGCGTAGGCCTGCAGGCTCTCGGCCCCGAGCACCCGGCTCAGCACCACGACCAGGGACCGGTCGGCGTCGGACATGTCGGCGTCGGCGAGGGGGCCGAGCTCGGGCGGCAGGGCGGCGGGCGCGTGGCGCTGCAGGATCGTCGCGAGCTCGAGCCGCGCCCGCTGCAGCCGCTCGATCGTCGCCGCGAGCTCGGCGTCGAGGGCGCGCAGGGCCTGCTCGGGGTGCTCCTCGGTGTCGCCCATCTCGGCGATCTGGGCCAGGGAGAAGCCGAGGTCGGTGAGCCGCTTGATCCGCAGCACGCGCACGAGGTGCGCCACCCCGTACTGCTTGTAGCCGTTGGCGCGCCGCGCGGGCTCCTCGAGCAGGCCCACCTCGTGGTAGTGCCGCACGGCGCGCAGCGTCGTGCCCGAGAGCTCGGCGAGCTGGCGGGTGCTCCACCCCATGGGTCGGTTCCTCCCGGGACGTCCGGTACGGGTGCGTCCACCACAGTGGAGACCGTGCCGCTGCGGCACGGTCAAGCGTGTCCCGGGTCACGACCCGCGCGGGCTTGAGCGTGCCCCGACGGCCGGGTGCCTCCTGGGCGGCGTCCCGCCCGTCCGACACCAGGGAGGCGTCGTGGTCGCTCGCGGGACCGCCCCGCTCTACTTCGCGTCGTACGGGCTCTCGCTGCTCGGGGCCGGCATCTCCTCGGTGGTGATGCCGCTGCTCGTGCTCGCCCGCACCGGCGACGTCCTCGCCGCGGGCGTCCTCGCCACCACGACCACGGCGGCCTCGGCGGCGGCCGGGCTCGTGTCCGGGCTGATCGTCGACCGCGTCGACCGGCGACGGGTGTCGATCGCCGGCGACGTGCTGGCCGCCGCCACGATCGCCGCGCTACCCGTCGTCGACGCGCTGTGGGGCCTGGACATGGCCTGGTTCCTCGTGCTCGGCGTGCTCGGGGCGGTCATCCGGGTGCCGGGGATGACGGCGCGCGAGACCCTGCTGCCGGCGCTGGCGCACCTCGGGGCGGGCTCCCTCGACCGGCTCGTCGCGACGCGCGAGACCGTGGCGAACGTGCTCGTCCTCGCCGGTCCGGGCGTCGGCGGGCTGCTCGTCGGGGTGCTCGGGCCGTCGCCGACGCTCATGCTCGCCACCGCCGGGACGAGCCTGCTCGCGGCCCTGACCGCCCTGCGCCTCGACCCTCGAACCGGGGAGACCGGCGCCGTCGACCGGGGGGACGACCCGGACCCGGTCGGCGCCGGAGCCGCGCTGCGGCGGGCCGGCCGCGACCTCGTCGTCGCCTGGCGCTTCCTCGCCCGCCACCGCCCGGTCCTGGGCGCCACGCTGCTCACGGCGATGTTCGCGGCGGTCATCAGCTCGCTGCAGACGACGCTGATGCCCGCCTACTTCAGCGACGTCGGCCTGCCCGCGCTCACCGGGCTGACCCTCAGCGCGTTCGCCGGCGGCAGCGTCGCCGGGTCCGCGCTCCACGCCGCGGTCGCCGCGCGGCTGCGCCGCCGGACCTGGTTCGTCGTCGGCATGACCGGCACGCTCGCCGGGTTCGCGGCGGTCGGCGCGATGTCCTCGCCGTGGCTCGTGCTCGCCGGCGCCGCGCTCGTCGGGCTGACCTACGCGCCGGCGGGCGCCCTGCTCGGCGTGGTCGTCGTCGAGGCCACGCCGGACGCGATGCGCGGGCGCGTGCTCGGCGCGCAGAACACGGTGGTGCTCGCGGCCCCGGCGGTGACGAGTGCCCCGCTGGCCGCCGTCGCGGCCGGCGCCGGACTGCCCGTCGCGGGGCTCGTGCTCGCCGGGCTCGTCGGCGTCGTCGTGGTCGTCGCGCTGCTCGCGCCGGCGTTCCGGACGCTCACAGCCACTCCAGCCACGCCCCACCCGGATGCGCCAGGCCCAGGATCTCGCCCGACGTCGCCCCGTCCCGGCGCACCGACAGCCGGCCGATGACGCCGGTGACGCCCGCGCGCGTGGCCTCCAGCGCCCGCGGCGGGACCCGGAGGTACTGGGTGCTCTCGCGGCCGTCGGCGCCCAGCGGCACGAGCGGGTCCACCGAGATCCACTCGACGTCGCGGCCGAGCTGCGTGAGCTGGCGGCGGAAGCGGGCGCGCTCGTCGTCGGTGAGGAACACGTGGACGTAGGTGTCGACGAGCACGAGCAGCGCGTCGTCGGGCAGCCCCGCGCAGAGGCCGGGGAGGTCGTCGGCGAGGTCGGCGCGCACCGTCGTCACGGGGTGCGCGCGGGCGACGGCGGACGCCGCGGCGAACCGGTCGACCGCCGAGGTCTCGGGCGGGATGCAGGCGGCGAGCCAGTCGTGGACGCGCCGGTCCTCGAGGTCCAGGGGCTCGACGTCGACCCCGAGGCGCGCGGCGATCGGCGGCAGGCGCTCGGGCAGCGGGGCGGGGCGTCCGCGCAGCTCGGGGGCGATGGTCAGCGCGGCGTCGTCGTCACCGAGGATCCGGTCGCCGAAGCGGTAGCGGTAGCGGTCGAGGTGCAGGCCCAGCCCGGCGCCGGTGCCGAGGTCGACCAGCGCGATCGGCCGGTCGGGGTCGAGGCGGTGTCCGTCCGTCTGGCCGAGGACGGCGACCACGTCGGCGCTGCGCGCCACCTCGTTCATCTGGTAGCGGTGCTCGACGCAGAGCTGGGCGAGCTCCCCGGCGTGCTCGCGGGCGAACGCGAGCAGCGCGGGGCGGAAGCCGTCGTCGAGCGGCGGCTGCCCGGTGCCGGGGAACGGGAAGTAGCTCGTCAGCGGGTCGGGGCGCAGGCGCGCGACGAGGTAGCGCACGGCGGCACTGAGCAGCAGCGGCGGCAGGCGGTCGAGCGGGACGGCCGCCGCGAGCCGGAGCAGGTCGGGCTCGGTCGCGATCGACCGGAAGAGCTCGGCGGTGAGCGCCCAGGACGGCGGCGCGTCCGGGGCCGACCAGCCGGCGGCGATGCCCTGGGCCTGGGCACGCACGCGGGCGCGCGCCTCCGCGTCGGGAGCGGTCACGCGCCGTAGGTTGCCGAGCGGAGGGCCGGTCGCGCAACGCCACCGGCCCCCGCGCGCGTCACCTAGCCGATCGCGTCCAGTTCGGCGACCGCGTCGGCGGGCAGCACCAGGTCGGCGGCCGCGAGGTTCTCCCGCAGGTGGGCCCGCGACGAGGTGCCGGGGATGAGCAGCATGGTCGGCGAGCGCTGCAGCAGCCAGGCCAGCGCCGTCTGCTGCGGGGTCGCCCCGACCCGCTCCGCGACCTGGGCGAGCGTGTCCGACTGCAGCGGCGTGAAGCCGCCGAGCGGGAAGAACGACGTGTAGGCGATGCCCTCGGCGGCGCAGTGGTCGACGAGCGCGTCGTCGGTGCGGTGCACGAGGTTGTAGTGGTTCTGCACGCACACCACCGGGGCGATGTCGCGGGCCTCGGCGAGCTGCTCGGGGGAGACGTTGCTGACCCCGAGGTGGCGGATCAGGCCCTGCTCGCGCAGCTCGGCCAGCGTCCGGAAGGCCTCGGCGAGGGACTCGCTGTGGTCGTCGGAGACGCGCAGGTTGACGACGTCGAGGGCCTCGAGGCCGAGCCGGTCGAGGTTCTCGTGCACCTCGCGCCGCAGCTCCTCGGGCGAGGTGTCGAGGTTCCACGAGCCGTCCTCACCGCGCCGGCAGCCGACCTTGGTGACGATCCGCACGTCCGCCGGGTACGGGTAGAGGGCCTCGCGGAGGATCTCGTTGACGATGAACGGGCCGTAGTAGTCACTGGTGTCGATGTGGGTGACGCCGCGGTCGACGGCCTCGCGCAGGACGGCGACGGCCTCGTCACGGTCGCGTGGCGGGCCCATGACGCCCGGACCGGCGAGCTGCATGGTGCCGTAGCCCATCCGCGTCAGGACGAGGTCGTCGGCGAGCGCGAGACGGTCGGTCAGTGCGGGGGTGGTCATGGCTCCTACCTTTGGTCCCGAGTCCGGTGATCGGGGAGCGACGGATCGTCCTGGTAACCCGCGTACCCCCCACGACGGGGCGCCGAAGCGGATGATCGGGGGGTGAGCACCGGCGAGCTGGCCGCCAGCCTCCGCACCTGGCGTGATCGCACCGACCCGGCCGAGGTCGGGATGGCGGTCAACGCGCCCCGGCGCGCGCCGGGGCTGCGCCGTGAGGAGCTGGCGCTGCTCGCCGGCATCTCCATCGATTACGTCGTGCGCCTCGAGCAGGGCCGCACCCGCACCCCGTCGGCGCAGGTGTGCGCCGCGCTGGCCCGGGCCCTGCGGCTCTCCGACGCCGAGCAGGCGCACCTGTTCCGGCTCGCGGGTCACGCCCCCGACCTCGGCCGCATCTCGCGGCGCATCCCGTCCGGCGTGCGCCGGATCCTCGACGCGCTGCACGACAGCCCCGTCGGCGTCCTCGACGCGACCTGGACGCTGATCGCCTGGAACCCGCTCTACGCGGCGCTCATGGGTGACCCGTCCGCGACCGACCCGCGCGGCCGCAGCACCCTCCGGCGGCTCTTCGCGACCGGCGAGGCCGACGACCGGGTGCGCCACACGCCCGAGGAGCGCGACGCGCTGGCCCGCTCGCTGGTCGCGGACCTGCGCGGCAGCACCAGCCGCTATCCCCACGACCCGGAGCTGTCGGCGCTGGTCGCGGACCTGTACGCCGGCAGCAGGTGGTTCGCCGACCTCTGGGACTCCGGGGTCGTCGCCGGGCACCAGCAGAGCCACAAGACGGTGGTGCACCCCGAGGTCGGCGAGGTCGAGCTCGACTGCGACACGCTCACCACCGTCGAGGACGACCTGCGCCTGCTCGTCTTCACGCCCACTCCGGGCAGCGACGCCCGCGGCCGCCTCGACCTCCTCGCGACGCTGGGCACCCAGTCGATGCAGGTCAGCCCGTCACCGCGAGGGTGAGCCAGAGCGCGGCCGTGCCGGCGACGACGCCGAGGGGAACGGTCGCGAGCCCCGCCACCGTGAACGTCCCCAGCGGGGCGGGGACGCCGCGCGCCGCGAGCACCCGCCGCCACAGGAGGGTCGCGAGCGAGCCGACGGGGGTGAGGTTCGGGCCGACGTTGACCCCGATGAGCACCGCGAGCACGGCGCCGACCGCCGGCGTGGGCCCGAGCGCGGCGAGCAGGACGAGGGTCGCCGGCAGGTTGTTGACGAGGTTCGCGAGCACCGCGGCGATCGCCGCGAGGCCGAGCAGGGCGGCGAACGAGGTGCCGGTGGGGAGCAGGCCCGCGACCAGGTCGCCGAGGCCGCGCTCGGTCACCGCGGCGACGACCACGCCCAGCGCCAGGACGAACAGGCAGAACAGGGGCGACGCCGAGCCCACGACGTCCCGGAGGCGGGTGCGGCGGGTGGCCAGGGTGCGGGTGGCCAGCACCGCCGCGCCCACCACGGCGACCCACACCGGCTCGATCCCGAGGGGCGAGGCGGCGGCGAACCCGAGCAGCGTCGCCGCCAGCACCGCGAGGGCGACGCGGGGGACCGGCACCTCGTCGTCCCCGTCGGCGGCCTGCGCGGGCGTGGCGAGGTCGCCGCGGAACGTCAGCCGCAGCCCGAGGTACTCGACGACCAGCACCGCGAGCTGCGGCAGCACCATGAGCCCGGCGAAGCCGAGGAACGTCAGGCCGCTCGCCTGGAGGGCCAGGAGGTTGGTGAGGTTCGCGACGGGCAGCAGCAGCGAGCCGCTGTTGGCGAGGTGGGCGCAGGCGAAGGCGTGCGGGGCGGGGCGCGCGCCGAGGCGCCGGGCGGTGTCGAGGACGACCGGGGTCAGCAGGACGACGGTGGCGTCGAGGCTCAGGACGGCGGTCGTCGCCGCGGCCGCGAGGACGACGAGGGCGAAGAGTCGTGGTGTGCTCCCGGCCGCGTGGCGGGCGAGCAGCCCTCCGGCCCAGCGGAACACACCCTCGGCGTCGGCGAGGTGGGCCAGCACGAGCACCGCGGCGAGGAACCCGACCGTCGGGCCGAGCTCGCGGACCTCGTCCCACGCCTGCTGCGGCGCGAGCAGCCCCGTCGCGAGGACGACCAGCGCGGCCGGGATCGCGGCCGTCGCCTCGGGTAGGTTGCGGGGCCGGGTGGCGGCGCCGACGAGGACGACCGCCAGCAGGCCGACCGCGACGACGGTCACCGGGTCACCGCAGGAACAGGTAGATCGCCACCGCGACGCCGAGCACCACGACGCTCCAGCGCAGTACCCCGTCGGGCATCTTCTTGGCGACGGCCATGCCGAGGAAGCCGCCGAGCAGCGTGGTCGGCGCGAGCAGGAGCACGGCGAGCCAGTCCACCGGGGCGAAGAACGCGAACAGCACCACGGTCACCGTGCTCGTCACCAGGGAGAGCAGGACCTTGACCGCGTTGAGCCGCTGCAGCGTGTCGTGGGCGAGCAGCGAGAGCACCGCGATGAGCACGACCCCGAGCGCCCCGCCGAAGTAGCCGCCGTAGACCGCGGCGACGAAGATCGTCGGGAGCAGCACCTTCGGGTTGTCGGCGGTGCGCTCGGTGCGCCCGGTCCACTTCTTGATCCACGGCTGCGCGCCGAGGGTCAGGCTCGCGAGCAGGACCAGCACGGGGACGACGGCGTCGAACACCGACTGGGGCAGGACCAGCAGCAGCGCGCACCCCACCGCCGAGCCCAGCGCGGCGACGATGCCGGTGGAGACGAGGCGGCGACGCTGTCGCTTCAGGTCGTGGCGCGCGTTGACCGTCGAGCCCGCGTAGCCCGGCCACTGCGCCACCGAGTTCGTGACGTTGGCGGGCAG
This sequence comes from Actinomycetospora lemnae, assembly GCF_028737315.1. Taxonomy (GTDB): domain Bacteria; phylum Actinomycetota; class Actinomycetes; order Mycobacteriales; family Pseudonocardiaceae; genus Actinomycetospora; species Actinomycetospora lemnae. The sequence continues at coordinate 106,001 of NZ_JAQZAO010000011.1, read as the reverse complement.
CGGCGGCATCCCCGTGGCCAGCAGCGCGGGGAAGACGATGAGCGACCCGCCCCCGGCGACCGCGTTGACCGCGCCGGCCAGCAGCCCGAGGGCGGCCAGCAGCACGACCTGGAGCACCGACGGGTCCGACACGATGCGCGACGCTAACGGTCTGCCCCGCGAGGGGCACGTCGCACATGGTCGAGAGGCGTGGCCGACTGCGGGACGTGCCCCTCGCGGCGGCTGTACCATCGTCGGCGCGGACGAGTCGGCCGGGCGACCGCGGCGGCCCCACGAGGGCCGTCGAGGAAAGTCCGGACTCCACAGGGCAGGGTGGTTGCCAACAGCAACCCGGGGTGACCCGCGGGACAGTGCCACAGAGAACAGACCGCCATCGCGCGAGCGGTGGTGAGGGTGAAACGGTGGTGTAAGAGACCACCAGCGTCCTGGGTGACCAGGACGGCTCGGTAAACCCCACCCGGAGCAAGGTCAAGAAGGTCGGTCCGCGAGGACCGGCCGCGCAGGTCGTCCGAGGGCTGCCCGCCCGAGACCTGCGGGTAGACCGCTGGAGCCCGCCGGCGACGGCGGGCCGAGATGGATGGTCGCCACCCACGCTCCCGCGAGGGACGTGGGCACAGGATCCGGCTTACAGGCCGACTCGTCCGCCCCACACCCGGCGACCAGCATGTTCTCCGACCTGAGGGGCGACTCCGAGCGAACGATCAGGTCGGAGGAGCGAGCCGGGCGAGGGCCGCGCCGCCGCCCAGGACAGCTGTTCCGCAGACAAGACCCAGGGCTCAGCCCGCTCCACGGGTCGCCGACCGGACGCCGCTCAGGCCGGACGCCGACGCTCGAGGAACACGACGTCGCGCCAGACGCCGTGGTGCTGGCCGATGCGTTCGCGGACGCCGAGGGTCCGGTAGCCGGCGGAGTGGTGGAGCGCGATGCTCGCCCGGTTCTCCGGGAAGATCGAGGTCTGCAGGGTCCAGAGCCCCGCCGCGTCGGCGGCGGTGACCTGGCGCTGGACGAGGCTCGTGCCGACGCCACGACCGCGGTGGCCCTCGCCGACGTAGACCGAGGTCTCGACGACCCCGGCGTACACCTCGCGGGTGGATGTGGGGCTGGCGGTGGCCCAGCCGACGACCTCGCCGTCGATCTCGGCGACCCACCGGTGGTCGGGCAGCCAGGTGGCGTCGAGGGTCTCGGTGTCGGGGACCTCGGTCTCGAAGGTGGCGTCGCCGGTCGCGATGCCTTCGGCGTAGATGCGCCGCACGGGGTCCCAGTCGCGATGCTCCATCGCGCGCACCGACACGTCGTCGGGCAGGTCCTCGGGGCAGCAGGGCCGGTCGGCGAGCAGGCCCATGACCGCATCGGCCGCGTGGGGCAGGCCGACGCAGCAGGCGGGATCGACCGCCACGCGGGTGGTCGTTCCTTCTCGGCGGAGGACGACGAACCCGGTCTCGGCGAGCTTGCGCAGGTGGTGTGAGCAGGTGGCCTGGCTGATCCCGGTCAGCTCGGCCAGCCGGCCGACCGAGACCGGCGCGGCCGCGGTCGCGACCGCGTGCAGCAGGCGGACGCGCACGGGCTCGGCGAGGCAGGCGTACCAGCTGGCATAGGTCGCCGCGTGGTCGTTCGGGAGCTGCACCGGTCGGACGGCCGCGGGGTCGGGCGGGCTGACCGACGGCAGGGGGCTCGCGCTCACGTCGACAGAGTATCGATCCGAGTCGATGGTTGCACCCATCGATCGGCGTCGATACAGTCCGCCTCGTTCGATCGAAGCTCGTCGATGGAGGCGGCATGAACGGGACGGTACTGCCGGTGGTGGTGGTCGGCGCGGGTCCGGTGGGGCTCGCTGCGGCGGCGGAGCTCCTCGAGCAGGGGGTGGAGCCGCTGGTGCTCGAGGCCGGTGAGCACGCCGGGTCCTCGGTGCGCGAGTGGGGTCACGTGCGGCTGTTCTCGCCGTGGGAGTGGGTGGTCGACCCGGCCGCACGGCGGCTGCTGGAGAAGCACGGCTGGACCCAGCCGGACCCCGAGTCCTACCCGAGCGGCGCGGAGTGGGCGGAGCGCTACCTGGCGCCGCTCGCCGACGCGCTCGGGTCGCGCGTGGTGACCGGCGCCCGCGTGGTCGGCGTGACCCGTCGGGGACGCGACCGCGTGGTCGACGCCGGCCGCGACACCGAGCCGCTGCTCGTGCACGTGAGCACCGGTGGCGGCGAGCAGCGCATCCCCGCCCGCGCCGTCATCGACGCGTCGGGCACCTGGACGTCGGCCAACCCGCTCGGTGGGGACGGGCTGCCGGCCATCGGCGAGCGCGCCGCAGGGGAGCGCATCCGGGCCGCGGTCCCGGACCTGACGGACCCCGAGGAGCGTCGTCGCTACGCCGGTCGGTACGTCGTGGTGGCCGGGTCCGGGCACTCGGCGTTGACCGCAGTGGCGGCCTTCGCGGAGCTCGTGGCCGATGAGCCCGGCACCCGGGTGTCGTGGCTGCTCCGCCGGGCCGGGTTCGGCCAGGTCCTCGGGGGCGGCGACGCGGACCAGCTCCCTGCTCGCGGCGCTCTCGGCAAGCGGGCCGCCGAGGCGGTGGAGGCGGGCTCGGTGACGCCGGTGTTCGGGTTCCGCACCGAGCGCGTGGAGCAGGACGACGCCGGTCGGTTGTCGCTGACCTCCGACGACGGCCGGCAGGTGGAGAGCGTGGACGAGGTCGTCGTGGTGACCGGGTTCCGGCCGGACCTGTCGTGGCTGTCCGAGGTCCGCCTCCAGCTCGACGCGACCCTGCAGGCGCCGGTCCTGTTGGCGCCGCTCATCGACCCCAACGCGCATTCGTGCGGCACGGTGTACCCGCACGGTGCCGAGGAGCTCGCCCACCCCGAGCCGGGCGTCTATCTGGCGGGGATGAAGTCGTACGGCCGTGCCCCGACCTTCCTCGCCCGCACCGGCTACGAGCAGGTCCGCTCGATCGCGGCCGAGCTCGCCGGCGACCACGAGGCCGCGTCCCGGGTCGAGCTGATCCTCGACGAGACGGGGGTGTGCGGGGGCGCGGGCCTGTTCGACGCAGACCTCTCTCACAGCTGACGGCCTGTCGGTCCACCCGGTGATCAGTCCTGGGCGGGTCCTGCCGGGACGGGCTCGCGGAGCAGCACGGGAGCGGCGTCCCGGCTGCGCACCCAGGCCTGGGTGGCCATCTGCACGGCGTCCCACGGTGAGCCCAGGGGAGGGGTGTAGGACAGGTCGAGGTCACTGACCTGGTCCACGCTCATCTCGTGGAACAGGGCCCCGGCGTAGGTGTCGACGCGCTTGGCGATCTCGGCGCCGCGTCGTCCGACGAGCTGGGCGCCGAGCAGGGCTCCGGTGTCGGTGTCGCCGGTGATCGCGATGTGGATCGGGGTGGCGCCGGGGTAGTAGGCCTTGTGGTCGTCGGGGCGGCTCACGGTGGTGGCCGGGTGGAGCCCGACGGCGCTCGCTTCGTGCTCACGGAGTCCGGTGCGGGCCGCGACGAGATCGAAGACCTTGACGACCTGGGTGCCGAGGCTGCCCGCGAAACGGCGCGAGCCCCCGAGGGCGTTCTCACCGGCGACGCGACCCTGCTTGTGGGCCGTGGTGCCCAACGGCAGGTAGGTGATCCCGAGCTGGCGGTGATGCGTGACGACGCAGTCGCCGGCGGCGTGGACGTGCGGGAGGTTGGTGCGCATCTGCTCGTCGACGACGAGCGCGCCCTTGACCCCGGTCACCGCGCCGGCGTCGACGGCCAGGCCGGTGTCCGGGCGCACGCCGACCACGACGAGCACGAGATCGACCGCGCGGGTGAACGAGCTCCCGTCGCTGTGGTGTCCCTCCACCCGCAGCCGGCCCCCCGCCCGGGTGCCGGCGCGCACGATCTCGTCGACCGTGGTCGACGTGACGACCTGCACGTCGTGGTCGGCGAGCTCGGTGTGCACGAGAGCGCCGAGCTCGGGGTCGACGGTCGGGAGCACCTCGGGGAGGGCCTCGACCTGGGTCACGTCCAACCCGCGGGAACGCAGGGCCTCGGCCATCTCCAGGCCGATGTAGCCCGCGCCCACGATGACGGCGGAGGCGGGCCGCTGCTCGCCGAGTGTCCGCATGACGGCGAACGTGTCGCCCATGGAGTGCAGCAGGTGCACCCCGTCCTCGGGACCGAGAGCGTCCGGTCCGCCGAGCCCGGCGATCGGGGGGCGGACCGAGGTCGCGCCGGTGCCGACCACCAGCTCGTCGTAGGCCAGCGTGTCCTCGCGCCCGTCGCGGTCGCGCAGGTGCAGACGACGGCCGTCGACGTCGATCGCGGTGGCGGTCGTGTCCAGCCGCAACGCCACACCGGCGGCGTCCAGGTCGGCGTGGGAGCGGTGCGCGAGGTCCCGCCAGTGGGTGACCTCGCCCGAGACGTAGTACGGGATGCCGCAGATCGAGAAGTTCGGGTAGGCGTCGGCGACGACGACCGTGACGTCGGTCGTCGGGTCGAGCTCGCGGGCGCGCAGCGCGGCGGAGATGCCGGCGTCGCTGCCTCCGATCGCGACGAGGTGCACGGGACACGGACCTTCCTGGTCGGGGAGCTGCGTGGTGTCGCGGAGGTGAGGGCACGCGCCGGGACGGGGACCTGTCCGGTGCCGACAGGTCCCCGACCCCGGGCGGTCAGCGGGCGGTGGAGTGCAGGGGCGTCGCGCCGATGTCGTTGAGCAGGCCGCGCACGCGGCGCTCGATCTCGTCGCGGATGGGCCGGGTGGCCTCGAGGTCGAGCCCGGCGGGGTCCTCCAGTACCCACTCCTCGTAGCGCTTGCCGGGGAACACCGGGCAGGCGTCGCCGCAGCCCATGGTGACCACGACGTCGGCGGCGCGGACGACCTCGTCGGTCCACGGCTTCGGGAACTCGCCGGAGATGTCGATCCCGCACTCGGCCATCGCGGCCACGGCCGCCGGGTTGACCTCGCTGGCCGGCTCCGACCCCCCGGAGTAGGCCACCGCCTGGTCGCCGGCGAGGTGGGTGAAGAACCCGAGCGCCATCTGCGAGCGGCCGGCGTTGTGGGTGCACAGGAACAGCACCGCCGGGCGCTCGTCGTGGGACAGGCCCTCGACCTTGGCCAGGGCGTGCAGCCGCTGGCGGGCGAAGCGCTCGGCCAACAACGGCAGGAACTTGACGACGGTCGCCCGGCCGGCGAAGTCGTCGTAGGACGAGTGCAGGAACCGCTCGATCGTCTCCACCCCGAAGGTGTCGGCGAACTCGCGCTGGAGGTTCTTCGCCGCGGTCTTGAGCGCGAGGCGTTGGTCGATCGAGAGGTCGTGGCGCTGGTAGGTCTTGGTCATCAGGGGCTCCGCTGCGAGTGGGTGGTTGCTGGACCGTCGAGAGAGCGCAGCGCCTCGGGCTGCGTGGGGAACAGACGCCGGCGCAGCCAGAGGGAGACGTAGACCAGGGCGACCAGGACGGGGACCTCGATGAGGGGGCCGACGACCCCGGCGAGGGCCTGGCCGCTGGTGGCGCCCCACGTGGCGATGGCGACGGCGATGGCGAGCTCGAAGTTGTTGCCCGCGGCGGTGAACGCCAGCGTGGTGGTGCGCTCGTAGCCCAGCCCGACCGCGCGCCCGAGGGCGTAGGAGCCGGCCCACATCACCGCGAAGTAGATGAGCAGGGGCAGCGCGATCCGGACGACGTCGAGGGGCCGGCTGGTGATGGCGTCGCCCTGCAGGGCGAAGAGGACCACGATGGTGAACAGCAGGCCGTAGAGCGCGAAGGGCCCGATCCGGGGCAGGAAGCGCTCCTCGTACCAGGTGCGGTCCTTCGCGCGCTCGCCGAGTCGTCGGGTGAGGTAGCCGGCCAGGAGCGGGATGCCCAGGAAGATCAGTACCGAGCGGACGATCGCCCACGCGGAGACGTCGAGCCCGGCGGTGGGCAGGCCGAGCCAGCCGGGCAGGACCGCGAGGTAGAACCACCCGAGGACGCCGAAGGCGATCACCTGGAACACGCTGTTGAGCGCGACGAGCACGGCGGCGGCCTCGCGGTCGCCGCAGGCGAGGTCGTTCCAGATGATGACCATGGCGATGCAGCGGGCGAGCCCGACGACGATCAGCCCGGTGCGGTACTCGGGCAGGTCGGGCAGCAGCAGCCAGGCCAGCGCGAACATCAGCGCCGGGCCGATCAGCCAGTTCAGCACCAGCGAGGACACCAGGAGCCGGCGGTCGCCGGTGACGGTGTCGAGGCGGTCGTAGCGGACCTTCGCCAGCACCGGGTACATCATCACGAGCAGCCCGAGCGCGATCGGCAGCGAGACGCCGTCGATGGCGACCGCGCCGAGGGCCTCGCCGAACCCGGGGATCAGGCGACCGGCCAGGAGGCCGACGATCATGGCGGCGAGGATCCAGACCGGGAGGAACCGGTCGAGGGTGGAGAGCTTGGCGACGACGCTCGCCTCGGCCGGGTCCGTGGCGGCCCGCTGGGCGGCTCCGGTGGTGTTCTCGGTGCTCACGCCTCCACCACGGGCAGCTCGCGTCGCCCTTCCGGGATGGTTGCACTCTCCAGGTCGGTGGGCACCGCCTGGGGTACCGCGGGCACCAGGACGGCGGCCAGTGCCTCGAGCACGCCGGGCTGGATGCGGTAGTAGACCCAGGTGCCGCGACGCTCGCCCGTGATCAGTCCGGCCTCACGCAGCACCTTGAGGTGGTGGGAGATCGTCGGGCCGGACAGGTCGAACACGTCGGTCAGGTCGCACACGCAGGCCTCGCCGCCGGCGTGCGACGCGATCAGCGAGAGCAGCCGCAGCCGGACCGGGTCGCCCATCGCCTTGAACACCCGTGCCAGCTCGGTCGACTGTTCGGCCGACAGGGGCTCCCGTGCGAGGGGGGAGCAGCAGCCCACCAGGTCGGCGAGCTGGGGCAGGGCCCGCTCGTCGGCACCACCGTGTTTCGACATTCTTCTACCTTGACAGCCGTCGAATTCACGCGCAAGGCGGCTGTCTCGGCGAGCGGCGGAGCAAGGAGCACACCGAGGAGGCAGGCCACGAGCGGTGTGCGGACGGTCGGCTCGGCCTCACGAGGCCGGAGACCACGGGAGACGGCCGGAGAGACCCCACGGTTGTCGCGGTGCCGCGATCGGGCAGCCGTGCCCATGGACGATCGCCGACGGTCCCCCGAGGACAGCTCCGCCCAGCGCGACGAGGCAGCGCCCGAAGCCTCCTCGCCGTTCACCGACGAGGATGCCGAGCAGGCCGAGCGCGAGGGTCGCGACGTCGTGGACGACGTCGAGGACAACGCCGACCTCGACGGGTAGGCGCCCGGCGAGGTCTCCTCCCGGGGCCGTGCACTCACTACGCTCGCGCCGATGGGGTTGGTGTTCGACACCGTCACCGGCGACCTCCCGCTGGCACGGCGCGTCTGGTCGGCGAGCTGCGACGCCCCGAGCGCGTTCACCTCGGGGGTCAAGGGCTCCTCGATGATCGTCATCGCGCGGTCGGGTGACGGGCTGAGCGTGCACCTGCGTGGACCGGAGACCCGGGCCACGCGGATGACCTGCCCCGAGGGCTGCGCGTTCTTCGGTGTCGACCTGCAGCTCGGCGCCTATCTGCCGATGTTCCCGCCGTCCGGACTGACCGACCTCAACGACGCCGTGCTGCCGACGTCGTCCAGCGGCCGGGTCCTGCTGGACGGCCGGGACTGGGAGATGCCGACCGAGCAGAACGTCGACGTCTTCCTCGAGCGGCTCGTGCGCGCCGGCCTGGTGGCGTTCGATCCGCTCGTCGACGACATCCGTCACGGCGAACGACCGCGGGCGATGTCGGCACGCACCGCGCAGCTCCGGTTCCGCCGGGCCGTCGGCATCTCGCGCCGCAAGCTCGCCAGCATCGAGCAGGCCCAGCGCGCGGCGCAGCTCCTCGCCGCGGGCGGAGCGATCGCCGACGTCGTCGCCGCCGGCGGCTACTACGACCAGCCGCAGCTCGGGCGGGCGATGCGGTGGGCGACCGGTCACACGCCGGCCGAGCTGCGGTCCGGCGTGCCCTTCCTCGCGTTCTGACGCCCGGCCGCGTTCGGTTCGGTACAAGACGGCCGGATCACGCCGCTGCTTGGCTCCGCCCATGCGCAGACTGATCGAGTTCGATCATCTCTCGATCGACGGGATGGCCTCCGGCAACGCCTTCTGGGCCGCACAGTTGACGCTCGCCCCTGGCGACGACCACCTCGACTACCAGTTCCGGCTGCTGGAGGACGCCGCCGGGCTCGTGCTCGGCCGGGAGACCTACGAGGGTTTCGCCGCGACGTGGCCGGCCAGGAGCGGCGGCCTCGCCGACACGCTCAACGCCCTGCCGAAGTACGTCGCCTCCACCACGCTGACCGAGACCACCTGGAACGCCCAGGTCCTCGACGGCGACGGCGTCGAGGCCGTCGCCCGGCTCAAGGAGGCCGGCGACGGCACGCTGCTGAAGTACGGCAACGGCCCGTTCAGCCGAGCGCTCGTCGAGGCAGGTCTGCTGGACGAGCTGCACCTGAGCATCTCCCCGTTCGTCGCGGGGTCCGGCGAGTCGCTGCTGTCGGGCATCGGCACGACGGGCATGCAGCTGACCGGGGTGACCGAGATGCGCAGCGGGGCCGTGGTGCTGGCCTACGCCCCACGTCGGTGACCGCCCACGCCGACACGAACCTCGAGCCGCGGACACCGGCTCCGGCTGCGCGCGGCGTGGGAGGCGCGAGTGGCGTCCGGGCGACTCCTTGATCGTCGTCGCCGCCGACGCTTACGCTCCGTGGTCGAGTCGGGGCGGACGTCGGCGAGGGGGACCCATGGCCACACCGGACCAGCCGGAGCGACCGGGCCCGCCGAACCCCCCGAGCCCCCCGGTGCCGGACGCGAACGCCCGGTGGCGCTACGGGCTCATCGTTGTCGTGGTGGCCATCGCGGCCATCGTGCTGATCTTCCTGATCGCCGCGCTGCGCTACCCGACGGCCTCCGACGGGGTCGCCCTCGTGTCCTCGGTGGCCACGGCGATCAGCACGCTCGCCGCCGCCTACTTCGGGATCCAGGTCGGTTCCGCGGGCAAGGAGCAGGCCGAGCAGAAGAAGGACGAGGCCAAGGACATGGCCATCGCGCTCGCGGCGGACGCCCCGCCGACCAGCGAGGTCGCCAAGTCGCTCGTGCGCCGCCACGCCTTCGGCGACGACCCGGCGCCGGCGCGTCAGCCCGGTCCGTCGGGGTGGGCGAGGTCGTAGGCGCGGACGAGCTTCTTCGGCACCACCATGCGCCAGGCGTCGACGACGAACTCCCGCGCCTCGCCGGGGTCGAGGGCGGCGAGGTCGGCCTCGATCCAGCGGAACCGCAGCTCCGAGGCCCGCGGCAGGTGGAAGCGGTCGGGCTGGGCCGCGACGAGTGCGGCCCGCTCCTCCTGCGGGAACGCGAAGCCCATCACCGTCTCGTCGCGGGAGAACGCGACGTAGACGATCTGCCCGACGCGGAACTTCAGGCAGCCCCGGACGTGGACCGGGTACGAGCGCTCCAGCGACGAGCCCAGCGATCGCACGTCCTCGATGGTCGCCACGGCGGACGAGGTCAGATGTGGACCGCGACCTCGCCCTGCATGATCTTCGGCGGGTTGGGGAGCACGTGGCCCAGCCCGAGCTCGCCGATCAGCTTCGCGGCCGCGCGGGTCGACTCCTCGGCCCCGCTGCGGTCGGCGAACACGCTCACCGTGACGAGGCTGCGGCGGCCGGTGTCGACGAGGTAGTACGCGACGAAGCCCTCGATGCCGCGCATCAGCTCCCGCAGCCGCTCCTCATGCCCCCGGATCTGCTCGACGACGTCCTGGGCTCCGTCCTCGTAGTAGCGGACCGTCGTGTACACGGGAGTTCTCCCTCCTCGAAGCCGCCGAGCAGGCGGGCGTCGGGGAAGGATGAGCCCACGGACCCTCGTCCGGCACCCCTGAACGGGCGACAGCGGGCCGGTCGTCATCAGGACCCCGCGACCGCGGTGTCCCCGGCCTCGACCAGCGCGCTGACCCGCTCGAAGCCGGCGCGGATCATCGCGCCGTACCCGTCGTCGGGCAGGTCCGGCAGCCGCTCGCGGGCGGCGGCGAGGTGGTGGCGCGCCGCGGCGAGGTCGCCGAGGCGGCGGTGGACGTCGGCCAGGTTGAGGTGCAGCGACGGGTAGAACCCCGCCACGGCCAGCGAGGCGTGGTACTGCTGGGCGCGCTCGTCGGTGACCTCCTCGGCCGCCGCGAGCGCCCGCCGGTCCCAGGCCAGCTCGGCCGTGGGGTCGTCCTGCACGTCGGCGGCGAAGTGCGCGAGGACGACGCGGTGGAAGGGGTCGCCGTCGGCGCCGACCTCCTGCCAGATGGTCTCGAGCCCGGCGCGGGCGCCCGCCCGGTCGCCGGCGTGACCCTGCTCGATCGCGGCGGTGATGCGGGCCATCACCGGGTCGTGCGTCTCGTCGGCCATCGGCGCCTCCTCGGTCGTCGTGGACCGTAGGACGGGACACCGACAGCGGGGCAGGATGGCGCGGACCGCACCACGCTCGACAGGAGGCGTCGTGGCCCGACGGCGACGGCCGCCCGCCGAGACCGGGCGCGCCACCGTGCTCCACCCGCTCGTCGCCGAGGCCGCGCACCGGGTCGGCGCGGACGCGGTGGGGCTCGTCGACGTCGGCTGCTCGTCGGGATTCAACCTGCTCGTCGACCGCGTCGCCGTCACCTACAGCACCGGGCTCGTCGTGGGCGATCCGTCGTCGCCGGTGCAGCTCGAAGCCACGGTCGTGGGGGAGCGGCCGGTGCCGGGGCGGGCGGTGCCCGCGATCGTGGCGCGGGTCGGCGTGGACCGCGAGCCGGTGGACGTCACGGACCCGGACGACGTCGCGTGGTTGCGCGCCGGCGAGGCCGAGCAGCCGGAACGGCTCGACGCGGCGATCGCGCTGGCCGCCGCGGAGCCGCCGCTGCTCCTGCGCGGCGACCCGATCGACCTGCTGCCCGAGGCCGTCGGCCGGGTGCCCGCAGGCGCGCTGCCGATGGTCACGACGACGTGGGCGCTGGCGCGGTACTCGGTCGAGGCCCGGCTGCGGTTCCTGCAGCACCTCGACGCCGTGGGCGCGGGGCGGACGGTGGCGTGGGTGTCGGCGGAGGGCGTCGGGGTGGCGCCGGGGATTCCGACCATGGGCGACCGCCACGCCTCCGGGCACAGCGTCCTCGGCGTGGCCGTGCTCGAGCACCGGACGCTGCGCGCCGAGGCCGTCGGTCGGTGCTGGTCGCGGGGCCGGATGCTGTCGTGGTTGGTCGATGGCTGACGAGATCGCGCTGACGACGGACGAGCTCCGCGCCGTCACCGGCGACGCGGCCGCGTGCGCCGAGGTCGTGCTGGACCTCTACGAGTTCGCGCACCCCGACGACACCCGGCCGCGCGACGCGATCGACGCCGCGCGGGCGTTCGCGGCCGGCGGGCGCCGCGGGAAGGCGTTGCGGGACGCGGCCTGGGCGGCGCTGAAGGCCGCCGGCGAGGCGGACACGCCGGCCGCGGAGCACGCCGCCCGGGCGGCGATGGGCGCCGCGTCGGCTCCGTACCTGCACCCGTTGGCGAAGGCCACGCAGGTCCGGCACATCCTGGGCGCGGCCGCGCACGCCGCCCGGGCGACCGAGCTGGCGGCCGGCGACGAGGCAGGCGCCGTCCGGCTCGAGCGGGTCCGACGCGCCGTGACACCCCCGGTCGTCGACGTCCTCCGTCGCTATCCGCCGGCGCCGGCCGGCGGCGGGCGTGTGGGCGAGCTGCTCCGGGAGCTCGACGCCGCGGTGCGCCGCGAGCCCTAGGCTCGGGCGGCGTGGCGATCACGTCCGACGTGCACACCGTCGACGCCGGGGTCCTGACCACCGCCTACCTCGAGGACGGTCCCGTCGACGGCTGGCCGGTGGTGCTCGTGCACGGCTGAGGCGCGGCCGCCGATCACCGTCCCGGCGGTGACGCTGGACGGGGCGAGCGACACCCTCAAGCCCGGCGGCACCGCCGACCAGGCCGTCCTGTTCACCCCGCCACGAGCACCGGGTCGTCGACGCGGGCCACGCGCTGCCCTACGAGGCGCCGGACGCGTTCGCCGACGCCGTCCTCACCGTCCGGTCGTGGACCGCGTAGGGGTGGAGACCGGACTCACCACCCGGCGACGTGGCCACCGGCGCAGGCCGTTGCGACCATGGTCGCGTGCCCCGGCGATCGGGGCTCCTGGACGAGCGGCGCCGTACCCAGCCCACGACAAGACGGCGACTCTGCGAGGTCCGTCATGGCGTGGATCGTTCTCGTGCTGTCCGGGGTCATGGAGGCGGTCTGGGCGACCGCCCTCGGCAGGGCCGCCGGCTTCTCCCGTCTCGTGCCCTCGGTCGTCTTCGTCGTCGCGCTGGTGCTGAGCATGGCCGGGCTGGCGTGGGCGATGCGCACCCTGCCCACCGGCACCTCCTACGCGGTCTGGGTCGGCATCGGCGCGGCCCTGACCGTCGCCTACGCGATGATCACGGGACAGGAGTCGGTGAGCGTGCTCAAGGTGGTCTTCCTGCTGGCGATCGTCGGCGGTGTCGTGGGGCTCAAGGCGCTGCACTGACCTGCGCCGGCGCCTCGTCGGGCACCCAGCGCAGGACGTCGCCGGGCTGGCAGTCGAGGACCCGGCAGACGGCGTCGAGGGTCGTGAAGCGGACGGCCTTGGCGCGCCCGTTCTTGAGCACGGCGACGTTGGCCGGCGAGATGCCGACGGCCTCGGCGAACTCGGCGACCGACATCTTGCGGCGCGCGAGCATGACGTCGATGTCGACGACGATCATCAGACCACCTCGTCGAGCTCGCGACGCAGCCCCGTCGCGTTCGCCAGGAGCCCCCGCATGACCAGCATGAGCAGGGCGTAGGCGGCGCCGCCGACCGCGACCCCGCCACCGATGAGGACCATGCCGGGCGCGTCGTCGATCTCCCCGTAGTGCACGCACACCGTGGCGACGAGGAGGGCGGCGACGAGCCCGGCGACGGTCACGACGCGGACCCAGCGGAAGGCGGCGTCGTCGAAGATCGCGCCGCGGCGCACCATCGCCAGCAGCACCCACAGGGCCACGAGCCCGACCTCCAGGGCGGCGAGCGCGGCGACGCCGAGCACCGCGTAGAGCATCGCCACGCCCGACACCTCGCCCTCGAGGAGCCCGAGGACGACGGCCACGACGATCGCGACCTGACCGGCGAGCGCGCCGAGCGCGATGAGGACGAGGAGTGCCCGCAGGGCACCGATGACGACCGGACTCATGGCATCGATCTTCGATCGATACCTATCGAAAGTCAACAGATCACGCGTCGGCCAGCGCCCGCAGGACGATCACCACCGCCTCGGCGCCGGCGTCCCGGTGGCCGTGGGCGCGCTCGCCGAGGTAGCTCGACCGGCCCCGGCGCGGGGTCATGGTCGCGGTGGCCTCGGCGCCCTCGGCCGCGGCGTCGGCGGCGTCGGCCATCGAGCCGGAGGACGCGAGCGCGTCGGCGGCGGGGTAGAGGGCGTCGAGCAGGGTGCGGTCGCCGCGCCGGGCCCCGCCGAGGTCGGCGATGCCGTCCGCGGCGGCGCGCAGCGCCTCGTCCGGCGACCCGTCCGACTCGAGGTGCTCGGCCGCGTGCAGCAGCGCCGTGGCGAGCAGCGGCCCGGAGGTGCCGCCGATCGCGCGCCGCACGGCCGCCGCGACCATCCGCAGCGTGGCGACGGGGTCGTCGAGGTCGGTGGTGTCGAGGTCGTCCAGCACCGCGGTGGCGCCCCGGGACAGCGAGGTGCCGAGGTCGCCGTCGCCGGTCGCGGCGTCGAGCTCGGTGAGGTGGCCTTCGGCGTCGCGGACCGCCCGGCCGACCGCCTCCGCCGTGGCGCGCAGCCGCCCGGTCCCGTCGCCCGAGGTCGGGGTGGCCTCGCCCGGCACCTCGACCGACGGCACGGGCTCGGACGCCGGCCCCGAGAGCACACCGGAGCCCGACGGCCAGCCCGCCGAGCGCGCCGGGGCGTCGATGAGCGCGAGGCGGTCGTCGTCCACGGGCAGCAGCGCCACCGACACCCCGCCCATGTCGATCGACGAGAGGAACGTGCCCGACCAGCCCCGCTCGACGGTCACCCCCCGCTCGCCGAGGCCCTCGACGGCGCGGCGCAGCACGATCGAGAGCTCCATCGGTGGCGTGGCCCCGGTGCCGTTGACGAGGACGACGACGCGGTCGCCGGCGCCGATCCCGCGGTCGGCGCAGACGGTCTCGACCAGCTCGTCGACGAGATCGTCGGCGGGTCGCAGCGACTCGCGCCGCACGCCGGGCTCGCCGTGGATGCCCAGCCCGATCTCGATCTCCTCGTCGCCGAGCGAGAAGCCCGCCTCGCCGCCGGGCACGGTCGCCGGGGTCAGGGCGAGGCCCATGGTGCCCACCGCCGCGGCGGCGGCCCGCGCGGCCTCGGTGACCTCGTCGAGCGAGCGACCCGCGGCCGCCGCGGCGCCCGCCACCTTCGTCACGAGGACCGTCCCGGCCAGCCCTCGGCGCCCGGCGGTGACGTCGTCGTCGGCGTCGAGGGCGACGTCGTCGGCGACGGTGATCATGGCGCACTCCCGGCCCTCGGCCCGCGCGAGCTGCGCGGCCAGGCCGAAGTTGAGCCGGTCGCCGGTGTAGTTCATGACGACGAGCAGCGTCGGGTCGTCGACCGCGCGGATCGCGGCGAGCACGGCGTCCACCCCGGGCGACGCGAACACCTCGCCGCACACCGCGCCGTCGAGGTGCCCCGGCCCGACGTAGCCGGCGAAGGCCGGCTCGTGCCCCGAGCCGCCGCCGGACACGACCGCGACCCGCCCCCGTGTCCGGTCCCCGCGCACGAGGACGCGGTGGCCCTCCACCAGCGCGGCGCCCTCGGTCACCCGGGCCACGCCGGTGAGGGCCTCGGGGACGGCGTTCTCCGGCGCGTTGATCAGCTTCTTCACGCGGCCGGGCTTCCCGGCCGCCCGTCACCCCGAACGGCGGGGTGATCCGGTCGTCCCCGGACGACATTCACTCGATCAGAGGTAGAGGGTCCCTCCCTCGTCACGAGAGGAGCGCTCTATGGTGTCTCTCGCTGTGACGCCTGTGACTGATGGGACGGATGAGGTACATGCTCACTCCTCGGCAGCGCGTCATCCTGCGCCAGATCGTCAGCCCGCCCTACATCTATCGATGGGCCGGCCTGTTGACGACGATCGCGCTGATGACCGGCGTGACCGTCGTCGTGCTCAGTGACGTCGGCGCCCGCCAGGTCCTGGCGACCGGGCCGGCCCCCGCCGTCACCGCGTCCTCGGCCACGGGTGGGCGGCCCGCGCGACTCGCCGACGACGCGCCCGCCCGCGGCATGCCGGGCTTCGCCCGCCCCGCGATCACGTCGTCGTTGCTGACCGTCACCGACACCGGCACCGACCACCCGGCGGTGGCCCTGACCTTCGACGACGGGCCGACGCCGGAGTACACGCCGCAGGTGCTCGACCTCCTGGCGCAGTACGGCGCCAAGGCCACCTTCTGCATGATCGGCGACCAGGCGCTCGCCCACCCCGAGATCGTGCAGCGCGTGATCAACGAGGGCCACCGCCTCTGCGACCACACCATGACCCACGACGCGACCGTCGGCAGCAACGCCCAGGACCTCATGAGCCAGCAGCTGCAGCGCAGCCGGACCTCGTTGTCGGAGGTCGTGGCCCCGCCCGCGACCATCGACTACTTCCGCGCGCCGGAGGGCCGCTGGACGCCGCTGCTCGACGAGGTCGCCGCGCAGACCGGCATGCGCCCGCTCGGCTGGTCGGTGGACACGCTGGACTGGACCCAGCCCGGCAGCGGCGCCATCGTCGGCAGCGTGCAGCAGGGCGTGCACCCCGGCGCCGTCGTCCTGTTCCACGACGGCGGCGGCCCGCGCGAGCAGACGATCGAGGCCGTGCGCGAGCTCCTGCCCTGGCTGCAGGAGCAGGGCTACCAGTTCGTCATGCCGAGCTGACCCCGCCGGCGGCGGTCAGTGCTTGCGGACGACCGTCTCCACACCGCCCTCCCGCCAGGTGGTGACGTCCATGTGCTCGCCGACGGCCACGGACGCCGCACCCACGATGTCCGCGCGGAGGAACTGGTCGAACGCCTGGCCGCGCAGGTCGAGCCCGATCTCCTCGTAGACCGCCTCGGCGAAGCGCTGGTGGAGCGCCTCGTCGCGGACGTCCTCGACCCGTCCCCAGAGCTTCGCGTCGCCCTCGCTGACCCGCGTGTCCGTCGTGGCCGTGTGCAGGGCGAACCGCGGATCGGCCCGCAGGTCCGCGAACTTCGCCGTGTTCGGCATGCCGACCAGCCAGAGATCGCCCTCGAGGAACCGCGGCTCCATCGGGCTGATGCGGGGGAAGCCGTCGGGTCGCAGCGTGCCGAGCATGCAGAGGTACCCGGTGGCGGCGTGGCGGCGCGTGAAGACCTCGGCGATGCGGGGCGCGGCCGCGGCGAAGTCGGTCCAGAGAGCCATGCCGCGGACGGTAGGGCCGACCCCCGACAGTCAGGTCAGGCTGCGGACGTCGGCGACGTCGTACTCGGCGACGTCGGCCGCGAGCATCGCCGCGCCCTGCCCGTCGCTCGGGCCGCTGCCGCGGAAGGCCTCCACGGCCTCCTGCGAGCTCCACCGCTCGAGGACGGTGATGCGTCCGGGGTCGAGGAGGTCGGCGCTGATGGAGAAGTCGAGGCAGCCCTTCGCGGCGCGCGCCGCCTCGACCACGGCGACGCACCCCCGCAGGTAGGCGTCCCGCTGCGCGGGCTCGACCAGGAGGTGTCCGGCGACGATGACCACGAGTCGATCCTTCCGACGGAGTCATCGGTACGGTATCAGGACTCCGTCCAGGCGTCGCGCACGATGCGGTCCAGGCCGGAGCACGTCGCGACCCAGCCCAGCTCGTCGCGGGCACGGGCCGGGTCGACGGTGACCGCCCGCGCCTCGGGCGCCGGCGCGCGGTGGCGCACGGGCACCGGGCGGCCGGTGACGCGCCCCGCCGCGTCCAGGACCTCGCGCACCGCCACGGGCCGACCGCTGCCGACCGGCACCGCGCGGTGGGTCCCGGGCGTCGCGACGGCGAGGGCGGCGACCACGGCCCGCGCCGCGTCCGCGACGTGCACGAGGTCGCGCACCGCCGACCCGTCGCCGTTGACGACGAACGGGCCGCTGCGCCCCGCCGCCGCCGCGAGCACGGCCGGGACCAGGCGCGTGGGATCGCCGTCGCCCGGGCCCGCGACGTTGGCGAACCGCAGCGACACCGCCCCCACCGCGCCGGTCCGGGCGACGTCCCGCGCGGCGAGGTCCGCGGCGAGCTTCGCGGCGCCGTAGGGGTGCGGGGGCGGCCGGTCGTCGACGATGGCGGCGGTCGAGGCCAGCACGAGCCGCGCGCCGCGGGGCAGGGCGTCGAGCACGGCGAGCGTGCCGCCGAGGTTCGTCCGCCAGGTGCCGAGCGGGTCGGCGAGGGAGTCGCGGACCCGGACGACGGCCGCGAGGTGGCACACCGCGTCGACGTCGGCGAGCGCGGCGGCCACCTGGTCGGGGCTCTCCAGCGTCGCCGTGCGCACCTCGACCCCCGCGCCCACGGGCCGACCGCGGGTGACGCCCACGACGTCGTGACCGGCGCTGACCAGCGCGGACACCGCCGCGCGTCCGAGGAAGCCGCTCGCGCCCGTCACCGCCACCCGCACACCCGGCAGCCTGGCAGACGCGCCCGACCCTCGAAGTGAGGCTCGCCTTACTCGATCGCGCACCCTAGTGTCGTCCCCGGTAGCCCTGCGACACCGGAGGCGGACCGTGAGCGAGCACCAGCCCTTCTCCCAGACCCTGCGCCGTGCCACCGCCGCCGCCCACGAGCGCGCGCACCACTCGACCTACATGGACGCCCTGCTCGGCGGGCGCCTCGCCCTCGACGACTACGCGACGCTCGTCGTCCAGTACTGGCACGTGTACTCGGCGCTCGAGGACGGCGCCGACCGGCTGCGCGACCACCCCGTCGTCGGCGGCTTCGCCGTCGACGCCCTGCGTCGGCGCGACGCCATCGCCACCGACCTCGCGTTCCTCCGCGGCCCCGGCTGGGCCGACGACCTCGCCCCGCTGCCCGCCACCGCCGCCTACGCCGACCGCATCCGCGCGACCGTCGACGACTGGCCGGGCGGCTGGGTCGCCCACCACTACACGCGCTACCTCGGCGACCTCGCCGGCGGGCAGGCGGTGCGCGGGCTGCTGCGGCGCACCTACGGCGTGACCGAGGACGGCGCGCGCTTCTACGACTTCGCCGCCCTCGGCCCCGTGCCGCCCTTCCGCACCCGCTACCGGGCGCTGCTCGACGCCGCCGCGTGGGACGACGTCGAGCGCGCCCGGATCGCCGAGGAGGCGTGCCACGCCTTCGAGCTCAACATCGCGATGCTCGCCGACCTGGCCGGCACGGTGCCCCCGGAGGACCTCGCCGCCTGAGCCGCTACACCCGCCGGGCCACCGCCAGCCACGCCGGCAGGTCGACGTGCCCGCCGACGGGCACGCGCAGCATCTCGGCCTGCTCGGCGTCGGGCACCCGCCCGCGATAGGTGCTCGCGCGCAGCTCCTCGAGCGTCCAGCCCGGGCGGCTGAACGCGGCGCGGATCTGGTCGTCGGTCACCTCGGGGCCGAACGCCGGCCCGGGCGCGAGCCCCAGCAGCACCACCCGGCCGCCGTCGACCACCACGTCGCGCAGGGCGTCGGCGTACCGGCCCTGGTCGTCGGCGTCGAAGATGTGGAACAGCGCGCTGTCGAGGACGGTGTCGAAGCCGTGCAGGCCGTCGGGGTGCAGGGCGTCGGCCTCGACGAAGGTGGCCTCGACACCGCGGGCCGCCGCGACCGCCCGTGCCCGGTCGAGCGCGGCCGGCGCGGAGTCGGCCCCGACGACGGCGTAGCCGCGGGCGGCGAGCAGGACGGTGTGCTCGCCGGTGCCGCACCCGAGGTCGAGCACCCGGCCGCGCAGCAGGCCCTCGGCCTCGGCGGCGACGATCGCCGGCTGGGGCTCGCCGATGACCCACGGCGGCTCGCCGGTGAGGTAGGCGTCCTGGAAGCGGGACGGTGCTGGTGTGCTCATGGCGGCCTCCGGGCTCGTGTCGTCGGCGTGATCACCGATGCGACCGAGCCTCGGTCCTCGACCTCGGTGGAGGTCAAGGACCCGGCCCGCCGGGACCTCAGTCGTGGGCGACGAACATCGTCACGCCACCGGTCGCGAAGTTCGGGACGTCGCCCGCCGCGGCCTGGCCCGCCTCGCCGCTCATGCCGGCCTGCAGGTCCTCCAGCGAGTCGAAGGCCAGCTCGGCGATGAGGTAGTACGGCGGCGGGTTCTCGTCGAGCGACGAGCAGTGCCGGTAGGTGAACGACCGGATGCCGGGGATGGGCTCCACCAGCGGCACGTGGGTCTTCTCGTAGTACTCGTCGAACGCGGCGGGGTCGGTCGGGTGGCCGTAGAGGACGGTGACGATGTGCACCGGATCACCCCACCACGAACGGCGGCCCCGGAGCCAGGACCGGATGCGGAGGTCGTGGCGCCGGGGCCGTCGTGGGGGAGCGGGGAGATCAGCCGCGCGCGTGCTTCTCGATCACCGCGCCGAGACCCGGGAGGGCCTCGATGACGTTCTCCTGCGCCTTCGGGCGCAGCTTGCCGTAGATCGACGTGATCGCCGCGCGGCTGCTGCGCTCCGCGCGCCGGTCGGTGACCGCCAGCAGGGCCTCGGAGGCCTCCTGCGGGCGGGTGCCGAGGAAGGTGCCGAAGTCGCCGGCGGCCTCGGTCGAGTAGGTGGCCCAGAAGGGCTCGAGCTGGTCGACGAACTCGTCGAGCATCTTGTCGATCGCCTCGGGCACGATGCCCGGCTTGACCTTCTTGAGGGCGCCGTAGCCCGTCTTGACGATGCCGCCGGACAGGCCGCTCTTGTTCGCGACCTCGGCGTCGACGAGGCCGTTGAGGTCCTCGACGACCGCACCGCGGCGGTCGGAGTCGAGAAGGCGTGCCTTGAGCGTCTCGGCCATCGGTGTCCTTCCTCGTGGAGCAGGGGAGCGGCGCCGACCGTACGGGAGGCGCGGGGAGGGATCTCCGGCAGGGCCGGGTGAACCACATCGGTGTGGTTCACCGGCCAGGTGTGCCCCGCCGGGCGCGGCGGGCACCACGGCTCGCGCCCCGGACCGACCGGGACCCGACCGACACGACCGAGGAGCCGCCCGTGTCCGCGTCCACCACCCGTGATCGCCTCGACGCCGCCCTGGACGGCGTCTCGTTCCCCGCCGACCGCGACACGCTCGTCGAGGCCGCCCGTCGCCGCGACGACGAGCAGACGGCCCGTGCCCTGCGCGCGATCCCGCCGGTGGAGTACGGCAGCCCGAAGGACGTCGTCGCCTCGGTGTCGCTCGCCGAGGACGACCACCCCGACGAGATCCCGCCCGAGGCGCGCTGACGCAGCGCCCGCCGAGACGACCGAAGGGCCCCATCGCTCGACCAGGTCGAGCGAGGGGGCCCTTCGGTCGTTCCGGGGGCGGGGTGGCCTAGCGGGTGACCACGTGCCGCTCGTCGGGGACGCAGTGGGTCATGACCAGACCCTCGACGTCGCGGCGCCCGTTGGCGCCGAGGTTGGCCAGGCGCTGCTGGTCCTCGTCGGAGAGCGTCTGGCTCTCCAGCGGCTCGAGGTGGGCGACGTCGGAGGCCTTGATGCCCAGGCCCTCGCCGACCCGCGAGCCCAGCTCGTCCTCGACCATGAAGAAGTGCCAGACCATGCGCTCCTGCACGTCGCGCTCGCACTGGCCGAGCAGGGTGACGAAGTTGGCCACCAGGTCGTCGCGCTCCCAGTCCTCGGAGAGCAGGTAGCGCTGGCCGGCCTGCTTGTAGTCCTGGGTGAGCGGGATCCGCTTGCGGGTGAGCCGGCCCTCGATGACCGGGCCCTGCTCGTCGTGCTGCGGGTACTGCGCCTCCCGCAGGCCACCGTGGATCGACGGCTCGTAGTTGACGTGCGGGTTCGTGCCCGGGACGTGGTCGACGTAGTACTCCATCTGCCCGTCACGCTGGTTGGTGGCCACCCGGGCGTTCTTCGCCTGGTTGACCGGCAGCTGCAGGTAGTTGGGCCCCACGCGGTAGCGCTGGGTGTCGGAGTACGAGAACGTCCGGCCCACCAGCATCTTGTCGTCGGAGAAGTCCAGGCCGTCGACCAGCACGCCGGTGCCGAACGCGATCTGCTCGTTCTCCGCGAACTGGTTGACGACGTTGCGGTCGAGCACCATCCGGCCGACCGGCTTGGCCGGGAAGTCGTTCTCCGGCCAGGTCTTGGTGTCGTCGAGCGGGTCGAAGTCGAGCTCCGGGTGCTCACCGTCGGCCATCATCTGGACGCGCAGCTCCCACTCGGGGTAGTCGCCGTTCTCGATGGCCTCGTAGAGGTCCTTGGTCGCGTGCCCGAGCTCGTGCGCCTGGACGTTGGCGGCGTCCTCCTCGGTCATCGAGCGCACGCCCTGGGTCGGGATCCAGTGGTACTTGACCAGCACCGACTCGCCCTGGTCGTTGAGCCACTTGTAGGTGTTGACGCCGAAGCCCTGCATGTGGCGGTAGTCCGACGGGATACCGCGCGGGCTGAACAGGTTCATGAGCATGTGCATGCTCTCCGGCGTCTGCGACATGAAGTCGAAGATCCGGTTCGGCTCCTGCCGGAACGTCACGGGGTCCGGCTTGAGCGCGTGGATCACGTCGGGGAACTTGATGGCGTCGCGGATGAAGAAGACCGCGAGATTGTTGCCGACGAGGTCCCAGTTGCCGTCCTCGGTGTAGAACTTCACCGCGAAACCGCGGGGGTCGCGGGCGCACTCGGAGGAGTCGCGGCCGCCGATGACGCTGGAGAACCGGACGGCGACGTCGGTGCGCTTGCCCTGCTCGGCGAAGAGCTTCGCGCGCGTGTACTGCCCGATCGGCTCGTCGCCCCAGGTGCCGTAGGACTCGAAGTAGCCGTACGAGAGCGCGCCGCGGGCGTGCACGACGCGCTCGGGGATCCGCTCGCGGTCGAAGTGGCTGATCTTCTCGAGGAACTGGTAGTTCTCGAGCGTCGCCGGCCCCCGCGCGCCGACCGTGCGCTGGTTCTGGTTGTCGTAGACCGGGTGGCCCTGCCGGTTGGTCAGCACCGCGCGGTCGTCACCCGGCGCCGGACCCTTGCTGGACACGTCGGTCATGGAGGAGCTCCTCGTGGTGGGATGGCGCGAACCATCGGGGCCTACCCGACGTTCCGTCGCCCCCAACACGCGTCGATCAGTGATCGTGGTCGGCGAGGAACGCCTCGAGGTCGCGCCAGGAGTTCTCGCGGGCCCGCCGGCCGGCCAGCACGCCGAGGTGCCCGCCCGGCCGGACGACGAAGCGCAGGTCGGGGCTGCCGGTCAGGAGCTCCGTGGCGCGTTCGACGGCCGCGACCGGGGCGATGACGTCGTCGGCACCCGCGACGAGCAGCACCGGGACGTCGACGTCGGCCAGGCGCACCGGGCGCCCGGCCAGGCGCAGGCGGTCCTCGGCGAGGTCGTTCGACCGGATCACGTGGTGGTAGATCTGCCCGAAGGCCCGCCCGGGGTAGGCGGTCATGTTGTCCATGAGCAGGTCGACGGCCTCGATCTGCTCGAGCAGCTCGCGGTCGTCGAGGTGGGTCGCGAGCGTCACGGGCTTCGTCAGGTAGCGCTCGACGCTGGTCAGCTGGAACGCCCACTTCACCGCCGTCGCCGGGAAGGAGCCGAGCGTGCGGTAGGCCGTGGAGAAGATCCTGCCGCCGGTGTACTCGGCGACCGAGCGGAACGGCGCCACCAGGGGGACCGCGGCGACGTCGACGGGCGACGCGAAGGCCGTCACCGAACGCACCGGCGCCCCCGAGACCCTGCTCGCCGCCGTGAGCAGCGTGAACAGGCCGCCGAGGCTCCAGCCGGCGAGGTGCACGGGCGCGCCGTCGTGCTCGTCGGCGACGGCGTACAGGGCGGCCGGGAGGATCTCGTCGACCCACAGTTCGAGCCCGCGACGTCCGGCACCCCGGCCCGTGGCGTCGTAGGTCACGATGAAGATCTCGCGGCCGGTGGCGAGCAGGTCCTCGACGAGGCTGGCGCCGCGGCGCAGGTCGAACGCGAAGTCGGGCGCTCCGAGCGGCGGCACGAGCAGCAGCGGCGCGAGCGCGGGGTCGACCGGCACGGTGGGCTCGTAGCGGTGCACGGTGTAGCCCTCGCCGAGGAGCACCGGCAGGCGCGGCATCCGGCGCGTGTCGGCGAGGTGGCCGTGGGTCACCCACTCCCACAGGTTCTCCCCGATGCGCGAGGCGGTGCGCGCCGGCCCGGAGGTGAGGGCGGGCAGCGAGGGCCCGGACGTCGGCGCGGGCGGCTGCTCCTCGGCGGTCACGGGCGCCGATGCTAGGGCCGTCCGGGCCGCGTCGGCGCCGGACGTCACTCACGCGTCGTGGAGGGCACTCACCATCCGTGATGGCTCGGTGGTGCGCGAGGCGTCGTTTCCGCAGGTCCGCGCCGCAGGGGTGGACCAGTGCGCTGGGCCGTCCGGGCCGCGGCCATTCCGCCCGATCGTCAGAACGACGATCACACCGATGCCGCGTTGGATCGGTTGGCGCCGCCCCGGGTCGATCGTCCCGGGGCGGCGGGGCGCCGTGGAGGACGCGGCACCCGCACGCCCGGGCCGCCGAGGGACGAGGAGACCGATCACCGTGACGCCGTCGGAGCCCGTCCCGGAGACACCCGGCGAGGTCGGATCCGGGGACCGGCGCCGGGAGCGGCGGACCCGCGTCCTCGCGGGCCTCGGCGTCGGGATCGTCGGCGCGGCGTCGCTGTCGACGGCGGTCTACCAGACGATCACCCAGTCCTCGACCACCGTCGGCCTGCCGGTCGCCGAGGCCGAGCTGGACAGCCCCTTGCCGTGGGCCGCCCCGGCCCTCGCGCCGATCGGTGCGGTGGCCCCGCCGTCGACGACGATCACACCGACCGTCGCGGACCTCGACCTGCGCGCCGACCGGCAGCCCCTCCCGGCGCTGCCGACCCCGGCTCCCGGGGCGCCCGGACCGGGGGCGGCGGCACCGGGCCCGGCGGCCGTCGACGTCGCGCCCCGCCCGGCCCCCGCGGTCCGGGGCGACGAGCGGCCCTCGCGACCCACCTCGTCGAGCGGGCGCCCCACCACCCGCCCGGGCACGGGCACGGGCGCGCCGAGCACGACTCCCGGCACGCCGAGCACGACGCCGAGCCCCACCCCGAGCCCCACCCCGACGACCGGGTCCTCGTCCGAGCCGAGCTCCGAGCCGAGCTCGGAGCCGACCTCGGAGCCGACCTCGGAGCCGACCTCGGAGCCGACCTCGGAGCCGAGCAGCCCGTCGTCGGAGCCGTCGTCCGGCACCCCCACCAGCGGGTCGGCGGGCGACGGCTGAGCCGACCCGCACCACGCGGGGCTCCCCGTCCCGGAACGCCGACGGCCCCGCCCCCTCTCGGGAGCGGGGCCGTCGGTGCGGGACCCGGGGGCGCCGGTCAGCGCAGGGGGCGACGCAGCGCGGTCCGGCGCTCGGGGCGCAGGTGGAACACGACCGCCGGCAGGACCACGAGCGCCACGAAGGGCAGCCCGACCGCCGGCAGGACGAAGAGCAGCGCGAGGCCGAGGAGCATGACGACCAGCGCGGTGAGCGGACTGGCCGCGATCTCCCCGAGGCGGACCAGCGCGGGGTGGCGGCGCGCGGCGGTGCCGACGCGATCGGTCAGCGCCGCGGCACGCGCGGCCGGGCCGGCCGGACGGGGCGCGGGGACGGGACGGGGCAGGGTCGGGGTGCTGTGCGGCCAGGGGAGAGCCATCGCGGTGCGTCGGTCCTTCGAGGTCGTGAGGGTCCAGCGGGGGCGCGTCGGGGAGCCGCGCCGGCGCTCGCGGCCGGGCAGGCCGGAGAGCTCCGGGGCGTCGCGGGGATCGACACCGGGATGACGCCTGCGGGGGGCGGGAGGTTCCGCGCCTTCGGTATCGATTCGGCAACGGCGGATCCCCGTCGTCGCGGCACATCATCCCTGCGTCACCCGGATGGCGGGGATGACCCGAGCAGGTGAATCGTGCCGAGTCCTAGGGTGACGCCGGTGAGCGCCGTACCCGACGGTCCCGAGGCCGACACCGCCCGCGCACCCCTCGACGCGGGCGTGCGCGCGCTGCTCGACCGTTGGGCCGACCAGCCCGCGATGTTCGCCGGCACCGTGCCCGGGTCGACCGACGGTGTGGACGAGGCGCGGGCCCGGTTCGCGGCCCAGATGGCCGAGGCGGCGGGACACCCGACGCGGGCGCCGGAGATCGGCGAGGCGGGCGGGGTCGCGGTGCGGTGGCACCGTCCGGCGACCCGCTCCCGCGACGCCCTCGTCGTCTTCGTGCACGGCGGCGGCTGGGTGCTCGGCGGCGGCGAGGCCTACGACGCCGTGGCCGAGCGGCTCGCCGACGACCTCGGTGCCGAGGTCGCCGCCCTCGACCACCGGCTCGCGCCCGAGCACCCGTTCCCGGTACCGCTGGACGACACCCTCGCCGCGGTCCGGGCCCTGCACGACGGGACGCGGCCGCTCGCGCTCGTCGGGGACAGCGCCGGGGCGAACCTCGCCGCGGTCGCCGCGCTGGCGCTGCGCGACGAGGGCCGGGCCCCGGCGGCGTGCCTGCTCGTCTACCCGCCACCGGACTTCGAGGGCCGCTACCCGTCGGTCGCCGAGAACGCCGAGGGCTACTGGCTCACGGCGTCGGACGTGCGCGCCTGCTCGAAGCTCTACCTCGCCGGCCACGACCCGCGCGGCGACGTCCGGCTCTCCCCGCTGCGCGCGGAGACGCTGGCCGGGTTCCCGCCGACGATCGTGGCGACGGCGGGCTACGACCCGCTGCGCGACGCCGGTCACGCCTTCGCCGACGCGCTCGCCGCCGCGGGTGTGGACGCCCGTCGCCGCGAGCACCCCGCGCTCGTGCACGGCTTCTACGGGTTCACCGCGGCCGTGCCGGCCGCCGACGCCGCGGTCACGGCGCTGCACGCCGAGCTGGCCGGGATGCTCGCCGGGTTGCTCACGGGCTGATCGTGGTAGAGACCGTCCGTCCTGACCGTTCGTGCTGGGAGCCCGCGCCGTGAACGCACCGACCTCGTCCGACTCGTCCTCCGACGGGGCCGTCGACCCGACCACCCTGACCGTCGGGGTGCTCGGTGGCACCGGCAACCAGGGCCAGGGGCTGGCGCTGCGCTGGGCGCGCGCGGGCATCGAGGTCATCGTCGGCTCGCGCGCCGCCGAGCGCGCCGAGAACTCGGCGAAGGAGTACTGCCAGGCCGCCGGCGTCGACCACGTCCGGGGCGCGGACAACGCGACCTGCGCGTCCGAGGCCGACGTCGTCGTGGCCGCGGTGCCCTGGGAGTCGCACGCCGAGACGCTGCGCGGGCTCGCCGACCAGCTCAAGGGCAAGATCGTCGTCGACTGCGTCGTGCCGATCGGCTTCGACAAGAAGGGCCCGTACCCGCTGCCGGTCGAGGAGGGCAGCGCGGCGCAGCAGGCCGAGCAGCTGCTGCCCGAGTCGCGCGTCACCGCGGCGTTCCACAACGTCTCCGCGGTGCTGCTCGCCGACCTCGAGCAGGACCGGGTCGACTGCGACGTCCTCGTCCTCGGCGACGACCGCGAGGCCACCGACGTCGTGCGCGCCCTCGCCGATGCCATCCCGGGCGTGCGCGGGATCTACGGCGGCCGGCTGCGCAACGCCTACCAGGTGGAGTGCCTGACGGCGAACCTCATCGCGATCAACCGCCGCTACAAGGTGCACGCCGGCATCAAGATCACGGACCTCGAGTAGGTGCCTCCGCTCACTTCAGGGGATCGTGGCCCCAGTTCATGAGCGAGTAGCGCCACTTCGACGTCTCGATGTCCTCCTTGGACGGCTTCTGCTTCGTGTGCCGCGCGACGTAGCCGTGGACCTTCTTCATCGCCGCGAGGTCGTCGTCGTCGAGGTCGCCCTCGTCCTTCTTCTGGATCTCGACGATCCGCCGGCCCATGTAGTGGCCCGTCGACTCGTCGTCGTCGCCCGACGACTGACCCACCGACTGCGACTCGTCGGTGCCCAACCAGTCCTCGAGCTCCTTGGGACTCATGTTGACGACGTCGTCGAACTCCGAGCGGATCTGCTCACTGGTCTTCTCGGCCATGGGCGCGGTTACCCACACTGGGTCGATGCAGGCCGGGCCGGGCGCGGCGCCGCTGACCGGGCGGGACGACGAGGTCGCGGCCCTGGTCGGGGCGGCGCTGTCCGGTCCGGGAGGGGTGACGCTGGTCGCCGGCGAGGCGGGCAGCGGCAAGACCCGGCTGCTCGACGAGGTCGCCGTCCGGGTCGCGGCGGCGGGCGCGTGGGTGCTGCGCGGGCACGCCGTGCCCGGCGGCGGGCCGTACCGCCCGCTCGCCGAGGCGCTGGCCGGCGTCGCGGACCCGGCGCTCGCCGACGACCCGCGCCTCGTGCCGTTCCGCGCGGTCCTCGCCCGCGTGCTGCCCGCGTGGACGCCGGGGCCGGCGGTCAGCGGGGGCGCTGCGCCGCGCGGTCGAGGTCCGCCTGCTCGTGCCCGTCACGGACGGCGGGCTGCGCTGGCGCCACGCGCTGACCCAGGACGCGGTGCTCGCCGCCCTCACGATCGGGCCACTCCTCGAGCGCCAGCATGGCCCTGCAGGCCGCGATCGACGCGCCCGAGGCCGTCGGGCGGCTCGTGCTCCTCGAGCCGGCACCGAGTCCGGCCGGTCCGTCCGCGGAGGAGCTGGTCCGCACCGCGGTCGGTCCCGCCCTCGGCGCGGCGCAGGCGGGCGACGTCCGCGGCGCGATCGACACGTTCATGACCGGCGTCTGCGGACCGGGCTGGGCCGACCTCGTCCGCGAGCGCCTGGGCGACGGCGCGGTCGAGCGCGTGGTCCGCGACTCCCGGTTCTTCCTGGCCGACGAGGTCGTCGCCGCGATGGAGTGGCCGGTCGACGAGGCCACGGCGAGTCGCGTCGCCGCCCCGACGACGTTCGTCTACGGCACCGACGGCGCCACGGAGTCCCACGAGGAGACCACGCGCGCGCTGGCCGGCTGGGTGCCCGGCGCCGAGCTCGTCGCCCTGCCCGGCGTCGGGCACGCCATGCCGCTCGAGGACCCGGCCCTGGTCGCCGGGCTGATCGCGGAGCGCGTCTAGTCGAAGCTGTGCTCGGGGCCCGGGAAGACGCCCTCGCGCACCTCACGGGCGTAGGTGCCCGCGGCGTCGGCGAGGACGGAGCCGAGGTCGGCGTAGCGCTTGACGAACTTCGGCGTGCGCCGGGACGGGTCGGAGAGCCCGGCCATGTCGGTCCACACCAGCACCTGCGCGTCGCACTCGGGGCCGGCGCCGATGCCGACGGTCGGGATCGGCACCTCGGCCGTCACCCGCTTGGCGACGTGCGCGGGCACCATCTCGAGGACGACGGCGAACGCGCCCGCCTCGGTGACCGCGCGGGCGTCGGCGAGGAGCTTCTCGGCCGCGTCGTCGCCCCGGCCCTGCACGCGGTAGCCGCCGAGGGCGTGCTCGCTCTGCGGGGTGAAGCCGAGGTGCGCCATCACCGGGATGCCGGCGTCGACGATCGCCCGGATGCGGTCGGCGTAGTGCGCCCCGCCCTCGAGCTTCACGGCGTGGGCGCCGCCGGACTTCATGAACTCGACGGCGGTGGTGACGGCCTGCTCGACCGAGACCTGGTAGCTGCCGAAGGGGAGGTCGGCGACGACCAGCGCGTGCGGGGCCCCGCGCACCACGGCGCGGGTGAGGATCAGCAGCTCCTCGGTGGTCACCGGCACGGTGGTGTCGTAGCCGAGCACGGTGTTGCCGGCCGAGTCGCCGACGAGGAGGACGGGCACGCCGGCCTCGTCGAAGATCCGCGCGGTGTTCACGTCGTAGGCCGTGAGCATCGGCCAGCGCTCGCCGCGGGCCTTCATCTCCTGGAGGTGGTGCACGCGGGTGCGTCGGGGGCGCCCAGAAGAAGTGGACGCGGAGGTGCCGGGTGACGTCATCGTCGTCCGTCCTTGCCTCGAGGCCCACCGGGTGCGGCGGGTCCCCGGGTCGTCGGGGTGGATGAGCACACCGTGTCACCGCGCGAGCGCGGCGGCCGCCCGCTGGGACCAGCCTCACAGCGGCGAGCGGGTCAGGACGGCTCCCACGTCACGGGCAGGTCGGTGAGGCCCCGGAACACCCAGCCGAACCACGCACCGCAGCGCCTCGTCGAACGCGACCGACCACAGCGAGGGGCCGGCGAGGACGCGGTCGCGCTGCTCCGGGTGCCGGCTCAGCGCCCAGACCGTGGTCGTGACCATGTGCTGGGGCCGCGGGTGCGGCTCACCCCGCGATGAGGTCCAGCAGCTCCGACCGGTCCGGCCCGGGCGGGGCACGGGTGCCTTGCCACGCCGTCGGGCGACGGCGACGATGTGCGGCCGGGCGAGGACCTCGGTGGGCAGGGCGAGGCACAGGAGGACCTCGAGGAAGGCCCGGAAGACCTCGGGGTCCTCCACCGCGGCCGCGGCGAAGGCGGCGACGGTCGGGATCGGGCGCCGGTGGGGTCTCGCCGCGGCGGAGGGCGTTCATCTCCGCGACGCGGGCCCGGTCGGCGCGCAGCTGGTCACGGACCCACGGGGCGACCCGGTCGTCCCCGAGCTCGTGGAAGCCCGGCCGGCCGACGGGTTGGTGCAGGCCCAGGCGTCGCCGACGACACCGGAGTCGGCCGGCGCGTCCACCCAGTGCGCCTGGAGTGGGAAGCCGCGCAGCACCCGGTCGAAGCAGTCGGGACGACGCAGCTCCTTGAGCGGCACGTCCCGGGAGCTCCCGCACACCGTCACCGACCAGGTGTCGTTGTCGGACGGGAGCGTCAGGACCGAGATCGTCCCGTGCTGCGTGAGGGGCCCCGAGCGCCACTCGGGCAGCGCGCCCGAGAAGTAGCGCGTGCGGCTGGTGGAACTGCGCCACGCCGCGTCGGGACCACCCCGACCACGCCGCCGAGGCACCGTCGGGTGCCGGCGACGGATCGGACTCCAGCACGGTCACGCGGCGTCCGTCACCCGCCAGCATCATCGCCAGCGCGAGTCCGACGATCCCCGCGCCGCACACCACCACGTGCCCGTCGTCCATCGCCCGAGCCTGGGCCGGAGGTCACGGGGTCGCCTCGGGGTCGGACACCGAGAAGAGCTCGTGCGACCCGACGCGTCGGCGGGGAAGCGGCACCCGAGCCCGTCACCGGACGATCACGGGCTCCGTGGGAGGGTGGCCGCCGTGCGCGCCGCCCCCGCCCGACACCGCCGTCGTCCGAGTGCCCTGGTCGCCGCCGTCCTCGGGGTCGCCGCGGTCGTGCTCGGGGCGTGCGCGCAGGTCGTGCCGGGGGTCGCGGTGCCCGACCCGGCCGCCGCCGCGCCGCCCGGGCTGGAGCGCTTCTACGGCCAGCAGCTCGCGTGGGGCCCGTGCGTGCCGTTCGCCGGCACGCCCGAGGACCGCCAGATCTTCGCCGACCCGGCGTTCCAGTGCGCCCGCATGGAGGTGCCGCTCGACTACGCGCGGCCCGGCGAGCGCACCGGGACCATCGCCGTGCTGCGCCACGCGGCGCCGGCGTCGCCGGAGCGGATCGGGTCGTTGGTGATCAACCCGGGTGGGCCGGGGGCCTCGGGCGTCCAGACCGCCGCCTACCTGTCGACCTCGCTGGCGCAGACCGAGGTCGGGCGGCGCTTCGACATCGTCGGCTTCGACCCCCGGGGCGTCGGTGCCAGCGAGCCCACCATCCGCTGCCTCGAGCCCGCCGAGCGGGACGCCGACCGCCGCGACGACGACACCGACGCGTCCCCCGCCGGTGTCGCCCAGACCGAGGCCGAGGAACGGCGCACGGCCGAGCTGTGCGCCCAGCGCAGCGGCCTGGACCTGCTCGCCAACGCCGGCACCCGCGACGTCGCCCGGGACATGGACGTCCTGCGGGCGACGCTCGGCGACCCCCGCCTCACCTACCTCGGCTACTCCTACGGCACCCGGATCGGCTCCACGTACGCCGAGCAGTTCCCGGCAAACGTGCGGGCGATGGTGCTCGACGGCGCGCTCGACCCCGACCAGGACCCGACGGCCGAGCTCATCGAGCAGGGCCGCGGCTTCCAGGGTGCGTTCGACGCGTTCGCCCGCGACTGCGCGTCGCGGCCCGACTGCCCGCTCGGCCAGGACCCGGCCCGCACCACCCAGGCCTACCAGCAGCTCACGCGCCCCCTGATCGACGCGCCGCTCCCGCTGCCCGACGGGCGCGTGCTGTCCTACGCCGACGCCCAGCAGGGCACGATCAACGCGCTCTACGTCGAGACCTACTGGCCGCGCCTGGTCCGGGCACTCAACGACCTCCGGGCCGGTCAGGGCGCCGCGCTGATGACGCTCGCCGACGAGTACTACGAGCGGAACCGCGACGGCACCTACGCCTCGTCGCAGGACGCGTTCGAGGTCGTGCGCTGCGCCGACGACCCGCGCGTCACCGACCCGGCCCAGTCGCTGGCCCGCGCGCAGGCCTACAACGAGGCCGCGCCGTTCCTCGACAGCGGGCGCGGGGCGTCGTCGGCGCGCGACAGCTGCGCGTTCTGGCCGACCCCGCCGACGAGCCAGCCGCACGTGCCGCAGGTCCCGGGCCTCGCGCCGCCGCTGGTCGTCTCGACCACCGGCGACCCGGCCACGCCCTACCAGGCCGGCGTGGAGCTGGCCCGTGCGCTGGGCGGATCGCTGCTCACCAAGGTCGGCGACGAGCACACCGCGGTGTTCCAGAGCTCGCCGTGCGTCGACGACATCGCGACCCGCTACCTCATCGACGGCACCCCCGCCCCGCCCGGGGCGACGTGCCCGGCGTCCTGACGTGACCGAGCCCCGGCTTTCGGGGATCTGTACCCGGACCTAGGGTCGGCGGCATGGATCGCCAGCAGGAGTTCGTCCTGCGCACGCTGGAGGAACGCGACATCCGCTTCGTGCGGCTGTGGTTCACCGACGTGCTCGGTTACCTCAAATCGGTGGCCGTCGCCCCGGCCGAGCTCGAGGGTGCCTTCGCCGAGGGCATCGGGTTCGACGGGTCGGCGATCGAGGGCTTCGCCCGCGTCTACGAGTCGGACATGGTCGCGAAGCCCGACCCGTCGACGTTCCAGGTGCTCCCGTGGGAGACCGCGGGCGGCGGGCACTACTCGGCGCGCATGTTCTGCGACATCACGATGCCCGACGGCTCGCCGTCCTGGGCCGACCCGCGCCACGTGCTGCGCCGCGGCCTCTCGCGCGCCGCCGAGGCCGGCTTCACCTGCTACGTGCACCCCGAGATCGAGTTCTACCTGCTGCGCGACCTGCCCGGTGACGGCACGCCGCCGGTGCCCGCCGACACCGGCGGCTACTTCGACCAGGCCAGCCACGACGTCGCGCCGCACTTCCGGCGCCGCTGCATCGAGGCGCTCGAAGCCATGGGGATCTCGGTGGAGTTCAGCCACCACGAGGGCGGGCCGGGCCAGCAGGAGATCGACCTGCGCTACGCCGACGCCCTGACGATGGCGGACAACATCATGACCTTCCGCTACATCGTCAAGGAGGTCGCGATCACCCAGGGCGTCAACGCGTCCTTCATGCCCAAGCCGTTCACCGAGCACCCCGGCTCGGCGATGCACACGCACGTCAGCCTCTTCGAGGGCGACCAGAACGCCTTCCACGACGCGTCCGAGCCCTACGAGCTGTCCAAGACCGGCAAGGCGTTCGTCGCCGGCGTCCTGCGCCACGCCCGCGAGATCTCCGCGGTGACCAACCAGTTCGTCAACTCCTACAAGCGCCTCATCGTCGGCGGCGAGGCCCCGACGACCGTGTGCTGGGGCCACGCGAACCGCTCGGCGCTGGTCCGCGTCCCGATGTACTCGCCGGGCAAGGCGTCGTCGCGCCGGGTCGAGGTGCGCACGATCGACACCGCCGCCAACCCCTACCTGGCCTACGCCGCGATCCTCGGCGCCGGCCTGCAGGGCGTCGCCGAGGGCTACGAGCTGCCGCCGGCCGCGGAGGACAACGTCTGGATGCTCTCCGAGGGCGAGCGCCGCGCGATGGGCTACGAGACGCTGCCGCAGAACCTCGACGGCGCGCTCGCGGCGATGGAGCGCTCCGAGCTCATGGCGGAGGTCCTCGGCGAGCACGTCTTCGACTTCTTCCTGCGCAACAAGCGCGCGGAGTGGGACGCCTACCGGCGCAACGTCACCCCGTACGAGCTGGCGACGTACCTGCCGACGCTGTGACCGGCGCCGTGATCCGTTCGGTGACCGCATGACCCGCGCCCACCGCGCACCGGCGCGCCTCGGGCTGACCGACCCCGACGCCGGCCCCCGCCTCGGGGCGCTGGGCTGGTGGGACGAGGACGCCCCGGTCCCGGGCGCCGAGCTCGTCGTCTGGGCGCTGGCGCGCAGCCCCGACCCGGACCTCGCGCTGCTCGCCGTCGAGCGGCTGCGCGAGGCGATGGGGGAGCAGGAGTGGTCGACGCTCGACGAGGCCCTGCGCACCGACCAGGGCCTGCGCGGGCGGCTGCTCTCGGTGCTCGGCGGGTCCACCGCGCTCGGTGACCACCTCGTCGGCCACCCCGACCGGTGGCGCACGCTGCGCACCGAGCACACGCCCGGGCGCACCTACGACGCCTCGCGGCTGCCCGACCTCGAGCAGCGCACGCAGACGCTGTTCGCGGCGGTCGGGGCCGAGCACGCCCGGGACGCCGCGGGCGCGCCCCGCGCGACGGTGCTCGAGCCGGCGGGCATCGGGGTGCTGCGACTGGCCTACCGCGACCAGGTGCTGGCGCTGGCCGCCGCCGACCTGCAGTCGGTGTGCGAGCCGGACCTGCCGGTCGTGCCGGTCGAGGTCGTCGCGGCGCAGCTCGCCGACCTCGCCGCCGCGGGCCTGCGGGCCTCCCTCGCGGTCGCCGATGCGACGATCGCCGACGCGCTGGGCACCAAGGACGGCCGCGAGCCCGGCGACCCGCTGCCGTGCCGTCTCGCCGTGATCGGGATGGGCAAGTGCGGCGGCCGCGAGCTCAACTACGTCAGCGACATCGACGTGATCTTCGTGGCCGAGGGCCCGACGGACATCGCGACCCGGCTGGCCTCGACGATGATGCGCGTCGCCACCGAGGCGTTCCTCGAGGTCGACGCCAACCTGCGCCCCGAGGGCCGGCAGGGCGCGCTCGTGCGCACGCTCGACGGGCACGTCTCCTACTACGAGCGCTGGGCGAAGACCTGGGAGTTCCAGGCCCTGCTCAAGGCCCGCCCGGTCGCCGGGGACGAGGACCTCGCCCGCGAGTACTGCGAGGCGCTGGCGCCGATGGTGTGGAGCGCTGCCGACCGTGACGACTTCGTCGCCGACGTCCGGGCCATGCGCCGCCGCGTCCTCGACCACATCCGCGCCGAGCACGCCGACCGCGAGCTCAAGCTCGGGCGCGGCGGGCTGCGCGACGTCGAGTTCGCCGTGCAGCTGCTGCAGATGGTCCACGGCCGGGGCGACGAGACGATCCGCAGCCAGAACACCCTCGAGGCGCTGGCCGCGCTGGCCGACGGCGGCTACGTCGGGCGCGACGACGCCGCGAACCTCGCCGCCTCGTACCGCTTCCTGCGCCTGCTCGAGCACCGCGTGCAGCTGCAGAAGATGCGCCGCACCCACCTCTTCCCGCCCGACGACGACACCGCGGGCCTGCGCTGGCTCGCGCGCGCGGCCAAGCTGCGCGCCGACGGGTCCCGCGACGCGGTCGGGGTGCTCCAGCACGAGCGCTCGCGGCACACGGTGCGCGTGCGGCGCCTGCACGAGAAGCTCTTCTACCGGCCGCTGCTCGAGTCGGTGGCCCGGGTGCCGGGCGAGGACCTCGTGCTCACCTCGGAGTCGGCGATGCGCCGGCTCAAGGCCCTGGGGTGGACCTCGCCGCAGGGCGCGCTCGGGCACCTGCAGGCGCTGACCAGCGGCGTCAGCCGCGCGAGCCGCATCCAGCGCGCGCTGCTGCCCGTGCTGCTCGACGAGCTCGGCCACTCCGCCGACCCCGACCACGGGCTGCTCGCCTACCGCAAGGTGTCCGAGGCGCTCGCCGACACGCCCTGGTTCCTGGGCTACCTGCGCGACGAGGGGATCGCGGCCGAGCGCCTCATGCGGGTGCTGGGCACCTCGCGCTGGGTCGCGGAGATGATGCCGCGGACGCCCGAGGTGCTGCGGCTGCTCGCCGGCGACGGGCCGAACGCCGAGCTCGTCGCCCGCCGCCCCGACGAGGTCGCTGCATCGCTGCGCCGGGCCGTCGCGCGTCACACCGACCCGGAGTCCGCGGGCCAGGTCGGGCGCTCCATGCGCCGCATCGAGCTCGTCCGGGTGGCGTGCGCCGACCTGCTGGGCCTGCTCGACGTGCCGGCGGTCTGCGGGGCGCTGTCGAGCATCTGGGTCGCGGTGCTCCAGGCCGCGCTCGCCGCCGCCGAACGCGGGCAGACGGGTGGCGACCCGGCGCCGGCGCGGATCGCCGTCATCGGCATGGGGCGGCTCGGGGGCGCGGAGCTCGGCTACTCGTCGGACGCCGACGTGCTGTTCGTGTGCGAGCCCGCCGAGGGGGTCGACGACGCCGAGGCCGTGCGGTACGCCAAGGCCGTGGCCGAGGCGACCGTGTCGGCCCTGGGCGCACCGAGCCCCGACCCGCCGCTCGAGGTCGACACCAAGCTGCGCCCGGAGGGCAAGAGCGGGCCGCTCGTGCGCACCCTCGACTCCTACCGGCAGTACTACGCCAGGCTCGCCGACACCTGGGAGTACCAGGCGCTCCTGCGCGCGCGGCCGGTCGCCGGCGACGAGGAGCTGGGCGCCGCGTTCGTCGAGGCCATCGACCCGTACCGCTACCCGGCCGACGGGCTGCCGGACGAGAAGGCCGTCGAGATCCGGCGGATCAAGGCGCGCGTCGACAACGAGCGCCTGCCCCGGCGCGCCGACAAGGCCCTGCACACCAAGCTCGGCACCGGCGGGCTGTCCGACGTCGAGTGGACCGTGCAGCTCCTGCAGCTCCAGCACGCCGGCGCGGTGCCGTCGCTGCGGACGCCCTCGACGCTCGAGGCCCTCGACGCGGCGGCGAAGGCCGGGCTCGTCGACCCGGGCGACGCCGAGGAGCTCGTCGCCGGCTGGACCATGGCCACCCACGCCCGCGCCGCCGCCACGCTCGTGCGCGGCCGGCCGACCGACGAGGTCCCGCGCTCCGGCCGTGACCTCGTCGCCGTGGCCTCGGCGCTGGGCCACGACCCCGACGACGACCCGGGCGAGTTCCTCGACGAGTACCGCCGCGTCACCCGCCGCGCGCGGGCGGTCGTGGACCGGATCTTCTACCTGGTGGACTGAGCCGCGGCGATCTCCGGACACACCCGGGCGTGTGGGTGGCGCTCGGGCCGTCCATCCCCGACGATCGAACACGTGTTCGACGAACGGGGTCCGGCACAGCGCCGCAACGAGCGGTCCGGCGCGCTGCAGCGCGACGAGGTCAAGCGGGTCTGGGTGGATCTCGCGATCGCCTACCCGCGTCCGCGGGAGGCCCCCGTCCGTCCGATGCCCGAGGGCGTCGACCTCCAGAGCCGCGTCCCCGGCGAGCTGCTCGCCTGGCGGCGCACGACGACGGGGGAGTGGGTCGGCTGGGTGTGCCTGCCCGTGCGCCGGGGCGAGGAGATCCGTTACGTCTACCAGTACGTCGTCGCGGCAGCCCTGTCGCCACGGGAGGACGTGCCGGACCGTCGGACGGACCGCTCCTGACGCCGTGCCAGCATGGCGTCCATGCTCTCGGCCCTCGGTCTCACCACGATCCGCCGCTGCGTGGTCGGGTGGGTGATCAGCGCCGTGCTCCTGGTCGCCGGGCTCGTGCTCACGTTCACGCCGCGGCCGGCCTTCGGGATCGTGCTCTTCGCGCTCGGGGTGGCCGGGATCGTGCTCGTCACCCTGGCGGTCCTGCGGATCCGCAGGAACCCCTGACGCACGACGGCCCGGCCACCCCGCGGGGTGACCGGGCCGTCGTGCGTCAGCCGCTGCTCAGCAGTCGAAGTACAGCTCGAACTCGTACGGGTGCGGACGCAGGCGCAGGCCCGTCACGTCGTCGCGCTTGAGCTCGATCCACTTCTCGATGAGGTCCGAGGTGAACACGCCGCCCTCGAGCAGGTAGTCGTGGTCGGCCTCGAGGTTGTTCACCGCGGCGTCGAGGCTGGCCGGGACCTGCGCGATGTTCGCGGCCTCCTCCGGGGGCAGCTCGTAGAGGTCCTTGTCGATCGGCGTCGGCGGCTCGATCTTGTTCCGGATGCCGTCGAGGCCGGCCATCATCATGGCGGCGAAGGACAGGTACGGGTTGCCCGACGAGTCGGGGCAGCGGAACTCGAGGCGCTTGGCCTTCGGGTTGTCGCCCGTGATCGGGATGCGGACGCACGCCGAGCGGTTGCGGTTCGAGTAGACCAGGTTGATCGGGGCCTCGAAGCCGGGCACCAGGCGGTGGTACGAGTTCGCCGTGGCGTTGGTGAACGCGACCAGGCTGGGGGCGTGGTGCAGGATGCCGCCGATGTAGTGGCGGCCCAGGTCCGACAGCCCGGCGTAGCCGTTGGCGTCGTAGAACAGCGGCTCGCCGCCCTTGAACAGCGACTGGTGGCAGTGCATGCCCGAGCCGTTGTCGCCGGCCAGCGGCTTCGGCATGAAGGTGACGGTCTTGCCGGCCTGCCACGCCGTGTTCTTGACGATGTACTTGAACAGCTGCAGGTCGTCCGCGGCGTGCAGCAGGGTGTTGAACTTGTAGTTGATCTCGGCCTGGCCGCCGGTGCCGACCTCGTGGTGCAGCTTCTCGAGCTCGAAGCCGGCGTTGATGAGGTTGGTGCCGATGGCGGCGCGCAGGTCGGAGCTCTGGTCGGTCGGCTCGACGGGGAAGTACCCGCCCTTCATGTTGACCTTGTTGCCCTTGTTGCCGCCGACCTCGTCGCGGCCGGTGTTCCAGTGGCCCTCGATCGAGTCGACCTCGTAGAACGTGCCGTTGGCCTTCGACTCGTAGCGCACCGAGTCGAAGATGTAGAACTCCGCCTCGGGGCCGAAGAAGCAGGTGTCGGCGACGTCGACCGTCGAGAGGAACTTCTCGGCCTTGCGGGCGACGTTGCGCGGGTCGCGGCTGTAGGCCTCGAGGGTCAGCGGGTCGTGCACGAAGAAGTTGACGTTGAGGGTCTTCTGGGCCCGGAACGGGTCGAGGCGCGCCGTCGCGATGTCGGGCAGCAGCGACATGTCCGACTCGTTGATGCTCTGGAACCCGGTGATCGACGAACCGTCGAAGGCGAAGCCGGTGGTGAACACGTCCTCGTCGAACTCCGACGCCGGCACGGTGAAGTGCTGCATCTGCCCCGGCAGGTCGCAGAAGCGGACGTCGACGTACTTCACCCCCTCGTCGGAGATGTACTTGAAGACCTCGTCCTGATTGTTGAACACCCTCGGTGGCTCCTTCACACGCTTGCCGGGGACGACGGGGGTCGAGTGGTCAGCGGATCGCACCGTACCCACTGATCGGGGGCATCGACCGTGACCGGTCCAGGTGATCCCGACGCTAGGTGGGTGCTGTTGCTCAGCAGTCACCAGCATGTTTCACAGCAGTTAACGCGCACCGGGTGCTCGGTCGGCGACGCAGCGGCACCGCGACGGTCTCGGCCCGCCCGTGCTCCCGGTGCGCCGTAGCCTGTCACGGTGTCGTGGTTCCGTGAATGGCTGGACGGCTCGGCCCCTCCTTCCGACACGCCCTCCCGCGCTGCGTCGGACGCCGCGGCCGGCACCGCCGATCGCCGCGCGACACGGCCGCCGGAGGCACCCCGGCCGACTCCCGCGCGCGAGGCGCCGGAGTCCGAGGGCCACCCCGGCGAGCGCTTCGGCCTGCCCGAGCGCGGTCCCGGCTCCGTGGCGACGCTGGGCCGCCGGGGCGCGCAGTTCCTGCTCGACGCGGTCGTCGCCGGCCTGCTCGCGGGGCTGTTCACCTACCCCGCACTGCCGCAGAACTGGAGCCTGCTGACCTGGGCGCTGATCATGGTCGTGCCCGTCGCGATCGTCGGCGCGACGCCGGCGATGGTGCTGCTCGGGCTGCGCGTCGTGCGCCTCGACCGGCCCGAGAAGGCCGGCGTCGGGCTGCTGTGGACGCTCGTGCGCACCGCGTCGGTGTTCTTCGTCATCCCCGCGCTGATCGTGGACCGTGACTCCCGCGGCGTCCACGACCGCGCGAGCCGGACCGTGGTGGTGCGGACCCGGTAGTCAGCGCCGGCGGGCGGTGCGCTGCATGCCCTTGAGCTGCTGCGCGTTCTTCGGCACCGGACCCTTGGGCATGGCCGGGCCGCTGCGGTTCGCGAGCGCGGCGAGGCGCTTCTCGACCGTCTCCATCTGGTTCTTGTCGATGTTGCGCGGGAGCTTCGCCATGTGCCGCTGGAGCTTCGACAGCGGGACCTGACCCTCGTCCTCGCCGACCATGACCTCGTAGATCGGCACCTGGCCGATGATGCGCGCGACGCGCTTCTTCTCCTGCGCGACGAGGCTCTTCGTGCGGTGCGGGGCGCCCTCGGCCACGAGCACGACGCCCGGCCGGCCGATCACCCGGTGCACCGCGTCGAGCTGCGTCGTGCCCGCGACGGCCTGGCTGACCCGCCACTGGCCGCGCATCGTGTCGAGCGCCCAGCCCGCGGCGCCGGGCTGGCCGGCGGCCTTCGCGTAGACGTTCCGCTGCACCCGGCGACCGAAGATGATCACCGCGAGCAGGACGCCGAGCAGGATGCCGGTGGGCAGCAGGAACCACTGCTGGCCGATGAGCAGACCGACGAGGAACAGCACGAGGCCCGTGCCGAGCACTGCGCCGATCATCAGCGGCAGCAGCGCCTTGTCCTCGCGGCGCTGCATCTGGAACGCCTGCCAGATCTGGCGGAAGCGCTCGCGACGAGCCGCCTTCGCGGCCTGCTTGGCGGCCTTCTTCTCTTCCTTGCTCGCCGCGCCGGAGCCCTGCTTCGCCATGCCCCCATTCTGCCCTACGGGGACATCACGGCTCGCGGGAGACGGAGCTCGACCGGTCGTCGTCGCGGACGTTCAGCGGCGCGTGCGCGCCAGCACCTCGCCGACCTCCTGGCGGGCCGGGCCCTCCTCGGCGAGCTCGGCCATGCCCTCGGGCAGCGCCTCGCCGCGGGCGAGCTTCGCCTGGGCGTACAGACGCCCCGCGCGGTAGGACGAGCGCACGAGCGGGCCGGCCATGACGCCGGGGAAGCCCATGGCCAGCGCGGCGTCGCGGTGCTCGACGAACTCCTCGGGCTTGACCCAGCGCTCCACGGGGTGGTGGCGCAGGCTCGGACGCAGGTACTGGGTGAGGGTCAGCAGCTCGCAGCCGGCGTCGACGAGGTCCTGCATCGCGGCGGTGACCTCCTCGGGGGTCTCGCCCATGCCGAGGATGAGGTTCGACTTGGTGACGAGCCCGGCGTCGCGGGCCTGCCGGATGACGTCGAGCGAGCGCTCGTAGCGGAACCCCGGACGGATGCGCCGGAAGATGCGCGGCACGGTCTCGAGGTTGTGCGCGAGCACCTCGGGGGCGGCGTCGAAGACCGGCCCGAGCTGGTCGGCGCGCCCGTCGAAGTCGGGGATGAGCAGCTCGACGCCGGTGCCGGGGTTGAGCTCGTGCACCTGGCGGACGGTCTCGGCGTAGAGCCACGAGCCGCCGTCGTCGAGGTCGTCGCGGGCGACGCCGGTGATCGTCGAGTACCGCAGGCCCATCTGCCGCACCGACTCCGCGACCTTGCGCGGCTCCATCGTGTCGAGCGGCGAGGGCTTGCCGGTGTCGATCTGGCAGAAGTCGCACCGGCGCGTGCACTGCTCGCCGCCGATGAGGAAGGTGGCCTCGCGGTCCTCCCAGCACTCGAAGATGTTGGGGCAGCCGGCCTCCTCGCACACGGTGGCGAGGCCCGAGCCCTTCACCAGGCCCTTCAGCTCGGTGAAGTTCGGCCCGGTGGCCACGCGCGTGCGGATCCACTCCGGCTTGCGCTCGATGGGCGTCTGGGAGTTGCGGACCTCGAGCCGCAACATCTTCCGACCTTCACCGAGATCATGGCGTGGGGCGACCGTCACGCTCCCGACCCTACGCCGCACGGGCGACGGCGTCGGGGGGATGTGACCCCCGGGGGACGGTTCGGACGTGCGCCGCCGGACTACCCTGATCGTGTGGACCTCCGGATCTTCACCGAGCCGCAGCAGGGCGCCGCGTACGATGACCTGCTCCGCGTGGCTCGAGCGGCGGAGGACGCGGGGTTCGACGCCTTCTTCCGGTCGGACCACTACCTGGCGATGGGGGAGGCCAACGGCCTGCCCGGGCCGACCGACGCGTGGGTGACGCTCGGGGCGCTCGCCCGCGAGACCAGCACCATCCGTCTCGGCACCCTCATGACCGCCGCCACCTTCCGCCTGCCCGGTCCGCTCGGCGTGGCCGTCGCGCAGGTCGACCAGATGTCGGGCGGGCGCGTCGAGCTCGGCCTCGGCACCGGCTGGTACGAGGCCGAGCACCGCGCCTACGGCATCCCGTTCCCGTCGACCGCGGAGCGGTTCGGGATGCTCGCCGAGCAGCTGGAGATCCTCACCGGCTCCTGGCTCACCCCCGTCGGGAGCCCGTACACCCACCACGGCGAGCACTACACCTTCGCCGACAGCCCCGGCCTGCCCAAGCCGCTGC
Source organism: Actinomycetospora lemnae (assembly GCF_028737315.1). Taxonomy (GTDB): domain Bacteria; phylum Actinomycetota; class Actinomycetes; order Mycobacteriales; family Pseudonocardiaceae; genus Actinomycetospora; species Actinomycetospora lemnae. Next base: position 64,330 of record NZ_JAQZAO010000011.1, on the reverse strand, counting down.
AGACGCCGTACCCGCCGATCATCGTCGGCGGCAACGGCACGCGCCGGACCCCGGAGCTCGCGGCGACCTACGCGACCGAGTTCAACATGCCCTTCGCCGGGCTCGACGACCTCGTCGCCGGCCAGCAGCGCGTGGACGAGGCCTGCCGCGACCGCGGGCGGGACCCCGCGTCGCTGGGCCGCTCGACCGCTCAGGTGGTGTGCACGGGCCGGGACGACGCCGAGGTCGCCCGCCGCGCCGCCGCGATCGGGCGCGCGCCCGACGAGCTGCGCGCCAACGGGCTCGCGGGCACGCCCGCCGAGGTCGTCGACAAGCTCGGGGCGTTCCGCGAGCGGGCCGGGCTGGAGCGCGTCTACCTGCAGGTGCTCGACCTCTCGGACCTCGACCAGCTCGAGCTCGTGGCCGCGGAGATCGCGCCGCAGGTGTAGGGCCGTCCCGGGAGTCAGCGGGCGGCGTCGAGGAAGCGCTCCAGCTCGCCGCGGGTGTCCGGGCCGCAGGGCTGGAAGACGATCTCGGTGACGCCGCGGGTGGCGAGCTCGTGGAGCCGGTCGCGGATCTCGCTGCGGGTCCCGGTCAGGGTCGCCTCGCGCACCATGGTGTGCCCGCCGGCCTCCCAGGCCGCGGCGTCGGCGTCGTTGAGCTCGACGCAGTGCCCGACGTGGACCGCGAGGTGCCGTCGCCCCGGGGGCGCCTTCTCGACGGTGTCCATCCACGCGTCGCCGCCGACGAGCCCGCGCGCGGCGTCGGGACCGCCGAACTCGTACGCGCCGTGGTAGGCGAGCGCCCAGCCGGGGCCGGCGGCCTCGCGGGCGTGCTCGGAGTCCTGCTCCTCGTCCTCGTCGAGGACCGTGCCCCACGCGAGGTAGGGCACCCAGGAGTACGCCGACATGAACTCCGGCTGCGCCAGGGTGACGAACAGGCCGTCGCCCAGCTCCCGGGCGACCGCGTCACCCTTCGGCCCGAGGGCCCCGACCAGCACGGGCACGTCGACCGGCCGCGCCGGGGCGTGGCCGTCGGGGTGGAGCATCTGCATCGACGCGCCCTCCCACTCGACGACCTCGCCGCGCAGGAGCGCCCGGTAGGTCCGGATGTAGGCGTCCATGTACGACCACGGGATCGCGCGGTAGCCCATGGCGCGCCGTCCGGTGAAGCCCGTGCCGAACGCGACCGCGACGCGTCCCGGGGCGAGCGCGGCGAGGGTCGCGGTGGCGGCGGCGTTCACCATGGGGTGGCGCAGGGTGGGGACGAGGACGCCGGGACCCAGCCCGATGTGCTCGGTCCGCTCGGCGGCGAGGGCGAGCGTCATCCAGACGTCGGGGCTCTGCTGCGGGGTGTCGTAGATCCAGGCCCGGGCGTAGCCCAGGTGCTCGGCGACGGCGATGTCCTCGGGCGTGCTCAGCGCGGTGGGGAAGGCGACGGACACGTCCACGGCGATCTCCTCCCGGCGCACCTGTGATCCAGAGCACCGTGGCGTCGCCGCGGACCCGGTGTCAAGCGATCAGCGCGCGGCGCCCACCCGCACGGTCAGGCCGCCGACGGTGACGTCCTGCGCGGCGTCGGGGGCGGCGGGCAGTGTGCGGTCGGTCAGCGCGAGGGTGCCGTCGAGGGCGGCGAGGACGGCGTCGCGGGTCGCGTCGCGGACCTCGTCGACGCCGACGTGGCGCCCCAGCTCGGCGGTGAGGCTGGTGACGCCGGCGTCGCGGATGCCGCACGGGACGATCGCGCCGAAAGCCGCGAGGTCCGGGTCGGCGTTGAGGGCGAAGCCGTGCAGCGTCACGCCGCGGGCCACGCGCACGCCGATGGCGGCGATCTTGCGGGCCGGGCCGCGGTCGTCGGCGGGCAGCCAGACGCCGCTGCGGCCGGCGATGCGCCCGACGGCCAGGCCGTAGGCGTCGCACACCGCGATCAGCGCCTGCTCGAGGCGCCGCACGTGGTCGACGACGTCGACGGGCTGCGCGAGCCCGATGATCGGGTAGCCGACGAGCTGCCCCGGGCCGTGCCAGGTGATCTTGCCACCGCGGTCGACGTCGATCACCGGCGTGCCGTCGACCGGCCGCTCCTCGGGCAGCGTGCGCCGGCCCGCCGTGTAGACCGACGGGTGCTCGAGCAGCAGCAGCGTGTCCGGGCCGGTGTCGGCGACCCGCGCGTCGGCGTGCGCGCGCTGGCGCTCCCAGGCCTCGAGGTAGTCGACGGTGCCGAGATCATGGACCTCGACGGGCTCGACGGCGGCACGGCTGGAGCGGCTCACGGGGCCGACGCTACCCCGGCACCGATGGGTCCGGCTCCGCTCCGCTCCGCGTCCTGCGGAGGTGCGCGAGCGCCTCCTGCGCGGTGCGCCGGCCGCTGACCAGCGCGCCCTGGGTCGACGGGGTGTCGCGGTGGTCGCCGGCGACGAAGAGACCGTCGCCGAGGTCCACGGGTCGGCGCAGGCCCTCCGGGGTGGGCGGGATCGCCGCGGGCAGGGCGCGCGGCACCCGGACGGTCGCGAGCTCGTCCCACGCGCCGACCGGCGTGCCCCAGATGCGCGTGAGCTCGCCGCGCAGCTCGCTCCCGGGCAGGGGGTCGGGGCCGAGCACGGTGCTCGCGACGAGGTGGCGGTGGTCGGGGGAGTAGGAGGGCGCCCCGGCGGTGAGCACCGTCGTGTTGACCACCGGCCCGCCCGCGCCGTCGAGGTGGAGCAGCGCCTGGCGGGTCGGGGGCTCGGTGGTGACGTGGTAGTGCGTGGTCAGCGCGAAGGTCCGCGGCGGCGGCACCCGCCCGGCGAGGAGCCCGGCGGCGGCCGTGCCCTCGGTCGCCACGACCACCGCGCCGGCCCGGACCCGTCCGCGGGCGGTCTCCACGACCCCCGGTGCGACCTGTTCGACCGGCGTCTCGAGGTGCACGGTGCCCGCGGGCAGGCGGGCCGCGAGCTGGGCGGGCACCGCCCCGATCCCGCGCGAGGGCAGCGTCAGGTCGCCGAGGGCAAAGCTGCGCCAGAACAGGGAGAACACCCGCGAGGAGGTCTCGAGGTCCCGGTCGCCCAGCACGCCGGCCAGGAACGGGCGCAGGAACGTCTCGGTCGGCCGCCCGCCGAGACCCCACCGGGCCAGCTCGTCGGCCGTCGAGCGCTCCGGCGCCCGGGCCTGGCGCGACGGCGGCACGAGCAGCGAGCGCAGCGTCACCGCGCCGACGCGGACCTTCTCGCCGGGGCCGAGCAGCGGGTCGACGGCGGTGCGGGGCGCCCAGGTGGGCACGCGGCGCGGGTCGGCGAGGCGGTGCAGCCGCCCGTCGGCGTCCCGGACGGCGGCGCCGGGCACGAAGCGGCGCAGGTCGAGGGCGTCGAGGTCGATCGCCGCGCGCAGCGCCGGGTAGAAGGTGTTGAGGATCTGGAACCCGCGGTCGACGAGGAAGCCGTCGACGACGTCGGTGCGCACCCGCCCGCCGACCCCGTCGCTCGCCTCGCACACCACGACCGACCGCCCGGCGCGGGCGACGACCTGCGCCGCCCGCAGGCCCGCGAGCCCGGCGCCGACCACGACGACGTCGACGGCGTCGGGGAGCCCGGCGGTCATGACCCGTCGAGGACGGCGGACAGCGCCTCGGTGAGCGTGCGGTGGCGGAAGCGGAAGCCCTCGCGCTCCAGCACGCCCGGCAGCACCCGCTGGCTGACCAGCACGCCCTCGTCGGCGAACTCCCCGAGCACCGCGCGCATCGCGAACCCGGGCACCATCCACGGCGCGGGCCGGTGCAGCTGGGCGGCGAGGACGCGGGTGAACTCGTCGTTGGTCACGGGGTCGGGGCCGGTGGCGTTCATCGGGCCGACGACGGTGTCGTGCTCGAGGGCGTGGAGGATCGCGTCGACCTCGTCGTCGATCGAGATCCACGGCATGTACTGCGTGCCCGAGCCGAGCTTCCCGCCCAGCCCGTACTTGAACAGCGGCTTGAGCTGGCCCATCAGCCCGCCGTTGGGGGCGAGCACGAGGCCCGTGCGCAGCAGCACGACCCGCGCGCCGGCGTCGTCGGCGGGGCGGGTCGCGGCCTCCCAGTCGCGGCAGAGGTCCGAGAGGAAGCCCGAGCCGCGGCGGGCGGTCTCGTCCACGGCCATCGCCCCGGTGTCGCCGTACCAGCCGACCGCCGAGCCGCTGACCATCGTCGGGATGTCGTGCTCGGCCACGGCCCGGGCCAGCACGTCGGTGGGGATCATGCGGCTGTCGCGCAGCTCCTGCTTGCGCGCGCCGGTCCAGCGCTTGTCGCCGATGCCCGCCCCGGACAGGTTGACGACGGCGTCGGCGCCCTCGAGCGCGCCGGGCGCGAGGTGCCCGGCGGCAGGATCCCAGCCGCGCTCGTCGGGCGCCTGCGGGGTGCGCCGGACCAGCCGGACGACGTCGTGGCCGGCCTCCCGCAGCCGGGGGACCAGGGCGGTGCCGATGAGCCCGGAGGACCCGGCGATGACGACGCGCATGGGGTGATCGTCGCGGAGTGTCCGGCCCGCCGCGACCCGGGGTGGCTCGCCGTCCTGACCGAAGGGCACCGTGGTTCGGATAGACGGGCAAGGGGCGCCCTCCGCCGGAACGTGCACTCGCGGGCCCGGACGAGCGAAGGGCCCCTTCGCTCGATCTAGTCGAGCGAAGGGGCCCTTCGGTCAGTGCGGGCGCGGGCGGGCTACAGGCCCAGCTCACCCTCGAAGGCGCCGCCCTCGAGGCGGTCCTTGACGGTGGTGAGGAAGCGGGCCGCGTCGGCGCCGTCGACGATGCGGTGGTCGTACGACAGGCACAGGTAGGCCGTCGACCGGATCGCGATGACGTCGCCGCCCGAGTCGTCCTGGAGCACCATCGGCTTCTTCACCACGGCGCCGGTGCCGAGGATGCCGACCTGGGGCTGGTTGATGATCGGCGTGTCGATCAGCGCGCCCCGCGAGCCGGTGTTGGTGATCGTGAACGTGCCGCCCGAGAGCTCGTCCGGCGTGATCTTGTTCGCCCGCGTGCGGTCGGCCACGTCGGCGATCTTGCGCGCCAGCCCGGCGAGGTTGAGGTCCCCGGCGTCGTGCACGACCGGCACGATCAGCCCTGCCGGCGAGTCGACGGCGATGCCCAGGTGCTCGGCACCGTGGTAGGTGACCTCGCTCTTCTCGGTGTCGATCGACGCGTTCACCGCGGGGTGCGCCTTGAGCGCCTCGACCGTCGCCAGCGCCATGAACGGCAGGAACGAGAGCTTGACGCCCTCGCGCTTGGCGAAGTCGGCCTTGGCGCGGTCGCGCAGCCGGGCGATCCGCGTGACGTCGGCCTCGACGACCGTCGTCAGCTGGGCGGAGACCTGCAGCGACTCCACCATGCGCTTGGCGATCGTCTGCCGGCGCCGCGACATCTTCTGCGTGGTGCCGCGCAGCCCCGAGGTGTCCGGCGCGGGCGCGCCCGACGAGCCGCGGGCCCCGGACGCCGCCGGCTTCTGCACCTCGCCGCCGTGGACCGCGCCGCCGCCCGAGCCGCCCGCGGGGGCGGCCTGGGCCGGGGCGTCGGAGGCGGCGGACGCCGAGGCCTTGTCCTGCTCGTCGGCCGCCTTGACGACGTCCTGCTTGCGGATGCGCCCGCCGACGCCGGTGCCGGTCAGCGTCGAGAGGTCGACGCCGCGCTCGGCCGCGAGCTTGCGCACGAGCGGCGTCACGTACGGCGAGCCGGTCTCGGTCGTCCCGCCGGTGCTCGGCGCCGAGGCGCCGTTGCCCTGCGAGGTGTCCTCGCGCGGGTGCAGGGCGCCGGCGTTGGCCGGGCCGGCGGACGTCGTGGGCCGCTCGGTCTCGGTGGAGACGTAGTCGCCGGCCCCGGACGCCGCCTGCGCGCCGCTCGGCGCCTCGGTGGGCTCGGGCTCGGCGGGGCGCTCGGGCTCCGGACGCGGGTCCTGCTGGGTCTGCTGGGGCTGGGCTGGCTGCTGGGCCTGCTGCTGGGGCTCTTGCGACTGCTGGGGCTCCTGCGCCGGGGCGGCACCCCCGGCCTGCGACGCGTCACCGATGACGGCGAGGGCCCCGCCGACCTCGACGGTGTCGTCCTCGCCGGCCTTGAGCTCGAGCACCGTGCCGGCCACCGGCGACGGGATCTCGGTGTCGACCTTGTCGGTGGACACCTCGAGCAGCGGCTCGTCGACGTCGACCGTGTCGCCGACCTGCTTGAGCCAGCGCGTGACCGTGCCCTCGGTGACCGACTCGCCCAGCGCCGGCATCTCGACCGTCGTGCCCCCGGAGGCACCGCCCGACGACCCGCCCGACGACCCACCCGACGACCCACCCGACGAGGCGGCCGGCTGCGCCGGCTGCTGCGGCTCGGAGGCCGGCTCGGGCTCCGGGGTCGGCTCGGGCTCCGGCTGGGACGCCTGCGGCTCGGGCTGGGCCTCGGCCGGCTGCGCCGCGCCGCCGCCGTCACCCCCGGACGCGCCCGCGGACTCGCCCTCCTCGCCGATGACGGCGAGGTCGCCGCCGACCTCGACGGTGTCGTCCTCCTGCGCCACGATCCGCTGGAGCACGCCCGCCTGGGGCGAGGGGATCTCGGTGTCGACCTTGTCGGTCGAGACCTCGAGGAGGGGCTCGTCGACGTCGACGTGGTCGCCCTCCTGCTTGAGCCACCGCGTCACCGTGCCCTCGGTGACGCTCTCCCCGAGAGCAGGCATCTGGACGGTGTAGGCCATCAGGCTCGGTCTCCTCGCTCGTTCTCTCGGGGTCAGGTCAGCCGTGGCTGTGCAGGGGCTTGCCGGCGAGCGCGAGGTGCGCCTCCCCGAGGGCCTCGTTCTGCGTCGGGTGGGCGTGGACGAGGTTCGCGACGTCGGCGGGCAGCGCCTCCCAGTTGTAGATCAGCTGGGCCTCGCCGACCTGCTCGCCCATCCGGGTGCCGATCATGTGCACGCCGACCACGGGGGCGTCGTCGCCGGTGCCGCCCTTGACGAGCTTGATCGCCCCGGCGGTCTTGAGGATCTGGGACTTCCCGTTGCCCGCGAGGTCGTACGTCGTGGTCTGGACCTCGCCGTAGAGCTCCTTGGCCTGCGCCTCGGTGAGCCCGACCGACGCGACCTCGGGCTCGCAGTAGGTGACCCGCGGGATGCCCGTCTCGTCGATCACCGGCGGGTGCAGGCCGGCGATCTCCTCGGCGACGAAGATGCCCTGCTGGAAGCCGCGGTGGGCCAGCTGGAGGCCGGGGACGATGTCGCCGACGGCGTAGATGTTGCCGACGCCGGTGTGCAGGCGGTCGTTCGTCGGCACGAAGCCGCGGTCGAGCGTGATGCCGTTCTCCTCGTAGCCGAGGTCGGCGGTGTTCGGGCCGCGGCCCACGGCGACGAGCAGCAGGTCGGCCTCGATCTGCTCGCCGTTCTCCAGCGAGATCGTCACCGAGTCGGCGGTCTGGGAGACGCCGGTGAACTTGGTGCCGGTCTTGAACGCGATCTTGCGCTTGCGGAACTGGCGCTCGAGCTGCTTGGAGAGGAACTCGTCCTCGTTGGGCACGAGGTGGGGCAGCGCCTCGACGATCGTCACCTCGGCGCCGAAGCTCTTCCAGACGCTCGCGAACTCGACGCCGATGACGCCGCCGCCGAGCACGACCACGCGGTCGGGGACGTAGTCGAGGTTGATGGCCTCGGTGGAGGTCAGCACCCGGCCGCCGAGCTCGAGCCCGGGCAGCGTCTTCGAGTACGAGCCGGAGGCCAGGACGATGTTGCGGCCCTGGTAGCGCTGGCCGTCGACCTCGACGGTGTCCTGCGCGACGAGCTTGCCGGCGCCCTCGATCAGCGTGACCTTGTTGGCCTTCACCAGGCCCTGCAGGCCCTTGTAGAGGCGGGCGACGACGTTGTCCTTGTAGGAGTTGACGCCGCTCATGTCGATGCCCGACAGCGAGCTCTTGACGCCGAACTGCTCGCCCTCACGCGCCGAGTCGGCCACCTCGGCGGCGTGCAGGAGCGCCTTGGTGGGGATGCAGCCGCGGTGCAGGCAGGTGCCGCCGACCTTGTCCTTCTCCACCAGCGCGACCGAGAGCCCGAGCTCGGCGGCGCGGAACGCGCAGGCGTAACCGCCCGATCCGGCTCCCAGGATGATGACGTCGTACGTGTCGCTCACTGCTGCTTCTCCCGCGTCGGCGTGTGGCGTGCGGTGTCCCCGGCCCGGGCTCGGTGACCCCGGGGAGGCGATGTCCGGGTTCATCCTTCCACCCGTGTCACCACCTGTGTCCTATCCGTGACGCGCGATGTCGTCGAGCACGGCGGCGATGGTCCGCACGGGCACCCCGGTACCGCCCTTGGGCGTGTACCCGAACGGGCCGCCCGTGTTGAAGGCGGGCCCGGCGATGTCCAGGTGCACCCACGGCACGCGGTCGGCGACGAACTCGCGCAGGAAGATCCCGGCGACGAGCATCCCGCCGAAGCGGTGGTTGGTGACGTTGGCGAGGTCGGCGACGCGCGAGTCGAGGTCGGCGCGCAACTCCTCGGGCAGCGGCATCGCCCAGCCGCCGTCGCCCGCGGCCTGGGCCCGGCCGGCGACGCGGTCGCGGAAGTCGTCGGTGCCCATGACGCCCGGGGTGCGCGAGCCGAGCGCGACGAGCTGGGCGCCGGTCAGCGTGGAGGTCTCGAGCAGGTAGTCGGGGGAGTCCTCGCAGGCCCGGGCGATCGCGTCGCCGAGGATCAGGCGGCCCTCGGCGTCGGTGTTGAGGACCTCGACCGTCGTCCCGCCGTACATCGTCAGCACGTCGCCGGGGCGGTAGGCCGTGCCCGAGGGCATGTTCTCGGCCATCGGCACGGTGGCGACGACCTCGACGTCCAGCCCCAGCTCCGCGGCCAGGCAGGTCGCGGCGACGACGCCGGCGGCCCCGGACATGTCCGAGGTCATGTGGTCCATGTTCGCGGCGGGCTTGATCGAGATGCCGCCGGTGTCGAACGTGATGCCCTTGCCGATGAGCGCGACCTTCTTGACCGGGTTCGCCGGCGAGTAGGTCAGGCGGACCAGGCGCGGCGGGCGCGACGACCCGCCACCGACGCCCAGCACGCCGCCGTACCCACCCTCGGCGAGCTGGGACTCGTCGAGGATCTCCACCGTGACGCCGGCGCCCTCGGCGAGGCTCTGCGCCCGCTGGGCGAAGGCGTCGGGGTAGAGGTCGTTGGGCGGGGTGTTGACGAGGTCGCGCGCCGCGGCGACCCAGCGCGCGACGGCGGTCGCGCGGGTGACGACCTCCGCGTCGCCGTCGCCGACGAGCCCGACCCGCGCGAGCTCGGTCGGGGCGGTCTCCGGGGTCTTCTTGTAGGCCGTGAAGGCGTAGTCGCCGAGCAGCGTGCCCTCGACCGTGGCCGCGAGGTCGATCGACGCGAGCGTGGTGACGACGTGCGCGGCGTGCCCGTGCAGCGCGCGCGACGCCGCGCCGGACGCCCGCCGGACCTGCTCGGCGAGGTCGGGCGCCTCGCCCGCGGAGGCGGCGGCGTCGGCCGGCTCCGCGCCGAGCCCCACCGCGACGACCAGCGGCACCCCGATCGCCCCGCGCGTCGGCACCCGGGTGACCTCCTCGGCCTTCCCGGTGCCGCCCAGCAGGGTGACCAGGCCCGGGAGCTCGCCCGCGAGGTCGCCGAGGACGGCCGTGTCGCAGGCGAGGACCGGGTCCCCACCACCGTCGCCGGGACGGACGCCGACGACGAGGGCGTCCGCGTCGGCGAGGGCGTCGGCGCCGGGCCGGGCGCCGAGGATCTCGAGGTGGGGGGTGCTGCTCACGTCGCGTCTCTCCCTGTCAACGGTGTCGATCACATGCTAGGACCGGCGGCCCTCCACTACCGTGCCGCGGGTGTCGGACACGGTGAGCGAGACCAGACGCAGCCCGCTGCACGATCACCACGTCGCCCTCGGGGCCTCGTTCGCCCCCTTCGGCGGCTGGGAGATGCCCGTCCAGTACTCGGGCACGGTGGCCGAGCACACCGCCACCCGGGAGGCCGTCGGGCTCTTCGACGTCAGCCACCTCGGCAAGGTCCGCATCCACGGGCCCGGGGCGGCGGCGTTCGTCGACCGGTGCCTGACGAATTCCCTCGAGCGCATCGTCCCCGGGAAGGCGCAGTACACGCTGTGCTGCGCCGAGGACGGCGGCGTCGTCGACGACCTCATCCTCTACCTCGTCGGGCCCGACGAGGTGTTCGCCGTCCCCAACGCCGCGAACTCCGCGGGGGTGGGCCGGCGGCTGGCCGAGGTCGCGCCGGACGGGATCGCCGTCGACGACGAGCACGACGCGCACGTGGTGCTCGCGGTGCAGGGGCCGGCGTCGCCCGCGGTGCTCGCCGAGGTGGGGCTGCTCGCGGAGGACACATCCGGGACAGCGCTGGACTACATGGCCTTCGTCGACGCCGACTGGCAGGGCGGCTTCGTGCGCGTGTGCCGCACGGGCTACACCGGCGAGCGCGGCTACGAGCTCATCGCGCCGGTCGACGGGGCGGGCGAGCTGTGGGACGCGCTGGCCGCCGTCGTCACCGAGAAGGGCGGCCTGCCCGCCGGCCTCGGCGCCCGCGACACGCTGCGCACCGAGGCCGGGCTGCCGCTGCACGGCCAGGACCTGGGGCCGGACATCACGCCGCTGCAGGCGCGGTGCGGGTTCGCGGTGGGCTGGAAGAAGGACGAATTCTGGGGCCGCGAGGCGCTGCTGGCCGAGCGCGAGGCCGGCCCGCGGCGACGGTCGTGGGGGCTGCGGGCGACCGGGCGCGGCGTGCCGCGTGGGCACATGACGGTGCGCCGCGGGGACGAGGCCGTCGGGGAGACGACGTCCGGGACGTTCTCGCCGACCCTGAAGACGGGCATCGCCCTCGCGCTGCTCGACACCGCCGCCGGGCTCGACGAGGGCGACACCGTCGCGGTCGACGTGCGCGGCCGGATGCTGGAGTGCGAGGTCGTCACCCCGCCGTTCGTGGCGTCGAGGGTGCGGTGACCCGGTGAGCTTCCCGACCGAGGTCCCCGACGCCGACCCCGGCGTCTTCCGCCACCGCGCCGACACCGAGCAGGCGGGTCCGGCGATCTTCACCGCCCCCGGCCACGTCGTCGGCGGTGGCTACGGCCTGTTCGAGACGTCCGCCCAGCCCGGCCGCTGGGGCGCCATCCCGCACTACCACACGGGCTTCACCGAGGCGTTCTGGGTGATCTCCGGGCGGCTCGCGGTGATGAGCGGGCGGGAGTGGGGCGTGCTGGGCGAGGGCGACTTCGCGCACGTGCCGGTGAACGGCGTGCACGGGTTCCACGCCCTCGGCGACGAGCCCGCGCGGTTCCTCATCCTCTTCGTGCCGGGCGCGCCGCGGGAGCACTACTTCCGCGGCCTCGCCGAGCTCTTCGCCCGCGGCGCCCCGCCCGAGGAGATCGACGCCTTCGCCCTCACCTGCGACCAGGTCAACCTCCGCGACTGGTCCCACGACCCGATCCCCACGTGAGCGAACTTTCCAGCGATAGCTCGAAAGTCCGCTCACGAGGGACTCCTCAGCGGGACCCGACGCTGACGTGGACGTGGTCGAAGTGCCCACCGGTGGCGTCGTCGGGGTCGTAGACGCCCCCGCCGCCGTAGGGCCGGCCCCAGCCGTCGGCGGCGTCGGAGCTCCCGCGGTACCAGATGCGGCCCTGCCAGATGACGTACCGGACGCCCATCTCGTCGGCGTTCTCGCGGGTCCACTGCGCCACGGCCCAGCCGTCGGCGAGGTCCTCACCCTCGGCGAACGCGCCGTAGGCGGCGGGGAAGAAGTCGCAGGCCCGGCCGTCGGGGTGGTCGCTGGACGGGTTCCAGGCGTGCTCCGACCAGCAGGTGATCGAGCGGATCGGGGCCCTGCGGCCCGGGTCCCCGAACCGGGCGACCGCCGCGTCGTGCAGCCGCAGCGCGGTCGGCGTCAGACAGCCGGACGTCGTCGGGTCCTGCACGCTGCACGGCTCCGGGGGCGGCGGGTCGACGACCTCCCAGAACGCGCGGGGCACCCGCTCCGCCGCCGCGTACCAGAGCAGGCCCCCGAGCAGGGCGAGCACCAGCAGCACCCCCACCGTGAGGGCGGCCCGCGTCCCCGTCCGCACGGTGCTCACGTTACGGCTGGCGACGCGTGGTGACCGTGAGTCAGCGGTGAATCAGCGGCGGCGGCCGGGACGTTCGGCGGCGTCGTCGAGGTCGACGCCGACGTGGTCGTCGAGCCAGTGGTTGAGCGGATCGAGGCGGCGCCAGGTCGTCGCGACCCGGTCGGTCAGGGCCGGGTCGTGCAGCTCGTCGGACGGCGGCCAGGAGCGCCAGGCGAACAGGCTCTTGTGGCGCAGCAGCTCGAGGCGCGGGTGGTCGGGGTCGACGCCGCGGGGCCGCGACTTCAGCTGCTCGCCGGCGATGGTGAAGCCGTCGGCGCGCAGGTCGTCGACGATCGCCACGAGCTCGGGCCCGAGACGGTCGTCGCCGACCGCCGCCCGGTAGCGCGCCACCTGCGCCGAGGTCATCCGGTAGTAGCCGCCGGCGGCCATCAGCCCGTCGGCCGAGACCTGCACGTACCGCCCGCCCGCGGTGGCGCCGCACTGGACCTTGTACGGCGTCTTGTCCGCGGAGAACCGCACGTCGCGGTAGGGGCGGAAGACCTTGCCCGCGCCGAACTCGGCGGACAGGTCGGCGAGCAGCGCGAGCATCGGCGCCCGCACCTGCTCCTCGTAGACCGCCTTGTTGTCGGTCCAGTACGCCTTCGTGTTGTCGGCCTCGAGACCCTCGTAGAAGTCGACGACCGCGTCGCCGAAGCCCGGGAACGTCACGGCGCCATCCTGACGTGTAGAGAGGACCCGTGTCCGGAGCGGTGCACGAGTCCGTGCTCGACGCCATCGGTGCCACGCCCCTGATCCGGCTGCGCCGGGTCACCGAGGGATTGGCGCCGCGCGTCTACGTCAAGGCCGAGTGGCAGAACGCCGGCGGCAGCGTCAAGGACCGCGCCGCGCTGGCGATGGTGCGCGCCGCCGAGCGCTCCGGGGCGCTGGGCCCGGGCGGGGTGATCGTCGAGGGCACGTCGGGCAACACCGGCATCGGGCTCGCGCTCGTCGGCGGCGTGCTGGGCTACCGCACCGTCATCGTCGTCCCCGACACGACGGCCGCCGAGAAGGTCGCGGCGCTGCGCGCGTACGGCGCCGAGGTGGTGCTGACCCCGGGTGGTCTGACCCGCGAGGACCCGCGGCACGTCAACGTCCTCGCCGCGCGGATCGCCGAGGAGACGCCGGGTGGCTGGCTCGCCGACCAGTACGGCAACCCCGCCAACCCGCAGGCCCACCGCGACACCACCGCGCCGGAGATCTGGGAGCAGACCGGCGGGACGGTCACCTGCTTCGTCGCCGGCATCGGGACCGGGGGCACGCTGTCCGGCACGGGCGCGGCGCTCAAGGAGCGCGGGCCGGTGCGCGTCGTCGGCGTCGACCCGATGACCTCGGCCTACGGCGGCGGGGACGGCAGCCCGTACTACGTCGAGGCGATCGGGCACTACCGCCACCCCGACACCGTCGACGACCCCTGGCCCGCCAACTGGGACCGGACGGTGGCCGACGAGGTCGTGCGCGTCGACGACCGCACGACGATGGCGACCGCCCGCCGCCTGGCCCGCGAGGAGGGCCTGCTGCTGGGCGGGTCGTCGGCGACCGCGATCGCCGGGGCGCTGCGCGTCGCGGCCGACCTCGGGCCCGACGACGTCGTCGTGGTGGTCGCGCCGGACTCGGGCCGGGCCTGCCTGACGAAGTACCACGACGACGGCTGGCTGCGCCGGCTCGGCTTCCTGGAGGAGGCCGGGTCCGTCGGCGAGCTGGACGTCGTCGACGTCCCGGTGCTCCGCGCGTCGTGGACCGTCGCGCGGGCCCGGGCGGCGCTCGACGGCGTACCGGGACCCGCGCCGGTGGCGCGCGACCGCGAGTCGGGCCCCGCCGCGCCGTCGGAAATCCTGGGGGCGCTGAGCGCCGACGACCTCGACGGCCTCCCCGACGACGACCTCGTCGTCACCCACGCCCGCCCGGTGCCGCCGAGCGTCGGGGCGGGGGAGGGCCTCGGGGACGCCCGCGCGGCGCTGGGGGACGCCGCCGCGGCGTGGCTGGTGCGCGACGGGCGGGTGGCGGGGCTGGTGACGCGGGCGGCGCTGGGTTCGCCGGAGAGCCTTGCCTCGGCGGACTAGGCTGGCCGCATGAGTACGACCTTCGCCCACACCCCGCACCCCGCCCCGGCGACCGCGGAGCGTGTGGCGGAGGTACTCGCCGCGCCCGGGTTCGGGAAGTTCTTCACCGACCACATGGTCACCATCTCCTGGGACGCCGCCCACGGGTGGCACGACGCCCAGGTCGGCCCGTACCAGCCGCTGGCCATGGACCCCGCCGCCGTCGTGCTGCACTACAGCCAGACGATCTTCGAGGGACTCAAGGCGTACCGCTGGGCCGACGACTCGGTGCACGCCTTCCGCCCGCAGGCCAACGCGGCGCGCATGCAGCGCTCGGCCGAGCGCCTCGCGATGCCGCCGCTGCCCGAGGAGCTGTTCGTCGACTCGCTGCGCGAGCTCGTCGCGGTGGACAAGCGCTGGGTGCCGGCCGCCGGCGGGGAGGACTCGCTGTACCTGCGGCCGTTCATGTTCGGGTCGTCGTCGGGGCTGGGCGTGCGGCCCAGCGAGGAGTACCTCTACCTGCTCATCGCGTCCCCGGCCGGCGCGTACTTCCCGCGCGGGCTCGCCCCGGTGACGGTCTGGCTGTCGACCGACTACGTGCGCGCCGTCCCCGGCGGCACCGGCGAGGCGAAGTGCGGCGGCAACTACGCGGCGTCGCTGGCGGCCCAGGCCCAGGCGTCGGCCCAGGGCTGCGACCAGGTCGTGTGGCTCGACGCGCTCGAGCACCGGTGGATCGAGGAGATGGGGGGCATGAACCTCTTCTTCGTGTTCACGGACTCCTCGGGCGCGACCGAGGTCGTCACCCCGGAGCTCACCGGCTCGTTGCTGCCCGGCGTCACCCGCCGCTCGCTGCTCGAGCTCGCCGCCGAGGAGGGGGCGACGGTCACCGAGCGCCGGATCTCCACCGACGAGGTGGAGAAGGAGGTCGCGTCCGGGCACCTCACCGAGGTGTTCGCCTGCGGCACCGCCGCGGTGATCACGCCCGTCGGCACCGTCAAGCACGAGGGCGGCGGCTACGACATCGGCGACGGCACCCCGGGCCCGATGACCCACCGGCTGCGCGAGCGCCTCACCGCCATCCAGCGCGGCGCGGCGCCCGACCCGCGCGGCTGGATGTGGCGGCTGGCCTGACGTCGTGGTGGCCCGGCGGGCCGGGTGCAGCGAACGCGCTGTTCGCTGCTTCTAGGCGCGCGAAGTCCCCGTTGATCACGACGGCGCGCTGGCGACGCCTGCTGCGAGCGCGGCGTTCGTGCGCGTAGAAGCAGCGAACGCCACGTTCGCTGCGACTACGCCGTCGCGAGCACGACCAGCCCGGCGGTGACGGCGAGCTCGGCGCACGCGCCGAACACGTCGCCCGACACCCCGCCCAGGCGCCGGCGTGCGTGGGCGGCGACGAGCACGACGACCACGGCGGCGAGGACCGCGGCGACGGCGACGCGCCGGCCCAGCACCGGGAACGCGGACGCCCCGAGCACCACCGCCCACACCGGCGCCACCCACGCCGGCTGGGTGCCCGCGACCAGCGCGCCGAGGCCGTCCGGCGACGCCGCGGGCACCCCGCGCCGCGCCACCCACGCGAACGCCGCCCGCCCGAGGCCCAGGGCGAGCGCGCCACCCACGACGGCGACGAGGAGGCCCCGCTCGGCCAGGGCCCCGAACGCCGCGGCCTGCACCCCGAGCACGACGACGAGCCAGACCACCGCGAACGCGCCCACCCCGGGGTCCTTCATGATCGCGAGCGTCCGGGCGGCGTCGCCGTGGCTGCCGAGGCCGTCGGCGAGGTCCGCCAGCCCGTCGAGGTGCAGGCCCCGGGTCGCCGCCGCGCCGAGCCCCACGGCCACGAGGCCCCCGAGCAGCCCCGGCGCCCCGGCCGCGACCAGCCCGGCCGCGACGGCCCCGAGCATCGCGCCCAGCACCACCCCGACCAGCGGCACCACCGCGAGCGCCACCCGCGCGGCCGGGCGGTCGATCCGCGACGCGCGCACCGGCACGACGGTGAACATGGCGATCGCGAGCGCCAGGCCGGCCCTCACCCGACGGCGTTCACGGCCGCCCGCACCAGCCCGACGGCCGTGAGCGCGCCGGTGCCCTGACCGGCGCGCATCTGCAGGTCGAGCAGCGGGTCCAGGCCGAGGACGTCGAGGGCGACGGACTGCGCGGGCTCGGTGCACCGCGACCCGGCCACCCACCAGGCGCGGGCGCCGGGCGCGTCGGTGTCGGCGAGCAGCGCGGCGACGGCGGTCGCGGCACCGTCGAGCACGACCGGGGTCCGCCGCCGCGCGGCCTGCGCCAGGAAGCCCACGAGCGCGGCCAGGTCGGCTCCGCCCGCCACGCGCAGCAGGCCCATCGGGTCGCGGCCCAGCGACCGGGCCCGCCACATCCCGTCGCGCACCGCCGCCGCCTTGACCATCCACACCCGGTCGTCGATCCCGCTCCCGCGACCCACGACGGCCACCGGCTCGCGGCCGGTCATGGCGGCGGCGAGCACCGCGGTCGGGGTGCTGACGCCGACGGCGAGCTCGCCGGCCACCAGCAGGTCGGCGCCCTCGTCGACCTCCTCGTCGGCCACCTCGCGGCCTGCGCGGACCGCCGCAGCGGCCTGCTCGGCGGTCATGACGTCCTCGACGTCGAGCCGCCCGCCGCCCCGGAGCGCGGCGCGGTCGTCGCGCGCGTCGCCCTCGACCGGCGCGCCGAGCCCGACGTCGACCACCCGCAGCCCGGCGCCCGCGGTCTCGGCGAACCGGCAGACCGGCGCGGACCCGTCCCGGACGGCCGCGACCCGCATCGCGGTCTCGCCGGGGGCGTGCGCGGAGACGCCCGCGGCGGCGATGCCGTGGTCGGCGGCGAAGAGGACCGCCCGCACCCGACGCGGCGCACGTGCCGGGGCGCGGCCCTGGCAGGACGCGAGCCAGGCGGCGAGCTCCTCGAGCCGTCCGTAGGTCCCGCCCGGCAGGGCCGCGAGGGCCTCACGGCGGGCCGTCTCGTCGGGCGGTGCGACACCGGACGCGGAGGCGACGGGGTGCACGCGCTGTCCTCCAGAGACGGGCTCGACGGGGTCGCGGTGACGGTATCCGGTGGAGCTCACCGCAGGCGCAGGGGCAGCCCGGCCACGAGCAGCCACACCTCGTCGCACACGGCCGCGAGCTCCTGGTTGAGCGCGCCGAGCTCGTCGCGGAACCGCCGCCCCGCGCTCGTCGACGGCACGACGCCCAGCCCCACCTCGGCGGACACGAGCACGAGCGTCCCGCCGTACCCCGCCACCGCGGCCACGAGGTCGCGCCGCGCCGCCGCCACGGACGGGGCGTCGCGTGCCCACCCGGCGTCGTCGAGCAGGCCGGTCACCCAGGTGGCGAGGTCGTCGACGAGCACCGGCTCGGCGGGCGCGCCGGCGAGCACCGCGGGGAGGTCGGCGGCCTCGAGCGTGCGCCAGGTCGCGGGACGCCGCGCGCGGTGGGTGGCGACGCGATCGGCCCACTCCGGGTCGGTCTCCGGGTCGACGCCGCGGGCCGTCGCCACGTAGAGCGCGGGCGCGTCGGCGTCGAGCAGGGCCTCGGCGTACGCGGACTTGCCCGAGCGCGTGCCGCCGAGGACGAGGGTGCGGGGGATCGCGCGCCTCAGTCGATCACGGTGCCGCGCGCGACGCGCGGGCCGGGCATCCGCAGGCGCCGCAGCTGGGTGGCGCGGGTGAACGCGTACCAGCCGTAGGACAGGCCGCCGATCTGCTCCTTCGGGAACCTCGCCCGCACCTTCGTCACCACGTACCGCCCGAGCAGGACGCCCTCGAGCGCCATCATCACCAGCATGACGAGGCAGATCAGGCTGCCGGCCGTCTGCACCGCGGGCACCGGGACGATCACCGTCACGAAGATGACCACCGCCAGCGGCATGAACAGGCCCATGAGGTTGCGGCGGGCGTCGACGAGGTCGCGCGCGTAGGCGCGGGCGGGCCCCCGATCGCGGGGGAGGAGCACGGCGTCGTCGCCGGCCATCATCCGCTTGCGACGCTCCGCGGCGGCCTGCTTGCGGTCGGTCGAGGACTTGCGGCGGTCCTCCTTGGTGCCACGCAGCGCCCGCGCGCGCTTGATGGCCTCGCGCTGCGTCTTCGGCGCCGGCGCCACCGGCCCGCGGCGCCGGCCCTCGGCGTCGCGGCGCGACGGAGTCGGACGGCCCTTGCCGACCGTCTGCGACCGGTTGCGCTCGCCGACCACCACGGCCTCGCGCTCCTCCGCCTCGTCCGACGTGCCGTCGACGGGCTCGGGGGTGGCGGAACCGCGGCGCAGGAACTTCACGCCGACCAGGATAGGACACCCGCAACACCCCCTACCGTGCTCGCCATGCGCGTCCTGTTCGCTCCCGACTCCTTCGGTGGCAGCCTCACCGCGGCCGAGGCCGCGACGGCGATGGCGGAGGGCTGGGCGCGCGCGGTCCCCGGCGACACCACGGTGCTGCTCCCGCTCGCCGACGGCGGGACCGGCTTCGTGGAGGTCCTGCACACCGCGCGCGGCGGCACCCGACACGACCTCGAGGTCACCGGCCCGCTCGGGGGGCGGACGACCGCGACCTGGCTGGAGCTGGACGAGCCGGGAGACGGAGCGGAGCGGAGCTCGACCACCACCACCGCGTACGTCGAGTCGGCCTCGGCGTGCGGGCTGCACCTGGTGGGCGAGCGCACGCCCGCGACGGCGGCGGCCGCGACGAGCCGCGGGGTGGGCGAGCTGGTCGCCGCGGCGATCGCGACCGGCCCGAGGGGCCTGGTGGTCGGGCTCGGCGGCTCGGCGTGCACCGACGGTGGCGCCGGGATGCTGGCCGCGCTCGGGGCCGTGCCGCGTGACGGTGCGGGCACCGCGCTGGCCGACGGCGGAGGCGCGCTGGCGACGGTCGCCGCACTCGACGGCCTGGGCCCGGTGCGCGAGCGCCTCGCGGGCGTCGACCTCGTCGTCGCCGCCGACGTCGACCACGTCCTCACCGGCCCGGAGGGCGCCGCCGCGGTGTTCGGGCCCCAGAAAGGTGCCGACGCGGACACCGTCGCCGCCCTCGACGCCGCGCTGACGACGTGGGGCGCCGTGCTGGGGGAGGCCTGCGGACGCCCGGACCTCGCCGGCCAGCACGGCGCCGGGGCGGCGGGCGGCCTCGGGGCGGCGCTGCTGGCCCTCGGGGCGCGGCGGGTCCCCGGCGGCGAGCTCGTCCGTGACGTCGCCGGGCTGGACGCGGCGCTGGACCGGGCGGACCTGGTGGTCACCGGCGAGGGGCGCCTCGACGGGCAGTCGCTGCACGGCAAGCTCGTCTCGGTGGTGGCCGCGCGCGCCCGGGAGCACGGGGTGCCGTGCATCGCGCTGGCCGGGCAGGTCGACATGTCCTCCGGCGAGGCCCTCGAGGCCGGGCTCGAGGGCACGTACTCGGTGGCGGCCGACGCCGGGTCGGTGGAGGCGGCGCTCGCCGAGCCCGGGGCGCGCCTGGCCGACCTCGCCGAGGGCGTCGCCCGACGGTGGGGCGCCCGACCGGCGTGAGAGCGACCCGCCGGCGGCGGTGATCGGCAGACGCAGCTCCGGGGAGGACGCCGATGGGAGCTCGACCCGTGAGATCGCGCACGCGTGAGGCACCGGCCGCGGTGTGCGAGCATGGAAAGACACCGCGGGAGCGGGTACACCGGTCCCACGGGAATACACGGCACCGCGACCAGTTGTGCCGAGTGAGTGCACAGCGTCCCGGGAGCTCAAGGGAGAACCATGACCGTCGAGAACCCTGCCGCGCCGACCGACGTTGAGGCTCCGTCCGCGAAGCCGCACGGTGTCGAGCTGACCGAGTCCGCGGCCGGCAAGGCGAAGGCCCTCCTCGACCAGGAGGGCCGCGCCGACATGTCCCTGCGCATCGCCGTGCAGCCCGGTGGCTGTGCGGGTCTGCGCTACCAGCTGTTCTTCGACGACCGCAGCCTCGACGGCGACCTCGAGCGCGACTTCAACGGCCTCACCGTCGCGGTCGACCGCATGAGCGCGCCGTACCTGCAGGGCGCGGTCATCGACTTCGTCGACACCATCGAGAAGCAGGGCTTCACGATCGACAACCCGAACGCGGGCGGCTCGTGCGCCTGCGGCGACAGCTTCAACTGAGCTGACACGCGGAAAGGGCCCCGGACCTGCTGGTCCGGGGCCCTTCGTGTGCCTGCGGCTCGTGAGCACGGAGCGCACCTACATGCCGGGCACCTCGGCCGCGACCTTCGCGCGCAGGTCCTCCGGCGGCTGCGCGCCGAGCTGCGCCACGACGTGCGACGCGGCCACGGCGCCGATGCGCCCGGACGTCGCGTGGTCGAGCCCGCGGGTCCAGCCGTAGAGGAAGCCGCCCGCGTAGGCGTCGCCGGCGCCGGTGGTGTCGACGAGCTCGTCGGCGTCGCGGACCCCGACCTCCTCGACAGTGCCGTCCGCGTCGTACACCGTCGAGCCCTTGGGCCCGTGGGTGACGACGACGACCTCGCAGTTGCCGCCCTGGCCGCGCAGGAGCGAGGTGACGGGGTCGTCGCCGACCAGGGCCGCGACCTCGTCCTCGTCGGCGATGATGATCTCGACGTTCTCGCGGGCCAGCTCGCGGAAGTACTCGCGGTGGCGCTCGACGCACCCGGCGTCGGAGAGCGTCATGCCCACGCGGGCCTCGCTCTTCGCCGCCGCGTCGACGATCTTGCCGATGGTCGCGCGGGCGTGCTCGGTGTCGGCGAGGTAGCCCTCGACGAGGCTGACCTTCGAGCCCGCCACGTCGTCCTGGTCGATGTCGTCGGGGCCGAGCGCCGTGCAGGCGCCCAGGAACGTCGACATCGTGCGCTCGCCGTCGGGCGTCACCATCACCAGGCACCGCGCCGTGGCGGGGCTGCCCGAGAGCGCCGGCGTCGTGAAGTGCACGCCGTGCGAGCGGATCGACTCGGTGAACGAGGTGCCCAGCCGGTCGTCGGAGACCTTGCCGACGTAGCCGGCGTCGGCGCCGAGGGCCGCGGCGATGGCGATCGCGTTGGCGACGCTGCCGCCCGAGCGCTCCGTCGTGTCGCCGGCCTCGGTGTAGAGCTTCTCCGCCTGGGCCTCGTCGATGAGCGTCATGCCGCCCTTGGGCAGCTCGTGCGCGCGGATGGTGTCGTCGTCCGTGCGGAACAGCACGTCGACGATGGCGTTGCCGATCCCCAGTACGTCCATGGATACCTCTCGAATCGCGCTACGTCCTTCGGACCAGCGGTCGAGACTAGGTGAAACGGGGCGTCACCGGGACCGGACCGTTGCGTGGCGCACGTTCACGCATACACCGGGTAGTCGGGCTCGGGGATCTCCGGACGGACGCGCTCCTCGACGAAGATGCCGTGCCAGAGCATGAACACGAGCAGTGTCCAGATGCGCCGCGAGTGGTCGACGGGGCCGACGCGGTGCTCGTCGATGAGCCGCAGGACCGCCGCCTTGTCGAGGATGGCGTCGGTCTGGGACTCCCGGACGATCTGCCGCGCCCAGTCGAGCATGTCGTGGGCGAGCCAGTAGCGGATCGGCACGGGGAAGCCGAGCTTGCGCCGGTTGAGCACGTGCGGCGGCACGATGCCGTCGATGGCCCGGCGCAGCGCGTACTTCGTCGTGCCGTGCGCGACCTTCTGCTCCGTGGGCAGGTGCGACGCGACCTCGAACACCTCGCGGTCGAGGAACGGCACGCGCAGCTCGAGCGAGTTCGCCATCGTCATCTTGTCGGCCTTGACGAGGATGTCGCCGCGCAGCCACGTGAACAGGTCGACGTGCTGCATGCGCGCCACCGGGTCCCAGCTGCCCGAGTCGGCGTAGATCGGCGCGGTGACGTCGGTGTACGACAGCTCGGGGTCGTGGCCCCGCAGCACCGCGGCGAGCTGGTCGTTGCGGAAGATCCGCGCGTTGCCGTAGTAGCGCTCCTCGAGGGGGAGCGCGCCGCGGCGCAGCAGGTCCTTGCCGCGCATGCCGTCGGGCAGGCGCGTCGACAGGGCCCCGGCCAGCTTGCGGACGGCGCCGGGCAGCTTCTCGAACGGCGCGAGGGACAGCGGCTCCTTGTAGATCGTGTAGCCGCCGAAGAGCTCGTCGGCGCCCTCGCCGGAGAGCACGACCTTGACGTGCTTGCGCGCCTCGCGGGCCACGAACCACAGCGGCACGAGGGCCGGGTCGGCCACCGGGTCGTCCAGGTACCAGACGATGAGCGGCAGCGCGTCCATCATCTCCTGCGCGCTGACGGTGCGGACGATGTGCCGCACCCCGATCGCCTCGGCCGACTCCCGGGCCACGTCGGCCTCGGAGTAGCCCTCGCGGGCGAACTCGCTGGTGAAGGTCATGAGGTCGGGGTTGTGCTCGCGGGCGAGCGCCGCGATGACCGTCGAGTCGATGCCGCCGGACAGGAACGAGCCCACGGTGACGTCGGCGCGCATGTGCTTGGCCACCGAGTCGCGCAGCACCTCGGCGATCTCGGCGTGCAGGCGCGTCTCGTCGTCGACGGGCTTGGCGTCGAACTGCGGCTCGAAGTACCGCTCGGCGAACACCGTCTCGCCGGGGGAGACGGTGAAGCTGGTCCCGGACTCGACGCGGCGGATCGCGCGGTGCAGCGTCAGCGGCTCGGGCACGTACTGCAGCTGCAGGTAGTGCTGGAGCGCCGTGGGGTCGGGCGCGGTGGTCGGCTCCTCGAGGGCCTTCGCGAGCTGGAGCAGGCTCTTCTTCTCGCTGGCGAACGCGACGCCGTGCGGGCCCGCGGCGACGAAGAGCGGCTTGATGCCGAACGGGTCGCGCGCGCCGAAGAGCACCTTCTCCTGGGTGTCCCAGATGAGGAACGCGAACATGCCGCGCAGCCGGCGCACCGCGTCGGCGCCCCAGACGGCGTAGGCGGCGACGATCGCCTCGGTGTCGCCCTCGGTCACGAACTGCACGCCGTGGTCGCGCGCGAGCTGCTCGCGCAGCTCGAGGTAGTTGTAGATCTCGCCGTTGAAGACGATGCGGTAGCGGTCGCTCGCGTACGTCAGCGGCTGGTGCGAGCCCTCGACGTCGATGATCGAGAGCCGGTTGAACCCGAGCACCACGTCGTCGTCGTGCCACTCACCGGACTCGTCCGGGCCGCGGTGGCGCATGCAGGTCAGGCTCTCCTGCACCGCGCCGGCACGGGCCGCGCCCGCACCGTCGGACGTGATCAATCCCATCAGGCCGCACACGCGTCCGCTGACACCTCCGGTTCCGGGGACGGGCGAGCCCAGTATGACGACCGGGCGGGATCACTCCGGGGACGCCCCGGAGCAGGGCCGCCTGCTGCTCCCGGACGACCCGCCGCGCCCCTCCGACAGCGCGTAGTGGCTTGCTCGGATAGTCTCCGCTGCGACGTCGGGGCCCGGGTCCGCCGGGCCGCTCGCCACGTCCCCGCGGGGTCGGATGACCTGGGCGGACACCGGCGAGCACCGCCCGAGGAGGAAGGCAGCCAGCAGTGCGCCGAGATGGGACGCCGGTCCGCAGCCGCACCGGTCGTGCGCGCCGGGCCGTGGGCCTGGCCGTGGCGGCCGTCGCCGTGGCCGTGACCACCTCCGGCTGCTCGGTCGACGAGGTCCTCCGCTTCGGGTGGCCGGTGGGCGTGACGCCCGAGGCCACCCAGATGCGCACCCTCTGGACCTGGGCCGCGGTGGCCGCGCTCATCGTCGGCGTCCTGGTGTGGGGTGCGACGGCCTGGACCGTGGCGTTCCACCGCCGCCGCGCCGGCGCGTCGGACCTGCCGCGCCAGTTCCAGTACAACCTGCCGCTCGAGCTCGTGCTCACGGTGATCCCGCTGATCATCGTCGCGGTGCTCTTCTACTTCACGGTCGTCGTGCAGAACGTCGTCGACCGGAACCCGCAGGGCAACGAGCTGCAGGTCGACATCACCGGGTTCCAGTGGAACTGGGAGTTCACCTACCCCCAGACGCCGGGACCGAACGGCCTGCCCGCCTCCGTGGTGGGCACGACGCAGTCGGTGCCGATCCTCGTGCTGCCGGTCGACCGGCCGATCCAGTTCACCCAGGAGTCGAAGGACGTCATCCACTCCTTCTGGGTGCCGGAGTTCCTGTTCAAGCGGGACGTGATCCCCGACCCCGCGGCGAACAACCAGAAGAACACGTGGGTGATCGACCGCATCGAACGGCCCGGCGCGTTCGTCGGCCGCTGCGCCGAGTTCTGCGGGGCGTACCACTCGATGATGAACTTCGAGGTGCGCGCGCTGCCGCCGGCGCAGTTCGACCAGTTCCTCCAGCTGCGCACGCAGATCAACCCGCAGACGGGCCAGGGCTTCACCACCAACGAGGCCCTCGCCGCCATGAACTGCGGCGAGCTCTGCAACCCCGAGTCGATCACCACCCGTGTGATCAACCCGGACCCGACGGCCCAGCTCGGCATCCGATGACCCTGCTCGCCCGCACCGCCCCGACGTCAGCGAGGACCCGATGAGAGTCGAATCCCGCATCTTCGAGATCCTCACGGTCTTCTGCTTCGTCTGCGCCATCGTGTACGGCCTGCTCTCGGGCGAGGTGGTCGGCATCGTCGCCCTGACGCTGACCGGCGGCCTGACCCTCATCGTCGGGACGTACTTCCGTTTCGTGGCCCGCCGCCTCGAGGAGCGCCCCGAGGACAACCCCGAGGCCGAGGTGTCCGACGGCGCCGGCGACGTGGGCTTCTTCAGCCCCGGGAGCTACTGGCCCCTCGCCGTCGCGGGCGGCACCGCCCTCACCGGCCTCGGCGTCGCCCTGTGGCAGTGGTGGCTGATCGTCCTCGCCGGCATCGGGCTGCTGATCGCGATCTGCGGCCTCGTGTTCGAGTACCACGCGGGTCCCGAGGCGCACTAGACGCCTCTCTACGGCCTTTCCACGGCCCCGCTCCCGGTTCATCGGGGGCGGGGCCGTGGTGCGTTCTGTGGGCGGCTTTTTGGAGCGAACGCGCTGTTCGCTGCTTCTATGCGAGCGAACGGCGCGTTCGTGACGTCCGTGAGGGTGTCCGGGCGGCTGCTGGGCGCTGTGCGAGGTGAGCAGCACCGGGTCGTCGGGCCGCGGGGGCTCGTGGCGCGGCTGGAGGCGGGGGCTTGCGCCGCGACTTGGAGGCGTCGCCGTGATCAGGAGTACCTGACGCACCTCGGGACGCGGGTCGAGGTGCCTGGTGTCGCCCGTGATCTCGGGTCGCCGGCCTGTGGAGTCGCTCAGTGGCGGGTGGTGGGGGAGCGAGGGACGCCTTGGCTGCGTCCCGAGCAGGCGGTGACGCCCTCGGTCCACGTCGTCGTGCTCGTCGTGCCCGCAGGCGTCGAGCGGGCCGCAAGGGCTCGGGTCCGGCCCACACCGAGCCCGGGGCCGACCACAGAGCCCGGGGCCGACACAGAGCCGGGGCCGGCACAGAGCCCGGGCCGGGTCCGAGCGCCGCCGGCTGACTCGAGGAGTCGCCTCCTCAGCGGGAGCCGAGCGGAGGCGACGGCGCCGGGTACGGCGCACACGGCGTGTCGCGCGATCGAGGATGTGGCGATCCTGGCGTTGAACGCCAGCGTGGACGCACCGCTGGCACACCCCGTGCGCCAGGCGCCCTCACCAGAGCGCCCGTACAGCGCCCGCAGAACGTCCGGACGACGCCGACCAGCAGACCCAGGGCCCGGAACGACGACGGGCCGGGAGCGTCGCGCTGACGCTCCCGGCCCGTCGAGGGTCGTGCTGGTTCCTACTCCTGGATGTCGCGGGGGCGTCCCGCGTCCGGACGGCCCGCGAGCTCGCGGGTCTCGCCCGGCTCGACCTGGAGCGGGTCACCGCCGTGCGATCCGCTGGTGAGGGCGTCCTGCTCCTCGGGCGGGTCGGGACGGAACCAGCCGCCCTTGAGGGGCGAGCCGGCCGAGCCCAGGTCGTTCATGCGCTTCGGCACCTTGGCGCCCTGGTAGGCGAGCGGGACCGCGTGGCCGTGGTCGTCGACGCCGCCGAGGGGCTGGTGCACCTCGACGAACTCGCCGTGCGGCAGGCGCTTGATGTGGCCCGTCTCGATGCCGTGCTCGAGCACCTCGCGGTCGCTGCGCTGGAGGCCCAGGCAGATCCGGTAGGTCGCGAAGTACACGATCGGCGGACCGACGAGCAGACCGATGCGCCCGATCCACGTCATCACGTTCAGGGAGATGTCGAACGTGTAGGCGAAGATGTCGTTCCCGCAGGCCAGCAGGAGCCAGAAGTAGAAGAACATGGCCATCATGCCGGTGGCGGTGCGGACGGGGACGTCGCGCGGGCGCTGCAGCAGGTTGTGGTGGGCCTCGTCGCCGGTCAGCTTGCGCTCGATGTACGGATAGAGCGCGAGCAGCGTGGTGAGGATGCCCATGCCGATCACGGCGGGGAAGAAGATCGCCGAGATGGTGTACCGGCCGAACAGGTACATCTCCCACGCCGGCCACAGGCGGACCGCACCGTCGAAGATGCCCATGTACCAGTCGGGCTGGGAGCCTGCGGAGACCTGTGTCGGGTCGTAGGGGCCGAGCTTCCAGATCGGGTTGATCTGGAACAGGCCGGACATGATCGCCATCGCGCCGACCGAGACGACCATGAAGCCGCCGGCCTTCGCCGCGAACGTCGGCAGGATGCGGACGCCGACGACGTTGCGCTCGGTGCGGCCGGGCCCGGGGAACTGGGTGTGCTTCTGGAACCACACCAGCGCCACGTGGACCGCGATGACCGCGGTGATGATCCCGGGCAGCAGGAACACGTGGACGATGTACAGGCGCGGGATGATGATGTCGCCCGGGTACTCGCCCCCGAGGATCGCCCAGTGCAGCCAGGTGCCGATCACCGGGATGGACAGGACGATCGCCGACAGGCCGGTGCGGATGCCGGTTCCGGACAGCAGGTCGTCGGGCAGCGAGTAGCCGATGAAGCCCTCGATCATGCCGGTGAGCAGCAGGACGACGCCGAGCACCCAGTTCGTCTCACGCGGGCGGCGGAAGGCTCCGGTGAAGAACGTCCGCATCATGTGCGCGATCATCGCGGCGACGAAGAGCAGCGCGGACCAGTGGTGCACCTGGCGCACGAACAGGCCGCCGCGGACGTCCATCGAGATGTTCACGGTCGACTCGTAGGCCATGGAGACCGTGACGCCGCGCAGGCCGGGGTAGACGCCCTCGTAGGTGGTCTCGGCCATCGACGGGTCGTAGAAGACCGCCAGCCACGTGCCCGACAGCAGGAGCACGATGAAGCTGTACATCGCGATCTCGCCGAGCATGAAGGACCAGTGCGTCGGGAAGACCTTGTTGATCTGGCGACGGATCGGACCGGCAGGGTGGATGCGGCTGTCGATCTCATCGGCGGCCGTGCCGGCGAGCTTCATCGCCAGGCCGCCGCCCTTGCGGGTGGGTGTGGTGATCGCACTCATGAATTCCGCTCCCAGAACGCCGGACCCACCGGTTCGATGAAGTCACTGCGTGCGTACAGGTAACCCTGATCGTCCACCGTGATCGGCAGTTGCGCCAGTGGACGGGCAGCCGGGCCGAAGACCGGCTTGGCGTACTCGTTGGCCTGGAACTGCGACTGGTGGCAGGGGCAGAGGATGCGGTTCGTCTGGTCCTCGTACAGCGACGTGGGGCACCCCATGTGGCTGCAGATCTTCGAGTAGGCGAACAGCGTGCCGTAGTTGAAGTCCTGCTGGCCCTCGCGCTTGATCACCGGCACGTTCGGGCGCAGGCGGATGAGCATGACCGGTGAGTCGGCGGACCGCAGGACCTCGGCGAGGTGCTCGGGGTCGGAGCGCTCCTCCTCGCGGAACGGGAAGACCGTCTCCATCGAGCCGGGCTCGAGGTCGCCGGCCTTGACGAGGACGACGTCGCTGGGGACACCGGAGTTCTTCCGCAGGTAGACCCGCTCACCGTGCTTCGACTTCCACTCGGTGACGAGCAGCGCGGAGTCCGGCCCCTCCTTCCACGGGTTCTTCACCAGGCCGCCGAACGCGGCCACGAGCACCCCGAGGCCCAGGACACCACCCGCGGCACCCATGGAGCGGTAGATCAGCTTGCGCCGCGAGAGGCCCGACTGCTGGCCGGTCTGCACGAGACGCGCGGCCGCCGTGCGCCGGTCGACCTCCGACGAGCGCCCGTCGTGGCGCTGCTGGATCGTCAGGTCCTCGGGCAGCAGCTTCTTCGAGTAGGCGATGACGCCCATGCCCACGGCGAAGACGGAGAGGCCGAAGGTGACCCCGATGATCGGCGTGTAGAGCGCGTACACCCACGCGCCCTCCTCCGTGGCCGACCGGTACTCCCACGGCCACCAGATGAAGGCGATGAGGAACGCGATCCCCGAGATCAGCGCGAGGATGAACCAGCCCGCGACCTGGCGCTCGGCGCGCTTCTCGGCGCGCGTGCCGGGCACCGGGAAGCGGTCACGGGACGAGACGACCTCGATGTCGTCGATCTGGTTGCCCAGACGGACGAGGTCGTCGGTGCTCATGCGGGCGAGCTCCTCGTCCGACGGGATGCGCGGCGTCGCGTCCGTCGGGTGGGGCTCGCTGGGCGCGTTGGCGCCGCGGTCGGCAGGGCGCGTGCTCACTGGCGGGATCCGATCCAGAGGGAGATACCGATGAGGGCCGCGAGGCCGACGAAGAACGCCACGATGCCCTCGGGCACCGGGCCGAAGCCGCCGAGACCGTTGCCGCCCGGGTTGACGCCGGTGTTCTCGCTGGACACCGACTTGATGTAGCCGATGATGTCCCGCTTCTCCTCGGGGGAGAGCTGGGAGTCGGCGAACGTCGGCATGTTCGCCGGGCCCGACAGCATCGCGGCGTAGATCTGCTCCTCGCTCGCCGGGTCGAGCACCGGGGCGAACTTGCCGGAGGACAGCGCGCCGCCGCGGCCGGTGAAGTTGTGGCAGGAGGCGCAGTTGAGCCGGAAGAGCTCGCCACCGCGCCCGATGTCCTCGCCGCGCAGCTCCTCGCCGCTGGCGACCACCGGCGTCTGCGGTCCGCCGCCGTTGGCCTGGATGAACGCCCCGAGGGCGTCGATCTGGGCCTCGTTGAAGCGCGGGGGCTTGCGCTCCGCCGCCGCACCCTGGGCCGCGAGCGGCATGCGGCCCGTCGAGACCTGGTAGTAGACCGAGGCCTCGCCGACGCCGATGAGGCTGGGACCGCGCCCCTGCACGCCCTGCAGGTTGGTGCCGTGGCAGGTGATGCAGGAGTTGTCGTAGATCTGCTGACCCTCGCGGACGATCGCGGGGTCGGCGGCGACGGCCTGGTCGGGCTGCGGGGTGAACACCGTGTAGAGGCCGCCGACGGCCACCAGCGCCACGCCCAGCGCGAGCAGCCCGGACAGGCGCCGGCGCATCTTCGACCCGCGCCGTGCCCGGGTACGGGCGGGGCGGGGCTTCTCGTCAGTCATCGGGTGCCCAACCTCGAGCTCTCCTCGCCGTGGGTGGTGGTCCTGGCGGTCGTGCGGGGTGTCGTCCGTGCTGGCCATCAGCGGATGAAGTAGATGACGGCGAACAGGCCGATCCAGACGACGTCCACGAAGTGCCAGTAGTACGAGACGACGATGGCGGCGGTCGCCTGCGCCGGGGTGAACCGACTGAGGAACGTCCTCGCCACCAACAGGACGAAGGCGATGAGGCCGCCCGTGACATGGAGGGCGTGGAAACCGGTCGTGATGTAGAAGACCGAGCCGTAGGAGCTGCTCGAGATCGTCGTCGCGTGCTCGGTGACCAGCGTGTGGTACTCGACGACCTGGCCGAGCACGAAGATCAGGCCCATCACGAACGTGATGGCGTACCAGCGCCGCAGACCGAAGACGTCGCCGCGCTCGGCGGCGAACACGCCGTACTGACAGGTGAACGACGAGGCCACCAGGATGATGGTGTTCACCAGCGCGTACGGGACGTCGAGCTCGGTGGGCGGCGGCGGCCACTCCTCGGCGTTCGCCCGCGCGACGAAGTACATGGCGAACAGCCCGGCGAAGAACATCAGCTCGCTGGAGAGCCAGATGATGGTCCCCACGCTCACGACGTTGGGCCGGTTGAGGGAGTGAATCCTCGCGCTGAAGGAAGGCGCCGGCGCACCCTGGGCGGTCGTCACGGGCGTCATGATGACACCTCCGGCCGACACCAGCCCGCTGGGGCGAGGCGTGGTCGTGTCGGTCGGCGACCGCCGCCGCGGCGGGGTGCGGACCCGCGCCGACCTGCACCGCCCCTCACCTGCGGGTTCTCCTACCCGCCGTCGTACGTCGGGTCGTCGTACCGGTCGGTGAACCGTCTGCGGGACGGCCGTGCCGGTGCCCGGCTCGTGGTCGTGACCGTGCGTGCCGACCGCTAGCATCCGGCGCATGTGGGACAGGGAGCGCAGCGGAGCCGGGACGCGCGAGACCGGCAGGCAGACCGGGGGAGCCCCCCGATGACCGCCCCGGCGACCACGCTCACCGTCGTGGTCATGAGCCATCGCCCGGAGGTCCGCGAGGCGATCGCCGGCGCCGTCGGCCGCCGCCCCGCCCCGGACCTGCCGCGGCTGCGGTTCGTCGAGGCGAGCAGCGTGGCGGAGGTGCTCGGCGCCGCCGACGCGGGCGAGATCGACCTCGCCGTGCTCGACGGCGAGGCGCAGCCCACCGGCGGGATGGGCGTGTGCCGCCAGCTCAAGAACGAGAGCGACGACCCGCCGCCGGTGATCGTCGTCGTCCGCCGCCGGGACGACCACTGGCTCGCGACGTGGTCGCAGGCCGACGCCGTGCTGGTCCAGCCGCTCGACCCTTTGACCGCGGCCGAGACGGTCGCCACCGTGCTGCGCGAGCGCGCTCGTCCCGCCGTCCGCGGGTGACCGCACCGAGCTGGCCCGGGCTGCTCGGGCGCCTGCTCGCGGGGCAGGACCTTGCCGCGGACGAGACCGAGTGGGCCATGGACCAGGTGATGTCCGGCGAGGCGTCGCCCGCGCAGGTCGCCGGGTTCGTCGTCGCGCTGCGCGCCAAGGGGGAGACGGCCCCCGAGGTCGCGGGCCTGGCGACGGCGATGCTCGCCCACGCCCGGCGGGTCGAGGTCCCGGGGCCGGTCGTCGACATCGTCGGCACCGGCGGCGACGGGGCGCACACGGTCAACATCTCGACCATGGCCGCGGTGGTCATGGCGGCGGCCGGGGCGCGGGTGGTCAAGCACGGCGGGCGCGCGGCGTCGTCGCAGAGCGGGTCGGTGGACGTGCTCGAGGCGCTCGGCGTGCCCGTGGACCTCGGGCCGGAGGCGGTCGCGCGCTGCGTGGACGAGGTCGGGATCGGGTTCTGCTTCGCCCAGGTGTTCCACCCCGCCATGCGCCACGCCGGCCCGGTCCGCGGCCAGCTCGGCGTCCCGACGGCGTTCAACCTGCTCGGGCCGCTGACCAACCCGGCGCGGCCCGGCGCCGCGCTCGTCGGGTGCGCCGACGTGCGGTTCGCGCCGATCCTCGCCGAGGTGCTCGCCGCGCGGGGCGACCGGGCCGTGGTCGTCCGGGGTGACGACGGGCTCGACGAGGTCACCACGGCCACCACCACCACCGTCTGGCACGCCGGCCCGGGCGGGGTGCGGGTGGAGACGCTCGACCCGACCACGCTCGACGTGCCCGTGTCCGGGCCGGGCGACCTGCGCGGCGGCGACGCCGCGCACAACGCGTCGGTGGCCCGCGCGGTGTTCGCCGGCGAGCCCGGGCCCGTCCGGGACGCGGTGCTGCTCAACGCGGGCGCGGCGCTCGCCGCCTACGACGAGGCCGTCACCGGCACCGCGATGACCGATCTGCACGCCGGCGTGGCCGAGGGCCGGCGCCGGGCCGCCGAGGCGGTCGACTCCGGGGCCGCGACGACGCTGCTCGAGCGCTGGTCCGAGGTCGCCCGCCGGGTGCGGGGCTGAGCTCGCCCTAGTCGAGGCCCACGGAGAAGGCCGAGGCCTCGTCCTGCGACGAGTAGCTGCGGAACGCGATGTGGGTGGTGGTGCTCTGCACGCCGTCCACCTTCGACAGCCCGCCGGCGATGGCGTCGGCGAGCTGCTCGTGCTCGGGCACCCGGACCACCGCCACGAGGTCGACGTCGCCCGCACAGGAGTAGACCTCGGCGACGCCGGGGAGGTCGGCGATGGCCTGGGCGGTCTCGGGGATGCGGTCGGCGTCGGCGTGGACCAGCACGAAGGCCGTGATCACGGGTGCTCCTCGTCGCGTCGGTGGGTCGTTCGACGGGACCGGCGGTCCCCGGGTGCGGGGGAGTCTAGGGCGGCTCGCCCGGCGCGCTCACCGCCTCGCCCGCGCCGCGGCGCGCCTCCCGGGCGCGCCCGACCCAGTCGGCCCACGCCCCGGCACCGGCGGCGGGCATCGCCCACGGCGTCGTCGTACGGACCATGCGCGTGCCCGGACGCTCGAGCCACCGGGTGACGACGGCGACCTCCTCGGGCGGCGCACCCCGCAGCGGCCCCTCGCCGGGCAGCACGGTCTCGGCCGAGGCGACCAGCGCCTCGACCACGGGCATCGGCGGCGTCCCCCGCCGCGCGCGCCCGGCGTTGGCGAGGCGGCCGTGACGCACGACGGCGAGATCCCACCCGCGCGCCCCGTCCGGCCGCGCCGCGATCATCTCCGGCGCCGCGGCGACCGCGGACAGCCGCTGGACCCGGCCGAGCGCGGCGGCCAGGTCGGCGAGGCGGTCGCGGTGCGCGGCGGCGTCCTCGAAGCGCTCGGCCGCCGCGAGCTCGCCGACCGTCGTCGACAGGCGGCGCAGCCCGGCGTCGTCGGCGCCCCGGACCAGCGCCCGGGCGTCCGCGACCACCGGCCGGTAGGCCTCGACGTCGAGGTGGCCGGCGCACGGCGCGGCGCAGCGGCCCATCTCGTGCAGCGCGCACGGCGTGCCCGCCGCCCCCCGCGCCGGGATTCGCTGGGTGCACGGGCGCAGCGGCAGCGCGTCCTGCAGTGCCTCGACCGCGCGGACGGCGTCCGGCCGACGCCCGAACGGTCCCACGGCGTCGGCGCGGGGTGTGCGCACCACCGACAGGCGCGGGAACGGCTCGTCGGTGAGCGCGACCCACCAGCCGCGGTGGGGGAAGCGCGAGCGGCGGTTGTAGCGCGGCGCGTGCCCGGCGAGCAGGCGCAGCTCGCGGACCTCGGCCTCCAGCGCGTTCGAGCAGACGACCCAGTCGACGCGCTCGACGAGGCCGATCATCTCCTTCATGCGCGCCCGCTTGTCGCCGCCGGTGAAGTAGGACCGCACCCGTCGGCGCAGGTCGCCGCTGGTGCCGACGTAGAGCACCTCGTCGCCGGGGCCGCGGAAGAGGTACACCCCGGGCTCCTCGGGCACGGCGTCGGCGAGGTGGCGCTTGGCGCGCTGCGCCGGGCTGACCTCGACCTGGAGCGCCAGGAGGTCCTCGAGCGTCGAGACCCCGCGCCCACCGACGCGTTCGAGCAGCCCGTGCAGGACGTCGACGGTGGCCTTCGCGTCGTCGAGGGCGCGGTGGATCGGGCGGGTCCGCGCGCGGAAGAGGGTCGCGAGCGCGGAGAGGCGGCACGACGGGGCCTCCTCGCGGGTGAGCACCCGCCGGCCCAGCCGCGCGGTGCAGACGACCGCGGGGCGCGCCCACGGCGGGCCGTGGCGCCGGCAGGCGGCGCGCAGGTGGCCGATGTCGAACGGGGCGTTGTGGGCGACGAGCACCGCGCCCGCGCAGAACTCCAGGAACGCGCCGAGCACGGCGGGCAGGCGGGGGGCGTCGCGCACCATCGCCGTGGTGATGCCGGTCAGCTGGACGATCTGCGGGGGCACCGCCACGCCCGGATCGACGAGCGTCGCGAACTCGCCGACCACCTCCCCGCCGCGCACCTTGACCGCCCCGATCTCGGTGATCGCGTCCGAGTCCGGCGGGCCGCCCGTGGTCTCGAGGTCGAGCACCACGAACGTCACCGCCGACAGCGGCGTGCCGAGCTCGCCGAACGAGAGCTGGGGGTCCGGGCCGGTGACCGGACGGGCGGGGACGTCCATCGCCGGCGGACGCTAGGACCCACCCCCGACAGCCCCCGTCCGCGCGCGCTCGCGACCCGGTCCGCCGGGCGCCGCGGGTCTAGCCTCACCGGTCATGAGCGAGGGCGGCGGCGACGGGGAGGTCGTGCCGCCCGCTGCCCTGGACGGGTCGGGGGAGCCTTCGGGCGAGACTTCGGGCGGGACTTCGGGCGGGACTCCGGGCGGGACGGACCCCGAGCCGGACCCCGGCGACGACGCCGTCCGGGCCGCGGTGCGGGTCCGGCTGCTCGAGGCCGCGCCCGAGGCCGTGCGGGCGAGGGTGGCCGAGCTGGTGGCGGTGGCCGTCGGGAACCTGCCGGTCACCGAGCTGCCGCCGCCGGTGCGGCCGGTCGCCCGCTTCGCGCCGGCCAAGCGCGCCCGCGTGGGCGCCGGGCCGCTGCTCGGGGCGCTGGGCACGTCCGGGGGGTTCGCCGCCCAGGTCGTCGGGTGGTGGGCCGAGGAGCGTCCGGGGGATTGGCAGCCGCCGGTGCCCGACCCGGTGCACGCGGCCGCCGTCGCCGTGCTCGAGGGCCGGGAGGAGGGATCGGGGCTGGTCCGCGACGTGGGCGAGCGCGCCGACGCCGGTCGGGCCCGGGCGGAGCGGGACGCGGCGGTCGCGCGTGCCGAGCGGCTCGAGGCCGAGGTCGACCGGCTCACCGCCGAGCGGGACGCGGCGCGTGCCGCCGTCGACGCGGCGGCCGAGGAGGGTCGCGAGGAGGTCGCCAAGCTGCGGGCGCGCCTGCGCGACCAGGGCGTGCGGGTCCGCCGGGCCGAGGACGAGGCCGCCGCGCTGCGCGCCGCCGCGGAGGCCGGCGACGGCGGGCTGCGCGCCGAGCTCGAGGAGCTGCGGCGCGACCGCGACCGCCAGCGCGAGCTCGCCGCGGCCGCCGACGACCGGGCCCGGCGCGCCGCCGACGACCTCGCGAGCGCCCGTCGGGCGTCGGTGGAGGCCCGGCGCGCCGACGACGCCCGGCTCGCGCTGCTCGTCGACACCGTCGCGGGCGCCGCCGAGGGCCTACGCCAGGAGCTCGGGCTGCGCCGGGTCGACGCCGGCGTCCGCCCCGCCGAGCTGGTCGGCGCCGGGTCCGCGGCGTCGCCGAAGGCCAGGGTCACCGACCCCGCCGCCCTCGACCGGCTGCTCGCGCTGCCCGAGGTGCACCTGGTCGTCGACGGCTACAACGTCACGAAGACCGGCTGGCCGGAGCTCCCGCTCGCCACCCAGCGCGAACGCCTCGTCGCGGCCCTCGCGCCCCTGACCGCGCGGACGGGGGCCGAGACGACGCTCGTGTTCGACGGCGCCGGGGTCACGGGGGTGCCGACGCACTCGCTGCGCGGGGTGCGGGTGCTGTTCAGCGACCCCGGGGTGCTCGCCGACGACCTCATCCGCTCGCTGGTGGGCGCCGAGCCGGAGGGCCGGCCGCTGGTGGTGGTGACCTCGGACCGCGCGGTCGTGGAGTCGGTGCGCCGCGCGGGGGCGCACCCCGTCCCGTCGAGCGTCCTGCTGACGCGGTTGTCCCGCATCTGACCTGCACGGTCGTCGTCGTCGACCGGCGTTGTCGGGGGTCGCTCCTAGCGTGCGTTCCACGACCCCGGACCGGCCGGGGAGCGAGGCCCCGGAGGCCCCCGTGCTCATCGACTGCGACACCTGCGCCGTCCGCGACGTCGCCTGCCACGACTGCGTCGTCGGGGTGCTCCTCGGCACGCCTTCCGTCCCGGCCGGCTCCGGTGCCGGGGTGCGCCCCTCGGACGCCGCGCCCGGCGGCCCGCTGCCGCTGGAGTTCGGGCCGGTCGAGCAGCGGGCGCTCGAGGTGCTGGCGGACCACGGGCTCATCCCGCGGCTGCGGCTCGTGCCGCCCACCGCGCCCGAGGCGCCGCCCCGGGAGCGGGCCGGGCGGACCGGGCGGCCGCGCCGGGCCCGGGACGTCGGGTGAGGCCGCGCCCCTCGCCGCGCGCCGGGCCCTGCTCCGCCCGGGCGCCGACCAGGTGGACCGGGTCGGTCGGGGCCGTGCGTTACGGCGCAGTAGGGTTCGCTCGCCCCGACGACGAGACCGTCGCGGGCACCGGATGGAGGCCGTCGGGGGCCGACGCGTCCGGCGCGGGGGCGGCGCCCGAGGCCCGCCCGCGGGTCCGGGGGCGCGGCTGGGCCGGGCTGCGCAGAGAGGACCCGACGAGGACGTGGTGTCGCCCCGAGTCGCTGATCGGCGTCCCGGTCCCCGGCGGACGGCGTGGCTCGTCAGGAGCCTCGTCACGGTGCTGGTGGGTGCCCTGCTCGCCGGCGTCGCGGCCCTCGGGGGCGCGACCGCCGGGTCCGCCCGGGCCGACCCCATCGTCCCGCCCGGAGCCCCCGACGCCGTCGCCGAGCTCGCCGCGGCCAACGCCCGCGCGGCCGACGCCACGGAGGCGTCGCTGGACGCCGAGGAGCAGCTCGGGGTCCGGCGCGCCGAGGCCGACCGCACCCGACGCGAGGCCGAGGGCGCCCGCGAGGCCGCCGACGAGGCACGCGCCGAGCGCGACCGGGCGTTCGCCGACGTCGACCAGGTCTCCCGCGCGGCCTACCAGGGCGGACAGCTCGACGCGCTGGCCGCGCTGCTGGGCAGCGAGTCCCCGCAGGCCTACCTCGACCGCACCTCGTTGCTGGACACGATCTCCACCGAGAACCAGCGGTTCGTCCAGCGCTTCCTCGACGCCACCGCGGTCGCCGAGACCGCCGAGCGCGACGCCGACGCCCGCGTCCGCGACGCCGACCGCGCGGCGTCGGACGCGCAGCGCACCGCCGACGACGCCGCCCGCCGCCAGGCGGACGCGGACCGCGAGGTCACCGCGGCCGAGGAGGCTCTCGCCGACGCCTCGCCGGCGACGCTGGCCGCGCTGCGCCGTGGCGGCACCACCGACTTCCCGACGAACATCCCGGGCACCGGGATCGCGATCGAGGCGCTGCGGGTGGCGCTCACCCAGCAGGGCAAGCCCTACCTGTGGGGCGCCACCGGCCCGTCCACCTACGACTGCTCGGGGCTGGTGCAGTGGGCCTACCGACAGGTCGGGGTCGGCATGCCGCGGGTCTCCCGGCAGCAGGCGCTCGTCGGCGTCCCGGTGGCGTTCCCGGACGCCCGGCCCGGCGACCTGCTGTTCTTCAACGACCCGGTCAGCCACGTCGGCTTCTACGTCGGCGACGGCAAGTTCCTCGAGGCGCCGCAGTCCGGCGACGTCGTCAAGGTGTCGGAGGTCCGCAGCAACATCAGCGGGGTCCGCCGGATCGTCCTCTGAGGGCGCGTGCGCGGCCGTTGACAGCCGCGTGGCCCGGGTCACACGATCCGGGCATGAGCTCCCCGCAGACGATCACGGTGCCCCACCTCGGTTCCTCGACCATCGGCTACGCGACGAGCGGGTCGTTCGACGCCTCCCGCCCGACGCTCGTCATGGTCAACTCGTTCACCACGTCGGTCGAGCTCTACCGGCCGCAGTTCGCCGACGAGGAGCTCGCGCGGGCCGCCGACCTCCTCGCGATCGAGCCCTACGGGCACGGCAGCACGCGCGCCGGGTGGGCGGACTTCACCTACTGGGACACCGCGGTCGCCGCCCTGCAGGTCCTCGACGCCCTCGGGATCCGGCGGGCGTTCGTGCTGGGGACCTCGCAGGGCGGGTGGATCGCGGTCCGGATGGCCCTCCTGGCGCCGGACGTCGTGCAGGGCGTCATCCCGCTCGGCACGTCGATGGACTTCGAGAGCCCGCGCAGCCGCGAGCTGGGCTGCTGGGACGGCGTGACGTTCTGCACCCCGGCGATCGACGCGCTCGCCACGCCGGTCGGCGAGGACTGGGTGATCCCGACCGACCTCGTCGACGCGGTCCTCGCAGAGGGCTTCGGCGACGAGGTGGACGAGGAGACCCGCGCGTTCTGGCACGCGACCCACCAGCGGAACTACACGGGCGACGACGGGCGCCGCCGGCTGCGGACGAGCTCGATCAACCTGCGCGACCGCGACGGGCTGCACGGTCGCCTCGACGAGGTCCGCTGCCCGGTGCTGTGGCTGCACGGCACCGAGGACCGCGTGTACTCCGTGGCCAACGCGCAGGACGAGATCGGGCGGTTCACGAGCTCGCCGCACGCGGAGCTGCAGGTCGTCGACGGCGGGCAGCACTTCCTCAGCGCCTCGCACCCGGAGGTCGTCGACGCCGCGACCGCGGAGTTCGTCCGGCGCTGGGGGTAGCGGGCCGCCCTCGGGCCGGTCGCGTGTGCCCGGCGCCGCCCGTGCGAGGCTCCCGCGGTGGCGCGCACGCTGCTGGTCACCAACGACTTCCCGCCCCGGCCCGGGGGCATCCAGTCCTACCTCCACGCGCTCGCCACCCACCTGCCGGCCGGCGAGCTCGTCGTCCTCGCGTCGACGTGGCGGGACACCGAGGAGGCGCGCGCGGCGTGCCGGCGCTTCGACGCGGAGCAGCCGTTCGAGGTCCACCGCCTGCCGACCACGATGATGCTGCCGACGCCCGGGGCGACCCGGCGGGCCGCGGAGCTGGTGCGCGCGCACGACGCGCACACGGTCTGGTTCGGGGCGGCCGCGCCGCTGGGCCTCATGGCGCCGGCGCTGCGGCGCGCGGGCGCGGCCCGGGTGCTGGCGAGCACCCACGGGCACGAGGTGGGCTGGT
The DNA here is from genome assembly GCF_028737315.1 of Actinomycetospora lemnae. Taxonomy (GTDB): domain Bacteria; phylum Actinomycetota; class Actinomycetes; order Mycobacteriales; family Pseudonocardiaceae; genus Actinomycetospora; species Actinomycetospora lemnae. Next base: position 25,654 of record NZ_JAQZAO010000011.1, on the reverse strand, counting down.
CGATGCTGCCGGGCAGCCGCCAGGCGCTGCAGCGCATCGGGCGCGACAGCGACGTCGTCACCACCGTCAGCCGCTACACGCGGGGCCGGATCGCCGCGGCGCTCGGTCCGGACGTCGCCCTCGAGCCGCTGCCGTCGGGCATCGACACGGCGCGCTTCCGCCCGGACCCGGCCGGGCGGGAGGCCGTCCGGCGGCGCTACGGGCTGGGCGAGCGGCCGGTCGTCGGCTGCGTGTCCCGGCTGGTGCGCCGCAAGGGGCAGGACGTGCTGGTCGCGGGCCTGGCGCGGCTGCGCCGGGCGGTCCCCGGCGCGGCGCTGCTCGTCGCCGGTGACGGCCCCGACCGCGACCGCCTCCGGCGTCTGGCGCGCACCCACGACGTCGCCGACCACGTCGTCTTCACCGGCCCCATGACCCCCGACGAGGTGGCGGCCCACCACGCCGCCGCCGACGTGTCCGCGCTGCCCTGCCGCACGCTCGGCGGCGGACTGGACGTCGAGGGCCTGGGCATCGTCCTGCTCGAGGCGCAGGCGTGCGGCGTGCCCGTGGTCGCCGGGCGCTCCGGCGGCGCGCCCGAGACCGTGCGGCCGGGGGAGACCGGGCGCCTCGTCGACGGCCGCGACCCCGCCGACGTCGCCGACACCCTCGCGGACCTCCTCGCCGACCCCGACACCGCCGCCGCCATGGGCGAGGCCGGGCGCCGGTGGATGCGCGCGGACTGGACCTGGGACGCCCGCGCCGCCCGCCTGCGCGCCCTCGCCGCCGGCTGAGGGCGCGCGAGGCCGCGGTGATCAACGGGGAGTTCGCGCGCGTAGAAGCAGCGAACAGCGCGTTCGCTGCATCCACCCGCCACACCTCAGCCCTGGTAGACCGCCTCGATGTCGTCGGCGCGCTTCTCCGCGATGACGTTGCGCTTGAGCTTCATCGTCGGGGTGAGCTCGCCGCTCTCCTCGGTGAAGTCGCTCGACAGGATCCGCCACTGACGGATGGCCTCGGCGCGCGAGACCGCCTTGTTCGCCTCCTCGATGGCCCCGGAGATCTCGGCCTGGATGTCCGGGTCGTCGGCGAGGGAGGCCGGGTCGGAGGCGTCCTTGCCGTGCTCGGAGCTCCAGCCGGGCAGGGCCTCGGGGTCGAGGGTGATCAGCGCGCCGACGTAGGGGCGGTTGTCGCCGACGACGAGGGCCTGGCTGACGAGGCGGTGGGCGCGCACCCGGTCCTCGAGCACCGCGGGGGCGACGTTCTTGCCGCCGGCGGTGACGATGAGCTCCTTCTTCCGCCCGGTGATCGAGAGGTAGCCGTCGTCGTCGAGGCTGCCGAGGTCGCCGGTGTGGAACCAGCCGTCGACGATCGTCGAGGCCGTCGCCTCCGGGTTGTTCCAGTAGCCGCGGAAGACGACGTCGCCCTTGGCGAGCACCTCGCCGTCGTCGGCGACCGCGATCGTCACGCCGGGGATCGGCTTGCCGACGGTGCCGACCTTGATCGCCCGGTTGGGGTTGGCGGTGATCGCCGCGCTGGTCTCGGTGAGCCCGTAGCCCTCGTGGATCGGGACGCCGACGCCGCGGAAGAAGTGGCCGATCCGGGCCCCGAGCGCCGACCCGCCCGACACCGCGCCCGTGCAGCGCCCGCCGAGCGCCGCGCGGAGCTTGCTGTAGACGAGCTTGTCGAACAGGGCGTGCCGGAGGCGCAGGGCGATCCCCGGGCCGCCGTCGTCCAGCGACCGGCTGTAGGCGACGGCCGTCGCCTCGGCGATGTCGAAGATGCGGCCCTTGCCCTCGTTGTGCGCCTTGGCCTTCGCGCCGTTGTAGACCTTCTCGAACACCCGCGGCACCGAGAGCAGGAAGTCCGGCTGGAAGCGCGGCAGCTCGGTGGTCAGCTTCTTCGTGTCCGCGAAGTGCCCGATGACGTAGCGGTACTCCATCGCGGCGCACTGGATGACGCGGGCGAAGATGTGCGCGAGCGGCAGGAATAGCAGCGTGGAGTTGCCCGGCTGCATGAGGTCGCTGAACGTGTCCGCCACCGCGCGCACCTCGAACAGGAGGTTGCGGTGGGTGATCTCGCAGCCCTTGGGGCGGCCCGTGGTGCCCGACGTGTAGATCAGCGTCGCGAGGTCGTCGGCGTGCACCGAGGTGCGCCGCTGCTCGAGCGTCGCGTCGTCGACACCGGCCCCGGCCTCCCGCAGCGCATCGACGGCACCGACCGCCCCGCCCGACCCGTCGATCTGCCAGACGTGGCCGAGGTCGGGGAGCTTCTCGCGCAGGCCCTCGACGATCGCGCGGTGCTCGTCGGACTCGACGACGACGCCGCGCGCCCCGGAGTCCGAGAGGCACCACTCGACCTGGTCGGCCGAGGACGTCTCGTAGATCGGCAGCGTGACCGCGCCGGCCGCCCAGAGCGCGTAGTCGATCAGCGTCCACTCGTAGCGGGTCTGCGAGATGAGCCCGACCCGGTCACCCGGCTGGAGCCCCGCGGCGAGGAAGCCCTTGGCGACCGCGGCGACCTCGTCGCGGAAGCCGGCGAAGGTGACGTCCTGCCACGCGTCGCCCACCAGCCGGCGGTAGGCGACGTCGCTGCCGTGCGCCTCGGCGTTCCCCCACGGCGCGGTGGTGAGGTTGTCGTCGTCGGCCACCTTGGCGGTCGCCGGCTCCGTGTACTGCTGCATCTGGTTCCACACTCCTGCCCGCGCCTCGCTGCGTCGGCTGTGACCATAGTCGCGGCGACTACCTCCCGGTAGCCGGACAATCCGCCCATCGGGCGGGCCGGGAGGGGGTGAGGGGCACGCCCTGCCACGCTGGGTGCGTGGCGACCGTCGACGTGGTGGACGAGACCTTCCTCGCGGTGCCGCCGGAGCGGCTCGCGGCCGAGTTCGCCGACCCGGCGGCGTGGCGTCGCCTCTGGCCCGACCTCGCGCTGCGGGTGTTCACCGACCGCGGGGTGCAGGGCGTGCGCTGGAACGTCGTCGGCGACGCCTGGCGAGGCAGCATGGAGGTCTGGCTCGAGGCCGTCGGCGACGGCACGGTGCTGCACTACTTCCTGCGGGTCGACCCCGTCGATGCCTCCCTCTCGCCCCGGGCGGCGACCCGGGAGGCCGTCCGCCGGCAGCGGGCCGCGAAGGCCGTCGCGTTCGCGCTCAAGGACCGGCTCGAGGCGGGCCGGCCGCCCGGGGTGCCGCCGGCGCAGTGGTCGGGGACCTCCCGGACCTGAGGGCCCGGTCACGTCGGTGCCGATCGGTGAGGGCCCGGTCACCGCGGGTCGTTGCGGTGCGCACCGGGCGTGCCGTCCACCCCGGGGACGGCGGTAGCCTTCCGCGCCATGGCCGACGAGTCGACCCAGTCCATCACGATCGCGGCGCCGGCCTCGGACGTCCTGGGGGTCATCGCGGACTTCGACTCCTACCCCGAGTGGGCGGACTCGATCACCGCGGCCACGGTGCTGACCCACGACGACGAGGGACGCCCCGAGCAGGTCCGGTTCAACCTCGACGCCGGACCCATCAAGGACAACTACGTGCTGGCCTACGACTGGGTGGACGACGGCGTCACCTGGGACCTCGTGTCCGGGCAGATGCAGCGTCAGCAGCGGGGCCGCTACCGCCTGGCCGAGGCCGGCGACGGCACCGAAGTGACCTACACCCTCTCGGTGGATCTCGCCGTGCCGCTGCCCGGGCTCCTCAAGCGGCGCGCCGAGAAGCGCATCATGGACCAGGCGCTGACCGGGCTGAAGCGTCGCGTGGAGGGCTGAGTGCGGGTCCTGCTGTTCACCGGCAAGGGCGGGGTCGGGAAGACGACGACGGCGGCAGCGACCGCCGTCGCGCTGGCGCGGGGCGGGCGCAAGGTGCTCGTCCTGTCCGCCGACCCCGCGCACTCGCTGGGTGACGCGTTCGCCACCCGCCTCGACGGCACCCCGCGCGAGGTCGCGCCCGAGTCCTACCCGGGGCTGTTCGCCGCGCACATCGACACCCGCGCGCTGGTCGACGACGCCTGGGAGCCGTTGCGCACCCAGCTCCGCACGCTGCTCGCGGGCGCCGGCGTCGACGAGATGGTCGCCGACGAGCTGACCGTCCTGCCCGGCGTCGAGGAGCTGCTCGCCCTGGAGGACGTGCGCCGCGCCACCGTCGACGGGCCGTGGGAGGTCGTCGTCGTCGACTGCGGGCCGACCGCCGAGACCCTGCGCCTGCTCGCCCTGCCCGAGGCCCTCGGCTCCTACCTCGAGCGGCTCTTCCCCACCCACCGCCGTGCGGTCCGCGGCGTGCTCGCGGGCCTCGCGGGCAGCAGCGCCACCGTGGCCAAGTGGGACGCGGCGGCCGCGTCGCTGTCGCGACTCGCCGAGCAGCTCGCGGGCCTGCGCGATCTCCTCGCCGACCACCGCACGACCACCATCCGCCTCGTGCTCACCCCCGAGCGGATGGTCGCGGCCGAGACCCGGCGGACCCTCACCGCGCTGGCACTGCACGGGCTGCACGTCGACGGGATGGTCGCCAACCGGCTCGTCCCCGACGCCGGCAAGGGGCGTGGCGAGGCCGCGACCTGGGTGCGGGCCCGTCGCGCCGAGCAGGAGGCGGTGCTCGACGACCTCTCCGGCGCCGGCGGCGACGTACCGGTGCGGCGCGTGCCCCACCGCGCGGGAGAGCCGGTGGGCGTCGAAGGACTCGCCGACCTCGCCGACACCCTCTACGGCGACGACGACCCGCTGGACGGACCGGTCGGCCGCGCCCTCGTGGCGGTCCGGCGCACCGCGGGCGTCGGCACCGCGATCGACAGCGAGTTCGTGCTCGACCTGCACATCGCGGGCATCGGGGACGCCGACGTCGACCTCGCGCGCATCGGCGACGAGCTCGCCGTCACCGTCGACGGGCGCCGCCGCGCGGTCGCCCTGCCGCCCGTGCTGCGCCGGTGCGAGGTGACCGGCGCCGACCTCGACGACGACCTGCTCTCCGTCGTCTTCCGGCCCGACGCCGCGGTGTGGATGCGGTGAGCACGCCGGGGGGAGGGTCGGGGGACGCCGGGCGGGCCGCGCAGGAGCGGCTCACCCAGGAGGCGCGCGCGACGGCGTCGGCGCTGATCGACTGGCTGGGGACCCGCGTCGAGGCGCCGCCGCGGGCGACGTCCCCGGGGACGTCCGTGGGCGGCTCACGACGCTCACGGCTCGGGATGCGCCCGCCGCAGAGCCCCGGACCGTGCTCGTGGTGCCCGGTCTGCGCGCTCGTGGCCGCGCTGCGCGGCGAGCAGCCCGAGCTCACCGCCCGCCTGGCCGAGCAGGCGTCGGGGCTGATGATGCTGCTGCGGCTGATGGTGCAGGCGCACCAGGAGCCCGGGCACGCCCACCACACGCATGCGGATCCCTCGGCTCCGCCGCCGGGGGCCGACCAGGCGCCTCCCGGCTGGCCCCCGGAGTGGGGCCCGTGGGACGGCTGGGGCGGGCTCCCGCCGGACGGGCCCGAGCCCTCCCGCGCCGACGCGCCCCGTGCCGGGAGGGCCGACGCGCCCCGTGCCGGGCGGGCCGGAGCAGCCGGGGCCGACGACGTGGCGGCGGCCGCCGCCGACGAGCCCGCGGCGGCTGCCGCCGGCGGCGCGGCGGCGACCGCCCCTGAGCCCGGCCCTCCGGCGGGTGCCCGCGGGACCCGACCCCGCCGACCCGCCGCCGGCGGCCCACCCGGAGGTCGGCGGGTGCCGATCCGCCGCGCCTCACCGCGCTCGGCGACCTTCCGTGAGGCGACGGGCGGCGCTCCCGGTGCCGCGACACCGACCGGACCGACCGGGCCGGCCGCACCTGCCGGACGTCCGGGACCGACGTCGGCGCATGCGCGCTCCGCCACCGCGCCCCGCGCCGATGACGAGCCCTCCCCGCGCCGCCCCGCCTCGCCGACCACGTCCGCGAGCACTCCGCGCCCCGCGCCCGAGGCGACGGCCCCGCCCACCACGGCCCCGCCCACCACGGCCCCGCCCAGCACGGCCCCTCCCGGCACCGACACGCCCGCGGCGACGACGGGCGGCGCGGCGCGGCCGTCGGTCCAGCGCATCGCCATCCGCCGCCCCGCCCGCGGGACCCGCGGCCCCGAGGCGGGCGCCCCCGGCGGCGACGCCACGTGCTGACCATCGGGGTCGACATCGGAGGCACCTCGGTGCGCGCCGCGGTCGTCGACCCCGACGGCTCGATCATGGCGGAGGTGCGGGCCGCCCCGACGCCGGATCGCGCGGCCGCGCTCGACGACGTCGTCGCGGAGCTCGTCGACGGCCTCGCCGCCCGGCACCCCGTGCAGGCCGTCGGGCTGGCGGTGGCCGGCTTCGTCGACCCCGACCGGCGCACCGTCGCCTTCGGCGCCCACGTGCCCTGGCGCGACGACCACGTCGTCGACCGCCTCACCGAGCGCCTCGGGCTGCCCGTCGTCCTCGAGCACGACGCCAACGCCGCGGGACTCGCCGAGCACCGCGTCGGGGCGGCGGCGGGCGCGTCGGTGGCGGTGCTCGTCGCGCTGGGCACCGGGATCGGTGCGGCGCTGCTCGTCGACGGCGCGGTGTTCCGCGGTGCGTACGGCGTCGCCCCCGAGCTCGGCCACCTCACCGTCGTCCGGGGCGGGCGTCCCTGCCCCTGCGGCAAGCGCGGATGCCTCGAGCGCTACTGCAGCGGGACGGCGCTCGGGCGCGCGGCGGAGGAGCTGATCGCGACGTCGGAGGAGTTCTCGCTGCTCCGGGCCACGTGGGAGCGGGCGGAGCCGGTGACCGGCCGCGACGTCGCCCACGCCGCCGAGGCCGGCGACGGGCTGGCCCGGCGGGTCGTCGAGGAGTTCGCCGAGTGGCTGGGCCAGGGGCTCGCGCTGGTCGCCGACGTCTTCGACCCGGACGTGGTGGTCATCGGCGGGGAGGTCTCGGCCTCGGCGTCGCTCTACCTCGACGGCGCGCGGCGCCGGTACGCCGAGGAGGTCACCGGCGGCGGCCACCGCCGCCTCGCCGAGATCCGCCCGGCGGTGCTCGGTGGGCACGCCGGCATGGTCGGCGCCGCACTCGACGCGCGGGAGCGGGCCGGCGTCTAGGGGAGGGGTCTCCCGGGGAACGCCTCGTCGCCAGGACGCCCTAGAGCACCGCCCCGTCGTCCGGACCCTCGGGCTCGCGTCCCCGGCGCAGACCGAACACCAGCCAGCCGAGGCCCGCGGTCATCGCCAGCAGACCCGGGATGATGCCGAGCCCCACGGGCCCACCGAGCAGGCCGGGCACCGCGAGCAGCACGACCCCGACCACGAGCAGCGCCAGGCCGAGCAGGCTGCTCAGGCCCAGGCGCGGCAGGGGCGGCGGCTCCGGCGGCACGAAGTGCTCGTCCTCGGGCGGGCGCGGCGGCGTCGGGCGCTGCCCGGGCGCGGGCCCGGCGGGGGGCTCGGGGCGCCGGCGCGCGCCCGGGCTCGGGGGCTCGGGCGCGGGCGGGCGGGCGCCGTGCGGCGGGGTGGCCGTGCCGAGCCCGGAGGACGGCCCGTCCGTGCGCGCCTCGGGGGCCTCCGAGGTCCCCGGGGCCTCCGGGGCCTCCGGGGCCTCCGAGATCTCGTCGGGCCAGCGCGGGGCGCCGGTCGCGGCCCAGTCAGCGACGATCGAGGCGAAGGCGGCGTCGACGTCGTCGGGCAGGTCGGGACGGCGGGACGCATCGGGTCCCCGACCTGCGGGACCGGCGGGGCCCGCCGTGTCGGGCCGCGCGGGGTCGGGGCGGGCCGGGTCGACGGAGTCCGGGTCGGGCGCGCTCATGCGGGGGTCCCTGGGGTCGAGCGGGCGGCGCCGGGACGGTCGGCGCGCGCGGCGTGCACGCGGCGGACGAACGCCGTGCTGTCGGCGAAGATCCGGGGAGCGTCGTTGTCGAGGGTGGCGACGTGGTGGCTCTCGTGGAGCACCACGTCGGTGACGTCGTCGGACGCGACGCCGTCGAGGACGATCTCGCTGCTGACGGGCTCCACGACGTGGTCGGTGGGGGAGCGGAACAGCAGGACGGGGCAGCGGACCCGCCCGAGGTCGGCGCGCACGAGCCGCCACAGCGCCGTGAGCGACACCGCGGCGCGGGTGGGCAGGCGGTCGTAGGCGAGCTCGACGGACCCGGGCTTCTTGATGTCGTTCGCGACCCCGGGCACCCAGGGCACGACCCACTGGATGTACGGCGCGACCAGGGCGTCCTTGCGCAGCGTCGTCACCGACGGGTTGACCAGCGCGATCCCCGCGAGGTCCTCGCCGCGCTCCTCGGCGAGGCGCAGCGTGAGGGTCCCGCCCATCGACTGACCGAAGACGAACACCGAGCGGTAGTCGCGGCGCAGGTCGTCGACCGCGCGCTCGACCTCGCCGTACCAGTCGGGCCAGCGGGTGCGGTTGAGGTCCTGCCAGCGCGTGCCGTGCCCGGGCAGTCGGGGCCCGCGGACGCCGATGCCCTGCGCGGCCAGGTGCTCGCCCCAGGCGCGCATGCTCTGGGGCGTGCCGGTCAGGCCGTGGCTGAGCACGACGCCGATCTCCCGCGAGCCCTCCTCGGGATCCGAGGCGAAGGGCTCGGCGCCGGGCAGCACGGGCACGGGGTCCTCCGGGGCGCGGGTGGCGCCGCGTCAGGCCCGCCTCGACGAGGCGGGGGAGAGCGGACTCGGGAACCCCATCGTGGCACGTCCCACACGGTCGGGTCACGCGGTGGGGGTCGTGTCGCGCCGGACGGTCCCGGCCGCGCGTCCGAGCGGGTGTGACACGGCCGCGCGACGGTGCCGCCGACGCGGACCGGGCCCTAGGCTCCGCGCGTCGAGCGACGAGGGACGGGAGGCCCCGGGTGTTGTACTGGATCATGAAGTACGTCCTGCTCGGGCCCTTGATGCGCGTGGCGTTCCGGCCGCGCGTCGAGGGGGCGCACCACCTGCCGCGCCGCGGCGGGGCGCTCGTGGCGTCGAACCACCTCGCGGTGCTCGACTCGTTCGTGCTGCCGCTGATGGTGCCGCGCCGGATGGTGTTCCCCGCGAAGTCCGAGTACTTCACCCAGCCCGGGGTGGTCGGCACGCTCAAGCGCTGGTTCTTCACCGGCATGGGCCAGGTGCCCATCGAGCGGGGCAGCGGGCGGGCCGCGCGGGCGGCGCTCGACACCGGCATCGCGATCCTGCGCGAGGGCCGGCTGTTCGGCATCTACCCCGAGGGCACCCGCTCGCCCGACGGCCGCCTGTACAAGGGCCGCACCGGCGTCGCCCGGATGGCGCTCGAGGCGCGCGTGCCCGTCGTCCCGGTGGCGATGATCGACACCGATCGGGCGAACCCCGTCGGCTCCCGGTTCTGGCGCCCGTGCCGCATCGGCATCCGGATCGGCGAGCCGCTGGACTTCTCCCGCTACCACGGCATCACCGACGACCGGCAGGTCGAGCGGGCGATGACCGACGAGATCATGGACGCGCTGCGCGTGCTGTCGGGGCAGGAGTACGTCGACGTCTACGCGAGCACGGTCAAGGACCGGGCCACCCCGCAGGCCGCCTGAGGGTCGTCCGCGACAGGATGGACGGGTGGCCCGGTACTTCTACGACTGCGAGTTCATCGAGGACGGGACCACGATCGAGCTGGTCTCGGTGGGCGCGGTCGACGAGCACGGCCGCGAGTTCTACGCGATCTCGACGCAGTTCGACCCGATGCGCGCCGGGCCGTGGGTCCGGCGGAACGTCCTCGACAAGCTGCCGTCGATGTCCGACCCGGCGTGGCGCAGCCGGCTGCGGATCCGCGAGGAGTTCTACGAGTTCGTGACCGCCGGCGAGGGCCCGGTCGAGCTCTGGGCCTGGTACGCGGCCTACGACCACGTGGCGATCGCCCAGCTGTGGGGCGCCATGCCCGACCTGCCGCGGGCCCTGCCGCGCTTCACCCGCGACCTGCGCCAGCGCTGGGACGACGTCGGGCGCCCCGAGCTGCCCGCGGCGCCGGCCGACGCCCACGACGCCCTCGCCGACGCCCGGCACAACCTCGCCCGCTGGCGCGTCATCGACGAGCACTGGCGCCGTCTCCACGGCCACGGGCCGGCCGATCCGGGCTGACGGGCGACGTCACGGGGAACACGTCAGGGGCGGACGACCACACCAGTAGGCTGATGAGTCGTGTGGTCCGTCGACCTTCCCGTGGAGGCCCTGCCCGGCCTGCCCCCGCTGCCCTCGCACCTCCGAGAGCGGCTCGACGACGCGCTCGCGCGCCCCGCGGCGCAGCAGCCGGACTGGCCCGACCCGCAGGCCGTGACCGACGTGCGGACCGTGCTCGAGCACGTGCCGCCGATCACGGTGCCCGCGGAGGTCGACCGGCTGCAGTCGCAGCTCGCCGCCGTCGCCCGGGGTGAGGCGTTCCTGCTCCAGGGCGGCGACTGCGCGGAGACGTTCGCCGACAACACCGAGCCCCACCTGCGCGGCAACATCCGCACGCTGCTGCAGATGGCCGTGGTGCTCACCTACGGCGCGTCCATGCCCGTCGTCAAGATCGGCCGGATCGCGGGGCAGTACGCCAAGCCGCGCTCGTCGGCCACCGACGCCCTCGGCCTGCCGAGCTACCGCGGCGACATGGTCAACTCGCTGGCGGCGCACGCCGAGCGTCGCGTGCCCGACCCCGGCCGCATGATCCGCGCCTACGCCAACGCCGGCGCCGCGATGAACCTGGTCCGCGCGCTGACCTCCGGCGGCATGGCGGACCTGCACGAGGTCCACGAGTGGAACCGTGAGTTCGTGCGCACGTCCGCGGCCGGTGAGCGCTACGAGGCCGTCGCGGCGGAGATCGACCGCGCGCTGCGCTTCATGAACGCGGCCGGGGTCACCGACCACTCGCTGCGCGGCACCGAGATCTTCGCCAGCCACGAGGCGCTGGTCCTCGACTACGAGCGGGCCCTGCTGCGGCTCGACTCCCGCGTCGAGGCGACGAGCCGCGAGGACGCGCGCCTGTTCTCCCTCGGTGCGCACTTCCTCTGGATCGGCGAGCGCACCCGCAGCCTCGACGGCGCGCACATCGCCTTCGCCGAGCTGCTCGCGAACCCGATCGGGGTCAAGATCGGGCCGTCGACGACGCCGGAGCAGGCCGTCGAGTACGTCGAGCGCCTCGACCCGCACCACCAGCCGGGCCGCCTGACGCTGATCTCGCGGATGGGTGCGGGCAAGGTCCGCGACGTCCTGCCCGGGATCATCGAGAAGGTCACGGCGTCGGGGCACCAGGTCATCTGGCAGTGCGACCCGATGCACGGGAACACCGTCGAGGCGACCACCGGCTACAAGACCCGGCACTTCGACCAGGTCGTCGACGAGGTCCAGGGCTTCTTCGAGGTCCACCAGCGCCTCGGCACCCACCCCGGCGGCATCCACGTCGAGCTCACCGGCGAGGACGTCACCGAGTGCCTCGGCGGCGCCCAGGACATCTCGGACACCGACCTCGCCGGCCGCTACGAGACCGCCTGTGACCCGCGGCTGAACACCCAGCAGTCGCTCGAGCTGGCGTTCCTCGTGGCGGAGATGCTGCGGGGGTAGTCGGCCCGGCAGCGTCAGCCGGGCAGGCCGAGCCCCCAGCCCGCCGCGCCCGCGGCGACGACCGCGATCGCCTCGAGCACGAGCCAGGCGGCGAGCAGCCGACGGGAGCGGGCCCGGGCGCGGCGGCGCTCGATCCGCTCGATGGCGACGTCGATGTCGTCGACCGGGTCGTCGGGGCCGCGGCGCCGCGCGGGGCCGGGGTCGTCGGCGGGCTCGTCGTCCGGCTCGTCGTCCTCGGTCTCGTCCCACGCGTCCCAGGCGTCCTCGTCGTCGTCGACCTCCTCGGCCGGCGGCGGGGCGGGCCGGTCGGCGTCCAGGTCGAGCAGCCGCGTGCCGCGCAGCGGGCGGGAGCCGGCGGCCGTGCGGCGGCGCGGCGGGGGCACGGGGTGGAAGGGCAGGTCCGCGTCGATCCGCACGCCGCGCGCGGCGGCGAGGAAGGCGTCGGCGTCGGCGATGCGGGTCTCGGGGTCGCGGCTGGTCGCGGCGAGGACGAGCCGGTCGAGGGCGCGCGGGATGCCGCCGACCACGGTCGAGGGCGGCGGCACGTCCTCGGTCACGTGCCGGCGCGCGACGGCCACGGCGTCCTCGCCCCCGTCGCCACCGTGGGGCGGGACCCCGGTGAGCAGCTCGAAGAGCACCACGCCGGTGGCGTAGAGGTCGCTGCGGGCGTCCGCGCGGCCGTCGGTGACCTGCTCCGGCGCGAGGTACGCGACCGTGCCCAGCACCACCTCGCCGGACCCCTCGGGGTCGTCCGGGTCGTCGGTGCCGGCCTCCCACGCCGCGGCGACCAGCCCGAAGTCGGCGACCTTGACCGCCCCGTCCCGCCCGACCAGCACGTTCTCCGGCTTGACGTCGCGGTGCACGAGGCCGCGGTCGTGCGCGACCTGCAGCGCCGTGACCACCTGCTCGGCGACCGTCAGCGCCGCCGCCGGGTGCAGGCGCCCCTGCTCGCGCAGCACGTCGCGCAGCGTCCCGCCCTCGACGAGCTCGAGGACGAGGAAGACGGTGCCGTCGGGGTCGCGCCCCTGGTCGTGGACCGCGACGATCCCGGGGTGCGCGAGGCGTGCGGCGGCCCGGGCCTCGCGCTCGAAGCGCCGGATGAAGGCCGGGTCGCCGGCGAGCGCGCCGTCCAGGACCTTGATCGCCACCGGGCGCTCCAGCCGCAGGTCGACGCCCCGGTGGACCACCGACATGCCCCCGCGCGCGAGCACCCCGTCCACCCGGTACCGCCCCTCGAGCACCGTCCCCTCGGGGTGGGCGGTGGGTGCGGCCATGCGCCGATGCTACGAGGACGTCGGTGACCTGCGGGGATCCTCGGACGCGACGCGCGGCCCCTGACGAGTGACGACGGCCCTAGGGTCGGCGGGGTGACGACGTGGCTGCTGCTGCCCGGCGCGGGCGGCGCGGGCTGGTACTGGCACCTGGTGGCGGAGCGGCTGCGGGCGCGGGGCGACGACGTCGTCGCGCCGGACCTGCCGGCCGACGACCCGACGGCGGGCATCCCGCGCTACGTCGAGGTCGCGCTCGCGGCGCTGGGGGACCGGTCGGACGTCGTGGTCGTCGGCCAGTCGCTGGGCGGGCCGAGCGCGGCCGAGATCGCCCGGCGCGTTCCCGTGCGGCGGCTCGTGTTCGTCAACGCCATGATCCCGGCGGTGGGCGAGTCGCCCGGCGACTGGTGGACGGCGTCAGGGCACCAGGAGGCCAAGGAGGCCGCCGTGCGCGCCGCGGGCCGCGAGGACGCGGGCTTCGACGAGCACTGGGAGTTCCTCCACGACGTGCCGGCCGACGTCGCGGCAGCGGGCGCCGAGCACCAGCGCGAGCAGACCGACGGCCCGTTCGTCGACGGCTGGGCGCTGCCGGCGTGGCCGGACGTGCCGGTGACGGTGATCGTCGGCGCCGACGACCGCTTCTTCCCGCTCGACTTCCAGGTCCGCCTGGCCCGCGAGCGCGCCGGGGTCGAGCCCGTGGTCGTCCCCGGGGGCCACCTGCTCGCGCTCGCGAACCCGGACGGGCTGGTCGCGGCGCTCGTCTGAGCTGTCGCGATGGTCGGGCTCCGGCTGCGCTGCGTCTCCTGCGTTTCGGGCTCCGCGGCGGGGCGCTCCTCTGGCACAGTGACGCGCGTGTCCGAGTCCGCCGTCACCGCCATCGTGGGCCACGACATCGAGGTCGTCACGCTCGCCGAGGTCGCCGAGCGCCTCGGCGTGCCGCGCACGCGGGTCAGCCAGATGATCAAGCAGGGTCAGCTGCTCGGGGTCCGCGAGGACGACCGCTGGCTCGTGCCCACCGCCTTCCTCTCCGCGGACGGCGTGGTCAAGGGCCTGCCCGGCACCATCCAGGTGCTGCGCGACGGCGGCTACGCCGACGGCGAGATCCTGCGGTGGCTGTTCACCGACGACGAGTCCCTGCCCGGGATGCCGATCGACGCGCTGCGCTCCGACCGCGGGCGCGAGGTGAAGCGCCGCGCCCAGGCGATGGCGTTCTGAGGCCGGCCCGTACCGCGTCGCCCAGCACCCCCTGCCTGCGCAGCGCGCCCAGGAGCTGCGCCGTGCGCCGGGGCCCGAGCCGGCGCAGCAGTACGGCGGCGAGCGCCGGCCCGGTCCAGGCGCGCACCCGGTCGTCGTCGTCGGTCGGCGTGATCTCGACCAGCGTCGGCGCGTCCCCGGCGACGCCGGCCTCGGCGCACCACGCCCGCACCCGGTAGTCGCCCAGCGGCAGCACCTCGAGGCCCGTGCCCGCGACGGCCGCCGCGACCGCCCGGCACCGCGCGCAGGCGGCGTCGAAGGCGAGGACGAGCTCGGTCACGCCGCTCTGCGTACCAGGCGCGTGCCGACGGCGCGGGCGAGGTGGGGCAGGGCGACGGCGGCGCGGCGGGCGTTCCCGACGGCGACGCGGCGGTCGAGGACGGCGTAGTCCGCGGCCACGATCTCGTCGAGGATGCCGCCGTAGAGCACGTACGCCGTGCGCACGCAGGGCCGCGAGACGGGGTGGAGCAGCGGGATACCGCGCTCGGCGCGCCGGTAGACCGCGCGGGTGCGGGCGACGAGGTGGGCCAGCGCCCGGCGCACGCGGGGCTCGGTGCGCCCGGTGGTGCGGCAGTGGTCGAGCAGCTCGCGGTCGACGCCGAAGGCCGCGAGCTCGTCGCGGGGGAGGTAGACGCGCCCGCGGTCGAGATCCTCGCCGACGTCGCGCAGGAAGTTGGTCACCTGGAACGCCACGCCGAGGTCGGCGGCGTACGGCGCGGCCTCCTCGCGGGGCCCGACGGTGCCGAGCACCGGCAGCACCTGCAGCCCGATCACCGCGGCCGAGCCGTGCACGTAGCGGGCGAGGTCGTCGAACGTCGCGTAGTCGGTGATCGTGAGGTCCATGGCCATCGAGTCCATGAAGTCCTCGAGGTGGCGGTGCTCGATGTCGTAGCGCGCCACCGTGTCCGCGAGCGCCGCGACCACCGGCTCGCCCTCGGCGACCAGCGTGCGCGGGTCGGTGCCGTCGAGCCCGCGGCGCATGCGGACGCGGACCTCCTCCAGCCGTGCTGCGACGGCGGCGGGGGAGGCGTCGGCGTCCGGGTCGTCGACGACGTCGTCGGCCATCCGCGCGAAGCCGTAGAGGGCGTGGATCGCGGGGCGCTGGGCGGGGGCGAGCAGCCGCGTGGCCAGGAAGTACGTCCGGCCGTGCGCGGCGTTGAGCTCCCGGCACTGCGTGTACGCCTCGCGCAGCGCCGGGTCGGTGATCCCGGCGGCGTCGAGCTCGGTGGTGCTCACCCGGTGCTCACCCGGTGATCCGCGCGGCCGCGAGCTTCCCCGACACCAGCACCGTCGGCACGCCGACGCCCGGCGTCGTGCCGCACCCGGCGAGCACGACGTTGCCCTCGCCGCGGACCAGGTTGCCGGCGCGGAACGGGCCGGTCTGGGAGAACGTGTGCGCCGCCGAGAACGGGGTGCCCGCCGCGAGCCCGAGCGCGGACCAGTCGTCCGGGGTGATGACGTGCTCGGCCACCGGCTCCCCGAGCTCGATGCCGCGCCCGGCGAGCACCGCCCGCAGCTCGTCGCGGTAGCGGGGGCCGATGCGCGCCCAGTCCATCGGCGCGACCTCGGTGTTCGGGCTCGGCGCGAGCACGCTGACCAGCTCGTGACCCGCCGGGGCGAGGGAGGGGTCGGTCGCGGTCGGGTGCGTGACCAGCAGCGACGGGTCGCTCATCAGCCGGCCCTCGGTGATGATCTCGTCGAACGTGCTCGCCCAGGCGTCGCCGAACGAGATCGTGTGGTGCCCGAGCCCGGTGCCCGCCGGGACGCCCGCGTGCCAGACGTACGCCGAGGGCGACCAGCGCGTCGGCACCGCCCGCCGCGGGGTGCGCCCGATGAGGGCGTAGGCGGCGGGCAGGTCGCAGCTCAGGACGACCGCGTCGGCGTCGAGGCGGTCGCCGTCGGCGGTCGGGTCGTCGGTCGCGACGGTCCGCAGGCCCCGCACCCGCCCGCCCGCGCGCTCGAGGCCCGTGACGGTGGTGCCGTAGCGGAACTCGGCGCCCGCATCGGCCGCCGCATCCGCGAGCGCCTGGGGCAGCGCCCGCACCCCGCCCATCGGGAAGGAGACGCCGGCGATCGTGTCCATGTAGGCGATCACGGCGTACGCGGCGAGCGCGCGGGCCGGCGGGACCCCGGCGTAGAGCGCCTGGAAGGAGAAGATGCGCCGCAGCCGCTCGTCGTGCAGGTACTTCCCGATCCGCGGGCCCAGCCGCCCGAAGCCGCCGAGCGCGCCGAGGCGGGCGAGGTCGGGGGACAGGACGTCGAGCGGGGAGTCGAAGTTGGCGTCGATGAACGTCGCCATCTGCACGCGGTAGAGCTCGGTGAGCCAGGCGCGCAGCCGCCGGTAGCCCTCGGCGTCGGCGGCCGAGACCTTCTCGCGGATCTCCTGCTCCATCGCGCCCGGGTCGGTGTGCACGTCGATCGCGGAGCCGTCGGCGAACCGCGCGTGGTAGGCCGGGTGGAGGTCGACCATCTCGAGGCGGTCGCCGATCTTCTCCCCGACCGCGGCCAGGGCCTCCTCGATCAGCTCGGGCATCGTGATGACGGTCGGGCCGGTGTCGAGGCGGAAGCTGCCCTCCCCGTGGGCGAGGTCGAGCCGTCCGGCGCGACCGCCGGGGGTGGGGTCGCGCTCGACGACCGTCACCCGCCGGCCCGCGCCGAGCAGGTGCAGGGCCGTGGCGAGGCCGGCGAGGCCGGCGCCGACGACGACGACGTGGTCCGTGGGGGACCGGACGGTGCGGGTCATGCGGTGTTCGTCATGGGGCGGGGCTCCTGGGGTCGCGCTCAGCGCACGCGGCGGGTGGCCGCGACGGCGAGGTCGGCGAGTCGCTCGGGGGCGGGCGGGGCGAGGGCCGGGGCGTCCGTGCCGTCGCTGCCCCGCACCGCGTCGAGGGCCGACGCGGTGAGCTCGGTGATGCGCCGCTCGACATCGTCGACGACGCCGAGCGCGACCAGCGCCTCGCGGGCAGCGGCCACGGCGTCGGTGTCGAGGTCGGGGTCGCCGACGGCGCGCTCGACCACCGCGGCGGTCTCGCGGTCGGGGTGGGCGCGGGCGAGCGCGACGAGCAGGG
Organism: Actinomycetospora lemnae; assembly: GCF_028737315.1. Lineage (GTDB taxonomy): Bacteria > Actinomycetota > Actinomycetes > Mycobacteriales > Pseudonocardiaceae > Actinomycetospora > Actinomycetospora lemnae. The sequence continues at coordinate 8,600 of NZ_JAQZAO010000011.1, read as the reverse complement.
TCAGCTTGCCCTCGCGCAGGTCGTCGCCGGCGGGCTTGCCGGTGACGGCCGGGTCGCCGAAGACGCCCAGCACGTCGTCGCGCAGCTGGAAGGCGATGCCGAGGTCGCGGCCGTAGTGGCGCAGCGCCCGCACCGTCGCCTCGTCGGCACCGGCGAGCGCGGCGCCGAGGTGCAGCGGGCGCTCCACCGTGTAGGCGGCCGTCTTGTAGCGGCTGATGCGCAGCGCGGCCTCGGGCGAGGAGTCCGACGAGGCGTGGCCGCGGACGTCGAGGAACTGCCCGCCGAGCACCTCGGTGCGCATGGCCTGCCACACCGGGCGGCCGCGGGCGAGGACGGCGGGGTCGAGGCCGGACTCGTGGAGCATGTCGTCGGCCCAGGCCAGGGCCACGTCGCCGAGCAGGATCGCCACGGCGGCCCCGAAGCGCGTCGGGTCGCCGGCCCAGGCGGCCTCGATGTGGCGCGAGGCCCAGCGCGCGTGCACCGTCGGTTGCCCGCGGCGGGTCGCCGAGTCGTCGATGAGGTCGTCGTGCACCAGGGCGCAGCCCTGGATGAGCTCCAGGGCGCTCAGCGCGCGCAGCACCGGGCCGGGGTGCTCGACCCCGCCCGCGGCGCGCCAGCCCCACCACCCGAACGTGGGTCGCAGGCGCTTGCCGCCCTCGAGGACGAAGCGGGCGAGGTCGTCGGTGGCCTCGGCGAACTCCTCGGCGACGTCGAGGGTGCCCTTGCGCCGGCCCGCGAGGTAGTCGGCGAGCTCCGCGGTGACGGCAGCGGGCAGGTCGGCCTCGATGGCCGCGAGGTCGCCGCGACCTGCGGCGACACCGTCGCGCGCCCCGTCGCGGGAGCCGTCGAGCGGAGCCGTCCCGATCGGTTCCGCGGGCCCGGTGCCGACCGTCGTCGAGGCCCCGCTAGCCGTCATGCGCCCTCTTCCCTTCCGACGGTTGCCTCCTCCGGCACCGAGCGTAGGGGCGGACGGCGGAACCGGCTGATCGGGCGTTCCCGGTCACAAGGCACCTCCGTGCGGACGCCCCGCCACCGTAGGGTCGCCGGATGGCTACTGTGACGGAGCGCATCCAGCGCGGGGTGCCCACGTTCTCGGCGGAGTTCTTCCCGCCCAAGGACGACGAGGGTGAGGCGACCCTCTGGCGCACCATCCGTGACCTCGAGCCCCTCGACCCGGCCTTCGTGTCGGTCACCTACGGCGCCGGTGGCTCCAGCCGCGACCGCACCGTCCGCACCACCGGACGGATCGCCACCGACACCACGCTCACCGCGATGGCCCACCTCACGGCCGTCGACGCGTCCCTCGAGGACCTGCGCCAGGTGATCGGGTCGTACGCGGCCGCCGGGATCAGCAACGTGCTCGCGATCCGTGGCGACCCGCCCGGGGACAAGGACGCCGACTGGGTGCCCCACCCCGCGGGCCTGAGCTACACCGAGGAGCTGGTGCACATGGTGCGCCGCCTCGGCGACTTCTGCGTCGGCGTCGCCGCGTTCCCGTACCTGCACCCGCGGTCGGTCGACGAGGACTCCGACACCCGCTTCTTCATCCAGAAGGTGAAGGCGGGCGCCGAGTTCGCGATCACCCAGATGTTCTACGACGCCGACCAGTTCCTGCGGATGCGTGACCGCATCGCCGCGGCGGGCTGCGAGATCCCGATCATGCCGGGCCTCATGCCGGTGACGACGCCGAAGTCGGCGGAGCGCGGCGCGGACTTCTCCGGCGCGCCGCTGCCGGCGGCCATGCTCGAGCGCCTCGAGCCGCTGGCCGAGGACAAGACCGGGTACCGGGACGCGGGCATCGACCTGTGCGTCGAGCTCTCGCAGAAGATGTTCGACGAGGGCGTCACCAACATCCACTACATCAGCATGAACCGTTCGCCCGCCGTCGTGGACGTGGTGCAGCGCCTCGGGATCGCGGCCCGGCCCGGCGGCGCCTGACGCGGCGCGGCCCGCCGCCGGTCCTCCTCGTGACCGTCAGCGGCGGGCGCGCGTGCGCAGGTGGGTGCGGCTGGACATGGCCAGCAGCACCACGATCGCGACGGCCACCCCGACGACGACGAAGAGCAGCAGCGCCCACAGGATCCACGACGGCGCGTCGGGGTCCGGGTACTCGACCACCGCGTTGACGTCGGTGACGGTGCCCGGCTGGAAGGTCCAGCTGATCACGCCCTGGGCGGCGGTGCCGTCGGTCTGGCGGATGGTGCCGGGGAACGCCATCTTGAGCTGCACGTCGGAGCTCTCCGGCGACACCCGGGTGAGGTCGACCTGCCCGTTGACGACCACCCGGTCGCCCGCGCGGCGCATCTGCACCCGGACCGCCGAGCCGGTCGACGGGCTGATCGCCGGCAGGACGCGCGTGACCTCGTCGAACGTCAGGTCGTCGAAGCGCAGCCGCGAGCCGACGTAGCCGTCCTGCTCGTAGCGCTCGACCGACACGTCGCCGCTGAGGTCGTCGGGCACCTGCAGCGGCGGCCCCTGCCCGGCGGGCGACCCGTCCGGCGTCGCGACGTCCACCACGCCCGAGACCCGGTCGTCGGGGGAGACCGCCAGCCCGGCGCGGACCCGGACGCAGCCGGTGCCCAGCACCCCGACCAGGGCCAGCAGCACGGCGAGCAGGACCAGGCCGCGGCGGCGGGTGCCGGGCGTGGTGCCCGGTCGCGTGCTCGGTCGCGTGCTCGGGGTGGGGCTCGCGGTCGGGGCGGGGGCGGCGTCGGGCACCCGCGCATGGTGCCAGGCGGTCCCGACGGCGTCGGTCAGGTGCGGCCCGGACCGGGCGTGGGGTCGGCCGCTCCCGAGGGAGGCGTGCCGGGCGGGTCCAGGGGCAGGGTGCGCCCGAGCACCGCGAACGGGCGCGGATCGCTGGTGAAGCGGTGGTGGCGCAGCACGTCGCGGAACCCGAGGCGCCGGTAGAGCGACCAGGCGCGGGTGGGGTCGTCGGCCTCCGGGGTGGAGAGCAGGACGTTGCCGTCGACGGGGTGGGAGAGCAGGCGGCGGGCCAGCGCCTCGCCGATGCCGCCGCCCTGGACGTCGGGGCGCACGTGCAGCTCGGTGAGCTCGAAGTAGTCGTCGAGGACCGCGTCGGCCAGCTCACGGCCCTGCGGACCGGCGGCGAGCAGGCCCCGACGGACCTCCTCGAACCACCACTGGCCGCGCGCCCCGGGGTAGCCGTACGCGATGCCCCACAGCGAGCGGTCGGGGCCGATCGCGCCGACCGCGTGCCAGCCGGGACGCCGGGAGTGCTCCACCCACATGGGCCGGCGCTGGCGCACGGTGCCGGGCGGGTAGGCCATGGCGCGCACGTAGACGGTCAACGCCTCGTCGAGCCGGGCCGCCAGGTCGTCGGGGGTCAGGTCGACGACGGAGGCGCGGGCGGGTGCGGCGGTCACCGCCCGGCCCCCGGGCCTGCGGAGGCGCGGTGGGGCACCTGGTCATCTCACCACGACCGCACCCCGGGGCCACCCCTCCGCCGTGGGGAGGGGGTGTGACGGGGTCTCCGCCGAGGTCCTGGAGGGCGCCGCCGCGGGGTGACGCGCGCCCGTCGGGCCGACTTGACGGCGTCGGGGCGAACGGGTTCACTGGTCCGCATCGAACACATGTTCGATCGCTCGGGCGGCGGGGCGGGGGAAGCGCCCCGCCGTCCGGGAGTGCCGCCGGCTCCCCACGGTGGCAGGCATCCCGCTCGGCCCGAGCCACGGGTCGACGAGCACGAGCCGCCGTGGAGGACGCATCGTGGTTCGCAGTCCCTCGCCGGTCCAGGTCCGCTGCGCGGACGGCGACCCCGTCGAGTTCCATCGCCGGCCCAACCGGCGCGACAGCCACTACCTGGTCACCGAGGTGCAGGAGCGCTGGATCGAGGAGTCCCGGTGGCCGTTCCTGTCGGCCATGCCCGTCGGGGGCGACCGGTGCCGGTGCTGGCGGGTGCTCGCCCGCCGGTCGGACGAGCCGCACCTGCCGCCCGGCGAGTTCGTCCTGCGCATGCGCTCCGGCCCCGGCGTGTGGGACCTGCGCTGGGCCGGCGCCTGACCCCTGCCCGCTCCCGCCCGCTCCTGCTCGCTCCTGCTCGGAGGAGGACCACCGTGACCAGCGCCCTCGCCATGCCCGGACTGTTCGACACCACGCCCGCCGACACCGACCCGCCCGTGCCATGCCAGGGCGCGCGCGAGGTTCCGGCGCGCTCCACCGTGCGCGGCACGACGACCCGGTCGGCGAACCCGGCCGCGCCACCGTCGCCGCCGCCCTCGCGCACCGTGGTGCAGCTGCTCGGGGCCGCCCGGGACGAGCTGCGGGCCGCGCAGGCCGAGGACGACCCGGCCGAGCGGTTCCGCTCCGCGCACCTCGGCGCACTGCGGGCGGCCGCGGCGGTGCTCGCGCTCCGGGCCCGGGCGAAGCGGTCCTCCCGGCCCACCGACGCCTGGACGCTGCTCGCGTCCGTCGCGCCGGAGTACGGCGAGTGGGCGGCGTTCTTCGCGGCCCACTCGGCCACGCGCTCCGCGATCGAGGCGGGTGTCCGAGGACGCGTGTCCCAGCGCGACGCCGACGACATGGTGCGCCAGGCGGACCTGTTCCTCGCCCTCGTCACCCGCACGGTGGCGGGCCGGAACCGCTGACGGCGGCGTGCCCTCAGGTGTCGGGGGCCTGGCGCGCCCGGGCGCGGTGCGAGCGGCCGGAGCGCGACCGGACGATGCGGCCGAGGAGGGAGTCGAACTGGCTCGCGATCTCCCGGGCGCCCGGGGTGTCCCAGCGCTGGATCGGCACCCCGGCGCCCTGGGCCTGCTGGATCGCGCTGCGGTCGGGCAGCACGCCGGAGAGCACGAGCGGGCCGAAGAGCTCACGCAGCTCGGCGACCCGGAACTCGTGCTCCGAGGAGCGCGAGCGGTACTTGTTCACCAGCACGCCCAGCGGCTGGAGGTCCGGGTTGTGCTCCCGCTCGGCCTGGACGGCCTCGAAGGCCCGCTGGACGCCGGACACCGCGAAGATCGTCGGCTCGGTGACGAGCACCGCGCGGTCGACCGCGACGAGCGCCGAGCGGGTCAGCTGGCCCAGCGAGGGCGGGCAGTCGATGAGCACGAGGTCGTACGCCGCGAGGCCGAGGTCGGTGTCGTCGTGGCCGTCGCGCGGCAGGCCGGCGAGCAGGTGGGCGAGGCGCCCGAGGCGCTGCGAGCCGGGGTCGGGGTGGTTGTGGCGCTCGATGTCCTCGGAACCGACGAGGACGTCGACGTCCTCACCCCAGGCGCTCGGGGCGATCGACGAGGCCAGCAGCGCCGCCGACGGGCGCTCCATCGCCTGCGCGATCGTCGTCTCGGTCGCCTCGGGCTCGAGCGCGGTGGTCGCGTTGCCCTGGGGGTCGAGGTCGACGACGAGCGTCCGCAGACCGGCGCGCAGGGCCGACCCGGCCAGCCCGAGGACGACCGTCGTCTTGCCGACACCGCCCTTGAGGCTCAGCACCGCCGTGACGTGCACGGGGGGAACCTACCGGCCGGACGAAGAGCCTGCCGGAGCCGGACGGTCGACACTGGTGGGCCCGCGCGCCCGTCACACGTTCTACGGTGTCGCGGTGACCCGAGCCGCGTCGTTCGCCCCGGTCGACGTCGTCGCGCGCACGCTGCGGGTCGAGCTGGCCGCCGCCCGCTCCCGCCGAGGCGGCGCGGCGCCCCGCGTGCTCGACGTCGGCGGGGGGAGCGGCACCTGGGCGGTGCCCCTGGCCGCCGAGGGCTGCGAGGTCACCGTCGTCGACTCGAGCGCCAACGCCCTGGCCGTGCTGCACAGTCGCGCGCGCGAGGCTGGCGTGGACGCCGGGGTGCGGGCGATCCAGGGTGACGTCGACGCGCTCGCCGACGCCGTCGACACCGAGGCCGACCTCGTGCTCGGCCACGGCCTGCTCGAGTACGTGGACGACCCCGCCGAGGCCTGCCGGGCGATGGCGGGCGCGGCGGCTCCGGGTGGGGCGGTGTCGCTGCTGGTCGCGGGCCGGTTCGCCGCGGTGCTCTCGCGCGTCGTCGCCGGCCGGCTGACCGAGGCGCGCCAGGTGCTCGTCGACCCGCACGGGCGCTGGGGCGAGGGCGACCCGCTGCGCCGGCGCATGGACGTCGAGGAGATCCGCACGCTGGTCGAGGCCGGGGGGCAGCTCACGGTCGAGCGGGTGCAGGGCCACCGGGTGCTCGCCGACCTCGTGCCCGACGGCGTCCTGGAGCCCGGCGGCGCGTCGTCCGACCCGCTCGCCGAGCTCGAGGACATCGCCGCCGGCACCCCGCCGCTGCGCGACATGGCCTCGCGCCTGCACGTCCTCGCCCGGCGGCCGGGCTGAGCGCCTCCCGCACGACGCCTCGACCCGCGGGGTCGGACGCCGGCTGCGGCGTCCTGCACGTCGACATGGACGCCTTCTACGCGGCGGTGGAGATCCGCTCGCGCCCCGAGCTGCGCGGACGCCCGGTGATCGTCGGGGGCGGGCCGGAGCGCGGCGTGGTGCTCTCGGCCAGCTACGAGGCGCGGGCGTTCGGCGTGCGCTCGGCCATGCCGTCGGCCCGCGCGCACCGCCTGTGCCCGCAGGCGGTTTTCCTGCGCCCGGACTTCACCACCTACGCCGAGGTCTCCCGCGCGGTCATGGCCGTGTTCCGGTCGGTGACGCCGCTGGTCCAGCCGCTGAGCCTCGACGAGGCGTTCCTCGACGTCTCCGGCGCGCTGCGCCGGCTCGGCACCACCCCGCTCGGGGTCGCGGCGTCGATCCGCGAGGAGGTGGCGGCGTCGCAGGGCATCACGTGCTCGGTCGGCGTCGCCTCGACGATGTTCGTCGCCAAGCTCGCGTCGCGGGTCGCGAAGCCCGACGGCGTGCACCTCGTCCCGGCCGACGGCGTCCGCGCCTTCCTCGACCCGCTGCCCGTCGGGGCGCTGTGGGGCGTCGGCGCGAAGACCGAGGAGGTGCTGGGCCGCCACGGCATCAGCACCGTCGCCGACGTCGCGGCGGCCGGCCCGTCGACACTGCGGCGCGCGGTGGGGGAGGCGCACGCCGCGCACCTGCTCGCGCTCGCGCACGGCGTCGACGAGCGCCGCGTCGACCCGCACGGCCGCGAGAAGTCCGCCGGCGCCGAGGAGACGTTCGACCGCGACCTCGTCGACCCGGCCCTGCGCCGGCGCGAACTGTTGCGCCTCGCCGACCGCACGGCGCGGATGTTGCGCCGCCGCGGGGTGCGCGCGCGGACGGTCGCGCTCAAGGTCCGCTTCGACGACTTCACGACGATCACACGCGCGCGGACCCTCCCGGCGCCGACCGATCTCGCCCGCGATCTCCACGCCGTCGCCGTCGAGCTCCACGACGCGCTGGGGGACGTCCCGCCGGTCCGGCTGCTCGGCGTGCGCGGCGAAGGGCTGGTGGACGCCGACCGCGCGCCCGAGCAGATCGTCCTCGGCGAGCCCGAGCACGGGTGGTCGGACGCGGAGCGCGCCGCTGACCAGGCGCGTTCCCGCTTCGGCGTCGCGGCGGTCCGGCCGGCGAGCCTGCTGGGCGACCCCGACCCGCAGCGAGCTCGATCACCGTCCGAGGCCGGGGACCCCGCTCGTCGTCGTCACCGACAGCATTCGGACGCGTGCCGAGCGGGATCGGCGCGGGAGCCGAACGGATGATCGAGACGGCAACACGCCGGTCCGGGTAGTGGGGACGACGGCGGACTCGTACGATGGTGCACAGGTCATCAGGACGATGCCCGCCGGACCCCTACGGGTCGGGCAAGTTATCTTCAGTGCCGGAGGAGAATCATGCCGCTCTCCGAGCACGAGCAGCGTCTGCTCGAGCAGATCGAGCGCGCTCTCTACGACGAGGACCCGAAGTTCGCGTCCACGGTTCGGGGAGGCAAGCTCCGACGCCCGTCGCGTCGCCGGCGCATCCAGGGCGTCGCGCTCTTCGTGATCGGCGTCGTGATGCTGGTGCTCGGGGTCGTCTTCAGCTCGTCCACGATCGGCATCGCCGTCAGCGTGGTCGGCTTCCTCGCGATGTTCGGCGGCGCCGTCCTCGCGATCACCTCGTTCGGCGCCCGCAAGAAGGAGGCCGCCGCCGAGGGCGAGGCCCCCGCCGCCGGCGCCTCGGAGAAGGATCGCAGCCGCTTCACCTCCCGCATGGAGGAGCGCTTCCGCCGCCGCTTCGAGCAGGAGTAGCTCCCGTCCCACCGACGTGCCCGACGCGCCGCCGACCTCCGGGTCGGCGGCGCGTCGTCGTTCGCGCCGGAGGCGTCCGCGCGCGCCCGGCTGTGGTGATCACGAGCACGCGGTGCACCTCCACCGGCCTCGCGAGGTGCACAGCGCGCTCTTGATCTCCGGCGCGCCCCACGTCGCCCCCACCTCGCCCCACCGGGCCGCCCTACCTCGCCCCACCGGGCCGCCCCACCTCGCCCCACCGCGGGGACGAACGGGACTCTTGCGCGCGTAGAAGCAGCGAACGGCGCGTTCGCTCCACCCGCCCCACCTCGCCCCACCGGGCCGCCCCACCTCGCCCAACCGGGACGCCCCACCTCGCCCCACCGCGGGGACGAACGGGACTCTTGCGCGCGTAGAAGCAGCGAACGGCGCGTTCGCTCCACCCGCCCCACCTCGCCCCACCGGGACGCCCCACC
>NZ_JAQZAO010000010.1 GCF_028737315.1 Actinomycetospora lemnae | reverse complement strand
GGCTCAAAGACCGCGACCTCGGCCGCGTCCCCACCGCCGACAAGACCACCGACTGAACATCAACAACCACCGAGAGGGGTCCACTTTCGGCCGTCGCCAGGGGGTCCAGATTCAGCCGTCGTTGACACCTGGCCCGCGCCTGGGCATGCCCGCGGTCGGTGCCGGCGCCCCTGCTCCGGCGCGGCCGTAGAGGCCGTGGAGCCGCCAGAGCAGCTCGACCGGGACCAGGTGATGCGAGCGACGTGGTTCGGCATTGACCACGATCCCGAGTGACAGCCAGGCCCCGCGACTTGCGCAGACACCGGCCAAGCCCTCAGGTCCGGGTCGCTCTGGCCTGATGGAGGTCGGGGAGCGAGAGCCCGCCGCGGTCGGTCGCCGCGACCGCGGCCACGAGGACCCAGAGCGTCGCGCCGAAGGCGAGGTTGAAGAGCAGGTCGGGTGTGCCCGCCATGGCCGGGGAGGTGAGGACGAACCCCATGACACTGATCGGCAGGTGCATGAGGATGGCCAGCAGCACGCTCTGGGTACGGCCGTAGACCCACACCATGAGCAGCCGGTAGGCCAGCATCCACGAGAAGACCGCGGCCACGGAGAGCACGCGGGGGACCGCTCCGGAGTCAGCTGTGGCGAACAGCGACAAGTGCAGCACGCACCACATCAGCCCCACGATGAGTCCGGTGGCCCACAGCCCGTGCCGCTGACCGAGTTCGTGAGTGGCGAACCCCGTCCATGCGATCTCCTCGAAGAAGGCGGCGACCAGGCCCACGACGAGACCGGCGACCAGCAGGCTCGCCTTGTCGTCTGTCGTCAGGATGCCGGGGATGAACGCGTCCGAGGTGAGCGACAGCGCGCCTTGGGTCGCCGTCCACAAGATCGGGGCGGTGAGCAGCGCGATCGCGTACCAGCGAAGACCCACCCGCCATCGGAGCAGTCGCGACCGCAGATCGCGCAGCCCCGCCCTGCCATAGGCGAAGGCGATCACCAGGATGGCCAGCAGGGCGAAGACGGGGTTGCCCGCCATCATCGCCACCATTATGGACGGATCCAGATCTGCCGCGGAGCTCAGCTCGGCGTCGGTACCGATGAGGTTGGTCGTACCCAGGAAGGCGCCAGGACCGACGAAAACGAGGGTGGGACCGAGTCCGAGCGTCAATACCAGAACATAGAAGAGCAGGACCGCGTGCCTCGTGATGAAAGCACGAGTGGGCGTGTGTTGCCTTACCTCCATGTTGCGGCCCTGCCTTCCTCCTGCTGCACCTCGCCGCCTCGCGGGCAGCCGGCCCGAGCGCACGCGCAGCGACGGCGAGATCGAAGGCCCGACGCAGCTCCGGTTCGTCCTCCGCCGGGACATACGGCGCGACGCGCTGCACCTCTCCGGACGCCATCGCGGCCCGAGCGGCGGAGACCACCGGCCCATCCAAGGAATCGCAGTGCGGGGGCATCGTGCTCACCTCCTTGCCTTCGGCAACGACGTGGCGGGCTGCGACTGATCCACTTGACCTACCGCAGCGAAAGAGCGCTCATCGAGCGGCGCCATCACGCCCCTGTCACGACGTGCCCGTCGACCCACCTCTCCAGGGCGGGCACCCCGAGCAGGACCAGAACGCCTGCGCTCCCCAGTGCGTGGATCAGCGCGTTGAACCACGGGGTGACCTCACCGGCCTGCTGGGCGGCGACCCAATAGGGGACCAGCACGATCAGGCCGAGGACCGCTGAAGTGAGCGCGACCGTCTCCCACCAGGGCAGCCTGGTGAACAAGCCGTAGGTGGCCAAGGTGAAGCCGGCGAGCACGGCGAGCGCGAGCACCTGCGTCACCGCCCACCAGGCTCCCCGCGTCGAGATACCCGGGCTCGCGAACATCGGGGTCAACCACAAGAACGTGGTACCGAAGAGGAACAACGCGACCCCACCAACAGTGCGGATCGTGAACACCGTACCCACCTCCGCCGCCGAATCTGTGCCTCGGAAGGGGATTCGGCGAGGGGTCGACCGTCCCATCCCCGACGGCCCTTGGTCCGCCCGACTGCGCCCCCACGTCCCCGTGGAACCCCGCCGACGTAGGGCGAGATCGGCCGACGACACCGGGAAGCCGGATGCCGACGGCACAACACGAACATCGCGCTCGGTGGGGCGTTGCTGGCCGAGCTGGCGCTCATGAAGCGCGTCGATGTGGGTCCTTGCCGCGAGCCACGCCCGCGGCGGCTACCGCCGTCGGCGCAGGAGCGCCGCGACAGGAACCATCAGGGTCTTGGTGATCTCGCTGGAGAGCCGCAGCCACCAGCGCAGTGGGCCCGGGACGACCAGGAAGTCGCCGGAGGCCGCGGACCGCAGAACCTGGCGCACGCCCCCGTCGTCGAGTGCCAGGTCGCCATGCCCGGGGGTGTTGACCTGCAGCATGGAGACACCCCCGCCTCGCTCGGCGGAGTCGACCTCCCCGACGTGCTCGACGAGACGGCGGACGCCGCTGTTGTCCGACAGCACCTCGGCCGTGAAGCGCTCGACGCCCTCCTCGGCAGCACGGCGAGCCAGGTCGTGGGCCAGCGCGGTGCCCAATCCTCGCTGCTGCCAGTCATCGGCCACGGTGATGGCCATCTCGGCGACGGTGCGGTCGTCCTCGTCCCGAATCCATCGGGCCTCGCCGACCACCTTGTCGCCCTCTCCGTCGCCGGCCACCGCGACGAGCGCTTCATGGTCGCGGTGGTCGACGTCAGCCAGCCGCCGCAATGCCCTGTCCGACACGGTGGGCTTGCCACCCAGGAATCGCTGGTAGCGGGAGGTGTTGCTCAGCTCCTCGAACATGGCGCCGAGCCCGTCCTGGTCTTCGGGGCGAAGCGTGCGCACGAGCACCTCCTCGCCGGAGCGGAGGCGGACGCCATGGTGCACCGTCGGCGGATCGGAGCCTTCGGGAGACATGCCCCGAGGAAACCGGACGCCCGCCGGCATGCCAACTCCGCGCTGGTGACGCACCTCCGCCCGAGCCCGCGGGCGTCCGGGCGGGCGTCCGGTAGCGGTCCCCGAGCGGGGGTCCGAGGTCCCTGGCGGTGCGGGCCTCGGACACGTTTCGTCGCTGCCAGGCGGTGTCGAGGTACACGAGGCAGAGGAGGCCCCATGCGTTCTGCGAACAGGTCACGCTCAGCTGGTGGGCGTGGGCTCCTCGGGCTGCGGCGCCGGCCGGGCCGGCTGGCGTTGGCGGTGTTCCGGCTGCCGTTGGTGGCCTACCGGCACAACGCCGGACCTGCGGTGGGCCGGACGTTCGTGGCGTTCACACATCTCGGCCGGGTGACCGGCCAGCCGCACCAGACGGTGGCGATGGTGCTGCGCTTCGACCGGGCCGACCACGAGGCCGTCGTCTGCGCCGCCTGGGGGCCGCAGACCGACTGGTACCGCAACCTGCGGGTCCGGCCGGCGGTGAGGGTGCAGGTCGGCGGCGAGACCTTCGCCCCGCAGCAACGGTTCCTCACCGACGACGAGGCGTTCGAGGTCGCCGTCGAGTTCCGCCGCGAGCATCCCTACCGCCTGCGCTTCATCAGCAGCGTCCTCGGGTGGGGCGACCTGCGCGACGACGCCGCCGTCCGGGAGTTCACCAGGACACACCCCTTCGTCGCGTTCCGTCCCGGGCCGACAGCTCCGGACCCACCCGGCAGCGTGCCGGACTCGTAGCGCCCGAGGCTCCACCTGAGATCCCGGAGCTCCGCCTGACCGCCGCCGGAGCCACTCGCGTCCGGGACGTGCCCCGCGCTCGGGTGGCCGTTCGAGGGGGCAGGTGTACCGGGTGGCAAGGGACGTCCGCCCCTCCCGGATGGCCGGCGGTCGTGTCGACGATGCGCCCATGAGGTTCACCGGCAAGGACGTCATCGCGACCGGTCTGGTCGCCGTCGTGGTCGTCGTGTACGTCGTCTTCCTCGCCGTGGGGCGGGTGTGGTTCGTCGACACGGTGCGCGAGATGGCGATCGTCGTGCTGATCGGTGGGGTCCTGAGCCGTTCCCTCGGCGGACGGGCGGGCTTCCATCCGCGGTGGCCGGCCGTGGTCGCCAATTTCGCCACTCTCGGGCTCGGCATCCTGGCGATGATCACCGGGAGCAGCGCCGTGCTCGCGGTCTTCGTCGTCGCGACGGCGGCGCTCGTCGCCGCCGCCCTCGTCGTCCAGGCCCGCTCCGGCCGGCCGGGCGGGAAGGCCACCGGGGCGAAGGAGCCGGTGCGATGAGCCGCGCTCCACACGGTGCCTCGCCCCTGCTGGAGGCGATCCTCAACCTCGCGCACTTCCACAAGGAGCACGAGCGCTTCTATTCCTCCTCACCGCTGGACACCGCGCTCCAGCTGCAGCGCCACGCGCGCACGCTGCAGGCGCTCGCCGACCGTTGGGCCGCCGTCACTCCCTCCGCCCGCGCCGCGAGGAATCCCTACGAGGGCGCCGAGGACCTCAACAGCGAAGCCGCCATCGCCCTCGACGGGGCTCTGTTCATGGAGGGTGAGGGTCGTCCCGCAGAGATCACCGCGATGATCAGGGAGCTGCGGACCGACGCCGAGGGGTTCGCGGCCGGTGGTGAATGGCTCGCCGACGCCATGCGGAGCAGCTGGAAGGTCGCCGCCGCGACCATGGAGATCGACGAGCTCGCCGACGTCCTGGGCGAACGGCACCGCATCATCACCAACGACTGGCTGGCGGCCCACATGCAGTCGGTGACGGCCCACATGCTGTTCCGTGCCGCGGAGATGCTCGAGTACGTCGACTTCACCCCCGCCGCACTGCGCGCCGACCTGGCCGGTGCCCGGATCAGCCCTCGGCGTCTGCACTCAGCCGCAGAGGTGATCTCGCGAGCCGCGGATCTCTGCTGCGAGTCCTCCCGCCTGGTGCACGACAACGAACGCCGGTGGCGCGTCTTCCGGGAGCGGGCCGACCAGGTCGTCCACGCCCTGCAGGCCGCGTCGTCACCCGGACCATCGGCCGGTGCACCGACCGATGACGAACCGCCCTCCTGATCGGAGGCCGGCGCTGCGCGCGCGTCCGAGACGCGCCATGCCGATGTCGGCGACGACAGCAGCGTCCTCGCCGGTCTCGGCGACTGCCTCGGGTGGCGAAGTCACCGACGAGTGCCAGAGCGAGTGGGCTGGTCGTCGCCGAGGGCAGATCGAGGCGACGGGACCTCACCGGCGGGGGCACGCCACGCGAGCGCGTGTGCGAGGGCTGCGTCGACCTCGCCGGCGTTCACCCCGTACGCGACGACGGTCGCCACCGGGTCGCCCGTGTTGGTGTCCCGGGCGACCTCGCGACGCGCGTAGGGGGCAACTCGCTCGGCAAGGCGGAACAGCAGGGACGCGACGAGCTGGCGGAACATGGGGCGCCTTCCGATGGGTGTCTGCGGGTGCGCAGTGGCAGCACCGTCGCCCCATCATCGATGTCCGAGTCGTTCCAGTTGCAACGAACATGACCCGATCGGCCCTATGGGCTCGCGCCCGTGCCGGCCCGTCCGTACAGCGACCGCAGCTGACAGATGCGTGAACGGGAGTACCTCCTGGTGCTTCGGAGCGGGGTTCGGGACGACCTGGACGTGGAAGACCGACCGGGTCGGCGCCGAGGCGCTCGTACGCGGCGCGGGAGCCCCCTATGCGGCGGCCGCGCGCTCGATGTCGTCATAGAACCGGACGACGGCGACCCGGTCGTCGGCATCGCGCTCGCAGACCGCGAGTCCCGCCTGGGGCGGCTGGTCGCGGTTCCCCCAGCGCGTGCAGGTGTACTCGAGGGCGCAGCGGGTGCCGTCGTCGGTGGTGGCGCCGATCCCGAGCAGGATGCTCCCGCCCCCGCGGAAGCACCGCGCGAAGTACGAGTCGACCCCGTGGTGCTCGGCCGCGTCCGGTTCGCGGAGGTATCCCGCCGGCGCGAACACGCCGACGGCGGCCTCGGCGTCGCCGGTCGCCAGTGCTTCCACGAGCCGGCCGACGACACCCGGCGGACGGGCGTGGGCGGGGGCGAGCAGCGGTGGCCGGACGTGATGGCGCCCGTCGACGGGCCACCGGCTGCAGTACGTCCGGAACCGGATCGACCGCTCGCCGTCGGCCTCGGCGACGATCGCGACCGGCCACGCCACCGGCAGCCCGCCCGCGTCCAGGTGCGCCGTCAGCTCCAGCACGGCGCGGCCGGCGGCGACCGTGCAGGCGACCGGTTCGCTCCGGGCCCGGTGCTCGGCGAGCCACCGGCCGCTGCGGCGCACGAACAGGCGCAACGCCCGATGGCCACGGATCTCACCGGCCACCGGGTCGTGCACCACGACCTCGTCGGGCCAGATGGCCTCGAGATCCTCGACTCTCCTGCTGTCGAGGGCGTGGACGTACGCCCCGCCCGGGTCGACCCGACCGGCCGCCTGCCTCTGACGCCGCGCCAGCTCGGCGGCATTGGCGAAGTCGGGGAACCACGGCACGTCCGTCGTCCTAACGCTCGAGCAGCTGCTGGCCGCCGTCGATGTCGTACGTTGCGCCGGTCAGGGCGGTGTTGGTCATGAGGTGCACCGCGAGGGCGGCGACGTCCTCGGGCTCCACGACCCGTCCGATGGGCAGAGTCGCCCGCAGCTGCTCGCGACGGGCGTCGAGCTGGTCCCCGAGCAGCGACGCCGAGAGCGGGGTGTCGACGAAGCCGGGCGCGATGAGGTTGATGCGCGCCGGGGCCAGTTCGAGAGCCAGACCGGCGACCAGGGCCTGCATCGCCGCGGACGTCGCCGACGCGAGCGCGAGCCCGGCCGCCGGGCGCCGGGCGCCCGTGCCGCCCACGAACAACAGGCTCCCGCCCGGACGGAGTCGCCCCCGGAGGCTGCGTGCGAGGTGCAGGGGAAGCCAGAGGTGCTCCTCGACCGAGCGGTGGGCCCGGTCGAAGTCCAGCTCGGCCAGCGGTGCGTAGTACGGACCGCCTGCGGTGACCAGGACGTGGTCGATCGACGGCAGGCCCGCGAGGAAGGTCTCGAGACGCGGGATGTCCGTGACGTCGAAGGCTTCGGCGCTGCGCGCCCCGACCTCGGCGGCCGCACGGCGCAGCCGCTCGGGATCCCGGGCGGCGAGGACGACGTCGGCCCCTTCGGCCCGTGCCCGCCGGGCAGTCTCGAACCCCATCCCGGCGCTGCCGCCCAGCAGGACCACGGTTCGGCCCGCCAGGGACTCGGAGGTGGGGTGCAGTGGCGCGGGCGCGGTGGTCATGCGGACTCCTGTCGGGTCGCCGCGACGGCCGGCCGCCGCGTGGCTCGGATGGCGCCGTCGAGCGTCTTGAGGGCTGCGACGTAGATCTCGGAGAAGGTCGGGAAGGGCTGGATGACGTCCCGCAGCACGGTCAGGGGGACGCGGGCGCGGATGGCCAGCGTGGCCTGCTGGAGCCATTCGCCCGCCTCGGGGCCGAGGGCGTGGGCGCCGGTGAGCCGGTCGCCGTCGGAGAGCAGGGTGAGGTGGCCTGCCGCGTCCGCGTAGGCGCGGGTGTAGGTCGCGGTCTTCGCCACCTCGGACACCATCGCCGTCGCCGAGAACTTCGCCGTGGTGGCCCCCACGGAGGCCGCCTGGGGGTCGGTGTAGACGACGCCCGGCACGGCCTCGTAGTCGGCGTCGCGAGGCTCGCCGAGCAGGTTCGCGGCGAGGACGTCGCCCTGGTACTTCCCGACGTGGGTGAGCAGCCGCATGCCGGTGACGTCGCCGACGGCCCAGAGGCGCTCCCCGGCGCGCATCCGGGCGTCGACCGGGATCCCGCGCGGGTCGGGGTCGATACCGACGGTCTCCAGCCCGATGCCGGCGGTGCGTGGCCGGCGGCCGGTGGCGACCAGGAGCCGGTCCCCGCGCAGCTCCCGGCCGTCGTCGAGGGTGAGCACGTAGTCGGGCCCCTCTCGGCGGGCCCGGGTCGCGTGCACGCCCAGCGCGAGCTCCACCCCCTCACGGCGCAGGACCTCCCCGAGCGCCTCGCCCAGGGGTGCCGGCTCCTTGGCCAGCACACGCGGTGAGCCGTCGACCAGGGCCACCTCGCCGCCCAGGCGTCGCACCGCCTGCGCCATCTCCACTCCGACGGGGCCGCCGCCGAGGACCAGCAGCCGGCGGGGCACGGCGGTCATGGCGGTGACCTCGCGGTTGGTCCACACGCCCTCGAGCTCGCCCAGCCCCGTGATCGGCGGCACGACCGGGTCGGCACCGGTCGCCACGACGACGTCGGCGGCGGTGTGGCGCACGCCGTCGACCTCGACGACGCCGGTTCCCGCAAGCCGGCCGTGTCCCCGCAGGAGGGCGATGCCCTTCTCGGCGAGGTAGCGCTCCTGCCCGGCGTCGGTGTGGTCGGAGACCATGAAGTCGCGCCAGGCCAGGGCCGCAGCCACGTCGACCTCTGCGGTGGCCGCCGCCTCCCGGGCCTCGTGCACGGCCTCGCCGGGCCGCAGCAGGGTCTTCGACGGGATGCACGCCCAGTACGAGCACTCGCCGCCGACGAGCTCGCGCTCCACCAGCGCCACGCGCATCCCGCCGTCGGCGAGCTCGCCTGCGGTGTGCTCCCCGGGCGATCCTCCACCCAGGACGATCACGTCGTAGTCGTCGCTCACCGCCGCACCGCCTCGGTGTGGCGGGTCGCGCGCGCGACCGCGTCGTCCGAGGTGTCGCCGTCCTGCCGGGCGACGATGTAGGCGGCGTACCAGTCCGACCAGTCGTGCGCGGGAGCGGTCGGTTCGTACTCGCCGTGGTGCGACTCCGTCTCCCGCAGGAGGGCCGCCAGCGTCGTCACGTCCATGTCGATCTCCGTTCCGTGGTCGGTTCAGCGTCCCGGGAGGCGCTCCTGGATCTCCTGGAGGAACCATCGGTTTCCGTCCGGGTCGAGGAACGACGCGAACGACCCGTAGCTGCGGCGCTCGGGATCGACGCCGGCGACGAGCGCAGCGTCGTCGGCGTGGTGGAACACACCGCCCGCATCGTGGAACGGCTCGCTGACCTCGGCGCCGCGAGCGACGAGCTCCGCGCGGGCCTTCTCGAGATCGAGGACGATCAGGTGGAGGCCCTGGCTCGAGCCCGGGATCGCGGTGGTCACTCCGCGACCGAAGATGATCGAGCAGCCGGACCCCGGCGGCGTCAGCTGCACCACCCGGAACGCCGGGTCTGTGGTCACGTCGGCGTCGAGCCGCCACCCGAGACCGCGGTAGAACTGCAGGGCCCGATCGACATCCGCGACGGGGATGACGACGACCTCCAGCGCCATCGTCTGCTGCTGCTCCGTCGCGTCGACGGCGCTGTCGGGGCTGGTCTGCAGACTGCTCATCGGGTCCTCCGAGGGGCTCACGGGGTCGGCTGAGCAGTCCAGTAAGTCACCGGGCCACGGACCCAAGGGCCAATTCCCCGGCGGTTCCTCGCGGTCCACGAGACCTTCCGGGCCCGCCGCCGGTGGTGCGAGAATCCCGTCGGCCTCGACGGGGGGGACAGGGTGGCCGCACCTCATCGACGACGCGCCCGCCCGGACGCATGACGGGGCTCGCGAGACTCACCGCCGACCAGGAACGCGACCTGGTCGTCGCCGCCGAGTCCGGCGACCTCGACGCCTGCCGCCGGCTCGTCGACGCCTTCATCCCCTCGATCGCCGCCCTGGCCCGCCGCTTCCCCGACGGTATCGGGGTGCAGCGCCAGGAGCTCCTGCAGGAAGGGGTGGCGGGGCTGCTGTTCGCCGCCCGGCGGTACGACCCCGGCCTCGGCACCCCGTTCTGGGCCTACGCGTCCTACTGGGTGCGCAAGGCGATGCAGGACCTCGTCGCCGAGCTGACCATGCCGATCGCCCTGTCCGACCGGGCGGTGCGCGGTCTGTCGTCCATCCGCGCCGCCCGCGACGACCATCTGCGGCGGCACGGGACCGAGCCGACCATCGATGAGCTGGCGCGGGCCACCGGCCTCGACCGCGACCAGGTGGCGCGCCTCCTCGCCGCCGCGCGCGCCCCCCGCAGCGTCGAGGAACCGGGGGGCGAGAACCGGGACGGCGCCATCGCCGAGCACGTCCGCGACGCGCACGCCGAGCAGGCCTTCGAGCGGGTGCTCGACGACATCGAGGTCCGCGAGGTCCGCGACCTCACCGAGCGGCTCGCCGAGCGGGAGCAGGCCGTGCTCCGCGCCCACTACGGGCTGGGCACGCCCGCCCAGACCCTCCAGCAGATCGGCGAGGCCCTCGGCCTGAGCGCCGAACGTGCGCGCCAGATCGAGTCCGGTGCGCTCGGCAAGCTGCGCTCCGCGCTGGCCCGACCGGCTCCGCGCCCCGGTACGACATGATCGGCGGCCCGCGTGCCATGACCCGGGGTAACCTCCACTCACCAGTCGGTAGGGGAGACGGCAGCCCATGAGCACGGACATCACCGCTCTCCAGCACCAGGCGCTCGTCTACGACTCCCTCGACGAGTACGTCGTGCGGGCGGCCGCCTTCCTCCGCGAAGGCCTGGAGCACGGCGACGGCGCCGTCGTCGCGCACACCCGGGCAGGGATCGCCGTCATGCGCGAGGCGCTCGGGGCGGACGCCGACGCCGTGCGGTTCGTGGACGTGGGGGAGGCCTACACACGACCCGCGCACACCCTGGCCGCCTACCACGACGTGTACGCCGACCAGCTGCACCGCACACCGTCGCTGCGCGCGGTCGCCGACGTCCAGTTCGGCCCCGACCCGGGCGAGTGGGACCTCTGGACCGCCTACGAGGCCGTGTTCAACGAGTCGTTCGCCCACCTGCCGGCCCGGGTGCTGTGCACCTACGACGGCAGCAGGCTGCCCGAGCGGATCCTCGACGCCGTGTGGCGGACCCACCCGACCGTGCTCACCGAGGACGGAGCGCGCACCAGCGACTGCTATGAGGAGCCCGACCAGGTGCTCCGGCGCATCGCCACCCCGTCGGCGCCGCTCCCGCAGCTGCGCTCGATCGGCTTCGGTCGCGACGCCGAGGAGTTCCGCGAGCGCCTGGCCAGGGAGATGAACCTGGCCGGGACGCCCGCCGGCAGATCGCTCGACATGCTCCTCGCCGCCACCGAGGTCGCGGCCAACGCGGTCACCCACGGCGGCGGCATCCGCGACGTCCGCGCCGGGTCGGCCGGGGGACGCTTCGCGTGCGAGATCGTCGACGCCGGCCCCGGCTTCGACGACCCCCTGGCCGGTTACCTCGCGCCCCGGGCCGGGTCCGGCAGCGGCCTGTGGATCGCCCGTCAGCTCACCTGGTCGCTCGAGTTCTTCCACGGCCCGCGTGGCTTCACCGCCCAGATCCTGCTCTGACCCCGCCTCGCCACCCGAAGGTGACCACGTAGGCCCGCGCGATCGGCGTCGAGGGAGACGATCTCGACGGTGCGCGCGAGGATCCGGGCCGGATTCACGGACCGTCCGGGGAGCCCGAGCGCCCGCCCTCACGGGATGAGGGCGAGCGCTCGGGCGCTCGGGTCGACGGGGTACCAGGCGTGCACCGAACGCCGCGATCGGTGGTCTCGGCCCCGGCCGCTGTTCACCGACGGGCGGGGCAGACCTGCGGCGCTTCCCGTGAGCACCGGTGATGCCGCGTGGGTTCCCGTGACCCGAGCACGGGCGTCACCCGGGGGCCGGCGTCTTCTCCTCCGACGTCGGCGTGGCCGATCGAAGCCCGTGAGGGGATGTGTACAAAGCCTTCGATCCTCGAACAACCGCTGAGCGGAGCAACCGCGCCGACCTGGTCGCCGTGGACGGGTGACCGGGCGGCCGTCCCCGGAAGGGCTGGCCCGTCGGAGCGAACAGGTCGGACGAGGGCGTGGGCGCGCGGGGACACCGGAACCGGCCACCGCCGGCCCGCACGGCAGGACGAACGGGGCCGGGGGTTCTCGACCCGACGTGACCGCGACGGCCGGCCCGTTCGCGGCGGATCGTGGACGCCTCCGCGGAACGCTCGGTCGGGACCGGCCCGCTCGCGACCCGGAGGCACGATCGGGAGCTCGGCAAGGGAGCGGTCATGGGGATTCTCGGATGGATCGTGCTGGGACTCGTGGTGGGTGCGCTGGCCAAGTTGGTCATGCCCGGTGACGATCCCGGTGGGTTCATCGTGACCGGCCTGCTGGGGATCGTCGGCGCTCTCCTCGGCGGCTTCATCGGCCGAGCGCTGTTCGGGACCGGTCTCGGCGACTTCTTCGACCTCCGGACGTGGGTGCTCGCCCTCGTCGGTTCGTTGATCCTGCTCGGGATCTACCGCGTGGTGACGCGACGGCGCGCCCGGACGTGACGGCGGACGGCCGGTCCACGTGGACAGCGCCCGGCCGATGATCTCCGCCTCGGCGGACAACGGTGTCTCGAGCGAGGCCCCGCCCCGGGTCAACGGCGACGGAGGCACCACGACCCTCGTCGCGGGGAGGTCGTTCTGTCTGTCCACGGACGGAAGGAGCGGACGGGTCGGCCGACGCCACCCTCCTCGTCGTGGTCGGCGCACCGTGGTTCATGGCGCTGTTCGTCGCGACTCCTTGCCCACCAGTCCCATGGCGTCCCCGATGAACCGGGAGCTCGCCTTGGGACGTTGCGCATGCTCGCCGACCTGTGGGGCAGGTAGGTCAACCGCTCACCGAGGAGGAACCCGGCCGCAACGTCCACGAGGTGCGGTGTGGTCGATGGGGCTGCTGGGCGAGCTGCACCGGTGAGGCCCTGACGGGCGCGGAGCCCCACGACCGGCGCCGGACCCCCGGCAGCGCGCCGTCGTGCCAGGGGAGCCGTCGTGCCCAGGGGAGCGGCCGGCGAGGTCGTCCGGCTGCGGGCCGAGGTGCTGCGGGGGGCGCGCCCGGTGCGGTCCCGCCTCTTCGGCCCGACGGGTCGGAATCGCGGCGGCGGCGTCGCCCCGGGCGTACGGGATCACCCGCCCGCCCACTGCGGTGGCCTCCTCGCGGTCATCCCTCCATGTCGAACGATCCCTGCGTCACCTCCGAGAGGCGATCTCCATGACAGACGAGCTACGCGGCCTCACCGTCGCGATCCTCGCCACCGACGGCGTCGAGCGGGTGGAGCTCGAAGCACCGCGCGGCGCGCTCTACGGGGCGGGCGCCCGCACCGAACTGTTGTCGATCCACGACGGCGAGATCGCCGCCCGGCAGATGGACCTCGACCCGGCCGGCACGTTCTCGGTGGACCGTCAGGTGGGCGAGGCCTCGGTGGACGACTACGACGCGCTGCTGCTGCCCGGGGGCACGATGAACCCCGATCAGCTGCGCACCGACCCCGACGCGATCGGGTTCGTGCGCTCCTTCGTCGACTCCGGGAAGCCGGTCGCCTCGATCTGCCACGGCCCGTGGACGTTGGCCGAGGCCGACTGCGTGCGCGGGAAGCGGCTGACGTCGTGGCCGAGCATCCGCACCGATCTGCGCAACGCCGGCGCCGAGGTCGTCGACGAGGAGGTCTGCGTCGACGGCCAGTTCACGACCAGCCGGGGCCCCCAGGACATGGCCGCCTTCTGCGCCGCGGTCGTCGAGCAGTTCGCCAAGGCCCCCGCCGCCAGCGCCTGACCCACCGCCCGACCCAGTCCGTCCGATCGAGAGGAAAACAGCATGAAGGCAGTCGTCTACCACGGTCCGCACCAGGTCAGCGTCGATGAGGTCCCGGACGCCCGCATCGAGAAGCCCACCGACGTCCTGGTCCGCATCACCTCGACGAACATCTGCGGCTCGGACCTGCACATGTACGAGGGGCGCACCGACTTCGAACAGGGCCGCATCTTCGGTCACGAGAACCTCGGCGAGGTCGTGGAGGTCGGTGACGCCATCGACAAGGTCGCGGTGGGGGACATGGTCTCCGCGCCGTTCAACGTCAGCTGCGGGCACTGTGAGAACTGCGAACACACCCTGACCAACTACTGCCTGCGCGCCAACGAGCCGGGGATGGCCGGCGCGGCCTACGGGTTCGCCGACATGGGGCCCTGGCCCGGGGGGCAGGCCGAGTACCTGCGCGTGCCGTGGGGCGACTTCCAGTGCCTGCGCCTGCCCGAGGACGCCGGTGACAAGCAGGACGACTACGTCATGCTCTCCGACATCTTCCCCACCGGCTGGCACGCGGTGGAGATGTCCGGGCTGAAGCCGGGGGAGAGCATCGTCATCTACGGCGGCGGCCCGGTCGGGCAGATGGCCGCGCTCTCGGCCGTCACCCGCGGCGCCGCGCAGGTGATGGTCGTCGACCGCCATCCCGACCGGCTGCGGCTGGCCGAGCAGATCGGCGCGATCCCGATCGACGACTCGAAGGCGTCGCCGGTCGATCAGGTGATGGAGCTGACGAAGGGCCGGGGCGCGGACCGCGGCTGCGAGTGCGTGGGCTACCAGGCGCACGACCCGCAGGGCCACGAGGACAACGCCGACACGCTGAACAAGCTGGTCGCCTCGGTGCGGTTCACCGGTGGCATCGGCACCGTCGGGGTGTTCGTCCCGCAGGACCCCGGCGGCCCCGACGAGCTGTCCCAGCAGGGCAAGGCCCGCTTCGACTTCGGCAACTTCTGGTTCAAGGGCCAGCAGATGGGCACCGGGCAGGCGCCGATCAAGCGCTACAACCGCCACCTGCGCAACCTCATCGCCGCCGACAAGGTCAAGCCCTCGTGGATCGTCTCGCATGACCTGTCCCTCGACCAGGCGCCGGAGGCCTACAAGCACTTCGACGCCCGCGAGGACGGCTGGACCAAGGTCGTGCTCCACCCCGGACAGAGCGCCTGAGCGGGGTGCGGGAGGTATGCAGATGAGCAGGACGGTGGTCGACCCGGCAGCCTGGGCCGGGCGGGCGATCGACACCGTCCGTGACTTCGTCGGGCGCACGGAACGACCCGCGAGCAAGGACGTCGCCCGCCCGCGCCGGTGGCTGGTGGTCACGGTCTACCGGCAGCCCGACGACGTCCGGACCCGGGTCGACGGCTCCGGCCCGCTGAGCCGGATGCGCAACGAGATCGAGCTGACCATCCGCCCGGCGCCGGGAGACAAGGGCACCGAGCTGGCGGCCCGCCCGACGGCCCCGGATGGGGGTTCGGTCGACCAGCGCCGCCGGCTGCGCGCCGCGTTGCGCGAGACCAAGTCGGTCCTCGAGTGCGGCGAGGTCGTCGAACCGTCCCGTCCGGGGTCGAGCCACCCCGGACCGGCCGGCCAGGTGCTCCGCGCGGCCACCGCGCGGGCGTGGGGAGAGGGGCGACTGTGAAGGCGTTGTGCTGGGAAGGTGTCAACAAGCTCGCCGTCGAGCGCGTCCCGGATCCACGGATCCAGAACGCTCACGACGTGATCGTCAAGGTCCGCTACACCACGTCGTGCGGCTCGGACCTGCACCTGCTCGACGGCTACATCCCGGCCATGGAGGCCGGCGATGTGATCGGCCACGAGTTCATGGGCGAGATCGTCGAGGTCGGACCCGAGGTCACCAACCACCAGGTCGGGGACCGCGTGGTGGTCGTGTCGTTCATCGGCTGCGGGAGCTGCTGGTACTGCGACAACGATCTGTGGTCGCTGTGCGACAACACCAACACCAACCCCGGGATCACCCAGGCCCTGTGGGGCCAGGACCCCGGGGGCATCTTCGGCTACTCCCACGCCATGGGCGGGTTCATGGGCAGCCACGCCGAGTACGTGCGGGTCCCGTTCGCCGACCACGGGGCGTTCACCGTTCCCGAGGAGATCGACGACCTGACGGCCCTGTTCGCCTCCGACGGCGTCCCGACCGGCTGGATGGGTGCCGACCTCGGCGGGGTCGGACAGGGCGACACGGTCGCCGTGTGGGGCGCCGGAGGGGTCGGGCAGATGGCCGCGCGTGCGTCGATGCTGCTCGGCGCCGAGCAGGTGATCGTCATCGACCGGCTGCCCGAGCGGCTGGCGATGGTGCAGACCCACGTCGGCGCGGAGACCCTCGACTACAGCAGCACCGACGTCGGCGCGGAGCTGCGCGAGCGCACCGGCGGCCGCGGGCCCGACGTGTGCATCGAGGCCGTCGGCCAGGAAGCCCACACCTACGGCCCCGAGTACCTCTACGACAAGGTCAAGCAGCAGCTGCGCCTGGAGAACGACCGGCCCCCCGCGATCCGCGAGGCGATCATGGCCTGCCGCAAGGGCGGGTCGGTGTTCTCCCTCGGGGTGTTCGCCGGGCTGGTCGACAAGTTCCCGCTCGGGGCGCTGATGAACAAGGGCCTGACGCTGCGCGGCGCCCAGCAGCACGGCCAGCGCTACGTCCCCATGCTGCTCGACCGCATCGCCCGTGGCGAGATCAGCACCAGCCACCTCGCCACCCACGTGATGTCGTTGGACGAGGGCCCGCACGGCTACGACCTGTTCAAGAACAAGCAGGACGGCTGCGTCCGCGCGGTCTTCCGGCCCTGAACGCCCGCCGTCCTGCCCGCGTCCTCACTCCGACCCGGGCAGGACGGCCGGGTCGGCGACGACGGCGGCGCGCACGGCGACGTGCAGGTTCAGCCGGGTGTCGGTGTGGGTGAGGTCGTGCCCCGACAGTTCCCGGATGCGCTGGAGGCGGTAGCGCAGCGTGGAGCGGTGGATGTGCAGCGCCGCCGCGGTGGCGTCGTAGTTGCCGCCGTGGTCGAGGTAGACCCCGAGGGTGTGCACCAGATCGGCCTGCCGTTCGGCGTCGTAGGCGAGCAGACTGCCGATCCAGTCCTCGACGAACGCGCCGGCCTCCCGGCGGCCCTCGGGGGTGGCGAGGAGCCGGTAGAGGCCGAGATCCTCGAACGTGAGCAGGCCCCGGGGGTCGGCCTGGCGCGTGCGGACCGTGAGGGCCTGCATCGCCTCGCGGTACGAGCGGGGCAGGTGCTCGGGCCGGTCGACGTAGCTGCCGACCCCGACGGCCGGCGCGTCCTGCAGCACGTGGGTGAAGGCGTCGTGGACGGCTTGCCAGGCCGACCCGGAGCGCGGCTCGTGCGACCCGGTCGCCCCGACGCCCGAGCCGGTCGCTGGGCGGCCCGACCAAGGTGCGGTCGGTGACCCGTCGCCGAGCCACGCGCCGGGGGTCCCGCACACGAGGATCGCGGTCTGCCCGCGGAGGGTGCCCAGGTAGGGCATGTCGAGGCTGCGGGCGGCCTGCTCCACCAGGTCGCCCACGGCCTGGCCGTCGGGCCAGTGCCCGTGGCGGGGTCGGACGGCCAGCACGCGATGGGGGCCGGTGAGGTCGTGGCCCAGGGCCGACGCCTGTCCGACCCGCCGATCGACCTCGGCCTCGAGGCCGTCCTGGTCGCACTCGAGCAGCACCGTCTCCACGAGGTCGTGGCGCAACCGCAGTTCGGTCCTCGCCAGGTGGCGGCGGTGCAGCAGGTGCAGCGTGAGGGCGCCCGTCGCGAGACCGATCGCGTGCAGGGCCCCGGCCCGGGGACTGCCGGGGCGTGCGTCGAGCTCCGGTGTCTTGTCGGGTGGCTCGAGGGTGCCCTGCGGATCGAGGACGACGACCACGCCGAGGACGGTGCCGCGGGACACGGCCAGACTCGCCAGCTGGTCCCGTACCCGCACCGGGCCCGTCATCCGCCGCGCCGCGTCGACCAGGCGGTCGCGTTGGGCGCGCGTCAGCCGCGAGCAGGGCGCCTGGCCGTCGGCCCTGCCGCGGGCAAGGACGTGCCCGAACGGGTCCTCCACGGCCACGCCCAGGCCCAGGTGCTCCTGGAGCACCTCGGCGATCCCCTGCTCCGGGACGTCGGCGACCAGGGCCTCGCTCAGCTGGTGCTGGAAGCGGTACTCACGGGCCAGAGCGGTCTCGACCTCCGCGCGGGCCTGTCCGTCGCTCAGGGCCTGGCCACCGGACGAGGACCCTTCGGCGGACCGACTGTCCACGAAACGATCACCCCGAACCATGTCTTCCGGACTACCCCTACATCGGCGCGGCGCAATCTCTCGATCACCTCTGCGCGATTCGCTCCCCGGACAGATTCCGGCGACCGTTCCGGATGAGTGATCAGAGATCGCGGCAGGCGACCAGCCACGCGACCTCGTGGAGCTTGGTGTTGGTGGTCTGGGAGGCGCGCCGCAGGCGTGCGAAGGCCTCGTCGGCATCCACGTCGTAGCGGTGCATGAGCATGCCCTTGGCCTGTCCGATGACGTCACGCCGGCCGAGCGCACCCTCCAGCTGCTCCAGCCGATCGACGGCAGCGAGGCCGAGCGAGGCGTACGCGACGAACAGGCCCGCGGACCGCTGGATCCGCCTCCGCGTCGAGGGGTCGTCGAGGGCGTGCCCCGTGAGGTGGAGGTTCACCGCCCCCGCCGGGGACGTGCTGGTGAGAGGTACCGAGAGGCTGGCCCGCACACCGCGTCGTGCGGCCTCCGGCACGAACCGGGGCCATCGCGTCTCGGTGGCCGCGTCGGGGAGCGTCACGGTGCGGGCGCCGGCGATCGCGTCGATGCACGGGCCCTCCGCCATCCGGATCTGGGTCCGGTCGACGGCCTCCGCGGTCTCGGTCGTGTGCGCCGCGGACGACAGCTCGTCGCGAAGCCGCACCGCGACACCGGCGTCGCGGACACCCGGCACCACCGCCGCGGCACCCGCCGCGACCCGCGCCAGCGCGTCGGCGAGCCGCTCGCTCCCGGCGATCAGTCGCGCCGACGCCAGCAGCACCGCCGAGAGCTCGTCCGCCTCGTCCGCCTCGTCCGCGGCCTCGGATGGGCATGGTGTGCCGGCCCCGTCCTCCCCGTCCATCGTCACCAGCGACCCCTGTCGTCGAATCAGCGCCCGCCGGCACCGTGCCCTCCGGCCGCCCGGTCGGGCATCGGCCCCGTCGGTCAGGAGCTGCGCCACGCCTCTCGCCCGCGAGGACGAGCAGGTGCTCGTCGCGCGTCAGGCCGGTGCCCGGCTCGCTGACCACAACGGCGTGGACCCTGCCGGCCGTCTCGACCCGGTGGACCACATTCGGCGACGCCACGTCGCCCTCGGCGGACGAGATTCACGGTCGGCGCACGCACCGGCACGGTGAGTGGGCTACCACCTCTTCCGAACGGACCACGAGAGGAGGACCTGCCATGAGAGCGGTGCTGTCGAGCGGGAGGACCACCGGGCGGGAGACCGCGGAGGAGCTGGCGCGGGGGCTGGGGATGTTCAGCCTGGCGCTGGGTTCGGCGCAGCTCGCCGCTCCGGTCGCGGTCGCACGACTGGCGGGGGTCCGGGCTGACGGGCCGACCGTCCGGGGGGTCACCTCGCTGTGCGGCGTCCGGGAGCTGGTGCAGGGCGCAGGCATCCTCAGCGGCCGCGGGACGGCGGGCTGGCTGTGGAGCCGGGTGGCGGGCGACGTGCTCGACGTCGCCACCCTCGCAGTCGGCGCCGCTCGGAGGGGCGCGGCGCCGGCGCGTCTCGGGCTGAGCCTGGCAGCGCTCGCCGGGGTGACCGTCGCGGACGTCGTGGCCGCCCGCGGGCTGTCCCGGCGCGGCGACGACGGCGCCGACGAGTGCCGGGCCGTCGCCGCCGTCACCGTCAACCGGTCCCGCGCGGAGACCTATCGCCACTGGAGCGACCTCGAGCACCTCCCGGAGTTCATGGCGCACCTGCGCTCGGTGCGCGTGGAGGCGTCGGGGCGTTCGCACTGGGAGGCCGTCGGGCCGGCCGGGTCGACCGTCCGCTGGGACGCCGAGATCGTGGAGGACCGCGAGGACGAGGTCATCTCCTGGAGGTCCGTCGGGGACGCCGACGTGGAGAACACCGGCTCGGTGCGGTTCCGCGACGCGGCAGGCGGGCGGGGCACGGAGGTCGTGGTCGAGCTGCGCTACCGCCCGCCCGGCGGCCGCGCCGGTGCCGTCGCCGCGAAGCTGCTCGGCGAGGAGCCGAACCAGCAGCTGCGCGACGACCTGCGCCGCTTCAAGCAGGTCCTGGAGATCGGCGAGGTCGTCCGCTCGGAGGGCAGCCCCACCGGCCAGTCCACCCGTCAGCAGCTCGCCCAACGACCGGCCCAGCCGGTCGCCTGAGGCGGGCCGGAGAGGAGACGATCATGCGAGCCAACTGCTGGACCGGAAAGCGGTCGGTGGAGGTCCGGGAGGTTCCCGACCCGACGATCCTCAACCGGCGCGACGCCATCGTGAAGATCACGTCGACCGCCATCTGCGGCTCCGACCTGCACCTCTACAACGGCTTCATCCCCACGATGCGTGAGGGCGACGTCCTCGGCCACGAGTTCATGGGCGAGGTCGTCGAGATCGGCCCCGGGGTCGACGGCCTGTCGGTCGGCGACCGCGTCGTGGTCCCGTTCCCCATCGCCTGCGGGGTGTGCGGGGCCTGCGAGCGCGGGATGACCGCGCTGTGCGAGAACTCCAACCCCAACGCGGGCATCGCCGAGAAGCTGCTGGGTCACTCGCCGGCCGCTCTGTTCGGCTACTCCCACATGCTCGGCGGCTACCCCGGTGGCCAGGCCGAGTACGCCCGGGTGCCCTTCGCCGACTTCGGGGCGCTCAAGGTGGAGTCGGACCTCTCCGACGAGAAGGTCCTCTTCCTCTCGGACATCTTCCCCACCGGGTACATGGGCGCCGACATGGCCGAGGTCGGTCCCGGCGACGTCGTCGCGGTCTGGGGCGCCGGTCCCGTGGGCCAGTTCGCCATCGCGAGCTGCTTCCTGCGCGGCGCCGAGCGTGTCATCGCGATCGACCGCATCGACCACCGGCTGCGGCTGGCGCAGGAGACCGGCGCGGAGACGCTGGACTTCGAGCAGGTCTCCGTGCCCGAGGCCCTCGCGGAGATGACCGGGGGGCGCGGGCCGGACAAGTGCATCGACGCGGTGGGGATGGAGGCCCACCACGCCAACCACGCCCTGCACGCCTACGACCGCGCCAAGCAGGCGGCGATGCTCGAGACCGAGCGCCCGCACGTCCTGCGCGAGGCCGTCATGAGCTGCGCCAACGGTGGCATCGTCTCGGTCATCGGCGTCTACGGCGGGTTCACCGACAAGTTCCCGATGGGGTCGTTCATGAACCGGTACCTGACGATGCGGGCGGGCCAGTGCCACGTGCACCGCTACATGCCGACGCTGCTCGACCACGTCCGCAACGGCGACATCGACCCGTCCTTCGTCATCACCCACCGGATGCCGCTCGACGACGCGCCGAAGGGCTACCGCACCTTCCTGGAGAAGGCCGACGACTGCGAGAAGGTCGTCCTCACTCCGTAGTCAGGTGCACGAGCGACCCCCGACGGATCAGGAGACGGACGTGTCGGACGAATCCGGGGCCCATGACATCCGGGTGGGGCCGTTCCTCATCGATGTCCCACGCTCGATCGGCTACTTCGGCGGCGTCGGCGTCGCGCTGGCGCTGGGACTGGTCGATCCGCCCCTGGCGGTGTTCATCGGTGCGGCCCCGTTCCTGGTGATGCTCACGCACCGGTCGCTCCCGGTCCCGATCCGTTTCGTCGGGGAGGCCCTCGAGGGCGCGGCGAGACCCATCGGGGGCGAGAACGACGGGTACGTGCAGTTGGAGGACGAACAGGCGGACAGGGAGCGTGCCCGGGCGCTCGCCGCGACGGTGCGGCGCGGGGAGGCCACCGGCCCCTCGGGCCGCGCACAGGCGGCTGGTCGGCCCTAGACCGTGTCCGGTGGCCATGAGATTCCAGGGCGGGGTGGCGTGGAAGGTGATCGCGCCGCGGTGGTTGATGGCGGTGTGTCGGGGCGGCTGGCGATGCCGCGCCACTGCTTGAGCCGGCTGAAGCGGCGTTCCACGACGTCGCCGGCGAGACCTGTCCGTGGCCGCGTTGCCGCTCGTGCGGCGCGCGGTCGGGGCGGGGGTGTGCCCCGCGGGGGTCGGCGAGGTTTGCCGTCCGGGCTGCGCAGTCCACCCTCGCCGTCACGCCGGGAGAGCCCGCGGTGTGCGTGGTGGGAGGACCGATGACCGATCTCGACCAGGATCAGGGGGCGAGCTCGGTGGCTGACGGTCGCCGGACGCTGGTGGTGGGCCTGCTCGCCGATCCCGACACCCCCGCGGAGCTCGCGGCGAAGCTGGCCGAGGACCTGCCCGACGAGCTCGCCGCGCAGGTCGACGGCGAGATCACGTGGGATGTCCGCACCATGACCCACCCGGTCACCGCCTCGGTGCAGGACCCCGAGGAGGTCCTGCGCGCGGTGGCCGACCAGACCTCCCACACGGACTGGGACATCGGGATCTACCTCACCGACCTCCCCATGCAGCACGGCGAGCGGCCGATCCTGGTCGACCTCGACCACGACCGCCGCGTCGCCGGGCTCTCCCTGCCCAGCTTCGGCCCGTTCCTGCAGCACCACGAGGTGCGCAACGCGATCGTCCGCCTGGTCGCCGACCTCATCGGCACCGCCGACGCCGGCCTCGACCGCGGCCAGCACCACCCGAGCCGGATCGGCCGCGCAGCGGCGAAGCACCTGCAACCGGTGCACGCGTTGCGGGTCGGGGAGGGCGAGCACACGCGGCGCTACGTCACGACCCCGTGGCGCGGGCGGGCCCGCCTGCTCGCCGGCATGGTGCGCACCAACCAGCCCTGGCGCCTCGTGCTCGGCATGCGCAGCGCGCTGGCCGCCGTCGTGGGGACCAGCGCCTACCTGACCATCACCTCCACCATCTGGCTGCTCTCCACCCGGCTCGGGATCGGCAAGCTCACCCTGACCTCCGTGCTGTCGATCGCGCTGATGGTCGCCTGGATCATCGGCGCCCACCACCTGTGGGAACACGCCCGCCACGAGGGCGAGCGCGAGGAGACCGCCCTCTACAACGCCTCCACCGTGCTCACCTTGAGCATCGGCGTGCTGGTCATGTCCGCCGCGGTCTACGTGCTCACGCTGCTCGGATCCCTCTTCTTCCTCGAACCCTCGGTGCTCGGCTCGAGCCTGGGCCGCCCACCGACCCTCGGCGACCACCTGCTGCTCGCCTGGCTGGCCACCGGCCTGGCCACCGTCGCCGGCGCGCTGGGCTCCGGGCTCGACAGCGAGGACGCCGTGCGCCGCGCCGCCTACGGCTACCGCGAACGCCAGCGCCGCGACGAGATCGGCCAGGACGCCGAGGACGACGAGGAAACGGAGAACACCGACGGTCGAACGTCGTCGTCCGGCTGAGGCGTGTCTGCCGGATCGTCGGGCGACTTCAGCTCGCTGCCGACGAGGACACCCGCGACGAGGGCGAGCCCGACCCGGCATGTCGACGCCGAGCGGGCTTCTTGCGAACGGTGGGACGAAGCCCCCCGGCACGGACACGGTGCACCGTGGTGCCCATGGCGACCAGGACGACGGGCCGACCGAGCGCGTCCCACACCGGTATCTTCTCGTCGATCGAGGCGCGCCCCGGGGCGACGCGTCAGGAGGAGCTCGTCGAGCTGGAGCACACCCTGCGAGGGGCGATCATGAGCACGCTCGCCGAGGCCGCCGGTCCGATCACGATCGCGTCGGCGCAACGTGCCGATCAGTACTCGGCTCTGGCTCTCGCCGGCGCGCTCGACGCCTCGGCGATGAGAGCGGTCGGCGCGCACCTGCGCGGCCAGCTCGACGCCGGATCACGCCACCTCGTCATCGACCTGTCCCGTGTCGCACGGTTCGACGAGCGTCTCACCGCACTGTTGCGCAGGGTCGAGGCGAGGATGGCGGCCCGGGGAGATGTGCTCGAGCTGACCGGGCTCACCCCCAGGGTCCTGCACGGGATGGACGACGACCCGCTGGCCCGCGTCTTCGCGCTCCACCGGGCCGCCTTCGAACGCGCCCACCAGCCCGAGCTGACCTGGGCGACGCTGCGCTGCCCCGGTGGGCTCGACGAGGTGGCGGAGCCGCACACGGCGGCTCGGCACCGCGCGGTCATCGACACCGGGACGGGCCGCATCCCCCGACAGGCCGGGTGGCGCCCCCACCCAGCCGGCGGTCCGCCCCCGGCCGGCGACGGTGGCTGACGAGCGGGGAGCGCGAGCCAGGCCGACGACTCCGCCCGCGACGGAGGTGGCGGCCGCCGAGGTGGCGGGCCGGATCCTCGGCGTGGACGTCGAGCGCGCGGCGGACTCGCACGAGATGAGCCTGGTCTACCCGGACGGCCACCGTGCCGCGTTCGAGGTGGCCGCCCTCGGCGAGGGGGAGGAGCTCGTCCTGGGGCACCCGCCCGGTGACACCGACATGCACTGGACCGCGCCGGCGTGCTGGTGGTGGCAGGTGGGGGTCAACGACGTGCGCCGGTTGCGCCGAGTACGGGAGATCTTCCCGGTCGTGGCCCGCGTGTGTGAGGCACACGGGGTCCCCAGCCCTCGCCACCTCCCCGCGCCCCTGATCTCGGCGGTGCCCGACCTGCACTGGCTGGTGCACACCGACCCCGCACAGCTGCTCGGTCACCCCGACTCACGGGACCACCCCGCCACGGTGACCCTGCGTCCCGGCAGCGCGGCGGACCAGGCGATGAGCAGTGTGGTGCCCGCGCTGCGGGATGCGCTGGCGGGTGGACCGGCGGCCCGGGCGTTGCGCGCCGTCCAGCGGCGCCGTGCCGCGGGGGAGTGCCAGCTCTACCTGACGGTCGGCTGTACCGGTCTCGCGCCGGAGGCGTTCGAGTCCCTCGTCAGGGCCGACGGTGTCCCACCCGTCCCCCCGCCCGACGGGTACCGGCTCTCGCACCTCTGGCTGGCCCCGATCCTGGGGCACGCCGTGTTCCTGTGGACCCACGACCGCGGTTGGAGCAGGCACGGTCCCGCTGTCCCGACCCCGGGGTGACCACCGACCTGCCCCCTTTCCCTCGGCGACACGTCCGCGACGGTGACGGGCGAGGGGCGCTTGCTCGTGGTCCGCCGGGCCGGGGCCCGACCGCCCTTGGTCCCGCCGGGGTGAGCCGCGCCGACGGTCTTGCCGCTCGGATGCCGATGTGTCGCGGCGGCGCTGATGTGACGGTGGTGGGCGCACGTCGATCCCGGTGGCCCGGTGGACCGCGCTGGTCCCCGCACCTCGTGCGACTCCACCCGGGGACCGATCTCACCCCCAGCACGACGAATCGAGGCAGAGGACGATGAGCGACAACCCTTCCCGTGTCACGGCGCCGCCGGAGCGTCGCGCGGTGCCGAGCGCACCGTCACGCCGGTCCATCGCCAGCTTCCGGAACTACGCCGATGCCGAGCAGGCCGTCGACGCCCTGTCCGACCGCGGCTTCCCCGTCCATCGGGTCGCCATCGTGGGGCGTGACCTCGAAGTCGTCGAGCAGGTCACCGGGCGCCTGGACTATCCCCGGGCCGCCCTGCGTGGGGCGGCCGGCGGCGCCGTCACCGGCGCACTGATCGGGTGGCTCTTCGGGCTGCTCAGCTGGATCATCCCGGTGATCGGCTGGCTCCTGCTCATGGTGTACGGGCTCGTCTTCGGAGCGATCGTCGGCGCCCTGCTCGGGCTGCTGGTCCACGCCATGCAGGGAGGACGGCGCGACTTCTCCTCCGCCACGGCCATGCGCCCCCGGACGTACGAGCTGATGGTCGACGAGGACGTGGCCGCCGACGCCGTCCACATCCTGGGATGGGACCGTTGACGGCCAGGGCGGTGGGCGTCGACCTCGACACCACGAACGGCGAGCCGTCCGGGACCCCCGACGCCGAGGGCGGGCGGATGACTCCGTCGCCTGTCGCGAGGGAGAGGTTGCGGTGCGGAGCCGCGCTCGAGACCCTCGCCGAGGTGATCGGCGCCGAACACCGCGACGAGCCGACCATCGCGATGCGGGCCTACGCCGGCAACGGCCTCGCGGTCGCGGTCGGTGGCGTCGTCGACTCGGGGATGCTGGACCGCCTGCGGGCCCTGAGCGACGATCCCCGTCTCGCCGGCCCGTCCGGTGGCGAGCTGGTCCTGGACCTCTCCCAGGTCCAGCACTCCGTCCCGGGACTGACCACCGTCCTCGACCAGCTCTGTCGACGCCGCGCTCGTGAGGGCTGCCGCGTGGAGCTGCGGTCCCCGCCCTCGTCCCTGGCCGACGAGCTCGAGGGGGCCACCCTGACCGAGGCCTTCACCATCTTCGACGCCGTCCACCGAGCGCCTCCGTGGGCCGCCTATCTCTCCCCGGGCGCAGGAGGGCGGCCGGGGAGGTCGCCTGGCGGCGACGCCTCGATGGCGCCGTCCAGCGCCGCGTCGAGGCTGGGGTAGATCTCGAACAAGGTCTCGTCGAGGAGGGCCCGGGCCGTCTCGGGTGCCCCCGGGTCCCGGACGACGCGGAGGTCGATGTCCGCCTCGCCGGCCTCGTAGGCCAGATCGCGGAGCGCGCTGGAGGCGGCGGCAGGTTCGGCGACGCGGACGGCCGTGAGGTCGACCACGAGCGGATCCGCGGAGCGTGCGAGCAGGGCTCTGGCCTCGCGCCGCAGCTCAGCCGCAGCCGTCGCGTCGAGGGTGGCACCAGCGCTGAGCACGCGGGCGCCTCCCGGCGAGTCCGCGCCGGTGGGACGAGGGTCGACCAGGTCATCATCGTGCTTCATGGAGCAGGGATCCTCAGAGCGTCATCGAGGGCCCGTCGTGGGCGCGGTGGTCGTGTCGCGGTCGGTGGTCATGGCTCGCTCTCGCGCCGTCGAGGTCGGGGGCGGGGGGAGGCCGGGCGTTGTCGGTGACGCCACCGAGACTCGTTCAACAGGCGGGTCGTGGTCGATCCGGTGACGGCAACGGGCGGCCGTTGGGCGATGGGCGGGGCTGGGGTCAGTGGTGCTGCAGGGTGGTGGCCGGGGGGTGGCCGTAGACCTGGCGGTAGGTCTGGGAGAAGCGGCTCAGGTGGCTGAAGCCCCAGCGGTGTGCGGTGGCGGCGACGGTGGTGTCGTGGGGGGTGGCGGCGCGCAGCTCGGTGTGGGCGTGGTGGAGCCGGACGAGTCGTAGGTAGGCCATGGGGGTGGTGTCGAGGTGGCGGCGGAAGCCGTCGTGCAGGGTGCGGGTGGAGGCGCCGGCGAGGTGGGCGAGGCTGGTGGGGGTGAACGGCGCGGTGGGGTCGTTGCGGATGGCCTCGACGGCGCGGCGTACCGGTGTCTGGCTCCAGCACCGTGTCGGGCGTTGGAGCGTGTCGCGCCAGCGGTGTCCGGCCGTGTGGACGAGGCCGGTGATCACGGCGTCGTGCAGGGGTGCGGCGATCATGGGGTGGGTCAGCACGCTCGGGGTGGTGCGGGCCTCGTGGCACAGGAGTCGGATCAGCCGGTCCCAGCGTCGGCCCGGGGGGCTGTGCAGGTCGAGGTGTGGTGCCAGCACCGGGTCCGGTGGCACGGGATGACCGAGCTGTTCTTCGAGGGCCTCGTTGACGGCGCGGCGGTCGACGCGTACGGCGTAGGAGCCGTAGTCGTCGCTGGTGGTCATGGCGACCGGGCCGATGGGGTGGTAGACCGCGCCTCGGCCGGGGGCGACGTCCAGCTGGTGGTGGCGGTGGCGGGCGTGCATCGAGCCCGAGGCGGGGTAGTTGACGTAGTAGCTGTCCTCGAGGTCGGTCATGCCGATCTGGAGCCCGGAGCTGATGTGGGCGAACCCGACGGCCAGGGCTCCGAGGACGACGCCGTCGAAGCGGAAGTCGTAGCTGGCCTTCCGATCGACGAGATCCATCGATGTCGTGAAGAAGTCCTGCCCCACGGCCGCCTTCGCACCATCGAGGTCGTGCTCGCGGAACGAGAAGAACGTTGCAGGCCCCATCGCCACCGGACCACCCTACGGTCGCCGCCGTCGATGAGCTGCTGTCGGTCCGCCTCATCACGGGCGAGGCGCCGTACGCAGGTGCCGACCGGGTGCGCGCAGACCGACGATTGACCGGTCGTCGAGGACCAGAGCACCATCGCCGCACGTCCTGCCCCCCTCGCCGGACCGTCGCGGTGCTCCCGCCCGCGGCGACGTGGAGCGCGGGGCGTGGGGAGGCGGGGTGGTCGTGGCGGAGCAGGCCGAACGGATCCGCGCCCTGCGGGAGCAGTTGTCGAGCATGACGACCGTCTTCGCGCTCGCCGTGCGGCTGTTCGACAGCACCGACGAGGACGAGATCCTCGAGCTGGTCGGCCGTTCGGTGGCCGCTTTCGGTGATCTGCGTGCCCACGGCGTCTACCTCGACCGTGACGGTGGGGCCCGCGCCGGCGACCGCCATCCGGCCCTGCGGGAGCAGGTGGCCGAGCTCCCGGGCAGCGGTGGCCCGGTCACGGTTCCCGGGGAACCGTGGTCGTGGGCCTACCCCCTCCGTACGTCGGGCAGCCCTGGTGGCTACCTGGTGGTCTCGTCCGACGAATCGCCCTCGGCCGACCGGCGATACATCCTCGCGACGCTCGCGCAGCAGGCCGGCGCGGCCCTGCAGAGCGCCACGCTCCACCACGCCGAGCGCGACCAGGCACGAGAGCTCCACGAGCGGGGTCTCGAGCTGACCGTGGTGAACCGCAGGCTCACCGCGACGGTGGCGGATCTCGAGCAGCACAGCCGCATCCACGAAGTCCTGGCGGAGGTGGCGGCGCGGGGATCGGGTGAGGAGGGGCTCGCCGAGGCACTGCACGGACTGACGGGCTTGCCCGTCGCCGTCGAGGACCCGTTCGGCAACCTCCGTGCCTGGGGCGGGCCCGGGCGCCCGACCCGCCCCGCGAGGCCGGCGGCGCGCCAGCGGACCGAGCTGCTGGCCGACATCCGCCGCCGTGGTCGCCCGATGCGCCATCGGGATCGGCTCATCGCCGTGGCCCAGCCACGGGACGAGGTCCTCGGTGTCGTCGCTCTGATCGACCCGGAGCAGCGCGCCGCGGAGATCGAGCTCTTCGCCCTCCAGCACGGCGCGGTCGTCCTGGCGATGGAGCTCACCCACCAGCGCGGACTGGCCGAGACCGAGCTGCGGCTGCGGCGCGATCTCGTCGACGACCTGCTGGCCGGCACGGACGACGACAGCGCACTGCTGCGCGCCACCGCCCTCGGCCACGACCTCACCCGCCCGCACCGGGTCGCGGTCGTCCGGTGGTGCGGTGCTTCCGACGAGGCGCTGGCCCGAGCCGTCGAGCAGATCGTGGGACACATGACGGCGGACGGCGTGCTCGTCACCCAGCGCAGCGAGAACATCGTGCTGATCGCGGCCTGCCCGGACGAAGCAGAGGCCGGGTCCCGGTGGAACGCGCTGTACCAGTTGGTCGCGAAGACCACGCGCTCACCGGACGGCGCGGTCGGGGTGGGTCGCGCCTGCGGCGCCCCCTCGGATCTGCCCCGGTCCTACCGGGAGGCGATGCGCGCGGTGCGGATCCGCCAGGAGTCGACGACGCCGCACGGAACGACGATGTTCGAGGAGCTGGGCATCTACCGGCTCCTCAGCGACCGGAACGCCTCGACCGAGATCGATGAGTTCATCCGGGAGTGGCTCGGACGACTGATCGACTACGACGCGGACACCCGGTCCGATCTCGTCACCACGCTCTGGCTCTACTACGAGTGCGGTGGGAACTACGACGCCACCGCACAGGCCCTCAGGATCCACCGCAGCACCCTCCGCTACCGGCTGCGGCGCATCAGCGAGCTGAGCGGCCACGATCTCCGCGACGTCGACACCCGGCTCAACCTGCACATCGCCACGCGGGCATGGCACATCATGGGGCGCTAGGCGTCGTCGGCGAGCGCCTCGTCCAGCCATGCCCGCAGGGCCGGGGCCGGCGCCGCGCCGGCCTGGCGCGCGACGACGTCGCCGTCGCGCAGGACGAGCAGGGTGGGGACCGCCATGGTCTCGAAGCGCCGAGCGAGCCCCGGGCTGGCGTCGACGTCGACCTTCACGAGCTTGATCCGGCCGGCCCGCTCCGTGGCGAGCTGCTCCAGGGCAGGGCTCACCATGCGACAGGGCCCGCACCAGGTGGCCCACAGGTCGACCAGCACCGGCACCGGCGACCGCTCGGCGACCTCGCCGAAGTCGGCATCGCCCGCCTCGGCGATCCACGGCAGGTGCGCGTGGCAGTTGCCGCACCTCGGCCGC
Source organism: Actinomycetospora lemnae (assembly GCF_028737315.1). GTDB lineage: Bacteria > Actinomycetota > Actinomycetes > Mycobacteriales > Pseudonocardiaceae > Actinomycetospora > Actinomycetospora lemnae. The sequence continues at coordinate 213,256 of NZ_JAQZAO010000010.1, read as the reverse complement.
CCGGCGTCCACGGCCGGCACCCGGTTGCGCTTCCCGCAGTTCGGGCAGGTCACCACCGTGCTGCGGTCCGTCCCGGCCGTCATACCGGCACCACCACCTGCTCCGCGCGGGTCGGGGCGTCGTGGGTGACGACGAGCCGACCGTCGCGGACGTCGACGTCGATCGTCGACCCGTCGACGACCTCCCCCGCCACGAGCGCTCTCGCCACGCGGGTCTCGACCTCCCGGGCGATGAACCGGCGCAGCGGCCGCGCCCCGTACACCGGGTCGTAGCCCTCCCGGGCGACGAACTCCCGCGCCGCGTCGGTCACGCTCAGCTCGATGCGGCGCTCGGCGAGGCGGGCCCGCAGCTCGTCGAGCATCAGGTCGACGATCTCGGTGATCTGGTCGGGGGCCAGTGGGGTGAACAGGACGGTGTCGTCGACCCGGTTGAGGAACTCGGGACGGAAGTGCGCGCGCAGCTGGGCCATCACCAGCTCGCGCGCGTCGTCCTTGAGCTCGCCGCTCGTGGTCACGCCGTCGATGAGGTACTGCGACCCGATGTTGGAGGTCATGATGACGACGGCGTTGCGGAAGTTCACCGTCCGGCCCTGCGCATCGGTGAGGCGACCGTCGTCGAGCACCTGCAGCAGCGTGTTGAAGACGTCGGGGTGGGCCTTCTCGATCTCGTCGAACAGCACGACGGCGTAGGGCCGCCGCCGGACCGCCTCGGTGAGCTGGCCGCCCTCGTCGTGGCCGACGTACCCGGGCGGGGCCCCCACCAGCCGCGACACGGTGTGCCGCTCCTGGTACTCGCTCATGTCGATGCGGATCATGTTGTCCTCGGAGTCGAACAGGGCCGACGCGAGCGTCTTGGCCAGCTCGGTCTTCCCGACGCCGGTGGGCCCGAGGAAGATGAACGAACCGGTCGGGCGCCGTGGGTCCTTGATCCCGGAGCGGGCCCGCAGGATCGCGTCGGACACCGAGCGGACCGCCTCCTCCTGACCGACCACCCGATTGTGCAGGATCGTCTCCAGCCGCAGCAGCTTCTCCCGCTCGCCCTCCGTGACCTGGCTGACGGGGATGCCGGTCCAGGAGGACACGATGGCGGCGATCTCCTCCGCGGTGACCTCCTCGCGCAACAGGCGACGACCGCCCTGCTTCGTCGCGAGGTGCTCCTCCTCGGCGGCCAGTCTGCGCTCCAGCTCGACGAGCCGCCCGTAGCGCAGCTCGGCGGCGCGGTTGAGGTCGTAGGCGCGTTCGGCCTCCTCGGCCTCGTGGCGGACCTGCTCCAGCTCCGCCCGCAGCTCCTGGACGCGCTTGATGGCCTGCCGCTCGGCCTCCCACTGGGCGCGCATGGCGTCGGCCTCGGCGCGCAGGTCGGCCAGCTCGCGACGCAGCTCTCCCAGCCGGGTCGCGCTCGCCGCGTCCACCTCCTGGGCCAGCGCCGCCTCCTCGATCTCCAGCCGGGTGACCCGACGGCTGATCCCGTCCAGCTCCGCCGGCATCGAGTCGATCTCGGTGCGGAGCCGGGCGCACGCCTCGTCGACGAGGTCGATCGCCTTGTCCGGGAGGAACCGCTCGGTCAGGTAGCGGTCCGAGAGCCTCGCGGCGGCCACCAGCGCGCCGTCCTGGATCCGCACCCCGTGGAACACCTGCAGCCGCTCGCGCAGGCCACGCAGGATCGACACGGTGTCCTCGATGGTCGGCTGGTCGACGTGGACCGGCTGGAAGCGGCGCTCCAGCGCGGCGTCCGTCTCGACGTGCTTGCGGTACTCGTCGAGCGTGGTGGCGCCGATCATGTGCAGTTCGCCGCGGGCGAGCATGGGCTTGAGCATGTTGCTCGCGTCCATCGAGCCCTCGGCGGCGCCGGCTCCGACGACGGTGTGCATCTCGTCGACGAACAGCAGGACTCGGCCGTCGGCGGCCTTGATCTCCGCGAGCACGGCCTGCAGCCGCTCCTCGAACTCGCCGCGGTACTTCGCGCCGGCGATGAGCAGACCCATGTCCAGGGCGAAGATCGTCCGGTCGGTGAGGCCCTCGGGGACGTCGCCGTGCGCGATCCGCTGCGCGAGCCCCTCGACGATGGCGGTCTTCCCCACGCCCGGATCGCCGATCAGCACCGGGTTGTTCTTCGACTTGCGGGAGAGGATCTGGATCACCCGGCGGACCTCGGTGTCGCGTCCGATGACCGGGTCCATCCGGCCCGTCCTCGCGATGGCGACGAGGTCCTGGCCGTACTTGGTGAGCGCCTCGTAGGTGCCCTCCGGGCTCGCCGAGGTGACTCGCTGGTTGCCGCGGATGGTCGTGAGCTCGGCGAGGATGCGGTCGCGGGTGACCCCGTGCCGGGCGAGGAGACGCCCCGCCCCCGTCCGTTCGCCCTCGTCGGCGAGCGCGACCAGCAGGTGCTCGACGGAGACGTACTCGTCCTTGAGCCGAGCAGCCTCGCGTTCGGCCGCCTCCAGCACGCGTGCCAGGGCCTGCGTGACCGAGACCTGGCCCGGGGATGCCGCCGGGCGGGTCGTCCTCGGCTTGCGCTCCAGCGCCGCCTCGACGTCCCCGCGCAGCCGTGCCACCTCGGTGCCCATCCCGGTGAGCAGGCGGGGCACCAGGCCGTCGGGCTGCTCCAGCAGCGCCAGCAGCACGTGCTCGCCGTCGACCTCGGTGTTGCCGGCCCGGGTGGCGATGTCCTGGGCGGCGGACAACGCCTGCTGCGACCGTTGGGTGAGTCGGTTCAGATCCATCAGCTGCTCCGTTCCCGCAGTTGGCGTTCCAGCTCCTGGATGCGGTCGAGCAGTTCGCAGACCAGCCCGATCGCGGCGTAGTTGAGCCCGAGCCCCCGCCGCAGGCGCTCGATGCGAGCGACGTCGGCGAGCTGGCCCGGCGGGAACCGCAGCTCGCCGCCGGGATCCCGCACGGCCTGGACGAGCCCGAGGGCGACGAAGCGTCGCAGCAGCTCGGGATGCACCCCGCTGCGCCGGCAGAACTCCTCCCGGCTCAACCGCCGCTGGGGCCCGGCCGTCGGCGGCCGGCGCACCGGCAGGTAGTGGACCGTCATGCGTTCTCCACCTCTCGTCACGGCTGGCCTCGTCGTGTGTCGCGGCGGGGGTCGAAGTCGGAGACCTCGGCCAGGCGGGCGAAGAGGTCCCGCTCGGCGTCGGTCGGCCGGGGCGGGACCATGACCTCGACCTCGGCGAACAGGTCCCCCGGTGCCCCCCGCGGGTTCGGCATGCCCTGCCCCCGCAGGCGCAGGCGGCGCCCGGTCGACGAGCCCGGCGGGACCTCGACCTTCGTCCCGCCCGCGGGCGTCGGGACCGGCACGCTCCCGCCCAGCGCGGCCTCCCACGCAGCGAGCGGCAGGTCGACACTGATGTCGCGGCCGGACACCCGGAACAGGGGGTGCGGGAGGAGCCGGGTGACCATGTAGAGGTCGCCCGGATCCCCGCCGCCGACCCCGCGCCCGCCCTCACCGGCCAGCCGGATGCGCTGCCCGTCGGTCACGCCCGGCGGGATCGTCACCGTGTAGCTGCGCGGGCCGTCCGTCCCGGTCAGCGTCACCTGTCGGGGGCCGCCGCGGAACGCCTCCTCCACCGTCAGGGGCAGCTCCACCTCCTGGTCGGCCCCGGCGATCGGCCCGGAGCGCGCGCGCCCACGGCCGAACATGCCGCCGAGGAGATCCTCGAGGTCGATCCCCCCGCCGAGGTCGTCGAAGTCCGCGGAGCTGACACCCGACGCCGGGCCGTAGCGCGGCCCACCACGTGCGCGGCCGCCGACCCCGGCACCGACGGTCTGCTCCCAGTCGTCGGGGACCTTGCGGAAGTCCTCCCCGAAGCGGTCGTACTTGCGGCGCTCCTCGGGGTCGGACAGGACCCGGTAGGCCTCGTTGATCTCCTTGAACCGCTCCTCGGCCGCCGGGTCACGGTTGATGTCGGGATGGTTGGCGCGGGCCAGCCGGCGGAAGGCCTGCTGGATCTCCTCGCTCCCCGCGTCGCGGGACACGTCCAGCACGTCGTAGAAGTCGCGGGCCATCTCCTCTCACCCCTCCGCCGTCCCGGTGACGGTCACCGCAGCCGGGCGCAGCTGCTGTTCCGGGGTGCCGTAGCCGGGCCGGACCACGTCCACGACGCGTCCGGCGCGCTGGTCGTCCCCGGGCGCGACGACGCCCACCACCTCGTGGCGGGCCGGGTCGAACGGCACGCCGGAGTCGTCCTGGCGGGGGTAGCCCAGGGCCGCGAGGATCGCTGCCGCCTGCTCGCGGACGGCCCGGACCCCTTCCACGATGGCGCCCGGGTCGGCCTGCGCGTGCTGCAGCGCCAGGTCGAGGTTGTCCAGCACCGGGAGGAACGCCGCGGCCACCCGCTCGCGCTCGTCCGCACGTCCCTCCACGAGCGCGCGGGCGTGACGCTTGCGCAGGTTCTCGGTGTCCGCGACGGCCCGCCGCCAGCGGTCCTCCAGCTCGCCGACGGAGGGACGGGGCCGGGTGTCCGGCCCGTCCGCCCCGACGGCACCACCGGTGGCGTCGCCCCCGGAAGGGCCTCCTCCTTCGTCCTCGGGCCGGTTCGGGTCCGGTGCGGGCCTCCCGTCTGCTCCGTCGCGGACGTCCTCGGCAGCGTCGGCCGGAGGTGTCGTCGGTCCCGGGTCGCGCCCGGGGGTCTGAGGGGTCATCGGATCCGGCTCAGGTGCGATCGAACTGGGCGTCGATCACGTCGTCGTCGCTCCCGCCACCATCCGCCGACCCCCCGGTGGCGCCGGGTGGAGCACCGTCCGGCGAGCCGGTGCCCCGACCGGACGATGCGGCCTGGAGCCCACCGAGCACGCCCTGCAGCTCGTGGGCCAGCTCCTCGACCCGGGTCCGCGGCGCCTGCTCCTCGACCGCGGTGCGGGCGTCGGTCACCAGCATCTCGGCCCGTGCCCGCTCGTGCGCCGGTGCGGACTCGCCGAGCTCGTCGAGCAGGCGCTGCACCTGGTGAGCGAGTGCGTCGAGAGCGTTGCGGGCGTCGACCTCCTGCCGGAGCTCCTGATCGGAGGCCCGGTTCCGCTGCGCCTCGGAGACCATGCGGTCGACCTCGGCCTGATCGAGGTTGGAGCTCTCGGAGATGGTGATCCCCTGCTCCGCGCCGGTGTCGCGGTCCCGCGCGGTGACGTTGAGGATGCCGTTGGCGTCGACGTCCAGCGTGACCTCGACCTGCGGCTCGCCGCGTGGCGCCGGCCGGATGTCGCCGAGCTGGAAGCGGCCGAGCACGCGGTTGTCCGCGGCGCGCTCCCGCTCGCCCTGCAGCACCACCACGTCGACCGCCGGCTGGTTGTCCGCGGCGGTGGAGAACGTCTCGCTGCCGCGCGCAGGGATCGTGGTGTTGCGCTCCATGATCTTCGTCATGACCCCGCCCTGGGTCTCCACCCCCAGGGAGAGCGGCGTGACGTCGAGCAGCAGCACGTCGGACACGTCACCGGTGAGCACCCCCGCCTGGGTGCCCGCGCCGTCGGCGACCACCTCGTCGGGGTTCACGCTCATGTTCGCGTCCTTGCCGCCGGCGAGCCGGCGCACCACGGCCTGCACGGCGGGGATCCGGGTGGAGCCGCCCACGAGGATGACCTCGTCGATGTCGTCGGCCGTGACCTTCGCGTCGGCCATCGCCCGCTTCACCGGTTCGAGCGTGCGGTCGACGAGATCCGCGGTGAGCCGCTCGAACGTCGAGCGCATCACGGTCGTGGTGAGGTGCTTGGGCCCGGTCGCGTCGGCGGTCACGAACGGCAGGTTGATCTGGGTCTGGGTGACCGAGCTCAGCTCGACCTTCGCCTTCTCGGCCGCCTCGTACAGCCGCTGCAGGGCCTGGGGGTCGTTGCGCAGGTCGATGCCGTGCTCCGACATGAACCCGTCCGCGAGGTGGTCGACGATGCGGCGGTCGAAGTCGTCGCCGCCCAGATGGGTGTCACCGGACGTGGCGCGCACCTCGACGACGCCGTCCCCGACGTCGAGGATGCTGACGTCGAACGTCCCGCCGCCCAGGTCGAACACCAGGACCGTCTCGTGCTGGCGCTTGTCCAGCCCGTAGGCCAACGCCGCGGCGGTCGGCTCGTTGATGATCCGGAGGACGTCGAGTCCGGCGATCCGCCCGGCGTCGCGGGTCGCCGTGCGCTGGGCGTCGTTGAAGTAGGCCGGGACCGTGATGACGACCTTGTCGACCTTCTCTCCCAGCTGCCGGCCCGCGTCGTCGGCGAGCTTGCGCAGGATCATCGCGCTGATCTCCTCCGGGGCGTACATCTTGTCCCGGACCTTGACCCGCGCGTTGCCGTTCTCGTCGGCCACCACCTCGTAGGTGACCTGGGCGGCCTCCTCCTGCACCTCGTCGAAACGGCGCCCGATGAACCGCTTCACCGAGTAGACCGTGCCCTGGGGGTTGAGGATCGCCTGCCGTCGGGCGAGCTGCCCGACCAGACGTTCCCCGCCCTCGGTGAACGCGACCACCGACGGAGTGGTTCGTGCTCCCTCGGCGTTCAGGACCACCTCGGACGCACCGCCTTCCCAGGCGGCGATCACCGAGTTCGTGGTTCCGAGGTCGATACCCGCGGCGCGTGCCATCTCACTGCCTCCTGTGTCGGTGTCGGATCAGCGGGAGCCGGCGCCGACGGCGCTCTCCTCGGACTGCCGGCTCCCCTCGGACTGCTGGCTCCCCTCGGGGAGGCCGTCCTGGCCGGTGCTGCCCTCGACGGTCGAGGCCACGGGGATCTTGCGGGGCTTGGTCGCCGGGTTGACGGGGATCCGCAGGGTCAGGACGCCGGTGTCGACCTCGGCCGACAACCCCGACGGATCGAGGTTCTCGCCGAGGAACAGGTGGCGGGCGAAGACGCCGTACGGCCGCTCGTCGACGATCACCTCGTCGCCCTCCGCCCGCTGCGGAACGCGGTTGGCGGCGATGCTCACGACGTTGCGCTCCACGCTGATGTCGACGTCCTCGCGCCGGACGCCGGGCAGGTCGAGGAACACGAGGAACTCGTCACCGCGGCGCAATGCCTCCATCGGCATGCCGCGTGCGGCGCGTGCTCCGGTGGCGAGGGCCTGCTCGGCGAGCCGGTCGAACTCCCGGAAAGGGTCGAATCGCATGAGTGCCATGGAGGGCCTCCAACCTGCGCGGTGGCGCTCGGTGTGAGCCTCGGCGGCTGCCGGGCGATCTCACGGTGCGCCCAGCCCGTCCCGCGTCGAACCGGTCCCGTGGGCGCAAACTCGCGGCGTCGGCTGGGCCCGCGAGGTCAGCCGCCGCCGAGCGAGGCCCCCGGGAGCCGCGCGGCGCCCGAGGCCCGGGTCGCCGGCCAGGGGCGCGCCACGGCGCGGTCGGGGACGGCGGACCGACCCATCGGGTCCACCAGGCCCTCCGCGATTGCCTCTGCCGGACCGGTTCACCCGGCGGCGGACGAGTGTGACGGTGAGGGCGCGGGTCGGGGTGAGCCGGCGCGGCCCGCGACCCCAGCTCGGACCTCCAGGAGCCCCTCGTGACACATCTGCGCTCCGGGTCGCGCCGCGGGCCCGACCCGCTGACGTACCCGACCTCGACAGGACCGACGTCGGAGCGGGGTGGCCGCTGATGACCGCCCCACGCGGCGTGGCCACCGACCCGCACATCCCCTGGATCCGCGACGTGGGTCCCGGCCCTGACGCGTGCGAGGAGTGCCTGCGGATGGGCACGCCCTGGGTCCACCTGCGGCAGTGCCTGACGTGCGGGCACGTCGGGTGCTGCGACTCCTCGCCGATGCGCCACGCCCGCGCCCACGCGGGCGTCATCGGGCACCCGATCGTGCGTTCGGCGCAGCCCGGCGAGCACTGGCGCTGGTGCTATGTGGACGAAGCGTTCGCATGAACTCCGAGACGACCGTCGCCGACGGCGTGGAGCGTCTGCTCGCCACGGCACCGCCCGGCGAGACCCCCGACCTCACGGGTGCCCACCCCCGGCTGTCCGAGGACCGGATCCGGGTCCTGGACCAGTACGGGTCGCGCCGGCGGACCCACCGCGGGGAGGTGCTCGTCACCGAGGGAAGCCCCGAGGAGTCCTTCCTCGTGGTGCTGTCGGGCCGGGTCGCCGTCGTCGAAGGGCTCGGTACCCCCGCGGAGCGGCTCGTCCGCGTCCACGGAGCCGGACGGTTCCTCGGGGAGCTCGGCCTGCTGACCGGTGAGGTCGCCTTCTTCTCGACGGTCGTGCTGGAGCCCGGTGAGCTGCTCGAGGTCCCCGCCGACCGCCTGCGGGACGTCCTGGTCCGCGACCAGGCCTTCGGTGACGAGGTCCTGCGCGCGTACCTGACACGGCGCACGCTCGCGATCGGCGAAGGGCTGGGCTTCCGCATCGTCGGGTCCCGGTACTCCCCGGACACCCGCAGGCTGCGTGAGTTCGCGGCCCGCAACCGGCTCCCGCACCGGTTCGTCGACGTCGAGGCCGACGTCGAGGCCGAGGCCCTGCTGCGCGGGCTCGGGATCACGGCGGCGGAGACCCCCGTCGTGCTCTGGCGCGACCGTGTGCTGCGCAACCCCGACACCGCCGAGCTCGCCACGCTGGTCGGGCGGCGTCCCGACCGGCCCACGACCCGGCTGTGCGATCTCCTCGTGGTCGGGGCCGGGCCCGCCGGCCTCGCCGCCGCCGTCTACGCGGCCTCGGAGGGACTGGAGACCCAGATCCTCGACGCCGTCGCCACCGGCGGCCAGGCCGCACGGTCGTCGCGCATCGAGAACTATCTCGGCTTCCCGGCCGGGATCTCCGGCGCCGAGCTCGCCGAGCGCGCTGAGGTACAGGCGCGGAAGTTCGGCGCGACGGCGACCGTGCCCGCCGATGCGGTGACACTCGACGTCACGGGGCCGCACACCACGGTCCGGCTGGCCGACGGGGACGCCATCCCCACGCGCACCCTCGTGGTCGCGACCGGGGCCCGCTATCGCCGGTTGCCGGTACCGCGGCTCGAGGAGTTCGAGCAGACCAGCGTCTACTACGCCGCGACCCTCGTCGAGGCCCAGCTGTGCGTGGACGACCCGGTCGTGGTCGTGGGCGGCGGGAACTCGGCCGGCCAGGCCACGCTCTTCCTCGCCGACCACGCCCGGTCGGTCCGACTGGTCGCGCGCGAGCACTCCCTCGACGAGTACATGTCGCGCTACCTGGCCGACCGGATTCAGCGCGACCCCCGCATCGAGGTCCGTCTGCACTCCGAGGTGCGCGGTCTGGAGGGCGAGGACGGCCGCCTCGAGGCGGTGGTCGTGGAGGACACCACGAGTGGCGAGCGCGCGGAGCTGCCCGCCCGCGAGCTCATGGTGTTCATCGGCGCCAGCCCGTGCACCGGCTGGCTCGCCGGGGCGGTCGCGCTCGACGACGGCGGCTACGTCCGCACCGGCCGCGCCCTCGCGCACCCGGACGACGACGGCGGGGACGGGGGAGCGACGGAGTCCACGCCGACGACGCTGGAGACCGACGTCCCCGGCGTGTTCGCGGCGGGCGACGTGCGCAGCGGGTCGATCAAGCGCGTCGCGTCCGCGGTCGGCGAGGGCGCCATGGCGGTCCGCCTCGCGCACGAGTACCTGTCCCGGGTCACCAGCAGGAGCTGACATGTCTGTCCCGTCCGGTGTCCCGGTGTTCCAGCGTCTCTTCCGCTCGGTGGGACACGTCAAGGTCGATCGGAACGACGTGAAGCGTTTCCGTGCCTTCGTCGACGACATGATCGACGACATCGCGATCACCGGTCGCAACGCCGCCACGTGGAACGGCCGAGACGTGATCGCACCCCAGGACCTCCCCATCACGAAGGGGGTCCAGGAGCGGATGCGGGAGTTCGACGAGCTCGAGGAGGCCGGCGAGATCCGTGGCCTGCTCGCGCAGTCCGTGCGTCGCCCACCCGCCGACGTGACCTTCTCGGAGGAGACCGAGGACATGTTGGTCGAGCTCTTCGGCGCTCTCGCCGTCGCCCTCGCGCGGACCTTCCGCGCGGTCGACCCCGAGGTCGTCAACCCCGGGACGGACCACTGGGAGCGGGTCACCACGATCTTCCGGCAGGTGTTCTGACGCCGCCGCCCGGGCGTCCCCGGTGCGTGGGACGACGTCAGGTGTCGTCCGGGCGACGGGCGTCGGGCACCTCGAGGGGTGCGGGATGGGTCCGGTCCGGATCACCCGGGGGAGGGGGGACCGGGCCGGACCCATCCCGTCGTGACCGCCGGTCGCCGGGGGGCGACGACCGTTCGGCCAGGTCGGGGAGTCCACCGAGGGCAGGTGCAGACCGTCGAGGCCGGGGTCGGGGGTGGCCGGTCCTGGTCGGTGTCCTGGTCGGTGGACGCCACGGAGACTCGTTCAGTGGGCGGGTCGTGGTCGATCCGGTGACGGCAACCGGCGGCCGTTGGGCGATGGACGGGGTGGGGCTGGGGGTCTGTGCTGGGGGTGGCCGGGCGTCGGTCGTGCCCGATCTGGAGCCCGGAGCTGATGTGGCGACCCGATGGCCAGGGCTCCGAGGACGACGCGCGTCAGCAGCTTGCCCGGCACCTGACCCGCGCCGGCGGGCGGTGCTACCGGTTGCGCGGGTCGCTGCCCGGCAGGTGCTCCTGTCCGGTGGCCCCTGCGGCGCTCTCGCCGATGCTCGGGGCGCCGCTGCCGGTGTGCGCCTCCATCCGCAGACGATCGGCCATGTGCGGGTAGTGCAGCTCGAACGCCGGGCGCTCGGAACGGATGCGCGGCAGCTCGGTGAAGTTGTGCCGCGGCGGCGGGCACGAGGTGGCCCACTCCAGCGAGTTGCCGTGACCCCACGGGTCGTCGACCTCCACCGGCCGGCCGAAGCGGTAGCTGTGGAACACGTTCCAGAGGAAGGGCAGCGTCGAGGCGCCCAGGATGAACGCGCCGATCGAGGAGATCGTGTTCAGCGTGGTGAAGTCGTCGGTGGCCAGGTAGTCGGCGTAGCGGCGCGGCATGCCCTCGTTGCCCAGCCAGTGCTGCACCAGGAACGTCAGGTGGAACCCGATGAAGGTCAGCCAGAAGTGGACCTTGCCGATGCGCTCGTCCATCATCCGGCCGGTCATCTTCGGGAACCAGAAGTAGATGCCGGCGTAGGTGGCGAACACGATCGTGCCGAACAGCACGTAGTGGAAGTGCGCCACGACGAAGTAGCTGTCGTTGAGGTGGAAGTCCAGTGGCGGGCTGGCGAGCAGGACGCCGGTGAGACCGCCCAGGAGGAACGTCACCAGGAAGCCGACGGAGAACAGCATCGGTGTCTCGAAGGTGAGCTGGCCGCGCCACATGGTGCCGATCCAGTTGAAGAACTTGATGCCGGTCGGCACGGCGATGAGGTAGGTCGTGAAGGCGAAGAAGCCCAGCAGCACGGCCCCGGTGGCGTACATGTGGTGGGCCCAGACCGCGACCGAGAGCGCGCCGATGGCGATGGTCGCGAAGACCAGGGTCTTGTAGCCGAAGACGGGCTTGCGGCTGAACACCGGGAAGATCTCGGTGACGATGCCGAAGAAGGGCAGCGCGACGATGTAGACCTCGGGGTGGCCGAAGAACCAGAACAGGTGCTGCCACAGGATGGCGCCGCCGTTCTCCGGGTCGTAGATGTGCGCGCCGAGGCGCCGGTCGGCCTCCAGCGCCAGCAGCGCCGCCGCGAGGATCGGGAACGCCGTGAGGACCAGGAACATCGTGACGAGGATGTTCCAGGTGAAGATGGGCATCCGGAACATCGTCATGCCCGGGGCGCGCATGCAGGCGATGGTCGTCACGAAGTTGACCGCGCCGAGGATCGTGCCCAACCCGGACACGACGAGCCCGACTGCCCACAGGTCCTGCCCGAGCCGGGGCGTGTAGGGGATGTCCGAGAGCGGGGTGTACGCGTACCACCCCGCGGACGCGGCGCCGTCCGGGGTGACGAAGCCGGAGATGACGATGAGGCCGCCGAAGAGGAACAGCCAGTACGAGAAGGCGTTCAACCGCGGGAACGCGACGTCCGGGGCCCCGATCTGCAGCGGCACGATGTAGTTGGCGAACCCGAACAGGATCGGCGTCGCGTAGAGCAGCAGCATGATCGTGCCGTGCATGGTGAACAGCTGGTTGTACTGGTCCACCGACAGGATCTGCAGCCCCGGCTGCGCCAGCTCGGCGCGCATCAGCAGCGCCATGAGCCCGCCGATCAGGAAGAACCCGAACGACGTGATCAGGTACAGGATCGCGATGTCCTTCGGGTCGGTCGTCGACAGCATCCGGATCAGGCCCGCGCCCGGCCGTGCGCGGCGCGGAGGATGTGGTGGGGTGACGATCGGCGCGGGCGCGACGGTGCTCATCGCCCGACGGTGCGGCGCCGCCGGCCGGAGGTCATCGCCCTGGCCGGTGGAGCCTGCCCCCGCGTCTCGTCCTGTCGGGCCGAGCGCGCGCCGTCCTCGAGCCGACCAGACGACATCCACCCCGCGGTCGACCAGCAACCCGACCGACCTCGTCTCTCCGTGACCGTGCGGGGTGACCGGAGCCCGGGTCTCGGTCCGCCCGGTCGAGCATCTCGACCGGGCGCGACCGGGAAACTGCAGCGATTCGTCCCGCTCGGTGTCGAAGTCGGGGCGGCCCGTTCGTCGAGGAGGTGAGAGCACACCGACCCGCGGAGGGAGCCGACCATGACCACGACGACGCACGAGCTGCTCAGCCACCGGGACCGCGCGGTCCTGCGCGCGGTGGCGGGCGGACGCTGCCGGCGCTCCGGCGAGATCGGCACACCGCTGCTCGTCGACGGCGTCTACTGCGCCGACCAGCTCGTCGGTCACCGCCTCGCCGCCGCCGGGCTCATCGCCGACGGGTCCGGCCCCGGCGTCCCGACGATCACCGACAGCGGCCGCGCGGTCCTCGCGGCCGCGTAGCGCGACATCGTCCCATCGCTCGCGACGACCTGCTCCGGGTGACGGTCCGTCGCGCCCGAGGGTGGATGTCCCGCTCCGGACCGAGCTCATGGTCGACGTCGAGGGGGTCGCTGTCGCCTCAGCGATCTCCCCCCGGTGACGACCCCGCCTCCGCCGGGGGGGCGAGCTGGAAGCGGGGCCGCTGGCGTCACCGGTGGTCCTGCACGCAGGCGCCGCGGGGGCCAGGACAACGAGGGTGCCGGTCTCCCCTGGCTACTGGTCAAGGCCGGTGTTCCCGGGCGCGGAACGAGTTCTCGCCGCCGCGGTCTCCTCGGGTGCCGCGCGCCTCCTCGCGCTGCGGCTCCTCGTCCGGGAAAGCTGTGCGGTGCACACGAGATGTGCCGTGTGCGCGGGTCCCGAGGGCGGGACCCGGGGAGACTGGATCATGTCTTCGCTCGATGTCGGCGAGGTTCGTCGGAACGAGCAGGCTCTGTACCGTCTCTGATGCCGGGGGTGCGGGCGGGGTGGGTTCGCCGCCTCAGGGTTCGCGTCGAGCCATCTCGTGCCGTGCGGGGTGGGCGCAGGCTGGGTGTCGGGTGGTCGGGCGAAGGGGAAGGGGATCCGCACGTGGGTGCTGCCTCGCCCCACTCCGGAGCAGTCCTCGAGCGGGGCTCCCGGTGAGCGAGTCCTGGCTGGGCGACGGCTTCGTCACAGCGCTCGACCGGGAGCTGCAGCTGGTCGAGGACGCCGACGAGATCATGACCGTCGCGGCACGGCGTCTCGGCGAGTACGTCGGCGCCGACCGGTGCGCCTACGCGCAGGTCGAGGCGGACGAGGACCACTTCGTCATGAGCGGTGACTGGGCCGTCGGCTTGCCGCACCTGCCCGGACGGTTCGCGATGTCCCAGTTCGGTGCGGAGGCGCTGGCGTCGATGCGCCGGGGCGAGGCCTGGGTCGTCGAGGACGCCGAGACCGACCCCCGCCTCGACGACGACCAGCGCGCGGTCTACACCGCCACCGGGATCCGCGCCGTCGTCTGCGTCCCGCTGACCAAGCAGCACCGGTTCGTCGCCGCGATGGCGGTGCACCAGGCGCACCCACGGCGCTGGACACCGACCGAGATCGACCTGACCGTGACGGTGGCCAGCCGCTGCTGGGAGTCGCTGGCGCGGGCGCGGGCCGTCCGGAGCGCCCAGGGGAGCGAGGACCGGTTCCGGCTGCTGTTCGAGCGGGCGACCGACGGCATCTGGCTGGCCGATCAGGACGGCCGGTTCCTCGACGTGAACCCGGCGGCGTGCGCGATGGTCGGGCTGTCGCGCGAGGAGCACGTGCGCCTGCGCGTCCAGGACCTGGTGCGCAACGAGGACCAGGGCACGCTGGGGCAGCTGGTGGAACGGTTGCGTCGGGGCGAGGCGGTCAACGAGACCTGGGAGATGCGCCACGCGGGCGGCGGGACGGTGGCGGTCGAGCTGAGCATCTGGTTCACGCCCGACGGTCTGTGGCAGGCGATCGGGCGTGACGTCACCGCGCGGCGGCAGGCCGAGGTCGAGCGCGAGCGGCTCTACCTGGTCGAGCACGACGTGGCCCAGACCCTGCAGCGCAGCCTGTTGCCCCGCGCCGCGCCGGCACTCGCGCGGCTCAGCACGGCCACCCGCTACCTCCCGGCCAGCGCCGAGGCCCAGGCCGGCGGGGACTGGTACGACCTCATGCCGATCGGGGAGGCCACCGTCGCGCTGGCGGTCGGGGACGTCGTCGGGCACGGCCCGCGCGCCGCCGCCGTCATGGGGCAGCTGCGCAGCGCCCTGTCCGCCTACCTGCTCGAAGGGCATCCGCCGGCCGAGGCGCTCGAGCGGCTCGACCGCTTCGCCGTCGGCGTCGAGGGCGCCCTGGGCAGCACCTGCGCGTGCCTCACCCTGGACTGGGAGACCGGCCTGCTGACCTGGGCGCTCGCGGGACACCTCCCGCTGCTGCTCATCGACGACGACGGCGTCCGCTTCCCGACGGGGGGCGAGGGCACCATGCTCGGCGTGCGCGAGCGCGCTGCCGCCTACCGGTCGGCCAGCCTCGTCCTGGCGCCCGGCTCGTCGGTGCTGCTCTACACCGACGGCCTCGTCGAGCGGCGTGGGGAGTCGCTGGACGAGGGCCTCGAGCGGCTGCGGCGCACGGCCGCCCAGGTGGGCCACCGACACCCCGAGGACCTCCTGACCGGCCTGGTCGACGCCGCCGCAGCCAACGACGACGGTGGCGCCGGCGACGACATCGCGCTGGTCATGGTCCGGTGGATTCCCGAGCCCCTGCGTCTGCGGCTCCCGGCCACGCCCGCGTCGCTGCGGACGTCGCGGCAGCAGGTGACGAGGTGGGCCGCGCGGGCCGGGGTCGCCCAGGGCCATGCCGACGATCTCCACCTGACCCTCGGCGAGGCCGTCACCAACGCCATCGAGCACGCCTACCCGGACGGGGACGGCGAGGTCTCGCTCGAGGTCGCGCGTACGCACTCGGGCACGGTGCGGGTCACGGTCAGCGACGAGGGCCGCTGGCGACCGCCACCGAGCGACCCCGGCCACCGCGGCCGCGGCCTGGTGCTCATCCGCGAGATCGCCGACGACGTCGAGATCCAGTGCGGCGCGAGCGGCACCCAGGTGACCTTCCTGGTACCGGACCCGGAGTGCTGACACCGGGCGTGAGACCTCCGAGGTCGGACCGGGGCGGAGCGGGTCGAGCACCGATCAGGTTCCCGCGCCGCGCCCGTCCGTACCCGTGAGACCGACGCACAGGAGGCGGGCACGATGCGGAAACTGATCTTCGGCATGAACGTGAGCGTGGACGGCTACGTCGCCGCGCCCGGCGACGACCTCGGCTGGAGCGCGCCGAGCGACGAGCTGTTCGCGTGGTGGCTCGACCAGGAGCGGGCGATCAGCCTGTTCCTCTACGGGCGCCGGCTGTGGGAGACCATGAACGCCTACTGGCCGACCGGCGACCAGCAGCCGGACGCCACCCCGGCGCAGATCGAGTTCGCGAAGAACTGGCGGGACACGCCGAAGGTGGTGTTCTCCTCGACGCTCGATGAGGTCGACGGGAACGCCCGCCTGGTCACCGGCGACGCGATCGCCGAGATCACCCGGCTCAGGACCGGCGACGGCGGGCCGATGAGGGTCGCCGGCGCCACGCTCGCCGGGGCGGCGATGCGGGCCGGGCTGATCGACGAGTACGAGATCGTCACCCATCCGGTCCTCGTGGGCGGCGGCACGTCGTTCTTCGCCGCGCTCGACCGCCGGACGAACCTGGATCTGGCGGAGACGCGGACGTTTCCCGGCGGTGTGGTGCTGGCCCGGTACGAGACGAGGCGATGAGCACCGGGATCAGAGTGTCGGGGGCAGGCCCAGCCACGGTTTGTCGGTGACGTCGAACCCGGTGAGCTCGGCGATCTTCCCGTCCACGATGTGCAGGACCGCGATGTTCAGCAGCCGGTACCGCGGATCGTCGGGGGTGCGGAGGTAGAGCACGGCGGCGGGCATGCGGTTGACGGTCGTGGCGACACAGCGCCAGTCGTCGTGGCCGGGCCGGAAGAGCCCACCGGAGACCCAGCCGTCCACCGCGTCCTTCGCCGTCACGATCACGGTGCCCGGATCGGGCAGCATCGCGAAGCGCAGGTCGTCGCGCAGCAGGGAGATCAACCCGTCGAGGTCGTTGCGCTCGTGGGCGTCCATGTACGACCTCAGGACGGCGCGCTCGTCCCGGGAGAGCTCGCCGGTCCCAGGGCTCCGCCAGTCGAGGCGGCGGCCGCGGAGCTGCTCGCGCATGGTCACCCGTGCCCGCTGCAGGGCGCTGGTCACCGACGCGACGGTCAGCTCGAGGGCGTCGGCGGCCTTCGACGCCGGCCAGCCGAGGACGTCACGCAGGATGAGCACCGCCCGCTGCCGAGGTGGCAGGTGCTGGACGGCCACGATGAACGCGAGCTCGATCGTCTCCCGCGCGACCACCGACTCCTGCGGGTCCTCGGGGAGCATCTGGTCGGGGTAGGGCTGCAGGTGCGGCACCTCGGAGCGAGCCGACAGGTCGACCGGTGTGGGTGTGCGGCCGTTGCGCTTGTCCAGGAAGTCGAGGCAGGCGTTCGTCGCGATCCGGTACAGCCAGGTCCGCAGCGCGGCGTGGCCCCGGAACGACTCCCGCTTGTTCCACGCCCGCAGAAAGGTCTCCTGCGTCAGGTCCTGGGCGTCCTCGTAGTTCGCGAGCATCCGGTAGCAGTGCACCTGCAGCTCACGCCGGTGGCGCTCGGTGAGGAGCGCGAACCGCGCCGTGTCGCCTGAGCGGACCGCCGCCATGAACACGGCCTCATCGGCGTCCGCCGGCCCGACGTCGGTCATCGGTCATCCATCCTTCCAGCGATGCGAGGAGCTACGGGCATCGACGACGTGGCGGCGGATTCCTGATCGGTGCGATCAACGGTCGGGCGGGCCGTCGCGTCGGAGGACGAGTTCCTCCAGCCCCCGTTCGATCCCGATCACGAGCGCGTCGAAGTCCGGCACGCCGTCGTGGTCGGCGTTGATGCCGAAGGTCATGCGGCCGGCGTAGGTGAACATGCCGACGGCCAGCAGACAGCCCTGAGCGATCGGGACGTGGGCGTAGAGAGAGATCATGCGCCGGCCGAGGGCGTAGAGCGGTCGAGGTGGCCCGGGGACGTTGGTGGCCACCGCCTGGGCGACGGGTTGGGCCGACCCGCTCGCTCGGGCGCCCAGCGCGAGCAACGCCGGCGCCACGACGTCACCCGCGGAGAGCGCCGTGCGGGTGTCGACCGCGAGGACCCGCCGCTTGTGGTCGTCCATCTGACGACGCACGGTCGCGAACCGGGCGAGCGGATCCGTCTCGCCGACCGGGAGGTCGACCAGGACGGTGGTGATGCGGTTGCCCACCTCGCCGCGCTCGGAGCTGCGGCGTACCGAGACCGGCACCAGGGTGCGGACGACGAGACCCTCGGTGAGCTGGTCGCGTCCGGCGAGGAGGTCACGGAGCCCGGCGGCGATCGCGGTGAGGACCACGTCGTTGGCGGTGCCGCCGAGCTGACGGGCCGTCCGCCGGACGGTCGCGAGGTCGGTGCCTGTCCACGCCCAGCGCCGGCGTCGGCCGAGCGTGCCGTTCAGCCCCCGTGCGGTGGGGGTGCTGGCCTGCCGGGTCAGGTCCACCACCGCCGCGGTCACGGCCTCGGTGCGGCGGACCCAGTCTGCCGGGGAGCCGATGTCGCCCAGCGCGCCCAGCTGCGCGACGGTGTGGCGCCGCGCGTCGGTCATGGCGTCACGGACGCTCCCGGCGATGACGGAGGCGGTGGACGGTTCGGGCTCCGGGGACCAGGGTTGTGGCTCTCCGGCGGCGACGTCGGGCTCCCGATCGAAGATCAGCTGCAGCAGATCCGTGCCCGCGATCCCGTCGACCATGCAGTGATGGACCTTGGCGACGATCGCCCACCGTTCGTCCTCGAGCCCGTCGACCAGCCACACCTCCCAGAGCGGTGCGGACATGTCGAGGGGGCGCCCCACGATCCGGGCGATGAGCTCGCGCAGCTGCTGGTCGCCCCCCGGTGGGGGCACGGTGTCGCGGTGGACGTGGTCGGTGATCCGGAAGTCCTGGTCGTCGACCCACACCGGGCGTCCGAGACCGAGGGGGACCGTGCGGACCCGCTGGCGGTAGCGGGGCACACGGGGAAGTTTCGCGATCAGGAGCTCCGCGAGCTCGTCGCCGCTCGGCGCGGGGCCCTCCATCACCGACACCGAGCCCACGTGCATCGGGGTCGTGGGACTCTCGAGGTGGTAGAAGGCCGTGTCGACCGGGCCCAGGCGATCCATCGATCCGGCCCTCCTCCCCACGGTCGGGGCGCGACGTGCTGTCGGCGCCTCAGTCTCCCGGGCCGGCCGCACCACGCCAGTGGTCGAGGGCCCCCGTGCTCCGGTCCGCGACGGAACGCCGACGGGCGGTCCCGCGGCTCCCCGACCCGAGCAGCGTCCTCTCAGCGTCCCTTCAGCTCGTTCCGATACCGTCGTGCTCGGTGTGCCGGGAAGCCTGGTCGGCGTGGTCCTGTCCTCGACGGAAGGTCATCCATGGCCGCCACGCCCTTCGCGCCCGACCCCCAGCCCCGTGAGCCCCGCCCCCTCTCCGAGCGGGAGCGCCGGGCGCTGTCCGATCTGGAAGCGCACGCGACGTCCGAGGACCCGGCCCTGAGCCTGCGCATGGGGCGCACGCGGCCGCGGCTCTCCGACCACCTGTCGCCGCGCGCCTACAACGCCACGATCCAGGTCGGCGTGGTCTTCCTCGTCGCGATCGTGGTGCTGCCGCAGCCGTGGGCCGGGGGCCTGGTCTCCCTCGCCGTCCTCGCGGTCCCCGTGCTGATCGTCGCCGTGGCGATCCGTCGCGGCGCGCTCTGAGCACTCCACCTCCTCCCGTCCTTCCCTCGCGGGCCCACACGGGCGCTCGGCGTGTCGTGCTGTGCGCCGACGTCGGGCCCTCCACGTCAGGAGACGATGTGTCACGCCCGCACCACGACACCGCGACGGCGCCCCGCTCGCCGGTGCGACGCCTGCTGTCCAGCGACGCCGCCGGCGGGGTGGCGCTCGTCCTCGCTGCTGTGGTGGCCCTGGTGTGGGCCAACAGTCCGTGGCAGGCGTCCTACGCGTCCTCGTGGGGCCACGAGCTGACCCTGGGCGTCGGGGCGCTCTCGGTGACCGAGGACCTGCAGCACTGGGTCAACGACGGCCTGATGGTCATCTTCTTCTTCGTCGTCGGGCTCGAGATCAAGCGCGAGCTGGTGCGCGGCGAGCTGCGGGATCCGCGGGCGGCGGCGTTGCCGGCCGTCGCCGCGGTCGGTGGGGTGCTGGTGCCCGCTCTGCTCTTCCTGGCCTTCACGGGCGGCAGCGAGGGCGCCGCCGGCTGGGGCATCCCGATGGCGACCGACATCGCCTTCGCGGTCGGTGTGCTGGCGTTGCTGGGCTCGCGGGTACCGGCCGGGGCGAAGCTGCTGCTGCTGACGGTCGCCATCGTCGACGACATCATCGCCATCGGCGTGATCGCGATCTTCTACAGCGACTCGATCTCGGCGCTGTGGCTGGCCGCGGCCGTCGTGGGCCTCGCCGTCGTGCTGGTGATGCGCCGGCTCGGGGTCACGGCGATCTGGCCCTACGTGCCGGTGGGTCTGCTCGTCTGGCTCTGCACGCTGGAGTCCGGGGTGCACGCCACCATTGCCGGGGTCGCCCTGGCCCTGCTGACGCCCGCGGGTCGGGTCGGTGGGCGACACGTGCTCGACACCCTGGAGCACCGCCTGGCTCCGGTCTCGGCGTTCCTCGTGGTGCCGTTGTTCGCGATCGCCAACGCCGGCGTCGTGCTCGCCGGCGACACCCTGCGCGCCGCCGCCAGCAGCCCCGTCGCGCTCGGCATCGCGGTCGGGCTGGTCGTCGGCAAGGTCGTCGGGGTGTCGGCGGGCGTCGCGCTGATGGTGCGCACGGGGTGGGGGCACCTCCCGGAGGGCGTGCGGGCCCGGCACGCCGTCGGTGTGGCGGCGCTGGCCGGCATCGGGTTCACCGTGTCCCTGTTCATCGCCGAGCTCGCGTACGCCGACCCGGCGTTCGTCGAGACCGCGAAGATCGGGATCTTCGCCGGGTCCCTCGTCGCCGGGCTGGTGGGCGCTCTCGTCCTGGGCGTGCGAGGAGGCCGCCGGGACGCCCACGGGCGATGACGACTCCTCGTGGACCCGTGACGATCAGACCTCCGGGCAGGGCGTGCGCGGCGTGGCCCGCGAACTGCTCGACGCGTCGGTCCCCTCGGGAGCAGGGGCTGACGGCTCGCTGCCCGATGCACTGCGTGGTTCGGGCACCAGCGTCGAGACGGACTCGCAGACCGACCTGAGCTCATCGGTCGGCGTGCTCCTGAGCAGGTCGATGAACTGGCCCCAGTACGCTCCGTCGATCGAGATCGCGACCTTGGCGCTCCCGCCCGCGAGGTCGACGAGGCCGTCGAGACCGGCGCGTCGGCAGTTGGTCACGGCGCTGATGTCGAGGCGGAGCTCGGTCACGCCTGCGGCGTAGAGCCGCTGGCAGTAGGCCCCCAGGCTCGCCATCTCGTGCGCGTCCAGACGGCCCACGAGGATGAGCTTGCGCAGGGGCGGAAGCACAGGCTTCCTCCGTTCGCGGTGCCAGGGGACAGGAGAAGGCTCGGCTGGACCCTCACAGGTCGGCGACGTGCTCCCTCGGGGCGGATCGAACAGCGTGGCCGGCTCGACCGCGCTGCTCGGCTTGCTGGTGGAGCCAGCGGGCGACGTCGACGAGCTTGATGTTGGTCTCCTGGGACGACGTCACCAGGGTGTGGAAGGCGCCGTCCGAGGTGAGGGCGAAGCGTTCCATGAGGATGCCCTTGGCCTGGCCGATGACGTCGCGGGTGTCGACCGCGCGTTGGAGATGGACTGCTTGCTCGCTGCCGTAGAGCAGCATCGCGGCCTGCACGCCGAACAGTCCGGCGGTCAGGCGTGCGTCGGCGTCGAACACGTGTGGCCCGCTCGCGTAGAGGTTGAGCGCCGCGCGCACCCCGCCGTCGGTGGAGAGCTGGGTGGACATCAGCGACCGGTAGCCGGCCTCGACGGCTGCCGGGGCGAAGTCGGGCCAGCGCTGCCCGTCGTCGCCGGCCAGGTCCATGGCGACGACGATGCCGTCCTCGGGCGGATCCTCGAGCGCGGTGATGCAGGGTCCCTGCCGGAGGGTGCTCTGCAGCTGATCCAGCTCGGTCACGGTGTCGTTGGTGGGGTGCCGCGAGGTGACCACCCCGCCCTCGGTGAGCGAGACACCGCCGGCGTCGACCTGGGGCACGGTCTGGACGGCGGCGGCCACGATGTGGGCGAGGGTCTGCTGGAGATCGCGGAGGCTGTGCTTGCTGGTGAGGCCGCGGGCGGCGTTGCGCAGCGACACCACCAGCTCCTCGTTCGTCGTCACGACCGGTGTGGGCTCCCGCCGAGGGTCCAGGGCACGGAGACAGCACGAGCGAGGTCGTGTCGTCGCGGCAGGAGCGAGACCACGTGCGCTGCTCGCGTGCCCCGCCGTGGCTGGGCGGTCGGGGGCGCAGGTGAGAAACGAAGCTGTCAGCGTGTCGTCCGGACAGAGACGGCGCGCTCCGCACTGAGTTCGGCGGCCGCTGGGGTGGACCGCACGCACCCCTCGAGGAAGGGCATCGCTGACTGTGCTCGGAACGCACCCGGTGGTCAAGGGAACTCGCCCCGGTCCCGCGATCGGGGACCGGGGCGGGCTCTCTCCTCCGCTCCGTGCGACGCCGTGCCCCCGCCCTGCTCGTCGTCGGTCGCGCGGGCTGACACCCGTCACGTCGCCACGCACCGCCGGGTCGGTGCCGGCGGTCGCGTCCAGGCCGAGGACCGGAGCAGGCGCAGGCCGTTGAGGGCGACGAGGATCGTCGAGCCCTCGTGGCCGGCGACGCCGAGGGGCAGGGGCAGGTGCCCGACGAGGTCCCAGACGACGAGCACGCCGATGATCGACGCGGCGATGACGAGGTTCGCGATCACGACGCGGCGGGTGCGGCGGGCGAGGTCGAGCAGGGCGGGCAGGGTCGTCAGGTCGTCGCGGACCACGACGACGTCGGCGGCGGTGAGGGTGAGGTCGGCTCCGGCCCGGCCCATGGCCGCGCCGACGTCGGCGGCGGCCAGCGCGGGCGCATCGTTGACGCCGTCGCCGACGACGAGCAGGCGGTCGCCGTCGGCGCGGCGGCGCTCCACCGCGTCGACCTTGTCGGCGGGCAGCAGCCCGGCGTGGACGTCGGTGATGCCCACCGCGTCCGCGGTGCGCTGTGCTGCGCGCGGGTTGTCGCCGGTGAGCAGCGTCGGAGGCGTGGCGGTGCGGGCGGCGAGGGCGGCCACGCTGTCCGCGGCGGCGGGGCGCAGCGCGTCGTGCACGGCGAGCACGGCGACCGGGGCGCCGTCGGCGTGCACGACGACGGCCGTGCCGCCGGAGTCCTCGATCTCCCGGACCTGCCCGGGCGCGTCCTCGCCGGGGCGGCCGACCTCGATCGTCCGGCGCGCGACGGTCGCGGACACCCCGTGCCCGGGGCGAGCGGTGAAGCCGCTCGCCGGGGGGAGGGGGAGCCGGCGGTCCCGGGCGGCGGCGACGACCGCGCGGGCCAGCGGGTGCTCGCTGGGGTGCTCGGCGGCCGCGGCCGTGGCGAGGGCCGTGTCGGCGTCCCAGGACCCGGCAACGGCGTGGACGGCGGTGAGGACGGGCCGTCCGCGGGTGAGGGTGCCGGTCTTGTCGAGGGCGACGGCGGTGATCGTGCCGAGCTGCTCCATGACCTCGGCGGACTTGACCAGCACGCCGTGGCGGCCGGCGGTGGCGATCGCGGCGAGCAGCGGCGGCATCGTGGACAGGACCACGGCACACGGCGAGGCGACGATCATGAAGGTCATGGCGCGCAGGAGGGCGTCGGCGAGGGGCTCGCCGAGCAGCACCGGGACGCCGAAGACCAGCAGGGTGGCCACCACGACGCCGAGCGAGTACCGCTGCTCGATCTGCTCGATCCACCGCTGGGTGCGGGCCTTGGTGGCCGACGCCTGCTCGACGAGCTCGGCGATGCGGGCGACGACCGAGTCCCCGGCCCCGCGGGCCACGCGCACCCGCAGCGCGCCGGTGCCGTTGAGGGTGCCGGCGAACACCTCGTCGCCGGGTGCCTTGGCCGCCGGGAGCGGCTCGCCGGTGATCGTGGCCTGGTCGACCTCGCTGGTCCCGTCGAGCACCACCGCGTCGGCGCCGACCATCTCGCCCGGCCGCACGAGCACGAGGTCGTCGACGGCGAGCTCGTCCGCGGCGACGCGCTCCTCGTCGCCGGTGACGGGGTCGAGCCGGGTGGCGCGGTCGGGGGCGAGCTCGAGCAGGCCCCGCACCGACGACTCGGTGCGCGCGGTGGCCCACGCCTCGAGCGCCCCCGAGGTCGCGAAGATGACGACGAGCAGGCCGCCGTCGAGCACCTGCCCGATCGCCGCCGCCCCGAGCGCGGCCACGATCATCAGGAGGTCGACGTCGAGCGTGCGCTCGCGCAGGGCCTGCAGGCCGGACCACGCCGGCCCCCACCCGCCGGTGACGTAGCAGCCGGCGTAGAGCGGGCCCCACACCCAGCTCGGCGCCCCGAGCAGCTGCGCCGGCACGGCCAGCGCGAACAGCAGCACGGAGGTCCCCGCCCACCGCGCCTCGGGCAGGCCGGCCAGGGTGCGCAGCGGGCCGGGCGGTCGGGGGACGGTGCGGCCGCGGGCGGACGCCGGTGCGGTCTCGTCGATCGTCTCCGGGGGGAGCATGCATGAACGATCGCTCAGACGTTCATGCTCCCACAGCTCAACAGGTGGTGAGGTCGCGCCTCGGTACGCTCCCGCCATGGGTCACGGGGTCTCCTCCGACGCGCGTCCCGCCACCGAGGCCGAGGTCGCGCGCGTCGCCGAGACCCTCCGCGCCCTGAGCACGCCCAGCCGCCTGCGCATCCTGCTGCACCTGGTCGCCGGCCCCTGCGCCGCCGGCGAGATCGCCACCGCGGTCGAGATGGAGCAGTCTGCGGTGTCCCACCAGCTGCGCATCCTGCGCCAGCTCGGGCTCGTCGTCGCCACCCGCAGCGGCCGGTCGATGCGCTACCGGCTCTACGACGACCACGTCGCCCAGCTCCTCGACGAGGCCCGCTACCACGTCGAGCACCTCCGTCTCCGCGCCGCCGATCCCGCGTCCTGACAGGTCGACGACCGCCGCCGCCCCGTGGCCGCTCCGGGGGACTCCACGGCGCCGGTGACCGCTCGTAGGAGCGTCACCCGCCGGGAGCGCATCAGCTGATCGACGTCGCCGCCCGATCCCGGTCGAGCGCCCCGATGTCGCCCAGCCAGGCGCGCAGGCGGGCGGGATCCGTGCCGCGGTAGCCGAGGTAGCCGTCGGGGCGGACCGCGAGCACCGTCGTCCCCGGACGGTCCCGCAACCGGTGCACGTGCACCCCCGGCCCGACGGTCGGGAGCGGGACGTCACGGGCGTCCCGGGCGAGCAGGACGTGGACCCCGGGCGTGGCGGTCAGGTCGTGCAGCCGGCTCGGGCCGTGGTCCGCCATGA
This sequence comes from Actinomycetospora lemnae, assembly GCF_028737315.1. GTDB lineage: Bacteria > Actinomycetota > Actinomycetes > Mycobacteriales > Pseudonocardiaceae > Actinomycetospora > Actinomycetospora lemnae. The sequence goes on along the minus strand of NZ_JAQZAO010000010.1, from coordinate 188,345 downwards.
CCGCGGCATCCGGCAACCGGTCGCCGGGACGGAGGGCGCCGCGGCCGGAGTGGTCGTCGCACGACAACGGGCTCTGCCGGTGGTGCACCCACAGACCGGCGAGCAGGCGGACCGCCGGAGCGGTGAGCGTCGGGCGGCGCAGGAGGGCCGGCGCGAGCGGGGCGGCGAGCGGCGCGACGACGCCGCGGAGGAGACCCGCGACGGCGGTGGGTGACGACTCGGCCCAGAACACGAGGTCGGTGAGCGCGATCGACGCACACGCGACGGGCCGGCGCTCGTCCCCGTAGGAGTCGAGGAGGAGATCGGGCTTCCGCGCCGAGTCCGCGTGCGCGAGCCGCCAGCCGAGGGCTGCGGCGTCCTGGAGGCCGAGGTTCATCCCCTGTGCGGCGGCGGGGGAGTGGCTGTGCGCGGCGTCCCCGGCGAGGAACACCGGTCCCTGCCGGTAGGTCCGGGCGAGCCGGCGGGCCAGCCGGAGCCGGTCGGACCAGGCGACCCGGCCGACGCGGACACGGAGCCCGCCGGCGTCGAGCAGCTGCTGGAGCTCGTCGCGGCCCGGCGGCCCCTGCCCGCCGGCGCGGGTCGGGCCACGGGTGGCGAGGACCCGCCACGGCGCGCGTTCCCCGAGCGCGAAGACGAACACCAGTCCGCTGCGTGCGGCGGCGACATGGGCGACGCCGGGCTCGAGGTCGGCGCCCGGCTCGGGAGAGAGATCGACGTCGGCGAGGAGGACCTCCTGGCGGTATGGCCGGACCGCCACGGGGATGCCGGCCAGCGTGCGCACGGTGCTCGCCACGCCGTCGCACCCCGCCACCCACCGGGCGTCGACGCGTTCCTCGCCGCCCGGCCCCCGCAGCCGCGCCCGGACCACGTCCGGACCCGCCGCGAGATCCTCGAGCGCAGGGCCCCGTTCGACGGGGACGCCGCGCTGCTCCAGCGTGCGGGCCAGTACGTCCTCGACGTCCTGCTGGCGGATCATCCACGGGTGGCCGAGCGGCCGGCCCGCGATCCCCAGGTCGTCGAGCCGGACGCGGACCGTGCGGGCACCGAGGTGCACGAGCGCCTGCGGGTCGTCGAGGGCCCGCTCGCTCAGGGCGTCGATCACCCCGAGCGGACGGAGCTGCTCGAGGGTGCGGGGGTGCACGACCAGGGCTCGTGACGGCCGGGGGCCGGTGCGAGGGTCGACGATGCGCACGCGGGCGCCGTGCGCACGAGCGTGCAGGGCCAGCGCCAGACCCGTGGGCCCGGCGCCGACGACCAGCACCTCGGCGGACATCGCTCAGCTCGCGACCGGTCGCCACCACGCCGCGGGGTCGGTGTCGGCGTCGGGCGGCGGCTGATCGGTGAGCAGGTCGTCCCGGTGGCGGCCTGGCAGCACCGTGTAGGCGATCGAGCCGCGCACGCTGACCAGCTCGAGCACCCGCCAGAGGGCGCGGGCGTAGGCCTCGGCCTGGTCGGCACCGTCCCACTCGTAGAGCCCGCGGTAGACACCGTTCTCGTCGGCCGCGAGCCACCACTTGGCGACGAACCCGGGGAAGCCGACGAACAAGGGGGTGTTGAGCAGGCTCTCCGCGCGGAACAGGGCGTGACCGCGACCCCGCACACCCCGCAGCCGGAAGCGCACCACCAGCGCACAGCAGTGGGACGCGACCGCGCCGGTCACCACCGTCTCGCGGTAGATCGTGGAGGTGCTGCCGTCGGCGAAGCGCACCCGCGCACCCACCCGTGTCCGGGGGCAGCGCACCCGGCGGCGGGCCAGGAGACGCAGCGACACGCCCACGCACCGCGCGACGGCGAGCCAGGCGTCGCCGCGGGGCAGCGGCGGCGCGCTCCTCGTCCGGTCCTCGCTGTGGATCATGGTGGCCTGCCTCTCGAGATGCGACCGCGGGCAGCCGGACGGTCCCGTGGGACGCGGGCGCCTGCGAGGGCCGGCCGGCCCCGCCCACGGAGGCTTTGGTCGCACGTCCCGGCGCGGACCTCCTCATCACCTCGAACGACCCGGCCGGCGCCGGCCGAGCAGGACGGCGCCGGATCGTGGAGGGGCGATCAGGCGAGGGCGGCCAGGGCGGCGGCCGGGTCGAGGGCGCCGCGGCGGTTGTGGGGCAGCTGGGCGAGCAGGCGCGCCATGCCGCAGGTGTTCGTCACGGCGGAGAACGTGAGGCCGGCGCCGATCGCGCCGGCGAGAGCGACGAGGGGCCGGTAGCGCAGGCTGCCCAGCACGCCGGCGAGGACGAGCGAGCCCGCGGCGAGCCGCACCTGGCGCTCCATGGCCCACGTGCCCCTACCTTCGCGGACCGGGCCGCCGTCGCGCTGCCAGCCGGTGACGCCGCCCTGCAGCACCTCGAGCCGTTCCAGGCCGGTGCGGTCGAGGACGCCGCGGGCCTGCTCGGCCCGCGCGCCCGAGGCGCAGACGAGCACCACCGGGTCGTCGTGCTCCGCGCGGAGCTCGTCGCGGTGCTCCCGCAGCAGGTCGAGGGGGACGTTGTAGGAGCCCGGGATGTGCGCGGCGGCGAACTCGCCGGGGCTGCGGACGTCGATGAGGCGCGTGCCGGGGTGCGCCGCGAGCAGCGCGCGCACGGCCGCGGTGTCGAGCAGGGGGCGGGTGGGGGTGCTCACGGGGGCCTCCAGGTGGATCGGAGTCGTCAGGGGGAGGTGTCGACGGCGCGGCCGGACTCGATCCAGGCGGACGTCCCGCCCGCGACCGAGACCGCCGGGGTCCCGGCCTGCTCGACGGCTTCGGCCGCCATCGCGCTCCGGCCGCCCGACTGGCAGATCATCTGCACCGGCTCCGGACCGAAGCGCCCCGGGTCCGCCAGGACGTCCTCGAGGGGCACGTGGTGCGCGCCGGGCACGTGGCCGGCGTCGAACTCCTCGGTGGACCGGACGTCCACCAGGCGGCCCGGCTCCCAGCCGGACGCCGCCAACTCGTCGACCGAGGTCTCGCGCACTGTCGTCATCGGCATCCTCTCTCGTTGTATAGGTACCAACATACTGATGTTTGTCGTGGGCTGTGCGCCGCACCGTCCGTCGTTCGGCACGGCTCGCGCACGAGGCGGTCAGCCGGCCAGGGCGATGCTCGAACGCACGGCGGTGTACGCGGCGAGCAGCAGGAGCAACGCGGCGAAGACGCGGCTCAGGGACGGCGTCGAGACGCGGTCGGCGACGAGCTTGCCCAGCACCGTCCCGGTGACGGCCGCGGCGGTCACCGGGACCACGAGGCGGGCGTCGAGGGCCTCCGCGCCGAGGCGTGGGACCAGCGCCCCGATCGAGTTGATCACGATGACGAGCAGCGATGTCCCGATGGCCGCGCGGGCCGGCCAGCGCAGGACCAGCACCAGCACGGGGACGGCGAGGAAGCCCCCGCCCACGCCGAACAGGCCGGTCGTGAGGCCGACCGCGAGGCCCCCGAGGACCACGAGGGCCCACCGGAGCGCACCGGAGTGCTGCAGCGCGGGACCCGGCAGGGCCGCGGGGGGAGACCTCGCGTCGTCCTGGTCGCCGCCGCGGCGGGCGTCGCGGATCATCAGCACGGCGGCCACGGTGATGACGCCCGCGAACGCGAGCAGCAGCACCGACGGGTCCAGGTCGCGGGCGAGGACGGCGCCGGCCACGGCCGACACCGTGCCGACCGACCCGAAGACCACCCCGGCACCCCAGCGGACGTGTCCGCGGCGGGCGTGCACGGGCAGGCCGGTCAGGGCGGCGACCCCGACGATGACCAGGGATGCCGCCGCAGCCTCGTGGGTCGAGGCCCCGAGCAGGTAGACGAGGGCGGGCACGGTGAGCACGCCGCCCCCGCCGCCCAGCGCGCCGACCACGAGCCCGATCGCGAGACCGATCCCGATCTCGAGCGTGAGCGTCACACGTTCTCCTCGGGCGGGTCAGCCGGTGGCGAGGCCGAGCTCGACCGCCTGGGAGTACTCGTCGTCGATGAGGGCGACGTCGCGCCCGGCGCGGTCGAGCAGGCTCGCGGCGATGCTGGACCGGAAGCCGGAGGCGCAGTGCACCCACAGCCGCCCGGCCGGCAGCTCGTGCAGGCGGGCCAGCAGGTCCTGCAGGGGGATGTGCACCGCGTCGGGGATGCCGCCCTGGGCGCGCTCGTCGTCGCGGCGGACGTCGAGCACGGGCTCGTCGGCCTCGGCCCCGGACCGCGCCGCCACGTCGGCGAACGTCACCCTGGGGTAGTGGCGCAGGTCGCCGGACGGGGCCAGCTCGGCGGGACTGCCGACGGCCGCACCCGCCGGCCGGTCGATGCCGATGCGCGCCATCTGCCGTTGGGCCTCGGCGACGTCGTCGGCGGTGTCGCCCACCAACGTCACGGGTGTGCCCCACGGCATCAGCCAGCCCAGGTAGGTCGAGAACTGGTCGCCGAGCGCGATCCCGATCGTGCCGCCGAGGTGTTCTGCGGCGTAGGCGGTGCGGTCGCGCAGGTCGACGACCCACTCCCCGTCGGCGATGCGCTTGCGCAGCTCGTCCGGGTCGACCGCAGCCACCGGCGAGAGGTCGGCGGCGTCCGGCCCGGCCAGGTTGCGGGGGCCCATGTGCGCGTAGTACCGCGGGTAGGCGGTCAGGTTCGCCACCAGCGTCTCGACGAAGCTGTCCTCGTCGGTGGCGAGCAGGGCGTCGTTGGCGGCGCGCTCGGCGCCGATCGTGCTCGCGTCGGCACCCGTCGCGTTGCCCGAGGAGCAGAAGCTGCCGAAGCCGTGTGTGGGGTACACGCGGGTCTCGTCGGGCAGCTGGGCGAGCCGCTGGGCCGAGCGGTACTGGTGGTGGGTCAGCTCGACCGTGCGGGCGGCGTCGACGAGGTCGGTGCGCCCGACGCTGCCGAACAGCAACGAGCCGCCGGTGAAGACCGCGGCCGGCTCGTCGGGTGCCGCCGTGTCCTCGACGACGTAGGACAGGTGCGTGACGGTGTGACCCGGTGTCGCCACCGGCCGCACGCGCAGGGTCCCGACCGCGATCTCGTCGCCCTCGGCGACCCCCCGGCGGTCGAACGTCACCGGGTCCTCGGCGTTGACGAGGTAGTCGACCCCGATCTGCGCGGCGAGGGCGTGCCCACCGGTGACGTAGTCGTTGTGGATGTGGGTCTCGGCGACCGCGCCGACCCGCACACCCTGCTCGGCCAGGACCGCGTGGACGCGATCGAGGTCGCGCTGCGGGTCGACGACGAGCGCGACCTCGCCGTCGTGCACCACGTAGCTGCGGTCCCCGAGGGCCTCGGTGGCGATCACCTCGACGTGCATGGAAGTGCCTCCCTCGTTGGTATGTCCCTACATTACGGGCGGTCGGCGAACCCGTCAAACACGGCGCGGCGTCACGCTGCTGCTGGCGGTGCCGGAGGTCCGAGGGCGCTGCTCACGGGCGCGGAGCGCACACCGTGAGCGGCAGGGCGCGGCCCACGAGGGAGCGGCGGGGCGCGGGCAGGGTCGCGGCGAGGCGGGTGAGCTCGCGCGCCGAGGCCGCGTCGGGGGCGTCGAGGACGACGGGTACACCGCGGTCGCCCGCCTCGCGCAGCGGGACGTCGAGCGGGACGCGGCCGAGCAGCGCCGTGCCCGCCTCGTCGGCGAGCAGCTCCCCGCCGCCGGAGCCGAAGACCGCGGTGGTCCCGCCGCAGGACGCGCAGACCGTGCCGGCCATGTTCTCCACGACGCCCGCGAGCGGCGCGCCGGACTCGGTGGCCATCCGCACGACCCTCCGGGCGACGACCCGGGCCGCGGCCTGGGGTGTGGTGACCGCGAGCAGCGCCGCGTCGGGCAGCAGCTCGAGCACCGAGAGCGTCGCGTCGCCGGTGCCCGGCGGCAGGTCGACCAGCAGGACGTCGAGCGGGCCCCACGCCACGTCGGTGACGAACTGCTGCAGCGCCTTGTGGAGCATCGGGCCGCGCCAGACCACCGGGTCGTCCTCGTCGACGAAGAACCCCGTCGACATCAGCGCCACCCCGTGGGCGCGCACCGGCTGCATCTTCTCGCCGAGCACGACCGGCTGGCGGCGCACGCCGAACAGCTGGGGCACCGAGTAGCCCCAGACGTCGGCGTCGATCAGGCCGACCCGTTGTCCGGACGCGGCGAGCGCCGTCGCGAGGTTGGCGGTGACCGTGCTCTTGCCCACCCCGCCCTTGCCACTGGCCACGGCGTAGACGCGGGGCGCCGGGCCGCCCACCCCGCGCGGTGGCGCCCCGGCCGCCAACCGCTCGGCGAGCTCCGCGCGCCGGCGTGGGGTCATCGGCGTGGCCTCGACCTTCACGCGTGACGCACCGGCAGCCTCGGCCGCGGCACGGACCGCGGCGACGAGCTCGGGAGGCGCGTCGCTCGTGCTCGTGGACAGCCGCACCCGGACCCGCCCGCCGCGCCGCACCTCGACCTCGTCGACGGCGTCGAGCTCACCGAGCGGTCGTCCCAGGTCGGGGTCGCGCACGGCCTCGACCGCGGCGCGCACAGCCTGGGCGTCGACACCCGCGGGCGTGCTGGCGAAGGGCGCCCTCCGACCGTCTACCCGAGCGAAGGTGCCCTTCGCTCGGAACACGGTCACCGCTCACCGCCGTCGCGGTCGGCGTCGAGCCGGAAGGCGCGGCGACGGGGCTTCACCGGGCGCATGAGGAACTCCGGGCGGCGCTGCCCGCCGGGGCCGGTGGTGGCGCGGGTGCGGCCGAGCCACTCCCGGTAGACCTCGCGGGAGCGGGCGGTGTCGACGTAGACGTCACCGTACCGGTCGTCCGGTCGCGCGGGCTCCATCCGCACCTTCTGCAACCAGCAGTGCATGCCGGACCAGGGGTCGGGCTGCACGCCGAACGCGAGGTTCTGGTGCACGCCCGGGTCGTTCCACCAGATCCTCTCGGAGTCCGGGTCGTCGGACGAGAAGGGCTCGATGCCCCCGCGGTAGCGCAGCTTCCAGGTGTCCGGCCCGTCCGGGTGCGTGATGTCGACCAGCCCCTGGACCCACCGGCTGCCCTCGGTGTCGTGCAGCCGCCAGCGGCCCATGTGGTGGGAGAGCGCGCAGACGCCGGGACGGATGCCCTCGGTGACCCAGACGCGGGCGACGAGGTGACCGATCGAGGTCGACAGGCGCACCAGGTCGTCGGTGCGCACCCCGTGACGCGCCGCGTCGCGGGTGTGCAGCCACAGCGGGTGCGAATTGGAGATCTCGTTGAGGTACTTGGCGTTGCCCGACCGCGTGTGGATCAGCGTGGGCAGCCGGAACGTCGGGACGAGCACGAGCTCGCCGGCCTCGAGGTCGACCTCCGAGCGCGCGACGTGCGAGCGGATGTAGCCCGGGGTCGCGTGCTCGGGCCAGCCCCAGTCGCGCATGGCCGTGGAGTAGACCTCCAGCTTGCGCGACGGGGTGAGCCAGCCCGCGGTGGCGGTGCCGTCGGCGTGGCGCACGCCGACCGCGCCCGCCTCGCCGATCAGCGGCGGCACCGAGTCGTCGTCGGTCGGCGTGCGGAGCACCCCACGTGTCTCGGGCGACGTGTCCTCCACCGCGCCCGAGAGCTCGGTCTCGGAGAGCCGCCGCTCGTCCTGACGGTAGACGTCGGTCGCGACCTCGACGACGCCGTAGCGGCGCATGTACTGCAGCGGGCTCATGCCCTCGGCCTCGGCCTTCTCGGCCAGCCCCGGCACCCGGTTCTCGAAGATCCAGCGGTAGTACTCGTCGACGGTGACCTTCTCGCCGGGGCGGTAGGGCGACTCGAAGTGGCGCCGGATGCCCAGTGCGCCGTCGGGGTCGATGCGCCAGGAGAGCTCGAACCAGAACTCGTTCTCCTCCCACACCTCGCCCGGGTTCGTGTCGCGGGTGTCGCCGACGGGTCGTCCGAGGCGCTCGCTGGCCACCCGCGCCACGGGCTGGCGGAAGCCGAGCCACCTGGCGGCGTGCGTCTCGTAGGAGTGCGTGTCGTGGCGCTCGGTCGAGTGGCCCACCGGCAGGACGTAGTCGGCGAACTCCGCGGTCTCCGACCACGTCGGTGTCAGCGCGACGTGCAGGCCGACCTTCTGCGGGTCGGACAGGGTCTTCATCCAGGTGAAGCCGTCGGGGTAGGTCCAGATCGGGTTGAACACCCGCGAGAAGTAGACCTCGAGACGCCCGCGGCCCTCCTGGAGGAAGTGCGGCAGCAGGATCGACATCTCGTTGGTCGAGAGGGGGTACTCGCCCGGCCACGCCAGCTCGTTCCAGTGGTCGTGCGCGGGCACGTCCGGGCCGTGCGGGATGAACTTGTTCCAGCCGTTGGGGCTGGTCCCGCCCGGGGTGCCGATCGACCCGGTCAGCGCGAGGACGAACCACAGGCAGCGGGCCACCTGCCAGCCGCCGAGGTTGCCGGCCGCGGCCGAGCGCCAGATGTGCGCCGAGAGCCGGTGGTCGCAGTCGGCCACCAGGCGGGCCAGCTCCTCGATGCGCTCGACCGGCACCTGCGACTCCTGCGCCGCGAACGCGAAGGTGTAGCCGGCGTAGTCGGCCTCGAGGCGGTCGAGGAACGCCTCGAACGTCCGGTCCTCGTCGGGGTGCAGCGCGGCCAGGTAGGTCTCCCAGTTGAACCAGCGCCGGAGGTACGCCTCGTCGATCTTCCGCGTGCGCAGCAGGTGGGAGGCGATCGCGAGCAGGATCGCGGCCTCGCTGCCGGGCCACGGCGCCATCCAGAGGTCGGCGTGCGAGGCCGTGTTCGACATGCGCGGGTCGACGACGACCAGCTTCGCCCCGGCGGTCTTGCCCTCCAGGATCCGCTGGGCGTGCGGGTTGAAGTAGTGGCCCGTCTCCAGGTGCGACGAGAACAGCAGGATCACCTTGGCGTTGCTGTGGTCCGGCGAGGGCCGGTCGAAGCCGCCCCACAGCGTCTGGCCGAGCCGGGCCCCCGACGAGCAGACGTTGGTGTGGCTGTTGTGCCCGTCGACGCCCCAGGCCTGCAGCATCCGCTCGGCGAAGCCGTCCTCCCCGGGGCGACCGACGTGGTAGGTGACCTCTTCGTGGCGGCCGTCGAGGATGGCCTGCCGGATGCGCCCGGCGACGTCGTCGAGCGCGGCGTCCCAGCTGACCTGCTCCCAGTGCCCACCACCGCGCTCACCCGTGCGCCGCAACGGGTGCAGGATGCGCTCCGGGTCGTCGATCTGGTTGATCGTGGCCGGGCCCTTGGCGCAGTTGCGGCCGCGGGAGCCGGGGTGGGCGGGGTTGCCCTCGACCTTGCGGACCGAGAGGTCGGACTTGTCGACGTAGGCGAGCAGCCCGCACGCCGACTCGCAGTTGAAGCACGTCGTCGGGACGAGCATGTACGCGCGGGGCACCTTGCGCGGATGGGCCTTGGCGTCGTACTCGACGTGGTGGTCCCAGTCCTCGACCGGCGGGAAGTTGCGCAGGTGCTCGTGCGTGCGCGCACCGGGCAGCGGATGGCGCTCGTGCGCCGGCGGGGTGTCGTCGGGAGCGCGCTCCGGTGCGGTCGGGGGCGACGGGCGTGTGGGCGTGGCGTCGCGGGGAGCGGTCTCGGTCATGGCGCTCTCCTCGGAGGTGGCGGGCGGGAGCGGGTCAGGACAGGGGCACGTCCTGGCCGGCGCGGACGAACACGGATTCGTAGGCCAGCAGGGCCACCTGCACGACCAGGCCACCGAGGGCGGCGAGGGCGAGCAGCCCGCCGCCCCAGGACGGGAGGGCGACGAGGGCGCCGAGCAGCGCGAGGGCGACGCCGGCGGTCCAGAACAGCCGCGCGTACCGGCCGTGGGTCACCATGTGTGCCGCGGTGGCGGCGGCCCTCGTGGCGTGCCGGCCGAGGTACTCGACGAGCAGCATCGCCACGTGCACGACGGTGGCGACGACCAGCGCGCGCACGATCAGCGCGGCGCCGGCCGCGTCCGTGCCGGCGACGAGCGCGGCGACCGCCAGCGCGCCGGCGCCGACCATGACGGCCTGGACCACGAGGTGCCAGAACAGCAGGGGGGACTGCCACAGGTCGCGGCCCTCGGCCTGGCCGAAGAGGAACGCGGTGTAGCCCGCGACCATCAGCCCGGTCGGGATCCCCAGGACCGCGAGCACGGTCCAGGCCACCGGGCTCGCCGCGAGCAGCCCGGTCTCGAGGGCGATGCCGTAGAGCAGCCAGACCCCCGACACCGCCGCGAAGGCGGCCAGCGCGTACGCGCCGAGCACCAGCCAGGAGCGGGGGTTCGACTTCGTGAGGATGTACCAGAAGCGGTCGGGGCGCTTGAGGTCCCAGACCAGCAGCCCGCCGGTCGCCGCGGTGCCCAGGACGCCCAGTGCCGGTGCGACCAGCGTGGTGAGCACGCCGAGGTCCACGCCGACGAGCAGGGCCAGCGCGGCGAGCAGCACCGCACCCCCGCCGACGCCCTTGGCCCAGAGGTAGGTGGTGACCCGCCAGCCCCAGGGCCGGGGGTGGGCGGTGTTCAGCGTGGTGCGGGCCTTCGTCACCGGGTCCGTCGCCATGTCCCGCGCGACGTCGGCGCGGTGGCGGTCCGGGCGCGAGTAGAGGTAGCCGGAGTCGGCCGGCGCGGCCAGCGGGTCGAGCACCGCACGCTCCGCGCCGAGGTAGAACACGTTGGGGCCGGTGTTCTGCTCGGGGGAGCGGACCTGGGTCGGGCGGGAGCTGACCAGGCGCGAGATGCCGCTCGAGGGGTCGTCCAGGTCGCCCACCCAGATGGAGTGCGTCGGGCACACCACGACGCACGCCGGTTCGAGGTCGCCGTCGATGCGGTGGGCGCAGAAGTTGCACTTGGCCGCGGTGTGCGTCTCCTCGTCGATGTAGATCGCGTCGTACGGGCAGCCCTGCATGCAGCTCTTGCAGCCGATGCACCGGTCGCGGTCGAAGTCGACGATGCCGTCGTCGCGCTGGAAGAGGGCCTGCGTCGGACAGATCGTCACGCAGGGGGCGTCGGTGCAGTGGTTGCAGCGCATCACCCCGAAGTCGCGGGTGTTGTGGGGGAACGTGCCCTGGTCGACGTACTTGACCCAGGTGCGGAACTGGCCGACCGGCACCTGGTGCTCGGTCTTGCACGCCACCGTGCAGGCGTGGCAGCCGATGCACGTGGTCTGGTCGATCGCGAATCCGTAGCGCACAGGACGCCCCCCTCCTCGACGGCCCCCGGAGCCGGGAGTGTGACACGCGTACCAATGTTGGGACAAGGGGTCGAAGGTCCCGACGGTCACGCCAGCGAGCTCCGCGAGGTCAGGACGCGCCGGGTCAGGTCCTCCGACTGTGGCGGGATGCCGCGGGCCTCGGCGGTCAGGCCGGCCGCGCGCGCCTGGTCCAGCACCGAGCGCAGGACGAGCGCCCCCGTCGTGTCGATCCGGCCGAGGCGCTCGAGGTCGATCACCAGCGCCGTGGCGTCGGTGTGCTCGGCGAGCGCGTCGAGCAGGGCCCTGTCCAGCTCCTGCGCGGTGCCGAACCAGAGCACGCCACGCGGCCGGAACGTGATCACGCCGTCCTCGACCTCGGTGTCGACGTCGAGCTGCAGCATCCGTGCCAGGAACACCAGCAGCGAGAGCCCGATCCCGACGACGACGCCCAGGTCGACGCGCGGCGCGAGCAGGATCGTGGCGAGGAACGTGCCCCAGGCGACGATCGCCTGCGGCACGGAGACGCGCCAGAGCGTCAGCAACGGCCCGAACCGCATCAGGTTGACCACCGCGACCACGACGATCGTCCCGAGCACGGCCGTGGGGAGCGGCTCCAGCACCGAGGCGAACGGCAGGAACGCGAGGACCGCCAGGCCGGTGACCCCGCCCGCGAACCGCGTGGCGGCCCCGGACATGCGGTTGACCGAGCTGCGCGAGAACGACCCGCCGCACGGCATGCCGCCGAACGCGGCCGCGGTCAGGTTGGCCGCGCCCTGGCTGATGAACTCCCGGTCCGCGCTCCAGCGGGTGCGGTCCTCGGCGGCGAAGCGCCGCGAGATCGACGCGGCCTCGGTGAAGCCGACCAGCGCGATGAGCACGCCGGACAGGGCCAGCGAGGGCAGCGCCGCCCAGGGGATCGCGGTGAGGGTGAACGGCGGCAGCCCGGTCGGGATCGAGGCCACGGTGGCGCCGGGGTAGAGGCCGGCCGCCGAGACCGCGACCCCGGCGACGACCGCGACGAGGACACCCGGGAACAGGGCGTGCAGGCGGCGCCCGCCCAGCACGATCACCGCGGTGGCCAGGGACGCCACGACCGCGGCGTTCGCCCACCGGTCGGGGGCCGCGAGGGCCCAGCCGGCGTCGAGGATCTCGTTGCCGAAGGGGGCCGGCGCCGTCACCCCCAGCGCCTTGGGCAGCTGCGAGCCGGCGATCAGCAGCGCGGCCGCGGGGACGAACCCCAGCAGCATCGGCTGCGACATCAGGTAGGCCAGCCACCCGGCGCGCAGCAGCCCGAGCAGTACCCGCACCGCGCCGACGAGCAGCGCCAGGGCGAGGCCGAGCCCGACGTAGGAGGGACTGCCCGGGACGGCGACCGTGCTCAGCGCCCCGAACGTGAGCAGTGCCGTCACGGCCACCGGACCGGTCTGCAGGTACGGCGACGAGGCGAACACCGCGGCGACCAGGGGCGGCAGCGCGCCCGCGTAGAGGCCGACGACGGGCGGCATCCCGGCGAGCTCGGCGTACGCCAGGGACTGGGGGATGCCGACCATGGCCACGCTCAGCCCGGCCACCACGTCCCGCAGGGCGGTCCGACGCCAGGCGGTCACGCGCGTCCTCCTCACCCCGAGCCCTCCGCTCCCGAGATGCCCGGAGCGGACGCAGAGGTTGGTACAGGTGGGCGCCCGCGACAAGGGTCCAACGACCCGCGGATGTCGGTCGGGCCCGTCCTTGCTCGGGCGAGAGGTGGCTCTTATGTTGGGCTGTACCTACATATGTGAGGAGGGCCACCATGTCGCGCCACCACAAGATCGTCATCATCGGCGGGGGTTCCGCCGGCCTCACCGTGGCCGCGCGCCTGCGCCGGGCCGGGGAGACCGACGTCGCCGTCGTCGAGCCGGCGATGACGCACTACTACCAGCCGCTGTGGACCCTGGTCGGCGGCGGCGCGGCGCCGGTCGAGGAGAGTGCGCGGCCGATGGCGTCGGTCATGCCCCATGGCGTCACCTGGCTCACCGACGCCGCCGCCGAGGTCGACCCGGACGCCGGCGAGGTGACGCTCGCCGGAGGCGAGACCGTCCGGTACGACCACCTCGTCGTCTGCCCCGGGATCCAACTGGACTGGGGAAAGATCCCCGGCCTCGACGAGACGCTCGGCCGTGACGGGGTGTCGAGCAACTACCGCTACGAGCTCGCCCCGGCCACGTGGCGATTCATCCGCGAGACCCGCTCGGGCACCGCGGTCTTCGGCATGCCGTCCGGACCCATCAAGTGCGCCGGCGCCCCTCAGAAGATCGCCTACCTGGCGGCCGACCACTGGCGGCGGCAAGGGGTGCTGGAGGACATCGACGTGCACCTCGTGCTCCCGACACCCGGGATGTTCGGGGTGAAGGTGTTCTGCGACGCGCTCGAGCGCGTCGTCGACGACTACGGCATCACGGTGCACTTCACGAGCGAGGTCACCGCCGTGGACGCCGCCCACCGCGAGGCCACGGTCACCGACGTCACCACGCGTGAGACCACGACGCTGCCCTACGACGTCATGCACCTGGCGCCGCCGCAGAGCGCCCCGGACTGGATCAAGAAGGGGCCGCTGGCCGACGCGGAGAACCCCCATGGCTACGTCGAGATCGACAAGCACACGATGCGCCACGTGCGCTACGGCAACGTCTTCTCCCTCGGCGACGCCGGCTCGTCGCCCAACTCGAAGACCGGTGCCGCCATCCGCAAGCAGGCGCCGGTGCTGGTGGAGAACCTGCGCGCGGTGATGGCCGGGCGCGAGCCGACCGCGCGGTACGAGGGCTACTCGTCCTGCCCCTTCACCACGTCCCAGTCGGAGATGCTGCTCGCCGAGTTCGACTACTCGCTGACCCCGAAGCCGTCGTTCCCGTTCATCGACACGACCCGGCCACGACGCGACATGTGGTACCTCAAGCGCTACGGCCTGCCGTTCCTGTACTGGAACCTCATGCTGCGCGGCCTCGCCTGACGAAGTGCGCTGACGCGCTCGTGAGCAGAAAGGAGTGCTCCAGCACTTCTTCCTGCTCACGAGCGCCGGAGGCGCACCCGGGAGGTCAGGCCGGCTGCGGGGTCATGAGCGTCCACGCGGCGTACCCGCCCAGGAGGTCGGACACGTCGGCGTGGCCGGCCCGCCGCAGGAGGCTCGCCGCGACGCTCGAGCGGTAGCCGCCCGCGCAGTACGCCACGACCGGGCGATCGGTGGGGACCTCGGCGAGGCGGGAGGGCAGGGCGGCCAGCGGGATGGTGAGGGCGCCGGGCACGGTGCCCCCGACCGCGGTCTCGCCGGGGTTGCGCACGTCGAGCACGGTCGGCGGGGTCTCCGCGTCCAGGGCCCGCGCGAGCTCCGCGGCGGTCAGCCGGCTCGCCGGGCGGACCTCGTCGTCGGCGGCGAGGAACGCGCCCTCGGGCTCGCGCAGGTAGCCCGTGACGCGGTCGAACCCGATGCGGGCGAGCCGGATGACGATCTCCTCCTCGCGGTCCTGGGGGGCGACCACGACGATCTCCTCGTCGGGCCGGACGACCGAGCCGGCGGTCTCGGCGAAGCGTCCGTCGGCGGGCACGTTGAGCGAGCCGGCCAGGTGGCCCGCCGCGAACTCGGCGGGATCGCGGGCGTCGAGGACCACGGCCCCCGCGCGCCGGCGCTCCAGCACCTCCTCGAGCTCCAGCGGCATCGGGGTCGCGGAGGTGTCGAGGACGGGGTGCTCGCGCCGGTTGAGCACGGCGTCGTGCAGGAAGTAGGCCGGCGCGGCCGGCTGGTCGGCGGTGACGAGGGCCAGGAACTGCTCGTCGCTCATGGGCTGGCAGGCGTAGTTCGTGGCCCGCTGGGCGCCGATGGTCGACCAGCGCTCGGTGGAGAGGTTCTTCCCGCACGCCGAGCCGGCGCCGTGGGCGGGGAAGACCCGGACCTCGTCGGGCAGGGCCATCAGGCGGGTGATCGACGCGTGCAGCATCCGCCCGAGGTCCTCGCTCGACCAGCCGATCGAGGCGAGCAGATCCGGGCGGCCGACGTCGCCGATGAACAGGGCGTCGCCGGTCAGGACGCCGTAGGGGACGGCGTCGCCGGCGTGCTCGCGGACCAGCACGCTGATCGACTCCGGGGTGTGGCCGGGCGTCTCGAGCACCTCGAGCTCGACCTCCCCGAGCGAGATGCGGTCCCCGTCGGCGAAGTGGCGGACCTCGTAGTCGGCCTCGGCGCGTCGCCCGAAGCCGATCCAGGCACCCGTGGCGCGGGCGAGCTCGAGGTGCCCCGCGAGGAAGTCGGCGTGGAAGTGCGTGTCGATCACGCCCACGATCGTGAGGTCGTGGTGGCGGGCGTCGGCGAGGTACTCGGCCACGTCACGGCGGGGGTCCACGACGACCGCCTGCCCGGTGGTCTCGTCCCCGATCATGTAGGAGGCCTGGGAGAGGCAGTCGAGGTAGTACTGGGCGAAGAACACGGCGTCTCCTCAGCGACAGGAATGTACTGACATCTGAGGGAACAACGGCAGCACCCCCGCCCCGTCCGGCCGGAGGTCCTCATCCTCCGGCCCGAAGGTCCCGGTGCGCCTCCGACGCTCGTGAGCAGAAAGAAGTGCTCCAGACTTCTTCCTGCTCACATGCGCGAAGCGCACACGGCCGGGGCGGGTGGGGCGACGCCGAGGTGGAGACCGCGCGCGGAGAAGCGGGCGTCGAAGGCGAAGCGGTCGCCGCGCACGATCGTCTGGCGCCACTCGACGAGTCGCCCCTGCGCGATGCCGGTGCGCTCGATGACGAAGACGGCGACGTCCTCGGCGCACTCGAGCAACCTGCGTTCGCCCTTCGTCGGCACCTGCGCGCTGATGCGCTCGTGCCCGGACTCCAGGCGCGTGCCGGTGCGCGCGGCGAGCTCGGTGTAGAGCGAGGTGTGGGTGAAGTCGGCGTCGAGCAGGGGAGCGGCGACCGCGGCGGGCAGCCAGACGCGGTCCACGGCGAGCGGCGCGTCGCCGGCCCGGCGCAGCCGCTCGAGGTGGACGAGCGGCGTCGACTCCTCGAGCCCGAGGTGGGACGCCACCACGCCGTCCGCCCGCACGTCGAGCACCCGCACGTCGGAGCGCTGCGTCAGGCCCGCGGCCTCCACCGACGCGAACAGGCTGTAGAGCGTGCCGACGGGCTGCTCGATCTCCGTGCGGCGCACCCGCGGGGCACGCCCGCGCTCGGCCGTGACGAGGCCCTCGGCCCGCAGTCCCCGCAGCGCCTCGCGCACGGTGTTGCGGCTGACGTCGTAGTCGGCGACGAGCGCGTTCTCGCCGGGGAACACGATGTCGAACTCGCCCTCGGCGAGGCGCCGACGCAGGTCGTCCTGGACCTGGGACCACAGGGGAACGGGACTCCGGCGGTCCACGGCGCGTTTCGGCACCTCGCCAGCCTAACGTCGAGACATTGGCGCACGGGTGCGTCAGCGCCCGGTGGCGGCCCGGCGGCGGCTCTGCGCGTCCCGGAAGGCGGCGAACGCCCGGGGCGCGGTGGAGACCGCCGGCCCCCCGCCCATCATCACCGTGACCCCGAGGGCCTCGGCCACCTCCTCCTCGGACGCGCCCTGACGGGCCGCGCCGTCCGCGTGGGCGGCGATGCAGCCGTCGCACGACTCGGCGACCGACAGCGCCAGGGCGATCAGCTCCTTGGTCCGTGCGTCGAGGGCCCCGGGCGCGAGGGCGGCGTCACGCAGCCCGGCGAACCCGCGGTACACCTCGGGGATCGCGCGGCGCAGCGCGCGTCCCTGGGCGCGGAGGTCCTCGTCCGCGTGCCGGACGCGCAGTGGCTCGTCCGAGGGTGTGTGCCAGTCGTTCGCGATGTCCATGGCGCTGCGCATACCGGCACCGTGCGGCGGAGCGAGCGTGGCGGGCAGGGGCGTCCGGACCGCCGGACCCCTGCCGAAGGCCTCCCGCGCGGGCCGCCGGCCGCGCGCCGTCGTCGACAGACGTCACCCGGACCCGACGACGTCGGGGAGGACGCCCCGGTGGAGGTCCTGCTCCACCGTCAGCGCGGTGGACCACACCGGGACCGCACTGCCGCGAGCTGCCGACGACCGTCCCGGCGCGGGGTGGAGGTGCGACGACCGTCGTGTGTCGGTGCCGCGTCTGCCGGGTAACGTTCCGCGATGGCGGTCGACCCTCTCTGCCGCCCGTGAGGACGCGAGGGACCCGCAGTGGTTCGTGGGTCCCTGGCAGCAGCTCCGCCTTCATGTGCTTCTCCGACGACACTCTCCTCGGCCTCGAGAGCACCGCGCATGTCTTCCTCGGCTCTGCCTCACCGGTCCGTCAGGGCTGGTGACGTGTTGCGAGCACTGGACACCGACAGGTGGCGTCTCCGTGAAACCCGAGCGCAACGACGAGATCGGACCGGCCCTGCGGGCCGCAGCGCTGGACCTGATGGACCAGCAGAACTTCCGCGACCACGACCGGCTGCTGAGCAACGTCGTGTCGGCGGCGGTCGAGACCATCCCTGGTGCCGACGCCGGCGGCATCTCGATGGTCGGCCGGGGACACCTCGACTCCGTGGCCCCGAGCACCGGCGGCACGACCGAGCTCGACCGGCTGCAGAGCACGTTGCACGAGGGACCGTGCATCAGCGCGATCGAGAAGCCGGCCGCCGACGGGCTCGTCGTGGCCGACGACCTCTCCGACGACGGGGACGGACAGCGGTGGCCGCGGTTCGCGCCCCAGGCCGTCGAGCAGGGTTATCGCGCGATGGTGGGTGTCCAGCTGTCCCGACGGCCGGAGCAGCAGGCCGCGCTCAACCTCTACGGGTGCCGGCCGGGTGTGTTCGACGAGCACGCCCAGATGACCGCCGCCCTGTTCGGGGCGCAGGCCGCGATGCTGGTCTACGGCGCGGAGCAGGCGCGAGCGCTGTCCGCCGGGATCGACAGCCGCGAGGTCATCGCCCAGGCCCGCGGCATCCTCATCGAGCGACACGGTGTCTCCGGCGACGAGGCCTTCCAGATGCTGGTGACCTCCTCGCAGCGCACGACCATCGAGCTCGTGGACGTCGCCGCCTGGGTCGTCGCCGAGGCCGAACGGGGGCAGAACCGTGACGACCGTCCCGCCGATGATCACTGAGGCCTGCGGTCGGGCCGTGGCCCGCACGCCGGGTCGGCACCGTCCGTCCCGGACGTCCAGCGATGGTGGACGCCGCTGATGGGAGCCGGTGATGGCGACCTGTTCGGCCTCGCCGAGTCGCTGCGCGCCCTGCGCGAGTTCACCCTGCGCCCGGTCGAGTCCGGCTACGACGCGTTGGATGCGCTGGTGGCCGTCTGCCGGAGGACGGTTCCGGGTGCCGACGCGGCCGCGATCTCCTATGCGGGTCACGGGCAGGTGCGATCGACGCACGTCACCGATCCCGCCATCGACGTGATCGACCGGTGGCACAACCAGACCGGCGCCGGCCCCCTGCTCGAGGAGGCCCGAGCCCAGTCGGTGCACGGCTCGGTCCTCGTCGTCGAGGACCTCACCCTGAGCGTGGACTCCGGGGCGTGCTCGGTCGGTGTCCGTCCGCCGTTCCGGTCGTTGCACTCGACGACGCTGCGCAGCCAGGACGGCCACCGCACGGCACTGGATCTCTACGCCGCGCCTCCCCACGCCCTCGGCCTGCCCGCCACCGTGATGGCCGAGATGTTCGTGCGTCGGGCCACCCACCTGCTCTACGGCGCCGACGAGACGCGAGCCGCGCGCTACCAGCTGGCCGTGAGCCTCGTCAGCCGGTGCCTGGATCTGGCCCGCCCCGACGCCGAGCACCTCCTCTCGCCCCACCTCGACGACGGGAACAGGGACCCGGTCTTCGTCGCCGAGCGCCTCATCGACCACATCACCGGCACCGACTAGCCCGAGCGGTCAGCGGACCTCGATCGTGGCCATCATGCCGGCGTCCTCGTGATCGAAGATGTGGCAGTGGTAGACGGTGCGTCCGGCCACCGTGGTGAACGGGATGCGGAGCCGGACCCAGCCGTTGGCGGGGACGAGCACCACGTCCTGCAGCGTGCCGGTGGTCGGGCTCCCGACGCTGTCGGCGAGCACCTCGAACGGCCAGACGTGCAGGTGGAACGGGTGGGCCATCGGGGTCGCGTTCGTGACGGTCCATTCCTCGACCGCCCCCAGCGCCACGACCTGGTCGGTGCGCAGGGGGTCGTAGGCACGACCGTCGAGGCCGAAGCTCATGCCCTGGCCGCCCGGGCCACCCGGGCCCTGCCCGCCCGGACCCATCCCGCCCGAACCCATCCCGCCCGAACCCATCCCGCCCGGGCCCATCCCGCCGCCCATGCCCATCGTGAACGCGAGTCGGCGGAACCCGGTCGTGGCGGCGACGGCCGGCGCGGGGCCGGCGGGGAAGGTGGGGAGGGGAGCCGGGGCCCGGGCGCCGTCGCCGGTGGCCAGCGTGGCCAGCGTCTCGGTCTCCCCGCCGACGGCGGGGCCGCCCATCATGCCCATGGCGGTGCGCGGCTCGGTGGTGGCGGCCAGCCGGAACGTCCCGGGCGGGTCGGGGCGCACGAGCACGTCGGCGCGACCGCCGGGGGCGAGCCGGACGGTCTCGCCCGTGGTGGCGGTCGGCAGCGTGATCCCGTCGAGAGCGATGCGGGTCAGCAGGTGGGCGTCGAGGCGCAGGTCCAGCGTGCGGGACGTCGTGGCGTTGATCAGTCGCCAGCGCTGCAGGTCGCCCCGGGCGGCCGGGATGACGGGCTGGTGCTGGCCGTTGAGCAGCAGCAGGTCGCCTTGCCGACCGGCCATGCGGGCGGCGGGGGCGGTGGGGGCGGGCCCGCCGGTGCCGGGGGTCGTGTCGGTGATGAGCATGACCCGGTCCGCCGTGACGGCGGGCTGCGGCACGTCGTCGACGATGACTGCTCCGGCCAGGCCGGCGAAGAGCTGGTCGGCGACGTAGCCGTGGGCGTGGGGGTGGTACCAGAACGTCCCCGCGGGGTGGTCGGCCGGGATGGCGATGCGGTAGTCGAACACCTCCCCGGGCGGGATGTGGATGAAGGGGTTGTCGGAGTCGCCCTCGGGTGAGACGCGGAGGCCGTGGGTGTGCAGGTTGGTGGGTTGATCGAGGCCGTTGCGCAGGCGGACGGACAGGACGTCGCCGGCCCGCACCCGCAGGGTCGGGCCCGGACTGGTGCCGTTGTAGCCCCATGCCGAGGCGGGGCTCCCGGCCAGGGACGCCCCGGGTGCGGCGCTGAGGTCGACGGCCAGCCGACCCTGGCTGCTGACGAGCTCGGTCGGGACGGCCAGCGGCTGACCACCGGGCAGGCCGGCCACCGTCCGGCGGGTGCCGGTCCCCGGGCCGGCACACCCCGTGACGCCCGCGGCGACGGCGGCGGCGCCCAGCCCGAGCAGCCCCAGGGCCTGCCGCCGGCTCACGCTCGCCCCCCGGCCGACGCGCCCGGTCATCGCGGCCGGCCGTGGAGGTGGCGATCCCGCATGACGACTCCTCTCGTCGTCGCGCAGGCTGGACCACCGGGCGCTGGTGGCTGAGGGCCGGACGGCCCGACTCGGCCGAGGCGCTGGTCCCGGTGACGGAGCCGCGCGCCGCATCGGCCCGCGGCCCGGCGTCCTCCTGGCCCGTCAGGAGGTGGTGAACAGGGGCAGGACCAGGCCGGCGGCGACGCCGAGGACCACGGAGAGCGCCGCGGCGGTGACGGCGCCGGAGCGGGCGGTCCGGGACTCGCCCGTGTCCTCCGGTGGCTCCTGTGCCTGCGCGCGGAACACCGGCGCGATCCAGCGCAGGTAGTAGAAGAGCGACGCCACGGTGTTGACCGCCGCGAGGACGGCGAGCCAGGCCATGCCGCCGTCGAAGGCGGCCGTGAAGGCGGTGAGCTTGCCGACGAACACGGCCGTGGGAGGTGTGCCCACGAGTCCGAGCAGGCAGACGACGAGCGCGATCGCGAGCAGGGGACGCCGGCGGCCGAGCCCCTGGAACTCGTCGATGGTGCGAGCAGGGTGTGCCGCGACCACCGCGAAGGCCCCGACGTTGGTGAGGGCGTAGGCGGCCAGGTAGAAGAGGAGCGCCGGCTGGGCCTGGGGGGTGCGTGCGGCCACCGCGATGATCACCAGCACGTAGCCGACCTGGGACACCGTCGAGTAGGCGAGCAGCCGCAGGACGGACGTCTGGGCGAACGCGGCGAGGTTGCCGAGCGTCATGCTGATGGCCGCGATGACCGCGACGAGCAGGGGCCACGGCACGATCGCCTCCGGTACCGCCAGGAGCAGCCGCCACACGGCGGCCAGGGCACCGATCTTGGGGATCGTGGTCAGGACGGCGGCGACGGCCGGCGGCGTCCCGTCGGTGACGTCGGGGACCCAGAAGTGCGCCGGCACGGCCCCGGCCTTGAACGCCAGACCCGCGAGCACGGCGACGAGTGCCACCGCCGCGGGTGCCGCGGCTCCCGTCGCGAGCCCTTCCGCGAGGGCCTCGTAGCCGGTGGTCCCGGCGGCCCCGTAGAGCAGGGTGGTGCCGGCGAGCATGGTGACCCCGGCGAAGGCGCCGGAGAGGTAGTACTTCAGTGCGGCCTCGGTCGTCGCCCCGGTCTTGGCCCAGCCGGCGAGGGCGTAGAGCGGGACGCTCGCGAGCAGGAACGCGGCGAAGAGCAACAGGAGGTCACCGGCGCCGGCCATCAGGACCGCTCCGAGGCCACCGAGCAGGACGAGCGCGGTGAACTCGCTCTCGCGCGGGTGGGCCGCCACGGCGTCGCGTGACCACCACAGGATCAGGGCCACCGCGACGAGGACGATCGCGCGGACGGCGTGGGTCGTCGTGTCGAGGACGTAGGTGTCGAAGGTGGTGCTCGGCGGCTTCGTGGCCGCGATGCCCGTCGCGACCAGGGCGACGCCGACGGCGAGCAGGGCGAGGACGCGCACGCGCCCCTGCCGGCGGCGTGGCGTCCACACTCCGACGAGGACGGCGAGGACGG
Organism: Actinomycetospora lemnae; assembly: GCF_028737315.1. GTDB lineage: Bacteria > Actinomycetota > Actinomycetes > Mycobacteriales > Pseudonocardiaceae > Actinomycetospora > Actinomycetospora lemnae. Next base: position 166,375 of record NZ_JAQZAO010000010.1, on the reverse strand, counting down.
CTCCGGCGAGCAGGGCCAGCTCCGGGACGAGGGTGGTGGGGTCCTCGTTCATCATCACCATGGCTGCTCCCGGCGGTCGACCGGTGAGGGTGTGGCGGTGGCGGTCATCGCGCGACCAGCTCGTTGAGCACGCGGGATGCCGGCTCGATCGTGTCGAGCAACGTCCGCGGCAGGAGTCCGATCAGGGTGGCCAGCAGGAGCAGCGGCACGATGGCCGCGAGCTCCCGAGCCCGGAGGTCGGGGAAGGGCCGGGGCGTGCCGGGTGCGTCGGGATGGCGCAGTTCCCCGAGCAGCATCCGGGAGAGCGCCACCAGGAACAGCCCGGCCGTGATGAGGATGCCGGTGACGGCGATGGCGGTCGCCACCGGTGTCGCGCCGAGCGCGCCGGTGAAGATCTGGAACTCGGCGATGAACCCGGAGAAGCCGGGGAGTCCGAGCGAGGCGAAGGCGGCCACCGCGAACAGGCCGGCGAACCGCGGCGTGCGGGCCGCCAGACCGCCGTAGGCGCCCATGTCGTAGGTGCGGCCGCGGTCGTGCAACGCGCCGGCGAGCAGGAAGAGCGCTCCGGTGATCAACCCGTGCGACACCATCTGGGTCACCGCACCGGTCGTCGCGAGCTGGCGTGCCTGCGCGTCGGAGTCGGCGACCAGGCCGGCGGCGCCCACGCCGAGCAGCACGTAGCCCATGTGGTTCACCGACGTGTAGGCGATCATGCGCTTCAGGTCGGTCTGCGCCAGCGCGACCATCGCGCCGTAGACCACCGACACCACGCCCAGCACCACGACCACGCCGGCGAACTGCCGCCACGACGCGGGCAGCAGAGGCATGGCGATGCGGACGAAGCCGTAGGTCCCCATCTTCAGCAGCACGCCGGCGAGCACGGCCGAGCCCGCGGCCGGGGCCTCGGTGTGTGCGGGCGGCAGCCAGGTGTGGAACGGGACGAGCGGGGTCTTCACCGCGAGCCCGAGCCCGACGGCGAGGAGCGCCGCCCCGGCGGCGGGGCCGCCGGCCGCCAGCGGGTTCTGCGCGGCGAGGGCAGGGATGTCGAAGGTGTGGGGCGTCGCGGCGAGGTAGATCAGGATGAAGCCGAGCAGCAGCGCCAGCGAGCCCAGGAACGTGTAGAGGAAGAACGTCAGGGCCGCCGAGCGTGCCCTGGAGCCGTGACCCCAGCCCGCGATGACGAAGTACATGAACACGATCGACAGGTCGAAGAACAGGAAGAACAGGATCAGGTCGAGGGCGACGAAGACGCCGACGCTCACGGTCTGCAGCGCCAGGAACAGCACCACGTACGACTTCGGACGCCGGTCCTCGCGCAGCGAGTAGACCGCGGCCGCGGTGAACACGACGACGGTCATCGCCACCAGCGGGAGCGAGAGCCCGTCGACGCCGAGGTGGTACGAGATGCCAGCGCTCGGGATCCAGGCGACCTGCTCGACGAACCCGTAGCCGCCGGCGGGGAGCCGCAGCCACATGATCGCGACGAGCGCGAGCTGCACGAGCCCGGTCACCACCCACGGGACGGTGTAGCGGCGCGGGGCGCTCGTGGCCGGGAGCGCGGCGAGGCCGAGCGCGACGACGACGGGCAGGAACACGACGACGGAGAGCACGTCAGCTCACCCCGATCAGGAGCACGGCGAGGGCCGCCAGCAGGCCGAACCCGACGGCGGCCTGGGCGTAGTACTGGTGCAGCCGGCCCGTCTGCGGGCGGCGGGCGGTGCGGCCGAGGGCTCGGGCGCCGGCCGCCACGCCGTCGACGCCCCGGTCGAGACCGCGCTCGACGTGTCGATCGACGGCGTCGGCGGCGCGGACCGCGCCGCGCCCCGCTCCGAGCACGACGCGCTGGTGGAGCGCGTCGTCGAGGCGGGCGAGGGCGGTGGCGAGCCGCAGGGCCGGCCGGACGACGACGGCGACGGCGACGCGTTCGAGGCCCAGCCACGACCGGAGCAGGGCGGGCGCGGGGAGCCGACCGGCCACGAGCCACGTCAGCCCGACGCCGACGACGGCGATCGCTCCGGAGACGAGGAGCTCGAGGCCGCTCGGTGCCGGGTCGGGGCGCAGGATGTCCGGACCGAGGGCGAGCAGCCCCGCCGCGGCGGCGGCCACCGCGAGCGTCACGGCCACGACGGCCTGGACCCGCACCCCGACGCGCCCGACCGCGGCGTCGTCGGTGCCGGCGGGCGACGGACGCCAGACGAACCAGAGGGCCTTGGCGGCGTAGCCCGCCGAGACGAGACCGGCGGCCAGACCGAGGGTGTACAGGGCGGGCCCGCTCGAGAGGGCGCCGGCCAGGACGGCGTCCTTGCTCACCCACAGGCCGGTCGGTGGGACCCCGGCGAGCGTCACGGCCCCGACGGTGAAGGCCGCGCCGAGCACCGGGTGGCGGCGCGCGGCCCCACGGAGGTCGTCGAGCCGACGAGTACCCACGCGCACGAGCCACGCGCCGGCCACCAGGAAGAGCAGGCTCTTGGTGGCGGCGTGCGCGACGGTCTGCAGCACCCCGCCGGGCACGGCGCCGACCCCGGCGGCGAGCACCATGAACCCGATCTGCGCCGAGGTCGACGCGGCGAGCAGTTGCTTGAGGTCGCTCTGCGCGAGCGCGACGAGACCGAGCAGCAGGGCGGTGCCCGCACCGACCCACGCCACGAGCGGCCCGGCCCATCCGGTCGCGTCCAGCCCCGCCGTCGTCCGCAGGAGCAGGTAGGCCCCGGCGGCGACCATGGTCGCCGAGTGCAGCAGCGCCGACACCGGGCTCGGACCGTGCATGGCGCCCGAGAGCCAGAAGCTGAAGGGCAGTTGCGCGGACTTGCCGAGCGCGGCGACCACGATGCCGGCGACGGCGACGTCCTGCCATCCGCCCGCGACGACGGGCAACGCGTCGAGTGCGAGGGTCGGGACGCCGCCGGCGAGGACCGCGCCCGCGGCGAGGTAGAGACCGAGGTCCGCGGTGCGCGTGGTCAGGAACGCCGTCCTCGCGCCGCGGGCCGCCGCCGGGTCGCCGGTGTGGTGGGCGATGAGCGCCCAGCTGGTCGCGCCCATGACCTCCCACGCCGCGAGCAAGGGCGGGAGGGTGGTCGCGGTGACCGTCGCCAGCATCGCGCCGGCGAAGACCAGCACGAGGCCGACGAAACGGCCCGAGCCCAGTGCCGGCTCGCCCGCGGCGAAGGCCAGCACCGCGAGCAGGGCGACGGCGACGAGCACGACCATGACCGCCGAGAGGTCGTCCACCGCGAAGCCGGCGGCGACGCCCTCGAAGAGCGGGAGGTGACCCTGCGGGCGCTGCACGGCGGCGGCCACCGCCAGGCCCACGGTCGTCGCGGCGACCAGGAGTCCCGCGGGAACGGCGCCGCGCGGAGGGCGCACCACGATCAGCGCGGTCCCGCCGGCGAGGGGGACGAGGAGCAGGGCGACGAGGAGAGCACTCATGGTCAGCCCCGCAGCTCGGCGGCGTCGTCGGTCATGTCGATGCGCTTGGCCCGGTAGATCGCGGTCGTGACCGCGAAGCCGGCCGCCATCTCGATGGCCATCGCCGTGACGACGACGACGATCAGCACCTGGCCCTCCGTGCCGGCCGGTGCCAGGAAGTACCAGAACGCGGCCGCGGCGAGGATGACGCCGTTGAGCAGGAGCTCCAGGCCCATCATCACCATGACGATGGACTGCTGCGTGAGCGCCCCGAACAGTCCGACGGAGACCAGCGCCGCGGCGACGACGAGGAAGGCCTGCAGGGTCATCGCCCGACACCGCCCCGGTCCCGGTCGTCGGACTCCGGCGCGTCGAGCTCGTCGCCCAGGCGGTCGTACCGACCCCGGCCGGTGGCCAGCACGACCGTGCCGACGATCGTGGCGAACAGGGTGACGCCCAGGGTCATCATCGTGAGCATCTGGCCGCCCATGAGGCTCTCGCCGAGCGCCATCGTGAGGTCCGGTGCCGGCCGGCCCCCTCGCACGGGCCAGTCGACGAGGAGCGCGCCCCCGGCCAGCGCGACGAAGGTCGTCGCCGCGACGACGGCGGACCCTCGGGTGTTGTGGAACATCGACATCGGCATGAGCCCGGCCGGGTTCATCATGTACATGATCATGAACACGGCCATGACGACCATCTCGATGATCATCATGAGGACGATGACCAGGCCGAGGTAGTGCAGCCCGGTCATCAGGACGAGGCCGGCGACCGCCAGGAACGACAGCAGCAGCAGGAACGTCGCCCGCGCCATCGAGTCGACGCGGAAGACGAGCGCGCCGGCGACGACCGCGGTCACCGCGAGGGCGCCGAACAGGGCGATGGTGATCACGTCAGATGCCTCCTCGGCCGAGGACGACCAGGGTCACGACGAGGGCCTGGGCGATCGTCGCGGGAACGAGGACGACCCACGAGAACTCCGTCCACCGCTCCATGCGGATCGTCGGGACCCGGTGCCGCAGGACGATGAGCACCCCGAGGACGGCGAGGGTCTTGACCAGCACCCAGGCCCACGCCGGGAGCCACGGACCGTGCCCTCCACCGAGGAACAGCGGGACCGCCATCGCCGAGGAGGCGACGAGGAGCAGCCACCGCCCGGTGCTGAACACGAGCCTGTCGACCCCGGAGAGCTCCGCCGCCGCGCCGCCGGCGACGTCCCGGCCGACCGGTGCGTCGAACGGACCCCAGAAGGCCATGGCCGCCGCGCTGAGCAGGAAGGCCACGAACGCCACCGGCATGATCACGATGAACCACAGGCCCTGCTGGGCCGCCACCACGTCGGTGACGCGGAGGCTCTGCGCCCCCACCGCCGCGGTGATGAGCGCGAACATGTGCGGGAGCTCGTAGGCCAGGCCCTGGGCCACGAACCGGTAGCCGCCGATCAGGGACACGGTGCTGTTGGCGCCCCACCCGACCAGCCACACCGCCGCCCACGCGACGACCTCCATCGCGTTGAACCACACGAGCCCGGGGCCGAGGTCGGCGACCGGCCGCAGGCCCAGCGGGAGGACCGCGGCCGCCATCAGCGCAGCGACGAGGAGGGCGGCGCCGCCGATCCCGCGCAGCAGCTCGTCGCCCGCCGCGGTGCGGCGACGCTGTCCCACGAGCAGCCGGACCGCCTCGCGCCCGGGGAGCCCGAGGGCCACCGTCCAGGACACGGGTCGTCCCGCTGCCCGTCCGGCGGCGACGGCGTCGGCGGCGACCGCGGCCCAGGTGACGGCCAGCAGCAGGCCCGGCAGGAGGGCCGCCCCACCGAGCGGCAGTGCGGTGCTCACGACGCACCCTCCGTGCTCGTCGGCTCGGCGAGAGCGGGCTGCGGCGCCGGGTTCGCGGCGGCGACGATCAGCCTCGCCGCGGCGAACTCGGCGCCGACGAGCCGGGCGTCCAGCGCGGGGAGGTCGGTGGTCGTCGGCCGGTGCTCGCCGCCCCCGCCGAGGGCGGCCCGGGCCGACGAGAACTTCTCCTCGAGCGCGTCCAGGACCGCGCCCCGGCTGCTCTTCCTGGACCCGAGCACCCAGGGCAGGACGCGGGAGCGGTGGACGCGGCGGCGGAGAGCGTCCAGCTCGTCGGCGACGTGCGCGGTGTCGCCCTCGCCGAAGAGCACCCGGTCGCGCAGGCCGCGCGTGCGGGCTGCCGGCCCGGACCAGCCGGCGAGGGCGAGGACCCGGGCGACCGACGTCAGCGCGCGGGCCGCGTCGGGCAGGCGCTCGACGGCCTCCCCGGCCTCGACGTCGAGGAAGCGCGCCCGGGCGTCCTGGATCACGTCGCCCTGGAGGGCGACGTCGACGACGAGTCCGCTCGGCCACTCCGGCAGCACCGGCCCGAGGGGGACGTGCAGCTGGTCGAGGGCGAGCCCGTCGCGATCCTCGGCCAGATCGGCCATCGCCAGCCCGCCGGGAAGCTCGGTGCCTCCGCCGTGGTGGTGGTGCTCGGTGCCGTGCTCGGTGCCGTGCTCGGCGCCGTGGTCATCGTGCGCGCTGTGCTCGTGCTGCTCGTCGTCCTCGTCGACGCTGGGAGAGGCGGCCCGTGTCGGGCGGGACCCGTCGCGACCCGCGAGAGCTCGTTGCGCGTCGAGGTCGCCCAGGGTCCCGACGGTCTCGTCGAGACCCGGGACGATCTCGTGCTCGTCGACGACCTGCACCCGCGCCCGGGGGGCGGGCACCCCGACCCAGACGTCCTCGATCACCGCGCCGAGCTCCGGGCCCGGCCGTCCGACGACCACGACGACGTCCGTGTCGGCCGGTGCCGTCGCCACCGGCCACCGCCGGCGCGCGACCTCCTGCTCGACGCGCGCCCGGAGCCGGTCGGTCCCCACCCCGCCGACGACCAGCACGTGGGGCCTCGCGACGGCCGCTCGCAGGAGCGCTGTCCTCAGGTCCATCGGAGCGCACCTTCGCGCCAGGCGTAGACCACACCCGCCATGAGCAGCGCGAGGAAGCCGAACATCTCGACCACCGACGCCGGTCCCCGCTGGACGACGACCAGGGTCCAGGGGTACATGAAGATCATCTCCATGTCGAAGGCCAGGAACACCATGGTCACGACGTACCAGCGGACGTGGAACCGGGAGACGGGGTGCTCGAGAGGTGGCAACCCGCCGGCGTGGGGCAGCACGTTCTCCAGTGGCGGCGCCACGGCGGCGGCCCGCGCCAGCGTCCGGAGCGCGATGACCAGGAGGACGCCGATGCCGAGCACCACGAGCGCCGGTGCCAGATCGCCCATCACTCCCACCTCCCGTCAGGCCGTCGCCACCCGGTTCTATACCCATAGGGGGTATAGGTATCCGTAGCAAGGTACGAGGTAGGGGTGTCGCTCGCAAGGTGTGGATACCGGTCGACACCTCGCGGGACACCGGACTTGACGGGGTACCCCCAGGGGGTATCGTCGAGCATGTCGAGAGGAGCCGAGCGATGAACGGCTACGCCGGAGAGAAGGACGCGTACCTCGCGCGGCTGCGCCGGATCGAGGGCCAGGTGCGCGGGATCGCGAAGATGGTCGCCGACGACAAGTACTGCATCGACGTCCTGACGCAGGTCTCGGCCGCCACGCGGGCGCTCGAGAACGTCGCCCTCGGCCTGCTCGACGACCACCTCGGGCACTGCGTGGCCGAGGCAGCGGCGGAGGGTGGCGACGTGGCCGACGAGAAGATCGCCGAGGCCAGCGCCGCGATCGCCCGCCTGGTCAGGTCCTGAGCTGCCGACGAGAACGGAGATGACCTCGTGAGCCAGACCAGCACCTACACCGTCGACGGCATGACCTGCGCCCACTGCGTGGCCTCGGTGCAGGAGGAGGTCGCCGAGGTGGCAGGCGTCTCGGACGTCGACGTCGACCTCGTCAGTCGCCGTCTCGTCGTGACCGCGGTCGGCCCGATCGACGACGGCGCGATCCGGGCCGCCGTCGAGGAGGCCGGCTACCGGCTCGAGGGAACGGGGAGCACGCCGTGACCACGACGAGCCCCGAGCGGGCCGACCCGGACACGACCGGGTCTCGGACGCCCGGTGCCACCGATTCCCGCGGCGGCGGTGCGTCAGGACGGCGCTCGACGTGGCGGTCACTTCTCGATCGCCCTCTCGTCCGGCTCGGTGGTTTCGCTCTGGCACTCGTGCTCGCCCTCGTCGTGGGCGGTGGCGTCGGCGCGGTGGCCGGGCCCACCCCCGCGCCCGCCCCTGAGGCGCCGACCGGGACGGCCGGCTCCGCCGCGGCCCCACCTCGGCCCGAGGACGGGGGTGGCACTCCCGGCGCCGCAACGGACGCCGGCGGGCTGGCCGTTTCCGAGGACGGCTACACCCTCGACGTCACCGACACGCCCGACCGGGCCGACCGCCCCGGCGAGCTGGCGTTCCGCATCCTCGGTCCGGGTGGTGCCCCGGTCACGGCCTTCACCCCGACCCACGACAAGCCGCTGCACCTGATCGTGGTGCGGCGCGACCAGTCCGGCTTCCAGCACCTCCACCCGGTCATGGACCCGGACGGGACGTGGCGCACCACGACGGCCCTCGCCCCGGGCGACCACCGGGTCTTCGCCGACTTCGCTCCCGACGGGCGCACCGAGGCGATGACCCTCGGACGCGACATCGCGGTCGCCGGTGCCTACGGTCCCGTGCCCCTGCCGCCCCCGTCCACCGTCGCCACGACCCCGGACGGCTACACGGTCACCCTGACGGGCGCCCTCGTCCCCGGCACCGCCAGCCCCGTGACGTTGTCGGTGGCGCGTGACGGAGCTCCCGTGACGGACCTGCAGCCCTACCTCGCGGCGTACGGCCACCTCGTCGCCCTGCGGACCGGCGACCTCGCCTACCTGCACGTGCACCCCACCGGGTCCCCTGGCGACGGGCGCACCGCGGCGGGCCCGGCCATCGAGTTCGTGGCCGAGGTGCCCTCCGCCGGTCCCTACCGGCTCTACCTCGACTTCGCCCACCGGGGCGTGGTCCGCACCGCCGAGTTCACGGTCGTCGCCGCTGCCGACCCCGGCGCACCGGCCGGTGCTCCCACCACGCACGCCGAGTCGGGCGCACCGCATGGACACTGATCACCATCCGTCGGCCGTCGGGGGCCGTCCCCCCGAGGCCGCCCAGGAAGGACACGCGGGATGAGCACCGTCACCGGCAACACGGGCGCGGTCGTCGACGAGGCGGACGCGCTCTCCGAGACGCGCGGCACGACGACCGTCCACGAGGTCGAGCTCGTCCTCGGCGGCATGACCTGCGCCTCGTGCGCGAACCGCATCGAGCGCAAGCTCAACAAGCTCGACGGGGTCGAGGCGACGGTCAACTTCGCCACGGAGAAGGCACGCGTCGCCGTCACCTCCGACGTGTCCACCGAGGCCCTCATCGGAGCCGTCGAGGCCGCCGGCTACACGGCATCCGTCCCGCAGCCCCCGGCGGCGGAGGACTCCGACGCGGAGGCCGACGGCGACCGAGCCGGCGAGGCGGACAGCCTGCGGACCCGGCTGCTCGTCTCCCTGACCCTGTCCGTGCCCGTGGTCGTGCTGGCCATGGTCTCGGCGCTGCAGTTCACCTACTGGCAGTGGGCGTCGCTCGCGCTGGCCGCTCCGGTCGTCGTGTGGGGCGCCCTGCCGTTCCACCGCGCGGCCTGGGCCAACCTGCGCCACGGCACGGCGACGATGGACACCCTGATCTCGCTCGGCACCCTCGCCGCCCTCGGTTGGTCGCTCTACGCGCTCTTCCTGGGCACGGCCGGGGTGCCCGGGATGGTCCACCCGTTCGAGCTGTCCATCGAGCCGACCGACGGCGCCGCGAACATCTACCTCGAGGTGGCCGCCGGGGTCACGACGTTCATCCTCGCCGGCCGCTGGTTCGAGGCCAGGGCCAAGCGTCGCGCCGGGGCTGCGCTCCGTGCGCTGCTCGAGCTCGGTGCCAAGGACGTGGCGGTGCTGCGCGACGGTGTCGAGCACCGCGTGCCCGTCGAGCGACTGGTCGTCGGGGACCGCTTCGTCGTCCGACCCGGGGAGAAGATCGCCACCGACGGCGAGGTCGAGGACGGCAGCTCCGCGGTCGACGCCTCCATGGTCACCGGCGAGTCGGTGCCGGTCGAGGTCGGCGTGGGCGACGCCGTCATCGGCGCCACGGTCAACGAGGGCGGTCGTCTCGTCGTCCGCGCGACGAGGGTCGGCTCCGACACCCAGCTCGCGCAGATGGCGCGCCTCGTCGAGGACGCCCAGACCGGCAAGGCCGCCGTCCAGCGCCTCGCCGACCGGGTCTCGGGCGTCTTCGTCCCGCTCGTCATCCTGCTCGCCGCCGGCACGCTCGGTTTCTGGCTGGCCACCGGCGTCGGCGCGGCCGGCGCCTTCACCGCGGCCGTCGCCGTCCTCATCATCGCGTGCCCCTGTGCGCTCGGGCTGGCCACGCCGATGGCGCTCATGGTCGGGACGGGTCGAGGCGCCGCCCTCGGCATCCTCATCAAGGGGCCCGAGGTCCTCGAGTCGACGCGTCGCGTCGACACCGTCGTCCTCGACAAGACCGGCACCATCACCGAAGGCCGCATGTCCCTGGTCGACGTGCACCCGGCTGCCGGCGAGGAGGCGGACGAGGTCCTCCGGCTCGCCGGTGCCGTCGAGGACGCCTCGGAGCACCCCATCGCCCGGGCCATCACCGCCGCGGCCCGCGCCCGCTCGGGCAGGCCGCTCCCTCCTGTGGAGGAGTTCGCCAACGACGAAGGTCTCGGGGTGCACGGCACCGTGGAGGGTCACGCGGTCCTCGTCGGCCGGCCACGCCTGCTCGCGGACTGGTCGGTGGCGATGCCCGCCGGGCTCGCCGAGGCGAAGTCGGACGCCGAGGCCCGCGGGCACACCGTCGTCGCGGTGGCGTGGGACGGTGCGGCGCGGGGGCTGCTGGCCGTCGCCGACACGGTCAAGGAGGGCAGCGCCGAGGCCGTCGCCGGCCTGCGGGCGCTCGGGCTGACCCCCGTCCTCCTGACCGGCGACGCGGAACAGCCCGCTCGCGCCGTCGCGTCGGAGGTCGGGATCGACGCCGAGCGCGTGGTCGCGGAGGTCATGCCGGCGGACAAGGACGAGGTCATCGCCCGTCTCCAGGCCGAGGGCAAGGTCGTGGCCATGATCGGGGACGGCGTCAACGACGCCGCCGCCCTCGCCCGCGCCGATCTCGGGCTCTCCCTCGGTACCGGCACCGACGTCGCGATCGAGGCCGGCGACCTCACCCTGGTGCGCGGCGACCTGCGGGCCGCGGTCGACGCCATCCGGCTCTCCCGCCGCACGCTGTCGACCATCAAGGGCAATCTGTTCTGGGCCTTCGCCTACAACACCGCGGCGCTGCCCCTGGCTGCCGCCGGCCTGCTCAATCCCATGCTCGCCGGAGCGGCGATGGCGTTCTCGTCGGTCTTCGTCGTGGCGAACAGCCTGCGCCTGCGTCGGTTCCGCGCACGCGCGACGTCCTGACGCCAGGACACGGACGAGACGCCCGCCCGGCCACTCGACCGGGCGGGCGTCCCGGGCGGGTCAGATCCTGCTGAGCAGGGTCTGCATCTCGATGATCTCCCGCTGCTGATCCGCCGCGATGGTGCCGGCGAGCTCCCTGGCCTGGGGGTTGAGACCCTGGGTCTGCTCGGTCTGGGCCATCTGCACCGCACCGCTGTGGTGCTCGATCATCATCTGCAGGAACATGCGGTCGAAGGCAGCGCCGGACTGGGCCGAGAGCTGCCGCATCTGCGCCTCACCCATCATCCCCTGCATCGGCATGCCACCCATGGGCGCGCCGGGCATGCCGTGTCCCGGCATGCCGGGCATCGCGGTGGAGCCGGGTTGCGGGCGAGGCGCGCCCCAGGCGTCGAGCATCGCGGTCATCTGCTCGATCTCCGGACCCTGCTCCTGGTCGATGCGCGAGGCCAGGTCCTTGACCTCCTGGGACGACGCGCGCTCGGAGGCCTGGGACGACATGGCGATGGCCTGCTGGTGGTGGGGGATCATGCCCTGGGCGAACAGCACGTCCACCTGGTTGTGCTCGGGCGCGATCGGGGCGCCGGCCTGCGGTGACGAGGCCGGCGGTGTCGGGGCGGGGCCGGCCGCGGGCGGCGCGGCGGAATCGGAACATCCCGCGGCCAGGAAGGCGGCGGTGGCGGCGGCGATCACGCCGCCGACGAGACGGGCACGCACGAGGAGGTCTCCTTCGGCTGGGCACCGGCCGGTGCGCGAGGGGCCGGTGCTGACGGCAGGGCACGGCGCCGCTGCGCGGTCAGGCCCGGGGACGGGCACGCGCAGACGGTGGGCCGGCCTACAGCCGGAGGACCTGGAGCTCCGCCAGTCTCGAGGACGCGGGAGGGGCACGGGGCGCGGTCGCCGGAGCGCCGCCGGCCGGTCCGACCCGCCGGGGCGGCGGCCGCCACCACAGCGCGACGAGGACGAGCACGAGGAGGAAGGCCGCGCCGCCCACGAGTGCGACGAGGCACAGGTGCAGCAGGGAGCCGGCGTGGTCGTGACCGCCCTCGTCCGGATGGTGGTGCAGCAGCGCGGCGCTGCTGGCGGTGGACATGCCGTCGGGAGTCGTCCCGTGCTGATCGACGCCGGCCGACGGCACGGCGTCACCGCCGTGGTGGTGCTCGCTGGTCGACGGCGCGGCGTGGCCGACGACCGCGGGTGCCGGCATCGGCGGGGACGCGACGTCCGGCGTCGAGTGCTGGTGGGCGCCGACGACGTGGTGCATGAGCACCAGACCGAGCGCGACGACCAGGAGCGCGAGACGCCCGCACCAGCTCCCGCGCGACGGGGTCGTCGACACCGCGCCACCAGCGCGACGCCGCGAGCTCCCGTGCCAGCGGATCACGGCGACGACGGTACCGAACCCCCCGACGGGGCGCGGGACGGTCCGGCCCGCTCGGCGAGGGCGACGAGCTCCCGGTGGAGGCCGTCGGGTTGTTCGAGGGGCAGGAAGTGGGTGCCGACGAGGGGCACGAACCGCGCCTGCGGGATCGACCCCGCGACCGCACGGACGTCCGGGGCTGCGGCGGCGACGTCGAGCGTGCCGCCCACCAGGGTCACCGGGAAGGACACGAAACCGGTGTCGATCGGGGGATGGTCGCCGGCGGCGAGGAGGAGCTCGGAGTACCAGGTCCACTCGTGTCCCGCGAACACGCGCGCGACCTCCGCCGACGCGGACGGATCGGGCAGCGGCGGGAGGTGAGCGGCTCCGAGTGCGCGCGCGGACTCCACCGTCGGGGCCGCCAGCGCCGCCGCCGGCGGCCCCACCAGGCGCAACAGCCACGCGGCGGTCCGGCCGGCCCGTTCCCGCAGAGCCACGGGCACACCCGGCGGGCCGAACGCCCGGAACGAGCCGCCGGGCAGCCCACCGACCCCGATGATGCCCGCCACCCGGTCGGGACGGGCGCGGGCGAACTCGAAGGCGACGTTGACCCCCAGCGACCACCCCAGCAGCAGGGCCCGCTCGAAGCCCGCGGCGTCCATGGTGGCTTCGAGGTCGGCGGCGTGGTCCTCGACACGGATCCGGGTCGGGTCGGCGGGGCGCCCGGACCCGCCGAGGCCTCGGTGCGACCAGGACACGGCCGCGAACCCGCAGTCGGGCTCCCGCAGCCGCGGCCACGCCGAGGGCGGCGCCCCCAGCCCGTTGCTGATGACGAGCGGGACGCCGTCGGCGCCGTTGCTCCAGGTGCGCAGCACGGTGCCGTCACGGCTGTGCACGTCCCCGGTCGACGACGTGCGCCCGACGGAGCGGGACGGAGAGATCACGCGACACCTCTCGTCGATGCCGTCGTCTCCACACGACGGCGAGAGCGCGCGACGCTAGCGCTCGACGAGGCGGCACGAAGACACGCGCCCGACCGGCCCAACGTCTCCGTCACCCCGCGCCGCGGCGTCGGGCCCACCACGCGGCCGCGACCGGCCCGCTCAGCACGATCACCGCGAGCACGGCACCCGCCCACACGGTCGGCATGAGCACGACGGCGAGCACGACGACGACCACCACCTGGACGACGACGTCGCGGGTCCGCGGCCCGGAACGGGCGGGCCGGGGGACCTCCGGGCTCCGGGCCCCGGGGCGGCCGGGCGTGCGGCGCAGATCGGCCGCCATCCGCGCGAGCACGACCTTCTCGCGGTCGGTGAGGGGCCGGGCGGGTTCGGGCCGGGTCGGCTCGGTCGTCATCGTGCACCACCTCGCTGGTCGCGGACGCGGACTCGTGACCGCCGACCAGACTTCCCGGCACACCGGGATCCAGTGTGCCGTGTCCGCCTGAGAGGGTGCTGAGCCGACGAGGGCTCAGCGCACGTCCTGCTCGAGGCGGACGTACTCGAGGTGCCGTTCGTACTGGTCGAGGACGTCGTCGATCAGCTGGCCGTGCGTGTGGCCCATGACGTCGTAGTCCTGGCCGCCGTCCCGCAGGTGGACCTCCAGCCGGTAGTAGGTGAGGGTCCCCTCGGGCACGGCGCGCCCGTAGACGGGTACGGGGACCTCCCGCGGCTGGATGCGGTAGGTGAAGGGGTGTTCCTCACCCATGTCGGCGACCAGTTCCACGATCCGTGTGCCGTCCTCGTCCTGGCCTTGCCGGGCCTGCGCCTCCACCCCGCGCTCCTCGAGGTGCTCGGCCACCTCCTCGACGGCGGGGAGCGCGACCTCGTCCAGGAACCGCTCGGCTCGCTCCCGGTCGGGGAACGAGAAGGCCCGGTCGAGGCGCTGTCGCCACCCGGGGCCCGCGGGATGGTGCCCGTCGCCGGTGAGGCGGCCGGAGGCCACCGGCCGTGGCCCGTACTCGCGACTCGCCGCGAGCAGGGACTCCAGCCGCAGCGCCTTGTAGAGGCCGTACATCACCAGCAGGAGCACGAAGGCGAAGGGCAGGCCCATGATGATCGTGGCGTTCTGCAGCGCGGGCACGCCGCCCACGGCCAGCATCCCCACCGTGAGCAGGCCGGTGGCCACCGCCCAGAAGATCCGCACCGGCCGTGCCCCGTCCGACTGCGGCGTCTTCAGGTGGGAGCTCAGGTTGGCCATGACGAGGGCCGCCGAGTCGGCCGAGGTCACGTAGAACAGCAGGCCGACGAAGGTGGCGACCCCGGCGATGAACGGGACCGCCGGGTACTGCGCGAGGAGCTGGTAGAAGCCCTGCGCGTTGTTCTCCATGGTGTTCTGCCCGAAGGCCACGTCACCGTTGCGGATGACCTCGATGGCGCTGTTGCCGAAGATCGAGATCCACATGACGATGTAGGTGAACGGGATGATCAACGTCCCGGCCACGAACTGGCGGATGGTGCGGCCCCGCGAGATGCGGGCCAGGAACAGCCCCACGAACGACGCCCAGGCGATCCACCACGCCCAGAAGAAGAGCGTCCATGCGCTGAGCCAGTCGACGGGCTGGTCGAAGGCGAACGTCTCGAGTGTCAGCCCGGGGAAGGAGCTGACGAAGTCGCCGACGTTCTGCACGAGCGCGTTGAGCAGGAAGACGGTGTTCCCGGCGATCAGCAGGAAGAGGGCCAGGCCGATCGCGAGGAGCACGTTGAGCTGGCTCAGCAGCTTGATCCCGCGGTCGACGCCGCTGACGGCCGACGCCGTGGCCATGACGACCGCGAGGGCCACGAGCCCGATCTGGGCCCCCGTCCCCTCCGGGATCCCGAACAGGAAGGTGAGGCCGTAGTTGAGCAGCACCACGCCGATCCCGAGCGACGCCGCGACGCCGAAGATCGTGCCGAGCACGGCGGCGAGGTCGACCGCCGTGCCGATGCCACCGTGGATCCGCTTGCCGAAGATGGGGTACAGCGCCGACCGGATCGCGAGCGGGAGGTTCCGCCGGTAGGCGAAGTACGCCAGCGACATCCCCATCAACGCGTACAGACCCCAGCCGCTGATGCCGTAGTGGAACAGCGTCCACACCGTCGCGTCCTCGGCCGCCTGCAGGGTGCCGCCCTCGCCGCGCGGCGGGGTGAGGTACTGCGTGACCGGCTCGACGACGGCGAAGAACATCAGGTCGGTGCCGATGCCGGCGGCGAACAGCATGGACGCCCACGCGAACGTGCTGAACTCCGGTCGCGAGTGCTCGGGCCCGAGCCGGGTCCGCCCGAGGCGCGAGGCGCCGACGACGATGACGAAGACCAGGACCAGCGTGGTCAGCAGGATGTAGAACCAGCCGAACCACTGCGACGTCCAGCTCACCACCGCGCCGATGGTGTCCGCCGCCGAGGTCGGCGCGAAGATCGCCCACAACGCGATGGCCAGGGTCACGGCGGCGGAGCCGTAGAACACCACGGGCTTGATCTTGGCGCCGGTGTCCGGCTCCGGTTCGGTCGACGGTGCATCGCTCCGGACCTCGGTCATCGTGTGCCCTCTCGTCGCGGCGTGTGCCCACGCCTGGAGCCAGACAACGAAGAGCTTTCCACGTCCGGGTGCCCAGGCGAAGGCCGATCGCGACACGGGGACCACGGAGACACGGCTGATCGGGTCACGTTCCGGGTCCCACCGGCCCGACGGTCACGCGGTGTGCTCGCCGTCGTTCCTCATGGGTTCGGCGGTCTGCACCCGCTACTGTTGTCCGCGGTGTGCCGGGAAGTCTGGTCGGCGTGTTCTGTCCCCCGTGACGGAAGGCCGCCATGCCTGCCACGCCCCCCACGCCCGGGCCGGAGCCCGGCGAGCACCGACCGCTCTCCGCGCGGGAACGGCGCGCCCTGTCGGAGCTCGAGGCCGCGACACGGGGAGAGGACCCGGGCCTGGCTGCGCGCCTGCGCGGCGCGACGCACCGTGGAGGGGTCTCGCCCCGCACCTACAACGCGGTGATCCAGCTCGGCATCGTGTTCCTCCTCGCCCTCGTGGTCCTCCCGCGGCCGTGGGCGGCCGGGCTGGTGGTCTTCGCGAGCATGGCGATCCCGTCCGCCATCGTCCTGATCGCGATCCGGTGCGGGGTGCGGTGACGTGCGCGTCCTCGTCACCGCGTTCGGCACCCGCGGCGACGTCCAGCCCTACGTCGCGCTCGGCGGCGCACTGCGGGCCCGGGGCCACGAGGTGACCCTCGCCGTCCCCGAGGGCTTCCGTGAGCTGGTCGAGGGCGTCGGGGTCGGGCTGTGGCCGGCCGGCTCACGCATGCTCGCCATGCTGCAGGAGGTCATGCCCGAGCTGAGCGGGCCCCGCGACGCGCTCCGGACGCTGGGCGTCATGCGCGAGGCCATGCGCGAACACCTCGACGAGCAGTGGGCCGCGGCGCGAGAGACCGATCCGGACCTCGTCGTCCACCACCCGAAGTGCCTCGCCGGGGCGTCCCTGGCCGAGGCACTCGGTGTGCCCGGGGTGCTCTCGCTCCCGCTGCCGCTCTACACCCCCACGCGCGCGTTCCCGATCCCGTTCCTGGGCGGGGCGTCGCTGCCGGGGTGGGCCAATCGCGCCTCCTACGCGTTCACCCGGCTGGCCACGGTCCTGTACGGCGGCATGATCAACGACCTCCGGCGCGAGATGGGGCTGGGCAAGGTCGGTCGGCTCGCCGACCCGCTGCGGGACCCCGACGGGGCGGCGGTGCCCGTGCTCTACCCCTACAGCCGCCACGTCGTGCCGATCCCCGCCGACTACCCGCCGTCGGCGCACGTCACGGGCTACTGGTTCCTCGAGCGCGATCCCACCTGGCGCCCCGACCCGCGTCTCGCCGACTTCCTGTCCGCCGGGGCCCCGCCCGTCTACGTCGGGTTCGGGTCGATGGGGTTCGGGAAGGGCGCCGAGCAGCGACGCGACGCGGTGCTCCGGGCCCTCGAGGTCAACCGGGTGCGCGGGATCGTCGCGACGGGGTGGGGCGGCCTCACGGCGGGGGAGTCGCCGTCGGAGGACGTGCTCGTGGTCGACGCCGTGCCGCACGACTGGCTGTTCGAGAGGGTCACGGCGGTCGTCCACCACGGCGGCGCGGGGTCGACCGCGGCCGGGCTGCGCGCGGGGAAGCCGACCCTGATCTGCCCGTTCCTGGGCGACCAGCCGTTCTGGGGCGCGCGTGTGCGCGCGGCGGGTGCGGGGCCCGCACCGCTGCCCGCGAGGAGGCTCACCGACGGACTGACCGCCCGGATCGGCGACCTCGTCGGCGACCCGGGGTACCGGCGGCGGGCCGCACGGCTCGGTGAACGGATCCGTGGCGAGGACGGCCTGGGCCGCGGCGTCGAGGTGGTCGAAGGGGTCGCCGTGCGCCGAGGTCCCGCGGCGATCCGGAGAAGGAGTTTCCCGTGGTGGCGGTGTCGGCAAGTCCCCGGGCCATGACCTCGCCCCCGGCGCACCCGGCGCACCCGCGTCGCCGTCGCGTCGTGGCCGGCTCCCCGATCACCCCGCACGTCGGCGCCTGATGGAGGGCGCGGAGGCGGAACGCCCCGGGTCGAGCCGGTCCCGCCGCCCCGACTGGCCGGGGTGGTCGTGCTGCGCGGCCGCGGCCGCCGGCTTCGCGGTGTGCCTGGTGGGGTGGCTGCGCGGTGGCGGCACGCTGTCGCTGCCCTGGGTGCCCTCGCTCGACCTGCGCCTGTCGTTCGCCTTCGACGGTCTCGCCGCGCTCTACTCCCTGCTCGCCACCGGCGTGGGCGTCCTCGTGTTCGCCTACGGGACCCGCTACCTGCGCCAGCACCTCGTGGAGGACGGACGGCCACTCTCCGAGGGCCGGCGGTTCTGGCCGTGGATGGGGCTGTTCGCAGTCGCGATGGTGGGCCTGGCGACGGCGACGGACCTCGTCCTCGTCTTCGTCTTCTTCGACCTGACGGCGGTCTGCTCCTACTTCCTCATCGGTTTCGACCGCGAGCGTCGGGAGGCGCGCACCGCCGCGCTGACCGCGCTGCTGGTCACCATCGTGCCCGCGGTGGCGCTGCTCGTCGGCGCCGTGCTGCTCTACTCCGCGTACGGCACCTTCGCGATCCCCGAGCTGGTCGCGCGGGTCGGGCCGGGGACGACGACCACGGTCGCGGGCCTGTTGATCGCGGTGGCGGCGCTCGCCAAGAGCGCCCAGGTCCCGCTGCACTTCTGGTTGCCCCGCGCCATGCAGGCCCCGACACCGGTGTCGGCGTACCTGCACTCGGCGGCCATGGTCGCCGCCGGCGTGCTCGTCCTGGGCCGGGTCCATCCGCTGCTGGCCCGCAGCGAGCTCGTACTGGTCGTGCTGCTCGTCGTCGGGCTGACGTCGATCGCGGTGGGCGGGGTGCTCGCCCTCGGCCGCGACGAGCTCAAGCAGGTGCTGGCCTACTCGACCATCTCCCAGTACGGGTACGTCGTCACCCTCTACGGCATGGTCGGGGCCGCCGCCGCCGGCGCGGCCGCCTTCTACGTCGTCGTGCACGCGGTGGCCAAGAGCGCCCTGTTCCTGTCGGCGGGAGCGGTCACGACGGCGACGGGAGAGGACCGCCTGTCCCGGCTGGGCGGGCTCGGCCGGCGCACGCCCGTGCTGGCAGCGGCCACCGGTGTGGCGGCCGCGACCCTCGCCGGGCTCCCGCTCACCGGAGGGTTCTTCTCCGACGAGCTGTTCTTCGGGGCCGCGAAGGAGCACGGTCCGGTCCTGACGGTGGCGTCCGTCCTGGCCGCGGGTCTGACCTTCGCCTACATCGGCCGCTACTGGACGCGCCTGTTCCTCGGGCCGCTGTCCACCGCCCCGGGCGCCCTGTCCCGCGTCCTGCTCGTGCCGGTGGTGGTCCTGGCCCTCGTGGCGGTGGTCATCGGGATCGTGCCCTCGCCGATCACGGCCCTGGCGCAGGACGCCGGCGCCGTCTCCCACGCCGCGCCGGTGACGCTCTCGCCCGCCTACCACCTCGACCTCCGCGGGACCAACGTCATGGCCCTCGCCGCGTGGGCGCTCGGCGGGCTGCTCCTCGCGGCCGCGGGCCTCCGGGACCGCGCCTCCCGCCTGGTCGCCACCGCGGGCGACCGGCTCGGGCCCCGGCGGGCGTACACCGCGACCGTCATCGGGCTGCGCCGGGTGTCCGACCGGCTACACGACTGGGAGACCCGGGACCTGCGCAGCAGCATCGCCGCGGTGCTCGTGCCGGCGGGCGCACTCGCCGTCGGCGCGTTCGCGGTCACCCCCGTGACGCAGGCGTTCGCGGTGGGACCGATCGCCGGGACCGACTGGCTCGTGCTGCCGCTGCTCGTGCTCGTCGGCGTCGCCACCCTCGTGGCCGCCCGCACGCGGGAACGGCTGGGCATCGTGCTCGCCCTGGCCGCGGTGGGCTTCGGGCTCGCCGCGGTCTACGCCCTGCGCGCGGCGCCGGACGTCGCCCTCGTGGCGGTGCTGGTCGAGACCATGCTCAGCCTGGTCTTCCTCGCCGCGCTCGCACGCCTGCCGGGCACCGAGCCGCACCGGGAACACGGACGGCGGCGGGGGCAGCGCTGGCGCGACCCCCTGGTCGCCGCGGTCTCCGGGCTCGGCGCGTTCGTGGTGATCTGGGGCTACCTGTCCGAGCCGCGGGAGACCCCGTCGGTGGCCGCCGAGCAGGCCCGGCTCGCCCCGGCCGCGCACGGACAGGACGTCGTCACCGTGATCGTGGCCGACTTCCGCGGGCTGGACACGATGGGCGAGATCACGGTCCTGCTGATCGCGGCGGTCGGTGTGGCCACGCTGCTGCGACGGGGGAGGCTCTGGTGACCGACCCGGAGACGCCCCCCGGCCCCACGGTCATCGTGCGGGTCGTGGCCCGCCTGCTGCTGGCGCCGAGCGTGGTCGTGGCCGTCGCCCTGATCGTCAAGGGCTACACGAAGGTCGGCGACGGTTTCGCCGCCGGCATGGTGGTCGGTCTCGCCGTCGCCCTCAACGCCGTGGCGGTCGGTGCGCACCGCGCCGAGGCCGCCCTGCCCGTCCTGCGCCACGCGCCGCACGCAGCGGTCGGCGGCGCCTTCGTGGCCCTCGCCAGCGGGTTCTTCCCCGTCGCCCTGGGCGAGCCGGTGTTCAGCCACCGCCCCGGGCCCGACGAGGAGGTGGTGAGCGTGGGCACGGCGGAGCTGATGACCGCCGTGAGCTTCGACGTCGGCATCTTCCTGCTCGTCGTCGGCGTCGTCACCGTGCTCGTCCACCAGCTCGCCGAGCCCGACCAGGAGCCGCCGACATGACGCTCGCCACCGCCGCCGCTGCCGCCCTGCTCTTCGGCGCGGGCTCCTACCTCCTGCTCCAGCGCAGCCTCGTCCGGGTCGTCGCCGGGATCGCGCTCATCTCGCAGTGCGCGATCGTCACCATCATCGGGTCGAGCCTGTCGCAGGGGCGCGCCCCCCTCGACCCCGCGGAGGGCGGGCCGCTCAGCGACCCGCTCCCGCAGGCACTCGCCCTCACCGCCCTCGTGATCGGCATGGGCACGCTCGCCCTGCTGCTGGCCCTGGTCCACCGCGTCGTCGTCGCGCACGGCACGGCGGAGCGGGACGAGCTGCGCGACGTCGACCGCCCCGGCCGGGACGAGGTCGTCCGCCAGGAGGGGGACGAGACCGAATGACGGCCCTGTCGCTCTCCCTGCTCGTGCCGTGGGCGGCCGGGCTGCTGCTCGTGGTCCTCGACGGGCGCCGCCGCACGGTGGGCTGGCTCGGCGCGGTGACGCTCGCGGCCACCATCGCGGTGCTGGGCCTCCTGGCCGCCGACGTCCTGCGCGACGGCGCGGTGGAGATGGTCACCGGCGGGTGGCCGGCCGGCGTGGGCATCGTCCTGCGGGCCGACGCGCTCGGCGTGACCTTCGCCCTGCTGTCCTGCATCGTCCTGCTCGCGGCGGCCTGTGCGGAGACGCTCCTCGGGGTCGGGCAGCGCACGGTGCCCGGCCTGCTGGTCCTGCTCGCCGCCGGGCTCAACGGTCTGTTCCTCACCGGCGACGTCTTCAACTTCTACGTCTTCTTCGAGATGTCGATGATCGCCGCGTACGTGCTGACCGGGTACGGCGGCGGACGCGCCCAGCTGCGTGCCGCGGTCATCTTCGCCTCGGTCAACCTGCTCGGGTCCTTCATCTTCCTGCTGGCCGTGGCCGGGACCTACCGGGTCACCGGCACCCTCGCCATGGACGACGTGGCCGAGCGCATCCGGGAGGTCCCGCCCAACGCCGCGATCGCCGTGGCCGTCGGGTTCTTCGTCGCGTTCAGCGTCAAGCTCGGGCTGTTCCCCTTCCACTACTGGCTGCCGACCGTCTACGCGGACACCCGGCCGTCCGTCGCCGCGGTCCTCAGCGGCGCCGTCGCCAACATCGGCGCCTACGGGCTGCTGCGCTTCGGGCCCGGCGTGTTCGCCGAGCAGATCCGCCTGTCCGCGACCGTCCTGGTCGTCCTCGGGGCCGCGTCGATCGTCTACGGCGGTGTGCTGGCGGTGGCACGCCGCCGACCCGCGGAGATGCTCGCCTACTCGGCGATCGGGCAGGTCGGGTACGTGCTGGTCGCGGTCGGGGTGGGCGGTCCGGTCGGGTTCGCGGCGGCGGTGCTCTACAGCGTGGTCAACGCGCTGAACAAGGCCCTGCTGTTCCTCACCACGGCGGTCCGGGGGCCGCTGGTCGCCGGCGCGTTCGTGGTGGGTGCCCTGAGCGTCGCCGGCGTGCCGCCGGCGGTGGGGTTCGTCGGGAAGCTCGCCGTCTTCCGCAGCGCCGTCGACGCCGGCAGCCCGACCCTCGTCGTCCTGCTCGTGGTGGGCAGCGCCCTGTCCCTGCTCTACCTCTTCCTCGTCTACCAGCGGGAGTTCTGGGCCGAGGAGGACCGGGACGCGGTGACGGACGCCGAGACCCGTGACACCGCCCCGGCGAGGGGGGTGTCACGGCGCGTGCCGGTCGTCGTCCTCGCCGTGCTCCTCCTCGCCGGGGGGTTGTGGCCGGAACCCCTGGTCGCGGTGTCGGCCGCCGCCGCCGACGTGCTGACGGCATCGACGAACGGAGCTGGACCGTGATCGGGATCGTGCTGAGGGTGGTCGTGCTGGCCGGCCTCTACCTGCTCGTCGTCTCGAGTGTGAAGCTCGGCGACGTCGCGATCGGGCTCGTCCTCGCGTCCCTGGTCGTGGCGGTCGGGCACCGGCGCCGCGCGGCGTCGAGATCGGACTCCTCGACGGTCCGTCGGCTCGCCGGCGTGCCGGCCCTCGTCGGCGGCACCCTCGTCGACGTCGTGACCTCCAGCGCCGAGGTGATCCGCTGCTGCCTGCGTGGTCCTCCCGACCCGGGACTGGTGCGCCTGCCGACCGGCCCCACGTCGCCGTCGTCGTTCGCCGCCTGGGGCGTCCGGCTGGGCATCACGCCCAACACGGTCGTCGTCGACCTCGACGAGGAGCGCGGCGAGCTGCTGGTCCACGTGCTGGACGCCCACGACCCGGACGGTGTCCGGGCGGAGCAGGCCGCGGCCTACCAGAGCCGGCAGCGCCGGGTGTTCCCGTGAGCGGCGTGCCCCTCCTCGTCGTCGTCGCGGCCCTGGTCTGGGTGACCGTCCTGGTGATCGTCGGGGTCCTCGCGCTCCTGCGCGGGCGGGACGTGCTGCAACGCCTCATCGCCCTCGACCTGCTCGCGGTCCTCGTGGTCGCGCTGCTGGCCCTGCTGTCCTACCTGCGCGACGTCCCGCACTACCTGGACGCCGCGGTGGCCCTCACGCTGCTGTCGTTCGTCGCCACCGTCGCGGCCGCCCGGTACCTGGCGACGGGAGGGCCGCTCGAGTGATGTCCGTCGTGCTCGACGTCGCCGGCGGCGTCCTGCTGGTCGTCGGCCTGCTCCTGCTGACCATCGCCCTGGTCGGGGTGCTGCGCATGCCCGGGACCTACAGCCAGCTGCACGCCCAGGGGCTCGCCACGGGACCCGGCGTGATCTGCGTGCTGGCGTCGTCGATCGCCACCGAGAACGCCGCGACGATCTCGTACGCCGCCATCGGCATCGTCTTCACCGTGCTCACCTCGCCGGTCGCCGCCCACGCCATCGCGCGAGCGGCCCGGCGTCGTGGCGCGGGCGGAGATCCGCGGTGACCGCGTCCGCCGGTGTCCGACCCGGTCCGCGCGGCCCGGTCCTCCGAGTGGTGACCGCGTGCAGCTGGTCGCGCTGCCCGGAGGCGTCGGGGGTCGCGGCCCCCTACGGTGACCGCGGTGAACGACGAGGAACGTCGCGCGTCCGGTGGGGAGCACACCGCGCGGGCCGGCCTGCAGACCGCGATCGTCGACAACAGCACCGCGTTCGGCTTCTCCGTGACGATGACGGCGTCCTACGGGGCGCTGAACCAGGTGGCCGGATCGCCGTCGCTGGTCGACATCGCCCTCTTCGCCGTCTGCGCCGCGGGGGCCTTCACGGTGCTGCAGGCGGTCACGACGCGGGGGTTCCGGCGGCGGCCGGGAACGGTGCCCCGGGAGGTGATCATGCTCGGCACGGCCCTGGACATGGTCTCGGTCGTCCTCGGGCTGGGCGCGGCGATCGTCGCGGGCCTGCTGCTCCCGGCGACCGTCGCCTGGTCCGCGGGCGCGTTCGCCGCGGCGATGGTGTTCGCGCTCAGTCAGGCCCTCGAACTCATGATCGCGGCACGCGTCGAACGCCGGATGGGGGACCCGGACTCGGCGACCGACCGCGGGTAGCGGCGGGTCGCGGTCAGCCCCGGGGGTCGCGGGACCAGAACCCGGGGCCGATGGGCTCGATGAAGTCGTGGGGTGCGTAGAGGTAGCCGCGCTCGTCCACGCGCAGGGGGAGCTGGGGCAGGGGGCGGGCGCCGGGCCCGAAGACGGGGCGGGCGTACTCGTTGGCCTGGAACTCGGTCTGGTGGCAGGGGCAGAGGATCCGCAGGGTGGTCTGCTCGAACAGCGAGGCGGGGCAGCCCATGTGCGTGCAGATCTTGGAGTAGGCGTAGAGGCCGTCGAGGTGGAAGTCCTCCTGCCCGACGCGCTCGACGACGGGTGTGCCGGGGAAGAAGCGCACGATCACGACGGGGACGTCGGCGGCGCGCAGCATCTCGGCGAGCGCCTCGGGGTCGCCGCGCATCGACTCCCGGAAGGGGAAGACGGTGAGCATCCCGCCGGCGGCGACGTCCTCGGGACGCAGCAGGGTCACGCTGTGCGGGTCGCCGGTGTCGACCCGCAGGTAGGTGCGCTCGCCGTCGGGGGAGCGCCACCCGGTCGTCAGGAGCGGGGAGTAGGGACCCTCGGACCACGGATCGCGGACGAGGGTCCCGAGGACCGTGACGGTCAGGACGCCGGCGACGGCGGTGCAGGCCGCGAGCACCGTGCGGCGCAGGAGCTTGCTGCGACCCAGTCCGGTCTGGTCGACGAGCTCGACGACGCGGGCGGCGAGGGTGCGCTGGGCGACCGGCGGCGATGGGCCGTCGTGGCGCTGCTGCACCGCGACGTCCTCCGGCGTGATGATCTTGCTCCACGTCACGATCCCGACGGCGAGGGACAGCACGCTGATGGCGAAGGTGATGCCGAGCATGGGGGTGAACCAGGCCCGCAGGGTCTGCTCCGGTCCCTCGCTCGTGTACTGCCAGGGCCAGAGGACGAAGACGAGGACGAACCCGACGGCGCCGAGGGCGGTCAGGACGAACCAGGCGGCCACGCGGCGGTACGCCCGGCGCTCCTCACGGCTGCCGGGCTCGTGACGGGGTGCGTCGTCGACGATCTCGACGTCGTCGAGTCGGGCGCCGAGACGACCGAGCTCGTGGACGTCCATGCGGTCGAGCTCGCGCTCCGGGGGCGTCGAGCCGTCCTCGCTCACGACCCGCCTCCCGGGCGCTGCGGGGTCGGTGTCTTGGGCACGCGCGCGCCGTCGTACTCCGGCGCGTGCTCACCGCCCTCGGGGTCGACGCCGACGAAGGGCTGCTGCACCGAGCGGTAGGCGCCCTCGACGGGCTGGTCGACGAGCCCCGTGGCGATGCCACCGGCGAGCGCGTCGCGATCGGAGCGCTGCAGGCGCCGACAGAGCCGCCGGGTGACCACGAAGACCAGCGGGGGCAGCACGAACACCGCCGCGCGCTCGGTCCACCGCAGGGCCTCCAGGAGGATCGAGAAGACGGTGGCGGAGATGTCGTCGGTGCCGGCGAGGGTGAGCACGCCGAAGAGGGTGAGCGCCATCGCCCCGATCGCGGTGCGGCCGGGATCGTCGCGGGGACGGTCGAGCACGTTGTGCAGCTCCCGGTCGCTGTCGCGCAGGCGGTCGATCAGCGGCCACGCGAACAGCAGCAGGATGAGCACGACCGGCACCAGCACCCCGCTCCAGAAGCCGCCGGGGACGGTGTAGCGCCCGCCCACGGACAGGTCGGCCGGCGGGAACAGCTTCAGCGAGCCGATGAGCCACAGCGCGTACCAGTCGGGCTGGGAGCCGTTGCTGACCTGGGCCGGGGTGTAGGGCCCCCAGTGGAAGATCGGGTTGATCTGGGCGGTCCCGGCCAGCAGGCCGAGCACCCCGAGGGTCCCGAGCAGTGCGGCGACGCTGTGCATCGCGAACACGGGCAGGGTGCGGTTGCCGACCACGTTGCCCTCGCGGGCCCGGGGGCCCTTGAAGTGGGTGTGCTTCTGGTACCAGACCACCGCGAGGTGCAGGGCGATGAGGGCCAGCAGGATGCCGGGCAGCAGCAGGACGTGGGCGATGAAGAACCGCTCGACGTAGATCTCGCCCGGGAACGGGCTCTGGAAGATCATCCAGTGCACCCACGTGCCGATGACGGGCACGGACAGCACGATCCCGGAGAAGATGCGGACCCCGGTGCCCGAGAGCAGGTCGTCCAGCATCGAGTAGCCGAGGTAGCCCTCGAAGATGGCGACGACGAGCATGACGACGCCGAGGAACCAGTTGATCTCCCGGGGCGCCCGGTAGGCGCCGGTGAAGAAGATCCGGGCCATGTGCAGCATGATCGCGGCGAGGAAGACCAGCGCCGCCCAGTGGTGGAGCTGGCGCAGGAACAGCCCGCCGTGCACGTCCACGGAGATCTGCATCGTCGACACCCAGGCGCGGCTGGCCTCGAGGCCGTAGGTGGGTGCGTAGGAGCCCTGGTAGGTGACCTGGTCCAGCGACGGCACGAAGAACAGCGTCAGGACGATGCCCGAGCCGAGGAGCACGACGAACGAGTAGAGCGCGAGCTCGCCCCAGAAGAACGAGAAGTGCCAGGGGAACACCTTGTTGATCTGGTGGCGGAGCAGCCCCGCCACCTGGAAGCGGCGCTCGGCACCCCGCGCGACGTAGCCGGTGACGCTCAACCGGCGCGGGCGGTAGCCACGGCTCGTCATCGGACCTCCTCGAGCGCCTCGTCGACGGCGTGCGCCTCGCGCTCCTCGACGGCGATCCAGCGCAGCGTCAGCACGATCGCGGCCGCCCCGATCGGCAGCATCGCCACGATCATGGCGACGCCCGCGGGCTCGTCGCCGCGCACCACGAGGGCGAGCGCGGCGGTGTCGAGCAGCGGGCAGGCCAGGAACAGGTAGATCGCGCGTCCGGCGTCGGGCAGGCGGGTGGTCCCGTGCCCGAGCACGGGCAGCCAGAACGCCACGGCACCGAGCAGCAGCACCACGTGCACGGCGAGGGTCACCGACGTGGCCGTGTCGGGCCCGATCAGCAGCACGGTGGCGGCGTGCACGACCGTGAACGCGACGAGGATCCCGGCCGCGAGCCACGGCCGGGACCGGGCGGACGCGGCGGAGCGGGCCGCACGCCGGCGGCCGGCGAGCACCAGCAGCGGGGCGAGCACCGAGGTGAGCAGCCCCATCAGCGCCGCGCCGGCGACGCCGGTGTGCATGCCGTGCAGCAGGTGGCCGGTCACGTGGCCTCCCCGCGTCCGCGTCGCTGCTGGGCGTGGTGGATCTCCAGCGCCCGCGCACAGACCTCCGGCGTCGTCAGGGGGCGCTCGACGGGTACCGGCACGGGGCTGCGGGTGCCGGGGGCACCGGCCTGCGTCGTGGCGTCGACCGGGAGCCGCTCCCGGCGGACCATGACGACCGCGACGAGCAGGGGGTAGGGCACCAGGGCGAGCACCCACAGGCCGAAGACCCAGGTCAGGGCGAGCAGGAGAGCGACCGTCGCGCCGGCGAGCGCGGCGACGCTGCGGTAGGGCAGCCGCAGCTGCGGCCCGGCGCCGCCGCGGCGTCCGGCGACGAGCACCGCCACACCGAAGATCGTGACCAGCGCGGCGCCGACGAGGTGGAGCACCAGGGGCAGCGGGAACAGCGGCTCGACGTAGAGGACGATGGCGCCTGCGAGCGCGGCGTTCAACGTCGCCCACAGGCCCACGATGTGTGCCGGCGCGTCGGCCTTCACCGCGGGCCCTGTCACGACGAGCCCCCGGAGCGCAGCCCCCCGTGCGCGGCGGGGTCGTCCCCGGTGCGTTCCTCGCCTTCCTCGCGTTCGCGCTCGTCGAGCAGGGGCGTGAAGCTGCGGATGCGGGGCAACGGGTGCTGGTCGTCGAAGTTGGTGGGCGCCGGCGGCGAGGCGGTCGCCCACTCCAGGGTCAGGCCCTGCCACGGGTCGTCCCCGGCGGGCCGCCGGCGGTCGCGCACGGAGGTGACGACGTTGGCGATGGTGACGATCACGCTCAGGGCGATGAGCACGCTGCCGGCGCTGGAGATGACGTTGGCGGTGGTGAAGCCGTCCTGGGGCAGGTAGGTGGCGAGGCGTCGCGGCATGCCCGCCAGCCCCAGCCAGAACATCGGCAGGAACGTCGTGTTCGTGCCGACCACCAACAGCCAGAACTGCCAGCGACCGAGCCGCTCGTCGAGCAGCAGGCCCGTCGCCTTGGGGAACCAGAAGTGGAACGCCGCGAAGATGCCGAACAGCGAGCCCGCGGCCAGCGTGTAGTGCCAGTGCGCCACGATGAAGTAGCTGTCGGTGACCTGGTAGTCGATCACCGGCGTGGCGACCATGATCCCGGTGAGCCCGCCGACGAGGAACTGCGGGACGAACGCGATCGCGAAGAGCATCGGCACCGTGAAGCGCAGGTGCCCACCCACGAGGGTCGCCAGGAAGCCGAAGTACTCCACCCCGGCCGGCACCAGCAGGAGGATCGAGGTCAGCGAGTAGTAGTCGTTGCTGGCCTGCCCGGTGGAGAACATGTGGTGGCCCCACACGCTCATCGAGAACGCGGCGAAGACCAGCAGCGAGACCACCGTGGCGCGGTAGCCGAAGAACCGGCGCCCGGCGAAGGTCGAGAGCACCTCCGCGACCACCCCGACGAACGGGAAGAACATCACGTAGACCACGGGGTGGGCGAAGAACCAGAACAGGTGCTGGTAGGCGATGTTCCACAGGTTCTCGGTGAAGATGTCCGGGAAGACCCGGCCCCACCCCAGCAGGGCCATCGCCGCCAACAGCGACGGGAACGCGCCGATCACCATGAGGTTGGTCGCGATCGTCGACCAGGTGAACACCGGCATCCGCATCAGCGTCACCGAACGGGCGCGCTTGAGCAGGGCTGTCCAGAGCACCGTGCCGGCCTGGAAGATCATGCCCAGGACGGCCAGGAACACCCCGGCGATCCAGAGGCTCTGACCCGCGCCGGGCAGGTAGCGGGAACTGTTGAGCGGGGGGTAGGCGTACCAGCCGCCCGCTGCCGGTCCGAGCGCGGTCGCGAAGCCGGCGAAGATGAGCACGGTGCCGGCGAGGTAGAGCCAGAACCCGGCCATCGCCAGGCGGGGAGCGGCCACCGCCGGGGCGCCCACCTGCAACGGGACGAGGTAGAGGCCCAGCGCGATCGCGATCGGCGTCACGACCAGGTAGATCATCCCGGAGCCGTGGGTGGTGAACAGGCCGTTGTAGAGGTCGTTCGAGACCAGGTGCTGGTCGGGCAGCGTCAGCTGCGCGCGCACGACCAGCGCGATCAGGCCGACCACGACGAACAGCACCAGCGCCGTCCCGAGGGTCAGCAGCGCGATGCGCTTGTGGTCGGTCGTCGTCAGCCAGGCGGCTGCGGTCCCGCGCCGGCTCGACGGGGGGACGTCCTGCTGGGTCCGATCGGGCTCGGTCGCGGTCACACCGAGGCCCCACCGGAGGCGAGGTACTGCTGGTACTCCTGCTCGGGAACGGCGCGCACCCAGAACTCCATCGTGGGGTGGTGGGTGCCGCAGAACTCGGAGCACCGTCCCAGCCAGGTGCCGGGCTCGGTGAACGTGGTCGCGAGGACGTTGGTGTGGTCCGGGTAGACGTCGCTCTTGAGCGCCAGGTCGGGGATCCACAGCGCGTGCACGACGTCCCTCGAGGTCAGGCGCAGCTCCACCGGTCGACCAGCCGGCACCACCAGCGTCGGACGGGTCGCAGGGTCCTCCGCACAGGTGCCGGTCTCGCTCGCGGGGCCGTCGCGGTGGGCGAACTCCCAGCACCACTGGAATCCCGTGACGTCGATCCGCGCGACGTCGGGCGCGGCGCGGGCCGCCTGCTGGACCTGCTCCTGGCGGTGGTTGGCGTTGGCCGTCACCACGACGAGGAAGATCGCCACGCCCAACAGGCCCACGGCGTAGCCGATCTCCAGGGGCAGGTTGTCCGCGCGCGACGACGCGGGACGCCCGGCGCCCGCGCGGCGTCGGTACAGCGTCACGGCGAGGAGCACCGCGATGACGAGGAAGACGCCGGCCGCGATCGCGACCTCGAGCCAGAAGATGTCTCGGAAGATCGGGAGGAAGGACACCACCGCTCCTCGGCGCTCCGGTCACTCTCGTGCCGGTGACTCCGGGGGCTGCAATGGTCAACCTCCGTCAGGGGCGCCGAGCATCGCGCACCCCGAAGGCCGCGGGCAACTCGGGAGCGGGACGACCACGGGGTCGTCCGGCTGGCGGAGCGACTCCGAGCAGGGCTACCGTCCGCGGCCGAGTCGGTTGACCCCCTCAGCCGTCGCCACGAGCACGAGCTCGACGCGGTGCGAGGTGGGGCCGGTGGGGACACGACGATGGCCGGGGCGGACGGGGCGGCGGCACCGGTGCGGAGGCCACGGCGTGGGTGAGCACGCTGGGGGCCGTGACCGCCACGGCCGCCAGGACCGCCACCGCCGTCGTCTGCGCGGCCTCCGACGTGCCGTCGCCCTCGCCGCCATGCTCCTGGTCACCGGCGGGCTCTACGCGCTGGTGGTGCCCGGCACGTCGGTGGCGCGCGCCGAGGACCCGGCCCTGATCCGCGAGGGCCGGGCCCTCTACGACGGCTCGTGCATCACCTGTCACGGCGCGGACCTGCGCGGCGTCCCGGGGCGCGCGCCGAGCCTCGTCGGCGTGGGCGAGGCCGCCGTGTACTTCCAGGTGTCCACCGGCCGGATGCCGATGGCGCAGCAGGGCGTGCAGGCCCAGCGCAAGCCGCCGCGGTTCACCCCGCAGCAGATCGACGCGCTCGGCGCCTGGGTGCAGTCGCACGGCGGCGGTCCGGTACCGCCGACGGGGGACGAGGCGGCGCTCGTGGGGGAGGACTCCTCGCGCGGCGGGTACCTCTTCCGCCTCAACTGCGCGCAGTGCCACAACTTCACCGGCCGCGGCGGAGCCCTCTCGGAGGGCAAGTTCGCGCCGTCGCTCGACGCGGCCTCCCCGCGGCAGGTGTACAGCGCCATGCAGAGCGGCCCCGCCGCCATGCCGGTGTTCGCCGATTCCATGCTGACGCCGGAGGAGAAGCGCGACATCATCGCCTACGTCCTCGACGTGCGCGGCACCGGCGAGAACAGCCCCGGCGGCAACCGCCTCGGCGGCTACGGCCCGGTGTCCGAGGGGTTCGTCGCCTTCGCCATCGGGATGGCGGCGCTGGTCGGCTTCACCCTCTGGGTGGGCTCCCGCCGTTGACCCGACGCGACGTGGGGGTGGAGGAGCGCACCGCGGCTCGTCGGCCGACCGCCGTCGCGCGGAGGAGTGGGACGGCGTCGCGACGTCGTCAGCGGATCGTCAGGCCGCTGACGCCCACAGGCACCCCTGAAGGGGCAATCGTGGACGACGCCGGGTCCTCGACGAGCCGACGCGGGTGTCCGAGCACGCGCGGCCTGCCGACCGGCCTGCCGAGCGGCGCCCTCGACGACGCCGAGATCGAGGAGGAGCTTCGAGATGGGTACCTCTGCCGACACGTCATCCGGCCGCGGGATGCTCCGCACCGCCGGCTCCCGAGGAGTGGTCACGGGCGTCGTGCTCGTGGCCCTGGGGCTCTGGTCGGTCCTCGTGCCACTCGTCGGACCGTACTTCGGGTACGCCCTCAGCGTCGCGGGTCCGTGGACGAGGCCGTGGGCCGCGCTCTGGCTCCAGATCGTGCCCGGCATGGTGATCCTGCTCTGCGGCCTCGTGCTCACGCTGACACAGCGTCGCCTGGCCGGACTCGTGTCCGGCGTGCTCGCGGCCGTGGCGGGCACCTGGCTCGCGGTCGGTTCCGCGGTGTGGTCCTGGGCTCCGGACGGCGCTCGCGCCGACGGTGTGGGCGCCGGCGGTGTCAGCACGGCGGAGCAGATCGGCATGGCCAGCGGGCTGGGCGCGGTCGTGACGTTGGTGGCCGGACTCGCGGTCGGCCGGTTCTCCGTGCGAGGGACCCGGGATGTCACGGCCGCGCAGCGGCAGGAGAGCGGGTGGCGCCGGTCGGCGTCCGAGCCCGACCCGGGCCCCCACACCGGCTCCGCCGTCCCCACGCCGCGGCAGTCGCAGGATCACCGTGCCCGGAAGCCGACGGACGCGTGAGGGTGCGTCGCGCCTCTCGGGCCGGGTGAGACGGCGGCCGACCGTGAACCGGGAGGCCGCGTGCTCCCGTTCAGCGTCCCTGGCCTGCCCCGGGGCCGGGTACGTACACGATCGGCATCGGTGCGGGCGAGAGTCGGCGATCGGCTCAGCTCGGGCGTTCTCCCACCACCAGGCTCAGTGTCGTCGGCGCTCCGCCACGCGAGACCGTCAGTGGCACGGTCTGTCCGGGAAGGGTGTCGGCGAGCCGGGTCACGACGTCCTCCACCGAGGCGATGGGGACGTCGGCGAACCCGGTGATCACATCTCCCGATCGCAGCCCGGCGCGTTCGGCCGGCCCGTCGGGGACGACCTCGAGCACGACGGCCCCGGCGAGCGCGTCGACCCCGAGACGGTCACGGATCTCGGGAGTGAGCGCGGTCAGCGACACCCCCATCCAGGGATGGGCCACCGCACCCCGGCCGATGAGCTGGTCGGCCACGTTGACGACGGTCGCCGACGGGATGGCGAAGCCCAACGACACCGCTCCCGCCCCGGGTGGGATGTAGATCTCGTTGACGCCGATCAGGCGCCCCTGCGCGTCGACCAGCGCGCCGCCGGAATTGCCCGGTGAGATGGGCGCATCGGTCTGGATCAGGCCCAGCGGCGACCCGGGGGCGCGTCCGGGCAGCTCCCGTCCGACCGCCGACACGATGCCCGCGGTGACCGTGTTCTCCAGGCCCAGCGGACTGCCGATCGCGATCGCGACCTCGCCCTGACGGGGCAGCTCGGTGCGCACCGGCAGCGGCGGCAGTCCGCCACGGGCGCTGCGGATCACGGCGAGATCGCTGATGCGGTCGGCTGCCAGGACCTCACCGGATGTGGTGCTGCCGTCGGCGAACTGCAGGACCACCCCACGCATGTCGCCGACGACGTGCTGGTTCGTGACGACGAGATCGTCGCGGTACACCACCCCGCTACCCACCCCGCTCGGCAGGCGGACGGTGACCACGCTCGGCTCGACCCGGGCGATCACGTCGGGCAGCGACGGCGGTGGTGCGGGCGATGGTGCGGGCGCGGATGTGGGCGCGGATGTGGGCGCGGGAGCGGCCGGCTCGGGGGAACCGGCGGAACAGGCCGAGAGCACCAGCGCGGCGGTGAGGACCACGGTTGCCCCGGCAGCGCGGCGGCGGCGCCGGCGACGGCCGAGAGGGGGCGCGTGCTCCCGGGGCAGGAGAGCGAGGGAGCATCGGTGCGGCGCGCGACGTGGGGGCACGTTCGAGGTGTGCCCGGACGGGGGCGCCACCGCCGGGGGAGACACGCATCGTCGGCGGATCGTCAGGTGGCGCGACGTCCCTCACCACGGGCCGAGAGGCTCGACCGGATCGTCATCCCACCGTCAGGTCGCGATCGTCCGCCCGGTGCCATCGTCGAAGGATGTGGCTCTGGGTGTTGGTCGTGGCGACGTACGTGTTCATGGCTCTCTGGCTGGTCGCGATGTGGCGTCTCCGTACGAGGGACGAGAGGCGGACGACGCGCGACCGGGACCTGTCGCTCTCGGTGGGTGCCGGCGTGTTGTCCGTGCTCGGTGCCGCCACCTCGATCGCGCTCCTGATCTGAGCGGCTCCGGGGGCGGGCAGGGCCTGCCGCCGTCCGCGAGGTCACCGATCAGGTCGTGCAGGTTGCCCAACAGGCTCATGCTTCACCTCTCGCTGCGGGAACGGGTCGTCACGTCTCCGTCGAGATCCGTGCTCCACCAGGCGACCACGACCGGCGCCTGCATGGGCTTGCGGGCACCTGACGATCGCCCCGGCGTCAGTCCGTCCGGCCCGCCTCGTCCCCGGCGACGCGGAGGATCCGGCCCTCGGAGGGCACACCCCGGTCGTCGACCAGCACGAGCATGTAGAAGCCGGACGGCACGGTCTCGGGCGCGGTGGGAACGTCGACCGCGACACCGCGGCGCGCGGGCCGCACGTCGAGGGCCACCGAGCGCTGATCGACGCTGGTGACGTGGGTCGAGGTGGCGAGGCGCAGCAGGCGGGCGCGCTCCACACGCTCGGGGGCGGGGGTGGCGACGAGCGCGGTGGCGCCACGTTCGACCTCGTCGGGCGCCGCGGTGATCTCCGGGCGCGGGCCGCGGAAGAGGTAGGGCGGCGAGTAGATCTCGAGGCGTTGCTCGAACGTGCCCGGCACGGTGTTGTTCTCGTCGTCGAACAAGGGATCGGAACCGGCGGTGAGCACGCGGCCGTCGGGGAGCAGGAGCCCCTCGGTGTGGTAGTTCCGGCCGACCTCCGGGGCTGCGGCCTCGGTGAGCGAGCCGCCGTCCGGAGCCGGGTGGTAGAGCCGGGCGTGGAGGTGGTCCGAGGCGCCCTTGCCGCGGTAGTCGCGGGAGCCGTTGCTGATGAGCACCGAGTCGTCGGGCAGCGTGACGATGTTGGGGTAGCGGGTGGGCGCGGGGAGGTCGGGCCCCGGGGTGAACCGGGGCGCCGGGTCGTCGAGGTCGACGACGTCGATGCGGGCGGTCGAGCGGGGGCTCTCCCCGATCCCGCCGCCGCCGATGACGGCCATGCGCTGGTCCTGGACCGGCCCCACCCAGGTGGCGCCGGCGGTCTCGAGCAGGTCGGGGTCGCGCAGGCCCGGCACCGGGGACAGGGTGTTGTCCGCGAGGTCCCAGAGTCCGGGGACGCGCCCCTGGTCGGCCGGTCCGTAGCCCGCGGTGGTGCCGGTGTAGAACATCTCGTCCGACCGTGCCGTGGTGAAGATCCCGGGGTAGGTCGGGAAGTACCGGGTGAGGTCCTTGCGCTCGGTCCAGGTGTTCGTCGCCGGATCGAAGATCTCGGTCTGCCCGTTGAGGACCTCGCCGACGCCGTCGAGGCCGGAGGTGGCCAGGACCTGCCCGTCGACCATCGGGGTCAGGGTCGGGTACCAGCGGGCGAACGCCATGTCGCCGACGCGGGTCCAGGTCTCGGTCACCGGATCGAACGTGTAGGCCTTGTCCGTGCCCTGGTAATCCTGCTTGTCGAGGGTCATCGGGGCGCCGAGGCCGTACAGGTCCCGGCTCAGGTCCGGCGGCAGCCCCGCGATGGCGTACTGCTCCCGGTCCGGGTTCACCGACCCGGGCCCGGGCGCGACGGCCTCGACGAACACGGTGACCTCGCTGGCGGTCACCGTGGCCCCCGTGCTGGTGGTGATCTTGGCCGCCGGCGGCACGAGGGCGTCGCGGGTACTGCGGTAGCGCAGGCCGGCGGGGGAGACGAACTCGGTTCCGGCCGGCACGGGTCGGGCGACGTCCGGGTCCTCGTTCTTGACGCGCATCGCCCCGGCCGCGTGCGTGACCGCGCCGTCGAGCTTCTCGTAGCGCGCGGTGCCGCCGGCCACGAGCAGCCGGCCGTCGGGCAGCAGGGTCTGACCGCCGCAGAACATGTCGTCGGGGACCGGGATCATGCGCGACGAGCCGTCGCGGGGGTCGTAGAGCAGGCTCTTGAGCGCCTTGGTGGCGAACAGGTCCTCCTTGTTGCCCGAGCCCGCGATGAGCAGGACCTTGCCGGTGGGCAGCAGGGCGGCGTGGATGGCATTGACCCGGTCGGTCGGCGGGACGGTCACGACGTCCCAGCGGCCGTGGGCCTGCATGTACGGCAGGCTGTTGACCAGGCGCTCGTGCCGCCAGCGGGACACGTAGCCGAGCGCAGGCGGCAGGTTGACGCCGAGCAGGACGGTCACGACGAGCAGGCCCCACAGGGATCAACGAACCCGGGCAGCGCCGCGTGAGCAGGTGGCGCCTTGCGATCACCTGACGTCCGGGTCCCGGCGGTGGCGCGCCGGGGTGCCGCGACGGTGGACTCGGGGCCGACGCCGAGGAGGGGAACCCGCATGCGCACCGCCGGTCCGGCGCGACGTCGGCTCTCCCGTGCCCTCGTCCGCGCGCCGATCCTCGTCTTCCGGTGCGGCCTCGGTTGGGTCTTCGGGCGTCGGCTCGTGCTGCTGACGCACGTCGGGCGGACGACCGGCCGGCCCCGGCACGCTGTGCTCGAGGTCGTCGGGCGGGGTCCGGTGAGCGACTCCTACGTCGTCGCCTCGGGCTACGGCAGTCGCGCGCAGTGGTACCGCAACGTCGTCGCGCACCCCGAGGTCACCTACGAGGTCGGTCGGCGGCGTCGCCACGGCTGGGCGTACCCCTTGCCGTCGACGGAGTCCGGCCGGTGGCTCGCCGAGTACGCCGCGCGCCGACCCCGGACCGCCGCCGCCCTGATGCGGATGCTCGACCGCGACGTCGACGGCTCGCCGCCGGACCTCGAGGCCTACCAGCGCCTCGGCGCCGACCACGAGCACGGCGTGCCCCTCGTCCTCCTCGCCCCGACGCCCCCGTCGGAGCGCGAGCCCCGACCGCCCCGAGGAGGAACCCCCTCGTGATCCGCTATCTGCGCGAGCACACCAGCCCACCGGTGTTCGTCACGTCGGCCGTACTCGCGCTCGCCCTCGTGCTGTGGGGAGTGTTCTCGCCCAGGTCTCTGGCGGCGGCGGCGAGTGCGACCAACTCCTTCATCGTCACCAACTTCGGGTGGCTCTACATCTTCAGCGCGAGCGCGTTCCTGGTGTTCGTCGTCGTGCTGATGGCGTCGCGCTACGGGCGCATCCGCCTCGGTCCCGCCGACTCGACACCCGAGTACGGCACGACGTCGTGGTTCGCGATGCTGTTCACCGCCGGCATGGGCATCGGGCTCGTCTACTACGCGGTGAGCGAGCCCGTCAGCTACTTCCAGGAGCCGCCGGTCGGTCCGGGCGGCACCCCCGAGGCCGCGACGAACGCGATGTTCCTGACGTTCTTCCACTGGGGCCTGCACCCGTGGGCGATCTACATCGTGCTCGGGCTGGCGCTGGGCTACTTCGCGTTCCGCAAGGGGCTGCCCCTGCGCCCGGCCTCGGCGCTCTACCCGCTGCTCGGGGACCGCATCAACCGGTGGCCCGGCTTCGTCGTCGACGTCCTCGCGGTGTTCGGCACCCTGTTCGGCCTGGCCACCTCGCTGGGCCTGGGCGCCCAGCAGGTGGGGGCGGGCCTGGAGACGCTCTTCGGGATCAGCAACACCACCCCGCTGCAGATCGTGCTGATCCTCGGCATCACCGCCATCGCGGTGGTCTCGGTGATGCTCGGCATCGACAAGGGCATCCGGAACCTGTCGCTGATCAACCTGTGGCTGGCGTTCGCGCTCATGGTGTTCGTGTTCGCCTTCGGCCCGACCCGCGACCTGCTCAACACCACGGTCAGCAACGTCGGGAACTACCTGCAGAACCTGCCCGCACAGAGCTTCCAGACCTACCCGGGCAACCCGGCGGCGCAGGAGTGGCAGGCCAGCTGGACGCTCTTCTACTGGGGTTGGTGGATCTCCTGGTCGCCGTTCGTCGGCATGTTCCTGGCGCGGATCTCCTACGGGCGCACCATCCGCTCGTTCATCGCCGGAGCACTGTTCGCCCCGGTCGGCGCGTCGATGGTGTGGCTGACCGTGTTCGGCGAGTCGGCGCTCAACACGCTGCAGCAGGACCCGGCCAACCCGCTGGCCTCCGCGTCCACCGACACCGGCATGTTCGTGCTGCTCCAGCAGCTGCCGGTCGGGGCCATCGCCGCCGTCCTCGCCTCCGTCGCCGCCATCGTCGTCGTGGTGCTCTTCTTCGCGACCTCGTCGGACTCCGGCTCCCTCGTGGTCGACATCCTCACCAACGGCGGCGACCCGAACCCGCGCTGGCAGCAGCGCCTGTTCTGGGCGGTGATGGAGGGCGTCATCGCGGCGGTGCTGCTCGGCGCCGGCGCGGTCAGCGGTGCCGACGCCCTCAGCGCTCTGCAGACGGCCTCGATCCTGGCCGGGCTGCCGTTCTGCCTGGTGCTCATCGCGATGGCGGTGGGTCTGGTCAAGGCGCTCTCGACCGAGCGTTTCGTCGTGCGGTTCCCGTCCGAGGCGTCCCCCATGCCGGGGCTAAGGGAGGCTGCGGCGCGTCCCGTACCGGCGGGACACGTGACCGGCGCCAACGGCACCGGCCGTCACTCCGCGGACGACGACTCCTCGGACTTCGGCGAGCCGTCCGACGGCGCGGGTCTCGACGAGGACGAGGTCGACCCGTCGCTGGGGGAGACCACCGTCGCCGAGGTGTCCCAGGCACCGGCGGGACCGATGTCGCGGCGGGGATGAGCGCCGACAGCGAACGCTCGAGGAGGAGCGATGGAGAAGGAGAACCGGCACGGCGCGCAGCGCGCCCACGACGACGCCGGACCGCCCATCGCGAGACGCGGCTGTCGCCGGTCGGACCTGCGACCCACGAGGCGTCCCGCCCGTGGTGCCGCACGAATCCCCCGCAGCTACGCCGCCCGGCTGGGTGGCGCCGCGAGCGGGTATCCCGGCCGTTTCCCGACCAGGAGGTGAACCATGACCGAGCCCGAGGCGCCCCGTGCTGCACAGCACGCCCAGGAGAACGCCAAGACGCCCGAGGACGAGTACGAAGAGGAACGTGCGCCGGCCGCGAAGCAGGCGCGTGACAACCGGGAGAAGGAGGACCGGTCCTCCCCGCCGCCCGATCAGCGATGACCTGCTGAGCGAGGGGGCGACGGACGCTCGAGGCCCGAGCTCGGGCCGCGCCTCGGCCCGCTCCTCGGCGTGGCCGGGCGCGACCCGAGACCCAGGTCGAGTACCAGGTCGAGGATCAGCACGGCTCGCCCTCACCTGGCCTCGTTGATGCCGCGAGGATGAGCCGGACGTTGGCGGGCCAGGCGGTGGCGAAGCCGATGATCATGCCGATCTGCCCGGCTCAGCGGCCGTGGGGGAAGTCCCCGCGCAGCTCGTCGTCCAGCGCCTCGAGCGTGAGCGCTGCGCAGAGGGCGAAGGCTTCGGACCGCATCGTGGCCGTGTGGACCAGCCGCGCGCGGTGAGCCGGATCGCAGCGCCCGTCGAGGGCCTCTCGCGTCTCCAGTTCGAGAGCGAGCACGCCGGTGAGGACCCGGACGTCCTCGATCATCGCGAGGCGGCGGGTGCGGCTCATCGAGATCGACGCCGCGACGCACTCCGCACCGAGGTCGTCACGCGCGACGAGGGCGCTCACCGCCGCCTCCCGCGCCGTCACCCCGGTCTCGGGACACATGACCCACGAGAAGCCGGAGGGATCGGGCTCGTCCACGGTTCGGTCCTTCGTCGCGCTACGGCCTCACGCGGTCGCGGTGGCGTCCCCACCAGCCAATGCCGCGGAGGCGCGCCACGGAAGACGCCAGAGCTTGCGGTCCGCTGACGGTCCCGCACACCGCCCCTCGGATGCACACCTCCCCTCACGGGGAGTCTCGGCTCCGGGGCCGCCGTCCCGGCGATCGACCGGACAGGGACCTCGCCCGCCGCCCGACCCACCCCGACGGCACCGGCGCCCGCGTCACCGTCGTCGCGGTCACGGTAGGTCTCACGCGAAGGTCGCGGTCGCGATGCTGGCGGCGCGTGTGGTTTCGGACATGGGTCAGCGCTGACCTGCTGAGCACAGGGCGCTTCCGGGCTGCTCCGCGGGCACGCCGGCCGCCGCATCGTCAGGCCCGCGCAAGGTTGCGGACGTCCGACGATCGGCAACCCCGCGCGTTGCAGCGGGGAGGTCTCCGGCGGCCCGGGCCTCCCGGACATCGGGTCGAGCGAGGTGCGATGACGAGTCGGACCGGCGGCACGGCGTCCGATCAGGCTGAAGGGGCCGAGGCCGACCGACACGCTCGGTGGCCGTTCCTGATCGTGCTCGGAGCGCCGGCGTTCGGCACGACGTTCGCCATCACCGCCCTGACCACCTACCTGCCGACTCTGCTGGGGACGGAGTCGGGCCCGCTCGTCACCGGCCTCGTGATCGGCGGGGAAGGGGCGGCGGGCCTGGTCCTGCCGCTGCTCGTGGGCCTGGCGAACGACCGGGCGGCGCGCACGGTCGCCCACCGGCTCTGGTTCGTCCTCGTCGGAGCGCCGCTGTGCCTGACCGGGCTGCTGCTGGTGGCGACCGACCTCAACCGCACGGTGCTCGTCGTGGGAGCGGCCGCCTACTTCGTCGGGCACTTCGCGTACCTGACGCCCTACGAGGCGCTCTACCCTGACCTCGTCCCCAAGCAGGTGAGCGGCCGCTCCCGGGCCGCCGCCTCCTCCTGGCGCTTCGCCGGGCTGGGGGCGGCCCTGGTCGGTGGCGGCTTCCTGCTCGACCTCTGGGCGCCGGCCGTGTTCCTCGTCGCGGCGTGCGCCGTGGCGATCGGCACGGTCGCGCTCCTGGTGGGCCTGTGGTCCTCCCGTCAGGAGCCGCTGGCGGGTGCCGCGGCGTCGCCCGGTGGGCTGCGGGCGGTCGTCCGGCTGATGCGTGACCGCGACGTCGCCGTCGTGCTCGGGGCGACGCTGCTGTGGAACGTCGCGCTCCAGGGGCTCAAGGCGTTCGTCGTCCTGTTCTTCACGGTCGGCCTCGGGCGCAGCGCCAGCTTCGTGTCCGGGGTGGTGTTCCCGCTCGTCGCCCTCGGACTCGTCGTCGCGGTGCCCCTGGCGGGCCGGGTCGCCGACTCCGTCGGGCACCGGCGCGTCCTCGCCGTCGCGTCGGCGGTGTACGGAGCCGGCGTGATTGGCGCCGGGTTCTTCCACAGCGCGTGGATGATCGCGCTGGTCCCGCTGCCCGCGGCCGGGGCGGGCGTGGTGATGACCCTCAACTACTCCGCGCTGATGCAGGTGCTGCCCGCCGAGCACCACGGCGGCGCCGCCGGCCTCTTCCTGCTCAGCCGCGGCGCGGGATGCCTGCTCGGGCCGCTCGCCGTCGGGGCTGCGGTGTCGCTGGCCGTCCCGCTGTTCCCCGCCACCGAGGGATACAACGCCATGTGGTTCGTCATCGGACCGGCCGTGCTGGCCGCCGTCCCGCTGCTCCTGTGGCCGCGCGGGAGCCGGACGTGACCGGCGGCGTCGAGGACCCGGGTCGCGAGCTCGTCCCGCGGTGGTTCCGCCGCGCCGTCGTCGTCTGCGCCGGCCTGCTGGTCGTCGGCGCGACGGTGTGGGTGCTCGGGTGGATCGCCCTGCAGCTGGCCCTGGTCACGCTGTCGGTGGCGACGGCGCTGCTCCTGGCCGCGCTGCTCTCCCCGCTGGCCCGGCTGCTGCACCGCGCGATGCCGGCCTGGCTGGCCGCCGGCCTCAGCGTGCTGCTCCTCGTCGCGGCGGTCGGGGGCACCGGCTACCTCCTCGAACAGCGGATCCGGGGGCAGCTCGAGAACCTGGCGTCGTCGCTGACGGCCAGCATCGACAGCATCCGCGACTGGCTGGTGACCGGCCCGCTCGCGCTGCGGCCCGAGCAGGTGGACGAGGTGCGCGGCCGGCTCGTCGACGCCCTCCGGGCCGCGGCGCCGAGCGGCGTCACCGCGGCGAACACGGTGATCTCCGTGCTCTCCGGGCTC
This sequence comes from Actinomycetospora lemnae, assembly GCF_028737315.1. Classification (GTDB taxonomy): domain Bacteria; phylum Actinomycetota; class Actinomycetes; order Mycobacteriales; family Pseudonocardiaceae; genus Actinomycetospora; species Actinomycetospora lemnae. The sequence continues at coordinate 125,046 of NZ_JAQZAO010000010.1, read as the reverse complement.
CTCATCGCCCTGTTCGTGCTGTTCTTCTTCCTCAAGGACGGGTCGGGGATGTGGCGCTCCGTCGTCGCCGTCGGGCCGGCGCGGCACCGGGAGCGTCTCGAGGAGGCCGGGCGACGTGGCTGGGAGACGCTGAGCCGGTACGTCCGCGGCGTCGTCGTCATCGCCCTGGCCGACGCCGTGCTGATCGGGATCGGCCTGGTCGTCCTCGGGGTGCCGCTCGCGCTCACGCTGAGCCTGCTGGTGTTCCTCGGGGCCTTCGTGCCCCTGCTGGGCGCCACGATCAGTGGAGCGGCCGCGGTCCTGGTGGCGCTGGTGACCCGCGGGCCGGTCATCGCCCTGCTCGTGCTCGGCGTGGTGCTCGTGGTGCAGAACGTCGAGGGCAACCTCCTCCAGCCGTTCGTGCAGAGCCGCGCGGTCAAGCTGCACCCGGTCGTCATCCTGCTGTCGGTGACCGCCGGCTGGGTGCTGTTCGGCGTGGCGGGTGCGGTCATCGCGGTCCCGCTCGTCGCCGTCGCCCGCAGCGTCACCGAGTCGCTGAGCCATGACCAGTCGGCCGAGTCCCGGACGGAGCCCGCCGAGCGCGCCGAGCCCGGGACCGAGTCGGACCGCGCGGGCGCCTCCACGGCGCTGCGCGATCCGCCGTGAATCGGGCCTGCTGACGGTGCCCGCGTCCTGCTGACCGGGTCGTCAGGCAGTCGTGACGATGGGTCGGGACTCAGGTGTGCGCCCCGGGGACGTCGCGCAGGGCTGACGCGTCCCCCAGCGAGGAGGCCGGGACCACGCTGAGCGTGCCGTCGCTCTCGAGCACGACGGCTCCGACCTGGGAGAGGTCGCCACTGCCGCTCGCCCGGACCGCCTGGCGCAGCTCGCCCGGCGAGACGCGGTGCTCGCCCAGGACCTCCTCGAGGATCTCGCCGTGGAGCACGAGGAGCGTCGGCGCCGAGGTCAGCGCGGAGCGGGTCGCCGGCCACCGGGTCGTCGTCCACGCCACCACGAACTGGAGCGCCACGAGCAGGACGAGCGCGACGGCGCCCTCGGACCACGAGACGTCGGTGCTGAGCAGGATCGTCGCGAGCGTGGAGCCGAGGGCGACGGTGACCACGAGGTCGAAGTCACCATCAGCAGGAAGGTGGCGCGACCGGGTTCAGGTGGGCCCCGGACACCGGGGTGGTCGTGTTAGACCGCGGCGACCAGGGCGAGCCCGAAGGCGATGGCGATGGGGACGGTCTGCAGCGGTCCGGGTCCGGTGAGCTGCTGGGTGGCCGGCACCGCGGCGGTGCCGACCCGGACGAAGACGAACGTCCCGAGGTGCCCGCGCGGGTCACGCGGCCTTGCCGGGCCTGAGGACGACCTTGGAGTAGCCCTCCTCGCGGCGGTCGAAGCGCTCGTAGGCGTCGGGGGCCTCGTCGAGCGGCAGCTCCTTGGACACCACGAACGACGGGGTGGCCCGCCCGGCGACGATCAGGTCCCGCAGCTGGGCGTTGTAGGCCTTCGCGTCGGCCTGGCCGGTGCCCATCTTCTGGCCCTTCTCGAAGAAGCGGCCGATGTTGAACAACAGCCGGCCGTTGGCGGCGTTCTCGTCGGGCGCGCCGGGATCCTGCGGCAGGTAGAGCCCGACCACGCCGAGCCGACCGGTGTGGCGCACGGCATCGACGAGCTGGTCGAGCACGACGGCGGGCTGCTCCTCGCCACTGGACACCGTGGCCTGGTAGCCCACGGCGTCGACGCCCTTGTCCACGCCGACCCCGTCGGTCTGGTCGGTGATCTGCTCGACCGGGTCGCCGGCCGAGAAGTCGATCGGGATCGCCCCGATCTGCTCGGCCAGCTGCAGGCGGTGGGGCACCTTGTCGACGACGAAAACCTTCGACGCGCCCTTGATCATGGCGGAGTAGGCGGCCATCAGCCCGACCGGTCCGGCCCCGAAGACGGCGATGGTCTCCCCGGGGTTGAGGTCGGCGAGCACCGTGGCGTGGTAGCCGGTGGGGAAGATGTCGGCGAGCATCGCGAAGTCGTTCTCGTGCTCATCACCCGGCGGCAGCACCAGGCAGTTGAAGTCGGCGAAGGGAACGCGCAGGTACTCGGCCTGCCCGCCGGTGTAGGGACCCATGCCGACGTAGCCGTAGGCCGCGCCGGCGTAGGGCGGGTTGGTGGTCAGACAGAAGGCGGTCTTGCCGGAGAGGCAGTTGCGGCAGAACCCGCAGGCGACGTTGAAGGGCAGGCTCACCCGGTCACCGGCCCGGACGCGGGTGACGCCCGACCCCACCTCCTCGACGATCCCCATGTTCTCGTGGCCGAACACGATGCCCGTGTCGGCCACCGTGCGGCCTTCGTACATGTGCAGGTCGGAACCGCAGATCGCGGTGGTCGTGATCCGGACCAGGACGTCGGTGGGCGCCTCGATCCGCGGGTCGTCGACGTCCTCGACCGCGACCGAGTGGGCGTCCCTGTAGACGACGGCCTTCATCGCGCACCTCCGTGGAGTGGCTGTGTTCGATCGTGTTCAGGTCCGAGGGGCGGACGCTGGTGTCGACATGCGGCGGGGCACGTGCGACGCGACGGGTGTTGACGGTCCGCGCCACACCGAACCGGATCGGCTCTTGCGGTTGGCTGACGGCCGTCCGGCCGGGCGGGATGATGCGGGGTGAGCGCCCGGATCTCCAGCGCGGCGTGCGGGGGGTCCGAGGACGGGGGCACCGTCCGGTGTCGCCCCCTCTCCGAACCAGCGGCTCGATCCGGGCTGAGCGGTTCACGCAGGTCGCAAGGCCGACGCAAGATAGGGGCACGGAGGACAGGGCAGCCGAAGGGTGACCGGTTGATGGATCAGCCGGTGCGGGCGTCGAGTACGGACGCGGCGGGCTGCGAAGGCCTGGCCGACCGGTCCGCGGCCCGCGACCGGAGCCGGACACGGCTCCGGACGCCACCGAGACCTGTCTGGTGGAGGTATTCCTCGATGACCACCTTTGAACACACGTCCGGCGCGGCGGAGGCGCCGTCGCAGGATCGAACCGTCGGGCCCGAACAGCGGGCGACCCGCTCGGAGGAGCGCACGGAGGAGCGCACGACCCGGTGGGGGCCTGCGTGGGTCGGCGCCGTGGTCGCGCTGCCCGTGTACGTCGTGCTGCAGTTGCTGTTCATCGCCCTGGGCTGGATCGCGCTCGGCGTCGACGGCGCCGGCGCCGGCGTGGCGGCGAGCATCGTCAGCGCTCTGCTCGCGATCATCGCCCTGTTCGTGGGCGGTCTGGCGGGCGGTACGGCGTCGTCGTGGCGAGGAGGCTCGCCCCATGCGGCGCTGCAGGGGGCGATGACCTGGGCGTTGAGCGCGGTGGGTCTGCTGCTCCTCGGCCTGCTCGGCGGCGGTGCGCTGGCCGGCAGCCTGGGTGGGCTCACCCAGCTCGTCGTCGCCACGGGCCCGCAGCAGTTCGCCGGTAACCCGGCCGTGCTCGCCCAGGCGTTCCAGGCCGTCCAGAACGCGGCCGGTTGGTCCGCGCTGTGGCTCGGCGTGGCGTTCGCCGCGGCCGTGATCGGCACGGGGGCCGGGGCGTCGCTGACCAAGGGCACCCGGGCGGCCTCCGACGACGACCACCGCTGAGGCCGGAGCACGACCCGGCCACGACGTGACGGCGCCCCGCGGCCCCCGTGCCGCGGGGCGCCGCTCGTCACAGCGGGGTCCGCGAGGTGTCCTCCGCCCCGCCGTCGTGGAGCTCGCGCAGTGTCTCCCCGGCGAGGTAGAGCGACAGCGTGAGCAGGTACAGCCAGACGAGCAGGATCAACCCGCCCCCGAGGGCTCCGAGCCCGCCGGCCACGCGGGCGACGACCGAGACGTAGAGCGGGAAGACCGCGCTGGCCGTGAGCCACCCCGCGACGGCGATCGCCGCGGCGACGAGCGAGACCCGCCAGGTCCCTCGGCGGAGCCGCATCCCCACCCGCAGCACCAGCACCGCCCAGGCGACGAGGGCGAGGACGACGACGGGCCAGCGCAGGAGACGCCACACGAGGTGTCCCGCCGGGACGTCGAGCACGAGCAGCGGGTCCTGCACGGCCGCGGCGGTGACGGTGGCGCCGCCGACGAGCAGCAGGAGGGCGAGCGCGGCGGCGGCACGCCAGGTCCGGGCCGGGCGCCCCGCGATGGTGGCCAGGGCGTGCAGCACCGAGCGCAGGGCCCGGACCAGGAGCACCAGCGCGGCCACGGTGCCGACGGTCAGCAGACCGGTGGTGCTGGTGGTCAGCAGCGTCGCGGCGGCGTCCGCCGCGGCGCTGCCCCGCGTGGTGAGCACCACCCGTAGCAGGCGGGTCATGCCCTCGGCGGCGGCCACGTCCGCGTCCGCGCCCAGCGCCGTCCCGGCCGCCCGCAGGATCGCGACGACCGTGAGCAGGGCGGGGAAGACGGCCAGCGCCGCGAAGAACGCCGACTCCGCCGCGAGCGCGGGGAGGCGATGCCGCGACGCCGACGCCGCGATCCGCCCCGGGCGTGTCCGCGGTGGGCGTCGGCGCATCAGGGCCACGGTCACCCTTGCCCGCAGGACCGGTGCCTCAGTCCTCGTCCTCGTCCGCCTCGGGGGACGCGTCCGTGCCCCGGTGCCACGGGGTCATGAGGTCGAACCACGTCTCTGCCGGCGCGGAGCCTCCGGTCAGGTCGCCGTCGGAGCAGGTGCGCACCGGGTCGGCGCACAACGGCTCCGGCGCGTCGAGCGAGAAGGTCATGACCGCGGCGGCGTAGCGATCGGTGGCTCCGAGGAAGGCGGCCGACGCCGACCGCTGCGTGGTGCCGGTCTTGCCGATCATCGACCCGTCCCAGCCGGCGTCCTCGGCCGCGTCGGCGGCGGTGCCGTCGACGTGGTCCTCCGACAGCGCGCGGCGCAGCTGCTCGGCGACCTCGGGAGAGACGGCTTGCTCGCAGGGCGGCGGCGGTGGGGTGACGTCCCGGCCCGCGCGGTCGGTCACCCGCGCGACGAGGGTCGGGGGGCACCAGGTGCCGCCGGCGGTGATCGTCGCGGCGACGTTCGCGAGGTCGAGCGGGCTCGTCGGGTCCGGCCCGAGCGTGAACGACGCCTGCTCGGCGGCGCGCACCCGCTCGGCGAGGGGACGGCCGCCGGGTCCCGGCGCGGCGAGGGTCGTGCGCAGGCCGAGGCGGCGGGCGACGTCGACGACCGGGTCGACGCTGCCCAGCCGGTCGAGGAGAGCCACGAACGCGGTGTTGGGGGACTCGGCGAGCGCCCGCTCGAGGGTCATCTCGTCGTCGTACGTGCCGAGGTTCTCGACCGCGTAGTCCTCGCCCGCGTCGTCGAAGGTGGTGGCGGTGTAGCGCTCGGGCACGTCGAGCTCGCTGTCCGGGGTCACCAGCCCGCGCTCCAGCGCGGCGGCCGCGGTGAAGATCTTGTAGATGGAGCCCGCGCCGCGCAGGGGAGCGGTCGTGATCGGCAGCATCGTCCCGCCCGCGGCGGAGTCGTCGCCGTAGGCCCGGTTCGCGGCCAGCGCGAGCACCGGGCGGCGGTCGGGGCGCGGCGCCACCACGGACACCACCTCGGCGACCTCGTCGTCCGCGTCGACCGCGTCCCGGGCCGCCTCGCGTGCCTCGAGGGTGACCCGGGGGTCGAGCGTGGTCCGCACGGTGTAGCCGCCGGTCGCGAGGTCGAGCCCGGCGGCGGTGACGCGGTCGACGACCTCCTGGCAGAAGAACCCGGTGCCCTCCCGCGCGGCGAGGCAGCCCTCGGCGGGCAGCGCCGGGTCGGGCACGACATCGAGCGGCGCGGCGCGGGCCACTGCGGCCTGTGCCGGGGTCAGGGAGCCGACCTCGGTCATCGCGGTGAGCACCTGGCCGCGCCGGGCCCGCGCTGCGTCGGGGTGGTCGATCGGGTCGTAGGTCGCCGGGGCGCGGACGATGCCGGCCAGCAGGGCGGCCTGCGGCACCGTGAGGTCGGCGGCGCTCGTGGCGAACCAGGTGCGGGCCGCCGCCTCGACGCCGTAGGCGCCGCGGCCGAAGTACACGAGGTCCAGGTAGCGGGCCAGGATCGTGTCCTTGTCGAGGCGGTCCTCGACGCGGTGGGCGAGCCGGACCTCGGTGAGCTTGCGCGCGAGGGTGTCGGCGGTGGCGGCCCGGCGCTCCTCCGCGGTGTCGGCGAGCGTGTAGAGCCGCTGGTTCTTGACGTACTGCATGGTGATCGTCGAGGCGCCCTGGCCCTCCAGCGGCGTGCTGCGCACCGCGTTGCTGACCAGCGCGCGGGCGAGCCCCTGCGGATCCACGCCGTCGTGGGCGTAGAACCGGCGGTCCTCGACCGCCACGATCGCGGCCTTCATCGTGTCCGCGATCCCCGCCGGCCCGACGGGCACCCGGAACCGGCGGTAGAGCAGGGCCATCGGTGCCCCGGTCGCATCGGTCACCACCGTTGCGGCGTCCGGCGCGCGGTCGAGGATGCCGGTGGTCGTGGCCCCGACCCCCGTCGAGGCGCGCGCGAGCACGGTCCCCGCACCGATCGCGACCGGGGCCAGCAACGCGGCCACGAGGACGCCCGCCGCGGCGACGACCGGGACGGCCCGGAGCAGGAGGGGGAGCCGGTGCGTCCCGGGTCTGGCCATGGACCCAATCGACCACGTCGGGTCGCGACCCGACGGCACGACCGGCTGACGATCGCCTGACGATGGCCCGGCGCCGTGTCGGTCGCCCGGCCGACCTGGGCACGCCACGGGTGTGCGCCGCTACCTGATGCCCCTGGTCCTGTTGCTCGGTCTCCTGTCCGGTTGCGCCTACGGCGTGGAGGCCGCACCCCCGCAGCCCCGGCCGTTCGGTCCGGAGAACCCGTCCGGCAACCCGACGCCCGAGACGTGGCTCGATCAGGTGTGCACCGCCCTGACCCCGGCGGTGCGGGCCCCGGGGCCGCCCGAGATCCGTACGGAGGACCTCCTCGGGTCGCGACAGCAGATGCTGTCCTACCTCGACGAGCGCATCCGGGCGTTCGACGCCGCCGCGGACGGGATCAACCGCGCGGGGCCGCCGCCGATCGAGGCCGGCCAGATGGTGACCGAGCCCGTCGTGGGGCTGCTGCGCGACCGGACGGCGCAGCTGGCGATGCTGCGCGAGGATCTGCGCGCGGTGCCGGAGGTCGCGGACGGGACGTTGTTCGACACCCTGCAGAAGGTCCGGGGTCGGCTCGTCCTCGCAGGCCCCGCCGTGTCCCTGCCCGACCTCGCGCTGCCGCCGTCGCTCACCGCCCAGGCCGCGACCGTCCCGTCCTGCCGCGCCCTCGGGGTCGGCGCGTCGGGCTGAACCGCTCAGGGCCCTGCGGCACCCGACGGCGGGGGAGTCGGCGGGCTCGGCGGCGGGCTCGGCGTGGGCGGAGCCGGCTCCTGGGTGACCGAGGGCGGGAGCACCACCGGGATCGTCGGGGGCAGCGGTTCAGGGTCGCTCTCAGGGCTCACGCCACACGCGGTCGCGCCGAGGACGATCACACCGGCCGCCAGGAGCCGCCCCACGCATCGCGTCACGACGACACCTCCTCGAGCGCCACGACGAACCGCGCCCCGCCACCGGGGCGGTCCTCGACCCACACCCGCCCGCCCAGGCCGTGGACGTGCTGGGCGACCAGCGCCAGCCCGAGGCCGGTGCCCCCGCTGTAGGCCCCGTTGCGCCCGGAACGCCCCCCACGCGTGAAGCGCTCGAAGACGCGCTCGCGCAGATCGGCCGGCACGCCCGGCCCGGCGTCGTCGACCTCGATCACCGCCTGTCCGTCGCGGCGCACGACCCCGAGACGGACCACCCCGCCGCCGTGGTGGCGCGCGTTGTCGCACAGGTTCGCGACGACCTGGTCGAGGCGCCGCCGGTCGGCCATCACGAGCGGCGCGGGGTGCGCGACCTCGACGTCGGCGCCCGGGACGAGCGCCTCGGGCACGTTCTCCACCACGACGGCGAGGTCCACCGGCGCGAGGTCGTGGCCGTCGGGCACCTGGATTCCGCGCGAGATCTCCAGCAGGTCCTCGACCATGCGGTGGAACCGTTGGACGTCGGCGCCGAGCAGGTCCACGGCGCGCCCGGCGGTCTCGGGGAGGTCGCCGTGACGGCGCCGGAGCACCTCGACCGCGTTGATCATGGTGGTGAGCGGGGTACGGAGCTCGTGGCTGACGTCGCCGGCGAAGCGGGCGTCGCGCTGCACCCGCTCCTCCAGGGCGTCGGCCGTGGCGTTGAAGCGCGACGCGAGCGGCGCCAGGTCGGCCTCGCGCCGCACCGGGAGGCGAGCGGACAGGTCGCCCTCGGCCATGCGCCCCGCCGCATCGGTGAGCTCGGACAACGGTTGCAGCGCACGCCGGGCGGTCCACCAACCCAGCAACGTACCGAGCAGTCCCGCGACCACCGTCCCGATGACGAGGACGCCGGACAGGAAGCGCAGCGTGCGGTCCAGCTCGGTCAGTGACGCGAGCCGGACGAACATGTCGCCGTCGGGCGTCACCGGGATCGCGACCGCGAGCACGAGCACGCCGTCGACCTCGACACGCTGGCGGGCCGGTGCCGCGGAGAGGAGCGCGGGGGGTACGTCCTCGACGTCGGTCTCCCGCCCGGCGGTGGTCCACGTCCCGCCGCGGCGCAGGAGCACGCTCGTCTCCGGTCGGCCGGCCAGGCCCACGAGGAGGGTGGGCAGCTCGTCCGAGCGTCGCTGCAGGTTGTCGGCGACGAGCCGGGCGTCGACCACGGCCTGGTTGGTCGCGCCCCGTTCCCGCTGGTCGAGCATGTAGCTCGAGGCGAGCTGCCAGGTCGTGACCGACAGGAGCGCGGCGACGGCCGTCGTGACCACGCCGAACGCGAGGGCGACCCGCCAGCGCAGGGACACCGACTCCCAGCGGCGGCGCAGGTCGGTCATGGTCCCGTGCGGTAGCCCGAGCCGCGGACGGTCAGCACCAGGGTCGGGTCGTCGGGGTCGGGCTCGATCTTGCGGCGGAGCCGGCGGACGTGGACGTCGAGCAGCCGGGTGTCGCCGAAGTAGTCGTAGCCCCAGACCCGCTGCAGCAGCTGCTCGCGGGTGACGACGTCGCCGCGGGCCGTCGCCAGCTCCACCAACAACCGGAACTCGGTGTGTGTGAGGTGCAGTGGCTGCCCGGCCCGCTCGACCGACTCGCGACCCGGACTGATGACCAGGTCCCCCAGCCGCAGCTCCGGCGAGCCCGGCGCCTCCTCCGCACCCGCGGGACGCCGCCGCCGCAGGAGCGCCTTGATGCGCGCGGCCAGCTCCCCGGCGATCAGCGGCTTGGTGACGTAGTCGTCGGCGCCGGCCTCGAGCCCGGCGATGACGTCGGCGGTGTCGGAGCGCGCGGTCGCGATGATGATCGGCAGGTCGCCCCGCGAGCGCAGCGTCGAGCACACCTCGATGCCGTCGATGCCGGGCAGCATCAGGTCGAGCAGGACGACGTCGAGGTCGGGGTCGACGACCTCGAGCGCCTCCTCGCCCGTGGCGGTCTCCACGACGTCGTAGCCCTCGTCGGCCAGGGCCAGCCCGAGGGCCTGGCGGATGCGCTCGTCGTCCTCGACGAGCAGGACACGCGTCCCCATCTGGTGGCCCTCCCGCGGCGTCGGTGTGAGAACGCTACCCGCCCCCGGGCACCCGGCGAGGTCCCGCGGAGCAACGGGAACACCTCGTCAGGTGATCGTCAGGTGCGCGTGGTCGCCCGGCGCTCGGCGGGTGCCATCTCGACCACCTCGCCCGACCGCCGGGCCGCCCGAAAGGCGGCGACCTCCTCCTTGACCACGGGCGCGAGCAGGTACAGCCCGATGATGTTGAACAGCGCGAGCAGGAAGAGGACCGCGTCGGCGAAGTCGAGGACGGCGCCGAGGGTGAGCACCGAGCCGATGACCACGAACAGGCAGAACACCACCTGGTAGATCCGCTCCGAGAGCGTGCTGCGGCCGAAGAGGTACGTCCAGGCCTTCTGGCCGTAGTAGCCCCACGTGATCATGGTCGAGATCGCGAAGAGGGCGACGGCGAACGTCAGGACGTACGGGAACCAGGGAAGCACGGTCTCGAACGCCGAAGAGGTCACGGTGACGCCGGCCGGGTCCTGCCCGGCGACGGCCGCGGCCTGGGCCTCGCGCCAGTAGGGAGTGTCGGCGACGACGATGGTCAGGGCGGTCATCGTGCAGATCACGACGGTGTCGACGAACGGCTCGAGCAGCGCCACGTAGCCCTCGGTCGCGGGGTGGCGGGTCCTGACCGCGGAGTGCGCGATCGGGGCCGACCCCAGCCCGGCCTCGTTGGAGAACGCGGCGCGCTGGAAGCCGACGATGAGGGCGCCGATGACCCCGCCCGCGACGCCGGCCCCGGTGAACGCCCCGCTGGTGATCGCGCCGACGGCGGCGGGGACGAGCGGCAGGTTGACCAGGAGCACGGTCAGGCACGCGACGACGTAGACGAGGGCCATCGCCGGGACCAGCCGGCTGGTCACCCTGCCGACCGACCGGATGCCGCCGAAGATCACCAGGCCGACCACGAGGGCCAGGACGACGCCGAAGACCAGGGCCGCGCCGTCGCCGCCCAGAACGCCGGCCTCGCCGCCGGTCACCTCGCTGAGCTGCGCGAAGGTCTGGTTGGCCTGGAACATGTTCCCGCCGGCCACGCCGAAGAACAGGATGAACACCGCGGCGAGACCGGCGAGGAGCTTGCCGAGGTTGCGGCCGAACGCCGAGGGGAAACGTTCCGCGATCCCGCGGCGCAGGTAGTGCATCGGCCCGCCCGAGACCGTGCCGTCGGGGTGGTGCTCGCGGTAGCGGACCCCGAGCGTGCACTCGACGAACTTGGTGCACATCCCCAGCAGCCCCGCCACGATCATCCAGAACGTGGCGCCGGCCCCGCCGATCGTGACGGCGACGCCGACGCCGGCGATGTTGCCGAGACCGACCGTGCCCGAGACCGCTGAGGTCAATGCGTGGAAGTGCGGGATCTCGCCGGGCTCGTCGTCGCCGGTGTAGCGGCCCCGGGCGATGCGCACGGCGAGCCCGAAGTTGCGGAACTGCGGGGCCCGGAAGTACACGGTGAAGATCAGGGCGGCCAGGATCAGCCACCCGACGATCCACGGGAACGAGACCCCGAGCAGCGGTATCTCGGCGAACACGACGGCCGACAGCCCCTCGGCGACCGGGGTGAACACGGCGTCGATGGCGTCCTCGACGGCGGCGAGCGCTCCGCTGGAGGCGCCCCCCGCGGCGAGGACGTCGAGCTCGGCGGGCACGACGGCTGCGGCGGTCATGAGCCCCAGCTCAGGTGATGCCGGTCATGGCGCCAAGGCGCGTGGGGGGTTCGTCAGGAAATCGTCAGCGACGGCGGCGGTGCGCCGCCGGTCTCGGCCCTGGGAACCGTCGGGTCGACGTGCGCGCCCGGCGGGATCGGCGCGGGCGGCCGACTCGGGCTGCCTCCGGTCGGCGCGCCGGCCGCCGCCGTCGGCACGAACTTCGGCGCGGACGGCCCCGTGGCGGTAACCCTCGGCGAGCTCCCGGCGACACGGAATCGATCCGTTCGCCTCCATCAGCGCGGGGTGGCGCCGAAGGACCAGGCCGACCGGCCTGCTCCCGGACGAAGCTGAGGTGCGATGGCCGTCGAGCTTGCCGTGGGGCCGACCGGGCTGGAGGCGCTGTTCACCGGGATCGATCGGGCCGCCGCCTGCCGTCGAGGCCTCCACGTGCCCTTCGAACGGATCGTCGGATCGCGGGTGATGTCCCGGGACGACGCGGTGGCCTCGAGCCCTCGGTTGCCCTGCCCCGGTCTCACATGGGTGGGTCGGCTGCGTGTGGGCTGCTTCGGGATCGGCGAGCGGCGACAGCTGTGGGGCGTCCGCGACGGCACCGAGGTCGTGGTCGTCTATCTCTCGGGTCGGCCGTTCCACCGCGTGGTCGTCGAGGTGGAGGACTGCCGGTCGACCCACCGCGTGCTCGACGCCGCGCTCCTGCACAGCAAGAAGACGAGTGCCCGCCGGTCCGTGCGCGCCCTGCTCGACGATCGCGGCGTCCCTCCTCGTGAGCCGCGCTCACCGGCGTCCTGACCTCGACGGGCGATCACCTCGACCGGCTCGGTGCGCGGGCCGGGGGAGGGCGCCGAGGGCGTCGGCGGTCAGGAGGCCGACCGCGACACCGGCCTCCGCGCCGAGGTCGAGCACGTCGGCGAGGGCGCGGGCCAGGGCACGGACGGGCACCGCGAACGGCGGTGGCGCCATCAGGTCCTCCTCGTTCGGGTCCGTCTCACAGCGAGCAGGGCATGCGCTTGACGACGTGGAAGAAGTTGCCGGGCATGAGCTCGGGCTCGCCGGCGACCAGGTGCGGGGCGCGGGTGAGGAGCTCGGTGAACAGCGCGCGGAGCTGGAAGCGGGCGAGCTGGTTGCCCAGGCAGTGGTGGATGCCGCCGCCACCGAAGCTGATGTGCGGGTTCGGGTGGCGGGACAGGTCGAGCTCGTGGGGCCGCTCGATGCGTGAGGCATCGCGGTTGGCCGACGAGTAGAACATGACCAGCTTGTCGCCCGCGGTGACCTGCTGGCCCCGGAACTCCAGGTCGCGGGCCGCGGTGCGGCGGAAGGTCATGATCGGCGTCGCCCAGCGGACCAGCTCCTCGACCGCGTCGGGCATCCGGCCCTCGAGGTCCTCGAGCAGCCACGCCCGCTGCTCGGGGTGGGTGGTCAGGGCCCGCAGCCCGTGGCTGGTGGACTGGCGGGTGGTGTCGTTGCCGGCGATGGTCAGCAGCACGAAGAAGGCGCCGATCTCCTCGTCGGTCAGCTGCTCCCCGTCGACCTCGGCGCGGGCCAGCGCGGTGATGAGGTCGTCGGTCGGGTCGACGCGACGCTGCGCGGCGAGCGACGTCGCCAGGCCGTGGACGTACGTCAGCGCCTGGAAGAGGCGGCCGAGGACCTGCTCCCGCCCCTCGCCGACCAGCTCCGGGTCGTTCCACCCGGTGCCGACCTTGGCCTCGTGGGCCGCCTGCTGACGGTCGCCGTCGGGGACGCCCATGATGTCGTTGATGTTGTGCATCGGCAGCGGCTCGGCGCACTCGGCCACGAAGTCGGCCGTGCCGCCGCCCTCGTCGATCCTGTCGAGCAGGTTGTCCACGACCTTCGTCGCGTTGGCCTTGATGCGGTCCTCGATGCGCCGCATCTGCTTGGGCGTGAAGGCCGCGGCCACCAGCCGGCGCAGCTTCGTGTGGCGCGGCGGATCCATCCCGATGATCGACTGACCGGCCTCGACCAGCTCGGGCGGCAGGTTCTCCATGAGGATGCCGGGTCCGGACAGGAAGTCGTCGTGGCGCTTGGTGACCTCGACCAGGTCGTCGTAGGTGGTGACCGCCCAGAACCCGTGGTCGTCGGGGACCTCCAGCAGCTGGTCCTCGAACGGGGGGTGCCAGGTGATCGTGCCGCGCTCCCGGAGGACGGCGAACGAGCGCTCCCGCTCGTCCATCGTCGCCGACCAGAACGCCTTCGACGAGATGTCGACGTCGTCGTGCGGCCGGTCGGGCGTGCCGCTGGCGAAGCTCGTGACGCTCTCGGTCATCGGGTCCTCCCCGGGGTGGCGTCGGTGCCCCCACCACTGTCGGGACATCGGCCCGCGCAGTCAACACTTCTGCGAAAGTGTCAACCGAGATGACGCCGCCGCCAAGGTGTCCGCGTCTCGGTAGGGTGTGTCCCCGTGAGCAACCCGTACCGGGACGAGGCCCACCAGCGCATGCGCGAGGTGGCTCTCGACGCCGCGGCCGAGGAGGTCCTCGCCCGGGGGTGGCGGGGGCTCCAGATGCGGACGGTCGCGACGCGGACCGGGGTCAGCCGCCAGACGCTGTACAAGACGTTCGGCGACAAGCACGGGCTCTCCCAGGCCCTCGTCCTCCGGCACGCCCACCAGCTCCTCGAGCAGGTCGGCGCCGCCATGGCCGAGGAGGACACGCTGCGGGAGCGGTGGACGGCCGCGGTGCGCACCACGCTCGCCGCCGCCGAGGGCGATCCCCTGGTCAAGGCCGTGCTGCTCAGCGACTCGAGCGCCGAGTTCCTCCCGCTCATCACCAGCCGGGGCGCGCCGGTGCTCGACCTCGCGCGCGGGGGACTCACCGCCCTCGTCCGGCACCACCACCCCGAGCTCGACCCCGATCGCGTCGCCACCGCGGCCGACGCCGCCACCCGCCTGACCCTGAGCCACCTCGTGCTGCCGCAGCAGCCCATCGACAGGACGGCCGCGGACGTCGCCGAGATGGCCACCCGCTACCTCGAGGTCGGCTCGACCGCTTGACCTCTGGCGATCGACGTGCGACGACCGCGAGGCTGGGCGCCGGGAGCTCGACGCCACCATCACGCGCCCGAGGGGAGGTCGGAGGAGACATGGTCCACGCGGAGACGACCGACGCAGGGGCGGCGGACACGCTCATGCCCGCCGCGTTCCTCGGGCACGGGAACCCGATGAACGCCCTGGCCGACAACCGCTACACCGCGGCCTGGCGCTCGCTCGGCGCGACGGTGCCGCGCCCCCGCGCGATCCTCGTGATCAGCGCGCACTGGTACATCAACGCCACCGCCGTGACCGTGATGCCGAGACCGCGCACCATCCACGACTTCTTCGGCTTCCCGGCCGAGCTGTTCGACGTTCAGTACCCCGCCCCGGGGCTGCCGGAGCTCGCCGAGGAGGTCAGCGAGGTCGTCCACCCGACGTGGGTCGGGGCCGACGTGGACAGCTGGGGGATCGACCACGGCACCTGGTCGGTGCTCCTGCACGCCTTCCCCGACGCCTCGATCCCGGTCGTGCAGCTGAGCATCAACGCCGACAAGCCCCTCGACCACCACCTCGAGCTCGGCGCGAAGCTCGCCCCGCTCCGGCGACGGGGTGTGCTCGTGCTCGGCAGCGGCAACGTGGTCCACAACCTCCGGGCGATGGACTGGGGCCTGGCCGACGACGGCTACGACTGGGCGCAACGGTTCAGCGACGACTCGCGCGAGCGGATGCTCACCGAGCCCACGGAGTTCGCCACGCTCGACGCCCACACCGACTTCCGGTCCGCGGTCCCGACCCCGGACCACTTCATCCCGGCCCTCTACTTCGCCGGCCTGGCCGGGGCGGGCTCGGCACCGGACGTCGACGTGCTCGTGGACGGCTACGCCTACGGGTCGCTGTCGATGACGGCCTACACCCTCGACGTGTCCTGCCCGGGCTCCGGCGGCGGCGCCGGGGTGCCGCGGCCGCCCTCGGACCTCCCGCCGGACGCCTCGAACATCTGAGCCGCGGCGGGGCCGTCGCCCGCCGTCGCCCGCCTTCGCCCGCTGGGGCTTCACCCACCTCAGCCGCTTCGCCGCGGACTACCGGCAGGAGTTCGGACGGCTCCCCAGCGCCACCCCGCGCGACCGAACCGCGCGACGAACATTGCGCACCTGCATCCGTGGAGGAGGCAGCGGCCGTAGAGGGGGTGTCCGCCTCTCGAGCTCCCGAGGAGAACCCGATGCGCCGCCTCGCTCGCGCCGCCACCGGTGCCCTGTTCGCGTCCGCGATCGCCCTGGGCACGGCCGGCATCGCCGTCGCCCAGGACACCGGCACCGTCTACGTCGTGCACGGCATCCCCGACACGCCCGTCGACGTCTACGTCGACGGGGAGCGTGCCCTCGACGACTTCGCCCCCGGCACCAGCCAGGGGCCGCTCGACCTCCCGTCCGGCCCGCACCAGGTCGCCGTGTTCCCGGCCGACGCCGCCGACGGGTCCGGCCAGCCCCTGCTCTCCGCGCAGGCCGAGGTGCCGGCGGGCGGCAACGTCACCCTCGCCGCCCACCTCACCGCCGAGGGCCAGCCGTCGCTGACGCCCCTGGTCAACGAGGTCGGCGAGGTCCCCGCGGGGCAGGCGCGCGTGGTCGTGCGCCACCTCGCGGCCGCGCCCGCCGTCGACGTCCTCGCCGGCGGCGAGCCCGTCGTCCGGAACCTGACCAACCCGAACCAGGAGGCCCTCGAGGTCCCGGCCGGCACCGTCTCGGCCGCCGTCGCCGCCGCCGGCACCACCGACCCCGTCATCGGGCCGGCGGACCTGACCCTCGAGGAGGGCACGACGACGTTCGTGCACGCCGTCGGGTCGCTGCAGCAGGACAACCTGGAGCTGGTGACCTTCACCGTCGGCGGCGGTGACTCCGCGCCGCACGGCGTCCCCGCCGGGGCCCCGTCGGGCGCCCCGTCGGAGGGCGTCCCGGCCGCCGGGTGGGCCGCGCTCTCCGCGGCCGGCGTCGCGCTGGTCGGGCTCTCGCTCGCCCGCCTGCGTCCCGCGGGCCGGCGCTGACCGGTCGTGCCCCCGCCCTGACCGGGCTGGTCATCGGCCTCGTGCTGGCGACCAGCCCGGTCTGGGCCGGGCTCCCCGACGCGCGGCCCGCCACGCCGCCCCCGGCACCCGTCGTCGCGGCCGCTCCGGTCGCCGAGCCGTCGGCTCCGGTGGCCCCGGCGGTGTCGACCGGCGAGCCGGTCCGTGTCCGCGCGGCGTCCGTCGGCCTCGACGCGGCGGTGGTGCCGGTCGGCGTCACAAACGACGGGCTCATGGCCGTGCCCGAGAACGTCGCCGAGGTCGGCTGGTACCGCTTCGGGCCGCTCCCCGGCGCCGCGTCCGGCTCGGCTGTGCTGGCCAGCCACGTGGACGACCGCGTCCAGGGCGAGGGTGCCTTCGCCGATCTGTCCCGGATGGGGCCCGGCGACGAGATCTCTGTCGACGGTCCGGGCGGCCCGATCGTGCACCGGGTCCGGGAGGTCCGCACCTACCCCAAGGACGCGGTGCCGCTCGCGGACCTGTTCCGGGAGACCGGCCCGCCCCGCCTGGTGCTCGTCACCTGCGACGGACCCTTCGACACCGACGCCCGGAGCTACCGTGACAACCTCGTGGTGTACGCGGAGCCCGCATGACGACAGGCTGACCGACGCGAAGTTTCGACCGATTCGTCCCGGGTCATCACGAACGGGTGAGGAGTGTGCGGTGAGCGACGGGATCGCGCCCTCACCGCGCGCGTCCGTCCCCGCTCCGGCCGGCCCCGTGTCCGACGACGACCGCATCGGCCGGGCGCTCGCCGGCGGCGAGCCGGCCGCGCTGCGCGAGGCCTACGACCGCCACGGCGGGTGGGTCCTCGGCAGCGCCCGCCGGAGTCTGGGCTCCACCCACGACGCCGAGGACGTCACGCAGCAGGTCTTCGCGGACGCGTGGCGCGGGAGGGCGGGGTTCGATCCCGATCGCGGGGTCCTCGGGGCGTGGCTGGCGGGCATTCTGCGCCGTCGCGTCGCCGACCGTCTCGGCGCCCGCGGACGCGAGGCGTGGCCCGGGGCGCTCGGCGACGTCGCCGAGGCCGAGGGTGCCCTGCGCGACCTCGAGGGCGCCGGGGCGCCGCTGGCCGACGAGGTCGTGGAGACCCTGGTCGTGGCCGACGAGCTCGCCCAGTTACCCGCCGACCAGGCGCGGGTACTGCGCCTGGTGGTGCTCGACGAGCTCACCCATCAGCAGGTCGCGGCGGCCACCGGGCTCCCGCTCGGCACGGTCAAGAGCCACGTGCGCCGGGGACTGGCGAGGTTGCGACGACGGTGGGAGGCCGACGGTGCCGCACCCGACGGCTGACCAGCTCACCGACGCCGCGCTGCCGGGCGTGCCCACCGATCCCGAGGTCGCCGCCCACCTCACCACCTGCGCGCGCTGCACCGCGGAGGTCGACGGACTCCGCCGCACCGTCGGCCGGGCCCGCGACGCCATGGCCCTCGACGCCGCGCCCCCGCCCCGGCCCGAGGTGTGGGAGGGCGTCCTCGCCCGCCTGGGCCCGGACGCCCCGGACGCCCCGGACGTCCCGGACGCCGGCGCCGTCCGCGAGCCCGTGGGCGCAGCCCAGTCGTGGCCGGCGGCCGGCGGGCGCCGTCCCGGATCCCGCGGGCGGCGGCTGGTCGGTGCCGGTGTCGCGGCGCTCGTCGCGGCCGCGGCCGTCGTCGCCGCCGTCGTCGTCACCACCCCGCCCGATCGGCCCGCCCCGCCCGCCCCGGTCGCCGTCGCGCTCGTGGCGGCCCGGCCCGGGGTGACGGCCGAGGTCGTCGACGGGCCGGACACCATGCACGTGGACGTGGTCCTGGCGCAGCCCGTGCCACCCGGGACCGACCTCGAGGTCTGGGACATGAGCGCGAGTACCCCGCGCTCCCTCGGCACCCTGCGACCGCTCGACGGGCGCGTGCACTGGACGGGCGATCTCCCTCGGCCGCCCGAGGGCGGCATGCCGCCCCTCGACGTCTCGCTGGAGCCGGTCGGCTCCGACCCGGGGCACTCCGGCGTCAGCCTCGCCCACACCGCCTGAGCCGGCGCCGCGCCGGCGGAGTACGCCGGTGGCCGCGGCTCAGCCGCAGCGGGACGCGGGTGCGTCGTCGTGCCCGGGACTCGGGTGGTGGATGTGGACCGCCGTCCCCGAGGGGTGGATGTCGAAGGTGACGGTCGGGGCGAGGGCGCGGATGAGCGGCAGGCCGCGGCCCCGGCGGTCCTCGGGCGCCGAACCCTCCGTGCGCCAGTGCCCGCGATCGCTGACCGTGACGGTGATGCCCGCACCCGCGCACTGGGCGAGGAGGGTCATGGGCCCCGGCGTCCGCCCGAGGTAGGCGTGGTCGACGACGTTGGTGAGGGCCTCGTGCACGGCCAGGACGAGGTCCTCGGCGAGCTCCTGCGCGAGGTCGAGGGCATCGACCCAGCCACGCAGGGTCCGTCGGGTACGACGGGCGTGACCGGTCGTGGCGGTCGTGGCGCAGTACAGGCTGCGGGCTGCGGGTGACGGGGACCCGCCGGCGACCGACCCGTCCGGCTCGGTGGGCCACCTCGGCGGCGGACCGGGGGAGCTGTGCTCGGGCAACGGGGGGTGTCCTCCGGGCGGGGCAGAGGGAGACCCTGGCCGGCTGTGTGCGTCAACCGGCCAGGGCGGTGGGCCGACGGCGGGGTGGAGCGGGCTCCACTCCGGAGTCGACCCCCCGAGCCGGAGCCCGGGAGCCGGGGAGCACGCGGTCGGCGGCCACCCACGACGATCACGCCGCCGGTGGGGCCCGGCAACAGCGGTTGACGTCGTGCGGCCGGAGGTGTCGCGGCGCGGATCCTCTGCCACGCTGTCCGCGGGCGACGGGTGAGCTGCCCTCGCCACCGAGGGACCCCGGCCCCTGGCCCACACCCCGAACCCCTTGGCGGTGACGACCATGGCCGGACCCTCGATGAGCGCTCCCGACCCCGTGCGGCGGATCCGGTTCGCCACCACGGACATCGACGAGGGGATGGAGGCCCTCGGCGCCCAGTACGCCGAGGTGCGGGCGGAGTTCGCGCGCGACGGGGAGGACTTCGCGTTCCGGTTGGCCTCCGACGTCGTCGATGCCCACTCCGGTCCCTGGAGCCTGGAGCAGGTGTACCTGGGCCTCCGGGCCACCGCCTCGGTCGAGCCGTTGAACGCGGTGATGTTCGCCGTGCCGTTGACGGGCCGGGCCCTCTTCCGCTGCGGTCGCGACGAGGTCGACAGCGGCGTGGTCCTCGCCCCGACGCGCAGCGGGTACGACGTGGGCTGGAGCGACCTGGGTGGCGTGACCGGCACCCTCGACCTCGAGGGCGTGCAGCGGGTCGGGGCCGAGCTCAGCGGTCTCGCCCCCCACGCCGTGGGCTTCACCGGCATGCGCCCCGTCAGCCCGGCACTGGGACGCCACCTCGCCGCGGTGGCGTCCACGGTCAAACGGACCCTGCTCGACCAGGCCGGTGCCCTGCAGAGCGCCCTGACCCGCGACCACGCCTTCCGCGTCCTGGCCGGCGCTGTCCTCGCCACCTTCCCGAACACCACCCACGACCGCGACGGGCGCGGGGGAGGTGACGCCGTGGAGCCGGCCTGCCTGCGCCGCGCGCTGGCGTTCATCGACGAGAACGCCGACCGACCGATCGGTCTGACCGACATCGCTGCCGCCGCGGGCACCAGCTCCCGCGGCCTCCAACGGGCGTTCGCCCGCCATCGCGACACCACCCCGCTGCGTCACCTCCGCGAGGTCCGTCTCGAGCGCGCCCACCACGAGCTGCGCCGCGCCGACCCCGCCACCGGCGCCACCGTCTCCGCGATCGCCGCCCGCTGGGGGTTCCCGCACCCCGGTCGCTTCGCCGCCGACCACCACCGCCGTTTCGGCGAAGCCCCCGCCACCACCCTGCGGCGCTGATCAGCCTCGGCGCGTGCCGGCTCCGTGACCCGAGGTGCGTCGGGCGCCGCCGGGCGCGGCCGGTCCGACGGCGTGGTCGTGCGCGTAGGCGCGGAGCACGTCCCGGGTGGTGGCGCCGGCCGGGAGCCGGAAGCGGACGACGACGCCGGCGGCGAAGTCGTCGATCGCGCGCAGGAGCAGCCCGCCGTGGAAGTGGGCGTCGGTGGAGGTGCTCTGCCGGCGGGCCCGTTCCGCGATGTCCAGCAGGTGCTCCATCACGGCCGGCAGCGCGAAGCGGGCGTCCTCGTCGTGGAAGTAGTAGGTGATGGGGAAGGTGACCAGGTCCCGCTCGCAGGCCACCAGTCGTGAGGTCAGGTCGGCGTAGACGCTCGGGGGCAGCGGCGACGGCGGGCCGGGGTCGGCGGAGTCGGCCTCGACCTCCTCCAGCAGGCGGATCTCGTAGGCGAGGGCCCGTCGTCGGGAGAGCACGGGGAAGATCGACAGGAGCCAGGACACGCTCGCGGTCAGCAGCCCGAGCCCGAGCAGGGACTCCAGCGGGGCGGCCACGCGGAGCAGCCCGTGGGCGGGGGAGACGTCGCCGTAGCCCAGCGTGCTCAGCGTGACCAGGGAGAAGTAGAGGGCGTCGAGCAGGTCGGTGCCGGCCGCGTCGAGCTCCGCGGCGTGCAGGAAGCCCTCGGGCATCCAGGGCCAGTACACCAGTGCCCAGCCGCATCCGAGGAACACTGCCCAGCTCGCGACGACCACGAGGAACGAGAGGGGCCCGGCGAGGGCCAGTGTCCGCGTCCCGGGCAGGTGGTGGCACGCCGACCACGTCGCGCTGATCAGGGCCCGGCTCGGCGAGTGCCGCCGCGGGTGCGAGAACAGGGTGGCGAGCACGTCGAACAGCGCGCTCGCGATCAACGCCACGCCGACGGCCGAGCTGAGCACGGCGCCCGCGGCGTTCACCGCACACCCGGCGGGAGGTGCGGAGGGGTCACGCCGATCATCCTCCGGTGTCCGGGGCGGGGCGGACACGGACCAACGGCCCGGGCACCGGCGACGTCCGGTCCGTGCCGGCCGCCCGCCGACGGGCCGCGTCCGGGACACGGGACCCCACGGTCGGGCGGCCCGGGTCGTCCGGCCCTCCCACCGTCGGCGCCCTCCGCTCACCCTCGGCCCGCCGGGCGCTGCGCCCCGGGTGCCGCGCGGGGCGCACCGACGCAGCCGAGACAGCGGGGGAGGAGATCGCGGATGGGCCAGGTGACCGGACGGCGGGCGCGGCACGGCACGGTCGAGGGGACGGTGGCCGCGGGCTTCGAGGGGGTGCGCGATGCGTTCGTCGCGAACTTCACCGACCGCGGGGAGCTGGGCGGGGCGGTGTGCGTGGTCGTCGACGGTGAGGTGGTCGTCGACCTGTGGGGCGGTGTGCGGGACCGGGCGAGCGGTGCGCCGTGGCGTGCGGACACCATGACCCTGGTCCACTCCACCACCAAGGGCCTCGCGGCCGCGGTGCTCGCGCTGCTGCACTCCCGTGGTCTGCTCGACCACGACGAGCGGGTCGCCGCGTACTGGCCGGGGTTCGCTCGGGCGGGCAAGCAGGACATCACCGTGCGCACGCTGCTCGCGCACCAGGCCGGGCTGTTCGCCTTCGACGAGCGGGTCGACCGGGAGGTCGTGGCCGACCTGGACCGTCTGGCGGGGGTCATGGAACGCCAGCGGCCCGCCTGGCCGCCCGGGGAGCGGCAGGCGTACCACGCGATCACGCTGGGCTTCTACGAGAACGAGCTGGTGCGACGTGTCGACCCCGGCCACCGGACCATCGGGCGGGTGCTCACCGAGGACGTCGCCGGCCCCGTGGGCGTGGCGCAGGAGGTCTACGTGGGGACGCCGACGTCGGTGCCCGACGAACGGCTCGCCGCCCTGGTCCCGCCGCCGGTGTGGCGGCGTCTGACGGGCATGCCGCTGCGGCTGACGATCGACGCGGCGCGACGGCGCTCGGTGCTGCACCGCTCGCTGGTGGCCAACCCCGGCACCGGCTTCTACGTCGACCCCGAGCACGTGGTCGTCCGCGAGCTCGAGGTCCCGTCCGGGGGTGCCGTGGCCACCGCCCGGGCCCTGGCCACGATCTACGGCGCCCTCGCCGCCCCCGGCGGTCCGCTCGGTCTGCGCGCGGAGACGCTGGAGGCCCTCGCGGCCCCGCCGACCCCCGCGCGCCGGGGCTGGTACGACGAGTGTCTCCACGGGCCGGCGCGGTTCTCGCTCGGCTTCATGAAGCCCAGCGACGAGTTCCCCTTCGGGTCGGAGGCCGCGTTCGGGGCGCCGGGGGCGGGCGGCTCGATGGGGTTCGCCGACCCCGCACGGCGGCTGGGGTACGGCTACGTCACCGACCGGATGGGCACGCGGCTGCAGGGCGACCCCCGGGACCTGGCCCTGCGCGCCGCGCTGGGGACGGTGCTCGCCCGCGTGTAGGGCTGCGCCGGCCGGAGGTTCACCGCGCGGGCGCGATCGTCGTCACCGCCGCCCGCGGGGGGCGCGTCCTCGTGCTGCCCGCGGTCGACCACGCCCCCGAGGAGCCCCCGGGACCACCAGGCGTCTGACGGCGGCACGGCTGAGCATCAGCACGACGATCAGCAGCGTCACCGAGAAGAAGCCGCCGAGCGCGACGGCGTCGCCGAAGACGAGGTGCACCACCTCGAGGACGACGAACTTGCTCCCGAACAGCACGGCCCACAGCGCCAGCGCGGCCAGCGCCTTGCCGACCGCTCCCGTCGCCGTGGTGAACCACGACCGGACCCGCTTCTTGGCGGCCACGACGAGCTCGAGCACGCCCTTGAGCAGCAGCGCGGTCAGGATCGACAGGGTGAAGGTCTCGCTGATCACGGCGGGGAGGTACTCCACGAACAGGTTCAGCACGACCACGTAGACGAAGAGGTCGACGATCGCTGCCGCGACGTGGGACGACACCGGGAGCTCATCGGTGCCGACCACCCCCATCACTCTAGCGATCCGGCCGCACGAGTCCGCGCCGTCGGGACGACGCCGATCCGGAGTCCACCCCGGGCGGTCAGTGTGCGGGGCCGGCGAGCCGCCCGCGGTGGTGATGGGGACACGTGCTCCGTAGGTGGGTCTCGATCGACGACACTCCTGGCACCGCGATGGCGATGATCGACGCCAGGTGCTGCTGGACGGGGTCGTCGAAGTCGTCGCAGAGGACGAGATGACCGTGCTCGACGTGCGCCTGCCAGCGCCGCGGGTGATCGAGGACCTGCAGTCGTCGCAGCACGGTCTCGGCGATGCGGTGATCGCTGCGGCGGGCGTCGTCCTCGTCGTCGGCCACGGGCTCCCTCTCGGTCGCAGGCATGGCGTCGTGCCCAACCTGGTTGGGCCAAATCTAGGTGGGCACGCCGGCGCGGAGGAGTGCCAGAGGTCCCGCTGTGCGGGGTCCCTCTGCCCGGCGCCGGGGTCAGCCGCAGCCGTTCCCGACCAGGGCGTGGCGGGCGAGGTCGCGGTGTCGGGGCATGCCGAGGCGCTCGTAGCCCTCGACGGCCCGGGCGAGCAGGTCGGCGGCGGCTTCTCGGTCCCCGGGGCGGTCACGGGCCACGAGAGCCGCGGCGAGGAACCGGCGGGTCTCGTGGCGCTCGACCTGGTGGGGGGTGGTGTCGGCCTGGTGCATCGCGCGCCGCAGGTGGGCCTCGGCCTCGGTGTGCCGGCCTGCGGCGCTCGCGGCGATCCCGGCGATCCGCTCGAGCAGGACCATCGGCGCGAAGTTGGTGGTGTGGGCCCGAGCGACGCCGAGGGCCTCGACGGTCAGCGGGTACCAGGCGGCCGGCTCGGCGGGTTCGCCGAGGACGACGAGCGACTCGACCGCGGCGAGCAGCAGTGCCCAGGCGCCGCCGGAGGCCGGCTGACCCGGCTCGGGCAGGTCGTCGCGGTGCTCGCCGAGCACGGCGTGCACCGCCTCGCGCTCGCCCCGGTAGGCGCGGACGAGCATCTCCATGCCCCAGCAGGACCCGGCGAGGCTCGGCTCGGTGCCGATCGGACCGCGGGCTGCGTGCTGCAGCGCCTCGTCCCACCGACCCCGCAGGAGCTCCGCGTGCCCGAGGAAGGCGTACCCGGTGCCCGTCCACGCGCCGCCGAACCGAGCGTCGAGCAGGGCCACGTCGTCGCGCGCGAAGGCGGCGTAGGCCTCGAGGTCGCCGGTGGCGAAGAAGCGCGTGATCGCTCGCCCACGACGCTCGCAGGCGATCGCGGCCCAGTTCTCCACCCGTCCCGCGACGACCTCGAGCTCCTCGCCGACCCGCACGGCCTCGTCCAGGCGGCCCAGACAGGCGAGGTCCCAGGCCAGCGGCCACAGGATGTCCGCTCTCGTCCAGTCGTCGCGTCCACGGCGCGCGATGCGGGCGCCGCGCCACCCGGCCTCCACGGCGTCGGCGATCCGGAGGGTGGCGTGGCAGGCCGCCGCGCTGTCCCCGTGCAGGGGAGCGAGGGCCGGGTCCTCGCCGAACTCGTCGGCGAGCTCCCGTGCCTTGCCCAGCGCGTCCTCGCCGGCGGCCACGTCGCCCCCGTAGACGCTGATGAGCCCGACGCGGGCGAGCAGGCGGGCCCGGTCCACGCTGGGGCGGTCGCCGAGGGCGTCCAGGCCACGACGCGACAGCGCGAGCGCCTCCTCGGTGCGCGCGGCGTAGGTCAGGGGGAAGCCCAGCGCCACGCACAGCCGGCCCACGGACTCCTCGTCGCCGACCGCCTCGTAGCCGTCGAGCGCCGCGGTCCAACAGGTGAGCGCCTCGTCGATCCGGCCGCGGGCGTAGCGGACCATCGCGAGGGCCTCGAGGGCAGGAGCGTGCACCCTCGCGTCGCCCTGGGCAGCGAGCCGCTCGGCCCGCTCGAGGTGGAGCTCGGCGTCGACGAACGCCGCGGCGGCCAGGGCGGACCGTCCGGCCTCCAGCGAGGCACGGGCCAGCACGGCGCGGTCGGCCCGGTCACCGGCGGCGAGGAGGTGACCGACGATCTCGGGGGCGCGCCCGCCCGCGTCGTCCGGGTCCATCCGCGCGAGCGCCTCGGCGACGTGGAGGTGCCACTGGCGGCGGCGTGGCGCCGAGAGCGTGCTCAGCAGTGTCGCGTGGACGAGGGCGTGGTGGAACTCCATGAGGTCGCGGACGCCGGCGCCGCGCGGTTCGACGAGCAGGCCCGCCCGCAGTGACTCCTCCACGGCGTCGACGACCTGGTGCTCGTCGAGCGCCGGTGTCACGGGACCGGTCCGCTCCGCGAGGACCGCGCTCAGCACCGTGACGTCGAAGGTCTGTCCGAGGACCGCGGCGACCTGCAGGACCCGCACCGTGGCGGTGTCGAGCTGGTCGAGCCGGTGCCGGATGATCAACCGCAGCGAGCCGGGGACTTCGTCGCGGCCCCGGGCCACCTCGTCGAGGAGTCCGCCGTCCACCGCGACCAGGCGGCCCTCGTCGACGAGGAACCGGATCAGCTCCCGGACGAAGAGCGGGTTCCCCGTCGTGTCGGCGTGCAGCTGGTGGACCAGCGCCGGTGGTGGCTCGAGACCGGTGAGGGCGCGCAGCATCGCCGCCACGCCCTCCTGATCCAGGGGGGCCAGCTGGAGCCGGTCGACGAGGCGGCCACGGACGAGGTGGTCGAGGAACGGCACGAGCCGTGGCCAGAGATCGGCGTCGGCGTCGCGATGGGTGCCCACCACCAGCACCGGGATCTCGGTCACGCGCTCCGCCAGGTGCTCGAGGAGCGCGAGGGTGGCCTCGTCGGCCCAGTGCAGGTCCTCGATCGCCAGCAGCACCACCCGGGGGCGCGCCAACCGCTCCAGGATCGTCGTCACCCCGAGGTGGACCTCCCGGCGGACCCGGTCCAGGGGCAGGTCGGGGCCCGCCCCGACCGCCGGGAAGGCGCGTCCGAGCGCCGGGACCGCGCGGGCCACCCCCGGGGCCGTCCCGGCGAGCACCGGGCCCAGATCGTCCGGTAGCTCCCCTTCCTCGAGCGCGCGCTCGAGGGCCACGGCCACCGGGCCGTAGGGCGGGAGGTCGCCGCGCTCGCGGGCCTGACCGACGAGGACCAGGGCGCCGCGGCGTGCCGCCTCCGTGGAGATCTCCTCGACCAGTCTCGTCTTGCCGATGCCGGGCTCGCCCGCGAGCAGGACCAGCGAGCCCCGGCCGGCCACCGCCCTGTCGAGCGCCCGCCGCAGCACGTCCCTCTCGTGGTCACGGCCGGCGAGCGAGGGCCCGTCCGGGAGGGCCTCGGACGGACCCGCGTCCGGGGCGGGGAGGGCGCCGTCCAGCCGCATCCTCGCCCCGGACGCCACGAGCTCGGACCGGTCCGCCGCACCCAGCTTCGCCAGCAGGGACGACACGTGGCTCTCGACCGTGCGCCGGGACAGCACGAGGGTGTGCGCGATCTCGGTGTTGGTCAGCCGGTCGGTGACGTGGGCGAGGACCTCCTGCTCCCGACGTGTCAGCGACCGTGGCCCGCCGGGTGAACCCACCTGGTGATGGTGGCATCGACGGTCCTGTCCGTGAACCGCACGGAGGCGTGCTCTCCGGGATCCGTACGTCACACGGTGTCGCCACCGGGCGGACCGGCCGACACTCGTCGCGACGGGTCGCTCCGGTCACGGCCGGGCGGAGCGGGGGGCAGGCGGGGGGACGCGGTGACGACGGTGGTGGACACCGAGGCGCTGGTGCTGTTCCGCGGGGAGGTGGAGGCCCTGCCCGAGCTCGCGGCGTGGGTACGTGGGGAGCTCGGCGGTGTCGAGGTGGTCGACGGCGGCGAGGGTCTCGACGGCCTGGACGATGAGGCGGGCGCCCGGAGGTTGCGCGTCGGCGGCTCGCTGAGCTTCTTCACCGCCCGGCTGCTCCAGCAGGTCCTGGCCCTGGCGACCTCCGACCCCGCCGTGGACCGCCTCGAGATCGCCCTCGACGACGTCGACTTCGTCGGTCACCGGTCGTGCGAGGCGATGCTCGCCGGCACCCGTGCGTTCCGCGGCCGGGGCGGCGTCCTCACCGTGTGGGCCGACCGGGCCATCGTGCGCTCGGTCCTGCGCCGGCACCTGGCGGGCCGGGACGGCATCGTCCTGTCCTGAGGCCCCGCGACGTCGACCGGGCGGCGACCGTCGTGCCGGCCGGGTGGGAGGCGGGCCGTTGGTCCCCGGCCCGTACCCCCGTCCGGGCCGGTGGTCAGGGCCTTCGCCCCTCGTGCGCGGGGGCAGCGGAGAGGCAGCGTCAGGACGTCTCGCCGCCTGACCGCCGCCGACGACCGCGCTCCACGCCGAGGGGCGCACCCGTCCCGCGCCGACCCCTCGAGAGGCCCGTCATGGACGATCCCCGACCGCCCGCCGTCGACCGCGAGCCCGCCCCCGGTGCCACCACGCCCGAGCCGCCGGAGCCGACCGCCGAACGCCGCGCCCCCCGGGTGCGGCGCAGCCGGCGTGACCGCGTCCTCGGTGGCGTCTGCGGTGGGCTGGGCCAGTACCTCGGTGTCGACCCGGTCCTGGTCCGCATCGTCGCCGTCGTCCTGACGCTCTCGGCCGGCGTCGGCGTCCTCGCCTACGTCGTGGCCTGGATCGTGATCCCCGAGGCGGGCGAGGACGAGCCGGCCGAAGGGCTGCCGCCCGCGGAGCGGCACACCGTCGCCGTCGTGGCCGGGGTCGCGCTGGTCGCGTTCGGTGTGCTCCTGTTCGTCCGCGCCCTCGTGCCGTGGTTCGACGGCGCGGTGTTCTGGCCACTGGTCGTGATCGCCGTCGGCGTGTTCGTCGTCCTGTCGAGCCGGCGGTGAGCACGGTGTCGACGGTCAGCCCCCCGACACCCGCGCCCGCCCCGCCGGCCCGTCGCTGGCGCATCGGCCGGCTGGTCACCGGTGCGCTCGCCGTCGCCGTCGGCGTCGCGTGGCTGCTCGACGCGGCCGGCGTGCCGGTGCCGTGGCGGCTGTTCCCGGCCGCGGCGCTGGTGCTCACCGGTGCGGCGCTCGTGCTCGCCGCGGCCGGCGGATGGCCCCGCCACGGTCTCGTCGGGCTCGGCGCGGTCCTGCTCGTCGCGGCGGTCGCGGTCGGGGTGGAAGTCGAGCGCTTCGCGGGCCCGGTCGGCGACCAGGTCGTCGCCCCGACCAGCGGTCAGTGGCCCGTCGAGGTCCGGCTCGCCGCCGGCACCGCGACGGTCGACCTGACCCGGCACCCGCTGCCGCCGTCGGGCCGCCTCGACGTGTCGGTGGGCGCCGGGCGGGTCGTCCTGGTGCTCCCGCGGTCCGCGGCGGTGCGGGCCGACGTCGAGGTCGTCACCGGCGCGGTCGTCGTCGACGGCGTCCGGGTCGACGACGGCATCCACGCTCGGTGGGCCGCACCGGGCGTGGCGCCCGTCGACGTCGCCGTCGACGTCGCCCTCGGCGAGGTGGAGGTGCTCCATGAGCAGTGAGCGCGTGCCCGATCCGGTCGCCGCGGCGGCCGGGATCGGCTTCCTCCTCGCGGGGATCATCCTGCTGCTCCAGGAGCTGGGCGTGGTGGCCGTGTCCTGGTCGGTGGTCGTCCCCCTGCTGCTCGTCGTGGCCGGTGCCGCCCTGGTGGCGACCGCAGGACGCGGTCGCGCGGACACCCGGTGACCGGCGGCGTGCCGGAGGCGATGCCCCGGATCGGTCTCCGGACCCGCCTCGAGCACCTCGTGGACCGGCACTCGGCGCGCCCGGGCGCGTGGCTGTTGCGACGCACACGGGGCCGGATCGTCCGGCTGTGGCGCCGGCGGGCGCTCGTGCTGACGACGCGCGGCCGGCGCTCGGGACGGCCGCGCACCGTGGTGGTCCAGTACTTCCCCGACGGCGCCGACATGGTCGTCGTGGCGGCCAACAGCGGGTTGCCCACCCACCCGGCCTGGTACCTCAACCTGCTCGACGACCCCCGCGCGGTCGTGGAGGTCGAGGGCCGCACGGTGCCGGTCCGCGCCGTGCCGATGACCCGCGACGAGGCGGCCGCATGGTGGCCACGCGTGCTGCACGCGGCCCCGGACTACGCCCGCTACCCGCGGCGCACCGATCGCCCGATCCCGCTCGTCCGGCTGGTGCCCGCGGACGACCGGGCCCGCGACGAGGCGCCGACCTGAGCGGGGAGACGATGGACCGCGAGGACGGGGCGCTGCTGTCGCGATGGATCCCGGTGGTCGCGCTCGCCGAGCTGGCCGGCTTCGCGCTGCCGGCCGTGGTCGGGGCCGGGACCGTCGACGCTCCGGTGGCGGTCTCGTTCCCGGCGCTGCTCGCCGCGGGCGCGCTGGAGGGCGCCGTGCTGGGCGCGGGCCAGGCCGGGGTCCTGCGGCGCCGCCTGCCCGGCCTCTCGGTCTCCCGCTGGGTCGGCCTCACCGCGGGCGCCGCGACGGCGGCCTACGCCCTCGGCCTCATGCCCTCGGCGACCGCCCCGGTCACCGCCGGCTGGCCCGCCGTCCTGCGCGGCCTGCTCCTCGGGGTCGTGGGCGTCCTCGTCCTCGTGAGCATCGGCGGCGCCCAGTGGCTGGAGCTCCGGCGCCACGTCGACCACGCCGCGCGCTGGGTCGGCGTCACGGCACTGGGGTGGCTGCTCGGGCTCGCGACCTTCCTCGCCGTGGCCACCCCGCTCTGGCGGCCGGGGCAGTCGATGGCGGTGACGGTCCTGGTGGGCCTCGGGGCCGGCGCGCTCATGGCCCTGGTGATGGCGACGGTCACCGGGATCGGACTGGTCCGGCTCCTGCCCGGCGGGACGATCGCCCCGCCACCTCCGGGACCTGGGACCCCTGTCGGCGGTGGACGGGCGGGATGACGCTGGCTGCTCCTCGAGGTGGAAGGAGCACGACCATGGCGACCGTCATGGAACGACGCAGGACCGGGTGGGACGTGGTGCTCGGGATCCTGCTGCTGCTGGCCGGGTTGTTCGTGCTGGGCAACGCGGTGATCGCGACCTTCCTGTCCGTCCTGTTCCTCGGATGGATCGCGATCGGGTCGGGTGTGGTCACCGTCGTCGGGGCGTTCGTCCGCCGCGAGTCGGGCGTGTCGTGGTCGGCCGCGCTCGGCGGGGCCGTGCTCATCGTCCTCGGCGTGATCATGGTGCGTGACCCGCTCGCGGGCGCCGCGGGCCTCACGCTGCTGGCCGGCGCGCTCTTCCTGGCCGTCGGGCTGACCCGACTCTTCGCCGCGACGCAGGTGCCCGCGGCCCGCGTGGTCCTGATCGTCAGCGGCATCCTGTCGATCGCCCTGGGCCTGATCGTGCTGTTCAACCTCACGATCGCGGTGCCGTCCCTGCTGGGGCTCCTGCTCGGTGTCCAGGTCCTGATCGAGGGCGCGACGATCCTCGTCGCCGGCCGGCTGCGGCCGGCCGCGTGACCGCCCCGACCGACGCCTCGTGATCACGGTGCCGTCGCCGAAGGAGGCGAGGATGTCCGGCAGGCACGAGACGGGGGAGCCGGGAGCGCCGGCTCCCCCCGACGTCGTGGTCGGTCTCGCCGACGACGACGCGTCCTGGTCCGCCCTGCGCTGGGCGGTCGCGAGCGCGGCCCGGGCGGGCGGGGCCGTCCACGTGGTCCGGGCGGTCCGCAGTGCGGTCGAGCAGAACGTGGCCGGCTGCTCGGCCGGGACCGACCGGGCCCTGGCGGACGCCGAGCTGGCCGCCCTGGGGCGGCTCGCCGCGCGGGCGGCGGAGGTCGTCGGGGCCCCTGCGGCGCCGCCGGTGTCCCTGTCCCGGCGCCCGGGTCGCGCCGCCGACGTGCTCCTCGCCGCGGCGCGCGGCGGTGCGGCCGTCGTCGTGGGTCGGCCCGCCCGTCGGGGGCGGACGGTCGCGGCGCTGCTCCGCGGCGCGCCGGGCCCCGTCACGGTGGTGGGTCCGTCCCTCCGGGGCGACGGCGCCCGGCACGTCGTGGTCGGCGTCGACCCGACGGCGGGCTCGACGGCCGCCTCGGTCCCGGAGATCGTGGCGACGACGGTGGGGGAGGTGCTGCAGCAGAGCCGGGACGGGGATCGCGTGACCGTGGTGGCGGGCTTCCACCCGCTGCCCGTCCGGGGGGACTGGCCCCGCGGTTACCTGCCCTCGCCCACGGTCGACGAGCAGGTGCGCGCCGCCCGCGAGTCGACGCTGGCCGTGGTGACACCCGCGGTCCAGGGCCTCCGCCGGGACGGCGCGGGTCGCGGCGTCACCGTCGACGTCCTCGGGTGGCCCCAGGAGCCGGCGCGGGCCGTCCTCGGGGCCGCCCGCGACCTCGACGCCGACGAGCTGGTCGTCCCGCGGACCGGCGTCTGGTCGCCGTCCTCGCTGCTGCGACTGGTGCGGACCGCACCCTGTCCCGTCACCGCGGTGCCCGGCCCCGCGGCGCTGCGGACGACGATCCCTCGACCGCGGTCGGCGCCGGATCGGGGGGACGTCGCCGTCGCCCGCTGAGCGGGCGTGCCCGGGGCGCCGGCACCGCCGGGGTCGCCCCCGACGGTGCCGGCGGCCGTCGCTCAGCCTCCGCCGTCGGGTGACGGGACGATCGTCACCGGACAGGGCGGGTGGGCCAGGCAGTGCAGGCCGACCGAGCCCAGCACCAGGCTGCCCACCGCTCCCCGTCCGCGGTGACCGACGACCAACCGGTCCGCGCCGCGCGCAGCCTCGACGAGCACCCGGCCGGGCTCGCCCACCACCGCCCGCACCTCGATGTCGGGTGCCGATCGCAGCCGGCCGTGGAGCTCGGCGAGCAGGTCGTCGACCATCTCCCGTGCCGCGTGCTGCGCCGACGCGAGGATCTGGTCGGGGTCGGGCAGCGGCACGGCGGGCCACGCCCCGGTGCCCCAGGCCCCGATCTCGGCCGCGGACAGCGGGGCGGTGACCACCTGGACAGCATCCCCGCGGATGTCGGCGGCGAGGATCGCGGCCCGCAGCGCGGCGCGGGAGCCGGGGGAGCCGTCGACGCCGACGACCACGCGGCCGCGCCCGTCCTGCGGCGCGTCGGGGGCGGGACGGGGCTCGGCCGAGGTGGACATGGAGGTGCTCCTCTCGCATCGCGCCCGCACGAGGTGCGCGGCCGTCGCCCGCGACGATCGGCGATCGACGGCGCCGTGCTCAGGGCCGGAGGTCCCGCTGGTGGTCCCGCTGGTGGTCCCGCTTGGGCGGTGGGAGCGGTCGGTCGCCCGTCCTCCCGCGCTGGTCAGCGGCGGTGCCGGACGGGGATCTCGACGCGTCGGGCGGACGCCGGCGGCTCGGGCAGGGGGACGCGGACGGTGAGCACCCCGTCGGCGTAGGTCGCGGTGATCGTCGTCGGGTCGGTGCCCGGCGGCAGGGCGAGGTCGCGGGTGAAGACGCCCGTCCGCCGTTCGCGGCGCCGCAGCCGGCCGTGTCCCGGCTCGATCTCGCGCTCCGCCCGCAGGAGCAGCTCCCCGTCCTCCGCGGCGACGGTGATGGCGTCGGGGCTGAAGCCGGGCAGCTCCGCCTCGATGACCAGGGCGCCCTCCTCGACCCGCTCGTCGGTCGTGATCGAGGTCGAGCGCGGGTGACGGCCGAGCAGGCTGTCGGCGACGGGCGCGCCCAGCGTGTCGACGACGGCGCGGGCGCCGCGGGAGAGGAGACCGGTGACGCCGCTCGGCGTCGTCGCGGTGTCCTCGCCGTCCGTCGGTGCGGTCGTGGGGGTCGGCTCCTGCCCGTCGGGCTCCTCGGGCGCGGTCCGTCGTGCTCGGCTCGTGGTGGACATGGTGCTCCTCCGTGGGCGGCTCGGGTGTCGGACCCGGGGCACCAGCCCGCCACGCCGCGCGCCTGTTCGGCAGGGCCGGTGGACCCGGAGCTCGGCGGCCGAGGGGACC
Source organism: Actinomycetospora lemnae (assembly GCF_028737315.1). Classification (GTDB taxonomy): domain Bacteria; phylum Actinomycetota; class Actinomycetes; order Mycobacteriales; family Pseudonocardiaceae; genus Actinomycetospora; species Actinomycetospora lemnae. Next base: position 92,138 of record NZ_JAQZAO010000010.1, on the reverse strand, counting down.
GCGGCCGCCGACGGTGTCCCCGCCGACGCCGGGCCCTTCGACCCTGACGGGGTCGTCCCGGCGCGGCCCACCGTCGCCGGGGGCGCGTGGGTCCTCGGATCTGCGCGGACGGTGGCCACGAGGAGGAGCTGATGGGACCGGGAGGCGCCTGGCGCAACGAGCTCGGCGCGACGATGACGTTGGTCGCGTCGCCCGAGGGGCTGCTGACCGGTGTCTACGAGTCGCACGTCGGACGGGCCGCCGGGCGCTACCCGCTGGCCGGGCGCTTCGACCCGGCACCGCCCGCGGACGCCCACGCAGCGGTGGGGTGGACGGTCGTGTGGAACAACGAGCTCGGCAACGCCCACTCGGTGACGACGTGGTGCGGCCGCTACGACGCCGACGCCGACCTGCTCCACGCCACCTGGCTGCTGACCGCGGAGGGCGCGGAGCACACCGGGTGGTGCTCCACGCGCGTGGGGCAGGATCTGTTCGTCCGTCTGGACGTGGCAGCGCAACCGCGGGCGGGTGCGTCGGCCGACGCCGCGCGGTGACGATGCCCCCGCCGCGTCTCGGCGCCGGGCAGGTCCGCCCCTGTCCGGGGGACCAACGGCCCTCGTCCGGCGCGCGGCGGCCTCCGAGCATCGACGCATGACCACAGCAGAGGAGTCCGGGACCACGCGGCAGGCCGGCCCGCCGGAGGCCGGCCCGCCGGAGGAGACCCCGGCCGGCCCGGCGACCGGGAGTCCCGGCGGCGTCCGGGTCGGCGAGGTCCTCGACCGCGAGCTGCGCCGGGGCGCGGCGATGGTCGGCCGGGTCCGCGACCGCCTGCCGACGAACCCGGTCCCGGTCTACCTCGGCGTCGCCGCGCTCGCGGTCACCGGTCTGGTGAGCTGGCCGGTCGCGGTGGCGGCGGGGTGCGGGTACGCCGCCTTCCGTCACTGGGAGCCCCGGCCGAGCGGGGTGCCCGCTCCGATGCCCTCGGCGGGCCGGCGATGACCGGCGGCATCGTCTGCGGCGTCAACGGCTCGACGAGCTCGCGGCGAGCCCTCCTCGAGGCGGTGCGCCGGGCCTCGGCGAGCGAGGACCGGGTGACCGTCGTGACCGCCTACGACGCCGTCGGCTACTTCTGGGGCGCGCTCGCCTCGCTGCCCGGAGGCGACCTGCTCCCCGTCCCCGACCCGTGCGGGGTCCGGGCCGCGGAGCAGGCGACGCTGCGGGCGTTCGTCGGCGAGGTGCTCGGTGACCGGCCCCCGGTCCCGATCGCGATCCGCGCCCTGCCCGGGCGCCCCGTCGACGTGCTCGTGCGGGAGTCCGCCGGCGCCGCGCAGCTCGTCGTGGGGCACGGCACGCGCCGCGGGCGCCTGACGTCGGTCGCCGCCGGGTGCGCACGCCGCGCCCGGTGTCCCGTGGCCGTCGTGGGCGCGGATGCGCCCGATCCGGAGCCCGTCGTCCCGTGACCACCCTGCTCTGGGTCCCGGTGGTGCTCCCGCCGGCACTCATGGTCCTGGCGCTCCTGCTCGACGTGCTCGACCGCCGACTCCCGCCCGGGCAGGGCGGCGTCGGTGCGCCCCTGCCGCCGGCGGTCGGCGACGGCCGGCGCCAGGGGCGCACCGAGCCCCGCGAGATCGTCGACGTGTCCGCGGCCTGAGGGTCACGATGCCCGGCTCGGGACGTTCGGCCCTGCCGGGTGGGTCCCGAGCGCGTCAGGGTCGCCGAACACCGACCCGCGGGCCCGAGACGGCCCTCGGTGCCGAGACCCCGACACGAACAGGTCCCGATGTCTGCTCCATCGTCGCTCCCCCCCTCGAGCCCGGCCGGTGAGGCCGGACCGGCCGACACCGGCGGTGACGACGACACCGTCCCGCACACCATCACGCGGCTCGTCGCGGAGTTCCCCGGGCGGCACGTCGCCGTGGTGTCGGCGACGGTGCTCCGGTGCCGTCGCGAGCTCGACGCGGTGCCGCCCGGTGCCCTTCCCGAGCTGCTCGAACGGCTCGCGCGCCAGCGTCTGCGCTCGACGGCCTGAGGTCCGCACGGGGTACCCGACCGCGAGCCGGCCCCCGAGCGTCAGGTCGCCCCTGCTCGCTCGGCGGCCTCGCGGCGCCCGGCCTCGGTGACGGTCCGTGTCAGGACCGCGCGGCGCGGGCGTCCGATCCCCAGCTCCTCGGGTAGCGGGTCGCGGTCGGCCGGGACCCACACGGGACCCTCCCGCCGCTGCAGGCGCGCGTCGATGCGGCGCGCCACGGTGACCAGTTCCTCCAGGCGGGCGAGCACCGCCCGCGCGGTCTCCTCGACGTCCTCCGGCCGGCGCTCCGGCCCGTCCCCGCGGCCGCCCGCCGCCCCCGTCACGCCCTCGTCCATCACTCCTCCTCCGGCTCCGTCGTGCCGAGCGTCGGGCGCCGGTCCGGGGCACGACAGGGCCCGCTGACGGCGCCCCTCGGGCCCTTCGTCCCTGACGGCGGCGCCCGCTCGGCGTGAGGGTCCCGGCAGGCCCGCCCGCCGGCGGGCCGGGGGAGGGGGAGGCATGGAGACGATCGTCAAGCCGGACCCGGTGCGCCGCGGCGCGCGGATGCCCGACTACGCGGCCGCGTGCCGGACCTTCTCCTGGGCCGAGGCCCGCGCGCAGATGAGCGGCCTCCCGGACGGGCGCGGTCTCAACATCGCGCACGAGGCGGTCGACCGGCACGCGGAGACGCGGGGGACCGCCGTCGCGCTGCGGATCCTGGGACGGGACGGGGCGACCACCGACATCACCTACGCGGACCTCCGGCGCCGCACCAGCCGTTTCGCGAACGCCCTGGGCATGCTCGGGGTGACACGCGGGGAGCGGGTGTTCACGCTGTTGCCCCGCACGCTCGACCTCTACGTGGCCGCGCTGGGGACCCTGAAGGCCGGGTGCGTGCTCTCGCCGCTGTTCTCGGCCTTCGGGCCGGAACCGGTCGCCGAGCGTCTGCGACTCGGGGAGGGCTGCGTCCTGGTGACGACGCCGCGCCTCTACGAGCGCCGGGTCCGGCCGGTGCGCGACGGCCTCCCGGCGCTGCGCCACGTGCTGCTCACCGGCGATCCCGCGGCGGGCCCCGACGACGGCGACGAGGGCTTCTCCTCGCTGGCACACCTGCTGGAGGCCGCCGACGACGCGTTCGCGATCCCGCCCACGGACCCGGAGGACACGGCGCTGCTGCACTTCACCAGCGGCACGACGGGTCGGCCGAAGGGGGCCGTCCACGTGCACGAGGCGGTGGTCGCCCACCACGCGACCGCGACCGCGGCGCTGGACCTCGGCGCGGACGACGTCTTCTGGTGCACCGCCGACCCCGGCTGGGTCACCGGCACCTCGTACGGGATCGTCGCGCCCCTCACCCACGGGGCGACGCTGCTGGTCGACGAGGGCGACTTCGACGCCGAGCGGTGGTACCGCGTCCTGGCCGACCAGCGCGTCACGGTCTGGTACACCGCCCCGACCGCGCTGCGGATGCTCCTGCGGCACGGCACCGACGCCGCCGCCCGCCACGACCTGTCGGCGCTGCGCCACGTCGCCAGCGTCGGGGAGCCCCTCAACGCCGAGGTCGTCCGGTGGTCGGCCGAGGCCCTGGGCACCCCGGTGCACGACAACTGGTGGCAGACCGAGACCGGCGCCATCATGATCAGCAACTTCGCCGCCGAGGACATCCGGCCCGGCTCGATGGGACGGCCGCTGCCGGGCATCGAGGCCGCAGTGCTCGAGCGGGGTCCCGACGGCCGCGCGCTGCGGGTGGACGGCGGCGTGCGCGAGGTGGTCGACCCCGGGACGGACGGCGAGCTGGCGTTGCGGGTCGGGTGGCCCTCGCTCTTCCGCGGCTACCTGGACCAGGAGGAGCGCTACGCCGCGTCGTTCGCGGACGGCTGGTACCTCACCGGGGACGTCGTGCGCCGTGACGCCGACGGCTGGTTCTGGTTCGCCGGCCGTGCCGACGACGTCATCAAGACCGCCGGGCACCTCGTGGGCCCGTTCGAGGTGGAGAGCGTCCTGATGGCGCACCCGGCGGTGGCCGAGGCCGCCGTCATCGGCAAGCCGGACCCCGTGGCGGGCGAGCTCGTCAAGGCCTTCGTCACGTTGCGTCCCGGCTGGGAGCCGGACGCGGCGCTGCACGACGAGCTGCTCGGGTTCGCCCGCCGCCGTCTCGGCAGCGTCGCCCCGAAGGAGCTCACCGTCGACCCGCACCTGCCCCACACCCGCAGCGGGAAGATCCTGCGGCGGCTCCTCAAGGCGCGCGAGCTCGGCCTGCCCGAGGGCGACCTGTCGACGGTGGAGACGTCATGACCGCGACGGTGGAGACCCGGCTCGCCCTCCTGCGCGCGATGGTGCGGATCCGGCGCTTCGAGGAACGCTGCGTCGAGCTCTACAGCACCGAGCGGATCCGCGGGTTCATGCACCTGTGCATCGGCGAGGAGGCCGTGGCCGTCGGTGTGCTGGGGGCGCTCGACGCCGGCGACGCCGTCGTGTCGACCTACCGCGAGCACGGGCACGCCCTGGCCCGCGGCGTGCCGATGTCGTCCGTCCTCGCCGAGATGTTCGGCCGCGTCACCGGGTGCAGTCGGGGTCGTGGCGGCTCGATGCACCTGTTCGACGCCGGCCGTCGCTTCTACGGCGGCAACGCCATCGTCGGCGGGGGGCTCCCGGTCGCGGTCGGCCTCGCCCTCGCCGACGCCCTCGCCGGCCGCCCCGCGGTGACCGCGTGCCTCTTCGGCGACGGGGCCGTGGCCGAGGGCGAGTTCCACGAGTGCCTGAACCTGGCGGCCCTCTGGCGCCTGCCCGTGGTCTTCTGCTGCGAGAACAACCGCTACGCGATGGGCACGGCCCTCGAGCGCGAGCACGCCCAGACCGACCTCGCCCTGCGGGCCGCCGCCTACGGCATGCCGGCGTGGGCCGTGGACGGCATGGACGTCCAGGCCGTGGCCGCCGCCGCCGAGCGCGCCGTCACCGCCGTCCGCGCGGGCGGCGGCCCCTGCTTCCTCGAGCTGCGCACCTACCGCTTCCGGGCGCACTCCATGTACGACCCCGACCGCTACCGCGACCGCGCCGAGGTGACGCGGTGGAAGGAGCAGGACCCGGTGGATCGCTGGCGGGACCTGCTGCTCGCCGACGGCGACCTCGACGAGGCCGGCTGGACCCGGCTCGTCGCCGAGGTCGACGAGGAGATCGACCAGGCCGTGACCCTCGCCGAGGCGGCACCGGTCGAACCGGTCGAGGACCTCACCCGGTTCGTCTACGCGGAACAGTCCGGAGTGTCGTCGTGAGCGCCGACGTGGACGCCGACGTGGACGCGGACGTGGACGCCACGGGCACGATCGGACCCGTCCGGACGACCTACCGCGAGGCGTTGCGGGAGGCGCTGCGGGAGGCGCTGCGCGAGGACGAGCGGGTGTTCCTCATGGGCGAGGACGTGGGCCGCTACGGCGGCTGCTTCGCGGTCAGCCTGGGCCTGCTCGAGGAGTTCGGCCCCGAGCGGGTGCGGGACACGCCGTTGTCCGAGTCGGCGTTCGTGGGCGCGGGCATCGGCGCGGCGCTGGGCGGGCGCCGGCCGATCGTCGAGATCATGACCGTCAACTTCAGCCTGCTCGCGCTCGACCAGATCCTCAACAACGCCGCGACCCTGTCGCACATGTCGGGCGGCCAGCTCGCGGTGCCGCTCGTCATCCGGATGACCACCGGCGCGGGACGCCAGCTCGCGGCCCAGCACTCGCACAGCCTCGAGGGGTGGTACGCGCACATCCCGGGCCTGCGCGTCGTCGCCCCGGCCACGGTCTCCGACGCCCGGGGGATGCTCGCCCCGGCGCTGGCCAGCCCCGACCCGGTGCTCCTGTTCGAGCACGCCGGTCTCTACGCGAGCGAGGGGGAGGCCGACGGCGGGCCGGTCGCCCTCGACGGGGCCGCCGTGCGGCGTGCCGGGACGGACGTCTCGATCGTGACCTACGGCGGCATGCTGCCCACGTCCCTCGCCGCCGCCGAGCGGCTCGCGGCGGAGGGGACGAGCGCCGAGGTCGTCGACCTGCGGTCACTGCGCCCGCTCGACGAGGACACGGTGCTCGCGTCGGTGGCCCGCACCCACCGGCTCGTGGTCGTCGACGAGGGCTGGCGCAGCGGGAGCCTCGCCGCGGAGGTCGCCGCGCGCGTCGCGGAGCAGGCCTTCTACGACCTCGATGCCCCGCCCGAGCGCGTGTGCTCCGCGGAGGTGCCCGTGCCCTACGCCGCGCACCTGGAACGGGCGACGCTGCCCGCCGTCGACGACGTCGTCGCCGCGGTGCGGCGGACGGTGGGGTGACGGGTGGGCGAGTTCCTCATGCCCTCGCTGGGGGCGGACATGGACAGCGGGACGCTCGTGGAGTGGTCGGTGGCGCCGGGCGACCGGGTCCACCGGGGCGATCTCGTCGCCGCGGTGGAGACCGAGAAGTCGGTCATCGACGTCGAGTGCTTCGAGGACGGTGTCGTCGAGCGCCTGCTCGTGCCCGTGGGCACCACGGTCCCCGTCGGGACGCCGCTCGCCGTGATCGCCGCGGACGTCGCAGCGGTCCCGGCGGTCCCAGCAGTCCCGGCGGTCCCAGCAGTCCCTGCGGCCCCAGCGGTACCGACGGCCCCAGCGGTCGAGGAGCTCCCGGCCGATGCGGGGGTTGTCGAGGCCGTACCGGTCCCGGCCGGGGCCTCGACGTACCCCCGGGCGACACCGCCCGTGCGCCAGTTCGCCAAGCGGCACGGGCTCGACGTCGCGGACCTGCCGGGCAGCGGGCACGACGGCACCGTGACCCGTGCCGACGTCCTGGCGGCGCTCGCGCAGGAGCCGCCGGAACCACCGGAGCCGCCGGAGGCACCGGAGCCGCCGGAGGCACCGGGGCCGCCGGGACCCGGGGCGACGGCGCCCCGCCCGCGGATCACGCCGTACGCCCGCCGCCTCGCCGCCGAGCGGGGTGCGGCGATCGAGGACCTGCAGCCGGGACGGGACGGCGTGGTCCGGGCACGCGACGTCCCCGCCGCGCCGCCGGCCGGACCCCCTCCGGTGCCGAGCTCCCCGGTCGCCGCGTCGGCGCGCCCGGCGCGCGTGGCCGCGGACGGCATGCGCGCGGCCATCGCGGCGCGCATGACCCGCTCACTGCGCGAGATCCCCCAGTACCACGTCGACGCCGTCCTCGAGCTGGGCGCGGCCCTCGACCACCTGCGCGAACGCAACCGGAGCGCCCCCGTCTCGGAGCGGATCGTGCCCGCGGCGCTGCTGCTGCACGCCGTCGCGCAGGCGGCGCGCCGGGTGCCCGAGCTCAACGGCCACTGGGTGGAGGGGACCGCCGTGCGTGCCGCGTCGGTCGACCTGGGCGTGGTCGTCTCGCTGCGCGAGGGCGGTCTGCTCGTGCCGACCATCCCGGCCGCCGACACCCTGGCGCTCCCCGACCTCATGAGGGCCCTGCGCGACGTCGTCACCCGCGCCCGCGCCGGTCGGCTGCGGTCCTCCGACGCCGCCGACGCCAGCATCACGGTCACCGACCTCGGCGAGACGGGGGGCCACACGGTCCACGGGCGGATCTTCCCGCCACAGGTGGCGCTGGTCGGTCTCGGCGCGGTCGTCCGCCGGCCGTGGGCCGACGGCGATCTGCTCGGGGTGCGCCCGACCGTCACGGCCACCCTCACCGGTGACCACCGCGCCACCGACGGCGTCGTCGGGGGCCGCTTCCTGCACGTGATCGACGACGTCCTGCACGACCCCGAGGAGTGGTCATGACCTCAGCCGACCCGGCCACCGACGCCGTCCGCACGCTGGTGCGCGACGGTCTGGCCCACGTCGCTCCCGGGCCCGAGCTCGATACGCTGCGCGACACCGACGACTTCCGCGACGTCCTCGAGCTCGACTCGCTGGACTTCCTCGCCTTCGTCGAGCACCTGTCCGGCACGGCGGGGGTGCGGATCGACGAGGACGACTATCCCCGCCTGCGGACGGTCGCGAGCGCCGCCGCGTTCCTCACCGCCGCGGGCGTCCGCTGATGATCGGCCCCCTGGACGCCCTGCGGACCCGGGCGGAGCGGACGGCGGCCGGGCGTACGAGACCCCCCATCGCCGTGACCGGGCCGCGCGACCTCGTGGCGATCGCACGGCCGGAGGGCGGGACCCGCGTGTCGTGGCAGATCCTGCGGGCCCGCGACGAGATGCCCGCCGCCACGTCCTGATCGACCGCTCGCGAGCACCCCACCACGGAGGAGCGCATGTCGACGACGCAGACCCGGACCGCTCGGGGCCCCGGCCACACCGGGCACGCCGCGCGCGTGGGGATCGCCGGTGGCGCGGCGGTGCTGTGGTTCGCCGCCACCGCCCTCGGTGTGCTCGACCTGCCGGCCTTCGTCGCCGTCGCCGTCCTCGGCCTGCTCGTGGCGCTCTCGGTCGAGCCCGACGCCCGTCACCCGCAGCGCGGCGTCGTCGCGTCCCGGCGCAACCTCGCCCTGGCGGTCCTCGCGGGCGTCGCGTTCGTCCCGGTCGCGATCGGCGCGGACCTCCTGCTCGGGAGGGTGCCCCTCGAGGACGGACCACTCGTCCTCGGCGCCCTCGCCGCGGTGTGCGTGGTGCTCCCGCGCCTGGCCGAGACGCGGGACCTCCCGGCGCCGGCGATCGTCGGGCACCGCGAGCTGATCCTGGGCGTGACCGCACTGGTCGCCGGTGTCCGCGCCCTCCGGGCGGGCGAGCTGGTGATCGCGATGGTCGCGTTCGCCGTCACCCTGCCCGTCGTGATGGCCGTGCGCCGCGTGCGCCTCGGTGCGTGCTCCCCGCGCCGGCTGACGGAGCGGGCCCACGGCCTGCAGGCGGCGAACCTCGGGATCTTCCTCGCGGTCCTCGCCGCCGCCGGGCTCCCCGGGACGCTCGTCGTCTGGCGGTCCTACCTCCCCGGCGCCGAACCGTTCGTCACCGTGGCGTTCTTCGCCGGCCTCGCCCTCGCCGCGGCCCTCGTCGCCGTGCCGAGGCCACGCGTCTCGGTCGTGACGAACGTGCTCGCCCTGCTCGGCTCGGTCGTCCTCGTCGCCCAGCTCGTGGGCACGGTCGGTGCGCCCCGCGATCCGGTCACGATCGGCCTGCCGTTGCCGGGCCGGTGGGACGCGATCTCCGCCGGGCGGAGCGCCCTCGTCAACAACCACTGGACGCTCACCGTGCAGCGCGACGCCGTCGACGTGGTCGTGCTCGTCGACGGCCGGACCCATCGCGGCGACGGGACCCGCCTGGAGGACTTCGCCGTGTTCGGACAGCCGGTGCTCGCCGTCGCCGACGGGCGGATCACCGAGGTCGTCGACGGCCTGCCGGATCTGCCGGTGGGTGGCTACACCCGCCGGGACATGGCCGGCAACCACGTGGTCCTCGACATCGGCGGAGGCCGCCACGTCCTCTACGGGCACCTCCGGCAGGGCAGCGTCCGCGTCCGGCCGGGCGAGGAGGTCCGGCGGGGCCAGGTGATCGGTCAGGTCGGTGACTCCGGCAGCTCCGGGGAGCCGCACCTGCACCTCCAGGTGCAGAACAGGCCGACCTTCGACGTCGAGGACCGGAGCATCCGCACGTTCCCGATCCTCTTCGCCGACGCGACCGTCGCCGACGTCCGGCGGGGCGACGCGGTGGCCCCGGCGGGCTGGTCAGTACCCGGGCGGTGACGCCGGCGGCGACGAGCAGGGCGAGCACGGCGACGCCGCGGCGAAGGACGGCGGCGGGGACACGGCGGCGTCGGTCGTCGCCTCGGCCCGGGCCCGGACCCCGCGCAGCATCTGCCGGGACATCACGAGGTCCGCGGGCACGACGAACGCCTGGTACAGCGCGGCCACCCACCACGGCCGCAGTCGGGCCCGGGTGCGGAACAGGAACCGGGTGCGGTCGGCGCCGACCGGCTCGAGGACGAACGCCCAGGAGAAGTCGATGGCCGCGCCCCAGCGCTCGGCCCAGCCCGGCGGCAGGTGCTCGGTGGAGTGCAGCACCAGGTGGCGCGACGGGTCGAGCCGCTCGACCACGAACGCGCAGTGCGCCTCGGGCGGCCCGTCGAGGATGCGGTCGCCGACCGCCAGGTGCTGCAGCTCGGGGCGCAGGGTGTCGGCGCTGGGGCCGTTGGCGGGGAAGAGCAACCGGTCGACCCAGCGCGCGGTGTACCACTGGCCGCGACCCCAGCCCATCTGCACCAGCCACGGCCAGATCCGCGAGGGCGGGGCGTCGATCGTGGCGGCGTGCGTGGTGACGATCTGCGGATCGGGGCAGAGGTCGTCGCCGGGCAGGGCGCGCTGCCGCTCGGCCCTCGTGCTCCCGGCGGTCCGGCCGAGGTGCGCCAGCGCGCCGTAGCCGACGGCCATCAGCGCCGCGGTGGCGAGCGGCCGGCCGACCCGCGTCATCGCCCGGACCCGTGTACGGGGTGCCGGTCGTCCGTGGTGTCGGTGTCGGTACGCACACGGGCACGGTGCCGGGGGGCCACGGACGGGCACAGGGACCCGGGGCGCCGACGCGGCGCCGAAGGACCCGGCCCGGGCGCCCGAGCGGCCCTGTCGTGGCCCCGGCGGGTGCCGGACGCTGCGGCCGTGTCCGACCCCGTGTCCTGTCCGCAGTGCGGGCGCGCCAACCGCATCCCGCCCACCGCGGCCGGCAGCCCCCGCTGCGGGCACTGCCGCGCGCCGCTGCCCTGGATCGTGGACGCCGACGACCAGGACTTCGCCGACCTCGCCGAGCGCGCTCGCCTGCCCGTCCTCGTCGATCTCTGGGCGGCGTGGTGCGGGCCGTGCCGCATGGTCGCCCCGGTCGTCGAGCGCGCGGCGCGGGAGTACGCCGGGCGGCTCAAGGTGGTCAAGGTCGACGTCGACCGGTCCCCGTCGGTGGCCGCCCGGTACGACGCCCGCAGCATCCCGATGCTCCTGCTCCTGCGCGACGGACGCGTCGTCGCGCGCCAGGTCGGCGCGGTCCCGGCCGACCGGCTCCTCGCGTGGATCGGCGCGGAGCTCGCGGGCCGGGACGCGGCGCACCGCTGACCGCGGCGTCCTGGGCGCGCCGCCACGCGGGGGACCTTCGGCCCGTCAGGCCGGTCCGCGGGCCCCGTCCCCTGCGCCCCGGACCGGGTCAGGGTCGGGACATGACGACCCGCACCTGGACGGTCACGGTGACGTTCGACGACGACGACGACCGCGCGACCTGGGCGCGCGCCGTCCTCGACAGCACGCCCGACGACGTGGTGGGCCCGGGGGAGGTGCTCGCCAGCGAGGGGCGGGCGGTCCGCTGGCCCGACCACCCCGCGGTGGCGATCATCGGCCACCAGGTGGCCGCGGCACGGGCGCTGGTCGAGCTGGGTCACCGGCTCGGCGACCACGCGCTCGAGGACGCCTTCGCCAACGCCTACGGCCGCCCGGCCCTGACGCCGCCGTCCACCACCGCGCCGTGACCACGGACGTCGACCAGGGCGGACCCGAGGACCGAGCGCGTCCGCCGCGGACCAGCGACGGCGCCGGTGGAGGAGGAGCGACGATGGAGACACGGTTGGACCTGCCGTACGCCGAGGCGGTGACCCGGGTGCGCGAGGCGCTCGCGGCCGAGGGTTTCGGCGTGCTGACCGAGATCGACGTGCGGGCCACGATGGACGCGAAGCTCGGGGTCGAGCTCGAGGACTACGTGATCCTCGGCGCGTGCAACCCCTCGCTGGCGTACCGGGCGCTCGAGGTCGACCGCTCGGTCGGCCTGCTGCTGCCCTGCACGGTGACGGTGCGGGCGGAGGGCGGGACGAGCCTGGTGGAGATGCTCGACCCGCGCGCGATGGTGACGATGACCGGCACCCCCGAGCTGTCACCGATCGCGGAGGAGGCACGCGCCCGCCTCGAGCGCGTCCGTGACGCCCTGGCCGGGGCGACCGCGACCGGAGCCCCGGCCGGACCCGGCGGGGGACGGCCCTGATGGACGCGACGGCGTGGGACGCGCGGTACGCCGACCGCGACCTGCTGTGGAGCGAGACGCCCAACTGGTGGGTGCACGAGGTCCTGGCGGGCCGGGCCACGGGCCGGGCGCTCGACCTCGCGTGCGGCGAGGGCCGCAACGCGGTGTGGCTGGCCGAGGAGGGGCGGGGGTGACGGGGGAGCCGACGCGCGATGCGGTCGACGCACTCGTCGAGCTCCGCCGCGAGCCCGGGCACCCGACACATCAGACGGACACGACACCACGAGGAGGCCGACGATGAAGGTCCTGGTCGGGTACGCCACGGCGCACGGGTCGACCCGCGAGATCGCGGAGCACGTCGGCGCCCGGTTGCGACGGTACGGCCTCGACGTCGAGGTCCAGGAGCTCGCCCACACGGCCGCCCCGGAGTCCTTCGACGCCTTCGTCATCGCCAGCGCCGTGCACGGCCAGCGCTGGCTGCCCGAGGCCCGGGCGTTCGTCGCCGAGCACGCCCCGGAGCTGGCCGCCAAGCCGGTCTGGCTCCTCAGCGTGGGGATGCCCGCCGCGCTGCGGTTCCCGTGGTCCCTGCTCGCGGGGATGCAGCCGGCGCTGCTGGTGGAGGAGCTCACCGACCGGGTCAGCTTCCGCGACCACCTCGTCGTCAGCGGGGTGATCCGCGACGACCACCTGCCGCTGCTCGGGTGGCTGCTGATGTTCGCCCTCACCCGCGGTGCCGGCGACTACCGCGACTGGGACCGCATCGACACCTGGACCGACGGGGTGGCCCGGGTGCTCACGACCCTGCCCGCCCCGACCGGTCGCCGTGACCGGGCGCCCGCCGCCCGGGCATGACGGCGACCCGCCCCGTCGCGTTCACCTCCGGCGGGCTCACCTGCCGCGGTCGCCTCCACCGGCCCGCCGGCGACGCGCCCGCGCCCTGCGTGGTCATGGCGCACGGGTTCTCCGGGACGATGGACGCGCTCCTCCCGTCCTACGCCGAACGCTTCGTGGCCGGCGGCCTCGCCGTGCTCCTCTTCGACTACCGCCACTTCGGGGAGAGCGACGGCTCCCCGCGCCAGCTGGTCGACGCGGCACGCCAGCGTGCCGATCTCCGCCGCGCCGTGGAGCTCGCCCGGGAGCAGCCCGAGGTGGACGGGGACGCCGTCGCGCTCTGGGGGTCGTCACTGGGCGGCAGCCACGTCGTCGAGCTCGCCGCCGACGACCCGTCGATCGCCGCCGTCGTCGCGAACGTCCCCGCCCTGGACGTGTGGCGGGGCCGGGGCGACCTGCGACGGGAGATGGCGCAGCGCGGGCTGGGATGGGGTGAGGTCGCCCGCGCCACCGCGCGGCTGGTCGCCGCGGCGGTGGTCGACGAGGCGCGCGGGCTCCTGCACCGGTCGCCGCACTACATCGCGGTCTTCGGACCGATGGACCGGGCGGTCTTCAGCGATCCCGGGCTCGCCGGGTGGTTCCACGACCTCGAGACGACCAGCCCCACCTGGGAGAACCGCGTGACCCCGCGCTTCCTGCTGCACGCCCCGCGGTACCGCGCGGGCACCATGGAGCGCCTCGGGATGCCGCTGCTCGTGACCCTGGCCCGGGACGACACGGAGATCTCGTGGCGCTTCGTCGCGGACCGGGCGGCGCGGGCGCCGCGCGCCGAGGTCAAGCTCCTCCCCGTCGGGCACTTCGACGTCTACCACGGGAGGACGTTCGACGAGGTCGCGGCCGAGCACCTCGCGTTCCTGCGTCGACACCTCATCGAGGATCGGCGTGCTCCGGAGCGCCTCGCCGCGTCCCCCCGGTGACCCGGAGCCCGGCGACGAGCAGGATCGCGGCGGCGACGAGGAGGACCACCGGCTGGAGCACGAAGTACCGCTGCATGACCAGCAGCTGGACCGCGATCCACCCGACCTGCAGCACGCCGGCGACCACGGACGCGGAGGGCGCGAGGTGGTGGCGGCGGAGCTCGAGGACCGCCGCGGCGAGCATCGGCACCGCGACCACGAGGAGCAGGGCGATCCCGGGCCAGCGCCAGCTGGTGAAGGGCGTGCCCGCGAGCCACGCGTCGCTCATGCCGAGCGTGCCCGTCAGGAGACCGATGCCGCCGTACACGGCACTCGCCCCGAGCAGGCCCTCGAGCAGGACGAGGACGCGGCGGGCCGCGTCCGCCTCGAGGCGGGGGATCGTGATCATGGTCGTTCCTCTCCGATGACCCTCGGCCGCGCGAGCAGGCGTGCGACGAGGCCGGCGACGACGGCGGCCGCGCCCGCGGCCGCGAAGCCGAGGGGGGTGGGTGTGGTGGTGCGCAGCAGGGCCATGAGGGGGGCGACGGTCACGGCGGCGACCTGGGCGAGCGCCGCGCCGCCGACCGCGATGAGCAGCCAGTCCGGGCCCGGCGACGTCGTGCCGCGTGGCCGTCGTGCCCGGAGCCCGACGGCGACGCCGAGCTGGGCGAGACCGAGCGTGACGAACGCGGCGCTGCGCGGCTCCGGATCGCCGACGAGGACCAGGACGGCCACGGTCAGCGCGGCCACCACCGCGCCCACCACCAGCACCCCGACCCAGAGGCCGCCCGCGAGCACGGAGGCACCGGGCCGGCGTGGACCCGTCGCCATCGCGCCCGGTTCGGAGGGCTCGGTGCCGAACGCGACGCCGGGCAGGCCGTGGGTGAGCAGGTTGATCCACAGGATCTGGCCCGGCAGCAGCGGCAGCGCCACCCCGATCACCGGGCCGGCGAGCATGACGAGGACCTCGGCCAGGCCACCGGCCAGCGCGTAGGCGAGGAAGCGACGGACGTTGGTGTGGATGCGCCGGCCCTCGTCGACGGCGGCCACCACGGTGTTCAGGTCGTCGTCGGCGAGCACGAGGTCGGCGGCCTGGCGGGCGACCTCGGTGCCGCGGCGACCCATGGCGACCCCGATGTCGGCCCGCCGCAGCGCCGGCCCGTCGTTGACGCCGTCGCCGGTCATCGCCACCACCTGGCCGCGGGACTGCCATCCGGCGACGAGGTCGAGCTTGCGCTCCGGCCGGCAGCGCGCGACGACGTCGGCGTCGAGCAGGTCGCCGTCGTGGCCCGCGCCGTCGGGGACGGCCACCCGCGCGGGACGTCCCCCCGGCCCGGTGAGGCCCACCTGCGCGGCGACCGTGGCGGCGGTGCCGGGGTGGTCGCCGGTGAGGACCACCGTGCGGATGCCCGCGCGGTGGCAGCCGGCGAGGGCGTCGCGCGCCGCCTCCCGCGGCAGGTCCCGGAGGGCGAGGACGCCGAGGACGTCGAGGCCCTGCCCGACGTCGGCGTCCTCGTCCCCGTCACCCGGGACGTCGGCCCGGCGGCCGGTGGCCACGACGATGACCCGCAGCCCGCGGGTCGCGGCGTCCTCGGCCCACCGCCGGGCGTGGTCGGCCCGCTCGGACGTCCCGGGCGGCGGCAGCACCGTCTCGGGCGCGCCCTTGTCCACGACGAGGACCGCATCGTCCCCGCCGTCGGACCCGCCGTCGTGCCAGGTCGTCATGCGACGGCGGACCGCGTCGAAAGGCACCGCCCCCCGCCGCGGGTGGTGGGCCCGCACCGCGGCGACGTCGACCCCTCGGGAGCGCGCCCAGTCGACGAGCGCAGCCTCGAGCGGGTCGGTCCCCGGCCCGGCGTCGGCGTCGGGCACGGCGGGGGCGTCGTTGCACAGGACCGCCGCCCGGGCCAGCTCGTCGAGGTCCTGCTCGGGCCACGTCTCGGCCACGCGGAGCCGGCCCTCGGTGAGGGTGCCGGTCTTGTCGGTGGCGAGCAGGGTGACCGCGCCGAGGGTCTCGACGGCGGGCAGGCTCCGCGCGACCGCGTGCCGCTCGGCCATCCGCCGGGCGCCGAGGGCGAGCCCGAGGGTGACGACGACGGGCAGCGACTCGGGCACGGCCGCCACCGCGAGGCTCAGCGCGGCGACGAGCATGAGCACCGGGGGCTCGCCGCGCAGGAGACCGAGGGCGAACACGACCGCGCAGGCCACGACGGCCGCGAGGGCGAGCCGGCGTCCGAGGGCCGCGAGCTGGTGCTGCAGCGGGGTCCGCCGCGAGCGGGTGCGCACGAGGCCCTCGGCGATGCGTCCCATGGCCGAGGACGGCCCGGTCGACCCGACGAGGACCTCGCCCCGCCCACGGGTGACGACGCTGCCGGAGAGGACCTCCGTCCCGGGACGGTGGGCCTCGACGGGGAGCGACTCCCCGGTGATGGCGGCCTCGTCGAGCTGCAGCGACTCGCCCCAGAGGACCGTGCCGTCGGCCGCGAGCACGTCCCCGGCGGCCACGGCGAGGACGTCGCCGGGCACGACCTCCCGGGCCGGCACCGTCCGCACCGTACCCTCGCGCCGGACCCGGGCGCGGGCCGCGCCGAGCCGGTCGAGGGCCTCGACGGAGCGGTCCGCGCGGATCTCCTGCACCACGCCGACGGTGGTGTTGCCGAGCACGACGAGCAGCACGACCGCGGTGTCGGCGTGGTCGCCGATGGCGGTGGTGACGGCGGCGACCACGAGGAGGACCAGCACCAGCGGGTCCGTCAGCTGGGCGAGCACCCGGCGTGCCGCCGAGCGCCGCGGCGGGCGCGGGAGCTCGTTCGGGCCCTCCCGCACCAGGCGCACCGCGGCCTCGGCGTCGGTGAGCCCCTCCCGGGAGGCGATGGTCGTCACGGCACCCGACGGTGCGCGGGGGTCGCTGCGCGGACCAGGGCCGGAGGTCACGGGCGGGGAGAGCCGCGCAGCACGGCGAGCAGACCCCGGTCGTGCTCGCGGGTGAGCAGGACCAGCGCCAGGGCGACGAGCGGGACGTTCGCCAGCTCGTACCACGACATCAGCGGAGCCAGCGCGATCATGAACACCACCGCGGCGACCAGGCCCACGCGCACCGCGCGACCGGCGGAGAGCACGAGGACGGCCACCCCGACCTCGAACACCACGAGGGCCACCGCGAGCGGGGTCGCCCACGGCACGACCAGGTCGAGCACCAGGCGGTCGACGCCCGGCCACGCGACGGCGGCGACCCCGCGGTAGGCGTCGGTGGCGTGGGGCGCGACCACCACCGCGTTGTACGCCGCCATCGCGAGGAAGAAGCCGCCGAACGCGAGGCGGGCCGCCGTCGTCCACGGCCCCGCCGGGCGTCGCCCCGGACGCGCACGGCCCCGTCGGTACGCGGCCCGTGCGGTGCTCGTCGTCATGCTCGCCCCCCTGCGTCGGTGTCGGCGTCGACGGTTCCGCGCCGGGGCGGCCGTTGCCCACGGGCGGAGGGCCCCGCCGGGGCGGCCGTTCGGTCATCGCGTGGACCGGTCGCACGTCCCGGCCGGAGGTGCCGGGCGGCGGGCCCCGGCGGTCCCGTGATCGTCGGGACGTTCGACCCTGTCCACGGTGGCCGCGACGGTCGATGCTGGTCGGCGTGGACCTCGTCGCGCGCCTCGGGCGGCCGTCGCCGGTCCCGCCCCTGACCGACCACGGGGCGTCGTCGTCACGTCCCCGGGTCCGTCCTCGCGAACCCGCAGAGCTGCAGTGGAGGATAGTGCCGTGATCACGGTGTTCCTGGTGGACGACCACGAGGTGGTGCGGCGGGGTGTCGCCGACCTGCTCGACGCCCAGGACGACCTCGAGGTCGTCGGCGGTGCCGGGTCGGTGGCCGAGGCGTTGGCGCGGATCCCGGCGTTGCGCCCGCGGGTGGCGGTGCTGGACGTGCGGCTGCCCGACGGGACGGGGATCGAGCTGTGCCGGGAGCTGCGCTCCCGGATGCCGGAGCTGGCGTGTCTCATGCTGACCTCGTTCACCGACGAGCAGGCGATGTTCGACGCGGTGCTGGCGGGGGCCTCGGGCTACGTCATCAAGGACGTGCGCGGGAACGACATCGTCAACGCGGTGCGGGAGGTGGGCTCCGGGCGGTCGCTGCTGGACGGGCGCGCCGCGTCGGCGCTGATGAACCGCTTCCGGACGCGCACCGAGGCGCCGGACCCGCTGGCGGAGCTGACCGCCAAGGAGCGGGAGGTGCTGGGCTACATCGGCGAGGGGCTGACCAACCGGGAGATCGGCCAGCGGATGTTCCTGGCGGAGAAGACGGTGAAGAACTACGTCTCGGCCCTGCTCTCCAAGCTGGGGATGCAGCGCCGGGTGCAGGCCGCGGTCCTGGCCAACAAGGTCAAGAGCGAGGAGGCCGGCTGACGGTGGCCCCGGCCTGACCGGGTCACGGTCCGGCGGTACGGCTCATCGGTCACGGCTCGGCGGCGAGCAGGCGCAGCTCGTCCTCGATGGCGCGGGCGAGCACGTCGAGGTCCTCGACCGATTCGTCGCCGGTGAGCCCGACGACCAGCCCGCCGCGGTAGGTCATGATCGAGACCCCGATCTGCGCGGTGCTGCCGATCGGGACGTAGGGAATGATCTCGAGGAGCTCGCGGCCCAGGCCGAAGAGCGTCTCGCGCGGTCCCGGCACGTCGGTGGCGACCGTGACGACCGACCGCTGGGACATCCGGGAGGCCCACCGCACACCGCGACCGACCAGGGCGTAGGGCTCGTGACGGACCATCTCGGTGATCAGGAGGCCGGCCTCGGCCTCGTGGGCGGCCTTGCACGCCTCCAGCTCCGCGACGGTCGCGGCCAGCCGCTCGACGGGGTCGTCGACCTCGACGGGCAGCTGCGGCAGCAGGAGCGAGACCTGGTTGCCGCGGGACGCCTCGTCGCCCCGGGCCCGCACCGAGACCGGCACCAGGGTCCGGACCGCCGCGCGGACGGGCTCCTCGCTGCGGGAGCGCAGCAGCGTGCGGAAGCCCGCGGTGACCGCCGCGAGCACCACGTCGTTGAACGTCCCGCCGTACCGGTGCCGGATCGCCCGGACGTCGTCGACCCGGCCGCGGGCGACGGCGTAGTGCCGCGGCCGGTGGCGCGGGCCGGTCAGCGAGGACGGCGCGGTCGGCCACAGGCTCGTCAGCAGGGCGGTGCCGCCCCGCGCGAGGGCGGCGACGCGGCGCCCGCCCTCGCCGGGGTGGACGAGCAGCGCGGCGGCGTCCCGCGCCACCGCCAGCGGCTGGGCGAGCAGGTCGCGGGCCGCGTGCACCAGCAGGGCGGCGGCCGACGGCTCCCGCAGCGGGGCGGGTGTGGGCGCGGCGGGCGGGCGCGGTGTCGGCCCGGTGTCGAGCACGACGCCGTAGAGGTCGGTGCCGGACACGCCGTCGACCATGCAGTGGTGGACCTGGGAGATCAGGGCCCACCGGCCGTCGGCGAGCCCCTCGACCAGCCAGTAGCGCCACAGCGGGCGGTCCCGGTCGAGACGCGCGGCCATCACCCGGCCCATGAGCGCCGTCAGCTCGGCGTCGCCGCCCGGCGCCGGCAGCGCCACACGGACGAGGTGGTGCCGCAGGGCGAAGTCCGGGTCGTCGACCCACACGGGGGGCCCGAGGTCGAGGGGCACCCGCCGCACCTTCTGCCGGTAGCGGGGGATGAGCGGGAGGCGCCCGGCCAGGTGCGCCGCGAACTCCTCAACGGCCGGCGCCGGCCCGGCGAACACGGCGATCGAGGCGATCGCCATGGACACCTCGGGCTCGGCGTCCTCGAGCTCGAGGAAGGCCGCGTCCAGCGGGGTCATCGGCTCCGCGGTCACAGCGCGCGCTTGAGGATCTTGCCGCTGGCGCCGGTCGGCAGCTCGTCCCGGAACTCGACCGACCGCGGGTACTTGTAGGAGGCCACCCGCTCGCGGACGTACGCGATCAGCTCCTGCTCGGAGGCGTCGGCGCCCGGCCGCAGGGCGACGACCGCGTGCACCTCCTGGCCGAGCCGGTGGTCGGGGATCCCGATGACGGCGGCCTCGCGGACGGCGGGATGGGTGTAGAGCACGTCCTCGACCTCGCGGGGATGGATGTTGTAGCCGCCGCGGATGATCAGCTCGGAGGTCCGGCCGACGACGAACACGAAGCCGTCCTCGTCGATGTAGCCCCGGTCGCCGGTGTGGAGCCACCCGTCGACCAGCGTGGCGGCGGTGGTCTCCGGGTCGCCGCGGTAGCCCCGCATGACGTTGACGCCGCGCACCACGAGCTCGCCGAGGTGGTCGGGCCCGTGGGGGAGCCGGTGGCCGTCCGGGTTGCGGACCTCCACGTCGACCCCGTAGATGGGCTTGCCGGCGCTGTAGATGCGGCGGTCCTCGGCGCTGCTGTTGAACGTCGTCGTCGAGGCGGTCTCGGACAGGCCGTAGCCCTCGAGGACCACGATGCCGAACTCGCGTTCGACCGAGTCGAGCACCTCCGCGGGCATCGGGGCCCCGCCCGAGATGCCGACACGCAGGGCTTGCAGGTCACGGGTGGCCCGGTCGGGGTGCTCGAGCAGCGCGACGTACATGGTCGGGACGCCCTCGAACACGGTCACCCCGTCGCGCTCCATCACCTCGAGCACGCGCCCCGGCTCGAAGCGCGGCACCAGCGTCATCGTGGCGCCGAACCGCGCGCACACGTCCAGCTGGCTCGACAGGGCGAAGACGTGGAACAGCGGCAGCGCGACCATGACCACGTCGTCGTCGCGGATCCCGAACAGCCGGCCCGGGGTGTCGGCGTTCATGAACAGCTGGAAGTGGGTGAGCTCGGCGCCCTTGGGGCGACCGGTCGTGCCCGCGGTGTAGACCACCGCGGCCACGTCGCCGGGGTCGCGCGGGACGAGCACGCCGTCGGGGTCGTCGGGCGGGTCGGCCAGCAGCTCCTCGAAGGGCCGCCCCGGCAGGTCCTCGGCGTCGGGCCGGCCGAGGGTGAACACGTCGGTGACCCCGGCCTCGGCGGCGCCCTTGGCCGCGGCCTCGGCGCAGTCCTGCCAGGTCAGCAGGGTCCGGGCCTCCGAGTGCGCGAGCACGTAGGCGACCTCGCGGTCCTTGAACAGCACGTTCATCGGGACGGCGACGAGGCCGGCCTTGAGGATGCCGAACCAGGCGATCGCGAACTGCGGCACGTTGGGCAGCTGCAGCGCGACGGTGTCGCCCGGGCTCAGCCCGTGGCGGCGCAGACCCTCGGCCATCCGGTCGGCCGCCGCGTCGAGCTCGGCCCAGGTCAGCCGGTGCTCGTCGGCGATGATCGCGGTGTGGTCGGGACGCCGCCGCGCGGACTCGCGCAACAGGACGGCCAGGTTGAGGCTCATCGTGCCCTCCTCGGGCTCGGGGCTGACGGGTCGGGCGGGTCGGGCGGGCCGGGCGGGTCGGGCGGCGTGGGCCGGCGGCCGCACCGGCGGGAGCGCAGGACGGCGGCCAGCTCGTCGTCCAGCGCGCGGACCAGGACGCGGGCGTCGCCGACGCGGCACAGGTCGGCGCCGAAGCCGATCCGCACGGCGCCGGCGTAGCTGACGATGCAGGCGGTGAGCACCTGGTCGGCGCTGCACGGTGCCCAGCCGACGAGGCCGGTGACCTCGGCGCCGGCGAGCGCCATCGGGGTCCGCGGGCCGGGGACGTTGGTGATCACGCCGATGGCCTTGTCGGCGAGGAGGTCGCTCAGCGCGGTGCCGATCGACGTGGGCGCGCGGCCCAGGAGCCGCTGGAGCCCGTGGGTCAGCACCGGCTCCCAGCTGTGCCGGATGCGCTCGACGCGGGCGTGGACCTCCGCCAGCCGGGCGCGGAACGGGCCGCGCAGGGGCAGGGCGACGAGCACGAGCGCGAAGTGGTTGCCCAGGCGCTCGGGCGGCCCCGCCTCGAGGGGGTCGAGGTTGACCGGCACCATCCAGGCGAGGTCGGACGGCGTCGGGCCGCCGTGGGCCTCCCCGTGCGCGCGGGCGATGGCGCCCCCGAGCAGGGCGAGGCACACGTCGTTCACGGTCGCCCCGTCCTCGTGGGCCAGGTGGGCCAGCAGGTCGAGCGGGATCGCCTCGCTCCAGGCGGCCGTCTTCTCCGGACCGGGCGGCCCCGACCAGGCCGTGCGCGGGTTGACCCAGCCGAGGATCGCGACCGTCTCGATCGCGGTGTCGATCGCCGACGTCGCCAGCCGGAGGCCGGCGCCGACGGCACGCCACGGGCGGCGCCCGACGTCGAGCAGGGCGTCGAGGACGCCGGGCACGACCCCGTCGGCGCCGTGCGTCGCCACCGGCACCGCGTCGGCGCGGTCGCCGTCGAGGGGGTCGAGCAGGGCGAGCAGCAGCCGCGTCATGCGCACGCCGTCCGCGAGCGCGTGGTGCGCCCGGACGACCATCGCGCTGCCCCGGCCGTAGCCCTGGAGCAGGTGCACGGTCCACGGCGGGCGCGTGAGGTCGACCGGGGTGCTGCGCAGCCGGCCCACCTCCTGCTGCAGCACGGCGCGGGGCCGCCCGGGCGGGAGGGGTTCGACGAGCAGGTGGCGGTCGAGGTCGAAGTCCGGGTCCTCCTCCCAGACCGCGACGCCCGCCGCGTCGTCGAGCACGGGACGGCACCGGAAGACGGGGTGGGGGTCCACGACCCGCTCGAGGAGGAGGCGGCGCAGCGCCGCGGGGTCGACCGGGGTGGCCGTCCAGATGACCGAGACGATGCCGAGGACGTTGGTCGGCCGGTCGATCCGCAGCCAGAGCTCGTCCTCGGCGGCGATCGGGGTCCGCTCGGTCATGCCGACACCCTCCGGGAGGGCACGGACGCGGGGCAGGGACCGACGTCCCGGTCCTGCTGGACCGGGGGGCCCGGCGTGCCTACGATCCCGCGTTCGGGGGGCCACGGAGCGGAGGTGGTCCACATGACGGCCCGGCGCGAGGAACGACACGGGGACGACGGCCCGCCGGCGTGGCGCCCGGGCCAGGAGGCCCTCCGGGCGCCCGGGACGGGGGAGGAGCCCCCGTCGTGGCCGCTGTTCGTGACCGATCTGGGCCGGGCGCTCGGGGCGTCCGGCATCACCGCGCTCGGACGCTCGGTGCTGCGGGCCGCGCCGATCGGTGACGGTCATCCCGTCCTCGTCCTGCCCGGGCTCGGCGCGGGAGACGCGTCGACCCGGACGCTGCGCCGCGTCCTGCGGCACCGCGGCTACCGCGCCCACGGCTGGCACCTCGGCCGCAACCTCGGCCCGACCGCCGCGGTCGTGGAGGGCGTGCCCGCCCGGCTCGCCGAGCTCCACGAGCGCTACGGCCGTCGCGTGAGCATCGTCGGCTGGAGCCTCGGCGGGATCTATGCCCGCGACACGGCGCGCCGCGCGCCCGCCTTCACCCGGCACGTGATCACCCTGGGGAGCCCGGTCCGTCTGACCCACCCCGCCCAGACCCGGGCGATGGGCTTCTACCGGGCGGTGTCGGGCCGCCACGTCGCGGCGGAGGACATGCCGCCGCCCGAGGTCGAGCTGCCGCCCCTGCCGGTGCCGTGCACCTCGATCCTCTCCCCGTGGGACGGCATCGTGTCCTGGCGTGCCTGCCTGGAGCCGCCGGGGGAGCGGGCGGAGTCGATCGCGGTGGTCGGCAGCCACTTCGGCCTCGGCATGCACCCGGCCGTGCTCTGGGCGGTCGCGGACCGCCTCGCCCAGCCCGAGGGCACCTGGCGGCCGTTCAGCCCGCCGCCGGCGCTGCGGTGGCTCTACCCGACGCTCACGACCCCGTCGGCGGCACCGTTGGTCGACGTCGCCGGCTGAGCCGACGGCGCCGACGGGGTCTCCCGCGCCACGAAGGCGCCCAGGTCGCGGACGCTGTCCAGGAACTGGGCCGGGAAGACGATGGTGGAGTTGCGCTCGATGGCGATCTCCGAGAGCACCTGGAGGTTGCGCAGCTGCAGGGCGATCGGGTGCTCGGCGATGACGTCGGCGGCCTCGGCGAGCTTCCCGGCGCTGAGGGCCTCGCCCTCGGCGGCGATCACCTTGCCGCGCTTCTCGCGCTCCGCCTCGGCCTCGCGCGCCATGGCCCGCTGCATCGACTGGGGCAGCTCGATGTCCTTGAGCTCCACCAGCTCCACGAGCACGCCCCAGCGCTCGGTGACCCGATCCAGGATCTCCTTGATCGACTCGTTGAGGTCCTCGGTGTTCGACAGGACGTCGTCGAGCGCCGAGCGCCCCACGACGTTGCGCACCGTGGTCTGCGCGATCTGGCCGATCGCGGCCTGGACGTTCTCGATCGCGATGATGCACGCGACCGGGTCGACCCGGCGGAAGTAGGCGACGGCCGCGACACCGATGGACACGTTGTCGCGGGTGATGACCTGCTGGGACGGGATCGGCATCGTCACCGTCCGCAGGGACACCTTCTTCATCCGGTCCACCAGCGGGATCATGAACCGCAGGCCGGGCTCGCGGGTCGACCGCAGCCGCCCGAAGCGGAACACCACGCCGCGTTCGTAGTGGCGGACGATCGCCACACCGAGAAAGCTCATCACCGCTCCTCCGCCCGGGCCCGTCGGGGCCTGCCGGGCCAGTGACGCGCGGGGCCGGATCGACGGACAGGGCCCCACGCGCCGGATCGGCGGGACCGACGTCCCGGGAGCGGGTGCCGGTCGTTCCTGCCGCCCGCCCGACCCCGGTCCGACGCTCGGGGCGACGCCGCGTGCGCGACACCCCGCGATCCCCCGCGACACCCCGGGAGCCCCCATGACGTTCGACGACCGCGAGGACGCCGGGCACCGTCTCGCTCGGCGCCTGCGCCACCTGGCCGGCGAGGACGTGGTGGTCCTCGCGCTGCCGCGCAGCGGCGTCCCGGTCGCCGCCGTCGTCGCGCGGGCCCTGGACGCGCCCCTGGACGTCCTCGTGACCCGTCCCCTCGGGGTGCCGTTCCAGCCGGGGATCGCGATGGGGGCGATCGGGGAGGACGGTGCCCGCGTGGTCGATGAGGGCGTCGTCCGCACGGTCGGCGCGAGCGAGGCCGAGCTCACCGAGGTCGAGCACCGGGAACGGGTCCTGCTCGAGCGCGCGCTGCAGCGCTACCGCGCGGTGCGGGCCCGCGAGCCGCTCGCCGGACGGGTCGCGGTGATCGTCGACGACGGGGCCGTCGCCCCCTCCACGGTGCAGGTCGCCTGTCGGATCGCCCGCGCGCGGGCCGCGGCGCGGGTCGTGGTGGCCGTGCCGGCGTGCTCCGACGAGGCCCTCCCCACCCTGCGCGCGGCGGCCGACGAGCTCGTCGTCATCGACCGGCTCCGGCAGTACCACGTCGTCGGCGAGGCCTATGCCGACTTCCCGCTCGTCGGCGACGACGAGGTCGTGGCCCTGCTCTCACGAGGCGGTGCGACCCGGCCCGTGCGTCCGCTCGACGACGAGCCGACGGCGACGATCGCGGTGACCGTCGATCGGTGCCGGGTCCCCGGGCACCTCACGGTGCCGGTGGACGCGCGGGGGCTGGTCGTGCTGGCCGCGGCCAGTGGCAGCAGCCGCTTCGACGCCCGACAGCGCGAGACGGCCCGGTCCCTGCGGGCCGGCGGGCTCGCCACCCTGGTCGTGGACCTGCTCACCCCGCGCGAGGAGATCGCGCGCCGGTGCGTGTTCGACACCGACGTGCTCGCGACCCGCCTCGCCGGCGTCGTCGCCGACACCCGCCGGCGCGACGTGTGCCGGGACCTCCCGGTCGGCGTCCTCGCCGAGGGCGCGGCCGCGGCCGCGGCGTTCGTGGTGGCGGCGCGCCGGAGCGACATCGCGACGGTGGTGTCCTGCGACGGTCGGCCCGACCTCGTCACGCGGTGGCTCCCGCACGTCACGACACCCGTCCTGCTGGTGGTCGGCGACGGCGACCCTGCCCTCGCCGACCGGAACCGCGCGGCGCGGGCCGAGCTGGGCGGGGACAGCCGGCTCCGCGTGGTGATGGGCTCGGGTCACACGCACGGTGCGGAGGGCGAGCACTCCCCGCACGACATCCCGACGCGCCCGGTCGAGCTGGCCCGCGAGTGGTTCGTCCGGGCCCTGTCCCCGTCGGCGCAGCCCCTGGCGGTGGCGCCGTGACCGCCCGCCGGCCGGGCGGGACCCGGCGGCGTGCGGGGGCGAGCGTGGCGTTCCGGGACCGGACCGACGCCGGGCGCCGCCTCGCGCGCCGGCTGGCGCACCTGCGGGACGAGGCCCCCGTCGTCCTCGCGCTGCCGCGGGGCGGGTTCCCGGTCGCCGCCGAGGTGGCCCGGGAGCTCGACGCGCCGCTCGACGTCGTGCTCGTGCGCAAGCTCGGCGTGCCCCTGCAGCCGGAGCTCGCGATGGGGGCGGTCGGCGAGGGAGGCGTGCTCGTGCTCAACCAGGCGATCGTGGACCGCGCGGGCGTCGGGGAGGCCGAGCTCGCGGAGATCGTCGCGCGGGCGCGCACCGAGATCGCCCGGCGCGCCCGCCGGTTCCGTCCGCGCCGGGATCGCGTGCCGCTGGAGGGCCGCACCGCGCTGCTCGTCGACGACGGCGTCGCGACCGGGGCCACGGCGCGGGCGGCGTGCCGGGTCGTGCGGGCACAGGGCGCGACGAGGGTCGTGCTCGCGGCGCCCGTGTGCCTCGCGAGCACCGCGGGCCAGCTGCGCGCCGAGGTCGACGAGCTCGTGTGCCTGCAGACCCCGGAGGAGTTCTTCGGGGTGGGCACGTTCTACGCGGACTTCGTCCAGGTCCCGGACGACGAGGCGGTGGAGCTCCTGCGTCGCGCGGTCCCGCTGCCGGAGCGACGCGGGACGTGAGGCGGCGCGGCCCTCACGGGGCGTCGGCGCCGGCGGGCGGGTCGGTCGGCCCGGTGGGCCCGGTGGCGGCGGTCGCGGCGTCGGTCGCGGCGTCGGTCGCGGCGTCGGGGGTCGTCGAGTCCGGGGTCGTCGGGTCGGGGGAGACCGCGGCCGACACCGCCTGGGCCACGCCGACGGCGTCCCCGGCCCGGGTGCGCAGGGCGGCGGCCATCGCACTGATCAGCTCCGCGACCACCCCCCGCAGCTCGGGGTCGGCGAGGAGGCGGGGATCCGCGTGCTCGAGGGCGTGGCGCAGGTCCGCGGAGAACATCGAGAACATGGTGGTGATCGCGGCCCGCCCGCGCGGCGTGAGCTCGACCAGCAGCCGGCGCCGGTCCCGTGGGTGATCGCGTCGTGCCACGAGGTCGGCCTGCTCGAGGCGGTCGAGCAGGGAGGTCGCCGCGGCGGGGGAGAGCCCGGCGCGGGCCGCGACCACCGACGGCGACTGGGGCCCGTCGTGGAGGAGGTGCCCGAGCACCGCGGCCTCGGTGGTGCTGACGCCGGCCGCGGCCGCCATCGTCCGGCGGTAGCTGTCGGACGCGACGATCAGTTCACGGACCCGGCGGGCCAGTTCGTGCATCCGGCTCGTCTCCCGACGGTCGCGGACGGGGCCCGACGACGATAGCGGTCGACCCCGCTCGGGGCCCACACATCGAGGTCCGTCCGGTTCGGGACCAAGGTCCCTGGCGCGGCGCGCGCGCCGGGGCGCACACTGCGCGTCCGCCGCGGACCGTCCGCCCGATCGTTCGCGCGTCGGACGATCGCGCCGTCGTAAAGCTCGGTGAAGATGCGACGGACGGCGACTGCCGCAGGCGTGGGTCGCGTGCCTAACGTCGTCGTCACCCCCGGGCGTCCGCGACGTCCTTCCTGGCCCCGGGGACCGGCCGCCGGTGGTCGCGCCCCCCCGACCACCGGCGGCTCCCACCCTCACGACGGGATCGTCAATGTTCCTCGAGATGCACGGCATCGGCTGCGCGCACTGCGGTCAGGCGACCTGGGCCTGGGTCGACGACCGCCTCTGGCCCTGCGGGTGCTCCGTGGCCGCCCTGGGTCGGGACGCCGAGGCGCCGGCCCTCCTCGTCCCGCGACGGGCCCTCGTCCCGGGCGCCCGGCCCGGCCCGGACGCGGCCGTCCCGGCATGAGCGCGGCGTCGGGCGGGTCACGCCTGCCGACCCCGCCCCTGTGCGAGCGCTGCTGGTTCCCGGTGCGCCCGGGCGATCCGGTGCGTCGCCGTCTCGTGCAGTCTCCCGACGGGAGTGTCAGCGCCGGCTGGGAGCACGCCGGCGTCCCGTGCACGCCGCAGCAGCCCGTGGTCGAGGACGCCGCCTGAGGCCCGTCAGGGCCGCAGGCGTCCCATCTCCTGCTGGATCCGCTCCTCGGTGACCGGATCGGGTCGGTAGACGTCCCAGGCGTTAGCGGCGAGCCCGACGCCCCAGCCCAGGATGGGGAAGATCGGCCAGAACAGCGCCGCGCCCGTGATCGCCCAGATGACGACGAGCATGCTGTTCACGAGCACGTAGACGAAGCACGTGGGTGCGGAAGTCGGCGCGCTTGCGCAGCCGGGCGATGGCCCGCTCACGCAGTTCGTCGGGTGGCGGCGCCGGCGTGTCCCCGCCGCCGCCCTCGATGCGCTGGTCGTGCGTGGTCATGGCGGTCTCCTTCCGGTTCGTGGCGCCAGCCTGCGGGCGTGCCGAGGGACCGGGCAGGGTCGGAGGGACCGGCCGTCCGCCCGACTGGTCGCGCCGGCCCGGGACCATCGGCCCCTCGCCCTTCCCTCCCGGGCCCTTCGGCGCCCGATCGGGGCCCGACCGCCCCTGGCTCCGACCGCTCTCCGCGGTGGGCTGGCCGACGGGCGACCCGCCACCGGGCCCGCTGACCGGTCGAGGAGGAACCGTGCTCGAGAAGATGACCGACGTGCCGCCCGAGATCGTCGCCGTCCGCGCAGCGGGGGTGCTGACCCGCGGCGAGTACGACCGGGTCGTGCTCCCGATGCTGCAGGAGACCGAGCGCACGGACCGCCGGATGCGCATCCTCTGCCAGGTCGAGGACGACTACACCGGGCTCACCCCGCCGGCGCTGTGGGAGGACCTCCGGCTCGGCGTGCGCGCGATCGGGCGCTTCGCGGCGTGCGCGGTCGTCACCGACGTCTCCTGGATCCGCACCGCGTGCCGTCTCGCCGCCTTCGCGGTGCCGTACCCGCTGCGCGTGTTCGGCATCGCCGAGCGCGAGGACGCCGTGGCGTGGCTGCTTTCCCTGCCCGAGGCGCCCCGCATCCGGACGCGGACCGGACCCGGGACCGGCGTGGTCGTGGTCGAGGCCGACCGCCCGCTGCAGGCCGCCGACATCGACGCCCTCGCCGCCGTCGTCGACGAGCAGCTGGGGACCACACCGGAGCTGCGCGGCCTGGTCCTGCACGCACCCGGCGTGCCGGGCTGGGAGAACGTCGCCGCGCTGTGGCGCCACCTCGGCTTCGTGGCGGGGCACCAGCGCCGCATCCGGCGGCTGGCGCTCGCCGTCGACGGCACCGTCCCCACCGTGGGCGCGACGATCGCCGACAGGGCGCTGCACCCGGTCGTCCGCCACTTCCCGTCCGCGGACCTGGACGCGGCGATCGCCTGGGCCGCCGAGGAGGACGCGCGTCGGGACGGCGAGGTGCCGGCCGGCGCCGCCGGCTGACGGACCGGAGGTCCCCGGGCGCGGGGACCCTCGGCCGGTCGTTCGACCCTGCCGAGGGCCCTGCCGCGCGGCCGAGGCTCGTCACGAGGTCGCGGCGCGCCTGCCGGCCGCGGCCGCCCCGACGACAGGAGGCGGACATGTTGCGGAAGATCCCGGGGCTCCCGGACCGGATCGCGGGCTTCGACGCCGTCGGCCGGATCTCGGCGGACGACTACGCGGCGACGGTGGAGCCGCTCCTGGCCGAGGCCGAGGGCGAGGGCCGTCGCCTGCGGATCCTGCTGCGGATGGGACCGGAGTACGAGGGCTTCACGGCCGGCGCGGTGTGGGGCAAGGCCGAGGCGTGGATGCGCCACCCGCGGCTGTGGCGCTCCATCGAGGGCTACGCGCTCGTCAGCGACATCAGGTGGGTCGACGAGTTCGCCCACCTCGCGAGCTTCCTCGTGTCCTTCCCGATGCGCGTCTTCGGCGAGGACGGCTTCGACGAGGCCGTCTCCTGGCTCGAGGCCCTGCCGCACACCGCCGGCACGACCCACGACGAGGGCGCCGCGCCGGCGGCCGCGCCCTGACGGGCGGCCGCCGCGGGGTGCCGCCCACGACCCGGGAGGACAGCGTTGAGCACCACCACCGAGCGGCCGGCGACGGGCGTCGTGCGGCCCCTGGGCGACCTGCGCGCCACCGACGCCGAGGAGGTCGGGGGCAAGGCCGCCCACCTCGGTGAGCTGATCGCCGCGGGCTTCCCCGTCCCCGACGGGTTCGTCCTCCCGGCCGACGGCTACCGGTCGGCGATGGAGGCCGCCGGTGCGCGCGCCGCGCTCGCGGCCGGGCACGCGGAGGCGCTCGAGGCGCCGGCCGACCGCCTGCCCGACCTCTGCGCGGCGCTCGCCGACCGCGTCCGCGCGGCGGGGATGCCCCCGGCGCTCGCCGAGCACGTCCACGCGGCGTGGAAGGCCCTGGGCGAGCCCGTGGTCGCGGTGCGCTCGTCGGCGGTCGGCGAGGACGGCGCGCAGGCGTCCTTCGCCGGCATGAACGCCTCGTTCACCAACGTCCGTGACGGCGACGAGCTGGCGCGGCGGATCGTGGACTGCTGGGCGTCGCTGTTCGGCGCGCGGGTCGTCGCCTACCGCGCGGCCCGCGGGTTCCGGAGCGAGCCGGCCATCGCGGTCGTGGTGCAGGCGATGGTGCCCGCCGACCGCGCGGGCGTCGCGTTCACCGCCGACCCCCGCACCGGCGAGCGCGGACGCGTGCTGATCGAGGCGGCGTTCGGCCAGGGCGAGGTCGTGGTCGGCGGCACGGTCGAGCCGGACACCTACGAGGTCGACGGGGACGGGCGGCTGCGCTCGATGCGCGTCGGCACCCAGACCCACCAGGTCGTCCGAGGGCCCGACGGCGCCGACCTCACGGTGCCCCTCGACGCTGAACGCGGGGCCGCGCCCGTCCTGCGACCCGACGAGATCGTCGCGGTCGCGGCCCTCGCCCGCCGCGTGGAGGCCCACTACGGGCGGCCCCAGGACGTGGAGTGGGCGTTCGCCGGCGAGCGCCTGTGGCTCGTCCAGGCCCGCCCGGTCACGACCGGGCTCGACGACGGCTCGCGCGGCGCCGCCGCGGCCCTGCTGCGCGGCCTCCCGGCGACACCGGGGCGCGTCACGGGGCGGGTCCGGGTCCTGCGCACGCCCGACGAGGGCGCCGCGCTGCAGCCGGGCGAGGTGCTCGTCGCCCCGCTGACCAACCCCGACTGGCTGCCCACCCTGCGCCGCGCCGGCGCGATCGTCACCGACACCGGGGGCGCGACGTGCCACGCCGCGATCGCGGCGCGCGAGCTGGGCGTGCCCTGCGTCGTCGGCACCCGCGAGGGCACGAGCGTGCTGACCGACGGGCGGGTCGTCACCGTCGACGGCAGCACCGGCGAGGTCCTCGCCGGCGCGGTCGACACCGACGGCGCGGGCACGGGCGTCGTCGCCACCCGGCCCGCCGGCGCGCTCACGCGCCCGGCGGGTGCGGCCGGCGCCGCCCCGGAGGTGCCGGGCGGTGGGGTCGCCGCGCTCGGCACGGAGGTCCACGTCAACCTCGCGCTGCCCGAGGCGGCCGAGCGCGTCGCGGCCCGGCCCGGCGTGGACGGCGTCGGGCTGCTCCGCGCCGAGTTCCTCCTGACGGCGGCGCTCGGCGGGGTGCACCCGCGGGAGGTGGTGGCCCGCGGGGACCAGGAGGCGTTCGTCGACCAGGTCGCCGCCTCGGTCGGGACGATCGCCCGGGCGTTCGCCCCGCGCCCCGTGCTCTACCGGACCACCGACCTGCGCAGCAACGAGTTCCGGGGGCTGGTCGGGGGCGACCGGCACGAGCCGGTGGAGAGCAACCCGATGATCGGCTTCCGGGGCGCCTACCGGTACCTGCGCGAGCCGGAGGTGTTCGCGCTCGAGCTGCGCGCCCTCGCCCGCGTCCGGGAGCAGTCGCCGAACCTGCACGTGATGCTGCCGTTCGTCCGGACGCGCTGGGAGCTCGAGGCGTGCCTCGAGATCGTCGACGCCGGACCGCTCGGGCGACAGCGCGGCCTGCAGCGGTGGCTGACCGCCGAGGTGCCCTCGGTCGTGTACCGGCTGCCGGAGTACCTCGCCGCCGGCATCGACGGGGTCTCGATCGGTAGCAACGACCTCACCCAGCTGATGCTCGGGGTCGACCGGGACAGCGAGCGCTGTGCCGAGGTGTACGACGAGGGCGACGCCGCCGTGGTCGACGCCATCGAGCGGATCATCGCGACCGCGCGGGGCCGCGGGGTGCCGACGTCGCTGTGCGGCCAGGCGCCGACGCGCCGGCCGGAGTTCGTCGAGGTGCTGGTCCGGGCGGGGATCGACGCGGTGTCGGTGGACCCGCACGCCGTCGACGCGGTCCGGGCCGCGATCGGGCACGCCGAGCGGCGGGTGCTGCTCGACGCCGCGCGGGGGAGCGTCCGGGGCCGGGACTGACCCCGGGTCCTCCGACCCGCTCCCGGCCCGTGCGCCCGGGACGGGGCACCGGGCCCAAGGACCCTGCCGCGCTCCGGCGGGTCGGGTCACCGTCCCGGCATGACTCCCCACGCCACCGACCGTCCGGTCCCGCACGCCACGCCGTCCGCCGCCGACCGCGTCGCCCCGCCCGTCGTGGAGCTGCGCGGGACGATCGCCCGGGACCTCGCCCCGTACGTCCGCGACAAGGTCCTGCACGCCCTCGACCACGGCGTCCACCCGATCGGGGCGGCCCGCGTCCGCGTGGTCCGCCACGACGACCCGGCGCGGGAGCGGCCGGTGGTGGCGAGCGCGCACGTCGACCTCGCCGGTCGCCGCCTCCACGTGCACGTCGTCGGCAGCGAGCCCCGGGAGGCGGTGGACCTGCTCGTCGATCGGCTCCGCCGGCGCGTCGGTGACGTCCACGCCCGGCGCCGGCACCACCGCACCGGTGCCCCCGAGAGCGGGCGGGAGCCGGACGCGGCCGTCGACCGCCACGACGTCGTCCAGGCCGTGCCGACCTCCGTGACCGACGCGGTGGCCGTCATGGAGGCCCGCGACGAGGCCTTCCACCTCTTCGTCGAGCGGACCACGGGCCGGCGCGCCGTCGTCTACCGGGTCGGCGCCACCGGGCGTCGGCTGGCCCTGTCCGACGGCTCGGCCCCGGCCGCGTCGGAGCGGGACGGCCTGACGGTCAGCCCCGACCCCGCGCGCACGGCCAGCCCGGAGGAGGCGGTCGAGCACCTGCGCGTCTCCGGCTGGCCGTTCCTCTTCTTCCACGACCCCGAGCGCGGCCGCACCCGGGTCGTGCACCTCGACGACCGGGGACGCGCGGTGCTCGTCGACGTGGAGGCCGACGTGGAGGCCGACGTGGAGGCCGACGTGGAGGCCGACGTGGAGGCCGGCGCGGAGGCGGGCGCGGAGGCGGGTGGGCCCCGTCCGGCGCCGTGAGGCCCCGGGACGTCGCCGCCGGCCTCCTGGTGCTCGCGGCGGTCGTCGTGTGGCTGCTGGGCAGCACGACGGTGCTCGCGCCGTTCGACGGCGTGCGCGGGACCGCGCTGCTGGTCACGGCTCTCGGCGTGGCGGCCGCGGGCGTCGGTGGGGCCTGGGGCGGACCGATCGCGCCGGCGGCGATGCGGGCGCCCGCCGCGCTGGGTCTGCTCACGGGGATCGTCGCCGTGGTGACGATGGTGTCCGGCAGCCCCGCCGCCCTGTTCGCCCTCGTGCTGCTGACGGTGGTGCTGTGGCTGCTGGCGACGCTGCGCCACCTCACCGGGCCGCGGTAGGGCCTCGTTCAGGAGCCGGTGTCCGGGCCGGCCTCGGTGGGCTCGGTGGGCTCGGTGGGCTCGCTCGGCTCGCTCGTGGTGGGGCGCTCGGTGGTCGACGGGGTCGTCCACGGGGTGGTCGACGGGGTGGTCGACGGGGTGGTCGACGGGGTGGTCGACGGGCGCGTCGTGCCGGGCTCCCCGTCGGTCGGCACGACGTCGGGCGGCGCCGGCTCGACCGTGCCGCCGGACGCGGACGACCGGGTCGCCGCGACGGGGGAGACGCCGTCGGTCCGGGGTGTCGCCCGGACCCTCGTCGTCGGGGCGGGCGCGTCGGGTCGGAGCCCGGTGGTGCTGGGCGCCGCGGCGACGGGCGGGGCGGGCGGCGCGACGAGGGCCGACCCACCCGGGGCCGGGTCCCCGAGGAGGGCGACGGCCGTGGAGGCCCCCAGGACCATCCCCCCGAGCACCGCGCCCGCGGCGACCGTGCGGGCGAGCCGCCGGCGCGTCCGCCCCCTCGTCAGGCGGCCGTCCCCCGGGCCGCCACGGGACGCGGCCAGGATCGCGGCCAGCGTCGAGGCCACCTCGACGGCGTCGGGACGCTCGTCCGGCGCGACCACGGTCATCCGGGCGGCCAGCGCGTGCAGGGCGCGCGCATCCGCGGCGAAGGGGCGACGCACCGGCGCGTCGAGGAGCATCCGGCCGAGCGCGAAGACGTCCGCGGCGGGACCGGTGCGGCCCGTGGCCTGCTCGGGCGCCCGGTAGGGGCTGTCGTCGGCGAGCCCGGACCACTGCTCGACGAGGTCCGCGACACCGCACTCGGCGATGACCGGGTGGGGTCCGCCGAGCAGGACACGGCCCGGCGTGAGGGCTCCGTGGGCCGCGCCGTGCCGGTGGACCTCGGCGAGCGTGCGGGCCACGGCCCGCGCGAGCTCGGCGAGCTCGGGCACCGTCCAGCGCGTCGACAGCCGCTGTTCGAGCGTCGGTCCCGGGATGCGCTGGCAGACCAGGAAGACCTCGCCGTCGTGCACGCCGCCGTCGTAGAGCTCGGCGAGACCGGGCCGGTGCAGGTGCACCGGTGCCGTCGGGGCGAGCGACAGCGTCGGTCCGGGATCGGTCCCGGGCGCGGGCGCGACCAGCACGAGGGCGACGGCGCGTTGCAGGCGCGTGTCCCACGCCTCGTGCACCCGTCGCCGTCGGTCGGCGGTCAGCAGCCGCACGAGCCGGTAGCGCGCGCCGACGAGCGGCGCGTCGGCGTCCTCGATCGCCGGGTCCGTGGCGGCCTGTTGCTCGACCAGGTGCACGACGATCCCCCCCACGATTCGGCTACCGGGAGCGTGGCCGGGAGCCGGAGAGGGCGACACGGCCGCCGGCACCGTCACGGACGGGACGGGATACCGGTCCACGGCGGGCCGTTCGTCCCTGGAGACGCGCACCGCGCCGCCACAGCCTCGGTGGCGGAGGTGGAGACCATGGCAATCACCCGACGCGCGCCCATGACCTCGGGCGACGTCTTCCGGCAGTTCGACCGCATGTTCGACGACTGGATGCGGGCGTTCCCGGCCCGCATGTGGGACCGGCCCGCGATGCAGGCCCCCGAGGAGATCATCAAGGTCGACGAGTACCGCGAGGACGGCGACCTCGTGATCAAGGCGGAGATCCCGGGCATCGACCCGGAGAAGGACCTGCGTCTGACCATCGACAACGGGCTCCTCGACCTGCGTGCCGAGCGCAGGATCACCGAGGACACCGAGGACAAGGGCTACCACCGGCACGAGCTGCGCTACGGGACCTTCGCCCGCCGCCTGCCCCTGCCGGAGGGGGTGGACCCGGCGGCCGTGACGGCGTCCTACACCGACGGCATGCTCACGGTCCGGATCCCGATGCCCGCGGTGGAGAAGGGCCCCGAGCCCACGACCATCCCGATCGAGAAGGGCTGACGGCCCGCGGCGTCGTCCGCACCCCGAGCCCGCACCCCGAGGTCGGGTCGCCGGTCGGCGGCCCGACCTCGGCGTGCGCTCAGGTCGCTCCCGCCCGGCCCGGGAGGTCGCGGGGGAGATCGCCGGACAGGTCCCGGCGGGCGGCGTCGAGGAACACGTCCTCGGCACCGTCGTCGACGAGCGAGCCGACGGGGCGCTCGCCCTCGAGGGGGACGGCGAGGCGGTGCGGTCGCCCGACCTCGTCGTCGCCGAGCCCCACCGGGCCGGCCTGCCGTCGCTCCAGGTGCTCGAGACGGACCTCCACCCGCCGCACGAGGTCGATCAGGTCGTCGAGCCGACCGAGCACCGCCTCCACCGCGGCCACCGCGTCCTTCTCCATCTCTCTCGACCACCGTCTCTCTCCGGCTCGGGCCGGACCGGGGACTACAGGTAGGGCGCCGACGTCGGTCGGGCCTCGCGCTGCTGCGCCTCCTGCCGCAGCCGCTCGAGCTGCGAGCGCTGAGCCATCTGCTCGGCGGCGAACGCCATCTGGGCGCCCTGGAACAGGCCCTCCAGCCAGCCGACGAGCTGGGCCTGGGCGATCCGCAGTTCCAGGTCGCTCGGTACCTCGTCGGCGGGCAGGCCGACGTCGAGGGCCTGGAGCTCCGCCCGCAGCTCGGGACCGAGGTGGGTGACGAGCTCGTCGACGGCCAGGGTGCGCAGATCGCGGACCTGCTGCCGGGCACCCTCGTCGAGCGGGGTCTCCCGGACCTCCTCGAGCACCTTGCGGATCATGGTGCCGATCCGCAGGAGCGGTCCGGCGTCGATGACCTCCCGGTCGGTGTCCGCGGCGGCCTCGGGCTCGGCGCGGACCGCCCGCGGCACGGACGGGGCCGGGACGGCCGGCGGGGCACCGTCACGCGACCAGCGCCGGGTGTCGTGGACGACGGGACCCGTGACCGGCGCGCTCGTGGCGGCGCCCGCGGCCTCGCCGCGGCCGTCGGTCCCGTGGTCCTGGCTCGTCACGACCATGTCTCCTCCAGGCGTTCGTCGACCGCTCGAGGATCCGCCCCGCCGCGGGCACGGGACCAGGGGCGGACGGCCCCTCCCCGCCGGGACCCGTCCTTGCGTCGGACCGCGGCCGGACGCCACCGGTCACGGCGACGTGGGGGCGGCGCCGATCACCCCTGGAGCTCGACCGGCTGGCCGGTCGCCCGCTCGATGTCGCCGATCGCGGCCTCGAGCAGGCGGTGCTGGAGGTCGCCGAGCGCCCGCGCCACCGCGAGCTCCGCCCCGATCTCGGGCACGTCGCGGTCGGCGGGGTTGCGCCGCGCCGTCCCGCGACCCTCGAGCGCCGTCGCGTCCCGGGTGTGGAGGCGCGCCACGGCGTGGGTGGTCTTCTCGTGCTCCTCGATGTCGATGGACGTCGTCCACTGCTCGGTGTGGATCATAATCGATCTCCCTCGTCGTCGCGGGCCGCGGACGCGGCCCACGTCGGTGTCGTGCCGGGAACGGGTTCTCCGGGTGGTCGTCGCGGTCCTCCGTGCCACCACCAGTCCGGCGGCGGGGGCTCGTCGGCCCCCGGGTCGCGGCGCTCCGCGGTGTCCGACCGAGCGTCCGGCGGTCGGGGGGAGGACGTCCCCGCGCTCCGCAGGAGCTCCTCCACCTCGGCCCGGGACACGACACCCACGGGCACGCCGTCGTCGACGACGACGAGCCGGCCCCCGGGGGACGCGAGGTCGCCGAGGAACCGGGCGAGCGCGTCGTCCGGACGTACCGTCGCCAACCGGGACGGCGGTACGACGACGGGCCGCCGTCTCGCGCGCGGGCCGCCGGGCCCCGCGGTGAGGAGCCGCAGCCGCTCCGGGGGCACGTAGCCGGACGGGCCACCGCCGGGTCCGGTCAGCAGGACACCCCCGGCCGCGGCGTGGGGCGCGCTCGCCGCCGCGGCCAACGACCCGGGGGAGGCGTCGTCCGCGAGCACCACCGGCGCGGGCGTGGCGACCTCGCCGACGGTGACCCCGTCGAGGACGCGGCCCTCCCGCGCGCGCCGTTCCTCCTCGCCGGCGGCGACGCCGATGAACCAGCCGACCAGGGCGAGCCAGAGCCCACCCAGCCCCACCCCGAGGGCGAGCACGAGGCCGCCGACGACGAGGAGCGCCGCGAGCACGCGGCCGGACCGTGCGGCGGCGATCGCGGCCGACCACCGGTCGCCCCGCAGCGCCCACAGCGTCGCCCGCAGCACCCGCCCCCCGTCGAGGGGCGCGGCCGGCAGGAGGTTGAACACCGCCAGCACGAGGTTCACCAGGGCCAGCTCGACGAGGACCGCGACCACCAGGTCGGGGGCCACCGGCCGCGCGAGCACCGTGCCGAGTCCGGCGAGCGCGGCGAGGGCCGCGCTGACCAGCGGGCCGACCACCGCGATCCGCAGCTCCGCCCCCGGTCGCTCCGGCTCGCCGCGCATGTGGGTCGCGCCGCCGAGCAGCCAGAGCGTGATGCCCTCGACCTCCGCGCCCGACGCCCGCGCCACCAGGGCGTGGGCCACCTCGTGGGCGAGGAGCGACGCCATGAGCAGGACCGCGACCGACACCCCGGCGAGCGCGTACGCGAGCGGACCGCGGCCGGGCGCGAGCAGCGGGAGCTCGGAGCGCGCCATGACGAGGGCGAGCAGCGCCACGATGCCCAGCACGCTCCAGTGCGCCGCGACGGGGACGCCGGCCACGCGGCCGAGCGGGACCAGGCCCGGGCCGGGCCGTGGTCTCCGTGGTCTCCGTGGTCTCCCCACGGCCTGCGTGTCCGTCATGGCCGTGCGTACGGCACCGGGCCGTAGCCCTCCGGCGCCCGGTCCAGGAGCGCCTCGAGCTGCGCCCGGGGCAGCAGCCCGGCCTGCCCGCCGACACGCTGGACGACGCTCATCGCGTTGACGGGAGCCCACCGCAGCGCCGTCCGGAAGGTCTCGCCCCGGACCAGTGCCGCCACCAGCGTCGACGCGAACGCGTCACCGGCGCCGGTCCGCTCCACCGGCGGGCCGGGGTCCGGGTAGGTGGGCATCCAGAGGTGCTCCTCGCCGTCGGCGGCGTACGCGCCGTCGGGGCCGTCGGTGACGACGACCTTCGACGGGCCCAGGGCGTGGAGGCGTGCGAGGAGGTCGTGCACGTCGGCGTGGTCGCCGCCGGTGACCGTCACGGCCTCCTCGCGATTCATGATCACGACCTCGCTGCGCGCGTAGACCGCACGCAGCGGGGCGACGCCCGCCCGGATCTGCAGCGTCCCGGGCTGGAAGGCCAGCCGGACGTCGGGATGCGCGCCCAGCCAGCGGGCGATCTCGTCCTGGTAGGCGTCGGCGTGCTCGGACAACGAGCTGAAGTAGACCCACCGCGGCGGGGGATCCGGGTCCGGCCACCGGTAGGCGAACTCGTGGTGCTTGACGAGGATCGTGCGCTCGGCGCCGTGGCGGAGCACGAAGTGGTGGTTGCTCTGCTGGTCGGGGTGGACGTGGACGAGGCCGGTGTCGACGCCGTGCTCGAGCAGGCGCGCCGCGATGCGCTGCCCGGTGTCGTCCTTGCCGACGTCGGTGGCGATCGCCGCGTCCAGGCCCAGGCGCGTGCAGGCCACGGCCGCGTTCGCGGCGTTGCCTGCCGCGTCGAAGTCGCGGAACCCGGCGAACGGCAGCTTCGCGCCCGAGCGCATGGCGAGCCACGGGCCGTCGTCGTCGGTGTAGGTGATCGTGTTGTCGTCCCGGATCAGCTCGATC
Source organism: Actinomycetospora lemnae (assembly GCF_028737315.1). Lineage (GTDB taxonomy): Bacteria > Actinomycetota > Actinomycetes > Mycobacteriales > Pseudonocardiaceae > Actinomycetospora > Actinomycetospora lemnae. The sequence goes on along the minus strand of NZ_JAQZAO010000010.1, from coordinate 53,106 downwards.
GCGGTGTCGGTGACGACGTCGCCGACGCACAGGACGTCCCGCGGGACGACCGCCGTCACGGCGCCTCCTCCGGGGCGAGCCGGAGCAGGCCGATGGGGTTGCCGTCCGGGTCGGCGAACATGGCGACCTCGCCCATGTCGCCGATCGGCGCCGGACCCATGATCCGGCTGCCGCCGAGCTCCTCGGCGCGCTCGAGCGATTTCTCGAGGTCGTCGACCTGGACGTACACGGTGACCCACGGCCGCACGCCGTCGGGGGCCTGCATGATGCCGCCCCCGATGCCGGTGCTGCCGCCGGTGGAGACCACGCCGTAGCCGTGGTCCTCGGTCGTCACCGACCAGCCGAAGAGCTCTGCGTAGAACCGGCGGGAGCGCGCGCCGTCGGCGCCCCCGATCTCGAAGTGCAGGACCGGGTTGCTCATGGCGTCTCCTCGTCATCCGTCGTCGGCTCGTCGCCCTCCACGGTCGTGCCGAGGCCGCCGGCGGACAGGGGCCTCGGGTCCCGTCGCGGCCGAGTCGGAGGTCCCTGGACCGGCGCCCCCGGCGCGCGACGCTCGGGGGGAGGCACCGTCGACGAGGAGGTCCGGGATGCAGGCGCGGGTCGGGAACTGGTTGATCGTGGAGGGGCTCACCGACGAGTCACCGCGGCGGCAGGGGCAGATCGTGGGCGTCGAGCACGCCGACGGCAGCCCGCCGTTCTGGGTGCGGTGGCTCGACGACGACCACCGCAGTCTCGTCTTCCCCGGGCCGGACGCCCGGGTCGAGGAGCACCCCCACCACCCCGCGGTGCGCGGCGTCTCCTGACGGGCGGGTGCGAGGCGCCCCGCCGATCCTCGGGCAGGCCTCGACACGGATCGGCCCGGACCGCGCTCGTCGAGCGGGGCCGGGCCCGTCCGCGCCGAGGGTCGCGTCACCCGCGCTCGTGGTCGACCAGGCCGAACCGGTGCCGCCAGACCTCCGCCGAGGTGAGCTCGCCCTGCGCGACGCAGCGCAGGACGTCGCGGCGGGCGAGCATGCCGACCAGCCGCCCGCCCTCCACGACCGGGACCGCGCGGAGCCGGTGGTCGAGCATCGTGCCGACGACGTCGGCGACGTCGGCACCGGGCTCGCAGGTCATCGGCGAGCGGGTCATGACGTCACCGACGCGGCCGGCGTGCGCGGCCGCGGTGCCGCCGTCCTGCGCCGGGATGCGGCCCCGCACGAGGTCCGCCTCGCCCACGATGCCGACCAGACCCTCGGCGTCGTCCTCGATCGGCATCGACGAGAACCCGCGTTCGACCATCAGGGAGGCGGCCTCGGAGACCGGGGTGTCCGGCCGCACGCTCACCACCGGGTGGCTCATGATGTCTCGGACCTTCACAGGGACCTCCTGGGTGTCGGGCCGCTTCGGCGCGGCCTGGGGGCAGTGCAGCCCGCCGGCGGCGGAACGGCCCAGGGCCGTTGGTCGCGCGGGCGCGACCCGAAGGGCTCGCGGGGTGACCGTCGGCGGGCCGGCGATCGGCGCCCGGTCAGCCACCGCTCAGGACACGGCGGCGCTCGGCGTACTCGTCGGCGTCGATCTCGCCCCGCGCGAAGCGCCGGTCGAGGATGTCCCGGGCCTCGCCGCGCGGCCCCGGGCCGCCGGAGGTCCCGCCCGGCGCGACCCGCAGCCAGCGCACGACGCCGACGACGATCGCCACGACCAGCACCCACCACAGCACGGCGCTGACGCCCATCAGCGGGACCATCCACCCGCCGTCCCAGCCGTAGCCCCACATCACGGTGTCCTCCTCGCCCGATCCGGTGCCGGGCCACGCTCCCGCGCGGGCGACGCGCGCGGGAGCGGCGGAGGGCCCTGCGGACAGCGACCATCGACACGTCCGCCCGGGCCCGCCGGCCCTGTCCGTCGGCCTCGCGGCCCGAGGACCGTGCCGATGATCGAGCGGGGAGGAGAGGCGCATGCGCGCGTTCCGCGTGACGCGTCCGGGCCCGGCGGCCGGGGGGCCGCTCGAGCGGGTGGACGAGCCCGTGCCCGAGCCCGGGCGTGACGAGCTGCTCGTGGCGGTCCTGGCGTGCGGGGTGTGTCGCACCGACCTGCACGTGGCCGAGGGGGACCTGCCGGTGCACCGGCCGGGTGTGGTCCCCGGGCACGAGGTCGTCGGGCGCGTCGAGCGGGTCGGGGAGGACGTCACGGGCTTCGTCCCCGGCGACCGTGTCGGCATCGCCTGGCTGCGCCGGACCTGCGGGACCTGCCGGTACTGCCGGCGCGGCGACGAGAACCTCTGCCCCGCGTCGCTCTACACCGGCTGGGACGCCGACGGCGGGTACGCCGAGTGCGCGACCGTGCCGGCCGACTTCGCCCACCGCCTGCCGAGCGGCTACACCGACGCCGAGCTGGCCCCGCTGCTGTGCGCCGGCATCATCGGCTTCCACGCCCTGCGCCGTGCCGAACTGCCCCGGGGCGGACGGCTGGGGGTCTACGGGTTCGGTGGCAGCGCCCACCTCGCGAGCCAGGTCGCGCTGGCCCAGGGGGCGACGGTGCACGTCATGACCCGCAGCCCCGAGGCCCGGGAGCTGGCCCTGCGCCTCGGGGCGGCCTCCGCCCAGGGCGCCGCGGACCCGCCGCCGGAGCCCCTCGACGCGGCGATCCTGTTCGCGCCCGCCGGCGAGCTGGTGCCGCCGGCCCTCGAGGCCCTCGACCGGGGCGGCACGCTGGCCCTCGCCGGCATCCACCTCACCGACGTCCCGGTGCTGAACTACCAGCGCCACCTCTTCCAGGAGCGCACGCTGCGCAGCGTCACGTCGAACACCCGCGCCGACGCCCGCGAGTTCCTGCGCGTCGCCGCCGAGCACCACCTCGAGGTGACCACGGTGCCCTACCCCCTCGACGCGGCCGGGGCGGCGCTCGCCGACCTCGCGGCCGACCGGGTCACCGGCGCGGCGGTCCTCGTGCCCTGATCGCCGCGGGCCGTCGGGGCCGGGCCGACGGGACCGTGGGCCCTGCCCCGGGTCACGCCGTCACCGCACCGTGACCGGGCAGACGCGCGTGCGGAGGGGACGTGGTGGTCATGACGGGCAATGACGCGGGGCGTGTGGTGGTCGGGCTCGACGACTCGGTCGGTGCCCGGGCCGCCCTGAGGTACGCCCTCGACGAGGCCCGCCGGCGCGACGGGACGCTCGAGGTCGTCACCGCGTTCATGTCACCGGAGCGCCTGGCGGTGCTCGCGCGCATCCCGGTCGTCGCCGAGCGGGACGACGTGGCCGCCGCGACCGAGGCGGCCGCCCGGGCCGTCGTCGACGAGGTGCTCGCGGCGGAGCGCGTCGAGCACCCCGACCGCGCGCTGCCGCGCTTCGAGGTCCGGGCGGTGGCCGGCGACCCCGGCCCGGTGCTCGCGGACGCGGCCGCCGGCGCCGCGCTGCTCGTGCTGGGCCACCGGGGACGCGGCCGGGCGGCCACCACGCTGCTCGGCTCGGTCGGGTGGTGGTGCCTGCGCCACGCGGACTGCCCCCTGACCGTGCTGCCGGAGGTGCCGCTCGTCCCGGCCGCGGCACCGACGCCGTGAGCGAGGCGCGCGGCCCGGTCCGCCACCGGCACGAGGGCGTGGTCGACGGCCGTCGGGTGGTCTGGTGGAGCGCGGGGGAGGGGCCGGTCGTGCTGTTCCTGCACGGCTGGGCGCTGAGCCCGGCCTCCTACCGTGACGGCCTCGCCCGGATCGCGGACCGCGGTGCCCGCGTGGTCGCCCCGGCCCTGCCCGGCTTCGGCGGCACCGCCGAGCTGCCCCCGGCCGAGGCCACGCTCGCCGGCTACGCCCGCTGGGTGACGCGGTTCCTGGGGTCGGTCGGCGAGGACACGCCCGTGACGGTCGTCGGCCACTCCTTCGGCGGCGGCGTCGGGGTGCGCCTCGCGCACGACACGCCGGAGGTCGTGTCCCGCCTCGTGCTGGTCAACAGCATCGGTGGCGCGGTCTGGGCGGCCGGCCCGGCCGGGCCCCGCATGATGTCGGAGCGGCCCTGGTGGGACTGGGGCCTGCACCTGCAGGAGGACCTCGGCCCGGCCTGGGCCCTCGGTCGGGTCGTGCCCGTCATCGTCTCCGACGCGGCGACCAACGCCCTGCGCAACCCGTTCGCGGTCTGGAAGGTCGCCGAGCTCGCCCGGACCGCCGACCTGCGCGCCGAGCTCGACGAGCTCCGCCGGCGCGGGCTGCCCGTGGTCGTCGTGTGGGGACGGCAGGACCGCGTCCTCCCCGAGGCCTCCCTCACCGCGCTGCGGCTGGCCCTCGGCGACGTCGAGGTGCGCACGGTGGAGGGCACCCACAGCTGGTTGATCACCGATCCCGACGCGTTCACCGAGATCATCACCAACGTGCTCGGCGACGCCCCGCTGGCGCCGCTGCTCGAGGACACGCCGAGCGCGGCCGACGAGCCGGAGGCGCCGGCCTCCTGACCGGGGGTCGCCGTCCGACGATTCACGGGACCGCCACGATCCCGGCCGCGACCGCCGTGACCGGGGCGGCGAGCAGCAGCGCCAGGTGCCCCGCGAACCGGCGTCCGCCGGCCGCGAGGGCGAGGACGAGCTTCGTCGCCGTGTTGGCGGCCAGGGCCAGCCCGATCGCCGCGACGGCCGCGCCGACCGGGATCACCGGGCCGGCGAGGCTCGCCGCGGCCACGGCGGCGGCGTGCGCGTCGGCGAGGCCGCCGACGAGGGCGACGACCGCGACACCACGGTCACCGGCCAGGTCGGCCGCGGCGCGGGTGGCGAGCAGGAGCACCACGAGGATCGCGGCCAGCGACACCGTCGCCCGCAGCGAGAGGGGGCGGGCGGCCACGGGGTCCCGGTCCCCGGAGGCGTCGGCGGGCGCGGGCTCGGCGGGTGGCTCGGCGGGTGAGGACTCGGCGGGTGAGGGCTCGGCGCGTGAGGGCTCGGCGGGTCGCCGGCGCCACAGCCAGGCGATCTCGATGCCGAGCACGAGGATCCCGGCGCCCGCGGCGGGCAGCAGCGGCAGCGCCACCTGCGGGGCCGCGACCCCGACCACGACGACGAGCTGCACCAGGGTCGCCACGTTCGCGGCGAGGACGGCGGGCATCACGGCCGGGGCCGGCGTCGTCTCGCCCTCGCGCCGGTGGTGGGCGAGGACCAGGGTCGTCGCCGAGGCCGACACGAAGCCGCCGAGGAAGCCGACGAGCAGCAGTCCCCGCCGTTCGCCGAGCGCCCGCACCCCCAGGTAGCCGACCCACCCGACGACGGTGAGGGCGACGACCAGCAGCCAGATCCGTGACGGGTTGAGCACGCCGTACGGGCCCAGCGGCCGGTCGGGCAGGAGGGGCAGGACGACCAGGGCGACGACGAACAGCCGCAGCGCGTCGACGACGTCCTGGTCGGTGACGAGGTGCCGGGCGAGGTGGTGCAGCGGGCGCTTGGCCGCCAGCACCACGACGACGCCGACCCCGACCGCCACCGCCCACGACGGCCGGGTCCAGGCGAGCGCACCGAGGAGGTAGGTGCCGATGCCGGCGACCTCGGTCGTCGCCCCGAGGTCGGGCTCACCCCGTGTCCCGGCCCGCGCACCGACCACGTACCCGACGACGAGCAGCACCGTCACCGCGACCAGACCGGCCACCGCCACCGCGCCGCCGAGGGCGGCCGCCACGGCACCGGCGACGGCGATGAGCGCGAACGTCCGGGCGCCGGCGCTGGGTCGGGGATCGTCGTGGCGGGCGCTGCGCTCGCGCTCCAGCCCGACCATCAGCCCGATCGCGATCGCGGTGGCGACGTGGGCGAGCGCCGTGACGGTGTCCACCCGGGCCTCCTCCACCGCCGTTCGCGCCAGACAGTCGGCCACGGCGCCGCGTCGGCGGGCCAGGGCCCGGGGTCACGGCGGCGACGACGGAGGTCCCGGCCCGTGCGGACCGTCGTCCCTTCCGGCGCCGCCCGGCGGCGCCCAGCGTCGGGGGTCGAGACCCGGCCCCAGGAGGAGACATGGCCCCGACCGTCGCCCGTCCCGCGCGGGAGACCACCCCGATCCACCGGTTGGCGACGCGCGACCTCGCCACCGTGCCGCCCGACGCCACGCTGCAGGAGGTCGCCGAGGAGCTCGCGATGGACGAGATCGGCGTGGTGGTCGTGCAGCACGGGCACGAACCGGTCGGCGTGGTCTCCGAACGTGACCTCGTCGCGGTGATCGCGAGCGGCGGCGACCTCGACACCCAGGCCACCGACCTCATGACGGTCGACCTGGTCTCCGCGCACGAGGACACCACGGTGCTCGACGTGGCCCGCCTCATGATCGACGCCGCGGTCCGCCACGTCCTGGTCCGGGGCGACGGCGAGGGGGAGGACCCGCCGACCGGCCCGATCGTCGGGATCGTGTCGATGCGCGACGTCGTCGGCTTCCTGCTCGAGGACTGCTGAGCCGGGCCGGGGGACCGGGACCTTCGACCCCTCGGGGCGGGACGGACCGCGGACCGTCCGCCTCTGCTCCCCACGGTGCCGCCTGCGTGAGGGTGGACCCGCGGCACGAGGCCGCACCGAGGGAGGGAAGACATGACCGACAACGGTCAGGCCGGCGTCATCGTCTGCGGGATCGACGGGTCGCACGGGTCGCGGCTCGCGCTGCAGGAGGCCATCCGCACCGCGGCTCGCCGGGGCGGACGGGTGCGCGCCGTCGCCGTCTACGAGCCGCCGGAGATGTGGGCGGCCTGGGGCTACGGGTCCGCGTCGGCGATCCCGCTGCCCGATCCCGACACGCTGCGCGACGAGGAGCTGGGGGCGGCCCGCGCGATGGTCGACGACGTCCTGGAGCAGACGGAGTGGGACGCGGCGCTGCCGGAGGTGACGGTCGAGGCCGTGCCGGGGCGGCCGGCCGAGGTCCTGGTCGACCTCTCCCGGGGCGCCGACGAGCTCGTCGTCGGCCACCGCGGTCGGGGCGCGTTCGGCAGCATGATGCTGGGCTCCGTCGGCCTGGGCTGCGTGCTCCACGCGAGCTGCCCGGTGACCGTCGTCCCCGAGCCGGTCGCGGCGTGAGGGGCCGGCGTGTCCACCTCGACCCTCGGCGAAGCGGTGCCGGTCGACCTCGACGGTCCGGTGGACCCGATCGCCCGCCCGGCCACGCTGATCACCGAGTCGACGCCCGTCGCGCAGGCCTGGGCCCGGCTCCACCACGACCCCGACCTCTGCGGCGTCGTCGTGCGCGACGGACACCCGATCGCCGTCGTCACCGCCGGGGGGCTCGCCGAGCGCTGGCCGGCCGGGGGGCCGCTCGTCCAGCACCGCACGACCGTCCGTGACGTCCTCGACCGCCCCTGCGGGGTCGAGACGCTGGACGCGGAGGACTCCGTGCGCCACGCCGGCCGGCGCCTGCTGGGCACCGGTCTGCCGGCCCTGCCCGTCCGGCCGCGACCCGAGACGACGTGGCAGGTGGTGACCACCGGCGGGATGCTGGCCGCCCTGCTCGGCGAGGGGCAGCCGTGAGGCCCACCCGGGGGATCGTGGTGGGTCTCGACGGCTCGCCCGCCGCCGCCATCGCGCTGGCGGAGGCCCTCGAGGAGGGCCGTCGGCGGGCCGAGCCCGTCACCGCCGTGACCGCCTTCCCGGCGGCCGGTTCGTGGGCGGACGGCGACGACTCGGGAGCCGACCTCCCGGACCCGGACCGGATGGCCGCGGCGGTCCGCGAGCAGGCGCAGCGCTTCGCCGACGAGGCCCGGACGCCGCTGTCGCCCGAGCTCCGCGACGTCCCGCTCGCGGTCCGCGCGCTGCCGGGCTCGCCCGCGCCGGTGCTCGCCGAGGCCGCCCGCGACGCCTCGCTCCTCGTGGTCGGCCACCGCGGGCGCGGGCCGTTGGGCAGCGCCGTCCTCGGGTCGACCGGCCTGCGGGTGCTCGCGCTGGCCTCCTGCCCGGTGCTCGTGGTGCGGCCGCGTGCGCCGGGACCCGACGGACCCGTCGTCGTCGGCGTGGACCGCTCAGCCGGGTCCGCGGCCGCCCTGCGCCACGCGCTGGACGAGGGCGTGCGCCGGGAGACCCGTGTCCTCGCGGTCACCGGTATCGCGCCGCCACCGACGACCGTCGGGTTCCGTCCGCTGCCGGGTCCCACGCTGGCCGGCGTGCGCGACGCGCTGCGCCCCCGCGTCGAACGGTTCGTGCACGAGATCGTGAAGGAACAGGCGCGCAGCCGCCCCGTCCCGCACGTCGACACGGTCGTGCGGGCCGAGGACCCGACCATGGCGCTGGTCGACGTCGCCGAACAGCTGGGCGCGGCCGTGGTCGTGGTCGGGCGGACCGGCCACGGTGCCCTCGCGCGCTGGCTGCTCGGGTCGGTCGCCCACGGCGCCGTCCTGCGTGCCCCGTGCCCGGTGGCGGTCGTGCCGCCGGACCCTGCTCCCGCCGCCGATCCCGACACCCCGGGGTCGACCGGTCCGACGACCACGGCGACCCCCGACTCCGACGGAGGACACGACGATGGATGACGACACGACGGCCCCGCTGATCGTCGTCGGTGTGGATGGTTCGCCCGACGCCGACGCGGCGCTGCACCACGCGGTGGCCGAGGCGCGCCGACGGCACGGCCGCGTCCTCGCGGTCGCCGCGTGCGACGTGCCGGCGCTGACCGCGATCGACGTGGAGTCGATCCCCGTCAACCCCGAGGAGGTGCGGGAGAGCACCGAGCGCCGCGCCCGGGAGCACGCGCTGGACGTCCTCGCGGACGAGCGGGACGTCCCCGTCGACGTCGTCGCGCGGCTCGGCCGCCCGACCCCGGTGCTGGCCGCCGCCGCGCGCGGGGCCGACCTGCTCGTGGTCGGTCACCGGGGGCGCGGGGCGTTCCGCTCGGCCCTCCTCGGGTCCGTCGGTCTGGGCTGCGTGCTCCACGCTCCGTGCCCGGTGACCGTCGTGCGGGCGGCCATCACCGATGGTGGCGCCGAGCGCGCCCGCACCGCCGCGGCGGCCGGCTCGTGACGGCGGCGGAGGACCACGCCGTCGTCGTCGGGGTCGACGGCTCCGACGGGTCGCGCGCCGCCCTGCACCACGCCCTGGGCGAGGCGGCACGTCGCGGCGCGGGGGTGCGCGTCGTCGTGTCCTACCTGCCGAGGGACTACTGGGCCGACCTGTTCGCCCTCGACCACCGCCCGCCCACGCCCGACCCCGGCAACGGGGCCACGACGCGGGCCCGCGCGCTCGTGGACGAGGTCGTCGCCGAGCGCACGGCGGCGGGGCAGCCGTCGCCCGACGGCGCGGTCGAGGTCGTGGGCGTGGCGGGTCCGCCCGCCGACGTCCTCGTCGACGTCGCGGCCGACGCGGACCTCCTCGTGGTCGGGCACCGGGGCCGGGGGGCGCGCCACGGACGCCTCACCGGTCCCGTCGCGCTGGGCTGCGTGCTGCGGGCCCGCTGCCCGGTGACGGTGGTGCCCGCACCGAGCTGACCCGTGCGGGCGCGCCGGCTCACCCGGCACGCGCGCCCTCGCGCGACGAACGGCGCCCTCGCTGCCCCGGAGCAGCGGGGGCGCCGTTCGTTCGTCACGGCCCCGCGGGCTCACTCAGCCGCGCCGGACCTCGCGGCGCAGGCGGCGCCCGGAGATCCGTTCGACGGTCAGGACGAGGAGTGCCCGCTCGCCGTCGTCGACCGTGTCCGGCCAGGGCTCGGGACGGGCGCGGACCTCCGGGCCGGCGCGGTGCAGCGTGCCGACCGCCACCACCGACCACCCGGTGCGCCGGACGACGTCGATCTCGTCGACCTCGAACGCCACCGTCTGCCCGACCGCCGCCCGGGCGCCGCTGCGCGCCCCGACGGCGAGGACGATCGCCGCGTCGTCCAGCGCGAAGGCGAAGGGCTCCACCGTGGGTCCGTGCCCGTCGGTGAACGCGAGGCGCCCGATCTCGGCGGTCATCAGCAGGGCCCGGCCCTCGGCCGGCCCGAGCGGCTCGACGAGCCCGTGCTCCGTCGTGGTCACGGCCGCCTCGCCGGGGCTGCGTCGGTCTTCCGTTCCTCCAGGCACCAGGCCTTCACGGCGTTCTCCTCTCGTGAGGGGACGGGGTCGTGGTGGTGCGCCGGCGGCGGCGCCACCGGTCGATCTCGTCGACGCCCCAGACGATCGGGGCGCAGACGAGCAGCAGGGCGACGGTCGGCGCGTCGAGCGGCGCCGTGCCGACGACGTCGCGTGCGACGGGCAGGTAGACGAAGGCGGCGGTGACGAGGACCTCGAAGGCGATGCCCCACCACAGGAGCGGGTTGGAGCCGAGGCCCACCGAGCGCAGCGACGCGTGCTCGGTGCGCGCGGCGAAGGCGGTCCCGATCTGGCAGGCGACGATGCCGACGAAGGTGGCGGTGGTGGCCTCGAGGTAGACCGGGTGCAGGACGGTGCCGGGGCCGGTCGGCGCGCCCGGGGTCCACCCGCCGCGCAGCAGCACGAGCAGGAACGCCCCGGTCGTCAGGACGGCCGAGGTGATGCCGAGCAGCCCCCAGGCCCGCCACAGCATCCGCGGCCGGATGACGCCCTCGGACCGCGGTCGCGGCGGCCGTTCCATCACGCCGGGCTCGGCGGGCTCACGACCGAGGGCCAGGGCGGGCAGGGTCTCGGTGCCGAGGTCGATCGCGAGGATCTGCAGCACCGTCAGCCCGAGGGGGATCGCGCCCCCGGAGAGGGCGAACAGCAGGAACGGCACGACCTCGGGCACGGCGTGGGCGAAGATGTAGACCACGAACTTGCGCACGTCGTCGTACACGCGCCGTCCGGCCGCCACGGCCCGCTCGATGCTCGCGAAGTCGTCGTCGGTGAGCACCATCGTCGCCGCCTCGCGGGCGACGTCGGTGCCGGACGCGCCCATGGCCACGCCGATGTCGGCCCGCCGCAGCGCCGGCGCGTCGTTGACGCCGTCGCCGGTGACGGCCACGACCTCCCCGAGGTGCTCGAGGGCCTCGACGACGCGCAGCTTCTGCTCGGGGGCGACGCGGGCGAAGACGATCTCGTCGCCGGTGGCGAGCAGGGCGTCGAGCTCGGCCTCCCGCAGGCGCGCGAGCTCGTCGCCGCCCACCACGCGCAACCCGTGGGCCCCGATGCCGACCGACCGCGCGACGGCCGCGGCGGTGACCGGGTGGTCGCCGGTCACGACGTGCACCCGGATCCCGGCGGCGTGGCAGCGGGCCACGGCGGGCGGGACCGACGCCCGCGGCCGGTCCATGAGGCCGACGAGCCCCTCGAGCACGAGCCCGGACTCCACCTCCTCGCGGGGCCCCGCGAGGTCGGCCGGCGTCGCCGATCGACCGGCGAGCGCCAGCACCCGCAGCCCCTCCGCGGCGAGCCCGTCGGTGGCGCGCAGGACCTCCTCGCGGGCGACCGCGTCCAGCGCCGCGACGTCACGGCCCCGCCGGATCGCCGTGCAGCGGGTGAGGACGGCCTCCACCGCGCCCTTGGTGTGCACCGCGAGACCCTCGGGGGTGTCGTCGACGGTGGTCATGCGCTGGTGCACGGGGTCGAACGCGTGGTCCGCGCGGCGGTCGCGGGCGCGCGTGGCGGCGCGGGTGTCCAGGCCGGCGGCCGCGGCCACGGCGAGCAGGGCGAGCTCGGTGGGGTCGCCGGACCCGGTCCCGCGAGCGGGATCGGGCAGGTCGGCGTCGCTGCACCGCTGGGCGACCCGGGCGAGCACCGGGGCCGCGGCGGCGTCGCGGTCGGGGTCGCCGCGCCCGCCGCCCGCGGTCCACAGGGCCTGCGGGTGCATGCGGTTCTCGGTCAGCGTGCCGGTCTTGTCGGTGCAGATGACCGTGGTGGACCCCAGGGTCTCGACCGCCGACAGCCGGCGGACGACGGCGCCGTGGCGCGCGAGCGAGCGCACGCCCGCCGCGAGCGCGAGGGTGATGGTGGGCAGGAGCCCTTCCGGGACGTTCGCGACCAGCAGGCCGATCGCGAACACCAGCGCCGCGGTGAACGACAGCCCGGCGAGCAGCCCGATCGGCAGGAACGCGGCGCCGGTCCCGACGGCGACGGCGGCGATCAGCCACGCGACGCGCCGGACCTGCTGCTCGAGCGGGCTCTCGCGGTGCCCGACGTGACCGGTCAGGGCCGCGATGCGGCCGATCTCGGTGTGCGCGCCGATGCCGGTGACGACCGCCCGTGCCGTGCCGACCGTGCAGGTCGTGCCGCGGAAGACGAGGTCCGGGGCCTCGAGGACGGGCCCGGGCGGGTGGACACCGGCCCGCCGGGCCACCGGCACCGACTCGCCGGTCAGCGCGCTCATGTCGACCTCGACGGCGCCCGCCACGAGGCGCCCGTCGGCCGGGACCGCCGCACCCTCGGTGAGCAGGACGACGTCACCGGCGACGACCTCGGCCGCCGGGATCTCCCGGGCGGCGCCACCGCGCAGCACCCGGGTACGCGCCGGCAGGTACGCCTCGAGCGCGGCGACGGCGTGCTCGGCGTGCTGCTCCTGCCAGAACGCGAGGACGGCGTTGAGCACCACCACGACGACGATCGCCGCGGCGAGCACCGGGGTGCCGGCCAGGAGCGCGAGTCCCGCCGCCGCCCACAGGAGCAGCGCGAGGGGGTGGACGACCTGGCGGCCGAGGGCCCGCGGCCAGGACGCCGCCCGCCGGGTGGGCAGCGTGTTGGGCCCCTGCACCCAGAGGCGGCGGGCGGCGTCGCGCTCGTCGAGCCCCTCGGGCCCGGAGCGCAGCTCGTGCCAGAGGCGCTCGAGGGGGGCGTCGAGGTCGGTGACCGCGCCGACGTGGTGCCCGTCCGCGGCGGCTGTCGGCGGTCCTCCCGCGGTCCTCGGCACGGATCCGAGCCTGCGACGGCCGGGACCGACCACCCAGGGCCGAGGGTCGCGAGACGACGGGACCGACCGGCCCCGCGGACGCCGGCGCCCGGCTCGCCCCGGTGGGGGAGCGGTCGGGGCCGGCCGTGGGCGTCCGGCTCGGGACCTTCGGCCCTGCACGGCGGGTCCCCCCACGGTGACCCTGGGCAGCGCACGACGCCGTCGACGTCATCCGGAGGAGGTCCCGTGGACCAGGACGCGTCGTCAGCGGACTCGACGGGACCGGCTCCCGGCCCGCCGGCTCCCCGGCACGAGTCGGCGCCCGAGGCGTTCCCCCCGCTCCCGTCCCCCGCGGCCCGGGCGCGCTACCGGCCGTTGCGCCCCATCGAGGAGCTCATCGACGACGTCCTCGGTCGGACGGGCTGACACGGGGCTGACTCAGCGCGGGTCCTTGGTCGACGGCGGGCGCTGCAGGTCGCGCGCGGCGACGCGCAGGGCCGCGTCGATGCAGGCGGTGGCCTGCTCGCCCTGCTCGACCGCACCGACCACCCAGGTCAGGGTGCGCCGGACGTCGCGGTCGGGTTCACGGCGCAGCGAGCTGCGGGCCTGGTCCACGGCCGCGAGCAGGGTCGCCCGCGGCACCTCCCGACGGCTCAGGGCCACGACCTGGGAGGCGAGGTCGAAGGCCTCGGTACGGCGACGCTCGGGCATGTCCATGGGGGCTCCTCTCGGGGACCTCAGCGCACTCCCGTCGGCGCCCCGGGTCGAGGTCCTCCCGGTCGCCCGCCCGGCGCCGCAGGTCCCTCGCAGGGCGGGCCCTGTGTCCCTGCTGCCGGCTGCGCGGGTGCCGCAGAGTGCAGCCATGTCCTCCACCGGACGGCGCCGCGCGGGCGCCGTGACACGCAACGACGTCGTCGCCGCGTTCCTCGTGGTCGCGGCCGTCGCGGCCTTCGCGATGGCGTCGGTCCCGGAGACGACCTGGCCACTGGCCGACACGCGGGCCACCGCCGTCGTCGTGCTCGTCCTCGGGCTGACGGCGGCGGTGGTGGGCGGTTCCTGGCGGACGGCCGCGCGGGAGCTCGCGGTCATGCGCCCGCTCGCCGCGCTGGGCGGGCTCGCCGCGCTCGCGGCGGTGGGGACCCTGGTCACCGGTAGCCAGGTGATGCTCGCGGTCCTCGTCGTGCTCACCGTGGTGCTCTGGGCGCTCGCGACCATCCACCACCTCACGTCGTGGCGAGAGCCCCCGGGCGACGACGACCAGGCCTGACGACCTCTCCCGGGCTACGTCCCGGCGGCCGGTGCCGGGGCGGGCGTGGTGCGCCCGCCGCCGAGGGCCGGGAGACGTCGGCCGAGCCAGAAGCACGCCGTGATCCCGAGGGTGGCGACGAGCGGCCCCTTGACCTCGGCCGGGAGGTCGAGCGGCCGCACGGCGCTCGCGAGGGCCAGGAGCACGGGACCCTGGATCACGAACGCGGCGAAGGCCCCCCGCGTCCACCGGGGTGTCCCCGGTGCACCGTCGCGCCACCGGCGTTCGGCCAGGCCCACCAGCCAGACCGCGCCGGCGACGACCAGGATCCCCTCGACCCCCGCGGTGGCGAGCGCCTCCACGTGCCACCCCCCGAGGTAAGAGGTCGCGTCGCGGCCCACGTCGCGCAGCCCGCTCGCCAGGGCGAGCACCGGCAGGAGGACGAAGGTCAGGAGCGCCACCGCGCCGCACACCCGCCGGACCCGTCCCGGGACGTGGCGGTGCCAGCCGGAGCGGGCCGCCGCGACGCCCAGGACGAACAGCCCGAGACACTGCGGCCACTGCCACAGGTGCAGGTCGGCGACCTGTCCGCTGCGCGCCGGGAACCACAGCCGGACGACGAACGACGTCGCCGCGACGAGCACCGCCGTCGCCACGACGTGCCTCCCCGTCAGCCGGGCGGGCCGGCCGCTCCGCACCGCGGTCCACGGCCACACCAGCGCGAACGCCACCGAGAACACCAGCAGCACGAGCGCGAACCAGAGGGACCCGGAGTCGAGCAACGGATCGCGGTGGGCGAGCACCCACCAGAAGGACACCCGCCGGTCGGCCGCGGTGTACGCCAGCCACACCGAGGCCGGCCACACCAGGAGCGCGGACGCGAGCCACGGCAGGCCGAGTCGTACGACGCGGTCGCGGGTGTAGCGCGACCGGCCGTGTCGCTCGACCGCCTGCTCGACGAGGAGGCCCGCGATGAAGAAGAGCACGCCGATCACGAACAGCCCCGACGGCCCGAGGACCGCGACCAGCGCGAGCTCGGTCGCCGGCGCGAAGGCGACCTCGTTGACCTCGTCGTACGCCCAGCCACCGACGGCGGTGTACCCGAGCAGCGCGTGACCGCCGATCACCCAGGCGACCAGCAGCGCCCTCAGGGCGTCCAGGTGCGGCAACCGATCGCCGCGCACTCGTGTCCCGCCTCCCGCCACGAGGTCACCCTGGCCCCCCGCGTCGCCGGACCGCAGGGCACAAGGTCCCGTCGCGCGTCCTCCTGGTCACAGGACCAGTGGCCGCCCGAGGCCGGGCAGCACCCGCGGACGGCCGACCTCACGGAGCGACGAGTCCCTCGCGCTGACCCCACGCCCGGCGGCCCACACCGCTCGCTCCCGGGACCCGCAGCCGCACCGTCTCCCCGGGCCACAGGTCGCGGATCTCGTCCCCGACGGCGACGCGGACCGGACCCCCGGGGCCGGCGTCGGCGGACACGCACACCTCGCGGTCGGTCACCCGCGCGGTCAGCGGCCGCCCGCGGTACTGCAGAGCCAGCTCGAGCACGCCGAAGCGCCCCGGCCAGTGCGGGTTGAACCGGAGCACGTCGCCGCGGGTCTCCACACCGGCGAAGCAGCGCTGCACCACGTCCACGGCCCCGGCCATCGCGCCGAGGTGCACACCCTCGGCGGTGGTGCCGCCCTGCAGGTCGGCGACGTCGCTGCGCACGACGCGGTCGAAGTGGTCCAGCGCCTCCTCGCGGTGCGCCCGGGCGAGCACCCAGGCGTGCACCAGCGCGCTGAGGGTGGAGCCGTGAGCGGTCCGGGCCAGGTAGTGGTCGATCGTGCGGGGGATCGCCTCGGGCGGCAGGGCGTAGCCGAGACCGCCGAGCAGGTCGCGGAGCTCGTCGGCGGAGAAGAGGTAGAAGAGCATGAGGACGTCGGCCTGCTTGGAGGCCTGGTAGTCGTCCACCGAGCGCCCCTCGGCCTCGAGGATCCGGTCCAGGCGCTGCAGGTCGCCGTAGCGCCGCCGGTAGGCGTCCCAGTCGAGCTCCGGGAGATCGCGGTAGCCCGCGAACTGGCTGATCACGCCGTCGGGGTGGATCGGCACGGCCATGCGTTCGCCGACCTCGCGCCAGTGCCGCAGCTCGGCCGGGCCCAGGTCGAGGGTCGCCGTCAGCTCGTCGCGCCGGGACGGCGGCAGGAGGTCGAGCAGCTCCCGGGCCCGCTGGAGGACCCACACGGTCAGGACGTTGGTGTAGGCGTTGTCGTCGATGCCGGGACGGTCCGACCCGGGGTAGCGGGTCGTGTACTCGTCGGGGCCCATCACCCCGCGGATGTGGAAGCGGCCGTCGGCCGGGTCGTGCTCGGCCAGGTCGGCGAAGAACCGGGCGACCTCGAGGAGCACCTCGGCGCCGCCCTCGTCGGTCAGGAAGGCCAGGTCGCCGGTGGCCTGGACGTACTGCCAGAGGTTGTGGGCGACCGCGAGCCCGATGTGGCGCTGCCGGTCGCTGACGTCGGGCAGCCACCGGCCCGAGAGCGGGTTGAGGTGCAGCCGCTGGCTCTCCTCGCGGCCGTCGCTGCCCGACTGCCACGGGAACATCGCCCCGCGGTGACCGGCCGCCCGCGCGGCCCGACGCGCCGCGTCGAGGCGGCGGACCCGGTAGAGCAGCAGGGCGCGGGCGAGCGCGGGGAACCGCAGCACGAGGACCGGGAGCACGAACAGCTCGTCCCAGAACACGTGGCCCCGGTAGGCCTCGCCGTGCAGGCCCCGGGCGGGGATGCCGGCATCGAGGTCGAGGTCGTGCCGGGACACGGTCTGGAGCACGTGGAACCCGGCCAGCCGCAGGTCGCGCACGGTCTCCACGGGCGGCGGGCTGGTGCCGTCGAGCACCTCGATGCGGCATCGTCGCCACAGCCGGCCCCAGCTCCGGGTGTGCTCGGCGAGCAGCTCCTCGAAGCCCGGGGCCTCGGCGAGCAGCGCGGTCGCGGCCAGACCGGGCTCGGCGATCGCCACGTCCCGCGAGGTGACGACCGCGGCGATCTTCTCGATCTCCACGGCCTCGCCGGCACGGACCTCGAGGGTCAGGCGGTGGCCGATGCGGCCCTCCGCCCGATCCGGCACGCGGGCGACGGGCGTGTCGACGGGGACGGTCACCCGGGTGCGGGCGCCGACGGCGATGCGGTGCCGTGACTGCGTGGTGGCGGCGATCAGCAGCACGGTGTCGTCGCCGGTCTCCTCGGCCGTGAGCACCTCGAGGTGCCGCCCGGAGAGGTGGCGGTAGCGGGCCACCCCGCTGTTGGTCACCGTGCCGTCCACCCCGGACGCGACGGTCAGCCGGCCGCTCCAGTCCTCGGCGACGAACGCCGTGTGCAGCCCGGCCAGGTGCCGCCGCTCGCGGTGCACGAACCGGCGCTGGTCCAGCCGGCTGTGCCGGCCCGCGCCGTCGACGAACCGGGTGGTGCGGTGCAGCACCCCGCGTGCCGTGTCCAGCTGCTCGCGGTGCTCCAGCACCCGCACGCTCGCCAGGTCGAGCCAGGCACCGTCCTCCACCGCGATCCGCAGGTCGAGCCAGTTCGGCAGGTTGACCATGCTCTCGTTCTCGACCGCCACCCCGTCGATCACGTCGGACAGCCGGTTGAAGACGCCGGCGGCGTAGGTGCCCGGGTAGTGCACGCCGTCGGCGCTGCTCTCCGGCAGCGCGCCCCGGGTGCCGAGGTAGCCGTTGCCGAGCGTGCACAGCGCCTCCCGGCGCCCCTCGTCGGCGGGGTCCCAGCCGTCGAGCACGAGCGTCCACATGTCCGGCTCGGTCACCGGGTGTCCTGCTCGGCGCCCCGGTCGACCAGGACCGCGGCGAGGTCGCGGCGCGGGGTGCGTGGGGGCGGCGGGGCGTCCGGCACGGGCCGGCCGACCCGCAGGACGACGACCGGGTGGCCCCCGACGAGCCGGCGGACGCGCTCGCGGGTCTCGTCGACCTCGAGGACCTGGGTGATGGGGGTCGCGGCGAGGTCGTGGCTCGTCGCCTCGAGGAGGACCGCGCTCAGGGCCTCGCCCGCGCGCACGACCGAGGCCGTGTGCCTGTCGGCGCTGTCGGCGCCGTCGGCGCCGTCGGCGGTCAGGACGAGCAGGGTGGAGGCGTCCTCGTGGTCGGTGCCGCCGCGGGGCTGGTGGAGGCCTCCGCCGGGGAACCACCGCAGCACGAGGTCGTCGTAGAGGTGCGGCTCGGCGAGCCGGGCGCCGTGGGGGATCCCGTCGGCCCCACCTGCGTAGCGGTGTGTCCAGCGCTGCAGCTCCGCGGCGTACCCGGGCCGGTCGAGCTGGAGGAGGGCGGCGTCGCGCATGGCGTCGACGAGGGAGCGGCGGGCGTGGCCGGAGACGACGTGCAGGCCGCCGTCGAAGGCCCGTGCGGCCCGGACGAGCTCGTCGACGACGCCGGGGTCGACGGGATCGGCGGCGTAGCGGCGGCGATCGGTCCGGCGGCGCTCGATCGCGGCGGCCTGCCGGCGCGCGTCCTCGGGGACGGTGTCGGCCGCCAGCCAGCGAACCTCCGCCACGCGACGCTGCGGCGGGCCCTCCCGGTCGAGACGGACCAGCGGGGTCCAGCCGCGGGCGGCGAGACCGAGACGCAGGTGGTGCAGCGCGGCGCCGCAGGCGAGCAGCGCGCCCTCCCCGCGCTCGTCGGTGAACGGCAGCCGCCGGTGCGGGTCCACCGCGAGCTCGAGACGGTCGGGCAGCAGGGTCCACCGCCAGGGCTGCGTGTTGTGCTCCGACGGCGCCCGGAGCGAGTCCTCGAGCGCGGCGAGCACCGCCTCCCGGGGGCTCGTCGTCGTCCCGGACCGTCCGCCCTCCGGGGCCACGGACAGCGCCCCGGTCTCGCGGCGCGTCTCCATGCCGGTCTCCTCGTCTCTCGTCGCCGCCCTCGACGGTGCGCGCGCGAGGACGTCGGCCACCAGGCACGAAGTGCCTCGCGGAACGGGCCGATCGACCCGCGATCCGGGTCGTGGGTCCCTCAACCGGGAGGGCGAGGCGCACCACGTTCGGCGCACCGGCGGGGGCAGGCACGAGATCGGAGGCACGCGATGACGAGGAGCCGCGAGACCGACGAGATGACGGTGGCCGAGTGCCACCGCCTGCTCGACAGCGTCCCCGTCGGGCGCATGGTCTTCACCGAGGACGCGGGACCCGCCGCGCACCCCGTGAACTTCCTCCGGCACGGCAGCTCGATCATCGTGCGCACCGGCCCGGGACCGAAGCTCGAGGCCGCCCGGCGGCGCGACCTCGTGGCCTTCGAGGTGGACGAGGTCGACGCCGACACCCACACCGGCTGGAGCGTGCTCGTGGTCGGGCGCGCCGAGGTGGTCACCGACGTCGACGAGCTCATCTCCGTGATCGACGTGGCGCACCGGCCCTGGGTCCGCCGGCGGGGCGCCCACGTCGTGCGCATCACCGCGCACCGGATCACCGGCCGGCAGCTCGCGCTGGACCCGACCGAGGGCGGGTGAGGACCGGCCGATGGTCCCGGTCGGATCAGGTCTGCCGTCCGGCGTCGCGGGGTCCGCCGGCAGTGCTGCGGCACCCGGAGCAGTCCGACGCTCGTCCTCGAGACACCTCGAGACACGAGGAGCAGCGGGAGGCGGCTCACCATGGACAGGACGACCGAGGCGACCCGGCGGTGGATCGGCGCCTTCGTGCCGCGACGCTCCGAGCTGCGCCGGCGCAGCGACCGCATCGAGGTGGGGGCGCGCTGGCTCCTCCTGCTGCTGGGCCTGCTCTTCCTCCCCGTGGCGCTCGCCGTCGGCAGCGAGACCACCGCGCGGCTCGAACCCCAGGTCGCCGTGCAGCAGGCCGAGCGGCACCAGGTCACCGCCACGGTCACCGCGGAGCCCGAGCGCCTCGCCGACGGGCAGGACGACGCCGTCACCGCGGTGTGGCGGGCGCCCGTGCGCTGGATCGCCGCGGACGGCACGGAGCGTGTCGCCCGGGCCGACGTGCCGTCCGGCGCGCGGCCCGGTGACGTCGCGGTCTTGTGGGTGGACGGCCGGGACCGGCCCACGCCGCCGCCGATGCGCGCGGACCAGCCGGCCGCCCAGGGCGTCTTCGTGACCGTCTGCCTGGTCCTCGCCGAGCTGGTCGTCTCGTTGCTGCTGCTCGCCGCGCTCCGCTGGGTCCTCGACCGGGCGCGGCTGCGGGCGTGGGACGACGCCTGGCGCCGCTTCGCCGGACCCGACAAGGAGAGCCGACGCTGACGATCAGCGCGGGAACACCGTGTCGCGCACCGCTCGGGTGACGTCGTCGAGCTCGGCGACCTGGGCGAGGAGCTGGTCGCGCAGGGCCGGCTCGGCGCCCGAGGCGGCGGCGGTGAGCGCGAGCCCCACCCGCTGGACGCGCTGGAGCACCTGCTCCGACAGCGACAGGACCAGCTGCTCGCGGTCCTCCAGGGCCCGGACGGCCTCGCGGTCGCGCCGGCCGCGGCCGAGCTCGATGGCGGTGGTGGCGTGCGCGGCGAAGGAGAGCAGCATCTCCGCCTCGACCGGGCCGAACACCTCGTCGTCCTCGGTCCGAGTCAGCACGAGCACGGACCGGGAGCCGGACGCCGACGCGTCCAGGGGCACGGCCAGCACCGAGCGCACCTCCGGTGCCCGTTCGACCACGCCGGTGGTGCGGGGATCGGTCGTCGCGTCGGCGACGAGCACCGGGCCCTCGGCGTCGAGGGCCGTCCGGGTGATGGACCCGCCGACCTCCGCGGTGCGCCCGGCCCAGTGCGCGAGGTGTCCGGCCGCCGCCGCGACGTGGGCGGTGGTCGGGTCGGCGTCGCGGACCTCCGTGATCGCCGCACCGTGGGCCCGGGCCACGTCCACCGCGGTCTCGAGCAGGTGCTCGAGCTCGTCGGAGGGCGGGAGGTCCCCGGCGAGCAGGCTGCTGGCCAACTGCGCGGAGGCCGCCTGCCACCGCGCGCGGCGACGTTCGGCGTCGAGGAGCAGGGCGTTCTCGACCGCGATCCCGGCAGCCCCGGCCAGCGCGGTCAGCAGCTGCTCGTCGTCGGCGCCGAAGCCGCCGTCGTGCTCGCTCTCGGTGACGTAGAGGTTCCCGTAGACGGTGCCGCTCGCGAGCAGCGGAACGCCGAGGAACGACCGCATCGGCGGGTGGTCGGCGGGGAAGCCGACGGCCGACGGGTGGGTGGAGAGGTCGTCGAGACGCAGCGGCTGCGGGTGCTCGATGAGCTCGCCGAGCACCCCCTTCCCCTGGGGCAGCGCGCCGATCCGGGCCACGGTGCCGGCGTCCATGCCGATGTGCACGAAGCGGATGAGGCGGCCGTCGCGCACGATGCCGAGCGCGGCGTACCGCGCGCGCACCAGGCCCCGCGCGTTCTCGACGATCCGCGCGACCAGGTCGTCGAGCTCGTGTCCCGCGGTGATGTGGTGCACGGCGTCGAGCAGCCCGCGCAGCCGGCCCTGGGTGAGCTTGACCTCGGTGGCCCGGTCGATGAGCTGGTCGAGCAGGTCGTCGAGCTCGAGCCGCGCCACCGTGGGGAAGGCGAGGCCCTCCGAGGGGGTCGTGGACTCAGGGCGGTCGGGCACGGCACCCCTTCCGGGCGGCCGAATCTGTACGGAGGACGAACCACATCGTCCGAGCCGCAACGGTCCTGTCAAGGGGCCCGGCCGCCGATCACCGGCGCGACACGGATGCGGGCGTCCACGAGCCGGCACGCGTCCGGGGTGCAGACGACCGGGTTGAGGTCCATCTCGGCGATCTGGGGGAGGAGCTCGGCGAGCCGGGCGACGCGGGCGATGACCGTCCCGAGCCGCTCACGATCCACCAGCCGCGCGGCGATGCCGCGGCGCAGCGGGAGCTCGTCGAGGAGCTCGGAGAGATCCGTGGTGGTCATCGGTACGAGGCGGTGCCAGCGCCGGTCGGCGACGTCGGTGCCCGTCCCGCCGACGCCCGCCGTGACGAGGGCGCCGAAGTCCGGGTCGCCCGCCACGCCCACGAGCATCTCGACGCCCGGGGGTGCCATCGGCTGGACGAGGAAGCCGCGCCAGGCGTCGCCGAAAGCGGTCACGAAGCCGGCGGCCGCGGCCCGGACGGCGGCGTCGCCCCGCAGCGAGAGCGCGACCCCGCCCTGCTCGGACTTGTGCAGCACGCCCTCGGCGACGACCTTGAGCGCGACCGGCCCGTCGATCGCGCGGGCGGTGGCGACCGCCTCGTCGATGCTGCGCACGACGCGGGCGGGGAGCAGGTCGAGGCCCGCGGCCTGCAGGAGGGCAGCGCAGTCGTCGGGCTCCAGCCACCCGCCGCCGGGGTGGGCGTCGAGCGCGCCCGCCACGACGGACCGGGCGAGGGCCAGGTCGACCGGGTGCTCGTCGGCCGGGAGCGGACGCCCGGGGTCGCGGGCGACGTCGGCGCCGCGGCGGACGAGGTGCGCGAGCGCGCGCACGGCGTCGGCCGGGTCGGCGAACACGGCGGCGCGGGGGGTGCCGTCCGGGTCGCGCAGCGGGGCGACCCGCGCCCGCTGGTCCAGGGCGACCGCGACGACGGGGACGGCGCGGCCGGGGGAGCGGGCCAGGGCCGCGCCGAGCCCGGTGCCGGGGTCGCCGAGCGCCGTGGGGCAGGCGACGGTGAGCACGGCGTCGACCTCCGCGGCCTCGCGCAGCACGTCGAGGCACGCGGCGAAGGTCGTCGCGTCGGCGGTGGCGGTGGTGTCGACGGGCCCGGCGGTGGCCGCGGTCGAGGGGAGCAGGGCGTCGAGCCGGGCCCGGGTGGCCGGAGCCAGGGGCGGGACCCTCAGCCCCGCGGCGACGCAGGCGTCGGCGGCGAGCACGTTCGTGCCGCCCGCGTTGCCCAGCACCGCGACGCGGTCGCCGAGGGCGGGCGCGCTCCAGGACAGCGCGGCGAGGGCGCCGGCGAGCTCGCCGAGGTCGTCGACGGGCTGGACCCCCGCCTGCCGGTAGAGGGCGTCGCGGCGGACCGCGGGGGTCGCCGACGCCGCGGTGTGCGACGCCGCCGCCCGCGCCCCGACCTCGCTGCTCGCCGCCCGCACGGCGAGCACGGGGATCCGGGCGGAGACCCGCCGCGCCAGGCGGGAGAAGGCGCGCGGGTTGCCGAACGACTCGACGTGCAGGACGGCGACCCGGGTGGCGGAGTCCTCGGACCACCAGGCGAGCAGGTCGTTGCTGCTGACGTCGTAGCGGTCACCGACCGACACGAGCGTGGAGACGCCGAGCCCGAGCCCGCGCAGGGCCTCGAGCACCGCGATGGCCACCCCGCCGGACTGGGTGACGACGCCGACCGACCCGGACGGCGCGGCGCCCGGGGCGAAGGTGGCGTCGAGCCGCACGTCGGGCGCGGTGTCGACCAGCCCCAGGCAGTTCGGCCCGACGAGGCGCATCCCGTGCCGGTGCACGGCCTCCAGGACGGCGCCGTCGACCCCGGCCGCCGCGAGCCCCGACGTGATCACCAGCACCGCCCGCACCCCGCGCTCCCCGCACGCCGCCACCAGCGCCGGCAGCGTGGCCGGCGGCGTGGCGAGGATCGCGAGGTCCGGCGCCTCGGGCAGCAGGTCGACCGACGCCACGGCCGGGACGCCCGCCACCCGGGCCGCGTGCGGGTGGACGACGTGGACGCGACCGGTGAAGCCGCCGGCGAGCACGGCGTCGAGGACCGCCCGACCCACCGAACCCGGCCGCCGACCCGCCCCGACGACCGCGACCGAGCGCGGGCGCAGGACCGCGCCGAGGCCGGCGCGGGCCGCGTGGGCCGCCCGGGCCAGCGACGCGGTCGCGAAGTCCGCGGCCGCGGCCGGGTCCTCGGGGTCGGGCAGGGTCACGACGACGTGGACCGACGGGCCGTCCAGCTCGCGCGTGACGGGCAGCCCGAGATCGGCGAACACCCGGCGCATCGCGGTGTTCTCGGTCAGCACCTCGGCGGACCAGCGCCGGACACCGCGCCGGGTGGACTCCTGGACGGCCCGCTCGAGCAGGGCGGTCCCCACGCCGTGGGCCTGCACACGGTGCCCGACGGTCACGGCGACCTCGGCGTCCTCCGGGTGCGCCGCGTCCGGCGCGACCTGCACCGCCCCGATCAGCTCGGCGCCCAGGAAGGCGCCCCACACGGTGCCCGAGGCCGCCGCCTCGACCGCGTAGGTGTCGGCCGCGTGCGGGGAGAGCGTGGCGAAGCGCAGCCACCGGTCGTGCTCGGGCAGCTCCCGGTGCAGGCGCACGAGGGCGGGCCCGTCCCGCCGGTCCAGGGGCCGGATGTCCACGGGGCTGCCGTCCGCGAGCAGCACGCGCCGGTCGACGGCGGGATCGACGGCGGGATCGGCGGGGTCGAGGACGCTCATGGCCCGAGCACAGCCGGGGTCGCGGTCGGCACGGCAGGGTCGTCGGCCCGGCGATCACGGGACCTCCGGGCCGGGTGGCGAAGGGCGGCGCAGGATTCCACGACCGCGGGACCTCCGGCCCTGGTCGCGTCAGGCCGTCGGGGCCAGGATGGCGGTCGAGGTGCGACTCGCGGAGGGGGAGACAGCCGTCGTGGTGGACAGGCAGGGCACGACACGACGTCCGGTCGACGGGTCGGGCTCGCCCGGCCCACGGCTGAGCGGGGCCGGTACGGACCAGGTGGCGGCCCTCTTCTCCTCGATGGTGGCGGTGGCCGAGGGTCTCGACCTCGACGCCACCCTGCGCCGCCTGGTCGAGGTGGCCACCGACCTGGTCGGCGCCCGCTACGGCGCCATCGGGGTCCTCGACGAGGCCGGGAGCGGCCTCGCCCGCTTCGTCCACACCGGCATCGACGACGCGGCGCGGGCGCAGATCGGTGACCTGCCGCGCGGCCGGGGCCTGCTCGGCGAGCTGATCCGGCACCCGGCGCCCCTGCGCCTGGAGGACCTGCACGACCACCCGGCCTCGGTCGGCTTCCCGCCCCACCACCCGCCGATGAACTCCTTCCTCGGGGTCCCGGTCCGGGTGCGGGGCGTGGTCTTCGGCAACCTCTACCTCACCGACAAGCGCGACGGCGCCTTCACCGCCGCCGACGAGGAGCTCATCGTCGCGCTCGCGGCCGCGGCGGCGGTGGCCGTCGACAACGCGCGCCTGCACCAGGACACCGAGCGTCTCGTCGCCGAGGCGCAGCGTCGCCAGCGCTGGCTCGAGGCGTCCGGGGAGATCACGACCCAGGTCCTCGCCGGCGCCGACCCCACCGAGGCCCTCGTGCTCGCGGCCGAACGCGCCGCCGAGCTCGCCGACGGGGTCGGCGCGATCATCACCACCCCGCCTGCCGCGGCGCGCGAGCCCGACGAGGCGCCGCCCGTGCGGGTGACCGTGAGCGTCGGTCTCGAGGCCCGCCTGCCGGTCGGCGCGCGGCTGGCGGGCCGCGCGCTGGGCGAGGTGGCGCACCTGCGCCTGCCGCGCCTCGAGGACGACCTGGTGCTCGACGTCGACGGTCGCGAGGAGCACCTCGGGCCGGCGCTGCTCGTCCCGCTCGACGGCACGGACGTCATCACCGGTGCGCTCGTGGTGGTGCGGCGGCCCGGCTCCGCCCCCATCGGGACCGAGGGTCTGTCGACCGCGGCGTCGTTCGCCGACCAGGCCGCACTCGTGCTCCGGCTCGCCGAGTCGCAGCGCGCCCGCCGCCAGCTCGACGTCGCCGCCGACCGCGAGCGCATCGCCGCCGACCTGCACGACCACGTGCTCCAGCGCCTGTTCGCGCTGGGTCTCGGCCTGCAGGCCACACAGGCCCGGCTGCGGGGCCAGCCGGAGGCCGCGGGGCGGGTCAACGAGGCGGTCGACACGATCGACACCATCGTCCGCGACATCCGCACGAGCATCTTCGACCTCCACGCGGTCGGCACCACCCCGGGCCTCGGGGGGCGGTTGCGGGCGGCCGTCGCCGAGATGAGCGCCCACGTCGAGACCGAGCCCGTGGTGCGGCTGTCCGGGCCGGTCGACACCGTGCCCGAGGAGCTCGCCGTGCAGGTCGAGGCCGTCGTGCGCGAGGGCGTCTCCAACGCCGTCCGGCACGGCGGCGCGGACTCGGTGGTCGTCACCGTCTCGGTGGACGACGTCCTCGCGGTGGACGTGACCGACGACGGGGTCGGCATCCCGGACACCGTGGCGCGCAGCGGGCTGGCCAACCTCACCGCGCGCGCCCGGGCGTTCGGGGGCGAGGCGAGCGTCGGGCGGCGGACGACCGGGACCGGCACGCGCCTGTCGTGGTGGGCGCCGCTCGACGCGTCGTCCTCGGTGTCCCCGTCCTGATCAGACGTCGGGGTGACGGCGGCGCGGGGTCGGCGGCACCGGCCGACCCCACCCCAGGCGCAGGATCACCTGCGGCCAGAGCACCCCGCCGAGCAGGGCGCGCACCTCGTCGCGCACGGCGGCGACCTCGAGCGGTGGCGCGACGAACGACGACCCCACCCCGTGCGCCGTGGCCGTGAGCAGCACCTGCTGCATCGCCGCCCCCGCGCGCAGGTGGGCGAGCGCGCCGTCGTCGTAGGAGAGCAGGACGGCGACGGTCGGCTCGTCCTCGAGGCCGACGTGGTGCGCGGTGCGGTCGCTGTCGGCGACCACGTCGCCGAAGTCCCGGGGACGCCAGGCGTCGTCGGCCCGCGGGGCGTGCGCCGCGTGGGCGCGGGGGAGCCCGTCCTCCTCCCGCGCCGCGTGGCCGATCCAGTGCTCCCACTCCGCGACGAAGGCGGGATCCGCGCGCTGCTGCCGGTGGGCCCGCGACGTGAGGTCGCGCAGCCGGCGCCGCTCGCCGGTCTCGGTGAGGAACACCAGCCGGCAGCTCTCCCGTGCCGCCGCCCGGCCCATGTGGTCGCGCAGCACGGCCGGGAGCGGTCGCCCGTCGAAGGGGTGGCGGTCGGTGTGCCGACGCGGGATCGCGGCCGCCAGCTCGCTCTCCCACGCCGACGGCGGCAGGGCCGAGCCCGGGCGCACCCTCCCGAGGAACCAGCGGTCGGCCGGGTCGGGCAGCAGCTGCGTGTGGGCCCGTCGGCCCTGCGCGCGCACCGCGAGCCGCACGTTGACCAGGGCGGCGCCGCACGCCAGCCGCAGCTCCCGGGCGTCGGGGTCGGCGACCGCGAGCCGCCGGTCCGGGTCGCCGTGGACCTCGACCGCGTCGTGGTGCCACCGCAGTCGCCAGGGCTGGCTGTTGTGGCTCGACGGCGCGCTCGCCCCGGCACGCAGGAGCTGGACGACGTCCGTCGTCCCGGATGTCCAGCCCTCGCGCGTCGTCACGGTGCCTCCTGCTGCGGCCACGCCGTCCTCCTCGATCTCGGTGACCAGCGTCGGTCCGTGGCGGGCCGCTCACCAGGGACCGACGGCCCGGCACGGAGGGACCGTCCGCCTCCGGTGCCGGAGGGCGTCGCGGCGTGAGGGTGGTCCCCGATCAGCGGCTCCGACGAACCGAGGGGTGGACGGGGAATGGACACGACGCAGGACGACGGCGGGACGATCGTCGTGGGGTTCGACGGCTCGCGGCACGCGGAGGCCGCGGTGCGCTGGGCGATCGCCGAGGGCGCACGCCGGGGGGCGGCGGTGCGCGTGGTCGTCGCCCACGAGCCCCCGGACGCCTGGATGACCACGTACGGCTACCCGCTGATCGCCGACAGCGGCGAGATCCGGGCGGCCGTCGAGGACACGGCCCGTGAGCACGTGGAGAAGATGCGCGCCGAGCTCGACCCGACGCACCGCGCGGTGCCGGTCACGGTCGTCGCGGTCACCGGCCCCGCCGCCTTCGTCCTGACGCAGGAGGCGCAGGGCGCGGCGATGCTCGTGGTCGGTCACCGAGGCCGCGGCGGGCTGCGCAGCGCCGTGCTCGGGTCGGTCGGGCTCTCGGCGGTGCTGCACGCGCCGTGCCCGGTCACGGTCGTGCCCCCGGCGCCGGTGCCGCACGAGCAGGCCGCGCAGGACGACCCGGCCGTCGTCGCCGGACCGCTCCCGGTCGGCCCGACCGCCTGACACGCCCGCGGCCCCGTGCCGCGGCACACGGCCCGGCCCGGACGGACCTCCGGCCCTGACGGGCAGGGGGCCGAGCGCCGGATGCTGGGCCCACCCACACGACGAACGCGGCGGCGAGGCCGCCCGGAGGAGGCTGGACAATGATCGATCGCTCGGTGCCACCCGCCGGGGTGGTCGTCGGTGTGGACGGCGATGCGGGGACGCTGCGGGCGGTGGGGTGGGCGGCCCGCGAGGCCGATCGCCGGCGCCTGCCGCTCGACCTCGTCCAGGTGCTGCCGCCGTCCCACCGTGACCCCGACGAGCTGCGCGCCCCGACCGGCCGGGCGCTGTCCCTGCTGGGCCAGGCCCGCCGCATCGCCGAGGCGGCGGCGCCCGGGCTCACGCCGCGGCTGTCGGTGGTCGACGGCGTGGCCGGGCCGGCGCTGGTCGCGGTGGCCCGCCGGGCGCACCTGCTCGTCGTCGGGACGCGGCACCTCGACGGGGCCCTCGACCTCACGCTCGGTCGCACGCTGGTCCACACCATGGCCCGGGCCGCCTGCCCGGTCGTCGTCGTCCCCCCACGCTGGGATCCCGACGAGCGCCACGACGGCCCCGTCCTCGTCGGCGTCGACGGCTCGCCCGAGTCGCACGGAGCCGTCGCCTTCGCCACCGACGTCGCCGACCGCTGGCACGTGCGCGTGACGGCCGTCGGTGTCGCCCCGCGGCACGGTGCGGACACCGACGCCGACGAGCGCCGGCGCGTCCTCGCCGAGGCGCGGGCCGGGCTGGCGACCCGCTACCCGGGCGTCCGGATCCACGAGGTGCTCGACCGCGGGGACCCGGGCGAGGAGATCCTCCGCGAGGCCCGGGAGGGCGCCGCGCTGATCGTGCTCGGGTGCCGCGGGCGGGGCGCGCTGGCGGGGACCCTGGTCGGTTCCACCAGCCAGCGGGTCGTGCGCGCGTCGCCGTGCCCGGTCGCCGTGCTGCCCGCCGGTGCGGCCGAGCGCTGGGTGGCGTCCGACCGCGTGTGGGCCGAGGAGGGCGTGTGATGCGCGCCCCCGCGCCGGCCCCCGTGGTGATCGGTGTCGACGACGGGCTGCTGCGCCTGCGCGTGCTCGACCGGGCGGTCCGCGAGGGCCGCCGCCGCGGCGGACCGCTGGTCCTCGTGCACGCCCACGGCCCCGAGACGCCCCTGGCGGCCTGGTACGACGACGCCGGACGCCGCGCCGAGTCCTACCTCACCCGCACGGCACCCGACCTCGCGGTGGAGCTCCTGTGCCGGGCCGGCGACATCACCGACGTCCTGGTCGGCGCCTGCGAACCGGGCTCGGTGCTGGTCCTCGGCGACCGGCACCGGCGTCTGGGCAGCGAGGCGGGGCACACCACCGAGCGCGTGATCACGGCCGCGCCGTGTCCCGTCCTCGTCATCCCCGAGTACCGCGGGCCGACCCCGCGCGGCGCCGTCGCCCGCCGGGCCGTCGTGGTCGGTGTCGACGACGGGCCCTCGGCGCCCGCGGTGCTCGCCCACGCGGTGCGCACCGCGGCCGACCTCGGTGTCCCGCTCGAGGCCGTGCGCGTCGTCCCGCCCCCGGAGGACGCCGGGGGCGCCGAGGTCGGCGAGGCCGACCTCGAGGCGGCCCGGCGCGGCCTGGACCGGGTCGTCGCCGCCGCGCTCCGCTTCGGTCCCGACGTGCCGGTGCGCACCGAGGTGGTCGTCGACCGCCCGGCCCGCGCCCTGCTGGAGCGTGCCGCGGGCGCCGACGAGGTCGTCGTCGGCCACCGCCGTGACGGCGCCGCCTCGCTGCGCGGGCCGGGATCCACGGCACGCTCGGTGCTCACGGGAGCCCCGTGCGCGGTCGCCGTCCTCGGGCCCGGGGGCCTGGACCCCGCCGGCGCCGCGGTGGGCGCGACGGAGGGCTCGCGGTGACCGGTCCCGGCCTCGCCCCCGCGGTCGTCGAGACCCACACGGCCGTCCTGTGGTTCGCCGGGGACCGCGTGCACAAGATGAAGAAGCCGGTCGACCTGGGGTTCTGCGACTTCACCACCCTCGAGCGCCGGCGGGAGGCGTGCCTGCGGGAGATCGCCCTCAACCGGCGGCTGAGCCCCGAGGCCTACCTCGGGCTCGAGAGCCTGCTCGGTCCCGACGGGATGGCCTGCGAGTACCTGGTGGCGATGCGGCGGATGCCCGCCGAGCGGCGCCTGGCCGCGCTCGTGCGGGCCGGCGAGCCGGTGGACGACCAGCTCCGCACGCTCGCCCGGCGCCTCGCGGCCTTCCACAGCACCGCCGCGCGCGGCCCGGCCGTGGACCGGGAGGGGACGGTCGACGCCGCCCGCGCCCGGTGGACGGGCGTCCTCGACGGGCTGCGCCGGCACGCCGGCACGATCCTGCCCGCCGACGTCGTCGACCACGTCGCCGCCGCCGCGGGGGCGTTCCTCGACGGCCGGCGCGCCCTGTTCGAGCGGCGCTGCCGCGAGGGC
Organism: Actinomycetospora lemnae; assembly: GCF_028737315.1. GTDB lineage: Bacteria > Actinomycetota > Actinomycetes > Mycobacteriales > Pseudonocardiaceae > Actinomycetospora > Actinomycetospora lemnae. The sequence continues at coordinate 22,752 of NZ_JAQZAO010000010.1, read as the reverse complement.
CGGGTGGTCGACGGCCACGGCGACCTGCTCGCCGACGACGTCTTCTGCCTGCCCGACGGCCCGGTGGTGCTCGACTGCCTGGAGTTCGACGACCACCTGCGCTACGTCGACGGGCTCGACGACGCCGCCTTCCTCGCGATGGACCTCGAACGCCTGGGGAACGCCGGGCTCGCCGAGCGCTTCCTCGGCTGGTACGCCGAGTTCGCCGACGACCCCGCGCCGCCCGCGCTGCGCCACCACCTCACGGCCTACCGGGCGGCGGTGCGCTCGTCGGTGACGTGCGTGCGGGTCGACCAGGGCGGCGAGGGCGCCGAGCTCGCCCGCGACCTCCTCGACCTCGCCGCCGCGCACCTCGACGACGGCCGGGTCCGCCTGGTGCTGGTCGGCGGTCTGCCCGGGACGGGCAAGACCACGGTCGCCGGCGGGCTCGCCGACCGGCTCGGGGCGACGCTGCTGTCCAGCGACCGCGTCCGCAAGGAGATCGCCGGCCTCGACCCGTCGACGGGCGCCGCGGCCGACTACGGCACGGGCCTCTACGGCGCCGAGCACACCGCCGCGACCTACGGCGAGCTGCTGCACCGGGCCGAGGAGCTCCTCGGCCTGGGGGAGTCGGTGGTGCTCGACGCCTCGTGGACCGCGGCGGCGCCCCGCGAGGCCGCGACGGCCCTGGCGGCGCGCGCCTCGGCGGCGCTGACGTCGTTGCGCTGCGAGGCGCCGCGCGCGGTCGCGGACGAGCGCATCCGCCGCCGGCGCGGGTCGGCGTCCGACGCCACCCCGCTGGTCGCCGCGGTCATGGCGGCCGACGCCGACCCGTGGCTCGAGGCCACGGCGATCGACACCGGCGGCACCGTCGACGCCGCCGTGGACGCCGCGCTCGCCGCCGTGCGCACCCGCCGCCCGCACGCCACGTGGACGGTCGTCGAGGTCTGAGACAGAGCCCGACACAGGAGGAGGTGGATCGTGTCCCGGTCCCTGGTGGTCTTCGAGTCGATGTACGGCAACACCGAGGCGGTGGCCCGCGCGATCGCCGAGGGCATCACGGCGCACGTGCCCGTGGAGGTGGTGGAGGTCGGCGCGGCACCGGCGGAGCCGGGGGACGACGTCGCCCTCCTCGTCGTGGGCGGGCCGACGCACGCCTTCGGCATGACCCGGCCGGCGACACGGCAGGACGCGGCGGCGAAGGCCGGGCGGGCGACCGTGTCGCAGGGGCCCGGAGTGCGCGAGTGGCTGGAGTCGCTGCGCGACCGGCCCGGCACCGTCGGGGCGGCGTTCGACACCCGCGTCGTGCGGCCCCGCGTCCCCGGCTCCGCGGCGCGCGCCATCGCCCGCCGGCTGCACCGCCGCGGGCTGACCGTCGGCGACGCGCCCCACACGTTCTGGGTGGCGGGCTCGGAGGGCCCGCTGCTCGACGGCGAGCTCGAGCGGGCGAGGGCCTGGGGTGCCGCGCTCGCGGCGGAGGTGGCCGTGCCGGCCGGGGGAGCACCGTGAGGCCCGCCGCCCGGCGGCACCCCCGCCGACCGCTCGACCCGGCGCCACGGGGGCGACGGTGATGACCTTCATCGATCGCCGCGACGCGGGGATGCGCCTGGCCCGGCGGCTCGGCCACCTCGCCGACGAGGACGTCGTGGTCCTCGGCACGCCGTGCGGCGGTGTGCCCGTCGCCGTGCCCGTCGCCGCGGTGCTGGGCGCCCCGCTGGACGTGGTCGTGACGCGGGAGATCCGCGTCCCCGCCCGGTCCCGGCTGGTCCTGGGCGCCGCCGGCGAGGACGGCGCGCTGGCCCTCGACGACGGTCTGGTCCGCGCGCTGGGCGTCGGCGAGGACGAGCTGGCCGAGGCGGTGCGCCGCGAGCGGGCCGCCGTGGACCGCTTCGTCCGGCGCTACCGCGGCGGACGCCCCGCCGTCCCGATCGGGGAGCGCACCGTCGTGCTGGTCACCGACGGCATCGCCGTGGCCACGCCCGTGCGGACCGCCGTCGCCGTGCTCCGCGCCCGGGGCGCCCGACGGGTGGTCCTCGCGGTGCCCGTGGGCGCTCCGGCCGCCGTGGACGTCCTCGCGCAGGACGTGGACGAGCTCGTCGTCCTCGCGCGCCCGGCCTCGTTCCACGACGTGGCCGGGAGCTACGTCGACTTCCACCGGGTCGACGACGCCGAGGTCGTCGCGATCCTGCGTGAGCGGGCCGTGGGCGAGGTGCGCCGATGAGGACGACGGCCGACCGGGAGCGCCCGGCGGGACCGCCGGCCGGGCAGCACCGGCCGACGGTGGTGGTGGGCGTCGACGGCTCGCCCGGCTCGCGGGCCGCCCTGGTCGACGCCATGCGCTCCGCCGCGCGGCGCGGGGCGCGCCTGCGGGTGGTCGCGGTGTACGAGCCGCCCGAGTGGCGCCTGCCGGCGGCGCCCACACCCCTGCCCAGCCGGGCCGAGATCGAGGAGTCGCTGTCAGGGGCGGTGCGGGGCATGGTCACCGACGTCGCCTACGAGCTGGGTGGCGAGCACCTGGTCCGCCCGGCCGTCACGGTCGAGGTCGTGCCGGGCGACGCCGCGGACGTCCTGGTCGCCGCGGCCGCGGACGCCGACGAGCTCGTCGTCGGGCACCGGGGGCGTGGGGCGGTCGCGAGCGCGCTGCTCGGCTCGGTCGGGTGGGGCTGCGTCCTGCACGCGTCCTGCCCCGTGCGGGTGGTGCCCGACGGGCACGGGGCCTGATCACCGGTCGGCCCGGTCGCCGGCGACGGCCGGTCCCGGCCGCCCGGGCCCTCCGGCCCTGCCGTCGGGGGGGCCGCGGCCAGCAGGCTGGGGGCGACGAGGAGGTGGGCCGATGTCCGACGCGGGGTCGGGGACGAGGATCGACGAGCGGGGCCACGACCGCGGTGGGGCCGTGGTCGTCGGGGTGTCCCTCGAGGGCCACGGGGAGACCGCCGTCCGGTGGGCGGCCGCCGAGGCGCGGGACCGCGGGGTGCCGCTGCGCCTGGTGCTCGGCCTGGTCGTCCCGCGGGGCGGGCACGGCGGCCTGGTCGGCATCGACGTCAGGACCGGCCTGCGGTCGCTGGCGCGGCGCGAGCTCCGGGAGATGCGGGAGGCCGCGCAGGCCGTCGCCCCGGGGATCGCGGTGAGCGAGGACCTGGTGGAGAGCGATCCCGTCGGCGTGCTGCGGGCGCAGGCCCGGTCGGCGTCGCTGCTGGTCGTCGGCAACGACGGCCTGCCCCGTCTCGTGGACCTCGCACTGCGGGGCATCGGTCGCGGTCTCGTCGGCCACGTCGACGTACCGGTCGCGGTCGTGCCCCGGGGCTGCGACCCGCGGGTGCGCGACCGTGCGGGCGGCGCCGCCCCGGTGGTCGTCGGCGACGACGGGTCCCCGGGCGCGCGGGCGGCCCTGCGGTTCGCGGCCGCGCGGGCCTCGAGGCGCGGGGCGCCGCTGGTGGTGGTGCGCGCGGGCCGCGACGCCCGGCTGCTGTCCGAGGACGTCCCCGCGCTCGGCCCCGACCGCCCGCCCTCGGTGCGGGTCGTGCTGGCCGAGGAGCGCGCGGACCGGGTCCTCGCCGACCAGGCGCGCGGGGCCGAGCTCGTCGTCCTCGGGATCGGCGAGCACGGCTGGCGCCACCCCCACCACCCGACGCGACCGGGTCTCGTCCTGCACGCGTCGTGCCCGGTGATCGTCGTGCCGCCACCCCCGCCCGACGTCGTCGCGTCGACCGCGACGCGCGTGTCGCAGGAGGTGCGCTCGTGACCGCCGTGCTGCGGACGCCGCGCGCCCTGCTCGTCGACCTGCTGGTGGCGCTGCTCGCCGTCCAGTACGTCGTGTTCGTCGCCACGGGCTCGGCGTGGCTCGTCGCCGACCCGCGCGACATGGCGGGGTTCGGGCTCGCGGTGGTGGCGGTGGCCGCGATCGCGAGCGTCTCCGTCGTCCCGCTGGGCACGCCGGCCCTGGTGATCGCCGGCGGCTCCACCTTCGTGATCGGTGTCGTCGCGCTCGTCTGGGGCCTCGTGCCCACGCTCGGACCCGTCCTGGTCGCGGTGTTCGTCGCGAGCGTCGTCGTCACCTGGCTCCTGACCGTCGTGGCCCTGCGCGCGGACCAGCAGCGAGGAGCGAGCCGGGGGCGCGTCCGCGCCTGACGCCGCCGCGCCGTCGGACGCACCACGACCAACGGCCCGCACGCGGGGCCCGGACGGCCCGGGCGATCACCGGCGTCGGCGGGCGAGGCTCGTCGACGAGGAATCCAGCGCGAACCGGAGGAGAGAACGCCATGGACGAGGAACGCGACCGCGGCCCGACGACCGCCCCGAGCGGCGGGGGCGACGGCCACGGCGCCGGCCCCGGCGGGCCGGTGGTGGTCGGCACCGACGGCTCGGAGTCGTCGCTGGCGGCCGTGCGCTGGGCCGCCCGCACCGCCGCCTCCACGGGGCGGGGGCTGCACGTCGTGCTCGCCTACGGCGCCGTCGACCCCACCCTGCTGGCCGACGCCTCGCTCTGGCGCCGCTACCAGCACGAGATCGAGGCCCAGGCCCGCCACGAGCTCGCCCGGGCGGTCGAGGCCGCGCGGGCCGAGGCGCCCGCGGTGGCGGTCAGCGAGGAGCTGGTCGACGGTCCCGCCGCCGAGGCGCTGATGGAGCGCGCGGGGTCGGGGCTGCTCGTGGTCGGCGAGCAGGGCGCCGACGGGCTCGGGGGCGCGCTGCTGGGCTCGGTCGCGTCCACGGTGGCCTCCCACGCGGAGGGCCCGGTCGTCATCGTCCGCGGGACGGCGGGCCCGGGCCCCGACGCGCCGGTCGTCGTCGGTGTCGACGGATCGCCCGCCAGCGACGCCGCCATCGACTTCGCGGTGGCGGTCGCCGACGCGGAGGGACGTCCGCTGGTCGCGGTGCACACCTGGTCGGACCCCCTCATCGAGACCGTGCCCGAGGCGTTCATCGACCTCGACGCGATCACCGAGGACGAGCGGCGGGTGCTGGTCGAGCAGCTCTCCGGTCGCTCCGCGACCCATCCGGACCTGCAGGTCACGACGGTCGTCACGCGCTCCCGCCCGGCCCGCGCCCTGCTGGAGACGGCGCGCGGCGCGCGGCTGCTGGTGGTCGGGACGCGGGGCCGCGGAGGCTTCGCCGGCCTGCTGCTCGGCTCGGTGAGCCGCGCCGTGGTGCACCGCGCCCCGTGCCCCGTCGCCGTCGTGCCCCCGCCCGGCGTCCGGCACCGGCCCCGATCCGCCGAGCGCGTCCACGCCGCGGCACCGTGAGGAACCGCTCCGCGGCCGGCGCCCCCGGTCGCCGGGGCGACGCGGAGGACACGGCGGGCCGGGATCCGCGGCGACGTCCGGCCGCGGTCGTGCGCGCGTTCGCGCCGGCGGGCCCGGGCCGGCACGCGGTGGTCGCCTGGGCCCGCCGGCAGGCGCGGCGCACCGGCGCCCGCCTCGAGCTCCTCGTCGAGCCCCCTCCCGACGAGCCGGACGCACCGCGCGGCGGGCCGGTCGGGCTCCTCGCCCGCCTGGTCCGCCCGGTGCTCGCGCCCGTCGTGGGCGCGTCGTCGCTGGCCGACCGGCTCGCCCGCGCCGCCGCGGGGAGCGGGATGCTCGTCGTGCCCCAGCGCCTCGCCGGTGTCGACGAGCTGGTCGACGCCGCCTACGAGCCGGTCGCGGTGATCCCCGACGAGCCGACGCACACCCACGGTCCGGTCGTCCTGGCGCTCGCGCCCCGCACCGCTGACGAGGCCGTCGCCACCGCCTTCGCGGCCGCGGCGCACCGCGGGTCGCCGCTGCTCGCGGTGCGCCTGCGGGCCCCGTCCCCGTGGACCCTCGAGGCCCCGGTCGGCGGCGACCCCTTCGACGACACCCCCGACGACGAGGGCGAGTACTGGAGGGACCGCCTCGCGGCCTGGCGGGTGATCCATCCCGAGGTCCCGGTCGAGGTGCAGGTCGCCGAGGGCGATCCCGCCCTCGCGCTGGTCGACCTCTCCGCCCGGGCGCGGCTCCTGGTCCTCGGTCGGTCGGCGCGGGGCCGGGTGCTGGCGAGCGTGGCCGCCTCGCCCGTCGGGGCGGTGACCCTCCGCGCGCGCTGCCCCGTCCTCGTCGTCCCGCCGCCGGGGCCACCCCGCCGGTCGTGGTGGCCGCGCTCGTCCTGAGACCGCCCGACACCGTCGCCGGTGCTCAGGGCACCGGCCCCGCCGGCGGGCGACGCACGTCGCGGTCCGCGAGCCGCAGGGCCGCGTCCAGGCTGGGCCCGGCGTCGAGGCCGTTGTCGAGGGCCCGCAGGATCCGCGTCAGCGTGCGGCGGACGGCGTGGTGGGTCTCGTGGTCCAGCGACCGTCGGGCCTGGTCCATCGCCGCGAGCACCGTCACGCGGGGGGCGCCGCGGCGGCGCAGGACGACGACGCGCGACACGAGATCGACGGCCTCGGTGGGTCGGCGGGCGGGCGCGGTGTCCATGGTGGCTCCTCTCCGACCCGAGCAGACCCCGTCGCGGCGACGGGATCGAGGGCCGGAGGTCGCCCGCCGCCGGCCGGACGTCCCGCCCGGACGGGGCGTGCGCCCCTGCCGGGCCCCGGGCCCGCCGGCGGAGGGTCGGGCCCAGGTCCCGTCGGACGCGGAGGTGGGTCGTGGCGTGTGGTGTGGTGGTCGTGGGGCTCGGCTTCGAGCCCGACGAGCGGGTCGTGCGCTGGGCGGCGCGGGAGGCGCGGGACCGGGACCTGGGGCTGCGGCTCGTGCACGCCCTGGTGCTGCCCGTCGGCCACCACCCCGGGTGGGGGCTGGTGGTCGCTCCCGCCCTGCGGGGACGGGCCCGGCAGACGCTGCAGACCGCCGCTGCGATCGCCCGCGACGTCGCGCCGGGTCTGGAGGTCGAGGCGACGACGATCCGGGGCGGACCGGTGCCGGTCCTGCGGGACCAGGCGCGGCGGGCGGAGCTCGTGGTGGTGGGCAGCGACGGCCTCGGGCCCGTCGGGGACCGCCTGATCGGCGGCGTCGTCCGGGGTCTCGCCGGGCACGTCGACGTCCCGCTGGTCGTCGTGCCCGCCGGCTACGACCCGGCCGCGCCGCACGGGGACCACGCCCCCGTGCTCGTCGGCGACGACGGCACCGCCGGCTGCACCGGCGCCTGGCGCTTCGCCGCCGACCGGGCCGCGCGGCGGGGGACGGCGATGGCCGCGGTCCGGGTGACGGGCGGGCACCACGTGGATCGTGCGCTGCTGGACCGGGCGCGCGGGGCCGAGGTCCTCGTCCTCGGCGTCGACGACGGGTGGTTCCACCACCACGTGACCCCGGACGTGGTCCGGCACGCCGTCTGCCCCGTCGTGGTCGTGCCCCCGACGCCGCTCGCCGGTGTCGGCGCCGACGGTGCGGCCGGGCCGGGGCACCGGACGGGCGGCGCGTAGGCCGGCGCACCCGATCCCCCTGCACCTGTCAGGGGTCCTGCGCGTCCGGACGGTCGCTGTCGCCCGTGAACAGACCGAGCAGCTCGCCGACCTGGTGGTCCCGCTCGGCGGGGTGGCGGAGGGGCCGGGCGGTCTCGACCTCGTAGCGGTTGCGCCGCCCCACCCGCACGCGCCGCAGGTACCCGGCGGCCTCGAGGTCGGCCACGATCGACTGGGCGGAGCGTTCGGTGATGCCGACCTCGAGGGCGACGTCACGGAGCCGGCGGTGCGGGTCCCGGGCGAGCGCGACGAGGACGTGTCCGTGGTTGGTGAGGAACGTCCACGAGGGCACCTCACCCCGCGACGACGAGGTCATGACGATCTTCCGTGCTGGCGTGTCCGGCCCGGCGATCATAGGCCGTCCCGCCACGGACCAACGTCCCGATCACCCGTGCCACCGAGCCCGCCTCCGGCGGGCCGTCGTCCCTGCCGCCCGCGGTGCCCGGTCCGGCACCGTGCGGGGAGCGACCAGAGCACGAGCAGGGTCGCACCACCGCGTCCGTCCGCGCCCGCGCGCGGCGTCCCAGGAGGCCCGATGACCATCACCGACGCCGCGCGACCGGCCACGAGCGCCCCGCTGTCCTCGGTCAGCCCCGCCCCGCCCGAGATCGCGAACTGGCGGGACGCGCTGGTCGAGCTCCTCGTGCTCGCCGAGCACGGCGACGCCTCCGCGGCGAGCCGGCTGCGCGGCTGGCTCTCCGTCGACCCGGCAGCGGAGGCGGCGTGCGCGAGGATTCTCCGGGACGTCCGCACGATGAGGGCCGCGTGACGGGCGGACGGGGTAGCCGGTCCCCGTGGCGATGAGCGACGACCGATCCGACCTGTCCCTGCTGGACGCCTGGTGGCGTGCGGCGAACTACCTGGCCGTGGGCCAGATCTACCTGCGGGACAACCCGTTGCTGCGCGAACCGTTGGCCGCGGACCACGTGAAGCCTCGTCTCCTCGGCCACTGGGGGACCACGCCGGGCCAGACCTTCCTATGGGCCCACCTCAACCGCGTGGCCCGACGCGGTGAGTTCGACCCGCTGTTCGTCTCGGGGCCCGGCCACGGCGGTCCGGCGGTGGTCGCCGCCGCCTACCTCGAGGGGACCTACTCCGAGCGGTACTCCCACGTCACCGCCGACGAGGAGGGGATGCGGACGCTGTTCCGCCAGTTCTCCTACCCCGGCGGTATCCCGAGCCACGTCGCGCCCGAGACCCCGGGCTCGATCCACGAGGGCGGCGAGCTGGGCTACTCCCTGGCCCACGCCTACGGCGCCGTCTTCGACAACCCCGACCTGCTCGTGGCCTGCGTCGTCGGGGACGGCGAGGCCGAGACCGGGCCGCTGGCCACCGCGTGGCACGCGAACAAGTTCTGCCACCCCGTCCACGACGGCACGGTGCTGCCGGTCCTGCACCTCAACGGCTACAAGATCGCGAACCCGACGGTGCTGGCGCGCATCCCCGACGACGAGCTGCTCGCGCTGTTCACGGGCTACGGCTACCGGCCCTCCGTCGTCGAGGCCGGTCTCGACGAGGACCACGCGGCGGTGCACCGGCGGATGGCCGACACGATGGACGAGATCGTCGACGAGATCGCCCGCATCCGTCGCGAGGCCGCCGAGGCCGAGGCCGCCGGCCGCGAGGTGCCGCGCCCGCGCTGGCCGATGCTGGTCCTGCGCACGCCGAAGGGCTGGACCGGGCCCCGCGAGGTCGACGGGCAACGGGTCGAGGGCACCTACCGGGCGCACCAGGTGCCGCTGGCCGGGACCCGCGACAACGCGGAGCACCGGGCGCAGCTCGAGCAGTGGATGCGCTCCTACCGGCCCGAGGAGCTCTTCGACGACGACGGCCGGCTGCGTCCCGAGCTCGCCGACCTGCACCCCGGCGGCGATCGGCGGATGAGCGCCACGCCCCACGCCAACGGCGGCGAGCTGCTGCGTGACCTGCGCCTGCCCGACTTCCGCGACCACGGCGTCGCGGTGGACCGCCCCGGCGGGCCCGTCGCGGAGGCCACCCGCGTGATGGGCGGCTGGATCCGGGAGGTCGTGCGGCAGAACCCCGAGAACTTCCGCGTCTTCGGGCCCGACGAGATCGCCTCCAACCGCCTGCAGGACGTCTTCGCGGTCACCGACCGGCAGTTCGACGGGGAGATCGTCGACGGTGACGACCACCTGGCCCCGACGGGCCGCGCCGTGGAGATGCTGTCGGAGCACATGTGTCAGGGCTGGCTGGAGGGCTACCTGCTCACCGGGCGACACGGGCTGTTCACCTGCTACGAGGCGTTCATCCACATCGTCGACTCGATGCTCAACCAGCACGCCAAGTGGCTGAAGGTCACCCGGGACATCCCGTGGCGGCGGCCGATCGGCTCGCTGAACTACCTGCTCACCTCGCACGTGTGGCGCCAGGACCACAACGGCTTCTCCCACCAGGATCCGGGCTTCATCGACCACGTGGTGAACAAGAAGGCCGAGCTCGTGCGGGTGTACCTGCCGCCGGACGCGAACACCCTGCTCTCCACCGCCGACCACTGTCTGCGCACCCGGGACTACGTCAACGTCATCGTCGCCGGCAAGCAGCCCGCGCCGCAGTGGCTGGGGATGGACGAGGCGGTCGCGCACTGCACCCGCGGGCTCGGGGTGTGGGAGTGGGCCAGCAACGACGACTCCGCCGAGCCCGACGTCGTGCTGGCGTGCGCCGGGGACGTCCCGACGCTGGAGACCCTCGCCGCGGTCGACCTGCTGCGCCGCCACCTGCCCGACCTCGAGGTGCGTGTGGTCAACGTCGTGGACCTCATGCGGCTCCAGGACCCGACCGAGCACCCGCACGGGCTGCCCGACCGGGAGTTCGACGCCCTGTTCACGCCGGACAAGCCGATCATCTTCGCCTACCACGGCTACCCCTGGCTGATCCACCGGCTGACCTACCGCCGCACCGGCCACGCCAACCTGCACGTGCGCGGCTACAAGGAGGAGGGCACGACCACGACGCCCTTCGACATGGTGATGCTCAACGACCTCGACCGCTTCCACCTGGTCATGGACGTGATCGACCGGGTGCCGGGGCTGGGGGTGCGCCACGCCGGGCTGCGCCAGCGGATGGCCGACGAGCGGCTCGCCTGCCGCGAGTACACCCGCCGCCACGGGGAGGACCGGCCCGACGTGCGGGACTGGGTGTGGACGGGCTCCGGGGATCCGGACGGGCGGGCGGGACGGCCCGGCGCGTCCGCGGACACCGCGTCGGACTTCCCCGACGACGTCCGCGTCGGCCCCGACCAGCACGACCCGCTGGCCGACGTCCGGGAGGACGCGGGCGCGGGGCGACCGGGCTGATGCGGGTCCTCGTCGTCAACGCGGGGTCGAGCAGTGTCAAGCTGCGCGTGGTCGAGCCCGAGGGCGTGGTGACGCACCGAACCGACCTCGACGCCCCGCGCGGGCGACCGGCCGAGGGCGCGCTCGAGGACGCCGTCGACCGGCTCGCCCGGGCGGCCGGCGGCGTGGACGCCGTGGGGCACCGGGTGGTGCACGGAGGTGCCGACTTCACCGCGCCGGTGGTCGTCGCCGGGGACGTGCTCGCGCGGATCGCCCGCCTCACCGTGCTCGCCCCGCTGCACCAGCCGCCCGCCGTCGCGGGCCTGCGCGCGGTGGCCGAGGCGCTGCCGGACGTGCCGTCGGTGGCCTGCTTCGACACGGCCTTCCACGCGACGATGCCGGCCGCGGCGAGCACCTACGCGGTGCCCGCGACCTGGCGCGCCGAGCACGGGATGCGCAAGTACGGGTTCCACGGGCTCGCGCACGCGTGGGGCTCGACGCGGGCGGCGGAGATCGTCGGCCGGCCGCTCGACGAGCTCCGGGTGGTCGTGGCACACCTCGGCTCCGGCGCCTCGGCCTGCGCGGTCCGCGGCGGCCGTTCGGTGGACACGACGATGGGGTTCACGCCCACGGCCGGGCTGGTGATGGCGACGCGGTGCGGCGACCTCGACCCGTCGGCGGTGGCGTGGCTGACGCTCCACGCCGACGTGCCGACCGCCGAGGTCGACCACGCCCTCGACCACGCCTCGGGCCTGGTGGGCCTCGCCGGGGAGGCCGACATGCGGCGCGTGCTCGCCGCCGGCGAGGCGGGAAAACCGGACGCGCAGCTCGCCGTCGACGTCTGGGTGCACCGGGCCCGCGGGCAGCTCGCGGCGATGGCGGCGGCCTGCGGCGGGGTCGACGTGCTGGTGTTCAGCGGCGGGGTTGGGGAGAACGCCCCGGTGCTGCGACGCCGCGTGGTCGAGGGGCTCGGCTTCCTCGGCCTCGCCGTCGACCCGCGCGCCGACGCGGCGGCGGTCGACGGCGCGGAGGGCGACGTGTCGGCGCCCGGCGCGACGGCGCGCACGGTGGTGGTGCACGCCCGTGAGGACCTCGTCATCGCCCGTGAGGTCATCGACGCCCTCGCGTGACGGCGGCGAGCGGCGAGGCCGCCCGTCGGCGCCCGGCCGACCCGTCACGCGTCGCCCCGATCGTGACCACGGGCAGGTCCGGGAACTCCGCCGGTCGGTGGGAGACGACGATGGTCGTCCGGCCGCGGCTCATCTCGCCGATCTCACCGGCGAGCGCCGTGGCCGTGGGCGCGTCCAGGTGGGCGGTGGGCTCGTCGAGGGCGAGCACGGGGCGGTCGGCGAGCAGCACCCGGGCCACCGCGAGCCGCTGGCGCTCGCCCCCGGACACCGGGCCGCCGTGCTCGCCCAGCGGCGTGTCGAGCCCCGCGGGCAGCGACGCGAACCACCCGCCGAGACGGGCGCGCCGCAGGGCGTCGACGAGCTCCTCGTCGGTCGCCGCGGGCCGGGCGAGGCGCAGGTTCTCCCGCAGCGTGCTGTCGAACAGGTGCGCGGCCGGCCCGCACCACGCGATGTGGGCGCGCACGTCCTCGGCCGCCATGGTCGCGGTGTCGCGGCCGTCGAGGGTGACCGCGCCGCGGGCCGCCGCCAGGGTGCGCAGGACCGCGGCGAGCACCGTGCTCTTGCCTGCGCCCGACGGGCCGGCGAGCACCATCCGCTCGCCGGGCGGGAGCGCGAACGACACCCCGCTGACCGCCTCGCGTGTCGCGTCCGGCCAGCGGACGGCGAGCTGCTCGGCCGCCACGACCGGGTCGGCCGGCACGGCCGCGGGTCGGCGCGGGTCGACGACGGGCGCGGGCGCCGCCTCGAGCCCGGCGAGCCGGCGGGTGGCCGGGACCGCCTCGGCGAGACGCGTCGCGGCGTCGGGCAGCCCGGCGACGAGCTCGGCGGCGGCCAGCGGCGTGAGCGCCAGGACCGCGAGGGCCGTCGGCGCCAGCCGGCCGTCGGTCAGCGCGAGCACGCCGAGGACCGTCGCGGCGACCATCGCGAGACCCAGCCCGAGGACCCCGAGGCCCGCGCCGACGCCCGCTCCACCCGCCTGCGACACCAGACGGCCGGCGAGCTCGGTGTCGTGGGCGGCGAGCCGGCGACGGCGACGGTCCGCGGCACCCAGGACGAGGAGGTCGGCGGCACCGTCGAGCAGCTCGAGGGTGCCGGTGGCCACCGCGGCACGGGCCGTGGCGGTCGTCCGCGCGGCGCGCCGGCCGGCGAGGACGCCGAGCAGCGGGGCGACGACGCCCGCGAGGAGCAGGCCCAGCGCGAGGGCGAGGCCGGCCTCGGGGAGCAGGACGGTGAACAGACCGACCAGCGCGGCGCCGACGAGCAGCGCGGACGCCGCGGGCACGACGGTCCGGATCAGCACGTCCTGCTGGGCGTCGACGTCGCCGGTGAGGCGGGACAGCAGATCGCCGCGGCGCTGCGCGGCGGTCGCCGCCGGGCCGCGGCGCACGAGGGCCCGCCAGACCCGCACGCGCAGGTCGGCGCCGAGGCGCAGGGCGGCGTCGTGGGACGCCAGCCGCTCGAGGTAGCGCAGGACGCCCTTGGCCAGCCCGAACGCGCGCACCGCGACGATCGCGACCATCAGCGTCAGCAGCGGCGGCTGCAGCGCGGCCGCGGAGATCAGCCACGCGGACGTGGCGGTCAGCGCCACCGCGCTGCCCAGCGCCCCGGCGCCGAGCAGGACCGCGACCGCGAGCCGGCCCGCGCGGGGGCGGGCGGCGGCGGCGAACCACCGCAGCGCACCCGACCCACGACCGGCGGCGGGCGTCGGCGCGTCGTGCTCCTCGGCCGCCGGCGACGGTCCGGCCGCGGACCGCGGCGCCGTCGGGGCAGTCGTCGGGGCAGCGGCAGGGACAGCGGCAGGGACAGCGGCAGGGGCCGTGAGGAGGCCGGCGAGGTCGACGACCCGGTCGCAGGCGGCGAGGACGTCGGGGCGGTGGCTGACGACGATCGCGCTGCGGCCGGCGAGGGCGTGGGGCAGGGACGCCAGCAGGGCCGCCTCGGTCTCCGCGTCGACGCCCTCGGTGGGTTCGTCGAGCAGGACCAGGGGACGGTCGGCGAGCAGCGCGCGGGCCAGGGCGACACGGCGCTGCTGACCGGTGGAGAGCCCCGCGCCCCGCTCGCCGACGGGGGCGTCGAGCGCCAGGTCGACGCGGGCGACCCGGACGGCGCGGGCGACCGCCGCGTCGGGAGCCTCGGGGGCGCCGAGGCGGACGTTGTCGGCGACCGTGCCCGCGACGAGCACGGGTCGCTGCGGCACCCACGCGATCCGGGCGCGCCAGGCGGCGGGGTCGAGCTCGTCGAGCGGGACCCCGCCGACGAGCACCCGGCCGCGGTCGGGGCGACGCAGGCCCGTGACCAGGTCGAGCAGCGTCGACTTGCCCGCGCCGCTCGGGCCGCGCAGCCCGACGACCTCGCCGGGGGCCACGGTCAGGGAGAGGTCGTCGAGCACGGGGCCGCTGCGTCCGTCGACGCCGACCCGCTCGAGGTGCACCGGGACCCGCGACGGGTCGGGCGCGGGCCGGCGGGCGCCCCCCGGGCCCGCCGGCTCCGTCCCCAGCACCGCGAACACCTCGTCGGCGGCGGCCAGGCCCTCGGCGCTGTCGTGGAACCGGGCGCCGACCGCGCGCAGCGGCAGGTAGATCTCCGGCGCCAGCATGATCACCAGCAGCCCGGTGGCGAGGTCGAGGCGACCCTCGGCCAGGCGCAGGCCCACCGACACCGCGACCAGGGCGACCGAGAGCGTCGCCAGCACCTCGAGCACCAGCGCGGACAGGAAGGCCACCCGCAGCGTCCGCATCGTGGCCCGCCGGTACTCGGCGGCGACGGCGCGCAGCCGCCCGGCCTGGGCGCCGGCGCGACCGAAGGCGACCAGCACGTCGAGGCCGGCGACGAGGTCGAGGAAGTGGTGGCCCAGCACCGCGAGGGCCCGCCAGCGCCGCGCCGTGTCGTCGCGGGTGCGCAGGCCGACCAGGACCATGAACAGGGGGATCAGGGGCACGGTGACGGCCACGATCACCGCGGAGAGCCAGTCGGCGGTCAGCAGCCGCACCCCGACCAGCAGCGGGACCGTCGTGGCCAGCAGCAGGGTGGGCAGGTAGCGGCGCAGGTAGCCGTCGAGGGCGTCGATCCCGCGGGTGGCGAGCGTCCCGAGCTCGCCGGTCGAGGGCAGGCGGGGGTCGCGCGGGCCGAGTCGCAGGACGAGGTCGACGAGGTCGGCCCGCAGCTGCCCGATCACGCGGGCGCTCGCCCGCACGGCGGCGGCCTCGGTGGCCCATGCCAGCAGCGCCCGCCCGGCGACCACGACGACGAGGCCCGCCAGCAGGGTCGTCAGGGCCGCGAGCGGCGCGCCGTCCAGGAACGCCCGGGCCACCACCCGCGAGAGCAGGTCCGCCTGGACGACGACCAGCCCGGCCGTGGCCACGCCCGCCGCGGCCGCGAGCACCACAAAGGTGCGGGCCGGGCGGACGTGGCGCAGCAGGCGGGGGTCCAGCGGCTTCACCGCGGCACCCGCGGCCGCCGCTCGCGCGGGGGCAGGCCGGTGGCCGGCGGGATGTCGTCGCGGGTCAGGCGCCGGCGGAACACCCAGTAGCTCCAGGCCTGGTAGGCCAGCACGACCGGGGTCACCGCGAGCGCGACCCAGGTCATGATCTGCAGCGTGTACGGCGTCGAGGCGGCGTTGGTCGTCGTGAGCGTGCCGGCCGGGTCGGTGGACGACGGCAGGACCGCGGGGTAGAGGGAGCCGAACAGCGTCACCGTCGTGGCCACGATCGTCGCCGCGGTCAGCGTGAACGCCCAGCCCTCGCGCTGCCGCCCGACCAGCAGGACCGCGCCGACGAGGGCCACGGCCGCGACGACCGCGCTGATCCACGTCCAGCCGCCGCCGTGGGCGAGCTCGGTCCAGACCAGGAAGCCGGCGGCCACCGGCACCGCGCCCAGCCCGAGGCGCAGGGCCAGGCGGTGGGCCCGCCGGCGCAGCTCGCCGTCGGTCTTCAGCGCGACGAACACCGCGCCGTGGAGCAGGAACACGAGCAGCGTGGTCAGGCCGCCGAGCAGCGCGTAGGGGTTGAGCAGCGTCAGCAGCGTGCCGGTGTACTCGTGCTGGGCGTCGAGCGGGACCCCCGCGACGATGTTGGCGAACGCCACGCCCCACAGCAGCGCGGGGATCGCCGAGGTCGCGACGATGACGGCGTCCCACCGTCGGCGCCACGTGTCGTCGTCGACCTTCCCGCGGTACTCGAAGGCCACCCCGCGTCCGATGAGGGCGACCAGCAGCACCAGCAGCGCCAGGTAGAACCCCGAGAACAGGCTCGCGTACCACTCGGGGAACGCCGCGAAGGTCGCGCCGCCGGCCACGAGCAGCCACACCTCGTTGCCGTCCCAGAGCGGGCCGATGGTGTTGACGACCCGGCGGCGGTCGACCTCGTCGCGGCCCAGCAGGGTCAGCAGGGCGCCGACGCCGAAGTCGAAGCCCTCGAGGACGAAGTAGCCCGTCCAGAGCAGGGCGATGAGCAGGAACCAGATGTCGGTCAGCGCGAGGCCGAACACGATGTCCTCACTTCTCCCGGGTCGCCGGGGGTCAGTACGCGACGGCGAGCGGACGCGGCGCCGGCGTGCTCGGCGCGTCCTCGTCGGGCGAGGGCAGGGGGTCGGGCCCCTTGCGGGCGTAGCGGACGAGCAGGGTCACCTCGACCACGGCGAGCACGCCGTAGAGCACGGTGAACACGATCAGCGAGGTGGCGACGGTGGCGGCGCCGACCGAGGGGCTGACGCCGTCGGCGGTCCGCAGGGTGCCGTACACGACCCACGGCTGGCGGCCCATCTCGGTGAAGATCCAGCCGACGGCGTTGGCGACGACCGGGAACCCGATGCCGGCCAGCGCCGCCCAGGTGAACCACCGCGACGCGGGCACGCGACCCCCGCGCTGCAGCCACAGACCGGCCAGCGCGAGGAGCATCGCGAGGGCGCCGAAGCCGATCATGACGCGAAAGGTCCAGTAGGCGACGGGCACGTTGGGCCGGTAGTCGCCCGGTCCGAACTGCGCCTCGGAGGCCCGCTGGACGTCGTTGATCCCCTCGACCGTGCCGTCGGGGTCACCGGTGGCCATGAAGGAGAGCACCTTCGGCACGCGGACGCTCCAGACCTCCTGCGAGCCGTCGAGGCTGCCGATGGTGAACAGCGAGAACGACGCCGGCGAGCTCGTGTCCCACAGGGCCTCGGCGGCGGCCATCTTCATCGGCTGCTGCTCGGTCATGAGGCGGGCCTGCACGTCGCCGGTGACCACCGTGCCGACGCCGGCGACGAGCACGGTCACCAGCGCCAGGCGCAGCGAGGAGCGGAACACCCGCGTCTCGTTCCCCCGCGCCAGGTGCCAGGCCGAGATGCCCAGGACGAACATGCCGGCGGTGAGGAACGCCGCGGTGATGGTGTGGGTGAAGGCGCCGACCGCGGTGGAGTTCGTCAGGACCGCGCCGAAGTCGGTGAGCTCGGCGCGCCCGGTGACCGGGTTGACCCAGGACCCGACCGGGTGCTGCATCCACGAGTTGGCCGCGAGGATGAAGTAGGCCGAGAGCAGGGTGCCGATCGCGGCGGCCCAGATGGTGGCCAGGTGCACCTTCTTCGGCAGCCGGCCCCACCCGAAGATCCACAGGCCGAGGAAGGTCGACTCGAGGAAGAAGGCGAGCAGCCCCTCGATCGCCAGCGGTGCCCCGAAGACGTCGCCGACGAAGCGGCTGTAGTCGCTCCAGTTCATCCCGAACTGGAACTCCTGGACGATCCCGGTCACCACGCCCATGGCGAAGTTGATCAGGAAGAGCTTGCCCCAGAACTTCGTCATCCGCAGCCAGCGCTCGTCGCCGGTGCGGACCCAGGCGGTCTGCATGCCCGCGACCAGCAGCGACAGGCCGATCGTCAGCGGCACGAACAGGAAGTGGTAGACGGTCGTCACGCCGAACTGCCAGCGCGCCAGGTCCAGCGCCATCTCGGGGGCCTCCCGCGTCCTGCCCCGCACCGGACGCGGGGATCGGCAGGAACGGTGCCGGGGCGGGCCCGCTCATGATCAGGGTCGAAGGTCCTGCCGGTGGTCCCCGACGGACGGGCCGACCGCCCGTCGGGGACGGGCCCGCCGCCCGTGCCGACGGCCCCTGCGCCCGCCCACGCTCGACTCCGTCCCGCATCGACGGAGGAGGCGGCCACGGTGAGCACGACGGGGACAGGAGCGGTGCACCGCGCGATCGGGCTGTTCGTGCCGAAGCGCTCGACGCTGCGGCGGCGCAGTGACCGCGTCGAGGTGGCGGCGCGCTGGGTGCTGCTGCTCGTCGGTCTGCTCGCGGTGCCCGTGGCGCTGGCCGTCGGTAGCCAGGTGACGGCGGACCTGGCACCGCAGGTCGCCGCGCAACGGGCCGAGCGTCACCAGGTCGTCGGCGAGGTGATGGCGGACCCGCGTCAGGTGTCGCGCCGTCCCGACGTGGTCGTGGACGAGGTGCGCGCGCCCGTCCGGTGGACCGCCGCGGACGGCACCACCCGTGAGGCGGTCGTGCGGGTCCCCGAGCGGGCCCGGCCCGGTGACACCCGGGTGCTGTGGGTGGACGCCGCCGACCGGCCCACCGGCGAGCCGATGGACCCCGGCCTCCCCGTCACCCAGGGTGTCGCGACCGCGCTCGTCATCCTGCTCGGCGACCTCCTGCTCTCGGCGGCCCTCCTCGCCGGCCTGCGCTGGCTGCTCGACCGGGCCCGGCTGCGGGCGTGGGACGAGGCGTGGCGCCGCTTCACCGGGCCTGACCACCCCAGCCGGCGCTGACCGCGTCCGCCGCGTGTCCGGCCGGCGCGTGCTCCGGCACCGGCACCACGGCGACGACCGGGCACCAGGCGCGGCTGACCAGCCGTGCCGTCACCGAGCCCCCGGGCGGGTCGCCCAGGCCCTCGACGTGGCGGGTGCCGAGCACGAGCATGCGGGCGTCCTCGCTCGCGCGCAGCAGCACGCGCGCGGGCCGGCCCTCGCGGACCTCCAGTCTCAGCCGGACCCGCTCCGCGGCGTCGTCGCCGAGCGCGCGACGCACCGCGCCCTCCAACAGCCGGCGTGCGGCCTGCGCGAGGTCGCCGGTGGTGCCGTAGAGGTCGGGCGGGCCGGAGGCGGTGAGGGCCACCAGCGGTACTCCCTCCGCCTGCGCGACCCCGGCCGCCCAGCGCAGGGCCTGCACGGACTCGTCGGACCCGTCCACGCCCACGACCACGGGCGCATCCGCCGCGACGTGCGACCCGTGCACGTCCAGCTCGCCGCGGGCCACGCGGCGCAGCACGTCGCGCCGGCTGACGACACCGACCGGGATCTCCTCCCGGAGGATCGGCACGGCACGGCAGCCGGCGTCGAGGAGGCGGTCCACGAGCTCGTCGACCGGGGTGTCGGGGTCGGCGGTGGGGACGTGGGTCATCAGCTCCGCGGCGGGCGCGTCGTCGGCGGCCCCGACGAGCCGCCGCTCGTCCACGACGCCGAGCAGGCGGCCGCGGGCGTCGACGACGGGGGCCGACGCGATGCCGTGGGACACGAGCAGCGCCGCGACGGCCGCGCGGGGCGCGTCGGGCGGCACCGTGAGCACGGGGCTGGTCATGAGGTCGCGGGCCCTGCGCGGGCCGGAGGCGGTGTCCATGCCGCGATCGTCCGAGGGTTCCCACGGCCGCGGCAGGGCCACCGGACCGGGTGCCGGGGGCACGGAGGGCCCGACGACGGTGACGTCCGGCCCTGGGGCGCGCCCGCGCACCCGGGCACGGTCCAGGCATGAGCGCGACGCGTACCCGGTCGTCCGAGCGGTGGAGCCCCACGGAGGTCGCTGCCCTGCTGCACGCCCTGGAGCCCCTGGCCGAGCCGGGGGCGCCCGCGTGCGCGGTGTCGGTGCGCGACCGCCGGGTCGAGCTCACCCTCGACCCGGCGGCTCTCCACGGTCGAGCCCCGTCTCCGGCGGACGTCCCGGCGCACCACGTGCTGGTGCACGCCGGCCGCCTCGTCGGGGCCGTGGAGAACGCCCTGCGCTCCTTCGGGTGGGCGCCCCGCACGGTCGTCGCCACCGACGCCGACGCGCGGCCGCTCGCCGCGGTGTCCGCGACGCGGCGCCGCCCCGCGACCCCGATGGACCTGGTCCGCCGGCGGGTCGACCGCCGCCCGGGCGGTGCGGCCTCGCCGCGCTACGCCGCGCCGGCCGACGCGTCGCGCGTCGTGGACGTCGCCCACGCCGCGGCCTCCCGCGGGGCCTGGCTGCACCTGCTCAACGGACCGACCCGCGACGGCGTCCCGGCCTGGCGGACCCCGGCGACCGTCCCGGCCGACACCCTCACGCTGGATCTGCCGTGGCGCCGCGACCCCGTGCTGGCGGTGTGCACCCACGTCGACGGCGTGCGCGAGGCCGTGCTGGCCGGCGTCGTGCTCGAGCGGGCGGTCGTCGAGGCCGCCCTGCGCGGACTGCAGGTCGAGGCGCACGTCGAGGCCTTCGACGACGCCGCGGTCCGGGCCGCGACGCTCGCCGCCGCGGAGCACGAGACCGGGGTCGGGCACGCGGCGCTCCGCCTGTTCCCCTGAGGGCGGCTCGGGGACGGGGAACCGCCAGGGGGTCACCGCCGGCGGAAGCGCTCCGCCACGCTGCGCAGCAGCGTCCGGGCGTCGAGGACGCCGCACGGCTCGCCGTCGGCGACGACGATCAGCAGCGCGTGGCCCTCGGCGAGCATCAGCTCCGCGGCCCGCGACCGGCGCACCGTGGGCGCGACCGTCGGCACGCGCGTCGCGAGCGCGCCGACCGTGTCCAGCTGACGTGCGGGTCGGGCCCCGCCGTCGAGCAGGTGGCGCAGGAGGTCGACCTCGCTCACGGCCCGCACCGGCCCGTGCCCGCGGACCACCAGGTGGTCGGTGCCGAGCGCGCGCAGCCGGTGCAGGGCGGTGCTCACCCGGGTGGTGGCCGGCACCTCGAGCGGCGCGAGCGGACCCATGAGGAAACCCACCGGCTGGTCGTCGTCGAGGGCCTCGGGCGGGGCGCTCGCGGCGCTGGTCGCGGTGGTCACGGGCGGCGTGGTCATGACCCGACGGTCGTCGGGCGCGATCGGTGCGAGCAGGGCCGGAGGGCCCGGAGATGACAGGCCGCCCGGGGTCACCACACGACGCCGCCGGCCCTGCCGGCGCCCCCGTCCCGCGACCGACGCTGGGGGCCACGCAGAGCGCGACGGAGGAGGACACGATGGTGGCGACGGACGAGCGGCGGGCCCAGGGCACGGGGCCGGTGCTCGAGGAGGAGCCCGACACCCACCCGGCGATCGCGGCGCGGTACCGGGACCACTCGGTGGCGCCGTCGGCCCGCGACGTGATCGGTGCGCGCCTGCGCACCCGGGGCGTCGTGCGCGTCGGCCGCACCTGGTGGCCCTACCGCGGGCACGAGGTGACGCTGCCGACCCACGGCTACTTCCGCGAGGTGCGGGTGGCCGGGGGACTGCGCGTCGTCGACTCCTGGGTCGCGGGCCGCGCGCGGCGCGCCACGACCGTGCTCGGCCTGGGCGTGCACCCCGCGCTGGTCGGCCCGGACCTCGCGCGGGCCGACCTCGCGCACGCCGCACTGAGCGCGATGTGGGTGCCCCCGGTGCTGCTCCCCGCGGAGCACGCCCGCTGGAGCGTCGAGGACCGCGACACGGCCTCCGTCGCGTTCGCGGTCGCGGGGGCCCCGGTCGAGGTGCGCCTCACCCTGCACCGCGGCGGCCTGCCCCGCCGGATCACCACCGTCCGCTGGGGCGACCCCGACCGCACCGGCTTCTTCCGCGACGTGCCCTTCGGCGCGGAGATCCTCGAGCACCGCACGTTCCACGGCCTGACCGTGCCGAGCACCGGCATCCTCGGGTGGCGCCTCGACGGGCCCGGGCCCACCCGCGAGGTCCTGCGCTTCCAGCTCACGGGTCTCGAACCCGTCCACGCCGGCGGGCCGGTCCTCGACGAGCTGTGCGAGGCCGTGCCGGGCGACGCTGCCGAGGGGGAGCTCTGGTAGCCGGCCCCGCTCGGACGACGGCCCCGCCTCCCCGTCAGGGGAGGCGGGGCCGTCGTCCGTCTCAGGCCGTCGGCTCGCCCGTCGGCCGTCCCCGACGGTGCGCCGTCGCCACGGCCACGGTCACCGCGGTCGCCCCGAGTGCGACCAGCACCGCGCCCGCGGCGAGCAGGGCCAGCGAGAGGGCTCGCAGGCCGGGCACGGTGGCCCCGGCGTCCGCGGCCACGTCGATCCCGGGGCGACCGTCGGGCTGGAGCACGACGAGCACCCAGTCGCCCGGCGTCGGGCGCCACGTCAGGGTCTGCGTCCCCGGACCCGAGGTCTGTGCGGCCCAGATGCCGGCGGCGGCGGGCTGCTCGGGCGGCGGTCCGCCGGGCTGCTCGACCACACGCGGCCGCGTGTCGCCGTCCCGGCCCTCGGCGACCGTGCCGACGGCCACGCCGGCGAGGTAGCGGTCGGCCGCGTCGCGCGGGGCGATCCCGAGGAACACCGGGCGTCCCGGCTCGAGCGCGGCGGCCCGCACCCGCACGTCGCCCAGCGCGGCGCCGGGCGAGAACGACGTCGGCTCGGTCGGGTCGAGCAGCAGCTCCGGGGACCGCACCGCGTACCCCGTGCCCGTCACGACCGTCGGCGGGGTGGTGAGGTAGCCGGTGGCGTCGCGGCCCGCCGCGTCGGTCGCCAGCCCGGTCACCCCGCCGACCACCGGCGCCACCGCGCCGAGGCACAGCACCGCGCCGAGGGCGAGCCCCAGGACCGGGCCCACCGTCCAGCCCGGACGCGGCGACGGTGCGGGCGAGGGCGCCGTCGTCGCGGGTGCGCCCGGCTCGCGCGGTCCCGGCTCGAGCACGAAGGGCGGGTAGCGGTCCGTCGTCAGGAACACGTAGGCCGCGACGCGCAGGACCCAGCGGTCGAAGCCCATGATCAGGTCGAACAGCTGTCGCGGGTACGACCCGCGGACGGCGTGCACGACGATCGCGACGAGGGCCAGGAGGCCG